>NZ_CP162753.1:0-3442500 GCF_054668275.1 Pseudomonas sp. S3_A03
TATTCCATGGCGTGGTGTTCGCCGATCCAGACGGTGCTGAAACCACCCGCTTCGGCCATCAGGGTCAGTTCGGTCAAGTCGTCGAACAGCTGACGGTGGCTGACACTTTCGTCCCAACGTTCCATGTGCACGAACAGGGAAAACTTCATGACGCTTACCTCGGATCTTTTGTTGTTGGCCTGTCGATCGGGAGTCGGCTGGCGGCTTATTGAATAATCGAAATTCGCACTATGCGCAAAATACGTCGGGATCAGGCGACGGCAGGCAGGGCGCCCATTTTGCCGTGGCAATACACCAGTGGCCCGGCGTTGTGCTGGGGCACGATCAGGTTCTTCACCGCGCCGACCATGATTGCGTGGTCGCCCCCTTCATATTCGCGCCACAGCTCGCATTCGATCACCGCCGTGGCGTTAGCCAGAATCGGGTTGCCCAGTTCGCTCAACGTCCATTCGATGCCTTGCGCCTTGTCTTTGCCTTTGCGCGCGAAGGCATAGGCTTCGCTCTGCTGGCCGCCGGACAGGACGTGAATGGCAAAGCGTTTGTTCTTGATGAGTACTGGATAGGAATCGGAGCTGTAGTTGGGGCAGAACAGCACCAGGGCCGGGTCCATGGACAGAGAGCTGAAGGCGCTGGCGGTCAGGCCGACGATTTGGCCATCGTCATCCAGCGTGGTGATCACCGTCACCCCGGAAGGAAACGAACCCATCACTTGTTTGTAGATGGCGGCATCGATCATGGGAGGGTCCTCTGGCGGTTTTTATGTGTTTGTAGTCTTATGGTATACCGTAATACATGCTTTGCAAGGGCTTTTTTTGGACCCAATAAACGTACGCCTTTGGTCTTTTAGCTAATGTTTACTGGGCTTTTAGCCCGATTGAACACGCGCTGTCGCTTTAAGGTTGCGGCTCAGATGGGTTCTAAAACATCGGGTCAGCTTTGTTAAAAGTTTGGAATACCATAATATGGTTTGCATCTGAGGGGTGGCCAAAGAGCTCCCCGGTTTGGCTTCGTACAACTATAAGATCAGACAAACTAGAGTTCATGCACATGTCCCAGATGTCCCGGCAAGACCCCCCTCATCGAGAATCACACGGTCGATTACGTTCCACTCGCGGAACGCCACGGGAAGGCCCGCGACCTTTTCACTTTATGGTTCAGTACCAACATCGCGCCGTTGCCCATCGTGACCGGTGCCATGGTGGTTCAGGTGTTCCACCTCGACCTGTTCTGGGGGCTGCTGGCGATCGCGCTCGGGCATATGGTCGGCGGTCTGGTGATTGCCCTGGCGTCGGCGCAAGGTCCGCGCATGGGGATTGCGCAGATGGTCCAGAGCCGCGGCCAGTTCGGCCGTTATGGTGCGCTGCTGATCGTGTGCTTTGCGGCGATTATCTACATCGGCTTTTTCATCTCCAATATCGTGCTGGCCGGCAAGTCCATTGTCGGTATCGTGCCTTCGGTTCCGGTGCCGGCGAGCATCCTCATCGGCGCCTTGAGCGCCACCGCGATCGGGGTGATCGGTTACCGCTTCATTCACACCCTCAATCGCATTGGCAGCTGGGTCATGGGCAGTGCCTTGCTCGCCGGCTTCCTATACGTCTTCGCTCATGACTTGCCCGCGGACTTCTTCACCCGCGGCGGTTTCGACCTGCATGCGATCGTTGCGTATTTCATCGGGATTATTGTGCAGTTGCCGTTTGCCAATACGTCGTTGTATGTCGGGCCGTATGCCAATTGGGTGCAAGGGGCTGATCTGTCGTGGCTGGTGGGGTTGGTGGTGACTTGCCCGTTGTATTACTGCCTGGCTACCCGCAGCCAAGTGCACGCGCGCAAAGCTTCCAGATTCGGTTATGCCGATTAATCAAACTCGTGTTCTGTATGTGTGAAATGCCCGGCCTGTGCCGGGCATTTTCGCTTGGATGGCAAACAGAGGGGGAGTTGAAGGCGCACAGTTGATTGGTACCGAGTTCGAGTGCTGTGTTCGTGGCGATCCGGGACCTTTGTTCTTAAAAGCAAAAGAGTCAGGCAGAGGGGAGAGTGAGATAAAAAAAGGCCGCTGCAACCCGACGTTGCAGCGGCCCAAGGGTGACCGATAACGCGCGGCCCACTGGCATGGGCCGCTTGAGGATCAATGAGCGCCAGCAGCCTTGTTCAGATCGCTCTCGGCCCATTCGGTATAAACGCATGCATCGGCGGTGGCCCAACGTACCAACACCGGATCGCCGGCCTTGAGCGGCATGCCCGCAGCGGAGAGTGCCTTGACCGTCATCGACGTGCCACCGCCAGTGACCACGCTGCAAGTCTGGCTTTCACCCAGAAACAGCACCTCCACGACCTTGGCCGACACTTCATTCCAGCCCGCCGCCAACGGTTCCTGCGTGGCCTGCTCGGCACTCAAGGCCAACGCTTTCTCCGGTCGTACCATCAGCAAAACATCTTGATCGGTCTGCAGCCCTGCGCTCAGGCGAATCGACAGAGACTGACCTTCAAACGAAGCGACCGCATTGCCCTGGGCTTTGAGTTTGAGAAAGTTCGAGTTGCCGAGGAACGAGGCAACGAAGGCATTTGGCGGATTTTGGTAAAGGTCATAGCCACTGCCCAAGCCAACGATTTTGCCGTGACTGAAGATCGCGATGCGCTGGGACAAACGCATGGCTTCTTCCTGGTCGTGGGTCACGTAGACGATGGTGATGCCCAGGCGCCGATGCAGCTGGCGCAGTTCATCTTGCAGGTCTTCGCGCAGTTTCTTGTCCAGGGCACCGAGCGGTTCGTCCATCAGCAGGATGCGTGGTTCGTAAACCAGCGCACGGGCAATGGCGACCCGTTGCTGCTGGCCACCGGACAGTTGCGAAGGGCGGCGATGGGCGAACTGCTCGAGCTGCACCAGTTTAAGCATTGCATCCACCCGGCGCTCGCGTTCGGCGGCGGCCAGTTTGCGGATGGCCAACGGGAACGCGATGTTGTCGCGTACCGACAGGTGCGGGAACAGCGAGTAGCGCTGGAACACCATACCGATGTCGCGCTTGTGCGGCGGCACGTTCACCAGCGACTGGCTGTTGACCAGGATTTCGCCGCTGCTCGGGGTTTCGAAGCCGGCGAGCATCGACAGCGTGGTGCTTTTGCCCGAGCCGCTGGAGCCGAGGAAAGTCAGGAATTCACCGTCCTTGATGTCCAGCGAGATGTCGTCCACGGCGGCAAAGTCGCCGTAGTACTTGTTCAGGTTGCGCAGGCTGACCAGCGGTGTGTCGTGGTGCTGGGCGGAATTTTTGATCACTGCACTCATGTCGTACTCCTGGCGCTCAGGCGCTGATTTCGTTGCGCCGGCGCAGAGCGGCGGCGATCACCATGACCAATACCGAGAGGCCGATCAGCAGCGTCGAGGCGACGGCGATCACGGGCGTCAGGTCCTGGCGCAGGGTGGTCCACATTTTCACGGGAAGGGTTTGCAGGGTCGGGCTGGCCATCATCACGCTCAGCACCACTTCGTCCCACGAGACGAGAAAGGCGAAGAGGGCGCCGGCCACCATGCCCGGACGGATCGCCGCAAAGGTCACCTTGAACACCGCTTGCAGGCGCGAGGCGCCGCAGATCACCGCCGCATCCTCGATCGACTGATCGAACAGCTTCAGCGAATTGATAATCGAGATGATGGTGAACGGCAGCGCGACGATGACGTGGCTGACCACGAACGCGAACAGGGTGCCGGTGTAACCCAGTTTCAGGAACAGCGCGTACACCGCCACCGCGATGATCACAAGCGGCACGATCATCGGCAGGGTGAACAGGCCGTAGAGCATTTCGCGGCCGGGGAAGCGGCCACGCACCAGGGCGAACGCTGTCGGCAGGCCCAGGGCCACGGCGAAAAAGGTGGTCAACACCGCGACCTTGAGGCTGGCCATTGCCGCGTTCATCCAGTCGGCATTGGAGAAGAACTGGCCGTACCATTTCAACGTCCAGCCCGGCGGCGGGAACACCAGCCATTGCGACGATCCGAACGACAGCAGCACGATGAACACAATCGGCAGCAGCAGGAACAGACCAATCAGCCCGGTAGTCGCATACAGGCCGAAGCGCATGCGCCGGCTCATGGCATTGGGGGTCAGGAGCATGACGACTTACCTCGCATTGCTGGCGCCAACCGGGGATTCCGGCTGGAGCTTCAGGTAGAAGTAGAACAGCACCAGCGTGATCGCGATCAGCAACGCGGCGCCGGCACTGGCCAGGCCCCAGTTGAGGAACGACTGCACCTGCTGAATGATGAACTCGGGCAGCATCATGTTCTGCGCACCGCCGAGCAACGCCGGGGTGACGTAGTAACCGAGCGACATCACGAACACCATCAACCCGCCGGACGCCAGGCCCGGCCGGCACAGCGGCAGGAACACCCGGAAGAAGTTGGTCCACGGGCTGGCGCCGCAGATGGAGCCGGCCTGCAGGATCATCGGGTCGATGGCCTGCATGGTCGCCTGCAACGGCAGCACGATGAACGGGATCATGATGTAGCTCATGCCGATCACCACGCCGGTGAGGTTATGCACCATCTCCAGCGGCTGATCGATGATGCCTAGCGCCATCAAGGTCTTGTTGATCACCCCCGAGGCTTGCAGCAGCACCAGCCACGAATAGGTGCGGGCGAGCAGGCTGGTCCACATCGACAACAGCACGATGTTGAGGATCCAGCGTCCCCAGCCGCGTGGCACCAGCGTGATCGCCCAGGCCAGCGGAAAGCCCAGCAACAGACTGAAGATCGTCACCAACCCAGCCACCGAAAAGGTGTTGAGCAGCACCCTTGCGTACGCCGAGTTGGCGAACAGTTGTTCATAGTTGCCAAAGCCCGGGGTCGGTTCCAGCACGCCGCGCAACAACAGGCCAATCAACGGCGCGAGAAAGAACAGGCCGAGGAACAGCAGCGCCGGCAACAGATTGCCGGCGCCACGCCAGCGTTGTTTGAAGGACGGGGCTTGCGCTATTGCGCTGGCCTTGCCGTGGGCCGAACCGGCAGCGCTGGTCGCGCTCCCGGTGGCAGTGGAGGGACGGGACGCAGTGGCCGTCATTTTCATTTGACCAGCCATTCGTTCCACCGTGTCGCGATGGCCGGACCGTTCTTGGCCCAGTACGCGAAATCAAGCGTGATCTGATCCTTTGCGTAAGCGGTCGGCAGGTTAGGCGCCAGCACCGAGTCCAGGCGCTGCACGCTGTCGACGTTGACCGGAGCGTAGGCGGTCAGGTTGGAGAAGTCCGCCTGGCCCTTGGCGCTGCTGGCGTTGGCCAGGAACTTCATCGCCGCGTCCTTGTTTTTTGAACCCTTGGGAATGACCAGGATGTCGGCCATGACCAGGTTCTGCTTCCAGCTTACGCCGACCGGGGCGCCGTCTTCTTGCAGGGCATGAATCCGGCCGTTCCAGAACTGGCCCATGCTTGCTTCACCGGAGGCCAGCAGTTGCTGCGACTGCGCGCCGCCGCCCCACCAGACGATGTCTTTCTTGATGGTGTCGAGTTTCTTGAAGGCGCGGTCCAGGTCCAGCGGATACAGCTTGTCGGCAGGCACGCCGTCGGCCAGCAGGGCGAGTTCGAGCACGCCGGGGCTTGGCCATTTATAGAGGGCGCGTTTGCCGGGGTAGGTCTTGGTGTCGAACAGCGCGGACCAATCCTGAGGCTTGCCGGCGCCGAGCTTACCTTCGTTGTAGCCGAGGACGAAGGAGAAGAAAAACGAGCCGACGCCGTGATCGCTGACGAAGCGCGGGTCGATCTTGTCGCGCTGAATGACTTTGAAATCGAGGGGCTCGAGCAAGCCTTCGGCGGCAGCGCGCAGGGCGAAGTCGGCTTCGACATCGACCACGTCCCATTGCACGTTGCCACTTTCAACCATGGCCTTGAGTTTGCCGTAGTCGGTCGGGCCGTCCTGCACCACGGTGATGCCGCTGGCCTTGCTGAACGGGTCGGCCCAGGCCTGTTTCTGCGCATCCTGGGTGCTGCCGCCCCAACTCACGAAGTTGACGCTTTCAGCCGCCAGCAATGCCTGGCTGGTCACACTCAGCAGTCCCGCCAAAAGAACTGCGGTCGCACGTTTGTTCAACACCATTTTCACGCCCTCATTGTTGTGTTTATGAGCGGGGCTTCGAGTGCCCGCCTATCGGGAGCAGTAGGTCCATCTGGTCAATGACGAGCAGCTGGCCTATGGAATATCATATTATGGTATTCCAAACTTTGTGCAAGCACTTTGCCGTACCGGCTATCAGCGCAAAAGCGGTTTTTTTGCCGTCAGGCCCTTTATGAGTGACTTGCGTAGAACGGGGCCAACCCCGGACTCATTCGGTGAAAGGGATGCTCTCGACCACTTCCAGGTCGTAGCCGGTCAAACCTGCGTATTTCAACGGTGGGCCGAGATGACGCAATTTGCCCACGCCAAGCTCCTGAAGAATTTGCGCCCCAGTCCCTACTTCAGAATAGATGCGCGATTGTGAGCGGCTGAATTGTTTTGGCGGTTGGGTGAGTTGAGGGACGCGTTCGAGCAGCGCCTGGGATGATTCGTGATTGGCTAAGACGACCACCACGCCACGACCCTCTTCGGCCACCCGTTGCAGTGCGGCCCACAGCGTCCAGTTGGACGGGCCGCTGTACTGCGCACCGACCAGATCGCGCAGCGGATCGATCACATGCACCCGCACCAGGGTGGGTTCTGTTCGACGAATGTCACCCATGACCATCGCCATGTGCACGCCACCTTCGATGCGGTCCTCGAAGGTGATCAGGCGGAAGGTGCCATGCACCGTCGGCAGCTCGCGTTCGCCGATGCGCACCACGGTGTGTTCGGTGCTGAGGCGATAGTGGATCAGGTCGGCGATGGTGCCGATCTTGATGGCATGTTTGCGGGCGAACACTTCCAGATCCGGGCGGCGGGCCATGGTGCCGTCGTCGTTCATCACTTCAACGATCACCGAGGCGGGCGTGAAACCGGCCAGGCGAGCGAGGTCGCAACCCGCTTCGGTGTGGCCGGCGCGGGTCAGCACGCCGCCTTCCTTGGCGCGTAGCGGGAAGACATGGCCGGGCTGCACAATGTCCGTTGGGCCTGCATGGGCCGCTACGGCGGCGGCCACGGTACGCGCCCGATCGGCGGCGGAAATACCGGTGGTCACGCCCACGGCGGCCTCGATGGAAACCGTGAACGCGGTGCTGAACACGCTGCCATTGCTCGGCACCATTTGCTCCAGGCCAAGGCGCTGGCAGTGCGCATCGGTCAGGGTCAGGCAAATCAATCCCCGCGCTTCACGAGCCATGAAGCTGATGGCCTCGGCGGTGCAGCGGTCGGCGGCGAGCAGCAGATCGCCTTCGTTTTCCCGGTCCTCGTCATCGACCAGTAGCACCATCTTGCCTTGCCGGTAATCTTCGATGATTTCTTCGATGCTGTTGAAGGCCATGCTGGAACTCTCAGTGATTGGTGGGTATATTTATTGGTATACCATAATACAAAATAAACCAAGAGGTCACTATGAAGGCGTACTGGATTGCTCACGTGGATGTCACCGACCCCGATCACTACAGCCAATACACCCAGCGCGCTCCGGCGGCGTTCGCTTTATATGGCGGGCGGATGTTGGCTCGCGGTGGGCGCAGTGAAGCGATGGAAGGCCGGTCGACACCGCAACGCAGCGTGGTCATCGAGTTCGATTCCTACGAGCAGGCGCTGGCCTGTTACCACAGCGAGCCCTATCAGGAGGCGAAACGTCACCGTGAGGGCGTGGCCCGGGCTGAGGTGATCATTGTCGAGGGCGTGACGCCCCAGTAGATGTCAGCGAATGAAGTGGATCTTGCCGGTATCGTCGTTGCCGATGTAGATGCCGTAGACCCCGGCCTGGCTCTCCTCGATATAGCGTTCGAGGATCTGCCGGATTGCCGGGTAATAGATGCTGTCCCAAGGAATGTCCTCGGGCGCGAAGAATTGGTAGTCGAGGGTTTCCGGCCCGTACTGGCCGGTGATTTCCAGCGCGATGGCGCGGAAGATGATGTACACCTCGCTGATCTTCGGCACGCTGAAGATCGAGTAGGGCGAGAGAATTTCCGCGCGCACGCCGCTCTCTTCCCAGACTTCACGCAGTGCTGCCTGCTCGGTGGTCTCGCCACCTTCCATGAAGCCCGCCGGCAGCGTCCAAGTGCCCGGACGCGGCGGGATCGCGCGTTGGCACAACAGGTACTTGCCGTCCTGCTCGATGATGCAGCCGGCGATGATTTTCGGATTGACGTAATGGATGTAGTCGCAGCCGCGGCACATCAGACGCTCGTGCGTATCGCCCGGTGGTAGCTGGTAACCGAGGTCACCGCCGCCGCACTTTGGACAAAAGCTCGGGCTGAACATGCTTAGCGACCTATGCGAGGTTCTTTGAGCGCGATGGGCAGGGTGATCTCGGGGATTTTTCCGGTCTCTTCCTGTTTGCGCTTGAGGTAATCGAGCGCGACAGTCGCGGCGGCGCGCACGTGGTCGACACAAGCCTGGTGGGCGGCCAGGGGATCGCCGCTCTTGATCGCTTCGACCATGCGTTCCATTTCCTGATTGCTCGCGCCACGGCGGTTTTGCTGGGACACCGATGTCGCCCGCAAGTAACTGATCCGTGCCTGCAACTGACGCAGTTGAGTGGCCGCGACATGATTGCCGGAGCCTTCGAGCAGGACGTCGTAGAAACCTTGAACCGAATCGATCACCTGTTGCAGTTCACCTTCCTTGAGGGCCTTGCGGTTTTCCTCGAGGGCTTTTTCCAGGGCCTTGATGTCCTTGGCCTTGGCACGCAGGGTGAACAGCTGGACGATCAGGCCTTCGAGCACGCAACGCAGCTCATAGATATCCACGGCATCGGCCAGGGTAATGATCGCCACCCGTGGGCCCTTGGCGTCGGCAAATTCCACCAGACCTTCGGATTCCAGATGACGCAAGGCTTCTCGTACGGACGTGCGGCTGACGCCCAGGCGATCGCACAGATCGCGTTCAACCAGACGATCTCCCGGCAAGAGCTGGAAGTTCATGATGGCGCTTCGCAGTTTATCCAGCACGATTTCGCGCAGGGTAACGGGGTTGCGATTGACCTTGAAGCTGTCGTCGAGTGGCAGGCGTTTCATGGGGTCCGCTCTGAGTGTGGCTGTCCATGCAAAAAGAGCACGTCGATCAGGATCATCGTGCTCAGGTCATCACAACAGCCAAGGGTTAACTGGAGGCCTTGGCATCGGCTTCGGCGAACGCTTCACGGGCGAGCCGGAAACTGTCTACGGCAGCGGGAACGCCGCAATAAATACCGACCTGAAGCAGAATTTCGCGTATTTGTTCACGACTCAGCCCGTTACGCAAGGCGCCGCGTACATGCAGCTTGAGTTCGTGAGGCCGATTGAGGGCCGAAATCATTGCCAAGTTTATCATGCTGCGCTCTTTAAGCGACAAACCCTCACGCCCCCAGACGTGGCCCCAGCAGTACTCGGTGACCATCTCCTGAAGCGGCCGGGTGAAGTCGTCGGCTTGCTCGATGGAGCGGTTCACGTAAGCCTCACCCAGCACCTGAGTGCGAATTTTCAGGCCTTTTTCATATTTTTCGTTGTTCATTGCTGTGTGCTCCCAAAGTCATCGAACCCGCCCATCCAGGTGTATTTGAGCGGGTAGACGCAGCCCCCATGTCATCGTCAGGCCAGCGTGGGTAGCGGGCCCAGCTTGCCTTTGTGATAGATCATCGGCGTGACCGGTTGCTGGGGCAGAATCAGGTTCTTCACCGCGCCGACGATGATCGCGTGATCGCCGCCGTCGTATTCACGCCACAGTTCGCACTCGATGATCGCCGTGGCGTTGTGCAGCAGCGGGTTGCCCAGATCGCTCAAGTGCCACTCGATGCCTTTGGCCTTGTCCTTGCCTTTGCCCGCAAACGCATAGGCTTCGGCAGTCTGGTCGGCCGATAGCAGATGAATCGCGAACTGCTTGCTGTCACGCAGAATCGGGTACGTGTCCGAGGCATAGTTGGGGCAGAACAGCACCAGTGCCGGATCAATCGACAGCGCACTGAAGGCGCTGGCGGTGATGCCGACGATCTCACCGTCCTGGTTCAGGGTGGTCACCACCGTGACCCCGGATGGGAACGAGCTCATGACGTCTTTGTAAATGCCGGGTTCGATCATTTTTCAGGGCTCCTAGCGCATCACGAAGGGATCAGGCATGGGGGCCTGAGAGAGGTTGATCCACACCGTTTTCAGCTCGGTGTAGGCCAGCACCGAATCGATGCCGCTCTCGCGTCCATAGCCGCTGTTCTTGAAACCGCCGATCGGCGCCATGGCCGAGACGGCGCGGTAGGTGTTGACCCAGATAATCCCCGAACGAACGTCCCGGGCCAGGCGATGGGCACGCCCCAGGTCGCGGGTCCAGATACCGGCGGCGAGGCCGAACTGCGAGTCGTTGGCAATGGCCAGCGCTTGGGCTTCATCCTTGAAGCGGATGACTGAGGCCACCGGGCCGAAGACTTCTTCCTGCATGATCTTCATCGAATTGCGGTCGCACTCGAACAAGGTCGGCTCGTAGAACCAGCCTTCGCCGAGGTTCTGCGGGCGTTTGCCGCCGGTGCGCAGGCGCGCGCCTTCGGCGATGGCCACCGCTACCAGGCCTTCGACCACGGCCAGTTGCTGCGCGGTGGCCATGGGGCCCATCTCGCTGGCGTCGTCTTGAGGGTTACCGATGCGAATGCGTTGGGCGCGCTCCACCAGGCGCTCGACGAATTCGTCGTAGATTTCATCCTGAACCAGCAAGCGCGAGCCCGAGACGCAGCTCTGCCCGGAGGCGGCATAGATCCCGGCGATCGCGCCGTTGATGGCGCTGTCGAGGTCGGCGTCGGCAAAGATGATGTTCGGTGATTTACCGCCCAGTTCCAGGGACAGCTTGGCGAAGTTCTCGGCGCTGCTGCGCACCACATGCCGTGCCGTGGCGGCGCCGCCGGTAAAGGCGATCTTGCGCACCAGCGGGTGGCGGGTGAGGGCGGCGCCGGTGCTCGGGCCGTAGCCGGTCACTACGTTGACGACGCCCGGTGGGATGCCGGCTTGCAGCGCCAGGCGCGCCAGTTCAAGGATGGTCGCCGAGGCGTGTTCCGACGGCTTGATCACGATCGTATTGCCCGCCGCGAGGGCCGGGGCGAGTTTAATCGCGGTCAGGTACAGCGGGCTGTTCCACGGAATGATTGCGGCGACCACACCCATGGCTTCGTGCACGGTGTAGGCAAACAGGTCCGGCTTGTCCAGCGGCAGAGTGCCGCCTTCGAGCTTGTCCGCCAGGCCTGCGGTGTAGTGGAAGAACTCCGGCAGATAGCTGACCTGGCCACGGGTTTCGCGAATCAGCTTGCCGTTGTCGCGGCTTTCCAGCTGCGCCAGTTGTTCTTTGTTTTCGGCGATCAGGTCGCCCAGGCGTCGCAGCAATTTGCCACGAGCGGTGGCGGTCAAGCCACGCCATGCCGAGCTGTCGAAAGCGGTTTGCGCGGCCTGCACGGCGCGCTCGACATCGGCTTCGTCGGCGTCGGGCAATTCGGCCCAAGGCTGGGCCAGCGCCGGGTTGAGGCTTTCAAAGGTCTTGCCGGACAGGGCATCGACCCATTCACCGCCGATGCACATCTGGAAGCGTGCGAGTGTCATGCAACGATCCCCTTTATTTGGTTTTGTCGGGAGTGCGCGGTGTCGAGAAACTCCAGCAGCAGCTGGTTGACCAGGCGCGGTGATTCTACGGGCATCATATGCCGCTGCTCGGCGAGCACGGCAACGGTCGCGCCGGGAATGCGTGCGGCCAATTGCTCGGCCATTTGCGCCGTCGAACCCGGGTCCAACTCACCGGTGGCGATCAGTGTCGGCACCTGAATGCTGCCTAGATCGTCGGCGCGGTACATGTCCTGGGTCGCGAACAGCTTATAGGTGGTCAGGTAACCCTGAGGGTCGTTGTTTGCCAGGGTTTGGCGCAAGGCCGCAATCTGCGCCGGATTGGCCGCCTGATATTCACGGCTGAACCAGCGCGACAGGGCGGCTTCGGCGTTGGCATCCGGTCCGTGCTCGGCCGCTTGAGCGGTGCGTGCGATGACGCCGGCACGCTGTTCGGGGCTGCGATTGAACACGCTGTTGAGCACCACCAGGCCTTGCAGGCGTTGCGCGTAATGCAAGGCAAAAGCCCGCGCGACCAACCCGCCCATGGAAAAGCCGATCACGGTCGCCTGGGGCAATTGCAGGTGGTCGAGCAGCTCCAGCAACTGATCGGCATAGCCGAGCAGAGGCGTGCCGCTTTCCGGGCGCGGGCTGGCGCCATGGCTAAGCATATCGTAGGCAATCACACGGTACTTCGTGGCTAGGCCGACAACCTGGCCGCCCCACATTTCTTTGTTCAGGCCCACGCCGTGGATCAAAACCACGGGCTGGCCTTGGCCGGTCGCCAGGTAACTGGTGCCAGCCGGGGTGCGTTCAGCGGTGAGCCGAATCATGGAGCGCTCCTGCATGCCTTTCTTGTTTTGGTGACTAACCTGGATTACTGAGCGTTCTCGGCCGCCAGCTCTTCCAGATCGATATAACGGTTGCCGATGCGTGGGTGCAGGCGGCCGCCATCGGCGCAGCCCAGAACCACCACGATTTCGTCGGCACGCGGGGCATCTTCAATCTGCATTTCCAGCGTGATGTAGTGCGAACGCAGGCCTTCATCGTCCTTGTGCATCATCGGGATCTCGGATCGAAGTGCCCGGGCCGCCGCGCTTGTTAGTGAAGCTCAGGTAGCTTTTGGCTTTAACGGCTTCGCGGTAGTGATTACCGAAGCGCAGGGTGTGGATCACCGCCGAAGCATGCTCGATTTCGCCGTCGGCACCGACTACCGCGGCCTTGCCGTAGGCTTCGATCTTTTCGGCACCGCCGATGATGTTCACCAGGCGTTCGACCATCAGCGCACCGAGGTCGGAACAGTTGGCGCGGATTTCCGGTTTCAGGTCTTCAACGAACCCGCGGCCCAGCCAAGGGTTTTTCATCACTACGGCCAGCCCGACCATAGTCACAGGCTTGTCAGTAGCCTTGCCGCCTTCGATAAAGGTTTCTTCGACATAGCTGACGATCTTGCGGATTTCGAAACTCATGAGCTGCTCCGTAGAGGGGTTTGGGTGTCTATGCGTCTGATGGTATACCATAATACCGGCAGTGCAAGTCCCGGAAACGGGTTTATGCTCCAAAGACGACAAAAGGGAGGGCGGGCAGTTGTCCCGTGGCTTGAAGCCAATCGCTGCGGCCGGGCCGGTTCTGTCTACCTCGGCTTCGTTCAGCACGTAGACGGCATCTACATTCGGCGCAAAGCGCCAGGATTGAGGGCAAACACCCGTATTTACGGGGGCTGTGGTGCTATCCAGAAAATATTTAAAATAAATTGCATTTAAATCAAGACATTGCAGATTTTTGCTGTATTATGCCGCCCACACCGAAACGAAGGGTGATTAGCTCAGCTGGGAGAGCATCTGCCTTACAAGCAGAGGGTCGGCGGTTCGATCCCGTCATCACCCACCATTCGCTTCATGTGTTACGCGCAGCGGTAGTTCAGTCGGTTAGAATACCGGCCTGTCACGCCGGGGGTCGCGGGTTCGAGTCCCGTCCGCTGCGCCATATTCGGTAACCTGGAACGCTGAACGCCAGGTCACCACAGAAAGCCCGCTCATTGAGCGGGCTTTTTTTCGTCTGCAGCATTGCGCTGCGATCCATCTCCAGCCACGGGTTTTAAGTACACATTTAAGTACGTTATTTCAGTGACCTCTACGCCAGCACCGTCAGCCAGGCCGACACCAGCAGCAAAAAAGCCAGTGCATAGTTCGCGCGCTTGAACGCCTGTGGCGAACCAAAAGCCGCGCGCTCGCCACCCCGAGCAATGCCCACAGGGTCATGCACGGCAAGGAGACCAACAGGAACACCAGCGACAACACCACCCCCCCCCCCCAGCCGCGTGGTCTTGTCGCCGCCACCGACAAACACGCTCGCCACCGCCACTGCCATCATCCAGACTTTTGGGTTGAGCAATTGCAGGGTCGCGGCACCGAACACGCTCAGGCCCTCGTCGCGTGGGTTAGTCGGGTTCAGCGACGGCGGCGCGCTTTGAAAATCTGCCAGGCCAGCCAAGTCAACCACAGCACCCCGGCCCAGGCCATCGCCTGCTGCACGCGCGGAAACCGCAGCAACGTCTCGCCCACGCCGAACCCGACGACAAACACAATCAGCGCCGCCGCGATGCATGCGCCAAAAATGATCGGCAGTGTGGCGCCCAGCCCCCACCTCGAACTGTGGCTCAGCACCAGAATATTGGTCGGCCCCGGGGTGATCGAGGCAACGATCGCAAACAGCAGGAACGGCAACAACGATTCCATGGCTCAGGCTCCCAGTGGACGCGTCGAAGGGGCAGAAAAGAACAGCGAAAAAAACATGGCATGGACTCCTTGATCAGATGGGAGGCCATGGTCGCGGGTCAGCTGGATTCAGTCTGGAAGGTTTGAGCAGCGCTTGCGGTAGTCCGCTGGTGTGAGCTGGTAAGCACGGCGGAACCAGCGCCCCAGATGGCTTTGATCGGAGAACCCGAGAGCACTGGCCACCTGCGCCGGTGACTCGCCCCGCGCCAGTAGCTGCCGCGCCTTGGCTAGGCGCAACTGGATCAGATAAGCATGAGGCGCCAGCCCAAAGGCTGCCTTGAAGGCCCGCGTCAGGCGAAAGCGATCAACCCCACAGGCTTGCGCCAGATCATCCAGCCCGATGTCCTCGTAGACATGGGCATGCAGATAGTCACGCGCCACCTGGGCCACCAACGGCAGGCGCGGATCAAACACCCGCCGCTTGCGCCAATCAAGGTGGCAAGTGAGCGACCCTAACAAGGTATCGATGGCGTTCTGGCGCACGATGCGCAAATCACCCCCGTGAAGCACGTGGAAGGCTTGATAAACGGCAGCGGCCAGGCCCGGTTCCTGGCTCAGGGTGTCGGCAAAGCCCGGCTGACTATTGGCCGGCGCGTGCTCGAACAACGCATGCAGCTCCCGTTCAAGCCAGTGCGGGTCAAGGTACAGCATGGAATAGGTAAACCCTTCCTCGGTCGGCGCATGTCCGTCGTGGATTTCCCCCGGCTCCAGCATGAATACCTTGCCCGGTGTACTGAGATGGCGAACGCGTCGGCAATTGAACTGCTGTACCCCCTGTTCGGTGACCCCAATCAGAAAACTGTCATGCCAGTGCGGATCGTAGGCATGCCCCTGAAAATGGGCGCGAATCGATTCAATCCCGGTATCGGCATCCTGGGACAGCTCAATCCAGTTGCGTTTATCCACGGAAGGCTCCAGAGGTAGGGGTCAGTTTTGAACGGTGCGGGCGGCTAAATTACCGCGCTTTTGAACAGGAAGTTTAGAAGATTTGTGCGGGTTGAGGCTTGAGCCAAAGCTGCCTATGCGCAAAGGCAGAAAAAGGATCGATTGACGTCATTGGTGAATGGCACACATCGACCAACTCCGTCGGACTAAACCCACATTAAAAAAGCCCGCAGAGTGCGGGCAAGACAGGAGTTTTAGAGACTGCATGAGTGCACAGACTCAGTAGTGAGAAACATAAAACGCTTCGCAAGTTTATTTTCTTTTGTGCGATGCCGACCAACGGCGTAATAAGCCGGCAAGGGGGAAACTTGTACGAAGCGGTATGATTTGTACAGGAAAAAATCTGAACCTTCCTTCTGACGAGATAACAAAAAATTCAGAAGGAGCAAACATGACAAGCTATTTATATATCATCGAGTATGAACTTCATCACACACCCCGGTCCTTCATTATAAGAAGCGAAGTTATGAATAATGCAGAGGCTTGGCACTGGGCTTGTTGCGATGCGGGGATAGGCATCATTCCGAGGTCACGTAATGACAAGCTCAAACGCATCAGCAAACCGATGGCAGAGCGCTATGGGCTTGAAAACGTGAGGTGGCGGCCGTCTGGCACTGTGCCATTTAACCCGAAGCCCTACATTCCCCCTCCACCCGAATGAATGCACTACCGCAAAAAGTCCATACGTTCGTGTATAAATCAGGTCAACCGTTTCTCTTGTTCGCTAACATGCATAACTTTTCCACATTAACGCGTAATGCACTGCTGACATACTCTAGTGAGTACTGTTGTTTGCACTTAGGGCATAACCGTTCCGAAAAAGTAGACACCCTATATGCGGGCTCCGCTTCCGTAGCAGGCTCGTAGATTTTATTGAATTTTTCGCAACTACGGTTCGCTTGTTTGGCTGGCATGACGGCTTCATCCATGAATGAGCAGGCCTATAAGATTGACCAAGGACGAGAGGATTTCAAGAAATCACATACGAAAATTCAAACAAGCGCTTACTTGATATTTTAATGCCATCATTGATGCCGCAAGCATTCATGCGGGCATGCTCGTTACTGAGCAAGCCAGCGTTTATGGCGACCGGTTAAACATGCCCCCGAGCCCGTAAGTACGGTGGCGTGGGAGGAGGGCGGCTATAGAGCCGCCTCCTGCTTGATTCCACCTTTATCCTTTACGGCGCGTTGCGGCTATGGCGGTAGTCGCTGACAGCCTCGTAAACGGCCTTGCGCAAACGGTTGATGCCGCCGATCGGGCGGTGCTCTTCTACACCAAACCACGGATTGAACGATTGATTGTCGCAGGCCAGGTTCAGTTGCGGGGTATCAAAGTCTTGTGCCGGGATCTTTACCTTGGCCACGGTTTCATAGGGCGCGTCGCTTTCCTTCCATTCGATGCTGGTGTCTTCGATCGGCATGAATTTCTGCGGGTTCTGCCGCTGGATCTGCAACACGAAGCACGCCGGTACGCGGTCGGTGGAAAGCTGCTGGCTCAGGGCTCTGCGCAAGAAGTTCGGCAGGTCCTGATTCTGTTTAGGCAATACATATTCAGGGCAGCTTTGCGGGTCGGGGGCGACGCGGAACTTGGCGTTGGCCGCGCCGAACTTGTAGGGCGAGACCGAGAAATAAGTGGTCTGCGTGGGGCTGGCCGGAGCGGGTGCCAGGGTCGCCAGCGCGATAAACAGGTGGCGCACCTGCCAGCTGCGCGGGTCGACGTTGGGGAAGAATGCCAGGACTTTCTTGCCATCGGCCTGGGCACCAATGTTTTGCGCATATTCCGCCACATCGCTGACAAAAAAGTTCGGATGGCTGAACATCACGAAGTCCTGTTCGGCACGGGTTTGCTGGTCGGCGAGCAGCTGTTTGCCCGGCACGTCGAGCAGCTTGATCGCCATGCCGCGGGCATCGCGAATGCTGTCGAATTGCGGGTAGGCGTTGCCGTTGGACAGCCGCATCATCGCCTGCCAGGTTTTGCCAGGCTCGGCGAACACGCCCTGGCGCAGTGCCGGGTCAAGGTCGGCCAGCACGCTGACCTCGGCCTTCACGCAACCATGCGCCTTGGCGTGTGCATCGCGCAGGTAGCGGGTGCCTTCGCGGTGTTGGTCGACGATGCGCACCGCGGTCTGAATGATGCCCTGGGTCATCGCTGCTTCACCCGCCGGGACCTGTTCATCCGGCGACACTGGCCCGCTGTGTTGCCAGGCGTACCAGGCGGTGGCCGCCAGCCAGCCAAGCAGGCCCAGGCCCACCAGCCACAACAGGGTCTTGCCGAGAAACGCACCCAGGCGCAGCCACAGGCGGGCGAGCAGGGACGGTTGGTCATATCGAGATCGGATCATCATGGCAATTGTTGCTCCAGCGGGCCGCCCAGCACTTTGAGGTATTCCAGCAGCGCCCAGCGTTCCTGCGGCAGCAAGCCGCGGCCGATCACGCCTTTGCCACGCTCGCCAGCCCGGAATTCGTGGCCGCTGTTGTGGTTGCCGGTAATTTTGGTATCGAACAGGAAGGCATTCTTGAACGCGCCGGTCTCAAAGCCCAGGTGACGCGGGTCGTAATTGAAGGTGCCTTTATAGAAGGTGGTGCTGCGCTCGTCCTGGGGCGAAAGCAACTGGTAGATCGTTGGCACCGAGCCGTTATGCAGGAACGGCGAGGTGGCCCACACGCCGGCCAGCGGGCGGGCTTTGTAGGCACGCAACTCGCGCACGCCGATGGGCAGGCCATAGCCGTCCAGGCGTGGGCGTTCGGCGGGGGTTGCGCCGGCGGCGCGGTAGGCATGGTCTTCAACGAAGGCGGTGACGTAGGCCAGGCCCTTGGCGACCGACATTTTTTTCAGGTCCAGCGGCTCGGTCGGTGTCGGGTGCAGTTGGACATTGAGCTTGGCCAGCTCCGCCGGGTCCCATTGCAGGGCGCTGAGGTCGTAGCGTTGGTCGGCAATATTACTGGCGGTGCCGGGGTCGGTGCCGATGTAATCCACGGGCAGCATCTTCAGGTGCTGCACCGGGCGGCCACCTTCTTGGGTGACGCTGGGTACGTGGCAGCCGGCGCAGTTCTCGGTGAACAGCGCACGGCCTTGGGCGGCGAGAGGCTTGTCGACAGCGCCGAACACGTCCTCGGGCCAAGTCGGTGGCTTGAGGCGTTGCAGGGTTTCTTCGATCAGGTTGAGGTCGCGCACGCGCACGCTCGATGGGTAGCGGGCATCCCCTTGTAGCGGCTGGCCGGCGCTGTCGAAAAAGGTCAGGGTGGCGCCCACGCCCAGGGCTTCGCCGATATTGCGGGCCATGGGTTGCTGGGCCGAACCGTTCCATTGCACCCAGTCGAAGGTCCAGATATCCCACAACTGCGGGTAGTCTACTGGCGCATTGGCGACGCGGTAGTTGTCCGGCGTAATGGCGTCGCCAAAGCTGGCGTTGGCGATGCGGCCGAAGGCGTCGGTACGGCCAGGGCCTTCTTCGGTGGGGTAGAGGCCGCGGTGCGTGTCGTTCCAGGCGACTTTGATGAACGAGTTCAACGACTGCTTGAAGTCCTGGCGCAGTTGACTGTGCTCGGCGTCGTAACGGTCACCCAAGACCTGGCGGGCGAAACGCTCGAATTTCCATGGGTTGTAATACGTGGCGGCGAGGCTGGCGACCAAGGCCTGGCCGAAGCTGCCACCGCGCAAGGTCGGCACGCTGGAAGGCAGCACATGTTGCGCCGAACCGCCGTCGATACGCACTGCCTGACCTTTGAAATGCAGCTCGCCGGTGTGGCAGGCGGCGCAGGTGATATCCAGGTATTCAACGTTGCTGCCGGCATTTTTGTGCCGGGCGAAACCTACCGGCAGGTTGCCGGGGTTTTGCGCGGAGGGCACTTGTTTGGGGTCGACCAGGAAGCCGAAACGCGCCAGGTAGTCGGGCGTGGCAAAACGTCGCTCGGAGAACGGCAGTTCCAGGGCGGTGAACCAGTCGTAATGCAGGCCCTTGACCTGGGTGCCCTGAGGCGTGAAGTAATACGTCTGACGGTCGGCGGCACTCCATTGATCCTGGTAGTGCACCTGTTCCACGGGCACATAGTCCGGCAGCCTGGGGTTGACGGTGTAATAGAGCACCACGGCCAGGATCAGGCCCAGCGCGGCAAGTAACAGGAGTAATACACGGCGAAAAATGCGCAAGATGGCTATCCTTGTCTCGGTCTTGTCGAGGAGTCGTGTTGTTATGCCACTACGCCACACATGCGGCAAGTGACCCTGAGTCCGGTAGTAGGCGATCCCACGATCCTTCGCGGGGCCCCATCATGAATGAAAATGCTTTTAAACACGTGAACTTATCGGAAGTTTCCTGCTCACATGCCGGTAGCCATTGGTCGTGGCCGCCTGATAAGCTCGCGACTTTATTCGAATGCCCTATTGGCGCATGAACAAGGAAATAGCATGAAACAGCATCGGTTGGCGGCGGCGGTGGCCCTGGTTAGCCTGGTACTTGCGGGTTGTGATTCGCAGACCAGCGTAGAGCTGAAAACCCCGGCGCAGAAAGCTTCCTACGGCATCGGCCTGAACATGGGCAAAAGCCTTGCCCAAGAAGGCATGGATGACCTGGACTCCAAAGCAGTAGCCCAGGGCATCGAAGATGCTGTCGGCAAGAAAGAGCAGAAGCTCAAGGACGACGAACTGGTTGAAGCGTTTGCCGCACTGCAAAAACGTGCTGAAGAACGCATGACCAAGATGAGCGAAGAGTCGGCAGCCGCCGGCAAGAAATTCCTCGAAGACAATGCCAAGAAAGACGGCGTAGTCACTACCGCTTCCGGTCTGCAGTACAAGATCATCAAGAAGGCCGACGGCGCACAGCCTAAGCCGACTGACGTGGTGACTGTTCACTACACCGGCAAGCTCACCAACGGCACCACGTTCGACAGCTCCGTGGATCGCGGCAGCCCGATTGACCTGCCGGTCAGCGGCGTGATCCCGGGTTGGGTTGAAGGCCTGCAACTGATGCACGTGGGCGAAAAGGTCGAGTTGTACATCCCGTCCGACCTGGCTTATGGCGCCCAGAGCCCGAGCCCGGCGATTCCAGCCAACTCCGTGCTGGTATTCGACTTGGAGCTGCTGGCCATCAAGGACCCAGCCAAGGCTGACGCACCTGCTGCACCTGCCGCCAAGAAGTAATCGGCGCCTGAACACACAACGCCCCGTCTCGACGGGGCGTTGTTGTTTCTGCGGCATGCATCGATCCACATGGGTGAGGGCGCTTGCTCCCACATGGGGCGCCGCTGCAAATCCGAACGAACGTCCGTAGTGGGTAACAGTCTGATATAAGACTCAAGTGCGGCTAGCCGCACGCCTTCGCCAAGTCAATGAAATCTTGGGTTTTTTTCATGTGCGCAAAAAACGCCCGATCTGACTGGAAGCCTTGTAGTCCGTGGCTTTCAGGCATTTAAAAAGGCTCTGTTCACAAGGTTATCCACAATTTGTGTGGATAACCTTTCTGTTTGATGGAACTGGAGTGACAGATGAAACCACCCTTCAATTTCACCCGTTTCCTGCCCATGGCCGCACGCTTGCTGGGCCGTGGGCGCTTGCCGACCCTGTTGTTCGCCGTGGCCGCCAAGAGTTCGAACCAGGGCAATCGCCTGGGCAAGCTCAAGGATGATTTCAAATTGCTGCAGTCCCTCTGCCTGGCGTACTGGCGGGGCGAGTACCGGGCGATCAGCCCCAAGGCGCTGATCTCGGTGGTGGCGGGGCTGATGTACTTCCTGAGCCCGATTGATGCGATCCCGGACTTCATCCCCATGTTCGGCATGCTCGATGACATTGCTGTACTGGCCTGGATCATGAAAACTCTGGAGGGCGAACTCAGTGCTTTTCGTGCCTGGCGAGACGCCCTGCGCCCGGAAAAGCTTGCTGTTGTAGAGCGGCTGCCTGCCACGCCAGCCTTGCTGGCCAAGGAAAACCCGCAAAAAAACTGACGACTCGGCTATCCCCCTGCGACCTTTGTGGCTGTTAGGATTACACTCCTAAGGAAAGGGCTTACTTGGTAAGTGTTGTTATCCTACGGGGCAGTCATGGATATTCAGATAATTTCACGCAATGGCGAGCCCGAATACGCGGTGCTGCCATGGGATCAGTACCAGGCGCTGCTAAAAGCTGCCGGTCAGCAACAACCGACGCACACTCCTTCTCCTCCTGTACACGCCGCACCCGACCGGGAGCTGCGCCCGCTGGCGGACCTGCGCCAATTGCGTGAAGCCAAGGGCCTGGCTATCGAAACCCTGGCTCGCACCGTGGGCATCAGCCCTTCGTATCTCGGATTGATCGAAAGTGGTGAACGTCAGCCGGATGCAGCGATCCGCCGCAGCCTGGCCTGGGAATTGGGCGTTGCAGGTTGGAGGGATGAATCTTGAGCCTACGTATCAGCCGTCAACATTGGGATGGTTTACTCAATGAACTGGATCAGGCGCGCCGCCAGCGGCATCTGCTGACGTACCGCGCGCTGCTTGAACGCCTGCAATTTCCGACGCCGGCGATGCAAACCCTGGCCGCGGCCCTGGAACACTTGGCGGCGCTGGACGCCAAGGCCGAGCAGCCGTTGCGCAGCTCTCTGGTGATCAGCCAGGGCGCCAGCCGCCTGCCGCGCACCGGGTTCTTCGAATGCGTGGAGCGCCTGGGGCGCTTCAGTGGGCCGTCCGATGGCGTCGCCGCCGCCTCCTGGCACGCTTCGGAAGTGGTGCGGGTGTTTGAGTACCAATACCCGGAGTCTGCCGAGGCTTAAAGGGCTTGGGGCAGCGTGTCCATGCTGTCGATCACATGGATGCTGTAACCGGCCACATCCTTGGCGTGATGCTTGGCCTGCGACGCCAGCTCTGCCAACTGGCTGGCATCGAGTTGTCCACAGGCCTGTGGATACAAATGCACCACCCCAATCGACAGCGACAGCAATGCAAACTCCTGGCGCACGCCTTGACGGTTCAACGCGACAAAACAGCCGGCGTCGAGGTGCTCGGCGCGATAGAAGCGCCGGCATTGGGTGTGGAAGTCGTCCAGCAGTTGATTGAGTCGCTTGCGCCAGTCCTGCGGCCCCAGCACCAGCAAAAAGTCATCGCCGCCGATGTGCCCGACGAAATCGCGGCTGGGGTCCACCCGGTCATTCAGGCATTGGGCCAGGCACAGCAACACCTCATCCCCTCGCCCGTAGCCATAGATGTCGTTGAACGGCTTGAAGCTGTCGATATCCACGTAGCAGATCACCGACTCCCGTTGCTGTTGCAACAGCCGTGTGAGGCATTGCTGGATCGGTACATTGCCGGGCAGCAGAGTCAGCGGGTTGGCATAGCGTGCCTGCTGGATCTTCAACTCGGTGATCAGCTTGAGTACATCGATCACCCGCCCCAGACCCAAGTAGTCGCCATTGAGCGTGATGATGAAGTCTTCTTCGATGCGTTGCCGCGCGCGGCTGGTGAGCAGGCGGCTGACCTGTTGCAGCGACTGGCTCAGTTCTACCGCCAAAAAGTCGGTGCTCATTAAACGGCTGATGGGCTTGCGCGCAAACAGGTCGGTGGCGAACGGCTTGAGCAGTGCGTCGGACAGCGAATGCCGATGGACGATGCCCACCGGGTGGCCGCGCCCATCCAGCACCGCCAGCGAGTTGAGGTTGGCCTGGCGGCGGAACGCTTCCAGCACTTGCGCCGTGGCGGTGTCCTGGTCCACCGCCGGTTGTTCATTGAGCAGAGCGCTGAGGTCGCTGCCTTCCTCGCTGAGGGTTGCGATATTTTGGTCTGGCTTGGGCAGCATCAGGCGCGCTTCCTGCGGCGGCTGTTCCTGCGGACGACAGAGCAGGTAACCCTGGACCAGGTCCACGCCCATTTCCGTCAACACCGCCAGTTCTTCAGCTAACTCGATGCCCTCGGCAATCACCTGGGCACGGGACGCCTTGGCGATTTGCAAGATCGAACCGACAAACTCGCGCTTGAGTGCATCCTGATGAATGCCATCGATAAAGTGTCGGTCGATTTTCACGTAATCCGGGCGCAACTCCGACCATAACCGCAGGCTCGAATAGCCAGCGCCCAGGTCATCCAGGGCAATCGAAAAGCCCATGTTGCGGTAATGATGCAGGGCGGTTTGCAGCAGGTCGAAATCGTCGGTGGGGGTTTGCTCGGTGAGTTCGATCACTACCTGACTCGGCGGGATGCCGAAGTCGCGCAGCAGTTGCAGGGTGCGCCCCGGTTGGTGCGCCGTTTCCATCAGGGATTGCGGGGAGATATTCAGGAACAGCTTGCCTGGTAACTTTTGTTCGCTGAAACGTCGGCATGCACTCAGGCGACAGGCCATTTCCAGTTCACTGAGACGCCCGGCCTGGCTGGCCACCGAGAACAAGGCGACAGGGGAGTGCAGCGGGCTGTTGGAGGGGCCACGGCTGAGGGCTTCGTAGCCAAGAACGCGCCGTTCGGACAGGCAGATGATCGGTTGGAACAGGCTGTGCAAACTGCCTTGAGCCAGGATAGAGCCCAGTGCATTCAGCTGTTCGTTCATGGTCATGGCGATCTCGATCGAAAAAAAGGACCCCAGGCGTTGCGCCTGGGGTCCTTCATTTCACGACAGAATGATGTCTATTTGATGACACTCCGCAGAGCGGTCACATTAAATTGCCATCATTTACTGCTTGGCCACCTGTTTACTGATCTTCAGGTAATCCAGCAGGATCCGGCCTGTCTCGGCCAGGTAAGCGTCGTCTTCCGGCTTGGTTTTATCCGCCTCGGTTGGCAGCGCGTCTTCGTCTTCTTTCTTCAGTTCCTTGAGTGGGTCTTCACCCTTGGCCTTGCGGCGGATGTTCTCCAGCACAAGCTGCTGATTCTCGATGTCGGTGTGCTGCTTACGACGGTCCACTTCGTTGAGGCTGACGGTTTTTTCTTCCATCAGCTTCTTGGCCAGGGCCAGCTTGTCGCGGATGAACACAAACTCGGCATCCTTGGCGGAGCGGGTGTCGTGGTCAGCCTTCAACTGCGCCAGGAACGGCTTGAACGGGTCCGAAGCAGGCTTGATCGCAGGACGGATGGTGTCCCAAGGCATGGCTTCCGGCAGGGCGCTTTCGCCGATTTCCTTGGTGTCGATAATCGACGGGAAATCGATGTCCGGCAGTACGCCCTGATGCTGGGTGCTCTGCCCGGAAACCCGGTAGAACTTGGCCAGTGTCAGCTTGAGCTCGCCATGGTTGAGCGGCTGGATGGTCTGCACGGTACCTTTGCCGAAGGTCTGGCCGCCGATGATCATTGCGCGGTGATAGTCCTGCATGGCACCGGCGAAAATCTCCGACGCCGAGGCCGAGAGACGGTTGACCAGCAACGCCATCGGCCCTTTGTAGAAGGCTCCCGGGTTCTCGTCTTCGAGCACGTCGACACGGCCGTCTGCATTGCGTACCAACACGGTCGGGCCCTTGTCGATAAACAGGCTGGTCAGCTCGGTGGCTTCCTGCAGGGAACCGCCGCCGTTGTTACGCAGGTCGATGACCACGCCGTCGACTTTTTCCTTCTGCAACTCTGTGAGGATTTTCTTAACGTCACGGGTGGTGGACTTGTAGTCCGGATCGCCGGCACGGAAGGCCTTGAAGTCCAGGTAGAACGCCGGAATCTCAATGACGCCCAGCTTGTAGTCCTTGCCATCCTGCTTGAGGTTGAGGACTTTCTTCTGCACGGCCTGGTCTTCGAGCTTCACCGCTTCACGGGTGATGGATACGATCTTGCTCGTCTGGTCGTTCGGCGCGTTGGTGTGCGGGATAACCTCCAGACGCACCACGCTGCCTTTTGGCCCACGGATCAGCTTGACCACTTCGTCGAGGCGCCAGCCGACCACATCGACCATCTCTTTGTCGGCCTGGGCCACGCCGATGATCTTGTCGGCAGGGGCGACCTGCTTGGTCTTGTCGGCTGGACCTGCCGGCACCAGACGCACGATTTTGACCTGGTCATTGTCGCTTTGCAGGACGGCACCAATACCTTCCAGCGACAGGCTCATGTTGATATCGAAATTTTCCGCGTTATCTGGCGACAGATAATTAGTGTGCGGGTCGTAGGACATCGCAAAGGTGTTGATGTAGGCCTGGAAGATATCTTCGGCGCGGGTCTGGTCCAGACGCGCGAGCTGATTCTTGTAGCGCTTGGTCAACAACTCCTGGATGGCCTTGGGCTCTTTGCCGGCGATCTTCAGGCGCAGCACTTCGTCCTTGACGCGTTTGCGCCATAAGTCGTCGAGTGCGGCGGTGCTGGTGAGCCAAGGGGCGTCCTTGCGGTCCACCAGAAGGGATTCCTTCTGGGTGAAGTCGAGCTTGTCGACGCCTTTGTTCAGCTCAGCCAGGGCGAAGTCCAGACGCGCTTTGACACGGTCCAGGTAACGCTTGTAGATGGTAAAGCCGGGCTGCAGGTCGCCGCTCTTGAGGAAGTCGTCGAACTGGGTTTTCCACTTGTCGAACTCAGCGATATCGCTGGCCAGGAAGTAGCTGCGCGACGGGTCCAGCAACTTGAGGTAGCTGTCGTAGATGATCACCGAGCGAGCGTCATCCAGTGGCGGCTTGCTGTAGTGATGACGCTTGAGCAACTCGACGACGTTGAGGCTGGCAATCACCTCATCGCGATCCGGCTGAAGGTTGTCCCAGCTGTTGGCTGCGAACGTATTGGTCGACATCGACGCGAAGCCGAGACCAATGAAAAAAGCGAGGGCGGTGCTGGGGAACAGATGCTTCATGCTGATTCGACGCGGGGGCAATTGATAACGCATATTAGGCCGTCTTTGAAGTTGCCGGTTCCATAGGGGCCGGTCGCATAATGCAAAAAGCCCGGCGCTACTGCTACGGGCTCAGTCCAGACTCACTATGGAGGCACTGTGAAAGCATTGCAAGGCGTTGAAGGTCATGTGGAGTGGTTGGACGAACCAAGTCCTACATGTGATGTAGGCCAAGTTCGCATTCGTGTAGCGGCGGCCGGCCTTAATCGCGCCGATTTATTGCAACGTGCGGGGTTCTATCCGCCGCCACCCGGCGCCAGCCAAGTGTTGGGCCTGGAGTGTTCCGGAGTGATCAGCGAAGTGGGGGCGGGCTCGTCCTGGCAAGTGGGCGATCGCGTGTGTGCGCTGCTCGCCGGTGGCGGTATGGCCGAAGAAGTGGTGGTGGATGCACGGCATGTGTTGCCGGTACCGGAAGGCTTGTCGCTGATCGAAGCGGCGGGATTGCCTGAGGTGTACAGCACCGCGTGGCTGAATTTGTTCCAATTGGCGGGGCTCAAGCCCGGGGAGAAGGCGCTGCTGCATGCTGGCGCCAGCGGCGTGGGCTCGGCGGCGATCCAGCTGTGCAAGGCGTTTGGCAGCCCATGCTGGGTCAGTGTGGGGTCGGCGGAACGTCTGGCGTACTGTGAGAAGCTGGGCGCCCAGGGCGGCGTGGTGCGCACCGACGGGATCGAAGGGCTGCGCGACTTCGGGCCGTTCGATGTGATTCTCGACCCGGTGGGCGGCGACTATGCGGCGCTGGACCTCAAGCTGCTGGCCCTGGATGGGCGTTGGGTGTTGATTGGTTTGATGGGGGGCCGTGAGGCGCAGTTGGACCTGGCGCAGGTGCTGGGCAAGCGCATTCAGTTGCTGGGCTCGACCCTGCGCAGCCGCGATGACCAGTTCAAGGCCGACCTGTTCAGTGACCTGAGCCAGCACGTGTGGCCGTTGTTCGCCGAAGGGCGCCTGAGCCCGCAACTGGCCAGGACCTTTGCGATCAAGGATGCCGAGGCGGCGTTTGCCGAACTGGCGACCAACCGGGTTGCCGGGAAGTTGGTGTTGGTGATTGACGAAAGCTTCACCTGATTCCGGATTGGAATAGGGTCAATGTGGGAGGGGCTTGCCCCCGATGGCGGTGTGTCAGATGAAACATTTTTCACTGATCCACCGCCATCGGGGGCAAGTCGAATCGTCGCACCGCCCCTCCCACATTTGGATCTCTGTTGAATCAGGTCCAGTGATAGATTGGCCAATCGGCCTTCTCGGCATGTTCGCGCAACACCGGGTCTGGGTTCACTACGTGCGGGTAATCGACCTTCAATAACAACGGCAGATCATTGCGCGAATCCGAGTAGAAATACGCACCCTCCAACGTCTCACCTTCCTGTTCCAGCCAGTCCAGCAAACGCGTGATCTTGCCTTCGCGGTAGGTCAGTACACCCACCGTACGGCCGCTGTACACGCCATGGCTGATCTCCAGTTCAATCCCCAGCACCTCATCGATGCCGATGCGCGCCGCAATCGGTTTCACCAGGTGCGTGCCCGAGGCGGAGATCACCAGAATACGGTCACCGTTGGCGCGATGGCGGGCGATGGTTTTGGTCGCGTCGCTGTAGATCAGCGGTTCGATGATGTCCTCGACCCATGGCTCCACCAGGTGTTCGATTTCCTCCGGCGTACGGCCGATCATTGGCTCCAGGCTGAAATCCATGAAGTCTTCCATCGCCAACTCGCCCCGGCTGTAGGCGTCCATCAGTTCGTTGTTCCTGCGCATGAACGACTCAGGGTCGACCCAGCCCAGGCGGCCCATCTGCTCGCTCCACAGGGTGGCGCAGTCGCCGTGGATCAGGGTGTCGTCCAGATCAAAAATTACCAATGCCATCCTTTACGCTCTCTCAATCAATCGTTGCATCAGGCTACTTCACACAGCGCACTGGGGTCGATGGAAAGTGCCAGGCGCTGGCCGTCCGGGTGCAGGTCATCGGCCGAGCGGTTGAGCACGTCCACCACCAGCTCCACGCCACGCGCTTCGATGCGGTAGCGGATCACATTGCCCAAAAGGCTATGACTGCGCACCAGCGCATCCAGCTCGCCGCTGCGGCTCAACTCGATAGCTTCGGGGCGAATCGCGATGCGCCCACTGATTGGGCGTTGCAGCAACCGGCTGGCCTTGTCGGCATCGAGCAGGTTGTAGTTGCCGATGAACCCGGCGGCGAACACATCGACCGGCGCGGTGTAGAGTGTTTCGGCATCGCCGCTCTGTACGATCTTGCCCTGGTTCATCAGGAAGATGCGGTCGGACATGGTCAGGGCTTCTTCCTGGTCATGGGTCACGAAAATCGTGGTCAAGCCCAGTTCGCGCTGAATCTGGCGGATCTGTTCGCGCAGGTGCTTGCGAATGCGCGCGTCAAGCGCCGACAGCGGTTCATCCAGCAGCAACAGGCGAGGGCGGGTTACCAGGGAGCGGGCCAGGGCCACGCGCTGGCACTGGCCGCCGGACATCTGGTGCGGATAGCGCCCGGCCAGATCCTTGAGTTCCACCAGTTGCAGCACTTGCTGTACGCGTTGGTGGCTGTCGTCGGCGTTGACCTTTTGCATGCGCAGGCCGAAGGCGACGTTTTGTTCCACGGTCATGTTGGGGAACAGCGCGTAGCTCTGGAACACCATGCCGATATGTCGTTTTTGCGGGCTCAGCGGCACGATGTCCTGGCCGTCCAGCAGGATGCTGCCGCTATCCACCGAGGTCAGCCCGGCGATGCAGCGCAGCAGGGTCGATTTGCCGCAACCGGACGGGCCGAGCAGGGTGACGAACTCGCCCTTGGCGATCTCGCAGTTGATATCGCTGAACACCGGCGTACCGGCGTAGCTCTTTTGCAAATGTTGGACGCTGACGAAGCTCATTGGCTTTTGTCCTTGTTCAAGGTATTGGCGGCCCAGGTCAGCACCAGCACAAAGAAGAAATAGGAAATGACCACGGCACTGGTGAAGTGGCCGCTGCTGTTGCGCATGTTGTTGAGGTACACCTGCAGGGTCTCGTAGCGGGTACCCACCAAAATGTTGGCGAACACGAACTCACCGAACAGGAACGAGAACGACAGCAGCAGCGCCACCATCAGGCCTTTGCGCAGGTTGGGCAGCACGACGAAGATCGCCGCTTGCCAGGTGCTCGCGCCCAGCAGTTGCGAGGCGTCCATCAGGTCGCGCAGGTTGATCGCTTGCAGGTTGTTGGTGATCGCCCGGTACATGAACGGCAGCGCCACGGTGAAGTAGCAACCGATCAGGATCCACGGCGTGCCCACCATCGCCAAGGGGCCTGAACCGTAGAGTTGCAGCAGGCCCACCGACGACACCACCGGCGGCACCGCGAAGGGCAGCAGGATCAGAATGTTCATCAGCGCGTCGAGCTTGGGGAAGTGGTAATGCACCACGAACAACAGCGGCAGAATCAGCACCACCGACAGGATCAGCGCGCCCACGCACACCAGCAATGACTGACCGAAGGCCATCAAGAAGCGCGGGTCGCTCCACAGTTGCACATACCATTTCAGGGTAAAGCCCGCCGGTAGAATGGTCGCCGACCAACTGCTGGCGATGGAGTAGACAAAGGTGCCTACCAGCGGCAACACCAGAATCACAAACAACAGCGTCACCACCACCCGGTGGTAGAGGGAGGCCGGGCCGGCTTCAGCGCGAGACATGGTAGCTCCTCTTGAGCAGCAGTTGATGAACCACCGTGACCACCGTCATCAGCGCCACCAGCACCACGGCCAGCGCGCTGGCCATGTTCGGGTCCAGCGATACATCGCCGGAAACCAGCCCCGCAATACGAATCGGCAGCACGTTGAAGTTGCCGGTGGTCAATGCATACACGGTGGCGTAGGCGCCCAGGGCGTTGGCCAGCAGAATCACGAAAGTACCCAGCAGCGCGGGCGTCAGCACCGGTAAGCCGATATGCCGCCAGAACTGCCAGCCATTGGCGCCGAGCAGGGACGCCGACTCACGCCAGTCTTCGCGCAATGCATCGAACGCCGGATACAGCAGCAGTACGCCGAGGGGGATCTGGAAGTAGGTGTAGAGAATGATCAGGCCCGTCTTGGAGTACAGGTTGAAATCCTGAATGATCCCCGCCTGTTTGAGCATGATGGTGATGCTGCCGTTGAATCCCAGCAAAATGATGAACGCGAAGGCCAGGGGTACGCCGGCGAAATTGCTGGTCATGTTGGCGAAGGCGGTGACGAAGTTGCGCAGCGGCGAATCCACACGGCGCAACGAATAACTGCCGAGGGTGGCGATGATGATGCCGAAGATGCTGGAGTAAAAGCTGATCTCCAGGCTGAACTGGATCGCTTGCAGGTAGAACTTCGAGCTGAAGATGCGCGTGAAGTTTTCCAGGCTCCAGCCGGCCTCTTCGGTTTGCAGGCTGTTGATCAGCACCCATACCAGCGGTGCGATTTCGAACACGATAAAGAACAGCGCGAAAGGCACCAGGCAGAGCAGCGCCAGCCATTTGCCGCGAGTCATGGCATTCACTTCAATAGCTCCCGGCACACAGCTTTGTCGTGGGGCACGCCCAATAGTTGGCAGATGGTGCCGCACAGATCGGTCTGTTTGGGTGCGGCCTTGGTATCCAGGCTGAAAGCATCGCCGAGCACAAACAGCGGCACTTCGCGCTCCTCCGGCAACAGGCCGTTGTGGGAGCGGTCGTTGTTCATGCCGTGGTCTGCGGTCACCAGCACTTGGTAGCCGACGTCGAGCCAGCCTTGCAGGTAATCGGCCAGGATGATGTCGGCCGAGCGGGCACTGTTGCGGTATTGCGCGGTGTCGAGGCCGTGCTTGTGGCCGGCGTCGTCGATGTTCATCGGGTGCACCACCAGCAAGTCCGGCGCGTGCTTGAGCCGCAGGCTTTCGGCGTCGGCGAACAGGTGGGAATCCGGGTAGTGGTCATTCCAGTAGAAATGTCCGTGCTGGATCGCCAGCGCCTTGTCGTCGGTATGACGATCACGGGCGGCGAGAAAGGGCGTGCGGTTGTACAACTCGCTGACCCAATGGTAAGCCGCTGCCGCCGTGGTAAGACCCGCGTCGGTGGCGTAATGGAAAATACTGCGCTGGTTGGACAGGCGCGAGACGTTGTTATGCACGATGCCGCTCTGGATCGGTGGCACGCCGGTCAGGATGCATTCGTATAGCGGGCGCGACAGCGAGGGCAATTCACATTCCAGTGTGTAGAGGGCTGCGCGTCCTGCGCCGACATAGGCCTGCAAGTGCCCCATGGTATGCCTGGCAACCTCGAAGTTAAGGCCGTCGAGCACGACAAGGATGACTGGGTGTTTCATGGGCGGCGACGCTCCGCAACGATTGACTTGGCTCAATGCCTCTGGAGGAACGGGGGGCAAAAATGTGGGAGGGGGCTTGCCCCTCCCACATTGGAACGCCAGTGGCGGTCCAATGTGGGATGGATCCCTTACTTCATCTCTACGATGACCTGCTCGTTCCACAATTGAGGCAGTTTTTTGGACGTCGCTTCCCAGGCATCGGCATCCTTGATCGGCTGCGGGTTGGCCTTGGTGTACTGCTCGCCCGGGATCAGGTTCTTGGCGATTTCGGCCGGCAGTTTCAGGTCGGTTTCGGCACGTATCGGACGCGCATTGCCCTTGGCCAGGTTGAGCTGGCCGGCATCGCTGAAGATGTACTCGCGGGTCAGCTTGGCCGCGTTCGGGTGCTTGGCGTGTTTGTTGATGATGGTGGTGTAGCCGGATTTCACCGAGCCGTCAGACGGGATCAACACCACGTAGTCATCCGGGTTGGCCATCTTGGCTTTGTAGCTCAGGCCGTTGAAGTCCCAGACAATGCCCACTTCGACTTCGCCTTTTTCCATGGTGGCGATGGTGGGGTTGGACAGGCCGAGGCGACCTTGCTGAGCGATCTTGGTAAAAAACTGCAGGCCGGGGGCGATGTTTTTCTCGTCGCCTTTGTTGGCAATGGCGGCAGCCAGTACAGCGTTGGACGCCTGGGCCGCGGTGCTTACGTCACCCACGGATACTTTGTACTTGCCGGTTTGCAGGTCCGCCCAACTGGTTGGTACGTCGGAACCATGCAGCAGTTTCTTGTTGACGATAAACGCGATGGTGCCGGTGTAGGCCAGGGCCCAGTGGCCGTCTTTGTCTTTTGCCCAATCCGGTACCGAAGCCCAAGTGGAAGGCTTGTACGGCTGGGTGACTTCCTGCTTTACCGCAATCGGGCCGAAGGCTGCGCCGACGTCGCCGATATCAGCGCTGGCGTTGTCTTTCTCGGCTTTGAACTTGGCGATTTCTTGGGCCGAGCTCATGTCGGTATCCATATGCTTGAGGCCGTAGTTCTTGGCCAGGTCTTCCCAGGTGCCTTTCCAATTGGCCCAGTCATCGGGCATGCCGACGCTGTTGACGGCGCCTTCCGCTTTCGCGGCGGCTTCCAAGGTTTTTAGATCGGTATCAGCAGCCATGGCGGCGGTGCACATGGCAATGGTCGAGCCTAACAGTGATGCCAGGAAAAGCTGTTTCATCCGAAGCTCCTTTGGGCGTTTTCAACGCGGCGTTTTTATGAACGTTTGCGGTGGTGTTGGTCTAGGTCAGCAATACCTGAGCCAATTTAGGCTCGATGGATGACAGTTTCATGTCGATGTCGTTTTTATCGTGCGGGTGTCGCTCAACGCAGGTTCAGCGTAGACCATGCTCAAGCGCCCGCAGGCGCTGGACTTGGCCGATGTATTGCAAGACGTGCGACATGTACTTGCGGTGGGCTGTCATCTGTCGGTCATCTGTAATGCCTACGCTTGCACGCAGCCACAAGAGCCCGATTGCGGAGCGTTTTATGCACCTGAACGGTGCTGGTCTAGTCCAGATAGGTAACGTTGATGCGCGATGAGGCAATCAAGGCGGTAACCTCCATCGGCCTGGCGCTGCAAGAGCAGATCGACCACGGCCTGTTGCCGCCTGCAAGCAAATTGCCCGCCGAGCGCAAGCTCAGCGAGTTGTTTGGTACCACTCGAATCACCGTGCGTGAAGCCTTGTTACAACTGGAGGCCCAAGGCCAGATTTATCGCGAGGAGCGCCGTGGCTGGTTCGTTTCGCCGCCCCGGCTGGCCTACAACCTGATGCAGCGCAGCCACTTTCACGCCATGGTCAATGACCAGGGGCGCGTGGCCTCGACCGAAGTGATTTCTGCGCGGTTGCAACCTGCGTCGGCGGCGGTGTGTGCGTGGTTGCAACTGCCGGCGCTGTCCAGTGTGATCCAGATCTGCCGGGGCCGGCGGATAGACGGGCGTTTGGTGTTGTACGTGGAGCACTATCTGAACCCGCAGTATTTTCCGGGGATTCTTGAGTGCGACCTTAATCAGTCGATGACCGAGTTGTACGCCCGCAAGTACAACTTGCATTACGGGCGGGTGCGTTTCGAGATTGTTCCGACTTCACTGCCGGTGGAAGCCGCCGCCGCATTACGCGTGTCGGTGGGCAGCCCGGGCTTGCGTATCGCCCGGGTCAATTACGACCAGCATCAGCGGTTGATCGATTGCGACCTGGAGTTCTGGCGGCATGATGCGATCCATGTGGGCGTGGATGTCATGGGGTCAGCGCCTTGATCACCTGATCCACATTGGTTTCCAGCTCTGATACCGGATCGGCGCCGTCGACATTCAGTACCAACAATGTCGAGCCGCCTTCGGTGATGGCGGTTTTCACTGCCTCACTGGGCTGGCGATGATGCAGCACGACCGCGACGTTGTTGGCCTTCAGCTCGGCGCTGAGTTTTTGCAGCGCTTGAGGCGTCCAATCGGCATCCGGCCGTGCGTCGGTGCTGACCAGCTCCAGGTTCAGGCTGCTGAGCAGGTATGCGAAGTGATCGCTCAAGTTGACCACGCTCAGGTTGTCCGCCTTGGCCAGTCGCGCTTCGCTGTCGGCGGTGAGCTTGAGCAGGCGTTGCTTGAGTACGGCCAGGTTGGCGTCGATTTTCGCCTTGGCACCCGGTGCCAGGCGGCTCAGGTCGGCAGCCATGACGTCGGCCATGCGCCCCAGGTTGTTGCTCGATTGCCAGGGCTGGCTGTTCAAACCGTCGGCAACGCCGGGCTGCACCGCGATCCCAGGCAAGCCGCCATCCACCGGGCGCGCGGCGTCGACTTCGACGATGCGGATGTTGCTGCGCCGAGCCACCGGGTACAGCGGGTCATCCGCCCACAGCGAGCGCAGGCCGATGGCGGCGTCGGCATCCTGGGCCAGCGCGTTCAATGCCGGCGCGCCACGCCCGGTGAAGTACGACACCTGGCGTGAGCCAGGCAGGTTGGCCGGTGCCGCGCGCTCCAGTTGCACGTCGGTGCCCTCGAGCAGTACCTCGGCCAGGCCATAGGTGATTGGCAGCGAGGCCAGCACTTTGACGGGTTTAGCGGCGTGCGCAGCCGGTTTGGCGGGCGGGGCGGCCATCAATGGCGTAGTGGCTAAACAGGCGATGGCGAGGGCCAGAGGCTGAAGAACAGAGCGCATTATCCAAGGTTCCCTTTAAGGCTGGGCACGGTACCGCGCGCAATGGCGGCGAGGGCGAAAGCGATACCGGCCATCAGAATGATCGCCGCGCCGGAGGGGATGGGCAGGTCGAAGATGATCGGTAACAGGATCCCGCATAGGGTGCTGACGGTGGCGATCACCACCGAGACCCAGAAGAAGCCTTTGAGCGACTGGTTCAACAGCCGCGCCGCTGCCGCGGGAATCACCAGCAGGGCGCCCACCAGGATCGCGCCGATGACCTTGACCGCAGCCACGGTGATCAGTGTCACAAGGATCACGAACAGGTAATCGAGTGTCTTCACCGCCACGCCGCGCACCGCCGCCAGCTGCGGGTTGAAGCTGGCCAGCATGATGCGGTTGTACAGCGGCAGCGCCAGGGCCATCACCAGTGAACCGACAATGGCCAGCACCAGCAGGTCATTGCCGTTGACGGTCAACACTGAGCCGAACAACACGTTTTCCAGGATATGCACGTTGATCTTGCCCGCCAGGATCAGCAGTAGGCTCGCGCCCAACGCCAGGGAAACCGACAGGAACACGCCGATCAAGGTGTCCGGCGCCAGGCCGGTGCGGTTGCGCAGGTAGTTGAGCAGGATGCCGAACAGCAGGCAGTAGCCGAACAGGCTGCCGTAGGGGCCGGTATAGGGCTCGCCGAGCAGAATGCCCACGGCCACGCCGGTCAGTGCGGCATGGCCGACCGCTTCGGAGAAGAACGCAAAGCGCTTGACTACCACCAACGTGCCCAGGCCGCCCAACACCGGGCCGATCAGCAGGCCGGCGAGCAGGGCGTTGACCACAAAGCCGTAGGCCAGCGCCTCCGGCAGGTAGCCGGAGGAAGCCCAGCCCTGGACCATCAGGCGAAATGCTTCATAACTCATTGCGCCGGGCTCCGAGGGTGGGTGGAAAACAGGCTCAGCAGGCGCTCCGGGGTCAGTGCCTGTTTGGGGGTGGCGTCGAACAGCACGCGGCGGTTGAGGCCGGTGACACGGTCAGCCAGGCGGCCGACGGCTTCCAGGTCGTGTTCGATCCACAGTACGGTGATCCCGGCCAGGCGCCAGTCATTGAGCAGCCGCTCGAAGACCTGGATGCCCGCCTCATCGAGGGCCGACATCGGTTCATCCAGTACCAGCAAGTGCGGTGCGGGGATAAGGCCTTGGGCCAGTAATACACGCTGTCGCTCGCCGCCGGACAACGCGCCCATGCGCCGCTTGCGTTTGTCCTGCATGCCGACCCGTTCCAGGGCTTCGCCAATCGCGGCGGCGTAATGTTTGGACAAACCCAGAAACGCCGGACGCCGCTGGCACATGGCAGCCATGAAGTCGTCCACGGTCATCGGCAAGCCACGGTCAAATTCCAGTGCCTGGGGCACATAACCGATGGTGCCGGGCGTGGTCGGCCATTCCAGGCTCAAACGCCCCTGGTGCGGCGTTTGCCCCAACAGGGTCTTGATCAGCGAGCTTTTACCGCCGCCGTTGGGGCCGACCAGGGCGTGGATGCTGCCCGGCTGCACCTGGAAACACACACTATCGAGAATTACGGTGCGGCCCAGCGTCAGGGATACCTTGTCGAACTCAACGGTCGGGCCGACGCAGGCCATCTTGAGTTGCTCAGCCGCCGTCATGCGCCCGACTCCTGAATCGCGCGGACCACCGTGTTGAGGTTGCCGGTCATCTCCACTTCGTACTTTTCAGCGCTGTATTCGCCGTAGGAAATATGCGACAGCGGGTACAGCTTGACCCCGGATTCGCGCTGGATGGTGTCGACGTAAGTGGACGGGAAATCCATCTCCGAAAAGATCACCTTTACGTCCAGGGCGCGCAGTTCGTCGATCGTCTTTTTCAACTGGCTGGGGCTCGGCTCGATACCGTGCGCCGGTTCGACCACAGCTGTGACTTCCAGGCCGAACTCACGCAGCAGGTAGTCGTAGGCCGCATGTACGGTGGCCACGCGCAGGTCCGGGTTGGGCGCGCTGGTGAGCTTGGCCAGGGCATCGGCGCGCATCTGGCGCAGGCGCTTGCCGTAGGCGCGCGCGTTCTGGGTGTAGGTCTTGGCGTTGTCCGGGTCGAGTTTGCCCAACTCGCGGGCAATGTTGTTGACCTGGGCAATCGATGCACTGATCGACAGGAAGGTGTGCGGGTTGACCACCTTGCCCGCACCGCGCGCGGCATTACCGGTAGCGGCCAGCAGTGGCACGTTGGCGTTGGCTTCGATCACCGGGATGTCCGGGCGCTCGCTGGTGGCGATCATGCGGTCGGCGAAGTCGTCATGGCCAACGCCGTTGAGCACGATCACGTCCAGGGTGCCGATGCGCTTGATGTCTTCGGCGCGCGGCTCGTAGGCATGGGGGTTGAAACCGGCCGGAATCAGCGGCACCACGTCGGCCTTGTCGCCAACGATATTGGTCACATAGCTGTAGTAAGGGTGCAGGGTGATGCCGATACGCAGGCGTTTGGCGGCCTCGGCATTAGCCAGGGGAGCAAGCATCAGGCTGAACAGGCTGACCAGCAACAGACGCAACAAGGGAGATGAAATAGACATGGGCAATCGGTCTTCTCGTTCAGTGACGGTGCTGGCGGGTAACGCCGGCATCGAATTGCGCGACCACTTGCTGCCAGCCCGCCGCGATCAGCGCCTGGTCAGTGAGGTCGGAAGGGGCGGGGAGGTCCTGGCGGCGGTTGAGCCAGATATCCGGCTCGGTGCCCTGCACGCGCATCAGCAGTGAACCGCTGGTGCTCGGCGCCTGGCTCAAGCCCACATACGCCGAAGGCGCCAGCAACCGCCAACGATGGTCGCCACGGCTGACCGAACTGGCATCCTGAGCGAAGGGCGCGAAGCCTTCTTCGGCCAGTTGTTCAGGCGTCGGCAGCGCGCTTTGCTCTTCTTGCAGCAGATGGATTTCGTCCAGGGTTACCCGCAGGTCTGCGTAGATTCCTTGTTCAGCGGCGTTCAGGTCACGGCGTGCGTCCAACTGGTGGCTGGGTAGCGCGGCGACTTCCCGGGGCTCACCGTGCATCGCCACCACGGTGCCGGCCACCGCGAGGATGATCAGGCACAGCAGCAGGACGTAGAGGGTTTCGTGGCCGGCCCCGGCGGGTCGTACAACCTGTGTGGTACTCATTGTGGCTGGATATCCGCTTGGTCGATTTCCACGACGTGGCCGGGGCCGGCATCAAACAGCACATAGAATTCGGCCGACGGTTTCTTGAATGTCAGGGTGGAATCCTCGCCGAGCTTGCCGGGCACCAGGATCGTTTCGTCGTAGCCGATCACATCCAGGGTCACCCCCGGTGCGCCGCTGCCATCGGAGAAGCCGCCTTTGCACTGGATCTGTTCGCCGGGGATTTCCTTGCACTCGCACATCGGGTTGTGGGCCAGGGCGGTGTTGCTCAAACCGGCACACAGCAATAGCGCGGCACCGGCACGTGTCAGGCGCTTGAATGTCATGGTTTAACTCCTTGCTTGTTCAGCCAGGCGATGGTGGCAGGCGAGGCCTGGCTCAGCGGGATGGAACCCTGGTGCATGCTGCCGTCCCAGCCTTCCATGGTGACCCACAGTTCGGCGTCGGCGGGGGTGCGTTCCGGTATCGGCAAGGCGGCACCCATGCGGTACGGCGTGCCGAAGAAGATCACGCCGGCGGCGCGCAGGCTGCGCGGTTTGCCGATGCGCAGGTACGTGGCCTTGACCTGATCGGCGCAGGTGCCGCACAAGGCGGCGTTGAAGGCCTTCATGGGACCGGCAGGGTCCGGGCGCGGGCCTTCATTGCGGAACTCGGCGAGGGTCAGGCTCCAGGGACCGACCTGCACGTCACCGGCCACGCGCTCGCCAATGCCGGTGTCGCCGCGAAACAGTGCGGCATCGGCGAAGTACTTGGGCATGAAGCCCAAAGGGACCAGCAGCAGCAATATATTGATGTGGAAGCGCCACTTGAGCCAGAGGTGCGCAGCGGTGAGGACGGTTTAGCGACGGCGACCTTGCTCATGGCTTGGCCTCCGACGTTTCAGCCTGCATCGCTGGAATGGACAGGGGCTTGCGCTGTTGCTTGGTTTCGCGCTTGAGGGCGTTGAGCGTGGCCAGGGCCGTGCGCTTGGTCCAGATCAGCAGGCCGCTCAAGACCATCATGCTCAGCACGAGGCCGAAGAATGCCCAGATGAGCTTGACCCACAGCCCGCCGAAGTCGCCGGTGTGCAGCGGGCGCATGGATTCGGTGACGAACTCGAGCGCGGTGCGGTCGGACAGCAGGTGCGAGACAGCGATTTCGCCGTTATAGGGGTTGAGTTGGGCGGTCTGGTACATCAGCGGGTACCAGCCCCGCCCGCCGATCTGCAGGTGGCTGTAGGCGTTGAGGGGAAGGCTGACGAAACTCGCTTCCAGGCCTGGGATGCGCTGGGTCGCGATCTTGATGGCGTCATCCAGGGGAATCATGGGGGCCGGCACGCCGGGCGCCGAACCAGGTACGTTCTCCCGCGCGATCACGGGGACAATGGGTTCGCTGGAGATTGATATCTGGTTATCGCCCAACATCGCCTGGATCAAAAACCAGGTACCGGTGATGGAGATCACCGCGATAAACCAAATGGACCAGATACCACTGAGGCGGTGAAAATCCCCCCAGAAGATCCGCGCCCCGTGCCGGATGCGCAGGGTCGGCTTGAGAAACCCTTTCCAGAAGCGCTTGTACACCACCAGCCCGGTAACCAGCGACGCCAGCATCGGCAAGCCGAGCAGTGACACCAGGTACCAGCCCCAACTGTAGCCATTGGTGAACGGTACCAGCCACCAGCCGTGGAGCGCGCGGGTGAACTGCCGGAAATCGAACGAGGGGCTGATGCCCTGGATCGCCCCGGTGTACGGGTTGACGTAGACCTCTACCGAGCGACCGTCGGGGTAGCTGAGGTCGACACTCAGGGCAAAGTGCGACTCGTCCGGACGGCTGAGAGACTGCACGATCACTTCAGGCTCGGCGCGCTTGATGGCGCGGATGACCTGGTCGTAGCTCAGCGGTTCGGCATCATCCGAAGGCTTGCTTGCGCGGATGTCCGGGTTGGCCAGCCAGACGATTTCCTGGCTGACCACCGCCAGGGTCCCGGTGACGCAGACGATCAGTACAAAGAACCAGATGGGCAACGCCAGCCAGCTATGTACCAGAAACCAGAGTTTTGAGCGTGACTTCTTCGACATGTGAATGAGGGTCTTGATCGGAGGGGGGCGATGGAGGCCCGGAAAAGGCCAGTCGTAGCTTTTGCTTACGCGACAGGCTGTATCTAAGTTAAGACGGATGAGAATGAGAAATCCCTAAGCCTTAAATGAAATAAAATGTTTCAGCGGCTGGGATCAAGGAGATGGGGGGCTTTCGCGAAGATGGCGGCCCTCTAGAAAGGGAGCCTGCTGCGCAGAAAGGGCGGGGCCCTCGCCGCAGCAAGCTCCCATGTGGGTGGTCAGCTCTGCTGGAACATCTTTTTGGCACGCTCGTGAATCTGCTGCTCGGTAAGGTCTTCCTTATGGGTGGCCAGGAACCAGAGATGGCCGTAAGGATCCGTCACACTCGCGGAGCGGTCGCCATAGAACTGGTCCTTGGGTTCGGACACCACCGTGGCACCGGCAGCGACAGCTTTTTTGAACTGCGCGTCGACGTCTTCCACATACAGATGCAAGCCGACACTGGTGTGTTCTGCCGGATTGCGCAGGGCCATTTCATCGCAAGGCGAACCCAGCATGATCGGCGAGCCGCCAATGCGCAGCTCGGCGTGGCCGACCTTGCCGTCGGGCATGTCCAGGCGCATGACTTGGGTGGCGTCAAAGGCCTTTTTGTAAAACTCGATGGCATCGGAGGCTTTGTCGATGCCCAGGTAGGGCGTGATGCCGTGATAGCCCTCGGGGATAGGTTTAACGTTCATAGCGTTCTCCTTGATTGGCTTTGCGAAGGGGTGGCTTTTTCACTATAGGCCACGCCAATCAAGGGCTCCGTGGCTCCCGACAAGAAGACTTAGCTGGGCTCGAGCAATTGCGCTCCCGGCCCACGTTCACCCAGTTGATCGTCCTGGTTGCGCAGCGGGCAGGCCTCCAGCGACAAACACCCGCAACCGATGCAGCCGTTGAGCTTGTCGCGTAGCAGCAACAGCTTGTTGATGCGCTCATCCAAGTCTTCGCGCCACTGCGCCGACAGACGCTCCCAGTCTTTGGCGGTGGGCGTGCGGCCATCGGGCAGCGCCTGCAGCGCTTCGCCGATGGTGGCGAGCGGAATGCCCAAGCGCTGCGCGATCTTGATCACCACGACGCGGCGCAATACATCCCGCGGATAGCGCCGTTGATTACCGGCGTTGCGCCGACTGGTGATCAGCCCCTTGGTTTCGTAAAAGTGCAGGGCCGTGACCGCTACGCCGCTGCGTGCAGCCAATTGGCCAACGGTGAGTTCCTTGGCGACCATAAAGCTCCGATTAAACGCTTGACCTTGACTTAACTGGAGGTTTTACCCTGCGTGGCATCGAATCGCAAGATTCTGCCTACAGCAAGAGGGGAGTTTTCATGCAGGTATTGGAGAGGAATTGCAGTTTCACTCAACTGATCGAGTTTCATATCGAACCCCAGCAACAAGGCGCGTTGGTGGCGGCCTTATCCACCCAGAGCGAGCGCCTGGCCCAGGGCCATGTCGGATTCTTGAGTGCGAGTGTGCAGGTCAGCGACGACGGGCGGCGGGTGCTCAACTATTTGCAATGGCAGTCCCGCGCGGACGGTGAGGCGGCGTTCAAGCGTTTTGAGCAGGGCGACGAAGATTTCTGGACGCTGATACGCGCCCATCAGGCCACGGCCGTGACCTTTGGTTCGTTCCAGGTGCTGCGCAGCTTTGAGCGCAGTCATGACAACGCCTTGCACTGCCGCCTATATGGATAGGTGCAGCATCCGCTCACCTTGGATATTTTCCCCGGGGCGGCGTTTGTTCACCGCCAGTTCGCCAATTTTGATCAGGCGCGTGCGCGTGACATTACGGCTCAGGCCCAGCAGGTTGGCGGTGTGCACCTGGTTGTAATGACTGAAGCGATAGGCCGCGCGCAGCAGCGCGTCCTCGACCTTTTCATGCAGCGCGCCGGCCTGTTCTTCGAAGAGTTTTTTGAAGGCGCGCTCCAATAAGGCCTCGGCGCTATTGTCGGCAGTGTGCTGGCCGTCATCCTGGCGCTCGATGCGCATGTTCGACAGGCGCAAGTCGTCGCGTTCGATCACGCCGTTGCGGCAGATCAGCAAGGTGTGGTGAATCACGTTCTCCAGCTCGCGGATATTGCCCGGCCAACTGTAGCTTTTGAGCTTGTGCTCGGCCTCGCGGCTGATGGTGATCGGGCCATAGCCCAGGCGCTGGCTGTAGGCTTCGATAAAGTGCCGGGTCAGCGGCAGGATATCGCCGGGGCGGTCGCGCAACGGGCTGAGTTCCAGGCTGACGACATCGAGACGGTAATAGAGGTCCTCGCGAAAGTGCCCGGCATTGATGGCTTTTTCCAGTTGCACATTGGTCGCGGCCAGTACGCGCACATCAATAGGAATGCTCTTGCGCGAACCCAGGCGCACCACTTCGCGTTCCTGTAATACGCGCAACAATTTGACCTGGATCGCCATCGGTAAATCACCGATTTCGTCCAGGAACAGGGTGCCGCCGTCGGCCTCTTCGAACCAGCCGGCCTTGGCGCTGAGGGCGCCGGTGAAGGCGCCTTTTTCATGGCCGAACAGTTCGGCTTCCACCAGTGATTCAGAGAACGCGCCGCAGTTCACTGCCACGAACGGCCGGTTACGCCGCGCGCTGAGGTTATGAATGTGGCGCGCCACCAGCTCTTTACCGGTGCCGGTTTCGCCGATGATCAGCACGCTGGCTTCGCTGGGCGCCACTTGCTGGATATGGTCGAGCAGCGCCTGGGATTTCGGGTCTTCGAAAACCTGGGCGGTGGCGCGGATCGACGTCGCGAGGGCGGGCGAGGGCGGTAAGGTTAAAAGCTGCATGGGCACCTCTTCTTATGAGTAGAACGTTGGAGTCGGCAGGGCCTGGTTTAACGCCCAGTCCCCGAGTTCGTGGAGTTTGTAGTCCACCGGGTCGTGCAGGGTTTGTGTCCGCAGGTTGCGCCAGTGACGGTCCAGGCGCAGGGAGGCATGGGTGGAGCGCGCGCCGGTGACTTCAAACAGGCGGCTGCACAGGTCCAGGCCCTGGCGTGTGGCGGCGACCTTGGCGGTAGCGATGGCAATCGCCAGTTGGCCGCGTTCGTGTTCGCTTAGAGTTGGGCCTTTGGCCCACGCTTGGTCCAGCAACCCGGCGGCACGTTCCACCAAAAGGCGCACGCCTTCCAATGCGACCCAGAACTCGCCGTAGTGGTGCAGCACGTAAGGGTCCTGGCGCACGTCTTCGGCTGATGATTTGTGCCAGGCCCGGGTTTCGGTGAGGGTGTAATTGCGTGCTTCGTCAAAAGCACCTTCGGCAATGCCGAGAAACATATGTGTGAACGTCAGTTGGGCGATCAACGGACGCAAGCAGGCGAAGGGTGTGCTCAGTGGGCCTGGGTCGAGCAGTAACTCCGACTCTTCGACGCGTACCCGCTCAAAGCTGGCGCTGCCGCTGTCGGTCTGGCGCTGGCCGATATTGTTCCAGTCATTGTGTAAGGTGATGCCGCTGCGCCCGCTGGGGATGGCGGCGATGAGCAGCTTGCCGCCGGCGTTTTCGTCGACCGCCGAGGCGATCAGCATTTCCGAGTCGCTGGCGCCGGAGCAGAAACTCTTCTTGCCCGAGAATTCGCGCCAGCCACCGAAGTCTTTGACCACGGTGCGCGTATCCAAGGGGTTGAGGGCGTTGCCCCAGAACCAGTTTTTGCGTGCGGTTTGTTCGAACCAGGGTTGCCATTGGTCGGGGCGCGAAAACAGGCGCACGGTGGCGAGCATCAGGTGGTGGAAGCCGAAGACATGGGCGATGGAACTGTCGACCTTGGCTAATTCGCGCACGATGCCCAGGGTTTCGCTCCAGCGCGCGCCGAGGCCGCCATATTGGGTGGGAATGCTCAGGGCCAGCAGGCCGCTGTGGCGCAGGGCATCGCGTTCGGCCTTGGGGGTGCCACCGCGCTCGTCGCGTTCGACGGCGCTGAGGGCGAACTCGGCGGCCAGCAGTTTGGCGGTCTGCATCGGGGATGGCAGGACGCTGTGAGGTTTGGCTGTCACGCGGTGTTCCTCAAATGTCTATGTGGCAATGAGGCTGAATGTGGAGCGGGCTTGTTCGCCCCACTTAGAGCCGATCTCACTGAACTCAGGCCTTGGTCGTCGGCAACACATCGTTGGCAATCATTTCGCCGAACGGGCCAGTGAGGTTGGTGATGCCACGCCCGGCGAGGCTGGCGTAAGGTTCCGGCAGCAGCGGGAACACCAGCTCGGCAAAGCGGTAGGCCTCTTCCAGATGCGGGTAGCCGGAGAAGATGAAGCTCTCGATGCCCAGGTCGGCGTATTCCTTGATGCGCGCGGCCACTTGTTGCGGGCTGCCCACCAGCGCGGTGCCCGCGCCGCCGCGCACCAGCCCGACCCCGGCCCACAGGTTGGGGGCGATTTCCAGGTTGTCGCGGCGCCCATCATGCAGGGCCGCCATGCGGCGCTGGCCTTCGGAATCAAAACGCGAGAAGGATTTTTGCGCGGCGGCGATGGTTTCGTCGCTGATGTGCTCTATCAGTTTTTCGGCGGCTTTCCATGCGTCCTCTTCGGTTTCGCGCACGATTACATGCAGGCGAATGCCGAACTTCACCGTACGCCCGTGACGAGCGGCGCGTTCACGCACATCCGCGAGTTTTTCCGCGACGGCGGCGGGGGGCTCGCCCCAGGTCAGGTAGACGTCCACCTGTTCGGCGGCGAGGTCATGGGCGGCGTCGGACGAACCGCCGAAGTACAGCGGTGGGTAAGGTTTTTGCACCGGAGGGTACAGCGCCTTGGCGTTCTGTACGCGCAGGTGTTTGCCTTCGAAATCCACCGATTCGCCCTGCAAAACGCGGCGCCAGATCTTCAGGAACTCGTCGGAGACTTCGTAGCGTTCGCTGTGGTCGAGGAAGCTGCCGTCGCCACGGTTCTCGTCGGGGTCACCGCCGGTGACGACATTGATCAGCAAGCGGCCGTTGGACAGGCGATCCAGAGTGGCGGCCATGCGCGCGGAAACCGTGGGCGAGATGATGCCTGGACGAATCGCCACCAGGTAGCGCAGGCGTTCTGTCAGTGGTACCAGCGCCGAGGCGATGACCCAGGAGTCTTCGCACGAGCGTCCGGTAGGAATCAACACGCCGTGATAACCCAGGCTGTCAGCCGCCTGGGCGACTTGTTTCAGGTAATTGAGGGTAACGGGCCGTGCACCTTGGGTGGTGCCCAAGTAATGGCCGTCGCCATGTGTCGGTAAAAACCAGAAAACATCCATGACCAATCCTTAAGCGATTTTCAGCAGAGAGGATGAGTGCGCTGCAAATAAAGGCGCTGCGCGTTCTGCCGCAAGGCGTATCCGGCCCTTCAGGGGCTCGCTGGTTATTTGGTAGTCGGTGAAGTCGGCCTCGGTGGCGTACACGCCGATCGGCAAGGTCAGCGCCTGGAAGAAACTGAACAACGGCCTTAGCTGGTGATCGAGAACCAGGGCGTGGCGTTCGCTGCCGCCTGTGGCTGCGAGCAATACCGGTGTGTTGATCAGTGCGTTGAGACCGATCAGGTCGAACAAGTGCTTGAGCAGGCCGGGGTAGGACCCGCGATAGACCGGCGCGGCGACGATCAGCAGGTCGGCCTGTTCGATGGCCAGCAGTTGCGCTTCGACGTCGGCGGGCAGTTCGTCTCGGGACAGCGCACCGCCCAATGGTCGGGCAATGTCGCCCAGCTCGATCAGCGTGGTCTGGATCGGCAACAGATTGGCCAGTTCGACCAGCATGGCCTGGGTCAGTACCAGGGTGCGGGACGGACGCCAGGTTCCGCCGGAGAGGGCAACGACATTCAGGGGACGCGTCATGAACAGTTCCTTTTCAACAGTGGTTCAAAGCAGGTGAGGTGCAAGGTGTTGAGCAAGAGCTGTACCAACGAGTGCAGGCCTTGATTGGCGGGGGCTGCGGGCTCACTGCTGAAAAATGCTGCTGTTGTCTGCCTGCTGATTTGTTGAAGGGCTGTTGCCTGGGCAACAGTTGCTCGGCGAACAGTGCCGCTGTGCTGTGAAGCCATTTATAGAGGCTTATTGTTATTCCGTAAATTAATGCATTTACATATTTATAGATCATAAAGATATAAATGCGGCGGACTATTGAAGGTGCCTTGGCGGTTGATAGCGACTATCACGTGAGGTGATTTTTCACCGGGACGGGCCGCGAGTAGCCTGTGTTCATTGACTCGAAACCTCCTTTGCAGGCCAACGCCATGAACCGATTTCTCGCCGTTTCCTTATTGTTTGTCACCGCTGTCCTCGCCGGGTGTGCGACCCATCCTTCGCCCGAGTTGCGTCCTTACACGGCTGAAGAAACCAGGCAACTGGCTCTCGAAGCACTGAGCCGTCGCGGCTTATCGTTTGATGAATATCAACAGCAGCGAGCTGCACTGACTGGCCAGCCACAGAAGCCCTTTGGTTTTGATCGCCAGGGTGAAATGAACGCCGAACGTAGCGTGACATTGCATGGTCGTCCCAGTTGAGCCGGTGCTCAGCGGCAAAAAGCCCGAGGTTTCCCCTAAGGAACCTCGGGCTTTTTTGTTTGCCCTGGCGTTACTTCAGCCTGTTAAGCTGAATTTCAGGAGCGTTCCTACGCACATTTACATAAAGTGGTCCTTCTTTAACGGCATTCGATCGGGTAAACCTGACGACCTCTGTTTCTGGTCGATGCCCCTGAGACGCTGCTCTCGGGAACCTGCTCTGCGAGTCTTTACGTCATGAATAAACGTCCGTTGTATTTCGACTATGCCGCCACCACCCCGGCGGATGAGCGGGTCATCCAGGTAATGGTCGAGTGCCTGGGCTTCAACGCCAATTTTGGTAACCCCGCGTCCAGTTCCCATGCGTTTGGCCAGGCGGCCCGGCAAACGGTTGAACTGGCACGGCTGCAGGTGGCCGAGTTGGTGGGCGCCCAGCCTGAACAGATTGTGTGGACTTCTGGCGCGACTGAATCCAACAACCTCGCTATCAAGGGTGTCGCCCAGGCGCGCGGCGTTGCGGGCGGGCACATCATCACCAGCCAGATTGAACACAAGGCCACCCTGGACACCGCGCGACAGTTGCAGGAGAGCGGCGTGGCCGTGACCTACCTGGTGCCGGACGCCGATGGGCTGATCAGTGCCGAAGCCGTCAGTGAAGCGTTGCGTGACGACACTTTCCTGGTCTCCTTGATGCTGGTGAATAACGAACTGGGCACCCTGAACGACATCCCCGCCATTGGCGCGCGCGTACGTGAGCACGGCGCACTGTTGCATGTGGATGCGGCGCAAGGGGCGGGCAAAGTGGCTATCGACCTAGCGCAATGGCCAGTGGATTTGATGTCGTTTTCGGCGCACAAGCTGTATGGCCCCAAGGGGATCGGTGCGTTGTATGTCGGGGCGCGGGCGCAGCAGAAAGTGTTGGCGCAGATTCATGGTGGTGGTCACGAGGGCGGTCTGCGCTCCGGGACTTTGGCGACCCATCAGATTGCCGGTATGGGCAAGGCGTTTGCTTTGGCGGCGCAGTCGTTTGCCGAGGAGAAAGCACTGATTGTCGGGTTGCGTCAGCGCCTGTTGGATCAGTTGGCGTCGGTTGCCGGTGTGCGCCTTAATGGCAGCGCCACGCAGCGTATCCCCCATACCCTGAGCCTGACCTTCAGCGAAGGTGAATTCAATTCTGCGGCATTGAGCGTGGGTATGGCGTTTTCCGCGACATCGGCGTGCAACTCCGCGAGCAATGCGCCATCCCACGTGCTGCTTGCCCTGGGCCACGACGCGCGCAGCGCTGGCCGGACCATTCGCTTGAGCCTGGGCCGGTTTACCACCGAGCAGGACATCGATCAGGCCGTGCAACTGATCAAGGCCGCGCTCGCCAGTGCACCGGCGTTCTGGGCCGTCTGATTTCTACAATAATTATGAGTGTTTACAGGAGACACAATGAGTACGCAGCCTTTGACCCATGGAACGGTTCCCCAGCGCTTGGCGCGCATCCGTGAACTGATGAGTCGCGAGGGCATTCATGCCTTGCTGGTGCCATCGGCTGATCCCCACCTGTCCGAGTATTTACCGGGTTACTGGCAAGGGCGCCAATGGTTGTCGGGTTTCCATGGCTCGGTGGGGACGTTGATTGTCACTGCGGATTTCGCCGGTGTGTGGGCCGATAGCCGTTACTGGGAGCAGGCAACCAAGGAACTCAAGGGCAGTGGCATCGAGTTGGTGAAGCTGCAACCGGGCCAGCCTGGGCCACTGGAGTGGCTGGCCGAGCACACCCCGGAAGGCGGCGTGGTGGCGGTGGACGGCGCCGTAATGGCGGTGGCTTCGGCGCGCACCTTGAGCGGTAAGCTGGCGGAGCGCGGCGCGCGACTGCGCACCGATATCGATTTGCTCGATGAAGTCTGGCAAGGCCGCCCGGCGCTGCCGAACCAACCGATCTATGAGCATCTGCCGCCGCAGGCAACCGTCAGCCGTGGTGAAAAACTCGCCGCACTGCGCGCCAGTTTGCAAGAGAAGGGGGCCGACTGGCATTTCATCGCCACCCTGGATGACATCGCCTGGCTGTTCAACCTGCGTGGCGGCGATGTTTCGTTTAACCCGGTGTTTGTGTCGTTCGCGCTGATCAATCAGCAGCAGGCGACGTTGTTTGTGGCACTAGACAAGGTCAATGCCGAGTTGCGCGCTGTGCTTGAACAGGACGGCGTAACGCTATGTGACTACAGCAAAGTGGCGGCTGCCCTGCGCGAGGTCCCATCGGGTGCAAGCTTGCAGGTTGACCCGGCCCGTGTCACCGCGGGCTTGCTGGAAAACCTGGTGGGCGGCGTCAAGCTGATCGAAGGGCTTAACCCGACCACGCTGGCCAAATCCCGCAAGAGTTTGGCGGATGCGGAACATATCCGACAGGCCATGGAACAGGACGGCGCGGCCTTGTGCGAATTCTTCGCCTGGCTGGACAGCGCGCTGGGGCGTGAGCGCATCACTGAACTGACCATTGACGAACATCTCACGGCTGCGCGTACTCGCCGCCCTGGTTATGTATCACTGAGTTTCAACACCATTGCAGCGTTCAACGCCAATGGGGCAATGCCGCATTACCATGCAACCGAAGAAGAACACGCCGTGATCGAAGGCGACGGGTTGCTGCTGATTGACTCGGGTGGCCAGTATCTGGGCGGTACGACGGATATCACGCGGATGGTGCCCGTCGGTACGCCGAGTGAAGAACAGAAGCGTGACTGCACACGTGTGTTGAAGGGCGTCATAGCACTGTCCCGGGCCCATTTTCCCAAAGGGATTCTGTCGCCGCTGCTGGACTCCATTGCTCGCGCGCCAATCTGGGCCGAAGGCGTGGATTACGGCCACGGTACTGGGCACGGCGTAGGTTATTTCCTTAATGTGCACGAGGGTCCGCAGGTGATTGCCTATCAGGCCGTCGCTGCCCCGCAAACCGCGATGCAGCCGGGGATGATTACGTCGATCGAGCCCGGTACTTACCGTCCTGGTCGTTGGGGGGTACGTATCGAGAACCTGGTATTGAACCGCGAAGCGGGCAAGACCGAATTTGGTGAGTTCCTTAAGTTTGAAACCTTGACGTTGTGCCCGATCGACACCCGTTGCCTGGAAACTTCGTTGCTCACACAGGATGAGCGTGAGTGGTTCAATGCCTACCATGCCGAAGTGCGTGAACGGCTGAGTCCATTGCTTAATGGTGCTGGGTTGCAATGGTTGCAGACGCGTACGGCGGCTATTTGATCGGTTGCAGTTCAGGCACGACAGCAAACGCCCAGCGCTGGAAACGGCGCTATGCGATTAAGTAGACGGGTTTGCGCGGTGGGGCGACGGAGCAGTCGCGAGTGGACTGCTCGGTCGACTATCTGCAAATGACGATCATGCTGCGGCTGGTATAGCCCGCTGGGTTGAGGCCGAAGGGGTAGTCCCCTGGTTCCTCTGAATTGTCACCGGACTTAGCGATAACTCGGTAGCCCTTGGCGCCGCAAGAGTTGGTTGCACTCGTGTAGCACTGGTCCCAGGAGGAAGACAGGCCGGAACAGTTGATGTGCAGTCCTTTTTTGCCCCGCTTTACTTCTGTCTTGGTCGTCGCGGCACAACCTGCAATGGCCACGACGATTAACAGCATCAAAATTCGCTTCATTCCTATCCTTAATAGCCGCTTCGCATTGCTTGAAGCAGGCTTTACTCGCTCTCGAGTGTAGCGTTCGCGCTGTCCTTGTCGAAAATCTCCATGAATGACATTCGTTTGCAGGCTAAACATGGCCTAAATGGGCGGCAAATACTAGAGCGACCTTCAAAGATGATTCAGTCCACCGGTACCAGCGGCTTTGTCTCATTGCGCATCGTCAGCGTCGCACCTACCGAGGCCATGATGATGCACGTTATAGCCAGCCATTGCGCCAGGGACAGGTGTTCCTGCAGGAAGAGCAGGCCAGAGAGTGCGCCGAATGCCGGCTCAATGCTCATAAGGGTGCCGAAAGTACGCGCGGGCAAGCGCGTCAGTGCCACCATCTCCAAGGTGTAGGGCAGGGCGGTGGACAGTATGGCGACGCCGATGGCGACCGGGATCAACGCGGGCGTCAGCAACGCACTGCCGGCGTGCACTATACCGATAGGTGCCACAAACAGTGCGGCGATCATTACGCCGAGGGCGGCGGTCTGGACGCCGTTGTCGTTACCGGCCTTCTGTCCGAACAGAATGTAGAGGGCCCAGCAAACGCCTGCGCTTAAGGCATAGGCCGCTCCGAGCAAGTCGATGCCGCTGCTGGCTTCCCCTAGGGGAATCAACAGGAGCAGGCCGATGATCGCGAGGCCAATCCACAAGAAGTCTATTGCTCGTCGCGACGCGTAGATGGCTACCGCGAGTGGCCCAGTGAATTCAAGGGCGACTGCGATACCTAGTGGGACGCTGCGCAAGGACATATAGAAGAGGAAGTTCATGCCGCCCAATGCCATCCCGTAAATGATCACGGTGCGCAGGGACTTGGCTGTCAGGCTGGCGCGCCATGGGCGCAAGATGAGCAGCATGATCACACTGGCAAAAATCAAACGCAGGGTTGTAGTGCCTTGTGCGCCGACAATAGGGAACATGCTCTTGGCCAGCGAGGCGCCGGACTGAATGGAGGCCATGGCGATCAGCAGCAGTCCGACTGGGAACAATGCCGAAGCCAGGCTGCGGGGGGAGGTGGTCATTGGGGGAGATCCGGATCATGAGTGAGTAGCAGAGGGCGTTATGATGCTTAACTGTTTTAAATTGAGCAATATATTGCTCAATATTAGGGTTGGGTTTTTTATATAGATAGAACGTTCTTAGGATTTAAGGCTGTCTGATAGAAAAACAAAATTAACGCTTGACCGCAGATTCTGGAAGCCTATAATTCGCCCCACTTCCGGCGCAGTCGAAACGGAAAACTCCTTGGTAAACAATGAGTTACGCAGTTTTCGGCAGCAAGTTGCTTCAGTTCATCGAAGCCAAAAGGAAGTTGAAAAAGAGGTGTTGACAGCAGCGTGTAACGCTGTAGAATTCGCCTCCCGCTGACGAGAGATCGGAAGCGCAAGTGGTTGAAGTTGTTGAAGAAATCTTCGAAAGCTTCTGAAAATAACCGCTTGACAGCAAATGAGGCTGCTGTAGAATGCGCGCCTCGGTTGAGACGAAAGCTCTTAACCAACCGCTCTTTAACAACTGAATCAAGCAATTCGTGTGGGTGCTTGTGGAGTCAGACTGATAGTCAACAAGATTATCAGCATCACAAGTTACTCCGCGAGAAATCAAAGATGTAACCAACGATTGCTGAGCCAAGTTTAGGGTTTCTTAAAACCCAAAGATGTTTGAACTGAAGAGTTTGATCATGGCTCAGATTGAACGCTGGCGGCAGGCCTAACACATGCAAGTCGAGCGGTAGAGAGAAGCTTGCTTCTCTTGAGAGCGGCGGACGGGTGAGTAATGCCTAGGAATCTGCCTGGTAGTGGGGGATAACGTTCGGAAACGGACGCTAATACCGCATACGTCCTACGGGAGAAAGCAGGGGACCTTCGGGCCTTGCGCTATCAGATGAGCCTAGGTCGGATTAGCTAGTTGGTGAGGTAATGGCTCACCAAGGCGACGATCCGTAACTGGTCTGAGAGGATGATCAGTCACACTGGAACTGAGACACGGTCCAGACTCCTACGGGAGGCAGCAGTGGGGAATATTGGACAATGGGCGAAAGCCTGATCCAGCCATGCCGCGTGTGTGAAGAAGGTCTTCGGATTGTAAAGCACTTTAAGTTGGGAGGAAGGGCAGTTACCTAATACGTGATTGTTTTGACGTTACCGACAGAATAAGCACCGGCTAACTCTGTGCCAGCAGCCGCGGTAATACAGAGGGTGCAAGCGTTAATCGGAATTACTGGGCGTAAAGCGCGCGTAGGTGGTTTGTTAAGTTGGATGTGAAATCCCCGGGCTCAACCTGGGAACTGCATTCAAAACTGACTGACTAGAGTATGGTAGAGGGTGGTGGAATTTCCTGTGTAGCGGTGAAATGCGTAGATATAGGAAGGAACACCAGTGGCGAAGGCGACCACCTGGACTGATACTGACACTGAGGTGCGAAAGCGTGGGGAGCAAACAGGATTAGATACCCTGGTAGTCCACGCCGTAAACGATGTCAACTAGCCGTTGGGAGCCTTGAGCTCTTAGTGGCGCAGCTAACGCATTAAGTTGACCGCCTGGGGAGTACGGCCGCAAGGTTAAAACTCAAATGAATTGACGGGGGCCCGCACAAGCGGTGGAGCATGTGGTTTAATTCGAAGCAACGCGAAGAACCTTACCAGGCCTTGACATCCAATGAACTTTCTAGAGATAGATTGGTGCCTTCGGGAACATTGAGACAGGTGCTGCATGGCTGTCGTCAGCTCGTGTCGTGAGATGTTGGGTTAAGTCCCGTAACGAGCGCAACCCTTGTCCTTAGTTACCAGCACGTCATGGTGGGCACTCTAAGGAGACTGCCGGTGACAAACCGGAGGAAGGTGGGGATGACGTCAAGTCATCATGGCCCTTACGGCCTGGGCTACACACGTGCTACAATGGTCGGTACAGAGGGTTGCCAAGCCGCGAGGTGGAGCTAATCCCATAAAACCGATCGTAGTCCGGATCGCAGTCTGCAACTCGACTGCGTGAAGTCGGAATCGCTAGTAATCGCGAATCAGAATGTCGCGGTGAATACGTTCCCGGGCCTTGTACACACCGCCCGTCACACCATGGGAGTGGGTTGCACCAGAAGTAGCTAGTCTAACCTTCGGGAGGACGGTTACCACGGTGTGATTCATGACTGGGGTGAAGTCGTAACAAGGTAGCCGTAGGGGAACCTGCGGCTGGATCACCTCCTTAATCGACGACATCAGCTGCTCCATAAGTTCCCACACGAATTGCTTGATTCATTGAAGAAGACGATAAGAAGCAGCCCGAAATTGGGTCTGTAGCTCAGTTGGTTAGAGCGCACCCCTGATAAGGGTGAGGTCGGCAGTTCGAATCTGCCCAGACCCACCAATTTTGTGTGGGAAACGCCTGTAGAAATATGGGGCCATAGCTCAGCTGGGAGAGCGCCTGCCTTGCACGCAGGAGGTCAACGGTTCGATCCCGTTTGGCTCCACCACTACTGCTTCTGACGTATGAAAGCTTAGAAATGAGCATTCCATCCTGGCGATGGTGAATGTTGATTTCTAGTCTTTGATTAGATCGTTCTTTAAAAATTTGGGTATGTGATAGAAAGATAGACTGAACGTTACTTTCACTGGTAACGGATCAGGCTAAGGTAAAATTTGTGAGTGATTACAGATTTTCGGCGAATGTCGTCTTCACAGTATAACCAGATTGCTTGGGGTTATATGGTCAAGTGAAGAAGCGCATACGGTGGATGCCTTGGCAGTCAGAGGCGATGAAAGACGTGGTAGCCTGCGAAAAGCTTCGGGGAGTCGGCAAACAGACTTTGATCCGGAGATGTCTGAATGGGGGAACCCAGCCATCATAAGATGGTTATCTTGTACTGAATACATAGGTGCAAGAGGCGAACCAGGGGAACTGAAACATCTAAGTACCCTGAGGAAAAGAAATCAACCGAGATTCCCTTAGTAGTGGCGAGCGAACGGGGACTAGCCCTTAAGTGGCTTTGAGATTAGCGGAACGCTCTGGAAAGTGCGGCCATAGTGGGTGATAGCCCTGTACGCGAAAGTCTCTTAGTCATGAAATCGAGTAGGACGGAGCACGAGAAACTTTGTCTGAATATGGGGGGACCATCCTCCAAGGCTAAATACTACTGACTGACCGATAGTGAACTAGTACCGTGAGGGAAAGGCGAAAAGAACCCCGGAGAGGGGAGTGAAATAGATCCTGAAACCGTATGCGTACAAGCAGTGGGAGCCCACTTTGTTGGGTGACTGCGTACCTTTTGTATAATGGGTCAGCGACTTATTTTCAGTGGCGAGCTTAACCGAATAGGGGAGGCGTAGCGAAAGCGAGTCTTAATAGGGCGTCTAGTCGCTGGGAATAGACCCGAAACCGGGCGATCTATCCATGGGCAGGTTGAAGGTTGGGTAACACTAACTGGAGGACCGAACCGACTACCGTTGAAAAGTTAGCGGATGACCTGTGGATCGGAGTGAAAGGCTAATCAAGCTCGGAGATAGCTGGTTCTCCTCGAAAGCTATTTAGGTAGCGCCTCATGTATCACTGTAGGGGGTAGAGCACTGTTTCGGCTAGGGGGTCATCCCGACTTACCAAACCGATGCAAACTCCGAATACCTACAAGTGCCGAGCATGGGAGACACACGGCGGGTGCTAACGTCCGTCGTGAAAAGGGAAACAACCCAGACCGTCAGCTAAGGTCCCAAAGTTATGGTTAAGTGGGAAACGATGTGGGAAGGCTTAGACAGCTAGGAGGTTGGCTTAGAAGCAGCCACCCTTTAAAGAAAGCGTAATAGCTCACTAGTCGAGTCGGCCTGCGCGGAAGATGTAACGGGGCTCAAACCATACACCGAAGCTACGGGTATCACGTAAGTGATGCGGTAGAGGAGCGTTCTGTAAGCCTGTGAAGGTGAGTTGAGAAGCTTGCTGGAGGTATCAGAAGTGCGAATGCTGACATGAGTAACGACAATGGGTGTGAAAAACACCCACGCCGAAAGACCAAGGTTTCCTGCGCAACGTTAATCGACGCAGGGTTAGTCGGTCCCTAAGGCGAGGCTGAAAAGCGTAGTCGATGGAAAACAGGTTAATATTCCTGTACTTCTGGTTATTGCGATGGAGGGACGGAGAAGGCTAGGCCAGCTTGGCGTTGGTTGTCCAAGTTTAAGGTGGTAGGCTGGAATCTTAGGTAAATCCGGGATTCTAAGGCCGAGAGCTGATGACGAGCTAACTTTTAGTTAGCGAAGTGGTTGATGCCATGCTTCCAAGAAAAGCTTCTAAGCTTCAGGTAACCAGGAACCGTACCCCAAACCGACACAGGTGGTTGGGTAGAGAATACCAAGGCGCTTGAGAGAACTCGGGTGAAGGAACTAGGCAAAATGGCACCGTAACTTCGGGAGAAGGTGCGCCGGTGAGGGTGAAGGACTTGCTCCGTAAGCCCATGCCGGTCGAAGATACCAGGCCGCTGCGACTGTTTATTAAAAACACAGCACTCTGCAAACACGAAAGTGGACGTATAGGGTGTGACGCCTGCCCGGTGCCGGAAGGTTAATTGATGGGGTTAGCTAACGCGAAGCTCTTGATCGAAGCCCCGGTAAACGGCGGCCGTAACTATAACGGTCCTAAGGTAGCGAAATTCCTTGTCGGGTAAGTTCCGACCTGCACGAATGGCGTAACGATGGCGGCGCTGTCTCCACCCGAGACTCAGTGAAATTGAAATCGCTGTGAAGATGCAGTGTATCCGCGGCTAGACGGAAAGACCCCGTGAACCTTTACTATAGCTTTGCACTGGACTTTGAATTTGCTTGTGTAGGATAGGTGGGAGGCTTTGAAGCGTGGACGCCAGTCTGCGTGGAGCCAACCTTGAAATACCACCCTGGCAACTTTGAGGTTCTAACTCAGGTCCGTTATCCGGATCGAGGACAGTGTATGGTGGGTAGTTTGACTGGGGCGGTCTCCTCCTAAAGAGTAACGGAGGAGTACGAAGGTGCGCTCAGACCGGTCGGAAATCGGTCGTAGAGTATAAAGGCAAAAGCGCGCTTGACTGCGAGACAGACACGTCGAGCAGGTACGAAAGTAGGTCTTAGTGATCCGGTGGTTCTGTATGGAAGGGCCATCGCTCAACGGATAAAAGGTACTCCGGGGATAACAGGCTGATACCGCCCAAGAGTTCATATCGACGGCGGTGTTTGGCACCTCGATGTCGGCTCATCACATCCTGGGGCTGAAGCCGGTCCCAAGGGTATGGCTGTTCGCCATTTAAAGTGGTACGCGAGCTGGGTTTAGAACGTCGTGAGACAGTTCGGTCCCTATCTGCCGTGGACGTTTGAGATTTGAGAGGGGCTGCTCCTAGTACGAGAGGACCGGAGTGGACGAACCTCTGGTGTTCCGGTTGTCACGCCAGTGGCATTGCCGGGTAGCTATGTTCGGAATAGATAACCGCTGAAAGCATCTAAGCGGGAAACTAGCCTCAAGATGAGATCTCACTGGAACCTTGAGTTCCCTGAAGGGCCGTCGAAGACTACGACGTTGATAGGTTGGGTGTGTAAGCGCTGTGAGGCGTTGAGCTAACCAATACTAATTGCCCGTGAGGCTTGACCATATAACACCCAAGCAATTTGACTACTCGAAAGAGCATCAGATTGCGGTGTGTGAAGACGAAACGAACCGAAAGTTTGTAACTCACAAAACACCGACTGCTGTCACATACCCAATTTGCTGAAGCGAGGCCATCTGGTCACGAGTCAGTACCCGAATTTCTTGACGACCATAGAGCATTGGAACCACCTGATCCCATCCCGAACTCAGTAGTGAAACGATGCATCGCCGATGGTAGTGTGGGGTTTCCCCATGTGAGAGTAGGTCATCGTCAAGATTAAATTCCGAAACCCCATTTGCGAAAGCAGATGGGGTTTTGTTTTGGGCGCTCGGAAAGTGCAAGAAGCTCGTGCAACCATCCTGACAAAAAAGATTTTTCAACATGCCATTGGGGGAAAACGATGCAAAGTGTTTCTGCATTTTTGGTATGGTGCAGCACATTTTCACAAGGACTGATTTTTATCCGCAGGATGCGGCGTCGACCTTCTTCAAAGAGATGCTGTAGAAATGCCTGAGCCGATACCGATCAAAGATCACGAAAAAGAGAACCGCCTGGTCAATAAGCGCCTTCTTGCCTGCGCGCTGTTGGTGGTCAGCATCACTTGCGCGTTGGTAGGGCGCATGTATTTTCTGCAAGTGGTGCAGTTCGATTATCACTCCACGATTTCCGAAAACAACCGTGTACACGTGTTGCCCATCACGCCGACGCGTGGGCTGATCTACGACCGCAACGGCGTAGTACTGGCCGACAACCGCCCTAGTTACAATCTGACCATCACCCGGGAGCGCACCACCGATCTCAAAGGTGAGCTCGACGCCATCGTCAACTTGCTGCACCTGCCCGTCGAAGACCGCGCCATATTTGACAAGGCCTTGAAGCAGGCACGCCATCCCTTCGTCCCAGTGACGTTATTTTATGAGTTGACAGAGGAGCAAATCGCATTGCTGGCGGTGAACGAATTCCGTCTACCAGGCGTGGATGTCGAACCGCAATTCGTCCGTCACTACCCAATGGGCGCTCACTTTGCTCACTCGATCGGCTATGTAGGACGGATCAATGAGAAAGAATCCAAGGCTCTCGATTCAGTGGAGTATCGTGGCACGCAATCCATCGGCAAGACCGGCATCGAGCGTTTCTACGAGTCCGAGTTGCACGGCCATGTGGGTTATGAAGAGGTCGAAACCAATGCCCAAGGTCGGGTACTGCGGGTGCTCAAACACACAGACCCGACCCCTGGTAAAAACATTGTCTTGAGTCTTGACGTAAAACTTCAGGAAGCGGCCGAGCAAGCCCTGGGTGATCGCCGTGGCTCGGTGGTCGCCCTCGACCCACAGACCGGCGAAGTGCTGGCCATGGTCAGCAAGCCGAGTTTCGACCCCAACCTCTTCGTCACTGGCATCAGCTTCAAGGAATATGCTGCATTGCATGACTCCATTGACCGACCGCTGTTCAATCGTGTCCTTAGAGGCCTGTACGCACCGGGCTCGACCATCAAGCCAGAGGTGGCCATTGCCGGGCTCGACAGCGGTGTAGTCACCGCCCAGACACGCGTGTTCGACCCCGGATACTATCAACTGCCCGACTTTGACCATAAATACCGCAATTGGAATCACAGCGGCGACGGTTGGGTGGATATGGACGCCGCCATCATGCGTTCCAACGATACCTACTTTTATGACCTAGCCCACAAACTGGGCATTGATCGCTTGCACGACTACTTGGCCGAATTCGGTCTTGGCCAGAAAGTGTCCCTGGATATGTTCGAGGAATCGGCTGGTTTGATGCCATCCCAGGCCTGGAAACGTGCCACGCGTCGTCAGCCCTGGTTCCCGGGCGAAACGGTGATCCTTGGCATCGGCCAGGGCTACATGCAGGTTACGCCGTTGCAACTGGCCCAGGCCACCGCACTGATCGCCAATAAAGGCGTGTGGAACCGACCGCATCTGGCGAAGACCATCAACGGCGAGCCACCGGTGGACGAAAACCCCATGCCGAACGTTGTCCTGAAGGACCCGCATGACTGGGAGCAGGTCAACCACGGTATGCAATTGGTCATGCATGACCCCCGTGGAATTGCACGGGCGGCAGCGCAAGGTGCGCAATACCGCATCGCCGGCAAGAGCGGTACCGCGCAGGTGGTGGCGATCAAGCAGGGCGAGCGCTACAACCGTGAGAAGACGCTGGAACGCCATCGCGATAATGCCCTGTTCGTGGGTTTCGCACCCGCTGAGCATCCGAAGATCGTGATCTCGGTGATGATCGAAAACGGCGAAGCCGGTGGTCGTGTCGCCGGGCCCGTGGTACGGCAGATCATGGACGCCTGGTTACTTGACCAGGAAGGCCACCTGAAGCCGCAATACGCGACGCCGGCAAAAGCCCCAGGGGATCCGCACGTTTAAGTCATACCTGCCCCTCGCCCCAGTGCTCGATGCCTTCATGGGCAAGCCATGGCACATCGTGTGCCGTCCAGATGTGCGAGGTAGGCTTGACGCCTGGATCATCATCCAGCGTCGCCACCCGCACAATCACATGGGGCTGATGCCCACGTTCCGCCATCAGATGTGAGCCGCAACGCGAGCAGAAATGCCTGAATTTTCCAGGGGAAGATTCAAATGACGACAACAACTCCTCCCCCTGCGTCCAGCGAAAATGTTCACGCATCACCCCGGCGGTTGCGACAAATGGCGCCGCATGTACTTTGCGGCAAGTGGAACAGTGGCAGTGGCTGATGAGCATATCCAGGCGGCTTATCTGGTAGTGCACGCCTTTGCAGAAGCAACTTCCATTCAATGGGTCAGTCATAACGTATTGCCGGTTCAAGGACGGGGCATCATCATTGCTTACAACCTCAGGTTGCGCATTATTTGATGTCGCCTACTGTCAATGAAGGAGGTGACTTATGCACGTATTAGATCGCATAGAGCGAAAAGTCCTGCTCAAGGCTTCACGTAAACAAGTATGGGAAGCACTGACCAACGCCGAGCAATTCGGCACCTGGTTCGGCATTGCTCTCAAGGGCAAAACCTTTGTCGCGGGAGATACCATTGAGGCGCCGATTACTTACCCCGGTTACGAGCACGTAATCTGGAAGGTCAAAATCGAACGCATCCTGCCGCAAACACTGTTCTCTTTCCGGTGGCATCCCTTCGCGGTGGAGGAGGGCGTCGACTACGACATCGAAACCCCGACCTTGGTTGAGTTCACAATTGAGGACCGCGCGCCGGGCATTCTGCTACGGGTGATGGAGTCGGGTTTCGACAGGGTGCCTGAAGCTCGTCGGAAAAAGGCATTTAAGATGAACTCACGTGGCTGGGATGAACAAATGGGCAATATCGAAAACTATCTGAACGAAGCCCCAAGGCGCGACCCACAAAGTGGGCATCATCACTGATGCCCATCCGTGTTATCCCCAACGCTCAAGCACGCTTCTTTTTTGAAGGCGGTACGCACCAGAGCTGACCGCTTTGGACGTACAACGACATGCAACAAATTTTGCAGTTTGCGGTTTACCCGCCGCGTTTGGGCAGATGCCGCGTAGAATCACTGCCTGAAAGCGATTCTTGAGGTGCGGCACGGTGGATTTACAGCAGGGGTTTGTCCTGACCCGGCATTGGCGCGACACCCCGGCGGGCACGGAGGTCAGTTTCTGGCTGGCCACCGACCAGGGGCCACGGTACATCCGCCTACCTGTGCAGACCTCGGTGATGTTTATCCCCGAGGCTCATCGCAAACCGCTCGATTGGCTGCTCAAGGGCGAGCGCGATATCGAGTTGCGCCCGCTGCAGTTGTGCGATTTCCATCACCGTCCGGTTCTGGGCCTGTACACCCGCCAGCACCGTCAGTTGATGGATGTGGAAAAGCGCCTGCGTGCCGCCGGTGTCGACGTTTACGAAGCTGACGTGCGCCCGCCGGAGCGCTACATGATGGAGCGCTTCATCACCGCTCCGGTTTGGTTTGGTGGTACGCCTGATGCGGCGGGCACCCTATGCGATGCGCAGATGAAACCCGCCCCCGAATACCGCCCTCCGCTCAAACTGGTCTCCCTGGACATTGAAACCACTGCCCAGGGCGACTTGTATTCCATTGCGCTCGAAGGCTGCGGTGAGCGCCAGGTCTACATGCTCGGCCCACCCAACCAAACCACCGCGGTAGATTTCAAGCTCGACTACTGCGATACCCGCGCCCAATTGCTCGAACGCCTCAACCAATGGCTCGCCACCTTTGACCCCGATGCGATCATCGGCTGGAACGTGGTGCAATTTGACCTGCGGGTGCTGCATGAACATGCCCAACGTCTCAAGGTGCCGCTCATGCTCGGGCGTGGTGACGAGCCGATGGCCTGGCGCGAGCATGGCAGCCGCAACCATTATTTCGCGGCAGCGGCGGGGCGTTTGATCATTGACGGTATCGAGGCGCTGCGTTCGGCCACTTGGAGCTTCGAATCCTTCAGCCTGGAAAACGTCGCGCAGACTCTACTCGGTGAAGGCAAGGACATCTCCACACCGTATCAGCGCATGGATGAAATCAACCGCATGTTCGCCGAGGACAAGCCCGCCCTGGCGCGTTACAACCTCAAGGACTGCGAGCTGGTCACGCGCATTTTCGAAAAGACCGACCTGCTTAAGTTCCTGTTGGAGCGGGCCAGCGTCACCGGCCTGCCGGCCGACCGCAACGGTGGCTCGGTTGCTGCGTTCACCCACTTGTACATGCCGCTGATGCACCGCCAGGGCTTCGTCGCCCCCAACCTGGGCGACAAACCTCCCGAGGCCAGCCCAGGCGGGTTTGTCATGGACTCACGCCCCGGCCTCTACGAATCTGTGCTGGTGCTCGATTACAAAGCCTTTACCCGTCGATCATCCGCAGCTTCCTGATCGACCCGGTTGGCCTGATCGAAGGCCTCAAGCACCCCGATGACAGCGACTCGGTGGAAGGCTTTCGTGGTGCACGCTTTTCCCGCACGCGACACTGCCTGCCGTCCATCGTCGCGGGGGTGTCCGAAGGCCGTGAAGTGGCCAAGCGCGAACACAACGCGCCGCTGTCCCAAGCCCTGAAAATCATCATGAACGCCTTCTACGGCGTACTCGGTTCCAGCGGTTGCCGGTTTTTCGATACACGTCTGGCATCGTCGATCACGATGCGCGGCCACCAGATCATGCGCCAGACTCGCCAATTGGTTGAAGCCCAGGGCCATGAAGTGATCTACGGTGATACCGACTCCACTTTCGTCTGGCTCGGCAGCGCCCATTCCCAGGAAGACGCCAGCCGCATCGGCCAGGCGTTGGTCAAGCACGTCAACGACTGGTGGCGTGAGCACCTGCAAACGGCGTTCGGCCTGCAAAGTGCCCTGGAACTTCAATACGAAACCCACTTCACACGCTTTCTCATGCCCACCATTCGTGGCGCGGAGGAGGGCAGCAAAAAACGCTACGCCGGGCTGGTCACCCGTGCCGATGGCAGCGAAGAAATGATCTACAAAGGCCTGGAAGCCGTGCGCAGTGACTGGTCGCCCCTGGCCCGGCGATTCCAGCAGGAACTCTACCAGCGCATCTTCCACCGCCAGCCCCACCAGGACTACATCCGCGACTATGTGCGTCGAACCCTGAGCGGTGAATTCGACGAGCTGCTGATCTACCGCAAGCGCCTGCGCCGCCAATTAAACGACTACGAACGCAACGTGCCGCCTCATGTGCGCGCTGCACGCCTGGCCGATGAATATAACGATCGACTGGGGCGCCCGCGCCAGTACCAACGTGGTGGCTGGATCAGCTATGTGATCAGCGTCAACGGCCCCGAACCCCTGGAAGTGCGCCAAGCACCCATCGACTACGACCACTACGTCACCCGCCAATTGCAGCCGGTGGCCGATGCGATCCTGCCGTTCGTGAATGACGACTTTGGCACGCTGGTCGGGGGGCAAATGGGCTTGTTCTAGAACGCTTGCGTCGTGATGCCAAGGCGCAGCATTGTTGTCATTGGTGATGATTATCCGGAGGAACGCCCATGTACACGCTCGATGGCACGGACAAGTCTGGCTCTTGCATGAAGGCGCGGTTGGCCTCGGGCACGCGCCGTTACCTGCACCAAGCCAGGGTGGTATTTGCCGATCAGTTCGCCGGGCAATTGTTTGCCGCCAGCGGTCAGCCGAATGCCTTGGGCATCATGGCGGCAGCGGTGTCGCGCTGGGATGAGGCGCGGGAGGCGTTGAGCGCCGTGGCGCCAGCCTTTGCCAAAACCCTGTCGCAGGTGGATGCCGACCCTATCGTGGCGCCCGTATTTGCACGGCATTGGCCGCAGTGGGAGGTCTTGTAATGTTTCCGCAATCAGAGGAAACAATCACCGCCGTGCCCCGCGCCCCTTGCGTAGTGGGCGCCCTGACCTACGCTTTCTTAAAGTTGTGTAGGAATCATCCTTGAATTTGGCTGTCGCAGACATGAAACTCAAGAACCCTGCATGGAATTCAAAGGAGGTGCGCATGCTCATCCGGTCGCTGACCCTGGCTACCTTGATGGCTTTTACGGGGCCGCTGTTGGCTGCTGATGATAATCCGCTGAAGCAGGACATGGGCAAGGCCCGCCCGCTGGTGGTAGTGGAACTCGATGCGGGTAACCCCACGTTGACGACGCTGAAAAAACAGCTGGAAGAACCTGCGACCAAACAGTCCTTTGAAGAGCGCAGCATGGTGTTCTACACCGTGAAGTTCGGCAGCATCGGTGCCGAAGGTGAGAAGTTCGCCAAGGACCCCAAGGACAGCAAAAAGCTGACACCGCCGGAAACCAATGCGCTGATTCGCGCCCTCAAACTCGGTGTCGGCAGTGGTACCAAGGTGATCCTGATCGGCAAGGACGGCGAGAAAAAACTCGAGAAGACCGTGCCACCGGATACCCTCGAGCTCAAGGAGTTCTTCAGCGCGATTGATCAGATGCCCATGGCGGAGAAAGAAGCGGCTGCCGCTGCTGAACCCGCGCCGGTCGAGCCCGCTCCGGCCAAGGGTGCAAAACCCGTCAAGCCGGCCAAGCCGGGCGGCAAAGCTGCGCCGCAACCACTGGATGACTGATAGCGCTGACAGGCGAGCAGGGCGCATTGCGCGCCCTGCCACAGGTTTTCGCTGGATCAGAAGTTGCCTTTCAAACTCACCGTAAAGTTACGTGGTTCTCCATAAAAGTTGCCCCAGGAGGCGGTGCCGACGGTGTTGTAATAGGTTTTATCGAACAGGTTGTTGCCGTTGAGCGCCACGGTCCAGGTGTCGTCCATGCGGTAGGCCAGGCGCGCGTTCCACGTTGCGTAACCGGCCTGTTCGAGCTTGATGGTCTGCACGCGGTAGTTGCTGCTCTGGGCATTTACGCCGGTGCCCACGCTCCATTTCGACAGCGCGCCGTCGAGCTGGTAATCGCCCCACAGGCGCAGCATGTGGCGCGGCACATACGTGTTGGAAACACCGCCTTCTTTCGCCACGTCGATGGTATTCAGCGCCTTGGTCTGCGTGTAGGTGTAGCCGCCGAACAGTTGCAGGCGCTCAAGTACCTCACCGCTGATTTCGGCCTCCACGCCTTGGGCGCGCACTTTGCCTTTATCGGTGTAGCAAAAGCCATCGACGGATGTCGCGCATTGGGCGATGTAGTCCGATTCGGCGCCGTTTTTTTCCACGGCACGGAATAGCGCCAGGGAGCCGTTGAGGCGCCCGTCGTACCATTCGCCCTTGATGCCCAGCTCGTAGTTATCGCCGATTTTCGGCTTGAGCGCGGCGCCGTCGACGGTAGCGTAGGAGCTTTGCGGTTGGAAGATATCGGCATAGCTGGCGTACACCGACAGGTGTTCGTCAAGGTCGTAGATCAGCGCTGCGAACGGCGTGACTTCGCCGGTTTCCCGAGTACGCGCATCCTGTACCGCCCATTCTCCCCAGGCCAGGTTGTTGGACGTGCGCCGATTCTCGTACCAGCTTACGCGGCTACCCACGATCAGCATCAACGGTTCGGCCAGGCGCAGGCGCAAGGTGGCGTAGGTGCCGTATTGGGTGGCGGTTTCCTTCACCGTACCGCCGCGATACATGTTTGGCCAGAAGGTACTGTCGGCCGGTTCCGTGAAGTGATGGTCAGGTTGGTAGATGCTCTGGCGCGAAGGCAGGCTCTGGATCGCATACATGTCGTCCTGCGTACCCCGGCTGCCGTTGGCGCCAAGGATCAGTTCGTGCTCCAGGCCGAAGGCTTCGAACTTGCCGTCAAGGTAGGCGTCAAGGCCGAAGTCTTTGTGATCGTAGTCCATCAGCGCGGCATAGGAGCCGGCCGTGGGCGCCGGGTTGCCATAGTTGATGGTGCCTTCGCTGGCGGCATATTTGGTGTCTTGCAGGTTGCGGCTGTGGACTGCCGATACCTTGAGTTTCCAGTCGTCGTTGAACGCGTGGGTCAGGTCGGCAAAAAACGTGGTGCGCTGACTCTGCCAATCGTTCCAGGCTTGGCCCAGGCACGTGGAGCGACTGAGCTTGGCGCTTTTGCCGTCGGCGTAGCGCGGCAGGCCGCCCCAGCAGGGGGTGGCATCGACGTCTTCGTAGCTGGCGCCGACGCCCAGCGTGGTGTCGGGGCTCAGGTCGATATCCAGCGCGCCGTAGAATGCCCGGTCCTGGCGCTTGGCAATATCCATGTAAGAGCCGCGAGTCTGCTGGCTGACGGCCGCACGGCCACGCACGGTGCCGCTGTCATTCAACGGGCCGCCGGTGTCGACCTCGGTGCGGTAGTTGTCCCAGGTGCCGGCGGACAGCGACAGGCTGGTAGTGGGCTTGGCCTGGGGCCGCTTGCGCACGAAGTTCACCGCGCCGCTGGCGGTACCCGCGCCCTTGAGCATCCCGGCCGCGCCTTTGAGCACTTCCACGCGGTCGTAGATCGCCATGTTGGCGCTGAAGCTATCGGCCTGTACGAAGTCCTTGCCCATGTCCAGCGGTACGCCGTCGTACTGGTACTGGCCGAGCATCTTGAAACCACGGGAATAGAAATATTTGCCGCCCATAGGCGATTCATAAGTGGTGATCCCCGGCGTGCGTTCCATGATGTCGTCGATGGTGGTGAGGTGCTGGTCGTCCATCAATTGGCGGGTCAACACACTGACCGATTGCGGTGTTTCCCGCAGGCTATGCTGGCCTTTGCCGATGGTCACTGCGCCCGTGGTGTAGGAACCGGTGCCATCGGTGGTGGCGCCGAGACGCTCGCCAGTGACCATTGTGGCGCCCAGGTTGAGGGCGCCGCTGTCCGCCACCTGCGGCAACAGCAACCAGGTGCTGTTGCTCTGGCGCTGGGCTTGCAGCCCTTGGCCGCGTAACAATTGGCCGAGTGCCTGCTCGCGGTCGAAGCTGCCGCGCAGGCCTGGGCTGGTCTTGCCGGCGATGCTGGTGGCGTCGTACGACAGGCTGATGCCCGCCTGGCGCGCGAACTGGTCCAGCGCACCGGCGAGCGAGCCGGCGGCGATGCTCCAGTCGCGGGCCTGGGTATCACTGCTCGCGGTGTCGGCCATCACGGCCAACGGCGCGGCGCCGCCGCCCAGGCAGGCGCCGAGCAAGGCGGCCTGCACCGCGCGCTTGAGGGAGGAACGTTGGGAGGGGAACGCTTGCATGACCGCGGGATGCTCCTGAAGGAAGTGAACAGAACCGGCCTGTTGATCGGCCTTTCCTTACAGGTCGAGTGGAGATGCGAATTCACCTCATTTATTTTTAGCGTTTTATACGCGGGCCGAAACGGTCACCCAATATCGGCTGCGGAAGGTGACATCGACCTTGAGCGATTGCGCCACCAGGATCAGCACTTGATCGGTGTCGTCCAATTGGTATGTACCCGATACGCGCAGGCCGGCCACTGCTTCACTGCAGCGCAGCAAGCCATTTCGATAACGGCCCAGCTCAGCAAGAAAGTCATCCAGGCGCATATTCTGGGCGCTGATCACGCCATCGCTCCAGGCCCAGGGGTCAAGGCCGTTGGCGATGGGAGGGCGGATGCCGTTGCGGTCGAACATCACTTGTTCGCCAGGGTTGATCACTTGCCGCGCGCTGGCGCCATGGCTGTCGGCAAACAGCGTCACGCTGCCCTGTTGCACGGCGAGCAGCGTGCCCTGGTCGTCTTCGCGCACCAGCAAACGCGTGTCGAGGGCGCGCAGGTGGCCATCGCGGGTGCTGACCCAGAACGGCCGGCTGTCGGCGGCGGTGTCCACGCGTATTTCCCCCTGACGCAACTGCACCAGGCGCCGCTCTTGATTGAACGCTGTATCAATGGCGCTCGCGCTGTTGAGCTGGACACTGCTGCCATCGTCCAATGCCACCCAGCGTCGTTCGCCGGTAGCGGTGCGGTAATCGGCCATCAAGGCCGGCAACGGTGTGTAGTCGCGACCGAGCCAGGTCAACCCCGCCGCACCGGCCACCAGCCCCAGCAGTTTCAAGCCTTCACGGCGGCTGATGCGTTGGCGCGCACCACGCAGGGCGTGGCGCCCGACCTGCGCCGGCAGTTGCTTGAAATCATCATTCATCGTCGCCACACGTTGCCACACCTGCTGGTGTTCGGCGCTGGTGTGCAGCCAACGCTCGAACGCAGCGGTGCTCGCGTCGTCGGCGACGTTGAAGCGCAGCCTGATCATCCACTCGATAGCCTGGTCGAGCAGGCGCGGGTCACAGTTCGGCATAGTGCAACCGATAGCAGGCGTGCAACGCCTTGGACAGGTCGCGCTCCACGGTGGCCTTGGACACGCCCAGCCGCGCGGCGATCTGTGCGCAGGTCAAACCGTCCAGTTGCGCCAGCAGGAACGCCTCGCGCGCACGTGGCTTGAGCTGGTCGAGCAGGCGGTCGATACGTTCCAGGCTGTCGAGAATCAGCCACCGGGTTTCTTCCGACGGCACGTCGACTTCAGGGAAATGCGCGAGGCTTTCAAGGTAGGCGCGCTCCAGTTCACGGCGCCGGTAGTGGTCGATCATCAAGCTGCGCGCGATGCTGCTCAGGTACGCACGTGGCTGCTGCAAGGTCTGCTGCTTGCGCGCCTTGAGCAGGCGCACGAAGGTTTCCTGAGCCAGGTCGGCGGCATGTTCCCGGCAACCGGTGCGGCGGTTCAGCCAGCCGCGCAGCCAGGAATGATGGGCATGGTACAGCTGACCGATGGCGGCATGGTCCAGTGGGTGATCGCTCGACATGGGCATCCTGGCGCAGCAGTTTTAATTGATAATGTTTCGCATTCTATGCGCGGTGGATGGCAATGGGCAATCGCTGGCGCAGGCATTTGTGGTGGGCAATGTATCCAGCACAATTTTTTGTTTGATGCCTGCCCGCGCAGTAATCTGCGGGTTTTCCCGGACGAGTGTTTGAGCATGATCGACCTTGCGACCCTGGCGGTTTTTTCCGGTGCGGTGTTTCTGCTGTTGTTATCGCCGGGGCCGAATATGGCCTTTGTGATCAGCCATGGTGTGACCCACGGCTGGCGAGGCGGGGTGGCGTCGGCCTTGGGTATCGGTGTGGCGGACCTGCTGCTGACGGCATTGACTGCCACCGGGGTAACGGCGCTGGTCGCCAGTTGGCCACCCTCGTTTGATGTCATCCGGTATGCCGGGGTGATCTACCTGCTGTGGCTGGTGTTCAAGACGTTGCAGAAAAGCCCGGGCCTGGACACGGCTCGCGTCAGCCTCATACCGCTGGGCCGGGTATGCTGGCAGGCCATGTTCAACAGTTTGCTCAACCCCAAGGCGTTACTGTTTTTTGTGGTGTTCCTGCCACAGTTTGTCAGGCCCGAGGCAGGCCCCATCGCCACGCAACTGATGCTGCTTGGCGGCGTGTTGACCTTGATCGCCGTTGTGTTTCATGCACTGTTGGGGGTTTTTGGCGGGGCGCTCAGCCGGCTTTTTGCGCGGCGTTCAAAGAGCGCACGGCTTCAGCAATGGGGCCTGGCGACCGTGCTGATGCTACTGGCCGTGCGCTTGGCCGTGATGTCCCGTCCCAATTGATATAGGCGAGCAGGCGTGCTCGCCATCAGTCTTGAGATCGCCAGGGAGTGGGCTCACCCTAACCGCGCAGCCGCCCGCGCCGTGATCTCACCGCGCACCCTGCGCGATTCCACCGTGCGTTTCTTCGCTTCTTCCAGCACATGCGCCGGTGCCGTGTGCGGGCTGCCGGCATCGAACGGCGGCGCCGGCGCATATTCGATCTGCAACTGCACCAATTGCGCCGCCGCTTCGCTGTACAACTCTGCCGCCAGGACCAGCGCAAAATCGATACCTGCGGTGATGCCGCCACCGGTAAACAGGTTACCGTCGCGCACCACGCGCTCCTGCACCGGGATGGCGCCGAGCGGGGCGAGCATGTCGTGGTAGGCCCAGTGGGTGGTGGCCTTGCGACCGCGCAGCAAACCCGCCGCGCCGAGGACCAGCGAACCGGTGCACACCGACGTCACGTAGCGCGCGGTCTGCGCCTGTGCCTTGAGGAAGTCCAGCGTGTGCGGGTCTTCCATCAACGCGCCGACGCCTGCGCCGCCTGGCACGCAGAGCACATCCAGACTCGGGCATTCGGCATACGTCGTGGTCGGGGTGAACGCCAACCCGGTGCTGGAAACGACCGGCGCGAGGTCTTTCCACACCAAGTGAAGTTTCACATCCGGCAGCGAGCCCAGTACGTCATAGGGGCCGGTCAGGTCCAGTTGCTGGATGCCGGGAAACACTACAAAGCCGATCTGCAAGGTCATCAATGCTGCTCCGATAAAGGGGTGGACGGCTTCACTCTAGAGGCCTAGGCTTTGGCGAATACGCCATTGGACCCACAAATCATGCCAATCATGCCCAGAATCGTCCATGTCCTCGCTTTTGATAACGCCCAAGTGCTTGATGTGACCGGGCCGTTGCAGGTCTTTGCCTCCGCCAACGACTTGGCCCGGCAGCGCAACTTGCCGTTGCCGTACGCCGTCTCGGTGATTGCCGCGCAAACCGAACCGGTGATGACTTCCGCCGGGCTGGCGTTGGTCGCCGAGCCGCTGCCCGCCGCCGAGGCGCCTTGCGACACCCTGGTGATCGCTGGCGGCTGGGGGGTATACGGCGCCGCCGAAGACCTCGCGCTGGTCGACTGGGTACGCGAAAAAGCCCGGCACACCCGGCGCATGACGTCGGTGTGTACGGGCGCGTTTCTGCTGGCCGCCAGCGGCGTGCTCGACGGTTGCCGCGTGGCCACCCACTGGACGCGCTGCGAAGAGTTGGCGCGCAAGTTTCCCGCGCTGACGGTCGAGCCCAACCCGATCTTTATCCGGCAGGGCGCCGTGTGGACCTCGGCCGGTGTGACCGCCGGCATCGACCTGTGCCTGGCCCTGGTGGAAGAAGACCTCGGCGGCGCGGTCGCGCTGGAGGTGGCGCGGCACCTGGTAGTGTTTCTCAAGCGCCCTGGCGGGCAGTCGCAGTTCAGCGTCACGCTGTCCCTGCAAAAAAGCGACAGCCGCTTTGCCGAACTCCATGCATGGATGGCCGAAAACCTCACCCTGGACCTGAACATCGCAACCCTGGCCGCCCAGGTCGGCATGAGTGAGCGCAGTTTTGTGCGCCATTACCGCGCCGAGACCGGTCAGACCCCGGCGCGTGCCGTCGAGCTGATCCGCGTCGAAACGGCTCGTCGACAACTGGCCGACAGCAACGCGTCAATCAAGCGCATCGCCGTGCAATGCGGTTTTGGCTGCGAAGAAACACTGCGCCGCAGTTTCCTGCGGGCCTTGTCGGTGACGCCCCAGGCTTATCGCGAACGCTTTTCGCCGGTGTCGTAGGCAAGCAGCTCCAGCAGCGCGTCGAGGGTGGCTTGCGGCGCTTCCTGCGGGATATTGTGGCCCACGCCGGGCAGCACCCGGCGCCGGTAAAAGCCGCTGAAAAGCCCCACATCCTCGTCCTGTTGCGACGGCGGGCCCACGCCGTCATCTGCGCCGAACAAGGCAATGCTCGGCACCGAAATCGGCGGTTGTTCTGCGAGTTTCTCTTCGATGAACGCCAGCGCCGGGTCGCCGGGTGCATACATGAAACGGTGGCGGTAAGAGTGAATCACCACCTCGACAAAATCCGGGTTGTCGAACGAAGGCGCGGTCTGGTCATACAGCAGCGGTCCCTCGGCCCATGAGGGCGACCACAACGACCACAACAGCTTGCACAGCGCGCGCCGGTTGGCGGTCAAACCGTCCACGCCACGCGGGGTGTGGAAGTAGTATTGGTACCACAACCGATGTTCCGTCTCCGGCGGCCGCGGCTTGAGCGACTTGGCAATGTCCTGAATGTTGTAGCCATCCCCCGTCACCAAGCCGCGCACGCGTTCCGGCCATAGCGCGGCAACGATACACGCGGCGCGCCCGCCCCAGTCGTAGCCGGCCAACGTCGCTTGCGTGATGGCCAACTCATCCATGAAGTCCAGCAGATCCTTGGCCAGCGCCGCCTGTTGTCCGGAGCGCATCACCCGGTCATCGATAAACCGCGTGGGTCCATACCCGCGCAGGTAGGGCACCAGCACCCGGTAGCCTCGCTCGCCAAGCACGGGCGCGATCGCGTCGTAGCTGCGAGGGTCGTAGGGAAAACCATGCAGCAGGATCACCGGTTCACCGTCGTCAGGCCCGTGGGTCTCGTAGGCGATGTCGAGCATGCGGGTTCGTACGTTTTTCAGGGTTGCCACACGGTTTTCTCCCCACTCAATTTGCGATCCAGAAACGTTGCCGCACTGATCAACGCCAGATGACTCAACGCTTGCGGCGTATTGCCCAAATGCCGCGCCTGGCTGTCGAACTCTTCGGCATACAACCCCAATGGGTTGGCATAGCGCAACAGCTGCTCGAACTCCAGATGAGCTTTCTCCACCTGCCCGGCGCGGGCCAGGCATTCGACGTACCAGAACGAGCACGCGGCGAATGCACCTTCGGTGCCTTGCAGGCCGTCGATCTGGCTGTCGTCGTTACGGTATCGGTACACCATGCCGTCGCGCACCAGGCTTTTCTGAATCGCCTCCAGCGTGCTCAACCAGCGCGGGTCGGTGGCCGCGACGAAGCGCACCAGCGGCATCAGCAACATCGAACCGTCGAGTGCGGTGCCGCCGATATGCTGCACAAAATGCCCGCGTTCTTCGTTCCAGAAGTTGCTCCAGATGTCAGCGTAGATCGCTTGACGGGTCTGGTCCCACCGCGCGAACGGCGCCGGCAGTGAGCGCTTGGACGCCAGGCGGATCGCGCGGTCAAGTGCCACCCAGCACATCAGCCGCGAGTGCAGGAAGTGATGCTGCTCGCCCCGCATTTCCCAGATGCCCACGTCCTGCTGGTTCCAGATTTCGCAGACCTGGTCGACGACTTCCACCACGTGCTTCCAGCCCTCATGGGAAATGGCCTCGCCGTACTTGTTGACCAAGTACACCGCGTCCATCAACTCGCCATAAATATCCAGCTGGATCTGGTCGACCGCCTCGTTGCCGATGCGCACCGGCCTGGCGCCCCCGTGACCGCTGAGGTGCTCCAGGTGTATTTCGGGCAGCTCCCGACGGCCGTCGATACCGTAGAGGATGTTGATCTTGAGCGGTTGGCCGCGGCAGTCGCTGACCCGGCCCCTGAGCCAGCGCATATACGCATTGGCCTCGTCGACAAAGCCCAGGCGCATAAAGGCGTAGACGGTAAACGAGGCGTCGCGGATCCAGGTATAGCGGTAGTCCCAGTTGCGTTCGCCGCCGGGTGATTCGGGCAGGCTGAACGTCGCCGCAGCGATGATCGCGCCGTGCTTGCGCGAGGTCAGCAGCTTGAGCGCCAGGGCCGAACGGTTGACCATTTCACGCCAGCGCCCGCGGTAGTTCGATTGGGCGATCCAGGCGCGCCAGAACTTCAATGTGTGGGCCAGCGCCAGGTCGGTGCAGCGGCTGTCGACCCGGCCATCGTCCTGGCCGCCGAGAACAAACGCGGCGTCTTCTTCCTGGCCCAGGGTAAAGCGGGCCACGGCGGCGTTATCCTCGATCCGCAGCGGCTGGCTGCTGGACAAGCGCAAGCCGGGCTGGCCCTCGGCGTTGAAGCACACCGCGGCGTGATCGAGGCTGGCGTGGGTGGCCGCGCGTGCATAGTCATGGCACACGGCGCAGCGCAGGTGAAAATGGGCCGTGCCGCTGACCACGCGCACCCGCCGAATCAGCAGAGGCAGGTCGTCGACGTCTTCGCTGATGGCCAACAGGTCGGTGATTTCCACCACGGCCTCATCGCTCAGCCAGCGGGTTTGAAGCACGTTGGTGTCGGGTAGGTAGATTTGCTCGCGGCGGGCGTTGGGCAGGTCCGGAGTCAGCTGGAAAATGCCCGCGTCCGGGGTGTCGAGCAGCGCGCAAAAGATCGACGGGCTGTCGAATTCCGGCCAGCAGAAAAAGTCGATGCTGCCTGTATCGTTGACCAGCGCGGCGCTGCGCATGTCGCCGATGATGCCGTGAGCGTCGATGGCACTTTGGGGTTCGTTCTTCAACTCAACCATTGTCACGAAACTCCGGATAAAGGCTCATGCCGCCATCGATGAACAGGGTGCTGCCGACCACATAATCGGACGCATCGCTGGCCAGCCACACCACCGCATTGGCCACGTCTTGCACATCGCCGACGCGGCCATAGGGAATCAGCTTCAGCAGTTCTTGCTGCGCGGCACCCTCGGTGGCTGCCCGGTTGATCGCCGTGCGAATGGCCCCGGGCGCGATACCGTTGATGCGGATGCGCTGTGCGCTGACTTCCTGAGCGAGGGTGCGCATCAGCATGTCCACACCGCCTTTGGACGCGGCGTAATTCACATGCCCGGCCCATGGGATCAGTTGATGCACCGAGCTCATGTGGATGATCTTGCCGGCGGCCCGTGACACGCCTTCGCGGATGCCCTGGCGCTTGAAAATGCGCACGGCGGCCCGGGCGCAGAGGAACTGACCGGTGAGGTTGACGCCGATCACGCTGTTCCAGTCGTCAAGGGTCATGTCGACCACGGCGGCGTCCTTTTGCATGCCGGAGTTGGCCACCAGGATGTCCAGGTGGCCAAACGCCTCAAGCGTCTTGGCAAACAGCCGCTCTACATCGGCTTCCTGGGACACGTCGGCGCCGATTGCAATCGCCCGGCCGCCATTGGCGTTGATCTGCGCCGCGAGGGCTTCAGCCGGCGCTGCCTGGCGGTTGTAATTGAGCACCACGGCCGCGCCGGCCTGAGCCAGGGCCTTGGCCGCGCCGGCGCCGATGCCTGAACTGGCGCCCGTCACCAAGGCCACTTGTTGCTCCAGCGAGATATGCATTGCCACCCAGCCTTTTAATTCGTGAGTTCAGTCAGCTGACTGGCGCTGCGCGATGGAAGTTCAGCGCTGTGATTTTGACGACTACAACCATGGTGGTAAATGGAATAAAAGAACTATAAAAAATAACCATAAGATACTAAAAAACCGCTCAAAAGCGTTTGACAGGATTTTTACCCGCGTGTCTTATAGGCACACCTCAACCCGCTCCGCTGGTAGTTCGGAAGTCATGCGGAGTCACCTATAAGAGATGCCTATGTGTTTATCGGCAGTTATAGGGGAACTACCAGAGCAGGGGGCAACACGGTTGCCTAAGTTAGTGATCTTCGATTGCGACGGCGTACTCGTTCAAAGTGAAGAAATCACCCTGTCTGTATTGATCTCCCTGCTTAATGCTCACGTGCATGACGGCAAGACACTGGAAAGTGCGTATTTTATTGAACACTTCCGTGGGCGCAGGATTGCCGAGTGTTTACGTGAAGCCGAGCAGTTATTGAATATTGGTTTGAGTGGTGAGTTCGAAGAAGATTTTCGGGCGCAGGCATTGGCCGCTTTGACGCTTGAGTTGAAAGCGACCGATGGCATCCTGGAGGTATTGGAGCAACTGACGATTCCCTACTGTGTCGCCTCCAGCGCGCCGCGCAAGAAGATAGAACATTGTTTGCAACTGGTGGGGCTGCTTCCTTATTTCGAAGGGCGAATATTCAGTTGTTATGAATTGGGACGTTGGAAGCCCGACCCGTTAGTGTTTTTGACCGCCTGTGCAACTTACAACGTGGCGGTCGCCGATGCGCGGGTGATTGAAGACAGTGTGACCGGTATTCAAGCCGCGCGCGCGGCCAATATAAAAGTCCTGGGTTTTGGCCCGGTGCATCGGCATGCGAAGTTGGCCGAGGCGGGGGCGTTACCGTTTGCCGATATGCGTGAACTACTGACTATTATTTGATCCACCCACTCAAGGAGCACGCATTGTGGGCACACAGGGTTATCTGGAACGTCTTAAACATAACGATCAATGTTCCGAGGTGTGGTGGGATTCATCGCCGGTGATCTACGCGCCTTATAAAAAACATTTGTTGGATAAATACCCGGCCGCACTGGCGCATATCGAGCAATTGATGCCGGATGATATTTCGCAGCCCAGAGGGTTCAGCAGCGTCACCACCAACCCTCGGTTGGTGACGGCGGCGCTCCTGGATAAGCGCGAATACTGGTCCTCGCGCTTCAGCCTGGCCAGCCTGACGCCTGCCGAGTTGCGCAAAAAGCTCTACAACGAGGTGATCCTCGAAGGGGCTGCGGCACTCACACCGCTGTGGGTGCATTCAGCTCAGGCCGACGGCTGGATCAGTGCGCAGGTCGACCCCTCGGACGTGCGCTGCAGCGAGCGCATGACCACCCGTGGCTTGGAACTGCATCGCCTGGCCGCGAATGTCATGGTCAAAGTACCCGGCAGCCTGGAGGGAGTCGCGACGGTCGAGCAACTGGTGGCCCAGGGCGTTTCTGTCAACGTCACGTTCTGCTTTACCGTCTCGCAGTTCCAGGCCGGTCTCCAGGCGATAGAACGGGGCATCGCCATGGCGCATAGCCAGGGTATCGACACCCGCCGTTGCAAGTACGTGATCACCTTTATGATCGGGCGTTTCGCCTGTCAGCCTGAGTTCACGTTGCAGGCCGCGGAACGCGGCCTGGTGCTGGGGCCGGAGGAGCTGCGGTGGGCCGAACTGTTGATTTACCAGCAGATACAAACCTTGGTGGCTGCGTCGAAAGTGCCGGTCAAGACCCTGCTTTCCAGCATCAAGGTCGATGTCGACGCGCGTGGTCACAAGCACTGCTGGCACCTGGAAAAAACCGGGCTGACAGCCACCTGCTACACGCTGACCCCGGATGTGGTGGAGTTTCTGATCGAACGTGAAAGCCACGGCAAACCCGTGGTCCCCGCCAGCGAACCCTGGCAGGCGCCGCCCGAGACGTTGGCAAAACTCATCCGTATTCCGTACTTCTGCGAAGCCTATTGGCGCGACGGCATCGACCCCTACGACTTCGGCAACCACGAAGCGTTTATCAACGCCTGCAACGAAGCCAACAGCGCGCACCGGCGTCTGACCGATTACTGCGTGCGCCTGTGCCCCGTGGCAAAGCCGTTCAGCCGCTCGCTCAATGCCGTCCTGGCCGCCGAATACGGGGTGTTGGCATGAACAAAATGGTCGGGTTATGGGCACACCCGCGCTCACGCTCCACGGTATTGGAGCGGGTGTTTATTGAGCGCGGGGATTTCGAAGTGTTTCACGAGCCCTTCGCGCACATGGCGTTTTCCGAGGCGTCGGCGATCCCGTCGGATGAGTGGGACCACAGCGCGCCCACCACGTATCAGGGCATCAAAGCGCAACTGCTTGAGGCTAAAGGGCGTGGCAATGTGTTCCACAAAGACATGTGCTACCACTGCCTGGATGATCTGAAAGTTGATCGCGAGTTCCTGGCGCAACAACACAATATTTTTATTATCCGTGAACCGGCCAGCAGCATTGTTTCCCATTATCGGGTTCACCCCGATATGCCGTTGCAAGCCATTGGGCATAAAGCCTTATACGAGATATTTTGTGTCGTGACCGAACTCACGGGCAACGTGCCTTATGTGATTAACGCCGATGATCTTGCCGCCGAGCCCGAGCGAATAATTCGCTCATTGTGCGACTACTTGCACATAGAGTTCCTGCCCCATGCCATGACGTGGAAGCGTGAGTGCCCGCCACAATGGAAAACCTGGAGGCGTTGGCATGTGGCGGCGGAAAACAGCGAGCGCATTGTTTGCTCGGATCCACAACAGGTGGATATGGATATGCTCGAACGTTCTCCCAAACTTAAAGACCTGTACGAATACCATCGCCCCTTTTACGCGCGCATGAATGCATTTTGTCGATAAGGATTGTTTTATGAAAAAGTTGATTATTACCGGGGCGGCCAATGGAATTGGGCGGGCGACCTTGGAAAAGGCCATTCAACAAGGTTATTTCGTCATTGGCGTCGACAAGGACGGCGAAGGGCTAAATGCCTTGCAACGTATTCACGGCTCGCAAGTATTAGAGACACACGTCGCCGACTTTTCGGATAGCGCGGTGATCAAAGGTTTTATTCCAGCGCTGTACGAACGCCACGACACTATTTATGGCTTGGTCAATAATGCCGGGATTTATCACGGCAAAAGTGTCTATCACTACTCTGATGACGAAGTTGACGAGATCCTCAATGTAAACCTCAAGGCGCTGGTCTATCTCTCCAAAGACTTTGCCGAGCGGGAAATGCGCCACGAAGCGGCGCGCAGTATCGTCAATATCGCCTCGGTCGCCGGCGAAGTGGGCAGTTGCGATGCGTTGTACGGGGCCACCAAGGCGGCGGTGATCGGCCTGACCAAAGCCAATGCCTGGAATTTTGCGCCGTTCGTGCGGGTGAACGCGGTGTCGCCCGCGCTGATCCACGACACCGCCATCTACGACACCATCCCCGCCTACCGGCGCAACGAATATGCGCGCCAGGAGATTCTCAAGGACCCCATCCTGCCGGGCGGCGTCGCCGAGGTGATTTTGTTGTTGGTGGGCGATGCCATGCGCCATATCAGCGGCAGGGTTATCCCGGTGGACAACGGAGCCTACCCACGATGAACCCGCAGACCCCCAAGAAAAAACTGCTGCTGGTGGGCGCGGGCAACCTGTGCCTGCAAATCCTGAAGATCCTCGGGCCCAAAAATGCCTTCGAATTCGTGGTGCTGGGGCGCAACGAGGAATCGACCCTGCGCCTGTGCAACCTGGTGGCGCTGTCGTGTGCGCAATTGGGGCACGACATTGCGATCAAACCGGTGATCGCCGACCTGACGGATGTGAACAAGGTGACGCGGATCCTGCGTGAAGAGGCGCCGGATATGCTGGTCAACTGCGCGTCATTGCAGTCCTGGCGGGTCATCACCGGCTTGCCCAAGCGCGTGTTCGAGCAGCTCGATCAGGCCCAGTTCGGCCCTTGGCTGCCCATGCACCTCACGTTGATGCAGTACGTGATGCAGGCAGTGAAAGCCTCCGGCATCGTGACCACGACAATCAACGCGGCATTCCCGGATGCGGTCAATCCGATTCTGGCCAGGCTCGGCCTGGCGCCGGATATCGGCGTGGGCAACGTGGCTAACCTGATTCCTGCAGTACGTTTTGCCATTGCACGGCGATTGGAGTGTGCGCCTGCCGATGTGCAGGTGCAGCTGTATGCCCAGCACTATTTCAGCCATTACGTACCGCGCGGTGGTTTGCCGCCGCGTGCCAGTTATCGCTTGTTGTATGAGCAGCGAGGCCGCCCGGAGGCGGCACGCCTGCCGGCCGAGGCGATTTTCTCCACGGTCAAAACCGACTTCCGCCGCTTGGGTGGGGTCGATGGGCAGTTCCTCACCGCGTGCTCGGCCGTCACGGTGATCGAAGGGTTGTGCTCAGCCACGCCTGTGCTGGTGCATGCGCCCGGCCCGCTGGGGCTTCCAGGCGGCTATCCGGTGTGGCTGCACAACGGGCAGATCAAGGTGCAGTTCTCTGACGCCTGCCCGCAGGATGAGGCCGTGCGCATCAATAGCATCTGCCAGAGCCACGATGGCATCGACGAGATCCATTGCGATGGTTCGGTCACGTTCAACCCGCACTGCATGGCGGTGATGCAGGCGATGCTCGGGTACTCCAAAAAAACCATGTCCATCGAGCAGTCAGCCGAGTTCGCCCACGAGTTGGCGAGCAAGTACCAGTCTTTTCAGCATTCAACCTGGTAGGTGTGTAATGAGTCAGTTATCTCGCCACAAGCACAACGCAGTCGCCAGTTACTCCGCGCAATATTCCAAGAGTTTCGTGGAGCGCTGGGATGATTTGATCGACTGGGAAAAAAGAAAGGCCGGGGAGAACGGTTTCTTTGAGGACTTGCTCAAGGGGCACGGCGTGAAGTCGGTGATCGACGTCTCCACGGGCAGTGGTTTTCATGCGGTGCAGCTTAAACGGGCGGGCTTGGATGTGGTCGCCACGGATGGCAGCAGCACGATGCTGACCAAGGCTCGGGCGAATTTCAGAATGCATGGGTTGCAGATCCAATCCCATTACCGGGACTGGCTTTCCCTGGATCCACAAGAACTGGGGCAGTTCGATGCGGTGGTTTGCCTGGGCAGCTCGCTGTGCCATGTGTTTGAGGCCCAAGCCCGGCGCAATGTGCTGGAAAAGTTCAGGGCATTGCTCAAGCCGGGTGGCTTGTTGGTTGTCGACCAACGCAACTTCTTCGCCATACGGGCCGGTCAATTCAAATCCAGCGGTAATTACTATTATTGCGGCACGCATGCGTCGGTCAGTTTGGGCGAGGTGCATGCCGATCTGTGTGAGTTCATCTACTCCTTTGATAACGCAGAAGAATACCGGCTGCAGGTGTATCCGCTGTTACCGGGCGAGTTAAAGACCGAGGTGCTTGCGTCGGGGTTTTCGGAGCATCGCAGTTACGGTGATTTTCAGCCTGACTACGACATGATGCAGTGTGATTTTGTCATCCACACGGCGAGGAAAACGGCATGACCACTCTGCCCCAGAGCAGCGCCCGCCCAGTGGACAGTGTGGTGCTGGCGGTGGTGTTGACCGGTTTCGTGGCCAGCACCTACGGCTTTGGCGTTTACCTGTTCGCCAATCTCGTGGTGGATATGCGCCGCGACATCGGTTTTGGCTACACCACCGTAGGCCTGATCACCGGTGGCGCGCAGATCGGCTTCCTGTTGTTTTCATCGGTGACCAGCGTGATCAGCCGTTATGTCGAGGGCTGGAAAATCAGCCTGGTGTCGACGCTGATCACGTCCCTCGCGCTGCTGGGTCTGAGCGTCAGCAATAATGTCTGGCTGTCCGGTGCGCTGTTGATTTTGCTCGGGGGCTGTTCTGCCTCGGTGTACATCCCGCTGGCGGAGATCGTGGCCAAGGGCTTCAGCCCCGGTAATCGCTCGCGTGTCATGGGGCTGATTTCCAGTGGCACCAGCTACGGCGTGTTTATTAACGGCTTGCTTGTGTCGTTCCTGACCTTGCAGGGCGGCTGGCGTTCTATCTGGCTGACGGCGGGCCTGATATCGCTGGGCCTGTGTGCGCTGGCCTGGTACCTGTTGCGCACGATGGGAACGGGCGGTCCGTCGCGGGAGGGCTCGGTAACCTTGGACAACCGCACGCCCTGGCTGAGCCGCTCGTTGTACCTGACCTGGGCCATCGCCTTTCTCAATGGCATGGCGTTGTTGCCATTCCAGACCTACCTGGCGCCGTACCTGCGTGATGAATTGGGGGTGTCGGTGCAGGACGCCGGTTTTATCTGGACCACCATTGGCGCGGTGGGCATGGCCTCGGGCTTTCTGGTGGGGTGGATTGCCGACAAGGTCGGGGTGCGGGCGTCGCTGGCGATGTGTTTTTTAAGCGCCGGCCTGGCCGCCGCAGTGGTGTTCGGTTGCAACAGCCTCCCTTTGTTCTACGTGGCAGCGTTTTTGTTTGCCCTGGCGTTCTATCCCATCTTCGGGCTGGTCCCCAGCTATATCGGCCAGATCGTACCGGTCAGCCGTCTGACCCAGGCCTTTGGTATCGCCAACGTATTGATTGGCTTGGGCGGGGTGTGCGGCAACTTTCTGGGTGGGCTCTCCAAGGACCTGACCGGTTCGTTCTCCAGCGTGTACTGGGTGGTTGCCCTGTTGCTGTTCGTGCAATGCATGATGGTGTTCATGTTGGGTAGGCCGCCAGTGTCTGCACGTGCGTAAAACAAGGTAATGTGCGTCATCGCAGCATTACCGCGTTTTTCAGGAGCAGGCATGACGCATTTCACCGGCACTGCAAAATCGATTCGTTTGGTTGGCGGGGCCCGGGTATTGGACTTTATCAATACCACCAATGGCCGGCGCCCTGGCACTGCACTCAAGGTGATGGAAGAACGCCTCACCAGCTTTCAGTTCTTCTTTGAATGGGCCCAGCATGCCTCGCTGGTCTCTGCCCAGGAGTTCGATGCCTACAGCTCAATGGTGTTTGACTCGCCCATCTCGTACCAGCCGGACCTGGATGCCGTGATTGCGTTCAGGGAGTGCCTGTACGCGGTGTTTCATCCGTTGTCCCTGGGCCAGGCCGCGCCCGCTGAGGTCTTGCAGCAGATCAACCTGACCTTCCAGCAAGGCGTCACCTGGCGCGTGCTGCACTCGGTGAACGGCATGCCGGCCTGGGCATGGAAACCTTGTACCAATGCCCAGGAACTGACGGCCCTGCTGATCGGGCGCCTGGCAATCGATGCGACGCAATTGCTGGTGTCGGGCGACCTTCGCGAACTCAAGATCTGCACCGCCACCGACTGCGATTGGATCTTCCTCGATAGCTCCAAGAACAAGCTGCGCAAATGGTGCCAGATGAGTGTGTGTGGTAGCCGGGAGAAGTTGAGTCGCCTTAAACAGGCGTTGTAGTTACATCACCGGGGCGGGCTCGACGGGTAGCAATTGCCCCACTTAATAGGAAGCATTACTATTCACGCCCGCCTCCCCGGTGCCTCCCGCAATGATCCCCCAGCCGCCCCGCAGAACAGGCTTTTTCGAGCACTACGAAGAGTTGATCGGGACCTGGACGCGCCGCCTGAAAAACCGCCAGCAGGCCGAAGACATTGCCCATGACACCTTCGTGCGGGTGCTCGAGTCCGCCTCCACCGAAGTGGTGCAACCGCGCGCCTATCTGCACCAGACCGCGCGAAATATCGCGGTGGACGCCTACCGCCGCGAAGACCGGCGCGAGGCAATTGCGCTGGAGGCCCTTGACCAGAGCCCGCTTAATAGTGGCGACCCCGAGCAGTTCATGCATGCGATCCAACTGGCAGACTCCGTTGAAAGGGCGTTGGCCGAGTTGCCGCTCACCTGTCGCAAGGTGTTTATCTGGCAGAAAATCGAGGGCCTCACTCAGCAGGAAATCGCCGAACGCCTGGGTTTGTCCAAGAATATGGTGGAAAAGTATATGATCCGCACCCTGCGGCATCTGCGTGATCGCTTGGACGCGATGGCCCCATGACCCAAGCTCGCTCTGAAACAGGACCTTCCATGATGGATAGCCGTGCCCGCGACGAAGCCGCGCAGTGGTTTGTACGCCTGCAAGAGGGCGAGCTGAGCCCCGACGAGCGCCAGCGCTTCGACGCCTGGCGTGCGGAGCAGCCCCAGAACCAATACGAGTTCGACGTGTTGCAAGGCATGTGGCGTGCCGCTGACCTGCTGCCTAAGGCCCGTTTGCAGGCGTTGTGCGAAGCCCCGGCCGAGCGCCCCAAACGCCGTGCGGCGTTGCGTTATGCCGTCGCGGCCAGCTTAGTTGCCGTGGCGCTGGGGTTGGGCCTGTTCAGCGGGCTCGAACACCCCAAGCCGTACAGCGCCGAATTCAGCACGCGCCTGGGCGAGCATCGCCAGGTGGCGTTGCCCGATGGCTCGGTGATGGATTTGAACAGTCGCAGCGTGGTCACGGTGCATTACGAAAAAGCCCGGCGCACTGTGGAACTCAAACAGGGCGAAGCGCTGTTCAGCGTCGAACATGACACCAGCCGACCTTTTGTGGTCGCCGCCGGGACCGGACAGGTAACCGTGACCGGCACACGCTTCGATGTGCGCCGCGATGAAGACCAGACCCGCGTGGCGGTCGAAACGGGTACGGTGAAGGTACAGGGCCGTTCGCCATACGACGTGGTCACACTGACGGCGGGCCTGGGCACGCAAGTGGACGCAAAAGGCTTGGTGGCGGGGGCCTACACGGTAAATACCGAGGAACTGACAGCCTGGCGTAGCGGCAAGCTGGTGTTCACCAACGCAAGGCTGGCGGACGTGGCGCGTGAGGTGTCGCGTTATCGCGAGCAACCCCTGCGGGTCAGTACGCCTGGCGTGGGCAACCTGCGGTTAACCAGCGTATTCAAGGCCAACGACACCGACGCCTTGCTCAAGGCCTTGCCGCACATCCTGCCTGTCGCGGTGCGAGCACTGCCGGATGGCAGCCAGGAAATAATTTCACGCTGACATTCAGGTTTTTTCCGAGCTCTTCGTCTTCTCCTGCAACTGCAACTGGTTTGCATTAACAGCCGCTTACTTTTGCGCTCACAGGACTAGGCTCAACGTGAAAAAAACTGCCGTTCACAACAATAAAATCGCTTGCTGGGTCCCGCTGGCCCTGGCCCTTGCGGTCAGTGCCGCGATGCCTTGCGCCTTTGCTGGCGACGTTATCCATATCCAGGCCCAACCCCTCGGCGCGGCACTGAGCCAACTGGGCCAACAGACATCCCTGCAAGTGTTCTTCAGCCCGGACATGGTTGCGGGCAAACAGGCGCCTGCGGTAGACGGCAATCTTTCACCCGAACAAGCCTTGCACCAATTGCTGCAAGGCAGTGGCCTGGATTACCAGATCGACGCCGGCTCCGTGACCTTGCGCCCACTGAGCAGTGGCAGCGGTGACGTCGGCTCGCCCCTGGAGTTGGGGGCCACCGACATCAAAGTGGTGGGCGACTGGCTCGGCGATGCCAACGCCGAGCTGGTGCAGAACCACCCCGGCGCACGCACGGTGATCCGCCGCGAAGCCATGGTGGAGCAGGGCGCGATGAACGTCGGCGACGTGCTGCGCCGCGTGCCTGGCGTGCAGGTGCAAGAGTCCAACGGTACCGGTGGCAGCGATATTTCGCTCAATGTCGGTGTACGCGGGCTGACGTCTCGCTTGTCGCCACGCTCAACCGTATTGATCGACGGCGTGCCGGCTGCGTTTGCGCCGTATGGCCAACCGCAACTGTCGATGGCGCCGATTTCCGCGGGCAACCTGGACAGCATCGACGTGGTGCGTGGAGCCGGTTCCGTGCGTTACGGGCCACAAAACGTCGGGGGTGTGATCAACTTCGTCACTCGCGCGATCCCCGAGAAATTTTCCGGTGAAGTCGGCACCACGCTGCAAACCTCCGCCCACGGTGGCTGGAAGCATGTCGACAACGCCTTTATCGGTGGCACCGCAGACAACGGCATCGGCGTGGCGCTGCTGTACTCCGGGGTCAATGGCAATGGCTACCGCAACAGCAACAACGCCAACGATATAGACGACGTGATCTTCAAGACCCACTGGGCGCCGACCGATCAAGACGATTTTTCGCTGAACGTGCACTACTACGACGCCAGCGCCGACATGCCGGGTGGCTTGACACAGCGGCAGTTCGACGCCAACCCGTACCAATCGGTGCGCGACTGGGACAACTTCAGCGGCCGCCGCAAAGACGTGTCCTTCAAGTACATCCGCCAGATCGACGACCGGACCCAGGCTGAAGTGCTGACCTATTACTCCGACAGCTTCCGTGGCAGCAACATCGCCAACCGCGACGGCAAAACCCTCGGCTCCTACCCGCGTACCTATTACACCTTCGGCATCGAGCCGCGCGTGTCCCATGTATTTGACGTAGGCCCCAGCACCCAGGAAGTCAGCGTCGGTTATCGCTACCTCAAAGAAGGCATGCACGAGCAGGCCACCAGCCTGAACCTGGTCAACAACGTGCCGACACCAGGCGGTCAGAGCGACGGCCATGTGTATCAGGATCGCACGGGCGGCACCGAGGCCAACGCGTTCTATATCGATAACAAAGTGGACATCGGCAAGTGGACCATCACCCCCGGCATCCGCTTCGAAGATATCCGCACCGAATGGCATGACCGCCCCGTGGTCGCCTTGAACGGCACCCGTACCCAGGAAAAACACCGCGAGATTCACAACAACGAACCGTTGCCGGCCTTGAGCGTCATGTATCACCTGTCCGACGCCTGGAAACTGTTCGCCAACTACGAGACCTCGTTTGGCAGCCTGCAATACTTCCAGTTGGGGCAGGGCGGCACCGGCGACCAGACCGCCAACGGCCTGAACCCGGAAAAAGCCAAGACCTACGAGGTCGGCACCCGCTATAACGACAGCGTGTGGGGCGGTGAACTGACCTTCTTCTACATCGACTTCTCGGATGAGCTGCAATACGTCAGCAACGACGTGGGCTGGACCAACCTCGGTGCCACCAAGCACACCGGTATCGAAGCGTCGGCACACTATGATTTGTCGAACCTGGACCCACGCCTCGACGGCCTGACCACCAATGCCGGCTTCACCTATACCAAGGCCACGGCCGAAGGCGATGTGCCATTTAAAGGCCGCGACCTGCCGCTGTATTCGCGTGAAGTGGCGACCCTGGGCGTGCGCTACGACGTCAATCATTGGACCCATAACCTGGATGTATACGCCCAATCCGGCCAGCGGGCGCCGGGCACCACCAGCACCTACGTCACCCAAGGCACGGCGGACGGCCAGTTCGGTGATATCCAGGGGTATGTCTCCGTCAACGTGCGCAGTGGCTATGACTTTGGCCAGCAGCTATCGAATCTGAAGGTTGGGGTAGGGGTGAAAAACCTATTTGACCAGCAGCACTACACCCGTTCCAGCGACAACAACGCCGGGTTGTACCTGGGCGAGCCTCGTACGTTCTTTGTACAGGCCAGCGTAGGCTTCTGACCTATAACCCTTGGGAAAATCGCAGCGCCACAACGGGCTGCGATTTTTTTTGCCTGTTTCCTACAGCCCCACACCGCGTATCAGCGTGGGATCAGGAACCGATTCCGACACAAACGCCACACAGGGGTAGCTGAAAATCGCGCCCACTGTAATGGAGAAAGCCATGTCGGTATCGTCTCTCGATACACCTGTATCCAACCCCTTGCCCCCTGAGCGTGTGCAGGCCAACGCCACTGCACAGCCCGAGGCCAAAGCCAGCCGTCCTGGGTTGTCCACGTTGTCCTTCAATGGTCAACACGCCGCAAACGTCAGCTTCTCCCCTCTGGCAAATCCGAGCGGCCCGGTATTCGGCAGGCATCCAGCGCCGGCACTGCATCACGGCCATGCCGGTCACAGCGCACATCCTCACGGCACTCCTGCGCCGACGAGCGTTATGCATCAATTCAGCCATTGGATGAGCCAATGGTGGGGTGGGCAGCGCCCGCCTGTGCATCCGGGTTGCGGCAGTGCGCCACCCAGGCCGATGCCGGGTGATTGCGCCCCCGCCAGGCCACATCCGGTTGGCGGCAGGCCTTACCCGTCGCCCTCGTACGGCATTGATCCTGGGTACGCAAACAAGAGCAGAGAGCAGTTGGCCCAGCAGTTGCTGGACAACTTCGACGCCTTCAAGGATCGCGGGAACGCCGGTTATGTCAGCGTCAACAGCATTCGCGAAATGGCCAAAAAAGGCTGGTCACATGACCCCGTCATGAATCAGAACATCCGCTTGGCCAAAGAGTTGCTGCGGCGCCCGGAGCTGGTGGATGCCATTGACCGGCATCGCTCCACGGGGGCGTTGGATGGCCTGATCAACCGGCAAAAACTGGGCATGGTCATCAGCGACACGAACTTCTTCAAATACAACTCAGACAAGCAACTGGCCCAGGAGATGCTTGAACATTTCGATGCCTTGAAGGGCAGGGGGTGGGGGCGAGACCTGAAACTCAGCGATCTGCGAGCGCTGGCGGGCCAGAGCCTGACGGGCGACTCGCCCAAGAGTCACCTGATCCAGTTGGCCCGGGAAATCCTCAGACGCGGTGATGTCTTGAAAACCATGGACAACCTCGCCGGGCGTGATAATGACGGTCGAATCAGCCGCAAAGCGCTTCTGTTGCTGTCTCGCTGACCGCAACCCAGGCGCCGCAACCCCAGGGCGGCGCCTGCCTTTGTTGTGTCAGGAACTGCTTACGCCGGTTCGCCACATAGGTGATATCCATCGGCTTTGATCAGTCGGTCGCGTTCCAGATCCCGAGTGAGGGCCAAGCAATGACTTCAACCTCGTTTCATTCCCAGCACGGCTGCCATGAATGCTTTCGCGGTGCCCACATTGCCGAACCGGTTGTGTCCACCATTGACCGTGCTGAACAGGAGCTACCGATCGTGTCGAATGTGCATACCGTCGAAGCCCGACGAATGAAGACCTTCGAGGGCCAACGCAAATTCCAGGCACCTGTCGCGGATGACTTTTCCCGGGCCATGCTCGCCATTGAACACATGGCAAGTGACGATGGGCGGCCACCCAAACACACCGGGCTGATCAGCAGCCTCACGGCCTGGTGGCGTCGCTGACAGTGGCAGCCACCTGACCTGCTCGCCACGTTTTTACATGCTGTCATGGGTATCCGTCGATCATCTGGAACCGGCGTCCCCACCCAACCACTTATGAGGGGCTTGCCTGGGTGGAGTCCATTCGATTTTTTTGGCCGCCGCGGTGGCGATCATCGGGCAGGTATGTATCGGAAAAGTTGGAGAGAAACCCATGACAATCGAGGGTGCATTACCTCACGTTCGACCCCTGGCCCTCGACGGGCCAGCGTTACGACCCACGGCGCCAGCACCGGTCACCGCCACTGAAACCTGGCTCGACGACGGCCCTGAGCGCCCGGCCTTCGAACCACGCAGGCCGCGGCTGCTGCGCGGGACCTTGTCGGTGCTGCACCACCGGGCGTTGCAGAACTTGCCTGCTGAGCGGGCCAATCTTTCCCCGCCGGGTGCAACGTCCACCGACAACCAATTGACCACGGCCCTTGAAAAAGCCTTTGGCCTGCTGCACCCGTTCCTGAACGACGGGCGTTTGACCCAGTCGTCATTACAACGGATTACCGCCGCACCTACGGGTGAAAGTGAAGCGCTGGATCGAACGATCCAAGTGGTCTGCGAAATTCTCAAGCGTCCGCGGCTCAACGATGCAATCGTGAGCCGCGACGGTGATATCACACGGGACAGTCTCAGGGCCGCGGCCCGAGCCCTGCAGGGCAACAGCTCGCCAAACGTGTTCAGCCAGGATCCGTTTCATGCCAGCAGCAACGCCCAGGTGGTCCACGCGCTGCAAGGTCAGTTTGAGCAGTTGAGAGACAAGGCACACGATCGGACGTTTCTCTTCGAGCATCATCAGTACGTCGAAATTGCCGCGCTCAAGGCCGTCATGCAGGACCCTTATGCTGTTGACCGAGAGGGCGCCCCGGTGCTGGACCCGTCCACCGGTATGCCCAGGCCCAAATACAGCGAGTTCTGCGTCTACACGGCAAAGAACATTCTTGAGCGCCCCGGTTTACTCCCCGCACTGGAGCGTGCAAATGCGGGTCGATTGTTTGGTCCACCGCAAAAGGACGGCTGGCTCAGCAACAAAAGCCTCGACCGCTGGCTGGAGCAGGACGAGGCTCACAAGGCGCGCTGATGGCCAGGCTTACACCCTGAGGATTTTGCCACTGATGGCCACACCCGCCAGCAACACTGCGATCAGTACGAAGGCCGTGCTCAGGCTGCTACCGTGGGCGACAAAGCCGATCACCGCGGGGCCTGCGAGAATTCCGGCATACCCCAAGGTGGTGATGGCGGGCACTGCAATATGTTCCGGCATGACGGTTTGCTTGCCGACGGCGGTGTAGAGCACCGGCACGATATTCGAGCAGCCGGCGCCAACCAGTGCATAACCCAGCAGCGCGGTTTCCCACGCTGGTAACAAGGTCGCCAGTAACAAGCCGGCAGTTGCCAGTGCACCGCCGATCACGATCACCCGAGTCGCGCCAAGGCGCCGCACGATGGCGTCACCGGTCAGCCTTCCTGCGGTCATGGTCAGTGCAAAAGCCGCATAACCGAGGCCTGCGTAGGCCTCATCAAGCCCGCGTTCGGCACTGAGGAACACCGCGCTCCAGTCCAACACCGCCCCTTCGGCCAAAAACACGATGAAACACAGGCACCCTATAAACAGCACCACGCCATGGGGAATCGCAAACGCCGGGCCCGAACTTTCACTGCCGTAGGGCAGCAAATGCGGCCCGGCCTTGAGCAGCGCAACGGCCATGACGATGATCACGACGAAGGTTGCCTGCAACGGTGACATGCCCAGCCCCAGCAACCCGGCAACCCCTGCCGCGCCGACAATACCGCCCAGGCTGAACAACCCGTGGAAGCCCGACATCATGGTCTTGCCGCTGGCCCGTTCAACGATCACCGCCTGCAAGTTCACTGTGGAGTCCACCGTGCCCAGGCCCGCGCCGAACAGGAACAAGCTGGCGATCAGCAACGGAACCGAACTGACCGTCGCCAGCATCGGCAAGGCCAGGCAGATCATGATCGTACCGGCGGTCAGTACACGCCGGCAGCCGTAACGTGAGGCCAATGCGCCTGCCGCGGGCATCGCGATGATCGAACCTACACCCAGGCACAACAGCAGCAGGCCCAGCGTGCCCTCATTCAGTTGCGCACGCGCTTTGGCATACGGCACCAGCGGGGCCCAGGCAGCAATGCCGAAGCCGGCGATGAAAAATGCGATACGCGTCGACATTTGCTCCAGCCGCCCGGGAACCACGGGCGCTGAGGTGGGAATGGCAGTCATGAAAAGTCCTTGGTTTTGCGTTCAACGAACGATGTCCGGCGCGACATCCTTGCACATCAGGCCTTGGCGAGCGAGCCAGGGTTCCCTTGGGATGACTGTCGATGAATTTTATTTTTACAAACCGGGAACGCGATTGGCCTTGCGCATCACATAGAGGTGGTCGAGTTCGCAGGAGGCGTTCTGGAAGGTGCGTAATCCCCGCGAGAGTCGGTGAACCCCGGGGGTCTTACGGTGGATTGCCACCTTCCAGGCCGCTTCACACAAACCCTGCGTTGTGTAATACGCTGCTTGGCCGCCATGTAGGCAACCGAACGGACGAACCGATGAAAGTTTTCAGGCGGGCAGCGCCATGACCCTGTTCTATGACGCACGAGGCAACATTTATGGGGTGGTCAGCCCAGCCTTTCTAGGGAGCCGAGGCATCAAGGTGCCCGAAAGTGCTTCTCTGGCCGCAGCTGCCCGCAGCGTGTGGGCCGAGTCGGCCATTGCCTCCGAATGCGGTTGGGGGGTGCGCCCGGTCGGCGCCAAGGTGCATCGCTGTGATGGTTTGTTGGTCGGGCCTTTTCAGACCGAGCCGCCGTTTGACCTGTTGATCGTCAACACCGACGGCACCCTGGCCGAGCGCAGCGGTAACGGTTTGACGATTTTTGCCCAGGCGCTCACCGACCAGGGTTTGATGACTGCAGCCTGTGAACTGCGGGTCCATCATGACAAGGCCGACGCGGCATCGCCGGTGGCGACTCGGATTGAACCGGCGGTATATGAGCAGGTCGACGGGTTCTGGCTGGACCTGGGTTTGCCCGCGTTCGGGCCGTCTGCCGTGGGCGCGCAAGAGGTTGATCCAGCCTTTCTGGGCGGCACCGAACTGAACCGTGTGAATGCGCTGGCGGCGATCAATCCGCACTGGGCTCACAGCCAGTTTGTGCGGGTGGGTAATCCTCACTGTGTCACCTTGGTCGAACAGCTTTCAGCATTGCCGGAGAACCTGCAGATGCACCAGCCAACCCTGTTCGAACCACTGCGGGCTATTGCCTTTGCGCCTCCGGCGGGAGCCGGCCAACCTTGTGCAGCCGGGATCAATTTGCAGTGGGCCGCCAGGCAATCCGGTAACCGGGTTGTCGCACGCGTGTTCGAACGGGGAGAGGGGCCTACCGCGTCTTCCGGAACCAGCGCCAGCGCAGTGGCTGTTGCAGCGTGGCGTGCGGGCTGGGTCGAGGGCGGCGAAGTTGCGGTGGTGATGCCAGGTGGCACCGCGCCGGTGCGCTTGCATACGCAGGCCGACACATTGCTAAACGTCAGTCTGTTCGGGACTGCCCGCCGTCAGGCATGAGGTTTTATGTGCGGCTGATACCTTGGCTGGGTGTCAGCTGTTTCGTAATGAGTTAGATATTTAGTTGTAAGTTTTTGTAGGGTGTTTCTTATATTTAAAAATTAGTTAATGCCTCGTTTTATTATTTTGTAAAAGATACTTCTATCTCCGTTGTACGAAACTTCTTTTTTATTTTTAAGCGGCCGATTTTTACCTGAAATCGCTAAGCTTCAGTGCGCTCAGGTGCTTTTTCTCGGTCATTCATTCGCTGTATGGCCGAGGGGAAGTATTTCAATTCAGCAATAAAAAAGATGGCGGGTAACAACGGATGGTTAACGCGTTTGTTTCGTCACGTTTCAACTTTATCGTTCCAGGAATAGAGACAGACTTTCAGGTGCTTGCGTTTAAAGGCCACGAGGTCATCGATCAACCGTTTTTCATTCAGGTGCAGGTGCTCAGTGAGAACCCCAGCCTGGACCTGGAAGCACTGCTTCATCAACCCGCCTATCTCGATTTTGGCGAAGGGGCAGAGGGGCTGCACGGGCAGGTTTACGCGATCGGCCGCGATGACCCCGGGCGCCGACTCACCCGGTATCGCCTGACGCTGGCACCGCGCCTGGCCAACCTGGCTCATCGGCGTGACCAGCGGATTTTCCAGCAACGCAGCGTGCCCCAGATCATCGCGGCAGTCCTTGAACACCACGGCATCCTGGCCGACGCCTACGTGTTCGAACTAGGCCCGGTGGTTTATCCGCCGCGTACGTTTTGCGTGCAATACGCGGAAACCGATCTGCATTTCATCCAACGGCTGTGCGCGGAGGAGGGTATTCATTACCACTTCCGCCACAGCGACGACGCGCATGTACTGGTGTTTGGCGATGACCAGACCGTATTTCGCCGCTTGCCCTTGCAGCGTTACTCACCTGTCGGAGGGCCGGCGGCCGAAACGCAGGTTATCCAGCGTTTCGATGTGCGCCTGGCCACGCGCAGCCGGCAAACGGTGCGACGCGATCATGATTTCGAGCATCCTTCCCTGCGCTTGCAGGACACGGCAGGCGACGCTTCGATACAGCCTCTTGAAGACTACCACTACCCCGCAGGTTTCAAGGGCCGTGCAAGGGGCGGGCGCCTGGCTCGCAGGGGGCTCGAGCGCCATCAGAGCGACCGCCATCGAGCATTGGGCAGAAGCGATCTCCCGGCGCTGCGCAGCGGGCATTTCCTGGAATTGCGCGATCACCCGGACCCATCCTGCAATGACCTGTGGTTGATTACCTCGGTACGTCACGAGGGGTATCAGCCCCAGGTGCTGGAGGAGGCGACAGGTGAGGTTGAAGGGTTCCAGGGGTATCGCAATCGCTTCAAGGCGACACCCTGGCGCGCGACCTATCGACCGCCCCTCAACCACCCCAAGCCGACCATCAATGGCAGCCAGACCGCAACGGTAACCGGGCCTGCCGGTGAAGAGGTGCATTGCGACGCGTATGGCCGGGTCAAGGTGCGCTTTCACTGGGACCGGCTGGACAAGTCCGATGACAAAAGCAGTTGCTGGATACGGGTGGCGTCCAGTTGGGCCGGTGACGGGTTTGGCGCAACGGTGATCCCGCGGGTGGGCATGGAAGTGTTGGTGACATTCCTGGAAGGCGACCCGGACCAACCGTTGATCAACGGATGCCTACCCAATGCCTCGCATCTTCCCACCTACCCCTTGCCGCAGCACAAGACCCGCAGCGTCCTGCGTAGCCGCAGCACCTTGGGCGGCGATGGTTGCAATGAGTTGTACCTGGAAGACCGCCACGGTGAAGAGCTCATCTACTTGAGGGCCCAACGAGACTTGGAACAACAGGTGGGCCATGACAGCCGCCTGGAGGTGGCGGGGGCGCGGCGGGAAATCATTCGCGGCTTGAGCACGGTTCACCTGGAAAACGACGAGCATCGCCATGTCAGCGGAGATCGCACGGTGGTTCTGGGGGCTAACGATCACCTGGATGTGCAGGGCGACAGCCGTACGTATGTGGGGCAGACCGTGGAGGTTGAAGCCGGCCAGCAGATTCACCTCAAGGCCGGTGCCCGGCTGGTGATCGACGCAGGCGCACAACTGAGCTTCATGGCCGGTGGAGAGCACCTGGTTATCCAGGCGGGGGGTATTTTTTGCAGTCGCCCTATCACCCTCGGCGGTGCGCCGTGTGCAACCTCATCAACAAGTGTTCCATCGGCGGTCGAGGGGCCGAAAGTCGCCGCCGCACAAGGCGCCATCATGACCTTGGCCAGGCAACTGGGCGCGGACTTCTGCCCTGTTTGTGAGCGCTGCCGCGAAGGGCTGTGCGAGCTCAGTGAAAGGGTAGCCTGATGAACAACCTTCCAAACCAATGGATGGCCCAACAACAACAGGCGGGACGCTGGCTGTGCCTGGTGCTTGAGGGCGATAACGCGGCACGCCAACCCATGATGGCCACCCGCGAGTTATCAGGGTATTGCAACGTTTACGCGCAAACGCCGCTGGCGGAAATGGTCATGGCGGGCCCGGTGATCCTGCTGCTGGATCAGGTGAACGAAGCGGCGCTGCGTGATCTGTTAACGCAGCCGGAAACGAATTGGGGCTGGCTGGGCAGCCTGCCAACCGCTGACTTGACGGCCGTGACTCGCCACTGGCGTAACCGGATGCTGCTCGGGTCGCCAGGTAACCAGTCGCTGTACCGCTTTCACGACAATCGCACGCTGGCACGTGCAGTGGCTTATTTGCCATTGGAGCATCGGCCGGCCTTCCTCGGCCCATTGCTCAGCGTGTGCTACTGGCACGAAGACCGCTGGCACACTGCCGATAATCCCGCTCCAGACGAGTACCCGGTGCCCGATCCCGCCCCTTGGCTGAACACGCCCAACCCAAACGCCGGCGCCATTCTGCACGCCAATATCCTGCGCTACCTGCTGGCTGAACACAGTGAAGACCTGGTTGTGCTGGTCGAGTCTCAAGACCCCAAAGTCTGGTTGACCCACGTGTTGGAACAGGCTCGCGCCTGGCAATGGACCCGGCCCGAACAATTGGAATTTTTAGTCGTACGCAGGTTGGAAGAGGCTACGCGCAGCAGTGTGATTTGCTGGCAGCCAAAGGTTGGCGAAACCCCCGAAGATCATTTCGACCGAGTGGTGCGGCAGTGGCGTTTGATGGAGAAAAAGGATGAATAGGCAAGTTTTAGGCGCGCTGTTTGCGTTGGGTATCACGGGGCTATTTGGGTGCGTGGGGCGGCCGGTTGACAGCTTTACGTTGGAGGTGGATTTGCCGGCGGAATTTGAACTTAAAACCGCCGCTAACTACCGCCCTGCGACGGGAGAGACCTGCGTTTTGCCACAGCGCCGAGGCATGAGACCGGAACGAAAAGTCTTTTTTACCGACTATAAACCTGCGCCCCGCAGAGTGAGTCATGAGCTGCCGTTGAGTGAAACGGTAGACGGGTGTCCGCTGGTATTGCGCAGTGTGGAGTTTGATTTTTATGCGAAGTGGGGGAAGCGGGATACGGATGTAGGAGGCGATATTGCGGGGATTTACATCAGGGATCGCTTGGATACGCCCGGGATGCCTGCATCAGGTGTGCAGGAGCTGCCGGGTCAATGTCAGTGGTTGTTTCGAACGGTAGGTCCCCTTCAGGGGATCAGGAAGATTTTGCAGTGCCGTTCGCTGGACGCAGCAGGGCAGCCGCAAAAAACGCGAGCGGGTGGCCTTGCACAGCGAGATCAGCTAGCGGGGAAAACCCTCCGGATGGTGCTGAGGGTAATTGATGAGGAGGCGCCCGCTATCGACGATAACTGGGTAGCCGTTCCTGGTGGTTGGAAGCGCTGTAAAGGGAAAAGTTTCGAAGATCAGCACGCTTACTGCAACGGTAATACGACCGACTTTAAGCCTATAAAAATGCCGGATGGTCGCACCTGTGAGGTTTATCCGTCCTGTAAGTAAAAAGGAGAAAACTCATGAAGCTTGACCCACGGAAGCAACCTTTTTTCAGTAATAAAAAACCTGCCTGCTCACTGCGAGAACATTGGATCAGTTTTTGTTTGGTTGATGAGTTCGGAGCAGGCTCTTCATATAGGGGGGCTGCCGTATACCCTCTATCATTTCGAACGAGTGGTGCGGCAGTGGCGTTTGATGGAGAACAAGGATGAATAGACAAGTTTTAGGCGTGCTGTTTGCACTGGGTATCACCGGGCTTTTTGGGTGCGTGGGGCGGCCGGTTGACAGCTTCACGTTGGAGGTGGATTTGCCGGCGAATTTTAAACTCAAAACTGCCGCCAATTACCGACCAGCGACCGGGGAAACGTGCACCTTGCCACAGCGTCGAGGCAAGAGGCCTGAGCGCAAGGTATTTTTTACCGATTACACACCAGTGGCCCATCGTCTGAGTTATCAACTGCCGTTGACGGAAACTGTCAATGGATGCCCGTTGGTATTGCGAGGGGTGGAGTTCGATGTATATGCGAAGTGGGGGAGTCGCTATTCAGATATTGACGGGGATCTGGGCAGTATCGCAATTTTGGATCGCTCCGATATCCGTTCATCGGAAATGCCAGATTCAGGTGTTCAGCAGTTGCCTGGGCAGTGTCAGTGGTTATTTCGGACTGCAGGGCCACAGCAAGTAATTATTAAACTTCTTAAATGCAATTCGCTGGACGCCTTGGGCCAACTGCAAAAAACACCCATTGGTGGTTTGGCGCAACGAGATCAGCTAGCGGGGAAAACCCTCAGGATGGCGCTGAGGGTAATTGATGAGGAGGCGCCCGCTATCGACGATAACTGGGTAGCCGTTCCGGATGGTTGGAAGCGCTGCAAAGGGAAAAGCTTCGAAGACCCGTATGCTTTCTGCAACGGTAATATCACCGACTTTAAGCCTATAAAAATGCCGGATGGTCGCACCTGCGAGGTTTATCCATCCTGCAAGTAAAGGAGAAATTCATGAAGCTTGACGCACGGAAGCAACCTTTTTTCAGTGATAAAAAACCTGCCTGCTCATTGCGAGGGCATTGGATCAGTTTTTGTTTGGTTGATGAGTTCGGAGCAGGCTCTTCATATGGGGGGCTGCCGTACACCCTCTACGACAGTGTTGGGCAACACTATAAAGGACGCTTGAATGGGGACGGCTTTGCCAAACTAACGGATAGTTACTGTGGCCCGGTGGTTCTGGTTTTTGACGATCTTTATTCAGGGGCAGAGCAACCCTATGAGTACTTAATGACGCGCTCCACTTATAAGCTTCCTATTACAGAACTTCAGTTTCGCGCAGAAAGAACTCGATTTGCTGTGACGGATGGTCGGCGCGTTGAAAATAATCCCGCTCGACAGCAGGCCAATCGGTTCTATCAGGTCGAAGTACGCGATCTGGTCAGGCATGTCGCACACTTGCCTCCCATCGCGCCCCGGACTCACCAGCCCCCACGGCATGCCCTGAAAATGCTGGCCGACCTGGGCTTCGGCCCACCCCAGTCAACGTTATCGGGCATCGTCTTATTCCCCAACAACCACACCGCTCTGGAAGTACGGCCGCTGCGTTCGTTACGTCCGCTACTTTCCACTGAAGACAAATTCTGTGCCTTGAACTTGTATCAGTTGGCATTATTCGCAGCATTGAGTTACTGCAATTTCGGCCAGGAGCCGCCAGAGAAGCCCTTGGATAAAGTTCATTTTCCACTGAACCCGAGCGTTGGAAATCTCTTTGCCGAACAGCTTTCGGGGTACGACGAGGCCTGGCGGATTGATCCTGAACAAACTCAGCGTTTTTATCCGCTCTACGAAGACGTTCCTTACTCCAAGCGTTTTGAAATTTTGCCCTTCGATCCCGAGTTGTATCCACAAAATCGTCCAGAGCTTGAGGAACAACAGGAATACCCTTCGCGCCTGCACTTCTTTGATGACGAAAAAGACGGTACCGACACCCAGGCGTTCATTACTCACCACGATGAGGTCATCCTGATAGCCGTGCGTGGTACTGCCAGCCCCAGTGACGGATTGCGCGACGCCAACGCTCATCAGACACCTTTTGCCGAAGGCGTCGGTAAGGCTCACGAAGGGTTCTATCAGGCTTATCGGGCGATGCGTGATTTTGTGCAGCGATACCTCAACCAATTTCACAGAGCCCAACGAATAATCATCTGCGGCCACAGCCTGGGCGGCGCCATTGCTCTGTTATTGGCAGAAGGGCTACGTCGTACTCCGGGGCTTAAATACAACATCCTCCTCTACACCTACGGCGCCCCCCGTGCCGTCGACTCCGAATTCACTGTCGGCGCATCCGCTCTGGTCCACCACCGTATCGTCAACCACAACGACCCCGTTCCCAGCGTCCCGGCGCCCTGGATGAACACCACCGCCAAGCTCTGGATCCCTGGCGCCGTCACGTTATTCAGCGCTCCCGCCGCCGGAGGCCTGTTGTTCGCCGCCGGCCTGGTGCGTTTCGGCGGCAACCCCTACCAACACCATGGTGAACAACAGCATTTCATGCCGATCATGCTGCCGGATGGCACGCATTCATCGGTGTTGTGGAGGCCCGGATGTGAGTCCATTGAAGAGGCCGGTCGTAATCGGGCGTTGCATGCGCGCGGCGATATGCCTGAGCGCGACGGGTTGATCAGGCAGTTGGTGCAATACAAGCAGCACTTCATGACCGCCAGCTACATCCCGGCTGCCTGGGCCACATTGCGGCGCTGGCAACAGACCCTGGACAGCAACGTCCCGCTGGTGACCGAAAGAGAGTTTGAGTTGCTCGACCATGCCCTCGCGACCATGCGCAAGCAACTGCAAGACAAGCGGCGAGAATTGACTCGGCATCGACCGGCCAATGACCGGGCTTATGAACATCATGAGCCGTTGAATGCCGAAATCGAACGCCTGCACCTCAGTCGCCAGCGCCTGCAAAGCCTGCGGTGGCGTCGTCTTGGGGCGCGCGATGTCTACGGCAGCCATGCTCACGCCGCGCACTTGCAACCGAGCCTCATGCGTTGGTTCAGCCATCGTGAAAACCGAGCACTGTCCCCAATCGCCAGCATTCCGCCCGTGACGGATAGCGATCGGGGCAGGGCACAAACGTTGGATATCGACTCCATCGTCTGATCACGGTGGTTACATAAACTCAACCTGGGCCGGCTGGCGTTTCATCAGTACTTTGCCGTTGCGAATCGAGTATAGCGGCAGGCCCTGGCTGCGAATCACCTCGTAGTCGCTGTGCGCCGAGAGGATCAGCAAATTGGCTGGCCGTCCGGGTTCCAGGCCATAACGATCACCCAGGGCCATCGCCTTGGCGCTGTTATCGGTCACCAGGTCGAGGGCGCTTTGCAGGTTGCGGTAGCCGAGCATATGGCAAATGTGTAAACCGGCTTCGAGCACCCGCAGGATGTTGCCGTTGCCCAGGGGGTACCAGGGATCGACGATGGAGTCCTGGCCGAAGCAAACATTCATGCCGGCTTCGAGCAGCTCGTTGACGCGGGTCACGCCACGGCGTTTCGGGAAGCTGTCGAAACGGCCTTGCAGGTGGATGCTTTCGGTCGGGCACGACACGAAGCTGATGCCGGAATGTCCCAGCAGGCGGAACAGTTTGGCGCAATAAGCATTGTCGTAAGAACCCATGGCCGTGGTGTGGCTGGCGGTGACAAGGGCGCCCATGTCGCGGCTTCGGGCCTCTTCGGCCAGCACCTCGAGGAAGCGCGAGTGCGGGTCGTCGGTTTCGTCGCAATGCACGTCCACCAGGCAACCGGTGCGTTCGGCCAGGTCCATCAGGAACTTCACCGAACTCACGCCTTGGTCGCGAGTGTATTCAAAGTGAGGGATGCCACCAATCACGTCGGCGCCCAGGCGAATGGCTTCTTCCATCAGTTCGCGGCCATGGTGGAACGACTCGATGCCTTCCTGGGGAAACGCGACGATTTGCAGGTCGATCAGGTGCGTGCTTTCTTCACGCACTTGCAGCATGGCTTTGAGCGCCGTAAGGTCCGGGTCGGTGACGTCGACATGCGTGCGTACATGTTGGATGCCGTGGGCGGCAAGCGCCTGGATGGTCTGCTTGGCGCGGGTCTTGGTGTCTTGCTGGGTGATGGTGGCTTTGCGTTCGCCCCAGCACTCGATCCCTTCGAACAGTGTGCCGCTCATGTTCCAGCGCGGTTCGCCGGCGGTGAGTGTGGCATCGAGGTGGATATGCGGTTCGACGAATGGCGGGATCACCAGATTGCCGGCCGCGTCCACATCATCGGCGGTTAAAATCGGCGCCCTGGTTTGTGGCGTGATGCTGGCGATCCGGCCGTTTTCCAGGTGCAGATCATGCAGGCCTTCATGGTTGCGCAGGCGGGCGTTGATGATGTGCATGGGCAAGTTCCTCTTGGCTAAAAACAATCAGGCAGACAGCCGCCAGATCATCAGGGCGATGCCGATGTCCAGGCGGTCATAGGCGTTATCCAGCGTCAGCCCGCACAGGGCTTCGATGCGCTGGACGCGGTGCGTCACAGTGTTGCGGTGCAGGGCCAGGCGCTGGGCGGCGGCCATCAGGTTACCATTCTCGTGAAACCAGGCTTCCAGAGTCGGCATCAGGCTGGGGCCATGGTGCAAGTCGTGGCGCAATAACGGGCCCAAGCGTTCATTGAGAAAGTGGTCGAGCAGGGCGCGATCACGCACGCCGCTGAGTAACTTGAGCACGCCCAGTTCGTCGTACACGCACAGCCCGGCGCGTTCGCTGAAACGCCGCGCGGCGGCCAACGCCTGGCGCGCTTCATCCTGGGCCTGGGCCAGGCGCGCAGGTGGGTGCGCGGCGGCGCTGAGGCCGGTAAACAATTTAAGCGGCGCCAGGCGCAGGTTCAGCGGCTTCAACCAGGTGGCCAATTGTTGGCGGTTAGCCAGGGCCGCAACCGCGTCGGGGGCCGGCAGCAGCAGTGTCCAATTCCCGGCCCGGCCCAATAACGGCAACCCCGCCGACCACTGACGCAGGCGGCGACTGATGCCGTCGTGTTGCTGAGCCAGGTGCGCTTCGACCTGTTGTGTATCGTTCTGGGCAAACAGCGACTCGCTGCCCTCCAATTGCAATTGCACCACCTGCCAATGCCCGTTGAGGGACATACCCAGTTGCGCGGCCCTGTGCAGCAGCACTTCCAGGGATTGAAAGTCACCGGTCAGCAAGCGTTCCAACACATCATGGCGCGAACGCCCCAACTGCTCGAACTGGATCAGCGCCGAGCCGATGGCTTGGGTTACCAGCACCATTTTCAACGAGTAGGGTTGCTCGATCAGCGGCATGCCCGCTGCGTGCGCGGCATCCAGCAGCCGCTGGGGTATCGCCTGGATATACGCCGGCCCGGTGAGAATCACCAGCCCGGCCACCTTGCGCTGACAGGCTTCTTGCAGCAATTGCAGCAAGTTCGCTTCATCCCGTGGGTGATTGATGCCGGTGACAAACACCAGCTCGCTGCCCAGCACCCACTCGGCGATCCCGCTGTTTTCCGCCACGTAGGGCCAGCGCACAGGGTTGTCCAGGCCTGCCTCGCCGGCGCGCAGGCGCATGGATTCAAGGCCAGGCAGGGCCAGCACATCGGCGACGGTCAGGCTCATGCTTGAGCGTCAGCCAATGGCGCACGCACACGTAGTACGGCCGTCAGCACGATGTAGGTAAGCGACGCGGCTGCGATCCCTACCAGCGGCGCGACCCAGGGCGAGTTGAATGCCAGCACGGTGCCCACGGCATAGGCCGCCAGCCCCGGCCAGTTGAACGCCGGCAGGCGAGCCTCGGCCAGGCGCGGGTATTGGCCACGATAGCGGTAGAAAAAGTCGGCCATGATCACCCCGCCAATCGGTGGTATCACCGTGCCCAGCAGGATCAGGTACGGCACCAGCATGTCGTACATGCCAAGCAGCGCCAGCAGGGTGCCGATCACCGCGCCGGCCAGGGTCACGGTCTTGCGGCGTTGGGTGCGCAACAGGTTGCAGCCGGCCACGGCGAAGTTGTAGATGGTGTTGTCCTGGGTACTCCAGATATTGAGCAGCAACATGGCCATCGCCGCCAGCGCAAAGCCTTGCAGCAGCAACACCTCGACCACATCCGGTTGTTGATAGACGATGGCGCCGTAGGCCCCGATCAGCACCATCAGGCCGTTGCCGATAAAGAAACCGATCAGGCTGGCCAGCACCGCGACCCTGGCCGAGCGCGAAAACCGCGTCCAGTTGGTGGCCTGGGTCGCGCCGCTGACGAAGGTGCCGAACACCAGGGTGATCGCCGTGGACAAATCCAATTCAGCGGTTGGCGTCACCGCGAGCAGGCCGTCCCAACCGCCGACTTTGGCCGTGGCGACCCACATCGACAGAAACAGCAGCAGCCCCATGGCTGGCACCGCGATGTAGGAAAGAATCTCCAGCCCGCGATAGCCCACGTAAGCCGTGGCGCAAAATACCAGGCCAAACACCAGCATCAACACCAGTACGTTGCCCTGGCTCAGTTCGAAGTACTTACCCAGCACCACGGCAGCCGTGGCGGTGCCCCAGGCGTACCAGCCGATCTGGGTGAAGCCGAGGATCAAGTCACTGAGCTTGCTGCCGACTTCGCCAAAGCACAAGCGCCCCATCAATACGGAGTTCAAGCCGCTCTTGAACGCGATATAACCCAGGCCCGCCGCGTAAATACCCAACAGCAGGTTGCCCAAGGCCACCACGCCGAGCATGTCGATAAAGCTGAACGCCACCCCCAGCTTGCCGCCGGCAAACATGGTCGCGGTAAAAAACGTAAAGCCCAGCAGCACCATGGCGGTGGATGCCAGGCCTTTGCGCGCATGCATGGGGACTTCGCTTAAAGGGTAATCGTTGCCCGGTTCTTGCTGCGTCATGTGCCGTGCTCCCTGAATGAGTGACGCAGGCCTATTGCACCGCCCGTGCCAAATCAGCAGCAGTGACGGGCGCACGGTGTGAGTTGTGCAGCGTGCACAGTATTTATAGCCAAACAGGCAAGAAATGCCGGAGGGAGTGTTCGCGCTGCCCAGTCGGGCACGAAAGCGGTGCAGGGGTGATACAAAATGGATCAGTCAAACGGTGGCTGCGTGGTAAATCATCCAGGCCGAAAAAAACCACCGCAAGGGTGGTTTTTTACACACATCGCAGGCTTATTCGCCGCGATAAATACAGCCACTGGTGCAGGTCTCGTGGATGCGAATTGCGCTGAGTTCCGGCAACAGGGGTTTGAGTTCGTTCCAGATCCACTTGGCCAGCACTTCGCTGGTCGGGTTTTCCAGGCCGGGGATGTCATTGAGGTAGTTGTGGTCGAGGCGTTCATAGAGCGGCTTGAAAATCGCCTTGATCTCCGAGAAGTCGCGAATCCAGCCGGTATAGGGATCCAGGTCGCCGCTCAGGTGGATAGCCACCTTGAACGAATGCCCATGCAGGCGCCCGCATTTATGGCCGTCCGGCACGTGCGGCAGGCGGTGGGCGGATTCGAATGTAAATTCCTTGAAGATTTCCACAGTATTTTCAGCTCGGTCAGGTATCTGGCAGCCGGCGAGTTTAACAGCTTGATCCCTCGCCGCGCATACCGCTCGGTCAAAGCGCCTGCAAGCGCTCGCCCAGCCCGCCGTTATCGGCCAACTGTAGGAACTCATCCCCCAGCCGCCGGCTCTCGCTCATCGCGGTTTGCCAGTATGTGTTGCGGCTCGCGTCATCGCCCACGAAGCGCTTGAAGTCGCTGCGGTCCGGCAGTTTGCCGTGGGGCAGGCGGGCCAAGTAGTCCCTGGACGGCGCCAGCAGCAACACATCCTGCAAGCCCTGTTGATTGCTGCGTCGCCACGGCAGGCCCTTGTCGAACCAGCCGGGGATGACCCGGTCGGTGAAGTGCGGGTACAGCACAATATCGTCGCCGTGGTAGGGCAGGTCGAGGTGGTAGTCCAGCAGGCCGCCGTCGCGGTAAGTGCCGCTGCCGGCGCCAGGCAGGTCGCGCACGCCTTGCATCACCATGGGGATCGAGCCGGAGGCCAGCAATGCCTGGCGCAGGTTGCCTGCATCCAATTCGACAAAGCGCGACGGAAAATCCTGCAGCGGATGCACCGGTGGCGGCTGGCGCGGGTCATGGATGATCAGCCGTTCGAAATGCCGCGACAGCCGCGCGCGGCCACGCAGGTTATCGGCGATCACCGAGGACAGGCCCAGGCCCAGGCGCCCGCGATGGTCATCGGCGAGCAGGCCGTGGCTTTTGACTACCATGATGTTCAGGCGATAGTCGGGGTTGTCCAGCACCCGCGCATCGCGGCCGGCCAGCAGGTCGTCGAGCATGCGCCGGCAGCTCTGGCTGACGTCGGCCATGGTCACGCCTTTGGCAAAGCGCTGCTCGTTGTACAGCCGGCCGAGGTCCAACAGGCCTTGTACCGGGTCGGGCAGGCAGGCACTGGCAAAGCGCCAGGAGCCGATGGACGCACCGATCAGCGCCCGTTCCCGTGGCGCGCGCGGCAGCCAGTCGCCGAACAGCGCCAGGTCCAGACCCTGGATACCCAGCGCCTTGGGGCCACCGGCCGCACCGGGCAGAATGCCGACGTCGGCAGGCGCAAGGCCCTGTTCGCGGATGCGCGCGAGGGCGCGTTTGCCGGCCTTGAGGGTCAGGGCGGGAAACTTGATGTGGATGGCTGTCATACCGGTCTCGATTGAAGCGAGGGGGCAGTATAGAAAATCTCGCGGGTTGTGGGAAAAGGCCTACGCGCAATTGCCATGGTGGCAATTCAGTTTCAGTTAAGTTGCAGCCGTTACCGTGGCGTGTGTAGGAATAACATCGCGTAACGGAGATTTATCATGAAACGCCTCACCGCTCTGGTCGCCGCCGTTATCATCGCCTGTGCGGCGCCCCAGGCCGGAGCCGTGGACCCGGACAAACCACTGGTCGTACCCGGCACTGTTACAATTGTCGCCTTTGACCAACTGGAAGCCACGGCCCTGGCCCTGCACCCCGGTTCTACGCTGCTGGACACCGACCTGGATGAGGCCTACGGCAAGTACGTTTATGAGGTCGAGCTGCAAGATCGCAACGGTATCGAATGGGACGTTGAATTGGACGCGCTCACCGGGCAGGTTCTCAAGAATCATCAGGATACGTAATGAAGGTAAATTTACGCACCGGCAGTCGGGTGGCACTGGTGCTTGTGGTGTTCTGCTCAAGTTTGCAGGCCCGCGACCTCAACCAGGACGAAGCCCTCGCGTTGCGCCAGCAGGGCGTGATCCTGCCGCTGGAGCAGCTGTTGCAGCAGGCCATGGCGCGCTATCCGGGCTCCCGTATGCTAGAGGCCGAGCTTGAGAAAAACACGGCCAATATGCTTATGAAGTGGAGCTGGTGACCACCGAGGGTGTGGTGCGCGAGATCAAACTTGACGCTACCACCGGTGCGCTGATTAAAGATGAGGAAGACTGATGCGCCTGCTGCTGGTAGAAGACAATGTACCCCTGGCCGATGAACTGCTGGCCGGCTTGCAGCGCCAGGGCTATGCCGTGGACTGGTTGGCTGACGGGCGCGACGCCGCTTACCAGGGCCGCAGCGAACCCTATGACCTGATCATCCTCGACCTTGGCCTGCCCGGTTTGCCTGGCCTCGAAGTGCTGGCGCAATGGCGCGCCGCCGCGCTCGCCACTCCGGTGCTCGTGCTCACCGCCCGCGACTCCTGGGCCGAGCGTATCGAAGGGCTCAAGGCCGGTGCCGACGATTACCTGAGCAAACCCTTTCACCCTGAAGAGCTGCACCTGCGCATCCAGGCGCTGTTGCGCCGGTCCCACGGCCAGGCCAACCAACCCACCCTGCAAGCCGCCGGCCTGCACCCGGATGAAGGCCGCCAATGCGTGTTGCGCGGCGGCGAAGAGATCCAGCTCACCGCCGCGGAATTTCGCCTGCTGCGCTATTTCATGCTGCACCCCGAGCAGATCCTGTCGAAAAGCCACCTGGCCGAGCATTTGTATGATGGCGAGACCGAACGCGATTCCAATGTGCTGGAAGTCCACGTCAACCACCTGCGCCGCAAGTTGGGCCGCGGCGTGATCGAAACCCGGCGTGGCCAGGGTTACCGGTTTGGCGCCAACCCCGCATGAGGTCGATTCAGCGACGCCTGAGCCTGGGCCTGATCAGCGTGATGGTGGTCGTCGGTGTGGTGCTGGCGCAAACCAGCCTGTGGTTGTTCGAGGCCGGTTTGCAGCGTTACCTGGAAGCCGGGCTGCGTAACGACGCGGAAAACCTGTTGGTGGCGCTGGTGCGTGGGCCCAACGGCGTGCAGCTGGATGAGCAGCGTCTGTCGCCGGCCTATCAACGGCCGTTTTCCGGGCATTACTTTCGTATCGACTTTGCCGATGTGCACTGGCGTTCTCGTTCGCTGTGGGACGAGGAATTGCCCCAACTGCCCGAAGCCGGGCTCAAGGGCAACCTGCAACTGGGCCCCGAAGGCCAACAACTGCTGGTGCTGCGTTCGGACTACAAGCGCTTTGGCCACTCGATTTCCATCAGCGTGGCTCAGGATTACACACCGGTGCGGGAAAGTTTCCAGCTGATGCGTCAGATCGGCCTGGTGCTGGGCCTGGCGGCGCTGCTGTTGGTGTTGATCCTGCAACGGCTCACGGTGCGTCGCGCCCTGCGCCCGCTGGAAAACGCACGCAACCAGATCGCTCAGTTGCAACAGGGCCAACGCTCGCAACTCGACACCCAGGTGCCACAGGAGCTGGAGCCGCTGGTCGCGCAGATCAACCACCTGCTGGCCCACACCGAAGACAGCCTCAAGCGCTCCCGCAATGCCCTGGGTAACCTGGGGCATGCGCTGAAAACCCCGTTGGCCGTGTTATTGAGCGCAGCGTCAAGCGAGGCGCTCAAGGACCGCCCCGAACTGAGCCAACTGCTGCGCGACCAACTGGAACAAGTGCAGCAACGCCTCAACCGTGAACTCAACCGCGCACGGCTGGCCGGCGAAACCCTGCCGGGGGCATTGTTCGACTGCGAAAAAGAACTGCCTGGCTTGCTCGCCACCCTGAACATGATCCACGGCGAACACCTGGACCTCAGCTACCACGCCGCCCCTGGCCTGTATCTGCCTTGGGACCGCGAAGACCTGCTGGAGCTGCTCGGCAACCTGCTGGACAACGCCTGTAAGTGGGCGGACGCCGAAATTCGCCTGAGCGTCAGCGATACCGGGCACGTTTACCTGCTGACGGTGGAAGACGACGGCCCCGGCATCCCCGAAGCCCAACGGGACCAGGTGTTCAGTCGTGGCGCGCGGCTGGACGAGCAGACTGAGGGCCACGGGCTTGGGTTGGGCATCGTGCGGGATATCGTCGAGGTGTGGGGTGGCGTGTTGCAATTGCAGGACAGTAAATTGGGTGGGCTCAAGGTGCTGATCGAACTGCCCAAGCGCCACGCCTGACATGCCCCCATCAAGCTGTGGGAAAAGTCTTCGTTCCCACGATGTGTAAAGGCATTCAATCCAAAATTGCTCCCTCAAGCCCTGCGGCGGATTCGCCAGACGGTTCAACGCCTGGCTCAGCCGTGGCGATCGACAGTTTTGTTTATTCAAGCGATCAATCCAAACCTGAAAGCGGCGCCGCTTTTTGACATGCGCGCCCGCCTGCTGCAAAGTGCGCGCCCTCTAATAAGACCTCCTTAAAGCCTGCGAGCGGGTTGCCAGTCAATGGCCATCTGGGCGCGGGCATGCCTGTCTTTTATGTTTCTGCTTGAGGTAACCATGATTAACGCAGTCATCGCCGCGGTCGGCACCATGCTGGTGCTCAGCCTGTCCCGCGTGCATGTAGTCATTGCCATTATTGTCGGCGCCCTGGTGGGTGGTCTGGCCGGTGGCCTGGGCATCGAGGCCACGCTCAAGGCCTTCAATGGCGGCTTGGGTGGGGGCGCGACCGTGGCGTTGTCCTACGCACTGCTCGGCGCTTTCGCGGTGGCTATTGCCAAGTCCGGCCTGGCTCATGCGCTGGCGGACAAGGCCCTGTTGCTGGTCGACCGCCAGGACGCCACGGGTGGCAGCCACGTCAAATGGCTGTTGATCGGCCTGTTGTGGGTGGTTGCGATTGCCTCGCAGAACATTCTGCCGATCCACATCGCGTTTATTCCGCTGTTGGTGCCGCCGCTGCTGTACGTGCTGACCAAACTGCAACTGGACCGCCGCCTGATCGCCTGCGTAATGACCTTCGGCCTGATCACCCCCTATATGTTCCTGCCGGTGGGCTTCGGCAATATCTTCCTCAACCAGATCCTGCTGGCCAACGTCGCCGGCAGCGGCGTGGACATCAGCCAGGTCAACGTGACCCACGCCATGAGCCTGCCGGCCTTGGGCATGGTGGCCGGCCTGCTGGTGGCGGTGTTTATCAGCTACCGCAAAAAACGCGTGTACGACCTGGAGAAAATCGAGCGGGTCGAGCAAGTGGCGGTGCAGTACAACCCGCTGACCCTGCTGGTGGCCGGTCTGGCGATTGCTTCGGCGTTCATCATTCAACTGTGGCTGGACTCGATGATCATCGGCGCCCTTGCCGGGTTCCTGATCTTCTCGGTGTCGGGCATCGTGCGCTGGCGCGATACCGACGACCTGTTCACCGAAGGCATGAAGATGATGGCCATGATCGGCTTCATCATGATCGCCGCCTCAGGGTTTGCCGAAGTGCTCAAGGCCACCGGTGACGTGCGTTCGCTGGTGCAAGCCTCGGCGGCGTTTATCGGCCATAGCCGTGGTGTCGGCGCCTTGCTGATGCTGTTGGTGGGCCTGTTGGTGACCATGGGGATCGGCTCGTCGTTTTCCACGGTGCCGATCCTCGCCGCGATTTTTGTGCCGCTGTGCGTGCAACTGGGCTTCAGCCCGATGGCCATCGTGTGCATCGTCGGTACGGCCGGTGCGCTGGGCGATGCGGGCTCGCCGGCGTCGGACTCCACCCTCGGCCCTACCTCCGGGCTGAATATTGACGGCCAGCACCACCATATCTGGGACACCGTGGTGCCGACCTTCCTGCACTACAACCTGCCGTTGCTGGCATTTGGCTGGTTGGCCGCCATGACCCTGTAACCTCATTGCTCGCCCATGACCACAAATGCGTGTTGTCCTACAGAATCAGGGTAATTGGCCGATAACCTCTCAAGCCGCTTAATAAGAGAGAAAAGTCATGCGTCTGAGTCTGAAGGCCAAAGTCCTGTCCCTCGCCGTCGTCCCGGTGTTGCTGTTTGCCCTGGTGATCAGCCTGACCACCGTGTGGATTCTCCAGGGCCAGGCACGCAACGAGGTGGCTGAAACCCGCGAGCGCCTGCTCAACAACGCCAAGGCCACCCTGCAAAGTTATGTGGAAGTGGCCATGAGCACTGTCAAACCGCTCTACGACGCCGCCGCTCCCGGTGATACGGCGGCGCGGGCAGAAGGTGGTCAAGTTGCTCTCCAACACCAGCTACGGCAAGGACGGTTACTTCTTCGGCTACGACTCCGAGACCATTCGCCTGTTCAAGGGCAACAGCCCGGACGGCGTGGGCAAGAGCTTCAAGGACAATCGCGACCCCAACGGTGTGTACGTCAACCGCGACCTGGTCAAGGTCGGCAAGGACGGCACTCACTACCTGCAATACAGCTCGACCCAGCCTGGCCAGACCGAACTGGTGCCCAAGATGGGCTACACCGAATACCTGCCTAAATGGGACATGGTTATCGGTACCTCGGTGAATCTCGATGGCATCGAAGCCCAGGTGGCGGTGGTCGAAGCCAAGGTGGAAAAACGCATGGAGGGTGTGTTGCTGAGCATCCTCGGCGTGGCCGTGGTGGTGTTGCTGGTGATTGCCGCCGTGGGCATGGTGCTGGCCAATACCATCCTGCGTCCGTTGCACTTGATGAAAGCCAACCTGGATGACATCGCCGCCGGTGAGGGCGATTTGACCCGCCGCCTGGCGATCACCAGCCAGGATGAGTTGGGCGACCTCGCGGGGGCGTTCAACCGGTTTGTCGACAAGATCCACGGCCTGGTACGCCAGATCACTGACATGACCGCGCAACTGACCGGGCTGGTCAGCCAGGTGTCCGACCAGGCCCAGCGTTCCGAACAGGCCATGGAGCGCCAGCGCCACGAAACCGACCAAGTGGCCACCGCCATTAACCAGATGTCGTCTGCGGCCCAGGAAGTTGCGCGCAGTGCGCAAGGCGCCTCCGTGGCGGCACAACAGACCGACGCCGAAGGCCAGGCCGCCAAGCGCGTGGTGGACGGCAGCATTGCGCAGATCCATGCGCTGGTGAATGACATCCGCAGCAGCGGCGTGTCCCTCGACAGCTTGCAGCAGGATGTGTCATCGATTGTCAGTGTGCTCAGCGTGATCCGTTCGATTGCCGAACAGACCAACCTGTTGGCCCTCAACGCGGCGATCGAGGCCGCGCGGGCAGGGGAGGCCGGCCGTGGTTTTGCGGTGGTCGCCGACGAAGTGCGCGCCCTGGCCAGCCGCACGCAGACCAGCACCCAGGAAATCCAGGGCATGATCGACCGCCTGCAAACCGGCACGGTGGCCGCCGTGGACGCGATGCGCCGCTCCAGTGATGCCGGCGACGGCACCTCCGCCCAGGCCAACCAAGCTGGGGCGTCGCTGGACACCATGGCCCAGTTGATCGGCACCATCAACTCGATGAACGCGCAAATTGCCAGCGCCGCCGAAGAGCAGACCGCCGTCGCCGAAGAGATCAACCGCAGCGTGCATCAGATTGCCGTGGCGGTGGACAACGTGGCCGATGAGACGCAGTTGAGCGCGCAGACCTCGCGCAGCCTGGCCGACCTTGGCCAGCGGCTCGGACAACTGGTGGGGCAATTCAAGATCTGACCCTGTGGCGAGGAAGCTTGCTCGCCCCAACAGTGTTTACACGTCACGCATCAGCAGGCCAAAACGCAGGTCCATCTGCGCCGGAACGTGCACGTACACCGTGTGCCCGTCCCCCGGCGCCACGTCAATGGCTTGGCCCTTGCTGTTGTGCAAGGTGTCCAGGTCAAAGTGGAGGTTGCCGGCGGGCGTCATCAATTCCAGGTGATCCCCCACGGCAAAACGGTTCTTCACCTTGACCTCGGCCAATTCGCCCCGGCGCTCGCCGGTTAACTCGCCGACAAACTGCTGGCGCTCGGACACCGAGCTGCCGTTCTGGTAGTTCTGGTACTCGTCGTGCACATGGCGGCGCAGGAAGCCTTCGGTGTAGCCGCGTTGGGCCAGGGATTCGAGGTCTGTCATCAAGTTGCGGTCGAACGCGCGACCGGCCACGGCGTCATCGATGGCCCGGCGATACACCTGGGTGGTGCGCGCGCAATAGAAGTGCGACTTGGTGCGACCTTCGATCTTCAGCGAATGCACGCCCATGTGGGTCAAACGCTCAACATGCTGCACCGCGCGCAAATCCTTGGCGTTCATGATGTAGGTGCCGTGCTCGTCTTCGAAGGCGGGCATGTGCTCGTCGGGGCGGTTGGCTTCCTGCAGCACAAACACCTGGTCGGTCGGCGTGCCAATCCCCAAGGTCGGCTGATACGCCTGGACGATCTCCCCCGTGGTATTTTCCACCGCCGGCGTGGCCTGGTATTTCCAGCGGCAGGCGTTGGTGCAACTGCCTTGGTTGGCGTCGCGCTTGTTCATATAGCCCGACAGCAGGCAGCGGCCGGAATAGGCCATGCACAAGGCGCCATGCACAAACACCTCCAGCTCCATGGCCGGCACCTGCTGGCGGATTTCGCCGATCTCTTCCAGGGACAGCTCCCGCGACAGGATCACCCGGCAAATCCCTTGCTGCTGCCAGAACTCGACGCTGGCCCAGTTCACGGTATTGGCCTGTACCGACAAGTGAATCGGCATCTGTGGGAAGTGTCGGCGCACCAGCATGATCAGCCCCGGGTCGGACATGATCAGCGCATCCGGGCCCATGGCGATCACCGGGGCCAGGTCTTTGAGAAAGGTCTTGAGCTTGGCATTGTGCGGCGCGATGTTCACCACCACGTAAAAGCGCTTGCCTTGCGCATGGGCTTCGTCGATGCCGAGGGCCAGGTTGGCGTGGTCGAACTCGTTATTGCGCACGCGCAAGCTGTAGCGCGGCTGGCCGGCGTAGACCGCATCGGCACCGTAGGCGAAGGCGTAGCGCATGTTTTTCAGGGTGCCGGCGGGGGCCAACAGTTCAGGGCTAAGGAGCAGAGGCATGGGAAATCGGACCGCAAAAGGGCGCGAGGGTACCGGGCGGCGCCGAAGGGGTTATTGATCTGGGTCTACGCTTACCGCAACAAAGATGGCACTCACAGGATTTGCAACGGACTAAGCAGCAGGGCGCACGCGCGCCGAGCTTTCTGACATGGACCGGACATGAATCAAACCACTCTGCAATTCAAGACCCTGCTGTTGTTGCTGGTCCTGGTGACTATCGCGTTTATCTGGATATTGCTGCCGTTTTACGGCGCGGTGTTCTGGGCGGTGATCCTGGGCATCATCTTTGCGCCGATGCAGCGCCGCCTGCAGCAACGCCTCGGCTGGAACCGCAACCTGTTGTCCCTGACCACCTTGATGGTGTGCCTGGTGATTGCGATTCTGCCGGTGATCATCACCAGCGCCTTGCTGGTGCAAGAGGGCGCGACGCTCTACAAGAACATCGAGAGCGGCAAGCTCGACGTGGCCGGTTATATCGAGCAGTTCAAGCACTTTCTGCCGCCGTACTTCCAGCATCTGCTGGACCGCTTTGGCATGGGCAACCTGGAAGGGCTGCGTGAGAAGATCGTCAAGAGCGCGATGCAGGGCAGCCAGTTCTTTGCCACCCAGGCGTTCAGCTTCGGCCAGGGGACGTTTGATTTCCTGGTGAGCTTTTTCATCATGCTGTATTTGCTGTTCTTCCTGCTGCGCGACGGCCCGGAACTGGTGCGCAAAGTGCGCACGGCGGTACCGCTGGCCGAACCACAGAAGCGTCGTCTACAGCTCAAGTTCAACCGGGTAGTGCGCGCCACGGTCAAGGGCAACGTGCTGGTAGCCGTGACCCAGGGCGCGCTGGGCGGTTTGATCTTCTGGTTCCTGGACATTCCCAGCGCGTTGCTCTGGGCGGTGTTGATGGCGTTTCTGTCGCTGCTGCCGGCGGTGGGGGCTGGGCTGGTGTGGGGGCCGGTGGCCGCGTACTTCCTGCTCAGCGGTTCGATCTGGCAGGGCGTGGTGCTGGGCCTGTTTGGCGTGTTTGTGATCGGGCTGGTGGATAACGTGCTGCGTCCGATCCTGGTGGGCAAAGACACCAAGATGCCGGACTACTTGATCCTGATCTCGACCCTGGGCGGTTTATCGGTGTTCGGCCTCAACGGGTTCGTGATCGGGCCGCTGGTGGCGGCGCTGTTCATGTCCAGTTGGGCGCTGTTTGTCGAAAGCAAGCCGCGGGTCAAGCTGCCACTGCCTTGAGTCTCAGGCGTCAAGCCTGAAGCTCGACGCTTGCTGCAGCTGTTTTTCGGCGGCGGACAGCGACGTGAGGGGGCCACTGATGGCCTCGCCGTCGCTTACCAGGTACCAGCAGGCAAGCACTCCCAACGCGCGAAGCGGGGCGGGGACGGCGCTGCCGATGACAGACATGATTTGAACAGTGGGCATAGATACCTCCAATCGCTATGGAGGTCACCTTACGAGGCCAGGCGGCCAAGGAAAAATCACCTGGCTCGATAGTCGACATCAACGCAACGTGTCAGTCGACCACCTGATCGAGCATGCTCACCACTTCCTGCTCGTTGAGCAGGCCCTTGCGCACCAGGTTTTCTGCCAGCAACGCCAGGAATTTCGCGCTGCGGTGGCCTTCCAAGTGCTTGAGTTCGGTGAGTGCGCTGTAAACCTTGCTGGACGTGCAGAGGCCAGCGGTGCGGTGCGGGTTTTGTGTGGGCATGGTCAGTCGTCCTTGTTGTTATTGAGTGGACAGGATCGATAGTGGGAGTGCGGCGTGACACAAACATGACAGCGCTGGCCCCTGTCGAGCAAGTAGACTTTGGGCCTTATCCTGTGGGATTGGCGTCGGCACCATTGTCCTTATAGCGACCTTGACGCGATAAATCCGGACTTTGCGCGCAAAAAAAGGCCTCGCACGGGGGCGAGGCCTGTTTCGCACGTGACACCAGGGGTTTACCAGCCGCGACGGTAGTAGCCGTGAGGAGGGCCATAGTAGTAGCCATGTGGCGGGCCGTAATAAACCGGCGCCGGGCGGTAATAGACCTGCTGTTGTACATACACCGGTGGTGGCGGGGCGTAGTACACCGGCGGTGGCGCGGCGTACACCGGCTGCGGTTGTACATACACGGGCTGTTGCACGTACACCTCACGAGGTTGGCTGGCAACCACGGAGCCCACCACGGCGGCGCCGACCAACGCACCCAAGGCGGCCGGACCCGCCCATCCACCGCCGTGGGCGGAGGCTTGGCCTGCCATGGCGAGTGCACCGATAAGCAAGGCGATCTTGGGGATTTTACGATTCATGGTCATTCCTCGATTAGCCCCTGCGCTTGTGGTCTGCAGTCAATAGACTCAAGTAACGTCGCGGGGATACTTTTAAGACAACGTATTTCTGAAAAACAGCACAGCCGCTAAGTAAAGGTTGTGTAAGGTCTGTACCGATTTGCTTACTCAAAGGAGTTTTCCATGCAGATGCACCCCAACAAGGACACCCAACTGTGCATGTCGCTGTCCGCCCGCCCTGGCAATTTCGGCCTGCGATTTCATAACCACCTGTATGAACAGTTGGGTCTGAATTTTTACTATAAGGCCTTCAGCAGCCAGGATTTGCCCGGCGCGATCGGCGGTATCCGGGCTTTGGGGGTTCGGGGTTGCGGGGTGTCCATGCCGTTCAAAGAGGCTGCCATTGCCTTAGTGGACGAACTCGACGCTTCGGTTCAAGCGATTGACTCACTGAACACCATCGTCAACACCAACGGCCACCTCAAGGCCTATAACACGGATTACATTGCGGTCGAGCAACTGCTCAAGACGCATGCGGTGCCCAAGGACTCGACCTTCGCCCTGCGCGGCAGCGGCGGCATGGCCAAGGCCGTGGCGAGTGCCTTGCGTGACGGCGGTTATGCCAACGGGGTGATCGTGGCGCGCAACGAGGCGGCGGGGCGCCGATTGGCGCAGAACCTGGGGTATGAATGGCAGGCCGACCTTGGCGGGTTGCGCCCACGGATGTTGGTCAACGTGACACCGATTGGCATGACCGGTGGGCCTGAGGCCGATGCGTTGGCGTTCGAGGCCGATGCTATCGATAAAGCCGAAACAGTGTTCGATGTGGTGGCAATCCCCGCCGAAACACCGTTGATTGTGCGGGGGCGGGCTAAGGGCAAGCGGGTGATTACCGGGCTGGAAGTGATTGCGATCCAGGCGCTGGAGCAGTTTGTGCTTTACACCGGTGTGCGACCAACCCAGGCACAGTTCGAAAAAGCCGTGGCATTTGCCCGAAGCTGAAGGGCACTGGTGATCAAATGTGGGAGGGGGCTTGCTCCCGATAGCAGAGGGTCAGTCAATGCTCATATGTCTGAAACACCGCTATCGGAGCAATTCGAATCGTCGCACCGCCCATTTTGCCTGTATTACGCCTGTTCCAACTGCGCCAGGCGTTCTTCCAGCGCCCCAATGCGTGCTTCCAGTTCTTCAATCCGGTCCACAGACACTCCAGCCCCGCGCTCCACCGGGCTTCCTCGCGCCGCGATAATCGCCTCGATATCCGCCGGGTCGCCCAGCGCATGGGTGTAGCGGTCTTCCCGCTGCCCCGCCTGGCGCGGTACCAGCAGCGCCAGCCCGCGCGCGATCAGGCGTTCGAGCTGATGAACCACTTGCTCGGCATCTTCGAAATCATGCATGCGCCCGCTGCGGGTCAGCAGCTCGTTGACGGTCTGCGGGCCGCGCAAAAACAGCAGCCCAATCAGGATGACCTGCGCCGGCACCAGCTCCAGTGCCTTGTCCACGCGATGTTCCCAGCGATCGGCGCGGCTGCCCATCACCAGGCGGGTAAAGCCTTGGCCTTCGAGTACACGCAGGCTTTGGCCAACCTGGCCTTGGCTGAGGTTCATCACCGGCTCGCGGCTGGTTTTCTGGTTGCAGGCCAGCACCAGCGCGTTAAGGGTCAGGGGGTAGGTTTCCGGATGGGTCGCCTGTTTTTCGATCAGGCAGCCCAGGACGCGGATTTCCGTGCTGTTCAGGCACGGCTCAGGGGTGTCGGTGTCGTGCTCGGCGGTCATCGCGCGTTCCCTATGCTGTGAAGCCCACTAGCCTAATCCTGAAAAAATAAAAGACAAGCGGCAGGCATGGCTATAATCGCCGCTGGTTCCTACCCTGCCATTACCGATGAGACTGTCATGACTATTTCCCTGTACGCCGCCTCCATCCCAGTCTTCAAGCAAATGCTCAACGCCCTGAGCGATGTGCTGAACAAAGCCGAAGCCCACGCCACCGCCAAGAACATCGACCCTGACGCCTTGCTGCAAGCGCGCCTGTTCCCCGACATGTTTCCTCTGGTGCGCCAGGTGCAGATCGCCGTCGACTTCGCCAAGGGCGTATCCGCCCGCCTGGCTGAAATCGAAGTGCCGAAATACGAAGACAACGAAGTGACCTTCGCCGAGCTGCAAGCGCTGATCGCCAAGGTCCTGGCATTCGTCGATACCATCACGCCAGCACAGATCGACGGCAAGGAAGGCATCGAGATCATCACCCGCCAGGGCACGCCTAAAGAGAAGCGCTTCAGCGGCCAATCCTACCTGCTGACCTACGGCCTGCCGCAGTTCTTCTTCCATGTCACCACCACCTACGCCTTGCTGCGTCACAACGGCGTGGAAGTGGGCAAGCGTGATTACATGGGCGCTTTCTAAACCCAGGCGCTGAAAAAGCCCGGAACCGCCCTTGAATGGGCGATTCCGGGCTTTTTTGTGTGCGGGTGTTTGACCTGCTGCTGTTCGCAGGGCGTTACACAATTGCGGGCAACCGATGCGTCAGCGGACACACTCAAGGGAGGTACCCACTTCACTCATCTAACGCTTTAGAGGCGAAAGGCTTAATGATAAATACCCTCCAGTCGGCGCCCGCTGCCGCACCTTCGCAAGCTTGTGTCCTACCGCAACCAGCCCCGAATAACCCACTTGAGCCAAAGACGCGCAGCCGGCGCGAGGTGGCGCAAGACGGCTCATCGACGCAGGCGGGCGCCCATCGGTCCTCATTACGCGATCAGGGCAACAGTGAATTGGCGGCCAAATACGCAAAGGCCCTCGAAGAAAGCACACTGCCTCCTTGGCGCGCTGGGGACATCACGGACATTGCGCTTAACTCCAGCTTCGGCCAGTGGCGCGCGCAATTACGTGCGGCGTTAGAAGACAAAGACTTTTTGACATGGTTTAACGCGAACGGACTTCACCTATCCTTGGTGACGCTCCGTCCCTCAACCGGGGAGCTGCAGGCGTGGAATAAAAACGGCGAGCAATGCAGGTTCTCTCTCGATGACGACTCGGGGTGGGCGCAGGTATCCCAAGCGATTCTGACTGCCGCTCACGCTTTGGCGCCCAACGGGATTACGCGCAAGGCCGTGTATGCCGACAGTGTGCCGGTTTCCATGGTGGCGCAGTTCTATGGCGAAACGTTCCACGACGACCCGCTCAAAGATGGTCAGCGTGCTCAGCAACTGCAACAGCACGGCGGATTTGCGACCGCGGGTGCGGGAGAAGCGAGGTCCGAACAGGCACTCAACGCCCATAAAAGCCTTATTGCCGATAAACGCGACCTGCTCAGGTTCAGGGATGCGTTGCTGGCGGCGATAGTCAAGGCACCGGCCTATCTCGATGAGCAGGCGATTATTCACTCGCGCCGAAGCCGCGCGCCCTACGACCATGCAGAGGGGTTGGCGACTTTTTGCGAAATCAACCGTTCAAGCTGGACCCGCGTTCCGGGTTTCACGTGGATAACCAGCCGAAGGCGGGGCAGTCCGTGAGCCTTTTACAATTCATGGAGGGGCAAGGTTGGGATCGCCCCGTCGATCTGGCCGAACTTAAAAACATGGGCCAAGTGCTGTTCCGTCGTCAGGTCTCCCGACCGCCGCACGGTGATCTGGGCGGCGGGTTGTCGTGGCCCATTCCGCTTGATCGGGCACAACAGCAGCGAATTTACGACGCGGTTAACTACAACACATTTGAATTGCCCGAGTTCAAGTCGCTGAAGTTGAGCCAAACGGCGTTCGGGTTTCTGAGTCAAACCGTCAACTGGTCCGAGGCGGATCTGCAAAATCCGCGCGATGCGATAACGAAACTGTTGAAAACCCCCGCCGCACAGGCGCTGGGTGAAGCGCTGCGAGCCCAGTTTCAGGGGGCTGGCAGCGCGCAGGAGTGGGCGCTCTCCGCTTTGCAGAATCGGCTTGAATCCGCAGGCGTTCTGGCACCCGGAAGAAAAGAACAGGCTGGCTGGGTTCGACCTGTCGCAACGTGAGCATTGGGGTAAGCCACTGTCTGTGGTCGCTCATGGTCTGACTGAACATCTGCGTCGGTCTTACGGCAAAAATGCTCCGGTTGCCGCCTACCTGCTGTTGTCACACCATGCGCCCGAATTACTGGTCAAGGATATTCCGGATGACGTGTCTTATGGCTCGCCTGCCTGGGTCAGCCTGAAGTCTATTGTCGCCAAGGCCGAATACCGTGCCCCCGGCTCCACGGCAGGTAAATCCTACGAGCAATTGCTCAAGGACGACCTTGGTCCGATTTCTGCCGAAGAAAAAAACGTCGAGGCATTGGCTGGGCGGGAGGGGTTGATCCATTGGGCGGTGGCGGACGGTGCCATCGAGAAGCGGCCTGACAATAATTACTCGGCCGAAGAGATCGAACGTGCCAGTGCCCTGGCCGGTGAGCGCTTCGATACGTTGAAAAAAGCCTCGCAAGCGTCCCGTAAGCAGTTAGCCACCCGAAAAGAGTTGGCGCTCGCAACTCTAAAGGCGCACTTCAAGGCCTACGGCGACATAGACTTCGAAAAAAAAGTACTGATGCCTGCTGAGAGGGAACGGGATTTGCTCGGACCTTATTCGATGCTGGACCTCTATCTCGACAGGCCCAAACACACACGCTGGTATTCGCAGGACTCAACCGTCCCTTTTGAGCAAATTTCAGAGGCGTTCTACCGTCTTGCGCCGATTAACGAAGTGTTCGAAAAAAACGTCACGGATTACTACGCCGGGCTTAAGGGGGGCGCGGACGTTGCGATCAAACATTTAATGTCGCTACTGCCTGAGGGTGATAAGAAAGCCTTGGAATACGGTGAATTGAGTGTCTATGCCGAAGAAGATGTGACGCGTACCAGCCACTTTGCAAACCGGGTCGAACAGTTTTCCTACGAGAGTCGGCAGCCCGACGACAACCGCTCGCTCCTGTTCGTGACAACCTACCAAGGGCGTAAAACCGTGTACGAGGTGAATCCCCAGCAAGGGTTTGTGCGTAAGCGAACGGATCTGTCGCCCGATCTTAAGCCAGGCCGACAAGGTGAGTGGGTGCATTTGGGGCGCAACAAGTCGATACGGGAAATCAAGGCGCAGGGGGCTGAGGCTGAGCAACGCAAAGCGCGGGACGAATCTCCAGCGCTCGTGCAGACCTTCAACTCTGCAAGGACCCAATATATTGCTGATACGGTCCTCAATAACCTCTTCAAACCAGGCGAGCGCAATGAGCTGGTCAAGGCGGCGAGGGGCTTTACCACCTTTGACAGTGAAGTGACGGAGTTTGAAAAAATCCAGGCAGTCACCCGAGCCTTGGTGCCTTTTGCATCGGCCATCGATCGTTTCCAAAAAGGCGACGTCAGCGGCGGGCTCGCATTTTTGGGCTTCGACGTTTTTGGCTTTGCGTTAGGTGGCTATTTCGCCGCCGGTAAAATTGCAGGCCTGGGGGGCCAGGTGAAAAAGGCCGGCGGCATACTGGCACGCGCAGCCGTCAGTGCGGCCAATCCGTTTGCGGGAGGCAAGGCAATTGTCAGCAGGGGGTTGCCACTGCATCAGTCATTGCTGGGCAAAGGCACTTTTTCTTGGAAGGCAGTCTCCACCAACCGCGGTGTAAATCGGGCTTATCAGGATAAACAGGAGGGTATTGCGGTAGGCACCTACATCCTCGGCGATACATCAAAAATCACCGCAAAATTTGACGAGGTGCTGGGTAAGTGGTTCGCATACGATCCTAAAAGCAAGAAAAGGTATGGCGTGCCGCTTGAGGGGTTTCGCGTTGAAAGTTCCAGTGCCTGACGGCCCGTAAAACCAAAACGCCCGGTCGTTTCTTGGCGGGAACGTACCGGGCTTTTATCGGGGGATTATTCAGGCCGGTTGTTCTTCCTTGCCCAGGCACGCGGCAGCGGTGAACAGCACGTCGGTGGAGGAGTTGAGTGCGGTTTCCGCAGAATCCTGCAACACACCGATGATGAAACCGACAGCCACGACCTGCATGGCGATTTCACTTGGAATACCGAACAGGCTGCAGGCCAGGGGGATCAGCAGCAGCGAGCCGCCGGCCACGCCCGAGGCGCCGCAGGCACAAACGGCGGCGACCACACTCAGCAGCACGGCGGTGGGCAGGTCAACGCTGATGCCCAGGGTGTGCACGGCCGCCAGCGTCAATACCGTGATGGTGATCGCGGCCCCGGCCATGTTGATGGTGGCCCCCAGTGGAATCGACACTGAATAAGTGTCTTCATGCAGGCCCAGGCGCTTGCTCAAGGCCAGGTTCACCGGGATGTTCGCCGCCGAACTGCGGGTGAAGAACGCGGTAATACCGCTTTCACGCAGGCACATCAGCACCAGTGGGTAGGGATTGCGACGCAGCTTCCAGAACACGATCGCCGGGTTGACCACCAGTGCCACGAACAGCATGCAACCGATCAGTACCACCAGCAGGTGCGCGTAGCCGAGCAGCGCGCCGAAGCCGGAGGTGGCCAGGGTCGACGCGACCAGGCCGAAGATACCCAGCGGCGCAAAGCGGATCACCACACGTACGATCAGGGTCACGCCGTTGGACAAATCGTCCAGCACGGTGCGGGTGGCAGCGCCCGCATGGCGAATGGCGATGCCCATACCGATGGCCCAGGCCAGGATGCCGATGAAGTTGGCGTTCATCAGTGCGCTCACCGGGTTGTCCACCACGCTCAGCAGCAGGCTTTGCAGCACCTCGCCGATGCCGCCCGGCGCGCTGACGGTGACGTCATGGCTGGCGAGTACCAGCGACGACGGAAACCACATGCTGGCAACCACCGCCACGACGGCTGCGGCAAAGGTGCCTAGCAAGTACAGGAACAGAATCGGTTTGATATGGGTTTCCTGGCCGTGCTTATGGTTGGCAATCGACGCCATCACCAACACAAACACCAGGATCGGCGCCACAGCTTTCAACGCCGTAACAAACACCTTGCCAATAAAACCGGTAGCCCTGGCGGCCTCGGGCAGGAGCAGGGCCAGCAGAATCCCGGCGATCAGGCCGATGACGATTTGGGTGACCAGGCTGACGCGCATCAGTCGTTGTAACAGGGTGGGGGCAGCAGTCATAAACAGTTGTCTCTAGTTTTTTTAATAGGACGCAGCAGTACGGGCGGAATGTTCTGTAAGAAACAGGGCGCGGAGTCTAGCATGCCGCTGCTAACGGCCCGACCTGTGCGGCATTCGGTCACCCGCGCCCAGGCCGGGCTGCGTCCATGGTGTTCTGCGGGTTCATGATCGCGGGCATGGTGGCGCTGGTGCCGGCGATTCACTCCAGCGCCGGCCTGGCGGCGGCAATGGCCGTGTGGGGCGTGACCCAGGCCGCGATGTTTCTGGTCAGCCATGTGCGACTGATGAAGGCCGCGCCCCATGCCCCGGCCTTTGCCGCGTCGCTGAGCATTGCCGGGGGCAACCTGGGCATTGGTCTGGGGGCGTTGGTCGGCGGGCATGTGATCGACACTTTTGGCCTGGGCAGCCTGGGGTTTGCCGCATCCGGGTTTATCCTGGTGTCGATCCTGCTGGCGCTATGGTTGATGACTGCCAGACAACCGGTCGCGTCCAGCGCCTGACCGGTCAGGGCAGGGCGGTAAACAACTCGCGCCGTGCGCCCTCGGTAATCGCCACAATGCCGGGATGCTTGACCTTGCGCTCCACCGAGATCGCATAGAACGACTCGGTGACCGCATCGGTCTGGCCAATCAGTGCCACGCCGTACTGGCGCACCACTTCATCGGCAATCACGCTGGGGGCGATAAAAATCCCGCTGCCGGATTGGCCAAACGCTTGCATCAGGGCGCTGTCGTCGAATTCACCGATGATTTTCGGTTGGATCTGCTGCTCGGCGAACCAGCGCTGCAAACGGCTGCGTACCACGGTCTCTGCGCCTGGGATCAGCAACGGCGCGCCTTGCAGGCATTGTGGGAAATCGCCGCGATGGCGGTCAGCCAGTGCCTGGGTGGCGAAAAAACTGATGCCGCATTCGCCCAGCTTCTGGCTGTAGCCCTTGATGTCCAGGTGCGTTGGCATGGGGCTGTCGGAAATCACCAGGTCCAGGCGCTGGATCGCCAGGTCGGCCAATAACCGTTCGAGTTTGTCTTCGCGACAGGTGATACGGATCGGCTCGCTCAACTCCATGGTCGGTGCGATCAGCCGGTAAACGATGGACTTGGGCACCACATCCGCGACGCCGACGCGAAACACAATCTGCTGTTCATTGGGTTGCGCGCGCAGCATGGCTTCCAACTCATTGCCGGTCTGGAACATCTGCTCGGCGTAGGGCAGGGCCTGGCGCCCGGCTTCGGTGAGTTCAAGCTGGCGGCCGACCCGTTGAAACAGCGCGATACCGAAGGTTTGCTCCAGCAGGCTGATTTGCCCGCTGATGGTCTGGGGGGTGAGGTTCAGTTGCTCACAGGCGCGCACGATGCTGCCGGTCTTGGCCACAACCCAGAAGTAATGCAACTGTCGGTAATTGAGCATGGGTGCGGTCACTTCGTAAAAACCGAAGTATAAGCGAAAAAAATACGAATTTTCCTGAAGTGTTCGCCTGCATAGAATGCCTCGCTATCGCGGGGCCACTATTTGGACCCAATGGTTCTAACGAGGAATACAACATGACACTCAATTCCCTGGGCGCGGCGTCGTTGCTTGCGCTTTCATTGGTGATGACCAGCGGTTGCGACCAGGTCGAGAAAAGTGCGCAACAGGTGCTGGGCAAAGCCACTGAGTCGGCCAAGCAAGCCATCGATGACACCCACAAGGCCGCCGAGCAGGCATTGAGTGAAGCGACGCAAGGCTTGATCACGCCGCAAAAAAAGGACGATCAGCAAGAACAAGCGTCTGAATCGAACAGCAAAGAAGCCTAATTTCCCAGCACAACGTCAGGACTGAACCATGGATTACCTTTTACAACTGGCCGCCAGCCCGACCGCCTGGGTTGCACTGGCTACCTTGATCGTCATGGAAATCGTGCTGGGCATCGATAACCTGATCTTTATCTCGATTCTCACCAACAAATTGCCCGAGCAGCACCGGGCCAAGGCACGGCGCATCGGTATCAGCATGGCGTTGATATTGCGCCTGGGTCTGTTGAGCACCATCGCGTTTATCGTGCAACTGACGGCGCCGGTGTTTGAAGTGTTCGGCCAAGCGTTCTCGTGGAAGGACATGATCCTGATCGCCGGCGGCTTGTTCCTGGTATGGAAGGCCACCACCGAAATCCATCACAGCATGGACCCGGAGCCCGAAGAGAAAGCCACAGTGGGTAACACCGTGGCCATCGGTTTCGCGGCGGCCATCGGGCAGATCCTGCTGCTCGACCTGGTGTTCTCCATCGACAGCATCATCACGGCGGTAGGCATGACCGAACACTTGCCGATCATGATCATTGCCGTGGTGACCTCGGTGATCGTGATGCTGGTGGCGGCTGAACCGTTGGCCAAGTTCATCAACGACAACCCGACCGTGGTGATGCTGGCCCTGGGCTTCCTGATCATGATCGGCATGACGCTGATCGCCGAAGGCTTCGGAGCCCATGTGCCTAAAGGCTACGTGTATGCGGCCATGGCCTTCTCGGCGGCCATCGAGTGCTTGAACATTGCACGGCGCAACCGCCACAAGCGTTTGCTCGCTGCCCGCCAGTAACCGCTGAAACAAACAGGCCGGCTGTGCTCACAAGAGCCCAGCCGGCTTTTTGCTGTCTGGTAGAATCGGCGCACTTGATAGCTTGAGGTCCACCATGAACGAGCCGATTCGCCTTACCCAGTACAGCCACGGCGCGGGATGTGGCTGCAAGATTTCGCCACAGGTCCTGGAAGTGATCCTCGCCGGCAGCGGCGCCCAGAACCTTGATCCCAACCTGTGGGTCGGCAACGCTTCGCGCGACGATGCAGCGGTATACGCCATCGACGACGAGCGCGGCGTGGTCTCCACCACCGACTTTTTCATGCCGATTGTCGATGATCCCTTCGATTTCGGCCGTATCGCCGCCACCAACGCCATCAGCGACATCTATGCCATGGGCGGTGACCCCTTGATGGCCATCGCCATTCTTGGCTGGCCAGTGAACGTACTGGCGCCGCAAATCGCCCGGGAAGTGATCCGTGGCGGTCGCGCGGTGTGCGACGCCGCCGGTATCCCCCTGGCGGGCGGGCATTCGATCGACACGCCGGAGCCGATCTTCGGCCTGGCCGTGACCGGCATCGTGCAAAAGCGCCATATGAAGCGCAACGACACCGCCACTGCAGGCTGCAAGCTTTACCTGACCAAGCCCTTGGGCATCGGCATCCTCACCACCGCCGAAAAGAAGGGCAAGTTGCGCGAGGCGGATATCGGCCTGGCTCGTGACTGGATGTGCACCCTCAACACCCCGGGCAGCCGCTTCGGCAAACTGCCTGGCGTGACCGCGATGACCGACGTCACCGGCTTCGGCCTGTTGGGCCACCTGGTAGAAATGGCTGACGGCAGCGGCCTGACTGCGCGTATCGAGTATGAAAGAGTCCCACGCCTGCCAGGGGTCGAGTACTACCTGGAACAAGGCTGCGTACCCGGTGGCACCTTGCGCAACTTCGACAGCTACGCCAGCAAACTGGGGCGTTTGCAGGAGTTGCACAAACGTGTGCTGTGCGACCCTCAGACCAGCGGCGGCCTGTTGATCGCCGTCACCCCGGAGGGCGACGCGCAATTCCAGGCGGTGGCCGCCGAACTGGGCCTGAGCCTGGAGCCGATTGGCGTACTGGTTGAGCGACAGAGCAACGCGGTAGAGGTGGCTTGATGGCTGACATCACCGATTACCGCGACATCTTCCTCAACGACCGGCCGATGATGGATACCCGTGCGCCGGTCGAGTTCACCAAGGGCGCGTTCCCCGGCGTGGTCAACCTGCCGCTGATGACCGATGACGAGCGTCGGCGGGTCGGCACCTGCTACAAGCAGCAGGGCCAGCAAGCGGCCATCGTGCTTGGGCATCAGTTGGTATCCGGTGCCACCAAGGCTGAACGTATCGAGCAGTGGGCGCAGTTTGCCCAGGCCAACCCCAACGGGTACCTGTATTGCTTTCGCGGCGGGCTGCGTTCGCAGATCGTGCAGCAATGGCTGAAAACCGAAGCCGGCATCGACTACCCGCGCGTCGGCGGTGGCTACAAGGCCATGCGTACGTTCCTGGTGGAGACCATCGAGCAGGCTACGGCCCAGTGTGACTTCGTATTGCTGGGCGGTATGACCGGCACCGGCAAGACCGAGGTGCTCACCCAGTTGAACAACGCCTTGGACCTGGAAGGCCACGCCAACCATCGCGGTTCCAGCTTCGGCAAGCGTGCCACGACGCAGCCGTCCAACATCGACTTCGAAAACCGCCTGGCAGTGGACCTGCTGAAAAAACGCGCGGCGGGTATCGAACGCTTCGTGGTCGAGGACGAGAGCCGCATGATCGGCAGCTGCGCTCTGCCATTGCCACTGCACAAGGGCATGCAGGGCTTTGCGATGGTATGGCTGGAAGACAGCGTTGAAGGGCGCGTCGAGCGCATCCTGCGCGATTATGTGATCAACCTGTGCGCCGAGTTTATCGCGGTGTTTGGCGAAAACGGCTACGCGTTTTTTGCCGAACGCCTGACCCAGAGCTGGCCAATATCCACAAGCGTTTGGGCGGCGAACGCTTCCAGCGGTTGCACGCGATCATGCAGGACGCCCTGGCGGAACAGGCGCGCAGCGGCGCCGTGGAGCTGCATCGCGGCTGGATCGAAGGGTTATTGCGCGAGTACTACGACCCGATGTACGCCTTCCAGCGCGAAAGCAAAGGCGCACGTATCGAGTTTGCGGGAGAGCAGGGCGCCGTGATTGCTTACCTGCGCGAGCGCGCCTTGATTAAAGGATAGCGGCGCCGATCAGCCCACATACCACCCCCACCAGCATGGTCAACCCGGCCACCGTCACCAGTACCCGCGCATCGAAATCCTTGCGCAGCATCAGCAGTGACGGCAGGCTCACGCTCGGCAGGGTCATCAGCAAGGCCACGGCCGGGCCGGCGCCCATGCCCAGGGTCATCATGGTTTGTACGATAGGGATCTCGGCTGCTGTAGGAATCACAAACAGCGTGCCGACAATCGCCAGCGGCACCAGCCATACCAGGCTGTTGGCCATGGCCCCGTCCACGTGGGGGAACAACCACACCCGCGCCGCGCCCAGCACCAGCACCGCGAGGATGTAGATAGGGATGGTGCTCCAGAACAGTTGCCACAGCGTGCGCAACCAGCGGGTCAGGAACGGTTTGGACTCTGCGGCGCTGACTTCGGCCACAGCATCCAGCGCCGCTTCCGGCACTTGGTCCGGGCGTGCGATGCGCTGCGCCACCAGCGAAACGCCCACCACCAGCACGATGCCCGCCACCAGCCGCAACGCGGTAAAGCCCCAGCCCAGCACAAAGCCCATGAACACCAGGGTGGCTGGATTGAGCACCGGGTTGGCGATCCAGAACGCCAGCGCCGCACCCACCGAGACCTGTTGGCGCCGCATGCCCGCCGCCACCGGTGCCGCGCAGCAACTGCACATCATGCCCGGCAAGGCGAACAGCCCGCCACGCACGGTCGAGCCCAGCCCGGCACGGCCGAACAGGCGCAGCAGCCAGTCGCGGGGGATCAGCACTTGCAGCAAGGAACCGAGGATTACCGCCAGCACAGCCGCTTTCCAGATCGCCAGGAAGTAAACCTGGGCGTAGGCCAGCGCCGCCGCCAGGGGCGAACTTTGCTGATCATTGAGAATCGAGGCGCCGATGCTGTGGTTATCCGCCGCCACAAACGCTTTGAAGTAGTAGGGCGACCATTTCACGTAGTAGAGGCCGACGCAGGCGACCAGCAGGAACAGCGCGGGTTTGCACCAGAATGACCAGCCCCGGGCGGGCTGGATGGAGGCAGGGTTGGACATGGTGATGATCCGTAGATGAGTCAATAGCGGCGCATCATACGCTCTCAGCTGTCAGCACTCACCTGTGTAGGTTCCGGGCAGGTCTGTTCGCCGTCGTTCAAGCCTTGTTTGTAGTTGCGGCTCAGCAGCGAGGCCTTGCCGTTGTGCCAGGTCAGTGTCAGTACATACAAGGTGTCGTAGTCGCTGCCGGACCAGTCGTCGGTGATGGTGTGTTTTTCACCGGAGGCTTCACTTGCCACTTTGTTGATCAACTCCGGCAGATAGCCGTGTGACCAGGCCGTGTAGATGGTGGCATTGTGATATTTGTCTTCGACCAGTTCATCAGCCAGGTCGCTGGTGTCGTTTGCCGAGAACTTGATATTCACCGGCAGGCCCAACTTGATGGCGCTGGGGCTGATGGTCATCAAGGGGCGAATGTAGCTGTAGGAGTTGTCCAGCTCACCTTCCTCGACATTGCGCGTCGGGTTGGCGGCGAAAACGAAATCGGCCTTGCCGAATTTTTCCGGCAATACCGTCGCCAGGTTCATTGCGCGGTTCAGGCCCTGGCAATTGAGCTGGCCCAGGCCGCCGGCGGGTTTTTCACCGTGGCGCAGGAATACCAGGGTTTGCACGCCGTCCACGGGCTGGGCGCGGCTTTCACGGGCGTCGAGGGCGGCGACCATGGCGCCGCTGACCAGCAGCAGCGGCAGCATGATGTAGGCGTAGTGGCTAAGGCGTTGCACAAGGCGCAGAGGCTTGATCTTCATGGTCGGTTCGAGTCTTCGTGCGTCACGTTAAGGCGGACAAGCCTGGCCCCGATGACGCCGGGGGCGTCTTGCGGTGTTCCCTGTCGAAATAGCGAGGTGCCTCCATTCACCGTGAGCGCTCTTAAGAGTGCGCGAGGGCGTATTGGTTCGCCCTCGCGGGATAATAGCCAGCGGATATTGCGTATTGATGACCCATGCAGGACAGCGTCCAGATGACTATGATGGGTACTTTCTGCCCCAGGGACCGCCCGATGAACTCACTCGCTGACTTTCCGATCCACAGCAAATGGCCTGCCCAACACCCTGAGCGCCTGCAGCTGTACTCGCTACCCACGCCCAACGGCGTCAAGGTTTCGATCATGCTTGAAGAATTGGGCCTGCCTTATGAGGCGCACAAGGTCAGCTTCGACACGCAGGACCAGTTGTCCCCCGAGTTTCTGTCCCTGAACCCCAACAACAAAATTCCCGCGATCATCGACCCCAATGGCCCGTCCGGCCGGCCGCTGGCGCTGTTTGAGTCCGGCGCGATCCTGATCTACCTGGCCGAGAAAACCAGCCAGTTGCTCTCCGAAGATCCGGCGACACGTTATGAAACGATTCAGTGGCTGATGTTCCAGATGGGCGGCATCGGTCCGATGTTTGGCCAACTGGGGTTCTTCAACAAATTTGCCGGCAAAGCCTACGAAGACAAACGCCCGCGCGACCGCTACGCCGCCGAATCGCGCCGCCTGCTGCAAGTGCTGGAAAAACGTCTGCTGGGGCGCACCTGGATCATGGGCGATGACTACAGCATCGCCGATATCGCCACTTTCCCCTGGATCCGCAACCTGATCGGCTTCTACGAATCGGGCGATCTGGTGGGCATCGCCGACTTCCCCAATGTACTGCGCGCGCTGGATGGGTTTATCGCTCGACCGGCGGTGATCCGTGGCCTGAATATTCCGAGCTGAAGCATGCCGACCTTCGATTTCAAGCAACTGGATGTCTTCAGCAGCGTACCGCTCAAAGGCAACCCGCTGGCGGTGGTGCTTGGGGCGGACAGCCTCAGCGACCAGCAGATGGCCGACTTCGCCAATTGGACCAACCTCAGCGAAACCACGTTTTTGCTGACACCGCGCGATCCAAGGGCTGACTATCGGGTAAGAATTTTCACCACTGTGCAGGAACTGCCCTTCGCCGGGCATCCGACACTGGGCAGTTGCCACGCGTGGCTGAAAGCGGGCGGCGTGCCCAAAGGCGAAGTCATCATCCAGGAGTGCGAAGTCGGCCTGGTGCATATCCGCCGTCAAGGCGACGAGCTGGCGTTTATTGCGCCGCCCTTGTTGCGCTCAGGCCCGGTGCAAGACGACGTGCTGGAGCGCGTGCGCCAGGGGCTGAACCTTGCGCCGCAGGCAATCGTGCGCAGCCAATGGGTGGACAACGGCGCTGGTTGGCTGGCGGTGATGCTGGCCGATCGCCAGGCGGTACTCGACGTGCAACCTGACTACGCCCGATTGCTCGGCCTTGCGGTAGGCGTGATCGGCCCTTGCAACCCGGCGCACGACGACGTGGACGCGCAATTTGAAGTGCGCGGGTTTATCGCCGGTGACGGCGCCCCGGAAGACCCCGCCACCGGTAGCCTGAATGCCGGCGTTGCGCAATGGCTGCTGGGTGAGGAACTGGCGCCTGAGCACTATGTGGTCAGCCAAGGCACGGTATTGGGGCGCGCGGGGCGTATTCGCATTGAACGCCAAGGGGAAAATATCTGGGTCGGTGGTGCCGTCGCGGTGTGTATTGAAGGGCGTCTACAGCTCTAGATCAATGAATTATTACGGGCCGCGCAATACACTGTTGGCCCCTGGGCGTTTGTGCTACGGGGGGCTGGGGCATAAGCTTTTGCCCACAGTTTTTTGTCTTGCCCAGGAAAACCATGACCAGCCAGTTCCCCCAAGCCCGCCCACGCCGCCTGCGCCGCTCTCCGGAGCTGCGTGGTTTGTTCCAGGAAACCGAGTTCGCCCTCAACGACCTGGTGCTGCCGATTTTCGTCGAAGAAGAAATCGACGACTTCGTGCCGATCACCAGCATGCCGGGCGTGCAGCGCATCCCTGAGAAAAACTGGCCGGCGAGATCGAGCGCTATGCCCGCGCCGGCATCAAGTCGGTGATGACCTTTGGCGTGTCCCACCACCTGGACGCCAACGGCAGCGACACCTGGAAAGAACGCGGGCTGGTGTCGCGCATGTCCTCGATCATCAAGGACGCCGTGCCGGAAATGATCGTGATGTCCGACACCTGCTTCTGCGAATACACCGACCATGGCCATTGCGGCGTGATGCACGGTGCCCATGTCGACAACGATTTGACCCTGATCAACCTCGGCAAACAAGCCGTGGCCGCCGCCCGTGCCGGTGCCGACGTGATCGCACCGTCTGCCGCCATGGACGGCCAGGTCCAGGCCATCCGCCGCGCCTTGGACGACGCCGGTTTCACCCACATCCCGATCATGGCCTACTCGACCAAATTCGCGTCGGCCCTCTACGGCCCCTTCCGCGAAGCCGGCGGCAGCGCACTCAAGGGCGACCGCAAAAGCTACCAGATGAACCCGATGAACCGCCGCGAAGCCGTGCGCGAATCGCTGCTCGACGAACAGGAAGGCGCGGACGCCCTGATGGTCAAACCGGCCGGTGCCTATCTGGACATCATCCGCGACATCCGCGAAGCCTCACGCCTGCCGGTGGCGGCATATCAGGTAAGCGGTGAATACGCGATGATCAAGTTCGGTGCCCAGGCGGGGGCGATTGATGAGGACCGCGTGGTTCGCGAGACCCTGGGCTCGATCAAACGGGCGGGTGCGGATTTGATTTTTACCTACTTTGCGATGGATTTGGCGTTGGCGGGGATCTAAAGCCTTTGCTAACCCTTTAGTGAGCAAGCGTTTGTGGTGAGCAAGCTTGCTCGTGCTGGGCTGCGCCGCAGCCCCACTATTAGTGTATTTCTTGTACTTGCTTGGCACTTCGCATGCGTACATATACAACCTCCAAGAGCCAAAACCATCGATCCGTTCATCCGGGCCGTGATCGAAGTCGACACATATTTCAGATAGATAAACACTGCAACCAATCCCATGCAGCTCGTAGGTTACGTCTTCTGTGACTGAACCTTGTTGCGGGATATTTTTTGAATGCCATAATCTAAGAATGTTTTGGTTCCAAATGATTGCTCAAGCAAGTCTGTCGCTTTTTTTACTTGCGCTAAATACTCGATTATCAAATTTTTCAGGGTTTGGATCTTCATCGTCTTGGCAGTAGTGGTTCGTCTATATTTTTCTGTGGCTTTGTTTGGTGTCTTTAATTCGCGCCGCTCTGTTGGAAAAGGCTTTCTTATTGATGCTTTTCCTATTTAACAGCTTTATATGAGTTTCAGTGTTAAATTATTTAATCTGTTTTTGTCTAGCTATGGAGGTAGTCGTACACATCTTTTTTTTCGATTCTCTCTATATTTAAAGTGCGAATTTTTTCAATAATGTTGTCTGCATGCTCGACATGACATATGAGCTGTGCGATTCCGTGTGTTTCCGCATCGAAAAATCTAAAAGCTAGCGAGCTTTCGTCTGAAAGTATCAATTTGAAGTCATCAGTTTTTGAGAGAAGGTCTAAATGGCTCAGTCTGCGCCACAAGTCGTCAATGTCACTATTTTTTTTCTGCATAAGTGTTACGCAATATCGATAGCTGGTGAGTTTTGAAGGGTCTATTTGATGCAGGATCGGGTTAAGGTACTCTATTCCTGAGTAAATGGAGGTTGCATCGTTTTTTTTAAGAATATCAATTGATGATGAAGATTTTGCATGCTCTCTTAAAGACAGGTATTCCTGAGTTTTACTTTCGTGTGGGAATCCAAAAGTGTACCAAGTTATGATTTTTGGCCATTCAAATACTAGTAGTGAAGCGAGTTCGCACCATGAGGTCCAAACATTTTTATAATCTTGACTTATCAAAGATATCGTAGAGTATGCGCATTCATTGGTTGGGTATAGTTGGTCCCAAGGTCTGATGCCGATTTCTTGGATGAATGCTGTTTTCATAAATTTATCTCTTGAAATATGTGTGGGAGTCATCGCCAATTGTGAGTGGCGCTTTTTTGTCATCGACGATTGTTTTGGTATTGAAGTGTGGGCCGTGATTGCCTTTTTTGTGACCTAAGGAATGTTCGCGAATTTCAACTATTTTGCCGTTTAATTTGAATTCGTAGACCCGGCTTTTTGTATGGCGAGTTTGATCGGTAAGGGGATCACCATATGTGCGTTCAGGATGTTGATGTTTGGGAATCCCGCCAATCGCTTTCGCCCTTCTAAATGCTCCATTTCTGGATAGTTTAGTATCAAAGCCTTTGGGTGCCTCTACATCACCCTCATTGACTTTGACGTTTTCCGCCGGGTTTGTCGCGTGCTTGGTGGGTTTACACCCATCATTCGCAGGACATTTACTCAAGCCTAGCGGATCCACCCATGCCGTAGGGTTGGGCGCGTATTGGTAGGCATTGATCCCACCCGCCAGCTTCACCGGATCCGGCGTCAGGTAACGACCAACATCCGGATTGTAGTAGCGATGGCGGTTGTAGTGCAGTCCGCTTTCCGAATCGAAGTATTGGCCCTGGAAGCGCAGCGGGTTGTCGATTTTTCCGATGTCGAGTCGGCTGATTTGGCCGTAGGCGCGGTAGTGGGCGGACCAGACGATTTCGCCATCAGGAGCTGTGAGTTCCTGCGGCGTGCCGAGGTGGTCGAGTTGGTAATGGTAGGGCTTGGTGTCTTGTGGGCCGAAGCCTTCCAGCAGGGCGAGCGGCCTAAAACTATCGGGTTCGTAGAGGTAGCTTCGATGACGATCCGCATGGTGCTCGGCGATGAGTTTGTCGCCTTGCCAGAAAAACTCGGTCGTTATGCCATCGACGGTTTTGCTGATGCGTCGCCCAAACGGGTCGTAGCGGTAGCTCGCGGTGTGGCCGTCTGGTTGAGTGAGGCCGATCAATCGATGCTGGCAGTCGTAGCGGTATTCAGTGACTAACGCATGCCCACGTCCACGCCGTTCACGGATCAGGTTGCCGAAGGCGTCGTAGTCGTAGTGCCGGTCGCCCTGAATCATCAACCGATTGCCCGCCACAATGTCCGGGCCGGGGCGGTCGTGCATCAGTAGATTGCCCGCTAGGGTGTGGCCGAAGCGTTCGTGCAGGTCTTGCGAATGGTCGGCGCGGGTGAGGCGGGCTAGTGGGTCGTAGCGGTAGCGGTGTTCGCCCTTGCGGGTGTCGTTCAGGCGGGTGAGGTTGCCTGATTTGTCGTAATCGTAGTGGCGTTGGTAGAGGTGGTTTTCCTGTTGGGTGATGGTGTGGGCGTGCAGGCGGTGTTGGTCGTCGTAGTGGTAGTGGCTGAGGAGTTGGCCTTGTTGGCGTTGGTGTTCTTGGCCGGATTTGAAGAGGTGAGAAGTCAGTAGTGCACCGTTGAGTTCGACGGTAGCGAGGTCGCCGCCTCTACCGTGACTAAAAACCAGTCGGTTGTTGTCCGGCAGGCGCAGGTGTTGCAGCTGGCCGCACGCGTCATAGCCATAGCGCAAGGTGCCCCAACCCTGATGTTCACCGGTGAGGCGATTTTGGGCGTCGTACTCGTACGCCAGCGCCCAGTGGCCGTCGTCGACGCTGAGGAGGTTGCCTTGGCGGTCGTAGGCGTAATCGACCATGTTGCCGTCGGGCAGGGTTTTTCGTACAAGGCGGCCGGCGTGATCGCGCTGGTAAACGGTAACTAGCTGACGGCCATCGTCGCCGTGTTCGGTTTTTTCCTGCAGGTGGCCGTTGAGGTCGTAGACGTAGGCGGTGCGTTGACCGTCGAAGCCAACTTCCTGCTGGATCAGGCCGTTGGGGTGGTAGTTGAGCCGGTAGGTTTCGCCGACTTCGTTTTCGATTTCGGTGAGCAACAGCCGAGCGTTGTCGTAGCGGTAGTTGACCTGGGTGCCGTCGGCGTTGAGGCGGCGGCTGATCAGGTGCAGGCCATCGGCGTATTCGTAGCGGGTGACGTGGCCGCGTTCGTCGCGTTCGGCGGTGATTTTTCCGTAGGGGTTGTAGCTGTATTCTCGCGTGGCACCGCCTGGCAACACGATGCGAATCAATCGGCCGACGCTGTCCCATTGGTATTGGGTCAGCCCGCCTTGTTCATCCTCGCGGGCAATCTGGCGGCCCAGATCATCGTAGCGATAGCGCTTGGTGTCGCCATTGGGCCGTTGCTCTTCAATGAGCTGACCGCGTTCGTTCCACACCAGGCGATGACAACTGTGATCGGGATACCAAACCCCCGTCAGTTGCCCGTACTTGTTGTAGCTGTAGTCCGTCACCTCACCATCGGGATCGGTCCTACGCGTCACGTCGCCCTGGTCGTTACGCTCGTACTTCCAGACCGCTTCACCACGTCTTACCACCCGTACGAAGCCATTGTCATGCTCGTAGGACGTCGGTTCATCATCTCCCGGAAACACCGCCACCAAGCGTCCGGCATCGTCGTACTGATACGCCGTCACCGCCCCGAGCGGATCCTGCTCGACCGTCAGTCGACCCTTGTCATCGTAGGATTTGAAGTGCTGAGCGCCGTCCGGATCAATGCGCTGCACCAGCCGTGCGCGGTCATCGTGGACATACACTTCCTGACTGCCATCGGCGTTATGCACGACCACGCGGCCGTTGTCCTCCCAGACATACCGCGTATCCATCTGCGAAAAACTGGCCCAGTGCCGGACACACCGCGCCGCCTTGCCAGAGCGTTCCCATTCCCAGAAGAAACTCGCCCCGCCGGCCAAGCCCCGCTCCAGAATGACGTGCTGCTCGTCGTACCGATAAACCTCGCTTTCGCCGACGGCGTTGGTCGCCGAAAGCAGTCGTCCCGCGTCGTCATAGGCGTAGGAAACAACGTTCTGTTCCGTGATCCATTCGTAAGGCTCGTACCCCTTGGCCCGCTGAACCTGGTAATCCACCGCCACCATGCGGCCCAGCTCATAGCGCAAACACAGCGAGCGCCCCACGCCGTTATCCAACCGTGCAATACGCCCCACCACATCCCGCGAAATCCGCAGGCGGTTGTCATACGCATCGCTGATCGAGACCAGCACCCCGTCACGAAAGTGATAAAACCGCGAGGCCTGGGCCAGCACTAACTCATCCGGCGAAGCCCCCAAATAGATCGCCGCTTCGGCCAGGCTATTGGTGATCGCCGGGCGCGCAACAGTCGGCAGTGGAAACTCAGTCGACCGGTTTTCATGGTCGGTCCACACCACCGAATCGCCCGAAACAGAAAGCCGCTGCGCCAGTGAATGACTCCAACCAAACCCCAGCCCAACATCCACTTCCACCGCGCTGGTGCGGTACAAACGGGTCCACTCAAACGGCAAAATCCCGTCTAAAACGCCATCGGTGAGGGTGAGCAGTTCTTCCCCGGTGACCATCGACACCGGGCAGCCGTTGGTGACGGTCTTGTCCGAAGGCGCCGCCGCATCCCCCTTCGGATTTTTCCCCGAAACAGGCACATCATCGACAGGTTCCTGCCGAACCAACACCGTGCGCTGAGCCTTGCTGCGAACCGCCGGCACAGGGTTCGAAACCACGTGTTCCCCAGCCTTCAACGACGCCACTGGAATCGTCTTGATCGGCGTCGCCGCACTGCCCAGCAGTAATGGCCTGGCCGCTGCGACATGCGGTTCCAACCCTGGCCTCACAAGGTGCCTGGCCAGCAGCTCCAACAACCCCCGCACCCGTGCGGACTTGATGGCCCCCAGCGCCTGAGCACCCAGGCGCAGCGTCACGCCCGTGCCTGCCGTCGCCCACATCAGCAGTAGATTGATCAAGACCTCGCCGGTGATCTCGCCGAGCAATTCGAACATCTGCGGCGGCGGCAGCAGGCGTATCCAGCTGACCATCGCCGAGATAAAAATGAACAACAGCGGCTCATCACTCAGCACCAGCAACGCGTGGGCAATGGCGTCGCTGCCGAGCGTCAGCAGTTCATCGAGGTCGGCCTGAGAGATGTACGCCAACAACTTTTCGCTGTTGGCCTGTAGATCCGATAACAGCTCATACACCTGCGTGATGTTGTCCCACAGGTTGTAGAGCGCCTGAGCCAAACCGCTGGAAAACGCCGCGCCTTGCATTGCGCTGCGTTGCAAAGACGGGGCGTCGGCAAACTCGTCCCACTGGGGCTTGAAGGTCTTCGCCCACTCATCGCGCAGGCCCGTTTCCAGCCCGGCGATCACCGATTGATAGGAGGCATACAGCGCCTTGACGTGATCCGTGGAAACGTCGGGATAAAACGTAATTTGGTATTGTTGGTCGCGGGTACATTCCTGGATTTCAAGCGTGCCGCCGGGGCCGATGGTTCGATGGATGGGCGGTCCCGTCGGGCTGCCATCCCGGGCGATGGCCTGCAGCATTACCGGCGTGTTGCCGATAGGCACGAAGCGCGTGCTTTCAAACAGATGCACCAGGGTCATCGACCCCTGAGCATCACACGTGGCGACCACTGTGCTGGGTTTTCTGGAAGAGACCGGCGCGATCAACGCAACCTCTTCGCCGACTTTGAAAACCTGCTCCACCTCAAGCGCCGAGCCACTCCAAAAGCTTTCGGTCCAGTCGTCGAAGGTGTTCAGGCAATTACGCAAGTCACGCAGGACGCGTTCAACATCCGGCGCGTCGGCATCCATGGGCGCCAGAACGAAGCTGGCAATAACCGGAATCAAGAGGCAGCCCTGGTGGGCAGGGCATTAACGGATAGGTACATGGCGGTCCCTCGCACTGAATGATCAGGCGAGAGACTTTGGAGAGGTTCGTCAGGTAAAGAAGTCGGCGCTGTTCGCCAGGACGGCTAGGAGGTTTCGCCAAAACTTCGGGTAAATGCGGGGGCCGTCGTAGGAGCTGGATTACAGGTTAAGCAGTCCTACAGCTTCAAGTTACCGGTAGGGTCAATCACAGTATCTGTGCGACCGGAGGAAAAGCGTGTCCGCGCGGGATGGCGCAGGCCGAACGTTCCCGGCAACCTGGCGAACCCACGCCAGACTTACCGGTCCATATCGCAACGCCCGGCCCATCGCCTTCAAGGAAGCCCAATGTCCCTACGCCGCCTGATCCTGTGCCTCACCCCCTGGCTGGTGTTGGCCGGTTGTTCCACTTCACGCGGCCCGCAGCAGCCGGAGCGCAGCGAGGCCGAGGTGAAGGCGCAGATCGTGCGCTTGCTGCCGGCCAAGGTGGCGGACCGCAATGGCTGGGCCCAAGACATCTACACCGCCTTCGACACCCAGAAGATCTACCCCAGCACCGAAAATATCTGCGCCGTGCTGGCGGTGACCGAGCAGGAGTCTACGTTTCAGGTCGACCCACCCGTGCCGAACATGGGCAAGATTGCCCAGGACGAAATCCTGCGCCGGGCCGGCAAGGTGCATGTGCCGGCCTTTGTGGTGCGCAGCGCGCTGCAGCTGAAGTCGCCCAGCGGCAAGTCCTACGCCGACCGTTTGAACGCGGCGCGCACCGAGAAAGACCTCAGCGGCATCTTCGATGACTTCATCAGCATGGTGCCCTTGGGCAACACCCTGTTTGGCGGCTTCAACCCGGTGCATACCGCCGGCCCGATGCAGGTCAGCATCGACTTTGCGCAGCAACAGGCGCGGGGTTATCCCTACACGGTGGACGGCACGATTCGTCGGGAGGTTTTCACCCGGCGTGGCGGCATGTACTTCGGCATCGCCCACTTGCTGGGTTATCCGGTGAACTACGACCAGCCGCTGTACCGCTTCGCCGACTTCAATGCCGGCTGGTACGCGAGTCGCAATGCCGCGTTCCAGGCGGCGGTCAGCCGGGCTTCGGGCACTGAGCTGGCGCTGGATGGCGACTTGATCCGTTATGGCTCATTGCTGCCCGGCACCACCGAACTGGCGGTACGTTCCCTGGGCGCCAGGCTGGACATGCGTAACCCCAGCATTCGCAGCCAACTGGAGCAGGGCGAGCGGTTGGATTTTGAAGACACCACCCTCTACAAACGCGTGTTTGCCCTGGCCGACAAGGCCAACGGCGCGCCGATGCCACGGGCGATCCTGCCGGGCATTGTGCTCAAGAGCCCGAAGATCACCCGCAACCTCACCACGGCCTGGTTTGCCAAGCGCGTCGATGAGCGCTATCAGCGCTGTATGAAGCGCTGACTACGTGCGGCGGCGCACAAACTTGCGCCACAGCCACACCCACAACCAGACCACCGGGAACGCCAGGACTACAAAGGGCAGTATGTAACTGGCGCGTTCCAGCGCGTCAGCCGTGCCTTCGACCATATTCGTACCCAGGTTGCTGAACATCCGGCTCAAGCGTGACGATTGGTTCGCGCCGTCCGCGGAGCGGAAGTTCAAGGTGACACGGTTGGTGTCGAGACGACGTTGCTGGCCGGCCGCGACCTGGGCCAGCGCTTGCAGATCATTTTCGATGCCGGCCTGTTCCTTGCTCAGGGCGATCAGGTCGCTGACGGTGATGTCCTTGCGCTTGGCCAGTTCATCGAGGCGTTGTTGCTGGGTTTGCAGGCGGTCCTTGCGGCGGCGTACATCGTCGACGGCGTCGGCCAGATCCTCGGCGGTCGTGATGCGCTGGCCGAGCTTACCGCCTTCAGCGGCCAGGGCGACCATTGGTTCTACGCCGTTGGGGGCGATGCGCAGGATGATCTCGCCGCCGTTGCTGTCTTCGGTGATGCCCAGGATATTGCAGGCGCCGAACCGCGCCGTTTCGCAGGCCTCACGGGTAGCCTGCATGCGCGGCGCGAGCAGGGCGCCGGGCAGGGCCAAGGTCAGTTCGTGTTCGTAGGCCAGTTGTGCGCCGGCCCGGCCTTGTTCGCCATTGATGGCGGCGGCGCGGGAGTGCTCCTTGGGCGAGCAGCCGCCCAGCGCCAGGCAGGTCAGCAAGATCAATAGCGGGACGCGAAGCGGGTTGCCGTCCAGATGGCGCATTGCGGATCCTTAAGATGTGCGGGGGAAATTGGCGGCGATTAAAGCGGGTCCGGCGGATTAACGCAAAGTATCGCGCAAGATTTGCACGCCTGATGGTGGTGGCCGGGGTTCGGGAGCAGGCGTACATCTTGAGCCTGACATCAAGGAAGAACGCATCATGATCACTCACACTGTGCCCGAAGGGTTTGTTTCGTTGCCCCGCAGCAGCCCACTGCTAGATCTGCTTGGCCCGGCATACTGCCGGGGCGAAGGCCTGGGATTAGAAATCGGCCTGCGCGCCGACAATCGCCATGCCAATGGGCGCGGCACCGTGCATGGCGGGGTGTTGGCGACGCTGGCGGATATCGGCATGGGCTACGCCATGGCGTTTTCCAGCGAGCCGCCGTTGCCATTGATTACAGCGAGCATGACCGTGGATTACCTGGGGGCGGTGCAGGTGGGGGAGTGGGTCGTGGTGCGGTTGGAGCATCACAAGCGCGGGCGCCAAATGGCGTTTGCCACGGTGAGCCTGCAGGTAGGGGAGAAGGTGGTGGCACGGGCGAATGCGGTGTTTGCGGTGCCTCAATCTCACAGGTAACGAAGATCAGGTGTGGGAGGGAGCAAGCCCCCACACTTTGAACGGTGTTTTTTCAGGTCTACCGGATAAAGGAAAGGCCCGGTTTTCGTGGAACCGGGCCTTTCCAGTGTTGCTCTTTGAATCAGCTGCGTTCAAGGGCCAGGGCGACGCCTTGGCCGCCACCGATACACAACGTTGCCAAGCCTTTCTTGGCATCGCGCTTGATCATTTCATGCAGCAGGGTCACCAGCACGCGGCAGCCCGAGGCACCGATCGGGTGGCCGATGGCGATGGCGCCGCCATTGACGTTGACCTTGTCGGCATCCCACTCCAGCTCTTTGCCCACCGCCAGGGATTGCGCGGCGAAGGCTTCGTTGGCTTCGATCAGGTCCAGGTCGCTGAGCTTCCAGCCGGCCTTGTCCAGGCATCGACGGGTGGCCGAAACCGGGCCGATGCCCATGATGGCCGGGTCGACGCCTGCGTTGGCATAGCTGGCGATGCGGGCCAGGACGGGCAGCCCCAGGGACTTGGCTTTGTCGGCGCTCATCAGCAACACGGCGGCCGCGCCGTCATTGAGGCTGGAGGCGTTGCCGGCGGTTACGCTGCCGTCTTTCTTGAATGCCGGCTTGAGCTTGCCCAGCGATTCGGCGGTGGTACCGGCGCGAGGTTGTTCGTCCACCGCGAAAGCTACGGGGTCGCCCTTGCGCTGCGGGATCAGGATCGGCGTGATTTCGTCGACAAAGCGTCCGGCTTCGATTGCCGCGCTGGCCTTTTGCTGAGAAGCGGCGGCAAAGGCATCCTGTGCTTCGCGGCTGATGCCGTACTTGTCCACCAGGTTTTCGGCGGTGATGCCCATGTGGTAATCGTTGAATGCATCCCACAGGCCGTCGGTGATCATGCTGTCGACCATCTTGGCGTGGCCCATGCGCAAACCGGTGCGCGCAGCGGGCAGTACGTACGGTGCCAGGCTCATGTTCTCCATGCCGCCGGCGATGATCACGTCGGCGTCGCCGCAACGGATCGCCTGGGCACCGAGGTGCAGCGCCTTGAGGCCCGAACCGCAGACTTTGTTCAGGGTCAGGCTCGGCACGGCGTGGGGCAGGCCGGCGAGGATCGAGGCCTGGCGCGCCGGGTTCTGGCCGCTGCCTGCGGTGAGCACCTGGCCGAGGATCACTTCGTCGACCTGGGCCGGGTCCAGACCGGTCTGTTCCAGCAGGCGACGGATGACGGCGGCGCCCAGTTCCGGTGCCGGAATATTCGCCAGCGAACCCTGGAAGCTGCCCACGGCGGTGCGGGTGGCAGCAACAATCACGACGTCTTGCATGGAATCTGTCCTCACTGGAAGTGCATTTCTGGAACGTGGTCCGGGACGATCAGTTTACCGGCGGTCTTGCTCACAATCTCTTCAACGCTGACGCCAGGTGCGCGTTCCTTGAGGACAAAAGCGCCATTTTCGATCTCCAGGTACGCAAGGTCCGTCAGTACCCGCTTGATGCAGTTGGCACCGGTCAGCGGCAGGCTGCATTGGCTGAGCAACTTGGATTCACCGTCCTTGGAGGCATGGGTCATGATCACGATGATATTTTCCGCGCCGGCCACCAGGTCCATGGCGCCGCCCATGCCTTTCACCAGCTTGCCGGGGATCATCCACGAGGCGATGTTGCCGTGCACGTCCACTTCAAACGCACCGAGCACGGTGAGGTCGACATGGCCGCCGCGAATCATTGCGAAGGACTCGGCGGAGGAGAAGATCGACGCGCCGATACGCGCGGTCACGGTTTGTTTGCCGGCGTTGATCATGTCCGCATCAATGGTTTCTTCGGTCGGAAACGGACCCATGCCGAGCAGGCCATTTTCCGATTGCAGCATCACTTCCATGCCTTCGGGGATGTAGTTGGCCACCAGGGTCGGAATGCCGATGCCGAGGTTGACGTAGAAGCCGTCCTGCATTTCGCGGGCGACGCGTTGAGCCATTTGTTCGCGGGTAAGAGCCATGTTATGCGTCCTTATTGTTCGGGCTGGGGGCAGATTATTTGCGCACGGTGCGCTGTTCGATGCGCTTCTCGAACGTGCCGCAGATGATCCGGTCGACGTAGATGCCAGGGGTGTGGATCTGCGCCGGGTCCAGCTCGCCCGGTTCGACGATTTCCTCGACTTCGACCACGGTGATCTTGCCGGCGGTGGCGGCCAGTGGGTTGAAGTTCTGGGCGGTGTGGCGGTAGATGACGTTGCCGAAGTGGTCGGCTTTCCAGCCTTTGACGATGGCGAAGTCGCCAGTGATCGACTCTTCCATCAGGTAGGGGCGGCCGTTGAATTCGCGGGTTTCCTTACCTTCGGCGACGGGGGTGCCGACGCCGGTGGCGGTGAAGAAGGCCGGAATGCCGGCACCGCCTGCGCGCATTTTTTCCGCCAGGGTGCCTTGGGGGGTGAGGACTACTTCGATTTCGCCGCTGAGCAATTGCTTCTCGAACAGGGCGTTTTCACCCACGTAGGAGGCAATCACTTTGCTGATCTGCTTTTGCTCCAGCAGCACGCCCAGGCCAAAACCGTCGACGCCGCAGTTGTTGGAAACCACTGTCAGGTCGCGGGTGCCTTTGCGCTTGATCTCATTGATGAGGTTTTCCGGAATGCCGCATAGGCCAAAACCGCCGGCAAGCACGGTCATGCCGTCTTCCAGGCCTGCCAGTGCTTCCTCGTAGGACGCCACGCGTTTGTCGAAACCTGCCATGTGCATGCACCTCTATTTATTATGTGTGGGCCAGCCAATGAGCCGAGTGTTGCGCCGACGCATTGATTTGTTAAGTTGTTTTTTTAGGTCGATTGATTTAGAAAACAGCATAGTCCATCCCTTTCGGAGCAGCGCCATGACGGTTAAACAAATGCGTGCCTTCCTAGCCGTGGCCCAGAGCCTGAGTTTTGCCGCTGCCTGCGAGCGCCTGCACCTGTCCCAGTCGGCGCTGAGCCTGACCATCAAGGGGCTGGAGGAAGGGCTGGGCGGTCGCCTGTTTAGCCGTAACACCCGCAACGTGGCGCTGACTCCCGAAGGTGAATCCTTGTTGCCGTTGGCGCGTCGATTGATTGCCGACTGGGACAATGCCGAAGATGAGCTGCGCCAGCGCTTTACCTTGCAGCGTGGGCGCGTCACGGTGGCGGCGATGCCGTCGTTCGCAGGCAATTTACTGCCGCCGATCCTGAAGATATTCCGTGCGCGTTACCCTCAGGTGAATGTGACGGTGCATGACCTGATCAACGAGCAGGTGCTGGAGATGGTCCGCGACCGCCAGGTGGAGCTGGGCGTTGCGTTTGAGCCGGCAGAGGGGTCTTCATTAGCGTTTACGCCGCTGTACCTGGACCGTTTCATCGCTGTGGTGCCGGGTGACTCGCCGTTGGCGCAATGTGACGAGATCGCCTGGAAAACCTTGCTGGAACAGCCTTTCATCACCTTGCAGCGGCCGTCCACCGTGCGGGTCATGCTGGAGGAGCACTTGGGTGCCTTGCAGATGAAACTGCCCGTGGCCCTGGAAAGCCATCAATTGGCAACGGTGGGTAAGATGGTTGCCAGCGGCCTGGGCGTAAGTGCCGTGCCGGCGTTATGCGCGCAGCAGATGGAGGAGGCGGGGGCCCATTGCATCACATTGAATGGCCCGGTGATCGAACGACCGATTGGCGTGTTGACCAAGCCGGGGCATGAACTGTCGGCGGCGGCGCAGGTGTTATTCGATATTTTTCGCAGTGAGGCGGAACAAGGCAGGTTTCCAACTTTTTGAAAAGTGCCAACAAACACAAGTGGGAGTTGGCAAGCCAACTCCCACTTGAGGTCGAGATTTAGTTAGTAGTAACGATCGATCACTTTAACTTGCGAGCTGTCTTTGAAAGAGTCCCAAGCATGGTTAAGTGTGTCGAATACCTGCTCGATAAAGTTGCGATCGGCTGCGGCCTTCTTGCCGACATAACCCTGGCCGCGGCGGTACATCTTCAGGCGCGCCGCCAGCTCACGGTGATTGCGGTCAAACTCGGCTTCTTCGGTATGGGGCGCCAGGCAGTCAATTTGCACTTCGCCCGATTTTCCTACCCACAGAATATGATCGTCGAGTGTATCTTTCTGCGCTGCGAACATCTCAGCCAATTCATCGATAGTAGGTTGATTGTTCAGATTCATGTGTAAGCCCCTTGACCAGTTGGCGATCTATCAGTTGATTCCGTTAAAACTGCTTAGTTGTCTCCGGCGTTAAACGCCGGGCGTCAGTGACGGTCTGCCGAATACGGGCAGGGTCTTGAACCTGATGCATGTAGTTTTGCTGATGAACTGCTACGCAATGCATTCATAACGAAGACAAGCAGCCTTTGAGCTTCTTGTACCCGTTCCTTTCGGAACCGGTCAGCTTCATCAATCTGCCTTGTGGGCAGTGCACATCCGGAAAAAACAGCTCGGCGGTCAGACGAGCGCTTTCAAAACATCTGTTACCAACGCTCCCGATGCGGGAGACGTCTAGATCATGCAAGGACAAAAAGGTTACGTCAACGGTTATGTAGTGATTATTTTTGCGCACTACATAAATTTCAGGCGGGGCGGTGGGATGCGTGGAAACGTGACCTTGGCGTCATTTTTTGGAACGGTTGGTCGCTTGAACGAGGGGGAAACTCCACGCAAGCCCCTCATTGCCGTGTGTTGTTTGCCCTATCCGAGTCGCTCTGCAAGCAGCGGCAACAGCGCCTCGCAAGAGGCTTGGATTTTCACCTGCAACAGTTCATCCCCACGGGTCTTGCCCAGGTTGATAGCGATCACCGGCTTGCCTTGCTCGACCATGGCCTTGCACAGGCGAAACGCCGAATAAGCCATCAGCGACGAGCCCACCACCAGCAGTCCTTCTGCACACTCCACTGCAGCCATTGCCTTCGCCGCCGTCGGTGGGGCGACGTTCTCGCCGAAAAACACCACATCCGGCTTCAAGCGTTGGCCGCCGCAGTGGGGGCAGTGTGGGACCTGGAAGCGCTCTTCAAACGCCGGGTCGAGCAGGGTATCGCCATCGGGTGCCTGCATGGCATCGACGCCGGCCAGGTAGGGGTTATCAAGCTCCATCATTCGCTGGATCACATCGCGCTGGCTGCACTGCCCGCAATCCAGGCAAAGCACGCGGTGCAGGCTACCGTGCAACTCGATCACATCATGGCTGCCGGCTTGATCATGCAGGGTGTCGACGTTCTGGGTAACAAGGCCGGTGATGCGCTGGCGCTGTTGCAGGTTCGCGAGCGCCCTATGGGCATTGTTCGGCTGGGCGATGCGTACTCGCGGCCAGCCGAGCATCGCCCGCGCCCAGTAACGGCGTCGTGCTTGCGCGGTGGCCAGGAATTCCTGGTACATCATCGGCGCCTTGCCTCGACGCACCCCTTCGCTGTCGCGGTAGTCGGGGATTCCCGATGATGTGCTGATGCCTGCCCCCGTCAACACCAGAAAGCGTCGATCGGCCATGGCTCGGTACAAGGTATCGAGATGGTCTTCCTGATGTGCCAGGGTATCGAGCATGGTTTCTCCTATTCGCCGCGGATGTACTGCTCCAGTTGCTTGATCAGGTCAGCCTGTTCCGCGATGGCTTCCTTGACCAGGTCACCGATGGAGAGCAGGCCCAGCAGTTTGCCGTCTTCGACCACGGGCAGGTGGCGCAGGTGACTGTCGGTCATGATGTTCATGCACTCTTCGACACTTTTATGGGTATCGACGGTGATCACTGGCGAACTCATCACTTCGTGGACCTTGGTGGTGACCGACGACAGGCCCTTGAGCATGATTTTGCGCGCGTAGTCACGTTCGCTGATGATGCCCACCACCACGTCATCCTTGACCACCGGCAAGGCACCGACGTTTTTCTCCGACATGCGCACCAGCGCTTCAAACACGGTGTGATCCCATTTGATGGTGTGGACGTCCTGGTTTTTTTGGTCCTTGGCTTTGAGCAATTGTGCGACGGTTTTCATGGCAGCCACTCCGGAGTTGTTATTGGGACGTCAGCGGGTCACCTACAGAATCCTAGACCGCCTGCGTCGGGGCAAGATCTAAAGCGGCGTTAAACCCGTCGAAAAACGTCATTTACCGGTTTTTTTGTACGTTTACCCTGCAATAACCGGTTTTTTACCGCGCTTGGGGCTGGCCGCTGCTTTGCGTGATGCGGTTTTGCGCTTGTTTTTCCATGGCGTGGCGCCTTTGCCCGCCGGACTGGCGGGGCCGGTGATGGTCATGCGCATGCCATTGCAGCGCGCCACCTGCTTGCTCATCCAGGCCGCTTGCTTGGCGACGAACTCTTCCAGGCTCATTTCACCGCTTTGCACCATATCCAGCGCCTGTTCCCAGATGGCGGTGGTGCCAGGGTCGGCGATGGCGCGGGGTACCGCGTCGATCAGGCTGAATGCCGCCGGGGTGGCCGACAGCGCCTTGCCGTTTTTTACCAAGTACCCACGGTCGAGCAGCCCCTGGATAATTCCGGCGCGAGTAGCTTCGGTACCGATACCGGTGGTGTCCTTGAGTTTCTGCTTGAGCAGGGGGTCTTCCACCAGTTTGGCGACGTTTTTCATTGCCTTGATCAGGTCGCCTTCGGTAAAGGGCTTGGGCGGTTGGGTCCACAGGTCCTTGAGGTTGACCTTGGCTACCGCATAATCCTGGCCCTGCACCAGCGTCGGCAAGGCTTGCGGTGCCGGTGCCTCGCGGCCCTTGATCGGCGCCAGGGCCTCGGGCAAGGCGCGCTTCCAGCCCGGTTCGATCACCACCTTGCCCACCGCTCGCAACGCAAACCCGGCACAGTCGAAATCCGCCTGGGTGCGATCGTACTCATGGTTGGGCAGGAACTGCGCCAGGTACCGCGCGCGAATCAGCGTGTATACCGCGCGATGCTTGCCACTGAGTTGCCCCCACCTCCTTGCCGGCCCCGGTGGGGATGATGCCGTGGTGGGCGCTGACCTTGGCGTCGTTCCAGGCTCGTGAGCGGCGCTGGGGATCGACATGCGGCATGAGTTCGGCCACCGCCGTATCGGCGCGGCCCAGTGCGGCGAGGATCTTCGACGCTTCGCTGTGCTGGCTTACGGGCAGGTAGCCGCAGTCACTGCGCGGGTAGGTGATGACCTTGTGGGTTTCATAGAGGGACTGGGCGATGTCCAGGGTTTCCTGGGCGCCAAGGCCGAGCTTCTTGGAGCAGATCTCTTGCAGCGTGCCCAGGTCGAAGGGCAGGGGCGCCACTTCACGCATGCGTTCGGTGCGCAGTTTCAGCAGCCGGGCGCTGGCGGCATTGCTCATTGCATCGGCGGCTTCGCGGGCCAGTCGCGGGTTGAGGCAGCGACCTTGATCGTCGCAGGCGTCCTCGGCTGCGCGCCATTGCGCGGTGAAGGTCATGCGCGCGTGGCGCAGGTCCACATCGATGGCCCAGTAAGCCACCGGTACGAAATCGGCGATGCTGCGGTCGCGGTCCACCACCAGGCGTAAGGTCGGCGTTTGCACCCGGCCCACCGGCAACACGCCCTGATAGCCGGACTGACGCCCAAGCAGGGTAAACAAGCGACTCATGTTCATGCCGATCAGCCAGTCGGCGCGCGAGCGGCCCAGGGCCGAGTGATACAGGCTGAACGTTTGCGCGCCGGGCTTGAGCGCCGCCAGGGCCTTGCGAATGGAGGCATCGTCCAGCGCCGACAGCCACAGGCGCTGAATCGGCCCGCGATAGCGGCAGTGCTCCACCAGCTCGCGGGCGATCATCTCGCCCTCGCGGTCGGCGTCCGTGGCGATCACCAGTTCCTGGGCCTCCCCCAGCAAGCGCTTGACGGCCTTGAACTGGCTGGCGGTCTTGGGCTTGACCTGCATTTTCCATTTTTCCGGGACGATCGGCAGGTCGGCCAGCACCCAGCGTTTGTACTTGGCGTCGTAGGCATCGGGCGGGGCGGTTTCCAGCAGGTGGCCGATGCACCAGGTGACGGTGACCCCATTGCCCAGCCAGCAGCCGTCGCCGCGTCGGCTGGCACCGAGCACGGCCGCTATGTCCTTGGCCTGGGAGGGTTTTTCACAGAGGTACAGCCGCATGGTCGTCACATCAGATCGGGTTGATGCTGTGCAGGATGCGCAGTCAAGGCCGATTCGGCAACTATTATCTGTATGGATGTACAGCAATGTGTGTGGCTGGTTGAACTTTAATGTGAGAGGGGGCTTGCTCCCCTCCCACAGAGGTCGCGGTGTGGCAAATCAGTTCTTATCGATATCCACATGCCGGGTTTCTTTGAGGCAGAACAACCCCACAATCAGGCTCACCCCGGTAATCACCACCGGGTACCACAAGCCGTAGAAGATATCCCCGGTGTACACCACCAGCGCAAACGACACGGTCGGCAGGAACCCGCCAAACCAGCCGTTACCGATGTGGTAGGGCAGCGACATCGAGGTGTAGCGGATACGCGTCGGGAACAGCTCCACCATCAACGCCGCGAGCGGGCCGTAGCACATGGCCGCAATCAGGATCAGTGCGACGATCAGCACCACCACCATCACTTTGTTGACCTGCGCCACATCCGCCGAACTCGGGTAGCCGGCCAGGGTCACGGCGCCACGCAGGGCTTGTTCGTCAAAGCCGTCGATGCGCACCTCACCGATGCTCACCTGCACCGGGCTGCCGGCAGGTGCGGCGACGCTGCTGTACGGCAGGCCTTGTTTGACCAGGAAGGTCTTGACCTTGTCGCATGGGCTGTCAAAACGCGCCTTGCCCACCGGGTCGAACTGGAAGGTGCAGGTGGCGGGGTCGGCGAGCACGGTGATCGGCGCCTGGCGGCTGGCCTGGTCCATCGCCGGGTTGGTGTAGTGCGCCAGGCTTTTGAAGATCGGGAAGTACAGCACGGTCGCCAGCAGCAGGCCGAGCATCAGCACCGGCTTGCGCCCGACTTTGTCCGACAGCCAGCCAAACAAGATGAAGAACGGTGCACCAATCACCACGCTGATGATCAGCAGCATGTTGGCCAGCGCCGGGTCCATCTTCAGGAACTGCGTGAGGAAGAACAGCACATAAAACTGCGCCGCGTAGAAGGTCACGGCTTGCCCGCCGTTGATGCTGAACAGCGCGATCAGCACCACCTTGAGGTTTTCCCATTTGCCGAACGACTCACGGATCGGCGCCTTGCTGGCCTTGCCTTCCTCTTTCATTTTCAGGAACGCAGGCGACTCATGCAGGCTCATGCGGATCCAGGTGGAAATGCCCAGCAGCACGATGGAGAACAGGAACGGAATCCGCCAGCCCCACACCTCGAACTGGTCACCGGTGAAGTAACGGCAGGCCAGCACCACCAGCAGCGACAGCAGCAGGCCGATGGTCGCGGTGGATTGAATCCAGCTGGTGTGCAAGCCGCGCTTGCCGGCCGGCGCGTGTTCCGCCACATAGGTGGCCGCGCCGCCGTACTCGCCGCCCAGCGCCAGGCCTTGCAGCATGCGCAGCACGATCAGGATGATCGGGGCTGCGATGCCGATGCTCGCGTAATTGAGCAACAGTCCGACACAGAAGGTCGCCACGCCCATCAGGATGATGGTGACGAGGAAGGTGTACTTGCGCCCGATCATGTCGCCCAGGCGGCCGAACACCAACGCGCCGAATGGGCGCACCACAAAGCCGGCCGCAAAGGCCATCAAGGCAAAGATAAACGCCGTGGTGTCGTTGACCCCGGCGAAGAATTGCTTGCTGATCACCGCCGCCAGGGCGCCGTAGAGGAAAAGTCATACCACTCGAACACCGTCCCCAGGGACGAGGCGAAGATGACTTTCTTGGAGTCGTTGCTGGTGCTCGCGTCGCGCGTCGAGCCCAGGGTTTGAGCGTGTTCTGACATCGGGTAGCCCTCACAGTGATTATTTATTGTTGTTCCACTGTCGGCGCCGGGTACGGCGCCGCTATTCAGATTGCATGAATCAGTTCTTTCTCCGGGGCGAGGCTCCTTGTAGGCGGCGAAAGGATCAGTTGCGCGGCTTTCTCCGCGATCATCAGCGTCGGTGAACAGGTGTTGCCGGAGGTGATACGCGGCATGATCGAGGCATCGGCGATGCGCAGGCCGGGTATGCCATGCACGCGCAATTGCGCATCGACCACCGCGTCTTTGTCGCTGCCCATGCGGCAGGTGCCCACCGGGTGAAAGATTGTCGTGCCGATACGCGCCGCGGCTTCGTGCAGTTGGGCTTCGGTCTGCGGTGAATCGCCCGGTAGATATTCGACCGGGTTGAACTGGCCCAGGGCCGGGGCGGCGACGATGCGTCGGGTCAGGCGAATCGCATCGGCGGCCACGCGCAGGTCTTCGGGATGGCTGAGGTAGTTGGGCCGGATCAGCGGCGCATCCGCCGGGTTGGCCGAACGGATATCGATACGTCCACGGCTCTGCGGGCGCAGGTCACACACCGAGGCGGTGAACGCCGGGAACCCGTGCAACGGCTCGCCAAAACGCTCCAGGGACAGGGGTTGCACATGGTATTCAAGGTTGGCCGAGGTCTGCTCCGGGCCGGAACGGGCAAATGCACCGAGCTGGCTGGGCGCCATCGACAGCGGGCCGCTGCGGTCATACAGGTAGCGCAGGCCCATGCCCATCTTGCCCCATACGGAGCCGGCGATCTGGTTCAGGGTGCGGGCGTTTTCCAGCTTGTAGATCAGCCGCAGTTGCAGGTGGTCCTGCAGGTTACCGCCGACGCCGGGCAGGTCGTGCAGCACCTCGATGCCCAGCGGCTTGAGCACGCCGGCGGGGCCGATGCCCGAGCGTTGCAGAATGCCTGGCGAACCGACGGCGCCGGCGCAGAGTACGATTTCCTTGCGCGCCTTCCACTGCACCTGCTGGCCTCGCTGGCGCCCGACCACGGCTGAGGCGCGGCCGTTTTCCAGCAGTACGCGGTCTACTTCCACGCCAGTCAGCACGGTGAGGTTGGGCCGTTGGCGGATCGGCTTGAGAAACGCCTTGCCGCGTTCCAGCGCACCCCGGCTTTCTGGTTGACCTGGAAGTAGCCGCAGCCCTCGTTGTCGCCCTGGTTGAAGTCATTGATAGGCGCGATACCGCTCTGCGCCGCCGCTTCACGGAAGGCATCAAGGATCGGCCACGATAATCGCTGTTGCTCGACCCGCCATTCACCGCCGTCGCTGTGGAACTCCGAGCTGCCGGCAAAGTGGTTTTCGCTTTGCTTGAACAGCGGCAACACGTCTTTCCAGGCCCAGCCGGAGTTGCCTTCGGCCGCCCAGCCGTCGTAGTCCCGGGCCTGGCCGCGCATATAAATCATGCCGTTGATGGACGAGCAGCCGCCCAGCACTTTGCCCCGTGGGTAACTCAGCGCACGCCCTTGCAGGCCTTCCTGGGCTTCGGTCTTGAAGCACCAGTCGGTGCGCGGGTTACCGATGCAGAACAGGTAGCCGACGGGGATATGGATCCAGGGGTAATTGTCGCGACCACCGGCTTCGAGCAGCAGCACGCGGTGGGCGGGGTTGGCGGACAGTCGATTGGCCAGCAGGCAGCCTGCGGGGCCGGCGCCTACTACCACGTAATCATATTCAGCAGCTGCAATGGGCATCTGAGTCTCGCTTGTTTTTCTTATTGGCCCCATCCTAGTTGTTAGTTTTCGTCTTAAAAATGTTAGTTTTTACCCAGCTGCTGTGCGTTTTTAAACAGCGCTGCCCAGGCTGATGGAATGGAGGCGACATGTTCGACTGGAATGACCTGCGGTTCTTTCTTGAGTTGCAGCGCAGCGGCCGCCTGCTCACCGCCGCGCAACGTTTGAAGACCACCCATGCCACCGTGGCGCGGCATATCGAGGCCATTGAAAAAAGCCTCGGCACGGCGTTGTTCGTGCAGCACGCCCAAGGCTACGAATTGACCCCCTCCGGCGAAGCCCTGCTCAAACACGCCGAAGCCATGGAAAACGTCGCGCTGTTGGCCGAAGACGAACTCACCCATTGCGCCGCGCCCTTGGGCAAGATCCGCCTCGGCGTGGCCGAAGGCCTGGGTGTGATGTTTCTGGCCGGGCGCATGAGTGGGCTGTTCGAACGCTACCCGGGGTTGGAAGTGGAGCTGGTGGCGGTGCCGCGCTTTGTGAGCATCCTCAACCGCGAAGCGGAAATCAGCATCCACCTCGAACGCCCCAGCGTCGATCAACTGGTCACGCGCAAGCTTACCGATTACCGCCTCTCCCTTTACGCCAGCCGTGCCTACCTGGAGCGCAATCCGCCGATTGAAAAGCGCGAAGATCTCGCGGCTCATTCGTGGATTGATTATGTGGACGACCTGCTCTTCAGCCAGGAATTGAAGTTCCTCAGCAGTTTCTGCCGGAACCCCAAAGTGGTGTTCCACAGCACCAGCGTCATCGCCCAGCAACAGGCGGCACGCTCGGGGTTGGGCATCGCGGTGCTGCCCTGCTTCATGGCCGCCGGCGACCCGGACCTGGTGGCATTGCTGCCCGAGGAGGGCATCCAGCGCAGCTACTGGATCAGTTCGCGCCGGGAGCTGCACAAGTCGGTGCGCCTGCGCGTGTTGTGGGATTACGTGGTGGAGTTGTGCGCGCGCGAGCAAAAGCTGTTGCTGGGCGAGGCCTGACCGATAAAACCGGCTGGGAAAGTGGCACGCCGTTAACGACTTCCTTGAGAGCCGGGGCGCTGTGGGCGGTCATGGGAGTGCCATCGTCAGAGAAACCAGCGGTATTCGCGCGCATTGATTTCTTGTTGAAAGGCCAGGTGATCCTGGCGTTTGTTCTCGCAGTACACGTCGACAAATTCGGCGCCAAGCTTATCGCGCAACACAGGTTGATGTTGCATGGCGCGCACGGCGTCGAGCATTTCCACGGGGAAGTCGGCGCCGCTGGTGCGGTCCTCGTTCAGGGGCGCGATGGGTTCCTGCCTGGCTTCAAGGCCATGTTCCAGGCCAACAAGGATCGCCGCCAGCACCAGGTACGGGTTCGCGTCGGCACTGGCCAGGCGATGTTCGATACGCAAGTTACGCGGGTCGGACTCGGGGATGCGAACGCACGCATCACGGTCTTCAAACCCCCAGCAGGCGCGGGTGGCGGCGTTCACGGTGCCGCCCAGGCGGCGGAAGGCGTTGTGGTTGGGCGCGAAGATCGGCATGCAGTGCGGCAGCAATTCCAGGCATCCGGCCACGGCATGGCGCAGCGGTTGCTGTTGGTGGGCCGCCAGCAGGTTATTGCCCGCACCGTCATAGAGACTCACATGCACGTGCATGCCACTGCCCGGAAATTGCAGGTACGGCTTGGCCATGAAACTGGCTCGGTAACCCTGCTTGAGCGCCACGCCACGGGTGCTGCGGCAGAACAGTGCGGCCCAGTCGGCGGCGCGCAGGCTGTCGTCCTGGTGGCCGAAGTTGATCTCGAACTGGCCCGGGCCGAGTTCGGCGGTGATCACCGTGATGTCGATGCCCTGGTCCCTGGCTGTCTGCGCCATGTCATCGAGCACCTCGCTGAAACGCGACAGCCGTTCGATATGCAGGTTGGGCTGGTCATCGGCATCGTCGCTCAGTGGGTCGCGGGCGAACTGCGGCAGGCCGTGGTCGAGTTTTTTGTCGAACAGGTAGAACTCCAGCTCAAACGCGACCACCGGATGAATACCTTTGTGGCGCAGGCGCTCGAGCACCTTGGCCAGCACTTCCCGAGGTTCGAATTCGATAGGCGCTTCGGTGCCGTCGGAGGTGATCAACATTTGCCCCAAGGGTTGCGATTCCCAGCTCACTGGCTTGAGCGTTCCCGGCACCAGGCGGCGGTTGGCGTCGGGGTCACCGTCGTTGAAGCAGTAATCGCCGATGTTGAACAAGCCACCCTGAGCCCCGAGCAGCACTGCGTTCTGCGGCAGTTTCAACGGGCTGCCGGCGGCGACCTTTTCCAGCATCTCGATGGGGTAACGCTTGCCGTAGAAGTGTCCGGGTATATCCAGGGCGATCAGGTCGACATAACGCACGTCGGGATGCTGCTGGCGAAAGGTCCGTACTTCGGCGAGCAACGCGGGGGAATGGCTTTTCACGGGTGTTGCTCCTAGTTGTAGACCCACAGCACGCGGGCGGGCAGGTCGGTCAGGTTGGCATAGCGGCAATGCGCAAAACTGGCCAGGTGAAAACTGTCGCCAGGGCCGAGGGTGACCGCATCGGCCTCATCCTCCACCCACAGCGTCAACTCGCCCTCCAGCACAAAACCGGCTTGCTCGGCGCGGTCGCTCATGGGCTGTTCACCGCTGTTGGCGCCGGGTGCCAGCAGGCTGTCGAGCATGGAAAAGGCACCGTTCATGCTGGGGGAGACCAGGATGTCGGTGATGCCGTTGGCGTAATACAGCGTGCGCCGCTCGTTGGGGCGGGTGATCCAGTCGACCGCCTTGGGTTTGGGCTGGCTGTAGAAATACGTGGTGGGCACATCAAGGGCGTGGCTGATGGCGGTGAGATCGGCCACGGTGGGGCGCGACAGGCCACGTTCGACCTGGGACACAAAGCCCACCGAACGTTCGATTTTTTCGGCAAGTTGGGCCAGGGTCAGCTTCTTGTGCTTGCGCAGATCGTGGATCAAGGCCGCGAGGGTAGCGAGTTCTTCTTGTGGTGTCATGAAATTTATGTCTAAAAATTTCATGAAAAAATACAGGATTAATTTCATGCTGGCAATGGCGAGCCAGGTCGTTGACTCCGGGTGGCGAGGGAGCTTGCTCCCTCACCGCAGCGGTGGTTACTCGCGTTCGTAGCTGTCCACCTGCTCCCCGTCGGCATTGAAGACATTCACCCGGTTTTCGTTTTTCGCGTCCCAGATGCTGTAAGTCGCGTCGTTGCTGTTGGTGGGTAGGCTGTAGGTGGTGTACGAGCCAAGCTTTTTCACCAGGGTGTTGTTTTTGTCGATCAGTACCAGGCCCCTGAAACCATCCATTTCCGCCGAGGCGAGGTTTTTCTGGAAGGGGTTGAGTCGGGTGTATTTGAGGGGCACGCGCAGCTTGCCGGTGAGATCGAGCGCGCCGTAGTGTTCACCCTTTTTGACCACGGCCATGCCGTTGGAGAACGGTTCGACTTCGTCATAGGGCAGGCTGATGGGCACGCTTTTGCCTTCTGGGTTGATGAAGCGGTACTTCCCGCTCTTGCGGTCTTGCAGCAGTTGCGGCTGGCCTTGGATAAACGCCCCGATGGCCGTGCTGCCGGGTGGGTTGAGCTTTTGCAGTTGCAGGGTGTAGATGTCTTTCTGGCGACCGTCATCGGAGGTGCTGTAGAGGAAGTCACCGATGACTTCGATGTTGGAGAACCGCGGCGCCAGCAGTTCCTTGCCGGCCAGGTTCCACACGCCGTAGGACGAATCGCCCCCGTAGGTCTTCAGCCCGGGCCGGCCAATGAACAGGTCGCCGACTACCTCGACATTGACGTATTTCATCGGCACCACCACCTGCTGTTTCTTCACGTCGTACACGCCATAAGGGCCGTTGGTTTCGCGTTCGACGATCATCAGGTCCGCGTTGATAGGTTTCTCGATAATCTCGAACGGCAATTCCTTCAACGTATGCCCGCCGGGCACGAACGCAAAGTATTTGAACAGCAACTGGCTCCAGCCATCTTTCTGCGGTGTGCGGCCCACCTGCATGTTGAACACACCAGGCATCGGGCTGTACTCGATGCGCTCAAAGCGCGGCTTGACCACCCATTGCCCGTGGTTGTCGATAAAGCCGCTTTTTTGCGTGGCGTTGTCGTAAGCGATATAGCGAGCCTGGGCCGGCACGCTGTTGTGCATCTCCAGCGCCAGGGTTTGCGGTTGGGCGGGGTCCAGCAGGTAGATGACGATGCTCGCCGGGGTGTCTTCGAACTGGTAGGTGGCGTGCACGTTGGTCAGGGCGCCGGCGCTATCCGGCAGGCCTTTGACGAATTGCTCCAGGTGTTCCTGCAGCGCGGCGCTGGTGGTATAGCGCGAGAAATTGTCCTGCATGCGCAGCAGTTCGTCATAGTACGCGCGCAGGTTGGCCTTTTGCTCGGCGGTAGGTAGGAGTTGCTGCTGTTACCGCCGCTGTAGAGCGTCTTGCCGTCGGCGCTGAGACCCTCGATCACGTAGCTCTTGTTCTTGGGGGTGGCCAGCAGCAGGGACGCGCGATCGTCAGCCAGGGCAGTCAACTGGTAGACCTCACCGTCGTCGCCGGTGACTTTCGGATGTTTCGCGTCCAGCACGATTTTTTTGACGCCGGGGTAGCTCGGGTACGTGAGAGTGACGCTGACGCGCTCCACCGGCTTATTGACCTTGAGTTCGACTTTGGACGTGTCCTGCTCCTCTGCGTTGTCGACCCCAACAGCGGCAAAGTGTTGTTGCGTCCCGTCGCGAAAGTACAGGGTTTGTACCGCATAACGTTCTTCCTCGCGCTGGTCGGGCAGGGCGCCACGCTTGAGCACCTCGCGGATCGGCTCCACATCCAGTTTCAGCCCCGACTGGTTGTCGAAGAACAACTGCTCGAACACAGGCATCTTCTGCGCGAGCGCTTCCAGCGCCGTTTTCAGCTCGGCAGCGGGGAAGGGCACGAAAGGCTCGTCATAGCGCAGCTGTTTTTTCTCGCCGGACGACGCGGCGGTGTCGGCTACCGGCGAAATCTCCAGGCGCATGCTCTCGATCATTGCGATCTGGTTGATGCTGTCGCGTGCATCCATCACCAGGTAGTTCAGGCGTTTTTTCGCTTGCTCCAGTGTCAGGCTATGTAGGTCGTCCACCGCCCCTTCATTGAGCTGTTCTTCACTGTAGTCGGGGCCGCTGACCAAGCCTGTGACAACGTGACGGTCAACCAGGTAATAGGTCGCGCCACCGAGTATGGCGATAACCACCAAGGAACTGGCGAGGAGTTTGGTTCGGGTCAGGGCGGTTTTCATTATTGTCAGACTCGAGAAGAGGGCTGGCGCAAGGTTAGCAGGTGAACGGTGGCGGACGTGCCGGGCGCACGCAGTTTGTTCGAGCTGACCTTAATAGAGCCAATTGTTCTATTCGCGCCATGGAGAAACGAGAGGTTATTCGCTAGTTTTCATACACATCCTTCACGCAGTCGGGTCAGCAGTACTGCCCAGTCGCAAAGATAAAGGCATATTGCTATGAACGAGTGTTCTGCTGACCCAACGTCGGTTATTCCGCCCTTTACGGTGCGGGCGCTTCATTGCCCCTCTCCCATCCGCATCGACGAAGCATTGGGGCGGGAGGTGAATGAGCGGCTTATGAAATGGATCGAACATATCGGTATTTTTCCCGGCAAACGGGACAAAATTCGCGCCTCGGATTTTGGTCGCTACGCCATGTTGTGCCATGTGGATACCGATGATCCCGACCGGCTGCTGCTCCAGGGCCAATGCCTGGCGGCATTGTTTGCCGTCGACGACCATTATTGCGACGACCGTTCACTTGGCTGCGATCCCCGCCAAGTCGCGCCGCGCTTATCGTTTGCGATTGCCGCCATGGACCCCGCTTACCTGCCTGCGCCTTTTGATGCTCAACTGGACATTCAGCTCAACTGCGATCCGGTGCTGATTGGCCTGCGCGCGTATATGCGGCGCGTCAGCCAGTTTTGCACACCGTCCCAAGTTGCCAGGGTGCGCCAAATCAGTATTGCAATGTTTGTAGCGATGGCCGCCGAGGGAGCCTGGCGTGTGTATGGCACCCGGCCGACTGTCGCCGAGTACCTTGCCAGTCGGCATATCAACAGCTTCTGGCCGTGCCTGGTCTTGATCGACCCCGTCGGCGGTTATGAAGTCCCGGCCAATCTGTATTCGCAACCGCAGGTGCACCGTGTCACGGCCCTGGCGTCCCTTGCTACTACCTTGGTCAACGATTTGTACTCGGCCTACAAGGAGCACCTGAACGAGGTTGGCACGTTCAAACTGCCGTATCTGCTGGCGGCACAACACCACTGCTCCCTTCAGGAAGCGATCAACAGGATTGCCGATATCCATGACGACGTGATGCATCAATACGAAGCAGTTGAGCGTGCGCTATTGACGGACGCAACCCCGCTGCTGCAACGCTACCTCATGGGGCTTAAGGCATGGGTGGCAGGGAATCTGGAGTGGCACAAACATAGCGCGCGATACCAGGCCGATTTCATTCGGTGAATGATTGCGCGCGCCTGCGGTCGGAACCTGGGTACGCGCCATTCATTGAAGGAGTACCGCATGACGTCCAAATCCCTGCTTGCCTGCGTTTTAGTCGCTGCCAGCCTGTCCACCGCCAGCTTTGTGGTGCAGGCCGGTGATACTCCCCAGGAAACCGTGCAGCCTTCCAACATCAACGCCCGTGATTTAAAAGAGGGCGACCGTGCTCCGGATATTCTGATGCGCAAGGAGTCGGCCATCAGCGACTGGAAAAAACGCGGCCTCAAACAGCCGGAAGAAGAAAGCCAGTGGGCCCGCGTGGGCGATAAATACGTGCTGCTCAAAACCACCAACGGCACCATTCTGGAGATCACGCCTGTTAAAAAGTGACCTCCTTTTTCGCTGTTCTTGCGTTAAGGTAACCGGCCTCTATGGTCGCGTTACCTCTGGAAGAATGAGAGCAGGATGCTTGCCACCCTTAGAAATTACCCTCGCACCGTAAACCTGTTGCTGTGTGCCACGTTGCTGCTGACGCTGGCCAAAGCGATCACGTTTCCGTACCTGGTGATCTACCTCACCCGTCACTTTGCCTTGGATATCAGCCAGGTCGGCCTGGTGATCGGCAGTTCGCTGATCGTCGGTTCGTTGTTGAGTGTCTATGGTGGTTTTCTTGTTGACCGCATCAACAACTATCGTTTGCTGCTCGGCATGAGCCTGCTGTTTGTGCTGGGGTTTATCGGCACGCTGCTGGCGCAGACCATCTGGGCGTTTTATAGCTGCCTGATTCTGATCAACCTGGCCTACGCGGTCATCGACATCGCGGTAAAGGCCGGGTTTGCCAGCCTGTTGCCTGAAGACGCACGCAGCGAAGTGTTTTCCATCAAATACACCCTGACCAATATCGGTTATGCGGTAGGGCCGTTTTTCGGGGCGATGGTGGCCAAGCTGGATATCAGCTTGCCATTTATGCTGTCGGCGCTGTTGGGGGCGGGGTTCTTCCTGCTGTACTGGCATTGGGGCGACCGCACGCTGACCCGTGTGGATGTCGCACAAAAACCGGTGTCATTCCTGGCGGTGGGCGGTGTGCTGCTCAAGGACCACCGTCTGGTGTGCTTCACCCTCGGCGGCCTGCTCAGTGCGGTGGTGTTCGGACAGTTCACGGCATACCTGTCGCAATACCTGGTGACCACCACCACCGCCGAATACACCTACACCGTGATCAGTGCCGTGCTCACCACCAACGCCGTGCTGGTGATCGCCCTGCAATACCTGATCGGCAAGCGTATCTCCCATCGTTATCTGAGCCAGTGGCTGATTGTCGGCTTGAGCATGTTCATGCTGGGGTTGATTGGTTTTGCGTTGTCCACCAGCGTGCTGTGGTGGGTGCTGGCGATGGCGGTGTTCACGGTAGGGGAGATTATCGTGTTCCCGGCCGAGTACATGTTTATCGACCGAATCGCCCCGGACCACCTGCGGGGCATGTACTACGGGGCGCAGAATCTGTCCAACCTTGGCGCGGCATTGGGGCCGGTGTTGTGTGGGCTGGTATTGGCCAGCCTGCCGGCGCACTCCATGTTCTACATGCTGGGTGCCTTTATCATCGGCGGTGGGGTGTTCTATTTCATCGGGGCGTCGTTGAAGGCCAATCCTCCAGCGTGAGTTTGCCTACGTTGTTGCTGTGCAGTTCGTAGCGCAACTCTTCAACCATCTTTTCCACTTCCTGCGGCGTCTGCAGCCGGTTGGTGCTGATCCCGGTGACCACCAGGTCCACCCGGCCGGTTTCGGCGTCGTAGACCTTGAGGGTCAAGGACGCATCCCGGCACAGCGTAAATTCGCAGGTCAGGGGCGACAAACCTTCTTCGATGCAATTTCGCAGTTGGGCGAGGGTAAACATTCGGGTTCCTTCAAAGCATAGGTTCATGCTTTAAAGGTTATTGATTGCCCGCAAGCACCATAAGGCGAATTCGCACTAGCCCTACTAGTGCATTTGCACTGTCAACGCTGGTTTTTTAACCGTAATTCCCCCGCAAACAGCCCGCGTTCCCGGGCCCATACGATGGCTGCACTACGGCTGTGCACCCCCAGCTTCGAGTACACCGTGGCCACATGGTTACGCACGGTGTTGGGCGCCAGTTTCAGGCGCGAGGCGATCTCCTTGTCGGCCAGCCCCTCGCAGATCAGGCCCAGCACGTCACGCTCACGGGCAGTGAGGTCGGTGTAGCTGACGTTGGGCGCATTGGGGCTGTTGACGCTCTTGGCGTTGGCCAGTTTTTCGATCAGGGTCTGGCTGAACCAGGAGGCGTCCTGCATCACTTCCTCGATCGCCGCCACCAGCTCCAGTTCCGAGCGTTTGCGCTCGGTAATATTCATCAGCACCAACAGGTAGCACGGTACGTCCTGGATGATCACCGTGTCGGCCGACACCACGCAGTCGATCACCTCATGGCCCTTCTTACGCACCTTGAGGTCCTGGCCGTCGAGGTTGCCGGCTTTTTCCAGGGTGGCGAACAGCTGCGAACCCACTGCGGCGTTGTCGATAAAGTCGATGTCTTCGATGGATTTGCCGATCAGTTCTTCGCTGATATAGCCGGTGATGCTCATGAACGCTTCGTTGACGTCCACCACCTGGCGGTTGGCGGCGTTGCACACCAGGGTGGGAACCGGCGTGAGGCGGAACGACTTGGCGAAGCGCTCCTCGCTCTGGCGCAGGGCAATCTCTGCCTTGCGGCGCGGCTCCAGGTCCATGAATGAAAACAGCATGCAGTCTTCTTCGTTCATGTCCAACGGCTGGCCGGCCACGATCACCAGTTTGCTGCCGCCTTCGGGCAGTCTGAGTTCCGCCTGCATCTGCGGGATGGTCGAGCCTTCGCCCAGGCGCTGGATGGCCAGGTCCTTGCGCTCGGCCTGTTCCAATACGTCCAGCTCATAGACCGATTTGCCGATGACCTGGTCGCGGTTGTAGCCGGTCATTTCCAGAAAGCCCTGATTCACCTTGATATAACGCAGGTCGCTCAAGCGGCAGATCACCGCGGGCGCCGGGTTGGCGTTGAAGGTTTTCTCGAAACGCTGCTCGGCGCTGGCCCATTCGGTGGCGTCGCTGAGGATCAGCACCAGCAACTCCGGCTCGCCGCGAGAATCATTGATCACCAGGCTGCGCAGACGATGCACCCAGGTTTTGTCCGGGTCGGCGGTGGGGGTGACTTCCACCACCACGTCGCTGAACTCGTCACCCGCCGCTGCGCGGGCCAGCGGGTAATTGTCCGGTTGCACGGGATGGTTGTTGCGATAGCGCAGGGCGAAACGCTCGACATATTGCTGCCCGCTGGCGCCCAGGCCCATCACGTCACCCACCCCATGCATGTTCAACGCGGCTTCGTTGGCCCAGAGGATGGTCTGGTCAACCTCCGCCAGAATCACCCCGTCGGACAACCCGGAAATGATCTGCTGCAGTTGGCGGCGGTTGGTTTCTTTGGCGAGCACATCCTGAGTCATGGGTTCTCCTTGGGGTTGGGCGCATGGGAATACGACATCCGTGCTTCAGGATAGTGCAGAGAAACTGCCCCTGATCGCGCTATGCAAGCACCCGGCAGGCCGTTGCCTCTGCGCCGGACGTTCTTGTGCGCTGTACTTGCCAAACCCCACCGATTCTGGGAAAACCCCAGCCTTTACGCCTTCAACGAGAACCCCATGAGCCACGACGAACTGCAGATCATTGACACCCGCCTGGGCACCGGCAAAGCCGTGGTCAAAGGCGCGCTGATCACCACCCAATACACCGGGAGGCTGGAAGACGGCACGGTGTTCGACTCGTCCTGGGCGCGTGGCAAGCCGTTCCAATGTGTGATCGGCACCGGGCGCGTCATTAAAGGCTGGGACCAGGGCTTGATGGGCATGCAGGTCGGCGGGGTGCGCACGTTGTTCGTGCCAGCGCATTTGGCCTATGGCGAGCGGTCGATGGGCGCGCATATCACGCCCAACAGCAATCTGCATTTTGAAATCGAGTTGCTGGAAGTGCTGACGCGGGATGATTGAGAGAGACGCCAGATATGGATATCACGTGCTCTGTTGAGGGGCTTCGGGTGGATGAGCTGACTGCCGGCGACGCAGCCGAGCTACAGCATTTTTTTCGAGCAGGCGCCGGCATACTTCATCGCGGTCAACGGCGAACCTGCCACGCCGACCGAAGCGCATGACGAATTGCAGGGGCAGTTACCGGCGGGCTGGCATTGCAGCCGGATGTACTGGCTGGGCTATCGCGACGCTGACAATCGTTTGGTCGCCGTGGTGAATATCGCGGCGGATCTGCTCGCGCAGGGGGTATGGCATATCGGGTTGTTGCTGGTGGAGTCGCGCCGGCACGGCACTGGCCTTGCGCAGCGGCTGCATGCGGACCTTGAGCGTTGGGCGGCAAAAAGCGGCGCCCAATGGCTGCGGTTGACGGTGGTGGTGGGTAACACCAGGGCCGAGCGCTTCTGGCCCAGGCTTGGGTATGTGCCAGTGCGCATGCGTGACGGGGTTAGGATGGGGCGGCAGGTGAACAGGGTGTCGATTCAGGTCAAGGCGTTGGCGGGTGGGAAGGTTGAGGACTACCTGGCGTTGGTTGAACGGGATCGACCAGGCACACCCTAGGGGCATAGGTCTGTGCACCATTGCCGGTGAGCGAAGAATCTGTGGCGAATGGCTGTTGTGGTGAGCGGGACAAGCCCGCACGTTTGATCTTCTGCGTGTCCAGAAGCCGGTTCCTGAACCCATCCTGAAGAATCTTCTTATTCACCATTCGGACACTTTCCTACGGTTTACTCTCCTGAGGTCGGGGCGTAAGCTTCGCGCGTTTTCATCAATAGCGGAGACCCTCAGTGGGTACTTGTTCGAGTGACAGTAGTCGGCCGGTTTCGGTAACCGGCACAGGCTTGGCAAGGTAACGCGCATTCATCCGATGCCGTTGTCTCGCCAAAAAAGCGAGAAGCGGCATCTCGGCAGCGGCCTGTCCTGGCAGCTGTTTGATTCCCTCTCATCGACGCTGACCAGCACCTGGGTAACCTCGGGATGCGACGGACGCGCCTGCCTTTTAGGGTGGGCGGGCCAAGCCGGCTGTGCCTGTGTAACAGGCGCGGTGCGGAGGGGCGGTACCTGCACGACGGTTTTTTCCTCGCGCAGGAGTTACACCATGAACCTCACCCTGTTGAAAGAGTTCTTTGCCGGTTTCCTGCGGACCCGGCACATCGCCCGGCATTTCCGTCGCCTGGCCATGCTCGAGACCGTCACCGATGCCAGCGTCAGCCGCGAAGTTCCGCCGACCCTGGCGCAAACCCTGGTGGTCGCGGCCAACAGCAGCAGCGTGCAATTGCTCGGTACCTTGGGCAGCCATATCGAGGGCCTGAACACTCAGGAAGCCGAGACCCTGCGCGCGCAACATGGCCTCAATGAGGTCGAGCACGAGCAGCCGCTGCCATGGTGGGTGCACCTGTGGCACTGCTACAAAAACCCGTTCAACCTGCTGCTGACGTTGCTGGCGGTGATTTCCTGGCTGACCGAAGATATGAAGGCCGCTACGGTGATTTTCTCCATGGTGGTGCTGTCGACGCTGTTGCGTTTCTGGCAGGAGGCCAAGTCGAACAAGGCCGCCGATGCGCTCAAAGCCATGGTCAGCAACACGGCCACGGTGCTGCGCCGCGATGAAGCCAAGCGCCTAGAATTGCCGATCAAACAATTGGTGCCAGGCGACCTCATCGTGCTGTCGGCCGGCGACATGATCCCCGCCGACTGCCGCGTGCTCAGTGCCAAGGATCTGTTTGTGAGCCAGGCGGCGATGACCGGCGAATCCATGCCGGTGGAGAAGTTCGCCCAGCAACAGGACGCCCACACGCGTAATCCGCTGGACCTGGAGAACATTCTGTTCATGGGCACCAACGTGGTGTCCGGCGCGGCCACGGCGGTGATCCTCACCACCGGCAACAGCACTTATTTCGGCGCGCTGGCCCAACGCGTGACGGCCACCGACCGTGCGACCACGTCGTTCCAGCATGGCGTGAACAAGGTCAGTTGGTTGCTGATCCGCTTTATGTTCGTGATGGCGCCGCTGGTGTTGTTCATCAATGGGTTCACCAAGGGTGACTGGACCGAAGCGCTGCTGTTCGCGCTGTCGATTGCGGTGGGCCTGACTCCGGAAATGCTGCCGATGATTGTCACGTCGACGCTGGCCAAGGGCGCGGTGTTTCTGTCGCGCAAGAAGGTCATCGTCAAGCGCCTGGACGCGATCCAGAACTTCGGTGCGATGGATGTACTTTGCACCGACAAGACCGGCACCCTGACCCAGGACAAAATTTTCCTGGCGCGCCATGTGGATGTGTGGGGCGAAGAGTCCGACGACGTATTGGAAATGGCCTACCTCAACAGCTACTACCAGACCGGCCTGAAGAACCTGCTGGACGTGGCGGTGCTGGAGCATGTGGAGGTGCATCGCGAGCTGAAGGTGGGCACGGCGTTCCACAAGGTCGATGAGATCCCGTTTGATTTCAACCGTCGGCGCATGTCGGTGGTGGTGGCCGAGCAAGGCTTGCCGCACCTGTTGATCTGCAAAGGCGCAGTGGAAGAGATCCTGTCGGTGTGCAACACCGTGCGCCATGGCGACACCAGCGAGGCGCTCACCGATGAACTGCTGGCGCGCATTCGCCAAGTGACTGCGGCGTTCAACGAAGAAGGCCTGCGCGTGGTGGCCGTGGCCGCGCAACCGATGGCACCGGGGCGTGACACCTACAGCCTGGCAGATGAAAACAACCTGACATTGATTGGCTACGTGGCGTTTCTCGACCCACCCAAGGAGAGCACTGCGCCGGCACTCAAGGCGCTCAAGGCCCACGGTGTGTCGGTCAAGGTCTTGACCGGCGACAACGAGCTGGTCACCGCCAAGATCTGCCGCGAAGTGGGCCTGGAGCAACAGGGCCTGCTGATGGGCAACGACATCGAAGACATGACCGACGCCGAACTGGCAGAAGCCGTTGAAGTCACCAATGTGTTCGCCAAATTGACGCCCAGCCACAAGGAACGCATCGTGCGCCTGCTCAAGGCCAACGGGCATGTGGTGGGCTTTATGGGCGACGGGATCAACGATGCGCCGGCATTGCGCACAGCCGATATCGGTATTTCGGTGGACAGCGCGGTGGACATCGCCAAGGAGGCGGCCGACATCATCCTGCTGGAAAAGAGCCTGATGATCCTGGAAGAGGGCGTGCTGGAAGGCCGGCGCACCTTCGCCAATATGCTCAAGTACATCAAGATGACCGCCAGTTCCAACTTCGGCAACGTGTTCTCGGTGTTGGTGGCCAGTGCGTTTATCCCGTTTTTGCCGATGCTGCCGATGCACCTGCTGGTGCAAAACCTGTTGTATGACATTTCCCAGATCGCGATTCCGTTCGATAACGTCGACGACGAAATGCTGGCCAAGCCGCAACGCTGGCAGCCTGGGGATGTGGGCCGTTTCATGCTGTTTTTCGGGCCGATCAGTTCGATCTTTGACATCACCACGTTCGCACTCATGTGGTACGTGTTCGATGCCAACACACCAGACCATCAGACGCTGTTCCAGTCGGGCTGGTTCGTGGTGGGGCTGCTGACCCAGACGCTGATCGTGCACATGATCCGTACCCCGAAAATCCCGTTCCTGCAAAGCCGTGCGGCGATGCCGTTGATGGTGATGACCGGCGTGATCATGGTCGTAGGGATTTTCCTGCCGATGGGGCCGCTGGCGCATTACTTCAAACTGCAGGCGTTGCCGTCGCTGTACTTCGTGTTCCTGCCGGTGATTTTGCTGGCGTACATGGCGCTTACCCAGGCCGTGAAGGGCTACTACATCCGCACATTCGGCTGGCAGTAACAACCTCAGCTCAAATGCCCCCGGCCCCCGCAGGGGTCGGCGGCGGCATACAGGGAAAGTGCTTATGCAAGCAATCAACAACATCAACCTTGACTCCCTCATCGACACCCTGGTCAGCCTGACCGCCGCGTTTATCCTTGGCGGGCTGATCGGGTTCGAACGCCAGTACCGCCAGCGCACGGCGGGCTTGCGCACCAATGTGCTGGTGGCGGTGGGCGCGGCGATTTTTGTCGACATGGCCAGCCGCCTCGGTGGCGCGGAAGGCGCGGTGCGCGTGGTCGCCTACGTGGTGTCGGGCATCGGTTTTCTGGGGGCCGGCGTGATCATGCGTGAAGAAGGCAATGTGCGCGGGCTCAACACCGCCGCCACGCTCTGGGCGTCGGCGGCGGTAGGGGCATGCGCCGGTGCCGATCTGGTGCTTGAAGCGCTGCTGGGCACGCTGTTTGTGCTGGCGGCCAACACCCTGCTGCGGCCCATCGTCAATAACATCAACCGCCAACCGCTGGATGTGGTGTCGGCGGAGGTCACCAACATCCTCTATGTGATTGCGCGACGGACCCAGCAAACCGCAGTGTTGGCATTGCTGGAAGCCGAGTTGGCGCGTTGTAACTACCCGGCCAGCGATGTCGATGTGCGGCCCTTCGGTACCGAGGAAGTGGAGATCGAAGCCACATTGGCGGTGACCTCAGTAGATGGTGACGAGCTGGATGCGCTGGTGGCGCGGATCTCCAGATCAACCTTGGTGGTACAGGCCTTCTGGAGCCCCAGTACCACCGAATAGCTGCCTGGGCGCAGGCTGACTGTGCCGAGGAAAAGTCCTACTACTACGCGAGACTATCCCTTCATCCAAAACGGCATGCCGTTGTTAAGGTTTGCGCGCTTGCGCCTGCTCAGCAGTCAAGGTGCGGCGTTACGTGGTGACTGTGATTTCAAGATGAGGGGCTTTTACTGCCTGAGGCGTTGCGCAGCGTAATCAGTGCCGTTTATCGGAACTGTTACTTTTCACAGGTAGTTGGGCCTCGCGTGATATGTAAGCGTACTGATCTTCCTAGGGGAGTCTTATGAGCAATAAAGCTTTAATTGTGGACGATCATCCTTTTATACGCGCCACCGTGAAGCATCTGTTGAAGCAGGAAGGCTTCGATACGATTTTCGAGGCGGGTAACGGTGCCGACGCCATGCAGGTTGCACGCGAAGAGCGGCCGGATCTGGTCATCCTCGACCTGGCAATGCCCAAGCTTGGCGGGTTGGAGGTGATCAGTCGGATCAAGGCGCTGGAACTGCCCTGTAAGATCCTGGTGCTGACCTCGTACTTGGCGGTGTTTTTTTCCACCCGCTGCATGCGCGCCGGAGCGATGGGGTTTGTCGCCAAGACTGGAGAGCTCGATGAGTTGCAAAAGGCAATCCGGGCGATCCGCTCCGGCTACAGTTGCTTCCCCAGCCTGCCTACCAGTTCGGTGCGCCGCGATGATCTGCAATCTACCGAGCAGGAGTTGGTGGACGCGTTGTCCGACCGCGAATTGACTGTGCTGCAAAAACTGGCTTTGGGCCTGGGTAACAAGGATATCGCCGAGGACATGCTGTTGAGCCACAAGACCATCAGTACCTACAAGACGCGGCTTAAGGAGAAGTTACGCATGTCGTCGGTGGTACACCTGTCCAAGTTTGCCCAGCGTAATCATTTGATCTGAAATGGCCACTTCGCGGCGGCTGAAATGCATGGCCATCGTGCTGCTGGGGCTGTTGCCCGGTGCGGCGGTGGCCCTTGATGAACCACAGAGCCTGCGCCTGCTGGGGCATTCCACCCTGGCAAACCCTTCATTGACGCTGGACGAAGCTGACTGGCGTTGGCTACGCCAGCGCCGCACGCTGTCGATGGGCGTGTCGGCGCCCGATTATGCGCCCTTTGACCTGAGCAACAGCAACGAGCTGGAAGGCATTACCGCCGATTACGCCGCGCTGATCGGGCAGGCGCTGAATGTCACGATTGAGGTGCGCCGATACGATACCCGTGACGAAGTCATCGAAGCCCTCAAGACCGGTGCCGTGGATTTCGTGGGGTCGTCCAACGGTTATGAGGCAGCCGATCCGCAATTGCTGCTGTCGCGCTCCTACGCCAACGATCAGCCCGTCTTAGTGACCCGCGCCGGCGAAAATCACGCGCTGAAAGCTGATCTTTCGGGCAAGCGCGTTGCGATGCTCTACCACTACATGCAGCCCAATACTGTCCAGGCGTTTTATCCCAAAGCGCGGTTGCAGTTGTTTGGCTCGACCTTCGAAGCCATCGGCTCCGTTGCATTCGGCCAGGCGGATGTCTACCTGGGCGACGCCATCAGCACTCGCTACCTGATCAACAAGAACTATTTGAACAACGTGCGCATGGCGGATTTTTCCGCGCTGGAGGTCAACCCCTTCGGTTTCGCGTTCGCCAAGGGCGATGCGCGTCTGTTGAATATTTTCAATGCCGCACTGGCGGTGGTGCCGGTCAACCAACAGATGGAAATCCTGCGTCGCTGGAGCGCCGGCAGCAGTGGTTTCCTGGAGGCCGGGCGGCTGCGCTTGAGTAACAGCGAACAGCGCTGGCTGGAGAAGCACCCCTGGGTGAGGGTGGCTGTGCTCGATAAATTGGTACCGCTGTCGTACTTCAATGAACAAGAGCAATTCGAAGGGCTGAGCGCCGAAGTACTGTCGCAGATCAGCTTGCGCACCGGGTTGAAGTTCGAGGTGGTACGCGGCAGTTCACTGCCTCGGCAACTGGATGATGTGGACGCCGGCCGGGTAGATATGGTGGCGGCGATCACGCCGAGCGTCGAGCGTGCCGACAAGATGCGCTTTACCCGGCCTTACCTGTCCAACCCCTACGTTCTGGTGGTGCGTGCCGACAATGACCGCCTGATCACCCTGGAAGACATGGCTGGCAAACGGCTTTCGCTCATTCGCAGCAATAGCCTTGCCGCGCAGATCGCCCGGGATTATCCAGACATCGGGTTTGTCGACGTCGAGAATCCTGAGCAGGCCCTGGAGTCGGTTGCCAAAGGGCGGGCCGAGGCCGCGCTGTTGTCGCTGATCAGCGCACGCTACATGATTACGCGTAACTATCGGGACCGCCTGCGCATCACCAGCACGGTGGGTACGGAGCCTGCGCGGATTGCGTTTGGTGTCAACCGCGGCCAATTGGAGTTGTACTCGATCCTCGACAAAGCACTGTTGAGCATAACGCCCGAAGAGATGGACGAACTGACCAACCATTGGCGCAGCGAGATCCTCATCGAGGACAGCTACTGGACGCGTCACCGCAACGTTATTATCCAGGGCTTTGGCTTGGCCGCACTGTTGCTGCTGATCACCCTGGGCTGGGTGCTTTACCTGCGTAACCTGATCCGCAAGCGCGCCCAGGCCGAACGGGCCTTGAGCGACCAGATGCGCTTTATGAGCGTGCTGATCGACGGCACGCCCCACCCGATTTACGTGCGTGATCGCCTGGGCCGATTGATGGCTTGCAACAACGCTTACCTGGACGTCTTTGGTTTCAAGTTAGAAGACGTCATCGGCAAGACCGTGGTGCAAACCGATACCGGCAACCCGCCCCAGGCCCGGTCGTTCCATGCCGACTACTTGCGTCTGATGGAACAGGGCGAGCCGCAGATTCATGACCGCATTCTCAAAGTGCCTAATGGCGATGTGCTGACTATTTATCAGTGGATGTTGCCGTACCGCGATGGCGACGAGAAAGTGGTGGGCATGATCGCCGGCTGGGTGGACGTGAGTGAGCGCCAGCGCTTGTTGGGCCAGTTGCAGGAGGCCAAGGAGGAGGCCGACGCCGCAAACCGTGCCAAGACGACCTTCCTGGCGACCATGAGCCACGAGATCCGCACGCCCATGAACGCGGTGATCGGCATGATTGAGCTGGCCCTGAAAAATGCCGAGCAAGGGCGCGCAGACCGCGATGCGCTGGAGGTGGCGTCGGTGGCGTCCCGGAGCATGCTGGAGTTGATCGGCGATATTCTCGACATTGCGCGGATCGAATCCGGCCACTTGTCCCTGAGCCTGGAGGCGGCCAATGTGCATGAGCTGCTGGCCTCGGTGGCGCGAGTGTTCGAGGGGCTGGCGCGGGACAAGGGGCTGGTCCTGCAAGTGGAATTGGACCCCTTGATCGACCGCCTGGTGTTGATCGACCCGCTGCGCTTTAAACAAGTGATTTTCAATGTGCTGGGTAATGCGATCAAGTTCACCGCCACCGGCCAGATACGCCTGCGCGCCCAGGGCGTACCGGCATTGTCCGACGACCATCTGAGCCTGCGGGTCTGGGTGGAAGACACCGGGATGGGCATAAGCGCTGAAGATCAGCAGCGTTTGTTCAATCCGTTTATCCAGGGCAGCAACAATGAACAATCGGCGCGCAGCGGCTCAGGCCTTGGTTTGGTGATCAGTCGCAACCTGTGCGAGATGATGGGTGGCCAGTTGCACCTGAGCAGCGTGCTGGGCAAGGGCACGCGGGTGGATCTGATGTTGGCATTGGCGCTGACCACGGCAACGCCGGCGGCCATGACCGTTCCGTCTCTTCCGCCGGCTCGTGCGTTAAGCATCCTGGTGGTCGATGACTACCCCGCCAACCGCCTGTTGCTGGAGCGGCAATTGAGTTTCCTGGGGCATCGCATCGTCACGGCGCAGGACGGCATTCAAGGGCTTGCCCTGTGGCAGGCCGGGCAGTTTGATGGGGTGATCACCGATTGCAATATGCCCCTCAAGGACGGTTATGCGTTGGCGCGTGATATTCGCGCGCAAGAGCGCAAGCGCGGCCTGATTCCTTGCCTGTTGCTGGGCTTTACCGCCAACGCCCAGTCAGAGGAGGCTGAGCGCTGCCGCCAGGCGGGCATGGATGGCTGTCTGTTCAAACCGACCGGGCTTGAGGACTTGCGCTTGGCCTTGGCATCGCGCACGACCGCCACGGCCACCGCTGAATCGGTCATTGATTTAAGCCTGCTGATTGCGCTGACCGGGGAGGACACGGCCGCGCTCGACGAATTGCTGGTGCCCTTGCTCGCCAGCCTGGAAGAGGACGGCGCGTTGTTGCCGACCCTGCAAAACCCGGTGAGCTTTGCCAAGCTGCATGACTTGGCCCATCGGGTAAAAGGCGGCGCGCGCATGGTTAAGGCCGAGGGGCTGGTGGTTTGCTGCGAGGCCTTGGAGGGTGTATGTGAACGGCGGGATGCCGAGGCGTTGGGCGTTTCGGTTGAGGCGTTGGGCGTGGCCATTGCGCAGGTGCATCACAGCCTGCTTCGGCAATGCAATCGGGCTTGACGGCAGTAGATAGCCATTTGGCGATTTTGGGATAAGTCCTACGCGAAGGGGGAACATCGCTGATTTTGTCTGCGGGATATGTCTGGAAAATGATCGGCTCTTACTGACGAGCGCTGCCAGCCCAGGGGTTTGCCATGCCGAACAAAGCACTGTCTATCCTGATTGCCGATGAACAGCACCTGCAACGACTGCACATCGAAAAAATGCTCAACCAGTTGGGGTACCACCGGATTGTCCCGGTACAAACCTTTGAAGAAGTCCAGATACTCACCGCCATCCCCGCTGAGCGTTTTGATGTGCTGATCATCAATGCGGGCTTGGCGGTCAATGCCTGTGAGCCGCAACCCCAGGTCCGCCACGTGCTGGTCTACGACCATCTGGACCTGGGCAAGCCTGCCGGTGCAACGCCGGCGGTGCTGGTACGCCTGCCCGGCGTGCCGGACAACGTCACCCTTGAACACTTCATGGACATCATCGACCCACCCGAGGCCACCAAGGGCCTGCGGGTGTTGCCGTGGCTGCGGGAATTATCCCGCAGGCCCGTGGCCGGGGTTTAGTCCCGCGTCGGTGCGATGGCCTTGGGGCTGAGCCAGCGCTGGCCGCGCTCAAGCTCGGTTTCCCTGGCCATCAGCCCTGAGCCCGCAAGCGCTCGGCGGCACTGCGCAACAGCTGCTCGGTACCTGCCCAGCCCAGGCAGCCGTCGGTCACCGACACGCCGTATTTCATCGAGGGGCTCAACGGTTGGCAGCCTTCGAACAGGTGGCTCTCAAGCATCATGCCGATCAGCGAAGTATCGCCTTGCAGGCGTTGTTCGAGCACGTCGTTGAACACCGCCGGTTGGCGCAACGGGTCTTTGCCGCTGTTGGCATGGCTGCAGTCGATCATGATCCGCGGCGTGACCTTGGACGTGGCCAGGTCCTGCTTGATCTGCGCCACGCTCTTTGCATCATAGTTCGGCCCACGGTGACCGCCGCGCAGCACCAGATGTGTGTCGGGGTTGCCCGGGGTCTGGATGATCGCCGGGTGGCCCTGGCTGTCGACGCCGAAGTGGCGGTGCGGGTGCGACGCCGAGCGCATCGCGTCACAGGCGATTGAGACGCCGCCGTCGGTGCCGTTCTTGAAGCCCACGGGCATGCCCAGGCCGCTGGCCATTTCGCGGTGGATTTGCGATTCGGTGGTGCGTGCGCCAATGGCGACCCAACTGAGCAGGTCATCGAAGTAGCCGGCGGCCATGGGCTGCAACAGCTCGGTGGCGACCGGCAGGCCCAGGCGCAGCATTTCGCGCATGAGCTCGCGGGACAGCGTCAAGCCGGCGGCCATGTCGTCACTGCCATCCAGGTGCGGATCGTAGGCCAGGCCTTTCCAGCCGATAGTGGTGCGCGGTTTTTCGACGTAGGCGCGGATCACCAGCAGCATCTGGTCGCTGACGTCGAGTGCCAGTTTCTTCAGGTTGCGAGCGTATTCCATGGCCGATTCCGGGTCGTGGATCGAGCACGGGCCGACAATCACCAGCAAGCGTGAATCTTCACCCTTGAGGATGGCGCGCACGGCCTGGCGATGGGCGTGGATCTGTTCATTGAGGAACGGGCTGAGGGGCAACTGATGCTTGAGCTCAAGAGAGCTGGGCAGGCGCTGGGTCAGGGCTTCATTGGCGCTGATCAGGTTCGAAACGGGCAGAGCGGCGATGGACGAGTTCATATTCAAGGCTTCCTGGGCAAGCGGCGGGTTGTTCCCGCGCGCTTGGCCTACTGGGGTGTTCGACAATTGGCCGTACTGGCCTGGTGTGTTGGCTTGCCACCAATAGGTGACCGATCGGAGGCGGCAGGCTGTCCCGAGCGGAGCTGGCTAAATCGCCATGCAGTGGAGGTGTCGTAGCGGTAATAGGTGGCGTAGTTCATGTCGTGAGTCCTTTTAAGTGTTCTTGATCAAACAAAATGTTCAGGGGCCTGGAAAAACAAAACCCCCGGTCGGGGAGCCGACCGGGGGTTAGATTTCTCTGGCAGGCGACCCCTTGAATGGTGGGCGCCGATTTCAGGTATCAGGCGCGCCAGTGGCTAAACCAATACCCAAAATAAAAGCTGACAGCTGCGCTCGAACCGTTCACACGGCTGGCCGACACCGAGCGCGGGGCGCTGGCGGCAGGGCAAACCTGAGTGTGGGTGAGTTGCAACATGGTGTGTCTCCAAATGATGCGGGGAGCTTACTAGAGGCACGCGGGGAGATTCAATCAGTAATTTCTATTGCGTGAAGGGACTTACGGCTATGGGGTGAGTGTCGATATGCTGGTCATACTTAGTTACCGATTGCTTGGACGCGACCATGACTGCCTTCACTGTTGCTGCAGCTCAATCCATCTCCATTGCGGGCGATGTGCGGGCCAATATCCAACGCCACTTGGCGTGTATGCGGGCGGCGGCGGCCGAGGGTGTGCAACTGCTGGTGTTCCCGGAGTTGTCGTTGACAGGCTATGAGCCGGCGCTGGCCGCTGCACTGGCGATTGCGCCAGAGGACCGGGTGCTGGCGCCCCTGCGCGAAATGGCGCAAGAACTGCGACTGACGGCGGTGGTGGGGATGCCGATTCGACTGGCGCCGGAGGCGGGTGTGTTTATTGCTGCACTGGTACTGGGTGCGGATGGCTCCCTGGCGGTCTACACCAAGCAGCATTTGCACGACGGCGAAGAGACCGCGTTTGTCCCAGGGCAGGGCGGTGTGGCCCTTGAATTCGAGGGGGAGCAGGTTGCACTGGCAGTGTGTGCAGACTTTTCCCATGCCAGCCATCCGCTTGCTGCAGCGCAAGCGGGCGCTACGGTGTATGCCGCCGGAGTGTTGATCAGTGAGGGAGGGTACGCAACGGACAGTGCGCTGCTCCGAGGCTATGCAGCTGAACATGCCCTGTTGGTGTTGATGGCCAACCATGGCGGCCCGTCGGGCGGTTGGGCGTGTGCCGGTCGCAGTGCGATCTGGGGCACCGATGGCGGTTTGCTTGCCGCTGTGCCAGGGCTGGGTGAGGCGCTGCTGATCGCCCATCGCGATGGCGAGCGTTGGGCCAGCGAAGTGGTCGCCCTGTAAATGGCATTTTATCTACGCGCTGCGACGGACCAGGACCTGCCCTTTGCGCGAACGCTGACCCACGAGGCCATGACCCGTTACTACGTAGAGTACGGGTTGTGGTGGTCCAACGATGGCTTCGATACCGCCTGGGCCGGTCGGGAAAACTGGCTGATTTGCCGGGGCGACGTCGTTTTGGGATTTGTCAGCCTGAGCCGCGACAGCCGCGCGCTGTATATCCGCGAGTTGCATATGCTCGAAGCGTATCGTGGGGGTGGCGCAGGGAGCTGGGTATTGCAGCAGATGGCGCTCAAGGCGCAGGCGCTTGGCCTGTTGCGACTGACGGTATTCAAGACGAACCCGGCGAAGCTGCTCTATGAGCGCATGGGGTTCAGTAACGTTGGTGAAGAAGACTACTTCTGGCGAATGGAGCGTGTCTGCCGCTCAAGCTAAACCCTGCGCACAGGCCGAATAAGCGCATACTGCTCTCAGGAGCCGACTTCCTGATCATTGTTTTGGCCATCAGCCTCAGCAAGGATGATCCCTTCTTTCATGCCCAGAAGGACCGCGACCTTATGGGCCTCTCCACGCCGTCCCTTTTTGCGCCCCGCGAGCACTTGATAGGTGGTAGCCGGATCAACGCCATGCTCACGGGCGAACGCTTGAACTGACTTTCCTTGATGTTCCAGCCAGGCCTTGGCTTGTGCGGCAGTACGGATTCCGGGCATAGTTCAAAACCGTTCAAGTTTGTTTAATAAAGAGATGAGTGTGTCACCTCTTGGGGTGTGCCAGACAGGATAATACATCCAAATGAGTGGAATCGGTTCGCGTTTGAGGCAAGAAAGAGAGCGACTTGGCTTGTCGCAAAAAAGTTTCGGCGAGATCGGCGGCGTTGAAGCCAACGCACAAGGGAAATACGAAAGTGGCGGGCGCGCGCCTAAAGCGGACTATTTGTCTCGCGTCGCTGAACGAGGTGTGGATGTGTTGTACGTGTTGACCGGCACGGCCACGCCCATCCAACTGGAAAACCTGAGCCAGATCGAAGAAAAGGTGCTCGGCGATTACCGTGCGATGTTCAAGGAAGACCAGGATGCGATCCGTCGCCTGACGTCGACCTTGGCCAAACATTGCGTTGCTGTGAATGAAAAGGCCAAGCCGAAAGCCCAGGATTCCTGACTCTTCGCCCAGCAAATTGAGCCGTCTGCCTCCCGGCGGATGGCTGCCGCTTACCCAAACTCCATATATATGACGCTTGCAGCTAGGTCTGCGCCTTGGTTTTTTGCTAAGGTGTTCAGCAACCTATAAGACCATTTCGCGAGGTGTCTGCTTGATTAGGGTGCTAGTAGTCGATGACCATGATCTCGTTCGTACAGGCATTACACGAATGCTGGCTGACATCGATGGCCTGCAAGTAGTCGGCCAGGCCGAGTCGGGGGAGGAATCCCTGATCAAGGCCCGGGAGTTGAAGCCCGATGTGGTGTTAATGGACGTCAAGATGCCTGGGATCGGCGGTCTTGGTGCCACGACCAAATTGCTGCGCAGCCATCCGGATATCAAAGTCGTGGTGGTGACCGTGTGCGAAGAAGACCCGTTCCCGACCCGTCTTCTACAGGCGGGCGCTGCGGGTTACCTGACCAAGGGTGCAGGCTTGGCGGAGATGGTGCAGGCCATTCGCCTGGTGTTCGCCGGCCAGCGCTATATCAGCCCGCAGATTGCCCAGCAATTGGCCATCAAGTCTTTCCAACCCACCAGCGACTCGCCATTCGACGCGCTGTCGGAGCGGGAAATCCAGATCGCCCTGATGATTGTGGGTTGCCAGAAAGTCCAATCCATCTCCGACAAGCTGTGCCTGTCGCCCAAGACCGTCAACACCTACCGCTATCGCATTTTCGAGAAGCTCGCCATCAGCAGTGATGTTGAATTGACCCTGCTCGCGGTGCGCCACGGCATGGTGGACGCCAGCGCCTGACATGACTACGCCGTTTGATCCGAGTGCCTTCCTCTCAACCTGCAGTGGCCGCCCCGGCGTGTACCGCATGTTCGACAGCGAGGCGCGCCTGCTTTACGTCGGCAAAGCCAAAAACCTGAAAAACCGCCTGGCGAGCTACTTTCGCAAGACCGGTCTCGCGCCCAAAACCGCCGCACTGGTGGCGCGTATCGCTCAGGTCGAAACCACCATCACCGCCAACGAAACCGAAGCGCTACTGCTTGAGCAGACGCTGATCAAGGAGTGGCGGCCGCCCTACAACATCCTGCTGCGTGATGATAAATCCTACCCCTACGTGTTTTTATCCGACGGCAACTTCCCACGGCTGAGTATTCACCGTGGTGCGAAGAAGGCGAAGGGCAAGTACTTTGGCCCTTATCCCAGCGCCGGGGCCATCCGTGAAAGCCTGAGCCTGTTGCAAAAACCTTTTTTGTGCGCCAGTGTGAAGACAGTTTCTACAAGAACCGCACGCGGCCGTGCCTGCAATACCAGATCAAACGCTGCAAGGCACCTTGCGTGGGCCTGGTGGAGCCGGCGGAATACGCCGAGGATGTGCGCCATTCGGTGATGTTTCTCGAAGGACGCAGCAATGCGCTGACCGATGAGCTCTCCGCGGCCATGGAAGAGGCGGCCGGCACCCTGGATTTCGAGCGGGCCGCTGAGTTGCGCGACCAGATCTCCCTACTGCGTCGTGTGCAGGACCAGCAAAGCATGGAAGGCGGCACCGGCGATGTCGACGTGATCGCCGCCTTCGTCAATCCAGGTGGCGCCTGTGTGCACCTGATCAGCGTGCGCGGCGGGCGAGTGTTGGGCAGCAAGAACTTCTTCCCGCAAACCGGTATCGACGAAGACGTGGCTGAAGTGATGGCCGCGTTCCTCGGCCAGTACTACGTCAGCAGCCCCGAGCGCGACCTGCCGTCGGAGCTGATTGTCAACGTGGTGCATGAAGACTTCCCCACGTTGATCGAAGCGATCCACGAGTTGCGTGGCCGCGAATTGGACATCAGCCACCGCGTGCGTGGCACCCGCGCCCGCTGGCAGCAACTGGCCGTCACTAACGCCGAGCAAGCCCTGAGCGCGCGCCTGGCCAACCGACAGCACGTCGCCGCACGCTTTGATGCCCTTGCCGAAGTGCTCAACCTGGACGAGCCGCCACAGCGCCTGGAGTGCTACGACATCAGCCATTCCAGCGGCGAGGCCACCGTAGCCTCCTGCGTGGTGTTCGGGCCGGAAGGGCCGATCAAGTCCGACTACCGGCGCTACAACATCGAAGGCGTCACCGCCGGCGATGACTACGCCGCCATGCATCAGGCACTCACGCGGCGCTTCAGCAAATTGAAGGACGGCGAGGGCAAGTTGCCGGATATCCTGCTGGTGGATGGCGGCAAGGGCCAGTTGTCCATGGCCCGTGACGTGCTCAACGAACTGGCGGTGCCCGACCTGATCCTGCTCGGCGTGGCCAAGGGCGCCACGCGCAAGGCTGGTTTCGAGACGTTGTACTTGAATGATGCCGCCCATGAGTTCACTTTGAAGGGCGACTCCCCGGCACTGCATTTGATCCAACAGATTCGTGACGAAGCCCACCGTTTCGCCATTACCGGCCACCGTGCCCGTCGCGGCAAAACCCGGCGAACCTCAACCCTGGAAGGGGTGGCGGGGGTAGGCCCGACACGGCGTCGTGACTTGCTTAAACATTTTGGTGGCTTGCAGGAGCTGTCCCGTGCCAGCATTGACGAGATAGCCAAAGCACCCGGTATCAGTAAAAAGCTTGCTGAGTTGATTTATGCGAATCTGCACAGCGAATAGAATGCCTTTCCACCTCGTAGCCAGTTGTGCCGATGAATATCCCTAATCTGATCACCGTTCTACGCGTCCTGCTCATCCCGATCTTTATTTTGCTGTTCTATTTACCGTACGAGTGGAGCTACCTGGCCTCCAGTTCAGTGTTCGCCTTTGCGGCCGCCACCGACTGGCTTGACGGTTACCTGGCCCGCCGCCTGGAGCAAAGCACGCCCTTCGGCGCGTTCCTCGATCCGGTGGCCGATAAACTCATGGTGGCCGTCGCCCTGGTGCTGCTGGTACAGGAACACGGCAACCTGTGGCTGACCCTGCCGGCTGCGGTGATTATCGGCCGCGAGATCGTCGTCTCGGCCCTGCGCGAATGGATGGCCGAAATCGGCGCCCGTGCCCACGTCGCCGTCTCCAACATGGGTAAATGGAAAACCGCCGCGCAAATGCTTGCGCTGGTCATCCTGCTGGCCAACCCGTCTGACTTCTCCTTCTGGGTCCTGCTGGGCTACGCCTTGCTGCTCGTCGCTGCGGGCCTGACCCTGTGGTCCATGCTCCAGTACCTGCGCGCCGCCTGGCCGCATCTGCGCACCACTGTTGAAAAGAAATAAAACTTTTTTGAATCAAGAGCTTGACGGGTGCGCTGGATTCTATAGAATGCGCATCACCAAGCGGGAATAGCTCAGTTGGTAGAGCACGACCTTGCCAAGGTCGGGGTCGCGAGTTCGAGTCTCGTTTCCCGCTCCAAATATTGCGCTACAGAGTTCCACTGAATTCTGTAAGTGATTGAAATCAGGGCCTTTAGGCCCTTTTTCGTTCCAGCGGGAACCACTGAAATCCAGCACTATCCGGTGCGTTTAAGTCCAGAATTGAGTCCAGGATTCTGACGAGCACCGAATCGGTTTAATGCTGGAGCAGATTGTGTAGCGAGATGAGCATCTGGCCCTGACTCTGTTCAGGAGCTCGCGATGGCACTCTCAGAAATGACAGTTCGGCATGCCCGAATCACCGGTAATGACTACACCCTCGGCGACAGTGATGGTCTCACGCTCAATGTGACGGCCAGAGGCGGAAAAGTCTGGCTCTTCCGTTATTACTGGGCGGGCAAGCAGAAGCGCATGTCCTTGGGTTGTTACCCTCAAATCCCCCTCAAAGAAGCACGCACTCGACGTGACGAGGCGCGCGCCTTAGTTGCCCAAGGCATCAACCCCTACGAGCATCGTAAACAACAGCGACTTGCTGTTCATGCTGCGAAGGAACACACCTTCGATGCTGTGTTCAATCAGTGGGTGGAGTTCCGCAGGCTAAGCCTGAAGGAAGGGCGCCAGAGCACGCTCTCGCAGATCTTGCGAATCTTCAACAAAGACGTCTTACCCGTACTGGGTGGGAGGTCTATCTACGACATCAATCGTCACGATCTGCTGGATTTACTGAGCAGGATCGAGCAGCGCAAAGCCTTAACGACCGCCGAAAAATGCCGGACCTGGTTCAACCAATTGTTCCGCTATGCGCTGGTGAAGATCGAGGGGCTGGAACACAATCCGGCTTCAGACCTTGATGTGGTCGCACTTCCCAAACCTCCTGTAGCGCACAATCCGTTTCTCCGAATGGATGAGCTCCCGGCATTGATGGCTGCTCTTCGAAATTACGGTGGCGCCAACCAAACTCGGCTTGGCCTTCGGTTGTTGTTGCTGACCGGTGTCCGCACGGGCGAATTGCGGCTGGCGACACCAGACCAGTTCGATCTGGAGAAGCGCTTGTGGGTCATACCGGCGGAGGTGGTGAAACAGCTCCAGTTGGCGATGCGAAAGCCGGGTAAGCAAATTCAAAATGTACCGCCCTACATTGTCCCGCTGTCGGTTCAGGCGCTGGAGATCGTGCGTCACTTGCTGGACCAGGTGGTCCCTGCGCAACGCTACTTGTTTGCGCATCGAAGCGACCTGAGCAAGCGTATCAGTGAGAATACGCTGAATGGCGCGTTACGTCGGATGGGGTATGCCGATCAACTCACCGGTCATGGCATGAGGGCGACGATCTCGACGGCGCTGAATGAGATCGGGTATCCGAAGGTTTGGGTGGATGCTCAGCTTTCTCATGCTGATCCGGACAAGGTGAGTGCGGCCTACAATCACGCGGAGTATGTCGAGCAGCGCCGGACAATGATGCAGGACTGGGCGAATCGTCTGGATCTATGGGGGCAGGGCCAGCTGAAAGCGGCAAGCTCTCCGCTCACCATCCGATTGGAGGGGGCCGCTTCGCTGCCGTCGCTGGAAAACGTGAACACGAATCCCATTCAGTATAACGAAGCCTTTCCAAAGGCAACCGTCTCGGTGCCCAAGGCTTCGGTTAGTGACGAACCAGCTCTTATTATGTTGCACCAGTCGCCTGTCGTACCTCACCCGGTCCCGACTGAAAAGCCGCATCAATCTCACGTGTCTGACATCCAGCGAGAACGTGCCGAGATGCTTGCCATTTATGAGGCCGCTAGTAATTTGCCGTTACTGGTTTTCGCTAAATTGGCCGGCAAATCCCGAGATCAGATCAACCGTGATATCAAGGCTCGCCGTCTGCTGTCCCTGAGCCTGGGGAATCGTGGTCAGCGCATTCCAGATTGGCAGCTTGATCCACTGCGGCACAAGTTGGTACTTGCTGCGTTAGCGCGGTTTCCGGATGTCGATGGGTGGAGGCTTTATCGGACGGTCTGTGAGCCTCATGAGCGACTGAAGGGGCGTTCGCCAATCGATGTGCTCACTTTGGAGAATTTCGACGTGACAGCACGAATCGTTTGCAGTGCCCTGGGCCCAAGGTGAGGAGCTGTTTCGTGCGGTGATAACGGATGTCGCAGCTTCTTTGGGGCTATCTAGCGGGACTACACAAGTCGCCTGATGTTTCGGAGCTGGTCGGCTAGAGGAATCTATTGCGCAGGAAGGCACCATTTGGCAGTATCCCGTTCCCGCACTCTCTTGCCAGCTCTCCATCCCTCTCATTTGGGGGCTGCGTTTCGGAGGGGCAGGTAATCACCCGGCCTCGTGCCGGGTTTTTTATGCGTTCGGCAGGTACGGCTGGCGGATAAACATGGAATTCAGCTATCCCACGTATGGGGTGCTAGGGGTCGAGTGTTCGAATCACTCCGTCCCGACCATATAATTCAAAGGGTTGCGAGATTTTATCTCGCGACCCTTTTTTATTTTTTGTCGTTTTTACCCCTACAAAACGACTGGCTCTCAATGGAATTTCCGCCTTTTTCGAGCGCTTGAACATTGCGTTTTGAGCTAATCACGCTTCATATTTGCTACAGGAAAGCACTATCCGGTCGAGCGGATAGTTGAGGTGGATAATGCAGACTCGACACGTATAAACCTGACCTAGAAATTGTGTTGATCTCGTATAGGGCGTTGATAGCGCACAATAAAAAACCGACACAAGGGTCGGGCTGCCTGTTTTTTCGGGTCAGCCCCCAAATGAGAGGGAGTGGAGAGTTGCCCGGAAAAAGCAGAATGGCATCACGCCAAAGGTGGCTAATGGACCTCAAAAAAAATGGGGTGTAGTGGTCAACTAATTCCGGAGATAATGTTAAGTTTTCTCAGTCTGAGCGCGCGGCAGCCTGCCGTATTGCCAGCCCTGATTTGAGTCAAACAGCAGCCCTTAAGGCCTAGAACGTTGCTCGCAAGCCATGTCCAACGCCTTGATGACTAGATCCGCACCCGGCTGTTTGATAGTGCCCTACCCACAATTCGGCGTGGGTAGAGATCCAGAACGACAGCTAGGTAATGCCATTTCCCTCGGCCCAGATGGTGATGTCGCCACAACTTGTTTGGGGGCCGACATATCAAACTCTCAATTCAAGATGTTCGGAATAGGCCAACTGACGCCGCCAGATTCCGATTGCTGAATCTCATATGCTGCCCTTTGCGTACAGGTCCAAACATCACGTTAATTGAGGATTCTGTACTGGCTGAAATAAAGACCTAAAAATCTGCTAGGGCTACTAAACTGGCGAACGACTGGTACAGACGCTGGGCCCAACAAACCTGTGAGCGGTGCCATAACAAGGAGGTATACGTTGAATGTCGGGAAGTATTGAAATGCCGTTAGTAGACCAAGAACTCGGCCCTGCGGAATCAATCGCGAAGCTGATGAATCAACGTATCTCGAATTACCTCGCTGCTCGCAACGATCCCAGCCTCTATCAGAGCGTACGGAATATGTCGCAGTTCGTCTCCGATGACTACGGCAACCGTTTTCTCGTAGAACTTATCCAGAATGCTCATGATGCTCACGATCCAACGCGTACAGATGGTGAAATTGCCGTAGTTCTAGACATTACCGAGGGCCATGGTTGTCTGTATGTTGCTAATCGTGGTGCTGGTTTTACTGGTAAAAACTTGCAAGCTATCACCAACATTGCGCTGAGTAGCAAACCCGTCAATGCCGGTATCGGAAATAAGGGACTGGGATTTCGAAGTGTGCTTCAGGTGTGCAGTTGGCCCGAAATCTATTCGGTTCGTGGCGAAGGGGGAGGAGCCACCTTCGACGGATTGTGCTTCCGGTTTGCGACCATTGATGATCTGCGTGCACACAAGGACGTGCACTCGGCCGATGCCTCTCAAGAGATGGCCAGCAACCTACCTTGTTGGCATATACCAGTACTCACTGAGCCCGATGACAAGGTCACACGATTTGCCGAGGCAGGCTTTGCCACCGTTGTCCGCTTACCTTTGAAATCGCTAGAAGCGCTGCAATCCGTAAGGGCGCAAATTGACGTACTGATGAGCTTGTCCACACCGCTTCAGTTATTTTTGGATCGGGTTGGACGTATTTCTATCGATTCTGGAATGAACGAGCCTTTCGTGCTGGAACGGTCGGTAGAGGAGACCTGGCCTGTAATACCCAAGGGCTTGAAGGTGGACTCGCCAATCACTGTGGCCAAGCTCTGCCTCGGCAATGCGAGGTTTGTCGCGGCTCATTGGGACATCGATGACCAGCTGTTCAGGCAGGCGTTGCACGCAAGCCTTGAGAGGGAAGAGATACCGGAAAGTTGGAGGGATTGGGACGGTATCGCGAGGATCAGCATCGCGGTCCCGCTAGGTGCCCCCTTGGAGATGGGAAGGCTGTATTGCTTCCTACCGCTTGGTGCGGAAGGCAAAGCACCGTTCTGCGGCTACATCAATGCCAACTTCTACACGAAGATGGACCGAAGAACTGTCGACGTATCGATTGGCCTCAACGAATTCTTTATGCGCACGGCCGCCTGGTTAAGCTGCCAACTGATCGACTTTATGGTCAAGAGTGGGTGGGCGCAGGCGCCGAGTGCGGTCGTCAGCCTTCTATGTTGGGACGAGGCGTATCAACCCGCGTTGAAGCTCGGCATGGGCGACGACGGCCAAGGCATCTTGAATCGGGAGTTTCTCCCTGTACGTGGAAATGATGAAACGATTTCTTGGGCATCGCCCAAGGAAACGTATTCATGGATAGCTCCCGGCAATGCCTGTTTATCCACTAAGGCAATTTGCGAGATTGGGGGCGGAAAGGTATTAGTCGATTCGCTCACGCTGTCGCAGAGAGCAGCATTGGATCGATTGTATATACGACTTAGACAGTCTGACTTTAAACCTCCCGCCAAAGTGATCTCGGGCTGGATTGAGGCAATCGCCGTAAAAATGCATGAGCAGATCGCCGCCCCGGAGCAGTGGGCTGATTTTTATGATGAAGTGTCTACCGTGATGGCGGACCATGCTTCGTATCTTTCCGGCAAAAAGTTTCTGCTGAGCGTCAGTGGCGACTTAATCAGCAGTGAGTTACCTGCGAACACTAACTCCGGCCGCAGCCGGCGGGCGGCGGATGTCTATTTCGCGCCAGTACTGTCTGTCGACGCAGACGTCGACGATGAAGCCAGCAAGCGAGCTTTACCTTTGGATCAACTTCCCGCAACGCTGCGTAAGGGATTCGCCTTGTTGAGCCGAGATATACCCTGGTTGAAGGACGATGGCGGCCATCGACCTGGCCGTTCCTTCCTCATTGCCGGTAAGCTGGCCCGCGAGTACGACACCCGAGACGTACTTCGCACCCTTGCCGGAGTGACTCGCTCATCCGTTCCTGACCGTACACGAGAACAGGCCCTCGAATGGGCCTTTAGATTATGGAGCAGTGGTCGGTCGCTTTCCGACAAGGAGACGCGCTCGGCTGATTTCTTTGTACCGACCGCCAACGACTGGGTTGATGCAAAGACAGCTATGTTTGGCGCCGGTTGGGAGGTTCCGAATGGCAGCAAGTTGCAAGCGTTGCTACGGATCACTGCCGATGACTCTGACGATATGAAGGTTTCTTTGGCTCGCTTGGTGCCGGAATTCGTTGCGTGGCCAATTCGTTATGGAACCCAATCCGAATGGGTTCGCTTTCTCAATGCCAGTGGCGTGGTTGATTGCCTGCGCCCCATTGGCGGTGAAAGCATCACCGCCAATCCTATTGGCTTTCCCGCACTTTTGCCATTAATCGTCACACGCGATTTGCCAGGAATCACCGAAACGTTGCGCTCCCACTGGAAAGCGCAAATTACGCAAGACTGTTCCCAAATGTATTTTACACGCAACTACCGGGCAGAAATGCGGCCTTGGCGTATTCCCGGTCAGGGTGAATGCGAGTCCTTTCCGCCAGATGTCAGGAGAGACTTTGCAGTACAGGTTGCGCTGGCTATGCGATCGTTTAGTGACGAACACCGTACATTCCGCGCCGTACGGACGGAGATCGGCAATGGAGAGGTACACCGGCTATCAACTCCCCTAATCGCCTTTCTAACCGGTGCTCAGTGGTTACCGGTGATTCACCCGGGAGGTAAGTTACGGTTCGTTAAACCCTCAGATGCATGGTATTTCAACAGCGAAGAGGAGCGCCCCCCGCGCTTCGTAGAGTTCGTGGCCCACCAAGTGGCGGTAGCGATTGACTCCCAATCGCTCGAATGGCTTCAACGCGAAGCGAAGTTTGGATTGTTCAATAATGAGTTGCATGCTGGGCGTGCGTTGCTCGCACTCATCGAATCAGCTTCTGGGGGAATCTCCGATATTCGGGACGTGCGGCGGTTTCAGGAGTGGTTTAGACGCCTATGGATCCACGCACGTAAGAAAGGTACACCTGAGGCTGGCACTTCTGTGCCAGTACGTATAGGTAATGAAATTCGAGTGCTCACCAGGACGATCGAAGAAGATATCGAGCCATACTTCGATGATGAGCGTGATGGGGTAAAGAAGCAGTTGTTGGAGGAGGTCGGAGAACCTATTTTCGACTTCGTGCCGGGAGACACCGCAGCTGTGTGGGGTTGGGTGAACAACAGTGTTCCGCAAAGGTTTCGACTCATCTCTGACGAGCCAGCTGAGGTCTACGTCGACGGCATCAGATTTGATGACCGTACGCCAAGTCGTCTTCTGAGCGATGTCATAGGGTCATGGTTTGTCGAGTTCCTTGTGTGTGTTGCAGAACACAAAAGCAGTGTATTCATGCAGTCAACCCAAAGAACACTTGGGCGAATTCGACGTGCGGCATTGTCGTTGGAGGTGGTTAGCGGGCAAAAAATTCAAATCGCCCACGGCAACAAATGGGTACCCATGCCTTTGTCACTGCGTGGTTCACTTGTTCTCAATCGTGCGGCTGGTCCCGTACTGATAATCCAAGCAGAGCAGGAACCTTTGACACTAGAGCATGTTGCAGGAGCATCAGCCCAGTTGGCTGTTGCTCTGGGGGCGCGAGATTTGGCAAATGGTCTTGATGCTGCTTTGTTGCGCCTTGCTTCCACAATGCGGAATGGGGGCGAAGAAACTCCCGATGATACGATTTTGGCATCTGCTCTGGGGGTGGAACCGGAAGCAATCCGGCAAACACGGCTTCTCGTAAGTGGTGATTTGATTGGAATGCTCCATCTCGCGATACCGCTTTCAGCATGTAAAGCGTCACCGCAAACCACGGCACGCCTCCAAGAGCTTTCGACACAGAGCGAACCTCAGGATGAAGATCTGCGTGCGGTATTTGAAGCGTTGGCATTCGAGGTTGGCATACCGCTTGCGAACCTTGAGGCTCGGATGATTCATCTGGCCGATTTGTCCGACCTCAAGGTGGAGTTCTTACTTCCGATCGCCCAACTCAATGAGGCCATTGCTGTTCTTGGCGACCAATACGAGCTCGCCAGCAATGAGCATATGCATCGAGAGGCCTGGATGCGCCATTTGCGCCTACAGCAGACAAACATAATCGAACGCTTGCGAGAGCGTAGCTTTGGTTTATTCGACAAGAAGCTGAGGTTGGATGCATACATTGCCGCTAGGGAAGGGGTACTTGCTATCGCTCCACAGCCAACTTGGTTCACAACGTATGACGAATTACCCGCAGCAGTGATGGATACCCAAATCGATAGCTGGATTGATGGAGCGATGCCTGCTAGCGCTTCGGATTCGTCAATGGACCTAACTCTGACTGAATGTCGAGCGTCCAACGGCGCAAAACTTCGTAATTTTTTGACTCATTACGCACCGATACTGTCGGCCTGGGTTCGCGCTGGCGGAATCACTGGAACCCTCTTGGTACGCCAGACATGGAGTACCCCAGAAGCGGCGCGTGATACCTGCACCGCCCATGCGCGTGATTGTGGCTGGCTGGACTTCCGTTTATTGGATGATGGTGAAATCGTGCAGTGGTTGTCCCAAGCTGGTATCTGGCCTGTTGGAAAAGCCGCAAGCAAGGATTTGACGTATTGGGGGTTATCCGCGGAGAGCATGGTTAGCAATGAGGAGCGGGCAAAGAATATTCGGTTGGAACAGCAACGTCGGCGCATGCAGGTAGAGTTTGACGGTGTATCCATGTCCGCGATCACGGCGGGGTACATCGACATCGCCGCTGCAGTTGTTGCGGCGGCAGCCCAAGCACCCGCGTTAAATCATGTTTCATCGAAAGAGGCTACGCTACAAACGATAGACTTTTATAAGACAAGCGGGACTTCCGGCGGTGGTGGGAATGGAAGTATGCCCAAGCTTTCCGAGACGAGCATGTCTGATGAGCAGAAGCTCGCGGTAGGTTTAATGGGAGAGCTATGGGCCCGCGAATGGCTTCGCCGCCGACACAAGCTAGAGTCAGTTGACGAAAGCATATGGGTATCCCGCTATCGCGATGCAGTATTAAACACGAGCGGCGGTTCGGACAGTTTGGGCTATGACTTCATTGTCGCGACCAAGAGCCGTACTTACTACTACGAGGTTAAGGCGAGTTCTGGAAATCCATTGAGATTCGAGCTGGGTCCTACCGAAATCTTTGCGGCACAACGCTATCGTGGCGATAGCGAGCATAAGTACCGAATCCTATATCTCGCCAATGTTGGAGACCCCGCTCGGATGACTCCTACACTCCTTGCCAATCCTTTCTCGAGTAAAGGTGCTGGAACGTTTCGGGCGGTTGGGAAGGGAAGCGTCGTGTACGAGTTCAATCCAAAATGAAACACGGTCGCGGAAACGGTCTGCTAGGACTTAAGGACGACGACACAGCAGTCAGGGATGCGTGAGATTACGTAGACATTTTCGTCCTTAATGCTGAAGTTCGTGAGGTGTGTTCACGGTACGCCTGAGGATGTGCTGCAAAACGCCTTAAGATAAACCTAAACGATCCATTGATACCAATTGAACAAGGACGAGCAAGAAGATGGCGCTGTTCATTCAGAAACCTATCTTTTGGAACACAAACCAGTACCTTGCGCCCTCCGGGGTCCTTGGAACAAGTGGCTTCCCTGCAGCAAACGGATACGGCCATGAGGAGTGGAATAACTCTTCAAAAATGGTCCTTTCGCGTGGAAAGAATCGTTTTCGAGTGTTTCATACAGAGGGGGTGGGCGCGGCACCAATTGACCAAAACGCGGGGCAGACATTCGTGTTTTTGACTACGTCGCATGACAGCATTCAACAGCTAGTGGGCATCGCAGGGAATGCAGTCGGTCTGTTCGATGACCACCATCTTGCTCAGCGCGAAGAAATTGTTCGCGAGTTATCGCTGGGCGACTTTTGGGAGGACGCCTGGAATGTTGAAAATGTCCGAAAGCGGTTCGCTGGTAACCAAAAGAAATTCCTGAAGGCTTGGGAGAAGGACCTGCACTGGATTCCAAACTGGATCTGCCCAGAGGATTATTTCTGGTGGTTTGAAAAGCCAATTACTCTGGACCCAAGGATAATCACGGGAAAGGAGAGATTGCTTGGAATGTACAGTACCTACACCGATCTGGATCTTCCGACGGTAGGACGAATTCTGGACGCCATACCTGCAGCCCAGCGACATGAAAAATGGGATCGCCTGATTGACGCTATTCAATGTGCTCCTTCCGAGCCATTGCCTGCCGAGGACATCACCGAGGGAAGTGAGCCCATCACAGAGGTGCTTACTCGAGTTAATGCCCGACGCGGACAGGGTAAGTTTCGTGAGGACCTGATGCAGATTTGGGGCGGCGCTTGCTCGGTAACGGGGTTGGCATGCAGGGAAATTCTTCGTGCTTCACATGTGAAGCCTTGGATCGACTCTACTGCTAAACAACGCCTTGACCGCCACAACGGCCTTCTATTGTCTGCGAATTTAGACGCTTTGTTTGATAAAGGGCTAATTACATTCGATAGCTTGGGCCAAATGCACATTTCGAAACGTCTTGATGGAAAACACAGGGAGGCTTTAGGACTGCCTATACCGCTTCGTTTTGTCCCGAAGGAGCTTGTGCCTTACCTTAAATATCATGAGAAAGAAGTCTTTCAAGATAGCAGAAGCGGGATCACCTACTGATCAACGCGGTTCTTCGTGGCGGGCTGAACGCGGAGATGGCTTCTCGACTTCGCCCGATCCAGCGAGGTGCCTCCCTCGACTCGATCGTATTCGAGAACTGTAGTGATCTGCAGCTAATCTGGCTGATAGCGCAAATTTGATCGCTGTTGGGGCTGCAAAGAACGCCAACCGGCGTTACCATGATGTCAAAATGTCATTGTTCTCATGAGCATAGTCAGGTACGACGGTTGACGATCCATAGCCAATACACGTGCGCCATTGAAGGCAGTCTACGTGTGCATGTCCCAGTTCGGCTTTATGAGCTAACACTCAAGCACCGCCTACTTGACCAGTTGGGTGGTTTTTCGCATTTGATTTTAGAAGCGCTCGATGTGATGCCTGACAGGGGTATCGAGTGGGTTTTAGAACGGACAGCCCTCAATCCCCAGCAACTGCATCCTATTATTCGCCGACTCGAAGGGCTTGGGTTGGTGGAGAATTTCAATCTGACCGCTCGCGCCAAGCCTCTTCTCAAGGCTAAGCGGTTGCTGCATGCGCAAACAAAATACCTCTGGCTCGACGGAGACTACAGACGCCACTCGTTTTGCGGAGTACACACGCTGCAGACGTCAGAGCTTAATGACGAAACTGAGTTTGTGATTCGGCCATGGCATCGTGGGGAAGGTAAGCCACGTTTATGGCCGAGTAGTGACTGGGGGGAGGATTGTGAACGGCAGAAAAACCGAATCTGGGATGTTCCAGAGCAGTATCTGCCAGTGGCTTTCGAGAGTTTCAACGAATGTTTTCGAGACCAGAAATTTGTCAGGTCAGATTGGGCTCTGTCCGTATGGGTTGCAGCGGAAATATCACACGACGTCCGTGCTATTGAAGTAAAGCTCAAAACTGACTCTTTGCGTCATGCGAGACCCAACGATTTCACGTTTGCTAGCCCAGTCCTTTGCCTTTCGACTCGATTCAATATGCCCGAAGGCGCGCCCGGACATCTGAGCAGTTTGCTCCCCGCTAACCATTGCAGGTTCACCACGTTTGTTGAACACGATGATGAGTCAGTAGGAGAGCTTGAGCTTACTGATGATCCTAAAGCTTCCTGGGTGTGGCCAGTCGTCGAGCGAGCGACCAAAGATCAAGTCATTGAGCATCTCTTCCAAGAGTTGGCGCTGGCTGAGGAAAACGTCTCATCGGTTTTCAATCGTCACCATGCCCTAGAGGAACGTTGGCAGCATCTAGGCTTCAACTGGGCAATGATTCAAGAAAGCCTGGACTTAGATGGCGTGTATCCAATTGAGGATGATCAATGAAGGTCGTTGATGTGTTCGCCAATATGGCTGAGCAAATGGTGGATGACGCCCAGGTTCGCCGTTACGGAACCATTTTGCTCACGCAAGGCGCAAGAGGACTGGGGAAGCTGAATCCCACTGCCGTGTGGGTTGACGCTGCAATCGCCGTCCTCGAAGCGACAGCCAGCTACCTGCGTTTCTGCGCGGCTCGTGAGGTCACAGCACAGCTGAGGGAATTCAACAAAACACTCGAGGCAACGCTCGCACAAGACCTGCGTATTGGGGAAAAACAACTCCAACAGCTGCAGCGCGAACGTTCTGGGCGTAAGGAACAAATAGCTCAGGTGTTGAAGCATTCCAATCAACAAAAATTGTTGACCCTCAAGAAAGTTCGCCAGCAACTCGATACCTTGAAACGAGTGCATGTGCTGCTTCAAAAGGAACGACAGGACCTAGGTAATTTCCAGCAGTTGATCGGCCTACAGGTATGCCTTGATCAGTGCATTGACGCGACGTTGGCACTACTGCTCACCCCAATCGGAGAGAACGCATGAAAGCACCTCGCAAACCTACGCCCCCCAAGCCCACTCCGGGCAAATCCGCTCCTAAAAAAGGTGGAGGTGGATTCAATGTGAATCAAGCGATGCAGATGGCCAACACATCGATTGATGCATTCAAGTCGTTTGTTGATTACAAGAAAGAAGAAGAAGTCACCAAACGGACCGTGATTGAAGGGCAGAGACAAATTCTACTTGGGGAGCAGCAGCTGAAAGAAGCCGAGCTCGAAGATGATCAACACAAGCGCGATCATTGGGCAAGAATGCAAGAGCTTTCAAACCAGAGCCGAGAGGCCGATCAGCAGTACGACGTAGCAATGACCACGCTCGAGACTAAGGCTGATAGAGAGGACCGGGTACTCAAGCAGCTCGAGTCTGGAAAAATCACGGCAGAGAACGCTGCCATGTTGCTAGGTGGCGGACAGGAATAAGTTTATGGCAGCTCCACTCGTTGTCGGTATTGGCGTTGCGATTTTTGCGGTTGCTAAAGTCTTCAGTTGGCTAGCTAACAGCATGACTGAGGAAGAAGAGCGAAAACATGCGCAGGAGCACGCCCGTACGGACGAGATTCGACGCCGGGCAGCTGCCGCTCAGGCACGTCAAGAGCAAAGGGCGTGGGAAGAATACCGGGAGATGGTTCTTGAGCACGTTCAACTTTTACGTAGAGTTATCCGGGAAAACCGCGAGGCGATAGTTGGAATTCCAGAGGAGCTGAATAAGCTCGAGCAGATGGTTGCCCGGGAAATTTCTGATAAGACCTCCAGCCCCTACCGTAAGTCAGCACTTCGTCGAGAGTACGCACGTGTCGAAGATGCTGTAGTACGCATGAAAGAGTACGAGCGCTATCTGACATTCGCTGAGAATGAAGTCGACACCTTGCTTGTGGGTGAACATTACGCGCTGCTGCTAGCGCTTGACCCGGCAGACAAGCTTCTTCCTCTGGAATGGCTTTACCCAGGAAAGCTCGTATTGGTGGCGATGGAAGAAATTAGCAGGCCACTCCCACGCTTCGGGCATCGAATCTCGTTCGGTACTGACGACGTGTCTCAAAAGGCGTTAGCACTGCCGTTCAACGATGAGATACCCATACTGATCAAGTCTGCAACCAAGTGGGACAATGGATCCTTCTATGGCTGTGTCGCCCGAGGCGCGCTCTACTATAACCACATCATTACCGGTGAACCCGTACCCTTCATTGTTGAACGAAAGCAGAAGCAATCGATGATTGGGACGTTGTTTGATGGACTGATGCGCGCCACGCTTCCTGTCAGCCAGCTTAAGCATCCTGGCGTACGACTGCTCTCTGGCCAAAAGATCTTGGTGCATCCGACGCAGTACGATCTGTGTTTGCTACGTAATCCATTTGAGCAAGGACGCACCAATATAGAGGTCAGCGAGTTTAACTATCGCGCTCGTGGAGTTCAGTCCTATCAGCAGCTTTATTTGACCGTAGATGAGAAGTATCTAGAGGGTGTGACCGACCAACAGTTTTTCGAAGAGGACGAGCCTTGGACACTGCTCGGCTACTCTGGTGCGACGGGAGTGATTTCTCTGGGCAAAGCCTCAGTGAGGGTGGAGTGCGCGCCGACGACCAGTTTTAGCTTGCTCGAAGTCCATCAGGTTGCTCAGGCGGGGACTCTGCAGATTGGTCTCGATACCCCATTTCGGTTCACGCTTCTTAATCAGAAGCTGGCGGCGATGTCGCAGGTTGGATGGCGAAGCGGTGTAGAAGAGTTCCTTCGCTTCTGCTCTCAAACTGCAATGGATATGAAAGACTCACCTGAGCGCTTGGCTCACAGTCGTTTCTATCAGCGCTGGGAGCAGGTCATCGCGTATCAACGCAGCCAGGAAGAAGTTTCTGTACTGGATTTTTCAGCAAGCATGCTCCTTGTTCAAGAAGACGATGTGCTTGTACTCCAACGAGACAGTCTCCCGCCGTCAGATCACGAGGCTTTCGAAGGCCTAGTCGAGAAGCTTCGCGAGGTGCTGTCAGATAAAAACTTCCTTAATCCTGACCACTGTGTCCGACTCTTGCTATGGGATGCGGACCGTTGTGAGTTTGTGCCTGTTGTCTCCCGCGATCGCCGCCGGCGTCCTTTGTACATTTGCACTAAGAGCAGTATTAGCATCGAGAGCGCTTTCTCGTTGCCAGAAGAGCCAAATGCAATGCTGCGTTTGGTTGTCACTGTACCCAGTGCTGCACTCAAGCGTCAGGCGCAAGCGTTAGAAGACTTTTTCAACGATCAACTGGTTAACCCGGCGCTCAAGAGCATCCTGCTTGCGCCAGAGCACTATCTCGCCGAACCGGTAGAGCGGAGTAGGGACATAACGTGGTCCGGGCCTCTGGATGAGAGTCAGAAACGAGTGGTGGAGTTAGCGCTGAGTGAGCGAAATGTCGCGTTAATTCAGGGACCACCTGGCGCTGGTAAGACAACGGCTATTGTTGAGATTTTGTATCAGCTTTACCGTCAGCGCTCTGATCTCCGAATTCTAGTGGTGTCGCAACAAAACTCTGCGGTGGACAACGCCCTAAAGAAGTTTCTAGCCGAGCATGCCGATGGCTTCGACCACGCGATTCGCACTATTCGGATAGGTAATCCTGAGAAGATGAGTAGCGTCATCAAACCGCTAGGGTTCGACAGCCAATTCAGTGAATACCTTACAGATCTCGAAGATCTCGCAATCGCCGGCGCCGTCAGCCTACCGGATAATGAAGCCGCGTTGTGCCACATGTGGCTTTCCTCGATCAAGCAAGCCTCACAGTCGCGCGCCAGCCAGGACGAATTTTTTATTACGCTCTTGGCCGACCGCAACCTGGTCGGTGCCACCTGTGTAGGCTTGGCTACGAACAAGGGAGGTATAGATCAACTCCAGTTCGACGTAGCAATCATTGATGAGGCTGGCAGGGCCACCATCCCGGAAATCCTCATTCCAATCTTGCGATCAAACAAGGTGATTCTTGTAGGCGATCACTACCAGCTTCCACCAAGCATCGCTCCGTTGCTCCGAGAGGATGAAGCCGCAGAAGAACTTGGGTTCCTACGTGAAAATTTCTTGGATACCAGCTTTTTTGAATTGATGTTTGAGCGCCTTCCGCCACAGTGCCGCGAGACTTTGAGTTTGCAGTATCGAATGGCGCCGGCGATCGGGGATTTGGTGGCAGAACTCTTCTACATGCGTGAAGGTAAACGTGTGCTTCACAATGGCCGAGATGACGCGTATTTCGAGGAGCGATACGTGCTCGAAAAATCGATTTACTGGGTCGACGTGAAAGGGCGTCAATCTCAGCCGAAAGGTTCGCAAAGCAAGGAAAATCGGGAAGAGGCTAAGGAGATAACTCATTTTTTGGCTAATCTTGCAGAGCGTACAACGAAGCCTATTTCGGTGGCTGTCATTACGCCGTATGGAGCGCAGAAAGAATGTGTGCGTGCGAGCTTGCGCAAGATTGGATGGGTGGAAGGGAAGCTTGGTCAATTATCGATAGCTGTTGATACAGTGGATGCGTTTCAGGGAAGTGAGGCGGACATCGTTTGTTATTCCAGCGTACGTACTCAGGGGAATCTTAACTTTATCCTTGACCGTAAACGGTTAAATGTTGCGTGCTCAAGAGCGAAGCTTCATCTTCTATTTTTTTGGGCACCGAGATTTTCTTAGAAGCTGGAGCACGAAAAAGGGCTCGGAAGAGAACATGTTTTCCAGGTTGATGCAGTATGCGTGGAATGTGCCTGTTGTTTATGCGGGCGGGTTAAGAAAGTTGTGCGCACAGTGATAATATGCGGATTATTAAGGTGCAAAGCCTGTACATGCAGAGGCCTAGCCAAGTGCTGGCGAGGCAATTTAAATTTTTATAAGTGTGTATTGGCAGGATTGCAAGCTTGTAGCCTGTACGCCGTGATTGTTCATTTGAGGATGGGGTTGTGGAGATATTAGTTCAGTTTGCAAAGGTTTCGAGAGAATTGTTTTTTACGCTTCTGTTTTCTTTGTTTCCAATATTGTGCGGCTCCTCTCTTTCATCAACGTGGACAGAGATTGAATTCGGATCCGCACTTTCCAAAAACTTCAGCAGCGGCGAGGTGTTTATTTATACGTCAGCTTTTTTGACTCCTTACATATTGATTCGATATAAAGAGAGCGGCCCAGCTATGCTGCAAGATATTCGGTTCTTACTATTTTTATATGCGCTAATAGCAGGTGCTTTTCTTTTTGTATCAGTTCGGTTAGAGACTTTGATTCCGATCAAAATGAGTGTACATGAAGATGGTGTAGCCTTCTTTGGCTATACAATTGTTATCGCAACTCTCCTCCTGTGGTACTCAAGTATATGGCCTAGCTATAGAGCATTTATTGATCCTAGTAAGGTGCAAAGCGATCAAGAACAGAAGTTGTTTGCCGGATTTAACGATCTAATCAATAAGGAGTCTGGGAAATGAATGTGATCAAAGGGAGTTGCATTCGTGTTTCTCAGCCAATAGGCGATTTTTATTGCAGTGTATTCAAAGCACGGGACCTCTACGACATATCGTACTCAGATGTGAGACGTTTGGAGGACGAGCAAGATGGTGAAGGCTTGGATACCTATCTTGGGATTCAGCGAGAATTAAGTCCTTTTCGAGTTAAACAAATCGGAGAATACATTACTGCTGTGGATGCGACTTTTCCAAACTCCATCATTGTGGCTATTGGCGAAAAATATGTGACTTTAGAGGGGAATGTATTATCCATCAAGTATCATGATGATCAGAAGGGGAACGTAGCAAAAATTCTAGATGGACAACATCGTCTAGCTGGGTTCGAAGGAACAGATTTTTGTTATAGCTCGCCGAGCGGTGAAAGGAAAGATTTCGAACTGTTAGTTACTATTTTTGTAGAGGCTGATCTTCATACGCAAGCTCAAGTTTTTACTATGGTTAACCAAAATCAGACGAAAGTAAATCGTAGCTTAGTATATGATCTTGAATCATTAGCTCTCGCAAGAAGTCCTACCAAGTCAGCGCATCAGATAGCATCTTTGCTTAATGGGCAGAAGGGTTCTCCTTTTTATCAGCGTATAAAAAGACTTGGGCTAAAAACACCTGGGGTTAGTACCGAGCTAATTACTCAGGCGGCATTTGTCGAGAATTTGGTAAAGCTAATTTCCAAGAAGCCTAGTTTAGATCGTGATATTTTGCTAGGGCGGAAGAAGAAATTCTTTGGAATGAAAGATAAGAAGCTTCCGGATATGGAAGATGCAGATTTTGTCCGGCTACCTTTCCGCAAAAATTTTGCAGACGGAGATGACTCGGTTATAGCGGCCAATGTGTATAATTATTTCTCCGCAGCATCCAAAGTATGGCCGGAAAGCTGGCGGGTTGAGAATAAATCTTCCGCTTTAAACAAAACAGTTGGTCTTATTGCACTAATGCGAGCGTTGAGAGATGCGTATAATAAAGCGGTAAAGGCGGGAGTGGCTGAGTACGGGGATGTGATAGATGAAAGTGAATACATCAAAATTTTGAGTAGGTCTGGAATAAAAGATAGTTTTTTCTCTGAGTTAGATGCGGTCTCTAAAACATCCGGCCTTATTTATAAGGCCATACAGCCTCCCAAAGCCAAGTTTTATTCCGTAGAGTTTTCAGATGGCTCAGGGGGGCGCAATAAAGCCATTGTCCCCGCTCGAAGCAAGGACGTAATTGCTTCTAATTTTGTTGGAAACATTATTGCTGTTTCAGAAAGTTTTTGGGTCGAATTAGAAGAAGTTGCTTTTGAGTCAAGCTATCCAGTGTTTCACTTCAAACTAGAAAATAAAGATATCGCATTCAGGAGCGAGGACTTAGGCTACAGTTATTTATCATACATTTATCGATCGCTTTTGGTTGGCGCGTCTTTTGATGACTAATTAGTTGATTTCCCTATGGGCTGCGGATCTTGTGTAGGGACATGGCGAGAAGTTTTGGAGGGTTATAAGTGACTATAACAGAGGCTATTCGTCTTGTGATGATGAAGAAAGGCTCACCTATGACTGCTGATGAGGCTTATTATGCAATAGTTCACGCCGACCTATATACATTTCATGCCGACAATCCCCGTCATGTTGTTCGTAGCCAAATTCGACGTCACTGCGAAGGGATAGTATTTCCTAGTTCTTCTGCCACCAAATATTTTGTGCTCGTTGACGGGAATCGTTACATTCCAGTGGCCGAACGATTACCTGGCTTACCAAGGGAGCAGCTTCCGAAACAAACAAAGATCGAAAACAATACAGACTCTCACGCTGCGAGCCTGCGCGAGCTACAGCTTTTGCATGAAAAATATATCGTTGAATTTAAGAAGAAGATTCTGAATGATCTAAAGTCGATGTCGCCATCAGGGTTTGAATTGTTTGCGAAAAGGTTAATGGATATCTACGGGTTTCATGATACCGCCGTCACAAAAGTATCCAGTGATGGCGGTATTGATGGTCACGGGAAGTTGAAAGTCGGATTGGCGAATTTAAATGTTGCATTCCAGTGTAAGCGTTGGACTAAGGGCAACATACAACGTCCAGAAATAGATAGGTTTCGTGGGGCCGCTCAAGGAGACTTTGAGCAGGGATTATTTTTCACCACAGCATCATTTTCATCAGGCGCTGTGTCTGCATCTATTAAGCGTGGGGCGGTCCCCATTATTCTCGTTGACGGAGAGTCAATTGTTGAATTGATGATTGAAAAAGGATTTGGAGTTCAGGTTGATATGATTTCTATTCCATCTTATGCACTTGATCTTGCTCTGGGTGAGTACGAGAGTGTGCAGAACTGGGATTTACAAAAAGGAGGCGGTAGGTCGTGATTTAATCAGTGTCATTTTTTTTGCTCACTCGAACACTCTAGATGGGAGAATTAGATCTAGAGGCTTTTACAGTCTAAATAAAAAGGCAAAACTTGTAAGTAAAGTTGCAATTATCATCGTTGGATGAAGATTGTATTTCTGCTTGTTTGACCAGAGTGCTGATCGAGTCTGGCGAGTACCCTCGGTTTAGCGAAAACAACATTTCCTTTAACACAGGACCGGTTAGGGACGGCGTAAGCATTACCTCAATCGTCAGTATTTATTGATAATGTTCAAAAAGTTGTGCTTTATAAGCTTGGAGAAAAATTTTCCAGTTGGATCGCTACCGTTTTAAGGGTAATGAGGGCGTTCTGCAGTTGGCGGTGGAGTTTTTTGAATACACATTAAAGTATTGTCCTGAGTTGAAAAGGTTTGGGGTAATAAGGCGTTAGTGTCTGATTGCAGAGGTGGTTATGACGGTGGCCACCTTTTATTAGGCCAGCGGGTTGGGATTTATAAAATGACATAATAATCTGAGGGGTGGAGCTCGGTAGTGTTGAAATAAATACATTGATAAAAAATTCTTGCCGAGGATTTGTATCTAGGTGGCTCAGTGCTAAATAATAGATATGGTTGCCTAAGCAAAAAAGATTTCTTAAGTTGAACTCTAAAAGCCAAAAGCTCATCTCTCGAGAGCTGCTTACATAGTTATATGCAAAACCAATCAGATCTTGTGTAGTGCTTCCAATACTTACAGCGTGTTGGTCCAATAAATTGTTGCGGTTGTGCCCAAAATGCGAGAGCATCTTACAAGCTTATAGGAGGCTCTCATGAGGCAGATCCCAGTAACGCTATTGCTAATCTGTTTCAGCACCTTGTCCGTGAGCGCGATTGCAGCAGGCTCTACGGATTCGGAGGCGGTGGTTATGCCGGAAGCGGTGCCTCAGTCAGCTTTGCCTATGGCGGTAGCTGGCGTGGCATTCCCGGCATATGTGTTAGACCAAAATGATAAAATTCTGCGTGTCAGCCAGAAAGTAGACGATGCTAATGAGAGTTTAACGAGTATCAGCTCTCAAGTATTCGCATTGAAGCAGTCTTTCTGGGAGAGGCTTTATCCAGCATTATTTGGAGTTTTGGGGGTGGCGATTGCAGGGTTGGTAAACTATTTTCTACAAGCTCGTCAGATGACTCATAATGAAAGTGAGCGAAAAGAGAAATTTTCTTTCGATGCTAGACAAAAATTATTCGAGTATCGTAATAAACAAAATAATGAATTTTATGGGCCGTTACTTGTTCTCCTTGCTCAGAGCAAAGAGTTAAGCACTCAGTTGCATGAACAATTGTCTAAGTTTGACCCGTCTCGCTATAAGTTTGAAAGTGATAGTAGTCCGGGAGTTGTTAAGCTAACGTTGTTTATTCACGAAGGCACTGATAAGCGTCCGTTGCGACTTATTGAGGAGCTCCCCTATCTCGGTCAACATATCAAGGCCGTGCTTCCTCAAGTTTTTGTTATTATTGCAGTGGGTGATCGAATGGCCGCGCTCATTGAAAAATCCTCTGGACTCGCGAATCCTAAAAACGCTGAGTTGAGTGGTTGCCTGGGGAAATACCTTGCTCACCTCACAGCGCTTACTGACGCATACAAGCAAGCAGAGCAAGAAAATCCCGATGGTTCTACGCGGATCCATACGGCTGTCTTCCCGAGAAGGATTCAAGAATTGGTCAAAGCAGATTATGATGAAATCAATAGGCAGATCGAAGAGTGGGAGTCAGAGGCGAAAGCACCTGCCGGGAGTGGAGTTGAAAATACTAGTGCCTGATGTTGCGACGCTTAAGTACTATGAAGATACCTATCAGGAATATGATAGATTTAGCTCCTCAATTGACATGAGCGAGCAGTGGAAGTCATTTGAAAGCATGCTGCCTCCTGGAGGCAGAGTTTTGGATTTGGGGTGTGGGACCGGACGAGATATAAAACATTTTCTCGAAATGGGCTTTATCGTGGAAGGTTTAGAACCTTCTCTTGCGATGGCTAATTGCGCACGTTTGAAGACGGGCGCTAAGATATTTGATCTGGCTGCCGAGCAAATTGCATTTGTAGAGGAATATGACGGCATCTGGGCCTGTGCGTCCCTAATGCATCTGTGTAAGCCTGCATTTTTTGACACTTTGCCTAAAATCGTGAGGTCGCTCAAGACTGGTGGGCATTTGTACTTCTCGCTGAAGCAGGGTGTTGGCGAAGCACGCAACACTGATGGTAGGTTGTTCAGCTTTTATAAGATGGATGAAATTACCGACCTATTCTCGCTCATTGCGAATACGCAGATTGTTAAACAATGGGTTTCAAAAGATTTGGCTGGGCGAAGTGAAACGCAGTGGGTAAACACGATAGTCAAAAAATCAGAATCATAAAAGATATTTGGAAAACAACCATTAGAATGTAGTCTTAGTACTTTTCAATTGAAATTAACGCCATACAGATTCGTTAACGGTAGAGCCCACCTCTGATGGTGGGCTCTTTTTATTTGCTTGCTATCAGCAATGCTACGTCTTTCAGAGAACGTACATGCCCCATTTTATGCAGACCCACCTCGATTAGAGAGGCGACATGTCTGACGGGATCCCACTCCAGGGAACTTTGATAAGTGAACTGCCTGAGCAGCGCTTCGTAGATATCCAAGTGCTCACCAAATAAGGTCGGCGCATTGAACTCTTGCCCATCCAAGTCCGATACACTGGCATTGCCAAGACCATTCTCGTCAGCTAGTGCAAGTGCGATCGCAAACCTACTCAAAATATTAGGCGTAAGCCCGGTCTTTGATTTTAGGTACTTCATCTTCGCAGTGGACGAGGCGGATATTTTGAATTTATGCGGAAATACATTCATGCGTTTTGTGCCCACCGCCAGAAATAGCCTTCCTCTGCTTGTGTGGAGCGAGTTTCTGGGCTGTATACAAGATGATAAGAGTGCGAAATGCTTCCTTGTAGGCCTTCATAAAAGGCGTAGTCAATTTCTGTATCCGTCGAGAGAATGATGACTTGGTGACTCGTTTTTGGGAAATAGTTTTCTACGAGTTTTTTCCGATGAATCGAGTCCAATCGTCCAAGAGGCGTGTCGATCACAACTGGCAGGCTTCGCCCTGAAGTCCGGGCCAACGCTTCCAAAATAGAGATCGCAAAGATCTGCTTCTCGCCGGCCGACAGCTCTTCCTTGCGGAGTATTACGCCTTCATCGTCGATAAGAACGACCTCGAAGGAGTTCGGATCAATCTGAATGCTGAGATTCCGATTTTCTTTGCGGGCAAGGCCATTGAAGGAGGTGTAAAACTGCGACTCAAGTTCTTTGAGTTTTTCAATTCGGGCGCGTATAGAGAACTCTTTAAGAACATCTCTGGCGTTTTGTGCGAGTCCGGTCAGGCGCTCCTCTTCCTGGGACTCAGCAATTTCAGTGTAGAGATCGTCTAATTGGCGCGCGGCCATCGACAAACAGTTGAGAAGGGCTTTAGCTTCCTCGACCATTACAGAATCTTTGCTCCTTTAGGGCGGACAACCGTCCCTGTAGCTGCCCCTGTTCGTTAAACAGTGGGATCAGTACTTTTTCGTCAGGTGCCCTAGCGATATTTTCCCGGGCGGATTCAATCTGGCTATCAGCTTCCTGAAGCGTCATCACCAAGCCAGCGGCTCGTTGTTGGAGTGAGCCAACATCGTTCTGTAGGCGATGAGTGATGCTGAATCGTTGAGTGTCGGAGAGCTCGTGAACTGGCGATTGGTGCTGGAAGCTGCTCGCGACTTCTGAGCCGAATGTCCTAAGAAAAATATCCTGGAGGGCAGGGAGCTGTTCCTTTGTCATAGCAAAGGTAGATTCAACTTCTGCTAGAAAATTGCTTTGCTGACGTTGCAGGTATTCGGAGAGTACCTGCGCTTTTTGCGCACGCTGCTCATTGTCTAGCTGTGCAAGCAGCTTTTCGTTGAGGCTTTGGGTGATTGCAAAAGGCAGCAGTCCGCTGAGCATGTCATGCAGGGTGTGTTCTATTGCCTTTTTTTCGCCAACCAACGAATCGAGATTAACCGTTTCCTCTTGCCTTGAGGCGCTCCAAGCGCCGCCCCGAGCATTGATGCTCGCCTCTACGTGGCTGAGGTTTTTGTTGGCCTCGACAGTATTCACGCGCATGAGGAGAAGCTTTTCGCGTATTTCTGCAAGCTGCTTCTTCAGATCATCATACGCCCGTTCTGCATTGGCAATTTTTTGCTTGCGATCTTCAGAAGCCTTTTTGACCGAGCGCCCTCTGATGATAACGGAGAGGTCGGAGTGCAACCTATCGATTAGGTCCAAGCCCAAAAGCTTGTTGATCGACTCTCGCAACGCATCCCCGGATGTTTCTTCGGCAAGGCTCGCGATTTTTTCACCGTCGAAGAAAAACAGCTCGGAAACGCCAATCGGGATCAGCTCGTTGAGAAACGCCTGTGCCTGATCATAGGAAAGCTCGGTCAGAGGTTGTCCGTCCCTTGAAATGATCAGACCTTCTTTTACCTTCCCAGAAGGGTCAACAAACCAATCGCGTATCAGTTGATAGCTCGATATAACGCCGTATTGTGCATAGCGAAAGGTCAGCTCAACGGATGCACGCGTAGGCTTGGCGATGCTGTTGTGAGCTCTATGTATGCATTCACGGAGGTACTGATGGTACTCGGCAACCGTTGCGCCGGAGCCCAGTACACCTTTACCGTACAAGGCAAGCTTCAGCGCGCTCAGGATGGTTGTTTTGCCGCCGCCGTTTAGGCCGCCAAACAAAACGATAGGCGCGTTTTTGCCTCTTTTGATCTTGGGAGCCAGGTCAAAGTTATGGGCGCCGCTAAACACTCGGAAATCTAGTACTGAAAGGGAGTCAATAATCATTGCAGCAAGCCATCTAGGTCGGCTTTCAGAGATTCGAAAGCAGTCTTGTACGTGTCGGTAACTTTAGGGATGGCGCGTCGTTCCATTGCTTCGTCCAATCCACCCCAGTCTTGCTCCAGGACTTTCTGCAGCTCGTCCAGAATTCCTTTTCGGCGCGAGAGCCCGGAGAACAACAACTCTGTATCTATGAGTTTCATGATCAGAACTGCTGGAACGCCGCGCTCAGCCTCGAGTGCGTTGAGAATGGCAGCATCAGGTTCAGTAAACGCGCCGGCATCATTTTTGATCCATTCGACCGTATCTTCGGGGTAAACCTCACCGTAGATTTTAGGAAGTGAATCAATCCAGTCCGGTTCATTTGGATCCTTCAGCCACTGCTGGCGGATCACTTGCAACTCATCACGACCGATCAGCTCAATCTCGCGATCGGTTTCACGTATGCCTTTCTCAATTTCCAAAAGTAGCTTCAGCCACTCACGGCGATATTTCATCCAATACGGACCAGGTACGTGCTTGGTGGCGGCATTGGAGTCGTCATCGATAGCCCCTCTTGCGAAGGTCACTTTGCCGGTACGACGTTTATAATTACGGAATTCAGTTTTATTTTCGGGCAGGGAGCTGGCGTGCAGTTGGTTACGGAACTGGAGTAGCGGTAGCATCCAGTCCTCTCCGCTGTCTACGAGCCCCTCGATCGCTTTGTCGTGTGTCACGACTGTGCAGGTCCAGCAGCCGAAACGCGAGTTGCCGCACGATGGTGTATTGGTGTCGATAACGAGTGGGCATTCTCCAGCATTGGAGTCTTTGTAGAGCTCAAACAGTACTCGGTTAGAGCCGCCCCATGGCCTAGCAGCGCTCATGAGGTATTCCCAGACGTCATCCGCGTGCCACAGCTCAATAGGCATGTAGGTATAGGCATTGGGCAATGTCGTGTGTCGACCCAATGCAGAACCGTCGATTTTGTGGCGTGTGATTACCTGGGCACGCGTGGAGCTTTCTTCTCGTCTGGAGCCAAGCACAACCACTACTTCACCGAAGCGAGCTACCTTGTCCTTGATGAACTCGCTCACAGGGTCGATTTTCATCCGCTCAGTACACCAGCGGAATGCTTTGGTTGGGGCAGGGTAGCCTTTACCCAAGAGGTTGGCCCAAAACGTCTCGCCGACTTTAGGAGTGACAGAGTGCGCTGTCATGGGCAGCTGATCCTGAATCGCCTGAGCGTTCACCGAATCAAGCACCTGGCGGATCATGTCGACGACTACAGGGGTTTCCACTCGAGTGTCGGAGGAGACCACGTACACGTGCTTATGGCGTTCCTCAGGCGGCAACATCTTCAAGGCGTAGTAAGTGAGCGAAAGAATCACGGTCGAATCTTTGCCGCCGCTGAACCCCACTACCCAAGGGCGATTATCAGCCTTGTAAATGCTCTGAAGCTCGCGGACAGCGTCCGCTAATGGTCTACCAGCAATAATCGCTTCTTGGACGAAGTCATCGTGTGATGGATAGAGAAATTGATCATTACTCATTTTTGAAGAAACCTGTTTTCTAACTCTAGTTCAACCGTGGACAGCGGGACACCAAGCTTCTTCTTGATGAGACTGGCGGTGAGTGCAACGTTCGTTGTGGCTTTGGAGATCCTGCCGTGAACCATGGCGCGGCCTTCCCATTCAGGATTGGCTCTGGACCAGTCGATGCCTCGCAACTGACTGATGGTTTTTTTCCATTCGGACTCTTTGCGGATAATCAGCTCAGCACCGACGAGCCCCATCGCTTGCAGCATCACGCCGTGGGCATGGATGTAGTTGTCTCGCAGTTCAGACGTCGACAGCTCTTTGTTTTTTGCCCTGATCCAATCGGGCATCTGTAGAGAGACCTCTTCCCAGAAAGACTTCGCGAGTTCTCTCTCGTTTTGCGCGATGAGGTCACCTTTTCCCTTTTTCAACAGGACGCGGGACGCATTCTTGATGGCGCTGAGGGTAAAGAGCTTGGAGCTGCGAGGAGAGAGGCTGGACTTCTCCAGCTCAGTCATCCTGGAGAAGACTTCTACATTTTTTGCCAGATACCTGGCCAAATCAGAAATCTGGTCTCTGAGATCGTACAGGGTGCTGATTGAATTGCTCGGACGAACGGCATGCTTGTTGAGATCAGCGAACATTTGCTGGCTGCGATTGAGTCCTTCATCAATAAAGAAAAGGACCGGGATGTTGTCGTGGCCAAGCTCTGGGTTCTCACGAATCGCCTGCTCGATGGCTGCACGGCGATGCTGACCGTCGTTGATCAGTATCGGAGCTTCCATTGGTATTGTAAGCGTGCCGATGCTCTGCCCTAGACCAGTGTCGGAAGCAGGGGTGAATTGGACAACACCATCCACTGATGCCGTGATCGCGGATAGAGTGTAATCGTCGCGATTGTCGAGCAAATAGGCTGAGATCTCTGGGACTCTGGCGAGGTTTAATGTGCGCTGCGCGCGCAGATCGGCTGGCACATTTTCCTCGTTAAAAATGAATATTTTGGGCACAAGACGCATGGGGCACATCGCAATGTAGCAAGGCCGTCCGGCCTGGATGCCCCTGACGCATGGGAAGGAGTGGACGAAAATATTCATGGCTAAGAACGTGTTTTTACTGTGAGTACGTCATTTTGCATATTTTTAACGTACACGCAATAAAACCTTGGTATTTACCTCCCTGATAACGTCTACGCGTCGTACGAAAGGTACTGTCGAAAACATCGACTGGCACAGGCCAGCTAGACCTGCGCCGCATAAATTTTCGCGAGATTTATCGAAGTGCGTGACGATGCGGCGGTTCACTTTAATCTGTCTGCCGACAGCCATCGGTGAGTTTTGGGGCGACTTCGCGCGCGGTGGGGATATAGACCGCTTCCAGCAGCGATCGGGCTTAGGCGATGTCGGTGGCTTGTCAATCCGACATGCCAATAAATATGGATCTTCGTCGTGAGCCATCCCAGGTTATGCTCGAATGCATGAACTGGCGGCGCTTCAGGCTCCCTTTTTACCGGCACTTGCAGAGCGCGGGTCGCACCTACGCCGTGGGGTCTATCGTTCAGGCGTCACCGTTGACCGTTCAACTTGGCGTGAGGCCCCTTGCAGATGCGCACCAAATCCCTGGCCGCATCGGAGAGATCATACAGCTGTGCCATCAATGAATTTCTCTTCTTCGATAGGTGCAAACTCTAAAAATCTCATCGCTCTAGAGTCCTTTGGACGTTTTCAAAGGGGCTTCGTGCAAAGCTCACTGAGCGTTGGTATTCAGCCGAGAGTGGAACGGATTGATTTTTCACACTTCTGAGAAGGACGTATGCGGCGGCATTCCAAGGTGGCGTACGATAGCGTTTGCAATTTTTGCATGATCATCATTCAGAAACATACGGGCGGTCTGACGATAAACCTTTATCCAACGAAAGTTTAGTTGACCCTCAGATTTTTCAATTTTAAGTATCTGCTTTATAATCGCTCGTGCGAATTGGAGGGTAAGGTGCTGACTTGGTTTCAAATCACCGTGTGTGTAATGAAACTTGTTGCGGAGGTCAATATAGAGCTGGCACAGTGAGTAATCTGAGTTGTGAGTTAAATTGAAGTGAACTCCAAGCCCTTTATAAATGCTTGAAAAGCCAAATACGCGGTCCCCGTCAAGTATATACGAGTCGGGAAATGTTCCTTTTTTCGTTGTGTAGCTAGCAATTGTTGCATTGCGTAAAAACAGTGCGCCCGAAGCATAGCATTCGTAAGTTCTAAAAATATGCATAAATGCTTTGTTGTATAGTTTGCGGCGAAGAGAAAGCTCGTATGCCAAATAATGAAATATTGAGATTACTTTGTAGACGCAAGGGAAGCCATTCTGTAGTGCGGCAGTAGGGTATGCGTTGGATAAATCAGTAGAAGTTATTGGGCGCACAGCCATCAAGGTATTGCAGTACTGTATAAGGTCGTCAACTTCTGTGTTGAGAACTCTGAGGTTTGGTTTTAGTGTAATTAAAATGTCGGTGAAAGCTTTAAGTTCATGTAGTTGTAATCCATCGAAATCAGTGCCAAGACTCTTGCTCTTTAAAAAAGAATCGGGCAAAAAGCTACACCTGGTGAGCAGTTGACTGATATGGCGGTTGAGTTCATTTTGCTCCGCGCAGGCAGTTTCAATCGTATGCTTAACAATAGGGTGAAATTTATTTGTATTTTTATAATGATAAACAGGGTTGTGCGCGTCTATTGTCAGATCTTTAGAGCAGAACTGGATGGATTCCGAGGTAAGTCCCGTATACGGATCAAATTTTACAAAGCGTCTTTCGGTATATGTTGCTCGACAGGAATATTTTAGAAAGTGCTCAGCCGTTGCCAGCACACTACCGGCAGGTACTAGCAAGCCTTGAGGCCGGATTTGTACAGTACTGTAAATCTGTTCAGCAGTATCGATCAGTAGGGTGCGAGAATTTGAAATAATCAGAAAATCAGAATACTCAAGTGTCGCGGCGCATAGCAGCTCGATTAGAGCTGCGTCAGCGTTAGCGCAATCCAGTATGGAGAAATATACCGTATTACAATTCTTCATCAAACTCTTCGCTCTTCGAATAGATGAAGTCCTTAGCCTTTAGGGTGCGAGCCAGATCATCAAATGAGTTGGTAAGGTTTTCAGATATTAATCGTCCGACCTCCCGGTCAAATTCGGTCCTTGAGGAGTCACCACCAAATTCTTTCATCTGGCGCGGCTTATCGAGCTCAGCGGAGTACAAGCGTTCGCGCTCAAAGGCAGGGAGGTTAAAATTTGTACGGTAAGATTTTTCAAACACTTTACGCTTGTCTTCGCGCATTTGATTGATAAAACTTCCGACCTCTTCTTTAGCAAGCTCAGAAATAACTTGTGCCTCTTTCGAGCTTTCAGCTACTACCTTGCCCGCGTTCGAGAGTAGTAATCTAACAATCTGGCGCTTTGCTGATTTAGTTACTTTTATGCGAGAGCCACTAAATATTGTATCTTGAAGGTATAAGTGACGCTCATCAAATAAATCTGATTTTGGGGAACGAGTTTGCGACAAAAACAGTCACGTAATAAGAAGCACGCGAGATAGAGATATTATTGGCGATAAATTTTGCACAGAGTAATGACCATGCCTCAATCATTGCTTTTTGGAATATGGCCTTGCGGGAAAAATCGGGTATTGTGCTGTCCACTAAGGACTTCAAATCCTCTCTCACCTTCGCATGCATTGCGTGCCCGGGTTTTAAAAGAATGTCATTGAAAAGGATATGGCCTTTAACAAGAGAGAATACGTCTTGTTCGTTTCGGCGCTCCCGCTTGGTTTCTTCTTCGAGATCGATAAAGTAATTTCTGAATTTAGTGCAGTATTCGGAATAGAATGGAGTGTTGAAAAAAATATCGATCAAAGCTGGCGTGATGGTCTCGTTAACCAAATGTATAAGCTTGGCTCGATGGCGAGAAAGGAAATCACGCCAAGGGAAGTATTCCGGTGCGCCACGGATCTCTTCATACTCATCAATGTCAAAATCAAAATCACTAGATTGTCTGTCAATCCCAAGAATTGCCGCTAATAGCTTAACGCCATTTTTTGTTTTGAAAATTTCCTCGAATGCGCTGTTGATGACCCCAATGCTTGTTAATGTGTGCTCGCGAGAGATTTCCAATGATTGCTTGTGGTTTTTCGTGTTCCATTCGATAAGCCCGAGCCCCTCACCTTTTTTCTGGTCTAGTACTGTTTTGCAAAATTCTCGACAGATAATAGAACCTAAGGTTTGATCTGAAAGCAAGGTGAGGAAGTGCCCACTGACACGCTCAACAGTGGAGTTAACATCAACAAAAAGATGGCGAAGTACTTCTGGTACTTTAGGTTGTGTGTCGTTGTTTTTTTCAATGGAATTTGGAGGGTATACAAGACAAATAGGCAGGGTAAGGTCTTTAACTAATTCTCGATGACTGGAACGCAACGCATTCAGTGCAAATAGTCGATGCTGGCCATCTATGACTACCAGTCGAGCCCCTTTAATTCCGTTAGGCGTGATATTAACTTCTACCTTTGCGTTATTTATCGTGATAGTTGCTGGGTGATCTCCATCTCCGCAGTAGAAGATCCGAGGGTCTTCTTGCTCAACATGGTAATTGGTAACTTTTAGTACGCCCGGCCATTCACGGATATGGAGCTTGCCTAAATCATCGTTGCCCGAGCTGTAAGTGGAGTTTGGGTAGTAGTCCTCAAGACGTTTGTCTTGGTCTACGAAAACTACGCCGACGAGTAGCGGAGGTAAAAATACAATATCTTTTTGGATTCCGTCTTCTTTTGCTAGATATTGGCTAATTTCAGCGATTGCTCGATCTTCGTCAATATCGCGCTGGATTAAATAATCAAAATTAAGGTCAGTGTTCACATCTTTTGCATAAGATAGATAGGATAGTTCATCCACCTTAAAAGATGTCATGAAGTATTCAATGGGGACGGATCCGTTGGTTTTAAATACACCGAATGCACCATCTTTCTCAAATTCATACCGGAAAGGTGCGGCAGTTTGTCTTCTGCTCATTTGTACGCCTCAAAATGGTTAGGTATTTGTGGGAGATATGCCACAGACGAAAAGTTGGTAGCTGTGTTGAGCGCTGTATTGTTCAAAAGTAAATTTTTTATGGCGTTCATGCTGATGTACAGGAGTTCAACTGCGATTAGGGCTGTCCGAGATTCCAGCATTATCGGTAGCCGGAGACGGTAATACTGCGTGTGTGTTTCTCGAACCGATTAAGTGACACGCAGGAGCGAGGCGTGCCATTGGAGTCAGAATGGAGGCCCATGTAGGCATTTTTTGTAAGCCTTTGGTTCAATCCCTATCCCCTCTTTTCTCTAGCAATCCATGTCGATTATCGACATCATACCTGACAATCAAAGGCGCGTAAGCCTTCATCAGGTTTGCATGCATCTGGCTTCATTATGCTACCTGACCGGGTAACGATTGAAAATAGCTAGACCAGCGCCTAGTGGTTACTCATTGAACGCGAGCAGACCCCCAATTACGGAGGCCTATGTTGGGAAAAACAATTTGACTTCAAGCATTTTAATATCTTTCTCTAATGACTGTATCTTAAGTGGCATGAAGGTGAGTGAGGGAATCGCGGTTCGCTAGTTGTGACAGTTTGTGGGTATTTAGATTTGACTTGCATGAAGTATTCGCCCTTCGCGAGAAGGGTTGTTGTTAGTGGTGGCTCAATGTATTAGTTTTATCGCTGCAATAAGGATGATTGTTGCGGCTGAAAGTATGACGCCCATTCTCGCTGTTAGCTTAATATGAGGTCACTCCGGGGTCATAAGTACCGCGAGCGTCATTCTGATGAACTCTTCGTTTTGGCTGATTGTGTCTAGCGCACCGCGAACATTCTCGGCGACGTCAGCAGAACCGCGATGCTCTACCCAAAGTGTTAGCTCCATGATGGCAGCTTCGAGGGCGAGTTGGTTTTGATTGATCTTGAAAAGCAGGGAAGGGAGCAGGTCTGAATTGGTCATTGGTTATTCTCCGTGTGAGGACAGCATAGCAGTAGGGAAATTTGCGATGACCAATTGTCTAAACGTTGCCATTCAAAGTCGTGTTTCCTGAGATCTACATCGTTGCCGACTACTCAGACCACCAACCTTTCTCTGGCTGTCCGTAGTGTGAGCCACTGAACCAGCTTTCTAGCTCTACGTCCAACGTGGTTATTAATGCCAGATTCCCCTGCAAAGGATCCAAGAGATCAGCCTGCTTGCGAGCCCAGTCGATCCAAGGCGTTGCGAGACTTCAGGACTGCGTGGACAAACATCCTTACTAGTGATCATCTGCGGGTTCAGGGATGAGATAGAAAGGGGGCGAAGAGAGACGGAGCCCCCTGGCGGACCCTGTGTCAAACCGGGGCACGCTGTCATAATTTCACCGCGTCGGTGTAGGCTGTAGTGTGCGGTCTCTCAAACTGCAACGGCGTCACAGTATTGTGGCTGGCCATGAGTTCGGCAGTCCTAATACTCGCGGTGCAGAATGTCGTAGGATCCAATAGATTTCTATGGGAATCTAAGCATTTACGATTTTAAGAAAAGGATTATCGGCCGGCACAATATTGAACAACAACGCCGGGGTCTCGAGCAAATAACCTTTAAGATTTGCTTTCTTCCGAGGACCTTCGACATGACAGATCCAGATGTTCAAGCCATCGTCTCGTTTCCTGTGGACCTTCAGTTTTTCGAACTGCTTCTGCACCCAACGCCATTCTTCAATCTCTTGATCGAAATCCTGTGAGATACCAGGAAACTCCTGCACATAGCGTTGGAAGAGACCTGGTGTGACCAATAGCACGCTGCCGCTCACCGTGTGGATTTTAGCCTTGCTGTCGTTGATGATCAGCTTGTGGCTCTGGATGCCTTCCTTGACCCATTTCAGGAATGCCCGACCGGGGTTGTCCGAAGGGGAGCTTCGGATTTCAAGAGCTCTTTCGGGTGGTGATTCAGGAGTCTCGGGCTCTGCCAATTCGAACATATTCAGCAACGTTCCGAGGTAATCGGCATCCATCGCTAGTGAATCTTCCAGCGATTGGTTTTGATGTGATCCTGTTCCGCCTGCCTTGGGCACTGGTGGTGATACCGGAGCGTCAGTCGGGTGGTCATCGACTACCATGGTCACTGTTCCGCTGAAAATTTTGGGCCGGTCTTCGTTTCCCCAAATCAGTGCGGGTTGAAGGCGCAGAAAGGTGAAACTCTGCTGCCAATTTCCCTGTGCGACGAGCGCGGTCCAGATGGCTTTGCCTTCCGGCGTGGACTCCACCAATCCATGCGATTGCAGCTCATCGAACACCGCGAGGTTGGACGAGGGAATGCCCTCAATCGATTGCGACAGCAGATAGGCTCGCAGCTTGTCTGTGACCGTCTTGCTGACCAGCCAGAGCGCGTCCTGGGTCAGCCATCCTGCGGCACCTGGCTGGTTGAGTTTCAGTTCGTGCTGAACCAGATGACGCAGCCCGCTGATCAAGTGATGTTGCAGCGAATGAATCGGCGCTTGCAGCGCCTTGCTCGGGTTGCCACCGATGTTCTGTGCGGTGGAAACACGGTCTGCCTGCATCACCAGCTCACCGAGCACGCCGGCACGTTCATACTGCCCCGCCAGGACATATAGCAGGCTAGCCCAGAGCGATGGAAATCCACTGAGCCAATCGAGGATTGGGCGGTCGAGAATCTGCATGTAGAGCAAGCCTGCGGCCGCGCCGTGCAGGTGATAGTCGCGACCCTTGAGGTAGCGAAAACGATACGGCTGATCCAAGGAACCCTGCCAAGGATGCCAAACACGGCCATCCTGGCGTTCGACCAGCAGGTCCACGGCAATCTTGCCGATGTCATGCAGCAACGCGCCATAGGCGATGCCAGCGGACCAAGCGTCGGTCTGGGCGGCTTGGTCTTCGGGCGCGGCGCCGGTCGGCAGCAGATACGACTGACGCAATTTCAAACTACAAGCGACCAGCTCCAACCCATGGTCTAGCATGCCGCCAAGATAAGCATGGTGGTGCGTCTCGCTGGCTGGAAGCTGCTGGACCAGCTCGGCGTAGCGATGGATCGGATTTAAATAGAGCTGGCTGAATTGCGGATGGGAGAGGGCGGTGTACTGCCAAATGCGATCAAGCAACTGGCGGCGATGCTCGGCTGCTAACAAGCTCTGGGACGATTCGATGGGCAGGTACCCATCGGCGACGTTTACGGTTGGTGGCGGAGGAGGCTTTTGCCTTTTGTGCCGAAACAGACTGAGCATCATGGTCCTCCCGGGAACTGGCAGAGTCAGTGGCCTTTTAGCCTTTTCGGATAGGGCTCTTACCCTTGATTTCCCATTCCCTTCCAACCCTTACTGGTCCTTTTGACGTGTTTCCCTTTGTGCGGCAATCGTAATATCGATTTGTCCTGGTGCCGTTTTGTTGGATGCGCGTGCTGGTACGAAAAAGGAAAGTGTCGGTACACTGCGGTGCGAATTTTATCGGGCCTTGCCATGAACCTCACTGACGCCACGCTCGTGCTGCTGCTCGCGGCACGTATCCATGGGACAGACGAAGCCGTCAGGGCCTCGGCGAAGAGCGTGGTTAAGAAGTTGCCGCGCAGCAAACGCGATCTGATCTACAAGGTGATCGACAGTCGGAGTCCGCTCGAGCTGGTGGATTACCTGGCTGAGAATCTGGATACGTAACGGTGTACTGCGGTTACGGGATTACCTCATGTTCTTTGCGTCAGAGCTCCGCAGTGTGGGGATTTTTCTGGGCATAGAAAAAAGGTCCAACTCGTGTTGGACCCTATGAAGCGTTTGCAGCGGTGAGGTGACGATCAAGCTCCATCTTTCATGCATCGCGAGTCATCCATTACCGTCTGCTTCCGTTGCTGCTCCAGGTTGAGCACATACTCCGAAGCGCATCGGGCCTGGCCACTGGCGCGGAAAATCGCGCGGTTGTCAGCCTTGAGCAGGCCGAGCCAGTAGTCGATATAGCCGTCGTGCCGAAGCTCTCCCCGTATACCGGCGTAGGCACATAAAAAAGCGGCCCCCATTTCGGCGATCAACTCTTCAAATGCATAGTCTGGCGAGCCAAATGGACACGGAGAGGTTACGCCTTCGCGCTGCAATCTAGAGTAGTGTCCGGTCCAGTGCGTCAGCTCGTGAAGCGCGGTGGCGTAGTATCCATCTTGATCGTGAAACTGCGCTTTTGTCGGCAGTTGGATGAGATCCCTGATCGGGTGGTAAAAGGCTTCGTCGGAAAATCGATGAATGATATTTGCGCCCGAACTTCGCAACAAACTTTCTGCAGCAGCGTTGGGGAAGAAGGGATCGCTCGGTTCCGTCTCGATTAAAGTTTCGTTGAGCGTTTCGAGCCTTTCCGTTTGCTCGATGTTGAACAGAAAATGTGTCCTGAGAATGCCGAAGTGAGCGACCTTGGGCTGACCGTTTTCATCCAGTACGGGTTGGCCTGATTCGGTCTGTTCCTCGCGTTCCATCGGTTTGTAGAGCACTGCCAGGGTGCTGTGCTCACCCTTACGGATGTGCCCGCCGGCTTTTTTGGCTTGGTTGAAAGTCAGCCAGCGATCTTGAGTGAACCCCTGCAATCTAGCCTCGGTCCAGAGCAGCGGTAAATTGATGCCCGAATAGGGACGCTGCGTGACGGCGTTAAGGGGGTAGGGTTGGTGTTGACGGACGTCGGCTGAGCCACTTGAGGACCAGGGTTTGATCCAAGGGGCTATGCCTTGGCCTAACGCGGTAACGATCTTATCTGTCACGTCTTGGTAGATATTACGCATGGCATTTTCCTCGAGAGAAAGCGGAGGAACGCCTTGCCCGTCGGGAAAGGGTTCCCCGGTGGGTGTTGGGTTGGATTGATGCAGGACTGCGCGCAGTCTGAGTGTGTATGCGTTTAGCGTTGATGTTCTTCTGCAAGCGCTATCAATAAGGCATCAGGCTGATCCGGTGCCTGAAGCAGGCTGAGGCTCAGTTGCAGCAACGGTTCATGACTCGTGTCACTCGCTGAGGCAATTTTGGTTACCTCGAACACCACGTAGGGTGCGTTTGGATCGGCCAGGTGAGCTTTTAAGGCTGCGCGTACCACGTTGCTCAGCCTATCGAGCTGCAGCTTTTCAGGATAATTTGAACCGTCGAGAAGTACTGCGCGTTGCCACGCGTCTGGAGTGAACTGTAGTGGTCTAATGAAACCGGACACCCATTTAGGCGAGAATGCTCGCCAGATCGAGGTGTCAGATGACCAAACAACGCCGCTCCTTTACTCCTGAATTCAAACGCGAGGCTGCCGACCTCGTGCTCAAACAAAACTACAGCTACATCGAAGCCAGCCGTTCACTCGGCATTGGTGAGTCGGCATTGCGCCGCTGGGTTGACCAGATTCAGAAAGAACATAAAGGCATCACCCCGCAGAGCAAGGCTCTGACTCCGGAACAGCAAAAAATTCAGGAGCTGGAAGCCCGGATTGCTCGGCTTGAGCGAGAGAAATCAATACTAAAAAAGGCTACCGCGCTCTTGATGTCGGAAGATCACGAGCGTTCGCGCTGATTGACCAGTTGAGTGCACATGAGCCGGTTGATTGGCTGTGCAAGGTGTTTGACGTCACGCGCTCGTGTTACTACGCCCAGCGCCTGCGGCGCCGCACGCCCGATGTTGAACGGCTTCGATTGCGAAGTCGCGTCAGTGAGCTGTTCTCGCAAAGTCGCAGCTCTGCGGGCAGTCGCAGCATCTTGTCGCTGATGCGTGAAGACGGTGAGCAACTCGGTCGATTCAAAGTGCGTAGCTTGATGCGCGAGCTTGATTTAGTCAGCAAACAACCTGGCTCCCATGCCTACAAACGAGCAACAGTAGAAAGACTGGATATCCCGAACACATTGAACCGCGAGTTCGACGTGCCAGCGCCCAATCAAGTCTGGTGCGGCGATATCACCTACATTTGGGCGCAAGGAAAGTGGCATTACCTGGCTGTCGTCCTGGATCTTTGTACGCGTCGGATCGTGGGCTGGGCGCTGTCGGAAAAGCCAGACGCTGAGCTGGTGATCAAAGCGCTGGATATGGCTTACGAGCAGCGTGGCAGGCCTTCGGATCTGCTATTCCACTCGGACCAGGGATCGCAATATGCAAGCCGACTCTTTCGCCAGCGGTTGTGGCGATACCGCATGCGCCAGAGCATGAGCCGACGAGGAAACTGCTGGGATAACGCACCGATGGAGCGCGTATTTCGCAGCTTGAAAACAGAATGGATACCGACCGTGGGCTATCGAACTGCGCAGGAAGCACAGCGCGATATCAGCCATTTTTTGATGCATCGCTACAACTGGATTAGGCCTCATCAATTCAACGATGGGTTGGCCCCAGCGCGGGCCGAGGAAAAACTTAACGTCGTGTCCGGGATTAGTTGACCACTACAACCTACTTTTTCAACAGAATCGGCCAGAAGCGGACGTTGAGAACAGAGAAATAAATCTGTTCTCTTTTCCCAATGGACATCATTGCGGGGTACGCAAGGCTATCGTGTGGTGCGCGCAGCGCTCTGTACAAAAGCACCTTAGCACTTGGCGCCGCACAATTAGGCGAAGCATGGACTTCGCGTACACTAACGTTATGCCTGAGCCAATGCACTAACGAACAGCTCGTAGAGTGCTTGTGGTGGTATTGGGGGGAATACGCAACTAGCACGGTTGAAGTTACAAGCGCCAGCTGAGTGCAGCGTGAGTGCCCCACCAGTTAAAAGAAAACTGATGCTCTGGCGACTCCTGAAGTGGCTGGCATTTCTTTCTTCATCTGTTCCGGCACATGGTTGAAGGTCTAGCCTGTAGCGTGCAGGATCGGGTTGGATGGTACAGCGGTTCTTACACCCATCAACTTGATCTAGAAATTGCCTCTTTGCTAATCAGTGTCTGCGCACGCACATATTGTCCTGGCGTAACACCCATTATCCGACGGAACATGGCAATGAAAGCACTAATATTTTCGTAGCCAAGCTCAATCGCCGTTGTCGTCACTGACATCCCCTCGACCAATAGTTGAATAGCGCGCAACGTGCGCGCACGTTGTCGCCATTCAGAAAAACTAAAACCGGTTTCAGCGACCAGACGCCGGGCAAGTGTTCTAGGTGCCATACCTGACCAAGCAGCCCAATCCTCAAGTGATCTATTGTCATCAAGCTGAGCAAGTATCGCATCGGTGATACGCCTCAAGCGCGGGTCATTGGGGTGCGTCAGACCGATGGGTTCAGCGGGTGAGGTAGCAATTTCATCCAAGATGACTGCTGCAACCCGCGACTCCATTTCGTTGCGGGGTGGTTGTCCCCACGATGCAGCGCGGCTTACCGCTTCGCGCAGCAAACTGCTGACCCTAAATGTGCATGGCATTTGATGCAGGATCCGCACTCTTGCTCCGCGATATAGACCATCGCTCCTGCAAAAGCGCCATGTGACATCATCGCGTGTGCGACACGGGGAGGTATCCAAATGGCATGGGTAGCTGGCACTACCCATGAGCCGCCGTCAGTGCTGACGGAAAGCAGGCCGGCAAGGCTTGCGATTAGTTGGCCTGTCGTATGAGTGTGGGGCGCCGTTTCGCGGATCGCCCGGTCGCGTTGCTCTATCGCCAACAGTGGCATAAGCGCGCGATTCATGGCTGGTTTACGTTATCCAATGTCATATCTGAGGTAGCCATATCCTGAATGCCTAATGGAGAATAAGACCGGTCAGACGAATACTCAATGTCTAAAAAACGCAAATGTTGCTTCTCTTGGATTGGCCTGATTATGCGTACCTCTCACACATTTATTTTCTGTGTTTTGGCCGTAACAGCTGGATGCGCAAGCTCACCTCCCTATTTGGCCCGTGAATCTTTAAAGGATCATTTGATGAATTCTAACCACATGGTGCATGCCGTCGATCATATTGGCTTCGCAGTCAGTTCATTGGAAGAAGCCATTCGCTTCTGGACAATTGGACTTGGGTTCACTCTTGAGCGTCAGTCGGAAATGGGCGGATCATTCATTTTGCAAGTAACCGGCACCGCCGATCCGAGCGTGCGAACGGCAATAGTCAAAGGCCCGGATGGCAGCCGAGTAGAGTTGCTGGAATATTCGCAGGGTGACCGCCACGGTATCACTCCACCTACGGCATCAGCGATTGGTTCAGCGCATTTGGCATTGAGAGTGCAAGACATATACGCCGTACTCGAACGCATTGAGCAAGCAGGCTGGAAAGTAAGAGGCAAGCCTCAAGCGATTCCCGCAGGCCCACGCAAGGGAACTCTAGTTGTATATGTGACCGGGCCAGATCATATCACTCTGGAACTGATGCAGGCTAATGAGTAGCTTCCTACCGAAGGCTGTTAAGCTTATTTCCCTAAAGCAATTACTTAAAGCGCTCTCCGTCGCGCATGACGTCTCATGCCAACTGGTCTCAATGGTTATCATCGGTTGGCATGTCCCCCGATAGCTTCTCCAGCAGCCTCAAATTTGACCAGTCTGAGCTGGCAATCGACGCGGCCCGGCGCGATCAAGGTTTAGTGCTTACCAGCCCTAGGTTGGTTGAAGAAGACGTACAACTAGGCTTTCTCGTACCTGTCTTTGAATCTTTACTAAAGACTGGCAAGGGCTATTATTTGGTGCAGGCCAAAGATGTGGTGCTGGGTGAAGCAGCCCAACTTTTGCGCCGGTGGCTTTGAGATGTAGCGCAGCGAGTTCAAAAAAACTGATGACTTAAGGGCGATGCTTTCTATTTAACGTGAACGGCAGGGGTCGAGAAGGTGACGTTGCCAGACGCCTTTCGCCAAGGCGCCAGGATCAGTGCAATCGCGCAACGCAACCTCACAGGTTCACCGGACGACCGGACGAAGGTGTCCACCATTCTGGAGCCCCATTTATGGGGCGGCATGGTGGTGCCGCTCAACAGTTCTCGGCCATGTGCGGTCTCATTAGTCGTTATGACCTCAAAGTCGTATTTGAGCGAGTTGGTGGTTACGTCGTACTGTCCAGCTTGCCGCCGTTTTTTATCTGGCTCAATCTGTATTGTGTATTCAGTATTCGTCGCGGGTGCTCCTGGAACGGTGCCTTCATTTCTTCGCAGATGTCCATCGTCCTTTCTTACCTGAGCGCAATTTGCCGGCGAGCCATGACAGCGCTATCGCCGGAATTGAGAGAAAGGCCGCAATGACGATACCAGCAGCTAGCAACGGGGATGTACCCGAAGTCGCCAAAACCACGGGGATCTGAGAGAGCATTACAATGCCGCCTGCGGACCACTGTGAGCTTTTTAGAACGGCTCCAAGGATCACGGACAACACTAGCGCGGCGGGATAGATGATGGTCCAGTAACTAGCTAGGTCCCAAGGCTCCGCAGCGCCTGTGATTGCTGAAACAACAGTCCAAAAAAACAGGGACACAACGCAGGTAACAATGAATGGCATGAACAATTCCTGGAACTTGGGGGCAAATCGGCTTTGGTCGTTATCGTAATCGTGGTTGATGGTCCAGTCTCTTAATTTTGTTCTTAACTATCTTGTGAAAAAATGACGAATCCCCGCGATTGCTGCCAACTTAGAGGTTTTCGGCCTCTAGCCCACTTCGTCGGCGTGTTCGCGCCAACATCCCCGATATAAGTCTTATGCCATCTGAATGATGACGCACGCCATCGCTGAATTTACTGATCCAGGCGTTGACGAAACCGAGGAACAGCAAAATCCAAAAAACGCCTCATTTTCAGGGGCATGTGTCCAGGTGACATGTGGATCAGGTTGATAGGCGCCGACAAAGGCTCATATTTATCCAGCACAATCTCCAGCAGTCCCTTGCTGACCGCTTCCGCGACTTGGTAGTGCAATAACTGAACGACTCCAACGCCATCAATGGCGGCCTGTGCTGCGGCTTCAGCGGTCGTTACCGATAAGCGCGGGGTAATCCGCCTCGTTAATTCCGCCACGCCATGTTTGGAGTGTTGAAAAGGCATAGGGGCGTCAAGTCGCACGGTTGGAAAATGCTGCAGATCTGCGGGACATTCAGGTCTTCCATAATCTTCCAGCAGCCTAGGACTAGCACAAATTACAGTTCTCATGGCCCCCACCTGAGTGGCGATCATGCCGCTATCAGCGAGTGTTCCGATGCGCACCGCCATGTCCACGTGGTCGTCAACGAGGTGCGCGTTGCGATCTGAAAGCAAGAGCCGAATGTTGATTTCGGAAAACTCCCCTAAAAACGCGTTGACGATCGGCAGCACATGCAGCCGACCGAACATGATTGGCGCGGTCAGGACCAGCTCGCCTTTGGGGGCAATGAATTCTCCGGCAGCTTCGCGTTCGGCCACCTCCAACTGCTCCAATATTCGGCGCGCCGCATCCACATAAGCCACCCCTGCATCGGTCAACGAGAGCCTGCGCGTGGTTCGAATCAATAAACGGCTACCTATCAGCATCTCCAGGTCAGAAATTTTCCTGCTGATGGTGGGAAGGGGTATGTCGGCTAGCCGGCCGGCCGCCGTCAGGCTGCCAGCATCAATCGCAGCCACGAGCAGCTTCATTGCCTCAAATCTGTCCATGGAGTGTTCCAATATTTGGTAGAGAGATTCCCGATATTATCGGATTATGCATTTTTATTGAAACTGGCAAGATAGCCCTATCAAGTGGGTGCGCCTTACGCTCGACAAGCCATGAACTCACCGCCTGATAGACCACTTATCTTTTTCATTCAGTGTCCAAGGAATTTGCGTGAGCATTAAAAGTTTATTAGCGGCAACGGCCCTCAGTGCAGCGCTTGTCAGCGCAGGAGTCGAAGCGGCGGACATTAGCCATCAAAGGGCAAGCGACGTCCAACACCATTTTGTCGAGGTAAAAGGGGTCCGCATCTTCTATCGGGAAGCGGGCGACCCATCGGCGCCAACCATCGTGTTGCTTCATGGGTTCCCTACCTCATCCTTCATGTATCGCGACTTGATGTCGAAGCTGGCGGACCGTTACCACGTGATTGCCCCTGACTTCCCGGGTTTTGGATTCTCGGACAGCCCTGATCGGGCGAAGTACTCATACACGTTCGACAACATCGCCAAAACCATGGACGGGTTTACTGAAGCGCTTGCGCTGAAGCGCTACGCGCTTCAAGTTTTCGACTACGGTGCGCCTGTAGGCTGGCGGATGGCCGTCGCACACCCCGATAGAATCACCGCAATCATCAGCCAAAACGGCAACGCTTACGTTGAAGGCCTCAGCGAGGGTTGGAACCCTATTCAACGTTACTGGAACGCTCCCACTGCCGAGAACCGCAACGCATTGCGCGAGCTGCTCAAACCTGAATCAATCAAGTGGCAATACACGCATGGCGTAGCGGACCCTGACAGTATCGCACCTGAAACATACACCTTGGATTACGCGTTCGTTTCGCGACCAGGTAACGATGAAATCCAGCTAGACCTGTTCGCAGACTATGCTACCAACGTGAAGCGCTACCCCGAGTTCCAGGCGTATTTCCGCAAATATCAGCCGCCGATGTTGGCTGTTTGGGGAAAGAACGATCCGTTTTTTCTCCCGGCAGGAGCGAACGCGTTCAAGCGTGATATTCCCAAAACTGAGGTACATCTCTACGACACCGGGCACTTCGCGCTGGAAACACACTTGAACGAGATCAGTGGCGAAATCCACCTTTTCCTAGACCGGAATGTGGTGCAGCAAAAATAAGCCCTGTCGCACTTCTGCAACGGCGGGCCGTGCGCTCGCTGTTGGTGGTCCTCTCTACTCACTCGTTAGCGCGTTGTGTGTTACGTGGCTCAAAGCGCCTAGCTTCGTAGAAACATCCGACTGACTGCCTTTGGCCGATCTCTGCCCTTCGCGAAGGGCAGCAATCGGCCGATTTTGTTGAAAAAGTCGGCGTCCCCAAGCGGTCGGAACATTTCGACCCGCGCAGCGAGGCCGTCGATGGATTTTCAAAAGTCCACCGGTTTGGGGTAGGGGTACATTTTTTCGACTTTTGCGTCGGGTCGCATCATGGCGGGGCTGGCTCCGGAAGGAGAGCGGAGCGCAGCATACATAACGGAGCGAAATAACTACTGCGCGAAGCAGATGGCTTTAATAGAAGTGCATTCTGCTAAAAAAGTTTTCCTTGAGTATACGGTTTTTATAGTCCAGCGGAGTTACACTGACCAAACGTTTGAATTCTCTTAAAAAATGAGGTTGATCACTAAAACCCAAGTCAAATGCTAAATCGCTAAACCCAATATTATTATGATGAATTTTATAAATCGCGGACTGGCAGCGAATGATGCGACAGAACATTTTTGGTGTCATTCCCAGATCATCGTGAAATGAGCGCTGTAAAGTTCTAATGGTATAGCCCGTTAGCGACTCCAGATTTTTAATACACACATTCCCTTGGGCTTGGCAAATCATATTTACGACTGGAAGAGTCAGCTTTAATGATTTTCGCGGAGCTGTATTCGTCAAGAAAAATTGCTTTAGAAAAGTGAGTTGCGTTATAAAGCTTTTCTCACGCACTACCTGCTCAAAGACACGTTCGGCATTATCGCTAACGTCAAGAAGGTCGAAAGAGCCTTCAATCAACTCTTCCGCAGAAAGATTTAAAAAATCAGGAACAAAGCCAGGTGAAAACCGCACGCCAACATAACGGCGCCCCTTGCAAAATTCCACAGAACCGGCTTGCAGCATTGTTCCATGTACGCTTACAGAAGGATTGGTGTCATCACAGTCAAATATTATATCGATACAGCCGTCCGGAACCGACAGCATGAATGCCGAGGATAATTTTGTTTCAAAACTATAAAAGTGTGAAATTAACGGACTGTCCGATATCGAAACTGAAAATTCTTTAGCGGCTTGCAACACAAACCATGGTTGGTGGGAGTGCATGCTTAAATAGGGACAAGCCAATGAAGATACTGACATAACCTGCACCTGCTTATTAAAATGATCACCTGAGTCCAAGCAGGTATCGTGCCATGTTGGTTGATAGTAAATTTTGCAAATGTCGTGAAAATTCAATACTTAAAAATATCAGAGTTATAGGTTTGTTCCAGCCGAAAAATCGCTACAGCGCCTAAGCTTGATCACTAAGGGGCTCTAAAAATTCCTGATCTTGGCAAGCAATCAGGATCCTGAAAGCGGAGCCTTCCTGTGAGGCAGGTTACCTTCGTTGATGCCGAGCACTCCGGCAGGCGCAAACAGATCCGTAACGAGTTGTTCTTGATCGGGCTCGATCAAGTGCCTCCCTGGAAGGGCTTGATTGGCTTGATACGAGCCGCACTGTCGTAAAGGGCGGAGGCGGCCGTCAGGCCTACTGGTTTGGAAAAGCTTCCAGAAAATGATGGCGGTAAGGTTATCTGGCAGATGGTGGCACATCGCAGCACCAACAAAGGCTCTACAAGTGGGGTGTTCTGTAACAAAGCCATACTGGGGTCGAGGATCCATTGTGGGTGTTCACGCACCAGTTCAGTGCGCCTTGTTCAAGATATATATCGTGTAAGTGGCATTGGCGCTATTCAGTAACGCATCGATTACAACTGGTTTTCAGACGTAACATAGTTGTTACGCTACATGCAGAAGACGTTCGTGAAAATTTTCAAATTGACGAAGCTTTTCTTGGGAAATCCGACTCGGATTTATGGTTGTCTCAATATAAAAACGGTTAACGATATGACGATTTCAAGTTCTTGTTCTGTTCAGGGCGTCACTGATCAGCGCATATTTAATTATATTGATACGAACCTGGGCCAACTTCATTACGCGGAGTCGGGTGCAGGTGATGTGATGATTTTATTGCATCAAACACCGCGCTCACTGGATGAGTTCGCTGAAGTCCAACCGCTGTTGGCAACTCGCTGGCGTACAATAGCTATGGATATGTACGGTTTTGGGCAGTCTGCAAAATTTGCTGCTCCACAGACGGTTGAACACTATGCCCAAGGTGTTTTGGCACTGGTTAATGCGTTAAATATAGAGAGGTTTTCTATACTTGGGCATCACACAGGTATGTTCGTTGCTTCAGAGGTGGCGGCTATCGCTCCAGAGCGTGTGACCGCTGTGGTTCTTTCTGCTGGTGATATTGTTGATGCAGAGTTTCGAGAAGCAATGGAGGCGCTGGACGTAGATGTAGCTGAAACGAGAGAGGATGGCTCACACCTCATGGAACTTTGGCGAAAACGTTTGAATTTATACCCAGCAGGGCACACTGATGTGTTAAATCGATTTATTCGAGATGCGCTTGCTCCTGGGGTAACTCCTTTAGAGGGGCATCTTGCAGTTGCAAGATATGATATGGAAAATAGAGTTGGCCTTGTCAAGGCGCCGGTGTTGGTTCTGGCAGCTACAGAGGATCCTGTAACATACTCTCGGGCTCAGGTAGTAGTTGATGCTTATTGTAATTCCTGTTTCGTGTCCCGCGCAGAAATAAAGGGAGGCGGGATACCTTTAATGGAATTAAAATTTAAAGAAGTTGCAGGTGCAGTGCATGGTTTTTTTGATTATCTTGAATGTAATGTTATAGGCAAGAAACTCGACTGATTTCTTGAATCGACTTTATACGTGGCAGTTGCGGGAGCTGAGTGCAATACGGTTATTGAATTGAGGGTTGAACGTCATACCGCATCGCCATGGCGTCCTGCATCACCTTGCCCATAACTTCGCTTGGCATCTGAAGTCAAAGCGCTTACGTGGGCCCATTGGTCAGTTGCAGTGCGATCGGATCCAGTTCTTCATGACGGTGTGTTGGGCCACGCGGGCCGAGTAGCCGTCACGGGCTCTCGATTGCGGCGCAACTCCCGGCTGATGGTCGAAGGGGATCGGATGATCAAGCAGGCAATCCTACGCAGGCTGAAGCCTGGGCATGACCAATTTGATGTCGCAAAAATTCAATATCCCGGCAAATAATAACTTTAGGATTGTTTGAGACGTTAAATACGCCAGGGTCATTTTTCATCGCCCTGAGCCGGAAAATTCAAAGCAAGTCCGTTTAAGAATTTTTCTTGATCCTGAAGGGGTGGGTAGTGATGGGGAAGATTTAGATTTCCTTGAGCGACAAAATGGCCGCCTAGTGCGAAGGCGGCTGTCAGCCTTATATGAATAGCTACTCGCTTGGCATGACCAGGTGCACTACGAAACTGGAAATGCAATTTGCGTCTTTGAGTGGGTGGATGACACGTCGATAAAGTGCGGGAGATGTGACTCACATCCCCTAGACGTAAGCCTGGAAGAAAATCCGAACAGATTTTCAATTAATGCCAATTACAACATAATAATATTGCGGATAAAAACTATGTCAAAACATAATGCCAAGATCGATTTCATTTATCTCTCCGAGCAGGACATGATCAAAGCCGGAGTGATGGACATGGCTGAGTGCGTGAACACCATGGAGCAAATGTTTATTCTGCTTCAGCAAGGTGATTATCGCATGGCAGGTGCTAATAATGACTCTCATGGCTCACAAATTACATTTCCCGCAGATTCTCCCTTTCCCAACATGCCGAAGCCTACACCTGATCGTCGCTTAATGGCTATGCCCGCCTACCTTGGCGGGGACTTCCAGGCCTGTGGTGTGAAATGGTACGGCTCTAACGTTGCGAATCGCGAAAAAGGTTTACCACGTTCAATTTTGACGTTCATTTTAAACGATGTCGATACCGGCGCGCCACTGGCTTATATGTCAGCCAATCTGTTGTCGGCTTATCGAACTGGGGCGGTTCCTGGCGTAGGCGCTCGTCACCTTGCGCGGAAAAATTCAAAAGTTATTGGCTTGTTAGGCCCGGGCGTCATGGGCAAAACATCGGTCACTGCATTTATGTCGACGTGCCCAGAAATTGACACAATCAATATCAAAGGCCGTGGAGAAAACAACTTAAATAGGTTCGTTAAGTGGGTTAACGAAGTGTTTCCTCAAATCAGAAATGTCAATGTGGTCGATACAGTTGAAGACGTAGTCCGCGGTGCTGACATCATTACTTACTGTAACTCCGGTGATGTCGGCGATCCATCGACGTATCCCTTGGTGAAGCGCGAGTGGGTTAAGCCGGGTGCTTTCCTTGCGATGCCTGCCTTTTGCCGTTTGGACGACGGCATGGAGCAAGCAGATGTACGCAAAGTACTTGATAACACAGGGCTTTACGATGCGTGGTATGAAGAACTACCCAAGCCGGCCCATAACCTGATCCCGTTAGTGGGTATGCGATTTATGGATCTGGTCGGGGAAGGAAAACTTTCCCGCGATGCGCTGGAGGACTTGGGTGACATCTGTGCAGGCATAACACCCGCGCGCCAAAACGATGAGGAAATCATCATTTTGTCTGTTGGCGGTATGCCGGTTGAGGACGTAGCTTGGGCGACAGTGATTTACCGCAATGCAGTTCAAAAAGGCATTGGGGTAAAACTTAATCTATGGGATGAGCCAGTACTTCGTTAAATATAATTTATTATTTAATGTCATAGGCGTTTCTCATGATGAAAGATATTATAAAAGTAAATACCGGCTCAAAATTTTAAGTGCTAGGCAGCTACTCTCGAGCGGTGGCGGTAGATAACTGGATTTATGTATCTCTCACTGCGGGGCGTAATCCAGATACTAAGGAAATTCCTGAGGATGCCGTTGAGCAGGCTGTGCAAGTGTTTCGGATTATTGAAAAGATCCTGGCTTCACTGGGCTCTTTTCTGGCTGACGTCGTGATGTCTCGTGTCTTTGTCCAATCACCCGAGCATGTAAATGCTGTGATGGGATTCATCGCGCAGAAATTCAAAGGCATCAATCCGGCCACGACGATCACTTGCCCACCATTAGGCTCAACCGTATACAAAGTAGAGGTGGAGGTTACAGCGTACCGTGGTACGTCAAATCTAAATAAAGTTAACGTAGAACTATAGTAACGACGGTTGAGCATTTCAGATACTCTCGCGGGCACCTCAGGAAATTGTCATGACGAAAACTCTCGAGTCAGTGAGGACTACTGATCAATTACCAAAATCCACCACTGTCGTCATTATCGGAGGTGGCATTATTGGTGTGACAGCGGCATTGACCTTAGCCGAGCGAAATATTCCAGTTGTCCTCCTGGAAAAAGGGCATATTGCAGGCGAGCAATCCTCGCGAAATCTTGGATGGGTGCGCAAGACTAATCGGCACGCAGCTGATGTGCCATTAGCTCTGGCGGCAGATCGCTTATGGGCAGGTATGCCTGAGCGCATTGGCCGCGAAGTGGGTTATCAGCAATCCGGTATTATGTTTCTTGCAGCAAATCAAGAGCACTTAGCGTTACATGAACGCTGGTTGAAGTCGGTGGAGTCTTTATCCTTAGACTCCCAAATGCTTAGCGCACGCGAGATTAATGAGCGTGTACCTAGAGGCAAAGGTGAGTGGGCGGGTGCTCTCTACACACCTTCAGACGGCAAAGCAGAGCCCCATCTGGCCACCTCTGCGCTTGCACAGGCAGCCATCGAAAAAGGGGCAGTCTTAATTCAGCACTGTGCCGTTAGAACACTATCAACGACGGGTGGGAAAGTTAGCGGTGTCGTTACCGAGCACGGTGAGATTCGCTGTGATCAGGTGCTATTAGCCGGTGGCGCCTGGTCTCGCCGTTTTCTAGGTAATGTTGGAGTTAGTTACCCAACTCTTCCTCTCACATGCTCCGTGCTTCGCACTACCCCAATGGAGGGTCCCACTGATATTGCCGTTGGAGGCCCTGATTTTTCATTTCGAAAACACATAGAGGGTGGTTACATCATCACCCAGCGCGCGGCCTTGGACGCTAATCTAACCTTGGATCACTTATTAATTGGCCACCGGTACCTCAGTCTGCTTCGTGGGCAAGGTTCCTTTTTACGCGTTTCTTTAGGCAAACCTTTCCTCCAGGACCTTGCCCTAAAGCGCCGCTGGCGTGCAGACCAAACCTCACCGTTTGAGCGCGTTCGAACACTCGACCCGTCTGTCAACGAAAGCCTTATCCAGGAAGCCTTGAGCAACCTTCGCAAGGCCTGGCCGATTTTTGAAAACGCAAGCATTTGCGAAGCTTGGGCGGGGCAGATTGATATAACCCCAGACTCAAACCCTGTCATTGACCATATTAAGTCCATTCCTGGGCTGACGATTGCCACTGGCTTCTCAGGTCATGGTTTTGGTACCGGCCCCGCTGCTGGGCAACTGGCAGCAGACCTCGTAACCCATATGACCCCACTCGTTGACCCAGCTCCATACCGGTTTGATCGCCTCTGAAGTAATCGAGTATTGGCCCTTAAATAATAAATGGACACTAAACATGAGCGAATCTACGAAGATATCCAGTTCCAATCTCACGGCTGCTGGTGCGAATCCGCAACTATCCAAAAAGTTCGGATTACTCACGATGATGTCAATTTGTATCGGCTTGGTTGTTGCTCAAGGCGCAATGATATCGACGGCACAGGGCGTTGGTTTTGGTGCCATGACATTTCTGGCTGCCATGGTGGCAGCGTTGGCAATTTCACAATGTAATGCGATGAGTTTTGCCGAGCTTTCTCTGATGTTTCCTCAAAAAGGAACACTGGCTACCTATACCCAAAAAGCACTAGGTCATGTCCCAGCTATTGTTGCCGTTTTTGCCGGTTACATTGTTGTATCCGTGCTGGCGGTGCCGGTTGAGATGTTTATGATTGATATTATTGTGTCCAAATTGCTGCCTGGCTTCGTGCCAACTAAGTCAATATCTCTACTTATTCTGGTCGGCCTTACCATTACTAATTTAATGGGGACAGACGTATTTGCACGAGTACAAAACCTGCTTGTTGTAGTCATGGTGAGCGCAATTGCACTGGTGTCATGTGTTGCTATCACGGGAACAGCACAACCACACCCAGAGTTGGCGGGTACTCCGGTTGACTGGAGTTTTGCTAGCGTGACTAACTTCGGTTTTATCGGATTCATTGCACTCTCGATGTGGTGTTTTGTCGGCATAGAGTACATTTGCTCGCTGATAGGCGAGGTAAAAGATCCACATAAAAATGTTCCTCGCTCCATGCATCTTTCCTTGTTCGTAATATTTTTCTTATTCGTCGGGTTTGGCTATGGTATAACCTTTTATATGGACTCGGAAACCTTGGTTAGTGCTAAAATGCCATATGTTGACTTTATCATGGCTGTATTTGGTAGCTCTACCGGCTTGGTGATTACAGCCGTTGTTGCACTTACTGCGACTTCCAGTTCTGTTAATACTGTACTGGCAGCCGTTCCAAGAATGATGCATGGGATGGCTGAACAAAATCAGTTGCTACCCATTTTCAAAAAAGTTAATCGTTATAATGTGCCTTGGGTAGCCACCGTAGTGCTGAGCATTTCGATAGTTATTCCTTACTTATCGCTTGATATTGACTCGATCATCCTATTTGTTATCGCGGCCAGCACCAGTTACCTTATCGCCTACTTGATTGCGCATCTGAATGTGATTGTCTTGCGTAAGCGGATGCCGGATCACCCACGTCCATACCGCTCTCCGTTCTTCCCTTTACCGCAAATCTTTGCAATTGTTGCCATACTGTATGTGGCCATCAATAATTCCCCCTCGCCGGCGTTGACGAGTTCTGTTTATGCCATTACTGGCGGCATGCTTTCGTTCATCACCATCTGTAGCGTTATCTGGGTTAAATTTTATATGAAACGGGGTATTTTTGAGCCTGATATGGACTAATAAAACTGGGCGCAAGGTAGGCGTTCATTGGTAAGCGCCTACCCGCTACGCTCAATCGATTAACTTGGCCATCGGTATTTCCACTCTTGCAGCGTTGATCGCTGGCAGCATACAAACCAGCGCCTACGAACTTTACTCAGATGAAGATACTCACCTCAGCGCTAACCTCGAAGCCACGTGCGGTGTCTTTAACAGCCAGCAGAACTACTCGAACTCCGGCAGTAAGTCTAAGGGTTCGTCTACCAGGCGCGAAGGTTATATCAAGTACGGAATCAGTGGTGATCAGTGCCTGGCTTGCGCTCTGGCGAACGGTTCGAGGCACTGCGTAAAGACGGCCCAGACGTGTCCTTCGGCCGCCAGAGGGTTACGGTCGGCGATGGTTTTCTAATTTGCGGCGACGGCACGAACTTCGATAACGGTTTGGCCGACAGCGAGTATAAACGGGGTGGCAGTACCTACTTGGTTGGGAGCATGCAAGAACTTCGACAAAAAGGCCGTGCTGCGTCTCGATGGTCAGGAGGGTTGGCGCAGAGAAACGTGAACCACCTAAGCGATGAGACGTGTCCGGGATTCAAAATGCGTCTTAGTCGGACAGAAAGTAGCCTGATGAGCGGTGACAGTAATGAGATCCAATGTCCTACTGGACTTCCAGGACCAACAACTCAAATATCTCTTCTTCAGCCATCAACTCGGATCGATGCGTGCAGCGGCTGACGAGCTAGGCATTGCCCCCTCGTCGATCAGTCGACAGATTGCCAAGTTAGAGGCGGAACTAGACATTGATCTGGTAGAGCAGGGCACTCATCGGATTCGCCTGACTGAGGCTGGGCAGGTTGCGATTGATTATTACCGTGCCAGGGCTAGCCAGCATGAAGCGTTGCTGGATCAGCTCAGCGAGTTGCGAGGGCGTTTTCTAGGTACGACTATCATTGCCATCGGAGAAGGATTGCTGGGCTCCCAGGCAATCGTGGAACTGCAAAACTTTTTCAAGCAATACCCCGATGCTCATATCGAAATCATCATCGCGCCGTCTTTTGAGGTACAGCGGATGATCCAAGATGACGAAGCGCACATTGGCCTTGCTTTTGCGCCAGCAAGCACAGCCACCCTCCGCAGTTTGTATGCGTTCGAGCAGCCGCTCCGTGCGATTGTGTCCAGGGAAAGTCCGTTGGCAAAAAAGCATGTGCTGACGTTAACAGATCTTGCCAATACACCGTTGGTTTTGCCTGGCCCCAAATACCGCGTTAGGGAGCTGGTTACTCAAGCTTGCAAGGATGAGCCGTTTACGATTGAGCCGGTGGTTACCGCCAACTCACTACAGGTCATCCTGGACCTGGTCCGCGCAGGGATAGCCAGTACCGTGCTGCCAGAACTGCCCTTGGTTTCCGAGCTGACATCAGGGTTGTTCAAGGCGATCCCGTTAGCATGTGAGGCAATGAGCAGTACCGAAATGCGAATCATCGTTCGCCCATCCCGCAAGCTTTCCCCAGTGAGCCACGCGTTGATACGCCATCTTGCCAGAGCTATTTCATTGATGCGTAGAGGCGATGGCCGTACTGCAAAGAGTGTGCTTGTCTGAGTGTGTTTCTCATTAAAAAGGCAGCACGGGAGGCGGGCAAGGGAGCAAGGCGGATGATAGCGTTTAGATGTTTTTGCAAAATTTGAATGGTTGATTTATCCATGCGCCACCTTCCCCACAGCCAGAGACAGCGAATCACCAAGAATGCGCCACAAAGCGGTAAGACGCCGACAGTAGGTGCCTTCACTACAGTAAATCAACTCGACATGAAGGCTGTCGACAACCGCTATATAAGCATCCTGAAACATTGAAATCTCGTTCGCCGACAGGGCTGGATACCTGTTCTCAAGGCTTGCGCCAAAGCGTTCACGAAGACGGTCCAGATAGGCTTCAAAGCCACTTGTCACCGATGCCTTTAACTCCGAAGGCGGAAAGAATGCCGTTCGCAGCAGGAAACGCAGGGCAGCGGAAGACTCGTAGCGGTTTGAAAGATTGTCCGTGTACAGCTTGCCGGGCTCGTCATCATTCGCCGGGACGCTTGCAAACATCTCTTCGATATAGTGCCTCTCCGTCGCCAGCGCCAGATTCAGCACGGCGTTGAACAGATCATCCTTGCTCTTGAAGTGCGCGTATAACGAGGGCTTGCGCATACCTGCCACGACCGCGATTTCATTGAGCGACGAGGCGTCGTATCCCCGCTCAGCGAAATGCACCAGAGCGATATCACAGATTCTGCTTGCGGAAGGACTCAGCACTTTCATCGGGATGACCTTTTAATTCAGTGATTTAACGCGGTGATGTGCTCGGCCCTGCCTTCGCGCACACTGACCCAGGTCAGCGCACCCACCATAACGGCGCAGACTAACAGGAATGCGCACCAGGCAATGGCGCCATAGCTGCTCGCCCAACCGGTCAACGGTGTGGCGAAGGCCGAGATGCCAAGCTGAAACGCGCCGAGCAATGCAGCCGTTGAACCCAGGGCAGTGGTTTGCGAAGACATCACCAGCGTCATCAGTGAGGTTTCTGCAATCCCCAATCCAAGCAGTGCTACCGCGACACCGGCAGCCAGCCAGTACAAACTAGAACCAGATACTGCTGCGCCGTAGGCCATGACAGAACCTGCAAAGATGCAAAAAGCTCCAGCCGTTGCCATGCGGGCCAAACCGTACTTGCCCACCAGTCTGGTAGCCACGACGGCCCCTATGAGAATCGCGATGCCGGTTGCGCCAAACAGCGTACCGAACTGGGCAGCAGGCAGTCCGTATTCCTTCTGATAAACAAATGTAGCGCCGCCCACATAGGCAAAGAGAAAGAAGAACACGGCTGACAGCGCTAAAGCTGGCCTTAGAAAACGACCGTCTTTTGCGAGGCGCGCATACGTGCGTATCGCAAGGCTCATATTCAATGGCTCGCGCTTTTGCATTGGTAGTGTTTCAGGCAAAAAAGCCATCGAATTCACCGCCACCAGCGCACCGAGAACAGCCAGTACCAGCATGACGGCCCGCCATCCGAAATGCGCCTCAATGTAACCACCCAACCCCGGGGCGATGATGGGAGCAACACCTTGAATGGTCAGCAGCAGGCCAAAAAGTTTTGCTGCCTGAACGCCCTGAGTGACGTCACGCACCATGCTCATGATGACCACCAACGTCAAAGCACTGCCTATCCCTTGGGCAAATCGTGCCACGAGTAGCCACTCAAGGGTTGGTGCCGCTCCTGCAGCCAGCGCACTCAAACTGAACAGCAACAAGCCTGCTATCAGTGGACGTCGACGGCCCAAGGCGTCGACTACCGGCCCGAACAGCAATTGTCCAAGCCCCATTGCCAATAAAAAGACCGTGAGCGTCAGCTGAATGCTGGCAACACTGGTCGAATAATCAACCGCCATTTCGGGCAGGCTAGGCAAATACATATCGACGGCTGAGGGCCCCAGTGCGGCGATGGCCCCCAAGGCAATGGCAAACTTCAGTGAAGGATTGCCGAAATGACTCTTTTCCATAACAAACTCATGATTGACTTCCTACCGGAAGGTAGGAAAGTGGCGTGAAGTTAACGAGAACCGAGAGGCAAGGTCAAGCGGTTATTTTCTTAGTGGCCAGGCAGCACCTGCCAGCGCTCCGCGCAATGCATGCGCACGAAAGTGTTTTAGGCTTCAGTTCAAAGTGTTTTTTCAAGAAGCGGCTGAAATGAGCGGAATCTGTGAAACATCATTTTTAAGCGATCGAGGTAAGCGACTCAGTGCGCAGCAACGGGTTGGCCAAATCGATCACGCTGCGTTCGAGCCTAGCGCGCTGGATGTATCGACAGACGCCGTCACCTTCCGCACCAGCTATGGGGCGGAGAGGGTGGCCATCTCGTTGTAGTCGGGGCAATTTGGAGGCAACACAGAGGACCACCTGGCGCCGTTATCCAGCGCCACGGGTGGCCCACACGCCAACGGGACACTTAGCGCCAATGGCCGTAATTTTGTGGGCGGGATCAGGGTTCAAATTGAACTCTATGAGAGCCAGACTTGCCTGCGAACTAGGCGCCTTGGTGTATCAGGCAGACCTCTTCATCGTACGCGCGTGCAAGCCTCGATCCAACAGATGGCCTCCGATACCTCTTACAAGCGAAACCTCGACACCATGCTGTTCAGGTCAACCGCCAGGCGGGTCAACTCGCCGCTGGCGGCGCTGGTCTGGGCGGCGCCGTTGGAAGATTGCGTCGACAGGTCCCGGATGTTGACCAAGTTGCGGTCCACTTCACGGGCGACTGCAGCCTGTTCTTCCGCAGCGGCGGCGATGACCAGGTTACGCTCGTTGATCTCGATCACTGCGGTGTTGATGGTTTCCAGCGCCAAGCCTGCGCCTTTCGCGATGCTCAGGGTAGATTCAGCACGGTCAGTGCTGTTACGCATTGAACTGACCGCTTTTTGGGTGCCGCCTTGAATGCTGCCAACCATACGTTCAATTTCGCTTGTGGACTGTTGGGTGCGATGGGCCAAAGCGCGTACTTCATCGGCGACAACCGCAAAACCGCGACCGGCTTCACCGGCCCGGGCCGCTTCGATAGCTGCGTTCAGCGCCAGCAGGTTGGTCTGATCCGCCAAGCCACGAATCACGTCCAGAACCTTGCCGATGTCGCGGGACTCCTCCGCAAGATTACCAATCAGATCGGCGGTGCTTTGCACATCCCCGCTCATGCGTTCGATAGCGTTGACGGTTTCGTGAACTAGATCCCGGCCATCGCCTGCTGACGCCGTCGCGTTTTTTGACGCCTCTGAAGTGCTCACTGCGTTACGCGCCACTTCTTCGACGGCGCTGGTCATTTCGTTGACTGCAGTCGCGGCTTGTTCTATTTCGTTGTCCTGCTGCGCAAGGCCGCGGGCGCTTTCATCGGTAACTACGTTCAGCTCCTCGGCAGCGGAAGCCAGTTGTGTTGCGGATCCGGAAATACGCATCAAGGTATCGCGCAGTTTCTCCTGCATTTTTTGCATGGCGAGCAGCAACCTGCCCGCTTCGTCAGTGCCATCAACCTTTATCGGTCGGGTCAGATTACCTTCGGCTATGGTTTCAGCCGCTTCAAGTGCCAACGCTATAGGTTGGGTGATGCTCTTGGTCAGCAGCCAGGCAAACAGCATGGTCAGCAGCGAGGCAATAATGAGGAGGCCGACAACCCAGTTGAACGCAGAGCTGTACTGGTCAGCAGCGGATTGATTGATGATAGCCAGCTGGGCGTTATTGAAGTCAGTAAGCTTACCCAACGCCACGTTTATCTGCTCAGCGTTAGCCGCAGACTCGGCGTTCAGCACGCGCGTTAGCTCCTGCAGATCGCCAGCCCGACTGAGGGTAACAAGGCGCGTTTCAATCTTGCGATATTCACCCATCAGCCGCATATAGTCGTTGTAGTCGGATTGCTCTACAGGGGATGAAATCAGTTTGGCGTATGCTGCCTGCGACTGGTTAAGTTGTTGGTTTTGTTCCGCAAGTAATTCGATGGTCCTGTTCTGAATATTTGGTTCGCGATCAGTTAACAGCCGATGCGATAAAACCCGCATGCGGACGCCCGTCACCGTTAGAGCATTCAGGGTCTGAAAGCTAGGGACGCCATTTATCGCGATGTCGTCGCCAGCTGCTCGGATCTTGCTCATCTGAGACAGGGCGAAGAGGCCGAGAATCAGCATGAGCGCGCCTATGAGGGAGAACCCCAGAAATGCGCGCGGAGCAATGTTCATTGTTCTTATTGTCATGGTTTTCCCAGAGCGTGGAATGTGCTCCCCGCAAGCAGCGGCGGATGGCCCAGCGCATAAGTTTTTATCGGTCGCTTGATGACACACTTGAGCGAAAACAGCTGTGTGCCGCATATTAAAACTGATATTGCCCACTCACCAACTTACATACATCGACTGATGTCGGCCCGATGCAGCCCGATTGCGACAATCTTCAACCCAGACGACCTGGACGCGATTTTCGTTCAGTTGGTAGAGACTCGCTAACAAGGTTGCATATTTCTCTTACAGAATCAGCTCTAGAGGCTGCAGCAGCGTGACAGAAGCTGCTGTGCATAGTGGTGCTCAAGGATAGGGGATGGTCGGTTCGATGCCCGCGAACACCGCGCCAGCGCCGTCGTAAGTCGCTTCGCCGAGGAAAGCATGCTGTGTCACTACCATGGAGTCGCGTACGATCCATTGCAGACGATTGTCATTGAAGATGGCTGCAGTCCCCGCCAGTCGATAAGCCTTCATGACTACGTCCGCTCCGGTATGAGCGGCATGGGTGGCGCTGAGGCGTAATAAGTTAGTCTGCTGCAGGGTCACCGGATTACCGGCGATGAGCGAGGCCCATACAGCTTCGGCGGATTCGTAGAAAAACGCCTGGGCGCTTCGCAGCATCGCCTCTGCCTTACCCAGTTCGCTGCGGTAATAAGCGCGATCACCCAAACGCGGGGCACCGGTGACAGTCTTGGTGCTGCCCGACATTGCGATCACCAAGTCCAGTGCTGCGCGTGCCAGCCCAAGGTTAACGGCGGCGTGAACTTGCGCCTGGTAGGAAACAGACGGGTAATGATAGAGGGGCTCGTCAATTGTGGAGGCACTGCCCCGCACGAAAGTCCACTCGCGTTGGACGTTCTTTTGGTGCAATTTGAGGTCATGGCTCCCCGTGCCTTGCATCCCGACAACATTCCAGTTGTCGACGATCTGCACTTCGCTTGCCGGGAACACAGCGGTCAGCGGTTTGCCTGCCGTCGGTCCTCCACCGTTGGCCGATGTGCCACCGATGCCGACACCAATCCAGTTGGCACCTTTGCACCCACTAGCAAACCGCCAGTGCCCGCTGACTTCCCAGCCATTTTCAGTCTCTTTGGCAGGTTGTAGAGGGTAAAGGCCGCCAGCATAGACCTGGTCTGGCCCGTTGGCATAAATCAATGCTTGGGTTGCCGGGGGGAGTGCCGCCAGGTAGATGTTGGCTGAGCCGAACGCGGTCACCCAACCGACCGAACCGTCGGCTTCGGAAACCCGCTCTACGATGCGCAGGAACTCGGCTGGAGGCAGCGCATCGCCACCGAAACATTTGGGAGTACTGGCGCGGAAGATACCCACTGCTTTCATTTTTTCAATCATGTCTAAAGGGACATGGGAGCGCTGGTTAAACTCGCTGCGACGCTCGGCAATCTCCGCAATCACATCATCCAGGGAAATCGCCTTGATGCTGATTGGAGCGCCTTCACGTGTGTCACGATCATCGAAATTGTTTTTGCTGTTCATGTTTATTGTTCTCTGGCTAGGGTGATTGCATACACGTTCAGAATGCGTGGGATGATAAGAAAAAATCAAATTCGGAATATGAATAAGCTAAATAATCCGTGGGAATTAACTGTCGTGCCATGCGCCTCTAAAGGGGAGGGCGTTTAAGGGCGATGGCTATTCCTGCTGTCAATAGTGCGTATGAGTAAAGCGAATTTGACCGAATGAACAATCCCTCTCAACATGGATTCACCAAGTCAATAATTAAAAGGTGAAGGTTATGGTTAGCGATCAATCAAAACAACATTTTCGGCAAGCGCTGTCATTGTTGTCTGCGGCGGTGAATATCATTACTACCGATGGCCCCCATGGTCGCTTCGGATTAACTGCGAGTGCGGTCTGTTCGGTCACTGATACGCCCCCAACATTATTGGTTTGCATCAACCGTAACAGTTCAATTCATGAAGCGTTGCTGGGCAACAGGGCGTTGTGCGTAAATATACTGACCGGTGATCTGGAGGGTGTTGCGCGAAAGTTTGCTGGCATGACCGACCTGCCGCCTGCTGAACGTTTTGCCGGCCAGGATTGGCGGACAGGCTCCTCGGGCTTACCGGTGTTGAACGACGCCCTAGCAAGCCTCGAAGGAAACATAGTAGATATCAAGGAAGTCGGATCGCATTCGGTATTATTTGTCGAAATTAACCAAATTCAGGTCCGTGAAGAGGGGGAGAGTCTGATTTACTTTGGGAGAAACTTCCACCGTCTGGGGCGGGCTGCAGCCGTCAACGTACAGACGTCGGGATCCTGAATAATTGCAGTTCCCCATTCGTGGGTTACAGGGTTTATAAAGAATGCTCGCACGCCTCATTTGATATGAACTCCAGTATGGCTGCCGGAGGCAAACAGACTAATGATTAACCCGCGCAGCCAGGTTATCCCGGCATCCGATAGGAAACGGCTATGGCAATAAAGTCCCACCGAGATGGCTGGCAATTCGATGGGCAGACTCAGCAGCCGATAGCGCTGGTCGTGGTTTAGCTGCATGGCAATGGCACGCGGCAGAATCAATGCCAGATCAGTGTTGGCAACGATTTTCGGGGCAATCGTGAAGTTAGGCACTTTCAGAGCGATTTCGCGCGCAATGCCGGCCTTTCCGAATGCTGCATCGGCGGTTACGCCATGGCCGGTAATATTGCTCGAAACGTCAACATAGCGCAGGGCGAGTATGTCCAGAACGCTCAATTCATCTTCCTGAAAAGGATGGCCGTCGCGCAACAGACAAATGAATTCGTCGTCTAGCAAGTTTTCGTGGATGCACTCTTCACCAAGTTCTACCAGATAGCCTATCGCGATATCTACATCACCTTTGCGCAATGCCATAGCCAGTTGCTCTATAGGCATTTGACGCACATCCAGGCGTACTTTCGGCGCCTCGCGCGCTAGCACTTCCATCACCGTCGGTAGCACATAAAGTTGCGACATATCCGACATGGAGATGCGAAAAGTACGATCCGCTGTTTTCGGTTCAAAGTTCGAAAACATCATTAATGCGCTTTGAATAATAATCAGCGCATGTTCAATGGGTCCGTGCAGGCGAATAGCTGCGTCAGTCGGCTCCATCGACGTTGCTGTTCGTACGAACAGCGGATCGTCAAACACATCGCGTAGTCGACGCAGTGCGTGACTGACGGCGGGCTGGCTGAGGTGTAGGCGTTCGGCCGCGATTGTCAGGCTGCGGTGTTCCCAAATAGCCACAAAAGTCCTGAGAAGATTCAGATCGATCGTGGCCATGTTGATGTGCGTCATTTATTTACCACGAGCCTTACGCGTGATGCTGGAAAAGACGCCGTCGCGGTATATCCAAGCATGTATCAGCGCTGCGCAAAGATGTCCTAACACAAGCAGAAACAGAGCCCAGGCGAATAACCCATGTGCGGCCCGAAACCAAGCGTAAAGCGCGGAGCTGACAGGAGCAATAGGTGGAAGGTTCCAGCCCGCGAACATGGTGACAGGCCAATTTCCGGCAGAGAGCGTCGCCCAACCGAGCAGTGGCAGGCAGAGCATCAGCAAGTAGAGCAATAGATGCGAAACATGCGCCGCCATTGCCTGCCAGTACGGTACGCTGGCAGGCAATGGCGGCGTGGTGCTTAAAAGCCGATTGCCTAGACGCAGGATAGCCAAAAGAAGAATGGCGATTCCCAGAGGCCTATGAAGATCAATGAGCCAGGGACGCAGGCTCAGAGAAGCCATCATGCCTACACCTATAAATAGCATAGCCAGGATAAGGACAGCCATGAGCCAATGGAGAAGCCGTGCCGCGAAGTTGAAACTTTGCACACCGGTGTGCTTCTGCTGGGTATGCATTATTTGATTTCCTTTTTGCCAACCGCGTCAGTGGCTTTACCAAAACCGACTTCTCGTAATCGGGCGTTATAGGACTGGGAGTAAATACCCGCACGGGCTGCAAGCACCGGATCGTCTGAAAGCGCTATTCCTGAAGGTACAAGCGTCGGGTCAAAGTTAATGTCACGACATGCCCCATGAGTTTGCTCTACCACCTGGTTGACCTCTAACGTCCCAGCGATTACCTCCTTGCGGTTGCTCGGCCATGGTTGAGAAGGGTCGTTCACCGGATCTCCCGCCTCGGCCAGTTGGAATACCAGATCCCAGTACAAGGGTGCTACACCCACACGCTGAGTTATTTCATTAAACAGGAAGTCATGACTGGCTTGCGCATGAGCCTCTATGCTCAACATCTCTACCGCCGCATGAGGGCGCATGGACCAGCGCACAGGTTGACGTTTTCCATCCGCTGCAATGAGTACGAAGGCGTTGATGGAATTATATTCGGTTCCTGCAAAACTGGCCGGCCAAGTCGCGTTCGCCTCTCGCTCTACAGACTTGCGAGCCTCTGGATATTTTTGAAAAAACGCGGCCACCTTGTCCGGGGCTGGTTGTCCAGTGGCAGCCACCGGTTCAAAGGCCTCGACCTGCGCCAGGAAACCCTCGGCATCCCGAGTCGCGAAGTAGGGTTCGTTGTTGAGCTTCATTCGCCACTGTGACTTGTCGTCGCCTACCAGCATGAGTGCCATGCTGACGGTCGCCGTCGAATTGTCCGCCGCATGCGGGTCCACGGTGCCGATTGAAAAACGCCCGACGGCGGGGATGTTGGCCGGTAGAAAAATACGTGAGGTCGACAGAGGGACGGCCTCGCCGCTCGCATGAAAAGTCCCACTGAAACACATACCCTTACCGTGGGCCCGTCGATAGCCTGGTGGAAAATTATCTAGGGAGTCACCCAGAAACTCTTTTGTGGTAACGCCGGTGCCTAAGAATCCTCCTGCCCAGGCAAAAGCCAGCACAAGAGCAGTCGCGATACTGAATATGCCCAACAACGGCACTCGATATTTCCATAAACCCTGAAGGTTATTCTTAAGCATAAAATTCTCAGCTGCACGTTGTCAGGCAGCGCTGGATTGAAACTGCCGAATGGCTAGCGCCAACACTAACCGGCGCAAAGCAGTAGTCATGTGTAAGACAGGGGGATTTGAACCGCCGATACGGCAAGAAAAAATCCCGGTGGGCTCAATGGGTTTGCTTGAGCGGCAACGCATGACAATCCCTGCGCCATAGCCTGTGTGTCATTACATTGCTGAGGACGGCCAAGGCAAATGACGCCGGCGATGCACCGCTTTTGACGTTATATGTCCAGCACCAATCGTGGAGATTTTGATCGTGAACAGCATACCAATATCGTATCGTTCGCCGCTTTTTCATCAGCAGTGAGATACACATCGCGATGGTCTGGTTCACCCTCTAAAACATCACAGAGGCATGTGCCACAAACACCCTGCTCGCAGGATATTTCGATATCAATACCTACTTCAGCCAGTGCTTGATAAATGGTCTGCCCGGTCATGACATTGACGGTTTTACCGCTGCGCGCCGCCACAACCTCAAAACCAGACCCATTGGTATCAATGTCGGCCTGAAAGTATTCGCGGTGAATGTGTGCATCAGGGTAGCCGAGTTCGAGAGCATTATTGATAACCCACTTCATAAAACCTCCCGGTCCACATGTATAGATGTGAGCCGTGTCCTGGCTGCCTCCTAATACGCGTTTGAGGTCCAGTTGGCTTTCAGGTTCATCGTCGAAGTGCAGCTGGACAGCTTGGGAAAATCCGGAGAGCTCCAACTCTTCAAGAAACGCACTTCGGCTACGTGAGCGTGCGCAATAATGCATTTCAAACGCCTTGCCCCTGGCTTCAAGCGCATAGGCCATGGCCAGCATCGGTGTGATGCCAATACCCCCTCCGAGCAGGATTGAACGTTCGGCATTCAAGTCCAGCGGGAAATGGTTACGAGGCAGGCTTATGTTTACCTTTACGCCTTCAAGTAATTCCTGATGGACTGCAATGGACCCACCCCTGGATTGAGGATCTCTCAATACCCCAAGCCGATAAATGCCTGCGTCAGCGGGATCGCCGCACAACGAATATTGGCGGATCACATTTGAGGGTAGGTGCACATCAATATGGGCACCGGCCTCAAAGGTCGGTAAATTGCCGCGGTCTGCCCGCGCCAGCTCGATGACGACCACATCATCACCTTGCAGCACTCGTTTAAGCACGACTACGTTTAGGAGTTCATTCATCGGGTAATACCTGTACGTACGCGGGAAGACAATTCATATTGATGGTTTAAAAAAGCTCGCCAATCTTCATTCAGCCTGATCAAAAACACGCATAACACCGGCCTTGAGTGACGTGTGGGCGAGTAAGCCTTCTTCACCCAATTCATGACCTGCGCCTGAATCCTTCATGCCGCCGAAGGGGAGACTGAGATCCAGCACATTGTGGTTATTGATCCAGATAGTGCCTGCCTTCACGCCGCCGAAGAAGCTCGTGATCCGATCAACGTTTTTGGTCCAGATACTGGCCCCCAAACCAAATGAGGTCGCATTGGCGCGCTGGATAACCTCACGGTCGTCCTTGAAGGAAAAGGCTGTTAGCACCGGCCCAAAAATCTCCTTTTGGGATGTGATGCTGTTGTTTGTAAGGTCGGTCAAAATGGTAGGCTGAATATAAGCGCCAGGGCTGTTGATCGTTTCGCCCCCACACAGTAATTCTGCACCGGACTCAAGGCCCTGGTGGATCATGCTCATCACCTTGTCGCGGTGGGCGTGATGAACGAGTGGACCCATCTGCGAACTTAAATCCAGACCCGGGCCAATTTTGATGGTCCGTGCGATTTCAGCGACTCCCGCAGTGACTTCGGCGTAGTGGCGTTCGTGGACGTACAGCCGAGAACCTGCGCAGCAGTTTTGACCATGATTGCCGAAAATAGCCCAGGCAGCGCCGGGAATAGCGATGTTCAGATCGGCATCTTCGGCGATGACGACCGGTGACTTACCGCCGAGTTCAAGCGTGTATTTTTTCATCAGGGGCGCTGCTATTGCGGCGATTCGTTTCCCTGTCTCAGTCGAGCCTGTAAAACTTATCTTGTCCACGCCAGGGTGCTCAACAAGCGCCGCACCTACTTCATGACCTAGGCCGGTAATGACATTGACAACTCCAGGTGGAATGCCAGCTTCATTACACAGCTCCGCCAGGCGCAAAGTAGTGAACGGGGTTTGCTCAGCGGGCTTGAGAACAACAGTGCACCCCGTTGCAAGAACAGGTGCCAATTTCCAGACCGCTTGGCAAAGCGGAACGTTCCACGGGGTAATTGCTGCGACGACACCCAGTGGCGATCGTTTTGTGAAACCAAAGAATTTTTGATCCGGCAGGTAAGGAACGGACAGATCCAGGGTTTTTCCAGATATTTTGGTGGACCACCCGGCCATATAACGCAGCGTATAAACCGACAGGTCCGCATCGAATGCGCGAGTGTTTCGAATAAGGCGGCCACTGCTGAGCGTCTCGAGTTCAGAAAGCTCCTGAGCATTTTCCGCAATCAAATCAGCGAGCCGCAGCATCAAAGCTTCACGTTGATAGGGTCTCATTCTGGACCAGGCGCTGTCTTCAAATGCCTTGCGTGCAGCGGCCACTGCCAAGTCGACGTCAAATTGGTCTGCCTGTGCGATTTGACCTAATTCAAGACCGTTACTAGGATCGGCGATAGAAAAGTATTTTTCTGAATGCGGGTCCCTGAACTCACCATTAATGAAGATTTGGGTACGTTTGCCGATCCTGGATTTAGCCCCAGCGGTGAGGTGTTCGTAGTTATTTGCCAATGTCATGATCGAATGCCCATTGTTATTGTTTCAGGGGCCGCTATCGTACTAGCGGAATATAAAGGAAATTAATATCCCGCACCGTCACGAGTTGGACAATGACAGCAGAGGTACCTATTGTTGCCCTTGCTGCAACAAAGGCGAATCATCCAGGTGGTGCGTCCAATGTCTCACTTGCGTGTAGGGCGGATTGGTTTTTGCTGATCGTGCCCTAGGTCGTGGACCACGACTGCACTAAGCTGAGACGATGACGATATCGGGTAAAACAGTAGTGCATCTGACCGGACAGGTATATCTGGCCTGTATGGAAGACAAGCAAGTATGGTCTTTAAGGAGAATTAAGAGTGTTGTATAATTTCTGCAATTTTTTAGGTGAAAAGGAAATTCTCAATGAGGGTTGCTAAAAACAATCAAAAGACTGAAGAGAAACGTACTGCTATTTTGGTCGAGGCAAGGATGGTATTTCTCGACTCGGGAAATGCTGGATTCAGTATGAGAAGCGTGGCTAAAAAAGTCGATATGTCGCTGAGTCATCTTCAATATTTTTTTCCGACCAAAGATCAACTATTTTTGGAGATGGTCAGGTATACCGTAAATGACTATCTGAAAAATTATAAAATCATCATGATGGAGTCCTATAATAGTCCCGAACAACAGATGTGTGCTGTGTTGGATTATTTGTTTAGCGATCTCATGCGACTGGATGTTACAGCCATCTTCGTCGAGCTCTGGGGGATGGCACTCCGGGATGTAGAGGCGCGCCTTTTTCAGCGTAAACTGTACAGAGTCAATAGGCGAAAATTTTCGACAATCCTTACCAGGGTTTACCCTGATTCATCGCGTGAGACCATCAAGCGGGTCGCAACCCAGGTGCTGTTACACATCGATGGCATTATGGTGCTTTACATGGTGGATTGGCCGGATGCGCAGAATTATGAGCGAATAGTTCAAGACGCTAAATCCATCATATGGAGAATCATGGAAAATATCGCTCAGAAAAAAGAGGCTAGTCAACTGCCGTAGCTATGGCATTTTTCCGAACCAAGAAAATCTTATTGGGATTTCTGCTGGTGCAGTCACGAATGCGCCGAATCTGTGCGTTTATCGCCATTGCCAAGTAATGCACCAAATCACGCGAAAGAGGGGACAGCTTCCTGGATTGGCGCGAAATAATTTGTACTTGTGTTACATTCAATGCGTGATAATCGATAGGAATAGCTTTTAATGTGCCGTTGCATAACTCATCAATGACGGGAAAGTCACTGAGTATTGTCGAGGCTATGCCATTGCGCGTGAGGTCCAACATTATCTTCAGTGAGTTTGAAGTAATGTAAGGCTGGAAGTGAGCGCTGCTTTCACTTTGCAACTGATCAATAATTCCTCTGATCCGGTACTCAGGCGGGGGTAGAACAATATCTTCGTCAGCCAGGTCTTGAAGACTGAGTATCGATCTGCCCGCCAGCGGATGGTCGGGGTGGACAATAGCTCTCATGGGTTGATCGAAAGAATGGAGCCTATTGATGTTGGTGGTCTTTGTAGGGGAAAACACCAACCCTATGTCTGCTTCGTCTTCAGCGACCATTCGCTCAACTTCGTGAGAGGGCGCAATCAACAGCTCAGTGTGCGATTGTCGGTTAGTTTTGAAAAATTGATAAAGCTCACCTATGGCCTGAGTACTAAGTAGTCCTTCGCCCACCGCAATGCTGGTTCTATTTAAATATCCTTCTTTGAGTTGGCCGAGTTTTTTCAAAAGTTGATTGTGATGACCCATACGCTCAACATAATAATCAACTGCAGCCTGACCAGCGGCGGTCAGGCAGATCCTGTGAGTACCTTCTTGTATGAGCTGAATACCTAGATCGGACTCCAGTTTCGCAATCTGGCGACTGATGGAGGAGACGGCGAGCTCCAGCTCTTCGGCCGCCGCGCGCATGGTTCCCAGTCTGGAGCTCAAATACAGATACTTGAAGCGTTGATCTTGAAGCTCAGTTTGGGAATTCATCATGGGTGCCTCGCACGGTTCGCATCATCAAGTTTTTATTATGCTGACGAATCTATGCTAGCGAATGCCGGGAAGCAATACTGCGGGCTAGTTTTTTTGGTCAGTGACCTACAATATTTTTATAGCTTTTTGATCTAAGAGGGCGTTTCTGTCTGCGCCGAAATTTGCGGTTCCAGGTTGCACGTTTAACGTTCTATGGAGCTCTTGATTGCTGAGGTACCCCTGATTTCCTGGCTTGATCAGCTGTGCTGGCGCTTGAGGTGATACGGTGCGGGATTAACTATGGGTGTGTCGCCAGTGACGAGATCAGCGATCAGTTGTCCGGCTGCTGGAGAGGTGCCAAAACCATGCCCTGAGAATCCGGAAGCAAGCGTCAAGCCCGGGATTTTATCCACGGGGGATATCACTGGGAGGCCGTCCGGCGTTACATCGATCATGCCAGCCCATTCGAGCTCTATGGTGGCTTTTTTAAAAGCGGGCCAAGCTTCAGTGAGATTGCGTAATGCAGCCCGATTCAGTCCGTGATTGACCTTTGGGTCTATTGTCCGTCTCTGCTCGAAAGCAGACGTACCTTGGTCAGAACTGCGTCGCGACAGGGCCAGTTCTGTCATGAACTCTCGTCCCAGGGAAAGATTCATGTTTTTCCATTGGGAACGCAGTGTGGAAAAGTAGTGATGCCCGATCAGCAAGCTGTCAGGTACGATCGGCACCATGAAAGCTCCCCGGTTCGTGATGATGTATCCGCCGTCCTGGTGTTTGCGAAAAGAGATATCTGGAGTGCCTACTGCGACTTCAGTCATGCCCTCTATCGTCAGAGGAGCCGTTCGAAGGACTGAGGCGACTACCGGTAACGTCAAGAGGGGAACACCGCAGGTAGCCAGGAAGCGTCTCGACCACATGCCGCCGGAAAGGATTACGTTGTCGCAACGCACTTCCCCCCGCTCGGTTACAACACCGCTTACTCTGCCTGCCGACATGGATAGCGTTCGCACCGCGCAGTTCTCCACGATGATAACGCCTTTAGCGATAGCCGCCCGTGCGATGGCACTGCTGGCAAGAGTAGGTTCTGCTCGGCCATCAGAGGCTGTATAAATTCCGCCTGCCCAATCGACGGTGCACCCTGGAGAAAGATCAGCGATTTCTCTCGCCGTGACCAGGCGTGAGTCGAGCGAGACATCAGCGACTGAGTTCAACCATTCTTGATGTGAAGCCATTTCCCCGGCTGAGCTGGCGGTATACAAAATACCGGTCTGTCTGTAGCCAACATCGGCATTGAGCCGTTGTGCCATGGTGCCCCACAGTTTTTCTGCGGCGATTGAAAGAGGGAGGTCCAGTTTGGCCCGCCCCATTTTCCTGATCCACCCCAGATTTCGCGAAGATTGTTCGCCAGCAATTCGGCCCTTTTCAAGTACTGCGACGGGGATGCCACGTTCTGCCAGCGACAATGCCGCAGTGAGTCCGATAATGCCCCCTCCGATCACCACCACTGTCGTGGCGGCAGGAAGAACGACAGAAGTCTGAACGGGAGAGATAGAGAGGGCCAAGTTTCTTGTCCTTGATACTGTATACGTTATCGAAAGTGCACTGAATCGCTACGCCCTGAGGCTGCTAAGTGTCACGTATTGTTATGAGTAATCGTGATTTCTTTGACATTGGCCTTTGAGACCCCGCGATAGGCGGTGACTTCAATTTCAACTTTGTATATCTCAGATCCCAGAGGAGGGCTGGTCAGCGTCAGCGTTGGATTAATACCGCGCATTTTTTCTGCGTAGGTGGCCATTACGATATCTATGTCCTTCGCAAACGGTATGAACACGCGCGCGGCAACGATATCGCCAAGCGAAGCGTCAACGGCCGAAAGGGCATGTTCTATATTGGCCAAGACTTGAAGGGTCTGCTCAGCCGGGTCTTCGGGCATTTCCTTTGTGGCGGGATTGCGGCCGGCGGTATTGGATACGAAAATCAGATCGCCGACGGCGATGAGGCGCGAATAGCTACCCAGTTCCTCAAACTTGGATCCGGTTTTAACTTTAATAACGTCGATAACTTCTTTCATGTGGAGTGTCCGATATTCAATGAAAACTCAGAAGGCGCGGTGGCCGTGCGGGATCAACTTAGCGTTGGGGCTTCCCAGAGATTAAGTTTGACGCCTATGCCTTTTTCGCAGGCGTTGCGATAAATCACGGTGCCCCACGCAACGTCTTCTACCGGCATACCGCCGACCGACATGATGATGATTTCATCGTCGTTTTTGCGGCCAGGTGCTTCACCGACAACAATCTTGCCCAGATCCTCGAGCTGGTCAGGTGACATTTTTCCTTCGTCTATCAGATCCAGGAATTGGATGCCCACTACTGGCACGATGTTGTGCACTGGCTTGGGATTTTCTTCATGCCATGCCTGGTAGAGAGGAGGATTGTCCAGAACCTTGCGGATGTCGGGTAACTGCATGCCTTCATCGATACTCGTCAAGGCGGGCATGGACAGAAACGTACCAGGGCTTACCCATTCACGCTTCACCACAGGATAGGCAGAGGCATCACCAATTGCTCCGGAATTGCAGAATGTGACGATGTCACAGTCGCGTACCACAGCTTCGTTGGTGTCAACCACATGAATGTTGACAATCTGCGGAAAAGTCTCACGAACCCACGATGTAAACGCATCGATATTTTTTTGGCCGCGTCCCTTGACTTTAACTGTGTCAATCTCAGGACATTCGGCAACGAATGCCGAAAGTGAGGTCTTCGCCATCACACCTGGACCCAGGATGCCAACCACCTTCGAATTCTTTTTGGCCAGATGGCGGGCGCCTACGCCAGGCACGGCGCCTGTTCGATAAGCAGAAAGAAGATTCGCTGACATGATTGCCAGAGGAGCGCCCGTATCGGCATCGTTGAGTATGAACAGAAGGATGGAGCGGGGGAGGCCCTTCTCTCTATTCGCGATGTTGGATCCGTACCATTTCATCCCGGCTGTTCGAAATTGACCGCCAAGGTACGCAGGCATCGCCATGAAGCGTCGATCGGGGGTAGGTTTGGGCATGTCCGGAAAAGGTGAGTCTTCGGGAAATACCACCACAGATCCGTGGGAATTGTTATTGGGACCTGCCATCCGGTAGTCGCCGTGGTACATCAGGGAAAACATTTCTTCCATCGTGTCAACGCAGGCTGCCATATTGGTGACGCCCGCCTGAATCATGTCCGGTTCGGAGAGGTAAATGAAATCAATATTTGGTAAGTTGTGCATAGTCGTTGATGCTCATTTTGAAATACTGCTCTTGCCGCTGATACGAACCTTTCTCAGCGGGGACGTGATCTGACCGGTTGCGCTCTAACCTTCAACGCCGTTGTCATTCTGAATCGAACGGTCCAAATCGCAGGGCCTTCGAATAATCGGGTGAGCCATGACGGTTATGCGCTTTTTTCGGCGCTTAACTGCTCCAAATCAGCCTTGGAGCATTCGGCATGAGTTCTGGCGCTCAAGCTAAACTAGGTAACAGACCACGCTTATCCTACAGTTCGTTTTTTTGAACTCGATGACATTCGAGGCGACACTTGTTGTGGTAATGACAACGCTTGCGCTAGCAGGGTATAGCGGCTATTCCGGTCAAGCACCGATCAACATCATTGCCTAAAAAGCAACATGATCCCTGGTTGCTGTGATTGTGGCCCGATTTCTATGTCAGTAATTTCCTTGTCTTGTTTTTGCAGATTCGACAGGAGCCTTTTCATGATTTCCCCCATTTCTGACATTTCCCTGCTGGAAGAGCGTATTCGGGTACTTGAGGCCGAATCTGCGGTTCGCTATTTACTGAATCGGTATATGTTTTTGTGCGACGTTCCCGGGCCTGAAACACGTGAAAGCGAGCTGGGCCAATTGTTCTGCCAGGACGCAGTTTGGCAGGGGGTCGGATCTCGGTATGCCCTTAAGTTTGGTCGTGTAGGCGGACGCAAAGCGATAGTGGAGATGCTCATGAGTTACCTGCCACCGGCTCCACACTTTCTGTCAAATATGCACTTTCTTTCCGGTGAGCAGATAGCTGTCGATGGTTTTCAAGCCAAAGGCCGATGGGTAATGCAGCAACTCAGTCGCTACGAGTCTGGCCAATCAGGATCAATTGTCGCCGCCCTCACCGTGGAATTTCTCTGGGAGGCAGACGCCTGGCGCATCTCCTCTTTTTCAACTGAACGCGTTGATGCCTTTCGTCTCGAGAATGTCCAGGGGGCGTCACTGTGATCCCGCTGGTCATTGAAGGTTGCATCGGGGGGCCAGGTCGGACGGTCGCCATCAAGGATTCTTTGGATGTGGCAGGTTGGCCAACACGGTGTGGGAGTCGTGCTTTCGAACACGCCCCGCCAGCCCAAAACCATGCAACTGTTGTGAAGGCGCTTCTCGACGATGGTTGGCAAATCATTGGCAAGACTGTGCTGCATGAGCTGGCTTTCGGTGTGACCGGTATCAACGAGTGGGCTGGAACGCCAATTAATCCACAGGCACCGGATCGGATACCTGGTGGCTCTTCCAGTGGCTCAGCGGTCATCGTTGCTCAGGGAAGTGTGGATGTGGCATTGGGTACTGATACAGGAGGTTCTGTGCGCATGCCGGCTGCCTGCTGTGGGGTCTTGGGTCTCAAGCCATCGTTCGGTCGTTTGAGTCGTCACGGTGTGTATCCGGCTTCCAGTTCTCTTGATGTTGTAGGACCCATGGCTCGTGATCTCGAGACGCTCGTGGCTGCGATGACTTCAATGGACTCAACTTTCTCGGCGCATAAGCCTCTCGGGAAATTCCGGATAGGGTTAGTCAATGTCTCTTGCGATCCTGCGATTGAGCAAGCCATACGGGACGAGATGAATCGTCGCGGCTGGGCCTGGGAAGTCGTCACGCTGCCGCTTCTTGATCAGGCATTCGAAGCTGCATTGACCGTCATTAATGCTGAAACGTGGGCTGCTTATGGTCATTACACCGGCCAGGCTTTACTGGGTGCCGATATTGAGGCGAGGTTGCTGCGTGCGGCCAACACTGATGCCGTAGCCGTACAAGCTGCGCATGCGGTGCGCATGGCATTCAGCGAACAAGTAGACCATTTGCTGGAACGCTTCGATACACTCGTCCTTCCGAGTTTGCCTCGTCTGCCACCGCTATTGGTTGATGTATGCAAGGGTGAATCGGTGATCGATCTGACGCGCTTCCTCAGGCCGTTCAACTTGAGCGGGCACCCGGCATTGAGTGTGCCAATTCCCTATCCGGGTTCCTCCATTAAAACCAGCCTGCAACTCATCGGAGCAAAGGGTGACGACGCACGTCTGTGTGCCATTGGTGGCGCGTTCCTTTGAATAAATCAGCGTTCGTCATCGAGCGCAGCAAGCACGCGGGTCCGGCGATGCAATCAGCAGGCGGCGCAAGCAAAAAGTGACTCAGTTCCTTCTCGGGCGACCAAGGGCCTGATCAGGGATGTCACTCAAAAGGTTGCAGCGTTGCAATTTGTACAACGAATGTCGCTTACGGTGTCATCGTTTTCGCGGCGAAGTACTGCAAGGATACCGGTAGGCCGTATACCGCTATGAAGCCGGCTACATGTGATGCGCAATCTACATCGCGCCGACAATTAGAAGGATACGCTTGAACCAGATTCAATCCGCTTGCCAAGGCCAGGAATATACACTGCACATTGATGCCTCGTTGAATAGGCGTCATGAATCGTGTCATCGAAGACAAGTGATTGGTTTGAGTTTCTGAGTACCCGCCTTTTGGCAAGATAAGAGTTTGATGAACTCGGCAACGAGTGAAGAGCGATATAAAGAATGGCCAGGCTGCGGTTTTCAGGGGCAGCGGGCAGGTATCGCTTGCGCTTGAGGAGCGCTCGCGTTGGTCCGCAAGGACGCTGCTGCATCGATTTATTTCCGTTATTCATAAAATAATTAGAGTGGAGAATTGGGATGACAGAGCTATCCGAGCCCCTATCTGCAGATGTGCCTGCAGGCGGCCAGCAATTAGAAGGTAATCTAAGTGCTTATAAAATCGCGTTATTGGTGATTGCAGCCGCAGGACCGTTAGGGGCCGTTCTTACCGCAGCCCCCATTGCTTTTGAGCACGGTAATGGCGCTGGCCTTGCCGGAGCATTCCTGCTGGCAGGAATTCTGATGATTTTTTTCTCGATAGGGTATGGCGAGTTAATCCGGGCGATCCCGGGGGCCGGCGCATTTTACAAGTACCTCACGGTGATCTTTGGGCGGGGCGTAGGAGCGGGGGCTGCATGGGTTGCCTTAGCCTCTTATCTGGCGATTACCACGGCGATTGCCGTGGCGTCGGGGTATTACACGAATATGACCATGCAAGGGTTTGGTATTGATATCGGCTGGGCAGCATGGACCGTCTTATACGTGGGGGCGATCTGTTACCTGGGTCGGGCGAATATTGATTTTGCCGCAAAGATCCTCGTGCCTTTGGTGCTTGCAGAGTTCTTTGTGCTTTTTCTACTGGGTATTTCCATATTCTTGGATAAAGGTCTTAACGCCTTCCCGGTTCAAGCCATCTCGGTAGACGCAATAATGCTGCCGGGGCTGGGGGTTGGGCTCATGGTGGCGCTGGCATCATTCCTCGGTGTTGAGTCCGCCGCGCTTTATGCGATGGAAGCCAGGAAGCCAGCAAAAACCATTCCGCATGCCACTCGTTTGGCGGTCGTTTTGGTAGGCGTCGCCTATTTGATCATTATCTGGCTGATCATCGGTGAGGTTGGGTTTGACTCCATCAAGGACGAGGCGGCAATAGCGAAGGGCGGGTTGGTCATTAATTTGTTCACGACTCGTTTGGGTAGCACGATGGCGACAATTGTTTCTCTCATGCTGTGCACCAGCAACTTTTGCTGTTTGTTGTCACTGCATAATGCTGCGACGCGGTATGTTCAAGTTTTGGCCAAAGACAGGCACTTGCCGAATGTTCTTTCACATGTTCATGAAACGAAAAAAATCTCCAGCCAATGCAAGTCTGCTTGTGACCGTGCTCGTTGCACTGACCATTATCGTCTCTTCCTCCCTGGGCTATGACGCCTTTGTATTTTTGTTTCCCGTAACGGTGGCATTGTCGACGCTTGGATTGATAGGGCTTCAGACATTTGTCACATTGGGGGTCGTCGTTCACTTCAAAAAAGCCAACGATAAACGGTATTTTAAAACGTTACTCAGCCCACTCATCGCACTGGCTGGGCTTAGTACAGCCGTTTATCTCATCTACGACAATTACGGCATGCTGACGGGCAGTGAATCTGCCTGGGTCAATGGCACTCCATTACTTCTGGTTGTCTTGTTTCTCTACGGGATAATCAAGGGACGCTTCAGGAAAGCCGACTCGTCCGGGATCAAATGATATAGGCCATGCCTACACCACCGTTTAGCTTGATCCAGGTGGGCTGACGCTTGTTGTCTTTAAAACAATAAACCTCTCGCGGTCGGCGGTTGATGAGCTGTGGGTGCGGGCTTAAGGTTATTTCAAAATAACTCTCGTCACATTGCGATAGAAAGGTAATTAATTGTGAGCGATTTAATTAACGTTGTCGGGCTTGATATGGAACCCGCAAGCTTGATCAAGCACGACCGCGTGCACACCTCGTTGTACACCGACGCCAAGCTGTTTGACATGGAACTGGAAAAGATTTTCTACAGTACCTGGGTCTGGGTCGCGCACGTCAGCGAGATCCCGGAGGCGGGCAGCTACAAAAGCACCTACATCGGTAAGCAGCCGGTGATCGTGGTGCGCGACCGCAAGAAACAGGTCCATGTGCACCTCAACCGCTGCCGCCATCGCGGCGCTACGGTATGCGAACACAAGAAGGGCAAGACCAACAGCTTTGTCTGCCCATATCACGGCTGGAGTTACGCGCTGGATGGTTCACTGCGTGGTGTGCCGAGCCCTGAAAGCTACGGTGATTGCCTGGATAAGGGCGAGCTGCCTCTGGTCAGCCTGCGTGTTGAAGAATATGCGGGCATGCTGTTTGCCACTCTCAAGGATGACATCGAACCACTGGTCGACTTCCTCGGGCCTGCCAAGAAATGGATCGACCTGTTCATGAAGCAGGGCGCCGGTTACCCGATCAAGGTCCCAGGCGAGCACCGTTTCCGCTTTCCGGGCAACTGGAAAATCCAGTTGGAAAATACCACAGACGCTTACCACTTCCCGCTGGTGCACAAGTCATTCCTGGCATCGGTTGATGAGCAAACCCTCAAACTGTTCGACTTCGTTGAAGGGCCGGGTTACGTCGAAGACCTTGGTAACGGGCACAGCGTAATGGTGATGATCCCCGACCTAGTGGATCTTGAAGCCGATCTCGACAAACCGATTCCGGAGCGCTTCGAGGAGCTTGCTGCGCAATTGCGCGAAGACGGTATCGAAGAGCAGCAAGTGCGCCGTATTGTTCGTGCTGTCGGTGGCTCGGGTTTCAATCTTAACCTGTTCCCCAACGTTGCCTGTTCCATGGCGTTTTTCCGCGCGCTGCAACCGATATCGGTGACAGAGACAGAAATTCATCACTCGGTAATCACCATGGACGGCGGCCCTGCTATAGCCAACCGCTACCGCCTGCGTTTGCATGAGCACTTCCAGGGTCCGATGGGCTTTGGTACTCCGGACGATTCCGAAGCCTGGGAGCGTGTGCAGAAAGGCGCCAGTGCTGGCGAAGACCTGTGGATCATGTTGAACCGTGGCCTGCCGGGTGAGATACCGACCGAAGACGGGCTGGTCAGTGACGTAAGCGCCGAGACCGGCATGCGCGCTGCTTACCAGCAGTGGAAAAAGATGATGACGGCAGAGACTAAGTAAATGAACTTGCAATTACTGAACCAAGTCACCGCTTTTATCTGGGCTGAAGGCGACATGCTCGACCATGGCGAATTCGACACCTGGTTGAGCCTGTGGGACGAAAAGGGTACTTACATTATCCCGATCAATCCCAAGGAAGAAGACTTCGAAAACACCCTCAACTACGCCTATGACGATCATCACATGCGTCAGTTACGAATCCAGCGTCTGACCGGAGGTGATTCGATTTCCACCAGCCCGCAGCCGCGTACCGTGCGCACCCTGTCACGTTTTCGTGTGCTGTTCGAAAGCGATGAAAAAGTGACGGTCCGTTGCGCGCAAAACGTGCGCGAGTTCCGTAAGGACTCGCTCAAACATTACAGCGCGGACATCGTCTACGAGCTTGAACGCGTCAGTGACACTTTCAAGATTCAGCGTAAGTTGATTCGTTTGATCAACGCTGACGACGCGCTCGCCGGGATAGGTTATATACTTTAAGTTAACAGCTCGGGTGCCGGGGACGAGGAGTGTCGCACTGTTTCTGCCGGCTATAAGAGCGGTGCCTTCTGAAACTTGCCAAGCGTTTTGATCGGAAGGCACTTTGTCGGGGTTGAACAGCGTCTGCTGAGGATGTCGGTTATAAATTCAAATATCAGTCTATGTAGAAGCGGGTGTTTTATGTTGGGTCAGCATAGTTAAGTTTTTATCCCTTCCTATACTTGCCACATGCTCTAAAGAAAAAGCACGTCAGACTCATGCGATTGTTGTACAGATAATAATGCTCATGTCAGTCCTGGTAGAGAGTTATTCAAGCAGGCTATCGCGAGGAGGTGAAGATTTAAAAAAACGCAACAGATGTTTAAAAATAGACTGCGCAATTATTAATCGGTAACTCGCATTGACTACCCCAACGACTGCAGAATCCTGGCGATATTTAAATGCAGGTGAGGAATAGCCCATTTAGTGTATCGCTTAATCCAATAAAAAAATGGAAATGCAACCATGCGTCGATATTCCCTGCTTCACTTTTGTACCCTCGCTGCACTGTTCAATGCAACAACTCCCGCGGGCGCTTACGAGCTTTTTTCCCGAGATGACACCCATCTCAATGCTAACCTGGATGCGGTTTTTGGCGTTTTCCACAGTCGTGAAAGTTATCCAGCCTCTGGCCGGTTAACACAGGGAGCGTCCTCATGGAGAGAGGGCTACGTCAAGTATGGCATGAGCGGCGATCAGGGATTGCGAGGCGCAGGGACGGCCTATGGTGCCTTCTCACTGGTCAGTTCGGCCACTTGGGGGACGGGGACGCTGCAGGCTACACTGATGGATTCGAGCGCACCACCAAGATTGAAGATGCTTATCTGGGATGGCGCTCGGGCAACCTGTTTGAAGTCCTTGGCAAAGACGGCATCGACTTTTCATTCGGTCGACAGAATATTGCAGTGGGCGACGGCTTCCTTATTCAGGGCGATGCCTTCAGTGCGGGTCGCGGCCTCGGCGACGGACAGTACAATCGTGGAGGTGCTTTCTACGTGGCTGCCCGCAAAGCGTTCGATAAGACAGCCGTGTTGCGCATTGGCGGTAAAGAGGGCTGGCGTGGCGATCTGATGTGGCTTAAATCCGATAACCCCTCTCAGGCCAATACCGAGATGTACGTCGGTACGCTGGAACACGTGGCTGCAGCCGGAACGGTTGGCCTGACGTACGTCAACACCACGAAAATTTCTGAACAGTACGCTTCGCCCCTGCAGCTTGAGCGTGACGGCATGAAGACCTACAGCGTGCGCGCAGTGGGTAATGCGGGCGTGGAAAACCTGTTTTTGTCGGGTGAGTACGCCAGGCAAAACAAACCGAATGCGGCGAATGAGGACGCTTGGTATCTGGAAGCAGGGTGGACCTTTGCTGATGCTCCGTGGAAGCCGAGCGCCAGCTATCGCTACAGCCGCTTTTCAGAAGGTTATGACACCTTGTTTTATGGGACGGGTCGGGGCTACGGCACATGGTTCCAGGGTGAAGTGGCCAGTAACTATGCCGGCCCCTTCAACAATAATGCTCGTATCCAGAATGTTACGTTCAAGGTCAATCCTTTGGAAAGCCTGACCCTCGGAGCCATGTACTTTAATTACGACACCATCGATCGTAACGTGCGTAACACCGATGGTCATGAAATCGACCTGTATGCCGAATGGCGGGTTAATCAGCACTTGACCGTTTTGCCGTTGTTAGGCATCTACCAGCCAGACAAGAGCGCAGAGAAGGGGGGGACGCAGTTAGGTAACAACAATACAAATGTGTACACCCAGCTGGTGTTTGCTACGACATTTTGATACCTGACAGGTGGCTAATGTCACCTGCTTTTGTTCCAGGCCGTTTAGATAAAGTTGTATCCATACACACTCCATAGCCCACCGTCGGATCGCCGAGTTTTGCCTGGCAAACGTTTTGTACTTCTTGCGAGATCTAGCTTGATAAAAGAAATGCATGACGTAAATAACGCAGTCAGTGATAGAACCCGGCAGAGCGTTTCATCCGTTCGGCTGGAATAGTTTCCACTTCTGCTCCTTGGTGGAGGTGCCTTCGTTCTCGAGGGCACCCTTTTTAGACAGCCACTCTTTTGAGCGGCTCTTGGCTGCTTTATTCTGGCGTCGCGTGGCGCAAGATTATTTCGTCTGGAGCACCCACGATTTTAGCCCAATCGACTTTCCTGACAGCGTCGCCGCGACATCGAGCTGTAGTGGTCAACTAATCCCTGACACCCATTTAGGCGAGAATGCTCGCCAGATCGAGGTGTCAGATGACCAAACAACGCCGCTCCTTTACTCCAGAATTCAAGCGCGAGGCTGCCGACCTTGTGCTCAAACAAAACTACAGCTACATCGAAGCCAGCCGTTCACTTGGCGTTGGTGAATCGGCATTGTGCCGCTGGGTTGACCAGATTCAGAAAGAACATAAAGGCGTCACCCCGCAGAGCAAGGCACTGACTCCGGAACAGCAAAAAATTCAGGAGCTGGAAGCCCGGATTGCTCGGCTTGAGCGAGAGAAATCAATACTAAAAAAGGCTACCGCGCTCTTGATGTCGGAAGATCACGAGCGTTCGCGCTGATTGACCAGTTGAACGCCCATGAACCGGTTGATTGGCTGTGCAAGGTGTTTGACGTCACTCGCTCGTGTTACTACGCCCAGTGCCTGCGGCGCCGCACGCCCGATGTTGAACGGCTTCGATTGCGTAGTCGCGTCAGTGAGCTGTTCTCGCAAAGTCGCAGCTCTTCGGGCAGTCGCAGCATCCTGTCGCTGATGCGTGAAGACGGTGAGCAACTCGGTCGATTCAAAGTGCGTAGCTTGATGCGCGAGCTTGATTTAGTCAGCAAACAACCCGGCTCCCATGCCTACAAGCGAGCAACAATAGAAAGACTGGATATCCCGAACACATTGAACCGCGAGTTCGACGTGCCAGCGCCCAATCAAGTCTGGTGCGGCGATATCACTTACATTTGGGCGCAAGGAAAGTGGCATTACCTGGCTGTCGTCCTGGATCTTTGTACGCGTCGGATCGTGGGCTGGGCGCTGTCGGAAAAGCCAGACGCTGAGCTGGTGATCAAAGCGCTGGATATGGCTTACGAGCAGCGTGGCAGGCCTTCCGATCTGCTATTGCACTCGGACCAGGGATCGCAATATGCAAGCCGACTCTTTCGCCAGCGGTTGTGGCGATACCGCATGCGCCAGAGCATGAGTCGACGAGGAAACTGCTGGGATAACGCACCGATGGAGCGCGTATTTCGCAGCTTGAAAACAGAATAGATACCGACCGCGGGCTATCGAACTGCGCAGGAAGCACAGCGCGATATCAGCCATTTTTTGATGCATCGCTACAACTGGATTCGGCCTCACCAATTCAACGATGGGTTGGCGCCAGCGCGGGCCGAGGAAAAACTTGACGTCGTGTCCGGGATTAGTTGACCACTACATGTCCGGATGGTCATGGAATCCGCAGTCTATGCGCAGAATCCAATAGCCTTGCTTAGAATTAACCCTTTTTCGCTCTTGAAACACTACCAAAACAAGTCCAAAATTGAGTCTTTTTCTGCTTCAGCAAGAAAATAAACCCCTTAGATTTCAATGAGTCGGACGCCAGATGCGAGTCTCGTTTCCCGCTCCAAGTATTAAAAAATGGATCTCTGAAAAGAGGTCCATTTTTTTCGTCCAAAGAAAAGTCTCCCTTTGACTTTTGCCGCGCCGTCCCGTGAAAACACTATCGGCGTATGAAGCGCAATGCTGGGCGCCTGACAAAACCTCCAGGAACAGAAGTGGCCAAAGCTGCCCACCTGTAGCGGGAAGTTCACAAAGATGCACTTCGGCGTTGCGTGCTACGTTTCGTAGCGTGGTGTTACGGCATACCGAATACCATAAGACATCACGATATTTCTGATATCGCTCTATCCCGCCGCTTTCCGAGCCTTCCGATATTATGGCGTGCATATTACTTGTCTGATGGGACTTACCCCAAGAGTCTACGTCATGGTCAGTTTCGCATTTCGACCCGGCATAACGTGCATCAGCCTACTTGGCTGGGCAACGTTAGTCCCGTGCGGAGCCATGAAGAACTTTCTACGTCGTTCGGTTGCGCCTTCCCACGTGACTCTGAAGCGTCTTCCCTCCTGCGTTGCCGCCAAGCAAAACGGCTTTTGGCAAATAGTCAGATAGTCCTTCCTAGAGAATATTTCTCGTACTTTCCGTAGCCCGCGATTGCGGTGCCTGCGCCTGGTTATTCATAGCTATCAGCGAGCCTTGCGGCTATCGCCTGGTGCTCTGCAATTGGAAGAAACCTGATGACCCAAGACACGGCTTTGCTCGTGATCGACCTTCAGAAAGAAGACGGCTTCCCTCTGGAGCGGTTCAATCAAGTAATCAAAAACGCAACAGCGCTGGTTGATTGCGCTCGAAAAAACAACATCCCTTTGTTCTACACCCGTCATGTCAACGATGCCCAAGGTTTCGGCTTGGCGTTGGGCGAGCCCGTAGATGCCGAGGGCAAACCGACAAGCTATCGCGCTGGCACAGCTGCCATAGATATCATCGATGTGTTAGCCCCACAACCCGGTGACGTTGTCATTGATAAGCAACGCTACAGTGCTTTCCACGGTACTCGGCTGACTCCGATGCTGAGGGAGCGCGGCATCAAACATCTCGTGGTGATGGGCGTGCTGACTGACGTCTGTGTGATGAGTAGCCTGTTCGATGCCTATCAGAACGACTTCCACTTGAGCCTCGTGGCCGACGCTTGTACGGCGACAACTTCCGCAGCCCATTACTCGGCCTTGTTTATTCTCTCCAACTGGCTTTACGGACTGGACATGCTTTCTACCGAACAGCTGTTGCGGCGCTGGAGGGGCGAGCCAGCACCTTCACTTCGTACGATGGAACCAGACCACCTTGCCTCCCAGCCGGAAGAGTTTATGCAAGCCATTGCGCGCCTGGAAAGCTGCCTCGTTGCCAAGACTGAGCGGAGAGCACGATGAACGTAGAAATAAAGAAGCATCGATTTCATCCCGAACGTCGGCGAACCCCGTTCTCTGTTCTTCGTGTGGTTTGGGGCCAACACCAACATCACCACGATTGCGGCCGGGGTGGTGCCGATCAGCCTGGGACTGAATCTGTTCTGGAGCGCTTTATCGATCCTGTTTGGTTCCTTGATCGGGGCGGTATTCATGGCTCCGCATTCTGCCCAGGGGCCGAGGTTGGGCATCCCGCAGATGATTCAGAGTCGTGCGCAGTTTGGGGTATTTGGAGCCATTGTTCCGCTGTTGTTCGTCATGCTCATTTACTTGGTTTTTTTTGTGAGTAATACCTTGTTGGCAGCCCAAGCGGTCGCCGCCTCAAGCCCCCTCAGCAGTGAGGCGAACATTGTGCTGCTTGGTTTACTCTGCTTTCTGGTAGCGCTGTTTGGCTACACGCTCATCCACCGCCTGCAAAAAGTGCTGTCGTTGGTCTCGGTTGTTTTTTTCGGGATCGCGACCCTGCTCGCCCTTGCACTGCCAGTCGACGCGGACCAATGGACGGCGCAGGGCTTCAACTTGGCGAGCTTCCTCGCCTCGGTGAGCATTGCGGTGACTTGGCAACTGTCCTACGCCCCTTATGTGGCCGACTATTCTCGCTATTTACCTACCTATACTTCTGCACGCCAGGTCTTTTGGTACAGCTACACGGGCACGGTTATTGGTGGAAGCTGGATGATGCTGCTGGGTGCGGTATTGACCAAGGGCGTCACAGGTTTCTCAGATAACGTTGGCCTCCATTTGCTCGGTGTTCTGGGGGGGAGCACCTTGCTGGCCGTGGCCTTCGTGCTCTATGGTCGAGATCGCCATCAACGTGTTCAACCTCTATGGAGCCTTCATGTCGACGGTTACCGTTATCGAGCGTTTTGCTGCGCTCAAGGTCACTCCGAAGGTGCGCGCCAGCTTTATGCTCGTTATCTGTGCTGTTGCAACGGCGTTATGCACCATGGCTCAAGATGACTTCATTCAATTTTTCCTGAATTTCATCTTTTTCATGAGCTATTTTTTAATCCCTTGGACGGCAATCAACCTGGTCGACTACTACGCGCTACGCAAAGGCGTATACAAGATTGCGGATATCTTTGACCCGTCGGGGATTTACGGTCGGGTGAACGGGATTGCTATCGGCGTGTTCCTCGCGACCATCGTGTTGGAAATTCCATTCATGAATACTTCCCTCTACGTCGGCCCTATTGCCTCCGCACTGCAGGGTATCGATCTGGCGTGGCTTGTTGGTCTGCTGTTCCCGGCATGCGCTACTACGGATTAATGAGTCGGCGCAGTATTGGGGTGATCAAACCAACCCATTGACGCCCATCGCCCGGTTGCGCAGTGACACCGTGCAGCTCAACCCCTCGCAGCGTGACGGAACATCCACGTCATGCCCGTCACGCAATGCGACCACCGAGGACTTCAGCCACCCAGTCGGCAATGTAGTGACCCGCATTGATACTGTTGTCGAAGCTCGAATGCTGCACGCCACCCTCGCGTTCGGTGAAAATTTTCAGTTCGCGCTTGGGACTGTTGACCAACTGCTCATAGGTGCGGTGTGCCCACTTCAAGGGAATCTGTGAATCCTTTTCACCGTGGGTGACCAGGAAAGGCACCTTGATGCGATCCAGGATGCCGTCCAGATGAACATCTTCGGCGATGGTCATGAATTCGTCGGTGTCCTTGGCGCCCCATACCCATAAGACGTGCGACCAGTAATGCGGAACCGGGAAGCTGCCTTCCTTTTCCAAGCGGCGTTTCTGCACGTCGCGCCAGTCATGGTTGGCTCCCCACACGACACCGCACGCGAAACGCGGCTCGAAGGCTACCGCGCGCGGGCAGTAGTAGCCCCCAAGCGACACACCTTCCAGACCAATGCGTTTGACGTCGACGTCGTCGCGGGTTTCCAACCAATCCACCACGCGACTGGCCCAATGTTCGCTGTCAAAACGCGCAGTCAGGTTATGTAGCCGGAGCGCTTCGCCTGTCCCGGGCTGGTCGATGATCAGCGACGACACGCCACGTTTGGCCAGCCAGGCGGGCAGGCCGACGCGGTATTTCATTTCTTTGGTGGAGTCGAGTCCATTGACCTGCACCAGAATCGGCGCCGGGCCGCTGACACCTTCGGCACGCACCAGCAGGCCGGAAATATGTTTGCCTTCGTAAGGGATTTCCACGCGCTCGCAGTTTTCTCGTGCCAGTTCGATACTGCACTGGAACGTCTGCAGAAAGCGCTGGTACAGCTCCGTGCGGCCTGGGGCGCCATGGGCCTGCAGGCGTTCGCAGCTCAGGTAATACGTTGCGGCGCGGTTATATTTTTCACCGGCGGACAGCATCCGCCCCTTGCCTTCGTCTTCTTCCGCCAGGCTGCACAGTTTGTCGGCCATGTTTGCCCAGGTTTCACGGAAGGCCTTGCTACCGGCGGCGTCCGGTTGTTTGGCGGCCTCTTGCAGTGGCGCGCACATCTCTTCGATTTCGCCGATACGGGCGCCCATTTCAATGGCCAGGTCGACTGAAAGATTCCACACGTAATTGGTCGGGAAGTAGCGAAACATGATTGTTATTGTCCTTGTGCAAGCAAAGGCAGGCGGCCAGGTTCTGAACGGGAATCGCTAGACCTGACGGTTCGAAGCAGGCTAAGGGCAGTCCCATAGTTTGGCTAATCGCAAGTCGGGATGGGAGGTATTGCGAATGGAGATAGAGTCGACTACTGCTCCAGCTCATTGATGATCTGACTGATTTTTGCCCGCAGCCAGCGGTGCATCGGATCCCCTCCATGGTCCGGTGCCAGAGCATGAACTCACGCATCACCGGGATTTTCACCGGGGGTTGCACGATGCGCAGCGGCAGGTAATTGGCGTATAGCCTGGCCATGCGCTGGAGCATGGTGGCGACGCGTTGGGTGCCGACGATCAACTGCGGCAGGGTGTTAAAGTCGTGGGTCACAACTTCCATGCGGCGCGTAAAACCATACTGGCCCATCAGCCATTCTTCGACGCTCAGTTGCCGGTTGCGCCCAAAAATCACCGAGACATGGCCCATCTCGATGTACTGATCGAGGCTGATGCTATCGCCAACCAACGTGTTGCCATCCCACACCACGCAAACGTGCTCTTCCTCAAACAGCAGTTGCGAGGGGTGACCTTCAATGAGGTAGTGCTCAGGCACGATCATCATGTCGGCCTCACCGCGCATCAGCATCTCGGTGGACGTGTCGCCGGGGCCCAGCAGTTCGAAGGTGATGTGCGGCGCTTCCAGGGAGATTTTCTGGATCACCCGGGCAAACAGGACGCTGATCAGATAGTCCGACGTGATCAGGCGAAAATGGCGCTTGCTGGTGGCGGGGTCGAACACCGGTTTGGCGGTGATCGAGGACTGGATCGTCAGCAGCACCTGGCGCACCGGCGCCGCCAGTTCACGGGCATAAGGCGTGGGCTGCATCTTGCGTCCGACCTGCGCCAGCAGCTCATCTTCGAAGTAGAGGCGCAGCCTGCCCAGTACACCGCTGGTGGCGGATTGGGTCATATGCAGGCGTTCGGCGGCGCGGGTGATGTTCTGCTCTTCCAGTAACACATCCAGCGCCACCAGGAGGTTGAGGTCCAAGTGGTTAAAACGCATGGCGGTCTCGATTTTTGTATTTATTTTGTAAATACCTTCCGACCTTCCCATCGCGGCGTCAAGAGGCGTGAATGGGCGAATCGGGCGGTCCGTGTTCGATTTTCAAGCCCTTTGCGCTTCGCGGCCAGGTATCGCATTTGCCGATAGGTCGCATCCTGACAAGCGATTAGTCAGTGAGTTTTTAGCCCTTCACTATCAGCCCACAGTCGGTTGGCCGTGGCGCTTTATCGGCTCCAAGACCCGCCTCGGCAGCGTACCGCCGGGCACTGCTCCCATAGCGGGACGCCAGGCCTGCGCTGAATAATGACAATGGAGTGGTAACTCAATGAGCATCATTGGCCTAGACGCGCTTATTTTTGGTGTCGACGACATTCAAGCCTGTACCGATTGCCTGCGTGACTACGGCCTGCTTCCTGTCGATGTCGACAGCGAGGGGGGCCGTTTTGAAGCGCTGGACGGCACTGCCGTGATTATCCGCCGGGCAGACGATGCCAGCCTGCCGGCGGCCATCGGGCCGGCGCCTTCGATACGTGAAACGGTGTATGGCGTGGCCAGCGAGGCTGATCTTGAGGCCATCGCTGATGAGCTGGGGCGCGATCGCCCGGTGACCCGCGGTGCCGATGGCTCCGTGCACAGTGTGGACGATATGGGCTTTGCCCTTGCTTTCCAGGTCAGCGTGCGGCGTGCGTACAGCGCGCCAGCCGATCTGACCAATGCGCCGGGCCATGCGCCTCAACGCCCGGTCAACCAACCTGGCATCAATCCCGACATGCAGGCGCTGCCACGGACCCTGTCCCACGTGGTGTATTTCGTGCCGAATGCAGCTAAGGCCGAGGCTTTTTACAAACGCTTGGGTTTCGTCACCACCGACACCTTTGTCGGCGCCGGCCCGTTTATGCGGCCGGCCGGTTCCGATGACCATCACTGCCTGTTCATGATCCAGACGCCGCCGCACATGAAAGGCTGCGAGCACTTCACCTTCCACATGGGCAGCGGTACGGAAGTGCTGCTGGCCGGGCGGCGCTTCGAGCAGCAGGGCTGGACCAGTTTCTGGGGGCCGGGCCGCCACCTCTTCGGTTCCAACTGGTTCTGGTACTTCAACAGTCCGCTGGGCTGTCACATCGAATACGACGCCGACATGGACAAGCACGATGACGCCTGGCAAGCGCGCCAGGCACCGTTGTCGGCGGATAACTCGCAACTGTTCCTGTTCACGTCCCGGGAAAAATGGTTCCCGAGCGGCCCGCCGCCCAAGCAGGGCTGAATGCGGAGGTCGTCCATGAGCCACGACGCGATGGTTCTCTGTCGCCTGGATGAGTTGCTCGAAGGGCAGGCTCGCGGGTTCGACCCTCTGGAGTCGGGCAAGGACAGCGTATTTGCCCTGCGCCATGACGACCAGGTGCGGGTGTATCGCAACAGTTGCCCGCACTTGGCGGTGCGCCTGGAGTACCGCAAGGATCGTTTCCTCAGCGCCGATGGCCGCCAGATCGTCTGTTACGCCCATGGTGCGCGGTTTCTTCCCGGCACAGGCCTGTGCGTCTACGGGCCGTGCCTGGGGGAACGCCTGAGTGCGCTGAAATGGCGTGCCGAGGCCGATTGGCTGGTGCTCGAAGCGGGTCAGCTGGGGGCCGATGCATCGTGATTAACGTATCGCGGTTGCTGATACATCGTATCCCTACATGCGATTAGTCAAACGCCTGCTTTGCCGAGAAAGTGAACACAACGCGTTAGCGAGTGCGTGCAAACACAGCCGGTGGTGAAGCCTGGGGTTGCCCCGGCAGAACGCTGGCGTGAATAACAAGAATAAGAGTGAGACAAGCATGAACGCAGACGGATTCTCGACGTCACGGCTGCGCCCATCTGAGGCGCCGAAAAACCTGAAACTCACTCTCCCATAGATGCTTCATGCCTGTGCAGGCTTGGCCCGGTTCGACTGCGGGCGCCGTTTCACCAGAAGAGCTGACATACAACAACAATAAGAGGGTTACTTCGATGGCTACTCGCAAGTTCGCTGCGTCGCGGCGCGTCCCCTTCACCCTGACCCTTGCGGCAAGCCTGGGGCTTGGCGCTTCGGCAGCCCAGGCGTTTCAGATCGACACCGGCAATCCCGATCTCAGCTTGCGCTGGGACAACACGCTCAAGTACAGCGCGGCCTGGCGCCTGAAGGCGCCCAGCAGCAAACTCAGCGAGGGGCAAACGGCCCTGAACCAGAATGACGGTGATCACAACTTCGGCAAGGGGTTGATCTCCAATCGCCTGGATATTCTTTCCGAGCTGGACATCGGTTTTCACAACTTCGGTGCCCGTGTGAGCGGTGCCGCCTGGTATGACACCGTCTACCAGGAACGCAACGACAATCACGACGCGGCCAGTGCCAACCAGCGCTCGGTGGGCTTCGATGAATTCACCAGCGATACCCGTCAACTGCACGGTGGTGATAGTGAACTGCTGGATGCCTTTGTCTACTGGAACGGTGAACTGGCCGACCGTGCCTTGTCGGTACGTGCGGGGCGCCACGGTCTGATCTGGGGCGAGAGCCTATTCTTCGGCGGCAACGGCATTGCCGGTGCTATGGCACCGGTGGACGTGGTCAAGGCGCAATCGGTGCCCAACACGCAATTCAAGGAAATCACCCGGCCGGTCAACCAACTGTCTACCGCCTACCAACTGACCGACGATGTGTCGTTGGGCGCCTTCTATCAGTTGGAGTGGGAAGCCACCCGCTTGCCGGGCGCCGGCAGCTATTTCTCCACCAGCGATACCATCGGTGATGGCAATGAAAGGCTGATCACCGGAGCGCCGTTCCCGGATTTCCTGGGCGGTAATGCCAACAGCCCGGCTGCGTTTTTCCATGGCAAAGACAAGAAAGCCAGGAACTCCGGCCAGGGCGGCCTGCAGCTCAAGTACAACACCGGGACGACGGATTACGGCCTGTACGCGCTGCAGTATCACGAAAAAACGCCCACGTTGTACTTGAAGCCGAATGCCACCGGGCCGAACTTCAGTACCGGGCAAATCGGCGAATATTCCTGGGTCTACCCGGAAGACATCCGGGTTCTGGGCGCCAGTTTCGCCACCTCCGTGGACGAGTACAGCTTTGCCGGCGAGGCATCGATGCGCTGGAACATGCCGCTGGTCTCCAACGCCCAGACCGTCCTGGCGGGTGTCGACGCGGACAACAACGATGACGCTCTGTACGCCGTCGGCCGAACGGCTCACGTCAACCTCAACGTCCTGGCATCGCTGGGGCCTTCCTTCGTCGCCAATGAAGCCAGCCTGACAGCGGAGGTGGCCTGGAACCGCCTATTGGCCGTGACCCGCAATCGCGCAGCCCTGGACCCCAACGCCACCGATGACGGCCTGGGCTTGAAGCTGGTGTACACGCCAACCTACCGCCAGTTCTTCCCAGGCATTGATATCAGCCTGCCGGTGGGCATCAGCTATTTCCCCATGGGCAAGTCGGCGGTGATCAGCGGGTTCGGCGCCGACAGAGGAGGGGACATGAACATCGGCGTCTCCGCCACCTACCTGGACCAAGTGACCGTGGGGCTGACCTACACCCACTTCTACGGTCCCGAGGACACCAGCCTCAACGCCGCCAACCAATTCAATTACAAGCAGTCGTTGAAGGACCGGGACTACCTGGCTTTCTCCGTCAAGACCACGTTCTAAGAGGATTTGCGCATGACCATTCAGTTCACTCTAAAGGCCTTGTGCTTAACCCTGCTGGTCGCCGCCGCGCCGATGGCCTTGGCCGCCAGCGCCGAACAAGCGGCCGCGCTGGGCAAGACCCTGACGCCCTTCGGTGCCGAGAAAGCCGGCAATTCCGACGGCAGCATTCCGGCCTGGGACGGTGGCTACACCAAGGTCGATCCGGCTTATGTTCCGGGCGGCAAGCGCGGCGATCCGTTTGCCGCAGACAAACCCTTGTTCAGCATCACCGCCCAGAACCTGGCCAAGTACGCCGACAAGCTCAGCGACGGCACCAAGGAGCTGTTCAAGCGCTTTCCGGACACCTATCGCATCGACGTGTATCCGACCCGGCGCACGGCGGCCGCGCCGCAGTGGGTTTATGACAACACGCTGAAGAATGCGACCCGCGCCAAGCTGGTCAATAGCAGCGCCGGCCTGATCCCGGATGGCGCCTATGGCGGGATCCCGTTTCCGATTCCACAAAACGGTACCGAAGCCATCTGGAACCATGTGCTGAACTGGCGCGGCACTTCGGTGGCGGGGCATTTTCGCCACTATCTGATGACGGCCGACGGCAACCAGGTGATGACCAGCGACGGCCTGTTGACCCAGGAAATGCCCTACTACTTCCAGGAGGGCGGCCCTGAAAACTACTCGGGCGACTACTGGCAGGTGCACTTTGTCAATCTCGGCCCGGCGATTCGTGCCGGCGAGCAAATCCTGGGGCGCGAGAACATCAACGGTGACAAATCCCAGGCCCATGTCTACCTGAGCGGCCAACGCCGGGTACGCACGCTGCCCAACGCTTGCTGCGACACGCCGACGCCGTCCACCGCTGGGGTCATGTCCTTCGATGAGTTGAGTGTGTGGGGGGGCGTACAGACCGGTTCGACTGGAAGCTGGTGGGCAAGCAGGAGATGTATGTCCCCTACAACACCAACAAGGTGCAAAACGCTGCCCAGCCGCAGGACCTGCTGGGCAAGCACCATCTGAACCCCGATTACGTGCGCTGGGAATTGCACCGCGTCTGGGTGCTTGAATCGACGGTGGCCGCCGGCAAGCGTCACCAGCTGCCCAAGGGCCGTTACTACCTCGATGAAGACACCTGGCAAGCGCTGCTCGGCGATCGTTGGGATGCCAGCGGCCAACTGGCCAAAACCCTCTGGTCGCTGCCGTCGGTATTGCCCGACCTGCCGGGGCTGGTGCAGCTCTCTTCAGGTTTTTATGACCTGACGTCCGGTGCGTGGTTTATCCAGAACCTCTATGCAGGGTTGCCGGAGCAGTACCGCGCGGTGGATCGCTACAAGGCCTCGGAGTTCTCGCCGGCAGCGATGGCGGGGCGCGGCGTGCGTTAGACCTGAGCCGAGCGTGAAGGGCAGGCCGGTCGCCTGCCTTTGGGATACGAGTGTTTGTCCGAGGTAGGTTATGAACAGAATCAATCAGGCGAGCGCGTTGCTCCTGGCCCTGTATTTGCCCTTCGCCACGAGCGAGTGCCTGGCCGGGTCGGCTGCGGTGGGCGTGCCGCTCAATACCCCGGCCATGCGGGTACCGGTTGCACAAAACGGCGTGTTGATCGACCTGGCGCGTGCCGGCACACGTCTGGTGGCCGTGGGCGAGCGCGGCCTGGTGCTGTTCTCCGACGACAACGGGCAAAGCTGGCAACAGGCTGGGGTACCGGTTTCGGTCAGCCTGACGGCGGTGCGCTTCGTGGATGCGCAAAAGGGCTGGGCAGTCGGTCACGCGGGCGTGGTGCTGGCGACGCTGGATGGCGGCGAGCACTGGACGCTGCAGCTCGACGGCGCGCGCGTGGCACAGCTGGAGCTGGACTCCGCCAAGGCGGAGCAAGCCACGGCTGCCGACCCGGATGCCGCCCTGGCGCGGGTACAAAATGCCGAGCGTCTGGTGGCCGATGGTCCGGACAAACCCTTTCTGGCATTGGATTTCGTCGACGCGCACCGTGGGCTCATCGTCGGCGCCTACGGTGTGGCGCTGCAGACCACCGATGGCGGTGCTACCTGGCACTCGCTGATGGGGCATATCGCCAACCCGAACGGGATGCACTTGTACGCGATCAGTCACCAGGGCACCCGCTGGTTCCTGGCTGGCGAGCAAGGTTACCTGGCCCGTTCGGACGATGACGCCGTGTCGTTCAGTCAGTTGGACAGCCCTTACGAAGGCAGCTATTTCACGCTGCAACGTCGTGACGATGGCGCGCTGGTGGTTGCCGGGCTGAAGGGCAATGCCTTTGTCTCCCGCGACGCCGGCGTCAGTTTCCAGCGTCTGTCGGTGCCCGTACCGATCTCCTTCAACGATGCCACCCGTTTGGCCGACGGCCAGCTGTTGCTGGTCAATCAGGGCGGCATGCTGTTTCGCCACAGCGAGCAGACCGGCGCGGCGATGCTGCCGTTGGGAGCGCCCTTGGGCAAACCTGTTTCAAGTGTGATCGAGGCCGCCGATGGCAGCCTGATCGTTGCCGGTTTCACCGGGCTGCAGCGTCTTGCGCGGCCAGCCACTGCCGCTTCGGAGTGAGGTTATGACGTCTCCTGGTAAGTTTTTCCAGCCCCCTGCCAATGCGCTCGATGATTTTGATCCGCGCTCCGGTTCGATGCTCGAACGCGCATTGTTCAACCATCGTCTGTGGGTGTTGCTGCTGTGCCTGGCGACCACGCTGGTGCTGGGCTGGCAGTCCGCTCGCGTTGAACTCAATGCCAGTTTCGAAAAAATGATCCCCACCCATCAGCCCTACATCGCCAACTACCTTGAGCACCAGAAGGAGTTGAGCGGGTTAGGTAATGCGGTGCGCATTGCGGTGGTCAACAAGCAGGGCGACATCTACGACAGCGCCTACCTCAAGACCCTGCAGGCGTTGAGCGACAAGATCTACCTGCTGCCCGGTGTCGACCGGGCGTACATGAAGTCGCTATGGACGCCGGCCACCCGCTGGGTGGCGGTGACCGAGGCGGGCCTGGAGGGTGGGCCGGTCATTCCGGATAACTACGATGGCGGCGCAGCGAGCCTTGCGGCATTGCGGCGCAACGTGCAGCTGTCCAACGAAATCGGCCAGTTGGTGGCGTTCGACCAGGCCTCGAGCATCATCCAGGTACCGCTGTTGCAGCGCACCCCCGACGGCAAACCCTTGGACTACAGCCAACTGTCGCAACAGTTGGAATCGCTGCGCAGCCAATACCAGAGCGACAGCATCGACATCCGCATCACCGGTTTCGCCAAGAAAGTCGGTGACCTGATTGCCGGCCTGCGGCAAATCCTGATGTTCTTCGCCGTGGCGATCCTGATCACCACGGTGGTGCTTTATTGGTACACCCGCTGCATTCGCAGCACTCTGTTGGTGGTGTTCTGCTCATTGGTGGCGGTGGTTTGGCAGCTCGGCTTGCTGCCGCTGCTCAATTATCAACTGGACCCCTATTCGGTGCTGGTGCCGTTCCTGGTGTTTGCCATTGGCATGAGCCACGGCGCACAGAAGATGAACGGCATCATGCAGGACATCGGGCGCGGCATGCACCGGGTGGTCGCCGCACGCTTTACTTTCCGCCGCCTGTTCCTTGCCGGGCTCACCGCGCTGCTGTGTGATGCGGTCGGTTTCGCGGTGCTGATGATCATCAAGATCCAGGTGATCCAGGACCTGGCGATGATCGCGAGTATCGGCGTGGCGGTGTTGATCTTCACCAATTTGATCCTGCTGCCGATATTGCTTTCTTATGTCGGGGTCAGCGGCCGCGCGGCGCAACTGAGCCTGAAAAGCGAGCACGCCGAGCTGGCTGGCCACAATCGCCACGGGTTCTGGCGCTTCCTCGACCTGTTCACCCAGCGCCGGTGGGCGGCGCTGTGCATCGCGCTGAGCCTGGCGCTGGCGACGCTCGGCTTCATCGTCAGCCTGCAACTGAAAGTGGGTGATCTGGACGCCGGCGCGCCCGAGCTGCGGGCCGACTCGCGCTACAACCAGGATGATGCATTCCTGACCCGGCATTACGGCGCCAGCAGCGATCTGTTCGCGGTCATGATCAAGACCCCCGCCAGCGCCTGTTCGCGCTATGACATCCTGAACAAGGTCGATGCCCTCGATTGGCAGTTGCGCACCTTGCCAGGGGTGGATTCGACCAATTCCCTGGCACTGCTCAACCGCCGCATGCTGGTTGGCCTGAGCGAAGGCAGCCCGAAGTGGTATGAGCTGCAGAACAACCAGGCAATGCTCAACATGGTCACCGCCGGGGCGCCGCGCGGGCTGTACAACGAAGATTGCAGCCTGCTGACGCTGTACGTCTACCTCTCCGACCACAAGGCGCAAACCCTGAACCGTCTGGTGGATCACGTCGAACAATTCGCCGCGGCGAACAATACCGACGAGGTCCAGTTCCTGCTGGCCGCGGGCAATGCCGGGATCGAGGCCGCGACCAACATCGTCGTCAAGCAGGCCAATCGCGAAATGCTGTTCTGGGTCTACGGCGCGGTGATCCTGCTCTGCTTGATCACTTTCCGATCCTGGCGCGCCACGATTTGCGCGGTGATTCCGCTGATGCTTACGTCGATCCTCTGTGAGGCGTTGATGGTCTGGCTGAACATCGGCGTCAAGGTCGCGACCTTGCCGGTAATCGCCCTCGGCGTGGGCATCGGCGTCGACTACGCGCTGTATGTGATGAGCATCCTGCTCGGTCATATGCGCCAGGGCACAAGCCTGTCGCAGGCGTATTACCGGGCACTGCTGTCCACCGGCAAGGTGGTGATGCTGACCGGTGTGACCCTGGCGATCGGCGTAGCGACCTGGATGTTTTCGCCGATCAAGTTCCAAGCTGATATGGGCGTGCTGCTGGCCTTTATGTTCGTCTGGAACATGGTGGGCGCGCTGGTCCTGTTGCCGGCCCTGGCTCACTTTCTGTTGCCGAGCAAGCGGATAAGTACAGGGCCGGCCGAGGCCAACCCCAGCCATTCGACGAGCTTGCCGCTGATGCCTGCCGTAGCCGAGGAGGGGGATTGCGTGAAGCACTCGCTACGCCTGACTTCAGAGCACGATCAAACGATAAAAGACGCCAATCCCGTCGCGTCATAACAACAAGAAAGGACGTTCCCATGCCTCGTGTGCATTTGTTCCAGCGGTCCCTATGGCTTGACCTCTTCGCCGGTCTGAGCGCCTTTGGCATGGCGTTTTGCGCGGCGCAACCTGCGGAGGTGCACGATGAGCGTTGAGCGCCAGGCAGGTTTGCCACAATCATTGTTGCTGTTGCTCGGCAGTTGCCTGCCAGTGCTCGGTGCGGTGCTGCTGGCCCCCGTCCTGCCGCTTATGCAGCAACACTTCGCCGACACACCGGGTGTGGCCGTGCTGGTGCCCGTTGCCCTGACGCTGCCGGCGTTGATGATTGCGTTGTTGGCTCCCGTGGCCGGAATCATCGCTGACCGACTGGGGCGCAAACCGTTGTTGATCGGTGCGATGGTGCTCTACACCGTCTGCGGCGTGCTGCCGCTATGGCTGGAGTCGCTGCAGGTCATCGTGATCAGCCGCGCCGGCATCGGTGTGGCCGAAGCGGCGATCATGACCTGCTGCACCACGATGATGGGCGACTACTACAGCGGCGCGCGACGTGAACGCATGTTCGCCCTGCAAATGGTCGCGACCTCATTGTCGGCGGCGATCTTCATTGCCATCGGTGGAGTGCTCGGCGAGCACGGCTGGCGTACCCCGTTTGCCCTGTATGGGCTGGGGCTGGTGTTCCTGCCGCTGATGGCATGGTTGCTGTGGGAGCCGCGTGCGCAGGCGGCCACCCTCACAACGGCGGGCAGGGCATTCCCCTGGCGCCCGCTGGCACCGTTGTATGCCCTGGCATTCCTGGCGGGCCTGAGCCTGTTCATCGTGCCGGTACAAGTCGGTTACCTGCTTAACCTGCTGCATGTCGAAGGTTCGCAGCAGATCGGCCTGACCATGGGCGCCAGTCAGTTCGGCGTACTGGTCGGCGCCCTGAGTTTTCGTCTGTTGAGCGGTGTGCCGGCGCAGCGGCAGATGCTCCTGGCCTTCGTCGCGGCCGGGATCGGTGGCGGGCTGCTGGCGGTAGCCGACAGTCACGGGCTGGTGGTGATCGCCGTCCTGATCAACGGTCTGGGCATCGGCCTGATGATGCCGACCCTGCTCACCTGGATCATGAGCCAGGTCGACTTCCAACAGCGCGGCCAGCGCCGCCGGCGGCTTCACGGCGATGTTCTTTGCCGGGGAGTTCGCCAGCCCGCTGGTGGTGCTGGCGATCACCGGCGGCGTAATCGGCGCCTTGCCAGCGGCCTTGGGCATCGTCGCGGGCGTTCAATTGATGGTAGCCCTGGCCTGTCTCCGGTTGCGTGGCAGCGGGTCTGTTTTTGCCACGGCGGTGGCCGCAGACCCTGAGCACTGACCTGCCCATTCGACGCTTCAACACAATAAGAACAACGAGGAGAACCGCATGAGTTATTTGCTCAATACCTGGTACATCGCTGGATGGGCAGACGAGCTGGCGCAAGGTGGCATGCTGGGCAGAACCATCGTCGAGCAACCCATTGTGTTCTTTCGCGATAGCCACGGTGTGATCCAGGCGCTCGCCGATCGTTGCCCGCACCGTTTTGCCCCGCTGCATAGGGGCAAGGTTGTCGGCGACAGCGTCCAGTGCCCGTACCACGGCCTGCGTTTCGATGGCAGTGGCCAATGCACGCACAATCCCCATGGCGAAGGAAACATCCCCAAGGCCGCCTGTGTTCGCGGTTTCGCGGCCGTTGAGCGCCACGGGGCGATCTGGGTCTGGCCGGGCGATCGTCACCTGGCCAGCGATGCCTTGATTCCTGATTTTTCCTTTTTCGAGCAGGCGCCCACCCATGCCAAAGGGCATGGGTATTTGCCGACCCGTGCGCACTACGAGTTGCTGTCCGACAACATCATGGACCTGAGCCATGTTGATTTCCTGCACCCGGATACGCTCGGTGGCGGGGCGTTGTCACACACCCGAGCCACCATCGAGGAATTGCCCAACGATCGCGTACGCATCAGTTGGTGGGCGCCGGACGATGTGCCCCCGCCGGCTTTCGGCGCTCACCTTGAAGATCCGAGCCGGGCAGACGTCTGGGCCGAAGTCATCTGGCACGCCCCCGGCCTGATGCTGCTCGGCAGTGGCGCCACGGCGCCAGGGCGCCCCAGGGCGGAGGGACCAGTGACATGGAACCTGCATCTGATGACGCCGCAGGACGCGGCCAACACCCATTATTTCTTTGCCAACACGCGCAGTTTCGAGCAGGACAATGCGCAGTTGAATGCCTTCGTCCAGGAGATGTTGATCGGTATTTTCGCCGGTGAAGACAAACCCATGGTCGAGGCTCAACAGCGCCAGATTGGTGAGGTTGAACTGCTTGGCCTCAACCCTGTGTTGCTGCCAGTCGATGCAGGGGCCGTGCGCTGTCGACGTGTTCTGCGTCGATTGATGGAAGCCGAGCGAGCGGAGACGCAAGCCAGTCGGTCATCAAACTATGAAAAAGAGGAACTGCGATGAGCTTTCTACGCAACGTCTGGTACGCGGCCGCCTGGGGAAACGAGATCAAGGCTGGCGAGTTGTTCCAACGAACCTTGCTCAATGAACCCGTGGTGTTTTTTCGCGACACCCAAGGTAATGCCCAAGCCATTGCCGATCGATGTCCCCACCGTTTCGCGCCCCTGGGCATGGGCATCCTCAAAGGCGATGCGGTGCGTTGTCCGTACCACGGCCTGGAATTCGATGGCAGTGGCGCCTGTGTGCATAACCCCCACGGCGATGGTGCCATTCCCAAGGCGGCTAAGGTCAAGGCCTACCCGCTGGTTGAACGCTACAGCTTGCTGTGGATCTGGATGGGGGATCCTCACTTGGCCGATGCGGCGCTGATTCCGGATTTCAATTGCATGGATGAAGACCATTGGTATGTCGGCAAACGCTACCTGCACGCAAAAGCCAACTACGTGCTGGAAACCGACAACATCATGGACCTGAGTCATATCGAATTTTTGCATCCGTCTACGTTGGGTGGCGATGGCGTCAAGGGTGCATTGACTAGCGTGCAAGAGGAGGGCAACACCGTTTGGTCCAACCGCCAGACGGTTGCGGAAATTATGCCAGAGTTCCTCTACACCGCCTGGAACATCCCCCAAGGTACGCCGGTGGATCGTTGGATCGATGTACGTTGGGATGCGCCTGCGAACATGTTGCTGTTTTCCGGTGCAGTGGCGACCGGTCTCCCAAGAGATAAGGGCGTTTCCACACCGATTCCGCATCTGTTCACTCCAGAGACCGAGACCACGACTCACTACTGGTTCTCAGTCTGTTTCCCCAAGGCAATGGGCAAATTTGCCGAGCGATTCGCTGATGAGCAGGCGGCCGCGATCAGCCGGCCCTTTGCCGATGAAGACTTGCCAATGCTCGAGGCGCAGCAGCGCATGATGGGCGCTGCATCGTTCTGGGACTTGAAACCGGTGCTGCTGATCGGTGATGCAGGAGCGGTCCGGGCGCGGCGTGTACTCGACCGCATGATTGCTGCCGAGCAGCCTGCGGGTGCCAAGTGATGATTGAAGTCATCGTCACTCGCAAGCGCCTCGAAGCCGAAGGCATCTACAGCTTCGAACTGGCCCCCGCCGAGGGCTCCATGTTGCCGGCTTTCAGTGCCGGCTCGCATATCGACGTGCATCTGCCCAATGGCTTGGTGCGCCAGTACTCGCTGTGCAATCACCCGCAAGAACGCCACCGCTACCTGCTGGGGGTGTTACTCGACCCGGCGTCTCGCGGCGGTTCGCAGGCCATGCACGAGCAGGTGCACGAAGGCAGCCCACTTCGCATCAGCGAACCTCGCAATCTGTTCCCGCTTGAGCATGGGGCCGGGTACAGCGTGCTGTTCGCCGGCGGTATCGGCATCACGCCGATCCTTTGCATGGCCGAGCGCCTGGCGCGGATCGGCGCGCCTTTCGAGCTGCACTATTGCGGCCGCTCGGCCGGGCGCATGGCCTTTATTGAGTACCTGCGTCATTCGGCGTTCGCCGATTGCGTGCACGTTCATATGGACGATGGCGAGGATGCCCAGCGCCTGGACAGTGCTCGGGTCCTGTCCACGCCGGCCAGTGACCGTCATCTGTACGTCTGTGGCCCCAACGGTTTCATGGACCACGTGCTTGGCACGGCGCGCGCGCAAGGCTGGGCCGAGGCGCAACTGCACCATGAGTACTTTACCGCCGCCGCTGCCCCGGTGGGTGAAGCGGGCGGGTTCGAGGTGCAACTGGCTAGCACCGGGCAGTGCTTCCAAGTGCCGGCCACGCTCAGCGTTGCCCAGGTATTGCTGGAGGCTGGCATCGACATCCCGCTGTCTTGCGAACAGGGCATCTGTGGCACCTGCATCACGCGCGTGCTGGACGGCGAGCCGGAGCATCGTGACATGTTCCTGACCGATGCCGAGCGAGCCCGCAACGACCAGTTCACGCCTTGCTGCTCCCGTGCGAAGAGTGCGCGGCTGGTACTCGATCTTTAAGGTTTTTTCATGAATTCATCGTTACCCGCTGGCGCGTTTCGCCAACAGATTGAGGACTCGAATATGCAACAGCTTCCTGGTTTCAAACGCGTGGTAACCGGGCACGATGCCCAGGGCCAGGCGGTGGTCGCGCTCAGCGGGCCAACGCCGAACAGTTTCCCGCTCAAGGCCGTGCCCGGCACGGTCTTCCATGAGATCTGGAACAGCGGCGCCAGCCCGGCCGTGCTGGATAACGGCGACGACCCCACCCACCAGCCGCTTCAACTGAGCCCCGCGCCATTGGGCAGTGTCATCCGCGTGGTGGATATTCCCCCGGACAGTGTGCAGAACCAGGTCAGCGCCGAGGAGGCCGCGGCGGCCTTCGCCGAAATTGGCCAGGCCCATGCCGGCACGGGGCAGGCGGATTCCAGGCACAAGCTGATGCATCGCACCCAAACGCTGGATTACGGCGTGGTCACCGAGGGTGAGGTCTGGCTGGTGCTCGATGGCGAGGAGGTGCATCTCAAACGCGGCGACATCGTGGTGCAGCGCGGCACCAACCACGCCTGGAGCAATCGCACCGAGCAGATGGCCCGCATGCTCTTTGTGCTGCTCGATGGCCGCTTTGCTCCTGAACTGCAAGGAGAACACCCATGAAGCTCAGCACCCTCAAGAACCTAAATCGCGACGGTCGCCTGGTGGTGGTGTCGCGCGACCTGGCCTGGGCGGTGGATGCCGGCGATATTGCCGCGACGCTGCAGGAGGCCGTTGAGCGCTGGGCGCATGTCGAAAGCGTTTTACGCGCGCGGTATGACGCCTTGAACGAAGGCACGCTGGCCGGTGCCTTCGCCTTCGATCATCAGCAAGCCGCCGCGCCTCTGCCACGTGCCTGGCAGTGGCTGGACGCCTCGTCTTTCCTCAGTCATGGCGAGCGCATGCAGAAGGCTTTTGGGCTGGATCCGATCGAAGGTGTTGAACATACGCCGCTGATGTATCAGGGCTGTGGCGACGACTTTCTAGGCGCCCACGACGACATCGAGCTGCCCAGCGAAACCCACGGTATCGATTTCGAAGGCGAGTTTGCGGTGTTGGTCGATGAGGTTCCCATGGGCTGCTCGGCGCAAGACGCCGTCGAGCATATTCGGCTCATTGTGCAAGTCAACGACGTCAGCCTGCGTGCGCTCGCCCCCCGAGAAATGAAGACCGGCTTCGGTTTTATCCAGGCCAAGTCCGCGTCCAGTTTTGCCCCGGTGGCGGTCACCCCCGACGAGTTGGGCGAGGCCTGGCGCGACGGGCGCGTGCACTTGCCGTTGAAGGTTGAATGGAACGGTCAGTGGTTCGGTCATGCCCAGGGCGGTGCCATGCATTTCGGCTTTCATCAGTTGATTGCTCACGCGGCGCTGACCCGGCGCCTCAGGGCGGGCTGCCTGATCGGTTCCGGCACGGTTTCCAATGCTGACCCCACTGTGGGCGCTGCCTGCATCGCCGAACGTCGTGCCGTTGAGATGATCGAGCACGGCGTACCACGGACGTCCTTCATGCGCTTTGGCGACCGCGTGCGCATGGAGGTCCTCGATCTGCAAGGTCAGTCGGTGTTCGGGGCGATAGACCAGTGCATCGTGCGCGGAGGCCTCCCATGCGCGTGATGATTACCGGGGCCAATGGTTTTGTTGGCCGGACGCTGGTGAAACGGTTGCTCGAAACCAATGCGTTACAAGGCCGCTCGATCAGCGCGTTGATCCTGCTGGATAAAGAGTTGGTGGGGTTTGCCGAGGACAAGCGCCTGCGCCGGCATTGCGGCAGTGTCACCGACGCCGCGTTATTGCGCCGCGCGTTGGCCGATGGCATCGATGTGGTCTTTCACTTGGTCAGTATTCCGGGGGGCGCGGCCGAGCAGCATTATTCACTGGGCTATCAGGTCAACCTGCTGGCAAGCCTTGAGTTGCTCGACCAGCTGCGCGAGCAGCCGGGACAGCCGGTGCTGGTGTATGCCAGCAGCGTGGCGGTGTACGGCGGCGACCTGCCGGCCCGCATCGACGAGCGTGCGGTGCCGAGCCCGCAGTTGAGTTACGGTGCGCACAAGGCGATGGTGGAAATGGCGATCAATGACCTTGCCCGACGAGGCGAGGTGGACGGTCGCGCCGTGCGTCTGCCCGGCATCGTTGCCCGTCCACGTGAACCCAATGGGCTGCGCTCGGCGTTTATGAGCGACGTGCTGCACGCCTTCGCCGAAGGCCAGCCCTATTGCTGCCCGGTGTCGCCGCAGGCGCAGGCATGGTGGATGTCGGTGCGGTGTTGCGTGGATAACCTGCTACGGGCCGCCGAACTGCCGTCTGCCCAGCTCGGCGCGTCACGCGTCTGGCAACTGCCGCTGTTGCGCCTGTCCATTGCCCAGGTCATCGATGCCCTGGCCGCTGCCTACGGCCAGGAACGCCGCGCGCTGATCAGCTTCGCACCGGACGCGGGGCTGCAAGCGTTATTCGGCAGCTTTCCCGCAATGAAAACCCCTCTGGCCCGTGCCCTTGGCTTTCGCCATGACGGCTCGGCAGCTGCCTTGATACGTAACAGTTTGAATGCCGCTACCCCGACGCGTCGTGCGCGTGGGCGGGTGGGACTTGGAGTGAGCGAACATGCAATCAACTAAACGCCGCCTGGTGGACCTGTCCGTGACCCTGGACAACAACCCCTACACCGATCCGCCGCCGTTGCTGCCGAAAATCGACTACATGGACCATCAGCAAGGCTGGCCGGAGATGGCCGCGATGTTTCCCGGCCTGTCCAAGGCGCAACTGCCCGGTGACGAATCCTGGGCGGCTGAGCGCCTGCAGATCACCACTCACAGCGGGACGCATATGGACGCCCCCTGGCACTACGCCTCGACCACGGACGGCGGCAAGCCGGCGTTTGGCATCGACGAGTTGCCGTTGGACTGGTGCCTGCAGCCGGGCGTGAAACTGGACTTTCGTCATTTACCGGATGGCCATGTGGTCAACGCCGCCCAAGTGCAAGCCGAGCTGGAGCGTATTGGCCATGTTCTACAGCCGTTGGACATTGTCCTGGTCAACACCCGTGCCGGCGCGCTGTTCGGTCAGCCAGGGTATCTGGACGCCGGGGTAGGCATCGGCCGCGAGGCCACGTTGTACTTGCTGGAACGCGGCGTGCGCGTGGTCGGCACCGATGCCTGGAGCTGGGACGCGCCGTTCAAGTACACCCGCGAACGCTTCGCCGCCACGGGCGACGCCTCGATCATCTGGGAAGGGCACAAGGCCGGACGCGACATCGGTTACGGCCAGATGGAAAAATTGGCCAACCTGGAATCCCTGCCGGCCCACGGCTTCCAGGTGTCGTGTTTCCCCTACAAGATCAGGCACGCCTCGGCCGGCTTCGTCCGCGCCGTCGCGATTTTCGAGGAATGAACGCGCCGGCGGCCGGTGAAAAAAAGCGCGCCAGCCTGTCCCGGGGGCTTGAGGCGCTGCTGTCGGAGCACATTGTCGCGGGGCGACTGCGCGGCGGTGAGCAGTTGCCCACCGAGTCGGCCCTCATGCTGGAGCATGGGGTCAGCAGGACGGTGGTGCGCGAGGCCATGTCGCGTCTACAGGCCGCTGGAATGGTTGAGACGCGCCACGGTATCGGCACGTTCGTGCGCGGTAGCACCCTGTCGCTGAAGGCCTTCATCGACCCTGCGACGATCGGCATCCTGAATGATTCGCTGGCGATCATGGAATTTCGGATCGGTCTTGAGGTGGAAGCCGCCGGGCTCGCCGCCCAGCGACGTGGCCCGGATCAGTTGGCGGGGTTGCGGGCGCTTCTCGATCAGCTCGGGCAGCCCAATGTCAGCGTCAATGACCGGGCCGCGTTGGATTTTCAGTTCCATTTGGGTATTGCCCAGGCGACCGGCAATCACTACATCGCCCACACATTGCGCAACCTGGGCGAGGTGATCATCCCGCGTAGCCGGCTGGATTCTGCGCGCCTGTTTCACGATGAGCCTCTGCACTATGAGCAGCGGATGCAAAGCGAGCACGAACAGATTTACCAGGCGATCTTCCATCAGGACACAGAATGCGCACGCGCTGCGATGCGCCTGCACCTTCAAGACAGTCGCGAATACTTGCATCAGGCCCGCCAGGAGCTGATGACATGACGAGCGTCGATAGGCCTGACAACGCCTCGCCCTCTCCGGCATCCGCTCTGACAATAATCGATGCGCGCTGGACCTTGTTCGTCCGGGTCGTGGCGGCTGGCAGCCTGAGCAAAGCGGCCGTACTGCTGGACATGCCGCAGTCCATGGTGAGTCGCAACATTGCGTTGCTTGAATCGCAATGTGGGGAGCGGCTGTTTCATCGTACCGGGCGCGGGGTGGTCCTGACCGAATTTGGCGAGCAGTTGTTGCCCTGTATATCGGCGCTTTTGGCGAACGCTGAAAGCCTTGCCGATGACATTCGCAACCTGCGAGGCAAACCGGTGGGGGAGGTGGTCGTGGGCATGTTGCCTTCCGCGGTGCGTCGGTTTGCGGGGACGCTTTTTGCTGCGGTGCGTGCCCAGATGCCAGGGGTGAGGTTGCACCTGATCGAAGGCGCGAGTGCTCAGCTCGAAGAGCAGTTGCACGATGGTCGTCTGGATATGGCGCTGGTGCTGCGCGAGAGCGAGGCGAGCATCGGCCAAGCTCATCTGTTGGCCAGGCTACCGCTGCACCTGGTCGGACCCGCCGCCGATCCGCTGTTCGGCAATCGAGATATTGCACTGGAAAATCTATCTGGGTTGCCATTGGTCGTGCCTGGGCGGCCGCATCTGCTGAGGGCCAGGCTCGATCATTTGGCTGCGGAGCAAGGCGTGGAACTGTGCGTGGCTGTGGAAGCCGACTCGGTCCAGCTACAGTACGAAGTCGTCGCGGCCGGCGGAGGCTATGCGATTGCCTCGGTGTTGCCGGGCTCGCTGGATCAACGACTTATTTCATCGCGCATTATAGAGCCCGTGTTAGAGCGCTTTGTCGTGCTGGTCGAATCGCCCCGGCGCCCCTTGACCCGTGCTTCCCGTGAAGTGCGACGGCTGATTTGCAATCTGTCCATGCCATCGATTTAAGCGATAGCTGCTTTGCATCCCCAGCAGTATTCGGTGGGGGGCGCGCCTCGTAGGGTGTCAGTCAACCAACGACTGATCCCCGATTGCGAGGTTTGCGCCATGCATCACGCCCAAGAACTCCAAGTCATTGCCCCGACGCTTTTTCTCAGTGACGCCGATGTGGCCTCGCTCGCCGACTGGAGCACCGCCGTCGCCGCGCTCGCCGAGGCGTATGCACGCCCTGCATCGGATGCCATGGTGCCGCCTCGCTCCATGGCCCGGGGCGATGGCATCTGGCTGCGCAGTTTGACTGCCGTACCTCCGGCTGGCGGCCATATGGGCTGCAAGTTGATCGCAGCCTCCATGCGGGCGCGCTGCGCCAGCTACCTGATTGCGTTGTTCGATCAGAAAACCATGGCGCTCAGTGCCCTGATCGACGGCAACCGGGTGACAGGTTTGCGCACCGCGGCAACCGCTGCGCTGGCAGTCGATTTACTGGCGCCCAAGCGCGCGCTGCGGGTGGGGGTGATTGGCTCGGGGTTTGAGGCCCGTGGCGCATTGGACTGCCTCAAGTCCGTGCGCGATGTGGCGCATGTCCGGGTATTCAGTCCAACGCCCGCTAGCCGCGAGCGTTTTGCCGAGAGCTTCAGGCCAGGGCTGGAGATCCAAGCGGTGAACAGCGCGCAAGAAGCTGTGCAGGATTGCGACGTGGTGATTTGTGCCGCCCGCAGTCGTGACGAATCTCCGGTCCTGCAAGGCGCCTGGCTTTGCCCGGGGGCCACGGTTGTGTCGTTGGGTTCCACCTTGCCTGAGCAACGGGAAGTTGACCCGGTCACGATGGAGCGAGCCGTCTGCATCGTCGCCGATATGCCGCAAGAGGTGCTTCACGATACCGGTGACGCCATTGCGGCGATCAGTGCCGGCGTTTATGTCGCCGACAAATTGGTCGCGCTGTCGGACCTCGTCGCGGGCCGTGTCATACCGCGCCAGCACGCAAGCGACATCGTTCTCTACAAGTCTGTTGGCTCGGCGCTGCAGGACGTCGTCATCGCCCAAGCGCTGTACGAGCGCGCCCGGCAACAAGGCCTCGGCATCGAGTTGCCCGCCAGCATTGTCCCTGTCTCGAAATAACTCCCTTCACTGTGCAAAGGAACATCATCATGGCCACATACAAGAAAGCGGATGCCCGTGCCTGGGCGCGGGAAAACCTGGTGGGCTGCTCGGCTGTCACCATCCCAAGTTTCAGTGCTGATTTGAAGCGTCTCAATGAGCGTGGCATACGCCACGACATCGAACATACGGTTGGCCTGGGCTACAGTGCTACGTTGCTGTGCAGCGAGCTGGCGATTTCTATCCAGGAGAATGCCCAGTTCACTGCCTGGGCCCGTGAGTCAGGGAAAGACCTGATCCTGTTTTTCCATGCGGCCTTTGGCACGCTTGCCGAGAATATCGAGGCGGTGAAGCTCGCCGAGAATGCCGGTGCGGACATCGTCCTACTCTCCTATCCACCACAGTTCTGGCCGACCAGCGAGCAGGAAATCTACGCCTACACCAAGTCGTTCTGTGACGCGACGGACCTCGCCGTCATGCTCTTCCCGATTCCGCTCTGGGGCTTTGAGCGCGTGCATCCGGCAGGGATGTCCTTGGAGTTGGTCAGTCGGCTGTTGGCCGATTGCCCGAATATCGCGGCCATCAAGTCCGAGCAAGGGTTCCCGCTGCCGGCGGGCATTTGCGAGATGTATTACCACTTCCGTGACCAGGTGGTGATCAGTTGCCCGATCGAAGGCGACGCAATCCCCTTGATGAGCCTGATGAAGTTGCAGTTTTCCGGCACCAGCAACACCGCCTGGATGAGCGACTACTACCCGAAAGCGTTCGAACTGGCACGCACGGGCCGCTTTGAAGAGGCGATGGAACTGTACTGGAAGGTCAATCCGGCACGCAGCGCCAACGGCGCCGCCGCGCAAAGCTATGCTGGCGGCACTGGTGTGCTCAATCGCACGATGTGGAAATACCAGGACTGGCTCGCCGGCTTCAACGGCGGCCCACTGCGTGCCCCGGCGATGCGCGTGCCGGATCGCTTCATGAAGTCGCTGCGTCAAGGGTTGGTTGCGTCGGGGTTGCCGGTGACTTCGGATCCTGACAGCGCCTTCATGATCGGGCGTCATCCGTGCTGATCAGGAGGGTTGCACAGTGAAGCATTTACTTAAAGATCCCACGCTGTGGCGTGACGGTGCCTATATCGCCGGTGAGTGGCTGACCGAGACGCCGCACGGTCACTACACGCTGCGTAATCCGGTGGACCAAACGGTGCTGGCCGAGTTGCCGCGTTGTCGTGAAACTGAAGTTCGGCACGCCATCGACGCGGCGAATGAGGCCTTTGGCCCATGGCGTCGCCTGACGGCCAAACGCCGTGGCGAGGTGTTGCGCCGCTGGTATGAGTTGATGGTTGAACATCGGGAGGACCTTGCCACGCTGATTACCCTGGAGGAGGGCAAGCCACTGGAGGAGGCGCGGGGTGAAGTCGATTACGCGGCGTCTTTTGTGCGCTGGTTTGGCGAGGAAGCCACACGGGTGCGCGGTGATCTGATTCCGGGCGTAAAGGACACTCAGCGCATCGTGGTCCTGCGCGAACCCATCGGCGTCTGCGCGGCGATCACGCCCTGGAATTTCCCCGCTGCGATGATTACACGCAAGGCCGCTCCGGCCCTCGCGGCCGGTTGCACGATGGTGGTGAAACCGGCCAGCCAGACACCGCTGACCGCGCTGGCACTCGCCGAACTGGCGCAGCGCGCTGGCGTGCCCGCCGGCGTTTTCAGTGTGATCACTGGCAACGACACCCGCGACATTGCCGGTGAGCTTATGGCCAACCCGCTGGTGCGCAAGCTCACCTTCACGGGGTCCACGGAAGTGGGCCGGCTGCTGCTGTCGCAAGCGGCGCAGACGGTCAAGAAATGCTCCATGGAGTTGGGCGGCAACGCCCCGTTCATTGTCTTCGATGATGCTGATCTGGATGCTGCGGCTGACGGGGTGATGTTGGCCAAGTTTCGCAATGGTGGACAGTCCTGTATCGGCGCGAATCGGGTGCTGGTGCAGTCCGCGGTTTATGACGCACTGGCCGAACGCATCGTCGAGCGCATGGCACGCCTGAAGCTGGGCAATGGCCTGGAGCCGGGTGTACAAGTCGGGCCGTTGATCGATGACGCGGCGGTACGAAAATCCCAGGCGCTGGTTGATGATGCGCTGGCCCAAGGCGCTCGACTGCTGTCTGGCGGCAAGCCCCATGCGCTGGGCGGGTGTTTTTTCGAGCCCACCTTGTTGGCTGATGTGACCCATGGGATGCGGGTTGCTCGTGAGGAGATCTTCGGCCCGGTCATGCCGCTGGTGCGTTTCGACACCGATGACCAAGCCATTGCCATGGCCAACGACAGCGAGTTTGGCCTGGCCGCGTATCTGTTCAGCCGTGACGCGGCGCGTATCTGGCGCAACGCCGCGCGCATCGAGTCGGGCATGGTGGGCATCAACTGTGGCTTGATTTCAAATGAGGTCGCACCTTTCGGTGGCGTGAAGCAGAGCGGTCTTGGGCGAGAGGGATCTCACCTGGGAATAGACGAGTTCCTAGAGGTTAAATACCTCTGCTGGGATGGCTTGGAAAGCGTGTAAACAACCGTCGTTAAAGGCCGGTGGACGGCGGTTCGTGTGAGCCGTCGTTCATCGGCTTTTGTATTTGTTCTGCCGCAAAGACAGGCACTCCGAGCAATGCCCCCGGCTTACCTGCGAGACCCATCGCCGCCAGCGATACCTCGGATTGTGCAAAGCGATTTCAGCGCTGATAGCCGATTCGATAGTCTCGTGGCTGATCCGGCATTTTTCGTCGGCATTCCATGTTGCTGCGGCATTGACGCGATGACGCCGCAGCGCTCGTCGGTGCGCCATGCAATGTCTGCCCGAGTGAATAAGAATAATTAGGAGAGCGTGATGATTGCAGCAGTCAACAAGGTCCTGGTGATTGGGGGAGGGTTCTCCGGTATGACCGCGGCTATCCAGCTCGCCCGCCAGGGCGTCGAAGTGGACCTCGTCGAAATCGATCCATTGTGGTGTCCTTTGGGGGCGGGGATTACGCTCAGTGGGCCCACGCTGCGAGCGCTTGATACGGTTGGGATTCTGGAAAGGGTCGCCGGGGAAGGGTACCTGTCGACCAATTTCGATGTATTTTCACCGGCGGGCGACCTGATCGTGCAATTGGCGCTTCGACCGCCGGTCAGCGATAAACCGATTCCCTGTGGTGGCGGCATCCTGCGCCCGGTGCTGGCTCGAATATTTGCCGACAGGACCCGGGAAGTGGGGACCCGTGTGCGCCTGGGCATCACCTACGACAGCGTCATCGAGCATGACGATGGCATTGATGTGTCTTTCACTGACGGGACCACTGAACGCTATGACCTGGTCGTCGCCGCTGACGGCGTGCATTCGCGCACGCGAAAGGAGTTTTTCCCGGAAGCACCCTCGCCAAAACCCATTCATCAGAGCGTCTGGCGCGCGGTGCTGAAGCGTCCGCCGGAAATCGTGCGCCCCACTCATTGGCTGGGTCGCACCAAGGTTGGCGTCAATCCAATCTCCGAAACGCACATGTACATGTTCCTCATGGAAAACCGCGAGTTTTCCGAGTGGATCGACCCGGCCAGTTGGCCGGGTGAAATGGCGCGCCTGCTGAGTGAGTTTCCAGCCCCGATCCTGCAAACGCTGGTGCCGCAACTGTACGAGGCGGGCGCCAATATCGACTATCGTCCGCTGTCCAATCTGTTGGTGCCGTTGCCCTGGCACAAGGGCCGAATCGTGCTGATCGGAGACACGGTGCATGCCACCACACCGCACCTGGCTTCCGGGGCTGGCATCGGTATTGAGAGCGCCATCGTGCTTGCCGAAGAGTTGCTCGGCAATAGCAATCTACAGACGGCCCTGAGCCGGTTCGAAACGCGGCGCTGGGAGCGTTGCCAACTCGTGGTCGAGAACTCCGCGCGTCTGTGCGAGATAGAGAAAAGTGGCGGGGACAAGGAAGAGCATGCGCAGATCATGCGTGAGTCCACTGCGACGCTGGCTGAGCCTATCTGATTGATTGCGACCCTGCTGGATGAGAAGGGTCGCGCTTCTGGTCGTTAGGAGCAGTGATCGAAAATAACGACCTCTTTGACGTAAGCGAAAAAAGACGCCGACGTCAGCGCCACGCCGTCCTCGGCAAGTTTTTGAAACAGCGCTCGCTGATACTGCCGAAAGGTCGAAAAATCCGCTTCATTTTCAAACCACAGGCTAGAGGCGCCTTCGTATACGGCGATGTTTGGCCCGAAATAGGCCGTCACCTTGTCACCCTCGGGCAGATACCGGGAGCGAACATACCGGCGTAGGGCGTTCTGGAAGTCGGGCTGTTCGCGGGTAATGCTCTCGTGAGCTGCGTCCCAAGCGTCGAAAAAACGATCGAGCGCCATGGATGGATTTTTCTTCAGCAGGATCATCACTTTCCATGGGAGAGGCGCTGTAGCGGTGCTAGCCGTCTCCGCTTCATCCATCAATTGAGCGAGCTGCTCGGAAAGGTCAGCGAAGTTCTTTGCATCAGGGCCCACGGTTTGCTGGGTATAGGGATCGCTGAAGGTGCGAATCAAGCCTGGCACGTCTTCAAAAAACAGCTCCGTAATGGAGTCTTTGTGGAAGGACTGTGCGTAGGCACTGTCGGCGTCAACCCCGAAAGCCGCGTCGATGACATGGTTCTGCACGTACCGTTTGACGCCTAACGGTTTGGCTTTAGCGATTTCTCCGTGGGTGTGCTCTACATAGTTTATAAACTCGGCATGCGTCATTCCTGGTTTTCTGCGTACAGCGGCTAGGATTTTGATCATGAGGCGTTCTCGCTATTGGCAGGGTTAACGGATCTTTGACTTAAATGCACTTTAGTGCGTCGTTATTCATCTGATTGTTTTTCAACACCCAAATATAAGGCCGTGGATATCCCGCAAACCAATCGGTATTCGTGCTGGTAGGTATCGCGCAAAAACATGGTCAAAGGCGGGACGATGCAGACCAGGGGGCGTGACGCAAAGCAAAGGCGTGTTACTGACGACGGTTTACTGCTTTGTTGTCAGTTGGAGCATTCTCAACGTGATCAAACAAACACCGTGGCGTGTATTTGTTGGATACTCCTCCGGCCAGGCGCTATGGTCGGGCTGATGCTCGGACGAATCACGGGTTGGCAAGGCCAAGCTCTGAGGCCCTGATCCAAGCGACGATCAGTCCAGTGTGTTGTCAATGGTGGCGTTAGGAATATTTTAATGGTGAGTTCCAATTCACCCCGGTCGATGCAGGATTTCAGTCAAAACCTGCGCCTTCTCTGCGGGTACTATAAGTCGGTGGCGATGGTGTGCCGCTCCCTCGATATCAACCGCCAGCAGTTCAACAAATACTTGGGCGCGCAGGCGGCTCCCTCGCTCTTCACCCTTCGTAAGATATGCGCCTTTTTTGGGGTAGATGAGGACGAGATCTTCTCCGAACATGAGTCCTTCCGGGCTTTGCTCAGCAGGCAGCGCGCGGCGCGCGAGCCGGACAGCGCGGTACCGGCCGATTTTTTTCCAAGCTCCGCACAGGCGCTGTCGAAGTATCAGGGTTACTACTTTGTCTATTTGATGTCGCCCTCCGGGTCTGGCGAAGTCATTAAGTCGATTACCCGCTTGTCCCGTTCCGGCAACAAGATCCTCAGCAAAACCTACGAACGAATGAGGTTAGGTGATGACCAACTGAAGAGTTTTGGCATCAATAAATATCGGGGGTTCTGCTTTGCTTCATCCGATCTGATTTACATCGTCGAGCGTGAGTACCTATCGTCTCGAGGCTATATCTGGTCGGCGCTTTACCCCTCCTATCGCAGTCGTTTCCGCTTTCTCAATGGCTTGGTGCTCGGCGTATCGGGCGACAATTTTCGCCGTCCTTTTGGTGCTCAGATTGTGTTTGAACATCTGGGCGAGTCGATTGATCTGCGTAACGCACTCTCCAGTTGCAGCTGCTTCCCGATTGATTCCCCTGAAATCCCCAGCGAGGTGAGGGCGCGGCTGCTGATTCGCCCATCCGAGGGTGAGTTCAACCTCGTTCCGCCGTTGTTCTGACTCAGCTTTAAAAATAGACGCTAGGTGACGCTTTCAAGCGTCATCAGGCGTTATTTTTTTAGCGCTCGCGAAATTGAGCTGGCCGTGAGGCAGATGAATAATGGGTCACACCGCTTAACAGGCAGTTTCACGAACGGCCAAACACGTCGTTCATTCCAGCTGGATTAACGCCTGCTCGTGCAAGTGACCCGCTGCGCCCATCATAAAAATAAGAGGAACATCGATGAACTTCAAAAGAACCTTGATGGCAGGGTTGATGGCGCTTTCCATTACCGCGCCGTTGACCAGTGGCTTGGTGTGTGCGGCAAACAATACCTTGGTTGTCGCTGATCGAGCCTCTTTCAAGGATTGGGATCCAGCCTCGGCGTTTTCGGAAGAGGTGCGGGTGCTGGGCAATATCTACGAGACGCTTCTGGTCTATAACGCTCCGGGCAGTGCCGAGGAGTTTTCCCCTGGGCTCGCCACGTCCTGGGAAAGCAGCGACAACGGCAAGACCTGGACCTTCAAGCTGCGGCACGGCGTTAAGTTTCATGACGGTTCGGCGTTCAATGCCGCAGCGGTCAAAAAATCCATCGACTACGTCAAAGCGCTAAAACAAGGCGCTGCGTATGTATGGAAAGCGCTGGATTCCATCGAGGTCCTCGCTGACGACACGGTAGTGCTCAAGTTCCAGAATCCCACTCCGGCCAATCTGATCGCGGCAGGTCAATACGCTGCTTATATCATTGCCCCGGCGGCGGTGGATAAGGGGCATGACTGGATGATGGCTCCCAACGCTATCGGCACCGGCCCCTATAAGCTTGGCCAGGTTGAACAAGGCCAGCAAGTGGTACTCGAACGTTTCGATGGCTACTGGGGAGGCTGGAAAGAAGGGCAATTCGATCGGGTCATCGTAAAAGTCGTATCGGAAGCCTCTACACGTACCCAGATGATCAAAAATGGCGAGGCCGGTGTCGCCTGGGATATCCCTCTTGATCAGCTCAAGGTGTTGGGAGAGAACCCCGCCATCAAGGTGAGCACCGCGCCTTCGTGGAAGAACTTCCAGTTCTTGATCAATACCCAGAAGTACCCTACGGATAACTTGGCATTTCGTCAGGCGCTGCAATATCTCTGGGACTATGAAGGTGTCACCAACGATATTTTGCACGGCTACGGTAGTGTGTCCAAGGGGCCTTTACCCACCAGTATCTGGGGGCATGCCAGCGTGCCTATGGCTTCCTACAATCTGGATAAAGCCCGCCAATTATTGGAGGCCTCTGGCGTACCCAAGCAGGACTGGAAGGTCTCGATGCAGTACATCAGTGGCATCTATGCAAACGCCGCTGAGCTGTTCCAGGCGACGGCGTCTCAGGTTGGCGTAGAAGTGGAGTTACGCCCCGGTGAGTGGGGGGTGATCTGGGATAAGGCGAAGAAGTTGGACACCGCTCCCAACCTGCAATCCATGGCTTGGTGGCCAACGTATCCGACGCCCAGCGATTGGCTTTTCAGTGAGTTTCATACAGAGAGAACTACGCTGTTCAATCTGTCTCACTACAGCAACCCAAATTTTGATCAGTTGATTGAAGAGGCGCTGGCGCTGGAAGGCAGTGATCGGGCCCAGTCCACGGAAAAATACCAGCAGGCCCAGCAACTGCTGGTCAAGGACGCTCCTGCGATCTGGTACGCCGATGTGCAGCAGATACGTGTCTCCCGCAAAGACATCAAGGGCATGGAAAAGAGCCTGAATCCCGCTTATGAGGCAATTCTCTACTACAACTTGAATCGCTGAATGCTGAGTTGTTTGTGATGAAGTTGTAGGTGTAGGCCTGAGTTGCCCTGTAATCCGATAGTCGGTTGATTCGCCTGGTCATTCCTCAAGAGTTAATTCGCTTTGAGGGCTTTATGCTGGGCGTAAGAAGTCACGGCCAAGTTTATTAGCCACAAAAGGTAGTATAAATGGCGAAGTATATAGCCCAGCGATTGATAGTGATGTTCTTCATTCTTCTGGGCGTGTTGACCATCACCTTCGTTTTGAGCCGAGCGCTTCCCGGATCCCCGGTAGAGATGATGTTGGGTAACCACCCCACGGCGGAGCAGATTGCCGTCGCGCGGGAAAAACTGGGGTTGGATAAACCTCTGCCGATTCAGTATTTCAATTACATCGGCGCCCTGCTGCAAGGTGATTTTGGCACCAGTCTGCGCACCGGGCGGCCTGTGGTAGAGGAGGTGGTCAGGCGGGTTGGCGCGACGTTCGAACTGACATTCCTGGCGATGTTCTGGGTGGTGGTGCTCGGGGTTCCTATCGGTGTCATTTCAGCGGCGCGACAGAACTCAGCGATCGATAATGTGGCGCGGGCTGGGTCCATCGCCGGGACGGCATTTCCCGTTTTCATCCTGGCCATGGGTTTGCAGTTGCTGTTCTACGGCAAGCTCAACTGGTTGCCCCTGCAAGGCCGTATCGATGCTTCCATTCTGCTCGATAGCCCCTTTGAGCGTGTGACCGGTTTTTACCTGATCGACACGCTGCTGGCCGGTAATTTCACAGCGCTGTGGAGCGCCATCAAACACCTGACGCTGCCCGTGCTTACCCTGGTCACCGTGACCTTGGCCACTGTCACCCGGATCACCCGCAACATGATGGTGGAGGTGCTCTCCGAGGAGTACATCCGTACGGCCGTTTCTTACGGCGTGCCCAAGTGGCGTATCCATTACGCCTATGCACTGAAGGCGACAATGATTCCGCTCCTGACCGTGGTGGGCCTGACCTTCGGTTACCTGCTTGGAGGCGCAGTCGTTGTCGAGTTCGTTTTCGATTGGCCCGGCCTGGGTGGCTTCGTGGTGTTTTCGATTGCCCAGAATGATTTCCCCGCCGTGATGGGGGCCACCCTGGTGCTGGCCACGACCTATCTGTCGATCAACCTGATTGTTGATCTGTTGTATCACCTTGTTGATCCGAGGTTGCGAGTCCAATGAGTATCCAAGACGTATCCCTGGCCATGCCCTCGCGAGCCCCCTCATGGCGCATCAAGGCCCTGGCGTTTGCCTGCGATAACAAGTTGTTTGTATTCGGCGCGCTGTTATTGCTGCTGATCATCCTGGCGGCCATCTTCGCCCCCTGGCTCGCGCCTTATGAACCGAACAAGATTGTCTTTTCCCAAAAATTAATGGCGCCCAACTGGGCACACTGGATGGGCACGGACGAGTTTGGTCGCGACATTCTTTCTCGGGTGCTTTATGGCGCACGCACCTCGCTGATCATTGGAGTGAGCGTGACGTTGATCGCGATGCTGATCGGAATTCCGATTGGGCTTGTTTCCGGCTACTTCGGCGGTCGAATCGATACGCTGCTGATGCGCGTCTCAGACGTGTTTCTGGCCTTTCCACCGCTGTTGTTGCCGATCGCTATTACCGCTGCGCTGGGATCGGGCTTGGCCAACGCCATGCTGGCGCTCGCAATCTCGTGGTTCCCTTGGTACGCGAGGATCATGCGTGGCGCGGTAGTACGGGTTCGCTCGGAGACCTATATCCATGCCGCTCGTTCCATGGGCGTCAGTCACTGCCGCATCTTGCTTCGCCATGTACTGCCCAATTCCACCACACCGGTGATCGTGCAGGGCTCCATGGACTTTGGCTACACCATTCTCGCTGCTGCCTCGCTGAGCTTTATCGGGCTGGGGGCCAAACCGCCCATGGTGGAGTGGGGGCTGATGGCCGCGGCGTCGCGCTCGCAATTGCTCGAAAATCCCTGGACGGTGCTGTTTCCCGGCGTGGCGATTTTTGTCCTGGTGCTGGCCGTCAACCTGGTGGGTGATGGGCTGCGCGATGTGCTCGATCCAAAGAAGGGGATGCGCTGATGATTAACGAATCCTTGCAACCTTCTACGCTCGAACAGCTCGCCGCTTCGAAAAACGATGCAGCTCAAGACCTGGTGCTGGAAGTGGAAGGGCTGACGGTGTCTTTCCCAGGTTTGTTCAAAACCGTGAAGGCCGTACGCGGCATCGACCTCAAGGTCAGGCGCGGTGAGATCCTCGGGTTGGTCGGGGAGTCGGGCTCGGGCAAGTCCATGACGGCCATGTCCTGCCTGGGATTGATGCCTGAGGCCGCTCGGCTGGGCGGCAGTGTCAAAGTCGCCGGACAGCAGGTCAACGGTGCGTCGGCGTCGCAGCTGGCGGATTTGCGCGGCGGTGGCGCGGCGATGATTTTTCAGAATCCGATGAAGGCGCTCAACCCGTTCTTCACGGTCGGGCGGCAGATGTTCGATGTCATTGGCTGCCATCGGCGATTGAGCAAGGCGCAAATCCGCGCCGAGGCGCTGAGTTCGCTGGAAGCGGTGAGCATGCCCGATCCCACTCTTGCGTTAGGCAAGTATCCGCACCAGATGTCTGGCGGTCAGTTGCAGCGCGTGGTGATTGCCATGGCGTTGGCCTGCCGACCGAAACTGCTGATCGCCGATGAGCCGACCACGGCGCTGGACGTCACTGTGCAGGCGCAGATCATCGCCTTGCTGCGCAAGCTCGCGCAGGAGCAGGACCTGGCGATCCTGTTTATCACCCACAACCTTGGCGTGGTGGCTTCGCTCTGTGATCGAGTGGCAGTGATGTACGCCGGCGAAGTGGTGGAGAGCGGTCCGGTGGGCCAGGTGTTCAAGCGACCCGCGCATCCCTACACCCTGAAATTGATGGGCACCGTGCCAAAGCTGGGGCAGGATCCCAGCCCCTGGGCTTCATCCCCGGGCAGGTGCCGAACATGGCGGCTCCTCCGCCTGGCTGTGCCTTCAATCCACGTTGTGAACGCGCCACTGGACGATGCGCTCAGGCTGCGCCGAGGGTAGAGATAGGCGAGGAACACTGGGCGGCTTGTCACAACACGTCGGTCAAGGTGTGAGGCTTCTTTGAAAGGTAAACGGCTATGAACAACAACAAACAGCCCGCGCTGCTGAGCGTCACTCAGCTGCACAAGACCTACGCCAGCCGCGACGGCCTGGTGACGGCCATCGATCACATCAGCCTGGAGGTGCAGGCCGGTGAGACGGTCGCGCTGGTGGGGGAATCCGGTTGTGGCAAAAGTACGGTGGCCGCGACCTTGCTCGGTCTGCTGCCAGCCGACAGTGGACAGATCCTGGTCGAAGGTCGGCCGCTGCCTACTGATGCCAGGGCGCGGGGCAGGAGCTTGAGCATGGTGTTCCAGAATCCCTATGCCTCGCTGAATCCGAAAATGACCATCAAGGCAATTGTTGCCGAGCCGCTGAAGGTTGCCTTTGGCTTGAGCGGCAGCGCCTTGCGCGCGCGCATTCTCTCGCTGTTGGCAAATGTGGGGATGGGCGAGGAACACATGGAGCGCTATCCCCATGAATTCTCCGGCGGCCAGTTGCAGCGTATCGCTATCGCCCGGGCCCTGGCGCTGGAATCAAAACTGCTGGTCCTCGATGAGCCTACGGCGGCGCTCGACGTGTCGGTCCAGGCCCAAGTGCTGCAATTGCTCAAGACGCTGCAGGCCGACAATGGCCTGAGTTACCTGTTCATTAGTCACGACCTTGCGACGGTCGAGTACCTGGCGCAGCAGGTGCTGGTGATGTACTTGGGGCGCATCGTTGAGGCCGGCCCCGTGGAGCGGGTGTTCGGTCGACCGCGTCATCCCTACACCCGTGCGCTGCTCAATTCGGTGCCCTCCATCGACCCGGAACGCCGTGACCAGTTGCAGATCCTCAGCGGCGAAATCCCCAGCCCCTTGAACCGGCCTAGCGGTTGCCACTTCGCGCCCCGTTGCCCGCGGGTCAGCGAGCGTTGTCGCCGAGAGGTGCCAGCCGAGACCCAGGATCACGGCCATCGCTTTTCCTGCCACCACCCTCTGAACGATGAGAGCTGAACCCCTATGTACAATAAAAATGACATGACCGCTCCAGGCATTGGCTACCAGGATTTAAGGCTGATGCAGGGCTATCCGCCGCCCCGGGAGAAGCAGATTGGCCTGCACAACTGGGACAGCCCGCCCTATAACCGCTGGTCGTTCCAGCACATGAGCCAGCTGTTTCCCGTGGCCGCTATTCATCGCGGTCCCGGGCCAGTCAGCGAATTCAAGCGCAACGAGCGCTCATTGGACGACGTACGTTTCCAGCGGGTCGACGGCGGGCAAACCGATCTGGCGACTTTCCTGACCGACAGCTACACCGATGGTTTCCTGGTACTTCATCAAGGCAAGGTGGTTTCGGAGCAGTATTTCAACGGCATGCAGCCGCACACGTTGCATCTGCTGCAATCGGTCTCCAAGACCGTCATCGGCAGCCTGGTCGGTCGGTTGATCGGCCAGGGCAGGATCGATCCCCAAGCGCCTGTCAGCCACTATGTGCCCGAGCTTTCGGCAAGCGGTTATGGCGATGCCCGGGTGCAGGATCTGCTGGATATGCGCACGGGCGTGAGATTCAGGGAGGACTACACCGATCCGGATGCCGAATTCATTCAGTTGGATATCGCCTCGGGTTGGCGCGAACGGGGAGAGCGAGAGTCTCCCGATAGCATTTATGGTTTGTTGAAATCGCTGGGTAAAGACCGTGAGCATGGTCAGTTCTTTGAGTATCGCTCGGTGGATACCGACATGTTGGCCTGGGTCTGTGAGCGGGCCTGCGGCGAGCGGCTCCCCGTTTTATTGAGCCGGGAAATCTGGTCAAGACTGGGGGCAGAACAAGACGCGAGTATCACCCTCGATGGTGTTGGAACTGCGTTGGCCGATGGGGGGATGAGCGCCACGCTGCGTGATCTCGGGCGCTTTGCCCAGATGTATTTGCAGGGTGGACATTTCAATAGCCAGCAGATTGTCCCAGAGACGTTTGTGCGTGCATGCGGACGTGGTTCCACACCCGCTTTTGAAGTCCTCTATGGCTATTACACCAAGCACTATCCGACTGCGGCCTACAGCAATCAGTGCTGGGTACTGGACAGTGAACAGGGCACTTACTCGGCGCGCGGAGTATTTGGCCAGAGTATCTATTGGGATCCGGCTGCTGAAGTGGCGATCGTAAAACTTTCCAGTTGGCCAGACTTTATCAATCCAGAGTGGACGCTGGATGCCTTCCGCGCTTGTGCCGCTGTGGTTGAAGAACTGCAACACCACTGACGCCGAAATTTAAACAACTGCGGCTTCTCAAACACCGTTTAGCCCGCTAGCACCTGGACGCTGTTCCAGCTTCAGTCTCGGCGGGCCGTACCTATTTCATCCAGACCGCGCTTTGCCGTGGCCGGGATGGTTGTTGCCAAAAATAAAACCTAAAGATGGAGCGACCATGAACTTGAACACCACCCGGGCCTTGGGCTCATTGATTCCGCTGGCGCTGTTGGGCGCACTTTCCACACACGCGCAGGCGGTCCAGGTCACCGACAATCTCGATCTCGGCGGTGCCGTCCGGGCGCGTTGGGACTATGACCCGGATCGCGATATCCAGAAGTTCAACTTCGATACCGTGATCCTCTCCGCCAAGTACAACTCCGACACTTGGATCGGCCAGGCCAAGTACCGTTTCTACGGCCGAGCCTACCCTTACCAGTACACAGAAAACGTCGGGGACGTCCAGTTCGCCGAGTTCGCCTGGATCGGCTACAAGTTCAACCCTGCCCAGCAAATCCAGGTCGGTCTGAACCAGGTGCCGTTCGGTTTGCAGCCGTACTTTGGCAGCACGTTCTATCAAACCCTGGGGAACGTTGTGGGGCTGGAAGACGTGGAAGAACTTGGCGCCAAGTACATCCAGCAAAGTGGCGACTGGAACATCCAGGCCGGTTACTACCTTCGCCCGGCCTCGCAGGGAAAAGGCACCAGCAAGGGGGAAACCTACTCCAGCGTTGTCTCCGAAGCGGACAGCTATGTCATCGACGGCAGCAACAACCAGGAGCGCGACACCGTGGTGCTGCGGGTGGCCAAGGCGCTGGACCTGGGGCCATGGAAGTCCGAAGTCGGGATTTCTGGCCTGACCTCATCCCTGGAGAACCGCGACACCAACAACGACGGCCGGCGCAATGCCGTGGCGGTGCACTACATCGGTAAAAACGGACCATGGGGTGTGCAACTGCAAGCTGCGCGACAGCAGATGTCCCCGCGCAACCCCGGCACCGATGAACTGGTGACTTTCGGCGGTTACGACGCCACTTACAACGTTGCCAGTCGCGGCAACTTATACGTAGCGGATGTGAGCTATGACGTTGGCGGCAAGTACCTGTTCGATCAGATCAGCGGTGTACAGGTGTATGCCAATTACAGCGCCTTCGATAAATCCGCGGACGACTTCAAGACCTCGCAACGGATGATTTTCGGCACCTCGTTCTCCCTCAGCAAACTGTGGATCGCCACGGAATGGTTGTACGGCAAGAATGATCCGGTCATCGGTGGCAGCAGCCTCACGCAAAGTCTGGGGGCTGGGGGTAGTGACCAGTGGGAAAACCAGCTGTACATGAACATCGGTTATTACTTCTGATCCGGATTTTTGGCAACAACCCTAAAGTCCTTTCCCCGAGCGGGCTCGCCCACAGGTTTAGCGCACAACCTGTAGGCGAGCCTGAATTGGTCAAGTAAGTCCGGACACCGATTACGGTGTTTATGCCGCTTTTTACTCCATGGCTATTGGCGACAGTTAGCTGTTGTAGCTGTGGAGCCTGGTGCGGTTGCCTGGGTATTTAATTTGGGTTTCTACACAGCCCTTGGTTTAACGAATCCTCTTTCACTTCGAGGTAAAATCATGACGGATTTGCTTGCACAAAAAGATGTTGAAAATCACCTCCACCCTTATACGGATGCTCGACTTCATGAAGCGGATGGCCCCCTCATCATCGAGCGTGGAGAAGGAGTTCATGTATATGACAACCAAAATAAGCGATACATCGAGGCGATGTCAGGGCTATGGAGTGTAGCGCTTGGTTTCAGCAACCAACGGCTGATAGAGGCTGCCGAAAAGCAACTACGTACACTACCGTTCTATCACGTGTTTTCCAGTAAGGCACACCGTCCCAGCATTGAGCTCGCCGAAAAATTGGTGGAGATGGCTCCGGTGCCGATGAGCAAAGTGTTTTTCACCAACTCCGGCTCTGAGGCAAACGACACGGTAGTTAAGCTTTTGTGGTACCGGAACAATGCTCTGGGCAACCCCGCCAAGAAAAAGTTCATCAGTCGGCAGAACGCATATCACGGTACCACTACCATAAGTGCGAGCCTCACTGGGCTGCCGGCAAATCAGCGCGGTTTTGACGTTCCCCTGCCGGGCTTCCTGCATGTCAGCTGCCCGCACTTTTACCGATATGGTCGAGCGGGTGAAACAGAAGAACAGTTCGCCGATCGCCTCGCCCGAGAACTGGATGATCTGATCATCAAGGAAGGCTCTGAGACGGTCGCAGCGTTTTATGGCGAACCGCTGATGGGCGCAGGGGGGGTGATCGTTCCGCCGAAAACTTACTGGGAAAAGATCCAGAAGGTGTGCCGCAAGCATGACGTCTTTATTGTCGCGGACGAGGTCATCTGCGGTTTCGGTCGAACCGGCAATATGTTCGGTTGCGAAACTTTTGATATCAAACCAGACGTCATGGTTGTATCCAAACAGCTGTCGTCCTCCTATCAGCCCATTGCAGCCATATTGATTAACGATGCCGTTTACCAAGGTATTGCCGACCAGAGCCAGTCGATTGGCACCTTAGGTCATGGCTTCACTGGTAGCGGGCACCCGGTAGCTACTGCAGTCGCCCTAGGGTTTGTCTGAAAAGTCGCTTTGGCTAAGATGACGTGCTCTGGTTGCTGGGAGGGCCGTTATGGCAGGCCGATATGAAATCTCATCTGCACGTTGGGCGATGATCGAATCCATCGTTCCCCTCCTCAACGCATGGGACGCCCAAGGCGCGATGACCGTCAGATGCTTAACGGTATCTTCTGGATATTGTGCTCGGGCGCCAAATGGCGGGATCTTCCAGAGCGCTTTGGGCCTTGGAAGACTGTTTGTGACCGCTGATGACGGATTGCCCCTGTTGCGGACGGGACGCTTACCCGGTCAGCTCGCGAATTACCCAGAGCCAATGATCGTTTACGTCACAACAGCCCGGGTCAGCTAAATATTAGCAACTGGATCAATCTCGCTCCAGCGCCAACAATGGTCTTTCAGCATGGCCACGCCTACCGACACTTGGCCAATCGGTCACCATTATTCAGAGCATATTGCGATCAAGCTTTACGGCTCCGTCCGATACCCTGATGCATTCAAACACCCAACCATAGAATGCTACCTACATTTAGGCCCACTACTCCTAAGCGACAAGTCGGCTCCTCGCTGCATCGACTCTATGCAGGCGACTGGCAAACGGCTCATTGCATATGTCGCCGTTGACCTATAAAAGCAGATTGAACAATTATGCGGGATTTTTCCAATAGTACTTGGAGTACTCACGGCATGAACTAGAGTTCGTTAGCGCAATTTATATCGCCGTCAGCCCAGCGCTTGATATCACTTATCTTCGGCGATCTAGCACCGACACTCAAGATGTTCTTTGTTGTGTACAACCTGACCTGTGCTTTGTTCGCATCATGTCTTTCTATTTCAATTAGGGCGTTGTTAATCAACAGTCCTTCCGAAAGGAGCTTTTGATTGATCTCACCTTCACTGCGCTCATCGCTAAACTCGCTTAATACGATGACCGGCTTTCCTGTATATGTCTCATGTTCCAGGCATTGTCTTGCCATTAGTCTTAAGTTTCGATAAGTATCGGAGGGCGTCTTCTCGCTAATGAAGCTGCCGTCATAAGATGAATGACTACTTTTTAATTCGCTGACGGTTATAGCGCACCCGCTGATTGAGATAGAAAATAATAGTATAGGCAAGGATAAATATTTCAATTTCAACTCCATTGTTCTGGTATGGGCCCTCCGCCGGGCAGGCATCAAATCATGCTTTTTCAGTCGGAATTGTGTTTTGGAAAATCAACAGTCGCCAGGAGTCCACCCTCTGCAGATGTACTTAGCCATACGTTGCTGTTGTGCTGCAGTGCAACCGCTTTGACTATTGCGAGCCCCAGTCCGCTGCCGCTTTGCATTTGATTGGGCTCGCGAAAAAACCTATCGAAGACTCGCGCCCTTAATTCAAATGGAATGCCAGGGCCTGCATCTGAGACACGTAGCTGAGTAGATTTATCAAGTGATCGCACATCTACCTCAACGCGTCCGCCCTCAGGGCTGTACTTCACGGCATTTTCAATTAAGTTATCAATCAGCGACATAAGGCGTTCCCTGATGCCATTGATCCAGCTTTCACCATCAGAGTAGAATTCAAGTTCAATCCTACGCTCAGCCGCTAGGGGGGCCAGCGCAGCCATTTGCTCTTGTATGAGGGTCGTCAGCGGCACAGCCTCCATAACAGTGTCGATGCTTGCTTCGCTATGCATCAGCAGCAATAACTGATTGACGAGACGCGCAGCACGGCTATTGCTGCGAATAATCCCTGCAAGCAGCTCCTGTTGATTAGTGCTGCTTACATAGGACTGCAAAGCCTCAACATTGATTCGCATTGCAGCCAGGGGAGTACGCAGCTCATGAGCGGCATCTGCAATGAAAACCCGTTCCCTCTCAGAACTTGCTCGCACTCTGGCAAGAAATAGATTAGTCGCGTCCACCATTTGGCGAAGCTCTATCTGCTTTGGTCCTTCTTTTAAGGGGGAGAGATCTTCTAAAGTTCGCAAAGAAATACCATTTATCACCTTGCTCCAAGGGCGCATTGCAATACGGACTGATAGCCATGCGGGAAAAAAAGAAAAGGAATGCACACCAGCAGCGGCAATATGTAGTATCCACGAGAGTTCAGGTATATGAAGAAGTTCCAGCCTCCGGCAGGGGTAATAAGTGTTACCTCCGCGTCGGAGTTCCCTGATTTGAGAGTACGGCTATTCCAGCTGCGCCCCTCACTCTGAATGCTCTGAATTTCTCCATACCTGCTATTTGTTACTCCTGTCGGAGCACCATCAGATGAATAAATTATCTTTCTATTCTTACGAACAATGAGGCTGATTGACAGTTTGGGATCTTCACCTCCGCCATAACCTTCCTGCAATGCTTCGCTGAACTTTTCCAGCACGGTAGTGAGGTCCTGCGGGCGATCATCCATGCGCTTAACTAATGTAAGAATGGTTTCGTAAGTATTGCTACCCGTGAGCATAGAGGGGCTTCGCAAGTTCTCCCACAAAATGTAGGTCAGAAAAAGACACCAAAGCAGTGTAAGTAGTAGCATCTGGGCGAGTATAATTCGTCTTACAAGCGTTGGAGTTTTCAAGTTGAGCCAAAAATTTCGCATCAACCAATCCCTTTCTGAATTGTAGCGGTATCAATGACATACCCCACACCCCGCACCGTTCGCACATAGCCTTCGCCGATTTTGCGACGCAAATTTCCCATATGCACATCCAGCGGATTACTCATATTTTCTTTCGCGCCGAATAGCCTTTCCTCCAGAAAACGTCGTGTAAGCACGCGGTCAGCGCGCATCATTAAAATTTCAAGCAGGGCGTATTCACTTGCCGTTAAATCAACATTACGTCCACTAACTGTCACGCGACGAGTCGGCATATGAAGAAATAATCCTCGAATTTCTATCACCTCATTTTGAAAACCGTAACTGCGTCGGGCCAGTGCTCTCACCCTAGCCAACAACTCGGCGAGAACAAATGGTTTTACCAGATAGTCGTCTGCACCCGCATCGAGCCCACACAGGCGATCTTGCAGAGTGCCTCTTGCAGTCAGGATGATGACGGGGATCCCCCTGAACTGCTGACGTAAGCATGCTACCAGGCTCATGCCGTCACCGTCGGGCAGTCCGAGGTCGAGTAGCACAAGTTCTGGCACGCAGACATCGAGCTGATGCAACGCATCTACTTTTCGGCGAACCCATATGACATCTAACCCTTGATCTGCAAGTGCGATACGAACGCCATTGCCGAGATCCAGGTCGTCTTCGATTAGGAGAATTTTCACAATAGTTACGTTATCAAAAGTGAATGAAGAACGTCTGAAGAAAAAATATATTAGGAAATCTATTATGATTTGTCTGAAAAGTCTCTTTGGCTAAAATGATGCCCTCTGATTGCCAAGAGGGCCGTCATGACAGGCCGCTATGAAATTTCATCTGAGCGTTGGGCGATGATCGAAGCCATCGTTTCTCCTCCTCAACACATGGGGCGGCCAAGGCGCGATGACCGCCAGATGCTTAACGGAATCTTCTGGATTTTGTGCTCTGGTGCCAAATGGCGAGATCTTCCAGAGCGCTTTGGGCCTTGGAAGACCGTTTACCAGCGTTTCCGACAATGGCGTGACAACGGCACTTTTGAGCAGGTTCTGCGCCATTTACACCTTCGTTTGTGCGAAGATGGCTTTATCGATCTGAATACCTGGATGGTCGATTCGACATCGATTCGAGCTACCCGAGCGGCCAGCGGTGCTGGAAAAAAGGGGCCCGCAAGAACCGCAACACCACTGCCTAGGCCGTAGCCGAGGCGGATTGACCACCAAAATACATCTCGCCTGCGACAGCCATGGCTTCCCCCTGGCTGTCATGTTGTCGCCCGGTCAAGAAGCCGACTCGCGCTATTTCATGCCGCTACTGGAACAGATCAGCCTGCCAGGCAGCAAGGGTCGTCCGCGTAAGCGTTGCCGATGTGTACTGGCGGACAAGGGCTATGACAGCCAGATACTGCGTCAGTACTGTGACCTCTACGGCATGCAGCCGATCATTCCCTTGCGCAAGATGCATCGCAAGCCTCGACCAGGCCTGCCTCGACTGTTCGACAGGCCACAATATAAAAAGCGCAACGTGATCGAACGGCTGTTCAGTTGGCTCAAAGAAAAGCGTCGGCTCTGTACGCGATACGAAAAACTGGCGAGCAGCTTCAAAGCCATGGTTACACTGGCCTGTATCGAGAAATGCTTGCGGGCTGACTTTTCAGACAAACCCTAGAGAATCTTAAAATTATCGAAGAGGAGGGCCTGGTTCAGCATGCTGCTGAAATGGGGATTATCCTTCGCAAAGGGCTTCAGCAGTTTGCTGATCATTCAATGGTTGGGGAGGTTCGTGGTGTGGGGTTGATTGCTGCCGTTGAGTTGGTAGCCGACCGGCACACAAAAGAGCCTTTTGAGGCTGTTGGCAGACTCGGGCGGTATCTGTCCTCTCAGGCCCAGGAGCGCGGAATGATCAACCGAGTCATGGGAGATGCATTGGCATTCTGTCCTCCGTTGATCTCAACGGAGAAGGATATAAATGAAATCCTTGGAGTTTTTGCGGCTTCTTTGGATGCGACACAGCACTGGTACCTCAAACACGCTGCACAGTAGTTAACGCCGCTCACTACAGGCAGAGCCGGAATGTGGAGTCCTCCGGCCTGCCGCTTCGTGCTCGCTTTAGGACTCGTCTCGAATTGGTCCTACGCAATTGATACCGTCGGCCGGACGACTGCTCTTCCGAGTGGCTGTAGGTAGAGCTCGCTAGCATGGCTTGGAGTCATCTTTTTTTGCTCTTGATACACCCTGAAAACAAGTCCAGAATTGAGTCTTTTCCTGTCTCGGAAATAAAAGAAACCCCTCAGATTTCAACGAGTCGGACACCAGATACGAGTCTCGTTTCCCGCTCCAAGATTCAGAAAAAAGCCACTCAGATGAGTGGCTTTTTTTTGTGCCTGAAAATTGCTTTCGCCCATGCCTACAGGTCTTTCCGGCCCATGCTGTGTAAAAACGCAGTTCCAGAATGCATGGCACGCCAGCACCGACCCCCAAAATCCGCCGGGTCTGCGCGCAGTGGGCATGTTAAGACTATGCTAATCGCCACTGCAGGCCATGTACTGGTTTGAGTTGTCGTCCGCCAAGGAAAGGAGTCTGTACGTGTCTGGTTCTTCATACCCGGTTCTATTATCGCAATGGCCTCATGAGCCGTCCGGCCCGCCGAAGAAGCGTTGGTCGGCAACGCCGCAGTGGCCTCACCCACAGGCAGTCAATCCCAGGCACGATGGAGATCGGTATGAAGGCTGACCCGATCTACACAGTCCTCTGGCGCTTCGCCGCCTGCATGGGCGGGTTGCTGATGATTGCCGCCAGTCCGGCCCACGCTGCCGACAGCGGTATCGCCGGCGGCCCGACCGCAAGCCATAGCATTGCCTTCAGCAATTCATACGCGGGCAGCGATTTTCGTAAGGTGATGGTGCGCAATTGGCAGGAGATAGCAGCGCAAGCGCAAAAGGAGGGTTTGATCCGTGAGGCGCCGGTGGTCAGTGCCAATAATTCGGCGTCGGAACAAGCGGCCCATATCCAGGACTTGATCGTCAGGGGCGTCGACGCCATCGTCATCCTGGCCGCGTCCGACACGGCGCTCGATGGGGTGATCCGCGATGCGTGTAACGCCGGCATCGTGGTGGTGGTCATGGCCAGCCTGGTCACCGAAGGCTGCGTCTATACCGTGGACTACAACTGGTCCGCCATGGGCCGCATAGAAATTGATTACATTGCCAAGCGCCTCAAGGGTAACGGCACGCTGCTGGAGATCCGCGGCATTGCTGGTGATGCCACCGATAAAAATATCAGCGACGGCATTCGCCAGGCCGCCAGTGAATATCCGGGCCTGAAGTTCGCCAAGACCGTGTACGGGAACTGGACAGGCGCTGTGGCGCGCAAGGAGGTGGCGCTGGCGCTGCCGTCGCTGCCCGGCATTGATGCCGTCGCGACCCAGGGGGGCGACGGGTATGGCGCGGCGATGGCGTTCAAGGCGGCGGGCCGACCATTGCCGATCATCGTGATGGGTAACCGTCAGGATGAACTTGCCCTGTGGAAACAGGAACGCGACGCCAATGGCTACGAGACCGTCTCTGTTTCGGCTTCCCCCAGTGTCTCCCAAGTGGGGTTCTGGGTCGCCCAGCAGGTTCTGGCGGGCAAGCAGGTGCCCAAATTCGTCGAGGTGCCTCTGGTGCGTATCGATGCGAAAGACTTGGACGCCTGGCTTGCCGACATGCCGGTGGGGGGGGCCGCCAATCCGTTCTACAGCCAGGCTTCCGTTGCGGCAATGATCGACGCGGCCATCAACCATACGGCGCCGCCGGCGCCTTTGCCGGAGGTGATGAAGCAGTAATGGCGGGCAGGGAGCGAGGATGCGGGGCGCCATGTTGACATTCAAACCGGTCGTGGACCGGCCCATTGCCGTCAAAATTGGCCTGGCGGTCGCCGCATTGGTGTTCCTGATGCTGGCGGTTTCGCTAGTGAACCTCTACGGGCTGCGAGGCATGGTGCGCGCGGTGGATTCTGCCAGCCATTCCGCAGAAATTCTGGCGTCGGTCAACGCGGCCACCGGTCGCGTGGAAAACTTCATCGCCACCCGCGACCAGCAAAGCCTGGCCCAGGCCGAAGGCATGGTTGCGACGGCTATCGCCGGGCTCACCGCTATTCCGGTGGCCGAAGCGCAGTCGCTCAACGGCAGCCTGGAGCGGCTCGCCGCAGCGATCACGGCCTTGCGCGTGGCGAGCCTGACCATGGATGGCGAAACCGAGAACATGACCGCCCATTACGGCCGGATGCGAGAGGCAACGACCCTGGTCGAACAGGGCATCGCCGATGGGTTGAAGGGGCTCGACGCTCGCGCCGTTGAGCACAAGGCGCGGGTGAGCGACATCGACAGTGCCCACCGCATCCTCAATGTCCTGCGCAACGGCGAACGGATCATTACCGCCAATGTCGCCAGGGTGCTGGTGACCGGGGATGCGGCAGCCGCCGCTGCGGCGCATAGCGCTAGCGTCGCGCTCCAGCCCGTGGTCGAACAATTGCGCGAGGTGATGGGGGCGCCGCAGCAGAGCGAGGCCCTCGACCAGTTGGCCGCAGCGCTCGCGGCGGCTGGCGTGGCGGTTGAGCGCCTTGGCGAGGCGCCCAGACTGCGAGGGGGCGAAGCCTTGCGGCATCTGGCCGCCGTCGCAGATGTGGCGGGACGCCTCGAGACGATGTTGGAGGATGTGGATGGCGACGTCGCCCACGACGCCAGCGATATTCAGGCGGCCACCGGCTTGCTGCACAATGCCGCCGCGCTATCCAAGCGTTTCGCCGAGCGCGTGGCGACCTTGGAGGCGCAGACCTTGTCGTTTCGTCTGTCACCGTCGGCCGAGGTCGCCAAATCCGTCGTCACCCTCCTGGACGAGCTATCCCGTCTCTCTCGGGTGCTTCCATCCTCCGTGGGGCTGCAAGCCACGGCGACGCCGCTGACGGTCAGCGAACAGATTGCCGGCTATCGGGCGGCATTCGCCAGGTTCCATCAAGCGAGCAACGCCTTGAGCGACGCGCGCGACCAGGTTCGCAATGAAGCACGCAGCGCGGGCCTGTTGGTTGCTCGTTTTGCGGGCCAAGCGCGCTCCGACGCCTTGGTCCACAATGATCGCGGCATGCTGGCGACGATCATTGCGGTCACCGTCGCTATCCTGCTGGCCGGCGCCATTGCCTGGAGCACCTCACGATTTATCGCGCAGCCCATTGTGGCCCTGGCCTCGGTCATGCGCCGGCTTGCGGCGGGCGACCTGCACGCCGAAATCGCCAGCGCCGGGCGCGGTGATGAGATTGGCATCATGACCCGCGCCGTTCGGGTGTTCCAGGAAACTGCCCTGCGCATCCGCGTGCTGGAGGCCGAGGCCGAAGCCGAACGACAGCAAGTCCAGGCCTCTTTGGAGCGCATGGTCGCCGAGCGCACCGACACCCTGCATCACCAGACCGAGGTGCTGGAGGCGCAGGCCGTCGAGCTTATTGAGGCGCGCAACCAGGCCGATACGGCCAACCAGGCGAAAAGCGATTTCGTGGCCACCGTCAGCCACGAATTGCGCACCCCCTTGACGCTCATTCTCGCGCCTCTGGAGCAGCTTTCGGCGGCGGCCACCCCGCCCGCAGACTGGCGAGTACAGATCGAGCGCGCCCAGCGCAATGCGCTGCGCTTGATGAACCGGGTGAACGACATCCTCGATTTCTCCAAGGCCGAAGCGGGCAAGTTCGAGGTGTGCCCAGCGCCCGTCGACTTGAACAAAGCAGTGGGCGTGTTGGCCGAGGATGCCGCCCTGGTGGCCGAGAGCAAAGGCTGCACCTTGACGTGCAGCATCGATCCCTCGCTGGGCACGGTGTTCCTGGACCCCCGGCACTTCGAGAAGATCCTGCTCAACCTGGTGAGCAATGCCATCAAGTTCACCCCCGCTGGCGGCACGGTGCACGTGGCAGTCACGCCGATCGATGGCGAGCGATTTGAGCTGGCGGTGCACGACTCGGGGATTGGCATTGCTGCCGACAAACTGCCGCTGCTGTTCCAGCGCTTTTCCCAGATCGATAATTCCGCCACGCGCCACTACAGCGGCACAGGCATCGGCCTGGCGCTGGTCAAGGATCTGGTCGAATTGATGGGGGGCGAAGTCGGCGTCAACAGCGAACCCGGACGCGGCTCGTGTTTCTTCGTTCGACTGGCGCTGGGGGTTGAGAAAAACACCCTGCCGACCGACGCCGGCACGCTGCGCGAGCAGTCTTCACCGAGCGCGACAGGCTCGGCCGAGCAGCGCCAGCTGCGTTTCGACGACGGCCGCCAGGACGGTTCGACGCATGACGCAGACGACGAGCAGCTGCCGGAACACGCCTCGCGATCCAGAGTGCTGGTGGTCGACGACAGCCCGGAAATGCTCAGCTATCTGCGCGAGCTGTTGCACGACGACTACCTCGTCGCCACCGCCACGGATGGCGAACAGGCGTGGGCACTCCTGCAGCGTCGACCCATCGATGTCGTCGTTTCGGATGTAATGATGCCGCTGCTCGACGGCTTCGGCCTGACCGCCAGGATCAAAGCCAGCGCGGGTTTTGCCCATTTGCCCGTGATCCTGGTGACCGCCCGCGGCGGTAGTGATGCCTGCGTAACCGGGTTGGAAAGTGGCGCCGATGACTACCTCGCCAAACCCTTCTCGCCGCTGGAACTCAAGGCTCGCGTCCGCGCGGCGCTACGCATGAGCCAGGTACAAACCGAACTGCACGCAAAGTCCCGCCAGGCGGGCATGGCCGAAATCGCCACGGCGGTGCTGCATAACGTCGGCAACGTTCTTAACAGCGTGAACGTCTCGGCAGACCTGGTCAGCAACCAGTTGCGCGCTTCGAAAGCCCAGGGCTTGAGCAGGGTGGCTCAGTTGATGAGCGAGCACGCCAACGACCTGGGCGACTTTCTCACCCAAGACCCCAAAGGCAAGATGCTGCCCGATTACCTGGTCAAGCTGGCGCAGGCGGTGACGGCAGAGCAGCAAGGCATTGTCCAAGAGCTCGGGCAACTCACCAAGGGCATCGACCACATCAAAACCATAGTTGCGGCCCAGCAGTCCTACGCCGTTGCTGTCAGTGTCGTGGAGGCAGTCTCGGTCACGGCGCTAATCGATGATGCCTTGCGCATGAGTGCCGGCTCACTGGAGCGCCAGGGGGTAGCGGTGGTCAAGGCGATTGCCGAGTTGCCCCTGCTCTCGCTGGACCGGCACCGGGTGCTGCTGATTTTGGTGAACCTGATCGGCAATGCCAAGCACGCGTTGGAGGGCGTGGTCGATCGTAGCCCGAGCGTCACGCTCCAAGCGTGCCTGGATGACGCATCAGCACTGCGCATTTCAGTGGCCGACAACGGCAGCGGAATTACCCCAGAGCACCTGGCGCGGATTTTTTCGCATGGCTTCACCACTCGCAAAGACGGTCACGGCTTTGGTCTGCACAGCTGCGCACTCGCGGCACAGGAAATGGGGGGGCGCTTGACTGTACACAGCGACGGCGCCGGGCAGGGCGCGACGTTTACCCTGGTTATTCCCCTGGATGCTTCGCTGAGTCAGGGATAAAAACCGACTCACTCGCGGCGTTGTATCTGCTCCAGTATCAGGCTGTCGGTGATGTTCATGTCGTCCAGCAACAGAAACATCTTGCTCAGCACCTCGGCCATTTTCTGATCGGTGTCGGCAAACGGCAGGTAGAACTCCTTGACGCCGCTGCCGGCGGGCACGATGCACAGGTAATTGCCGGGCTCGATATGGATGGCTGCGCTGCCCAGATGAATGCGATAGTTCGCGCGCTGCCCGGTGATGTACAGAAAATGCCCTGCGCATTTCACGTTTCTCAACCCTAGCCCCTGAATCAATTCGCCGACCAGTTCGGCGCGGCGTTGCAGGGTTTCGTTGCTGCTGCTGTAGTCGTCTGCGGCGTGGGTCACGGAGACCAGCAGGTCGGCGTCACGCATGACTTCCGAGAACAACAGCGGCGGCACTTGCTCAAGGGGGATAGCTTTATGGTCGCGGTAGAACGCGATCGTGTCGAAGGTGACGTGCTCGGTTTCCGAGAGGTAATGGCCGGTGTCCAAAAAGTTGAACAGGGCGTAAATGCCGTGCTCCTTGCTCTCGTAATAGATGTCTTCGACGCTTGAGGTCGACCAGTTACGGACCTGCAGCAGCCGGGCGGCGACTTTGCTTTTGAGGCGATGGCCGGCAAAACGGTGGGTCCACAGGCCGCTGTCTCGCTCGGCAGGCGTCAACAAGTACAACTCGCGAAAGGCCTGTTTGAACGGCTGCACGCGGCGATGGGTGATCACTTCTTTTTGCCAGGCCGAGAGTTGGCCTGCGGTGAACAGATGGAAAGGGTGAGCAATACGCAGGTTCTTTTTCGCGAGATGTTGGCGGCCCTCAAGGTCAGTCACCGTCAGCGTTGTGCTATCGAGCCAGCCCAGCACAGTGTCGTCGGCCTGCACGATCAGTTGTTCCATCAGCAGGCGAACCGCCGGCATGTTCAACAGGGGTTTGAGGTCTTCGAGCGCCAGGGTTTCGCCGCTGCTCATCATCGCTTCGAGGGTGCGGCACAAGCGCGCGATCTGCTCCTTGAGCCCGGTTTGCTGCATCTTGAGCGCGATGAAGGCGGTGTGTTTGCGAATCGCAGGCGGTGCGGTTTTCAGCGTTTTTCCGGCTTTGCCGATGTGCAGCGTGGGCGACAAACCGTCAATAAGCAGGGTGATGTCGTAGCCATCGATGTGGGCGGCCGTTACGGCGGCTTCGGCGATCTGCGCTTCCATGGCCCATTCCAGGCGGATTGCCGAGGGGTAACCGGCGACGCGTGCGAGGTTTTCCAGGCCAGCCTGTATCGCCGCATGGGAGTTGGCCTGCCGTTCGGCGCCGTATTTACGCACGTCTTTATGCAGTTTCTTGAATGTCAGATAGCGTTGGCGTACATCGTCCGCCTCCGTGACGGGCAGCACGCCGTAGATGCGCATTGCCGCCTGTGCGTGGCGGGTCAACTTCTTTTCCAGCGCCGCTCGGCCGATGCCCTGGTAGGCGTCGAGCAGTATTCGCGTCTCGGGAAACGCCCAGGGCGAGGGGGCGAGTGCCGCGAGGTACTCGCGCAGGTGGTTTGGGTCGGCTTCGGCCAGCGCCTTGTCCAGCAGGTAACGGTCCACCACGCCCACGGTTTCATCTAGCGTATTGGGCAGGTCGGTGCCCCAGTCGGACTGAGGTGCCAGGGCAATGCTCAGGTATTCACGCTGGAAGGCTTGCAGGTCACTCCAGCCGAGAGCGTCGAGTACCACTCGGCTGGCTTGCCCGGCATAGGGCAGGGCGGTCAGCAGGCTGTTTCTTGAAAACCCGCCGAGTGCCGCGAGCAGCTCCGCCGACGAGGGCTTGGGCAATGCCTGAAGCAACAGGAAGCGCTCGAGCACTGCGGCGGTATCGGCCCAACGCTCGAAAAAATCCTCCGGCGTCATGCGCAGTCGTTCGACGACCGCCAGGGCCTGCAGCAGCCAGCGGGCCTGATACACCTCAACCGAACGGAACGTGTCGGCCAGCTTCCGGGCGTTATCGGGCAACCCAGCCAAGGCGTCCTCGATATAGCGAACGGTGAAGCGTGCCAGCTCAGGATGGCTGGCTGCGGGTGCTCGCGTAGTGGGGGCATCGCTGTGGGATGACTCGTCATCGTCGAGCACGTCATCGGCGTACCGATCCATGTCCACATCATCGCTGTCCAGCCCGGTGTCGTCTGTGTAGAACATCATGGCGCGCCCCCAGGTAGTGGCCGCCCGCACGAAGCGCGGGTAATCGAGGCGGCCGGCTTCGAGCAGGCCCAGCGCGATGCGCTCGATTTCCTGGTGCACGTAGGGATACGCGTCGGCGACTTTCGTAGGCTCCTCGTCTGGCGTTGAAGGGGGCTGCTCGCGGTTCCAGTCGCCGTCCAGCAACCATTCGGCGAACGCCTGCCAGGCTGCGGTTGGCGGGTAGTTGCTCAGGCGGTTGATGCAAGCTTGAACGTCAGGAAAGGCCCAGGCCTGGTCCGGGCGCCTGCGGTAATAGGCGGGGCCGTCTTCGTCAGTGGGCAGTGGGTAGTCGCTGTCTTCGAAGGCAAATTGCAGCATGTGCCGCAGTCGCGCGCAGATCTGCTCCAGCGCGTAGGCGTCCGGATGCGCCGTGACCCACGCATCACAGACTCGATATTGCAGGCCATAGCGCTGTTGATCGCGGCGATCCTCCAGGTCGTCCCAGACGGTAGGGAACACAAAACCATCAGCCAGGGCTTTGGGCCCATCCTTGGGCTGGTGCCTGACCCAGTCATCGGCGATGCGCAGGAAGTCGATGCCGTCCCAGAAGTCCAGTTCGAATTCGTCATATCGGCTGAGTTCGGGATAGTCATCCAGCGCTCTGTCACAAAATGCTCGCAGCGCAGCGAGGCGGGTGGCTTGGTCGGGCGCAGGGCGGCGTGAGTGCATGATGGGTATCCGAGAAAGTGAGCGACGAGGATCAACCGCCAATCAGCGGCACCAGACGGATAAATGCGAGGGTGGAAGGTGGGCCCAATTGGATCGACTCATCAAGCCGTTGCAGCATGACGCCGTTATGCAGAACGCGAAACGCACGGGTTTCAAACCCTTTCAAGGCGCGCTCGACCTCAACACCGACATCCAACTGCGCAGGCGCGCTGGCCTGAGGCATCGCAATCGCGCCGGCACCGGCTTGCTGGCGAATGTCGTGCTCGCTCAGGTATTGGCGGTCGAGCACTTCGCGCACCGACAGGTGTTCCAGCCAGTGCTGCACCGACAGCGCGGCAATCTGTTCGGTAACGGTCAGGCGAATAAGCTCGGCGACGGTCAAGGTCAGGGAGGCCGGTATCAGGGTGACAGGCGGCAGCAAAAGCTCCTGGCGTGCGCCTTTCAGGCAATAGCTATGAACCACGAACTCCATGACGCATTCCTTGCAAGCCAGGCCAGCCGGGCGGATGGCGCATCAGCATAGCCCGGTCGGCAATAAACGTCATCGCGCGGCGCGATCGGGAGCAGCGATAGAAACCTGCCAGGTCAACGATGATCGGTTTGACCATATCCCCCCAGGGGGGATAGGATGCCGGCGCAATTCACTGATTCCCGAGGGTCAAGTCATGAATGAGCACGAACACAGCCACCCACATACCCATCAAAGTCATGAGGCGATCATCAAGCGCCTGAAGCGCGCGGACGGCCATCTACGCAGCATCATCACCATGATCGAAGAAGGTCGTGAATGCGTGGACATCGCCCAGCAGCTGCACGCGGTGGAAAAAGCGGTGTGCCAGGCCAAGCGCACGTTGATCCAGGACCACATCGATCATTGCCTGGAAGATACCGTTTCGGCGCTGGGCACCGGCGAGCGCGGTCCGTTGGAAGCGTTCAAACAAATCACTAAGTACCTTTGAGCCGACATGCCTAATTTTGCTGAACTGCTGCAACAAGGCGGGGCTAACGCCTGGTTGTATTTCCCCAGCGCTATTTTGCTGGGGGCGCTGCACGGCCTGGAGCCGGGCCATTCGAAAACCATGATGGCCGCGTTCATCGTGGCCATCCGTGGCTCGGTCAAACAGGCGGTTTTACTGGGGCTGGCCGCGACGTTGTCGCACACGGCCGTGGTCTGGTTGGTCGCCATCGGTGGCATGTACCTGGGCAAGGGGCTGGACGCGCAAACCACCGAGCCGTACTTCCAGCTTGCGTCTGCGGCACTGATCATCGGGATTGCGCTGTGGATGCTGTGGCGCACCTGGCGTGGTGAGCGGATGTTTATGTCCGAGCAGGGCGCTGGTCATTCCCATGACCCTCATGATGAGACCCACCGGATCGATACTGGCCATGGCCGTGTTGAATTGGCGATCTTCGAAGACGGCGTTCCGCCGCGCTGGCGCCTGACAACGTTGACCGGCCATGCGTGGGGCGCCGCCGATGTTCGCCTGATGACAACCCGTCCGGACGGCGCCAGGCAATCGTTCTCTTTCGTCGAGCGCGACGGCTACCTGGAGTCTGCCATCGATGTCCCGGAGCCTCATGAGTTCAGCGCACGCTTGAGTCTTGGGCATGCGGGCCACTCCCACGACTACGATTTGGAATACCAGGAGCATGACCATGCGCATGCCGGACTGGAGCTGTCGACTGATGGCTATCAGGATGCGCATGAACGTGCCCATGCCAACGATATCCGCAAGCGCTTCACCCGCCGCGAAGTCACGACCGGCCAGATCGTCATGTTCGGTCTGACGGGCGGCCTGATTCCTTGCCCGGCAGCCATCACCGTGCTGTTGCTGTGTCTGCAGGTTAAAGAGGTTGCCCTGGGGGGCATGCTGGTCCTGTGTTTCAGCATCGGATTGGCGCTCACCTTGGTTACGGTCGGCGCTGCGGCGGCGGTGGGTGCCAGGCAGGCTTCCAGCCGTTGGCCATGGTTGGGTACCGTGGCTCGCCGGGCGCCATACTTGTCCAGTGCGTTGATCATCGGTGTTGGCTTGTACGTGGGCTTTCATGGCTGGATCGGGTTGAATGCTTGATGCGGCGCGCAGGTGATGAGAGGCCGGCGCGGACCGCGCCGGCGCCCCATTGCGGCGTGCGTCTACTCTCATCGCACAAACACCGGAAACCATGCGCAACTTATTTGATCGGGCGGTGTCTGCATAAAGTATTTCATCGTATTACAGCGGCTTAGGCTGCGAGAAGAGCGGCGTTTGACATGGGACGCTGCTTTGGAGCGGGTGGGAAAGTGCGCGGTTGCCTGACCGTATATGTAAAGGTAAGCTCATGCGCCTTTTCGTATTGGGGGGTAAGTGTTGGACTTTGATGGGTTTAAAGGGCCACGGAAGGTGCATTGTCGGTATGAAATCAAGCGGCTAAGGCGGATAAATGGATGCTTCAGTTTAATTTGGCAGATCAATTGAACTGCGACTCAAACCCTTCAGGTGAGCAACCTAATTCCGACTTGGATTCCAGGACGGGTGCGCGCACAGCTTTGCCCACCGTTGCTATTTTGCTCTGTACCTACCAGGGGCAACGCTATCTGGCTGAGCAATTGGCTTCTTTCGAGACCCAGTCTCACTCCAATTGGAGCGTTTGGGCCTCCGATGACGGTTCAAAGGATGACACGCGAGGGATTCTTGCGGCGTACCAGCAAAAGTGGCCTGAAGGTTCGTTGCATGTGTTCTCTGGGCCGGCGGAGGGCTTTGCCGCCAACTTTGTCTCGCTGACGTGTAATGACACCATCCAAGCGGATTTTTACGCCTATTCCGATCAGGACGATATTTGGGAGGCGGATAAGCTGGCCCGCTCAGTGCAGTGGTTGCAAACCTTACCCGCAGATGTACCTGGCTTATATTGCTCCCGCACCCGGTTGGTTGATGCCGACAACCATGAAATCGGCTTTTCGCCACTCTTTTCCAAACCTCCCAGTTTCGCCAATGCGCTGATGCAAAACATCGGTGGTGGTAACACCATGGTGTTCAATAACTGTGCCAGGCAGCTCCTGCGTGAGGCCGGGGAACACAGACCGGTCGTCACCCATGACTGGTGGGCATATATGTTAGTGACGGGCTGTGGTGGCCAGGTTTTTTACGACCCCGAGCCGACTCTGCGTTACCGTCAACATGGTTGTAACCTAGTGGGCACCAACTCTGGCTGGATGTCTCGCTTCAAGCGTATTCGCATGTTGTTTCAGGGGCGTTTTAAACAGTGGGGCGATAGCAATATTGTCATCTTGAGCGCACTCGAGCATCGACTCACTCCCGAAAACCGGAAAATACTTCACCGCTTTATGGCAGCCCGCAAAATGAGTTTGATCCCACGTTTGATTTGTCTGAAACGCACGGGTATTTACCGTCAAACGTTGCTCGGAAATATCGGGCTTATCACGGCAGCCGTCTTCGGGAAAATTTAATCAATGGCAATCATGAGTAGTGTCTTCACGGAAAGCCATTTGCTGCTCGATTAACCTGCGGCAGCGCTTTGCGTGGGCATGCCAGCCAGGCTCGTGGTGAGACCTCTGCCAGATGCATCATTGGCGAAAACCTTACTCCTGAAATCGAGCGGCACTGTGCCGCGGCAAAGTATTCCCATTTTCTGCAACAAGCCGGCATGGCGTCCAACAGCTTTGTGTTTGCTGCTGGTAAGCTCTGCGGCGAGCTTCGCTGGGAACGCCATAGCCCTGAATGATGCAAGATTATTAGGTTAAGGATCAGCATGAAACACAACGGCAGCATCTTTTTAAACGGTCAAAAAAGCCCCGCGATTTTTTTCACCGAGATATCAGGTGGTGGCAATTTGCCTGTAACGATCGGGGAGTACATAGCCTGATGCAAGTGCATTCTGCGGGTCCTACGGCAATGCTGGTCAACTTATGGCGCTACCGACAACTTATCTGGGCTTCAGCCAAGCGAGAAGTGCTCGGGCGGTACCGCGGGTCGGCCTTGGGGTTGCTCTGGTCGTTCTTCAATCCCGTGTTCATGCTAGTTGTGTACACCTTTGTTTTCAGCGTGGTGTTCAAGGCCCGATGGAGCAGCGGCAGTGATTCAAAAGCTGAATTTGCCTTGGTGTTGTTTGCCGGGTTGATGGTCTTCAACCTGTTCTCCGAGTGCATAAATCGCGCGCCGGGCCTTATTCTTTCCAACGTCAACTACGTCAAGAAAGTGGTGTTTCCGCTGGAAATCCTGCCCTTCGTCACGCTGCTGTCGGCGCTGTTTCACATGGGCGTCAGCTTGGTGGTGTGGTTGCTGGCCTATGTGATCCTGATCGGGCCGCCTCACCTGACCGTGCTTTATCTACCGCTCATCCTGCTACCGCTGGCGTTGTTGATCATGGGGCTGAGTTGGGCGCTGGCATCGCTTGGCGTGTATCTGCGGGATGTCTCGCAGCTCATTGGCGTGGTCACGATGTCGCTGATGTTTTTAAGTCCGATTTTTTATCCAGTCACGGCACTGCCGCAAACCTATCGCTATCTGCTCTACCTCAATCCGCTCACTACCGTCATCGAGCAGGCCAGGGCGGTACTTTACTTCGGAGCGTCGCCGGACTTTGCCCTCTTGGCGGCCTATTTGGCGGCTACCTGCTTTGTTGCCTGGTTGGGCTTTGCCTGGTTCCAGAAAACACGCAAGGGGTTTGCTGATGTCCTCTGAAGTTGCCATTAAGGTCGAGAACCTTAGCAAGTGCTACCACATCTACGACCAGCCTCGCGACCGGCTCAGGCAGTTTGTGCTCCCTCCCGTACAGCGCACGCTCGGTATGCGTTCGCGCCAGTATTATCGAGAGTTCTGGGCGCTCAGAGGGGTGAATTTTGAGGTAAAAAAAGGAGAAACCGTCGGAATAGTCGGCCGTAATGGCAGTGGCAAGTCGACGCTCCTGCAAATGATCTGCGGCACGCTCAACCCGACTGACGGCAGCATTCAAACCCAGGGGCGAGTTGCCGCGTTACTGGAGTTGGGGGCGGGTTTCAATCCGGAGTTTACCGGGCGTGAGAACGTCTATCTGAACGCGGCGATATTGGGCCTCAGCAAAGAGGAAACCGATCAGCGCTTTGACGATATCGCGGCTTTTGCCGAAATCGGGACGTTTATCGAGCAACCGATCAGAAGCTATTCAAGCGGAATGATCGTACGGTTGGCGTTTGCGGTAGCCATCAACGTTGACCCGGACATTCTTATCGTTGACGAGGCGCTGTCGGTTGGCGACGAGTTGTTTCAGCGCAAATGTTTCTCACGCATAGAAACCATACGAAGCTCGGGGGCGACGATTCTATTCGTTTCTCACTCCGCATCAACAGTCGTGGGCTTATGTGACCGCGCTATCTTGTTGGACTCTGGGGAGCTGCTCGCGGTCGGAGAGCCGAAACGTATTGTCGGTAGCTACCAAAAACTCCTTTATGCGCCGGCGGCTACGCGAGAAGAGCTTCGTGAGGCAATGCGTGCCAATCGCCATGATCCGATCGGCGCCGAGCAGGAAGGTGACGCGCCGGTCGTGACGGGCAGCGCTTGCGTCAGCGAGAGCGCCGACGCCGATCAAGAGTCCTTTGATCCTGAGTTCGTACCCCAGAGTACGATCGTGTTCGAATCCCGTGGGGCGACGATCGGCGATACGCGGATCTTTACCCCTGAAGGCGTCCAGGTAAATGGGCTGGTGCGGGGGCGCACCTACCTTTTCCGTTACGACGTATCCTTCGACCAGCTTGTGACCAATGTCCGTTTTGGGATGTCGATCAGGTCATCCAGCGGAATGCCCTTGGGCGGTGGATTATCTGCCTCGAGGCCCACCGACGCGATTTTAGTGGTCGAGCCGGGCACCCGGATATCGGTCGAGTACTCCTTTAAATGTCATTTGAACCCCGGCGTGTTTTTCCTGAATGCGGGTGTGTTCGGTTGCGATGATTCGAAAGAAGAAATGGTGCTGCATCGCAAGGTTGATGTGGTCGCCTTCCGTGTATTGCCTGTCGTCGATAATCGAGCAACGGAACTGATCGATTTTGGCTTTGAATGTTCGGTGGAAATGAATGCATAGCTTGTTTGATGGTTTGCTGGTTTCGTGCCCGAATGACGGTGGACTTTTCTTGGTTCATGGGGGGAAGGCAAACCGTCTGGACTCTGCGGGTTGCACCGGCCTTGATGTCAGCGGGGCTTCCGTTCTGCTGGGGCTTCAGCCCGCCGGGTTGTCGTTGACAGGCCATCGCAATTGGTCGCTGACAGGTGACGCGAAGTTGGTCGATGACGTGCATGACGTGCTGTTTGATGGCGAGCTGTGCTACGTCGTTGGCACCACCGGAAACGAAGTTGTCTGCTTCAACGAGGCAGGCATCGAGACGCAGCGCTGGACGTTTTCTGAGCAGCCCGACTCCTGGCACCTGAACTGCTTGGCCCGCTGGAAAGACACCATCGTCTTTTCCGCCTTCGGAATGTCTGAAACAACCCGTGGATATAAAGGCAACACTCAGGGCGCCGGGTTTGTTCAGGATTTGTTCTCTGGGCAAAAATATATCGAGGGCCTGTCGCAACCCCACAGCCTGGTTCCTTACGGCAACAACCTGTTGCTTGCGAACTCCGAGACCAAGGAAATCCGTGAGTACTCGTCGGACGGCAAGCTTGTACGCGCCGCAGTCCTGGACGGGTATACGCGGGGTATCTGCGTAGTGGGTGAGCTGCTCTATGTCGGCTTGAGCTGCTCGCGCAATATCGACGAAGCTCACCTTTCGTCCGCCACGGTAGTGGCGCTGGACGTTACGACGTGGGTGGAGAAGGGGCGCATCAGTTTGGATGCCCTCGAAATCTATTCGATCGTCTCGGTACTTGATACAGAAGTGCTGCTGAATGCCTTGGGGCCGTTGAGCCAGAGTATTGTCGACCGACTGACCTCGTCGCTGCGCGACAGCAAGGGGCTGGCCGTAAGGCTGGAGCGGCGTGTCGCCGAATGTGATGAACAGTTGCAGGAGAAGGACCGTATCTGGGCGGCCCGGGTCGAGCAGGTGGTGGCTGATCATGCCGCGCTGGCCCAGCAAATTGTGATCGCCAAGGATGAGACGCTAGCGGAGCGTGTCGAGCAGATAGAAATTGATCATGTCGCGCAGATTCAGCGGTTGGCGCACGAGCGCGATGTAATGCTGACGGAAAAGGATCGGATATGGTCCGAGCGCCTCGGGCAGGTAGCAACGGAACATGTCGCAGAGGTTCAGCGAATTTCACATGAGCGGGATCTGATCCTTCAGGACAAGGATAAAGTCTGGTCGGCGCGACAAGAACATTTTGCCTACGTCGAGGCGCGGCGTACCGAAATGATGAAGCGGATTTCGCCCAACGTCAGCGTGGTAACGGTCAACTACAACGGTAAAGCGTTCTTGCGCGAGCTGATCGCGAGCCTCCTGCGCCAGACCTATCTGCCTGCAGAAATTATTGTGGTCGACAACGCCTCTCATGACGGCTCTGTAGAGTTTCTGCGTGAGGAGTTTCCCTCGGTCAAGGTCGTGCGTAGCGAAGTCAACCTCGGGTTTGCAGGCGGTAACAATCTGGGCGTGAGTGCCGCCACTTCTCCGTTGTTGGCGTTGATCAACAACGATACGGTGGTTTCCGACACGTGGCTTGAAGGGCTCGTGGCTACTTGGACGCAAGGCACCGCAGCGGGAGAGAAGGTGGGTGCCGTATCTCCTAAAATTGTTTATTTCAAACGGTTCCTGAAGATCAAGCTGCGTGCGCCGACTCAATCGCCAGGCGGTGACGATGGGCGGATGCTGGGGGTGGCGGTCGATCTATCGGAAACTGCATTTGTGGGCGTTGCCTACATAAAGCCTATCGTCGGCCAGGGTTTTTATCACGAGGAGCGCTGGCCCGAGGGCCGGGTCGTGCGTTGGACCGGCGAGACGGCCGAGTTGATGCTACCTGTAGGAGAGGCGCAACTGGGCGGGCCACTGACGCTGAGTGTCGTAGCGACTGCCGTTGGACGGCCTGAAGGCGTTTGCCTGGAAGTTGAATGCGACGGGCATTCGCTCGGCACTTGTCTCGTGCATGAAGGGTTCGCGCAGTTCCAGTTCGATGTCCCCGCCGATGTGGCAAATAACGCCGAGTGGGTTGTCAACAATGCGGGCAGCGCCCTTGATGGCCGAGGGAATGCTGCGGATATCGGGATCAATCAGCCCGATGCCGGGCAATTTGATCAGCCTCGGGAGCTGGAGGCTTTTTGCGGTTGCAGTGTGCTGATACCCCGCAAGCTGTTTATCGACCATGGCGGATTCGACGAGCGCTTCTTCATGTATTACGAAGATGCCGATCTTTCCTGGCGCATTCGCAAGGCGGGCTGGAAGCTTCTGTATGAGCCCCGTTCGGTGGTTCGTCACATTCATGCGGGAAGCAGTGGTGAATGGTCGCCGGTTTTTCGCTACCACGTGACGCGTAATTACTGGCTTAACGTTTTTAAAAATGCCGGGGCGAGCCACTTGGTGGTACAAACCGCTCGGTTTATCCGTGTGCTTGTGCGGGCAGTTCGAGTTAATAGACGTCTCGGCTTATTGTCGTGGCGCGGAAGGTCATTGAATGAGATGACGCCTCAGCAAATCGAGTTCAAGGCACTTCTGAAAGCGACGTTGATGCTTCCCGCTATTTTAGGGAAGCGTCTGCGGGTACTAATGCGAAAGGATCGCTAATGAAAATCGGCATTTACAATCGATACTGGAATACGTTTGGTGGCGGCGAAAACTACACGGGTTCGGTAGCTGAAATATTGTCCAGAGACCACGAAGTTGAGTTGATATCGATTGAACCTGTGGACTGGAGCCGTCTGGAGTCAAGGCTTCACTTGGATCTGTCCCGATGCACCATGCGGGAATGGCCGAACGAGCCATGCGAGCGATTGTCGCCCCGTTCTTCGCATTACGATTTATTCGTCAACAGCACTTACTCATCATCGCTGATGCCGCGCGCGAAGAAGTCGGCATTGATTTGTTATTTTCCACATCGTGTCGATGCCTTGTCGTCGATGCGTGGGCGAGCCGTGCAATGGGTTCGCGAACTTGTGCGCGGCAGCAAGAGAGACTTACTGCGTATCGGCCGTCGGCGAGGTGACGTCATTACGCCAGTTGCCGGGGTGTATGACGTTGAGCCTGATGGGCGTGCCTGGATCAGTGCCGAGGCTATTTTGATGGTGGCTGGCGCACAGTCCCGCCCTGTCAGGATTCCTCTGTGGCCAGAGGCCTACAACGGTATTGAAATGATTCGACTGGATGGCGAAGAGCTGCCTTGGCACATGGAAGGCAATATCCTGCACGTGCCCTGCAAGCCGAATGATAAGCGCCATAGCCGTCTTCTTTCGATTTTTTGCAAGCCGGTCGTGATGAGCGAACTGGCGCTTTCATCCGACTCTCGACAGTTGGGCGCTTGTATCGACACGCGCTCGCTCAAATGGGGAAGTGAAGGGGCTCTTAAACGACACAGTCCGCGTGATGCGCTGCGAGCTTATGACCGGATCATATCCATATCGAATTTCACGTCGGAGTGGATTGATCGGCGCTGGCAATTGCCCTCCACCGAATTGCAGCCGCCGATCGACACTAAACTCTTTGGCCTCGACGGTCCGCCTGCAAAAGAAAAAATCATTCTTACCGTCGGGCGTTTTTTTGCCGGGGGCCATAACAAGAAGCACCACGAGATCGCGAGCGCATTTATTCGCCTGCGGCAGGAAGGCGTCATTCCAGACGGCTGGCGCCTGGTATTTGTTGGCTCTCGGCATCGTGAGCACCAGATGCACCTTGATTACTTTGATCGCCTCACGGAACTGTGCGCGGGCCACCCCATTGATATTCTTCCCGACCTGCCTTTTGCTGATCTGCTGACCTACTATCGCAAGGCGTCGATATATTGGCACGGTGCTGGCTGGGGAGAGCGCGTCGAACAATTTCCGGAGCGCTTCGAGCACTTTGGCATGACCACCTGCGAGGCTATGGCTTGTGCCTGTGTTCCGGTAGTATTCGACGCGGCCGGCCAGCGGGAAATCGTCGCCAGTGAGGATCTCGGGTTTCGTTATTCGACTTACGAAATGCTGGCGACTCAAATGGGGATGTTGGTTAACGCTTCGCCTGAAATGCTGGCGCAAATCGGTGAACGAGCGCAAAAGTCCATCGAGCGCTTCGCGCGTGCCAATTTCCAGGCAAGAGTCAGGGAAGCATTTCGTGGGCTTGCGTATTAGCCACGTCGCTCGCTGATTGGCTTGTTGAACCGTTGAATGATCTGGTCGGCGCCCGGTTTATCCCAAGCGGCAAGGGTCGCAGAAGTGGGTGCGCGGTACCGTCCTGTCAGCCGATATCGTCAATGGATGCTTTGGCGTGGACGTTACCCAATGTCCCGTGAATATAAAGGAATGCGAGTACGTGAGTTCTATCCGAAATAAGCTGAGTGCCAAGGCTCCCTGGTGGCGCGCAAACGGGACTTTTCCGCTGGGGCTCCAGGTCCTGCTGGCCTGTTTAATGTGCGTAGTTCTCATCGTGTTCCTTACCGGTAAGCCTGCGAGCGCTCTGACCGCGCTTTGGGGCAATATCTATGAGGTACGCAACGCCGCAACCATCGTGGTGGTGCTCACCCTCGTTGCATTTGTCGCTACCTTTCGGCCTCATCCGGTCAATGGCGTAGTGGCGGTACTTGCAGCGTTTGTCCTCATGGCGGGGCCGGTCGCAACGTTATGGGCATTGGCCGCAAGCTTCGTTGCCGCCGCGTTGGGGTATCAGCTTATTGGGCTGAAGGCGCGCGCGCAGCTTGCCCGCTCGGACCTGGCGCGTATAGCGCTGGCATTCTGGGTGGGAAAAGCGATGTTTTTGCTCATCCTCGCCGCACTCAGTTTTTTCCCGATCAATACACGTTTCATGGAAGGCGCGCTGATGGGCGCGCTGTTGCTGCTTTCTCCGATTGGGCGTGGCGAGGTCGTGCGTGTGCTGCGCGAGCTTCTCGTTTCTCGTCCAAGGCAATTGAGAGCGGTGGGGGGCTGGAAAGTTCCGCGGTTCTTCCTGCTTCTGTCCATCATGTTGCTAATTGTGGCGTCCGTGCATCCCGGGTTTGACGGGGACGCGATGACGATGCATATGCGCATCGCCCGTGAGATGCAAAGCAAGGGCATGTGGGGTTACGACGTCCGTGAGTACGTATTTGCGGTCATGCCACTCGCGCCTCAGCTTAATTTCAGCGCAATGTTCATTGCCGGGAACGTCGAGGCGGTCAAGGTTGAGCTTGTACTGCAATTTCTCGTCATGCTGGCGCTCGTCGCTACGGGCGGCGGTTTCCGTTTGCGCCCCACCGGCGTGGCCATGGCGGCGGCGTTGGCCTTTGTGCCGATGTTCGTGCGTGAGGTTTCGGGGTTGTTCATCGAGGTGACCCTGTGTGGTTTCATCCTCGCATCGGCGGTCCTGTTAACGTCTTCGCTGCGTCACAAATCCATCGAGTTGGCGTTGTTGGCGGCTCTGTGCGCGGCAGGCGCCAGTGCGACCAAGACGTTCGGCTTGCTGCTGGCGCCAGTGATCCTGGCGGTGCTGGTGGTCAATTGGCGCGAGATCGGCAAGACCACCGATCGGCTTCGTTTGTCGCTGATCCTTTTGGCTGCATTGGCGCTGGCACTGTTTTTTTACGTGGTGGCGTGGCTGAAGACCGGCAACCCACTCTTTCCGTTCTTTAACGGCGTGTTCAAATCACCCTACTGGGATCCTATCAACTTCCTGGATGGTCGTTGGGCTGGTCACCTCAGCTGGGACTTGCCCTGGAAAATGACCTTTGAATCGTCCCGCTACGAGGAATCCAGTGATGGTTCCATGGGGCTGATAATCTTGTTTTTGTTGGCCTGTGCGGGAAGTTTGGTTGCGGTGTGCCGGCGCAACCTGCTGGCGTTGGTGCCATTGGGTATCGGGGTGATCTACCTGGTTGCGGTTGGTGCCCAGATCCAGTATCTGCGTTACTTTTTACCGGGTATGGCCCTGCTGGCGATGAGCATCGCCTACTACCTGCATATCGTTATCAAGCGGCCACAAAACGTATTGTGGATGATCATCCTCGGTTGCCTGTTTGCCGCGAATCTGTTCGGGTTGCCGGCGAGCCGCTTTGTTAACGGGATGATGCATATTCCAGCGATGAACATGCTATCGCCGAGCCCTTATCGTGGAGTGACATCGGCAAATTACGCCGAAGAAATGCTCAACGCCCACCAATACATGGGCAATATCCTCGCTGCTTCGCTGCGCAAAACCCCCACGGTATTGCTGCTGGGTTGCCCTTATGGCGCCTATTTCAAAGGTCGAACCATTTACACGACGTGGCACAACTACAGCTGGGCGAGCCGGCAATCACAGTTGCTCGATACTGCGCAATTCGCACGTTACCTGGCGGAAAACCAAGTAAGCCACATCGTTATGGATGGCTGTACGACGCCAGAAGTACGTGCGGCGCTTAACCCGTACATCCAACAGCATTTCCCGCGAATGGCGGAGTTGTGGGGTGTGGAAATGTATGAAGTCACCCAATGATGTGCAAGGGCGGATGCACCTTGCGGAGCACGCTGCCCGCACGCTTGGCTAACGGTCAGTCTCGTACTTGCAAACGGAAAAATTATGACCATGACGAATAGTTCTCCACCCAAAGTAGCCGTGGTGATTCCTTGCTATAAGGTCAAGAACCATATTCTTGGCGTGATTGGCGGAATCGGTCCTGAAGTGGTGCGTATCTATGTTATCGACGATTGCTGCCCTGATGGTTCGGGTGATTTCATCGAGGCCAACTGCACCGATGAACGGGTGACTGTCCTACGACATTCCGAAAATCAGGGCGTTGGTGGTGCGGTGATGACGGGCTATCGAGCCGCCATTGACGAGAATATGGAAATCATTGTGAAGGTCGATGGTGATGGTCAGATGGACCCGAGCCTGATCCCTGATTTCATTGCGCCGATCCTCGCCGGTGAAGCCGATTACACCAAGGGCAATCGTTTTTTCGATTTGGAAGAAATTCGGGCAATGCCACGTATGCGCTTGTTCGGCAATGCAATGTTGTCGTTCATGACCAAGCTGTCGTCAGGTTATTGGGATCTGTTCGATCCCACCAATGGCTATACCGCTATTCATGTGACAGTGGCCAGGCACTTGCCTTTCAAAAAAATAAGCCATCGTTACTTTTTCGAAACGGACATGCTGTTTCGGCTGAACACCATCCGCGCGGTGGTGGTGGATGTGCCGATGAATGCCAAGTATGTCGACGAAGTCAGCAATCTGAAAATCTCCAAGATTGTCGGCGAGTTTCTGGTCAAGCACGTGCGCAACTTCAACAAGCGAATCTTTTACAGCTATTACCTGCGAGACATGTCTGTCGCTTCCCTGGAGTTGCCGCTGGGCCTGCTCTTTCTGGGTTTCGGGCTTTTGTACGGTGGCTACCATTGGGTGAGTTCCGCCCAGATGGGCGTGCCCACACCGGCTGGAACGGTAATGATGTCGGCGCTGCCGATTATCGCCGGCATACAGTTCCTGCTGGGGTTTATCAGTTACGACGTAGCTTCGGTTCCCGTGCGCCCCCTTCACCGGAGTATTCGCAGACCCGGCGTCAATAATGTGGGGCCGCGCGTATAAGCTGCCTTGCGATTTGCAGGGCAGGGGGCAAGTCAGGTCGGGCAGTCGGAAGACGTGCCCGCCCTGGAACTGATTACCCGGCGCCTGGCCGGCAGGTTGGCTTCATCGATTATTGAGCAGCAGTGCCATTAAGTGTTTGACCGTCATCTCGATGTCCAGATCCGACGTGTCAAGCTTGAGGGCTGGCTGTTCGGGCGCTTCGTAGGGGCTGTTGATACCCGTCATGTTCGGCAACAGACCGCTTCGCGCTTTTTTGTAGAGCCCCTTGGGGTCACGTCGCTCACAGATGTCCAGTGGCGTGTCCACAAACACCTCGATGAAGTTGTCCTCTCCGATCAATTGCCGCGCCATCTCGCGCTCGGCCCTGAAGGGGCTGATGAAGGCTGTCATTACGATCAGGCCGGCATCCATCATCAGTTTGGCGACTTCGGCCACTCTACGAATGTTCTCTACCCGATCAGCGTCGGTGAACCCCAAGTCCTTGTTCAGGCCTTGGCGAACGTTGTCACCATCCAATATGTAGGTGCGCTTGCCTTGAGCGTGGAGTTCTTTTTCCAGCGCGTTGGCAAGGGCTGACTTACCGGAGCCGGAAAGGCCGGTAAACCAGATAACTTTCGCGGTATGCCCGTTGAGCCGCTCGCGGTCTATACGGCTGATGCTCAACGCTTGGCGATGTACATTCTGGGCCCGGCGCAGGTTGTGCCGGATCATGCCGGCGGCCACGGTGGCTTGGGTAAAAGGGTCGACCAGGATGAAGCCACCCAGCGTCTGCGATTGTGCATAGGGCGCAAATACCAGCGGCTTACTGAGGGCCAGGTTCGCCACGACAATGTCATTGAGCCTGAGTTGTCGGCACGCTTCGTGTGCTTGAGTGTTTACATTCACCCGGAACTTCAAGGTGGTGATGCTGGCAGCGGCCCACTGGGTGGCGAGCTTCAGATCATAAGTCCGGCTGATCAGCCCTGCTTCGTCGGCCATCCATACCAGCGTGGCTTCGAATTGATCCGTCATTTCCAACGGCTGATCTGCCCGCGCGATCACATCCCCACGAGAGACGTCCACGTCCTGATCCAGCACCAGCGTTATCGCATCCCCAGCACTGGCTTTGGGCTGGTCGCCATCAACGGTTAAAAGCCGCGCGATTTTTGCGGTTTGCCCTGAGGTGGTAATGCGTACCAGGTCACCCAGGGCCAGTTCACCGGATGCAAGTGTGCCGCTGAAGCCCCGGAAATCGGCATTGGGGCGGTTGACCCATTGCACTGGAAACACCGTTTTATCGCCGCTGGAGCGCGGGGCCTCGATGGTTTCCAGGTGGCTGAACAAGGTTGGGCCCGTGTACCAGGGCGTGTTGGCTGACCGAGTGGTGATGTTGTCGCCCTTGAGCGCCGATAACGGAATGGCCGTCAGGGTTTGAAAGCCCAGTGATTCGGCCACCGTTTGGAAGGTCGCCCGGATTGTGTCAAAGACCTGCCGGTCGTAAGCCACGAGATCCATCTTGTTAATGGCCAAAATGATGTGGCGGATACCTAGCAGCGACGCCAGGTAGGCATGCCGTCGAGTCTGGGTGAGCACGCCTCGTTGAGCATCGACCAACAACACCGCAACATCGGCGGTTGAGGCGCCTGTGACCATGTTACGGGTGTACTGCTCATGCCCCGGGGTGTCGGCGACGATGAACTTGCGCCGAGGCGTCGAGAAAAAGCGATAGGCCACATCGATGGTAATACCTTGTTCACGCTCGGCAGTCAGCCCGTCGACGAGGAGTGCGAAGTCCAGCTCATTGCCCTGCGTACCATGGCGTTTGGAGTCGATCTGCAGGTCACGTAGCTGGTCGTCGAAGACGTGCCGGGATTCCCAGAGCAGGCGGCCAATCAGCGTACTCTTGCCGTCGTCCACGTTGCCGCAGGTAATGAAGCGCAGCAAGTCTTGATGGCGCTGCTGCTCGAAGAGGTCAGCCAGGCTCAGTGTGTGTGGCGCGGGTTGAGGCTTGCGCAGGCGCGATTTGATAGTAGGCATATTCAGACTGACTCGGGTTGAGCAGGCAGCGCGGAACATGCAGCCAATTGCTTGGCCAGTTCCCGTGCAAGCTGCTGTGCGTGTACGCGCAATTCAGGTACGGCGATGGCTTCCCAGTGGCGCGCCTTGAGCATCGGGCCCACGTACCACAACCCCTTTACTGCATGCCCCTGCGCACCGATGAGTTGATATCGGTCATTGATCTGGAGGCCCAAGCCGCAAGGGGAAGGGGTCAGCAGTTGGTCTGCGACCAGTTGTTGAAACAAGCGCTGCGATCTCGGGCCAATCGCCATACTCGGGCCGGTGCAATTGACGATCGCTGTCACCGCAAGTGTTTGCGCGGCCTGTTGGCCCCGTGGCCTGAGTTCAATGCTCAGCTCACCAGCGGCGCAAACGTGCATGGCCAATAGTCGTGCCGGCAGCACCTGCACCTTCTGTGTCTGGAGCAGAGCGTTCAGGCGGTCGGCGGCCTGCGGCGCCAGGCGATGGCGATGCACGTCCCAGAAGGCCACCGCATGGCGTAGGAACCGCCGCCGTTCGACCAGCGATAGTGCTTGCCAGAGCCGTGGCGTGTGGGGGCGAAGCTGGTTGAGTACATCACGCCAGTCCCCCCTGAGTCGGCGTGGCGCGCGACCTCTTGCCGCAGTCGGCGCAGCAGCGTGCGCATACGCAATGGCGCCTCACCCAGGTATTCCGGGTACTGGCCAACGGGGGGCGGGTTGGGGTTCAGTCGATGAGGTTGAGGCAAAAGCCCATGCCGTGAAAGCATCGTGATCATGCGCGGTTGAGCTTGCTGCGTCAGATGAAAGAGCGCGTCCACTGCGGTGTGGCCGGTTCCGATAATCAGAACGGATGCGTCGGGCGCAAGCCGGTTCATGCTGTCGAAGTCCCAGGCGTCTATCACGAAAGCACGCGTCTTCTCGTCCAGTGCCAGTGGGAAGCGTGGCAACTGATGCCCCATGGCCAGGACCACATGCGCGGCAATAAAGCAGTGTCCTGACGCGAGATTGACCGTGAACCCGTCTTTGGCCGGGAGCGCGTGAACCTCGTCGACTTCCCCCTCCACCGCATGAAAGCGCTCGGGGTGTGCTGAAACCGCTGTGTGCAGGCATTGCTCCAGGTAGCGTCCGTAGAGGCGGCGCGATACAAAGCTGCCTGGGTTGATCGACGGGTCAATGCCCTGGCAGAACTCGACGAAGTGCGAGGGTGTCTCGGCAAACGCGCTCATATTGCCGGCAGGCACATTCAGAATCTGATTGTCGTCGTTGCTGCGATAGGCAAGGCCACGACCCAGTGCCGATGCGGGGTTGACCAGCGTGATCGAGAGGCTTTGACCGGCGGTGGCGTGCAATAGATGAATCGCAGTGAGCGTGCCACTGAATCCCCCGCCGACGATGAGTATTGAAGTCGAATGTGTGGGCATCAAAAGTATCCCTCCTTTTTTTCTTCTCCATGGAGCCGGCGCTGTCGGCATCAATCACGCGGCCCTGGCGCTCGGACTGTCGGGTGTTGGCAACTTCCAGCAGGATGTCTTCCAGGGTTTGCGCATCAGACTCTATCGCGCCGGTGAGGGGGTAGCAGCCCAGCGTTCGAAAGCGCACTTTCTTGATCTGAATGTCCTCGCCCGGTAACAGCCGACACCGGTCATCGTCTACCATCATGGTCATTTCGGGCCGCACCACCACTGGCCGAGGCTGTGCAAAATAGAGCGGTACAACCGGGATTTTTTCCTGGTAGATGTATTGCCAGATGTCGAGTTCGGTCCAGTTGGAAAGCGGGAAAACCCGGATACTCTCACCCTGTTTTTTACGGGTGTTGTACAGGTTCCAGAGCTCCGGGCGCTGATTCTTCGGGTCCCAGCAGTGAGTGGCGCTGCGGAAGGAAAAAACCGCTCCTTGGCGCGGGACTTTTCTTCATCGCGACGGGCACCACCAAAAACCACATCGAATTTGTAATGGTCCAGCGCTTGTTTGAGGCCCTCTGTCTTCCAGATATCGGTATGCAGGGCCGAGCCGTGGTCGAAGGGGTTGATGTTCTTCTCGATCGCCTGCGCGTTGGTGTGCACCAGCATCTCCATACCGGTTTCGCGCGCCATGAAATCGCGAAACAGGTACATCTCCTGGAATTTCCAGCGCGTGTCGATGTGCAGCAAAGGGAAGGGCGGCGCAGAAGGAAGGAAAGCCTTGCGCGCCAAATGCAGCAGGACGCCGCTGTCTTTGCCGATGGAGTACAGCATGGCCGGGTTTTGCGCCTCTGCGACAGCCTCGCGAATAACGTGGATGCTTTCGGCTTCCAGGCGTTTGAGGTGCGCAAAACGCTGCACCTCGGCGTGAGGGCTGGGGAGGTGCAAGTGCGCGGGGAGCACGGGTTTGAAGGTTTGTGGGCAGAAATGGATGTTGGCGTTCGGATGCATTGAACGTGTTACGCCGACCAACTGACCATGCGCAAAGAGCGCAATGGGTTTGCCCAGGTGCTGCTGAAGTGCGCCCAAGGCTTTTTGAATGACTTCATCTTCGGCGCTGGCGAGCGGTACCCAGAAGCGTGCGCCCCTGGCATCGTTGGCATGCAGTGCCGGCTTGCCGCTGGGCAGAGGGTAGAGTTGGGCAAAGAGCACACGGTCGCGCCGTTTGCGCGCCTGTTCGAGAGCCCAATGCAGAATGAGTTGGTTCGCAGGGCGATCCAGTTCGTCCCGCAGGTCGTGCTCTGACAGTTCGTTAGGAAGCAGGCCCAGCGTGTGAAGGCGTCGTTCTGCGGTGCGCTTGGTATCCGCCTTGCCCAACGCCTTGAGGTGCGCAAAGGCCCGCTCGGTATCCCAGACGTCTTCACTGTCCAAGCCGAGCAACGCGGCGTCAGCGGGTGTCGCAAAATGTGCCATTTCTAAATTGACCTGCTTTCTCTGCATGTAAAAAGCAATCTACGCTTTTTTTTGAAGCAGTAAAGCAAAGTGCGACATTTTGTGCTTTTACTGATGCAGGCATGCGGTGCCGGCAAGGAGGCCCATTGAAGGCGAATGCCCGCTGCCGAGAGGGTGGATGCGACCCCCCGGCTCAATGGGGGGCGATCATTTACGGTGGGTTCAAACCCGACAATTTTTGCTGCAACTCAGCAATAGCTTTTTGCATCGTAGGCCAATCGAGAAAGCCGCGTCGTTCGTAATAAAGAGGTTGCTGGTGCGGAGGCTGGTCCAGTCGCTGGCGATTGACATCTTGTAAGCGCTGGACGCCATGACACAGATAATGCCCGCCCACGAATGGAAATAAGCCCAGCCAAGTTTTCCATTGAGAAGGGTATGACAGGCAAAGCCTTATGTATCGAAGCCGATCTCGCCAGGCAATAGGTTGTTGTTCAACGGGCCCATTTTCTGGAAGTGGTGATAAGACGCGGAAGAATGGCCCCTTGCAATTTCGAGCATTGTAAAGGGAGTACTGCCTGACGGTGACCGAGGTCGCACGAGTCGTCAGTAACTCCACCGCAATAGCGTGCAACAAATCATGATCAGGGTGGCCGCCTTCCCAGGCAGGCACAAAACACGACTGAAGCGTTGAATGATCATTAAAGAAACCATCCAGCCAGTCTGCAAATACGCCAACATGTTGATGTAACTGACCATCACCAATTGACAATTGTCGGCCAACAAAAAGGATGTCGGTTGTTGCAACCCCTAATTTTTGGAGGACGGCTCGCGATTCCAGATCTCGACGGTCGGAATCAGCAGTGGCAGCCCCATCGGTGACATATACACAACGGACCCAACGGCCAGCTTTCAACTCGTGCTCGATTTGATGGAATACCCCGAACTCGTCGTCCTGGTGGGCCATCAAAAATATAGAACTTGGCTTCATGTCGGTACCCGCTATCAAGGTATATCAATGGTGTCGATATTGAGGTACTTGATTTTTTCCAAGAAGGCATTGTTTTTTTCTGTCTGCTCGGTAAGGCATTTGTAGCCAAAACTTCTCGGTTCGAAAAGAAAACCTGGAACTTTGATAAAAAAGACGCCAGGCCGGTAGGCAGACAAGGTAATGACAAGTCCGGGATTGGAGGAGTACAACCCATCACTGCCGAGCAGATTGACCAAGGGTGGTTTTTTTCTAGTGAACCAACCACCGGCGGGTCTTGCCAGTTTCCATAAAGCATTCTGGTTCATCGGTTTTTTGAAAAAACGCCAAAGAAAGGGAATGCCCATGTACAAGTACAAGTTTCCATTCAGCGTCCAACCCAGGCCTTTCTCGCGTATTCTTCTGATGTTCTTATTAGGGTAGCCACAAACGATATCAATACCTTCCTCAACGAAGGATTTATACAGCCGTTTCCCAAGAATCACCGACGACCCTTTTTGGGTGCCGTCGGACATCGTGTCTGTCGAAAGAAAAACGGCGCCGTCTTCGTGGCTTAGTCGTAACCCACAGTACGCAGCCACCATGGTGCCTTCTTTGACCGAATAACAAATTCTCGAGTCGTTGAGCAAGTACTTCTGAAACACGCGGGTCGCATTGTCCTCGGAGCCTCCGAAGCATCTCTGGAATAAACGAGTCCATTGCGCAATCAGATCATTGCTATAGCTGTTACGCCTGACAATATGAATGCCATCATCCAATAAGTCACTCATGAGAAATTTCGTTCCTTTTGAAAACTATAAATTTCGATTGTGCATAACTAATGAGCACAAGAAGTACGTCGGACAGAATTTTGGCGACGACTTCCAGCGATGTGATCCATAGCATGGCAGACAGAATCAAGGCTGAAATTGGAATGTTCAGCGCCAGGAGCGTGAAATAACGTACCGCTTGCCTCGTCCGGCCCTTGGCGTCGATCACGCCAAAAGTGAAGGCTCGGTGTGCCGCGAACGAGAATAGCCCGGCTAAAACCTTGCTGATCATATTGGCAAGGAGTAAGTCCATACCGAAAATATTAAATAGCAGAAGGAATACGCTAAGGTCTGCGCCATAAGTTAGGCCCCCTACGAGCAGGTAGCGAGCGAACTGAATTAGACTTCGTTGCATTGAATTCCTGCGGATGCAGATCCGCTTGACAGTGGTGCTATCACAGGGTGCGCTTGGCGTGAGGGTTCCTTAATACATCAGTGAACCAACGCACATGGGGCTCACCTCTCTGTCAGCGGTTGGTTTTGGGCGAGTTGTCCAGAGTATCGCAGACACGTCGTAATCAATAAAGGGAAGGAGCTGAACGCATGCAGGATACGCGTATCCGCTTCACGAACCCGCGTTCAACGCACTTGGCTGCAACCGGATGCTGTGTTCCTGCCTCCCTCCTGAGCCAGTAAATCAGATGCGTCCCGACGCAAACGTCGAAAAAATCTATCTCTATCTCAGGCCTGCGGACTTCTGAAAAGTCCGTCGATGGCCTCGCCGCGCTGGCCGAGTTGGGCATTAAGGTGGCGGTGATAGCTTGTATTTTTCGTCTTCCTCAACAAGAGCAGGCATGCGTTCGGAACTAGGCCTGTTTGAGACCGCCAAGCAGCTCAACGGCCAAGAGCCTATATGTCACTGCGGGACGTACTGGAGCAGTTGCCGTATGCAATGCAGGACGGGCCGGCATCATGCCGCCCTCCCTCGCGGCCAGACCAAGTCAGAACTTGAAGTAGATAAACGGATTGAAGCCGCGCTCAACCACTGAAATGCAAGAGAGCACATACAGCACGAATACGTAGGCTCCCACAGTGACAGGCATCTTGAAGCTTCGCCTTCTCAAGCGATAGAACAGTTTGTCGCCAACAAGACAAATCAGAAAAGCAAGCGCAAGCAGGAAGATCACCTTGATATCGGCCAGGCCCATGTCGGCCGCCGTCCAAAGGGGATAGTGGAATCCAGGCCTGTCATTGCTCGCCAGAATGAATTCATCTGAGACACGTTTTCCGCTCGGAACGGTACCCACAGCAGGGTAGCGAAAACAAACACAGGAAAACTTGCCATTCTCCACTTGTGAATTTTCAATACGCCTGCACGTTCCAGCGCTATCAGGCACCCATGCCCGAAACCCCATATTAGAAACGTATAAGCGGCACCATGCCAAAGCGCACACAGGCCAAACACAACGAACAAGTTACGGTATATCTTGAATGAAGTAGTACGGTTTCCGCCAAGTGGAATATATACATAGTCGCGAAACCACCGTGACAGCGTCATATGCCAGCGCTGCCAGAACTCGGTGATGCTTTGGGCCGCGTAAGGTCGATTGAAGTTTCGAGGAAACCTGAACCCCATCATCCGCGCCATGCCTATGGCCATGTCTGTGTAACCGGAAAAGTCGAAGTAAATTTGAAAGGAATAGCAGACTGCGCCCAGCCATGCTGAATAGGTAGTAAGCACATGCCCCGGTACATGCACAGCATCGACAACAGAGCCCAATGGATCGGCTATCAGGATTTTTTTCGCAAGGCCGATTACGAAAATAACCATTCCCCAGAAAATATCACGGCTAACCAATACTCGACGTTTCACATCCAGTTGTTGCTTGACCTCAGAAAATCTAACCACGGGGCCAGCGATAAGGTGAGGGAACAGAAATATATAAATTGCGAATTTCTGAAGGCTTCTCTCGGGCAAAATTTGACGACGATAAACATCGGTCAGATAAGAAATAAAGTGAAACGTGTAAAAAGATATCCCAAGCGGTAGTGCAATCTCCCATCCACCCACTACAGACTGCGCAGGCATGCCGGTTACATCGCTGACCATCTGTGCGAAGAACAATAGATATTTAAAAAATATGAGGGGCGCAAGATTCGTAATGATGGAAATGATGAATACAATCTTTGCAAGTGCGGCTTTTTCGCTGCGCTCAAGCAATCGAGATATTACACCTGCGATAATCCAGTTAATCAGTAACAATAGCAGCGCTACTAGCGTTAAAGCTCCTGCGCCAAGCGCATAAAACGCGAAACTAGCAATCAATACAAAGCCATTCCTAAGCGACTTAGGCGCTAGGAAATATATCCCGTAAAACAAAGGGAAAAAGATAAACAGAAATGCCGGGGATGAGAAGACCATAATGCAAAGGCTCTTTTGTGATTTCTTGTATGGGCACAGACGCTATTTTTTAAACGACATCCAGTGCCCAGTAGATATATCCAATATCTGGACAATCAAATACTTGCACTTGCCACTCACCAGTTTAGGGATGTCCGAGAGTGGTCGCTCTCGATCAATTTTGGTAAATCTCTGAAAGTATTCAGAAATGCCTGACTGGACCATCCCATCACTAAAGCTATTCCCATACATGCAGGTGGCTGGCAGCAGCCCCTTGTCACTTAAATCATCAGTCTCAAATTCAAAGCCTGTAACCTTCGGATTGAGCTGTATTTTTTGATGAGTTACGGGCCAGTCGGGGACGATAAATGGTTCTGTAGCCGTGCGCGAAGAGTCTAGACGAGCAGAAAACCTGGCATCAGAGCCGACGTACGGTTTCTCTTCTATCTTTATGTCGTGATTCCATCGGTTATGGGTGCCTTCAAGCGCAGCGATTCGATTGACCACGTCTTTAGACACTGAGAGCGCAGCTGCCTCAGTCCAGTGAAAATCTTGCGTGTAGAATATTTGGTAATCATCCTTGATCGAGTTAAGGATTCCGTAGACATCTACCATGTGCAGCTGGGAGTCGGCGCTAAGATCCTTATACAGCGCCATAAAATTAGTTTTTTCTGGGAGCTCCGGAGCAAAAAAAGGAAGCCTTGCACTATAGAAATAGGGCTTCTGCATCGGCATTACGACTATCACTGTAACCCCTTGCGCTTTCATTTCATCGGAAAAATATACAATACCTCGATGAATGATGTCTCTATTCGCCTGGGTTCTTAACATTGCTTCCATTGCTGGAATTCGCCGATCAACGAGGTTTCTTCCGTAGATTTCATTATCCTTTCCGAAGTACACCCTGGACGATGATCGAAAAAGCTGGTAGTCCAGTTCGTTCTTTCCCCGAATCATTAGATTGCGCAGACCTAAGTTGTCAGAAAACCACTTCTCAAAATTCGCGTAGTTTTTGTCAAGGTCAACGGGGCCGCCCACCCAAGTACTAGGAAAAGTCTGCAGTTTTCTCAGCTCTTGGACAGGCTCAACTTTAGCTGAATACCAGTCCGAAAATTTATTGAGATAATTACTACTAACGGTCGAAGTGACCCGATTGCCCTCTGTAAGCGACGGCAAGATCGCCAGCAGCGTAGGGATAAAACTAACGATAAAAACTGCACAAACTATAACCATCGACACTCTGTACCGCCAACGATTAAGCCTCGCTGTAGCTGTCTTCCGATGACTCATATCCCCAAGCGCCTTCGATTTTTGAAAGAACAATTTTTCGAGAAGGGCCGAAATCTACAGTATTTGCTTGCAACATTCCATGCCTGTCTTGCCAAGGCAACACCTGGCAGTACAGATGTGCTAACTGATCGCGCTTGGGGGCGTCGGGCTGCCGTAGCCATCACGCTAGCCTGAACGAAATGCCCCCAAGAGAAACACAGACGTTGCTATCTGTCGGTGTACTTAAGCCCGCGCTTGCGAAACGCTCACAACCCCGCTGTCTTGTGCGACATACATTGAAATAAGCAGCATTGACGGATCTTAACTTAGCGTGAAGCACAAACGCATGCGGGTAGTGCTTCAGAATTGGTCACACATACAGAGCGCACAATGCCCTATGTTCTCGTAATAGGAGACCTAAGCGAAGGTGCTCCGTCGTGAGTAAGCTACGCCCAGACCCGCCGACGCTATCGTAAAGTGTTTTGCTACCTTCAATGCGTCGATCGAGGTGTACACAGTGTCTTGATAGAGTGGTAAAGAGCCGTATTACTTATGTTGATAAATCAAAGCGTAATGGAATAGCCGAACGCTTCGAAATCTTCCAGGTACAGATCGGAGATTAGCGCCACGGATTCATTGCAAAGGTAATCTTGGTAGTCATACGTTTTCGTATAGGTATTTGTCTTCGGGACGCGCTCTATATTAATTGATGTGTTTTCTCTCAAGAGCTCGGGAAGACCACTTATTTGCTCCAAGGGAATAACCAGGTCAACCAGAAGGTTGCCTTTATAGTCATACAGGAACGAAACCTGCTGCTGCCATTGGACGTGGCTTCTTCTTTGGATTTTATGCAGGTACGTCAAGAAACTATCGCCTGCCTCCATGCCTATGTAGTCTCGCAAGTCAGCCCTGGAGGACATGTATAGATATTGCGAAACACTTCGAGCGAATGGATTTCGGACGATTGAGAATTTGAATAGATTGTCGAATTTTTCGCGGCCAATCTGCTGCCTGATTTGCATCGCTTTCAGGTGTTGCAAACCTCCGGTCTGGAACTTGTTGTGGTACTGATCAAGAAATCCCATCCAAAGGTTTTCTTCAGTCTTCTCATGTTCTTCCCAGATGGCCGACTCGACTGATGTTCCGCCGCACTTGGGTATGTGAATGAACAGTGTGTTGTGTTTTTCCGACAGCATGGTGTCCCTTATTAATTATATGTTTGCATCCGCTGCAGTTCTTTTGTGTGCCAAACCTGCGAAAGCCCCCAGCGGGGTCAGGAATTCCGATTGCTTTTGATATCGGCTGAAATCCGCGGTTCTGAATAGCGTTGGCTGGCGCATCTTAATGCAATGTAGCTGACCTCTGAAGCCCGGCGACTGCAAAGTGGCCGCGGTATCGATGCACACCGGCTCACTGCCGTAGCCGGGTATTGCGCACATAACGCGCCGGCGACGTGCCCAGTGTTTTTCTAAACATGCTGATGAACGAGCTGACAGACTCGTAGCCCAGCGTTTCAGCGGTGCTCTGCACCGACAGCCCCTCGGCCAGGCTTTGCAACGCGACAATGATCTGCCATTGCTTGCGCCATTGGCCGAAGGTCAGGCCGGTCTCGCTTTTTACCAGGCGGGCCAGTGAGCGTTCACTCATGGCCACTTGCTGTGCCCAACTCGCCATGGTGGCGCGGTCGGAGGGGGCTTGCGCCAGCGCCCGGGCGATGGTGCGCAGCGGGGTAGAGGCGGGCAACGGCAGGTAGAGCTGTTCAGTGGGGGCCAGTTCAAGTTCTTCGAGCAACACGCTGGCCAAGCGTGCGGTGCGAGAGTGGGGCGGGTAGTCCTGGGCCTGGCCGCTCAAGTGGCGGATGAGCTCCAGTAGCAGCGGTGACAGCGCCAGCGTGCGGCAGCGATCCGGCAGTGACGCGGCGCCGGGTTCCACGAACAAAAAACAGACTTGGCCGTTGGCCGTGACACGGTTGCTATGAGCGACGCCCCCGGTATCCACACGCCGAACCCTGACGGAACCATCCACACGCCATCTTCTCCCGTACACACAATGCCGCCGCCATAGGCGACTACCAGTTGGCCCTTGCGGTGCGTATGTACGGCGGACTCACTGTCGTTGCGCTGGGTTTCGAGCGTCAGCGCTACGGCAGGTTGCGCAAGGTTGTCGTACTCGAGCTGATCGGTGGGTAAGGGCTGGATCTGGGCCATGGCGTGCAATCGAAGCGTGTCTGGATTTGATTATATTTTGGCAGTCTACTCAATATCGGCAGCGATGCTAATCACTTAGCATCCCCGGCAAGCCCCTTCTGGATGCGGGCGAATGTCAGAAGCCTGCGAATCCGGTGCTTGCCATGCTCAGCGAAATCTCCATTGCCAACCTCTATTTTCCGCCCTTGTTGATCTACCTGGGCGTATCGGTGCTGGTCTACACGCTTATCGACCGCCTGAGCCGTCGCTGGCTGGACGCGGCGTGGCACCCGGCGCTGGCGCGTTTTTTTATCTCACTCATCGTCGTGTCGGCGATGGTCGTCAACTGCTGAGCGAGGTCGGCCATGGTTATCGTCAAAATTCTCAAACCTGCCGCCACGCTGGCGCTTGGCTTGCTGGCTGTGGTGTTCTGCCTGCAACTCTGGCGGGCGTATGTGTTGGCGCCCTGGACGCGGGACGGGCGGGTGAGCGCGCAGGTTATCCGTATTGCGCCGCAGGTTTCCGGCCAGATCGATCGGTTGTCGGCCAGTGACAACCAATGGGTGGCAAAGGGCGATTTACTCTATCGCATCGATGCGCGCGCCTATCGGCTGGCGGTGCAGCTGCGCACGGCGGAGTTCGCAGAGGCACGCAGTGTGTTCGATCAGCGCAGTGCGCAATTCAAGCGCCGAGCCCAGTTGGCCGACGCCATCGCCCGGGAAGAAATTGACAATGCGGCGCGTGACTTGGCGGTGGCCCAGGCGCGCCTGGACGCTGCGGCAAGCCAGTTAGCCCAGGCGCAGCTCGACCTGGACCACACGACGGTGCGTTCGCCGGTAGACGGCTACGTCACTCAACTGCGGCTGCAGCCTGGTGACTATGCGCAGGCCGGCACTACCAACCTGTTCGTGGTCGATGGCCATAGTTTCTGGGTCACCGGATATTTTGAGGAGACCAAGCTGCCGGGCGTGCGCATCGGCGCGCCGGTGTCAATCAAACTCATGGGGTTTGCCGCACTGTTGCAAGGGCATGTGGCAAGCATGGGCCGGGGGATCGCCGACGCCAATGAACTGCGCAACGACAGCGGTTTGCCCACGGTGAGCCCTACCTTCAGTTGGATTCGGTTGGCACAGCGTGTACCCGTGCGCATCGAGTTGGACAACGTACCGGACGGCGTTGAGTTGGCGGCCGGCATGACCGCCAGTGTCGAAGTGACACAGCCCAACGCCGCGCCGCGCTGGCGGCTCACGCAATGGTTACAGGCCTTCATGTGATGACGCGTATGGCGACACGCCTTTTCGCGGCGATCCCCCGGCCCTGGACGCCCGCCACCTTTTTTTACGTGCTGCGCAGTATCGTGGCGGCGGGTCTGGCGCTGTGGCTCGGCTTCCAGCTGCATCTGGACTCGCCGTTCTCGGGCGCATCCACCGTGCTGCTGCTGGTACAGCCGATCCAGGGGGCGGTTCGTGGCAAGGGCGTCCACCGGATGCTCGGCACCCTGATCGGCCTGGTCGCGGCCTTGCTGCTGACAGGGTTGTTCGCGCAACAGATGTTGTTGTTCATCCTCGGCATCGGCCTGTGGCTGGGCCTGTGTGTGGGGGCAATGACCGTCTTGCGCCATTACCAGGCCACGGCGGCCGTGGTGGCGGGCTATACGGTGTGCCTGGCGTTGGGCCCGGCCATCGTCGCGCCTGAGCAGGGGTTCGACCACATCATCACCCGTGGCACGGCGGTGGCGTTAGGGGTGCTGAGCCTGAGCCTGGTCGTCACGCTGTTCAGCGCCAAAACGATGGAGCATGCAGTTCGACGCTCGCTGGTCGACGTCTGTGCCCGCAGTGCCCGGCTGATTGCCGCGAGACTGTCTGGCGAGCAGCCTGCGGAACGGGCAAAGCAAGGTCGCTCGCTCGCGATGCAGATTGGCAAGGTGGACGACCAACTGGGGCTCGCACGGGGCGAGTCGTCGCTGATTCGCTCCCGGCAGTTGGCGATTCAGGCAGGCCTGGCGCATCTGCGCTCCGCTGTGCTCGACGTGCAGGCGGGCGACCCATACCCCGGCATCGACCTCACGTCGCGGGCTCAAATAAGCACCGCGCTACAACAGTTGAGTGAGCGGATGCTCGACCCCCGCTGCGACTTTCTGGCCGCGGCCGATACGGTGGGGCAACTGCGTGGCTTGGCGCAGGCTCTGGCTGACTCAACCCCTGATTCACGCTTGCCCGGTGAACGCCTGTACGAGCAATTGACGGACCTGAGCGAGGCCCTGCTGAATTTCTCCAGCCTCGATCACGCGCGCCCACAGCGGGTGCGCGCCGTGGGCTATCACCGCAACTACGCCGATGCGGCGCGAAACGGCATCCGGGCGCTGCTCGCCACGCTGGCCGCCGGTGGGGTCTGGTATATCAGCGGCTGGGATCAAGGGCCCACACTGCTGGCGGTCCTTGGCCCGTGCTGCACGCTGTTGGCAACGGCGCCCGCACCCGCCCAAGGCATTGCCAGCTTTATACGCGGCACGCTCTATGCGGTTTTGGCGGCAGCGCTGTGCAAGTTCCTGCTGATGCCGCAGATCAACGGGTTCCCGCTGTTATTTTTGCTATTGGCGATGTTCTGGTCGTTCGGGATTCACGCGACGAGCCAACCACGCAGCGCCCTGCAAGGCGTTGCCTACCTGATCGGGTTTAACACCTTGGTGAGTACCGGTGATACCGCCCTCTATGATTTCGCCGGTTTCGCGAACCAGTCGCTGGCCTGGTTCGCGGCCATGCTTATCTGCCTGTTGGCGTTCCAGATATTGCCCAAGGACCCGGCTAAACATATTCAGGCATTGAGGCGTTCGCTCCATCAGGACACCCGTCGGCTACTTCGCCAGGCGGGTGCTGTCGATCACTCTAGATGGCAAGCCACACAACACCACCGGATCGTCGCGCTCACAACAGTGCTGGGCGCCGATCACCAGCACGATGACCAGGCGGGCTACCTGTCGCTGCAACTGAGTAAGCAATTGAGCCGGCTACAGCGTGAAGCGAGCGGCATTGCCCCTGGATCGCCGGTGGCCCAATGCGCGCAAACCGGCGCTCGGCGGATGGCTCGATATGCTTACGACCCGGCGATCAGCGCCGCGCAGGCGCGCCGCACAGCAAGGTCGATGAGAAGGGTTGGGGCGCCTGATTTGGCGATCTGTTACCAGGACTTGGCCTGGCTGCTGGAGCAATACGCCAACGCTGCTCATCCCCGTGTCCCCTAAAACAAACCGGTGCCTGCCGGCGGTGCGCGTCTCTCGCCAACGGCGATAGGTGACGGATCTGCTCTACTATGAGCCAATGCTCATGTGTGCAATTGCCCTTACCACTCGCCGGATGCCCTACCCATGAAAGACCTGCCGCCGACCGCGACACTGCGCGCCTTTGAAGTCGCCACCCGGCACCCGACCTTTACGGCTGCCGCCCAGGAGCTGCATGTGACCCAGAGCGCGGTCAGCCACCAGCTCAAGCACCTTGAGGCGCTGTGGGGGTTGCAGTTGTTTGAACGGGGCAAGGCGTTACGCCTCACGGCAGCGGGGGCCACGCTGGCGCCTATCGTGCGCGAGTTTTTCATGAGCCTGGAAGCGACGTTGGCTGACCTGCGCGAGCAAAAAGGCCGGGTGCGGCTGAGCGTCAGCACCACCTATTCGTTCGCGTTGAAATGGCTGCTGCCTCGCTTGCCGAGTCTCTCTCGCCAACACCCCGAACTGTTGGTCTCGCTGGACACCACCGACAAAATCATCCACTTCTCCGATGCCCAGGCAGATGTCGCGATCCGGCTCGGCAAGGGCAATTACCCTGGCCTGCATGCGCAGTTTCTGTTCGGCGAGCAGGTATTTCCCGTGGCCAGTCCCGAACTGCTGCAGCGCCTCGGCACACCCTGCAGCCCCGCCGAACTGTTGCAGTTTCCGCTGCTGACCCGGGATGGCGCCGAGCTGGTGCCGAAATGGGAGGTGTGGTTTCAAGCGGTCGGGCTGGTGTTTTCGCCGCTCAAGGAGAGCGTCAGGTTCGGCGATACCAACATGACGGTCGAGGCCGCCTTGCTCGGCCAGGGCGTCGCGTTGGTGCGCAGCGGGCATGTCGAGAACGAAATCAGCGATGGCCGTCTGGTGCGACTGTTCGATGTGCCGTTCCCATCGCCGCTTGCCTACTATTTTGTGTGCCCCAAGGGCCTGGAGTCGCAGCCGCACGTGGTCAGCTTTCGCCAATGGTTGATCGGCGAGGCGCTGAAAGTGCGGCGGGCGGATGAATGATGCATGAGCATCTATTCATGCTGCGATGAGGAGACTTCTCTGTTGTCCGGGGGCCGGGTTGCCTAAGATGGCGCATGCCTATCCATCTCGTTGTCCTCGTTCTGTTTGCCGCGCTCCTGCATGCCAGTTGGAATGCGTTGCTGCGCGGCGGTGCCGATCGGCTGTGGTCGATGACGGTGATGTGCATCGCCATCGCCATTGCCTGTGTGGTCGCCGCCGCATTCATGGCGCCCCCCGCGCCTGAAAGCTGGGGCTATGCGCTGCTTTCGGGGTTGTTGCATGTGGGCTACAACCTGTTCCTGGTGCGCAGTTACCGGGTCGGCGATTTGGGGCAGGTCTATCCGATTTCGCGTGGGTCCTCGCCAGTGCTGGTCACTCTGGGGGCGGCGGCCTTTGCCGGGGAAAGCATCGCTCCTGGCCAGTTGCTCGGGATTGCCCTGGTGTCAGGCGGGATTATTTCGCTGGCCTTCAGGGGGCGCAGCCTGTCGGTGCCCAGTTTGCCGTATGCGCTGGGCACGGGCTGCTTTATCGCGGCCTACAGCGTCGTCGATGGCATGGGGGCCAGGCTTTCCGGCGCGCCGCTGGCGTACACGGTGTGGATGTGCGCGTTGTGGGGCGTGCTGATGCCATTGGTGTACATCGGCCTGCGCGACGCCCGCAGCCTGTTTTCCGTACGGCCCGGCACCGTGACCGCCGTGGTCGGCGGGCTGGTCTCGCTGCTCGCCTATGGCGTGGTGATCTACGCCATGAACGAGGCGCCGTTGGGCGCGGTATCGGCATTGCGCGAAACCAGCGTGCTGTTTGCGCTGCTGATCGGTTACCTGTTTCTCGGCGAGACGCTCACTGTTCGCCGGATCCTGGCGTGCGTCGTGATCGTCAGCGGCGCCATCATCATCGGCTGATGCAGCCCACTGCTCTGGGGGATTTTCCATGGTTAATGTCTTGCGGGCTCCGCTGATGCTTATCACCGGGGGAGGGCGCGGAGTGGGGGCGGCGACCGCCCGGCTGGCCGCCGCAAAGGGCTATGACGTGGCGATCAGCTATGTTGCCAACGAGCCGGCGGCGTTGGCGGTGGCGGCGCAGGTCGAAGCAATGGGGCGCAGGGCATTGGCCGTCCGCGCCGACAGTGCGGACCCTCGACAGGTGGCCGATTTGTTTGCCGCCATCGACCGCTCGTTCGGGCGCATCGACGTACTGGTCAACAACGCCGGGATGCTGGAGAAGCAGTCACGCCTGGAGGACCTGGGCTTCGAGCGGATGCAGCGCATATTCGCGGTCAACTCCATTGGGCCGATACTCTGTGCCCAGCAGGCGGTGAAGCGCATGTCTTACCGCCACAACGGCCCGGGCGGCGTGGTGATCAATGTGTCTTCGGCCTCGGCGCGCCTCGGCAGCCCCAATGAATACATCGACTATGCGGCATCAAAGGGCGCCTTGGAGACATTTACCATAGGCTTGGCCAAGGAGGTGGCCCGGGAGGGGATACGCGTCAACGGTGTTCGCCCTGGGCACATCTATACCGACATGCATGCCAGCGGCGGCGAGCCGGGGCGGGTCGATCGCGTCAAGGACTCGATCCCCATGGGGCGGGGTGGCCAACCGGAGGAAGTGGCACAGGCCATTTTATGGCTGGCCGGCGCCGAGGCGTCATTCGTCACCGGGACGTTCCTGGATGTGACGGGGGGTAAATGAGCCGGTGATACCGGCCTGGATGCGCTGCCACTCAAACAGGGCAGCGCACGCGGCCGGCGGAGGTGAAAACGGGCGAGCCCGTCAGCGGGTCACTGGGCGAGCCAATAGCCGATGGTTGGCACGATCAACACCGTGCTGATCGCCATCGACAGTACATTCCCAATATACGGATGCAGATAACTCGGCAGCCGTCCGGCAATCGAGCACGCCAGCGGCGGAGCAACCAGTGCCCCCAGCAGCGCACTGCTCACAATCACCGTCATGCTGCCGCCATAGGCCAATACCACCGCAGGTACCACCGACACCAAGGGCACATAGGTCGGGTACCAGCCCCGTTTGCGCCATTGCTGACGCCACACCAGCACCCCCAGCAACGAGGACAGGTAACCGGTATTGGCCAGCTCCGGCAGCACAATCAGATTGGCGCCGTTATTCACCGCTTCCAGGGCCACGCTCAGGCTGGTGTTCAGGTTGGCGGGGCGGTTTTGCGTACCGACTTGCGGATCGAATTGCACAACGGCGACGCGCACGGGACTCGTGGATACGTTCATGGCACAGACCTCTTTTTTATTGTTATCGGCCCACCTGTTGGGGGGTGGGCGTTTAGTAAGAAGTCTTTTTTTGTACGCGTTCCAGTCGGCCGTTTCCGTTTGGTTTGTAGTCCTTTGCTGCAATGCCTGCGCCTGCGGCCTTGATAGCTTAAGTGGACAGCGCTAATGCCCTTCCGTAGCATCACGCGTTCGCTTTAGCGCCTCAAGGATGAAACCCATGCCGTTTTTTTCGCTTCGGCTCACCGCCGCCATTGGCGTCGCCGCGTTGTTTTCCACGTTGCTGGCTGGGTGTGCAGCCAGGAACACGTACGTTGACGCCGTAGAGCCCGACGCGGCGAAACTGCGATTCGTTGCCAATACCTCTAACGCAAAACTCTATTACCTTGACGACCAGCGCTGCGAGGGTGCGACGGGCGAGCTCAACACCCTATACGTGCCTGACACCCCACGCCGTGCAGACATGATCATTGCGCCACCGGCCAAAGCCCGAGGCTTTCTGGAAATCAAGGTCAGGCCGCGCATCCCGGGTTATATCTTTCTCAGCACCGACGGATACAACTGGTCGTGCGGTCTGCAACTCGATTTAACCCCACAAGCCTACGCTGAATACGAAGTCACCTTGGACGTGCGCGGTAATCGATGCAGCGCTCAGCTGAGTCGCTTGATGCGCGTCGATGATCAAGACGTGCGGGTGCCAATGCCGGCGATTCAAAGCGGTACACCGGCATGCTTGCGTCCGGCTCCCTCGAGTTCGCGAACGCAATAGGCGTGCCGATCAGAGCATGCGGCGCAGCACATCGTTGCGAGGGTCTGGGTCGTAAAAGCGGTGCTTGAGGGCGCCCACCACATGCAGCGTGATCAGCCCTAGCAGGGTGTAGGCGAGCACTTTGTGCAGCCATTGGAAGACGACAAACCAATCGTCGTTCTTGGCCAGCAGCTCCGGCAGGTTCACGCCGAAAAAGAACACCCCGTCACTCATGGTGTATGTACTCGACATGGAGTAGCCCATCAGCGGCACGATCACCAACAGCGCATACATCACACGTTGTGTGAGCCTGGACAACACCCGTTCGTACGGGGCCAGTGTTTCCAGTGGTTGGGGAATGCTCGGCGCCCGCCAGCGCAGGACGATCTGGGTGAGTATCAGCAAAAACGTGAGCACGCCGAAGGACTTGTGCCAGGGGTAATAGAACTCGTATTTGCTCGCCACTTCATCATTCAGGCCGGTCATGTGCCAGCCTGCCCAGAGCAGGCCCAGGACGAGCACGGCACGTACCCAGTGCAATGCGCGCAGGGAGGTCGGATACCGATCTATTGTCGGTTGATCTATTGGGTTCATCGTGGGCTCTCCATTGATCCTCAACGGCGTGAGGAATGCACGGTTGGGTGGCCACCCCGCGGGCACAGGGCCGCAGAGTGGCTGGGGCGGTATAGGGTCAGTCGGGCAGCAGCACGGTAATGACTTTTTCCTCGGTATAGGCCAGCGCGCCGCTCAACCCGCCTTCACGACCAAGACCACTGGCCTTGACGCCGCCCCATGGCAGGTTGGCGTCCAGCGGGCTCCAGCAGTTGACGCCGATGGCGCCGGCCTTGACCTGCGCGGCCACGCGGTGCGCGCGCGCCAGGTCGGTGGTCCAGACCGTGGCCGCCAGGCCGTAGGCGGAGTCGTTGGCCAGTGCCACGGCCTCTTCTTCGCTGTCGAACGTGATCACCGTACCGACGGGCCCGAAGATTTCGTCCTGGGCGATGGCCATGTCGTTGCGCGCGTCGGCGAAGATCGTCGGTCGCACGAACCAGCCTTGCCCAGGAGGGGAGACCCCGCCGGCCAACAGCGTCGCGCCTTGATCGATGCCCAACTGAATGTAGCGGTTGACGCGGTCGAACTGCGCTTTCTTGGCCACCGGCCCCATCTGCACCTCGGGCTCGCGTGGGTCACCCACCTTGACCGCGCGCGCGGCATCGGCCAGCGCGGCAGCGAAGCGTTCGGCCAGGCTGCGCTGCACCAGGATGCGCGAACCGGAGGCGCAGATCTGCCCCTGGTTGACGAACAGGCCCAGGGTGCAGCCGAACAGCGCGTCATCGAATGGCGCGTCGTCGAACACGATCTGCGGGCTCTTGCCGCCCAGCTCCAGCGCCACTCGCTTGAACAGCACACCGGCGGTGCGCTGGATCTCGCGCCCGGCCTCGGGGCTGCCAGTGAAGCTGATCTTGGCGACGTGTGGGTGCTCGCATAAGGCGCGGCCCACTTGCGCGCCGTAGCCGGTGACCACGTTGATCACCCCGTCCGGAAAGCCCGCTTGCTGCGCCAGCACCGCCAGGTGCAGGGCCGACTGCGGGGTCTCTTCCGAGGGTTTGACCACCACCGTGCAGCCCGCCGCCAGCAAGGCGGCGAGCTTCCACACCGTGATCATCAGCGGTGAGTTCCACGGCACGATGGCGCCGACCACGCCCACCGGTTCGCGCACGGTGTACGAGAGGGTCTTGCTGCCGAAGTAGCCGCCGGTGGGAATGGTGCGGCCCTCCAACTGGTTGGCCCAGCCGGCGGCGGCGCGCAGGTTGGCGATGGCGTTGGGCAGGTCCATCCGGCGTGGTTCGAGTGGCGAACGGCCGATGGCGTCGGCGTCCATGTCGGCCAGCAATTGGCTGTCACGTTCCACCAGGTCCGCCAGTTTCGACAGCAGCCGACCGCGCTGGGCGCCGTCAAGCCGGCTCCAATCACCGCCTTCAAGCTGGACGCGTGCCGCAGCCACGGCGCGGGCCACGTCGTCGACGGTGCCGCTGGCGCAGCTGCCGTAGATCTGTTCGGTCACGGGGTTGATGAGCGGGATGCGACCACTGTCGCTGGCTTCGCACGACGCGCCTTGGATGAAGTGGTTCAGGTGCTGATTCATGTGAGTGTCCGGGGGTGATGAGCAGGGGGCATATACCTCATGCCTCAAGGGAGGCCAGGGCGTCGCCGAATACGTCCAGCGCCTTGAAGAACATTGCGCGCGGGATCGTCAGCGAGGGCATCACACGCATGACGTTGCCGTAGCGGCCGCACGGGATCATCAGCACGCCGTGATTCATCAGGTAGCCCATGAGCCGGCCGATCTTTTCGCCCGCCAGCGGGGTCTTGGTGGCGGCGTCTTCGACCAGCTCGATACCAATCATCAGGCCGCGACCGCGCACTTCACCCACCAGCGGGCTGTTGAATGCGCGGATGTGTGCCTGCGCTTCCAGCCCCAGGGTGTGGGCGCGCTCCAGCAGGCCGAGTTCCGGGTCTTGCAGGATGCTGATGTTGGTCAGCGCCACGGCTGCCGACAACGAGTTGGCGGCGAAGGTATTGGGCATCGACCCGTCGGGAATCGCGGCCGCCAGGTCCGAGCGCATGATCAGTCCGGCCATCGGCAGGTCGCTGCCGATACCCTTGCCGAAGGTGAGCATGTCGGGCTTCACGCCGGAATGCTCCACCGCCCACATCTTGCCGGTGCGCCCCGCGCCGGATTGCACTTCATCGACAATCAGCAGCGCGCCGGCGCGGTCGCAGGCTTTGCGCAGCAGTTGCAGGAACTGCGGCGAGGGCGGCACGTAGCCGCCTTCGCCCTGTACCGGTTCGACGATCACGGCGGCCACATCATCGGCGGCGGTGTAGGGGCTGTTGAGCAGGTAATCCACGTAGTCGCCGGCGATCTGCTCGGCGCTTGCGTGCGAGGTGTCGAAGGGAAAGCGATAGGCGTAGGGGTAGGGCGCATGGATCACGCCACCCATCATCGGGCCGTAGCCCTTGCGGTAGGCCGTGCCGGTGGTGAGCGCGCCGGAGGCATTCCACACACCATGGTAGCCGCCGTGGAAGGCCAGGATCTGGTGACGCCCGGTGATGCGTTTGGCGAACTTGACCGCCGCCTCCAGCGCGTCGCTGCCGCTTTGTGTGAAGAACGTGATGCAGTCACCGCGCAGGCCCTCGGGCGCGATCTCCGAAAGCTTGGCCGCCAGTGCGGTGCGGCGGGTGCTGTTGATTTCCAGGGCGTGCATCAGCACTTCGGATTGATCGCGGATGGCCTGCACCACCTTGGGGTGGCAGCGCCCGACGCTGCTGACGCCCACGCCCGCCGACAGGTCGATGTAGGTGTTGCCGTCGGGGTCCTTGAAGGTCGCGCCGAACGCGCGGTCCATGGCGATCGGCATGCGCCCGCCGCCGCGCGCCATCGACTCGGTGCGTGCCGACAATGCCAGCGCCTCGCGGGTCATGGGGCCGGGCAGGGTTGTGGAAATCATTCGCGGCGCATCCGCAAAATGCAGGGCTTCTAATTTGGACTCACTCATGACGAACTCTCTGGCTGACGGTTTTCAGTGAGCCGATCATTCTCATGACAGGGCCTTGACCGTTAGCCCGAATCGGCAAATCGACGCGCATGAGCTGCGCCGTTGCCGATGCATGGCGGCAGATACAAAGAATTTGCAATGCGTGACCTATGTGGGACTATCGCAAAACACGGCAGGCTGGAAACAACACTATCGGCAGAGGTTTTCACCCATCATGCAAAACCATCATGTGAGCCACTTTCGCGATATCCATGTGCATGCGGCCACTGTCCAGGAATGGAGCCAGGACTACAGCCAGTTAACCGCCGGCCAGGCCGAAAGTTCTTTGATGCAACTGACGACGGCGCGTTGCCACGTGTTCCGCGAGCAGATCAACCAACGCGTGGTGCAGCACGGCGTGGCGCCGCGCGGCAAGATGTGCTTCGCCGTGCCGATCAGCGTGCCGGGCTCGACGCGCATGCAGGGCCGCGAGGTGGACGACAGCAGCCTGTTTTTCCTGCACGGCGGCGAGGAGTTCATGTTCCATATGCCGATGGGCATGGAGCTGTTGTCCGTCACGTTCGAGCGCGAATGGTTCGAGCAGGCGTTGACGCACACGGCGTCGGCCGGGGAGATCGGTCGGTTGTTGCGTCAGCCGGTGATCCGGGTCTGCGCGCAGCGCTTTGCCCAGGCCCGAGGGCGATTGCTGGCGATGCTGTCCCTGGCGGTGACCGACCAGGCGCCCGACAGCGCGTGTGAGCCCAGGCTTGAGCAGGCCCTGCTCGATGAACTGATGCAGCTGCTCACCGACCCGGCCTGTGACAAACAGCAGCGCAGCCCGAGCTCCACGCGCAGCTTCATTGTCGAGAAATGCCACCGGCTGACCACGGCCGAGATGCTCAACGTGCCCAGCGTGAACGAACTGTGCGAGCGCCTCCAGGTGAGTCGCCGCACCGTGCAGAACAGCTTTCGCGCGGTGGCCGAGACGACGCCGCTGAACTACCTGCGCTCGGTGCGGCTCAACGGTGTGCGCCGCGCCTTGATGTCGACCGCGGCGTCCCGTCTCTCGGTCGGCGATGCCGCCGCCCAATGGGGCTTCTATCACCTCAGCCATTTTGCCGAGGAGTACCACGCCCTGTTCGCCGAGTTGCCCTCGCAAACCGCGCGTGCCGCCATCCCTGCCTGCGCGCGCGCCTGAACACCCGCCCGCCATGGCGCATCAATGGCCTGGCGCCGCTGTAGCGATACCGGCCGCCGCCTAGGCGCGGAACTGGTCCATCAACTGCATTTGATGATTGGCCCGCGCATTGAGCTGGCTGCTGACCTGCGCCGATTCGGCCGCCTGTTCGGTCAGCGTTTCGGTCACCCCGCGAATAGTCGAGACATTGCGATTGACCTCCTCGGCCACCGCACTTTGTTCCTCCGCCGCGCTGGCGATCTGCAGGTTCATATCGCTGATGACCGTCACCGCCTCGCTGATTTTGCCAAGCGCTTGCACGGCCTGGTGAATCTGCCTGGCATTGCTCTGGGCCTGTGCATGGCTTGAATGCATGGTGGCCACCACGCCACGCGTGCCGGTCTGGATGCGTTCGATCACCAGGCGGATTTCCTCCACCGAATCCTGGGTGCGCTTGGCCAGGTTGCGCACTTCATCGGCCACCACCGCAAAACCGCGCCCGCTTTCTCCGGCGCGTGCGGCCTCGATTGCGGCGTTGAGTGCCAGCAGGTTGGTTTGTTCGGCAATGCTGCGGATCACCTCCAGCACCGAGCCGATCTGCTCGCTGTTGACCGCCAGCGCCTCGACTTCGGTCACGGCCTTGCTGACTTCATTGGCCAGGGCGTTGATGTCGTGGGTACTGCGTTCGATCAGGGTAATGCCGTCTTTGGACGCCTGGTCGGCACCCCGGGCCGCCTGGGCGGCGTTCGACGCGCTGCTGGCGACTTCATGCGCCGTGGCGCTCATTTCGTTGGAGGCGGTTGCCAACTGGTCGATCTCGCGAAACTGCACCTGCATGCCTTCACTGGTCTGCCGTGCGATTTCCGAAGACTGGTCGGCGGTGCCGCGTGCATCGGTGATGCTCTGCTTGATCTGCGCAATGGTGGGTTGCAGCTTGTCGAGAAAGCGGTTGAACCACTGCACCAGTTCGCCCAGTTCGTCCTTTTTGCGGTAATTGAGCCGTTGAGTCAGGTCGCCGTCGCCGCTGGCAATCGCCTTGAGCATCTGCGCGACGCTGTTGATCGGGCGCGTCACGCCGGAGGCGGTGAACCCGATCAACAGCAGGCCCAGCAGCCCGGCGCCGATGGCCACCAGCAGCGACTCCAGGGTGTCGCGGGTCTGGGTCTGGTCAAGCAAGGCTTGCAGTTTCACCGAGTCGGCCAGCAAGACCTCCCTGGGCAGGTCAATGACCACGCCCCAGGGCGCCGCCTGCAGGATCGGCGCGACAGGGTAGACCGCGCGAATCGATTGATCCTGGGCCATCACGACCGGCTTTTGCGCCAGGGCGCTGAGCACCGCCTGGCCTTCCTGCGCCAACGGCGCGCTGATGGGTTTGCCGATCTGGCTGGCGTCGCTGCTGTAGGCGGCAAGCACCCCGCTGTCGGACACAATCAGCATGCGCCCCGAACCGTTGAACAGTGCGCGCTGGGCATCGCTCGCGGCCGCTTGCAGGGCGCCGAGCGCAAGGTCCACGCCGAGCGTGCCGACCACCTTGCCATCCACGATCAAGGGCATGGACAAGGTGGTCATCAGTTGCACCTGCCCGGCCTGCGTGTCGGCGTAGGGCGCCATCAGGCAGGTACGCCCGGTGTCTCGCGGGCAGGTGTACCAACTGTTGTAAGGCGTGCCGCTGATGCTCAGTTCGGTTTTCTGCAAATCGGCTTCGGGTATCAGGATATTCATCGGTTGGCCGGCGCCCCGGTTCCAGGCGCTGGCAAAGCGTCCGTTTTCGTTGGAGGCACGTGCGGCGTCGTTGGCGAATTCGGCGTCCCTGCCGTCCAGCGCATTCGGTTCGTAGACCAGCCAAAGCCCCAGTACCTGCGGGTTGTGGTCGAACGTGGTCTTGAGCGCCTGGTTGAGTTCTTCACGCAAGGTCGTGGCGGCCAACCCGCGCTGGGCGGCCATGTCGCGCAGGTGGCTCGCCTGGTCGGCAAAGGCGCTGATGGTCTGCAGGCTGCTGCCGAACACCTGTTGCAGGTTGCTGGCCTGCTCGGCGGCCTTGGCCTGCAGCAGGTTCTCGCCACTGTCCGTGAGCATCCGGCTGCTTGAGGTGCTGATCAACCGGTTGTTCTGGCTACTCTGGTAGAGGTTCATGCCGACGATCAGGCTGATCACGCCCAGCAGGCACAAGCCCGAGAGCAGCACGATTTTCAAGCGAATGGAGAGGGTGTCGAACATTGGGCTATCTCACGGGTGAACAGCGTGTTGAACGATCATCGGTTGGCCTGGGCCACCGATTTCTTATTGGTTTGTCAGTGCATCGGCCGGCGCCGCGTTTTGCGCACAGGCGTTTGCCACGGGCCGACTGGCGGTTGGTGCCACTGGCCGACAGCCGGGCAGAGGGGGCCTGAACCTAGCATGCAGGCCAGCAGCTGCGCGCGACTATCCCAAATCGGCGTGGAGTGTCGCGGCGGGTGACCTGTTTTGGGGCGCTGGCGGCGATGTTACCGATTTGGGATAGCGAGGGTTCCGTAGGCGGGCATAGGATCGAATCCAGCGTGCAACCTCAAGAATAAAAGCGCTACCCGGCACCGATAGAGCCTGAGTCGGCGCCACCCCACAGCGACTGCCTCATACAATAAGGTCAATAACATGAGTGTAACTATGCCGGTCAATGGCTCTACGGAGCTCAAGCGTGGCGCCCTGGGTGTCGGCTTCATCATCTTTTTTGTGATTTCGGCGGCGAGTCCGCTCAGTGTGATTGCCGGCGGATTCCCGATCGGCATCATGCTAGGGAACGGCGCCGGCACCCCGGCGTTGCTGTTGCTGGCCCTGGCGGTGCTGATGGCGTTTTCGGTGGGTTACACCACCATGGCGCGGCACGTCACCAACGCCGGTGGTTTCTACGCCTTCACCTCGCGTGGCCTGGGCGGCCTGGCCGGCGGCTCGGCGGCGGTGCTGGCGATGTTCGCCTACAACATTTTGCAGATCGCCCTGTACGGCATGTTCGGCGGTGTGGTCAGCGGCACCATGGAGAGTGTCTTCGGCCTGGTGTTGCCCTGGTGGTCCTATTCGCTGCTGGCGATGGTCAGCATTGCGATTCTCGGCTACCGCAAGATCGACCTGTCGGCGCGGGTGTTGTCGGTGGTGGTGATCGCTGAATACCTGGCGATCCTCACCCTGGATTTCGCCATTCTCAAGACCGGTGGCGACAGCGGGGTCAACCTTGATTCCTTCAGCAGCCAGCACGTGTTCAGCGGCACGCCGTCAATCGGCCTGCTGTTCTGCTTTGCCGCCTTCATCGGCTTTGAGGCCACCACCATTTATGGTGAAGAGGCGAAAGACCCGCAGCGCACGATTCCAATCGCAACCTACAGCTCGGTGCTGCTGATCGGCGGGTTTTATGCGCTGTCGGTGTGGGCGATGGTGGTGGGCGTGGGCGCGGACAAGATCGTGCCGATGCTGCAAGCCCTGCAGGACCCGACCACGTTTATCTACGGCATGTCCGACCACTTTGTCGGGCCGCACCTGACCCAGGTTATCCGCGTGCTGTTCATGGTCAGCATCTACGCCGGGCTGCTCGCGTTTCATAACGCCGCGGCGCGTTACTTCTACGCCATCGGGCGTGACGGCTTGCTGCACAGCCTGCTGGGCACCACCCACCGTGTGCACCAGAGCCCACACATGGGCTCGGCGTTGCAAAGCCTGATCGCCGCGGTGGTCGTGCTGATTTTCGCGGCGATGGACGCCGACCCGATCCTGCAACTGTTCGCCTGGTTCTCCAACCTGGCCACCCTGTGCGTGATCCTGCTGATGGCGATGACCTCGGTCGCGGTGTGCGTGTACTTCCATCGGCATCCCGAGCTCAAAGTCGGGATCTGGCGTGGACGCATCCTGCCGATTTTCTCCTGCCTGGCCTTGCTGATGGTGCTGGTGTTGGCGGTGGTGCATTTCGATGTGCTGACCGGTGCCAGCCAACTGTTGTCCTACAGCCTGTGTGCGGTCATTCCGGCGGCCTTGTTGGCCGGCATCTACCTGGCCGCGCGCCTGCGCAAGGTTGCGCCGCAGCGGTTCCTGGCCCTGGGTAGCCACAAGCTCTAAAGCACGTTCCGACACACCCACTGCGACTTATTTTGCGTCGCACGCCAAAGCTCGTCTGCGTTAAAGGAAGCGTCCACATGCAGCACTACACAATGCTTATCAACGGGGTTCAGGTTGCCGGTGAAAACGGGCAGTTTGATGTGATCAATCCAGCCACCGGCACAGCCTTCGCGCAGTGCCCGGCCGGTTCGCTGGCGCAACTGGACGCGGCGGTAGACGCCGCTCAGGCCGCGTTCAAAACCTGGCGCCTGAGTACCCATGCGCTGCGTTGCGAGCGCCTCATGGCGATTGCCGATGATATTGAGCAAAATGCCGACGCATTGGCCCGGCTGATCGTGCTTGAGCAAGGTAAACCGCTGGAGCTGGCATTTTCCGAAGTCATGGGGGGCGCCGCCTGGACCCGCTACGCCGCCGGGCAACAGATCGACGTCGAGCTGGTGGAAGAAACCCCGACCCAGCGCGTCGAGCTGCACCGCAAGCCCCTGGGGGTGGTGGCCTCCATCACACCGTGGAACTGGCCGTTCATGATCGCCGTGTGGCACATCATGCCGGCGCTGAGGGCCGGTAACTGCGTGATCAGCAAACCGTCGAGCCTGACGCCGCTGAGTACCCTGCGCCTGGTCGACATCATTGCGCGGCATGTGCCCAAGGGGGTGATCAACTGCGTGACTGGCGAGCAGGGGTTCGGCAGTGCGATAACGTCGCACCCGGGTATCCAGAAAATCGTCTTCACCGGTTCTACCGCCACCGGCCAGAGCGTCATGCGCGGCGCCGCCAGTAACCTCAAGCGCCTCACCCTGGAACTGGGCGGCAACGACGCCGCCATCGTCCTGCCCGGCACGCCGGTTGAGGTGGCCGAGGAGATATTCCAGGCGGCGTTTCTCAACATGGGCCAGACCTGCGCGGCGCTCAAGCGTTTGTATATCCACGAATCCCAGTACCAGGCATTTGCCGATGCATTGACGCTGATCGCGGGGCGCCAAGTGGTGGGCGATGGCTTGGAGCCCGGCGTCAACTTCGGCCCGGTGCAGAACCTGGATCAACTCAAGCTGGTCGAGGCATTGGTCGACGATGCGCGGGCCCAAGGCGCGCGCGTGTTGTGCGGCGGCGCGCGCCTGGATCACCCAGGCTTCTTTTACCCGCCCACGCTGGTCGCCGATGTGACCGACGGCCAGCGCCTGGTCGATGAAGAGCAGTTCGGGCCGGTCTTGCCGCTGATCGCCTACCGCGACGTCGAAGACGTACTGAGCCGCGCCAACGCCGGCGACATGGGCTTGGGCGGCTCGGTATGGGGCCCGGATGTGGCGCAGGCCCAGGCGCTGGCCAGCCGTTTGGAAAGCGGTGTGGCGTGGGTCAACTGCCACGCGCGCATCCAGCCCAATACCCCGTTCGGCGGCAGCAAAATGTCTGGTTTCGGCGTCGAGTTCGGCCTGGAAGGGTTGCTCGAATTCACCGGTCAACAGCTGCTGTTCGTCAATAAGCGCGCGGCCGAGTAAGCCTTGCCCACCTGGCGCAGCAAAGCTGCGCCGCTCTCATGCCAATAGCTAAGACAGCCTTTAAAGGCGCACCCTGAGGAGCTTCGATCATGCGGTATCCATCCACTTCAATGCTGGGCGGCACATTGGCTTGCGCCTTGTCGCTCGGTGCCATCAGCCAGGTCCAGGCCTACGAGCTGTACAGCGATGAAAGCCGTCATCTCAACGCCGACATGACCGCCGTATTCGGCATGTTCAACAGCCGCAAAAACTACGACGGCACGGCGGGCGGTTCTACCTGGCGCGAAGGCTTCATCAAGTATGGCGTGAGCGGCGACCAGTCCCTGGCCGGTAACGGTACTGCCTATGGCGCCTTTGCGTTGGTCAGTTCCGCCACCTGGGGCGATGGCGACCCGGCCGGCAATACCCTCGGCAGCGAACGCACCACCAAGATCGAAGACGCCTACTTGGGGTGGCGCTCCGGAGATCTGTTTCCGGCCCTGGGCCAGGACGGCGTGGAGATTTCCGGTGGGCGCCAGGTGGTCAAGCTCGGCAGTGGCTTTTTGATCAACGATGACGGCCCGAACCTGGGCAAGGGCCCGGCCGATGGCGCGATGAACCGTGGCGGTGCGTATTACCTGGCCGCGCGGCATGCCTTCGATCAAACCGCGTTCCTGCGCCTGGGCGGCAAAGACGGCCTGCACGGCAGCCTGCTGTGGCTTAAATCCGACAACCGCGCCCAGGCTGAAAGCGAAGTGGCCGCCGGCACGCTGGATTACACCACCAAGCCCGGCACCCTGGGGTTGACCTGGGTGCATGGCATCGATGTGAACGAGCGCTGGGCCAGCGATTTTCAGCGCCAGCGCAAGGGCATGAACGTCTACAGTGTGCGCGGTGAAGGCGACGCCGGCCTGCCGAACGTGAACCTGGCGTTCGAATATGCCTGGCAGGACAAGGACAGCGGGCCCGAAAAAGCCTGGTACGGCGAAGCCGGCTACACCTTCGCCGATGTCGCCTGGACGCCGAAGGTCACCTATCGCTATGCCCGTTATTCACAAAAGTGGGATTCGCTGTTCACCGGCCTGAGCACCGGCTACGGCACCTGGTTGCAGGGTGAAGTGGCCGGCAACTATGCCGGGCCGTTCAACAGCAACACGCGCATCCAGCATGTGAGCCTCAAGGCCATGCCGCTGGAAAACCTGACGCTGGGCGCGCTGTACTTCGACTTCGACACGGTGCGCAAAAGCAATGCGCTGAACCTCAATGCGCAGGAGCTGGACCTGTATGCCGAGTGGGCGGTCAACCCGCACTTGATCATCACGCCGCTGATCGGCCTCTACAAACCCAAGGAAGACGCCACCAGCGGCGGCAACCAGGCCGTCGGCAACGGCACCAACCTGTACAGCCAACTGACCGTCGCCGTACCGTTCTGACCCGCCATCACCGTCGCGTTTCAGGGCGCGGCGGTGCGGGGGTGATTGCGCATGTTCTCGGCGATGCGCCGCGTGGTGTCCATCACCATTTCGATCACGGTTTCCTGGCGCAGCAACTTGAAGCTCTGGGTGCTGCCGACGGCGGACAGGCTGCCGATCACCTCGTCGATATCCGGCTGGATGATCGGCGCGGCGATGCCGGTCAGGCCCAGGTTGAGTTCGTCGTGGGTCAGGCAATAGCCATCCTTGCGGATCTTTTTCGTGGCCTTGGCGAAGCTTGCCCAGTCGTAGGGGCTGTCCGGGTCGCCGGCCATGTGTTCGTCGAACAGGCGTTGCAGGCGTCGGCCCTTCTGAAAGGCGATCAATACCTTGGATTGCGCCCCGCGAAAAAACGGCAACGGGTGCCCGCGCCCGAAGGAGAAGTGGTAGGTATCGGTGGGTTCGGCGATGTAGGTATTGATGATGCGCCCGTCATAAAAAACGCTGGCGAACACCGCCAGGCCAGTCTGCGCCGACAGCTCGTGCATCAGCTCGCGCCCCGCCAGCAGGATAGGGTCGTACTGGCGCATCATCCAGTCCAGTTCGATCACACGCGGCCCCAGGCCATAGCTGCCGGCATCCACACGGGTCAGCAGGCCGGCGTCGCACAGATCCTTGACGTAGCGATACGCCGTGGCGCGCGACAGGCCCATGCGTTCGGCGATGGTGTCCGGGTCGATCCTCAACGTCGCTGGACCGAACAGGTCCAGGACACTCAGCAATTTGCTCAGGCTGCTCATTTCGTTCCTAGAAAGGGGGGGTGGCACGCGGCTAAGCACTATAGGCGAAAACAGCGCAGATCCAAGCCCGCGTCCACAGACGGCCTGCGGGGTTGCGCCACATTACATCAGCTCGCGATAAATGCAATTTCGACAGGCATTAAATATTCATAAATCTCAAAATAAGAGACAAACTAATAAAAAATGCTTGTTTGGTGTGTTTTTGTATGTGATAAATCTCACCACATAAAACGCTCAAGCGAGAGGGCAGAGCATGAATGGCGCGCAACTGATAGTGAATGCGGCGGCGGCAAGCGGTATCGAGTACTGCTTCGCCAACCCGGGAACCACCGAGATTCCACTGGTGGCGGCCATGGCCAGCGCGCCGGCCCTTAAACCGGTGTTGTCGTTGTTCGAAGGGGTGTGCACCGGCGCCGCGGACGGCTATGGCCGTATCGCCGGCAAACCGGCGATGACCCTCACGCACCTGGGCCCGGGCTTTGCCAATGGCATCGCCAACCTGCACAACGCACGGCGCGCCAACACGCCCATCGTCAATGTGATCGGTGATCACGCCTCGTGGCACGTCAATTACGATCCGCCCCTGGCCAGCGATATCCAGGCCCTGGCCGGCAGCGTGTCCAGTTGGGTGCGCACCTCGCGCACCGCCTCGGGAGTCGGCGAAGACCTGCAAGAAGCCATGCGTGCCGCTTGGCAAGCCAAGGGCCAGATTGCCAGCTTGATTTTGCCGATGGACCTGCAAGCCAACGCCGTGACCCACACCGGCCGGTTCAGCCCACTGCGGGCGCCGGTGCGGCGCTTTGCCGGCGACCGCATTGAAGCCGTGGCTCAGGCGGTGCGCGATGGCCAGCGCCTGGTGTTCATCGTCGGTGACCATGGCTTGTCGGTGGCCGGGCTGGAAGCGGCGGGGCGCCTGGCGCAACTGCCCGGCGTGCGGCTGTTCGCCGAAACGTTCCCGCGCCTGAGCTACCGCGGCGGCGGTTTGCCCGACCTGGATCGCCTGCCGTATTTCCCGGAAGTGGCCATCGAAATCCTTGAGCAATACGACAAAGTGGTGTGTGCCGGTGTACCCGAGCCCATCAGTTACTTCGGTTATGAAGGTATCCCGTCGCGGCTGGCCGAGCGTGAGCGCCTGTTGTCGCTGGCCGAGGTCGGCGACGACGTGGCCGGGGCGCTGACCGCGCTGGCCGATGCGCTGGATGCCCCGGCCTATGTGCCCACGCCGCAGGACATCCAGCTGCCGCCGGGCGAAGCGGCGTTGAGCGCGCAGTCGGTCGGCCAGCTTTTGGCCGCCGCGCTGCCGGACGACTGCATTGTCTCGGTGGAGGGCGGCACCTGCGGCTATCCGTTTTTTACCGCCTCGGCGCGCGCCAAACGGCATCGGGTCATGACCAACACCGGCGGCGCAATCGGCCAGGGCATTCCGGTGGGCTTCGGCGCCGCGCTGGCCGAGCGTGGCAATCGGGTGTTCTGCCTGCAATCGGACGGCAGCGCGCAGTACACGATCCAAACCCTGTGGAGCATCGCCCGCGAGCAATTGCCGGTGGTGATCCTGATCGCCGCCAACCACCGCTACGCGATCCTGCAAAACGAATTGCGCCGTTTCGGCATGACCGAACTCGACCCCCAGGCCCTCAAGCTGACCGTGCTCGACCGTCCGCGCATCGATTGGAAAGCCCTGGCCAAAGGCTACGGCGTGCCGTCCTGCACCGTACACACCAACGCCGAACTGCAACGCGCACTGGCCAACGCCGCCGCCGATGCGGGGCCTTGCCTGATCGAAATGGCACTGTGAAGGAGTCGATGATGAAGCAGCTTGATGTGTTACCCCAAGTGCGCGCGTTCCTGGCGCAACCCGGTCGCCTGTTCATCGGCGGAACCTGGCAGGACGCCGCCGGCGGTCGTCGATTTGCCGTGGAAAACCCGGCTACCCAGGAGACCCTGACGGAGGTTGCGCAGAGCGACGAGCGCGACGTGGATGCCGCCGTCGCGGCCGCCCGCGCCGCCTTTACCGGCACCTGGGCCATGCAGTCGCCGGCCCAGCGCGGTCTGTTGCTGTTTCGCCTGGCGGACCTTATCGACCAGCACCGCGAGGAGCTGGCCCAACTGATCACCCTGGAGAACGGCAAGACCATCGCCACCGCTCGCGGTGAAGCGGCCAGCGCCGCCACCATCATTCGTTACTTCGCCGGCTGGCCGACCAAGATCGAAGGCAGCACCTTACCGGTTTCGCCGGCCAGCGGCGCGCCGATGCTCAACTACACCCTGCGCGAGCCGGTGGGCGTATGTGCCTTGATCGTGCCGTGGAATTTCCCGCTGAACATGTGCGTGTGGAAGCTCGGCCCGGCGCTGGCGACCGGCTGCGTGGCGGTGCTCAAGCCGGCGGAGCAGACGCCGCTGGTGGCGATCCGGCTGGTGCAGTTGATCGAGGCCGCGGGGTTTCCGGCGGGCGTGGTCAACCTGATCACCGGCCTGGGCGCCGAAACCGGCGCGCCGTTGGCGCAGCATGCGGATGTGGACAAGATCGCCTTCACCGGCTCCACCCAGGTCGGCCGGCTGATCGCCCAGGCGGCCACGCGCAACATGAAAAAGGTCTCGCTGGAGCTGGGGGGCAAGTCGCCCAACATCATCTTGCCCGACGCCGACATCGTGCGTGCCGCCAAGGGTGCCGCCGATGGCATTTTCTACAACCAGGGCCAGGTGTGCACCGCCGCTTCGCGTCTGTATGTACACGCCAGCGTGCTCGACCAGGTGCTTGAAGAGCTGCAACGCCATGCCGCCGCGCATGTGCTCGGCAACGGCCTGGACCCGGCGAGCAGCATGGGCCCGCTGGTATCGGGGCGCCAACTGGAGACGGTCAAGGGCTACCTGCAGCGTGGTCGGGAAGAGGGCGCCGAACTGATCTGCGGCGGCGAGCGTCCGGCGCACCTGGAGCGCGGTCATTTCATTGAGCCCAGCGTCTTTCTCGACCGTGCCGAGCGCGCCTGCGTGGCCCGCGAAGAAATCTTCGGCCCGGTGCTCACCGTGATGAGCTGGACCGAAGTCGACGAACTGGTACTGCGCGCCAACGATTCGCCGTACGGCCTGGCCGCCGGCCTGTGGACCCGCGACCTGCGCTCGGCGCACCGCCTGGCGGCGCAGCTCAAGGCCGGTTCGGTGTGGGTCAACTGTTGGAACGTCGTCGATGCGGCTTCGCCGTTCGGTGGCTACAAGCAATCCGGCTGGGGCCGGGAAATGGGCAAGAACGTGATCGACGCTTATACCGAGACCAAAAGCGTATTCGTCGATCTGGCCTGAACTGAATCATCACTACGAGGTAGTTGCTATGGATCTGGAATTGAAAGGCCGCGTGGCCATCGTCACCGGCGGTGGGATGGGCATCGGCAAGGAAGTCGCACGTTTTCTGTCCGAGGAAGGCTGCAAGGTGGTGATCTGCGCACGGCGCATGGCGTTCCTGACCCAGGCCGCCGAAGAGATCAGCGCACAGACCGGCAATGAAGTGCTGCCGCTGTTCTGCGACACCAATGACATGAAGGCCGTGTCGGACATGGTCGAAGCGGCGCACAAGCACTTCGGGCGCATCGACATTCTGGTCAACGGTGCGGCGGCGCCATCCGGCGTGGTGCGCAATGACATCGAACATGCCGGCGACGACGAACTGCTGTCGGACCTCAATACCAAGGTGATCGGCTATTTCCGTTGCGCCAAGGCCGTGACCCCACACATGAAGGCCGCCGGCTTCGGGCGCATCATCAATATCGGTGGCCTCACCGGGCGCAGCAGCAAAGTGCTGTCGGGCATGCGCAACCTGGCCATCGCGCACATGACCAAGACCCTGTCCGACCAGTTGGGCGCCAGCGGCATTACGGTCAACCTGATCCACCCCGGCGTCGTGGACACCCCGCACATCCGTGAGCTGTACGAGCGCGAAGGGATCAAGCAGGGCAAGACCCCGGAGCAGGTCGAACAGGGCTATATCGACGCCACGCCGATCCGCCGCACGCTGGCGCCGATCGAAATGGGCTGGCTGATCGGCTTCCTCGCATCCCCCAAGGCGGGCGCGGTGACCGGCGAATCCATCGGCATCGACGGCGGCCTGACCCGTGGCATCTTCATCTGAGGAGCAACTGCGATGAGTAACGGAACCCTGTTAGTCGCCACCGTCGGCCAGGCGGTTATCCGCAGCGCCGACGACGGCAAGACCTGGCATCGCCTGGGCCTGGGGCAAGACCTGGAATTCGACGCGATCACCCGTTCGCTGAGCCTGCACCCCGGCACGCCGGAGGTGATCTATGCCGGCACCGATATCGGTTTGTGCGTCAGCCATGACACCGGTGGGCGCTGGCAACAGGTCGACTCGCCGTTCAACGGCCAGACCGTGTGGAAGGTGGCGGTGGACCCGCAGGATGCCCGGCGGATTTTCGTCGGCACCGGGGCGCCCTCGCGCGCGGTGCTGTGGCGCACCCTGGACGGCGGCGCAAGCTGGGACCGCGCGCCGGTGGAGATTCCTGAATTCTGCGATGGCGTCAGTCGTCCGCGTTTGCTGGCCTTCGCCTATGACCCCTGCGACCGCAACCAGCTGTGGTTCGGCCTGGAGGAGGGTGGGCTGTTCCATTCCCGCGACGGTGGCGACAGCTGGACCCGCGTCGATGACCGCCTGCTGTGGGACTTCAACTCGGACGTTCACAACATCGTCGTGCTGCCCAACCATGGCCAGAAAGTCATCGTGGTGGTGTGCGTCAACGCGGTCTATCGCAGCCTCGACGAGGGGCTGACCTGGACCGGCATCATCGGCCGTGAAGCCTTCGGCCTGTATTACCTGCGTGCGATGAACGCACCGCCGGGCTCGCAAGACACCGTGTACCTGAGCATTTCCGACGGCACCCCCGGCACCACCAGCAAGGTGCTGGTGTCGCGTGACGCCGCGCTCAGTTGGCAAGTGCTGCCGCTGCCGCAACAGCCTAACTCGTGTGTGTGGGCGCTGGCGTTCAACCCGGCCAACCCTCGGCAAATCGTCGCCGGTACCAAGTACGGTCACCTGTTCACCTCCGACAATGGCGGTGACGGCTGGCAGAAACACTGGCGCGAGTTCAGTGAAATCGCCGATGTGCTCTGGACGCCCGCGGTGGCGCAGATCAAGGCCGGGCACCAATCCATCGTCAAACAGCATTGAGGTAGCGAGCGATGAAAGTCGAAATCCTTCGCACTCACTTATCGCTATGGGTGAGTGATCCTGATGTGTCGGCGCGCTGGTACGCCGACATCCTGGGCATGCATGAAAGCGCCCGTGGCGAGAGCTGGGTGATGATGGCGTTTGGCACCAAGCATCACGACATCGCGTTGATTCGCGCAGAACCCGGCGCTCACCAGGGCGGGCTGGGGCTGCAGCACTACGGGTTGGAAATCGCCGGTGACATGACCACCTTGCGCCAGCTCTACGGCATGTTGCTGAAAAAGGGCGTGGAGGTGGTGAAGATCACCGACCACGAAATCGGCCATGGCCTGTACTTCAACGACCCCGATTGCAACCGCATGGAATTCTTCCTTGAGACCGAGCACGACGATGCGCGCGGCAAGGCTCGCTTCAAGGCGGCCGGCGCGCCGAGTCGCAACTACACGCTCGACCCCCTCGACCCTATTTGAACAAAGGTAAACAGCATGAAAAGCGCAAATTTCGCCAGCTATCACATCCGCAAATGGTACAGCTTCGTTGAAGAAACCCTGGCCAATGAGACCGGCCAACTGGCCGATGGCGAGCCGTTGTTCAAATACGCCGTGGCCGCCGTGATCGCCAACCCCTATGCCGGACGCTACAGCGAAGACCTCGGGCAATTGGTCGAGCCGTCGCCGCTGCTGGGCGAAGAGTTTGGTCGACGCATCCAGGCCCTGGCCGGCGCGCAGCCGATTGTCAGTTATGGCAAGGCGATCCTGGTGGGCAGCGCGGGCGAGTACGAGCACGGCAACGCGTTCCTGACCAACCCGGCGGCCGATCCGATTCGCGTGGCGCTGGGCGGCGGCAAGTCGTGGGTGCCGTCCACCGGCAAGCGTGGCGGCCCCGGCACCACCATGGACGTGCCGCTGGCCCATAAAGACGCGCTGTACGTGCGCTCGCATTACGACAGTATTTCCCTGACCTTCGGTGACGGCCCGTCGCCGGATGAGGTGGTGGTGATCTGGGCCTTCGCCACGCGCGGGCGTTTGCATGCGCGGCTGGGCGGCCTGCGCGCCGAGGATGTAAAAGGTATCGACGGGCTGCACTGATACGCGCCCGTGCTTGAGCGATGCTGGAACAAAAACCACAACAAGAAAGCGGTGAATAGCGATGAAGCAGGAGAAAACCCAGGTTGTCATCGTGGGCGGTGGCCCCAACGGGATCACGGCCGCGCACTTTATGGGCATGTACGGTATCGACTGCGTCGTCCTTGAGCTGGCCGACGGCATCCTGCCTTACCCGCGTGCGGTGGGCATGGACGACGAGGCGTTGCGCGTGCTGCAGGGCATCGGCATTGCCGAGCTGGCGGTGCGCGACATGATTTACGATGTACCGCTGCGCTATTACAACGCGCGCGGCGTGTGTTTCGCCGAGGTCAAGCCAAGTGCCGCGCAGTACGGCTGGCCGATGCGCAATATTTTCATGCAGCAGCTGCTCGAAGGCACCTTGCGCGAACGGCTCGGGCAGCATGCCAGTGTCCAATTGCGCCAGGGCCATGAACTGCTTGAGCTGGAGCAGGACGAGCACGGCGTGACCCTGCAGGTACGCGACGCCGCTGGCGAGGTCTATGCACTGCAGGCCGACTACGTGATCGGCGCCGACGGTGGCCGTTCCACCGTGCGCAAACAACTGGGTATCGAGCTGCTCGGGCTGACCCATCCGCGCAAATGGGTGGTGGTCGATACGGCCAACGACACCCTGGATGCGCCCTATACCGCGCTGCATGCCGATCCGCAGCGGCCGTTTGTGTGCATCTACCTGCCTTATCAGCAGCGGCGCTGGGAATTCATGCTGATGGAGGGCGAAGACGAAGCCAAAATGTGCGAAGAGGCGACGATTCGCCAACTGATCCATGGGCATATCGGCGACGCTGTCGACCAGCTCAATATCATCCGCATTCGTGCCTATACCCACCATTCGCGGGTCGCGGCGCGGTTTGTCCAAGGGCGAGTGGCACTGGTGGGTGATGCGGCGCACATTTCGCCACCCTGGGCCGGGCAGGGCCTCAACTCCGGCCTTCGCGACGTGGCCAACGTGGCCTGGAAACTGGCGGCGATCATTCAGGGCCGCGCGGCGCCGTCGATTCTGGCCAGCTACGACCAGGAACGCCGTGGCCACGCCACCGAGCTGGTGGCGCTGGCCGACAACATGGGGGCGGTACTGGGCCTGACCAACCCGCTGATGGCCGGCGTGCGCGACTGGTTGTTCCAGGCGGTGAATAGCGTCGACAACCTGCGCTCGCACTTGCTGGAGTTCAAGTTCAAACCCAAGGCCACCATCACCAAGGGCCTGGTTTATCACGAGCGCGCCGAGCTGCGTGAAGACGACTTGGTGGGCCAGTTGTTCATCCAGCCGAACATCGAAGACGCCCAGGGCCAGCGCCGCCGCCTGGACGAGATGCTGGGCAGTGGCTATGCCGTGCTTGGCTACCGGGTGAACCCGCGTGACCAGCTCAGCCAACCCATGGCCGAGTATTGGGCGCGTTGGGGCACGCGGTTCATTCAAGTCAACCGGTCGCGCAGCGGTGTGGGGCGCAACCAGCCGTTGACGGCCACCGACGCCCTGAGCGTGGAGGACGTGGATAACCGCCTGGGCGAATGGTTCTCCAAGGTGCGCGACTGCATCGTCGTGGTGCGTCCGGACCGCTTTGTCGCCGCCATCACCACCCCTGAACGCCTGGATGGCGTGCTGCGCAAACTGGCGGAGCAACTGTCATGAGCCACGACCATGACCTGCTTGAACAATTGCACCAGGCCGGGCGCCGCGCTCGGGCGCTCGCACCCCTTGCGCTAGAGGCGCTGGACCGGCAGCAGGGCTACGCGCTGCTGCATCAGGGCGTGGCGCGCCGCCAGGCGGCGGGCGAGCGTGTGAGTGGCTGGAAAGTGGCCCTCGCCGGCCGTGCGGCGCAAGCGCGTTTTGGCCTGGATGAACCGGTGTATGGCGCCCTTACACCTGCGATGGAAGTTGAACCGGGCAGCACGGTGCCGTTTACGCGGCTGATCCAGCCTAAGCTCGAGATCGAACTGGCGCTGGTATTCGGGCGCACGCTGGCGCCGGGCGCCTACAGCGACGAGGCGATTCTGGCGGCCGTGGCCGAAGTGGCGCCGGCGTTCGAGATCGCCGACTGCCGCTGGCAGGGCTGGCGTTTCGGGCTTGGTGCCTTCCTTGCCGATAACGCCGCCGCCGGGCTGTATTGCGTTGGCCCGCGTACGCCGTTCGATCCGGCACTGCATGGCTGCGTGCCCTATCGCCTGGAACACGACGGTGCGCCATTGGGGAGCGGCGACACTCAGCAGCGTGAAGACAGCCCGCTGTTGAACCTGTGTTGGCTGGTGCGGCGCCTGTTGGCAGCCGGGCAGGGCGTTGAGGCCGGGCAGGTTGTGCTGTCCGGTGCGCTGCTGGCACCGCTGGATATTCAGCCGGGCACGTATCGTCTGCACATGCTTGGCACGGAACTGGCTTTGGTTTTTCACGCGGGCATCGCGTCCGCGTAAACGCCAGCTGCCGTCAGGGATGACAAAGCCCCCTTCAGGCCCAAGCCACGCAACCGGCCGCCGAGGAACGACGAATATGCTCGCGCAAGTCCGCACCTTCAATGACTCTCAACAGCACGCCGTTTCGATCCAGGGCTGGCAGCAGGTGTATGACCAGCTCGGCCGTGGTTGCCTGACCAGCGAGCTGTGGCAGTTGTCCGGCGATCGCTTTCAGATCTTCCAGGAGGTGCTGGACAAGCGCGTGGTGCAGCACGGCCGCTCGCCCAAGGGACGCTTGTGCGCGGCCATGTCCCTGGGCAGCCCGCCGGTGGTTCAGGGGCAGCAGGTCAATGCGCAAAGTGTGGTGTTGCTGCGCGACGGCGAAGAGTTCGTGTTACATGCGCCGCAAGGCACGCACTTTTTTGCGCTCAACGTCGACGCCGTACGTTTTGCCAAACTGGCTGCGGTGGAATTATCCAATGATCAGCTCAAGCGCCTCACCAGCGTGTCGGCGCTCAGCGTGGATGAAACGTTACTGTTGCGTATTCGCCAGCGCATCCACCCGTTGTTTCGTCACTTTTTGGAACATGCGCACGCGATCAGCCCGGCGTCGGAAAAAATGCTCGAGGACGAACTGCTCGGTGCGTTCCTCGATCTGTTCAGCCACGCCGGCGATGAGGTGCGTTGCCGACGTGGCAATTTCGCGGTGAGTGCCTACCTGGTCCGGCGCAGCCAGGAACTGCTTATTGCCAGTGGTGATGCGCCGTTAAGCATTCTTGACCTGTGTGAGCAACTGCGCGTCAGTCGCAGGACCCTGCAGAACAGCTTCCAGGCCGTGACTGATATGCGGCCGGTCGAATACCTGCGCAACCTGCGCCTCAACGCGGTCCGGCGACAGTTGATCGCCACCCCCGCGTGCGAGAAAAACGTGGGTGAGATTGCTGTGGCCATGGGGTTTTTCCACCTGAGCCATTTCGCCACGCACTATCGTGAGCTGTTCGGCGAATCGCCGTCCGAAACACGCCGGGCACACCGAGCCTAAGCGAGGTGCCGAGTCGCCTGTCAGGCCGCCATCGGGGGCAAGCCCCCTCCCACATTTGGCTGCGTTCACACTTCTAAAAAATCAGCTCGGCGTAAATCGCTGGCCGATTGCAGCCCCGTTTTTTTACGTTCTTCGAGCAGCCTCGGCGGCGTTACGGACGGCATGGGGCACCTGTGGAGTGCGTCGAGCGGTGATAGATGTCACGGGTGACGTCGAGCAGATAACGCGCTTCGTCAGTCATCAACAACAGGTCGATCTGGACTTCCTCGATAATGATTTCCAGCGTGATCAACAGGCCAATAGCCGGGGCAATGACCAGCCAGTGGTAATACGACAGCGTGACTAATGAAACGCACACGCCGATCAACCACAGCGCCAATACACATTGCGGCGCGTACTGCTGCAGGGGGATCCACACGCGTTGCAACTTTCTCAACTTAAACGCATAGAGCGTCAATGACGTTTCCAGTTGTTTAAGGTCGATAGAGTGCCGAGCTGAATGCTGTGTAGGCATAACAGTTATCCAAGTAACAACGTTAAACATCGGAGCCGGGCCATCGACGATGCGGCTATTGTTGGCCCGGGTGCCCACGGCCTGGCAGCGTTTGGCCGAGCCAGGCGACATTGACTGCGTTGACTTCCACCCATTCACCCCTGGCGGGAATCCCTTGGCAACTCATAAAAGCAATACAACGTCCGTGTGTGTCCAGTAAGGCAAAGTGGCGGTATTTTTTGACTCTTTTGAACAGGCCAATAGAGCAATGCATGCCATCACCTTGGTGCGATTTAGTACGGATAAGTTGTCAGGGTTGAGTCTTAAACAGCGCGGCGCCAGGCCAGCTGAGTTCAAATAACGTGCCGCTGTTGAGCGCGGTTCGACAGGTCACTGCGCCGCCATGGGCGATGGCAATCGCGCGTACTACGGTCAGGCCCAGGCCGCTGCCGCCCTGGGCGCGCGAGCGTGAACGTTCGCCGCGCTGGAACGCCTCGAAAATGTGCTCGGCGAACGCCGCGTCGACCCCCGGGCCCTCATCCGCGACCCTCAGGAAATGGCCGCGCTCGTCACTGCCCAGTTCGATGCTGACGATGCCCGGCGTGGCATGCCGACGAATATTGTCCAGCAGCGCCAGCAAGGCCTGGCGGATGCGATCGGCGTCGCAGTGCACGGGGCCCTTGCGCAGGTTTAATTGCAAGGCAAAACCGGCACCGTTCAGGCTGGGTTCGAACAAGCGAGCTTCAGCCTCCAGTGCGTCGGCCAGTTCCACCTCCTGAAGTGCCAGCTCCAAATGGCCGTTGTCGCTCATGCCCACCACGCGAAGGTCTTCGACCAGTCGGGTCAAGCCCTCGACCTGGCCCAGGAGGCTGTAGAACTGCGCGGTATCCGGCTCGAAAACGCCCTCGGCCAGCCCCTGCAGACGGCCGCGCAGGATAGTCAGCGGGGTGCGCAGTTCGTGGGCAATGGCAGCGTTCCAGAAGGCTTGTTCCTCGGCCATGCGTTTGAGTCGGTTGGCCATGCTGTTGAAGTCATTGACCAACAGGGCGGCTTCAACCAGGGAAAGATCGGGCGCCACGGCGCGGGCATCCAGGTCACCGTCAGCCAGGCTGCGCAGGCTCGCCGCCACCGAATTGAGCGGCGCCAGAATGCGTTTGGACAACTTGACGGCCACCGCCGCGCCGACCCCCAGGCTGACGCAGGTGATCAGGCCCATCCACACCCATTCCACGCCTGTGGGCAGCCATTCGTTCGCTTCCATTTCCAACTCCGTGGGTGGCGCGATTGTCCAGAGCACTGCGTAGAACACATAGGAACCCACCACCGCGAGCGCAATCACGCACAGGACCACGGCCGACATCGACACGATGATCTGCCGGCTCAGACTGTTGGCCACGTTCATGCCTGGCTCCCGAACCGGTAGCCGACGCCACGGATGCTGGCGGGCACGCCCTGCAGGCCGAGGTCTTCGATCTTGCGGCGCAGCTTGCTGATATGGCTGTCGACGGTACGCTCCAGGCTGTCGCTTTCCGGCGAGCAGAGCACCAGCAGTTCGGCACGGCTGAACACTCGACGCGGCGCCTTGGCTAACTGGGCGAGCAACTTGAACTCGGTGACCGTCAGGTGCAACGGCTGTTTTTGCGTGCCGATGTGGACGTTCACCTCATGGCTGTCGATGTCGATTTCAAAGGCGTCGACGCGCAGTACACGGCGGTCGGCGCCATGGCCCTGTTCGCCGCAGCGGCGCAGCACGGCCTGGGTTCTGGCGATGACTTCCGCCGGGTTGAAAGGTTTGACGACGTAGTCGTCCGCGCCGATGCGCAGGCCCATGAGCTTGTCCATATCCTGGTCGTGCGCGGTCAGCATGATCACCGCCGTGTTGCCGCGATGGCGCAGCTCTGCCAGCACCTTCCAGCCGTCCAGCTTGGGCATCATCACATCGAGCAGCACCAGGTCCGGTTTGAGCTGCTGATGCAGTTCGAGCGCGCGACGCCCATCCGGCGCATGCGCCGTACGAAAACCCGCGCGCTTGAGGTAGGCCGTGAGGATGTCGGCGATTTCCGGTTCGTCTTCGGCGATCAGCACCAGCGCCTGGTGGGCGGGTGATGCAGGGAGTGATTCAGTCATGGTCTGCTCGTTCGGTGCACGGTTTTTCAGCAACGGGTTGGATGATGCACCGCAAGCATGCACGTTCAGCGAAGGTTTTATGGAGAAATGATGGAGAGGCGAATAAATATTCGTCGAGCTGGGAGGAGGGGCCGCTCAGGCGAAACGGATGCGCTCGTTGCAGGCGCTCTGCAGCATTTTGCGTTGGTAGTCGCAGGGGGTCGTGCTGACCAGCTTCTTGAAGTCGCGCAAAAAGTGCGACTGATCGGAAAAACCCAGGTCCAGGGCCAGGTCCGAAAACGATACGTCGTTGCGGGTGTTCAGGGTTTCCAGCGCCGCCTGGCAGCGAATGATCCGGCAGAACGTCTTGGGCGACACGCCGGTGTCCTGGCTGAACTGGCGATGAATCGTGCGGCTGGTGTAGCCACTCAGGTCTTCCAGTTGCTGAATGCGCAGGTCGCCCCGATGGGCCAGCGCTTGTTGAATGACCATGGCCGTGAGCTTTGAGGTCCTGCCCATCAGGCGCGGGGCCAGGTAGTCACTGAATAATTTCATCTGCTCGTGCAGCTGTGGGGCCTGCACGATGCTCTCGAAAATGCGCTGGGCAAAGGCCGACACTTCCAGCAGGTCCCATTCCTGTTCGGTCAGGTCTTCGGCCACCACATTGATGAAGCCTGGAATCACCCCCGGCGCGAAGCGCACGCCGAAGTAGTGGTGATCCTGCAGCAGCTCGACCCGTTGCGCTTGCAGCGGTGTGCCACGGATCCTCACGCTGGGGCGCGTGGCGTCGCAGTCGAACACGATGTCCACGCAGCCGTCCGGCACCGCCAGCAGGTCCGCCGAGTGGGCCACATCGAAGGCGTAGAAATGCGAGATCGCCGGGTGTTGGGAAGGCATGACCGAATAGCGCGATGAGTTGAGCACGAACCAGGGTTGTTCGTACGCGGTGTGGTGCCGCAGCGTTGGCGTACTCGGGTTGATCATGAGCGGACTCGGGTTGGCTAAAAGCGGGAATATTCACGCATTTTTCGCGCCAACTCAGACGAGCGGGCCGGGCCTTGATGTCCGAAATTTACAATACCGGCGCAAAACGCGCCGTGATACTCGACCTCGATAGCGTGGGAGCAGCGCCTACCGCAGCGATATCACCTTCAGCCCGAGAATAACTATGTCCACTACTACAAAAATAGACTTCATCTACCTGTCCGAGCAGGACATGATCCGTGCTGGCGTAACCGATATGCTCGCCTGTGTGAATACCATGGAAGAGATGTTCGGCCTGCTCTATAGCGGCGACTATCGCATGGCCGGGCCGAACAATGATTCCCATGGCGCGATGGTGGTATTCCCCAAGGATTCGCCGTTCCCGAACATGCCCAAGCCCACCGCCGACCGCCGCATGATGGCGATGCCGGCCTACCTGGGCGGCAGCTTCTGCACCGCGGGCGTCAAATGGTACGGCTCCAATATCGCCAACCGCGAAAAAGGCCTGCCCCGCTCGATCCTGATGTTCACCCTCAACGACCCCGACACCGGCGCACCGCTGGCGCATATGTCCGCCAACCTACTGTCGGCCTACCGCACCGGCGCCATCCCCGGCGTGGGCGCGCGGCACCTGGCGCGCAAGGATTCGAAGGTAGTCGGCCTGCTCGGCCCCGGGGTGATGGGCAAGACCACGCTCGCCGCATTCATCGCCGTTTGCCCGCACATCGACACCTTGAAGATCAAAGGCCGTGGCGAGAAAAGCCTGAACGATTTTATTGCCTGGGTGAAAAACACTTACCCGCAGGTGACCACGATCAAGGTGGTCGACAGCCTCGAAGAGGTGGTGCGTGGTTCCGACCTTGTTACTTATTGTAGCTCCGGCGAGACAGGCGACCCCTCGATCTACCCAATTGTGAAGCGCGAGTGGGTCAAGCCGGGGTGCTTCATGGCGATGCCGGCATCGTGCTCGCTGGATGAAGGCATGGAGCGCGCCGACGTGCGCAAGGTACTCGACAACACCGGCCTCTACGAAGCCTGGTTCGAAGAGCTGCCCAAGCCTGCGCACCACTGCGTGCCGGTGATTGGTGTGCGGTTCATGGACATGATCGCCGAAGGCAAGATGCAGCACGCAGAGCTTGAAGACATCGGCAAGATCGTCGCCGGTGATGCCCAGGGCCGTCGCAACGATGAAGAGATCATCATCATGTCGGTGGGCGGCATGCCGGTGGAAGACGTCGCCTGGGGCACCGTGGTGTACCGCAATGCCGTGGAAAAAGGCATCGGCGTGAAGCTCAACCTGTGGGAAACCCCCGTCCTGCGCTAAGCCAACCTTTACCCCACTGACGAGACCTGTGACATGACTAAAATCATCAAGCTCAAAACCGGTTCCCCCTTTGAAGACCAGGCCAGCTATTCGCGCCTGGTGGTGGTGGATAACTGGATCTATGTGTCCAATACCGCCGGGCGCAACCCGCAGACCAAACTGATCCCTGAAGACATCCTCGAGCAGACGCACCAAGTGTTCGCCAACATCGAAACCGCGCTGGCCGCCGTCGATGCAAGCCTGGCCGATGTGGTGTGCTCGCGGGTATTTATCCAGGACCCCAAGGACGTGCCGGCGGTGATGGGCCTGATCGGCGAGAAATTCCGCGGTGTCGATCCGGCGAGCACCGTGACCTGCCCGCCGTTGGGTTCGACGGTGTACAAGGTGGAGCTGGAAGTGACGGCGTATCGCAACGCCTCCAAGGCCCAGGTCGAAGTGATTCGCCTGGCGCAATAACCCGTCCCGCGGCCGCGCCCTCGCGCGGCCGACCTCAATTGTTTTGCGAGTCCTGATCATGGCCCCGACTATTGCGCCCGTGAATACGTCCACCGAGTTTCCCACCGCCACCGCCGTTGTCATCATCGGCGGCGGCATTATCGGCTTGAGCGCTGCACTGACACTGGCCGAACGCAATATCCCGGTGGTGGTTTTGGAAAAAGGCCGTATCGCCGGCGAGCAGTCCTCGCGCAACCTGGGCTGGGTGCGCAAGACCAGCCGCCACGCGCACGATATTCCACTGGCCCTGGCCGCTGACCGCTTGTGGGCGCAAATGCCCGAGCGGGTCGGTGCGGACGTGGGCTACCGCCAGGAAGGCATCATGTTTGTCGCCCATAACGAGGCGCAAATGGCAATGCATGAAGGCTGGCTTAAATCGGTCGAGCAGTTGTCGCTTGACTCGCGGTTGCTGAGCAAGCGCGAGATCGAAGCGCTGGTGCCGGGCGGCGAGGGGGCCTGGGCCGGCGGGATCTACACGCCGTCCGATGCGCGTGCCGAACCGACCCTGGCCAGCAGCGCGATCGCCAAGGCCGCCATGGCGCTGGGCGTGGTGATCATCGAACAGTGCGCGGTGCGTACGCTGCAGATGTCGGCCGGCAAGGTCAGTGGCGTGGTCACCGAAAAAGGCGAGATTCGTTGCGACCAGGTGTTACTCGCCGGCGGCATGTGGTCGCGGCGCTTCCTGGGTAACCTGGGGGTGTCGTTGCCGACCCTGGCCTTGACCTGTTCGGTGTTGCGCACCCATCCGATGCAGGGCCCCACCGAAATTGCCGTGGGCGCGCCGGACTTTTCCTTTCGCAAGCACAAGGATGGCGGCTTCATCATTACCCAGCGCGGCAAGCTGGACGCGTTCCTGACCCTCGATCACCTGTTGCTGGCCAAGCAATACATGCCGCAATTTCGCGCGCAGCGCAGTGTGTTGAACGTGTCGCTGGGCAAATATTTCTTTAACGACCTGGCACTTGCGCGGCGCTGGTCGGCTGACAGTGTCAGCCCGTTCGAACGCGTGCGCGTACAGGACCCGGCGGCCAACCCCCGGCTCAATAACGATGCGATGAACAACCTCAAGGCCGCCTGGCCGGTGTTCGAGCAAGCGCGGATAGCCGAGGCCTGGGCGGGCACGATCGATGTGACGCCGGACTCCAACCCGGTGATCGGGCCGGTTGCGCAAATCCCCGGCCTGACCGTGGCCACCGGTTTCTCCGGGCACGGCTTCGGCACCTCGCCGGCGGCAGGCCATTTGGCCGCCGATATCGTCAGCGGGCATACCCCGATCATCGACCCGAGCCCCTATCGGTTTGAGCGTTTCTAACGAGGTCCACCCCCCACGCCCCTCGCTTTTACCCGGATTAGCGGAGCCACCCTATGCACCCGGACAGCCGTTTTTTCACCAATCGTTCAGGCCTGAACCTGCATGTGCTGCGCTGGGGCAACCCGAGCGGCGTGCCTTTGGTCTTGCTGCACGGCTTGCGCGCGTACGCCCAGACCTGGGAGTCACTGGTCGATGCACTGGGCGATGGCTATTGCATCTATGCCCTGGACCAGCGCGGTCGCGGGCTGAGTGACTGGGCGCCGGCCGCCAGCTACCACACCCAATCCTATGTGCACGACCTGGAGGACTTCGTCGCCCATGTCGGCTTGCAGCGCTTCGTGTTGTTGGGGCACTCGCTGGGGGGCGCCAACGCGCTGGAGTATGCACGCCAGCATCCGGGGCGCTTGATTGGCCTGATCATCGAAGACATCGGGCCCGGTTCCTCAAGCCAGGGCGACGGTGCGGCGCGCATTCGTCGCGAGATGGCCCAGACCCCGTTGCGTTTCGACACTTGGGACGCCGCCCGCGCCTTCTGGCAGGCGTCGCGGCCGGGCTTGTCGGCAGCGGGCCTGACGTCGCGGCTGGCGCATTCGATGAAGGAAAGCGCGGGCGCGATTACCTGGCGCCACGACCAACAAGGTATCGCCGAGGCGCGCCTGAGCATTGAGCCGACCGACCTGTGGCCGGCGGTACGCGCCCTGGATTGCCCGACCTTGTTCATTCGCGGTATGCGCTCGGACTTTCTGCCGGCGGCGACGCTGCAAGCCCTGCGTGACAGCAATGCGTGGGTGCGCACGGCGCAGGTGGCGGATGCCAGTCACTATGTGCATGACGACCAGGGCGAAATCTTCAACCGGCTGGTCATCGAGTTCCTGGATAGCCTTGCGATTGCGGGTCAATGAAGACGCAAGCACGCCTGATCGCACTGTTGTCATCGCTGACGGCCTTCGGGCCGTTTTCGATTGATACTTACCTGCCCAGCTTCCCGCAGATCGCCGAGGACCTGTCGACCAGCACCGCGCAGGTGCAACACACCATCAGCGCCTTTCTCGCCGGGTTGTGCCTGGGCATGTTGTGCTACGGCCCGTTGTCGGACCGTTATGGCCGTCGTCCGCTGTTGTTGGGCAGCCTGGCGTTGTATGTCGTGGCGACCCTGGGTTGCCTGTTTGCCGGCAGCGTCGAGCAGTTGATTGCCTGGCGCTTTGTCCAGGCGTTGGGCGGGGCGGGTGCGTTGGTGCTGGCCCGCACGGTCGCCAGGGACCTGGTGGGCCTGGTGCAGGCGGCCAAAGTGCTGTCGTGGATGCACGTGCTGACCATGATGGCGACACTGGTCGCGCCGATGATCGGCACCTGGCTGGTATTGATCCAAGGCTGGCGCACGATCTTCGCGGCCTTGTTCATCCTGTCCAGCCTGTGCCTGTTGCTGGTTGCGGTGACCTTGAAAGAAAGCCTGCCGCCGCAGGAGCGGGGGGCGTCGGTGCAGGCGGCGTTCGCGGCTTACCTGGCCATTGCCCGGCAACCCAGGGCGGTGGCGCTGATCTTGTGCATGTCATTGGCGTTCGGCGGCATGTTCGCCTTTATCACCGCCTCGCCGTTTGTGTATGTCGTGTACTTCGGGGTGTCGCCACGCATGTTCAGCGCGCTGTTCGCCCTGAATATCCTCGGCATCATCCTGGTGACCTTTATCAACGCACGCTGGGTGGGCCGTTATGGGCCGCAACGCATGCTCGGGGTGGGCGCCATGCTGGCGTGCGGGGCAGGGCTGGCGCTGCTGATCGTGGGGTTTACCGGCTGGGGCGGGCTGGCGAGCATCGTGGGTTGCATGGTGCTCTATATGGGTGTGACCGGCTTGCTCGGCGCCAATTGCACGGCCAGCCTGATGGCGCTGTTCCCGCGCCAGGCCGGTGCAAGCGTGGCCTTGGGGGTTTCGGTGCAATTCGCTATTGGAGCGCTGGCCAGCCTGTGGGTCAGCCACTTGGCTGATGGCAGCGCCTGGCCGATGTGCCTGGTGGTGGGATGTTGTGGGCTGGGTTGCCTTGTTGCCTATGCAGTCAGCCTGCGTATGCCTGCCCGCGCGGTCGCGGTGCAGGATGTTGTCGAGCAAACGTGAGCCGCTGTTAAAAAAACCAGGATATTGGAATGAAAACTACAAAAATAAATCCGATCGATAAAACCTCCGTCTATGTGTGTGCAGGGCTGGTCTCGGGCGCAGGTGCGCTGTTGTTGAACGTGCTGCCCTTGCTGTTTGGCGCGTTTGCCGAGCGTTTTGGGCTTGGCGAGCACCAACTGGGCAACCTGGCGATGGCCATGAACCTGGGGTTTGGCGCGTTCGGGCTGGCGTCTTTGCTGTGGATTCACCGGCTCAGTTGGCGGGTCATTTCGGCGTTGTCGTCGGCGCTGGTGGTGGGGGCGATCCTGTTTGTGCTGCGCAACCCGTCCTATCAAGCGCTGCTGGTGATCATGGCCCTGGCGGGCGCCGGCACAGGTGCCTTGTATGCCCTGGCGATGACGATTTTCGGTGACAGCTCGCAGCCCGAACGTGCGTTTGGTTTCAAGCTGGGTATCGAGACCGTGCCGGGCGCCTTGCTGCTCATCGTGCTGCCGGTGGCGGTGGCGCCGGTGTGGGGGTTTGAAGGTATGTTGATCACCATCGCGATTGCCATGGTGGTGATGGGGATCCTGCCGCTGCCCTGGGTGCCACGTCGCAGCGAGCGGCAACGGGATGCGGCCGGTGCCCAGGTGCGGATTGCCAGCGCCGAGAGTCGCAGCATCGTGTGGTTGAGCCTGGTGGCCAGCCTGGTGTTCCTGACCGGCATTATGTCGGTATGGGCGTTCCTCGAGCTCATGGGCAAAAAGACCGGCCTGGCTTCCGACACCATCGGCATGGTGCTGGCGCTGGGGTTTTTGATCAATGCGGGCGGTGGCTTCATCGCGTCGGCGATCGGCCTGAAGGTGGGGCGTTTCATGCCGGTGGCCGTGGTTATCCTTGCAGAGTTGCTGGGCCTGGTGGCACTGGCGCAGTTCGCTTCCCTGACGAGCTACGTGATAGGCGTGATCTGTTTTCTGTTTTCGATCGGCTTCGTGCTGGCCTATACCTTTGGCGTCATGGCCGAGTTCGACCTCTCGGGCAAGCTCGTCGCGCTGGGCGCACTCTGCCTGTCCCTCGGCGCGGCGTTCGGGCCGGCCATCGGTGGGTTTCTGATCGAGGCATTCGGCTACTCGGCGGTGTTGGTGTTCTCGGGTGCCTGTTCGGTGGCGGTGCTGGCCATCTATGGTGCGGCGGTGTTGAGAGCCCAACTGGCATTCCAGCGTACCCAGGCTGCGGGCAGCGCCGTTATGTCCGGGGTGTGAGCGAGTAACAAGGGGAATACCCATGCGCGGTCAAGCGTTGTCGGCGTGGAACGAACGTGTGCACGCGGCCTGTGGCCGTTTCGATACGCGCTATGACCATTGCCAGAGCCTGTTCATCGGCGACATGCAACAGACGCTGGTGGGCACCACGGCGGTCGCCCATATTCGCAGCAATGCCAGTGTGATTGCCAAGGCCGCCGGCTCAAGCGGGCGCGACTCATCGGCGCGGTGTTTTCTGGTGTTGCAGCAGCAGGGCTCGATGAGTATCGAGCTGGGCGACAAGGTGCTTGACCTGCGCGCGGGTGACCTGGCTTTGCTGGACTTTTGCGGCGCGGTGAAAATGACCCCCATGGGGTTGTTCGCCCATGTGTCGATTCCGCTGCCGAGCGAGTTGCTCAAGGGCCTGGACCGCAACCGCTTCGGCAAGCTGTCGACCACCGGGGTGTGCGGCCAACTGCTGGGCACGCTGGTCCGTCAGCTCGCTGCGGGCGAGCTGGCGCAGTGGTCGTGCGCGCAGGATGGCGAGGGTGTGCCAAGGGCGCTGGTGGCCTTGCTGGCCTCGGTGCTGGAGTACCGTGCGAGCGACCACTCGCCGGGATGGCAGTTGCATGAGGTGCAATCGCTCATTCAGCAACGGCTTGAATCACCCCGGCTGTCTCCGGCGTTGCTGGCCGAAGAGCTGGGCATCTCCAGCCGTCAGCTCTACAGGTTGTTTGAGGCAAGTGGCGACAGTGTCTGCCGCTACATCCTGCGGGAGCGGTTGTCGAAGGCCGCGCAAGACCTGCGCGACCCCGTTTGCGCGCATCGTTCGATCACTGATATTGGCAGCTACTGGGGGTTTGCCGATTCGGCGCATTTTTCCAAGGCGTTCAAGAGGCAGACGGGGCTGACACCGAGCAGTTATAGACATCGTGGGTACTGAGGCTGGGTTGCTGGGGGCTTCGGGGTGAACGCTTTTTTTGGGGTTTAGTGTGTGCATATCCGTTGCTGCGGTCACGGCGGCTATGGGTTCCGCCCTTACGGCGGGTCACTTTTGGAAAGAGCCCAAAAGTAACCAAAAGGCTCTTGCCCCACCACTCGGCACCTCGCCTAGGCTCGGTGTGCCCGTAATCCGACAGTGATTTGGGGGGCCGCCGCCACGCGCCATCCATGGCGCGGGGCGGCTAAACCGGCATCCCTGCCGGTTTACCCCCCAAATCACTGTCGAATTCCGGCCAGCGTGGTTAACGGGGCGCTCCAGATCAAAAACAAAGCGAGGCGGCCTTAGAGCCGACCTGATCAGTGAAGCGTACGCGGTGCCGCTTCTACTTCCTCAGCCGCTGACGAAGTCAGCAATCTTTTGATCTGGCTTTTGCTTTTGCTTTTGATCTTAGGCGCCCCGTTAAACACGCTGGCCGAACGCAGGCTTGAATCCGTGGGTAACCCGGCAGGACGCCGGGTTAGCCGCCCCGCGCCATGGATGGCGCGTGGCGGCGGCCCACGTATTCAAGCCTACGTTCGGGCACACCGAGCCTAAGCGAGGTGCCGAGTGTTGGGGCAAGAGCCCTTTTGGTTACTTTTGGGGCTCTTTTCCAAAAGTGACCCGCCGTAAGGGCGGAACCCATAGCCGCCGTGACCGCAGCAACGGATATGTACTCACACCCAAAGAACCTGGTCGGCCCTAAGGCCGCCACGCAAACAAGCACCCCCACCCATCTCAGTAACGAATAATCACCGATTTCAGCTCAGTGTAATCATCGATAAACGCACTGCCGAATTCACGACCAATGCCCGAAGCCTTCACGCCGCCAAACGGCACACTGGGGTCGACAAACGTATGCATGTTGACCCACACCGTGCCCGCTTCGATTTGCGGGATCAGGCGCAGGGCCTTGGACAAGTCGTTGGTCCAGATACTCGCCGTAAGGCCGAACGGGCTGTCGTTCATCAGTTCGACCAGTTCCTCTTCGTCGTCGAACGCAAGCACACACACCACCGGGCCGAAGGTTTCCTCGTGCAGCAGCGGGTCGTCCCTGCCGGTGGCCACGATCAGCGTCGGCTCCACGTAGTAGCCGGCGCGGTCCACGGCGCGCGCGCCGTATACCACCTGGTTGCCTTGCAGGGCTCGGTCGAAAAAGCCGAGGATCTTGTCCAGGTGCGCCTTGTTCGACAGCGGGCCGAACTGGGCATGTTCATCCAGGGGCGAACCGATGACCAGCTGCGACAACGTCGCGACCATTTTCTGGGTGACGTGCCCGATGAGAGAGCGGTGCACGAACAAACGCTCGGGCGATGCACACACCTGGCCCTGATGCACATAGGCTGACTGCACGAAGCGCGCCACGGCGTCATCCACATTGGCGTCGGCCAGCAGCGCGGCGGCGTTCTTGCCGCCCAGTTCCAGGGTGACACGGGTCAGGTCGGCGGCCATGGCGGCCTTGCCCACGGCGATACCGGTGGGTACCGAGCCGGTGAACGACACCTTGCGCACGCCAGGGTGTTCGATCAACTGTTGGCCGACCTGGCCACGGCCATTGACCACATTGATCACGCCCGCCGGAATCCCGGCCTCGATTGCCAGTTCCGCCAGGCGCAACAGGGACAGCGGGGTGTACTCGCTGGGTTTGAGCACCACGGTACAGCCGGTGGTCAGCGCGGCGCCGAGTTTCCACACGCCGATCATCAGCGAGAAATTCCACGGCACGATGGCCGCTACCACGCCTACCGGTTCGCGCAGGGTATAGGCGCTGTACTGCTCGCCGTCCAGGCTGGGAAACGAGGGGCTCATGGTCTGGCCGCCGATCTTGGTCGCCCAGCCGGCGAAATAACGCAGGAACACCGCGCTCTGGCCCACTTCGATATGGCGCGACAGGTTGATCGACTTGCCGGAACTCAGGGTTTCCAACTGCGCCAGTTCTTCGCCATGGGCCTCGATCAGGTCGGCCAGGCGGTTGAGCAGGACACCGCGCTGGTAGGGCGTGACCTGCGCCCACGCGCCCTTGAAGGCTGCGTTCGCATTGTTGACGGCCAGGTTTACGTCTTCGGCCTGGGCGTCGCGCAGATGGGCGATTGTTTCGCCGGTGCCGGGGTCGACCACGCCGATGCGCTGGGTGGACGCGCTGGTGTGCGCGGCGCCGTCGATGAAGTTGGAGTGGTCGCGGCCCAGGAAGGCAACGACTGAAGGCAGTAAGGCAATGTGCATGGCGGCGCTCCAATGAAAGGTTCGTCGCGCCCGAAGCGCGCTCGAAAGACCTTTGCATTAAAAACGGATGCGCGTTTGCCGGCTTGTGCGAGCCCGCCTGGAACTTGGTTATGCCTGACAGGCAGTGCCGCGCCGGCCTAGGGTTCGCCGAGGTTATCGAACACCGTTTCGAGCATGCGGTTCAGGCGCTGGATCTGCGCTTCGGTCATGCCGGTGAAACTGCGCTTGAACACGTCACCGGTGGCCGCCTGGATGCGTTCAATCGCCTCGCGCCCCTGCGCGGTGATGCGCACCTGGGTGACCCGGCCGTCGTCCTCGCACGGTGCGGTATCCACCAGGCCGTCTTCCTTCATGCGGTAAACCGTCTTGGTGATGGTCGACAGCTTGGCGATAGCATGCGTGGAAATTTCCGAAATACTCGACTGGCCGTTCTCCTTGAGGATGAACAGCACCCGCCAGCGCGGGATGTCCAGGCCGATTTTTTTCAGGGCCTTTTCCATGTACTGGCTGTAGCGGCCATGCACCATGGCGAGCCAGTAGAACGGGAAATCTTCCTTGTGAAAGTCTTCACTGCCGGGGTCGTAGCGGCCTGCGTGTTTCTTGGGTGGGCTCATGGTCTGCTCATGTCGAAGGAGGCGAGCAATCATAGACTTTTCTCGTGAATCCGACACGGGTTTTGACCGCCCTACAGACGCCATTGTGCGCGGAAATATAATTGACAATTCACGTAATATTCGGTGAGTGTGAAAAAAGCAAAGGGCGCATCGGGCGCCCTGATTGCGCATTTTGCACTGAAGGTGACGTGACATGACCCTGGTGATTGAACAGCTTTCCCTTGGCGGCGATGGGCCGACCGTCATGGTCAAGGACACCATCGATATCGCCGGCTCGCCGACCCGCGCATCCAGCCAGGCCCTGGCAGATGCCGCACCGGCAGCCGCCCACGCCGATGTGGTACAGGCGCTGCTGGACCAAGGCTGCCGCATAGTGGCGAAGACCAGCCTGCATGAACTGGCGTTCGGCACCACGGGCATCAATCACTGGACCGGCACCGCGCCGAACCCGCGTTTCCCTGGGCGTATTCCGGGTGGTTCCTCCAGTGGTTCGGCGGCGGCCGTGGCGGCCGGGTTGGCGGATTTTTCCCTGGGGACCGACACAGGCGGTTCGGTGCGCATCCCGGCGTGTTGCTGTGGCGTGTTCGGTTTTAAACCAACGTTCGGGCGGGTCAGCCGGCGCGGGGTGATGCCGGCGCACAGCAGCCTCGATTGCGTTGGCCCGTTTGCCGCGAGCCTGCCGATGCTGGTTACCGCCATGCAAGCCATCGACGTCACCTTCAAACCTGTCTCGGCGCCGGCTTCGCCGCGCCTGGGCATCGTGGCCGTGCAGGCGAGTGCAGCCGTACAGCGCGTGATCGACGCGGCCATCGCCGGCAGCCGGTTGCCGGGCCAAACCCTTGCACTGCCCAGCCTCCAGGCGGCTTATGAGGCCGGCATGGTGGTGATCAACCGCGAGACCTTCGATGCCTGCGGGCACTTGCTGGCAACCGGCAAAGTGGGCGCCGATATCGCCGCGCGCCTGGCCGCCGCCGGCCACACCACGGCTGCGGCACTGGCGCAGGCCGAGCAGGTGCGCGTGCAGTTCAGTGCCGAAGTCGACGCCGCCTTGCAGTTGGTCGACGTGCTGGTGCTGCCGACTATGCCGGACTTACCCCTGACCCTGGCCGAGGCGGGCGACACCCAGGCGGTGCTGGGCATGACCGCCTTCGTGCGCCCGTTCAACCTGTCGGGGCACCCGGCGCTGAGCATTCCGCTGGCCAGTGCCGAGGGCCTGCCGGTCGGCTTGCAACTGGTCGGGGCCAAGGGCGCCGATGAACAACTGCTGGCCATCGCCGGGCGCTTGCTTGAACGCCTTTACGCCGGGCAGGAGGATTGACATGAACACAGCCGCCCCACGCGCCGATCTGGAACAACGCCTGCGCCGTTTTGAAACCCAGGACAGCGCCCGCGCCTGCATGAACCGCTACATGGTGTTGTGTGATGCCCTCGACGCCCACACCCCGCTCGATGAGCTGGCCGGCCTGTTCACCCGGGACGCGGTGTGGGAGGGCAAGGGCGCCAGGTACGCCAAGAGTTTTGGTGGCTACCGTGGGCGCGAGGCCATTGCGGCAATGTTCGCCGGCTACATGAAAACTCCGGCACACTTTGCCCTCAACGTGCACTTCCTCACCAGTGAGCTGATCGAGGTGCGCGACGATGCGGTCATCGGCAGTTGGGTGATGTTGCAGACGTCGACCTTCGCCAGCGGTGCCTCCCATCTCAATGCGGCGCGCCTGACGGTGCGCTTCGCCGAGGAAGATGGGCACTGGCGCATGGCGCATTTCCAGACCGAAAACCTGTTCGGCCGCCCGGTGCAGGCATGGAACAGCGACGCCGAGCTACCGGTGCCCTCAAGCGCTGACGCATAACCCCGTACCCCAAAACAACGCAGACCCCCTGTGGGAGCGGGCTTGCTCGCGAAGGCGGTGTATCAGTCGACTCATGTTGACGTGATACACCGCCTTCGGGAGAAAGCCCGCTCCCATATTTTTGTGTGTAAAAAATAAATAATTTTTCGCGGGTTTCAGGTTTTATACGGGGGTGTTTTGTGTGTTTTTTATTGATTAAAAACAAATAGATATAGTTGTTTGTTCCAGTAATTCCCGCTTTTAATTACGTGATTAGTGGTGTTGTTTAGCATGATAAATCAATTGACAATTCACGTATTAAGGACCAGATTCACCGCCAACGGCACCCACAAAAACAAAGGTAATCACTATGCCGATCCATCCCGCTCGTTGCGCGTCTCGCCCCATCTCGACCCTGATTTCCTGCCCAGCCCAATACCGTTCCTGACAACGGAGTAAATGTATGCATTCGCTAAAAAAACCAGCGGTGGGTGCGGTGAGTCCGCTTGCCAGTGGCCCCGCTTTCGAAGCGTTGCTCGTCGATGTGCGTGAACGGGCCCGTACCGGTGAATTCGACCGCCAGCGCCATATCTCGCCGGATGTGATCGAAGCCTTCAAGCATCACGGTGTCTACCGGGCGCTGGTGCCCAAGCGCTTTGGTGGCCTGGAGTGTTCGCCGGCCGAGTTCTGCCAACTGATCGAGCGTATTGCCCAGGCTGATGGATCTGCTGGCTGGGTCGCCAGTTTCGGCATGAGCCCGGTCTACCTCGCGGCACTGCCGCCCGCCAGCATTGCCCAGGTGTATGCCGACGGCCCTGACGTGGTGTTCGCCGGCGGCATCTTCCCGCCGCAACCGGCTGAAACGGTCGCGGGCGGCTTTGTGGTCAATGGCCGTTGGAAGTACTCCAGCGGCTCCCTGGGCGCGGACATCGTCGGTGTCGGCATCGCCCCGAAAAGTGGCGATACCTTCGGCCTACCGCGCATTGCGGTGATGCCGCGCAGCGCGATTCGCGTCGAGCAGACCTGGGACACCGTCGGCCTGCTCGGCACCGGCAGCCATGATCTGGTCGCCGACAACGTGCGGGTCGACGAGCAATGGACGTTCGTGCGCGGTGGCCTGCCGAATCTGGACGAGGCGTTTTTCCGCTACCCATCGCTGTCATTCGCCACCCAGGTGCTCTCGGTGGTCGGCCTGGGTGTGGCGCGTGCGGCACTCGATGCGCTGGCGGACATGGCCAGCGGTCGCGTGTCGGTCACCGGCGCCCCGGCGATTGCCGATCGGCCACTGGCCCAGGTCGACATTGCCCGCGCCGAAGCCGAACTGCGCGCCGCGCGTGCGTTTTTCTACGAATCCATCGACCGCGCCTGGGACTACGTGCTGGCCGGCGACGCGGTCCCCGTGGCCGCGACCAACCTGTTGCGGCTGTCGTCGACCCATGCCACCCGCGTCGCCGCTGACGTGGCGCGTACCGCGCAAATGCTCTCGGGCATGAGCGGTGTGTACAACGACAGCCCGCTGGCGCGCTGCGTCAACGATGCCCAAGTGGTCACCCAGCACGCCTTCATGGGCGACATCACCTATCAGAACGCCGGAGCCATGTTCTTCGGCAAACAGCCTCTGCCTGGCTACCTCTAACCGTCGAGAACAAAAAAATGAGCGATAAAAAGACCTTGCGCGTGCTGTTCTGCATGGGCATCAACCAGAACTTTTTCGACGCCCCGCGCGATGAGCAATTGCAGGTGTGGGCAGCGTTCAGCGCCATGTGGAACGGTATCCACGACCTCGCTGGGGTCAAGGTGCTGGGCAACATGGATGACGACCAGAGCATGGTCGGGCCGTCCGATGGCTTCCCCTGGACCACCTACCTGCTGGCCGACGTGCCGGACATCGAGACCGTGCATACCGCGTGCAACCTGTTTCGCAGCACGCCGGTGGGCGACGGCCCTACAAGTTGTGGCGCTACACCAAGGTTGAAGCCCGGGTTGGGCGCGAGCTGATCATCCAGCGTACTTGATGCCGACGAGGACACTTCCATGAGCAAGTTGATTCCCGCTGTAAACCTCGCCGTAGACCCCGCCGACCTGGTGCAGGCCGACCGCGTCCACACCTCGATGTACACCGACGCGCAACTGTTCGACGCCGAGCTTGAGAAGATTTTCTACAGCACCTGGATCTGGGTCGCCCACGACAGCGAGATACCCGACAACGGCAGCTACAAGACCACCTACGTCGGCAAGCAGCCGGTGATTGTGGTGCGTGATCGCAAGAAAGACGTACGTGTGCTGCTCAATCGCTGTCGCCACCGTGGCGCCACGGTGTGCGAACACAAGAAGGGCAAGACCAACAGCTTCGTCTGCCCCTACCACGGCTGGGGCTACGCACTGGATGGATCGCTGCGCGGCATTCCGCACCCGGAAAGCTACGGCGACTGCATCGACAAGGCCGAGCTGCCGCTGGTCAGCCTGCGCACCGAAAGCTATGCCGGCATGATTTTCGCCACGTTCAAGGACGATATCGAGCCGCTGGAAGACTACCTTGGCGCGGCGAAAAAATGGATGGACCTGTTCATGAAACAGGGCGCCGGCTACGGCATCAAGGTGCCGGGCGAACACCGCTTCCGCTTCCCCGGCAACTGGAAGATCCAACTGGAAAACACCACCGACGCCTACCACTTCCCGTTGGTGCACAAGAGCTTTTTGTCATCGGTGGACGAACAGACCATGGCGCTGTTCGACTTCGTCAAAGGTCCCGGCTACGTCGAAGACCTGGGCAACGGCCACAGCGTGATGGTGATGATTCCCGACCTGATCGACCTCGAGGCCGACCTGGACAAACCGATCCCCGAGCGTTTCGAAGGGCTGGCGGCCGAGCTGCGCGACGAAGGCATCGACGAGCAACAAGTCCGCCGGATCGTGCGTGCGGTCGGTGGTACTGGCTTCAACCTCAACCTGTTTCCCAACGTCGCCTGTTCGATGGCGTTCTTTCGTGTACTGCAACCGATCTCGGTGACCGAGACCGAAATCCACCACGCGGTGATCACCATGGACGGCGGCCCGGCCGTGGCCAACCGTTACCGCCTGCGCCTGCACGAGCACTTCCAGGGCCCGATGGGCTTCGGCACTCCCGACGACTCCGAAGCCTGGGAACGGGTTCAAAAAGGCGCCGGCGCCGGTGAAGACCTGTGGATCATGCTCAATCGCGGCCTGCCCGGCGAGCAGGCCAGTGAGGACGGGCGAGTGTCCGACGTGAGTGCCGAGACCGGCATGCGCGCCGGGTACCAGCAGTGGAAGAAGATGATGTCGGCCTGACCTGTGGAGAACCTTATGAACCTGCAATTACTGCAAGAAGTCACCGCTTTCATCTGGCAGGAAGGCGACATGCTCGACCACGGTGAATACGACGGCTGGTTGAAGATGTGGACCGAAAAGGGCACCTACATCATTCCGATCAACCCGAAGGAAACCGACTTCGAGAACAGCCTTAACTACGCCTACGACGACCACGCCATGCGTGAGCTGCGGGTGCAGCGCCTGACCGGCGGCGAGTCGATCTCCACCAGCCCGCAACCGCGCACGGTGCGCCTGCAATCGCGGTTCCGCGTGCTGGCCGACGACGGCAACCAGGTCAGCGTGCGCTGTGCGCAGAACGTGCGCGAGTTTCGCAAGGAAAGCCTGAAATTCTACAGCGCCGACCTGACCTACGACCTGATCCGCAGCGACAGCGGTTTCAAGATCCACCGCAAGGTGGTCAGCCTGATTAACAGTGACGATGCCCTCGCTGGTATCGGCTACATCCTCTGAGGCGCGCCGACATGAACCAGATTGCGTTGGTGACGGGCGCGGGGCAGGGCCTGGGGCAGCATTTCTGTGCCAGCCTGCTGCGGGCCGGGTACTCGGTGGTAATCAGCGATCTCAACCTTGAGGCCGCACAAGCCTGCGCCAGGCAGTTGGACCCCGGCGCAGAGCGCACGCTTGCGTTGCAACTGGACGCCGGCAGCAAGGCCGATTTCGAAGCGGCCCTGGACCAGGTGCTGGTGCGCTTCGGCACGCTGCACGTGGTGGTCAATAACGCCGCGGTGACCAAGACCACGCCGTTGCTGCAGATCAGCCCCGAGGAGTTCGACGCCGTGGTGGGCCTGAACCTGCGCAGCGTGTTCCTCGGCTGCCAGGTGTTGGGCGCGTACATGGCCGAGGCCGGCTACGGACGCATCATCAACATGGCGTCCCTGGCCGGGCAGAACGGCGGTACCGCGACCGGCGCGCATTACGCCGCGAGCAAGGGCGGCATCGTCACGTTGACCAAGATCTTCGCCAAGGAATTTGCCGCGCGCGGGGTGACCGTGAACGCGATCGCTCCGGGGCCGATCGAGTCGGCGGCGGTGCGCGCGGCGATCCCGCCCGAACGCCTGCCGGGCCTGCTGGCCAATATTCCGGTGCAGCGTCTTGGCGATGCGGATTTTCTGGGTGACCTGATTGTGCAGTTGGCACGGCCCGAAGCCTATTTCACCACCGGGGCCACCTGGGACGTGAATGGCGGCCTGTTCATGCGCTGACTGATAACGGCCGCCACGGCGGCCTTTGCGAACTCCATGGAATAACGGCCATGACTGAACAACTGTTGGACGTAGTCGTGCGCAAGCGCGAGCTGCAAGGGGACGGCGTTGTCGTCCTGGACCTGACCCGTCGTGACGGCGCGCCGCTGCCGCTGTTCGATGCCGGTGCGCATGTCGACATCCATATCGGCCCGGGGCTGGTGCGCCAGTATTCGCTGTGCAGCGACCCCGCCGACCCGAGCCTGTATCGCCTGGGCGTGCTCAAAGACCCGGCCTCGCGCGGCGGTTCGGTGGGGGTGCACGACACTCTGTTCGAAGGCCGCGAAGTGCAGATCAGCACACCGCGCAACCTGTTCCCGCTGGCGGCGCAGGCGCGGCGTTCGCTGCTGCTGGGCGGCGGCATAGGCATCACGCCGATGATCGCCATGGCCTACGCCCTGCACGCGGCCGGCAAGTCATTCGAACTGCATTACTGCGGGCGTGAGCGCGGCCGCAGTGCCTTTCTCGCAGAGTTGGCCGGCGCGCCGTTTGCTGCGCAGGTGTTCACTCACTTCGATGATGAAGGCGCCGAACAGAAGCTCGACCTGGCCAAGGTGCTGGGCCGTGGCGAGGCCGGCGTGCACCTGTACACCTGCGGCCCCGCCGGTTTCATGGACTGGGTGATCCAGGGCGCGCGCGACCGGGGCTACACCGAGGCGCACATCCACAGGGAGTATTTCCAGGTGGACGTGGACAGCTCGGGCGGCAGTTTCGAAGTGGTGGCCGCCCGCAGTGGCAAGACCGTACAGGTGGCGCAAGGGCAGAGCATTCTCGCCGCGCTGGCGCAGGTCGGCATCAAGATCGAGATTTCCTGCGAGCAGGGCGTGTGCGGTACCTGCCTGTGCGATGTGCTTGAAGGCGAGCCGGACCATCGGGACGTGTACCTCACGGACGAGGAGAAGGCCGGGAATGATCAAATTCTAGTGTGCTGTTCACGCGCCAAATCCAAAAAACTCGTGCTGGATATCTAAGGGGAACGACCATGGTAGACGTAGGCAGCTTTCGCAATGCAATGGCCATGCTGGGCGGTGCCGTGTCGGTGATCACCACCGACGGCGTGGCGGGTCGGTTCGGCTTTACCGCCTCGGCGGTGTGCAGCGTGACCGATTCACCGCCCACGCTGTTGGTGTGCATGAACCGTTCCTCGCATTCCAACGAGCATTTCAAGCGTAACGGTTCGGTGTGCGTGAACACCTTGTGTGGTGATCATCAGCACCTGTCCGGCGCGTTTGCCGACCGCACGCTGACAATGGATGAACGGTTTGCCGTCACCGAGTGGACCACGCTGGAAAGCGGCGCGCCGGTGATGCTCCAAGCGCTGGTGAATTTCGACTGCCGTATCGTGCAGGTACACGAGGTGGGGTCTCACAGTATTTTTTACTGCCAGATCCAGACCATTCGCCAGAGCGGCGCCGACGAGGGGCTGGTGTATTTCAACCGTGCCTACCACCGTCTGGGCCACGCGTCGAAGGCCTGCTGACGGCATTGTTCGAAGGCTGAAAGTTGTGAGTGTCGGTAAAATAATTTATTGACTAAAGAATAATACCTGGTTAATGATTGCGGCGCATCTGCTCAAACGCAGAGTCATTTCCAGGGTTATGCCATGGGTCAGAAAATCACGCCGTCACTCGTCAGCCTGTATGCCCAGGCTGCGCAATCCTTAGCCGAGCCTCGCTTGGCACCATTACTGATGCAGGGCTTCCCGGCAGAGCCGAATCAGCGGGTAACGTGGGGCAACTGGATGCGCTCGCCCTACAGCCAATGGGGGTTTCGCAACCTGGCGCGCCTGCGCCCCACCATTGATGTGCAGGCCGGCGCGGCGCCTGCCGGTCCACTCAAGGACGCGCCCACGGCACTGGATGCGTTGTACTTCGACAGTGAATGCGGGTTGAGCATCCGTGTCATCGATCATTTGCTGGCCAGCCAGACCGACGCTTTCTTGGTGATGCAGGGCGATACGGTGTTGTTCGAGCGTTACTTCAATGGCCAGCGCGCAGGTGACCGGCACATCATGTTCTCGGTGACCAAGTCGCTGATCGGTACCCTGGGTGAGCAACTGGTCACCCAGGGCGCGCTCAAGCCCCACTTGCCTGCCGCGTACTACGTGCCTGAATTGGCGGGCAGCGCGTTTGGCGATGCCACGGTGCGTCAGCTGTTTGATATGGCGGTGGGCATCGACTACAGCGAGGTGTATGACGATCCCGCTTCAGAGAGCTCGCAATACGGCTATGCCTGCGGCTTCCAACCGGCACCGGCGCAATACACGCGGTACGAGTCCTTGTATCAGTACCTGCCGTCGTTGCAAAAGCGCGGCGCTCATGGGGGCTTTTTCCATTACGTGACCGCGACCACCGAGGCCTTGGCCTGGGTCATGGAGCGCGCTTCGGGCCAGGCGTGCAGCCAGATGCTGGAACAGATCTGGGAGCGCCTGGGTTGCGAGCGCGACGGCTATTTCATGGCCGACCCGTGGGGGCGCAATGTCGCCGGGGCGGGGTTCAGCGCGACCTTGAGAGACATGGCGCGTTTCGGCCGTCTGCTGGCCAATGACGGGCGTCATGAAGGGGTTGAGCTGCTCTCGCCACACACCGTGGCACGTATCGCCGCCGGGGCCGATCCGGCGATCTACGCGCAAAATACCGAGTTCTCCCGCTGGACGCCGGGTGCGTCCTATCGAAGCCAGTGGTACGTATTCAACGACCACAGCCAGGCCTTGATGGCCGGTGGGATCCACGGCCAATACCTGTTCATCGACAAACCGTCCGGCGTGGTGATCGTCAAGCAATCCTCGCTGACCGAGGCGGTCAGCCCGTTCGATGGCGACAGCGTGCGCATGCTGCGCAGCATCGCCGCCCACCTGAGCCACTGATACACGCCAAACAATAAGAGTCTTGCGTTCTATTCACCTGGCTTGGCCAGGTGTTGGCGGCGCGCTGCGTCGCCATTGACTGCCCTGTAACAACAATAATTCCACAGGAGCTTCTTATGGTTTTCACCCAGCGTTTCTCTCGAGCGCTCTTAGCGTTCGGCTTACCCTTGACCACCCATGTCGCGTGGGCGGGCTACACCTTTGAGGACGGTAACCTCAAGGGTGAAGTCAATCTCACGGCGGGCGGCGCGACGTTGTCTACCCGTGGCGTCAACTTCGGCAGTGGCCGTGTCGATGGGCGCAACGGCAAAAATGGCGGCACCCGGATCAACTGGCAAGAGTTCTACGTAAAGCCGGGGGTGAAGCTCGAGTATGCGTTGCAACCCGATTTCAGCCTGCTGGCCGGCGGTTCCCTGGTGGCGGCCACCACCTTCGGCGACGGCGATGCAGGCGGCTTCACCCGCAGCTCCGACGGCAAGGTCGCCGCCGAAGAACTCTATGCAGGCGTGCGCGCCGGCGAATGGACCTTCACCGCCGGGCGCCAGAACTACATGATCGGTACGGGGTTCATCGTCATGGATGGCAACCTCGACCAGTTCAAGGACGCCGCCTACTGGCTGGGCCCGCGCACGGCCTTCCAGGATTCGGCGATCCTGGCCTGGACCCACGGCGCGCTGAAGTCGCAGGTGTTCACCTTGCGCACCGATGATGACCTGGGCGATTTCCGCATGACCGGCGTCAACCTCGATTACAACCTCGCTGACCAGGTTACGCTGGGCGCCATGGCCATGAAGGTCAACGCCCTGGGGCCCAAAGGCAGCACGCTGCCGCGTCGTCGCGACGGGATGCAGGTGTACAACCTGCGGGCGCTCAATGCCAAGGTGCCCGGTGTTCAGGCATTGACGTTGAATGCCGAATACGCCCTTGAGCGCGGCAGCGGCGAGGGTGTCGATTACGCTGCCAACGCCTGGTACGGCCAGGCCGACTATGCCTTCAACACGTTGCCGTTGACGCCGGTGATCGGCTATCGCTACGCGAGTTTTTCCGGGGACGACAACCTGGACGATAACCGCCAGAAAGCCTGGGACCCGCTGAGCAAAGGCTTCGTCGATTGGAGCACGTGGCTGGTCGGTGACGTGGTCGGCAACTACTTGCTGTTCAACAGCAACGAAAATGTCCAGCAGTTCTCGCTCAAGACCCACCTCAACGAAACCCTGACCCTCGGCGCGATTCACTACCAGTTCTGGCTGGATGAAAAAAACTACATGGGCGCGGCGGTCAGTGACCGGCGCTTTGCCGACGAGAGCGTGATATTCCTCGACTGGACGCCCACGCCGTCGTTCTATACGTCGCTGTCGTATAACTGGGTCAAGCCACTGGCCGCTGCCAGGCAGGTATTCGGCAACGACCAGAAGTTCAGTGCGTTGGAGCTGTATTTCACCTATCGCTATTAAGTGCTGCGAGCCATCGCGGCCGCGCTGGAGTGTTTTCATCATGAATGGTTTTTTGCGTAACACCTTGCTGGGCACGCTTGCTTCGCTGTTGATCAGCGGTTTTTGCCTGGCCGAAGAACGAACCGTGCGCATCTACAACTGGATCGAATACCTGCCGCCTGACGTACTCAAGAGCTTCCAGGAAGAAACCGGTATTCGCCCGATTTATGACGTGTTCGACAGTGCCGAAACCATGGAGTCCAAGCTGCTGACGGGCAACTCGGGATATGACGTGGTGTTCCCTGGCACCGCCAACCTGGGGCACTTGATCAAGGCCGGTGCCGTGCAACCGCTGGACCGCCGGCAGTTGCCGAACTGGCAGCATCTGGACCCGCAGTTCATGCAATCCCTGGAGGTGGTGGGCGACACCGGCAATCGTTATGCCGCGCCCTACCTGTGGGGCACCACGCTGATCGGCTACAACGTCGACAAAGTGCGCAAGGCGTTGGGGCCGGACGTGCAGATGAACAGCTGGGACATCATTTTCAAGGAAGAAAACCTCGCCAAGCTCGCCAGTTGCGGCGTGGGCTTTCTCGATGCCGGTAATGAAATCCTGCCGATTGCCCTGCACTACAAAGGCCTGGACCCCAACAGCCAGAAACGTGAGGACTACCCCCAGGCCCAGGCCTTGATGATGAAGATCCGGCCCTACGTGACCTACTTCAACTCGTCGCGCTACGGCATGGACCTGGCCAATGGCGATATCTGTATCGGCGTGGGCTGGTCCGGCGGTGTGGCCCTGGCCACGCGCTTGGCCGATGCCGCCGGCAAGGGCGTCAAGGTCGCGATGGCGCTGCCCAAGGAAGGCGCGCCGATGTGGTCGGACGTGATGATGATCCCGGCCAATGCGCCCGACACTGCCGAGGCCCACGTGTTCATCAATTACATCCTGCGCCCGGACGTGATTGCGCGCATCAGCAACCAGATCGGCTACCCCAACCCGAACAAGGACGCCACCGCGTTGGTGGATGCCGGCATTCGCAACAATCCCAACATGTACGTGCCGCAAGAGGCCCGCAAGACCCTGTTCGCCCTGGAGCCGGTGCCCTCCGCGGTGGAGCGCATCCGCAACCGTACCTGGACCGCCATCAAGACCAACCGCTGAGCAGCGCGGCTGACGGGGTGGGTGGTGGATTCATGTAGGAGGGGGCTTGCTCCCGATAGCAATGGGTCAGTCAGTACATGGGTCACTGACCTACCGCTACCGGTATCAGGCCTGCATGCCATAAAACAGCAACTCGGTGATGCGCCTGACCTGCAAGGAGTGCGCCTCGATATCCGGCTGTTCCTGGTTGACCAGCCTGAACAGTTGCAGGTGTGAGTAGTCGTTCAACAGGAACGCGGCCAGTTCCACATCCAGTTGCGGGCGCAGTTTGCCGGCTTGCTGCAATTCCCGGAGCAATTGGCTGATTTCGGCCCTGAGCGCATCGTTCATGGCCCTGTAGCCTGCGGGCAATTCATTGCTGCCACCGAACAGGATCAGCGGCAGCAGTTCGCGCCAGAGGCTGGGGTGCATGACCTCCAAGGCGTAACCGGTCAACAGCCGCTCCAAATGGCACATCGCATCGACCGGGTCCTGGATGTCCTGGATCAGGCTGCGGGTGTCGCTGATGGCGCGCTGGTCGGCGTTGTGCAGGATTTCGAGGATGATTTCCTGCTTGTTGCCGAAGTACTTGAACACCGTGGGCGGCGACACGCCGGCCTGGCTGGCGATCTGTTCGATGGTGGTGTTCTGGAAACCCTGGCGCTCGAACAGTTCGATGGCTGCCTGGCTGATGGCTTGCCGTCGTTCGGCTTTCTGACGTTCACGCAGTCCGCTCACGGGAGGTCCTTGTCACGAGGAAAAAGAGGGCGCTGGTCGCCCGTTACCCCAGCAAAATACTTAAATGGGTAAAGCTTTTAAAGCACTGATTGCCGGGCAGCGCGCTTGCCTGCGCAAACTCAGCGGGTTTGGCGCTGATGTTTCTTCAAACGGTAGGCAAATTGGGCGCGGCTCAGCCCCACCAGCCGGGCGGCGGCGGCCAGGTTGCCGGCGTTGCGTTGCAGGGCTTCGTTGATCAGGCGAGATTCAAGGCCTTCGATGGAAAACCCCTGGTCCAGTTGGCCAAGGGTGTCCAGCAGTGCGGGGCACGCAACCGGGCCGCTGTTCGACAGGCTGCCGTGATCGTCCAGGCTGTACGCAGCGGCGGGCAGGGCTTCGTTGCGAAACAGGTGCACCAAGTCGATGGCTTGGCCCTCATCGCTGGCGATCAAGCCGCGCTCGATCAGGTTTTGCAGTTCGCGCACATTGCCCGCGAAGTCGTAGCGCAGCAGGACTTTCAGGGCGCGCATGGTCAAGCCTGCGGGCGTGCGTGCATATTCCTGGCAGAACCGTGTGAGGAACGCATTAATCAACAGGGGGATGTCATCCCGGCGTTCGCGCAGTGGCGGCAGGGCGATGGGGTAGACATTCAGCCGGTAGAACAGGTCTTCGCGAAACGTGCCGTCCGCCACCGCTTTACGCAGATCAATATTGGTGGCGGCCACCACCCGCACGTCTACCTTGATGCCGCGCACGCCGCCGACGCGTTCGATCTCGCGTTCCTGCAAGGCCCGCAGCAGTTTGCTTTGCCCGGCCAGGCTGAGGCTGGTGATTTCATCCAGGAACAACGTACCGCCCTGGGCGCGCTCGAAACGCCCGGGACGCGAATGCGTGGCGCCGGTATACGCGCCGCGCTCCACACCGAAGAGTTCGGCCTCGATCAGGTTGTCGGGGATGGCCGCGCAATTGAGGGCCACGAATGGGTTGTCGCGGCGGGCGCTGAGTTGGTGCAACTGGCGCGCAAACATCTCCTTGCCCACGCCGGACTCACCGCTGATCAGTACCGTCGCCGGGGTCAGCGCGACACGTTGCAGGGCTTGGGTCGCGGCGTTGAAGGCGGCGCTGGCGCCAATCAGCGGTGGGGGCGCATCAAGCCTGCTGCCCTCATTGAGCGGTGGGGTGGGCGTGGTAACGGCGGGGCTGGTGATGGGTTGGGATACATTCAGGTAGCGCAGGTCCTGTTCCACGTCGCCCCATTGTTCGGCCGTCTTGCCGATCACCCGGCAACTGCTGTGGCCCATGCCACGGCATTGCACTTCGCGAAAAATCACCATTTGCCCGAAGAGGCCGCTGACGAAACCGATGGCATAGCCTGTTTCCGTCCAGCACACCGGGTCCTGGCCGATGCCATAGGCGCTGACATGTTCGTCGGCCTCGCACGAGTGGTGCCACAGAAACTCGCCTTCATAGAACCCCGAGTCAGCGTCGAATTTGAAGTGCAGCGGCTCTACCTTGGTCATGCCTTCCAGGGTATGCAGGTGCGTGCCGGCGCGAAACACCGCAGCGGCATCGGCCTGGGGCCAGCGTTCACGGATCAGGCGCGCATCGCGCAAGCCCGAGGCGTAACCGGTGCGTGTGAACAGGCCGCGCGCCTGCTCCAGCCCGAGTCTTTCGATGACCTCCCCGCGCAGGGTGCCGAAGGCGGAACTGTGCAGCAGCAGCATGCGTTGGTCGTTGAGCCAGATGCGTCCGTCTTCGGGCGAAAAAACAGGCAGTCGGTCAGTTCCGCCGGCGTCGGCGAACTGTTGTCGCTGAGTTGGCGGCTGTCGCCACGCGGATGATAGGGCGCAGTGGCCGTCGGGTGTTCAGGCACAGCGCCGTGGGGATTAGTCATTGTTATGCCCCTGCAAAGCGAATGATCGATATGAGTAACCGCTGAGATAGTTATTAAACATAACCTTATCAATTGAACAAGTGGCAGGGCTGCGGTTTTTCTCGGCGCTGGGCGCGGCGTGCCTGGGCAGTGTGCGGCAGGCCGCGGCCTAGAGCCTTCGCCGGCGGATGCTCCGGCCGGCGCGTGCAAACGGCACAGCCTTTGCTCAAGGCTTGAGGCGGCGTTTGCACCCTGTGCGGACGATGACAATTACAAGAACCGGAGTTGCCATGTCAGTGTCTGAAACCACCCACCTGCTACAGCGGGCCATTGAGTCCGAGTGCCTGTTCAACGGCGCTTGGATACCCGCCTCGGGGGCTGCGGTCCCTGTTATCGAGCCGGCCACCGGCGAACCCTTGATGCGTTGCGCCATGGCCAGCCCCGCCGACGTCGCCATTGCCAGCCGCAGCGCGGCCCTGGCCCAACCGGCATGGGCCGCCCTCGGCCCACGGGAGCGCGCCGAAGTGTTTCGCAGGGCGGCCGATCTGGCCCAGCAGTCCTTTGCCGAACTGGCGCTGTATGTCGCGCGGGAAACCGGGGCGGCGCTGTTCAAGGGCGAACACGAAGTGCGCGAGGCGATTGTGCTGCTGCATCAGGCGGCGGGGCTGTTGTCCCAACCCCATGGGCTGGTGCTGCCCAGTGCGGCGGGACGCTTGTCGTATGCGCGGCGCCAACCCCATGGCGTGGTCGGGGTGATTTCCCCGTTCAACTTCCCGTTGGTGCTGTCGATGCGTTCGGTGGCGCCGGCCCTGGCCGCGGGCAATGCAGTGGTGCTCAAGCCGGACCCGCAAACCCCGGTCAGCGGCGGGTTCCTCATCGCCCGGCTGTTCGAGGAGGCAGGCCTGCCCAAGGGCCTGCTGCACGTGTTGCCCGGTGCCGCGCCGGCGGGCGAGGCACTGTGCCGCGACCCCAATGTGCGGATGATCGCGTTCACCGGCTCCACGGCGGCGGGGCGCAAAGTCGCCGAGGTGGCCGGACGACACCTGAAAAAAGTCGCGCTGGAATTGGGCGGCAAGAACCCGTTGATCATCCTCGAAGACGCCGACCTCGACCTGGCCGCGAGCAACGCCGCCTGGGGCGCCTGGCTGCACCAAGGGCAAATCTGCATGGCCACCGGGTTGATCCTGGTGCATGAATCGATTGCCGCCAGCTTCACGCGCAAGCTGGTGGACAAGGCTCGCGCCCTGACCGTGGGCAATGCCGCCCGTGGTGAAGCCGCGCTCGGCCCGTTGATCAACGCGCGCCAATTGCAGCGTGTACACGAGATCGTCAGCGACAGCCTGCAAGCCGGTGCGCGGCTGGAAGCCGGCGGCGAATACGACCAGTTGTTTTACCAGCCCACCGTGCTCAGCGGCGTGCGGCCGGGCATGCGCGCCTTTGAAGATGAAATATTCGGCCCGGTGGCCACGCTGGTCAGTTTTGCCACGGACGAGGAGGCCATCGAGCTGGCCAACCGCACGGAATACGGCCTCTCGGCCGGCATCATCTCGCCGTCGGTGGGGCGTGCCATGGCCATCGGCGAGCGGCTTGACGTCGGCTTGCTGCACATCAACGACCAGACCGTGGCAGACGAATGCATCAACCCCTTCGGTGGGCGCGGTGCGTCCGGCAATGGCGGCAGTGTCGGCGGGCCGGCCGACTGGGACGAGTACACCCAGTGGCAGTGGGTCACCGTGAAAAACACTGCGCCGACTTACCCTTTCTGAGCCCCGGCTCGCGGTTTTGATGCACCCACGCCTATACAAAAACAAGAGGGCTTGACTATGAACCTGCACAACAAAACCCTGGTCGTCACCGGCGTCGCCTCAGGCATTGGCGCCGAGTTGGCACGGCTTGCGCGCTTCCAGGGCGCCACGGTCATTGGTGTCGATCGCCATGAACCGCAGTTGACCCTGGATGGTTTTTTTAAGGCCGACCTGGGCGACCCTGCCAGCATTGATGCCTTGGTGACGCGCCTGCCGGCGCGGGTCGACGCGCTTTGCAACATTGCCGGCGTGCCCGGCACGGCACCGGTGCAAGCGGTGGCCAAGGTCAATTACCTGGGGCTGCGCCATCTCACCCAAGCGTTGTTGCCCCGCCTGCCGGTGGGCGGCAGCATCGTCAATGTCGCCTCGGTCCTCGGCGCGCAGTGGCCGCAACGGCTGGCGCAGCACAAGGCGTTGGCGGCGACTGCAAGCTACCGCGCCGGGCAGCAATGGCTCAACGACCATCCGGTCGAGCAGGCTAGCTGTTACCAGTACTTCAAGGAGGCGCTGATTGTCTGGAGCTTTGCGCAGTCCCAGGCCTGGTTCCGCGATCACGGGGTGCGCATCAACTGCGTCGCGCCGGGGCCGGTGTTCACGCCGATCCTCGGTGACTTCGTCAGCATGCTCGGCCCGGAGCGGGTGGCCCAGGACAGCCGGCGCATGACTCGCCCGGCCATGGCCGACGAGGTGGCGGCGGTGATTGCCTTCCTCTGCTCGGACGCGGCGCGCTGGGTCAACGGCGTCAACCTGCCGGTGGATGGCGGCTTGGCGGCCACCTACGTGTAGGCCTTGCCACCCCGTTAAGCCCCGGTGCGCAGCCAACGCGCCGGGGGTCTTGAACAACAACAAAAATACAGGACATACAAGATGCTCAAGCCTATCTTGCGGACGGTTGCGGCCACCACGTTTGTCGCGCTGTCGTCGACCGCATACGCCTACGACCTGCCAGGACTTAACCTGGGCAGCACCAGTTTCTATGATGGCTCGCCGGCACCCGCCGGGCCCGGTTGGTACCTTGAGGAGTACCTGACGTACTCCCGGGCCAGCCGATTCAACGATGCCCACGGTAACAAGCTGGCGCTGCCCCGCCAGGACGTCGAAGTGGTGGCGCCGACCACGCAGATCATTTACGTCGGCCAACCCCTGGCCAACGGCGCGATGCCGGGCCTTACCCTGATCAATACGTCGCTGGCCCATGTGGATGTCGATGACGGTCTGGACAATGCTGCGCTCAGTTCCCGCGCGGGGTTTGGCGATGTGGTGATCGGGCCTTTCCTGCAACTGCCGACCATGAGCCGCGCTGACGGCAGCCCGCTGCTGACCCAGCGTGTCGAGGCCGACATCTCGGTGCCGGTGGGCGCCTATGATCGCAAGCGCTCGATCAACCCCGGCAGTAACTTCTGGTCATTCAACCCGTACTACGCAGCCACCTACTGGTTCAACCCCACGTGGTCGGCCAGTGGGCGCTTCATGTACCTGTGGAATGGCAAGAACGATGAGCCGGCGGCCGGCTTTGGCGATGTCTCCAGCACCCAGGCCGGCCAGGCGTTGCACGCCAACCTGACGTTGCAATACGCCGTGAGCCAACAGCTGAGCGTGGGGTTGAACGGCTACTGGTTGAAGCAGATCACCGACACCAAGGTTGATGGGGACGCGGTGAGCGGGCGTCGCGAAAAGGTCTGGGCCATCGGCCCAGGCCTGGTCTACGCGTTCAACAAGGAAAACGTGCTGTCAGTGAACGCCTACTTTGAGCAGCAGGCGCAAAACCGTACCCAGGGCAACAAACTGGTGCTCAACTGGCTGCATCAGTTCTAGAGGTCGAGGTATCGGGCAGGTTCAGGGGCGCCGTACGCACCATCACGCTGATGATGGTGAGTGCGGCAATGACCACTCCTGGCGAAGTCGCCAGCAGCACGCCGGTGGTACCGGCGCCCGCCGCCAGTAATTGCCCGGCTGCCAGCGGCCCGGCCACCGAGCCCAATCGCCCGATGGCCACGGCCGCCCCGACACCCGTGGCGCGCACGGCAGTGGGGTAGGAGGGCGGGGCGCTGGCGTATAGCACCAGTTGCGCGGCCATCACGAACAAACCGGCGGCGAAGCCCGCGATGGCCATGGGCACGATGCCCACCGACAGGCCGACACCCGCCAGCGCGCCCAGCAAACCGACGTATACGAACGCCACCACCTTGAGCGCATTGCAGCGGTCCAGCAGCACGCCGCCGAGCAGCGAGCCCAGGGCGCCGCCGATATTGAACAGCATCTGCACCATGCCCGCCTGGGGTTTGCTGAAGCCTTGTTCCAGCAACAACGACGGCAGCCAATTGAGCAGCATGTACATCACGGTCAGGGTGAAGAAATAACTGAGCCACAACGCCAGTGTGGTGCGCGCGCGACCTTCGCCGAACAGGGCCTGGCGGGTAGAGGCGCGGGCGCCGGGCGTGGTGGGCGACTGTTGGCGAAAGGCGCTGGATTCAGGCAGCAGCAGGATCATCAATGGCACGGCCAGCAAGGGCGCGAGGCCACCGATGATAAACGTGGTTTGCCAGTGTTCACTGGAAAACATCGCCACCACCGCCGCCAATGCGCCGCCCAGCGGTACGCCGCAGTACATCACGCTGATGGCGGTGCCACGGTTACGCTCGCTCACCGCTTCGGCGCACAGGGCGATCAGGTTGGGCAGCGCAGCACCCAGGCCCAGGCCGGTAAGGAAGCGCACCAGCAACAGGCTGCCGTAGCTGTCGACAAACGCGGTGCTCAGGGAGAACAGCCCGAACAGCAGCACCGCCATCACCAGGATTTTCTTGCGGCCGATACGGTCGGCGATCCAGCCGCCAAAGAACGCGCCCGGCAGCAGGCCGATGATCCCGACGCTGAACACCCAGCCAAGCATTTTCGGGTCGAGGGCAAAGCTGTGGCGCAACCCTGCGGCGGTGGTGCCGGCCGCTTGCAGGTCGAAGCCTTCGATCAGCGCAACGATAAAACACAGAGCGATCGTCAGCGTCGAACGACGCGATGGACTGTTCATGGGCAAACCTCATTGTTGTTTTTGTTGTGGCGAGCCTGGCCTGCCGCTGGCAATTAAGATAACAAATATAACTATAAAAAGAAGGGCGGCGGATCTGCGCACGTCATCATGAAAAGAGCCGTCTACCCCGGCCGTTTGAGATTAGCGCGGGTAGGAAAATGCCAAATAGATACGTTTATTAATGTTCGATTATCGGTCAGTGGCTGTTGACGAGTGCCGCCTGCTGTTTCCATTCTCTATTCGCGAAGCCGCTTGGACCAAGCGCGTGCCGCCCCGAAAACAACAACAAAAAATGGACATCGAACATGCCGAAACTTCCCACCGGCGCCGTTGCGGCCGCCTGCTGTGTGCCTCACAGCGCTCCACGCCTGATCAGCGCGTTGCTGATGTTGAGTGCCCTGCCAGCGCCGTCCTGGGCGGCGGGCTTTATCGACGACAGCCATGGCACCCTCACGCTGCGCAATTACTACCTGGACCGTGACTACAAGGACGACGGCGCCAAGACCGCCGCGCGGGAATGGGCGCAGGCGTTCATCCTCAACCTGGAATCGGGGTATACCCCTGGCCCGCTGGGCTTTGGCCTGGATGTGCGTGGGTTGATGGGGGTCAAGCTGGACTCGTCGCCGGACCGCAGCGGCACCGAATTATTGCCGGTGTCGGCCGGCGACAAGCGTGCCGCCGATGAATATTCGCGCCTGGCGCCGACGGCCAAACTGCGGTTTGCGCAAACCACGGTGAAGGCCGGCGACGTGTCGATCTTCCTGCCGTTCGCGTTTGCCAGCCCGTCGCGCCTGCTGCCGCAAACCTTTCGCGGCACCACCTTGAGCTCCAAGGACATCGACGGCCTGACGCTTAACACCGGTTACATCGACCGCATCAACAAGCGCGACTCCACCGACTACCAGGCCATGACCATTGCCTCGCCCAACCGGCGTTTCAATGCCACGGCCACCACCTCGCACCTGGCGTATGTGGGCGGCGATTACCAGGTCAACAAGGACCTCAGCCTGCGCGCGTACCACGCCGAAGTGGCGGACCTGTACCAGCAGGACACCCTGGCGTTGCTGCATAACCTGCCGGTGGGCGATGGCGTGTTCACCAGCGACCTGCGCAGTTTCTTCAGCCGCGAGGACGGCAGCGCCAAGGCCGGCAAGGTCGACAACCGCAACCTCTCGGCGCTGTTCGGCTACCGCCTGGGCGGCCACCGGGTCAGCCTGGGCTACATGCATTCCAGTGGGGAGACGGCCACGCCCTATATCTCCGGCACCGAATTGATGGGCATGAGCGAACTGACCATGAGTTCGGACTTTCTCAACGCCAAGGAGCGCACCTGGCAGGCCATCTATGACTATGATTTCGCCGCGTCGGGCGTGCCGGGCCTGAAGACCCGGCTGCGCTATGTGCGGGGTGACAACATTGAGCTGGCAGCCTTCAATGCCGAGGAGCGCAAGGAGCGCGAGTTCCAGATGGAACTGGGCTACGTGATCCAGAGTGGCCCGCTGAAAAACCTCGGGCTGATGGCGCGCAAGTCGATCTACCGTAACGACTTCCCTGGTGGCGCGGCGTTTCGCGATGAAAACCAGACCCGCTTCCTGGTGCTCTACACCGTGGCGCTGTGGTAGGTCATCCGTCCTGGTAGACCTTCTTGAGCAAGCGCAGCAGCTCTGCACGTTCCTCGACGTCCAGGGCTGCGGTGGCGTCCAGGTCGCTTTGCGTGGCGATGTCCTTGAGTTGCTTGAGCAGCGCTTCACCGGGTTTGCTGAGGAAGATCCCGTAGGAGCGCTTGTCCGGTTTGCAACGCACGCGCACGGCGAGGGCGCGGCTTTCCAGTTTGTTCAGCAACGGCACCACCTGGGGCGGCTCGATGGCCAGGGCGCGCGCCAGGTCGGCCTGCATCAGCCCTGGGTTTTGCTCGATGATCGCCAGGGCCGAGAACTGCGCGGGGCGCAGGTCGTGGTCCGCCAGCCGGCTGATCAGGTTCTGGAACAGCTTGAGCTGGGCGCGGCGCATGGCATAACCGATCAGATCGTCCAGGGCTGAATCCAGCGGCGGCCGCCCCTCGTCGTGGTCGGGTAGGGCCTGGCTGGCGGCGATGTTGGAAGGCTTGGCCATGGGCAGTGCAGTCCTCAGAAGGTGGCGGTTAAGAAGGCTATCTAGTTTGCCGGGGTTGGCGAGCAATGGCTATGCCGGCTTTTTACGCCGCCCGAAAAAACCTGGGTGCCGGCGCGAAAAATAGTGGTTATCTGGATTAATAGTTAATTGACATAACTATATTTGCGGTTTAATTTCGAATCATCTTCACACCAGAACAAGAGCGTACCGCCATGAGCAATTACGAAGGCCGTTGGACCACCGTCAAAGTCGAGATCGAGGAAGGCATTGCCTGGGTCATTCTCAATCGTCCGGAAAAACGCAACGCCATGAGCCCGACCCTCAACCGGGAAATGATCGACGTGCTGGAGACCCTCGAGCAGGACCCGGCCGCCGGTGTTCTGGTGCTGACCGGCGCCGGTGAAGCCTGGACCGCGGGCATGGACCTCAAGGAATACTTTCGCGAAGTGGACGCCGGCCCGGAAATCCTCCAGGAAAAAATCCGCCGCGAAGCCTCGCAATGGCAATGGAAGTTGCTGCGCATGTACGCCAAGCCGACCATCGCCATGGTCAATGGCTGGTGCTTCGGTGGCGGCTTCAGCCCGCTGGTGGCATGCGACCTGGCGATCTGCGCCGACGAAGCCACCTTCGGCCTCTCGGAAATCAACTGGGGCATCCCGCCGGGCAACCTGGTAAGCAAGGCCATGGCCGACACCGTGGGCCATCGCCAGTCGCTGTACTACATCATGACCGGCAAGACCTTCGACGGGCGCAAAGCCGCCGAAATGGGCCTGGTCAACGAGAGCGTACCGCTGGCCCAGCTGCGCGAAGTCACCATTGAGCTGGCGCGTAACCTGCTGGAGAAAAACCCGGTGGTGCTGCGTGCGGCCAAACATGGCTTCAAACGTTGCCGCGAACTGACCTGGGAGCAGAACGAGGATTACCTCTACGCCAAGCTCGATCAGTCGCGCTTGCTCGACACCGAGGGCGGTCGCGAGCAGGGTATGAAGCAGTTCCTCGACGACAAGAGCATCAAGCCTGGCCTGCAGGCGTATAAACGCTGAGACACGCGGCCCTCGGGCCGCGCTGCTGTGACCGAAGCTGAACGTATTCCCGATAAAGATAATAAAGAGGAATCACCATGCTGGACGTGCCCCTACTGATTGGCGGCCAGTCGTGCCCTGCCCGCGACGGTCGAACCTTTGAGCGTCGCAACCCGGTGACCGGTGACGTGGTCTCGCGGGTGGCCGCCGCCACCCTGGACGACGCCGACGCCGCCGTGGCCGCTGCCCAGGCCGCGTTCCCCACATGGGCGGCGCTGGCGCCCAACGAGCGCCGCACGCGTTTGCTCATTGCCGCCGAACACTTGCAGGCGCGCAGCGCCGAATTTATCGCCGCTGCCGGCGAGACCGGCGCCATGGCCAACTGGTATGGCTTTAACGTGCGCCTGGCGGCCAACATCCTGCGCGAAGCCGCGTCGATGACCACCCAGATCACGGGCGACGTGATCCCCTCCGATGTGCCCGGCAGTTTCGCCATGGCCTTGCGTCAGCCGTGCGGCGTGGTGCTGGGCATCGCGCCGTGGAATGCCCCGGTCATCCTCGCCACCCGCGCCATCGCCATGCCGCTGGCCTGCGGCAACACCGTGGTGCTCAAGGCGTCGGAGTTGAGCCCGGCGGTGCACCGTCTGATCGGCCAGGTGTTGCAAGACGCCGGCCTTGGCGATGGCGTGGTCAATGTGATCAGCAATGCCCCGGCGGATGCCGCCGCCATCGTCGAACGGCTGATCGCCAACCCGGCGGTGCGGCGGGTCAACTTCACCGGCTCCACCCATGTCGGACGGATTGTCGGCGAGCTAGCGGCACGTCACCTCAAGCCGGCGTTGCTGGAACTGGGCGGTAAAGCGCCGTTGCTGGTGCTCGACGACGCTGACCTGGATGCGGCGGTAGCGGCGGCGGCCTTTGGCGCCTATTTCAATCAGGGGCAGATCTGCATGTCCACCGAACGCCTGATTGTCGACGCCAAGGTCGCTGATGCGTTTGTCGCCAAGCTGGCGGCCAAGGTCGCGACCCTGCACGCGGGCGATCCCGCTGCGCCGGATTCTGTGCTGGGTTCCCTGGTGGATGCCAGCGCCGGAACGCGCATCAAGGCGCTGATCGACGACGCGCTGAGCAAAGGCGCACGCTTGGTGACGGGTGGGCAACTGGACGGCAGCATTCTGCAACCGACGCTGATCGATGGCGTCACCGAACACATGCGCCTGTACCGCGAAGAGTCCTTCGGCCCGGTGGCGGTGCTGCTGCGTGGTGAGGGTGATGAAGCGCTGCTGCGCCTGGCCAATGACTCCGAATTTGGCCTGTCGGCGGCGATCTTCAGCCGCGACACCGGGCGTGCCCTGGCGCTGGCGCAACGGGTGGAGTCGGGCATTTGCCACATCAACGGCCCGACCGTGCATGACGAAGCGCAGATGCCCTTCGGCGGGGTCAAGTCCAGCGGCTACGGCAGTTTCGGCGGCAAGGCTGCGATTGAACACTTTACGCAACTGCGCTGGGTGACCTTGCAGAACGGGCCACGGCACTATCCGATCTGAGCAGGCATCGCGACCTAACAATAACAAGGCGGCGTTGGCCCGCCTTGACGGAGGACATCCTTGTGAGTTCCGAATTCAGAGCGCAACCCCAGCCCGAGCAGCACCCGCCGCGATACCGCGCGGTGTCCATCGGCCATGCGCCGGTCGAGGTCACTGAAGAACAGGGCGTGCTGCATATGCGTTCCCTGGAACCCCTGGCCGAGTTGCCGCCGCGCTTACTCGACCGGCTGGTGCATTGGGCGCAGGTGCGGCCCGAGCAAACCTTTATCGCCGCACGCCAGGCCGACGGCGCGTGGCGCCGCGTCAGCTACCGGGAAATGCTCGACAGCGTGCGCGCCATTGCCCAGGGTTTGCTGGGTTATGGGCTGTCGGCGCACAAGCCGTTGGCGCTGCTGTCGGGCAACGATATCGAGCATCTGCAGCTCGCGCTCGGCGCCATGTATGCCGGTATTCCCTATTGCCCGGTGTCGCCCGCGTACTCATTGTTGTCCCAGGATTTCGCCAAGCTGCGGCATGTGTGCGACCTGCTGCAGCCGGGGCTGGTGTTCGTCAGTGATGCGCTGGCATACCAGCGCGCGATCGACGCCGTGTTGCCGGCCGACACCCCGCTGATCTGCGTGCGCGGCCAAGTGTCGGGGCGCAGCCAGGCAAGCTTTGCGAGCCTGCTGCAAACGCCGGGTGGCGCCGAGGCCGAGGCGGCGTTTGACGCCACCGGGCCGGACAGCATCGCCAAATTTCTCTTCACCTCCGGCTCGACCAAGTTGCCCAAGGCGGTGGTCACCACCCAACGCATGCTCTGTGCCAACCAGCAGATGCTGTTGCAGACGTTTCCGGTGTTTGGCGAGGAACCGCCGGTGCTGGTGGACTGGCTGCCGTGGAATCACACCTTTGGCGGCAGCCACAACGTCGGCATCGTGCTCTACAACGGCGGCACGTTTTACCTGGACAATGGCAAACCCACCGCCCAGGGCATTGCCGAGACCCTGCGCAATCTCAAGGAGATTTCGCCCACCGCCTACCTGACCGTGCCCAAGGGCTGGGAAGAGCTGGTCACGGCCCTGGAACAGGACGCCGAGTTGCGCGAGCGCTTTTTGCGCGAATGAAGCTGTTCTTTTTTGCGGCCGCCGGTCTCTCGCAACGGGTCTGGGACCGCCTCGACCGAGTGGCCGAGCAGCACTGTGGCGAGCGCATCCGCATGATGGCCGGGCTGGGCATGACCGAAGCCGCGCCGTCCTGCACCTTCACCACCGGGCCATTGTCGATGGCCGGTTACATCGGTTTGCCGGCACCGGGGTGCGAGGTGCGCCTGGTGCCGCTGGACGGTAAGTTCGAAGGGCGCTTTCGCGGGCCGCACATCATGCCGGGCTACTGGCGGGCGCCCGAGCAAACCGCCGAAGTATTCGATGAGCAGGGTTTTTACTGTTCGGGCGATGCGATCAAGCTCGCCGACCCTGAGCGGCCGCAACTGGGGCTGATGTTCGACGGGCGCATGGCCGAGGACTTCAAGCTGTCTTCCGGGGTGTTTGTCAGCGTCGGCCCGTTGCGCAATCGCGCGGTGCTCGAAGGCTCGCCGTACGTGCAGGACCTGGTGATCGCCGCGCCGGACCGTGAATGCCTGGGGGCCCTGGTTTTTCCCAGGCCCTACGAATGCCGTCGCCTGGCGGGCTTGAGCGTTGATGCCAGTGACGCCGAGGTACTGGCCAGCGCGCCGGTGCGCCAGTGGTTCGGCGACTGGTTGCAGCGCCTCAACCGCGAAGCCACCGGCAATGCCAGCCGCCTGGAGTGGATTGCCGTGCTCGACGAACCGGCGTCCATCGACCGTGGCGAAATCACCGACAAAGGCTCGATCAACCAGCGCGCAGTGCTGCAATGGCGCGCGGCCAAGGTCGAGGCGTTGTATCGCGGTGAAGACCCGACGATCCTGCGCGCCGAGCCCAAGGCGTGAGCGGCGCCGGGCAGTACGCGGCGTTTGCCGATGTAGCGATTTTCGACGCGGTGCGCACGCCCTGGGTCGACCTTGGCGGGGCGCTGTCGCAAGTGTCGCCGATCGACCTGGGCATCAAGGTCGGCCGCGAGGTGCTGGCGCGCGCCGGCATCGAAGCGCAGGCGGTGGACAGCGTACTGGCCGGCTCCATGGCCCAGGCCAGTTTCGATGCCTACTTGCTGCCACGGCATATCGGGTTGTACAGCGGTGTGGCGCAAGCGGTCCCGGCGCTGGGGGTGCAGCGCATCTGCGCCACCGGTTTCGAGCTGTTGCGCCAGGCCGCCGGGCAACTGCGCGATGGGACGCAACTGGCGTTGTGCGTGGCGGCTGAGTCGATGTCGCGCAACCCGATTGCCGCCTACACCCACCGGGGCGGGTTTCGCCTGGGGGGCGAGGTGCAATTCAAGGATTTCCTCTGGGAGGCGCTGTACGACCCGGCCCCGGCGGTGGACATGATCGCCACTGCCGACAACCTGGCGCGCCGTTACGGCTTGAACCGCGAGGCGGTGGATCGGTATGCCTGCGACAGTCATCAGCGCGCATTGCAGGCGCAACGTGATGGGGCCTGGGTGGAAGAGATCGTGGCGGTGGAGAGCCAGGTATTCGAACTTGAGGGGTACCAGCCGAGGGGGATCTGCCTGGCGCGCCAGGCCGGTACGGTCAGCGTGGACAGCCACCCACGGCCTACCGACCTGGGCGCCCTGGCGCGTTTGCGCGCGATTCATGCCGACGGTGTGCAAACCGCCGGCAACAGTTGTGCGGTGGTCGACGGCGCGGCGGCGGCGCTGGTAGGGCGGGCCTGCGACAGTACGCGCCCGGCGCTGGCCCGGCTGGTGGCCAGTGCGGTGGTGGGGGTGGCCCCGGAGTTCATGGGCATCGGCCCGGCCCCGGCGATTCGCCTGCTGTTGCAACGCAGCGGGCTGAGCCAGGGCGATATCGGCCGCTTCGAGATCAACGAGGCCCAGGCCGCGCAGGTGCTGGCGGTGGCCCAGGCGCTGGAACTGGACAGCACACGGCTTAACGTCGAGGGCGGCTCCCTTGCGCTCGGGCATCCGTTGGCCGCCACCGGGCTGCGGCTGGTCATGAGCCTGGCTCGGCAACTGCGTCGGCACCATTTGCGTTATGGGATTGCGGCTGCGTGCGTGGGGGGCGGGCAGGGGGATGGCGTTGCTGATCGAAAACCCGGCCTGGCACCCGTGACGGCTCGGGAGCCGGCAACTATCTGACTGACATCAGGTAGACCTCAGTCTGTTCTGGCTCTGGCGTTCGTCTCGACGGCACCGCAGGCTTGCGGTACTATGGCGGCCCACGTTTTCTGGAAGTTGCCTGGATGAGTAAGCCCGGTCAATTGGTGTTGGTTGCGCTGCGCAAGATGATTGCCAGCGGCGAGTTGGCGGCAGGCGAGCGCTTGATGGAGATCCCCACGGCGCAACGCTTTGGTGTGTCGCGCATGCCGGTACGCATGGCGTTCCGTACCCTGGAGCAGGAAGGGTTGCTGGTGCCGTTTGGCGGGCGCGGGTATCAGGTGCGTTCGGTCAGCCCCGACGATATTGCCGGGGCGGTCGAAGTGCGCGGTGTGCTTGAAGGCCTGGCGGCGCGCCAGACCGCTGAGCGGGGCTTGTCCGACGAGGCGCGCAGGGTGCTTGAGCGTTGCCTGGTCGAAGGCGATCAACTGTTCGACAAGGGCTACGTCACCGAGGACGACCTGGAGGTCTACCACGACCTGAACATGCGTTTTCACCAGGTCATCGTCGAAGGCAGCCACAACCCGGCGATTGCCGATGCGCTGGCGCGCAACGATCACCTGCCGTTCGCCTCGGTGACGGCGCTGGCGGTGGACCGTGAGGACATGGCCCGCGAATACCGGCGCTTCAACTATGCCCACATGCAACACCATTCGGTGTTCGACGCCCTGGTCAATCGCCAGGGCGCCCGGGCCGAAGCCATCATGCGCGAACACGCCAATGCAACCTTGCGCTACGCCGAGATCTTCAGCAGCGCCACCGCCGATGCACGCATGAAGGTGATCTTGCCCGCGTCGTGACGCGGTTCAGATATCGAGCACCAGCAGCGCGGTTTTTGCGCGTGAGCAGCACGGCGTGAACTGGTCATTCAGGGCTTGTTCCTGCTCGGTGAGGAACAGGTCGCGGTGTTCCGGTATGCCTTCCAGCACGCGGGTCAGGCAGGTGCCGCAGATGCCTTGTTCGCAGGACACGGCAATCTCGATGCCGTGGTGTTCCAACACCTGGACCACGCTCTTGTCGGCCGGTACCTCATAGACTTGGCCGCTGCTGGCGATCCGTACCGAAAAGCTGCCGTCCAGGCTGTTGTCCACCGGCGCCGCCGAGAAGTATTCGCGGTGCAGGCAGTCCTCCTGCCAGCCCTGGGCGCGGGCGCTGTCGAGCACATGCTGCATGAAGCCGCCGGGGCCGCAGACATACAGGTGCACGTCGTCCGCCGGTGCCGCCAGTACCTGGGCGGTATTGAGCGCCGTGTCGGGTTGCTCATCGAAATGCAGGAATACCCGCTCGGCAAACGACGAATCCTTGAGGCGCTGCACAAACGCCGCGCGTTCACTGGCGCGGGCGCAGTAATGCAATTGGAAGTCGGCCCCGCCCTGGGCCAGGCGTTCGGCCATGCACAATATCGGCGTGATGCCGATGCCACCGGCGAACAACAGGCTGCGCCGGGCTTCATGGACCAACGGGAACAGGTTGCGCGGTTCGCTGATGGTCAGGCGGGCGCCTTCATGCACCTGTTCGTGCAGGCTGCGCGAGCCGCCCCGCGAGGCAGGGTCATTGAGCACGCCGATCAGGTAGCGATGGCGTTCCTCAGGGTGATTGCACAGGGAATACTGACGGGTCAGCCCATCGGGCAGGTGCACATCGATATGCGCCCCGGCACTGAACGGCGGCAAGGGTGCGCCATCGACACGGGCCAGTTCATAGCTGCAAATGTCCAGCGCCTCGACGCGCCGCGACGTCACCACCACCTCGATCATGATGGATCTCCGGCGCGTTCGCGCGCGATCAGGCGCTCCAGGACCTTGCGCGACTGCACGCCACCAGCGTCGATATTCAGCTTGAGCAGGTTGCGCGTCGGGTGAGCGAGCAGGTTCTGTTGCTGGCGTTCGAGCATCTCCAGGTCTTCGCTGAAAATCTTGCCCTGGCCTTCGCGAATGCTGGCGGTGAGTGCTTCATCACGAGGGTTGAAATTGCGCGCCATGCCCCAGAAGTACCAGATCGACGTGTCGGTCTGCGGGGTGATGAAATCCACCACAATGCTCGCCGCCTTGTGTTCGGGCGCGGCGTGGTAACCGCCCTTGCCGGCATGGGCCACGCCGACTTCGATCAGCACATGGCTGGGCGGGGTAAAGCGACAGAATCTGCCAGCGATCCACCGGCACGTCATCGGCCAGGTTATTGCCGCGCAGGGCCATGCGCCAGAACGGCGGCGCCATGATGTTTTCCATATGCCGGGCGGTGACCACTTCGTCGCCTTCCACCGTGGTCACGGGCGGCGCCTCGTCGATTTCCTTCTGGCCGATGCTGGAGGCATGCACGTAGGTTTCGTGGGTCAGGTCCATCAGGTTGTCGATCATCAGGCGGTAATCGCACTGGATATCGAACAGCCCGCCGCCATACGCCCACTCGTCACTCACGGCCCATTCCAAGTGATGAATCAGCGCAGGGTCGGCCTGGGCCTGATCACCCGGCCATACCCAGATAAAGCCGTAGCGCTCAACCGCCGCGAAGGTCTTGTTGCAGGGAAAACCGCGTACCCGCTGGCCAGGCATCTCAACCGTCTTGCCATCGCAGCCCATCACCAGGCCGTGATAGCCGCACACCAGGTTGCCGTTCTCGACATAGCCCAACGACAACGGCGCGCCACGATGGGGGCAGAAGTCCTCGACCGCCACCACCGCGCCTTCCAGGCCACGATAAAACACCATTTTTTCACCGCAGATCTGCCTGCCCAGCGGCTTGTGCGCGATTTCATCGGGGGTGCAGGCGACATACCACGTGTTCTTGGGGTACATGGTGACTCTCCAGGCAATGGATTATTTTTATTTGTTGGATCCATTAGATTGGAGGGGTAGGGGGTAGTCAAGCTGTGAAAGGGGGTTTAATGGGCGATTATCGAACAGCCTATTAATTAGTGGATCCATTAGTGAGGTCCATGTGGGAGGGGGCTTGCTCCCGATAGCAGTGGGTCAGTGACAGATCCATTGACTGCCACACCGCTATCGGGAGCAAGCCCCCTCCTACATTTGGTTCCCGGTATAGCCGGATTATCGTCAGTAACGAATCATCACCGACTTCAACTCGGTGTACTCCTCGATAAACGCGCCGCCAAACTCCCGGCCCACCCCCGAGCACTTGCTGCCCCCAAACGGCACCGCCGGGTCCAGCAACGTATGCATATTCACCCACACCGTACCCGCTTCAATGGCCGGCACCATCCGCAGCGCCTTGCCCAAATCATTAGTCCACAGGCTGGCGCTCAAGCCATAGGGCGTGTTGTTCATCAACGCCAGCAGTTCCTCCTCAGTGTCATACGGCAAAAACGTCGCGATCGGGCCAAAGGTCTCTTCGTTGAGCAAGGTGTCGTTGACCCCATTGGCCAGGATGATCGTCGGTTCGACGTAGCAACCCGGCCGGTCAAGCAGCCTGCCGCCGTGCACGATGCGGTTGTTTTGCGCTCGTGCCTTGTCAAAGAACGCGCCCAGTTTGAGTTGATGCTGACGGTTGGCGACCGGGCCGAACTCGGTGCGCTCATCCAGCGGCGAACCGATGTTCAGCGCGCTCAAGCGCTGCGCCAGTTTGTCCATGACCGCGTCGATCTGCGAGCGATGCACAAAGAAGCGTTCGGCCGCGGCGCAGATTTGCCCGGAGTGCAAAAAGCCCGCCTCGATGATGCCGTTGACCGCCGTTTCCAGGTCCACATCGGGCAGGAACCCCGCCGAGTTTTTCCCGCCCAGTTCCAGGGTGGCGCGGGTCAGCCCGGCGCTCATGGCGCTCTGGCCCACCGCAATGCCGGTGGGCACCGAGCCGGTAAACGACACCTTGTTGGTGCCGGGGTGTTCGACCAGCCCTTTGCCCACCAGGCCGGCGCCGGTCAATACGTTGAGCGCACCCGGCGGCAGCCCGGCCTCCATCGCCAGTTCGGCGATGCGCAGGATGGTCAGCGGCGTGAACTCACTGGGCTTGATAATGATGCTGCAACCGGTCACCAGCGCCGAAGCGAGTTTCCACAGCGCGATCATGGTGGAGAAATTCCACGGCACGATCCCCACCACCACCCCGACCGGCTCGCGCAGGGTGAAGGCGGTGTAGCGTTCACCGGCGAACGAGGGCAGTGAGGGGGTGATGGTCTGCCCGGTGATCTTGCTGGCCCAGCCGGCGTAGTAGCGCAAAAAATGCGCGGCCTGGTCGACTTCGAAGGCGCGGGAAATCTGGATGATCTTGCCCGATTGGCAGGTTTCGATCTGCGCCAGTTCTTCGCGGTGCTGCTCCAGCAGGTCGGCCAGTTTGAACAACACCGTGCCGCGTGTCGCCGGGGCGACCTGGGACCATTGTTTGAAACCACGGCGCGCGGAGGCCACGGCTGCGTCGATGTCGGCCGCGTCGGCGTCGGCGACCTGGGCGATGACTTGGCCGGTGGCCGGGTTGATCACCTCCAACGTCTGGCCGCAGTGGCTCTGTACGTAGCCACCGTCGATAAACAGCGCGTGTTGTCGACGCAAAAACGCTTCGACCTGAGGCAGCAGTGGAATATCGCTCATGGGGTTTTCCTGGTCGTGAACAAAGAAAACCCCGAGGTTAAGCCACCGCTTCATGCCAGGCTTGACTGTGCCTGCCGCGTGCTATGTCTGTGGCTGCCAGGCCTACGAAAAGTGCAATCTTGGCTGTGGAACGTGCATTTTATGCCCCAGGGGCGCCCGCCATACTGGCCCTGCATCCGGCGCCCCGCCTCGATTCCTGTGGTTGTCCGGACATCCAATAATAAGCAGGGCCATCCATGAAAAAGCCAAACCCGCTCCTTGAAGACCTCAAGTCCATCCTGCCGACCATCGCGGCCAATGCTGCGCAGGCTGAACAGCACCGCCAGGTGCCCGCCGAGAATATGGCGTTGCTCAAGGGCATCGGCCTGCATCGTGCGTTCCAGCCCAAGGCGTTCGGCGGCATGGAGTTGTCGCTGCCACAGTTTGCCGACTGCATCGCCGCGCTCGCCGGGGCATGTGCCAGTACCGCCTGGGCCATGAGCCTGTTGTGCACCCACAGCCATCAGCTGGCGCTGTTCTCGGCCACCCTGCAACAGGAAGTCTGGGGCACCGACCCGAACGCCACGGCGAGCAGCAGCATCGCGCCCTTTGGGCGTACCGAAGAGGTCGAGGGCGGCGTGCTGTTCAGCGGTGAGATGGGCTGGAGCAGCGGCTGCGACCATGCCGAGTGGGCGATTGTCGGTTTCCGCCGGCCCAATGCCGAAGGCACGCAGGACTATTGCTTCGCCGTGCTGCCGCGCAGTGACTATCAGATCCGCGACGACTGGTTTGCCGCCGGCATGAAAGGCAGCGGCACCAAGACCCTGCTCATCGACAAGGCCTGGGTGCCGGAGCACCGTATCCAGAAGGCCAAGGACATGATGGAGGGCAAGTCCGCGGGCTTTGGCTTGTACCCCGACAGCAAGGTGTTCTACTCGCCGTACCGTCCGTATTTTGCCAGCGGCTTTTCCACCGTGAGCCTGGGCGTCGCCGAGCGCATGCTCGATGTGTTCCGCGAAAAGACCAAGACCCGCGTGCGCGCCTACACCGGGGCGGCGGTCGGCGCGGCCACGCCGGCGTTGATGCGGCTGGCCGAGTCGACGCATCAAGTGGGCGCCGCGCGTGCGTTTCTTGAAAAGACCTGGGCCGATCATGCCGAGCACAGTGAGCAGCAGCGCTACCCCAGCCGCGAAACCCTGGCGTTCTGGCGCACCAACCAGGCGTACGCCACCAAGATGTGCATCCAGGCGGTGGATCGCCTGTTTGAAGCCGCCGGCGGCAATGCCTGGTTCGAACACAACGAGATGCAGCGCCTGTTCCGTGACTCGCACATGACCGGCGCCCATGCCTACACCGACTACGACGTGTGCGCGCAGATCCTCGGCCGCGAGCTGATGGGCCTGGAGCCCGACCCGAGCATGATCTGAACCCGTCTTTGATAACAACAATCAGGGCTGCGCCTGACGCAGCCCGGGAGTCTTGCATGTCTGAATCGACCTTCGACCCACGCGCCTTTCGCCGCGCCTTGGGCAACTTTGCCACCGGCGTGACCGTGGTCACCGCCGCCGACGCCAGCGGGCGCAAGGTGGGCGTCACCGCCAACAGCTTCAACTCCGTGTCGCTCGACCCACCGTTGGTGTTATGGAGTATCGACAAACGCTCCAACAGCCATGAAGTGTTCGAGCAGGCCAGTCATTTCGCGGTCAACGTGCTGGCGGCGGACCAGATCGACCTGTCGAACAATTTTGCCCGGCCCAAGGACGATCGCTTCGCCGAGATCGAGTACCAGCCAGGCGAGGGTGGCGCGCCGGTGTTCGCCGATTGTTCGGCGCGGTTTCACTGTGAGAACTACCAGCAGGTGGACGGCGGCGATCACTGGATCATGATCGGCAAGGTGGTGGCGTTCGATGACTTCGGGCGTGCGCCGCTGCTCTATCACCAGGGCGCCTACTCGATGGTCCTACCCCACACGCGCATGACCAAGCGTGACGACAGCCAGCCGCCGAGCAGCCATTTCCAGGGGCGCCTGAGCCACAACCTGTATTACCTGATGACCCAGGCGGTGCGCGCCTACCAATCGGCCTACCAACCCCGGCAACTGTCCACCGGCCTGCGCACCAACGAGGCGCGCATGCTGATGGTGCTGGAGAACGACGCCCGGCTGAGCGCCGGCGACCTGCTACGCGAGGTGGCCATGCCGGTGCGCGAAATCGACGAAGCCGTGGCCAACCTCAAGCGCAAGGGGCTGGTGAGCGACGACGACAGCGGCGTGCGCCTGACCGCTGCGGGCGTGGAGCAAACCGAAGACCTGTGGGCGATTGCGCGCGAACAGCAGGACAAGGTATTCGCTGAGTTCACTGAGGCGCAGATCGAAACGTTCAAGACGGTATTGAAGCAACTGATCCGCCATTGCTGATTGCTGATTGCTGATTGCTGCATGTGGCAAGGGAGCATGCTGCATCAGCACGCACCCCGGCGTGCCGCAGGCGCTGCGCGGGGCAGCGCCTGAAAGGGCTCAGAAGGGTACGGCCACGGTCAGTTGGCTGTAGAGGTTGGTGCCGTTGCCACCGACTTGGTTGCCGCCGGTGTCTGCGCCCTTTTTCGGTTGGTAGAGGCCCACCAGCGGGCTGATGATCAGGTGGCTGTTGACGGCCCATTCGGCGTAGAGGTCCAGCTCGCGAGCGTCCAGGTTCAGCGCATCGTGCTTGCGCAGGGTATTGAAATCGAAGTACAGCGCCGCAATCGTCAGGTTTTCCAATGGCGTGGCTTTGAGGCCGACATGGTGGACCCCGGTGTTGCTGTTGAACGGGCCGGCGTAATTGCCGGCCACTTCACCTGGATCCAGGTGCCGTAGCCGGTGCTGAGTCCGGTGAACAGCGGGTCCCATTTTTGCGAATAACGGGTGTAGCGATAGGTCAGTTTCGGTGCCCAACTGACGTCGGCGAAGGTGTAGCCGGCTTCGCCGTACCAGGCTTTTCCGGCCCGGCGTCCTTGTCCTGCCAAGCGTATTCGAAGGCGAAACTGGCGTTGTCGATGCCCGCGCTGCCTTCGCCGCGCAGGCTGTAGGTGTTCATGCCGTCGCGCTGTTTCTGGAAGTCGCTGGCCCATGGGTCGGTGACGCCCATGCCGTGAACCCAGGTCAACCCCAGCGTACCGGCCGCCGCCGTGTAGTCGAGGGTGCCCGCCGCCAGCTCGGTTTCGGCCTGGGCGCGGTTGTCGGATTTGAGCCACAGCACCGAACCATGCAGGCCATCCTGCCCGCCCAGGCGCAGGACCGCCGTGCGGTCGAAGGCGTGGCGGGCGCCGAGGTAGAAACCGCCCCCGCGGTTCAACGTACCGTCAGCCGGGCCCTTGCCCAGGTTGGGGCCGTCGTCGTTGATCAAAAAACCACGGCCAACCTTGACCACCTGGCGGCCGATGGAAAAATCTACCCCGTCCTTGCCCAGTGCCGGGAACAGCTCGGCCGAGCGCCACCCGAGGTACGCGTCTTCGATTTTTGTGGTGCGTTCCGAACCCACGGTATTGCCCCCCGCATCGCCGTCGCCCCAGGTGCCGGAGCTGACCCAATTGAGGGCGCCATAACCGGTACCGTACCCGGCCAGGCCCTGATCGCCGCTGACCCCGTACTTGATGAACCCTTCGCGCCAGGTCGAGCCGCCCGGCATGCCATTGTAGTTGTGGCGGCTGTTGAACATCCCGTAGACCGCCAGGAAGTCGGCGTTGAGGTGGGTGTCTTCGTCGGCGTACAGCGCGTAGGCCTGGGCCGACGAATGGGTGATCAAGAGCGCGATGCCCAGGCCGACAGCCTTGGACAGCGTGCGGGTTTTGAGTGTGTGCTCCATTTTTATAATCCCCAGCATGGTTAGGTGGAGGGCGCATTAAGTGGCTGGGAGCGGGGGAAGTCTTTCATCTGCGTGCCAGGTAATTGATCCTGCCCGCCAAGCGGTGTGCCGTGGCAGACAGCAACAAAAGTGACGGCACACATGGGCAAGACGCTCGGCGCGTTGGAGGCGCACAGTGATTTTCGCTCGAGGCCGTTTCGATCAGGGACTGGCTGGGGAGGGCTTCAACGCCGGCTCCTTGTACGGCTCGATGCATCCAATCAGAAATCCGCTTTCGAGGATCCGCACCATGTCGATCAATGACCGGCTCACGCAGCATTTGAAACGAGGCAGCGTCGGCTTTCCGACCGCGCTGGCCAGCACCATTGGCCTGATCATGGCCAGCCCGGTGATTCTCACCGCGACCATGGGTTTCGGGATCGGCGGCAGCGCCTTTGCGGTGGCCATGCTGATTGCGGTGGTGATGATGCTGGCGCAGGCGACCACCTTCGCCGAAGCCGCCGCGATCCTGCCGACCACCGGCTCGGTCTACGACTACATCAATTGCGGCATGGGCCGTTTTTTTGCGATCACCGGCACCTTGTCGGCGTACCTGATCGTGCATGTGTTTGCCGGTACCGCTGAAACCATTCTGTCCGGGGTCATGGCGCTGGTGAACTTCGAGCACCTCAACACCCTGGCGGAATCCGCCGGGGGCTCGTGGTTGCTCGGGGTCGGCTTCGTGGTGGTGTTCGGCATCTTGAATGCCTTTGGCGTCAGCGCCTTCGGCAGGGCCGAGATCATCCTGACCTTCGGCATGTGGACCACGTTGATGGTGTTCGGCGTGCTGGGCCTGATCGCGGCGCCGGCGGTGCAACTGGAGGGCTGGTTCGGTGTGTCACTGGTGGGCACCGACGTGGTCACCGTCCTGTCGTTGGTAGGCATGGCGATGTTCATGTTTGTCGGTTGCGAGTTCGTCACGCCGTTGGCTCCGGACTTGCGCAATTCGGCCAGGGTGATGCCCAAGGCCATGCTGTTGGGCTTGCTCAGCGTGGCCACCTGTATGTTTATCTACGGCGCGGCGATGAAGCGCCAGGTCGAAAACGTGTTGCTGGATGCCGCCACCGGCGTGCACCTGCTGGACACGCCGATGGCGATTCCGCGCTTTGCCGAGCAGGTCATGGGGCAGGTCGGCCCGCTGTGGCTGGGCATCGGTTTTCTGTTTGCCGGTGCCGCCACCATCAACACGCTGATGGCGGGCGTGCCGCGCATCCTCTATGGCATGGCCGTGGACGGCGCGCTGCCCAAGGTGTTCACCTACCTGCACCCACGCTTCAAGACGCCGTTGCTGTGCATCCTGGTGGCGATGCTGATTCCGTGCCTGCACGCCCTGTGGTTGGGCGGCAACGCTGACAACATCATGCATCTGGTGCTGGCGGCGGTGTGTGCCTGGAGTTTCTCGTACCTGCTGGTGACGCTGTCGGTGGTGATCCTGCGCATTCGCCGTCCTGATCTGCCACGGGCCTATCGCTCGCCGTTCTTCCCGTTGCCACAAATCCTGTCCAGCATCGGCATCTTGCTCGGGATGTGGTTCATCACCCCGCCGGGCATGAACCCCGCCGACATCTACGTGCCGTTCGGCGTGATGCTGGCGATTACCGCTGCCTACGCGCTGTTCTGGACATTGGTGGTGCAAAAGGTCAATCCATTCAAGCCGGCGTCGGTCGAAGACGTGCTGGCCAAGGAGTTTTCCCATGAGCCTGGCAACCTTTACAACGAGCCTTTCGAGCATGCTGCAAAAGCTGTCTGAGCTGTTCAGTGCGCAACGCGCCCCGGCCGGCTATCGGCCCGGGGTCACGCTTGAATACCTGCGGCGTAACCTTGGCCTGGCAAGTTTTACCTCCACCGGGCCGGCCAGTGCGGTGTTCAGCCTGGACGCCAGTGGCCTTGAGGTGACGATTGTCGAGCGCACCGAAGCGCAACTGCTGATGCACCTGGTGATGACCGAGTTCAGGATTCAGTTGCCCGCTTCACAGCAGGGCAGCGCACGCTGGGACCTGCACCACCGCGGGTCGATTCGGCGCACGGGGCTGGCGTGTCGCCAACGGGCGGGCGAAGCGACTTTGCTGGCCCGGCTGGAGGCTGCGTTGGCGGGTGATGCGTCGTTGCACGAAGCCCTGATGGCGCTGGATTTCAAGCACCTGCGCATCGAGTTGCAGGCACAGCAATGGCGCGTCCGGCTGGAGCACATGGGCGGCAGCGAAGTGGTCAACCGCATGCCGGCGTTTCGTCGTTACATCGCCCTGAGCCCAGCCCAGCGCGCCAGTCTGTTCACGGTGCTGGCGGGCTTGCAGCGAGTGCTGAGCGGGTTGTGATGAGTTGGCATCATTAGTGCTTTTACAGTTGGGATGCTGTGCTTGTTGCGCCTATATAGATAACATGTTAACTATTGGCCGACAAAAACAATAAGCCACTGTGGAGTTGCCATGAGCACCTATCAATCTGCGCACCATGGATTGGAAACCTGGACTCGGGATTTGCGCGCGGCCTGCGGCCATTTCGACACGGAACTGGCGTTTAACCGCTCACTGTTTATCGGTGAGGTGTCCAAGCGCGAGCGCGGTGGCCTGTCACTGGCCAACCTGCGCACCAATGCCGGGCTGATCAAGCGCGAACGACCCAACGCCGATCACGATAGGGACCAGCATTGTTTTCTCGTCAGCCAACGCAGTGGCTATTGCCAGATCACCCAGAACGGCCAGGTGGTGCAACTGGCCCCCGGCGACATGCTGCTGATGGACTCCACGGGCTCGATCGAGATCAGCCCGTTTGGCCTGATCGAACACGCCTCGTTGTCACTCTCGCGCAATGAAGTGTGCAAGCAACTGGGTGGCGCCGCGAAAACCTTCGGCAAGATCTCGTCGAGCAAGGCCTGTGGCCGCATGCTCCATGTGCTGATGGACCAACTGTGCCGGGAAGGGTTGGGCGACCAGGACCCGAACGAGGAGGCGCAGGCCCTGCAAGCGGCGTTTGTATCCTTGCTCGGTTCCGCCTTCGAAGCGCATGACGCGCCCGGTGAGGGCATGGCCTGCCTGCAGGGCAACAACCTGCGCAGCTATGTGCAGAAAGTCATCGACGAGTCGCTGACCCAGCCCGGCCTGAGCCCCGTGGGCCTGGCCAGTCGCTTGAATATCTCGGTGCGGCATTTGTACCGTTTGTTCGAAGAACAGGACGACAGTGTCTGCCGCTACATCCAGCGTGCGCGGCTCAAGCGCAGCGCGGATGACTTGACCAACCCGTTCCTCAAGAGCGAGTCGATCACCTCGATTGCCTACAAGTGGGGCTTCACCGACTCGGCGCACTTCAGTCGCTCGTTCAAGAAGCAATTCGAGCTGTCGCCCAAGGATTTTCGTTCGACCCATCTGCAACAGGCGGTGGGCGCGGTTTAGGTGGCCTTGTTTCACCTCAGGCAACATCACGGCTCGGGAGCAGGCAACTACCCAACTGATGCCCCGCGATCCAACTGTGGGTTATGCCTGACAGGCCTTACTTCACTTCGGGCAACGTCGACCCGCCATCCACAATGATGGTCTGCCCGGTGATGTAGCTCGCCAGGTCCGAGGCCAGAAACAGCATGGCCCCGGCAATGTCCTGCGGCGCGCCGAGGCGGCCGAGTGGCACGCGGCTGGCGATGTCGGCGTTGACCTGAGCATCGCCCAGGTTGCCCATGGCCGGCGTGGCGATCATCCCCGGTTCCACGCCGTTGACCCTTACCCGGTTGCCGGCCAGTTCCAGTGCGGCACTGCGGATAAACCCGTTGACCCCGGCCTTTGACGCGGCGTAGTGGCTCAGCCCCGGATAGGCGACCCGTGGCCCGGTGACCGATGAGGTGACCAGCACGCAACCGCCGCCTTGACGCTGAAACATCGGCAAGGCGGCCTGGGTCAGCCAGAACAGCGCCGAGAGGTTGACCGCCAGCGTGCGCTCCAGCACGGCCGGGGTGATCTGCTCGAACGCGGTCAACGGAAAATAGCCAGCGTTGTGCACCAGGATGTCCAGGCGGCCCCAGTCGCGCTCGATGCCTTTGATCCCGTCGAACACCGCCGTCGCCTCGGCCAGATCGAGTTCGATGGCTTGGACCCTGCACCCCCGCGCAGCCAATTCGTCGGCCAACGCCTGGGCTTGCGCCCGACGCAGGTCAACGATCATCACGCGCGCGCCACGCAGCGCAAACGCTTCGACAACGGCCCGGCCGATGCCTTGCGCGCCGCCGGTGACCAGCACGCTTTTGCCGCTGAAATCGAGGTCTTCAGACATAGGGCTGCTCCATATGGGCGTAGGCCAGGGTCGGTACATCGACGATGCTCGAACCACCGTCGGCGACCACGCTGGCACCGGTGATGATCGAGGCGTCGGGGCCGGCCAGGAAGCGGCATACCCTGGCAATTTCTTCGGCGCTGGCGGGACGCCGCAACGGTACGTCGGCGCACACACGGGCGTAGGCCTGCTGCAGCGTATCGCCGTGGAAGTTCATCAAGGGCTGCATCTCCTCGTCGGCCATCGGCGTGGTGACCCAGCCAGGGCACACGGCGTTCACTCGCACGCCACGCGGCCCGTAGTCCCGCGCCAGTGAGCGGTTAAGCCCGAGCAGTGCGTGTTTGGCGGTGGTGTAGCCGCACACCTCGGGCCCGGCGGCCAACGACGCGATGGAGCCCAGCAGCACGATGCACCCGGCGCTCTCGATCAGCAGCGGCAGGCAGGCGCGGGCGCTGTAGAACGCGCTGTCCAGGTTGCTGCGCAGCGCCGCTACCCAGGTGGCCGGGCTGGTTTGGCTGGCGCTGCCCACGCCATGCCCACCGGCACAGGCCAGCAGCACATCGAGTCGGCCATGGTGTGCGCGAATCTGTGCGACGAACCTGTCCCACGTATCCGGGCAGGCCGCGTCGCCGACCAGCACCAGGCCACCGGTTTGCGCGGCGACCTGCTCCAATGGCTCGCGACGCCGGCCGATCAGCACCAGGTTGGCGCCTTCGGCGGCATACAGCCGCGCGCAGGCGGCACCGATGCCCGTGCCGGCACCGGTGATGACCACGGTTCGGGCGTCAGGCATCGGGATACTCCGTATGGTTGAGGACCTGGCAGTAGGAACTGACCGGAAAGTTCGACAGCTCATCGAAGGACGCACCGGCGTAGCCGAAAATCTTGCCGTCGCTGCGGTGCTGTTGCAGATCGATCAACACCAGGCCGAGGGTCGGGATGATCTTTTCGCGCCAGACGAACAGGTACAACTGGTCGGCAATCTTGTAGTAGTGGCAGCGATCGGTATCGCACAGGCCCTGTTCGACACCCTTGATGCACTGCCAGGAGTAGAACTGATCGTTCAGGTAAATGTGCTCGTAGACCTCGCTGGGGCTGTAGCGGTACAGGTTGCGCAAGCCGGTCAGTTCCTGGGTCGGTGCGTGCGGGCACTGGCCAGCCTGCCAGGGTTGATTCAGGCTGCCCTGTAGAAATTCCACGTGCACCGAGGTCAGGGCCTTGCCGGCCAGCGCGCGGCTGTACAGACCTTGTTCGGTTTGCTCGCGGCTCGGCATGCTGCCGATCACGGCGGTGAACGACGACGTGGCGGTATCCAGCACCAGGCTGATCGACCAGGCTTGCCCGGCTTCGTGCTTGATGAAATCGACCAGGTACAGGCCCGGACGCACCGAGGTGGCGCGGTAGGCGGCCGCACCGCTGGAGTGACCATCGGCGGCGTTCCAGTGCAGCGTGTCGGTTTCAAAGCGGTGCTCGATCTGCCAGCCGTTGGCGAAGTACAGCGTGAACGTCTTGCCGTTGAGGTCGGCCAGGTTGGGCAGGATAAAGGCTTCAGGGGCGAAACCGTCGGCAAGGGCGCCTACGGTGATCCAGTCGGATGGGGTGGTCATTGCATGGCTCCACGGGGTTGAGTTGACAACCCGGAGCATGCGGTGGGGAAGGGCGCGCGCCTATCAACCGAATGGTTGACCCCGCTTAAAGAAACAGCGCCGCCACCAGCTCGGTGCGGCTGCTGACGCCTGTTTTGCGAAACAGGTGAATCAGGTGGGTCTTGATGGTGGGCAGGCCGACGTCCAGCGCCTGGGCCAATTGTTTGTTGCTCGCGCCTTGGCGAAGCAACCAGGCGATCTGGCGCTCCTTGGGGGTAAGCCCGGCCAACCCGTCGTCTGTGGGCTGCATGTTAGCCACGGCCATTTGCAGCATCACCTGCAAGGCATTCAACTGGGCCAACTGGTCGAGGGTGAACACCCCTTGTTCAGCCGTGCGCAGCAGCGAGATGGCGGCCTGGGGCTGGTCGGCGCGATGGGCGACGATCTCCACCACATCGACCACCCCGTAGCGCGCCAGAAAGTCGCGGTAGCGGCGGCTGTCACGCAGCGGCTGCCGGGCCATGGCCAGCCCCAGCGGCACCACGGTGAGCCCGGTGGACAGGCAGTTGCGCGGCTGCAACGGATCGAATTGGCGGTAGTTGTCCAGGTAATCGCGGTGCATCTCACCGCTCATGCCCAGCAGCCTGAAATCACGGGCTTGCAGGTGGCGGTCGACGCAATAGAACGCCGCCTGGCTGGCGGGTACGAGTTGGGTGAAAGCCTGCAGGCAGTGGCCGGCGACTTCCTGGGCGGGGATGGCGTGCATGGTCGGTTACCTGCGCCGGAAAAAACGCTGCCGGCACACGCCGGCAGCGGGAGCGATCAGCCTACCGCAAAATAGTGCTTCACGAAGCTCTCGCTGACCACGTCCCACAGCACCGGTGTGCCTTTGGTCACGAACCAGCTGTCGCCGGCCTTGTAGCGGGTGCTCTGGCCGGTGCTTTCGTCGGTCAGTACCACTTCGCCGGTGACCACGGTGGCCTGTTCGGCGAACGGGTAGACCATGCGGAACTTGCCTTGGGTGGTGCCGAAATAGGCACTGCTGACCGGGTCGGTCGGGGCGCCGAAGGTCATCTTGCCGAAGGCCTTGACCTCGCCTTCGAGGATCTCGGAGCCGAGGTCGGCAACCGTGCCCCAGGGGTCGAGCTCCGATAATTGAATGTCTTTCTTCAGGGGGGTAACGGGCATGGCGGTTCTCCTGTGAATGAAACAGCGGGGGCTCAACGGCGACCGTTGAAGTAGCCCGACAGTTGATGAAGGCTTTTGCCGGCGGTGAGCAGTAGCGGGCGGATATGGTCTTTGCCGAGGATCTGTGCGTGTTTGACCGAGCTGATCAGGTCATAGCGCGAAGAGCCTTCGCTCATGCCCTCGGCCAATACCTTGCAGATAATGTGGCTGGGCGTGACCCCGAAGCCGGCGTAGCCCTGCACGTAAAACGCGTTTGGGCGACCGCTGAGCGTGCCGATCTGCGGGAACAGGTTGGCCCCGGTCGCCATCGGCCCGCCCCAGGCCAGGTCGATCCTCACGTCCTTGAGGTACGGGAAAATCTTCAACATCAGGTTGCGGTTCCAGGCCTTGAGGTCCAGCGGGATGTGCTCGACAAAGGCGTGGCGGCGCCGAACAGCAGGCGGTTTTCGCGGGTGACGCGGTAGTAGTCGATCACCGGGCGAATGTCGCTGTAGGCCCCGCGTATAGGGCTGATGCGGTTGATCATCTCGTCCGACAGCGGTTCGGTCATCAGTTGGAAGGCGTAGGTGTTGACGGTGGTCTGGTGCAACTCGGGTTCAAGCTTGTTGAGGAAACTGTCGCAGGCCCACAGCAACTTGGCGGCCCTGACCGAACCACGGCCGGTGCGCACGGTGATGCGCTCGCCATAGCTGATTTCCAGGGCCGGGCTGTGCTCGAAGATGCGCACGCCATGCCCGGCCAACGCCTTGGCTTCGCCCAGCAACAGGTTGAGCGAGTGACATGCCCGCCGCCCATGTGCAGCAACGCGCTGCTGTAGGCGTCGGAACCAATGATCTGCTTGACCTCGGACCCCGCCATGAAGCGGATTTCGTCCTTGGTGTTGATGGATTTGAAGTCCTTCTCCCAGGCGCGCAGGGTTTTTTCCTGGCGGGCATTGAAGCCCATGTAGCCGTAGCCGTGGCAGAAGTCGGCGTCGATGGAATATTTGGCGATGCGGTCCTTGATGATGCCGGCGCCCAGCTCGCTGATTTCAAAGATCTGGCGCAGGCCTTCGTCACCGACTTGCTGCTTGATCTTTTCCAGGTCATGGCCGATCCCCGCCATGATTTGCCCGCCATTGCGGCCCGTGCCACCGAAGCCCAGGTAGCGCGCCTCAAGCACCACGATGTTGGTGATGCCTTTTTCGGCGAGTTCCAGCGCGGTGTTGATGCCGGAGAAACCACCACCAATCACCACCACGTCGGCGTCTACGTCCTGTTCGAGGGTCGGGAAGCTGAGGTTGTATTTTTTGGTGGCCGAATAGTAGGTGGGCGTTTCGATATTAATCATTGCGCAGCCTGGAAAAGTGAAGGGGAACTCACTGCAGAGCCGGGTTTGAGCTCTATGCTTGTTGGCTGCTATTAGGTGCCTTCCGCGCGTTAGGTGTCTTGATTCTGTGTGCCGCCGCGCTTGACCGTGGCTGCCACTGAAGCCTGCGTAAGGGTAAAGCTGCACACGGGGGGCCGGTGCCGATGCTAGAATCTTGTTAATCTGTTAACTAAATACGACGTCGACCTTTATATGCCTCAATTGCGCCAATCCCTGACCCTCAGTTTGCTCCATGCGCGGGAAGCCGCCATGGGGTTTTTTCGTCCTTCATTGAACCAGCACGGGTTGACCGAGCAGCAATGGCGGGTCATCCGGATCTTGAGCCAGCATCCAGAGCTGGAGATCAATCGCCTGGCCGAGTTGGCCTGCATCCTCAAGCCAAGCATGACGGGGGTGCTGGTACGCATGGAGGCGGCGGGCATGGTCGAGCGGCGCAAGGCGCACCAGGATCAACGGCGCGTGCTGGTGCGGCTGGCCGAGAAGGGGCACGCTTGTTTTGCTTCGATGAGCCAGTGCATGGAGGCCAATTATCAGCGCTTGCAAGCGGGGTTTGGCGAGGAGAAGTTGCAGACGCTTCTGGGTTTGCTCAATGAGCTCAAAACCCTGAAGCGCTGAGCCGAGACTGCAACTGTTAGGACAGTCTGATACACCGCTATCGGGAGCAAGCCCCCCCCACAGGGGATCTCCATTTATCTTGAGATCTTGCCGGGGCTTTAGGCCGAACACCTCAACCCCTCGCTATCGCACGCTCTGGTAAATAGCTCCCGCCGCGTTGGCGGGCGCCGCTGAACCCTTGAACGCTGCCGCCAGGCTTTGCAGCCCACGCATCAGCACCGTGGTGTCCACGCCCACCGCGACGAACGCCGCGCCCAGTTCGATGTAGCGCCTGGCCAATGCCGGGTCGGCACTGAGAATGCCGGCTGCCTTGCCGGCCTGGCGGATGCGGGCGATGGCGTCTTCAATCGCCGCCTGCACCTCGGGGTGCCCGGGGTTGCCGCGATGGCCCATTGAGGCGCTCAGGTCGGCCGGCCCGATGAACACGCCGTCGACGCCTTCCACGGCCGCGATGGCGTCCAGGTTGGCCAGGCCTTCGCGGCTTTCGATCTGCACCAGCAGGCACATTTGCGCATCGGCCTGGTCGAGGTAACCGGCGATGCTGTTCCAGCGCGATGCCCGTGCCAGCGCACTGCCGACGCCGCGCACCCCGTTGGGCGGGTAATGGATGGCGTTCACCAGTGCTTGCGCCTGCGCTGCACTTTCGACCATCGGCACCAGCAAGGTCTGCGCACCGATGTCCAGTACTTGCTTGATCAAGGCGGTATCGCCGATCACCGGCCGGATCACCGGGTGGCTGGGGTAAGGCGCTACGGCCTGGAGCTGGCCGAGCATGCCGCGCAGGTCGTTGGGCGCGTGTTCGCCGTCGATCAGCAGCCAATCGAAGCCGGCGTTGGCGGCCAGTTCCGCGCAGTAGGCATCGGCCAGTCCCAGCCACAGGCCGATCTGCGTTTCGCCGCTGCGCAGGCGTTGTTTGAAGGTGTTCACAGGCATATCCATCGAGCAATCCTCCACTTACACAAAACGGCAGGCAATCGAGCCGAGCATGTCGTAGTCGACATGGAAGGTATCGCCGGGGTTGGCCGCCACCGGGCGGGTGAAGGAGCCGCCCAGGATGATTTGCCCAGGTTGCAGGGTGACGTCGTAGGCGGCCAGTTTGTTGGCGAGCCAGGCTACGCCCTTGGCCGGGTGGTTGAGTACGGCGGCCGATACGCCGGACTCTTCGATCACGCCGTTGCGGTACAACACGGCGGGCACCTTGCGCAGGTCGATCTCGGTGGGGCGCACGGCGCGTCCGCCCATCACCACGCCGGCGTTGGCCGCGTTATCGGAAATGGTGTCGAACACCTTGCGGGTCGCCTGGGTGTGCGGGTCGACCTGCTGGATGCGCGCGTCGATGATCTCCAGCGCCGGGATCACCCATTCGGTGGCGTCCAGCACGTCGAATACGGTCACATTCGGGCCTTTGAGCGGCTTGCCCAGGATGAACGCCAATTCGACCTCGACGCGCGGCACGATAAAGCGCTCGAAGGGAATATCGCTGCCTTCGTCGAAGAACATGTCGTCGAGCAGCGCACCGTAATCCGGCTCGCTGATGTTGGAAGACACCTGCATGGCGCGTGAGGTCAGGCCGATCTTGTGGCCGACCAGTTTGCGCCCGTCGCGGATTTTTTGCGCGACCCACGCACGCTGAATGGCGTAGGCGTCGTCAAGGGTGATTGCCGGGTGCTCCAGGGAAAACTGGCGCACCTGCTCGCGGGAGCGTTCCGCCTGGTCGAGGCGGGCGGCGGCTTGCTGGATAAGCGGTTGATCGAGCATGACAAGGGTCTCTTAGTGAGGGTTGACGATGGCCGCCTGGGTGCGCAGCACCAGCGCGCCACCGAGTGCAATGAGCAATGCCAGGGCGTAGAGGGCCAGGCTGGCGCTGTGGGTGGTATCGCGCATCCAGCCGATCAGGTAGGGCGCGAAGAACGAAGCGATGCTGCCCAAGGAGCTGATCAAGGCAATGCCGGCGGCCTGGGTGTGGTTGGACAGGAACGCTGGCGGTAGCTGCCAGAACATCGGCAGCGCCGCGCTGGCGCCCATGCCGGCGATGATCAGGCCGCCCAGCACCAGGGTCGGGTTGGTGGGGGCGAGCCCGGCGATGGCAATGCCGCCCGCCGACATCAATAACGGCACGCACAGGTGCCAGCGGCGTTCGCGGTGGCGATCGGACGAGCGCCCGCAGCCGATCATGAAAAAGCACCCGGCCAGGTACGGCACCGCACTGAGCAGGCCGACCTTGCCGTCGCTGCCGACCCCGGCGCCGTGGATCAGCGTCGGCATCCAAAACGCCAGGGTATTGACCGCCAGCATCACGGCGAAATACACCGCCACCAACAGCCACACTTGCCGGTTGTGCAGGATGGCGGAGAACGAGGTGATGGATTTGCGTTGTTCTTCGCTGTGCAGTTGCTCGCGCAGTTGTTGTTTTTGCGCAGGCGTCAGCCAGGTAACGGTCTCGAAACTGTCCGGCAGGCATTTGAGCACCACCAGCCCGAGCAGGATGACCGGCGCGCCCTCGATCACGAACATCCACTGCCAGCCGCGCAGGCCGCCCAGGTCATGAAAATGTTCGAGGATGCCGCCCGAGAGCGGCCCGCCGATCACCCCGGCCATCGGCACCGCAATCGCGAACAAGGCGGTGATTTGCGCACGCCGGCCTGCCGGGTACCAACGGTTCAGGAACACCAGGATGCCCGGAAAGAAACCCGCCTCGGCCACCCCGAGTAAAAGCGCAGCACATAAAGCCCATCGCGCTGTCGACCAGGAACATGCAGGTCGACAGCGCGCCCCACACCACCATCAGCGTGGCAATCCAGCGGCGCGGGCCGACACGGTCCAGGGCCATGTTGCTCGGCACGCCGAACAGCGCATAGGCGATGAAGAACAGACCGGCACCGAAGCCATAGACGGTGTCGCTGAAGTTCAGGTCGGTACTCATCTGCATCTTGGCGAAGCCGATGTTGATGCGGTCGAGGTGTGCGAACAGATAACAGATCAACAACAGCGGCATCAGCCGCCAGGTGATGAGGCCGTGTGTGCGGTCGCGGGCGATGGTGGCCGGTGTGTCGGCGGTATTGGCTGTGCTCATGGTTTTATACTTTTTGTCTGAGAGGCCGATGGAACGAACGGGCAGGGCGGGTTAGCCCACCTGTGCCTTGAGGAAAGCGTGCACATTGTTCTGCTTGAAATTGAGCTGTTCGTGCAGTTCGACCATTTCAAACGACAAGGCCAGCAGGCGTTGGGCTTGCAGCGCGGCGAAGTGCGCGGTGATCACCTCGAAGAGTTTTTCGGCGACCTTCTGCCGGGTTGCCAGGTCGCGGCCATGGCCGACTTTCAGGGTCATGTGCACGAAAGCGTAGTCGTGCTTGCCGTCAGCCATGCGCCAGGTGTCCAGGCGCACGCCACGGCTGCGGATGCCGCCCAGCGGGAACACGCCGCTGTCACCCAGGGTGGCGTGGACTTTTTCGAACAGGCCGGGCAGGTCCGCCTGCTGTTCGAGGTTGTCGGTGTACTCAGCGATGAAGTGGGGCATGGTGGCTCCTTCTGGCCGCGCGGGGATGCCGGGCGGCCATGCGGTCAAACAGGGAAAATGGCGTTGATCTGCCCGGTGCCCGAGCTGCCGAAGGGTTCGGTGATGATCTCGGCGGGCTGGGTGTAATCCGGCCCGCCAAGCAACCCCAGAAGCATCGCGGTGTCGTGCATCTTGCCTTCGCCAAAACAGTGCTCGGCGTAGTCGGGGAGCATGGCGCAGAATTCTTTCCAGCGACCCTGGCGCCACAGCTCCACCACATGCAGGTCGACCTGCTTATCGAACTCGCGCGTCCAGTTGTGGATATTGGCTTCGGCGTTGCGGTCGTCGCTGAAGCGGTGCGACAGCGACCCCGAGGCCAGCACCACGACTTTGCGATCGCTCTTTTCGATGGCCCGGCGTACGGCGGCGCCGAAGGTGAAGCTGTCTTGCAGGCGGTGCCAGGCGCACCAGGCGGCAATCGAGACCACGTTGAGTTTCTGATCGTCCGGCACGCCCATGTGCATGTAGCGCATCGGCACCAGCGTGCCGTATTCCAGCTCCAGGCTCGGAATGTTGTGGGCCAGGGTACGCACGTCGGCGGCGTTGGCCTCCAGCGCGATCAGCTCGCCCAGCTCCGGGCAGCCGGGGTATTCGTATTCCATGTTCTTGATGAAATGCGGCAACTCGTTGCTGGTGTAGAGGCCTTTGAAATGCTCGCCGCTGTTGACGTGATAGGCGCTGTTGACCAGCCAGTGCACGTCGAACACCACGGCGGTGTCGGCGCCCAGTTCGCGGGCACGCCGGCCGATTTCCTTGTGGCCGGCAATCGCCGCCTCGCGGCAGCCATGGTGTTTGCCGGGCAGCTCCGACAAATACATCGAGGGAACGTGGCAGATTTTCGCGGCCAGGACGACTTCGCCCATGATGATTCTCCTGAAATTGTTGTTGTTTTGACTGCGCCGGGTGGCGAGAAAGCAAACGCCCTCGCCACGCGTTTACTCAGACGCCCCAGCGTGGAATGTGATGACTGCCCATCGAGATGCACACGTTCTTGATTTCGGCGAACACCTCGAAGCTGTACTGGCCGCCTTCACGGCCGGTGCCGGAACCTTTCACCCCGCCGAACGGCTGGCGCAGGTCGCGCACGTTCTGGCTGTTGATGAATACCATGCCGGCTTCGATGCCATGGGCCAGACGATGCGCCTTGCCGATGTCCTGGGTCCAGATGTAAGACGCCAGGCCGTATTCGGTATCGTTGGCCAGTTGCAGGGCGCTGGCTTCGTCCTTGAACGGAATCAGGCAGACCACCGGGCCGAAGATTTCTTCCTGGGCAATGCGCATGTTGTTGTTCACATCGGCAAACACCGTCGGCTGGATGAACTGGCCTTTGCTCAAGTGCGCCGCCAGGTTGGCCGGGCGCTCCAGGCCGCCGGCGAGCAGGGTGGCGCCTTCTTCGAGGCCGATCTTGATGTAGCCGGTGACCTTGTCGTAGTGGGCCTGGGTGATCATCGAGCCGACCTGGGTCTTCGGGTCTTGCGGGTCGCCGACAATCAGGCGTTTGGCGCGCGCGGCAAACTCGGCGACGAACTGCGGGTAAACGCTTTCCTGGATAAAGATCCGGCTGCCGGCGGTGCAACGTTCGCCGTTGAGCGAAAAAATCGTAAACAGCGCCGCGTCGAGGGCACGCTCAAGGTCGGCGTCTTCGAAGATCAGCACCGGCGATTTGCCGCCCAGTTCCATGGAGTACTTTTTCAGCCCGGCGCTCTGCATGATCTTCTTGCCGGTGGCGGTGCCGCCGGTGAACGAAATCGCGCGCACGTCCGGGTGGCGCACCAATGCATCGCCGGCGGTGGCGCCGTAACCCTGGATCACGTTCAGCACGCCATTGGGGATGCCGGCTTCGACGGCCAGGCGCCCCAGTTCGTTGGCGGTCAGCGGTGACAGCTCGGACATCTTCAGCACGGCGGTATTGCCCAGCGCCAGGCATGGCGCGGTCTTCCAGGTGGCGGTCATGAACGGCACGTTCCATGGCGAGACCAATGCGCAAACCCCTACCGGTTGGTACAGGGTGTAGTTGAGCATTTGGTCATCGACCGGGTAGCTGTGACCGTCCATGCGCGTGCAGACTTCGGCGAAGAAATCGAAGTTGTGTGATGCACGTGGAATCAACACGTTTTTGGTCTGGTGAATCGGCAGGCCCGTGTCCAGGGTTTCGAGTTCAGCCAGGCGCGGTACGTTCTGTTCGATCAGCTCGCCGAGCCTGCGCATCAGGCGCGCGCGTTCTTTGGCGGGGGTGCCGGCCCATTTCGGAAAGGCTTCCTTGGCCGCCGCCACCGCCTGCGCCACTTCCTCGGCGCCGCCGCTGGCGACTTCACCGATGGCGTCACCGGTGGCCGGGTTGTAGTTGACGAACACGTCTTTGCTTTCGACCTCACGGCCGTTGATCCAATGGTTGATCATGCTGTTCAAGCCTCTTTACGGGCGTTGAAGAACGCCGCTTCGCTGACAATTCGATTGACCAGGCGGCCTACGCCTTCGACTTCCACCACCACTTCATCGCCGGGCACGACGTCGGCCAGGCCTTCTGGCGTACCCGTGGCGATCATGTCGCCGGGCTGCAAGGTCATGAAGCTGGACAGGTATTCGATCAGGTAGGGGATGTCGAAAATCATGTCCTTTGTGCTGCCTTCCTGGCGCAGCTCACCGTTGATCCAGGTGCGCAGCCTCAGGTTGCTCGGGTCGGGCACATCGGCCACGTCGATGAGCCACGGGCCGACAGGCGTGGTGGCGTCGCGGTTTTTCACGCGCAGGTTGGGGCGGTAGTAGTTTTCCAGGTAGTCACGAATGGCGTAGTCGTTGCACACCGTGTAGCCGGCCACGTAGTCCAGGGCGTGTTCGCGCTTGACGTTGCGCGCAGGTTTACCGATGACGGCCACCAGTTCGCACTCGTAGTGCATGTAGGCGACGTTATCCGGGCGCCAGGTCACCTGGTTGTGGCCGGTGTAGGTGCCGGGGGACTTGATGAAGGCCAGCGGCTCGGTGGGCGGCTTGAACGCCAGTTCGGCGGCGTGGTCGGCGTAGTTCAGGCCCAGGGCGAACATGCTGCCGGTGGCCGGTGGCAGCCACTGGACCTGGTCCTCGGCCAGCAGCCGACCATCGGCCAGGCGCACGGCGTTGTTGTCTTCGACATGGGCGAGGTGGACTTCGCCTTCAAATTGGATACGGGCGTGTTTCATGCAAGCTCCTGTTACTCGGCCACGACGTGGTTGGCGAGGCGGCCCAAACCGCTGATTTCAACTTCGATGGTGTCGCCCGGCTGCACATCGACACGACCTTGCGGGGTGCCGGTGATCAACACGTCGCCGGCGTGCAGGGTCATGAACTCGCTGATTTCGGCGATCAGCAAAGGAATGTTGCGCACGAAGTTGGCGGTGGTGTCTTGCTGGCGAACCTCACCGTTGACGTACAGCGTGATCGCCAGGCTATGGGGGTCGGTGACTTGCGCGGTGGGGATCAACTCGGGCCCCACGGCACAAAAACCATCACGGCATTTGGCTTTGACGGCAGGGCGGTAGTAGCTGTCTTCGGGCAAGCTGAACTCATTGACGATGGTGTAGCCGGCGACGTAGTCGAGGGCTTCGGCGGCGCTTACACGGCTGGCGCTTTTGCCCATCACCACGCCCAGCGCCGGGCCAGGTTGCAAGCGTTGGCCCTGGCCTGGATGTACCACCGCGGCGCCGTGCCGATTGCGCGTGTTGGGCGTCTTGATAAACAGCACCGGTTTGATCGGCGGCGTTTGATACGGCGGCTGTTCGAATTCGCCAAGGCGCTGTTTGAGCAGCCCCTGGTAGTTCAGCGCGACACCGAACAGGGTGCCGGTCGCGACGTCATGCAAGGCACGGCTCATGCTTTCTCTGGCAGAGCCATGGGTGGCTCCGTTTGTTAATGTGTTAACAGTTATAATTAAGATGTTAACTATCGTCAAGCGTGGCAAACGTTCTTCACGGTGGTTGCGCTGCGCGATTCGGTGCAGGATGGGCGCCACGGCAATCACAATAAAAACGAGTAGCGTGCGATGACTGACCGCCAACCCATCCCCAACATCAACATTGGCCAGGTGTACGACCAGCGCTACCGCGACGCGCAGGTGCATTACGACCGGCTGGCCAACCTGGCGGGTTTCTTCGGACGCAACATGCCGGTGCACCGGCATGACCGGTTCTTCCAGGTGCACTACGTCAAGAGCGGCACCGTGCGCGTGTACCTGGACGACCAGCAGTACGTCGAGTCCGGGCCGATGTTTTTCCTCACGCCGCCTACCGTGCCGCACTCCTTCGTCACCGAGGCCGACAGCGATGGGCACGTGCTGACGGTGCGCCAGCAGTTGGTCTGGCAACTGATCGAGACCGACCCCAGCCTGGCGCCGGCCGGTGCGCAATTGCCGGCGGCGTGCGTCGCGCTGGCACACCTGGGCCCGCACTACGCGAGTGAAATACGCCGGCTGGATTTTTTGTTCGATGAGTTGAGCGAAGAGGTGGACGCCCGTCGCCCAGGGCATGGCGCGGCCCTGGACAGCTTGACGCGCTTGATCATGGTCAGCCTGTTGCGGCTGTGCTCCCATTCGTTGAAAGCCACGCCCGCGCGGCACGAAGACTTGAAGATCTTCCACCGTTTCAACGAACTGATCGAAGCGCACTACCTGCAACACTGGCCGTTGTCGCGGTATGCGCAAGGCATCGGCGTGACCGAGGCGCGCCTCAACGATGTGTGCCGACGCATCGCCGACCTGCCGTCCAAGCGCGCTGATCCTGGAGCGCCTGATGCAGGAGGCCAAGCGCCTGCTGTTGTTCACCGGCAGCTCCGCCAACGAAATCTGCTACCAGCTCGGGTTCAAGGACCCGGCCTATTTCAGTCGTTTTTTCCAGCGCTACGCACAGCTCACGCCGGGGGAGTATCGCCAGCGGCAATTGGGTTTGCGTTGAGCCAGGTATGGGCCGTTGCGCCTTGGTCTTGTTGATTTTGTCGGGTCAGCATGACCAGCGCGGCGCTCGCACAGAATGGCTTTTACACGGAACCGATTGCACTCTTCACAGGCTTGCGTGCGCCGGGCGGCGACACTAAGCTGCCGACTCGATCATCCACGTGGTGCCGATATGGCCAACCCCAGACCTTCGCTGACCCTGACCCTGCTGCAAGCCCGTGAAGCCGCCATGGCGTTTTTCCGGCCGGCGCTGAACAAGCATGAACTGACCGAACAGCAGTGGCGGGTGATTCGCATCCTGCGCCAGCAGGGCGAATTGGAAAGCCATCAACTTGCCCAGCAGGCCTGCATCCTGAAACCCAGCATGACCGGCGTATTGACCCGCCTGGAGCGCGATGGCCTGGTGCGTCGGCAAAAAGTCCAGCCAGGACCAGCGGCGCGTATTCGTCGGCCTCACCGAACGCGGCCAGCAGTGTTTTGTGTCGATGAGCGAAGGCATGGAAAGCAACTACCGCAAGATCGAAGAACAGTTTGGCGCGGAAAAAATGGAGCAGTTGCTGGGCCTGCTCAACGAGCTGAAAAATATAAAGCCGTGATGCGCAAAAAAATCGTTAACAGATGAACGTATTGGCCCGCGGGCGACCTGTGTTGGTCCCGCGCACTATCCCTTTTCGGCACAAATGCGCGACCTGTCCTGAGTTCGGAATGGAACTTGCCTTGTAGGTGACCCGTAAGCCTTGCAACTGAAAAAGGTCGGGTCCATGAACAACAATAATGAGCGGATGCCCGCGGTTTCGAAGACGGTGCGGTCTATGCCGCCCCTCCAGCGCTTCCTGACGAGTGACATCGATGAGCACGCCCGCAATATGCAGGGCTGGCAAGTTCGCTACGATCAGTTATCGCCGGGTGCCTTTGAAGGCGAGCTGATTGAGTTCCGCTCGGGCTGGATGCAACTGGCCCGCGACCGCTCTAATCAAGCCATGATCAAGAGCGGAGAAGCCTGGGACGGTGCGATCACCTTCAGCTTGCCGCTGAGTGCGCATGGGCCGGTGTACTGTGCCGGGCACCCGATTCACGACCCCAGCCTGCTGGTTGCCCACGGGCGCAACCTGCCCGAGCTGCATACGCCCCAGCACCTTGACCTGCTCAGCGTGGCGATTGACGAGCACGTGCTGCAACACATTCTGGAACGACAGGGCAGCCCCTTCGAATTACCGATCTTCCCAAGTGTTACCGTTTGGGCGACTCACCGGTGCAACAGGCACTCTCGTCCTTGTTCGACGCACTGGCAGGGTGCGAGCAAAAGCGTGACGCGCTGTTCGGGCATGACGCGATCCGTCGCGGCATCCGCGATACGGTGATGCTGCACGTACTGGAACTGATTGCGCCGGACCAGGCGCCACCCCTGAACCCCACGGCGCGTAAACGAATGGTCGACCGCGCCCGCGAGTACGCGCTCAGTCATCTCGATGAGCCGCTGTCGATCCTCGACCTGTGCAACCACATCGGCGCCAGCCGGCGCAAACTCCAGTACTGCTTCCAGGAAACCCTGGGGATCAACCCGGTGGCCTATTTGCGTGCATTGCGCCTCAACGCGGTGCGTCGCGAACTGCGTATGAGCATGCCGCCGCAAGGGGTCCAGGCCGTGGCGGCGCGCTGGGGTTTCTGGCACCTGAGCCGGTTCTCGGGCGATTACCGCACCATGTTTGGCGAAAGCCCTTCGCAGACCCTGCGACGCGCTCAACTCTGCTGAAAACGGATAACCCGCCCCCAGCGCTGCTCAATACGATGGCCCACACCACTTGATGGGAGGGCATTCGATGAGCAACAACAATAACGCAAGCGCCGCACGCATGACGCTGTTCACCCTGGGGTTGCTCGGCTGCTGCGCCGCGGCCCAGGCTACCGAGAACGGTGCGCCGACCACGGCGGTCGGGGTGTATGACTTCGGCGCGGGGATGATGCCGCCGGCCACGCCGTTCGGCACGCTGGGGCTGCGAACGGCGTTCTATTCGGCCAACGTGCAGAAGGATCGCCACGGGCGCTCCGTCGACAACCACTTCTCACTGGATGTGTTGTCCATCGGCGTCGCCTACATGCGCATGACGGATCACACCGTGCTGGGCGCCAACTACGGCTACGGGGTGGTGGTGCCGTTCTTCAAGATGGACGCTTCCGTCAAGGTGCCGACGCCGGTCGGGCCCTTGCACCTGGAAGCCGATCCGTTCCGAATGGCCGACATGCAATTTCTGCCGCTGATCCTGCAGTGGAACCTGTCGCCGAACCTGTTCATCAACACCCAGTTGCAGATCCAGGCACCCACCGGCGACTACGACAAGAATCGCTTGATTTCCCCGGGGCTCAACCACTGGACGTTCTCGCCGATCGTCAACGCCACCTACATCACCGACAGTGGCTTTGAGGTGTCTTCAAGCTTTGAAGTCGACGTCAACACGCGCAACCCCGCGACCGACTACAAAAACGGTGTCGAGTACCGCCACGAATTTGCCGTGGGCCAGCATGTGGGTCCCTGGACCCTGGGCCTGGGCGGTTACTACTACCGCCAGTTCAGCGATGACGACGCGCCGGGGCTGCAATCGGGCAATCGCGCACGAGTGTTGGCGGTGGGGCCGGCGGTGAGCTACTTCAAGCCCGGCCTGCCACCCATCTGGCTGCATGCCTACAAGGAAACCGACGCCCGCAACCGGGCCGAAGGCTACACCGTGGCGCTGCGTATTTCTCAAAGCTTTTAAGGGGCTGGCCATGAACCCATTACGTTCTGATAGCGCATCACCCCGTCAAGCCACCGGGCGCCGCGAAGGGCTGGTGCTGATGCTGGGCAGTAGCCTGACCATCATGGGCGTGGTCATGGTGGCGCCGGTGCTGCCCAAGCTCGGCGCCGAGTTCGGCCCGCTGCAATCGCATGCCGACATGCTGGTGCCGCTGGTGGTTACCGGGCCGGCATTGGCGATTGCAGTGTGCGCGCCCTGGCCGGCTGGTTGGCCGACCGGGTCGGGCGCAAAAACTTGCTGATCCTCGCTACCTTGCTCTACGCCGTGCTCGGCGCGTTGCCGGCGGTACTGGACAATTTGCCGACCATTGTGGGGATACGCCTGTTGTTCGGTGCCGCCGAAGCGGCGGTCATGACCTGTTGCGCCACGCTGATCGCCGACTATTGGCACGGCGAGGAACGCATGCGCTACATCAACCGGCAAGTGGTGACCATCGGCCTGGTGGGCGCGCTGTTCTTCGTAGTAGGCGGGGCGATGGGCGAGCATTCCTGGCGCCAACCGTTCCTGCTGTACCTGCTGCCATTGTTGCTGGTGCCGGTGATGATGAAAGTGCTGTGGGAGCCCGCGGCCAGCCGACAGCTCGTCGATAGGCCTGAAGAGGGGCGGGTGGCGATCCTGCCCGTGGTGATCGGTTACCTGCTGATTCTGTGCGGCATGATCCTGAGTTTTGTGGTGCCGATCCAGGCGCCGATTCTGCTGGTCGGCCTGGGCGTAACGTCGAGCACGATGATCGGGCTGTCAGCGGGGTTGAGCCTGCTGGCGACCCTCGGCGGTTCGCTGGCCTGGCCGTTGCTGCGCCGCCGCATCGGTATCGCCGGCTGCAACGCGTTGCTGCTGACGTTGCTGGGGTTGGGGCTGTGGCTGCTGATGCGCGGGCAAAGCTACAACGCAGTACTGCTGGCGGTGCTGATTCACGGCCTGGGCGCCGGGCTGCTGGTGCCCAACGCGATGGCGCCGGTGATGAATGCCCTCAGCGCCAGAACCGTGGGCGCGGCCTGGGCGGGTTCACCTCTTGCCTGTATTTCGGCCAGTTCGTCAGCCCGTTGGTGGTGGCACTGCTCAGTGCCCGCTCTGGCGACCTGCGCCTTTCCATTCAGTGGCTGGCGTTCGCCAGTGTGGTCTCCGCCCTGGTCTGGGCGCTGGCCGGCCTGCAAGCGCGACGCAAGGCGGCGACCCGAACGTTCGGCTCAAGTCATTCGTAATCAAGAGGACATGCACATGGACATCCACAACCTGCTGGACACCGAAGACGCCACCGGCTTGGCCGAGTGGCTGCGGCGCGGCGAGCTGCAACCCGGCGAGCTGCTGGAGGCGGTCATCGACCGCATCGAGCTGGTCGAGCCGCAGCTCAATGCCGTGGCCGAGCGCCTGTACGATTCGGCCCGTGAAGCCGCTCGCACCCTGCAGCCCGGTGCCGGGGTGTTTGCCGGCGTGCCGACGTTGATCAAGGACCTGTTCTCGCCGGTCAACGGCGCGGCCATGACCAATGGTTCCCAGGCGCTGGGAGGGTTTCGCGCCGACTTCGACGCTGAGCTCGTGACCCGTCTGCGCCGAGCCGGTTGCGTGATTGCCGGTACCAGCACCTCGCCCGAATTCGGCACCTCGTACTCCACCGAGTCCAACCGCTTTGGTGCCACGCGCAACCCTTGGAACATCAGCCACAGCGCGGGCGGTTCCAGCGGCGGCGCGGCGGCCCTGGTGGCGGCGCGCGTGGTGCCGTTTGCCCATGGCAACGATGGCGGTGGTTCGCTGCGCGTGCCGGCCTCCTGCTGCGGGGTGTTTGGCCTCAAGCCGAGTCGCGGGTTGTTACCTTCGGGGCCGATGATTGGCGAAGGGTGGGCGGGGATGGGCACGCCCCACGCCATCACCTTGTCGGTACGCGACAGTGCCGCGTTGCTGGATGCGACGGCGGGTATCGACCTTGGGGCGCCATACGCCGCGCCCTTGCAGGCGCAGCCCTATGTCTCGGCGCTGCAACGTGATCCACGGCCGCTGCGGATTGCACTGGTGGAGCAACTCGGGCCGTGGGCGACATCCAGCGAAGCGGTCGAATCCGTGCGCGCGGCGGCCAGGCTGTGCGAATCCCTGGGCCACCGTGTCGAGCCGGTGAAGCTGCCGGTGGCGCTGCCGGAGTTTCTCGATCAGGTGTTTACCATCATTGGCGCCAGCACCCGTCATTACCTCGACGTATTGGGCCAGATGCGCGGCTTTGCGGTGCAGCCCGAGGAGCTGGAGGCGCGTACGCGGATCATCTTGCGCAGCAAGGGCGAGGTCAGTGGTGCGCAGTACGCCGGCGCGGTGGAGTGGATCCATGCGTTGGGCCGGCAACTGGCGGTGTTCATGCAGGACTATGACCTGATCCTCACACCCACCCTGGCCCGTGCACCGGTACTGATCGGCGAGCTGGACCTGCAGGACGACCGCTTGAGCCTGGAAGAGTTGATCGAACGCTTCCACAGCTACTCGCCGTTCACCGCGCTGTTCAACGCCACCGGGCAGCCGGCGATGTCGGTACCGTTGCACTGGAGCGCGGCCGGCCTGCCGATGGGGGCGCATTTTGCTGCGCGTTTTGGCGAAGAAAGTACCTTGTTCGCGCTTGCTGCACAGTTGGAGCGGGCGCAGCCGTGGCGGGGGCGGGTACCGCCGATCAATGCCTGTGCCGCGCGCTAACCGGCCGGTTGGGTTGGCAGCCCTTGCTCGGCTGACGCCAGGTGGCATCTGACTTGCTCAGTGCCACTGGAGCGGCTGGCCGGCAGTAACGCTTGAGGTCGTTCACAGCCAACCGTCGCCTGCGGGCAGCGATCACGGAAAAAGCAGCCTTTGGGCAAGTTGCGATTGCCGGGCAACTCGGTCGGTGCCGAGACATGCGCATCGTCCACGCGGGCCCCCAGGCGGGGAACGGCTTCGAGCAACAAGCGCGTATAGGGATGGCGCGGATGCTCCAGCACCTGCGCCGCAGAACCCAGCTCCACCACCTGTCCCAGGTACATGACGGCCACCCGGTCCGCCATATGGCGCACCACCGATACGTTGTGGGAAATGAGGATATAGGTCAGTTGCCGAGCGCGCTGCAGCTCACTCAACAGATTGAGGATTTGCGCCTGTACCGAAATGTCCAGCGCGGAGGTGGGCTCGTCCAGGACGATAATGTCCGGGTCCGACGACAGCGCCCGCGCGATCGCGATGCGTTGGCGTTGCCCGCCGGAAAACTGGTGAGGGTAGCGGTCGAGATACTCAGCCCGGATGCCGACCTGCGCGACGACTTTGGCGGCAATGTCGCGCATATTCTGGCGGGGAGCGCTACGTTGTACGTAGAGCGGTTCAGTGATGATTTTCCAGATCGGCAGGCGTGGGTCCAGCGAGGACTGCGGGTCCTGGAAGACGATCTGCACATGGCTGCTGCGCTCGCTGTCGGTGTTGTACACCCAATCGAGCCGGCCTGACGTGGGTTTGATCAAGCCCATCAACAGTTGCGCCAGGGTGCTCTTGCCGCAGCCTGACTCGCCGACGATACCCAGGGTTTCACCGGCCTGCACCTGCAGGTCAATGCCATTGAGCGCGTGTGCCACGGCTTGGGTCTTCCCAACCAGTCAGTGCCCATCGGGTAGTGCACCCTGACGTCCTGCAAGCCCAGGATGGGCGGGCGGGTGGCGAGCGTGGCGATGTCATTCATGAGTGCAACTCCAGGGATGAGGGGGAGGGCGCCTCGACCAACCAACACGCGCTTTGGTGGCCGGTTCGGGCATCGACGGACTGCATCGGCGGGCGCTCGGCACATCGCGCCATGGCATGGGGGCAGCGCTCGCGAAACGTGCAACCTTCGGGCAATGCAGCGAGGTTGGGGACCTGGCCTGGGATGGTCATCAGGTCCTGACCTGGCTCGACCTGTTCCGGCAAGCCGCAGAGCAACCCCTTCGTGTAGGGATGACGGGGATCAGCCATTACCTGGGCGGTCATGCCTTGCTCGACCACCGCGCCGGTGTACATCACGTACACCCGGTCGCAAAACTGCGAAACCAGGGCCATGTCGTGGGTAATCAGAAGGATCGCAGTGCCCCGTTGGCGAGCCTTTTCGCGCAGCAGCAACAAGACCTGGCGCTGCACGGTGACGTCGAGCGCGGTGGTCGGCTCGTCGGCGATCAACAATTGCGGATCGCAGGAGAACGCCAAGGCGATCATGACCCGCTGGCGCATGCCGCCGGACAGTTCGAACGGGTAACTGTGCATGACCTGCTCGGGGTCGGCGATGTGCATGTCGCGCAGCAAGGCGATGGCTTTGGCGCGGGCTGCGCACGTGCTCAGCTTTTGGTGATGAATGATCACATCGAGCATCTGCCGGCCGATACGCCGGGTCGGGTTGAGTGCGGTCATCGGCTCTTGAAAATCATCGCGACGTCTTTGCCACGCACCTTGAGCAGATCTTTTTCCAAGGCGCCCAGCATGTCTCGTCCCAGAATGCGCAGCGCCCCGCTTTTGACCGCGTAGGCGCGTTCCGGCAGCAAGCGCATGCTCAGCATGGCGGTCACAGATTTTCCCGAGCCCGACTCACCGATCACGCCGACAATTTCGCCGGCCTTGACCTCCAGGGAGACACCGTTGAGCGCTTTTACGGTGCTGCGGTATGCCGGGAATTCAATCCGCAGGTTGTCGATGGACAGCACGGGTTCGCGTGAATGGGCAGTGACCTGTGGCTGGATAGGCATGCTCATTTCCCCCTGCTGGCGTGGGTCGAGCAGGTCGCGTACGCCGTCGCCCAATAAGTTGAACCCTGTCGCGGTGATCAAGATCGCGACCCCTGGAAAGGTGGAGTACCACCACTGATCAAGAATGTAGTTGCGTCCGGTGGCGACCATGGCGCCCCATTCGGCGGTCGGTTGTTGCGCGCCCAGGCCGATGAACCCCAAGGCGGAAGCCATCAGGATCGCGCTGCCGATATCCAGGCTCAGTTGCACCAGCAGGGGCGGCATGGCGTTGCGGGCGACATGCCAGCTCACCATGTGCCAGCGCCCCGCGCCGAAGGTCTCGGCGGCTTTCACGTAGCCCATCTGCCGAATGCTCAGGGCCTGGCCGCGCGCCAGGCGCACATAGAACGGAACCCGCACCAGGGTAATCGCCAGCATCGCATTGAACAGGCTGGGGCCCAACGCGGCGGCCAGCGCCATGATCAGCACCAGCGACGGCACCGACAGCATGATGTCCATCACACGCATCACCAGGCTGTCGAAGCGCCCGCCAATGATCCCGGACATGCAACCGAGCAAGCCACCGGCCAGGCACGACGTGAAGGCCACGAACAGGCCGACGCCCACCGATTGCCGGCTGCCGTACAGCACCCGGCTGAACAGGTCACGCCCGACTTCATCGGTGCCGAACCAATGCTGCGCCGAAGGCGCCGCCAGCCGCTGCGCCAGGTTCAATGCGTTGGGGTCATGGGGCGCGAGCCACGGTGCGAACAGCATCACCAGCAGCACCGCGAGGGTGATCAGCAGCCCGGCCATGGTCAGCGGGCTGCGCCTTAGCTGGTGGGCCAAGTACGCGAGCTTGTCCTGCCAGCGGTTCATTTTCGGCAGCGGTTTGACGGCAGGTGCAACCAGGGAATCAGACATTGTCAGTTAACCTCGCCAATGCGCGGGTCGATCACGCGATACAACAGATCGATGGTCATGTTGAGCAGTACGTAGATGAACGACACCAGGATGGCGAAGCCCATGACGGCCGGGAAATCCAGCGATTGGATTGACTTGACGACGTAGGCGCCCATCCCCGGCCAGGCGAACACCGTTTCGGTCAGCACCGCGCCATACAGCAGGTCGCCGAGGGTCAAGCCCAGCACCGTGATGGAAGGAATCAGTGCATTGGGCAGCGCATGGCGAAGGATCACGGTCCACTTCGACAACCCGTAGGCGCGTGCCGTGCGTATGTAGTCTTCGCCGAGCTGATCCAGCATCGCCGAGCGGATCTGCCGCGCGATAACCCCCAGGTTGACGAACCCCAGGGTGACGGCGGGCAGGATCAGGTGTTTGAGTGCGTTGCAAAACAGCGCCATGTCGCCGGCAATCAGTGAATCGATCAGGTAGAAGCCGGTAAACGTCGGCGGTGGGGTCAAGCCTTCATCGAGTCGCCCGCTGCCGGGCAGCCAGTTCAGATGACCGTAGAAGACGACGATCAGCCCCAGGCCCAGCCAGAAGGCGGGGGTGGAGATGCCGGTTACCGCCAGGGTCCTGGCGATCTGGTCGATAAGGCGATTGTGGTAGACCGCCGACAACACACCGAGCGGCACGCCCACCAGGATCGACAATGTCAGCGCGGCGAAGGCCAGCTCCAGGGTGGCCGGGAAAAACGCCTGCAAGTCTTCGAGCACCGGGCGGCTGGTTCGAATCGAGGTGCCCAGGTCGCCATGAAACAGGTCAAGCATGTAACGCCCGTATTGCTGGTACAGCGGCAGGTCCAGGCCCAATTGATGCCGAATATTCTCGACAATCGCATCCGTGGCGCGGTCACCCGCGATCAGGCGCGCCGGATCGCCGGGGATAAGATGGGAAATCGAAAAGGTGATCAGCGAAACCCCGAACACCACCAGAAGGAGGCCGCCGAGACGTTTTCGCACTGTATTCAGGAAGGCCATAGGGCACCTCGGTCACTCTATAAAGGGGGCAGGGCCAGGCTGCTCGCGGGCATGGCGTGGCAGCGGGCTCGCGTGAGCCGCGAGGCCGCTGCCGCCCGCCGTGGCTTACTTGGTGATCGTGCCGATGTTGAAGACTTGCTCAAGCATCGGGTTGAACACATACCCCTTGACCTTGTCGCTCATCGGCAAGGTGTAGGCCTTCTGGTAGAGATAGGCGTAGACGCTGTCATTGAGCACGATCTTCTGCGCCTGCTGATACAGCTCGACACGCGTGGCCATGTCGTTGGTGGTGGCCGATTCACGAATCAGTTTGTCGACCGCCGGGTTGTCGTACAGGGAACGGTTGCCCGCCAGCCCCTTGAGCTTGGAGTCGAAAAAGAAATTCATGAACATGTAGGGGTCGGCAAAATCCGGGCTCCATGAGCCGATGGCGACGTCGAAATCCCCCGTGCCCAAGCGTTCACGCATGCTGGCGTTGGCCAGTTTTTCCATCTTCAGGTTGACGCCGATCGATTGCAGGCCGGCTTGCAAGGTCAAGCCGATGGGTTCCCAGTTCGGGTCTTTGTCGGAATACATGAAGGTCAGGTTACTGACTTTGGCGAGACCCTGGCCAGGTCCGCCTTGGCTTTGCTCAGGTCCTGCTTGAGCGCCGGCAGCTTTTCGTCATACGCCCACATGCCCTGTGGAATCGGGCCGTTCAATGGTTTTGCCTTGCCGCCCAGGATGCCTTGGATAATCCCGTTGTAGTCGACCGACTCAATGATTGCGCGGCGGGCATCCGGGTTGTTCAGCGGCGCTTTCTGCGTGTTCAGGTAGAGCATCGTCACCCGCAGCGAGGGTAATCACCGATCACAATCCCGGGTTTTTTCGCCAGGGCCTGGAGCTGGTCCTCCGGCATGTCTTCGATGATGTCCAGGTCGCCATGTTCCAGTTGCAGGCGGCGTACCGAGGCCTCGCCGATGATCTTGACGACGACCTTGTTCAGGGTCGGCTTGGGGCCGGCGTAGTAGCTGTTCTGTTCCATGGTCAGGGCCTGGCCTTTCTGCCAGTTGATCAGTTTGAACGCCCCGGAGCCGGCGGTATGCGTCGACAGATAGGTCTCGGCACCTTCAGGCTTCTTGGCCACGGCGGGGTTCACGATAGCGGCGCCGTTGTGCGCCAGCGTCGACAGAAACGGTGCATAGGGCGCTTTGAGGGTAAAGCGCACCGTCATTGGGTCGACCGTGCTGACGTCCATATCTTCAGGGAACGCTCCCGAAGGCCCTTGTTTGAGTTTCATCACGCGATCAAAGGAAAACTTGACCGCCTCGGCATTCACCTCGGAGCCGTCATCGAACTTGTTGCCGGGCTTGAGCTTGAATTCCCAGGTGAGGTTATCCGGTGAGGTCGACCAACTGGCGGCAAGTTCGCCTTGCACTTCGGTGCTGCCTTTGCCGTTTTCGACCTTGTACGTCACCAGGCGCTGATAAGCCGGGTAGGTAATGGCCCAGTCGTTGTTATCGATGGTCACCGCCGGGTCGAGCGTTTGAGGATCGGACGGTTTACCGATCATCAAGGTGTCCTGGGGTACGGCAGCACTGGCCGCCTGAAATGAGCCGAGGCCCATTGCGCTGAAGAAAACAGCCATCGCCAGATGACGAGGTTCAACGATTGATTTCATGCCGGTTCCTTTATCGTTCGATGTATGGAATTTTTCAGGTTTTTATTGGTGCTTTACCGGGCAGTAAACGGGCTGCGTCAGGGCATCCCAGTGTTGCTGTTGTTCTACGCCGGGATTTATAGAGGCCCCGGTCGGGTGTCACGGTCATTGGATCAAGGGGGCGGGCGCGACTGACGGGTCGTCAATCAGTGGGTACTGCTGTGCATCAGGTAATTCGTAATGCCACCACTCGCTGTCTATGTAGGTGAATCCGGACGCGAGCATGATCCCTAGCAGGATCAAGCGGTTCTGTTGCACCTGGGGAGGAAGATCAACATAGAACTGGTGCGACTTTTCGCGCATGTCGTCAAACCCGGTGCCCATATCCAATGCCTTGCCATTGGCATCGATCAGCGTGAGATCGACGGCCACGCCGCGACTGTGATGCGAGCCCAGGGCGGGGTCGCGAACGTATTCGGCATTGGGCAGCGCGGCCCACAACAGGTATTGAGCGTACGGCGGCCGGTAGGCGTCGAGAATGCGCAGGCTCAAACCCGCCTGGTGGGCCAGTTGGCAGGCCTTGCGCAGGCAGGCGTGAGCGTCGGGGTGTAACAGGCGGCGCGGGTCCTGATAGATCTGTTTGCCGGCCAGGTTATCGGCCCTGGCGTACACCAGGTCGACCTCGATTTTCAACGCCTGGGCATCCACTTCGATGAGGGGGTTGTTATTCACTTCAAGGCTCCAGCACAGACGTTGAATGGGGCATCGCCACGTGATCAATCAAATTGACCGAACAGTTGTTGCAACTCGCGGTTCCTTGCCAGACGTTCATCCAGGCTGTCGCCCAGTTGCTCGGCCACTGCGGAAACGATCAGGTTGAGCAGGCAGGAAAGCGGCGCCAGCGAGTCCCAGAATTGCCCCACGTCCGAATCCAGTTGAAGCAGGTCATGCGGGTAATCCCGTGCCCAGGGGCACTGAAAATCGGTAATGAAGGCCAGCGGCAGGTGCTGTTGGTGGGCGACATCGCAGAAGGTCCGCGCCACGGCTGAATACATACGAAAATCCGCAATCACTGCGTAGGGGTTTTCGAATTGAGAATTCAACGACTCCGCATAGGTGCCCGACAGGCCATCCACGTAATAGACCTTGGGCCTGATGTACTCCAGGTGGCTGAAGAAGGCATTCAGAATGCCACGCGTCGACTGGATGCCGACGATAAACACCGCATCGGCGGTGCACAGCCGGTCGACGATCCGCGCGAACGTGGCCCCACGCGCCAGCGCATACACGCGCTGGATGGCTTCGACTTCACGCTTCATTGACCGCTCAAGCGTATCGCCATGGACCTTTTCCTCACGAAACGCCCCCAGCCTGTCGGTGATGACCCAGGCGCTGTCGTCATCGTCACGCAGGCTTTTTTTCACATCGTCAATGTTGCGATAACCCAGCGAGCGCAAGAATCGGCCGACCGATATGCCGGTGGTATCCGTCTGCTGCGCAATGCTGTCCGCGGTCTCGAACGGCAGTTTCTGCGGGTTGGCCAGCAGGTAGCCGGCAATCCGTTTACCGGTCGGCGTGAGGTCGGCGAACCGGCTGTCCAGCATGTCCAGGAAACCTGTTTTGTCCATGAGAAGCCCGCAGCGGTATCAAAAAAGTCTGGCCAGAATGTTATCGAAGGATCATTTATGGCGTTTGTGTTATCAACATAACACGGCGAAATTTCGCTGTCCCCAGGTTTTTTCAACGATTTTATCGGGCGGTTTCAACGTGCCTCATGGCAGTGCGTGGGCATGGCGGATGGGCCTGCGAGGTGCAAAAGAAACTGGATATCGAACGAAGCACGGGGGCGCGATGGCGTTTCGTTGTCGTGAGGTTGCTCACGTGACGGCCGGACAGCGGGTAGACATCTACTTGATGCGCCGCGACCTAAATGTGGGGTGTCAGTTAGGTCGTCGTTTGTCCCCGAGCCGTCACGGGGGGAGCAAGCTCCCCTCATTCCAGGTTCAGGCCCACCCCAACGTCGTGTAGACACCCAGGCCCGAATGGACCCGCTTGCCGGCGTGGCGTTGCGCGCAATACCCGGCTCAAGGCAGCGACTTGATGGCCTGCACGAGCGCGTTGACGAGGGTCCTGGTAATGACGCGGCGCTGAGTGCGCTCCATCAACGGGTTCAACCAGGCGGGCAGGCTGTTGAGCATGGGCAGGATGACCGTGAGCGCACCCTCGCGCAAAGGGCCGCCAGGTCCTTGGCCGAGCTGTTCGACCAAACTCAGTATTTCTGCCTCATAGGCCTCTCTCGCTCGCCGGACACTGTCTTGCATCGACGCGCTCAGGCAGCCGGCGTCCATGACGGCCAGCTTGAAGTGCGCGTGCATGTGTTCGTGCAATTGAAGATGGCACTCGATCAGTTTTGTCAGGCGTTGCGCGGGCGTCAGTCGGCGTTTCCTGATCTGCTCAACGTGCGACAGCAACGCCTGGTACAGCTCCATCAACCACTGAAACAGCAGCGCTTCCTTGCTCTCGACATGGTGATAAATCGCGCCCGGGCTGATGCCCACGTGAGCCGCCAGTTCGCGCATGCTGACCTGGCTGAAGCTGCGGGCCTGGAACAACTCCAGCGCTCGGTGCTGGAATTCCTCCTGTGTCATGCGTCGAGCGCCTGTTGTTTGGCGATTTCCTGGTTGCGCAGAATGAACCGCTGCAGCTTGCCACTAGGCGTCTTGGGCAACTGTTCGACGAACTCGATTTCCCGTGGGTAAGCATGGGCGGCCAGGCGCTCCCGCACGTGCAGGCGCAGGGTTTCCGCCAACTCGGCGCCTGGCGGGTACTGGGTATTGAGTACGACAAACGCTTTGATCAGCTCGGTGCGTTGCGGGTCGGGCTTGCCGATCACGGCGGCTTCGACCACCGCCGGGTGTTCGATCAGCGCGCTTTCGACATCGAAAGGCCCGACGCGGTAGCCGGACGTGGTGATCACGTCGTCGTTACGGCCGACGAAGCTGATACTGCCGTCGTCATTGAACTCCACGATGTCGCCACTCAAGTAATAACGGTCGACGAAGGCCTTGGTGGGCATCTCGAAGTAGCCGTTGAACCAGCACAATGGCGAGTGCTCGCGATCCACCGCCAGCACGCCTGGCCGGCCCTTCGGCAATTCACGGGCGGCCTCGTCCAGCACGACAATCCGGTACCCGGGTACCGCATAACCGGCCGAGCCCTCACGTATCGGGTGGCGCAGGCCGTGATGATTGCACAGCACCATGCCGATTTCAGTCTGGCCATAATGGTCGTGGATAACCACGCCGAGCTGTTCGGCGAACCAACGGATGACTTGCGGGTTGAGCGGCTCGCCGGCGCTGCTGACCGCGCGCAAGTGGCCACGCACGGCGCTGGCGAACTCGGCCCCTGCCGCGATCAACAAGCGGTAGGCGGTGGGCGAACCCGCCAGGTTGCTGATCGCGTACTTGGCGATGATCTGGCAGGTGCTGTCCACCGTGAACGGGCCGTCATAGAACAGCGTGGCATGGCCGCACGCCAAAGGGCCGGTCACCGCGTAATACAGGCCATAGGCCCAACCGGGGTCGGCCAGGTTCCAGAAGCGATCGTCCTCACGCAGGTCAATCGCATCACGCATATAACCCTTGAAGGCCAGAATGGCCCTCAGCGGTACTTCCAGCGGCTTGGCCGGCCCCGTGGTGCCCGACGTGCACATCAGCAAAAAGGGCGCGTCGGCGTCCAGCATCTCGGGGGCGCACTCAGCCGGCTGGCGCTCCAGCATGCTCCAGAAATCGTAATCGCTTGAGAGCCTTGCATGGCCGCCGGTGACGAGGATGCGGGGGCAGTCGGGAATGTCGTCCAGCTTGGGACGGTTGTGCGCATCGGTCACGATCCAGCGTGCCCCGGAGCAGCCCAGGCGCTGCTCGATCGCCTTGGGCCCGAAGGCGGTAAACAGGGGCTGGTACACCGCGCCGATGCGCCAGGTGCCCAAAATGGCGATCAACAGTTCAACCGTGCGGGGCATCAGGCCCGCCACACGGTCGCCCGGCTTGACCCCTTGCTCGCGCAAGAAATTGCCGAAGCGCGCCGCGTACGCCTGCAACTCGCTGAAGGTGTAGCGCGTGGCGCGGCCATCGCGCGTTTCGCAGTACAACGCCACGGCATTGCCGTGGGCGTGCCGGTCGCAGCATTCGATGCAGGCGTTCAAGGCATTCAGTTTGCCGTGCAAGTCCTGGGCAGCCAGTTGCAGATAGTCGAAGGAGGTCACTGCTGAGTCGTAATCGCGCATAACGTACCTGATTGTTATTGTTGGAATGTGTTGTGTGCCCGCGTCGAGCGAAGGCGTGTCGATCCGGCTAGTTGTCCATCATCTCGGCCGCTTGCCGGGTCGCCTGGCTGGTTCGGGTGGCAAGCTTGCGAACCTCATCGGCGACCACCGCAAACCCGCGCCCGGCGTCGCCTCGCCCGCGCCGCCTCGATGGCGGCGTTCAACGCCAACAGGTTGGTCTGGCTGGCAATGCCCTGGATGGTGGCGACGATTTGCGTCAACTTGCTGAGGGTTTCCTGCATCACCCGATGTTGCTGTGCCTGCGCCTCGCGCATCGCGCTTTCTTCATGGTGGGCATGGATATCGGTAATGGCGCCTACCACCCTCTGCGGCGAACCGTCCGCGGCGCGGCGCGTTTGCCCACGGCCGCGGAACCAGCGGTAACTGCCATTTTTGTGTTTAAGGCGATAGTCCACGTCGAACGGCGTCTTGCCGCTGCGGTCGTCGACGTGCGCGACAAACGCTGCAATCGCCCGTGCGCTATCGTCGGGATGCAGGCGCGAGGTCCAGCTTTCCAGGGTGTTGGGGAACTCCTCGACCGTGTTGCAGCCCAGCAGCCGGCGCATTTGCGAAGACCACCAAATCGTATTTTTCGGGTTCGCCGGGTCGCCGGCCACGACTTCAATGTCCCAGAGCCCGTCGTGGAGCATTTCCCGGGCGATGTCGAAACGAGTGGCCGCCAGTTCGAGCGTCTCGTTGTGCAGGTGTTGCTCGTGGACATCACGCAGGGTCCCACCGATGGCCACAGGCAAGCCTTGCGCATCGCGCCGCGAAACACCGCTGATGCTGCACCAGCGATAGTCACCGCCGCTTGCGGACCTCATCCGCGCCCTCAACGCAAAGGGCGTGCGCCCACTGCGGTCGGCCAGGTGCCGGCCGAGCGCCTCCAGGTGCGCTTGCCGGTCAGCCGGGTGCAGCTGTTCGCTCCAGCGCGCCAACTGATCGATACCCTGGGTCTGTATCGACGTAGACCCTGTCCACTCCAGCGCACACTCCGGCGCAGGTGCAGCGCTGTCATCCAGGCCCAGCTCCCAGAACAGTTCATCCGCCCCGCGGGTGATCAATGCCCAGCGCGCTTGCAACTGCCGCAACTGGCTGTCGCTACGGGTCAGGCGTTCGTCCAGTTGCGTCACCTCCAGCGTCAACGCGCGGGTCTGCTCGTTGAGGCTGCGCCGCTCTTGCAGCAACCGCTCGACGCCGGCCAGGATGCGGCGCAACAGCGGGTGGTTCGACGACAGCGGCGTGTTCGCCTGATCAGGCTGGTCCAGCCTGTCGGCGAGCGGTGCCAGTACCCAGCGGGTGGTTCGGCTGAAAAAAAGCATGGAGCACCTCTACCTCGGTCAAGTGGGATCTGCCGGCAAGGACGGCGTCGGCGCCGACAAGGCCCGGCTGTCAAAGGCCGCCGCCCCCGGCAGGGCTTGCCAGGCCGACGGGCCGGCGGCGATTTCCTCGGCGCTCAGCAGGCAGGCGTCGAGTTCGTGTTGCAATGCGTGGGTATCCAGGTCCTGGCCGATGAAGACCAACTCTTGCCGACAGTCGCCGACAACGCTGTCCCATTTGTCCATCAGACTCTGCAACCGATAGGCATCACGCGGCCATTGCGACGGCTCGATGAAATTCCACCAGCGCCCGACATAGTCCCACTGGAACTGCCTGCCGCTTTGCGCCAGCAGGCCGGTTTCCAGGTGCCGGCTGGCGAGCCAGAAATAACCTTTGCTGCGCAACAGCCGTCCGTTGTTCCAGGGGCGATTGAGAAAGTCGAGCAAGCGCTGAGGGTGAAAAGGCGCGCGTTCGCGGTAGACCCAGGAGGTCACGCCATAGGTGTGCGTCTCGGAGGCTGCTGCGTCGCTCGCTTCCATCTGCCTCATCCAGCCCGGCGCCGCCGCAAGGCTGGGTAAATCAAACAGGTGGGTACCGAGGATGCCGGATAACTCGGTATTGCCGTGCGCCATGGGCACGATCCGCGCGCTGGGGTTAAGGCCGGCGAGGATCGCATGCACGGCCTGGTAACCTGCTTCGTCGAGCAGGTCGAGCTTGTTGACCAGAATGACGTTGGCGTATTCCACCTGTTCGATCAGCAGATCCGCCAGAGGGCGCATCGGCGTATGCGCCTGTGCGTCGTCGCGGGCAACCGTGTGTGGTGATTCGAGCAACGCCTGAAAGCGGCTGCCATCGACCACCGTCACCAAGGTATCGAGCCGCGCCAGTTCGCTGAGGCTGAAGCCTTCTGCGTCGAGGAAGGCGAACGTTTCCGCGACCGGCATCGGTTCAGAGATACCGGTGGACTCAATGAGCAGGTAATCGAAACGCTGCTGGCGTGCCAGGGCACTGATCTGCTCCAGCAGATCGGCGCGTAGTGTGCAGCAGATACAACCGTTGCTCATCTCGATCAACTCATCGCGACCACGGTGCAGCGACACGTCGCGCTGCACCTCGGCGGCGTCGATGTTGACGTCGCTCATGTCATTGACGATGACCGCCACGCGCAGGCCTTCACGGTTGCGCAGGATATGGTTGAGCAGGGTGGTCTTGCCGGCGCCGAGGAAGCCGGAAAGCACCGTCACCGGCAGTCGGCCTGTCAGGGCGCCGTCCATCATGCGCTCACCGGGCGGTCGGCGTGGTCCAGATAGCTTTCGAACAGGTCGACCACCACGAACCCCTCATCGGCCGCATCGCCCCACAGGTCTTTCACGCGAAACTCGACATGGTAGGTCGGCTGATGCGCCGCGCTCGTATCGCCATGGCCAATCGCGTCCGGGAACGGCCACGTCTGTGAGGTGCGGTGCAGCACCACACCGTGCTTGCCGCGCACGTAGGCCGGCATGCGCACATGCCCGGCCACGTACTCGTCTCGCACCACCACCCGGTCGCCCACCTCGAAGGGCGCGCGGCCGGTGATCGCCGGGCGCCCGTTGGCGTGTGCGGGGTTTGCCAGCTTGAAGTGCGAGCCCAAGGCCTGATCAAGCTCGGCCTGGGTGATCACGCCGGTTTCAACCAGCAAGGTGGCGGTGGCGATGACATAGCGTTCGTAGTACTGGGTGCCGACATGCTGGCGAACGTCCAGGCGTTCGACGGCATGACGCACTTCGTCCACGCTGAACTTCTTCAAGTGATCGGCACCGATGAACATCAAGCTGTAGGCCAGGTGTTCCCAGTCCTGCTTGAATACCGGTTGGTAGCTCAGGCTGTTGATGGTGTGGGGGACTTTGCCAAAGCCTTGGAAACCGCCGAGATCGTGAAAGCCATCCATAATGAAAACTCCGGGAATTGAACGGTGATGCGTGGTTTGTTCAGCCAACGCGGGGCAGGGCGACACCAATCAGCACGTCTTTGGTCACCAGGTTCTGCAGCTGCTCTTGCGTCATGTGCTCGGAGCCTTCCAGGCCTGACCGGCAGCACCAGGTAACGGGTTTCGGCGCTGGTGTCCCAGACCTTGACCACCACGTCACCCGGCAGCTGCGTCCCCAGTTCGCGCAGCACGGTGCGGCCTTCCCGGACCAGGCGCGCACGGAACTCAAAGCCCTTGTACCACTCAGGCGGCAGGCCCAGGACAGGCCAGTTGGTGCACGAGCACAGGCTGCAGACAATCACGTTCTTGACCCCGGGCGTGTCCTCCAGCGCGACGATGTACTCGCCCTGCGGGCCGGTGTAGCCGAACTGGGCGCACGCGGCGGTGCCGTCCTTGAGCAACAGTGCACGAAACTGCGGGTCGACCCAGGCCTTGGCGACCACGCGGGCGCCATTTTGCGGGCTCCATTCGTGCGCCATCAGTTGCGTCATGTGTTCGATGTAGCCCTCGGGGATCAGGTCCTTTTGCTTGAGCACCTGCAATAGCGCCTGTGCGCGTTCGCCGGGCGTAGAGGGGGTGTGTTGGCTGGTCATCAGTGGATTCCTCATCGTTGAACTTCGAAGCAGCGCCTGGCGGCTTTATTTTTTGCGCTGCATGGGACGAACCGGTCAGGCGTTTTTCCAGTCGACAGCCGCTTCGAACGCGGCGGCAGCCTGGTAAATCGTGCCTTCGGCATAGTGCTTGCCCACCAGCATGAGCCCGACCGGTAACCCCTCCACCAGGCCACAGGGAATCGACATGGCCGGATGGCCGGTGATGTCCTGGGCAGAGGCGTTGCCGATCATTTCCAGAGCGCGCGCCACGTAATCGGTGATCGAGCAACCCGGCTCCGGGTGGGGCTGGGCAATGATCGGCACGGTCGGCATCACCAGCAGGTCATAGCGTGCCAAGGCCGCGTCATAACCGGCCCGTGCCAGCCGCCTGAGGTTTTGCGCCTTGGCGTAGTAACGCCCGTTGTAGCGCTCGACCCCGTATTGGCCGACGAACATGCACAGCTTCAGGGACGCGGACAGGTCATCCGCCTGTTCGCGCCATCCGGCTTGTTTGTCCAGTAACGCAAGGTCGTACAGCCCTTTCCAGTTAAAACCGGCGCCATTGCCGTGCATCATCTGCATGGTCAGACCTTCACAGCCGATCGGGTGCCACAGGGCGCCGGCAATCGCATGTTCGGCAACCGACACGTCCTCCACCTGCGCGCCCAACCGCTCAAACTGGGCAATGGCATTGCGCACCGAGGCGGCGACGCGCGGGTCCTGGTTGGCCAGTTCAAAGCCTTCGCGCAAAACGCCGATCCTGAGCCCTTTCACACCACGGTCCAGGTAAGCGCTGTACGTGTCGACCTGCGGCGCGGCCTGGCGCGGGTCGAGGCCGTCGGCGCCGGCCATGACCTCCAGCATCAACGCGTTGTCGCGCACGGTGGCAGTGATGGGGCCGGCATGGTCGATGGTTGCTTCAATGGCCATGATGCCGGTGTAGGGCACCAGGCCGTGGGTCGGTTTCATCCCGTAGGTGCCGCAGAATGCGGAAGGAATCCGGATGGAGCCGCCTTGATCTCCGCCCACCGCCAGGTCGACCTCGCCCGCGGCAACCAGCGCCGCGCTGCCGGAGGACGAGCCACCCGAGGCAAAACCGTGACGGTAGGGGTTATGCACCGGCGCCGGGTCGGAGGTGTGACTGCCGCCGGACAGGCAGTAATGCTCGCAGGTGGCTTTGCCGAGGATGGTTGCGCCCGCATCCAGCAGGCGGGTGACAACGGTGGCATCGAACGCGGGCACAAAGCCCTCCAGCGGCTTGGCGCCGTTCATCATCGGAACGCCGGCCAGCGAGATATTGTCCTTGAGCGCAACCGTCTTGCCCGCCAGCTTGCCTTCGCGGGCACCGTTGACTTCGGTGCGGTAATACCAGGCGTTGAGCGGGTTGTGCGCCGCCGAGGGGCGATAGCCCGCAGTGCGTTCATACCGCGTCGGCGGGACGAAGTCGGGCAGTGCGTCAATCAGGTCATAGGCGTCGAAACTCGCCTGCATAAGGGTCAGGTATTCACTGGCTTGCTCGGGGCTGAGCCGCATATGCAGGCGGCTCGTCATGTCCAGTAGCTGCTCAAGGGTGGGGCGAACGATTGCCATGGAGGGCAGTCCTTATCGTAAGTGGCCTGGCGCTCAAGATAATCCGCGCCTGCGGGCAGAGGCTTGGTTGAAACGGACAGCGACTTGGCTGGGCCGGACACCCCCCGGCGCTGAGCGCGAGGGGCGGTCGGCCGCTGTCTTCGGGAGCGCCTTAAAACACGCGCGCGTAGCGCAGGTTCATCCGGAAGTCCTCCCTGGCCCCGTTGTCCACCGACAGGTCCTTGCCCAATTGCAGCTGGATCTGGTCCTGGGGCGTGACGAACTTGGTGGCCGTCAGGCGCACGTTGGTGGTTCCCAGTTCGTTATCTTGGTTGACGTGCTCGATGTTGGTCTCACCGCCCCAGGTCCGTCCGAAGCCGATCCCGAACGCGGTGGTGGCATCGGGCATATAGCGCCCCATCACCTGTGCTGCGTAGGACACGTCCTGCTTTAGCCGGTCGGCATTGGCGCCGTAGTCGGTGTTATCGCCATACCAGGTCGCGCCGCCCACCACGTCCATCGCCCAGTGTTCCGTGAAGTGCTTGACGTAGGCGCTCTGCAGTTCGAATTTCCAGCGGTTCTCACCGATGTTGAGCGCGTCATCTTTGTCGTAGGTGCCCGTGGGCACATATACATAGGGGGCGATACTGAGGGTGTCGCGAGCAGCGTTGAACCGCCACTTCAGCGGCGCCGTCAGGATCAAGTCGCCAATCCCGCGCGTACTGCCCAGGGCCGAGGCGTCACCGTCGCTGGAGACGTGCCCAAAGGGCAGCAGGAACTGTGGGTCGATAGTGACGGTGTCGCTCAACGCATACACATGCAGCAGACGCAGGATGCCGACGTCAGAATTCAACCTGAAATCCGAGCTTGCCTTATGGCCGTTGGCGTAGGCCGAGTCGGTGGTGGCGTGCTGGTAATAGATCGCACCGATGGTCGCGCCCACGGGGTATTGCTCATAGTCGCCAGGGGCGACCTCAACGGCCTGAGCCTGGAGCATCGGCAATACCGTGGTAAGTGTCAGCAAGCGGATCTTGTTCATGGTGTGTTCCTCGCAGGGGATGCCGTGCCACCCGGTAAGGTGGCAAGCCAGCGAAAATGGGCGTTCAGCGTGCGAATGCTCAGGCGGTTGCCGCTCGTGCGTCCCGCAGCATCCCGGTGTGCGGATGGCAGTTGATGTATTCGAAAAGCTGACTCTTGGCGTCCGACACCGACACTTCGTGGTACAGCCGTAGCTTTTTCAAACCGGCGGCCACACGGAAGAACGTCACGAAAATGCGCAAGTGGGTAGGGTGCGACTCGGCCCAGCGTTCGAGTTTCTCCACCGAACGCCAGTGGCCGATGTTGTAGCTGACATCGAGAAAGTTGCCGTCCAGGTCGATATTGCGCACGAACCGGTTGCTGTAGCAGCCCAGGGGTTGGCCGTTGTCACGCAGGAAGTCCATGCCGTCCTGCAGGGTCGGCAGGATTTCGTCGAGGTACAGCGAACGTTCGTCCGCCTCGGCATCCGCCCAGTCCTGGCCTGAACGAATCAGCGTTAGGTTGTCATGCCCCATGACCACGACACGCCCACCCTTGGCCGGGTCACCCGCGATCACTTGCAGTTCGGTCGTGGGCTTCATCCAGTCTGTCTGGGAGATGGGGAAGCGGTCGCGCATCGAGCCCCAGTAACCGTGTTCCTCGATTTCGCCACTGGTCGTGTCCATGACCGCGCCGACACCGGGCAGGTTGTCCTGGAAGGCGTACAGCGTCTCGAATTGCTCGGCACGCGGCGCGCTGATTTCACGGAAATAACCCAGGCCGTCGCTGAGGCGGTCCTGCGAAGCCCACCAGTCGTTCACCGGCGCCGAGCGCAGCCAGCGGCAGTGGGCGCCGGGGTCTTTCCAGTAGCCCACGACAATCAGATTGTCGAAGCCGCTGCTGTCGGTGTGGTGGGTCAGATCATGGGTCTGCGGGCCATCGGCCAGGTTGAAACTGCCGACGATGTGACGCATGGCTTGCAGTGCGGCCTCGCGCTGGGCCTCGCCGCGATATTGCACGCCGAGGTAAGCCATCACCACCTGTTCCAGCTGTTCGTCAGCGCGGGCGACCCACATCGGGAAGGGCGGTTGATACTCGTCGGGCACCCGGCGGGACAGGGTGCGCGGGCATTTGAGATGGGTGTCGATTGCAGATTCCATGGTGAGCTCCTCGTTATTTTCGTTCAGGCCTACGGGTGGGCGTCAGCGCTGCGGCGGTAGCCGCTCGATGCAGCAACTTCATGGCCCCCCATTCGATCAACCAACAAGCCGACTCTTCAGGTACCAGGTCGCGCACCTGTAGAAGCCAGGAGGCATCAGACAGGCGTTGTGCGTAGGGTCGATGCATGGCGTGCCTCATCAGCGGGGGTATGAGCTGCTGTGAGGAGGAAATTAGGCGGGACGGCGAGGGGCCGCTTGGTTCGTCAAGACAACCGTTTGGTTGGAAAAGACACGCTGGAACTGCCGGCCCGCCGATGATCGGCGTTGGTGCACGGCGACCTTTAAGTGAGCAGGGCGAAGGCAACCTTTGCCGCCCCGGCGCGCGGATAACCAGGTTGGGCGCCTGGGGCCGATGAAAATGTGCTTGGCCTATTAATTGCTAACAGTGACAGGTCAGTTACACCTTCTCGCGCTGTTACGACATCGCTGTACCGAGGTCCGTGCCATGAACCCAAGCACCCAGTATTCGACCCTTGCCGTTCCTGCACCACGTCGCTTTGATTACTGGAAAGAAGTGGTCTGTCGCCATTGCCTGGCGGCCGATAGCAAACCCTTGTCCCAGAGCAGTTTCGATGGCGCGCTGGCGGTCAATACCGTCGGCGATCTGGACCTGTGTTCACTGTCCTCGCCACTGCATTATTGGGAGCGCTCCGAGCGGCACCTGCGCAGCGGTCCGGCGGAGGATCTGTGGTTGGGTTTCGCTCGAAATGGCCATGGTCAAATTGAACAAGGCTCAAGAAAAAGCCAACCTGGCCGCGGGCAATTTGTTTCTTTATGACGCAACCCAGGCGTTTCGATTCAGCTTCGGTGGTACCGAAAACCACTTGGTGCGGATTCCGCGAGCCTTGCTCACCGAGCGTCTGCCGCGCATTGCGGAGTACACCGCAATGGTCCTCGATGACCGCCGCCCTGGCGTCATTCCCTTGCGTGAAATGCTGCGTCAGGCTGCGAATACGCCGGCGTCGCTGCAGGATGAGCACATCGCCAAGCGTTATTCGACGGCCTTGCTTGACCTGCTGGTGCTCAGCCTGGAACTCCAGGACCTGAACACCACCCACCAGGAACTGGACCTGTATGGGCGCATCATGAAGTACATCCAACGGCATCTGACCGAGCCGGACCTGTCGATCGAAATCATCGCCCAGGCGCACAATGTGTCCACCCGTACCGTCACGCGCGCCTTTGCCCGGTACCAGAAAACCCCTGTGGCGGAAATCTGGAAAGAGCGCCTGAACGCCAGCCGTGAAGCGATTGAACGCGGTCAGGTGCGCAGTGTGTCCCAGGCGGCGCTGGACTTCGGGTTTTCTGACTTCTCTCATTTCAGCCATGCGTTTCGCAAAGCCTTTGGGGTGGCGCCGAATACGCTTTTGCGCCGCGATTGAGGTGCTGATCGGCTTTCGCCTTTGACTGCGCAAGCGGCTTGATCAGCGGAAAAACGCATTGGGCGGTTGGCTGGACCGGCCCAATGCACAACTACCTGATTTGCATCGCTCAACCCAGCATGTTCAAACACACCACCTTGGGTTGCGTCATTTCCTCATAGGCGAAGCGCACCCCCTCACGGCCCAGGCTGCCGTATTTGGAACCGCCAAACGGCATCGCATCGAAGCGATAGTCGGAGGAATCATTGATCATCACGCCGCCGGCTTCGATCCGGCGCGCAGCGGTCATCGCCGTGGCCAGATCGCGGGTGAAGATCCCGGCGTGCAGGCTGTAGTCGGGTTCGTTGGCCAGTGCGATGGCTTCCTCGAACGATTCAAACGGCTGCAACACCACCACCGGCGCGAAGACCTCGTTGCGCCAGAGGCGGCTGGCGTGATCGACGTTTTCCAGCACCGTGGCGGCGTAGCAGGCGCCCTGGCGCCGATGCCCGCAAAGCAACGTGGCGCCCTGGGCCAGTGCGTCGGCCACCACGCGCTCGGCATTCTGTGCCGCTTGTTGGGTGATCATCGGGCCGATATCGGTGGTGGCAAGCAGGGGGTTCCCGACCGTCAATGCCTCGGTCTGGCTGACGAATCGTGCCCGGAACGCCGCATAGATCGACGCATGCACCAATAGCCGCTGGGTGCCGATGCAGTTTTGCCCCGCCGCCCAGAACGCGCCCGATACGCAACTCGCCACGGTGGCCTCAAGGTCGCAGTCCGCCATGACGATCACCGGGGCGTTGCCGCCCAGGTCCATCGCCAGTTTCTTCAAGCCCGCGGTGCGGGAAATCTGCTCGCCGGTGGCAAAGCCGCCGGTAAACGAAATCATGCGAACTTCCCGCGCCGCCACCAGGGCCTTGCCCAGCTCGGCACCGCCGGTGGCAACCGTGACCACCGATTCGGGCAGCCCGGCCTCGACCAGGTACGCCACCAGTTTTATCGCCGACAACGGCGCCAGTTCGGACGGTTTGAGAATCACCGCGTTGCCACCAGCGATGGCCGGCCCGAGTTTATGGGCCACCAGGTTTAATGGGTCGTTGTAGGGCGTGATCGCGACAATCAACCCCAGGGGTTCACGGGTGAACCAGCCCTGACGCGACTCCGAGCCTTCGTACGCATCGAATGGAATCACTTCTCCGGCATTGCGCTTGGCTTCTTCGGCAGACAACTTGAGGGTGTTGATACACCGCTTGACCTCCTTTTCGGCCTGCTTGAGGGTCTTGCCGGCTTCGTCGACGATCAGCCGGGCGAACGCCCGGGCGTCGCGTTCAACGTGCAAGGCGGTCTGTTCGAGGATCTGCGCCCTGCGGTAACGCGGCAACGCAGCGCAAGCGCGAACGCCGTGGCGAGCCTGTTCCAACAGGTGCGCAACCTGCGACGCACACACGTCCGCGACGGCACCGACCGGCGTACCGTCAAAAGGGTTGAAGACCTGGATCTGCGGTGCCACGACAGTGCGGGCCAGATTCGAGACGTTCATGGGCATGTTTTCCGGTGCTGTGTGGCGCATTGATGGAGGCTGATGATGTCCGACAGCAGCGCGAACGCGGTTTCCGTGCGCCCGGCGCCAGGCCCCGAAACCGTCACCGTGCCGATCAGGTCGGTGGTGAACGACACCGCATTGGTGGCGCCGCCGATGCTGGCCAACGGATGATCGTTGCTCAACAGGCGCGGCTCGACGCTGGCGCTGACCGAGCCGTCGGCATTGCGTGTGGCGGCGCCGATCAGTTTCCAGCGGGCATTGTTCTGGCGAGCCTGCTCGATGTCGCCGAGGGTGAGGGCGCTGATACCGTTGCAGCGCACATCGTTGACATTGATTTTTGCATCGAGCAGTTCGTTGGCCAGGATCACCACCTTGAGGCGTACGTCATGGCCTTCGACATCCGCCGTCGGGTCGGCTTCGGCATACCCCAACGTCTGCGCCTGTTTGACCGCCTCGCTGAAACCCAGGCCGCTCTCCATGCGGGTGAGCACGAAGTTGGAGGTGCCGTTGAGAATGCCCTCGAAACCGCTGATGGTACTGCCGGCCAGCAACTGCCTGGCCAGGCGGATGACCGGCGTGCCACTCATCACCGACCCTTCGTATTCAAAGCCCACCTGGTTGCGCTGGGCCAGAGCCTTCAACGCGGCACCGTGCAGGGCAATCGGCCCTTTGTTGGTGGTGACCACATGTTTGCCGTTTTCCAGCGCCCAACGACAGAACGAAGTTGCCGGCTCACCATCCACCGGGTTGGTGAACGTGGCTTCGGCAATCATGTCGGCGCCGCAGTCTTTGATCACGGCTTCATTGCTTGCCGTCGCGTCGCCGCCCGGCAATTGCGCCAACGCGCCTTCGACCACGGGCAACGCGGCCAATGCGGCGGCATCCAGCCCTTGTCGGTTGATCACCGAGCCTTGGAACAAGTCGGTAACGCCGACGATTGTCAGGCTGAAACCCAACTCGGTTTTCCAGCGCTCATTACGCTCGGCAATCAGTTGCGCCAAGGCCCGGTTGACACCGCCGAAGCCGACCAGCGCCAGTTTGTATTCAGTCATTTTTTTATTGCCCCTGATCTGGGTGAGGAGTGGTTGTGCTCTAGGTTAAGGGCGCTACCAGGGCAGTGAAATATGCCGATTTGCTCTATTTTATGGGCGTTTTGACCAAGGAGCGGCGAATACGCCGGGCATAAAAAAAGCCAACGCAGGTTGGCTTTTTTATCGCAGCGACGGCTCAGACCACAGACGATAAGACGAAGGACGTCACGGTGTTTTCCACGCCCGCCAGCGCCGAGATCTGGGTCCACACCTGGTGCACCCGCTGCGGGCTCGTTGCGCCGACGCGCAGCATCAGGTCGAACTCACCGCTCATCACGTCGCACTGGATGACTTCGGGTATTGCGCGCAGTGCCTGCAATACATCCTCGCCGCGCATACGGTCATAGCGATAGACGAAGATCACCGCATTGATCTGCGCGGCGGCTTGTCGCCCGTCGCCGGTGAGCACCGTATAGCCCAGGATGGCGCCGTCACGTTCCAAACGTTCGATACGCTGGCGCACAGCGTTGCGCGACAGGTTGACCTTGGCCGCCAGCTCCGCGTGGGCGGCCCGGGCGTTGAGCCTAAGCTCGGCGATGATGCGTTCATCGAGAGGGTCCAGAATGCGCTTCATTGAGCCTCCAGTGACAGCGCCCTCACAGCGCGTCGAGCTGTTGAAGGAGCAGGGCGATATTGTCGGGCCTGATCCGCTGATGCGCCGGGCCGTTGTGCTGCGCGCTGCGGCACGCCGGGCGCGGCACACTGATCCCCAGTTCGTCGAGCAGCGCCGCCGATTTGACCGGCGAGATTTCCCCCAGCGTGACCATGGGCGCCACCAGGCTGCGCCGGTACAGGCGGGCGGCAATCACGCCGGTGGCGGTGTGGGGGTCGACAATGTAGCCGGTGTCACGGTGCAGCGCGATTATTTCGTTCAGGGTTTCCTCATCGCTGACCGCATAGGAGTCAATGATCACTCGCGCCCGCAGCCAGCAGTCATTGGCGATGGTCATTTCGCCGCTGGACTCCAGCCCGTCCATCAACGCGCGCACCGCGTCAGCGTCGTGTTCGTATACCTCCCAGAGAAAACGCTCCAGGTTGGAGAAGGTCGAGAGGTCCATGGCCGGTGACAAGGTCTTGTTGGCGCGCAGCCTGGAATAATGGTTCTTCAAAAACAACTGATGCAGGGCGTCGTTGGTATTGGTGGCGACGATCAGTTGAGTGATGGGCAAGCCCATCTTCTGGGCGATATAGCCGGCATAGACTTCAGCGAAACTCGCCGCCGGCACGCTGAAGCCGATCGGCCGCTGGCCGCCGCCCAGTTGCAGGACCGCGTGGAAATACACCACCAGTTGTGCCAGCACGTTGACCCAGTTGCTGGAGTTGAAGCTGATCGCCGCGTACGGCGCGCACGGCCACTGTTTGAACAACCCGCTCACAATGCCCTGGCACTCATCGAAGCTACCGTCGACAGCGAACAGATGCACATTGGGCTGCGCCACCGCCAACAGCGCCTGCAACTGATGCGGGGGCACGCCGCGCTCGGGATAGAGCGCCACCACGTGGGCCTCGGCACTGTGTTTGAACGCTTCGATGGCGGCCAGGCCGGTGTCGCCATTGGTGGCGCCGAGCAGCACTGCGCGTCGACCCCGCTGCTGCAGAAAATGCTGCACCAACTGCGCCTGCAGTTGCGCGGCAAAATCCTTCGAGGAACAGGTAGGGCCGTGGAACAGCTCCAGCACCCATTCATTGCGGTCGACCTGATGCAACGGCGCTACGGCACGGTGCTGGAACCGACTGCTGGCTGCGTTGAGCAGGCGCTTGAGGTCTGTTTCAGCAATCGCCGCCCCCACAAACGGTCGGATGATCCGATACGCCAGTTCGGCGTAGGGCAGGGTTGACCAGTTAGCGATGTCCTGGGGCGCGAACAACGGCAGCGCCAAAGGGACGAATAACCCGCCGTCATCGGCGATGCCGGATAATACAACCTGTTCGAAGTCGGCCTGCACGGCCGTGTTTCGGGTACTCACGTAGCGCATGGTTTGGCTCCGGCCACTTATTTATAACGGTGTGCCTGCTCGACCAGCCAGGTGGAAAACATCACGGCGTCGGGATGCTCGTCGGCGCCGGAACCGCGTACCAGGTAAAACGATTCGCTGGCTTCGATGCGCTGGTCGAAGGGTTCAACCAGGCGCCCGTCGTGGAGCATTTCGTCGACCATTGAAGAGCGGGCCAATGCAATGCCTTGCCCTAATTCCGCCATACGCAATGTCGAGATCAGCGTATCGAACTGCAGGCCGCGCGATGAGTCGACCGCGTCGGCGCCGACCATCTTCAGCCAGTAGCCCCAACCCTCTTCGTACCCCAGCACATGCAATAGCGTGTGCTGGGCCACGTCGCTTGCCGCCTTGAGGGGCGAGCGCGTCATCAGGGCCGGCGAGCAGACCGGAAACAGGGTATCCCAGGTCAGGCGCTGGGACACCAGGCCGGGCCATTGGCCATGGCCCCAGCGAATCTCCATATCGTCTTCGCCATCGAGTTCCTTGACCCAGATATTACTGATGTAGCGGATATCGACGTGCGGGTGCAACTGACGGAAGTCCACCAGCTTGGGCGCCAACCAGTGCACGAAAAACGCCAGGCTGCCGCGCACCTTGATGGGGCGGCGTTTGTGCTGGCCAAAAATCTCGCTGGTACCCACCGCCAATCGCGTGATCGCATCCTGCACCACCGGCAGATAAGCCTGGCCTTCTTCGGTCAGGCCCAGCCCGCGAGGCAGGCGTTTGAACAGCGCCACCCCCAGATGGCTTTCCAGTTGGCGGATCTGTTGGCTGACCGCGCCCTGGGTCAAGCACAGTTCGTCGGCGGCGTGGGTGAAGTTCAAGCAGCGGGCGGACACCTCGAAGGCCCGCAGCCAGTTCAAGGGGGGAGCGGCTTTTGCTTCATGGTCTGGACCTCATTGACGCTGCACTGAGCACGCTGACCCACGGCGTCGAACGAGCCTAGAACGCATCGGACGGTTGCACTGTGGAGGCGAGCGACAAGCGTCGCTCGCGGCTGTTGCGGGTAATGTAATACACGAAGTAGCACCAGGCGATGAAGGGCACGCCAAAGTACAGCGCGACCCGCTGTTCCGGGTCAAAAGCGATCCCCACACAGGCCAGGCTGCAGCAGGCCAGCGCGCCCAGCGGCACCCACGGGTAACCCCGGACGCGGAACTTCAGCGCGCGCACATCGCCGCCGTTGGCCACATAGTGCCGGCGAAAGGCAATTTGGCTGGCGGCGATGCTCATCCACACCACCACCACCGCCAGCCCGGAAATCGATACCAGTGCCAGGTAAACGGTGTCGGCGGCGAACACACTGCTGAGCAGGGACGCGCCGCCGCCGATCATGCTCAGGATAATGGCATTCAACGGCGTGCCCATGCGGGTCAGCTGCGAGAATTGCTTGGGCAGGTGACCCTGGTCGCTCAAGGTCCAGAGCATCCGTGAGGCGGCGTAAAGCCCGGAGTTGGCCGCCGACAACAGCGCGGTAATGATCACAAAGTTCATGATGTCGGCCGAGTAGGGGATACCGATGTAGGTGAACACCGTTACGAAGGGGCTTTCCACCAAACCGGCCTGTTCGCGTGGCAGCAGGGTGGCCAGCACAAAGATGGTGCCGACAAAAAAGACCGCCAGGCGCAGCACGGTGGTGCGAATGGCTCGCGGCACATTGCGTTGAGGGTCTTTGGTTTCGCCGGCGGCGATGCCGATCAACTCGGTGCCCGAGAAGGCGAACGAGACCGCCAGCAAGGTCATCGCGATCGACATGAAACCGGTGGGGAACAAGCCTTCGCGAGTAAAGTTAGCCAAGCCGATGCTGTGCGCCTGGTCGATATTCAGCAGCCCGAGAATGGCCCCGCCGCCGATGGCCAGGAACACCACCACCGTCACCACTTTGATGAGCGACAACCAGAATTCGGTCTCGGCAAACAGACGGACCGAGACCACGTTGGTAAGGAACACCGTGCCGGCGAACAGCGCACTCCAGATCCATACGGGCGTGTCCGGAAACCAGCGTGTCATCAAGATACCGGCAGCGGTGAACTCCGAACCAATGGCCACGGTCCATGTCAGCCAGTACAGCCAGGCCACGGTGTAGCCGGTGCCGGGGCCGAGAAAGCGCGTGGCGTAAGTGCTGAACGAGCCGGTTTCAGGCATCTGCACCGCCAGCTCACCCAGGCACATCATGACCATGTAGACCATCAGTGCGCCGATGATGTAGGCGATGACCGCCCCTAAGGGGCCGGCCTGGTTGACGGTATAGCCGGACGTCAGGAACAGCCCGGTGCCGATCACGCCGCCCAGGGCCAGCATGACAATGTGGCGGGTCTGCATTTCCTGTTTGAAACCGGCGCGCGCGTTGAGTTTTTGTTCTTTTATGGACATGGTTGTTCTCATGAAAGTTGTTAGGGCAGGTCGGAACCTCGCCACTTGGTTTTATTATTATTCCTCTTCATGAAACGCCCCACAGACGGCCCTGTCGTGGGGTTTGAGACTTGCGTTCAGGCAGGCTGGTGGCTTGTTTCCTCGCGCAGGCAGCGCACAAACGCGAACGCCTGTTTCAGGTCGTCGAGCAAGTCGTCGGTGTCCTCGATCCCCACCGAAACACGCACCAGCCCTTCGGAAATACCCAGCGCCAGGCGTTCTTCAAGCGTGTTTTCCACGTGGCTGGTGGTGCGGGCCGGGCCGTAGATGGTTTCGACCGCACCGAGGTTGCCGGCGCAGTGAGCAAATCGCAGGCGCGGCAGCAGCACCTTGACCGTGTCCATGCCGCCAATCAGCACAAAACTGACGATGGCGCCAAAACCGCCCATTTGCGCGCAGGCCACTGCGTGGTTCGGGTGGCTGGGCAAGCCGGGGTAATTGACGGACGCGACCAAGGGTTCAGTGCACAGAAACTCCGCCAGGGCATGGGCGCTGCGTTGTTGTTGGCGCATGCGCAGCACCAGGGTTTTCATGCCGCGGATGATCATGTAGGCCGAGAACGGGTCGAGCGTCGCGCCATTGATTTCGCGGTAATGCCGAACCTTGCTCATCAGCGCTTGAGCGCCGCAGACCAGGCCGCCCAAGACGTCGCCGTGGCCACTGAGGAATTTGGTCGCGCTGTGGATGACCACATCCACCCCCAGCGCCAGCGGGTTCTGATTCAGCGGTGTGGCGAACGTGTTGTCGGCCACCACCAGGGCGCCGACGCGCTTGGCCGCTGCCACCAGGCGCTGGATATCGAGGATTTTGAGGGTCGGGTTGGTCGGCGTTTCCAGGTACAGCACCTGACAGCCTCGGGCGATTTCGCGTTCGATGGCCTCGTGGTCGAACGTTTCGCACAAGGTGACCTCCACGCCCATGCGCGGCAGGAATTCTTCGAAAATCTTGTTGGTGCCGCCATAACTGTCCTTGGTGGACACCACGCGATCGCCGTGGGCCAGGAAGGTGTAAAGCACGCTGCTGATGGCCGCCATGCCGCTGCTGAACGCGACGGCGGACTCGGCCATTTCCAGCTCGCTGATTTTGGCTTCGAGGGTTTCGACCGTCGGGTTGCTCATTCGGCTATAGATGAAGCCTGGAGCCTTGCCCAGCGCCACGTCATACCAGACGTCGATATCGTCGTAACCGTAAGCCGCGCTGACCACGATGGGGGTTTGGGTGGCGTTGTAGGGGTGCCTGACTTGCTCTCCACCCCAGACCGCTCGGGTCCCGGCGCCCGCATTATCAAGCCCTGCGCTGTCAGGTTTTTTGTTCATTGAGACTACTCGCACTGAAGAGGCGTGAACGTTGGTTCGTTCACTGGATAGTGCGGCTCAATATAGGGACTGGCTGTGCGCCCGAGAAACGATGTTATCGGTGCCAAAGGGCAGCTTTTTTTAATGGGTAATACGGCTTGCCACCGGTTTTGCGTTGCCCGCCGCAACCACTTGTCAGGCCCTGAGCGGTTTTGTTGAACGTATGGGCCGGCCGGGCGGCCTGATAAATCAGGGGCTGAGCCACTGCTTGGCTCGTTCATAAAACCCGTCAGCAGGTGACCCGTCATGAACAGATTCTGCCTGGTAATGTGCAGCATGTTGATGCTTCAGGGCTGTTTCGACAGCGCCGATAACACCACCAAGAACAACACCGATGGCAGCAAATCGTCGGTGCAAATGCAGGAGGGCAAGGCTCAAGAGAGCAAGTAACCGGGGTGTCCATCACGCGCGTCTACGTTGTCGTACAACCAATGCGCTATGATGCGCCTTCCTCCGTAAACCGAGACTTGTGTTCTTGATGGACAACCCGAACGTCCAGCCCACGGTTCGCCGCCGACACCGAAGCCTGGCCGAAGAGCTGGTCACCGAACTTTCCCGACGCATCTGCGCCGGTGAGCTGGCGCGTGGCACAAAGCTGCCGACCGAATCGCAAGTGATGGCCGAGCACGGCGTGAGCCGCACCGTGGTGCGTGAGGCCATCTCGCGTCTTCAAGCTGCGGGCCTGGTCGAAACCCGGCATGGCGTCGGCACGTTTGTGAAGGATGTGCCAAGCCCCAGTGGGTTCCGGATCGACCCAGAGACCATCGTGACCTTGCAGGATGTGCTGGCGGTGCTCGAGTTGCGCATCAGTCTGGAAGTGGAGGCGGCGGGGCTGGCCTGTGTGGGGCGTACCGATGAGCAGTTGCGGGTGATGCGCGACTCGTTGGATGCGCTTAACTCGCGAGCGGTGAGTGCCGATTATGCGGTATCGGCGGACTTCCAGTTTCACCAGCAGATCGCGCTGGCCACCGGCAATCGCTACTTCACCGATATCATGCTGCATCTGGGGGTCAACATCCTGCCGCGTACGCGCCTGCACTCCAAACGCTTGGCCAACGACAACAAGGAGCCCTACCTGGAGCGCTTGAGTCGTGAGCATGAGGATATCTACAAAGCCATCCTGCGGCGCGATGCCGACGCCGCTCGTGCCGCGATGCGCCTGCACCTGTCCAACAGCCGCGAGCGTATGCGCCGTGCCTACGAAGCGGCTGCCGCGCAGTTGTCGCACGGCCCGGCCGTAGTAACCGCGCGGCCCTGAGCCGGCAGCCCGGCCCAACGGAGGCAGGCTGCTCGTGGCGCTTTACTGCTGGTTGACTGCGTGCCACTTGCCTGGCGAGCGATGCGCACAAGCAAGGCAAGTGGCGCGGGGCATTACATGAAGTTGTACTGCACACCCAGGCGCCAGCGTGCCTGGCGGTCTTCAGAGGTGGCGTTGACCTTCACGTCGCCGATCTCCATGAACGGTGCCCATTCCTTGGTCAGTTTGTATTTGACGATCAGGTTCTGTTCGTAGTCGTTCTTCTTGTTGTCGTAGCGAATGTAGTCCGTCTTGAAATAGATGAACTGGTATTCGTACGCCCATTTGCTCGCCGGCGTATAGCCGAGCCAGCCCTCAAAGCGGTGGGTGGTCTGGTCATCCTTGATGTGGTCGGGCAGGTCTTCGTCGACCTGGTCGCGATCGAGCTTTTGGTATCCAGCCGGTAGCGCGTCGCCGCGTAGAAAGCATCGTTGATCTTGTAGTTGTACTTGAGGCCGAGCTTGTAGGTGGTCGAGTCCTTCGAGCTGTCCATCTGGAATGCCGGGGTCAACGTCGACTGCGGGCTGAGCTTGTAGTTGTAGCTGACGGTGAACTCGTGACCGTTGTTGACCAGGTTGTCATAGGCGACGTCTTCGCGGTCCCCGGCGGTGCGGTATTTCATTTCCGCTTCAAAACCCAGGCCACTGTCCAGGCGGTAATTGAGCTTGATTCGATCAGCGTGGGCGCTGTCTTCCTCGGTGAACTGGTGGCGGTAGTTGATGCTGGCAGAGTCAGCGCTGACATAGAGCGGCAGGCTGAGGGCCAGGGCAGTGACGAGCGTGCGTAGGGTGGTGTTCATACGGTCTTCTTTTTTGTTTTTGTTAGGGTCGTTTGAGGATGCTGCGGCAGTACGTTGTTGCGTATGGATCTCATCTATGCTGCCGATATACGTTATCGTACGACAAGACGACTCGTCTACGGGTTATCGGTGGTTTTGAAACATCTTGAAATATATGTACCCAGTGAATAGGGCTTTACAGCCAATCCTGTTATTCCTTGGTTGTCTTTAAAAATCGGGCTTATGTGGGGTTTTGCCGAGAAAACCGCAGAAATGGAGGCGGATTATTGGGTCTTTTCAAGTGTTGTACGATGACCTATGATCGGTCGCAACAGACGACATTCCTGTCTCAAATCCAATAAGAAGGCTTAAGACGTCCATGAGAATCACAGCAGTCAACGTCCAGGTGTTTTCCTACCCGACCCGCCGCGCAGTGGACAGCGCCGGCCATGCTCACCCCGGTGATGTCTCCCAGGCGCAGATGGCGCTGCTGCGTATCCAGACCGAAGATGGCCAGGAGGGTTATGCCTTTGGCGCCCCCGAGTTGATCCGCCCCTATGTGCTGGACGGCTTTGTGCGCAAAGTGCTGGTGGGCCAAAACGCGTTTGACCGCGAGAAGATCTGGCACGACCTGGCGCATTGGCAGCGTGGCAGCGCCAGCCAGTTGACTGACCGCGCGCTGGCCCTGGTTGAGCAGGCGCTGTGGGATTGGGCGGGGCGCACACTGGGCGTGCCGGTGCACAAGTTGATCGGCGGGTTCCGCGATAAGGTGCCGGCTTATGGCTCGACCATGTGCGGCGATGAGTTGCCCGGCGGCCTGGCGACCCCCGACGACTACGGCCGGTTCGCCGAAACCCTGGTGCAGCGCGGTTACAAGGCCATCAAATTGCACACGTGGATGCCGCCGGTGTCTTTTGCGCCAAGCCCGCGCATCGATGTCGCAGCCTGTGCGGCCGTGCGCGAAGCTGTCGGGCCGGACATTGCATTGATGCTCGATGGTTACCACTGGTACAGCCGCACCGAGGCGCTGTACATCGGGCGCGAGTTGGAGAAGCTCGACTTTGCCTGGTTCGAAGAGCCGATGATGGAAGAGTCCGCCGAGTCCTATGCCTGGCTCGCGGGGCAGTTGGATATACCAGTGCTGGGCCCGGAAACCCTGTCCGGCAAGCACCTGAGCCGCGCCAGCTGGGTCAAGCACGATGTCTGCGATATCTTGCGTGCCGGCGTGGCGGGCGTCGGCGGTATTGCACCGTGCCTGAAGGTGGCGCATTTGGCTGAGTCGTTTGGCATGGACTGCGAGATCCATGGCAACGGCGCCGCCAACCTGGCGGTGGTCGGCGCCATCAAGAACTGCACCTGGTACGAACGCGGCCTGCTGCACCCGTACCTGGACTACGACGACGTTCCGGCCTACCTCAAGCGCCTGGTGGACCCGATGGACAATGACGGTTTTGTGCACCTGTCCGACTTGCCGGGCCTGGGTGAAGACATCGACTTCAACTACATCGAGACCAACACGCTTAAGAGCTTCTGACGTATACACGGCCCGTTCGGCATAAGCCGGGCTGGCCGAGAGCCCTATAAATATAAAAAAGGCACTCTTGTTATGACTATTTTCCCTTCGCTGTGGGCGCGGGTATTCGTCGCCGCCCTGGCCGTGACCGCGGTACCCCAGAGCTTTGCCAAAACCCCGGCCGATCAACTGATTGTCGGCATGAGCATGATCAACCTGTTGTCCCTGGACCCGGCGGCCGCCACCGGCCTGGACGTGTCGGAGATCAACGCCAACCTCTATGACATGCTGCTGGTGCAGGACGTCGCCCAGCCTGACCGCCTGGTGCCGGCGCTGGCCGAACGCTGGCAGGTCAGTGATGACCGCAAGACCCTGACCTTCAATTTACGCGACGGGGTGAGGTTCCAGTCCGGCAACACCCTGAGCGCCGAAGACGTGGCCTGGTCGCTGCACCGCGTGCTCAAACTCAACCTGGCCCTGGCGTCGACCTGGAAGGCCTACGGCTTCACCGCCGAAAACGTCGAACGCTATATGCGCGCCACCGATGCCGCGACCTTCGTGATAGAGCTGCCACGGCCGACCGATCCGCTGCTGGTGCTCAACACCCTGGCGACCTCGCCCAGTGCGTTTATCCTCGACCGCAAAAAAGTCCTCGAACACCAGAAAAACAACGACATGGGCGCCGCCTGGCTGGTGACGCATGCGGCCGGCAGTGGCGCGTTCGTGCTCAATGACTGGCGCGCCAACGATGTCATCCTGATGAGCCGTTTCGACGGTTACTGGGGTGGCCCGGCCAAGCTCAAGCGCATCGTCATGCGCAACATGACCGAGTCGCAGTCGTTGCGCCTGATGATCGAGCGCGGCGACCTGGACATCGCCAAAGGCATGTCCGCGCCGGACATCGAAGCCCTGCAAAAAAGCGACAAGGTGCGCACCCAGACCCTGCAACGCGGCACGCTGTATTACGTGGCGCTGAGCGTAAAGCAGCCGATGTTCGCCGATGCGCGCGTGCGCAAGGCCGTGCGTTCGCTGATCGATTACCAGGGCATCAACCAGACGGTCATGCCGCATTACGGCGTGATCAACCAACGGCCGATGCCGCTCGGGTTGGCCGCGCGCTTGCCCGACCCCGGCTATACGCTCAATGTCGAGCAGGCCAAGGCCTGGCTGGCCGAAGCCGGCTACCCGAACGGCTTCAAGACCACCATCCGCGTGCTGGCCGAGCCGCCATTCATCAACATTGCCTCCAACCTGCAGTCGACCCTGGCCCAGGCCGGTATCCAGGCCAGCATCATTACCGGCACCGGCAACCAGATCTATGGCGCGATGCGTGAGCGCAGCTTCGACATCATTGTCGGACGCGGCGGTGGCGGCGCGGAGCGGCATCCGCATTCCAGCCTGCGCACCCTGGTGTACAACCCGGATAACCGCGATGAAGCCAAGCTCACCAACTTTCAGGGCTGGCGTACTTCTTTTACAGCGCTGAACTCAATCAACTGATCGAGCGCGCGGAAGTCGAGCCCGACGCCGGCAAGCAACTGGCCCAGTACCGGGATATCCAGGCGCAAGTCGATCAGCAGGTGGGGGCTATTTTGCCCGTCTCGCAAATGACCGACACCGTGGTGGTATACACCGACGTAGCCGACTTCCAGGGCCACACCGCTGCGACCACGCGCTACAAAGACGTCTACAAAAAGCGCTGATCGATTAATCAGGAGCTCACTATGTTTGTTATGACTGCCTCTGTCATGGGCGCTCGCGCTTCCAACACCCTGCGGCGCGCCAGCACCGTGCTGGTGACCTTGCTCGGCCTGCTGGCGCTGACTTTCATCATCGGCCGCGTCATGCCGCTGGACCCGGTGCTGGCCGTGGTCGGGCCCGACGCGGACGCGTCCACCTACGACCAGGTGTACCGCTCAATGGGCCTGGACAAACCGATCTGGACCCAGTTCGGGCTTTACCTCAACGACCTGCTCCACGGTGACTTCGGCAATGCGCTGTTGACCGGCCACCCGGTGCTTGACGACATCCTGCGCGTGTTCCCGGCGACCATCGAGTTGGCCACCCTGGCGATCCTGTTCGGCGTACTTATCGGCTTGCCACTGGGCGTGTGCGCGGCCAGTAACCAAGGCCGCCTCGGCGATCACGTCGCACGGGTGATCACGTTGTTCGGCTACTCCACACCGATTTTCTGGCTGGGCATGATGGGCCTGCTGGTGTTCTACGCCTGGCTCGGGTGGGCCGGTGGAGCAGGGCGCATCGACCTGGCCTACGACGGCATGGTGCCCGAGGTCACCGGCCTGCTGCTGATCGACACCAGCCTGGCGCGCGACTGGGACGCCTTCGCGAGCGCCTTGCGTCATATCGTGTTGCCGGCGCTGATCCTGGGCTTGAACTCGGTGGCGTACATCAGCCGCATGACCCGCAGCTTCATGCTGGAGCAACTGTCCCAGGAGTACATCATCACCGCGCGGGTCAAGGGTTTGTCCCGTCGCCAAGTGGTGTGGGGGCATGCGTTTCGCAACATCCTCGTGCAGTTGCTGACGGTGGTGGCGCTGGCCTACGGCTCGTTGCTGGAGGGCGCGGTGTTGATCGAAACGGTGTTTGCCTGGCCGGGGTTCGGCCAGTACCTGACCAGCAGCCTGATGCTGGGTGACATGAATGCGGTGATGGGCTGCGTGCTGGTGATCGGCCTGATTTTCGTCGCACTCAACCTGATCAGCGATGCCTTGTACAAGGTATTCGACCCGCGCACCCGTTAACCCAAAACGCGGCACGGATAAAACCAATAAAAACAAGGAATTTTCCATGACATTTTCGACACTGCACCTTGGCCTGTTCGCGGCCGTTCTCGCCCTCGGGCCGATGACAATGGCCCACGCCAAAACCCCGGCCGATCAACTGATCGTCGGCATGAGCATGGTCAACCTGTTTTCCATCGACCCCGCCAACGCGCCTGGCCTGGATGCGTCCGGCGTCAACGCCAACCTCTACGACACGCTGATCAAGCGTGACCAGGGCAACCCGGAAAAACACCTGCCACAACTGGCCGAGCGCTGGGACATCAGCGAGGACGGCAAGCAGGTGACCTTCCACCTGCGCCAGGACGTTAAGTTCCATTCGGGCAACCCGCTGACCGCCGAGGACGTGGCGTGGTCGCTGTACCGCGTGATGAAACTCAACTTCGGCCTGGCCACCACCTGGAAGGCCTATGGCTACAACCTCGACAACATTCAATCGCTGATTCGCGCCACCGATGCCCATACCCTGGTGGTCGACCTGCCGCAGACCATGGACCCGCTGCTGCTGGTGGATTCCCTGGCGATCTCGCCCAGCGCCGTGGTGGTGGACCGCAAGACCGCCCTGGCCCATGAAAAGAACGGCGATCTGGGCGCCGGTTGGCTGGTGACCAACGAAGCGGGCAGCGGCCCGTTCGTGCTCAGCAAATGGAGCGCCAACGACTCGCTGTTGCTGACCCGTTTCGACGGTTACTGGGGCGGCGCGGCCAAGCTCAAGCGCGTGGTGGTGCGGCACATGACCGAATCGCAGTCGCTGCGCCTGATGCTTGAACGTGGCGATCTCGACCTGGCCTATGGCATGGCCGCGCCGGACATTCGCGCCATCGACGGCTCGGACAAGATCCAGGTGCAGTCATTGCCACGGGGCACCATGTATTACGTGGCGATGAGCATGAAGCAAGCCGAGTTTGCTAAGCCCCAGGTGCGTGAAGCGGTGCGCAACCTGATCGACTACAAGGGCCTGGATGAACAGGTGATGCCGTACTACGGCAAGCTCAATCAGCAACCGATGCAGTTGGGGCTGGAGGCGCGCTTGCCGGACCCGGGTTATCACATGGACGTGACCAAGGCGAAAAAGCTGCTTGCCGAGGCGGGCTATCCCAACGGTTTCACCACCACCATTCGCACCTTGTCGGAGCCGCCGTTCATTGATATCGCGGCGCGCCTGCAAGCGACCCTGGCCGAAGGCGGGATCAAGGCCAGCATCGTCACCGGCACCGGCAACCAGGTGTACGGCGCGATGCGTGCGCGCAATTTCGAAATCATCGTGGCGCGGGGCGCCGAGCGTTATCCGCACCCGTATTTCAGCCTGCGCACCTTCGCCTACAACCCCAACAACAGCGACGATGCCGGCTTGCCGAACTTCCAGGGCTGGCGCGCCTCGTTCTTCAACCCGCAGCTCAACAGCCTGATCGACCAGGCCGGGGTCACCCGCGACTCGGCGCAGCGCATCAGCCTGTACCACCAGGCGCAGCACCTCTACGACCAGCAGGTGGGGCCGATCCTGATGATCTCGCAGATGACCGACACCGTGGTCAGCGCGGCCGACGTCAAGGGTTTCAGCGGTGACGATGCCGAGGCCACCCGTTATCTGGGTGTCTACAAGCAGCGTTGAGTGCTTCCAGAATTCACACAGAGAAGATGCTTATGAATGCCAATCTGTCTTCCATGGAAACGGCGGCGAAGCGCCCGGTGGATCGCTCCCCGGGCTCGAGCTTCGACGCCTTGTGCAAAAGCGGCGTGCGGGTGTTGCGACACCTGTTGCGTAACCCCATGACCCTGGCGGGCCTGCTGGTGGCGCTGCTGTTGGTGGTGGTGGCGGCTTTCGCGCCGTGGATCGCGACCCACGATCCGGTGGCGCAGAACCTCGCCAATGCCTTGCAGGCGCCAGGCTCGGCGCATTGGTTCGGCACCGATGAATATGGCCGGGACATCTTCAGCCGCCTGGTCTACGGCTCGCGCATCACCCTGTACATCATTGGCCTGGTCACGGTGATCGTGGGGCCGATCGGCCTGTTTATCGGCACGGTGTCGGGCTATTTCGGCGGGGCGGTCGACACCGTGTTCATGCGCTTGACCGATATCTTTATTTCCTTTCCCAGCCTGGTCCTGGCGCTGGCGTTTATCGCAGCCCTCGGCCCTGGCCTGGAGCATGCGGTGGTGGCGATTGCCTTGACGTCCTGGCCGCCGATTGCGCGGCTGGCGCGGGCCGAGACCCTGTCGCTGCGCAATGCCGATTTTGTGGTCGCGGTGGAGCTGCAAGGGGCGTCGCCGGCGCGGATCATCCTGCGCCATATCGTGCCGATGTGCCTGTCGTCGGTGATCATCCGCCTGACCATGAATATGGCCGGGATCATCCTCACGGCCGCCGCCCTGGGCTTTCTCGGCCTGGGTGCCCAGGCGCCGTTGCCCGAATGGGGCGCAATGATCTCCACCGGCCGGCGCTACATGCTCGAATGCTGGTGGCTGGTGGCGGTTCCCGGCGCGGCAATCATGCTGGTCAGCCTGGCCTTCAACCTGTTGGGCGATGGCCTGCGGGACATCCTTGATCCGCGTAGCGAATAACCGGAGGACCACCTGATGTCCGCGATTAAATTGAATGTCCAAGGGCTTGACGTGCGCTTTGTCAGTGGCCAGAAAGAAACCCACGCCGTGCGCGATGTGTCCTTCACCTTGGGGCGCGAGAAACTGGCGATTGTCGGTGAGTCCGGCTCGGGCAAATCCACCGTCGGGCGCAGCCTGCTCAAGCTGCATCCGTCCAGTGCGAAGATCACCGCCAAGGCCATGACGTTTGGCGAAGTTGACTTGCTGTCGGCCAGTGAAAAGGCCATGCAGAAGATCCGGGGCCAGCGCATCTCGATGATCATGCAAGACCCCAAGTACTCGCTGAACCCGGTGGTCAAGGTGGGCGAGCAGATCGCCGAAGCCTACCTGGCCCACCACAAGGCCAGCCGCAGCGATGCCCGCGAGCGTGTGCTGCGGATGCTCGAACAGGTGCACATTCGCGACCCGCAGCGCGTGTACAACCTGTACCCGCACGAGGTGTCCGGCGGCATGGGGCAGCGCATCATGATCGCGATGATGGTGATTACCCGCCCCGAAGTGATCATCGCCGACGAGCCCACCTCGGCGCTGGATGTCTCGGTGCGCCAGCAAGTGCTCAACGTGCTGGAAGAGTTGGTGGACCAACAGCAGATGGGGCTGATCTTTGTCAGCCACGACCTCAACCTGGTACGTAACTACTGCGACCGCGTGCTGGTGATGTACGCCGGGCGCGTCGTCGAGTCTCTCGCGGCCTGCGACCTGCACTACGCCGAACACCCCTACACCCGGGGCCTGCTGGCCGCGCTGCCAAGCATGGACAACCGCCGCGGGCACCTGCCGGTGCTCAAGCGCGACCCCCTCTGGCTGACCCAACAAGGACCCTGAGCATGCCCATGATCCAAGCACACGCCTTGAACCTTAGCTTCGGCACCGGTGCCGCCATCAACCAGGTGCTGCACGACGTGAACCTGAGTGTGGCCGACGGCGAATCGTTCGGCCTGGTGGGGGAGTCCGGCTCGGGCAAGACCACCGTGCTGCGCTGCCTGGCCGGGCAGTACCGGCACTGGAGCGGCGCGCTGAGCATTGCCGGCGCACCGTTGCAGCACAAAATCCCCAAGGAACATTTTCGCAAGGTGCAGATGGTCTTCCAGGACCCCTACGGCTCCCTGCACCCCCGGCACACCATCGACACCGCCCTGCGTGAGCCGCTGATTATCCATGGGGTAGGGGACAAGGATGACCGCATCAACGAGATCCTGCTCAAGGTCGGCCTGAACGACAGTTTTCGCTTTCGCTACCCGCACCAATTGTCCGGTGGGCAGCGCCAGCGCGTGGCCATTGCCCGCGCGCTGATCCTGGAACCGCGCGTGCTGTTGCTGGATGAGCCGACCTCGGCCCTGGACGTGTCGGTGCAGGCCGAGATCCTCAACCTGCTGGCAGACCTGCGCCAGCGCGAGAAACTCACTTACCTGCTGGTCACCCATGACCTGGGCGTCGTCACGCACCTGTGCGACCGGGTGGCGGTGATGCAACACGGCAAGCTCGTTGAACTGCTCGACTGCCAGGCGCTCAGCCAGGACCAGGCGGTGCACGATTACACGCGCATGCTGGTGCAGGCCAGTCGTGACTTCAGCCAGGCGTCGGAACGCCGCCAGGTCGGCTGAAGCACGCCAGCCACACAACACGGATAACCGGCAACAACAAGGAGAACGACATGCCGTACCAACCCCTCGAGACACCTTCGCACGCGCTGCCCTGGCCCTCGTCGCCCTCGGTTGCAGCCCGCTGTCCTGGGCGCTGCAGGCGCCGTCCGGGCTGCAAGTGCCGACGCTGGCTTACGATGACCGGCAGATTATTCTGGTGTGGGAAAAACCCACCGATCATGCCGATATCCAGGACTACCGGGTCTACGCCAACGGCACGCTGTTGGGCAGCGCCCATGCCAATAATGATCAGGTGTCGCCGGCCAAGCCCTATATCGACCAGTTCTACCGCCAAGACACCGCGCACTTTCACCACCGCATCGGCATCCACAGCTACACCGCACAGGGCCTCAAGCCCGATACCGCGTACCGCTTCACCGTACGTTCGGTGGATGGCAACGGCGCGGAGTCTGCCGACAGCCCCGCCGTCGTGCAGCGCACCACCCCTGTGGCGGCGCTGTTCGACGTGAAAAAATACGGCGCCAAGGGCGATGGCAGCCACCTCGACACGCTGGCGATCCAGCGCGCGATCGATGCGTGCACGCCGGGCTGCAAGGTCTTGCTACCCAAAGGTATCTACAAAAGTGGCGCGCTCTACCTCAAGAGCCACATGACCCTGGAGATCGCCGAAGGCGCAACCTTGCTCGGCTCTGAGCGCGCCGAGGATTACCCGTTGGCGGGCTACATCCAATATCCCTATTCCACCACGGTGCGCCCGGCGTCGTTGATCAATGCCCTGCCGCGCGATCCGCGCGCGCATCAGGCGTTCGAAAATATCCGCATCGTCGGCAAAGGCACCCTCGACGGCAATGGCTGGAAACGTAACCCGGATGTGATCGATGAGCGAGGCCGGGCCTTGCCGTTTTACCTGCCCAGCGACAACACCCGCTATGCCCAGGACGGCATCCTCGCCAAAGCCCAGGTGGAGCAAGCCGTGGCGCGGGGCATGAATGTCAAGGATGCCTACGGGCAGATGCGCTCGTCGCTGATCACCCTGCGCAACGTCAAGAACGTGTTCTACGGCGGTTTCACCGTGGTGAACCCGGCGTTCCACGGCATCATGAACCTGGAGAGCGAAAACGTGGTGCTGGCCAACACCACCCATACGACCTACGACGCCAACAACGGCGATGGCATCGAGTTCGCCAACAGCAAAGGCGCAATGGTGTTCAACAACGTCTTCGATACCGGCGACGACTGCGTCAATTTCGCCGCCGGCACCGGTGCGAATGCGGTGCATCAACCGCCCAGCAGGACGCCTGGATTTTCAATAACTACTTCCGCAAAGGTCACGGCATGGTGGTGGCCGGCAGTCATACCGGTGCGTGGATCCAGGACATCCTGGCCGAAGACAATGTCTCCGACGGCACCGACGCCGGGCTGCGCATGAAGAGCACCAACTTCATGGGCGGCGGGGCGCGCAATGTCATCTTCCGTGATTCGGCGCTGCGCAATACGGTCAAGCAGGCGTTCATCTTTACCCTGGATTACAACGACCCCAACGCCAAACTCGATTACCAGCGCTCCACAGTGGCCGGGCAGTTCAAGGACATCCACGTGAGCGATGTGAGCGTCGAGGACGCCCAGGGCCGGGCCATCGAGGTCAAGGGCGACAGCCAGCACAATGCCTACCACGAGGGGTTGGTGTTCCAGCGCGTGCGTTTTCGTGGCGCCGCCGGGGCACGGATCGACGGGTTGAAAAATTCGCGCTTCGAAAACGTGGTGTTCAGCCACTACGGCGCCGCCAACCCCTGGCAGGTGACGGGCAGTTCAGGATTGAGTTTCGAAGCAGTGCAGCCGGCACCGCAGTAGGGCGCTGCGGTGTGAGGGGGCGGTCATTTCAGGCTGATGACCACCTTGCCTTTTGACCGTCCCTGTTCCACATAGCCCAGGGCATCGGCGGTCGCGTCGAACGGGAACACGCGGTCAACCACCGGTTTGATCGCGCCGGCCTCCACCAGCTGTTTGATCTGCTTCAGTTGGGCGCCGCTCTGGCGCATAAAAACGAAGTCATAGTTGAGGGTTTTCCTGCGTGCTTTGCGGCGGATACCGCTGCTCAACACACGCATGGCCAACCCCAGCACCCAGGGCAGCTTGTGCGCCTGGGCGAACTGCGGTGTCGGCGGCCCGGAGATGGAAATGAGGCGGCCACCCGGCTTGAGAATGCCGAGGGATTTCTCCAGTTCGTCCGCGCCCAGGCTATGCAACACCACGTCGTAATCGTGCAGGGCGCTGTAGACGTCCTGCTGTTTGTAGTCGATGACAACATCCGCGCCCAACGCCTTGACCCATTGCACATTGGCGCTGCTGGTAGTCGTCGCGACGAAGGCACCCAGATGCTTGGCGAGTTGGATAGCGATGCTGCCGACGCCACCGGAACCGGCCTGGATAAACACCTTTTGGCCTTTTTCAACTGGGCGGTTTCCACCAGTACCTGCCATGCCGTCAGCGCCACCAGGGGCAGGGCGGCGGCATGTTCCATGTCGATGTTGTCGGGTTTCAACGCCAGCGCGTCTTCATGCACCGCGATCAACTCGGCGAAGCTGCCGATGCGCGCGTCGGGCGCACGTGCATAAACCTCATCGCCGGGTTTGAAACCGCTCACGGCGGCACCCACCTGGATCACCACGCCGGCCAGGTCATTGCCCAATATCAGCGGGAATGCATACGGCAGGATCAGCTTGAACTCGCCCGTTCTGATCTTCGAATCCAGCACGTTGACGCTGGCGGCGCGCACTTGGACCAATACGTCATGGTCGCCCACCTCAGGCGTGGGAACCTCGCCGATGCGTCCGTTGTGTTTGCCGTAACGGTCGATCAAAAATGCCTTCATGGTGATTCAACTCTCAGTGCGCCGAAGTGAGTGTAGTGCGGTTTATGCCTTGGCCGTGTAGCGCTCGGCCACCTGGGATTGCTTGATCTGCGCGAGCAAGCCCTGGCGGGCGCCCTGCAAGTCATCCCAACGCGCAGCGTCCTGCAAGGGCGGAATGGTCACTGGCTCGCGACGGTCGAAACCGACCAGCGCGGCATCGACCAGGTCGCCCACTTCCATGATCTCGCTGAGGGTGTTGATGTCGATGCCGGCACGATCCCAGATTTCGGTGCGCGTGGCGGCCGGCAGTACGGCTTGTACGTAGACGCCTTTGGGCGTCAGTTCCAGGCTCATGCCCTGGGACAGGAACAACACGAAGGCTTTAGTCGCGCCGTATACCGTCATGCCGAATTCCGGCGCCAGGCCCACCACCGAGCCGATGTTGATAATCGCGCCGTCGCCGGCCTGGGCCAGGCGTGGGGCGATGGCGCTGGCCAGCCGCACCAAGGCGGTGGTGTTGAGCGTGACCAACTGCGCCACGCTGTCGGTGGACTGTTCGATAAAGCTACCGGACTGCGCGGCGCCGGCGTTATTGACCAGGATGCCGATCGCCGCGTCATCGCGCAGACGGGTTTCTACGCGGTTCAGGTCGCTGGTTTGGGTCAGGTCGGCCTGGATCACGTCAACATTAACGTTGTGCGCCTCGCGCAACTTGGCTGCCAAGGCGTCCAGTCGCCCCTTGTCGCGAGCGACCAATACCAGGTCGTGCCCACGTTGGGCAAAGCGCGCGGCGTAGGTGGCGCCGATGCCGGTGGAAGCGCCAGTGATAAGAACGGTCTTGGAGCTGCTCATGAATGGATCCTCGAATACAGGGGAGGGCGACGTGCGCCATGCCGGCAACAATTTGCGTTGGCGGTTTTATGATGTCGATCATAATCAAAGCTGTCAACAGTTTTGATTATGGTCGTAATCATAGTATGCTCAGGCCATTGTTTTAGGCCGTAGAGGAACAGGTCCATGAAAATCACCAAGACGCAATCGGCTGCCAACCGCGCGCATATCGTGCAGACGGCTTCAGAGCTGTTTCGCGAGCGTGGCTACGATGGGGTGGGGGTGGCAGAGCTGATGGCCACCGCCGGTTTCACCCAGGGCGGCTTCTATAAGCACTTCGGTTCCAAGGCGGACCTGATGGCCGAGGCGGCGCAAAACAGTCTTGCGCAATCGCTGGCCAGCACCGAAGGCCTCGATGTAGAGCAATTTATCCAGTTGTACGTGTCGCGCGAGCACCGCGACGGACGGGGCGACGGTTGCACCTTGGCTGCGTTGTGTGCGGACGCCGCGCGTCAATCCGGTGCGCTGAAGACGACCTTTGCCGACGGCGTTGAAAACACAGTGCGGGCGCTGCAGCAAAGCGTCTCGGCGGATACCCAGGCAACGGGGCAGGACAGCCGTGCAAAAATGCTCGACACGTTGGCCCATGCAGTCGGTGCCGTCATCCTCTCGCGCGCCTGCCCGGATGATTCGCCCCTCGCCGACGAAATTCTCCAGGTGTGCCGCGCAGAGATCCTCGCTTCCCTGCGCGGCTAAGCCTCAGCGCATATGCAAAATGATCGGGCTGCTGCTGGCCGGGTCGGTGTGCCCGCGCAACGTGCCCACTGCCTCGGGGGCCACCGCACCCGCCTGATTACCCCAGGTGCCGCGCACAAAGGTCAGCACCTCGGCGATTTGCTGGTCGGACAACTGCTCACGGAACGCCGGCATGCGATACGCGTCCGGCACCCCGGCAGCCACGACGCGTTGCGAGCCGTTGAGGGTGATATTGATCGCCGACGCGGTTTCCTTGGCCAATGCCGAAGTGGCACCGGCCAGCGGTGGCATCCAGTCGGGCTGGCCCTTGCCGTCGGCACCATGGCAAGAAGCGCAGCGGGTGGCGTAGGTGTGGGCGCCGGGGGTATCCGGGCGCACCTCGGTGGCCACGTACTGCCAGGGCGTGCCGTCACGCTGCGGGTCGCCGGGCAGTGACTTGAGGTAGCGGGCAATGGCGGCCAGGTCATCGTCGGCCATGAACTGCGTGGAGTTGTTGAACGCCTCGGTCATCGAGCCGTAGACCACGGCGTGGCGGTTACGCCCGGTCTTGAGGAACTGCACGATCTGCGGCTCGCCCCAACGGCCCAGCCCGGTGTTGGGGTCCTGGCGCAGGCTCGGTGCATACCAGCCATCAAGCAAGGCACCGGCGAGGAACGGCTTGCCGGATTCATCCAGCGCTTTCTCGTTAAAGGCCAGCCCACGCGGCGTGTGGCAACTGCCGCAGTGGCCGGGGCCCTGGACGACATAGGCGCCGCGATTCCACAACGCGTCCTGATCAGCCTTGGCGGCATAGGGGGCGGTTGGCGCGAACAGGCCGTTCCACAGCGCGATGGGCCAACGCAGGTTCAGCGGCCAGGGGATATCGCTGGGGATGTTCGCTTGGCTGGCCGGTTGCACACCTTTCATGAAAAACGCATACATCGCCCGAATGTCGTCGTCGCTGAGCTTGGCGTAAGACGGGTACGGCATGGCCGGGTAGAGCCGGCGGCCGCCCGGCGCGACGCCGTGGCGCACCGCCCGGTCGAAGTCGGCGAGGCTGTAGGTGCCGATGCCGTTATCGCGGTCCGGCGTGATATTGGTGGCATGAATCGCCCCCAGCGGCGTGGCCATTTCCAGGCCCCCGGCAAACGGCGCCTTGCCCGGCAGGCTGTGGCAGGCCACGCAGTCACTGAGGCGCGCGACGTACTCGCCACGGCTGACCTGGGCCGGGTCGAAACTGACGGCTTGTTGCTGTTCAAACGGTGTCGCGGGTTGACGGGTGACGTACCAGGCCAGCAGGCCGGCGGCGACCACGCAGGGCAGCGCGAGCCAGCCTGCGGTTCTTGCGAATCGACGGGTGTTCATGGGCGGTCTCGCTCGGTTAGCTGAAGGTGTATCGGCTCAGGGGCAGGCTGCGAATACGCTGGCCGGTCAACTGCGCCACGGCATTGGCCACGGCCGGTGCCACGGCGGGCAGCGGTGGTTCGCCGATGCCACCCATCTTTTCGCCACTCTCCACGATCTTCACGTGTACCTGCGCCATGCGTGAGGGCGGCAGGATCGGGTAAAGGTCGTAGTTGCGCGCCCGTGGCTTGCCGTTCACATACACCGCTTCTTCCAGCAAGGTTTGCGATAACCCCAGCGCGACCGCGCCGTTGACCTGCGCCTCGACAATCGCCGGATTGACGATGCTGCCTGGGTCGATGGCTTCCCAGATGTGGTGGACCTTGACCTGGCCGCTTTCAATCGACACCTCGGCGATCACCGCCGCGTGTGAACCGAACGGTGAGGCCATGGCCACGCCACGGGCACGGCGTGTGCCGTCTTCGGCGGTGTAGGGGCCGCGCTTCCAGCCGCCGGACAACTCGGCCACCGCCTTGAGCAGGGTGGTCAGCCGCGGATTGTCGCGCAGCAAATGCAGGCGTAGCTCGTACGGGTCGCGTTTGCCGGTGTCGGCCAGTTCGTCAAGGAAGGCTTCGTAGAAAAAGTCGTTGAGCGAGTTGCCCACCGAGCGCCAGTAGCCGAGCATCGCCGGGCCTTTGACGTAGATCTGCGCGATGCGTTTGTTGGGGATGGCGTAGCTCTTGCCCGACAACCCCTCAAGGGCCGTGGGGTCGATTTTATCGCCCTGTTTGCCGGCAATGGCTTCGGTGGGGCCTTCGGTGGCGCTGACCGCTTCGATGGCTACCGGCAAGCCGTCGGCATCCAGCGCGGCGCGGAACTTGACCACCGCGACCGGGCGCAGTACATCGCGCAGGAACTCTTCTTCCCGGCTCCAGATCAGCTTGACCGGGCGGCCCACGGCCTTGGCCAACGCGATGGCCTGTGGGTAAGGGCTGGCCGAGTCATACAGAAAGTGGCGGCCGAAAAAGCCGCCGAGCAGCGGCGAATGCAGGTTGATCTGCTCAAGGGCCAGGCCGGTGCGCTTGGCGATGTCGGCGCGGAACATGTCCGGTGCCTGGTTGGGCAACCAGATGTCCAACGAGCCGTCGGGGTTGAAACGCGCCAGGGCGGAAGGCGGCTCCAACTGGGCGTGGTTGACGTATTGGTTGTGGTAAGTGGCTTCGACCTGGGTCTTGGCGTTTTTCAGCGCGGCGGCCACGTCGCCTTCGTTTTCATCGTCGCGGGCCGGGCCTTGCTGGGTCGCAAGGAAGTCGCGGTAGCCATCGCTGGAAAACTCAGCGGGCATGGTGCGCACTGTGGAGTCGGCAGTCGGTTCTTGCCAGTCAACCTGGATTGCCTCCACCGCGCGCTTGGCATGCCACCAGCGTTCGGCCACCACGGCCACCGCGCCAGGTAACGTGTGCACGGAATGCACGCCCTTCATACCTTCGACCTGTGCCTGGTTACGCAGGCCGCCCACGGTCATGCCCAGGCGCGGCGCGTGCTGCACGGCGGCGTGGAGCATGCCGTCGACCTTCAAATCGATGCTGTACAGCGCCTTGCCGGTGGATTTGTCGTAGGCGTCCACGCGTTTGACCGGTTTGCCGATCCAGCGGAACTGGCTCGGGTCGCGCAAGGTAATAGTGGCCGGGTCAGGCACCGGCATATCCAGCGCGCGAGCGGCCAACTCGCCGTAGCCCACGGAGCGGCCGGACGCGGCGTGTACCACGCGGCCGGGTTGGGTGCTCAGTTCGCTCAGCGGCACGCGCAGTTGCTCGGCGCCGGCCTGCAGCAGCATGGCGCGGGCGAGGGCGCCGAGGCGGCGCATGGTCGGGTAGCTCATGCGCACCGACATGCTGCCGCCGGTGATGCGCATGCCGTTGTCCATCACCACGTAGGCGTCGCCGGGCGGCGCGGCTTCGACGATGAACGTGGCGGGGTCGGCATCCAGTTCTTCACCGACGATTTGCGCCATGGCGGTGTGGGTGCCTTGGCCGCCTTCCATGAACGGGCTGAGCAGGCGCACCGTACCGTCCGGGCGAATCTCCAGAAATGCCGGCACTTGGGTGCCGCGCTCCACGCCGGTGGCGGCCTGCACCCGGCCAGACCCGAGTGGCAGGCCAAAGCCGATGACCAGCGCACCCACGGCGGTACTGGCCAGGAAGCGTCGACGCGACAGGTTGATCGGCTCGCCCAGGGGCACACCGGGAATCAGTTCAGGCGTGTTCATCAGGCGGTCTCCTTCCCGGCGGCCAGGTCATCCATGGCGGCATGGATGGCATTGTAGGTGCCGCAGCGGCACAGGTTGACCATCGCCGCGTCGATCTGGCCCTTGGTGGGGGCAGGGGTGTGCTTGAGCAGGGCTGTGGCCGCCATTACCTGGCCGGACTGGCAATAACCGCATTGCGCGACCTGATGCTCGACCCAGGCGCTGACCACGCGTTTGCCCACCTCATCGGCTTCGATGGCTTCGATGGTGGTGATCTCGCGACCGACCACCCCGGCCACTGGCGTCACGCACGAGCGCACCACATTGCCGTCCACCAGCACCGAGCAGGCGCCGCACTGGGCCAGGCCGCAGCCGTATTTGGTACCGGTCAGGCCCAGATCGTCGCGGATCACCCACAGCAGTGGCGTGTCGGCGTCGGCATCGACCTGATAGGCCTTTTGGTTGATACGTAATTCCATGGCGGGCTCACCTGCTGATCATCGGTTGGTGGTGCGGGTTTCTTATAGGAGGGTGCGACCGCAGGTCGCCCATCGTCGAACTCTAGACTACGGCGCAAGGGCTATCTATCTGATGGGGCTCAAGTTCAGAGGATCAGGCAAGTATTCAACAGGATTGGGTGACTGCGTCGGGCTTTGGTGGTTGGCTGCCTGTGTGGGAGGGGGCTTGCCCCAATGCCAGTCAGTCAAGCGCAGATCCCCTGTGGGAGGGGGCTTGCTCCCGATAGCAGCCTGACAGCCGGCCAGGATGTTGGATCAGATCGAGTACATATCCGTTGCTGCGGTAACGGCCACTTAGGGTTACGCCCTTACGGCGTGTCACTTTTGTAAAGGCACAAAAGTAACCAAAAGCCTTCGCCCCAACACTCGGCACCTCGCTCAGGCTCGGTGTGCCCGTAATCCGACATTGATTTGGGGGCCGCCGCCACGCGCCATCCATGGCGCGGGGCGGCTAAACCGGCATCCCTGCCGGTTTGCCCCCCCAATCAATATCGAATTTCGGCCAGCGTGTTTGACGGGGCGATCCAAGATCAAGATCAAAAGCGCGGCGGCCTTAGAGCCGACCGGTATGCAACGCCGAACGTGCTGCAAATGTGGGTGGGGCGGTGCGATGATTCGACTTGCTCCCGATAGCGGTGAATCAGTCACGTGACTTTCTTCTGACCCACCGCTATCGGGAGCAAGCCCCCTCCCACAATGGCCTGTCGGTCATCGACACTCACGCCCAGCCCTCGCGCACCGCGCTGCGAATCCCTTCCAGCAACATGGCAAACGCCGGGTTGTCATTGTCTTCGCGCCAGATCAGGTGCAGTTCGCTCTGTGCGCCTTCGCCCAGGTCGATGTCGCGGAACATGACGTTCTTGAACACCACGCTGCTGGCGCAACGCGGCACCAGGGCCAGGCCCATGCCGGCGTTGACCAGCGCGAGGATGGTCAGTGACGAGCCCAGCCACTGTACGTATTCCGGCGCGACGCGGGCCGAGCGCAGCAGGCCGGTGAGCAGTTCGTTGAACGGCGGGTAGGCGGCGTGGGCGTACATCAAAAAGGGCTGCGCGTCCAGGTCCTGCACGCTCACCGTATCGGCGTGTGCCAGCCGATGGCTGCTCGGCACCGCCAGTACAAACGGTTCGCGCACCAGGCATTCGGTGGCGTAGCCCGGTTCCAGCAGCGGTGCGCGGACGATGCCGAGGTCGATACGCCGGGCGCGCAGGGCTTCGTATTGCTGGTAGGTGTTCATCTCGGACAGGTCGATCTTTACCTGCGGCTGCTTGAGCCGCGCCTCGGCGATCACCTTGGGCAGGAACTCATACACCGCGCTGCCGACGAAGCTGATATTGACCGTGCCGATATCGCCTTCGGCAAAGCGCCGCGCGGTGATGGCCGCTTGCTGGGCGCGTTCGAGCAGGTTCTGCGCCTCGATGAAAAAGGCCCGGCCGGCGGCGGTGAGCGCGACGCTGCGGGTGGTGCGGGTAAACAGTTCCACCCCCAGGTGATGCTCCAGCAACTGGATCTGCCGGCTCAGTGGCGGCTGGGTCATGTTCAGCCGTTCGGCGGCGCGGCGAAAATTCAGCTCGGTGGCCACGGTGGTGAAGCAGCGCAATTGCGTCAGTTCAAACATTGATCTAATTCCGGTATCAATCGCATGCCAGGTTAGATTAGACGGGAACAATCCTCGGCGTCCATCATCGACTCGTCCCTTAAAAAAACAATCAATGGGAGTTGCCCGTGGATATCCTCCAGAGTCCGCCAGACCCGACCGTGCTTGCCCGCGCGGCGGCCAAGGTCAAGCGCCATGTGCTGCCGCTGTTCGTGGTGATGTTCATCGTCAATTACATCGATCGGGTCAATATCGGTTTCGTACGCAGCCATATGGAAACCGACCTGGGCATCGGCGCGGCGGCCTACGGCTTGGGGGCCGGGTTGTTTTTTATCGGCTACGCGATCTTCGAAGTGCCCTCCAACCTGCTGCTGCAGCGCTACGGCGCGCGGGCTTGGCTGACGCGCATCATGTTCACCTGGGGCGCGGCGGCGATGGCGATGGCGTTTGTGCGCGGGGAAACCAGCTTCTATATCTTGCGGTTCATCCTGGGCGCCGCCGAGGCCGGTTTCTTCCCCGGCATCATCTATTACTTCACACAATGGTTGCCGGCCAGCGAGCGCGGCAAGGCCATGGCGATTTTCCTCAGTGGTTCGGCCATCGCCTCGGTGATCTCCGGGCCGGTGTCGGGGGCGTTGCTTAATGTCAGCGGTCTTAACCTGCACGGCTGGCAGTGGATGTTCCTGATCGAAGGTTTTGCTTCCATCGCGCTCTGTGGGTGTGTGTGGTTCTGGTTGCAGTCCAACCCGCAGCAGGCCAAGTGGCTCAGCGACGACGAAAAACACGCGCTGGTCAGCGCCATTGCGCTTGAGCAGCAGGCACGCGAGGCGAGCCAGAGCGTGCGGCCATCGATGTTCAAGCTGCTGGCCGACAAACAGATCGCGCTGTTCTGCTTTATTTACTTTTCCATCGCCCTGACCATCTACGGCGCCACGTTCTGGTTGCCGAGCATGATCAAGAAAATGGGCAATCTGGGCGACTTCCAGGTGGGCTTGTTCAACTCCATTCCCTGGTTGATTTCCATCGTCGCCATGTACGGGTTCGCATCCCTGGCCAGCAAGTGGAAACACCAGCAGGCGTGGGTGTCGCTGATGCTGGTGATCGCCGCGTTCGGCATGTTCATGTCCACCACCGGCGGGCCGGTGTTTGCCTTCGTCGCCATCTGTTTTGCCGCGATCGGCTTCAAGGCGGCTTCGGCGCTGTTCTGGCCGATCCCTCAGGGCTACCTGGATGCGCGCATTGCGGCGGCGGTAATTGCCTTGATCAATTCGGTGGGCAACCTGGGCGGTTTCGTGGCGCCCACCACTTTCGGGTTGCTGGAGCAGACCACCGGGTCCATCGAGGGTGGTTTGTATGGCCTCGCCGCGACCTCGCTGGTGGCTGCGGTGATGGTGTTCTTTGCCCGCGCCACGCCTCGAGGGCCAACTCCTTCTTCTCATCATCACGCCATGCGTCCAGGTCCACAGGGAGCCGCCTCTTGAAAATTGTCCGCGTTACCGTCACCCCGATTGCTTTCCGTGACCCGCCATTGCTCAACGCCAGCGGTATTCACGAACCCTTCGCGCTGCGTTCGATCATCGAGATCGAGAGCGACACCGGCTACATCGGCCTCGGCGAGAGCTATGGCGATGCCCCGGCGCTGGCGATCCAGCAACAGGTGCAGTCGCAGTTGATCGGGCTCGATCCGTTCAACCTCAACCAACTGCGCGCCATTGTGCAAGCCACGGTGGCGGCGCATAAACCGGCAAGCCTGGCCGGTGCCGAGCTGGCGCCGGGCTCCCACGCGAGCAAGGCGGTGAGCAATGCCTATTCGGCGTTCGAGGTGGCGTTTCTCGACTTGCAGGCGCATTCGCTGAATGTACCGCTGGTGGACCTGCTCGGTGGCGCGGTTCGCGATCGGATCCCGTTCAGTGCCTACCTGTTCTTTAAATACGCCCAGCACATCGACTCGCCCTACAAGCCCGACAGTTGGGGCGAAGCGCTCAACGAAGAACAGATCGTCGCCCAGGCCCGGCGCATGCTCGAAACCTACGGCTTCAAAAGCATCAAGCTCAAGGCCGGGGCCCTGGAGCCCGAACATGAAGTGGCGTGCATCAAGGCCTTGAAGAAAGCTTTCCCCGGCGTGCCATTGCGCATCGACCCGAACGCCAACTGGTCGCTGGAAACCTCGATTCGCATGGCTGAACTTCTTGGTGACGACCTGCAATATTACGAAGACCCGACCCCCGGCCTGGACGGCATGGCCGAGCTGCACAAACGCACCGGCTTGCCCCTGGCGACCAATATGGTCGTGACCGACTTTGACGAATTTCGGCGCAGCGTGGCCTTGGACAGCGTGCAGATCGTACTCGCCGACCACCACTATTGGGGCGGCCTGCGTGACACGCAGGTGCTGGCGAAGATGTGCCAGACCTTTGGCCTGGGCGTGTCGATGCATTCCAATTCACACCTGGGCATCAGCCTGATGGCCATGGCCCACGTAGCCGCGTCGGTGCCCAACCTCGACTACGCCTGCGACACCCATTACCCGTGGCAGGAACCGGACGAGGAAGTGATCAAGGGCGGCAAATTGCCGATCATCGATGGCTGCGTGCAGGTCACTCGCGCACCGGGGCTGGGCCTGGAACTGGACCATGACCAGTTGGGCATGCTGCACGATCAATACCTGAGCTGCGGCATTCGCCAGCGCGACGATGTGAAACAGATGCGGCGTTATCAACCGGACTGGAAAACCGTCAAACCACGTTTTTGAAGCAGGTCGCTTGGTGTTGCCCGTGAGTGCATGTGGGTGCGCTTGCGGGCTTTTTTTGTGTGGCCTTGACTGTCGGTCTCGATCAGAAATCAACCGTAGCCGACAACGACAACGTGCGTGGCGAGCCTTGGGAAAACGCGCCGTATGAGGCAACGCCTGACCAATACTGGCGATCGAACAGGTTCTGTACCGTGGCGCGAAATGTGGTTGGCTGTTCGGCGATGCGGGTGCTGAAGCGCGCGCCGATATCGAAGCGTGTCCAGGCATCGAGCTGTTGCGTGTTGGCCTGGTTGGCGTACTGGCGGGCGGTATAGAGCGCGCCGCTGGTGAGCGTCAGGCCCTCGACCCATGGCGTGTCCCATTCGGCCCACAGGTTGGCTTGCACCTTGGGCACACCCACCGGTGCGTTGCCTTGGTTGGCGGCATTCGCGGTCTTGGTCAGTCGCGCGTCCAGCAGGGTCACGCCGCCGAGCAAGCGCGTGCCTTGGGTGACTTCGCCAGACACGCTCAGTTCGAGGCCGCGGTTGCGCTGTTGGCCCTGTACCGAAAAGCGCCCGGCGGCCAATTCGCCGCTGGGCTTGTGGATCTGGAACAGTGCGAGGGTCGACATGAACGTGCCGTAGTCGATCTTGACCCCGACTTCGTGTTGTTTGGACACGTAAGGCGCAAAGACCTCCCCGCGTTCGCGGCATTGGAGGGCGCCACGTCACCTTTGCTCAGGCCTTCGAGAGCGTTGTAGTAGAACGCCACATGCTCCCAGGGCTTGAGCACCACGCCAAACAGCGGTGTGATCTGGCTGTCGTCATAGGCGCTGGTGACGGCGCCTGCGTTGTTGTAGTTGCTCGATTGGATACGCTGCTGGCGCAGGCCGAGGGTGATCTGCGCCCGCTGGTCGAGTATCGACAAGGTGTCGGCGATGGCGACGCCGGAGAGTTCGGAGGCCGAGACTTTGGGCATATCCGGCTTGGCAATCGACGGTTCTGGCCGGTTCACCGGGTGATAGATATTCGACAGTACCGGCGCACCAGAAATGATCCCCCGCGACAGTTCATCGCGATAACGGCTGGCCTGTAGCGTGCTGCGGTGGCTGATCGGCCCCGTGTCAAAGCGCAGCCATGCTCCGACGTCGACCGTGTAGCGCTGCACGTTGAAGCGGTAGTAGCCGGGGATCGACGAGGTGTCGCCAGCGGCGTTGACGATGCTCGGGGTCTGGTCGGACAGGCGCGCCACGGCCGATTTGCCGCCGCCGGCGTGGGCGAACACGGTGAGGGCCTCGGTGAGGTCGTATTCGCCGCTGAGCAAAGCCGATTTGTCCCGGGTGCGCGACCAGCCCCAGTCCTGACTGACGTTGGTGCGGCCGTTGGCGGCGGTTGGGATGGCCACGCCGCTATCGATCAGGAACGGGCGGGAGGCCGCATCGAAGGTCTCTTGCTGGGAGATCAGGTCGAGGCTGGTACGCAGGCGTTCACCCTGGTAGTCCAGAGACAGGGCGCCGATGTCGATATTGCGCGACTGTTGGTCGATCACCGTGTCGCCATTCTGCACGCTGGCATTGATGCGTACGCCCAAGCGCCGCGCCTCGCCAAGCCGTCGGCTGATATCGAGGTGGTTGCCCCAGTGCGCATCCTGGGCGTAGCTGGCGGTATAACGGGTCAGGTCTTCATCGAGAGAGCGCTTGGGCACGATGTTGATCACCCCGCCTACCGCGCTGTTGGGCGCCATACCGTACAGCAGCGCGCCGGGGCCCTTGACCACTTCGATGCGCTCGGCGTAATCGGTAAACACGCGGTAATTGGATGCCACGCCGTACACACCGTCGAATGCCAACTCGCCGAGGTTGCCTTCACCTACCGGAAAACCACGGATGAAAAACGAGTCGACAATGCCGCCCGTCTGCCCGGTGGAGCGTACCGAGGAATCGCGTTCCAGCACATCGCCCACGGTGGTCGCCTGCTGGTCCTTGATCAGCGCCGCGCTGTAGGTGCTGACGCTGAAAGGCGCGTCCATGATGTCGGTATTGCCGAGCATGCCCAGGCGTCCACCGGTGGCCACTTGGTTGCCGGAGTACAGCGGTGGCAGGCTGTTGGTGCGTGGCTCGACGCCGCTGACCGTGGTGTCCGACAGCGTGACTTGGCGCAATACGAGGGTGTAGCTGCCGTCGTTGCGCAGTACCGCCTCCAGGCCGCTGCCGGCCAGCAACCGGCTCATGGCTTGCCGGGGCGAGTAGTTACCGGACAAACCCGGGCTGGTCAGGCCTTCGGTGAGGGCAGGGAGGAACGACAGGGCAATCCCGGCCTCCATGGCAAAACTCGACAGCGTGGCTCCGAGCGGGCCGGGGGCAATCTGATAAGCACGCACCCGCGCCGTCTCCAATGGCGCCGGCACGTCCGCCAGGGCGATACCGGCCAGGGCCAGGCTGAGCAGCGCGCTGCGAATGACAAGCATGGAAGGCAGCCCTATGGATAAGAGGGAAGGGGGCTTGTGTTTGCCAGTCGAGATCAAAAAAAGTATCACCCGCGCGGATTTATTGTTGCGGCTGTCAGGCCGGGGACAGGGTGACCCAATAGCCGTTCAGATGGCCGCTGGCGAGAACCGGGTAGGTTTGCACCAGCATGTTCAAGGTGCGCTGGGTGTCGGCGATGGGGAACGCGCCGGAAATGCGCAGGTCGGCAATCGCCGGGTCATAGCGCACGAAGCCACGGCGATAGCGCGTCAGTTCGGCGACAAAGTCGGCCAGGCGCATGTTGTCCGCCATCAGCATGCCTTGGGTCCAGGCACCGACATTGCGATCCGTGGGGCTGAGCGCGCCCCAATGTTGAGTGGAAAAGTCTATGTGTTGCCCGGCGTTGACGATCAACGGCGGCCGCTGGTCGTTTTCGGCCAGCACTACTTTAACGGCACCTTCGAGCACAGCCAGGTGGGTACGTTCGTTCAGTTCGCGCACGGTAAAACGCGTGCCCAGGGCCTGCAGGCGGCCCTCGCGCGTGCTGACCAGAAACGGGCGTGCGGTGTCTGCGGCAGTCTGCACCAGGATTTCGCCTTCGCGCAGGTGCAGCAGGCGTTGCTGGCTGTCGAACAGCACGTCGATGGCGGTGTCGGTGTTGAGGGTCACGCGCGAGCCGTCCGCCAGGGTCAGTTCGCGGCGTTCGCCGACGCGGGTGCGGTGGTCGGCTGTCCATTGCTGGGACTGTGTCAGCTTCCAACTGCCCCAGCCTACCGGCATCACCGCCAACAGCAGCGCCAGTTTGCCCAGGGCGGCGCGGCGTTGCGGGTTGCTTGGGCGGTCCAGGGTCGACATCGCCAGGGACGGCGGCAGGCCACCGAGCGTGCTTTGCAGCAATTGGGCCCGAGCCCAGGCGCGAGCGCGTTCGGGGCTGCTGACCTTCCAGCGTTCCCATTCGGCGCGCTCGCTGGCGCTCAGGTCGGTTTCGCTCAGGCGCATCAGCCACTCGGCGGCTTCTTCCAGAACATCGGCGGGCAGCGGCGGTTCCTTGCCCAGGCTGAGCACTTATTCGACCCGCATCAGGCATTGCATGAACGCCTGTTTCATGTAGCGCTTGATGGTGATCAGCGACACGCCCAGTTGCTCGGCGATGGCCTGGTATTTGAGACCGTGGAGCTGCGACAGCAGGAACGCACGCTTGACCAGCGGCGGCAGCGCGTCGAGCATCGCGTCGATTTCGTGCAGGGTCTCCAGCACGATGAAGTGCGCTTGCGGTGACGGCACCTCGTGGGCCGGGACACTGGCGAGCGCTTCCAGGTACGCACGCTCCAACGCCTTGCGCTGGTACCAGTTGACCAGGATGCCCTTGGCCACGCAGGTCAGATAAGCGCGGGGCTGGTCGATCACCGTGACCTGGGAGGCGAGGATGCGGGTGAAGGTGTCCTGGGCCAGGTCCGCCGCATCCATGGCGTTGCCGAGTTTGCGTTTGAGCGTGGCGTACAGCCAGCCGTGATGGCCGCTGTACAGCGCCTCGATTGCACGCAGGTGAGAGGTGTTGGGGGCGGGGAGGCTGTCGCTCATGGTGCGGATTCGTGCAACTGAGAAGTATTCCCAATACTAAGTGACAACCGCCGCGCATTGCAATCGCGCACGCGGCGACCGCCTGGTTCGAAAGAAAACGCAGGGCAGGTGATACTTTTTCGCGCGTCGGCTGGCATCAGCAGTAATTCCCCTCTGCTCTCGATGAAAGGACCCTGACGCCATGCCTGTTGCCAGCCGGTTAACACTCGCCATTCGTACCGCCCTGTTGCTGGCGGCTGCCAGCAGCAACGCCTGGGCCGCTATCGCCGAGCCGACCGACGACAGCCCGCCGCCCCTGACCCTTGACGCGACGAACGTCAACGCTCGCTACACCGGCCCCACCGACCTGCCCGATGTGCTCGCCGGTGGCCAGGTGGCCCGTGGCGCGCGCCTGGGCATGCTGGGCAACAAGGATGTGATGGACACGCCGTTCAGCGTTACCAGCTACACCGCCAAGACCCTCGCCGACCTGCAAACCGTGACCGTGGCCGATGCCCTGGAGCGCGACCCCTCGGTGCGTTCCACCGGGCAGACGGGGGGTATCGTCGACTCGTTTTTCGTGCGTGGCTTTGCGATCGGTGAGGGCAACCTGGGCGAGTTGGCGTATGACGGCGTGTACGGCGTGGCGCCCAACTACCGTGCATTTACCGAGTACGCCGAACGCGTCGAAGTACTCAAGGGGCCGGGAGCGTTGATGTACGGCATTTCACCCAACAGCGGTGTCGGCGGGGTGATCAATATCGTGCCCAAGCGCCCGCTGGATCAGGACTTGACCCGCTTCACCGGCAGTTACGCCTCCGATACCCAAGTGGGTGGCCACCTGGACATCAGCCGGCGCTTTGGCGACGAAAACCAGTTTGGCGTGCGCTTCAACGGTAGCCTCCAGGGCGGCGACACTGCCGTGGACAGCCAGAACCGCGATGTCGGTATCGGCGCCATCGCCCTGGATTATCGCGGCGAGCGGCTGCGCCTGAACCTCGATTACCTCAGTCAGAAAGAGAGCTTTGAAGGCGCTTCGCGGCCTTTCACCATTGCGCCGGGCGCGGACGTGCCGTCTGCCGCGAACGGCCGCACCAGCCTGCCGCAGAAGTGGGGCTGGTCGGACACCAAGGAACAGTCGGCGTTGCTCGGCGGCGAATATGACCTGAGCGACTCGCTCACCGTGTTCGCCCACGCCGGTGGCGGCAGGTCGGATGTGAAGCGCATGTCCGACCAGGTGCCACAAATTCTCAACGCCGCCGGTGATACCAGCAACACGCCCGGTTACTACAAGTTCAACGTTGACCGCTCCACCGCCGATGTGGGCCTGCGCGGGTTGTTCGCGACGGGCCCGGTGACCCATACCGCTACGCTGATGGCAACCCGTTACCAGGACGAACTGTCCCGTGGCATCAACAGTGGCACGCTGGTTCGCTCCAATCTGTATCACCCGGTGGACGCGCCCAAGCAATCAATCAACGCGCCCCGGGTGTTGCGCGTTTCCGAATCGGATTTGTCCGGCGTGGCGCTGACGGACACCCTGGGCTTTCTGGATGAGCGCATCCAACTGACCCTGGGCGTGCGTCGCCAGGCGATTGAGTCACGTAACTACAACGCCGCGGGCGCGGTCAGCTCACGCTACAAAGACAACGCGACCACGCCGCTGGTGGGCGTGGTGGTCAAGCCGTGGGATGACGTGTCGCTCTACTACAACTATGTCGAGGGCCTGAGCAAAGGCGACACCGCCCCAGGCACGGCGAGCAACGCCGGCGACACCTTTGCGCCGTACAAGTCCAAGCAGCATGAGCTGGGCGTGAAGTATGAGCACGGTACTTTCATGACCAGCGTGGCGTTGTTCCAGATCGACAAGCCCAGCGGCGAACTGGGCGCCAATGGTGTGTATTCGGTACAGGCCGAGCAGCGCAACCGTGGCGTCGAACTGAGCGCGTACGGCGAAGTGGCACCCCGCACGCGGTTGATGGGCGGCGTGACCTTTCTTGAGGGTGAGCTGACAAAGTCCGCCACCGCAGCCAACCGTGGCAACAAACCCGTGGGCGTGCCGGACATCCAGGCCAACTTGTGGGCCGAGTACGACACCCTGTGGCTGGAAGGCTTTACCCTCACCGGCGGCGCGATCTACACCGATAGCCAATACGTCAATCAGGCCAATACCCAGGCGCTGGATTCCTGGACGCGCATCGACGCGGGCGCGCGGTATGTGACGAAGATAGAAGGGCGGCCCACCACTTTGCGCGCGACCGTACAGAACGTGTTTGATCGCGAGTATTGGTCGGGTGTGGCGTCGTATGGGGCGTTTTCGCCGGGTTATCCACGTACGTTGCAGCTGTCGGCCACGGTCGATTTCTGACTGCGTTGCGGCCGGATCACGCTGACGCAGGGCCGATGTAATCAATCGGATACACGAATGCGCATTCATGACGAATGATATTGTTTATCAATTACATTCACTTCCTGTTGGGTATCCCTTAAACTCCGCCCTGCTGGCGTTTGGCTGCTTTTTGGCACGCCGCAAAAACAATAATGATCGGTCACAGGGGCGCGGGCGTGAATTTCAAAAAGAATACAATTGCACTGGCGGTAGGGTCGGTGGTGTGCGTGACAGGTGGCGCCTGGGCGGCTGAAACGGCCCCCCTGGAAATTGCCCCGATCACGGTGAGTGGGGAAAAATCAACCGCAGCCTTGAGCAAACCCAATCCAGCGTAGTGGTGGTGACTGAACAGCAACTGCGCGACAAGGCCGACCACAGCCTGGTCGATGTCTTCGCTCGTACGCCGGGCGTGTACAGCCAGGCCGGTAACGAAAACTGGGGTATTCGCGGTGTGCCGGTGTCCGGTTTCGACGACCAGGGCCCGGCCACCCTCAACGGCGCTGTGTCGGTGTATGTGGACGGCGCCGTGCAACCCAACCGTACCCTGACCCTGAGCCCCACGACATTGTGGGATGTCGAGCAAGTCGAGGTCTTCCTCGGCCCGCAATCCACCACCCAGGGGCGCAACTCCCTGGCCGGTGCGGTGGTGGTGCAGACCCGCAACCCGACGTTCCAACCCAGCTTTTCGGCGCAAACCAATGTGGGCAACTACGGTGAAAAAGGCGCGGCGGTTGCCGGCGGCGGGAGCATTGTCGATGACAAGATCGCCGGGCGCATCGCCCTGGATTACCAGGATGGCGATGGCTATATCGATAACATCGCGCTCGGCAAGGACGCCAACCCCCATCGCACCAGCAATGCACGCGGCAAGCTGCTGATCACGCCCAGCGACGACCTCGACGTCTTGCTCACCTATGCCCACAACGAACACCGCCAGGGTGACAACTCGGTCATCCGCAACCCGGACAAGGTGCGTTACTACAAGGTGTCTTCCAACACCCAGGCGTTCGACAACCTTCTCCAGGACACCGTCAGCGCCAAACTCGACTACCGCCTCGACGACCAGTGGTCGCTGACCAGCCTCACCACCAACACGAATTCGGACTACAGCAACCGCCTGGATTTCGACCAGAACGCCGTGGACAACGACGTCATTCTGCGCAAGCAGGATGGCAAACTGTTCGGCCAGGAACTGCGCCTCAACTACAGCTCGGACACGGTGAAGAGTTTCATCGGGGCCTACTACGGCCACAACACCAACAATTTCCACGACCGGTTGTTGTCTGCTGGTGAGTTGGCAGCGACGGTCAAAGGCGACACGACTATCGAAAACAAAGCGCTGTTCGGTGAAGTCAACTGGACCTTTGCCCCGCGCTGGACGCTGGTCACCGGCCTGCGCTACGACCACGAGACCAACGACACTGACATCAAGCAGGACGATCTGTCCGACGCCGCCAAGGTCAATAAGTCGTTCGCCGCCGTGCTGCCCAAACTCGGTATCAACTACGAACTCGCCGCCGGCCAGTACCTGGGCTTCATGGTGCAAAAGGGCTATCGCGGCGGCGGCGTGAATGTGCGCTCCGGCAGCGGCCACCAGTCGTACGACCCTGAGTACACCACCAACTACGAGTTGTCATACCGCGGTTCATTCTTCGAAGACACCCTGCGCGCCCGCGCCAACCTGTATTACACCGACTGGAAAGACCAACAGGTCAGCGTGCGCCAGGCCAACACCAATATCATTGACGTCTACAACGCCGGTCGCAGTGATATCAAGGGCCTGGAAGTGTTCGTCGAAAAAGACCTCAGCGAGCAGTTGACCTTGACCGTCGGGGGGGCGATCACCGACGGTAAATACAAGGACTTCGTCGCGGGCAATGGCCAGGACCGCAGTGGCCAGGCGTTCCTGTACGCGCCCAAGTACAAGATGTCGGTGGGCGGCATCTATCGCATCAACGACCGCCTGACCTTCAACACCGACGTTACGTATCAGAGCACGACCCCGTCCGCGTACGAGTTCGATGCGGCGGGCAAGGTCAATGGCGAGCGCAGGAGTGACAACTACGTGCTGGCCAATTTCAGCAGCGAATTCAAAGTCACCCAGCACGTGGCGGTGTCGGGCTTCGTGAAAAACGCCTTCGACAAGCGCTACGTCACCAACAACCGCGATGACGAAATCATCGATGCGGGAGCGCCACGCACCTTTGGCATGGCGTTGCGTTACGACCTGTAAGCGGCACCCCTTCACCACTCGCGCGGGGCCGGTTTCGCACGGTCACACCGCAGCTTGGCGGCACTGCCCTGAAGGGGGCAGTTGTCCGTCGAGGTTCAAGTGCGGCTTTTGCGTAGGCGCTTTTTCCCTGCGATGTAGGCAACTTCCCAAATGTAATTCAGACCCCCTGGGCTTGTGTCCGGGGCCTATTCCCTTGCTTATATTCCGACGCCATCTTCATTGCCTCCTGGGATGTAGGACATGGCGCAGGGCTATATCAACGACCGCACGGCGGACTATCAGAGCTTGAAATCCCGCTTGATGGGCAGCGGTTTGAGTCGGGAACGCTCGGACCATTTCGATGTGTTGAACCATCATCTGCGCCGTGGGCTGGTAATGCCCGGGCAGTTGGTCATTATTCCCGATGCCTACAGCGCCAGCTGTTCCATGGAGGAGGCCTGGCTGGTGCGTCAGGCGCAGGCGATTCGCCGGGAGCTGGACAATGCGGGCGGAACCCAGGTGGTCAATGACTATGACTTGCTGCAAAGCCTGTTGGGGTACAGCTCGTTGGGCATCGGCAGCGCAACATCGGCATGGTCACGGCATCTGGATGAGGTGGCGCATACGCTGGAGGAGATCGAGCGATTGCATCAGCGCCTGAGGGAGGGCGGTTTGGATCGAGAAGCGTTTTTTCACCAGCGCAAGGTCCTGTTCGGGCTGCTGGAAACCCAGCTGCAAGGCGCGGCGCGATTTGGCACGGGGTTGCGGGGCAATCAGGCGTTAAAGAAGGTATTGGGATCTCCACCAAAAGCTATCTGCACAAGGGCGAGATTGCCGGGTATGCGCAGCGGATGCGGGCGATTGCGCAGACGTCGAAATGGTTGGGGAAGGGGACGTACGTGGGATTGGCGATGGATGTGGGAGTGGCAGGGTTGGAGATCAAGCAAGCGTGTGTGAAGGGCGAGAGGCGCAGTGTCGGCGGGCCAAGTATGTGGAGACGGGGAAGTTGGTGGGGAGCGTGATGGGGGCTGCTGTAGGGGCGAAAATGGGTGCTGAATTCACTCGTCGTGCATGCAATATCGTGTTGGGGGTGTCTATGAAGGGGGCGGGTGAACTCGCTTGCGTAGTCATGGGAGGTGCTGCGGGAGGGTACGCAGGAGGCTCTGCTTTTGGTGATGGTGGTGCGTTTCTGGGTGGGCAAATCGTAGAGGTTGATGCTGATTTGATCTTTCAACCCGAGGGCGCTTAACCGTGGATTTTTTTCTCATTTATACAATCCTGGTATGCGCGGGGGCTCCAATCAGTCTGGGGTTGGTGCTCTTTGCCGAGTACCGAAAGCTAGACGAGTTGGAAAGCTATTTCAGCGAAAATTCGTTGGTGCGGGGGCGAAAGCGATTTTGGGGCAGACGTCAAAGAATCGGCAGATTTATGCGCATGGGCCTGATGATCGATTTCCTATCAATGCCCAAGCGCTGTGTGAAACAGGGTTATGTCACCGAGTCGGAGCTGGCGGCCATCCCGAAATCGCTTAGACGATGGGCGTTGTGGCCCTATCGTTTCGGTATGTCATGGGCTGTCGCGTCAGTCATCTGGAGCATCTGGTACCACTGGTAGCCTGCCGCAACACCAGGTTTTGCCCTCAAGAAAAATCCTCCTCGAAATGCTCGTGCTCGCCCCGCGTCTGCCCCTGGCGCCGCACCACCTCCATCTGCCGCAGTTCCACCCGGCGGATCTTCCCGGAAATGGTCTTGGGCAGTTCACTCACAAACTCGATACGGCGCACCCGCTTATAGGGCGCCAGATGCTCGCGGGCAAACGCGAGGATGTGCGCGGCCAGCTCCGCACTGCCCGGCGCATCGTGGGCCAGGATCAGGAACGCTTTGGGCACCGCCAGGCGCAGCGGGTCGGGGCTGGGCACCACGGCCACTTCCATGACCGCCGGGTGTTCGATCAGCGCGCTTTCCAGTTCGAACGGGCTGATGCGGTAGTCGGAGGCCTTGAACACGTCATCGGCGCGGCCCACAAAGGTGATGTAGCCGTCGCTGTCGATCTGCGCGGTATCGCCGGTGCGGTAGTAACCGTCGCGCATCACTTCGGCGGTTTTTTCCGGGCTGTCCTCGTAGCACAGCATTAAGCCGAGCGGGCGCACATCCAGGGGCAGCGCCACTTCGCCTTCGCCGGCGGGCACGCCATCGGGGTCGAGCAGCGCCACGCGGTAGCCCGGTAATGGGCGGCCCATGGAGCCCGGCTTGAGCACTTGGCCGGGGGTGTTGCCGACCAGGGCGGTGGTTTCCGATTGGCCGAAACCGTCGCGCAGCGGCAAGCCCCAGGCGTGCTGGATCTGTTCAATGATTTCCGGGTTCAGCGGCTCACCGGCACCCACCAGTTCGCGCAGGCTCAGGCGCGGCTTGTAACTGGCCAGGTCTTCCTGGATCAACATGCGCCACACCGTGGGCGGGGCGCACAGGCTGGTCACGCCATAGTGTTGCAGCGCGCCGAGCAAAGCCTGTGCGCTGAACCGCGCCACGTTATGGATAAAGATGCACGCACCGGCATTCCAGGGGGCGAACAGGCAACTCCAGGCGTGCTTGGCCCAGCCCGGAGACGAAATGTTCAGGTGCAGGTCGCCCGGTTGCAGGCCGATCCAGTACATCGTCGACAGATGCCCCACCGGGTAGCTCTGGTGGCTGTGCAGCACCATCTTCGGTTTGGACGTGGTGCCGGAGGTGAAATACAGCAGCATCGGGTCGGTGGCCAGGGTGCGGCCCTCGGCCTGGAACTGCTCGGGGTAATTGAAGGCGGCGCTGTGCGCGACCCAACCCGCGGGCGCCGCGCCCACGCAAACGCGGCTGCAGCCGTCGCCCAGGCCGACGAACTTATCGACATGCGCCGCACCCACCACCAGGTGGCGCACCTGGCCGCGCTCGATACGGTCACGCAAATCATCCGGGTTGAGCAGGGCGGTGGCGGGGATCACCACGGCACCGAGCTTGAAGGCAGCGAGCATGGTTTCCCACAGCGCCACGTCGTTGCCGAGCATCAACAACACCCGTTCACCACGACGCACCCCGAGGGCACGCAGATGGTTGGCCACCTGGTTCGAGCGCGCAGCCAATTGCGCGAAGCTGTAGCGCTGCTCGCTGCCGTCCTCTTCGACGATCCACAGTGCGTTGGCCGAATTGCCCTCGGCCATCACATCGAAGTAGTCCAGGGCCCAGTTGAACGCATCCAACTGCGGCCAGCGGAAGTCACGGACGGCAGTGGCATAGTCGGTGCGGTGCGCGAGCAGGAAATCCCGGGCGGCCAGGAAGGGATGCGTCATGGTCGGTGTCCTTGATTATTGTTGTAGGGACCTTTTATTGTGCGGCTGCCTGCGGCTCAACAGCAGGCCGGACCGAGTATAGGCATGCATAAATCTGAAGATGAACGCCTAAAAATACCGATGCGTTGTGCAAAAACGTCATGGCTGGTCACGTCTTCAAACGGTGCACGGTCAGCTTTACCCACCGTAGCGAAAACCAAGCGACAACTTTTCCTTCAAATAACCCACCAGTGCGCTCACCGACTTCGGTACGTGGGGCGAGTACGGCCGGATCGAGTAGATCTCATCGGCAAAGGCGCCCTTGAGCGTCCAGTCTTTGAGCACTTGTACCAGCGTGCCGTTGGCCAGCGCGGCGTGGGCGCTGAAGTCCGGGAGCAGGGCGATGCCCAGGTGGTTGAGGGCCGAATCGCGCAGGGCTTCACTGTTGTTGGTGGCGAAACTGCCGGCGATGGGCACGGTGAGACGCTCGACGTTCTGGCTGCCGCGCTCGAAAGTCCACGCCGGTTGGTCGGTGCCCCGAGGGTAAAACAGGCAGTTGTGGGCGGATAAGTCCCCGGGGGCGCGCGGTTCGCCGTGACGCTGCAGGTAATCACGGCTGGCGACCAGCACCGAGCCGGTGTCGCAGAGCTTCCACGCCACGTGGGTTTCCGGCACCTGGAAGCCGTGGCGCACGGCCAGGTCGTAACCTTCGGCGGCCAGCGAACTCAAGGCATCGGACACATCCAGTTGGATACGCACCTGCGGGTACTGCTGTAAAAATTCCGACAGATGCGGCACCAATTGCTGCCTGGCGAACGCCACCGGCGCGGTCAGCCGCACCAGCCCGCGAATCTCCCCGACCGAGTCGCGCACGGACGAAAAACCGCGGGCGATTTGCGCGTAGGCGCTGCGCACTTCACGGGTCAACGACAGCCCCGCATCGGTCAAGCGCACACTGCGCGTGGTGCGCGTGACTAGCCGTGTGCCGGTGGCTTTTTCCAGATCGGAAATGCGCTGGCTCACCGCCGATTTACTCACCCCCAGGCGCGCGGCGGCGGCGGTATAGGTGCCTTGCTCTTCCAGCACCGACAGCCAGTGGATATGGGTCCAAAGCCCCTCGATCTCAGTTTTTTCCATGGGCGTATTGTTCGCGTTTATGGACAATAAGTTCAGGATTCTGCTCTGGTTTGGAACAAAGCGAAAGCCTAAGGTGTGTTCCACCGCTACCCACCTGGATCGACTGCCATGACCACCACCATCGAGCACTACATCAACGACCAGCGCGTGAGCCGCGATGATCGCTATCAGGACGTCTTCAACCCGGCCACCGGCGAAAAAACCGCACGCGTCGCGCTGGCCAGCCGCCAGACCGTGGCCGAAGCCGTCGCCGCCGCCCAGGCCGCCTTCGACGGCTGGGCCGACACCCCGCCGATCCGCCGCGCCCGTGTGCTGTTCCAATACCTGCACCTGCTGCGTGAGCGCAAGGACGACCTGGCGCGCATCATCGTCGCCGAGCACGGCAAGGTCTTCACCGACGCCCAGGGTGAAGTCGACCGTGGCATCGACATCCTCGAATTCGCCTGCGGCATTCCCAACCTGCTCAAGGGTGAATATTCCGACCAGGTGTCCCGTGGCATGGACAACTGGACGATGCGCCAACCCCTGGGTGTGGTGGCGGGTGTCACCCCGTTCAATTTCCCGGTGATGGTGCCGATGTGGATGTACCCGATCGCCATCGCGGCGGGCAACACCTTCATCCTCAAGCCAAGCCCTACCGATCCGAGTGCATCGCTGTTCATGGCCGAACTGCTGCGCGAAGCCGGCCTGCCCAAAGGCGTGTTCAACGTGGTGCAAGGCGACAAGGAATCGGTGGACGCGCTGATCGAACACCCGGACGTCAAGGCCGTGAGCTTTGTCGGCTCCACGCCGATTGCCCAATACATCTACGAGACCGGTGCGCGTCACGGCAAGCGTGTGCAAGGCCTGGGCGGTGCGAAAACCACATGGTGGTGATGCCTGACGCCGATATCGAAAAAACCGTCGACGCACTGATGGGCGCCGCCTACGGCAGTGCCGGCGAACGCTGCATGGCCATCTCCGTGGCCGTGTTGGTCGGCGATGTGGGCGACAAGGTCATCGCCGCCCTGAGCGAGCGTGCCAAGCAACTGCGCATCACCGACGGCCGCGACCTGAAAGCCGAAATGGGCCCGATCGTGTCTCGCGCTGCCCTGGAACGCATCAGCGGCTACATCGAACAAGGCGTGCAGGCCGGCGCGCAATTGCTGCTCGATGGGCGTGACTATGTGCCCACCGAACCCGGCCTGGAAAACGGCTTCTGGCTCGGCGCGACGCTGTTCGACCACGTCACCCAAGAGATGAGCATCTACCGCGAAGAAATCTTCGGCCCAGTGCTGGCCTGCGTGCGCGTGAACGACTTCGCCGAAGCCGTGCAACTGGTCAACGACCACGAATTCGGCAACGGCGTCAGTTGCTTCACCCGCGACGGCAACATCGCCCGCGAATTCGCCCGGCGCATTCAGGTGGGCATGGTCGGCATCAACGTGCCGATCCCGGTGCCGATGGCGTGGCACGGGTTTGGCGGCTGGAAGAAGAGCCTGTTTGGCGACATGCATGCCTATGGCACTGAAGGCGTGCGCTTCTATACCAAGCAGAAGTCGATCATGCAGCGCTGGTCGGAGAGCATCGAACAGGGCGCGGAGTTTGCGATGCCGGTTTCCAAATAGGATTCAACAGGCACTCCAGCACCCCTGTGGGAGGGGGCTTGCTCCGATAGCGGTGGTTCAGTCGACCTCTCCATGACTGACGGACCGCAATCGGGAGCAAGCCCCCCTGCCACATTTTTTTTGCGTAAGGGTTGACGGCGTGGCGAACGCTGAATACTGTATATAAACACAGTGTTTAAGTGCTGATCACCCAGGAAGGGTCATGTCAGCCACCCAAGGCACTGTGTGCAGTCATGGATTAACTCACCGGTATTAAAGGACTTAATGATGAAACACACAACGATCATCCCCACTCGCTGGACGCGCGCCGATGCGCTCAAAGTCAACGAAAACGACCCAACCACTACCCAGCCGTTGGTGCCTGGCGACTTTCCAGTGATGAGCGACAAAGTCTTTATCTGGGACACCATGCCATTGCGCACGCTGGATGGCACGGTGGTGTCGGTCGACGGCTGGTCCGTTATTTTCACCCTGACGGCCGACCGTCGTCCCCACGATCCACAGTTCATCAATGCCGACGGCCGCTACGACATCAAACGCGATTGGGAAGATCGCCATGGCCATGCGCGCATCTGCTATTGGTACTCGCGCACCGGCAAGGACTGGATCTTCGGCGGCCGGGTCATGGCCGAAGGGGTATCGCCGACCACGCGTGAATGGGCCGGCACGCCGATCCTGCTCAACAACGGCGGCGACATCGACCTGTATTACACCTGTGTGACTCCAGGTGCGACCATCGCCAAGGTCAGGGGCCAAGTCGTCACGTCCGATAACGGTGTGGAGCTACGCGGTTTCACCCAGGTCAAGGCGCTATTCGAAGCGGACGGCACCTATTACCAGACCGAAGCGCAGAACTCGACCTGGAACTTTCGCGACCCCAGCCCGTTTATCGACCCGGTGGATGGCAAGTTGTACATGGTGTTTGAAGGCAACGTCGCCGGCGAACGCGGCACCCACGACGTGGGCCCGGATGAGCTGGGCCTGGTGCCGCCCGGGCATGAGGGCGTGGGTGGCGCGCGCTATCAGGTCGGCTGCATCGGCCTCGCGGTCGCCAAGGACCTTGCCGGTGACGAATGGGAAATCCTGCCGCCGCTGGTCACTGCCGTGGGGGTGAACGATCAAACCGAGCGGCCGCATTATGTGTTCCAGGACGGCAAATACTACCTGTTCACCATCAGCCATAAATTCACCTACGCGGATGGGGTGACCGGCCCTGATGGCGTCTACGGCTTTGTTGGCGATCATCTGTTTGGTCCTTACACGCCGATGAACGCGTCCGGGCTGGTACTCGGCAACCCACCTTCGCAGCCGTTCCAGACCTATTCTCATTGCGTGATGCCCAACGGCCTGGTGACGTCCTTTATCGACAGCGTGCCCACCACCGGTGACGACTTCCGCATCGGCGGCACCGAAGCGCCCACGGTGAGGATTGTCTTGAAGGGCGATCGCTCGTTTGTGCAGGAGGCTTACGACTACGGTTACATCCCGGCGATGCGCGATGTGGTGTTGAGCCAGTAACCGCGGTGTAAAAATCAGCCTGACCCGTCAGGTGTAAACCGATCCAAATGTGGGAGCAACTGTCTTGATGACCCTAACTTTGGCATCGCTTTTTAAGACAGCCAAGCTCCCACAGCTTCAAGCCGTGTGACCTTCAACCACATATCGCTACCGATTCAGGCAGCGTGTTCTTTCCATTCGGCTCTATAACGCAGCATCGCGTTCAGCCTGACTAACAAAACACGCATGCATGCAATTAGCGCAACTTTTGCGCGTTTGCCTTTGTCGCGCAGTGCTTTATAGCGGGCTTGGAATTCAGGCTGTTCCCGGATGACAACCCAGCAGGCCATGTAGAGCGAGCGACGCACGGAAAACCTTCCGCCGCTAATGTGACGCGCACCTTGGTGTTTCCCACTGTCGTTGTTATACGGAGCGAGGCCCGCTAGCGCCGTGATCGGACGCCTGCCAATCTCGCCCAGCTCCGGCAGATATGCCATTAGGCTAGCCGCCGTAATGAGCCCGATGCCCTTAACTGAGCACAGGCGTTCGACCTTTTCGCGGTCTAGCCTGTTGGCGGTTTCGCGAATCAGCTGCTCTATCGCGTTCACAGCCTTGCTCAAGTAGTCGATATGGCTCTGCAACGCCGGTTTTACTACGTCGCAGGAGGCTGTTTTCAGGCGCCTTCTGTCATCGTCCCTCTGCTGAACAAAGTTCTCTCGCTGCTGGACTAACGCACGCAACTCGTCATGTTCCGGGCTGGTGATTCGGCTGCTTGGTGAGTCGAGAACCGCTGCGAACTGCGCAAGAGACTTTGCGTCTATCGGGTCGGTTTTAGCGTGTTGCCCCATCGCCCTGGAAAAACTCTTGGCCCGACGGGGATTGACGCAGATGACATTAAGGCCCGCAGCCTGAAGCGCCTTCATGACTTTGCGCTCATAACCGCCAGTAGCCTCCAACACCACGCGTCCGACCTGGTGAAGCAATAGCCACCCAATCAACCCAGGGAAATCTTCTTCGGCGTTAGCGCAATTTACCCCAACGTCAACCTGATGAACTCGAGCTTCAAGGCTGTCCTTGGAAACATCAATGCCTGCTGGATAGGAAAACATAGCCAAACCCTCTTACACTAAAAGTGAGAGCGCTCTGGCTTGGCCCACGCTTGTAACTGTTCGAGGTGGGCTCGTTCAACTGTTCGGGCTCATGTCCAGAGCGGAGAAGTGAGTGGCAGCATGGGCTCCCACACGTGCTTTAAGCACTTCGGGCATTCAGCTTGCCACTCACCCTCTCACTCTCAGCTTAATCCCGTATCAAGACACAAGGGGGCTTGCTCCCGATAGCAGTAGGTCAGTCAAGGTAGATATCGACTGACCCACCGCCATCGGAAGCAAGCCCCCTCTCACTTTTTTTGACCGCGTTTCAACCTGCCTTCAGCACTCAAGTCCCCGCCCGCCAGGCCGATACAGCCACTAGGTGCATACCTGGTCGTCGTTCAGGTCAACCAATAAAAATCAAAAAGGGGTAGCCATGACCATATTGCAGCGCGTGATCGGCGGATTTGCGGTGTTGGTGCTGTTGCTGCTGATCATGGCCGGGATCAGCTATCAGAACACGCAGTCCATCGGCAGCCGCTTGACCATTATCACCGGCCAGTCGGCGCCTTTGAGCCGGGCCGCGAGTGAGTTGTACGTGCATATCCTGCGCGCCAACCAGGCGTTGCTGGCCATTCAGATCAGTGCCGACCCCAAGCAGATCGAGGACGGCAAGCGCCCGTTTACCGAGAGCGTCGCCCAGTTCAACCAGTTGCTCGACAGCACCCTTGCCTATACCGGCGAGCATGAGGCTCTGCGGGCGAACCTGGCGCAGCAGCGGCAACAGGTCGCGGCCTACGCCGAGCAGGCGCAAGCGTTGATGACCTCCCACTTGCAGCATGTGCAGCAGCTGGTACTGACGCGCAAACTGCAAGGCTACAGCAGTGCGCAGGCGATACAGTTGACCAGTTACTTGCGCGACTACGTCGCGCAGGCACGCAGTGCCGGCGAGCCGCAACAGGTGGCCGCCGCGGAAAAACTGCTGTTGGAAGTCAACAAATCCTACGATGGCTTCGCCGCTCATACCGTCACGCCCGCCATTGATAAATTACAGCGCGTGCTCAATCTGCAGGACGAAGTGATCAGTTCTCGCGCCCAGGCCCTCACCTCGATTGACCCGCGAGCCGGGCGTATCGCCGGCGTGATGGTCAATCGCCTGCTGACGGACCTGACCGCCCCTGACGGGCTGTTCCAGGCCTATCAAGTGGAGGCGAAACTCGCCACGCAGGTGCAGCAACAACGCGATGCGGTGGATGCGGCGCTCAAAGCCACCCTGGAGCGGATTGGCGAGTTCGGCAGCCAGTCCCTGGAGGTCGCCAACCAGGCCAGTCACTCGGCCAATGCCACCATCGGCACCAGCCGCAGCTTGCTGTTGATTGCGTGTGTGCTGGCGGTGCTGGCGGCGGTGGCGATTGGTACGTGGGTCGCCTTCAGCTTGCGGCGGCCGTTGGCGGCGTTCCGTGAAGTGCTCAAGAAACTCACCGCCGGCGACATGCGAGTCAGTTTCGATGTCAGCCGCAAAGATGAGTTCGGTGAGTTGGGCGGCTACCTGAACGAACTGACCAAGGCCCTGCAGAAAACCTTCCGTGAATTGATCAGCTCTGCCGATGCACTGGCCGTGACCGCTGGAAGCAACGCCTTGAACAGCGAGCAGACCACCCGCGTGGTGGATGAACAGAAAGACCGTTTGCAGTCGGCGGCCTCGGCCATGACGCAGATGGAAAGCACGGTCGAAGAAGTGGCGCGGCGCGCCCAGGACACCCGCCAGGCGGTGGACGATACCAGTGACCTCACGCACAAAGTGCAGGAGCGCGTGGCCGAGACCATCGTCAATATCCGCCAGCAGGCCGACCAGGTGAACAAAGCCACGCAGGTGACCGATGAGCTGCAGAAGTACGGGCAGAACATCGAGGGCATTGTGGTGGCCATTCGCACCATTGCCGAACAGACCAACCTGCTGGCCCTGAACGCGGCGATCGAAGCGGCCCGGGCCGGCGAGCAGGGACGCGGCTTTGCGGTGGTGGCCGATGAAGTGCGCTCCCTGGCCAGCCGTACGCAGGCCTCGACCAGCGAAATCCAGGACATGATCGGGCTCATGCAGGAAAAAATTCACTCGGTGGTGCACGTGATGAACGAAAGCCAGGCGCAGTCCAGCCAATGCGTGTCCCTGGCCTCGGGCGCCGGTGATTTGTTGCTGTCCATGAGCGGCGCGGTCGACAGTATCCGCGACATGAATATTCAGATCGCCGCTGCCACCGAGCAGCAAAGCGCCACGGTGCAGGAAACCAGTCGGATGGTCATCCAGATCAACGATTCGGCCCAACTGACCGCAAACGGCGCCGAACAGTCCGCCGTCAGCAGCCAGGAGCTGTCGGACATGGCCAAAGTGCAGCGCGAGCTGCTCCATCATTTCAGCGTTTGAGCCGCAGGAGTCAGAACATGAAAGCATGGTTAATGCTCGCGCTGGGGGCGACGCTGTTCGTTCCGGGCCCCACCCAGGCCGCCACGCCCTTGCTGGGTGTGGGGATGGCAAAATACGACGATAACTTCCAGACCCTGCTGCGCAATGGGGTGCAGCAGCAGGCCGGCGTCATGAACGCCGACATCTTTATGGAAAACGGCAAGGACAGCGTCGATTTGCAGATGCGCCAATTCCGCAATCTGGTCAATTCCAAGGTGGATGCGATCATCATCGCGATGGTGGACGGCAAGAGCGCGGCGCAAATGATGCAATTGGCCTCGCAGGCCAAGATCCCGCTGGTGTTCGTCAACCGTAACCCGAACCCGGAAAAGTGGCCGGCGCAGACCGCGTTTGTCGGCTCCAACGAGTTGGAGTCGGGCACTTTGCAGATGGAAGAACTGGCGCGCCGTGCCGGTTACAAAGGCAACGTGGTGATTCTGGTGGGCGACCCGGCCAACGCATCTTCGTTGATGCGCACGGAGGATGTGGAAAAAGTCGTCGCCAAATACCCGGACATGAAAGTGATACAGAAAAAAGTCGGCAACTGGGAGCGCAGTCAGGCCGCCACAATTGTCATTGACTGGGTCAAGCAGGGCGTCGATTTTTCGATTATCGCCGCCAATAACGATGAAATGGCGATCGGCGCGATCATGGGCCTGGAAAAGGCCGGCAAGCAGGCCAAGGACTATTGGGTCGGCGGTATCGACGGCACACCGGACGGCTTGAAACTGATGGCCGAGGGCAAGATGGCGGTCAGCGTGTTCCAGGACGCCGCCGGCCAGGCCAGCGGTGCCGTGGACACCGCGCTCCGCCTGGTCCGCGGCGAAGTGTTGGAGTCGACGGTGGTATGGGTGCCGTTCAAGTTGATCACGCCGGAGAATCGCCAGGCGTTTGAATAAGACTGGCCACCTCGATCCAACCTTGAAATGCAGTCAACTGTGGGAGGGGGCTTGCTCCCGATGGCAGTGGGTCAGCTACCGATAAGCTGGCTGATGCACCGCCATCGGCAGCAAGCCCCCTCCCACAAGGGTTATGTGGTGTCGGTGAGAATGGGTTCAGCGCCGGCCCGCGCGTGTGCTCACGTCCACCCATACCGCCAGCACCAGAATGCTGCCCTTCACGATCATCTGCCAGTAGCTGTCCACGTCCAGCATCGACATGCCGTTGTCCAGGCTGGTGATGACCAATGCCCCCAGCAGCGCGCCGTACACCGTGCCCGAGCCGCCGCGCATTGAGGTGCCGCCGATAAAGCACGCGGCGATGGCGTCCAGTTCGCCCATGTTGCCCGCCGACGGTGAGCCGGCCGCGAGGCGGGCGGTGTTGACCAGGCCGGCGAGGGCGCACATCACGCCCATGATGCCGAAGATCCACAGTTTTACCGCCTGTACGTTGATGCCCGACAGGCGCGTGGCCTCCATGTTGCTGCCCACCGCATACACGCGGCGGCCGAACACGGTCTGGCTGGTGACGTAGCTGAACACGCCGAGCAGCACCAGCAGCAACAGCACCGGCACCGGGATGCCGTCGTAGCTGTTGAGCGTAGTGACGAACCCGGCCAGCACCGCGCCGATCACCCCTACGCGCACTACGTCACGCACCCGTGAATGCGCCGCCAAACCATGCAAGGCGCGGTTGCGCCGTTGTTTCCAGGTAAGGAACAAGGTCAGCGCAAACAGCAGCACGCCCAGGCCCACACCCACGGTATGCGGCAAATAGCCCTGGCCCACATACACCAGCGATGGCGACACCGGCGCGATGGTGGTGCCGCCGGTGATCCCCAGCAAAATCCCGCGAAACGCCAGCATCCCACCCAAGCCGACGATGAACGACGGGATGCGCAGATACGCGGTCATGTAGCCGTTGGCCAGGCCGATCATCAGTCCGCACAGCGCCACCAGGCTCAGGTTGGCCAGCAGCGGGATGTGATAGACCACGTCCAGGATGGCCGCCAACCCACCCAGCAGCCCCAGCAACGAGCCCACCGACAAATCGATCTCGCCACTGATAATCACCAGCACCATGCCGCACGCCAGAATCCCGGTGATCGACATCTGCCGCAGCAGGTTCGACAGGTTACGCGGCGTCAGGAAGCCACCCTCGGTCTGCCAACTGAAAAACAGCCAGATCACGGCCACCGCGATCACCAGGGCGAGCATTTTGTAGCGGGTAAACAGCTGTTTGAGCTGATTCATCTACGCGGTCTTCCGATTGTTATTGTGTTGGCTGAGCGCGGCGGCGAGCACCTGTTCCTGGGTGAGCCCCTCGTTGATGAAATCGCCGCGCAGTTGGCCGTCACCGATCACCAGCACACGGTTGGACACGCCGAGCACTTCGGCCAGTTCCGAGGAGACCATGATGATCGCCACCCCTTCGGCCGCCAGCGCGCCCATCAGTTTGTAGATCTCATATTTGGCGCCCACATCCACCCCGCGCGTGGGCTCGTCAAGGATCAGCACCTTGGGCTTGGCCATCAGCATTTTCGCCAGCACGGCTTTCTGCTGGTTGCCGCCGGACAGGCTGGTGATCGGCAAAAACGGGCTGGAGGTCTTGAGATGCATGCGCGCGATCTGCTGGTCGATGCTGCCCAGTTCCGCTTCGGCGTCGATGCGGGTCAGGTGCGCGTAGGTGTCGAGCACCGCCAGGGTGATGTTCTGGCCCACGCCCAGGTCGGGAATGATGCCCTGGCGCTTGCGGTCCTCGGGCACCATGCACAGCCCGGCCTGGATTGATTTGAGCGGCGTGCGCGTGTCGATCAGCGCGCCGTCCAGCCACACCTCGGCGCTGTAGCGGCCAGGGTAGGCGCCGAACAGCGCCGACACCAGCTCGGTACGCCCGGCGCCCACAAGACCTGCGATGCCGAGGATTTCACCGCGCTTGAGCACGAACGAAATATCATCGACACGCTTGCGCTTGGGGTTGTCCACGTCGTAGCAGGTGACATGGCGCGCCTCGAAAATCACCTCGCCCACCGCATGGGGCTCGGTGGGGTAGAGGTTGCTCATCTCGCGGCCGACCATCTGCGTAATGATGCGCGGGATGTCCATGTCGGCCATGGCCGTGGTCGCAATGTGCTTGCCATCGCGGATCACCGCGATGGTGTCGCACACGGCGGCCACTTCATCGAGTTTGTGGGAGATGTATACGCAGGCCACGCCCTTGGCCTTGAGGTCACGGATGATGTCCAGCAGCACTTCGATTTCCGAGCGGGTCAGCGCCGACGAGGGTTCGTCGAGGATCAACAGGCGCGCCTGTTTGTTGAGGGCCTTGGCGATTTCCACCAACTGCTGGTAACCGCCGCCGTACTGCGACACTGGCAGCGCCACGTTCATGTCCGTCACCTTGAGTTCACGCATCAACGCTTCGGCGCGGTGGAACATCGCCGGGTAGTTCATGCGCCCGCCGGGCAGGGTCAGCTCGTGGCCCATGAAGATGTTCTCGGCCACCGACAGGTCGGGCACCAGGGTCAGTTCCTGGTGGATGATCACGATGCCGGCCGCCTCGGTTTCGCTGATGGACTGCGCCCTGAGCGGCTGCCCGTCCCAGAGGATTTCGCCGTCCCAGCTGCCGTACGGATACACCGCCGACAGCACCTTCATCAGGGTGGATTTACCGGCACCGTTCTCGCCGCACAGACCCACGCATTCCCCCGGCCGCACCTTGATATCGATGCCGTTCAGCGCGTTGACACCGCCAAAGCTTTTGACGATGCCGTTCATTTGCAACAGGTAGTCGGCGGCCATGGCGTTCACTGCCCGCCGATCTGCTCTTTGGTGTAGAACCCGTCCTTCTCCAACAGATCGATATTGGCCTTGGTCAGCGGGGTCGGAGTGAGCAGGATGGTGTCGACCTTTTTGCTGCCGTTGTCGTATTGCGAGCTGTAGGTGGGCTTCTCGTTACGCGCCAACTGCACCGACAGCTTGGCGGCTTCGGTCGCGATCAGTTTGAGCGGCTTGTACACGGTCATGGTCTGGGTGCCGTCGATCACGCGCTTGACGGCGGCGAGGTCGGCATCCTGGCCGGAGATCGGCACCTTGCCCGCCAGTTTCTGCGCGGCCAGGGCCTGGATCGCACCGCCGGCGGTGGCGTCGTTGGAGGCGACGATGGCGTCGATCTTGTTGTCGTTTCGAGTCAGGGCGTTTTCGACGATGCTCAGCGCTTCGGTGGGGTTCCATTCCTTGACCCATTGCTGGCCGACAATCTTGATATCGCCCTTGTCGATGGCCGGCTGCAGCACTTTCATCTGGCCTTCGCGCAGCACCTTGGCGTTGTTGTCGGTGGGCGCGCCGCCGAGCAGGAAGTAATTGCCCTTGGGCGCCGCTTGCAGCACGCCGCGGGCCTGCATTTCGCCGACTTTTTCGTTATCGAAGGAGATGTAGGCATCGATGTCTGCGTTGAGGATCAGGCGGTCATAGGACACCACTTTGATCCCGGCCTTCTTGGCTTCGGCCACCGCGTTGGTCAACACCGTGGCGTTGAACGGCACGATCACGATCACATCGACGCCACGGGAAATCAGGTTTTCGATCTGGGAGATCTGCTTTTGTTCGTTGGCATCGGCCGACTGCACGAAGACCTTGGCATCGAGTTTCTCCGCGGCCGCCACGAAGTAATCGCGGTCACGGGACCAGCGCTCCAGGCGCAGGTCATCGATAGAGAAGCCGATTTTCGGATGGGCCGGGTCGGCCATGACCGGCAGGGTCAGCAGGGCCAGGGTGGTGGCGAGCAGGGTACGTTTGAATGACTTCATGGTGGTGCGTCCTTTTATTGTTGTTGGAAAGACACTGGGTGAAGACTTTAGGCGAACACTGTGGGTGTGGCTAGCGGGCCGCCCCTGTGGCAAGCCCGCTCACGACAACCCCTTAACTGTAGATAAAACGGTTGACCATCCCTTCAAGCATTTCCTGGCGCCCACTCACGGCCTGCGGGTTGAGCTCATGGGCAAACGCATGCTCGGCCAGCGACTCCAGGCTGAACTCGCCCGCCAGCACGGCCTTGCCCAGCGGCTGCTGCCAGCCGGCATAACGCTGGTCCTTGAATTGCTGCAACTGGTCGTTTTGCACCATGGCCGCCGCGCGTTCCAGGGCCAGGGCCAGGGTGTCCATGGCGGCGACGTGGCCGTAAAACAGGTCGACCTCGTCCAGGCTCTGGCGGCGCACCTTGGAGTCAAAGTTGTAGCCGCCGTTCTTGAAACCGCCGGCCTTGAGGATTTCATAGGTGGCCAGGGTCATTTCTTCGACGCTGTTGGGGAACTGGTCGGTGTCCCAGCCGTTTTGCGGGTCGCCGCGGTTGGCGTCGATGCTGCCGAAGATCCCCAGGGACACGGCGGTGGCGATCTCATGATGAAAACTGTGCCCGGCCAGGGTGGCGTGGTTGGCTTCGATATTCACCTTGATCTCGTGTTCCAGGCCGTACTCATGCAAGAAGCCGAACACCGTCGCGCTGTCGTAATCGTATTGGTGTTTGGTCGGCTCCTGGGGCTTGGGTTCGATCAGCAGGTCGCCCTTAAAGCCGATCTTGTGCTTGTGCTCCACGACCATGCGCATAAAACGTCCGAGCTGTTCGCGCTCGCGCTTGAGGTCGGTATTGAGCAGGGTTTCATAGCCTTCGCGGCCGCCCCACAACACGTAGTTGGAGCCCTTGAGCCGCAAGGTGGCGTTCATGGCGCTGAATACCTGGGCGGCGGCATAGGCGAATACCTGCGGGTCCGGGTTGCTCGCGGCGCCGGCGGCAAAGCGTGGGTTGCTGGAAGCAATTGGCGGTGCCCCACAACAGTTTGATGCCGGTTTGTTCCTGATGGCGCTCCAGGTGGTCGACCATCTGCGCAAAGTGGTTGCGGTATTCCTTGAGCGAGCTGCCTTCGGGGGCCACATCGGTGTCGTGAAAGCTGTAGTAGTCGATGCCCAGCTTGGAGAAAACTCAAAGGCCGCGTCTGCCTTGCCGATGGCCAGTTCCATGGGGTCGCCGCTGCGCTGCCACGGCCGCTTGAACGTCCCCACGCCAAACATATCCGCACCCGGCCACACGAACGTGTGCCAATAACAGGCCGCCATGCGCAGGTGCTCACGCATGGGTTTGCCGAGGATCAGCTTGTTGGCATCGTAATGGCGAAAGGCGAGGGGGGCGTCGCTGGTGGGGCCTTCGAAGCGAACCTTCTCGACACCTGGGAAGTACGGCATGGCGTTTTCCTTATTGTTCTTGGCGGTGTCTGGATACTAGCAATGGCCTGGGGGCTGCTGATTATGAAAATCACCAAAGGGGCGTGCGATTTTGAGTGGCGGGGGCTAGTCTCTGGCGACCGGCCACAGGACAACAACAATGAAAACCCTACCGCCCGTTCACCGCATCGCCTTGCTGTTCAACGGCAGCAAAATCTATGACCGTGGCATCATCGCCGGCATCGGCAATTACCTGAGCAGCACCCGTGCGTCGTGGGACCTGTTTCTGGAAGAGGACTTTCTATGCCGCCTCAAAGGCATAGAGCGTTGGCAGGGCGACGGCATCATTGCCGACTTCGACGACCCGTTGATCGGCGAAGCATTGGCGGGGATCAAGTTGCCGGTGGTGGCGGTGGGCGGTTCTTATGAGGATGCGCGTGCCTACCCCAAGGGCATTCCCTACGTGGCGACCGATAATGACGCGTTGATGAAGCTGGCCTATGAGCATCTGATCGAGGCCGGGCTGACGCGGTTTGCCTGTTTCAGCTTGCCCGAAGCCCAGGCCAACCGTTGGGCCCAGGAGCGCGAAAAAGCCTTCCGCCGGCTGATGCAGCGCGACGGTTTGCACGTGGAGATCTATCGCGGCCTGGGCACCAGCGCGCCACTCTGGGACAGCGCCGTGGAACTGCAGATCGCCTGGCTGCATAGCCTGCCCAAACCCATCGGCATCATCGCCGTCACCGACGCCCGCGCTCGGCAATTGCTGCAGGCCTGCCTTACCGCCGGTATCGCGGTACCGGAGCAGGTGGCGCTGATCGGCATCGACAACGACCCGCTGACCCGCACCCTTACGCGCGTGCCCTTGAGCTCGGTGATCCAGGGCACTGAAACCATGGGCCGCACCGCCGCCGCGCTATTGCATCAGATGCTGCACGGCAAGCCTTGCGCCGGTACGCAAATCCTGGTGCCGCCGGAGGCCATCAATGTGCAGGCCTCCAGCTTGCATCAACCCTTGGGCAACCCTTACGTGATGCAGGCGCTGCTGTTTATCCGGCAATACGCCTGCCAGGGCATCAAGACCGCCCAGGTCGCGGCCTATGTCGGCGTGTCGCGCTCATCCCTGGAGTCGCACTTTCGCAAGGTGCGCGGTTGCAGCGTGCATGACGAGATTCTGCGTTTCAAACTGGCGGCGGCGGCCAAGGGGCTGGAACACGGCGATTTGGCGATTACCGACATTGCCCAACAGTGCGGCTTCAAGTCGGCGCAGTACCTGCACACCGTGTTCCGGCGTGAGTACGGGTGTACGCCACGGGAGTATCAGCACGGCGTGGCGTGTGATTGAGGGCTGTATTGCCACTCGTGCAGAAGAAACATTTTTTAATACTTATCCAACCCCTATGGTTGTACGACGTCATATCAACTGTGTTCGACTAGCCGCGCTCTCACAAAAAAACAAAGGAGACTCTCCGATGACCGGTTTCCCTTCCATCGAAGGCAAGGCTGCGGCACCTGCGTCCGGCCGTGTTGTACGACTTCTAAAGCTGCTTGGCCCTGGCGTGATTGCCGTGCTGTCCTGGTTGGGAGCCGGTGATCTGATCACCTCCTCGGTGGCGGGCGCCAACTATGGCTACGCCATGATGTGGGTGCTGGCGGTGTCTCTGCTGCTCAGGTACCTGATCGTCAACATCATTGCGCGCTTCCAGTTATGCAATAACCGAGGCATGACGATCCTGCAGGGCTACGCCCAGTTGAACCCGTTTTTTGCCTGGTTCCTGCTGGTGTACGCATTGCTCATGGGGCACCTGATGAATGCCTACATGATCAAGGGGGCGGGTGAGGCCCTGGCCATGCTCTTCAAGACCGACTACGCACTGCTGTGTTCGGTGGCGGTGGTGCTGGCGGTGTGGATGCTGGTCGGGCGCAACATCTACTCGATGATCGAAGGCGTAATGAAAGGCCTGTTGGCAATCATGACCCTGGCATTCATTGCCTTGGCGGTCATGTCCGGGCCGGACATGGCAGGGATCGTCAAAGGCACGATCGGTTTCAGCATCCCGCCGGACGAGGGCGTGCATGGCGCGCTGCTGGTCGCGGTATCGGTGATCGGCGCGGTGGCGGGTTCGATCGCCAACTTCGTGCACCCGTATGTCATGCGCCAGAAGGGGTGGACGGGCCCGCAACACAAGCGCATCCAGCGTAACGACCTGCTGTTTGCGGTGTTCGTCGGCATTGTGATCAACCTGGCGATCTGGATCGTGGGTGCCGAAATCCTTCGGCCCAACGGTATCGAAGTGAAGACACTGGGCGATCTGGGCAAGGCGCTGGAAATCTTCTTTGGCCCGATTGGCTGGTACATCTTCTTCATCGGCGTGTTCGCCACGCTGTTTGCCAGCATCTCCGGCAAGACCACTGCGTTTCCGATGCTGATCACCGACGCGTTCCAGCACGTACGGCCAGGGCGGCGCGAGCGTTACGGCAAGCAATTCCACCATGACCCGATGCACAAGTGGTTCATGCTGTTCATCCTGGTGACCCCGTTGGTCTGGTCGCTGCCTGGCATGCCGGACTTCGTCACGCTGACCATCGGCGTCAGCGCGTTGAACATCATCGGGTTGCCGGTGATTTCCCTGGGCCTGCTGATCATGTCCAACCAGAAGTCGCTGCTCGGCAAGGAATACCGCAATAACCTGTTCGAGAACATCGCGCTGCTCTTCGCCACGGGGCTGGCACTGTGGGTAGCGTTCCAGCTCGGGGTAGACCTGTTCAGCTGATCTGCGTGGCTGTACGCGTCGCGCCTGTGCCGCGCGACGCGTACGGTACGTTCAACGAAACGCCGCCACTACCTCCTCGATACACCACGCCTGCGCCTTCCTTGTCCTGTGCATCATCGGCCCGCCTACACGCGGGCGTTGCTGCTTGTGTTCCATCACGTCCTTTCACACAAAGCCTGGCCGCCGGACGACGCGGGCATGCCGCCGGCCCTGCGCGAGGCGACAACGGCCAGGGCTACCGATGTTAAAAAATGTTAGATGGAAAAAATACTTCACATAATCCGTTCATTGGTGGATGATCGATCGCCATTCCAACGCGGCTCGCCGGTGTGGTGTCAGCCGCCGTTTTCCCCTGGAGTACCCCATGAATAATAAGAATGTCGGTGTGATCGGTTTGGGCGCGATGGGGCTGGGCATTGCCCGCTCGCTGTTGCGCGCAGGTTTCAATGTGCATGCGTGTGACGTGCGTGAAACGGTCACCCAGCAGTTCGCCGTCGAAGGCGGGGTGGCGTGTGCGTCGCCCGCGCAGATGGCGCAGGCCTGCGATGTGATCATCACGGTGGTGGTCAACGCCGAACAGACCGAGACCGTGCTGTTCGGTGAGGGCGGGGCGGTGGCGTCGCTACGTGCGGCCAGCCTGGTGATCGGCTGCGCCACCGTGGCGCCGACGTACGCCGTGGAGTTGGGGCAGCGCCTGGGCGAACACGGCCTGCTGTATCTGGATGCGCCGATTTCCGGTGGCGCGGCCAAGGCCGCCGCCGGTGAAATGACCATGATGACATCCGGCCCGCAGGCCGCCTACGCCAAGGCCGAAGCGGTGCTGGCGGGCATGGCGGGCAAGGTTTATCGCCTGGGCGACGTGCATGGCCTGGGCTCGAAGGTCAAGATCATCAATCAATTGCTGGCCGGGGTGCACATTGCCGCATCCGCCGAGGCCATGGCCCTGGGCCTGCGCGAAGGGGTCGATGCCGACGCCTTGTACGAAGTCATCACCCACAGTGCCGGTAACTCCTGGATGTTCGAGAACCGCGTGCCGCACATTCTCAAGGCCGACTACACGCCGCTGTCGGCGGTGGATATTTTCGTCAAGGACCTGGGCCTGGTGCTCGATACCGCCCGCGCCAGCAAGTTTCCGCTGCCGCTGTCGGCCACGGCGCACCAAATGTTCATGCAGGCGTCCAGCGCCGGTTTCGGCCGCGAGGACGACTCGGCGGTGATCAAGATTTTCCCGGGTATCGACCTGCCCACCGCCAAGCCCGAGCCTGTTTGAGGAACGCCGCATGACTGACTCCAACGCACGTCCCTTGCTGGGCTGCATCGCCGACGATTTCACCGGCGCCACCGACCTTGCCAACAGGCTGGGTGCGCGGCGGTATGCGCACGGTGCAGAGTATTGGTATCCCCAGCCGCGAAGTCGCCCAGGGGCTGGAGGCCGACGCCATCGTCATCGCGCTCAAGTCGCGCACCACGCCCGCAGCCGAGGCGGTCGAGCAATCGCTGGCCGCGCTGGACTGGCTGCGCGGGCAGGGCTGCGAGCAGATCTTCTTCAAGTACTGCTCAACCTTTGACTCCACCGCCGCCGGTAATATCGGCCAGGTCAGCGAGGCGTTGCTCAAGGCGCTGGGCAGCGATTTCACGCTGGCGTGCCCGGCGTTTCCAGAAAACGGCCGCACGATTTTCCGCGGTCACTTGTTTGTGCAAGACCAGTTGCTCAGCGAGTCCGGCATGCAGCACCACCCGCTGACGCCCATGGGCGATGCGAACCTGGTGCGCGTGCTGCAACAGCAGACGCAATTGCCGGTCGGTTTGTTGCGCTACGACACGCTCGCTGCGGGGGTTGATGCCGCCCGCGCCAAGATCGTCGAACTGCGCGGGCAAGGCGTGGGCATCGCCATCGCCGACGCGCTGTCGGACCAGGACCTTTACACCCTGGGCAGTGCGTGCGCTGACTTGCCGTTGCTCACCGGCGGCTCGGGCCTGGCTTTGGGCCTGCCGGGCAATTTCCGCCGCGCCGGTAAACTGGGCGACTTCGATGTCACGGCATGCCCCACGGTCAGCGGTGGCGAGGTGGTGCTCGCCGGCAGCGCCTCGGTGGCGACCCTCGGCCAGGTGGCGGCCTGGTGCGAAGCGGGGCGCCCGGCGTTGCGTCTTGACCCCATCGCCCTGGCTAACGGCGAACCGGTGGTGGCGCAAGCGCTGGCCTTTGCCCGCGACAGTGCCGACACCGTATTGATCTATGCCACCAGCACCCCGGACGAGGTCAAGGCGGTGCAGCAACAACTGGGTGTCGAACGCGCCGGAGCCCTGGTGGAAGATGCACTGGGCGAGATCGCTGCCGGTTTGCGTCAAGAGGGCGTTCGACGCTTTGTGGTGGCGGGCGGCGAAACGTCCGGCGCGGTGGTCAAGGCGCTTGGCGTCACCCTGTTGCAGATCGGCGCGCAGATTGATCCCGGCGTGCCGGCCACGGTGAGCAGTTGCGCCGAACCGCTGGCGCTGGCGCTGAAATCGGGCAACTTCGGGGGGCGCGACTTCTTTGCCAAAGCCCTGGCGCAACTGGCGGGAGGCGCCCAATGAGCGCCATCAACGAGCAGGCCCTGCGCGAAGAAATCTGCGACGTGGGCCGCAGCCTTTACCAACGCGGTTACACCGTCGGCAGCGCCGGCAATATCAGTGCGCGCCTGGACGATGGTTGGCTGATCACCCCCACCGATGTCTGCCTGGGTCGCCTGGTGCCCGGGTGCATTGCCAAGGTCAATCTTGACGGCGAATGGGTGTCGGGTGACAAGCCGTCAAAAACCCTGGCCCTGCACCGCCAGGTGTATGACCGCAACCCGGCGGTGGGCGGCGTGGTGCATACCCATTCGACGCATCTGGTGGCGCTGACCCTGGCCGGAGTGTGGCGGGCGGACGATATCCTGCCGCCGCTCACGCCTTATCAGGTGATGAAAGTCGGGCACATTCCGCTGATTGCGTACCAGCGCCCCGGCTCGCCCAACGTCGCCGAGCAAGTGGCGCAACTGGCCAACAGCGTGCGTGGCGTGATGCTCGAACGCCTCGGGCCGGTGGTGTGGGAAAGCTCGGTGGCCAAGGCCAGCTATGCCCTGGAAGAGTTGGAAGAAACCGCACGCCTGTGGTTGATGAGCAACCCCCGGCCCGAGCCGCTTGGCCAGGCCGCATTGGATGAACTGCGCGAGACGTTCGGCGCGCACTGGTAACCCGTAGACCGACATTGCAAGCACCACTCGAGAACCGCCCGCGGCGCTCGATGGGGCCCGCTTGCGCCCAAAAACAATAACAACAGGACATTTACCAATGAGCCCATTGATTTTGATGTTGACCGCCGGCGCGGGCATCGCGCTGCTACTGTTTCTGGTCCTCAAGTACAAATTCCAGCCGTTTGTCGCGCTGATGCTGGTGAGCATCGTGGTAGCGCTGGTCGCCGGGGTGAAACCGGCTGATCTGGTGGCGACCATCGAAGGCGGCATGGGCAAGACCCTCGGCCATATCGCGATCATCATCGCCCTGGGCGCCATGATCGGACGCATCATTGAGCTGTCCGGCGGGGCCGAGGCCTTGGCCAAGTCGTTGATCGAGCGGTTTGGCAACAGCCGTACGCCGCTGGCGCTGACCATTGCCGGGTTCATCATCGGCGTGCCGGTGTTCTTTGAAGTGGGGGTAATTATCCTGATGCCGCTGGCCTATGGTGTCGCACGCCGGGCACGCAAGCCGTTGCTGGTGTTTGCGTTGCCGATGTGCGCGGCGCTGCTGACGGTGCATGCGTTTTTGCCGCCCCATCCGGGCGCGGTGGCGGCGGCCAGCCAATTGGGTGCGGACCTGGGCCGGGTGTTGATGTTCGGTCTGCCGATCACCGCCTTGCTGTGCTACGTCGGTTACCGCGTGGCGGGGCGCATGACGCGGCGCTTCTACCCGATGACCGACGACATCCGCGCCGAAGTCTACGGCCCTCATGTCACCAATGAAGACCTGCGCGCCTGGACCCACGGTAACGACAACGCGGTGCAACAGGCCGGCGTTGCCGAAGCCCCGATGGGCCTGGAAGAATCCACCAGCGCTATCGTCGCCAAGCTGCCGCCGGCCCCGGCGCCGGGCTTTGGCCTGATCGTCAGCCTGATTCTGCTGCCTATCGTATTGATCCTGTTGGGCACCCTGGCCACCTCGTTGCTGCCGGTTGAATCGGCACTGCGCGGGGTGATGACGGTGCTCGGTGCGCCCCTGGTGGCGCTGTTGATCGACACCTTGTTGTGCGCCTGGCTGCTGGGCTCGCGCCGGGGCTGGAGCCGCAGCCAGGTGTCGGACGTGATCGGCTCGGCTTTGCCGGGCGTGGCCATGGTGATCCTCATCGCCGGCGCCGGTGGGGTGTTCGGTAAAGTGCTGGTGGACACCGGGATCGGCGCGGTGGTCTCCGACCTGTTGCGTACTACCGGGCTGCCGGTGCTGGCCCTGGGTTTCCTGCTGACCATGCTGTTGCGCGCGGTACAGGGCTCCACCACCGTCGCCCTGGTGACCACGGCCGGTATCATCAGCCCGCTGATCGCCACCCTCAACCTGACGCCCAATCACCTGGCGCTGCTGTGCCTGGCCATGGGCGGTGGCGGGCTGGCCATGTCGCACATCAACGACGCCGGCTACTGGATCTTCACCAAACTCGCCGGGCTCAATGTGGCCGATGGGCTGCGAACGTGGACCGTCATCACCACCTTGCTGGGTACCCTGGGTTTCGTGATTACACTGCTGATCTGGCCTTTTGTCTGATTTTCGGGAGTTTCTATGCCTCGTTTCGCTGCCAACCTGAGCATGCTGTACCCGCAACATGAGTTTCTCGACCGCTTCGGTGCCGCCAGGGCCGATGGTTTTGACGCGGTGGAGTACCTGTTTCCCTATGACTACCCCGCCGAGGTGCTTGGCCAGCGCCTGAGGGACAACGGCCTGGTGCAGGCCCTGTTCAACGCGCCGCCCGGTGACTGGGCGGCGGGGAGCGGGGTATCGCGACCCTGCCGGGGCGCGAGGCCGAGTTCCGCCGTGGCTTTGATCGCGCCCTGGAATACGCCGCCGTGCTGGGCAACAACCGCGTGCATGTCATGGCCGGCTTGCTGCCCTCGGAAGACCTGCGCCAGCGACATCACGCGGTGTACCTGCAAAACCTGGCCTACGCCAGCGCGGCGGCGGCCAAGGTCGGCGTCACGGTATTGCTGGAGCCGATCAATACGCGCGACATGCCGGGGTTTTTCCTCAATCGCCAGGACCAGGCCCAGGCCATCTGCAGGGAAGTCGGCGCAAGCAACCTCAAGGTTCAGTTCGACTGCTACCACTGTCAGATCGTCGAAGGCGACGTAGCCACCAAACTGCGCCGCGATTTCGACGGTGATTGGCCATATCCAGATTGCCGGCGTACCGGACCGCCACGAGCCCGACCAGGGCGAGTTGAACTACCCGTTCCTGTTCGAACTGCTCGACCGGTTGGGCTACGACGGCTGGGTGGGCTGCGAGTACCGGCCAAAGGGCGATACCTCGGCGGGCCTGACATGGTTGCGGGACTGGAAAGCCGCCCACTAGTCGCGTGGGAGGGGGCAGTGTGCCAACCACCCCATCAGCCAGCCCTGCCACCGCCATCCAAGCCTCGCCATTGCTCGGGGCTGCATGCCGGCGACGGATCGCCCGGCAGCATCAATTCAATGCCACGCTTGCGGATGCCATCGGCCGCTGCGGGGGCGAGGGCGTCGTCGCTGATGATTACGTCGAACGGCTCCAGCCCGGCGATGCGGTACATGCTGAAGGTGCCGTACTTGGAGCCGCTGGCCACCAGCACCACTTGAGCCGCCGATTGCATGGCCACTTGCTTGACCTCGACTTTCAGCGCCGAAGGTGTGGTGATGCCCCGGTGCAGATCCCAGGAACTGGTCGATACAAACGCAATGTCCGTGACCACCTGGCGCAGCGTCGCCACGGCCAGCCCGCCGACCGAGGAGTGATTGTCGTGGTCCAGCTGGCCGCCGGTGTGGATCACCATGACCTGCGGCGCATCCATCAAGGCCTGTACGATCCCGAAGTCATTGGTCACCACCGTCATGCCGGACAGCGCCTTGATATACGGGACGATCTCCAATGTGCTGGTGCCGGCGTCCAGGTATACCGTCATGTCCGCGTGCAATAGCCGCGCGGCTAGCCGTGCCATGGCCTGCTTTTGCGGCAGTTCCACGACGGCTTTGGATTGATGGCTGGGTTCGCTGTGTAACTGGCTGGCGATACGCACCCCGCCGGTGACGGAGTACGCGCGGCCTTCCTGCTCCAGCAAGGCGATGTCGCGGCGCACGGTCATGTGCGAGCAATCGAACATCTCCATCAACTGGTGCACGCTCATCACCTGATGCTTGCGCAACTGCCGCAGGATTTGCTCACGGCGCTGCTCGGGAATCATCGGGGCGCTGCTGTCGGCGGCCGTGTCCTTGGGGTTGGGCATTAAGGCTCCGGGGTGGTTGGGCAAAGGGCGGGAAACGCGTGGCTATAGTAGCCAATACACGCCCCCGCAGGCGACCCCGGTGTGACAGCGGCTAGAACTTGAAGCGACCCACCAGGCCCTTGAGCTGACCGGAAATATCGGTCAGGCGGCCCTGAGCCGGTTTGCGCCGAATGCGCAAAGCCTTCCACCAACTGCGCATCGGCATGGATCTGTGCGATGTGGCGGTTGATCTCTTCGGCAACCTGGTGCTGTTCCTCGGCCGCGGTGGCGATCTGGGTGTTCTGGTCGCGGATCGAGTCCACCGAGCCGCGGATCTTGTCGAAGCTGTCGCGGGCCTGCTGGATGCGCTCCACGCTGGTGTGAGACACCAGCAGGCTGCCTTGCATCTGCTGCGTGACTTCCTGGGTGCGGCGAGCGAGGTTGCCCAGCAGGCTGTCGATTTCGCCGGTGGAATCGGCGGTGCGGCGTGCCAGCGCGCGGACTTCATCGGCGACCACGGCAAAACCCCGGCCCTGGTCACCGGCGCGCGCGGCTTCGATGGCGGCGTTGAGCGCCAGCAGGTTGGTCTGCTCGGCAATCGAACGGATGGTGTCGAGGATGGTGTTGATGTTCTGGCTGTCCTGCTCCAGCAACTGCATGGTCTGGGTCGATTTCTGCAGGTCTTCGCTGAGCTTGAGCACGCTGCCGGTGGCTTCGCCGATGTGCTGTTGGCCGTCGTGCACGTCGCGGTAGCCTTCATCGGCGCTGGTTGCCGCGGCGCTGCACGAACGCGCCACTTCATTGGCGGTAGCGACCATTTCGTTGAACGCAGTGCTCACCAGTTCCACCGCTTCGCGCTGGCGGCCGGCAGCCTGGTTCATGTTGTTGGCCACTTCGCTGGTGTCGGCGGCGGCACTTTGCAGGTCCGACGATGCGTTGCCGATGCGCTGCACCAGTTGCGCGATCATGCTCAGGAACTGGTTGAACCAGCCCGCCAGGCTGGCGGTCTCGTCCTTGCCCTGCACCTTGAGCTGGCGCGTGAGGTCGCCTTCGCCTTCGGCGATCTCTTGCAGGCCGTCGGCCACGCCGCGAATCGGCCGCACGATCACTCGGGCGAAGCTGGCGCCGACGATGGCGAAGACCACGGCGAGTACCGCCGCGATGGCACCGATCAGCCAGGTCAGGCGGGTCGCTTCGGCCATCACTTCATCGCGCTTGATCAGGCCGATAAAGCGCCAGCCCAGGTCTTTGAGCTGACCACGTTGGCCATGTAGGCCACGCCGTCGATGTCGATCTGGGTCACGCCGTCGCTGCGCTTGGCCAGTTCGGCGTAGTTGGGGCCCAGCTCGGCCAGGGGTTTGAAGTTGTGCTTGGCATCGCTGGGGTCCACCAGCACGTTGCCGTTGCCTTCCACCAGCATGAGGTAGCCGCTGTCGCCCAGCTTGATGTTGCGCACCAGTTCGGTGAGCTGCTTGAGCGACACATCCAGGCCGACCACACCGAGGATGTTGCCGCTGGCATCGGCGACGGTGTGTACGGTGCCAATCAACACCACGTCGTCCGGCGCCCAGTATAGGCGCCGGTACGCACGGTGGCGCCGGGGGCGGCGATGGCCGCTTTGTACCAGGGGCGCACACGTGGGTCGTAGTTGTTCAGTTTGGTGTCGTCCGGCCAACTGGCGTAGCCCGCCGTCGCTCAGGCCCAGGGACAGGTAGGCGGTGGTGGGATGGCTTTTGGCGAACTGGTCGAAAATCGCCAGCAGCTCTTTGTTGGTCTGGGTCAGCGGGATTTGCGCCGCATCGGCGCCGGCGTAGCTCTTGAGGTCCTTGGCCGCGACAACGCGCGGGTCCTTGGCCACGAAATCGACGTTCTGGCTGATGCCGTCGAAGAACTGCTTCATGCCGTTGTCGATCTGGCGTATTTCGCGACCGCTGCTGTCGAGGAAATTGGCCAGGGCCCCCTCGCGCAGATTCAGCACTACCAACACGGCCACGAGTATGACCGGAAGGCACGCGATTGCCGCGAACGCCCAGGTCAACTTCTGCTTGATATTCATGACTTCACCTGCGGGTATTTGTAGTTTTGGCAAGGAGAAACGCTAGTGCTGAACGCCGCATGTGTTGTTATGAGGGGATATGGCCATGCGTACCCTTGGTTTATCGACCGGTAGGGCACGCACTTTAGGGCGCGAGGTGTGATCAGCCGATTTGGTCGTCGGCCAGGGCGTCGCGGCGCATCGATTGCAGGTTCTTTTCGATGGTTTCGCAGATGGCTTCCATCTGGATCTGGTGTTCGCTGGAGCGAAACGGGCTTTGCAGATCGGTGCCGATGCGTTCGATGGCCAACAGCATGAAGCCCACCACCGTCGACGCCAACGGCGTGAACCAGCCCAGGGACTCCACCAGGCCCACCGGTACGATCAGGCAGAACAACGAAATAAACAGCCGTGGAAAATACACGTAAGGGTAGGGCAGGGGCGTGTTGGCGATACGCTCCATGCCGCCTTGGGCGTTGGACAGGTCCACCAGCGTCGACTCCAACCGCGCCAGGCGAATGCTGTCCAGGTGCCCGGCCTTGTATTCGCGAGCCAACAACGCCGCCGAACCGGTGAGGATATCGTTGGCAAAATTATTGGTGGCGCCGTTGCGCGCGAATTCGTCGGTGGGGATGAACGCGCGTACTTCATCCGGGCACGGCTCGCCCTTGAGGTGTGCGGCCAGGCAGTTCACATAGGCCACATGGCGGCGCAGCAGGGTGGATTTGGTCGGGTTCACGTCGCTGCCGGGGTCGTCCAGCAGGGTCAGTACCTGGCGCGCAAAGCTACGTGAGTTGTTGACCATCGCGCCCCACAGGTCCGCGCCTCCCACCAGCGGTTGTAGGCACTGCTGTTGCGAAAACTGATCAACACAATCAGCGCCGAACCCAGCAAGGTGAGCGGCATCAGCGGCAAGTTGACCTTGGCGTTGAGAAACAGCATGAAATCCACCGTGACGGCGATATCCCACAGCAGCAGCCAGAACAGCGACCAGCCTACGTAACCCATGGTCTTGATGATCAAACGGTATTTTTTGATGATGGCGGCTTTCAAACGACAACCTCGCGGTGAACGGTAAGCAAACAGTGCCTTAGCTCGGACGCCGGGCTGGGGGGGAAGGTTCGAAGGCTCACTGAAACGGTTAAGCCACTCAGGCATTTTCGGAACAATTTTGGTAGCGACGCTGTCCGTTGGCGTAATTACGATAGATTGCGCTCAAGGCAAAAAGCCATTACCGGTACTGCAATTGAGATCAGTGAATCCAAGTTGTTTGATCAGGGCTCTTTCTCATGTGTGGCAGTTCGTTGAAGTTGGCAATGGAGCATTCGGCGCAAGCGTTTGAGCGTCATGAAAAGTTTGAAGCGTGCGTGCGCAATCATTACATAATGTTGCTGGAGCCCTATTCAAAGAGACCGTTTTTTTACAAGACCGCGTTAAAGTTCAGCCGTTTGATGGTGTCCTTTACGCTGTTGAGCACTTATTTCTCCAAGCCCGTGCCGTTACTCTCCGAGGTCAAAGAGTTTTGCATGACGCGCGGGTTCTGTTCGGGAAACAGTTTGGAGTCGATCTTCCTGTTGTTCCGGGCGCTGGGGTTCATGAAGGTCACGGGCCATTCCGATGACAGCCGCTTGCGGGTATTCAGGCCTTCGTCCCAGGCCTGCCGGGAGATCAGGCTGATGCTCGCGTCCGTGGTGGAGCCACTGGGCGTGATGTGCCCCGAAAAGTCCGTTGTCGCGCAAATGGTGGGGTTGGATGACCGCACTTACCTGGCACGTTATTTCAAAGGTTTTTCGGTTCTGCTGACGCACAACGCGACCATCGATCTGTTACTGCCTGACTGTTATTGGCTGGTAAAGCGCGATGCCGGGCACATGTTGATGTTGGCGATTTATAACGATGCCTGTGCGCCGGATAACCAGGGTGCAAGTTTCAGGTCGTCTTCCTATCTTGCAATCGCAGAGCAGTTATCGGTGTCCAAAACCCATGTTATTCGTTTGGTACAAGAGGGCGCGGACCGGGGATATTTCAAGATTCATTCAAAGACCCAACTTGAAGTGCTGCCGCCGTTTATTTATTTGGTCAGACGCTTTATGGCGTATTCGTTTGCGACGTGCTTACACAGCCTTCAGTTGAGCCAGGCCGATAGTACATAGGCAACTAATACAGGGAAGGAAATCATGCCGGCTATTTTGAAGCTCAGGCCGCGAATGCAGCGCTTGTTATCGCCTGCAGTCACCCAGGCCGAATTGCTCGGAATCATCGCTTGGTTGGGGGTGTTGCTGGCGAGCCCGGTGATATGGGGGCTGGACCTGATGGCGATCACGCTGGGCTTGCTGATCGTGTTTGGCTGCCATCGCGTGGCGGTCAATTATCGGGTGTGGCGCTCTATTGGGCGTGGTCTACGCGGTGCTGCTCTGCGCCGGCTTCGCCTACGTGATCAGCGCCAACGTTGAACTGCAGGTGTTTGCCTTACCGCTCGCGGTGACAGTGGTCATCAGCAGCGCCATCCTCTTTATCGCCGTCGCGGATTTTCTGCTTTTGCGCGGCATTGGTGTGGGCCGTGCTGTGGCCCACCATCACGGCGGGTTTTTACCCGGGTGCGCAGACCTATCTGTTCATCTTCTGCTTATCGTCGGTGTCGATTGGTTTCATCCTGAGCTTCTCCTACTTGAAAAACCTGCGCTCAGTGTTGTTGGTGGAAAGTGAGTTTCGTGAATTGGCCCAGACTGATTACTTGACCTCCATCCTCAACCGGCGCGCTTTCATGGAGAGCTTCGCCAAGTTGATCGCCGCCAATGAAGGCGGCTGGTTCATGATGTTGGATATCGACAGTTTCAAATTGAAAAACGATCAGTTCGGCCACGATGTTGGCGACAGGATTCTCTGCGCCATGGCCGCCAGCCTCAAAAACACCCCAGGCAGCCACAGTTTCGGCAGGATCGGCGGCGAAGAGTTCGGTGTGTTGGTGCTGGGGGATGACCCTTGGGCTGCCGGCGATTTCGCACTGCGCCTGTTGCAGGCGATTCGCAGCAGCGTCGCGCCGCCCCATCATTACACTTGCAGTGCAGGCATGACGCGTTTCTCGGCGGGTGCCGACATGTCGGCGGTCCTCAAGTGTGCCGACCGCAACCTGTACACCGCCAAGGGTAATGGCAAGGATTGTGTGTACCTGGATGGCGCGCGGGTGCGGGAGAACGTCACAAAGCGGATACCCAAAAAATAACGAATGAGAATAGATATCAAACAAGAATGCGTTGATATACCATGCGCCGCGAATTCTTGGCAGGTTTGCCGCCCCATCTGGCTCATTCACTAGGTGCAACATCCATGCGTCGTACCCTGATTTCCATCTGCGTGCTTCAGGCGTTTTCGCCTTTTACCTGGGCAGAGGTTTCGCCCACCGAAAAAGCCAGCCTCGAACTGCAAGCGACCAACGTGACCGGCGCCGCGGACTACGAGACGGCGCAGGGGCCGGTCAAGGGCTACCACGCCACGCGTTCAGCGAGTGCGACGCGCACCGATACCTCGATTCATGAAACCCCGCAGTCGATCAGCGTGGTGTCCAAGGACGTGGTCGAGGACATCGGTGCGACCCGTCTGCAAGACGCCCTGGATTACGCTGGCGGTGTGGGCCGGGCCAACAACTTTGGCGGGCAGGGGCTTACCAGTTTCACCGTGCGTGGCTTTACCACAGCCGAGTTTTATCGCAATGGGTTCCCCGTAAACCGCGGCTATCCGGCCACCCCCGACGCCAATACCATCGAACGCCTTGAAGTGCTGCGCGGCCCGGCGACCATGCTGTACGGTCGTGGCGATCCCGGCGGCACCTTCAATGTGGTGTCCAAGCAGCCGCTGGCCGAACGCACTGTGACCCTTGGCAGCCAATTGAATGACCAGGGCATGAAGCGCGGCACCCTGGATGCCTCCGGCCCGCTGGACGAAGAAGGCCGCCTGGCCTATCGCCTCAACGTGGTGGGCGAGGGCGGCGACACCTTCCGTGATCACGTTGAGACCGAACGCTACGGCGTAGCCCCGGTGATCACCTGGCAGGCCACCGATGCGACCAAGGTGATCTTCGAGGGTGATTTCATACGCAACAATCACCCGCTGGACCGTGGTTTGACGCGTTTCGCGAACCAGCGCAGTACCCCGTCGCGGGACACGTTCTGGGGCGAAAAATACGCCGGTGATCTGCACAACGATAACAATGTGGCGCAGTTGCGCTTTGAGCACATGCTCAACGACAACTGGACCCTGGGCGGTGGCTTCCAATGGTTGGACGGCACCATGAAAGGCAATGGCGTAGAGGCTAACAACGCCAATAGCCTGGGCGCCGATGGGCGTACCCTTCAGCGCAACTTCAACTATCGCAAGTTGGAGTGGACCGACAAGGACTACCAACTCAATCTGACGGGGCACTTCTCCACCGGTGGGCTGGAGCACACGCTGCTCACTGGCGTCGAATACGAAGACTACGACTACAAGTCAATCATCCAGCGCTCCAGCCTTGCAGCCGGAACTTTTCCGATCGATATTTTCAACCCGGTCTATGGTCAGCCACGCCCGGCACTGACCCGTACGCCGACCCACGATAAGGAAAACCTCAAGACCTACGCGGCCTTCGTGCAGGACCAGGTGGCCCTGACTGAACGCTTGAAAGTCCTGGCTGGCGCGCGTTTTGAACGGTTTGAGCATGACTACGAAAGTTATGTGCCCGGCGTGAACCCTTTTCAGACCGCAGAAAACGCCGTCACCCCACGCGTGGGGGTGATCTATGACCTCACCGATACCGTGGCGGTCTATGCCGATGCCGCACGCTCGTTCAAGCCCAACACTGGTGCTGCGCGCGAAGGCGGTGGCTTCGAGCCGGAAAAGGGCAAATCCTACGAGATGGGCATCAAGTGGGAAGCTCTGGATCGCCAACTGAGCGTCGACGCGGCGATCTATCAGATCGAGAAAAAGAACGTACTCACCACCGATCCGGTGATCAGCACCTTCAGCGTCGCGGCGGGTGAAGTGCGCAGCCGAGGGTTCGACCTGAACGTTGCCGGCAATCTCACCCCTGAGTGGCGTGTGATCGGTGGCTATGCCTATGTGGACGCCGAGGTCACCAAGGACAATGCGATCCGATCCGGTACGCGCCTGCTGAACATCCCGCGCAACAGCTTCAGCCTGCTCAACGTGTATGAGTTCCAGGACGGCGCCCTCAAGGGCCTGGGCCTGGGTGCCGGCGGCAAATACGTCGACCAGCGTGCGGGCCAGACCGCCAACACGGCGTTTTCCATGGACGCCTACACCGTCGTCGACCTCCTCAGCTACTACAAAGTCAACGAGCAAGTACGCCTGAACCTGGACGTGAAGAACCTGTTCAATCGTGAATACGAAGAAGGCGCCTTCGGCAATATCTACGCCTATCCCGGCGCGCCGCGCACGGTGCAGGTGGGTATCTCCTACTCCCTGTAATTCTGCCTGGTGGCGTGCATCATCCGCGGGTGTTTGCACGCCACCTCACAGTCTCGGCAGAAAACCCCGCGTTCCCTCAAATAAGCGTTTACCGCTTGCCCGATAGATGAGAAAACCGTGCCCATTTTCCCGGAGATGGACATCCCATGCCTCGTTCAATCCTTATCCCCCGCCTGGTCGTCGCGCTGCTGGTCGGCGCTGCGCTGTGGTACATGTGGATTATCACCGGCCCCAAGCTGGAAATCGGCGGCGCCAGCCTGGATCAGCAGGCGGGGGGGGGGGGTGGGGGGCTTGCAGGGCCTGACGCCACGTGATTTTGGCGAGTCGGGAACCGGCGTGGTGGTGACGGCTCAAGGCACATGGTTGGTGGGGCTGGTAGACGACGAATATCACACCTTCGAACCGTCCGCCGGGCCGGTAAACCTGACCGAGCAGCTCTACGGCAAGGCGCCGAAGGCGCCGCAAGAGCAAAACACCTATTTCGGCTATTTCTCGCGCAGCAAGCCCCAGACCACCATCGTGTCGCGGCTGGAGGCTGACGGCCAGTTCAAGCAAGTGGCCCAGCTCAGCGGCGCCGCATCCCTGGTGGCCAGTGCCGATGGCGCGCGCGTGTTGCTGCTCACCGACCTCAAGCGGCCCAACGGGGCCGATGGCCAGGTGGTGTTCACCAGTGATGACCAAGGCAAGACCTGGACCTTGTTGGCCGGCGAACTATTCCCCGCGATAGGGGGCGCGCTGATGCTGCTCGATCCGTACTTTTACAGCAAGGACGAGGTCTGGGCCTGGAGCTTCCCCGATGAGATGGAGGATGAATCCAACCGTGTATCGACCGGGGTGTATTACTCCGCCGATGGCGGCCTGCACAGTACGTTGATCGCGACGCCACACCCGCTGGTGGTAGGGCGTGAATACGTGAGCCGCAAACGCCCGGATATCAAGCAGTGGCACGACTCGAACGATCAGGTGACCCACGTGCTGCAACTGGATGCCCGACGCGCCTACATCTGGGTGTCCCAGCGCTTCTGGGGCGTCGCCCCCGATGACAAGGGTGGCAATGTGAGCGTCAGCGTCACCACGCGCGTGGAACTGACGCGCGTGGACGGGCAATGGCAGACGGGCACTGCCCAGCGTGAAGACGACCTGTACATCACCGACCTTGCCAACAATGGCGCGGGGCGTGTGCTTGGCCTGATCGACCATGGCCCGGATGGGCAGGCCGTGGTCGCTGAAATGAACACCACCACCCTGGCCTGGCAACCTTTGGGCGAGGTGCCCAATGTGTTCTCGCCATTGGCCGCCAGCACCGTGGCCCAAAAACTGTGGGTGGGGCGCAACAGCCTGATGATCAGCACCTACAGCCAACATCAACCCCCGCGCTGGCTGTACTGGTGGGGCAAGGCGAGCATCTCGTCGGGGGCGGTGTTCTATTCCACGAACTGGGGCCAGTCGTGGAGACGTCTGGCGCTGGACGGTGCTGAACACGGCATCCGCGGCTTCGACGGCGCCAGCGACCGCGTGTTCTGGGCCAGGCAAAGTCACCTTTACGACGTCGGCATTCACGCCTACGGCTTGCGTTAAAGCGCTTGCGGGACGTGTGGGCAGGCCCACGCTCTCAAGATAGGTGAAACTCCAAATATGGGAGGGAGCAAGCCTCCTCCCACATTTGGCTCTCCAGTGGCTTTAAAGCGGCGTCAACACATTCATCACCGTATCCAGCGCCACTCGCGTGTCATCCAACTGCACCAGCGAGGCATGCCGCGCGCCCAGTGCGTCGCGGTTTTGGATCGCGGTGAGGATCGCCTTGTGCCGGGGCAGGCTCAAGCCCTGAATGTCCGGGCGCCGGTTGGTGATGTTGATCGATTCGCGCAGCGGCAACGACAGCATGTTGCACATGTACGCGAGCAGATCGTTGCGCGTGGCGTCGGCGATAGCGCGGTGGAAGTCCAGGTCGGCCTGTAGCAGGTCTTCGTGGGTCTTCGCGGTTTCCATGCCGCAGTAGGCCTTCTCGATAATGGCGATGTCTTCATCGGTGGCCGTGGTCGCGGCCATGGCGGCGATTTCCGGTTCGAGGATGCGCCGCACACCCGCCAGGGTATTGAAGAACTCGCTATGGGGCGTGGACTGCATCAGCCAGGACAGCACGTCCGGGTCGAGCAAGTGCCACTTCAAGCGCGGCCGCACCACCGCGCCCACCCTGGGCTTGGAATACACCAGGCCCTTGGCGCTGAGCACTCGCGTGGCTTCACGCAGCACCGAGCGGCTGACCTTGTACTCCTCGCAGAGCGTGGCCTCCATGGGCAGCCTTTCTTCGGGCTTGAAGCGACCGGAAACGATGTGCATGCCCAAGTCCTGAACGATCTGGGCATGCATGCTCTTGCGCGGCTTGGGCGGCTGGTGATCCATAACGGGCGGGATGCTCTGGCTTAAATTCGCGGCATCATAGCATCCCAATTAGTGGGAATGACGCGGGACTTCAGCCCCACGGCACCCTACCAGGAAGTCAAAGTCGCAGCCCTGGTCGGCCTGCAGCACATGGTCGATGTACAGCTGGCGGTAGCCGCCGACGATCAGGTTCTGCGGTGGCGCCAGGTCAGCCATGCGCGCCGCCAGCTCTGCGTCGGGGATGTCCAGGTGCAAGCGGCCATTGGCGCAGTCCAGCTCGATCCAGTCGCCTTCCTTGACCGTGGCCAACGGCCCACCCGCGGCGGCTTCCGGTGCCACGTGCAACACCACGGTGCCGTATGCCGTGCCGCTCATGCGTGCATCGGAGATGCGCACCATATCGGTCACGCCCTGGGCCAGCAGCTTGGCCGGCAGGCCCATGTTGCCGACTTCAGCCATGCCCGGGTAACCCTTGGGCCCGCAGTTTTTCATGACCAGGATCGAGTTGGCGTCCACGTCCAGCTCCGGGTCGTTGATGCGTGCCTTGTACATGTCGAAGTTCTCGAACACCACCGCGCGGCCACGATGCTGCATCAGCTCAGGGCTGGCCGCCGACGGCTTGAGCACTGCACCCAGTGGGGCCAGGTTGCCGCGCAGCACACAAATGCCGCCGTCGGCGCGAATCGGGTTGTCGAGGGTGCGGATCACTTCGTCCTGGCCGTAGATCGGCGAGTCCTTGGTGTTCTCGCCCAGGGTCTTGCCGTTGACGGTCAAGGCGTTCGGGTGCGGGATCAGGTTGGCTTCGCCGAGGCGGCGCAGCACGGCGGGCAGGCCGCCGGCGTAGTAGAACTCTTCCATCAGGAAACGCCCCGACGGCTGCAGGTCGACGATGGTGGGCATGCCGCGGCCGATGCGGGTCCAATCGTCCAGGTCCAATTCCACGCCGATGCGCCCGGCGATGGCTTTCAAATGGATCACCGCGTTGGTCGAACCGCCGATGGCGGCGTTCACGCGAATCGCGTTTTCAAACGCTTCTTTAGTCAGGATCTCCGACAGCTTCAAGTCTTCGCGCACCATCTCCACCGCGCGCATGCCGGACATGTGCGCCAACACATAACGCCGCGCATCCACCGCCGGGATCGCCGCGTTGTGCGGCAACGAGGTGCCGAGCGCCTCGGCCATGCAGGCCATGGTCGACGCGGTGCCCATGGTGTTGCAGGTGCCCGCCGAGCGCGACATGCCGCCCTCTGCCGCAAGGAAATCATCCAGGGTAATGGTGCCGGCCTTCACTTGTTCGCTGAGCTGCCACACCACGGTGCCCGAGCCGATGTCCTGGCCCTTGTGCTTGCCATTGAGCATCGGCCCGCCGGTGACCACAATCGCCGGCACGTCGCAACTGGCGGCGCCCATCAGCAGGGCCGGGGTGGTCTTGTCGCAGCCGGTCAGCAGTACCACGCCATCGATCGGGTTGCCGCGAATGGCCTCTTCCACATCCATGCTCGCCAGGTTACGCGTCAGCATGGCGGTGGGGCGCAGGTTGGATTCGCCGTTGGAGAACACCGGGAATTCCACCGGAAAACCGCCGGCCTCGATCACGCCGCGTTTGACGTGCTCGGCAATCTGGCGGAAATGCGCGTTGCACGGGGTCAGCTCCGACCACGTGTTGCAGATGCCGATGATCGGCTTGCCATGGAACTGGTGATCGGCAATGCCCTGGTTCTTCATCCAGCTGCGGTACATGAAGCCGTTCTTGTCGGCGGTACCAAACCACTGGGCGGAGCGTAGGCCGGGCTTTTTATCAGACATGATCGATTCTCTTATTGTATGACTATATGTTCTCTCTGCGGCTAAACATAAGCGCAAATTCTTCCATTTGGAAGAGTTGTTTCGCAAATAGTACTACTATATAGTCGATCTCAACTGAGGCACGACCCTGGCGGATTTCCGCGAGAGGCGTTCCCGATTCCTATAAGAACAACAATCGGAGATCGACCCCCATGAGCGAGGAATTGCGGCTTATCCGGCGCATCACGCTGAAACTGATTCCCTTCCTGATCCTGCTGTACTTGATTGCCTACGTGGACCGTTCCGCCGTGGGCTTCGCCAAGTTGCACATGGGTGCCGACGTCGGCATCGGGGACGCGGCCTACGGCCTGGGCGCGGGGTTGTTCTTCATTGGTTATTTCCTGTTCGAGATCCCCAGCAACCTGATGCTCGACCGCTTCGGCGCGCGGCGCTGGTTCGCGCGCATCATGATCACCTGGGGCGCCATTACCATCGGCATGGCCTTTGTGCAGGGGCCGCACAGCTTCTATGTGATGCGCTTTTTGCTCGGCGCGGCTGAAGCCGGGTTCTTTCCGGGCGTGCTGTACTACATCACCCAATGGTTCCCGGTGCGCCATCGCGGCAAAATCCTGGGGCTGTTTATTCTCTCCCAGCCGATCGCGATGATGATCACCGGCCCCGTCTCGGGCGGCCTGCTGGGCATGGACGGCATCTTCGGCCTGCACGGCTGGCAGTGGCTGTTCATCGTGATCGGTACGCCGGCGATCCTGCTGACCTGGCCGGTGCTGCGTTACCTGCCGGACGGCCCGAAACAAGTCAAGTGGATGAACGACGCCGAAAAGGCCTGGTTGACTGGTGAGCTGAACAAAGACCTGCAAGCCTACGGCCAGACCCGCCACGGCAACCCGTTGCATGCGCTCAAAGACAAGCGCGTGCTGTTGCTGGCGCTGTTTTACCTGCCGGTGACCCTGAGCATCTACGGCCTGGGCCTGTGGTTGCCGACCCTGATCAAGCAGTTCGGCGGCAGCGACCTCACCACCGGTTTCATCTCCGCCGTGCCGTACATCTTCGGCATCATTGGCCTGCTGATCATCCCGCGCAGTTCCGACCGTTTGAACGACCGCTACGGCCACCTCGCCGTGCTCTATGTGCTGGGCGCCATCGGGCTGTTCTGCAGCGCCTGGCTGAGCGCGCCGGTGCTGCAAATGGCGGCGCTGTGCCTGGCGGCGTTCGCGCTGTTTTCCTGCACGGCGGTGTTCTGGACCTTGCCGGGGCGTTTCTTCGCCGGCGCCAGTGCGGCGGCGGGCATTGCGTTGATCAACTCGGTGGGCAACCTCGGCGGTTATATCGGTCCGTTCGTGATCGGCGCGCTCAAGGAATACACCGGCAATCTGGCCTCGGGCCTGTACTTTCTGTCGACGGTGATGGTGTTCGGGCTGGTGCTGACCGGCGTGGTCTATCGCGTGCTTGAGCGCAAGCATGTACTGCCGGCCGACCAATTCGCCGCCAGCGCCCGTGGCGCCACACGTACTTAATTTTTGGAGAACCTTCATGCGTTTAGTGCAGTTCGAACTCAATAATGGCCAGCGTCGTGTCGGCGTCGTAGACGGCAGCCAATTGCGCGAAGTGCTGGGTGCGCAAAGCGTGCGTGAACTGGCGCTGGCCGCCATCGAAGCGGGCATCAAGCTGCAACAGCAGGTCGAAAGCCTCGGGTTGGGCGCCAGCCATGACTACGCAGCCTTGCTGGCCGAGCAGAAAATTCTGCCGCCGCTGGACCATCCGGACCCCGCTCATATGCTGATCAGCGGCACCGGCCTCACCCATCTGGGCAGTGCCTCGGCGCGGGACAAGATGCACCAGCAGGCCGGCGACGACAGCGCCATGACCGACACCATGCGCATCTTCAAATGGGGCGTGGAGGGTGGCAAACCCGCCGCCGGCCAGGCCGGTGTGCAACCGGAGTGGTTCTACAAGGGCGACGGCAGCATCGTCGTGCGTCCCGGCCAAGCGTTCCCGGTGCCGCCATTTGCCGAAGACGCCGGTGAAGAGCCGGAGATCGGCGGCCTCTATGTGATCGGTCACGACGCCAAGCCCTATCGCCTGGGCTTTGCGGTGGGCAACGAGTTTTCCGACCACGTGATGGAGCGCAAGAACTACTTGTACCTGGCTCATTCCAAACTGCGCAGTTGCAGCTATGGTCCGGAACTGCGCGTGGGCGAACTGCCGTCGCACCTGGCCGGCACCAGCCGTATCCTGCGCAACGGCGAGGAAATCTGGCGGAACGAATTCCTCAGCGGCGAGGCCAATATGTGCCACAGCCTGGAAAATCTCGAATACCACCACTTCAAATACAGCCAGTTCCTCAAGCCGGGCGATGTGCACATCCACTTTTTCGGCACCGCCACGCTGTCATTTGCCGACGGTATACGTACCCAGCCGGGCGACGTGTTCGAGATCAGCCAGGCCGAGTTCGGCGCGCCGCTGGTCAACAGTGTCGGCAGCGTTGATGCGGCATTCGAACCCGGCAACGTCATCACCCTTTAAAGGAGACCACCATGACCCAGTTCCTCGGCCACAATTTCATCGGCGGCCAGCGCAGCGCCAACGGTAGCGTCAAGCTGCAAAGCGTCGATGCCACCACGGGCCAAGCCTTGCCCCAGGATTTCTACCAGGCCACCGCGCAGGAAGTCGACGCCGCCGCCCAGGCCGCCGCGCAGGCTTACCCGGCCTATCGCGCCCTGAGTGCCGCGCGCCGCGCGCAGTTCCTGGACGCCATCGCCGATGAGCTGGATGCGCTGAGCGACAATTTTGTCGAGCTGGTGTGCCGCGAGACCGCACTGCCGGCTGCGCGTATCAAAGGCGAGCGCGGGCGCACCAGCGGCCAGATGCGTTTGTTTGCCACGGTGCTGCGTCGCGGTGATTTCTACGGTGCGCGTATCGACAGGGCGCTGCCGGATCGTCAGCCACTGCCGCGCCCGGACCTGCGCCAATACCGCATCGGCCTCGGCCCGGTCGCCGTGTTCGGGGCCAGCAACTTCCCCCTGGCGTTTTCCACCGCCGGCGGCGACACCGCCGCTGCGCTGGCGGCCGGTTGCCCGGTGGTCTTCAAGGCGCACAGCGGCCATATGGCCACGGCGGAACAGGTCGCCAATGCGATCATCCGCGCGGCAGAAGCCACCGAGATGCCGGCCGGCGTGTTCAATATGATCTTCGGTGGCGGCGTCGGTGAGGCGCTGGTCAAGCACCCGGCGATCCAGGCAGTGGGCTTTACCGGTTCGCTCAAAGGCGGTCGTGCCCTGTGCGATATGGCGGCGGCACGCCCGCAGCCGATCCCGGTGTTTGCCGAGATGTCGAGCATCAACCCGGTGATCGTGTTGCCCCAGGCCCTGCACGCCCGCGCCGAAACCGTCGCCCGCGACCTGACCGCTTCGGTGGTGCAAGGCTGCGGTCAGTTCTGCACTAACCCAGGCCTGGTGATCGGCATCGCCTCGCCGGCATTCACCGCGTTCACCCAACAGGTGGCGCAACTGATTGGCGCGCAACCGGCGCAGACCATGCTCAACGCCGGCACCTTGAGCAGCTACGGCAAGGGCCTGGCAAAACTGCTGGCGCACCCTGGCATCCAGCACCTGGCGGGCAATGCCCAGTCCGGCAACCAGGCGCAGCCACAACTGTTCAAAGCCGATGTCAGCTTGCTGATCAACGGCGATGAGGCTCTGCAGGAAGAAGTGTTCGGCCCCACCACGGTGTTTGTCGAAGTGGCCGACCAGGCTCAACTGAGCGCCGCCTTGCACGGCCTGCACGGTCAGCTCACCGCGACGGTCATCGGCGAGCCGGCGGACTTTCAACAGTTCGCCGAACTCACGCCGCTGCTGGAGCAGAAAGTCGGGCGCATCCTGCTCAACGGCTACCCGACCGGCGTCGAAGTGTGCGATTCGATGGTGCATGGCGGCCCGTACCCGGCGACGTCCGATGCCCGTGGCACCTCGGTCGGCACCTTGGCCATCGACCGGTTCCTGCGTCCGGTGTGCTTCCAGAATTACCCTGATAGCCTGCTGCCCGACGCGTTGAAAAACGCCAACCCGCTGCGTATCCAGCGCCTGGTGGACGGCACGCCATCGCGCGAGTCGCTGTAAGGAACCCGGAGGTTTCATGTTGTGGAATGCGGTCACTGCACACCGTGCACAGTTGGGCGAAGGGCCGTTCTGGGACGTGCCGACCCAGGCGCTGTATTGGGTCAATATCGCCGGTAAACAAGCGCTGCGCCTGATGGGCGGGCAATTGCGCATCTGGCAGTTGCCCGAGCATGTCTCGGCGTTTATCCCGTGTGAACGCGGCGATGCACTGGTGACCCTGAGCAGCGGCGTCTATCGGCTGGACCTGGCGACCGAAGCCTTGACCCTGCTCTGCGTGGCCGACCCGCAACCGGGCAACCGTGGCAATGAAGCACGCTGCGATGCCCAGGGGCGCCTGTGGCTGGGCACCATGCAGAACAACATTGGCGAGGAGGGTGAAGACCTGCCGATTACCCGGCGCTCCGGCGGCCTGTTCCGTATCGATGCCGATGCGCGGGTCACGCCGTTGCTGCAAGGCCTGGGCATTCCCAACACCTTGCTGTGGAACGAGGAGGGCAGCCAGGTGCATTTCGGTGACAGCCTGGACGGCACGCTCTATCAGTATTCGATCCACGCCGATGGCCAGCTCGCACCGCCACGGGTGTGGTTTGGGCCGCACACGCGCGGCGGCCCGGATGGCTCGGCCATGGACGCCGAGGGCTTTATCTGGAACGCCCGCTGGGATGGCAGTTGCCTGCTGCGCCTGACGCCTGCGGGCGAGGTGGATCGCATCATCGAACTGCCGGTCAGCCGCCCCACCAGTTGCGTGTTCGGTGGGCCCAACCTCACCACCCTGTTTATCACCAGCGCGGCCAGCCCCTTGGCTCACCCCTTGGACGGTGCCGTGCTGGCCATTGATGTTGATGTACCCGGCAAGCCTTGCCATCGCTTTGCCGGTTAACTCCAAAAACTCGAAAAACAACAACAAGAGGTGTCGTTCATGAAAAAGGCTCTACGCGTCCTTGCTGCCGCCGTTGCTTTAAGCAGCCTCAGCAGCCTCGCATCCGCTGAAGAAGTGAAGATCGGTTTCCTGGTCAAGCAGGCCGAGGAGCCGTGGTTCCAGACCGAATGGGCCTTTGCCGAAAAAGCCGCTCAGGACAAGGGGTTCAAACTCATCAAAATCGCCGTGCCCGATGGCGAAAAAACCCTCTCGGCCATCGACAGCCTGGCCGCCAACGGCGCCAAGGGCTTTGTGATCTGCCCGCCGGACGTGTCCCTGGGCCCGGCCATCGTGGCCAAGGCCAAGCTCAACGACATGAAAGTCATGGCGGTGGACGACCGTTTCGTCGATGCCAAGGGTAATTTCATGGAAGACGTGCCGTACCTGGGCATGGCCGCTTTCGAAGTGGGCCAGAAACAGGGCGCCGCGATGGCCGCCGAAGCGAAAAAACGCGGGTGGGACTGGAAGGAGACCTATGCCGTGGTCAACACCTTCAATGAACTCGACACTGGCAAGAAGCGCACCGACGGCTCGATCAAATCCCTGGAAGAGGCCGGTATTCCCAAGGACCACATCCTCACCGCCCCGCTGAAAACCCTCGACGTTCCCGGCAGCATGGACGCCACCAACTCGGCCCTGGTCAAACTGCCCCGTGGCGCGAAAAACCTGATCATCGGCGGCATGAACGACAACACCGTGCTCGGTGGCGTGCGCGCCACTGAAAGCGCCGGTTTTGCCGCCGCCAACGTGATCGGCATCGGTATCAACGGCACCGACGCCATCGGCGAACTGAAGAAAGCCAACAGCGGCTTCTTCGGCTCGATGCTGCCCAGCCCGCACATCGAAGGCTACAAAACCGCCGAGATGATGTACGAGTGGGTGACCAAAGGCACCGAGCCGCCTAAGTACACCGCCATGGACGAAGTGACCCTGATCACCCGCGAGAACTTCAAGGAAGAACTGACCAAAATCGGGCTGTGGAAATGACTGCTGCGGCCCTGCGGTTTGACGGCATCGGCAAAACCTTTCCCGGCGTCAAGGCGCTGGACGGCATCTGTTTCACCGCCCACCCAGGGCAGGTGCACGCCTTGATGGGCGAAAACGGCGCCGGCAAGTCGACGCTGCTGAAGATATTGGGCGGTGCCTATATCCCCAGCAGCGGCACGCTGCAGATCGGCGAGCAGACCATGGCCTTCAAGTGCGCCGCCGACAGCATCGCCAGCGGCGTGGCGGTGATCCACCAGGAGTTGCACCTGGTGCCGGAAATGAGCGTGGCCGAGAACCTGTTCCTGGGGCATTTGCCGACGCGTTTCGGCGTGGTCAACCGGGGCCTGCTGCGCAAGCAGGCCCTGGCCTGCTCAAGGGCCTGGCCGATGAAATCGACCCGGACGAGAAGCTCGGGCGCTTGTCCCTGGGCCAGCGCCAATTGGTGGAAATCGCCAAGGCGCTGTCCCGTGGCGCCCATGTGATCGCCTTCGACGAACCCACCAGCAGCCTCTCGGCGCGCGAGATCGACCGTTTGATGGCGATCATCACGCGCCTGCGCGACGAGGGCAAAGTGGTGCTGTATGTGTCGCACCGCATGGAAGAAGTCTTCCGCATCTGCAACGCGGTGACGGTGTTCAAGGACGGCCGTTACGTGCGCACCTTCGATGACATGAGCACGCTGACCCACGACCAGTTGGTGACCTGCATGGTCGGTCGCGACATTCAGGACATCTACGATTACCGCCCGCGCGAGCATGGCGAGGTAGCGCTCAAGGTCGACGGCTTGCTCGGCCCTGGCCTGCGTGAGCCGGTGAGTTTCGCGGTGCGCAAAGGCGAGATCCTTGGCCTGTTCGGGCTGGTGGGGGCAGGGCGCACCGAGCTGTTCCGCCTGCTCAGCGGCCTGGAACGCGCGAGTGCCGGCAGCCTGCAACTCTGTGGCGAGCCGTTGCAGTTGCGCTCGCCCCGCGACGCCATTGCCGCCGGTGTCTTGCTGTGCCCGGAAGACCGTAAAAAGGAAGGCATCATTCCGCTGTCGAGCGTGGCCGAGAACATCAACATCAGCGCGCGGGGCGCCCATTCCACCTTCGGCTGGCTGCTGCGCGACGGTTGGGAGAAGGGCAACGCCGAGCATCAAATCAAGGCCATGAAGGTCAAGACCCCGAACGCCGCGCAGAAAATCATGTACCTCTCCGGCGGCAACCAGCAGAAGGCCATTCTCGGCCGCTGGCTGTCGATGCCGATGAAAGTGCTGCTGCTCGATGAACCGACGCGGGGCATCGATATCGGCGCCAAGGCCGAGATCTACCAGATCATTCACAACCTCGCAGCCCAAGGCATCGCGGTGATCGTGGTGTCCAGCGACCTGATGGAAGTCATGGGCATTTCCGACCGCATCCTGGTGCTGTGCGAAGGCGCCATGCGCGGCGAACAACTGCGCGCGCACGCCACTGAATCCAACCTGCTGCAGCTGGCCTTGCCGCGCCGCGTGACGAACTGAGAGAAGACCATGACCACTCAAAACAACGCGTTGCCAACCGCACGCAAACCCCTGGATATGCGCGCGCTGCTCGACAACTGGGCGATGCTGCTGGCGGCGGTGGGCATTTTTGTGCTGTGCGCCTTGCTGATCGATAACTTCCTTTCGCCGCTGAACATGCGCGGGCTGGGCCTGGCGGTGTCCACCGTGGGCATCGCGGCGTGCACCATGCTGTTTTGCCTGGCATCGGGGCATTTCGACTTGTCGGTGGGCTCGGTGATCGCCTGCGCCGGCGTGGTCGCGGCCATTGTCATGCGCGATACCGACAGCGTCATGCTCGGCATCGGCGCGGCGCTGGGGATGGGCCTGATCGTCGGGTTGATCAACGGCATCGTCATTGCCAAGCTGCGGGTCAATGCGCTGATCACCACCCTGGCGACCATGCAGATCGTGCGCGGCCTGGCTTACATTTTTGCCGACGGCAAGGCAGTGGGCGTGTCCCAGGACCAGTTCTTCATCTTCGGCAACGGCCAGTTGTTCGGCGTGCCGGTGCCGATCCTGATCACCATCCTGTGCTTCCTGTTCTTCGGTTGGCTGCTCAACTACACGACCTACGGGCGCAACACCATGGCCATCGGCGGCAACCCGGAAGCAGCATTGCTGGCGGGGGTCAACGTTGATCGCACCAAGATCCTGATCTTTGCCGTGCACGGTCTGATCGGCGCGCTGGCCGGGGTGATCCTCGCGTCGCGCATGACCTCGGGCCAGCCGATGATCGGCCAGGGCTTCGAGCTGACGGTGATCTCGGCGTGCGTGCTGGGCGGTGTGTCGTTGAGCGGCGGGGTCGGCATGATCCGCCATGTGATTGCCGGGGTACTGATCCTGGCGATCATCGAGAACGCGATGAACCTGAAGAACATCGACACGTTCTATCAGTACGTGATCCGTGGTTCGATCCTGTTGCTGGCGGTGGTCATCGACCGTATGAAACAACGCTGATCAAAAGCCCTGTGAGGGCAAAGGTGGGAGGGAGCAAGCCCCCCTCCCACAGTTTTACTCGGCGCTGAACTTGAAGACGGTGTTCTGGGTGTAGGTCTGCCCTGGGTTCAAGCGAGTTGATGCAAAGCTCGGCTGGTTAGGCGCATCCGGATAGTGCTGGGTCTCCAGCGTAAACCCACTCCAGTGCAGGTAAGTCTTGCCTGCTTTGCCCTTCACCGAACCATCGAGGAAGTTGCTGGTATAGAACTGCACCCCCGGCTCACTGGTGTAGAGCTGCAAGCGCCGGCCAGACTCCGGGTCATGCACTTCGGCGGCCAGCTTTTTCACGTCGCCCTTGGTGTCCAGCGCCCAGTTGAAGTCAAACCCGCCTTGCTTCGGTTCGGCGAATTTGAGCTGCGGATGATCGTCCTTGATGTGCTGGCCGATCGGCGTGGGCTTGAGGAAATCCATCGGCGTGCCCTTGACGGGGGCGAGTTCGCCGGTAGGAATCAGCGTCGCATTGACCGGCGTGTAGTGACTGGCATGCAAGGTGGCAACCTGTTTGAGGATGTCGCCATTGCCCGCGCCGGCCAGGTTGAAGTAGCTGTGGTTGGTCAGGTTGAGCACCGTGGGTTTGTCGGTGGTGGCCTTGTAGTCGATGTGCAGTTCGTTCTTGTCGTTGAGGCTGTAGGTGACCTCGGTTTTCAGGTTGCCGGGGAAGCCCATCTCACCGTCCTTGGACAGGTAGGTGAGGGTGACCCCAACCGAGTCCTTGCCCTTGACCGGCTCGGCTTTCCATACATGCTTGTCGAAGCCCTGCGCGCCGCCATGCAATGCGTTGGGGCCGTCGTTGAGCGGCACCTGGAAGCGTTTGCCGTCGAGCTCAAAGGCGCCGCCAGCCAGGCGATTGCCGAAGCGCCCGATGGTCGCGCCGAAAAACGCCGTACCGGCCTGGTAGCCCTGTACGTCGTCGAAGCCGAGTACCACATCGTCGACCTTGCCGTGTTTGTCCGGCACCTTCAGCGACTGCAGTACGCCGCCGTAGGTGATGACGGTGGCTTGCATGCCATGGCTGTTGCGCAAGATGTACTGTTCGACGGGCGTGCCGTCGTTGGTTTTACCGAAAGGCTTGTGCTCGCTGCTGAGCCCTGCCGCCTGGGCGCTGCCGCTGGCGATCAGCATGGACATGGCAAGGCCCGAGAGCAGGTATCGAGGGTGCTTCATGGTCGAACTTCCTTTTGTTGTTTTGAGTGGAATAGTTCTACTAATAGCGATATTTTGTCGGTGTGACAGCGAATTTATAGCCTTAAACGCCGATTTCGTAAAATAAAATAAGACTAATTGATCGAGGCACCGTTATATGAGTACTGCACAGGCTGTTTATCCCGACCTTGAAGGCAAGACCGTACTGATCTCCGGGGGCGCCTCGGGTATCGGTGAATTCATGGTGCGCGCCTTTGCCGCGCAAGGCGCCAAGGTGGCCTTTGTGGACCGCGCACAGAGCCAGGGCGAACGCCTGGCGGCGCTCTTGAGTTCACAGGGGCGTACGGTGGAATTCGTATGCTGCGACATCACCGACGAAATTGGCTTTCGGGCGGCAATCACGCGGTTTGAGCAGTCGCTGGGGCCGATCACGGTGTTGGTCAACAACGCGGCGAACGACGTGCGCCATACCTTGGAAGACGTTGACTCGCAGATGTTCGACCAGCTGATTGCGGTCAACCTCAAGCACGCATTTTTTGCCGCCAAGGCGGTGGTGCCCATGATGAAAGGCGCCGGCGGCGGCTCGATCATCAACCTGGGTTCGGTCGGCTGGATGATGGCCTCCGCCGGTTACCCGGTGTACGCCGCCAGCAAGGCCGCCGCGCACGGCATGACCCGCGGCCTGGCACGGGAGCTGGGGCCTCACCATATCCGCGTCAATACGCTGGTGCCCGGTTGGGTGATGACCGAAAAACAACTGGCCATGTGGGTAGATGATGCGGCCAAGGAGCTGATCGCCCGCAGCCAGTGCACGCCCGGCGGTGTCATGCCGGAACATATCGCCAATATGGCGTTGTTTCTGGCCTCGGATGCCTCGGCGATGTGTTCGGCGCAGAATTTTATCGTCGACGGCGGCTGGGTGTAGCGCGCGACTTTCCAGACCCTGCAACCGAGTGTGGGAGCGGTGCTGATTCAGCGGGCTCCCGCACGGCGAGTCTTTGGTTTAGTCTGGAGCGCTTCGTTGATCGCCTCAGGAGCAGTGAGCATGACCGAGTACGTACCTCCCGCCGTCTGGACGTGGGACACCGAAAGCGGCGGCACCTTCGCCAGCATCAACCGGCCCATCGCCGGCGCCACCCACGACAAGGCGCTGCCGGTGGGCAAGCACCCGTTGCAACTTTATTCCCTGGCCACGCCCAATGGGCAGAAGGTCACCATCCTCCTCGAAGAACTGCTCGCCCTGGGCCACGCGGGCGCTGAATACGACGCCTGGCTGATCAAGATCGGCGACGGCGACCAGTTCGGCAGTGGCTTCGTGGCGGTCAACCCCCAACTCGAAGATCCCCGCCTTGATGGATCACGGCGGCGCCACGCCGATTCGCGTGTTTGAGTCCGGCGCGATCCTGCAATACCTGGCCGAGAAATTCGGCGCGTTCTCTCCAAGGAACCGGCCGCACGTGCGGAGTGTTTGTCGTGGCTGTTCTGGCAGATGGGTAGCGCGCCGTACCTGGGCGGTGGTTTCGGGCATTTCTACGCCTATGCGCCGAGCAAGATGGAGTACCCGATCAACCGTTTTGCCATGGAGACCAAGCGCCAGTTGGATGTGCTGGACAAGCGTCTGGCAGTCAGCGAATACATCGCCGGTGACGAATACACCATCGCCGACATCGCCATCTGGCCTTGGTACGGTGGCTTGGTCAAAGGCCGCTTGTATGGCGCGGCGGAATTTTTATCGGTGCATGAGTACGCACATGTGCAGCGCTGGGCGGATGCGATTGACGCGCGACCGGCGGTGCAGCGGGGGCGCCGGGTTAACCGGGTGTCGGGCGAGCTTTCAGAGCAGTTGGCCGAGCGGCATGACGCGAGTGATCTGGACCGACTGAGATTCGGCGTGGAGGGGGCTTGCCCCCCCTCCCGACATTTGGAGCGGTGTATACCCGTTTATTTGTAGCGTTGCTCGAACACCGCCACCTGTTCGGGCTTGATCAGCTCGAACGGTACCCAAACTTCGGCTTCGATCGGTTCACCCTTGATCATCCTAATCGCCGACGCCACCGCTTGGGTGGCCTGGGCCTTGGGATCCTGGAATACCGACGCCGCCAGCATCCCGCGTTTGACCGCCGCCAGACCATCGGGCAGGCCATCGATACCGACAATCGCCACTTCGCCCTTGGCCCTGCCGGATACGCTGCAAGGCCATGGCCGCGCCAATGGCCATTTCGTCGTTGTTGGCAATGATTGCATCGAACTGCGCCCCCGCCAGCAGCCAGTTGCTGGTCAGGTCCATGCCTTTGCTGCGTTGCCATTCGGCGCTTTGCTGCTCCACTACTTTGATCCCCGGAAAGTCCTTGAGCACCTGTTTGGCGCCTTCGGTGCGGTCGTGGGTGGCGTTCTGCGCAAGGTCGCCCATGATGATCGCCACTGCCCTTGCCGCCAAGCTGGCGAGGTAGCGCATCTGCAACTGCCCGGCCTCGATGTCATTGGAGGCCACGGTGACCACGCCCTTGGGCAGCGTGCGTTCATCCGGATGGCGGTTGACGTACACCAGCGGCGTCTTGGCGGCGACTGCGGCGCGAGTCATGTTGGCGGTGGCGGAGGTGTCCACCGGCAGCACGATCACCGCGTCGACCTTCTGGTTGAGAAAACCCTCGACCTGGTTGAGTTGGCGCACCACGTCGCCCTGGGCATCTTCGAACTGGATCTGTACATCCTGCTGCTTGGCGGCGGCTTCCAGGCCGGTGCGCACGTAAGTCATGAAGTTATCGTCGACCTTGGCGATGCTGACGCCGATGCGATAACCGGCGAAGGTCCATTGGCTGAACAGCAGTAACAGAGTGGCAACGAGCAATGAATAGCGAGGCATGGGGGGGGGTGTTCCTTTTGTTGTTATAGGGTGAACGCTTGGCGGAAACGCGCCAGGGCCAGTTCGCTGTCGCCACTGGCCCAGCCTTCCAGGCCGACCACGCCGTTGTAGCCGATGCGATGCAAGGCCCTGGCGATGGTCGGGTAATGGATTTCGCCGGTACCGGGTTCTTGCGCCCCGGTACATCGGCCACCTGGATTTCACCAATGGCATGGCCCGCGCGCTGGATCAGTTCGATGAGGTTTCCTCGCCGATCTGCGCGTGGTACAGGTCCAGGTTCATTTTCAGGTGCGGGCTGCCCACGGCTTCGATCAACGCCAGGGTGTCGTCGGCGCGGGCGAACGGGGTGCCGGGGTGGTCGACCGCGGTGTTGAGGTTTTCCAGCAGGAATACGCGGCCGGCGTCTTCCCCCAGTCGCGCGATTTTCTCCAGGGTCTTGCAGGCGCTCAACCACATGCGTCCGGTGGTCGTGGCCGGAGGGCTGCACCGGCAGGCCGTCGTCGCAGGCCGGTGCCGTGCAGGTTGAGGCTGGGGCAGTTGAGCCGCTCGGCAACGCTGAAGGATTCGCGGGCGCTGTCGAGCAAGCGGCGGATGCCGTCGGGGTCGGTGAGGGTGCCGCTGATATAGCCGGTCATCGAGGGGAAATCGGCGCCAGTGGCGGCGAGGGCGTTGATGTCCTTGTCGGTCCAGCCCCAGATTTCGGCGCAAAAACCCAGCGTGCGAATGCGTTGACGCGTTCGACGAAGGGCCGGTCGAGAAATACCATCTCGGCACTGATCGCCAGCTTGAACGGGATCACAGGGTCACCGCCTGACCTTGCTCATAGGACTCGATGCAGGCGCGCGCAATCGCCAGCGCCGCTCGCGCATCTCGCCGCTGGCCAAGGGCTGAGGCGCTGCGCAGGCAATCGACAAAGTGGTTGAGCCTCGGCGACGTAGGCGTCGCGCAGCAGGTCGGTGTCCAGGCGCTGAGTGTCGGCCTGGATGCCCGGTGCCAGGTAGCGCACCAGGTCGGACTCCTGCACGCCGCCCATGGTGAGCATGCCGGCGCTGCCGAACACTTCACCACGCACATCGTAGCCATACACGGCCTGGAAATTCGCCTCGGCGGTGGCAATCGCACCGTTGTCGAAGCGGATCGTGACCACGGCGGTGTCGAGCAAGCCTTTGCTTTGTAGTCCGGGGCGATCAGCGCGTCGGCCATCACGTGGACCTGCACCGCCTCGGCGCCGGGGTTGAGGTGACGCGCAGGGTGTCAAAGTCGTGGATCAGGGTTTCCAGGAAGATCACCCATTGTGGCGACGCGGCCGGGTTGTTCAGCGCCGGGTCGCGGGTGAGCGAACGCAGCAATTGCGGTGACCGATACGCCCGGCCAGCACATCTTGGTGGGCCGTACGGAAGCTCCTTGGCGAAGCGCCGGTTGAAGCCGACCTGCAACGGAACGCGGGCATCGGCGGCGGGCGGCGATGGCGCGGTCGGCTTCATCGAGGGTGATGGCCAGTGGGTTTTTCGCAGAAGATCCCTTGCCGGCGCGGGCGGCGCTGATCACCAGCTCGGCATGGCTGCGGGCAGGGCGGCGATGATGACGCCGTCGATGTCCGGGTCGTCGATCAACTGTTGTGGGTCGGTGTAGACCTTGTCCACGCCCAGCTCAGCGGCCAAGCGCGCGCTCTGACCGGGGTGGGGTCGGCGATCGTTGTCAGGCGGGCACCGGCAATATGCCGCGCCGCAGTCAGGCCGTGGAAGCTGCCCATGCGACCGGCACCGATCAGGCCCAGGCGGATGTTCTGTATACTCATGTGGTATCCCTTCTTATTGTTGACCTCGGACGATCCTGATGGGCAAAGAGGAGGAGCAAAGGCCGTGCCAATTGATAACGCATTGATTTTAGCTAGTGTTTTTAAAATCGATTAAACAAAATATGTTCATTTTGATGACATGCCTATACTGACATGTCAAAAACATGAACATGGACGCATCGGATGAGCCTGGCCTTCAGCGTACAAGACCTCGATTACCTCACGACCCTGGGGCCGGCCACGCGAACGACGGCCCGGTTGCCGCGCTGGAGCAGGCGTGGCGTGATTGCCAGCAGGGCCGCAGCGAACGCCCGGCCGACGTGCGCCAAGTGACCTGGGAATCCTGGCGACGCAGTGTCGAGGCCGCTATCGACCCCGCCGACAGCCAGTACCGCTTTGTTGCGCCGCAAACCTTGGCCGCCACCCTGGCCCGCCACCGCGTACTGATCGCCGCCGCCGCCAGGTCATGCATGGCTTGCTGGCCTACAACCCGCGCGGGCACATCAACCTCACCGATGCAGACGGCACCACCTTGTATTTCCTGTGGGCTGGATATCACGCCGGTGGCAGCCGCTTGCTGGAGTCGGTACAAGGCACCAACTGCACCGGGCCGGCCCTGGCCGAAGACCGTCTGGTGTATATGCTGGCCGAAGAAAACTTCGCCGTCGGCCTGCGCCAGCGCCGCATGCACTGCGCCGCCGCGCCGATCGAAGCGCCCAGGGCCAGACCCCGGCCATGCTTACCCCTCACCGCCGAACCCGGCTGGTTCCACTTCCACACCCTGGGCACCGTGCAGACGGCGGCCGATGCTGTCTCTCGGCAGATGGCCCTGCAAGCCTTGCTCGAAGAACAGCAAGCCATGCTCGAAGTGCTCAATGAAGGCCTCGTGGTGCTGGATGAGCGCGGCTGCATCAAGGCGCTCAACCGCTATGCCCGTCAGTTGTTCGGGGTGGGGCTGGAGCTGATTGGCAGTCCTTCCAGCGACTGGGGCGCAGTGAGTTGAGCGATCCGCTGAGTGAGCCCGTGCGCGACCTGGATTGCACCTTCCAACTGCACGACCGCAGCCAACCTCGCGTGCCTGGTCTCGGTGTGCCCGCTGGAGCAGGGCGGGGTGATTGTGTCGCTGCGCGAAAACCGGCGCATCCGTGAAATCACCCGGCGTATCGTCGGCACCCAGGCGCGCTATACGTTCGACACCATCCAGGGCACCTCGCGAGCGATCCAGGATGCGTTGCACCTGGCGCGCATCGCCAGCCGCAGTGATTCCACTACGCTGATCCTGGGAGAAAGCGGCACCGGCAAGGAACTCTTCGCCCAGGCCATTCATAACGCCAGCGAGCGTTGCAACGGCCCGTTCGTGGCGGTCAACTGCGGCGCGATTCCACGAGACCTGGTGCAGAGTGAATTGTTCGGCCATGTCGAGGGCGCCTTCACCGGCTCGGCCCGTGGCGGCTCAGCGGGCAAATTCGAGCTGGGCCGATGGCGGTACGATTTTTCTCGATGAAATTGGCGACATGTCCTTCGACGCCCAAGTGAGCCTGCTGCGCGTATTGCAAGAGGGCGAGATTGCGCGGGTCGGGGCCAAAAGCGCACGCCCAGTGGATGTGCGCATCATCGCTGCCACCCACCGCAACCTCAGCCAAGCAGTGGCGCAGGGCGCATTCCGCGAAGACCTCTATTACCGTCTCAACGTACTGAACCTGACCGTGCCACCCTGCGCATGCGCCGCGATGACATCCCACTGCTGGCGCGGCACTTTCTGCACACGCTGCACGCGCTCGCTGCGTAAGTCTGTGCAGGGCTTTTCACCGCAGGCGCTGGCCTTGCTTTCGGCGCATGCTTGGCCGGGCAATGTGCGCGAACTGGAAAACGCCATCGAACGGGCGACCAACCTGGCCGTGAGCGAGCTGATCCAGCCCGGCGATTTGCCGTTGGACGCCAGGCCCCGCCCACTGGCCCGAGCGTACGAACCTCAACCCGCCCAAGACCTGGAGCAGCCACGAAATGCACGCCATCGTCGCCACGCTGAAAAACACCGGCGGCAATATCCGCCTGGCCGCTCAACAGCTGAACGTGTCGCGGGGTGGGCTGTATAACAAGATGAATCGGTTTGGGCTGAGTGCCGGGGATTTTCGGGGCGTGTGACGTGTTCCGGCCCGCTCTTTTAGCTCATGGCCTGGCCCGCCATGGCGCAAGCGCTCCGTCGACAAGTGAAAAGGCTCGATGCAGGAAACTGTTGAAGCGGGCCGCGTCATGCCGCAGCCCGGCCTGTTGACCACCAATCAGGCACAGATGGGCCACTTGCCCCATCACTTCTGCACTGCCTGGCAGAGGGATCAGGCGGCGGCACGTCCGTATCGCAAAGTCCAGTCGTCGCGTGTCAACACGCTGCTGAAACTCGCCAACCAACGGGTCGTGCAGCGCCCAGGCGCGGATGGAAACTTCCCGCGCAGGCTGTTTCCGCGCGGCAATGTTCAAGTAAGCGTTGCAGGTTTCGCCCGCGCTACGGCCCTGCGCCGCATAAGCGAGCATGCGCTCTGTGTAATCTTCTTCCCAGGCGGTCAGCAAGGCGCGCACAAAGTCTTCGCGATTGCGGAAATGGTGATAGAACGATCCGCGCGTCACATTCAGTCGGCGCGATAGGCTCTCGGCCGAAACGCCGCTATGCCCTGTTTGGTCGAGCGCCTCAAAACCCGCCGCGATCCAATGCTGACGCGTTAGTGTTTTCACCCGTTATTTCCCTCCCTGTTTAGCGCCATACAGGCTGTGTATGGTGCGCAACCGATTGATACGCTGCGAACACCAGCAAACACGGCCTTCGCGTTTTGCACGCCAGCAAGTTTCATGGAGTTCGCCTTGAAGAAAATCGTTCTGGTTGCATTCGACCGATTCACTGATATCGATCTGTTTCTGATGTGGGACATTCTGAGGCCGCAACACGCAGGACTGGCACGTCCGAATAGTGGGGGCCAGCGCTGCGTGCGGGTCGGCGCATGGCCTGCCTGTTTCGGTGCACGTTCCGCTCAGCGAGGCCAACAGTGCCGACGCGGTATTGTTCGCCAGTGGCAAGGAGGGCATACTCGCTGCACTTGCCGCCCCAGACTTCCCTGCCGTCGTGTTGAACTTGACGCCGGACGCCAGCGAATCGGTTCCCTATGCGCCGGCGCTTTCATTCTGGAACGGCTTGGTTGCTCGGCGGCCAGGCGAACGACACACCCGGATGCGCGATCAGCTTGCAGGCCCTGGGGCTTGAACTCATGGACCAGCCGCTTGTGTGCCAGGGCAACGTTGCGACCGCGGGCGGATGCCTGTCGGCGCTTTATCTGGTGGGATGGTTGGTTGAATCCTGGTTCGATGCCGACAAGCGCCGTGCGACGTTGCTGCCCGGTTCTGCCCACTGGGCGGCAAGCGCTCTATGATGCTTTGATCGGGCTCAGTATCCGACAAGGAGCAGTAGGCGCCTCTCAACAACAAACGCGCCATGGTACGTCATCCAATTGGTAGCCAGGACTCAGGAGATACCCCAATGCCCCAAGACGTTCAAGCTCATCAGGTCGGTGCCGGTGCCCTCGAGGTCCAGCATTACCCAGCTTTACACGCCGGTGAACCTGGCGGACGCTTTTGCAATCCGCTCTCCCGGCGGGCACATCCGGCAACCCGGATTTGCTGGCTCGATTCATCCTTTTCAACCAGCCCTCCTGGATCGGATGGCTCATGAACGTGCGAGACACTGTCGTTGTGGGTTTTGGTCTCAAGACAGCCAGGCATCTGGCATCACTGGCTGATCGGGTTGGCCCCTTCAAGGTCTACAGCACCAACCAGACCGAAATCGTGTTGGGAGAGGACGACACGCACCTCGACTTCCGGATATCGGTCCTGTGTTGCGCAGAGGCAGAGGCGCAAGGCAGTCGCCAACTGGTTTTTTCAACCGTGGTCCAGTGCCACAACCGCCTGGGCGCGCCTACCTCTTCGTTATCGCCCCCTTTCACCGCTTGGTCGTCAAGGCCAGCCTTCGCCGTGCCGCGCGCATTGGTTGGCCTCCTGGCGGGCTGAACCGATATGTCGCGGCTGCCGCAGACAATGTGGGAGGGAGCAAGCCCCCTCCCACATTTGAACTGAGTTTAGGTCGAGGGCTTCATGCACTCGATGGAGCGGTCCGCCGGGAGTACCTTCTGCCCTACGGCTTCAACTGCTTCCAATCAATCGAAAACCGTGCCAGGTATTTGCGCAGCCGGTCCGCATCGTTCGGTTGCGCCTTGGCCTGGCGTGACACGCCAAACAAGCGTCGGCCTGCATCGGACAGGCTAGTCGGATTGCAGGCATATGTCGATGACGGCCTTGAGTTGCAACTGGTCAAACAGATCCAGGTCGGCCGGCAGGTACGCGTGGGTGCGCTCAGACCCCAGGCATAACGCAGGCGCTGTATTTCTTCCTCGACCTGGGCTTGATCGATACGCCCGCTGTCGGCCAGGGTCGCCATGCGTGTGATGGAAGCTGACAGTTCGCGAAAGTTGCCCAGCCAGGGCCGCTTCGCTGGAGCAGGCCAACGCCAGGTGGCGGCGCCGCGCTTCCAGGTTGAAACGTACGCGATGGCCTTGTTCGCGGGCGTGGCGCTCCAGCTCGAAGTCGAGGTTCGGCTCGATGTCTTCGCGGCGGCCCGCCAGGCCGGGCAGGTCGAAGGTCCATAGGTTGATGCGCGCGTAGAGGTCTTCGCGAAACAACCCGTCGGCGACCCGCTCGCGCAGGTCGCGGTGGGTGCCGGCGATGATCAGGAAGTCGCTGGCCACTTCGGTGTCGGCGCCCATCGGGTAGAAGCGTTTTTCTTCAATGGCCTTGAGCAGCATGGCCTGTTCGTCGAGGCCCAGTTCGCCGATTTCATCGAGGAACAGCATGCCACCGTGGGCGGCGCGCAACAGGCCGTCGCGGGCGTTTTGCGCGCCGGTGAAGGCGCCCTTGATCATGCCTGAACAGCGCGGACATGGCTGCCATCGCCGCGCAGGGTGGCGCAGTTCACCTCAACGAAGCGGCCCTGCAGTTGATGGCGGCTGCGCTTGAGTTCGTAGATGCCGCCGGGCGAGGAAGGATTTACCGGCCCCGGTTGAGCCGATCAGCAGCATCGGTGCGGTGGAGCGCACGGCCACGCGTTCGATCTGTTCGATGGAAGCGTTGAACGCAGGGTTGCGTGTGGCGATCCCGGATTTGAGAAACGCCAGGCCTTCCAGGCGCTGGTGGGCGAAACGCGAAGCGATGCGGTCGTAGCGCGACAGGTCGAGGTCGATCAGGGTGTGGGTGCCGGTGGCGGGTGCGTCGGCATCCAGGCGTCGGCTGGGGGATGGTTTGTATCAGGCGGGCCGGCAAGGTGCGCGCTTCGGTGAGCAGGAACCAGCAAATCTGCGCCACGTGGGTGCCGGTGGTGATATGCACCAGGTAATCCTCGCGCTCGGTGTCGAAGCGGTAGGCACTGGTGAAGTCGTGCAACGCGCCGTACACCTCTTCGAAATCCCAGGGATTGGCCAGCGGCATCGGGCAGGCGCACCTTGCGTGGGGCGAGATTCGCTGGATGTCGGCGCGCACTCGCTCGGCAAGGCTGACATCGCGGGCGTCGACGTCGTGGATCAGTTCCAGGCGGTCGATCTGCAGATCATCCTGCTGGCACAGCCCGACGCTGGGGCGCCAGTGGTTCCAGCGATTGGCGCCCTTGCCGACGCGATCCAGCCTGGAACCGATAAATCCGATGGCACCGTGCGCTGTGTTTCATGGCTGGACCAAAATGATAGTAACGATATGTACGGATAGAAGCAGGGGATGGGTTTGTCATCGTTTTTCAGCGATAAAAAGAGTGCGATAAAAATAGTTATATAAAACAATCTATTACGTGTTTTTTAACACCGAGCGTAAAACCTGGCACGTCTGCTGCTATCACCAGCACGACGCCGTAACGACGGCTTTTCAAAAGAGAACCGAGATCATGCAGAACAACACCTACCAACTGCTGGAAGTCGCCAACGGCAAACCGATCAAGCTCTGGACCGAAGGCGTTCCGGTGGAGCCCGAAGCTCGTCAGCACTGATGAACACGGCCAGGATGCCGTTTATTTTCAAGCACCTCGCGGTGATGCCGGATGTGCACCTGGGCAAGGGCTCGACCATCGGCAGCGTGATCTCCCACCGTGGGCGCGATCATCCCGGCGGCGGTCGGGGTGGATATCGGCTGCGGCATGATCGCCGCGCGCACCACGCTGATGGCCGGCGACCTGCCGGATAACCTGCATGGCCTGCGTTGTGCCATCGAGGCCGCCGTGCCCCATGGCCGTACCCGCAGCCGTAAAGGCCGTGACAAAGGCGCGTGGAAGACGTGCCGGCCCAGGCCGATCAGGTATGGGCCACGTTGCATCCGCGCTTCAAGGCGATCACCGACAAGTACCCGCAACTGGAGCGCAGCAACCACCGCCAACACCTGGGGACGTTGGGCACCGGCAACCACTTTGTCGAGGTGTGCCTGGATGAGGCCAACCGTGTCTGGTTCATGTTGCACAGCGGCTGCGGGGCGTGGGCAATGCCATCGGCAACCTGTTTATCCAGTTGGCCCAGGCAGACATGCGTCAGCACCTGGCCAACCTGCCGGACCGCGACCTGGCGTATTTCGAAGAGGGCAGCCAACACTTCGATGACTACGTGCAAGCCGTGGGATGGGCTCCGGATTTTGCCCGGCAGAACCGCGAGTTAATGATGCGCGCGGTGGTCCAGGCCACGCGGCAAGTGATCAGCAAACCGTTTGAAGTGGCGCTGGAAGCGGTGAACTGCCATCACAACTATGTGCAAAAAGAGCGGCATTTTGGCGAAGACATCCTGGTGACCCGCAAGGGCGCGGTCTCCGCGAAAAAAGGCGAGTGGGGGATTATTCCGGGCTCCATGGGCGCAAAAAGCTTCATCGTGCGCGGGCTGGGCAACGAACAATCGTTCTGCTCGTGCTAGCCATGGTGCGGGCCGCACCATGAGCCGCACCAAGGCGAAGAACACCTTTACCGTCGCCGACCAGATCCGCGCGACCGCCCATGTGGAGTGCCGCAAGGACGCCGATGTGATCGACGAAATACCGATGGCCTACAAGGACATCGACCGCGTCATGCACGCCCAGCGCGAGTTGGTGCAGGTGCTGCACACCTTGCATCAGGTGGTGTGCGTCAAGGGATAAACGGAGGAATCGAAATGCAAAGGAAGAACGGCACCCGTTGAGCGACGCCATGCGCGCCCGGGTTGCGCAGGAACTGGACCGAATAGAGCGCGAGCGCAATGTGAAAGTGCTGTATGCCTGCGAATCCGGCAGTCGCGCCTGGGGTTTTGCTTCCACCGACAGCGACTACGATGTGCGCTTTGTCTATGTGGAAAAACCTGATTGGTTCATGCAGGTGGATGCGCCGCGCGACGTGATCGAACGTCCGCTGGATGACGAGTTGGACGTGAGTGGCTGGGAACTGCGCAAGACTTTGGGTCTGCTGCGCAAATCCAATCCCACGTTACTGGAGTGGCTGGATTCGCCGTTGGTGTATCGCCAGCAAACCGAGGCCACCGCGCAGTTGCGGGCGTTGGCCGAAGCCTTCTACAGCCCGCCGGCTGCGCGTAATCACTACCTGTCGATGGCCAGGAAGAACTTTCGCGGTTACCTGCAAGGCGAAACGGTACGCTTCAAGAAGTACTTCTACGTGCTGCGGCCGTTGCTGGCGGTGCGCTGGATCGATCTGGGCCTGGGGCGCCCGCCGATGACCTTCGCCGACTTGCTGAGCACGGTGAGCGACGCGCCTCTGCTGGACGAAGTGGCGACATTGCTGGCGCTCAAACGCAATCGCCGGTGAGGCGGCTTATGGTCCGCGGCGGCCGGCGTTGCATGCCTTCATCGTGGCTGAGCTGGAACGCGAGGTACCGGTATTGCCACGCACTCGGGAAGACTCGCAACGACTGGACCGCTACTTGCAGGACACGGTCAAACGCTCTGCATAGGGATGGTTATGAAACAGGACGTGATTGAACTGGATGGCGTCATCGGCGGTGGCCAGGTATTGCGCAGTGGCGTGAGCCTGTCGATGGTAACCGGGCGGACGTTGTGCATCAGGAACATCCGCGCCAAGCGCAGCCGCCCGGGGTTGATGCGTCAACACCTGACGGCCGTGCTGGCAGCGGCCCAGGTGTGTGGCGCGCGGGTGGAAGGCGCTGAGCTGGGGTCGCAAACCCTGCGCTTTGCGCCGGGCCGATTCAAGGCGGCGACTACCGCTTTGCGATTGGCACGGCGGGCAGTTGCACCCTGGTGTTGCAAACGCTGCCGTCGGCGTTGCTGCAGGCACTGACCGCCAGCCGCGTGACCCTTTGCGGTGGCACTCATAACCCACTGGCACCGCCAGTGGACTTTGCAACGCGCCTGGTTGCCGCTGTTGCGGCGCATGGGCGCGCGTGTCGAGTTGACGCTGCTCCGGCATGGTTTCGTCCCGGCCGGTGGCGGCGAGTTGCAGGCGTTTATCCAGCCCGGCGAACTGGCGCCGTTGCACCTGATGCAGCGTGGCACATTGCTGCAAGCGCGGGCGACCACGCTGAGCGCCGGCCTGCCCCCCAGGTGAGCGAGCGTGAGTTCAAGCGCGTACGCCAGCGACTGGACTTCAGCCTGGAGCAGTTGTCTGCGGTCGAGATAGACCCCAATCAAGGCCCGGGCAATGTGCTGATGCTGGAGTACGCACACGAGCACGTCACCGAAGTGTTCAGTGCCTTGGCATGGCCCGGGTTCGCGCTGAAACCGTGGCCGATGAGGCGATCAACCAGGCCCTGCAATGGCAGGCCAGCGACACGGCGGTGGGCGAACACCTGGCCGATCAACTCGCTGTTGCCGATGGCTTTGGCGGGCGGTGGCAGTTTTACCACCGCGCAGATGAGCGACCATTTGCACAGCAACATGGCGGTGATCCGCCGCTTCCTGCCGGTAGTGATTGAAAGCCACGAGCAGGAGCAGGGCGGGTTGAAGGTTGAGTGTCGGACGCGCTAAAGATTCTCGGAGGTGACAATCCGCGGCGCTATATGCACCCGATGCCGCACCGCATCAAAGCCCCTCGGCACTCTGCAATTGCACCAGCAGTTCCACCAACGCCACCGCCGTCTGGCGCGGCTGCGAGTCCATCACCACATCGATCAGGCCCTGGCTCAACGCCTGGCGTGACAGCTCGGTGGACTCCTGCAAAATGCAGCACAGCGCCGGGCGCTTGGGCAGTTGTGCCAGGGCACTGATGATGCCGTCGCCCCCGCCGCCCACCACGCACAGCCCACGCAGGTCGGTGTGGCGGCTGATCAGGTCGAGGGTGGCCTCTTCGGTGATGTCGCAGTTATCCAGGTTGATCAGCGGTTCCAGCGGCTTGAGCCCCGGTGCGTGTTCGGCCAGGTAGCCGTGCAGGCCTTCGACCCGTGCCTGGTGGCCGAGGAAGCGATGGCCGCCGAGCAGGATCCCCACGCTGCCTTTGCGCGCGCCGCACGTGCGTGCGAGCAACCAGCCCATGGTGCGCCCGACCACGTGGTTGTCCTGGCCCACGTAGGGTTCCAGGGCCTGCTCATGAATATCCGAAAGCAGCGCCACCACCGGCACGCCGGCCGCGCGGATCTGGGCCAGGCACGCATTGATCAGCGGGTGGGCAAAGCTGACCACCGCGAGGGCGTCGCACTGCACGGCCAATTGTTCGATCTGCGCGACGATGGCGCTTGGGGTGCGGTCGTTGATGTATTCGAATTGGCAACTGAGGTTGGCCGTGGCGTGATGCTCCGCGCGTCGCTGATCGACTGCGCCAGGTTCGCATAGAACGCCTGCGCCGTGCCCAGCAGCAGGATGCCGAAGCGGTAGGTGGGGCGGCGTTCGCGAATGCGTTGGCCGATCAGCCGCGCGGCAAAGTAGCCCACGGCTTCGGCGGCCTGGAACACCTGTTCGGCGGTGTCCGGGTTCACCGGCGCTCGCGCGTTCAATACGCGGTCGACGGTGGCCACACTGAGGCCCGCCTGGGCGGCCACGGTGGCGATGGTTGGGCGTTTGGTGGTGTGCATGGCTGGCCCCTTGTGCGTCTTGATAGAAAACTACTCGGCCCCGCCGGGCCTGGATGATAGCTTGATAGGGAATGGATTCAAGGCCTTGAGGGGGATTTGGCCGCACTCTATGGTGGGTCTCGCAACGCATCTGGAAACTTTTCGCTTGCGGAGAACAATAACAATGCCCTGAACACACCGCCCAAACCGCCCGGCGCGACTACAGCCTGAACGGCCCCGAAGCTGCCCGCGCGGCCGAAAAAGGCCTGGTCTCGGCCAGTTGGTACCAGTCGCCGATTTCCCGCAAACGCATGAAAGAACTCATGCAACGCCGAGACGGCCCGGCGCTGCTCGACACCGCCATCTGGGTGATCGCGCTGTTTGCCACCGGCTTTGGCGGCTATTGGTTCTGGGGCTCGTGGGCCTGCGTGCCGTTCTTCCTCGCCTATGGCGTGTTATACGGCACCGCCTCCAACCCGCGCTGGCACGAGACCGGCCACGGCACCGCGTTCAAGACCCGCTGGATGAATGACGTGCTGTACCAGGTCGCCTGCTTCATGTGCATTTTCGAACCGCATGTATGGCGCTGGAGCCATGCCCGTCACCACACCGACACCATCGTGGTCGGCCGCGACCCGGAGATCGTCGAGCCGCGCCCGCCGAGTCTGTGGATGATGTTTCTCAGCCTGTTCAATCTGCCCCTCGCCTGGAAAACCTTCAGCGGTGTGGCGCGCCATGCCGTCGGCCAAATGAGCGCCCAGGAGCAGGACTTTATCCCTGAATCGGAGTGGCCCAAGGTGTACCGCGCCGCGCGGATCTGGGTGGGTATATATGCGCTGCTCATCGGCACGGCGTTGTACCTGCACAGCTGGCTGCCGCTGATGCTGGTGGGCCTGCCGAGTATTTATGGCGCCTGGCTCGGCTACGTGTTCGGCCTGACCCAGCACGTGGGCCTGGCCGAAGACGTGCTCGACCACCGCAGCAACTGCCGCACCATCTACATGAACCGCGTGCTGCGTTTTATCTACATGAACATGAATTACCACCTTGAGCACCACATGTACCCAATGGTGCCGTACCACGCCCTGGCGCAGTTGCACGAAGAGATCCGCAACGACTGCCCGCCGCCCTACGCCAATCTGTTCGAGGCTTACAAAGAGATCATCCCGACGATCCTGAAGCAGCGCCGCGACCCGACGTATTTCGTGCAGCGGCCGATTCGCCCCCAGGCAGAACCGGCTGCCAGTGCCCCGACACATGCAGAAGCTGCTGTTAGCTAATCCTCCTTAAAACAAGAGATAACGCCATGAACGATCAATGGATCGACGTCTGCGCCGTGGGCGAAATAGACGAAGAAGACGTGCTGCGCTTCGATCACGGTGCCCACACCTACGCGGTGTTCCGCTCCGCCGACAATGAATTTTTTGCCACAGCCGGCCTGTGCACCCACGAGAAAATCCACCTCGCCGATGGCCTGGTGATGGACCATGTGGTCGAGTGCCCCAAGCACAACGGGCGCTTCGACTACCGCTCGGGCAAGGCCCTCGGCGCGCCGGTGTGCGTCAACCTCAAGACCTACCCGGTGCGCGTTGAAGCGGGGCGGGTATTGCTCGCGGTCACGGCGTGATGATCAGCGCACCCATGATCATCGTCGGCGCCGGCCATGCCGGCGGCCGTGCGGCGCTGACCCTGCGCGAAGAAGGGTATACCGGGCGCCTGATCCTGATCGGCGACGAACCGCACTTGCCCTATGAACGACCGCCGCTGTCCAAGGGGTTGCTGCAGGGCACCGCGGACCTGGCCGGTTGCAGCCTGTGCGACAGCGCACGGATGGCTGAGTTGAATATCGAACATATCGCCGGGAACCCGGTGACCCAGTTGCAGCCACGGCAACAGCGGCTGCAACTCGCCGACGGCCAATGGCTGGCCTATGCCGGGTTGCTGCTGGCCACCGGCGGCAGGGCGCGGCGTTTGCCCTCAAGCGCAGGCCAACGTGCTTTACCTGCGCACCCATGATGAAGCCCTGACCCTGCGCAGTGCCTTGCGTCCGGGCACGCGGCTGGTGATTGTCGGCGGCGGGTTTATCGGCCTTGAGGTCGCCGCGAGCGCTGAAGCCTGGGCTGTGAGGTCAGCGTGCTCGAAGCCGGGCCGCGCCTGGCGGGCCGGGTGTTGCCGCCGGTGATCAGCCAGGCATTGTTGGACCTGCATCGCGGCCAAGGGGTCGATGTTCGTTTGAATGTGGCACTGGAAACCATCCATGACGATGCCGTGCAATTGGTCGACGGGCAGATGTTGCCCTGTGACCTGGTGGTGGTGGGCATCGGTATGCAACCCAATCTCGAACTGGCTGCCAACGCAGGGTTGGAGGTCGGGCAGGGCATTCGCGTGGATGCCTACCTGCGGACCAGCGCGCCGAACATTTATGCGGCCGGCGATGTCTGTGAGTTTCGCCAGGGGGCGAGTATCAACGCCAGGAAACCTGGCGTAACGCCGAGGCGCAGGGGCGGCATGCGGCGCTGAATCTGTTGGGCCGTGAAGTGGCTTTTGACGCGATCCCCGGTTTCTGGTCCGACCAATACGACTGGGGCCTGCAGACGGTGGGCGTGATGACCGCGACGACGGCCGGTCGCGTACTGCCGGCCGGCGGTCTGCTGCTGTTTTACCTCGATACCGAGGGCCATTTGCAAGGTGCCTGCGGCTGGGGCATCGGCAACAGCGTGGCCAAGGACATCAAGCTGTGCGAACGCCTGATCAGTGCTCGGATCCGCTCACCGCGGCCCATCTGGCTGACCCTGAGTTGCCCCTTAAACAGTTACTGCGAGGCTGACGATGCGCCAATTGCTGGTATTTCAATCGCTGTGGGCCATGCAAACCGAACCCGGTCCGCTCGAAGCGCAGCTGGACCGAATCGCCGCCGCCGGCTTCGACGGCATCACCGATCACTATTGGCGGCCCGCCGAGGTGGCGCGCTTGCACGCCGCCGCCACATCGCGGGGCTTACAGGTCGAAGGCCAGTTGTTCCCGCAAACGGTGGACGACCTGGCCGCCGCGCTGGATGTGATCAGCGGTTATGGCTGCCACCACCTCACGCTGCAAGCCGACGTGCGCCCGCGCACCCAGGCCGAAGCCGCCCGGCTGGTCGAAGGCTGGCAACGCCTGGCCGAGCAGGTGGACTTTCCGGTGCTGCTGGAAACTCACCGCTATCGGCTGACCAACGACCTGCTGTTCACCCTCGACCTGCTGGCGCAAATGCCCGACCTGAAGCTGCTCGCCGACCTGTCGCACTATGTTGTCGGGCGTGAGTTGCCGGAGCCGGGCACCGTTGAGGACGATGAACAGATCCGCACCATCCTGCGTCACAGCTGGGGCTTCCATGGGCGCGTGGCCAGCAGCGAGCAGGTGCAGGTATCGCTTGAGTTTCCCCAGCACCACGCCTGGGTCGAGCGCTTTACCGGTTGGTGGCGCTACGGCATCGACGACTGGCTGGCCCGGGCTGATACCCCGCGGAGTTTGTCGTTCACCTGCGAACTGGGCCCGCCGCCTTATGCGATTACCGGCGCGGATGGGCGTGAGATCAGCGATCGCTGGGCCGAGGCGTTGAGGCTCAAAGCACTGATACGTCAGGTGTGGAGCGAGTGCCAAACGAGGGACTGAAGAGCACATGACTCAAAAGAGCCACTACCCTGGCAGCAGTCCGGTGCTGACCGCGACAATCAGGAACACCCCCAGCAGCGCGCGGTAGATCACGAACGGCCAGGTCGAGAAGCGCTCCAGAAATTTCATCAGCCCCCAGATCGCAAAGAACGCCGAGACGCTCGCCACCACCAGCCCGAACAGCAGGTGCGGCCAGGCGTGGGCCGGCAGGTCGGCGTGCAACAACACCCAGAGTTCTTTCAAACCGGCGAGGGCGATGGCCGGCAGGCCGAGCAGGAACGAAAAGCGCGCGGCTTCTTCACGCTTGAAGTTCAGGAACAGCGCGGCGGTCAGTGTGGAGCCGGAACGCGACACCCCGGGAATCAACGCACCAATCTGCGCGATACCCACGATCAATGCATCCCGCAGGCGCATCTGGCCCACCTCGCGGGTGTGCCGTGCCCGCAGCTCGGCCGCTGCCAGCAACACCGCCATGACCAGGCAGGAAATGCCGATCACCATCAACCCGCGCAAGGGCGAGTTGCAGGCATTCAAGGTCGAAGACAGTGCCAGCCCGGCGATGCAGATGGGGATAGTCGCCAAAACGATCGCCACCGCCAGCTTGAACCAGCGGTCGTTATAGTCACCTCGGCGCACCGCGCCGATGCTGCCGGTGGTCACCTGGCGTACGTCGCGCCAGAAGTAACTCACCACCGCCGCCAGCGCCGCCAACTGCATGGCCGCCGAAAACGCCGAGCCGGGGTCTTGCCAGCCAAGCAGGGCGGGCACCACGCGCATATGGGCGGTAGAGGACACCGGCAACAATTCGGTGATGCCCTGGATCACCCCCAGGATAAAGATCTGCAAATAATCCAGGGACGCAAAGCCCACATCCAGGCCGGCGGAACAGACGTTCGTCAAAATACATGTCCTTGAGAAAGGGGGATTTCGGCGAAGTCTATTCGAAATGTTTCAGCGCTTCGGCAGCAGGGCACGGCTATTTGCAATCGGTTCAGCAAGTAGAAAGGTTCGCCGCTGTATTGGACTGTTCCGCCGATTTGTGAACAATGTCGCCGTGCATTTTTCACCGAGAGCCCCATGCCTGAAACCACTGTCGAACTGATCCAGACCGGCCCTGAAGAGGCCCAACTGATCCGCAATCTTTACCAGTACTACGCTTATGAATCCTCGGACTGGGAGCAGGAGGATGTCGAGGCCGACGGCCGTTTCTACATCCACGACGAACACCTGGCCCGCTACTGGCAGGACCCGCGTTGGAGCGCCAACCTGCTGCTGGTCGATGGTTTCATCGCCGGTTTCCTGTTGATCGAAGACAGTGAAGTCCCTGGCGTCGACGCCCTGGAGCTGGCCGACCTGTTCATCCTCAAGCGCTACCGCCGCAAAGGCATCGGCCGCGCCATCGCCAGCCAGGTGCTGTGCAGCGGCGAGGCCGATTGGCTGGTGCGTTTTTATGACCAGGACGAAGTGTCCCAAGCGTTCTGGCGCACGGTGCTGGATAACCTGCCGCGCCCGGTGCACGCCATCGAGCTTGAGGATGAGCCGCAGTTGGTGAGTTACCTGATCACCCGTGCGGCGTTGCATTAAACGCCTGCTGCATCGCCTGCGGCGGTTGGCCGAACGCGCGTAGAAACGCCTGGCGCATGCGTTCGCGGTCGCCAAAGCCGGTTTCACGCGCCACCACTTCAACCGGATGACGGCTGGTTTCCATCATCGCCCGCGCGGCCTCCACGCGCAGGGCTTCGATGGCCTTGGCCGGGGTTTGCCCGGTTTCTTCGCGAAACACCCGGCTGAACTGGCGCGGGCTCAGTCGCGCGACATCGGCCAGGGCTTCCACCGACAGGTCATGCGTGAGGTTTTCGCGGGCATAGGCCAGGGCCAGTTGGACGCGGTCGGACTTGGGGTCCAGTTCCAGCAGCGCCGACAATTGCGACTGCTCGCTGCCGCGGCGCTGGGCGATCACCAGTTTGCGCGCAATGCGCCGGGCCAAATCACTGCCCAGGTCGTTCTCCACCATGGCCAGCGCCAGGTCCACACCGGCGCTCATGCCGGCGCCGGTCCACACCTGACCATCCACCACGAACAGTTTGTCTTCTTCCAGGCGAATGGCCGGGTAGCGCTTGCGAAATGCCGGCGCGTGAATCCAATGGGTGGTGGTGCGCTTGCCTTCCAGCAAGCCGGCGTCGGCCAGGACAAAGATGCCCATGCACAGTGAGGCGACCCGGCGCGACTGGGCCGAAGCGGCCTTGACCAGCTCCAGCAGGTTGGCCTCCGGCAGGCGAAATTCCAGGTAGCCGCTGACGATCAGCGTGTCATAGCCCTCGGGCCGAACCGCTGAGGTATTCACCGAAAACCCCAGGGACGACATCACCGCGCCGCCGCATTCCGACACCAGGTGGAACTCATAAGCCGGCTCGCCACGCAGCAGGTTGGCGCACTCGAACACCGAGCCCAGGCTGAGGCTCAGCGACTGGAAGTTCGGGTAAACCATCAGCGCAACGCTGTGCATCATCATTCTCCAAGCGGTCGGGAGAGGCGATTGTCGGCGCGTGCCTGGCAAACGGCAACCGACTTCGCGGCATGTCCGTAATCCTTGCGCATCTGACATTGTGAGCGTCCGGCGCGGCTTCTAACATGGCCCCAACGAACTAGACGACTGGTCTAATCGGACGGGATCAAGCATGAACAGCGAAACCAAAAGTGCACGGCAGACCATTCTCGACACGGCGCAAGTGCTTGTCGGCCGCAAAGGGTTTACTGCGGTGGGCCTGAACGAAATCCTCCAGGCCGCCGCAGTGCCCAAAGGCTCGTTTTATCACTACTTCAGCTCCAAGGATGCGTTCGGCGTGGTGTTGCTCGATAGCTACTTCGACAACTACGTGCGCGGCATGCGGCAACTGTTCGATCAGCCCGGTTTGACCCACTGCGCCAAGTTGATGCGCTACTGGCAAGCCTGGACCGACAACCAGACCGGCTGCACCGACGCGGGTAAATGCCTTGCCGTCAAACTGGGTGCCGAGGTGTCCGATCTTTCAGAGCCGATGCGTTTGGCGTTGCAGCGCGGTACGTCACGCACCATCGAACTGCTGGCGATAGCCCTGCAACGTGGCGTCGACGAAGGCTCGCTGAACCTTGGGCACAGCGCACAACAACTGGCCCCTCAGCTTTACGCGTTATGGCTGGGCGCCAGCGTGATGAGCAAGATCACCCGTACACCCGCGCCTTCGACGAGGCGCTGCTGCTGACCCGACAGCTCTTGGGTCACCCTGAACACACTGACATTCACTGATCGAGGCACTGGAACATGAAAGTATTAATGGTACTGACCTCTCACGACCAGCTTGGCGATACCGGGCGCAAGACCGGTTTCTGGCTCGAAGAGTTTGCCGCTCCCTATTACGTGTTCAAGGGCGCCGGTGCCGAGGTGGTGCTGGCATCCCCTGCCGGTGGCCAGCCTCCGTTGGACCCTAAGAGCGATGAGCCGGATGCGCAAACCGAGCAGACTGAGCGCTTTGGCAAGGACCCGGCCGCGCAGCAGGCCCTGGCCACCACGGTGAAGCTGGACACAGTCAACGCCGACGACTTCGACACCGTGTTCTACCCAGGCGGCCACGGCCCGCTGTGGGACCTGGCGGAGTCGCCGGTGTCCATCGCGCTGATCGAAGCGTTTGAGCGTGCCGGCAAGCCGGTTGGTTTTGTCTGCCACGCGCCGGGCGCCTTGCGTCACGTCAAGGCGGTCAACGGCGAGCCGTTGATCAAGGGCCGTCGCGTTACCGGCTTCTCCAACTCGGAAGAGGAAGCGGTCGGCCTGACCAAGGTGGTGCCGTTCCTGATTGAAGATGAATTCAAGCAGTTGGGCGGCCAGTACGAGAAGGGTGCCGATTGGCAGTCCTTCGTGATCGTCGATGGCCTGCTGGTCACCGGGCAGAACCCCGGCAGTTCCAGCGAGGTGGCCAAGGCCCTGCTGAAACTCACCGCTTGACCTGACTGACCGCTCCATTCATTGGCGACCCAAACGGGCCGCCAATGCGTTTACTCGTCCTGAATTTGGTAGATCCGCTATGAATGACCGTATTTTGAACACCCCGGTAAAGCTGGGGCACCGCACCTTGAACAACCGCGTGGTGCTGCCACCGTTGACCCGTCAGCGCAGCGCGCAACCCGGTGATATCGCCACCGACCTGATGGCCGAGTATTACCGCCAGCGCGCCGGCGCCGGTTTCATGATCAGCGAGGGCACGCAGATCGAACCGCGTGGCCAGGGTTATGCGTGGACACCGGGCATCTACACTCCGGCGCAGATCAATGGCTGGCGCAAGGTCACCGACGCGGTGCATGCCGAAGGCGGGGTGATCTTCGCTCAGTTGTGGCATGTGGGGCGGGTGTCCCATAACGCCTTGCAGCCGGGCGGCGCCGCACCGGTGGCGCCTTCCGCGCTGCCGGCGTTGCAGGCCAAGGCCTTTATTGAAACCGGTGCTGGGGTTGGAGAATTGATGTCGCCACCCGTGCCGCGTGCCTTGGCCGTGCTGGAGATCGAGGAACTGGTCGGGTACTACGCACAAGCGGCACGCAATGCGCTGGACGCAGGGTTCGACGGGGTGGAAATCCACGCGGCCAATGGTTACCTGGTCAACCAGTTCATCTCGGCCCATTCCAACACCCGTGATGATGAATACGGCGGCTCCCTGGAAAACCGCCTGCGCTTTCTGCGCGAGATCGTCGAAGCCGTGTGCAAGGTGGTCGGGCCGGAACGCCTGGGCGTGCGTTTTTCACCGTTGTTCAGCGGCACCGACGAGGACCGCGTCTACATCGGCCTGGTGGAAGAAGACCCGCACCACACCTATATCGAAGCGATCAAGGTGCTGCAAGCTTCGGGCATTGCCTATGTCTCCATCGCCGAGGCCGATTGGGACAACGCGCCCGTGCTGCCCGACAGCTTCCGTGAAGCCGTACGCAGCACCTTCAGCGGGCGCATTATCTACGCCGGGCGCTACACCGCTGAACGCGCTGCCAAACTGGTGGACGCGGGGCTGGCGGATTTGATCGCGTTCGGGCGACCGTTCATTGCCAACCCAGACCTGCCGCAACGCTTGTTCAACGGCTGGCCGCTGAACCCACTGCGGGAAGAGGGCATGTATGGCGGCGGGGCAGTGGGCTATACCGACTACCCCACGTACCCCGGATAAACACGCGGCCCCCACAGGGAAACTCCATTTGGTTTGAGATTTTCACAAGGCCGGGCTTGAGGCCAAGCACCTCAAACCCTTGAGCCGTCGGGGCTGTCAGGTCAGCTGACTTGCAACACAATCTTGCCAATATGATCCCCACCTTCCATCCGCGCATGGGCCTGGGCCGCGTCGGTGTAGGCATAGACCTTGTCGATGATCGGCAGGCAGCGCCCGGCCTCCAGTACCGGCCAGATGTACTCGCGCAGTTGTTCGGCGATCGCGGCTTTTTCTTCACGGGTGCGCGCGCGCAGCAGCGAGCCGGTGATCACCGCGCGCTTGCCGAGGATGGTCAGCAGGTCAACGTCATTGGCCCTGGCGCCGCCGAGGAAACCCAGCATCACCAGATGCCCGTCCATGGCCAGGGCCTTGAGGTTGTTGTTGAGGTACGAGCCGCCCATGATGTCGAGGATCACGTCCACGCCCTTGCCGTAGGTCTGTTGGCTGATGACCTCGGCGAAGTCCTGCTCGCGGTAATTGATCGGCTCCCCACCCAACTTGGCAATGGCCGCGCATTTGTCGGCGCTGCCGGCGGTGGCGAAGGCCTGTATACCGAACTCGCGGCACAGCATCAGCGCGGTGGTGCCGATGCCACTGGTGCCGCCATGGATCAGCACGCGCTGGCCGGTGTGCGCATCACCGAGGCCGAACAGGTTGGCCCACACGGTGAAGAAAGTTTCCGGCACCGCAGCGGCCTGAATCCAGTCCATGCCCTTGGGGACCGGCAGCGCCTGGCCGGCAGGCACCGCGCAATACTGCGCGTAGCCGCCGCCGTTGGTCAGCGCGCACACCTTGTCACCCAGTTTGAACGCCGACACACCGTCGCCCAATGCCGCCACTTCACCGGCCACTTCCAGGCCGGGGGTACGGGCTCATGCCGGGTTTCATCGGGTACTTGCCGGCACGTTGTAGGGCGTCGGGGCGGTTGACCCCGGCGGCGTGCACGCGAATCAGGATCTCGCCGGGGCCGGCCACCGGCACGTCGACCTGGCGCGGTTGCAGCACATCCGGGTCGCCAGGGGTGGTGATTTCAATCAGGGTCATGTCGTTGGGAAGCGTCATTTGAGAGTACCTGCAGCGATGAGCGTATGGGTTGGGACCGTATCGAGCGGTCGGCGGTTCAGCAGGATCATGCCCAGTTCCAGCGCCAGCGCAACCACGATTGCCACGGCGGCGATTACGAACAACAGAGCATGCTGGCCGCCGCTGAGATTGAACAGCGCCGAATAGGCAAAGCCTGCAATCGCCTGGAACGTGGCAAAGGAGACGGTCGCGCGGCTCCAGGCCACTTGTTGCTGGTGATGGTTGGGGATCAGCTCGTGCACCCGCGCCAGCGCCAGCGGCACGATGCCTGGCGGGAACGAACCGAGGATCACCGCCAGGGTGGCGAGGGCCATGAAGTCACTCGCCATTGCCAATGCGCCCACCGCGATGGCCTGCACCACCAGCACCAGGCGGATACTCAAGCGCGCGCCCAGCGTATCCGCCAGAAAACCGTAGGTCACCGGCCCCGCAATCGAACCCAGGCCGTACATCACCCAGATCATCGCCCCCACATGCGCCCCGGCACCCAGGCCCCGGGCCACGTAGTCGACCAGGAACACCATCGCCGGCACCAGGCCCGCAGCCATAAAGGCGTATTGCGCAAACAGCAGATAGACGGCCGGCGGTGTGGGTGCAGAGACGCCCGATGGCGTCGGCGCTTGCTGCGGCGTGCCACTGGGCCAGGCACACCAGCTGGCGGCCGTCAGCGCCACGGCCAGCAGGCCGAGGCCGAACCAGGTTTGCGCAAGGCCAAGGCTCAACAGCGGCGGCACCAGCGTGCCGGAACCGGCAATGCCCAGGCCGATCCCGAGAAAAATCGCACCACTGGCCAGGCCCCGGCGCGCGACGGGAACATGCGGCAGCACGGTCGCGGCCACCAGTACCATGATCGCGCCGCCGGCGATGCCCGACAGCAGGCGCCAGCCGAAGAACCAGGTCAGCGACAGCGGAAAACCACAGGCAAAAAACGCCAGGGTCACCGCCACCATCATCAGGCGCAGGGCGGTTTTGTTGGAGGTGCGCTGAGCGATGGGCCGACCGATCAACGCGCCGATCAAGTAGCCGACCAGGTTGGCGGCGCCGAGGTACACCACATCGCTGGCGCTGAACCAATGGGCCTGGATCAACGAAGGAATCAACGGGGTGTAGGCAAAGCGCGCCAGGCCGATGCTGACCAGGCTGGCGCACAAACCGGCGAAGATCGGCAGCCAGACAGCGCTGCGGGGTGGGGTGTCGTGCATGATGGCGATCCTGAGGATTTTTCCGGTGCCCAGCATATCCAGGATTGAAGGTGCAATAATGCAGCGATTACACGGCACGATGATGCATATATGCAGCGGGAGCGGAGATGAATTGGGATGATGCGAGGGTTTTCCTGGCGGTATGCCGCGAGTCCACATTGCGCGGTGCCGCACGGGTGTTGGGGGTGGATCAGGCCACGGTCGGGCGGCGGATCAATGCCCTGGAAAAATCCTTGAGCGCGACCTTGTTCCTGCGCACCTCCGAAGGCTATGCGCTGACCGCCGTGGGCGAGGCCGCGCTGCACTCGGTGGAAAAAATGGAGCGCTCGGCCCTGGACCTGGAGCGCCAGATCCAAGGCCTGGACGACCGCCTGACCGGTATCGTGCGGGTCAGCACCACTGACTCCCTGGCCATCGATTTCCTGATCCCGGCCATCGCCAGCCTGCACGGCAAGCACCCGGATGTGCGCGTGCAACTGGACGCCTCCACCCAGATCCTCAGCCTGGCCAAGCGCGAAGCCGATATCGCCGTGCGCAATACCCGTCCCGACAATCCCGATCTGATCGCCCGGCGCATCGCCCGTTGGCCGGTGGGGCTGTTTGCGTCGCAGGCCTATATCGAGCGCCACGGCAGCCCTGAGCCGGGCGGCCTGTTCGACGGCCACGACCTGGTGGTCTACCAACCCTACCTGCAAACCCACAAGGACCTGACGCTGGTCAGCGAACCTCTGGGCCGGGGGCGCATCGTCGCGGCGTTGAGTTCCAGCCTGTTGGTGCGCCGCGCCATCGCGGCCGGGCTGGGCATCGGTGAGATCCCGGTGTGCACCGGCGAACGCGACGGCCTGGTGCGCCTGTGGCCGCAGCGTGTACGGCCGTTGCCGTATGACGTGTGGCTGGTGACCCACGCCGACCTGCGTCACACCGCACGGGTGCGCGCGGTGATCGAGGAAATCGTCACGGCGTTCGCCGGCACGGGGGAGTAAAGGTCAGCACAGGCTTGCAAGCGTGCATGCGCCTCGGTGGACACAATCGACGTCGATAACCATCTACAGGGAGCGCATATGAACGAATCAAAACACCGGGATCTGGGGCTGTTGTTTCTACGGGCGAGCGGGGCGCTGTTCCTGCTGTGGGTGCATGGCTTGCCCAAGGTGCTCGACTACAGCGAACAGTTGAAGCAGATCGAAGACCCGTTTCATTTGGGCGCGCACATGACCTTGCTACTGGCGATTTTTGCCGAGGTGCTGTGCCCCGTGTTGATCGTCGCCGGGGTGCTGGTGCGCCTGGCCTGCTTGCCGATCCTGGCGGTGCTGTTGATCGCCATGCTGGTGGTGCATCCGCAGTGGACGTTGTTGGAAGGGCAGTTCGGCTGGTTGCTGCTGATCATCTTTACCAGCGTACTGCTCGCCGGGCCGGGTCGCTTCACATTGGGCGGGCGGTTTGCCTGAATAAAAGGGCCGGGCAAGCCCGGCCAAATAAGGAGAGCGGTGTTTCAGCTGTTTCAGCGGTTCAGGAACGCCAGCAAGTCTTCGTTCAACGCCTGGGCGTGGGTCACGGCGAACCCGTGGGGCGCGTCCTTGTAGACCTTCAACTCGGCGCCCTTGATCATCTCGGCCGCCACCTTGCCAGTGGTTTCGAACGGTACGATCTGGTCGCCGTCGCCGTGGATCACCAGGGTCGGCACGTCGATTTTGGCCATGTCCGGGCGGAAGTCGGTTTCGGAGAACGCGGTGACGCAGTCCACGGTCGACTTGAGCGAGGCCAGCATGGCGATCTGCAGGGTCTGGCTCAGGGTGCCTTCAGACACCACCTGGCCTTTGTTGAGGCCAAAGAACGGGGTGTTGAAGTCTGAGATGAACTGCGCACGGTCCTTGAGCAAACCGTCCTTGATACCCGCGAACACTTCCAGCGGCACGCCTTGGGCGTAATCCGGTTGCTGCCCGAAGATCGGCGTCACCGCGCCCAACAGCACCAGGCCGGCAACACGGGCGCTGCCGTGGCGGGCGATGTAGCGCGCGACGTCGCCACCGCCCATGGAGAAGCCCACCAGGGTCACGTCCTTGAGGTCCAGGTGTTCGATCAACTGCGCGATATCGTCGGCGAAGGTGTTGTAGTCGTTGCCGGTCCACGGCTGGTCCGAACGGCCAAAACCACGGCGGTCGAACGCGATGGTGCGGTAGCCGCGGCTGCTCAGGTATTCCATCTGGTATTCCCACATGTCGGCATCCAGCGGCCAGCCGTGGCTGAACAGCACGGGCTTGCCGCTGCCCCAGTCCTTGAAGTAGATCTGGGTACCGTCTTTGGCAACGAATGTGCTCATGCAAAACTCCTTGATAGGGGTGGGTAAAACGCGGGATTACTATGGCCGTTAAACCGGCTTCACGGCTTGTACCGGTGTGCTTGTTTGGGGCTACCAACTGAACTTGAGTTCGACCCCCAGGTAATTACTGTCCGCGCCGCCGGCATCGCGCAGGGTCTGGCCCACCGCGTAGTGCACCGCTTCGACCGCGCCGGTGAGGTTGGGGGTGAAGCCATAGTCGGTACGCAGTTGCGCGTAGGCCCCGGTCCAGCGATCACCCTGGCCGGCGGTTCCCGCCACCGGCAGGTTGGGCTGGGTGTACACCGCATCATCGGTGGTTTGCCGCCACAACAGGCCGACGGCGGTTTGCACGCTGAGCTTGTCGAGGGGCTTGACGGTGATCGATGGCTTGACGTGGATCAGGTTGCTGTAGCCGGTGTAGCCCGCCAGGGAAAAGTAATAGCCGTTGGGAAACAGCGGGTTGAAGGTGCCGAGGGTGCCGTCACCCGCCTTGCGATCGCCCGAGGCGATGTCCAGTTGCAGGCCGATGCGCGGTTTCCAGGCCAGGCTGTCAAAGGTGTAGCCGGTGCGGCTGCCGCCGGCCCAGGCATGAATGTCCTTGCTGCCCACCGAGCCACTTTGCAGCATCGCTTCGATGTCCCAGTCGAACCCCATGGCCGCGCCGCCCAGGCGCGCATCGAACAGGTGGCGGGTCTCGTCACCGTCGGCATCCAGGTAATGCGCGGCGCTGCGTTCATACACGCCGTAGTAGGCCGACAGCTCGTTCTTGCCACCCACCAGCCGCTCGACGCGCACCATGTGAAAGCGCGCGTCGCTGTTGGACTTGTCGTCGAAATGTCGACCGTCCTGGTACTGCACCGGCTGGCTGGCGATGCCGATAAAGCGCCAGTGGGTGGTCTCCCAGTCGGCCCACAGCGCATCGAACGACTGCCGCACATTCGGGCCGTCCCGCGAGGAGATAAAGCGCTGCAAGTCGAAGGCAAAGTCCTGACGCCCGGCTCGCGCCTTGAACGTGCCGCTGTCGAAGGTGTTGACGTACTCGGCAAAGGCCAGGCGCAAATCGACGCGGTTCTGGTCGGCGCCACCGACGGTGGTCTTGTCGTACGCCCGCACATCTTCCAGCTGGGTAAATACCCGCCAGTGTTCGTTCAGATGCAGGTCGGCGTGTACCTGCAAGCGCTGGATCAGGTAGCGATCACGCTGCACATTCTTCACGCCGAAGCCACTGGCGTCGTTCATCTCGAAGCGCTCGCGCAAGGTCGCCCCGAGCGACAGGTAGGTGTACGGGTTGGCGCCTGACAACGGGATGTACTTGAGGTTGTCCAGCGCTTGCGTGCGCAGCGCCGGGTTCTGCAGTACGGACCAGTCTTCCTGCCAGCGATTGGCCTTGATGGCCGGCCGCGTCGGTTGCTCGTCGGCGTGGACGCTGCCGGCGAGCAGCGGCCACAGCACGGCCAGGCTCCAGCCTGTACGGCGCATCATTTTGCGGCGTTGAGTTGGTGAATTTCCGCGACGTAGCCGCCGGGGAATTCGACCAGCGCGCTGCGACGACCTTGCTGTCGAACGCCGGCACCACCACTTTGGCACCGGAGCCGGTGGCTTTGCCCAGCGTGGCGCTCAGGTCGGCCACCTGGTAGCCGGTGGTTTCGTGGCCGAAGGGGTAGGGCAGTTGGCCGTTGGTTACCAGCACCGCCATGCGCCCGAACGGCGACTCGATATCGACACGCCGGTAGGTGCCGCTGGCTTGGCCTACATCGATGCCCGGCGCGTGCTGGTCATCGGCCAGTATTTTGCCGTGGGAGAAGCCCACGAACCCTTTGATAAAGGCGTCGGCCCGCTCGGCGCTGAGGTACACGCGGTTTTCCGGTACGGTCTGGAAGGCGGCATAGTCCGGGGTCTTGGTGTGCCAGTAGAGCTGCATGTTGACGCCGCCCGGCCATTGCACCACCGCGTCGCGCCCGATGGGGTCCGGGAAATCGCTGACGATCACCGCCGCGCCGTTGTCGCGGGCGGCCTTGAGCGCGACGTCCATGTCCTTGACCAGATAGCCGTTGCGCTCCTGGCCAAACGGGTGCGGGATCGGTGTGGTAAAGCCGAACAGCGATACCGTGCCCGCCGGCGTCTGCAGCAGTTGCGAGGTGGTGCTGCTCGGCACCGGCAGCACATTCACCACCACCTGGGCGGTGCTCTTGCCGCCGAAGGTGGCCAGGAAGCTTTGGGCGAAACGGTCCACATCCGCCGGGGCGACATACACATGGCTGGTGTCATATTGCGGCGCCACGGCCACGCTCGGGGTTGCCGCGAAGGCATTGCCCATCATTGCGCTCGCCAGCAGCGTCAATGCCACGGTTACTTTGATTGCTTTGTTACGCATGCCCATTCTCCAGCGCTTCTACGGGATAGAAAGCCGTGAGGTTAGGGGCAGGGGCGCGGGGGAATTGTATGGACGTGCTTGGTTGAACGTTTCAGCGTCTACGCGCGTCGATTGGCCTTACGGCCGTTGTGGTTTGACGGATGTTCCAAACGTATTACCCATGCGCACTCCCGTCGCCGCCGGGGTCGACAAGCCCAGCGCATTCGGCGTTCGTTTCTGGACCGAAAGCTGCTGCGCCTCGCGGTTCTTTTGCGCGGCCTTGGCCGCGTTCGTGTCATTGCCCATCTGCTGGCCCAGGCAGCCATAGTCGGGCGCCTTGTACCCATCCACTGTGACCTCGGTGCAACCGCCCGCAGCGTTGTCGGCCTGGGCAAGCACGGGCACGGCGGTATACAGCAACACACTGGCAAGCAACGGGAGCAGCTTCATCATGGCCTCCTGGCGGGCCGCGGGAGTGGGCCGGTAAGGCTGCAAAGTGTAGTGCAGCGGGCCTGCTCGTCACCGTGATGTTTTTTGCTATCACCGTAACATCAGGTTCATAAACGGGCCTCAGGATGACGGTTTTCTAGGGTGCGTCGGCCGTGCAGCGATGCGGAGCAGGGGGTGAACAGGGAGCCTGTCGGCGCGCCGTATGCGCCCTGGGCTTGCTGTTGCTGCTGATCGGCGGTCGCCTGGCGCAGGCAGAAGCACCGCTGTTGCTGCTGAACCTGCCGGCGCAAGACCTGGAGCCTGCACTGCAAGCGTATAGCCGCGCCACCGGCATGGCCGTGCTGGTAGACCGCGAGCTGACGCGGGGCCGGCGCGCCATCGGGGTGCGCGGGCGCTTTACGGCGCAGGAGGCTCTGGCGATGTTGCTGACAGGAAGCGGCCTGATGGCACGTTATGCACGCGGCGATGCGTTTACCTTGCAGTTGCCCGAGGTCAGCCAGCCGCCGCCGGCCCATGGCGTGGCGGCGCGCAATGCCGCGCGGATCAATAACAGCTATGCCACGGCCTTGCAGCAGGCCATCGAAACCAGCCTGTGCCGGTCGCCCCTCACGCGCCCCGGCAGTTTTCGCGCGCTGGTGCAGGTGTGGGTCAACCGTGAGGGGCTGATCGAACACAGCCGGCTGGTCAGCTCCACCGGCGACGAACAACGCGATGAAGCACTGGTACGCAGCCTGGGCACTGCACGGGTGGAGCGCCCGGCGCCCAGTTCATTGCGCCAACCGGTGACTTTACTTTTGATGCCCGACACAACAGGAACGCGCATGGAATGCACAGCAGCAAAAGGAGCCTGGGGCGGATGAAAAATACCGGGCACAGTACGATGGTCAGCTTGTTCCTGGCCTCCTACGAAGACTTCAAGGTCCGTTTGCGCAAGCGCCTGGGCTCGGAGGACCTGGCCAACGACGTGCTGCACGAAACGTACCTGCGCGTCGACCGCATGGACATGCCGCCGAACCTCGCGCAACCCAACGCTTACCTGTACCGCATGGCCCTGAACATCGCCGCCGACCGCCGCCAGGCCGACGCGCGTTTGCTTACCGGCAGCGAGGTGGAAGAGCTGCTGCAAAGCGCCGATGAAGCCCAGGACCCGTCGCGGGTGGTGGGCGGCCAGAAAGAAATCCAGTCCCTGGTCAAGGCCCTTTACGAACTGCCGGCGCGCCGACGCAAGATCCTCATCGCCGCGCGCCTGGAGGAGGCGCCGCACCTGGAAATCTCCCAGCGTTTCGGCATTTCCACGCGCATGGTCGAAAAGGAAATCAAGGCCGCCCTGGGCCACTGCGCCAAGCGCCTGGAAAGAAAAGTCATCCAGCGGTTCGGTCCCGGGGCCGGAAAACCGTCTTAGTGTTGAGTCCCTGATAAAACCGTGAGTACGTGCGCGCTTGAACATTTTTAGCTTCTCCATCGCCCGGCAAAACGCCGCCAGCCCCTTGCACGACGAAGCCCGCGACTGGCTGGTTCTGCTGACCTCGGGCCGCGCCACCGTGGCCGATGCCAAGGCGCTCAAAGCCTGGTGCGCCCAGAGCCCGGAGCATGCCCAGGCGTTCGAGCGCGCCAAAATGTTGTGGCGGCACGTGGGCGCGGCGGCCGAAACGGCGCAGCGCCCGCGTCAGTTTGGCCGGCGCGCGTTCCTGGGCGGCGCCATTGCCGCGTCGGCGGCGGTAGTGATGGTGCGGGTCGGCGTGCCGGGTGGTTTTGCCGGGCTCACGGCGGACTATCGCACCGAGGTCGGTGAGCAGCGGCATGTGCTGTTGAGCGAGGGTGTGAGCCTGGAGCTCAATACGCAGACGCGCATCAGCCGGGTGGGCCAGGGTATCGAATTGCTTGAGGGTGAAGTCGAAGTGCTCGCCCAGGCTGTACAGCCGCTCAAGGTCCAGGCCGCCGAGGGCTGGGTGAGCGCGGCGCAGGCGCGGTTCAACGTGCGGCACACCGATCGCACGGTCTGCGTCACCTGTATCGACGGGGCGCTGTCGGTGGACATTGGCGGCCATCGTGTGAACCTGGGCAGTGGCCGGCAATTGAGCTACGGCGCGGCCGGCATCAGCGAAGTGACGAGCGTGGACACCCAGGCGGTGGTGGCCTGGCGTGAGCAGGTGCTGGTATTCAACAACGCCACGCTGGCGACGGTGGTGGATGAAATCAACCGCTACCGGCCGGGAATGCTGGTGCTGCTCAACCAGGAACTGGGCCGGCGCCGGGTGCAGGCGCGGTTCAGTTTGCAGCAATTGGCGGGGGTGGCGCTGTTGATTCGGGATGCGTATGGGGCCAAATGTACCGAGTTGCCCGGTGGCGTCGTGCTGTTGAGCTAGCTCAGCGGCAGCTCAGGCATCAGGCCTTATCGCAACGGCCCGATTACCTGCCGATACCGCTCCACCCCTTGCGGCGTCTGGCGCAACAGGTTGATCTCCAGTCCCAGCGGGTCTTCGCGCCGGTTGCCGCTCAACTGCCGCCACCCCTTGTCCGTTTCCCATACCCGTACCTGCACGTCACTGACCCCGCTCAACACCACCACGCCGTCTTTGGCCGGCGGCAGCGGGAAGCGATCCCGTGCAGGCGCCGCCGCGCGGTACAGGCTGTCGCCCTTGAGCCACCAGCGCACGCGTTGCAGGCCATCGCCGGCCACCGGGGCGCTGCGAATCACGTCCAGGCGAAAGCCTTGGCTGTCGGAACTGCGCACCGTTATGGCCGCGAGCCCGGCGGCCTCGTCCTTGGGCCCGGTCAGCTCCACGCCGGCGCGCAGGCTGATGTCCCGTTGCATCTGGTTCAACACCCGCAGCAGCGCTTCGGTCTGCTCGGTGCTTGCCTGCACGTGATGGTCGGCACGGGTCACGCTGTCGAGACCGCGCCAGGCGATCAGGCTGACCACGGCCATCAGCATGATCGCCACCATCACTTCGATCAGGGTGAAGCCTTGCTGGGGGTTGTTCATGGCTGGCTGACCACGCGCATCAAGCCTGCCGCGTCCCGTTGCAGGCTGAGGCTGTGTTGGCCGTCGGACAGCACTAGGCGCAGCGGCGGGTTGATCCATTCTGCGTCGAGCACCAGGGTTTGCCGGGGTTCGAGGTTGATTTGCATCGGCGTGCTCTCCCATGCGCGCGGGCGCAGTTGAGCGTCGCCCTGGAACCCTTCCATCGCTGTCCCGTCATCGCTGCGGCGGTTGAAGCGAAAGCCCTTGGCGTCGGCGCGCCAGGTGATCGGGCGGCCGTCGGCGCGGGCTTCGGCCTGGGCCACTTGCAGCAGTTGGCTGAGGCGCTCGGCGTCCTTGCGCAGCAGGTGCAGTGGGTCGGGCTTGATGCTCAGGCTGATGGCGGCACTGGCGATGCCGATGATCACCAGCACTACCATCAGCTCGATCAAGGTAAAGCCAGTTTGTTTCATCGCGGGGCACCTGCTGAACGGGTGAGGTTGTGAAATAAAAACGTGCGAATTGAGCTGTAGGCTGATGCCACGGACAAACAGGAGGTCCTGCTCATGGCGTTTTCCCTGCGATTTTCAGCGGCACAGGGCGTGCAGGTCGGCGCGCTGCTCGCGGCCTTGGCCGGCGTGGCGGTATGGGCGCCGCTGCTACTCACCAATGCCCAATCCCATACGCCCCAGGCCACCCCGCAGGCATTGGCGGCACGCAGCGATAACCCGGCGCTGCAATGGTTTGCCAATGCGCCGACGGCGTTGCAGGTCAAGGTCACCGGCGTGCTGGCCGGGGCGCGCGGCGCGGTGGCGATCCTCAGCCTCAACGACGGCCCGCCGCGCAGTTTTCTGTTGGGTGAGCGCCTCAGCCCCGGCGTGCGCTTGACCGCCATCGAAGGTGACGCGGTCGAGATTGAGCGTGGCGGCGAGAAGCTGCGCGTCAACCTCGATAAGCTGCCGGACGCGCCCGCCTTGCCACGGCTCACTCGGCCATGACCTGAGTGGCCAGGCGCGCCAGGGGCGGTGCTTCGCGGCTGGCATCCAGCACCAGCACCGAAACCTGAAACAGCGGGCCATCGGCGCTGACAGTTTGCTCGCACCGCAGTTTCAAGCGCCCTTGGTCGCATTCGAAGGTGTGCTTGCCGCTGCGTAGATGGCCCTCCAGACGCACCTGCGCCAGGCGACTCTGCGCCGCCAGCAACGCTATCGATTTGTCGCGCAACACGCCGTTGCTCTGGGTCATCAACCCGGCCACGCGCACGGCGGCGGCCATGGCCACGGCGATGATCGCCAGCGCCACCAGCACCTCGATCAGGGTAAATCCTCGCTCGTTGCGGTGGCCGTGCATGGCGCTCTCAAAGCCTGGAAACAGGCCCGCAGACTAGCGCCCTGAGTTGACCGATTGGCGACCGAAACTCCCGAGGATTTTCAATACGACTGACATGTGTTCTTGCAACACTGCGCCACGAAATGCACTCAACCCAAGGAATGTCGAGATGGATATCGCGCGCCTAACCCGCCCATTGCCAGGCCCTCGCGGCCGGCGTGGCTTCACCCTGATCGAGATCATGGTGGTGGTGGTCATCCTTGGGATCCTGGCGGCGATGGTGGTGCCCAAGGTACTCGACCGCCCGGACCAGGCGCGGGCTACGGCGGCCAGGCAGGATATCGGCGGCTTGATGCAGGCGCTGAAACTCTACCGCCTCGACCACGGCACTTACCCGAGCATGAACCAAGGCCTGAAAGTGCTGGTGGAACGCCCGGCGGATGCCAAGAACAACACCTGGCGGGCCTACCTCGACCGCTTGCCCAACGACCCCTGGGGCCACCCGTATCATTACCTCAACCCGGGCGCCAACGGTGAAGTCGATGTGTTCTCTTTGGGCGCCGACGGCCAGCCGGACGGCGATGGCGTGAATGCCGATATCGGCTCCTGGCAGCTATAAGGCGCGCCATGAAACGGTATTCGCCCGCAGCGGCGAAGCAGCGCGGCATGGCGATTATCAGCGCGTTGCTGATCGCGGCGGTGGTGGCGGTGCTTGCCGGCGCCATGTTGACGCGCCAGAGCGTGTTCACCCGCAGCCTGGAAGCCGAGCAATCGCGCATCCAGGGTCAATGGTTGTTGCAAGGCAGCCTCGAGCGCACTCGACACATGCTGTGGGAAGCACGCCAGAAGGACGTGCTGACCCGTCTCGACCAGCCCTGGGCCCGCGCCCAGGGCGGTGCGTTCACCGGCCGGGTGGAAGACGAACAGGGCAAGTTCAACCTGCGTAACCTGGTCAACCGGCGACAGGTGGATGCCGAGCAGTTGCAAAGCTTCGAGCGCCTGTGTCGGCTGATCGGGGTCGACCCGGCGGTAAGCCGGCGCGTCAGCCAGCGGGTGATCGCATCGTATGACCAGCTCGATCAGCCCGCCGGCTACCCGATGCTGCGCAGCCTGCATGACCTGAGCGGTATCGACGGCCTCGACCCGGCGCTGTTGCAGCGCATGCAGGCGTATATCAGCGTGCTGCCCGATATCACCTGGGTCAACGGCAACACCGCCCGCGCCGAAGTGCTCAGCGCCGTGGTGCCGTCGTTGAATCTGTCCCAGGCCCAGGCGTTGGTGGCCGAGCGGGATGCCGGGCATTGGTTTATCAACCGGGGGGACTTCGTCAACCGCCTGCACTTGCCCCAAGTGGCGGTGGATGCGGTACAGGTGGGCATCACCAGCGAGTGGTTTCGCCTGCAAGGCCAGGCGCGCCAGGACCAACGCCGGGTGACCCTCGACGCGTTGCTGCATCGCCCGGAAAACCAGCGGCCCCAGGTGATCTGGGCGCGGGTGGGCGTATGAAACGCTTGCGCATTGGCTTGCCGCCGTTGGCTGATTTGACCGTGGACAGCCGCGTGACATTTGCCTGGCTGGAGCGCGACAGGGTGGTGTGCGACGGTCATGAAAGCCTGGCGCGGCTGGGCAAAAACCACCCGGCAGTGGACTGCTTTCTGCATCCCCGCGACAGCCTGCTGACAAGCCTGGAGCTGCCACCATTGGCCGCCGCCAAAACCGCCGCCGCCGTGGCCTGCGCGGCGCAGGCGTTGATCCTGGGGCCGCTTGAGGCGATGCACGTGGCCCATGGCCCGCGCGAAAGCGATGGGCGCGTGCAGGTGGGTTGGGTGCCCAAGGCCGGGCTGGCGCAACTGAGCCAGGTATTGGCGCAGGCGCAGCTCAGGTTGCGTGGCCTGTACCCGGCGCCCTATGCCTTGCCGGCAGGGGCTGCGACGCTGGACGAAGGGTATTTGTTGACGCGCGACAGCCTGCAACAAGCGGCGGTGCATCCATTGGGTGTGCAGGTGCTGGATGTGCCGCTGGTGGATGCATCGCAGCGTTGGGCCGGTGCCGTTCCCGCGTGGGGCTTGCACGCTCGTCTCCGCCAACCGTCCAGCGGCGGCTGGGGCAGGGCGCTGGGGTGCGTCGCGCTGGCCACGGCCATCTGGAGCCTGGGCCTCAACCTCTATGCGGCCCGCCAAGTCGAAGAGGGCCAGCGGCTCAAGGCCTTGATGAGCCGCCAAGTGCGCCAGGCGTTTCCCGAATTGCCGGTGGTGCTCAACCCGTTGCAACAGGCGCGTCAACAATTGGCCGCCCGCCAGGCCGGCGCCGCCGCCGACCCCGGCCAGCGCTTTCCCGGCCTGCTGCAACTGGCGGGCAGCCACCTGCCGTTTATGGTGGGCAGCGTCGATACGTTGACCTTTGAACAGGGGCGCCTGCACCTGCAAATGCTCGCCGACAGCCGCAGCCCCGCCGCCGAGGGCGAGTGGCAAGCCGCGTTGGGCCAGGCAGGGTTTGCCGCCACGCGCGATGACCACGGCTGGAGCATCGCGCCGACGCCCGCCGCTGAACAAGCGGAGGTTGGCGATGAATAAATGGCAGCGCATGCGCGGCCAGGCCAACGTGTTCTGGAACGGGCTGGCCGTGCGTGAAAAACGCATGCTGGCCGGTGCCGGCCTGGTGCTGGCGAGCCTGTTGAGCTGGTTAGTACTGGTGCAGCCCGCGCTGAAAAAAATCGACTACTGGCAAGCCGAAACGCCCAAGTTACGCGCCCAGGCCGCCGCCTTGCAGGTGCTGTTGCAGGACGTCGCCGCGCCTCGGCTCGCCGATGAAACCGCGCTGCGCCAGACCCTGGACAGTGCCGGCCTGCAAGGCCATTACCAGGTGCAGGCGCTGGGCTCCGGTTGGCGGCTGACCTTCGATAACGCCCCGGCAGACGCCGTGGTGGGCTGGTTGCTGGGCAATCCCCGTTCGTTTTCTCTGGAGGTGTCCGAGGCGCGCTTGCAACGTGCCGTGGATGCCGTCGACACCTCGGCCGGCACTGTGTCCGGGACCGTTCGCATGGATCAGGCGCTTGGCGCTAAGGAAGCTTCATGAAGTGGTCAGTCCCGCCGTTTCGCACCGTTGCGCCATTGCTGTTGCTGGCCCTCAGTGCGTGCAGTACCCAGGAGGCCGCCAAGCCATTGCTGGTGGACAGCGAACTCGGTCAGCCGCTGGCCGACACTCGTCGCCATGGCGATACCGTGCTCGATCGCCAGCGCGACGCCGTGCCCAAAGCCGCCGCACCCCACCGGCTGACCAACAGCGCCCGAGGCCAGGCGCCGACGACCGTCAAGGCGCGCAACCCGCTGGGCGACCAGCCGGTGCAGCTCAACTTTGTCGAGGCCGATATCCAGGCGGTGGTGCGCGCACTGTCCCGCGCCACCGGCCAGCAGTTCCTGGTGGACCCGCGCGTAAAAGGCAACCTCACCCTGGTCAGCGAAGGCCAGGTTCCCGCACACCAGGCTTACGACATGCTGCTGGCCGCGCTGCGCATGCAGGGCTTCAGCGTGGTGGACGTGGGCGGCGTGGCCCAAGTGGTGCCAGAGGCCGATGCCAAGCTGCTTGGCGGGCCGATGTACAGTGCCGGCAGCAGCGGCATGCAGACCCGCACCTTTCGCCTGCAATACGAAAACGCGGTGAACCTGATCCCGGTGCTGCGCCCCATCGTGTCGCCCAACAACCCGATCAATGCCTACCCCGGCAACAACAGCATCGTCATCACGGACTACGCGGAGAACCTCGCGCGGGTCGCGCAGATCATCAGTGGCATCGACACCCCGAGCGCCATCGATACCGATGTGGTGCAGATCCAGAACGGCATCGCCGTGGACATCGCCGCCATGGTTGCCGAGCTTCTGGAAACCCAGGGCGCCGACCAGACCCAGAAAATCAACGTGATCGGCGACCCGCGTTCCAACTCGATCATCATCCGCTCCGGCAGCCCCGAGCGTACCGAGCTGGCGCGCAACCTGATCTACAAACTCGACAACGCGCAAAGCAACCCGAGCAATATGCACGTGGTGTACCTGCGCAATGCCCAGGCGGGCAAGTTGGCGCAGTCGCTGCGCGGGTTGCTCACCGGGGAAAGCGAGTCCGGCGTCAGCGACGACGCCCGCGGCAAGCTCAGCAGCATGGGCGGCAGCGGCCAGAACAGCGCGCAAGGCGGCGCGGCCCAGAACAGCAGTGGCACGCCCACCGGCAGCGGTGTGTCGCCGGGGTATGGGCAAACCAACTCGACCACCGGCAGCAACAGCACCTCCAAGGATCAGGACACCGCCTTCAGCGCCGGCGGCGTGACCATCCAGGCGGACGCCACCACCAACACCTTGCTGATTTCCGCGCCGGACCCGCTGTACCGCAACCTGCGCGAAGTGATCGACATGCTCGACCAACGCCGCGCCCAAGTGGTGATCGAGAGCCTGATCGTCGAAGTGGGCGAGGACGACGCCACCGAGTTCGGTGTGCAATGGCAGGCCGGCAACCTGGCGGGCAAGGGCGGCTTTGGTGGCGTCAACCTCGGCGGCAGTGGCCTTGCGACCACCGCCAAGACCAGCCTCGACGTGCTGCCCAAGGGCCTGAACGTCGGCGTGGTCAACGGCACCGTGGATATTCCGGGGATCGGCAAGGTGCTCGACCTCAAAGTGCTGGCCCGTGCGTTGAAGAGCAAAGGCGGCACCAACGTGCTGTCCACACCCAACCTGCTGACCCTGGACAACGAAGCGGCGAGTATTTTCGTGGGGCAGACCATCCCGTTCGTCACCGGCAGTTACGTCACCGGTGGCGGCGGCACCAGCAACAACCCGTTCCAGACCGTGCAGCGTGAAGAGGTGGGGCTCAAGTTGAACGTGCGCCCGCAGATTTCCGAGGGCGGCACGGTCAAGCTGGATATCTACCAGGAGGTCAGCAGCGTGGACACGCGCACCTCGGTGGACGCGGGCACGGTGACCAACAAACGCGCGATCGACACCAGCATTTTGCTGGATGACGGGCAGATCATGGTGCTTGGCGGGTTGCTGCAGGACGGTTACAGCCAGAGCAACGACGCGGTGCCGTGGCTCGCTGATATTCCGGGGTTGGGCGCGTTGTTTCGCAATGAAAAGCGCAGTGTCAGCAAGACCAACCTGATGGTGTTCCTGCGGCCCTACATCATTCGCGACAGTGGGGCGGGGCGCAGTATCACGTTGAACCGCTACGAGTTCATGCGCCGGGCCCAGGGTGGGTTGCAGCCTGAGCACAGCTGGGCGATGCCGGACGTGCAGGCGCCGCAGCTGCCGTCGGTGGAGAAGGCGATTCCCGGCCAGCAGGGGCCCAGGGCGGTAATCCGGGCGGTGCCGGTAGGTACGCAACCATGAGCCTGCTCCCCTACGCCTGGGCCAAGTCCCAACGCATCCTCCTGCGCCCAGGCGAAGAGGGCATGCTGCTGACCGTCTGCCCTTCAACCCCTGGCTGGTCGATCAGCGAAGTTCAGCGCCAATTCGGCCAGGCGCGCGTCGAGCAGGTGCGCGACGACGAACTCGACGGCCTGCTCACCGGTGCTTATGCCGACACCGGCAGCGCCGCAGCTGTCGTGGGCGCCGCGGAAAACGAGGTGGACCTGGACCGCCTGATGCAAGACATGCCCGAGATCACCGACCTGCTCGACACCCAGGACGGCGCGCCGGTGATCCGCATGATCAACGCCTTGCTCACCCAGGCGGCACGGGATGAAGCCAGTGACATCCACATCGAACCCTATGAAACCCATTCCGTGGTGCGCTACCGCGTCGACGGCACGCTGCGCGATGTGGTGTCGCCGCGCAAGGCGCTGCACGGCGCGTTGGTGTCGCGGATCAAGATCATGGCCCAGCTCGATATTGCCGAAAAACGCCTGCCCCAGGACGGGCGCATCGCGCTGCGCGTGGCCGGGCGGCCGATTGATATTCGCGTGTCGACGGTGCCCACCGGGCATGGCGAGCGCGTGGTCATGCGTTTGCTGGACAAGCAGGCCGGGCGTTTGCAACTGGAAACCCTGGGCATGGCCCCGGCATTGCTGGCGCGTCTGGACACGTTGATTCGCCAGCCCCACGGCATCGTGCTGGTCACCGGCCCTACCGGCAGCGGCAAAACCACCAGCCTGTACGCCGCCCTGGCGCGGCTGGATGCGAGCACCAGCAATATCCTGACCGTGGAAGACCCGGTGGAATACGACCTGCCCGGCATCAGCCAGATCCAGGTCAACGCCAAGATCGACATGACCTTCGGCCTGGCGCTGCGAGCGATTCTGCGCCAGGACCCGGACATCATCATGATCGGCGAAATACGCGACCTGGAGACCGCGCAGATCGCCGTGCAAGCCTCGCTCACCGGTCACTTGGTGCTCGCCACCCTGCACACCAACGACGCCGTGTCGGCGGTCAATCGCTTGGTCGACATGGGCGTCGAACCGTTCCTGCTGGCCTCGTCGTTGTTGGGCGTATTGGCGCAACGGCTGGTACGGCGGCTGTGCCCGCACTGCAAGCAGCAAGACCCGGCCGCGCCCGGCATGTGGCGCCCGGTGGGGTGTGCCCATTGCAATCAGATCGGCTACAGCGGGCGTACCGGTATCCATGAATTGTTTTGCGTCGACGATGACGTGCGCAGCCTGATCCACCAGGGCGCCAATGAGCAGGACCTGCGCCTGGCCGCGCGCCGCGCCGGAATGTTGAGCCTGCGTGAAGACGGCGAGCGCTGGGTGCGCAGCGGCGCCACCGCGCCCGAAGAAATCCTGCGCGTGACACGGGACGCCTGATGAATCGCTATCGCTATGAAGCCGCCGATGCCAACGGCAAGGTCGAGGCCGGGCATCTGGAAGCCGACAGCCAGAGCGGGGCGTTTGCGCTGCTGCGCAGCCGTGGCCTGACGGCGTTGCGGGTGCAGGTCGAAGGTACTCGGCAAGCGGCTGCCGGCGGCGGTCTGTTTACGGCGAAACTGTCGGACAACGACCTGGCCTGGGCCACGCGGCAACTGGCGAGCCTGCTCGGCGCGAGTTTGCCGTTGGAAGCGGCGCTGAGTGCCACGGTGGAGCAGGCAGAGAAAAAGCACATTGCCCAGACCCTGGCCGCCGTGCGCGCCGATGTGCGCGGCGGCATGCGCCTGGCCGATGCGTTGGCGGCGCGGCCACGGGATTTCCCGTCGATTTACCGCGCCTTGATCGCGGCGGGGGAGGAGTCCGGCGACCTGGCCCAGGTCATGGAGCGCCTGGCGGACTACATCGAGGAGCGCAACAACCTGCGCGGCAAGATTCTCACCGCGTTCATCTACCCCGGCGTGGTGGGGTTGGTGTCCATCGGTATCGTGATTTTTTTGCTCAGCTACGTGGTGCCCCAGGTCGTCAGCGCGTTTTCCCAGGCGCGCCAGGATCTGCCGGGGCTGACCCTGGCGATGCTCAACGCCAGTGACTTTATTCGCGCCTGGGGCTGGCTGTGTTTTGCCGGCATTGTCGGCGGTTTTTGGGGCTGGCGCCTGTACCTGCGCAACCCGGTGGCGCGGCTGAACTGGCATAGCCGCGTGCTGCGCCTGCCCCTGATCGGGCGCTTTGTGCTGGGCCTTAACACCGCCAGGTTTGCCTCGACCCTGGCGATCCTCGGCGGTGCCGGGGTGCCGCTGCTGCGCGCCCTGGAAGCGGCGCGGCAAACCTTGTCCAACGAGCGCTTGAGCCAGTGCGTCAACGACGCCACCGCCAAGGTGCGCGAAGGGGTCAACCTGGCCCCGGCGCTGGCGGTGGAAAAGGTCTTCCCGCCGGTGCTGATCCACCTGATCGCCAGCGGCGAAGACCGGCTCGCTGCCACCGATGCTTGAGCGCGCGGCGCAAACCCTGTCGCGGGATATCGAACGCCGGGCCATGGGCATGACCGCGTTGCTGGAGCCGCTGATGATCGTGGTGATGGGCGCGGTGGTGCTGGTGATCGTGATGGCGGTGCTGTTGCCGATCATCGAGATCAATCAGTTGGTCACCTAGGTCAGCGGAGCGAACTCGGGTTCCTCATCCTGTCATGTTTCAACCGCTCGACACGCTCCGTGCGGTCTCCAGCCCAGGGTTGCGAAGCCGTACTGAAACGCCGCTGTCACGTGGGCCAAAACCGCTCGAAAGCATGACCAAAACACCCGAGAATCTTTTTAAAATCAAGCGCTTCCTCCCGAGGTTTTTCCTATATCTGTCATCGGAAACTGCGAGTTTCGTTCCCATGGTTTTCACCCAGGCCACCCCCCGCGTACCGGCCTGGGACCGAAGCCATGGCGTCATGCAAGAGCCATCTACCCCAAACGTACAAACACGACGAAAGGAGATTCTTCATGTTTAAGCGCAACGTTCTCGCGGTATCCATGACCCTCGCCGCACTGTGCTCGGCCCAGGCTGCACTGGCTGACATCAACGGCGGCGGTGCTACCTTGCCACAGGCGCTGTACCAGACTTCCGGCGTGCTGACCGCCGGTTTCGCCCCCTACATCGGCGTGGGCAGCGGCAACGGCAAATCCGCCTTCCTGAACAACGACTACACCAAGTTCGTGGCTGGCGTGACGAACAAGAACGTGCACTGGGCCGGCAGCGACTCCAAGCTGAGCGCCACCGAACTGTCGACCTATGAGTCTGCCAAGCAACCGGCCTGGGGTAAGTTGATCCAGGTGCCGTCGGTGGGTACGTCGGTTGCCATTCCTTTCCGCAAAAGCGGTGCCAATGTTGTCGACCTGAGCATTAAAGAGTTGTGCGGTGTGTTCTCTGGCCGTGTCACTGACTGGAGCGGTATTTCCGGCGCCGGTCGTACAGGTCCGATCAAAGTGGTTTATCGCAGCGAAAGCAGCGGCACCACTGAGCTGTTCACCCGCTTCCTCAATGCCAAGTGCACCACCGAACCCGGCACCTTCGCCGTCACCCCAATCTTCGCCAACAGCTACAGCCTTGGCTTGACCCCACTGGTCGGCGCCGTTGCCGCCAATGGCAGCACAGGTGTAATGGCTGCCTTGAACGACACCACTGTCGAAGAAGGTCGCATTACCTACATGAGTCCTGACTTCGCTGCTCCAACATTGGCCGGCCTGGACGACGCGACCAAAGTTGCACGCGTTGGCAAGGATGTTGTCAACGGCCAGCCGGTGCAGGGTAAATCGCCAACTGCCGCCAACGTATCTGCCGCCATCGGCGCAGTACCGGTACCGGCTGCCGCTGTTCGTTCCAACCCGGACGCCTGGGTTCCGGTCTTCGGTCCGGACAACACCGCCGGTGTACAGCCTTACCCAACCACCGGCTACCCGATCCTGGGCTTCACCAACCTGATCTTCAGCCAGTGCTACGCCGATGCCACCCAGACCACCCAAGTGCGTGATTTCTTCACCAAGCACTACGGCGCCTCCAGCAACAACGATGCAGCCATCACCGCCAACGCTTTCGTTCCGCTGCCAACCGCTTGGAAAGCCACCGTTCGCGCCAGCTTCCTGACCGCGAGCAGTGCCCTGAGCATCGGCAACACCAACGTTTGCAACGGTATCGGTCGTCCGCTGTAACCCCCCGCTTCCAACGACCTGCAACACCTGATCAGCAACGGCCTGCGCCGTTGCTGATTTTTGCGTTTCGCCGCGCCGTTACCAGCCCCATATGAACTTTGCATGACAGAAGTTCGGTCCCGCCCTTCGCCAACCGCCTAACCCTCATACGTGAGCCTGTCGTGCTCCCTGCGTGATAACAAAGAAGGAAGATCCCCGATGGTCCGCTGCCAATCACCGGTTAACCTGAAAGCCCCAGAACCCGTGCTGCGCCTCAAGCCCCTGGCCCAGGCGATTGCCTTGTTGATGGTGGCCGGCAATGCCCACGCGGCCACGGCGTTCAGTTCCAGTTGGTTTGCCGAGAAAGGCGCGACTCAGGCGGCGACGGCGGCGCGGATCAGTGCCGGGCAGGTGCCGGGGGTTCCTTCGCTGAACCAGCAGGCACGGGCCAACCAGCAGTTGGCGCGTTCCATCAGCACCTTGAACACCAGCGTCGCGGCGATTGCCGCGCAGCAGGCGGCGCAAGCGGCGGGGCGTCAGGCGGCGTTCGGCCAGGTCTCGACGATTCCCGATGGCCTCGGCAAAGGTGGCCTGCAGGTGGATAACAGCCTCACGCAGGGCTGGACCAACGCCAAGGGCCCGACCCAAAGCCAGGCCGGCGGCAAGACCACGGTGACCATCGAGCAGACCGCCGACAAGGCGATCCTCAACTGGGAAACCTTTAACGTCGGGCGCAACACCACGGTGGATTTCCAGCAGCAGGCCAGTTGGGCCGTGCTCAACCGCGTCAACGACCCCGATGCTCGGCCGAGCGAGATCCAGGGCCAGATCAACGGCGCCGGCACGGTGATGATCATGAACCGTAACGGCGTGGTGTTCGGCGGCACCAGCCAGGTCAACGTGCGCAACCTCGTTGCCGCCGCTGCGAATATCACCGATGAGCAATTCACCCAACGCGGTGTTTACGTGGATGCGACCGGCACGCAGCCGACCTTCACCGATGCGACGGGCAAGGTCCAGGTGCAGCGCGGTGCGCTGATCCAGACCCACAGCCCGGCCACTTCGACGGATGCGGGCGGTTATGCCTTGCTGCTGGGGTCGGAAGTGGACAACGCCGGTACCATCATCACCGCCAAGGGCCAGACCACCCTGGCCGCCGGTGACAGTTTTTACATCCGCAAGGGCGTCGGCACCACCGGCAACGACCGCTCCACCACGCGCGGCAATGAAGTGGCGACCAGCCTCAAGGCCGGCAGCAGTGCCGGCCAGGTCAGCAACAACGGGCTGATCATGGCCTCCACCGGTGACATCACCCTGACCGGGCACCAGGTGCAGCAAAACGGCGTGGCCCTGGCCAGCACCTCGGTGGACACTCGCGGCACAATCCACTTGCTCAATTCCTCCACCGACACCACGGGCAGTGTGACCCTGGGCGAGGGCAGCACCACCGCGATCCTGCTGGACAGCAGCGCCAGCACCGCGCTGAACAGCCAGAAGAGCAACGGCCTGGTCAACTTCGACGGCATGCCCGCCAACCTGGCCACCGGGCGGTTCCAACAACCTCAGCGCCGTGGCCGACCGCAGCGATCAGTCGCGCATCGAGATCGTCAGCGGCGGCACCGTGGATTTCCACAAAGGCTCGATCACCCTGGCCACCGGCGGGCAGGTCGCCGTCAGTGCCGCAGGGCGCAGCCTCGTGCGCGATGGGGCGCTGATCGACGTGTCCGGCGCGGTGGGCGTCAAGGTGTCGATGGAAGCCAACAACATCAAGATCAACGTGCAGGGCAACGAGCAGCGCGATGCGCCGGTCAACCGCGACGACGGCAAACTGATCAACAACGACGTGTGGGTCGACCTGCGCGACCTGGTATTTGTACCGGCCGGGACCAACGGCTACGCCACGGACCGTTGGTACACCGCCGGCGGCTTGCTGGAAGTCGGCGGCTACCTCGGCACCCAAGGCCACTCGGTGGGCGAATGGATGGCCCAGGGCGGTACCCTGACCTTCACCGGCAAGGAAGTGGTGACGCAAAAGGGCGCGCAGCTCAACCTGTCGGGCGGCACCGTAGACGTGCAGGCCGGTTACATCCAACAGACCTGGCTCAAGGGCCCGGACGGGCGCCTGTATGAGCTGTCCAACGCGCCGGGCGACCTTCTGTATTCCGGGCTTTACAAGGGCTATGAAGACACCAGTACCCGCTGGGGCCAGACCGATTACTACTACAACCCATTGATCGCCAAGCAACGCCGTTACGAGAGCGGCTACACGGTGGGCCGCGATGCCGGCAAGCTGGTAGTCGGCACGACGGGCGCGGTGCTCGAAGGCCAGGTGGTCAGCGATGTGTTCCAGGGCGATCGCCAGACCCAGGCACCGAACATCAACCTCGACGGTTACCAACAGTCGCAAAAGGCTATGGCCCAGCGCGCGCAGTTGATCATTGGCGGGTACACGCCGGTCTACAACAAGGCCACCGGCACCCTGCGTTATGCGCTGACCGGCACTGCCGACGAGGTGCTGATCGCCGGCAACACGCAGAAAATCGCCGACGGCCTGGACCTCACCACCGCGCTGCCAGCGGATCGCCAGGGCAAGATGGTGCTCGACAGTGACCAACTCAACGGCTACCGGTTGGGCGCGATCAAGGTTGGGGCCAAGCAGCAGATCAGTGTCAACGGCGCGCTCAACGTGGCGGACGGCGGCGATATCACGCTGTTCGGGCCCCAGGTCAACCTCAACGCCAACCTCACGGCCCATGGCGGCAGCATCAATGCGGGCAATATTCTCAACCAGGTCAACCTCAATTCGGGCAATACCGTCGGCGATGTGATCCTGGCGGGCGGCGGGCATGTCGATGTGGCCGCAGGTGTGAAGCTGGACGCGACCGGGCGTTGGAATAATGTGCTGCTGGAGCCCAACCGCCGCGACGGCGTGGCGTATGTGAACGGTGGCAAGGTCTCGCTGCGCAGCTTCGGCAACGTGGACCTGGCGGCGGGCAGTGCGGTGGATGTGTCTTCCGGGGCCACCCTGGGCGTGGACGGCCAGCTCAGCGGCGGCAAAGGCGGCGATGTGACCCTGGGGGCGTGGGGCGCGTTGGCCGTGGACGGCGAGATTCGCGGTTATGGCGTCAACGGTGGCGGTACCCTGGCGTTGCAGGCGCGCAAGGTGCAGATCGGCAACAGCGCCGATGCACCCGCTACCGACACGCTGCAATTGACCGGCGACTTCTTCAACAAGGGCTTCTCGGCCTACGACATCACCGGCAACGAGGGGTTGCTCGTCACCGACGGCACCCAGGTGGACGTGAATGCGCCGGTCTACCGTCTGGGCCGGCAGACAGCGCTGACGCCAAGTGGCAGCGAGCCTGCCACGGCACTGGAGCGCTGGACACCGACGCTCTACCAGGAAAACCCGACCCAAGGCGTGCTGACCCAGCGTCGCGGTGCCAGCCTGACGCTGACGGCCGGCTCCAGGGATTCCGCCGCCGCACAACTGGCGAGCACCGCCCTGACCGTGGGCCGGGGCGCGGTGATCAATGTCGACCCCGGCCAGGGCATCAACCTGCGCAGCGTCGGCCAGTTGACCGTCAACGGCAGCCTGAATGCCTGGGGCGGCAGCGTCAGCCTGGGCGGCCTGAATGTGACGCCGCCGGCCTGGGAACAGCCGATTGCCGCCGGCCATGAACGCTCGATCTGGGTGGGTGAACAGGCGCTGATCGACGTCGCCGCGCGAGCGGTCACGGCGGTGAGTCATCGGGGCAACGTGTACGGCCAGGTCCTCAATGGCGGCAAGATCAGCATCGGCGGCGATATCAACCTCGCCACCGGCATTGCCAGTGCCGGCGATGTGTTTGTGGTGGTCCGCGAGGGCGCGCGCCTGGACGCGTCCGGGGCCCAGGCGATGCTGGATGTTCCCGGCCAGGGCCGTGTGCCGGTGGCCAGCAATGGCGGCAGCATCAGCTTTGCGTCCAACAATGGCCTGTACCTGGACGGCAGTTTTGTGGCCCGCGCCGGTGGCGCCGGTGCGGCGGGCGGCAGCTTGTCGCTGGCGCTGGAAAGCCCCTACTACGCGAAAAACGGCGCGAACGACCGGGTGCTCAAGGTGCGCGAGCTGGTGCTCAGCCAGACCCATCAGACCAGCGTCTTACCGACCGCCGCCAGCCTGGAATACGGCCATGGCCGTCTCGGTGTCGACCAGATTACCGCCGGCGGTTTCGACAACCTGGCGCTGCTCAGCAACGGCTTGCTGAGTTTCGACGGCGACGTGTCGTTGAACATGGGCCAGAGCCTGCGGTTGTACAGCGCCAGCTACAACCTCAGTGAAGGGGCTGCGGCCAACTCGCGGGTCACGCTGTCGGCACCTTACCTGCAACTGGCCGGCATCCTCGCGCCTGCGCAAAGTGGTAAAGAGGCCTACGTGCGTGCGGTGCCGCTGCTGCCCAACCCGTCGCCGCTGGCAACGACGGCACAGTTCAGCGCCAGCGCCAACGTGATTGATGTGCGCGGCAATGTGGTGTTCGGCAACAAGAGCAACGTGCCGCAGACGAATGACGCGCTGGTCGCGGTCGAGCGTCGCGGGTTCGACGACGTACGACTGACCAGCCAAGGCGACCTGCGCTTTCTGGCCGGTGCCGATGCGAACGTGATCTCTCAGGGCATCAGCACGCAACTGGCGACCAGCGGCGACATGACCCTGCGCGCCGCGCAGCTGTACCCTGCGACCGAGGTCGGGGCGCGGGTCCTGGCGGGGTATTTGAACGGCAACTCGGGCTTTGACCCGACGCGCACCTTGAGCATCGAACGCATCGGTGACGCCACAGCGGCTGTGCCGTACTCGGCCTTCGGCCGCCTGCAACTGGGCAGCGCGAATATTCGCCAAGGCGGCGTGGTGCGTGCGCCGCTGGGGCTGATCGAAATCGGCGTGTTGAATTCGGGCAAGGTTGAACTGTTGCCGGGCAGCCTGACCTCCGTGAGCGGCAAGGGCCTGGTGTTGCCTTACGGCGGCACGGTAGATGGTCAGGTCTATCTGTATAACGGCAAGAAAGTCACATTCGTTGGCCAGGGCGCAACGGATAACGGCGGTGGCTTGTATATAGGGATGGTATTGGGTGGGCAATCGGTGGCGGTCCAGCCGGGCGCTACGGTGGATTTATCCGGCGGTGGTGAATTGCTCGGGGCCGGGTTCATTTCCGGGCGTGGCGGTTCCACCGATGCGCGCCTGACCCCCTTGGTGCAGTTCGGCGCAACCGGCGGTTTTGTGCTGCCGGGCCTTGGCACCAACCCGATCTACGCGATTGTGCCGGGTGTGCAACCGGGCTATGCACCGGTGGCGCCGGAAGGCGGCGCGGTCGACCCGCTGATGGGCCAGCAAATCACCATTGGTGCCGGCGTGCCCGGGCTGGCGGCGGGCACCTATACGCTGATGCCGTCCACCTACGCCTTGATGCCGGGCGCGTTTCGGGTAGAAATCAATGGCCTGGCCGGGCCTGGTGGCGAAGGTGCAACCCAACAGATGCGCAATGGCTCATGGGCCACCGCCGGGCGCCTGTCCATCGCCAATACGGGCATCGTCAACAGCCTGGCGAGCCAGGTGATCCTGACCTCCGCCGATACCTTGCGCCGTTACTCCCAGTACAACGAAACCGGTTACGCCCAGTTCGCCGTGGCCGATGCGGCCAGGCTTGGCGTGCCCCGTGCCTTGCTGCCGGTGGATGCCAAGACGTTGAAACTGACGTTGCGTGCGGGAGCCGGTGCGCAGGCGTTTTCGTTCCAGGGCACCGGTCGCTTCGAGGCCGCTGACGGCGGTTACGGCGGCACCGTGGCGCTGACCAACGCAAGCGCAGGGGTGGGCCGGGACATCGAAATCGTGGCGGCGGGCCAAGACGCCAGCAGTGGTTTTGACGGGATCAGCGTGCAGGCCCAAAGTTTGAATGCCTTGGGCGCTTCACGCCTGGTGATCGGTGGGATGACGTTGGTCAATTACGGCCAGGCCGGCAACTACATCAACATCGCCAACGGCAGTAACAGCTCCATTGTGCTGCGCGATGGGGCCAACCTGGCTGCGCCGGAAGTGCTGTTGCTGAGCGGCACCGGGCGCATCGTCGTTGAGCAGGGTGCCTCGATCAACACCATTGGTCGCGGCAAGGCCAGTTATGACGCGCGTGACGGTTTTGTCTACAACGTGGCGAACATGCTGGCGGTGTCCAACGGTTTGCTCAACGTCGTCGCCGCGCGGTCACCCGGCGGAGTCATCAGTGGGGGCATTCAGTTAGGCGTGTGCAACCCGCGCGCCCTGCAGCGGCCAGACGGCCCTGTATTCCGAAGGCAGCATCGTTACCTTGACCGACAGCACCCTGCAGATGGGGGATGAGGTGCGCTATGGCACCCGCCACCTGAACCTGGGGGTGTCCAGCATCAACGTCGGCAGCCCCGAAGCCCTGGCCGCCGCGGCCGCCGGTAACCGGCTGCCGGTGGGCATGACCCTCAACCAGCAGGTGTTGGAACGCTTGCTGCGCGGCGACACCCAATTCGGCGCCCCGGCCCTGGAAACCCTGCAACTGTCGGCGCGCGACAGTTTCAACTTCTACGGCACCACCACCCTGGACACCTACGACGCGGTGACCGGCAAGTCGCTGCTGAGCAACCTGATGCTCTCCACGCCGGCGATCTACGGTTCTGGCGGTGCCAACGACGTGGCCGCCATCCACACCGCCAACCTGATCTGGCAGGGTGCCGAGGCACCGCCTGCGGCGGCGGTGACCGGTGGTGCCGGCAGCGGCAGCGGGCGCCTGGACATCAATGCCGAACGCATCGAGTTCGGCTATGGGGGATTTGCCCAGGCGAGCACCACTAAAACCTTCGATCGCCTCGCCCTGGGTTTTGCCAACGTCAACCTCAATGCCGGCGAGCGCATCACCGCCAACCACAAAGGCAGCCTCTCGGTGTACCAGAGCCAGGGCGCGTTTGACCCGATCAAGGGCTTTGCCTACAGCGGCGGCAATCTGAATATCCTCACGCCGCTGATGACCGGGGAGGCCGGTTCGGTCAACCGTATTACCGCCGGTGGCGCAATAAATGTCAGCGCCTCGGCCGGCGCGGTGGGCAAGGTAAACGGTATCGGCGGTGAGTTGGCGTTGCAGGGTGACAGCCTGCGCCTGGCCAGTGCCGTGGTGATGCCCAGCGGCAAAGTGACCCTGGGTGCCCGTGGCGATGTGGTGCTCACCGATACCGCCTCGATTGATGTGGCCGGTCGGGCCATTCCCTTCAACGACCTGACCAAATACAGCGCAGGCGGCGAGGTGTTGCTGGAAAGCCGCACAGGCAATGTAAGCCAGGCCGCGGGCTCGACCATCGACCTGTCGGCGCAGCACAACCAGGCGGGCAGGTTGCGCGCGGTGGCGGTGGACGGCGCAGCGGGGATCGTCGACCTGGCGGGCAAGATCATCGCCGGCAGCAGCGGTGGCTACGATGCCGGTGGCACCCTGGTGCCGTACCTCGCCGGCGCGGTGGAAATCCAGGCCCAGCGCCTGGGCGGCAATGGCACCCTCAGCGACCAGTTCGCCGCGCTCAACCAGCGCCTCAACCAGGGCCAGGTCTATGGTGCGCGCAGCTTCCAGCTCAAGCAGGGCGACCTGACCATCGGCAGTGACGTCAAGGCCAACAGCGTCAACGTCTCGATCGACAACGGCAGCCTGCGCGTGACCGGCCTGGTGGATGCCAGTGGCGAGCGCGTCGGCAGCATCAACCTGGCCGCGAAAAATGGCCTGAGCCTCGACGGCGGCGCCGTGCTGGACGCCCATGGCGCACAACTGCGCGTGGACAGCTACGGCAAGATCATCGATTCGCCCAACCGCGCCATCGTGGTCCTCAGCTCTGGCCAGGGCCAACTGACCCTGGCCAATGGCGCGCGCATCGACCTGCGCCATGGCACCGCTGCCACGACCGGCAACGACGGGCGCAGCCGTGGCACGCTGGAACTCAACGCGCCGCGCGTGGGCAACAATGACGTCGCCATCGACGCCGGTGGGGTGTTGACTATCCAAGGGGCGCGTTCGATTGCGCTCAACGGCATGAGAACCTACGACGATGCCCCGACCAGAACCGATGAAACGCCAGAGGGGCGCCCGTACCAGGTGATCGACCAGGACTACCTCAGGGACGTCGTCGATCCATCGAATACGCAATTTATCGACGCCGCACGCGTTAACGGTAACTTGCTGCGCAAGCTCGCCGGCTTGAACAACGCGACCTACGGCGACGTGTTCCACCTGCGCCCCGGCGTCGAGATCGTCAGCAAAACCGCGGACGGCGACCTGGTGGTGCAGGGCGATCTGGACCTCTCCAGCTATCGCTACGCCAGCCTCAAATCAACGGCCAAGACCGAGTCCGGCAGCCTGACCCTGCGCGCCGGCGGTGACCCTGAATATCTACGGCAGCATCAACGATGGCTTTGCCGCGCCACCGGCCACCGACGATGACAATGGCTGGGTGCTGCGCGCCGGTATCGACCACACCGGTGGCACCGTGGTGGTACCGGGCAGCGGCGTGACCCTGGAGGTGGGCACCGTGTTCCCCGCGGGCGCTGCGCTTAATTTCGATGTACTGACCAACCCGCTGTTTCTGCCGGCGGGTACCCGTTTGCCCGTGGCGGCCACGCTCAACCAATCGTTGGTACTCCCGGCGGGCACGGTGTTGGCGGCGGCTGTTCGGGATGCCTCGGGCACTGTGCTGTTCGCGGCGGGCACCTTGCTGGCTCAGGACCAGACCCTCGCCAGTGGCAGTGTCCTGGAGGCTGGCAGCCTGTTGAGCACTTCAGCCAGTGTTGACAGCCTGATCTGGCCCAAGGGCGTGCCCTTGGTCACCAGCATGACCCTGGCCGCCAGCAAAGTGTTGCCCCGTGGCGCGCTGTTGCCGTCGGGCACTGACGTGAAATTACCCGGTGGCGTGGAGTCGGTGCAGTTGCGTGTGGCCGACGCCGGTCGCCAGGGCAAGAACTGGGCGATTGCACCGATGTTGGAGGAAGGCTCGCAGTCATGGTCGATACGCCTGGTCGCGGGGGCCGATACCGAGGCGGCGGACAGTCGCCTGCTGCAGCCGCATCCGGTAAGCGGCAATCTGCGATTGGCGGACAGTCACTACGGGGCGTTCGGCAAGGGAGCCCAGGTCTGGACCGAGGAGGGCTCCTTGGGGTGGTTCGGCGATGACAGCATGGTAGGCCAACCCATTGATTTCGACGCAATACAATACCCAGGGCTATGTGACGACCTCCCGGAATACTGCGTTATCAGTGGTGATGCCTACACGCTGCTGGTGGGCGGCAGCACTCGCTTCAGCGTAGTCCGCACCGGCGCGGCAGACCTTGACCTGCTGGCCGCCGGCAACCTGAGCATGGAGTCGCTGTTTGGCGTATACACGGCGGGCAGCTCGTCCACCGGCACCTCGGCCAACGATCCGTATAACCTCAAGCGAGCCCTGGGCAGCAATGGCAAGGTATTGGCTAACGCCGGGGGCAACGAAAAGCTGGTCAACGCAGACACCGCCAGCCTGTACCGTGCCTGGTACCCGGATACGGGCGGCAACTTGCTGCTTAAAGTGGGCGGCAACCTGACCGGCAATATCACCAGCCCGGCGCTGAACGGCGTCGGTCGTCCGGTACCCAGCGACCTGGGCCAGGATTCAGCCAACGTCGGCAACTGGCTGTGGCGTCAGGGCAACGGCCTCAGTGGCAACCAGGCGCAGGCCACCGCGTGGTGGGTCAACTTTGGTACCTACGTGCCCGGCATGGCCTACCCGAGCGCGGACCAGATGGTTGGGTTCACGGGCTTCGGCACCCTGGGAGGAGGCAACCTTAACGTTGATGTGGGCGGCGATGCGGGGATTCTCAACGCGTCGTCGCAGCCGCAGAACGTCAGCCCCCGCAGCCAAGGCCTGGTCCTGGCCGTCGGCGGCACCGGCCGCGTTGCCACCGATGGCAGCGTCCAACTGACCGGCGGCGGCGATCTGAACCTGCGGGTCGGCGGGGCGCTCAACCCGGTCAGCCAGATCAACCGAGACCACCTCAATGGCGTCCTGGTGAACACGCGAGGGCATGTACAACTCACTGGCGGCGCCCTCGGTAGTCTGACGCTGCTGTATGGTGACCAGCCCGGCTACCAGAGCCCGAGCGAGGTGCGCGCCTACGACCCGCTGCGCTCCACGTCCGCCAGGGCAGCGGGTGGTTTGAGCCTGTTGCCGGGTGACGCTACCTTCAGCCTGGCCACCCGCGGTGACCTGGTGCTGCAGGATGTCGCCGACCCGGGCCGCGCGCCGCAAGTCAACGCGTTGGCCTACGCGAACGCTGGCGTCAACGGGATTGGACACAGCTGGTTCAGCCTGTGGACCGACCGTACGGCGGTGGACCTGTTTTCCGCCGGGGGCAACCTCACGCCCCTGACCCAGACGCTGGACACCGACATGGCAGCCGTCTATCCCGCCACGTTGCGCGCCGTCGCCGCCAGCGGCAGCCTGTACTACGGTCGCGCATCGTACGGTGACCCAAGCACCGTGCCGCCGCTCGGGGCCATGGTGCTGGCGCCGTCGGCCAACGGGCAACTGGAACTGCTCGCCGGCGACTCGATCTACGGCGGCGACCTGCCCATCAGCCGCTCCAGCGCAGCCGCGCAAAGCCTGGCGACGATTTTGCGCCCGGCGTTTCTAGGCTTCCTCACCAATCAGATCGCGGTAAACGGCAGCGGTAATCTGGCAAGCGACGCCAGCATTGCCACCTTCAGGGTGTCGCCGCTGTTTGCCTTTGGCCCCAACACCGCCAGCATGGCCTGGGGCGACGCCCTGGAGCCTGCACGTTTCTATGCGCTGAGCGGGGACCTGCTGGGTGTCAATAGCGGGCGTGTAATCACCCTGACTAGACCCGCCTTCCAGGACCCGCGTTTTGGGCAGACTTACTACGAGGGTGCCGGTCCGGTCTGGATGCTGGCCGGTCGCGACATCGTCAGCAGCGGTACGCCACTCAGCGGTGCCAATGGCGGTAATAACACCACGGGTGAATACACCTACGCCGGCAACCTCTTCGTGCACAACAGCCCCACCGATATCTCCATCGCCAGCGCCGGCCGCGACATCCTCTACAGCAGCTTCAATGTCGCCGGCCCCGGCACGTTGGAACTGACGGCGGGGCGCAACATCCAGATGGAAGACAAAGTTGCGGTGAACAGCCTGGGGGCTGTGGCGGCCGGCGACAGCCGCCCTGGCGCAAGCATCGTCATGCAAGCCGGCATGGGCCCCAACGGCCCGGATTACCGCCGCTTCGTCGAGGCCTACCTGAACCCCGCCAACCTGGCGCAACCGGGTGAGTCGTTGCAGGGCGGCAAAGTCGCCAAGACCTATGAGAGTGAGCTGGTGGCCTGGCTCACCGAACGCTTCGGCTTCGGCGGCGACAGCGAACAGGCCCGTGCCTACTACGCCGCACTGCCTGGCGAGCAACAACGGATCTTCGCCCGCGACGTGTACTTCGCCGAACTCAAGGCCGCCGGCCGTGAGTACAACCAGGACGGCAGTGTGCGCCAGGGCAGCTACGTGCGCGGCCGTAGCGCGATTGCCAGGGTTGTTCCCCGAGACGGATGTGGCCGGCAACCCGATCACCTACAAGGGCGATATCACGATGTTCGGCGGCGCAGGCGTGCACACCAACTTCGGTGGTTCGATCCAGATGCTCACCCCCGGCGGCCGCCAGACCTTCGGCATCGAAGGCGCGGCACCACCGTCGACGGCGGGTGTGATCACGCAGGGCGCGGGGGATATCCAGCTGTACTCCCTGGGCAGCATCCTGCTTGGCCAAAGCCGCATCATGACCACCTTCGGCGGCTCGATCATGGGCTGGACCAGCGCCGGCGACATCAACGCCGGGCGCGGCTCCAAGACCACCGTGGTGTACACACCGCCCAAGCGCGTCTATGACAACTGGGGCAACGTGAGCCTATCGCCGTCGGTGCCGAGCACCGGTGCCGGGATCGCCACGCTCAACCCGATCCCGGAAGTACCGGCGGGGGATATCGACCTGATCGCGCCATTGGGCACGATCGATGCGGGCGAGGCGGGGATTCGAGTGAGCGGGAACGTCAACATCGCGGCCTTGCGCGTGGTGAACGCGGCGAATATCCAGACCCAGGGCAAGTCGTCGGGCGTGCCGGCGACAGCGACGGTGAACGCCGGCGCCATGAGTTCGGCCAGCGCGGCGGGGGCGGCGGCGTCCCAGGCGGCCGAAGACGCGGCGCGCAGCCAGCAGGCGGCGGCCAAGCAGGGCCGGGCTTCGATCGTGACCGTGGAGGTGCTGGGGTTTGGCACCGAACCGGTGCCCCGTGAGCCGCAGGAACAGCAGAAAACCTCGGCGTACAACCCCAACAGCCCGGTGCAGGTGCTGGGCGCGGGGCCATTGAGCGAACAGGCGCGGGCGCGTTTGACGGATGAGGAGCGCAAGCAGATTACCTTGTAGGGCGGTGCCCAGACCTCTCGTTGTACCTTGGGGGCGATCACTGATCGCCCCGTTTTTTTGCACGGCGTTGTACCCAATCCAGCCCAAAAAATGCCCCCCTCCCAATTCCGAATGAACCTTTCATGACAAAAGTTCGGTAGCCCATGGCCACTCCCGTCTCTCCTGTGTAACGCGCTCAAGAACACCAGCACGGTGTTGTTCAAGGCGCCGGCTGTACGCCAGGAGTGGGGCAATGGGAACTATGGAACGTTATTCGAAAGTGGGCATGCAGGAGCTCGACCAGCGCCTGTCGAAGATCGTCGAAGCGGCGCGCAAGAAGCCGGTGTCGGTCTATCGCTATGGCGCGCCCTGGGTGTGGATCGTGTCCCAGGACGATTGGCAAGGTGCCTTGAAGGAAGTCTCCAGCTACATCCCCGCCGGCCATTCCCTGGTGTTGCTGCGCCCGCGGATCGACGAGGTGCTCGAACAGCACCGTGAGTGGCTGGTGGCCGAGCCCTCGATGTTGATCGCGCCGCAGACCGTGTTGCAGATATTGCTGCTGCAACTGCTGTACTCGGTGCCCAGCGAGCAGCAACTGCATGAGCAGCTCAATTACAACCTGTTGTTCCGCTGGTTCGTCGGCCTGGACCTGAACCACAAGGTCTGGAGCATTCACGTGCTGACCCGCGACATCGCCACGCTGCTGAGCAACCCGCGTGCGGTGCAACTCATCCAGAAAATCATCGGTGACGTGTTCTGTGGCGCCTTGCTGCACATGCCGGAGTTCTCGTTGAACTTCGCCTGCTGCACACCTGGCTGGCACGTCACGGCAACACCTCGATCGCCAGCAATTGAGCCGGCCGAACGCCGTAGCAATGACGGCGCAAAAAATCAGCAAGTCAGGGGGCGGTGTGGAGCATCTGTTCAAATCAGCGCTGGCGCTGTGCTGCTTGACGCTTGGGGCCATGGCCCTGCCGGCGCAGGCGCAGGAGCCGGCACGCAGGGTCGACGTCAACGAGTACTTCGTGCGCGGCAATACCGTGCTCGATGCGGCAACCATCGAAGAGGCGGTGTACCCGTTCCTGGGGCCGCAAAAGACCCTCGACGATATCGAAGGCGCCCGCGATGCGCTGCAGAAGATCTACCAGGCGCGCGGCTACCAGTCGGTGTTTGTCGAGCTGCCGGAGCAGAAGGTCGATGACGGAATCGTCTACCTGCAGGTCAGTGAAACCAAGGTCGGCCGGGTGCGCGTGGTGGGCGCCAAACATTACTCGCCGGTGGAGATCCGCGAGCAAGTGCCGGGCCTGGAGGAGGGCGCCGTGCCGGACTTCGCCAGCGTGCAAACCCAGTTGGCCGGGCTCAACCGCAGTGCCGGGCGCCAGGTCACGCCGCTGGTGCGCGAAGGCCAGCGCCCCGGCACCATGGACGTGGATTTGCAGGTCGAAGACCAGAACCCCTGGCACGCCAGCCTTGGCCTGAACAACGACTACAGCGCCGACACCAAGGAACTGCGCTCGGTCGCAACCCTGGGCTACGACAACCTGTGGCAACTGGGCCACAGCATTTCCCTGACCTATTTCACCGCGCCCGAGGACACCTCGAACGCCAAGGTCTGGTCCGGCTCCTACAGCGCGCCGCTGGACGAGCGCTGGACCTTGCAGTTCTCCGGTTACCAGTCCGACAGCAACATCGCCACCATCGGCGGCAGCAACGTGTTGGGCAAGGGCCATTCCTATGGGGTGTCGGCGATCTACAGCCTGCCGGCCGCCGGTAACTGGGCCAATTCCTTCTCGTTCGGTATCGACTTCAAAGACTTCGACGAGCAGATGAAATTCGGGTCCAGCAGCGATCAGGTGCCGCTCAAATACGCGCCGTTCACCCTGGGCTACAACGGCTATCGCTACACCGAACAATCCCAATTGGGCCTGGGCCTGAACCTGATCGTCGGCACCCGCGCCTTCTTTGGCTATGGCAGCGACGCCGAAGAGTTCGACTACAAGCGCTACAAGGCCAGCGCCAGTTTCGCCGTGCTCAAGGGCGACCTCACCTACAGCTACACCTTCGCCAACGATTGGCAGTCGGCGTCCAAGGCCGGCTTCCAACTGGCCTCGGGGCCGCTGGTATCCAACGAGCAGTACTCGGCCGGTGGCGCCACCTCGGTGCGCGGCTACCTGGCGGCGGAACGCACCGGCGATGAGGGCGTGCTGCTGTCCCAGGAGCTGCGCACGCCGTCCCTGGCCAAGCTTCTCGGCAGCTATGTGCAGGAGTGGCGTTTCTATGCGTTCGCCGAAGGCGCGCGCCTGCGCCTGCACGACCCGCTGCCCGAGCAAGAAGATGAATACAGCCTGGCCAGTGTCGGCCTGGGCACCCGCGCCAGTTTGAGCAAATGGTTATCCGGCAGCCTGGATTGGGGCTACCCGCTGCTCGATGGACCGAACACCCAGAAACAGGACTCGCGGCTGCACTTCAGTGTGCAGGCGACTTTCTGACTTTTTCTTCCGGAGACTTCACCCATGCAACGCCTATTTCTGAGCCTGTTGATCTGCCTGGGCTTCGCGCTCCCGGCCACCGCCCATGCCTGGTGGCAGGATGACTGGCACTACCGCAAGCAGATTTCGGTAGACACCACCGCCCAAGGCGCCGCGATCAGCCAGGCCCTGGGCCGCACTGCGCTGCTGGTGCGCCTGCACACCGGCAATTTCAGCTTTGACGGGATCAAGGACGACGGCGCCGACCTGCGTTTTGTCAGCGCCGATGACAAGACCGTGTTCAATCACCAGATCGAGAGCTTCGACCCGCTGATGGGCATGGCGCTGATCTGGGTGGATGTGCCCAAGGTCGAAGGCGGACAGCGCCAGGACCTGTGGATGTATTACGGCAACCAGAAGGCACCGGCCACCGCCAACGGCCAGCTGACCTTCGACCCCAATTACACCGCGCTGTACCACTTTGACGGTGCCAATGCGACGCCGCCACGCGATACCACGGCTTACGCCAACACCGCGCTGAACGCCACCGGCACAAGCATCGACGGCGTAATCGGCCGCGCCTTGCAGTTCGCCGGTGAGCCGCTGCTGTTGCCGGCCAGCCCGTCGCTGCAACACGCCGCCGGCGGCGCGTTCACCTTCAGTGCCTGGCTGCGCCTGGACCAGGCCAGTGGCGAGCAGATCGTTCTGGCGCGTCGCGATGGCGCCCATAGCCTGTTGCTGGGGCTGAACCAAGGCATGCCGTTTATCGAGATCGACGGCCAGCGCGCCGTATCGACCCAACCGCTGAACCCCGGCCAATGGCAGCACCTGGCGTTTACCGCTGAAGGTGAAAAAGTCGCGTTGTATGTCAACGGCCGCGAAACCGCCAACCTTGGCGTGGCAATGCCGGCGTTCAATTCGCAACTTGCCGTGGGCGCCGACCTGCCCCAAGCGAGCAGCACACACCAGCCATTCGCCGGGGCCATGGATGAGTTGCGCTTGTCCAAAGTGGCCCGCCCGGCCGCGTTGTTGCTGGCCGACGCAAATGCTCAGGGCGCCGAGTCGAAACTGGTGGCTTATGGGGTGGATGAGGAACAGTCGGGCATGGGCTTCGGCAGCCTGGGCTTTTTGCTCAACGCCGTGCCGGTGGATGCTTGGGTGATCATCCTGGTGCTGGTGGCAATGATGGTGCAGTCGTGGTTCATCATGCTGCGCAAGAACCGCCAGGTCAGCCGCGTGAGCGCTGCCAACGAGGTGTTCCGCGAGCATTTCGCCCAGATCGGCACGCGCCTGGAGATGTACGCCGATGACGCCCAGTTGGGTGAGCGCCTGACGCATTCCTCGCTGTGGCGCCTGTACCTGGTGGCCGTCAAGGAGATTCGCACCCGCCGCGCCCAGGGCGCCGATACCTCGTCGGTGTCGGCGGCGACCATCGAAGCCATCCGCTGCTCCATGGACGGCGTGCGCACCCGCGAAAACCAGGCGCTCAGCGCCAAACTCTCGACCCTGTCCAACGCCATCGCCGGTGGCCCGTACATCGGCCTGCTCGGCACTGTGCTGGGGATTATGGTGGTGTTCCTCGGCACGGCCATGGCCGGTGACGTGAACATCAACGCCATTGCCCCCGGTATGGCCGCCGCGTTGCTGGCCACGGCCATGGGCCTGTTCGTCGCGATCCCCGCGCTGTTTGGCTACAACCGCCTGATCACGCGCAACAAGGAAGTGAGCGCCGACATGCGCGTGTTTGTCGATGAGTTCATCACTCGCCTGGCGGAGATGCACGGCGAGAGCCAGCACAGTGAAGCGGCGCACCGCCGCGAGCATCACGCGTCGGTTCCGGCCTGAGGAGAATTGCCATGGCTAGCGTAAATGCCTCCCACGACGATGACGATGATGCCGCCGTCGACAGCATCAACATCACGCCCCTGGTGGACGTGCTGATGGTGGTGCTGGTGATGTTTATCCTCACCGCCACTGCCCAGGTCTCGGGTATCCAGATCCACTTGCCCAAGGCCAGCGCCTCGGTGTCGTTGTCAGAGGCCAAGACCAAGGCCATCTCCGTCAATGACGGCGGCCAGGTGTTCCTCGACGCTTACCCGGTGACCCTCGGCGAGCTGGAAGAGCGCCTGCGTATCGAGAAAGCGCTGAACCCGGACTTCCCTGTGATCGTGCGCGGCGATGCCATGGTGCAGTACCAGAAGGTCATTGAAGTGCTCGACTTGTTGCGCCGGCTGGAGCTGTCCCAGGTCGGGCTGGTTACCGGCAAACCGAGCCAGGGCTGAGTCATGACCGCACAGATCCGATCAGGCCGTTACCGGTCAAGAACACGCCGCCGTTGCGCCCGCTGAAGTGGGGCGCCGGCCTGTTGCTGGGGGCCGTGGCGGCCTGGCTGTTGTGGCAGTGGGCCAATGACATGAGTGGCGTACGCCGCGAGGCGCCGAAGGTGCCGACGATTATCCCGTTGCCGCCACCGCCACCGCCGCCGCCGGAAAAACCCAAGGAGCCCGAGCCCCAGGTGGAAGAAAAAATCCCGGAGCCGGTGCCTACCCCAGCGCCGGAAGAGGTCAAGCCGGCCGAGGAAGCGCCGCCGTCACCGGCCGATGACCTGGCCAACCCGATGCAGATCGATGGCGATGCGCAGTCGGGCAACGATGGTTTCAACATTGGCGCGGGCAAGGGCGGCGGCATGGCCGGTTCCGGCGGCGGTGGCCTTGGCGCCGGCACGTACAAGCAATACCTGGCCGGGGTGTTTCAACGCCTGCTGCGTGAAGACCCGGAATTGCGCAAGAAGGCTTACACGGTGCAGGCGGACTTGTGGCTCAACGCTGAAGGCCAGGTGATCCGCGCCGAGTTGGCCAAGTCCAGCGGCGATGCCCAAACCGATGCCCAGGTGTTGGCGGCCTTGCGCGCGCCCCATGCCACGCAACGGGTGCCGGCTTCGGTAACGCTGCCGGTACGCCTGTCCCTCAAGGGCCGGCGCCCGGATTGATCGAGCACTCTTCAACTGCATTTCTCAACGGTTTTTTACAGGAGTTGCGTACACATGATTTCCCCCGTGAATCGACTGACCCTGGCGGTTGGCATGGTCATCGCGACCCTGGTCGGACAGGCGGCGGCAGCCCCGGTCGCCCCCTCGGAAAACGTCACCATCAACCTGATCCGCCTGCTGGTGCAGCAGGGTGTATTGACCCAGGACACCGCCAACGGGCTGATCGCCCAGGCCGAAAATGAGGCCCGGCAGGCACGCCAGGCCAATGCGGCGCCGACGGTTGCCAGCGGCCCCGCCGCAGCCCCTGGCGACGTGCGCGTGCAGTACGTGCCGCAAGCGGTACGCGATCAGATCCGTGACCAGGTGAAGGCTGAAGTCATGGCGACCGCCAAGCAGGAAAACTGGGCCCAGCCCAATACGTTTCCGGACTGGATCTCGCGCATCGGTTTTGATGGCGATATCCGTTTGCGCGACGAGTCGCGCTATTTCTCGGGCCGCAACGACAACACCATCACCGACTACGCCAAGCTCAACGACACCGGCCCGTACGACGTCAACAAAAACTCCAACACCCGGTTCCCGCCCTTGCTCAACACCCGCGAGGACCGCGAAAACCTGTTCCGCCTGCGCGCGCGCCTGGGCATGAAAGCGGTGATTTCGCCGGAATGGACCGCCGGCATCCGCATCGCCACCGGCTCGGACAATAACCCGGTGTCCACCACCCAGACCCTGGGCGGCGGCTTCGGCAAAAAAGACATCTGGCTCGACCAGGGTTACTTGAGCTGGAAAACCACCGATGCCATGACCGTGACCGCCGGGCGCATCGGCAACCCGTTTTATTCCACCGACATGATGTATTCCAACGACCTCAACTTCGATGGCGTGGCGGCGATCTTCAACCACAGCCTCAACAGCGAATGGGGCCTGTTCGGGACCCTGGGCGCGTTCCCGGTCGAATACACCTCCGACACCGCCAGCAGCAATGGGATCGACAAGGAAGACAGCCAGACCAAATGGCTGTTTGGCGGGCAGATCGGCGCAGACTGGAAGATCAACCGCAGCAACCGCCTCAAGCTCGCCGCCGCTTATTACCAGTTCCAGGACATCGAAGGCGAGCGCTCCAGCCCGTGCTCCACATGGAAGGGGGCGGCGGGCTGCGACACCGACGGCACGCGTGTGGCTTTTATGCAAAAAGGCAACACGGTATTCAACCTGCGCAACAACACCACCAACCCGACGGACCCGGCCAAAACGCCGGACCCGCAGTTCGTCGGCCTGGCGTCGAAGTTCGATGTGCTGGACCTCAACCTGGTCTGGGACAGCGAACTGCCGAGCGACTTCAAGCTGCGCACCCAGGGCAACTTCATCCACAACCTGGCCTACGACAAGGGCGAAATGCTCAAGCGCAGCGAAGGCGAGATCGTCAACAACATCAACGGCAACGGCCAGTTTGAAAGTGGCGGCAATGCCTTGATGGTCTCGTTCACCCTTGGCAGTGCGTTGGAAATGCGCAAGCGCGGCGACTGGAACGTGCTGGCCGGCTACAAGTACATCCAGCCCGACGCCTTGCCCGATGGCTTCAACGATTCCTCGTTTCACTTGGGCGGCACCAACGCCAAGGGTTACTTCATCGGCGCCAACTACGGCATCGACAAGAACATCTACGCCAGCGCGCGTTGGTTGAGCGCGTCCGAAGTGTATGGCCAGCCGTTCGAAGTCGATGTGATGCAACTGGAACTCAACACGCGCTTCTGACGCGCAGGGAGATGCCACATGAACATTAGAATAGGCGGGCTGTTGTTGCTGCTGGTCGCCACTGGCGCCTCGGCCGAAGGCATGGAAGAGCGCCTGCGCACCCAACTGCGCAGCACCACCCAGCAGTTGCAGGCGCTGCAAAGTGAACAGGCCCAGGCCAGTGCCGCGCGCCTGGCCGCCGAAACCCAGGCCAGGCAGGCCCAGGCGCAGATCAAGCAATTGACGGCCGAGCTGGAAAAGACCCGTGGCGTGGCCGAGCAACTGGCCGGCCAGCAGCAGAGCCTGCACAGCCAGGCGCAAGCGCAGGTGAATGCGAGCAACGAGCAGATCGGCAAGTTCAAGAAGGCCTACGACGAATTGCTGGTGCTGGCCAAGGGCAAGGAGGCTGAGCGTGCCAGCCTCCAGGCCAGGCTGGCTGAACGTGACACACAAGTGCAGCAATGTTCAGTCAAGAATCAACAGATGTACGGCGTGGCCCAGCAGTTGCTCGCGGCCTACGAAAAAATCGATGTGGCACAGGTGATGAGTATCCGCCAGCCCTTCGCCAGCAGCACGCGGGTCAAGTTCGAAGAACTGGCCCAGGGCTTTGGCGACGATCTGTACAAGAGCCGTTTTGATGCGCCCCAGGCGGGCGTTACCCATTGATCGACAAGGAAGCACAGAGCATGAGCGAATTGATCACCAGCGTCAGCGTCCAGAGCCTTACCGAGCTGTTGCAGGAAGCCGGTTATCGGGTCAACCAGAGCGAACAGAACGGCATCGTGCAGTTGCTCAGCGCCAGCCAGGGCATCGGTTTTGCGGTGCGCTTCGGTAACCCGGCGACGGAGCAGGGCGCGTACGTAGACTTCACCTACAGCTGCGCGCTGCGGGTACAGGGCGAGTTGCCCGAGGGCCTGGCCCCGGTGTGGAATGCCTCGCGCCGCTTTGCACGGTTGTCGGTGCAGGGCGAATTCTTGCTGATGGAAATGGACGTGGTGGTGGCCGGTGTCGGCGCCACGCACTTGCGCAGCCAACTGGAACTGTGGGATCGCCTGCTGCAGGAATTTATCGTTTACCTGCGTGAGTACAGCCAGCACGCGGCGCAGTTGCAGGCCCAGCCTGCGGCGGTCGCTGAAGAGGCCTCGGCACTGTGAAGAAGCCAACCCTGATGGTCGGCGCGGGTGCGCTGGCCCTGTTGGTGGTGGCGGTGGGCTTGAGCCTGCGCCCGGGCAGCGACCCGGTGGCGGCGCAACAACCGGCGCCCTCGACCAGCCCCGTACCTGGCGGGCCGGCGGTGGCACGCCTGGGCAACCAGCAGATCGACCTGCCGGAACTCAACAGCGTACTGGCCAGCCTGCCGGCCGAAACCCGCGAGCAACTGCGCGGCAACCGTGGCGCGCTGGAAACCTGGATTCGCTCGCGGCTCGCGCAAAAAGCCGTACTCGAACAGGCCGATGCCCAGGGCTGGCGCCAGCGCCCGGAGGTGGAGCAACAGACCCGCGCGGCGACTGAGCAGATCGTGTTTCGCGATTACATGCTGTCGGTCAGCCAGGTCCCGGCCGATTACCCCAGCGCCGCCGAGTTGCAACAGGCGTATGACAGCGGCAAAGCCCAGTGGGTGACGCCGCCGTTGTACCGGGTGAGCCAGATTTTCCTCGCCGTGAGTGACCCGCAAGCCCTCGACGCGGTACGCCGTCAGGCCCAGGAACTGAGCCGCAAGGCCCAGGCCGCACCGGGGGATTTTGCCGCGCTGGCCACGCAATTCTCCCAGGACCCAGACAGCGCCGCGCGCGGTGGCGATTCCGGTTTGCAGCCGTTGCAGCAACTGGTGCCGCCAGTGCGCGAGGCGGTGGCGCGACTCAAGGTCGGCGCAGTCTCGGAGGCGGTGCAGAGCCCGGCCGGGTTTCACGTGCTCAAGTTGATCGCCCAGCAACCGGCACGCACCGCGACCCTCGACGAACTGCGCGAGCGCCTCACCGAGGCGCTGCGTGCCCAGCGCCAGGAACAGATCGCCAAGGCTTACCTCGAAGGCATGCTCAACACCGCGACCTTGAGTATCGACGGCGCCCAATTGAATAAGGTGCTGGAGTAGACGCCGCACCCCGCATTGGATGCACACGCCCATCAGACAAGGAGTCTCCCATGGCATTACTGGAACCGTCCGGCCCTCAGGGGCCCGCAGCCTATCGCGCAGCGGTCGAGCCACGCGGCCATTGGCTGGCGCTGGCGCATCAGATCGACCCGGAGGTGGCGCGCTACTTTCTGGTGAGCGCGCGTTGCGGCTGCTTTATGCAGGCGGCGCGCAGCCTGAACATCAAGGCGACCTTGCTGCGCAAACGCCTGGCGCAACTGGAGGAACACCTGCGGCACTCGCTGTTCACCTACCAGGGTAACGGCTTGGTGCTCAGTCGCGACGGCTTGCAATTGCAGGCGCAACTGGTCGCCCTGGCCCATCAACGACGCCTGCCGGTGGTAGAGCAACCGTTGATTCGCCTGGCGGTGGCCGAACCGATCCTGCACGACATCCTCGGTCGCGACCTGATCGCCTTGCTGCGCCGCAATGCCAGCGTGCGCCTGGAGATCATCGCCATCGACAGCCAACAGTCCCTGCAAGCGGTGGAGGTGGACGTGGTGCTGTGGTTGTCGGACACCGACGGCCCGGTGCCTGGCCCAAGCTTCGCCATCGAACCGCCGCGATCGCTTGCGCGGTTGCAGTATTTGCCGCACATCGCCAAGCGCTATTCGCGCCTGACCACGCGGCCGGACAGCGTCGAGGACCTTGATGACTACATGCTGGTGCAATGGCAGCCCGACGCACAGGTCGACGCCTTGCAGCCGTGGAACCAAGTGGTGCAACGGCGCCTGGCCGCGGTGGTGCAGGTGCATGCCTATTCGCTGATGTTGGAAATGATTCGCTGCGGCGCCTGTATCGGGTTGCTGCCGCACTATATGAGCAGCTTCGACCGTGGCCTGGTGGCTTTGCCGGGGCTGTTGGCCGATAGCATGCAGCGCCAGGTGTGGCTGGCGGTGAACGTGCAGGTGCGCGATGCCGAGGCGGTGCGGGTGATTGTGGAACTGATCGTCGGCACATTCGAGGGGCGGCGGGAGTGGTTTGATTAGCGTTGCGCAACAGCGTTATCTGCGCCAGTCTTGGTGGCCTCGTCCGTTGTGTTGGAGCGAACTGCGATGCAGGGCACCCGTTTGACCCTTATCTGCCATGCCGTCACCCCTTTTCAAAAACAGGGGCGTTTTGCCGCTGACGAGTCGGTGGTGATGGATTGGCGCAATGCGAGCTTATCCCTGGCGGGTCGTTATAAGAAAAACCCGCGCTTGCTGTGTGGGCCGGAAGCGCGCACCCGGCAGACCGCAGGTCTGTTCGGTCGCGACCCGAAGGTCGAAAAAGCCCTGCGTGATGGCGACTGGGGGCGTTGGGCGGGGCAGGACGTCAACGCAGTAGATCGCCACGAATTGATGGAGTGGCTGACCGACAACGCCAGCGCGCCCCACGGCGGCGAGTCGGTCGACAAGGTCTGCGCGCGGGTAGGGCGATGGATGAAGTCGCTCGAACACCACCCCGGCCATGTGGTGGCCGTGACCCACCCCTTGGTGATCCGCGCCGCAATGCTGTACGTCATGCAGTTTCCGATCTCGATGTTCTACCTGATCGACGTCGAACCGCTGTCCGCCACCGAGCTGCGCTTCAACGACGTGTGGCGCCTGCGCCTGGAAGCTCACGCCTGAGTGGGCAAACATGGCAACATTCACGTCCCGCAATGAGAGCAACCCATGAAACGCATCCTGATCATCGGCATTGGCGCCGGCAACCCTGACTACATCACGATGCAGGCCGTGAAGGCGCTGAACCGCACCGACGTGTTTTTCCTGATGGACAAGGGCCAGAGCAAAGACAAGTTGATCGACCTGCGCCGCGAGATCTGCGACACCTATATCACCGAGCCCGGCTACCGTTTTGTCGAGGCCGATTGCCCCGAGCGCGTGCGCGGCGAGATCGACTACACCACCGCCGTGCAGGACCTCAACCGCGATAAGCAAGCCACCTTCGAGCGCATGATCAACGAGCACATGGCGGACGGTGAGGTGGGCGCCTTCCTGGCCTGGGGCGACCCGGCGCTGTACGACAGCACGATCCGCATCCTGCAGGCGATCCTGGCCAGTGGTCGTTGTGCCTTTGAATTCGAGGTGATCCCCGGCATCACCAGCGTGCAGGCCCTGGCCGCCCGGCATAAGGTGGCCTTGAACCGCATCGGCAAGTCCGTCGAGATCACCACCGGTCGACGCCTGGCGGCGGGGCAGGCCAGTGATGCCGATACCTTGGTGGTGATGCTCGACGCCGAAGACTCCTACCGCACCGTGGCCGACCAGGACATGGATATTTACTGGGGCGCCTACCTGGGCACGCCGGATGAAATCCTGGTCAGCGGCAAGGTCGGCGAGGTGGCTGACGAAATTCGTCGGGTGCGCAAGGCGGCGCGCCTGGCCAATGGCTGGATCATGGACACTTATTTATTGCGCAAACCCTGAGGTAGCGTCCCATGTTCAAACCCATTGCCCTCGCCCTGGCCCTGATGGCCGGCGTTGCCCACGCTGATGCCAGGTTGCACACCGATTTGCCGCTCGCGTACCTGGAACAGACCCAAAGCGACGCGCGCAACGAGCCGCTGGTGATTTTTTTGCACGGGTTCGGCAGCGATGAGCAAGACCTGTTCGGCATCAAGGACGCATTGCCTTCCACCTGGACTTACTTGTCGGTGCGTGCGCCGACGCCGGTGCAACCGAACGGCTTTCGCTGGTTCACCAAGACGCCGGGTGACGGCGAATACGATGGGGTAACGGCTGATCTGCAGAGCAGCGCCAAGCTGATCAAGGATTTTGTCGGCAAGGCCACCGCCAAGTACCACACCCAGCCCGACCGGGTGTTCCTGGTGGGCTTCAGCCAGGGCGCGATCATGTCTTACGAGGTGGCCTTGCGTGACCCACCGTTGGTGCGCGGTATTGCGGCGCTCAGCGGCAGCGTGCTGGCGGTGCTCAGGGCCGAGCTCAAGCCGGACGAGCGCTTGGGCAAACTGGCGATCTTTATTGGCCACGGCACCCTGGACCAGGCGCTGCCGTATGACTCGGCGACGCGGGCGAATGAGCTGTTGGTGGGGTTGGGGCTCAACCCCGAGTTTCATGGCTACCCGGGGATGAACCACACCATCAGTGAGGCGGAAGTGCAGGACCTGAAGGCCTGGCTGGAAAAAAGCCTGAAATAAAGGGGGTCAAACCTGTGGCCCCCCACATTGGCTATTCACTGTTGGGGCGATCGGGTTACTTATTGCCGGTGATTTGTTTCACCAGCGCCGCATGCCCCTTGGCATCATCGGCCCGCGAGATTGCCTGGATCACCACCAGTTGGTTGCCCGAACCACCGAGAAACGTGGAGTTCAGGGTTTTGCCGCCACCCTGGGTGGCGGTGCTGTCCACCTGGCGCAGGCCGAGGCCCTTGACGGTGAGTTTTTTCTCGGCCTGTTTTTTGAAGTCGGGCAGGGCGGCGCTCTGGTCCTTGACGAAACCGGCCACCGCGCCATCGAGGAACTGCGGGTCGTTGTCGCCGATCTTGACCCCGTCTTTACGCACGGTTTCGGCGACGATCACTACACTTTTTGTGGTCTGGTTGGCGTACATCGTGCCCTGGGTGTCGGCGGTGCCATCCTCGGCCTTGCCGGCCGGCAGGGTGTCGGCGGTGTAGGCCTTGGGCAGGGTGAACGTGAACTTGCCGCCCAGGGTGGAGACGGTCTGGGTGGTCGGTTTGGCGGCGGCGAACACGCTGCCGGCGGTTAGCGCAAGGGCCAGCAGGGCAGCGGTCTTGGTGAAGGTGGCCATGAAGCGCTCCAAGGGATGAACGAGATTGCGGAGCATTCTGTCAGAAAATTCGCAATATCGTTCATCCGCAGCGTCACACCTTGTCGGACTCTTCCTCAAGTCTGTCCATTTCAAACAGCCGCGCCAGTTCCGCACGGGCTTCCTGGGCGGTTTGCATGACTTTGGCCGCGTCGTCGTACACCGCGTGCTGGGCGGCGAGTACTTGCAGGTCGTGGTTCTTGAAGCGGTTGATGCGTGCATCGGCCTGGGCCTGGCTCAACCCCAGGCCCACCAGGGTGCGGCGGCTCATTTCCAGGCTGGAGTAGAAGGTTTCGCGAACCGGCGAGGCGTCCAGGTCCACCAGGCGGTGTACGTGCTGGCGGTTACGGGCGCGGGCGATGATCTTCATGTGCGGGTAGAGGTTGCGCACCAGTTCCGCGGTCTTGATGTTGATCTCCGGGTCGTCCATGGCGATCACAAAGAACTCGGCCTGGTCGACCTTGGCCGCGTGCAGGATCTCGGGGCGTTGCGGGTCACCGTAAAACACCGGTATGCCGCCGAAGCTGCGGGTCAACTCGATGGTTTCCACCGAGGTATCGAGGGCGATGAACGAGATGTTCTGGGCGCGCAGGATCCGCGCGACGATCTGGCCCATGCGGCCCATGCCGGCGATCACCACGCGCGGCGCGTCGCTTTCGATGGCGCGATATTCCTCGGGCACTTCCACTGCTTTGACCTTGGGCTTGAACAACTTCGGGCACACCAGCAACAGCAGCGGCGTGACCGCCATGGACAGGGTAATGGTCAGCACGAGGATGTCGTAGAGGTGGGGTTCGAACAGGCCCTGGTCACGGCCGATCTTGAACACGACAAAGGCGAACTCACCGCCGGCGGCCAGCACTACGCCAAGGCGCAGGGCGCTTTCGCGGTTGAGGTCGCCCACCAGCCGGCCCACGGCATAGAGCAGCGGCAGCTTGAGGCCGATCAGCAGCAGGGTCAGGCCGATCACCACCAGCGGTGAACTGATCAGCAGGCTGAGGTTGGCGCCCATGCCCACACTGATAAAGAACAGCCCCAACAGCAGGCCCTTGAACGGTTCGATCTGGGATTCCAGTTCATGGCGGTACTCCGAATCCGCCAGCAGCAGGCCGGCAAGGAAGGCGCCGAGGGCCATGGACACTCCCACCAGCTCCATCAGCCAGGCCGTCCCGATCACCACCAGCAAGGCGGTGGCCGTGGACACTTCCCGCAGCCCGGTCTTGGCGACGATGCGAAACACCGGGCGCAGCAGGTAACGCCCGCCGATGATCACCACGGCGATGCTGCCGAGGATCTGTAGCACGTGCTGCACGCCTTCGGCTTCGGTGGTGGGGTGATCACTGCCGGCCAGCAGCGGCACCATGGCGATCAGCGGGATCGCGGCGATGTCCTGAAACAGCAGAATCGCAAAGGCCAGCCGGCCGTGGGGCTGGTTCAGCTCCTTGCGCTCGGCCAGGCTTTGCAGGCCAAACGCCGTGGACGACAGCGCCAGGCCCAGGCCCAGCACGATGGCACTGTTCCAGGCCTGGCCAAATACCCAAAGCGCCACCGCACCCATCACCACCCCGGTCAACAGCACCTGGGCCAGGCCGACACCGAACACCGCCTTGCGCATCACCCATAAACGCTTGGGCGACAGCTCCAGGCCGATGATGAACAGCAGCAACACCACCCCCAGCTCAGAGAACTGCGCGACACTTTGCGGGTTGCCGATCAGGCCCAGTACCGAGGGGCCGATGATCACACCGGCGAACAGATAACCGAGCACCGCGCCCAGTTGCAGGCGCTTGGCCAGCGGCACGGTGAGCACAGCGGCGAGCAGGAACACCACCGCTGCTTGTAACAGGTTGCCTTCATGGGGCATTGCGAACTCCAGGATCTTTAAAGCCAATCAACAGGTGCGTATTAGAGCGCTTTTTACATTTCGAAAATTGTGTTTTTGCGGCATGTCGGGGGATGCCTCGCCATTTCTATGGGCTGATGGCGCTTATTGAGCCTCTTCAGGCGCCAGGACCCGCGCCGGTCAGGATTCACCGTCCTGTCGCTCACCCTTTGTTACTATCGCTGCCCCCGTCACCAGGAGTCACCGCCCCATGCAACGCCAGTGGGATGAAATGCACCGCACCCGCAAACCCACGTTCGTACTGTGTGGCGAGCCCCGGGGCGATGTGCTCAATCTCTATGTCCATGGTTATTCGGCGTTCTTCAATCGCCAGCAACTGGGCAATTTCAAGGCGCAACTGGCGAGTATCGAAGGCTCCACCAACCTGATGCTGTTCTGGCCGGCGGGGCACTTTCTGGAAAACCTGTTTGCGCCCTTCAAGGAGGTGATCGCCGCGATGCTCGGCGGCGGCGTGGGCGCAGCCACCGTGGGGGTGGGCAAGGCGATCGCGTATTTTCTTGATCACTACAAAAGTGTCGAGGCTCGGGTGGACGAGGTGGCCGGCAGCTTACTGCCGGAACTGGCCGCCTACCTGCACGGTGAGTCGCTGCAGGTGCGGCGCATCAACCTGATCGGCCATTCCCTGGGCGCGCGGATTCTGGTCAAGAGCCTGCTGGCCAGCCCCGAAACCGCACGGGAGCTGCCGTTGGACAACCTGCTGCTGATGGGCGGGGCGATTTGTACGTCGAGCCCTTGGGATGAAGTGGCGGCACCGCTCAAGGGGCGGGTGATCAACTGCCATTCCAGCAAGGATTGGGCCCTGGCCCTGAAACCCGATACCGAGCGCTGTATAGGCCGTTATGCCATCCCGCTGACGCCGGCGCTGAAGACCAAGGTCAGCAATGTGCATTTGGCCAGCTTCGACCACGCCGCCTACTGGCCGCAGTTGCAAACGGTGGTGCAGTACACCGACCTGTTGCAGGAGCGGCGCGGCCTGATCCGCTCCGACCAGCGCAGCGCCGAGGTGCGTTTTGCCGAGGAGGACGCAGACTTGTTCCCGGCCCTGGTGCGGGCGCGGCCGGAGGAACTGAAGTTCCTGGCCGAGTTGATGGCGCAAAAACGCAGCGCGTCGATTGATGCCAGCGTGCGCGAGCCGCTCAAGTTGGCCATCGAGTTACAGCGCATGGGCGGTGACAGCTTTATGAACCTGGCCCGTGGCCATGGCGTGGGTTATCGCCAGATCGCCGAAGCCGTGGCGCGACGCCTGGGCATCAGGTTTGAGCAGCCGCTTGACAGTGTGGTGCTGGCAGACATTGAAGCTCAGGTGGCCGAAACACTCATCGAGCAGTACAAGGACAAGCTCAGCAACGCCGATCGGCAGGTATTCGACGCCGAGCTCCGGGCCGCCGCGCAAAAAGAGCAGGGCGTGTTCCATCGCATCGACGTGAGCCGTACGGCCACTACCGCGTTGAGCGGTACGGCATTGGCCGGGTTGACCGGGTTTATCCTGCGCCGGGGCGCGGCCACGGCTATTCCAGTGGTGGGCCAGGCGTTGGCGGCGGCCATGCTGTTGGTGAGCGGTGTACGGGCGTTTTCCGGCCCGGCCTATTCGATCACTACCCTGGCGGTGCTGGTGATCGGGGTGATTCGCCAGCGCATGGAGCGTGAAGCGCTGAACCAGGAGATGGACTTGGTGGTGCAGGTGGTGGAGGCGTTTGACTTGCCCCGTGACACGGTGATGCGCACGGTTGCATCCGACTGATAAGCTGCGCGCCTGTTTAGTGTGTTTGCCTGGGATACCGCGTGAAATTCAGCCTGCCGAAAATCGCTACCGCCCCGTTCTGCCCGCCGGAAGTGGCCGGTTCTGTCGCCGTCGACCCCAAGGCTTCGTTCTTCAAGCGCATCCTCATGTTCGCGGGCCCCGGCCTGCTGGTGTCCATCGGCTATATGGACCCCGGCAACTGGGCCACCGCTATCGAAGCCGGCTCGCGCTACGGCTACAGCCTGTTGTTTGTGGTACTGCTCGCCAGCTTGGCGGGGATGGCGGTGCAGTGCCTGTGCTCGCGGCTGGGCATCGCCACCGGCAAGGACTTGGCGCAACTGTGCCGCGAGCGCTACAGCAAGCGCTCGGCCCGCACCCAATGGGCGCTGGCGGAGATCTCCATCATTGCCACCGACCTGGCCGAAGTGCTCGGTTGCGCCCTGGCGTTTCACCTGCTGCTGGGGGTTTCGCTGACCACCGGCATTGTGATCACGGCGTTCGATACGTTGTTGGTGCTGGCCCTGCAAAACCGCGGTTTTCGTCGCTTGGAAGCGATCATGCTGGCGTTGGTGGCAACCATCGGCGTGTGTTTTATTGAACTGGCGTTGATCAAGCCTTACTGGCCCGACGTGTTCAGCGGCTTCGCGCCGTCGTTGTCAGCCATCAGCGATGCCGCACCGCTGTACCTGGCCATCGGTATCCTGGGTGCCACGGTGATGCCCCATAACCTCTATTTGCACAGCTCGGTGGTGCAGACCCGCCTGATCGGCAAAGACCTGGCCAGCAAACAGGACGCGGTCAAACTGGCGCGTATCGACACCATCGGCTCCCTGGCCTTGGCCTTGTTGGTCAACGCCGCGATCCTGGTACTGGCCGCCGCTGCTTTCCACAAGACCGGGCATACCGACGTGGTGGAAATCCAGGACGCCTACCACCTGCTTGACCCCTTGGTAGGAGGGGCATTTGCCAGCATCCTGTTCGGTATCGCCTTGCTGGCGTCCGGGCAAAGCTCGACGTTTACCGGCACCATCGCCGGGCAAGTGATCATGGAAGGCTACCTGAACCTGCGCATTCCCTGCTGGCAACGCCGCCTGATCACCCGTGGGCTGGCGCTGATCCCGGCATTTCTGGGCGTGTGGCTGATGGGCGATGACGCGATCGGCAAGTTGCTGATCCTGAGCCAGGTGGTGCTCAGCCTGCAGTTGCCGTTTGCCCTGTACCCGCTGATCCGCATGACCGGCGACAAACAGCTGATGGGCGCGTTCGTCAATCGGCTTCCTACCAAGGCGTTGGTGTGGTTGCTGTTTGCGGTGATCAGTGGGGCGAATGGGTGGTTGATAGGGCAGTGGCTGTTCTGATCGAACAGTGGGGCCTCACGGATTTGGTAGTTTGACCGAGTGTTTTTGCTTCACCCCAGGGCACGGTCATCAGGTGGCTTGCGCCCTGTTTTGGCCAGGCGACGATGAGATTCGCTTACCGATCCCAATACGGGACCGTCCCAAAACACGCCACAAAGTAGTCAATCACGGTCCTGACCTTCAGCGACAAGCGCCGGCTCCCCCGGCCACAACGCCGCGATCTGCTGCGGCTCCAGCGTGGTTGCCACCTGATAGTCGGTCAGTACCGCTTGCAAGGTGCCGGCACGCAGGCTGTCACCGATCAGCCAGGATGGAAACACCACCAGGCCCAGACCCTGTTCGGCGGCGTGGGTGAGGGTGTCGGCATGGTTACCGGTGATCGGGCCTGTGACGCTGTAAGGCGTCCAGTTGCCCTGGTCGCGGCGCAAGAACCAGCGCTCCTGGCCGTTGACGCCTTTGTAGGCCAGGCATTGATGGTTGGCCAGTTCGTCTGGGTGCGTGGGCGTGCCATGTTTTGCCAGGTAGGCGGGGCTGGCGGCGATGCGGAAACGCTGGGGCGCAAAAATACGCGCCTGCATGCTGGAATCATTGAGCACGCCGATGCGAAATAGCAGGTCGGTGCCGTCTTGCAACGGGTCGACGAAGGTGTCGGTTTGCTGGATATCCAGTTGCAGCTTCGGGTAGCGCCGACACAACTCGCCCAGCCAGGGCGAAAGATGGCGCTGGCCGAACACCATCGGCGCGTTGATGCGCACCAGCCCACTGGGTTCGCTGTCCTGTTCCTGCAACGCCTGGCTGGCGGCTTCCAGCTGTTCGAGCATCAAGCGTGCATGCCGCCCCAGTAAGCGCCCGGCTTCGGTGGGGCTGACGGCGCGGGTATGGCGATAGAGCAATTGCTGGCCGACGGCGTGTTCCATGAGTTGGATTTGCCGCGAAATCGAGGAGGGCGCCAGGCCCTCGCGGCGCGCCACTTCGGAAAAACTGCCGTGGTCCAACACCGCGACGAATAGGCGCAGCGCCTTGAAACTCAATTCATTCAAACCCTGCATCGTGGCTCCAGGCTGTGCGTTTTACGCAAAGGTGTTGTCGGCATGCTCCCATTTATCGCACAGGACCACCACCGGATAATGCGCGCCATCCAATTCTTTGTTGAAGCGCAGGTGATGTATGCGAGCCAGTTCTGTCGAGGGTGTGGCGCAAGCCGCGCCAAAAAATAACCTTCTGCGGTTGTTGTTACTGCCGCTGGTGATCCTGGCGGGCATGGGCTTGTCGGTCGAGGCCGGTTTGCTCGGGCCGCTGGGTGAGCAAGTGGGGCATTTGTGGGCAACCTTGAGCATCTTTGGCGTGGGCTCGGCGATTCTGGTCTTGCTGCTGCTGTTCAGCGGCCCGCAAAAAGGCCCGGCGCTCACTGAGCTGCCACGCTGGCAACTGATCGGCGGCTTGCTGGGGCCGATTTACGTGGTGGTGCTGACCCTGGCTACGCCGCACATCGGTATCGCCATGACCATGATCGCGATTCTGTCGGGGCAGGTGGGCAAGAGTGTGTTGATCGACCACTTCGGCTGGTTCGGCGCGGCGCGCAAGCGCGTCAACGGCGAGCGGTGGATTGCGCTGGCGTTGATTGTGGCGGCACTGGTTTTGATTGCACGAGGGTAAGCGGATGAATCTGATGATGTTATTGGTCGTGGTGGTGGCCGCCGGCGCGGTATTGAGCGTGCAAGCGGCCATCAACGGTCGCTTGGGCCAGACGGTCGGCGTGCTGCGCAGCAGCCTGGTGACCTTTGCGGTCGGCGCGCTGGTCACGGCGCTGTTGATTTTCTTCTTTGAACCGGCACAGGCAGTGAGTTTGCTCGACGTACCGAAATGGCAGCTGACGGGCGCGCTGTTTGGCGTGGTGTACATGATGGTGATGGTCGGTGCGGTGCCGGTGGTCGGTGCGGCGGTGGCGACCGTGGCAGTGATCACGGGGCAGTTGGCCATGGGCATGTTGATCGATAACTTCGGCTGGCTGGGCAATCCTGCCATCGAACTGTCCGGCAGCCGGTTGTTGGCGATGGCGTGCCTGGCGCTGGCGCTGGTGTTCATGTACCGCAGCAACACGCGCACCGACTGATGGTTTGAACGATCGGCATGAGCCCGCAGTCATTGCTTAAGGTGCCGGCGCTCGCCGCACCGGGACGACCATGAAAGAGGAGTCTGAACATGCCAGATCAAACCTGTGCCTGCCCACACTGCAAATGCGTGCTGGGCGCCGACGCGGTCATGAAAGACGGTAAGGGTTATTGCTGCCAGGGCTGTGCGCAACACCATGCCCATGGCGAGCCTTGTGCTTCGGCCACGGGCTGCGAGTGCGCCAAGTCGGCTCATGGCTGAAAGCCAAAACCGTGTGGGGGCGTATGTGCTCCCACACGTTGGTGTGCTGCGGCTATTGGGTTTCCAGCTCAAGCCTCAGGCTGTGGTCCGACAGGCGTTGACGATCCTTGACGACCCCGCTGGTGCGACGGCCTTCGAGCGCAAACACCACGGTCTGCGCATCGTGCAAGTCTTCCGGCAACGGCTGGAACACCTTGACCACCAGCCAGCCGGGTCGTCGTTGCACGCTCACCTGACATTCGACGTGCTTGGCCAACGGCCCAAACAGCGTGTCCTGGGTGTAGTCAATGCGCGCCTTGCCATTGAACAGTGCGGGTAAATTCATGCTGTTTTCTCCTTGATCACGCCTGGGCGCGCGCGTCCGAGCGGCGCCATTGCACGTTGGTGATGCCGAACTTTTCGGCCTGCTCCCGGCTGGTCTTCTTGACCTGCTCGCGAGCGAAGCGGCCGATACGCCCCACGCCGGCGTCGCAGCTCGCCCAATGCCAGGCTTCCAAGGCATCGAGCTTTTCCAGCCGGATAATGAATGACTTGGCTTCGCCATGAAGGGTGTAGTCGATTACAAACAGTTTTGCGTTATTCATTGGTCCATCAATCCTGTGGTGTAAACAAGTGATCCCCGGGGCCTGTAAAAATTCACTCGGATTGTCGAGCGGTCATCATTACCATGGTGGCCTGTCCCTCCAATGATGTGCGCCCTATGGCCCTGGCTGCGCCCCCCGATTTGAGTGATCACGCCGTCCCCGTGCAACCTTTGGCGCGAACCTATCCGCGTGGTTTGTATGTGGAGCGCCACAGCCACGACTGGGGCCAATTGCTGTATGCCATGAGCGGGGTGATGTGGGTCGAGACACCTCGCGAAGCCCTGGTGGTGCCACCCCAGCGCGCGGTATGGCTGCCGCCGGGGGTGGAGCATGGGATTCGCGTGGTCTCGGACCTGCAGATGCGCAATATCTACCTGCGCCCGGCCCTGGCGACGACGCTGGACAGCCAGGTGCAAGTGATCGAGGTGGGTGGGTTGCTGCGCGAGCTGATCGTCACGCTGGTGGAGGAGGGGGACGGCGACGATGCGACGTACTACGACGCGGTGGTCGGCCTGGCCCTGTTGGCGTTGCAACGGGCGCGGCGTTCGCAGATCCGCATCGCCATGCCGCCGGACACCGACCGTCGTCTGGTCAGTGCATGCCAGGCGGTCATGGCCGCGCCGTCCCTGGATATCCCGTTCGAACAGCACGCCGAAACGGCCGGTGCCAGCGTGCGCACCTTGGCGCGGCTGTTTCAGAGCCACCTGGGCATGGGGTTCGCCGAATGGCGCCGCCAGGTGCAACTGGCCACGGCGGCGGCCGAGTTGATCCAGGGCCGGCCGGTCAACGGTATTGCCCGCTCCCTGGGCTATTCACCGAGCAGTTTCAGCGACATGTTCCGCCGTGAACTGGGTGTTGCGCCTTCGCAGTACACCGGCTGAGGTTTGGCCGAAAGGCTGAAGCAGTTGGCCGATGGCGATACGTGGGGCTGCTTAGACTAAGCCCATCCACCCACACGGCGTTGCCCCCATGAATTACCTGATTTCCCTCGCCATCGGCCTGTTGGTCGGCGTGATCTACGGTGCCCTGGATTTCCGCTCACCCGCACCGCCCGCCATCGCCCTGGTGGGCCTGACGGGCATGCTGCTAGGCGAAAAACTGTGGCCCATGGGGCGGCAGCTGGTCAGCGGTTGGTTGTCTTGACTCCTTTTTCCTGCGATGGATGTTGCCCATGAAAGCCCTGCAATTTTCCGCCACCGGCGACCTCGCCGCGCTGAGCCTTGTCGACGTTGAAACCCCGGTGCCGGCTGCCGGCGAAGTGCTGGTCCGGATCAAGGCGGCGGGCCTGAACCCCAGTGACGTCAAGAACGTGCTCGGTCGCTTCCCCTACACCACGCTGCCACGTATTCCCGGCCGGGATTTCGCCGGTGTGGTCGTTGAAGGCCCGCAGGCGCTGCTGGGTCGGGACGTTTGGGGTACCGGCCGCGATCTGGGTTTTTTCGCCGACGGCTCCCACGCCCAATACCTCAGGGTGTCGGCCAAGGGGGTGGCGCATAAGCCCACGCATCTGAGCTTTGCCCAGGCCGCCAGCCTCGGCGTGCCGTACACCACCGCGTGGGACGCGCTGGAGCGCAGCGGTGTGGGCAAGGGCACGCGGTTGCTGGTGATCGGCGCGAACGGTGCCGTGGGCAGTGCGGCGCTGGCCTTGGCGAAGATCCGCGGTGCCCAGGTGCTGGCGGCGGTGCGCAAAGCCGATCAGGCCGAGGCGTTGCAGGCGCAAGGTATGCAGGCGATTGTGCTGGGCGAGCCGCAAGGTTTGGGCGCGCAGGTCAATGCCGTATACCAGGGCGGCGCCGACGTGATCTTCGACACCACGGGTTTCTGGCTGCCCGCCGCCGTCGCAGGCCTGGCACCGTTCGGTCGCATCGCGATCATCGCGGCCCCGGTGGACGGCCACGTGCAGTTGCCGGCCCTGGCGCTGTACCGCAAGGGCGGGTCGGTGGTGGGCATCAATTCATTGCTTTATAACTGCGAGCAATGCGCAGTGATGCTGGAGCAGTTCGGGCGCTTTTTCGATGAAGGTTCGCTGCCGTTGCCGACGGGATTGCGTGAAGTGGCGCTGGTGGACGGCGTGCGCAGTTACCAGGAAGTCAACGGCGGCAGTGTGGATAAGATCGTCTTCCTGCCGTGATACGAGCCAAGTGTGGGAGGGGCAAAACCCCCTTCCACAGCTTGATTTTGACTAGGCGTCGGGCACGCCTTTTTCCCAGGCCGACCAGTTCTTGAGGATCGCCTGTACCAGTGGGTTACCCGTGCGGTAAAGGTTCTCCAGCGCCGGTACAAACCCGCCCTGGTCGGCGTACTTCAGCAGGTTATCCACTTCGCTGTAGCCTGGGTAAGGTCGGTCGAAATCGGAACCCGCGCGCACCACGGCCAGGCGCTGGATATCCACCAAGCCTTCACGGCTGGCGCGCAGCAGCGCCTCGTAGGTGGAGTTGTCTTCCTGCTGGGTGGTGCAGTATTCGCCTTTGTTGTCCGTGAGTAATCGGGTCCAGACTTCGGCGCGTTCGCTCAGGCGCGTGCCGGAGAACCAGGTATTGCCCGCCAGCGTGTCGCAGCGGGTGACCTGCGGCGGTTGGTTGGCGGGGGCGGCGGGGTAGTGTTTGCGCCAGGCGGCCGATTCCTTGCTCTCTGTGAGTTCAACCTTGTGCGACAGGGCAAAGGCCTTGGCCTGCAGTTTGGGGTTGAGTTCGAACACTTCGGTCTTGTAGTCCAGCGGCGGCTTTTCGTTGGGGCCTTTGGTGTTGATGCCGATGTAACCGGTCGGCCATTCCTTGGGCGCATCGCGCGAGTCCAGCTCCCACTGAGTGCCGAACTCCACCAGGTAGTGCGCCCAGGCGGCGGTGCCGATCGTGCCGTGCTTGGGGTTGATGCCGGCGATTCCGGCGACCAGGAAGTAGCTCTGGCGCAGGTCGAACCTGGGCGACAAGGCCAGCGCCAAGGTAGATGCGGCGGCGTTGGTCTGGCCCATGCCGGTCACCAGCAGGCACACCTCTTGGGTGTTACAGCGGATCACCGGGTATTCGGCGGACAGGCCCGGCACGCGCACTTCCTGTTTGAGTTCCAGGCGATCGATCCAGGTTTGCGCCTCGGGGGCGAACATGGTGATCAGCATCACCTTGGGTTTGATCGGCGCGTTTTGGGCGAGCGCCACATGGGGTAGCAGGGCAAGGCCTGCGGCTATCGAGAGGTGGGTAAAGGTATTCATCTAAAGCTCCTTGATCAGAATTGATAGCCCACGCCGGCGTAATAACCCCAGCCGTCTGAGCGCGCGCGGAAGTTGCCTTCGCCGAAATTCAACTCGCTGCCATCCTCCCAATTGCCGCCGTTGTGGAAGTAACGGCCGACCAGCGTGAAGCGCAGGTGGGTGAAGGAATACAGCAGCACGTTGGTCGCCACGGTGGAGTTGGCGGTGCGTGCCGGGTTGTCCTTGTGCAGGTTTGAGCCGAAATCGTGGTTGGTGAAGCCGATGTACGTCAACGAGGCGCCGTTGTCGAACGAGGCGATGGGCACGATGTACTTCATCTGCGCGCGGTAGCCGTCCCAGGAATATTCGTTGCTGGCGCCGTAGTTCTCCCACTGGTAACGCCCGTAGAAGTTGGCCGACAAGTTGACCCGCGAGTGGGTGTCGATATCGGTACCCAGGCCGCTGTACAGGGTGTTGGCGCGGTTTTGCTTATTGCTGCCGTGGTCGTAGATCCAGTCGAATGCCACGTACCATTCTTTGAACGGGCCGATGGCCAGGCTGCGACCGGCCAGGTAATCGATGGAAATACGCGGTTCATGCTCCATGAACACCGGCGAGCCATGGTCCCATGCACCTTTGTCATTGCTGTTACCGATGCCGAGGATCTTAGGCACGTCAATGTAGCCGTACAGCTCGAAGGGGCCCTTGCGGCCGAAGTACTCGTATTCCAGGTAGACATCGTCCTGCGGCTTGGGGCCGAAGCTGATGTCTTTGCTGCCGATCAGCGTCAGGTCCTGGTTGAACCACTCCGACAGATAGACGTTTTTTTTCGCCGGGGTGGCTTCAGGGGCCAGGGTTTCGCCCTGTGCTGAGTCATTGGAGGGGGATTCCTGCGCCAAAATGGGTGCGCTGAGTACTCCCGTAACGGCGGCCAGTAGCAAGGAAACACCAAAGCAAGCACGAGGCCTTGAGGTGAAGTGCATTGAAAATCCCTATTCGTACGCGATGTGAACCCGCTTCTGCGAGTGGTGGCGAACTTGGCGAGCAAGCTCTTATCGCAAACGTTTGCACACGCTGTACCAACTTTACTCAACAGCTTGAATGAGCTGACAAAAAGCCGGATTAGTCGACCTTTCGATCAGAAATGACTGGGTGTCATTTGTTCGCTGCGATTGAACAGGTGCATGGCGGTTTCACGGCGATATTCGCTCGGTGTCTGGTTCATCTCGATACGAAAGTGCCGGTTGAAGTTGGACAGGTTCGCGTAGCCCACTTCAAAACAGATATCGGCCACTGACATATCGCTTTGCAGCAACAGCCGGCAGGCGCGCTGCACGCGGAATTTGCGCATCAGGTCAATAAAGCCGTGGCCGGTGTTGCGCTTGAAAAACCGCGAGAAGCCTGGTTCGCTCATCTGCAGTTGCTGGGCGATCACCGACAGGCGCAGGTCGCCGGTGAGTTCGCGCATGAGGTAGTCGAAGGCCTTGTTGATGCGTTCGGCGCTGCGTGCGTCGAGCGTGGGCGCATAGCAGGGGCTGGCCAGGGGCTTGGTGTGTGCAGGGGGCGCGTTTTTCAGTGTGTCGAGCAGTTGCAGGAACAGGATCAGCCGCTGCAGGCCATGGGCGCGGCCGATGTCTTCCATCAAGCGGGCGGCTTCTAGCGCGGTGGCGCCGCTGAACTCCAGGCCGCGCCGCGCCTGCTCGAACAGCGCTTGCAGATCGCCCAGTTCCGGCAGGGTCTTGCGCAGGGCGAGGAGGGCGGCGCCGTCGAACTGCAGCACCACATCGCGTCCGCTCAGATGTTCGCCGGGCGCCAGTTCGCCGATCCAATCGTGTGGCAGGTCCGGGCCGATCAACGCGACATGGCCGGCACCGAACGCGCCGATATAGTCGCCCGCCACCAACTTGCCGCTGCCCTGGCGGATCAGGTGGATCTCAAATTCGGGGTGGTGGTTCCAGCGCGCCAGGTCGTAGGGGTAATCATGCTCGAACCAGCGGAAGCGGTGATCCGGCTCCGGCAGGATCACTTCGAGTTCGGCGGGGCGGTGTTCAAACAGTTGGGCGCGGCTAACGGGCATGGTGCTGTCGGTTTTTTTATTGGATTGCCCTAAAAATACGCGCCCCAGGCCTTCAGGCGCTACCCTCGATGTTGTCCGGCACTGGTACTTTTTTGATCCTGGGGGCGTGGTTAAAAAGTATCACCTGGGCATCCGCCATTCGTTTGTGAGGGGTTGGCCAAGCTGCTGTAATCGGCGCTCACAACAAAAACAACAGGTGGAAACCGCCATGCTCCCGAAGTGTAAAGCCACGTTCCCCACAGCACTGTGCCTGCTCTGCGGCCTGGCCTTGGCCCTGCCCAGTCATGCCGCCGAGACCGTGACCATCGCCACGGTCAACAACAGCGACATGATCCGCATGCAGCGCCTGTCCAAGGTGTTCGAGCAGCAGCACCCGCAGATCAAGCTCAACTGGGTGGTGCTCGAAGAAAACGTGCTGCGCCAACGCCTGACCACCGACATTGCCACCCAGGGCGGCCAATTCGACGTGCTGACCATCGGCACTTACGAAACCCCGCTGTGGGGTACCAAGCAATGGCTGGAACCGCTGAGCCAGCTGCCGGCCGATTACGACGTCGAGGATATTTTCCCCTCGGTACGCCAGGAGCTGTCGGTCAATAACACGCTCTACGCCCTGCCGTTCTACGGTGAAAGCACCGTCACCTATTACCGCACCGATCTGTTCAAAAATGCCGGCCTGAGCATGCCCGCGCACCCCACCTGGACCCAACTCGGCGAGTTCGCCGCCCAGCTCACGGCCAAGGATAAGGGCGAATACGGCATGTGCCTGCGCGGCAAGGCCGGCTGGGGCGAAAACATCGCGCTGTTGAGCACCATGGCCAACGCCTTTGGTGCGCGTTGGTTCGATGAACAGTGGAAGCCCGAGCTGACCAGCCCCGAGTGGACCGCCGCCGCCAACTTCTACGTCAATACCCTCAAGCAATATGGCCCGCCGGGCGTGTCCAGCAATGGTTTCAATGAGACCCTGGCACTGTTCAACAGCGGCAAATGCGCCATTTGGGTGGATGCCAGCGTCGCCGGCTCCTTTACCACGGATGCCAGCCAGAGCAAGGTGGCCGACCGTGTCGGTTTCGCCGCCGCGCCCACAGAAGTTACGGACAAAGGGTCCTCCTGGCTCTACGCGTGGTCCCTGGCGATCCCGGCCACCTCCAAGCACAAGGACGCCGCCAAGGCCTTTATCACCTGGGCCACGTCCAAGGCCTACATTCAACTGGTCGCCGACACAGACGGCCTCACTCAACGTACCGCCCGGCACGCGCCAGTCCACTTACAGCGATGCCTACTTGAACGCCGCGCCGTTCGCCCAGGTGACCCTGCAAATGATGAAGCACGCCGACCCCGCGCACCCGTCGGTCAAGCCGGTACCGTACGTGGGCATCCAGTACGTGACCATCCCCGAGTTCCAGGCCATCGGCACCTCGGTCGGCAAGTTGTTCTCGGCGGCGCTGACCGGTGGCATGACGGTTGATCAGGCGTTGATGTAGGCGCAATCGACCACAGAGCGCGAAATGAAACGCGCCGGATACCCGAAGTGATTGTTACAGGACATCCTCATGAAACGACTTGAAGGTAAAGTGCGCTGATCACCGGATCGGCGCGCGGGATCGGCCGCGCGTTTGCCCAGGCATATATCGCCGAAGGCGCCACCGTCGCCATCGCCGATATCAACCTGCAACGCGCCCGGCAAACGGCTGCCGAACTGGGGCCACAGGCCTACGCGGTGGAGATGGACGTCACCGACCAACTCTCCATCGATGCCGCGATGAGTGCCGTGGTGGCCCATGCCGGCAAGCTGGATATCCTGGTCAACAACGCGGCGCTGTTCGACCTGGCGCCCATCGTCGACATCACCCGCGACAGCTTCGAGCGGCTGTTCTCGATCAACGTCGCCGGCACATTGTTCACATTGCAGGCTGCGGCCCGGCAGATGCTCCACCAGGGCCACGGCGGCAAGATCATCAACATGGCCAGCCAGGCCGGGCGGCGTGGCGAGTCGTTGGTGGCGGTGTATTGCGCAACCAAGGCGGCGGTGATCAGCCTGACGCAATCGGCGGGGTTGAACCTGATCAAGCACGGGATCAACGTCAACGCCATCGCTCCCGGCGTGGTTGACGGTGAACATTGGGATGGGGTGGATGCGTTGTTCGCCCGGCATGAAGGGCTGGCGCCGGGGGAGAAGAAGAAACGGGTAGGCGCTGAGGTGCCGTTTGGGCGGATGGGGACGGCTGAAGACCTCACCGGCATGGCGATCTTCCTTGCTTCGAAAGAGGCTGATTATGTAGTGGCCCAGACGTACAACGTCGATGGCGGCAATTGGATGAACTAGCCCCCTCCCACAGCTGATCTGCATGAGCCTGACTATTCAGCAAAGCTGCGATCGAAGAAATAGACCTCACCGGGCTTCAGGCTTTCCAGCGTCGCCTGGGGCCTGCCGCCTTCACCCGGCTTTTTGCGCCCCGTCTCACGCAAATACCCCGCCTCGGTCAGCTTCAGCAACCGCTGGCGAATACTGGTCTTCAACACGGGCCGTGTAAGCACCAGGGAAAAAATCGCAGTCGCTTGCGGCGCACTGAATTCCTTGCCCAGAAACATCAGCGGCAAGCTGCTGTACAGCGACTTGGACAGCAGGCGTTCCTGCACGGCCGCCACGATCTGGTTGTGATCGAACGGCAGCTTGATACTGCCGTCCGCCACCGCATTCAGCGAAAACCAGGCCTGATGTTCAGCCAGGGTTACCTCATCCGCCACAATCGCCAGGTAATAAGTGGACGACGACCAGCATCGCGGGTCGCGAAACGCGTCGCCTACCGTGCCAACCTGCTCGCTCCAGGCCAGCTCCAGGCCGACTTTGTCACTGGCGCGCAACCGTTCCACGGCATCCTTGAGGCTCAGATCTTGCACGCCGCCATTGACCACCACACCCGGCAGCGCCCAATGCCCGGCGAAGGGCTCGGCGTCGCGTTTGTTCAGCAGCAGTTTGAGTTCGCCCGAGGTGCGGCAGTAAAACAGTACGCACAGGTCGACGGTGTGGAGATAGGCGCTAAGTGGCATGTGAAGTCCTTCCGAACGGCGGTGGGGCACAGTCTAGCGGATCGAACAGCGATGTCATGTACTTGCTCCAGCACAGGTAAATAAATGTTTCTTGCAATGAAAGTACATGACGTGTACTTTTGTTTCCAGGCCATAGGAGAATCATCATGACCCTTGCGAAAACCGCCCTTGCTTCATTCGATGTTGATGCCCAAAAGAGCTTCACGCCGCTGTGCCCCAACGAGTTGCCTGTGGCCGGTGGCGACCAGATCGGCGCCGAACTCAATTACATGGCCGGCCTCGCCGGGCATCGCGTTGGTAGCAAAGACGCGCACACCCCGTATGCGCCCTGGGTGGTCACCCACCCGAGCGAGATGATGAAACCCACCGGCCTTGTGCATGCCGACCTCACCTGGGTCAGCCACTGCGTACCGGGTACCGACGGCTTTACCCTGCTCGATGAACTGCCCACGCCGTATGACTACGATTACTTCGTCTGGAAAGGCGTCGAACCCGACCTTCACCCGTACGGCGCGTGCTACCACGACCTGCACGACAAACTGTCCACCGGCGTGATCGAGTACCTCAAGGCCCAAGGCGTGGTCCGCGTGCTTGTCGGTGGCCTGGCCCTGGACTATTGCGTCAAGACCACCGCCTTGCAGTTGCTCAAGGCCGGCCTGGAGGTCGTCCTGCACCTGCCGGCCTGCCGAGGTATCAGCGAGGAGGGCGGCGTACAGGCTGTCAATGAGTTGCTCAAGGCCGGTGCTGTGATCAGCAGCACCCGCGAAGAACTGGCCGCGATGGCCACGCGTTAAGGAGAACCACCATGGAAAGTGCCTACGACTACGAAACCCCGGTGATCCAGGGCTTGCTCGACACCGATTACTACACCTTCACCATGATGCAGGCCGTGCTGCACCAGCACCCCAATGTGGATGTGGAATACAACTTCATCGTGCGCTCCAAGGAAAACCTCGGTCACTTGATCCCGCCGTTACGCGACGAGCTGGAAAAGCTCGCCGGCCTGCAGATGCGTGAAGGCGAACTGCGCTTTTTGTTCAACCCGCGCTTTCGCGAATACCTCACCCCGGACTACGAGCGCTTCCTTGGCCTGTTCCGTTTCAATCTGCGCTACATCCACGTCAGCGAGGTCGACGGCCAACTGAACATCCGTGTCATCGGGCCGATGCTGCACTGCATCATGTTCGAGCAGCCGGTGCTGGCACTGGTGAGCGAATTGCGCAACCGTGATAAATACCCCGACGTGACCCTGGAAGCTGTCACCCGCAAGCTCTATCAGAAATTCGACTGGCTGGAAAAAAACCTCAGTCGCGAGGAGCTCGCCGACCTGCGTGTCTCGGACTTCTCCACGCGCCGTCGCCTGTCGTTCAAGGCCCAGCGCGAGGTCGTGGACATCATGCGTCGCGACTTCCCCGGCCAGTTCGTCGGTACCAGCAACGCGCACCTGGCTTACGCGTTCGATTTGCCGCTGATCGGCACCATGGCGCACCAGTGGATGATGGTGCACCAGCAATTGGGCCGCCTGCGCGAAAGCCAGAACGCCGGCCTGGAAAACTGGGTGCGTGAATACCGTGGCCGCCTGGGCGTTGCGTTGACCGACACCATCAGCACCGATTTTTTCCTCAAGGACTTCGACCTGTACTTCGCCAAGCTCTATGACGGCCTGCGCCAGGACTCCGGCGACCCCATCGCCTGGGCTGACAAGGTGTTGGCCAAATACAAGGAACTCGGTATCGACCCCATGACCAAAGACCTTATGTTCTCCGATGGCCTGAACTTCGAAAAATGCCTGCCGATCCTGCGCCATGTGCGTGGCAAGGCCAAGTTCGGCTTCGGCATGGGCACCAGCCTTGCCTGCGATGTGGAGGGTGTGGAACCCCTGAGCATCGTGATGAAGCTGGTGCGGGTCCACGGCGAACCGGTGGTGAAATTCTCGGATGACCCGATCAAGAACGTCTGCGAAGACGCCTCGTTTTTGCAGTATGCAGCCAAGGTATTCAATGTCGGCAACGTGGAGGTGTGACATGCAAGACCGTATCGCGCGGGAACTGAAGATCGACCGCACCCTGGTGAAGGGCGGTGAAGCCAAGGAAATCCAACGGCGTATCGACTTCATCAAGACCACGTTGCGTGAGTCGGGCTGCAAGGCCTTGGTACTTGGCATCAGCGGCGGGGTGGACTCGCTCACCGCCGGGCGCCTGTGCCAATTGGCGGTGGAGCAACTGCGCGACGAAGGCTACACCGCACGCTTTATCGCCATGCGCCTGCCCTACAAAACCCAGGCCGATGAAAGTGACGCCCAGGCCTCCCTCGATTACATCGTCCCGGACCATATCGACACCCTCAACATAGCCGCCGGCGTCGACGGCCTCATGGCCAGCCTGTCTGCTGGCGATGCCAACGCTGCCCAGCTCGACTTCATCAAGGGTAACGTCAAGGCGCGCACCCGCATGATCGCGCAGTACGCGGTGGCCAACCTGCATAACGGGCTGGTGGTCGGCACCGACCATGGCGCCGAGGCGCTGATGGGCTTTTTCACCAAATTCGGCGACGGCGCCTGCGACCTGGCCCCTTTGTCCGGCCTGACCAAAACCCAGGTGCGCCTGCTGGCCAGCGCCCTCGACGCCCCGGCGAACCTGGTGCACAAACACCCCACCGCCGACCTCGAAGAACTGGCTCCGGGTAAGTTGGATGAAGCCGCATACGGCTGCTCGTACGCCGAGATTGATGCGTACTTGATGGGCGAGCCGGTGAGCGAGCAGGTGCGAGCGATTGTCGAGGGGCGTACCGCAAGACCGCGCACAAGCGGGCGCTGCCTGTCGCACCCTAGCATTTGATGGTTGCGCGAATTCCAGCCGAACCGATTGGCCCTGGTTCCCACGCCTTCAGATCGCGGCCAGGGCCAATGCGGGGGCCGCTGTGCGGGCTCGGCGCCAATACGCTCGGCTGTCAAAGCACAAGAACATTGGATCCACTTACGGTATAACCCTCGGACGCTTTTGTTCTTCGAGGCCCCGTTTTTCATGCAAAGCCCTTTGCAACGCCCGCTGTGGCAGGTCTACCTGCTCTTTCTGGCACCGATGGTGCTGTCCAACTTCCTGCAGAGCTTTTCCGGCACCCTCAACGGTATCTATGTGGGGCAAATGCTGGGTACCCAGGCGTTGGCGGCGGTTTCGGGGATGTTTCCCATCGTATTTTCTTTATCGCCCTGGTGATCGGCCTGGGGGCGGGCGCTTCGGTGCTGATCGGCCAAGCGTGGGGCGCCCAGCAAACGGCGATGGTCAAGTCGATTACCGGCGCCACGCTGGCCCTGGGCGCCCTGGTGGGGTTGATCGCGGCGGTGTTGGGCAGCCTGTTTGCGCGGCCGGCGTTGCAGGCATTGGGCACACCGATTGATGTGCTTGACGACGCGGTGGGTTACGCCCAGATGATGATGCTGATCATGCCGCTGCTGCTGGTCTTTATCCTTTATACCCAGTTGCTGCGCGGCGTGAGCGACACCGTTTCACCCTTGCTGGCGTTGATGGTCTCAACGCTGGCAGGCCTGTTGCTGACGCCTGCGCTGATTCGCGGCTGGATCGGCCTGCCGCCCATGGGGATCCAGAGCGCGGTGTATGCCGGGCTGGTGGGTAACGCCTTGGCGATGCTGTTTTTGGTGTTGCGCCTGCGCCATAAGCGCCATGTGATGGCGCCGGATCGCGAACTGCTTGCGGCCTTGCGCCTGGACCGCGTGATCCTCGGCAAAGTCCTGCGTATCGGCCTGCCCACCGGCTTGCAGATGGTGGTGTTGTCGTTGTCCGAGCTGGTCATCCTGGCGCTGGTCAATGGCCACGGTTCCCAGGCCACGGCGGCTTACGGCGCCGTGACGCAGATCGTCAACTACGTGCAGTTCCCGGCGCTGTCGATTGCCATCACCGCCTCGATCCTGGGCGCCCAGGCGATTGGTGCCGGGCGCCTGGAGCGCATCGGGCCGATCCTGCGCACCGGGTTGTTGATCAACACCTGTCTCACCGGTGGCCTGATTGTGCTGGGGTCATGGGCTGTCTCATTGGTTGCTGGGGCTGTTCATCACCGACGACGCGGCGCGAGTCAATGCCGAACACCTGTTGCACATCATGCTGTGGAGCATCCTGGTGTTCGGCTTTCAGGCGGTCATCGGCGGGATCATGCGCGCCAGCGGCGTGGTGTTGATGCCGGTGGCCATCTCGATATTCTGCGTGCTGTGCGTGGAATTGCCGGTGGCGTATCTGTTCAATGCGCACTTTGGCCTTGAAGGGGTTTGGATGGCATTTCCGGTGACTTACCTGGCGATGCTGGCCTTGCAGGTCGCGTACTACCGGTTGGTGTGGCGACATAAGCAGATCAAGCGGCTGGTGTGATAACAGGCTGCGCAATTTAAGGACAGAAGGCTTCTAAATCATGGCAAACCCCTACGCCGAGTTGTTCCAGGTGCCTGGCGCCGGGCTTTCGTATTGGCCGGCATGCTGGCGCGCATGCCGGTGTCGATGACCGGTATCGGCCTGATTACCATGCTCTCTCAGGTGCATGGCGGCTATGGCCTGGCGGGCTCGGTGGCCGCCGTGTTTGCCTTGGCCACGGCGTTTTGCGCGCCGCAGGTATCACGGTGGGTGGACCGTTACAGCCAGGGGCGGGTGCTGCCGGTTGCCGCGTTGATCGGCGGCGGGGCGTTGTTGATGCTGTTGCTGTGCACCCGTTTGCAGGCGCCGAACTGGACGTTGTTCCTGTTTGCCGCCCTGGCCGGTTGTATGCCGAATATGTCGGCCATGGTGCGCGCGCGCTGGACCGAGTTGTACCGGGGGCAGCCGCAGCTGCAAACCGCGTTTGCCCTGGAGTCCGTGCTCGACGAGGTGTGCTTTATCGTCGGCCCGCCGATTTCGGTGGGCCTCAGTGTGGTGCTGTTTCCCGAAGCCGGGCCGCTGGTGGCCGCGCTGTTGCTGGCGGCAGGAGTGACCACGTTCGTGTTGCAACGGGCCACCGAACCCCCCGTGCATGAACACCAGGCGCACCACGCGGGCTGGCTGATTGCTTCGCCTTCGGTACTGATTTTGATGATCCTGCTGCTGGCCATGGGCGTCATCGTCGGCGTGGTGGATGTGGTCAGCGTTGCGTTTGCCCAACATCAGGGCCAGCCGGCGGCGGCCAGTATCGTGCTGTCGGTGTACGCCATCGGTTCGTGCCTGGCGGGGCTGGCGTTTGGCACGCTCAAGCTCAAGGCGCCGTTGCCCCGGCAGTTCCTGTTCTGTGGGGTGGCCACGGCGTTGACCACGTTGCCGTTGTTGCTGGTAACCAACATTCCGGGCCTGGCGGTGGCGATCTTCGTTTCCGGGCTGTTCTTCGCGCCCACTCTGATCGTGTCCATGGCCTTGGTGCAGCAGGTGGTTCCAGCCAGTCGCCTGACCGAAGGCATGACCTGGTTGATCACCGGCCTGAGCATCGGCGTGGCCATCGGTGCCGCCGGCTCCGGCTGGATGATCGACCATTTCGGCGCCACCAGCGGCTTCTGGGTGGCGTTGGCGGCAGGGGCGGTGGTATCGGGCTCGGCAGTGTTGGGTTATCGGCGCTTGGGCTGATCAGCCAATCGCCGGGCCTGCATCCGCGCTGTGATGGTGCAGGAATTCGTTCAGCGCCTGACGGGTCAGGTCGTTGAGCGTGACTTTTTCGTGCCGCGGCCAGGGCCGCAGCCAGATGCAGTTCATGGCCGACGCGCACGTTGAACGAGCCTTTGCAAGGTTTCTCAGGGGTTTGCCCCAGCGACTGGCACGTCGCGAGGTAGTCATCCACCGCCTCGTGAAACGCCGCGTCCAGTTCGGCGACGGTTTTGCCTTCATAGCTGACCAAAGCCTTGATGAACAGAATCTTGCCGAACAGGCAGTTGTCTTCGAGGCTGGCTTGGATAGAGCCTAGGTAGCCTTTGTATTTGAGGGCGTCAATGCTAGCTCGGGTCTGCGTGGCTTTCCTGAAATTGATACAACCCTTGATGACGCCTCCTTCCCAGCCTTCCAGCCGCCGCTAATTTTTCCCTTTGCGATTCGTTTTATAGGGACGACGTGCCTTTGTGCTTCCTGCCTATTGCTCCGGATCCCAACAAATGAATGCTGAAGACTCCTTGAAACTTGCTCGCCGGTTTATCGGGTTACCCCTGGAAAAGCGCCAGCTGTTCCAGCAGGCACTGCAGAAAGAAGGGGTCGATTTCTCGCGGTTTCCGATTCCGGCAGGGGTAGAGGCCGAGGACCGCCAGGCGCTGTCCTATGCGCAGCAGCGCATGTGGTTTCTGTGGCAATTGGACCCGGCCAGCGGCGCCTATAACTTGCCAGGCGCCGTGCGTTTAAAGGGCGATCTGAGCTTGAGTGCGATGCGGCAGGCGTTCGCCGGCCTGGTGGCCGAGGCATGAGACCTTGCGCACGGTATTCCAGCGCCAGCCCGATGAGCGCCTGCGGCAGGTCGCCCTGGAGCCGTTGCTGGAGATTGAACAGCAAGATTTGACCGGCTTGGCGCCGGCGGCACGGTGAGCAAGCGGTCAATGATGCGGCGACCCACCAGTCGCTGTTGCCGTTCGACCTGGAGCACGGTCCGCTGCTACGGGTGCAGTTGCTCAAGCTGGATGCTCGGGAACACGTGCTGCTGCTGACCCTGCACCACATCGTCTCCGATGGCTGGTCGATGAACGTGCTGATCGACGAGTTCATCCGCTTTTATGACGCTCATGAGCGCAACGAGGCGCCGCAATTGCCGGCGCTGCCCATCCAGTACAGCGACTACGCCCTGTGGCAGCGCCGTTGGCTGGAAGCCGGGGAGCAGGCGCGTCAACTGGAATATTGGCAGGCGCGCCTGGGCGATGAGCATCCGGTGCTGGAACTGCCCACCGACCGCCCACGCCCGGCGATGCCCAGCTACCAGGGCACGCGTCATAATTTCGCGATTGCGCCGGCACTGGCCGCGCAGCTGCGCAGTTGCGCGCAACAGCACAACGTCACGCTGTTCATGCTGTTACTGGGCGCCTTCAACGTGCTGCTGCGCCGTTACACCGGCCAGGGCGATATCCGTGTCGGGGTGCCGATTGCCAACCGTAACCGCAGTGAGGTCGAAGGGCTGATCGGTTTCTTCGTCAACACCCAGGTGTTGCGCACCGAGCTGACCGGGCAAACCCGCGTTGCCGAGTTGCTGCAAGGCATCAAGGAGCACGCGCTCGGCGCCCAGGCCCATCAGGAATTGCCGTTCGAGCGCTTGGTGGAAGCCCTGAAAGTCGAGCGCAGCCTCAGCCACACGCCGCTGTTCCAGGTGATGTATAACCACCAGCCGGCGGTCGCCGATATCGCGTCCGTCGAGTACCGCCTCCGGCCTGGAACTGGCACTGGTGGAGTGGCAGGGCCGCACCACCCAGTTCGACCTGACTCTGGATACCTATGAAAAATCCGGCACCCTGCACGCCGCGCTGACCTATGCCAACGACCTGTTCGACGCGTCGTCCATCGAGCGCATGGCCCGGCACTGGATCAGCCTGTTGCAGGCCATGGTTGCCGACGGCGAGCAGCGCATCGGCGAACTGCCGATGCTAACCGCCGCAGAGCAGCAGGTGCTGGTTCGGGACTGGAACCATACCACCCAAACCTACCCGACCGAGCGCGGCATTCATCAGTTGATCGAAGACCAGGCCCGGGCCACGCCGCAGGCCCCGGCACTGGTGTTCGGCGACACCACGTTGAGCTACGCCCAGCTCGACGCCCGCGCCAACCGGTTGGCCCATGCCTTGCGCGAACAGGGCGTGGGCCCCGATGCATTGGTGGGCATTTGCGTTGAGCGCTCGGTGGAGATGGTGGTGGGCTTGCTGGCCGTTCTCAAGGCTGGTGGCGCCTACGTGCCGCTTGACCCCGAATACCCCCGGGACCGCCTGGCCTACATGATCGAGGACAGCGGCATCCAATTGCTGCTCAGCCAGCACAGCCTGCTGCCGTTGCTGCCCACCGACGCAATCCGGGTGATGGTCCTGGACCAGGCAACCGGTTGGCTTGACGGTTACAGCAGCGCATCACCGGCCGTGACGATCCAGGCGCTGAACCTCGCCTATGTGATCTACACCTCCGGCTCCACCGGCAAGCCCAAGGGCGCGGGCAACAGCCATCGCGCGCTGGTCAACCGTCTGTGCTGGATGCAACAGGCCTATAGCCTCGACGCCAGCGACGCGGTGCTGCAAAAAACCCCCTTCAGCTTTGACGTCTCGGTCTGGGAGTTCTTCTGGCCGCTGATGACCGGCGCGCGGCTGGTCATTGCCGCCCCCGGCGAACACCGCGAGCCGGCCCGCCTGATCGACACCATCGGCCGCCATGGCATTACCACCTTGCACTTCGTGCCCTCGATGCTCCAGGCGTTTATCCATGAGCCGGGCGTGCAGGCTTGCAGCAGCCTCAAGCGCATCGTGTGCAGCGGCGAAGCCTTGCCGCTGGATGCGCAGGTGCAAGTGTTCGCCAAACTGCCCCAGGCCGGGCTGTTCAACCTGTACGGCCCCACCGAAGCAGCCATCGACGTCACCCACTGGACCTGCACCGACGAAGGCCGCGACGCCGTGCCTATCGGTCGCCCGATCGCCAACCTTGGCACCTATGTACTCGACGCCCAACTCAACCCGGTGCCTGCCGGCGTGTCGGGCGAGCTGTACCTGGGCGGCACCGGCCTGGCCCGCAGCTATCACCGGCGAACGGCGCTGACCGCCGAACGTTTTGTGCCCAGCCCGTTTGCCGACGGCGCGCGCCTGTACCGCACCGGCGACCGCGTGCGCCAACGTGCTGACGGTGTCATCGAATACCTCGGGCGCCTCGACCATCAAGTCAAGCTGCGTGGCTTGCGTATCGAGCTGGGCGAAATCGAGACACGCCTGATGCAACACCCCGGTGTGCGTGAGGCGGTGGTGCTGGTGCAGGGCGGCAAGCAACTGGTGGCTTACCTGGTGCCGGACGGCGAAGCGCCGACGGACCTCAAGGCCTGGTTGCTCGGCGGTCTGCCGGAATACATGGTGCCGACCCACATGGTGTACCTGGCCAAGCTGCCGGTGACCGCCAATGGCAAACTCGACCGCAAGGCGCTGCCGTTGCCGGACGCCACGCCGCAGCAGGGGTTTGTCGCGCCGCAGAACGCTCTGCAAAAAGCCCTTGCGGCGATCTGGAGCGACGTGCTCGGCGTCGAGCACGTTGGCCTGGAAGACAATTTCTTCGAGCTGGGTGGCGACTCGATCATCTCCATCGAAGTGGTCAGCCGTGCGCGCCAGGCCGGGATTCGCCTCAGCCCGCGCGACCTGTTCCAGTACCAGAGCGTGCGCAGCCTGGCGCTGGTGGCGACGTTGGAGCAGGCCAGCGTTATCGACCAGGGGCCGGTCAGCGGCGAGGTGATCCTCACGCCGGTGCAGCAGAGCTTTTTTGCCCAGGCCATCCCGGCGCGCCAGCACTGGAACCAGTCGTTGCTATTGACCCCGCGTGAAGCCCTGGAGCCGACGCGCCTGGAAGCCGCCCTGACCCAAGTGCTCAACCATCACGACGCCCTGCGCCTACGTTTTGCGCAACGGGCCGACGACGCTGGCTGCAAACTCATGGCGCGCCGGTCACCGGGCCTGCCCTGTGGCAATCCCATGCCGTCGATGACACTGAGCTGGCCGTGCTCTGCGACGAAGCCCAGCGCAGCCTTGACCTTGAGCAGGGGCCGCTGCTGCGCGCCGCGCTGGTGAACATGGCAGACGGCACCCAGCGCCTGTTGCTGGTGGTCCATCACCTGGTGATTGACGGCGTGTCCTGGCGCATCCTGCTTGAAGACGTGCAGCAGGCGTATGCCGAGGCATCGCTACCGGCCAAGACCAGCGCCTACCAGCAGTGGGCGCAGCAGTTGCAGGCCCATGCCCTGAACCTCGATGAACAGCTCGCGTACTGGCAGGCCCAGTCCGCCGACATGGACTTGCCCTGCGACAACCCCCACGGCGGCTTGCAAAACCGCCTGGGCAGCAAACTCGACGTGCGCCTCGACGCCGAGTACACCCGCCGGTTGCTGCAAGAAGCGCCGGCGGCCTATCGCACGCAGGTCAACGATTTGCTGCTGACCGCCCTGGCACGTGTCGTCAGCCGGTGGAGCGGTCAGCCCGGCGCCTTGATCCAGTTGGAAGGCCACGGCCGCGAAGACCTGTTCGATGGCCTTGACCTGACCCGTACCGTTGGCTGGTTCACCAGCCTGTTCCCGGTGCGCCTGCAGGCTGAGGGGCCATTGTCCAGTGCGATCCAGTCGGTCAAGGAGCAACTGCGCGCCGTGCCCGACAAAGGCATCGGCTATGGCCTGTTGCGTTACCTGGGAGCGCCGGCCGCCCGTGAAGCCCTGGCGGGCCTGGCGGCGCCGCGTATCACCTTCAACTACCTGGGCCAGTTCGACCGCCAGTTCAGCGAGTCGGCACTGTTTGTGCCAGCGGCCCAGGGCAGCGGCCAAGCCCAGGACCCCGAGGCGCCGCTGGCCAACTGGTTGACCGTGGAAGGGCAGGTGTATGGCGGCGAACTGACGCTGCAATGGGGCTTCAGCCGCGAGATGTTCGACACGGCGACCATCCAACGCCTGGCCGATGAGTACGCGACGGAACTCAAGGCCTTGATCGAACATTGCTGCGCCACGCCGGCCGGGCAGGCCACGCCTTCGGACTTCCCGCTGGCGCGCCTGAGCCAGCAGCAATTGAACGCATTGCCCGTGGCGGGGCCGGCCATCGCCGATCTTTACCCGTTGTCGCCGATGCAGCAGGGCATGTTGTTCCACACCCTGTATGAGCCCGACGCCCAGGCCTATATCAACCAGTTGCGCCTGGATATCCAGGGCCTCGACCTGTTGGCGTTCGGCCGCGCCTGGCAGGCTGCGCTGGACCGACATGACATCCTGCGCAGCAGCTTCCACTGGCTGGGCCTGGACAGCGCCCACCAACTGATCCAGCGCCAGGTTGACGTGCAGTTGCACGTGATTGAAGACCTCAATGCCGACCTCGATGCCCTCGCTGGCGCCGAACGCGAGCAAGGTTTTGCGCTGGATACTGCGCCGTTGTTTCGCCTGATGCTGGTGCGCGGTGCCGGCGAGGCCTGGCATCTGATCTTCACCAGCCATCACATCCTGATGGATGGCTGGAGTAACGCCCAGTTGCTCGGTGAAGTCATTGCCCACTACGCCGGCCAGGCCGTACCGGCACCGTTGGGGCAGTTCCGCGACTACCTGGGCTGGCTGCAACAGCAAGGGTCGGGCGAGGCGTTCTGGAAAGCCGCCCTGGCACCGTTGCAGGCGCCGACCTTGCTGGCTGAAGCCTTGCGGCCACCGGTTGACGGCGGCGGCACGGCTGAGCATCAGCTCGTGCTGGAGGACGCCATAACGCGTGAGCTGAGCGAATTTGCCCGTCAACAGAAAGTCACCCTCAATACCCTGCTGCAGGGCGCCTGGAGCCTCTTGCTGCAACGCTATACCGGTCAGGACTGCGTGGCCTTCGGCGCCACTGTCGCCGGGCGCTCGGCGCCGTTGCCGGGGATCGAGCAGCAGTTGGGCCTGTTCATCAACACCTTGCCCATCATCAGCACGTTTTCGGCTGCGCAATCCACCGGCGACCGGCTGCGTGAACTGCAAGCCTTGAACGTAAGCCTGCGCGACCATGAACACGTGCCGCTCTACGACATCCAGGGCTGGGCCGGGCAACAGGGCGCCTTGTTCGACACCCTGCTGGTATTTGAAAACTTCCCGGTCGCCGAGGCCCTGAAGCAAGGCGCACCGGCAGGCCTGACCTTCGGGCGGATGCACAACCATGAACGCACCCACTACCCGCTGACCCTGGGGATAGAACTGGGCGCCAGCCTGCGCCTGGAGTTCAGCTACGACCGTGCGCGTTTCAGCGCGCGCCAGGTTGAACAACTGGCCGCCAACCTGCGGCACCTGCTGGTGCAATGGGTGGCGGATGCCAATGCACCGTTGGGCCGTTTGCAACTGCTCGACACCGCCGGGCAGCGCGACCTGCTTGCCCTGAGCCAATCGCTGGGTTCGGTGGCCCGTCATGACCGTGTGCACGAGCGCATTGCGGCCCAGGCCGAGGCCTCGCCGCACGCACTGGCGGTGCAGGCCGGGGATGAGCGCCTGACCTATGCCCAGCTCAATGAGCGGGCCAACCGCCTGGCGCATTGCCTGCTGGCGCACGGTGTCGGGCCGGGGCAGCGGGTCGGCCTGGCCTCACGGCGCGGGCCGCAACTGATCGTCAGCCTGCTCGCGGTGCTCAAGAGTGGCGCCGCGTACGTGCCGCTGGACCCGAACTATCCGAACGAACGCCAGGCCTACATGCTGGCCGACAGCCGCCTCGACCTGTTGCTCAGCGAAACCGGGTTGCTGCAGGATCTGCCGTTACCCGCCGCCCTGGTGCGCGTCGACTTCACCGTGTCGGGTGCGGAACTGGCCGTCTACCCGGCCACCAACCCGCCCAATCAGGCCATGGCGGCAGACCTGGCCTACGTGATCTACACCTCCGGCTCTACGGGGCGGCCCAAGGGCGTGGCCATCGACCATGCCGCCCTCGGCCAATTCTGTGAAACGGCGGCGCATTACAGCGCACTGACACCCGCGGACCGCGTGCTGCAATTTGCGACCTTCAGCTTCGACGGGTTTGTCGAACAGTGCTACCCGCCGTTGCTGCGTCGGCGCGGCGCTGATCATGCGCGGCGACGAACTGTGGGATGCCGGGCAGTTGGCTCGGGAAATCGTCGACCAGGGCGTGACGCTCGCCGACCTGCCCGCGGCCTATTGGTACTTGCTGGCCAAGGAGTGCGCCGTTGACGGCCGCGCTCTGGGTAGCCTGCGCCAGGTGCATGTGGGCGGCGAAGCCATGGCGGTGGAGGGCGTACGCGCCTGGCACGCGGCGGGGTTGGGCAACGTGCGCCTGGTGAACACCTATGGCCCGACCGAGGCCACCGTGGTGTCCAGCGTGCACGACTGTCAGGCTGGCGGATGCCAATGACACCTTTGGCATGCCGATCGGGCACGCTATCGACGGGCGTACGCTGTACGTGCTGGACAGTGCGTTTCAGTTGCTGCCGACGTGCGGCGTTGGTGAGTTGTGCATCGGCGCCGCGGCCGGCCTGGCCCAGGGCTATTTCGACCGCCCGGCGCTCACCGCCGAACGCTTTGTGCCGGACCCGTTTTCCGGTGTGCCCGGCGCGCGGCTCTACCGCAGCGGTGACCTGGCGCGCTACAACGAACACGCGGCATTGGAATACGTAGGGCGCATCGACCATCAAGTGAAAATCCGTGGCTTCCGGATCGAGATGGGCGAAATCGAGGCGTGCCTGCAAGCGCTGCCGCAGGTGCGCGAGGCGGCAGTGATTGCCGTGGCCGGGCCAGCCGGCGCGCAACTGGTGGCGTATGTCGTCGCCCGTGAGGCCGGCATCGACGGCCAAGGGTTGGCAGCGGTGTTGCGCCAGTCCTTGCCCGACTACATGGTGCCGACGCACTGGGTGCTGCTGGACGCCTTGCCGTTGAACAACAATGGCAAGCTCGACCGCCGCGCCTTGCCCGCGCCCGACCTGAATCAGCCGCGGGCCGCCTACCTGGCGCCGCAGAGCCTTCTGCAACAGCAACTCGCGGCCATCTGGCAGGCGGTGTTGCAGGTTGAGCAGGTCGGCCTGGGTGACCACTTCTTCGAGCGTGGCGGGCATTCGCTGTTGGCGACCCAGGTGGTCTCCCGTGTGCGCCATGAACTGAAGCGGGAATTGCCGCTGCGCAGCGTGTTCGAGCATCCCACGTTGCTGGGTTTTGCCCAGGCTTGCGAGAGCCTGCAGGCGCAGGACAGTGTTCCCATGGTGGCGATGGAGCGTGGGGCGCCGATGCCGCTGTCGTCGGCCCAGGAGCGTCAGTGGTTCCTTTGGCAACTGGATCCGCACAGTGCGGCGTATCACGTACCGACGGCGTTGCATTTGCGCGGCCAATTGAATGTGCCTGCGCTTGAACAAGCGTTCCAGGCACTGGTGCAGCGGCATGAGGCGTTGCGTACCACCTTCGTGGAGGAGGGCGAACGTACCTTGCAGGTGATCCATGCCCACGTTGAACTGCCGGTGCTGCGAGAAAACGTGGAAGCTGCGCAGATCCAACGATGTGTCGAAGCGGAGATTCAGCGCCCGTTCGATCTGCTCAACGGGCCACTGATGCGCGTCAAATTGCTTGCGATCACCGCAGACCACCATGTGCTGGTGATCACCCAGCATCACATCGTCTCTGATGGCTGGTCGATGCAGATCGTGGTCGACGAACTGGTCAGTCTTTACGCCGCATTCTGTGCGGGCAGCGAGCCCGTGCTGGCGAGCTTGCCCTTGCAATACGCCGACTATGCCGCCTGGCAGCGCCAATGGGTCGCCGGTGGCGACAATGCGCGGCAATTGGCCTACTGGCTCGACAAACTGGGCGGCGAGCAGCCGGTGCTGGAGTTGCCGGTCGATTTCTCCCGGCCGGCCGAGCAGAGCTTTCGAGGCGCCCGCCTGGACTTCGCCTTGCCTGACGAGTTGGCGAGCGCCTTGCAGCAGGTGGCGCGGCGCGAACAGGTCACATTGTTCACGGTGTTGCTGGCCTCGTTCCAGATGCTGCTGCACCGGTACAGCGGCCAGAACGATATCCGTGTCGGCGTGCCGGTGGCCAACCGCAGTCGCCTGGAAACCGAGGGGCTGGTCGGGTTTTTCGTCAACACTCAGGTGCTGCGCGCCGAGTTCGGCGACGCGCTGTCGTTCACAGCCCTGTTGCGGCAGGTTCACCAGTCGGTGCTCGAGGCCCAAACGTTCCAGGACTTACCGTTCGAGCAACTGGTCGAGGCCTTGCAGCCCCAGCGCAGCCTGAGTCATAGCCCGCTGTTCCAAGTGCTGTTCAACCATCAGAACCGCGAGCAACGCCAGGTCCGGTTGTCGGGCCTGTCCATTGAAGGCATCGCCTGGGACAGTGGCACGGCGCAATTCGACCTGACCCTGGATACGGTGGAAGTGGCGGGCGGGTTGGCGGCGTCGTTGACCTACGCCACGGACTTGTTCCAACGCGGCACCGTCGAGCAGTTGGCGCGCCACTGGCAGAACCTGTTGCGCGCTATCGTCAGCCAGCCTGCACAGGCGATCAGCGAATTGCCGCTGCTGGGCGCCGACGAGCGCCAGGTTATCCTGCGCGATTGGAACAGCCTTGAACTACCGGCCACCTTCGACGGCGGCCTGCACCAGCTGTTCGAAGCTCAGGCCGATGCAGGTCCCGAGCAACTGGCGATGCTGTTTGGCGAGCAGGCGTTGGACTATCGCCAGCTCAATGCGCGCGCCAACCGCCTGGCTCGACGCCTGCGGGCTCGTGGCGTAGGCCCTGAGGTTCGCGTGGGCGTGTTGCTGCCACGTTCGGTGGAAATGGTCGTGGCGCTCCTGGCGGTGCTCAAAGCGGGAGGCACCTACGTGCCGCTGGACCCGAATTACCCGGCCGATCGCATTGCCTACATGCTTGAAAACAGCCAGGCGCGCCTGGTGCTGAGCAATGACCCGGCCCAGGTTGGTGGTGCGCACGTGCTGGTGGTCGTACCCGAAGACGTTGATGCAAGCGCCCCGGACTGTGCCGACCTGCCTGCACTCGCGCATGCCGACAACCTGGCCTATGTCATCTACACCTCGGGTTCCACGGGCAAGCCAAAAGGCGTCGCCATCAGCCATCGCAACGCGGTGTCGCTGGTCCAGTGGGCCCAGGGGGTCTATCGTCGCGAAGACTTGCAGGGCGTATTGGCGTCTACCTCGATCTGCTTTGACCTGTCGGTTTGGGAACTGTTTGTGACCCTGGGCAGCGGTGGCTTCTTTGTGCTCGCCGAAAACGCCCTGGCCCTCGCCGATTTGCCGGCGCGCGATCGCGTCACGCTGATCAACACCGTGCCGTCGGCGATTGCCGCCCTGCATGCGGCCGGGCAAATCCCCGCCAGCGTGCGCATCATCAACCTGGCCGGTGAGCCGTTGAAGCAGCCACTGGTCGACGCGCTTTACAGTCACCCGACGCTGCAGCATGTGTACGACCTGTATGGCCCTTCCGAAGACACTACCTATTCGACGTATGTGCGACGAGTAGCGGGCGGGCAGCCGAGCATCGGGCGGCCGTTGGCGGGTACCGACAGCTATGTCCTTGACGAGCATTTGCAGCCGGTGCCGATCGGCGTGGCGGGCGAGTTGTACCTGGCCGGCGCCGGTATCGCCCGTGGGTACTTGCAGCGTCCGGACCTGACCGCGGAACGCTTTGTGCCGAACCCCTTCGGGGCGGGGGCGCAGCGCCTGTATCGCACCGGTGACCTGGTGCGCTACCTGGCCGATGGTCACATCCAGTACCTGGGACGTATCGACCACCAGACCAAGGTGCGTGGTTTCCGGATCGAGCTGGGGGAAATCGAACAGCGGCTGCTGCAACACCCCTCGATCGACGAAACCGTGGTGGTCGCCCATGACGGTGAGCACGGTACCCGTTTGATCGCCTACCTGGTGTCTGAACAGCCGGCGCCGCAGGCGTTGCATGAAGACGCGCGTGACTGGCTCAAGCAGACCTTGCCCGAGTACATGCTGCCGGCGCAGTGGGTCACGCTGGCGCGTTTGCCCCTGACGCCTAACGGCAAGCTTGACCGCAAAGCGTTGCCGGTACCTGAATTACAGCCTGCCCTGGCGGGCTATCAGGCGCCTCGCAATGAAATGGAGCGAGGCTGGCTGGGCTCTGGCAGGAGGTGTTGAAACTCGATCAGGTGGGGGTGAGCGACAACTTCTTCGAGCTGGGTGGTGACTCGATTGTCTCTATCCAGTTGGTCAGCCGCGCACGTGCGTCCGGTATTCACTTCACCGCCAAAGAGCTGTTTACCCATCAAACCGTACAGGGCCTGGCACGCGTGGCGCGGCATGCGCCGCCGCAGGCCGTGGTCGAACAGGGCCCGGTGACGGGCGCCACACCGCTGTTGGCGATTCAACAGGACTTTTTTGCACAGGCTATTGCCGAGCGCCATCACTGGAACCAGTCGGTGTTGCTGCGTCCTGCCCGGGCCTTGCAGGCCGAGGCACTGGAGCAGGCGCTGCAGGCGCTGATCGGGCATCACGATGCCTTGCGCCTGAGTTTCAGCCAGGGCGCACAGGGCTGGGAAGCCAGCCACCGCTCACCCGCTGACCGGCCGGTGGTGCTGTGGCAAGCCGAGGTCGACGACAGCCAGGCGCTTGCGCAGTGGGCCGATCGCGCCCAGCGTTCGCTGGACTTGCAGGGAGGCCTGCTGCGCGCATTGCTGGCGCACATGGCCGACGGCAGCCAGCGCCTGTTATTGGTTGTGCATCATCTGGTGGTCGATGGCGTGTCCTGGCGCATGGTGCTGGAGGATCTGCAACTGGCCTACCGTCAGGCTCATGGCGCGCAAACCATCCGCTTGCCCGCCAAGACTTGCGCCTTCAAAACATGGGCCGAGCGTTTGCAGATATACGCCCAAAGTACCCAGTTGCAGGCTGAACTCGCGTACTGGCAGGCCCAGGGAGCCACTGGCGAACTGCCGTGTGACAACATCGAGGGCAGCCTGGAAAACCGCTATGCGGCAACCGTGCAGTCACGTCTGGACCCGGCGCTGACCCGCCAGTTGCTGCAAGAGGCCCCCGCGGCTTATCGCACCCAGGTCAATGACCTGCTGCTGACGGCGCTGGCGCGCGTGGTGTCGCGCTGGAGCGCACAAAGCAGTGCGCTGATCCAGTTGGAAGGCCATGGGCGTGAAGAACTCTTCGACAACCTGGATGTCACCCGCACCGTGGGCTGGTTCACCAGTTTGTTCCCGGTACGCCTTACACCCGAAGTCTCGCTGGACGGTTCGATCAAGGCGATCAAGGAGCAATTGCGCGGTGTCCCGCACAAGGGCATCGGCTTTGGCGTGTTGCGTTATCTGGGCGATGAGGCGTCCCGTGCGGCACTTAGCCAGTTGGCTGTACCGCGGATCACCTTCAATTACCTGGGGCAGTTCGACGGCCAGTTCGATGAAACCTCGTTGTTCGTCCCTGCTACAGAATTCGCGGGTGCCGAGCAGAGCGAGCGGGCGCCACTAAGCAACTGGCTGTCGCTCAATGGTCGGGTCTACGCCGGCGAGCTGAGCATGGACTGGAGTTTCAGCACGCAGATGTTTGCTGAAACCACCGTGCAGCGGCTGGCGGACGAGTACATGCTCGAACTCAAGGCGCTGATCGCACATTGCTGTGACGGGAGGGCGGCAGGCGTCACGCCTACGGACTTCCTCCAGGCTGGCCTGGGTCAGGTGCAATTGGACCGCCTGGCAGTTCCTGCGCGTGATATCGCCGATATCTATCCTTTGTCACCGATGCAGCAAGGCATGTTGTTCCACAGTCGCCTTGCGCAAAACGGTGGCGATTACATCAACCAGATGCGCGTTGCCGTCCAGGGGCTCGACGTCGAGCGTTTTCGAGCGGCCTGGCAAGACAGCGTCAATAACAATGATGTCTTGCGCACCGGGTTTATCTGGGAAAGCGAACATCAGCAGCCCCTGCAGATTGTTCAGCGTCACGCCGAGTTGCCCTTCGAAACCCATGACTGGCTTGAACGCGCGGATCTGGAACCCGCCCTGCAGACGCTGGCGCAACAGCAATTGCATCAGGGCTTCGACCTGGCACGGCCGCCGCTGCTGCGTCTGGCGGTGGTTCGCACGGCTCCCGAACGTTACGAAATGATCTATACCAGCCATCACATCTTGATGGACGGCTGGAGTAACTCGCAGTTGCTCGGCGAGGTGTTGCAACGCTATAGCGGGCAAGCCCCGGCCCCGCGCACGGGCAGTTATGGCGACTACATTGCCTGGCTCAAGCGTCAGGACGACGCTGCCAGCGAAGCGTTCTGGAAGCAGCAGTTGGCCAGCCTGGAGGAGCCGACCTTGCTGGCGCGCAGTCTTGACGCGCCGCAGAGTGAGTCGCAGCCTGGCCACGGTAGCCATCAGCAGCTGCTTGATCGCGAGCACACCCAGCGCCTTGGCGACTTTGCCCGACTTCGCAAAGTCACCCTCAACACCCTGGTGCAAGGTGCCTGGCTGCTGCTGTTGCAGGGGTATACCGGGCAGCCGACCGTGACTTTCGGTGCCACGGTGTCGGGGCGTCCCGCCGATTTGGCGGGTGTCGAGCAGCAGGTCGGCTTGTTTATCAATACATTGCCGGTGATCGCCAGCCCTCGCAGTGAACAGTTGGTAAGTGCCTGGCTGCAAGACGTGCAGTCGCTCAACCTGGCCTTGCGTGAGTACGAGCACACGCCTTTGTTTGATATCCAGCGCTGGGCGGGGCATGGCGGCACCGCTCTGTTTGACAGCCTGTTGGTGTTCGAGAACTACCCCGTGTCGCAAGCGCTGGAGCAGGGCGCGCCGGCGGGCATCGCGTTTGGCGAGGTCAGCAGCCATGAGCAGACCAGTGTGCCGTTGACGGTGCTGGTCGACGCCGGCCAGACGCTGTCGCTGCAGTTTGCCTATGACCGCCAACACTTCGATGCTGGCGTGGTCAAGCAATTGGCCGGGCACCTTCAGCACCTGTTGCTGCAAATGGCGGACAGCAGCGAGCAGGCCAGGCTTGGCGATTTGCGCTTGCTGGACGGTGCGCAACGTCAACAGATCGTAGACAGCTGGAACGCCACTGAAACCACCTACCCATTGACCTGCAGCATCCAGCACCTGATCGAGCAGCAAGTGCTGCGCACGCCCGACGCCACGGCGCTGGTGTTTGCCGACGAGCGTCTGAGCTATGCGCAACTCAATGCGCGGGCGAACCGCCTGGCGCATAAGCTGATCGAAGCCGGCGTGGGCCCTGAGCGGTTGGTGGGGATTGCGCTGGAGCGCTCGATTGAAATGGTGGTCGGCTTGCTGGCCATCCTCAAAGCGGGGGGCGCCTACGTACCGTTGGACCCGGAATACCCGCAGGATCGCCTGCGCTACATGATCGAGGACAGCGGCGTCTCGTTGTTGCTGAGTCAAGCGGGGGTGGTTGACGGCCTGCCGCTCGCCGCCGGTGTGCGCACCCTGCTGCTGGACCAGCCGGCCACCTGGCTTGAAGGTTACAGTGCCGCCAACCCGCGGGTCAGCGTGCACCCCGAAGGCTTGGCCTATGTGATTTACACCTCTGGTTCCACGGGCAAGCCCAAGGGCGCGGGCAACCGGCATTCGGCGCTGGTCAATCGGTTGTGCTGGATGCAGCAGGCCTACGGGCTCAGTGCCGCGGACACGGTCTTGCAGAAAACCCCGTTCAGCTTCGATGTGTCGGTCTGGGAGTTTTTCTGGCCATTGATGACAGGGGCTCGCTTGGCGATGGCTGCTCCCGGCGACCACCGTGATCCGTCACGGCTTGTTGAGCTGATCAACCGTGAGCAGGTGACGACCCTGCATTTTGTGCCCTCGATGTTGCAGGCGTTCATGCAGGCGCACGCTGTGGACAGTTGCCTGAGCCTGGCCCGTATTGTATGCAGCGGCGAGGCGCTGCCGGTGGACGCCCAGCAGCAGGTGTTCGCGCGGCTGCCGAAGGCGCGGCTGTATAACTTGTACGGCCCGACCGAAGCGGCCATCGATGTGACCCATTGGACGTGCCTTGACGAGGGCCGTGACAGCGTGCCGATCGGGCGGCCGATCGCCAACCTCGCGTGCTTCATTCTGGATGCCAATCTGGAACCGCTGCCGGCGGGCGTGCTGGGTGAGCTGTACCTGGCGGGTGAAGGGCTGGCGCGGGGTTATCACCAGCGCCCGGCATTGACCGCCGAGCGCTTTGTCGTCAGCCCGCAAGGGCGGGGCCAGCGTATGTACCGCACCGGTGACCTGGCGCGCTATCGCGCCGATGGGGTCATCGAATACGCCGGGCGTATCGATCACCAGGTCAAGTTGCGCGGCCTGCGTATCGAGCTGGGGGAAATCGAAGCACGGTTGCTTGAGCATGAGCATGTACGCGAGGCGGTGGTGGTAGCCGTCGACGATACGTCACTGGTGGCCTACGTGGTGCTTGGCGAGCAAGGTCGGCGCGAACACCCAGCCCCGGCCACTGAACTCAAGCTGTATGTGGGCCAGGCGCTGCCTGCTTATATGGTGCCCAACCATGTGCAGGTTCTGGAGCGTATGCCGCTCAGCCCCAACGGCAAGCTCGACCGCAAGGCGCTGCCCAAGCCGGACGCCGGGCAGGCGGCCCAGGCCTACGTGGCCCCGGACAGTGAGCTGGCCCAACAGGTGGCGCAGATCTGGCAAAGCGTGCTGGAAATCGCGCAAGTGGGGCTCAACGACAACTTCTTTGCGCTGGGCGGGCACTCGTTGTTGGCGACGCAAGTGGTCATGCGCATTCGCCAGCAACTGGAGCTGGATGTTCCGCTCAACCTGCTGTTCGGCACACAAAACCTGGGCGAATTCTGCAGTGAACTACAGGGCCTGCAAGGCGATTTACAGCCTTTGCAGGATGAACTGACTAAATCTCTGGAGGCCCTCAAACGTCTATCAGCCAATGATCTTGAGAAACTGATTTCTTAATTGAGGGCTATGGCGTGCAAAAGTTAATCGAGTCGGTGGGAGCGCTTTCTGCGAAGGAAAGGAAGGCGCTGGCCGTCTTGCTCAAGCAAAAAGGAATTAACCTGTTCGGTGTTGCGCCTATCTTCAAGCGTGACGCCGACGAGCCTCTATTGCTTTCATACGCCCAGCAGCGCCAATGGTTCCTGTGGCAACTGGAACCTGACAGCGCGGCCTACAACCTGTCCAAGGCGCTGCGCCTGACGGGTAGCTTGAATCTTGACGCCTTGAATAACAGCCTGGCGGGACTGATGGCTTGCCATGAAAGCCTGCGCACCACGTTTGTCCAGGACGCAGACCGTGTGCTGCAGTGCATTGCCGCGACAGGCGGCGCATCGCTGGTGGCCGAGGCCCATGAAGCCCGATGGGCGGCCGAAGGTGAGGCCGGCTTGCAGGCCGTGGTAGAAGCCGAGATCGCCCAGCCGTTCGATCTGGCAACGGGGCCGCTGATTCGGGCTCGTCTGCTTCGGCTTGCCGAGGACCAGCATGTGCTGGTTCTGACCTTGCACCACAGCATCTGTGACGGTGCTTCCTTGCAGGTCATGGTCAATGAGTTGGTGCAGCTGTACGCAGCCTTCAGCCAGGGGCACCCGGCACAACTGCCGGCGCTGCCGGTACAATATGCCGACTATGCACTGTGGCAGCGGCATTGGATGGAGGCGGGGGAGCGCGAGCGTCAATTGGGCTACTGGCAGGCCCAGTTGGCCGGCGAGCAGCCGGTACTTGAGCTGCCCACCGACCATGCGCGCCCAGCGGTGCAGAGCTTTGCCGGCGCCTCGGTCAACGTTGAGCTGGGCGCTCAGCGCCTGGAAGCGCTCAAGCGTCTGAGCCAGCGTGAGAACGTCACCACGTTCGTGGTATTGCTTGCCTCGTTCCAACTGCTGCTGCACCGCTACAGTGGCCAGGCGGATATCCGCGTCGGTGTGCCTATCGCCAACCGCAGTCGCAGTGAAACCGAGCGGCTGATCGGCTTTTTGGTCAATACCCAAGTGCTGCGCACTGAAGTGGATAGCCGCACCAGTGTTCGCGGTCTGCTGCAACAGGTGCGCAAAACCGCATTGGATGCGCAGGCGCATCAGGACTTGCCTTTTGAGCAGTTGGTTGAGGTGCTGCAACCCGAGCGTAGCCTGAGCCGTAACCCGCTGTTCCAAGTCATGTTCAACCACCAGGCCGAAGACCGGCAGGCTACGTCCATGCAACTGCCCGATTTGCAGGTGCAGGGGCTGGAGTGGGAAAGTCACTCGGCGCAGTTTGACCTGACGCTCAATACCGTTGAGCACGGCACTGGGGTTTCGGCAGGCTTTACCTATGCCTCGGACCTGTTCGACGCCTCGACCATCGAGCGCATGGCCGGCCATTGGCTCGCACTGCTCGACGCGATGCTGGCCGCGCCAGAACAGCCGGTTGAAACGTTGTCGATGCTGGCCGCCAGCGAACGCAGCACCTTGCTCGACGGCTGGAACGCCACCGCCACCGACTTCCCATTGCAGCACACCGTGCAGCAACTGATCGAAGCCCAGGTGCGGCACACCCCGGACGCGCCGGCGCTGGCGTTCGGTGAAGAGCGCCTGAGCTATCGCCAGCTCAACGAGCGCGCCAACCGACTGGCGCATTACCTGATCGCGCAAGGCGTTGGCCCGGACGTGCTGGTGGGCGTGGCGGCCGAGCGCTCCATCGAAATGGTTGTGGCGCTGGTGGCCATCCTCAAGGCCGGCGGCGCCTACGTGCCGCTGGACCCGGACTACCCGCAGGATCGCCTGAGCTACATGTTCGAAGACAGCGGCATTCAGTTGCTGCTGACCCAGGAGGCGTTGTTGCAGCGCCTGCCGATCCCGGTGTCGATCCGCAGCGTGGCGTTGGATCAACCGGGCGACTGGCTGGCGGCTTACAACACGTCCAATCCGTGCGTGGCCCTGACCGGCGAAAACCTTGCCTACGTGATCTACACCTCCGGCTCCACCGGCAAGCCCAAGGGCGCGGGCAACCGCCACGTGGCGCTGACCAACCGCCTGTGCTGGATGCAAGGCGCCTACGGCCTGGACGCCCGCGACACGGTGGTGCAGAAAACCCCGTTCAGCTTCGACGTGTCGGTGTGGGAGTTCTTCTGGCCGCTGATGACCGGCGCGCGCCTGGTCGTGGCGGCGCCGGGTGATCACCGTGACCCGGCCAAGCTGGTCGAGTTGATCAACCGCGAACAGGTGAGCACCTTGCACTTTGTGCCGTCGATGCTGCAGGCGTTTTTGCAGGACGACGCCGTCAGCAGTTGCACCGGCCTCAAGCGCATCGTGTGCAGCGGTGAAGCGCTGGCGGTGGATATCCAGCAGCAGGTCTTCGCCAAGTTGCCGAACGCGGGGCTATACAACCTGTACGGCCCGACCGAAGCGGCCATCGACGTGACCCACTGGACCTGCATGGACGAAGGCCGTGACAGCGTGCCGATCGGCCAGCCGATTGCCAACCTGGCCACATATCCTCGACAGCAGCCTGGAGCCGCTGCCGGCGGGCGTGACCGGCGAGCTGTACCTGGCGGGCGTCGGCCTGGCGCGGGGTTACCACCAACGCCCAAGCCTGACCGCCGAACGCTTTGTCGCCAGCCCGTTCGTGGCCGGTGAGCGGCTGTACCGCACCGGCGATTTGGCGCGTTACCGAGCTGATGGGGTGATCGAATACGCCGGGCGTATCGACCACCAGGTGAAGATCCGCGGCCTGCGTATTGAACTGGGCGAAATCGAGGCCCGCCTGCTGGAGCATGCCGCCGTGCGTGAAGCGGTGGTGGTGGCTCGCGATGGCAAGCAGCTGGTGGCTTACGTCGTTTTGGAGCCGGCGGCGGACGCCGATTGGCAGGCGCAGCTGAGCGCTCACCTGCACAGCGGCTTGCCGGATTACATGGTGCCCGCGCAATGGATGGCATTGGCGCAACTGCCGCTGTCGGCCAACGGCAAGTTGGACCGCAAGGCGTTGCCGGTGCCGGACGCCAGCCTGCAACAAGCGGTCTACATCGCGCCTGAAACCGATCTTGAACAGCGCATCGCGGCGATCTGGCAAGAAGTGCTCAAGCGTGAGCAGGTGGGCGTCACTGACAATTTCTTTGCCCTGGGCGGTGACTCCATCGTGTCGATCCAGGTGGTCAGCCGTGCCCGTCAGGCCGGCATCATTCTGACGCCCAAGGATGTCTTCCAGTATCAGACCGTCCAGAGCCTGGCGCGTGTCGCCCAGGTGGGCACGGCGCGGCTGATCGATCAGCAACCGGTCACTGGCGCCACCCCGTTGCTGGCGTTCCAGCAGTGGTTCTTTGCCACGGATATTCCCGCGCGGCATCAGTGGAACCAATCGTTGTTGCTCACGTGTGCCCAGACCATCGACCCCTTGCGCCTGGAGCAGGCCTTGCAGGCGCTGCTGGCGCATCACGACGCGCTGCGTCTTACCTTCACGCCGCAGGGCCAGGCCAGCCATGCTCGCGTCGAACCCGGCCAGGCATTGCTGTGGCAAGCCCAGGCAGATGATGACGTGCAACTGCAGGCCCGTTGCAATGAGGCCCAGCAGTCGCTGAACCTGCAAGACGGCCCGCTGTTGCGCGCGCTGCTGGTGCAAATGGCCGATGGCAGCCAGCGTCTGCTGCTGGTGATCCATCATCTGGTCGTCGACGGCGTGTCCTGGCGAATCTTGCTGGAGGACCTGCAAAGTGCCTACGTACAACTGGCCTCGGTGCGCCGGGTAAAATTGGCGCCCAAAACCAGTGCCTTCAAAGCCTGGGCCGAGCAGATGACGCAACACGCCATCAGTGAGGGCGTGCAAGGGCAATTGAACTATTGGTTGCAGACACTGGGTGATGACGCGGGCGATCTGCCCTGCGACAACCACCAGGGCGGCCTGCAGAATCGTCACGCCGCTACCGTGCAGACGCGCTTGGGTGCCGACCTGACCCGGCGACTGCTGCAAGACGCTCCAGCGGCCTATCGCACACAGGTCAACGACCTGTTGCTGACTGCGCTGGCGCGGGCGCTCTGCGGCTGGACCGGTGCCGACTCCAGTGTGATCCAGCTGGAGGGCCACGGCCGCGAAGACCTCTTTGAACAGATCGACCTGAGCCGCACGGTAGGTTGGTTCACCAGCCTGTACCCAGTGCGCCTGACACCCGCCGCCGACCTTGAGCAATCGTTGAAAACCGTCAAGGAGCAATTGCGCGCCGTACCGGAAAAAGGCCTGGGCTATGGCCTGCTGCGCTACCTCGGCGGCCCGGCTGAACGGGCTGCCTTGGCTGAGCGGCCGGAGCCGCGCGTAACGTTCAACTATCTTGGGCAATTTGACGGTCAGTTTGATCAGGACGCCATGTTCGTGCCCGCCAGTGAATCCTCGGGCAGTGAACAACATGCTGATGCACCGCTGGGCAACTGGCTGACCGTCAATGGCCAGGTCTATGGCGGGGAGCTGAGTCTTGAGTGGACCTACAGCCGCGAGATGTTCCACGACGCCACGGTGCAACGGCTGGCCGATGCGTATGCCGTTGAGCTGGCCGCTCTGGTCAGCCATTGCTGCGACCTTGGACACAGCGGAGTAACCCCTTCGGACTTCCCGTTGGCCGGCCTGTCCCAGATGCAGTTGGATGCGCTGCCTTACTCGCTGCGCACGATCGAGGATATCTACCCGTTGTCGCCCATGCAGCAGGGCATGTTGTTCCACAGCCTGTATGAGCAGGAAGGAGTGGACTACATCAACCAGCTGCGCGTGGACGTGGATGACCTCGACAGCGATCGTTTCGAGGCCGCGTGGCAAGCTACCCTGGCGGCGCATGAGAGCTTGCGCAGTGCCTTCCTCTGGCAAGGCGTATTCGAACAGCCGGTGCAGGTGATCACGCGTCAGGTCCAGGTGCCGCTGGAGTTGCTCGACTGGCAGGGCCGTGACGACCTTGCCACGGCACTCGACGCCGCCGCCGAGGCCCAGCGCAACAGTGGTTTTGTACTCGATCGTGCGCCATTGCTGCGCCTGTGTCTGATCCGCACGGCTCAAGCCCGACATCATCTGATCTTCACCAATCACCACATCCTGCTCGACGGCTGGAGTAACGCGCAGCTGTTCGGCGAGGTGCTGCAACGCTATGCGGGGCTCCCCGTGGCTCAGTCGGCGGGGCGTTACCGTGACTACATCGCCTGGCTCCAGGCGCGCGATAACGCCGCCAGCGAACAATTCTGGACGGCGCAACTGGCCGCACTGGACGCGCCGACCCGGCTGGCCGACAGCGTGTCGGGAGGGGTGGCCGGCGTGACTGGGCATGGCGAACTGATACATCTGCTGGATGGCGCCGCCACTCAACGCCTCAACGCTTTTGCCAGGGAACAGGAAGGTCACCTTGAACACGCTGGTGCAAAGCGCCTGGCTACTGCTGCTGCAGCGCTATACCGGCCAGGCCACGGTCGCCTTCGGTGCGACGGTGTCGGGCCGACCGTCGGCCTTGCAGGGGATCGAACAGCAAATCGGTTTGTTCATCAATACGTTGCCGGTGATTGCCGGCAGCCAGGCGCAGCAGACCGTGGCTCAATGGCTGCAAACGGTTCAGGCACTGAACTCTGAGCCTGCGTGAGCACGAGCACACGCCGCTGTTTGATATCCAGCGCTGGGCCGGGCAGGGCGGTGAAGCCTTGTTCGACAGCATTCTGGTGTTTGAAAACTACCCCTTGTCGCAAGCCTTGCAACAAGGGCAAGGCAGCGGCCCACGCTTCGGTGAAGTGTCGACGCTGGAGCAAACCAGTTACCCGCTGACAGTGGGCATCAACCTCGGCGAGACGTTGTCGCTGCACTACGGCTACGCCTTGCACAGTTTCTGTGAACCGGTGATTGCCCGCCTGAATGCGCAGTTGCTGCACCTGCTTGAGCAGTTCAGCCAATCGCCTCAGCGGCCGACCGGTGCACTGGACCTGCTGACCGCCGACGAATGGGCGCAGCTGCGTGCCGGCAATAGCCCTCAGCCATACGCCGTGCAGCCTTATGTGCATGAGCGCATCGCCATGCAGGCGCCTGGCAGCGTTGCGCTGATTGTCGACGGCCAACCGGTCACCTACGCGCAATTGGACCGCCGCGCCAACCGCCTGGCTCATGCGCTGATTGCCGAAGGGGTCGGCCCGGAAGTTCGCGTTGCCGTGGCCATGCCGCGTGGCGAGCAACTGATGGTGGCACTGCTTGCTGTGCTCAAGGCGGGCGGCGCCTATGTGCCGCTGGATGCGAGCTATCCGCAGGAGCGTTTGGCCTACTTGATGCAGGACTCCGGTGTCGCCTTGTTGTTGACGGACTCGCGCCTGGCTGAGCGATTGCCGAAGATTCCAGGCTTGCACACGCTTGAGCTGGATCGCCTGGACCTGCGCGACGGGCCCGAAACCGCGCCGCAGCTCGACCTGCACCCGGATAACCTGGCCTACGTCATCTACACCTCGGGCTCCACGGGGCAGCCCAAGGGGGTCAGCGTCGCCCACGGCCCGTTGTCCATGCACTGCCAGGCGATCGGCGAACGGTACGCCATGACTGCAACGGACTGCGAATTGCACTTCATGTCGTTTGCCTTCGACGGCGCGCATGAGCGTTGGCTGACCACACTGACCCACGGCGGTCGTCTGCTGATGCGTGACGACAGCCTGTGGACGCCGGAGCAGACCTACGCCGCCATGCACGAGTACGGGGTGACCGTCGCCGCATTCCCGCCGGTGTACCTGCAACAATTGGCCGAGCACGCCGAACGCGATGGCAACCCGCCGCCCGTGCGCATCTACTGTTTCGGCGGCGACGCGGTACCCCAGGCCAGCTTCGAACTGGCCCGGCGCGCTTTGCGTCCCGAACACATCATTAATGGTTACGGGCCTACCGAAACGGTGGTCACGCCGCTGATCTGGAAAGCCGGCCCCGACCTTGAATGTGGCGCGGCGTACGCGCCGATCGGCAGCCGCATAGGTGACCGCAGCACGTACGTGCTGGACGATCAGCTCAACCCATTGTCCCAAGGGCTCAGTGGCGAGTTGTACCTGGGCGGCACGGGCCTGGCGCGCGGCTATCTCAATCGGCCGGCGATGACCGCCGAACGCTTTGTGCCGGATCCTTTCGGTGTTCCCGGTGCGCGGCTGTATCGTTCCGGCGACCTCGTGCGCCAGCGGGAAGACGGCACCACCGATTACATCGGGCGCATTGACAACCAAGTGAAAATCCGTGGTTTCAGGGTTGAACTCGGCGAAATCGAAGCACGCCTGCAGGGGCAGCCTCACGTGCGTGAGGCGGTGGTGGTCGCCCAGCCAGGCTTGAGCGGGCAGCAACTGATTGCCTACGTGGTGCCGGCCGATGCGGCGCAACTGCAGGATGCTCGCCTGCCAGGCTTGATCAAGATGCAGCTCAAGGAGGTGCTGCCCGGCTATATGGTGCCGGCGCATGTGCTCGTGCTCAGCGCCTTTCCCTTGACCCCCAATGGCAAACTCGATCGCAAGGCATTGCCCAAGCCGCAGGCCGGTGTGTCTGCGCTCGACTATGAGGCCCGCGCAGCGAGCTTGAACAACGAATTGCCACCCTCTGGGAGGAAGTGCTGCGCTTGGACCAGGTGAGGCTGAACGACAACTTCTTCGAGTTGGGCGGTGACTCGATCATCTCTATTCAAGTCGTCAGCCGCGCCCGCGTGGCCGGTATTCATTTCACGCCCAAGGACCTGTTCCAGCACCAGACGGTGCAAAGCCTTGCGGCGGTGGCTCGCACCGACGGCAAGCGGGTTGTGATCGATCAAGCGCCGGTCAGTGGTGACGCGCCGCTGTTGCCGGTCCAACAGGTGTTTTTCGACCAGGCTGTTCCCGAGCGCGATCACTGGAACCAGTCAGTGTTGCTCAAGCCTTACGCACCGTTGGACGCGGCTTACCTGGAGCAGGCCTTGCAGGCGTTGGTGGTGCAGCACGACGCATTGCGCATGGCGTTCACCTCGCAAGCGGCTGCCCGGTACCTGCTGCCGACTCAGTTACAGGCCGCGCCGCTGCTGTGGCAAGCCCAGGTCGCAGATGCCGAAGCCTTGCTGGACCTGTGTGAGCAGGCCCAGCGCTCGTTGGACCTGGCGCGTGGGAGCGTGGCCCGTGCGGTGCTGGCGACGCTTGCCGACGGCTCCCAGCGACTGTTGCTGGTGATCCACCACTTGGTGGTGGACGGTGTCTCCTGGCGTATTTTGCTTGAAGACTTGCAGAGCGTTTACCGGCAGTTGGTCGCCGGCGGCACGGCGCAACTGCCAGCCAAGACCAGCGCGTTCAAAACCTGGGCCGAGCGCTTGCAGGCGCATGCCAGTGGCCCTGCCTTGCTGGCCGAGCTGCCGTTCTGGCAGGCGCAGCTGGACGGTGCCCCTGCACATTTACCGCGTCAGCGTGCCGATGGCAGCCTGCAAAGCCGTTACGCCCACACCGTAGAAAGTCGCCTGGACAGCCTGCAGACGCGACAGCTGTTGCAAGTGGCGCCCGCGGCCTACCGGACTCAGGTCAACGACATGCTGTTGACGGCGCTTGCGCGAGTGATTTGCCGCTGGACGGGGCAGGCTTCCACGCTGGTTCAAATGGAGGGTCATGGCCGTGAAGAGGTATTTGACGACCTGGACCTGACACGTACCGTGGGTTGGTTCACCAGCCTGTTCCCGGTCAAGCTTTCGCCGGCCTCGACCCTGGCTGATTCGATCAAAGGCATCAAGGAGCAACTGCGCGCGATTCCCCAAAAGGGATTGGGTTCGGCGCGCTTCGTTACCTGGGCGACGAAGAGGTGCAGCAGGCCTTGCGGGCATTGCCGACACCGCGCATCACCTTCAACTACCTGGGCCAGTTCGATGGCAGCTTCGACGAGGCCGAGGGCGCGCTGTTTGCGCCATCCGGCGAACAGGCGGGCGCCGAACACAGCCTGGAGGCTCCACTGGGCAACTGGCTGACGCTCAATGGCCAGGTGTACGCCGGGGAACTGAGTGTGGACTGGCGCTTCAGTTCGCAGATGTTTGATCCCGCGTGCATTCAACGCCTGGCCATTGATTTCCAGGAGGAACTTGTTGGCCTGATCGAACACTGCGCCCACCACCAAGGGGTGACGCCATCGGACTTCCCGCTGGCACGCTTGAACCAGGCTCAGTTGGATGCGCTGCCGATCGCGGTGGCGCGTATCGAGGACGTCTACCCACTGTCGCCGATGCAGCAGGGCATGCTGTTCCATACGTTGTATGAGCCCGATAGCGTGGACTACATCAATCAGATGCGTCTGGATGTCGACGGCCTTGATCCGCAGCGTTTGCGCCAGGCCTGGCAGGCGGCGCTGGATGCGCATGACAGCCTGCGCAGCGGTTTCGTCTGGCAGGGCGAGCTGGAGCAGCCGGTTCAGGTGGTATTCAAGCAGGTCGATCTGCCTTACGCACTGCACGATTGGCAAGGCCGCCAGACGCTGCAAAGCGACCTCAATGAACTGGCCGCGAGCCAGCGCGAGCAGGGGTTTGAACTCACGCAGGCGCCGTTGCTCAACCTGCAATTGGTACGTACGGGCACTGCACGGCACCACTTGATCTTCACCAGCCATCACCTGCTGATGGACGGCTGGAGCAGCTCCCAGTTGCTCGGCGAAGTGTTGCAACGCTACAGCGGCCAGGCGCCTGCAGGCGCACCTGGGCGCTACCGCGATTACATCGGCTGGCTGCAAGCCCAGGACGCTGATGTCAGCCAAGGGTATTGGCGCGAACAACTGGTCTTGCTTGATGAGCCCACGCGCCTGGCGCAGGCGCTGGCTTACAACCCGCACGCGGGTGTATCCGCCAGCGGTTATGGCGATCACTTCCTGACCCTGGATCGCGCGCAAACCCGGCACCTCGGTGATTTCGCGCGGGCCAGCAAGGTCACGCTCAATACGTTGGTGCAAGCGGCGTGGCTGCTGCTGTTGCAGCGCTACAGTGGCCAGGCGTCGGTAGCCTTCGGCGCGACGGTGTCGGGGCGCCCGGCACAACTCAAAGGCGTCGAGCAGCAAATCGGCCTGTTTATCAACACATTGCCGGTCATTGCTCGCCCATCCGCTGAGCAAAGTGTTGCGCAATGGCTGCAAGGGGTGCAGGCACAGAACAGTGCGTTGCGTGAGCATGAACACACGCCGCTGTTTGATATCCAGCGCTGGGCCGGGCAGGGCGGTGAAGCCTTGTTCGACAACATCCTGGTGTTCGAAAACTACCCGGTCTCCGAAGCGTTGCAGCACAGCGAGCCTGCCGAGCTGAGCTTTGGTGCGGTACACAGCCATGAACGCACCAACTACCCGCTGACGTTGCTGGTTAACGTGGGCGAGCAACTGGCATTCCAGTTCAGCTACATGGAATCGAAGTTCAATGCTTGCGCCGTTGCCGGGTTGGCGGCTTGCCTGGAGATGCTGTTGGCCCGGCTTGCCGAGTCTGCCGAGCGTGCCTTGGGTGAGGTCGATATGCTGCCGGCCAGCGAACGCAGCACCTTGCTCGACGGCTGGAACGCCACCGCCACCGACTTCCCATTGCAGCACACCGTGCAGCAACTGATCGAAGCCCAGGTGCGGCACACCCCGGACGCGCCGGCGCTGGCGTTCGGTGAAGAGCGCCTGAGCTATCGCCAGCTCAACGAGCGCGCCAACCAACTGGCGCATTACCTGATCGCGCAAGGCGTTGGCCCGGACGTGCTGGTGGGCGTGGCGGCCGAGCGCTCCATTGAAATGGTCGTGGCGCTGGTGGCCATCCTCAAGGCCGGCGGCGCCTACGTGCCGCTGGACCCGGACTACCCGCAGGATCGCCTGAGCTACATGTTCGAAGACAGCGGCATTCAGTTGCTGCTGACCCAGGAGGCGTTGTTGCAGCGCCTGCCGATCCCGGTGTCGATCCGCAGCGTGGCGTTGGATCAACCGGGCGACTGGCTGGCGGCTTACAACACGTCCAATCCGTGCGTGGCCCTGACCGGCGAAAACCTCGCCTACGTGATCTACACCTCTGGCTCCACCGGCAAGCCCAAGGGCGCGGGCAACCGCCACGTGGCGCTGACCAACCGCCTGTGCTGGATGCAAGGCGCCTACGGCCTGGACGCCAGCGACACGGTGGTGCAGAAAACCCCGTTCAGCTTCGACGTGTCGGTGTGGGAGTTCTTCTGGCCGCTGATGACCGGCGCGCGCCTGGTCGTGGCGGCGCCGGGTGATCACCGTGACCCGGCCAAGCTGGTCGAGTTGATCAACCGCGAACAGGTCAGCACTTTGCACTTTGTGCCGTCGATGTTGCAGGCGTTTTTGCAGGACGACGCCGTCAGCAGCTGCACCGGCCTCAAGCGCATCGTGTGCAGCGGTGAAGCGCTGGCGGTGGATATCCAGCAGCAGGTCTTCGCCAAGTTGCCGAACGCGGGGCTATACAACCTGTACGGCCCGACCGAAGCGGCCATCGACGTGACCCACTGGACCTGCATGGACGAAGGCCGTGACAGCGTGCCGATCGGCCAGCCGATTGCCAACCTGGCCACATATATCCTCGACAGCAGCCTGGAGCCGCTGCCGGCGGGCGTGACCGGCGAGCTGTACCTGGCGGGCGTCGGCCTGGCGCGGGGTTACCACCAGCGCCCAAGCCTGACCGCCGAACGTTTTGTCGCCAGCCCGTTCGTGGCCGGTGAGCGGCTGTACCGCACCGGCGATTTGGCGCGTTACCGCGCTGATGGGGTGATCGAATACGCCGGGCGCATCGACCACCAGGTGAAGATCCGCGGCCTGCGTATTGAACTGGGCGAAATCGAGGCCCGCCTGCTGGAGCATGCCGCCGTGCGTGAAGCGGTGGTGGTGGCTCGCGATGGCAAGCAGCTGGTGGGTTATGTGGTGCCCACCGAGGCCGGTTTTGGCGGCGTTGATCATGCGGTGCAACTCAAAGCCCACTTGCTGCGAACACTGCCCGAGTACATGGTGCCGGCGTCGATCCTGTTGCTGGCCCAGATGCCGTTGAGCCCCAATGGCAAGCTGGCGCGCAACCTGTTGCCGGCCCCCGAAACGGCCCAGGCACAGGCGTATGTGGCACCGGTGAATGCGGTCGAGGTGACGCTGGCGGGTATCTGGCAAACGGTGCTGGGCCTTGAGCAAGTGGGCGTCACCGACAACTTCTTCGCCCTGGGCGGCGATTCCATTGTGTCGATCCAGGTGGTCAGCCGGGCGCGTCAGGCCGGTATTCGTTTCACGCCCAAAGACCTGTTCCAGCATCAGACGGTACAAAGCCTGGCGTTAGTGGCCAAGACCGGTGCCGAAGCGCTGGTAATTGATCAATCCCCGCTGACGGGCGCGGCAGTGTTGTTGCCCATGCAGCAGCACTTTTTTGAAGAAGTGAGTACCGAGCGTCATCACTGGAACCAATCGGTATTGCTCAAGCCACGCCATGCCCTCGACGCAGCGAGCCTTGCGCGCGCACTGGACGCGGTCTGCACCCATCATGACGCGTTGCGCCTGCGGTTTACCGAGCAGGAGGGCGCCTGGACGGCCCACTTCAGCGACGTGCAAGCGCAGTATTCGCTGCTGTCGCAGGTCAACCTTGACCGGCCGCAAGACCTTGCCGCAGCAGGCCTTGAAGCCCAACGCAGCCTGAACCTGCAAGACGGGCCATTGCTACGTGCCTTGCTGGCGACGCTGGCGGACGGCAGCCAGCGCCTGTTGCTGATCATTCATCACTTGGTCGTCGACGGCGTGTCCTGGCGTGTATTGCTGGAGGATCTGCAAAGCGCCTACGCACAGGTTCCGTCCGCCCAGGCCATACGCCTGCCGGCCAAGACCAGTGCGGTCCAGCAATGGGCCACGCGTTTGCAGGGCTATGCCCGCAGCACCGGCGTGCAAGCCGAGTTGCCGTTCTGGCAGGCCCAGTTGCACGGCACCGCGCAGTTGCCGTGCGACTTCCAGGGCGGCGAGCGCTTGAATCGGCATGCGGTGACGATCCAGACGCAATTGGATGTGACCACCACACGGCAATTACTGCAACAGGCGCCGGCCGCTTACCGTACCCAGGTCAACGACCTGCTATTGACGGCCCTGGCACGCGTGATCGCTCGCTGGACGGGTGATCACGCCACGGGCATCGCCCTCGAAGGGCATGGCCGTGAAGAGGTGTTCGACGACTTGGACCTGACCCGCACCGTGGGTTGGTTCACCAGCCTGTTCCCGGTGCGCTTGCAGGTGGCGGACGACCTCGGCGCGTCGATCAAGGCGGTCAAGGAGCAATTGCGCGCTATCCCGCACAAAGGCCTCGGTTTTGGTGCGTTGCGCTACCTCGGTGACGAAGCGAGCCAGGCCGCGCTGCGTGGCCTGCCGATGCCGCGCATCACGTTCAATTACCTGGGGCAGTTCGATAACCAGTTCGATGACCAGGCCTTGTTCGTGCCGGCGGGCGAGTCGGCCGGTGCCGAGCAAAGCCTGGACGCCGAGCTGGCCAACTGGTTGACGCTCAACAGCCAGGTGTATGGCGGCGAGTTGAGCCTGAGCTGGACCTTCAGCCACAGGATGTTTGCACCGCAGACCATTCAGGCCCTGGCGGACGACTATGTGCGCGAACTGAGTGCACTGGTCGCCCATTGTTGTGATGACGCCCACAGCGCGGTCACACCGTCGGATTTCCCGCTGGCGCACCTCACCCAGGCACAACTGGACAGCTTGCCATGGGCGGCCCGCGCGGTTGCCGATATCTACCCGTTGTCGCCGATGCAGCACGGTATGTTGTTCCACAGCCTGTACGAGCAGGAAAGCGGCGCGTATATCAACCAGTTGCGTGTCGATGTCGACGGTTTGCAGGTCGAGCGTTTCCGCGCGGCCTGGCAGGCGGCGATTGATGAACATGACATCCTGCGCAGTGGCTTCCTCTGGCAGGGCGCGTTCGAGCGGCCGGTGCAAGTGGTGCACAAGCACGTGGTGGTGCCGTTGAGTCTTCATGACTGGCAACAGCACAGCGCGCTTGCAACGGCGCTGGATGACCTCGCCGAGCAAGAGCGCGTTCAGCCGTTCGATCTGCAACAGCCCGCACTGTTGCGCCTGACCGTGGTACGTACGGCGACCGATCGTTATCACCTGATCTACACCAATCACCACATCCTGCTGGACGGCTGGAGCAATGCGCAGTTGTTCGGTGAGGTGCTGCAACGCTACAGCGGTGCGCCGGTGGCGCCGCTTGCCGGGCGCTATCACGACTACATCGCCTGGCTGCAACGCCAGGATCGGGCTGTCAGTGAAGCGTTCTGGAAGCAGCAGTTGGCCCAGTTGAGTGAACCGACGCGCCTGGCCCATAGCATCAGCCAGGGTAGCGAGGCGCTTGCCGGCGGGCACGCCGAGCATGTGCGTGTGTTGGATCGCGGTTTTACCCAGCGCCTGGGCGAGTTCGCCCGTCAGCAGAAAGTTACCCTCAACACCCTGGTGCAGAGCGCGTGGCTGTTGCTGTTGCAACGCTACACCGGCCACGACACGGTTGCCTTCGGCGCGACAGTGTCGGGGCGCCCGGCTGAACTGGTTGGGGTTGAACAGCAGATAGGCCTGTTCATCAACACCTTGCCGGTGGTGGCCCGCCCACAACCGGAACAGCGACTGACCGATTGGCTGGCGCAATTGCAAGGCCAGAACGTTGCCCTGCGCGAGCAGGAGCACACGCCGCTGTTCGATATCCAGCGCTGGGCCGGGCAGGGCGGTGAAGCCTTGTTCGACAACATCCTGGTGTTCGAAAACTACCCGGTCTCCGCCGCATTGGAGCAAGGCGCAAGCGGTGGCCTGGGCTTCGGCACCGTGACCAACCACGAGCAGACCAACTACCCGTTGACGGTGCTGGTCAACCTCGGCGAGACCTTGTCATTGCACTTGAGCTATGACTTGGGCAGTTTCCGCACGGCCGCTATCGAGCAGATCGCCGAAGGCCTGTTGAACCTGTTGGGCTGCCTGGAGGGCGAGACGCTGCTGGGGGATATCGACCTGCTGCCGGCCAGCGAACGCAGCACCTTGCTCGACGGCTGGAACGCCACCGCCACCGACTTCCCATTGCAGCACACCGTGCAGCAACTGATCGAAGCCCAGGTGCGGCACACCCCGGACGCGCCGGCGCTGGCGTTCGGTGAAGAGCGCCTGAGCTATCGCCAGCTCAACGAGCGCGCCAACCGACTGGCGCATTACCTGATCGCGCAAGGCGTTGGCCCGGACGTGCTGGTGGGCGTGGCGGCCGAGCGCTCCATCGAAATGGTTGTGGCGCTGGTGGCCATCCTCAAGGCCGGCGGCGCCTACGTGCCGCTGGACCCGGACTACCCGCAGGATCGCCTGAGCTACATGTTCGAAGACAGCGGCATTCAGTTGCTGCTGACCCAGGAGGCGTTGTTGCAGCGCCTGCCGATCCCGGTGTCGATCCGCAGCGTGGCGTTGGATCAACCGGGCGACTGGCTGGCGGCTTACAACACGTCCAATCCGTGCGTGGCCCTGACCGGCGAAAACCTCGCCTACGTGATCTACACCTCTGGCTCCACCGGCAAGCCCAAGGGCGCGGGCAACCGCCACGTGGCGCTGACCAACCGCCTGTGCTGGATGCAAGGCGCCTACGGCCTGGACGCCAGCGACACGGTGGTGCAGAAAACCCCGTTCAGCTTCGACGTGTCGGTGTGGGAGTTCTTCTGGCCGCTGATGACCGGCGCGCGCCTGGTCGTGGCGGCGCCGGGTGATCACCGTGACCCGGCCAAGCTGGTCGAGTTGATCAACCGCGAACAGGTCAGCACTTTGCACTTTGTGCCGTCGATGTTGCAGGCGTTTTTGCAGGACGACGCCGTCAGCAGCTGCACCGGCCTCAAGCGCATCGTGTGCAGCGGTGAAGCGCTGGCGGTGGATATCCAGCAGCAGGTCTTCGCCAAGTTGCCGAACGCGGGGCTATACAACCTGTACGGCCCGACCGAAGCGGCCATCGACGTGACCCACTGGACCTGCATGGACGAAGGCCGTGACAGCGTGCCGATCGGCCAGCCGATTGCCAACCTGGCCACATATATCCTCGACAGCAGCCTGGAGCCGCTGCCGGCGGGCGTGACCGGCGAGCTGTACCTGGCGGGCGTCGGCCTGGCGCGGGGTTACCACCAACGCCCAAGCCTGACCGCCGAACGCTTTGTCGCCAGCCCGTTCGTGGCCGGTGAGCGGCTGTACCGCACCGGCGATTTGGCGCGTTACCGCGCTGATGGGGTGATCGAATACGCCGGGCGTATCGACCACCAGGTGAAGATCCGCGGCCTGCGTATTGAACTGGGCGAAATCGAGGCCCGCCTGCTGGAGCATGCCGCCGTGCGTGAAGCGGTGGTGGTGGCTCGCGATGGCAAGCAACTGGTGGCTTACGTCGTTTTGGAGCCGGCGGCGAACGCTGATTGGCAGGCGCAGCTGAGCGCTCACCTGCACAGCGGCTTGCCGGATTACATGGTGCCCGCGCAATGGATGGCATTGGCGCAACTGCCGCTGTCGGCCAACGGCAAGTTGGACCGCAAGGCGTTGCCGGTGCCCGAGCAGGTGCAAGAGGCGTATGTGGCGCCGCAATCAGCGGTCGAAACAGCCCTGGTGGGTATCTGGCAAGCGGTGCTGGGCCTGGAGCAAGTGGGTGTCACCGACAACTTCTTCGCCTTGGGCGGTGACTCCATCGTGTCGATCCAAGTGGTGAGCCGCGCCCGCGAGTTGGGTTTGGGCCTGAGCCCCAAAGACCTGTTCCAGTTCCCCACCGTGCGCACGTTGGCACTGCGTGTGGTCACTCTGGATGATCGCGACGCGCAATTCATGGCCACTCCAGGCCAAGTGCTGCACGGCCTCAGCGCCGAGCAGCTAGAGGACTTGCCGATCCCGCACGCCCGGGTGCAAAGCCTCTATCCGTTATCGCCGATGCAACAAGGCATGCTGTTCCTGGGCCTGAACGCCCCGGATGCCGAGCTGTATGTGAACCAGTTGTGCCTGCCGGTCACCGGCTTGCAGGTGGAACGGTTCAAGCAGGCGTGGGCGGTGGCGTTCGCGCGTCATCCGATCCTGCGCACAGGCTTCGTCTGGCAAGACCTGGAGCAACCGCTGCAGTTTGTCATGGACCATCTGGAAGTACCGCTGCGCGAACTCGACTGGCGCGGTTGCGCCGACATTGAGCAGCGCGTGCAAGCGTTGGCCGACAGCGAGCGCATGCAGGGGTTTGACCTGGACCAGCCGCCGCTGCAACGGATCATCCTGGTGCGCCTGGACGACAACAGCCATCAACTGGTGTGGACTTACCACCACATCCTGATCGACGGCTGGAGCATTTCGCAGTTGATCGGCGAGGTCTTGGCCCAATACTCCGGGCAGGCGCTGGCACCGGCCTTGCCGTACGAGCATTACATTGGCTGGCTGCAACGCCAGGATGCCAGGGCCGGCGAACAGTTCTGGCGCCGACAACTGGCCGTACTGGACCAGCCGACCTACCTGGCCGATACCGTCAACGCGGTGCCCGAGGGCAAGGGCCACAAGGCGTTGTACAGCCGCTTCGACGCGGCCGCGACCGATGCGCTCAAACGCTTCGTCCAAAGCCAGCAGGTCACGCTGAACACATTGGTGCAAGCCGCCTGGTTGCTGCTGCTCAGTCGCTACAGCGGTCAGCGCAGTGTCACGTTTGGCGCCACCGTGTCGGGGCGTGCGGCAAGCCTGCCGGGTTCGGAACGTATCCTGGGCCTGTTCATAAACACCTTGCCGGTGATCCAGGAGATCGCGCCCCAGCAAACCGTGGGTGATTGGCTGCGGCAGTTGCAGGCCTATAACCTGGATATGCGCGAGCGCGAATACACGCCTCTGGCGGATATCCAGCGCTGGGCAGGCAAGGCCGGACAGGCGCTGTTCGACAGCATTATCGTGTTCGAGAACCAACCGATCGACCAGGCCCTGCGCGAATGGCAGGACGGCAGCCTGGCGTTCGGCGACGCCGCCAGCGCCGGCCTTACCGACTTCCCGATGGACCTGATGGTGACCCTCGAAGACGGCCTGGTGATCGAATACATGTACTTGCGCGAACACTTCAACGACGCCGCAGTGGAAGGCATTCGCGCCAATATGGAAGGCCTGCTCCTGCGTCTGGCCGAGGATGCCGGGCAAGCCCTGGGCGCCATCGGTCTGCCGCTGGCCACTGCGTCCGGGGCCGGCGTAGCGCCAGCGGCACGCACAGCGGAATGGGTGCATGAGCGCATCGCTCAGTGGGCGACCCTTCAGGGTGATGCCGGCGCAGTGTTGTTTGCCGAGCGGCGCTTGTCCTTCAGCGAGTTGGACCAGCGAGCCAACCGCCTGGCCCAGGCATTGATCGTCGAAGGTGTCGGCCCGGATGTACGGGTCGGCGTGGCCTTGCCGCGCAGCGAGGGCATGATCATCGCGCTGTTGGCGGTGCTCAAGGCCGGTGGCGCTTATGTACCGCTGGACGCCAGCTACCCCAGCGAACGCCTGGCCTACATGATGCAGGACTCCGGTATTGCACTGTTGTTGACCGAGCAGGCCCTGGCTGCGCAGTTGCCGATACCGGCCAGTGTGCATGTTCTGGCGCTTGATCAGCTGGTGCTTGACGCCTTCCCGGCCATCGCCCCCAAGCTGAGCATTCACGCCGAAAACCTCGCCTATGTGATCTACACCTCAGGTTCCACCGGGCTGCCCAAAGGCGTGGCGGTCAGTCATGGCCCGCTGGCGATGCATTGCCAGGCCATTGGTGAGCGCTATGAGATGAGCCCGGCCGATTGCGAGTTGCACTTCATGTCGTTCGCCTTTGACGGCGCCCACGAGCGTTGGTTGACCACCCTGACGCACGGTGGCCGCTTGTTGATCCGCGATGACAGCCTGTGGACCCCCGAGCAGACCTATGCCGCCATGCACGCCCATGGCGTCACGGTGGCGGCGTTCCCGCCGGTGTACCTGCAACAGTTGGCCGAGCACGCCGAGCGCGACGGCAACCCTCCGCCCGTGCGCATCTATTGCTTTGGCGGGGATGCGGTGGCGCAGGCCAGTTTCGAGTTGGCCCAACGCGCCTTGCGTGCGCAGTTCATCATCAACGGCTATGGCCCGACGGAAACAGTCGTGACGCCGCTGATCTGGAAAGCCGGCCCCGACGCGGTTTGCGGTGCGCCCTATGCACCTATCGGCAGCCGCGTCGGTAACCGCAGTGCCCAGGTATTGGATATGGACCTCAACCCGCTGCCCAATGGCTTGGCCGGCGAGTTGTACCTGGGGGGTGAAGGGCTGGCGCGTGGCTACCTGAACCGGCCGGCAATGACCGCCGAACGGTTTGTGCCTGACCCTTCGCGGCGTGATGGCGCACGCATGTACCGCTCGGGTGACCTGGTGCGGCTGCGTGCGGACGGCACCGCTGACTACCTGGGGCGAATTGATCAGCAGGTGAAAATCCGTGGGTTCCGGATCGAGCTGGGTGAAATCGAGGCGCGCCTCAAAGACAGTGCCCAAGTGCGTGACGCCGTGGTAATCGCCCGCGATACCGGCAGCGGCAAACAGCTGCTGGGGTATGTCATCGCCGCTGACGGCAGCGCCGACGAAGGTCTGGTACAGCGCCTGCGCGAGCAACTGCAAGGCAGTCTGCCGGATTACATGGTGCCCACCCATTTGATCCGTCTGGAACAGTTGCCATTGACGCCAAACGGCAAGCTGGACCGCAAGGCGCTGCCGGAGCCATCCGCCAGTGTGGCGACGGCGGGCTATGTGGCACCGGTGAGCGAGGTGCAGAAGGCGCTGGCGGCTATCTGGCAGACCTTGCTAAAGGTTGAGCGTGTTGGGTTGGACGACAACTTCTTCGAACTGGGCGGTGATTCGATCCTCAGCCTGCAGTTGGTCGCACGTTGCCGGACGCTCAAGGGCCAGGGTTTTAGCCTCAAGCTGCGCGACCTGATGCAAAAACCGACGATTGGTGAACTCACCACCGAGGCTGCGGCCACTGAACAGCGTTCCCCGTTATTGGCACTCAGCCCGGCAGTGGCGGGGCGTGCGCCCCTGTTCTGCGTGCATGCCGGCTTTGGCACCGTGTTCGACTATGAACCGCTGGCTCGCGCGTTGGGCGCTGAACGGCAAGTGATCGCCCTCCAGTCGCGGATGTTGCTCGACCCGCTGTGGAAGGATCAATCGCTGCAGGACATGGCCCGCGACTATGTCGGCTATTTGCGCCAACAGCAGCCCCAAGGGCCTTACCACTTGGTGGGTTGGTCGTTGGGGGGCACGCTGGCGGCGTTGATGGTGGCGGAGTTGCAACGCCAGGGGCAGACGGTGGCGCTGCTCGGCTTGCTGGACACTTACGTGCCCGGTGAACCGGCAGCCCAGGCGGATGACTGGCAGGCCGACCTGCGCGAATTTGTCGACGTGACGCGGCATAGCCTGGCACCGCACCTGCAACCGTCCGGCGCGGAAACGCCCGACAACCTGCGCCAGCTGTTTACCGAAGCCTTGACCTGTGAAGGGGGCGATGCACACCGTCCAGGCTTCGGTGCCGAGGAACTGGCCCAGGTGTTCATGGTGGCACGTCACCTCAAGCGCCTCTCGTTGCAACTGGCGGCGTGTGAACACCTGCCGGTGCAACCTGAATGCTGGTGGACCGAGGGTCGTGCCGACGAGGCCGCGCGCCTGGCCGCGCAACTGGGGCAGGCCACCACCGGGCATGTGCTTGGCTGTGGTCACTTCGATGTGCCGCGCGCCGAGTCGGTGTTGCAGGGGCTGGTCAATGCGCTGGCACAGCCTGCCGCGGTCATCTGAACATTATTGGAATAAACGCCGGGCGAGGCACCACGCCCGCCCGGCTCAGCGAGTGTTTTTATATGTCATTGAATCCTGATATCGCCGCGTTTCTTGAGTTGGTAAACAGCGGTCGCGCGGCGGGAAAAACCTGGCGATGCATCAGTTGTCGCCTGAAGAGGCGCGAGCACAATTCGACCTTTCATCGCAGATGATGGACGCCGGTGCCGCCGACCTCGAGCAGGTCGACAGCGTGAGCATCCCGACCCGTGATGGTCAGCGGTTGGCTGCGCGGTTATACAGTGCCCGCCCACTGAGCCCAGCCACGCCTTCGGCGGCCGTGCTGTACTTTCATGGTGGTGGTTACGTGGTCGGCAGCCTTGATTCTCACGACGCCCTGTGTCGCGCCCTGGCTGAAATCGCCGGCTGCGCGGTGGTGTCCGTGGCTTACCGATTGGCACCGCAATGGCGTTTTCCCACCGCCGCCCACGATGCCGCAGACGCCTGGCAGTGGCTGGTAGAGCAGGGCGCCGAGTTGGGCATCGACACCCGCCGCCTGGCGCTGGCCGGTGACAGCGTTGGCGGTAGCCTGGTAGCGGTGTTGGCCACGCAGTTGGCCGCCGAACGCGCGGCGGTCCAGCCACGCCTGCAAGTGCTGATTTACCCGGTGACTGACGCCAGCCGCAGCACACCCTCACTGGAGCGTTACGCCTCGGGTTACCTGCTGGAAAAAGACACGCTGCAATGGTTCTACGGGCTGTACGAGCGCGACGTCGCCGATCGCCGCGACCCACGCTTTTCACCGCTGCTCGGCGCGGTGCCTCCAGGCCTTGCGCCAACGTTGATGGTGTTGGGCGAATGCGATCCGCTGCACGACGAATGCCTGGCCTACGCTGCGCATCTACGCGAGGGCGGGGCGTTGGTAAAGGTGACGGTGTACCCGGGCATGACCCATGACTTCTTGCGCATGGGGGCGATCATTGACGAGGCTGAGCAAGCGCAGGAACAGATCGCTCAGGCGTTGCAGCGGGTGTTTGAGGCGTAGGGCGCAGACAGCGCCAGCTCCCTGCCGCCGGGCGGGGCAGGGAGCGTGTAGCTTAAGGCTGCTTGAAGCCGGGTTTACCGTTGGCAGCTCGCCATGCTTTGACGACCTTGAGAATGCCGGCAGGGCTATCCTCTACACCGTCTGCCGGGTAGAAAATAAGACCATTTCCTTCCGGGTGTTCTGTGACTTTCGTAAAGTGGTTTGCGAGTGTATTGATGTGCTTTCCAAGTGCGTCATCCTCAAGGTTGTGTTTATTTGTAAAAAACTCCTCAAGCAGTTCGAGGAATTCAGCCTCTGTGTAGTCCTCGTACTTTTCTTTCAATAGCATGTTATTGATCCCCTTTTTTTGAGTGGGTTTGGATGTGCAGCCTAGGTGTCATGATGCGCATGTTGTCAATGTCGTATACAGCCCCGGAGGGGTGAACGGGAATAATATGATGAATTTCAAATTGGCCACGTCCACCAACTTGTTCGCTGGGAATTGTGAAAGGAGACGTTCCATTTTTAATCAGCGTCCTGTTCGCGCCTTTGAATTGAGCCGATAGCACGGGGTCAAGAGATACTATAGTCCAAAAGAATTTTCGGAAACTTTTGAAGTTTTTAAACTCTTTCCCCTTCAATTGATCAGCAAGTTGCGATGCGATAGCCGCGCCTTCCCCTCGCGATGCAGCATCCAACCAGTTGCCCGTTACAGGTTGTCCATTTCCTGTCACCACCCCAGGATCCTCCCGTCTATCCTTGAACATCACATAGATTGGAGGGATTCCCGAATCTGCAGGGAACACTGTGATGAAATCATCAAAGCTGGCTTCGACTACTCCAGGGAATATATCTGTTCGCCCTTCAATGGGCGTTACCGTGGCGCCGGGGTAGATCGCAGGTTCACTCTGTTCGGCGGGTGTGGTGGACGAGTTATTGCCCGGCTCAACGATAGGCGTCCACGTCAGGGTACGGGGCGGTGTGTTTGCCGTCGTGACGCTATACAGATTTTGTTGCGCGTCATAGGTCGCTGCCAAGACGTTCACGCGCGAAGGCAGTATGGCCCCATCGGTCTTGACTACGAAAACTTCTGATTGCCCGTTGGCGGCGGTTTTTGAGCTGAGTCGATAAGGCAAGTCAATCGTGCCACCTTCCGCCGCAATAGCGCTTAGATCATCCGTTGTATCGGGTAGGAGGTCTGAGAGCGGGGTACTGAACGTGTAGCGTTCGGGCAATTCGCCATTCGCGAGTTTTGGCGAGTAGAAAAGTGCTGAAATACCCACGATAAGTCCAGCGCCGACACTGGCAACCAAACCATTGAGTGCGGCGATGGCCGCACTGACCGCAGCGCGAAGCGAGAGTGTGGTTGTCTCCACCGAAATCACGGTACCGGCGGTGGTGACAAGCAACGCACCGGCCTTTGCCGCTGGGCCGGATACAGAAAACCGGTTGGCCGCTTGAATCTGGCGCGCCTCAAGCAATGCCTGTCGTGCCGCCGCTGCTTGCGTGTTGAGCACGTCAATTTGTGCTTGGATCAGTTTAGCTGCATAAGCCGCTTGATATGAACGAATGAAGCTGGCGGATTCCTATCTCTTCCTTGACGGCCAAGTTGAGTGCCGAATGTACCGACTACATTCCTTCGAGTATCTGTCAACGGGTCTTTATAGAAATAAGCACTGACAATACTCTTTTGAATTTCAAGCTCCGTGCTTTTCGAGGCTGTCAGTTTGTTGATGGCTTCCAGTCGGAGGTTTATTTTCTCCATTGGCAACTGGCTACCGGTACCAGCCGTCCCTTCAAGTTCGGTAAGCGTAGCCTCAGTGGCTACTAACAGATTTTTATCGTTTTTATCGATCTCGGCTATGTAATGAGTGTCCAATGTGTCAATAAGTTTGTTGGCCGTAAGGTCAATGGCTTTTATAGTTCGGACTTCATTATTGATCTTGGTTGCATTGGCCCCACTACCCCCGCTGCCGATTCCGCCAGGAATAGTAATGGGTAATTCATTTACGGCATTGATTTCAGTAAGGCCCAACTCAATGGGCCCTTCACCTGATCCTGACATAGGACTCTCCTTGGTACGAATTTAAGTTCTTGTGAGAAATCGAATGTCCGGGTTTTAGGCGTTTATTGCTACTGTCCGTTCGGTCAGGTTGTGATGCATTTTTAATGCGTGTCTGTTGTCCCGTTAAACCTCACGTTGAATATCGCAACCAATAAAAAAGCGCATCAGCCAAGCTGATGCGCCTTTTTATTGAGAGGGGCTCCTGAACTACCGGAGCCCGAGGTGTTATCAGAAGTTGTACTTGAATGACGTCATCAGGTTACGCGGGGCTCCATAAACCCCGGCGCTGGTGGTGGAGTAGTACTCCTTGTCGAACACGTTGTTCAGGTTGACCGATGCCGACAGGTTCTTGGTGATGTCGTAACGCGCCATCAGGTTGGTGACCGCATAGCTCTTCTGCTCGTAGTACTTGAGGTCGAAGCCGGTTTTGCTCTGCCAATTGATGCCGCCGCCGACGGTCAGCTTATCCAGCGGACCGGTCAGGCGGTACGAGGTGAAGGTCTTGAAGCTGTGGCGCGGAATCTGGGTCGCGATGCGCTTGTCATCCTGGTCGGTGGAGACGCTGTAGGTGTAACCGCCCGCCGCTTGCCAGCCTTCGGCCAGTTCGCCGTTGAATTCCCATTCCACGCCCTGGGTGGTGGTGCCCTTGCTGGTTTTGTAGGCTTGCCAGCCGGACGGGGTAAGGTTGCTGCCATCGGCAATGCCCAGGTTGTCCTGTTCGACCTTGAACAGGGCCAGGCTGGTGTTGAGGCGACCTTCGTTGAATGCCGCTTTCACGCCGGCTTCGTAGCCGGTGCCTTCCAGTGGGTCGAGGTAGGAACCGCTGGTGGTCTGCAACGACTGCGGGTTGAAGATCTTGGTGTAACTGGCGTACACGGACCAGATCTCGCTCAGGTCGTAGACCAGGCCGGCGTATGGGATGGTGACCCCGGTTTCCTTACGATTGGATTGGGTCACGTCGCCCGAGAAGTAGCGGGTCTCGTCGTCCTGCTTCCAATCGATTACGCGGCCACCGACGATCAGCGTCGTGTCATCGTTGAGGTGAAAGCGCGACGTCAGGTAGGCGCCGTACTGGTTCTCTTCGAAGTCCTGGCGGCCGGTATTGACGAAGTCCGGCTTGGCGACATTGCCGTTCCAGTCGCCGATCGCGCCAATGGTGCCGTCGTAGCTGCCGCCGGGACGAACCCAGCCGCCGTAGTCCGGTGCGTTTTCGTTGCGGATCTGCGACAAGGTCACGCCGGTGATCAACTCGTGCTCACGACCAAACAGTTGGAATGGACCGGTCAGGTAGGCATCCACTGCGTTCTGGATCGGGTTGCCCTGGAACTTGTTGGGCATGACGTAGGCACCCAGGCCGGTGGTCTTGTCGATGTCTCCCGCCAGGTAGACGATTTCGGAGTCGTATTTGTTTTCGTTGCGGCTGTACTCGACCTTGCCGCTCCAGCCGTTCTCGAACTGCTTTTCAAGGGAGGTGAAGAACGTGGTTTGCTCGTGGTCGTAGTAGGACCAGTCGGCGCTGGTGTTGAACGAACGCTTGAAGTCGGTAAGGCTGCCATCGCTGTATTTGAGCGGGAAGCCGCTGCGCGTGTGGCTGGTTAGTGTGCTGGGTCTGGTAGCTGAAACCGACGGTCAGCAGCAGGGTGTCCGACAGGTCGAATTCAGTGATGCCGTAGACCAGGTTGTTGTCTTGCTTGTAGCGGTCGATCCAGGCGCCCTGGTTCTTGTAGTCCACTACCAGGCGGCCGCGGATATTGCCGGTCTCGGTCAACGGGCCGGACACGTCGACGCTGGCGCCATAGCGGTCCCAACTGCCGGCTTCACCGCCAATGCTCACCTGGGCCACGTCGGTGGGGCGCTTACGGATCATGTTGATCGTGGCGGACGGGTCGCCCATGCCGCTGATAAGGCCAGTTGAGCCACGGACCACTTCGATGCGGTCATACATGGCCGTGTTCTGGGTGTAGTTGTCCAGACGCGAGGAGGTGGGCACGCCATCGATTTCATAGTTGTTGATGGCGAAACCGCGCGAGTAGTAGCTGTCGGTATCGGCGCCCAGGCCTTCACGCACCACGGTAATGCCGGAAACGGCTTCCAGGGTATCGGTCAGGTTGGTCAGGTGCTGGTCCTGAAGACGTTGCTGGGTGATCACGGTGATCGATTGCGGCGTTTCCTTGAGCGGGATATTCAGCCGGGTCGAACTGCTGGAGGAGTCCGTGGTGTAGGAGCCAGTACCTTCGGTGGTTGAGCCGGGTGCCTTGCCGGAAATGCTGATGGCACCCAGTTGCAACGAAGAGCCGGTACCGGGCGGTGTCAGCGAAATGGTGTTACCGGTTTGCTGATAGTTGATGCCGCTGCTCCCCAGCAGGGTATCAAGTGCCTGTGCGGGCTCAAGCGTGCCGTTCACCGGTGCCGACTGCAGCCCCTTTACCGTGTCAGCCCCGTATAGAATTTGCAGGTCGGCTTGATGGCCCAAGGCCTGCAACGCACTGGAAAGGGGTTGCGCCGGAATATTCAATGCAACAGGAGTGGCCTGGGACTGACTGGAGGCCAGCACCATGCCCACCATGGCGCTGGCCAACAGGGTTTTCTTGAATATCGGTCGTAGGGCGGTTGTCGCAGAGCAGCTTGGAGTTGGGGTGTTCATTGCGTTAAAGGGCTCCAGTGGTGTCTTGGCAGACTTTTAGTTAATAAGAATTATTATTAGACGCGCCGCGTAAGCAAAACCGGATCAAAAGCTCCAAAAAACCAGCTAAAGGGAAACAGGCAATAGCGACGGCGAAGACGTGGTGCGTCGGTACTGTTCTTCGCTGCTGTTAAATACGAGCCAGGTACGCAGCAATTTAGCCCACCCATGAAAAAGCCCCTGGAACACCAGTTCCCAGGGGCTTTACTGACGCGCCTGCGTGCCGGTGCCGATCAGGGCCACGGCGTCGGCCTCGACCCGTACCCTTCCGGCTTCCATTCTGACCAGTTGATCGGCGGCATCGAAATAGCGGTCATCGTGGGAGATCACGATGATGGTCTTGCCCAGGCGCTTGAGGTCGGGCAGCAGCTCAGTGTAGAAGATCCGTCGGAACGTCGGGTCCTGGTCCGCGGCCCATTCATCGAACACCAGTACCGGGCGTTCTTCCAGCCAGGCGTTGACCAGGGCCAGGCGTTTGCGCTGCCCGGTCGACAGGTCGGTGGTAGTGGAAATTGCCGTCCTTGACCCTGACTTTGTGGGCGATCTCCAGGCGCTCCAGGTATTTATTGGCGTCCTCGGGGATTTGCTGGTCGCCCTGCACCACATCATCGAACAAGTAGTAATCGGCAAACACCGTGGTGAACAGCTGGCGATATTCATCGCGATTGGTCGGATCGATGGGCTGCCCGTTCAGCAGTATTTCGCCCTGTTGCGGCGCGTAAGCCCCAGCAGCAGCCTGATCAGCGTGGTTTTGCCACAGCCGTTTTCGCCGACGATAAACACGATATCGCCCTGGCGAATACTCAGGTTGACCGGGCCGAGGGTAAACGGCGCGTTGCCGTCCACGGCCGGGAAGGTGTAGCTGACATTGTTCAATTGCAGGCTGTGCACCGGGCAGGCTTGCTCGCCTTGATCATTGAGCAGCAGGTGCGGCTCGGGCGATGAAAACTGTTCGGACAGTTGGGCGATACGACCAAAGGCGATTTTTGCCCGGCTAACGATTGGCAGCGTGCCTATCAGGTGTTCCAGCGGGCCTTTCATATACAGCAGCACCAGTACGAAACCGCTCATCACGGTTTTGTCCGCGCTGGGCCACAGTGTTTGCAGCGCGAGTGCCATGCCGATGACCACGAAAAACAGCATCGAGCCGAAGGTCTTGGCGATCACAAAGGTGTTGATCGACCGCACCTGGGTCTTGCAGATGAAGTCGGCGGAGGCCTGGATGCCCGACACGAACATGCGTTGGCGGCGCGGGCGGTTGATGCGCAGCTCTTTGGCACCCTCGGCAATGGCGTTGTAGTGTTTTTGCAACTCGTCCTCGGCGTCCCGTGCCGCCATGAACCCCTTGATACCCGCACCCTGGGCCAGGAACTGCACCACCGTGCCGATGATGATCGCCACCACCAGCAGCAGGAACATAGGCCATGAAAGCATGGCCAGGTAGCCCATGCAGCCGAGGGTGACGGTCAGGGAAATGGCCAGGGGGGCGAAGGCGAAGGCGAAGTCGCTGATAGTGTCGACATCGTGGGTCAGCACCGGGATCAACCTGTGGCTGCGATAGCGCTCGATTTGTTCGATCGGTGCCGAGAGGACTTTCTCCCCCAGTTCTTTGCGCAGCTTGGCGATGATGTGCTGGCCTACGTAGTTGGTGCCGATATCCGAGCAGATCGAACTGAACAAGGCCATCAGGCAGAGCCCGCCAAACAGCAGCACCACGGCTTGGGTCAGACCGGTTTCAGCATGCAGCGCGCTGTTGATGGTCGCCAGCAGCGTGGTCACGCTCAGGCCGCCAACCATGCCCAGCAGGATGGACAGGATGACCACCCATCGAAAGGGTTTCAGTAGGGTGAACAATTCATGAATTGCACCGCGCTTGGGCTGGGACATGACGGGTGAGTTCCTTGGGGATCGAGACAGATACCCAGTGAAACGTCTGGCCAGGCGCTAAATTTAGCCGCTCGCCGATGGCCGGCGAGGGTTTTTTCGACCAGGCTCAAACCCCGTCAGAGATCACGCACAACCCTGAACCCGATCCAGTCCCCCCGCGTCTGCGGGTAGATCGTGTTGCGGTTGCCCGAGCGTGAAAATACCGGCGCCTCGCCCCAGTCGTTGCCGCGAATCTGATACCCCTCGCAATTGGAGTTCCACCCACGCGCTGCCGTCGGTTGGCGCGCCGATGTAGTTGGCGTGCTCACAGTCGGCGACGCGCTCGTAGACGTTGCCATGCATGTCGTACATGCCAAATGCGTTCGGCGGGTAGCTGCCCACCGGTGACGAATAGCTGTAGCCATCCGCAGGGCCATAGGTGTTGGCGTGCTTGGCGATGCTGTAGCCCTTGCCTTCATCGAAAGGGAAGGGGAAGGGTCCGGTCGAGCCGGCGCGTGCGGCGTATTCGCGCTGGGCTTCGCTGACCATGTGGTACGACTGCCCGGTTTTTTTCGACAGCCAGGCTACGTAGTTTTTTATGTCGTCCATGTCCATGCACACCGCCGGCTGGCGTGGGCCTTGCGGGTAGCGCGGCTTGCTGGCGATGCATTCGCGACCGGGCCGGGTGTCGCCGTCAGCGATTTTTACGCCGGTCTGGCGCACATAGCTGTCCCACTCCGCGGCGGTGACGTGGAAGCGGCTCATGGCGAACGGCTTGGCGAAGGTTACGTCATGCATCGGGCCTTCATCCGGTTCGCGGCCGACTTCGTCTTCCGGGGTGCCCATGGTGAAGGTGCCTGCGGGCAGCACCACCATTTCCGGGCAGTCCTTGCAGTCCTTGAACACTTTGCCCGGTTGTGGCGCGGCGGCCTGGGCCAGGCTGGGCAGCAGGGCGCCGCACAAGGCGGTCAGCGCCAGGGCGGTCAAGGGTTTGAGTCGGGCTGGGATCATCTGAGCCTCTCGTTCAAAGGGAAAGTGGGTGTCATGCGCGCTGGCGTAGCAGGCTCATCGAAACGCTGGATTTCATCGGTGTTGTTCAGCAGGCCGGGGGCGGTGCGGATCACCGGGCCGACATCGCGTTCCACCGCATCGATCACCACGCGGTTTTTCATCATGTGGGCCACGACTGCGTCGCTGTCCCGGCCCTTGACCCGGAAGAAGGTGAAACCGGCGGACAGTTCGGGGCTGCGCGGCGTCACCAGTTCGACCTGTGGCTGTGCCAGCAATTGATCTTTGAGTTCGGTATTCAGCGCATGGATGCGTGCCTGCACCTGTGCCTTGCCCAATTGCAAATGCAGCTTGAAGGCCTCGTCGGCTGCCCAGCGATGCTCGAATGCGTGGTAGCCGCCGGGCGTCATGGTGGTGGCAAAGTCCTGGTCTTCGGAGAACGTGGCCACCATCGGTGTGACGTACTTGTTTTCGGCTTCGCGGGCACAGACCAGGCCGGTACCCCGCGGGCCGAACATCCACTTATGGGTGCCTGCGATGAAAAAGTCGCAGTGCATATCGGGGAAGTCGAGGTTTTCCACGCCAAAGCCGTGCACGCCGTCGACCACATACAGGATGCGATCCTGCTCGTCGCGGTGGCGGTTGTGTTCGTGCACCAGCTTGCCGATTTCGCCGATGGGCAGTTTCACACCGCTGCCGGACTGCACCCAGGTCATGCCCAATACGCGGGTATTGGGGCGAATGGCGCGCTGGATGTTGCCCAGCACTTCATCGGTGGACACCTGGTTGGCGCTGTTGAACAGCGCTATCCGGCGCACCTGAGTGCCTTGCTTGAGCGCGCGAAAGTCCAGCACGCTCTGGGTGGCGTAATGCTCGTGTACGGTGGTGAGTATCTCCTGCTCCGGCCGCAGCTTGATCCCGCCATAGATCATCGCCAACCCTTCGGATGTGCTGCCGGTAAGGGCGATCTGCGCGGGCGTGGCCTTGAGGTAGCGACCGGCCCACTCACGCACCTGGCCTTCGCGTTTCCAGGTTTCCTGCAGGTCCCAGTCCATCGCCAGCCCAGGGTTGCGATCGATCTGCGCGCGGTAGCGTTCGATGGCATCGCGCACCGGCTTGGGGTGCGAGGCCAGCAGAAAGTTGGAGAAGTGCAGGTAGCTCGGGTCCTGGTTGAACAGCTGCTTGAACCCCGTCCATGGGTCTTGCGGCGTGGCGGCCTGGGCAGGAGGCAAGAGGGCGGTGCCCAGCGGCAGGCTGGCGGCGATGACGCCGGCCTGCTTGAGAAACGTACGGCGGTTGGTCATGGGCTTACTTCGCGCAGGGTTAACGATTGGCCAATGGCTTGGCGGCTTTTTGTACCTGGTCCCACACCCGCAGGAAGTTGCCTCCCCACAATTTGGCGATATCAGCCTCGGAGTAGCCACGCTGGATCAGTTCGGCGGTGACGTTGCGGATATCGCCGACATTGTTCCAACCGTCGATGCCGCCGCCGTCGTTGAAGTCCGAAGACAGGCCGACATGGTCGATACCGATTTTGCGCACGGTGTAATCGATCGCGTCGCCGAGGTCCTTGAGGGTGGCTTTGGGTTCTTCATCGAGGATGGCGTACAGCGCGCTGGCGTACTCACCGAACTTGTGTTCGGGCCAGGCCGCAATGATCGCGTCGCCCGGCATAAGGGCCATGGCCAGGTTGGGCAGCGGCGGCAAGTCGAAGCGGGCACGCAGGGCGTTGAGCTTGTCCTGGGTCGGCTGGCTCAGCGGGCGCAGGTAGGCGGAGAAGGCCACGATCTGCACCACGCCGCCGCTGTGCTTGATCAACTGCAACTCCTTGTCGCTGAGGTTGCGCGGGATATCCACCGCCGCCCGTGGCGCCGAGTGGGACGCCACCATTGGCGTGCGGCTCAGCTGTGCCACTTGCTCCAGGGCCTTGGTCGACATCTGCGACACATCGATGATCACGCCCAGGTCGTTGAGGCGCTGCACCGCTTGCTTGCCGATGTCCGACAGCCCGTCGAGCGCGTCCACCGAGTCGTTGAAAAACGGCAGCGGGCGCGACGAGTCCGACCAGGCGTTATTGCCCACATAACTGAAGCCGAACATGCGCATGCCGCGCGCGGCCCACAGGTCCAGCTGGTTCAGGTCGTTGCCCAGGGGGTAGGCATTGAGCATGCTGATGAAAATCGCAAATTTGCCTTCGCCGTGCAGGCGCCGAAAATCATCCGGGGTATAGGCGATGGCGACCTGATTGGGGAAGTCGCGCACCAGGCCGCTGATGATCTTGTAGCGCACGTCCTGTTCGTGGCGCGCCGCTTCGACAAACCCTTCGGTGGGCTTGTGCGGTGCGTTGGCGCCGTTCCAGATTTCCGGCCAGCCGAAGATCGTCAGGGCGGCACCGGACAAGCGGCCGCGACTGGCCTTGGCCAGGTCGAACTGGCCGCTGCCGTCCTTGTCCGCCTCGTTGCCGGCGGTGCCGAAATCTACCGGCACGGTGATATGGCTGTCGAACGACAGCAGGCGGTCCTGCAGCTCATTGGCCTGCTTGATCACCTCCAGCGGGTAGCCGGCGTTGCCCTTGAACCAGTGATCCCAGACCAGGTAACCGGCCCCGATGGCCAGTGCCAGCGGCAAGCCGATATACAGCGCCTTTTTCGAACGTGGTTTTGTCATTGCCATCTCAGTCAGTTGAGGCCTTCGCTATCAGGGAAGAACGAGTGCTGGGCGCTTAAATTTAGGCGCCGGCCGGTGGGCGGTAAATTTCCCCGGCCTGCAAACGTTCTAGCTCTGATAAAACCGTTTCCTAAGGTAGACAATGACCATCTCTCGACGTGGGTTCATCGCAGGCCTGGCGCTGACCGGCGCGGCCGTGCCGGCAGCCTTCTATGCCCATCGCGAGTTGACGCGTGCGGAAGAATTTCCGATCACCCCCGGCGAAGCCACGGTAGACCTGGCCGACACCGCCGGCCAGCAGTTGGCGAACAGCTTGCGTGGGGTCTGGAGCCTGCGCCTGGAAGGTCGTGATGCGGGCCTCAAAGGCTTGCCGTTGCAAGGCCTGGAGCTGATGCTCGACATCGCCCCCCGTGGCCGTGGCCTGCGCGGCTACCTGGATACCGCCGCCCACCTGCGTGCCGACGGTGAACCGCGCTACCGCGTGCTGGGTGACGTGCTGACGGGCGAGGGTGCCTTGCTCTATTGGCGCCTGATCGATCGCGATGCGGCCGATGGCGCGCCCGCCTATGAGTTCAAGATGACCCTCGACGAGGTCTGGGCCGACTTCGGCAATGCCGGCAGCGGCACGCTCAGCGGCCAGATCCTGGACCTGAATCGCGCCCTGGCCCTGACGGAGCGGGACAACCGTTTTATCGCCCACAAGCAGGTGTTTCCCGAAGCCCGCGAGCGTATCGGCCTGAACCCGACCCTGCTGGCCTGGCTGATCGCCCCCGAGCACCGGCTGTTCCACCAACTGTGGCACGCCACTCGCGACCAGTGGCACAAGCTCTCCGAAGACAAGCGCGACGCCCTGCGAGGCATTGGCTGGCAACCCGGCCCCCGGGGCAAGGAACGCGACGCACGGGGCAAACACAAGGACCGTAACGGTTCGGGCATCGACTTTTTTTCATGCATCGGCATATGCTCGGCACGGCGCGCGCCCTGCAGGATTTGCCGTCGTGGCCGGCGTTTCCCGAGCCGCAGCCGGCGCTGGAGCGCGACCGCCTGGGTTTCGTGCGTTATTTCGACAACCACGACGGCTTCGCGCTGCCGCCCACCTGGTCGGCGCCGGACGACAGCGAATACACCCAATGGGTCAGCGACATAAAGGCGGCCGAGACCTACCACAGCAACTTCCAGGTCTGGGAATCCCAGTACCGCGACCCACGCTACCTGGCCAGATTCACCCTGGGGCAACTCGGTTCCGAAATGGAGCTGGGCCTGCACGACTGGCTGCACATGCGCTGGGCCTCGGTGCCCCGCGCCCCTTCCAACGGCGCGCCCGTGCCTTTTGCCCGCGACCCTGCGGACTTCGCCGCGCGTTGGTATGCGGCGGAAAACGACTTCCTCGGCGACCCGTTCTCCTCCCACGTCAACCCGGTGTTCTGGCACTTCCACGGCTGGATCGACGACCGTATCGAAGACTGGTATCGCGCCCACGAGCGCTTCCACCCAGGCGAGGTCAACCGCCTGGAGGTCAACGGCGTGGCCTGGTTCGCGCCGGGGCGCTGGGTCGAAGTCGGCGACCCGTGGCTGGGGCCCGACACCCATGGCTGCAGTACCACGCCGGGGTTGCAGATTGGGCGCTCGATGGAGATGGACCCGGAAACCATGAAGCTCGCGCTGCGCATTACCTTCGGCGCCGATGAAGACGCGCTCAAGGGCTTGTTCAAGCGGGTGCCGCAGCGCCCCTGGTACGCGCGGCATTTGAAGGTGAAGGCGACCTGAGGCCTTTTGGGTTACGGCGTCGCCGCACAAGCGCGGGTGCACGTGGCCAGGGCTTGCTGCACGTCCGCCAGCAGGTCGGCGACGTCTTCCAGCCCGACCGATAAGCGCACCAACCCCTCGCTGATACCGTGGTGCGCGCGTTCCTGCGGGGTGTAGGTGGAGTGGGTCATGCTCGCCGGGTGCTGGGCCAGGGATTCGGCATCGCCCAGGCTGACCGCGCGCGTGAACACCTTGAGGGCATTCATGAAGCGTCGGCCGGTGTCGATCCCGCCCTTGAGCTCGAAGGCGATCATGCCGCCGGCCTGGCTCATCTGCCGCGCCGCCAGTTCGTACTGCGCGAAAGAGCGCAGGCCGGGGTAGGTGACCCACGCCACGGCCGGGTGCGCCTGCAAGGCCTCGGCCACTGCCTGGGCATTGCTGCAATGGCGGTCCATGCGCAGGGCCAGGGTTTTCAGACCGCGCATCAACAGGGCCGCGTCCTGGGGCGACATCACCGCGCCGGTCAGGTCCTTGAGCCCTTGCAGGCGAATACGCTGGGCCAGGGCCTGGCAACTGACGGCGATACCGGCAGTGATATCGCCATGGCCACTGAGGTACTTGGTGGCCGAGTGCACCACCACATCGGCGCCCAGTTCCAGGGGGCGTTGCAAGTAGGGCGTGCAATAGGTGTTGTCGATCACCACGGTCACATTCGGCTGTTGGTGGGCGAGGGCGGCTACTGCGGCGATATCCACCAGTTGCAGGGTGGGGTTGGCCGGGGTCTCGCAGTAGACCATGCGCGTGGCGGGGCTCAGCGCCGCTTGCAGGGCGGCCAGGTCGGTGAGGTCGACATGGCGCACCTTGATGCCGAATTCGCCGATGCCATGGTGCAGCAGGGCAAAGGTGCAGCCGTAGAGCGTCTGGCTGACGATCACCTCGTCGCCCGGGCGCAGCAGGGTCCAGAACGTGGCCGCAATCGCCCCCATGCCGGAACTGAACGCCACTGCCGCCTCACCGTTTTCCAGGCTGGCCATGCGCGCTTCCAGCAGCGCCAGGGTCGGATTGGAAATGCGCGTATAGAAGTGGCCGCAGGCTTCACCGGCAAAACAGGCCGCGCCATATTCGGCGGTGGGAAAGGCAAATGTGGCCGACAGGTAAATCGGCGGCACGAGCGCGCCATGGTGGTCCTTGGGGTCGTAGCCGTGGTGGATGGCGCGGGTGGAAAAGCCGAATGCAGGGTGTTTATTGTTCATGTCGGGCGCTCCTTATTTCCTACGATGCTATGCTCATAACGGCAGATGAACATTGCAAAATTTGCCGAAAAATCCCGTGTCCTGGGACGAAAATCCTCAAAAAAACATGAATAGAGGCAAATCATGCCCGTCACTCTGGACCGTACCGACAAAGCCTTGTTGAACGCCCTGCAAGGCAATGCCCGTTTAACCGTGGCCGAGCTGGCCGAGCGCGTCTCCCTGACCACCTCCCCTGCTGGCGCCGGGTGCGCAACCTGGAAGACAGCGGGGTGATCAGCGGCTACCAGGCGATCCTCTCGCCCAAGGCGCTGGGTTATGGGGTGACGGCGTTTGTGAGCATCATGATGGAGAGCCATACCCAGGAAATCGCCCGAGCGTTCGAGCAGCGGTTGTTGGAAATCCCGGAGATAGTGGCGTGCCATAACGTGTCGGGGCGCTATGACTTTTTGCTGGAAGTGGTGGCCACGGACCTCGAATCGTTTGGTGAGTTTGCGCGGGAGGTGTTGCAGACGTTGCCTTGCGTTAAGGAGATCTATTCGAGTTTTTCTTATAAGTCGGTGCGGGCGTTGCGGGTGATTCCGTTGCCGGGGTAGCCGTGGTTTCACTCCAAACAGCACGTACATCCAATTTTCCCCAGCCCCAACCCCGGCAAACTCCCCTCATCGCTGAAACATCAAGGCAGAGGGGCACCCCATGGACCCAGCAGCAAAAACAGGGCCTGACGAAGTCGTCACCCTGGTGGTCAAACACCTGATCAAACAAGGCCAGGAAGCCAACTACGAAGCCTGGCTACGCCGCATCGTGCGTATCGCCGGCGAGCGTCCCGGCCACCTCGGCGTGGATGTGGTACGCAGCCGGCAGAACGGCCTGACGCTGTTCACCTGCGTATTGCGCTACCGCTCCACCCATGACCTGCAAACCTGGCTCGACTCCGCCGAACGTAACACCCTGATCGCCGAAGCCTCGCCCATGCTGGCCGACGGCGACAACACCGAAATCGGCGCGGCCAATGAGTTCTGGTTCTCGCCCCTGGCCGACAGTGCGGCCAAGCCGCCGCGTTGGAAGCAGGCGGTGGTCAGCCTGTGTGTGATTCTGCCGCAAACCCTGCTGCTGCCCTTTATCTGGGGCCCGATCCTGCGGTTGCACCCGTTCCTGTCCAACTACGTGGTCTCGACCTTCCTGGTCACCCTGACCATCGTCCTGCTGGTGGTCTACCTGCTGATGCCGGCCGCCACCCGCCTGTTCGCTCCCTGGCTCGAAGCCTCTGTAAAGGAAACCCTATGAACGCCGATCTGATTCTGTTCAATGGCCAATTCCACACCGTGGACCGTGAAAACCCGCGCGCGACGGCCGTCGCCATCCGCCAGGGCCGCTTCGTTGCGGTCGGTACCGACGGTGAAGCCATGGCCCTGAAGGGGAGCGGCACCCAGGTGATCGACCTCAAGGGTCGCACCGTCATCCCGGGGCTCAATGACTCCCACCTGCACCTCATCCGTGGCGGCTTGAACTACAACCTCGAACTGCGCTGGGAAGGCGTGCCATCCCTGGCCGATGCCTTGCGCATGCTCAAGGACCAGGCCGACCGCACCCCTACGCCACAATGGGTGCGCGTGGTCGGCGGCTGGAACGAATTCCAGTTCGCCGAAAAGCGCATGCCCACCCTGGAGGAACTCAACCAGGCCGCCCCGGACACCCCGGTGTTCGTATTGCACCTGTACGACCGTGCCTTGCTCAACCGTGCCGCCCTGCGTGTGGCCGGCTACACCAAGGACACGCCGAACCCGCCGGGCGGCGAGATCGTGCGCGACAGCAATGGCAACCCCACCGGCATGCTGGTGGCGCGGCCCAACGCGATGATTCTGTATTCGACCCTGGCCAAGGGCCCGAAACTGCCGCTGGAATATCAGGTCAACTCGACCCGACAGTTCATGCGCGAACTCAATCGCCTGGGCCTCACCAGCGCTATCGACGCCGGCGGTGGTTTCCAGAACTACCCCGATGACTACGCGGTGATCGAGCAACTGGCCAAGGACGAACAACTGACGGTGCGCATCGCCTACAACCTGTTCACTCAAAAGCCCAAGGAAGAACTCAGCGACTTCAAGAACTGGACCGGCAGCGTCACCCTGCACCAGGGCGACGACTACCTGCGTCACAACGGCGCGGGCGAGATGCTGGTGTTTTCGGCGGCGGACTTTGAAGACTTCCTCGAACCGCGCCCGGACCTGCCATTGACCATGGAGCAGGAACTGGAGCCGGTGGTGCGCCACTTGGTGGAGCAACGTTGGCCGTTCCGTCTGCATGCCACGTACGACGAATCCATCTCGCGCATGCTCGACGTGTTCGAGAAGGTCAACCGCGACATCCCGTTCAATGGCCTGCCGTGGTTCTTCGACCACGCCGAAACCATCACGCCGCAAAACATCGAGCGCGTACGTGCCCTGGGCGGCGGTATTGCGATCCAGGACCGCATGGCGTTCCAGGGCGAATATTTTGTGGAGCGCTACGGCGCCAAGGCCGCCGAGGCCACGCCGCCGATCAAGCGCATGCTCGCCGAGGGTGTGCCGGTAGGCGCGGGCACCGACGCCACGCGAGTGTCGAGCTACAACCCATGGACCTCGCTGTACTGGATGGTCAGCGGGCGCACCGTCGGTGGCCTGGAACTGCACGCCGAAGGCCTGCCGCGCCTCACCGCGCTGGAGCTGTTCACCCACGGCAGCGCCTGGTTCTCGTCCGAGCAGGGCAAGAAAGGCCAGATCAAGGTCGGCCAATTGGCGGACGTTGCGGCGCTGTCGGCGGATTTTTTCAGCGTCGATGAAGAAGCCATCAAGTGGATTGAATCGGTACTGACCGTGGTCGGCGGCAACGTGGTGTACGGCGCCGGCGACTTCGAAGATTACGCACCGCCGCGCGTGCCGGTGCTGCCCGACTGGTCGCCGGTGGCCAAGGTGCCGGGCCACTGGCGCCCCAGTTCACCTTTGCAAGCTCAAGTACACCAATGCAGTGGCCCCTGCGGCGTGCATGCCCACGGCCATGAAAAAGCCCGCCTTTCCAGTGTGCCGGTCAGCGACTTCCAGGGCTTCTGGGGTGCGTTTGGCTGCTCATGCTTTGCGTTCTGACTATTAAAAACCCACGAAGGAGTTAACCCATGACTTACAAGCGCTTGAACAAAGACGATGCCGTCGTACTGTTGGTCGATCACCAGACTGGCCTGATCTCCCTGGTACAGGATTTCTCCCCAACGAATTCAAGAACAACGTGTTGGCCCTGGCCGACGTGGCCAAGTTCTTCAAATTGCCGACCATCCTCACCACCAGCTTTGAGAGCGGCCCCAACGGCCCGTTGGTTCCCGAGTTGAAAGAGCTGTTCCCGGACGCGCCGTACATTGCCCGTCCTGGCCAGATTAATGCTTGGGACAACGAAGATTTCGTCAAGGCGGTAAAAGCCACCGGCCGCAAGCAGATCATCATCGCCGGTGTAGTGACCGACGTATGCGTAGCGTTCCCAACCCTGTGCGCCCTCGCCGAAGGCTTTGAAGTGTTCGTGGTCACCGACGCTTCCGGCACTTTCAACGAAACCGTGCAACAAGCCGCCTGGGCGCGCATGACCGCTGCCGGTGCGCAACTGGTCAACTGGTTCGCCGTGGCCTGCGAGCTGCAAGTTGACTGGCGCAACGACATGGAAGGCCTGGCCAACCTGCTGTCGCCGCGCATCCCCAACTACCGCAACCTGATGAACAGCTACTCGGCGTTGACTGCCAAGTAATTCGGTCTCAGAGCTGTAGGCAGTCCCTTGTGGGAGGGGCGGTGCGACGATTCGACTTGCTCCCGATAACGGTGTATCAGTCATTGATGCTGAGACTGACCCACCGCTATCGGGAGCAAGCTCCCTCCCACATTTGATTTGTGGTGTTGCGACTATCCAGTTATAAATCCAATAAATGTCCACCGAGAAGCGACAATGAACCCCTTCGAAGACATGCGTCTGTTCTGCCAGGTCATGGAGTCCGGCAGTTTCACCGCTGCCGCCGAGCAACTGGGCCTGTCCAAGCAGTTCGTCAGTCGCCGCCTGATCCAGCTGGAAGACCGCCTCGGCGTACGTCTGCTCAACCGCTCCACACGTCGCCTGGATATCACGCCGCTGGGGCAGAGTTACTACGAGTCGGCCTTGCGCCTGCTCGGTGAAGTCGAACAGGTGGAGCAGGGTATCGCCGGCCAGAACAGCGAACCGCGCGGCACCATTCGGCTGAGCGCGCCGTTGTCGTTCGCCATGGCGCACCTGGGCTGCCTGTTGCCGTTGTTCCTGCAGCGCCACCCGCAAGTGTCGGTGGAAGTCGACCTCAGCGACCGCCCGGTGGACCTGATCGGCGAGGGTTACGACCTGGTGCTGCGTATCGGCATCCTGGAAGATTCCACCCTGATTGCCCGCCGTATTGCCAGTATCGAACGCGTCTACTGCGCCAGCCCCGGGTACCTGGCGCTGCGTGGCACGCCGCAAAAACCTGAAGACCTCGCCGAGCATGACTGCCTGCCCTATGGTCATGGTCGCCAGGTGCAGTGGCGCTTCAAAGGCAAGCTGCAGGCGCTGAATGTCAGCGGTCGCATGCGCGTGAACAACGGCGATCTGCTGCGTGACACCGCCATTGCCGGCTTAGGTGTCACGTACTTGCCCACCTTTATCGTCGGCGATGCGTTGAAGGACGGTCGCCTGGTCACGATTCTCGAAGATTTTGCGCCTGAGGCCCTGACCTTGTCGGCGGTGTATCCCCAGCACCGGCAGAGTTCGCGACCGGTACAGGCGCTGGTGGCGTTTCTGCGCGAGCGCCTGGCTAGCGGCTGTTGAGCGGCGCAGTGACGAGGTTCTCCAGGGCCTGGCCACGGAGGTAGCGGTGCAGGTTGGCCAAAAACGTATCCGCGATCTCCTGCCGGCTGTTGGTTGAAATCGCCGATGTGTGTGGCGACACACGCACCCGTGGGTGGCTGTACAGCGGGTGCCCGTCCGGCAAGGGTTCCGGCTCGGTCACGTCCAGTGAGGCGAGGCCGATCCGGCCGTTGTCCAGTGCTTCGAGCAGCGCCTCCTGATCCAGCAGCCCGCCGCGCGCGATGTTGATCAGGTGCAGCCCTGGCTTGGCGCCGGCCAATACGTCGCGGTCGACGATGTTGCGGGTGGCCTCGTTCAACGGCGCCGCCAGCACCAGGTGGTCGGCGCGGGCGAACAGATCGTGGATGTCTCTGGCGGCTTCCACGCCTGGCGCAAAGGCGCCTGGCTGTGCCGCAGCGCTATCACCTTGATGCCCAATGCCTGGGCCTTGTGCGCCAGGCGCTCACCAATCGCGCCAAAACCCAAGAGGCCCAACGTGGTGCCCTTGAGTGGGCGCAATGGGGTGAAATTCCAGTGTGAGTCTTTCACCCAAATGTCCGGCAGGTGCTTGGATGCGGCAAAAATCGCCGCCAGGGCGAATTCGGCCAGGTTGTCGGCGGCGCTGCCGCGCGAGGTGGTGACCGGCGGGCCGTTGAACAGCCATTGCGGATAGAAGTCGATGCCCGATGAAACCAGATGCACCCATTGCGCGCCGTAGGGCCAGCCCGGTGGTGGGGTGTTTGGGGCGGTGTAGCCGCGCACGTTGATCGGGCGCAGCAGCAGGATATTCGCGTGGGGCGGCAGGTCGCTCGGTACCCCGATGGGCACGCCGATTACCTGGGCCTGGGGATGCAGCGACGCCAGGCGTTCGCGGATCACCTGGTTGAAGTCCTCGTCCAGTTGGCTGGCGATAATCACCTGACTCCATGCGCGTACCTTCTGGCGTTGGGCGAACACGGCTTTGCCGACGCCTTGCAGCACGGCGTCGTTCTGTGGGGTATGCACGCGGCTGCACAGTACGTCGCGGTAGTGCCGCTGCAACGGGCTGTGGCGCGACAGGCCGGGGTTGCCCGAGGCCTCGATGGCCAGCTCCACCGCGCGAATGGCGTTATGGGTCACCAGGTACTTCAACTGCGCCGCATGGGCCGCCGGGGTATGGCCTTCGGCGGCGGCGTCGAGCAGGCTGCGGTTGGCAAACAGCAGGGTGTCGATATGCCCAACGGTTTCCTGGAAGCGCGGCAGGGTCGACAGCGCGGCACCCAGGTTGGACGGCTGGCGCTCTTCCAGCCAGTTCACCAGCCAGTCGCGCGCGGCCTGGGCCACGGCGTCATACACCGAGGACAGCAACACCGACATCCACAGCAAGCCTTCGGCATCCAGCTCGGGTTGCGGCGCGCTCCAGGGGCTGACGCTGACTGCGTGATCCAGCGGCACCAGCACGTTGTCGAGCACCACGTCATGGCTGCAGGTGGCGCGCATGCCCAGGTGGTCCCAGGTGTCGATGATGCGGATGCCGGGGCTGTCCTTGGGCACCAGCCAGGTGCCCACCAGCGGGTCGGCGTCGTCGCTGCGCGCCCAGACGCTGAACCAGCTGAGGCCATGGCTGCCGGTGGAGTAGATCTTGCGCCCGCTGATCCGCCAGCCCTCGGCCGTGCGCACGGCGGTGGTTGCCGGCAGGCCGCCACGGGCCGGGGTGCCGAGGTCGGGCTCGACGCGCAACGCGTTGATCAGCGCGCCGTTGCGTACCGCTTGCGTCGCCACTTGGGTACGCAGGTGCGCAGGCCAGCTCTTGCTGTCTTGCAGGCGCGTGTGTTGCAGGTATTGCATCACCAGGATCAACGCCGTGGACGGCTCGCCCTTGGCAATTGCGCTGATCGCCCTGCGTGCCTGGGGCAGGCTGGCCCCACTGCCGCCCAAGGCCTTGGGCACCGTCAGGGCGAGCAGGCCGTGCTCGTGCAACCGTTTGGAAATTGGCATGGGGGAAGGCGCCGCTTTCATCGTACTGCGGCGCGGTGTCGGCCAGCTCAAGGGTGAGACGTTCGAGCAGGGCGTCGAAGTGCGCGACTTCCACGGAGCGTAAGGACGGTTGGGTCATAGCAAGTACTCGGTCGAGAGAAGGGCAGGGGCATTGTTCAAGCCAATGCCGTTTGCGGGGCGTGGACGACGCTGTAGCGATTGGCCGGCACTGCCAGGCCGAGGTTGTCGCGCAGGGTCTGGCCGCTGTATTCGCTGCGGAACAGGCCACGCTGTTGCAACACCGGCACCACCCATTCGGTGAAGTACTGCAAACCGTCCGGCAGCACCGAATTGATGATGAAACCATCGCTGGCGCCGGCCTCGAACCACGCCTGGATCGCATCGGCGACCTGCTCCGGGGTGCCGACAAAATCGCGCTTGGGCCGCGAGAAACGCAAGGCCACTTCGCGCAGGGTCAGGCCTTCGTCGCGCGCCAGTTGCTTGATGCGATCGGACCCGCCTTTCTGGCTGTTGGAGCCCAGGTCACCGAGTTCCGGGAAGGGTTCGTCCAAGGGGTATTGGCTGAAGTCGTGGTCGTTGAACGGGCGGCCGAGGGCGACGATGGCGTCTTCCACGGTGACCAGGTCCACGGCTTGCTGATAGCGGCTTTCCACTTCAGCGGCGTCGCGGCCGACAATCGGGCGAATGCCGGGCAGAATCGACAGGCTGTTCACGTCGCGGCCAAAGCCTTTGGCGCGGCGCTTGAGGTCCTGCGTGTAGGCCAGGCCTTCCTCGATGCTCTCCACATGCACAAAGATCGCGTCGGCGTTTTCGGCGGCGAAGTTGCGCCCGTCCTCCGAGGTGCCGGCCTGGAAAATGGCCGGCTGGCCCTGGCGCAGAACGGGCGATATTCAACGGCCCTTTAACCGAGAAAAACTCGCCCTTATGGTTCAACGCATGCAGCTTGTGCGGGGTGAAAAATTCGCCGCTGTGCTTGTTATAGGTGAAGGCGTCGTCTTCCCAGGAGTCCCACAGGCCCTTGACCACATTCAGGTGTTCCTTGGCGATGCGATAGCGCACGGCATGGGGTGGGTGTTGGGCTTTACCGAAGTTATCGGCGGTGCCGCTGAGCCAGGAGGTCACCACGTTCCAACCGGCGCGGCCGCCGCTGATATGGTCCAGGGAGGCAAACTGGCGCGCCACTTGGTAGGGCTCGGTGTAGCTGACGGTCACGGTGGCGACCAGGCCGATATTCGTCGTCAGCGCGGCCAATGCCGACAGAATGGTCAGCGGCTCGAAACGGTTGAGGTAATGCGGGCTGGATTTGGCATGGATATGCAGGCTGTCGGCGATGAACACAAAGTCAAATTTGGCGGCTTCGGCCAACTCGGTCTGCTGCTTGTAGAACGCAAAATGGGTGCTGGCATTTGGTTGCGCCTGCAGGTGGCGCCATTCGCCCCAGCCGTGGCCGACGCCATGCACCATGGCCCCCAGTTTCAAATGCCGTGGTGTGGATGGATGTGGCTGGCTCATGTTCTGCTCCTTCAGCGCGAGGCTTGATCGTTGGGGGTACGCGTGGCGTTAAAGCGCTTGTCGAAGCCCTGGGACACGTCGATGTGGCGCGGCAGCAGGCCCTCTTTCTGGTAGGTGTCGGCGGTGGCTTGCAGGCCACGGATCACGCTGTCGTCAATCGCGACCGGAGATAGATGGGTGTCCTTGGCCACTTCGATGTGCACCGCCAACGGCAGGCCGGTGATTTTTGCCTGGGCGGCGGCGTATTCCTCGGGGTGGGTGTTGGCCCAGGCATAGGCGCGATCGACGCGGGCGACGAAGTCCTCCAGTTGCGGGCGCTTGTCGGCGATGGCTTGGCTGGTGGCGGCGAAGTACAGGTGATTGCTCAGCAACTGCTTGCCGCTGACCAGTACCCGCGCATGGCTTTGCGAGGTGACCACGGTGGTGTAGGGGTCCCAGGTGGCCCAGGCATCGACGGTGCCGTTATCCAGCACCAGGCGGGACTCGGCGGGCAGCAGGAAGATGAATTGCACGTCCTGGCTGGTCAGGCCGGCGTCGGCCAACGCTTTGATCGCCAGGTAATGCCCGATGGAGCCGCGCCCGGTGACGATCTTCTTGCCCTTGAGATCGGCCGCCGTCTTGATCGGCGAGTCCTTGGGCACCACCAGTGCCGTGGTGTTGCGGGCCTTCGGCGTGGATGATGCGCACCACCTTGAGCGCGGCACCGGCACCCAGGGCGAACACGTACGGCGCATCGCCCAGGGCACCCACATCCACCGCGCCGGCATTCAGGGCTTCGCCCAGCGGCGAGGCGGAAGGGGAATTCCGACCACTGGATGGTGTAGGGCACATTGTTGGTTTCGCCTGAGGCTTCCAGCAGTGCCTTGATCGTGGATTTCTGATTGGCCACCCGCAACGGTTGCAGGTCGGCGGCGTGGGCGGTGGTCGCCAGGCCGACGGCCAGGGCGGCGCTCAATAGCAGGCGTTTGAAGGGCGTGGCGAATGTCATGGGCGATAGGCTCCAGGCAGATATTGAAAGGTGTGGTTACCTCCGCCGGGAAAGGGGTCGGTGCGGCCTGCACCGGTCAGGTGCAGGCGGGAAGACAGGTCAGATCACATAAAAGCCGTGGGTGCCGTCGCGGGCCAACTGGTCGACCAGGCCGAACTCCCAATCCAGGTAGGCCTGCATGGCTTCCTTGGGGTTGTCGGTGCCTTCATAGGGGCGGCGATAGCGGTCGATGCGCGGCGAGGCCAGGTGGGTTTCACCTTCTTGCAGCGGCAGTTGCGCGTTGATCCACGCCGCCGTGCCGCCTTGCAGCAGGAACACTTGTTTGCCGGTGAGGGCCTCGACTTCGGCCACCGCCAGGCGCGCCAGTTGGCTGCTGCCGCAGGTCAATACATAGCGCTCGGTGGCGGGCACCTTGGCCAGGGCCTGGGGCAGTTGCGCGCGCAACACCCACCAGGCACCGGGGATATGGCGCTTGACATAGTTGGCGCTGGCGGTGAAGTCCAGCACCACGGTATCGCCATGGCCCAGCCAGTCGGCGAGGGTGTGCGGGCTGATCAGTTCGGCTTGGGGTGGGACGGGTACCGGGGCGACCCAGGCACCTTTCTCACTGAAGTGCGCGGGTTGCAAATCATCCAGCACGTGTACCGCCCAACCCAACTGCGCGAGCCAGGACGCCGACATGTTGGCGCGCACGCCGTCATCATCGGCCAGCACCAGCCGCGCGCCGCGCACGCTGGCGACGTGGTCGGTTTCCTGCACCAACTGGCCGCCCGGGGTGGAGCGCGCGCCCGGCAGGTGGCCGGCTTCGAATTCTTCCGGGGTGCGCACATCGAACAGGTAGGTGGTGCGGGTCGTTTCCTGCTGCCAGCGTTGCAGATCCGCCAGGGTGGCGCGGCCGACGCCGGCCTTGTCGGCGACGCGGCGCGCATCTTGGGCGGCAATGTGGCGGTGTTCTTCTGCGGTCGGGGCAAAGCGGCGCGCCTGGCCATGGGCAAGTGTCTGCCCGGCCAGGGTCCAGCCGATGGTGCCGTTGCGCAGCGCTGAAACGGGGTTGGCCACGCCGGCATTGATCAGTGATTGAGTGCCGATAATGCTGCGGGTACGCCCGGCGCAGTTGACGATGATGCGGGTGGCCGGGTCGGGCGCGAGTGTCCGGGCGCGCAGCACCAGCTCGGCACCGGGCACGCTGATGCTGGTGGGGATGCTCATGGTCTGGTATTCGTCGAAACGGCGAGCGTCGAGCACCACCACATCGGCCTGGCTGTCGAGCAGGGCCTGTACCTCTTCGGCGGCCAGCGACGGCGTGTGGCGCTCGCTCTCCACCAGTTCGCCAAAGGCTTTGCTGGGCACGTTCACATCGATAAACAGCTCACCGCCGGCGCTGCGCCAACCGTCGAGGCCACCTTCAAGCAGGCTCACCTGGGTGTAGCCCAGTGCAAGCAGGCGCTCGGCGGCGCGGCTGGCCAAGCCTTCGCCGTTGTCGTAGACGGTCACCTGGGTATCGCGCCGTGGAATGCGCGAATACACCTCCAGTTCCAGCTTGGACAAGGGGATGTTTGCCGCGAACAACGGGTGGGCTTGGGCGAAGGGCGCTTCTTCGCGTACATCAATCAGGGCGATTTCCTCACGCGCCAACAGGGCCTGGCGAATCTGCGAGAAGCTGCGGGTCGGTGTGCTCATAGGGCAGGGCTCTTTTCTTTGGACAAATCCCAGATGTTCGGGAGAAAGGCGTTGGAGTAACCGGAAATAAACAGTTTTTCGCTGCCGTCGGGCTGGTACACCGCGCGGCGTACCGCACCGATATTGGCGCCGTACACATGAATGCTGATCGACACTTGGTCACTGTGCGCGTTGCTGACCTGATGGATATCACCGACCTTGGGCGATACGGCTTCCACCTGGCCTGGCACCAGTTCAATCGGCTTGCCTTCGGCGACCAGGCGGCCATCGGGCGCGCGTTCAAAGCCTTGGGACAATTCCGCGCCGCGCAACATGCCGATCAGCCCCCATATCCGATGGTCATGAATCGGCGTGCTTTGCCCAGGCCCCCATACAAAACTGACCACGCTGAAGCGCTGGCGCGAGTCGGCGTGCAGTAAAAACTGCTGGTAGCGCTCGGGATCGGGCTGGGCAAATTCGTCGGGCAGCCAGTCGTCATGGCTGACCAGTTGCGCCAGGAGCTTGCCGCCACGGTGCAGCAGGTCGCCTTCGCGTGGGTTGCCGTCGATCAGTTCCGCCAGGGCGCCTATAAAGGCTCTGAGTCTCTCGGGGTGTCGGGCCTGGGTCATGGCGCTTCCAGTGAGTGGTCGGTGGTGATGGGTTTATCTAAGCATAATGTTTATATTTAATATGCTATTTTTTAATGATTAGCTTATAGCTGAAGGTAATTTAGAACCGGGCAGACTAGGCTTAGACGTTATCGATCACAGGCCGAGCTATCCAGATGCCGTTCGCGCAACTATGCTTCGCACACATCTTAATGACTGTTCTCTATGTGCGGCCCAAATGAAAATTGACGATATCGATGCCTTTGTCGAAGTGATTCGTTGCCAGTCCATCAGCCATGCCGCCGAGTCGTTGCAATTGACCCAGCCGGCCATCACCCGCCGCGTGCAGAACTTCGAGCAGGCGCTGGGGGTGGAGTTGTTCGACCGCAACACCAAACCCTTGAAGCCCACCTTGATCGGCACCCGTGTGTATGAACAATGCCGCTTGATCCTGCGCGAGATGGACGCCCTGCGCGAACTGGTGGCCACCGACGCACCGCCCACCGGCCTGTTGCGCCTGGGCGTGCCGCAGACCATCGGCGATGTGGTGCTGTTGGATGCGCTCAAGCACCTGCGCAGCGAATACCCTGAGCTGCGCGCGCAGGTCGCCACCGGCTGGGGTAGCCAGTTGGTGGGCAAGATCGAGCGCGGCGAGCTGGATGCGGCGGCGGCGTTGTTCCCGGCCGGCAAGATCTTCCCGGACAACATCGTCGGCGAGTCCATCGGCAAGATGGAACTGGTGGTGGTGTGTGCCAAGGCGCAACTGCCGAAAAAACCGTGCAAGCTGGCGGATGTGTACCAGAACGGTTGGGTCCTCAACCCGGACGGCTGTGGGTTCCGTGCCGGTTTGCAGCGCACCTTGTCCGACCAGGGCCTGGCGTTGCGGGTCAACCTGGAAACCTTCGGCACCGAGCTGCAACTGGGCCTGGTCGCCGATGGCCTGGGCCTGGGCCTGGTGCCGCGCCCGTTGCTGGAACGCAGCGCGCACCGCGAACACTTGGCGGTGATGCCGCTCAAGGACTTCAAGCCGGTGATGAACCTGTGGCTGATCTACCCGCATTTTCTGGGCAACCTGCAAGGGCCGGTGGATGCGTTCGGCCAGTGGGTCGCAGCCTCTTTGCAGAAGATCGAGGATGCAGCTTGATATGAAAAAAATAATAATTAGCTTAGATTAAAATGTGCTTTTTATTATTTTTTGCAAACCCCTAGGCTTGCCTGGAAGACCTTAAGGCCATCCAGGAAGTTTTGCCATGAGCAGCGTCACCTCGATTTCCAACGTTTCCAGCACCGTCCGCCAACGCGTTACGCCAGAGGAGTGGGAGGTGCGCGTCAAACTGGCCGCCGCCTACCGCCTGGCGGCGCTGTACAAGTGGACCGACCACATCTACACGCACTTCTCCGCCCGCGTGCCGGGCCCGCAGGAACATTTCCTGATCAATGCCTTCGGGCTGTTGTTCGATGAAATCAACGCCTCCAACCTGGTCAAGGTCGATCTTGACGGCACACTCGTCGACGACCCCACCGGCCTGGGCATCAACTACGCCGGCTATGTGATCCACAGCGCCATCCACGGTGCGCGGCCTGATCTGCAAGCGGTGTTGCACACCCATACCCGCGACGGCATTGCGGTGTCGGCGCAAAAGGACGGTTTGCTGCCGATCTCCCAGCATTCCATCGCCTTCTCCGGGCGCGTGGCGTACCACGGCTATGAAGGCATCGCCCTCGACCTGGACGAACGTGAGCGGCTGGTGGCGGATCTGGGCGACAAGAGCGTGATGATCCTGCGTAACCACGGCTTGTTGACGGCGGGTATCAGCGTCGAGCATGCGTTCCAGCAACTGCAAAGTCTGGAGCGCGCATGCAATATCCAGATCGCGGCCCAGGCGGCCGGCAACGCGGAGTTGGTGTTCCCGCCGCAGGCGGTGGTGGCGAAGGTGGAAGAACAGGCCAAGGCCCACAGCAGCGGCGAAGGCCCCGGCGTGGCGAGGCATTGGAATGCGCTGATTCGCCAATTGGAACGCACGGATACCGACTACAAGAACTGATCCCGAGCCAAGTGAAGATCGACCTGTGGGAGGGGCGGTGCGACGATTCGACTTGCTCCCGATGGCGGTGGGTCAGTCACTGCATCGGTTGACTGACCCACTGCAATCGGGAGCAAGCCCCCTCCCACTTTTTAGCTGCATTTCAAAGTGAGCGCTTGGGCCGCTGGGGCAGGGGCATAGGGTGCCGAGCGGGTCGATCAGTTGCGGGAATTGATGCATTGAAGGCCATGGCGTGGCAGGCTGGGCAACGTTTTCCCATGACGTTTGGAGATTTACCGTGCCAACAGCATTTGCAGTGATTGAAATCCCGGTATCGGCCGACACGGTCTGGCAATTAGTGGGCGGCTTCAACAGCCTGCCGGACTGGCTACCCTTGATCGCCAAGAGCGAACCTGGCGAAGGCGGCCGCCTGCGTCACCTGACCACCGCTGACGGCGGTGCGATCGTCGAGCGTTTGCAGACCTTCGATAATGTGGCGCGTACCTACAGCTACACCATTGAAGCGTCGCCATTTCCGGTGAGTGCGTACCTGGCGACGTTGCAGGTCGAGGCGTTGACCGACACGTCGGCGAAGGTGGCCTGGTCCGGTGTGTTTACCCCGACGGCGGATATTACGGAGGAGGCGGCGCAAGAGCTGTTTACTGGCGTCTACCAGGGTGGGCTTGAGGCGCTGCGCGCGAACTTCCCGGCCTGACTCGCTCTAGCCGGCAATGCCGGACGCATGTGGGAGGGGGCAAGCCGCTTCCAACATTTGGACCTCGCCGGCTTATCGATCAGGCTTCGGGCATCAGTTGCTGGCGGCACTCCAGCACCAAGCGTGCGCCGCCTTGCTGACTGCTGCCCACCTCCAGCCTGAACCCATGCAGGTTGATGATCGCCGCCACGATCGACAAGCCCAATCCGAACCCGCCTTGCTGGTCACTTTCATCCACGCGGTAAAACCGTTGGAACACCGCCGCGCGTTCCGCTACCGGTATGCCCGGCCCGGAATCGTGCACTTCGATGCGGGTGCTGCCGGCATCGTTGACCCCGCGCAAAATCACCGTACCGCCCGCCGGGCTGAACTTGATCGAGTTGCTCAGCAGGTTGGACAGGGCTTCGAACAGCAGTGCGCGATCGCCGGTGATCCACGGCAGGGACTCCGGGGTTTCCAGGCGCAGCTGCAATTCACCTTCTTCGGCCAGCGGCAGGTAGAAGTCGTGCAATTCGCGCAGCAGTGGCAGCGGGTCCATGACCAGGAAACCGGAACGGCGCTGGTGGTCTTCCAGTTCGGAGATGCGCAACAGCCCGCGAAAGCGTGCCATCAGGGTGTCGGTCTCGGCAATCGCGTCGTCCAGTTTCAGCGCGTAGCCGCAACCCTGATCGGCCTCTTGCCGGATGCGGTAGAGCTGCGCCCGCAGGCGGGTGAGCGGGGTGCGCAGGTCATGGGCGATGTTGTCACACACGCCCTTGACCTCGTTCATCAGCTTCTCGATGCGGTCGAGCATCGCGTTGACGATGGCCGCGAGCATGTCCAGTTCGTCACGCCGATTGGACAGCGGCAGGCGGTGGGTGAGGTCGCCGGCGACGATGGCCTCGGCACTGGCCTGGATCCCACGGATACGCCGTAACGGCCTGCGACGTAGCAAATGCCAGCCGGCCGCGCCTGGGATAATCGTCAACGACAGCGCCCACAACAACGCGTGCCAGATAATCCGCGTCACGCCGAACAGCGAACCGTTGGCGCGCACCAGCACCAGCCAGCGGCCGTCGTCGGTGTGGGTCGCCACGGCATCGCAGCTGTCCTTGGGCAGCTTGGGGTCGTCGGAGTCGACACAGTTGCTCAGCGGGTGGATCTTGCCGTCCAGGGGCAGGTCGGGCGGGATCGCGCGGATCGGCCCACTCAGCGGGTGGAATTGCTCGTCGAACAGGCCGTAGGCGTCTACGCCCTTCATGTCGAAGGTCATGCTGGTGGTCAACGCTTCCACCAGCTCTTCACCGTCAAAACGCTGGAAGAGGTGCTGGCGCTGCATCAGCGAATGGCGCGACAGATCACTCAGGTAACCGGACACCTCGAAATACAGCACCCCCATGAGGATGCAACTCCAGGCCACGAACAGCGAACTGTACAGCGCCAGCAAACGGCTGCTGGAAGAACGCCAGCCTTTAGAGGGGTTCAGCAATGACATAACCCGAACCTCGTACCGTGCGGATCAGCGGCGTGAGGCCCGGGGGATCGATTTTCTTGCGCAGGCGACCGATATGCACGTCGATCAGGTTGGTGCCGGGGTCGAAGTGATAGCCCCAGACTTCCTCGAAAATCATCATTCGCGACAGGATCTGCCCGGTGTTGCGCATCAGGAATTCGAGCAATTTGTATTCGGTGGGCAACAGGCTCAGGGGCTGATCGGCGCGGCTGGCTTCGCGGCTGATCAGGTTGAGCTCCAGGTCGGCCACGCGCAGCGCGGTTTCAAATTCCTTGACCGTGCTTTTGCGCCGCAGCAGCACTTCGACGCGCGCGGCCATTTCATCGGAGGCAAACGGCTTGGTCAGATAGTCATCACCGCCGGCGCGCAGGCCGCGCACGCGTTCGTCCACATCAGAGAGGGCGCTGATCATCAGGATTGGCGTGGACACACCAATGGTGCGCAGGGTGGTGACGATGGCCAGGCCATCCAATTCCGGGAGCATGCGGTCGAGGGTGATCAAGTCGTAATCCCCACTCACGGCACGGACCAGGCCTTCGCGGCCGTTGTCCACCCAGTCTACGTCCAGTCCATGGCTACTCAGCTCGGCGACGATCTCGCGAGCCGTTACAGCGTCATCCTCGATGGTCAAAATGCGGGTCATAGGATTACCTGGTGAGCGATTCACACTGAAGTGCGGCTATTTTGCCAACAAATGCCTGAACGCTTCCTAAATAAAACTTCATGTTTTGCAGAACCGCCGCCGTTCAATCGCGCGCCCGTTCTCGCCCACGCGGGGCTGGGCGTGGGAATGCATTACGCCCGCCTCACGCTGTCATTTATTGCAAGTTGCATGGTTCGGGTAAGTTCAATTTAGTTAGGTGGTTGAAATGTAAAGGTTTTATTTTATTTGCCGACTGGCACGGCGCCTGCAATTTGGAGTGGGTAACACCCTTTTCTGCCAGGAGCACAACAACAATGATCACATCCTCCTCCATGCTGCAAGAATCGAGCACGCGCTCCGGGGTTTCCTGGGGGGCGATTTTTGCCGGGGCCGCTGCGGCGGCCGCATTGTCCCTGATCCTGGTATTGCTGGGCTTCGGCCTGGGCTTTTCGGCGGTATCGCCGTGGGCCGGCAGCGGTATCAGCGCCAAGGGGCTGGGCATTTCCACCATTGTTTGGCTGGCGTTTACCCAGATCGTGGCGTCCGGGCTGGGCGGTTACATCGCCGGCCGCTTGCGCGTGAAGTGGGCCAATATGCATGGCGATGAGGTGTATTTTCGCGACACCGCCCATGGTTTCCTGGCCTGGGCGGTGGCCACGCTGGTGACGGCGACCCTGGTGGTCGGCTCGGTCAGCAGTGTGGTCGGCGGCGGCGTGCAAGCCGGGGCCAGCGTGGCCTCGGGTGCGGCCCAGGCCGCCGGTACTGCGACGCAGGGCGTGAAGGGCGACGACTTCGGTTATTACGTCGACAGCTTGTTCCGCGATGACCGCCCCGTTGCCGTCAGCGATGACGCCGCCCATGGCGTGGTCGCGCGGATCTTTGCGCGCACCCTCAGCCACGATGGCCAACTCGCCGCTGAAGACCGCGCCTACCTGGCGCAGTTGATCAGCCAACGCACCAACCTCAGCCAGGCCGACGCCGAAGCGCGTATCGACAAGGTCTACGGCGACGCCCGTAAAGCCGTCGAAGACGCCAAGCTCAAAGCCAAACAGGCCGCCGACACCGCCGCCAAAGTCGCGGCCTGGACCGCGCTGTGGATGTTCATCGCCTTGTTGATCGGTGCGTTCTTCGCCAGCTTCGCTGCCACCTTCGGCGGTCGTCGTCGCGATGCGGTGGTGTACGTCGACACCGAAACCTACGTTCGTTAATTCAAGGCCCATTCATTCAAGGAGAGCATCATGCGTTCATTACTTCTGTGGTTCCTCGGCGTGCCGATCCCAGTGATCATCCTGATCGCGATCTTCATGCACTGACCCCGAGCCCCGCGCGGTCCATTTAGTCAGTCGTCGAACCCGACTTGCTCGTGGATCTCATCCACCTTCAACTCCAACCGGTACGCCACCGCAATAAATAACGCCTGGCACAGGCACAGGGTGGCGCTCAACGAGCGGAAGGCAAACGACGAGCCTTCGTTCACCAACAGCACCGCATTCGCCCGCTTGGCCAGGGGCGACAGGTTGCTGTCGGTGATGATCAGGGTCTTGGCCTGGTGATGCTGGGCGATGCGCAGGCAGTGCTGGGTTTCTTTGCCGTAGGGCGTGAAGCTGATGGCGATCACCAGGTCATTGGCGCGCACGCTGCGCATCTGTTCGCGGTAGCTGCCGCCCAGGCCAGAGATCAGGTGAATGCGTTTGTTGGTGTGCTGCAGGTTGTAGACCAGGTAGTCCGCCACCGCAAAGGAGCGGCGCACGCCAACCACATAGATATTGTCGGCGTTGACCACCAGGTCCACGGCCTTGTCGAACGCCACGTCATCCAGTTCCAGCCCCAGGCGCTCGATGCCCGACAGCGTGGCGTTGACGCATTCGCGCGCCAGGTCGCCGCCGCTGGCCTTCTGGGATTTATTGGCGATCATGCTGCGGATGCGTTGCTGGTAGTTCTGCACCGGCGTGGTCTTGTGGGTGTAGGCCTCGCGAAACAGTGCCTGCATCTCGCTGAACCCGCTGAACCCGAATCGCTGGGAAAACCGCACGATGGCCGAAGGGTGCACTTCGCATTCGCGGGCGATGTCGCTGATGCGGTCGACCATGATCCGGTCGCTTTGTTGGCTCATGTAGCTGGCGATGCGCTTGAGTTGGCGGGGCAGGCTTTCGTATTCGTCGGTGATCAGCTGCAACAGGCGTTCGGCATTGATCGGAGGGCTGGCGAGGGGGGCTTCCAGGGTGGTCTCGGGATCGGTGCGGGACATGGGCAATCCTTCTGGCGTGTTCGTCTGATGCGCTGATGGGTGGCGCAAGTCTACAGGGTAGGCGCAAAAAAATACCCCGGCATCACGGCCCCCGTGGCCTGCTGAAACGATGCACGGCGGCTGGCGTGCCATTATGCCGGCTTATTGGAAAAAATATTCCACTAAAAATAATTCTGGAATAAATATTGATTGGCGTCGCTGAACGTTCTAGTCTGCTCCCACCAAGAGCGTTTGCCGTCGCCACGGCGGCACAACGCAGGCTGATAAAAATAACAGGAGCCAGCATGGGCCAGACTCGTTTTGCCAGTGGGCGTCAATTGGATCTGATTTGCCTCGGGCGCCTGGGCGTCGACCTCTACGCACAGCAAGTGGGTGCGCGGCTTGAGGACGTGTCCAGCTTCGCCAAGTACCTCGGCGGGTCGTCCGCCAATATCGCCTTCGGCACCGCGCGGCTGGGGCTCAAGTCGGCGATGCTCAGCCGTGTGGGCGACGACCATATGGGGCGTTTCCTGGTGGAATCCCTGGCCCGCGAAGGTTGCGACGTCAGCGGCATCAAGGTCGACCCGGAACGCCTCACCGCCCTGGTGTTGCTGGGCCTCAAGGACCGCGAAACCTTCCCCTTGGTGTTTTACCGCGAAAACTGCGCCGACATGGCCCTGCGCGCCGAGGACATCAGCGAAGCCTTTATCGCCTCCAGCAAAGCGCTGCTGATCACCGGCACGCATTTTTCTACCGACAGCGTGTACAAGGCCAGCATCCAGGCCCTGGACTACGCCGCCAAACACAACGTCAAGCGCGTGCTGGACATCGACTACCGCCCGGTGCTGTGGGGCTTGGCGGGCAAGGCCGACGGTGAAACCCGTTTTGTCGCCGACCAGACGGTCAGCGCGCATGTGCAGAAGATCCTGCCGCGTTTCGACTTGATCGTGGGCACCGAAGAAGAATTCCTGATCGCCGGCGGCAGTGAAGACCTGCTCACCGCGCTGCGTACCGTGCGCGAAATCACCCCGGCTACGTTGGTCGTCAAGCTCGGCCCGCAGGGCTGCACGGTGATTCACGGGGCGATTCCTGCGCGCCTGGAAGACGGCGCTATCTACCCCGGTGTGCGCGTGGAGGTGCTTAACGTGCTGGGCGCTGGTGATGCGTTCATGTCGGGCTTTCTCAGTGGTTGGCTCAACGACGCCAGCGATGAGCGTTGCAGCCAACTGGCCAACGCCTGCGGTGGCCTGGTGGTGTCGCGCCACGCCTGCGCCCCGGCGATGCCAACCCCGGCCGAGCTGGATTATCTGTTCAACAGCCCGGTGCCGATCACCCGGCCCGACCAGGACGTGACCCTGCAGCGCCTGCATCGCGTCAGCGTGCCGCGCAAGGCCTGGAAGCAACTGTTTATCTTCGCGTTTGACCACCGCTGGCAATTGGTCGACCTGGCGCAACGCGGTGGCCAGGACCCGGCGCGTATCAGCGATATCAAGCAGCTGTTTATCCAAGCCATCGAACGTGTGCAACACAAACTCGCCGAGCAGGGCGTTGACGCCGACGTGGGTCTGTTGGCCGACCAGCGCTTCGGCCAGGACGCGCTCAACGCCGCCAGCGGTCGCGGCTGGTGGGTCGCGCGCCCGGTTGAGGTTCAGAACTCGCGCCCGCTGGCCTTCGAGCACGGCCGTTCGATTGGCAGCAATCTGATCGCCTGGCCCCAGGAGCAGATCATCAAGTGCCTGGTGCAATACCACCCCGACGACGAGCCCATGCTGCGCCTGGAACAGGAGGCGCAACTCAAGGCGGTGTACGACGCCTCTCTCGTCAGCGGCCATGAACTGCTGCTGGAAGTCATCCCGCCCAAGGATCACCCGTCCACCTACCCGGACGTGCTCTACCGCAGTCTCAAGCGCTTGTACAACCTGGGCATCTACCCGGCGTGGTGGAAGATCGAAGCGCAGACGGCCGAGGAGTGGACACGACTCGATGCGCTGATCAACGAGCGCGACCCGTATTGCCGTGGCGTGGTGCTGCTGGGGCTCAACGCCTCGCCGGAATGCTTGGCCGACGGCTTTCGGCAAGCACGCCTGAGCACTACCTGCCGAGGGTTTGCCGTGGGTCGCACGATCTTCCAGGAGCCGAGCAAGGCGTGGATGGCGGGGCAGATCGATGATGAAACCCTGGTCCAGCAGGTGCAGGCCACGTTCGAACAGCTCATCAACGCCTGGCGCAGTGCCCGAGGCTGAACACCGTTCTACAGGTGCAATGCAATCAAATGTGGGAGGGAGCAAGCCCCCTCCCACAGAAAGCAGATCCAAGCGATCTCAGGTAAAACAACAAAAAGGTGCAGCCATGCCCGCAATCCGAATTGGCATCAACCCGATCTCCTGGAGCAACGACGACCTGCCGGCCCTGGGTGGTGAAACGCCGCTGAGCACCGCCTTGAGCGAAGGCAAGGAGATCGGCTACGAAGGTTTTGAACTCAACGGCAAGTTCCCCAAGGATGCCAAGGGCGTGAGCGAGGTACTGCGCCCCTATGACCTGGCACTGGTCTCCGGCTGGTATTCCAGCCGCCTGGCGCGGCGTTCGGTGGCCGAGGAAATCGACGCGATTGCCGGCCATGTCGAGTTACTCAAACACAACGGCGCCACGGTGCTGGTGTACGGCGAGGTGGCCGATTCGATCCAGGGCTCGCGCATTCGCCTGATCGAACGCCCGCGTTTTCACAGCGAGCAGGCCTGGCAGGACTACGCCGACAAGCTCACGGAATTGGCGCGCTTTACCCTGTCCCAGGGCGTGCGCCTGGCGTACCACCACCATATGGGGGCCTACGTCGAGTCCCCCGAAGACATCGACCAACTGATGCGGCGAACGGGGCCGGAAGTCGGTCTGTTGTTCGACTCGGGCCACTGCTACATGGGCGGCGGCGAGCCTCTCCAAGTGCTGCGCACGCATATCGAGCGCGTTTGCCACGTGCATTTCAAGGACGTGCGCAAGCCCGTGGTGCAACTGGCGCGCAACCAGATGTGGAGCTTCCCCGATTGCATCGTCAACGGCACCTTCACGGTGCCCGGCGATGGCGATATCGACTTTGCCGAGCTGCTCGATGTGCTGCTGGCCGCGCGATACAAGGGTTGGCTGGTGGTGGAAGCCGAGCAGGACCCGGCCGTGGCGCCCAGCTATATCTACGCGAAAAAGGGTTACGACACCTTGCGCGCTCTGCTCAATGAGAGGACCCAACCATGAGCTTGTTGGTTAAAAGCAGCAAACGCGGGCAGACCATGGTTGCCCTGGAACAAGGGCGCCTTGAGTACGTCGGTTTCAGTGCCTACCGCTTGAGCCTGGGCGAAACGCTGCCGGTCAGCGCCGGCGACAAGGAGCTGTGCCTGGTACTGCTCAGCGGCCGGGTGAATATCGAAGGCGAAGGGTTCAACTGGCAGAACCTCGGTGATCGCCAGTCGGTATTTGAAGACAAGTCGCCTTTCGCCGCCTACCTGCCGCCTGGCACCTCGGCCCAGGTTACCGCCTTGAGCGACGTGCAGATTGCGGTGTGCGCCGCGCCCGGTACGCAGGGTTACGAACCACGCCTGATCCGCCCCCAAGACTGCAAGCGCAGTGTGCGCGGCAAAGGCGCCAACACGCGTTATGTGTGCGACATCCTGCCCGACAGCGAGCCGGCCCATTCGCTGCTGGTGGTGGAAGTGCGCACGCCGTCGGGGCATTCATCGAGCTACCCGCCGCACAAGCACGACACCGACGACCTGCCGCACCAGAGCTTCCTGGAAGAGACCTACTACCACCAGGTCAACCCGCCCCAGGGCTTCGTGTTCCAGCGGGTGTACACCGACGATCGCAGCATCGACCAGGCCATGGCGGTGGAAAACAGCGACCTGGTGGTGGTGCCCAAGGGTTATCACCCGGTCAGCGTGCCGTATGGCTACGAATCTTATTACCTCAACGTCATGGCCGGCCCCAAGCGTGCCTGGCACTTTCACAACGACCCGCAGCACAGCTGGCTGCTGGACCTTTAAGCGGTTTTGGACGGAGAACAACAACAATGAAGTCGCCTCTACGTTTTGCCCTTAACCGCATGGTCGCGCCCAACCTGTCCCTGCCGGACTTCATCGGCTTGGCGGTTGCGCTCAAGTGCGACGCCATCGAGATCCGCAATGACCTCGCAGACCGTCAAATCGAATACGGCACGCCCGCCAGCCGCGTGCGTGAGTTATGCGCGGCGCAGGGCATTACGGTGCTGTCGATCAACGCGCTGTACCCCTTTGACGTCTGGAACGACGAACGCCGCGCCCAGGCGATCGAGCTGGCCACCTATGCCCGTGAATGCGGTGCCCAAGGCCTGGTGATGTGCCCGTTCAATGAGCCCGGCGACACGCGCAATGAGGCGCAGCGCGCCGCCGGTTTGCGCACCGCCTTGAGCGAGCTGGCGCCGATCCTGCGCGAGTATGGGCTTCTGGGTTTCGTCGAGCCCCTGGGGTTCGAAGAATGTTCGATGCGCCGCAAACGCGTGGCGGTGGACGCGATCCAGTCCATCGGTGGCCTGGACGTGTTCCGCCTGGTCCATGACACGTTCCACCATCACTTGGCCGGCGAGCAGGAGTTCTTCCCGCAACTGACCGGCCTGGTCCATATCTCCGGCGTGGAAGATGCCCAGGCGCCGCTCAACTCGATCCGTGACGGCCACCGCGTACTGGTGGGCGAGGGCGATATTCTTGGCAATGCCGCACAGATCGACACCTTGCTCAGCACCGGCTACAGCGGCTACCTGTCGTTCGAGCCGTTCGCGAAAAGTGTGCATGAGTTGGCGGATATCCAGCAGGCCTTGGGCGCAAGCATTGCCCACCTGCAAAAACGTTAAGGGGGGCGACATGACCACAACCCGACTGACCATGGCCCAGGCCCTGGTGAAGTTTCTGGATAACCAATACGTCGAAGTCGATGGCGTACAGAGCAAGTTTGTCGCCGGGGTGTTCACGATTTTCGGCCACGGCAACGTGCTGGGCCTGGGCCAGGCGCTGGAGCAGGACAGTGGCGACCTGGTGGTGCATCAGGGCCGCAACGAGCAGGGCATGGCCCATGCCGCCATCGGTTTTGCCAAGCAGCATTTGCGCCGCAAGATCTACGCGTGCACCGCATCGGTCGGCCCCGGCGCGGCGAATATGCTCACCGCCGCGGCGACCGCCACCGCCAACCGTATTCCGTTGCTGTTGCTGCCCGGCGATGTGTACGCCAGTCGCCAGCCCGACCCGGTGCTGCAACAGATCGAGCAGTTCCACGACTTGAGCATCAGCACCAACGATGCATTTCGCTCGGTGAGCAAGTACTGGGACCGCATCAACCGTCCCGAGCAACTGATGAGCGCCGCGATCCATGCCATGCGTGTGTTGACCGACCCGGCGGAAACCGGCGCCGTGACCTTGGCGCTGCCCCAGGATGTGCAGGCCGAAGCCTGGGACTACCCGGATTACTTCCTGCAAAAGCGCGTGCACCGTATTGACCGGCGCCCGCCCAGCGCGGCGATGATCGGCGATGCGTTGGCGGCTTTTCGCGGCAAGCGCAAACCGCTGATCATCTGCGGTGGCGGGGTCAAGTACGCCGGCGCGAATGCCGCGCTGCAAGCCTTCGCCGAGCGCTTTGATATTCCGTTCGCCGAGACTCAAGCGGGTAAAAGCGCGCTGGTGTCCAGCCACCCGCTTAACGTCGGCGGCATTGGCGAAACCGGCTGCCTGGCGGCCAACCTGTTGGCGCCCGAGGCGGATCTGATCATCGGCATCGGCACCCGCTACACCGACTTCACCACCTCGTCCAAGTCGCTGTTCAAGCATGCCGAGGTCAAGTTCCTCAACCTGAATATCAGCCCCTGCGATGCGTTGAAACTCGACGGCGTACAGGTGCTGGGTGATGCCAGAGTTGCCCTCGACGCGCTGGCCGACGCCCTGGGCGATTACCGCTCCGGTTGGGGTGAACAGGTGCGTGACGCCAAGGCGCAACTGGATGCCGAAGTGGACCGTGTGCATCAGGTGGAGTACTCGGGCGATGCCTTCGTGCCGGAAGTCGACGACCACCTGGACCGTGCGGTACTGCGTGAATTTATCGAGCTGACCGGTTCCTGCCTGACCCAGAGCCGTGTGCTCGGCGTGCTCAACGACAGCCTGGCCGACGATGCGATCATCGTCGCCGCCGCCGGCAGCCTGCCCGGCGACCTGCAGCGCGCCTGGCGCAGCAAAGGCGTGAACACCTATCACGTCGAATACGGCTACTCGTGCATGGGCTACGAGATCAACGCCGCCCTCGGCGTGAAGCTGGCCGAACCAACCAAGGAGGTGTATGCGCTGGTCGGCGATGGCTCCTACATGATGTTGCATTCCGAGCTGGCCACCTCGATCCAGGAGCGCCGCAAGATCAACGTGGTGCTGCTGGACAACATGGCCTTCGGTTGCATCAACAACCTGCAGATCGGTAACGGCATGGACAGCTTCGGCACCGAGTTCCGCTACCGCAACCCCGAGAGCGGCAAGCTCGACGGCGGCCTGGTGCCGGTGGATTTCGCCATGAGCGCGGCGGCTTATGGCTGCAAGACCTACAAGGTCAGCAGCGTCGAGCAACTCCAGGCCGCGCTGGCCGATGCGCGCACGCAAACGGTCTCGACCCTGATCGACATCAAGGTCCTGCCCAAAACCATGGTCCACGGCTACCTGTCGTGGTGGCGGGTGGGCGTGGCGCAGGTGTCCACCAGCGAACGCACGAATGCCGCTGCAAAAAAACTCAATGAACACCTGGCGAAGGCCCGGCAGTACTAATAACAAGAGGAGTGTTTGTATGTCGTTGAAGCTTGGAGTGATCGGTACCGGTGCCATCGGCCGTGACCATATTCGTCGTTGCAGCCAGACCCTGCTCAATAGCCAGGTGGTGGCGGTGACCGACATCAACCTTGAGCAAGCGGCCAAGGTGGTCGCGGATTTGAAACTGGGCGCCGAGGTGTACCCGGACGGCCATGCGCTGATCAACTCGCCACAGGTTGAAGCCATCCTGGTGACCTCCTGGGGTCCCAGCCATGAAGAATTCGTACTCGCCGCCATCGCCGCCGGCAAACCGGTGTTCTGTGAAAAACCCCTGGCGGTGACTGCCGAAGGCTGCCGCCGGATCGTCGACGCCGAAGTGGCCCACGGCAAGCGCCTGGTGCAAGTGGGCTTCATGCGTCCGTATGACGAAGGCTATCGCGCCCTCAAGGCGGTGATCGACAGCGGCCAGATCGGCGAGCCGTTGATGCTGCACTGCGCCCACCGCAACCCGACGGTAGGTGAGAACTACAAGACCGACATGGCGATCACCGACACCTTGATCCACGAGCTGGACGTACTGCGTTGGTTGCTCAACGACGACTACGTTTCCGTGCAAGTGGTGTTTCCGCGCAAGACCAGCAAGGCGTTGGCGCACTTGCGCGACCCGCAGATCGTGCTGCTGGAGACCGCCAAGGGCACGCGTATCGACGTGGAAGTGTTCGTGAACTGCCAATACGGCTATGACATCCAGTGCGAAGTGGTGGGGGAGACTGGTATTGCCAAATTGCCGGAGCCTTCCCAGGTGCAACTGCGCAGCGGCGCGAAGTTGTCCAATGCGATTCTGATGGATTGGAAAGACCGGTTCATCGGCGCGTATGACGTGGAGTTGCAGGCGTTCATCGACAGCGTGCGGGCCGGCCAGGTCGGTGGGCCGTCGGCGTGGGATGGTTTCGCGGCGGCGGTGGCGGCGGATGCGTGTATCCAGGCGCAGGGCAGTGAGCAGATCGTCAAGATCAGCCTGCCGGATCGCCCGCACTTCTACGGCTGATCGCAAATCCACAGGTGGAATGCAGTCGGTGTGGGAGGGGGCTTGCCTCCGATGGCGGTGGGTCAGATAAATTTTTTTTGACTGACACACTGTTATCGGGGGCAAGCCCCTCCCACATTTGACTCGGTTTCCACTTCTAAGAAGGAGTGAGTTCATGCGAATCGGACTAGTCGGCTACGGCCATGGAGGGCGCTTTTTTCATGCGCCGCTGATTGCAACACTGCCCGGCGCCACGTTTGTTGGCGTCGTCACCCGTTCCCCCGAGCGCCGCCAACAGTTGAATACCGACCACCCCGGCCTCCAAGCCTTCGACTGCATCGGCCAGATCGTCGAAGCCGGGGTCGACGCCCTCGTTATTTCTACCACTCTCAAAGGCCGCCCGGCGCTGGTGCTGGAAGCCATCGAACATGGCCTGACGGTGGTCAGCGACAAACCCTTCGCCGCCAACGCCGAACAGGCCCGTGCACTGATCATTGCCGCCGAGCGCCATGAAGTGTTGCTGAGCGTCTACCAGAACCGGCGTTGGGACTCGGATTACCTGACCCTGCGCAAGCTCATCGACGCCGGTGCCCTGGGCACCATTACCCGGTTTGAGTCGCGGGTGGAACGCTACAGCCCGCAAGCGGTGGGCAACGCCAGCGGCGGTGGCTGGCTGCGCGATTTGGGCAGCCACCTGGTGGACCAGGCGCTGCAATTGTTCGGCCCGGTGGACCGGGTGTTCGCGCAGTTGCACTACACGGCCGAACACCCCAGCGTCGACCACGGTTTTTTCGTGTCCCTGACCCACGCCAACGGGGTGATTTCCCACCTGTGGGGCAATGCCCTGCAAAACAGCCAGGCCCCGCGTTTTCGCGTCAGTGGCAGTGCGGGCTGTTACACCGTGGAGGGGCTCGACGGTCAGGAAGAAGCGCTGATGGCCGGCAAATCACCGAAAACCGAAGGCGAGCACTGGGGCGCTGAAGAGCATCGCCGTTGGGGCTGGTTCGAACACGGTGGGGAGCGCGAGCGGGTGCCGTCGGAGAAAGGTTGCTGGACGCAGTTCTATCGCCAGTTGCAAGCCGCTGTGCAAGGGCAGGGCGTGTTGCCCGTGAGCGCCTATGACGCCCTGGAAACCACCCGTATATTGGACGCCGCACGCCTGAGCGCCGAGCGCCAGCAGGTGGTTTCAACAAAAATAGAATTAAATTCTAAAAAAAGTTGATATGGAAATTATTTTCCAATAAAGTCTTTTCCAGGTTGCATAAAGTACGTCTGGGCCCGATCCCCGGCGACTCAACAAAAACAAGATCAAAAACAACCAGGTACCGTCAGATGAAAATCTTCAACGCTGTACTGCGAGTTTTACGCCCCGCCCAAACGCCCCGCGCTCTGCCCCGCGCCCGGCCGTTCTACTTCTCCTTCCTTAATGTGCTGTGCGTCGAAAACCACGGCGCGCTGGTCTGCTGCATTCCCGGCGCACCGGTCGTGCGACTGCCCGCCGAGCGCTGATAAACGCAACCTCTGATAAACGCAACGTCCACAAAACCAACAAGAAACTGGAGACAGACCGTTCATGAAGACCCCGATCCGTTTTACCGCGCTGGCCCTGTCCATGCTCCTGGCCAGCGGTGTTGCCTCGGCTGCCGACCTGAAGATAGGCGTGAGCATGTCCGCCTTCGATGACACGTTCCTAACCTACCTGCGCGAAGACATGGACAAGCAAGCCAAGTCCTATCCAAAAGGTGACGGCGTGCAGTTGCAGTTCGAAGACGCCCGCGCCGATGTGGTCAAGCAACTGAGCCAGGTCGAGAATTTTATCAGCCAGAAAGTCGACGCCATCATCGTCAACCCGGTGGACACCGCCTCTACGGCGAACATTATCAAGGCCGCTACCGCTGCAAAAATTCCGCTGGTGTTCGTCAACCGCCGTCCCGACAGCGCGACGCTCGCCCCAGGCGTCGCGGCGGTGGTGTCCGATGACATCGAGGCCGGCAAGTTGCAAATGCAATACATCGCCGAAAAACTCGGCGGCAAGGGCAACGTCGTGATTCTGTTGGGTGACCTGGCGAACAATTCCACCACCAACCGCACCAAGGGCGTGAAGGAGGTCCTGACCAAGTACCCAGGCATCAAGATCGAGCAGGAACAGACCGGCATCTGGTTGCGTGACAGGGGCATGACCTTGGTCAATGACTGGTTGACTCAAGGCCGCGATTTCGACGCGGTGCTGGCCAATAACGATGAAATGGCGATTGGCGCGTCCATGGCGCTGAAATCGGCAGGCAAGAAAGGCGTGCTGATCGCGGGTGTCGACGGCACGCCGGATGGCCTCAACGCGATCACCAAGGGCGACATGACGGTGTCGGCGTTCCAGGATGCCAAGGGCCAGGCGGACAAGTCGGTCGAAACGGCGCGCAAGATGGCCAAGAACGAACCCATCGAGCAGAACGTGATCATCCCGTTCCAACTGATCACGCCGGACAACGTCGCCAAGTTCAAGTAGCCCTGACATAACAACAACGAAACGGCAGGGCGGTCGTGCCCGCCTTGCCGATGGAGTACTTCTTTATGCTCGCTCAAGCCGCTGTCTCGCAGCCTCCCGGTATCCAGCCGTTGCCGCTGGAAGAACCCTACCTGCTGGAAATCGTCAATATCAGCAAAGGCTTTCCCGGCGTCGTGGCCCTGGCCGATGTGCAACTGCGCGTGCGCCCCGGCACCGTGCTGGCGCTGATGGGGGAGAACGGCGCGGGCAAGTCGACCTTGATGAAAATCATCGCCGGCATCTACCAGCCCGACGCCGGTGAAATCCGCCTGCGCGGCAAGCCGATCGTGTTTGAAACACCGCTGGCGGCGCAAAAGGCCGGGATCGCCATGATCCACCAGGAACTCAACCTGATGCCGCACATGAGCATCGCCGAGAATATCTGGATCGGCCGCGAGCAGCTCAACAGCCTGCACATGGTCAACCATCGCGAAATGCACCGCTGCACCGCCGAGTTGCTGGCGCGCCTGCGCATCAACCTCGACCCGGAAGAGCAGGTGGGCAACCTGAGCATCGCCGAGCGGCAGATGGTCGAGATTGCCAAGGCGGTGTCCTACGACTCCGACATCCTGATCATGGATGAGCCCACATCGGCGATTACCGAGAAGGAAGTCGCCCACCTCTTTTCGATCATTGCCGACCTCAAGTCCCAGGGCAAAGGGATCGTCTACATCACCCACAAAATGAACGAAGTGTTCGCCATCGCCGATGAAGTGGCGGTGTTCCGTGACGGCCAGTATATCGGCCTGCAACGCGCCGACAGCATGAACAGTGACAGCCTGATCTCGATGATGGTGGGCCGTGAACTGAGCCAGTTGTTCCCGGTGCGTGAGACTCCGATTGGCGACTTGCTGCTGTCGGTGCGCGACCTGCGCCTGGACGGAGTGTTCAAGGACGTGTCGTTCGACCTGCACGCCGGCGAGATCCTCGGCATCGCCGGGTTGATGGGCTCGGGCCGCACCAACGTGGCGGAGACCCTGTTCGGCATTACCCCAAGCGACGGTGGCCAGATCACCCTGGATGGCCAGGCGGTACGCATCAGCGACCCGCACATGGCTATTGAAAAAGGTTTTGCGCTGTTGACCGAAGACCGCAAGCTCAGTGGCCTGTTCCCCTGCCTGTCGGTGCTGGAAAACATGGAGATGGCGGTGCTGTCGCACTATTCAGGCAATGGCTTTATCCAGCAGAAAGCCCTGCGCGCGCTGTGCGAAGACATGTGCAAGAAGCTGCGGGTGAAAACCCCGTCCCTGGAACAGTGCATCGACACCCTGTCGGGCGGCAACCAACAGAAAGCCTTGCTCGCCCGTTGGCTGATGACCAACCCACGGTTGTTGATCCTGGATGAACCCACCCGGGGCATCGATGTGGGGGCCAAGGCCGAGATCTATCGCTTGATCTCGTTCCTCGCCAGCGAAGGCATGGCGGTGATCATGATTTCCTCGGAGCTGCCCGAAGTGCTGGGCATGAGCGATCGGGTGATGGTGATGCACGAAGGCGAACTGATGGGCACCCTGGACCGCGCGGATGCGACCCAGGAAAAAGTCATGCAGTTGGCCTCCGGTATGACCGCGGTCCACTGACGAGCAGCCGCGCGGGCCTGCGGTTGGCCCGCGCCACAGAATAAGAAGGTGATTGGCTATGAACGCAATAACAGACAACAAGCCTGCCACGGTACCGGTCAAGCACCGGCGGCGATTGCCTACCGAGCTGAGCATCTTCCTGGTGCTGATCGGCATCGGCCTGGTGTTTGAGATGTTCGGCTGGATTGTGCGGGACCAGAGCTTTTTGATGAATTCCCAGCGCCTGGTGCTGATGATTCTGCAAGTGTCGATCATCGGCCTGCTGGCCATTGGCGTGACCCAAGTGATCATTACCACGGGGATCGACTTGTCGTCCGGCTCGGTGCTGGCGCTGTCGGCGATGATTGCCGCGAGTTTGGCGCAGACTTCCGATTTTTCCCGGGCGGTATTCCCCAGCCTGACGGACTTGCCGGTCTGGATCCCGGTCGCCATGGGCCTGGGGGTGGGGTTGCTGGCCGGGGCGATCAACGGCAGTATCATCGCCGTCACCGGTATTCCTCCCTTTATTGCGACCCTGGGCATGATGGTCTCGGCCCGTGGCCTGGCGCGTTATTACACCGAAGGCCAGCCGGTGAGCATGCTCTCGGATTCATACACCGCCATCGGCCATGGCGCGATGCCGGTGATCATCTTCCTGGTGGTGGCGGTGATCTTCCATATCGCCCTGCGCTACACCAAGTACGGCAAGTACACCTACGCCATCGGCGGCAACATGCAGGCGGCGCGGACTTCGGGGATCAATGTCAAGCGCCACTTGATCATCGTCTACAGCATCGCCGGTCTTCTGGCAGGCCTGGCTGGCGTGGTGGCCTCGGCCCGCGCCGCCACCGGCCAGGCAGGCATGGGGATGTCTTATGAGCTGGATGCGATTGCGGCGGCAGTGATCGGCGGCACCAGCCTGGCGGGCGGGGTAGGGCGTATCACCGGCACGGTGATCGGCGCACTGATCCTGGGCGTGATGGCCAGTGGGTTTACCTTTGTCGGTGTGGACGCGTATATCCAGGACATCATCAAGGGCTTGATCATCGTGGTGGCCGTCGTCATCGACCAATACCGCAACAAGCGCAAGCTCAAGCGCTGATACGGCTTAAAGGGCAACACAACTCCATGTGGGAGGGGGCAAGCCCCTCCCACAATGGATCATCAACCGTCTGTTTCAACCGTTTGTCTTCTATATAGCTCCACAAGACTGAATTTCTTGCTATAAACGCACTCCGATAACCGTTCGCCAAGCCCGTCCTGGTGCCTTTTGGGGTTGTATCGGTAAAAATGCCTGTCTTTTCAGTTGCTGCGCCCTCAAGTCGGCCTTAGACTGCCGCCCCTCGTAAATTGAGTGCCGGGTGGCGCTTGGAATGGATGGCGCCCTTCCGAGGCCTGCAAAGGTCGACCGGAACGCTCCCTTATTCGCCTTAATGCACGTATTTTTTATAGAGAAATCAATGACAAAGGAAAAGTTGCTGGCCATGCCGGCGGATGACTACATGAATGCCGAACAGCACGCTTTTTTTGAGAAGTTGCTGCAAGACATGAAAGTGGAACACCACGAGCGCATTGAACAGAACCGTATCGCCATTGAAAGCCTGGATACCCCGGCTGACCCGGCCGACGCCGCTTCCGTGGAAGAAGAGCGCACCTGGCTGGTCAACGCCATCGACCGCGACCAGCGCATGCTGCCGCAGCTTGAGCGGGCACTGGAACGCATCAAGGAAGATTCCTTTGGCTGGTGCGATGACAGCGGCGAGCCTATCGGCCTCAAGCGCCTGCTGATCAGCCCTACCACCAAGTACTGCATCGAAGCCCAAGAGCGCCACGAGCAGATCGACAAGCACCAGCGCCAAGCCTGATGCGGTGAAACTGGGGGATTGTTCAAGCGGTCCCCCAGAGAAAGACCCGTTACTCCTCCCGTCTATTGATCTATTGCACGCTACCCCACTAAAGGCCCATGGATAATGGCCTGGTAGTGGCGTTTAATGCAGAGACAATAACGACAAGCAGCGGGGTAACGACGATGGCTGGAGACGGAACTCTGATGGGCGCAGCAGTGCCACCGCAACCGGTGGTGCGCGGTTTGCCCGGTTGGCTCACGCCGCTTATGCAGAGCACCGCCCTGGTGCTGGTATTGCTGGGCCTGGCATTTGCCAACCTGCCGCTTTACCTCTGCCTGCCTTTGGCCGTACTGGTGATCTGGCTACCGCGCCTTAAACATTCCAAGCCGGCCATGGCCCAATCCGCGGCCAACGATGCGATTGGCGACCTGACCCGCGACCTGTCCTACACCACCAGCCATAACGCACTGTCTGCTGCCGGCGTGGCCTATTCGGTCAAGCAGTTGGCCGCCCGCGTACAGTCCCAACTCAGTGCGGCCAAGCAGATTGTCAGCAGCGCCGAAGTGATGATCAGCACCGAGCAGGTCACCTCGCAATTGAGCCGCGACGCCCTGGGCGCCGCCAGCCAGGCCCATCAGCGCAGTACCGAAGGCCGTGAGGTGCTGGCCCAGTCGATCACCCGCATGCACCAGCTCAGCCAGCGCGCCAATGCCAGTCGCGAGCTGATCGAGGCCTTGAGCCAGCGCAGCGAAGAAATCCAGCGCGTGACCCTGGTGATTCAGTCCATCGCCAGCCAGACCAACCTGCTGGCGCTTAACGCCGCCATTGAGGCGGCGCGCGCCGGGGAGCACGGGCGGGGCTTCGCCGTGGTGGCCGACGAAGTTCGCGGGCTGGCCGGCCGCACGGCCACGGCCACCGATGAAGTCGGGGTGATGGTCGCGGATATCCAGCAGCGCACGGCCCAGGTGGTGGAGCAGATTCGCCAGTTGTCAGCGGACCTGAACACTGGCGTCGAGCAGGTGGAACGCGCCGGCGAACAGCTGCACAGCATCGCCAGCCTGGCGGCGGATGTGGAAGGGCAAGTCAATGAGATCGCCCTGGGCACCGATACCAACCGCACCCAACTCGACAGCCTGTTCCATGCCGTGGAGCAGATGCGCAGCGATCTGGACGTGAGCGACCAGCAAACCCGGCAACTGGCCGATGCCGCGGTGCAAATGGAAGGGCAGGCCGAAACCATCAGCGAGCGCCTGGCGGAAGTCGGGCTGGATGACTATCACCAGCGCGTCTACGACTTGGCGCGTGAGGGCGCCAGCCGCATAGCGGCACAAATGGAGGCCGATGTGCAGCAAAATCGCATCAGCCTGGACGATTTGTTCGACCGCACTTACACGCCCATTCCCAACACTCGTCCGAGCAAGTACCACACACGATTTGACGGCTACACCGATCAGGTCCTGCCGGCGATCCAGGAAGCGTTGTTGCCGCGTCATGAGGGGCTGGTGTTTGCCATCGCCTGCACACAGCAGGGCTATGTGCCCACGCACAATAATGCGTTTTCCCAGGCCTTGACCGGCGACGCCCAGGTCGATGCGGTACAGAACCGCACCAAGCGCAAGTTTGACGACCGTACCGGGATTCGCTGCGGCAGCCATCAACAAGCCGTGTTATTGCAGACCTACACCCGCGATACCGGCGAGTTGATGCACGACTTGTCGGTGCCGATCATGGTCAAGGGGCGGCATTGGGGCGGCTTGCGCCTGGGGTATAAGCCGCAAGCCGCGAAGAGCGTCAGGCCTGGGGAGGTTCGTGCAGCAGGGCGTTGAGGTCGTCCACGGCCGGCGCCCATTCTGCGTCGACATGCAACTGCTCCCTGAGGAAAGCGGCCTGTTGCTCGCTCCAGAACGGCGCATCGATCAGCTTTATATCGTCTGGCAGGCGGTGCTCTGCCGTGAATCGTTCGATGGCTTCCTGGCTTGAATCCAGGCCCAGTTGTTCGAACAAGGTTTGCAGCGTTGGGCTAGTCGTATCCATGGGTTTCTCCCTGCAGGCTGAGCATCGTTATGCATGGGAGAGCTGAGCCGCGCAGGAGTTCGATCGGATTGTCAGGAAGTCAATGCGCCTGAATCCACGGCCGTCTTGAGTGCCAGGGCGGATTCTTTTCCGGCGGCAGCGGCGGTGTCCAGGGTCTTGAACCAGCGGTCTTTTTCAACCTGATGCAGGGTGACGGCAGTCAGCGGCGGCTTGGCACGCATCACGATCACCGCTTGAAACTCACCGTCTACTTCCCTTGCGTCGCCATGGATGAAAAATTCGCCAATATCAAATTCCGTCACGTATCGCCTTCCCTTCGAGGTAATCAACTGCACTGATGAAACCTGACCCGCACGGGGCAAGTTTCAATCGACGGGCCAGTATGGCAGTTGTTGAGGGGCGACGGCGCAGTAAAGTCATCCAGGTGACGAAACGATTGCACCGTGCAGGCTGGTTTCCAACTGCTTGGCCAGTTCGCAGGCCTGGATGTGGTCACTGCGAAAGCCTTTGATTCTGCCGCTGGTCACTTCAAGGATATGAAAGAAGTTGCGCCCGGCGGGTACCACTTGGTAAAGAATTGAATTGGAGTACCCCTTGACGCTGTGCAAGCAGTAGTATTGCCGTTCTTCCTGACATGATGAACGAGTGCGGGAAGACGTAGCGTCGTAGTGACGTCGTTGCATGGTCAGCTCCTGTCGATCGATCTTGTTGATACACCAGCAGCGTTACGGGTGGTTTTGACCCCCGTAGCTGTTTTAGTATTGTCGTCGGCGGGTGGCACCTGGTTCCAGCGCTCGTGTTTTCAATTGTATGAGCTGTCGGAAACTGCGTTTTTAATAGGGTTATTCTCTGAAGCGGGTCGACCGGTATTCTCTGGCTATTGAACCTGTGATTTCCTGTGGCGCAGGATGACCTCGCGTGAGGCTTGTCGTGTACGCCTGTACCTGCCTCTGGCAGGGCAGCGGGATCTTCTTCAGTTTTTTTCAAAAAATGTGTGTAACCGTGCCGAAATGGCCGTTTTTTTGTGCTGCCCGCCTTTGGCGGACGGCGCTCTTTTCGATGTGGGGGCGTTTCCTTGGCAGTCAGTAATCTGGATATGCACGCGTTGTTCGTGCTGGGTGATTTGCGCGCAAAGTTGGTCAAGCAGTTTCAATCCCGTTTCGTCTACATCACTGAGCAGACGCCGGAAGGCATCTACATCGCTGAAATCGATACCGAAGCGGCGATGGTGGTGGATGACAAACCCCGCCTGGAACTCAAAGTAGGCGACCATTTCCGCGCAGCGGTATTACCCAGTCGCGAAGGTGGCAAGTTCGAACTCAAGTTTCGCGATATCAAATTGACGGTGTATGGCCTGGGCGACTACGCCTTTGTTTCTTCGGCCGAAGGCCAGGGCATCGTGTTCAAGGAAGGCCACAGTGTGATGCTGGTGTTTGCCGCCAACGAACAATTGCAGGAAGGCCTGACCAAAACCCTCAAGGCCGTGACCGGCAAGGCCGCCAAGTGGCGCAAGGGTGAATTGGTCACGTTCAAGGCCAGTGAATAATCCGCACATCCTGCGAACATCTCCTATCTCCCGGAACCTCTACTACAGTTGAGTTGACTTAACTACTCAGAGGCTTCGCGCATAAGCAGCAAAGCCGTCCGCTATCTGCTGCGATATCGCGAGGTGCAAGGGCATGAAAGGATTGAGAACGCTGTTGGCCGCGTCGCTGACGACCCTGAGCCTGTCCATGGCTTCGCTGCCGGTTTGTGCCGCACAGGCACCGGTGCACTTTGCCGACCTGAACTGGGAAAGCGGCAGCCTGATCACCGAAATACTGCGAGTGATTGTCGAGAAGGGTTATGACCTGCCCACCGACACCTTGCCCGGTACCACCATCACCCTGGAAACCGCCCTGGCCAAGAATGACATCCAGGTGATCGGCGAAGAGTGGGCCGGCCGCAGCCCGGTGTGGGTCAAGGCAGAGGCCGAAGGCAAGGTGGTGGGCCTGGGCGATACGGTCAAAGGCGCGACCGAAGGTTGGTGGGTGCCGGAGTACGTGGTCAAGGGCGACCCCGCCAAAGGGCTCAAGCCGCTGGCGCCGGAGCTTAAAAGCGTGAAGGACCTGGCGCGTTACAAGGACGTGTTCAAAGACCCGGAGTCCCCCGGTAAAGGGCGCTTTCTCAACAGCCCCATCGGCTGGACCTCGGAAGTGGTCAACAAACAGAAACTCAAGGCGTATGGCCTGGACGACAGCTACGTGAATTTCCGCAGCGGTTCCGGCGCGGCACTGGATGCCGAGATCGCCTCGTCGATACGCCGGGGCAAACCGGTCTTGTTCTACTACTGGTCGCCTACGCCTTTGATGGGGCGCTACAAACTGATCCAGCTGGAGGAACCACCGTTCGACGCCGAGGCCTGGAAAACCCTGACGGATGCGGATAATCCTGATCCAAAGCCGACGCGGTCGTTGGCATCCAGGTTGAGTATCGGCGTGTCCACGCCGTTCCAGAAAGAACACCCTCAGATCGCGGCATTCTTTGAAAAGGTCGAGTTTCCGATCGAACCATTGAATAAAGCCTTGGCGACCATGAGCGAGAATCACACGGCGCCACGCGAGGTGGCCCAGGTGTTTATGAAAGAACACCCTGAGGTGTGGAAGGCATGGTTGACCGAGGAGGTGGCGGGGAAGGTTGAAGCGAGTCTGAAATAACCCCCGTTCTTGCTTTCGGGTGGTGCTCAAAAATGCGGGAGCAAGCAAGCCTGCTCCCGCGTTCGGAGGGTATTGCCGGGCTTAGAACCGGGTGTGTACGGCCACCTCGAACGTTCTTGGCGATCCCAAATAGTAAGCCGGCGACGCATGGGCAAACTCGGCGTACACCGCGTTAGTCAGGTTGCGTACCCGACCGGTCACCGAGGTGTGCGAGTCCACCTTGTAGCGCAGGAAGCTGCCGAACAGGGTGTAGGCCGGTACGGTCAGCGTATTGGCGTTGTCGGCATACACTTGGGCCACATATCGCGTATCCACCCCGCCTTGCCAGTCATCGGCAAAATCATAAGTCAGCCACAGGTTGCCTACACGCTTGGGTACGTTGGTTGGCGTGTTGCCCTTGCGTGAGACCACAGCGCCGCTGGCGATCTTCTCGTTGAACTCATCGTATTCGGCGTCTACCCAGGCGAAGTTGCCCTCTGCCAGAAGCGCTGGAGTGATACGCAGCGAACTGGCCACCTCGATACCCTTGGACGACTGCGCGCCGACCGGGATGCTGTTGGTCGGGTCTAGCGGATCGGTCACGGCAAAGTCCTTGCGCTCGATCCGATAGGCCGCGACGGTGGCGGAGCCACGACCGTCCAGGTAGTCGAACTTGCTGCCCACTTCCCACTGTTTGCCGGTCGATACATCAAATACTTGTGTGGTGGTAGTGGGCTGCTCGGCGGCGGTGCTGTATTGCACGTACACGTTGGCGGATGGCATGAACTGGTACGTCAGGCCGGCGCGGCCGGTCACGGGTTCCCAACTGCGCTTGAAGTGGCGGGGGTTGCTCGCCGTGACCACGCGGTGGTTGGTGACATCCAGGTCGATAGCGTCGTAACGCAGGCCAGTGAGCAGGGACAGTTTGTCGCTAAGCCCCAGCCGGTTTTCCACAAACAGCGCTTGGGTGGTCACCGCGTTGGTCTTGTCCCTTACGAATCCCGGCCGGGTGCCCGGTATGTCATAAAAATTGCCAGGGTTGTAGTGGTTTGGGTCCACCGTGCTTTTGCCGGATACATTCAATGGGCTGTTGGTGGTGCTGTTGACCTTGTACTCAAAACCGCCGGACCAGGTGGTCGCCAGCCCCAGCAAGCTGGCGTCATGGCGCAGTTCGAACTGGTTGCCGTTCTGTTCACCTTGATGGCGCACCTGGTAGGCAGTCGAGCGGTTCACCGCACGGTTATCGGCGGTGTACTGGTAGGTTTCCAGGTTGCGATAATCGCGCTGGCTGTCGAGATGGTAGAGGGTGTTTTTCAGCGCGGTGCTGTCGTTGATCCGGTAGTCGATGATCGAGCGCGCCCACAGTGTTCGCTGCTCGTAGCGACCATCGGCGACGTTGTAGTTGTTGAACCGGTTGTGCGTGTCGATCTTCAATTCGCCGGCCTTGGGGTTGAGCACCGGCGTGCCCCAGTAAGGACTGTCTTCATGCTCATCCTGATACTCCAAGGCCAGCGTGTGGGACAGGCTGGGTGTGAGGTCGCTGAGTAAGGAAAACGCCAGGCTCCAGGCGTCGCGCTGGTCACGGTCGATATAACTGTGGTTGGTGTTGCGGCTCACATCCAGGCGCGCGTAATGCTGCACCTCGGCGCTCGGCTCGGTGAGCGCATGGTTGACGCCGAAGGCCATGCCGGCGGTGTCGTAGCTGCCATAGGTCAGTTGGCCCTCGGCGGCCTGTTCCTCGCGGGTGGCCAGCTTGGTCACATAGTTGAGCGAGCCACCGACGGCGCCGGCGCCGTTGATCAGGGAGGAGGGGCCGCCCACCAGTTCCACCCGATCATAGATCCAGGCATCCACCGGCCGTGCCAGGCCGGTGGCGACGTTGATGCCGTTGAACATCTGGGTGATCTGGCTGCTGGTAAACCCGCGATAGGACACAAAACCGCCAAACCCCGGCGGCGCGCTGGCGTTGACGCCGGGCAGGGTGTTGGCCGCATCGCGGAAGGTCTTGGCGCCATGGCGTTCGATATCATTGCGGTTGGCGATGGCTACCGACGCCGGGGTCTCCCGCACGCTTAGCCCCAACCGCGACGCCACGCCGCTGGGTTGGTCCAGGGCCAGGCCGGGCTCGGGCGTTGGTTGGCCATCGATGGTGGTCGGGGCCAGTTCGAGCGCCCAGGCGCAGACAGGCAGGCAGCCGAACAGGCCTGCCAACAGGGGTAAATGCTTCATGGTTGAATCCTGAAAAACGTGGCTTGAAAACAACGCACAGCCGTACGTACTTCCTTACGGAAACGCAGGTCAGTGCAGATCAAAAAGCGCAGGTATCAGGCGAAAGCGGGCGGCGCGCGCGGGTTAGCCGTGGGCCAGGTGAAGCGGGCAGGGATGTCAGCAGCCAGAACGATGGCCGGTGGTGGGGCGTGAGGTTGCGGCAACACCGCCACATTCAGGCTGGAACTGAGCGCGGGCCCCATGCCGCCGGTGGAACACAGCGGGCAACCGAACGCCTTGGACAGCGTGGGCAGGTTCTCACCGGTGGAGTGGGTCGGCTTGGGGGCCTGGGTGCGCGGGTCTACGGTACAGAACTGACCGCCAATCCCATTGAGTTGCATCCCCACCATCTGCCCGTGACCGATACTGCAGGCGAACACATTGAACAGGACGCAGCAATACAGCATCCAGGCAATGAGCGAGCGATCGGCACGGGCGATTTTCATGGGGCGGCACTTTACCATCAGCCGCCGACGAAATGCCTGCAAAAATCTCAGGGCGACTATGCTTTTTCGCACTTTTCCAGGGAGAGCCAGTCATGAGCTTCGTCGTCGCACGGTGGATTGTCGGCATTTTTACCTGCATCAGCATGGTCCACTTGTATTGGGCCGCCGGCGGCAAACTCGGCAGCCTCGCCGCCATCCCCCAACTTCCCGGTGAATTCGCCAGCGGGCCACGCCCGGCGTTCAAACCTTCGGCACTGGGCACCTTTTTGGTGGCGATGGGGTTGGTGGCGATTGCACTGTTGGTGTGCCTGCGTGCCGGGTTGTACTTTTCGCCGGTGTCCCATCGGGCGTTGCAGTGGGGGATAAGCGCGATTGCCGTAGTGATGTTTGCCAGGGCAATTGGGGATTCGGAGTTGGTGGGTTTTTTCAAGAAGGTCAGTGGGTCGCGGTTTGCGCGGCTGGATACGTGGTTTTATTCGCCGTTGTGCCTGGTGTTGGGGGCAGGGTTATTGGTGGTGGCGTGGAGTTGAGGGCCTAATCGCTTATCAGGCTTGGGAATTGGACATGAAACCGGGAGTTTTCTTGGCTTTTCCTGGTTTCAGGTACTCGTTGAAATCATGCTCCAACGACTCGTTTGTTGGTGTGTTTTGGTATCGGAGATGTAACTCGCAGGCGTAAATATATAGCAGCCAGGGGTAGGAATCGTTGATCCTGTCATCAGGACCCTAATCAAAGTCGATGTACGTTTCACGGTTTGCGAAAAAATAACGTCTTCTTCGTTATGTATTTCGCATATTTCGTTGCCGATCACGTTAACCCCTTTGAAGGCAATAGGCGCTGTGAAAGATATTCAATGAAGGTTCGTTTTGGTGGTTGGTAAAAGCGATCAGTAATTCGTCATGCTTGCAAGTTACTTGTTTAATGATTTCCCCTGAGATGTCGAGTACTTCAGCCCCTCATGGTCTGTTTTGTTCAATGGCTGGTTAGGTTTACAAAATTTCACGTTGGGAAATGTCGTTCTATATCATCCATATCCCTCAGCGTTATATTCAATTACTTGTGTGGTTGTGTTTTTTTGTACCGTTTATGTAGTGGTGAACATCTTCAATGCTTAATTTTTTGAAGCGGGCTTTTATTTTTTTTAAAATGATCTCGTTTTCGTGATGGGATTGATAGATGAACTGAGCTGCTGCGTGGGTTTCTGAATCGTAAAATCTACATAACAGCATATTTGGTTGGGACTCCAGGAAGATGCTGATGTTTTCGGCTGTGATACGTTTTTCAAATAGAGTCATTCTGCGCCAGAGGTCTTCTATTTCAGTTTCGGTTTCTTGAATTAACAGAACGACCTCATGTGAGCCCCCTAAGGCCAGATTTTGTATTTTTCGAGGATTGCTTGGGCAGTTTTTAATAGTGGAATAAATATTGCTTTTTTCATTTTTTTTACATAAATCTCCGATGTTAAGTGTGTCCGCCGTATTTTTTTGAATAGGTATTCTTCTGTTTTTGAGTTGAAGTCGATATTTGTTGTTGCGGACCACTCTCTTTTAATAGGCCATTTGTTTAATAAGGAGGCCATTACGTCACACCAAGACTCCCAGACATTATTGAAGTCGTGGTCTAATAATGTCGTGGTGGTGAACCTGGCATCATTCGTTGGATTTATGCTTTCCCATGGCCTTACTCCAGATTCATTTATATATATAGTTTTCATTTTTATCTCTTAAAGTACGTGTGTGAGTCATGACCAATTTTTAAGGGGGTTTTGATTTCATGTACTGTGTTTTTGGTGTTGAAATGTGGTCCGTGATTACCTGCTATGTGGCCTAGAGAATGCTCGTGGATTCTAGTGAGGTGGTGTTTTTTCAAGCTGAAAACGTACACGCGGCCCATGATATGACGATCTTGGTCACGGATGGTCTCCCGATAGATCATGATTGGTTGAGTGTTTTGCGGTATGCCTCCAATCTCTTTTGCCCTTCTAAAAGCTCCATTTCTTGATAACTTGGTATCTGACCCTTTAGGGGGGTCTACATCTCCCGCATTAAACTTAACGTTTCCCACCGGATCTTCGGTGCGACGTTTCGGTTTACATCCATCGGCACCCGGACACCTGCTCAACCCAAGCGGATCCACCCATGCAGTAGGATTGGGCGCGTACTGGTAAGCGTTGATCCCACCCGCCAATTTCACCGGATCTGGCGTCAGGTAGCGACCGATATCCGGATTGTAGTAGCGATGGCGGTTATAGTGCAGCCCGCTTTCCGGATCGAAGTATTGGCCCTGGAAGCGCAGCGGGTTGTCGATTTTTCCGATGTCGAGTCGGCTGATTTGGCCGTAGGCGCGGTAGTGGGCGGACCAGACGATTTCGCCATCAGGAGCTGTGAGTTCCTGCGGCGTGCCGAGGTGGTCGAGTTGGTAATGGTAGGGCTTGGTGTCTTGTGGGCCGAAGCCTTCCAGCAGGGCGAGCGGCCTAAAACTATCGGGTTCGTAGAGGTAGCTGCGATGCCGATCCGCATGGTGCTCGGCGATCAGCTTTTCGCCTTGCCAGAAAAACTCGGTCGTTATGCCATCAACGGTTTTGCTGATGCGCCGCCCAAACGGGTCGTAGCGGTAGCTGGCGGTTTGGCCATTGGGCTGGGTGATGCCTATCAGGCGATGCTGGCAGTCGTAGCGGTATTCAGTGACTAACGCATGCCCACGTCCACGCCGTTCACGGATCAGGTTGCCGAAGGCGTCGTAGTCGTAGTGCCGGTCGCCCTGAATCATCAACCGATTGCCCCCCACAATGTCCGGGCCGGGGCGGTCGTGCATCAGTAGATTGCCCGCTGGGGTGTGGCCGAAGCGTTCGTGCAGGTCTTGCGAATGGTCGGCGCGGGTGAGGCGGGCTAGTGGGTCGTAGCGGTAGCGGTGTTCGCCCTTGCGGGTGTCGTTCAGGCGGGTGAGGTTGCCTGATTTGTCGTAATCGTAGTGGCGTTGGTAGAGGTGGTTTTCCTGTTGGGTGATGGTGTGGGCGTGCAGGCGGTGTTGGTCGTCGTAGTGGTAGTGGCTGAGGAGTTGGCCTTGTTGGCGTTGGTGTTCTTGGCCGGATTTGAAGAGGTGAGAAGTCAGTAGTGCACCGTTGAGTTCGACGGTAGCGAGGTCGCCGCCTCTACCGTGACTAAAAACCAGTCGGTTGTTGTCCGGCAGGCGCAGGTGTTGCAGCTGGCCGCACGCGTCATAGCCATAGCGCAAGGTGCCCCAACCCTGATGTTCACCGGTGAGGCGATTTTGGGCGTCGTACTCGTACGCCAGCGCCCAGTGGCCGTCGTCGACGCTGAGGAGGTTGCCTTGGCGGTCGTAGGCGTAATCGACCATGTTGCCGTCGGGTAGGGTTTTTCGTACGAGGCGGCCTGCGTGGTCGCGTTCGTAACAAGTCACTAACTGACTGCCATTGTCGCCGTGTTCGGTTTTTTCCTGGAGGTTGCCGTTGAGGTCGTAGATATAGGCGGTGCGTTGACCGTCAAAGCCGATTTCCTGCTGGATCAGGCCGTTGGGGTGGTAGTTGAGCCGGTAGGTTTCGCCGACTTCGTTTTCGATTTCGGTGAGCAGCAGTCGGGCGTTGTCGTAGCGGTAGTTGACCTGGCTGCCATCGGCGTTGAGGCGGCGGCTGATCAGGTGTAGGCCGTCGGCGTATTCGTAGCGGGTGACGTGGCCGAGTTCGTCGCGTTCGGCGGTGATTTTTCCGTAGGGGTTGTAGCTGTATTCTCGCGTGGCACCGCCTGGCAACACGATGCGAATCAACCGGCCGACGCTGTCCCATTGGTATTGAGTCAGCGCGCCTTGTTCATCCTCGCGGGCAATCTGGCGGCCCAGATCGTCGTAGCGATAACGCTTGGTGTCGCCATTGGGCCGTTGCTCTTCAATGAGCTGACCGCGTTCGTTCCACACCAGGCGATGACAACTGTGATCGGGATACCAAACCCCCGTCAGTTGCCCGTACTTGTTGTAGCTGTAGTCCGTCACCTCACCATCGGGATCGGTCCTACGCGTCACGTCGCCCTGGTCGTTACGCTCGTACTTCCAGACCGCTTCACCACGTCTTACCACCCGTACGAAGCCATTGTCATGCTCGTAGGACGTCGGTTCATCATCTCCCGGAAACACCGCCACCAAGCGTCCGGCATCGTCGTACTGATACGCCGTCACCGCCCCGAGCGGATCCTGCTCGACCGTCAGTCGACCCTTGTCATCGTAGGATTTGAAGTGCTGAGCGCCGTCCGGGTCGATACGCTGCACCAACCGCGCCCGGTCATCGTGGACATACTCTTCCTGACTGCCATCGGCGTTCTGCACGACCACGCGGCCGTTGTCCTCCCAGACATACCGCGTATCCATCTGCGAAAAACTGGCCCAGTGCCGGACACAGCGGGCCGCCTTGCCGGAGCGTTCCCATTCCCAGAAGAAACTCGCCCCACCGGCCAAGCCCCGCTCCAGAATGACGTGCTGCTCGTCGTACCGATAAACCTCGCTTTCGCCGACGGCGTTGGTCGCGCAAACCAGTCGGCCCACGTCGTCATAGGCGTAGGAAACAACGTTCTGTTCCGTCACCCATTCGTAAGGCTCATACCCCTTGGCCCGCTGAACCTGGTAATCCACCGCCACCATGCGGCCCAGTTCATAACGCAAAAACAGCGAGCGCCCGACGCCGTTATCCAACCGTGCAATACGCCCCAACACATCCCGCGCAATCCGCAGGCGGTTGTCATACGCATCGCTGATCGAGACCAGCACCCCGTCGCGAAAGTGATAAAACCGTGAGGCCTGGGCCAGCACTAACTCATCCGGCGAAGCCCCCAAATAGATCGCCGCTTCGGCCAGGCTGTTGGTGATCGCCGGTCGCGCCTCGGTAGGCAGCGGAAACTCAGTCGACCGGTTTTCATGGTCGGTCCACACCACCGAATCGCCCGAAACAGAAAGCCGCTGCGCCAGCGAATGACTCCAGCCAAACCCCAGCCCAACATCCACTTCCACCGCGCTGGTGCGGTACAACCGTGTCCACTCAAACGGCAAAATCCCATCCAACGTGCCGTCGGTGAGCGTGAGCAATTCCTCCCCAGTGACCATCGACACCGGGCAGCCATTGGTCGCTGTTTTGTCCGCCGAAGTCGCCGCGTCACCCTTGGGATTCGTAGCCACGACCGGCACATCATCGACATGCTCCTGCCGAACCAATACCGTCCGCTGGGACTTGTTACGAACCAACGGAACAGGGTTCGAAACCACCTGATCCCCAGCCTTCAACGGCGCAACCGGAATCGTCTTGATCGGCGTTGGCGCGCTGCCCAGCAGCAATGGCCTGGCCACTGCGACATGCGGTTCCAACCCTGGCCTCACAAGGTGCCTGGCCAGCAGCTCCAACAACCCCCGCACCCGTGCGGACTTGATGGCCCCCAGCGCCTGAGCACCCAGGCGCAGCGTCACGCCCGTGCCTGCCGTCGCCCACATCAGCAGTAGATTGATCAAGACCTCGCCGGTGATCTCGCCGAGCAATTCGAACATCTGCGGCGGCGGCAGCAGGCGTATCCAGCTGACCATCGCCGAGATAAAAATGAACAACAGCGGCTCATCACTCAGCACCAGCAACGCGTGGGCAATGGCGTCGCTGCCGAGCGTCAGCAGTTCATCGAGGTCGGCCTGAGAGATGTACGCCAACAACTTTTCGCTGTTGGCCTGTAGATCCGATAACAGCTCATACACCTGCGTGATGTTGTCCCACAGGTTGTAGAGCGCCTGAGCCAAACCGCTGGAAAACGCCGCGCCTTGCATTGCGCTGCGTTGCAAAGACGGGGCGTCGGCAAACTCGTCCCACTGGGGCTTGAAGGTCTTCGCCCACTCATCGCGCAGGCCCGTTTCCAGCCCGGCGATCACCGATTGATAGGAGGCATACAGCGCCTTGACGTGATCCGTGGAAACGTCGGGATAAAACGTAATTTGGTATTGTTGGTCGCGGGTACATTCCTGGATTTCAAGCGTGCCGCCGGGGCCGATGGTTCGATGGATGGGCGGTCCCGTCGGGCTGCCATCCCGGGCGATGGCCTGCAGCATTACCGGCGTGTTGCCGATAGGCACGAAGCGCGTGCTTTCAAACAGATGCACCAGGGTCATCGACCCCTGAGCATCACACGTGGCGACCACTGTGCTGGGTTTTCTGGAAGAGACCGGCGCGATCAACGCAACCTCTTCGCCGACTTTGAAAACCTGCTCCACCTCAAGCGCCGAGCCACTCCAGACGCTTTCGGCCCAGTCGTCAAAGGTGTTGAGACATGCCCGCAAATCACGCAAGACGCCTTCAACGTCCGGCGCCTTGGCATCCATGGGGGCCAGGACCAGGCTGGCAATGACCGGAATCAAGACACGGCCCCATCAACCAGGCCCATCACCAAACAAACCATCTGCACTCCCTCGCGCTGTACATTCAGGCGAAGGACTTTGCAGAGGTTTTCAGAGCAGGGGAGTAGAGCTTATCCGGCGCTTATGTGGGACGTTTCAACAACTCACGTTCCCTGCTACGCGACTACCGGCTATTGTAAGAAAACTCCTACAGGAGTACAAATGTACTCCATGACGAACCTGACCCCTCGCCGTACCGCCATCCTGACCTTTATCCGCGACCGTATCGCGCAGCAAGGCCAGCCCCCAGCCTCGCCGAGATTGCCGAAGCGTTCGGCTTTGCCTCGCGCAGCGTCGCGCGTAAACACGTGGTGGCGCTGACCGAAGCCGGTTTTATCGAGGTCAACCCCAATCAGGCCCGTGGTATTCGCCTGCTCAATCAACCCGCCCGTCCCGAATGGCTGGATGTGCCGGTACTCGGGCGTGTCGCCGCTGGCCGGCCGATTGGCGCCGATGCCGACGTACACAGCCGCCTGCAACTGGACCCCGCTACCTTCGCGAAAACGCCGGATTACCTGCTGCGGGTACAGGGCGATTCGATGATCGAAGACGGCATTCTCGACGGCGACCTGGTGGGTGTACGCCGCAGTGCCGAGGCCCTGACCGGGCAGATCGTGGTGGCGCGCCTGGACGGTGAAGTCACCATCAAGCGTTTCGAACGCAATGGCGACAGCGTGCGTCTGTTGCCGCGCAACCCCGCGTATCAACCCATTGTGGTGGGGCCTGACCAGGACTTGGCCATTGAAGGGGTGTTCTGCGGCCTGGTGAGGCAAGGTTGATGGGCGCCGTGGTTGCACTGGATACGCTGTTCAATGGCGGCCGCGTCTGGAAAGGCCGGCCCGCCGCGCCGCCGGCCAGTGTGCATCCTACCGGGCTTACGGCGCTGGATGCGGTGCTGCCAAGCGGCGGCTGGCCTGAGTCGGCCCTGAGTGAAATCCTGCTGGCCAATGAAGGTATCGGCGAATTGCAACTGGTGCTGCCGACCCTGGCGCGCTTATCCACGGCGGGAGAACGCATTGTGCTGGTGGCCCCGCCGTATACGCCGTACCCCCACGCCTGGCAGAACGCCGGGGTCGATTTACGCCAACTCTCGGTGGTGCAGGCCGAGGAGCGCGACGCGTTGTGGGCGGTGGAGCAATGCCTGCGCTCCGGCAGTTGCGGCGCGGTGTTGTGTTGGCCGCGCAAGGCCGATGATCGCGCGTTGCGGCGTTTGCAGGTGGCGGCGGAAACCGGGCAGACCCTGGCGTTTGCCTGGCGATCCATCAGCGAGGCAGTCAACTCATCTCCCGCCGCCCTGCGCCTGACCGTCGAAGCCAGGCCTGCCCAAGTGCGGGTGCTCAAATGCCGTGGCGGCCTGGCTCATCCGGCGCCGATTGCGCTGAGCGGGCATTGAGGTTGCTATGCGCTGGGTGTGTATTGTGTTCCCGCAATTGGCGCTGGACGGCGTGCAGCGTGTGCATCCCGAACCCGAGCAACCCCTGGCGTTGCTGGCCGGCACGCCGCAGCGGCGTGTGCTGCAAACCGTCAACGATGCTGCCCGTGCCTTGGGGCTGCGTCCCGGCCAATCGCTGACGGCGGCGCATGCCCTGGCCAAGACCTTTGCCAGCGCCGAATACGACCCCGCTGAAATCGAACGCTGGCAGCAGTTCCTGGCCGCCTGGGCCTATCAGTTCAGCTCCCAGGTCAGCCTGTATTACCCACGCGCCTTGTTGTTTGAAATCGAATCGAGCCTGGGACTGTTCGGGCCCTGGCCGCAGTTTGAAGCGCGTTTGCGCAAAGAGCTGACCGAACTGGGCTTTCGTCACCGTATCGTCGCCGCACCCAACCCGGCCGCGGCGCGGGTGCTGGCCAATCTCTACGATGGCCTGGCCGTCGCGGATGAGGCCCTGGCGCAAGCCTTGGCGCCGCTGCCCATCGACCGCGCCGGCCTTGAGCCCCAGGCCGCTACCGCGTTGTCGCGCATGGGCCTGCGTACCCTGGCGCAGGTGCAGGCTTTGCCCCGGCACACCTTGGCGCGGCGTTTCGACGCCACGTTGCTCAAACACCTGGATGCACTGACCGGACAACGCCCCTTGGCCCTTGGGTTTACCAGCCGCCGGACCAGTTCGATGAACGCATCGAATTGAATTTCGACGTGCAATCCCACCAGGCGCTGCTGTTTCCGCTGCGCCGCTTGACCGGCGATTTGTCGGCATTCCTGTGTGGTCGCGACAGTGGCGTGCAGCGTTTTGACCTGCACCTGGAACACGCCCAGGCGCCCGACAGCGTGATCAAGGTCGGCCTGCTCAGCGCCGAGCGTGAACCTGCGATGCTCTTCGAACTGGCCCGTGGGCGCCTGGAGCAGTTGCAAGTCAGCGCCCCGGTGCGCGGCTTTCGCCTGGTGGCCCGCGACTTGCCGGTATTTGTGCCGCAGCGCCAGGACCTGTTCGACGACCGCCCGCAACAGACCCTGCCCTGGGAGCAACTGCGCGAACGCCTGCGCGCGCGCCTGGGCGATGAGGCGGTGCAAGGCCTGCGCTTTCACGCCGACCATCGGCCCGAATGCGCCTGGCAAGCGGCGGCGGACACTCGCCCATGCCCGACCTTGAACAAGGTGCAACGTCCCGGCTGGCTGCTCAACGAGCCCACCTTGCTGGCCGAGCAGGGCGTGCGGATCCTCATGGGGCCGGAGCGTATCGAAACCGGCTGGTGGGACGGCGCCGACATCCGCCGCGACTACTACCTGATCCAGACCCGCGCCGGCCAGCAAGGCTGGGCCTACCGCACGGTGGGGCAAGCCGATGGCCTGTGGCTGCAAGGCTGGTTCGCATGAGCTACGCCGAGCTGCATTGCCTGTCCAACTTCACGTTCCAGCGCGGTGCTTCCAGTGCATTGGAGTTGTTCGAGCGCGCCAAGCGCCAGGGCTACAGCGCCTTGGCGATCACCGATGAATGCACGTTGTCGGGCATCGTGCGTGCCTGGCAGGCGGCCAAGGCGGTGGGCTTGCCATTGATTATCGGCAGCGAAGTGCGCATCGAAAACGGCCCGAAACTGGTCCTGCTGGTGGAAGACCTCAGCGGCTACCAGTACCTGTGCCGCCTGATCACCCTGGCCCGACGCCGCGCCGAAAAGGGCCGTTATCGCCTGCTGCAAGAAGACTTCGACCAACCCCCTCAACGGCCTGCTGGCGGTGTGGGTCGCGCAAGACAGCGACACCCAGGCCTCGATCCAGTGGCTGCGCCGTACTTTCGCCGGGCGCCTGTGGCTGGCGGTGCACCTGCACTGTGGCCAGGACGATGCGCGCCATCTGGAGCAGCGCCTGCAGTTGGCCGCGAGCCTGGATATCCCGGCAGTGGCCTGCGGTGATGTGCACATGCATGCGCGTGGTCGACGCGCCCTGCAAGACACCATGACCGCCATCCGCCATCACGTCTCGGTGGCCGACGCCGGCACGCGCCTGCACCCAAATGGCGAGCGGCATTTGCGCAGTCTCGATGCGCTGAATGCGTTGTACCCGCAAGCCTTGCTTGACGAGACCCTGAGCATCGCGCGCCGTTGCACCTTCGACCTCGGCCAGTTGCGCTACCGCTACCCGCGCGAATTGGTACCCGAGGGGCATGATGCGCAATCCTGGCTGCGCGTTCTTACCGAAGAAGGTATCGCCCAGCGGTGGCCCGAGGGTATCGATGCCAAGACCCTGCAACAGATCAATCACGAACTGGCGTTGATCGGCAGGCTGGGTTACGAAAGCTATTTCCTCACGGTGCACGACATCGTGCGCTTTGCCCGCAGCCGTTCGATCCTCTGCCAGGGGCGAGGCTCGGCCGCGAACTCGGCGGTGTGTTTTGCCTTGGGTATCACCGAGATCAACCCGAGCCTGACGAACATGCTGTTCGAGCGCTTCCTGTCAGAGGAACGCAACGAGCCGCCGGATATCGACGTGGACTTCGAACACGAGCGCCGTGAAGAAGTGCTGCAATACGTGTTCCAGCGTTATGGCCGCACCCGCGCGGCGTTGACGGCGGTGGTCAGCAGTTACCACGCGAGCGGCGCGGTGCGCGACGTGGCCAAGGCGCTGGGGTTGCCGCCGGACCAGATCAACGCCCTGGCCGACTGCTGCGGGCGCTGGAGTGATGCGACGCCGCCACTGGAACGCCTGCGCGAAGCGGGCTTCGACCCCGACAGCCCGTTGCTGCGCCGTGTGTTGACCCTGACCGGGCAATTGATCGGCTTTCCCCGGCACCTGTCCCAGCACCCCGGCGGCTTCGTGATTTCCGAATACCCGCTGGACACCCTGGTGCCGGTGGAAAATGCCGCCATGGCCGAACGCACCATCATCCAATGGGACAAGGACGACCTGGACGCGGTCGGCCTGCTCAAGGTGGATATCCTCGCCCTGGGCATGCTCAGCGCGATTCGCCGGTGCTTCGACCTGCTGCGCCGTCATCGTGACCTCGACCTGGCCCTGGCGACGATCCCCAAGGAAGACCCGGCCACCTACGCGATGATCAGCAAGGCCGACACCATCGGTGTGTTCCAGATCGAATCGCGGGCGCAGATGTCGATGTTGCCCAGGCTCAAGCCCAGGACGTTTTATGACCTGGTGATCGAAGTGGCGATTGTGCGACCGGGGCCGATCCAGGGCGGCATGGTGCATCCGTACCTGCGCCGACGGAACAACGAAGAAGCAACCACTTACCCGTCGCCGCAACTTAAAAGCGTATTGGAGCGCACCCTGGGCATTCCGCTGTTCCAGGAACAAGTGATGCAGATCGCCATGGTCGCCGCCGACTACAGCCCTGGCGAGGCCGACCAGTTGCGCCGCTCCATGGCCGCCTGGAAACGTCACGGCGGCCTGGAACCGCACCAGCAGCGCCTGCGCACCGGCATGCTGAAAAACGGCTACACCGAAGCCTTTGCGGCGCAGATTTTCGAGCAGATCAAGGGGTTTGGCAGCTATGGCTTTCCGGAATCCCACGCGGCCAGTTTCGCCTTGCTGACCTACGCCAGTTGCTGGCTCAAATGCCACGAGCCGGCGGCGTTTGCTTGTGCGTTGATCAACAGTTGGCCCATGGGTTTCTACAGCCCGGACCAGATCCTGCAGGATGCGCGGCGCCATCGCTTGCAGATCCGCCCGGTGGATGTGCGAGCCAGCGACTGGGATTGCAGCCTGGAGCCCATCGACGGCCAGCAACCGGCGATCCGCATGGGGCTGCGCATGATCAGCGGGTTTCGCGAAGAGGACGGGCGGCGCATCGAAGCCGCCCGTCAGCGCCGGCCGTTCAGCGACATTGCCGACCTGGGCGCGCGCGCCGGGCTGGATGCCCGCGCCCAAGCGTTGTTGGCCGACGCGGGCGCCTTGCGCGCCCTGGCCGGCAACCGGCACCAGGCGCGCTGGGACGTGGCCGGCGTACACCAACAACTGGGGCTGTTTGCCGGGTTGCCCGGCTGCGATGAAACGCGGGTGGACTTGCCCGCGCCCACGCTGGGCGAAGACCTGCGCGCCGATTACGCCACCCTCGGCACCACCCTTGGGCCGCACCCGCTGGCGTTGCTGCGCGATGAGTTGCGCAAGCGTCGGTGCCGCAGTTCCCGCGAGCTTATGGCGGTGGAGCATGGGCGTAACGTCAGCGTGGTGGGCCTGGTCACCGGTCGGCAACGCCCAGGCACCGCCAGCGGCGTGACTTTTGTGACGCTGGAGGACGAATTCGGCAACCTCAATGTGGTGGTCTGGCGCGACCTGGCCGAACGTCAGCGCCAGGCCCTGGTCGGCTCGCGGCTGCTCAAAGTGGACGGGCGGTGGGAGGCGGTGGGCGAGGTGCGGCACTTGATCGCCGGGCGTTTGACCGACCTCAGCGTATTGCTGGAAGGCATCGATGTGCGCAGCCGGGATTTTCACTGAAGCCTGGGGACAGCGTGGTGGTTACTGCCAAATTTATACCAAATGAAACCATCTGCTCGGTGTAAGCTCCAAAAATGGCGACTGTCCTGTCTTTGCCCAGAGCTTAACAATGCAATTCTTATCCAATTCCCATGGCTGTGAAGGTTGGGCCGGTGAAATGGCTCAGCGTATACGCGGCTTTGACTGGTCAAAAACCGACCTCGGGCCCATCGACCAGTGGTCCACCAGCCTGGCCTGTACCGTGCAAATGATGCTTGCCTCACCGGTGCCGATGGTGATGCTGTGGGGGCGCCTGGGCCACATGATCTACAACGACAGCTACTCGGCGTTTGCCGGTGGTCGCCACCCGTACCTGCTGGGTACGCCGGTGGAGCTGGGTTGGCCGGAAGTGGCCGACTTCAACCGGCATGTGGTGGACACCTGCCTGGCCGGAGGCACGTTGTCGTTCAACAACAAGGACTTGGTGCTGCTGCGCAACGGACAACCGGAAACCGTATGGCTGGACCTGTATTACAGCCCCGTCGCCGGCGATGACCAGCAACCGGCCGGCGTCCTGGCGATTGTGGTCGAGACCACCGAGTTGGTGAAGTCCGAACAGGTGCGTCAGGAACTCACCCATAATCTCGAACAGCGCGTGGCCGCTGAAGTGCAGGCGCGCTCCACCGCCGAGGAGCAGTTGCGCCAGTCGCAAAAACTCGAAGCCATCGGCGGCCTTACCGGCGGCGTGGCCCACGACTTCAATAACCTGCTGCAAGTGATCGCCGGCAACCTGCATTTGCTGGCCCGCCATGAACCGGACAACCCCCAGGTGCAGCGGCGTGTGAGCGCGGCCATTGCAGCGGTGGAGCGGGGCGCCAAGCTGTCGACACAACTGCTGGCCTTTGCCCGTCGCCAGCCATTGTCTCCGGCGGTGTACAACCCGTTGCGCATTTACGAAAACCTCGGCGAACTGCTGCAGCGCGCACTGGGTGAAACCATCCGCATTGATGTGCAACTGCCGCGTGATCCGTGGCGCATTCATGTCGACCGCAACCAACTGGAAAACGCCTTGCTCAACCTGGCGATCAATGCGCGGGATGCCATGAAGGGCGAGGGCGTGATTCGCATCAGCGGTGAAAACATCATCCTCAACCCCGATGATTGCATCGGCAAAAGCATCAGCCCCGGCGAATACGTACGCCTGGCGGTGAGCGACACCGGTGTGGGCATGTCACCGGCGATCCAGGCCAAGGTGTTCGAACCGTTCTTCACCACCAAGCGCGACGGCCACGGCACCGGCCTGGGCTTGAGCATGGTGTTCGGCTTTGTGCGCCAAAGCGGCGGGCACGTGGATGTGTGCAGCGCAGAAGGCAAGGGCACCTTGGTGCAGTTGTATTTCCCGCGCAACCTGGGCGAGGAACGCCCGGAAACATCGGCCGAACCCTTGGCGCCCGAGGGCGGCCAGGAAACGATCCTGGTGGTCGAAGACAATGAAGGCGTGCGCCTGACCGTCGTGGAAGTGCTCGAACAATCGGGCTACACCGTGCTCACCGCCGAAGACGGCGACCAGGCCATGCTCAAGCTCAAAGACGGCCTGCAACCGGACCTGATTTTTACCGACGTGGTAATGCCGGGCCGCGTCAAAAGCACCGACCTCGCGCAGTGGGCCCGCGGGCAAACGCCTCCCGTGCCGGTGCTGTTCACCTCCGGCCACACCCGCGACATCCTCTCCAGCAACCACCTGCTGAGCCGCGACATTCATCTGCTGAGCAAGCCCTACAGCCCCGAAGCCCTGACGTTACGCGTGCGCCGCGTGCTTACCGCAAGACAAGGTTGACCATGACTTCACCGCGCAACATCCCTTCGATCACCGCCCAACGCCCAGGCTTCGTGCGGGTGCGGGGTGCCCGCGAACACAACCTGCGCAATGTCGATGTGGACATTCCCCGGGACGCCTTGGTGGTGTTCACCGGCGTGTCGGGCTCGGGCAAATCGTCCCTGGCGTTTTCCACGGTGTATGCCGAGGCTCAGCGGCGCTATTTCGAGTCGGTGGCGCCCTATGCGCGGCGCCTGATCGACCAGGTGGGCGTGCCCGACGTGGACAGCATCGAGGGCCTGCCGCCCGCCGTGGCCCTGCAACAACAGCGCGGTACGCCAAGCGCGCGCAGCTCGGTGGGCAGCGTCACCACCTTGTCCAGCCTGATCCGCATGCTGTACTCCCGCGCCGGCAGTTACCCGCCAGGGCAGGCGATGCTCTATGCCGAGGACTTTTCGCCGAACCTGCCTCAGGGCGCGTGCCCGCAATGCCATGGCTTGGGCCGCGTGTATGAAGTGACCGAAGCGCTGATGGTGCCGGATCCATCGCTGACCATCCGCCAGCGCGCGGTAGCTTCCTGGCCCCTGGCGTGGCAGGGCCAGAACCTGCGCGACATACTCGTAACCCTGGGTTACGACGTGGATACCCCTTGGCGTGACCTGCCGAAAAAACACCGCGACTGGATCCTCTTCACCGAAGAAACCCCCACGGTACCGGTGTATGCCGGCTTCACCCCGCAGCAAACCCGCGACGCGCTCAAGCGCAAGCTGGAGCCGAGCTACCAGGGCACCTTCAGCGGCGCGCGGCGCTATATCCTGCACACGTTCACCCATACCCAGAGCGCGCTGATGAAAAAGCGCGTCGCGCAGTTCATGCAGGGCAGCGCCTGCCCGTTGTGCGAGGGCAAGCGCCTGACCCGGGCGGCACTCTCGGTGAAGTTCGCCGGGGTGGACATTGGCGAGTTGTCGCAGCTGTCGCTGGCGCAGTTGGCCGAGTTGCTGCGGCCGGTGGCGGCGGGGCAGGACACGATGAAACTGTCCGTGGAAAAGCGCCTGGCCGCGCAGCGTATCGCCCAGGATTTGCTGGAGCGCGTCAGCACCTTGACCGAGCTGGGCTTGGGGTATCTGAGCCTGGAACGCAGCACGCCGACGTTGTCGTCCGGCGAGTTGCAACGCCTGCGCCTGGCCACGCAATTGGGCTCGCAATTGTTTGGCGTGATCTATGTGCTGGATGAACCGTCGGCAGGGCTGCACCCGGCGGATGGCGAGGCGCTGTTCACCGCGCTTGAGCGTTTGAAAGCCGCCGGCAACTCGCTGTTTGTGGTGGAGCACGACCTGGAAACCATGCGCCGCGCCGACTGGCTGATCGATGTCGGCCCGGCCGCCGGCGAGCATGGCGGGCAAGTGCTGTACAGCGGCCCGCCCGCCGGCTTGGTGGATGTGCAGGCATCGCAGACCCGTGACTATCTGTTTGCCGAACCGCGCCCGTCGAATCAGGCGCGCCGTGAACCCCGTCACCTGTTGAAACTGGCGGGTGTGACGCGTAACAACCTCCATGATCTGAGCGTGGAATTCCCGCTGGGTTGCTTCACCGCAGTGACCGGCATTTCCGGCTCGGGCAAGTCCAGTCTGGTCAGCCAGGCCCTGCTGGAACTGGTGGGCGCAGGCCTTGGGCGCGTGGTCGACAATGACGAAGAACAGAGCCTGGAAGATGACGCGCCGCAACCCCTCGGTGGCCGCATCAGCAGCGGGCTGGAACATATCCGCCGCCTGGTGCAGGTAGACCAGAAACCCATTGGCCGCACGCCGCGCTCGAACCTTGCGACCTACACCGGGCTGTTCGATAACGTGCGCAAACTGTTCGCCGCCACGCCCGCCGCGAAGAAGCACCAATACGATGCCGGCCAGTTCTCTTTCAACGTCGCCAAGGGCCGTTGCCCCAACTGTGAGGGCGAAGGGTTTGTCAGCGTCGAGTTGTTGTTCATGCCCAGCGTGTACGCGCCGTGCCCGACCTGCCATGGGGCGCGCTACAACCCCGAGACACTGGCGATCAAATGGCAGGGCTTGAGCATCGCCCAGGTGCTGGGCCTGACCGTTGAGCAGGCCGTCGAGGTGTTTGCCGAGCAGCCGGGTGTGTTGCGTTCGTTGCAGGTATTGCGCGATATCGGCCTGGGTTATCTGCGGCTTGGCCAACCGGCTACCGAACTGTCCGGCGGCGAGGCGCAACGCATCAAGTTGGCCACCGAACTGCAACGCAACGCCCGGGGCGCGACCTTGTATGTGCTGGATGAGCCGACCACGGGGCTTCATCCACGGGATGTGGATCGCCTGCTCAGCCAGCTCAACCATCTGGTGGATGCGGGGCACACGGTGGTGGTGGTCGAGCATGAAATGCGCGTGGTCGCGCAGAGTGACTGGGTGATCGATATCGGGCCGGGAGCAGGGGATCTGGGGGGCAAGGTGGTTGCCAGTGGCACGCCACAGAAAGTCGCCAGGAGCAAAAAGAGTCGCACCGCGCCATTCCTGGCACGGGCACTCACCTAAGCGCAAAAAAGCTTCAAATGTGGGAGGGGCTTGCTCCCGATAGCGGTGGGTCAGAAGAAATTTACATGACTGATTCACCGCTATCGGGCAAGCCCCCTCCCACATGTGGTTTAGTGTTGATTCAGTTGTATCTGCGCTTTGGCTTGTTTCACCACATGCTCCACCGTAAAGCCGAATTTCTCCTGCAGCTTGGCCAGCGGCGCCGACGCGCCAAAGCTGTTCATCACCACCTTGGCGCCGGTTTGTCCGACATAACGGTCCCATCCCAACGGCCCTGCCTGTTCGACCACTACCCGTGCCTTTATCGCCGGTGGCAACACGCTGTCGCGGTAAGCCTGGTCCTGTTCTTCGAACAATTCCCAGCTGGGCATCGACACCAGTTGCGCGGCGACCCCTTCGTTGGTGAGCTGTTCATAGGCCGCCACGGCCAGGCTGACTTCGCTGCCGGTACCGATCAGGACCACTTCGGGCTTGTTCGCCCCGGCCAACACATAAGCGCCCTTGGCTGCGCCAGTCGCTGCCGCATACTTCGTGCGGTCCAGGGTCGGCAGCGGTTGGCGTGACAGCACCACGCAGCTCGGCCGATGGGTTTGCGCCAGGGCGACTCTCCACAGCTCCAGGGTTTCATTTGCATCGCCAGGGCGCAGGGTCAGCAGCCCCGGCGTGGCGCGCAATTGCGTCAGGTGTTCGATGGGCTGGTGGGTCGGCCCGTCCTCGCCCACGCCGATGGAGTCGTGGGTGAACACAAACACCACCGGCAACTCCATGATCGCCGCCAGGCGGATCGGCGGTTTCATATAGTCGCTGAATACCAGGAACGTCGAGGTGTACGGGCGCAGGTAGGACAGCGCCATGCCATTGGCAATCGCGCCCATGGCGTGTTCGCGAATGCCGAAATGCAGGTTACGCCCGCGGTAGTCGTCGGCGCTGAAACGCCCGGCGCCGTCGAAGGTGAGGTGGGTCTTGGTCGACGGCGACAAATCAGCCGAGCCACCGATCAGCCAGGGGATTTGCCGGGCGAAGGCATTCAACACCTCACCGCCTGCCGCACGACTGGCGACGCCTTTGGCATCCGCCGCATAACCCGGCAGATCTGCCTGCCACTGCGCGGGCATTTCGCCGGCGCGCATGCGCCGCAGTTCGTCGGCTAACTGCGGGTCAAGAGCGGCCAGGGTCCGGTTCCATTGCTGGTACAGCGGCTCGGCGCGCGCCTGCAGCGCGTCGCGTAATACCGTGCGTGCCTCATCGGGCACCAGGAAGCTCGAATCCTGCGGCCAGCCATACGCCGCCTTGGTCAGGCGAATTTCTTCATCGCCCAGCGGTTCGCCATGGGCGGCAGCGGTGTTGTGCTTGTGGGGCGAGCCGTAGCCGATCACGCTGTCGACCACGATCAGCGTCGGTGCGCCGGTGTTGGCCTGGAAGGTCTCCAGGGCTTCGCTCAATGCCTGCAAGTCATTGGCGTCGGCGACGTGCAAGGTGTGCCAGCCATACGCCTGGAAGCGCTTGATCACGTCCTCGCTGAACGCCAACTCGGTGTGGCCTTCGATGCTGATGGTGTTGTTGTCGTAGATCCAGCACAGGTTATCCAGCTTCAAATGCCCGGCCATCGATGCCGCTTCGCTGCTGATGCCTTCCATCATGTCGCCGTCGCCGCACAGGGTGTAGACGTTGTAGTCAAACAACACCTGGCCGTCGCGGTTGAAGCGCTCGGCCAGCCAACGCTCGGCCATGGCCATGCCCACGCTGTTGGCGCAGCCTTGGCCCAACGGCCCGGTAGTGGTCTCGACGCCGGTGGTCATGCGGTATTCCGGATGCCCTGGGGTTTTTGAGTCGGCTTGGCGAAACTGCTTGATATCGTCCAGGCTGATCGCCGGTTGCCCGGTGCGTTGGCCCTGGGCATCGATCTCCACCACACCGGCAAGATGCAACAGCGAATACAGCAGCATCGACGCATGCCCCACCGACAACACAAAACGGTCGCGGTTGGGCCAGTCGGGATGCGCCGGGTGATACCGCAGGAACCGGCTCCACAGCGTATACCCCACCGGCGCCAGGCCCATGGGCGTGCCGGGGTGGCCGGAATTGGCCTTCTGCACGGCGTCCATGGCCAGAGTGCGCAGGGTGTTGATGCATTGAGTGTCGACAGTGGTAGCCGCGTGAGTCATGAAACCGGTCTCCCTCGAAGGACGATCTATTGTTGAGGGCAGGGCGTCGCAAAGGTTTTGTCCCATCGCCGTTACCGCGACGAACGGGGCGTATTGAGCGCAAACATGACAAGACCGCCAGGAATGGGCTAGCTTCAAGGGCGTAGACCATTGATCAACATGCGGAGGTACGCCATGCCAGTGAAACACGACCTGTATCAGGATTTGGGGTTGAGCAAGGAAGTCGTTCACGAACGCAGGGCGAACGATAAACGCCTGGACTCGCTGCTCACGCAATATGACGCTGCCGACGGGGAGGTGCTCAAGGCGGAATCAGCCAGTGCCAGCGATGAAGATGTTGAGAAACTGAAGAAAAAGCGGCTTCTGATCAAAGATGAAATTGTGGGGCGATTGGGTTAAGCAGTCCCGCAACGACCGTGGCGAGGGGGCTTGCTCCCGATAGCAGTGTGTCAGGCACCGATGCATCAACTGACACGCCCTCGCCACCCACACGCCTTTGCCATTGGAGCGGCGCGGGCATCGGGTTTAGGCCAGCAGTGCGTCCAGGCACGCATCCACCGAGCGTTGCTGCGTTTGCGCATACAACTTCAGTTCATCAATTGTGTTGCGCCCCAGCGCCTGTTCGAACGCCGCCTGGTTCGAATGGGCCGCGTAGTGGCTTTGCGCGCCATCCCCCAGGTTCGACTGGAAGATCCCCGCCGCGCTCACCGGTAGAAAGTCCTCATACACCAACGGCTCTACATCGACGTGGCCGGCGGCGACCAGAGCCTCCAGCGTGCGTGGTTGGTCGGCGTGGCCGCGTGCCGCGAGGCCTTTTGGCGTGGCGAAGTAGCGGAAGTACGCCAGGCCCTGTTCGCGCATGTGTGCGTGGTTGTCGGGGAAGGCCTGGAAGTGCTGCTCCATCAATTGTGTGTAGCGTGCGGCGTTAGCCTCGTTGGGGAATGCGCCCAGTTCGTCGCGGGCGGCGTTCAGCAGTTGGTCGTAGAGGGCGCGGCCCTTGGGCGTCAGCGCGACGCCGCGTTGTTCGATTTCGCCGAAACGTGCGCTGTGGCTGCCTTGGGCGTCGGTGAAGGCGATGGCTTCGTCAAGGGCTTTGAAGCTGGTCTGGCGCAGCAGGATCGGGCACTGGCGGCGCGGCGGGCCTTCGATCACGGCCTTGGGCGTGATGCCTTTGCCGGGCATGGCGGCCTGCACCTGGTCGATGTCCAGGGTGCGCGGAGTCAGATGGTTGATGTGCGGGCCCTTGAACGCGACGACGTCGGCGATCAGGCGGTGCTGGTCGCTCAGTTGCTGGTATTGCGCGGCGGTGACGGTGGCGGCGTGGTGCCAGCGGAAGGTTTCCAGGGCCTCGCGGATAAAGTGCGCGGCGTCCTCGGCATCGAGGCCGCCGTCTGTTTCCGCCTGCCCAATCAGCGCCAGGGCGCCTGGGCTGAAGATCGACCGTTTGGCCAGGGCGGTTTCGGCGAAAGCGCGCAACTCGCGATTTTCGATCAGCTCCAGGCGCAGCAACGAGGTGAACACACGAAACGGGCTGGTTTGCAGCGCATGCTCATGGACCGCGCGAAACGCTGTGGAATGCACCGGCACGCCCGCCGGCGTGAGGTCGTAATAGCCCACCGGCTGCATGCCCATCACTGCGAACAGGCGGCCGATGGTCGCCAGTTCCGCTGCAGTGCCCAGGCGGATGGCACCGTGGCGCTCCCTGTCCAGGCGCTGGATCTCGCCGGTGCGTTGCAGTTGTTGCGCCACACCCGGTTCGCTCTGGAGCACGCGAGTGTTGACCTCGGCCACCAGATCCATCAGCGCGCCATACAGGGGAACTTCATCTCGGTACATATCGGACATGGCCTTGGAAAAGCCCTTGCGGATCTCGTCGGGGCTCACATGTGCGGTACTTGGCATAGAAAAATTCCTGATGACGGACGTGATAGGTGTGACCGTTTTCTGGATTTTGTTGGGCCCAGGGTGCGCTTGCAAACGAAGATTCCTCTGGACTTCATTCTGCAAATGAATGAGATGACACAAATATGTCAAAAACCGCGCCTGGCAAAACTTCATTTTCGAGCGGTTTTCCTAACTTATTCTTCACGGAGTCCGCCCCGGCCCCCATGAAACAATCGTCACGTTTGTAGGGATGAAAACGCCGTTTCGCACACCTTTTACATAAAAAAATATTCAGGGGCCGTCGTTAATGAAGCTATCTACACTGGCGTTATCCATCACCGCCGCCGTGCTGGCACAGCAGGCTTGCGCGGATGATTTCGGGCTCGGCGCGCTGGGCACGGGCAACGGTCACAGCGGTTTTGTGGAGGACAGTCATGCGTCCATCAGCTCACGAACCATGTACTACAGCGCAGACAACCGCTCGGGTACCAACAACGACCTGCGCGAAGCCGCAACCGCGCTGCGTTTTGACTACAAATCCGGCTTTACCCAAGGCACGCTCGGCGTCGGTTTCGACGTGATGGCGTTCGGTGCCTTGCGCCTCGATGGCGGCGACGGTCACGCCGCCGGCCCCGGCCTGGCGGGCAACGGCAACAGCTTCTTTCCAACCAGGAACAACGGTACCGAACCTGCCGACTCCTTTGGTCGCGCTGCGGGTAATGTGAAGTTCAGGATTTCCCAGACCGAATTGCACGTCGGTGGTGGCCTGGCACCGGTGTTGCCCATCCTGGTCGCCAACGACAGCCGTGTGGCGCCGCAGACCTTTGACGGCGGCGTTCTGACTTCGAACGACATCCCCAACGTGACCTTCACCGGCGGTGAGCTGAACCGCGTCGAAGGCCGTGCTTCCAGTAACTCCACGGGGTTGAGCGTTGCCGGTGGCCAGCGCGATAGCGACAGCTTCAAATTCGGTGGCGTGGACTACAAACCCTTCGGTTCATCCGACAACAGCCTGGCAAAAAACCTGACGCTGCAGTACTACTACGCGCAGCTGCAGGACTTCTACAAACAGAACTATGTAGGCCTGGTGCACGTGCTGCCGTTGGGCAATGACCAATCGTTCAAGACCGACCTGCGTTACTTCGACAGCACCAGCGACGGCAAGAATGGTTCGAGCGGCTATGCGTTCAACAATAACGGCGGCTATGCCAAGCATGCTGGCGAAGTGGACAACAAAACCTACAGCGCGGCCTTCACTTATCAGTTGGGTGGCAGCAGCCTGATGCTCGGCCACATTGGCGTGGGGGATGACGGTGGCTTCGTCTGGGTCAACCAGGGCAGCCTGGCCGACCCGCACGCGCAAGGCGCCGGCGGCAGCGACTTCTACCTGTTTACCGATGCGGTGGTCGGCCAGTTCTCCCGGGCAGGCGAGCAGGTCAACTTCGGCCAGTATGCCTATGACTTCAAGGCCTACGTACCGGGCCTGAAGGCGTCCGTGGCGTATCTGGACGGCAAGGACATCAAGTCCAATGTCGCCGGTGGCCCCGACCAGAAAGAAAACGAAGCCGACTTCCGCTTGGACTACGTGGTGCAGGCAGGTCCGCTGAAAGGCTTCGGTACTACCTTGCGTACCGGTACCTATCACGGCAAAAACACCGGCACCGCCGACCAGGACCAGACCCGTCTGATCTTCAACTACACCTACGCGATCTTCTAACCGGGCTGCGCCCCACTGTGTAGGTACCCGGCGTTGACGGTGAGCTACCAGCGACGCAAAAAAATGTGGGAGCGGGCACAAGCCCGCTCCCACAGAGATTCAGGGTTGCCCGAGAATCAGGAAGGGAACAACTCGCTCAGCTTCATCGCCAGCATCATGTCGCCTTCGGTGCGCAGCTTGCCGCCCATGAAGGCCTGCATGCCGTCGGTGGAACCGTCGACGATGCCTTCCAGGGTTTCGCTGTCCATGACCAGGGTCACTTGGGCGTCCGGGTTTTCGCCTTCTTGCAGCTCGCAGGTCTTGTCTTTGACAACCAGGGAAAAATTCTTGGTGTCGTCAATGCGGAAACCGAATACCAGGTCCAGGCCTTCGGCAGCGCTTGGGTTGAATTTGGCTTTCATTGCTTCTACGGCTTTAGCTACGTCAGTCATGGTTTCGATCCTTTGGGGTAGAGTCCAGTGACCCTGGGGTCACGGTTGGCCGCAATTCACCGGAAGGTGATGAGCTGCGGCGCCTTCAACAGTTGCAAGTGGGTATGGCTGTTGAAGGAAGCCAGTGCCACCTCGCGACCGCGGAATTTCAGCTGGTTGAGCGAGGTGTTAACAATTTGCCAGTTCAGCTCGAAGGCCTGGGCGGCAGGCATTCGGGTAATCAGGTGGAGCAGGGCGGTGATGGTGCCGCCCGAGGTGAACACGGCGACTTTGTGCGAATTGTCCGCTGCCTCGAGAATACGTTGCAGGCCGCCTTGAACGCGCTCGACGAACCCCTGCCAGCTTTCCAGCCCTGGCGGATCATAGGTGCCGGCCAGCCAGCGCTCGATGATCAGGGCGAAGATGCGCTGGAATTCGCTGCGGTTTTGCGCGCCGTTACGCAGGATGTGCATCGCGTTGGGTTCGACGCCGAGCAGGTCAGGGAGCAACCCGCGAATAATGGCCTCACCGTCGAATTCATTGAAGGCGACGTCGGTTTCCAGCGGCGGGACCGGCAGGCCCCGGGCGCTGTATTGATCGAACGTAGCGCTGGCGGTGTGCTGTTGGCGGCGCAGGTCGCCGGCTATGCAGCGGTCGAATACCAGGCCCATGTCGGCCAGGTGGCGACCGAGGACTTGGGCTTGTTCCACGCCGAGGGGCGACAGCACGTCGTAATCGTCTGCACCGAAGGAGGCCTGGCCATGTCGAATCAGATAGATGCTGCCCACGTCCGTTTTCCCGGTACGTTGAAAGTCTGGCGAGGTTATGAGGATGCCAGGGAGCTGTCAATGAAAAAACATACGCTTGTTTTAAAACGCTGTTGGAGTGCTGGGTTGCTGGCGGTTTGATCACTGGCCCGAACGCCTGGCCGCCGGTATGCTGGGACAATCCGCGCCTGGCGCACTGCACTTGTAAGGAGCAACATGGATTTCCTGGCCGAATACGCGAGCTTTCTGGCGAAGACCGTCACCCTGGTGGTCGCTATTCTGGTGGTACTGATCAGCTTCGCGGCATTGCGCAGCAAAGGTCGTCGCAAATCCGCCGGCCAATTGCAGGTCAGCAAGCTCAATGATTTCTACAAAGGCCTGCGTGAACGCCTGGAATCGACCCTGCTCGACAAGGACCAACTCAAGGCCTTGCGCAAGTCCGAAAGCAAAACCGAAAGAAGAACAGCAAGCATAAACCCGAGGCCAAGCCACGGGTGTTCGTGCTGGATTTTGACGGCGACATCAAGGCCTCGGCCACCGAAAGCCTGCGCCACGAGATCACCGCGCTGCTGAGCCTGGCCACGCCCAAGGATGAAGTGGTGCTGCGCCTTGAAAGCGGCGGCGGCATGGTCCACAGCTACGGCCTGGCGTCCTCGCAACTGGCGCGTATCCGCCAGGCGGGCGTGCCGTTGACCGTGTGCATCGACAAGGTAGCGGCCAGCGGCGGCTACATGATGGCGTGCATCGGCGAGAAGATCATCAGCGCACCGTTCGCCATCCTCGGCTCCATCGGCGTAGTGGCGCAGTTGCCCAATGTGAACCGCCTGCTGAAAAAGCACGACATCGACTTTGAAGTGCTGACCGCCGGTGAATACAAGCGCACCCTCACGGTATTCGGCGAAAACACCGAAAAAGGCCGCGAGAAGTTCCAGGAAGACCTGGACATCACCCATCAGTTGTTCAAGAACTTCGTGTCGCGCTATCGCCCCCAATTGGCGATTGATGAGGTCGCGACCGGGGAAGTGTGGCTGGGTGTTGCGGCGCTCGACAAACAACTGGTCGACGAACTGCAGACCAGCGACGAATACCTGGCCACCAAGGCCAAGACCGCCGAGGTGTTCCACCTGCACTATGCCGAGCGTAAAAGCCTGCAGGAGCGCGTGGGCCTGGCGGCCAGCGGTTCGGTGGACCGCGTGCTGCTGACCTGGTGGAGCCGCTTGACCCAGCAGCGCTTCTGGTAACCCAAAACTGAAATCCAGGTAATCCCTTGTGGGAGCGGGCTTGCGGCCCTGTCAGGTCAAGCGGGGCTGGATAGAGTCCGCCAACCGCGTAAGGATCAGGCAGCACGACACCGCTCCGGCATCCAGCACGCCCAGTGAACGTTCGCCCAGGCGACTGGCGCGGCCGATCTTCGCTACCAGGTCCTTGGTCGAATCGCGGCCCTGGGACGCGGCGGCTTTCATCGCGTCCAGCGCGCCGTTGAAGGTCACCCCCGAGGCATGTGCCTGTTCAAAGGCTTCCACTGCCGGGATCAAGGTGTCCATCAGGCACTTGTCGCCTACACCGGCCTCGGTAATGTCTTGAAGCGATGTCAGCCCGCCGCGCAGCAGGTCAGCGAAGGTGGCGGCATCGATGTCTTCGCTGCCCCGCACTTCATCGGCCATGCCGATGAACAGGCTGCCATACAACGGGCCCATAGAGCCGCCGATGCCTTCCATCAGGCTCAGGGTCAGTTCATCCAGTGCTTCGGCGAGGGTCAGCTGCCGGCCTTCGATCGTGCGCCCGCAATGGGCGAAACCCTTGGCCATATTGATGCCGTGGTCGCCGTCGCCAATGGCACCGTCGACCTCGCTGAGGTACTCACGGTTGGCCGTGATCACGCTGACCAGGTCGGCGACGATGGCGCTGCCCTCGTGGGTGGAAAAATGCTGGCTCATGGTTCAGTCCGCCTGGGTCATGCCGATGGAGCGGCAGGGTTGGTCGATGAGGGTTTTGAGTTCGGCATCGAGGCCGAGCAGGGTCAGGGTCACGCCCATCATTTCAAGGGAAGTGAAGTAGTTGCCGACGTAGCAGCGATGGATCTTCAGCCCCTTGGCCTTGAGCTGTTTTTCGACCTCAGCGTAGAAAATGTACAACTCCATCACCGGCGTGGCGCCGAGCCCCGAAACCAGCACCACCACACTGTCGTCCTGGCTGAAATCGCGGTCTTCAAGGATCGGCGCGAGCATGCGTTCGGCCATCGCGGCGGCCGGTTCGACAGGGATGACTTGAATGCCCGGTTCGCCATGATGACCGATGCCCAGCTCCATCTGGCCAGCGGGGATCTGGAAGTTCGGTTTGCCCACGGCCGCAATGGTGCAGGGGGTGAGACCGATGCCGATCGAGCGACAGTGATCGACGGTTTTCTGGGCAACACGAATCACGCCATCCAGATCGTAATGCTGGGCGGCAGCGGCGCCGCCGACCTTCCACATGAAAATTTCGCCGGCCACGCCACGGCGCTTGGCAATCTCGGCCTTGGGCGCCGAGGCCACGTCGTCGTTGGCGACCACTGTGCGGATGCGCATGTCTTTGCTGGCGGCCATCTTCATGGCCAGCTTTACGTTCATATTGTCGCCGGCATAGTTGCCGTACAGGCAGGCTACGCCGGCACCCTGGTCGGCGGCCCGGAAGGCGTCGAAGAAGCTTTTGGCGGTGGGCGAGGAGAAAATCTCGCCCACCGCCACCGCGTCGACCAGGCCCGGGCCGACATAGCCGAGAAACGCAGGCTCATGGCCCGAACCGCCGCCGGTGACGATGCCCACGCGGCCCTGGCCCGATGGCCTGGCCTTGACGATGACGCGCGGGTTGGCCTCGTATTGGCGCAGTTCGGGATGCGCGACCAGGATGCCGCGCAGCATGTCCTCGACCACTTGGTCCGGATCGTTGATGACTCGATTCATAACGCGGGCTCCTGTTTTTTTATTGGTTCACCACTATCCAGGGTGGGAGGGCGCTCCCGATAGCGGTGTGTCAGTCAGCTTATCTATCACTGTTAAATCGCAATCGGGAGCAAGCCCCCTCAGACCTTTGGATAGGTGGTGGGCTTAAGGCTGCAGTACAACCTTGAGTGATTTATCGCCACGCTCCATCACTGCAAACGCTTCCTTGAAGTCCGCCAGCGCAAACTTGTGGGTCACCACATCGCGCATGTCGATCTTGCGGTTGCCGATAAAGTCGATGGCCCTCGGGTACATGTACGGCCCCAGGTGCGAGCCCAGGATATCCAGTTCCTTGCGGTCGCCAATGATCGACCAGTCCACCGTGGCCTCGTCGTTGAACACGCTGAATTCGACAAACCGCCCCAACTTGCGCAGCATCGCCAGCCCCTGGTTCACCGCTTTATGGTGCCCGGTGGCTTCGATATAGATGTCGCAACCGTAGCCGTCGGTGATCTCGCGGATTTTCGCCAGTACGTCCACTTCGGCGGGGTTCCACACCTCGTCCGCGCCCATGCGCAGGGCGAGGGCGGCGCGTTCGGGTTTCATGTCCAGCACGATGAGTTTTTTCGGATTGCGCAAACGCACGGCGCCGATGATGCCCAGGCCCAGTGTGCCGGCGCCTGCGACCACCACGATATCGTCATGGTCGACATTCGCGCGTTCCGCCGCGTGCAGCGAGCAGGCCAGCGGTTCGATCAGGATCGCCTCGTCAGGCGCAATGGACTCCGGCACTTTGTGAATAATGCCTTCCTTGGTGAAGATCATGTACTGGGCCATGGCGCCCTGCACATTGTTCTGAAAACCATAGAGGTCATGCTTCTGGCACATCCAGTACTGGCCGTGGTTACAGAAGCGACAGCCCCAGCACGGCACGATCTGCTCGGAAATCACCCGGTCACCGACGGCCACGCCGCGCTTTTCCGCGCCAGGGCCCAGTGCGACCACGCGGCACACGAACTCATGCCCAGGGATCATCGGTGGCTTCACGTAGCGGGGTTGCTCGGCGTCACCCCAGAACGACGGGGCGCCGCGATAGGTCTTGATATCACCCATGCAAATGCCGCACAGCTCGACCTTGGTGAGGATTTCATCGGGGCCGGGGGTGGGGACGTCGACGGTTTCCAGGCGGTAGTCTTCCGGGCCGTGGCAGACCACGGCCTGCATGGTTTTCGGGATAGCCGGGGACAGCTGTTCTGGTGTGCGTTCGGTAGCGGTGGACATGACAGGACCTCACGAAAAAATCAATTACTGAATGCTGTAGCCGCCGTCGATCACCATGTTGGCGCCGGTGACCATCTGGGCCGCGTCGCTGAGCAGGTACAACGCCAGCCCGGCGATTTCTTCGGGTTGGGCAAAACGGCCCGCCGGGATCTGCAATTTGGCCCGCTCACCCACGTCGCCGGCCCAGGCTTTTTTGCCCAGGGCGGTCTCGACAATGGTGGGCGAGATGGCGTTGACGGTAATCCGGGGCGCCCATTCCATGGCCAATACCTTGGTCATGCCGACGATGGCCGCTTTGCTCGCGCAGTAGGCGACGTGCCGGTCCAGGCCGATCACGGCGGCCTGGGAGGCGAGGTTGACGATGCGTCCGCTGCCTTGGGCGAGCATGTGCCGGGCACAGGCTTGCGCCACGAAAAAGCTGGCCTTGAGGTTGATATCCAGGGTGGTGTCCCAGGCGCTTTCGCTGACCTGCAGAGCCTTGTCCAGCAGTACCACGCCGGCGCTGTTGATCAGGTAATCCAGGCGTTGGAACTGTTCGAATACGCTGTCGATGGTGTGCTGTATCTGGCCGACCTGGGCGAGGTCGACGGCGATGCCCAGGTGCCCGGCACCCAGCTTGGCGGCCACGTCCACCACCGTCGGGTCGCGGTCCAGCAAGGCCACGCGCGCGCCGCGCTCCGCCAGTAGGTGGGCGCAAGCCAGCCCGATGCCGGCGGCGCCTCCGGTGATCACCGCGCAGCGGCCGGTGAGGTCGAAGGCTTGGTTCCAGAAACCAGACATGAACAGACTCCATTTTTAAGCAGAGGGGAGATCAAAGTGTGGGAGGGAGCAAGCCCCCCTCCCACACTTGGCTGTATTTCAAGTCAATAACTACTTGCCGCCGCTGACTTGTTTGTACAGCGCATCCGCATTGGCATTGGTCACCGGCACCCACGGCAGGATGTAGTTCTTGGCGGTGCCATCGGCCCATTTCACATCCTTGCCATACCGCTCCCAGATCACCGACCGGGGCTTGTAGTCTTTACCGGCCAATGCGCGCAATGCCACGTCCAGCGCGCCTTGGGATTGGGCCTGGGCATCCTGGAGGAAGGTGGTGACTTCATCTTTTTTTGCCGCCTGGATCGCGTCCGGCATGCCGTCGATCGACGTCACGGGCACGTCTTTGGCGGTCAGTCCATGGGACTTCAGGGCCTGCACGGCACCGAGGGCCATGTCGTCGTTCTGTGCGATCACGCCATTGATGCCCTTGGGGTGCGCGTTCAGCCAGTCCTCGGTGAGCGCCAAGGCCTGGGCGCGGTCCCAGTTGGCGGTCTTTTTCTCGATAATCTTGATGTCGGGGTATTTGCCCAGCACTTCCAGCTCGCCTTTTTCCCGGTCGATCTGCGCCGACTGGCCAATCGGGCCCTGGATGATCACCACATTGCCTTTGCCCTTGAGCTTGTCGGCCATGGCCTGGGCCTGCAGGCGTCCGCCTTCCACGTCGTCATTGCCCACATACGGCACGCTGGCATCGGCAACTTTGGCATTCGAGGCCACGACTACCACGTCATTGCTCATGGCTGCCTTGACGGTACCGATACCGGCCTTGGTATCGATCGGCACGAACAGAATGGCGTCGAAGCGTTGGGTCACCATGTTTTCGATCTGGTTGTTTTGGGTCAGGGCGTCGTAGTTGCCGTCGAACACGGTCAACTGCACGGTGCCGTCCTTGACCGCCGGATGTTCCTTCAACTCGCGTACCCAGTTCTGCATGAACTGGCCCTTGAGGCCGTAGACGGCCGCGCCGACCTTGTAGGTCTTGCCGTCGGCGGCCAGGGCGATACTGCTGGCGAGCAGGGAGAGAGCCGCCGCGGCGGCAAAGGTGGTACCCAGTTTCATGAGCGGAACTCCAGTTATTGTTGTAGTGGGTCGTTCTCTAGCGTTTTTTCTTGCGCCATACGTCGATCAGTACTGCGAACACGATGATCAGGCCCTTGGCGACCTGCTGGTAATAGGAGGAAACGCCGAGCAGGTTCAGCCCGTTATTGATCACGCCGATCAACAGCGCGCCAAACAACGTGCCGACAATGCTGCCGGTACCGCCCGACAGGCTGGTGCCGCCGATTACCACCGCGGCAATCGCGTCCAGCTCATAAGACACCCCGGCCTGGGGCAGGGCGGATGTGGTGCGCGCCGACAGCACCACGCCGGCCAGCCCGGCGAGCAGGCCCGAGACCACGTACACCGAAAACATCACCTTGCGCACGCCGATACCCGAGGTGCGCGCGCTTTTTCGTTGCCGCCCACCGCATACACATAGCGGCCGTAGGTGGTGTAGCGCAGCACCATCCAGAAAATCAGCGCGACCACCGCGAAGATCATGATCGGCACCCCAATCGGGCCAACCTTGCCGATACCCAGCGCCAGGTAGGCGTCGGGCAGGTCGGTGATCGGGCTGCCGTCGTTGAGAATAAAGGTCATGCCGCGCGCAATGCTGAGCATGCCGAGGGTGGCCACGAACGGCGGGATCGACAGGTTGGCGACCATGAAACCGTTGACCACCCCAAGCATCGCCCCGGCGAACATCCCGGCGCTGACGGCGGCCAGCAAGCCGTAGCCCTGGGTGGCAACCATGGCGCTGCACAATCCGGCAAAGGCCAGGATCGAGCCCACCGACAGGTCGATGCCCTTGGTCAGGATCACGTAGGTCATGCCCACGGCGAGAATGCCGTTGATGGAGGTCTGGCGCAGGATGTCCATCCAGTTGCGCCAGGTCATGAAGTATTCGCTGCAGAACGCCATCACCACGCACAGCAGGATAAACACCAGCGGCAGGCCGAAGCGGTCCAGGGACAGGCGCAGGCGACTGCGCGGCGCGGTGGTGACAGGCACGGTGGCGGGGGCGGAGAGTGTTTTGGCGTTCATGAGGCAAGACTCAACAAGGCTTCCTGGGAAAGGGCAGTGTCGGTGCTGATGGTCACCAGCCGGCCGCCCTTGAATACGGCGATGCGATCGCTCAGGTGCAGCAGTTCCGGGGCTTCCGACGACACCACGATGGCCGCGCCGCCGGCACGTACGAACTGGTCCAGCAGGTGGTAGATCTCCTGCTTGGCGCCTTCATCGATGCCGCGGGTCGGCTCGTCGCACAGCAGGCACACCGGTTCGGTGGACAGGCATTTGGCAAGCACCACTTTCTGCTGGTTGCCGCCGCTCATGGAAGCCACCGGCAGTTCCAGGGAGCTGGTCTTGATCTGCAGGCGCTTGACCATGTCCTGGGCGAGTTGGTTTTCCTTGCGGGCATTGATCAGCGACCAACTCGACAGGCGCTTGTAGGCCGACAGCGCGATGTTCGACAGAATGCTGCCGGTCAGCACCAGGCCGCTGTCTTTGCGGTCTTCGGTGACCAGCGACATGCCGGCGTTGATAGTCGCCTTGGGCAGGCCCGCCGGCATCGGCTTGCCTTGCAGGGTGACGCTGCCGGAGTCCGCCACCGTCAGGCCATAGATACAGTTGAGGAACTCGCTGCGGCCCGAGCCCATCAGGCCATAGATGCCGAGAATCTCGCCCTGGCGCAGGTGCAGGCTGATGTCATGGAATTCGCCGGTGCGGCTCAGGTGGTCGACTTGCAGGCAGGTGTTGGCGGCGCATTCGCGGCCGACCTTGTGGTCGATGCGCGTCAGTTCCTGGCCGACGATGCCGCGCACCAGGTGGTCGCGGTCGATATCGGCCATGCGCCCGCTTTCCACGAATGTGCCATCGCGGAAGATGCTGTAGTCATCGGCGATCTGCGCCAGCTCGCTCAAGCGGTGCGATACATACACGATGCCTGCGCCTCGCGCGGTGAGGCGGCGGATCGCTTTGAACAGGGTCTCGGTCTCACGCTCGCCGATGGCCGACGTCGGCTCGTCCATGATCATCACCTGGCAGTCATGGCTGAACGCCTTGGCGATTTCCACCAGTTGGATCTGCGCCACGCTCAGGCGATGCATGGGGCTGGTGGCGTCGACGTCGAACTCCAGGCTTTCGAGCAGCTCGCGGGTGCGGCGGTTGAGCGTCTTGTTGTCGACGATGCAGCCGGCGCGACGCGGTTCGCGGCCCAGCCAGATATTTTCGGCGACGGTCATAGAGGGGATGGGTTCCAGCTCCTGGGTGATCATCGCGATCCCCGCCGCGAGAGCTTCACTGGGGCGGTTGAACTGCACCGGTGCGCCGTTGAGCAGGAGGGTCCCGGCATCACGCTGGGTGATCCCCATGAGGATGCTCAGGAAAGTCGATTTACCTGCACCGTTGCCGCCGCACAGGGCGTGGACGCTGCCGGCCCGCAGAGAGAGGCGCCCGTCACGCAGGGCAGGGATGCCGGCGTAAGCCTTGGCGACATGTTCAGCCTGGAGCAGTAATGGCGTGGCCATCGGCGTGTCCTCGTGCTGTGAATTCTTATTAGGTCGCACAGTCATGTTTCGCTGTGATCATATGTGTATCAAATGAAATTCTGATCAGTCAATCCCTTTCATGTAAAAGCTACAATTCTGATGAATTGGGTCAATAAGGCCCCTTTAGACGGATTTGACCGCCGAGCCAGTGAAAACATGCTTGACAGTGGCTGTAAGATGCCTGAGAAATGACTGAGCGAAATTTCAGTGGCTGATCATATGATCAGTCTTGGGCACGATCACGGCAGTGGAGCCAGACGCCATGAACACACCTTTTGCGGTGGCTATCGGATGCGATGAAGCGGGTTTTGAGCTCAAGGAGCTGTTGAAGCGCCACATCGAGGCACTGGGCTATCCGGTGACCGACTTCGGCACCCATTCCACGGTGCCGGTGTTGTACCCGGACATTGCGCTGGCGGTGGCCAATGCGATCAATAACGGGCAGCAGCGGCTCGGCGTACTGGTGTGCGGCACCGGTATCGGCATGGCTATTTCAGCCAACAAGGTGTTGGGCATTCGCGCGGCCCAGGCTCACGACACCTACTCGGCCGAGCGTGCGCGCAAGAGTAACGATGCGCAGATTCTGTCCATCGGCGCGCGGGTGATCGGCGCCGAGCTGGCCAAGAGCATCGTCAAATCGTTCCTGGAGTCTGAGTTCGAAGCGGCGCGTTCCGGGGCCAAGGTTGAGCGCATCAATGCGATCGAGCGTGATGGGCATCAGTAGTGGACGTAACAGGGCAAGAGTCGGGAGAATGCGCCTTTGACGCCGAAACGGAAGCCCGTCCCCATGAGTGACAGTACCCAGCGCATTGCCAGCGATATCGATCAGATGACCGAAGTGGCGATGCTCTATTACCTTGAGAACGTCACTCAGGAAGCCATCGCCAAGCGCTTCGACCTGTCGCGCGCGAAAGTCAGCCGCTTGCTCAAGCGCGCGCGCGATGAGGGGATTGTCGAGGTGCGTGTGTTGCAGCATCCGGCAATGAACAACGAGCTGGAGCGGGCGTTGGTGGAGCGCTTCAAGCTGGATCGCGCGCTGATCGCCGTCGATCACAGCGACCCCGACACCCAGCGCTCGGCCGTCGCCAGCCTGGTGGCGAATTACCTGAACAAGACCTTGAGTGACGGCATGATCGTCGCCGTGGGCATGGGCCGCAACGTCGGGGCCGTTGCCGATAATGTGTTCTTGCCGGTGACGCGCAACTGTACGTTTGTTTGCGCCATCGGCGGCTCGCTCAAGGCGGGCGAATACATGAACCCTGACCACATCTGCCGTCGCCTGGCCCTGCGTTTTGGCGGTGAAAGTGAAAGCCTGTACGCCCCGGCCCTGGTGGCCAACCCGGAACTGCGCGGCGTGTTGATCAACAACGATACGGTGCGCTCGACCCTGGACCGTGCGCGCCGGGCGGATATTGCGCTGATCGGCATCGGCGACATGAGCGAAAACAGCAACATGGTGCGCATGGGGTGGTTCTCGCCGCAGGAAATCGCCCAGGCGCGGTTGTCCGGCACCGTGGGCGACATGATGGGCTATGACTTTATCGACATTCATGGCCAGCCGGCGGTCAACGCCATCCAGGGGCGAGTGATCGGCTTGACGGTGCAAGAGTTGTTTCGGATTCCCGACGTGGTGGCGATTGCCAGTGAGAACACCAAGGCGGCGGCGACGCTGGGGGCTTTGCGCTCGGGGGTGATCAATACCCTCGCAACCACCGTCACGAATGCCCACACCATTTTGGCGTTGGACGACGCCACCCGAAAATCCTGATTCAACAGGGGATCACAGTGTGGGAAGGGGCAAGCCCTCGTACGTTGTGATCATCCGCTGCTTATAGAGACAGGTTTTGTAATAGTTTTGCGTTGTAGGACATTTGTATTTCGCCTGTACGATTCAAGTCCTTTTCCCATCGCAGGACTTGCATGAACACCCTCTCGGAGCCTCCCAGTCGTCTTTTCCCAAGACACCCGCTGTCGCTGTTCCAGCTGAAGCATCCCGTATTCCGTCTACTCATCCTGTCCCGGTCCACTGATCGCGCATTGCTGTGTCTGGCATTCTGAACATCGTTAAAGAGGCTTTATAAATGGAATGGTTAGCGGACCCAACGGCCTGGCTCGGCCTGTTGACGTTGATTGTGCTGGAACTGGTGCTGGGCATCGACAACCTGGTGTTTATCGCGATCCTGGCCGACAAGTTGCCGCCGGAACAGCGCGACCGTGCGCGGTTGATCGGTTTGTCCCTGGCGCTGTTGATGCGCCTGGGCCTGCTGGCGAGTATTTCCTGGCTGGTGACCCTTACCCAGCCGCTGTTCGAAGTGTTCGACAAGAGCTTCTCCGGCCGTGACCTGATCATGCTGTTTGGCGGTGTGTTCCTGCTGTTCAAGGCCACCATGGAGCTGCACGAACGCCTTGAAGGTCATGTGGCGCAGCGCGCGGGCAATGTGGCTTACGCGATGTTCTGGCCGATCGTGGCGCAGATCGTGGTGCTCGATGCGGTGTTCTCGCTGGATGCGGTGATTACCGCGGTGGGCATGGTCGATGAACTGGCGGTGATGATGATCGCGGTGATCATTTCCATTGGCCTGATGATCGTCGCCAGCAAACCGCTGACGCGCTTCGTCAATGCTCATCCCACGGTGATCATGCTGTGCCTGGGCTTTTTGATGATGATCGGTTTTGCCCTGACCGCCGAGGGCCTGGGCTTTCATATTCCCAAGGGTTATCTGTACGCGGCGATTGGTTTCTCGATCCTGATCGAGGTGTTCAACCAGATTGCTCGCGCTCGTCGCAAAAAGTCGGCGCAGGGTGTGTTGCCGGTGCGTGAGCGAACCGCCCATGCGGTGATGCGCTTGCTGGGCGGTCGCAGCCTGGCGGTGGAAGAAGTGGGCGAGGAGGTGGCCGACCTTCTGGGTGAGACGGATGCGGCGCAAGGCCCGCTGTTTGACCGTCGTGAGCGGGTGATGATCAGCGGTGTGCTGCAATTGGCTGAGCGGCCGATCCGCAGCCTGATGACGCCGCGGGCCAAGGTCGACTTCATCGACCTGGCGGACGATGCCGATTCGATTCGTCTGAAGCTGATGCATTCGTCCTACTCGCGCTTGCCGCTGATCCGTAATGGCGCGGTGGATGAGCCCCTGGGTTTTGTGCACAAAAAGAGTTGCTCAAGGCGTGCCTGGCCGGCAACGAGCTGAACCTGGAGCACCTGGCGCGCCGCGCGATCAACCTGCTGGAGAGCTTCTCGATCCTCAATGCTCTGGAGCAGATGCGCCAGGAGTCGACCCATATCGCCTTCGTGATCAACGAATTCGGCGACTTCATGGGCGTATTGAGCATGACCGACATCCTTGAATCCATCGCCGGTGAGTTGCCGGACGCCAGTGAGATCGAGGGGCCGGATATTGTCGAGGAGGGCGGCGGCTTCCGTGCCAACGGCGCCCTGAACCTCAGCCAGGTGTGTCAGCGTACGGGCTTCAAGGCTGTCGCGACGCAGGACTACCAGACCCTGGCGGGGTTGGTGATGAGCCTGCTCGATCGGCTGCCGGTGGTCGGCGATAGCCTGGAATATGCGGGCTGGCGCCTGACGGTGGCGGCGGTGGAGGAACGACGGGTGACGCAGGTGGTGTTGGTGCCTATGGCAGTGTGATTTAAATCGGTGGGTGCGTGGGATGCACTCTCCCGAACGCTGCTCAGGGTTTTGACTTGGCGGTTGCGTAGCGTTTGAACGTACTTATCAAGCGTTTTGCCTGACCTTCGTAGTCGCCAAAGCCCTTGAGCTTTTTCTGTAGCTGCCCGTTGAGATAAATCAACAGCGTTGGAGTGCCGCTGACCTCTGGGTGCCTAGGCGTCTTTGCGCAATCCAGAACGAGGCTGACCACGTTCGGATATCTAGCGGCAACCCGTTCGAAGAGTTCGACCGCCTCCGGGCAGGCAGGGCAGTACTCCGAAGCAAACAGCAGGAATACCGGGTGGGGTGTATTCAGTACTCTTTGGTAGTCCTCGGCATTGGCAATAGTCGCGTTGGCAATCCCCATGATAATCCTCCTCCCTGACGGTGTTGGTTTAGGTCACGCTAAGCCGAGCGATCACCGCCGTCTACTGTCAACCTTCACAGGTATCCCTGTTCAAGCATCGTCGGCAATCTGCGCGCGGTAACGGGGCGTCAGCGCACTCCAATGGCGCTGTCACCCCTGCGTGGGGCCTTGGGTAGCAATTTGATTTCAGATGCTGGCGCAACGCCTCATCTCTAGCGTTGACTCATCTACCTGATTAACAACGAATTTATTAACACCTTCGGTTTCCCTTGAGGTGTGTGGCACACTTTCTGCTGTCTATTCCGTTGTTACATACCAGGTTCCGGTATAGCGGAATAAACAATCTCTGGAGTGCTTGTCATGCATCACCGACCTTCCGTGTTCAAAGCGTGTGTTTTTCTCTTCGCCGCATCGGCTTCCCTCGCAGGCATCGTGCAGGCGGCGGACAGCAAGCTCGATAACGTGCTCAAGCGTGGGCACCTGATCGTGGGTACAGGCAGTACCAATGCGCCGTGGCACTTCCAGGGAGCGGATGGCAAGTTGCAAGGGTTCGATATCGACATCGGTCGCATCGTGGCCAAGGGGTTGTTCAATGACCCGTCCAAGGTCGAGTTTGTGGTGCAGTCGTCCGACGCACGTATTCCCAACCTGCTGACCGACAAGGTCGACATGAGTTGCCAGTTCATTACCGTCACCGCCAGCCGTGCGCAGCAAGTGGCGTTCACCCTGCCGTACTACCGCGAAGGGGTGGGCCTGCTGCTACCGGCCAACAGCAAATACAAAGAGATTGAAGACCTGCAGGCCGCCGGCGACGGCGTTACCGTGGCCGTGCTGCAAAACGTGTATGCCGAAGAACTGGTGCACCAGGCGCTGCCCAAGGCCAAGGTCGACCAGTACGACAGCGTCGACCTGATGTACCAGGCCGTGAACTCCGGCCGCGCCGATGCAGCCGCCACCGACCAGTCCTCGGTCAAATACCTGATGGTGCAGAACCCCGGCCGTTACCGCAGCCCGGCCTACGCCTGGAGCCCGCAAACCTATGCGTGCGCAGTCAAGCGTGGCGACCAGGATTGGCTGAACTTCGTCAATACCGCCCTGCATGAAGCCATGACCGGTGTGGAGTTCCCCACCTACAAGGCCTCGTTCAAGCAATGGTTTGGCGTTGATCTGCCCGAGCCGGCGATTGGTTTCCCTGTTGAATTCAAGTGATTCGGACTAACCGGGGCGCCCGTCAGGGCGCCCCAATCAGGTACTGCTGACCATGAACTACCAGTTGAACTTTGCCGCCGTGTGGCGCGATTTCGACACCTTGCTGGCGGGGCTCGGCCTGGGCCTGCAACTGGCTGTGCTGTCGATCGCCATCGGTTGCGTGATCGGCCTGCTGATGGCCTTCGCCATGCTGTCCCGGCACCGCGCCTTGCGCCTCTTCGCCTCGGTGTATGTGACGGTGATCCGCAATACGCCGATCCTGGTGCTGATCCTGTTGATCTACTTCGCCTTGCCCAGCCTGGGGGTCCGGCTGGACAAGATCCCCTCGTTCATCATCACCTTGTCGCTCTACGCCGGTGCCTACCTGACCGAAGTGTTCCGTGCCGGGCTGTTGAATATTCCCAAGGGGCTGCGTGAAGCCGGGCTGGCGATTGGCCTCGGTGAGTGGCGTATCCGCGCTTATATCACCGTGCCGGTGATGCTGCGCAACGTGCTGCCCGCGCTGTCGAACAACTTTATCTCGCTGTTCAAGGACACCTCGCTGGCCGCTGCCATCGCGGTGCCCGAACTGACGTATTACGCCCGCAAGATCAACGTTGAAAGCTACCGGGTAATTGAAACCTGGCTGGTCACGACCGCGCTCTACGTGGCGGCCTGTTACCTCATTGCCATGCTGCTCCGTTACTTGGAACAGCGTCTGGCGATCCGTCGTTAAGGAGGGTTTGCATGTACGAGTCTCCCAGTTGGCTGCATGAGTTGTGGATCGCCCGGGACACCCTCTGGGCGGGGTTTCAAACCAGCATTTATTGTTCGGCGCTGGCGATTATCTTCGGCACTCTGATCGGTATTTTTGCCGGGCTGGTGCTGACCTACGGCACATTCTGGATGCGTGCGCCGTTTCGTCTTTACGTGGATCTGATCCGTGGCACGCCGGTGTTTGTGCTGGTGCTGGCCTGTTTCTACATGCTGCCGGCCCTCGGTTGGCAGATCAGCGCATTCCAGGCCGGTGCGGTCGGTCTGACCTTATTCTGTGGCTCCCACGTCTCGGAAATCGTGCGCGGCGCGCTGCAAGCCATTCCCCGTGGGCAGTTGGAAGCGGGCAAGGCGATTGGCCTGACGTTTCGCCAATCCCTGGCCTACGTATTGTTGCCCCAGGCGCTGCGCCAGATCCTGCCGACCTGGGTCAATTCCTCCACGGAAATCGTCAAGGCCTCGACCCTGCTCTCGGTGATCGGCGTGGCCGAGTTGCTGCTGAGCACCCAACAGGTGATCGCGCGCACCTTCATGACCCTGGAGTTCTACCTGTTCGCCGGCGTCATGTTCTTTGTCATCAACTACGCCATCGAGTTATTCGGGCGCTACATAGAAAAACGGGTGGCCTTGCCATGAACCAACCTCAAACAACCGAGCCGCTGCTGAACATTTGCGGTTTGCGTAAACAATACGGCGCGGTCGAAGTGCTCAAGGGCGTCGACCTGTCGATGCAGCGCGGCAACGTGGTGACCTTGATCGGCTCCAGCGGCTCGGGCAAGACCACGTTGTTGCGTTGCGTCAACCTGCTGGAAGAATTCCAGGGCGGCCGGATCACCCTGGACGGCGAGTCCATCGGCTACAGCGATATCGGTGGCAAGCGCGTGCGTCACCCGGAGCGCGTGATTGCCCAACACCGTGCGATGACCGGCATGGCGTTCCAGCAGTTCAACCTGTTTCCGCATTTGACCGCGTTGCAAAACGTCACCCTGGGCCTGCTCAAGGTCAAAAAAATGGGCAAGGATGAGGCGGTGGCGTTGGCCGAAAAATGGCTGGACCGCGTCGGCTTGCTGGAACGTCGCAACCACTTCCCCGGCCAGTTGTCCGGCGGCCAGCAACAGCGGGTGGCGATTGCCCGCGCCATTGCCATGAACCCCAGCCTGATGCTGTTCGACGAAGTCACCTCGGCCCTCGACCCGGAATTGGTCGGGGAGGTACTCAGCGTCATCAAGGGGCTGGCGGAAGAGGGCATGACCATGTTGCTGGTTACCCACGAAATGCGTTTTGCCTATGAAGTTTCAGACAAGATCGTGTTCATGAACCAGGGGCGTATCGAGGAGCAGGGGTCGTCGAAAGACATATTCGAACGGCCGCAGTCGCCGCGCCTGGCTGAATTTTTGAAGAATATTCGTTTTTAATCAGGAGCATTTTTTATGAGCATCACTCGTTACGGTGCCGGTAGCACTGCCGGCGGCGGTCAGCCGCGCCCTTTCGCCCGCGCGGTGGAGGCGGACGGTTGGTTGTACGTCTCAGGTCAGGTGCCTGCGGTGGACGGTGAAATCATCACCGGCGGCATTATCGAACAAACCCGGCAGACTATGCGCAATGTGGTAGCGATCCTCGAAGAAGCCGGCTACGAACTCAAGGACGTGGTGCGCGTGGGCGTGTGGCTCGAAGACCCGCGGGACTTCTGGAGTTTCAACAAGGTGTTCGGCGAATACTTCAGCCCCGAGCACGCCCCGGCGCGGGCCTGTGTGCAGGCCAACATGATGGTCGATTGCAAGGTCGAGATCGATTGCGTGGCCTACAAGAAAAAGGGCTAAATTGCCCGACTCTTGAAAGCACGGCAAATCAAGTGTGGGAGGGGCAAGCCCCCGATGAGGGGGTGTCAATGAATGCATCTGACACTGACCCACCGCTATCGGGAGCAAGCCCCCTCCCACAGGGTTCACTGTGCAGCACAACCCTTTTACCGGACCGAAAACTGTCATGACCGAAGACACCATCAAACGCCGCGCCAAAGGCCTGGACCGTGCATTCGATATCCTCGATTTCCTCAAGGAGATCGGCCAGCCCCTGCGTCCGAATGATATTGCCAGTGGCATCGGCAGCCCCAAGTCCACCGTCTACGAACTGGTCGCTTCCTTGTTGGAGCGGCGCATCCTGGAAACCGTGGGCAAGGACGGTCACGTGTACCTGGGCCGCCAGCTGTACTTTCTCGGCCAGGCGCACTTGCGCCACTTCGACCTGACCCGCGAGGCCGACCACGCCTTGCAGGAAATCGTCAGCCAAACCCACGAAACCGCGCAGATGTGCCTGCTCAACGGGCGCAAATACACCGTGGCGCTGATGCGCGAAGGTGAGCGGCATTTCCGGATTTCCTCGGACATCGGCGAAAACGCACCGATTCCGTGGACCGCCTCCGGGCGCCTGTTGCTGGGGCACTTGAGCGACCAGCAGATTGTCGAGCTGATCGACCCCGACGATTTCATCCTGCCGGACGGCCAGCGCTTGGCGCTGGACACGTTCCTGGCGCAAATCCGTCAGGCCACCCTCGATGGGTTCTTCTCCTTCGACAGCGTGGCCGACACCTTTACCCATTGCTTTGCCGCCCCGGTGCGGGACGCGCAGGGCGTCAGCATCGCGACCCTGTGCATTGTCGCGCCACGCGCCGACGCGATTAAAAATTACAACGACTATCGCCGGGTGTTGATCGACAGCGCCAACAACCTGGCCCGTCGCATCAACGAATAGGAGTTTTCCATGTCCGCCATCAACGCCGTTGAAAAAGGCGCCGCCACCCTCGGTGCACACCTGGTCCGTGACGTCAGCTTGCCGGCCCTGGTCCTGCATCGCGAGGCGCTGGAGCACAACATCCGTTGGATGCAGGATTTTGTCAGCAACAGCGGCGCCCAGTTGGCGCCCCATGGCAAGACCAGCATGATGCCGGCGCTATTCCAGCGCCAACTTGAGGCAGGTGCCTGGGGTATCACGCTGGCCAACGCGGTACAGACCCGCGCCGCCTATGCCGGTGGTGTGCGTCGTGTATTGATGGCCAACCAACTGGTGGGCGCGCCGAACATGGCGTTGATTGCCGAGTTGCTGGCCGACGAGGCGTTTGACTTCCATTGCATGGTCGATCATCCGGACAACGTCGCCGATCTTGGGCGGTTCTTCGCCGCCCGTGGCCTGCGCCTGAACGTGATGATCGAATACGGTGTGATCGGCGGCCGTTGCGGTTGCCGCAGTGAACAGCAAGTGCGCGACCTGGCCAAGGCGATCAAGGCCCAACCGGCCCTGGCCCTCACCGGCATTGAAGGCTATGAAGGGGTGATCCATGGCGAGCACGCCATCAGTGGCATTCGCGACTTCGCCGCGAGCCTGGTGCGTCTGGCGGTAGACCTGCAAAACAGCGGTTCTTTCGACTTGCCCAAGCCGATCATCACCGCGTCGGGGTCGGCCTGGTACGACCTGATCGCTGAGTCGTTTGAGCAGCAGAACGCTGCCGGCCGTTTCCTCAGCGTACTGCGCCCCGGCAGTTATGTGGCCCATGACCACGGCATCTACAAAGACGCGCAATGCTGCGTGCTCGACCGCCGCACTGATCTCAACGAAGGCCTGCGCCCAGCGCTGGAAGTCTGGGCGCATGTGCAATCGTTGCCTGAGCCTGGCTTTGCGGTGATCGCCATGGGCAAGCGCGATGTGGCTTACGACGCCGGCTTGCCGGTGCCACTCAAGCGTTACAAGGCCGGGATCGTGCCGGCCGAAGGCGATGATGTCAGCGCGTGCAAGGTCACGGCGGTGATGGATCAGCACGCGTTCATGGTGGTGGCGCCGGGGGTCGAGTTGCAGGTCGGCGACATTATGTCCTTCGGTACTTCCCACCCATGCCTGACGTTCGATAAGTGGCAGGTGGGGTGCCTGGTGGATTCAGAGTTGCGCGTGATCGAAAGCCTGCATACCTGCTTCTAGTCCGAGTCGCGCAGCGGCCACCCGCCACACCAGAGATCACAAGGCATGAACACAAACCCGCGCATCGCCCTGATCGGCGAATGCATGATCGAACTGCAACACCGCGCCGACGGCAGCCTGCAGCAAAGCTTCGGTGGCGACACCCTGAATACGGCGGTGTACCTGCGCCGCGAGCTGGGCGCTATCGGCAGCGTCGACTACGTCACCGCCTTGGGCGATGACAGTTTCAGCGACGCCATGTGCCGGCAGTGGGCCGACGAGGGCCTGGGGCTGGAAAGGGTCCAGCGCCTGCCTGGGCGGCTGCCCGGTTTGTACTGCATCCAGACCGATGCCGGCGGCGAACGTAAATTCCTGTACTGGCGCAACGAGGCCGCCGTGCGCGAGTGCTTCACTACGCCTGCGGCTGAACCCATTCTGGCGGCGTTACCGGATTACGACGTGGTGTATTTGAGCGGCATCACCCTGGCGGTAATCGGCGAAGTCGGGCGTGAGCGCTTGGTGCTGGCCTTGATTGAGGCCCGTCGGCGCGGTGCCAAGGTGGTGTTCGACAACAATTACCGGCCGCGCTTGTGGGCCAGTGTCGAGGCGGCGCGCGCGGCGTATCGCCCAGTGCTGGCCGAGGTGGATATCGCCTTGCTGACCGAGGACGACGAGCAGGCGCTGTTTGGTTTTGCCGACAGCGAGCAGGTGTTTGCGGCGTACCCGGAGATTGCCGAAGTGGTGCTCAAGCGCGGCGCGAATGAATGCCTGATCCGTTGCAATGCCGAGCACTTTGCTGTGCCGGCATTGAAGGTCGAGAGGGTAGTGGATACGACGGCGGCGGGGGATTCGTTCAGTGCGGCGTATGTGGCCAGTCGGCTCAAGGGCGGTTCGCCAGAGGAGGCGGCGTTGGCGGGGCATCGGCTGGCGAGTCGGGTGATTCAGGTGCCGGGGGCGTTGATACCGAGGTGAATGGCTGCCTGCTCCGATAGCGGCTCTAAAGCCAACCCCTCAGTCGCGGTAAAACACCTGCACCAGGTGATACCCGAACTTGCTCTTGATCGGCCCGTGCACCACTTTGACCGGTTTCTTGAAGATCACCGCATCAATGGCCCCCACCATCTGCCCAGGCCGCACTTCACCCAAATCCCCGCCGCGCTTGCCGGAGGGGCAGGTGGAGTACTTCTTGGCCAGCACATCAAAGGCTTCACCCTTGGCGATGCGCTGCTTGAGCTGTTCAGCTTCTTCGCTGGTTTTTACCAGGATGTGACGGGCTTGGGCTTTCATAAGGCTCTACCAGGTAGGCGACGGCGCGCGATTATGCCTGAACTGAATCATCGGCGTTGATCATGCTGCGGATTTTAGTGGCGAGCAGGTCAATCGAAAACGGCTTGGCCACCATGTCCATGCCGTCTTCCAGGAAGCCCTGGCGCTCGGCGGCTTTTTCGGCGTAGCCGGTCATGAACAATACCTTGAGGCCAGGTCGACGCTGGCGGGCGATTTCCGCCAGTTGTCGGCCATTCATCCCCGGCAGGCCCACATCGGTCACCAGCAAGTCCACGCGCAGGTCCGACTCCAGCAGTGGCAATGCGGTGCGTGAGTCCGCTGCCTGATGAGCGGTGTAGCCGAGTTCGTCGAGCACATTCACCACCAGCATGCGCACCGCCGGGTCGTCCTCCACCACCACCACGGCTTCACCGGCCAATGCCACCGGCGCTTCGCCGAGGCTGGCGGGCAGGCTGCTCTCCAGCGCGGTGCCGTGCAGGCGCGGCAGGTACAGGCGCACGCAGGTGCCCTGGCCCGGTTCGCTCTGGATGGTCACGTGGCCGCCGGACTGCTGGGCAAAGCCGTAGATCATCGACAGCCCCAGGCCGGTGCCCTGGCCGATGGGTTTGGTGGTGAAGAACGGGTCGAACGCCTTGGCCAGGATCTTCGGCGCCATGCCACTGCCGTTGTCGCACACGCCGAGCATCACGTAGTCGCCGGCCTTGACCGGTTCGAGGGTGGTGATGTCGGTGCCGTCCAGGTAACTGTTGGCGGTTTCGATCAGCAGCTCACCGCCATCCGGCATGGCATCGCGGGCGTTGATGACCAGGTTAAGCAGGGCGTTTTCCAATTGGCTGGCATCGGTGTTGACCGGCCAGATGTCTTGGCCCAGTTGCACCTTGAGCGTGATGTGCGCGCCTTTGGTGCGCTGGAACAGGTCCTCCAGGGACGCTACCAATTGGTTTGGGTTCAGTGGCTGGCGATCCAGCGACTGGCGCCGCGAGAAGGCCAGCAGGCGGTGGGTGAGGGCGGCCGCGCGATGGGCCGAAGACACGGCGGCATCGGTAAAACGGCCGATTTCCTCACTGCGCCCGGCGGCGATATAGCGCTGCATCAGGTCGAGGCTGCCGATAATCCCGGTGAGCATGTTGTTGAAGTCGTGGGCAATACCGCCTGTGAGCTGGCCCACGGCTTCCATTTTTTGCGCATGGCGCAATGCGTCTTCGGCGCGCTCACGTTCGTACATTTCGTTTTGCAGGCGCTGGTTGGCTTCGGCCAGCGCCTGGGTGCGCTGGGCCACGCGTTCTTCGAGGTTCTCGTTGAGATGGCGCAGGGCTTCTTCGGTGAGTTTGCGTTCGGTCTCATCGATCACAAAAATGTAAAAGCCATTGACCGAGCCGTCATTGCTGAAGCGCGGCAGGTACTTCATCAGCGCATGGCGCGGCCGCCCGTCGCGATGAGGTGTGACCGTCAGGAAACTGCACGCCTTGCCCTTGAGCGCCGCGGCGATCTTGTCTGCGCGCCCGGCATACACCTCATCGCCCAGCACTTCACGGATGGTCTTGCCGTACAGCTCCTGAGGCGTCATGCCGTACCACTCGAGATAGGCACTATTGTTCAGGCGAAAACGTTGTTCGTGGTCGACGTAACCGATCAGCACCGGCATGGCGTTGATGATCAGCTGCAATTCGGTCTGGCTCTGGCGCAGGGCCTGTTCGGTGTTCTTGCGCTCGGTGAGGTCCAGCGCGGCACCTAAAAAGCGCGCCGGGCGACCGTGGCGGTCCTGGTAGCAACGCCCGCGCGCAAACACCCAGCGCACTTGGCCGTCGGCTTGCAACAGGCGGTATTCCTCGGCGTATTCGGTGCCGTGGGTGATGCAGTGCTTGATGCTGCGCGCCACCGTGCCACGGTCTTCGGGGTGGACGCCGTGCAGGTAATCGCTGATCGGCAGCAGGCCGGCGTCGCTGGGGTGAACGCCATGCAGATACGCGAAGTGGGCGTCGGCAATAAAGCGGTCTTCGCCGATATCCCAGTCCCAGGTGCCCACGGCGTCGGTGGCCGCCAGGGCAAGTTGCAGGCGTTGCTCGGTGTTGTGCTGGGCCTTGAGGCTGTCTTCGGAGCGTTGCTGCAGTTCAAGGGTTTTACTGCGACGTTCGTTGGTTTCGATGGCGGTGACCAGAATACCCGCCACATCGCCGCTTTCATCGCGAACCGGGCTGTAGGTCAGGTCGAGCCAGATCTCGGTGTCGCGGTGATCGCGTTGCAGCACAAACCGCTGCTCGCTGAAGGTGCGCACCTGGCCGGTGAGCACGGCCTCGTAGATCGGTGCCGTGAAGCTCTCCAGCTCCGGCCACGTCTGGTGCGCCGGCTGGCCCATGGCCTCGGGGTGCTTGTTGCCCGCCAGCAAGGCGAAACCATCGTTGTAGAGTTGGATGAGTTGGCTGCCCCACAGCAGGAGCATCGGCATCGGCGAGTGGACGACGATGTCCACGGCGGTGCGCAGGCTTTGCGGCCAGTCATTGGCCTCACCGAGCGGGCTTCGTGCCCAGTCCAGCCGTGCAATCAACGCTGCGGCTTCGCTAACGGTGGATGTTTCCTTCATAAAAGCCCTGAGCGTAACGCTTTGAAAAATGACAACACTCATTATCCCGTGAGTCGGGAATGAGTGACTACCCCCAAAAAATAGCACGCATTTGGGGGTTTTCTTCAAAGGAGTGCCGGTGGGCTGAAACCTTTCATCTTCACGCCAGCTCGGGGCGGTTGCGAAACTCCTCCAGCGCCTGCGGGTTGGCCAGGGCGTCGGTGTTTTTCACCGGCTCGCCGTGTACCACGTTGCGCACCGCCAGTTCGACGATCTTGCCGCTGAGGGTGCGGGGGATATCCGTGACCGCGACGATCTTGGCCGGTACATGGCGAGGGGTGGTGTTGGCGCGGATCACCTGGCGGATCTGCTGCTCCAGCGCATCATCCAGCGCAACCCCGTCATCGAGGCGCACAAACAGCACCACGCGCACATCGTCCTGCCAGCGTTGGCCGATGGCCAGGCTTTCCAGCACCTGCGGGACTTTGTCCACCTGGCGATAGATCTCCGCCGTGCCGATGCGCACGCCGCCGGGGTTGAGCACCGCGTCGGAGCGTCCGTGGATCAACAGGCTGCCGTTCGGGCGTTGCTCGGCGTAGTCGCCCTGGGCCCAGACGCCGGGGAATTGGCTGAAATAGGACGCGCGCAGCTGCTTTTGATTCGGGTCGTTCCACAAACCGATGGGCATGGCCGGGAAATGCCGGGTACACACCAGTTCGCCTTTTTCACCGATCAAGGGGTGGCCCTGGTCGTCCCACACCTCGATCGCCATCGCCAGGCTCTTGCACTGCATCTCGCCGCGCCGTACCGGCAACACCGGGTTGCCGATCACAAAACAGGAGACGATATCGGTGCCGCCGGACATCGATGACAAACACAGCTCGGCCTTGATTTCGCGGTACACGTAGTCATAGCTCTGCGGCGACAGCGGCGAGCCGGTGGAAATCAGCGTCTTCAGGCTGCTCAAGTCATGGCTGCGGCGCGGTTGCAACCCGGCTTTTTCCAGGGTGGCGAGGAACTTGGGGCTGGTGCCGAACACGCTGATCCTTTCGGCATCGATCAGGTCGATCAAGCGCTCGGGGCCTGGGTGAAACGGCGAGCCGTCATACAGCACCGCCGTGGCGCCGATCGCCAGCACCGACACCAGCCAGTTCCACATCATCCAGCCGCAGGTGGTGTAGTAGAACAGGCAGTCCTCCCTCGACAAATCGGCATGCAGGCCGTGTTCCTTCAGGTGCGTGAGCAGCACGCCGCCGGTGCCGTGGATGATGCATTTGGGCACGCCGGTGGTGCCGCTGGAGTAGAGGATGTACAGCGGATGGTCGAACGGTACCGCGACGAATTCGGGCTCGCCGCCGGCTTGGTAAAAATCAGCCCACAGCGCCACGTTCGCCTGGGTGTGGTAGTCCTCGACCCGCGCCTGGGGCCGCGCATACGGCAGCACAATCAATTGCTCCAGGGACGGCAGCCGGTCGAGGATCTCATTGAGTTTGCGGCTTTGGTCGATGGTTTTACCGGCATAGCGGTAACCGGCACAGGTGATCAGCACCTTGGGCTCGATTTGACCGAAACGGTCGATGACACCCTGGGTGCCGAAGTCCGGCGAGGAACACGACCAGATCGCGCCCAAACCGGTGGTGGCGAGCATGCCGACCAGGGTTTGCCAAGTGTTGGGCATGCACGCCGCCACGCGGTCGCCCAGGGTGACACCGGCTGCGCGCAGGCTGCGCTGTAAACCGGCGACGTGCTGGGCCAGTTCGGCGTAGGTGAGTTGTTCGCGCTGGCCGTCTTCGCTGATCGCAACCACGGCCGCATGCTCATCGCGCCGACGCAGCAGGTGTTCGGCAAAGTTCAGGGTCGCGCCGGGAAACCACTGCGCGCTGGGCATCTCAAGGTCTTCGACCAGCACTGCGCTGGGCGGGCTGCGAAACTGTACGTCGAAGAACGCTACGATGGCGCGCCAGAAGTCGGGACGCTGGTCGATGCTCCACTGGTGCAGGGCGGGGTAGTCATTGAGCTGCACGTTGTGGCGGTTGTTGATGAAGCGCCGGAACTGGTCCATTCGGCTGTTGGCAATGCGTTCCGGGGAGGGCTGCCAGAGGATGTCGGACATAAGCGAAGTCTCTTTTCTTGTGCAGGTCTTCCAAGCACTGGAATTCTTATGTGGGAGGGGCGGTGTTTGGTCTTATTGGGCTAGCCAACCGCCATCGATATTCCACGCGGCCCCACGCACCTGGGCGCCGGCCTCACTGCACAAAAACAACACCAACTCACCCAATTGCGGCGGCGTCACGAACTCCAGCGACGGCTGCTTTTCGGCCAGCAAATCATGCTGCGCCTGTTGCGGGGCCACGCCCATGGCGATGCGGTCATCGATCTGCTTCTGCACCAGCGGCGTCAGCACCCAGCCCGGGCAAATAGCATTACAGGTCACATTGCTGGTGGCCGTCTCCAGGCCTACCACTTTGGTCAGGCCGATCACGCCATGCTTAGCCGCCACATAGGCGGCCTTGCCCACGGAGCCGACCTGGCCGTGCACCGAGGCAATATTGACGATACGCCCCCAGCCCTTGGCCTTCATGCCCGGCAGGCTCAAGCGTGTGCTGTGGAACACCGAAGAAAGGTTGATGGCAATGATCGAGTCCCAACGTTCGGCCGGGAAGTCTTCCACGGCGGCCACGTGCTGGATCCCCGCATTGTTGACCAGGATGTCCACGCCGCCGAATTCGCGCTCGGCGTAGGCGAGCATGTCGGCGATTTGCGCCGGGTCACTGACATCCGCCGGGTGATGCCCGACCTTGCCGCCAAACGCCTGCACTTGGGCGATCACCGCACTGGCATCGCCGAAGCCGTTGAGAATCAGGTTGGCGCCGGCCTTGGCCAGGCTGAGGGCGATCCCCAGGCCGATGCCGCTGGTGGAACCGGTGACCAGCGCGGTCTTGCCGTTCAATGTCGTCATACAAACCTCACACAATGCCGGTGGCATAGAAAGTAGCGATCACCACGAACACCGCAAGCGTCTTGATGATCGTGATGCCAAAAATATCCTTGTAGGCTTCGCGGTGGGTCAGCCCGGTGACCGCGAGCAAGGTGATCACCGCGCCGTTGTGGGGCAGGGTGTCCATGCCGCCGCTGGCCATGGCCGCGACCCGGTGCAGCACTTCAAGAGGAATATTGGCCGCGTGGGCCGCCGAAATAAAACTCTCGGACATGGCCGCCAAGGCGATGCTCATGCCGCCCGAGGCGGAACCGGTGATGCCCGCCAACAGGGTCACGGTAATCGCTTCGTTGACCAGCGGGTTGGGGATGCCCTTGAGCCAGTCCGCCAGCACCAGAAAGCCCGGCAGCGAGGCAATCACCGCGCCAAAGCCGTACTCCGAAGCGGTGTTCATCGCCGCCAGCAGCGCACCGCTGACCGCACTTTTACTGCCCTCGGCCAGCTTGCTCTTGATCGCCGAAAAGCCGAACACCAGCACCACGATAATCCCCACCAGCAACGCCGCCTGCACCGCCCAGATCGCGGTGAGCTTGGCGATATCTGTGGTCACCGGGGTGCTCATGCCTGGCAGGCTGAGGCTATGGGTCTTGCCGTACCACAGCGGGATCCAGCGGGTGAACAACAGGTTCATCACGCCGACCAGGATCAGTGGCGACAGCGCGACCCATGGGTTGGGCAGGCTCAGGTTTTCGGCGGTTTCCGGTTCGTTGCGCAGTTCGGTGCCATAGCCCTCGCCGGCGCGCTGCGCCTTGTTGCGTTGGCGTGCCAGGTAGAGCATGCCGGCGCAGAACACGAAAACCGTACCGATCAAGCCCAGCCAAGGCGCAGCCCAGGCGGTGGTGTTGAAGAAGGTGCTGGGGATGATGTTCTGGATCTGCGGCGTGCCGGGCAGGGCGTCCATGGTGAACGAAAACGCACCGAGGGCGATGGTCGCCGGGATCAGGCGCTTGGGGATATTGCTCTGGCGGAACATCTCCGCCGCGAACGGGTACACCGCAAACACCACCACAAACAGCGACACGCCGCCGTAGGTGAGCAGGGCGCAGACCAGCACGATCACCAGCATCGCCTGGCGCGTGCCGAGCAAGCGGATCGCGGCCGCGACAATCGAGCGCGAAAAGCCCGACAGCTCGATCAGCTTGCCAAACACCGCACCGAGCAGGAACACCGGGAAATACAGTTTGATGAACCCGACCATTTTCTCCATGAATACCCCCGTAAAGGCCGGGGCAACGGCGGACGGGTCGGTGAGCAGCACGGCGCCGAGGGCGGCGATGGGGGCGAACAGGATAACGCTATAGCCACGGTAGGCAGCCAGCATCAGCAGCGCCAGGGCTGCCAGGGCAATGATCACACTCATGGTGTGTCTCCAGATTGGATTGTTATTTTTGTGGGATGGTGCTTTGGGGAGGGCTATAGCGAGATTTGTGCCAGTTAGTTAACGTATTGATATTAAAAGGTATTTTTCGGTACTTCGAAGCGATCTCGAAAGAATATCTCATTTTAGAGACATGCATGAATCAACTGTGGGAGGGGGCTTGCTCCCGATTGCGGTGGGTCAGCTAGCTAATACAGTGACTGTCATACCGCTATCGGGAGCAAGCGTCCTCCCACAGGGTTTGTCTTTATATGGAGATTTTAGTCTCTTTACTGAGAATCGTTGATGCCCAGTGCGACCATTTTCTTGTACAGGGTCGACCGCCCCAGCCCCAACCGGTTGGCAGCCTCCACCACATTCCCCTCACAAGCCTTGAGCGCCGCCGCGATCACTTGCCGGTCGAAGCGCTCCCGCGCCGCCGTAAACGTTTCGCCCTCAACCGGCGCCACGCCAGTGCCGCGTTCCACCGGGCTGAACGTGCCAATCGCCGCGCGAATCTCTCCCGCATTCAACACCAGGTCATCACTTAACAATGCGGCACGCTCCAACACGTTGCGCAACTCGCGGATATTCCCCGGCCACGCATGTTGCGCGAGCAGGGCCAGCGCTTCGCGATCCAGTTCATGCTGGCTGCGCAACTCTTCCAGGATCGCCTCGCTCAACGCAGGAATATCCTCCAAACGCTCACGCAGCGGCGGCACCTGGATCGGCAGCACATTCAGGCGGTAATACAAGTCCGCGCGGAACTCGCCACGTTTGATCGCCGCTTCCAGGTCCATCGACGTGGCAGCAATCACCCGCACATCGCTGTGCAGCATTTCGTTGGAGCCGACCGGCTCGAACTCCTTCTCCTGCAATACCCGCAGCAGCTTGCTTTGCAGCGGCAAGGGCATGTCGCCGATTTCATCGAGAAACAGCGTGCCGCCCTGGGCGATCTGAAACTTGCCGGGACGCCCTTTGCGGTCGGCGCCGGTAAACGCACCGGGCGCAGTGCCGAAAAATTCGGCCTCCAACAGATCATGGGGAATGGCGGCACTGTTGATGCTGACGAAAGCTTTGTGGGCGCGCGGCGATGCACCATGAATGGCCTGGGCGAGCAGTTCTTTACCGGTGCCGGTTTCCCCCAGCAGCAGCACCGGCGACTCGGCGCTCGCGCTGCGCCGGGCGCGGCGCTTGACTTCGAGGCTGGCGGCGCTGGTGCCGATAAAGTGCGCGAAATTGTATTTGCTCTGGCGTGCGCGCAGCAGCGAGCGGGTAGAGGCCAGCTCCTGCTGCATGCTCAGGTAGCGCTCGATCAATGGCGACAGGTTACGCAGTTCGTCGAACAGCGCAAAACCAATCGCCCCGATCACCTCGCCGGCATCGTCGTGGATCGGCAGGCGCATTACCACCAGCGGGCCTTTGGGCGTGTCCTGGATATCCAGCAAAATCGGCCGGTCGGTGCGCACGACCTGGCGCAACAGGCTGTTGGAGATCACCTGTTCGCACGCTTGGCCGATGGCTTCTTCGGCGCTTTTGAGGCCGAAGCGCTTGGCGTAGCGCTCGTTCATCCAGACGATATTCGCGTCACGGTCGACAATCACCGTGCCTTCGCTGGACTGCTCGATGATCTCGAACAGCGACTGGATGGCCAGCCCGCGAACGTGTTGGTAGTCCGTCAGGCGGCTGTTCATGTCGACAGCCCACACGCGGCGGCCAGCAGCTCCTGGGTGTAGGGATGCTGTGGCGATTCAAATACGGCATGGCTCGCGCCGTGCTCCACCACCTTGCCATCCTTGATCACGATCATGTCATGGGCCATGGCGCGCACCACCGCCAGGTCATGGCTGATGAACAAGTAGGTCAGGCCGTATTTTTCCTGAAGCTCACGCAACAGCGCGACCACCTGTTTTTGTACCGTGCGGTCCAGCGCGGAGGTCGGCTCATCCAACAGCATCAGCGCCGGCTTGAGTACCAAAGCGCGGGCGATGGCGATGCGCTGGCGCTGGCCTCCGGAAAACTCATGGGGGTAGCGGTGGCGGCTGGCCGGGTCGAGGCCCACATCCTTGAGCACCTGGATCACTTGGGCGTCGCGCTCGGCCAGGCTGCACGGCGCATGCACTTGCAGGCCTTCGCTGATGATCTGCTGCACCGACATGCGCGGGCTGAGGCTGCCGTAAGGGTCCTGGAACACCACCTGCATCTGCTTGCGCCACGGGCGCATCTGTTGGTGGTTGAGCGGGTCAAGGGCATGGCCCTGGAAGCGGATGCTGCCGGTGGAGTCGAGTAAACGCAGGATCGCCTGGCCCAGGGTGGACTTGCCCGAGCCGGACTCGCCGACAATCCCCAGGGTCTTGCCGCGCTGCACGCTGAGGCTGATGCCATTCACCGCGTGCAAATAGGTCTTGCGCCGAAACAGCCCGCCGCCAAGGGGGAAGTGCACGTTCAGGTCGTTGACTTCCAGCACGGTTTCGCGCGGGTCGGCACACAACACGTCGCCGGAAGGCTCGGCGTCCAGCAACAGACGGCTGTAGGGGTGTTGCGGTGCGGTGAACAAGGTCTCGCATGCGGCCTGCTCGACGATTTCGCCGGCGCGCATCACGCACACGCGTTGGGCAATGCTGCGCACCAGGTTGAGGTCATGGCTGATCAGCAACAGCGACATGCCCAGGCGTTGTTGCAGCGACTTGAGCAGCAACAGGATCTTGCGCTGCACGGTCACGTCCAGCGCGGTGGTGGGCTCGTCGGCGATCAGCAGTTCCGGCTCGCAGGCCAGGGCCATGGCGATCATCACCCGCTGGCGTTGGCCGCCGGACAACTGGTGCGGGTAGGCCTTGAGGCGTTCCTGGGGTTTTTGGATACCCACCAGTTCAAGCAGTTCGAGGATGCGCGCCTGCGCCGCCTTACCGCCCAGGCCCTTGTGCAGCAGCAGGGTTTCGCCGATTTGCTTTTCGATGCTGTGCAGCGGGTTTAGCGACGTCATCGGCTCCTGGAAAATCATTGCAATGCGGTTGCCGCGCAGTTTCTGCAGCGTGGCGGTGGATGCGCCGATCAACTCCTGTTCGCGATACTTGATGGAACCGGTGGTGTGGGTGCCGGCCTCGGGCAGCAGTTGCAGGATCGAATGGGCGGTGACTGACTTGCCCGAGCCGGACTCGCCCACCAGCGCCAAGCATTCGCCGGGGCGCACGTCCAGGCACAGGTTGCGCACCACGGTCTGGCCGCTGAAGGCGACGTTGAGGTCGCGTATTTCGATCAGGTTCATAGGGGCTCACTCATGAACGTGGGTCGAAGGCGTCACGCAACGCCTCGCCGATAAAGACCAGCAGCGACAGGATCAGCGCCAGGGTGAAAAACGCCGTCAAACCCAGCCAGGGCGCTTGCAGGTTCTGCTTGCCCTGGGCGATCAGCTCGCCCAGCGAGGCGCTGCCGGCGGGCATGCCGAACCCGAGGAAATCCAAGGCACTGAGGGTGGAAATCGCCCCGGTCAGGATAAACGGCAGGTAGCTCAACGTGGCGGTCATCGCATTGGGCAGGATGTGCCGGCGGATGATCTTGCCATCGCCCAGGCCCAACGCGCGTGCCGCCTTGACGTACTCCAGGTTGCGCCCGCGCAGGAATTCGGCGCGCACCACGTCCACCAGCGCCAGCCAGGAAAACAGCGCCATGATCCCCAGTAACCACCAGAAGTTCGGCTCGACGAACCCTGACAGGATAATCAGCAGGTACAGCACCGGCAGGCCCGACCACACCTCCAGAACGCGCTGGCCGAGCAAGTCGACCCAGCCGCCGTAGTAACCCTGCAAGGCCCCGGCGGCAATGCCGATGGCCGCGCTGATCGCGGTGAGCGCCAAGGCGAACAGGATCGATACGCGCGCGCCGAAGATCACCCGTGCGAGCACATCGCGGGACTGATCATCGGTGCCCAGCCAGTTCACCGCTGAGGGCGGGCTGGGGGCAGGGCGGGTCAGTTCGTAGTTGGGCGTGTCGTCGCTGAACGGGATGGGTGGGAACAGCATCCAGCCACCGTCCTGCTTGATCAGCTTTTGCACGTAATCGCTGCGGTAATCCGCCTGAAAGGGCAACTGGCCGCCAAACTGCTGCTCGGTGTAGCGCTTGAATGCCGGGAAATACAGCGCGTTCTGGTAGCTGAGCACCAACGGTTTGTCGTTGGCGATCAACTCGCCGCCGAGGGTCAGGATAAACAGGCCGATAAACAGCCACAGCGACCACCAGCCCCGGCGGTTCTTCTTGAAACGCTCAAAACGCCGACGGGCCACGGGAGATAAATTGAGCATCAGGCGTTCCTCGCGGCGAAGTCGATACGCGGGTCCACCAGGGTGTAGCACAGATCACCGATCAGTTTTATCAAGAGGCCGAACAGGGTGAAGATAAATAGCGAACCAAACACCACCGGGTAATCCCGCGAAACGGCGGCTTCATAGCTCATGCGGCCCAGGCCATCGAGGGAGAAGATCACTTCAATCAACAGCGAGCCGGCGAAGAACACGCTGATGAACGCCTGGGGAATTCCGGAGATCACCAACAGCATGGCGTTACGGAACACATGACCGTACAGCACGCGCCGCTCGCTCAAGCCCTTGGCCCGCGCGGTGACCACGTACTGGCGGGTGATCTCATTGAGAAACGAGTTCTTGGTAAGGATGGTCAGCGTGGCGAACCCGCCGATCACCAGGGACGTCACCGGCAGCACCAGGTGCCAGAAGTAGTCGGCAATCTTGCCCACGGTGCTCAGCTCTTCGAAATTTTCCGAGACCAGGCCACGCACCGGGAACCAGTTCAGCGAGGTGCCACCGGCGAACACCACGATCAGGAACATCGCGAACAGGAACGCGGGCATCGCATAGCCGATCACGATCGCGGTGCTGCTCCACACGTCAAAGCTGCTGCCATGGCGCACCGCTTTGCGAATGCCCAGGGGGATCGACACCAGATAGGTGATCAGCGTGGCCCACAGGCCCAGGGAGATAGTGACGGGCATTTTTTCCAGGATCAGATCGATCACCGTCTTGCCACGGAAAAAACTGTTGCCGAAGTCCAGTTGAGCGTAGCTCTTGAGCATCAGCCACAGGCGTTCCGGCGCGGGCTTGTCGAAACCGTACTGTTTTTCGATGTCCTTGATCAGCTTTGGGTCCAGGCCACGGCTGGCGCGTGAACCACTGCTCACACCTTCGCCGGAAGAGCCGCCGACACCACCGCCGCCAATCCCTTGCAGGTGGGCGATGGCCTGTTCCACCGGGCCACCGGGGGCGGCCTGCACGATCACGAAATTCACCAGCAGGATGATCACCAGGGTCGGGATGATCAGCAGCAGGCGGCGCACGATATACGCAAACATCAGCGTGCCCCTCCACGTTTTTTCAGCTCGGCGTTCATTTGCTCATGGGTCAGTGGCGTGGGGCTGATTTCCCACCAGGTTTCCAGGGCTTCGTCGTTCTTGGCCTCGATGGCCGGGCGACCGAAGCGGTTCCACCACGCGGCGGAGGTGCCGGGCGGGTAGTAATTGGGGATCCACAGGTAATTCCATTGCAGCACCCGGTCCAGGGCATGGGCGTAGGTGAGCATCTGCGCCTGGGTGTCCGCTTTGACCAGGCCCTTGATCAACGTGTCGACGGCGGGGTCCTTGAGCACCATGTAGTTGTTGGCGCCCGGATCGAAGGCTGCGCTTGAACCGAAATAGTTGTACAGCTCCATGCCTGGCGAGGTGGTGACCGGAAAACCGGTGACGATCATGTCGTAGTCCCGCGCCATCAAACGGTTGACGTACTGGGAGGAATCGATGCGACGGATGTTCAGGGTAATGCCGATCTGCGCCAGGTTGCGCTTGTAGGGCAGCAACAGGCGCTCAAGGCCCGCCTGGGCGTTGAGAAAGGTAAATTCCAACGGCTCACCTTCGGCATTTACCAACCGGTCACCGTCCGGTTTCCAGCCGGCCTCTTCCAGCAGCGCCAGTGCTTGCAATTGCTTGTCGCGGATCATGCCGCTGCCATCGGTGACCGGCGCCTTGAACACCTGGGTAAAGACTTCCTCGGGCACTTGCCCGCGCAACGGCTCGAGAATCGCCAGTTCTTCCTTCGTGGGCAACTGGCTGGCGGCCAACGGACTGTTGGAGAAAAAGCTCTGCTGGCGGATGTACATATTGCGCATCATCTGCCGGTTGGCCCATTCGAAGTCCCACAACATTGCCAGTGCCTGGCGTACGCGGCGGTCCTTGAACATCGGCTTCTGCACGTTGAACACATAGCCCTGGGCCGGTTGTGGCATTTCCTTGGCCAAATGCGCGCGTTGCAAGCGGCCATCGTCAAGGGCCGGCCCGTTGTAGCCGATGGAATAGCCGGTGGCGGAGAACTCACGGTTGAAATCGTAGGCGCCGCCGCGCAGTACCTGGCGAGCCACCTCGGTATCGCCGAAATACTCCAGGCTCAGGTGATCGAAGTTGTAAAGGCCGCGACTCACCGGCAGGTCCTTGCCCCACCAGTCCGGGTCGCGGGTAAACGTGATGGTGTTGCCGGCGTCGACTTTACTGACCTTGTACGGGCCGCTGCCCAGCGGCGCTTCGTAGCCGCCGCCATTGGCAAAATCGCGGGTTTTCCACCAGTGCTCGGGGAACACCGGCAGCGTGGCGATATCCAGGGGCAGGGTGCGGTTTTCATTGCTGGAAAAGTCGAAGCGCACTTGGCGCTCGCTTTCCACTTCAACGTGCTTTACGTCGGCGAACAACGTGCGAAAGCGCAGGCTGCCTTGGGTCATCAACACATCAAAGCTGTAGCGCACGTCTTCGGCGGTGATGGGCTTGCCGTCGGCAAAGCGCGCCTTGGGGTTCAGGTAGAAGCGCAGCGACAGGCCGTCATCGGCGCGATCCATCTTTTCGGCGACCAGGCCGTAGACCGTATAGGGTTCGTCCAGGGAGCGCAGGGCCAGGGGCGCATACAGCCAGCCATCGACCTGCGACACGCCGATACCTTTGTCTATATAGGGCAGCACATGGTCAAAACGCCCGATCTCAATCGCCGAGCGCCGCAGGCTGCCGCCCTTGGGGGCATTGGGGTTGGCATAGTCGAAATGGGTGAAACCGGCAGGGTACTTGGCCGCTTCGCCATACACCGTAAGGTACGGTTGTGGCGCCGCGATCACGGCGGCACTGGCCAGCAGCAGGGCGAGGGTGGAGCTCAATAGGGTCGAAAAGGCCAATCGCATTATCAGTCTTGAACGCCGGGTGAAGAAGAATAAGGATTTGTACGCTAACGGCATCAGCGTCGCCAGTCATCACATGCACAACGGCCCACCAAAAGGCGGGCCGTTGTTTCAAGCATCATCCAGGCATCAGTCCTGACGGCTGGTGACTTCCAACAGGTGGTAGCCGAACTGGGTCTTGACCGGGCCTTGCACGGTATTGACCGGAGCGCTGAATACCACGGTGTCGAATTCTTTAACCATCTGGCCTGGACCGAACGAACCCAGGTTGCCGCCGTCGCGGCTTGATGGGCAGCTGGAGTTGGCTTTGGCGATCTCTGCGAAATCAGCGCCGCCTTCGATTTGGGCCTTGAGTTCGTTGCACTTGTCTTCAGTGGAAACGAGGATGTGACGGGCGGTGGCTTTGGCCATGGTGGGTAACTCCTTGAATGAAAAGGGTGAGCGTACCGGATTCAGGCGATTATTTCCCGGCAAAGTTCCCATGGATTGCCTGGGCGGCGCAGTTGGGCGCTCAACCCAGGACGATATAGTCGTTCTGCCGGATGATGGGATGGTGCGGGTCTTGCACCAGATGCAGGTAACGACCGTCCACCAGGTCGATCGGCAGGCAGTCATCAATGTCCATCACCGCATCCGTATGCGCCTGAGACCAATGCCGCAGCATCTGTTGCTTGCCCTTGCTCTTGGCTTCCTGTTTGTTACGGGCGACCACCAGTAAATAGTGGTGCGCCTCACCGAAACTGTCGGCTTCATAACCGCCCAGGTTGATGAAGTACAGATGATGCGCACCCGCTTGTGGCGCCAGATGGCTGAGTTCGATTTTCCACCCGTCGACGCCATCCACGGCCATCCACGAATCAATGTGCATGCCCTTGGGGCTGCCGAACCACGCATCACGCAGTTGTGGGTAGGTGGCTTGCAGCGTGTCCGCGACGGCAAACACCACATCATGCACTTCGATCCTGGCCCGTGGGTGCTTGCCCCCGAGCATAACGACAAACAGCATTGCAGGTCCTTCCTGGCGACTTGGCAGACGCCAACCATACTTCGGTTGAACCCTTTTGTCCGGTCAATGCCACACTGTTAACCCGCGAACTCATCAGGAGGTTGTTATGCGTACCATCGATCTGGCGGGTGTGCCCGTCCCTGTCATTGGCCAGGGCACCTGGCGCATGGGCGAAGACCCGAGCCGGCGCCGGGAGGAAGTCGCTGCGTTGCAACTGGGAATCGACGAAGGCATGACCCTGATCGATACCGCTGAAATGTACGGCGAGGGTGGCGCTGAAGAGGTCGTCGGTGAAGCCATTCGTGGCAAGCGTGACCAGGTGTTCCTGGTGAGCAAGGTGTACCCGCACAATGCCAGCCACAAGGGCGTTCCGCGCGCCTGCGACGCCAGCCTGCGGCGCCTGGGTAGCGACCATATCGATTTGTACCTGCTGCATTGGCTGGGCCAATACCCCCTTGAAGAAACCGTCGAAGCCTTCGAACGCCTGCGCGAGGCCGGCAAGATCGGCCGCTGGGGCGTCTCCAACTTTGACGTGGCCGACCTGCAGGAACTCGCATCCCCGGCCTGCGCCACCAATCAGGTGCTCTACAACATCCAAGAGCGCGGTATCGAATTTGACCTGTTGCCCTGGTGGCAACAGCACCATTTGCCGTTGATGGCGTACTGCCCGATCGCGCAGGGCGGCGAACTGTTGTCCAGCCCGACCCTCAAGCAGATTGCCCAGCGCCACGACGTCACACCCGCCCAGGTTTCCCTGGCCTGGGTTTTGCGCCAGGACGGCGTAATCGCCATTCCCAAGGCGGTAACGCCGGAGCATGTGCGGCTTAACGCGGCCGCCGCCAACCTGGTGCTCGACGAGCACGACCTGGACGCGATCGACCGTGTGTTTGGCGCGCCCAAGCGCAAGCACCCTTTGGCGATGGTGTAGCGGCTGGGCAGAAACGGCGCCGTCCTTGGCGACCGTTTCTGCCCGCAACCGACTTAACCCGCTACCGGGCTGCGCCAGTCATCCGAACCCGAGGTACCGGACACTTCATGGGTCCAAACAATTTTGCGGTAGGTGAAGTACACATCTTCCAGGTGCGTAAAGTGCGCGTTGTCCGGGTCCTGACAGTTGGGCATGCGCGACTGGATGTCCACGAGGGTCGCGCCTTCCAGTTCAATGGTGAAGTAATGTTCCTGGGTGCCGGCCGAAGAGGTCCGGAACCATTCCAGCCTGCACTTGACCTCTTCGCCGCTGGTCAATGCGCTGAACAGCAACGGTGAGGACTTATCGAAGACCTTGCTGATCATCAACGGCTTGTGAACTCTCTGGCCCGTTGGCTGGCCCGACTGCGGGTCCCGCGGAATGATCACCTGATGGGAAAAAGCCTGGACCAGAATCTGGTCCTCGTGGCCCTCCTGATAGATGTTGCCTACCGAGTCCTGGGTAAATGTGCCTGCCGTAATCAAACCTTGCTTGACACCGGTGATAGAAAGATACGCGGGTGTTGGCATGACGGGTTTCCTTGCCTTATTTGAGAGGTAGTTCCAGCCGGCAACTGTGCTGGTTGGAACTATGCCTCTAACAAGAAGTGTGCCAGAAAGTGCTAGCGCCAATAACGGCGCGGGGTTGATGGGCAATAAGATATTAATTTAAATAAGTTTGCTGATTTTCAAGTTCTTATAGTGCAGTGTTGTTTGCACATTACTGCGCATTTAGTTGCTCATTGAGATGGCGAGCCCGTGAGTGCTTTTTGCAGCTTAATCCTGCGCTGTTCAAGGTTTTACCTGCGCAAAATGCTGCGCACATGCGGGTTTTACTGGGCTGTAGGATGTTTCTTAAGTGTCGTCCCAATACTTGCCGAATGGTATTTGCATGGCTAAGGTTTGCGAACTTCGCGGCAGAAGGTGCGAAGTTTAATTGATGCGCTGGCGCACTATTTAAACAGTGTGTTGGTTCGTCGCTCGGATCTTGATGTTCATCTGCGGTTCACCATGGCTTATTTGAATAAACTCTGCGCCTATTACCTTGATCTCGGTCAGTTGCCCTGTTCGCAAACAAGTTTTGCCGGCAGCGATATGCGCTATTCGAATGAATACGAAGCCTTGGAAGTCGAGCTGGCAAAGGTGCAGTCCATTCACGGTGCCGGCCAGCCGGATTGGCAAAAAGTCGTGGAAACCAGCGAGCTGCTGTTGCGTGAGCGGTCCAAGGATCTACGGGTGGCTGTCTGGCTGGCCTGGGCGCTGTACCAGCGCGAATCGTTCCCTGGCCTGCTGGCGGGGCTCGGGTTGCTGCGCCACCTGTGTGACCACCATTGGGCTGCCGTGTACCCGCAAAAGCTGCGTACCCGCAGCGCAGCATTCGGCTGGTTGACCTTGAGGCTTGACTCGCTGTTTGCGCAAAACCTGGCGCTTCAAGACCAGCAACCCTTGTTCCGATCGATGCTGGAGCTTCTGACGCACCTTGATGAACGCTGGAGTCTGCATTTGGGCGATGACGCGCCACCGTTGCTGCCCATTCGCCGGCAATTGGACCAACGCCTTGAGCGCGCCGCGCAAGGCCAGGCGCCCGCAGCCGCTGTGAGTGGGGTGATTGCCCAGGTCAAGCAGGCGACTACCCAACTGCTCAAGCCCGAGCCGGTGCTCAACAACGAAAAAGACGCACATAAATTGTTGCGTGCCCTTCAGGAACAGGCTCGTCCGTTATGTGCCTGGTGGCTGCGCCAGCAGGCTACCGACCTGCGTGCGCTGAGCCTCAATCGCACACTGGCATGGCTGGTCATCGTCAGTTATCCGAACGCCGACAATCAGCGGGTCACCGCATTGCGTGGGCCGGCACCGGACAAACTCAAGCGTTACCGGGAGCGTTTCGCCCAGGGCGAGCATGCCGATCTGCTGCTTGAACTCGAGGCCAGCCTGGCGGGTGCGATGTTCTGGTTCGATGGGGTACGCATGGCCTGGCAGTGTCTTGAAGCCTTGCAGGCGGACCTGGCCATGACTGAACTCGAGGTCAGCTTCGCCCTGTTGCTACAGCGCTTTCCGGATCTGCCGGAGTTTCGCTTTCACGATGGCGCCCCGTTTGCCGACACGGTCACTCGCGACTGGATTGCGTTGCATGTTTCCCGTCACCTGAAAAAAACCGAGGCTCCCGTTGGGGTGGCGGATGCGCAACCCTGGGAGGTCGCGTTGCAGGAAGTGCTGCCCAGGCTGCGAAAGGACGGGCTCAAGGCGGCCGTGCAGGCACTCAAGCAAGGCGCGTGCGCCGCCCGGAGTGACCGCGCCCGCTTCCATTGGCAGTTGGTCCAGGCCCGACTGTGTATACACGCGGGTAAACATGAGCTGGCGAAGATCCAGCTTGAGCACCTGGATATCGAATTGCAGCGCACGGGCCTGGAGCGCTGGGAGCCTGAACTGGCCTTGCAGGTCGCTCAGCTTTTGTACCGCTGCTGCGACCTGATGCCACACAACCATACCGCTCGCGAGCGCAAGGAAGACACCCACCGCAGGCTGTGCCTCTTCGATCTTGAAGCGGTACTTGAATAGGCTTTCGAGCCATGAAAAAGGAGAAATACCGTGGCCAAAGAAGGTTCGGTAGCACCCAAGGAACGCATCAATATCACCTTCAAACCTGCCATCGGCGGGGCGCAAGAGGAAGTCGAGCTGCCGTTGAAACTGTTGGTATTGGGGGATTTCACCCAGCGTGAAGACGTGCGCAAGCTCGAAGATCGCAAACCCATCGCCATAGACAAGAACACGCTCGATGAAGTGTTGGCCAAGCAGGCATTAAGCCTGACCCTGAGCGTACCCAATCGCCTCCAGGAGGGCGCCGACGTCGAAGAGTTACCGATTCGGGTGCAGATCAATTCAATGAAGGATTTCACCCCGGCGAACCTTGTGGAACAGATTCCCGAGTTGCACAAACTGATGGCCTTGCGTGAAGCATTGATGGCCCTCAAGGGGCCGCTGGGCAATACGCCGGGCTTTCGCAAGGCCATTGAGCATGCCCTGGCCGACGACGACAGCCGCGCCCGGGTACTCGCGGAGTTGGGGCTCAATAGCCCTTGCGCCTGACACTTTTCAGTAAAAGGACACTGACGCCATGAGCATTCAACAGAACCCGATCACTGCCCACACCGCTGATGATTGCAGCATCCTCGATAACATCATTGCGCAAACGCTGCTCAGCGCCGACGACGAGGCCTATGGTATTGCCAAGCGTGGCGTCTCGGCATTTATCGAAGAATTGATCAAACCGCAAAACAGCGGTGAACCGGTCAAGAAACGCTTGGTTGACCGGATGATCGCCGAGATTGACGAAAAGCTCAGCCGGCAGATGGATGAGATTTTGCACTGCCCCCAATTCCAGGCTTTGGAAGCGGCCTGGAAAGGGCTTCAGCTGTTGGTCGAGCGCACCAACTTTCGCGAGAACATTAAGATCGAGCTGCTGAACGTCTCACGGCAAGACCTGCTCGATGACTTTGAAGACTCGCCGGAAGTTACCCAGGCGGGGCTCTACAAGCATGTCTACAGCGCCGAATATGGTCAGTTTGGCGGCCAGCCGGTGGGCGCGATCATTGCCAACTATTTTCTCTCTCCCAGCGCCCCGGATGTGAAACTGATGCAGTACGTTTCCAGCGTGGCATGTATGGCTCACGCGCCTTTTATCGCCGCCGCCGGGCCGGCTTTTTTCGGGTTGGAAAGCTTCACTGGCCTACCTGACCTGAAGGACCTCAGGGACCATTTTGAAGGCCCGCAATTCGCTAAATGGCAGAGCTTTCGCCAGAGCGAAGATGCCCGGTACATAGGGCTGACCGTGCCACGCTTCCTGCTGCGCACGCCATACGACCCCCTTGAATGCCCCGTCAAGACCTTTGCCTATAGGGAAAACGTGGTCAACAGCCATGAGCACTACCTATGGGGCAATACCGCCTACGCATTTGCCACGCGTTTAACCGATAGTTTCGCGCGGTTCCGCTGGTGCCCGAACATCATTGGCCCGCAAAGCGGCGGCGCGGTGGAAGACTTGCCGTTGCATCACTTCCACAGCATGGGCGAAATCGAAACCAAGATTCCCACTGAAGTGCTGGTCTCCGATCGTCGCGAATACGAACTGGCGCAAGAAGGCTTCATTGCCTTGACGATGCGCAAGGGCAGTGACAATGCGGCGTTCTTCTCCGCCAGCTCGGTGCAGAAGCCCAAGAATTTCGGCATCAGTGCCGAGGGCAAGGAAGCCGAGTTGAACTACCGCTTGGGTACCCAACTGCCCTACATGATGGTGGTCAACCGCCTGGCCCATTACTTGAAGGTGCTGCAACGCGAGCAACTGGGCTCGTGGAAGGAGCGTACCGACCTGGAACTGGAGCTGAACAAGTGGATTCGCCAATACGTTGCGGACCAGGAAAACCCCAGCGCCGAAGTGCGCGGGCGGCGACCGCTGCGCGCGGCACGCATCGTTGTCAGTGACGTCGAGGGCGAGCCTGGCTGGTACCGCGTCAATTTGAGCGTACGTCCGCACTTCAAGTACATGGGGGCCGACTTTACGCTGTCGCTGGTTGGCAAGCTCGACAAAGAATGAGCAGGCGTCAGGGGAGGGGCCCCAACCAAAGCCTTTTCGAGCGGCTTGATTGCCCGGCAGCGACTTCGCCATGCGGCATGACCTCGGTGGCGGTTCACCTGGGGAAAATGCTCAGCATCCGCGCGGGAAGTGTGCAGGCGCTGCCGGATTACGGCTTGCCGGACTTCAATGACATGAACCGCAGCCTGCATGAATCCTTGAGCCAGTCGCGCTTGCTCATCGAGCGTTTTATCCGGGCCTACGAACCTCGCCTGAAGCATGTGCGAGTGCGGGCATTGCCTCGGGATCACGACGTGCTGGCCCTGGCGTTTGCCATTGAAGCGACGCTGAGCATCGACGGGGTGGCGCAGCCCGTGGTGTTCACCGCCCGACTGCGTGACGCCGGACAGGTCGAGGTGTCGCCGGATGTCTTTTAACCGTTATTACCAAAGCGAGCTCAGTGCATTGCGTCAACTCGGGCGACGTTTCTCCGAGCGCAATCCGGCGCTTGCGCCTTTTCTTGCGGAACCTGGGCAAGACCCGGATGTAGAACGTCTGCTGGAGGGGTTTGCGTTCCTCACCGGTCGCCTGCGCCAGAAGCTGGATGACGAACTGCCTGAGCTGACCCACTCATTGATGCACCTGTTATGGCCCAACTACATGCGGCCCATGCCGGCGTTCAGCATCTTGCAGTTCGACCCGTTGAAGCACGCAGGTCCAGGTGTGCTGGTGGCGCGAGGCACGCCTGTCGAAAGCGCATGTGTCGAGGGCGAGCGCTGCCGCTTTCAGACCTGTTACGCCACTGAGGTCCTGCCGCTGCAACTGAGCGCGCTCGACTACAACGTTCAAGGGGAGCAGGGCGTGTTGAGCCTGCGCCTGGACATGAGTGCCGAGGGCAACTTCAGTGGGGTGCGGTTTGAACGGTTGCGCCTGCATCTGGCGGGGGATCGCTATATAAGCCAAGGGTTGTACCTGAGCCTGTTGCGTCACCTGGAGGGTATCGAATTGCTGCCGTTGGGGCGCGATGGAGAGGTACTCAAAGGCGTTGACGGCGAGGCCCTGTCGCTGCGATTGGACGCCGACCAGGTACAGCCGGTGGGGTTTGCCGAGGAGCAGGCGCTTATTCCCTATCCACAAAATACCTTTCGAGGGTACCGCCATCTGCAGGAGTACTTCGCTTTCCCTGACAAGTACTTGTTTGTCGAGGTGGCCGGGCTTGATGCAGTGCAACGTTTGCCCGATGAGCTTCTCAAGCAGGCCTGCGGCATAAGGCTGTGCTTCGCGTTGCGCGCGCAGCCCCAGGAACTCCAGCGACCCACACTGGATAACGTAAAGCTGTATTGCACGCCCATCGTCAACCTGTTCAAACACGATGCGGTGCCGATTCGCCTGGACGGTAAACAGGATGAGTACCTGCTGGTTCCCGGGGAGTATGCGCGAGGGAGCGCCTGTGTATTTTCCGTGGATAAGGTCACGGGGTGGCGCCCTGGTGGGTTGGGGTATCACACCTACGTACCGTTTGAGTCTTTCGAGCATGACGGCGATACCGATGTGTCGGCCGCGCCCCCGAGCTACAGCATCCGCCAGCGCGCCTCGGCGCAACACACCGGCCTCGATACATGGCTGGGGTTCAGCGGTGGCCAGGCACATGTCCAGGAAACACTCTCGGTCGAGCTGACATGCACCAATCACAACCTGCCCCGGCAATTGCAGGCTGGGCAGATCAACCAACCTTGCGAGCAGACCCCGGAGGGGTTGTCGTTTCGCAATATCAGCGTCCCCACCGCCAGTTTTGCGCCGCCTCTGGACCAGGATTTTCTCTGGCGGCTAATCAGCAACATGTCGCTCAACTACTTGTCACTGAGCGATATCAACGCGTTGAAGGTCATCCTCGAAACCTACGACCTGCCGCGTTATCACGACCGGCAAGCATTGAAGATTAGCCAACGGCGGCTGGGGGCATTGCGGTCCATCAGTCATGTGGCCGTCGACCGCCTGCACCGTGGAATACCGTTTCGGGGATTGCGGGTCGACCTCAACATCGACGCCCAGGGCTTTCTGGGCCAGGGAGAAGCATTTGTATTCGCCTCGGTGCTCAACGAATTTTTTGCGCTCTACGCCAGCCTCAATGCTTACCACGAACTCAGAGTCATCAGCACACAAGGAGACGTGTACCTATGGCCACCCCGGATGGGCCAGCAGCCTCTGCTTTGACGGAACTCACTCGCGTCATCCGCGAGTATTCGTTGTTCCAGGCGGTCGTGCAGGTGCTCAAGCGCCTGCGCGACGCGCATCCTGCGTTGGATGACGACGCCTTGTATGACCGGTTGGAATTCCAGGCGAATCCAAGTCTTGGTTTTCCTGGCCACGATATCGAGCGGGTGGAATTTTTTGTTGAGCGCGGGCAGTTGCGCGCGCGTCTTCGCCTCAATGTGCTGGGCCTTTGCGGTGCGGGTTCGCCGCTGCCGGCTTTTTATGGCGAGCAGGCGTTCGCCGACGGGTTGGGCGGTCACGTAACTCGAGACTTCCTGGATGTGTTTCACCATCGTTTGCAGCGGCTGATGCTGCCGATCTGGCGCAAGTACCGCTACCGCGCGAGTTTCCAGAAAGGCGCAGTTGATGCTTTTTCCGAGCAGATGTTTGCGCTGATCGGGCTGAGGGGGGCGACAAATCCGCACGGCGGCGCAAGTGGATTGCAAGCGACTGCTGCCGTACCTGGGCTTGCTTGGGTTGAGAGTGCATTCGGCTGCCTTGATCGAGACGGTGCTGCGTTACTACTTCAAGCACAACCGTTTGTTTATCGAGCAATGGGTTGAACGCACAGTGGTGATTGCTCACTTGCAGCGAAACCGCTTAGGCGTCACCCACAGCGCGTTGGGTTCGGACCAGGTGCTGGGAAGCCGGGTCGCGGATCGCAGCGGTAAGTTCAGGGTGCACATACAAAACCTGGACTGGGAGCGTTTTCATGGGTTTTTACCCACGGGGGCGGACTATCCGCAGTTGTGCTCGCTGGTTCGACTGACCGCACGGGCGCCCCTGGAATATGACCTGTGCCTGGTGTTGACCAGGGAGGAAATAAGGCCGTTGCGCATCGGCGAGCACAACGTCTGTCGATTGGGCTGGGCCAGTTGGCTGGCGCACGAGTGCGCAGATGGTGTGGTCATCGTGGCCGGCAATGCTCATTAGGGACGAGTGATTATGATGAATGTAGACCTGCAACAACTTATCAACACATTGACGCCCCTGGCCCGTCGAGATTTGGAGCGTTCGGCCGAACGTTGCGTGATGCGCGGTGGCAGCGACGTCCTGGTTGAAGACCTGCTGCTGGCCATGCTTGAACAACGGGATGGCCTGCTGGTGCGGGCGTTGGCCGATGCGCAGGTCCAGGCTGGCGAACTGGAAGCCGCACTGCAGCCCAAGGGGCAGGCGAGCGCGTCGCGCAATCCGGTGTTCGCCCCGGCCCTTGTGCAATGGTTGCAACAAGCGTTGATGGTGGCGCATCTGGAACTGCGCCAGACCGAAGTGGACCACGGTGCCTTGTTACTGGCGATCTTGCGTCACCCCCAGCACGCGGGCAGCGCCTATCAAAGGGTCTTGAGCCGTTTGGATACGCAGCGTGTGCTTGAGTTTACGTTGAGTCAGGTTGCCGCTATCCCCTCGTCAGCCAGGGGTGAGTCGTTGTTGGCGCGCTTTACCCATGACCTGACGAGCCAGGCCCATGAAGGGCGTATCGACCCGGTGTTGTGCCGTGACGTAGAGATTGCTCAGTTGATCGACATACTGATGCGCCGGCGCAAGAACAATCCGATTCTCGTCGGCGAGGCCGGGGTGGGCAAGACCGCCGTTGTCGAGGGTCTGGCCCTGCGCATCGTCAACTCACAGGTGCCGGAGCCCCTCAAGGCGGTACGGGTGCTCACGCTGGACATGGGCTTGCTGCAAGCCGGCGCCAGCATTCGGGGCGAGTTTGAACGCCGTCTCAAAGGCGTGATCGATGAGGTCAACGCCTCGCCGCAGCCTGTGATTCTGTTTATCGACGAGGCGCATACGCTGGTGGGCGCGGGCGCCCAGGCGGGTGGCGGTGACGCCGCCAACCTGCTCAAGCCGGCTCTGGCGCGCGGTGAACTACGCACCATCGCGGCCACCACCTGGTCTGAATACAAAAAATACTTCGAAAAAGACCCTGCCTTGGCGCGACGTTTCCAGCCGGTGCTGGTCGGCGAGCCCAGCGTGGAGCAGGCAATTTCGATCCTGCGCGGGCTGGCGCCGGTGTATGAAGCCAGCCATGGCGTGTATGTCCGTGACGATGCCGTTGTCGCGGCGGCTCACATGAGCGCCCGTTACCTGGCCGGGCGGCAGTTGCCCGACAAGGCCGTCGATGTACTGGATACTGCCTGCGCCCGCGCACGAATCAGCCAGGCAACCGCACCTGAGGCACTCCAGCGCCTGAACGCCGAGCATGCTGAAGGCTTGCAGCAGCGCGAGGCAATGAGTCGAGACAAGGACACCGGGCTACCGGTGGACGAGCAATCCTTGTGCGCATTGAACGTGCGATTGGCGGCTGTCGAGATCGAACGTCGGGTTTTGGAGCAAGCCTGGCTTGAGTCGCAAGCGCGGGTCGAACCGGCGCGTGTCTGCCCGCGATTGGTGGCACAGGTCATCAGTGCCTGGACCGGTATTCCGGTTGAGCAGTTGGCACTTGAACACAGTGAAACAGTGTCTGGTTTTGCCGACGCGTTGCGCTCACGCATCCTCGGTCAGGAGCACGCGGTGCTGGCGCTCGACCGTAACCAACGCGCGGTCGCCACCGGTCTGAACAAGGCCGACGCTCCGGTTGGGGTGTTTCTGTTGGTGGGCCCAAGTGGCGTGGGCAAGACCGAAACGGCCCTGGCCCTGGCGGATTTGCTGTACGGCGGTGAGCGATTTGTCACTACCCTCAATATGTCTGAGTTTCAGGAGAAGCACGCGCTGTCTCGGCTCATCGGTGCCCCGCCGGGTTACGTGGGGTATGGCGAGGGCGGGGTACTGACGGAAGCCGTGCGCCAACGACCTTACTCGGTGGTGCTGCTCGACGAGGTCGAAAAGGCCGATCCGGACGTACTGAACCTGTTCTATCAGATCTTCGACAAAGGGTTGGCCAATGATGGCGAAGGCCGAGAGATCGACTTTCGTAACACGCTGATCCTGATGACCTCCAACCTGGGCAGCGAATGCATCGTCGATCTATGCGCAGGGGGCCGGCGGCCAGATCCGCAGGTGTTGCAAGACGCGATACATCCGCTGCTACGCGATTACTTCAAGCCGGCGCTGCTGGCGCGCATGCGTGTCGTGCCCTATTACCCGGTTGTAGGTGAAGTGCTGCATGACCTGGCAAGGCTCAAGCTGGACCGCCTGGGGCAACGGCTGAAACTGCGCAACCTGGCGTTCGGTTACACGCGCGAACTGATCACCTATATGGCCGAGCGTTGCAACCACTGGGACAGCGGTGCGCGGTATATCGACCAATGGATCGAGATCCACCTGTTGCCCCAGATGGTTGATCGCCTGTTGGAGGCAATGGCCTGCGGCGAAACCCTGTCGCGGGTCCATGCATGCCTGGATGCCGGCGGGCAACCGACCTGTGAGTTCAGCCAATGAGCGACAATCTGTTTGCCCAATTGCCCCATCCCTTGGACTACGCCGATGTGCTGCTCACCTGGTTCGCTCGCTTGGGTATCGACGCTGACGAGACCACGTTAGCGCAGCTCTGTGTGACGGCTGCGGCACAACTAAGCCAGTGCGAACTTGCCCAATTGTATTGGCGCGACGAGGTGACAGGGCGCCTCGACCTGATTGCCCAGCATTTGCCCGGCGCACTGGCGCTTGGCGAGCCGGCAAGTAGCTATGACTTCCAGCATGAGCAATTGCTGCACTATGTCCTCAGCCAGGGCCACTCTTTGAGCCTGGAGGACCTGGCCAACAGCGTCTACGAAAGTGCCTTTCTGCCGGCCGCGAGGTTGCCCTGGCAGGCGTTGTCATGCGTGCCATTGTCGGGGCGGCGCGCGAGCGTGACGGGCCTGTTGTTATGCGCCAGCCAGCGTCCCCGATCCTTGCAGGGCCATGGCCCGTCATTGCGGTTGCTGGGGAGTTTCGCCTTGAACCAGCTGGGCGTTTTGAAGGGGCTGCGCCTTGTGCAAAGCGCTTCCCCGACAAAACCTGGCACGCCGGTCGCCCGGACGGCGTATGGGCTGATCGGCAACAGCACAGCCATGGACGAAACCTACCGTTTGATTGGCAAGGTGCTGAACACCTCGTACACAGTTTTGCTGCGCGGCGAGACCGGGACCGGAAAAGAGGTGGTGGCGCGGGCCATTCACGCCAGCGGGCCGCGTAGCGGCAAAGCCTTTGTGGTGCAGAACTGCGCCGCCTTTCCCGAAGGGTTGCTGGAAAGTGAACTGTTTGGCTATCGCAAGGGTGCGTTCACCGGCGCCGAGCGTAACCATGCAGGGCTGTTCGACGCCGCGCATGGCGGAACATTGCTGCTGGACGAAATCGGCGATATGCCGCTGTCATTACAGGCCAAGTTGCTGCGGGTGTTGCAGGAGGGCGAAATCCGTCCGTTGGGAGCCAGTGCAGCCCACAAGGTCGATGTGCGCATCATCGCCGCGACCCATCGCGACCTCGCTGCAATGGTGGCCGAAGGCAGCTTCCGTGAGGATCTCTACTACCGATTGGCGCAATTTCCCATCGAACTGCCGGCCTTGCGTCAGCGGGGCGGTGATGTGTTGCTGTTGGCGCGAGAGTTCGCGCAAACAGCGTGTACGGCACTCGGCTGTACGTCGGTGCAGTGGTCCAGTGCGGCCTTGGATCAACTGTCGAGCCATGCTTTCCCCGGCAATGTGCGCGAACTCAAATGCCTGGTGGAACGTGCCGTACTGCTCTGCGATGACGGTGTGATCTTGCCCGCGCATTTGTGCCTGTCGCCAGCGCCGACTGCCATGGCCCTCGATGCAACGTTGCGCCAACGCCTGGAGCGGGTTGAGCGGGTATTTTTGATCGACTGCCTGCACAAGAACCGTGGCAACCGAACCCGCACCGCCCGTGAGTTGGGGGTTGCGCGCCGCACGCTGCTGTACCGCCTGGCACGTCTGAATATTCCCTGCAGTGATGCCCGAGGGGAAGGCTGAATGGTGCGCGCATGGACCTGGTGCTTCGACGCCAGCCTCATTTTCCTGGGAGATACCTGATGCTTCTTCGCCCCTGGCACGCCTTGGTGCTTGTGTTGTGTTTGCTGAGCGGTTGTAACGGCAATTACGTTTTTGATGATGCTGATTACCGTGCGCTGGGTGACTCCCAGGCGCCCCGTCGAGGCCATTGAGTTGGGAAAACCTGCCATGCAGTTAGTGTTTGAGGTGTGTGATAGCGGGAGCGGCGAACCGCCGGCCCGCAAGCTTTTCGACGGCGTCGGCGGCGTGATCGGGCGTGGGGCTGGGTGTGACTGGGTGATTGCCGATCCCGATCGCTTGCTTTCCAGTCTCCATGGTTTGGTCGGTTACCGAGACGGCCAATACTTTCTCACCGATATCAGCAGCAATGGTATCGGCGTGTCTGGCAGCACGGAGCGGTTGTGCAAAGGCCAGGCGCGTCTGATCAGCGAAGGCGATGTGTACCAGTTGGGGGCGGTGAGCATTCGCGCTCAACTGATAGGGCAGGGGGCGCATTATGACCGGCCGGCCTTTGCCGGCAACGAGACGATTCCCGACGATGCGTTTCTGATACTGGACCCCTTGCACGGCCTGGAGCGTGAGCAACCGGGCAGCGAGTTACCCGAGCATCTGGATGCATCGGAGCCCCGTGCAGAAGTGCCCGGAGGCCTGCTTTCCCACGGTGCCGTAGAACAAGACCACTTGATCGTGCCGAGTTGGGCCGAACCCGCCAGCCCTGGGCCTTCCAGTGCGGCGCAGACCGTTACGACGCCTGCAGGTGAAGGGTTCTGGTCACAGTTCGGCGCTGTGCTGGGCGTGGAGATGGATGCACTCGATACCCTGGGGCGCGAAGCCCTGGCGATCAAGGTGGCGAGACTGTTCAGGCAAACCACCGAAGGGTTGCAGCAGAGCCTGCGGACCCGCGATGAGCTCAACAGTGAGTTGAACCTGGACGGCACAGCGCTGGCGCGCACGCGCCGCAACCCCTTGCAAGATTGCGGCGACACACAGGCAGCCTTGGCGTCGCTGTTGGGCGCAGGCGATTCGGGCCAACTGCCTGCCGAATTGGCGATCGCCCAGGCGTGCCGGGAGATGCAAATTCACCAATTGGCCTTGGTCGTGGCCTGCCGTGCAGCGGTGCGCAGCGCGCTCGCGACGTTTGCCCCCGGCCATCTGCTGCTCTGCTTCGAACGTGAGGGCAACCCGCCCCGGTTCGCTACCGACGGCGCTCGTTGGCGGGCATACCAACGCCATTACATGCGCCTGAGCGAGGAGCACCCCTTGGGCGAGCAGCTGTTACGCAACGACTTTTCCAAAGCGTATGAGGAGCAGGTGCGTCTCGTCGGCGCCCTGCATGCGGCTTATCCGGGATGACAATCATGTATCGAGCCACCTTTATATCAATGCTGCTTGCCCTGGGCCTATTGACCGGTTGTGGCAGCCTTTCACCGTTTTCAACCTTGACCAAGCTCGACCTGAGCTTGACGGCCAGCGACACAGTCAACCCCGATCTTCACGGCCGGCCCTCTCCGGTGGTCGTGCGCCTGCTTGAGTTGCGGCACCCGGCGGCGTTCGAAAATGCTGACTTCTTCAGCCTCTATAGCCACGCCGAGCAGGCACTGCCCAAAGACTGGGTCAACAGCGAAGAGCTGGAGTTGCGCCCCGGTGAACAGCAGGTGCTCAAGCTCAGCATCGAACCGCAGAGTCGTTATATCGGCGTGTTGGCAGCCTATCGCGACCTGCCGCATGTGCAATGGCGCCTGGTACTGCCCGTTACCCGGCAGCAACTGACGCGCGCGCAGTTGTTACTTGACGAGTCGGGGGTTCGCGCTGTCGGCCCTCAAGCCGGCCGGTCGGAGAACTGAAATGCAGATTGATAAAGTCATCTGGCGGGAGGGCATGCTGCTGCGTCCGCAGCACTTGCAGCACAACGACCGTTATTACCATCAACAGCTCAACCGTAGCCGCTTGCTGAGCAGGGATGGCTGGGGGTTCCTGACGCTGGACATCGATGTGCAGTACCTGAATCTGGGCAAGCTGGTCGTCAACCAGGCCAGCGGGGTATTTCCCGATGGAAGCCTGTTCGAATTGAACAACACCATGCCGCCGCTGGTGTTGCAGGTACCCGCCGACACCGCTGGGCAAGCCGTGTTCCTGGCGTTGCCCCTGGCCATCGGCAATCAACTGGACGTGCGCCAGCCAGAGCAAAGCGATGTGCTGGCGCGTTATGTGAGTTACGAAACACAGATCGCAGACTCGAATGTCGGTATGAACGCTCACTGCCAGATCCACTGCGCCCGCCCGGATCTACACCTGCAATTGGGGGAACAACCCAGTGATTCGCTGCATGTGAAGCTCCAGGTAGCCCAGGTGCTCGATTCCACGCGAGAGGCCGGCGTACAGCTGGACGCGGACTTCGTACCGACGTTTATTTATGTGCAGAGCGCCGGCTATGTGTCGTCATGCGTCAAGGAGGTGGTCAGCCTGCTGGCTGCCCGAGGCGATGCGATTGCCGCCCGCGTCCAGGGCAATGGAGGTTCGGCCGGTGCCCAGCTCGGCGACTTTCTGATGCTGCAACTGATCAATCGTACCGAGGTGCTATTGCGTCACTACCTGAGCCAAAGCCAGGTGCGTCCGGAGGCGGTGTACCGGGTATTGCTGTCGATTCTCGGTGAGCTGTCTACCTTCGCCGTCGACGACAAACGCGCGCAGGTGGAAGGGTGTTATCGGCATGGAGATCAGGGGGCGAGCTTTCGTGGGCTAATGGACGGTATTCGCAAGGTGCTGTCAGCGGTGCTGGAACAGCACGCCATCGAACTCCCGCTGGAAGCACGGCAATACGGGGTGCTGGTGTGCCCCGTAAGCGATCTGAAATTGTTGGGCGCGGCAACCTTCATTCTGGCGGCAACCGCCCACTGCGATTCGGAAGAACTGCGCCACCGTTTGCCCGCGCATCTCAAGGTTGGACCGGTTGAGCGCATACGTGAGCTGGTCAATCTGCACCTGGCCGGTATCAAGGTAAAACCGCTGCCGGTGGCGCCACGCCAGATTCCGTTCCATGCCGGCAAGACCTATTTCATGCTCGAACTCAGTGCCCGGGATATCACGCAACTGGAACAGTCCGGCGGTTTTGCCTTCCACGCCAGCGGCGAGTTTGCGGCGCTTGAACTCAACTTCTGGGCCATCAGGAACTGAACGCCATGACCATGGACAGCGAATACCCGCAGGACGAAAAAACCGTTCTGCTCGACCGCCAGGGTCGTGCCCCGGCGCAGGCCGCGGTGACGGATTACCCCTCGCCACCACGCTTTGAGCAATTGGAAGACCGGATGATCTACACCGCCAGCCTGCAAGGCGCCCAGGGTTTCAAGATGGGGCCCAATGCTCTGGTGGCAGCCGCCTGGGACCTGCTGTCACAGGTTGTTGAACTCAGAAGCAGCACCGCTCGGGAGAGCTTGCAGAGCCTCAATGACCGACTGTCGTCGGCCATTACCGCGTTTGAAGCACATGCCCTGCACCAGGGCGTAGCGAACAGCCAGGTGATGTCCGCGCGTTACGTGCTGTGCAGCGTAATTGACGAAGCGGTCGTCACCACTGCATGGGGTAGTCGTAGCCACTGGTCGAAGACGAGCCTGCTGAGCCGCTTTCATAACGAAACCTTCGGTGGCGAAAAGTTTTTCCAACTGCTGGAGCGGCTGAGCCGCGATCCGGTCAAGCACGTGGCCATGCTTGAGTTGATGTACCTGTGCCTGTCGATGGGGTTTGAAGGTAAGTATCGGGTTATGGAGCGGGGAGGGGCGCAGCTCGAGGACATCCGAGATGCCTTGTATCGACAGATCCGGCATGTACGCGGCGAGCGCCTGCCGATATTTACCCCCGCGAACGCAGGGCGCGTGCCAGGCGCGCGGCTGCGCATTGTGTCGGCCACCTGGGTCGCTGTTTTGGCGTGTGCCGGTTTGCTGGCGATGTACTCGGGGTTTGCCTGGGTCTTGGGTAATGAGCGCGTGACGGTGCTGCAACTTTTTCAACCTTTGGCGCCGGATCAGACGCGGACGCCCTTGTAACGCTGGGAGCAATGAATGAACGCATTCTTCAAGGGCGCGGGCACCGTGCTGCGCAAAAGTTGGGTCTGGAGCCTGTTGCTGGTGCTGTCCAGCGCACTGCTGGTGTGGTTTTTTGGGCCGTTGCTGGCAGTGGCTGACCACCGGTTCTGGCAGGGCTCGACGGCTCGCCTGGTGACCATCAGTGGGTTGTTTCTGCTGTGGGGGCTGGCGATGGTCGTGGTGGGCGCGCGCCGTACTGCACGACTGAAGCAGCCTGAGTACCAGGAGCGGTATCAACGCACGGGGCTGATCGACGACGAACAAAGGCAGGTGCGCGGGCGTTTCAAGGAGGCCCTGCACACGCTGAAGACTACCCGTCGCTATGCGCAGCGCAGCGACCGTTGGCGTAACGCCTTGCCCTGGTACCTATTGATTGGCCAGCAGGGCAGTGGCAAGACCGGTGTCCTGGCCGCCGGAGGGCTGCACTTGCCATTGGATCGGGGCGAGTCGGTGCCCCCAGGTACAACCGCGTATTTTGACTGGTACTTGGCCGACGAAGCGGTGATGGTCGAGAGCGCAGGGCGATACCTGGATCAACCTGAAGGTGCGGTGGACGGCGCGGGCTGGTCGACGTTTCTGGGGTTGCTCAAGTCGCGGCGTCGGGCGCGCCCGCTCAATGGCGTGGTGGTGACGTTGGCGGTAGAGACGCTGCTTGGCAGCAATGAGCATGACCTGGATTTGCATGCACGCCACGTGCGCACCCGCTTACAGGATATCCAACAGAGATTGCACCTGGACGTGCCGATCTATCTGGTGCTGACCCAGGCGGATCGACTGCCCGGCTTCACTGAGTTCTTCGACGCGCCCCAGGGTGACAGCGCAGATGCGGTATTGGGCGTGTATGTCGGCGCAGGCAACACGGGGACCGCAATGGCCGAGGTCCGCCAGGCGTTCGAGGGGTTGCTGCAACGCCTTGTGGCAGAGCTGACTGCGCGCTTGCAGCACGAGCGTAACCTTGAGCGTCGTGGCCAGATGCTTGATTTTCCTCGGCACGTTGCGCAAATCGGCGAACGCCTGTGCCAGTTCGTGGAGTCTGCGTTTTCCGCTCATCGTTTCCAGCACATCAATGGGTTGCGTGGCGTTTACCTGACCTGTGCGCAGGCGGGTGAGCGACGTGTCTACTTCATTCAGGGGTTATTCAACCGGGTGATCTTTGCCGAGGCCGATCTTGCCGGGCTGCATGCGTCGGAGCGCCAACGCATCCGGCGACACCAGGGGCTGTTGGCGCTGGCGGCGTCCCTGGTGCTCGCCGGGGCGGGCGGGCTATGGGCTCACAGCTACGGGCTCAACCACCAGCGCCTGATGCGGTTGGCGGAACTGACTCAACCACTGCCGCCCGCCGATGCCGGTTTGGACGCTACCCTGGCGTTGCTGCCGTTGCTGGACAGTCGTTTGGCTGCAATGCGGTTGTTCCCGGCGGCGCAGGACAGTCAGTGGCACGAGCGGGCCGGCTTGTATCAAGGTGAACCAAGCCGCCCACTGCTGACCCGGGCCTATGCAGAGGCGCTGCATCAGCAGTTGCTACCCTTGCTGACCGCGCTGCTCGAAGAACAGGTGCGCGCCGACCTGGGGGATCGCGAGGCGCTGCCGGACAGCTTGCGCGCCTACCTGATGCTCAGCCTGCGCGAGCGTCGCGACAACGCATGGCTGGCGCGGCGCATGGCCGGTTATTGGTCGCAGCGTTATGCCGGGAATGCCTCGGCGCAGAACCGCTTGAATGAACACCTCGCGCAGCTATTAGAGCAACCCTTCGTGGCGTCCTTGAACACTGCGCTGGTGGCAGACGCTCGCCAGGACCTGCGTGGAGAGTCATTGGCGCAAGGGGTCTATCGGGTGCTGCGCGAACAAGCCCGCGACCTGGAACCCTATCGTCTGGTAGAAGGCCCCGGATTTGCCGCTGCGGAGCAACCTATCCCCGGTTTCTACACCAAACGGTATGTGCAGTATTTTGAAAAGCAGGGCCCCAGGCTGGTCAATGCCATTGCCCAGGATAATTGGCTGCTGGGAGAAAACGGCGACCTCAGCGCCATGGACCTGCGCCAATTGATGCTGGTGCTGGAACAGCGCTATTTCAGCGAGTACGCCGACGCCTGGAGCCAGGCCATCAGCCAAGTCCGCCTGCAGCCGAGCGACGGCCTCAAGCAGCATGCCGATGAGCTGGCCAGCCTGGCGTCAGCCCAGTCGCCGTTGGTGCAACTGTTGCAACGGGTGAGGGAAAACACCCGATTGCTGCCGGGTGATCGCGCTGAAGCCATCAGCCAGCAGGTAGGCGAGTTGGCCGCACAGGTTCCGTTCGAGGGGGCCAGCGTGCTGGCCGGCCGCGTGCCAGGGCAGGCGACGCCTGATACGGCGCGACGCGCATTGCAACGGCGCTTCGAACCGTTGCACCGCTTGCTCGACACCGAGCAGAACCCAGGCGTCGAACTGACACAGGCGTTGCGGCTACTCGATGAATGGCAGCAGCAACTGGCGGCCCTTCACCGCGAGGGCGCACCCGAACAGGCGGCATTCAACCTGGTCAAGCATCGTATGGAGGGGCAGTTGCCATTGTTGGGCAAGGTGCGTGATGCCGCGGTGCGTCTGCCGTCGCCGCTCAAGGGGTGGTTCGAAGGCATTGCCGACGACAGTTGGCGGTTGCTGCTGGAGGATACCTATGTGTTTATGAATCAGCGTTATCAAAGTGAGGTGTATGGTTTTTATGCTAAGGCGATTCAACGCCGCTACCCGTTCAATGCCCATGCCGGCAGCGATGTCGCCCTCGGTGACTTCCAGGAGTTTTTCAAGCCTCGGGGAGGCATGGCACGCTTTTATGACCATTACCTGCGGCCCTTCGTAAGTGCCGAGGGCGGCCGCTATCGCTTGCGCGGCCTGGATGGCCGCAGCCTGCCGGTGTCACGTTCGTTGTTGGAACAACTGGTGAAAGTACACATGATTCGCCAGGGTTTTTTCAGTGAAGAGCAGGGGGAGTGGGCCGTTCGATTCACGTTGGCACCCTATAGCCTGGATCAGGCGGTCAGCCGTGCGGTGCTGCGCATTGGCGATAAACAGCTTGAGTACCGGCATGGTCCGATCGTGCCCATGGCATTCCATTGGCCAAGCGACGCGGACAACGGCCGCAGCAGCCTGGTGCTGGAGCGGGGTATGGAGCGGCCGCTGGGGATCGAAAAGAACAGTGGGCCGTGGTCGTTGTTCCGGTTTTGGACTTGATGCACAGCGAGCCCGCCAGCGGTCGCGATGCACAAGTGCTCAAGGCCGATCTCGGAGGGCTGCGCGCTAACTTCCTGCTCACCAGCCAGCGCAATCCCGGCCCGTTTCAGATGGCCGCATGGCGCACCTTTCGCCTGCCGGAGCAGCTGTGAGCCAGATGCCTGCCCGCTGGCGCAGCATTGGGCGTACGTCACGCGGCAAGATGCGTGCTCGCAACGAGGACGCGTTCTTTGACGGCCCACAGCGTGGTTGTTGGGCGGTCGCCGACGGCATGGGCGGCCACCGTGCCGGGGATGTGGCCAGTCAGTGGGTCATCAGCAGCCTGGCGGCGTTGCCAGGCCAGGGCAGCCTCGATGAGCGGGTCGAGGCGGTGCGGCGATGCTTGCGATGGCTGGACTGCCGGCTGGGGCAGCCGGCGCAGCAAGCCGGCGAGGGCATCATGGGCAGCACGGTGGTCGTGTTGTTGTTGGACGGTCAGCGCGCGGCCTGCATCTGGGCGGGGGACAGTCGCTGCTACCTATGGCGTGGGCGGCGCCTGTACCAGCTGTCGCGGGATCATTCTCTGCGCCAACACCTGATGGACACCCAGCAACTGAGCCCGGAACAGGCTCGGGCCCATCCGGATGCCAGGGCGCTGACCCGTGCCCTCGGCGGTCGACAGCCTCTGAGCCTGGAGGTACTGGAGCTCAGTACGCATCCTGGGGATGTATTTTTGTTGTGCAGCGACGGGTTGTATCAGGGGCTCAGCCATGGCGAGTTGGGCCGTGCGTTGAATGCGGGCACTCCCCGGCAGGTGGTGGACCGGTTGTTTGCCGACGCGTTGCGTGGGCCGGCCCGCGACGACCTGACGGCCGTGGTGGTTCAACCATGAGCGCGCGCATCGGCCCGTCGACCCTGCTTGCGGGCCGTTACCAGCTTGAGCGGGTATTGGGTTCTGGCGGTATGGGGGTGGTCTATCGTGCCCGTGACCTGCTGCACGAGGCGTTCGGCGAGCCCGATGCGCGGGTGGCGCTGAAACTGTTGGGCGAAACGCTGACTGAGTCGTGCGATGGCCATGTGTTGCTGTACAGCGAGTTCGCACTGACCCGAAGCCTGCGACATGAGCACGTGGTGCGCCTGTTTACCTTCGAGGTCGACACCGCTTGCCAGGCGGCGTTTTTCACCATGGAGTTACTGCAAGGCCTGACCCTGGACCGCTTGCTGCTGGAATGCCCGGATGGGTTGCCCTGGCACGAGCTGCAACCCTTGGCCTTGCAGCTGCTGGATGCGCTGGCGTCCGTCCACCGGCAAGGCGTTGTGCACGGGGACGTAAAGCCGACCAACATTATGGTGGGCGAGCAGGGCGTGCGTTTGTTCGATTTTGGCCTGGGCCATGCCCAGGCGCAGCAGGCCGCCGGGCTGCCCGGTTTGAACCGCAGCCGTTTGAACGCCTGGACCCCTGCCTATGCGGCACCGGAACTGATAGCCGGCGCGTACCCGTGCGCGAGTACCGACCTGTATGGCGCGGCCTGCGTACTCTTTGCGTTGGCCCGTGGGCGTGTGCGGCAGCTCAATGAACCCCTGCACCGGCCTCGTCAATTGCCAAGACACTGCTGGCCGGCACTGCGTTCGGCGTTGGCCACGGACCCGGCGTATCGAACCCTGAGCGCCGCCGAATTACGCGAAGCGCTGGGCGGGCAGCGGCACCGCGGGTGGCTGTGGTTTGAGCGTTAACCGGCCAAGTCATGCAACTTGCAGTATTCGTCCCATCCCAGGCCGGCCATCTGGGCCACTTCCTTGTGCACTTCCAGGCGCTGGGTCTCGAAGGCTTCGGGGGAGTCCGCCGTGAGCTTGAGGGTTAATTCCCAGGCAAATAGCCCTTGGCGTTCCGCCTCGGCTTCGAAGGCTTCATGCAGCCGTTCGGCGCGATACTGCGCCTGGGTTTCACCCTTGGCCTGGGCGGCGAGCGGGTTCAGGGTGTCCAGCTCCGCTGCGACGTCGGGGTGCTCGTTGAGGAATCGGTCCAGCGCGCGCTGGTGGTTATCGCCAGGTGGTGACAAGCGTGTGCTCCAAATCAGGTGGAACAAGGCCCGCGTGCCGGGCCGCATGACAGCGGACGCGGCTGCGTAAGGGTGGATTTACCCAGGCATGTATCGGGCGGTGCGCGAACAATACCAGATAGGCGCTCAGTACCCGAGCGGGGCCCGCGAGGCGCTGCCCGTCGAGGCGGTCACTCATTGCGCAAAAATCACCCGTATACCGGGCAAAAGGCTTTCGCTTCCAGTGCCATGACGTGTAGCGTTAGCCCCGGAGTTTCCGGCCCTGCCTTGCAAGGGCAGTGGGCGATGGGCAGAGGGATGTGTCATGGCGCAAACGCTATTCAAACTTTTCTTTACCCAGCGTCTGGCTGCTTTGGCCGGTACCGAGTCGTTACGCGCGATCCGCGAAGGGCTGTTGTGGATCCTGCCGTGCCTGTTGGTCTCGGCGTTTTTTCTGATCCTGTCCGAATGTGCGCGGGTGTTGGGTGTTGATCGACAGGTCGTGGCTTTTCTTGCGGGGCTGCACAACCAGATCAGCTCGGTGATCCCGCTGCTGGTGGCCGCGTCCATTGGTTATATGCTGGCGATCCAGTATCGCCTGCCGCAGTTGCCGGTGGCGTTCCTGTGCCTGGCCCATGTCGTGGTGGCCACGTATATTCTGCGCGAATACCCGCGTGCTTCGGCGACCTTCGTGCTGTTTATCGCCATCGCTTCGCCGCTGTTGAATGTGCCGGCCATTGCCTGGCTGCACCGCTACCGCTGGACGCGCCTGGTCAATGAGGACCTGGTGGGGCACAACCTTAGAGGTACGATCAATATGGTGGTGCCTGGCGCCATCACCGCGCTGGCGCTGGTGGTGGTGCTGTCCTTGCTCCTGCAGGTGCCCTATGTGGCGCAGTTGCAGGGGCCGCAGGTGCTGGATGCCCTGGAGTCGCCTTACGGCAGTGGTTTGTTTACCACCCTGATGAACTCGCTGTTGTGGTTTTTTGGCATTCACGGCGTGTACGCCCTGCAGCCGTTGTTCGATGTGCTGGACCAGGCAGTGGTGCTCAACGGTGCCGCATTGGCGGCGGGCGAGCCGATCAAGTATGTGCTCAACAGCGGCCTGCTCGGCAGTTTTGCCTTTATCGGCGGCTCGGGCGGCGCGTTGTGCCTGTTGCTGGCGATCCTGCTGTTTTCCAAAAGCCAGTCGATGCGCCTGGTGGCGATAGCGAGCTTGCCGCTGTCGTTGTTCAACGTCAGTGAGGTGTTGCTGTTCGGCTTGCCAATCATCCTCAACCCACGCTTGTTCATCCCTTTTCTGGTGGTGCCCGCCTTGAACGCCATGGTGGCGCTGAGCGTGGTGCAACTGGGGTGGGTGTCCCCGGCGGTGGCCAGTGTGCCGTTCACCGCACCGGTGCTGCTCAATGCCTACCTCAGCACTCATGGCGACCTGGCGGCGGTGGCGTTGCAAGTGACGCTCCTGGGGCTGGGAACCCTGGTGTATGCGCCCTACGTGCGGGCGATTCATCGCCAGCCCGCCGAGGGTGGCACGGTGTATCTCAAGTCGCTGGACATGACCTTTCGTGGCCTGGAAGAAAAAGGCCGCTTGCGCGAGCTGGACCCGGTGCTGGCATCCCACAAAGTCCTGGCGCGCCAAGCCAACGAGCTGAGCCGTATCCAACAGATCAGCGACTATGAGTTCTATCTCGAATTCCAGCCGCAAGTCTCGACCCGCACCGGCCTGTGCACCGGTTGCGAAGCGTTGATGCGTGCGCGGGACGCCCAGGGCACCGTGCATTCGCCGTGGGAGTTCCTGCAGTGGCTGGCGCAGGCGCGGTTGATGCCGGATGTGGATGTGTGGGTGGCGTCCCAGGCGGTTCGCCAGTACCAGAAATGGCAAAAGCTGGGCTTTGCCTTGCCGATGACCATCAATATTTCCAGCGCCACCCTGACCGACGCCGGCTACGGCGAACGCCTGGTGGAGATCCTGGCCCAGGCCCACGGGCAGGTGTCGGTGGAAATTACCGAAGACGCGCTGGTCAGTGATATCCAGGCCACGCGCCACACCATCCAGAAGTTGCAGGCCATCGGCGCCAAGGTCTATATCGACGATTTCGGCACCGGTTTTTCGGCCTTGAGTTACCTGCACCAGTTTCCCGTGGATTTCATCAAAATCGATCGCAGTTTCGTGGTGGCCCAGCACGACCCCAAGGGCGCCCAGGTGCTGACCGGCATGCTGCGTTTTTGCGAGGCGCTGAACCTGGGGGTGGTGGTCGAAGGGGTCGAGACCGCCGAGCAGCTGGCCTTCTTGAATACCGGCACCGAGTTGTTTATCCAGGGCTGGTATTTCAGTAAGGCACTGCCGGGCGATCAGGTGGAGGGTTTTGTGCGCGAGCGCGTGGCCCTGGCCGACACCTAGGCTGATTCGTAGCCGCGTCGCGTCTGTTCGATTTCCTCGATCAAGCCCTCGATGCCCGTGAGGCGCGCTCGGTTGTCGTGATCCCAAGGGTGGAAACCCGGTTTGAAGTAGTGCAGCCACGGCCGCAGCATCCGTGGGAAAACCCCCTTGGGGCCATACAGAAACTTCAGCATGCGCCAGAAGCCCTTGAGCAGCCCACCCGCCTTGCGGTCGGCGATCAACAGGCGCAGGTGGAAGTCCAGCACCACCAGCCAGAAGAACACCGTGGTGGTCAGCATTGTGCCGGTGCGCAGCAGGTAGCGCTTGGGGCCGGGCTTGATCACCGTGTTCCACACATCAAACGCTACGGCCTTGTGCTCGGTTTCTTCGAGCGCGTGCCAGTACCACATCTGTTGGTAGCCCTTGAGCGAATCGCCGAAGCGCGTCGGGTCGCTGAGCAGGATCTCGGCAAGCATCGCGGTGTAATGCTCAAGGGCGATGGTGATGGCCAGGTTGAAGGCCGGCGGGCAGTGTTTTTTTTGCAGGTCGAGGATGAATTTCAGGCGCCGGTCGAGGGTGTGTGCCGGCAGGCCGGCGGCCTGCATCAGGTCGTTGTAGGCCACATGTTCGCGGCTGTGCATGGCCTCTTGGCCGATGAAACCCTGGATCTGCTGTTTCAATTCAGGATCATCGATGCGCTGGCGGTAGTGGCGCACGCTGTCCATGAAAAACAGTTCGCCTTGGGGAAACAGCAGCGATAACGCGTTGAAGAAATGCGTGATGAACGGGCCTTGTTCATGCCAGTCCTTGATGCGCTCGGCAGGCAGGGCAAAACGGAGGTCGCGGCGGATGGGCAGCATAGTGCGTGCTCCTGTTCAGAGACGGGTCTCGTCGTTGGTTTCAAACACCGGTCGGCGTTGCTTGGGTGCCATGCGCTTGCTGGCGAACACCACCAGCGCTTGGTAGGCCGCCGGCAGGCAACGGGCGAGCAGGTCGAGGAAATACGCATCGCGGCCGATCAGTACGCGGCGTTTGTTCTTACGCACGCCGTGCAGGATGACCCTGGCGGCCTGATCGGCGTCGGTGATGAAGAGTTTTTCGAAGTCGGCGCGGGCCTGTTGTTCGCTGTGGATCAGGAAACCGGTCATGTTCGCGTCGATGCGGCTGCTGCGGCAGATATCGGTACGGATGCCGCCGGGGTGTACGCAGGTGGCCGATACGCCGCAGCGTTGCAGGTCCAGTTCCTGGCGCAAGGCTTCGGTAAACCCGCGCACGGCGAACTTGCTGGCGTTGTAACCGCTCATGCCGGGTTGGGCAAACAGGCCGAACACGCTGGAGGTGTTGATCACATGGCCGTCGCCGCTGGCCTTCAAGTAAGGCAGGAAGGCCTTGGTGCCATGGACCACGCCCCAGAAGTTGATGCCGATAATCCATTCCAGGTCGGCATAGTCCACGCCTTCCACGGTACTGGACAGCGCCACCCCGGCATTGTTGAACACCAGGTTGACCTGGCCGTGCTCTGCCACGCAGCGCGCGGCCCAGTCCTCCATGGCCTGGCGATCGGACACATCCAGCACTTGGAGGGTGATGATGACTGGCGCCAGGGTCGAGGACTTGATCAGGGCCAGGGTTTGTTCCAGCCCCTGAGCGTTTTTGTCCGCCAGCGCCAGGTGGCAACCTTCCCGCGCCAATGCCAGGGCCAAGGCGCGCCCCATGCCGGATGCCGCGCCGGTGATGGCCGCCACGCGACCGTTGAATGTTTTCATGACAACCTGCCTTCTGCGCTGGGATAGGGCGCCGTGGCAGGGCGCGCGGGTGGGCTGACCGGCAACTGCTCGGTCACATAGTCCTTGAGCGCAAACTGGCGGGTGACCTGCTTGAAGCGCCATGTCGAGCCGGGCCACAGGGTGGTGTTCTTGCCGGTGCGAGGGTCGAGGTACCAACTCTGGCAGCCGCCGGTGTTCCAGATGGTGCGCTTGAGTTTGTCTTGCAGTTGGCGGTTGTAGGCCTGTTCCACGGCAGGTTTGACGTCCACCGTGGCGATGCGCTGACGCTGCATGTGTTTGAGCGCGTCAAGGATGTAGGTCACCTGAGCCTCGATCATCAGGATCATCGAGTTATGCCCCAGGCCGGTGTTGGGCCCGATAATCAGGAACAAATTGGGATAACCCGGCACCGTGGTGCCTTTATAGGCATGGGCACCCTCGCGCCAGGTGTCCATCAGGTCCACGCCGTCACGCCCGATGATGCAATCGCGGGGCAGCGGGTCGCTGGCCTGGAAACCGGTGCCGAAGATCAGGCAGTCGGCCGGGTGCTTGATGCCGTCGGCGGTGATCACGCCATCGGCTTCGATGCGTAATACGTGGTCGGTGATCACCTCGACGTTGCTGCGCGACAACGCCGGGTAGTAGTCATTGGAGATCAGTACGCGTTTGCAGCCGATGGTGTAGTCCGGCGTCAGGGTTTTGCGCAGGGAAGGGCGTGCCACTTGCTTGTACAGGTGGCGCAGGGCGATCTTCTGCACCATTTTCATCAGCCGCGGGTGCAAGGCAAAGCCCACCACGCGACCTTCCAGAGCCCAGTAAAAAGCCCCGCGTACCAGGCGTTGCGTGAAGGGCAAGTGCTTGAACAACCAACGTTCGAGCGGGGCAATGGCGCGGTCGGGCTTGGGCATTATCCACGGCGGGGTGCGCTGGAACAGATCGAGGTGGGCCACCTGCGGCGCAATCTGCGGCACGAATTGAATGGCGCTGGCGCCGGTGCCGATCACCGCCACGCGCTTGCCTTTCAAGGAGTAGTCGTGGTCCCACTGCTGCGAGTGGAAGCGTTTACCCTTGAAGCTGTCGAGCCCCGGAATATCCGGCAACGCCGGGCGCGACAAGCCGCCCATCCCCGACACCAGCACCCGCGCACTCACCTGGCGGCCATCGCTGAAGCTCAATTGCCAGCGTTGCTGCTGCTCATCGAACACCGCCCGTTGCAGGGCCATGCCAAACCGCAGGTAGGGCGCCAGTTCGAAGCGCTTGGCGCACTGCTCAAGGTAGGCGCGGATTTCGGCCTGAGGCGCGAACTGCCGCGTCCAGTCAGGGTTGGGCGCAAACGAAAACGAATACACATGGGACTGCACATCGCAGGCGCAACCGGGGTAGTGGTTGTCCCGCCAGGTGCCGCCGAGGGTGTCGGCCTGCTCGGCGATAAAAAAATCGTTGAAGCCGGCTTCTTTTAACCGGATCGCCATGCACAGGCCGGCAAAGCCCGAGCCGATGATGGCAACGTCGATTGAATCACTGTGGGCATTCATAGGCGGTCCTTGGTGGGCATCGGATGTGCTCCTGTTTTTGTTGTGTCTTTTAGATAGAACACCATTGCAAAGGAAAATTGAATTAATTATTTTAAAAAAGATTTTAAATAATCTACCTGAAAATACCGCCTGCGCCAGGTTCTTGTTCCGAATGTGCGACTTGTCCGACGGACGCGCTCAGCTGGAACGAGATCCGAATCCAGGGCGCGCGCGGTGGCTGCGGTCTCGATCAATTCCGGTCAGGTCGCCAGCGGCAGGGATGCAGAGGACCGAGCTATGGCTGTGGAGTGGGTTGCCGCTGCGGCGGGTGCAAGTGCGGTGTTGTGGGCGTTGAGTGCCTGGATGACACGGCGCATTGAAGCGGCCGTTCCAAGCGACGGGCGCTACGTGGAGGTCGATGGCGAGCGCTTTCATTATGTTGAAGAGGGCAAGGGCCCGCCGCTGGTGATGATCCATGGGTTGATGGGCAGCAGTCGCAACCTGACCTATGCCTTGTCCGGCCAGTTGCGTGAGCATTTTCGGGTGATCACTCTCGACCGTCCGGGCTCGGGTTATTCAACTCGCCATAAAGGCACGGCGGCAGACCTGCCGGCCCAGGCACGGCAGGTGGCGGCGTTTATCGACAGGTTGGGCCTGGATAAACCGCTGGTGCTAGGGCATTCACTCGGTGGCGCGATTTCCCTGGCGCTGGCCCTTGACCATCGCGAGTCGGTGTCGGGCCTGGTGCTGGTGGCGCCGCTGACCCATCCCCAACCGACCTTGCCACCGGTGTTCTGGTCGCTGGCGGTGCGCCCGGCCTGGCTGCGGCGCTGGGTGGCCCACACCCTCACGGTGCCCATCGGGCTGTTGACCCGAGGCGCGGTGGTCAAGGGCGTATTCGCGCCCGACCCGGCCCTGCTGATTTCGCCACTCGCGGCGGCGGGCTGCTGGGCATGCGCCCAGGCAACTTTTACGCAGCCTCCAGCGAAATCGCCCTGGTCAACGATCACCTGCCGGACATGGTCAAGCGCTATGCGCAACTGAGCTTGCCCATCGGCCTGATCTATGGCGCACGCGACAAGGTATTGGACTTTCGCAAGCACGGGCAGGCGCTCGCCGATAAGGTGCCGGGCCTCAAGCTGCAGCTGGTGGAAGGGCGCGGCCATATGTTGCCGATCACCGCCACGGCGCGTGTGGTCGAGACGGTGCTGCAGGTGGCCAAACGCGCGAAGCCGCCGCAAAACGCCAAGCTGCTGCACGCGCCTTTTGCGTTGGTGAACAAATAATCTCGGCCTTCATGGCGGGTTGTACGGTCCGAAATGCTTGCCCTAGAGACCTGACCAAAGCGCTGAAAAAGAGACTGGTCGGTCATCGTAAAAAGGCCTTGAAAAAGTAGTTGACGACCTAACGATTCCGCGTTATTTATTTAAAAAAATATTTCAATATTTATTTTGAAATGATTTTTTGCAGTGCCTAAGAGCGAATAAAAATGAAAAAAACGTCTTTTATCGCATGGTTGATTTCCCGGAGTACCCAGTACTCCCTGAACCTGTTTTTCCTGCCTGTTGCCAGCGTGCGGAGGCTGCCATGAACCAGACTCTGGCAGCGCCAAGCGTATGGGCCGATGGCAAGCGCCATCTGTGGTGGCTGGGCATCATGCCTCTGGCCACGCCATTACTCTCCGGGGCCCTGGCCATCTCCACCGGTATCCAGCAGCTGTGGTGGGTCGGCGTATTGGTGATCTTCGGCCTCATCCCGCTGATCGACGGCCTGCTCGGTGAAGACGTGAGCAACCCGCCCGAATCCGCCGTCAGCCACCTTGAATCCCAACGTTACTACCGCTGGATCGTCTACACCGGCGTGCTGTTGGTGATCAGTTCGGTGATCATCACCGGTTGGCTGGCCGCCGGCGGCATAGAGTGGATCATGCAGGGTGGCCTGGTGCAGGCTACCGCCAGCCTCGACCTGTCCAGTTGGCTCTCCCACGTGGCGAGCTACATTACCGCCCGCACCCAGCTACATGGCACGCCCAGTGGGTTTACCTACCTGGGCATGGCCATGTCGACCGGTGCGGCCACCGGTATTGCCATCAACACCGCCCATGAGCTGGGGCACAAGCCCAACGCACTGGAAGTGTTCCTGGCCAAGGTCACGCTGGCGCCGACGTTCTATGGGCACTTCTACACCGAACATAACCGCGGTCATCACGTGCGTGTTGCCACCCCGGAAGACCCTGCCAGCTCGCGCCTTGGCGAAAGTTTCTGGGCATTCCTGCCGCGTTCGGTGTGGTTCAGCGCCCACTCGGCGTGGAACCTGGAGCGCGAACGCCTGCGCAAACTCGGCCTGCCGGCCTGGCACTGGAAGAACGGTGTGCTCAGTGCCTGGATGTACAGCATAGTGCTGTGGGGCGCGATGATTGCCTGGCTGGGGGCGGCGGTGATTCCGTTTTTGCTTATCCAGGGCATCTACGGGTTCTCGCTGTTGGAAGTGGTGAACTACGTCGAACACTACGGCCTTAAACGCCAGAAGTTGCCCAATGGTCGTTACGAGCGTTGTTCGCCTCGGCATTCCTGGAACAGTAACCGGATTGTCACCAATATCTTTCTGTTCCAATTGCAACGGCACTCCGACCACCATGCCAACCCGACCCGTAGTTACCAGTCGTTGCGCCACTTCGATGAATCGCCGCAACTTCCGTACGGTTACGCGAGCATGATTGTCTGGGCTTATGTGCCGTACTTGTGGCGCAGGCGCATGGACCATCGGGTGCTTAATCATTACGCCGGGGATATCAGGTTGACCAATCTTCAGCCGTCCCAGCGTTTGAAGTATCTGGAGAAATACAGCGGCAACGCCAAGCCGTTCTAAACACGTTGCACGTTATATGTGTACTCGGGGCTTAATCGCCGCGCGGGTAGTTATCGCCCCGAGAAAGTGGTTTGACCCGAACAACAATAATTAAAGGGAAGGACGTACACCATGCAAGCACCTGCCAAGTTCACCGCCCATGTGCTGTTGGCCGCACTGGGCCTCATTGCCTATCACCAGGCCCAGGCCGCACGCATCGAACCGGCCGGCAGCGCCTTCACGGCCCAGGGCCCCATCAGTTTTTCAAAGGGCAAGCTGATCAGCGCCGATTGCACCATCAAGGTGGCCGGCAACGTTGCGGCTGATGGCTCCTCGGTCAATGTCGACAAAGTCGAGTTCGACGGCGGCCTCAAGTGCAGCCGGGTCGAGGCCATCAACTTACCGTGGGTACTGGTTGCCAAAGACACAAAAAGCGGCTCGATGTCGAAGATCAGCGTGGATGTGCACGCCTTCGGCCTGGGGGGCAAATGCGGTCCTTCGACCGCCGAGGGTACGTGGGATAACGCCACCGGCAAGCTGGAAGCCAGCAATGTCCCGATCGGCGAAGACTGCAAGATCAAGACGGTGTCGATCAAGATGCCACCGAACTTCAAAGTTGTTGAATAACGCGCTTCAGGTGTACAGCGCTCATTGAATTGAAATTTGGCTGGAAAGGGAAGTTCTGCAGTTTCAACGTGACCTCCTCGTTCATGGCCATTACCCCCTGGCGAATGACTCGCCATTACATGTGAGGAACAACAATGAAAAGTTTGAAAACTCTCGTGTCGTTGACTGCTTTGACTGTTTGCATGGGTGCGGCTTCCATGGCGAACGCCGTCAGTATCGCTCCCGTCAGCAGTAATTTCTCCGCCTCCGGATCGCTAACGGTGAAGTCGCCATCCTCTTTTCAACTGCCCATCACGTGTGACGTGAAGTTTGATGGTTCTGTGAATACGGTGGGGGTTGCGAGTATCACCAATGTCACCGTCTCCGGCTCTAACAGCTTGTGCAAACTGCCTAAGATCACCGGTGTGCCGTGGACACTGACTGCCACCAGCCTGAGTGGTACTGCGGGCGCCGGGAATGTGACCAACGTTGGCTACACCATTCCGGCCTCTGTGTTGTACCCCGCTTCTAACTGCGGTCCATCGACCGTCACGGTGGCCTACAACAATAGCACTGGCGCGCTGACCAGCAGCCCGACCAGTCAGCCGCTGGGTTCGTCCTGCACTCTGCAAAGTCTGAGTGTCACTGTGACCACCACGCCGCTGCTGCAGATCGTTCCTTAAGCGTTCTACCGCGCTCGTTGGGCTGATCACCCACGTAAAGACAGGTGTCTCGCAAGAGGCACCTGTTGAGACAAACCATCGGGGTCGACCTGTTGGTGCTGCATAAAAACAACAAAGGAGTGGAGCATGAATAATAAAAAACCACAGGCGCAAACCTTCCTGGGGCTGGCATTGCTCGGTGGGTTGATGGTTGCTGCCGGCTCTGCCCAGGCGGGGGCATACATGACGCCTACTACCAACGCCGCCGGTTGGGGCCGTGCCTTTGGCGGGGGGTCGTTGTTTAAAAACGACCCGTCAGCGGCCTATAACAATCCGGCAGCAATGGCATTTATCGACAAGAACATCTCTCAGTTCACGCTCAACTACGCAAATATCGACATCAAGTACAAGGGCAGCGCGTACGACTATTCGGGGCGACCCACTTCGTCCACGGTCTTGGATCCTGACTTTAACGCGATCTATAACACACGCACGGGAGACGGCGGACAGGCGGGTTTTGAGGCATGGGTGCCTACCGGCTTCATGGTCATGCCTATTAACGATCGCTTGGCCTTCGGCCTCAGCCAAGTGGTGCCGATGGGGGCGAGGACAAGCTATGACAGTGACTGGAAAGGCAGGGACTTCGCGGTCGATACCAAGATCGAAACGGTCGGAGTGACCGGTTCGCTGTCGTTTAAAGTGACAGACGAATTTTCCATTGGGGGCGGTGCAATTCTTCAGCATACGTCCGGCTTTGTAAGCCAGAACGTCGATTTGTTTGCCGCAGCGGCACAATCCGCAGACTTCGGTTTTACCCCCTTCGCAGCGGGTCAAGGCTTCTCGTTGATGCGTGTCAAAGTCGACAATACATCCTTGGGCTGGTTCGCCGGGATTGCCTGGAAGCCGACGGCTCAAGACACCCTGGGCCTGAACTACCACGCGAAAATAAAGAACAAGTTAGAGGGTAAATACAACATCTACGCCGACGAACAATCTCGGTTACTGATGACCACGCCTGTGGTCGACGGAAAAACCCTCGTAGAGATGGCTTACCCGGGCCTTCATCTTTACCCCGATGGCGCGAATGCTTCCACGCAACTGGATATTCCGGCCAACGCATCCTTCGATTGGGTGCACCAAATCAATGATCGCTGGGGTATCGGCTTTAGTGCCACCTGGACAGACTGGTCAACGTTCAAGGCGCTGACCCTTAAATCCGAGGGAAGCACCATTGTGTCGATACCTTATCGCTACAAAGATGCCTGGCAGTTCTCGTACGGTACTGACTACAAACTGACCGATGACTTCACAGTGCGTGGCGGTGTTTCTTTCGACCAGACGCCTACGCCGGACTCCACCCGTGATCCGCGTATTCCTGATGGCGACCGCACCTTCGTGTCCCTTGGCTTTGGTTACAAAGTCAGCGCAATTCCAGGCTTGAGTGTCGACGGCGCTTATTCCCACCAGTTTGTGGAGACCGTCAAGTTGAGGACCAAAAACGTCGATCGCCTTGGTGGCGCCAGCCTGGACGGCAAGTCAGAGGCGCGTGGTGATGTGGTTAGCGTATCGGCCACTTACGAGTTTTGATCCGGCGACATCCGTGAGACGCCAACAGTTAGCGCATCTCGCTGTTGGCGTGCATCTGGGTGAAGCATCGACGGGTTGCCCACGCGACCCGTTTCGATTTTCTTGTTCAATCAACCTATTGAGCTGACCCGATCAGCCGCTGTTTTTTCGTCCACGTATTAAATAAAAATTTCAAAACAAAATTTGAATTTGCTTTCTCAAGTTTGTAGTGTGGTTTTACGCCGCAGCTCATCCGACCTGCCGCACTTAAGCCATACCCTGAATCAAGTAGAGGTATCCCCATGGTTATCTGGTTATTGGTGGGTTTCGCGGCTGCGATTGCCCTGGCGTATCGACAAGCTGCCGCGACCTTGTGGTTGGGCGCTGGCGTAATCTGGCTGGCGCTGGGTTACGTGTTTAACGTGGTGGTGGGTGTTGGTGCTGGCGTCGCGGCATTGCTGGTGATCGCGCCCGCGTTGCTGATGACAATCAAACCCTGCGCCGCGCCTTGTTAACCAGCAAGGCCCTGGGCCTGTTTCGTACGATCATGCCGGCAATGTCCGACACTGAGCGTGCGGCTATCGAGTCCGGCACCGTGTGGTGGGACGCCGAGTTATTCAGCGGCAAACCCGACTGGCAGCGCTTGCTGCACGCCGCGCCGGCTAAGCTCAGCGCCGAGGAGCAAGCCTTCCTCGACAACGAAGTGGAAACCCTGTGCGACATCGCCAACGATTGGGAAACCACGCAGATTTGGCAGGACATGTCTCCTGAGTGCTGGCAGTACACCAAGGACGCGGGCTTCCTGGGCATGATCATTCCCAAGCAATACGGGGGCAAAGGCTTCTCTCACTATGCGCACTCGCGATGGTGGTGATGAAGCTGTCGACCCGCTGCTCGGCGGCGGCGATTTCGGTGATGGTCCCCAACTCCCTGGGCCCGGCCGAGCTGCTGTTGCACTGACAGCGGCATCCGACGCCCAGCGCAGTTACTACCTGCCGCGCCTGGCCCGTGGCGAAGACATCCCCTGCTTTGCCCTGGACCAGCCCATATGCCGGTTCGACGCCGGGGCGATTCCCGATTTGGGCATCGTGTGTAAAGGCACCCACGAGGGTGAGCAAGTACTGGGTTTCCGTGTGACCTGGGACAAGCGCTACATCACCCTCGGCCCCATTGCTACCGTGCTTGGCCTGGCATTTCGCGCCGAAGACCCGGACGGTTTGCTCGGCGCGCCGGGCTCCCTCGGTATTACCTGCGCCCTGATCCCGACCTCCACCCCGGCGTGAACAGCGGCCGTCGCCACTGGCCACTCAACGCGGTGTTCCAGAACGGCCCGACCACCGGCAAGGACGTGTTTATCCCGCTGGAATGGGTGATCGGCGGCCGCGAACAGGTCGGCAATGGCTGGCGATGCTGATGGGAGTGCCTGGCCGCCGGTCGCGCGATTTCCTTGCCGTCGGCCAACGTCGGCCTGGGCAAGGTCGCCGTGCGCGGTACCACGGCCTATGCGGCGATGCGTAAACAGTTCGGCCTGCCCATCGGCAAGTTCGAAGGCGTACAAGCGCCACTGGCGCGCATGGCCGGGCATCTGTATGCCTGCGATGCGGTGCGCAAGGTCTCGGTGGCATCCCTGGATGCCGGTGAAAAACCGTCGGTGATTTCGGCCATCGCCAAGTACCACGTCACCGAGCGCGCGCGGATCATCGTCAATCGACGGCATGGACATCGTGGCCGGCAAAGGCATCTGCATGGGGCCCAACAACTTCCTGGCCCGGGCCTACCAGCAAAGCCCCATCGCTATCACGGTGGAAGGCGCGAATATCATGACGCGCTGCCTGATCATCTTTGGCCAGGGCCTGATTCGCCGCCATCCGTATGTGTTCCGCGAGATGGAAGCGGCGCGCAACCTCGACCGGCGCAAGGCGCTGGAGGATTTCGACAGCGCGATGTTCGGCCATGTGAGCTTCGTACTGGCCAACACCGTGCGCGCGGCGGTACATGCGCTGACCGGCGGGCGGCTGATTTCCGCCCCGGCCAAGACCGACCCGGCGCTGGCGTCCTACTACCGCCAGGCCAATCGGCTGTCGGTGGTGCTGGCGTTGATCTCGGATATTTCCATGGGCGTGCTGGGCGGTGCGCTCAAGCGCAAGGAAAGTATCACCGGGCGCCTGGGCGACATGCTGTCGCAGCTGTACATCCTGTCCTGCGTGCTCAAGCGATTTGAGGATGATGGCCGACCCCAGGCCGACCTGCCGCTGGTGCATTGGTCGGCGCAGGATGCCTTGCCTGCGCGCCCACGAAGCCCCTCGCCGAAGTGCTCGAGAACTACCCCTCCAACATTGCCGCCGGCGTGGTGCGCGGCCTGACATTCCCGTTCGGCATCCCGTTGCGCAAACCCTCGGATCGGTTGCTGGCGCAGGTGGCCGATGTGGTGCAGACACCGGGCGAAACCCGCGACCGGTTGTTGGCCGATTCCTACATCCCACGCCCGGAAATCGACAAATTGGCTTACGGCGAGCTGGGCTTGCGTTTGTTGCCGCAAGTCGAGCTGATCGACGCCCGGCTCAAGCCCGCCATCAAGCAGGGCCTGATCGAACCGTTGCCGATCTCCACCACGGCGTTTACCGCCTGGCGCGTCAAGGCGCGGGCGCTGGACCTGATCAGTGATGACGAGGAAGCGTTACTGGCGCGCTACGTGGAATACGCCGACCACGCGATCCAGGTGGACGACTTGCGCGCAGGACTTCGGGTTGCTGGAAGCCTTGCAGCAACGCAAACAAGCGCTCGGAACCGGCGGCCAAGCGGCGTACCAGCCAGGGCGCGAAACGCCTCGGTAAATTAGATCGGTAACGCGGCCAGTGTGGTAGGGGGCTTGCTCCCGATGGCGGTGCTTCAGCCAACTGATGGGTAGCTGACCCACCGCCATCGGGAGCAAGCCCCTCCCACATTTGACTGGGTTTACAAGGCAGGATTTGTGTTTATGAGTGACAACTACCTTTCATTCGTCAATTCCCCCTGGGGCCATCGCCTCGGCCCAGGCTATCGGCTTGCCGCAACCCTTGCCGTTGCAGCGCTATCGCTGCGGCCAGCCAGCCTTGGCCAACCCGGTGATCATCGCCGGGGCAGGGCGCCTGGTTGATCAGGTGCAGCGTGTCTTCAGCGCCACCGACACAGTGGCCGCCACCCCGGCGACGCTGCAGGCGCCGTCCACGGTCAAGGTGCAGGGCGCCGTGTTTGATGCCACGGGCATCCGCGACGTGCAACAGCTGGACGAGCCTCTATGGGTTCTTTCACGCCAACGCCAAACGCCTCGGCCAGCACGCCCGCGTGGGTGGTACTCGGCACCGCGCCGAACACTGCCAGGACCTGGCCCAGGCCATCGCCCAACGCGCCCTTGAAGGCCTGGTGCGCTCGCTGGCCAAGGAACTGCGCCGGGCGATCACCGTGCAGTTGCTTTATGGTAGCGCCAGGTAGCGAAGACGCGTTGCAGAGCAGCCTGCGTTTCTTCCTGTCGCGCCGCTCGGCCTACGTGTCGGGGCAAGTGGTGCGCGTGGATAAAACCGTGGACGACCACTACGCCGTCAACCGGGACGCCCCCTTCGCGGGTCGGCGTGCGTTGGTCACCGGTGCGTCCCGTGGCATCGGCCTGGCCATCGCCCAGGTATTGGCGCGCGACGGTGCCCATGTGGTGTGTGTGGATGTGCCCCAGGCCCAGGACGCCCTGCAACAGGCTGCCGCCAGCGTCGGCGGTTCGGCGCTGCCGCTGGATATCACCGCAGCGGATGCCGCTGAACGGTTGCTGGCCCATGTCAGCCAATACGGTGCGTTCGATGTGGTGGTGCACAACGCTGGCATCACCCGCGACAAGACCATCGCCAAAATGCCCGAAGCGGCCTGGCGCAGTGTGCTGGCGGTCAACCTGGAGGCGCCATTGCAACTGAGCCATGCACTGCTGCAAAACCAGGGCGTGAACCCCGGCGGGCGCATCGTGGCGTGTCGTCGATTTGCGCTATTGCCGGCAACCTCGGGCAAAGCAATTACGCCACCTCCAAGGCCGGTGTGATCGGCCTGGTGCAGGGCCTGGCGCCGCGCGCAGCGGTGCAACAGGTCACGGTCAACGCCGTGGCGCCGGGGTTTATCGAGACCCAGATGACCGCGAAGATCCCGCTGATGATCCGCGAAGCGGGGCGGCGCATGAACTCGATGAGCCAGGGCGGCCAGCCGATCGATGTGGCCGAAACCATCGCCTGGCTCGCGCACCCGGCCTCGGGCGGGGTCAATGGCCAGGTGGTGCGGGTGTGCGGCCAAAGCCTGTTGGGAGCCTGACCTCATGGACTACGTAACGCAGATTATTGACCCGCCACCCTCACGCACGCGCCTGCTGCTGGACGGCGCGCGCGCGCTGCGCAAGCCCAAGCCCGACGGCATGCCGGCGCTGCCCAAGGAGCGCCTGGTGCGTCCGGCGGTGGAGCTGCACGCGGCCGACATCGCCGCCTATGGGCGTGCCTGCGGTTTCCGGCCCGAGCAGGGCGTGCCGCTGTCGTATCCGCATGTGCTGGCGTTCGCGCTGCACCTGATGTTGCTCACGCGCCCGAGCTTTCCGTACCCGGCCAGCGGCATGGTGCACCTGGCCAACCGTATTCGTCAGCACCAGCGCTTGCAGGCGGGCCAGGTGCTGCGCCTGGAGGTGTACTGCGCACGCTGGGTCGCCCATCCCAAGGGCCAGGCGTTAAGCATTGCCACCCGGGCCTATGGCGCGGGCGCCCTGGTGTGGGAGAGCGACAGCCTGTACCTGCGCCGCGACGTCAAAGACCCCATCGGCGAGCCCTGGGACGATGGGTTGGCGTTGCAGGAAGACGGCCTGCTACGCACCCAGCGTTGGGTGTTGCCGGCCGATCTGGGCCGGCGTTTTGCCCACGTCTGCGGGGATTTCAACCCGATTCACACTTCAGTGATCGGCGCGAAGATCTTTGGCTTTCGCCGTGCCATCGCCCACGGCATGTGGACCCTGGGCCGCGCCCTTGCCGCCCAGCAACCGCCGGGTGGGCTGGACCAGGCCGAGGCCCATTGCGACTTCAAGCTGCCGATCTTCCTGCCCGGCCAGGTCGCCCTGTGGAACCACCCCTCGTGCGGCCCGCGCCGTGAGTTCGAGGTGCGTAATTTTGCCGGCGACAAACCCCATATGCGTGGGCTGTTCATTTGGAAAGAGAGCGTTAAATGAGTGACTACAGCTTCAATCCGGCCGCGACCCGCCGCGTGGCGATTATCGGCGGCAACCGCATCCCCTTTGCGCGCTCCAATACCGTCTATGCCCACGACAGCAACCAGGATCTGCTGGTGGCCGCGCTGCAAGGCCTGGTGGATCGCTACAACCTGCACGGCCAGCGCCTGGGTGAGTTTGCCGCCGGCGCGGTGATCAAGCATTCACGGGACTTCAACCTGGCACGCGAATCGCTGCTGTCGACCACGCTGTCGCCTGATACCCCGGCCTACGATGTGCAACAGGCCTGTGGCACCGGCCTTGAAGCGGCGTTGCTGGTGGCGAATAAAATCGCCCTGGGCCAGATCGACGTGGGCATCGCCGGGGGCGCCGACACCACCTCGGATGCGCCCATCGGCATCAACGAATCCCTGCGCCACACCTTGCTCGCGGCCAATCGCGCCAAGGGCATGGGCGACAAATTGAAGGCGTTGCTCAAGGTGTGTCCGTCGATGTTGTTCAAGCCACTGTTACCGCGCAACGGTGAGCCGCGCACCGGCTTGTCCATGGGCGAGCACTGCGAAGCCATGGCCCAGCGCTGGCAGATCAAGCGCCTGGCTCAGGATGAACTGACCCTCACCAGCCATCAGCGCCTGGACGCCGCCTACAAACGCGGGTTTTTCGACGACTTGATCAGCCCCCATCGTGGCCTGGCTCGCGACAACAACCTGCGCGCCGATGCCAGCCTGGAAAAACTCGCCGGGTTGGCACCCGCCTACGACCGGCAGAACGGCACCCTGACGGCGGGCAATTCCACGCCGCTCACCGACGGCGCCTCGGTGGTGCTGCTGGCCAGTGAGGAATGGGCGGCCGCCAATGGTTGGCCGGTGCTGGCCTACCTGCGTACCGGCGAGACGGCGGCGGTGAATTTCGTCGATGGCAGCGAAGGCCTGCTGATGGCCCCGGCCTACGCCGTGCCGCGCATGCTCAAGCGCGAGGGCCTGAGCTTTGCCGACTTTGATTTCTTCGAGATACATGAGGCCTTCGCCGCCCAGGTGCTGTGTACCCTCAAGGCCTGGGAAGACGCTGACTACTGCCGCGAGCGCCTGGGCCTGGATGCACCGCTGGGCAGCATTGACCGCGCCAAAATGAACGTCAACGGTGGCTCGCTCGGCTGCGGCCATCCGTTCGCCGCCACCGGTGGCCGGCAATTGGCGGCGCTGGCCAAGATCATCCATGAAAACGGTGGGGGGCGCGGGTTGATCTCGATCTGCGCGGCGGGCGGGCTGGGCATTACCGCCATCGTCGAAAAATAGCGCCAACCCAAAAACAACAACAAGGAGACTGCCATGAACGCTATCAGCCTGGAACACACCGAACGGGTGTGGTTGAACGCTTACCTGCCCGGCGTCCCGGCAGACATCGATGCGGCTATCGAGGATTACCCCTCGTTGCGCGAAGTGTTCCTGGAACACCTGGAGAAATTCCGCGAGCGCGTGGCCTACGTCAGTATCGGCACCGAAATGACCTACGCCGATTGGCAGGTCCATGGCATCGCGTTCGCTGCCTGGCTGCAGGGCCAGGGCGTCAAGCCGGGTGACCGCGTGGCGTTGATGATGCCCAACTGCCTGCAATACCCGATCTGCCTGTTGGGCACGATCCTGGCCGGCGCGGTGGTGGTTAACGTCAACCCGCTGTACACCGCCCATGAGCTCAAGCACCTGCTCAAGGACAGCGGCGCCGAAACCGTCGTGATCTTCGAAAACTTCGCCCATACCCTGGGAAAAGTCATCGTCGGCAGCAGCGTCAAGCGCGTGGTGGTGGCGGCCATCGGCGATTTGCTCGGCGCCTTCAAGGGCGCGGCGATGAACTTCATCCTGCGCCGGGTGCAAAAGCAGGTGCCGGCGTTCAATCTGCCGGGTTCAGTGCGCTTCAACCACACCTTGAAGCAGGGGCGGGCGCTCAATCACCTGCCGGTGAGCCTGGCTCTTGATGACCTGGCCTTCCTGCAGTACACCGGCGGCACCACGGGCGACGCCAAGGGCGTGATGCTCAGCCACCGCAATATCATCGCCAACCTGCTGCAAGCCAAGGCCTGGGTCGGCGATCAACTGGACCAGGGCAAGCAGGAAACCAACGTCACTTTGCTGCCGCTGTACCACATCTTTTCGCTGACAGTGAATTGCCTGATGTTCATGTGCCTGGGCGGGCGCAACATCCTGATCGCCAACCCCCGGGACGTGAAACGGGTGCAGATGATCCTGCGCAAGGAGCGCTTCAACGGCATTGCCGGGGTCAATACCTTGTTCAACGGTTTGCTTGAGAACAAAGCGTTCTGTGCGCGGGATTTTTCCGACCTGCGCATGGTGATCGCCGGCGGCATGGCCACCCACACAGCGGTGGCCAAGCGCTGGAAGGAGGTCACCGGGCTGCCGATCATCGAAGGCTATGGCCTCACTCGAGTGCTCGCCGGTGGTGAGCATCAGCCCTATCGATATCTCACGCATGCGCGAGATGGACTTCACCGGCAGCATCGGCGTGCCGCTGCCGTCGACCTGGGTGCGGTTTATGCGTGAAGACGGCGAGCTGGCCGACATTGGCGAGCAGGGCGAACTGCAAGTGCGCGGCCCGCAGGTGATGCAAGGCTACTGGCAACGCCCGGAGGCCACCGCCGAAGTGTTGGATGCCGAGGGGTGGTTGTCGACCGGCGACATTGGCGTGATGGACGCGCGTGGGTACATCCGCCTGGTGGACCGCAAGAAAGACATGATCCTGGTCTCGGGCTTCAACGTGTACCCCAATGAAATCGAAGACGTGGTGGCGTTGCACCCCGGTGTAGGCGAAGTGGCGGCGATTGGGGTAGAGGATGGCGTGACGGGGGAGAAGGTGAAGATCATCGTGGTGCGCAAAGACCCGAACCTGACCCAGGAGCAGATCCTCGCCCACTGCCGGGAATACCTCACCGGCTACAAGGTGCCCAAGTATGTGGAGTTTCGCACCACAGAATTGCCCAAGACCACCGTGGGCAAAGTACTGCGCCGAGCCTTGCGCTGATGTAACCGCATGCAGGTGATCCAAATGTGGGAGGGGGCTTGCTCCCGATGGCAGTGGGTCAGCAACAGATTCATCAACTGACACTCCCCCATCGGGAGCAAGCCCCCCTCTCACAGGGGGGTTGCGCTGTGTTTCAGACCGAGTTCACCTTGACCCAGCGTTCTTCCTGGGCCGCCACGCGAATGGCCGTCGCCAGCCGCTCCACTTCCCATGCCGCCTCAAAGTCAGTGCCATCCGCGCCTTGGCCCGCCAGCGCCATGATCAGTTCCTGCACCTCCAGTGTCTTGAGTTCGTTGTAGCCCAACTGATGCCCCGCCGCTGGGCTGAACGCGGCGTAACCGGGCAGGGCGGGGCCGGCCAGCACGCGCTGGAAACCGTCCTGGCCGAGACGGTACAGGCGCAGTTCATTCAAGCATTCCTGATCGAAGGCCAACGTGCCTTTGGTCCCGCTGATCTCAAAACTCAGGTGGTTTTTGTAGCCGTGCTTGAGCCAACTGCTGCTCACGGTGCCGCGCGCGCCGTTGGCGAAACGCAGCAGCGCATGCACTTGGTCGTCCACGGCAATGGCCTTGAGGTCGTGGCTGCCTTTTGTGGCCGGGCGCTGGGCGTGCACGGTGTGGGTATCGGCGCACACGCTGACCACGTCGCCCACCAGATAACGCGCCATCGACAGCAAGTGGCTGCCCAGGTCCGCCAACGCACCGCCGGCGTGCGCCACTTCACAGCGCCATGACCAGGGTGAGGCCGGGTCGGCCATAAAGTCTTCGCTGAACTCGCCCTGGAAGCTGATGATGTCGCCCAGCTCGCCATCGGCAATCAGCTGCCGCGCCAACGTGATCATGGGGTTGTGCTGGTAGTTGTAACCCACCCGTGTCACCACGCCGGCGGCGGTCGCGGCGCGGCGCATGGCGTCGGCCTGTTCGAGGCTCACGGCCAGGGGTTTTTCGCAATACACCGCTTTGCCGGCAGCTATCGCGGCCATGGCCATGGGGTAGTGCAGGTGATTGGGCGTGGTGATGGCCACCACATCGACCTTGGGGTCGTCGATCAGCGCTTGCCAGTCGCCATGGGCCCGGGCAAAGCCCCAGGCGGTGGCGCAGCGTTGGGCGCGTTCGGTGTCGGCATCGGCAAGCGCGGCCAGTTTGAGGTGTACCGGCAGTTCAAAGACCGCCCGCGCGTTGTTGAATGCCAAGGCATGGGCTCGGCCCATGAAGCCTGTGCCGATCAAGCCGATTCCGAGTTCACGCATTGCCGTGGTCCTTTGGATTATTGTTTTCAGAGCGTGCATTAATGGAATAAAAATTCCCTGAATTCAATAGATGGAATAAAAATTCATTTCCCTGCCGACAATCAGCCTGGCGAATGCAGCTATATTCACCACATGGCCAAAAGCCGCCAGTTAACAAAAGATAACGTAGCGCTGATTGTCAGACGATTCCAAAGCCCGATAGGATGGCCCCTGCTTCGTTCCGGCGCTCTAGATTGCAGGTTTCAGCGCCCGGCAAGGCAAGCAAAGACAAGACCTAACAATAATAAATGGGAGAAAGGTCTATGAGTGAGCCTGTCATGGGTTGGGTTGTTTGCCGCCCACGCGCCGCACGCAAGGTCGCGTTGCTGGTCACAGCGCTCTCGCTGTTTGGAGCCGTCGCGTTGCCGACCGCCGTCCACGCCGCCGGCGATACCCCGGCCGGCGCAGTGTTTGCGATTGAATCCCCCAAGGCCGCCAAAGGCCTGATGATCGACGTGGTGCAGGCCGGCAAGCGCCTGGTGGCGGTCGGTGATCGCGGGCATATCCTCTATTCCGATGACCAGGGCGCCACGTGGGCCCAGGCCAAAGTGCCGACCCGGCAGTTGCTCACCGCTGTGTTTTTTGTCGATGACCAACACGGCTGGGCCGTGGGCCACGATGCGCAAGTCCTCGCCAGCACTGACGGCGGCGCCACCTGGACCCAGCAATACCAGGACCTCAAGCGCGAAGCGCCGTTGCTCGATGTGTGGTTCAACGACGCCAATCACGGCCTGGCCGTAGGCGCCTACGGTGCGCTGATCGAAACCACCGACGGCGGCAAGACCTGGGCCGACGTCAGCGACCGCCTCGACAACGAAGACCAATATCACCTCAACGCCATCGCCTCCATCAAGGACGCCGGCCTGTTTATCGTCGGCGAGCAGGGCAGCATGTTCCGCTCCAGCGACGACGGCCAGACCTGGGAAAAGCTCGAAGGCCCCTACGAGGGCTCGCTGTTTGGCGTCATCGGCACCGCGCAAGCGCAGACACTGTTGGCCTATGGCCTGCGTGGCAACCTGTACCGGTCCACCGATTTCGGCGGCACCTGGGAGCAGGTCCCATTGAACGCCGCGCGCGGTGCCCTGGAGTTCGGCCTGTCGGGCGCGACCTTGCTGGACGATGGCTCCATCGTGGTGGTCGGCAACGGCGGCAGCGTGGTGGTCAGCCACGATGACGGCCAAACGTTCAGCGTGTTCAATCGCCCGGACCGTATTTCACTGTCGGCGGTCACGGCAGCCGGCAACGGCAACTTGATTCTGGTCGGGCAGGGTGGCGTTCGTGTGGCCACGCCAGCCGGCGCTGAACCGACAAAACAATAAGAAGGCGGGCAAAGAATGAGCAGTCATCACAACGATAAAGCGACCTTTCTTGAGCGCCTGATCTTCAACAACCGCCCGGCAGTCATCGCGATCTCGCGTGCTGGTGAGCGTGTTCCTGTTCTGGCAGGCAACCCTGATTCGCCCCTCCACCAGCTTTGAAAAGATGATCCCCCTCAAGCACCCCTTCATCGAAAAGATGATGGAACACCGCAACGACCTGGCCAACCTGGGCAACACGGTGCGCATTTCGGTGGAGGCCAAGGACGGCGACATCTTTACCAAGGACTACATGGAGACCCTGCGCCAGATCAACGACGAGGTGTTCTACATCTCCGGCGTCGACCGCTCGGGCCTCAAGTCGCTGTGGAGCCCCAGCGTACGCTGGACCGAAGTGACCGAAGAAGGTTTTGCCGGCGGCGAAGTCATCCCGCAAAGCTACAACGGCTCGCCGCAAAGCCTCGACCAACTGCGCAACAACGTACTCAAGTCCGGCCAGGTCGGGCGCCTGGTGGCCAACGATTTCAAGTCGAGCATCGTCGACATTCCGCTGCTGGAGGCCTACCCGGACCCGCAGGACCAGGGCAAGTTGCTGGCCCTGGACTACCGCAAGTTCTCCCATGAGCTCGAAGACAAGATCCGCGACAAGTTCGAAGCGCAGAACCCCAACGTCAAGATCCACATCGTCGGCTTCGCCAAGAAGGTCGGCGACCTGATCGACGGCCTGGTGATGGTGGTGTTGTTCTTCGGCATCGCGTTTGTCATCACCCTGGTGCTGTTGCTGTGGTTTACCAACTGCCTGCGCAGCACCGTCGCGGTGTTGAGCACAACGCTGGTGGCGGTGGTCTGGCAACTCGGGCTGATGCATTTCTTCGGCTTCGGGCTCGACCCGTACTCGATGCTGGTGCCGTTTTTGATCTTCGCCATTGGTATTTCCCACGGCGTGCAGAAGATCAACGGCATCGCCCTGCAATCGAGCGAGGCAGACAACGCACTCACCGCCGCACGGCGCACCTTCCGGCAACTGTTCCTGCCGGGGATGATCGCGATCCTGGCGGATGCGGTGGGCTTCATTACCCTGCTGATCATCGACATCGGCGTGATCCGCGAACTGGCCATCGGCGCGTCCATCGGCGTGGCGGTGATCGTGTTTACCAACCTGATCCTGCTGCCGGTGGCGATTTCCTATGCCGGCATCAGCCACCGCGCCATTGCCAGGAGCAAAAAGGACGCGCACCGTGACCATCCGTTCTGGCGCCTGCTGTCCAGGTTCGCCAGCGCCAAAGTGGCACCGGTTTCGATCCTGCTGGCGCTGGTCGCCTTTGGCGGCGGCCTCTGGTACAGCCAGAACCTGAAGATCGGCGACCTCGACCAAGGCGCACCGGAACTGCGCCCGGACTCGCGTTACAACAAAGACAACAACTTCATCATCAGCAACTACTCCACCAGCTCCGACGTGCTGGTGGTGATGGTCAAGACCAAGGCCGAAGGCTGCTCGCGCTATGAAGCCATGGCGCCCATCGACCAGTTGATGTGGAAGATGCAGAACACCGAGGGCGTGCAGTCGGCGATCTCGCTGGTGACGGTGTCCAAGCAGATGATCAAGGGCATGAACGAAGGCAACCTGAAATGGGAAACCCTGTCGCGCAACCCGGATGTGTTGAACAACTCCATCGCGCGTGCCGATGGCCTGTACAACAACAATTGCTCGCTGGCGCCGGTGCTGGTGTTCCTCAACGACCACAAGGCCGAAACCCTCGACCGCGCGGTGCATGCGGTGCAGGCGTTCGCCAGGGAGAACAACAAGGACGGCCTGGAATTCATCCTCGCCGCCGGTAATGCCGGCATCGAAGCGGCCACCAATGAAGTGATCAAAGAGTCGGAGCTGACCATTCTGATTCTGGTGTATCTGTGCGTGGCGACCATGTGCATGATCACCTTCCGCTCCTGGGCCGCGACCCTGTGCATCGTGCTGCCGTTGGTGCTGACCTCGGTGCTGGGCAACGCGCTGATGGCGTTCATGGGCATCGGCGTCAAGGTCGCGACCTTGCCGGTGGTGGCGTTGGGCGTGGGCATCGGCGTGGACTACGGCATCTACATCTACAGCCGCCTGGAAAGCTTTTTGCGTGCGGGCCTGCCGTTGCAGGAAGCCTATTACCAGACGCTCAAGTCCACCGGTAAAGCCGTGCTGTTCACCGGCCTGTGCCTGGCCATCGGCGTGTGCACCTGGATCTTCTCGGCGATCAAGTTCCAGGCCGACATGGGCCTGATGCTGACCTTCATGCTGTTGTGGAACATGTTCGGCGCGCTGTGGCTGCTGCCGGCACTGGCGCGGTTCCTGATCAAACCCGAGAAACTCGCGGGCCAGAAGGGCAATTCGTTGTTTGCCCACTGACGCGGCCGCGACGCCGTTGAAATGCAACGCCCGACCTTGACCGTCGGGCGTTTTGTTTGGCGCCGCGATCAGCGCGGGCCGCTGCGTGGCGCAATCGCCAGGAACAACTGGTCCACGGGGGGCGTGATCAGCACGTAAAGAATCTGGCGCACCGGCTCGGTGCCCGGCAACGCCGCCTGTACGTGAGCTTTGAGCAGATCCTTCTGCGTGTATTTGCGCTGCTCGGCCAGTTTCAGATGCGCCCGCGTGTAGTCCGCCGGCGCCGCGTCGGCGGTGGCGTAGTGGAAATGCGCATACCACAGCACCGTCGGCGGTTTGGGGGTTTTGTCATACACCGCGTACTCGGTGAAAAAATCTCCACTGAGGGTGGGCCGTTGCGGGTCGGCCGGGCTTGTCAGGTTGATGTCGATCTCACCCTGGCGCCATAAATAATCCAGGCTCTCCTGCGTCGGCCATTGCCGTTTGTAGGCCGCGCTGCATACCCGTTGCGCCATGCGCTGCATGTCCCTGGCATTGGCCTTGAAGTCATCGATCAGGTCGTTGGCCGTGGGTTTGTCCAGATGCTCGCGCGCCACTTCATCGGCGAGCGCCGTGAGTTGGGCGGCCTGGCTATTGAGCAGGGCATCCCAGTCGCCGGGGTTGACGGTTTGCCGGGTACTCGGTGATTCGAGGGCTTGTTGTTGGGCCGCAATGACGCGTTCGATCGCGGCGCGCCCGTTGATCAACGCCTGTCCGAGGGTTTTGAGCGTGGCCAACTCGCGGGCCGGTGCAACCGGCGGCGCGGCGGTAGGTTGCGGTTCGCGCACGTCGGTCCAGCCGTCCGGGCGCTGTTCGAACGTGGTGACGGTGGTGCCGGAGAGCGCATCGCTGATGGTGTAGCGTTCGACTTTGACCTGAGCATCGGCCGGCTGGAATTCGCCGATGAGGTATTGCTTGCCGGCGGTTTTGAACACGCGCTTGGTGGCTGCCTTGGGCCGCAGGGTTTTGGACAGCGGCAGTTGCACCTCCAGCTGTTCCTGTTTGCGCACCACCGCGTCCAGCTCGTTTTGCGCCAAGGTGCGTGCGTAGTGAAGACCTTCAAGCAACCGCGCGCTGGCGGGTTTGAGGCGGTTGGGGTTGATGAGTTTAAGCGCCTGGATCGCACTTTCGTATTCGCGGTAGTTGTCGAGGACGGTCTCGTACACGCCGCGCTGGTCTTCCAGTGGGTAGTCCGCGCTGCTGCGCACTTCGATGTGTGAAAACAGCGCCTGGATCAAGGCACCGGGCTTCAGGCGCTCGACATAAAAGGCCTCCTGCGCCGGCAGCATTCTGCCGATCTCAACGCTGGCCTTGATGAGGGGGATCAACGCCCGCAGCTTCAAGCTGTCAGGGAAAAACTCCTGAGGGTTGGTGATTTGTGCGAGCAGTTGCTGACGCATGGCGCGACCCGCGGCTGAGTCCTGCTCCAGTTGATCCAGGGTGGTTTCTATCTTGCGCGTGGACTCGGCCATACGCTCGATGGCGTCCGCCAGGCTGATCGATTGAGCCACGTATTGCTCAAACGCGGTGTTATCGCCCCACAGGTTGTCGATCACCATGCGTTCGCTCAGGGCCAGCATGGATTCGCCGCGATCGGTCATTTGCAGGTTGCGCGCCCACTCGACCTGATAGAAGTGCAGGGCCATCTGTTGTTCGCCGATGGTCTTCAGCACTTTGGCCCGGTCTTGCACGTTGCCGGCGGCGCCTGCGACTTTTTCCAGGGATTGGCCGACCTGAACCAGTTCCAGGCGTGAGGGCAGTGATTGGTCGAATTGGGTTTGCAGGGCGTCGAGCAGAATGTCGTAGTGGCCCCGGCGCTTGGCGTAGTCCTGCATCTCGCGCAGGTGTCGCGCCTGCAAGGCCGGCTGCTGTGCCTCGCTGGCGTTTTGCAGCAGCGTCCACACCAGGCGCAGTGTGTCGGCTTGTTTTTTCAGGGCCTTATAGGCGCTGTTCATGCGCGCCTGGGACTCGAGGTAGGTGTGCATCCTGGGCGTTATTTCAAGGCTCAACGCTTGCATGCGATCCACCAGTTCCTGGGTCTTGCGCCGGTTTGCCTCGCGTAGGGCGGCGATGCGTTTCGGCCCGCCGCCTTCGAGTTTGAGGCCGCGATCCAAGGTCCAGTGGCCGCGCCCGTCGGTCTTGAGTTTGATCCCTGGATGCGCGGGTTTTTGCGGATGAACGATGAACACCTCGCCAAACCCCGGAACCACGTTGACCTGAAAGAGCAGGCCGCCCACCGAGGCATGCCAATGCCCGTCAATTTTGTACAGGCCCTTGAGCGCGCCAAGGCTGACGGGCTCCGGCACAGGTGTGGGCCAGGCGACCTTGACTTCAAGCAGCTTTTCCAACAAGCGCGCCGCTGCTGCATCGCTGGCCAGCGAACGGTCAAAATCGAGCAGCGTATGACCGCCGCCCGGTGGTTCGGCGGGCAGGCCGAAGGCCCCACGTTTGACCGTCGGCAGGGCTGGGGAGGCTTCGCCTGGCGTGCGTCTCAACGGCAGCCGGGCAAGGGCCCGTTGGTGAGCGTGCTCATCGATGATCGGGCGCGGCGATGCAGAGGTGGAGGTGACCTGATGGACCAGCACCATTGCGGTGTTCAGCAGCAAGTCGACCCAGGCCAGTTCCCGGGCGATCGGGTCATTGCTGGCCAAGGCCGGCAGATCCTGGGCCAGGCCCTGCGCCAGTTGCAACAGCCAGCCCGCTGCCGCCAAGGGCCCGCGTACCAACATAAACAAGGTGTTGAAGCCCAACTGCGCGCCTTCCAGGATCAGCTTCCAGCGGCTTTCGGCATTGGAGGTCGACTCGCGGTCAGCCTGCTCCAGCAATTGGCGCGCCTCGCTGGTAAACAGGTATTCCATCAATTGGCCATTGGTCAGCGACTGCAGGATTTCGTCGTTGCTTTCATCGAAGGGGTCGGCCAGTTTTGCCGGTTTCGGCACGGCGGGCAGCGGGTCGAATTCCGCGCCGATGCCGCCGATGCGCACGTAATGCGGTTGCGTGAAGCCGCCGTTGCTGTACATGGCGCGTGCGCTGTCGGCCAGCCAGGCCAGCACACTGTCCTGCAACTCGCCCGGTTGCACGATGGCCGCCAGCAACTGCTCGCGGCTGCTGAACTCCATCAACGCTTGGGCATAGGCCGGGCGATACAGCAGGTGCGGCCCGGACAGCCCGTTACGGGGTTCGATGATGAACATGTGTTGCACCACGTCCGCCGTGGCGCCGGGTTTACGCGCAAAGGCCAGCGGGCGCATGACGATCTCGTTGTCATCGACATATCGCTCGGCGTGGCTGGCGCCGACCACGGCGGCGGCATACTCGAAGCCTTTGGGGGTCAAACCCGCTTCGCGCTTTGTCGCGTGTTCCAGCGCCTGGCTTTTCAGTTGAAGCGGGCGCTGGGCGATGAACAGGCGTTTACGCTGCTGTGCCGCGTCGGTGTCGCCCAGCAGTTCGCGGCGAATATAGTTGGGGTAATTGCGGCCGACGTCGACCCGTTGCACCAGTTGCGCCACCACGTCCGGCGTCAACCACGCTTCAATCGCCTGGCCGTCGGTACTGCGCACGGTCATGCGGCCTTGGGGCTTGCCCGACAGGTTGTTCAAGGCCAGGTCCACCAGGCTCATGCGCACGGGCTCGATGTAGCCGCTGCCGAGGCTACCTACCGGCACGGCGAAGCTCAGTTGCAGGTTGTCGGCCTGGTAAATCGAGACGCCGGATTCGCAGGTGCGCTGGCCCGTCAGCCAGGCATTGCGCGCCAGGCACAGCTGGTTGTTCAGATGTTGCGTGGCATAGCTGCGGATACTGTGCAGGCCGTCCAGCCAGGTTTTACCCGCATGCACGCGCCGGGCGCTGGCTTGTTCAAGCAGGCATTGGCGGTAGGCAAAGCGCGCGCCGGCCGATGCGTGCTGCAACCAGCCGGGCAGGGCGGTACGCAGGGTTGCCAGGGACTGGGGCGGCGTGTCGGCTGGAGGGTCAAGTTGTGCGGCGGGGTCGGTGAGGCTATGGAACACCTGCTCAAGCTCGTTAAGGGGCGTGACGACGCTCAAGTCGATGGCCGCGAGGTTGTCCAGGTGTTCGTTGAGGATCAGCGCGGCCTGCACTTCAAAAATATTGCCGTCGGGCTCGTACAGGTGCCAGGTCAGGCTGTCGGCGACGTACTGCTGCGCCATGCGCCGGCCCCAGGCTTCGCCGAAGGCGTCCAGGCTGGCGAAGCTGTCGATCCGGCCTTGCAGGCTGCACAGCCACACCTGCTCGCCGTCGACCAGCACAATATCGCTCGATTGCAGCGTCACGCGGGTGTCGCCATGCGCCAGCCGGGTCTCCACGCTGTAGGCATGCAGCGAAGCCAGCGGGCCGGTGTGCCGGTTACGGGTTTCCCGCGCGGGGTAGTCGGCCAGGTGTATAAGGCGTTGCAGTGCGTGGGCATCGCTGCCTGTTTGGCGGATCGCCGAGGTGCGCAGCCGCCCCTGCAGCACAGCGGCCAACCACTGCCAGCGGCTGCCGTCTGCGTCGCTGGGTTGGTTCCAGTAGGCGGTCAGGGCGTCTTGAAAACCCACCGCCAGGATCAGCGGCAGTTCGCGGATGAGCGCGCTGATCACCGTCAGGTCGTAGCTGCGTGGCCCGTTGGACTCGAAGGTGAGGCGGGTGCCGGTGGCGTCACTCAGGTAGGCATCGAGGCCGCTGTGTGACGCCAGGTCAGGCAGGCGTTGCGTGGCGAGGTAGTCCAGCGCGGCGCTGAGCAGCGGTGTCAGGCCACGCCCGCCGCCGTCACGGGGCAGCGCCAGGCGCAGCGACGTGACGGGCAACGTCAACGGTGGGTATTTCTCCTTGAGGTTGTCGGCCAGCAGGCGCTCGACCACCGAGCGTAAGCTGGGGCGCGTGGCAAATTGGGCTTCAACGGCGGATTTCACAGGGTTGTCAGTCACAGGTATTCCTTTACGAGAGAGAAGGGATGCCTGTGTACGTTAAGGCCCGCTGGACCACCCAGGTGTTAGCCTGCTACCGCTGTTCGCCTTCAGTGGGCCAACGGTAAAAACCAGCGTTCGGCCAGTGGTTTACCGAGCATGCCGCGATGAATGTCTACCACCGCCTGTGAGCTTTGCGCTTTCTCCAGCAAGGCGTAATAACTCCTGACGGCGTTGCTCTTTGGTTTTAAGGTGCGCCACGCTGTAATCGGCTTTGGGCGTTTGCGCGCTGCTGTAGTGAAAGTGTGCGTACCACAGCGGGTAGCCCTCGCGGTCATTGATCGCATATTCCTGGATGAAGTCTTTACGCGCACCGGTCATCGCGATGCGCTCGCCGAGCGCCGCGACCTGCACCAGGTTTTGATCGACCAGAAACTGCAGGTTGCCATTGGTGGGGGGCAGTTCCAGGCTCAACGCGATACGCAGCTCATGCCCCTTGCGCAGGAGTCGCGCGACACCTTCGCGCATCTGCTCAACCAGGCCCTGGTCCGCCGCCAGCCTGGACGCGCTGGGCTGCGCCTGGATCGCGGTGCCCAGTTCGGTCGCGAGTTTGTCCAGGCGCGAGGCTTCGTTGCTGAGCAGTTCCTGGATTTCCTGTGGGTGACGGCAGAGTTTTTTATAGCGCTCGGCACCGCTCAGGTGGCCGTCCAATTGGCTGAACAGCTTGCGCGCTTTACCCCGCAGCTCGTTGATCGGTCGGGACGGCAGCGGGTCCGGCTTGCGTACCACGCGCACTTCGTCCCAGATCTCGGCTTCACGGCGTGAGTAGGTGGCGATGAGCTGGTTATCGTCCTCCGAGCGCACCTCGACCAGGTCGACCGACTGGCTGGTGGCGGCGGGTGTGAGGTCACCGATCACCACACCGCCGCTGCGCGTCCTGATGAGTTTTTTGGAAGCCCGCCCGGTTCTGACTTTGGGGCGTTTGGGTGGGCGCCGACGGGGTTTGGGGTCGGGTTTGACTTCACTGGCCAATTGTTGGCTGGCGTCCTCGTAGAGTTTTTCGACCAGCGTGAACATCTTATTGAAGTGCTCGGTTTCCAGCTCTTCGCCGTTGACTTCGCGCAACCCCTGTAGGCCGTCCAGTGCCTGCCCGTAATGCTCGACCAGGCTCTCCAGGGCTTCGCGCAGTTCAACCGGGCTCAGTTCGGTGAGCTTGAGTTCGGAGTGGGAGCGAACCTGCACATTCAACGGCTCGATGATTGCGTTCAGACCTTCCATCAGGTCCAGTTCCACCTCCTTGATGCTCAGCACGCGCAGGCTCAGCAGTTGCAGCTTGGTCACCCCCAGCGCGCTGATTTCATCTTCCGGCCGGTCCGCTGTCAGGCGTTCGTAGGTTTTAACGCCGTCCTCGCCGAGGTTATACAGGGCCGCCAGTTGCCGGTCCTTGAGTTCAAGGTTGCGGATGCTGCGCTCATTGATCCCGATCAGCTCATTGATGAATGCCAGGTAGCGGGCGTATTGATTGCGGATGATTTGCCGCAGTTGCAGCCCGCCCGTGGTGAAGCTGCGGTTATCGGCGTAAAGCTGCGCTCGGTCTTTTTCCGCGATCACCACGGCTTTGCGCGCGTTGTTGATGGTGTTTTCCATCAGCACCAGCAGGGTATCCGCGGGCAAGGGAATGCCGTGTTGCACCCGTTCGTCCTGGGTATCGAGCAGCTGTTGGAACACGCGGGTCTGATTTTCCAGGGCGGTCTCGAACTTGCGCCGTTGGCTGGCGCGTTGCAACGCGGTGAAGCGTGGGTCCTGCTCGGATTTTTCCATGACGCTTTGGGACACATCCAGCGCCTGCTGCAGCGCGACCTGTTGGGCCACGAAGTCGTTGTACTGGTCGGTCAGTTGCAGTTTCCGCTTGGCCTTGCGCTCGCGCTCCGCTGCCACGCGCTTGAGCGGCATGCCGCCGCGCAGGCGCAGGTTGAGGTCCACCGACCAGCGGCCCTGAGCATCCGCGCGTACATAGGGCCCTTGGCGAGTGGTGTCGAACGGGTCGACGATCACCACGCTGTCGTCGTCCAGCAATCTGAGCCGGTACAGGTTCTGCTCAATCAACACGTGCCATTCTTTGTGGATCACGTACAGCCCTTTACGCGGACCATAAACAACCGGCTGCGGCAACGCCGCCGGGCGCGGCACCTTGAGGCGCAACAGGCGCGCCTGCTGCAATGCCGAGAGTCGCCGGTGTGCGCCGGCGAAACCCATATCCAAGGCTGTGCGCCGCTCGCCTGGGAACTGGCCGGCCATGACCACCACCCCTTCGGTGATCGCGGCTGCCTTGGGTTGCGGCCACTGCTCCGGCAAGCGGCGCGGTGCGGGCAGACGCAGTGCGCCCTCCGTGACCTCGGTTGGCAATGGCGCGGCGGCTGTCGCCGTTGGGGCCAGCTCACCCAGTACGATTGCCATGTTCAGCACCACGTCGGCGGCGGCCAATTCCCGCGTGACCGGATCCGCGCTGTTGAGCGCGGGCACGTCCCGCTCGAAGCTGGCGGTCAGCGTCATCAACCAGGCGGTGAATAACGCCGGCCCGCGCAGCAGCGGTAGCAACAGCGTATTGAACACCACGCCGCCGGCTTCCATCAGCGCGGACCAGCGGCTGCTGCGGGTGGACACCGATTCATGGCTGGCCTGGCCGACCAGCGCCCTGGCGTTGCTGCCGTACAGGTACTGCATCAATTGCCCGTTGAGCAGGTATTGCAGCAGTTCGTGGCTGGCGCCGTCATTGGCCAGTTGCGCCGGCGCCGGGGTTTCAAGCGGGGCGAACTCGTCGCCCTGGCCGAAACGTACGTAATGCGGCTCCTGGAAACCGCCGTTGTCGTAGATCGGGCGGGCCTTGTCGGACAGCCAGGTCAGCACGCTGGTTTGCAACGCCCCCGGCTGCGCGATGGCAGTGAGCAACGCTTGGCGCGTGGCGAATTCGAGCAGCGGCTCGGCGTACAGCGGGCGGTAAAGCAGGTGAGGGCCTTGCGTGTTGTCCAGCGGTTCGATGATGAACATGTTCGCGACGATGTCCGGTACCGCTTCAGCTTTGCGCAGCAACGCCAGGCAGCGAATGGCCACGGCTTGATCGTCCACCTTGCGCGCATCGGCCCCGGGTTGTACCAACGCGGCGACGTAGCGGGCGCCGGTGGCGGTGATCCCGCCTTCTTGCTTGAGGTGCGTTTCCAGTGCTTGCAGGGGCAATTGATAGCGCAGTTGCTCGGCAAACAGGCGCGTACGCGCTTCCACGGGCGGGGCGTCGCCCAGCAGCTGTTGTTTCAGAGCGTCGGGGTAGCGTTGGCCGATGTCGACGCTTTCGATCAGGCCGTCGGTGCGCGTGATGAAGTCTGCCGTCAACCAGCTCGGCAGCGTCAGGCCGTCACGGTGTTTCAACGTGAGGGTCCCGTCGGGTCGCCCGGCCAGATTGGTGATGGCCAATTCAGTCAGGCTCATCTGCCTGGCCTCGGCAATGCCGGGCGCGCCGGGGTAGCCCGCGTATTTGGTGAAGGTGAGCAGCACGTTATCGGGGTCATAGCTGGCTGGGAGCGAGGGCTGCTCGTCGCCGCTCAGGGCGCGTTGCTGTTCAGCCTCAAGGGCCTTGCACAGCACACCGACGGTGTAGCGACGAATATCGCTAATGCCGCTGAGAAACGTCTGGCCTTTGTTGAGGATTTTGCTGCCGGCCAACCCCAGGCTGTATTGGCGGTAGGCCTGTTGTTGAGTGGGCGAGGCGTTTTGCAGCCAGGCCGGCAGTTGCGTGCGCCCCAGGTTCGCCAGCAGCGGGTCGGCCTGGGGGGTGTCGGCAAAGTAGCGTGCGGGGTCACTGAGTTCGCGAAACAGCGCTTGCAGGGTGGCTCGTCCCAGCGTGCAGGGCAGGCGCAGGGCTTGCAGGTTGCTCAATTGTTGGTTGAGGATCAGCGCCGCCTGTTGGTCGAACACATTGCCTTGCACCTCGTAGCGCGTCCAGGTCAGCGTATCGAAACGGTACTGATCGGCAATGTGTGCGCCCCAATATTGACCGAACGCGTCAATCGAGGCGAACGACTTGATCATGCCATCGGGCCGGCACAGCAGAACGATGATCCGGGTCTGCACGGTGCGCACCAGCAGCAGGTCTGGGCTCAGCAACGCCTCCTGTTGGTCAAGACGGGTTTCCAGGGCGTACACATAGGTCTGCGTCGGGCCGTTTTGCGCCTGGCGTTGATCGTAGTCAGCGCAGTCGATGATCTGTTGCAGCGTCTCGCGCTCCACGTCGCTCAGGCCCGGTTGTTTCAGGGTGGCGATTTGCAGGGTTTGCGCCAGCAGGTCGCTGATCTGGCGCCAGCGGCTGTGGGCCGGGTCGTCGGTGTTGTTCCAGTAGTCGGTCAGCGCGTTTTGCAGGGCGATCGGGACCGACCAGGGCAGCTCTTTGATCAGGGTGTCGATGCGCTGCATATCCAGTGCAGCGCCTGCGCGGGTTCTCAAGCGGGTCGGCGGCTGTTCTGTAAGAAACGGCGCGCGCGAGTCCACCTCGCCCATGCCCAGTGCGGCGCCCGTCGCCAGGTAGTCGAGCACGCGGGGCATGAGCAGTTGATGGGTCCAACCGGCAGTGGGGGCAGGGCTGGCCAGTCGGACCTGGTCCAGGTTCAGGTTCAGGTCGGGGTACTGCTCGGCGATGGTCTTCGCCAGTAGATTTTGTACAACGGATTCGAAACTGGGGCGGTCGGCGAACATCGCGCTGACAGTGTTGGCCACGCTGGGCGAGGGGGACGGCATGTAGTGTTCTCCGGAATGAATAATCGAGCATCGCAGCGATGCGCGATTACTTAACGCCGTTCCAGAGGGGGAGAAGGGGTATCGGGTTACCTCAAGGCTCACGGTAGCGGTGGGTGTGTGGGCGAAACTCGCCTATCATGGCGGCCTTTCTTTTTAAGATGATCGACTTGTGATGAATGCCCTTGACCTGAGCACCGCCCTGAAAGACAGCGATATGCTGATCATCGACGGACTGCACGCCTTTGATTTCACCTTCGAGGAAGCTTTGCGCATCGAAAGCATGGACGGTCGGGAACTCAAGCGTTGGACGTTCAGTCCAGAACAACTGAAGGCCGCGACCTTTGATGAGTCCTTGCAGCGCTGGCGCTTGAGCAATGACGACGGTGAGCATCACCTGGCTTGCCTGCAGGCTGTCAAAGGCGACAACAATAACGACGAGGACGAAGCCGATGATGATGCGTAAATTCTGGCCCCTGCTGATGGCGGGCAGTGTGGGTGCGATGTCGGTACAGGCCGCACCCGCCGACACCTATGAACTGTTGGTGGGCAGCTACACCGCCGGCACCAGCGAAGGCATTTACCGTGTGCAGTTCGACAGCCGTACCGGCCGGTTGCAGGGCAAGCCGGTATTGGCGGCCAAGGCGGCCAACCCTTCGTGGCTCACGGTCTCCAAGGACCAGAAGCACCTGTTTGTGGTCAACGAGAACGGCCCAGGGCAGAAAGACGCCGTCGGCCGCGTCAGCAGCTACCGCATCGACCCACAGAGCCACCAACTGACCCTGATCAATCAGGTGCAGAGCCTGGGCAACGAGCCCACCCATTCCAGCGTCGCCGCTGACGGGCGTTACCTGTTCGTCGCCAACTATTCGGTGCAGGAAGATCCGGGCGGCAGCCTGGCGATCCTGCCGGTGGACACCACCGGCAAACTGTCGCCGCCGGTGCAACTGAGCGGGCACCCGGCCAGCCGCGTGAACCCTGAACGCCAGGCGTCCAACCATGTGCATTCGGTCGTGTCGTCGCCGGACGGCAAGTACGTGTTTGTGCAGGACCTGGGGGCCGACAAGGTCTTTGTCTACCGTTACGACCCCAAGGCCAGCCACGAGCAGCCGTTGACCGCGGCCGCCCCGGCCTCGGTGCAATTGCCGCCGGGCAGTGGCCCGCGCCACCTGCTGTTCAGCGCCGATGGCAAGCATGCCTGGCTGACCACCGAGATGAGTGCCCAGGTCGCGGTGTTCGATTACCACGACGGCACATTGACCCAAACCCAGTTGGTGGACTATGCGGCCGGGCAACCGGTGTCGGACAAAGCCGGCGCCGCGCTGCACGCCTCCAGCGATGGCAAGTTCCTGTATGTAAGCAACCGTGGCACGGCCAACCATATCCTGGTGTTCAGCATTGACCCGGCCACCGCGCACCTCAAGCAAGTGCAGCAGCGCTCGGTGGAGGGCGACCACCCGCGCGAATTCAGCCTCGACCCCAGCGGCAGGTTTTTGCTGATCGCCAACCAGAAAAGCAACGAAATCGTAGTGGTCGAACGTGACCCCAACACCGGCCTGCTGGGTAAAACCGTGCAAAAAATGCCGATCGATGCGCCCAGCGACCTCAAGTTCCTGCTGCGTCAATAAGCCACAGGCCCCGCCGTGCGAGGGCCTGAGCCTTTGTATTAATTGCAGTGATAGCGGCTACTGTTTCAAAGCATTTCTAAGGCGTAACCCTCGGAGCGTAAGTTTGGTTCCAAGGCCTTCCCGGCCACTCAACCAAACGAACACAAGGGTTACCGCCATGAACTTCAATCTCTTCTCTGTTATCGCTGCTTCCGCCGTATCGGCCACTGTTGCACTGCCGGCTGCGGCCAGTGTGGAAGTCGCCGGCAAGCCATCGAGCACCAGCGCCTACACCCACAAATACCTGCAACAAAGCGCCAATTTTTACGCCGCGTTGGATCACAAGGTTCAAGCACACTGAAATCCAATGTGGGGGGCAAGCTGAGTTGGCCCCCCTCCGACTTTGCGTTAAGGCCTGGCCATGACGGCGATAAACAGCGGCGACTCCAAAAACCGCCGCAACCAATCCTGCAAGCGCCGATACGGCGTCGCCGCGAACCACTCTCGATCCACATGGGCGAACTGGCGCACGAATGGCGCCAGCGCCACATCGGCAAGGCTCAGATGATCGGCCAGCAGGTAGTCTCGCTGCGCCAGCAACCCCTCCAGCCGCTGCAAGAACACCTCACCCTGCGCCCGATAAAATTCCATCGGTTGCTGTGGGTAGCGCTCGGCGTATTTGTATTGATCCAAGTGGTGTTTGAACGCTTGATCGTTTTCCATGATCAGCGCCAACACCCTCGGCTCACCCTGGAGCAACCAGTCATCAGGATCGTTTTGCGCCAGGGCCCATTGCATGATCGCCAGGCTCTCATCAATCACCTGCCCGTTCACGCTCAACACCGGCACCGTGCCCTTGGGCGACAGCGCCAGCATCTCGGCCGGCTTGGCCTTGAGGCTGACCTCTAGAATGCGCACCGCGACCCCTGAGTAGCGCAACGCCAGGCGTGCCCGCATCGCATAAGGGCAGCGCCTGAACGAATACAGCAGCGCCTCGTTCACTTGACCTCCAGGGTGCTCAAGCCGTTGCCCTGACGCTTGACCTGGATCTGCACCGGGATGCGCTCGTGCATTTCCTGCACATGGGAAATCACCGCTACCTTGCGGCCCTGGGCCTGCAAGCCATCCAACGCGTCCATCGCCAATTGCAGCGACTCGGGGTCGAGGCTGCCGAAGCCTTCATCGATAAACAGCGATTCGATTTTCAACGTACTCGACGCCATCGACGCCAGGCCCAGAGCCAGTGCCAGCGACACCAGGAACGTCTCGCCGCCGGACAGCGAATGTACCGAGCGCAGTTCGTCGCCCATTTCGGTGTCCATCACCAGCAGGCCCAGCATGCTGCCGCCGCGCTTGAGGCGGTAGCGTCGCACCAGTTGGCGCAGTTGCACGTTGGCGTGGTGCACCAGCAGGTCAAGGTTGTAGGCCTGGGCGATCTTGCGGAACGTATCGCCGGTGGCCGAGCCGATCAGTGCATTCAGGCGCGCCCAGCGTTGCCACTCGTCGTAGGCGCTGGCGATCTGGTCGGCCAGGGCGCTGTTGGCGTCCTGGCGCCGCTGGTCTTCGGCCTGGCGCGCACGCAGTTCAGCCACCTGTTTGTCGCCCTCGGCCAGTTGCTGGTTGAGGGCGGCGAGGGCGCTGTCCAGTTGTTCGGCTTGCAGGTTGCCGTTGTGCAGGGCCTGGTGTTCGGCCATGCGCTGCTCGCGCTCTTGCAGCAGGACCTTGGCTTGTTCCACGGCCTTCTCGCTGTGTTGCAATTGCTGGCGCAGCGCGTTGAGGTGCGCGTCGTCGAAGGCCAGCAGGCGGGCAAGGCCGGCATCATCCAGCTCGGGCTGCAACGCGCGCCATTCGCGCAGGCTGGCGTCGAGCGCCTGCTGTTCGGCGAGCAGCGCCTGTTGACGTTCCTGTTGGGCCTTGAGGTCGGCGGCCAGTTGCACCAGCGCATTGCGCGTCTCTTGCAGGTGCGCGTTGGCGTCGGTTTCGCCTTGGCGCGCCTGCGCCACGGCCTGGTCCAGTCGCTGCTGCCACTGGTCGGCGCTGGGGTGCTCGCCCAGCAAGTCGCGCAGTTTTCCCTCGGCGGCTTGCTGATGTGTGGCCAGCTCGCCGACCTGCTGGGCCAATGCCTCAAGTTGCTGCTGGCGATGCTGTTGGTGGGTCTGTTGTTTCTCGATGGCCTGTTGGCGTTCCTGTTGCTCGGCCAGCTCATCACGTTGGTGGCCCAGTTGCTCCAGGCGTTGGCTGACCTGTTGGTCCAATTGCATGAACGTTGCCGCGGGCTCCTTGCGCAGACCCTCCAGGGTTTCGGCCGGCAACAGGCTGGCGAAGGCGTTGAGTTCTTCGTCGAGGCGTTCGCGGTCGTTGGACAGTTCGCGCTGCTGGTCCACCAGCAACTGACGGGCTTGCTGGCTGGCGTCCTGGGCGGCTTGCAATTGTTGCTGCAAGCGCCCGGCGTTTTGTTGCAGGTTGAGCAGGGCGGCCTGGCGCTGTTCGTCCTGGCTGATGCTTTGCGTCAGTTGGGCCAGTTGCTGGGCCAGCCAGGGGCTGCGTTTGGCGGCGTCCTGGTTGAACAGCGAAGCGGCCAGCGGATGTGCATCCAGGCTGGGCTGGAGCGCCTGTTGTTGCGCGGCCACTTGCTCCTGTTGGTGCAGGAACTCCTTTTGCTGGGCGATCAGCCCGCCAACTTCGCCACGCAGCTCGGTGAGTTGTTCCTTGAGGGTGTCGACGGCTTTCTGCGCCGTGGCCTCTTCGGTTTCGTCATGGCGGCCGAGGCTTTGCAGCAGCGCTTCGGGTTGGTGGTACGGGTGCTCATGGCTGCCGCACACCGGGCAGGGCTGGTCGTCCTGCAACTGCTCGCGCAACTCTTCGACGCTGGCACTGCGCGCCAGGCGTTGGCGTTCGAGCAGTTGCTTGGTCACTGTCAGCGTCTGCTCGGCGACCGTCAGTTCGGCCTTGGCTTGCAGGCCGGCCTTGTTGAGTTGTTCACGCTGTTGCTGGGCGTCGGCGAGTTTTTGCGTCAGCGTGACGGCTTGCTGGTCCAGCTGTTGGCTGCTGTCCCAGAGGCGCGTGAGGTCTTCAAAGGCGCGCTGCTGCTTGCGATTGTCCTGCAACAGGCTGGCGAGCAGTTGGATCTGCTCGGCCACCGCATGGGGTTCGGCGCCGGCCTCTTGGTACAGCAGGTCCAGCGACTCGCGTTGTGCGCTGAGTTGTTCGGCGGCGCGGGTGGCGCGTTCTTCCAGTTGCGGCAGTTCTTCCTGGCCCTTTTTCAGGCGGCTGCCAATCACCATGAGTTGTTGCAGGCGCTCGCGCTGGTAGGTCCAGCCCTCGCTCAACGGCGCCAGGGCCGTGCTGCGCTCAAGCTCGGCGCCCAGGCGTTGCAGGCGCCCGGCAACCTGCGCTTGCTTTTCGAGCAAGCCATTGAGCAGGGTTTGGCCTTCGGTGTAGGCGGTTTGCTGCTGGAGGTGCTCTTCGGTGCGCTTGGCCAGGTCTTTGGTCAAGTGGGCGAGGGTGCTTTGTTCGTCGAAAGCCTGACGCAGCGGCGCGACCGCATCGCCCTGGTTTTTCAGGGCATCGGCCAAGGCGGCCTGGGCGGCTGCCTGCTGCTGTTGGGCTTGTTCCTGGCGTAGCTGCAGCGCGCTCTGCTGCTCGATATGCTGCTGAATCTGCGCGGCCAGAGGCGTCAGCAATGCGCTCAGTTGCGCCTGGCGTGCGAAGTGATGGCGTTGCGGCGCCAACTGTTCCAGGCGGCTGAGGTCCTGGCGTTGCTGGCCCTGGCCGGCCCACTCGGCCTCGGCGCGTTGCAGTTGCTCGGTGGCGCTGAGCTGGCGCTCCTGCCACTCGCGCAATTCCTTGAGCCAGGTGTGCTGCAACTCCAACTGCTTGAGTTGGGCCTGCCGGGTCTTGAGTTGTTGCTGGGCGTCGGCCAGTTGCTGGTCCAGGTCGGCGCGTGCTTCAGCAGCCAGGGGCACTACGCCGGTGGCCTGGTCCTGCAACTGCTTGTGGGCGTCCTTGGCCTCTTTGGCCTTGTCGAACGCGCGGCGGCCGAGTTGGCTGTACAGCGCGGTGTCGGTGAGTTTTTCCAGCAGTTCGCTGCGCTCGTTGTCGTTGGCCTTGAGGAAGGCGCTGAATTCGCTTTGCGCCAACAACACGGCGCGGGTGAACTGCTCGAAATTCAGGCCCAGGGCCAGTTCCAACTGGGTTTTGTATTCGGTTTTCTGGCTGGCCAGCAGTTGCTCGCTGTCCAGGTCGATCAGGCTCTGGCGGCTGTTCTGCAACTTGCCGCTGGCCTTGTCGCGTGCGCGGTTGGCCTCCCAGCGCGCCCGATAGCGACGGCCGCTGACGCCGACAAAATCCACCTCGGCATAGCCGCCGCCAGTGCCGCGGCGCAGCAGCGTGCGCGGGTCGCCGATGGAAATATCGCTGTCGGCATCGGGCATTTTGGCCTGGCCGGTATCGCCCAGGCGCGGCACGGCGCCAAACAGCGCCAGGCACAAGGCGTCAAGCAAGGTGCTTTTGCCGGCGCCGGTCGGCCCGGTAATCGCAAACAACCCGGCGCTGGCCAGGGGCTCGGCGGTAAAGTCGATCTCGAACGGCCCGGCGAGGGAGGCGAGGTTTTTCAGGCGGATGGCGAGGATCTTCATGGCTGCTCCTCCTGGTGTTGCACTTCCTGGAGCAGCACGGCGAAGTCCTGCAAGGTCTGTTCGTCCACTTCACTGCCGTAGCTGTCTTGCCAGGCGCGGCTGAACAGCTCCTGGGGCGTGAGCTGGTCGAGTTCGATCAAGCGCTCTTCGTCAGTGGCATCGCTGCCGCGTTCGCCGGCGTACTCGGCGGCGATGCGCACCAGGCGCACGGCCTTGCCTTGCAGGGCGGTTTCGATTTGCTGGCGCAGGTCCGGTTGCGGTTCGTCGAGGCGCACGCGCACTTCCAGCCACGGGTGGCGCTGGGTTTCGGCGAGCAGGTCGATGTCGGGCAGCTCTGCCAGCTGCTTGAGGATATCCGCCAGCGGCGCGGCTTCGAGGCGTTGCAGGTCGACCGAGCGGGGAATCAGCAGCGGTTCGACACTCACCAGGCGTTGGCCCTGGAAGGTCACATCGAGAATCTGGTGTTTGTAGCCGATTTCGGAAAACGACAGTGGAATCGGCGAGCCGCTGTAGCGAATGCGCTCTTCGCCATTGACCTTTTGCGGCTTGTGCAAATGGCCGAGGGCAACGTAGGCGACACTCTTGTCGAACAGTTTGGCGGGCAGCGCTTCGGCGTTGCCGATGATCAGGCTGCGTTCGGAGTCTTCCGACACCGAACCACCGGCCATGTGCGCATGGCTGATGGCAATCAGCGCCTGTCCTTTTTTGCGTTTGGCGTTGGCGGCGGCGATCAACCCCTCGTGCACCTGGCCGATACCGCGCAGGTAATCGTCACCCAGGTGGGCGCCGGTGACTTCGGCCGGCCGCAGGAAGGGCAGGGCCAGGCACCAGGCGGCGATTTTGCCTTTGGCATCCGGCAGGGGAATCAGCAGGCGCTCGGCATCCAGTTGGCCGTCGTCCAGCCACAGCACGCGGCCCAGCGCATGGGTGCGCAGGCGCCGCATCAACGGCGCGGGCAGTTCGATGCGCGAGCCGGAGTCGTGGTTGCCGGCGATCATCACCATGGTCAGGTCGGGGTTTTGCTCGTGGGCGCTGATGATGAAGTCATACAGCCGCTCCTGGGCCTTGAGCGGCGGGTTGACCGTATCGAAGATATCGCCGGCGATCAGCAGCACATCCGGGCGATGGATATTGAGTTGGCGCAGCAGCCACTCAAGGAAACAGGCGTGTTCGAAGTCGCGTTCCTGGCCGTGCAGGTTTTGGCCAAGGTGCCAGTCGGAGGTGTGGAACAGACGCAAGGCGAACTCCGTCGAGAAGATGAAAAGGAGGGGAGTTTACCTGTAAAAGCCGATGGGGTGCCCGGGATGACGCCGGTCGAGTGTGGGAGGGTTGATCCCGATAGTGTTGGGTCAGCCGGCTTATCTGTAACTGACTCACCGCCATCGGGAGCAAGCCCCCTCCCACAGGCATTTTGTGATGCCAGAGAGAGTGGGTCATTTGGGATACAGCGGCGGCAAGCTGGTGGCATCCGCTGCCGTTTCCAGTTCACGCTCGGCCATCGGAATGGCCTTGATCGCGCGCCACAGGTCTTCACCCAGCCAATAATGGCCGCTCTCGCTGTACAGCGCGCCGTTCAAGCCATCCAGCGCGTCCGACAGCGGCACAAACCGGGCCGCCATGTCGGCCAGGGTTTCCGGCTGTTGGCGCGCCCAGGCGTCGAGGGCCTGGCGGGTGGCGTGCGGGTCGTTGGCCTGGGTGGCGCGCTTGAGGTCGTCGAGCAAGGTGCGTGGGCTGGGGCCGGTTTGCGCGGCGCGCAGTACCGCCGGTTGCGAGCGTGCGCGCCACCACAGGCCGAAGCCCAGCAGGGTGGTGCAGGCCAGCAGCAGGGTACTCAGTTGCCACAGCCACAGGCGGCTATCGTCCGGCGCGGTGATGATGGTGGGTGTGGCGGGCGTGTCCACCATCAGGCTCGGGTTGTTGGCCACTTGCAAGGTGCGTGCGGGCAGGCTGGTGCGTTCGAGGTGGTCTTCGTGGGTGTTCCACCACACCACTTCAACGGCCGGCAACTCCAGCGTACCCATACGGTTGGGCACCAGCGCTTCGCGGTCTTCGCGGCTGCCGATCAGGCCGCGGTCGCTGGTCTGGTTGCCCAGCACCGGTTGGTCCGGGTAGCGGCGCAGGCCATTGATGTCGGTGCTCGGCAGTGCGGGCAGTTGCGCGCTGGACAGGCCTTCGGCCTTGACCGTGAGGCTGCGCGTCAGGGAATCGCCGACTTGTACATGCTCAGGCTCCGGGTTCCAGCCTTCGCTCAGGGTCAGGCTGCGCGCCGGCAACCAGGGGGTGTCGGCCGGATACAGCGCCGGCTTGGGCTTGACCGCCAACGCCAGCGGCGCCGAACTCACGTGGATCAGCTTGCCGGGCTTGGTGCCTTGCAGGGTGTTTTCTTGTGGCGGGCGGGGTTCCACCAACGTGGCGCTGAAGGTCTGCGTCGGAATATCCAGGGTGCCGCTGTGCTGCGGGTAGATCGCATAGCGGGTTTCGATCACGCCGTGGCGGATGCTGTTGATGACTTTTTCGTAGGTACGCGACTCGCCCAACTGCTCCACGCGTGCATCGGGAATTTGCAAGGGGGTGAGGCTGCTGTCGTCATACAGCGACACCGAGTGGTACACGCGCACCGTCAACAGCGCCTGGGCCTGCACGTACACGCTGGTCTGGTCGAGGTTGGCTTCGACAAACACCGGCGCCAGTTCGGCGTTGGTGTTCTGGCTGGCGGTTTCCATCACTTGCAGGCTGATCGGCTGGGTCTGGTAGTCGCCCACCTGCAACGGTGGGATCACCACCGTGCCGTTTTCCTTGGGCAGCAGGGTGATGATCCAGCGCGTGGTGGCGTGATTATCGCCGCCCAGGGTGGTGAGCTGGTTGAGCTGGCGCGTGCCGCTGACTTCGAACTGCGCATCCAGCGGCGACAGGTCGGGCTTGCCGAACTGGGTGACGTCGCTCGATTCCACCGTCAGTTCTACTGTCTCGCCGGAATTGAGGCGGCTGCGGTCGACGCTGGCAACCAGGTTCGCCGCCTGGGCGTCGCTTGCCGATAACGCGAGCAGAAGCAGAAGGGTGGTGCGGCGGCTCATCGAGGTCTTGTCCTGATGTTGTTGCTGTTCGTACCAGAATTTGCGGCGCAGCAGCTCGCCGGGGTTGTCCGGGATCTCCCGCAGCCATTGTTCCAGGGCTTGGCGATGTTCGCCGTCGAGACTGGCGTTGGCGGGAAGCAGCGGCGGCGTGGTGGTGCGCTCGTCGCCCAGCTCGCTGCCCGGTACTTCGTTATTGCCGGTGTGCGTCGGGGCGCCGGCCTGGGTATCACCGGCGCCGGCTTCGCCCTGGCCCTGGGCCGATTCCTCGCCACCCGTGGCGTTTTGCCCCGTGGCACCCGGTTGCGCAGTTTGGCCGGGTTGGGTGGTTTCGTCATCTTCGTTTTTTGCCGGCGGCTCGGGCTCGGGCTGCGCCTGCTGCTGCATCAGGGTTTCCACCAGGGCCTTGTTTTTCAGCGCCGGTTGCAGGTCGGGCTGGGCTTCCAGGGCCTGTTCGTAGGCGTCGATGGCGGCTTCCAGCTCACCAGACCTGGCCAGCGCGTTGCCGCGGTTGTAATGGGAGTAGGCATCGTTGCCCTCGGCAAACCGTTTGATGGCCTCGGCATAGTTGCCGGCCTCGTACAGCGCCACGCCTTGCCATTGGGTGTCCTGAAAATGCTCGGCGGCCTCGGCCGGGCGCTTTTTCTTCAGCAGGTATTGGCCTTGCTGGTCGGGGCGCAGCCACAGGTCCTGAAGCTCAAAAGCATAGCTGGGCTGCGGCGCGGCCATCAGCAGCAGCGGCAGGCAGAGCAGCCAGCCACGGCGACCGGCGCAGGCCGCCAGCAGCAGCAAGGGCAGCAGCAGCCAGTAACCCTGGTCGGCCCAGGTGTCCAGGTGCAGCAACTGGCCGTCGTTGCGCAGGGCTTGCGGCGGGTCGAGCACGCCGAGCTGGCGCAGGTCTTTGTCGTCCAGGCGCGCCGCACGGTAACGCCCACCCATCTCGCTAGCGAAGGCCTTGAGCGTCGGGCTGTCGAGGCGCGGCACCAGGATCGCGCCTTGTTCGTCCTTGAGGAACTCGCCGCTTTCCTGGGTCACCGGTGTGCCTTCGCGGCTGCCGATGCCCAGAATCGACAAGGGCGGCGACGGGTTGCTTTGCAGCAGTAGGCGAATGCCCTGGCGTTCCTGTTTGGACAACGACGAGCCGATCAGCAGCAGGCGCCCTTGGCCAAGGCCGCTCTGGTTGAGCAGGCCCAGGGCCTTCTCCACGGCCAGGTCGGCGCGGTGGCCGGGCTCGGGCATGATCGAGGGGCGCAGGGCTTCGAGCAGGTTGCGGCTGGTGGCCAGGTCGTCCGACAGCGGCACCAGGGTGTGGGCGCTGCCGGCGTACACGATGATGGCGGTTTGCGCATCGCTGCGCGCCTGCAGCAGGTCATACAGTTTGCGGCGTGCCTGCTCCAGGCGATTGGGCGGGCTGTCGGTGGCGAGCATTTCCGGGGTCAGCTCCAGCAACACGACCAACGGGTCGGAAGGCTTCTGGCTGGTTTGTTCCACCCGTTGCCAACTGGGACCAAGCAATGCCAGCACGGCCAGCAGCCAGGCCATGCCAAGCACCACCCAGGGGGATTTGCTCTCGCGGCCATTGCCACCGCTGAGCAGCACGGCATGGAAGGCCGGCGGCAGGAGCATCTGCCAGCGGCCGGCGCGTTTTTGCCGGTGCCATAACTGCCACAGCAACCAGCCGAGCAGCGGCAGCAGCAATAGCCACCAGGGACGGAACCAGTGCGGCCACAGGTCGATCATCGACGCCTCCGCAAACGCAGGCGTTGCAGGCGCTGACGCCATTGCGGGTGCTGTTGCAGGAAGATCCCCTTGCTCGACAGTTTGTTGAACCAGCGTTGCAAGCGCATTGTTCGGCCAACGTTCCTGAATCACCAGCAACATGCTCAGAATCAGCGCCAGCGCCAATGGGCCACTGTAGAGCGCCTGGGCCGGGCGCGCCTGGGTCGGTTGTTGTTCGACGGGTTCGAGTCGGTCGAGGGTCTGCTTGATGGTTTGCAGTTCTTCGCCGTCGCGGGCACGAAAGTACTGGCCGCCGGTGGCTGCGGCGATGGCCTTGAGCGCCGGTTCATCGAGGTCCAGGCTCGGGTTGACGCCGAGGATGCCCAGGGAACCGGTTTGCTCCGGGTCGGCGCCGATGCCGATGGGGTAGATTTTCACACCTTCTTCGGCCGCCAGGCGCGCGGCGGTCAGCGGGTCGATCTGCCCGGCGTTGTTGGCGCCGTCGGTGACCAGGATCAGCACGCGGCTTTGCGCCGGACGCTGGCGCAGGCGTTTGAGCGCCAGGCCGATGGCGTCGCCGATGGCGGTGTTTTTGCCGGCGATGCCGATGCGCGCTTCATCCAGCCAGGTGCGTACGGTGCGCCGGTCGAACGTCAGCGGCGCTTGCAGGTAGGCCTGGCTGCCGAACAGGATCAGGCCCACGCGGTCGCCGTCGCGGCCTTCAAGGAAGTCACCGAGCAGGTGCTTGACCAGGCTCAGTCGGCTTACATCGTCGTCCTGCCAGTGCATGTCGGGAAAATCCATGGAGCCGGACACGTCCACCGCCACCAGCAAATCGCGGCCACTGGCGGCAATCGGCAGCGGTTCACCCAACCATTGCGGGCGTGCGGCGGCGCTCAACAGCAGCAGCCACAGCACCACGAACGGCGCTTGTTGGCGCCAGCCCGGCAGGTTCGCGCGGGCACGGCGCCGGGCTAGGCCTTCGAGGTCGCCGAGGTAGCTGACTTTAGGTGCCGGCTCGCCGCTGTCGGCCACCGGCAGGATCAAGCGCATCAACCAGGGCAAGGGCAGCAGGGCGAAGATCCACGGCCAGGCGAACTCAAACATGTTTGCGAATCCAGGTGTCGACGGCCTGGGTCAGGCCGGCGATGGCCTTGTCGTCGAGTTTGCATTCGGGCTTGTAGGCGCCTTCCACCAGCACCATCCAGCGCGTGAGGCCGGCGGCCGGGCAACGGTTGTCGAGGAATGCCAGCCATTTGCGCCCGTTGAGGGTGTGGCTCTGGCTATAGGGGTAGTCGTTGCGGCACAGGCGCTTGAGCAGGCCATTGAGTTGTTGCAGCCAGGCACCGGCAGGCGCGCCGTCGTAGGGCTTGGGCATCAGTGCCAGTTCCGCCAGGGCGGCGATGCGCAGCGGGTCCAGCGGTTGTTCGGCACGCGCCAGCGGGCGCCGCGCGGGCACAAAACGGCGCAGCGACCATAACCCCCAACCGAGCAGAGGGATTACCAGCAGCAACACCCACCAGCCCGGCGCGGGTGGCCAGAAGCCGATGGGCGGCGGGGCGATCAGCGGTTGCAGTTGGTCGAGGTTGCTCATTGTTTTTTAGCCGGGCGTTGCGGGTTGAGGTATTCGCGCAGTTGCTCGACCATTTCGCTCTGGGTGCTCAAGGGCATCAGCAACACGCGCAGCTTCTGTGCGAGCAATTCCCAGCGGGCGATGCGTGCTTCGGCCTGGGCTTTGTAGGCCTGGCGCAAATCGAAATTGAGCGTGTCCAGTTCCAACTGTGCGCCTCTCTGCGCAAAACGCAGCAGCCCGGCGGCGGGCAGGGCATGGTCCAGCGGGTCAGAGACCGGTAACAGCAGCAGGTCGCAATGGCGTGACAGCAGGCTCAACTGTTGTTCGGCACCTTCGCTCAACGCACGCTCATCGCAAATCACGATCACCAGGCTGCCGGGGCGCAGCACCTCGCGGCCACGGCGCAGGGCCATACCCAGGGCGTCGGCTTCCGGGCGGCTTTCGGTGTTGAGGCTCTGGTTGACCCGCACCAGGCGGTTCAGTAGTTGCAACAGGCTTTGTTTACTGCGTCGCGGTTTGATTTCGTAGTGCTCGTTGTCGCCGAACACCAACCCGCCGACCCGGTCGTTATGCCCCAGCGCCGCCCAGCCGATCAGGCTGGCCGCCTGGGCCGCGAGCACGGATTTGAACATCTGCCCCGAACCGAAAAACAGCCGGCAGCTTTGCTCGACCATGATGAAAATCGGGCGTTCACGCTCTTCGTGGAACAGCTTGGTATGCGGCTCCTGGGTACGTGCGGTGACCCGCCAGTCGATGGTGCGCACATCGTCGCCGGCCTGGTACACGCGCACTTGGTCGAAGTCGACCCCGCGCCCACGCAGCTTGGAGTGGTGCAGGCCGATCAATGGGCTGCGCTGACTGGGCGTGGAAAACAGCTGCACTTCGCGCACGCGGTGGCGCATCTCAATCAACTCACTGAGCGTGACGCGGATACCATCGCTGGCGTTCATCGGCTTCAAGCGACGGCAACGACGTCGAGAATGCGTTGCACCACGCGGTCCTGGTCAATGCCGGCGGCTTCGGCCTCGAACGATAGGATAATGCGGTGGCGCAGCACGTCGAACAGCACGGCCTGGATATCTTCCGGGCTCACGAAGTCACGCCCGGCCAGCCAGGCGTGGGCGCGCGCGCAACGGTCCAGGGCGATGGAACCCCTGGGGCTTGCACCATAGGCGATCCACTCGGCCATCTCCGGGTCGAACTTGGCCGGGGTGCGCGTGGCCATGACCAGTTGCACCAGGTATTCCTCCACCGCATCGGCCATGTACAGGCCGAGGATTTCCTTGCGCGCGGCGAAGATTGCCTGCTGGCTGACGCGGCGCTCGGGCTTGGTTTCGCCGTTGAGCGCTTCGCCACGGGCTTGTTGCAGGATGCGCCGCTCCACGGCCGCGTCCGGGAAACCAATCTTGACGTGCATCAGGAAACGGTCGAGCTGCGCTTCGGGCAGCGGGTAGGTGCCTTCCTGTTCGATAGGGTTTTGCGTGGCCATCACCAGGAACAGCGGCGACAGGTCATAGGTGCTGCGCCCCACACTGACCTGGCGCTCGGCCATGGCCTCGAGCAGTGCCGATTGCACCTTGGCCGGCGCGCGGTTGATTTCGTCCGCCAGCACCAGGTTGTGGAAGATCGGCCCCTGTTGGAACACAAAGCTGCCGGTTTCCGGGCGATAGATCTCCGTGCCGGTGATGTCGGCGGGCAACAGGTCGGGGGTGAACTGGATACGATGAAACTGCGCTTCGATGCCCTCGGCCAGCTCTTTGATGGCTTTGGTCTTGGCCAGCCCCGGCGCGCCTTCTACCAGCATATGGCCGTCGGCGAGCAGGGCGATCAGCAGGCGATCGATGAGTTTTTCCTGGCCGAGAATCTGCGTAGAAAGAAAGGTTCGCAGCGCAAGCAGCGCTTCACGATGTTCCATCGATGACGGTTCCCTGGAAAGATGAGCCTGGGTGTCAGGGAAAAAACACCGGCCTGGGGCGCTTACTTTAATGCATCGCGGGGTAAGGCGACTAACGGAGTGACGGGTATTTTTGGCAAAACTTGTAGGAATTTTGTGTAGGAGCACGATCAATGTGGGGGGGGGCTTGCTCCCGATAGCGGTGTATCAGCTACAAATAAGCTGACTGACACACTGCTATCGGGAGCAAGCCCCTCCCACATTTGATCGTTGGTGCAGCTTAGGTCCGGGTGAAGGTGCCGGTTCCGTTGAGGATGTTTCGCAGGGTTGTCTCTACCTCGGCCAGGTCGGAGGCAGCCGTGGCGTGGGTGATCGCCAACTGGTCCTTGCCACCCAGCGCATCGGCATCGCCCGCCGCCAGCTCAATCACCAGGGTGGTGTCACTCAAGGTGACTTTCAGCCCATCCAGGGTTGACGGCTCGTAATCCCAGGTCAGCTCAACCTCATCTTCATCAGGGTAACGGCTGAGCATGAACATCTCGCCGTTTTTACCGTGGCAGCAGAGCATGGCCATGTTGTCTTCTTCTTCGTCGCACGGGGTGGCCATCAGGGCGTCGGTTTTCAGCTGCAGCATGGGGAATCCTGTGTGGGGTAGGGCGTTGCGCGGGGTAATTGTGCCATTGCGGCGAATTTTTCGCTGCATGCCCTGTCACAACCGGGGCATGACCTTACGGGCCAAACCAGTCATTTTCGATACTCGCGGGTTTGAAAATTGCCTGTTTATCCGCCGCAAATCCCAGGTTGCACCCGTCGCAACCCCTAGCCTGCTTACCGATGACCGAATATGTCGCAGCGCTGCAAGAGCAGGGCTTCTACACTCGTTAAGCTGCGCAACGGATGTGCACGTTCCAGGCGCCTGACCTGCCCGTCGTACCGTCACCCGGCAAGGTGCGCATCTTATGGAAGTTGTATGTGACCTGACTGTCCTGTCCAGCTTCACCCACCTGTCACCCTGATTCGTTTATGGTGCTTAACTGGCTACCAGCGATCAGAGCTGACGGTCTCCCCGCAAGGGGATAACACGCGACGCTTCCATCAATAACAAGCCCAAGCGGAGTACCACAGATGGCGTTCTTCACCGCAGCCAGCAAGGCCGACTTCCAGCATCAACTGCAAGCGGCACTGGCGCAGCACATCAGTGAACAGGCACTGCCACAAGTGGCGCTGTTCGCTGAACAATTCTTCGGCATCATTTCCCTGGACGAACTGACCCAGCGTCGCCTTTCCGACCTGGCCGGTTGCACCCTGTCTGCCTGGCGCCTGCTTGAGCGCTTTGATCACACCCAACCGCAAGTGCGGGTCTACAACCCCGATTACGAACGTCATGGCTGGCAGTCGACCCACACCGCGGTCGAAGTGCTGCACCATGACCTGCCATTCCTGGTGGACTCGGTACGCACCGAGCTGAATCGCCGTGGCTACAGCATCCATACCCTGCAAACCACCGTACTCAGCGTGCGCCGTGGCAAGAAGGGCGAGTTGCTGGAAGTCCTGCCAAAAGGCACCCAGGGCGAAGGCATCGAGCAAGAATCGCTGATGTACCTGGAAATCGACCGCTGCGCCAACACCGCCGAGTTGAGCGTGTTGAGCAAGGAACTCGAACAGGTATTGGGCGAAGTGCGCGTGGCGGTGGCCGATTTCGAGCCGATGAAAGCCAAGGTCCAGGACCTGCTCGCCGGGATCGACGCCAGCCGGTTCAGCATCGACGGCGAAGAAAAAGCCGAGATCAAGAACTTCCTGGAATGGCTGGTGGGCAACCACTTCACCTTCCTTGGCTATGAAGAATTCGTGGTACGTGACGAGGCGGACGGCGGTCATATCGAATATGACGCCGGCTCGTTCCTCGGTCTGACCAAGCTGCTGCGCGCCGGCCTCACCGCCGATGACCTGCGCATCGAAGACTACGCCGTGTCGTACCTGCGTGAACCGACCGTGCTGTCGTTCGCCAAGGCCGCGCACCCAAGCCGCGTGCACCGCCCGGCCTACCCGGACTACGTGTCGATCCGCGAGATTGACGCCGACGGCAAGGTCGTCAAGGAATGCCGCTTCATGGGCCTGTACACCTCGTCGGTGTATGGCGAAAGCGTGCGGGTTATTCCGTACATCCGCCGCAAGGTCGCCGAGATCGAACGCCGCTCGGGCTTCCAGGCCAAGGCGCACTTGGGCAAGGAGCTTGCACAAGTCGTTGAAGTGCTGCCGCGGGATGACCTGTTCCAGACCCCGGTCGACGAGCTGTTCAGCACCGTGATGTCGATTGTGCAGATCCAGGAACGCAATAAGATCCGCGTGTTCCTGCGCAAAGACCCGTACGGGCGTTTCTGCTACTGCCTGGCCTATGTGCCGCGCGACATCTATTCCACCGAAGTGCGCCAGAAGATCCAGCAAGTGCTGATGGATCGCCTGAAAGCCTCGGACTGCGAGTTCTGGACCTTCTTCTCCGAATCCGTGCTGGCCCGGGTCCAGCTGATTCTGCGGGTAGACCCGAAGAACCGCCTCGATATCGACCCGCTGCAACTGGAAAAAGAAGTGGTACAGGCCTGCCGCAGCTGGCAGGACGACTACTCCAGCCTGGTGGTGGAGAGCTTCGGCGAAGCCCACGGCACCAACGTGCTGGCGGACTTCCCGAAAGGCTTTCCCGCCGGTTACCGCGAGCGTTTCGCCGCGCATTCGGCGGTGGTCGACATGCAGCACCTGCTCAGCCTGACCGAAGCCAACCCACTGGTGATGAGCTTCTACCAGCCGCTTGGCCAGGTCTCCGGCCAGCGTGAGCTGCATTGCAAGCTCTACCACGCCGACACGCCGCTGGCGCTGTCCGACGTGCTGCCGATCCTGGAAAACCTCGGTTTGCGCGTGCTGGGCGAGTTCCCGTATCGCCTGCGCCACGCCAATGGCCGCGAGTTCTGGATCCATGACTTTGCGTTCATCGCCGCCGAAGGCGTGAACCTGGATATCCAGCAGCTCAACGACACCTTGCAGGACGCGTTCGTGCATATCGTGCATGGCGATGCCGAGAACGATGCGTTCAACCGCCTGGTACTCACCGCCGGCCTGCCATGGCGCGACGTCGCGCTGCTGCGTGCCTATGCGCGTTACCTCAAGCAGATCCGCCTGGGCTTCGACCTCGGTTACATCGCCAGCACCCTGAACAACCACACCGACATCGCCCGCGAGTTGACCCGGTTGTTCAAGACCCGTTTCTACCTGGCGCGCAAGCTCACCGCCGATGACCTGGAAGACAAGCAGCAACGCCTGGAGCAAGCGATCCTCAGCGCCCTGGACGACGTTCAGGTGCTCAACGAGGACCGCATCCTGCGGCGCTACCTGGACCTGATCAAGGCCACCCTGCGCACCAACTTCTATCAGACCGACGCCAACGGCCAGAACAAGTCGTACTTCAGCTTCAAGTTCGACCCGCGTGCCATCCCCGAGCTGCCCAAGCCGGTGCCGAAGTTTGAAATCTTTGTGTACTCGCCACGAGTTGAAGGCGTGCACCTGCGCTTCGGTAACGTGGCGCGGGGCGGCCTGCGCTGGTCCGACCGTGAAGAAGATTTCCGCACCGAAGTATTGGGCCTGGTAAAAGCCCAGCAAGTGAAGAACTCGGTGATCGTGCCGGTGGGCGCCAAGGGCGGCTTCCTGCCGCGTCGCCTGCCGTTGGGCGGCAGCCGGGACGAGATCGCGGCCGAGGGCATCGCGTGCTACCGCATCTTCATTTCCGGCCTGTTGGACATCACCGACAACCTGAAGGACGGCGCCCTGGTGCCACCGGCCAACGTCGTGCGTCATGACGACGATGACCCGTACCTGGTGGTGGCGGCGGACAAGGGCACTGCGACCTTCTCCGACATCGCCAACGGCATCGCTATCGACTACGGCTTCTGGCTGGGCGACGCGTTCGCCTCCGGCGGTTCCGCCGGTTACGACCACAAGAAGATGGGCATCACCGCCAAGGGCGCGTGGGTGGGTGTGCAGCGTCACTTCCGTGAGCGCGGCATCAACGTGCAGGAAGACAGCATCACGGTGGTCGGCGTCGGCGATATGGCCGGCGACGTGTTCGGTAACGGCTTGCTGATGTCCGACAAGCTGCAACTGGTCGCGGCCTTCAACCACCTGCATATCTTCATCGACCCGAACCCGAACCCGGCCACCAGCTTCGTCGAGCGCCAGCGCATGTTCGAGCTGCCGCGTTCGGCCTGGACCGACTACGACACCAGCATCATGTCCGAAGGTGGCGGTATCTTCTCGCGTAGCGCGAAGAGCATTGCCATCTCGCCACAGATGAAAGAACGCTTCGACATCCAGGCCGACAAGCTGACCCCGACCGAACTGCTGAACGCCTTGCTCAAGGCGCCGGTGGACCTGTTGTGGAACGGCGGCATCGGCACCTATGTCAAGGCCAGCACCGAGAGCCACGCCGATGTGGGCGACAAGGCTAACGATGCGTTGCGCGTCAACGGCAACGAGCTGCGCTGCAAGGTGGTGGGCGAGGGCGGCAACCTCGGCATGACCCAGCTGGGTCGCGTGGAATTCGGCCTCAATGGCGGCGGCTCCAACACCGACTTCATCGACAACGCCGGTGGCGTGGACTGCTCCGACCACGAAGTGAACATCAAGATCCTGCTCAACGAAGTGGTGCAGGCCGGTGACATGACCGACAAGCAACGCAACCAGTTGCTGGCGAGCATGACCGACGAAGTCGGCAGCCTGGTGTTGGGCAACAACTACAAGCAAACCCAGGCCCTGTCCCTGGCTGCCCGCAAGGCTTACGAGCGAGCTGCCGAGTACAAGCGCCTGATGAGCGATCTGGAAGGCCGTGGCAAGCTGGACCGGGCCATTGAGTACCTGCCGACTGAAGACCAGTTGGCCGAGCGCGCCTCCGCCGGCAAGGGCCTGACCCGTCCGGAGCTGTCGGTACTGATCTCGTACAGCAAGATCGACCTCAAGGAAGCGTTGCTCAAGTCGCTGGTACCGGATGACGACTACCTCACCCGTGATATGGAAACCGCGTTCCCACCGAGCCTGGTGGCGAAATTCGGCGAAGCCATGCGTCGCCATCGTTTGAAGCGCGAGATCGTCAGCACCCAGATCGCCAACGACCTGGTCAACCACATGGGCATCACCTTCGTTCAGCGACTCAAAGAGTCGACCGGCATGAGCCCGGCGAACGTGGCGGGCGCATATGTGATCGTGCGCGACATCTTCCACCTCCCGCACTGGTTCCGTCAGATCGAAGCCCTGGACCACCAGGTTTCGGCAGACGTGCAATTGGAGCTGATGGACGAGCTGATGCGCCTGGGCCGTCGTGCTACGCGCTGGTTCCTGCGCAGCCGTCGCAACGAGCAGGATGCTGGCCGTGACACCGCGCACTTCGGTCCGCACCTGGCCGCGCTGGGGCTCAAGCTCGACGAGTTGCTGGAAGGCCCGACCCGTGAAGGCTGGCAGAACCGCTACCAGGCCTACACCCAGGCCGGCGTACCGGAGTTGTTGGCGCGCATGGTTGCAGGTACCACCCACCTGTACACCTTGCTGCCGATCATCGAAGCCGCCGACGTGACCGGGCATGACGCCGCCGAAGTGGCCAAGGCTTATTTCGCCGTCGGCAGCGCTTTGGACTTGCCGTGGTACCTGCAGCAGATCAGTGATCTGCCCGTGGCCAACAACTGGCAGGCCCAGGCGCGCGAAGCGTTCCGTGACGATGTGGACTGGCAGCAACGCGCGATCACCATCTCGGTACTGCAAATGGCCGATGCGCCACAAGACATGGAAGCCCGCGTGGCCCTGTGGCTTGAGCAGCACCAGGACATGGCCGATCGCTGGCGCGCCATGATGGTGGAAATCCGTGCCGCGGTCGGCACGGACTACGCCATGTATGCGGTCGCCAACCGTGAACTGCTGGACCTGGCGTTGAGCGGTCAGTCGGTACTGCAACCGGCTTGATTTAGCGGCTAAACCAAAAGCCCCCGTCTCGTAAGAGGCGGGGGCTTTTTGTTGGAACACTATTTATCAAGCGCTGAAGGTTCAGTGTGGGAGGGGGCTTGCTCCCGATAGCAGTGGGTCAGTACCGAAGAGGTTGACTGACACCCTGCTATCGGGGAGCAAGTCGAATCGTCGCACCGCCCCTCCCACATTTGGACCACCTTATAGTCTGGAGGTCAGTGGTGTTTCAGTAATTTGCTTTCCAGGTGGTCCAGGTGTTGGGTCATCAACGCCACTGCGGTGGTTGAGTCCCGATGCTCAATCGCGTCCACAATCGCCACATGCTCCTGCCACGCGCAATACGTGCAGGCTTTCGCTTCATATTGGGCAATGACCAACGACGTCAACGGCACCAGGCTGTTCAGGAACTGGGCCAGTGGGCCATTGCCGGCGATCGACGCCAAATGCAGGTGAAATTCCCCGACAAACGAATCGCCGGCCCACGCTGGTCGCGTTCTATGCAATCGCGTTCGCACGCGATCAGTTCGCGCAACTGGCGAATGTGTGCGGGTGTGGCCTGGGCGCACGCCAGCTGCACCACGGTGATTTCGGTCATGCGCCGTGCTTCGAGAATCTGCCGGGTTTGTTGGGTATCCGGCGCCGCCACCTGGGCGCGTTGATTGGGGCGCAGGATGATTACCTGCTGATGGGACAGCTTGGCCAACACCCGGCGGATCACGCTGCGACTCACGCCGAAGGTTTCACCCAGGCTTTCCTCGGTAAAACGGCTGGCCGGCGCGATGCGTTGTTCAAGGATCGCGTCGAACAGCCGTGGGTAGATGTCATCCACTGAAGGCTTTTTACCGGCCACCAGGCGCAGGGCAGGGAGGAAAGGCTCGCGTTGCAGAGCGTGGACGGTCATGGTCGTCTCCAAAAAATCAGCTGCCCAGATGGTCGTCCGGGATGTTCAGGGCGATGCCCATGCGCAGGCCTTCCTGGAGGATGTGCCGACGCATCTCGGCGCTGGCCAAGGCACTGTTCTTGTTGCGTATGGCGCGTACTACCGCTTCGTTTTCCTGTAGGCGTTCGGCCAGGTGTTCGGGGGAATTGCGCAGCACTTGGGCGCTTTGCTTGAGGGCGTCGCGGGTCTGTTGCACCACGTTCTGGAAGATCGGGTTGGAGGTGAGGGCAAACAGCTCTTCGTGGAAGCCGATGTAGGCGTTCATCCCGGCTTCGGCATCACCAGCCTCCAGGGCCTCGCGCATGTCCATCAGGGTCAGGCGCAGTTGGCCGACATCCTTGCTGCTGATGGTCTGGGCCACCAGGCCGACAATGAATGGCTCCAGGGTGTAGCGCAGTTGCAGAATATCTTCGAGGCTGGCATGCGCCACGGCGTCGCTCGATTGCGGTTCGCTGACGCTGGTTTCGAGCACCACCACGCCTTTGCCGGGCATGGAGCGCACCAGGCCAAGGGTTTCCAGCACGATCACCGCCTCGCGCAGGCTGGGGCGGCTGATGCCCATCTGTTCGGCCAGCTCACGTTGGCCGGGCAGCATTTCACCCCGCCGCCACTGGCCCCGCTTGAGCGCGGCGCGCAGTTTTTCTACCACTGAATTGACGACGGTTGAGGTGCTGATCACGTCGTATGCTCCTTAAGCTGCAAACCCATTATTCGATACGAGGAAGGTCCAGCGTGGGAGGGAGCAAGCCCCTCCCACCGTTGATTTGTGGTGCTTATCGAATTGCTTCAGAACTCCTGATGCGCCGGCAATACCGGCTTCTTGGCCTGGAAGGCGTACCCTTGCTGGCCGTCGAGCACTTTGTTGGCGCGCTGGATATCGATGTCTTTTTCCCAGCGCGCAATCGCCACGGTGGCCACGCAGTTGCCGATCAGGTTGGTCAATGCGCGGCCGATACCCATGAACCAGTCCACCGCCAGCACCAGCACCAGGCCCACCACCGGAATCGCCGGGATCGCGGTGAGCGTCGCCGCCAGAATCACCAGCGCCGAACCGGGAATGCCGTGGGCGCCCTTGGAGGTGATCAGCGACACCAGCAGGATGGTCAGCAGGTCGGTCATCGACAGCGGCGTGCCGGTGGCGTTGGCAATAAATACGATGGCCAGGGTCAGGTAGATCGAGAAACCGTCCAGGTTGAACGAATATCCCGTCGGAATCACCAGGCCCACGGTCGAGCTGCCGATACCCAGGTGTTCGAGCTTGCGCATGACCTGCGGCAGTACCGCATCGGAGGAGGCGGTGCCCATGACGATCAGCAGTTCTTCGCGCAAGTACTTGAGCAGTGGCAGCATGCGCAGCCCCGACACGCGCATCACCACGCCGAGGATCAGCGCGACGAAAGCGAAGCAGGTCAGGTAGAACAAACCCACCAGGCTGCCCAGGTGTTGCAGCGAATCGAGGCCGTAGGTGCTGGTGGTGAAGGCGATCGCGCCGAACACGCCGATAGGCGCCAGGCGCACGATCATGCCCATGATGCGGAAAATCACATGGCTCAGCTCATTGATCAGTCGCGTGATGCCCGAGGCCGCTTCGCCCACCAGGTTCAGCGCACTGCCGAACAGCACCGAGAACAGCAGCACTTGCAACACGTTGTTGTCGGCAAAGGCGCCGATCACCGAGTTGGGGATCAGGTCCATCAGGAACTGGCTGGTGCCCTTGATGTGCTGGCCCTTGTCGGCCAGTTCATTCAGGCCGGCGGAGGAGAGTTGCTCCAGATGGATATTGGCGCCCTGGCCGATACCGGTGCTGAACGCCATGACCAGGCCGATCACCAGCGCAATGGTGGTGAGCACTTCAAAGTAGATCACCGACTTGAGGCCGATGCGCCCGACTTTCTTCAGGTCGCCGGCGCCGGAAATACCGCTGACCACCACGCAGAACACGATCAGGCCAATTAGCATTTTGATCAGCTTGATAAAGCCGTCACCCAAAGGTTTGAGTTGCGAGGAAAATTCGGGAAGGGCCAGGCCGCAGGCGATGCCGAGCATCAGGCCAATGACGACTTGGAGGAAAATCGAACGCGAGCACCATCTGAGCATGGGAGGGATCTCTATTCGGTGCCCTGGTGGTTCCAGGGCTTAATTGTTATTGGTCATACCGGTAAGTCCAGTGCGTGGCCAGTCTAGGCCAGGTATTTTTGAAATAACAAGCGATTATTCGTCGGCTGGCGGGTCCCGGTCTGACCAGTGGTTCGCCGAGGGCGATGCTTGAGCGGTTGGCGGGGTGCAAAAATTTTCGCTTATCATCCGCCCCTCGGCTCATGAGGTGAGGGATGGACACACCAGGACTGACTACCGACGCGGCAGGACGCAGCCATTGCACCTGGCGCACCTCGGCGCCCGAATACCCGCACTACCACGACCACGAGTGGGGCGTGCCGGTGGCGGACGATATCCAGCTGTACGAGAAGATTTGCCTGGAAGGTTTCCAGGCGGGCATGGCGTGGATCACCATCCTGCGCAAGCGCGAGCGTTTTCGACGTGCATTCGATGGCTTTGATTTTCGCCAGGTAGCGCAGTATGGCGAGGCGGATATCGAGCGGCTGATGCAAGACCCGGGCATTGTGCGCAATCGGGCGAAGATCGTGTCCGCCGTCAACAATGCGCGCCGTGCCTGTGAGTTGGTGGCTGAAACCGGCTCGCTGGCGCGGTGGTTGTGGGCGTTCGAACCCGCTGAGGATGAGCGCCCGGCGGTGGTGGACCTGGCTTATTGGGCGGCAAACCCGACGTCGCCGGCGTCGGTGCGGTTGTCGAAGGCCTTGAAGAAGCGCGGCTGGACTTATGTGGGGCCAACCACGATGTATGCGCTGATGCAGGCGATGGGGATGGTCAATGATCACTTGCAAGGCTGCGTGTGCCGGCCAGTCATTGAAGACCTGCGGCGCCAGTTCAAACGCCCGTGAGTCGGTGACTGAAGGCGGTTAAAACTGTGGGAGGGGGCTTGCTCCCGCATTTAGCCCCCACCCACATTTCTGAAAAAACCCCTAGCCAATCTGCTGGAGGATATCGCGCACCTTGTCCAGCGCCGGGTCGATATCGAGGGTCTCGATGGCCCCAAACCCGATGATCAAACCCTGGCGCACCGGCGCGTCCTGGAAGAACACATCCAGCGGGTACAAGCCGACGTCCACTTGGCGCGCCCGTTCTCTGAGCAGCGGGATATTCACCGGCACCTTGCACAAGGCCGCCATGTGGAACCCGGCCACGCTGGGCACCGCTTCGAACCACGGCGACAAATCGCCCGCCAGGCGTTGCAGGATGCGTTCGCGGCGCCCGGCATACACCGTGTGGCAGCGCCGGATGTGCTTGAGCAGGTAGCCCTCGCTGATGAACTTGGCCAGCGCCCACTGCGCCAGGGTAGAGCTGTGTTGGTCGGTCAATTGCTTGGCCTTGAGCACCGCGGGGTATATCGCCGGTGGCAGTACCAGGTAGCCCAGGCGCAACTCGGGCAGCAGGGTCTTGGAGAAAGTGCCCACGTATGCAACTGCGCCGCGCGTGTCCATGCTTTGCAGGGAGTCGGTGGGCCGGCCTTCGTAGCGAAATTCGCTGTCGTAATCGTCCTCAATGATGATCGCCCCCAGTTCGAACGCACGCGCCAGCAACGCTTCGCGGCGCGCCGGGCTCATGGGCATGCCGAGGGGGAACTGGTGGGACGGTGTCACGTAGATCAGCCGCGCGCCCTCGGGAATCTGCTCGACCCGGATGCCCTGGGCATCCACCGGCACGCTGGCAACGCGGGCGCCCATTGCCATGAACAACTGACGCGCCGGGCTGTAGCCGGGGTCTTCCATGGCGACGATGCTGCCCGGCTCAAGCACGACGCGGGCGAGCAGGTCCAATGCCTGCTGCGCGCCGTTGGTGACCACGATGTCGCTGTCGCGGCATTTGACTCCCCGGGAAAACGCGATATGCCCGGCAATCGCACTGCGCAGCGCCGGCAGGCCTTCGGGCTGGCTGTAGAAACCGCTGTTTTGCGCGATACGGCGCAGCGCGTCCTGGGTGCAGCGGCGCCATTCATCCTGGGGGAACTGGTGGCGGCTGGTGGCGCCGCCGATAAATTCGTAGCGCAAGATGCTGTCGCGGGTGGGGTGGCGCATGGGCGAGGGCAGTGCGGCCCATTTCGCCAGGTTATCGGCGCAGGCCAGGTCGGTGGCGGTTTGCACGCGACCAGGCTGCGGCGCCCACGCATTGACGAAGGTGCCGCGGCCGATCCTGCCAACCAGCAGGCCTTCGTAAGTCAAGGTGGCGTAGGTATCGGATACGGTTTTGCGCGAGATGCCCAATTGCTCGGCGAGCAGCCGGCTCGGCGGCAGTTGCGCGCCCGCACACAGTCGCCCGGTGGCGATGGCTTCGCGCAACTGTTGATAAAGCTGGGCAGCCAGGTCCTTGCGGCCGCTGATGACGATGTGCAATTCCATGTTTCATCCTGAGGCAGATCGATCTGCGCCAAGGTTACCCGCAAATCGATCTGAGCAAACCCAGGCGCTGTCAGGACAGGAAACCACCGTCCACATTCAGCGACACGCCGGTGGTGTAGCTGGACGCATCACTGGCCAGGAACAGCACCGCACCGGCCATCTCGCTTGGGTCGGCCACGCGCTTGAGCGGGATCTGCGCCAGGGCCATTTTCAGGATCGCGTCGTTCTTCACCAACGCCGAGGCGAACTTGGTATCGGTCAGGCCCGGCAGCAGGGCGTTGCAACGAATACCGAACTCGGCGCATTCCTTGGCGAACACCTTGGTCATGTTGATCACGGCGGCCTTGGTCACCGAGTAGATGCCCTGGAATACGCCCGGCGAGATGCCGTTGATTGAGGCCACGTTGATGATGCTGCCGCCGCCGTTCTCGCGCATCAGCTTGCCGGCTTCCACCGACATGAAGAAGTAGCCGCGGATGTTCACGTCGACGGTCTTCTGGAACGCACCCAGGTCGGTGTCCAGCACGTTGCAGAACTGCGGGTTGGTGGCGGCGTTGTTGACCAGGATATCCAGGCGGCCGAATTGCTCGCGGATGCCGGCGAACACTTGGCTGATCTGCTCCATTTCACCGATATGGCAGGCCACGGCCGTGGCCTTGCCGCCAGCGGCGATGATCGCGTCGGCGACGTGTTGGCAGCCTTCCAGCTTGCGGCTGGAGACGATCACATGGGCGCCTTGCTGGGCCAGCAACTTGGCGATGGCCTCACCGATGCCACGGCTGGCGCCGGACACGAATGCAATTTTGCCGTCGAGATCGAACAAGTGAGTCTTGGACATGGGAATTCCTTAAAGGGCTGATTTACCGATAACGTTCAGGCTCATCTGCTCCAGCAGCTTGTTCATCTGAATGAACTGCGCAAAGCGTTTGTCCTGGGTCTGGCCATGGAAGAAGCGGTAGTAGATCTGCTGCACGATGCCCGCCAGGCGGAACAGGCCGTAGGTGTAGTAGAAGTCGAAGTTGTCGACCCGGATGCCCGAGCGTTCGGCGTAATAGTCGACAAATTCGCGGCGGGTGAGCATGCCGGGGGCGTTGCTCGGTTGGCGACGCATCAGTTGCACCGGCGCGGGGTCCGCTGCCTCGATCCAGTAGGCGAGGGTGTTACCCAGGTCCATCAGCGGATCGCCGAGGGTGGTGAGTTCCCAGTCCAGTACGCCGATGATCTGCATCGGGTTGTGCGGGTCGAGGATCACGTTGTCGAAGCGGTAGTCGTTGTGCACGATGCTGGAGGTGGGGTGATCGGCCGGCATCTTGTCGTGGAGCCAGGCGCGTACCGCCTCCCATTTCGGCGCGTCGGGGGTCAGGGCTTTTTCATAGCGCTCGCTCCAGCCACGGATCTGGCGCGCCACGTAGCCCTCGGGCTTGCCCAGGTCGGCTAGGCCGCAGGCGCTGTAGTCGACCCGATGCAGTTCGACGAATTTGTCGATAAAGCTCTTGCACAGCGCCTCGGTCCTGGTGGCATCAAGTCCCAGTTCGGCCGGGAGGTCGGAGCGCAGGATGATGCCATTGACGCGCTCCATCACATAAAACTCGGCGCCGATCACCGACTCGTCGGTGCAGTGCACATAGGCTTTGGGGCAATACGGGAAGCCATCTTTGAGCTGGTTGAGAATGCGGTATTCGCGGCCCATGTCGTGGGCGGACTTGGCCTTGTGGCCGAAGGGCGGGCGGCGCAGCACGAATTCCTGGCCGGGGTATTCCAGCAGGTAAGTCAGGTTGGACGCGCCGCCAGGGAATTGGCTGATGGTCGGCGTGCCGCTCAGGCCGGGGATATGGGCCTTGAGGTAGGGATCGATCAGGCTGGCAGCCAGTTCTTCACCGGGTCGAATCTGGGTCGATTGGTCGTTCAGCGCCATGCTTATCCCTTCTGCTTATTTTTAAGGCCTTGGACTATTGGCTAATCTAATGCGCACAACCGCCCACCGACAAGGTCGGGGCGGCTTAATAGGTTAGCGTGTTAAATGATGATCAGCGTGCCTGATCGGTCATTTTGCGGGCGGGGGCAGGGTGACCGGCGTAAGCACCGCGCGACCGGCGAAGAACTCCACCAGGTTGTCGGCCACGCGCTGCACGGTGTCATGGGCGGCTTCGGGCGACAGCCCGGCAACGTGCGAGGTGAGTACGGTGTTGGGGAGGCGCTTGAGGGCGTCGGGCACCTTCGGCTCGTCGTCGAACACATCCAGTGCGGCGCCACCGATGCGGCGTTGCTCAAGGGCGGTGATCAGGTCGGCGGTGACCACGACGCTGCCACGGCCGATATTGACCAGGTAACCGTTCGGTCCCAGCGCGTCGAGGGCGTTGCGATCAATCAGGTGGCGCGTGCCGGCGCCGCCGGGCGTGGCCAGGATCAGGAAGTCCGAGGTGCGTGCCAGTTCCACGGCGGTGGCGCAGTAGGTGTAGTCCACGTCATCGCGTGGCTGGCGGTTGTGATAACTCACCTGCATGCCGAACCCGAGGGCCGCGCGCTTGGCGATCTCCAGGCCCACGGCGCCCAAGCCCAGAATGCCCAGTTGCTTGCCGCCCAGGGACGGGCGCATCACTTTGGGCCATTCGCTGCGCCGTACGGCTGCGTCGGTCTGCGGGATACCACGTACCAGCGCCAGCAACAGCGCCATCGCGTGGTCCGCCACCGATGGCGCGTTCACTCCGGCACCGTTGGTGACCACGATCCCGCGATTGCTGGCGGCCTGCAGGTCTACGTGTTCATACCCGGCACCGATCACGCAGATGATCTCCAGCAGCGGCAGCGCGGCGATTTCCTCGGCGTATAAACCCAGGGGGCCGCGGGTCAGCACGGCCTTGATCTGGCCGCCGTGGGCCTTGATGGCCTGGGCGCGTTCGGCGGGCGTCGGTGCCAGGATCACATGAAAGTCATTGCTCTCGATGATCGGCAGGTAGTCGTTGATGGTTTCAACCAGGACCAGGACGGTAGGGGTCATCGGACGGATCTTCCTTGGGGTTGGAGGAGAGAGTATGCGGGATGTGTAGGCTGAATCGTTTAGTTGGGGTGGAAAATTTCCACCCCGCCCAGTTCATCGGAACGCTACGTTCGCCGCCCTTACTCGCTTCACAAACGCGCCGGCCAACGTGGCGTTGTGATGCTCGACAATCGCCTCTGCCTTCAGCGTCGGCGTGTCCATGCAAGTGTGGGCATCTTCGGCAAGGACCACCGAAAAGCCCAGCTCTACCGCTACGCGGCACGTGGTGTCGATGCAGAACTGGGTTTTCATGCCTGCGATCACCAGCTCCTTCACGTTTGCGGTGTGAAGTTGCCGTGCCAGATCGGTGCCCAGGAAGCAGCCGGGGCGGGTTTTATTGAACAGGTGGTCGCGGGCTGCATCAACGTCCAGTTCGTGCCACAGCTGCCACGGCCGGCTGCCGGCCTCAAGCGGTGACCCGACAGGGCCGGTATGGCGCGCCACGAAGATCGGCGCGGCGGCTGCACGGGCACGCTGGATCAAGCCGTTGATGGCGCCCAGCACGCGTTCGCGTTCGAAGGGTTTGTCCGGGCCATCGTACAAGCCGGTTTGCATGTCGATGATAAGCAGGGCGTCAGCCATGGTGTTGCTCCTTGCGAAGGCCAGGTGGACGGAGCAATAAAAAGGCCCCGTCCATTGCTGGCGGGGCCTTGGGGTGTATCCGTGAAGTGTTTAGCTCAAGCACCCACAGCCACCGCGAGACCCGCCATAAGCGGTCGTGGTGGTGGTACGGGTGAGGTTCAACTGAATAGGCATCATGGGCCGATCATGCGGGCGCGCAGAAGTGACTGTCAACAGCAGTAAGGGCATTTCCTACGGGCTACGGCGACGCTTTCCAGTGTCACGCATGGCTTATTCCGACATCTGCACCGGCTAACCGTTCCTCAGCTAAGTCTTTGCTTATTCACGAGAATCCCGGACAATCCGGCCCCTTCTATGGTCGGGGCGCTGCCTGTCAGGTTTTTCTGACTCGTCCCGGCCGTGTAAATGCGGAGATCCGACCGGATGAATGATCAGGCCAATAGCGTCGACGAACGCTATGCAACGACACCTGCAACCCTTTCGAGCTGGAGCCGCCAGGACACCACCTGGATGCTCGGCCTGTTCGGCACCGCCATCGGCGCCGGTACCTTGTTTCTGCCGATCAACGCTGGCCTGGGGGGCTTCTGGCCACTGGTGATCCTGGCGCTGCTGGCGTTCCCGATGACGTTCTTTGCCCACCGTGGCCTGACCCGTTTCGTGCTGTCGGGCCGCGAAGGTTCCGACATTACCGACGTGGTAGAGGAGCACTTTGGCATCAAGGCCGGTGCATTGATCACCTTGCTGTACTTCTTCGCCATTTTCCCGATTCTGCTGATCTACAGCGTGGCGTTGACCAACACGGTCAGTAGCTTCATGGAGCACCAGTTGCACATCCTGCCGCCGCCACGGGCGATCCTGTCGTTCGTGCTGATCCTCGGCCTGCTGGCCGTGGTGCGGTGCGGTGAGCAGGTGATCGTCAAGGCCATGAGCCTGATGGTGTACCCGTTTATCGTTGCGCTGTTGTTCCTGGCGGTTTACCTGGTGCCGCATTGGAACGGCGGCATCCTCAGCACGGCCAGTGTCGTGCCGGCGCCCTCGGCCTTGCTCAATACGCTGTGGCTGGCGATTCCGGTGATGGTGTTTTCGTTCAACCATTCGCCGATCATCTCCGCCTTTGCGGTCGACCAGAAGCGCCAGTACGGTGCCCACGCCGATGAGCGCAGCTCGCAGATCCTGTCCCGCGCGCACCTGCTGATGGTGGTGATGGTGCTGTTCTTCGTGTTCAGTTGCGTGCTGACCCTGTCGCCCGCGCAACTGGCCGAAGCGAAGGCGCAGAACCTGTCGATCCTGTCGTACCTGGCCAACCACTTCAACAACCCGACCATCGCATTTGCTGCGCCGTTGATCGCGTTCGTGGCGATTGCCAAGTCGTTCCTGGGCCACTACATCGGTGCCAGCGAAGGCCTCAAGGGCCTGGTGCTCAAGAGCGGCCGTCGCCCCGCACCGAAGGCGTTGGACCGCATGACCGCTGCCTTCATGCTCGTGGTGTGCTGGATTGTCGCCACGTTGAACCCGAGCATCCTGGGGATGATCGAGACCCTGGGCGGGCCGATTATCGCTTCGATCCTGTTCCTGATGCCGATGTACGCCATCCGGAAAGTGCCGGCCATGGCCAAGTACCGTGGGCAAGCGTCCAATGTGTTTGTCACGGCGGTAGGGTTGGTGGCGATTACGGCGTTGGTGTATTCGTTTATGGCTTGAAGTCTGAGACAGTTCTCAAGGACTGTTCAGGTCCAAATGTGGAGGGGGCTTGCTCCCGATAGCGGTGTATCAGTCACATATGAATGACTGAATCACCGCCATCGGGAGCAAGCCCCCTCCCACATTTGCCTTTCAGTGTTGTGAACACCGTATTCCGGGCATAAAAAACGCCGCGTACCTTGCGATACGCGGCGTTTTTTTACATCAACACCTTAGGGCTTGAATCACCGGGATATTGGCGCTTGCTGCGATCTTGCGGAACTCGGCGATCTGGTCGAAGTTCAGGTAGCGGTAGACGTCACTGGCCATGGTGTCCAGTTTCGCTGCGTAGCCCATGTACTCTTCGACAGTCGGCAAGCGACCCAGGGTAGACGCCACTGCCGCCAGCTCAGCCGAGGCCAGGTAGACGTTCGCGCCGTCACCCAGGCGGTTCGGGAAGTTACGGGTCGATGTCGACACCACGGTCGAATTCGGCTCAACACGTGCCTGGTTACCCATGCACAGCGAGCAGCCCGGCATTTCCATGCGCGCGCCGGCCTTGCCGTAGATGCCGTAGTAGCCTTCTTCGGTCAATTGGTGAGCGTCCATCTTGGTCGGCGGCGACAGCCACAGACGGGTTGGCAGCTGCCCCTTGACCTGTTCCAGCAACTTGCCGGCAGCGCGGAAGTGACCGATGTTGGTCATGCACGAGCCGATGAACACTTCGTCGATCTTCTCGCCGGCAACGCTGGACAGCAGACGAGCGTCGTCCGGGTCGTTTGGTGCGCAGAGGATCGGCTCGTTGATTTCCGACAGGTCGATCTCGATGATTTCGGCGTATTCGGCGTCGGCATCGGCTTCCATCAGCTCAGGGTTGGCCACCCAGGCTTCGATCGCTTGGGCGCGACGTTCCAGGGTGCGTGCATCGCCGTAGCCTTCACCGATCATCCAGCGCAGCAGGGTGATGTTGGAGTTCAGGTACTCGGTGACGGACTCTTTGGACAGCTTGATGGTGCAACCGGCAGCCGAACGTTCGGCCGAGGCGTCGGACAGCTCGAAAGCCTGTTCCAGCGTCAGGTCGTTCAGGCCTTCGATTTCCAGGATGCGGCCGGAGAAGGCGTTTTTCTTGCCTTTTTCTCTACGGTCAGCAGGCCCGATTGGATCGCGTAGTAAGGAATCGCATGAACCAGGTCACGCAGGGTGATGCCAGGTTTCATCTTGCCTTTGAAGCGAACCAGGATCGATTCCGGCATGTCCAGTGGCATCACGCCAGTGGCTGCGGCAAACGCGACCAGACCGGAACCGGCCGGGAACGAGATGCCCATCGGGAAGCGGGTGTGGGAGTCACCACCGGTGCCGACGGTGTCCGGCAGCAGCATGCGGTTCAGCCAGCTGTGGATGATGCCGTCGCCTGGACGCAGCGATACACCGCCACGGGTCATGATGAAGTCAGGCAGGGTGTGGTGGGTGGTTACGTCGATCGGCTTTGGATAGGCCGCGGTGTGGCAGAAGGACTGCATCACCAGATCGGTCGAGAAGCCCAGGCACGCCAGGTCTTTGAGTTCATCACGGGTCATGGGACCTGTGGTGTCCTGGGAACCCACGGTGGTCATCTTCGGTTCGCAGTAAGTACCTGGGCGAACGCCTTTGCCTTCCGGCAGACCGCAGGCCTTGCCGACCATTTTCTGCGCCAGGGTGAAGCCTTTGCCGGTGTCGACAGGCGCTTCAGGCAGCTTGAACAGGTCGGTAGGGCCAAGGCCCAGCTCAGCGCGAGCCTTGTCGGTCAGGCCACGGCCGATGATCAGCGGGATACGGCCGCCGGCGCGGACTTCGTCCAGCAGCACCGGCGTCTTCATTTCGAAGGTGGTCAGGACTTCATCGGTGCCGTGTTTGCAGACTTTGCCAGCATGTGGGTACAGGTCGATCACGTCGCCCATGTTCATGTTGGTCACGTCGAATTCGATCGGCAGAGCGCCCGCATCTTCCATGGTGTTGTAGAAGATCGGAGCGATTTTGCTGCCGAAGCAGAAGCCGCCGGCACGCTTGTTCGGCACGTAAGGCACGTCGTCGCCGAAGAACCACAGTACCGAGTTGGTCGCCGATTTACGCGACGAACCCGTACCGACCACGTCACCGACGTAGGCGATCGGGAAGCCTTGGCCACGCATTTCTTCGATCTGCTTCATCGGGCCGGTCTTGCCTTGCTCGTCCGGCACGATGCCTTCGCGCGCCATTTTCAGCATGGCGAGGGCGTGCAGCGGGATGTCAGGGCGGGACCAGGCGTCCGGGGCAGGGGACAGGTCGTCGGTGTTGGTTTCGCCGGTGACCTTGAACACGCGCAGGCTGATCTTGTCGGCCAGGGTAGGGCGGTTGCGGAACCACTCGCCGTCAGCCCAGGACTGGATCACGGCTTTGGCGTGTGCGTTGCCGTTGCGGGCTTTTTCAGCCACGTCGTGGAACGCATCGAACATCAGCAGGGTGTGCTTGAGTTGGGCGGCGGCGACAGGCGCAAGCGTGGCGTCGTCCAGCAGCTCGACCAGGGTCACGATGTTGTAGCCGCCTTGCATGGTGCCAAGCAGTTCAACGGCGCGTTTCTTGTCGATCAGGGGGGAAGTGGCTTCGCCCTTGGCCAGGGCAGACAGGAAACCGGCCTTGACGTAGGCAGCTTCGTCAACACCTGGTGGAATGCGGTTGGTAATCAGGTCAACGAGGAATTCTTCTTCGCCAGCCGGAGGATTTTTCAGCAGCTCGACCAGGCCTGCGGTTTGTTCGGCGTTAAGCGGCTGGGGAACGATACCCAGGGCTGCGCGCTCTTCGATATGTTTGCGGTAGGCTTCAAGCACAGTTATTACCCTCATCAGTGGTCCCACGGGACGCTCATCCAGAAATGAACGGCACGCATGCGCTCGGGGGCTTTTTTGGGCCGCAAAGCCAGCGCTGCCGGCATTCCTTACAGAAGCTGCTTTCAAAGTTTTACGCCTGCAGAACGGAGCTGATGAGGGTTGGCGTTGGCTATTGACCTACCGGGTAATAACCATCGCCAACACCGTTCTGAAGGAACGACTGTGCTCGTGACGCTTTGAAAACAGCTTCCAGCGGATTATTGGCGCCTTACAAGGCCGGGTGATTCTACGGCAAAAAATTTCTAAAGGTAAGTTGCCACGGCAAGTTTGCTGGGTGATCAACCTTAGACAAAGGGCTAACATGGCGCACTGTTTCGCTGATTTGCGTGTCGTTGCCCTATGCCCAACCAAACCATCAAGACCCCCTGCGTCGGCCTGTGCTCCACGGTTTACGGCGATCTGGTGTGCCGCGGCTGCAAGCGCTTCCACCACGAAGTGATCCAGTGGAACGGCTATGACGAAGAAGAAAAGCGCGCAGTATGGCTGCGCCTGGAGCAACTGCTGGTGCAGGTCATGGCCGGCAAAGTGGAAATTTTTGACCCCGGCACCCTGCGTGGCCAATTGGAGCAGCGCAAGATCCGCTTCGTGCCGCACCAGTCGCCTTACTGCTGGGCCTACCAACTGATCGCTCGGGGCGCGCGGGTGATTTCCAATCTGCAAGCCTATGGCATGGTGCTGTTGCCGGAGTTTCGCGACTGGCCCTTGCCGGACTTGCGCGATGCCATCGACCGCGAGTTTTTTATCCTGTCCGAGGCGCATTACCAGCGCTATATCGCGCCCGGTTTCCTGAGAGATGCGCTCGCCGACTGACAACACAAGTCCAGAATGTGGGGGCTTGCTCCCACCTATTGATCTTCATTGTTTTGGAGATCAGCGTCAGGGCTCGGTTGCGAGCTCCTGCAGGTGATCCATCAGCGTCTGCGGTTTGAGCACCAGTACGTCGCTTTCCACGGCATCGAGGATCACTTCCGCCGTATTGCCGATGAGCGCGCCGGAAAGCCCTTGCGCGCCACGGTGCCGATGATGGTGACGGCTGCCTGGTATTTGTGCGCTGCAAAAGGAATCAACACATCCGCCGGGCCTTCTTCGATATGCAAGTGGCTGTCATCCACGTCGAACTCGGCTTGGAATGCCTTGCATTGCTCGCGATAGCGCGCCTCGATGGTTTCTTTAAGCTGAAACGTCGGGTCCGCGGCCGACAGCATCGGCGACGGATGGGCACTGATCACATGTAACTGCGCCTTGGCGAGGCTGGCGATGTCAAAACCGTGATCAATGATCGAGTTATGCAGCGACCGATGCTCGCCGTCGGTATTGCCCACGTCAATCGCCGCCAGGATCACGCGGCCCGCCCAGGGCGTGGCGGTCTTGACCAGCAGCACCGCCGTCGGGCAATAACGCAACAGCTTCCAATCCGCCGGGGTCAGCAGTGCTTTTTTCAACGGGCTGTCGGGGAAGTGCTGCTTGATCACCAGGCCACAGCCTTCGGCCTGCTGCACGTCGATGATGGTTTCATGCAGGCTGTCGTTCCACGCCTGTTCGGTGGTGACGCTGTAGCCGGCCTCCTGCAAGCCGGCCTTGAGCAGGCTCAACAGCGCCGAATGCTCATGCTTTTTGTCGCAGACCAGCAAATGCAGGTGTGCATCGGTCACCCCGGCGATCAGCTTGGCGCGCTTGAGGGCCAGGCTTTCCGAATGCTCGGGCTCGATGACCACCAGGATGCTGCGGATGGCTTGCATGGTCGGGATCTCCAAAAGGGGCGGGCGTTGGAATAACTATAGTTGCCTGGCGCGGCACGTCATGTTGATGCACATCAAGGCCAGTGGCTGGTGGTCTTCGGCGTGGTCGGTATAATCGCCGACCTTTTGTGATCCTTTTGCCCGTGAGCCCGATGAACCTGCCAGACATCCACGAATTCCTCGGTTGCCGCACCCCCGACGCTTGGGTCCAGGCGGCGCTGGCCGACCAGGAAACGCTGCTGATCGACCATAAGAATTGCGAATTCAAGGCCGCCAGCACGGCGCTGAGCCTGATCGCCAAGTACCACGGCCATGTCGACCTGATCAATATGATGTCGCGCCTGGCCCGTGAAGAACTGGTGCACCACGAGCAGGTCATGCGCCTGATGAAAAAGCGCAAGATTGAGCTGCGCCAACTGCACGCCAGCCGTTATGCCTCGGGTTTGCGCAAAGTGGTGCGCAGCCATGAGCCGGTGAAGCTGGTGGATACCCTGGTGGTCGGCGCCTTTATCGAAGCGCGCAGTTGCGAGCGTTTCGAAGCGCTGGTGCCGCATTTGGACGAAGAACTCGGCAAGTTCTACTTCGGCCTGCTGAAAAGCGAGGCGCGGCACTTCCAGGGTTACCTGAAGCTGGCCTACCAGTACCGGCGACGCCAAGGACGTCGCGCAGGTGATCGAGCGGGTGAGGGCGGCCGAGCAGGAACTGATCGAGTCACCCGACATCGAGTTCCGCTTTCACAGTGGCGTGCCAGCCTGAGGCCACCGCCACGCCGATCAAGAGGGTGATCGCTGTGAGCAGCAGCATCACCGTTTGCGCGCCCAGCGGTGCGGCCAGCACGGCAACCATCAAGCCCGCCAGCGGTTGCGGCAGGTTGTTGAGCAGGGTGATCACGCCTACCGTCTTGCCGAAGTCCTGCACCGGAATCACCCGCTGGCGTGTGCTGCGCAGGTACACGTTGAACATTTTGTCGAAACCGCTGACCAGCAGGAAACCCAGCGCATAGCCCCACACATTGGAGCTGATCGCCATAATCAATGCCCCGGCGGCAATCATCGAATACGACAACCCGCCCATGGTCTTCAAGCCTAATGATGAGCGCGCCAGGTAAAACAGAATCACGAGGGTAACCATCGCCCCCGCGCCTTGCAGCAGGGCGTAGGCATCCTTGCTGGCCGCGTATTGGCCCGTGACCATTGCCGCCGAAGTGGCCAGCGTCACGCCGATCAACAGGTTCACACCGATGGCCAGGGTAATGACCCGCTTGAGCTCCACCAGGCTACGAATATGCCCCCAGGCGATGCGCAGCGGTTGCAGCCCGATATCATGTTGCTGGGCGTGGCGTTGCAGGTTCACCGTGGTGTGGCGTTGCCAGGTCAGCATGGCCAGGTCCGCCAGCCCAAACAGCCCACCGATGCCCAGCACCACCCACTGCCAGGCCCACACCTCAAGCAACAGCGCCGCGACCAGCGGGCCGAGCACCAGGCCGCTCTGGTCGGCGATTTGGGAATAGGACAAGGTCTTGGCATAGGTGTAGTGCTTGAAGATATGCGGCATCAGCACTTCCCGCGCCATGATGCCCTGGGTGGTCAACACCCCGCACAGTGCCGACAGCATCACCAGCCAGTAAATACCTTCGAACATCCCGTACAGTGCCACCGCCACACCACAGGCCACGGCGCGGTAAACCTGGCTGATATGCAGAATACGCACCGGCGAAAACCTGTCGCACAACGCCCCGCACACGGGAAACGCCAGGTAGCGCGGCAGTGACTCGACAAAAAATGCCAGCCCGGCCCACGACACACTGCGGGTGCTCTGGAACACCATCAGCGGCACGATGAACAGCAGAATCTGATCGGCCAGCCGTGACAGAAACAGCGAGACAAAGAACGCCAGGTAATCCTTGCGCATACAACTCCCTGTGAATGGCGTTAAAAATTGCAGGCTATTTGTTAAAAACTCTTAAAAGGATGAAGCTTCATCGGGCGCTGCTGGCCAGTTGATTCAGTTGCGCAGCTTGCCACCTATAATGCCGCCTCTTCAATCGGCGTTTGCACACTGAGAACTTATGGAAAACCTGGGTCTGGGCAAGGTCTTGCTCGTTGAGGACGATGAGAAGCTGGCAGGGCTGGTCGCGCATTTTCTGGCGCAGCATGGTTTCGAGGTGCGGGTGGTGCACCGGGGCGACGAGGCGTTGGCCGCGTTCCTCGATTTCAAGCCCAAGATTGTCGTGCTCGACCTGATGCTGCCCGGCCAGAGCGGTTTGCACGTCTGCCGTGGGATTCGCGCGGTGTCCGACACGCCTATCGTGATCCTCACCGCCAAGGAAGATGACCTGGACCACATCCTCGGCCTGGAGTCCGGCGCCGATGACTATGTGATCAAACCGATCAAGCCGCCGGTGCTGCTGGCACGCCTGCGTGCGCTGCAACGCCGCCAGGCGCCGGAGCCAACGGTGCGCGGTGCGGTGGAATTCGGCCGGTTGACGATCGACCGCAGTTGCCGGGTGGTCAGCCTGGGGAACGACAACATCGACCTGACCACCATGGAGTTCGAACTGCTGTGGCTGCTGGCCAGTAACGCGGGCACCATCCTGTCCCGCGATGACATTCTTAACCGCATGCGGGGCATCGCGTTTGACGGCCTCAACCGCAGCGTCGACGTGTACATCAGCAAGCTACGCGGCAAACTCAACGACAACCCGCGCGAGCCGGTGTGCATCAAGACGATCTGGGGCAAGGGCTACCTGTTCAATCCGTTTGCGTGGGAGGTTTAGATGCTGCGCCTGTTTCTGCGCCTGTATGTGATTCTGGCTTTCGGCCTGGCGGGGGCGATCTGGTTGGTCAATTACACCTTCGACGAACTGCTGCCCGAAGCCAACGAAACCTATAACCGCGAAGCCATGCGTGGCCCCGCCTATGGTTTGGTGGAGCAATTGCGCCCGGTGCTTGGCGATGCGCGCCAGGCCCGCCTGGCCGACCTGCAAGCCCATTACGGGCTGCGCCTGAAACTGGTGCCCAAAGACAGCCTTAGCCTCACAGCCCGCGAACAGGCGCTGCTCAACGACGGCCTGCTGGTGGTGCGCGGCGACTTCATGGAGTTTCTGGCGACTATCGATGGCGGCCCGCAGTTGCTGGAAATCAAGCTGCCGGAAGAGCCGAAGTGGCTGTACCTGTGGGCCTATGGGTTTCTCGGAGTGTGCCTGGCGATCGTGCTGTATTTTTGGGTACGCCCGCATTGGCGCGACCTGGAGCATATCCGCCTGGCCGCCCAGCGTTTCGGCGACAACGACCTGGGGTCACGCATCCTGCTGCCGCGCCGTTCCACGGTGCGTGAGCTGGCCGGGCACTTCAACCAGATGGCGGAACGCATCGAAAGCCTGATTGCCAACCAGCGCGAACTGACCAACGCGGTATCCCACGAATTGCGCACGCCGATTGCGCGCTTGTCGTTCGAGCTTGATCAGCTCAAGCAACAGGCCGATCCGCGCCAGCGCGGCGAACTGATCGCTGATATGTATTCCGACCTGGGTGAGCTGGAAGAAATGGTCTCCGAGCTGCTCACTTACGCCAGCCTGGAGCGCGGCGCGACCCAGGTCACTCGCGAACGCATCGAAGCCCATAGCTGGCTCGACAGCGTGATCGGCAGCGTGGCCCTGGAGGCTGAGGCGGCGGGTATTCAGTTGTCGTTGCGCACCTGCGAGGTGGACGTGATCGAGATCGAACCGCGCTTTATGGCGCGGGCGGTGATCAACCTGCTGCGCAATGCCATCCGTTACGCCGAGCGCCGCGTGGAGGTGTCGCTGATCACATTCGGCAGCGGCTATGAAGTGCGGGTGTGCGACGACGGTCCTGGCGTGCCCGAAGAGGGCCGGGCGAAAATCTTCCAGCCCTTTATGCGCCTGGATGCCAGCCGCGACCGCCGTACCGGCGGCTTCGGCCTCGGCCTGGCGCTGGTGCAGCGGGTGTCGCAGTGGCATGGCGGGCAGGTGCATGTGTTGGATTCGGAATGGGGCGGGGCCTCGTTTCGAATGACCTGGGCCTATGCTGAACAACATGTCTAAAGCCGCGGACGATCGGAACGTGTAGCCCAGCACCCCATCTGCGCACATGACCTGATCTCACCCTGCCTTCGAGCCGGTCGGCGTCCAGCCGCCCCCCCCCCCCCCCCCCCCCCCGGTTTTATTTTTGCCGGAAACTCAAGGGTGGGTGCGGGGAGTCGGTACGTTTGAAGGCATAGCCCGAAGCGCTGAGGCCGTTGATCTGGCGGCTGACGGTGTCACCCAGGCCATAACCGCTGCCGGCGAGTACGGCATGGGCGTTGTCCACCGGCAGCAGGATGTAGTCGGTCAGGGGCTCGCTGTGCAGTTGGCCGCGTATCACCAGGAAGCCGTCTTCCAGGCGCACGCTGATGCCGCTCAACGGCGCGTTGGGTTCGTGGGTATTGAGTACTTGATAGGTGCCGACGGTGTTGGCCCAGGCCATGGGCAGGGGCGGTGCCTCGATGCGTTCGCCCACGGCAATGCGCTGGCCGTAACTGCGCGCGGTAAGCATCCGCCTGCCCAGCACTGTGACCACATCCAATTGCACGCGGCCCAGTTCGCCGAGGTCTCTGGGCCACCAGCCCAGCAGCTTTTTCTGCGCGCGTAGCCAGCCCTCTTCATCGCGTACCAGTTCGAAGGTGTCGCCAGCCCATTCAACGGCCAACCGCGTGTTGTCGTCCTTGATGCGCAATACGCCCCAGGCCGTGGCGTAGAAGCCGGCCAGGCGCTTGCGGTCGGTGGCTGTCGGTACCTGGCGCAGCTTGAGCCCGTGGCTCGGCGGCTGGCAGTCTGCGCTGCACGCGGGTGCGCCGGTGGCGGCCTGGAACATCAGGCGCAGGGTATCGGTGCTCAGCCGGGCGACCAGGTCTTCGGCGTTGCTGTCGTTGGCCATAATGATCACGGCCAGTTGCTGATCGGGCAGCAGGCTCAATTGCGCGGCAAACGCATCGCCGCCGCCACTGTGCTGGAAGGTTCGCACGCCAGGGCCGATGGGCTCGTCACCGCACGGCGCGAGAAACCAGGCCAGGCCCATCTGGCAATCGAAGTCCAGGGCATTGCCGGTGTTTTGCTGGCGGAACATCTCATCGATCGATTGGTTGTGCAGCAGCCGCTGGCCCTTGTAGAGCCCGTCGGCGAAGAGCATTTGCACGTAATGGCTGAGGTCTCTGGGGCTGGCCCACAAGCCCTCGGCGGCGAGGTCGCGCACTTGAGCGTCGGCACTCGCGACCCCGTCCTCATACCCCACGGCGCGATAACTCGATTGCGCGGCGGTGCCCACAAAGCTCGCGTGGTTCATCTGCAGAGGGGTGAGCAGGCCCTGTTGCAGTTGCGTTTCGAAGTCCTTGCCGCTGCTGCGTTCGATGGCCGCTCCGACCAGTGTGTAGCCCAGGTTGGAATAGGCCACCTGGGTGCCGGGCGGCGCGCTCAGCCATGCACCCGACACGCGCATCGGCATCTGGCCCATGGCGAAGGTGGTGCGCAGGTCGCGCAGATGTTCGCTGGGCAGGCCGGATTGATGGCTGAGCAGGCGGCGCAGGGTGATATCGCGGTCAGCGTCGTGCGGGTCCTGGTGGAACCGCGAGCGCACATGGAATTCGCGCAGGGTCTGCTGGATCGGCGCATCCAGCGCCAGGCGCCGCTGCTCCACCAATTGCAGCGCCGCGCCGGCAGTCAACAGCTTGGAGATTGCGCCCGCCCGGAACGCGGTATTGGGTGTCACCGCAATGCCCATGGCCGTGTCGGCCATGCCGAAGCCACGGGCCCAGAGCAACTCCTGGCCGTTGACCAGCGCGATGGACAGCCCGGGTATGTGCTCCCGGGCCATGTCCTGCACAATGCGGGTTTGCAGGTAGCGAATGATCGCGCTGTAGTCGCCCTTGGGAATCGGCGGCGGGGCAGGCGGCTGGCGATGACAGCCGACACTGCCCAACAGGCAGCCAAGCAGCGTAATACTGCGCAATGTGCCAAGCATGAGGAGCCTCCAACAGAGGGTTTGGAGGCTCGAATGCTATTGGTGGGCGACTTGAAGGTCTTTGACTGCTTTGTCGAGAAACTGTCAAAGACTGTTAACGGGCCAGGTCGAAGCGCATTCAGTGCTGGCGAATGAATCACCGTGCTATGTGGGTTGATGGCGTTTTCCACGTCTTGCGTGCCGGTGAAGCGGCCCTCCGTGTATCGGCCTTTTTCCAGGCCGGAGAGGTCCCCGGTGTTTTTCATTCGCCATTGAAGCGTACTGTCTGGTAGCGCGGCGCTACCAGATGCCAGGCGATATTGCCGCGCCATTGATTATGCAGGGCCTGGGCGCAGATTTTCGCTTGTTCCTGGCTGCGCTCGTCAAACCCCAGGATTGCCAGTTGTGCGGGTAGCACGGCTCTGGGCGCAAAGCGCTCAGCCCACTGCTCAATACGCTGGGAAACGTTCTGGGTTGCTTGGTGTACGGAATTTCCATGGGCGTGCCTGAGATGAGTCAGCAGGTTGAATACATCCTCGTCGGGGTTTTCCATGATGGGAAACGACAACACATCGTTAACCGCCTTGAACAAGTTCAGCGCCACGCTGCGCAGTTCCTGCCAGGGAGCACTGTAGTAAAGGTCTGATGACAAGTTGATGTTTTGCGCCAAGTAGGTGAACTCCAGGCACACCTGGAACCCACCGGCATTTTGCCAAAGGTGTCCATAACCTTCGTTACCCGGCTGGGTGTGGTGCAAGCGATGCATCAGGGCGATGGCGCATGGAGCGAGGTAAGTTGCATATTGCTCTGCGACGCGCTGCTTCCAGATAGGTGGCATCAGCCGAGCAGCTCTGCGCATGATATCTGCGAGTGCACAGGCGAGCGGTTCGCGGCTCACCGTATTTGCGGTGAACGCGTGGGTATATACGCCACGAATCAGGCGTTCGAGGACTTCAGGGTCTCTGCAGTCCTCGTCGGCGAGGTCATCCTGGCAACTGAACCAACCCACCAGGTCTGACAGAATCATCAGTATGTCCGCAGGCGCATCACTCCACATGTAACCGGCATAAGTGCCCGGTACGTAGATATCTAATTGATGGGCCGCATGGGGCGTGGTTCCAAGTCCCATGCGGCTGAGCCACTGACGAGTATGTTGTTGCGCTTCGTCCGTGTAGGGGCTCAGTGGAAAAGTCGTCCCGGCAGACAGTAACCCGGTCATCTTATGTATCCAGTGGTGTTTGAAAGGAACTTGGTATGTAAGATAGATGAGCCTGGGAACGAGCGTTAGAGGTTTTTGAATGAAGTTAGGATTTGCTGGCGAAGCCAGTTATTTACCTATCAGGGCGGGATAAGCCTCTGCGTTATATGTTGAGTGTTCTTAATTGCTAAAAAAAGCATGTTTGACGTGCACGTCGCTAAGGTTAAGTGCAGGAATCAATATCTGGGTAAAGCGGTGGCCTGGCAGTGTGAGGGTCTTTTACTGGCGAGTAAACACATTGCACGAATAAGGCCTGCCCTATGAACAGCTCTTTCTACGGCTTTGATAACACGGGCTATGCACGCGCTAAGTCTCGGTGGATCGAGCCGTTCGCCTACCAGTCCCGCTTCCAGGGAAAGTTGATCCGCACTGAGCTTGGCTGGGCGCTTGCCATGCTGTTTGGTGTGCCAGCAGCGCAGGCGCATGTGTTGTGTGAGTCGGTTGAACTGATGAACACCGCTTCGTTGATACATGACGATGTGTTCGATGCGGACTGCCTACGTCGGGGGCAACCATCGGTATGGAAAACCTACGGTGCGACGGTGGCGATTATTTCAGGAATGCACGGGTACCTGGCTGGTCTCCAACGTCTTGCTTCCCTGGGTAACGAGGGCGTCATCACCACCGGTCTCGAAAGCCTCGAAGCCCTGCATATTGGGCAGCACCTTGACGTGTGTGCCAGTGAAGGCACGGCATTGCCTTCGCTGGACGACTACAGGTTGATCGCTCAGGCCAATACGGGCTGTTTTTTCGTTTTTTTATTGAATGCCTGCCAGTGTTTGAAGCCTGTGGATGAGGACACGTACTTGGCGTTGAAAGCGTTGCTGTATGACCTGGCCGTCTACTATCGATACGTTAATGATTATTGCGATGTGAATCATATTCCGCATTTTGCGAAGAAAGGCTTCGCGACGGATCTCGAAGGAGGGCCAAAGTCATTTTTAATGATCCTGGCCGGGCAGCCGTTATCTAAGGAAAAGCGCTCCTTTGACCAAAAGAATGAAATCATCCGAGCATTTGGCGACGCGGGTGTGCTCGATCTTGCAATAGTCGTGATGGAAGAAACTTACTGCCGGATCCTCAACGGTCTGGCCGTTATTGGACACTCCTGTACCCAGCGAAAAAACAAAAGGCTGGAAGCGTTTATTCGTGATATTCACTTCCAACCTGCTGCTGATGATGATTACTACAAGCGCGTGCTCAGGTAGTGGCGTTATTGATCCACCGCACTCAGAATTGCATGCGCCACTTTCACCCGCTCGGCATTCGGGTAGTTCTTGTTTGCCAGGATCACCACGCCGATGTCCTTGCTCGGCACATACGCCACATAGGCACCAAAGCCGCTGGTTGAACCGGTTTTGTTGAACAGGACGTTGGCGGGTTGTACGTGCGGTGTCGCCAGCCAATTGGCCGTGTGCGGCTCCATTGCCATGGGCGTGGAGTTGCCGTCGATCAAGGCTTGCAGCGTGATCGGGTAGGGATAGTACTCCCAGCCCAGGGCCTGGGTGGTGCCGTTTACCGTGTAGTAGCCGGTATGGGTGGTGGCGATGGCTTGTTGCAGGGGTTTTTCCAGGGTGTCGGGGTGCATGTTGACCATCACGTAGCGCGCCAGGTCGTGGGCGCTGGTCTTGATGCCGTAGGCTTCGCTGTCCAGTGCGCCGGGGCCGACGCGCACCGGTTTGTGCTGTTTGTCATAACCCTGGGCATACAGCGCGGCCTTGTCGGCCCGTACGTGGACGTAGGTGTTGTTCAGGCCCAGTTTGGGCAGCAGCGTGTTTTCCATGGCTGTATTGAACGGCTGGCCCAGGCTTTGTGCGGCGAGGTAGCCGAACAGGCCGATGCTCGGGTTGGAATAAAGGCGTTGGGCGCCGGGGGCGTAAGTCGGTTGCCAGTGTTGGAAGTAGCTGAGCATGGTCTGGGCACTGTCGGCCGACGGCGGAAACTGCAGGGTCAAGCCGCCTGGGGTGTAGGTTGCCAGTTGCAGCAGGCTGATGTGGTCGAAGGCGCTGCCCTTGAGGGTCGGCAGGTGTTGGCTGGCCTTGTCCGCGAGCTTGAGCTTGCCGGTGGCCTGGGCGTAACCGCCGAGGGTGGCGGTGAAGGTTTTGCTCACCGAGCCGATTTCGAACAGGGTGTCTTGGGTGATGGGTTGCTGTTGTTCTTTGGAGGCGACACCGTAGTTAAAGTATTGCACCTGGCCTCGGCTCACCACGGCCACCGACAGGCCGGCGATCTGTTCTTGTCGCATCAGTGGTTCGACGTTATCGTCCACGACCTTGCGCAAATCGGGGGCGGCCATGCAAGTGCCGGAACCGAGCAGTAAGGCGCAAATAAAGATGTTTCGTACGTTGAGATGAGACTTTTCGTGCATGATGTTTCGCTTCCATGTAGGTGAAGCATTGGCGGTCAAAGCCTGAGCAGGCGCCGCAAATCTAGGCAGTTTGGCGCCTGGAGGCAACCGATCATATTTCGCACCAGCCATTAGAAAATTTAGGGTCAACCATGCTGCGTTCCCACCTGCCCCTCAACGCACTGCGTGCATTCGAGGCTTCAGCCCGGCACTTGAGCTTTACCCGCGCGGCCATTGAGTTATGCGTGACCCAGGCGGCCGTCAGCCATCAGGTCAAAAGCCTGGAAGCGCAGTTGAATGTCACCTTGTTCAAGCGGCTGCCGAGGGGGCTCATGCTCACCCGCGAAGGCGAAACGCTGCTGCCGGTGCTGCGCGAATCCTTCGACCGCATCGCCACCACCTTGGGCCAGTTCGAAGGCGGCCACTACCGTGAGGTGCTTACGGTCGGCGCGGTCGGTACCTTTGCCGTGGGATGGCTGCTGCCGCGTCTGCCGGACTTTCACGCACGCTACCCGTTTATTGACTTGCGCCTGTCCACCCATAACAACCGCGTCGATGTTGCCGCCGAAGGCCTGGATTACGCGATTCGCTTCGGTGCCGGCGCCTGGCACGGCACGCACGCCTGCCCATTGCTGGAAGCGCCGCTGACCGTGTTGTGCGTGCCGCAGTTTGCCGAGCAATTGCACGCCCCGCGTGACCTGTTGAAACACACCTTGCTGCGTTCCTACCGCGCCGATGAATGGAGCCTGTGGTTCCACGCCGCCGGCTTGCCGGCCGACACCCTGGTGCCGCGCAGCATCATGTTTGACTCGTCGCTGGCGATGATGGAAGCGGCCCTGCAAGGTACCGGCGTGGCGTTGGCGCCAGCGATGATGTTTGCGCGACAGCTGGAGGGGTGTGATCCGCCAGCCGTTCGACGTGGGCATCACCACCGGCAGCTATTGGCTGACGCGCTTGCAGTCGCGCAGCGAGACCTCGGCGATGGCGGCGTTCAAGGGCTGGCTATTGCAGGCTGCCGCGGGTTAAACCAGGTATTTGCGAAACCATCCCAGGGTGCGTTCCCACGCCAGATTCGCCGCGGCCTCGTCATAGCGTGGCGTCGAATCATTGTGAAAACCGTGATTGGCGCCCTTGTAGATAAATGCCTCGTAGGTCGTGCCCGCCGCCTTCAACGCCTGCTCATACGCCGGCCAGCCTTCGTTGATCCGCGTGTCCAACTCACCGAAATGCAACATGATCGGCGCCTTGATGCGCGGCACGTCCTGGGCTTGCGGCTGACGCCCGTAGAACGATACCGCCGCGCCCAGTTCAGGGTAGGCCACCGCCGCTGCGTTGGTCACGCCGCCGCCGTAGCAGAAGCCGGTGATGCCGACCTTGCCGGTGCTGTCGTCGTGGTGCATCAGCCATTCGATGGCCGCGAAAAAGTCGTTCATCAGTTTGGTAGGGTCGACGGTCTGTTGCAGCGCCACGCCTTTTTCGTCATTGCCGGGGTAGCCGCCGACGGAGCTCAGGCCGTCCGGCGCCAGTGCGATAAACCCGGCTTTGGCCAGGCGTCGGGCGACGTCTTCGATATAAGGGTTCAAGCCACGGTTTTCGTGAACCACCACCACGGCGGGCAACTTGCCTGCCGCCTTGGCCGGGCGCACCCGGTAGCCGCGCACCGTGCCGTTGCCCTTGGGCGAGGGGTAGGTGATGTAGTCGGCGACGATGTCAGGGTCGGTGAATTTGACTTGTTCGGCCAGCGCGTAGTTGGGGCTCAGGGCGGCGAGCAGGGCCGATGCCGTGAGGCCGCCGAAGGTGAACAGCGCGGCGCGGTCGAGAAACTCGCGGCGGTTGAGCTTGCCATGTGCGTAGCCGTCGTAGAGTTCCAGCAGTTCGGGGGCAAAGTCCTGCGCGGTGAGACGAGCCATCGGTGCAATCCTCGAGGGGTGGTGGCAATCAATGTAGACCAGGTTCAACTCGCGGCCATGGGCGGCGGCGGCCAGATGGCCGGTGTCGACACGCACGAACACTGAATCACCGATTGCGGTGAGCACGTCGCCCGCGTATACCTCGCAGACCACGCGGCTTTTGCGCCCCACGTCGCCTTCGACCCGTGCGCGCAGGGTCAGCGGGACGCCCATGGGGGTGGGCTTGATAAATTTGATGCCCAGGTTGCCGGTGACGCAGTCGATGCGCGGCAGGCTGCCGGGTTCGCGGTGTTCGGCCAGGTAGTGGTAGGCCATGGCGGTCCAGTTGGAATGACAGTCCACCAGCATGGCGATCAGGCCGCCGTAGACCAGGTCGGGCCAGCCGCTGTATTGAGGCTCGGGTTGGTGCTCGGCGATGACGTGGATGCGGTCCTCGTCCCAGCGGCTCTTGATGTGCAGGCCGTGGGGGTTGCTGCTGCCGCAACCGTAGCAAATGCCTTCCGGGGCCGTGATGTCTTGCAGAGAAGGGAAGTGCATGCAAACTCCTTGTTGTAATGGGCGGTTACTCTGTTTAGCAGGACCCGCGCCTGATGGGAATACAGCCAATTTTTTGCGGAGCGGTGCATGAAACGTCGACTGTTGGGGCTTACCCTTGTGCTGGGCTGCATCGCCAGCGCCCAGGCCGTGGAGTACGAGGACGTCAACCCCACCGCCAGCCAGATCACCTTTACCTACAAACAGTTGGGGCAGCAGGTCTACGGCACCTTCGGCCAGTTCGAGGGTACGTTGACCTTCGATACCCGCAAACCTGAGGCGGGGCACGCGTTGCTGAAGATTCAGCTCGCCAGCATCAACGCCGGGAGCGACGATGCCAATGACACCCTGCAACGCGCGTCCTGGTTTGATACCGCCACCTATCCGGTGGGCGTGTATGAGTCCACGGCGGTCAAGGCCCTGGGCGACAACCGCTTCAAGATCAGCGGCAACCTGACCATCAAGGGCACCACCCGCCCGGTTGACGTGCAGGTGCTGCTCAAGGAGCTGGATGGCATTGGCATATTCGACGGCGAATTCACCCTCAAGCGAGGTGACTTCAAGATCGGCGAGGGGGAGTGGGCCGGCAACAGCGTGGTGTCCAACGACATCCGTATCAAGTTCAAGATGGTCGCGCCGCAGCGCTAGCGGGCGAACTCCTTGGCGCCGGCCACGCAGCCGATCACGGCAACCGTCACCAGTACCATGCCCAGGCTTACCTGTTCATGCAGCAGGCCCGCCGCCAGTGCCAGGCCGAAGAACGGCTGCAGCAACTGCAACTGGCCGACGGCGGCGATGCCACCCTGGGCCAGCCCGCGGTACCAGAACACAAAGCCGATCAACATGCTGAACAACGACACATACGCCAGGCTCAGCCACGCTGGCAAGCTGATGCCGGTGAAGCTGGATGGCGCCAGGGCCAGGCTCAACGGCAGCACCACCGGCAGCGACACGACCAGCGCCCAGCAGATCACCTGCCAGCCGCCCAGGCTGCGCGACAGCTTGGCGCCTTCGGCGTATCCCAGGCCGCACACCAGCACCGCCAATAGCATCAACACGTCACCGGCAGGCGCGGCACTCAAGCCTTGGGCCAAGGCGTAACCCATCACCAGGGCGCTGCCCAGCACCGAAAACAGCCAGAACGCCGGGCGCGGTCGCTCGCCGCCGCGCAGCACACCGAAGATCGCGGTGGCCAGGGGGAGCAGGCCGATGAATACGATGGAGTGCGCGGAGGTCACGTATTGCAGCGCCAGGGCGGTGAGCAAAGGAAAGCCGATCACCACGCCCAGCGCAACGATGACCAGCGGTACCCATTGGCTGCGCATGGGGCGTTTTTCCTTGAATAGCCACAGCAAAAGCAGCCCCAGCAGCGCCGCAATGGTGGCGCGGATCAGGGTGAGGAACACCGGGTCGAACTCCAGCACGGCCAGGCGCGTGGCGGGCAACGAGCCGCTGAAAATCAGCACGCCGATAAAGCCGTTGATCCAGCCCTGGGTATTGCTGTCCGGGGTGTCGAGCGGGGAGGTGCGTTCCATGGGCGGCGTCCGAAACAAAGAAAGGTTGCGTGAGAGCCATCCTAGGATCGAAGATCAAGACAATCAAAAAATTGTCATGGATACATCGCCAATGCCCCGTGCCCGCTACAAGCTGCTGGTCGACTCCTTCGCCGAAGCCATTCGCTCGGGGCACATGCTCCCCGGCACGCGCCTGCCCACCCATCGCCAACTGGCGGCCGAGCATGGCCTTGCCCTGGTCACCGCCAGCCGTGTGTACTCGGAGCTTGCGGCCATGGGCCTGGTCAGCGGCGAAACCGGGCGCGGCACCTTCGTGCGCGAGATTTCGTTGCCGCCGGGGCAGGGCAGTGGGCAAATGACGGTAGCGACCGGCCTGCTCGACCTCAACTTCAACTACCCGTCGTTGCCGGGCCAGGCCGAACTGCTGCGCACCGCGTTGCGCCAATTGGCGTTGTCCGGCGACCTGGAGGCGCTGCTGCGTTACCAACCCCATGCCGGACGCCTGCATGAGCGTGCAGCGATGGCGCGGCACTTGCTGCGCCGGGGCCTGACGGTGGAAGCCGAGCAGGTGCTGATGGTCAGCGGTGCGCAGCATGGTCTGGCGGTAACGATGATGGCGCTGCTCAAGCCTGGGGATGTGATCGCCGTGGACGCGTTGACGTATTCGGGGTTCAAGGTGTTGGCCGAAACCCTGCACCTGGAAATCGTCGCCATCCCGGTGACCCCCCATGGCCCGGACCTGGATTACCTCCACGCCCTGTGTCGCAAGCGCCCGGTCCGCGCGGTGTACAGCATGCCGACCTTGCACAATCCATTGGGCTGGGTGATGGACCTGCCGCAACGCGAACGGCTGGTTGCTGTCGCCCGTCAGCACAACCTGATGATCATTGAGGACGCGGCCTACGCATTTCTGGCCGAACACGCACCACCCCCGCTGGCGAGCCTGGCGCCGGAGCGCACGGTGTACGTGGGTGGGTTGTCGAAGAGTGTCGCCACCGGGCTGCGCGTGGGGTTTGTCGCCGCACCGCCGGCCTGGGCGAAACAGCTGGAACGCGCCGTCATGGCGACCACCTGGAACGTGCCCGGTGTGATGAGCGCCATTGCCGTGGCCTGGCTCGAAGATGGCACGGTGGCGCAGTTGGAAACGCAAAAACGCCATGACGCCCAGGCGCGCCAAGCCCTGGCGGCGCACGTGTTGCAGGGGCTGGCGTATAGCAGTCACCCGTCATCGTACTTTTTGTGGTTGCCATTGGCAGAGGAGGCCCGCGCCGATCAAGTCGCCATGACCCTACTGCGCGAGGGCATCTCGGTGTCGACCGCCGAGCCATTTGCCGTCTCGGCCCAAGTGCCCCACGCGCTGCGCCTGGCCTTGGGCTCGGTGGATATGCCGGCGCTGCGCGGGGCGTTGCTCAAGGTGCGCCAGGTGGTGGCGTGGTGAGCCCGCGGGCGATCAGAATTTGAACGCCTGACGACCAATCAGCAACCAGTGGCCTTTCTGTTTCTGCCACACCTGGAAGTTCTCGATGTCGGTGGGTACTTCAACGCCGCTGTTCACTGCCTGGGCGTGAAAGTGGTTGCGCACCAGGGCGGTATCGCCTTGCAGGGTGATGGTCTGCTTCTGCATTTCCAGGGTCTTGAAGCCGCTGCGACCGGTCTCGATATCGGCGATGAACTCCTGTTTGTTCTGGATCTTGCCGCTGGAGTGGCCGTACGTGAGTTTCTCGGCGGTGAGCGCCTGCAACTGCTTGATGTCTTTGTGCAGCATGGCTTGGGTCAGGTGGTCGACCGCTTGGGCGACATCCTGATCGGCCGGGGCAGCCGTGACGTAGCCGCTGAACAGGCACAGAAAACCGATCAGCACTTTGATGTTTTGCATGGGGGTTCCTTATTGTTGTTGATGTTTACGACAGTTTGAGTCGTCGTACAACCATGCAATATTTTTTAGGGGGAGGGGAAGTGAAATCTGAAATATTCAGAAAAGATGGGCAGTTGAGCATAGGAAGCCCTTATACGACGTCTCAACACATCTATCAGTTTTACTCGGAATACCCGGTTGCTTCCTAGATGGCTGGCAGATAGCTATGCTACTGCGGACATCAAAAACTGCCCGGGAACAAAAATGGATTTTGACTGGCACAGCAACCCTCTCACCCGCGCCACGCCGGTGACGCCTGGCTATAAAAACACCCAGAACGTACGCCGCTTCATGCTGTTGCACTGTGGCCCTGCGTTCAAATTCGACCGCCCGTTCATGGCCTGGATTCGCGACGAAACGCCCCAGACCCTGGGTGACGTGGTGGATGAGTGGTTACGCCGCAATGCGGGCCCACGGGGGTGATGACGTCCGCCTTCGGCGTGCTGGTCAACTACCTCTTCCATCTGCTGCCTGGCCTGCTGCTATTTGGCGTGTGGTGGGCGGCTACGCCACGCTCACTGGTGGCGATGCGTATCCTGATCTTGCTGGCGGCGTTTGTGCTGATGCGAGATGCGATGACGCCGTTAGACCTGTGGGCGCTCGGCAGCGATGTACAGATCGCCTTTTCGGCCAATACACTCGTGTTGGGGGCACTGGGTTGCCTGTCGCTGCTACTGATTATGTTGCTTGCACGGGCGGCGCCCGAGTTGTGGCGACTGGTTGTGTGGGTCAAAGGCAGTGGCTTGGCCGGCGTGGTGGTTGGCCTTGCCGTCGGCTGCCTGATTGGCATGCCGCTGCGGCTTTATCAAGCCATCGATGGCGCGGCGATCCCCGGTTACTGGGCGTGGTTGCCCGGCATGGTGGTGCTTGCCTATTGCGCCAATGCGTTGGAAGAGCTGCTGTTTCGCGGTTTTTTGCAGGGGTATCTGGAGCAGCAGGTGACGCCATTGCGTGCTGCCTTGATCAGCGGTGTGGCGTTTGCAGCCTGCCATGCGTTCCTGGCTTTGAGCGTGACCCGGCTGGGTTGGCCGGTGTTGTTGTTTACCTTGTTGGAAGGCTTGGCCTGCGCCTTGGTGCGTATGCGCTACGGCGTGCTGGCGGCGACGTTGACCCACGGCACGGCAATCCTGTTGATTGCCGTGCCCTATACCCGCTGATTTGAACTGCAATCAAACGGGCTTATCTCGCACCCGGGCCGCGTTTACTCAACTCGCCAACGGCGGCGTACGCGGCGGTACCAGGCGCTTGCTGCCCGTCGCCTCATACGCCGCCGCGAAACGCAACAGCGCCGAATCATCATAAGCACGCCCGGCAAACGTCAGCCCCACCGGCATGCCGATATCCGCCATCACGCCCATCGGCACGGTGACGGTGGGTACGCCCAGGTGGCGGATGGCGAGGTTGCCGTTGGCCACCCAGATACCGTTGCTCCAGGCGATGTCGGCGCTGGCTTCGTTCACGTCGGCGTCGGCCGGGGCCACATCGGCCACGGTGGGGAACAGCACCGCATCCAGGCCCAGTGTGTCCATCCAGTCTTCCAGGTCGATGCGCCGGGTTTGCTCCAGGCCGCGCAGGCCGTCGGGCACGCTGGTGATCTGGTCCCACGGCGTGATACCGCGTTGCGCCATGCGCACGTACTCGTCCATACCGGCGGCGAGGTCGTCTTCGCGGTTGGGCAGGGTGCCGGGGTCGTGGGGAAAATCTGCGGGCCGTCTACCTCCGCCAGGCGGTTGAGCGCTGGGTCGTTGTTGGCGCGCAGGAAATCGTCGAACGCCCAGGCCGACAGCTCCCATAACTCGTCGTGCAGGAATTCTTTGGAGACCAGCCCACGGGTAAACACCGTCGGCGCGCCGGGGCGGTCGCCTTCGCAGTTGGAGACCAGTGGGAAATCCACTTCGATGACTTCGGCGCCGGCGGCTTCCAGCGCCGCGCGTGCAGCTTTCCATAAGTCGATCACGCTGGCACGGGTGTTGATTTTCTGCCCGGTCGGGCCGCCGATGCCGGGTTTTTCGCTGGTGCCGGCGTCGGGGTCGGCATTGATGTACATGCGCGGCACGCCGAAGCGTTTACCGGCGAGGGCTTCGGCTGGAGCGGCCAGTTCGGCATAGAAGGCTGGGCGCACCGAGGCGACGCTGGGGATGGGTACCCAGGGTTGCAGGCGCCACAAATCGCCACGGGTGTCCGGGTCTTCTGCCACCACCACGTCGAGCACTTCGAGCAGGTCGGCCATGGTGCGCGCGAACGGCACCACCACGTCCATGGTCGGGGTCAACGGCCAGTTGCCGCGCACCGAAATTACGCCGCGCGATGGGGTATAGGCGCACAAGCCGTTGTTGGACGCCGGGCCGCGTCCGCTCGACCAGGTTTCTTCGGCCAGGCCGAACGCGGCGAAGCTGGCCGCCGTTGCGGTGCCGGCGCCATTGGACGAGCCGGAGGCAAACGGCGCGGTGAGGTAGCCGGCGTTATAGGGGCTTTCTGCGCGGCCATACACGCCGCGTTGCATGCCGCCATTGGCCATCGGCGGCATATTGGTCTTGCCCAGGCAGATCGCGCCACCGGCGCGCAGGCGTTCGATGGTGAAGGCGTCGCGATGCGCAACGAGTTTGGCGAACGCCGGGTTGCCGGAGGCCGCGGTCAGGCCTTTTACCAGGTAGCTGTCTTTGGCGGTGTAGGGGATGCCATCCAATGGCCCCAGGGTTTGGCCCTTGGCGCGGCGCGCATCGGACGCCTCGGCTTCTTCCAGGGCTTGCGGGTTGCGCACCACCACGGCGTTCAACGCGGTGGCGGTCTGCGGGCCGTCGTAGGCCTCGATCCGGGCCAGGTAAGCCTTGACCAGTTCCACCGCAGTGGTCTGGCCGGATTCAAGCGCAGCGCGCAATTGGGCAATGGAGACTTCGGTAACTTGCATGACGTTTTCTTCGCCGCCTTCAGTTGTGGTATCGCCGCAGTCTACGTACAGATATTTCACAAAACCAGCGCGGCATAATCGGCGTAGGCGCCGCGCATCACCTGCCAGGTCGCGTCGTCCGCAGGAATCAGATGCTCGATACGCAGTGACGTCAGGGTGATGTCCTGGGGCATGCCGAAAGTGGTGAACGTCGACAGAAAGCTCAGCTCACCCCGGCTTGAACGCACGCGCGTCAGCACCAGCGGTGGCATTTCGTTGGGCAGTTGGGTGTGGGTGGGCGGCGGCAGGCGCGCCAGCAACGTGGCCAACGCCGGGTTGCCCAGCGCCTCGCGAGCTGCCCGTTGCCAGGCCAGGGTGCGGATCTCTTCGGCGTTGAGCAGGTGGTCACCCAGGCCGCCGGGTTGCAGCAGGGTGGTCAACAGGTTGAGGTCGTCGGCCGCCCGGGGCTCGATGCCCAGCAGCGCAAACAGCACGGCGGCGCTGGCATTCGCCGCCAACACTTGCCACTCACTGCCCAGCAGAATCGCCGGCGCCGGGTTGTTGGCATGCAGTACATGGCTGACCGCTTCACGAATCGCGGCCATGGCCGGGGACGCGAGCGGGGTGGCGCTATAGCGCGGGGCGTAACCGGCGGCGAGGAACACGCGGTTGGCGCGTTCCAACGGCGCATCCAGTGCGGTCAGCAATGCATGCAACGTAACCGGGCTGGGCCTGGCGCGGCCGGTTTCGAGGCAACTGAGGTGGCGCTGGGACACGCCGGTGATCAAGGCCAGGTCGAGTTGGCTGAGCTTGGCCTGTTTGCGTAACTGGCGCAGGTGTTCGCCGGCGGTGGCAGGGTTGTCCATGGCGTATTGATGACCTCCGAGGTCATTGCGAGGGGCCAAACCTTATCACTAAGGTGAGGCTCGATCACGTCAAGGAACAGACCATGCCCAGACCCTTTCTCGCCCTGGCCGCTTTGCTCGGGTTTTCGCTGTATACCCTGGTGACGATGCTCACCGCCGAGCAATCGCTGCCGGCCTTTGGACGGGAACTGCTGTCGCGGCCCGACACCGCGCAGGTGGTGATTGATCTGTACCTGATGGCGGTACTGGCGTGCGTATGGATGTATCGGGATGCGCGTCGGCGAGGGCGCAGGCTGATGTCGGTGCTACCGTATTTTCTGCTGACCGCCGTGTTCGTGTCGGTGGGGCCATTGCTTTACATCGTGGTGAATGGGCGGCGGGATGACTGACCCGATTAAGCTCTACGCCCTGTGTGTGCGGGTGCTGGGCGTTAATTTGTTCGGACTCGGCGGCGTGAGCATTGCCCGGTTGCTATGAACGGCCTCCAAGACCGCCGCTCCCTCATCCGCATCAGGCCCCCGGCCCGGTCCTATCCACCAACCGAATACTGTCGCGCCCACCCCGCTTGGACTCATACAACGTCCAATCCCCTTGTTCAATCAACACCGCCAGGCTCTCCGGCTGATCGAACAGATTCGCGCCAATGCTCAACGTCACCGGTTGCGGCGTGCTGAAACTCTGCGCGGCCAATTGCTGGAATTGCCCGCGCAAGTCGCTGCCCAGCTCAACAATCTGCTCGGTAGACGCCGGGCTCAGCAGGATCACAAATTCATCGCCGCCCAAGCGTGCCGCCAGTGCGCCCTTGGGCACGACGCTGCGGATCATCTCGCTCAGGGCGATCAACAGACGGTCGCCCGCCGTGTGGCCGTGGAGATCGTTGACCCCTTTGAAGTTGTCGATGTCGATCAGCAGCAGGGCGCCGGGTTGGGCCGGCGAGATCTGGGCCAGCAGGCGCGGGGCGCGCAGGTCGAGGGCGCGGCGGTTGTAGAGGGCGGTGAGTGGGTCGCGGGCGGCGAGGCGGGCGATCTGTTGTTCGCGGCGGTAGCGCTCGGAGCCGGTCATGGACAAGGCAATCAACATGATCGCCATCGCGCCTTCCACCAGGGAAACCTGGATGATTTCGCCCTTGAACGCGGCAAGGTCGATCAGCGTGCCGGGGACCACCACCGAGAGGGCCTTGATCACGTAGAACAGCCCATGGATCAGCAGCACGAAACGCAGTTGCACCGCACCCACGCTCAAGGACCGGCCATGGGGCCGCAGCAGCAAGCTGGCACGTAAGGTGGGCAGGGCGACCAGCAGCGACTGCACCACCAGCATGGCTTTGGACCATGACGGGTCGGCCGGCAGGGCCAGCATGCCAAACCAGACGGCGACCATCAGCAACCACGCCCGCGACACGCGCACCTGGGTAAACCGTGCCACGCCGAGCAAAAACAGAAAATGTGCGCTCACCAGCAAGCCGTTGGCGAACCAGATGCCGATGACTAAAAAACCGTTGATGCGCAGCAGCGCCAGCGTGGAGCCAAGGCTAATGGTGGCGAAACCGGCGCTCCACAACAGCAGCGACGGTTCGCGCACGCTGCGCCATTCCACCGCGAGGTACAGGGCGGCCGCGGCGGCCAGGGCGACGGTGAGGGCCAAAATGGTAGGAGGGTCGAGTGTCATGTGTTGCCGGGTCTGCCTGAGGTGCGTGGACAAACGCGATTGTAAGCGTTTCACAGGCATTTCGGAGCATTAGTGGCAATCGGCTATCAAGCTGCTCCAGCGCCGTTGAGGGGCACCGTCACACGAAACACCGTGCCGTGCCGGCTGTCGGATTCGACCTCAATCAAACCCTGGTGGGAGGCGACGATTTCGGAGGCGATAAACAGACCCAGCCCCAGGCCTTCCGTCGGGCCATGCTCAATCACCGAGCGTTGGGAAAAGCGCCCCATGGGGTTGAAAATGAAGGGCAGCACGTCATTCGGGATCGGCGGGCCCTGGTTATGCACGCTGAACACACAGTGGTCTGGCGTGACCGTCAGCGCCACCGCAATGGGCGAATGCAAGTCGCCGTGATGCACGGCGTTACTGATGATGTTGGAAAACACCTGCTCCATGCGCGCGCCGTCGAACAGTCCCGCCGCCGATGGGGCCGACTCGAATCGTAGCTGGGCGTGCGGATCAAATGCCTGGATCTCGGCAACGATACGCTCGCAGATCGGCACGAGGTCGACCTGGGTGCGTCTTACCGGAATACCGGGGCCCATCTGGCAGCGTGTCAGGTCCAACAGGTCGCCGACAATTTGGCTGGCACGCTGGACGCTGGTGTAGATCTGGGTGGCCACGCGGCTGTCGCGTTCGCCCCCCAGTTGTGAGCGTCTGAGGCTATCGGCACCAAGCAAGATAGCGCCCAGTGGTGTGCGCAGGTCATGACCGAGGATGCCGAGGAACACGTTGCGCGAGGCTTCCACTGCCCGCGAATAACTGGCGATGGATTCGGCGAGGGCCTGGTCGATAGCTTCATGAAAACGGTTCATGTCATCGACATCCAGCGCTGTACCGCCCTTGACACGCTTGAGCCATTGGCGAAGCACACTGGTACGCAGCGCACGGTATTCGGACACCATCTGGTCGATGGAAAACCCCGCCATCAAGCGTGTGACCGCGTGGGTTTCGGCGGGGGTTTCCGCGTCTCCCTGGGGGGCCAGGCCCTGGGCCTTGTCCAACTGCTCCTGCACGGTCTGCGTGGTGCGCAGGTCCTGGACGATGGCGTGCAACATCTGCGCGGCATGATCGCGCAGGCCGTCCTGGTCCAGTGCCGCGCCGGGTGTCTGGATCGTGCTGGCGAAGTCTTCCCAGTCCTGCAGGATGGGTTCGAGGTTGCTAAGGATGAAGTCTGACAGGCGCATGCGGTAATCCTAGCGAGTGGCGATACGCAGAGAAGCGCACGGGGCTGCCAAACGGGGATTTAAGCACGATTTAGCCTGCATGACGCTGCGCAGTGCAAAGGCACTGCGCAACGGGTCGGTCACACGCCTTTGGTCGACGGCAGCAGGATCGTCAGGATGCCTACCAGCGGCAAGAAAGAGCACAGCGTGTAGACATACTCGATGCCATGGCTATCGGCGAGCAAACCCAGCAAAGCCGCGCCGATCCCGCTGAAGCCGAACATCAGGCCGAAGAACACGCCCGCGATCATTCCCACGTTGCCTGGCACCAGCTCCTGGGCGAATACCACGATGGCCGAGAACGCCGAGGCCAGGATAAAGCCGATCACCACGCTGAGCACGGCGGTCCAGAACAGGTCGACGTAGGGCAGGGCGAGGGTGAACGGCGCGGCGCCGAGGATGGAGAACCAAATGACCTTCTTGCGCCCGATCCGGTCGCCGATCGGCCCGCCAAAGAAGGTGCCCGCCGCCACCGCGCCCAGAAACAGGAACAGGTACAACTGCGAGTTGGCCACCGACAGGTTGAATTTTTCGATCAGGTAGAAGGTGAAATAGCTGGTGAGGCTGGACATGTAGAAGTACTTGGAAAACACCAGCACGGCCAACACCACCAGAGCAAAGGTCACGCGGCCTTTGGACAGCCCGTGGGTAGCCTTGCCGCCCTGCTTGAGCTTGAACAGGTTGAGGTGGTTGCGATACCAGCGGCTCAGGCCGTACAAAACCAGAATCGCGAACACCGCAAACAGGCCGAACCAGGCGATATTGCCCTGGCCGTACGGGATGATGATCGCCGCTGCCAGCAGGGGCCCCAAGGCACTCCCGGTGTTGCCGCCGACCTGGAACGTCGACTGCGCCAGGCCGTAGCGGCCACCGGAAGCCAGGCGTGCCACGCGGGACGTTTCCGGGTGGAAGGTCGACGAGCCAACGCCCACCAGCCCGGCCGCCAGCAGAATCGCCGGGAAGCTGCCGACAAATGCCAGCATCAAAATACCGATCAAGGTGCACACCATGCCGGCCGGCAATAGCCAGGGCTTGGGATAGCGGTCGGTGTGGTAACCGATCCACGGTTGCAGCAGTGAGGCGGTCAGTTGGAACGTCAGGGTAATCATTCCCACCTGGGTGAATGTCAGCCCGTAGTTGGCCTTGAGCATCGGATAGATCGACGGCAGCACGGCCTGGATCAGGTCATTGATCAGATGCGCCAGGGCGCACGCGCCAAGGATGCGCATAACCAAGGGGCTGGCGTGGGGTGTACTGGTTGCAGCAGCGGGTGACGCGGTGAGTGTCGACATGCAGGCATTCCATACAAGGCAGCGAACAGGGGCAGCCAGTACTTGAGCCGGCTGCCCATTTCAAATTGTTTCGGGGTTTATGCTAGATTCCTGAAAAATGCCTGTCTCGCGAAATCGGGGCAACAACTGTCGCAAAAAGGGCGAAATGATCAAATCCCTGGATAAATTCCTGCAAGAGATCGACGAGGGCGATTGGGCCGTGATCAGTTCGGCCACCGATTACCCGGAAAACTGGGTGATCCCCGACCACAGCCACGATAAGCATCAACTGCTCTATGCCACTGAAGGCGTGATGGTCGTGCATTCGGCGCAGAACCAATGGACGGTGCCTCCCCATCGCGGTTTCTGGATGCCCTGCGGGCATGTGCATTCCTTGCGGTGCGTGGGGCCGCTGAAGATGCGCAGCGTGTTTGTCCGCGCCGACAGCTTCCCCAACTTGCCCACCGAGACCAAGGCGGTGAGCATCTCGCCCCTGCTGAGCGAGCTGATCAAGGCCTCGGTCAGTTTGAAGCCGCCCTATGCCGAGGACTCGCGGGACGCCCGGATCATGCACCTGATCCTCGATGAGCTTGCCCTGTTGCCGGCCCTGCCGTTGTCCCTGCCGCAGCCTGGCGACCCGCGTATCCGGCAAATCTGCCTGGCGCTGCAACAGGACCCCGGCGACGCCTCCACCGTCGCGCACTGGAGCGAACGCCTGGGCCTGGACCAGAAAACCATCCAGCGCTTGTTCCGCAGGGAAACCGGCATGACCTTCGGCCAATGGCGTCAGCAGGCACGCTTGCTGCTGGCACTGGAGCGCATCGCGCTGGGCGAGAAGATCATCGACGTGGCCCTGGCGCTCGGCTATGACAGCCCGAGCGCTTTTACCAGCATGTTCAAGAAGCAGTTCGGCAAGACGCCGAGTCACTTTTTCAAATAGCGCATCACGCCTCGCGCGTAGAACTGTCCTACTGACCCACGTGCGTTATGCCTGATGGGTTCGCTGGTGATCATCCATCAGCAGGTTGGTGAACGCATCGATATCCATGGGGCGACTGAGGAAGTAACCCTGGCCCTCGTCACAGGCCACGGCCTTGAGCATGGCCAGGTGCTCGGCGGTTTCGATGCCTTCGGCGGTCACCGTGAGTGTCAGGGCGCGCCCGAGGCCGATGATGGCCTGGACAATGGCCATGTCACCCTCGCTGTCTTCGAGCCGGGTCAGGAAGCTGCGGTCGATTTTCAGCCCATCGAACGGGAAGGCGCGCAGGTAGCTGAGGGATGAATACCCGGTGCCGAAATCATCCATGGCGATGCGAATGCCCAACTGCTTGAGGGTGTGCATCACCTCAAGCGCGACAACGGCATCTTCGAGCATGACACTCTCGGTAATTTCCAGCTCAACCCGCGCCGGGTCGATGCCCGCGGTATTCAGCGCCTGGCGTACGCGTTGTACCAGGTGGCCGCGCTTGAATTCGATGGGCGAGAGGTTCACCGACACGAACAGGTTGTCCGGCCATTTGGCGGCACAGGCGCAGGCGGTGGCCAGCACCCAATCGCTGAGGGACAGGATCAACCCCGACTCTTCGGCAATCGGGATGAAGGTGTCCGGGGCGATCAGCCCGCGCACCGGGTGCTGCCAGCGCACCAGCGCTTCGGCCCCGACCATCTGCCCATCGGCGATGCGATAGCGTGGCTGGAAGTGCAGGCGCAATTCCTCATGTTTGATCGCATAGCGCAGGTCGCTTTCCAGGCGGCGGCGTTCGATGATTTTCGCGTTCATCTCACCCGAGTAGAACCGCCAGGTATTGCGCCCGGCCGCCTTGGCCTCGTACAGCGCGATATCGGCGTAACGCAGCAGCTCGGTGACCTCGCTGGCGTCATTGGGCGCCAGTGTGATGCCGATGCTGGCGCTGATAAACACGTCCTGGTCATCGATGCGGATGGCCTGCTCGATCGACCCGATCAAGCGCCGACACAGGTTTTCGACGTCGTCCTGCGTGCCGGCATCGGTCAGGATCAGCACAAACTCATCGCCACCGACCCGCGCCACCAGGTCGCCATGGCGCACGCAAGCGCTCAGGCGGCTCGACACTTCATTGAGCACGCGGTCGCCGGCGGCATGCCCGAGCAAGTCGTTGACCGGCTTGAAGCGGTCCAGGTCCAGGCTGAGCATGACCAGCGGGCGTTCCGGCGGCGGCAGCGCTTTGAGTTTGCTGTCGAGGAAGGCTTGCAGGCGCGTACGGTTGGGCAACCCGGTGAGGGCGTCATGCAGGGACAGAAACTCAATACGCCGGCGCGCCTCGACTTCTTCGGTCACGTCGGTGGCCGTGCCACGAAACCCGCCACAGGGCATTTGCCGCGCCGACAACCGGGTGGTGCGCTCTTGCCCCTTAGCATCCAGGTACAGGCATTGCACGCTGAGGTCGGGGCGGCGCCCCGGCGTGCACAACCACTGCGACAGCAAGCCGTCTTCGGTCTCCAGCAGGTCGTTCATCGCCGCGCCGATCCACGTATCACGGGCCAAGCCGGTGACGCTTTCGAAACGCTCCGACAAATACGTAAAGCGCCACTCGGCATCGATCTCCCACACCCAATCGGAACTGGCCTCCACCACATCGCGAAAGCGCGCTTCGCTGGTGGCCAAGGCGTTCTGGCTGTTTTGCAACGAGTCATGGCTGGCATCAAGGGCAAGGGCAGCCGCAGTGCTGCGCCGCAAAATCATCCAGGTCATCAGGCACACCAGCAACGCCGCCAGGCCCAGCAGCGGCAGGGCGACGCCCATCAAACGCTTGCCGGGCTGCTCCGGCTGCCAATACAGGCTGCCCGCGCTGCCGTTGTCGCCGAGGGGCAGCGACACACCCTTGGCGATGTCGGCGGCTGTGGCGATGTGCAGGTTGGCCACGCCGAAGTCATCGCCGATCACGCCCAGTTTGGCGCCGTCAAGAATATTGACGAACACCAGCACCGAGGCCCGCCGCTCATCGGCGACCACCGTGGGGTCGGTGCCTGGCGTGATGGCGGCGGCGGCCACGAGCGCAGGGTTGCCGCGCACGTTGATGAGGGTGCTCACCGATGTTTCGTTTTCAACCCCCGCCCGCGCCTGTTCGAGAAGGGCGGTGAGGGGCTGGTCGAGCCACTCGCTGATCTCAAAGGGTTGCTGTTCGCCCTCGACCACTGCATACACCGTGCGGTCGGCATCGTTGACCACAAACACGCCTTGGAAACCGAAATCCTGGTACAACGTCGCCCCGACATTGCCGCGCGTATAGGCCCAGTCTTCATCGACATGCAGGTGAAGATACCGATAGGCATCGCTCCAGAAGGCGTAGTCCTTGACGTTCAAACGCATGGACTTTTCCATCGCCTGCATGGCTTTACGCGTATGAAATGCACTCTCGGCTTGCTCTGACCGGTCCATGTCGTGGGCAAGGTAGATCAGCGAGTACGCCGCGGCCGCAAACACACCGGCCAGCAGGATCATGAAGTTGAACAGTGAGGTGCGCGTCAGCGACAAGCTGGTGCGAGAGGAGAGCGAGCGGACGATAGGGGCGAGAGAGTTGGGCATTATTTTGCGCAGGGCCTCGCTGCAAGTCAGTGGTATGACAGGCTATCGGCGGCCCCGGCGAAATATTTAGAGGTTCAGGCGCTGCGGCAGCGCACGGCGCGGCCACTGACACGGTGTGCCGCCCAAGCGCGATATCGCCGACCTGCGTGGCCAATCGGCGCCTAGCAATCATTCGCCGTTAAATTAGCGAAGAAGATGCAGCCGATCAGCCGGGCGAACAGGCTGAGGGTTTCCGGCAGGTTGGGGTCGTCGAACAGCATCGCGCGCGAATCCAGCGCGCACAGCGCGCCGAACAGGCGACCGTCAGGCAGGAAGATCGGCGCTCCCGCGTAACTTTCGATGGCGTATTGCTTGACCACGGGCCGCGTGGCAAAGCGGCCGTCTGCACTGACTTGGGGGATGAACAAGGTCTGCGGGTTGACGCAGAACTCGCTGCACAGGGTGGTTTCCAGGTCGAGTACATCGTCTACGTTGATGCCCATTTCCATGGGGTCGTAGGCCGAGCACACGATCCAGTCCTGGTCCGTGAACTTGGCGATGCCGGCAAATCGCATGTTGGTCAGGCGCGTGACCAGTTGCAGGATGCTGGTGGTGGCTTCTATTTCGGCAATCGCAGCGCGCTCTTCCGGGCTGAGCAGCGATTGTGGGGCGGTGACGCTCGAAAGCATGCTGAACACTCCGGCAACGTGGTGGCCTCGGCCACCACGCGGGGTAAGGGTTTAGTTGATACGGGGATGCTGCTGCACCAGGCTCTTGCGCTTGGCTTCCAATTCGGCAATCTGCGCATCGATGTCTTCGATCTTCTGCTCGATATTGTCGTGGTGTTCCTGCAGCAACTCCTTGGCCTCTTCCATGTCCGACGCCGCCGGTGCCGCGCCGCGCAGGGGCTTGTTGGCGGTTTCCTTCATGGTCAGGCCGGTGACCAGGCCGACCAGCGCAAACACCATCAGGTAATAGGCGGGCATGTACAGGTCGTTGGTGCTTTCCACCAACCAGGCCACGGCGGTCGGGGTGACACCGGCGATCAATACCGAAACGTTGAACGCACTCGCCAGCGCGCTGTAGCGCAGGTGGGTAGGGAACATCGCCGGCAACGTCGAGGCCATCACGCCGATAAAGAAGTTGAGGATCACCGCCAGGATCAACAGGCCGGCGAAGATCAGGCCGATCTTGCCGCTGGTGATCAGCATGAACGCCGGGATCGACAGAAACAGCAGGCCAATGCTGCCGGCGATAATGAATGGCTTGCGCCCGATCTTGTCGCTGACAAAACCAATGAACGGCTGCACGAACAGCATGCCCACCATGATCGCGATGATGATCAGCACGCCGCTGTTTTCTTTGTAGTGCAGGTTGTGCGACAGGTAGCTGGGCATGTAGGTGAGCAGCATGTAGTACGTCACGTTGGTGGCCGCGACAATCCCGATGCAGGTCAGCAGGCTGCGCCAATGTTGCGTGGCAACTTCCTTGAACGAGACTTTGGGGCCTTGGCTCAGGCCTTCGCGGTCGCCTTGTTCGAGCTTGTCCATGTGCTGTTGGAACGCTGGGGTTTCTTCCAGCGCGTGGCGCAGGTACAGGCCGATGATGCCCAGGGGCAGGGCGAGGAAGAACGGCAGGCGCCAGCCCCACGCTTCAAATTCGGCTTCGCCCAGCACGCTGGAGATCAGCACCACCACACCGGCACCGAGCACGAAACCGGCAATCGAGCCGAAGTCCAGCCAGCTGCCGAGGAAACCGCGCTTGCGGTCCGGCGCATATTCGGCGACGAAAATCGACGCGCCGGTGTATTCACCGCCCACCGAGAAGCCCTGGGCCATCTTGCACAGCAGCAACAGGATCGGCGCCCAGATGCCGATCGAGGCATAGCCGGGGATCAGGCCGATGGCGAAGGTACTGAGCGACATGATCACGATGGTCGCGGCAAGGACTTTCTGCCGCCCGTATTTGTCGCCCAGCGCGCCGAAGAACAGGCCGCCGAGCGGGCGAATCAGGAAGGGCACCGAGAACGTGCCGAGTGCGGCGATCATTTGTACGCTGGGCGAGGCGTCCGGGAAGAACACCTTGCCCAGCACATAGGCGACAAACCCATACACGCCAAAGTCGAACCATTCCATGGCGTTACCCAGGGCGGCGGCGGTGATCGCCTTGCGCACCTTGGTGTCGTCGACAATGGTGATGTCATTCAACCCGATGGGTTTGACGCTCTTCTTACGTAATTTCATGCGAACCACTCTAAAACTGAACAAGGGGAGTGCTATCACTGCGACAGCACCGCTCTGTCAGTTCAGATACAAGCGCACATGAAATAATTCACCTTTAAGCGTGTTTTTTCTCAATTGAGGATTAAAACCGTTTGTCATCCTACAACCTGGCTTTCCTGAAACGTTTAGTAACCACGTGATACCTCGACAATTCGCGATTTTTCAGATTGACACCCCGTGAGCGGCCCGATATAAAAGCCACAGTTGTACGACGACATATGACGTTACATATGTCCTACCTAACAAAAATAAAAGTGATGCCATGAATCTGAACGAGCCCATCAGTGCCCATCGTGTTGGCCAGGCGGTCGGCAACTATCGCTGGACCATCTGCGCGATGCTGTTTTTCGCCACCACCGTCAACTACCTCGACCGCCAGGTACTCAGCCTGCTGGCCCCGCAGTTGTCCACGCAATTTGGCTGGAGCAACACCGACTACGCCAACATCGCGGCGGTGTTCCAGTTTGTGTATGCGATTTCCATGCTGTTCGCCGGGCGCTTTGTCGACAAGATCGGCACCAAGGCCGCCTATGTCATCGCGATTGCGATCTGGTCCACCGGCGCAATCATGCATGCGTTCTCGGTGCCGATGGGCGAGGGCATCGCCGCCGTCAGCGGGGCCATCGGGCTGGCGGTGATTCCGGTGTCGATTGCCGGTTTCATGCTGTCGCGCGCTGTGCTGGCGATTGGCGAAGCGGGTAACTTCCCGATTGCGATCAAGGCCACCGCCGAATATTTCCCCAAGAAAGAACGCTCACTGGCCACCGGTATCTTCAACTCCGGCGCCAACGTCGGCGCGATCCTGGCGCCGATTTGCGTGCCCTTGATTGCCGGCATGTGGGGCTGGGAAGCGGCTTTTATGGTCATCGGCATGCTCGGCTTCGTGTGGGTGGCGGTGTGGGCGGCGGTGTATGAAAAACCCGAGCAGCAAAAACGTCTTTCGGCCGAAGAACTGGCCTACATCCGCAGCGACCAGACCGTGCAGCCGTTTGCCAAGGCGCCCGTCGGCATGGCCGAGAAAAAAGTCTCGTGGTTCAAGCTGCTGACCTACCGCCAGACCTGGGCCTTTGCCTTCGGCAAGTTCATGACCGACGGCGTATGGTGGTTCTTCCTGTTCTGGCTGCCCACTTACCTGTCGGCGCAGTACGGCATGAAAGGCGCCGATATCGTGATGCCGCTGGCCGTGCTGTACAGCATGACCATGGTCGGCAGTATCGGCGGCGGCTGGTTCCCCAGCTACTTTATGGCGCGTGGCGATGCGCCGTATGACGGCCGCATGAAGGCCATGCTGGTGATCGCATTGTTCCCGCTGGTGGTGTTGCTGGCCCAACCGCTGGGCTATATCAGCTTCTGGGTACCGGTGGTGTTGATCGGCGTGGGCGCCTCCGCGCACCAGGCGTGGTCGTGCAATATCTTCACCACCGTGTCCGACATGTTCCCGCAGAAAACCGTGGCCTCGGTGGTGGGCATTGGCGGCATGGCCGGTGGTCTGGGCGGCGTGGTGATGACCAAGATCGGCGGCTGGGTGTTCGACTACTACAAGTCGATCAACGACATCCACACCGGCTACATGATCATGTTCGCCATCTGCGCGCTGGCGTATCTGGTGGCCTGGAGCGTGATGAAGACGCTGGTGCCGCGCCACAAGGAAATCACTGATCTGTAAAGCGGCCGGGGCTTGAGTCGATCAAGCCCCGTTTTACAGGGACGCTTGCCCCGCTCAGGATGATCCGCACCGCCATTACCACGCCCATCAGCACGGCGGCCAGGCCTGCCGTTTCCGTCGGCGTTGGCCAGCGCCCGTGAAACCCTAGGCCGAGCAGCGTGGCGAAGAGCGACTCGAGGGCAATCAATTGCCCGCTCAGTACCATGGGCAGGCGCCGGGTTGCGGCGTTCCAGGCCCAGGCGCCCACCACGGTGGACATCACCGCGATGATCAAACCCCAGGCATACAACGGTCCTGCCTGGGGCAGGCTGAAACCTGCGGTTGGCAGTTCGAGCAAGCCCAGCGCCAGCGCAACAGGCAGCAGGCACAGCGTCGCGAGCCCTGCGCCCAGCAGCATCAGCGCGCTCCAGAGCCCGGTGGCTGACGCCGGCAGTTTCATCAATTGCCGTTGGTTGATCACACTGAAGCCAACCCACAAGGCCACTGCACCCACCGAAAAAAACAACCCGGCCAGCCAGGCGACGATGCCCAATGACGGCTGATGCGCGCTGCTGAGATTCGACAGCAACAACCCTGCCGTTACGCTGGCCAGCGGCGTCGCCAGCCGACGCCACTGCACGGTCTTGTCGCTGGCATTGCCCACCAGCGCCAGCAACACCGGAACCAGGCCGACCAACGTGGGCGTCAGTACCGGGCCGCCGAATACCACACCCGCAGCGATGCACACGCCGTACCCCAGGCAACCGAGTGCGCCGAGCGCTGCGGCGACGCACCATTGGCCTGGCCCGAGCACACGCAGGTGGGCACGGTACAGCAGGGTACCCATCAGGCCCACTATTCCTGCAATCAGAAACCGCACCACCATCAGGTCGTAGAGGCTATAGGCGCCACTGACGTAAGGGGTGATGAAGTTCAGCGCCCAGCCCAGGGTCGCCACCACCGCCAGCATCACGCCGGCGAGCATCGATGTTTGCATTGAGTTCATCAGGGTTATCCATCTGGGAATGGGTGCATGGTGCCCAGGCCTGCCGCTGTGCTACAAACGAGTTCTCGGCCCTGGATGCATAACCTCCCATTATGAATACGCTCGGCAAAACCCTACCGCCCCTGGCCAGTTTGTTGCCGTTTGAAGCGGCGGCGCGCCTGGGTAGTTTTTCCAAGGCGGGTGATGAGCTGCACATTACTCAGGCCGCCATCAGCCGCCAGATACGCGGGCTAGAGGACAACCTCGGGGTGAAGCTGTTTTATCGGCGCAACCGTGCGGTGTTCCTCACCCCGCAAGGGCAGGACCTGGCGCGCGTGGTCAGCGACGCATTGCACAGCATCCGTGACAGCGCCGCCCGCTTGCGAGCCTCACCACACAGCAACCGGGTGGTGTTGCTCTGTCAGTTGTGCGAAGCGTTTTATTGGCTGATGCCGCGTCTGTCGAGCTTCCACCAGCAATACCCACAGATCGAAATCCAGGTAGTGACCTCCACCCGCCCTTTGACGGAATTCAATGACCCCTTCGACGTCGCCCTACAAAGCACGCGGCGCGCCAGTGGCGCGCATCCGTTGATGTTCACCGCCTCCGACGAGGTATTTCCAGTGTGCAGCCCGGCCTATCTCGCCGCGCCAAAACCGCTGTCGCTGGCCCAATTGCAGTCATGCACGTTTTTGCACCACAGCTCCGAGCCTCCGCACCTGATGGAGTGGGAAAGCTGGTTGCAAGTGTTCGGTCAGGCATTGGCCGAGGATGCGCGCAGTGTCACGTTCCGATAGCTACCCGCTGATGTTGCAGGCAGCAGTGGAGGGGCACGGAGTCGCCATGGGTTGGCAGCGTACGGCGGGCCGGTTGATTGAAAGTGGTGCGCTGGTGCGGCCATGCGCCGAGCGGGTGTACCTGCCCGAGGCGATTTCGATTTACCGGCATCAAGAGGCGGGCAGCCGGGCAGAGGTAGCGGCGTTGCTCGGCTGGCTGGAGGCGCAGTTGCAGAGTGAAGGCGACAGCTGAGCACCTTTGGGGGCCATCGTCCCCCGCGAACGCCAGTCGAAAAATCAATATTGATCGTATAAAAATCTTACAAACTGCGCAGTTTAATGTGGGAGGGGCACAGCCCTCCCACATTTGGATCTCCATCAGGCAGACAGGTATCAGCGGTTACTGAGTCCGCGTCACCCGCCACACGGTATTGGCCAGGTCATCGGCGATGATCAGCGCACCTTTTGGGTCCACCGTCACCCCCACCGGGCGCCCGCGGGTCTTGCCGTCGTCCCCGTGAAAACCGGTCGCAAAATCAATCGGCTCGCCGGATGGCTTGCCGTTGCTGAACGGCACGAAGATCACCTTGTAGCCCACCGGGTTCGGGCGGTTCCAACTGCCGTGTTCACCCACAAACACCCCGTCGGCAAACGTGTCGCCCATGGCCGGGATGGAAAAGTCCACGCCCAGCGCGGCCACGTGGGAGCCCAGGCTGTAATCCGGTTTGATCGCGGCGGCGACTTTGGCCGGGTCCTGCGGTTGGGCGCGCGGGTCGACGTTCTGGCCCCAGTAGCTGTAGGGCCAGCCGTAGAAGGCGCCTTCACGCACCGACGTCAGGTAGTCGGGCACCAGGTCGGGGCCGAGTTCGTCACGTTCGTTGACCACTGTCCACAGTTGCCCGGTGCCGGGTTGCATGGTCAGTGCCGTGGGGTTGCGCAGGCCGGTGGCGTAGGGTTTATGCGCGCCGGTGGCGGCGTCGATCTGCCAGACCATGGCACGGTCGATTTCCACTTCCATGCCGCGTTCGGTGACGTTGCTGTTGGAACCGATGCCCACATACAGCTGGCGCCCGTCGGCGCTGATGGCCAGGGATTTGGTCCAGTGATGGTTGATCTGCGCCGGCAGGTCGGTGACTTTGGTCGGCGCGCCGGCGGCTTTGGTCTGGCCGTCGGTGTAATCGAAGCGCACCAGCGCGTCCTGGTTGGCCACATAGAGTTTGCCGTCGGCAAACGCCAGGCCGTAGGGCGCGTTGAGGTTCTCGGCAAACACCGTCTTCAGTTCGTAGGTGCCGTCACCATCGGCATCGCGCAGCAGCGTCAGGCGGTTGCCGCCCTTGACCTGGGTGTTGCCCTGGGCCTTGATCAGGCTGGCGATCACATCCTTGGGCTTGAGCTTGGCCGCACTGCCGCCACGGCCTTCTGCGACGAGGACGTCACCGTTGGGCAGCACCAGCGTCTGTCGCGGGATCGCCAGGTCGGTGGCGATGGCCGTGACGCTGTAGCCTTCGGGTACCTTGGGTTTCTGCTCGCCCCAGGGGGTCGGTTCGGCGATTTTCATGCTTGGTATCAGGCTGCTTTGTTGCTCGGCCAGTTTGGGATCGGGGCCGTGGGCCTGGGTCTTGTCGCCTTCACCACCGCAGGCACTCAGCAACAGGGCGGCGCTCAACAGGGTCAATGTGCTGGACGTTTTCATCGGGCACCTCCCGAACGCAGCCCGATCCAGGTCGCCGCAAGCGTCAGTACGGCAACGATCGCCGACAGCACCAGGCCGGTGGGCATCATCGCGTAGGCGTCCTTGGCATGCTGGAACGCGTTGACCAAGCCGAGCACCCACGTCGCCAATAACAACAGGAAGTACGCAAGCGGCTGCCCGGCCTTGTGTTCGGCGCGCACCAGGTTGACCAGCGCAAACAACAGCGCAAGCCCGGCAAACACCAGCGCGCCGGCAATCAACCACGAGGCGAAGTTGGCCCACTGAATCTGGTAGGTCTTGCCGTAGGCAATGTCACTGAGCAGGGCGCCAAGGAACAACGGCACGGTGCCGGCGAGCAAGGTCGCGTGCAGCGGGCCTGGCGTAGGGCGGTAGGTGGAGAGGGTAGTCATGGTGGCGGCGACTCCTTGTTGCTTTCCAACGTTATCAACGCCCCAGGTCGGGGCAGCACATAGGAAGTGAACGCAGCGCAAGTAGGAAAGTTCAGGGCAATTGACGCTGAAATGTTAGGAAACAGCGTCAAAGATGGCATGCTTCAGTGCCACACAAAGGAAGCATCCCCATGCCAACCCTGCACCTGCTGTGCGGCAAGATCGCCTCGGGCAAGTCAACGCTTGCCCACCGCCTCACCGTTGAACACGGCGCGATACTGCTGAGCGAAGACCAGTGGCTTGCGCAGTTGTACCCCGGCGAAATCCTGTCGATCAGCGACTACCTGCGCTGCGCCCAGCGCATTCGTGGGGTGTTGGGGCCGCTGGTTATCAACCTGCTGGCGTCAGGCAATAACGTGGTGCTGGATTTTCCGGCCAATACCCTGAGCCAACGCGAATGGCTGGTTGGCCTGGCCCAGGCAGCCCAGGTGCCGCACCGCCTGCACTACCTCGAGCTCGACGACGACACGTGCCGTGCACGGCTGCATGCGCGCAATGCGCGCGGTGACCATGATTTCGCCGCGACGGATGCCGAGTTTGATCTGATCACACGCCATTTCTGTGTGCCGAGTGAGGAGGAGGGGGTGGTGATTGAGGTGCATCGCACATGAGAACTGCAGCCGCCGCCAATCCCCCTGCGGGAGATGTCGAGCTTCAGCGAGGCTTCGATGGCGGCGGCAGGGCTGGCTGGTGGGGTGGCTGGCACACCGCTATCGGAAGCAAGCCCCCACACATTTGATCTCTGTTGTTACCGACATCGGTGTTCACCGCCGGGCCGGCATCCAGCCCTTTACGATTTGAACCGCCCCACCAATCCATTCAGCTCATCCGACAGGTTCGACAACCGTCCCGAGTCGTCCTGTGCGGAGTTGGCCAGGCTTTCCACCAGCCGTGCTTCGTCGTAGATCTGCTGGATGTGCCGGTTGATCTCTTCGGCGACGCTGTGTTGCTCCTCGGCGGCGGCGGAGATTTGCAGGTTTTGGTCGCGGATTTCATTCACCGATAACTGGATACCCTCAAAGCTGTCCCGCGCGCTTTCGATGGACGACACGCTGGCCTTTGACAGGTCCAGGCAACTGCCCATTTTCTGCGTGACTTCTTCGGTCTTGCTGCCCAGGGTGCCGAGCAGTTGCTCGATCTCACTGGTGGAATCGGAGGTGCGCTTGGCCAGTGCGCGGACTTCGTCTGCAACCACCGCAAACCCCCGGCCCTGGTCGCCGGCCCGCGCGGCTTCAATCGCGGCGTTGAGCGCCAGCAGGTTGGTCTGTTCGGCAATCGCGCGGATGGTGCCGAGGATCTGGTTGATGCTGCGGCTGCCGGCCTCCAGCTCGACCATGGCCTGGGACGATTCGGTGAGGCGGCGGCCCAGGCGGTTGACGTTTTCGGTCGTCAGCTCGATCTGCTGCTTGCCTTCGGCGACGCGGCGGTGGCCATTTTCGGCGGACTCGGCGGCGCCGCTGCACGAACGGGCGACTTCGTTGGCGGTGGCGACCATTTCGTTGAATGCCGTCGACACCAGTTCCACTGCCTCGCGTTGGCGCCCGGCGGCCTCGTTCATGTTATGCGCCACCTCGCTGTTGACCTTCGAGGCGTTCTGCAAATTGGCCGAGGCCGCGCCGATGTGCTGGATCAATTGGCGAATGGCCGCGAGAAACTTGTTGAACCAGCCCGCCAGTTCGGCGGTTTCATCCTTGCCCTGCACCTGCAATTCATGACGCAGGTCGCCCTCGCCTTGGGCGATGGACTGCAAACCGGTGCTGACCTGGCCGATGGGCTTGACGATGACCTTGGAAAACGCCGCCGCGAGCAACCCGAAGATCAGCACCAGCACGCCGACGATGGCCACGGTGAGGTAGGTCATGCGCGTGGCTTCGGCCATCACTTCGTTGTGTTCGATCAGCCCGATATAACGCCAGCCCAGGCCGGGGGAGGTCCACACGTTGGCCATGTAACGCACGCCGTCGATCTCCACATCGGTAGAGCCTTGGGCGGTATTCGCCAGCTGCGCATAGGCCGCACCGAGATCCTTGAGCGGTTTGAAGCTGTGGGCGGCGTCGCGCAGGTCGACCAGCACCACGCCGTCTTCGATCAGCATCACGTAGCCGCTTTCGCCGAGCTTGATGCTCTTGACCAGCTCGGTGAGGTTTTTCAGCGACACGCTGACCACGAAGACGCCTTTGGCTTTGCCGGCGTTGTCCAGCAACGCGCGCGCGGTGCCGACCAGGGCCACGTCGTCTTTGTCGTAGTAATACGCCGGGGTGCGCACGGTTTTGCCGGGGCTGGCCATTGCCGCCTTGTACCAGGGCGCGCGCGGGGATCGTATTTAGCCAGTTGCGGGTCATCCGGCCATTTGACGTAGGTACCGTCTTCCAGGCCGATGGACAGGATCGCCGCCGCCGGGTGGGTCGCGCCGAAACGCGCGAAGCGCTCGATAACCGCCTGCGCGGCCGCCGGCATCGGCTGGCTCGCGGCGTCGGCGGGTTGGTAGTTCTTCAGCGTGTCGATGGACGTGTATACAGGATCGGTGGCCATCTGATCGACGTTTTGCTGCGTGCCGTCGAAGAACTGACGGATGTTACCGTCGATCTGGCGGATTTCGCGGGTACTGCCGTCGATGAACTGATCGACCGCCTGGGTCCGTGTATTCATCACAGAGATCACCGCCACCAGGCTTACCGGGATAAACGCAACGGAGACAAAAGCCAGTACAAGCTTATTTTTAATTTTCATCGAGACGACCATCAGCGTAGAGGGCGGCCAAATCGTCAGGTTCCAGAAAAAGAACCACGGCGATTTGCTATCACTGATGTTTCGGCCCGGCCAAGGTAAATCTTTAGGGTTTTTTGTACACAATACAAAACGCGATTGTTCTGTATCCAATCAATACACATCACGCAGATAACGTTTCTGCTCGCTCAGTTGGCGCCAATACTCCACGGCGCTCTGCGCACCAAGCCCGCCGTGGGTTTGCGCCACCTGACGCAGTGCCTGGTCGACATCCTTGGCCATATGGCTGGCGTCGCCGCAGATGTACAGCCTGGCGCCGTCCTGCAACCAGCGCCACAGCTCGGCGCCCTGTTCGCGGATGCGGTCCTGCACATAGATCTTCTGCGCCTGGTCGCGCGAGAACGCCAGGCTCAGATGGGTAAGCAAACCGTCGCGTTGCATGCCTTGCAGTTCGTCCTGGTAATAGAAGTCGCTGGCGGCGTGCTGTTCGCCAAAGAACAACCAGTTGCGCCCCGGGTGCCCGAGGGCGCGGCGTTCCTGCAAAAACGCGCGGAACGGCGCCACGCCGGTTCCCGGGCCAATCATGATCATGGGCACATCGCCGTCGCGGGGCGTGCGAAAGTGCTTGGACGGTTGCACAAACACCGGCACCTCGCCGTCACCGACACGGTCGGCGAGGAAGGTCGACGACACGCCCTTGCGCTTGCCATACCGCACGGCCGCCACGGTGAGGTGCACTTCCTGCGGGTGCGCCTTGGCGCTGGAAGCGATCGAGTACAGGCGCGGTTGCAGGCGCCTGAGGGTGCCGAGCAACTCGTCCGCCGAACAGTCGATGGGGTAGTGTTGCAGCACATCCACCAGTTGCCGGCCCCACAGCCACTCGTTCAGTTGGGCCTTGTGCTCGGGCCGCAATAATTGCTCAAGGCCTGGGTTGGCGCTGCGCTCGGCGATAGAGGCAAGGGTCTCGCTGCTGGGCCGGGCGATTTCGAAATGCTGGGTCAGGGCCTGTTGCAGCGGCACATCGCCGAAGGTGTCGATGTTTACCGTGGTGTTGGCGCCAAGGCGCGTCAGGTCGAGCAGTTCGCTGACCAATTCCGGGCAGTTACGCGGCCGCACGCCAAGGGCGTCACCGGCTTCATAGGTCAGCCCCGAGTCCGCGAGGTCGAGGGCGAACTGGCGGGTTTCCTTGTGTTGGCTGTGGGGGTTCAGGTGCCGGTTGAGCAGCAGCCGTGAGCCGTGCAGCTTGGTTTTGCCGGCGGGCGTGGCTTGGATAACGGATTTTGTCGGGTGCAGCGTTTGCTGCAAGCGCGTCAGCCAGGCATCGGCGCGTTCTTCAAATTCGGTGTCGCAGTCCACCTGTTCCAACAGGCGCGTGGCGCCCAGTTCCAGCAGGCGCTGGTCGAGGCGTTTGCCGTGTTTGCAGAACTGGTCGTAATTCGGATCGCCCAAGGCCAGCACTGCAAAACGCAGCGACTCCAGGCGTGTTTCGACGGTGCTGAGGCTGTGCCAGAAGGCTTCGCCATTGTCCGGCGCGTCGCCGTCGCCAAAAGTGCTGCTGATCAGCGCCAGGTTCTGCGTGTTGGCCAACCTGCTGGCCGGGAAGTCCGCCATCGCGCTCAGTTCGACGCTGATGCCGCCTTCGCGCAGGCGCTTGGCGAACCGTTCAGCCAGGGCTTCGGCGTTGCCGGTTTGCGAGGCCCACAACAGGGTGACGTCCGGGGAGGGCGCCGGGGTGGTGTGCGCGCGACTGAATAACCCCGCGAGCATACCGTCCAGCCACAGCCGCGTTTGCTCGGCCAACGGCGCGCTCGCCGGCATCACCGGTACCCCGTGGGCTTGGCGCCCGGCAACGGATTGCAGGCCGCTGAGGAACCCGGCGAGGTAGCTGCGCTCGCTATCACTGAGTGACGGTGCAGGCACATTGCGAATACCGGCGAGTTCGGCGAAAGCGTCGGCGCGCGACATGGCGAGGTCCTCTGCAAGGTCAGGATGGGTGGAGGCCGGTTGGTCGAGGAACTGGTGATCGATCAACTCGACCCGCGCCAGGGCAACCGCGCAACACTTGAATTCGGGCTGCAGCGAAATCGGGTCGACCGCGTCGTGGGTCACCGCGTTGATCGCCAGGTGCTCGCCAAACACATCGTTCCAGTGAAACGGCGCGAAACAGCTGCCGGGGCGTACCCGCTCGGTGATCACGGCGGGCAGCACCGCGTGGCCGCGCAGGGAGCGCACCTGCACCCGGTCCTTGGCCCTGATGCCCAGCCGCGCGGCATCGTCGGGGTGGATTTCCACGAACGGGCCGGGGTTCAGTTTGTTCAGGGTGGCGACCTTGCCGGTCTTGGTCAGGGTGTGCCACTGGTGCTGCACGCGACCGGTGTTGAGCACGAAGGGGAAGGCGTCATCGGGCATTTCCGCCGGCGGCATGTGCGGGCGCGGGAAAAACTGACCTTTGCCGCTGTCGGTCGCGAAGGCGAGGGTGCCGTGATCACGGTAGCGGATCGGGTTGCGAGCCGGCGCATCCGCCGTGGCGAGCGGCCATTGCAGCGGTTGTTGGCGCAGGCGCGCGTAACTGGCGCCGCGGATGTCGTAGCCGGTCTTGGGGTTCCAGGCGCGTTTGATTTCTTCAAACACTTCGCTGGCGGATGCGTAGGTGAAGGCCTCGGCAAACCCCATCGCGCAGGCGACCTGGGCGATGATTTGCCAGTCGGGCAAGGTCTCGCCGGGAGGCTCGACGGCTTTTTGCATCAAGGTCAGGTTGCGCTCGGAGTTGATCATCACCCCTTCGGCTTCGGCCCACAGCGCGCCGGGCAGCAGGATGTCGGCGTAGCGGTTGGTCTCGGTGTCGAGGAACGCGTCCTGGGTGATCACCAACTCGGCGGCGCGCAGGCCATCGATCACGGTCTGACGGTTCGGCACGCTGGCGACCGGGTTGGTGCAGATGATCCAGCACGCCTTGATCTGCCCGGCGGCCATCTGCTCGAACAGCGCCACGGTGCCGGTGCCTGCTTCGCGCGGCAGGCTGTCGTGGGGGATTTGCCACAGGTCCTCGATAAAGGCGCGGTCGGCTGCCACCAGCACCGAGCGTTGCCCCGGCAGGCCCGGGCCCATGTAGCCCATCTCGCGGCCACCCATGGCATTGGGTTGGCCGGTGAGGGAAAACGGCCCGCTGCCGGGGCGGCAGATTGCGCCGGTGGCCAGGTGCAGGTTGCACAGGGCGTTGGTATTCCACGTGCCATGGGTGCTCTGGTTGAGGCCCATGGTCCAGCAACTCATCCATTCGGCGGCGTGGCCGATCCACTCGGCGGCTTGGCGGATATCCGCTTCGGCAAGGCCGGTGATCTGGGCGACGGTATGCGGCGGGTAATCCTCGAGGAAACCCGGCATGGCCTCCCAGCCTTCGGTGAACGCGGCAATAAAGGCCGGGTCGGTATGGCCGTTTTTAACCAGCAGGTGCAGCAAACCATTGAGCAGGGCGAGATCGGTGCCCGGTTTGACCGGCAGATAAAGGTTGGCCTTATCGGCGGTGGCGCTGCGCCGTGGGTCAACCACGATCAGCTTCGCCCCGGCCTTGACCCGGTCCATCATGCGCAGGAACAGGATCGGGTGACAGTCAGCCATATTGGCGCCGATCACAAAGAACAGGTCGGCGCGGTCGAAATCTTCATAGGAACCCGGCGGGCCGTCGGAGCCCAACGAGAGTTTGTAGCCGCTGCCCGCGCTGGCCATGCACAGGCGCGAGTTGGATTCGATATTGCGGGTGCGTACAAAACCCTTGGCCAGCTTATTGATCAGGTACTGGGCTTCCAGCGACATCTGCCCGGACACGTAGAACGCCAGCGCATCGGGGCCATCGCGGTCGAGGATGTGGCGCAAGCGCCCGGCGGTTTCGTCGATGGCGGTATCCATGGCGATACGCACTGGGTCGTGCTCGCGGTTCTCCCGCAGGTAAGCGTTTTCCATGCGCCCGGACTCGGCGATGGCTTGCCCGCAGGTGGTGCCCTTGGTGCACAGGCGGCCGAAGTTGGTGGGGTGGTCCTTGTCGCCGACGACCTTGACCACTTTATTGTTCTGGACCTGCATGACGATGCCGCAGCCCACGCCACAATAAGGACAGACGCTGTGTACGTTCTGGTTTGCCATCCGTAACCCTCGAAACTTTTTTTGCCCGACAACAAAAAAGCGCCCTGCAACCCTCCGTTTGAAAACGGGGGCTGCACGGCGCCTTTGTCGTGTGTGGGCAATCAGCGTTGATTGCTCTTGAGGTGTTCCTAGCAAGTCACGCGCCAGCTTTTCCAACCCGTGGCATAAGCGGCTTTTGGTGAGGCGCGGGGCTTGCTGTACTGCGCGGGGCAAGCTCGCTCGCCACACGCCGCATCGGTAAACCGGCGGGGGCAGGTGCGCTGTTTTGAGGCGAGGCGCACCACTTGGAGGCGCAATCGCAGGTGTTGGGCGCGGTTGAAGGCCTTGCGCAGCCGTGACAACAGGCTTGCGCCGGATTGGCACAGAGCCTGCAAGCTCCCCTTCAACCCCACTCGGTCAACGACGATCGACAGGCCATAAAAGGTCATGGGCATAAAGCGATGGATCCGGCGATGTCGTCCGAACCGATCCCGCAAAAGAACAGGCAAAGACGCCTGGAACCGTAAGGTTTCAGGCGTTTTTTTTTTTGCTTTTTTAACCGTGATGAGCGTCGTCGGGTGCTGATATGAATTCCAAGATCGCCAATCTGAAAGAGCTGAAAACCCTGATCGTCGTCGGCAATGGCATGGTCGGCCACCATTGCGTGGAGCAGTTGATCCAGCGCGGGGCGCTGGAGCACTACCAGTTGCATGTGTTCAGCGAAGAGCCGATGCGTGCCTATGACCGTGTGCACCTGTCCGAATACTTCACCGGCCGCGACGCCGAGTCGTTGGCGCTGTCCGAGGCGTCGCTGTACCAGACGCCGGGCGTGACCTTGCACTTGGGTGTACCGGTGTTGGAAATTGATCGCGCACGCCGCGAGGTGATCACCGCGCAAGGCTGTGTGGCCTACGACAGCTTGGTGCTGGCCACCGGCTCTTACCCGTTCGTGCCGCCGATTGAAGGCGCCGAAGGCGATTCGCGGCTGGTGTATCGCACCCTGCAAGACCTCGATGCCATTCGCGCGGCGGCGGCCAATGCCCGGCGTGGCGTGGTGGTCGGCGGTGGCCTGCTCGGCCTGGAAGCCGCCAATGCCTTGAAAAGCCTCGGCCTGGAAGCCCACGTAGTGGAATTCGCGCCGCGCTTGATGCCGGTGCAACTGGATGACTTTGGCGGCCTGGCGCTCAAGGCCCAGATCGAGCGGTTGGGCGTGGGTGTGCACCTGTCCCGCGCCACTCAGTCGATCAGCGCGGGCGAGCAGTACCGCTACCGCATGAACTTTGCCAATGACGAGTTTCTCGAAACCGACCTGATCGTGTTCTCGGCCGGTATCCGTGCCCAGGACGCGCTGGCACGCCAGGCCGGCCTGGAAATCGGCCCGCGTGGCGGTGTGGTGATCAACGACGAATGCCTGAGCTGCGACCCGCACATCTACGCGATTGGCGAGTGCGCCTCGTGGAACGGCAGCCTGTTCGGCCTCGTCGCGCCGGGGTACCAGATGGCCCGAGGGGTTGCCGCGCTGTTGTGCGGGCAGGCCGCCGAGCCGTTCGTAGGGGCCGATATGTCGACCAAGCTCAAGTTGCTCGGCGTCGACGTGGGCTCCATTGGCGACGCCCACGCCCACACGCCGGGTGCGCGCAGCTATCAGTTCGTCGACGAGGCGAGCGCCAGCTACCGCCGCCTGGTGGTGGACGCAAGTGGCAAGCATGTGATCGGCGCGGTGCTGGTCGGCGACAACAGCTACTACGACACCTTGCTGCAATACATGCAGAACGCGATTGCGCTGCCCGCCGAACCGGCCAGCCTGATCCTGCCGTCGTCCGCCGGCGCGCCCACCCTTGGGCCAGGCGCGTTGCCGGAGTCGGCCACTGTTTGCTCGTGCCACAACGTCAACAAGGGCGCGATCTGCTCGGCCATCGATGCCGGCTGCAGCGACCTCGGCCAGCTCAAGGCGCAGACCAAGGCCTGCACCGGTTGCGGTGGTTGCGCCGGCTTGCTCAAGCAGGTCTTCGAGCATGAGTTGATTGCCCGTGGCGTCAGCGTCGACAAGAGCCTGTGCGAACACTTTGCCTATACCCGTCAGGAGTTGTATGCCCTGGTGCGTGTGGAAGGGGTGATCACCTTCGAAGAACTGCTGGCCAAACACGGGCGCGGCCATACCGGCTGCGACGTGTGCAAACCGGCGGTGGGCTCGATCCTGGCTTCCTGCTGGAACCAACCGATCATGGACGCCTCCCTGGTGCCGTTGCAGGACACCAACGACACCTTCATGGCCAACATGCAAAAGAACGGCACCTACTCTGTGGTGCCGCGCATTCCGGGCGGCGAGATCACCGCCGACAAGCTGATTGTGATCGGCGAAGTGGCGAAGAAATACGACCTCTACACCAAGATCACCGGCGGCCAGCGCATCGACCTGTTTGGCGCGCAACTGCACGAGCTGCCGGACATCTGGGCCGAACTGATCGCCGCCGGCTTTGAAACCGGGCACGCCTATGGCAAATCCACGCGTACGGTAAAGTCTTGCGTGGGCAGCACCTGGTGCCGTTATGGCGTGCAGGACAGCGTGAAAATGGCCTTGCTGATCGAGGACCGCTACAAGGGCCTGCGTTCGCCGCACAAGCTCAAGTTCGCGGTGTCGGGTTGCACCCGTGAGTGCGCCGAAGCGCAGAGCAAGGATGTGGGCGTGATTGCCACCGAGAAGGGCTGGAACCTTTACATCGCCGGCAATGGCGGCATGCGCCCACGCCATGCCGAACTGTTCGCCACCGACCTCGACGACGCCACGCTTATCCAGTACATCGACCGTTTCCTGATGTTCTACATCCGCACCGCCGACAAGCTGCAGCGCACCTCGGTGTGGCGCGAAAGCCTGGAAGGTGGCCTGGATTTCCTCAAGGATGTGATCGTGCACGACAGCCTGGGCCTGGGTGCCGAGCTGGAAGCGCAGATGCAGCTTGTGGTCGACCGCTACGAATGCGAATGGGCCAATGCCCTTAAAGACCCGGAAAAACTCAAGCGCTTTCGCACCTTCGTCAACGACAAGCGCCCCGATCCGGACATCCACTTTGTCCAGGAACGTGGCCAGCGCCGGCCGATCATGGCCGCCGAACTCAACCTGATTCCCGTCATCGAGGAGATTGCCTGATGAGCCAGCCCAACACTCAGCGACACCTGGCCGCCTGGAAAAGCGTGTGCAACGAGACCGATCTGGTGAGCAACTCCGGCGTGGTGGTGTGGCTCGACGGCGCGCAGGTGGCGCTGTTCTACCTGCCCGGCGCGCAGGACCAGACGCTGTACGCCATCGACAACCACGACCCGGAATCCGGCGCGAACGTGATCGGGCGCGGTTTGGTGGGCAGTATCAAGGGGGAGCTGGTGGTGGCTGCGCCGATCTACAAACAGCATTACCGTTTGCAGGACGGCCAGTGCCTGGAGGCGCCGAACCAGCGCTTGCGGGTGTGGCCGGTGCGGTTGAATGGCGGGGTGGTGGAGCTGGGAGTCAACTGAAGCACTGCGGTCTAAAGGTGGGAGGGGCGGTGCGACGGTTCGACTTGCTCCCTCCCACGTTTGAATTGCGTTGCAGCTGAGTAATCCTACTGTTCCTTGCTGCAATCCCTCGGCGTGATGCCTTTCTCCTTCGCATACTGCGCCGCCGATGCTTCGATGATCGGCCGCAACAAGGCTCGGTCGGCCTGTACCCAGTCGCTGATCAGGTTCCAGCGTTGCCCATCCCATTGCTGAAAGCGCACCGCGCCGCCGCCTTCGTGGTCGGCGCAGGACAGTTTCAGCGGTTGCACCAGGCCTTTGGCGCCCAGGGCTTGCAGGCGTGCGTCGTCGAGGTTGAGGTGTTCGAAGCCCCAGCGGACCTGCTCGCCGGTCAAGGGCTTGTCACCGTATTTTTGCTGGGCCAGGCGTACGGCTTCGACGTTGAGAATGCCGTTTACCACGCCGAGGTTGTAGTACACCGTGCCGAAGCGTTTCGGGTCGGCCAGGTTGCCTTTGCCGGCGTCGACGACGCTTTGCTTGATGCCTTGCAGCACCGGAAAGTCGGTGCCCGACGGGTGCGTGGTGATCGCGATATAGCCCTTCGCCGCGTTGCCGGCCGGCACTACGTCTTCTTCCGAGTTGCTCCAGATATTGCCGATGATGTGATCGGCCGGGTAGCCGACTTTCTGCGCGGACTTGAGCGCCACCGGGTTCATTACCCCCCAGCCGCGCAGGATTACCCAGTCCGGCTTGAGGCGGCGGATGTTCAGCCATTGCGATTGCTGTTCGTTGCCGGGGTGTGGCACTTCCAGCAACGTCAGTTCGAAGCCGGCGTTTTTCGCGAGGGTTTCCAGCACGCCGTTGGTTTCTTTGCCGTAGGGCGAACCGTGATAGAGCACGGCGATTTTCTTGCCCTTGAGCTGGTCGGCACCGCCTTCGCGCTGGCCGATGTAGTTGATGATCGCCGAGACTTCCGAATACGGGTTCAGTTGCAGCGGAAACACGTAGGGGAACACACTGCCGTCGGTGGAGTCGGTACGGCCGTGGTTGATGGTGATCAGCGGCAGTTTGTCGGCGGTCGAGCGGTCCAGCGTGGCGTAGGCGATGCCCACCGACAGTGGGTTGGTGGCCGCCGCCGCTGCGCCGTTGAGCCCACCCTTGAGGCGCTCGTAGCATTCGACGCCTTTTTCTACCACGTACTCGGTCTCGCATTCGCTCCAGGTCAACTTGACCCCATTCACCCCGCCCTTGGCATTGATGTATTGCAGGTAGTCTATAAACCCGCCGAAGAACCCCGTACCGCCGGCCGCGTAAGGCCCGACCCGGTAGCTTTGCAGCGGGAAGTACTGTTCGTTGGCGGCCTGGGCGCCGCTGGCAAGCCCGGCGGTCATCAAGGCCAGGCTCAGTGCCAGGCGGCGCAGCGATAAGCGGTGTGTCATGAAGGCAATTCCTCGAGAGCGGTAGGGGGAGTTCAGTAACGCAGCGGCCAGACCCTGGCCCGTTGGCGAAAGCGCTGCCACAGCCGGGCCAGCCCTTCAGGTTCCTTGATCAGGAAGGTGATGATCAGCGCGCCGAAGAGCATTTTCTGGATGTTTTCCAGCTGGCCCGCGTCCATCAACCCAGCGGGCAACCACGCGAAGAGGTTGCCCAGCAGGATCGGGAACAACACGATGAACGCCGCGCCCAGCACATTGCCGAGCACGCTGCCCAGGCCGCCGATAATGATGATGAACAGCACCTGGAACGAGCGGCTCAGGTCAAAGCCGTGGGGCTCCACGGTGCCCAGGTAGGTGAAGGCCCACAGCGAACCGGCGACGCCCAGGTAAAAGCCGCTGATGGCAAAGGCAAGCAGCTTGGCTTTGAGCAGGCGGATGCCGATGACGGCCGCGGCAGTGTCCATGTCGCGCACCGCCATCCAGTTGCGGCCCAGTTCGCTGCGCACCAGGTTTTTGCCGAGCCAGAACAACGCGACCACCACCGCCAGCGTCAGCACATAACGGCCACGCGGCGAGCTGAAATCCAGCCCGGCAACCCGCAGCGGCGGCGAAGTGATCACACCCGAGGCGTTGTCGTTGGTAAACCAACTGAAGCGGGTGAGTACCCACTCCACCACGAACTGCGCGGCCAGGGTTGCCACCAGCAAATAGAACCCTTTGATACGCAGGCTCGGCAGACCAAAGAACACCGCCACCAGCGCGGCGATCACACCGCCCAGGGCGAAGCTCACCAGCAGGGGCAAACCCGGTACGCGCAGTTGCAGGTTGTAGGCGGCAAACGCGCCCACCGCCATGAACGCCGCCGAGCCCAGCGACAATTGCCCCGCGTAGCCGGTCAGCAGGTTCAGGCCCAACCCGGCCAGGGACAGCACCAGCAACGGCACCAGAATCGCGCTGAACCAATAGTCGTTGCCCAGCCAGGGCATCGCCACGAAGGCAAAGCCCAGCAGCAGCCACAACCCGATGCGGTCCTGGCGCAGGCGAAAGGTGCGGCGCTCGGCCGCGTAGGAGGTGCTGATTTGACCGACTTCTTGATACAGCATGCAGGCAGTTCCTCAAAAAACCATCAAACCCGTTCGATTGCGCGCTCGCCGAACAACCCGGCCGGTCGCACCAACAAAAACACCAGGGCCAGGACATAAGGCACCCAGTTTTCAATGCCGCTGCCGATGATTGGCCCGAGGTAGATCTCGGCGATTTTCTCTGCCGCGCCGATGATCAGGCCGCCGACAATCGCGCCGCCGATGGACGAGAATCCGCCGATGATCAGCACCGGCAGCGCCTTGAGCACCACCAGCGACAGCGAGAACTGCACGCCCAGGCGCGCGCCCCAGAGCAGGCCCGCCACCAGCCCGACAAATCCGGCCACCGCCCACACCAGCGCCCAGATACGCGGCAGGCGAATGCCCACCGCCATCGATGCCAGCGGATCATCGGCCACCGCACGCAACGACAGGCCGATGCGTGTCTTGTTGAACAGCAGTGACAGGGCCAGTACCAGCCCGGCGGCGGTAGCGGCGGCAAACAGGTCGAATTGCGAGAGCAGCATGCCGCGGATTTCCAGCGGTTCATCGGCGATGCCCAGGTCCAGCCCGTGTACCTGGGCGCCCCATAGAAATTGCGCCAACCCTTCGATCAGGTACGACAAGCCCAGGGTCACCATGAACAGGATGATCGGCGGGCGATTGACCAGCGGCCGCAGCACCACTTTCTCGATCAGCAAGGCCAGCGCCACCATGCTCGCCAGGGTGGCGAGGAACGCCCAGGCAAACGGAAAGCCGCGTTCCAGCAGGCTGACAAAGGTCAGCGCGGCGAACAGCACCATGGCGCCCTGGGCAAAATTGAATACGCCGGAGGCCTTGTAGATCAGCACAAAACCAATCGCCACCAGCGCATACATCACCCCCGCCAACAGGCCGCCGATCAGCACTTCGAAAAAAAATTGCATGCTCAGGTACCCAGGTAGGCGGTGATGACAGCCGGGTTGGCGCGCACCTGTTCGGGCGTGCCGTCGCCGATCTTGCGACCGTAGTCGAGCACCACCACGTGGTCGCACAAGCCCATGACCACGCCGATATCGTGTTCGATCAACACCACGGTGGTGCCGAACGCATGGTTGATGTCGCGGATGAACTGGCTCATCTGCGCCTTTTCCTGGGCGTTCATGCCGGCCATGGGTTCATCCAGCAGCAACAGGGTCGGTTCAGAGGCCAGGGCGCGGGCCAGTTCCACACGTTTTTGCAGGCCGTAGGGCAGGGTGCCTACCAGCACGTGACGCCAGGGATGAATTTGCAAAAAGGCGATGATCTGTTCCGCATGCAGGCGGTGGGCGTCGTCCTCGCGAGGGGCGCGGCCCACGCGCAACATCTGTTCGACCCAACTGCTGCGGCGCTTGAGGTTGCGCCCGGTGAGCACGTTGTCGAGCACGCTCATGCCCTTGAACAGCGCGATGTTCTGGAAGGTACGCGCGATCCCACCTTCGGCGGCCTGGTGCGCGCGCATGCGTCGGCGGGTTCGGCCGGCATAGCGGATGCTGCCGCTCTGGGGATGGTAGACGCCGTTGATCACGTTGAGCAGCGAGCTTTTACCGGCGCCATTGGGGCCGATCAGCCCGCAAATGTCGCCGGCCTTGACGTCGAAGCTGATAGAGGTAATGGCCTTGATACCCTTGAACGACAGGGAAATATCATCGAGCCGCAGTAAAACCGAGTCAGTGGGTGCGCGCATGGAGGGCTCTTCAGGCAGTCCGGGACAGCAAGGGGTCGGTAGGTGCGTGGCGGGGGGAAGGCTCGTGCCAATGTCCGGGGTGAACACCCAGCGCGCCAAAGAATGCCGCGCTCCGCGGGGCCAGTGGCGGCCCCACCAGTAACGGCACGCGCAGGCGGCTCATGCCCAGCACATCGAGCAATGGGCGGCGCACCAGCCAGCGGCCCAGCCAACGCCGAACGGGCGACGGGGTGGGTTGCATGGCCCAGCGGTACAGGCGATGACTGAACGTACCCGGCAACGGCAGGCGTTCAGCCACCCACTGTTCCAGGCGCCCATAGGATTCGCGGGTGCCCAGCACCAGGGTCGGGCCCAACTCACGACGGTCGGTGTCGCGGGTGGCCAGCGCTTCGGGAAAATTCAGGCGGAAGCCGGCGTGCAGCCAGGGCGCCAGCAGGTAACGCGCCTGGCCGCTGGCGGCGAATACCCGCGCGGCGAGGGCTTCTTCATCGCAGGTCAGGTGTTCTCGGGCGATCAGGGTGCGGGCGCCGGCCAACAATTGGGCATGGCTTAATTGCACGGGGGTGCCTGCGTGAAACACAAAGGCGAGGGCGCTTGATTGCGTGGCGCAGGCGGGGGCGGGAGCGTTTGCGCTCAAGTCGGCATAGGCGATCAAACCGGCGGCGTGCGGATGATTCAAACCGCGCCCGTCGAGGTATATCAGCACGCGGTATTCACCGATTTGCTGCACCGCCTGCAGATCTTCCGCCAGCACGAAGCTGGGCCGCCGTTCGGCCAACACCGCGCGGTTGTCGTGCTCGGGGTCCAGCAAGGTAACGCTGGCGCCCAACCACTGCGCGGCCAATGCCAGCAGCAAGGCTTCGGGGCGTGCCTGGCTGATGATCAACAGGTTGTCGTTGCCACTCAAACCCCGCTGGTGCAGTGCGGCGGCGAGCTCGCCGACATCGCCGGCCAGTTCACTCCAGGTGCGCACCTGCCAGATGCCCAGACGCTTGTAGCGCAAGGCAACCGCTGAACCGCGCGTGTGTGCTTGGCGCAACAGCGCCTGGGGCAGGGTGTGGGGCATGGGAGCATCCTTCGGGGTTAATGCAAGGGTGATTGCACGCGTCATGCCAGAGAGGAAATTGCTTTTATTTCAAAGGGATATGAGCGTCTTGCGGCGCAATGGCGTGTGTGGATTCAGCACAAGCTGCCCGGCCACTGTTGCTGCGCCAACAGTCGCGCTGGCCCGCGTGAAAGCGGCGGTGTTTTAACTCGATATCAGGATCTCATCGGTCGCGGCCACCCTGGCGTAGTCCATCGCCAGGTTGCTCAACGACAACGCGTGTACATCCTCAGCCGGCCACAGGCGCCCCGACAGGTCTGTCTGATCGAACGTATAACAGGCGTCCGACGCCACAATCACCTCAAACCCCAGGTTGCCACCCGAGCGCGCGGTGGCCTCGACGGAGTTGTTGGTGATCACCCCGACGATCACCAGTTGCCTGATCGAACGGGTATGCAGCCAGCGCTCCAGCCCGGTGTGTGTGAACGCATCCGGGACGTTTTTTTCGACGACATGTTCGTGCGCAAGCGGTTGCAGCGTGGCCTGGAACTCACAGCCTGGCTGTCCCGGCCAAAAGACGGAGCCAGGCGTGCGGGAAATATGCCGCACGTGTACGACCGGCCCGCCCGCCTGCCGCCACGCGCCCAGCAGGCGCTGCATGTGCCGCTCGGCGTCGGGGTTGTTGCGCCGCCCAAGCGCCGGTTGGTGCATGCCTTGCTGCATGTCGATGATCAATAACGCGGCGGTTGCGGCTAATGGTTGCATGGCACTTTCCTTGGCGGGCGAGGCACGAAACATATCAGCCAATGTGCGCACCCAAACAGCGATTTGTTCGAAAACAACCGCTACACTGCCGCCCCCGAATTTCAGCAAGGATGCTTTGGATGCGTTCGCTCGTCAGCGGTGTGCTGCTTTCTCTGTCCCTGGCCACCTCGGCCATCGCCGAACCCCGTTCGTTTTCGGTCAATGACCCCAGTGGGCAGTTCCTGGTTGAGGTGCTATTCCCGCAGGTCCCCCAGGACTTGCGCGAGCGGGCGCGGGCGTTGGTCACGGTGCGCGACAACGCCACCCTGCAGATTCTCCAACAGCTGGAAACGCCGGCAGGCAATGTGCCGCTGGACAATGACGGTAAAACCGATGCGGCGCACCTGGTGGGCGAGTCCGGCTTGCTGTACTTCGCCGATATCAATGGCGACGGTCGCCAGGACTTGGCTATCCGCCACGACACCGGCGCCGCCAAGGACTTCCAGTACAGTTACGACGTGTACCTGCAAGACCCGCACAACACGCAGTGGGTACTCAACGGCCCGCTGAGCACCCTGGCGAACGAGACCTCCGGCGGGATGTTCTCGGTCAACCCCAAGGACGGCATCATCCATTCGCAAACCGATCGCGGCTGCTGCTGGATGCGTGTGAGTCGCTGGCAAATGCGCGATGGCGAACTGGTGCAGCTCAGCTCGTACACCCAGCAAGAGGTGCCCGCGACGGACGACGACGCCAACAACAGCATGCCCAGTGGCTACATGCTGCGCACCACCGGCGAGTGGAAAGACGGCCAATGGCTGGAAACCCCGCGCTTGGAAGGGCCGGTCAATGAAGATGCGCAACGGTTGGTCGGCACCCTCGATGGCAAGATCGCGGTGCAAATCTGGTACCAGCAGCAGGGCGCGGTGGTGATTGGCGAGTTGCGCTACACCAACAGCGGCAGCGGCAAGCCGATCAAGCTGGTGGGGGACCGTGGCGAATATGGCGATGACACTTACCTTTACCTGCACGAGTACACCGACGACGGGCATCAAACCGGCATCTGGCGCATCAAGTCGGATTACACCGGTACTTGGGTCAGCGGTGCCAAGGGCGACAAGCGCGAGCGCGTGATCCAACTGCACGATGAATACCGTGAACCCGACTACGAGCTGTTTGGCGACGTTGCCCGCGACCAACGCGACGGCCATTACCAGATGCGCGATGACTTCCTCGACCGCGACGGCGACCTGGACCTCAGAATTCTCCCCGAGCGTGATGCCCAGGGCAGGGAAGTGGCCGAGTTCACCGTGACGCTCAAGGAAACCGGCACCGGCAAGGTTATCGTCAGCGCGCACCACACCGTGCCGATGGAAACCGAAAACCTGATCATCGTGCGTGAACCGTTGGCGGCGCGACGCGCGGGGCCTTACCACATCCAACTGGTGAAGCACTTCGCGGTGATCAACCACAACTCGGCGCCGGATTTTCCGGATTACTTCACCGGGATGTATCGCAAGCAGCCCTGAGAGGGGCGCTTATCCGTTCAGCAGCAGCGACATGTCCGGGTACCTGGCACCTATAAAATCGACAAAAGCGCGCACCTTGGGTGCCGCCAGGCGCCTGGAGGTGTGCAAGACCCACAGTTCAGCCTCCACATCCGAAGCAACGCCCCACTGCACCAGCTCACCGCGGGCAAGCTGGCCCCACGCCATGGACTGCGGCAAGAGGGCAGCTCCACCACCTGCGACAGCGGCATCACGAATCATCAAGAAAGATGAGAAACGCAGCGTTGGAACCGGCTCCAGGATCAACTGGCCGCCATCGAGCGTCCAATGGCCGGGCTGGGAAGCCGACATCACGATGCCGGGAACGGGTCGGGTTGCGCCGGGCATTGGCCTGGGCACTTCAGGCGCCGCCACCACCACCAATCGGTCCCTGGCGAAGCAACGGCCGACCAGATTGCTGTCGGGGCTGGGGTTGATGCGGATGGCTATGTCGAATTGCTCCTCGACCAAATCGACCAGGCGATCCTCCGCCACCACGTCCAGCGTGATTTGCGGGTAGGCCGCACAAAAATCGGCGCCGATCCGGCCCATCGCCAGTTGGGAAAACAGCACGGGAGCCGCCACACGCAAGTGTCCGCGCGGCGTCGATACGCCGTCGCGAGCGGATGCCATTGCTTCGACTACTTCGTTCAACGGCCCCTCGGCGCGAGCCATCAGCGTGGCTCCAGCCTCGGTGAGCTTCAGGCCCCGCGCGCTGCGTTCAATCAGCCTAACGCCTAGTTGTTCCTCCAGTTCGGCAATGCGCCTGGAAAGTGTCGCCTTGACCTGCCGCTGGCACGGCTGGCTTTTCCCAGCCCGGCGTTGTTGGCGACCAGGGCGAAATCAATCAGTGCGTTGAGGTTCATGCTGTTCCACTTTTGAGACGGAGTGTCTACATAGTCGCGTCTTCGTTTTGTATGTGCAACGGCCTATCGTCTGGTCTCCACTCCTCAACATGAGCAATAGCCATGAGCATTCTTGTTACCGGTGCCACGGGCACCATCGGTTCTCTTATCATCCAGGGCCTCAGCGAGGCCGGCGCAGAGGTCAAGGCTCTTGTGCGCCAGCCCGGTAAACGCGACTTTGCGGCAGGTGTCAGCGAAGTAGTTGCAGACTTGACCGATGTCGTGTCGATGCGTGCCGCGTTGTCGTCGGTGCGCACGCTGTTCCTGCTCAATGCGGTGACGCCGGATGAAGTGACGCAAGCCCTGATCGCGCTGAACCTGGCGCAAGAGGCGGGCATCGAGCGCATTGTCTACCTGTCGGTGATCCATGCCGATCGGTTCAGCAATGTCCCGCACTTTACCGGTAAACACACGGTCGAGCGGATGATCGAGACCCTCGACATACCGGCCACGATTCTGCGCCCGGCCTACTTCATGCAGAACGAACACATGGTTTTGCAGACTATCCGCGATTACGCGGTGTACCCAATGCCGATCGGCTCGGCGGGTGTGTCGATGATCGATGCGCGCGATATCGCCGATGTGGCAGTGGCTGAGTTGCTGCGTCGCGACCGGGCCCCGTCGGCGCTGGCGCGTACGACATTGGAACTGGTGGGGCCGCAAGCGCTGAGCGGTGAGTCTGTGGCTGGGATCTGGAGTACGGCGCTGGGGCGCGAAGTGACCTATGGCGGTGATGATGTCGCCGCGTTCGAAGCGCAACTGGCCGCGTACGGTCCGGCCTGGCTGGCGTATGACATGCGCTTGATGATGGCGGGTATCCAGACGTTCGGCATGCAAGCGGCCGAAGGTACGGTAAAGCGTCTGGAGGCTATCGTCGGGCACCCGCTGCGCACCTACGAAGCTTTTGTGCGCGAGGCGGTTGCCGAGGGCTGAGCGTCAACGGCGCCCTTCAAAAGCCCTCCAGGCTGACCTTCACACCTGCTTGTTGTGCCAGCTCAACGGTGGCTTCGACGCGCTGTGCATCCACGATAAACCCGACGTATTCGTCACCGCCGGAGTCCAGATGCACAAAGCGCTTGCCGAAGCCGGTGAGCCATTGGTCATAGCTGTCCAACACGGCTTGCATCGGTCGTGTGCCGGTGTGCAGGTAGGTGTAGGGTTCCTGCACGCCACTGGCCGAAGCCAGGTGGGGGGCAAGGTATTGGAACCCGTCGAAGCCACGCCAATCGACGTTGAGCAATGCAAGGTAGGCGAGTTTCTGGCCTCTTGACGGGTCAAGCAGCCCGTCGGTCAAGGCGCTGGTGGCGTCTTGATCGACGGCGTACTTGCGCAGCACACGCCGTACGAGCCTGGCTCTTTCTGGCTCGGGTGCGGCGCTTAACAGCGTTTCGGTCAGGGTTGCGAGCGCTTGCTTGCGAGCCTTGGATTCAGGTGTGCGAAATTCCCGCATGATTGCCGCATGACTGGCATTGGTTTCATCGGGAGGCGGCATCGTAAAACGGCCGCCGAACAAACGATCAAAGAACCCCATGCTGCCCCCTTTGCCTTACTTGCTTAGGCGTTGGTACCCAAGAACCATCGCCAGAATCATCGCCAACAGCTCCTGCTGCGCCTCTTCACGGCTGATTTCGCCGCTGGCCGCCGCGTGAGACAGCGCCTCTGCCGCGCCCAACATGGCGCGCAGGCCGGCTTGAGAGACGGTGCCCGTGGGCGCGAAGGGCGCCAGTGCGTCGCGGCATTTGTCGAGGAAGATCACCTCGTATTTGCGCTTGAGGGCTTCGAGCTCCGGCGAGCCGCTCAGTGCTGCGGTCACTCCCGGGATTTCCCGCCCCTGCAACAACACACAATCGACATACGACGCGGCAATCACCCACGCACGGTCTTCCAATGTCGCGCTGCTGGCGTCGATGGCGTCGGCAAACACTTGGTTCTGGCGCCCATCGAAATCTTCGTACAAGGCCGCCAGCAAGCCGGCACGGGTGACGAAATGGTCGTACACCACCGGCTTGGTCACGCCCGCCAGTTCCGCCAGGCGGCCCAGGGTCAGGGCGTCTGTGCCTTCCTCGCGCACCAGCTGCCAGGCCACTTCCAATAATTGACGCAGGCGATCTTCACGAGACAAACGCCGACGTGGGGCAGGGGATTCACTGCTTGACATGCTTATATACCAAAAGTAACTTACTAATCGTAACTTAACGCCAGCCTAAACTGAAAAGGTGTCAATGTCATGCACGCACTGATCGTTGTTGCTCATCACGACCCGCAATCCCTTACGCACAGCATTGCCGCGCACGTCGCCGCCGGCCTCGGCGCGTCGGGGCACACCTATGAAATCGCCGACCTTGCCGCCGAAGGCTTCGACCCGCGCTATACCGCTGCCGACCATCGGGTACACCGCACCCACGCCACGCCACCGGCCGATGTGCTGGCCGAACAAGCGCGCCTGGACCGTGCCGATGCGCTGGTGCTGGCGTTTCCGATCTACTGGTGGTCATTGCCGGGCCTGCTCAAGGGCTGGATAGATCGGGTATTCGTCAACGGCTGGGCGATCGATTACGGCCCGGACACCCCGGTGGTGAAAAAGCTGCGCCACTTGCAGGTGCATCTGCTCGCCCTCGGCGCGGCGGATCACAGCGCGTTTGACCGCCACGGCTATGCCAAGGCGATGCGCACGCAGATCGACTACGGCATCTTTGATTATTGCGGCGCGCAGGTGGTGACGTCCGAGCTGCTGCTGGACTCGGAAGGCGGCGCGGCGCAGGCACATATGAAAACTGCACATACCGTGGGGCGGGGGTTGTTCAAGGCAGAGACGGTTGCCGGCTGATTCAACCGTCGCGAAACAGATCGTGGGCATCCAGCAGGCGATAGGCGATTTCCGGGCGCTTCTCCATGCCTCGGCGAATCGCCGCCGGAATCGATTGCCGGGTCTTGCGACACATGCCCGGTAACTCGTCGATGACGATCTGAATCCCGCGCATGCTCTTGACCTCGGTATGACCCGGCGCGACATGCACGCGAATGCCCAATTGCTGGTACATCAGCTGTTGCATGCGCTCCAGGTCTTGCAGGCTCTTGAGGTCTTCAAGGCGTTCGAGCAGGCGTTTTTCTTCCTGGCGCGTCAGGTTGAGGATGCGCAGGTCGGCGCCTGGGGTTGCAAGCAAATGCTCGCGGTTACAGACGCAGGCGCCGGGTGGGCAGGGTTGGCGAATTGTCATGTGTGGCCCTCCCCAAACCGACGCGGCCGGCTCAGTAGCTGAGCGCGACCCCAAGACCGCCCAGGGCCTTCCAGTATTCCGGATAGGTCTTGGCCACGCAGTCCGGGTCCTGGATGCGGATACCCGACACTTTCAGCCCGGCCAGGGCAAAGCACATGGCAATGCGGTGGTCGGCGTGGGTGTCGATCAGCGCATTGCACGATGTACCGGCCAGCCCAGGGTCGGCGGCCACCAGCAGGTCGTCGCCTTCGATGGTGGCCAGGCCCGGGCGAATCTCATTGAGGCCGTCATGCAGCGCTTGCACGCGATCACATTCCTTGACCCGCAGGTTGGCCAGCTCGGTGAAGCGCACGGGGGTGTTATTGAATGCGGCCAATACCGCCAGGGTCGGGATGGCGTCCTGCATTTGCGAGCCGACGACCGTGGCCTGCATGTTCGGGAACTGCGCGATCACGGCCTGGGCCTTGGCGTCGGGCTGGGTGAAATCCTGCGCGGCCACGCCGATGTCGATATGGCCGGCGGTCAGCACTTCGGCGGCCCACAGGTACGTGGCGGCGGAGGCGTCCGGTTCGATCAGGTAGTCATGGGCGGTGTAGCCGGTGGGCGCCACGCGCCAGGTGGTGTCGTCGACCGCTTCGACTTGCGCGCCGAACGCTCGCATGCAATCGAGGGTCAGGTCCACGTAGCCGCGGGCGCCGATGTCCTTGCCGGTCAGCGCCACTTCAATCGGCGCTTCACCGCATGCCGCCAGCATCAGCAGGGCAGAGACGTACTGGCTGGACAACCCGCCGTCGATCTCAAAACGTTTGGCCTGGACCTTGCTCTGCGCCGTGCACGGTTACCGGTGGGCAACCGGTTGGGCTGTCGACCTGGATACCGTTCTGGCCGAGGGTGGCCAGCAGCGGGCCGATCGGGCGCTTGCGCATATAGTCGTCGCCATCGAGTACCACGGTGCCCTCGACGGTGGCGACCGCTGCGGTGAGAAAACGCATCGCGGTGCCGGCGTTGCCGAGGAACAGCGGTTGTGTCGGCAATTGCAGCTTGCCGCAACCGGTCACGACGAAAGTGGTGTCATCGGGCTCATCGATGGTCACGCCCATTTGGCGCAGGGCCACCGACATATGCCGGGTGTCATCGCTCTTGAGTGCGCCGCTCAGGCGGCTGGTGCCCTTGGCCAGGGCGGCCAGCAGCAGGGCGCGGTTGGTAATGGATTTGGAGCCGGGCGGTGCGACCTTGCCATTGAGGGGGAAATTGGGCGGTGTAACGGTCACGGTTTTCTGCGAACTCAAGGTACAAGGCTCCTGGTCAAGGCAAGGTGGTACGGAGTGGCCGACGGGCGGACCCGAATAATCGGCCAAAGGTGCGGTGCTTGTCGAGGTTTAGCGCTGGGAGAGCCAGTAATCGTGCAGCGTCCGCGCGGCCGGCTCGATCTCGCTGACGCGCTGTTGGTGGGCCTGCACGTCCAGGTCGGCGGGTAACTCGAAGTTGTCCTGCTCGGCGCACCAGGAGATTTTCTCCAACTGCGCGGCCAGTTCGACCGGCAGTTGCGGCCAATTGCCGATCGCTGCGCCACGGATGTAGCCAAAGCACCACTCTTCAGCCAGGGTCACGATTTGGCCTTGATGCTCGGTGTCATCAAAGCGTGCCTTGAAGTCTTGGGCGTTGTTGGCCAACTGTGCCGCCAGGGTGTTGATGTGGCGTACGCACAGCTCCAGGAAACGCTGTGCTTCTTCCATGTTTTCCCATTCCGGATTCTGCCCGCCCCAGATGGCCGGGAACCATTGGGCGATATCCACTTGCGTCGGGCTCGACACCAGCGCGGTGAAGTAGCCGTCGAGTTCGGCCAGGTTCAGCACCGAATGATCATCGCCGTACTTGAGCAGGGTTTCTTCGATAAGGTCGAATTCGGCGGCGGCGAGGGGTTGGGCGTGCATGGCATTTCCTTAAAACATCGAGCGCCGCGTTCAGGGCGGCTTAAAGCGCCAAGGATGGCGCCTGGCAAGGTTTTTTGCCAGTCCCGCTTTTGGCCGATGCGCCGTCATGCACCCTTGTTATAGTTCGGGCCTTATCACTCGCCAGTCAGGGATCACTGCCATGTCCGAATACCAAGCTTTCGTCGTCGAACTCAGCGGCAACGTTGCCCATGTGCAGATCAATCGTCCGGAAAAAATCAACGCGATGAACGCCGCGTTCTGGACCGAGATCATCGACATCTTCCAATGGGTCGAAGACACCGATGCCGTGCGTGCGGTAGTGCTCAGTGGCGCCGGCAAGCATTTCTCCTCTGGCATCGACCTGATGATGCTGGCCTCGGTGGCCAACGAATTCGGTAAGGACGTGGGCCGCAACGCACGCCTGTTGCGGCGCAAAATCCTTGAGCTGCAAGCCTCGTTCAACGCCGTCGACAACTGCCGCAAGCCGGTACTGGCGGCGATCCAGGGTTACTGCATAGGTGGCGCCATCGACCTGATCAGCGCCTGCGACATGCGCTACGCCGCCGAAGATGCGCTGTTCTCCATCAAGGAAATCGACATCGGCATGGCCGCCGATGTGGGCACCCTGCAACGCCTGCCGCGCATTATCGGCGACGGCATGCTGCGTGAACTCGCGTACACCGGTCGCCAGTTCGGCGCCGAAGAGGCTCGCGGCATTGGCCTGGTCAATCGGGTGTACGCCGATCACGCGAGCCTGCTGGCCGGGGTGCTGGAGATCGCCCAGGAAATCACCGCCAAGTCGCCGATTGCCATCGCCGGTACCAAGGCCATGATCAGCTACATGCGTGACCACACGGTCAATGACGGTCTGGAATACGTTGCCACCTGGAACTCGGCTATGTTGCAATCCAACGACCTGCGCGTGGCCATCGCGGCCCATATGAATAAGCAGAAACCCGAATTCGTGGATTGACTGACATGACTCCAGGCTGGATCACCACAACGCTGCTGGATAACGAAACCCCCGGCGGCTGGGCCGTCGCCCGCAGCCGCGACGGTTTTTTACATGACTCCAACGGCCCGCTGTTCCCACGCGAATGGCTCAAGCGCCAGGACCTCGCGGTGTTCGCCGAACACGGCCTCGGCCACCTCGATGGCGAGCCGGTGTACTTGCTGGAGCTCGACTCGGCGGGCGAGGTACCGGGGTGCAGCTGGCAGGGCCTGCGCGGCTTCATGCTGCAGGGCGATCACACCCTGTTCAAAGTGCTCGGTTATGCGGCGCAGATCGGCACTTGGGCGCGGGAACACCGGTTTTGCGGCAGTTGCGGCCAGGCCATGGTTCAGGTGCCTCGGGAACGCGCCATGTTCTGTGAGGCCTGCGACCTGCGCAGCTACCCACGGATTTCTCCGAGCATGATCGTGCTGGTGACCCGTGGCGATGAGATTTTGCTGGCCCGTTCGCCGCGTTTTGTCAGCGGCGTGTACAGCACGCTGGCGGGGTTTGCCGAGCCGGGCGAGTCGGCCGAGGACTGCCTGATTCGTGAAGTGCACGAGGAAGTGCAGGTGCGCGTGAAGAATATCCAGTACATGGGCAGCCAATGCTGGCCGTTCCCCCATTCGATGATGCTGGGCTTTCACGCCGAATATGCCGGCGGCGATATCGTGCCCCAGGCCGACGAGATCGAAGACGCGCAGTGGTTCAACATCCACGACCTGCCGCCGTTGCCGGCGTCACGCTCGATTGCGCGTTACCTGATCGACCTCTACCTGGCCCGTCGTTTAGGCCACGCTGAACCAGTGTTGCCAGGCTAGGCGCACCGTCAGGCCGAGGACCACGGTGATAAACACCGGGCGAATGAATTTGGCGCCGCCGCTGATCGCGCTGCGTGCGCCAAAGAACGCGCCCCCCATCACCGATATGCCCATGGCCAGGCCGACGATCCAGTCCACCGAGCCGTTGAAAATAAACACCGACAGGGCCGCCGCGTTACTGACAAAGTTCATGCTGCGCGCCACGCCGCTCGCTTTGACCAGATCGATGGGGTGCAGCAGCATCGTGCTCACCGTCCAGAACGCCCCGGTGCCGGGGCCTGCCACGCCATCGTAGAAGCCCAGGCCGAAGCCCTGGGTGGCTTGCCATTTCTTCTTGATCGGCGCCTCGGCGTCCAACGGTGTCTTGGGCGTGCCACCAAACAGCAGGTAGACGCCGCAGGCGAATACGATCACCGGCAGCATCTTGTTCAGGGTTTCGGCGGGCAAGTAGTGCGCCACCACCGCACCGGCGAGGGCGCCGACCAGCGTGCCGACGATGGCATGCACCCACTGGCGCGGGTGGAACAGCTTGCGGCGGTAGAAGGTAAAGCTGGCGGTGGCCGAGCCGAAGGTGGAACTGAGCTTGTTGGTGCCCAGTACCAGGTGCGGCGGCATGCCGGCGGTGAGCAGGGCGGGCGTGGTGAGCAGGCCGCCACCGCCGGCAATGGCATCGATAAAGCCAGCGATAAACGCGACGCAGGCGAGAATGGCGAGGGTGGTCAGGTCAACGCTGAGTTCGAAGGGCATGGGATGGGCTTATTGTTGGCGGGGCGGGTGAGGGTCGCCATCTTACCTGCCTGATGTGCGCAGAACCAACTGTGGGAGCAAGCCCGCTCCCACAGTTGATCTGTGTATGTTTGGCTACTTGTGGGTGCCCAGCCACTCCAGCGCCGTGCGCCACACGCAAATCCCCAAGAAGTACGCTGACATCAGCGACCACAACCCGAATGTCCACGGGTTGGTGTTGGGGTAGTCGACCACCATCAGAAAACTGCACAGCAACCAGATCGTGGTCACCGCGATGTTGATCGGCATGAACCGCTTGACCCGGAACGGGTGCAGGAACTTCATCGGCGTGACGGTCAGCAGCGCCAGGCCGATCACGGTCAGCAGCGTCACCCAGGCCTGCGGCTGGATGATGTATACGCATAAGGCAACTACGTTCCAGGCGGCGGGGAAGCCGACGAAGTAGTTGTCCTTGCTCTTCATGTTCACGTTGCAGAAACAGAACAGCGACGACACCAGGATCACCGACACCGTGAACAGGTGAGTGAAGTCCGGCAGGTCGATGTAGCGGTAGATAAACAGTGCGGGAATGAACACATACGTGAGGTAGTCGATTACCAGGTCCAGCACCGAACCGTCGAAGCTGGGCAACACCGTGCTGACATTCAGTCGTCGCGCCAGTGAACCGTCGACGCCGTCCACTACCAGCGCCAAGCCCAGCCAGAGCAGGCAGGCCTTGGGTGAGTTTTCCAGCAACGCCAGGGTGGCCAAGAAGGCCAGGACCACGCCGGTGGCGGTGAAGCCGTGGGCGCCCCAGGCTTTGATTCTGGCTACATGCAGGGTCGATATCACGGGCGGTTCTCCAAAAGGTCAAACGGGGCAGCCGACAACGTGACGCGGTCGAGTCTGGCCGGGGAATGCAGGTATCGACCGGGAAGGGGGTTATAAGGTTCACCGCCCGGTGTATCGCTAAGCGTAGCAAGCGTAGGACGTTTCGACATCAACCCTGACGGAACACCAGTGCTTTCAAGCCACTTTGCGCGTCGATATCGGGAAATTCCGGCGGGTTTTCCAGGCGCTCGACAAAGCGCAGGCCGGGGGCCTCGCGGGTCACGCCGTCGATCAGGAAGTCCTCGCCGTAGGCCGGGTCGTTCATGCACGCCAGCACCGTGCCCTGGGACGTGAGCAGATCGGGCAGGCGGCGCAGCACGCGTTGGTAGTCCTTGGTCAGCAGGAAGCTGCCTTTCTGGAAGGACGGCGGGTCGATGATCACCAGGTCGTAGGGGCCGCTGTTGGTGACTTTGGCCCAGGACTTGAACAGGTCGTGGCCCAGGAAGGTCACTTTGCTCAGGTCATGGCCATTCAGGCGATGATTGTCGCGGCCACGGCTCAGGGCGCCGCGGGCCATGTCCAGGTTGACCACGTGGTCGGCACCGCCTTCGATGGCCGCCACCGAGAACCCGCAGGTGTAGGCAAACAGGTTGAGCACGCGCTGGCCGTGGGCCTGTTCGCGCACCCAGTTGCGGCCGTAGCGCATGTCGAGGAACAGCCCGCTGTTCTGTTTTTTACCCAGGTCGATCAGGTAGCGCAGGCCGCCTTCGGTGATGACCCGTTCCTCGATGGCGTCGCCCACCAGCCATTCGGTGGTGCTTTGCGGCAGATAACGGTGTTGCAGGGCCACGGCGTGCACCGAAGCCGGCCCAGTCGATCTGCGCCAATTGGTGCTTCAAGGCTTGCAGATGTTCGGTTTCCTTGAACAGGGCGACCAGCACGACGCCTTGCAGCCAGTCCACCGTCACCTGCTCCAGCCCTGGCCAGCAGCGGCCCCGGCCATGAAACAGGCGCCGGGTCTCGGCCGGCGCGCTGGCCAGGGCGGTGAGCAGGTGGGTGTGCAGGGTAGCGAGTGCGTCTGGGTTCATCGTTGAGCGTCGGTCGTTGAGCGGGCGGCATTTTAAACACAATCGAGCGCGGTTGTTGCTCAGAGCGTGGCGATCAAGGCTGGGCCAAAGGACTCACGCAGAAAGCCGGGGGCGATGTACCGCTCGTAATGCGCCTCGGAGAGCAGGAAGAACTCGCGGTCGATCGCGTCACGCAGGTCTGTGAGGTTGCGCTCGCGAAACTCCGGCAACAGCGCCAACCCATAGGCATCCAGCTTGGAAATCACCCGCGCACCTCGGGCAATCAGTTGGTAGGCCCAGCAATACGGCGACTGGTGCGGCATAAAGCGGATCTTGCGCTCTTCCAACTGCCGGCGCAGGCGTTGCGGGTCGAACACTTCCAGCTTGCTGGTCATTACCTGCACCAGCAGTTGCTCAAGGCGCAGCCACACCGCCTGTTTTTCCTCGGCGTTGTAGCCATTCCACTGGATGACTTCATGGTGATAACGCTTGCAGCCCCGGCAGACCAGGTCACCGTAAACGGTGGAACACAGACCGATGCACGGGGTCTTGATGGTTTGGTTGGGCATAAAGGGCAATTTGCAAAGTTTACGGAACACCGCGTTCCCAATGTGGGAGGGGGCTCCCGATAGCGGCGCATCAGTCACAGAGGCTTTAACTGAACTACCGTCATCGGGAGCAAGCCCCCTCCCACATTGTGGTGTGTGATGCTGATCAATCCCAGCTCAGCGCGCCGCCGGTCTGGTACTCAATCACACGGGTCTCAAAGAAATTCTTCTCTTTCTTCAAATCCATAATCTCGCTCATCCACGGGAACGGGTTGGTCGTGCCTGGATACTCTTCCTTCAGCCCAATCTGCGACAAACGACGATTCGCGATGAACTTGAGGTAATCCTCCATCATCGCCGCATTCATCCCCAGCACCCCACGCGGCATGGTGTCGCGCGCATATTCGATCTCCAGTTGAGTCCCTTGCAGGATCATCTGGGTCGCTTCTTCCTTCATCTCGGCATCCCACAAATGCGGGTTTTCGATTTTGATCTGGTTGATCACGTCGATACCGAAGTTCAGGTGCATCGACTCATCGCGCAGGATGTACTGGAACTGCTCGGCCACGCCGGTCATTTTGTTGCGGCGGCCCATGGAGAGGATCTGGGTGAAGCCGCAGTAGAAGAAGATGCCTTCCAGTACGCAGTAGTAGGCGACCTAGTTGCGCAGCAGTTCTTTGTCGGTGTCGACGGTGCCGGTTTCGAACTTGGGGTCGGAGATCGAGCGGGTGTATTTCAGGCCCCACGCGGCCTTTTTAGCCACCGATGGGATCTCGTGGTACATGTTGAAGATCTCGCCTTCATCCATGGCCAGCGATTCGATGCAGTACTGGTAGGCGTGGGTGTGGATCGCTTCTTCGAAGGCCTGGCGCAGGATGTACTGGCGGCACTCCGGGTTGGTGATCAGGCGGTACACGGCCAGCACCAGGTTGTTGGCGACCAGCGAGTCGGCGGTGGAGAAGAAGCCCAGGTTGCGCATGACGATGCGGCGTTCGTCGTCGGTGAGGCCTTCGGGGTTTTTCCACAGGGCGATGTCGGCGGTCATGTTGACCTCTTGCGGCATCCAGTGGTTGGCGCAGCCGTCGAGGTACTTCTGCCAGGCCCAGTCGTACTTGAAGGGCACGAGTTGGTTGAGGTCGGCGCGGCAGTTGATCATGCGTTTTTCGTCAACGGCGACGCGGGCGGAGGCGCCTTCGAGTTCGGCGAGGCCTTCGGCGACGTCGAGTTTGTCCAGGGCAGCCTTGGCGCGGATGATGGCGGCGGAGTCGTTGGCGGTGACGGCGCGGGCTTCGACGGCGGCAGCGGCGCCGGCACCGTCGAGGCGGTCCATGTTGGCTTCGCTGGCGTGGCCGGCGTTGGCGCCCTTGACTACCGCTGCACCGGTGTCTTCGTTGTCGACTTCATCCCAACTCAGCATTGAAATACTCCTTCCTGATCTGTTTCGGCGGGGTGTGAACCCGGTCTAAAAATAGGTGATTTTGCAGACTGCTAGGCATTGAAATATTGCGCGGAGTGTGGTCGGTAAATACCGATTCTGCACACTATGTAGTGGTCTGTCTTGTAGGTCGGCACACTATATGGGGTGTAACACCTCTGGTCAACGCACAAGAGCGGCTCGACTGTCGCAGGGGCCAAGCGCGTGCGGCGTGGGTGTGCATGCCTAAGCTAATGCTAAAAAGGTATTTATTAGCAGTTTTTAAGATCGTTTAGCTTGGACGCTTCCCCAGGATGTTATTCAAGGAGCGAGCCGCCGATGGCCCACGTACAGTCAATTACCGCCTTGCCGCTGTTGGACCTGGCGCAGCTCGACGGCAGCCCGCAGCAGCGTCGGCAGTTTCTCGATGAGTTGCGTCTGGCGGCGCGCCATATCGGCTTTTTCTACCTCACCGGGCATGGCATCGACCGTGACTTGCTGGCCCAGGTGCAGCAACAGGCACGCGCGTTTTTTGCCTTGCCCGAGGCCGATAAACGGGCGGTGGGCATGCTTAACTCCCCCACTTTCGCGGCTACAACCGCGCCGCCTCGGAGATCACCCGAGGCCAGCCCGACCTGCGCGAACAATTCGACGTCGGCGCCGAGCGCGAGCCCTTGCCCGCGGCGCAATACCCGGCCGCCTGGGCACGCTTGCAAGGCCCCAACCAATGGCCGCCGGCTCTGCCACAACTCAAACCCCTGGTGCTCGGCTGGCAGCAGGCGATGACGCAAATGGCCCTGCGCCTGCTACGCGCGTTCGCCCAGGCCCTGTCCCTGCCGGAAAACGCCTTTGATGCGCTGTATGGCGACAAACCCAACGAACATATCAAGCTGATCCGCTACCCCGGCCGTCATGCGCAGCAAAGTCGCCAGGGCGTCGGCGCGCACAAGGACTCCGGGTTCCTGAGCTTTTTGCTGCAAGACCAGCAGGCCGGTTTGCAGGTGGAAGTGGAGGAGGGCCGTTGGATTGATGCGGTGCCGCGCCCCGACACGCTGGTGGTGAATATCGGCGAACTGCTTGAACTGGCCAGCAATGGCTACCTGCGCGCGACCGTTCACCGCGTGGTGTCGCCGCCGGTGGGCAGCGAGCGGTTGTCGCTGGCGTTTTTCCTCGGGGCGCAACTGGACGCGGTGGTGCCGGTATACCAATTGGCGCCCGAGTTGCTGCGCGATGCCCATGGCCCCGAGAGCGACCCGCGCAACCCATTGCTGCGCGATGTGGGCTGGAACTACCTCAAGGGGCGCCTGCGTTCCCACCCCGATGTGGCTCAACGTTTCTACGCCGACGCCACGTTGCCCGAAGCACTGTCCGCCTGATCAGGAGATCACCGATGTTGAAAACCACCACCCTTACCCTGGCGGCATTGCTGGCCTCCTTCAGCGTGTCGGCCGCCGACGCGTTGCGCGTGGCCGCTGATCCGATTCCCCATGCGCAGATCCTCGAATACGTACAAAAGCTCGACCCGAGCCTGAAGCTGAAGATCATCGAGATCCCCAGCGGCGTGAATTCCAACGAGTTGCTCGCCCACGGTGATGTCGACGCCAATTACTTCCAGCACCTGCCGTACCTTCACTCCCAGGAACAGGCCCTCGGCCAGAAGTTCGCCGTGGCGGCCACGGTGCATATCGAGCCGTTGGGTATTTATTCGCGTCGGCACACCCGCTTCGCTCAAGTGCCGGACAAGGGCACCGTCGCCGTCCCGAATAACGTCACCAACCTCAGTCGCGCGCTGTACCTGTTGCAAGCCAACGGTTTGATCAAACTCAAACCCGGCTTCAATGACGCCGCCAAGGAACAGGCCACGCCCAAGGACATCGCCGAAAACCCCAGGCACCTGAAGATTCTGGAAATTGAATCCCCGCAAATTCCCCGGGCCTTGGACGATGTGGACCTTGCGGTGATCAACGGCAACTTCGCCCTGGAAGCCGGGCTCGAACCGGCCAAGGATGCGTTGGGCCTGGAGCAGGCCAAGGGCAACCCGTATGCGAATATCCTCGTCACAACCCCCAAGCTGGCGGATGACCCGCGTATTCGGCAGTTGGCCAAGGACTTGCGCTCACCGGAACTGGCCAAGTTCATCAGTGAGAAATACGCCGGCTCTGTGATCCCGGTGGCGGTCGAATGATCGTTGTCGAGGGCGTCAGCAAAACCTACGCAAACGGCCAGCCGTCGGCATTGGATAACGTGTCGTTGCAGATCGCCGATGGGGCGATCTTCGGCATTGTCGGGCGCAGCGGCGCGGGTAAAAGTACCTTGCTGCGCTGCTTGAACCTGCTGGAGCGACCGACGTCCGGGCGTATCCTGCTGGATGGCCAGGACCTGACCCGGCTGAACGACAAACAGCTGCGCCAGCACCGCCAGCGTATCGGCATGATCTTCCAGGGTTTCAACCTGCTGCATTCGCGCAATGTGGCGGATAACGTGGCGGTGCCGCTGGAGATCACCAATGTGCCCAAGGCCGAGCGCGCGGCGCGGGTGTCGCAGTTGTTGGCACTGGTGGGGCTCAGCGACAAGGCCCAGGCGTTTCCCTCGCAGTTATCGGGCGGGCAGAAACAGCGCGTAGGCATCGCCCGCGCCTTGGCCGCGCGGCCCGCGTACCTGCTGTCGGATGAAGCCACCAGCGCGCTGGACCCGGAGACGACGGCGTCGATCCTTGAACTGCTGCGCGACATCAATCGGCAACTGGGCGTGACCATCGTGTTGATCACCCACGAGCTGGAGGTGGTCAAGGCGATCTGCGACAGCGCGGTGTCCCTGGCCGACGGCCGCGTAGTGGAAAGCGGCACGTTGCTGCAACTGCAGAGCGACCCGTCGTCGCGCCTGGGCCGTTCGCTGGGCCACAGCCTGCACGTGGTGAGGGCCGTATGAAGACCGATTGGAACGACATCCTGCAATTGCTGCTCAACGCCACCGGCGAAACCTTATACATGGTGCTGCTGGCCGGGCTCTTCACCTTGCTGATCGGCCTGCCCCTGGGCGTGCTGCTGTTTATCAGTCGACGCGATGGCTTATTGCCGCTGCCCCGCCTCAATCGGGCGGTGGGCGCGGTGATCAACCTGGGGCGTTCATTGCCCTTTGTGGTGCTGTTGATCGCACTGATCCCGCTGACCCGCTTGATCGTCGGCACCACCCTGGGCAGCACCGCCGCCGTGGTGCCGATCACCATCGGCGCCTTTCCGTTCTTTGCGCGAATTGTCGAAACCGCGCTGGACGAAGTGGACAAGGGCCGCATCGAAGCCATCGTGGCCATGGGCGGGGATATCCGCCATGTGATTCTCAAGGTGTTGTTGCCCGAGGCCTTGCCGGCGCTGGTCGCCGGGGTGACCTTGACCCTGGTGATGCTGATCGGTTTTTCATCCATGGCCGGGGTGATCGGCGGCGGTGGGCTGGGTGACCTGGCGATTCGCTATGGTTACCAGCGCTTCAATAACCAGATCATGGTGGTCACGGTGATCGTGCTGGTGCTGCTGGTGCAAGGCGTGCAAAGCCTGGGCGATCGTTGTGTGCATTCATTGGCCCATCGACGCTGAGCAGCCCGCGAGGCGGGCGGCCTTGAGCAGCGCTTCAAACACTTGCTGCACCCGTGGCTCATCACTATGGGCCACATTGAAACGCATCGAATCGCGATGGGCCGTGTCGTAGCCGAAGAGCGCACCCGGCGCCAGGACCATGCCGCGTTTCAACGCCTCCTGGGCCAGCCACTCGCCGTCCACCCCCGGCGGCAGGCGCGCCCAGATAAACATCCCGCCTTCGTAGGCCATCGGCAGTTCGCAGCCACAGCGCCTGAGCCATTGTTCGACGCGCCCGCCAGCCTCCATCAAACGCTGGACCATGCGCTTGCGATGCCTGGCGTAGCTGCCTTCGCTGAGCATGCGATACACAATGTGCTCGAACAGCTCCGAGGTCACGCCGCCGCTCATCAACTTCATGTTGGTGAGGTTGGCCGCCAACTGTGGCGCGGCCACCACGTAGCTGACGCGGGTGTTGGCGCTGAGGATCTTGGAGAAACCCGACAGGTAGGTGACGTGGTCCAGGCCGGCGATGGCGGCCAGGCGTGGCGGTGGGTTGGGGTGCAGGTCGCCGTAGAGGTCATCCTCGACGATATGGCAGTGGTACTGCTGGGTCAGTTGCAACAGGCGAAACGCCTGGCTGGGGCTGAAGGAATGGCCCGTGGGGTTTTGCAGCACGCTGGTGGTCAGGTACAGGCCGGGGCGGTGCTCGGCCAGCAGGTGTTCAAGCGCGGCGAAGTCCAAGCCGTCGGGACGGCGCTGAATGCTCACCACCTTGACGCCATGCAAGGCCAGGTTGGCGTGGAAGTTGAAATAGCACGGCGCGTCCAGCAGTACCGTGTCGCCGGGCCTTACGAGCAGACGCATCAGCATGTCCAGGCCCTGCACGGTGTTGGGGGTGGTGATGACCTGTTCCACCGGCACCGACAAGCCTTCGCCATGCAGCTTCTGTTGCAGGGCCTGGCGCAATGGCAGGAAGCCCGCCGGCGTGCCCAGCCCGGCGATGCGCAGCGACGGCGCGCGCACCACGCTGCGCATCGCCTGGCGCAGGGGCTCGGCGTCCAGCCATGCTTCCGGCAGATGGCCGCCGCCGGGGCGCAGGTCGCCATCGGCGGTGGCCAGTGGTCGGCGCAATACGCTGAGCAGGTCCTGGGGCAGCAGGTCGACCCACGCCACCGACGCCGGACGTGGGCTGTCCATCGTCACAAAGTGACCACGGCCCTGGCTTGAGGTGAGCAGGTTGCGCCCGCGCAGGCGGTCCAGCGCTTCGTTGAGGGTGAACTTGCTGACGCCCAGGGTCTGGGCCAGTTCACGCACCGAGGGCAACTTGCTGCCGGGTGCCCATTCGCCGTGCTCGATGGCCTGGCTGAACGCTTCGACGATCTGCTGCACCTTCGGCGTGCCTTCCACGAAGGCAATAGCGGATACAAACATAAATCTTCCTTGTGTTTGCCGGTGCTTTTACCGGTGAAGTATGGCCGGATTAGGCATTACTTTACCTGCCTTGCGCAATGCTGCTTGCCTAGACTGCACGCTCCGTTTCCCTAGGTCACAGGCCATGACAAGTGCGTTAACGCTGTCTTCGTTTCTCTATTTCCTGCTGTTTTGCGCCACCATGACCTTCAGCCCCGGCCCCATGACCCTGTTGCTGCTGAGCCTGGGTTTGAAGGACGGCCTGCGCAGGTCGATCCCGGCGCAGATCGGCGCCAGTGTGTCGTACCTGATTTCAATCCTGATCTTTGCCGTGGGCTTCTCGGAATTGATCAAGGGTAACGTCGCCATCGCCCAGGGCATCCAGTTCGTCGGCGTGGCCTACATTCTGTACCTGGCCTACAAACAGTGGACCAGCAGCGGTGTGTCGATCGACCAGGGCGCTGCCGCACAGGGTTCGCGCAGCCTGTTCGGCAAGGGCTTGTTGACCGGGTTTTCCAACCCCAAGGCCCTCATCATGTTCAGTGCCGTGTTCCCGCAGTTCGCCGGGGCAGGGGAGCAGAGTTCGGCGGCCGACATCGCCATCCTCGGGGCGACCTTTCTGCTGCTGCAATTCGCCAGTGGGTGCCTGTATTGCTATTTCGGCCAGCGCATCAAGCATGTGCTGGAAACCCCCAGGCGCCGGGTGCTGTTGCAGCGGATCGCGGCCGTGTTGCTGTTGGGGGTGGCGTTGATGCTGGCGCGCGGGTTTTCCCACTGAGTGTTTTGGACGAAGGGCGCACGAGCGATGGTGGCGATATGCCCGTATGCTGATAGACTCCGAGTATTCTTCCTGGATGACACCCCACCATGCCAGCCAACGGAGGAAAAGGACTTCCGCTCGCTTTGCGCCTCTACAAATCCCGCTCCCTGGGGCTGACGCTCGGTTTTGTGTGCGTAGTATTTGGCATGTACCCGCTCAATCCTCCCATGTGGGTCTGGGCGTGGATGGTGATCAACGCCTTTGCCTGGCCTCATCTGGCCTTCCAGCTGTCTTTGCGCACCACCCAGGCACTGCGCAGTGAGCGCCGCAACCTGTTGTTCGATTCGTTTTGCGGCGGGTTCTGGGTGGGCGCGATGCATTTCAACCCGCTGCCGAGTGTCACCACCTTGTCGATGATGACCATGAACAATGTCGCCATCGGTGGGCCGCGCTTCATGTTCGCCGGCTTAATGGCGCAGACCCTGGGCATCGGCACGGCGCTGCTGATCTTCGCTCCGGCGTTCATGGCCTTGACCACACAGGCGCAGTTGTATGCCTGCTTGCCGATTCTAATGCTGTACCCGTTGGCGCTCGGCTGGATCTGCTATCGCCAGGCCGTGACCCTGGCGCGCCATAAACGCGAATTGCTGGCCCTGAGCCGCACCGACAGTTTGTCTGGCCTGCTCAACCATGGCGCGTGGAAAGATCACCTGGAAATTGAATTCCAACGCTGCCGTCGCGATCATCAGGGCGCGACGATTGCGCTGATCGACATCGACCATTTCAAGCTGATCAACGACACCTACGGCCACGTCACCGGCGACATCGTGCTGCGTCAACTGGGCAAAATACTGCGCCAGAACCTGCGCGTCACGGACCTGGCCGGGCGCTACGGCGGCGATGAGTTTTGTGTGATCCTGCCGGGCATGCCGCTCAACCACGCCACCGACGTGATGGAGGCGTTGCGCGATCGCTTCAACGCGTTGGCCTATGCCCAGGACCCGGCCTTGCGCGCCAGTTTGAGCATCGGCCTGGCGCCGTATCAACCCGGGCACGCCGATTCCACCGGTTGGCTCAACGACGCCGACCTGGCCTTGTATGAAGCCAAAAGCAGCGGGCGCAACCGCGTCAGCGCGGTCCAGGGGCTTGGTTGCGGTCTGTCTAGTGGGGTAGGGTGTGGCGGCCCTACACCAAACAAGGATCGGTTTATGCGCTTCATCTTCCCGCGTACCCTTCTGGCCGCCACCCTGGCCTTGCCCTTCGCACTCCCGGCCTACAGCGCCGAACCCCACAAGCAGATCCAGGCGCACGCCGAGCAGTACAAGGCCGAGGCGTTGAAACTGCTGGAGCGCCTGGTCAATATCGATTCGGGCTCCGGCTACGGGCCGGGCCTGACCCAGGTCAGCGACATCGCCGTAGATGAGTTGAAGCAGTTGGGCTTGAGTATCGAACGCGTGCCGGACGCCGCCGCCAACAGCAGCCATGTGATCGCCACCCTCAAGGGCACCGGCAAGGCCAGAATCCTGTTGATGGCGCACATGGACACGGTATTCAAGGAAGGCTCCGCCGCCGAGCGCCCGTTCCATATCAAGGACGGCCGCGCCTACGGCCCGGGCGTGATGGATGACAAGGGCGGCATCGTTGCCGGCATCTATGCGCTCAAAGTCCTGAAAAACCAGGGTTTCACAGACTACGCACAGATCACCTTCCTGCTCGACGCCAGCGAAGAAACCGGCTCCGACATCGCCTCCGAACTGATCCGCAACACCGCCAAGGCTCACGACGTGACCCTGAACCTCGAACCCGGCCGCCCGGCCGACGGCCTGGTGGTGTGGCGCAAAGGCAGCGCCACCGCAGTGGTCGACGTCAAAGGCAAAGCCGCCCACGCCGGCGTCGCCCCGGAACTGGGGCGCAACGCCGCCATGGAAGCCGCGCACCAGATCCTGCAATTGGGCAAGTTGGGCGATGAAGAGAAGAAAACCACCATCAACTTCACCGTGATCAAAGCCGGCGACCGCACCAACGTGATTCCTGACCAAGCCACGGTCAAGGCGGATGTGCGCGCGGCATTGCCGGAAGAGTTTGATCGCATCGAAAAAGACCTGGTGCGCGTGTCAGCGAACAAACTGATCCCGGACACCGAAGTGACCACCAGCCTCAAGCGCGGCCTGCCACCGATGCCGCAAACGCCCGAGTCGGACAAATTGGTTGCGATTGCCCAAGGGATTTATGGGGAATTGGGCAAGACATTGACCATTGAAGGCAGCGGCGGCGCGGCGGATGCGAGCCTGTCGGCCGGGGTAGGGACGCCGACGTTGGATGGGTTTGGGATTGTGGGCGGCAATATTCACACGCCCGAAGAGTATGCGGAGGTGGAGAGCGTGGTGCCGCGGGTTTACCTGCTTAGCCGGATGATTATGGAGCTTTCGACGCGGTGATTCGAAATTGGGCCGGGCTCACGCTGATGAGTGAGCCTTTGTGGTGAGCAGGCCCGGTGGGTAGTGAGCAGGCCCTGTGGTGAGCAGGCTTGCCCTGCGCTGGGCTGCGAAGCAGCCCCAAACCTGACATCGCTGATTGAACCGATACACCGTATCGCCCTGACGGGGGCCGCTTCGCGGCCCAGCGCGAGCAAGCTCGCTCACTACAGGGGATTGTGGGTGTAGGAGTGTTGCTACCACGTTGCTGGATCTTCGAGGCTGGCTTTTTGGAGGTCGTCTCTCCAGACCTCATTGGCCAGTCGGTAGATGTCAGCGAAGAAGCCTCTTGGATCGTCTATTTCTGTTTCATCCCAGGCCATTAATGAGTAACTTTCAGAGTCGTCTTTGAAAAAATAATTAAAGTTGAAGTGTTCATTGTTTAGTGCAAGAAACAACGTTTCCATCAGTTTGTATTTGTGGCGATAAGAAAACCTGTTATTTGGATCTAGGCAATATTTTCGAATAAGGTTTTCTCTATCTTTTTGGTCGTTCGGGTTGTATTTGGCGAGCTCTTCTCCTTTGGTTTCCTCTCTGTCGTAAATGTCAAAAACGCCTACGAAGTACATCAGGTTGGCGTCGAAGGGTATGTGGCTTGAAGAGGGATGAAATAGCATTTTTACTCCTTAATAGGGAATAGAGTGAACGGTGTGCCATCGTCCCGAAATTTCATCTCTGCACCGTTCATGGATGGGTTGAAAATAGGATTTTTTTTGTCGTGCTTGTTGGGCCTGTAACCACGACCTGCCCCAGGGAGCTCTAAACGTACTATATCGTTTTGTTTGTCATCAACGCCCGTGTAGCGGGTTAAACCCCTTTCGGTTCTCGTTGTAGCCTTAGTCCATGCCTGTAGTTGCAACTTCCAGCTGTTAAATTGTGAGCTTGGGACACCCTTGTTGTTTTTCGGCGTCTTGCCGGTTACTGGGTCCGTTCCATCAATCGAGCGCCGGTGCACCTTGACGGTTTCTACTTCTGGACCATGTTTGCCTACCATATGCATATCGTATTTTTTTTCATACTCTAGAATCCTGCGCTTTGCGTTGGCCTCGGTTAGCTCTTCAATTCTCGCCGATCTTGCTGTGATGCCCGGCTGTGGCGTGGCAGGGTCATTGGATTTAACTTTAATTGTATGAGGCGGATTTTCGCTTTCGACAACCGTCTTACATCCATTTTCACCTGGGCACGAGCTTAATCCCAATGGATCCACCCATCCCGTAGGGTTGGGCACGTACTGGTAGGCGTTGATCCCACCTGCCAGCTTCACCGGGTCCGGCGTCAGGTAACGACCAATATCTGGATTGTAGTAGCGATGGCGGTTGTAGTGCAGCCCGCTTTCTGGGTCGAAGTATTGGCCTTGGAAGCGCAGCGGATTGTCGACTTTTCCGACGTCGAGTCGGCTGATTTGGCCGTAGGCGCGGTAATGGGCGGACCAGACGATTTCTCCGTCTGGAGCGGTGAGTTCTTGGGGCGTGCCGAGGTGGTCGAGTTGGTAGTGGTAGGGTTTTGTTTCGTCTGGGCCAAAGCCTTCCAGCAGCGCCAACGGCCGGAAACTGTCCGGTTCATAGAGATAGCTGCGATGCCGATCCGCGTGATGCTCAGCGATCAGTTTGTCGCCTTGCCAGAAAAATTCAGTGGTGATGTCGTTGACGGTTTTGCTGATGCGCCGCCCGAACGGGTCATAGCGGTAGCTGGCGGTTTGGCCGTTGGGCTGGGTAATACCGATCAACCGATGCTGGCAGTCGTATCGGTATTCGGTAACGAGTTGATGGCCTTTGCCGCGCCGTTCGCGGATGAGGTTACCGAAGGCGTCGTAGTCGTAGTGTCGGTCGCCCTGAATCATCAACCGATTGCCCGCCACGATGTCAGGGCCGGGGCGGTCTTGCATGAGCAGATTGCCGGCGGGGGTGTGGGCGAAGCGTTCCTGCAGGTCTTGTGAGTGATCGGCGCGGGTCAGGCGGTTGAGCGGGTCGTAGCGGTAGTGGTGTTCGCCTTTGCGGGTGTCGTTGAGGCGGGTGAGGTTGCCGGATTTGTCGTAGTCGTAGTGGCGTTGGTAGAAGTAATTTTCCTGCTGGGTGACGGTGTGGGCGTGCAGGCGGTGTTGGTCGTCGTAGTGGTAGTGGCTGAGGAGTTGGCCTTGTTGGCGTTGGTGTTCTTGGCCGGATTTGAAGAGGTGAGAAGTCAGTAGTGCACCGTTGAGTTCGACGGTAGCGAGGTCGCCGCCTCTACCGTGACTAAAAACCAGTCGGTTGTTGTCCGGCAGGCGCAGGTGTTGCAGCTGGCCGCACGCGTCATAGCCATAGCGCAAGGTGCCCCAACCCTGATGTTCACCGGTGAGGCGATTTTGGGCGTCGTACTCGTACGCCAGCGCCCAGTGGCCGTCGTCGACGCTGAGGAGGTTGCCTTGGCGGTCGTAGGCGTAATCGACCATGTTGCCGTCGGGTAGGGTTTTTCGTACGAGGCGGCCTGCGTGGTCGCGTTCGTAACAAGTCACTAGCTGACTGCTATCGTCGCCGTGTTCGGTTTTTTCCTGAAGGTTGCCGTTAAGGTCGTAGACGTAGGCGGTGCGCTGGCCGTCGAAGCCGATTTCCTGCTGGATTAGGCCGTTGGGGTGGTAATCCAATCGGTAGATTTCGCCGACTTCGTTTTCGATTTCGGTCAGCAGCAGTCGAGCGTTGTCGTAGCGGTAGTTGACCTGGCTGCCATCGGCGTTGAGGCGGCGGCTGATCAGGTGCAGGCCGTTGGCGTATTCGTAGCGGGTGACGTGGCCGAGTTCGTCGCGTTCGGCGGTGATTTTTCCGTAGGGGTTGTAGCTGTATTCTCGCGTGGCACCGCCTGGCAACACGATGCGAATCAATCGGCCGACGCTGTCCCATTGGTATTGGGTCAGCGCGCCTTGTTCATCCTCGCGGGCAATCTGGCGGCCCAGATCGTCGTAGCGATAACGCTTGGTGTCGCCATTGGGCCGTTGCTCTTCAATGAGCTGACCGCGTTCATTCCACACCAGCCGATGACAGCTGTGGTCGGGATACCAAACGCCCGTTAGTTGCCCGTACTTGTTGTAGCTGTAGTCCGTCACCTCACCATCGGGATCGGTCCTACGCGTCAGGTCGCCCTGGTCGTTACGCTCGTACTTCCAGACCGCTTCACCACGCCGCACAACCCGTACGAAGCCGTTGTCATGCTCGTAGAACGTCGGTTCATCATCTCCCGGAAACAACGCCACCAAGCGTCCGGCATCGTCGTACTGATACGCCGTCACCGCCCCGAGCGGATCCTGCTCGACCGTCAGTCGACCCTTGTCATCGTAGGATTTGAAGTGCTGAGCGCCGTCCGGGTCGATACGCTGCACCAACCGCGCCCGGTCATCGTGGACATACTCTTCCTGACTGCCATCGGCGTTCTGCACGACCACGCGGCCGTTGTCCTCCCAGACATACCGCGTATCCATCTGCGAAAAACTGGCCCAGTGCCGGACACAGCGGGCCGCCTTGCCGGAGCGTTCCCATTCCCAGAAGAAACTCGCCCCACCGGCCAAGCCCCGCTCCAGAATGACGTGCTGCTCGTCGTACCGATAAACCTCGCTTTCGCCGACGGCGTTGGTCGCGCAAACCAGTCGGCCCACGTCGTCATAGGCGTAGGAAACAACGTTCTGTTCCGTCACCCATTCGTAAGGCTCATACCCCTTGGCCCGCTGAACCTGGTAATCCACCGCCACCATGCGGCCCAGTTCATAACGCAAAAACAGCGAGCGCCCGACGCCGTTATCCAACCGTGCAATACGCCCCAACACATCCCGCGCAATCCGCAGGCGGTTGTCATACGCATCGCTGATCGAGACCAGCACCCCGTCGCGAAAGTGATAAAACCGTGAGGCCTGGGCCAGCACTAACTCATCCGGCGAAGCCCCCAAATAGATCGCCGCTTCGGCCAGGCTGTTGGTGATCGCCGGTCGCGCCTCGGTAGGCAGCGGAAACTCAGTCGACCGGTTTTCATGGTCGGTCCACACCACCGAATCGCCCGAAACAGAAAGCCGCTGCGCCAGCGAATGACTCCAGCCAAACCCCAGCCCAACATCCACTTCCACCGCGCTGGTGCGGTACAACCGTGTCCACTCAAACGGCAAAATCCCATCCAACGTGCCGTCGGTGAGCGTGAGCAATTCCTCCCCAGTGACCATCGACACCGGGCAGCCATTGGTCGCTGTTTTGTCCGCCGAAGTCGCCGCGTCACCCTTGGGATTCGTAGCCACGACCGGCACATCATCGACATGCTCCTGCCGAACCAATACCGTCCGCTGGGACTTGTTACGAACCAACGGAACAGGGTTCGAAACCACCTGATCCCCAGCCTTCAACGGCGCAACCGGAATCGTCTTGATCGGCGTTGGCGCGCTGCCCAGCAGCAATGGCCTGGCCACTGCGACATGCGGTTCCAGACCCGGCCCTACCATCTGCTTGGCCAGCAGTTCCAATAACTCGCGCGCCCGGGCGGACTTGATCGAGCCCAGCACCTGAGCCCCCAGCCGCACTGCGATGCCCATCGCACCCATTACACGCATCAACAGCAGATTGATCAGCACCTCGCCGGTGATCTCACCCCACAGTTCATTCATCTGCGGCGGCGGCAACATGCGCGTCCAACTGACTATCGCCGACAGGTAGATAAACAGCAGCGGCTCATCGCTGAGCACCAGTAAGCCGTTGGCAATCTTTTCGTTGCCCAGTTTCAGCAGCGCATCAAGTTCTGCCTGGGAGAGGTAGGCCAACAGCTTCTCGCTGTTGGCCTTGAGGTCCGCCAGCAGCTCATACAACTGCGTGACGTTGTCCCACAGGTTGAAGAGGGCTTTTCCGAGACCGCTGATAAACGCCGCTTCCAGCATCCGGCGCCGATCAAGTGGCTTGGCCTCGGCATAGTCTTGCCACTGGGCCTGGAAGGTAGTGGTCCACGCTTCACGCAGACGGATGTCCAACCCCGCGATCACCGACTGATAAGACGCATACAGCGCCTTGACGTGATCCCTGGAAACGTTGGGGTAAAAATTGATCCGGTACTGCTGGTTGCGATCACACTCGGTGACTTCGAGGATGCCGCTGGGGCCGATGGTCTTGTGGATCGGTTCGCCCAGCGGGCCACCGTTTGGGTCGATGCGTTGCAGTACCACCGGCGTATTGCCGATGGGCACAAACTGCGTGCTTTGAAACAGGTGCACCAGGGTCAAGGTGCCGTTGGCCGGGCACGTGGCGACGGTGCTGTTGGGAATAATCGAACGATTGATGGGGGCGGCCAATGCCACCTGATCGCCCACCTTGAATACCTGCTCGACGTCCAGTGTCGAGAAGCTCCAAAAGCGCGCGGCCCAGTCGTCAAACGTATTCAGGCATTCACGAAAATCACGCAAGACGCCGTCGATATCGACTGTCTTGACGTCCATTGGGGTCAGGGCCAACCGGCCTATGGCCGGGTTCAAAACACGGCCCCATCAACCTGGGCCATCACGAAAAAAACCATCTGCACTCCCTCGCGCTGTGTATTCAGGCGAGGGACTTTGCAGAGGTTCTCAGGGGAGGGGAGTAGAGCTTATCCGGCGCTTACGTGGGAGGTTTCGACAACCTTTGTCTTCTCACGCCCCAGTACCAGGCTGCACAGTGCCGGCAGGAACAACAGCGTCAACACGGTGCCCACCAGCACGCCGCCGATCAGCACAAACGCGAGGGACGACCAGAACACCGACAACGTCAGCGGAATGAACGCCAACGCGGCCGCCAGCGCGGTCAGGATCACCGGCCGTGCGCGCCGTACCGTGGCTTCGATGATGGCCTCGCGAATCGGCATGCCGTGGTCCTGGTTCTGGCGGATCTGGTCGGTAAAGATCAGCGTGTTGCGCATCAGGATCCCACCGATGCCGATCAGCCCCAGGATCGCGTTGAACCCAAAGGGCTGGTTGAAAAGCAGCAAGGTCGGCACCGCGCCGATCAAGCCCAGTGGCGCGGTGGCGAAGACCATGAACATCACGCCGAAGGAGCGTACCTGGAACATGATCACGGTGAGGGTCAGCAGGATCATGATCGGGAACAGCGCCGCCAGGGCCACGTTGGCCTTGGCACTTTCTTCCACCGGGCCGCCGATGTCGATCTGGTAGCCGGCAGGCAGCCTGGCGATCAGCGGTTGCAGGTCTTTGTACACGGCCATTTCCACATCGGGTGGTTGCACGCCGTCGATGATGTCGGCACGCACTTCCACGGTGGTTGCGCGGTCGCGGCGTTTGAGGATCGGCTCTTCCATCACCGCCTGGAAATGCCCGACCTGGGCCAGCGGTACCGAGGTGCCGGCGCTGTTGGTCAGGGTCATGTTGTTGAGGTTGCCGAGGTTCTCGCGCTGGTTGCCCTGGGCGCGAGCGACCACCGAGACGGTGCGGTTGCCTTCGCGTACTTCGGTGATGGGGTTGCCGCTGAGCAAGGCGTTGAGCTGGGACTTGACCTCATCGGGGGTGAAACCCAGCAGGCGCAGGCGGTCTTGGTCCAGCACCAGGCGATAGCTGCTGGTGCGCTCGCCCCAATCGAGAAACGCGTCCTTGGTCAGTGGGTTGGCGGCGACCACTTTGCGCACGTCTTCGGACAGGCTGCGCAGCACGTCCACGTTCGGGCCGGACACGCGGAACACCACAGGGAACGGCACCGGCGGGCCGAACAACAACTGCGTCACACGTACCCGCGCCGCCGGAAACTCACCGGCGGCGATACGCTCGCGCATCCGCAGTTTCAGGGCGTCGCGGGCGTGGGAGTCCGGGGTTTGCACGATCAATTTGGCGAATGCCGGGTCGGGCAACTCAGGGTTCAGCGACAGGAAAAAACGCGGAGCGCCGCCGCCCACATAGGTGTCGACCATCGATGTCTGCGGCTCTTGCAGCAGGGCTTTCTCCAGCTGCGCGGCCACCGCCTCGGTGCTTTTGAAGGCACTGCCGGGCGGCATGTACACCTCAAGGATCAGTTCGGAACGGTCGGAGTTGGGGAAGAACTGCTTCTTCACCACGCCCATGCCCAGCCCGCACAGCACAAATGCTGCGACCACCAGGCCGGTCACCAGCCAGCGCCGGCGCACGCAGGTGTCTACCAGGCTGCGCAGTTTCTGGTAATAGCGCCCGGCATAAATTGCGTCGTGGCCACCCGGCACTGGTTTGATCTGCGGCAGCAACTTCACCCCCAGATACGGCGTGAACACCACCGCCACCAGCCAGGATGAGATCAGCGCAAAGCCGACGATCCAGAAAATATTCCCCGCGTATTCCCCAGCGCCCGACCGCGCAAAGCCCACCGGCAGAAAACCGATGATGGTCACCAGCGTACCGGTGAGCATGGGCGCGGCGGTGGAGCTCCAGGCGAAGGTGGCGGCGTGAATCCGATCAAAACCTTCTTCGAGTTTCACCACCATCATTTCAATGGCAATGATCGCGTCATCCACCAGCAAGCCCAGCGAGATGATCAGCGCACCGAGGGTGATGCGGTCAAACTCGCGGCCGGTCATCAGCATGATCACAAACACGATGGATAAGGTCAGCGGCACCGCAGCCGCCACCACCAACCCCACGCGAAAGCCCAGGGCCAGCAGGCTGATGACCATCACCACCGCCAGGGCGACGAAGAATTTGAGCATGAATTCATTCACCGCCAGGCTGATGTTCTTGGCTTGGTCGGAGACCTTGGCGAAGTTCACGCCCAAAGGCAGGTCAGCCTGGATCCTGGCTTCCTGGGCCTGGAGGCTTTTGTCCAGCTCCAAGCCGTTCCAGTGTTTTTCCATGATCACCCCGAGCATCAGCGCCGGGTCGCCCTGGTGGCGGATGCGGTAGCTGGGCGGGTCTTCATAGCCACGGCTCACGCTGGCCACGTCGGCGATGCGCAGCACGCGGCCATTGACCACCAGCGGCACGTTTTCAATCAGCGCCAGGCTGTCAAATGCGCCGTCGATACGGATATAGGCGCGGGCACCGGCGGTTTCCACAAAGCCCGACGGCGCCACCGCGTTTTGCGCGGCGAGGGCGGCGAAGATCTGATCGGGCTTGATGCCCAGGGTTGCCAGCCGCTCATAGGAAAATTCGACGAAGATGCGCTGGGCCTGCTCGCCGAGGATATTGACCTTTTTCACGCCCGGCAGGTTGAGCATACCCTGGCGCAGTTCCTCGGCCATCTGCACTTGTTGGCGATGGGGCAGGTGTTCGGCTTCCAGGGCATACAGCGCAAAGTACACATCGGAATACTCATCGTTGAAGAACGGCCCGATCACGCCCTTGGGGAGTCTGGCGGCTTCATCGCTGAGTTTTTTGCGGGTCTGGTAGAACAGGTCCTGGATCTCGCTGGGGCGCGTGGATTCGAGAAATGTCATGCGCATCGACACAAAACCTGGTTGGGCGATGGTCTCCACGCGGTCGTAGTAGTCCAGTTCCTGCAGGCGCTTTTCCAGGCGGTCGGCCACCTGTTCCTGCATTTCCTGGGCGGTGGCGCCGGGCCAGGCGGCGGTAATGGTCATGACCTTGACGGTGAACGATGGGTCTTCGGCGCGGCCCAGTTTGCCGAACGAGAAGATCCCGGCGGCCAGGATCGCGATGATCAAAAACAAGGTGACCGCGCGATGCTTGACCGCCAGCTCAGAGAGGTTGATGCCGCGCATGATCATTGGTCCTGTTTGCGGTTGAGGGCCAGCGCCTGGGCGGGCTGAAGGCGCACAACGTCGCCGTTGTGCAGCAGGTGCGCGCCGAGGGCGACGACGGTAGCGCCCGGGCTCACGCCGCTGTCGAGCAGGGCGTCTTCCTGGCCCAGGCCGGCAACTTTGACGGGGGCAAAACTGACCTTGTTGTCCTCGCCGATCAGCCACACGCCAGTTCCCTGCCCGGCGTCATGCAACGCACCGATGGGCACGCTGGTCTGTTGGGCCTGGCCGTTGCCTTGCAGGCGCACGGTGATGGTGGAGCCGAGGGCGAAACGCTCGACATTGCCATGCAGTACATACCGGGCGCGGTAGGTGCGGGTGGTCGGGTCGGCGCTGGCGGACAGCTCGCGCAAGGTCGCCGTCACGGTTTGGTCGGGAGCGCCGAAGGGGAACGCCAGGGCTTTCTGGGCGGCCAGGTCGCGTTGGTTTTCCGGCAGGTTGACGATGGCTTCACGGGCCCCGTCATGGGCCAGCCGCGCGACGATTTGCCCTTCGGCGACCACCTGGCCGCGATCTACCCGCACATCGGTGATGATGCCGTCGCCATCGGCCTTGAGCACTGAGTAGGTGCGGCGGTTGTCGATTTGGCTGGCGTCCGATTGCGCCGCGGCCAACTCGGCCTCGGCAACCCGCAGGTTGGTCGCGGACTGGTCGAAGATCTGCCGCGACACGGCGCCGGTACTGGCCAGGCGTTGGTAGCGGTTTGCATCGTCGCGGCGTTGGCGTAATTGCGCCTGGGCAGCGTTGATGCGGTTCCTGGCCGAGCGCAGGGCCAGTTCGAAGTCACCGATATCCAACACCAGCAGGGTGTCGCCACGGGACACATGCTGGCCGGGATCGACCTTGCGCTCGATCACCTTGCCGCTGACGCGAAAGCCCAGGTCACTTTCCGTACGGGCCGCGACCACACCGGTATAGGCGCTTTGCTGGCTGCCGGCGGCTTCGACATGGGTGGCAAGTACCGGGCGCGGCTGTGGCGTTTGGGCGGCGGTATCCGCCTTGCTGTTGCAGCCACTGAGGATGATCAACAAAGCCAGGGGCGTGAGAAGACGCAGGGAGAGAGGGGGCATGGCGGACTCCGGGGTAACCAGTGGGCAAAAAATTATGGACATAATTTTTTACGCATATTATGGTCGAAATATAAATTAATCCAGCCCCCCGGATGATCCCCATGCTCAATACCCCGGCGCCCTCACGCAGCTTGTTGTGTTTATTGGTGGCCCTGACGGCACTCGGCGAAGTCTCGACCCAATTGATCATCCCCGGTCTTGGCGTTATCGAGCAGGCGCTGGTGGCGCCGCCGGGTTCGGCCTTGATGGCGTTGTCGGCGTTTGTCGCGGCTTTTGGCCTGGGGCAGTTGGTGTTCGGGCCGCTGTCGGATCGCATCGGCCGCCGCCCGGTATTGCTCGGCGGGTTGGTGCTGTATGGGGTGGCGACCTTGTCGATGCTGTTGGTCAACGATATTCATCAGTTTATTGCGGCTCGCGTACTGCAAGGCCTGGGCGCCTGCGCGGCGCTGGTGTTGGCGCGCACGGTGGTGCGGGATGTGTGGAAGGCCGAAGCGGGGCCGGCATTGGCGTTGACCATGATCGGCATGCTCTATGCCATCGTGGTTGCGCCGATGGTCGGCGGCCTGCTGATCAAGCTGGTGGGGTGGCGCGCGCCGATCATGCTTGCGCTGGCGATCGGCAGCGCGGTGTTGCTGCTGGCGCTGTTGTTCTTTCGAGAAAGCAATCACTACCTGGACCCCAAGGCCGGCCACTGGCGCACCCTGGGCGGGCACTATCTGGATTTGCTCAAGGGTCGCCAATATCGCGCATTCGCGGTGGCGTTGGCGTGCACCTATGGCGCGATGTTCGCGGTAATTGCCGGGTCATCGGCGGTCTTTATCAACCTGCTGGGCTTTAGCAGCCTGGAGTACGGCATCAATTTTGGCCTGATCGTGTCGATGCTGATCGTTGGGTCTACTTACACCCGACGCAATATCCTGCGCCTGGGGCCGCAACGGATTGTGGCGATGGGGGTGACGCTGGTCGCCATCGGCGGGGTATCGGCCGCGCTGATTTACGCGCTGTTTGGTTTGTCGGTGCTGGGCCTGGATATTCCAATTGCCCTGGCCACCTTGGGCGGCGGCTTGGTGTTACCTGGCGCGGTCACCGGCGGGGTCATGCCCAACGCGCACCGCGCCGGCCTGGCCGCGGGCTTGATGGGTTTTGCGCAGATGTTCGGCGCCACCTGTAGCGGCCTGTTGCTGAGCCAACTGCGTGATGCAAGTGCGACACCGATGATCATGATCCAGGCGGGTTTTGCGCTGATGGCGTTTGTCGCGTTTCACCTGTTGCGTAACCGGCGCGGGGCCCTGGTCTCAGCGGCGTGAGGCGACGGTTAATCGTTCTATGCATGGAACACTCAAGGCTGTTTATGCCATCTAGCGCTGAATTGGTATCAGCTATAAGGTGTATGCACTTTGGAGGATTACCATGAAAAAACTCATCGGCATCTACACCAGCCCTCGCGCCCATTGGGTCGGCGACGGTTTCCCGGTGCGCACGTTGTTTTCCTACGACAACCTTGGCAAACACATCAGCCCGTTCCTATTGCTGGACCACGCCGGCCCGGTCGATTTCACCCCGACCGAACAACGTCGTGGTGTCGGTCAACACCCCCATCGCGGCTTCGAAACCGTGACCATCGTTTACGCCGGTGAAGTCGAACACCGCGACTCCACCGGCGCCGGCGGCACCATTGGCCCAGGCGATGTGCAATGGATGACCGCCGCCAAAGGCATTCTTCATGAAGAGTTCCATTCCGAAGCTTTCGCCCGTAAAGGCGGCGCAATGGAGATGGTGCAACTGTGGGTCAACCTGCCGGCCAAGTCCAAAATGGCCGAGGCCGGCTACCAGACGATTGTCGACGGTGATATTCCCGCACTGCCGCTGGCCAATGGCGCCGGCAACCTGCGCTTGATTGCCGGAGAGTTCGCCGGGGTCAAAGGGCCTGCACGGACCTTCACGCCAATCGACGTGTGGGACATGCGCCTAAACGCCGGTAAGCCCGTCACGCTAGACCTGCACGCCGGACGTAACACCGCCCTGGTGATCCTGCGCGGCACCGTGCTGGTCAACGGCGAAGAAGTGGCACGTCAAGGGCAACTGGCATTGTTCGAACGTGACGGTAGGCAACTGGTGTTGGAGTCCAACGATGACGCCATGGTGCTGCTACTCAGCGGCGAACCGATCGACGAACCCATCGTCGGGCATGGGCCGTTCGTGATGAATACCGAACAGGAGATTCACCAAGCGTTTGCGGACTTCCAGTCGGGAAAGTTTGGGCGTATGGGTGCATGAAGCCTCGTCTTGGGTACCAGACGAAGTTCAGTTGAATCGATCGACTGAAAAAGCTGATAGCGAAAGGCTTGCTGGCTGTCCGGTAGCCATGTGGGCCAAGGCGTCACCAATAGCCGGCGCAAATTTAAAGCCATGTCCCGAGCAGGCAGATGCGAAATAAGTTGATTTCAGCGCTTCAGATTTTCCTATCAAGAAAGAATCATCTTGGCTCATCGTATAAAAGCAATTCTTTGCTCGCGTGGGGGTGCGCTCAAGCTTGGGGAATAGGGAGCCAATAATTGGCGGCATTTCGGTTATGTAGCTGGGTGGCACGGATGCGTCTGTCCAATCGGGAGTCGAAGGACATTGCTGCCTATTATGGAATCCGATTTTTACGCCGGGCTCACTATTAACAATTGAAGGGACGCCGTATAGAAGCCCACCGTCTTCCCGCTCGTAAAGGAAAACGGGGAAGTGTTCTTGAGTAAAAAGGGTTTCGGAACCCGCTTTGGGCTTGAACCAATAGACCGGCACTCGGCGTGGCTCTAGATGGCGGGTGAGCTCCGGCATAAAGCTGATTGTGATCCAAGGTCCTGATGTGATTATTACCGATCCGGCAAAATACGTACTTCCGCTTTTGGTTGTCACGCGCATGCCAGTCCCTTCGTTTTCCAACTGTACGACGGTATCGCCAAATTGGGTAATAGCACCATTTCTAACAGCTTCATTCAGCATCGCCAGTCTCGCGTCGCTGGCTGAAATCGCATATGCGCCAGGCTCGTATACAACCTGCATCTCATCCTTCAGGGTAAATGCGGGTAAACGCTTTCTAGCCTCGGAAGCGCTCCATACTTCGTGTTCGACTCTTCCCTGTCTCGCGGTTTCAATGCTTCCGGCCACTATCCGGCTGGATTGAGCCCCAATAAAGACTCCACCTGTGCGAAACAAAAGTTGTTTTTGGGTCACGTATTCCAGTTCGTTCCACAGCACGTCAGCGTGGTTAAGCAGTTGAAGATATTTATCGCCTTCCCAATAAGCACGGCGAAATATTCTCGAGGTCCCGTGTGAGGAGCCATAGCAATGGCTGGGGCCAGAAGCATCAATTCCTAATAATCTAGTGCATTTGGGGGCGGTCCTCCACAAGGCAGCTGCACCCATAATGCCGAGGCCGATAATGATAACGTCGTATCGATTGTTCATTTATGAGTGCTCTTGTTTTTGGTTCGTTGGGTGTCTACGAGTTCATAAAAAATAAGGGATATTAATAAGGCAATAATTAGGATGGTCAAGGCGAGTGGTGTGCCTGATGGTTTTTGGTCGTGCGTAAATAACGACAGTATTATCAGTGTGGCGGGTAATATGAACTGGAGAAAGCCAGTAAGGGATAGCGGTATTTTGCCGGCTGAATAAGACAGCATTAATAAAGGCGCAGTGGACACTGCGCCCGCTAGCCAGATTAGATTATTGGAAGGGGCGAAAATCTCGCCGGGGTATAGGGCTGGAAGATTGAATGCGAGGGTGGCTACTGTCAGGCACAGGGTTAAGAACAGGGTTTCTATAAGTAGCCCGCTTACGGCGCCCAAAGACGTGGATTTTTTGACGTAGGTGTAGGCTCCCCATGTGGTAGAAATTATAAAGTAGGTCCAGTGGTTTAAATGACTGGAAAAGATGATCAGGGCGATCACCGCGCCGAATGCAAGCAATGTTGAAACGGCTTTTTTTCGGCTGATGGGCTCATGAAAAATTATTATTCCCAGCGCAACAGAAAAGAAGGGGGCTAATAGATAGCCAAGCCCGCTCTCCAGAAACCGCTGATTAACAGACGACCAGATGAAGGCGGCCCAGTTTGCCGCGATGAGCAACGAAGCAACGCAGTGTAGACGAATTGATTTTATCGTGATTTTTTTAAGCTGGTTTGCTTGGCGAAAAACAAAAACGAAAAGCGCGAGTATGGCTGCGGATAGAATGACTCTATAAGTAACCAATGTTAAGGTTGCGAGGTCGCTGAGTTCTTTCCAATAAAGGGAGGATATACCGAGGAGAAAATTTGCCAATCCAGACAAAACTATTGGGAAGGCATAGTTGGAATGGAGTGTTTGAAGTGAGGTCATGACTGTTCATTCGTTACGAAGCGAAAATACGATTATTTCATATGACCAGTAAATATTTCCGCTTTGATCGATAGAGTAGGCAGCCACGTCGAAATCGCTCCAGCTTTCGAATTCTAGTTTTAGGTATTTGTCCAGTGATTTCCATTGCTCTGAATAATGAATGAGTGGGAATGTATGCCGCTCAACTAGTTTGTAAGTTAATGGAGGTTGGTTGTTGTAATTCCGGTCGTACCTGTTTAGCACGTCACGTATTCCCACCAGTGAATTCAACCCGACAACTGCCATGCCTGTTGCGTCAAGATAGTTTGGGAGCTGTTCAAGAAAACGACCGAGGACCTCCTCCCCGTAAAACATGGCGCGTATAGGCAGTTGGTCTTCATGATTTTGTCTTTCCAATCGCTTAGTCAATGCGTGAGAGGGGGTTCGCCAGCCAGGAGGGTTGAAGACAATAGTTTGGAATTTTCTTTCGGGAAGACCGTCGAATAAATCGCTTACGAGGAAAGAAATAGCGTGCTGTTTAAAGTTGATGCTTTCGTTGATCTTTGCCTGTGTAATAGACTTTTCGCAGACGTCGGTAGCGGTAATGTCTTTGCCACCAAGCTTGCGTAACAATAGAGCGTGGACGCCACTTCCTGTGCCAATATCCAAAAAGCTACGGTTGTAGGCGCTTGAATTTGACGTTAACAGTTGTACCAAGTGGTTGCCAAACCTTATGCCTGCAAGACTAACTTCGAATACGCCGGGCGCGTGAGCCAGGCTCACGCTTTGACCGAGGCCAAAATAAATCTTATATGTATCCTCACGACGGTTTTGGTAGTCATTTTTGGAGAGAAGCCGGCCAGCAATGCCGTGGTCAATTAATCCACGCATGTCTACGTTCTCCTTCCCAGCTCTCTTGAGCGCGCGCAGGAGCGTTTAAGCCCATCAATAATGATTGCTTGCATCTGTTGGCTTTTAAAATACCTTATCGCTTGTTCTGTTGTCCCGTTGGGCGTCATGACTTTTTCACATAGCTGGGTTGGCGACTCCTGAAAGGTATCAAGAAGCGCTAGGGACCCTCGCAGTAGTTGAACTACCATGGCGCCGGCGTCAGCCTTATCGAAACCCGCTAACAAAGCGTATTCAATAAGAGCCTGTGCAAAATAAGAAACATATGCCGGACCGCCGCCTACCAGCGCTGTGGCGTCATCAATGAGGGACTCCTCTTGCACGATGAGTAAACTGCCGAGCTTCGAAAACAATTCGTTGACCAGGCGCCTGTTTTTCTGTGTTGCATGTGGTGCATACATCAATACACACATTCCCTGGTTGACTGCGCAAGGCAGATTTGGAATTGAACGACATACTTGTGAGGTCTTTAGGCGACCTGTTAGTTCGGCTAGGTTAATTCCGGCCATAACCGAAATTATTATATCGGCATGCTGTTTAATCTGTGCAATACTTTCCAATAGCGTTGCAAAAGATTGGGGTGGGATAGCTAGGATCATAGTCTTTGAGGTTGTATGTTGCGGCAGTGTATTCATTACCTGAATGCCTGCAGCTTTCAGTTCTTTTTCATATGTGTGTTCGAGGTCAATAGCTGCTATCGAAAGCGTCGAGGAAGATTTCGTTAGGCCCATTGCGATTGCATAACCCATATGGCCTGCGCCAATAATTATAATATCTATCGCTTTCATAAGATGAGTGTCCTATTAGATAGAGGCGATTGCGTTAAGCCTCATATCAATTCGGAGATTTTTCAAATCAATCACGTCCTAAAAATGTGTAGTACATTTCTTTGGTGTTTTGGTTGTTTGCGTCTTGGCTTGTAGTGCTTGAATTATCCAAGGTGTTTGGGGCCTATTCCGACGCTTATTCGGAGTTGTCTGAAGGACGTTATCCTCACGTGCACTTCTTCATTAAGCATCCTGTCTGGGCGCGGTTGTTTAATCGCTGTGGAAGCGTCCGCCTTTTTTTTCCATGCTATACCCGCCACCCCCGATTCATGCGATCTTCACGCCATTCGCCCTGGAGTCGCCTGGATGCCCTCATTTATCTCTGATCACCCGATGCTGTGCGCCCTGGCGTTGATCCTCATCGACATCGCTGTGTGGCGCTTGATTTCGGTCAGGCTCGCCAATTGGAAACTCGTCGCACGCCTGGTCATTTTTGCGGTGTTCAGCGCTGTACTGTTCAACGACGGCATGAACCCCATGCTGGTCCCGCCGTATGCCGACAACACCGCCTTGCATATGGCGGCCACGGCCTTGCAGATCGGCTGGTGGCTGTTCGCGGCGCGTACGCTCACGGTGTTGCTCGGTGCGCTGATGGTGCAGCGGGTCGGGCATACCGGGCGGTTGTTGCAGGACCTGATCGGCGCGGTGATTTTTCTGATTGCGATCATCGCCGCGCTGGCCTACGTACTCGACCTGCCGGTCAAAGGCGTGCTGGCCACGTCCGGGGCGGTGGCGATCATTGTGGGCCTGGCGTTGCAAAGCACCTTGAGCGATGTGTTCTCCGGGATCGTGCTCAACACCACCAAGCCTTATCAGCTGGATGACTGGATTTCCATCGATGGTACTGAAGGCCGGGTCACGGATATCGACTGGCGCGCCACGCGCTTGCAGACCTCGCAGGGCAGCATGGCGGTGATCCCCAACTCCCTGGCGGCCAAGGCCAAGATCATCAACTTTTCGCGCCCGGCGGATATGTTCGGCCTGGCCGTCAGTTTGCAGGTCAGCCCCCACGCGCGCCCGCAAACCGTGATCGAAGCATTGGAGCGCGCGATGCAGGGCTGCCGACCGTTGCTGGCCAAACCGGCGCCGAGCGTGGCATTCAAGACCTCGGCCAGTGGCGGAGTGGAGTATGAAATCAGTGGGTTCGTGCCCGCCATGCCCCTCAAGCGCGAGGTGCGCAACCAACTCTATGACCTGGCCTTCCGGCATTTGCAGGCGGCGGGCGTGAGCCTGTTGTCGGCGGTCGAAAGCGCCACGCCGGTAGCGACTTCACGGCCACGGGCGCTGCTGGACAGTTCGTCGATTTTCTCCACGTTGCGCCAAGAAGAAAAGGAAACCTTCAGCCAGAACATGACCCTGCATGCCTACCGCGCCGGCGAGATGATCCTGCCGGCGGGCGAGGTGAGCGACCACTTGTTTATCGTCGAGTCCGGCGTGGTCTCGGTGATGCTGATCAAGGGCGGGCACGCGTTCGAGGCCGGGCGCATGGGCCCGGGCGAGGTGATTGGCGAGGCGGGTATTTTGACGGAGCAGGCGGCCCTGGCGGACTTTACCGCCAAGACCTTCTGCACGTTGTACCGCATCGAAAAGGAATACCTGACCCCGTGCCTGGACGCGCGCAAAGACATCGCCGACGCGATGAAAACCCTGCTGGATTTCCGCCTGCACGCCGCGCAGGCCCTGACCCAGGAGTCGCCGGTGGTGCCGGTGAAGAAGGGCTTTATGCAATGGCTGCGCAAGCGCGGTCTCTGAGCACTGAAGGTTTGGAGCTTGATCCGACTCACCGACTACATCGCCAACGTTGCCCAAACCCCGCTGATCATCGGCGCCCATTGTTTTATTGCCGGCGGCTCACTGCTGCGTGGCGGTTGCGGGGTGGATGCGCACTGCATTATCGGTCCGGGCGCCGAGTTGAAAACCAGCTTTTTGTTCAGTGGCAGCAAGCGGGCTCATTTCAATTTTGTGAAGGACGCTGAGACGACCTTATAAACGCAGCGTTGAAAAGACCATGGTGCAACGGCGCGATATTAAATAGAATGAATCTCATTTGAGACTCACTCGCGCCGCGCAGGTTGCTTGCCATGAATGATGCTGTTGCCCCGACGCACGCCCCTGAACCGACGCTATCGAGCCTGTACCGTGACCACCGCAGTTGGCTGGAAAGCTGGCTACGCAGGCGCCTGGGCAACGCCTGGGACGCGGCGGACCTGAGCCAGGATACGTTCCTGCGCGTGTTGGCCAGTGCCCAGCCGCTGGCGCAGTTGCACGAACCCCGCGCTTACCTGGTGACAGTGGGCAAGCGTCTGCTGGTGAATTTTCATCAGCGCCGCAGCCTGGAACAGGCCTACGTGAACGCGCTGGCCAATTTGCCTGAAGCCTGCGTGCCATCGCCCGAACAGCGCTGGCTGGTGCTGGAAACCCTGCAAGCCCTGGACGAATTGCTCGATGGCTTGCCGGTGCTGGTACGCCGTGCGTTTTTGTGGAGCCAGTTGGAAGGCCTGGGGTACCGCGAGATTGCCGAGCGCCTGCAGGTTTCCGAACGCACGGTAAAACGCTACATGGCCCAAGCCTACGAACACTGCCTGCTGGTGGACCTGTGAGCCGCGAGGTGGCGCGTGCCGCCGCTCAGTGGCTGGCGCTGCTGGAATCCGGTGCCGCCACCGAGCGTGACCACGCCGCGTTGCAGCATTGGCGCGACAGCCATCCCCAGCATGAGCACACCTGGCAGAAAGCCCAATCCCTGCGCCGACGTTTCAGCGATTTGCCTCAAGCCTTGGCCATGGCCAGCCTCGATCGCCCGCAACCCGGTCGCCGCGCGGTGCTCAAACGCGCCCTGGGTGTGGCGGCGTTGCTGCCGGCCGCCTGGTTGATCAGCCGTCAGTTGCCCGTCGACACCTGGCGCGCCGACCTGCACACCGCCACCGGCGAACGCAAACGCCTGCCGCTGGCCGACGGTGCCAGCCTGCAACTCAACACCGCTACGGCGGCTGACGTAGACGTGGCGCAGCGGCGTATCAGGTTGGTCGATGGCGAACTGGCGTTGAATGTACCCGGCATGGCGCCGATGACGCTGCAAACCCGCTATGGCGAGTTGCTGGTCAGCCAGGCTGAAGTCTGTGTGCGCCAACTGGCCGCCGGCTGTCGGGTGTCGGTGCTCAAGGGCGCGGTGCAAGTGCGGGATTTGAACGGCAACAGCACGACCTTGCAGGCAGGGCGGCAAGCGCCGTTAAAGGCCAGTGGGCTCGGCTCCTCGGCGCCATTTGATGTACTGCAACTCGGTTGGCGCGATGGTGTGCTGAGCGCTCAGAACCAAACGCTCGGCGACTTTTTGCGCGAACTGGAGCGCTATCGTCCCGGCGTGTTGCGCTGGGAGCCGGGCCTTGAAACCTTGCGGGTAACCGGCAGTTTCCGCCTGGACGACACCGACCGCATCCTCAGCCTGCTGGCCTCGACACTGGGCCTGGAGGTGCAAGCGCGGACGCGGTATTGGGTGAGCTTGCGCAAAAAATTGGCGTGATACCTGTTGGGTGGCGAGGACGGCAGCGGCTTGATCGGTTGTCATGCATATATCTAAAATGAATAAATAAAGAGTTATATATTTCTTTTAATGTGTGTGCCGATGGCGCACTTTGGGGGCCTGCGCATTCGTGCGGATTGACCCAACAGCCAAAAGGAAAGCCGACATGACCATTAAAGCGATCAACGTGCGCAACCAGTTCAAGGGCGTGATCAAAGAGATTCTGCTGGGGGAAGTGGTGTCGGAAATCGACGTGCAAACCGCGTCCGGCATCGTGACGTCGGTGATCACCACCCGTTCGGTGCGTGACTTGGAATTGAAAGTGGGCAGTGAAGTGATCGCCTTCGTGAAGTCGACCGAAGTGTCTATCGCCAAGTTGTAGGCGCAGGCCCCCGCGTACCGGCGGGGGCTGTTCTTGGGGCGTGCTTTAGCGGTTTTGCAAGCTGCGCTCCAAGCGCTGCAAGCCTTCTTCCAGCATCGCCCGCGGGCAGCCGAAGTTCAGGCGCACGAACTGTTGGCTGTCATCGCCGAACTCAATTCCCGCACTCAAGCCGACCTTGGCCCGGTCCAGAAAGAACTGCTGCGGGTCTTCCAGGCCCAGGGCCGTGCAATCGAGCCAGGCCAGGAAGGTACCTTGCGGCGCATGCATCACCACACCGGGCAGGCGAGTGTTCACGGCATCGAGCAGGTAGTCGCGGTTGGCTTGCAGGTAGTGCTTGAGCGCTTCAAGCCATTCGCCGCACTGGCTGTAGGCGGCGCGGGTGGCTTCCAGGCCCAGTGGGCTGACGCTGTCGACCATGCCGCAACGCGCGTTGTTGAAACGCTCGCGGATCTCGGCGTTCTGGATCACGGCAAAACAGGTTTTCAAGCCAGCCACGTTGTAGGCCTTGCTCGCCGACATCAGCGTGATGGTGCGCTGCGCGATCTCTGGGCCGAGGCTGGCGGTAGGGATGTGGCGGCGGCCATCGAAGCACAGTTCGGCATGGATTTCGTCACTGATGATCAGCGCGCCTTGCTCCAGGCACGCGTTGGCGAGCGCCAGCAGTTCTTCACGCGGGAACACTTTGCCTATCGGGTTGTGCGGATTGCTCAGCAGCAGGGCGCCGGCGCCATTCAGCGCTTCGTTCATGGTGGACATCGGCGTGACATAGTCGTCGTCGACCAATTGAAACGGCACTTCAATACGCGGCAAATTCCAGTGCCCGGGCGCCAGGCGAATCGGGCGATAGTTCGGGGTTTGCAGCACCACCGGCTGGCCAGGCGCTACAAACGCGTGCAGCGCCATGTTGAACCCCGGTTCGACGCCGGGCAAAAACAGCAGTTCTTCAGGCAGCACGCGCCAGGCGTACTTGGCCCACAGGTCGGCCACGATGGCGTCGCGTACCTCCGGGCCGGCCACGCTGTAGCCGAGGATCTGCTGGTCCAGGCGCGCATGCAGAGCTTGCAGCACGGCGGGCGGCGCGGCGATATCCATGTCGGCGATCCACATCGGCAATACATCGGCCGGGTAACGGTTCCACTTGGTGCTGCCGGTGCCGAGGCGTGGGTGGATCGTGTCGAAATCAAAGCTCATGGAGGCGCTCGTGTCTGGGAGGCGGCGGAAAGTGGCGCGAAATATAGCATGGGTGTTTTGATGGCCGTTCTGTGACCGACAAGTTCTGTAATAAAAACGCCATTGCGCTGGGGATTAAACCCGCCACGGGCTATTTTGGTGCATCTCAATAACCAGAGTAGCCATGGATGAAATACCAACCCTTCAGCCGTACCTTGATTGCCACCGCGCTGGTGTTGACGGTCAGTGGCGTGCACGCCGCGTCCCAGGCCCCGGTGGCCGGTGAAAATGGCATGGTGGTGACGGCCCAGCACCTGGCAACGCATGTGGGCGTGGATGTGCTCAAGGCGGGCGGCAACGCGGTGGATGCGGCGGTGGCCGTGGGCTACGCGCTGGCGGTGGTCTACCCGGCGGCGGGTAACCTGGGCGGCGGCGGCTTCATGACCGTGCAACTGGCGGATGGGCGCAAGACCTTCCTCGACTTCCGCGAAAAAGCGCCGCTGGCGGCTACCGCCAATATGTACCTGGACAAGGACGGCAACGTCATCGAAGGGCTCAGCGCCAAGGGCCACCTGGCCGTCGGCGTACCCGGCACGGTTTCCGGCATGGAGCTGGCCCTGAGCAAATACGGCACGCTCAAGCGCGCCCAGGTGATCGCCCCGGCGATCAAACTGGCGGAAAACGGCTTCGCCCTGGAGCAAGGGGATATCGACCTGTTGCACACCGCCACCGGCGAGTTCGAAAAAGACAAGGACCTGCGCGGTATCTTCCTGCACAACGGCCAACCGATGCAGGTGGGCCAGAAGCTGGTACAGAAAGACCTGGCCAAGACCCTCAAGGAAATCTCCGCCAAGGGCGCGGACGGCTTTTATAAAGGCTGGGTCGCCAAGGCGCTGGTGGATTCCAGCCAGGCCGGCAAGGGCATCATCACCCAGGCGGACCTGGATAAATACAAGACCCGCGAACTGGCGCCCATCGAATGCGACTACCGTGGCTACCACGTGGTCTCGGCGCCGCCTCCAAGCTCGGGCGGCGTAGTGATCTGCCAGATCATGAACATTCTCGAAGGCTACCCGATGGCCGACCTGGGCTATCACTCGGCCCAGGGCCTGCACTACCAGATCGAAGCGATGCGCCACGCCTACGTGGACCGCAACAGCTACCTCGGCGACCCGGACTTTGTGAAGAACCCGATCGAGCATCTGCTCGACAAAAACTATGCGACCAAGCTGCGCGACGCGATTGAGCCGCAAAAGGCCGGTGACTCCCAGGCGATCAAGCCGGGCGTGTCGCCCCATGAAGGCAACAACACCACCCATTACTCCATCGTCGACAAGTGGGGTAACGCGGTTTCCGTCACGTACACCTTGAACGACTGGTTCGGCGCGGGCGTGATGGCGAGCAAGACCGGCGTGATCCTCAACGATGAAATGGACGACTTTACCGTCAAGGTCGGCGTGCCGAACATGCATGGCCTGGTGCAGGGTGAAGCCAACGCCATCGCCCCAGGCAAGGCGCCGCTGTCGTCGATGAGCCCGACCATCGTTACCAAGGATGGCAAGGCCGTGATGGTCGTGGGCACGCCGGGCGGCAGCCGTATCATCACGGCGACCTTGCTGACGATCCTGAATGTCATTGACTACAAGATGAACATCCAGGAAGCGGTCGACGCGCCGCGTTTCCACCAACAGTGGATGCCGCAAACCACCAATCTGGAGACCTTCGCGGTCAGCCCGGACACGCAAAAGATCCTCGAAAGCTGGGGCCATCAGTTCGCGGGCCCGCAGGATGCCAACCACTTGGCGGCGATCCTGGTAGGCGCGCCATCCCTGGGGGGCAAACCGGTGGGTAACAACCGCTTCTACGGCGCGAATGACCCGCGTCGCAATACCGGGCTGTCGCTGGGTTACTAAGACGGAACATCGACCCACCTTCCAGGCTCTACCCAAAGAGCCCTGGAAGGAGCCCGTTCCATGAAAGCGCTTAAAATTGCCACCTTCAACATCAATGGTCTGCGGGCGCGCCTGCCCAACCTGCTGCAATGGCTGGCGCGCGAGCAGCCCGACATCGTCTGCCTGCAAGAACTCAAGGCACCGCAAAGCCTGTTCCCCTACACCGACTTCGAAAGCGCCGGCTACGGTGCGATTTGCCTGGGCCAGGCGGCGTGGAACGGTGTGGCGATCCTGGCGCGGGACGCCCAGCCGCTGGAAAGCCGACGTGGTTTGCCCGGCGATGACGACGACAACCAAAGCCGCTATATCGAGGCAGCCGTGCACGGCGTGTTGGTTGGCTGCCTGTATTTGCCCAACGGCAACCCGCAACCGGGGCCGAAATTCGACTACAAACTGGCCTGGTTCGAGCGCTTGATCGACTACGCGGGCGCGCTGCAAGCCAGCAAGCATCCCGTGCTGTTGGCGGGGGATTTCAATGTGGTGCCCACTGACCTGGACATCTACAACCCGCGCTCCTGGCTCAAGGATGCCTTGCTGCAACCCGAGAGCCGCGCCTGTTACCGGCGGCTGCTCGACCAAGGCTGGACCGACGCCCTGCGGCACCTGTATCCCGAGGAGCGTGTGTATACGTTCTGGGATTATTTCCGTCAGCACTGGCAGAAAAATTCCGGCCTGCGCATCGACCATCTGCTGCTCAACCCGGCACTCAAGCCGTACTTGAAAGACGCGGGCGTGGACGCCTGGGTGCGTAACGAGCCCCACGCCAGTGACCATGCGCCGACCTGGATTCAACTGGGCACGCGTAAAAAGCGCTGATGCCCGCGCCGATCAGCATCCGGCCTGCCGTCAGGCGGGTGAGGGCGTGGCGAGCAACTGCGTCACGGCGGCGAACGCCTGGGCACGCCGCGCGGCCCAATCCCCGCGAATCATCACTACGGGCTGGCGATGCTGCTGCATCCAGTGCAGGCTGGCCTGGAAAAACGCGCGGCGGTCCGCCAGCTCCGGTTGGCAGCGTTGGCCGTCGGCGGTCCATTCGACATCTTCGGGCGAGAGCAGCAAGTGCAGGTCGTAGTGGCGCGCCAGCAACTCGTCATCGAGCCAGGCGGGGTAATCGCCGAACAAGGTCTGGCTCCAGAGCTTGTTGGTGAGCAGGTGAGTGTCGAGGATCAGCAGCCTCGGCTTTGCTGCGCGCGCGGCGTCTTCCCAGGCCAGTTGGCCGTGGGCGATAGCGGGAATATCCGCCAGGCAGGTGTCGCGTTGATGAACATCGATGAAATGCCGCACATATTCGCCGACCATCAAGCCGCCGAAATGCGCGTGCAGCTGCGCCGCCAACCAACTTTTACCGCTGGATTCGGGGCCGGCCAGCACCACTACCTTCATGGCTGCAACGCCGGGTCGGCTCGCCATTCACGCCAGCCTTGCACGGCGATCACAGTGAACAGCGCATAGAGCGCGGCGGTGAGATAGAGGCCTTTATAGAGGAACAGCCCGACGAAGATCACATCCACCGCAATCCACAACGGCCAGCATTGCACGCGCTTTTGCGCCATCCACATTTGGGCGACCAGGCTGAAGCCGGTGAGGGCGGCGTCCAGCCACGGTTGCGCGGCGTCGGTCCAGTGGGCCATGGCGGCGCCTAGCAACAGGCTGCCCACTGCGCCCACGGCCAGGCTGGCCATCACCGCAGGCACTCCCAGCCGGGTGACCTGGCGGCCGTGCTTGACTTCGCCGGCGCGGGTCCATTGCCACCAGCCATACACCTGCAGCGCCGCATAGACCACTTGCAGCAGCATGTCGGAATAGAGTTTCACGTCGTAGAACACCCAGGTATAGAGCAGCACCATCACCAGGCCGATGGGCCAGCACCACGGGTTTTGCTTGACCGTCAGCCAGACAGCGATCACCCCCAGGGCGGCGGCGATCAGTTCAAGCCCGGACATGGCGGATCCTTGGGGGAGTGGGAGAGGGCGGTGATTGTAACCAGAGGTAAGCAATCTTCAAAACACTGAAGGGCAAATGTGGGAGCAAGCCCCCTCCCACATCTTGATATGTACGTCAGACCTTGAATTGGCGGAGCAGGCCGTCGAGTTGGTCGCTCAAACCGCGCAACTGGGTACTGGCCAGGCTCGACTGCTCTGCGGCTATCGCCGTGCTGTGAGACAAGCCCGCAGCCTCGGTAACGTTCTGGTTGATGTCTTCCACCACGTGCGCTTGTTGCAGGGTAGCGCTGGCAATCGAGGCGTTCAGGCCGTTGAGGTTGCGCAGGGCCTGGCCGATGGCCGTGAGGCTGGCGCCGGCCTGGCCTGCTTGCTCGATGGTGAGTTGCGAGGCGCTGTGGCTGTCGCTGATCACCTTGACCGCCGCTTCCGAGTGGCCTTGCAGGCGCTCGATCATCACCTGGATTTCGGCGGTGGATTTTTGCGTGCGCTGGGCAAGCAGGCGCACTTCGTCGGCCACCACGGCGAACCCGCGACCTTGCTCGCCGGCACGTGCCGCTTCGATGGCGGCGTTCAGGGCCAGCAGGTTGGTTTGGTCGGCGATGGAGCGGATCACTTCCAGCACGCCACCGATCTGTGTGCTTTCGCTGGACAGGGTGCGGATCACTTCAACGGCCTGGCTGATGGTATGGGACAGCTGATCGATCTGCTGCAGGCTGCCGTCGATATTGACCTGGCCTTGTTGGGCCTGTGCTTCGGCTTCGCGCATTTCGCTGGCGGCATGTTCGGCGTTCTTGGCCACGTCCTGCACGCCGTAGGTGACTTCATTGATGGCGGTGGCCACCAGTTCCATCTGCTGCGACTGCTGTTGGCTGCGGTCATGGGCCTGGCTGGCGTTATTGCCCATCTCCGTGGACGATTGCCCAAGGGCGTTGGCGCACGACTGCAACTGGCTCACCACCTGGCGCAGCTTCGCGGTAAAGCTGTTGAAGTGCTGGGACAGTTGGGTGACTTCGTCGCGGCCGTGGGTGTCGAGGCTGCGGGTCAGATCGCTTTCGCCGCTGGCAATATTGCCCATGGCGTTCACTGCGGCCTGCAACGGTTGCACGATGCTGCGGGCAATCAACGCCACCAGCAAACCCATCAGCAGCGCGATGCCCAGCACAATGAACGACGCTTTCCACACTTGGGCGCTGAACTCGGCTTGCACATCGTCCACGTATACGCCGGAGCCGATGATCCAGCCCCAGGGTTCAAACAGTTGGATATACGAGGTCTTGGCCACCGGCGCTTCGGAGCCGGGCTTGGGCCAGCGGTAGTTGACGATGCCGGCGCCCTTGGCCTTGGCCAGGCTGACGAACTCGTTGAAGATCGCAAAGCCGTCCGGATCGCGGATAGCCGAAAGGTTCTGGCCGTCGAGCTTGGGGTTGGTCGGGTGCATGATCATCACGGGCGTGAGGTCGTTGATCCAGAAATAATCATCATGGCTATAACGCAACCCACGCACTGCGCTCAGGGCTTGTTTTTGCGCGGCTTCGCGGGTCATCACGCCGGTGGTTTCGAGGCTGTGATAAAACGTCAGTATCCCGCTGGCGGTCTGGACCACGTGCTGGGTCTGTTGGCTTTTGGCCTGGTAAAGATCGTCATGAATCTGCTTGAGCATCAGCAAACCCAAGGCCAGCAGCATCAGCACGGCGACTATCAGGATCAGCCAAAGGCGGCGGCTGATCGACATATTGCGCAAACTGTTCATCGTCCTGTCACTCCGGGCTTTTTATAATTGTGGGCGTCGCATCGACTTTTACGCCTTGTCTGATAGGCTTTCGGCCTGAAGTCGCAAAACCTGAGTACTGTCTGATTTTTCACGAAATTTTGCAGGCCGGCATTGATCGCCATCAACGCCGGGCCTTTCGCGCGCTCGGTCAGTGAACCATTAAAAAAGATTGATAAGGCATGCCACCGCGCATGACCTTTGGGGGAAGCATGGATTTTTGGACCGCCATTCAGGCATTGATTCTTGGCGTAGTAGAGGGGCTTACAGAGTTCCTGCCGATTTCCAGCACCGGTCACCAGATCATCGTCGCCGATTTGCTCGACTTCGGCGGCGAACGCGCGATGGCGTTCAATATCATCATCCAGCTCGGCGCCATCCTGGCGGTGGTCTGGGAGTTCCGTCGCAAGATTCTGGATGTGGTCACCGGCTTGCCCACCCAGCGCAACGCCCAGCGTTTCACACTCAACCTGTTGATCGCGTTTTTGCCCGCCGTGGTGCTGGGGGTGATTTTCGCCGACCTGATCCACCATTACCTGTTCAACCCGATCACCGTGGCCACGGCGCTGGTGGTGGGCGGCATCATCATGTTGTGGGCCGAGCGCCGCGAGCATGAGGTGCACGCCGAGAGTGTCGACGACATCACCTGGAAAGACGCACTCAAGGTCGGCTTCGCCCAGTGCCTGGCGATGATCCCGGGTACGTCCCGCTCCGGCTCCACCATCATCGGCGGCCTGTTGTTCGGCCTGTCGCGCAAGACCGCCACCGAGTTCTCATTCTTCCTGGCCATGCCCACCATGGTCGGTGCGGCGGTGTACTCGGGCTATAAGTACCGCGACCTGTTCCAACCGGCGGACCTGCCGGTGTTCGCCATCGGTTTTGTGACCTCGTTCATCTTTGCGATGATCGCGGTCAAGGGGCTGCTCAAGTTCATCGCCAGCCATAGCTATGCGGCGTTTGCCTGGTACCGCATCGGGTTTGGCCTGTTGATCCTGGCGACCTGGCAGTTCGGCTGGATCGACTGGGCAGCGGCCAAGGCATGAGCATCCAGCATCCGCGCTTGAAGGCGGCGATCTTTGCGCTGTTGTGCGCGGCGCCGCTGCTGGGCTCGATAGGGGTGTGGCGGCGCGGTGAAACCGTGATCCCGCTGGCGGCCTACGGCCTGGTCAGTGTGGTCGCGTTTTTGCTGTACTGGAGCGATAAGCGCAAGGCGCGCACCGACAGTTGGCGCACCCCGGAAAACATCCTGCATGCGGTGGAACTGGCAGGCGGTTGGCCAGGCGCGTTGATTGCCCAGCAGGTGTTGCGCCACAAGACGCGCAAAGTGTCTTACCAGGTGCTGTTCTGGGTGATCGTGCTGCTGCATCAAGTATTCTGGCTGGACCAGTTGTTCCTGGGCGGCAGCTGGCTGTCAGTCCTCTAGCAGCAAGCCGATCTGCGTGCGCTTGGGCAGTTTGCTCACCACCAGTTGGTGGGAACGCCGCAACAAGCCGCGCAGCTCCTCGGCGCCGAGCGGGTAGGGCGTGTTCATGATCACCCACTGCGCACGCGCCAGGTACGGCGCGGGGTGGATGCCGGGGCGGTCCACGTGGCCCAGGAACAAGGCTTTATCGACCTTGAACGCCAGCGAGTCGCCGCGCAGGTTCTGTAACGCGAACATCTTGTTGCCGGCAATCGAAAACACCCGCACGCCACCCCATTTGTAGTCCTCCCGCGCGCCGGGCAGGCTCAGGCAGAACGTGGCGACGTGTTCTTCGGTCATCTTCATAGCAGGCGGTCTCCGCAGCTTTTAAAGCCTTCTTCCAGATAATCGATCCAAGCGCGAATGGCCGGCAGTACGCCACGTCGATGGGGGTACACCGCCTGTAGCCAGCCGCCGGGCAACGACCACTCGGGCAGCAGTTGCACCAAGCGACCGCTGGCCAGCTCTTCCTCGCAATACATCATCGGCAGCACGGTAAAGCCCAGGCCCATGATCGCGCTGGCCTTGCGTACGTTGAAGTCATCCACGCCCAACCGCGCTTCCATCACCAGGTCGTGCGGGTTGCCCCGAGGGTCGAGCATACGCTGGTGCACCATGCGGTCGGCCTCCAATGCGCCAAGTATCGGCAAGTGCTTGAGGTCGTCGAGGGTGCTGACCTGGCGGCCGTTTAGAAAGTTGGGGCTGGCAACCAGCACGGTCTGGGCCGGACGCAGGCGCTTGGTGACCAACAGCGGGTCCTCGTCGCCCAATTCGCGCACGCGCAGGGCCACGTCGATGCCTTCGGCCACCAGGTCGACACGGCGATTGACCAGGGTCATTTCCAATTGCACCTGGGGGTGGGCGGCGAGGAACCCGGCAACCACGTCGGGCATCATGTTTTGTGCCAAGCCCACCGGGCAAGTGACTCGCAACCGCCCGCGCGGCTCGCTGGACATACTCGCCACGGCCTCATCGGCCATCTCGGCTTCCAGCAGCATTGCCTGGCAGTGACGCAGGTAGCGCTCGCCAACGGCGGTCAGGGTCAACTGCCGGGTAGTGCGTTGCAGCAGGCGCGCGCCCAGGCGTTCTTCCAGCTCGGCAATGCGCCGCGACAGCCGTGACTTGGGAATGCCCAACAGCCGACCGGCGGCCGCGAAACCGCCGGCTTCGACAACTTTGGCGAAATAGTAGAGGTCGTTAAGGTCTTGCATGGTGGAGCCTATTGTCCTGTCAGTGGGACAAACTATCGCATTTCAGACGGCTTATCGAACATTGGTTTCATACGTAGTATCACCACCATCTGATCGCCACCGTCGATCCCATTCGGAGACCTACCATGAAACTGTTGCACATCGATTCCAGCATCCTCGGCGACAACTCGGCTTCCCGTCAGCTCAGCGCCGGCGTTGTCAAAGCCTGGCAGGCGGCCGAACCGGGTGTGGAAGTGACTTACCGCGACCTGGCCGACGACGCTATCAACCACTTTTCCGGCGCCACGCTGGGTGCATTGGGCACCGCCGCTGAGCTGCGCGATGCCGCGCAAAAGCACGAAGCCGAGCTGAGTGCCTCGTCGTTGGCGCAATTTCTTGCCGCCGACGCCATCGTGGTGGGCGCGCCGATGTACAACTTCACCATCCCGACTCAGCTCAAAGCCTGGATCGACCGCATCGCCGTGGCCGGCCAGACCTTCCACTACACCGAAGCCGGCCCGGAAGGCCTGTGCGGCAACAAAAAAGTCATCATCGTGTCTACCTCCGGTGGCATGCATGCCGGTCAAGCCACCGGTGCGGCCCACGAGGGCTACCTGAAACTGCTGTTCGGCTTCCTTGGCATCACCGATATCGAAATCGTGCGTGCCGAAGGCCTGGCCTACGGTGATGAAGTGCGCAGCAAGTCCATGAGCGACGCCAACGTACTGATCAACGAACAATTGTTTGCCGCCGCGTAAGGCTTGTGTAAATTTCGCTGTCCCCCGGTTTCAATCTGAAACCGGGCGCTTCAAACTCTGTATTCTGCTCGCCTGAACGCGACCGGAGTGCGGAGTTTTTTCGTTTGCCCGCGGTCTTTTTTTAATGTGGCCCAGGTTGTGCAAGCATGGGTTCGACACCCTGGGCTTTTCATTCGACATGTCGGTTCTCACGCAGCAAAGGTGGACATCCCCATGATGCGTCTTTGTGCTGTTATGGTTCTTTCCCTGCTAGGCAGCCTGATTTCAGTGCACGCCGCGCCCGCGCCGCACCCTCATTGGAGTGTGGGCTTTCATCGCATGACGTTTCTCGACCCGCTGGATTTGCAGCCAATGAAGGCCGTCGCGTTCTATCCCTCCACCGACACCGAGCACAGCACGCAGGTGGGCGCCTATCACGTCGCCGCCACGGAAGACTCCAAGATCGCCATCGGCCGTTTCCCGATGCTGATGCTGTCCCATGGCAACACCGGCACGCCACTGGCGTTGCATGACCTGGCCACCTCGCTGGCGCGCAAAGGGTTTGTGGTGGTGGCGGTGCTGCACCCCGGCGACAACTATAAAGATCACAGCCGCCTGGGGACGCTGAGCAACCTGTATGGGCGGCCGATCCAGATTTCCGAAGCCATCACCGCGACCCTGGCGGACCCGATGCTGTCCCCCTTCGTTGACGTCGACCAAGTGGGCGTTATCGGCTATTCCGCCGGCGGCGAGACGGCATTGATCCTGGCGGGTGCCAAGCCGGATTTCGATCGCCTGCGCCGCTATTGCCAGGAGCGCCCCGAAGACCGTGATGCCTGTACCACCAAAGGCGAGCTGGTGGTCGACCGGGATGACTTGCAGCCGCAGTCCGACCCACGTATCCACGCGCTGATGTTGATGGCACCCCTGAGCCTGATGTTTGGTCGGCACACCCTGGCCGACGTGCATGTGCCGGTGCTGCTCTACAGCGGTGACGGTGACAAGCTGGTGGCCGTGGACAAAAACGCTGCGGCCCTGGCGCGCAAACTGCCGCAGCCGCCGGATTTCAAACTGCTGGCCGGGGCAGGGCACTTCGTGTTCATGGCTCCGTGCGACAGCGACCAACTGGCGGCAATGCCGGCCATCTGCACGGATGCCGACGGCGTCGACCGCGAAGGCATTCACCGCGACCTGATTTCCGAGGCCGGACGCTTTTTCGCCCACACCCTCAGCGAACCTACCCGCGCCGGCCTGCAAACGGCTGATCAGTAAGCGCGCCGCTGAAGCAGCAAGGTCAAGCCCAATGCCGTGACCGACAGCAGCGCGGCGCAGAAGAAAATCCAGCCATAGCCAAGGTTCAGCGCTACAAAGCCCATCAACGGCCCGGCAATCGCCAGGGCCAGGTCGAAGAACACCGCGTAGGCGCTCAACCCGGCGCCACGGCTGCTGTTGGGCACCTGCTTGATGGCTTCCACGCCCAGCGCCGGGTACACCAGCGATAAACCGAAGCCGGTCAGCCCGGCACCGATCAACGCTACGCCGGTGGTAGGGGCCAGCCAGAGCAGCGTGAGGCCCAGGGTTTCGATGACCATGCAGGCAATCGCCGCGCGAAAGCCGCCAAAACGGCTGATCGCCGAGATAAACACCAGCCGCGACAGAATAAAGCACAGGCCAAACACCGTGAGGCAGTACGCCGCGCCGGTCCAGCCGCGATTGAGGTAATACAACGTGATAAAGGTGGTGAGGGTGCCGTAGCCGATGGACGCCAGGCACAAGCTGGCGCCAAACGGGGCGATACGCCCGAACACCGCCCAGAACGGCAGGCGTTCGCCGCGCACCACCGGCACCGATGGCTTGTTGCGGATCAGCACCAGGCCCAACGCCGCCAGCACGGTGAGTGCCAGCCCCAGGCTGTTGTAGCCGTACTCGGCGACCATCACCACGCCCAGCGGCGCACCAATGGCGATGGCGCCATAAGAGGCGATGCCGTTCCAGGAGATCGAACGCGCCGTATGCTCCGCGCCAACCTGGCCCATGCACCAACTGATGGTGCCCACGCCGATTAACCCTTGGGCCACGCCCAGCAACAGCCGGGCGACGATCAGAATGCCCAGGCTCAAGCCGGGAATGCCGTGCAGCAGCGTCGCGAAAAATGTCAGCACGCCACTGATCAGGATGCCGGCCAGTCCCAGCACAATCGCACGCTTGGTGCCGACGTTGTCCGACATCCGCCCGGCCATCGGGCGGCTGAGCAGGGTGGCCAGGTACTGCGAGCCGATAGTCAGCCCCGCTACCACCGCGCTGAAACCCAGTTGCTCATGTACATAGCCAGGGATCACCGCAATCGGCAGGCCGATGCAGATAAAGGCGATAAAGGTGTAGAAGACGATGGAGACGATCTGCAGGGTGATCGACAGGGAGGAGGGGGCGGCGTTGGGCATGGACATTCGTTCGCTGGCGGGCGGTGAGGGCCATGATGGCATAACCCGACTCTGACGCCACCGCAATATCAATGTGGGAGGGGCTTGCCCCTCCCACATGTGGGTCCTGCGTTGTGCTTGCCGCTGAGCGTTGTACTTAGAACACCACGCCCTGGCTGCGCAGGTAATCGTCATAGGTGCCGCTGAAGTCGATCACGCCATCGGCGCTTAGCTCGATGATGCGGGTGGCCAGGGACGACACGAACTCACGGTCGTGGCTGACGAAGATCAGCGTGCCCGGGTAGTTCTCCAACGCCAGGTTCAGTGCTTCGATGGACTCCATGTCCAAGTGGTTGGTCGGTTCGTCCATGATCAGCACGTTCGGCTTTTGCAGGATCAGCTTGCCGAACAACATGCGGCCTTGCTCACCACCGGAGATCACCTTGACCGACTTGAGGATCTCGTCGTTGGAGAACAGCATGCGGCCCAGCGTGCCACGGATCATTTGTTCGCCCTGGGTCCACTGGCCCATCCAGTCGAACAGGCTCATGTCGTCTTCGAAGTCGTGGGCGTGGTCCTGGGCGTAGTAGCCCAGCTCCGCGGCGTCGGTCCACTTGATGCTGCCCGCGTCCGGGGTCAGTTCGTTGACCAGGGTGCGCAGCAGGGTGGTCTTGCCGATACCGTTCGGGCCGATGATCGCCACGCGCTCGCCGGCTTCAACCTGGAAGCTGAAATCCTTGAACAGCGGCTTGCCGTCGAAACCTTTGGCCATCTTTTCGACCATGACCGCCTGGCGGTGCAGCTTTTTGTTCTGCTCGAAACGGATGAACGGGCTCACACGGCTCGACGGCTTGACTTCGGCCAGCTGGATCTTGTCGATCGCCTTGGCACGGGAAGTCGCCTGCTTGGCTTTCGAGGCGTTGGCCGAGAAGCGGCTGACGAACGATTGCAGCTCGGAGATCTGCGCCTTTTTCTTGGCGTTGTCCGACAGCAGTTGCTCGCGCGACTGGGTCGCCACGGTCATGTATTCGTCGTAGTTGCCCGGAAACAGGCGCAACTCGCCGTAGTCCAGGTCAGCCATGTGGGTGCACACGCTGTTCAGGAAGTGACGGTCGTGAGAGATGATGATCATCAGGCTGGAGCGCTGGGTCAGGATGTTTTCCAGCCAGCGGATGGTGTTGATGTCCAAGTGGTTGGTCGGTTCGTCGAGCAACAGCACTTCAGGGTCGGAAAACAGCGCCTGGGCCAGCAATACGCGCAGCTTCCAGCCAGGCGACACCTCGCTCATCGGGCCGAAGTGTTGTTCCAGGGGAATACCCAGGCCCAGCAGCAGCTCACCGGCGCGGGATTCGGCGGTGTAGCCGTCCATTTCGGCGAACTCGGTTTCCAGCTCGGCCACGGCCATGCCGTCGTCTTCGCTCATTTCGGGCAGCGAGTAGATACGGTCACGCTCGGCCTTGACCTTCCACAGCTCCTCGTGGCCCATGATCACGGTGTCGAGCACGGTGAATTCTTCGTAGGCGAACTGGTCCTGGCGCAGTTTACCCAAGCGCACGTTCGGCTCGAGCATGACCTGGCCACCGGACGGATCAAGGTCGCCACCGAGGATTTTCATGAAGGTCGACTTGCCGCAACCGTTGGCACCGATCAAACCATAACGGTTACCGGCGCCGAACTTGACCGAGACATTCTCGAAGAGCGGCTTGGCGCCGAACTGCATGGTGATGTTAGCTGTGGAGATCAATTACTTTACCTATCAATGGGTTGCGAGCATGGCGGCAAGCGCCGTCAGGCAGGCATCAACAGCGACATCAAGGCGCGAAACCCGGTCGCTGAGCAAAAAATGGGGGATGTGTGTGGAATTTGGCGCGCATTGTCGCATATGTCAGGCGACAGTTGTATGGCACGCGAAAGATGGTTTTGCCAAGGTTTCCGGCATCGCCAGCCACAATAGCGCCAATGCCACGGCTGCTACGCCGGCCAGGGTCAGGAACGCCGCGTTGTAGCCCGCCTGTTGCACCACGAAACCGGCCAGGCTGTTGCTCAACGCCGCGCCCAGGCCAAACACCGTCGACAGGGCACCCAGGCTGACGTTGAAGCGTCCGGTGCCTTGAGTCAGGTCCTTGACGATCACCGGGAACAGCGCGCCGAAGATTCCCGCGCCCACGCCGTCGAGCAACTGCACCGCCACCAGCCAGTAGGGATCACCCGACAAGGTGTACAGCACGCCGCGCAATGGCAGGATCAAGAAACCGGCGAGCAGCAGCGGCTTGCGCCCCCACACATCGGCCTTGACCCCCACCAGCCAGGCCACCGGCACCATCACCAATTGCGCGGCGACGATGCATGCCGAGGTCAGGGGCGTGGCCATCTGCAGGTTGATCTGCGACAGCTTCTGGCTGACCAGCGGCAGCATCGCGGCATTGGCCAGGTGAAACAGCGCGCAGCAAATGGCGAACAGCAGCAGCGGGCGGTTGGCCAGCAACACCTCAAGGCCCGAGGGTTGCTCGTGGTCGGTGTGATGGGCCGGGTCGAAGCCGCGCGCGACGTCATGATCGATTGCCCTGGCCGACACGCAACTGACTGCGATAACGCTGGCCACCGCCATAAAGGCCATCAGGTAAAACACCACCACGGGACCGAACAGATAAGCCAGGCCGCCGGCCAATAGCGCGGCCACCGCATTACCGGCGTGGTTGAAGGTTTCGTTGCGTCCGGTACGACGGGTAAACGCGCGCGGCCCGGTAATGCCCAGGGAAATCGCCGAGATTGCCGGCGCGAACACCGAGGCGGCGACGGCACTGGCGGCCTGGGTCAACGCGACCCATCCGAATGAACTGACAAACGGCAGCATCAGGCAACTGGCCGTCACCAGCAGCGCCGCCACGGCGATCACCGCGCGCTTGCTGCGGGTACGATCGATCAGCGCGCCTGCCGGGCCCTGGGTGATCAAGGCCGCGATACCGGCGAGCGTCATGACCACACCGATGCTGGCCGGGTCCCATTGGTGCACCGCCAGCAGGTAAATTGCCAGGTAGGGGCCAAGGCCGTCACGCACATCCGCCAGGAAGAAATTCAGGCTGTCCAGGGACAAGGTATTACGCAGGTCGGAGCGATGGGCCACGGCGAGATCTTCCGAAGCGCGTTCAACGGCTGAACACGGATTGCTTTAATGACTTGTAAGGCTGCGGATTAGTTTCGCGCGCGGCCCAGTGTTTTCAATCCCGGGCCGGCGGGCTTCTTTTCTAGGCGCCACGGTTATGCGGGGCACGCCGTATGAACGTACGCATGGTTTGGCCGGGGCCCGTGCTGAATACCTGCGGTCTGGGCTGGTGCTCGTCCGCTGCAATAAACACAAACTCGTCCTGCTCCAGGCGATAACTGGCGGGCAGGTATTTGCCGGCGTCATCCCCGATGGCGTCTACCCAGGTAATGCTCTTGGGCGTGGTGGTGCTGTCGAGCAAAAAACGGCCCTTGAGCAACACCGCGCCGTCGACTGTTCGGACTTCGAAGCGGTCACCCGAAATAGTGGTAATTGCCCCAGGGGCGCTGTGGGCGTCGGCGGGGTTGAGCACGCCGCTGTCTTCGAGGCGCGTTTGCTCCCAGGTACCTTGCAGGGCTTGAAAGTCGGGGTCTGAAAGGGATGACATGCAACTTCCTTTTTGCTGAAGGGCTAAGCGACGGCGGTAGCCGGTTGCCGCGTACTGAACCGGCTGAAGTGTAACCGGGCGTAGAAAAATGTCTGCTTTTTTGCGCGCGGCGGCTTGGCCGACTTGACTGGCCAATAGACAGCTTTTCACAATTCTTGATTAACTTTTGGTTACAATCTGTGGCTAAATAACTACCAATGGTCACGAACCGGCGCCCTCCAACCGCTTCGTGATGACGGTTTGAATTGTGATTTCAGGTGCTGCATCCAATCCCCGGCCGTCGTGGGCACGCGGGAGCAGCCTGTTCTCTTCTGACGTGTGACGAAATCCCTTGAAACTCATCATTGTTGCTGTCTATGTTGCCTCCATTGCGTATGTTCATCTGCGCGGCCGGGTGCGACACAAGCTGGGCCGCCAGCTCAGTGATCATTCGACCTTCCTGGCGCCGGTCAATTGCTTGCTTTATCTCTTCTCCAAGCTGCCCAGCCGACCTTACCTGTCGCCCAGTGACTTCCCCGACCTGAGCCCGTTGCAGGAACACTGGGAAGAGATCCGCCAGGAAGGCCAGGACCTGATGCGCGCCGGGGCGATCAAGCGCTCCGAGCAATATAACGACGTGGGCTTCAACTCGTTTTTCAAATCGGGTTGGAAGCGTTTCTATCTCAAGTGGTACGGCGACAGCCACCCATCGGCGATGAAGCTGTGCCCGCGTACCACGCAGTTGGTGCAGAGCATCGGTTCGATCAAGGCGGCGATGTTCGCCGAGTTGCCGCCGGGCTCCAAGTTGGTGCGTCATCGCGACCCCTATGCGGGTTCCTACCGTTATCACTTGGGCCTGGACACGCCAAATGATCCGGGCTGCTACATCAATGTGGACGGCGAAAACTACTACTGGCGCGACGGCGAGCCGGTGATGTTCGACGAGACCTATATCCATTTCGCCGAGAACACCACGCAGCACAACCGCATCATTTTGTTCTGCGATATCGAACGCCCGATGAAGTACCGCTGGGCTGCCGCGTTCAATCGCTGGTTCAGCCGCACGGTGATGGCTGCCGCGGGCTCCCCCAACGATGATGGCGACAAGACCGGCGGGCTTAACCGCGCCTTCACCCGGCTGTACAAAATTCGCTTGCGCGGCAAAGAGCTGAAAAAGCGCAACCGCATGCGCTACTACCTGGAGAAGTGGGCGATCTTCGCGGCATTGGCGCTGGTTTTTATCCTGATCTGAGACCTGGCTGGGGCGCCCTTTACTGCGGGGGGCGGGCGCCCAGCTTGTCCCACATTTTTTTGCTGATCTTCTGCCGGTTGGCATACCCCGCCCAGGGATCGTCTTTCAACGCCTGCAAGCGCTGCTGCAGGTTGGCCACCGTCCACTGTTGGGCGCCGCGCACGTGCTCCAACTCCTCGCGACTGACCGGCACCGACACTGGCAGCCCCGGCCGCGCACGCACGGAATAGGCGGCCACGGTGCTGGCGCCGCGAGCATTGCGCAGGTAGTCGATAAAGATCTTGCCCACCCGGTTTTTCGGCCCCGAAGTGGCGGTAAAGCGCTCGGGCAGTTGTTGCGCCATGAACTGGGCAATGGCTTTGGCGAAGGCCTTTATCGTGTCCCAGCCATCACGCCGCGCCAGTGGCACCACCAGGTGCAGGCCTTTGCCGCCGCTGGTTTTGACGAACGCATCAAGCCCCAGCTCGTCGAGCACCGACAAGCTCAGTCGCGCCGCTTCCAGCATGGTTTTCCAGGGCAGGGCGGGGTCCGGGTCGAGGTCGAGTACAAACAGGTCCGGCGTTTCGATTTTGTCCGTGGTGGCGCCCCATGTATGCAACTCGACGGTGCCCATTTGCACGGCGCCCACCAGCGCTTGGGCATTGTCGATCTGCATCAGCCGCGCATGGCCTGGATCCAGCGCAGGGTCCAGCTGGGTGATATTGGGAATCGCCAGGCGTTCGGCGTGCTTCTGAAAGAACTGCTCGCCCTCGATGCCCTCCGGCGCCCTTAACAACGACACCGGTCGATTGCGCAGAAAGGGCAGGATCCACTCACTGATGCTGTCGTAAAACTGCGCCAGCTGCTGTTTTTGCGTGCCGCTTTGCCGGTCGATCACGCGCTCGGGGTGGGTGATGTTCACCCCGCTGGTGGCCTTTTTGGCGGGCTGCGCCTTGAGCGATTTGGCCGTGCGCGGCTGTTCATGCACGATCTGCGCGGCGGGTTTGTCGCTGCGCAGCGCCACGAAAGCGGCCTGCCGCACCACGCCCTCGCGGGTCCATTCGGCGAACTGCACCTCGCCCACCAGGCTCGGTTCTACCCAATGCACTCCGCGCGCCTGGGCGCTGGTCAAGGGTTTTTGCAGCGGCGAAGACGTACGCTCCAATGGCTTGAGTTGCGCGTGGATACTGGCCAGCGACGCCTGGTCGAAACCGGTGCCCACCCGGCCGGCATAGACCAGCCCGGCATCGTCATTGACCGCCAGCAGCAGGGCGCCAAAACCGCTGCGCGAACCCTGGGGGCGCGTGTAACCGACGATCACAAACTCCTGGCGCAAGCGGCATTTGAGTTTGATCCAGTCAGCGTTGCGGCTGGACACATAGGGGCTGCCCCGACGTTTGCCGATCACGCCTTCCAGGGCGAGGTCACAGGCGCTTTCAAAAATATCCTGATGATGGGCGGTGAACGCTTCGGAAAACCGCAGCAGCTTGCTGTTGCTGCCCGCCAGCGCCGACTTGAGTGCCGCGCGGCGTTCTTCTACGGGTTTGTGGCGCATGTCTTGCCCCGCGAGGAACGGCGCGTCAAACACGTAATAAACGATGTCCAGGCTGCGGCCGATGTCGAAGGCATTTTGCAGCGCCTGGAAATCCGGCAACCCCTCGCCGTTGAGGCTGACCACTTCGCCATCGAGCCAACTGTCCTTGAGCTTGAGCGCCTGCAGCGCCTTGGCCTGGCGCGGCAAGCGGTCAGTCCAGTCATGGCCGTTGCGGGTGAACAGGCGCACTTCGCCATCGCGTATGCGCGTCAGCATGCGATAACCGTCGAACTTGATTTCATACAGCCAGTCGCCTTCCGGTGCGCGGTCCACCAGGGTCGCCAACTGCGGCGTGAAGTGTTCGGGGAGGTCGGCCGCGGCCTTTTGCGCTGTTGCCCGGCGCTTGGGCTTGGGCTTGGGTTTGTCGACCTTGGATGTGCCGACCGAGGCATCGCTGAGCACGCTTTTCGGTTCGGCCTCTACGATGTCGTAGTCGGCGGCGGGGCGTGCCTGTGTGTCTTTTTCCTTGATCAGCAGCCATTGTTGCTTGTCGCCGCTGGCCCTTAAGCGGGTGCGTACCAAGGCCCAGTCCCCCGAGAGTTTTTCGCCGACCAGGGTAAATTTGAGCTTGCCGGCGGCGTAGGCCTTGTGCGGATCGTCATGGGGTTGCCAGACGCCACGGTCCCAGACGATCACATCGCCGGCGCCATACTGGCCGGCCGGGATGCTCCCTTCGAACGCGCCATAGCTCAGCGGGTGATCCTCCACATGCACGGCCAGGCGTTTCTGGCTGGGGTCCAGGCTGGGGCCCTTGGGCACCGCCCAGCTCTTGAGCACACCGTCAAGTTCCAGGCGAAAGTCATAGTGCAGGTTGCGCGCATCGTGTTTCTGGATCACGAACGACAGCGCCGACGCCTTGCGCTTGCCGGCGGGCGCGCTGCCGGAGGGTTCGGCGGTGATGTTGAAATCACGCTTGCGGTTGTATTCACTCAGAGGCTTTGCCATGGCTTTCTCCAACGTACGGCGGGCTCAGGAGGCCTTCTTGGTGGACTTTTTCGCGGCCGTTTTTTTCGCCGCCGGCTTACCCGCCAGGCTGCGCTTGAGCAGCTCGGTGAGGTCAACCACATCGGCCGACTTGCGTTCTTCGCCGGCCTCCTGGGATTCCACGTCTTCGATCTTGCCGGCCTTGGCCTTCCTCGCCACCAGGGCCATGATTTTTTCCTGGAAGGTGTCGCGGTATTCGTCAGGCTGCCAGTCGGCGCTCATGTCTTCCACCAGGCGCTTGGCCATGTCGAGTTCGCCTTTGGCCAGGCTCGGCTGGGTGACGTCGCTGCCCAGTTCCAGTTGGTCCAGGCTGCGCACTTCGGCGGGCCAGCGCAGCATCACCAGCACCATGGCGGACTCCAGGGGCATCACGGCCGCCAAGTGCTGTTTGGTGTGCAGTACCACGTTGGCCAGCGCGACCTTGCGGGTTTTCTTGAGGGTTTCGCGCAGCAACGCATAGACCTTGCCGCCACGTTTATCCGGGGCCAGAAAGTACGGGGTGTCGATGTTCGGCAAGGGATCTGGTCGCTGGCGACGAAGGCGATGATTTCGATGGTCTGGGTGGACTTGGGGTGCGCCGAGCGAATCTCCTCTTCGCTGAGTACCACATAGCGGCCTTTCTCAAACGCCACGCCCTTGACGATGTTCTCCTTGGTCACCTCTTTGCCGGTGGTTTTGTTGATGCGCTTGTAGCCCACCGGGTCCATGCTGCGCTTGTCCAGCCAGTCAAAGTCCACGCCCTGGGCGGATGTGGCCGAGACCAGTGACACGGGGATATGAACCAAGCCGAAGCTGATGGCGCCTTTCCAGATTGCCCGTGGCATAAGTACGATTCCTTTATAAGAAGCCTGTGTGTTCTGGTGACTTGAACGCGGTGGGAAAAGTTTCGCCGGACGGATATGCGGACAGATCGTGTTACATCTGATGAGGAAGTATTTAGTTACCAAAGCCGAACCCCAGGCGTAGCGTGGCATCGAAAGCACGTACTCCGCGTCCCAGAGAGGCTTTGTCATGAACACCTGTGTACGCCATGTCGCCGCGTTATTGCTGGGCCTGAGCCTGGGGTCGTTCGCCCAGGCGCAAAACCTGCCCGGCAACAACAACCCGAACAACGGCCCGATCCACCGGGCCAACCCCAACAGCATGCAGGGCACCCAGCCCAGTGCGCCGGCGGTTCGGGGTATTCAGACCGGGCCGACCACGCGCCCGCCCACCCTGGAAAACCGCGGCATCGGCAACCGCTATCCCCAGCGCGAAGCCGCCCCCAGCCGCCCGGCCACCGAGACCAAAGCCCCCACTTATGATGCCAACGGCAATCGCCGGTAAGGATTCCTCTATGTTGCTACGCAAAACCCTGTCAGCCGCCTTGTGCGCAATGATCCTGACGCCTGTTTATGCGGCCGATATCCAGCAGTTCCCCAGTGAGCAAGGCAGTATCACGGTAACTCCGATCGCCAAAGGCCTGGACCACCCCTGGGCGGTGGCCTTCCTGCCGGACCGGCAGGGCTTTCTGGTTACCGAACGGCCAGGGCACCTGCGGTTTGTCGGCCCCGACGGCAAACTCTCCGCCCCGTTGAGTGGCGTGCCTGACGTCTGGGCCAAGGGGCAGGGTGGTTTGCTTGATGTGGTGCTGTCGCCGGACTTCAAGCAGGACCGCACGGTGTATTTGTCTTATGCCGAAGGCGGCGGCAAAGGCGGGACGGCCGGCACCGCCGTGGGCCGTGGACGCCTGGCGGCCGACCTCAGCGGCTTGGTGGATTTCAAGGTGATCCTGCGCCAGGAGCCGAAGCTCTCCACCGGCAACCACTTCGGTGGGCGCCTGGCGTTTGATCGCGATGGCTACCTGTTCGTGACCCTGGGAGAAAACAACGAACGGCCTACCGCCCAGGACCTGGACAAGCTGCAAGGCAAGGTCGTGCGGATTTTCCCGGATGGTCGCGTGCCGGATGACAACCCTTTTGTCGGCCAGCCGGGCGTGCGCCCCGAAATCTGGTCCTACGGCCAGCGCAACCCGCAGGGTTTGGCGCTGAACCCCTGGAGCGGCACGATTTGGGAAAACGAACATGGCCCACGGGGTGGCGATGAGGTGAATATCATCGAACGTGGCAAAAACTACGGCTGGCCGCTGGCCACCCACGGCATCAACTACTCCCTGGCGCCGATTCCCGAAGCCAAGGGCAAGACCGCCGAAGGCACCGTGGCGCCGCACCATGTGTGGGAGAAGTCGCCGGCCATCAGTGGCATGGCGTTCTATGACGGTGACCGCTTCAAGGCGTGGCAGCACAACCTGTTTATCGGCGCGCTGGCCAGCCAGGAACTGATTCGCTTGCAGTTCGAGGGTGACAAAGTAGTGCATGAGGAACGCTTGCTAGGCGGCTTGAAGGCACGTATTCGCGACGTGCGGCAGGGGCCTGACGGGTTTCTGTACGTGCTCACCGACGAGGATGACGGCGCGCTGTATCGGGTGGGGTTGAACCAGGACTAGCCACCACAGGCAAGGGGGCCGGCTCCCGATGACAGCAGGGCAGCTATCGGGAGCAAGCCCCTTCCCACAGGTTTACAGGCCCAGGTCGGACAGCCCCGGATGTTCGTCCGGGCGCCGGCCCAACGGCCAGTGGAACCTGCGTTCGCTTTCCTTGATCGGCCTATCGTTGATGCAGGCAAAGCGGTGGGCCATCAGGCCGTTCTCGTCGAACTCCCAGTTCTCATTGCCATACGAACGAAACCAGTTGCCCGAGTCGTCGTGCCATTCATAGGCATAGCGCACGGCGATGCGGTTATCGGTGAAGGCCCATAGCTCCTTGATCAGCCGATAGTCCAACTCCTTGGCCCACTTGCGCGTGAGAAACGCCTTGGCTTCTTCGCGGCTGGAGACGAATTCGGCGCGGTTACGCCATTGCGTGTCCGGGGTGTAGGCCAGGGATACCCGTTGCGGGTCCCGGGAGTTCCAGCCGTCTTCGGCCAGGCGGACTTTTTCGATGGCCGATTCACGGGTGAACGGCGGCAGCGGCGGGCGTGTTTGTGGGGTGGCTGACATTTGACGGCTCCTGTTAAAACGAAGTTGCGCAGCGGTGTATTCATAGCCCCAATAAGGTTCGCGCCATGCATTGCGCGTTATCGGCGGCGGTTGAGTCGCCCATCACCAGGGCAACGGTAATGGCGCCATCGATCAGGATCAGCAGTTGCGCGGCCTGCCGTTCGGGCTCGGGGGTGCCATGGACTTGACACAGTTCGAGCGCGTACTCGAACAGTTTCTGTTTATGGGCCTTGGCCAGCAGGCGGACCGGGTCGTGCGGGTCGCCGGTTTCACCGCTGGTGTTGATAAAGGCGCAGCCGCGAAAGTCCGCTGAGGCAAACCAGGTTTTCAGCGCGCCGAACAGCGCCAGCAGGCGCTCGCCGCTGTTGTCGACGCGTTCCACTTCGCCACGTAGCCAATCCATCCAGCGCTGATCGCGACGTTGCAGGGCGGCCATCACCAACTCGTCTTTATTGGCGAAGTAGCGGTAGATACTTTTGCGCGACACACCGGCGGTTTTCACCAGAAAGTCCATGCCAGTGGCGGCGATGCCATGGCGATAGAGCAGTTTTTCGGTGACGTCGAGGATGATGTCGCGCGTTTCATTACGGGTCATGTCGTTCATGCTCGTGACAGTAGAACGATCGTTCTTCTTGGTCAATCGGCTTTTTCCATGTCAGGCAGCGAGACCTGAGCACACCCATGGTGTAAGCTCGGGGCCTCTTCGGATTCGACCCATTGCGAGCCTTATGCCGTCGTTCTTCAAACGCTCCCTGTTGCCCAAACTACGTGGTTTTGCCCTCACGCCAGACACCCTTGAAGTGCTGTCCGGTGCTGACGCGTATCGTCGTCGCCTGCTGGAGCTCATCCCCCAGGCCACCCGCCGCATCTACATCGTTGCGCTGTATTTGCAGCACGACGAAGCGGGGCAGGAAATCTACGACGCCTTGCACGCCGCCAAGGCCGCGCGCCCGGAACTGGACATCGTGGTGGTGGTGGACTGGCTGCGCGCCCAGCGCGGCCTGATCGGTGCCGGCAAACAGCCGGGCAACAGCGCCTGGTACCAGGCCATGACCCAACGCCACGCCAGCGAAGTGCCGGTGTATGGGGTGCCGGTGCAAACCCGCGAACTGTTCGGGGTGCTGCACCTCAAGGGTTTTGTGATCGACGACAGCGTGCTGTACAGCGGCGCCAGCCTGAATAATGTGTACCTGCACAAGTTCGACAAATACCGCTTCGACCGGTACCACCTGATCCACAGCAAACCCTTGGCCGACTCGATGCAACACCTGGTGGAACACGGCCTGGTGGCGTCCAAGGCCGTGCACCGCCTGGACCTGCCGAACCCGCCGACTACCCGCAGCCTGCGCAACGACATCGGCGACCTGCGCAGCCGTCTCAAACACGCGGCCTATGACACCACGGCGGGGCAGTTGCCCAACGGCCAGCTGTCGGTCAGCCCGCTGCTCGGCGTGGGCAAGAACAACCCGCTGAGCCGGGTGATCCTGGAGCTGATTGCCGGCGCCCAGCATCAACTGACCATCTGCACACCGTACTTCAACCTGCCGCTGCCGGTGACCCGCGAGATCAACCGCACCCTGGCGCGTGGCGTGAAGATCGACATCATCGTGGGCGACAAGACCGCCAACGACTTCTACATCCCACCCAGCGAGCCGTTCAAGGTCATCGCGGCCTTGCCTTACCTGTACGAAATCAGCCTGCGTCGCTTCGCCAAGCGCCATCAGCCGATGATCGACAAAGGCCAGCTCAACCTGCACCTGTGGCGCGACGGCGATAACACCTACCACCTCAAGGGCATGTGGGTCGATGAGCGCTACACCTTGCTGACCGGCAACAACCTCAACCCGCGTGCGTTCCGCCTCGACCTGGAAAACGCCTTGTTGATCGATGACCCGCAAGGGCAGTGGCTGGCGCCGCGCCGAAGTGAGCTGGGGCAGATTTTCCAGCACACCACGCGTATCGAGCGCTACCAGCAACTGGAGACGCTGCCGGATTACCCGGAGGCGGTCGGCAAATTCCTACGGCGTGTCAGCCGGGTGCGGATTGAACGTTTGCTCTATCGCATCTTGTAAGCCTGGGTCTATCGCGCGGCTCAGGCATTGCACTCACAGCGTTGGGAATTTCCCTACGTTTTGTTTAGGTGTTGGTCTGTACGTTTTCTGCTGACAGTTCTAGGGACAGGACTCTCGCCATTCCCTTGGTATAGAGAGCGTTCGTCAGAATGATAGCCATAAACAGAGCTCCTGTTGCGCCGGCGTTGTCCGTTCTCCATGCGGCTGAAACGCCGCTTCCCGCCGTAGAAACCTCCCAGGCTCACGCGGCGCCACAACCCGCGTTTCCAACTCAACCTCAAGGTCTTGCACACAACAGTCGTTCGCTGCGCGCGTTGCGTATGGACGGGCTCGCCGGCCCGTCGAGCGACTCGAAAACCCGAGTCAAGCGTCATGCGGGCTCTGTGACGGAGGAGTCTCCCGCCAGCGCTGCCGGCGCGGGAGGTCTTTTCCCGGTCGTCGCAGATGCTCAGGATGCCGACAAAAGGCTGCAAAAGAACCTGATGCGGTGGCTGCATTCCGGTACCGCTCCTGATAACGCAGTGCCGAAAAAAGCCTCAATCGCGCCCTTTATTTCCTTATACAACGATGCGATAAAAGAGCCGGCCCTGCAGGCCTGGTTCAAATCCACAGGCTTCAAGCCCGCCACGATACGGGTGCTCGACGACGCCGTGGTGGGGATAGTGGTGCGCGAGGGCAAGGAAACGTTCCAACGTTTTACCGCCACTGACGGTTCCGGCTGGGGGCAAGTCGGCCTAAGAGTATCCGCACTGCAAAGGATCCTCTCGCCGAACAACCGAGGCATTCCGATCGCCACGGGTGCGGCCCAGGCGAATATCCCACTGACCGTGCTGTTGGAGTTTTACGGGGTTGCGCCACCGCACAATGAAAAAGCCGCACCCCTATTGGGCAAACAGCTCAAGCGTGGTGGCTGGCCGCAAATATCACAGGCGCAGCGTGATCAGTGGGAGGCGCAATTCAAACAACAGCGGCGGTCCCACGAGGACAGTGCCTTACGGGGGCGTCTGTCCGAACTGTTACAACCCTTGGTTGAGGGCAAAGGTGACAACGATACGCTGAATCTGAAAGAGCTGAGCTTGGTTGCCGCCCCCGGCTCCACCTTGGACCAGCGCAGTAAAAAGCCCCGTGAACGGTTTCTGAAATTCCTGGCATCGCCCCGGTTCGAAGCCTTTTTGCATAAGGCCGGCTTTCAAAGGCAGGACGGTGAATTCAGGCGGCATGAATACAGGCTGTCCGACGGCGACTTGCAGGCGCGCGACGGTGCAGGTCAGTGGGTATCGCTGCGGCGTGCTTTCGACGACGAGGTCGGGAAGCTGTCAGGCTGGGAAAGTGCGCAAGAGCAAGCTGCAGCGCGAACGATGGGGGCGGAGCTGGAATCGTTAGTGGTGCTGAGTAAAAAAATCGGTGATGCATTGTATTCCACGCGTACTTATGACGCCCGTCAGGTCATGGCGCACTACGCCCTCGACGTTCCGCAGACCGTCGGCCAGATGCGCGCGGCCCTGAGCGGTTTCAACGTGAAATTACCCAACCCTCCACTGGCCGGTAATTACGCAAGCATGACGCCCTATGGGCAGGGCACGGAAGCCCTGTCTGACGCCTCCAGTCAAACATTCAGAAGCGCCTCGACGCAGGTCATGGCGTTGTTCAAGGACTTTTCCCCTGCCTCGTCGGGTTTCCAATCCTTTCCCGATCCGGACAGCCAACTCGCGGCTTTTTTTGATTCCCCTGGCGCCACCGCGCTGGCCGACACAATCGCTAAATCCCTCAAGCTGTTTGCCGTGGCCGATGGTCAAACGCCGACAAGGGCCGACCGCCATCAAGTTTTGGCTACGGCCCTCAAATTCAGTGTGAACGCGCCGGTGCCGGGCCTGCCAGGGGTTGTGGCAGGCTACGATCTGTACCAGCCCGCTAATAGGGGCCGCACGCTTAAAGAGGTACGTGGCGACGTCGAGCGGCACTTGGCAGACAAAGGCGTTGATCCCAAGGTCTCGGCGCTGATGGCTCACCTGTATCTGGCCCAGGCGGCGCCGGAGATGCTGATCAAGAGAGACCCAGGCTTGGCTGCCGAACCCCTGAACGTACTCAACCCAGACCCGGGCGCTATCAAGGTTGGCTCCACGGCCTGGATGAACTTACGCCTGGCCAGTGCAATGGCAGGCGATTCGCGGTTGAACCTTCAGCAAGCCCTGGCTTTGGCACGCCAGGAGTCGGCAGGGCCTAACCAAGAAAAATTGATCAAAGCGTTGGGGGCCCGGGCACTGTTGGACTGGGGCGTCATGGTGGGCGTCTATCCGGCAACTTCGGATCGCACCTACTCCAGTACGGATTATGAAGCGGCATCTAACGCCTTTACTGAGCGAGAAAACACCACGCGCGGTGCATTCGAAGTGTTGACGGGTGAGCCGCCTACCCGAGCCAGTGTATTGGTCAAACAACTGGCCTTGTTGTTTCCTGAAATGACCGAGGAAGAAATTCGCACGGCTAAGCTGGACCTCATTACCGATGAACCTTATGACCCTCGCAATCATGGACACCTGGAGACTCGCCAGCCGTTGCTGGTTGACTTCATTTTGGCGGGGCAGGCCGAAGATGAGAGCTTTTGGCTCAAGCTCAGTTCTTCTCTCGACGCTCTGTTCATAGGTGACAAGAAATACAACTTCAATCACCCCGCTATTTCCCAGGCGACTTTCTTCCAGCGTATTAGCCAGCTGCCGCCGATCGCGCCCCTGGTGGAACCCGCCGTTGACAAATACATCGCCGACATCCGAAAGGCCCAGGCTACGGCGATGAAACTGGCTTTCGCTGAATTACCACTGAAACAGCGCATGGCGCTGGAATCGTCAAACGAGATCCAGTTTTTTAGCCTTCGGACAGGGACCGGGGAACGCCTGGAAAAAGATAAGGCGCCGGACTCGAACGTGGCCAACAAACGCGGCACTCACGGCCTGTTGATGCGCTACGAAACGGGTCAGGCCAACCCCAAATATGGCTATTACGAAGTGTTCCCCAATTCGATGAAAATGATCGAACGAACGGACTTGCCCGATAATCTTCCGCTTGGCGACAAGATCACCAAAGGCAGTGAGCCCACTGGGCTGGGTGGCTATTATCAAATCAACGTGCAGGACGGTGTGTCGCTGCCCTATGATTTTGAGGCCTATCGCTCAGGCTCCGTGCCACGCCCCGGGATGAATTCGCAGGTGATCATTGAAAAGTACGGCAGCCCATTGCGCGGAGCAGTGGACAAGACAAATCAACGCACACCCGATACCTTCGTTTCTTCCACGACCTCTAAGCTTGTGGAAACAATGTTGGCCTATGGCTTTGACGATAAGCGTGAGGCGCTGATCGACTACGCTAACCAACCCACCAACCTCGAATGGCGCCGTGCCTACCCATTCCCCTCCGGCAAGAATATTTTTACCGCTGAAAATGTGCGTACGGTACTCAGCCTGATCCCTTTTGTGGGCGCATTGACTGATTTGGTCGAGGGCAATACCGGCGAGGGGGTAAAAGGGCTGCTGATAGACTTGGCATCTTTTGTCGCCACCGGTGGGCTGGCGGGAGCTAAGAGCTTTGCCAAGGGGGTGAAGTTGCTGATGCGCTTCAATGGCAAGCCGTTCAGCACGGTTGCATTGAAAGGGGCAGGTACATTTTTGCGTGGGGTATTCAATCCAGTGGAAAGCGTCCCCGAGATTTTGCGCGCGACTCCGAACGCCCTTGCAACGTTTGCGCTAGGGCGCCCATTTCGCATTGGATCAAGCGCCCTATTGCCGGTGAAAACCTTTGAGCAGTGGCGATGGACCATGGGTGCGCGCGATGCCCTCTTCGCCGGCCCGGGCACCTCGGCCAATCACTGGGCGGGATCGCGCAAAGGCTTCATCGGTAATCAACAGGTCGATGCGGTTCAGAAACAGGGTTCCTGGTATGCGATCAATCCCCTGACCCAAAGACCCGAAGGGAGCCCTCTGGAGCGGTTCGTGCCGCAGGCAAGTTGAGACCACGGCGGCCGAGGCCCCGCGGCAGCCCGTACAGGCTGCGCGCATGTCGAGGCGGCCAATCAGTTCAAGCCCAGCTTGCCACGCAACATCGAGAGGTCTTCAGCCAGGGTATTGACCGGGCCGACCAAGGCTTTACGGTCGGCTTCCTTGACCTTGTCATAGGTCTGGAACCCGCCGTCCTTGGTTTTGTACTTGGCCAGGATCTTGTCGACGCTGGCGAAGTTCTTGTCGACCTTGGCCAGGAAAGCCTTGTCTTGCTGCCCGATCTGGCCACGGAACAGGTCGACGATTTTCTTCGCGCCGTCGATGTTGCCCTGGAAGTCGTACAGGTCGGTGTGGCTGTAGCGGTCTTCTTCGCCGGAGATCTTGGTGGCGGCGACTTCTTCAAGCAGGGCGGCGGCACCGCCCACGACTTTTTCCGGCGGGAAGGTCAGGCCATCGACGCGGGTCTTGAGGTCGTTGACATCGGTGTTGAGCTTGGCGGTGAGCGCCTCCAGGCCTTTGGTCGAGTTCTGCGAAAACAGCGCATATTCGATGCGGTGGAAACCGGTGAAGTCTTCGGCGGTCACGCCTTTTTCGTGGTCGTCCACGCGGGAGTCGATGGACGCGTCGAGGTCGCTGAACAGCTCGGCGATCGGTTCGATGGACTCATAGTGCACACGGGTCGGCGCGTAGAGTTTTTTGGCGGTGGCCAGGTCGCCTTGGTTGATGGCGTCGGTGAAGGCCTGGGTCTGGGTCACCAGCTCACCGATTTCTTCGGTGACGTAGATCTTGTAGTCCGACACCGGGCCTACCAGGTCCAGCGGCGCCGTGGTGGCGGCGAAGGCGGCCAGGGGCGAAAGGGTCATTAACAACGACAACGCGAGAGTCGACTTCTTCATGGGACGGTTTCCGCTGTGGGGTTTGTTTTAGGTATTGGCAGTGGTTTGAGGGTGCGCGGCCGCAAGCAGTGTGCGTCCAAGAAAATCCTTGGGCCCGGTGACCCCCGGCAGGCTGAAAAAGTACCCGCCGCCCACCGGCTTGAGGTACTCCTCCAGGGGTTCGCCGTTGAGCCGGGTCTGCACGCTGATAAAGCCTTTCTCCAGGTCAGCCTGGTAGCAGATGAACAACAGCCCCATGTCGAGCTGACCGTTTTTATTGACGCCGTTGGAGTAGTTGAACGGCCGCCGCAGGATCAGGTTGGCCTGGGTCTGCGGGGTGCGCGGGTTGGCCAGGCGGATATGCGCATCGAGCTTGGTCAACTTGCCGTGCGGGTCCTGGCTGTAGTCGGGCACCTGGCTTTCTTGCTGGCCATCCATGGGTGCGCCGGTGGTCTTGACCCGACCGATGATGCTTTCCTGTTCTTGCAGGGGCGTGCGGTCCCAGCGCTCGACGAAGTTGCGGATGATGCGCACCGCCTGATAGCTGCCATGAGCCGCCCAGGCTGGCTCGTCGCTGCCCGGCTGTACCCACACAATCTGGTTCATCGCCTTGTCGTCGTTGGAGTCGGGGTTGGCCGAACCGTCACGAAACCCCAGGAAATTACGCGCGCTCTGCGCAGGCGTGCCGGGTTTGGCAGGGGCCTGGGGCGGCACGCTGCCTTCCTGCTTCCAGCGCACCAGCAGCAGGTCGGGCAGGTTCTTCACGATGTCGCGCAGGGCATGGATATTGGTGTCGGGGGTGTTGGAGCAAAACTGCACGCTGAGGTCGCCATGGCACTGCGTCGGCTCCAGCGCGTCGTTGGGAAAACCCACCATGCGGCTCAGGCGCTTGGGCTTCACCGCGCCAAGGCCAAAGCGCTCATCGAACAGCGATTCACCGACCGAAACCGTGATGGTCAGGTTGTCCGGCGTCACCACCGGGCCGAGAATCCCGGAGTCGGTGGGCGGCAGTTTCGGGTCGACTTGTGCCACGGCGCCGCCGGTCATCAAGAAGCTGATGCGCTCGTTCAAGGTGCGAAACAGCCGCTCCAGGTCGTCGCGGTCGCCGGCCAGCACGTCGAACGCCACGAGCATGCCGCAGGCCGGGCGCGGCGTGACGATGCCGCTTTGGTGCTGGCCGAAAAAGTCATGGTGGTCCTGGGTCTTGTCACTGCGTGGCGCCGTGGTGACTTGCTCGGCGGCGGCCATCGCCGGGCAGGCCAGGCTGCTGCCGGCAATCGCCGCGCCGGTGGCGGCCATGCCCAGCAGGACGCGGCGACGTTGTGCTGAAAAGTGTGCTGAATCGCTCATAAATTCGGTCGTCTTCACTGCAGGCCGGAAAGGCCAAGGGCGGGGTCGATTCCATCGAGTGCAACGGCCAGAGCCTTGGCCTTGTCGGCGATCTGCTGACGCTGATCGGCGGTAACGCTGTCGTACGTGCGGTAAGTGTTATTGACCTTAAAGCCTGCGAGTTCGGCATCGAACGCGGCGAGGGCACTGTCGACTTTGGGGAGCAGGTCAGCGGCAGACTTGGCCAGCAGCGGGCGCATCAACTCGACCACCTTGTGCGAGGCTTGCAGGTTGGCGGCGAAACCGTTCAGGTCGATGTGGCTGTAGCGCTCTTCCTCACCACTGATGGCGCGCACATCCGCCAGGCTGTTGAGGTTGCGCACCACGATGCTCACCAGTTGCTCCGGCGGCAGCGACTGGGCCAGCAGTTGTTGTTTGAGGCCGCTGACGTCGGTCACCAGGCGCTGCGCCACCGGGGCCAGGCCAGCGAGGCTGCGTTGCTGGAACAGGCTGTATTCGAGGCGATGCAAGCCACTGAACGCCGGGTCCTGTTCGCGTTTTTCAAAATAATCGGCGCGGGCGTTGATGGCGTTGTCCAGTTCCGCCAGGCGTTGCGACGCCGGCGCCAGCCGTTGATAAGCCTCACGGGCTGGTACATACGCCGCCTGCGCCTGGGCCAGGTCACCGGCCTCGATCGCCTGTTGCAGCGCCGTCGTGGCCTTTATAAGCGCATTGCCCTGGCTGCTCAGGTACACGCGGAACTCCGACAGCGGGCCGATAAACGCCACCATCGACGGCTTGGCCTTGGCCTGGGCGTCGGACTGCGCCGTGGGCGTCACATGCAAAGTGCCACGCGGGTTGCTCAGCAGGCCGCAGGTGATGGCATAGTCGCCGGGCAACAGGTTGGCGTTGATAACCTGGCTAAGGCCGGGGGCGATGTTTTCGCGCTCCTCAACCACCAGCACGCCGTCGAGGATTTCCCATTCCACGGCACGGTCGGAGCGGTTGATGATACGAAAGCTCGCGCGCCCGGCCGGAACGGTCAGTGCGTTGGGCCCGCAGGCGTGGCCGTGGATGGTCACGGCAATTTCATTGCCGTTGGCCTGGCGCTTGGCGGCGGCCATCTGCGAGGCGTAGTAGAACAGGCCACCGGCGGCGATCATCACGACCACCGAGCCGGCCACCGCCCAGCGCAGGGCGCGGGGTGGCGAGGCAGGTTGAGGCGTTGGGCTGGACAAGAGACGGTCCTTACTGGCTGGAAACGGAGGAGGGGGTGGCGGCAGGCTTGGCCGGCGTCGCGGGCAGGAAGAACATCACCAGCGCCACCACCAGGTAAATCAGGTAGGCACCCAGCGTGCTGACGGTCGGTGCTTCCTGATAGCCGAACATGCCGGCCAGCACCGAACCCAATGGGCTGTCCATCGGCAATACAGCGCTGAAATCGAAGAGTACGGTTTGCCAATGGTTCCACACCCCGGCCTCGTGCAGAGCCTGCACCGAGTTGGCGAGGATGCCGGCCGCGACCACCAGGATGAACAGGCCGGTCCAGCGGAAAAACGCACCCAGGTTCAGGCGCATGCTGCCGGTGTAAATCAGCCAGCCGATGACAATCGCCAACACCAGGCCGAGCAGGGCGCCCATCGGCGCGCCGGGGCCTTCGCTCTGCTGGAACACCGCCAGCAGGAAAAACACGGTTTCCAGGCCTTCGCGGGCCACGGCGAAAAACACCATCAGGATCAGTGCGGTGACCTGGTGCCTGGAGCCGGTCAACGCCTGATCAAGGGAGGCGTGCAACGCATGCTTGATGGAGCGCGCAACCTTGCGCATCCAGAACACCATGGAGCTGAGGATACCCACGGCAACCAGGCCGACGATGCCTTCGAACAGCTCCTGTTGTTTCTGCGGGAACTCCGCGCTGACCCATTCCAGGCCGCCGCCCACCAGCAAGGCCAGCGCTGCCGCAAGGAACACCCCAATCCACACGGCGGGCATCCATTGGCCACGGCCGGTCTGTTGCAGGTAACTGGCGATGATGCCGACGATCAATGCGGCTTCAATGCCTTCGCGCAGCATGATGAGAAAGGGGACAAGCATTCGGCACCGCAGGGCAATTAGTTAGGGTGCTAAGTTGTAACATAATGATACTCATTGCCAAACAGGAAATATTGACTTTAGCTGAACGCCGGCTGAACGGTGGTGGCAAAGCGCAAGCGCCCTTATGATGCACGCCACCTCATGCACGACCGGATTGCCCAACTTCCATGGCGGAAAAAGACACCATCTCCATCCACCTCGTGCGCGAGGCCTTGTCGCAGAGTTGCGCGCCGGGGGCGGCCACCGTCGAGGCCCTGAGCAAAGTCGGGATCGACCCGGCGCTGCTGCAAGAGCCCGCCGCCCGTGTACCGGCCACGGCCTATGCACGCCTGTGGCGCTTGCTGGCAAGGCGTTGCGACGATGAGTTCTTCGGCATGGACCCGCGCAGGCTCAAGTCCGGTAGCCTGGCGTTTCTCTGCCGGGCGGCCATCGCGCAACCGACCCTGGCGGCCGGCCTGGAAACCGGCTTGGGGTTTCTCTCACTGATGCTGGAGCGCCTGCCCGCCCAATTGGTGCGCCAACAGAGTCTGGCGGAAATCGTGCTGCTGGAACCGGATGCCGAGCCCAATCGCGCCTTCACCTACTTCACCTATTGGATGATTGTCCACGGTGTTGCCTGTTGGCTGGCGGGGCGGCGCATCCCCATCCTGGCCATCGAGTTGCGCTGCCCGCCGCCGGATTATTGTGATGACTACCGGGTGATGTTTTCCGACAACCTGCGCTTTAACCGGCCACGCACGCGCATGATCGTCTCCGCCGATTGCCTCGACCTGCCGATCAAGCGCAGCCCGCAAGAACTGCAACGTTTCCTGGCCCACGCGCCGGCCAACATCCTGGTCAAATACCGCGACCCCGACAGCCTGGCCACCCGCATCAAGCACGACCTGCGCCAAATGCCGCCCGACACCTGGCCGGAAACCGATGGCCTGGCGGCGGCCCACTGTATCTCCGCCTCGACCCTGCGGCGGCGCCTGGCCGAAGAAGGGCAGACGTATCAGGGGTTGAAGGACAGCGTGCGCAAGGAACTGGCGATTGTGTGGCTGGCCGAACCGCAGATCAGCTTTGCCGAGATAGCCGAGCGGTTGGGATTTGCCGATACCAGTTCGTTTTATAAGGCGTTTCGCAAGTGGAGTGGGTCGAATCCGGGGCATTATCGGAGTTTGATTCTTAACGATGCTATGTAGGGCGTAAGGGTACGGACAAAACAGGTCAGGTTTTCAGTCGGATGCCTGTCAGTGTGATGATCAGCTCGCAAATGAAACTGCGTATCTCAAGCGTTTTGTTGGTTTAAACGGTTTTTTTGTCCACCTAACAGCAACGTGGCGCTTACACCCAACAAACCAACCAGGCAGAAGGCCGCAACTATGATCAACGTCAGCGAGAAGCCGTAGACATCTACTAGTCCTCCAAACACGCTGTAGGAGATGCCGATGATGATCGAGTTGACTAGATTCGCAACAGACAGGCAAGAGGCTCGAATACGTGACTCAACATTGTCATGAATATAGGTTTCATAGGAAGTCTCATATAGAGCAGGCAGCGACATAATAAGTAGGAAGGCAGCAATTGAAGTAACGATGCCGATGTTGAATGACAAAATGAAAAGCAGAAGCGTGACGATGCCGGTTGTAGTGAAGGCAATGATGCCCAGAGAAAGTCGGCTGCAAATAAAACCCGCAGCCATGAACATCAATGCCGAGACGGCTTCAACGGCAGCATAAATGCCGGCAATGGTAGGTATCTCCAATCCCTGCATTGAAAAAAATGGCTGACCATAAATAAACAAGGGGATCGTTGATAGCTCGAATAACGCGAATCCAATAAATAAGGGTATAAGAAAGGCACCTTTTTTCGAGCGGAAAAACCTAGTTAGTGAAGTAAAAACCCCCTCGGTTTCCTCATTGCGTATATTGATTTTTTCATTGGGCGTCAGTGAGGTGGGCGGGGGCTTGGCTTCAGTAATCAATGTAACAACAAAAGCACCGATCAGTTTTGATACCGCAAAAACAATGTAAACACTGTTCCAGGACAAGGTGTCCTGTAGTACGCCGCCCACAAGCATGGACAAGCCTAATGACACAGCGCCAATAGCACGGGCGCGTGACAGTATTTTAGGATATTCCGCTGTGCGGTTCTCAGCGAGTAAGTTGTCATACAGTAACGCCCTATCGGAGCCGGAGCCCATGGCAATACTTGCGCCAAATAGACAAAATAGAATGGCGAAAGGAATAAAAGAAGAAAACAGTAAAAAGCCAATGCCACTTAAAAACAACCCTGAAAAACCAATGATAAGAGAGCATTTACGCCCATAGCGATCTGCGAGTAAACCGGATGGGATTTCCAAGGCTACGCAAGAGAAGAATAAAAAGGATTGCAGAATGCCTATCTCGCCCTGTGTGATACCCAGCTGCAGCAAGTAAAGTACAAACAGGCTTCTCTGAACGTCCAGGTTCATAAATATCGATAGAGAATAATATAAGTTGTCGTTTTTGTTTTTTAAGAATCCCCATCTTCTCATTTTTTGTTGGCGCCCTAGACATTGAGCTTTAAGGTTAAGGCATATTTATCTGTTTTTGAAAGTCCATTTTTCGACGAATAAATGACTTGAGTCTGATCGCCAGGCGCAGCGCAGTATTAAGAGTTTTCTTACAAGGTACTTCGTTTTTAACTTACAGAAGCAACCTTCAACATTTTAGGACGCTCCAAAAAAAAGCCCCATGGCCGAATGGACCACGGGGCTAAAATTGGCTGGATGCGACCAACCAAAGGAGCTCTTTACATCATTTGGCCGTCGCTACGACCGTATCCGGCTGCCATCCACCGCCCAGCGCCTTGTAGATCGCCACAATCCCGCGATACAGGTCCACTTCGGCCTGGGCCTGGGTGTCTTCGGCGGCCAGGCGTTCGCGCTGGGCGTCGAGCAGGACCAGGAAGTCCACGGTGCCTTCGCGGTAGCGGATCGCGGCGAGGTCGGCGGCGGCGCGGCTGGACTCACTCTGACGGATCAACGAGACCAGGCGCTGTTGGCGTTTACCGTAATCACTGAAGGCATTTTCCGATTCTTCCAGCGCCAGCAGCACTTGTTGCTCATAGGTGGCCAGCGCGCCATCCGCTTCGGCATCCGCGCCGCGCAAGCGAGCACGCACGCTGCCCAGGTCAAACGCGGCCCAGGTGATGCTCGGGCCCAGGGCCCAGGCATTCGCCGCGGACGAGCCGATCTGCGAACCGCGCCCGGCGGTAAAGCCGAGGAAGCCGCTGAGGCTGACCCGTGGGAACAGGTCGGCCTTGGCCACGCCGATGCGCGCGGTGGCGGCGGCCAGTTTGCGTTCGGCGCTGAGGATGTCCGGGCGCCGTTGCAGCAGTTGTCCTGGATCGCCGATCGGCAACGCCTTGGCAATCGCCGGCAGGTCTTTGGGGCTCAGGTCTACGCTCAGTTTGTCGGGGCGCTGGCCGAGGAGGGTGGCGATGCGGTTGCGCTCGCGCACCTGCTCGGCCTGCAGTTGCGGCACGCTGGCTTCAACCGCCGCCAGGCGGGCGTCGGCGCGCTCCACGTCGAGTTGGTCACCCACCCCGGCATCGCGCAGGCTTTCGGTGATGGTGCGCGATTCCTGTTGGTTCTTCAGGTTGTCCAGGGCAATGCGTTCACGCAGTTGCGCGCCGCGCAGTTGACCGTAGGCGTCGACCAGTTCGGCAATCATGCTGACTTGCAGTTGGTACAAGTCAGCTTCGGCGGCCTGCTGGTCGGCGTCGGTGGCTTCCAGGTTGCGCTGGATGCGGCCGAACAGGTCCAGTTCCCACGCCATGTCCAGGCCCAGGTCGTAACGCTCGGTCTTGACCCTGCGCGTGGTTTGCCCGGGGATCTGGCCTTTGCCCTGGTCACTGCTGACGCGGCTGGTGATGGTCGGCATGGCGTCATTGCTGGCGTCATCGCGGATCGCCCGTGCCGCCCGCAGGCGGGCAAAGGCCACGCGCAGGTCACGGTTGCCTTGCAGGGATTGCGTCACCAACTGGTTCAGGGTCGGGTCTTCGAACTGCTGCCACCAGATGCCTTCGAACTTGGCGTGGTCATATTGCTTGGCATCCGCGGCGGCGGTGATGTTCGCCGCCTCCGGGGTTTGGGCTTTGTAGTCCGGGCCCACGGCACAGGCGCTCAGCGCCAGTACCAGCAAGCTTGGCAAAAACACGTTCACACTCATTGCTGTGTCTCCAGCTTCAAGGCCTTGGCCGCTTTGCGCGCTTCTTGGCGCTCCACATAGCGACGGATCAGTACGTAGAACACTGGCGTCAGCAACAGACCGAAGAAGGTCACCCCGATCATCCCGGAGAACACCGCCACACCCATGGCATGACGCATCTCGGCACCGGCACCGCTGGAGAACACCAGGGGTACCACGCCCATGATGAACGCGAACGACGTCATCAGGATCGGCCGCAGACGCAGACGGCAGGCTTCCAGTACCGCGGCGAGCGGGTCGAGGCCTTCCTGCTGTTTGTCCTTGGCGAACTCCACGATCAGGATCGCGTTCTTACAGGCCAGGCCCACCAGTACGATCAGGCCGATCTGGGTAAAGATGTTGTTGTCGCCGCCCGACATGATCACCCCGGTAATGGCCGACAGCAGCGTCATCGGCACGATCAGGATCACCGCCAGCGGCAGGCTCCAGCTTTCGTATTGGGCGGCCAGTACCAGGAACGCCAGCAATACGCAGAGCGGGAACACGAACAGCGCGGTGTTGCCCGAGAGGATTTGCTGATAGGTCAGGTCGGTCCACTCGTAGGTCATGCCGTTGGGCAGTTCATCCTTCAACAGTTTTTCGATCGCGGCCTGGGCCTGGCCCGAGCTGTAGCCCGGTGCGGCGTTGCCGTTGATTTCGGCGGTGATAAAACCGTTGTAGTGCATCACGCGGTCCGGCCCCGAGGTGTCGCTGACCTTGATAAAGGTCGCCAGCGGGATCATCTCGCCCTTGTTGTTACGCACTTTCAATTGGCCGATCTGGTCTTCGTCCAGGCGGAACTGCTGCTCAGCCTGCACGTTGACCTGGTAGGTGCGGCCAAAGCGGTTGAAGTCGTTGGCATACAGCGAGCCCAGGTAGATCTGCAGGGTGTCGAAGATGTCGCTGATCGCCACGCCGTGGGTCTTGGCCTTTTCGCGGTCGATGGCGGCATCGACCTGGGGCACGTTGACCGTGTAGCTGGTGAACAGGCCGAACAACTCCGGCACGTTATGGCTCTTGGCGATGATGTTCTGGGTTTCTTTGTACAGCTCGTCGTAACCCAGGTTGCCACGGTCTTCGATCTGCAGGCGGAACCCGCCGATGGTGCCCAGGCCCTGTACCGGCGGCGGTGGGAAGATCGCCATGTAGGCTTCCTGGATGTTGCTGTACTGGCCGTTCAAGGCGCCGGCAATCGCACCGGCCGACATGCTCGGGTCTTTACGCTCGTCGAACGGTTTGAGGGTCACGAACACGATGCCGCTGTTCGGGCTGTTGGTAAAACCGTTGATCGACAGGCCGGGGAACGCCACCGCGCTGTCCACGCCCGGTTGTTTCAAGGCGATCTCGGACATGCGCTTGATCACGTCTTCGGTGCGGTCCAGGCTCGCGGCGTCCGGCAGTTGCGCGAAGGCCACCAGGTATTGCTTGTCCTGGGCCGGTACGAAACCGGTCGGAGTGTGGGCAAAGCCGAACCAGGTCAGCACCATCAGGCCCGCGTACAGGAACAGGGCGATGCCGCTGCCGCGAATCACTCGGCGTACGGTGCCGACATAACCGTGGCTGGCTTTCTCGAAGAAGCGGTTGAACGGACGGAACAACCAGCCGCCGAAAATCTTGTCGAGCACCTTGGAGAAGCGGTCCTTTGGCGCGTCGTGGCTGCGCAGCAACACGGCGGCCAGGGCAGGGGACAAGGTCAGCGAGTTGAAGGCCGAGATCACCGTGGAAATTGCGATGGTCAAGGCGAACTGTTTGTAGAACTGCCCGGTCAGGCCGCTGATGAAGGCCGCTGGGATGAACACCGCACACAGCACCAACGCGGTGGCGATGATCGGGCCGGTCACTTCGCTCATGGCTTTTTCAGTGGCCGGGAACGGTTCCAGGCCCAGCTCGATGTTACGTTCGACGTTCTCCACCACCACGATGGCGTCGTCCACCACGATACCGATGGCCAATACCAGGCCGAACAATGACAGGGCGTTGAGCGAAAAGCCGAACAGGTGCATCACCGCAAACGTACCGATCAACGATACCGGCACCGCCACCAACGGAATGATCGAGGCGCGCCAGGTTTGCAGGAACAGAATCACCACCAGCACCACCAGGATCAGTGCTTCAAACAGGGTGTGCACCACCGCTTCGATGGAACCCCGGACGAAGATGGTCGGGTCGTAGACGATGCTGAAGTCCATGCCTTGCGGGAAGCTCTTTTTCAGCTCTTCCATCTTGCCGCGCACTTCGTTGGAGATCTCGATAGCGTTGGAACCCGGCCGCTGGAAGATCGGGATCGCCACGGCCGGCTGATTGTTGAGCAACGAACGCAGGGCGTATTGGCTGGAGCCCAGCTCCACCCGTGCGATGTCCTTGAGGCGGGTGATTTCACCGTTATCGCCGGCGCGAATAACGATGTTCTCGAACTCTTCCTCAGTGACCAGGCGGCCTTGGGTATTCACCGACAACTGGAACGCGGTGGCATTCGGTGCGGGCGGCGCGCCCAGGGCACCGGCAGCCACCTGGCGGTTTTGTTCGCGAATGGCCGTTACCACATCGGTGGCGGTCAGGTTGCGCGAAGCGGTCTTGTTCGGGTCCAGCCATACACGCAGCGAGTAGTCGCCCATGCCGAACAGCTGCACATCACCCACGCCCCCCAGGCGCGCCAACTCATCCTTGATATTGAGCAAGGCGTAGTTGGACAGGTAGAGCATGTCGTAACGCTGATCCGGGGAGGTCAAGTGCACCACCATGGTCAGGTCGGGGGAGGCCTTGTCCACGGTAATACCGATGCGGGTCACTTCCTCGGGCAGTTTTGGCTGCGTACGGGTGACGCGGTTTTGTACCTGCACCTGCGCATTGTCCAGGTCGGTACCCAGGGCGAAGGTGATGGTCAGGGTCAGCTTGCCGTCGGCGGTCGACTGCGAGGACATGTACAGCATGTTCTCGACGCCGGTGATGGCCTGCTCAAGCGGGGCCGCCACGGTTTCACCGATGACCTTGGGGTTGGCGCCCGGGAAGTTGGCGCGTACCACGACGGTCGGCGGCACCACTTCCGGGTATTCGCTGATCGGCAATTGGAACAGCGAGATCGCGCCGGCGATCAGGATCAACAGCGAAAGTACCGCTGCGAAGATCGGCCGCGAAATGAAGAACTTGGAAAAATTCATCTTGAGTCGTATCCCTTAACCGCGTGGAGTCGCGACGCTGGCCAGCTTGGGCGCGGGTTTTTCCGGCGCCACTTGTTCCAGGTTGCTGGCTTCAAGCGCTTGTCGTTGTTGGGCCAAGGCGGCGAGGGTTTCCTTGCTGGCCATCGGGATGGTTTCCGGGGCGACCGGCGAGCCTGGGCGCACACGCTGCAGGCCCTTGACGATAATGGTGTCGTCCTTGTTCAGGCCGCTGCGCACGATGCGCAAACCTTCGATCTTCGGCCCCAGCTCTACCGAGCGATACGCCGGCTTGTCGCCGTCCATCACCAGCACGAACTTCTTGCCCAGGTCGGTGCCCACGGCTTCGTCGTTGATCAGCACGGCGGAGTAGGTGCCGCTGCCCACCAACTTGAGGCGCGCATACAGGCCGGGGGTGTATTCGCCCTTGCTGTTATCGAACACCGCGCGCCCACGGATGGTGCCGGTGGCCGGGTTGACCTGGTTGTCGACGAAGTTCATCTGGCCCAGGTGCGGGTTGCCGGTTTCGTTCGACAGGCCCAGGTACACCGGGGTGGTGGCGCCACGACGGCCCTGGCGGGCCAACTCGGTGTACTTGAGGAACACGCGCTCATCGGCGTCGAAGTAGGCGTAGACCTTGTCGGTGGAGACCACGCTGGTCAGCGCGGTGGTATCGGCGGTCACCAGGTTGCCGGCGGTGATTTCGGCACGGCTGACGCGGCCGCTGATCGGCGCGGTCACGCGGGTGAAGCTCAGGTTCAGCTTGGCCAGGTCCAACTGCGCCTGGATCCCGGCGACGGCGGCGCGGGCTTCCTGGGCGGCGGTGGTGCGCGAGTCGGCCAGTTCGGCGGAGATCGCATTGCTCTGGCGCAGGCGTTCGCCACGCTGGGCTTCGTTGTCGCTGCGGGTGGCAGCGGCTTTGGTCTGGGCAAGCTGGGCTTCAAGGCGGCGCACTTCAGCCTGGAACGGACGCGGGTCAATCTGGAACAGCAGGTCGCCTTTCTTGACCAAAGCGCCTTCAGTGAAAGCGACTTGGTCAATCTGGCCGGAAACCCGTGGGCGGATCTGTACGGTTTCCGGTGCTTCCAGGCGCCCGGTGAACTCGTCCCACTCATTGACCGGTTGCTCAAGTACCTTGGCCACGCTGACTTTGGCCGCCGGCATGGCGGCCGCTTGTTCCGGGGTCTTGCCGCACGCGCTCATCACCACCACGGCCAAAATCGCCAGGGGGAAGCGCAAATGTTTGAGTGACTGTTCCATGAGGTGCATCCGCCAATGTATTTGAGATGGGCGGATCATGCGCGGGGACGCGGTATGTCACGAATCGAATGAAGCAAAGGTAACTATCATTCGGAATGATATAAGCACGGGATGAGCCCTCTAGCCTGGGGCTTTCGTTAGGGTGCTATCGATGGCCGTGATAGCAATACCGACGAAGCAGTGGGGCCTGGCGGCCGAGCTTACTCCTGTGACGCCCTGATAGCCGACACATATCTGGCTCACGGGTAGAGATCCAAGTGTAGGAGGGGGCTTGCTCCCGATGGCAGTGGGTCAGGAACGGATGCATTCACTGACACGCCCTCATCGGGAGCAAGCTGCCTGCGCCACGGGCGGTTTACTTATGCAAAATCGCCTGGTGAATATCCTGCAACGCCATGATGCGCTGGGCGGCATTGAGTTTGATGGCTTCCTTGGGCATGCCGAACACCACGCAACTGGCCTCGTCCTGGGCCACCGTGGCGGCGCCGGCGTCGAGCATTTCCTTGAGGCCGCGGGCGCCGTCGTCGCCCATCCCGGTCATGATGATGCCCGTGGCGTTCTTGCCGGCAAACTTGGCCACCGAGCGAAACAGCACATCGACGGAGGGGCGGTGCCGGTTGACCAGCGGCCCGTCGATGACTTGGGCGTGATAGAAGGCGCCGCTGCGGGTGACCATCAGGTGCTTGCCGCCAGGGGCGATCAGCGCAAGGCCGGGGAGTATGCGGTCGTTGTTGCGGGCTTCGCGCACCTCGATCTGGCACACGCTGTTGAGGCGCTCGGCGAATGACGCGGTGAATTTCTCCGGCATGTGCTGCACGATCACCATGCCCGGGCACACCCTCGGCAGCGCCGTGAGTACCGCTTCCAGCGCTTGAGTGCCGCCGGTGGAGGTGCCGATGGCGACGATACGTTCGGTGGTCTGGGCCATGGCCTGGCCGCTGGCGGCGGGCAGGATCGCGTCGGCACTGAGTTTGCCCGCCGGTGCGGGGGCGGGTGTCGGCCGTGCGCTGCGCTTGCCCAGGTTCTTGACGTTGGAATGGGCGGCCGCGCGGATCGCGGCGACCAATTCCGGCGCCGACTCGATCAGGAAATTTTTCAAGCCAGTGGTGGGTTTGGTGATGACTTCCACCGCGCCGGCCGACAGCGCCTGCAGGGAGGTCTCCGCGCCTTTTTGGGTCAGTGAGGAGCAGATCACCACCGGCGTCGGCCGCTCGCTCATGATTTTGCGCAGAAAAGTGATGCCGTCCATGCGCGGCATTTCCACGTCCAGCACGATCACATCCGGCCATTCCCGGGCGAGTTTGTCCATGGCGAAGATCGGGTCGGAGGCCGCGCCCATGACGTGGATGTCCGGCGTGTCGTTGAAGATCGCCAGCAGCACCTGGCGTACCACGGCCGAGTCATCGACCAGCAATACACTGATTTTTTTGGAAGGCATGGTTTTAACGTTTTCCCATTGGTTGATGCCGGACCCAGACGTTGCCGTTCCACAGGTCGAACACAATAGTGCGATAGCCGGTACTGCCCATGTCCTGGGCCGTGAGGTGCAAATCATGGCGCTCGGCGAGGGCCAGCGCCGCGAGGACGTTCAGGCTGGCCACATTGCGCGCCGGCAGGTACACCTGCGTGGGGAACATCTCGCCGCCGCCGAACACCTTTACCTGATAATCCTGTGGCCGCGTGCCGTGGGCGTGCGCGTGTTGAAGCAGCAGCTCCAGCGCTTCGTCACCGTATTTGCCATCCAGTGGCTGATCAACCCGCATGCGCGCCGGCAACATGAAATGGCACATGCCGCCGATCAACCGTTGCGGGTGCCAGAAGGTGAACGCCACGCAGGATCCCAACAGCGTGCGCAGGCGTGTCGGCCGCGTCACAAAGCTGACCTGGCCTGGCGCCAGGACCACTTCGGCGGCATCGACCGGCTTTTTCATGGCTTGCGGTAAATCGACGGCGCCACCAGCTTCAAGGTGTCGTTCACACCGTTGAGGCTTTCGGAGTGACTGATGATGAAATGGCCGCCGGGTTTAAGCTGCGGCAACAAGCGCGCAACCACTTGGCGCTTGGTCTGCTGGTCGAAGTAGATCATCACGTTGCGCAGGAAAATCACATCGAACTCACCAAGGCCGGGCAACGGTTCGTTCAGGTTGACCTGCACGAAGCTCACGCGGTTGCGCAGGCTCTTGTCGATCAGGAAGGTGCCTTCCTGGCGGCCGATACCTTTGAGGCAGTACTTGGTCAGCAGCGGCTGGGGCAGGGTGCCGGCGCGCTCCATCGAATAATGCCCGGTGCGCGCCTTGGCCAGTACCTGGGTGCTGATGTCCGAGCCGATCACTTCCCAGGGCGTGGTGCCCAGCGCCTCGGCCAGGGTCATCGCCAGGCTGTAGGGTTCTTCGCCCGATGAGCTGGCCGCGCTCCATACGCGAAACACTTTGCCTGGCGCGGCCCTGGGCAATACCTGCTGGCGCAGAAAGTCAAAGTGCTTGGGTTCGCGAAAAAAGTAGGTCTCATTGGTGGTCAGCAGGTCCAGCGCGACTTGCAGCTCGCCCTGGCGCTGGTCACTCATGATCAGTTGGAAATAATCCCCATAGCTCTGCAGCTCATAGTGCTTGAGGCGCTTGGACAGGCGCCCGGCCACCAGGGCTTTCTTGGCCGACGACAGGTTGATGCCTGCCGCACGGTACAGCCAGGATTGGAACTGACCGAATTCACGGTCGTTGAGCGAGGCGGTGTCTGCCATGATCGAGCCTCAACGCGCGTCGAGGTCGAGCGTCGGCGCCTGGGTGCTTTCAGCCAGGCTGGACATCTCATCGATAGACAGCACTTTGTTCACCTCCAGCACAATCACGAACTTGCCATCGACCTTGGCCATGCCGCCGATAAAGTCGGCGCGAATCCGCGCGCCGAAGCTGGGCGGCGGCTCGATCTGCGCCGCCGGGATCTCCTGCACGGCAGAGACCGTGTCCACCAGCAGCCCAATGTCCTGGTGCGGGCCATCGTCAGTGCTGGCTTCGATGATGATGACGCAGGAGCGCCGGGTAATCGACGAGTTAGCCCGGCCAAAACGCGCCGACAGGTCAACCACCGGCACCACGGCGCCGCGCAGGTTGATCACGCCGCGCACGAACGCGGGCATCATCGGCACCACGGTCAGGCTGCCGTATTCGATGATTTCCTTGATGCCCAGAATGCCGATGGCGAACATCTCGCCGCCAAGCATGAAGGTCAGGTATTGCGCATCCTCATCGGCCGCAACCACGGCCTGCCGGGTAGTCATTACTGCACCCATGTCATTCTCCCTGTGAGCCCGCATTGAGGGTTGCCATCAGAAACGGGTGAATTCCGATTCGTCCGGGGCGCTGGCCATGTTGTAGGCGAAGGCTTTGCGCGGGGCCTGCGGGGCCGGGCGCGGTGGCTGACGGCTGGGCTTGCTGCCCGGGCTGTCGGGGTTGCTGTTTTGCACCGCGGCCTTCGGGGCGGAGTCGAGCACGAAAAAGCTCATCGCTTGTTGCAGTTGCTCGGCCTGGCTGCTCATTTCTTCGGCGGTGGCGGCCAGTTCCTCGCTGCTGGAGGCGTTCTGCTGGGTCACTTGGTTGAGCTGGGTCATGGCCGTGTTGATCTGCGCGACACCGGCGGCCTGTTCCTCGGAGGCGGCACTGATTTCCTGCACCAGGTCGGAGGTCTTGTTGATCGAGGGCACCATTTCGTCGAGCAACTTGCCGGCTTTTTCGGCCATGTCCACGCTGCTGGACGACAACTCGCCGATTTCCTGGGCGGCCACCTGGCTGCGCTCCGCCAGTTTGCGCACTTCGGCGGCCACCACGGCAAAGCCTTTGCCGTGCTCGCCGGCCCGCGCGGCCTCGATGGCGGCGTTGAGCGCCAGCAGGTTGGTCTGGTAGGCAATGTCATCGATGATGCTGATGCGCTGGGCGATTTTCTTCATCGCCACCACGGTTTGCTGCACCGACTCGCCGCCGTCGGTGGCTTCTTTGGCGGCCTTGCTGGCCATGCCATCGGTGACCTTGGCGTTTTCGGTGTTCTGGTTGATGCTCGCGCTCATCTGCTCCACCGACGCGCTGGTTTCCTCGACGCTGGCGGCCTGTTCGCTGGTGGCCTGGCTCATCGACTGCGCGGTGGCGCTGACTTGCTCCGAGGCGCTGGCCAGGTTGTCGGCAGCGTTGCGCACTTCGCCGATGATATGCGCGAGCTTGCCGACCATATCGCGCATGGCGTTGAGCACCATGCCGGTTTCATCCTTCGAGCCGGGCGCGATGGGCGCAGTGAGATTGCCTTCGGCCAATTGTTCGGCGGCGGTCGCGGCCAGTCGCAGCGGGCGCGAAATAATCCGCGCGATGAACAGGGCCAGGCCCAGGCCGATCAGCAGCGCCGCGCCCAGTGTCACGATGATCAACAGGCGTGATTCTTCATACAGCACCGAGCCCCGGTCACCGGCTACCGTGGCGCCGGCATCGTTGAGTTCGACCATTTTCTGCAGGCGGTTGGTCAACTCATCGAAGTGCGTCTTGGATTCGCCGCGCAGCAGGGCGCGCGCCTGGGCTTCCTGGTTCTGCCGGGACAGCTCCAGCAATTGCTGGCTGGCCGCGAGGTAAGCGTTCCAGGCGCTTTTCACTCCGGCCAGCAACTGACGGTCTTCGTCGTTCGACAGCAGTTGTTCGTAGGTGTCCAGCCGGGTTTCGAACTGCTGGCGCGCTTCCACTGCTTCGCGCTCGGCCTGGGCTTTCTCCTCGGCCACTTCGGTACTGATATTGCGGTTTTCCTTCAGCCGGTAGTTGGCGGCAAAAAAGCGCATGCCGGCCGCCGCGCGCATCGACGGCATCCAGTTGCCCCGGATCTCCTGCGCCGCATGGTTGACGGCGCCCAGTTGGAGGATGGCGAACGCGCCCATCCCCGCCGTGAGCGCCAGGACCACCAGGAATGAGCTGATCAACTTGGTGGAAATTTTAAGATCGTAGAACCATTTCATCGGGGAACCTCCATGGAAATTGCAAATGCTTCAGCGCACGACGACCGAGGCCTGGGGGGGCACCTGAGGCGTGCGCGTTTCTTGTTGTACGATTTGATTGAGCAGTGCCGGCACATCCAGGATCAGGGCCACCGCGCCGCTGCCCAGGATGGTCGAGCCGCTGATGCCGCGCAGCGCGCCGAACAGCTTGCCCAAGGGTTTGATCACGGTCTGGAACTCGCCGAGCAGGTCATCCACCACCAGCCCGGCCTTGTGCTCGGCATAGCGCACCACCACCACGTTCTGGCGGCGCGCCGCCGGGCCTTCGTGGCTGAAATGCTCGCGCAGGTCGACCAGCGGCAACACCTCGCCACGCAGGTCCAGGTAGCCCTGGTCGCGGCTGGATTGGCGCTGGCGTTCGTCCAGTTCGATGCATTCCTGAACCATGTCCAGCGGAATCACGTAAGTGGATTGGTCGATGCCCACCAGGAAGCCATTGATGATCGCCAGGGTCAGCGGCAGGCGAATGCGCACCACGGTGCCCTGGCCAGGGCGGCTGTCGAGGTCGACGGTGCCGCGCAACAGGGTGATATTGCGCTTGACCACATCCATGCCGACGCCGCGTCCGGAGAGGTTGGTCACCGCCTCGGCCGTGGAAAAGCCGGCTTCGAAAATCAGGTTGTAGATCTCCTGGTCGCTGAGCTGCGCGCCGCTGGCGACCAGCCCGCGCTCCTGGGCTTTTTCCAGGATCCGTTCGCGGTTGAGCCCGGCACCGTCGTCGGCGATCTCGATCACGATGCTGCCCGAATCGTGATATGCGTTCAGGCTCAGGTGGCCCTTGGCTGACTTGCCTGCCGCGCGCCGGGCGTCGGCATTTTCGATGCCGTGGTCCATGGCATTGCGCAACAGATGCATCAGCGGGTCGCCGATTTTCTCCACCACGGTTTTGTCCAGCTCGGTTTCCGCACCGTTGATGATCAGGTCGATGTCCTTGCCCAATTCCTGGCTGACATCGCGCACCACGCGGCGGAAGCGATTGAAGGTGTCGCCGATCGGGATCATGCGCAGGTGCAGGGCGCCATCGAGGATCTCTTCCACCAGCCCCGACACGGTGGAGGTGGCTTCCTGCAACGGATCGTTGTTGCAGGAGCGGGCCAGCAGGCTGGCACCGGCGCTGGCGATAACCAGCTCGCCCACCAGGTTGATCAATTCGTCGAGCTTGTCGGCATTGACCCGCACGTAGGCGCCATCGCGGGGCTTGGCGTCGCTGGCCGTGGCCACGCGCTGTTGCGCAGCTTGCGTGGGGCTGGCGGGCGCGGCCTGGGTGACCAGCTCGGTGCCGGTGGCGGGGCCACTGTCGCTCGGCTCATCAACGGCGCAAATCTGTACTTCACAGTCATCGCGCACGAAATCGAAGACTTCGTTGAGGGTTGTGTGGCTGGCATTCGAACGCAGGTCGATCTCGAATCCCAGGTAGCAGCTTTCCGGGTCCCAGGCGTCCACGGGTGGAATGCTGTCGGTCAGGGTAGTGACCTGTAGCACCTGGCCCAAGGTGTCGAGGTAACGCAGGAAGGACAACGGGTCCATGCCGTTGCGAAACACGTCCACGCCGAAGCGCAGGGAAATATGCCAGAGCAGCTCGGCCTGAGGCGCGTCATCCGTCACGGCGATTTCGCCGCCGGCGGGGGCGGCCTGCAGCGGCTGATAGGCGCTCAGCGCCTCGCGCAACACCTCACCGCGTTCCAGCGTGGCAGGCTGCAGCGCGCCGTCGTGATGGTCGACCGCCTCGATCAGTTCGAGCATGTGGTCGCCGCACTTGAGCAGCAGCGCGATCAGCGCCGCATCCACGGTTACACTGCCCTCGCGCAGGCGGTCGAGTACGTCTTCGACGATATGCGTGAACCCGACGATGGGCGCCAGGCCAAACAACCCAGCGGAGCCCTTGATGGTATGTGCGGCGCGAAACACCGCGCCGATGGCATCCTCATCACCTGGCTCGTTTTCCAATTGCAGCAGGGATTGCTCCATGACCTGCAACAGCTCGCGTGCCTCGACGATAAAGGTCTGCTGTGCCTGATCGAGATTAATACTCACCTGGACATTCCTTTGTCGCTCATTGATCGGCTATGGCGCGCTAAAACAGCGTGCCGCCACATAAATGCAATGTTTGGGTAATCGCCTGGCTCTGCCCTACAAGGCTGACCGGCGTGCCGCCGACGGCGGCTTCACGGCGGATCACCGCCAGTAATTGCAGGCCGGCGCCGTCGATTTCCGTGACTTCTGACAGGTCGACCTCCAGGCGCGGCGCAGTGCTGATCCGGGGCAGCAGCGCAGCGGCCAGTTCGGCCACGGTGTAGATCGTCAGCTCGCCCTCGATGCCCACGCGGGCGGCGCCGTCGAGTGTTTCATGGGTGATAGGCATGGGGCCTCCGGGCCGTCGGCGATCAGGGCAGGATCAACTTGGACACCGCCGCCAGCATCTGCGCCGGCTGGAACGGCTTGACCACCCAGGCTTTGGCGCCCGCGGCCTGGCCCTCGGCTTTTTTCGATTCCTGCGATTCGGTGGTCAGCATGATGATCGGCGTGAACTTGTAGCTGGCCAGCTTCTTGACCTCCTTGACGAAGGTGATGCCGTCCATGTTGGGCATGTTCACGTCGCTGATGATCAAGTGCACCTTCTGCCCGTTGAGCTTGCCCAGCGCGTCCTTGCCATCGCACGCCTCGATCACCTCATAGCCGGCGCTCTTCAAGGCAATGCCGACCACTTGGCGCACGCTGCTGGAGTCGTCCACCACTAATACATTCTTTGCCATGCTGTGCTCCTAGAAAAAGGTGATGTCTTGTGAAGTCTGTTGCGCAGCGGCGTCGCCATGGTGTGTGCGCCGCTGCTCGTCGGTGGCGTAAGTGGCCTCCATGCGCGCCAGCCATTGCCGCGCATCCACGTTGACCGGCTGGTCCGGCGACTGGCTGGCCTGCAGCAGGTGTTCATGCAGGGCATGCATGTTGTCGCGCACGTGACTGAGGATCTGGCTGACCCGGTCCTGGAATTGCAGGTTGACCAGCACGTCGGTCATCTCGTCGCGAATCCCGTAGCTTTCCTGCTTGAGCAGATCGGCGGAGTCGGCCAGGCGACCGGTGATGTTCTGAAAGCGTTCGAGCACCTGCTGGATACTCTGCTCGGACGCCGCGACCGAGTGGCTGTCCTGGTCGGCGCTGCTGGAGGCCGCTTGCACCAGTTGGGTGATGGCGTTATTGATGATGTCGACCTTGGCCGACATCTGCTGGCCGGTCTCGCTGGACTTGCTCGACAGGCTGCGTACCGCATCGGCCACTACCGCAAAACCACGACCGGCTTCACCGGCGCGTGCCGCTTCGATCGCCGCGTTGAGGGCCAGCAGGTTGGTTTGTGCCGCAATGGCCGCCACGTCGGCGGCCATGCTGCGCAACTCACCGGTATAGGCAGTGAGGCTGCGCACTTGGGACAGGGTCTGGTCACGGCTCGATTGCGCGGCCTTGAGGGAGTCGATCACTTGGCTCAATTCGCTGTCGCTGCGCGCCAACACCTTGAGGGCTCCGTCGGCGGCCTGCCCGTCGAGCTCGCCGGCGGCTTGCTGCGAGGCCTGCACGGTGTCTTGCAACCGCGTGGAAATACCGGTGAAACGATTCGCCAGGCTGACAATGGCGTCTTCAGTCTGCTGGCGCGAGCTTTCCACGTGTTTGGCCCAGATCGGCATGGCGCCCAGCAAGACTTCGTCGAGTTGTGCCCGTGCATCCGCGCTCTGTTGCCCGGCCTGCGCCGCGCAAGGGGCGGCCAGCGCAAGGGCGCGCTGCACGGCTTGGCGCTGCGCCCGGGCGCTCCAGGCGCACGCGCCCAGGCCAACCAACGCCAGCCCCACGCAGGCCGCCAGGTTGGCCGGGGAGGCGGACTGCACGAGTATCCAGGCGGCGGCGGGGATGACCGGGATGAAAGCGAACCAAAGAAAACGCGGATGACCAGGAAGGGCAGTACGGCTGGATTGACTCTGGGTCATGAGTTCGGTCCCTGAACAGTGTTGCGGATATAAATAACATAGGAGTTATCCGCCCCAACCGCCGTAACTTTAGACCTCCCTGTATGCCTTCCGTCTGGTTTATGACCGCTACGTTACGTTCACTCCGTTGTTTCAACCCGTGCCGGCGTGCGAATAAACGTGCGAAACACGTGGTCCCACAGCGGTGAAGAGACCCCGAAGTTTTTTTCGATGCCTTGGCGGTGATGCAGGTCGTGGTTGGCAACCAGCCCCGGAATATAGCGATACGCCCAATGCTCGGGGCGGTGCATCACGTAATGCACCGAGATGTAATAGAAGTAGCCGGTCACCGCGCCGATGAACGCCGAGGTCAGGCCGGTGTACCAGGCAAACAACAGCAGCGCGGCAAAGGTGGAGCTGGTTTTCCAGCTCGACACCCCGATATAGGCCAGTACATCAATGTGATGGGTCCAGTGCTCGCGGCGATACAGCGAATGGAACAGAAAACGGTGCGCGCAATACTCCACCAGCGTCCAGGCCAACAGGCCGGCGAGCAATTGCCACGGGGCAAGCGGCGCCAGCCAGAGCGCAAAGCCGATGAACAAGGGGATGGTGAAAAAATCCAGGTAATACGCGACTGACGACATCAGCCATTTGTTCGAAGCCGCCATGTGCGGGTCGTCCTTGAGGTGCGATCGATGGGGGAACCAGACCGGAGCGTCCCCGGCGGCGTGGAGATTGCCCGTTGATTCACGCCGTTGCAACAACTCGATCTGCTGCGCGGGTATCAGCTTGCGCAGGGTTTTGTACAGCGCGCGGGTTTCCAGCAGGTTCCATACCCGCAACATGGTTTCCAGCGCGTCCAGTGGTTTGCTGATGAAGTCGCGTGCGCCCAGGGCCAGGGCGCGCAGGCGGGTGTCGCGGGTGGCGTCGGCGGTGAGCACCAGGATCGGCAGGTATTCGCCCTGGGGGATGCGTCGGTTGAGTTGTTCGAGCACGGCAAAGCCATCGAATTCGGGCATGTGCAGGTCGAGGATCACCAGGTCCGGCTCGAAGCTGTTGAACAGTTCCAGGGTGCGCAGCGGCTGGGTACTGCTCAGTACATGGGTCAACCCTTCACGGGCGAGCAGTTGCTCCACCAGTTCAAGGTTCGGGCGTTGGTCGTCGATGATCAGAATGCGCAGGTCGGTGTTCACGCGGGCTCCGGAAAATACTGGTCGAGGTGGGCGAGAAACGCCGGGATGTTGATGGGCTTGCTCAGCACCGCCGTTGCGCCGGCGTCCTGCAAGGCCCGGCGGGTAGGGTCGCTGGCATCGGCGGTGATCATCAGTACCGGGATGTCGCGGGTGAGCGCCGAGCCGCGCAAGCGCTGCAGCACTTTCAAACCGTCGATGTCCGGCAGCGAAACATCCAGCAGAATCAGCTGCGGCCGATGCTGTGCGGCCAGGTCCAGGCCCAGTTGGCCTTGCATGCTCGACAGCAGCTTTATCCCCGGCCGGCGTTGCAGCAGGGTTTCGATCAGCGCCAGGCTGGAGAGGTTGTCTTCGATGCACAACACGTTGCCCTGCACCCGGCAAGCGGCGGGGGCAGGGCGCTTCCATTCGCTGTCGATCACCGTGGGCACCCTGAGCGGTGAGCCCGGCAGGCGCGCGAACGGCAGCTCCAGGGTAAAGCGTGAGCCGATACCGACCTGGCTTTGCACGGTCAGCCGGCCGTCCATTTGCTCCAGCAGGCTTTTGCTCAGCGCCAGGCCCAGGCCGCTGCCTTCCACATTCGGGTCGGCACCCAGGCGCTCGAACGGGGTGAACAACTGCCCCAGGTGACCCGCCGCAATGCCTGTGCCGCTATCGCACACCGCTACACCGATACGCGGCCCGTCGACCGTGACCTCGATGCTCACCTGGCCTTCGCGGCGGTTGTATTTGATCGCATTGGACAGCAGGTTCAGCAGCACCTGGGTGAGGCGTTGGCGGTCGGCAACGATGCCGATATCGGCCGCCAGCGGGGGCAGGGGCTGCAATTGGATAGCCGCGTCGGTCGCCATGGGGGACACCAGCGTCAACGCCTCTTGCAACACCTGCGTCAACGGGATCGGGGCAATGTTCAACGCCAGGCCTCCCGCTTCGATCTTGGCAATGTCCAGCACCTCGTTGATCAGCGTCAGCAGGTGCTGGCCGGCGCGCAGGATATGCCCGACCTGGGCCTTTTGTGTCTTGGCCGCGTCCATGTCCAGCAACTGCGCAAAACCCAGGATCGAATTGAGTGGCGTGCGCAGCTCGTGGCTCATGCGCGACAGAAACTCGCTTTTGGCGCGGCTGGCGCGTTCGGCTTCCTCGCGGGCGGTGCGCAAGGCGATTTCGGCGGCGCGGCGGTCGGTGATGTCGCGGGTGATCTTGGAGAAGCCACGCAACGCGCCGGTGCCGTCGTACTGCGCGGTGATCACCACACTGGCCCAGAAGCGCGTGCCGTCCTTGCGGCAGCGCCAGCCTTCTTCGGTGTAATCGCCGTTGCCGGTGGCCTCGCGCAAGGCCATGTCCGGGTGCTGCGGGCACTCCTGGGGCAGGTAGAACACCGAGAAATGCCGCCCGATGATTTCCTGCTCGGTGTAACCCTTGATGCGCTCGGCGCCGTTGTTCCAACTGGTGACATGGCCCGCGGTGTCGAGGGCAAAGATCCCGTAGTCCTTGACCCCGTCGATGATCAGCCGCAAGCGTTCCTCGTTGTCGCGCAAGGCGCGTTCGCGTTCGGCCAGCAGCAAGCCGGCTTCCACCAGGCGCGTGCCCAGTTGGCCGATTTCGTCCTGTTCCGGCGGTTGCGGCAACAGCGGGTGGCCCAGCGCCAGGCGTTGCGCATTGCGTTGTACGTTCTGTACCCGCGCGACAATCCCCTTGGACAGGAACAGCACCGCGACAATGGCGCCGAACAAGCCGCACACCGCCGCCAGCCAGGTCGACAGCAATAAGCGCTGACGGGTCTCGTACGCCGCCGCGCTGCGCTCGGCCAGCAAAGACGCTTCCAGGGTGAGCATGGTGCCGATGTGTTGGCGCAAGGCATCGAGGATGTGTTTGTTGCTGATCAAAATGGCGCTGATCGAGTGCGGTGTGGCGTGGCTGTCGTCGAGCATGTCTTGCAGCCCGTCGATCTTGCCGTCAATCAGCGGCTTTATCGCGTTGAGTTGCTCGCGCACCCGCTGATCGCGAACGTTGCGGTCGAGCCGCAGCAGCGCGGCGTCAATCTGCGGCCTGGCGTTGCGGTAACTGGGCAGGAAGTCCTCGCGCCGGGTCAGCAGGTAGCCGCGCACGCTGGCCGCCGCTTCGGCGAGCAGGGTGTGCACGGCCTGGATATCGCCTTGCACGCGCAGCACCCGGCGCACGTCTTCTTCGGCGCGCGCGGTCTGGCGTTCGGTGGTGTAGATCAGCACCAGGGACAGTAACAGCACCACCAACGGCAACGAAATAACCACCAGCGCCTTACCCCGCAGGGGCAGGTCGGCCCAACGGCGCTTCATGGTTGTGCCACCAGGCCCAGGGCGATACCACGCACGGCCGCCTGGGTGCGGTCGGCCGCGCCGAGCTTGCCGATCACCCGTTCCACATGGGCCTTGGCCGTGCCGGTGGTGATGCCCAGGTGTTCACCGATGGCGCGGTTGCTCATGCCGTTGGCCACCAGCCCCAGGACCTGGCGCTCCCGTGGGGTGAGGTGTTCGCTGGGCGCCACGCCGCTGGCCTGGCGTTCGGCCATGCGCCGTAACAGGCGTGCGCTGACAGCCGCGTTGAGCGCTTCGCCGCCGGCGGCCACTTGCTGCAAGGCTTGGATCACCTCGGCACGGCTGGCGTCCTTGAGCAGGTAGCCCAGCGCGCCGGCATTCATCGCCGCTTCCAGGTGGTCGGGGCTGTCGTCCATGGTGAATATCACCACTTTCACCGTCGGCAGGCGTTGTTGCAGCACGCGCGCCGCGCCCAGGCCGTTGAGCACCGGCATGCGGATATCGAGAATGACGATATCCGGCAGCAGTTGTTCGCACAGCTCCACGGCATGTTGGCCGTCACACGCCTGGCCGACCACTTCGAACTGCGGGTGGCCGGCCAGCAGCGCGACAAAACCGGTGCGCGTGACTTCATGGTCATCCGCCAGGACCAGGCGTAACACCTTGCTCATGGTGCAACTCCGTTGAGGCCGGCCGGCACGCTGGCCTGCAGGCGGGTGCCGCCATCGATCACGCTGGCGCAGGTGAAGCGCCCGCCCAGCAGGCTGGCGCGCTCGTGCATGGTGGCCAGGCCCAGATGCCGGGCCTCATCCCGGGGGTGGTCGTGTGCGAAGCCTTTGCCGTTGTCGTCCACCCGTAAAACGGCCATCTCGTCGCGCAGCTCCAGGGCCAGTTGCACCTGGCTGGCGCGCGCATGCTTGAGGACGTTATTGATGGCTTCCTGGCCGATCCTGAACACAGCAATTTCCACCTGGCTGGGCAGCCGCTGCGCACAGTGCGAGCGCCACACCACGTTGATGCCGACGTCACGCAGGCGGTCGGCTTCTTTGTCGAGGGCTTTGAACAGGCCGAAATCGTCCAGCACCGTGGGGCGCAGGCCCGCAATCAGTTGGCGGCCTTCGCCGACGGAGTGCTGGGCCAGGCTGAGAATCGCCTGCAAGTCCGTGGCCAAGGCGTGTGGCAGGGGCGGGCAGCGGCCGGCGAACCCTTGCAGCCGTTGATGCAAACCGGCGAGGGTTTGCGCCAGGCCGTCGTGCAGGTCGTAGGCTACGCGTTTGCGTTCGTCTTCCTGGGCGCGAAGCAAGCGGTTGACCAGGTCGGACAGCGTACGGTCGCGCGCCTTGAGGGTGGTCAACAGCCGATGGTTTTCCAGGTGAGTGGCCAGCAGCGTGGCAAGCAATTGCACGGATTCGCTGTCTTCATGCTCCGGCGCGCGCAGGCTGACGCTATTGCCCAGCACCAATACGCCAAAGGCCTGGCCGTCACTGCCGCGCAAGGGTACTTGCAGCACGCTGTGCGGCTGGTCGTGCCAGCGTGGCGCACGCAGGTCGCGGTCGGCAAGGGCGGCCAGGCTGGCCACCCGCGCGGGGCTGCCATGGCGGGCGGTGGCACTGGCGCTGCCCTCGGCATCCCATTCCTGCAGCACCCCGTGGTCCATCGCGAGGAACGCACAGGCCCTGACAAGCACCTGTTCGCGCATGGCCTCGGGGGCCAGTTGAGCCAGTTCCTGCCCGGTCTCCACCAACAGGCGCAGGCGCGCTGCGCGGCTTTGCGACTGGCGAAAATGCGCGCGCATGGCCAAGGCGCTGCCGGGATCATGAGGTGTGTCGTGCATGCTGAATGTTCCGGTCGCGAGGACGCTTATTAGACCTTGCCAGGCCCTTGGGCGCTATCTGCCAAATGGCATAGGCAAATGACTCCGGTTGGCCGATGGCGGCGGCTGGGCAGGTTGGCAAAGTGGGCTCACCGATCACCACTGGAGTTTCGTCATGCAATTCAAACCCGCCGCCATCGCCCTGATGTTTGCCTTGAGCGCACCGTTTGCCCAGGCCGCCGAGACCGCCCCGTATGTTTACCGTGAGGTGGCGCAGGCCCCGACCAACCTCAAAGACCGCGAGATCGCCGGCCTGTTCGACCGCTGGAACAGCGCCTTGCAGACCGGCAACGTTGACTCGGTGGTTGCCCTGTATGCGCCGGGCGCGGTGTTGCAGCCTACGGTGTCGAACCAGGTACGCACCACGCCAGACCAGATCAAGGATTACTTCGACCACTTCCTGGCGCTCAAGCCGGTAGGCCAGATCAATTACCGCGAGATCCGCCAGTTGGGCAGCAATGTGGCCATGGACAGCGGGGTCTATACCTTCACCCTGACCGAAGCGAACGGTAAGAAGCGTGAGGTACAGGCGCGCTATACGTTCGTTTACGAACAGGTGGGCGGGCAGTGGAAGATCCTCAACCATCATTCGTCGGCGATGCCCGAAATGCAGGTCAAGCACGCCAAGCAATAAAGGCGTGTTTATTGTGGCGAGGGGCAAGCTCCCTCGCCATAGGTGCAGGGTTCGTTCTCAACTGAACTCGGCGGCCACCTGGCCTGGGATCGCCGCGATCAGCTCACGGGTGTACGCGGTGGCCGGGCGGTTGAAGATCTGCTCCACCGACCCCTGTTCCACCACTCGGCCATTGCGCAGCACCAGTACCTCGTGGGCAAAGTTGGCGACCACCGACAGGTCATGGGAGACCAGCACATAGGCAATACCCATGTCCCGTTGCAGCGTTTCGAGCAGCTCCAGAATATGCGCCTGCACTGACACATCCAGCGCGCTGACCGGTTCGTCGAGCAGCAACAGGTCGGGTTTCAAGGCCAGGGCGCGGGCGATAGCGACGCGTTGGCACTGGCCCCCGGACAGCTCGCGCGGCAGGCGGTCGAGGAAGCTCACCGGCAGGTGCACGCGGCTGATCAACTCACGCGCGGCGTGTTCCAACGCCGCCCCCTTGAGCAGGCCGAACGACACCAGCGGCTCAACGATGCTGTCGAACACCGTAAAGCGCGGGTCGAGGGCGGCGAACGGGTTTTGTTGCACCAGTTGCAGGCGTTGGCGCAACGGGCGGAACTGGCGCCAGCTCAGGTCGGTGACGTCCTGTTGCTCGAAGCAGACGCGGCCCTGGCTGGGTTTCTCCAGGCCCAGGGCGATACGCAGCGCGGTGCTCTTGCCCGATCCGGACTCGCCGACGATGGCCAGGGTCTGGCCGGGGTACACCTGTAAGTTGAGGTCCTCCAGGGCCAGCAAGGTAGCGGCCTCGCCCTTGACCTTGGGCAACGCGAAGGTCTTGCCGACGTGGTGCAGGCTCAGGATCGGCTGGCGCCCCAGGTCAAGATTGATCAGCGGCGCACGGCGCTTGGCGAAGGCGGGCGCGGCGGCAATCAGGGCGCGGGTGTAGTCGTGAGCGGGCTGGGCGAGGATCTGGCGGGGCGGGCCTTGTTCGACCACTGCGCCGTGTTGCATCACCAGGATGCGGTCCGCGCGGTCGGTGGCCACGCCCAGGTCGTGGGTGATGATCAGCAGTGAAATCCCGCGTTCACTGACCAAGCGTTGCAGGTGGTCGAGGATTTTGCGCTGCACGGTGACGTCGAGGGCGCTGGTGGGCTCGTCGGCGATGATCAGGCGCGGGTTGCCGGCCAGGGCAATGGCGATCAGTACGCGCTGGCGCATGCCGCCGGAGAGTTCATGAGGGTACTGGCGCGCGCGCAGTACCGGCTTATCGATGCCCACCTGTTGCAGCAACGCGACAACGTCCGCGTCGATGCCGGGGTAGCGCTTGCCCTTGGCCGATATCAACGCTTCGCCGATCTGCTGGCCAACGCGCAGGGTGGGGTTGAGGCTGACCATCGGGTCCTGGGGCACCAGACCGATGGTACGGCCGCGCAGGTTGCGTTTCTGGCGCTCGCCGGCGTGGCTCAGGTCGCTGCCATCGACCCACAGCTCACCGGCGCTGATCCGCGCATTATCCGGCAGCAACCCGAGGATGGCGTTGGCCAGGGTGGTTTTGCCCGAGCCGGACTCGCCGACAATCGCCACGGTTTCGCCCTGGGCGATGCTAAATGACAGCCCGCGCACCGCCGGGTTGAGCTGGCCGCCGGCGCGGTAATCGACCGCGAGCTGGCGTACATCGACCAGAAACGCGCTCATCGCTGGGCCTCCTCGAACGTACGGGCGATATGGTTGAGGCTGAACACCACCGCGACCAGGAACAGGCCTGGCAGCAACGACACCCAGGGCGCGGTGATCAGAAAGTGCCGGCCATTGGCGATCAACGTGCCCCATTCCGCCGCCGGTGGCGCGGCGCCGAAACCGAGGAAACTGAGGCCGGCGGTGGCGAGGATCGCCGCGCCGAAGTCCAGCGTCGCCAGCACCGCCACCGGCCCCCAGGCGTTCGGCAGGATGTGCCGCAGCAACGTGCGGCTCCAGCTGGCGCCGCCCAGGCGCGCGGCTTCGACGTAGGGCAGGGTTTTCACGCGCAAGACTTCAGCGCGGGTGGTGCGCGCAAACCCCGGGATAATGCCGATCCCCACGGCAACGGCCACCGGCACCGTGCCGAAGCCGATGGCCGTGACAATCGCCAGGGCCAGCAATAGGCCGGGCAGGGCCAGCAACACATCGACAAACCGCATGATCACCGCGTCGACACGCCCGCCGGTAAACCCGGACAGAATGCCCAGGCCCAGCCCACCCACCAGCGCGATGCCCACCGCCAGCGACGCGGCCAGCACCGACAGGCTGGCGCCATGCACCACTCGGGTAAACAGGTCGCGGCCCAGCTCATCGGTGCCGAACCAGTGCGTCAGGTTCGGCGCGCTGAGCTTGTCCGCCGGCGCGGTGGCGTAGGGGTCGAAGCTGCTCAGCAGTTGCGGCGCCACGGCGGCAACCAACGAAAACAGCACCACCAGCACGGCCAGGCTGAACCCCGGCCGACGCAGCAAGGGCCGCAAGGTGGCGGCAACCCGTTGCAGGGGGCTGCGGCGGCGCCAGAGCGGCGCCGAAAGCGCCAGGTTTCGATTAAGTGTGGTCATGGTTCAGGACACCTTTGGCGTGTGTGAAATACGCGGGTCGAGCCAGGGGTAAAGCAGGTCCACCAACAGGTTCACCAGCACAAACGCGGCCGCCGACACCGCGACAATCGCCAGCACCACCGGGATGTCCTGGCGCAGCACCGCTTCCTGGGCCAGGCGGCCGATGCCGGAGCGGGCGAAAATGGTCTCCACCAGCACCGCGCCGGACACGGTATTGCCGACCTGCAAACCGATCAGCGTGAGGATCGGCAGCGCGGCGTTCTTGAACCCATGGCGGGCCTGCACCTGGCCCCGGCTCAGGCCCTTGGCGTAGGCGGTGACGATGTAGGCTTCTTTCCACACCCCCTGGAAGCTGCGTTGCAGCACCTGGGCGTACACCGCCGCGCTCGGAATCGCCAGGGTGACCGCCGGCAGTACCAGGCTTTCAACGCCCCGGCTGCCGGTGGCGGGAAACCACCCCAGGCCAAACGCAAACACTTGGATCAACAGCAGGCCCATCCAGAACACCGGCACCGAAAAGCCCAGGGACGGCAGGCGCGCCAGCGCTTTCTTCAGCGGTTGCCAGCGGATATACGCGGTGAGGTAAGCCAGGCCGATGCCGCCCAGCAGTGACAGCACAATGGCCAGGCCGGCCAGGGATAGCGTCTGCGGCAAACGTTCGACCAACAGCTCGGCCACCGGCCGGTTAAGCGATAACGATTGGCCGAAATTCCCGCGCAGTGCCCCCAGCAGCAAGTCGACGTACTGTTCGAACACGCCTTTATCCAGCCCGTAATAAGCCCGCGCCTTGGCCAGGTCTTCCACCGACAGCCCATCGGCCTCCATGCCCGACGCGCTGAGCATGATCGACAGCGTGTCACCCGGCAGCAGATACAGAATGAAGTAAGTGATGCTATACGCGCCCCAGAGCACCAGTAGCGCCTGGCCGACACGGCCGATCAGGTAGCGGCTCATGGCGTGCTCACGTCGATATCACCCAGTAACGCAAAGCCCTCGGCGGTCCAGCGAAAGTTCTTCACCCTGGGCGATGTCGCCGCCTGCCACACGCGCTCGTACACCGGGAACGCCGAGCCTTGTTCCACCAACAGGTCCTGCAGGTCGCCGTAAGCGGTGGCGCGTTGTTGCTGTTGGGTGGCGGTGATGCCTGCATCGAACAGGCTCTTGGCTTTGTCCAGCGCGGCCGGTTCGTAAAGGTTGGTGGCCAGGGTCGAGCTGTTGGCGGTGCGCGGGTCGAGGATGGTTTGCAGGATGATCGGATCGGCGCGAGTCATGTAGGTGCTGGTCAGGTCATAGTTGCCGGCGCTGTTGTTGGCGACCCATTCGGCACGGGTGACCACGTTGAGCTTGAGCTCGATGCCGACTTTGTGCAGTTGGTCCTGGATCAACACATCGCCGGCGGTCTCGGCCGGTGTGATGTTGTAGCTCAGGCTCAGGCGCTTGCCGTTCTTGCTGCGATAACCGTCCGCGCCCTTGGCCCAGCCCGCCTGGTCCAACAGGCGCGCGGCAGCTTCCGGGTCATACGCCAACTTGCTGCCTTGGCTCTTGAAGTAAGGCGTGGTCACGTCATAGATGCCGTCCACCACCGGGAAGTCGGCGTTGTACACGGTGCTGGCATAGCTCTTGCGATCGATGGCTTTTTGCAGGGCCTGGCGTACCTGTTGGTCGGCCAGTACCCGCTCGCCACGGGTGTTGGGGTACAGGTTCAGCGCCGGGCCCGGCAACGAGCGGCTCTGGAGGGTGGCGCCCTTGGCCTGGAACAGCTTCAGGTCCACCTCGGAGAACGGGTTGCGCGGCCACAGGATGTCGGCTTTGCCTTGCAGGAACAGGCCGTTGCGCACGCTCTCTTCGGGGATATAGCTGACGTCGACGGCATCCAGGTGCGCTTCGCCCTGGTTTTGCATGTTGGCCGAGGCCCAGGCGTAGCCCTTGCGTTTGGTCAGGTGCGCGCCGACTTCCGGCGTGTAGCTGGCCAGCACGAACGGCCCGGTGCCGATGATCTTGCCGAGCGAGCGCTCCTTGGCGCTGAGCGCGTAGGAGGCTGGCGCCAGGATCGCCAGGTTGGTGGTGGACGTCGCTTGCAGGAAACCGGCGTTGGGCTTGGCCAGCACCAGCTTGACGGTCAGGTCGTCCACCACTTCGGCGTGGTCGAATCCGGCCAGGTAAGTGGCGCCGAAAGTGGCCGGCAACTCGCGGGCCAAGGCCTTGTTACTGTCGAACGCGGTTTTCACCGCCTGGGCATTGAAGCGCTCGCCATTGCTGAAGGTCACATGGTCGCGCAGGTGGAAGGTGAAGGTGAGCGCGTCTTCGCTGACTTCCCAGCGTGTGGCCAGCCACGGGATGATCTTGCCGGTCTGTGGGTCCTGGTCGGTGAGGGATTCGGCCACATTGCGCAGCAGCACACGGTGTTCGAGCCAATACACCTGGAACGGGTCGACACTGACCAAGGTGGTGTTGTCGCCAAAAAAGGCGATGTTCAGGGTTTTGCCCGCCGGGGTGTCGCTGCCCGGTGAACAGGCGACCAGGCTCAAGGCCAGGGCGCCGGCGGCCAGCAGACGGCTTGGCAGATGCGATCTATTCAATGGAGTGCCCTCGTGTTCGGTTTGGCTTAAAAGTCGTAGGCCAGCTTGGTGTGCCAGTAGCCACCGCCCGGGTAGAACGGCGGGTTGCCGTACGCCGCCAGGCCGAGGTTGCTGTACACCGCGTGTTGGTCGGGGCGTACGTCGAAGATGTGGGTGCCGTCGACGCTGACAGTCAGGTGATCGGGGGCGGTAAGGTCTGGCATGAGGGGAGGGGTCCATGTCTGCTGGGGGTGTGTACGTCCTCCGCCGGGCATGGGGTCGGTCTGTGAAGCGAAGATAAGCCTATAAAAAACCGGAGTGAAAGTCTTTTTAGGAATAAGCTAATTATCAGATATTGTTATCTTGCGTAATCATAAAATGATTTGTTTTTATGTTGAGGTCCTTGCATGCCGCTTCCGATCTGGCCTTCACGTGTTGACAGGACGGCGTTCGGGGCGTGGTGCAGTGGGCAGAGCATTGGTCTTCCCGCATCCGCGCGAGGGCATGTGCGGCGGCCTGCTGTTTCCAAGGGGCAGCGGCTCGTGCGGAGGGGCATAAAGAAGGGGACGTCATATTGAAGTGGATGCAACTTAAATTGCACTTCCCAGCGGTGGGTATTTATCAGCGCGGGCAAATATCTACAGCGATGAAGTTGTGTCAGGAGAAGAAGGCTTAATAGGTACAGTTAGGCATGGGCAGGCAGGGTTAGTTGTCCACGGCAACCTAGAGCGTGCGGGTCAAATGACTAACTTCTTTGCCCAGTAAGAAAGGGGCAGCCAAGGCCGCCCCCTTTTCGCTCACTTACGATTTGCGGCCGCCACCATGGCTGTGTTGGCCGCCTTTGCGCCCGGCCTCGGAGGCTTTTTCCCGATCGTTGGCAAAGTTGCCACCCGATGCTTGACCGCCTTTTTTACCGGCCTCGGACGCTTTTTCGCGATCGTTGGCGAAGTTGCCTGGGTTCTTATTACTAGTCGTCATGGTCTTTCTCCAATTGAATAGCTGGTAGCGGGTTGTCGCTTCGCTAGTTGCCCGTGAATGTCACAGGTACTTATTCCGATAACGCCGCTTGCGAAAACGTTTTGTGAATGTATAAAAACGGCGATGAACGGTCGGTCGTGTGAAAGAACTTATACAAGGTGCATAAAATACCGCCGCTTCGTCTAACTTTTATCAAGGCCTGGGAGAGTGCATGGATAGCGTTCGTGCCGCTTCGCTGAGTGGATACGTTTATCTGTGAACAGCGAAAAAGAATGAACCCCGGCCGTCCTGGTTAAACCAAACCTGTATCAACGGGAGGTGCATCATGCCATTCACTTATTTCTGGATTTTCCTGGCCGTCATCCTGCTGTTGCTCGACCTGTGGGTCATCAACAGCGTCTGGCGAAGCGACAATTCAACCGGCAACAAGGCGGGCTGGACGGCTATGGTCGTGCTGCTGCCGTTTTTAGGGCTGGCGATCTGGAGTATCGCGGGGCCGCGCGGTGTGACCAAAGGCCCATCTTCGCCCGAACATAGCAAAGGCTGAGCCGAAGGTGCCCTATGAAGCCCCCTGCGCATAACGACTTGCACAGCCGGAGCTATCCGGTGAATGAAGACATGACCCTGCAGCGCAAGGTCTGGCACTTCGAGCGGTGGGGTTGGTATGGGTTGGTGGTGTTGATGGCGCTGACCTTGGCCGGGCTGTTCTCCAAGGGGCCGCTCAGCACCGCCGACGTGCGCAGCGCCGATGGGCAACTGCGCGTCGAGCATCAACGGTTTCTGCGCAACGGGTCGTCCGATGTGCTGGTCATCCATCTGCGGGGCAAGGCGCGCGAGCCCCTGGAGGTAGCCCTCAGTGGCGAGTTGTTGCGTGGCTTCAATGTTGAAATGCTGCAGCCGCAACCCCTCAAGGCCAGCACCGCCGGCGAAGGCGTGAAACTGTGGCTGCTCACCGACGATGACGGGCATGCGGTGTTGTACCTGACGTTGCGCAGCGACGGCGTGGGTAGCTTCGACACCCAGGTGGCGCTCGCCAACGGCGCGTCCGTGCGTTTTTCACAATTCATCTATCCGTAGGGGGCGCCATGGACTCGGTATTGCGCGCAGCCGCGATTTACCTGGTGTTGATGATTCTGTTCAAGATCGCCGGCAGGCGCTCCCTGGCGGAACTCACCACCTTCGACCTGGTGCTATTGATGGTGATCAGCGAGGCGACTCAGCAGGCGTTGCTGGGCGAAGATTTTTCGTTGACCAACGCCGTGCTGGTGATTGTCACGTTGATCGCCATCGATATCGGTTTGTCCTTGGTCAAACAGCGTTCGCGCTGGTTTTCCAGGGTGTTGGATGGCGGGCCGACGATTGTGGTCGAAGACGGCAAGGTGCTCGCTGAACGTCTCAAGCACGCGCGCCTGGATGAGAGCGATATTCTCGAAGCGGCCCGCTCCGCCCAAGGCATTCTGGCGATTGATCAGATCAAATTCGCGATCCTTGAGCGCAACGGCAAAATTTCGATTATCCCCTTTGAATAAGCCCCACCTACCGCTGTGAGCGGCAGAGTTTTTCGATCAGGCTGATCAACGAGTCATGGGCCACGGGTTTGCTGACATGGGTGTTGAAGCCCGATTCGGCGTGCTTTTTCTGGTCCGTGCTGGCACCGTAACCGGTCAGGGCAATGGCGGGAACCTTGTGCAGATGGTCGATCTTGCGCAGTTTGCGCATCAGCTCATGACCGTTCATTTTCGGCATGCCGATGTCGGAAATAATCACGTCGTATTGAGCCTCGCGGGCGTTTTCAAGGGCGTTCTGCGGATCACTGAACGCACTGACCTCGGCGCCTTCCATTTCCAGCAATAAATTCAGTACTTCAAGCACCTCCGCCGAATCGTCCACCAACAGCACCTTGACGCCATTCAAACGCTCGTCCTCGGCCTGAGTGTCGCTGGCGTCCGGCAGGTGGTGTTGTTGCAGGCTCAGTGGCAACAGAATGGAGAAGGTGCAACCAAAGCCCAGGCCTTTGGAGTGAACACTCACCGTGCCATCGTGCGCTTCGACCAATTGGCGTACCAGCGACAAGCCGATCCCCAGGCCCTCGCGCTGATGGGTCTGGTGCTGGTTTTCGGCTTGCCCGAACAGGTCGAAGATTTTTTCCAGGCTGTCGTCGGCGAGCCCGGCGCCGCTGTCGATCACGTCCAACTGGGCGTGCCCGACCTTGCGGCTGACCACCAACTGCACCTGGCCATTCTCCGGCGTGAACTTAAGCGCATTGTTGATCAGGTTCCAGATCACTTGCTCGATGCGCGTCGGGTCTGCGTCGACGATCAGCGCTCCACCTTCGGATGGCGTTTGCAGGGTCACCTGGCGACGATGCCCGTCTGCGAGCACCACGCTATGGATATCCTGGAGTGTGCGAATCAGGTCGACCGGTTGTTTTTTCAGCTTGAGCTTACCGGTACGCACCCGAGCGACGTCCAACAGGTCGTCGATGATCCGCGCCTGGCTGGACACGGCCTCGCAGATGGTATCCACCGCCCTGATCGCAGGGCCCGCCGACTTGGTGGCGGGCAGGCGCCGCAGCAATTCGGCGTTCAGCTGGATCAGGTTCAATGGGTGCTTGAGTTCGTGCGACATCACCGCGAAGAACTCATCCTTGAGATGGCTGTTGGTCTGGGTTTCCATCAACCGCTGACTCTGTTCGTCCTGGGTGCGTTTATGCCCGGTGAGGTCACGGGCAATCTTCACGTAGCCCTGCAAGCTTGCGCTCTTGAGCAGGGTGACTTCGCCGCTGCAATAGAACCGGCTGCCGTCCTTGCGCACATGCCAGCGTTCATCTTCGCCACGCCCATGTTCGCGGGCCGCGCGCAGTTCGCTCTCCGGCACGCCGGCGGAGCGGTCCTCGGGCGAAAAAATCAGGTCGTAATAAGCGCCCAGCACTTCGTTCTTGGTGTAGCCGAAGATCAGTTCGGCGCCGGTGTTCCAGTCGGTAATGGCGCCGTGGTCATTGAGGATGATGATGGCGAAATCATGGGTGCTTTCGGCCACCAGGCGCATGCGTTCTTCGCCCAGGCGCAGTTCCTCTTCGGCCTGGCGCCGCTTGGTGATATCGATAAAGGTCAGCACGGTGCCGTCGATGTGGTCTTCGCTGGAGCGGTAGGGCAGCAACCGCGCGATGTACCAGCGCGCATCCTTACTGCTGATCTCGCGTTCGATCATGCTCAGCGACTCAAACACGTTCGTCGCGTCATCGCTCATTTGCGGGTAGTCGAGGCGGTGCGTGATGTCCATCAGCGAGCGCCCGGTGTCCACCGGCAGCATGCTGAAAATATCGGTGGCACGCGGGGTGAACCAGCGGATGCGCATGTTGCGGTCGACGAACACGGTGGCGATGTCGGTGGAGGCGATCAGGTTGGTCAGGTAGTCGTTGACCTTGTCCGTCTCTTCAACCTTGGTCTTGAGCTCGTAATTGACCGTCAACAGTTCCTCATTGATCGATTGCAGCTCTTCCTTGCTGGTTTCCAGTTCCTCGGTGGCCGAGCGCAACTCTTCGTTGATCGCCTGCATTTCCTCGTTGGAGGCCTTGAGTTCCTCGCTGGAGACTTCCGCATGCTCAATGGTGTCCTGCAGGTGCAGCTTGGTGCGTTGCAGCTCGCGCTCCAGGTTGCTCATGATCTGGTTTTCCGCATGGCTGACGGTGTCGGCCTCGGACTGTTGCGGGTCGATTTCGGCTTCCTGGAACATCACCAGCACATAGTCGTTTTCGGTGGCCTCGTCGCGGTAGGGGCGGGCGCTGATGTCCACCAGGTAAGTGCCCTGTTCGCGTTGGATGCGAACCTTGCGCGAAGTCACGCAGGTGTTCGATTGCTGGACCTGGAACAGAGTAGTGCGGATATCCAGGCGCAGGTCGGGGTGGACCAGCGCCAGCAGGTTGTGGGTGATTTCCCCGGCGACATAACGCAGGAAGCGTCCCGCGCCTTCGCTCATGTGCAGGATATCGGCGTGGATATCGACAATCACGCTAGGCGGTGCGGCCTTGGCCAGGGCGCGCAGGTGGATATCGGCGAACGAAACCTTGTTGGGCGCCGGCGCCGCGGCGGCAACGGCGGTGGTGTTCGGGCGCAGGTAACCGCCACGCGGCATGGTGGGCGCGCGACGCACCGCGGAGGAGCCGGCGCGCACCCGGAAGATACGGTTGCGCTTGTCCACCGGCACAAACAGGTCGAGGCAACCGTCGGCCGACTCCGATGAACCCAGGAACAGGTAGCCACCGGGGCGCAGCGCAAAGTGGAACAGTTGCAGGATGTCGCGCTGCACGTCTCGGTCCAGGTAGATCAGCAGGTTGCGGCACACGATCAGATCTATCTGCGAGAACGGTGGGTCAGCCAGCAGACTGTGCTTGGCGAACAGCACCTTTTCGCGAATCTCCTTGCGCACGCGGTAGTGCTGGTTTTTCTCCTTGGCGAAGTACTGGCGCAAGCGTGACGGCGGCACGTCGGTGATGATCGCTTCGGGATACACACCGTTGCGGCCGTGGGTAATCGCACGCTCATCGATATCGGTGGCAAACACTTGCATCTTGGCGTTGCTGGCATCCAGCGCCAGTTGCTCGGTCACCAGCATCGCGAGGCTGTAGGCCTCCTCACCGGTGGAGCAGCCGGCCGACCAGATACGCACTTCCTCGCGGTGCGGCGCGCTGTCTTCCAGGGACTTGACCAGGTTGGGGATCACATCCCGCTCAAGGGCTTCGAAGGCCTCGCGGTCGCGGAAGAAGTTGGTCACGCCGATCAGCATATCGCCCAGCAATGCCTTGGTTTCTTCCGGGTGTGATTGCAAAAAGTTGTAATAGGTCGCCAGGTCCGGTTGCGCCGTCACTTGCAGGCGACGCTCGATACGGCGCAGCACGGTGGCGCGCTTGTAGTGCTTGAAGTCATGGCCGGTACTGGCGCGCAGTTGGATCAGGATGTCCAGCAACAACTGCTCCGCCACGGCCGCATCGCGCTCGTTGGCCGGCGGGATGGTGCGGATCTCGGGGTCATTGGCGGTGGGCAGGATGATCGCTTGGGCATTGCGCCACAGCTCCAGCAACTTCTGTGGCATCTCCACCACGGGCAGTACCAGGTCGACCATTTGCGTTTCCAGCGCGGCCAGGGGCATGCCGTCGAACTCGGCATCTTCCGGCGTTTGTACCAGCGTGATGCCGCCTTGCTCCTTGATCCGTGAAAGCCCTACCGCGCCATCGGAGCCGGTACCGGACAGCACCAGGCAAAACGCGCGTTCTTTATGGGTGTCGGCCAGGTCGCGAAAAAACAGGTCGATGGCAATGTGCGAGCCGCCTTCGCGTACCGACGGCGATAAGGCCAGATAGCCATCATTCATCGTCAACAACTGCGCGGGCGAAATGACATACACCTGGTTTTTTTCGATCGCCATGGTGCTGTTGACCTGGGTGACCGGCATGCCGGTCGACTCCTGGATGATCTTGTCCGCCACGCTCTGATGGTCGGGGGACAGGTGCAGGATCACCACGAACGCCATGCCGCAGTCTTTGGGCATGTGTTCAAAAAAACTCTTCACCGCTTGCAGCCCGCCTGCCGACGCGCCAATTCCCACCACCGGGAAATCCAGATTGCTGGGGGTCAATTCCTTGCGTTGCGGAACGTTCGGAGACCGCAGGGGGCAGACTTCATAAATGCCAACCTTTTTAACTGCGCACGTGAAGAGTGTGTAGAGGGTACGAATTCAAGCGTGGGGGAGGGCGCAACGGAAATGAAATATAGCTGAAAGCCTACCTGTAACAGAACGCCTGCGACCTTTACCTCACGGTTGAGACGAAAAAACCTGGAAAGGTTTATCCAGACTGACGAGCGGCGCGCATGCACCTGACGGTTATCCGATTTTCTGCAAATTTGTCTGAACTAACCCTTCCGGCCCGGCCTCGCAAGAATATTCACAACCCGGAGGAACCCGCGATGAGCAACTATCCAAAACCGCCGTTCAGCCCACAGCAACAACCCGTTCCCGGTGATCAGCGCAAGATGGACCCGATGCCCGACTGCGGCGAGCAAACCTATAAAGGCTCGGGTCGGTTGGCCAACAAGATTGCCTTGGTGACCGGTGCCGACAGCGGCATCGGACGCGCCGTGGCCATTGCCTTTGCGCGCGAAGGCGCGGATGTGGCGGTGTCCTATCTGGACGAGCATGAAGACGCCAAGGAAACCGCGCGCTGGGTCGAGGCGGCAGGGCGCCAATGCCTGTTGCTGCCCGGCGATCTGGACGACGCGGCGCACTGCGCGGCGATCGTCAACGACACCGTGGAGAAGTTCGGGCGCATCGATGTGCTGGTCAACAACGCGGCCTACCAAATGACCTACGAGACGCTCGAAGACATCCCCGACGAGGATTGGCTGAAGACCTTCAATGTCAACGTCACGGCGATGTTCCGGATCTGCAAGGCCGCGCTGCCGCACATGGCCGAGGGCAGCTCGATCATCAACACCAGCTCGGTCAATTCCGATGCACCCAACCCTACCTTGTTGCCGTACGCGGCGACCAAAGGCGCGATTGCCAACTTCACCGCGGGCCTGGCGCAAATGCTTGGCAAGCGTGGATCCGCGTCAACAGCGTAGCGCCCGGGCCGATCTGGACACCGCTGATCGTATCGACGATGACCGAAGACTCGATCAAACACTTCGGTGGCAGTACGCCCTTGGGACGCCCCGGCCAACCGGTCGAGGTGGCGCCTATCTATGTGCTGCTGGCGTCGGATGAAGGCAGCTACATCTCCGGCGAACGCTACGGCGTAACGGGTGGCAAACCGATTCTCTGATATCAGCGAGGCATCCGATGACGATGACAGTAGGCGACTTTCTGGTCGAGCGGCTCAGCCAGTGGGGCGTGACTCGTATCTTTGGCTATCCGGGTGACGGCATCAACGGCGTGTTCGGCGCCTTGCGCCGGGCCCAGGGCAAGATCGAATTCATCCAGGCCCGTCACGAAGAAATGGCCGCGTTCATGGCTTCAGCCCACGCCAAGTTCACGGGCGAGTTGGGGGTGTGCATCGCCACCTCCGGGCCGGGTGCCTCGCACCTGATCACCGGGCTGTATGACGCGCGCCTGGACCACATGCCGGTGTTGGCCATTGTCGGGCAGCAGGCGCGGGCAGCCTTGGGAGGCCATTATCAGCAGGAGCTGGACCTGGTTTCGATGTTCAAGGATGTGGCGGGGGCATTCGTGCAACAGGCCACGGTGCCCGCGCAGGTGCGCCACTTGGTGGACCGGGCCGTACGCACGGCGGTCGGCGAGCGCCGGGTGACGGCGATCATCCTGCCCAACGATGTGCAGGAGGCGGCCTATGAGCCGCCCGCCAGGGCCCACGGCACCCTGCATTCCGGCGTGGGTTATACCAAGCCGCGCATCGTGCCTTACGAGGCCGACCTGCAGCGCGCCGCCGAGGTGTTGAACGCCGGGGAGAAGGTCGCCATCCTGGTCGGCGCCGGTGCGCTGGCCGCCACCGATGAAGTGCTTGCCGTCGCCGATGCCTTGGGCGCCGGTGCGGCCAAGGCGTTGCTCGGCAAGGCCGTGTTGCCGGATGACTGGCCCTGGGTGACCGGTAGCATCGGCCTGCTGGGCACCGAGCCCAGCTACAAACTGATGACCCAGTGCGACACCTTGCTGATGATCGGTTCGGGCTTTCCCTATGCCGAGTTCCTACCCAGGAAGGCCAGGCGCGTGGCGTGCAGATTGATCTGCAACCCGACATGCTGAGCCTGCGTTATCCCATGGAGGTGAACCTGCTCGGCGATGCCGCCGAAACCCTTTCGGCGTTATTGCCCTTGCTCAAGCGCAAGACCTCGCGCAAATGGCGCAAGCAGGTCGAGGGCTGGCGTGCCACGTGGGATAAAACCCTGGAGAAACGTGCCCTGGCCAAGGCCACGCCGATCAACCCGCAACGGGTGGTGCACGAGCTGTCGCCGCGCTTGCCCGACCACGCCATCATCACCAGCGACTCGGGCTCATGCGCCAACTGGTTTGCCCGCGACCTGAAGATTCGTCGTGGCATGCAATGTTCGCTGTCCGGCGGCCTGGCCTCCATGGGCGCGGCCGTGCCTTATGCCATCGCAGCCAAGTTCGCTCATCCGCACAGCACCGTGATTGCCCTGGTGGGCGACGGCGCAATGCAGATGAACAACATGGCCGAGCTGATCACGGTGGCCAAATATTGGCGGCAATGGCAAAGCCCGCAATGGATCTGTGCGGTGTTCAACAATGAAGACCTGAACCAGGTCACGTGGGAGCAGCGCGTGATGGAAGGCGACCCCAAGTTCGAAGCTTCGCAGGCTATCCCGGATGTGCCCTACCACTTGTTTGCGATTTCGCTTGGGCTCAAGGGCATTTTTGTCGAGCGCGAGGAGCAGGTGGCCGCCGCGTGGGAGCAGGCCCTGGCCGCGCAAGTGCCGGTGTTGATCGAGTTCAAGACCGACCCCAACGTGCCGCCGTTGCCGCCGCATATCAAACTGGAGCAGGCGAAGAAATTCGCCACCACGTTGCTCAAAGGCGATCCGGATGAAGCGGGCGTCATTGTACAAACCGCCAAGCAAGTGCTGGCCGGCGTACTGCCGGGAGGCGGGCGGAAATAAAAGGCAGGTGCCAGGATGAATCAGCGAACACGCCGCAACCAGGCGCAACCCGAGCAAAAGGTGCGTCCCGAAACGGCTAAACGAAACGGTACACCGCAAGACGAAGCGGCCGACCGCCCAGCTGACGCGCACGTCGATCAGGGCGGTGTGGCCCCTGGTGGTCCTTCGAAAGATCCCGAGTCGGGGGCCTCGACTCTCAGCCCTGCCTTGCGCAGGGCTGACGCTCACTTGTTGCGCATCGCGCGTCGGACGCGCATCCAGTCTCGATACGCTGCGGTGCGTTGCGCGTCGGCAATTTTCTTGGCCTCGAGAAAGCGCGCCCAGGTCGCCGCATCGCCGCTGTAGGACTCGATGATCTGGTACGCCTGTGCGTCCAGTCGGTCGGCCTCGAAAAACATCTTGGCGTTGTGCGCCATCTCCTCGTCCCACATTTGTCTGGTCGTGTAATCAAGAGTCTGGCTGTTCATTGTGTGAGGCCCTCCGCCCACTGGATCTCTTCGGAGCCGCTCCAGCGCACATCCGTGATGCCATATTTTTCCGCCATCGGTTTGGACACACGCTTGAGGGTGTGTTGACCAAACCTGGGTATGACTGCCACACCGGCATCGCAACTGGCCCAATGCCATGCTTGGGCATTGTTCATCTGCGCCGCACGCACGATGAAGGACTTGGGCTCACCATGGAGCTGATACCGGATAGTGAATAAGTTGTGTTTCACGAGACCTCCTTATGCTCATGAACTACAGATGTTTGGCGCCCACGAAGATTCAAAAGTTGTTCGACAAACCGATGGCCGAGCCGGCGGGCTTATCCAGGGCCGGGAATGTCTCAGTCATCCACCGTGAAGGTTACCCAGCCCGGGCCTTCAGCCGGCCGTTGCAGGTCGACGATGACACCGCTGACGGACGTGCCATCCGGCAGGTTGACGGTGACCACGTTAGGGTTGCCCGGCCACTGAAGGGGCGCATCGAACTTCAGGGTGGCAATGGTCGGTTTCTCTGAGCGGCTCAGGTGGATACCCACGTCGGCATTCAGACATTCATCCGATGGCGTTCCCAGATGGCGTGACGCGGTGATAACACTGGCAGAACCTTGGTAATCGTAAGACATGCGGGTACCTCCAATAACAAAGGAGGGGGCGGTTGCCCCCTGATTTATGGGCGACGCTTATGGTTCGCTTGATAGTTGCGCGCCACCGCAAAGCCGCCGACCAGCAACGCGGCGCCTGCGGCCACGAGCCAATAGGGTGGATGGCCGGCTTGTCGCCAGCCCCCTTCGACGCGACGTTCGCCGGTGGCAGGAGCGAATAGATTGCCCGACGACGTCGCGCAGCGGGGGCTGCGATTGAGGCCGAAGCGGGTAAGCCAACCGGACAGTTGCGGGAAGGCCGGGAGCACCAAGTTGGCGATTCGAGCAACGGTGGCGGCAGCGCCCACGGTGGTGCTTTTGCGCGGTTGCAGCGCACAGGCCACCATCGCTTGCGCCACACGATGGGGGTCGTACACCGGTGGCGGCGGCTTCAAGGCGTGGCCGGTAAAGTTGCCGCCGTCCCGAAAGCCCGGAGTGTCCATCACCGCTGGGTAAATGTCGCAGACGTGAATGTCCGGGAAACCCACCAGTTCGCCGCGCAGCGCTTGCGTCAAGCCCCGCAAGCCGTACTTGCTCGCTGAATAGGCGGCGGCGTAGGGCTGGGCGACCCAGCTTCCCAGCGACAGTGTATTGATCAGGATCCCGCTGTTCTGCGCCTTGAAATAAGGCCATGCCGCGTAGGCGCCTCGCAGGTAACCCAGCAGGTCCGTTTGCAGCACCTGCTCGTGAGCTTCCAGCGGGGTGTTTTCGAAGTTGCCCACCGCGCCGACACCGGCATTGTTGATCCAGATATCGATGCGGCCATTGCCAAAGGCAGCGGCCTGTTCGGCCAAGGCCAGCATCTGATCGTTGCGGGTTACATCGGTTTTAACCGCAATCGCCTCGGCACCGCGCACCGCACATTCCTCGACCACCTCGTCCAGGGCCGCCTGGTCGCGGGCGGCCAGGACCAGGCGGGTGTTTTGCTCGGCAAATGCATGGGCGGCGGCGCGTCCGATGCCACTGGAGGCACCGGTGATCACCACCGTTTTGCCGTGCAGTCGGCCGTGGTGTTTTTGCATGACCGGCGCTGGGGCCGGTGGATCCTGCGGCGCGTGCACCGGCACCGGGCGCAGCTTCAGCCGAGCACCATCGTGCAACACCAGGGTCAGGTCTTCGACCGTGCCGGCAACGCGGTCGGGGAACACCGGCTCGCCTGTGGCATCGAGTTCGTCGTAGATAAACGTCTGGCCTTCCAGCCAGCCGACCGCCGTCATCAGTTCCGGGCCCAGGTAATATTTTCCATCCAGGAAAAACCACCAAAGTTCTTCGTTCGTTCCTGGTTCTCTACTGCGTAGCGTTCGCCAGGTCTCATTCCGGTTGCTGAGTCAATCATGAAGGCATCCTCCGTTCGCTGGTCCTGCGATAGAGGCGGGCCTGCAAATGATCGTTCAATTCAAATGACCGAAGGAGGCTGGCATTCAATGTTGCTGATCGTGGTTGGTCACCCGCGCTGCGGCGTCGTCCCGCGCCTTGGGCAGGTTCTCGCCAGCGGGGTCGTTCTGGCCCAGCGCGCTGTACTGCTCGCGCAGTTTCTTGAGCTCTTGCGCGCCCAGCTTATCCAGGGACAAGACCGTGTTGTGCGCTTCCTTGGTGGCACGGATCAACTCATCGAGCTTCAAATGCAGAATGTCGTTGTCGCGGTTCTGCGTGTTCTGGATCAAAAAAACCATCAAGAACGTGATGATCGTGGTCGAGGTATTGATGATCAGTTGCCAGGTATCGTCGTAGTGGAAGTACGGCCCCGTGAGCGCCCAGACGGCAATCAGCGTTACAGCCACGACGAAGGTTTTTGGGCTGCCGGCCCGGTTGGAAAGTGCTTGGCAAAATTTGGTGAAGCTCATGATGGAATCCCTCTGTTGTGGTCTTTTGTAGACCGCAGCAAAATCTCGAAATTCTTTTTACAAACCCGCCGGGCTTTACCAGAATCAATCAGGAAAACGCCCTTCGCGCAGGAGTCATGAGCATGTCGGTAGCCACGTCCACCATCGATTACCTTAAACATAATCAATTGGTTATCACCACGGCCGAGTCATGCACGGCCGGCAGAATCATCGCGTTGCTGTCGCAGGTCGAGGGCGCGGGTTCATGCATCGAAAGCGGCTACGTGGTCTATTCGCCGCAAGCCAAACAACGCTTATTGAACGTACGCGCGTACACCCTGGAAACCTTCAACCTGACCAGTTGCGAGGTGGCTCAAGAGATGGCTTGCGGCGCTCTGCGCGATAGCCCAGCGGATGTTGCCATCGCGACGACGGGGCTACTGGGCCCGGACGCGGTTGACGGCATCCCGCCCGGCACCGTGTGTTTTGCGTGGGCCTTTCGCACCGGACGCGGGCTGAGTGTGTTCAGTCGAAAAGAGCGCTTCATGGGCGGGCGTGAGCACGTTCAACAGGCCGCATCGGAGCATGCCTTGAAATGGCTGGCGCATTTTCATCAACGGGCCCTGGCAGGTGAACAGGCTTAGCGCTTCGACGAGCGGGGCCCGGCCTTGAAACCATTACCCCGCAGATGACCGTCGGGACGACTGCCTGGACATGACCATTTCTTCGAGTATTTCCCGGGTGAGCCGGTTGATTCCCGATGGGCCGTGATAGTGCGCGCGTTGGATATTGGCGATGGTGAACTGCTCGGCATCATGCGCCAACACCGTAACCGACAGGCTGCTGTCCGGGTTGATCGCGCATTTGACCGCGCAGTTGGGCAGGCGCGCCGACAGCGCCGCTTCAATTTCTGCTTTCGTTAACCTGTCCATTAATTCACCGGGGCAAGAAGTCGGAACACGACAAGGCTAGCGCAGAAAACCGCTGCGTAAATACTGGCGAGATAGTGGCTGTTCTGGTCGACGCGCCGCGTTTAAGTGCACAAGCAACCTGAGCTGGCTGATCGGTTGGCCGGGGGTGGAACGCGACCCCGGCCAGTGGGCAAAAACGCCTGAAGCCCATCGTTTATTGAACTACCACAGGGCAATGTCATAGGTCAGGTAGAGGCGGTTGCTGTCGCGGCCCCGTGAGAACTCGGAGCGGTAGACATAGTTGCGCATGCGCACACCCAGCCCCTTGAACGTGCCGGCCTGCACAACGTAGGCCAGCTCGGCGTCACGCTCCCATTCCTTGACTGTTGTGGTGGACTTGCCGTCATTGCCGCTCAGGTAGCGTGCGGAGAAGGTCAGGCCCGGCACGCCGACGGCGGCGAAGTTGTAGCCGTAGTTGAGCATCCAGGTCTTCTCGTCCTCCTCGATGAACTTGCCGATACCGGCGTTGCTGAACGAGTACACGGTGGCACCGCTGATGTAGGGCAAACCGGCATCGCCGCGCAGGGTCTGGTAGCCGCCGCCGAGCGTATGCCCAGCGATTGCGTAGGACAATTGACCGCTGAGCAGGTCATTGTCGATTTTGCCTGCGTACGCCGAGCCGCTATCAACGCTGTTGAAGTAGCGCAGGTCGGCGGTCAGCACGCCACCGACCAACGGCAGGTCGTGCTGGATACCGGCGAAGTTCTGTCGGTAGAAATTTTCGAGTTCGCCGTAGAAATAGCTCAGGCGGGTGCTCTTGCCCCATTTGTATTCGGCGCCGGCGTAGTTGAAGTCCCCTGACTTTTCGCCGCTGTAGCCATCCGGCACGATCGGCACGCTGTCGGTGGAGTCGCGCAACTTGAAGCGGTCCAGGTGCCCGCCAGTGACGATCAGGTTCTCGATGTCGGTGCTAGTGACCTGGGTACCCTGGTAGGTCTGTGGCAATAAGCGTGCGTCGTTGTAAATCAGCACCGGGGTCTTGGGCAGCAGGGTGCCGTACTTGACGGTGGTTTTGGCGAACCGGGCTTTGACGGTGGCGCCGGCGCTGGCAAATTCACCGGCCGCGCGGCCGTCATCATGCACCGGCATCAGCCCCGTGCCGCTGCGACCGCGCCCTGAATCGAGCTTGACGCCATAGAGCCCCAGGGCATCCACGCCCAAACCGAGGGTGCCTGCGGTGAACCCGGACTGATAGTCCAGCAGGAAACCCTGTGCCCATTCTGTGCGCTCGCTTTTTGCCGTCCTCGCGGCCCGTGCGCTCATGCCGTGTTCGTCGCGAAAGTGCTCGTTGAAATACACATTGCGCAGTTGCAGCTTGAGCTTGCTGTCATCAATAAAGCCTTCGGCATTGGCACCGGCGAGGGGGGCCAGGCCGAACGCGCAAAAAAGGGCCCGACGGGTATACATAGGGTTCATGGCAAACGTCTCGTTGTTGTTATTCGGCGTACAGGGCAACACGCGCCTCGTAAGCGAGGCGCGCTGGAAGGCTGCAGGGAGATGAATCAGGTAAACAGGCTGATGGCCCCGGTGAGCAAGGCCAGCGCGGTCACCACCAGGGAGGTCAGCACCGCCCATTTGACGGTGGCTTTCTGGAAGTCGCCGATATCACGGTCGACCATGCCCACCAGCAACAGGGTCGAGGCGACCAGCGGGCTCATCAGGTGCACCGGTTGCCCGAGGATCGAGGCCCGGGCAATTTCCACCGGGTCGATGCCGTATGCCGCCGCGGCATTGGCCAGGATCGGTACCACGCCAAAATAGTAGGCGTCATTGGACAGCACGAAGGTCAGCGGCATGCTGGTGATCGCGACCACCAGCGGAAACAGGTGGCCCCAGGACGGCGGAATCCAGTCGACCAGGGTCTGCGCCAGGGCGTCGACCATCTTGGTGCCGGAAAAAATCCCGGCAAAGATCCCGGCGGCAAATACCAGCAGCACCACTGTCATCGCGTTGCCCGAGTGCGCCAGGATGCGTTCTTTCTGAATGTCCAATTGCGGGTAGTTAATCATCAGCGCGAGCACGAAGCCGATCAGGAACAGGATCGCCGAGTGCATGAGGCCCATCACCAGCGCGACCATCACTGCAACCACCAGCGCCAGGTTGACGTAGGCGAGTTTCGGACGCTTGTGAGGGTGTTTTCAAGAATGGCGTTGATGTAGCAATCGCCGCCACCGCTTTGCAGTTGCACGTTGCCGATACGCTTGCGCTCGGCCCGCCCCAGTATGAAGGCGGTGAACACCACCCACATGGCGCCGCCGATCATCGTTGGCAGCAACGGCACGAAGTATTCGCCGGCATCCAGGCCCAACGCGGCGATGGCCCGGGTCGCGGGGCCGCCCCAAGGCGTCATGCCGCTCATGATGCTCAACGACAGCATGGAGATGGTCGCCAGGATCATCGGGTTCATGCCGATGCGCTTATACAGCGGCAGCATCGCCGCGCAGGTAATCATGTAGGTAGTGGTGCCGTCGCCGTCCAGAGCCACCAGCAATGACAGCAGCGCCGTGCCCACCGCGATTTTCATCGGGTCGCCGTTGACGCGCTTGAGGATTTTGCGGATCAGCGGGTCGAACAACCCCGCGTCGATCATCAGGCCAAAGAACAGGATGGCAAACAGCAGCAAGGCGGCGGACGGCGCGACCATTTTCAGGCCGTCGAGCATCATCTTGCCGGTGGTGCCGCCGAAACCGCCAATCACCGCGAAGACGATGGGCACCACGGTGAGCGCGACGATCGGCGACAACCGCTTCGTCATGATGAGGACGGTGAATACGACCACCATGGCCAGGCCAAGGAAAGCGAGCATAGGACGAGTCTCTTGTTGTTATCGTAAGAATGGCTGACGCCGAGGCGCACGGGCCCTTGCCCGCCAGGCGGCACAATGGCGCCTGGCGGGGAGGGGGGCTCGGTCAAGTCAGGGGTAGGTGTTTGCGGTTGGCGCTAGACGCGTTTGGCGACCTTCAGGTCTTCCCAGGCTTCTGCCTGGGCCGCATCGGGCTTTGCGTCGAGCATTCGCGCCAGCGTTTCGCGGTTGCAGGCATTTTCAGACATCGACATCACCACCGTCGCGACCGCGTTGCTGGCCAGGCTGGTCAGGGCCCGCGCTTCAGACATGAAGCGGTCAACGCCGATCAGCAACGCCAGGCCGGCCAAGGGGATGTCGTGAATGACCGTCAGGGTCGACGCGAGTGCCACGAACCCGCTGCCGGTCACGCCGGCCGCGCCCTTGGAGGACAGCAGCATGATCGCCAGCATGGTAATGATCTGCGTCAGGCTCAGGTCAATGTTGCAGGCCTGGGCAATGAAAATCGCCGCCAGCGACAGGTAGATAGCCGTGCCGTCCAGGTTGAACGAGTAGCCGGTGGGCAGCACCAGGCCCACCACGCCTTTCTTGCACCCCAGCGCTTCGAGTTTCTCCAGCATGCGCGGCATGACGGGTTCCGTGGACGACGTGCCGAGTACCACCAGGAACTCTTCGCGAAAGTAACGCAGCAGTTTCCACAGGCTGAAACCGTTGGCGCGGCAAACGCTGCCCAGTACGACGAATACGAAGAAGCCGCAGGCGATGTACAAGGTCATGATCAGCTTGGCCAGCGAGCCCAGCGAGGTGATGCCGTACTGGCCGACGGTGAACGCCAAGGCGCCGAAAGCACCGACCGGCGCAAAACGCATCAGGTAGGCGAAGATCTTGAACACCATGTGCGAGGCGGATTCGAGTACGTCGAGCACCGGCTTGCCACGTTCACCCAGTGACGACAACGCAAAACCGGACAACACCGCGATAAACAGCACCGGCAGCACTTCCCCTTTACTGAAGGCACCGATAAAGGTGTCGGGGATGATGTGCATGAAAAACTCCACCACCCCAAGCTTCGCGGCCGACTCGGTGTACTGGGCCAGGCCCTTGGTACTCAGTTGGCTGGGGTCGATGTTCATGCCGGCACCCGGCTGGAGCACGTACACCGCCACCAGCCCGATCACCAGGCTGATCACCGTGAGCCCGAAGAACAGCAGCATGGTTTTGCTGAGCAGGCGGCCGAGCGAGCGTTTGTCGCTCATCCCGGCGATGCCGGTGACGATGGTGCAGAACACCACGGGGGCAATCATCATCTTGATCAGCTTGATGAACGCATCACCCAGCGGTTTGAGGGCAATAGCCTGCTGGGCCCAGAAGTGTCCGACCACGATGCCCAACACCACGGCGCAGAGAATCTGGAAGTAGAGCGATTTAACAACTTTCATGGCATCACCCATTTTTAGAATTGTGCGGATGCAAAAATGCCAACGGCCGCCGAGATTATCCGGCGAGGCGCTGCGAGTCCGTGGCATAGACGTAGCCGGAAAAAGCCTGCGCGCGGTCCGTACGACGGAAGCCTGGATGGTCTCACCCTTGACGCCGGTGTAGGACAATACAACATCAATCCCGCCGCTGGGGTGCTCGATACGCACCGCCTCCAGGCGCGGCGTACTGACCCCGCCGAGCATCTGCGCGACGATGCTGCCGTCTGCCACGCAGGCGGTGGCCAAACCAATCGAGCCGGTAATGGCCAGGGCGCGGTGGCAGTTATGCGGCATGAAGTAGCGGACCTGGATCGTACCGCCGGCTTTGGCCGGCGAAACCAGTACCGGCTTGGGAATCACTTTGTCGCTGACATCGCCCAGGCCCATGGCCAGGCCTGCCTTGAGCCGCAATGACTCAAGGCGGCGCAGGAAGTCTTTATCGGCGTCCAGTTCAGCCGGGCTTTCATCGCCACGCTTGCCCAGTTGGCTGGCTTGGATCAGCACCATCGGCATTGCCATGTCGATGCAGGTCACCGCGATGCCTTCGATCACGTCTTGCGTGTTGCCGGTGGGGAAGAGTTTGCCGGTCTTGCTGCCGGCTGCGTCGAGGAACGTCAATTGCACCGGTGCTGCGGTGCCGGGCACGCCGTCGATGGCGGTGTCGCCTTCATAACTGACTTTACCTTCCGGTGTGTACACCTCGGAATGGATAAAGGTGCCCGTGTTGACGTTGCGAATGCGTACCCGGGTGCGCCCCGGCGTGCCTTTGACCAGGCCCTGTTCGATAGCGAACGGGCCGACGGCGCACAGCATATTGCCGCAGTTGGGCGCGCTGTCGACCCGGCGTTGCGACACCATCACTTGAACGAACAGGTAATCCACGTCTGCGTCCGGGTGCAGCGACGGGCTGACAATCGCCACCTTGCTGGTTTGCGGGCTGCCACCACCGATGCCGTCGATCTCCAGCTCGTGGCCGGAGCCCATCAGGTTAAGCAGCAGTTCGTCACGGGCCTCAATGGCCGCCGGCAAATCCCAGTCGAGAAAAACCGGGCCTTTGGAGGTGCCACCGCGCATCAGCACACAGGGGAATTCTTTGCATGGGACTGACTCTTGTTGATCAATCGAGGTAATTGATGCTCTGGAGGCAAGAGTCTCAAGCTTTCAGAAATGTTTCCAATGCAAAGATTGACAGGATTATTGCGTTTGACGAATGAAAAATGTGCGCTAAATTACCTCCCGTCGCCCTCTGCCGATGAGAAAAGCCATGGACTATGAGCTCAACGATATTCGATCTTTCGTGAAGATCGCCGAACTGGGCAGCTTCCACGAAGCCGCCGATGCATTGCACCTGTCGCAACCCGCGCTCAGCCGCCGCATTAAAAAACTCGAGGAAGGGTTGGGCACCGCATTGCTTGATCGCACCACGCGCAAGGTCAGCCTCACGAGCGTCGGCCGCGACTTTCTGCCCAAGGCGCGCCGCCTGCTGGATGACTTCGACGAGTCGATTCTCAACATCCGCGAACTCGCCGAGCGCCAGATCGGCCGGGTCACCCTGGCGTGTATCCCGACGGCCGCGTTCTATTTCCTGCCGTCGGTGATTCGCCTGTACAACGAGCGCTACCCGAAAATCCGCATCCGCCTGTTGGACTTGAGCGCCAACGAGGGGCTTGAAGCGGTGCTGCGCGGGGAGGCCGATTTCGGTATCAACATGATGAGTGGCCAACACCCGGATATCGAATTCGTACCCTTGGTGATAGAGCCGTTCGTGCTGGCCTGCCGGCGTGATCATGAGTTGGCCGGGCGCACGTCGGTCACCTGGTCTGAACTGAGCGATTACCGCTTGATCGGAGTCGGGCGCCTGAGCGGCAACCGCATGCTGCTGGATCACGCCTTGTCTGGCTTGAGCTGGCGCCCGCAGTGGTTTTACGAGGTGCAACACCTCTCGACGTCGCTGGGCCTGGTGGAAGCCGGGCTGGGCGTTTCGGCGATGCCAAGCCTGGCCATGCCTTCCCACGATCACCCGACCTTGGTCAGCGTGCCGCTCATCGAACCCGTGGTGAACCGTTCGTTGGGCCTGGTTTACCGGCGCGGGGCATCACTGTCGCCGGCGGCGGAAAAATTCGTTTCGATACTGCTTGAACAATGGCCGCAGTAGTCACCGGTTAAAGGCATTGCGCCCATGCCATTCGTCCTTTTCGTTGCACTTGGTCTTCAGCGGTCGCTCCAAACGGGTTCCTATCCTGTGAACTGGAGATTTTTCCATGAAACATGAGCCATCCAACCAACAGTACCGGCCCGTTGAAGAAGCTGGCACACCCAACGAAGACGGCTGCGTGATCGGTACTGCCGGCCGTGACGAAGACCCTAACGCGACAACCGATTGGGACCACCCCGAGAGCCGTCCTCCCGCGGGCGAGGACAGCGCCAAGCCTGCCAACGGCACTCCGGGATTGACCGCGTGCCCTCGTCCGATAACGACGCAGCTGACTGAACGTCAGGCGTCGCTTGGCCTGGAGCATGCGTTGAGCCCGATCAATAAGGGGGTGCGAGCACGCACTCTGTTGCTGCGGCCGCGTCGCACTGCTTGTATGCTCGCGCCTGGGAACACGTGGCCACCGTAAAGTGCCGATGTTCAAATGATGGCTGGAATGGAAACCGGACTTCCTTAAGGTACTGATGTGAAGCGTGATACCCGCCTTGTAATGCTCTTGCTGCTGATGATTGGCTGCTCGCTGACCTCGCTGACAGTCTGGAAAATCCTGTCGTCCCGTGAGCGGGCGCTGGCCGAGGTAGACGTTCATGGCTTGAACCTGACCCAGGCACTGAACACCTACACCGAAGGCGTCGTGCGGCAAAGCTCGCTGTTGTTGCTCGGGCTGGTCGAGCGCCTGGAAACCGAAGGCGATGGCCCGGCGCAGATCCAGCGAATCAGTGCGCTGATCAACCGCAAGCTGCCCTTGATGCCGCAGCTCAGTGGCATCACGCTCTATGACAATCAGGGGCGCTGGTTGATGTCGTCCAACCGGCCGATTCCGGTGGGGGCCAACAGCCGCGACCGTGCTTATTTCATTCACCATCGCGACGATCCCAGCCGTGAGCCGTTTATTGGCCCGCCGATCCAGAGCCGTTCCAATCGGGAGTGGGTGATCACCATCAGCCGTCGCTTCAATGACGCTCAGGGGCAGTTCGCCGGGGTGGTGGCCGTGACGCTGGGGGTGGAGAATTTCTTGCGCGTGTTTGGCAAAATTGACGTCGGCCGGGACGGCGCCATTGGTTTGTCCTACACCGATGGCACCTTGTTGGTGCGCTATCCCTTCCGCGAGCAGGACATGGGCCGCAACTTTTCCAAGTCGCCGATCTATGCCAAATACCTGGTCGAGCAATCCGTTGGCACCGCCTCGTACACCTCCAGCCTGGATGGCGTGGAGCGGCTGTATGCGTTTCGCAAAGCGAAACCTTGCCACTGATCACCACCGTGGCGTTGGGCAAGGACGAAGCGCTCGCCGCATGGCGCACCGAGGCGGCGCTATCGGCGGTGGTGGTGGCGGGGCTTTGGGGTTGACCGGGCTGATCGGCTGGCTCCTGCTGCTGGACATACGCCGACGCACCCTCGCGGAAGCGGCGTTGCACATCGCTCAGCAACAATTGCTTGAGTCGAACCGGCAACTGGAACTGTTGGCGATGAAGGATGCGCTGACCGGCCTGGCGAACCGGCGCTGTTTCGATGAAACACTGGCGGTGGAAGCACGCCGGGCACAGCGCGACGGTTTACCGCTGGCCTTGCTGATGATCGATATCGATCACTTCAAGCGGTTCAACGATGCGCTCGGCCACGTTGCCGGCGATGCCTGTCTGCAAGCGGTCGCCACGCTATTGCAAGCGTGTGTGCGACGCCCGTCTGACCTGGTCGCACGTTACGGCGGCGAGGAAATGGCAATCATCATGCCCGCGACCGGCAGCCAGGGCGCAGAGGTGGTGGCGCAATTGATACTCGACCGTCTGCACCAGGAAAACATTCCCCATCCGGGCAGCCCGTTTGCGCGCGTGAGTGTGAGCATTGGCATTGCTACGGCGACCGGCGCGCAGTTGCAGCCGGTGCTCGGGTTTGTCGAAGCCGCCGATCAGTCGCTTTACCGCGCCAAAGCGGCGGGCCGCAATCGGTTTTTCCTGCAGGGCGACACCCCAAAAGGCGACCCACTCGCGAGCTAACTGCGCTAGCCCGTCCAGCGCTCACCCGCTACTTTGCGGCACAGAAACGGGCAGTCGCTGTGCCATTAGGTAGCACGTAGCGCGCCCTTCGGTTGCCATCTCTGCTGCGAATAAACGAACGAATCCATTCAAATCAGCCGCTTAACGCGGCGCTGGGTCGGCTGGCACAGATTCTGCTTTATTGTATCCGTGGATAATTGGATACAAAAATACAGAGATCCCGCCCATGCAATTTGCTCCCGCTTACATTGACCGTCGACAGCCCCCTCACTGCCGAGGAGGAGGCCTACAACTTCCTGCTCGACGCCATCTGCGGCGGCCGCTACCGCAAAGGTGATCGGTTGATCGCCGAGGACATCGCCAGCGAGATCGGCATGAGCCGCATGCCGGTGCGCGAAGCGTTTCGGCGCCTGGATGCCCAGGGCCTGGTAACCCTGCGTCCCAACCGCGGCGCGATTGTCAGTGGCCTGGATATCGAAGAACTGCACGAGGTGTTCGAGATGCGTAGCGCTCTTGAAGGCTTGGCGGTGCGGGTTGCCGTCGGGCGCATCGGTGAGCGCCAACTGGCCGCGTTGGAGCGTCTGCTGGACGAAATGGATGACTACCGCGACGAGAGCGCCGCGTGGGTCCGCTGCCACCGCGCCTTCCACGAGTACCTGTGCAGCCTCAGCGGCCGCCCGCGCCTGATGAAGCAGATATCGGCGCTGTATTCGCTGGTGGAGGCGCCCATGCGCTTGTGGCTGCAGCACAGCGAAAAACCCCTCAGCGCGCGTCAGGAACATGCCGTGATTCTTGATGCGATTCGCGCCGGCGACGCCGGTCGCGCCGAAGCCGTGGTGCGCGAGCACATCGAAGGCACGGTGCCGGCGCTGATTCAATTTCTGCAATCCGAACACTAAGAAAGCTGTCGTGTTTTGACGTTGTGTCCTGCCCCGTTATTCAACGAACTGGAGTGTCTGGTCATGCATAAACAACGCCGCGCCTTGCTGGTGGCTATCTCTCTCGCTTTCTGCAGCCAATGGGTAACTGCCGCACCGCAGGTGCCGGAGCGCCTGCAAAAAGTCGACAAACTCACCTATTGCTCGGGGATGGATTCACCGCCCCTGGTGTCCTTCGACGAAGCCCAGAAACCGCGTGGGCTTACCATTGACCTGGGCTTGGAAATCGCCAAACGCCTGGGCGACAAACAGGTGCAGTGGCGGGTGATTCCGTTCTCCGGCCTGGTGCCCGCGCTGCTCGCCCAGCAGTGCGACATGATCGTCGACCAACTGTTCGACAAGCCCGAGCGGCGCCAGGTAATCGACATCGTCAACTACATGTATTCCAGCCAGTCGGTGGTGGTGCCCAAGGGCAACCCCAAGGGCATCAAGACCCTGGATGACCTGTCCACGCACAAAGTGGCGGTGCTCAACGGCTCCACCATCAAGACCCTGCTCGACGCCCACAACGAGAGCCTCGCCAAGGCCGGCAAGCCACCGATGAAACTGGTGGTGTACAACACCGACACCGATGCCTTCCAGGCCTTGCGCATCAGCCAGGTCGATGCCTATGGCACCACCGTGGAAACCGCCGGCTATTACGCCGCGATGGCCCCGGACCTGTTCCAGGAAGGCGTGCCCGCGTTCAGCCGCATCCTCACAGGCCTTGGCATGCGCAAGGACGACCCGCAACTGAGCGCCGCCGTGCAGCAGATCATCAGCGACATGCGCAGCGACGGCAGCTACGTGCAGTTGCTAAACAAATGGCATGTCAGCAGCGACACACTCGACTGAGGCAACCGCACGATGAATTTCAATTGGGATGTGTTCTGGCAGTACCTGCTGCAGCCCAGTGGGGTGTACCTCACCGGGCTGTGGCTGACGTGCCTGATCAGCGTGCTGGCGATGCTGCTCGGCTGCGCGCTGGGCCTGGGGGCGGCGCTGTTGCGCCTGTCGAAGAACCCGCTGCTGCACCTGCCGGTGCGCTTTTACGTGTGGCTGATGCGCGGCACGCCGTTACTGGTGCAGATCGTGTTTTTGTACACCGCGCTGGCGGCCGGCGGGATCTTCCGCTTCGAGGACATCGAGCTGTTCGGGCTGATGATCCCCGGCAATATCCAGGCGGCGATCATTGCTCTGGGCCTGAATGAAGGCGCGTACATGGCCGAGATCATCCGCGCCGGCATCGGCGCGGTGGACAAGGGCCAATACGAAGCCGGGCGTTCCCTGGGCATGGGCTTTGCCAAATTGATGCGGCGCATCGTGCTGCCCCAGGCGTTCCGGGTGATCGTACCGCCGCTGGGCAACGAGTTCAACGTGATGCTCAAAAACACCACGCTGGTCAGCGTGATCGGCGTGCAGGAATTGCTGCTCAGCACGCAGATGATCACCTCGGCGACCTTTCGCGTGTTCGAGTTGTACCTGGTGGTGGCCCTGTATTTCCTCACGCTGACCACGCTGTGGGGCTTTTTCCAGCGCTGGCTCGAACACCGCTTCGGCCAGTCCGATCGACCGTCAGCGCCACCGCCGGCCGCCAGCCGCATGTTCGGTCGCAGCACCCTCAAATTGCTGAGAGGACGTTAAGCATGGCGCACCAAAGTGAAGAGCTGATCATTGAGGCCCTGGATGTTCAGAAGGCGTTCGGCGAGTTGCAGATCCTCAAGGGCATTTCCCTACAAGTGCGGCGCGGCGAAGTGGTGGTGCTGATCGGTGCCTCCGGCTCCGGCAAGACCACCTTTATCCGTTGCATCAACCTGCTTGAAGACATTCAGGGCGGGCGCATACGCGTCAATGGCCGCGCCATGGGGTATCGCGAACGCAGCGACGGCAGCCTGGTGCGCGAGTCGGAGCGCAACATCGCCCGCCAGCGCCGCGACATCGGCATGGTGTTCCAGCGCTTCAACCTGTTCCCGCACATGACGGCGCTGGAGAACATCATCGAAGCGCCGATCCAGGTGCTCGGCGTGCCGCGCGCGGCGGCGCTGGAGCAGGCGCGTGGCTTGTTGGCGCGGGTCGGCCTGGCGGACAAGGCCGGCCATTACCCGTCGATGCTCTCCGGCGGCCAGCAGCAACGGGTGGCGATTGCCCGTGCGCTGGCGATGAAGCCCCAGGCGATGCTGTTTGACGAACCCACCAGCGCCCTCGACCCGGAAACCGTCGGCGAGGTCTTGCAGGTGATGAAAGAACTGGCCGAGGAGGGCATGACCATGGTGGTGGTTACCCATGAAATGGGCTTCGCCCGTGAAGTGGCCGACCGCGTGGTGGTGCTTGATCAGGGCGAGCTGATCGAACAGGGGCCGCCGGAACAGATTTTCAGCCACCCCAGCCATCCGCGCACCCGGGCGTTTCTCAGCCGCGTGTTATGACCCTTTTTCAAGAGCCTTTGCCATGTTGAAATTCTCTGCTCACGAATACCCTTATCCGTCGCAACGCCAAAGTGTGTTTGCCAGACGCGGCATGGTCGCCGCCTCCCAACCACTGGCCGCCCAGGCCGGTATCCAGATCATGCAGAACGGCGGCAATGCCATCGACGCCGCCATTGCCACGGCGGCGGCGCTTACGGTGGTTGAACCCACCGGCTGCGGCCTGGGCGGCGACGCGTTTGCCCTGGTCTGGTGCAAGGGCCAGTTGCACGGCCTGAACGGCAACGGCCATGCGCCGGCGGGCTTGAGTATCGAGGCGGTCAAGGCGGCGGGGCACCCACAGATGCCGCTGTACGGCTGGACCCCTGTCACCGTGCCGGGCTGCCCATCGGCCTGGGCTGAGCTGTCGCAACGCTTCGGCAAGTTGCCGTTTGCCGAGTTACTGCAGCCGGCCATCAGCCTGGCGCGCGAGGGGTTCCCGTTGTCACCGGTGGTTGCCCATCAATGGCAGCTGGCCTTGAACGAATTCAGCCCGCACCGCGATGACGTGCTGGCGGCCTGGTTCGACACGTTCCTCATCAACGGCCGTGCGCCCCAGGCGGGGGAGATTTTTCGCAACCCGGCCCAGGCCCGCACCTTGGAAGAACTGGCCGCCACCCGCTGCGAAAGCCTGTATCGCGGCGCCCTGGCCGAGCGCCTGGATGCGCACTCGCGCGCCAGCGGTGGTTACCTGCGCGCCAGCGACCTCAAGGATTACCGCGCGCAGTGGGTCGCGCCGATCCACATCAATTACCGGGGCGTCGACGTTTGGGAAATCCCGCCCAGCGGCCAGGGCCTGGTCGCACTGATGGCGTTGAAGATCCTTGAAGGCTTCAGCTTCGACCACCGCGACAGCCAGCAAACCTGGCATCGTCAGTTGGAAGCGATGAAGCTCGCCTACAGCGACGGCCTGCACTACATCACCGACCCTGCGCATATGCGCGTGGCGGTGGCCGACCTGCTCAGCGACGACTACAGCACGCGCCGGCGTGGCCAGATTGGCGAACAGGCCCAGCCTCCCAAGCCCGGCGACCCCCATGCCAGCGGCACGGTGTACCTGGCCACGGCGGATGCCGAAGGTAATATGGTCTCGTTTATCCAGAGCAACTACCACGGCTTCGGTTCCGGCGTGGTGCTGCCCGACAGCGGCATCGCCCTGCAGAATCGCGGGCAGGAATTCAGCCTTGACCCCACTCATGCCAATTGCCTGGCACCCGGCAAGAAAACCTTCCACACCATCATCCCCGGCTTTCTCAGCCAGGGTGGTCAGGCGCTGGGGCCGTTCGGCGTAATGGGCGGCTATATGCAACCCCAGGGCCACGTGCAAATGGTGATGAACCTGGTGGACTTCGGCCTCAACCCTCAGGCGGCATTGGACGCGCCGCGCTGGCAATGGCTGGGCGACATGAAGGTCGGCATCGAACATGGCGCTTCCCGCGACCTGGTCAATGCGCTGGCACGGCGCGGGCACAAGGTGCAGACCGACAGCGACCTGACCGACTACGGGCGTGGGCAGATCATCCTGCGCGATCCGCTCAGCGGCGTGCTGTGCGGCGGCACCGAGCCCAGGGCCGACTCACATATCGCGGTGTGGTAAGCGGCTGCACAGGCGCTGCGCCGACCATGGCCTCCAAAAATATCGAACTGTCGGCGTTTGCCTATCGTCCATTTTGTTGAGGGCAGGCGACGTCACAAACGTGTGGGAGGTGGCAATGGATCAGCAGAACAACGGCCTGGTGGTGATCTGCGGTGCGAGCGCGGGGGTAGGGCGGGCCACGGCGCATCGTTTCGCCGCCGCCGGTTACCGCATCGGCCTGCTGGCACGCGATGAGGCCGCTCTGGCGGCAACGCGCGAAGAGCTGGCGCAGTACGGCCAGGCGGTCACGGCGATAAGTGTCGATGTGGCCGATGCGCAGGCGCTTGAAGCGGCGGCCCTTGCGCTTGAGGCGCAACTGGGCCCGCTGCAGGTGTGGGTAAATTCCGCGATGGTCACGGCGTTCTCACCCATTGAAAAACTCACCGCGCAGGAAATCCGCCGCGTCACCGACGTCACTTACCTGGGCACCGTTAATGGCACGCTGGCCGCCTTGAAATTGCTGCGCCCGCGCAATAGCGGCGTGATCATCCAGGTGGGCTCGGCGCTGGCCTATCGCGCCATTCCTTTGCAATCGGCTTATTGCGGCGCCAAGTTCGCCGTTCGCGGGTTTACCGACGCGCTGCGTTGTGAGCTGCTGCACGAGCGCAGTCGCATTCGTGTGTGCATGGTGCAGTTGCCGGCGATCAACACGCCGCAGTTCGACTGGGCGCGCAACAAACTCGACAAACGCCCGCAACCGGTGCCACCCATCCACGACCCCGACGTGGCCGCTCGGGCGATCTTCAGTGTGGTGCGGCGCACGCCGCGCGAGTTGTGGCTGGGCATGGAAAGCATCAAGGCGATTGTCGGCAGTTGCCTGATCCCGGGGCTGCTCGATCATATGCTCGCGCGGCAGTGCTATCCGGGCCAAATGAGCCAGGAAGATGAGAGCGGCGACCACGGCGACAACTTGTGCCAACCGCTGAGCGCTGAACTGCACCGCACTCGCGGCCGTTTCGTCGGCCGCTCCCGCGACAGCGCGCTGGCGCTGACCTCCACTCAGGTGTCGGCGTTATCCGCGGTGTTGGCGCTGGTCGGTGCGATGGTTTTGCTGTGGTTCTGAACCGTGGCATCGAAACCAGCGATAGCCAAAGCCGTTCAGCGTCAGCGCGGTTTTTGCGAGGCTGTCGCTGTCATGCTCCAGCGTCCGGCTTTGCGGCTGGTTGTCGTGGATGAAACTGACGATGTAGCGGGGTTTTTTATCGAACATGATTGCCATCCTTTATGCGCGATAGCGGGGCCAAATGCCCCGCGTTTTTAATGATGACGCTGCACGCGACCGGTTGTTCCCTTGGATCGACTGACGTGCCGGGCAGGCTCGGATGGCCAGCGCCGCGTTCAATGCTGATGGGCCGTTGCGGTCGGGTCGATGATCTGGATGACAGTGCCCTGGCGCCATGCGTCGGCGCCGGGTGCGATCGGCGGCGCGACGATGTCGATGCGCGCCTGCTTTTTTTCGGCGCTGTCGATGCCCATGCGCTGGTCGCGCTCGGCGACCATGCCCGGGTCGGCCTGGCCGTCGGCGGTGAACCCCATCATGAGCTGAGGGACACCCAGCGGCAGACGCTTGTTGAGGTCGGTATGCCAGGTGTGCCAAGTCTTGCCATAGGTATGCACGAGTTTTTCCATCAGGGCGTGCTCGGCCGTTTCGGGGATGCCGGGTGCGACCAACTGGCCTGATTTCACTTCATGCACGTGGCTGTGCCACAACGCTTTTTCAGCGGCCGGCAGCGTGCCGAACAATGGTTCGCTGATGATGTATTCCACGCCCATCAACTTTGCATCCTTGCGATTGCCGTCGTAGATCACGCACTGGATCACTTCTTCGTTGAGCACCGAGCAGTAATGATGGGCCTCCATTTGCACGTCGGGGTGGCCATTATAAAAGTGGAAGCCGTCCAGGTAAGCGTTCAGCGCATCGATGGGCGGGCGCGATTGGAGCAGCGCCGCCCCGGCGTCGAGAGATTGCAGGGTTGGTGATTTCGCCTTACCAGGCGCCACGACATTGGAGGCCGAGTTATTGCCGGCACAGGCTGTGAGCAGAGTAACGGCGGTAGTCAGGCAGAGTACGTGGAGTGTGGCGTGGTTCATTTCGGATACCTTCCATGGTCGATTGATCGAGGTGTGCATGGGGGGCGCTTGCCAGGTTCAGGCAGTGCAAGCATTAGAAGGTGCGGCCAAACAGGCGTTCAATCAGCGATAACGCTGACGGCACTCGGCACGCCAGGGCCGCCGTTTCGCTTGGCCTGTAGCACATAACCACTGGTCGAAATGCGTCGCTTTATTTTGAAATTTCCTCTGGGTGCTCGCTTCACATAAAAGTAGGCGCGCCTTCCAAGGGGCCGTCTCCTTTTCAATAAGCCTGAGGAGATTTGTTCATGTTTCTACATAACAAGCGACTTCAATACACCGTGCGCGTGGCCGAGCCTAACCCGGGGTTGGCGAACCTTTTGCTTGAGCAGTTTGGCGGCGCTCAGGGTGAATTGGCGGCAGCGTCGCGCTATTTCACCCAAGCGCTGGCCGAGGACGATCCGGGGCGCAAAGACCTGTTGATGGACATCGCCACCGAGGAGCTCAGCCATCTGGAGGTTGTGGGATCCATCATCGTGATGCTCAACAAGGGCGCCAAGGGGCGCATGGCCGAGGGCGTGGAGGAGGAGGGCGAGTTGTATCGCGCGCTTAACGGCGCGGGCAATGACTCGCATATCACCAGCCTGCTGTATGGCGCCGGTTCGCCGTTGACCAATAGCGCCGGAGTGCCGTGGACAGCGGCTTATATCGACACGATCGGTGAGCCTACCGCCGACATGCGCTCCAACATTGCCGCTGAAGCCCGCGCCAAAATCGTGTATGAGCGCCTGATGAACGTCACGGACGACCCGGGCGTCAAGGAGGCGCTGGGCTTCCTGATGACGCGCGAGATCGCGCATCAACTGTCCTTTGAAAAGGCGTTGCATGCGATTCAGCCGAATTTCCCCAAGGCAAGTTGCCGGGCATGCCTGAGTTCACCCAGGTGTACTTCAACATGTCGCAGGGCGAGGGAATGTTCGCGGGCCCTGGAACCAGGGCGAAGAATGGACGTTCGTGGAAAACCCGCAACCCGCGGTGGATGGCGGCGACGGCATGGCCACGGTGCAACTGGACGCCGACGAGGAAGCGCAACTGAGTGCGATGAAGATCCGCACGCTCTCGGACCCCGCCAGCGACCCCACTACCGGGGCTGACCTGGGGGCGGGTATCCCGCCCAAGCCTGCCATTTGACTCAAGGCAACCGCACGCTTGCCGGCGTGCGGCGGTTCAGCATTTTTTGACGAGGATTAACGACATGGCAACTCCACAGGAAAACCTGCTCGACTGGCTACGCGATGCGCATGCGATGGAGCAACAGGCCGAAAAAATGCTCAAGGCACAATCCGAGCGCCTGGAGCACTACCCACGGCTCAAGGCCCGCATCGACCAGCATATAGAAGAGACTCTCGACCAGCAGAGGTTGATTGACGAATGCCTGACGCGCCTGGGCGGCAGCTCCTCGACGCTCAAAGACATCGGCGGCAAGTTGATGGCGTTCGGGCAGGCGGTCGGTGGCTCACTGATGAGCGATGAGGTCATCAAGGGCGCCATGGCCGGCTACGTATTTGAAAATATGGAGATCGCCAGCTACACGGTGCTCATCGCGGCCGCGCAGGAGGCCGGTGACGCCGAAACCAAAGCGGCCTGTGAAAAGATCCTGCCGCAGGAAGTCGCCATGGCTGACTGGTTGCGCGAACATTTGCCCGAGCTCACCCAAGCGTTTCTGCAGCGCTCTGCGGCCCCCGATGAAGAGGCCAAGCGCTGACGTTGCGTCAGGCGCCCGACCGCATGATGGCGGGCGCCTGCACCCCGCATGAAAGTGAGCCTTGGCGCCCGCTGTTCAACGCCAGCGAAAGATCCAGAGCCAGTATCAGCAGAATCGAAAAACCAAATAACGTGCGTGCCCAGCGTGTCGGATCAATCAGGCGCACAGGGCTGTTGGCGAGTGCCAGCCAGTAAGCGCTAAGGCCGCTTACCACGGTGAAATACAGCACGTTCATTTGGGCCACCACACCCAGCAACACAGCGTTGGCCAGGAAGGCCAGCATGTACGCCTGTATTTGCCTGTGGGTTTGGGACAGCGTCAGTAAGGGCAGGCGCGCCGCGCGAAAATCCTCGCGCCGCATCACGGTGATGGCGTGTGAATGAGGCATCTGCCAGCAGCCGAACACCGCGATCAGCAGCATCGCCGTGGCATCAAACCGGCCGGTGACCGCGGCATAACCTATAACGGGCGGCATCGCCCCGCAGAGGCTGCCGATCAAGGTTGCCCAATGCGACCGTCGCTTCAACCAGTAGGTATAAGCCCCCAGGTAGATAACCACGCCGACCATCGCCAGGATGCAGGCCAACACATTGCTGGCAGCCCACAACAAACTGAAGCCGGCGATGCCCAGCGCAAGGGCATAGCTTACGGCGCTGGGCACCGTGATCGCTCGCAGGGCCAGCGCCCGGTGACAGGTGCGCACCATGCGCCGGTCGATGTCGCGGTCAACGCAGTTGTTCAGCACGCAGCTGCAACCGATCACCAGCGCGGTGCCGAGCAGGGTCGCCAGCAAACGCAACGGTGCCACCCAATGACCGCTGGAGGCCAGGAAGTAACCGCCGAGCACTGACGCGAGGTTACCGAAAATGATGCCGGGCTTCGTCAATTGAACCCCGACATTGAGTAGCCCTATCCAGTGTTTCAGTGCGCCAGCATATTGTGATGAATATTGTCCATGATCCATAGCGAGAGCCCCACCAGCAGCAAAATGATGACCACTGAAAAAACCAATGCGATCAAGTTCCAGCGTTGTTCTGCCGCCGTGTCCAGGTGCAGGAAGTACTTGAGGTGGGCGATGACTTGTATCGCGCCCAGCGACACCACCAGCCATGCGGTAACGGTGCGCGGCAGTGACGGGAACATCACCAGGGCGAACGGGACCAGGGTCAGCAGCACCGAAACGAGGAACCCGACCAGGTACGAACGGCTGCTGCCATGGCTTGTACCGGCGCTGCTGTGAATCGAACTTTGTTTGTACATTTCACACCACCCCTAACAGATAGACCACGGTAAACACGCAGATCCACACCACGTCCAAAAAGTGCCAGAACAAACTCAGGCAACTGAGGCGTGTGGCATTGGTGTTGGTCAGGCCACGTTGATAGACCTGGGCCATCAGCACCGCCATCCAGATCAACCCCGTCAGCACGTGCGCGCCGTGGGTGCCCACGAGCGTGAAGAATGCGGTCAGGAACGCACTGCGGTCCGGCCCATGGCCTTCTTCGATCAGGTGGTGGAATTCGTTGAACTCCATGGCGATAAAGCCCGCACCCAGCACAAATGTGAGCCCCAACCACCGCAGGACCTGGGCTTGCTGGCCACGGTTCATGGCGAGCATCGCGTAGCCGTAGGTGATGCTGCTCAACAGCAGCAGCATGGTTTCACCCAGCACATAGGGCAGTTCGAAAATATCCACGCTCGAAGGGCCGCCGGCCACGCTGTCGCGCAACACGGCATAGCCTGCGAACAACGTGGCGAACAGGATGCAGTCGGTCATCAGGTAGATCCAGAACCCGAACAGGCTCAGGGAACCGGCGTCTTCGTGCCCTTGTTCGTGGGTATGCGCAACGTCTGTTTCGATGATGATGTTGGACATGGGTCAAGCCTCTGCCAGGTCTTTCAGGGCGTGCCTTTTCGATGCGCGCGACCTCTTGCGCGGGCACGAAGTAATCGGTGTCTTCGTCGTAGCTGCGCACCACGAATGCAACCACCGATGCCACCAGGCCGAAGGCCGCCAACCACCAGATATGCCAGACCAGGGCAAAGCTGCAGACCAGTGCGAACAGGCTGATGACCAAGCCCGAAGCGGTGTTGCGCGGCATGTGGATGCTTCGGTAGTCGGTGTGGCTGAGGGTGCTGACGCCGCGTTCCTTCATGCCCCAGTACGCATCCAGGTCGCTGACCTTGGGTTGCTCGGCGAAGTTGTACCAGCGGTGGCGGAGAGGCGGTGGCCCATTCCAGGGTGCGGCCGTCCCAAGGGTCGCCGGTGAGGTCGCGATAGCGATGACGGTAGCGGATGCTGACAAACAGTTGCAGGGCCTGGGACGCGACACCGCAGAGGATAATCGCCACGCCCACCAGTTCGAGCAGTAGCCAGGGCCGCCATTCCGGGTTGTTGAAGTGGTTGAGGCGGCGCGTCATGCCCATGAAGCCCAGCACGTACGAGGGCATGAAGGCGAAATAAAAGCCGATGAGCCAGCACCAGAATGCGATACGCCCCAGTTTGTCGTACAAGCGAAAACCAAAGGCCTTGGGGAACCAATAGGTCAGGCCGGCCATGTAGCCGAACACCGCGCCCCCAATGATCACGTTATGAAAGTGAGCGATCAGGAACAGGCTGTTGTGCAGCATGAAGTCGGCGCCGGGCACGGCCAGCAGCACGCCGGTCATGCCGCCGATGCTGAACGTCACGATAAAGCCCAGGGTCCACAGCATCGGCGTCTCGAAGCGCACCCGTCCACGGTACATGGTGAACAGCCAGGTGAAGATTTTTACCCCGGTTGGTACGGCGATGATCATCGTCATGATGCCGAAGAACGCGTTGACGTTACCGCCCGAGCCCATGGTGAAGAAATGGTGCAACCACACGATGAACGACAGCACGGTAATCGCGATCGTTGCCCACACCAGCGACACGTAGCCGAACAGCCGCTTGCTGCTGAACGTTGCCGCGATCTCGGAAAACACCCCGAACGCCGGCAGGATCAGGATGTACACCTCCGGGTGCCCCCAGGCCCAGATCAGGTTGACGTACATCATCGGGTTGCCACCGGCTTCGTTGGTAAAAAAATGCATGCCCAGGTAACGGTCCAGGGTCAGCATCAGCAGGGTGGCGGTCAGGATCGGGAACGACGCCAGGATCAGCACCGAGGTGCACAGTGCGTTCCAGGTGAACACGGGCATCTTGAACAGGGTCATGCCTTCGGTGCGCATCTTCAGGATGGTCACGAAGAAATTCACCCCCGTGAGTAACGTGCCGATGCCGGATATCTGCAGTGACCAGATGTAATAGTCCACGCCGACGCCGGGGCTGTAACCCAGCTCGGACAACGGCGGATAGGCAACCCAGCCGGTGCGCGCAAACTCGCCCACCCCCAGCGAAATGTTGACCAGTGCCGCGCCGACCACGAACAGCCAGAAACTCAGCGCGTTGAGAAACGGGTAGGCCACATCGCGCGCGCCGATCTGCAACGGCACCACGATATTCATCAAGCCGACCACGAAAGGCATGGCCATAAAGAAGATCATGATCACGCCGTGGGCGGTGAAGATCTGGTCGTAGTGTTCAGGTGGCAGGTAACCTGGCCCGCCGCTGGCGGCCATGGCTTGCTGGGTACGCATCATGATCGCGTCGGAGAAGCCGCGCAGCAGCATCACCAGCGCCACGATGATGTACATGCAGCCGATTTTCTTGTGGTCCACCGAGGTAAACCATTCGCGCCACAAATAACCCCATTTGCGTTTCCAGGTAATCGACCCCACCAACGCCACACCGATCAGCCCAACGAAGGCGAGCGTGTACATCACAATGGGCTCGCTTGTTGGGATCGCCTCCCACGAAAGTTTTCCCGAACATTGTTAACGCTCCTGCACCAGGTAGTGATCCGCGCGCTCGCCGGTGCTGTTCAACCGGGTCTGGCGGCGCTGGGTTTTGTCGGCCTTGTTCATGCCTTCATATTTGTCGACGATGTCCAGGAACAGCCGCTCCTGTACCGCCGAGTAATAGGTCACCGGGTGCCGGGTGCTAGGCTTGGCCAATTGCGCATAGCTGGTGTGGTCCAGCTGCGTCGGCGCACCCTTGACCTTTGTCAGCCAGGCTTGAAAGTCGGTGTCGCTCAGTGACAGCGTGGAGAAGTGCATGTCGGAAAAACCGGGGCCGTTGTAATTGGCGGCAATGCCTCTGAACTCGCCGGTCTCGTTGGCGATCAGGTGCAACTTGGTCTGCATCCCGGCCATGGCGTAGATCTGCCCGCCCAGGGCCGGGATGAAAAAGGAGGTCATGGCGGCGTCGGACGTGATGGTAAAGCTCACCGGCGTATGCACCGGCAGGGCAAGCTCGTTCACGCTGGCGACACCCAGGTCGGGGTAAATGAACAGCCACTTCCAGTCAGTGGCCACCACCTGAACATTGAGCGGTTGTTTGTCGGAGTCGAGCGGGCGATAGGGGTCGAGGGCGTGGGTGGTTTCCCACGTCACCCATCCCAGGGCGATGATGATGAGCAACGGAACGCCCCACACCACGGCTTCGATTTTGTGCGAACTGGCCCAACGGGGCGAGTAACGGGCTTTTTTGTTGGTCGCGCGATAGCGATAGGCAAACACGAACGTGAGCACGATCACCGGCACGACCACCAGCAACATCAGGCCGGTGGCGAGGATAATCAGGTTGCGCTCGTCGGTTGCAATCTGGCCCTTTGGGTTGAACACCACCAGATTGCAGCCGGTTAATAAGAAGAGGCTGGCGATATAGGCCAGGCCATAACTCGCGCGTTTCATGCCGTGCTCCTGTGTTGATAAATATCCGCGATGAGTGCGTTGCGCTTGTATGCCCAAGTCATTCAAGCGAACCGCTGACGCTGTGCGTGTTAAAACCCCTTACCCGAACAATTTGAATTGGACGTGAAGGGTTGGTTTAACAATTTGTTACTTCGCCTGACGAACGGCTTAACAAGCGAAACGCGGGTGCTTTTGTATAAGCGCTTGTTCGAATCTCGTGCAAAAAAATACGGAATCCCGGATAAGGATTCAGGTCTCACGTAACGGCCGGCCAACTAACGATGCGGGAGATGACTTATGTTTATTCGAGGTAATGCCTACAACACTTGGATCGAAAAGCAATTGAAAGAAGAGTGTTTTACCCAAGAGGTGGAAAACGGTTGTCATATCGAAGTCAGGGCGCGAGAGCGTACGGACGCGGATATAGAAGTGTTGGTCTGCGTCTATACCGCTACGGGGCAGTGTGTTGCCGAGCGCAGCCAACAATTGCCGGGCGCTGAATGGACAGTGCGGGATGCGCTCAAACGCGGTATTGATCAGGCGGAACGAATCGCCGGCGGAGAGTCGGGGCGATTACCTTGCGCGGATGCTCACTTGCACGAAGATGATTGACCGGGTTCAAGCCCACAGAGGGCCTCTATCAGTCGGCAAAAAAAAGCCCGTACTGAGTACGGGCAAAACAGGAGTTCTGGAGGTTCTAAGTGAGCAGGCTGCGCGCTGAGAAACATACGGCACACTTATCGGTACTCGATAATGATGGACGTGTTCCGTTACTCATTGCCGTGCTCCCCTCTGAATAACTAGGAGTGTATGAAACTACTCACGAACTCTGCCTTGATAACAGGCAGCTCGATGGCATGGATCAATCCGGCGGTCATGGCATTCGGCGGGTCGAGAATGCGCGGCGCGGCGATCAGGTATTTTTCGGTTTCCAGTTTTTCGGCGGCATCCAGCGTGCGCTCGGCGACGATGCGTGCGTACAACTGTAAGTCGTAGTCAAGACTCATCGCATATTCGGACATGCGCGAATGGTCGATAGAACCTTGCAAATGCCAATGGAACGGGTGGAACAGAAACTTGCTGTGCTTGCAGGCGGTCCGGCGCTCACCGGCCAGGAAAATAATATTGCCCATCGATTCCACGGTGCCCAGGTTGTGGGTGTGTACCGGGATCGGCAGTGACAGCAGGAAGTTATACATCGTGAAACCGTAGCTGCATTCACCGCCCATGGTGGCAATGTTCAGGACCAGGCCAGAGGCGTCTTGCTGCACGGCCAGCGAGGCTTGTTGGATAAGCTGGCTGCAGGTCGACGCGGTGATCGGTCCGGTAAAGTTGATAATGTGTAAAGGCATGGTGTCCCTCATCCATAAAGACAGGGGAGCGCCGCTCCCCTGCATCCAGCACATCAACTGTTGCGGCCGCCACCATGGCTGTGTTCGCCACCTTTACGCCCCGCTTCAGAAGCTTTCTCACGGTCGTTGGCGAAGTTGCCGCCACTGTTCTGGCCGCCTTTGCTACCGATCTCTTGATAGAACTCTTTGTCATGAGAAGCGGACGTAGCTTCGCCGCCTTTTTTACCGGCTTCATTGACGCTCATTTGGCCTTGCTTGTCTTGAGTACTCATGTTGATTTACCTCGTTGCTATGTGGGTTAGGTTACGTCGCTTTAATGCTACGAAAGCCACACTAAACAACTGTGTGTGCACTGCTTATAAGTGCCTTTCGCACAAGGGAGGGTGTGTGTGAAACACCTACTGTTACTTCGGTTCTTTCTGGCATTCGCTGGTATTCATAACTCGCCGTCGTATGAGAACGTCCGCTTGTGTTTGTCTCAGCGTGCCTTTCCATAACCGATCTGCGATAAAAATCGCTTTGTTGGCCATCCACTGTCGTTCGCATCGTTTATTCCCTTTGATAACTAGGAGGGCGACTGGGCCGCTTTGCTATGAGGACTTACGGCCGCCGCCATGGCTGTTCTGGCCACCTTTACGGCCCGCTTCCGACGCTTTCTCACGGTCGTTTGCAAAGTTACCGTCGGACGCTTGGCCACCTTTCTTTCCCGCCTCCGATGCTTTCTGAGGATCATTGGCGAAGTTGCCCGGGTTCTTATTACTCGTCGTCATGGTATTTCTCCATCGGTGAGTTGTCGTTTCGCTAGTTATCCACTTCGCTAATGGATATCTACTCCGATAACGCGGCCCGCGAAAACGTTTTGAGCAATGAGATGAATTGGCGACGAACGGTCGACTCGGTGAAAAAACTTATACAAGCGCCGCGCAACAGTGCCGCTTCGTCTAACTTTATTAACGTCTGCAATATTAGATTGATAGCATTTAAGTGCGCGTGTGAAGTGCCAACAGCCCGTTCGACGCGCAGCGTTATAAACAGTGGCGGAACAACGTAAAGGCGGGCAACGCTTTGGAACTTTGGAGCCGCCGGTAAAATCCCATGACAGCGACTCAGTGCGTGATTGAACCCTCAACGATACGCCCGCCACCGAGGAGATAACGATGCTTGATAGGTCTACGTCCGCGCAGTCAGCCTCGCGTGGCCATTTAAGTCGTGCGTTCGAGCTTGGATGGGCGGGCGCGTTGTTCTGGGCGGCGATCCTGAGTGTGATGCTACTGCTGCTGGTCTGCGGATACAGCGCCCTGTTCAAGGCCGATGTGTCCAATTTGCGTTTTGCCCTCCTGGGTGGCCTGAGCGGGTTCAGCGCGACGGCTTTAGGCGCAATCGCAGCGATAGCGCTACGCAGCATCAGCTCACGCACTCAAGACACCATGCTCGGCTTTGCTGCCGGGATGATGCTCGCCGCGAGTTCGTTTTCTTTGATTCTTCCCGGTATCGATGCCGCACAGGCAATGACGGGTAATCAGGTCTTGGCTGCCTGCGTAGTGGTGGCAGGGCTGGGGCTGGGCGTCGCGCTCATGGTTGGCCTGGAGCGCTTTGTTCCACACGAGCATTCGCAAAGCGGACGTAAAGGCCCGCATACCGAACGGTTCAATCGGGTGTGGTTGTTTGTACTCGCCATTACGTTGCACAACCTCCCGGAAGGTATGGCCATCGGTGTCAGCTTTGCCGATGGCGACCTCAAAGTAGGGGTGCCCTTGACCACGGCCATCGCGATCAGGACATACCCGAAGGCTTGGCGGTGGCGCTTGCATTGCGTGTCACCGGGGTCTCGGCGTATCGCGCGATGTTGATTGCCATCGGCTCTGGATTGATGGAGCCAATAGGCGCTGTGGTGGGCTTGGGCATTTCAAGTGGATATGCCTTGGGCTATCCCGTCGCCCTGGGGCTGGCAGCGGGCGCAATGATATTTGTCGTGTCACATGAGGTTATTCCCGAAACCCATCGCAATGGCCACGAGACACCCGCGACCCTCGGCTTGATGCTCGGATTTGCCGTGATGATGTTTTTAGACACGGCTTTAGGGTGAGCGGGTTTCCAGGCCGAGTTCGTCGAACACGTCGACCCGCTGCGCTAGATAGTCAAAGAAGGCGCTTGTGCCGAACAGCCGCGCGCTGTCAACTGCGGGGTGACTGATTTATGGTTGCCGATTGATCAGAACCGGCGAAGGCAGGGCTCGCCAGTGAGCAGAGCATGAGCAGCAGTAGACATCGCATCAGTGGCTAGCCAAATCCAGGTGGCCCGCACCGGCATCGCGCCGCACTGCAATTCGCGCAATGTCGGCTGGCTGCGGTGCAACAAGGTATTGACGATAGGTCTTGAACGCCTCCAGCACAGAAGCATCCCGAGGGCGGTAGTCATCGCCACTCAGGCGCTGCCGATGACCAACCCCATGCCCTGGATACCGGCATGAGCCCCTATGCCTATAAGGGTCTTGTTCGAACCGATCTTCAAACGCTGCAACCCTGCCTTGTCATACGTCACCGTGGCCGGCGGTTTCGACTGGCAAAAATGGTTGGCGCCGTCGATTGCCCATTGCCCGCCGCCGTGGGGGCAGGCGTTGGCCATGCACCCGGCCTCTGTGACCGTGGCGCTGCCGTCGGACACAACCGAACCGCGAAAATCAAACGTATGGTCCAGGGCGATGACGCGCGGGGTGTCATCGGTGCAGTTGCCCCGTGGGTCGAAGCTTGCACACAGCGCCTTTTGCAGTGCGGCCGGTGTGGCGGGGCGCACGGCCGCAACTTGGCCACCGCCGGTTACGTCTTTGGCAAAACCCTCGGCATGGCTTGCCGCCAGAGCCGGCGTTACCAGCACAGCGGCAGCTAACACGAGGGCTGAAAGACACTGGGGAATCGGGAACGTCAACGGCATATTCCTGAAGGTTGAATACCAGCGGCCAAGCCTTGCGAAACAGGCTTGCCATGATCTGAATAGGCGCGGGTATTTATCAAACGCTTTAAGCCCGATAACCATTGCCTTCAGCTGAGGTTCAGCCGGGCGCTGTCAGCTTGCCGGAGAACTGACTGAGCCTTGCAGGCGCACGGGTTTTGCATCCGCGTCACGGCCGGTGCCGATAGGCGTGAAGGTGTTGCTGATCGCGGTACGTTGCAGGGCGCTTATTCGATGGGGTATCGCTTGAAGGCTGGGTGTTCCTCAAGACGCCTGGCATGGAGTTGCAAGTGCGGGAAGGCCTCGGCGTCAACCATCGAGGCGATTTTGAACTGGCTGAAAGACCAGGCCACTGCCGCGCTGACGGCACCTTGCGTCAGGGCTTGATTCGGCGCATGGGCCAGGCGTTTTTCCAAGGCCGAGTAGGCTGCCAGCAACTGGCCGGTTACCCGGTCGAGCCAGGGCTCGTGGAGTTTTTCTGCGGGGCGCAGGTTATGTTCGTACACGATCTGTACGGTTTTCTCACAAGCGGCCAGGGCGAGCCCCGTCAATTGCAGGTCCTGGGCTCGCGCGCTGGCTGGCTGTGGCAACAGCTTTCTATCAGCCGGAGCCAGCGCTTCGAAGTAATCGAGAATCAGGCTTGAGTCCATCAACACGGTTGAATCATCCAGCACCAGGCTGGGCGCCTTTACCACCGGGTTGATCCTGGCGAATTGTTCGTAGGTGCTGAATACCGAAAGTGGCTGATGCTCAAAATCGACGCCGTAAAGATCCAGGGAAATTGCTACGCGGCGCACGTAGGGCGAGTCCAGCATGCCGACCAGTTTCATGAAGCCTCCATTTACGTCAGGGTAATTTTCAATGGGGATACTTGAGGTACTTGTACAGGTTGAGCAGTAGCTCGCAGTTCGCGAGGTGAGGGTGGCGCGGAAAGACCCTGTGGCTGGCAGGATTGTTAATTTGAGATTACTTTAGCCTGTGTTCGGGCCGCAAAATATCGATAAATATTACCGAGAAAGGTTAGGTTGGCTTACATGAGTGCATTTCCTCCCTTGACCTGCCTGCGCAGTTTCGAAGCCACTTCCCGGTTGGGAAGCGTCACCCTCGCCGCCAAGGAATTGCACGTCACGCATTCAGCTGTCAGCCAGCAGATCAAGGTACTGGAGGAGATTGTCGGGTTGACGCTATTTGTGCGCGAAGGGCGGGGCTTGCGTGTCAGCGAGGATGGGCGACTGTATGCGCTGCAGATTCGTAAAGCCCTGGGCGACATCGCCGAGGCCACTCGATTGATCCAGGCCCAGCCCAAGATGGGGGAGTTGGTGGTGGCGGTTCTGCCGTCGTTCGGCCGGTCGTGGTTGATACCGCGCCTACCGGGTTTTCAGCAGCTTTACCCGCATATCAGCATTCGCCTGCAAGCCAGCCTGACAATTTCCAACCTGCATCAGGAGTCGGTGGATATCGGCATCCGCATGGGCAAGGGTGATTGGGAGGGCGTCGAGCAAAAACTGTTGTTTCACGATGAAGTCGTGGTAGTTGCCGCTCCCCATTTCAATGGCGGACGCCTGCCGCAGACGCCGCAAGAAATCATCGACAGCCCGATCATCTACAACACTGAATCGTGGTTGCCCTGGTGCGAAGCGGCCGGCGTCAAGATGGGCGACGCGCGCAAGGGGTTATGCAGCAATGATTCCAACCTGGTATTGGAAGCCGTTCGCCTGGGGCAAGGCATCGCGCTGGAGCGGCGCAGCCTGGTACATGACGCTATCGAGCGGGGCGAGCTGGTTCAGCTGTGTGACGTCAGTGCGCCGTACGCCTACCCCTATTGGCTGGTGTGGCCACCCAGGGAAAGTTCGCAAGACAAACAACGCGAATTCTCCCATTGGTTGTCCGGCGAAGTGGAACGTTACTTCGCGCAACTGAAACAAAACGCCTGACAGAGGTACTGCCTGAATGGATCTGTTTGAGCGCGACATAGGGGTACTGCCTTTTATCGAACTGACTTATACCCCAACACGACCCCCTAAAACCGGGTGCTCTTCGCGAAAAGTATCAACCCCCATGCTGACCGCAAATATGAGCGACACGCTGCGGCGGTGAACAACATCCTGGGCAAGTGAGCAGGCAACTAAGCTAGGCTGTTCGCAGGATAGGCCGTCGGTATTCGACGGCCTGAAAACAAAGGCGCTATTAATGTCGAAACATGTGCTGTTGGGCTGGACCCGTTCCTTGTGCGTGCTTGCTGCCTTGAGCGGCGCGGCCTCCATGGCAGTTGCTGCGCTGCCTGACAAAACCGCTATGGCGGCAGCGGACATGCAATCGGTGTCCCTGGCAGGCGGCAAGCTGAAGTTCGTGCTGAAAGGCGTCGAGGCCCGCACCTTGAACAGCGAGAACGGCGGCGCGATGTACTTCGATCCGAAAAGCGAGCAGGCCATCATCGTTACCGAAGGTCCGGCGTCGACTGCGGGCACCACCCCGGACGCTGCGTTTCGCCTTGCCGTGGATACCTTGAAAGAAAAGCAGCAGGCCGCGTCACCCAACTTTCGCACGACTAGCGAGAAGACCATTCAGGTGAATGGCTTGAAGATGTACCGCCTGGACGGCACCGACGATTTCAACGGCCTGAAACTACTGGTGGCCTCGTTGATGACGATGAACGATCAGACGATCACCGTTATCGAAGTGATGTCCAGCGTAAACGACCCGGCCGGCCATACCGCTGCGTTGAAGAACATTCTGGGCAAGTAAACCGCAGGTTTCCGGAGGGCAGGCTGTCGGCTCCCGACGGTCTGTCCATCACAAGGAGCCCGCATGAGCTCGTGCGCAAAGCTTGCCTAACGCGGTGTCGTACTCCCCGACCCACCCGCGCCGTACGGGGGCTATGTACCCAGTTACAAACTATCGGGGTCGCCAAAGAACATCTGAATCCGCGACCTCAACCACCGCTCCCCCGGATCATTGTCCTGCGAGCCGCGCCACGCCATGTGCAGTTCAAAGCTGCGCACCGGCAATGGCGGGTCTTCGGCGCGCAAGCCGCCTGCCGAGGTCAGTGCTTCAGCGGCGTAGTCCGGCACGGTGGCCAGGATGTCCGTGCCTGCGAGCAGCGTGCCCAACCCATTGAACTGCGGTACGGCCAGTACCACGTGGCGTTTGCGATCGAGTTTTTCCAGCTCTTCGTCGATAAAGCCGCTCAAGTCACCGGCAAACGACACCAGGGCATGAGGGCGGGCGCAGAAGTCGTCCAGGCTCAAGGAGCCGGGCACGCTGTCGGCGCGCAGCAGTTTGGGCAGGCTGCGGCGCAGTACTTTGCGCTTGGCGTTGGCCGGCAGGTCGGCGGTGTAGCTGACGCCGATGGAGATTTCGCCGGAGGCCAGCAGGCCCGGCATCAGGATGTAGTTGACGCGGCGCACCACCAGCACAATGCCGGGGGCTTCCGCGCGCAGGCGTTTGAGCAGTTGAGGCAGCAGGGCGAATTCAACGTCATCGGACAGGCCAATGCGAAACACCGCGGTGCTGGTAGCAGGGTCGAACTCGGCGGCGCGGCTGACGGCGGTGGAGATCGAGTCCAGGGCCGGGGAGAGCAGGGCGAAGATCTCTACGGCGCGGGCCGACGGTTCCATGCTGCGGCCGGTGCGCACAAACAGCGGGTCATCGAACAACCCGCGCAGGCGTGACAGCGCCGCGCTGATGGCCGGCTGACCGAGGAAGAGTTTCTCGGCGGCGCGGGTCACGCTGCGCTCGTGCATCAAGGTTTCGAATACGATCAAGAGGTTAAGGTCGACACGACGCAGGTCGTTACGGTTCATCTTGTGTCCTGGAAGAGTCAGCGAACTTGACGAGAGCGGTCATATAGGAACAATGCCCGGCGTGAATCTTACGGGGAAAGGCTGGTACTCTGCACCGGCTAATTGAGTTTTCCTACAGGTCAATGGAGTTTTCCCACGACGCCTGAGGTCTATTCCTCACATGCGGAATCAATGACAGACATGTCGACTATTAACGGCGACCGGTGGCCTTACCTGGAAAGCCCAGATAGAGTTCATGGCATTAGAGGTTACTTTGGCGAGGTTTGCGATGTCCCGCACGATTCGTTTTCACAAGTTTGGTCCGGCCGAGGTGCTCAAGTGCGAAGAGCATGCAGCCGCACAGCCCGCGCCGGGCGAAGTGCAGGTGCGTGTCGAAGCGATTGGCATCAGCTGGTATGACATTTTGTGGCGCCAGAACCTGGCGTCTTCCCATGCACGTCTTCCTTCTGGCCTGGGCCATGAAATGGCCGGGGTCGTGGTAGCCCTGGGTGACGGCGTGGATGATCTGGCCGTGGGCGATAAAGTGGCCAGTTTTCCGGCCGAGAGCCCCAACGATTACCCTGTGTATGGCGAACAGATCGTCCTGCCCCGTTCGGCCCTGACCCGCTACCCGGACGTCTTGAGTCCGATTCAAGCGAGTGTGCATTACACACCGCTGTTGATTGCCTACTTTGCTTATATGGACTTGGCCCGGGTCAAACCGGGGCAATTTGCGCTGGTCACCGACGCCAGTCATTGCGCCGGTCCTTCGTTCGTACAACTGGGCAAAGCCCTGGGTGTGCAGGTGATCGCGGCGACCAAAAACAGTGACGAGCGTGAATACCTGCTGTCTCTCGGTGCGGAGAAGGTCATCGTCACCGAAGAACAGGACCTGCTGATGCAAATCAACAAGTTCACCGACAACCGCGGCGTTGACGTGGTATTCGATGGCTTGGGTGGCCCGCAGATGTCGCTGCTTGGCGATGTGCTGGCTCCGCGCGGCAGCCTGGTGCTGTATGGCCTGCAGGGCGGTAACCAGACACCCTTCCCGGCGTGCGCGGCGTTCCAGAAGAATATTCAGTTCTTTGTGCACTGCATCGGTAATTTCACCGGAAAACCGGAACTGGGCATCATCCAGGACCAGGTTGCACTGCAACGTGCGTTGCGTGATATCAACCAGTTGACCGCTGACCGTGTGCTTGTGCCGCTGAAAACTACCGTGTTTCCGTTCAGCCAATTCGTCGAAGCGCACCGCTATATGGACGAATGCCCGTGCCGCGAGCGTGTGGCATTGCAGGTTGAAGCTGTTTGAGCTGTAGGAGTATTCGCAAATGAATGCTCCAGTCTCTCAACGAATGGGGCAAATGCGCCATTTGTCAGGGCTTAACCTGCGGGCGCCATAGGTACCGTTCGGCGCATTAGCCCCCTGAATCCTGCTCTTGGTCCCTGACGCCGCGCTGAATCACAGCGCGGCGTTGTTGTGTGTGCGCTTTTTATGCAGCCACGCCTGTTCATCTGCACTGGTTTTTGGCCAAGTTCTGTATCTATTAATCATTATTCCAGCACTGATAATTACGCCTTCACTTTCATCTCAAGGATTGAGCAATGATTGATTCAATGACGCGGTCACCGCTAGTTATTCGAACTCTAGGCAGGGCTTCTGCGTGCGCAGCGCATAGGTGTTTCTATAAAAGTCGCTAGCCCCTATATCGAAAAGTTGTTTTTAATGCTTTGTCGGAAGCTTCTTTAAAACGCTGGCTAAAACACTGTAGGAAACTGTAGGAATGGTCTTAAGGGTATTGGGAGTATTAAATTATCTCATAAATATCAGCAGCTTGTGTGCGTGTGCTGGCTGCTGGATGCTGGCCAAAGCCCCCCAGGGATTTGGCAACAGGCTGCTAGTGTTTATTTATCGACGCACGAGGCAATGCGCGATTTTCCCACACGCAAAATAAGTCGAGCACGCACTGTCCAGCAGTTGCTTGATCTTTCAACTCAGGTAGTAGAACTATGAGCACTATTCACGAGCAGGCGATGAACCATGTTTACCAACAAGTTCTGCAGCGTTTGATTGGGCACTTCAGTCGCTCCGGGCGAACGGCACTCCAGTTATTGGTACAGCGCATCGTTGTGGCGGCAGGGGGCATGGAGCAGGTGGGGATTTCAAAATACTGTTGGCCCATGGCGGGTGAAGTCAGCAGCTACACCCTGGCGCTGTTGCGCGCCGCCCAGTTGACCATTGCCGGGCGTGCGCCCCGTACCTTTCACCTGCGGGTCGCAACGCTGCGTCATACGGGCATCACGGAAAGCCAATTGGACACCCTCAATCGGGGCTATGGCCGTTTGTTCCTCCACGACGACCCGCGCGTGGAGTTGTTAAATGGTGGAAAACCACGAGGTACAACCCTTCAATCACCTGCGCCCGGCCTCACCAGTGGCCCGAGACATCAGCCGGCGCGCCAGGTTGTTGATCGGGCACCTGAGTTCCGGAGACTGCCGCGCCATGCTGTGCAACGACACATACCTGGCCCTTGAGGACTTCTATCAGCGTGTCACCACCTGCAATGGCGGCGTTCATGCGCTGGTCAGCGGTGACTCCCCGCGCAAGCAAGGCCAGTTTCTCGCCTGGCTCAAGAAAGCCGCCGTGGGCGCCGGTATGCCGATAGCCAAAGGCCGCGCGCTATCGCTCAACGCATTGTTCGCCCGAATGGAGGAGTGGAGCAGCGGTTATTACCGTGATGCATTCGGCGACCACTATGTCGCCCATGACGATCCCAGCAAGGCCAGCCACCGCCACCTCGCCTACATCGGTGTGGCAGACCTGCTGGAGGACGTCGACCTGGGCTCATCGTCCTTGTTGACTGAGTTCATGGCCTACACCCCCGACCCGCTGGGTTTTCACTTCACGCACCCGGCTTATTCCAACCCGCTGTTGATGGCCCATTTGCGCGGGCTGCAGGCTGAGTGCCTGCGGGATCTGGACTACGCCGAGGGCGTCGAAGATTTTATCCAGCAGGCAACGCCGTACATGCTTGGCCTGCATATGCCCCAAGAACTGCTCGCCCAGGCCGGCACGGCTGAAGGGCGCTTGCTCTCAAGCACTTTTGCCGAGTCATTCTTCGGCCTGGATGAAACCCAACTGATCTGCCTGTTGTTTTCGCCGTTCATTCATCATGGCGAGCGCCTGGAAAGCTATTTGCGCCAGTGCCATCCGGGCATGCTGGTGGCGCTGCCGGAACTGCACAAGGTGCTCAGGGCAAGCCGTCCGCCGATATGCTGCAACAGTGGGTCACGGACACCAGCGGCGTGCCCTTGCCGCTGTTGCAGCACCTGTATCGCAAACGTCCCCTTGTCGACGTCCATGGCGCACGGCGTGCCCCTGCAACCCACGGCGCCGCCCTGGCCGTGCATTCGTCCGGGCAATGACCCTGCGCGGCGAGCGTCAGGCGGACTTCGCGTATCAGGCGGTCTACCGCTACATGATTACCCTGATCAACGAGGTCAGTACTGATACCCGCGTAAAGCTGCCGTCATTGCGGCAGTTGGCCGGGCGCCTGAACGTGTCGATCTCGACGATCCAGTACGCCTATGCGTTGCTGGAAAAAGAAGGCCGTGTGTATTCGGTGGCCAAGTCCGGTTATTACGCCTGGCCCATGTCTGCCAACCCCTCGGCGTGGGCAGGTGGGGATTTGCTCGACCGCCTCTACGCGGCAGCCCGACGCCCCGGCATGGCCGTGCTCAGTGGCGATGAGCCCGCGTTGCTGGCCTCACTGGACACAGCCCTGCTGCGCCTGGAACGCGAACTGGTGCGCCAGTACCCGGAAAACTTGCAGCCCTGGTCCCAGCCGTACGGGGTCTGGGAATTACAGGCCGCATTGGCCGCACGTTACACCTCGTCGCCCACCCACTGCTGGCACGCCGACAATGTGTACATCGGTGCCGACCTGCGCGGCGTGCTGGACATCCTGATTGAAGTGCTGGGCCTGCGGGGCAGCACGGTCATCGTGGAGTCACCTTGTGACTGGCTCATCCTGCGCCTGTTCCAGGACGCCGGGGTGCGCATCCTTGAGTTGCCCTGGACACCCGAGGGTAGCCTGGACCGCCCGACCCTGGAGCGGCTGCTGCGCGACGAAGCGGTGCACCTGGTGATGTTCTCTTCCACGGTCAGCTTGCCTTCGGGGGTGACGATGTCGCTCTACGAGCGGCTGGAAGTGGCGCGGCTGCTGAGCCAACACGATTGCTGGCTGCTGGAAAACGACACCTTCGGCCGGCTGAGTTTCGATACGTCCCACACGGCGTTGCGCGATCTGGTGAACCCTGACCGGGTGATCGTGTTCTCTTCATTCGAAAAACTGCTCGGCTCGGAAGCCCCCTATGGTTTTTTGCTGGCGCGGCGCCTGGGCGTTGAGTTGCAGCGTCAATTCCTGTTGCGCTCATTTCGCTTGTCGTCGATTCGCCAACGTGCCATCGCCCGCTTACATCAAAGCGGGCGTTTCGATCAGCACCTGCGCACGCTGCGCCAACAGCTCGGCGAACAAGCGGTGCGGATGAGCCTGCGCCTGGAGCAACAGTTGGGAGGGCAGGTGAGTTTTCGAATGCCGGCGGCTGGGGCGGCGTTCTGGCTGGCCTCCACGCGTGCCGTGGATATGCGCCAGGTATTCCAGCGTTTGCTGGTACAGCAAGTGGTGGTTGCACCCGGTGAGTTGTTCAGCGTCAGCGGCTTGCATCACCAGAACCTGCGCGTGAGCCACACCTTCCATGGCCACCCTAATCTGGACATTGCCCTGGCGGCATTGAGCGACGCCTTGCGCCAGGCGCAGACTGGGTGAAATTTCTATTTGTGTTGTAGGATCGATACCGTCGCGCAGTAGTCCAACTCTCAGTAAACTGCCATTTTTCCACATCCTTCTTTCCGAGGTTTATGCATGACAATCAGTCCTTTTGCGGGCAAACCGGCGCCGGCCCAGTTGCTGGTGGATATCCCGCGACTGATCACGGCCTACTACACCGGCCAGCCTGATGCAGCGATCTCCACCCAGCGCGTGGCCTTCGGTACGTCCGGGCACCGTGGCAGCTCGTTCGAGCTGAGCTTCAACGAATGGCACGTGCTGGCCATCAGCCAGGCGATCTGCCTGTATCGCGAAGCCCAAGGCATCAACGGGCCGCTGTTTGTCGGCCTGGACACCCACGCACTGTCGACGCCGGCCGGCGCCAGCGCCCTGGAAGTCCTGGCAGCCAACGGTGTGCATGTGATGCTCGCTGAAGGTGATGAATACACGCCGACCCCGGCAATTTCCCACGCCATTATTTGCTACAACCGTGGCCGTACCAGCGGCCTGGCCGACGGCATTGTCATCACACCGTCCCACAACCCGCCGCAAAGTGGCGGCTACAAGTACAACCCGCCCAACGGCGGCCCGGCCGATACCCATGTGACCAAGTGGATCGAGGCCAAGGCCAACGAGCTGCTCGCCAACAAGCTGGCCGGGGTGAAGCGCATCTCCCATGCCCAGGCGCTCAAGGCCGACACAACCCACCGTCACGACTACCTCAATACCTACGTGGCGGACCTGGTCAACGTGATCGATATGGACGCGATCCGCAGCGCCGATCTGCGCCTGGGCGTCGACCCATTGGGCGGAGCAGGGGTGCGCTACTGGTCGGCGATTGCCGAGCATTACCGCCTGAACCTGGAGGTGGTGAATACCGAAGTCGATGCCACCTTCCGCTTTATGAGCGTTGACTGGGACGGTCAGATCCGCATGGACCCGTCCTCCAGCTATGCCATGCAGGGGTTGATCGGCCTCAAGGAGCGCTTCGACGTCGCCTTCGCCTGCGATCCGGACCACGACCGCCACGGCATTGTCACCCCGTCCGGCGGCCTGTTGGCGCCGAACAATTACTTGGCGGTGTCCATCGACTACCTGTTCCAGAACCGTCCTGACTGGCGCGCCGATGCGGCCGTGGGCAAGACCGTGGTCAGCAGCGGCCTGATCGATCGGGTGGCGGCCCGCATCGGCCGCCGTCTGTATGAAGTGCCGGTGGGCTTCAAGTGGTTTGCCGACGGCTTGTTCGAAGGTTCGTTGGGTTTCGGTGGCGAAGAAAGCGCCGGCGCGTCGTTCCTGCGTAAAGACGGCAGCGTGTGGAGCACCGACAAGGACGGCTTGATCCCGGCGCTGCTGGCGGCGGAAATGACCTCGCGCAAAGGCCAGGACCCAAGCCAGATCTACCGTGGCCTGACCGACGCCCTGGGCGAACCGTTCGCCATTCGTGTGGACGCCAAGGCCACGCCCGCGCAGAAAGCCTTGCTGGGTAAACTGTCGCCGGAGCAGGTGACCTCCACCGAACTCGCCGGGGAAGGCATCCAGCAGATCCTCAGCCACGCGCCGGGCAATAACCAGGCGATTGGCGGTTTGAAGGTGATGACCGAAAACGGCTGGTTTGCCGCACGGCCATCGGGCACCGAGGATATCTACAAGATCTACGCCGAAAGCTTTATTGGCGAAGATCACCTCAAGCAATTGGTGCAAGAGGCGCAAGTGCTGGTAGATGGCGCAATCAGCTCCAACTGACACAGTTGTAAAAAATGTGGGAGGGGCTTGCTCCCGATAGCGGTGCGACAGTTATTCAATCAGCTGACTGACACACCGCTATCGGGAGCAGGTCGCACCGTCCCTCCCACCTTTCGATCAGGCCAGATCGACCAATACGATCTCGCTGTCCTCAAGCGCCGTCACCCGCAACACCTGCTCATCCTCGACCGCCACGCCGTCTCGCGCCTGCGCACGCACGCCATTGACGTCAATCACACCCGTGGCCGGTACCAGATAGGCACGGCGGCCGCTGTCGAGTCGGTACTCAGCACTTTCGCCCGCCTTCAAATTAGCCGCCACCAGGCGCGCATCAGCGCGAATGCGCAGGCTTTCGCTGTCACCGACCTTGCCGCTGGCCAGGGTCACAAAGCCCTCGCGCTCACCTTTGGGAAACGGCTTGGCCCCCCATGACGGCGGCAGCCCGGCTTCGTTGGGAATAATCCAGATCTGGAAAATCTTGGTCGGCGTGGCTTCCAGGTTGTATTCACTGTGGGCGATCCCGGTACCCGCGCTCATCACCTGCACATCACCGGCTTCGGTACGGCCTTTATTGCCCAGGTTGTCGGCGTGGCTGATCGCGCCTTCGCGCACATAGGTGATGATCTCCATGTCACGATGCGGGTGCTGTGGAAAGCCGGTGCCTGGCGCGATGATGTCGTCGTTCCACACACGCAGGTTGCCCCAGTGCATGCGCTTGGGGTCGTGGTATTCGGCGAACGAGAAGTGATGATGAGCGTCAAGCCAGCCATGATGGGCGCCGCCCAGGGATTTGAAAGGTCGAAGTTCGAGCATGATTGCCTCCTGTTGATGACGGCATCATCCGTCAGCCCAACATCGATAAAAGCGTAAAAAATGCCTGATTCCTATCAGCTAAATTGATTGGTTTGCGCTGCTTTGACTTTCAGTTCATCGCCTAACTGCATGACGCCACAGCAATTGGCTGGAACTGCGCGGCGTTTCCGGCGACCATGGCGCACCTGTCAAACCCAGCTCATCGCAGGAGTCCGCGTGCCGCAACACAAGCCTGATTTGCCCCCTGAACTGCGCCCACTGGCACAAATGCCGCTGTTGAAACGCCTCGCCGCCCGTTTGTTTGGCCACGGCCTGACCCGCTTGCGCGCACAGCACCGGTTTTCGTGGTTGCACGGGCAAGCCGATGGGTTTCGCAGTGGTCACGAAGCCGGCGTGGAGTATGGCTATCGCGAAGGCAAGGCCGATGGCATCGAAGAGGGCCGACAAGTCCTGTTGATTCGTGATTTCCGCCCGGATGAGCACCGAGCCCCCGGCATCGACGACAGCCTGTTCGACGATTGGCGGTTGCCCCTGACCGCCGACCTGAAAAAACGTCTCAAGGCCGACGTGGCGCGGTTGCTGCCGGCCCATGCCCAGCCCAGCGCGGCGCAATGGAAGATGATTTTCAGCGATACGCCTTCGACATCCGTCATTGCCGGGGCCGGGGCCGGTAAATCAACCTCGCTGGTACTGCGCATTTTGCTGCTCACCCATTATCTGGGCTTCGAGCTGAGCTCAATGACGGTGGTGACCTTTACCCGCGAGTCACGCAAGGACTTCATCCACAAGCTCATGCAAATGATGAGCTTGTGGGGCCAACCGCTTGATATGAAAGATGCCCAGGCGGTGGTGCGTACCTTTCACTCGCGCATCCTGCCGATGGTGCGCAGCCTGCCGGGCTTTGAGCGCCTGCAAGCGTTCGAAAACCTCAGTTCCGGCTTCGAAGACGCCGATAGCAACCCCTTCGACCTGCGCATCAATGACGCCCAGCGTCAGCAGATGAACGCCTGTTATCACCGGTTGCAGGGCGAGCACCCGCGTTTCCGCGAGCTGATCGCACCGCTGGCTCGTCAGGGCCTGCAGCTCAAGGAGCTGGAGCGTGACCATCCGGATGTACAGAAACGTGCGGCGGTCACCGAACTGGCGGCCAAGCGCGATGAAGAGCTGTGCGATGTGATCGAAGACCTGTGGTTTCGCGCCGGCGCCTGGCCGATCAAGGGGATTGAGCCCAACCGTCAGACCGTGGAGGTCAATGGCGCACAGTTTCACTGCCACGGCTATATCCCCGAATTGGATGCCTGGGTGGTGCTGGGCTTTGATCCACGGGAAAACCCTCAGCTCAGCCGCCCGAATGCCAAGCTGTCGGTACGCGCGGAATGGGCGGTAAAGCGCACCTTGCTTCAAGCTTTCTGTCGTAAGCCACTGATTTGGTTCGATAGTTATGAATCATCTGGGCGCCTTGCGAGCGGCCTGGCGGGAGATGCCAGCGCCGGGCCGGGCTTTGATTACAAGGTCAAAGGTGAGTTGGCCGGCGCACCGTTGCTCGACAGCTTTGTCATGGCGGCCGGCTTCATTGAGAACCTCGGCCTGGACGTGCCCACCGCCGTGGGCCGGATGAGCTTTGCCAAAGACGATCCGGACCGCTTCTTCTTCGAGGCCCTGAGCATTTTCTGGAAGGCCCTGGAAGATCACTTGCTCGACCAATCGCCGCCGATCATGACGTATAACCGCATGTTCTCGTTATTTGGCGAAAACACCCCGGAAAACCTCAAGTTGCTCAGCGATCCGTTGCTGCGCCCCTTGTCGCACCTGATGATCGACGAGTTCCAGGACGTGTCGCCGCAGATCGTCTCGTGGCTGCGGGCCAGCTTGCGCGAAATCCGTAGCCGGGGCCCGGCGATGCACGTGGGGCGTGGCGCACAGCATTCTTCGCTGCTGTGCGTCGGGGATGACTGGCAGTCGATCTATGGCTGGCGCGGCAGTTCGCCGAAATACTTCATGCAATTCAACACAGAATTCCCCGCACCGAGTACCACCCGCGTAATGCTCGGCGAGAACTACCGCAGCCATCAGCACATCATTGATGCAGCCGAGCATATTGTGCGGGCCGCCCCGGCGATTCCCGGCAAGAAGGCCAAGGCCAGCGGCACGCCCAAGGCGCTGGAGCCGGTCAAAGTGTTTGCGCGTGATGACGCAGCGCTGGGCCGTCGATTGCTGGAGCACTACCAAAAGGGTGATTCGATATTAATGCTGTATCGAAAAAGCAGCGATAAGCTGTTGATTCAAGATCATATTCAGTCAGTAGTTAATGTGGATTCCAGCTTGCCGCCTCAAGCGCGCAGGCTCAAGCAATTGACCTACCACAGCGCCAAGGGGCTGCAGGCCGATGCGGTCTTTCTGCTTGGGGATTGCCAGCACGTGACCCGTTCGCCCTACAAGAATCAGGTGTATCGCATGGCGGGTCTGGGCAAGGACGGCGACAGCGAGCCGTATGACACGGCGCAACAGGACGAGGTGCTGCGCCTGGCCTACGTCGGCATTACCCGGGCCATCAGCCAGTGCTACTGGTATGTGGAAAAGCCCGAAGGCCAAGCTGTGAATGTGCCCAGGGCTTCGGAACGGGTCGATGGAAAAAAGGCATTTTTCGATGACCAGCGCGGCTGAAAGCCGCACCGGCTCTACTGTGGGAGCAACTGTCCGGATGAGGTGTGGGCGTTCCCGCCTTCACCTCACGCCCGCAACGACAACGGCGGTACAAAGGACGCCAGCTCGTCTTCCACCGCTTCAATGATGCGTTCCACATCGGCGGCATTCATCACCGTGGCACAGGGGATGCCGGCGATGGCAATCAGGGTTTCGCCGCTGGCGCGGTCGAACAGGCGGGCGACCATACTGCCGGGCGCGTCCATGCTGCCCTCGAAGCCCATCGGATGGAAATGCCAGCGCATCAACTGGCAGGCGTTGGGGAACGTCACTTTGTTCATGTTGCCCACCTTGTTCATTGAGCGCTTCCTTTAGCTCGCGGCAGGGAGCCATGACCGTCAGTGGTCGTGGCGTCGGAGCTTTAAAAATAGCATTCGTTCGCAAACGCGAGTCGAGTTTTTTTGCCCCGTTCGGCGGTTGTTTTGCATAAGGTTGATGCAGGTCAAGCCCTGCTCAGGATTGGGCACAGTGCCATTACTCTGCGGTCGCAATTGGCCGTTGTCGGCACTGTGGAATTTCGGCAAGCTCCACGGTTTACCCAGCGCAGAACCGCCCATGCCCGACATCGCCGCCGACGATGATTGCCAGCACACCCACGCCACGCGTGAGCTGGTGTTGCGCCACCATCTGTGTTGGCGCCACCGCGACTTGGACGGGGTAATGTCCTACTACCACCCGGACATCCAGTACCACGACTTTTTCCAGAACCGTGTCATTGGTTACGCCGACCTGCGTGAGTACCTGCACGCCAGCATGCCCCGTGAGGCCGATGAGGCCATTGAGCACACCGATCGCATCCGTGCCGAGGGCGACACCGCCTTCATCCAGTACCGCATCACGTTGCGGGGCGGCCAGGGGCTGGTGTCGTTTCGTACCAGCGAAGCCATTACCGTGCGCGACGGGTTGATCTGGCGGGTCAATGAATACGCGTCACTGGTGCATGAGCAGCCCACCCAGGCCTTGCGCCCCACGGTCAGCCGCCTGGGCCTGTCGCCCCAGCAATTGGGGCACATGGCCAAGGACCTGCAGCAGTACTTCGAGCGCAGGCAACCCTACCTGGACCCCGAATTGGATTTGCAGCGCGTCGCCAAGGAGTGTGGCTACAGCCGAAACCAGATTTCCTATCTGCTCAACCAAGTGCTGGGGCAAAGCTTTTACCGCTACGTCAACCAGGCCCGGCTCCAGCACTTGCTGGCAGCGCTGGATAACGCCATACCGCCGATAAAGGTCGACGACCTGGCCTTCGCCGCCGGTTTCAATTCGTTGTCGGCGTTCTACAGCGCCTTCCGCCAGCACACCGGGCAGTCGCCCAAAGCCTACGTCAAGCAAATTTCCCTGCGTGCACGCGCGCAAGACAGCGAATAACCCCGCGCTCTAGGATCCCCTCTATCGAAATGAGGTAGGGGAGCCTGGCATGCCGCAATGGCGCAACATCAGTTTATGGATGGATCAACTGGACGACCCGCTGGTGGCTCGGCCGTGCCTTGAGCATGACTTGGACGTCAACGTGGCCATTATCGGCGCCGGTTACACCGGGCTATGGACCGCCTACTACCTCAAGCGCCAGGCGCCTGAGTTGACCATCGCGATTATCGAGGCGCAAACCGCCGGTTTTGGTGCCTCGGGGCGCAACGGTGGCTGGCTGATGGGTAACCTGCTCGGCGAAGATCGGCTGCTGGCCGGCTTGCACGCCGAAGCGCGCCGCGCCTCGTTCGATCTGCTGCACGGCATCCCCGACGAAGTGGCGCAGGTACTGGCCCGCGAAGGCATCGACTGCGACTACCGCAAGGGGGGCGCCCTGTACTGTGCCGCGCGCTACCCCGAGCAAGAAGCCAGCCTGCGCGCCTATCTGCACAAGCTCTATTGCCAGGGCCTCACCGACGCCGACTACCGCTGGCTGAGCCCGCAGCAGTTGGCCGAACAGCTCCGCATCGCCAGGCCCTATGGCGGTATCTATGCACCCCATGTCGCCACGATTCAGCCGGCCAAGCTGGTGCGCGGCCTGGCGCGGGTGGTGGAACGCCTGGGCGTGAAGATTTATGAAAACAGCCCGGTAACCCAGTGGCAGTCCGGCGGCCTGCGCACGGCGAAGGCCAGTGCGCGCGCGGCGTGGGTGGTACCGGCCGTCGAGGGCTATGCCAACACGTTGCCGCCCTTGGGCCGCTACCAATTGCCGGTGCAAAGTCTGATCGTCGCCACCGAGCCGTTGCCGGCCAGCACCTGGGACGAGATTGGCCTGAGCCACGGCCAGGCCTTCGGCGAAAGCAGCCGCCAGGTCACTTATGGCCAGCGCACGGCGGACAACCGCCTGGTATTCGGCGCCCGTGGCGGCTATCAGTTCGCCGGACAGTTGCGCCACAACTTCGATCTGACCGACAGCGAAGTCGAGCTGCGTCGCTACCTGTTCAGTGAGCTGTTCCCACAGTTGAAAAACGCACGGATCAGCCATTCGTGGGGCGGCAATCTCGGCATGTCGCGCCAATTCCGGCCGCACATGCTCTGTGATCAACAGTCCGGCATCGCACTGGCTGGCGGGTATGGCGGGGAGGGCGTCGGCGCTGCCAACCTCGGCGGTCGCACCCTGGCGGACTTGATCCTCGGGCGCGATACAGCGCTGACCAAACAGCCCTGGGTCATTCGCGAACGTGGTCTCGACGCGCTCAAGGCCTGGGAACCCGAGCCCTGCCGCTGGCTGGGCTACAACACGATCATTCGCAGTTTTGTCCATGAAGACCAGGTGCTGGCCAACCCCAACTCCGCCCCGTGGCGTCGCAAATGGGCGACCGGCGTGGCCGGGTTCATGGAAGGTTTCATGCACTGAGCCGTTTCACTCACACGAGAACACCCGTGAGCATATACAAGCCGGCGATGCACTGATGTTGCCGGCCAACAGCACGGGCGTGTGGGATATCCAGGAAACCGTGCGCAAGACCTACGTATTGATTCTGTAACGCTTTGATCCTTGATCGCCTGCCATAAAAACAGCCCTAAAACCGCCAGGAAATCGAACCATGAAAGCCATTGCCCTGTTGCCCTTGATGTTGCTGGCCTCTGTCAGCCAGGCCGCCGAGACGGTGAAAATCTATAACTGGTCCAGCTACATCGCCCCGGATACCACGAAGAACTTCCAGAAACAGACCGGGATCGGTTTCAGCTACGACGTGTATGACAGCAACGAAACCCTCGACGGCAAGCTGATGACCGGTAACTCCGGCTATGACGTGGTGTTTCCTTCCAACCACTTCATGGCCCGGCAGATTCAGGGTGGCGCGCTGAAAAAGCTCGACAAGAGCCAGTTGCCCAACTGGAAAAACCTCAACCCGGTGCTGCTCAAGGCCTTGGAGAACAATGACCCGGGCAATGCCCACGGTTTCCCCTACCTGTGGGGCAGTACCGGCATCGGTTACAACATCGACAAGGTCAAGGCGGTGCTTGGGGACGATGCCCCCGTGAATTCCTGGGACCTGATTTTCAAGCCCGAATACATGCAAAAGCTCAGCAAGTGTGGCGTGGCCATCCTCGATAACGGCCCGGAATTGTTGCCCATCGCCCTCAATTACCTGGGCCTTGAGCACCACAGCAAGAACCCCGAGGACTACAAAAAGGCCGAAGCCCTGCTGATGAAAGTGCGGCCGTATGTGGCGTACTTCCACTCCTCGAAATACACCGGTGACCTGGCCAATGGCGATATCTGCGTGGCTGTCGGCTTCTCCGGCGACGTGCTGCAGGCCCAGAGCCGCGCCACCGAAGCCAACAATGGCGTGAAGATCGGTTATCAGATCCCCAAGGAAGGCGCCGCGATCTGGTTCGACATGGTGGCCATGCCCGCCGACGCGCCGGATGCAAAGGCCGGCTACGCCTTTATGGATTACCTGCTGGAGCCCCAGGTCATGGCGGAGATCACCAACGCCGTGCACTACGCCAACGGCAATAGCGCGGCGGACAGCCTGGTCAACCCTGAAATCAAAGGCGACACCAAGGTCTACCCCAGCGCGGACATGATGGGTAAGTTGTTTGCCCTGCAAGCCATGCCGCTGAATATCGACCGGATTCGCACGCGAGTCTGGAACACCATTCGCATGGGGCGCTGAAAAACCATCTGTCTTGATGGGTTTGATCGTTCCCCCGCCTGGCGGGGGAACGATCTCAGGGGTTTTCAAGTCATGCCCCAGCGACTGGATAAACAACGAAAACAACTCCGGTTGTGACGATATGTCCAGCTTCGCGTACAGGTGCCTGCGGTGCACTTTTACCGTGTCCGGCGAGATATTCAGGCGCTCGGCCATGGCTTTGGAAGAAAACCCGCGCAGTACCAGCCGGGCGATTTCCAGTTCGCGCTCCGACAGCACACCGCTGCCGAACTGGCTCAATGCATCCCTGATCTGGCTGTCCATGGCCGGCACCCGTTGAGTGCTCTGTTGCCAATGCTGTTGCATCAGCGGCAGCACCCAGGCCGCAAGCGTAGTCAGCAAGCCTGCCTCTTCGCCGCTGAAGCGCCGCTGCATGCCCAGCGACAGTGACAGCGTGCCGGTACCCGGCAGTTGCAGGATGAACTGCACCTCGTCTTCCAGCACGTTGTCGTGAAAGTAGTTGAGGAAGTACTCACTCTGGCGAAAATGATCCGGCGCCACTTCTTCCAAGCGATACACGCCGCTGGCATTGCCTTCACGGCACGCCTGGTAGAAGGGGTCGAGCAGGTACAGGCCATTGAGGTACACCAGCATCGAAGCGGGTTTGCTGGTGGGCTGGGCGTCGTACTCTTCCAGGGCCCGGGGTGGGCCATCCAGGGGGTAGAAGATCGCCAGGGCGTTATCGAAGGGCACGCACTGGTGCAGCAACAACACCAACGGTTTCCAGAAACGCTCGGTGCCGATATGCGAGACGGTGCGGCCCAGGCCAGCGTGCATGCCGACTTCGCGAAACAGGCTCATATGACAGGCTCCCGCCACCCAAAGATCGGCCCAGGGTTCGGCTTTTGCCGCAGGCCGTCAAGGGGAGTACGCCAATAGGGGAATTGGCTGACATAAACGCAGCGTTTAATTTCACCATTATTCAGCGGGAAACATATCCCGCCAACACATCATTTTTCGTTTCTGCCTCACACCAAGAACAACGACAGAGGATAACGATATGAGCACTTCCCCCACGCTTGACGGCGTGCTGAAACCCACCCTGAGCGTCTTCGATGTGGTGACCATCACGGTTTCCGCCGTGACACCCGCCAGTTCGGTCTTCGTGATCGCACCGTTCGCCATCCAGCAGGCCGGCAGCGGGGTGTTCCTGGCGTTTGTGATGGCCGGTTTGCTCGCACTGATGTTCGCCTTTTGCTACGCCGAACTGGGCCGCGCCCATAACAGCGCCGGTGGTGAGTATGTGTATGCCAAGCGCGTGTTCGGCGGCATGGCCGGCTATGCGACGTTCCTCACCGTGCTGGTGATGCTGCTGTTTATCCCGCCGGTATTGGCCACCGGCGCCGCGACCTACCTCAACAACGCCTTGGGCACCCGCTTTGATTCACAAACCGTCGCCCTGGTGATCGTGGCATGCAGCTACGCCTTGGGCGTTCTCAATATCAAGCTCAATGCGTGGATCACCGGCACGTGCCTGCTGCTGGAAGTGGCGGCGTTGCTGGTCATCGTGTTTATCGGCTTCGGCAACCCGGTGCAGCCCGCGAGTGTGTTGTTCCAGCCGCAGATCGTCGAGAACGGCGTACTGCACCTGGCGCCCTGGGCCCTGGTAATCGGTGCGGTGGGCATCGGCCTGTTTTCCTACAACGGTTACGGCACCGCAGTGTTGCTGGCCGAAGACATGAAATGCGCCGGCAAAGGCGTACACAAGGCGGTGCTGTGGTCCCTGGGGCTGGTGGTGATCATCGAACTGGTACCGATCACCGCGCTGTTGATCGGCGCGCCCTCCCTGAGCGCGATGATCAGCAGCCCCGACCCTATCGGCTACCTGCTCACCAGCCACGGCAATGAAACCCTGTCGCGGCTGGTCAGCGCGGGGATCTTCCTGTCGGTGTTCAACGCCATCGTCGCCATCGTCATCCAGATCGGCCGCGTGGTGTTCAGCAGCGGGCGCGATGCGCTCTGGACACCCAGCATCAACACCCTGTTCACGCGGATCCACCCGCGCTGGGATTCGCCCTGGCTGGCTACGCTGTTCCTGGCGATCCCCTCGGCGCTGCTCAGTTTCAGCTCGAATTTGGCCGACCTCACGTCGTTCAGCGTGTTGCTGATCATATTGGTGTACCTGGTGGTGGCGCTGAGCGCACTGATGAGCCGTGCGCTGCTGCGCGACCGCGAGCATCCCTATCGCATGCCGCTGTGGCCGTTGCCCGCGTTGCTGGCGGTACTAGGCGCGGGGTACCTGTTGATCACGTTGGTCATGGCGGCCTCGGTGCGCGACATCATGGTCATCCTCGGCTTGCTGGCCGTGTCGGTGATTTTCTATTGCATCAGCGGCCGGTCGAGTCCGGTCTTCCAGAAACTGTAAGGAGTGGGTATGCGCGCACGTCAATTGGGCATCACGTTGGGGCTGGGTACGCCCGGTGAGTTGAATGCAATCACCGATGTGCCGGGCGTCCGGGTCGGCCACAGCACACTCAAGACGCGTATCAACGGCAAACACGTGCGCACCGGCGTCAGCGTGGTCCAGCCGCGCGCCGGCGAGGCGCGGCAACAACCGTGTTTCGCCGGTTACCACGTGCTCAACGGTAATGGCGATGCCACCGGCCTTGAATGGATCCGCGAAGCCGGGCTGTTGACCACGCCGCTGGCCATCACCAACACCCACAGCCTGGGCATCGTGCGCGACACCCTGATCGCCCTGGAGCGCGAACGCCTGGCGGACCCGGCGGTGTACTGGTGCATGCCGGTGGTGATGGAGACTTACGACGGCCTGCTCAACGATATCTGGGGTCAACACGTCAAGCCTGAGCACGTGCGCCAGGCGCTGCACAACGCCGAGACCGGCCCCGTGCAGGAAGGCGCGGTGGGTGGCGGTACCGGGATGATCTGCCATGAGTTCAAGGGCGGTATTGGCACCGCGTCGCGACGTTTACCGGCGGAGCAGGGCGGTTGGACCGTTGGCGTGCTGGTGCAGGCCAACCATGGCAAGCGCCAGGAGCTGCGGGTCGACGGCTACCCGGTGGGGCGCCAACTGATGGGCATTGCCTCGCCCTTCGCCGAACGCGGCACGCCGGGCATGGGCTCGATCGTGGTGGTCATTGCCACTGACGCGCCCCTGTTGCCGCACCAGTGCCAGCGCCTGGCACAACGCGCATCCATTGGCATCGCCCGCACCGGCGGCGGTACCGAGGACTCCAGCGGCGACCTGTTCCTGGCCTTCGCCACCGGCAACAGGGACCTGCCGCCGGCGGATTACGCGCGTGCAGGCCTGCCGTTCAGCAGCACGTTGCAGATGCTCAACAACGACCATATTTCGCCGCTGTTCAGCGCGGCGGCCGAGGCGGTGGAGGAGGCGATCATCAACGCCATTCTGGCCGGGGAGGACATGACCACCGATGACGGCGTACGGGTGCCGGGCCTCACGGGCGACACGCTGTTGCAGGCATTAAAAAACAGCGGCTGGAGTGTGCCCCGGTAATGACGAACAACCTGATCGTTAGTTGAAGGAGTGGCTGTTTAATATTGCCAATGCCACCGTGGCAATAGAGTGGATCCCATTATTCGTGACGTCGCTGAAGTTACGCGGCGTTAGCGATATTTAATATTTAAATACGAGCCCGGTGTTTTTTGTTGGACAAAATCCGAGTGCCCCAATAAATACGGCACCCGACTTCCCTAAGTTGTCGGATGGTGCGTTTTTAACCTTGGAAATAGAGGTGGACGAAAGATTTCAAGTTGTGTCAGTTTCGTGACGCCTTCAAAAGAGGCGAGTGATAGGACGATCTCGCCAGCGGGGTTCCTATCGATCAAAGACTGATGCACTTGCACACAAGGAAGTACGTTTATGTCAAAAGTAAAAGACAAGGCTATCGTGTCGGCGGCGCAAGCCAGCACCGCTTACGCGCAAATCGATAGCTTCAGCCATCTGTATGACCGTGGCGGCAACCTCACGATCAATGGCAAACCCTCCTACACCGTCGACCAGGCAGCCACCCAACTGCTGCGCGACGGCGCCGCGTACCGGGACTTCGACGGCAACGGCAAGATCGACCTGACCTACACGTTCCTCACCTCGGCCTCCTCGAGCACCCTGAACAAACACGGCATTTCGGGCTTCAGCCAGTTCAGCGCGCAGCAGAAGGCCCAGGCCGTGCTGGCCATGCAATCCTGGGCAGACGTGGCCAACGTCGCGTTCACCGAGAAAGCCAGCGGCGGTGACGGCCACATGACCTTCGGCAACTACAGCAGTGGCCAGGACGGCGCGGCGGCCTTCGCCTACCTGCCCGGCACCGGCGCGGGCTACGACGGCACCTCGTGGTACCTGACCAACAACAGCTACACGCCGAACAAAACCCCGGACCTGAACAACTATGGCCGGCAGACGCTCACCCACGAAATCGGCCACACCCTGGGCCTGGCTCACCCCGGCGACTACAACGCCGGCGAAGGCGCGCCCACCTACAACGACGCGACCTATGGACAGGACACGCGCGGCTACAGCCTGATGAGTTACTGGAGCGAGAGCAACACTAACCAGAACTTCAGCAAAGGCGGGGTCGAGGCCTATGCCTCGGGGCCGTTGATCGACGATATCGCGGCGATCCAGAAGCTCTACGGCGCCAACTACAACACCCGTGCCGGTGACACCACCTACGGTTTCAACTCCAATACCGGGCGTGATTTTCTCAGCGCCAGCTCCAACGCCGACAAGCTGGTGTTCTCGGTGTGGGACGGTGGCGGCAATGACGCCCTGGACTTCTCCGGGTTCACCCAGAACCAGAAGATCAACCTCAATGAAACCGCGTTCTCCGACGTCGGCGGCCTGGTGGGCAACGTGTCCATCGCCAAGGGCGTCACCGTGGAGAACGCCTTCGGCGGCGCGGGCAACGACCTGATCATCGGCAACAACGCGGCCAACGTGATCAAAGGCGGGGCCGGCAATGACCTGATTTATGGCGGGGGTGGTGCCGACCAATTGTGGGGCGGCGCGGGCAGCGACACCTTTGTGTTCGGCGCCAGTTCCGATTCCAAGCCAGGGGCTGCAGACAAGCTCTTCGACTTCACCTCGGGCTCGGACAAGATCGACCTCAGCGGCATCACCAAAGGCGCCGGCCTGAGCTTCGTCAATGCGTTTACCGGGCATGCCGGCGACGCGGTCCTGACCTATGCGGCAGGCAGCAACCTGGGTACCTTGGCGGTGGACTTCTCCGGGCACGGCGTGGCGGACTTCCTCGTCACCACCGTCGGCCAGGCGGCAGTCAGCGACATCGTCGCGTGATACAAGGGCGCGGCGCTTGCGCGTCGCGCCTTCACGAGGGAGCGTGCGGATGCAGCGTTTTTTCAATTGGATCGCCTGCGGGTTGCAGGTGATGTTCGTGTCGGCAGGAGCCCACGCAATGGCGAGCAGTCTTGTTTTACCCACCACGGCCCAGTTGGCCGGGCATTGGCAGTTGCACCAGCAGGGCCAGGTGTGCGCCCTGGACCTGCTCGAACAGGCGAATGCGCTGGGCGGTGACGTCGCCTGCGCCGAACAGTGGCTGGGAGAAAAACCCCTGACCTGGTCACCTACGCCGGACGGCATCTGGCTGTTCAACGCCGTGGGCAGCGGCATCGCACACTTGAATCGCCAGAAGGGCGGTAGTTATCAGGCGCGTAATAAAACCGGCGACGTTATTGAACTAAAACGAATGCCTTAGTTATCGCTATACGCGTATTACTCGATTTTATTAGTTGCTCGGCCTGTATCTGGGGCTCGGGCAGCTTATGCGTGCAATCCGGTTCAAGGAAGATCAACACCTATGGCCAAGCCCCCTGTTGCTGCTCCTTTATTCAAGGCGCTGGGTGAATATAAAAGCATCTTGATCAGTATTGGCTGCTTCACCGCCTTGATTAACCTATTGATGCTGGTGCCGTCGATTTACATGCTGCAAGTGTATGACCGCGTGCTGTCCTCCCAGAACGAAACCACCCTGGTGATGTTGACGCTGATGGTCGTGGGCTTTTTTGCATTTATTGGCACACTTGAAGTGATCCGCAGTTTTATCGTGATCCGCATCGGCAGCCAGTTAGAGCGGCGTTTCAACCTGCACGTGTACAAGGCCGCGTTCGAACGCAACCTGCAACGCGGCCAGGGGCATGCCGGGCAATCCTTGGGCGACCTGACCCATATCCGTCAATTCATCACCGGGCCGGCGCTGTTCGCGTTCTTCGATGCCCCGTGGTTTCCCCTCTACCTGTTGGTGATTTTCCTGTTCAACGTATGGCTCGGCGTACTGGCCACCGCCGGTGCGCTGCTGCTGATCGGCCTGGCCTGCCTGAACGAATACCTGACCAAAAAGCCTTTGGGCGAGGCCAGTGGTTTTTCCCAGCAATCCACCCAGCTGGCCACCAGCCACTTGCACAACGCCGAGACCATCCAGGCCATGGGCATGCTCGGCGCGCTGCGCCAGCGCTGGTTTGCCGTGCATGCGCAGTTCCTGGGGTTGCAGAACCGTGCCAGTGACACCGGTTCTGTGATCAGCTCGCTGAGCAAGTCCCTGCGCCTGTGCCTGCAATCGCTGGTGCTGGGCCTGGGGGCGCTGTTGGTGATCCGTGGCGACATGACCGCCGGGATGATGATCGCCGGTTCGATCCTGATGGGCCGGGTACTCAGCCCCATCGACCAGTTGATCGCGGTGTGGAAGCAATGGAGCTCGGCCAAGCTGGCCTACCAGCGGCTGGACGAACTGCTGCGCGAATTCCCGCCGCACGTGGAGCACATGGCGTTGCCGGCGCCGAACGGGCAGATAAGTGTCGAACACGTCAGCGCGGGCCCACCGGGGCATCGTTTGGCCAGCTTGCATCAGGTCAGCTTCAACCTCGGCGCCGGCGAAGTGCTCGGTGTCTTGGGCGCTTCCGGTTCCGGCAAATCCACCCTGGCCCGCATGCTGGTGGGTGTGTGGCCAACGCTGGCGGGCACCGTGCGCCTGGACGGCGCGGACATCCATCGCTGGAACCGCGACGACCTCGGCCCGCATATCGGCTATCTGCCCCAGGACATTGAGTTGTTCAGCGGCAGCATCGCCGACAACATTGCGCGTTTTCGCGAGGCTGACCCTGAGCGTGTGGTGAAGGCGGCACAACAAGCCGGCGTGCATGAACTGATCCTGCGCTTGCCCCAGGGTTACGACACGGTGCTGGGCGACAACGGCGGCGGCCTGTCCGGCGGCCAGAAGCAGCGCGTGGCCCTGGCGCGCGCGCTGTACGGCGGGCCGCGCTTGATTGTGCTGGATGAGCCCAACTCCAACCTCGACACCGTCGGAGAGGCCGCACTGGCCAGCGCCATCGTACAGATGAAGGCCCAGGGCAGCAGCGTGGTGCTGGTGACCCATCGCTCCTCGGCGCTGGCCCAGGCCGACAAATTGCTGGTGCTCAACGAAGGGCGCCTACAGGCGTTCGGGCCGAGCCAGGAGGTGCTGCGTGCCTTGTCCGGCCAGCAGGAAGCGCCAAAAGACAAGCCCGGCGTCAGTTTCAGTCGTCAGTACTCAGCCGCAAGGAAGCCCGGCGCATGAACAGCCTCACTGTTGAACCCCCTTTCAAAGAACGCGATGCCGGTTTTTTTGCCCGGATGGGCTGGCTGCTGACCGTGGTCGGCGCTGGCGGGTTTTTCCTCTGGGCCAGCCTCGCGCCGCTCGATCAAGGCATCCCTGTGCAGGGCACGGTGGTGGTGTCGGGCAAGCGCAAGGCCGTGCAAACCCTCAGCCCCGGCGTGGTCAGCCGTATTCTGGTGCGCGAGGGCGAATGGGTGAAGCAAGGCCAGCCGCTGTTTCGCCTCGACCAGACCCAGAGCCAGGCCGATGTGCACTCGCTGCAAGCCCAATACCGCATGGCCTGGGCGAGCGTGGCGCGTTGGCAGAGCGAACGGGACAACAGCGCCGGCATCCGCTTTCCCGCCGAACTGAGCAGTAACCCCGACCCCGCATTGGCGTTGGTGCTGGAAGGCCAGCGCCAACTGTTCAGCAGCCGCCGTGAAGCCTTCGCCCGTGAACAGGCGGGTATTCGCGCCAATATCGACGGCGCCACCGCGCAACTCAATGGCATGCGCCGTGCCCGCAGCGACCTGACCGCCCAGGCGCAATCGCTGCGTGACCAACTGAGTAATCTGCAACCATTGGCCGACAACGGCTACATCCCGCGTAACCGCTTGATGGAATACCAGCGCCAGTTGTCCCAAGTGCAACAGGACCTGGCGCAGAACACCGGTGAAAGCGGTCGGGTGGAGCAGGGCATCCTCGAATCGCGCCTCAAGTTGCAGCAGCACAGCGAGGAGTACCAGAAGGAGGTGCGCAGCCAATTGGCCGACGCGCAACTGCGCAGCCTGACCCTGGAGCAGCAACTCACCTCGGCCGGGTTCGACTTGCAGCACAGCCAAATCAATGCGCCCGCCGATGGGGTTGCGGTCAACCTCGGCGTGCACACCGAAGGCGCCGTGGTGCGGGCCGGCGAAACCCTGCTGGAAATCGTGCCCCAGGGCACGCGCCTGGAAGTGGAGGGGCACTTACCGGTGCATCTGGTGGACAAGGTCGGTACACACTTGCCGGTCGACATTCTCTTCACGGCCTTCAACCAGAGCCGTACCCCGAGGGTGCCGGGGGAGGTCAGCCTGGTTTCCGCCGACCAGATGCTCGATGAAAAAACCGGCGCGCCCTATTACGTGTTGCGCACCACCGTCAGCGAGGCCGCACTGGAGAAACTTCAGGGCCTGGTGATCAAGCCCGGCATGCCGGCCGAGATGTTCGTGCGCACCGGCGAACGCTCGCTGCTCAATTATCTGTTCAAGCCGCTGCTCGACCGCGCCGGCTCCGCGTTGACCGAGGAATGAACATGAAACCGGTGTTTATCGCCTTGTTGTTGACCTGCACCAGCGCCCAGGCCGCCATGGGCCCGTTCGATGTGTACGAGCAAGCCTTGCGCAACGACCCGGTGTTCCTCGGCGCGATCAAGGAGCGCGACGCGGGCCTGGAGAACCGCACCATCGGCCGCGCCGGCCTGCTGCCCAAGCTGTCTTATAACTACAACAAGGGCCGCAACAACTCCGAGGCGCATTTGCCGGACGGGCGCGGCGGCAGCTACCGCGACGACCGTAACTACAACAGCTACGGCTCCACCTTCAGCCTGCAACAGCCGTTGTTCGACTACGAAGCCTACGCCAACTATCGCAAGGGCGTGGCCCAGGCGCTGTTCGCCGACGAGAGTTTTCGCGACAAGAGCCAGGCGTTGCTGGTGCGGGTACTGACCTATTACACCCAGGCGCTGTTTGCCCAGGACCAGATCGACATCGCCCGCGCCAAGAAGAAAGCCTTCGAGCAGCAGTTCCAGCAGAACCAGCACCTGTTCCAGCAGGGCGAGGGCACCCGCACCGATATCCTCGAAGCCGAGTCGCGCTATGAGCTGGCCACCGCCGAAGAGATCCAGGCGCTGGATGAACAGGACGCCTCGTTACGAGAACTGGGCGCGCTGATCGGCGTGCAGAGCGTCAACATCCACGACCTGGCGCCGCTCAACCAAGGCTTTGCAGCGTTTACGTTAACCCCGGCCAACTACGACAGTTGGCATGCCCTGGCGATCGGCAATAACCCCACGCTGGCGTCCCAGCGCCAGGCCCTGGAAGTGGCGCGCTATGAAGTGGAACGCAACCGCGCCGGGCACCTGCCCAAGATCACGGCGTATGCCAGCTCGCGCCAGCAGGAATCCGACAGCGGCAACACCTACAACCAGCGCTACGACACCAACACGATAGGCGTCGAAGTGAGCCTGCCGCTGTATGCCGGTGGCGGCATCTCGGCGTCCACCCGCCAGGCCAGTCGCGCCATGGAGCAGGCCGAGTACGAGTTGGAGGGCAAGACCCGCGAAACCCTGATCGAACTGCGTCGCCAGTTCAGCGCCTGCTTGTCCGGCGTGAGCAAACTGCGTGCCTATCAAAAGGCCCTGGCGTCTGCCGAAGCGCTGGTGGTGTCGACCCGGCAAAGCATCCTCGGCGGCGAGCGGGTCAACCTCGATGCGCTCAATGCCGAACAACAGCTGTACAGCACCCGACGCGACCTGGCCCAGGCGCGTTACGACTACCTCATGGCCTGGACCAAATTGCATTACTACGCCGGCAACCTGCGCGACACCGACTTGGCCAAGGTGGATGAAGCCTTCGGGCCGGCACCGCGTTAAGGGGCGTTCTCGACAATTGCAACAACAAAAGAGGCAATACCATGGGTGTGTTTGACTATAAGAGCCTCGGAGCCGAGGGTTCCAAAGCGTTGTTCGCCGATGCCATGGCGATCACGCTGTACACCTACCACAACCTGGATAACGGCTTTGCCGTGGGCTACCAGCACAACGGGCTGGGCTTGGGCTTGCCGGCCACATTGGTCGGTGCGTTGCTGGGCAGCAGTGATTCCCAGGGCGTGATCCCCGGCGTGCCGTGGAACCCGGACTCGGAAAAAGCCGCGCTGCAGGCGGTGCAACAAGCCGGTTGGACGCCGATCAGCGCCGGCACGCTGGGGTATACCGGTAAAACCGACGCCCGGGGCACCTTTTTTGGCGAAAAGGCCGGCTACACCACGGCCCAGGCCGAAGTGCTGGGCAAGTACGATGACGCCGGTAAATTGCTCGAAATCGGCATCGGCTTTCGCGGCACCTCCGGTCCCAGGGAAAGCCTGATCAGCGATTCCATCGGCGACCTGGTCAGTGACGTGCTGGCCGCGTTGGGCCCCAGGGATTACGCAAAAAACTACGCGGGCGAGGCCTTTGGCGGTTTGCTCAAGAACGTTGCCGATTACGCCACCGCCCATGGCCTGGGCGGTCACGACGTGGTGGTCAGCGGCCACAGCCTGGGCGGCCTGGCGGTCAACAGCATGGCCGACCTGAGCGCGGGCAGATGGGCCGGGTTCTACCAGGACGCCAACTATGTGGCCTATGCCTCGCCGACCCAGAGCGCCGGTGACAAGGTGCTCAATGTCGGCTACGAAAACGACCCGGTATTCCGTGCGCTGGACGGCTCATCCTTCAGCGGGTCATCGCTGGGCGTGCATGACCAGCCCCATGCGTCGACCACCGACAACATCGTCAGCTTCAACGACCATTACGCCTCGACACTGTGGAACGCGCTGCCGTTTTCCATCATCAACCTGCCGACCTGGATCTCGCACTTGCCCACCGGGTATGGCGACGGCATGACGCGCATCCTGGACTCCGGGTTCTATGCGCAGATGAGCCGCGATTCGACGATTATCGTCGCCAACCTGTCCGACCCGGCGCGCGCTACCACCTGGGTGCAAGACCTCAACCGCAACGCGCAGCCGCACACGGGCGACACGTTCATCATCGGCAGCGACGGCAATGACCTGATCCAGGGCGGTAAAGGCGCGGACTTTATCGAAGGCGGCAAAGGCAATGACACGATCCGCGACAGCAGCGGGCATAACACCTTCCTGTTCAGCGGGCCGTTTGGCCACGACCGGATCATCGGTTACCAACCAACAGACAAACTGGTGTTTACGCAGGTAGAGGGCAGTGCGGACTATCGTGATCACGCCAAGGCAGTGGGTGGGGACACGGTGATCAGTTTTGGCGGGGATTCGGTGACATTGGTGGGCGTGAGCGGGTTGTCGGGGGAGGGGATCGTGATCATCTGAAACTGCCTGTTGTGGTGAGGGCGCTGCTTGCTCACCCCAACAGCCCCACTCCCACATTTGATCAGTGTGGCTTGAAGGAAATCAGTTTTCCTTGCGCACCGTAGCCACGTCATCGGCCTTGACGCGTACACGCTTGCCGGCGATATCGGTGAATTCGTAGAAACCGTCGGCGGTCTTGGCGTTTGGCGTGTCTTTGGTCAAATACTGCGTGCCGTTTTGCAGGGTTACGACGGTTTGCGTCGCGCAACCGGCCAATACCAGAAAAGTGAGTGCAACCAGCGGCAGCCCCAAATTCTTCATGTTCATTATCCTTACCTTCAACTCGGAAAAGTCCCGCGCCAAGGGCTGCGGGCCGTAAATGTTACGCCATCGACCCCCCATCTGATCACTTTTATACAAAAAGTTGCGTACGCCATTTATCTATTACCGATTGCAACACAGCATCGGCGGCGGCACTCTGTATGCATAACCAGTATTTGATCAGCGCGCACCATGGCCAATCCGCTCGACGACCCGCTCTATTACCTGCATAACTTCCGCCAGGTCCTGCATTGGCTGGGGCAACGCTATGCCGATCTGCTTGATCCTGACGAAGAGCATTTCATTCAGCAATTTGACAGGTTGCCGCAGGCCTCCCAGGCGCTGTTGGTGCGCATGGTGATGCGCAAAGGCGTGCATTTTCGCGCGGGCAAGCTCAACTACGGGGAGGTGGGTTGCACCCACGCCGCCGCAGTGCCGTTGTTGGCACTGGGTTGGGTGGATGACCAGCACCCGCTGGGCTTTGCCGAACTGTTCGCGCTGCTGCAAAAGGCTGAAATCCTGAGTGCCTTCGCCCCCTGGATCGATCAGCCCAAGGGCAAGAAGGCCGACTGGCTGGAGGGGTTGGCGGCGCAGTTCAGCCAAACCCGCAGCTTTGCCCAGTGGTGCCCCGAGTTGGCCGATTCGTTGTACAGCCTCACCGTGATGGACCTGTGCGACCGGTTGCGCCTGATGTTCTTTGGCAACCTGCACCAGGACTGGTCCGAATTCGTACTGGCGGACCTGGGCATTTACACCTACGAAAAAGTCGAGTTCTGCGCCGAGTCCCGTGGGCTGCGCACGCGTGCCGACGTACAGGGTTTTCTGTTTTTGCACCACTGCCAGCAAGCCTTTGAAAACGCTGAAGCCTTGGACGAGGTGCTGCACCGGGTCGCGACCCTGAGCACCGACAACCCCTGGCTGGAAAAACGGCGCGCCAAGCTGTTGTTCCAGATCGGGCAGTTCTGTGAACGCAGTGCGCAATTGGCCCTGGCCGAGCAGATCTACCGGGCCTGCGCGTATCCCGGTGCGCGTTCACGGTTGATCCGTGTGCTGGAGCGCCAGCAGGACTACGTGCAGGCCATGGCCCTGGCAACCCTTGCGCAACAGGCGCCGCACAGTGCCGCCGAGCAGCAACACCTGCAGCGCGTCATGCCGCGTCTTCGGCGCAAATTGGGTGGGCCGGTCGCGCCCAGGTCCAAGCCTCGCGAGGTCACGCGCCTGGACCTCGAACTGGCGCTGCCGGACCCGCTGATGTCGGTGGAATACTGCGTGCAGGCTCACCTCAGCGAACCCGATGCACCGGTGCATTACGTAGAAAACGGCCTGATCAACTCGTTGTTCGGCCTGCTGTGTTGGGACGCGATCTTCGCTCCGTTGCCGGGCTCGTTTTTTCACCCGTTCCAGCGCGGGCCGGCGGACCTGCACAGCGAAGACTTCCATCAACGCCGTGCGCCGCTGTTCGACGCGTGTTTCGAACGACTGCAGGACGAGCGCTACAAAACCGTGATTCGCCAGCGCTACGTGGACAAATGGGGGCTTCAGTCGCCCTTCGTGTTCTGGAACCTGCTCAGTGAAACGCTGCTGGAACAGGCATTGGCATGCTTGCCCGCCGCGCACCTGCGCCACTGGTTCGAACGCCTGCTGCTGGACATTCGCGCCAACCGCAGCGGCATGCCGGACCTGATCCAGTTCTGGCCGGCGCAAAAAACCTACCGCATGATCGAAGTCAAAGGCCCCGGCGACCGCCTGCAAGACAATCAATTGCGCTGGCTGGAATTCTGTGGCGACCACCAGATGCCGGTCACGGTCTGCTACGTGCGCTGGGCGGAGCACGTCGCTTGAGCTACAGCGTGGCCGTGCGGGCGCTGTGTGAGTTCACCGCCAAGGTCGGCGACCTGGACCTGCGCTTTACCCCATCGCCCAGCGCCCAGGAGGGTATCGTCGGGCACCGCACCGTGGCTTCGCGACGCAGCGCGCACTACCAGAATGAGGTCGCCCTCGAAGGCACCTACCAGCAACTCACCGTGCGGGGCCGGGCCGACGGCTACGACCCGAACGCCAACCGCCTGGAAGAGGTGAAAACCTATCGCGGCGACCTTGACGCCCAGCCCGCTAACCACCGGCAACTGCATTGGGCTCAGGTCAAAGTGTATGGCTGGCTGATGTGCCAGAAGCTCGGGTTGACGCAGATCGAGTTGGCGCTGGTGTACTTCGATATTGTCGGCGAGGGCGAAACCCTGCTCAGTCAACGCTTCCAGGCCGCCGAACTACAAGCGTTCTTCAACACCCAATGCGCGCTGTTCCTTGGCTGGGCCAGGCGCGAAATGGCCCACCGTGAAGCGCGCAACCGCGCGGCCCAGGCCTTGAGTTTCCCGCATGCCGGGTTTCGCCCCGGCCAACGCGCGTTGGCCGAGTCGGTGTACAAGGCCGTCAGCACCGGCCGCTGCCTGATGGCCCAGGCGCCCACTGGCATCGGCAAGACCCTTGGCACGCTATTCCCGCTGCTCAAGGCGCTGGCGCCGCAGCAACTGGACAAGGTGTTCTTTCTGACCGCCAAGACTCCCGGCCGAAAATTGGCCCTTGATGCCGCGCAAGTACTGCATGCCGCCAGCCCCGACCTGGCCTTGCGCGTGCTGGAGCTGGTGGCGCGGGACAAGGCCTGCGAACACTTGGATAAAGCCTGTCACGGCGATTCCTGCCCGTTGGCCCAGGGTTTCTACGACCGTCTGCCCGCCGCCCGTATCGCCGCATCCAACGTACGCCTGTTGGACCAGCGCAACCTGCGCGACGTCGCCCTGGCCCACAACGTGTGCCCCTATTATCTGAGCCAGGAAATGGCGCGCTGGGCCGACCTGGTCGTTGCCGACTACAACTACTATTTCGACTTCGGCGCCATGCTCTTCGGCCTGGCCCAGCTCAACGGATGGCGTGCTGCGGTGCTGGTCGACGAAGCCCATAACCTGGTGGACCGCGCGCGCGCGATGTACAGCGCGAGTCTTGATCAATACCGCCTCAAGACCCTGCGCGACACGGCGCCCGAACCGCTGAAAAAAACCTTGCAGCGCCTGAACCGTGAATGGAACGCCCTGCACAAGGAACAAGTCGCGCCGTATCAGGCCTATGCCGCCAAACCGGAAAAACTCTTGCAGGCCCTGAGCCTGTGCGCCAGCGCCATGGGCGACTACTTCAACGACCATCCCGACTCCCTCAGCGGCGAGCTGCAAGCCTTTTACTTCGAAGCCCTGCAGTTCTCCAAGGTCGCCGAGCTGTTCAACGAACACTTCATTTTCGATATCAGTAAGCGTCAGCTCAACGCCAAGCGCAGCAGTTCTACCCTGTGCCTGCGCAACGTGGTGCCCGCCGAGTTCATCCGCCCACGGCTGACGGCCGCCCGCAGCAGCGTGCTGTTTTCCGCCACGCTGAGCCCACGGCACTATTACGCCGACCTGCTCGGCCTGCCCAAGGACACGGTGTGGATCGACGTGGAGTCGCCGTTCAAGGCCGAGCAATTGCGCGTGCGCATCGTTGATCGAGTGTCTACGCGGTTCGTGCATCGCCAGGCATCCCTGCAGCCGATCGTCGAGCTGATTGCCCGACAATTCGCACAGCGGCCGGGCAATTACCTGGCGTTTTTCTCAAGTTTTGATTACCTGCAACAAGTGGCGCAGTTGCTGGCCGAGCAACACCCGCAAATCACCTTGTGGCAGCAATCGCGCGGCATGACCGAAGCCGAGCGCCAGGCGTTTCTCGAGCAGTTCACCGAGCACAGCCAGGGCATCGGTTTTGCCGTGCTCGGCGGCGCGTTCGGCGAGGGTATCGACTTGCCTGGCGCACGCTTGATCGGTGCGTTTGTCGCGACGTTGGGCTTGCCGCAACTGAACCCGGTCAACGAGCAGATGAAGGCGCGCATGGGCGCGATCTTCGGTGCGGGTTATGACTACACCTATTTGTATCCCGGTATTCAGAAAGTGGTGCAGGCGGCGGGCAGGGTGATTCGTAGCCAGCAGGACGAGGGCGTGGTGATATTGATCGATGACCGGTTTGGCGAGGCGCGGGTGCGGCAACTGTTTCCGAAGTGGTGGTCAATCGATAGCTGATGGGGACGGCACTCCCCATGTGGGAGGGAGCAAGCCCCCTCCCACAGTTTTATCGGTGGTGTGGCTAGACCACTTCCAGATAGGAGCTTTGTATCGCCCGCGCCAACTCGCGCACGGTGTCGATAAAGTCGGTCAAGCGAGTGTGCAGCCCATCTTCCAGGATCTCATCGATGCCGGTGTACCTCAGCCGTGCCTCAAACTCCGCCGCCAGGCGCTGCGCCGTGCGCCCGTAGCTGCCGGGCAGGTCGGCGAGGATATGGCTCAATTCCTCGACACAGGCATGCAACGAACGCGGCACATCACTGCGCAACAACAACAGTTCCGACACCGACCGCGCATTCAGCGCATTCGGGTACAGCTCGGTATAGGCCTCGAATGACGACAACGCCCGGAGCAGGGCGCTCCACTGGTAGTAGCCGCGTGCCGAGAGGTCGCTGACCTCTTCCGACTCCTCGCCGAACATCTCGTAGCGCGCATCCAGCAGGCGCAAGGTGTTGTCCGCGCGCTCGACAAAGGTGCCCAGGCGAATGAACCGGTAGGCGTCATTGCGCATGATGGTGCCCGAGGTCGCGCCGCGAAACAGGTGCGAGCGCTGTTTGACCCAGTCACAGAAGTGGCTGATGCCATGCCGAGCCAGGCCGCCGGCGGCGATGCTGCGCATTTCCAGCCAGGTGGCGTTGAGGTTTTCCCACATGTCGGCGGTGATCCGCCCGCGCACCGCGTGGGCATTGCCGCGCGCGGCGCGCAGGCAGTTGTAGATGCTGGCGGGGTTTTCTTCGTCGAGGGCGAAAAAGTGCAACATGCGCTCGGCGTCCAGCGTTTGGTGGCGTTCGAGGTAGCTGTCCAGGGTGCCGCTGCTGAGCAACGACATGGCCAGTTCGTCCAGGCCATCGGTGTGCCCGGCCTGGGGCATCAACGACAGCGAATAACTGACTTCCAGCATGCGCGCCAGGTTCTCGGCGCGTTCCAGGTAACGGGACATCCAGTACAGATCTGCGGCGGTTCTACTCAACATGGTTCAATCCTCCACCACCCAGGTGTCCTTGGTTCCACCGCCTTGCGACGAGTTGACGATCAACGAGCCTTCACGCAGGGCCACCCGTGTGAGGCCACCGGGCACCAGGCGGGTTTCCTTGCCCGACAGTACAAAGGGGCGCAAGTCGATGTGCCGGGGAGCGATGCCGTTTTCGACAAAGGTGGGGCAGGTGGACAGGCTCAGGGTCGGCTGGGCGATGTAGGCATGCGGGCGCGCCTTGATGCGTTGGCGGAAGTCCTCGATCTCGGCGGCGCTGGCGGCAGGGCCCACGAGCATGCCGTAGCCGCCGGAGCCCTGGGTTTCCTTGACCACCAGTTCGGGCAGGTGGGTCAGCACGTGGGACAGTTCATCCGGCTTGCGACACTGGAACGTCGGTACGTTCTGCAGCACCGGCTCTTCGTCCAGGTAGAAACGGATCATTTCCGGCACATAGGGGTAGATCGACTTGTCATCCGCCACGCCGGTGCCGATGGCATTGGCCAGCACCACGTTGCCCGCGCAGTACGCCGCGACCAGGCCCGGCACGCCGAGCATCGACTCGGGGTTGAACGCCTGCGGGTCGAGGAAGGCATCGTCGATACGGCGGTAGATCACGTCCACGGCCTTGGGGCCATCGGTGGTGCGCATGAATACCTTGAGGTCGTGTACGAACAGATCCGCGCCCTCCACCAGTTCAACGCCCATCTCGCGGGCCAGGAACGCGTGTTCGAAGAACGCGCTGTTGAAGCGGCCCGGGGTCAGTACCACCACGTTGGGGTTGTCCAGGCGGCTGGAGCTTTTCAGGGTCTTGAGCAGCAGGTTGGGGTAGTGGTCCACCGGCGCGATGCGCTGCCTGGCGAACACTTCGGGAAACAGGCGCATCATCATCTTGCGGTCTTCGAGCATGTAGCTCACGCCGCTGGGGGTGCGCAGGTTGTCTTCCAGTACGTAGTAGGTGCCGTCGCCGTCGCGCACCAGGTCGACGCCGGAGATATGCGAATAGATGCCGCGATGCAGGTCCAGGCCGACCATCGCCTTCTGGTAACCCTCGTTGCCCAGCACCTGATCGGCGGGAATGATCCCGGCCTTGATGATGCGTTGGTCGTGATAGATATCGGCAAGAAACATGTTCAGCGCGTTGACCCGCTGGATACAGCCGCGTTCGATCACGCGCCATTCACTGGCGGGGATGCTGCGGGGGATGATGTCGAAGGGGATCAGGCGCTCGGTGTCCTGCTCGTCGCCGTACAGGGTGAAGGTGATTCCCGCGCGGTGGAACAGCAAATCGGCTTCGCGGCGACGCTGGGCCAGCAGTTCCGGCGGCGTATTGGCCAGCCAGCGGGAGAAATCTTGATAGTGCGCACGGCATACGCCGTTTGCGTCATTCATTTCATCAAAGAAAGATCGAGCCATTCCAGTACCTTGTCAGTGCCCAGCATTGCAGGGGAGGCACTGCCGCTTAAAAAAAACGCATGTTTTTATGAGCCCGTGGCGCAGGGTGCCAACAGGCCTGGTCCTTACTTTCTTATGGGGTCGGCTCTGGGTCGGGGGGTAACGAATGTTCCTGTATTGGGGCAGATGAATGGTTTAAGCAATGCGTGTGCCTAAACCGCAGCGGCGTGTCGATTACCCGGTGATCAGCAGGCTTTGTAGGGATAACCGGGCTATGGGGTAGCGGGTGGACGCCCACTACAGGGGCTGTTGCTTGTCCCCACAATAAAGCAAGGCGCGCCCCGCTTTGGTGCGCAACAAACTTGAACTTCGCCCACCCGTGATTCTTCTAACGGGTTTCGCAACAGTGTGGAGCATCGTCGTGCCCAGAATCATCGCCCCCGACACCCCCGAAGCGGCCCTGACCGACCACAATGAACACAACGCGAAGATGTTCGGTTCACCCAAGGATCGCCTGGACTTTTATCGCCGCGAGATCCAGTACGAAACCTCGATCCTCGCCAACCGCACCGACGCCTACCTGACGGCGCAGTCGTTCCTGGTGATCGCTTTTGTCTCGGGCATGGGTAACCTGAACCCCGAGTGGGGCAAATTATTCACGCTGGTGGTACCGGTATTTCTGGTGGCGCTGGGCATTCTCAGTTCCCTCAACGCCTGGCCCGGCATTCGCGCGGCCTACGAAATCATCGATCACTGGCACTACAAGCAAAGTGAACTGCTGCGCAGCGAGCCGGTGATGGGCTTGGCCTATGACGAGTCGCCGTTGTTCTCGGAAGTGGAGTCATCCCACAAGGGTTATCGCAAGTCGCTGCTGTTCTCGATGCGCGCCCCCTGGTTGTTCATGGTGTTCTGGCTGTTGCTGGGGATGTACGCGTTCTATATCCAGATCGATAATCCGATCCGATGAGCAATCCCATGGAACTTCACGCCCCGCCGCAGCGCCTTAACGTTATCCGGCACAGGCAGAGGTGAAGCATGAGCACAGACAACGACCCACAGATGAGCAACCGTAACGACCCGGCCATCGACGTCGGGCAGCCGACGCCCGGCACCGCCGCCGATGCACCGAAAGACCCCAGGCCCGCCAGTGACCCTGCGGCCAGGGACAACGACTACAGCCCTGACTTCAAGCCCGAGCGCGAGCCCAAGCCTGAAACCGATGCCGATATCGATACCCAGGGCGGCTAGAGGAACCGGTCATGGCAAAAGAACTGGACGAAGAACCCAACGACCCAGGCAACGAAGACCCCGGCTCGCTGATGGACGATGCGCAAGTGCCGCTCCTGGATCCGGATGAAGCGGCCGAGCCGGGCAATACCGACTCAGCCATAGGTTGATCGGCTTCGGCGGCGTCTAACGCGTTGCGCTCAGGCGGGTTGCACCGTTTGCCGCTCCCGCAGGGGCGCTTGCGCCTGCAACCACTCGCGCGGGCTGGTGCCGATTTTGCGGCGGAACGCCCGGGCCAGCGCGGACGGGCTTTCGTAGCCCACCTCATCGGCGATCAACGCCATGGGCCGGCCGTCGCGCAGACGCTTCTGCGCCAGGCTCACGCGCCAGCTCAGTACATAATCGGCCGGGGTTTGCCCGACGACCTTGTGAAAATGCGCGGCAAAACTGGCCCGCGACATATTTGACTCCACAGCCATTTCATTCACGGTCCACGGCCGTTGCGGATGGTTGTGCACCAGGGTCATGGCCCGTGCCAGGCGCAGGTCGGCCAGGCCCGACATCATGCCGGTGGTCATGCTGTGGTAGGCCATCATATGGCGCAGAAACTGGATGACCATCAGCTCGAACAGCCGGTTCATCACCGCCTCGCGGCCGCAGTGTTCGGCGAAGGCCTCACTGAACAGCCAGTCCAGCGTGCCGGCGATCATGGGGATCTGCGCCAGCGGCATGACGATGGAATCGGTGAGCGCCACCGCCAGCGGGTTGTCCAGGCCACCGTCAAAGCGCAGCGAGGCCGCCACTACCAGGGCGTTATCCGCCTTGCCGGCCACCAGTCGATGGGGCAGGGGGCGCGGCACTACGATCAGGCTGGGCTCGCAGATGCGCAGCGTGCCCTCTGGCATCTCCAGGCCGGCCTGGCCCTCCTTGAGCAAATAGACGCGCCCTCGTTGCTGTAAGTCGTGGGTGTCGAGGGCGCCGTGCAGCGGCCCGCTGTGAAAGGTATCGGCACCAATGCCAAAGTGCACCAGCAGCGTGGATAAACGATCCATGGTTCACCAGAGGGTAGATAAACGATTTGTTAGACGATATGTCGCATATCCTCGACTATTAGACTCCATTTGTAAAATGCGCTCCGGCATTATGGCTCCACGTTCAACGCCTTGAACGGCCACTCTAAACGGAGCAACCACCATGAAAGCCCTGAAGATCTCCGCCTCGCTGCCCTCTTGATGACGGGCGCGCTCGCCCTCGGTACAGCCACCGCGACCTTCGCCGCGCCACAAAAAGCCACGGTGGTGCTGGTACATGGCGCCTTCGCCGACGCCTCCAGCTGGAACGGTGTGATCGCCGGCCTCAAGGCCCAGGGCTACCCGGTGATCGCCGTGGCCAACCCGCTGCGCAGCGTCAAGACCGACTCGGACTACGTCGCTGATATCGTCGAACACACCCCGGGCCCGGTGATTTTGGTGGGGCACTCTTACGGCGGTGCGGTGATCTCCAACGCGGTGCATGGCAACGACAAGGTCAAGGCGCTGGTGTATGTCGCCGCGTTTGCCCCGGAACAAGGTGAAACGGCGTTTGAACTGTCCGGTCGTTACCCCGGCGGCACCCTGGGCCCGACCCTGGATAAACCGGTAGTGTCCAAGGACGGTGTGACTGACCTGTACATCCGGCAGGACAAGTTCAACAGCCAGTTCGCCGCCGATGTGGCCGCGAAAGACGCGCAACTGATGGCCGCCGGGCAGCGCCCGATCACAGAAGCCGCGTTGAAGGAACCGTCGGGAGCCCCGGCCTGGAAAACCGTGCCGTCCTATTTCATCTACGGTTCGGCGGACAAGAACATTCCCGAAGCCGCGCTCAAATTCATGGCCGACCGTGCGGGTTCCAAGCAAACCGTAGACATCAAAGGGGCGTCCCACGTGGTGATGGTCTCCAACCCGGCGCGGGTGGTGGCGATCATCAACGATGCGGCCAAAGCCAACGCTCAATAACCCGGCCAGCCCAACGGGAGCAAGCTTGCTCCCGTTGGGCTGCGCAGCAACGTGAGTGCCTCACTGCTGGCGCAACAGCCGCTCCAGGCTCTCCACCGGCAGCGGCCGGCTGAATAGATACCCTTGAATCTGGTCACACCCGGCTTCCTTCAGGAACGCCATCTGGTCTTGGGTTTCCACGCCTTCGGCAACCACGCGCAGTTTCAGGTTGTGGGCCAGTTCGATAATCGTGCGGGTAATGGCCGCGTCCTGCGGGTTGGTGGTGACTTCGCGGATAAACGCGATATCGATCTTCAGTGTGTCGATGGGAAAGCGGCGCAGGTACGCCAGGCTTGAATAGCCGGTGCCAAAGTCGTCGATGGCGATCTTCACACCCTTGGCACGCAGGCGTTGCAGGCTGGCGATGGTGTGCTGGGTATTGTCCATCAGCGAACCTTCGGTCAGTTCCACCTCCAGCCAATGGGCCTGAACGCCGGTCTGCTCGAGAATAAGCCCGATATCGGCAATCAGGTCACCCTCGATCAATTGATGGCCGGAGACGTTCACCGCGACTTCAACCGCGCCAATATCCTCACGTTGCCAGGTGGCGATCTGTCGGCAGACCGTCTCGATCACCCAGCGTCCCACGGGCACGATCAGGCCCAGGCTTTCCAGCACCGGCACAAACACTGCGGGCGATACCGCGCCATAACCCGGGCGGTCCCAGCGCAACAAGGCTTCCAGGGCGCAGATGCGTCCGCTGGCCACATCAACCTTGGGCTGGTAGTGCAGGGTGAATTCATCCCGTTCAACGGCATCGCGCAAGGCCGCTTCCAAGTCCTGGCGGGCCAGGTCATGCACGTTCATGCGGGTGCTGTCCTCGCTGTGGCGTTGCAGTTGCTGTTCCAGCATCGCGCTGTGCTGTTTCAACTGGTCGCCATGGGCTTTGAGCCGCAGCAGGTTCCGTACGCGCAGCCACAGTTCGATGTGTTCCACCGGCTTGCTGATGAATTCCTCGGCCCCGGTGTGCAGGCCGCTGACCCGTGCGCCGGGTTCGTTCAGGGCCGAGAGCATGATGATCGGGATGTTCGCCGTGGCCGGGTTGGCCTTGAGCCGGCTGGCCACCTCAAAGCCGTCCATGCCCGGCATCATGACGTCCAGCAGGATCAGATCGGGGGGCTGCTGTGCCACCGATGCCAAGGCTTCTTCCCCGCAACTTGCACTGCGTGTCTGGTAGCCCTCGTGTTGCAGCAGGGTTTCCAACAGTTTGCGAACCTGGGGCTCGTCATCAACGATCAACAGTGTTGCGGGTGAGCTGGCCATGAAGAGGACTCATACAGGAGGTGTGAGGGTTGGGTTCAGCAGGGTATCGATCACCTGGTACAGCTCCTTGTAGCGCAGGGGTTTGATCACATACGCATCACAACCGGCGAGCCGGGTCTTTTCGCGGTCTTCCTTCATCGCCATGGCAGTAAGGGCGATCACCGGGATGTGTGCGGTGCTCAGGTCTTGCTTGAGCAAGCGGGTCGCGGCCAGGCCGTCCATGCCCGGCAGTTGGATGTCCATGAGGATCAAGGCCGGTTTCTGCTCACGGGCCATGGCCAGCCCGGTTTCGGCATCGGCGGCCCACAGCACGCTATGCCCGGCGTTGATCAGCAGCAGGCGCGCCAGGCGCATATTGGCTTCGTTGTCCTCGACGATCAGGATTGTGGCCATGCTGCCTCCGTAGCTTTGGCGCGGTGCAGCGGCAGCCACACCACAAAACGGGCACCCAGGCCCTCACGGCTGGCCACGGCGACACTGCCGCCGTGCAGGTCGGTAAGTTGCTTGACCATCGCCAGGCCCAGGCCGGCGCCTTCGAATTGGCGTGCCAGGCTGCTGTCGATCTGGCTGAACGCCTTGAACAGCTTGCCCATGTCAGCGGCGGCAATACCGATGCCGGTGTCGCTTACGCTCAATTCGAGAAAGCGTTGGTGCACGCTGGGCTGCAGGGCAAAGCCGTGCACGGGCCAATCGCCCGGCACCTGCCCGACTTGATCACGACTGACCTCGCGCACCACCAGGTTCACAAAGCCTGCGTGCGCGCTGAACTTCACCGCGTTGGCCAGTAGGTTGTAGACGATCTGTTTGGTCTTGCGCTGATCAAGCATCAGAGTGCCCAGGTCGCCCTGGCTGTCGAGCTTCAACTGGATACGCTGCTGGGCGGCCTTTTCCCGCACGATCAGCAGGCTGTTGGCAAGCAAACCGGTCAGTTCCACCGGTTCAAGCTCCAGGTCCATCATCCCGGCCTCGACTTTGGACAGGTCGAGAATGTCGTTGATCAGCGACAGCAGGTGCTGGCCGCTGGTGAAGATGTCGCCGATATATTCACGCTGGGTATCGCTCATATCGCCCACCAGCCCGTCCTTTAACGCCTCGGAAAAACCGATCACCGCGTTTAACGGCGTGCGCAGTTCATGGGACATGGTGGCGAGGAATTCGGACTTCATGCGGCTGGCGTGTTCCAGCTCCAGGTTTTTTTCTTCCAGCGCGCGCTCAAAACGTTTGCGCTGGGCCTCTTCCTGTTTGCGCGCGGTGTTGTCGGTGCCGATCAGCAGGTAGCCAATGATCGTGTCGCTGCGGTTGCGCAGCGCAGTCACCGAGACCATGGCCGACAGGCGACTGCCGTCCTTACGGATGTAGGTCAGCTCGTAGATGTCTTCGATCCCGCGCGAGGCTTTGAATACCAGCGCTTCGAAACCGGGGGTGATGGGCGTGTCGAGTTCCAGGCTGAGGGCGGCGGCGCGGGTGATCAGCTCGGCGGGGTCGGAGATATCGGCAGGGGTGATGCGGTTGACCACGTCGGCGGCGGCGTAACCAAGCATGCGTTCGGCGCCGACATTGAAGATCTGAATCACGCCTTTTTCGTCGGTGGCGATGCTGGAAAAGTACGCACTGTTAAAGATGGCGTCTTGCAGCGCACCGGTCTTGAGCAGGGTTTTCTGGCGTTTGAACTCGACGATTTTTTCCGCGCGTGACTGCGGCGGTAAGGGCGGGGGAGTGTCCATCGCTTGTGCGTTCCATGGGGTTCAGGCCCGCCGTCGTCGTCAGGCGAGGGCGCAGAGCATGCTCACACAAAGTCGCTCGAAGGCGACGGGGAGGACATGAAGTGCCCTGACAATAGCAGATACCACGCACGGCGCGGTGTCGCTGCACTCAATTGGATGGGCAGAAATTCAATAGGGCGGCAGAGCGCCGCCCTTGACAGGTGCGTCAGGTACTCAATCGATAACTTCGGGGAGACCATCCAGACGCTGCACGGCATCTTGTACAGCAGCGATTCGGCGGTGCTGCCCAGCAGGCGATCGAGGCCGTGATGGCCGACGCGGCCCATGACGATAACGTCGACATTGTAAGCATCGGCATAGCTGGACAGCACACGGGCCGGGCTGCCGAGGATCATGTGACGCTGTTCGGGCGGGATGCCGTTGCGCGCCGCGAGGTCGTCGAAAGTCTTGCCTTGCTCGTCGAACAGCAGCTTGGCGGCCTGTGAAGAGAAAAACCCCGCACCACTGCCAAAGCCATACTCCTGGGCGCTCAGGTCGGACAAGTCGTGGGCATACACCACTTCTACCTCGGCATCGCACGCGATGGCCAGTTTTGTCGCTTCATGCAGGATACGGTCGTTCAACCCCTCGTAGCGGCCGTCGCGATGAAACGGGTCGACCGCCGCGACGATTTTGCGCGGCAACGCATGTTTGACCTGACGCACAAAATGCAGCGGCACCGGGCATTCGCGCAACAGGTGCACGTCCAGCGGCGTAAATACCAGGCGCGACAACCACGATTCCTGCTCCAGGGCCTTGATCACCAGGTCCATGGGTTCTTCCTTGAGGCGCAGCAGCAACTCCTTGAGCGGGTGTTCGACCCACGCGACTTCGGTGGTGACCGTCAGCCCGAGCTTGCGCAACGGCCTGGCCTGGTCCTCCAGCCATTGGTGGTGGCGCTCCACGTACCCCAGGCGCATCTGCTCCAATGCCTGCTCGTTCACCAGGCCCGCGGTTGCCAGGCCATCGAGGTAGTCGAAGGCCAGGATATGCAGCGCGGCGCCTTCGGCTTTCGCCAGGGCGGCGGCTCTTTCCAGGGCGGGGCTGTGTTCCATCAACGGTGAAACCAATAAAAGGAAACGTGCTTGAGCAGACATGCTGATCTCCCGTGGCAACGAAGGGGTTTGGGCCGTGACGCCTCTGGTTGATCATCGCCCCAGGCGCCTTGCCTGAATTGACCTGCATCAAGGGGCGCGCAGGGGGAGCGGCCGGGCGACGGTCGGTCGAGCGGTGCGGCGCGTCGTTGACCATGATCAACACGTATCGTGCCGTTGCGGTGCAGTCTGGTAACCCACCGCACACTTGCGCGTAATAGGGGCACAGCATGACGCAAACCCTGGGCATTGCCGGCGCCGCCGCGGCGCTGGGCATCGGCATGCTGGTGGGGCTGGAGCGTGAGCGCCATAAAGGCGAGGGCGAACACCGCGCGTTTGCCGGTTTGCGTACCTATTCCATCACCGGTTTGCTGGGCTATGTCACCCAACAAGTCGGCGGTGCGCTGTTGCTTGGGCTGATCGCGCTGTGCCTGGCCGTGCTGGTGAGTACGGCTTACTGGAAGCGTCAGGACAAAGACCCAGGCATCACCAGTGAAGTCGCCTTGTTGACTGTCCTGGTGCTGGGCGCTCTGTGTGCCGCGTCGCCTGCGCTGGCGACGGCGATTGGCGTGGTGATGGCCGGTTTGCTGGTCTACCGCCAGAAACTGCACGATTTCGCCCGCAGCCAATTGACCGATGCAGAAATGCGCGACGGCCTGTTGCTGCTGGTTGTGGCGTTGGTGGTGCTGCCATTGGCACCGGATCGATTTATCGGCCCTTACGAGGCGGTGAACCCGCGCACCATCTGCACGTTGACGGTGATGTTGATGGCAGTAGGCGCGGTGGGGCACGTGGCGGAACGCATTCTGGGCCCCCGTTACGGGTATGCCATCGGGGCCATCGCTTCGGGGTTTGCGTCCAGTACCGTGACCATCGCCGCCATGGGGCATAGGGCGCTCAAAGAGCCGGACCACCTGCGAACCCTGGCGGCAGCCGCCATTCTGTCGAACCTGGCAACGATGACCCAGGCCGCTTTGATTCTGGGCGCCGTGGAGCCTGCATTACTGCGCCAATTGGCCTGGCCGCTGCTGGCGGGCCTGGCTGCCACCGCACTGTATGCGCTGGGTGTGATGCTGCGAGCGCGCACCGCGCCCACCGGCCAGCCGGTTCAGGTTGGCGGCGCGTTCGACCTCAAGTTGGCCTTGATCATGGTGTTGACACTGACGGGCATTGGCGTTGTGTCGTCAGTGATGCTCTATCACTTCGGCCAAATGGGGGTCATTGTCAGCGCCACCCTGGCTGGCTTCGCCGATGCCCATGCCTCGACCGCCTCGATTGCAGCGCTGGCCAGCAGCGGCCAGTTGACGCTGGTTGCCGCGTCCACCCCCGTGTTGCTGGCCATCAGTTGCAACGCGTTGAGCAAATGTTTGGTGGCCTGGGTCACCGGCGGCCGGCGTTTTGCGGCCTACGTGATTCCTGGGCAGTTGCTGCTGACCGGGGCGATGTGGCTGGGAACCGTGGCCGCGTGACGGCTGCGCCTACGGCGCATCACCGGGGATCTCCAGGATGGCTCTGCAGCCTCCGGATGCCTGATTTTCCAGGTGTATCCGGCCCCCCAGACGTTGGGCGATGGTTTGCACGATGGTCAGGCCCAGGCCGGCGCCCTGGGCATTGCCGCGGCTGTAGAACCGTTCGAACAGCCGGTCGCGCTCGTTCTCGTCAATGCCGGGCCCCTGGTCGTCCACGGTCAGCGCGAAGCGGTTGGCGTGTTTGCGCAAGCCCACCGTGATTACGCCGTGCTCCGGTGAAAAGTTGGCCGCGTTGGTCACAAGGTTAGTCAGGGCGATATTGATCGCCACCGCATCGGTACTCGCGGCATAGGCGGCGGCGTCCACGTCGAACACCAGTTCAAGGCCTTTGCTCAGCAGCCAGGGTGTCAGTTGAATCAGCGTTTCGCGCACTGCCGCCGCCAGGTCGATGGCCTGCACAGGCAGATGCTCGTCGCTGGGCTCCAGGCGCGCCATGGTCAGCAACTGATTGACCAGGCGACTGGTGCGGTCGACGCCGCTGATCAAAAAGGCCAGGGATTCACGCCGTTCGGTCTCGGTACCGGCTTCCAGCAGGTTTTGCGCATGCACCCGCAGCACCGCCAGGGGCGTGCGCATTTCATGGGCGGCGTCGGCGATAAAGCGCCGTTCACGGCCGACCATGTCCTGGATTTGCGCCAGCATGCGGTTCAACGCCGCCTGCATCGGCTCCAGCTCCGTGGGCAGGGGTGTGAGTTGCATCGGCTCCAGGGAGCCGGAATGGCGGGCGCGCAGGGTGGCGGCCATATCGGCCAGAGGCTTGAGGCCCCAGCCGATGGCCAGCCACACCAATGCGGCCAGGATCAGGCTGCCCAACACGTTGGGCCACAGGGTATGGCGCACGATGCGGCCCACCAGGTCCGAGCGCACGTCGTCACGTTCACCCACCCAGATACGCAGGCCATTGTCCTTGTCCTTGAGCACGAAACCGCGCCATTGGCGACCGCTGACATCCTCGACGTTGCCGAACCCGGCAGTCTCGGGAGGCGCCGCAAGCGCTGGCGCGCTGCTGGTAAACACCAGGCGCTCGCCCTGGGGGTTCCATACTTGGAAGGCGATTTTGCTTTCGTAAGGATGCCCGTCCAGCTTAGGCACGGCGTTGCCCAAGGCCTTGTTAAACGCGCGATACAGCTCGGCCTGGTCTTTGCCGCCCAGCGGCATGCTCATCACGCCCTGCAACAGCCGCGCGTTCTGCGCCAATTGCGCGTCGTAGACTTCGGCGATTTCGTGGTTGCTGTCGTGCAGGTTGAGCCAACTGATCACCAGCAGGCCGGTCAGCATCAGGCCGATGATCAGGGTCAGGGTGCGCCGCCGGATCGAGGTCATCCACGCTCCTCCACCAGGTAGCCCACCCCGCGCACGGTGCGGATCAACTCGCTGGAAAATTTCTTGCGCAGGTGGTGAATATGCACCTCCAGGGTGTTGCTTTCCGCCTCTTCGTTCCAGCCGTAAAGCAACTGCATCAACTGATCGCGGGTCATCACGCGGCCGGGCGGGGAGAGCAGTTCGTGCAGCAACTGGTATTCCTTAGGGGTCAGCACCACCGGTTGGTTGTGGTAGGTGACCTGTTGCGTGCTGGGGTCCAGGCAGATGCCGGCGTGTTCGATCAGCACCCGCGCGCGCCCGGCACTGCGCCGCAGCAGCGCGCGCAGGCGGGCTTTGAGTTCCGACAGGTCGAAGGGTTTGATCAGGTAATCGTCGGCGCCGGCATCCAGCCCGGCGATGCGGTCTTCGGTGGCGTCCCGTGCAGTGAGGATCAACACCGGCACAACGGCGCCGCTGTCGCGCAGGCGGCGCAATACCTCCAGTCCGTCCATGCGTGGCAGGCCCAGGTCGAGCACCACCACATCGAAGGTTTCGCTGAGCAAGGCGTGCAAGGCACTGCCGCCGTCCTGCAGCCAGTCGACGGTGTAGCCCTCACGCACCAGCGCCTGCTGGATGCCTTCCCCCAGCGCCACATCATCCTCAATCAGTAATAGGCGCACATGGACTCCTGTCAGTTGAGTTTTTGATTGACCTGGGCCAACAGGTCGGTGATCTCTTTGCGGCGCCCGGCATCGGCAGTTTCGCGCCCCGGCCGTGGTGCGGCGAGCAGGGCCTTTTGCAGGGCGTCACGCGCTTCGGCGTAGCGCTTTTGCCGGTACAGGTGATCGCCCCAGAAGTACAGACTATCAATGCCCGTCGGGTTGAGTTGCAAGGCCTGTTTGAGCAACGCATCGGCCTTGTCCGCATCGCCAAAGCCGATGGGCCAGCCGGGCACGCGGTCGTACAGCGCCGCCAGGCTGGTATACGCCGAACCCTGCAGGGCCTTGGGATCCAGGGCCAGCGCTGTTTCGAGGTCGACCTTGGCCGCCTTGACCTTGCTCAATGCCCCAAGCCCGCCCTGGGCGCCGGCCCAACTGCTGGTGACGATACCGGACCAGATCCACGCTTCGGCGGCCTGGGGGCGCTGCGTGGTAAGCGCCGTGGTCTGGCTGGCGAGCTGTTCGAAGGCTTTGGAACGTTGTTCCTCAGGCAGGTTGTATTGGATGTGTGCCCAACGGGTCTGGATTTCGGTGAGGCGTTGCTGGTCGGCGGCGTCCATTGCCCAGGTCAGAGGGCTCAACAGGGTGAACAGCAGGGCGGCAAAAAGTCGTTTCATAGGATGGGGTCCTTATCGATAGGTGTGTGACTCAAGCGCCGAATCAGTGGCAGTTGTTTGCTCAAACTACGGTCCACCAGGTTTGGCAGCAGGCTGTTGAGGCGCACAAAGAAGCGCTCCGGCCAGCCCAGGTAGAGGTCGCGACGATCCTTGAGGATGGCCTGGATCACCGCCGAGGCGACGGTGTGCGGGTCGTCGACGTTGGACTTGAGCGCGTCGTTCAATGCCTGCGCCGCCGGGCTGTTCATGCGCGTACGCGTCGCCCGTGGCGCTACGTACAACACGCCCACGCGGGTGTCGGCCAGCTCGCGGCGCAGGGCTTCGGAAAACCCGCGCAGTGCAAACTTGGTGGCACAGTAGGTGGCGTAGCCGGGGTAACCGATGGAGCCGTAGGTGGAGCCCACATTGACCACCATGGCGCTCGGCGCGAGCTTGAGTTGCGGCAGCAACAGCTTGGTCAGGCAGATCGGCGCGGTGATGTTCAACGCCAGCATGCCGCTGATTTCGCTGTCGTCCAGTTGCTCAAGCATCGCGAAGTGGTTGATCCCGGCGGTGTTGATCAGCAGGTTGACACCACCGATGGCATCGGCCGCCGCCAGCACCTTGCGCCGGTCGGCGAGGAAGGTCAGGTCGGCACTCACCCAGCACAGCTGCTGCGGATACTGCGCGAGCAACACCTCCAAAGGGGCGCGATGACGTGCCACCGCCAGCACCTGGGCGCCACTGGCACACAGCACGGCGGCAATCGCCAGGCCGATCCCGCCACTGGCGCCGGTCAGCACCACGCGCGCGTCAGACAGGCGCATGTTGCGTCTCCGTGATGCGCGGCAGGGTGCGGAACATGTCGGTGTAGAGCGCATAGACCACCCTTGACGCGTGGATCACGGCGGCCTGGTCGGCCGGGTCATCCAGTCGGTTCATCAAGCCGCGATAGGTCTGCATATGGCCAATGTCCAGCGAACCGTGGGAGCTAAGGTAGCTGAACGCCGTTTCCGGCAGATGCAGGCGCTCGCGAATGCTCCCGGCCGCATGGGTGGCGAGGGCGATGCTGGTGCCTTCCAGCACATTGACCATGCCGAACAGACCGACCGGATTGTCACGGGAGATCAGGTCATACAGGTAGCTGACCATCAGCTCGATGGGCAAACCGGGGCGGCCCTCACGCACCGCGTGGGCGTCGCCACCGCAGGCGGCAATGTCATTGAGCACCCACTGCTCGTGGCCGTACTCCTCCTCAATGTATTCGCAGACCGCCTTGCGCAGCCACTCCAGGCGCGACGGCAGGCGAGCGCCGCAGGCCATCATCAGGGGCACGGTATGGCGAACGTGGTAATAGGCCTGGGCCAGGAAGGCGCGGTAGCTTTCCAGGCTGACCTTGCCCTCCAGCGCATCGCGGATGATGGGCAGGCTGAACAGGGCCTGGCGTTCGTGCTGGGTGGCATCTTGGAGCGTATCGAAAAAGTTCACGATGACATTTCCTCGTTCAAGGCAGGGGCAAGCAGGGTTTGGTAGCGGGCGACGATGGCGTCGCGCCGTGGGCGGCCATTGGCGGTGAGCAAGCCGTTGGCGGCGCTGAACGGTTGATCCAGACGCGTCCACCGGTGCACGTGCGCGTAGTCGGGCAGGCCGCTGTTGGCCGCGTCCACGGCCGCCTGCAGCTGTGCCTCGGTGCAATCGGCGCGCAGTGGCCAAAGCAGGGCGTGGTTGTGCGGCTGGGCCTCGCCGTAGACAAAGGCCTGCGCAATCACGCCGCTCTGGGTCAGTTCGGCTTCGATCCAGTCCGGGTTGACGTTGCGCCCGTAACTGGTGACGAATTGATGCTTTTTGCGGCCCTTGAGGTAAAGAAACCCATCGGCATCAAAGGCGCCGAGGTCGCCGCTGGGCCACCACTCTCCGGGCGCTTCGGCCTGACCCAGGTAGCCGAGCAGGGTTGAGCCCTTGATCAGCACTTCACCGTCCTCGGCCAGGCGGATCTCAACGTGGGGCAAGGGTTTGCCGACGCTGCCCGGGCGCTGCGCCTCGGGACGATTGAGGCTCACCACCGAAGCGCATTCCGACAGCCCGTAGCCTTCGTAGACCGGCAAGCCGAGTTGTCCGGCGCGGTGCAGCAACGCCTTGGACACCCGCGCGCCGCCAACCGCAGCAAAGCGCAGGCCGTGGGGGCTGAACGCCTTCTGTTCGGCGGCAATCACCAGCATCAGCAGCAATTGCGGGACCAGAATCAGGCTGTGGGGCTGGCGCAGCGCCAGGCAACCGAGCAACTGTGCAGCGTCCACCGCACTGGCGCCCTGGATGCCCAGGCTTTTTTGACTCGGCACACTCAAGGTGGCACCGGCATACAGCGCGGCGTAGCACCCCAGGTTTTCCAGGAGGATGGCGATGGGCAGCAGCGCCAGGTGATGGCGTGGATCACTGGCATGACTGGCCTGGTGCAACTCACGCGCGACCCGCAGCACGCTGTCGGCGCTCAGGCACACCCCTTTGGGCGTGCCGGTGGTGCCGGAGGTAAAGGTCAGCTTGGCGGTGCCAGACGGCATTGACGGCCGACCTTCAAACGCGCGGCACCAGAACTCGCCGGTTTTGCGATACCCGCCAGCGTGCAACTCAGCGTCCAAATGAGGCTCGGCGATCACCCGCTCGGCGTGGCTTTGTTCCAGGCAATGGGCACGCTGGGCTGGGCTGAAAAACGGTGGCAAGGTCAGGCAGGTCAGGCCTTCAAACAAAATCGCCAAGTCCCACAAGATGGCGTCGACGCCGTTGTCCAGGGCCAGGGCCACCACCTTGACCCCCTCATCGCGAAGGCGTTCCTGGCGGTAGGTAACTTCGGCAAACAGCGCGGTGTAATTGATTTTCAGCGTGTCGCCCCACAGGGCGACAGTGCCGTCGTTGCGTTCGGCATAGCCACGCAGTACAGCATGGAAACGACGGGTTTCAGGCGACATGGCTAGTGTCCTCTAGAAGCGTGGGCAACCCCAGGCGTGAAAACAGGCCCACATTGCGCAAATGAACGAAGCCGGCGCGGATATTGCCGACGTGCACCCAGGGCTGGCTCTCGTAATAACTGCCCCAGTGATGGCGCTCGTCGCCCAGGCGCTGCGGGTCGGCGGCGCACAGGGTGACGGGCTTCAAACCCAGACGGTGGAAGCTATTGACCAGACCGACGTTGCCGGTGAACGCCACCCACTCCAGGCCCGCCATGGCCAGCAGCCAGGTAATGGCGATGATGCTCAGGCGCGCGCTGCCGGTATCGCTGGCCGCCAGATTGCCCACTTCGGCAATGGCGCTGCGCTCCACCGCGCGTTCGGCGGCAGCGCTGATCAGTGGCTCGATCGAATGATCCAGGTAGCGCTCCAAAAACAGCGGTTCGGCCCCCGCCAGGTGGACCCCGGCGACGGCGCACAGCTCGCCGCCGACCTGGCTGACGCCGAACAATTGCGGCATGAAGTGCCGGATATCGGCGCCGTGGGCCAGGCGAAAACGTTGCTGGATAAACGCCTCGAAGGCCGCACGTTCACGGTCATGGGGCAGGGCGCGGGCAAGTTGCAGGGTGGTGCTGTCGGGCTGGCCGAACAGCAGCGGCAAGGGGATGTTCCAATCGATCCGGGGCATGGGTGGTGTGCCTCCCAAGTGAAGTTGGGAGGAGTATCAGCGGCGTTTCTTAACGAAGTCTGAAGGTGGGAAAAGTCAGCGGTATTGTCGATCTTCAGACTGCCTTAAGACTGTGCAGGCAGGTTGGCGCCGACTTTCCCAGGCCGGACACGGCCTCTACTTCCGCACAAGGTTGCCCTTTCATGAGCGAACATCTGCTGACCCAGCGCTACACACGTCTGTCGATGACCCTGCACTGGCTGATGCTGGCGCTGTTTGTCGGCGTCTACGCCTGTATCGAACTCAAGGGCCTGTTGCCTCGAGGGCACGCGCTCAAGGGGCTGTTGCTGGGCGGCCATGCGCTGTTTGGTCTCGGCATCTTCGCGCTGGTATGGCTGCGTCTGCTGGGCCGCCTCGCGCCGCGCCCGGCCATTTTGCCGCGCCCACCGGCCTGGCAGACCGTCGTGGCGCACCTGATGCACCTGGCGCTGTACGCACTGATGATCGGCACGCCGTTGCTGGCATGGCTGATGCTCAACGCCGCGGGCAAGCCGGTGCCGTATTTCGAATGGGCGCTGCCGTCGCTGGTGGCTGTAGACCCGGACCACGCCAAGCAACTCAAGCACTGGCATGAGTGGCTGGGCAGTACCGGCTACTGGCTGATTGGCCTGCACGCGGCCGCTGGGTTGTTCCACCATTACTGGGTGCGGGATAACACCCTGACGCGAATGCTGCCAAAACGTTAGAAATGCGAAAGTTACGCTTATAGCGCTGGGTGAAACGTTTCTTCTAGCGACAAACGGGCGACGCAAGCGCTTGCGTAAGCAAATGTATCTGATTAGAGTCGGTGGCAATCGGCTCTGATTCAAAGGGAGCCGACCTACAAAAATAATAAATCCAGGAGCTCACCCATGAGCCTTGAACCCTTGCTCGAGATGCAGGGCATCAGCAAAACCTTCAATGGGTTGCGCGTGCTTAAAAGCGTCGGCCTGAAGGTCTACCCCGGCGAAATCCACGCCTTGATGGGGGAGAACGGCGCCGGCAAATCGACGCTGATGAAAATCCTCTCCGGGGCCTACCAGGCCGATCCCGGCGGCGAAATCCGCATCGGTGGCCAAGCCATCGCCACCTATAACCCCGCCACCGCCAAAGCCCTCGGCATCGCCGTGATCTATCAGGAATTGAGCCTGTGCCCGAACCTGAGTGTGGCCGAGAACATCTACCTGGGCCGTGAACTGCGGCGCGGCTGGACCATCGACCGCAAGGGCATGCAGGACGGTTGCAAGGAGGTGCTGCAACGCTTGGGCGCGGAATTCACCGCGGCGACCAAAGTCAGCAGCCTGTCGATTGCCGAGCGTCAGTTGGTGGAAATCGCCCGCGCCCTGCATGCCCACGCCAGGATCCTGGTGATGGACGAACCCACCACACCGCTGTCGTCCCGCGAGACCGACCGGCTGTTTGCGCTGATCAAACAACTGCGCGGCCAGGGCCTGGCGATTATCTATATCAGCCACCGCATGGCCGAGATCTATGAGTTGTCCGACCGGGTTTCGGTGCTGCGTGACGGCCAGTACATCGGCGAGTTGACCCGCGACGCGTTGTCGGCCGAGGTGCTGGTGAAAATGATGGTGGGCCGCGACCTGTCCGGTTTCTATAAAAAGGAACACGCCGCCTACAACCCCGGCAACGTAGTGATGCGTGTGCGGGACATGGCCGACGGCAAGCGCGTGCGCAACTGCAGCTTTGATTTGCACGGCGGTGAAGTGCTGGGCATCGCCGGCCTGGTGGGGGCAGGGCGCACGGAGTTGGCGCGGCTGATCTTCGCCGCCGACCCGCGTACCAGCGGCACCCTGGAAGTGGTGGGCAAGACCGTCACCCAACTGCGCACCCCGGCCGATGCGATCCGCGCCGGCGTGGTGTACCTCACCGAAGACCGCAAGGCCCAGGGCCTGTTTTTGGACATGAGCGTGGCCGACAACATCAACGTCTGCGCCTGTGTGCCGGATGCGCGTGCCGGCGGCGTGCTCGACCTTGGCCACGCGGCGCAACGCGCGAATGAGGCGATCAAATCGCTGTCGATCCGCGTGGCGTCGGGCAAGGTCAATGTGGGCGCGTTGTCCGGCGGCAACCAGCAGAAGGTGTTGCTGGCGCGGCTGCTGGAGGTCAAGCCGCATGTGCTGATCCTCGACGAACCCACGCGGGGCGTGGACATCGGCTCCAAGTCCGAGATCTACCGCATCATCAATCAACTGGCCCAGGCCGGTGTCGGCATTGTGGTGATCTCCAGCGAGCTGCCGGAGATCATCGGCACCTGCGACCGGGTGCTGATCATGCGCGAAGGCCAATTGGTGGCCGAAGTGGGCGGGGCCTCGGGCCACGCTATTTCCCAGGAACGTATTATTGACCTCGCCACCGGTGGCGATCAGGTGGTTGCCAATGGCTGATTCGATGATTGCAACAAAACAAACAATAGGCAGGGCAGAGCGCGCACGTGAACTGATGCGCACAGTGGGCATGTTGCCGGTGCTGGTGTTGTTGCTGGTGGGCTTTGCCCTGGCCAGCGAAAACTTCCTGACCATGCAGAACCTGTCGATCATTACCCAGCAGGCTTCGGTCAACGTGGTGCTGGCGGCGGGCATGACCTTTGTGATCCTCACGGCGGGCATCGACCTGTCGGTGGGGGCCATCCTGGCGGCGTCCGCGGTGGTCGCGTTGCAGGCGTCGATGTCGCCGCAGTTCGGCATGTTCGGGATCGCCGCCGGGATTGGCTTTGGCCTGTTGCTGGGCTTGGTCAACGGCGGGTTGATCGCCTTTATGCGGCTGCCGCCGTTTATCGTCACCCTCGGCGCCCTTACCGCCATGCGTGGCTTGGCGCGCCTGTTGGCCGACGACAAGACCGTGTTCAACCCTGACCTGCCGTTCGCCTTTATCGGCAACGACTCGATTCTGGGGGTGCCGTGGCTGGTGGTGATCGCGGTGGCGGTGGTGGCGCTGTCGTGGTTCATCCTGCGGCGCACGGTGATGGGCGTGCAGATCTATTCGGTGGGCGGCAACCCGGAAGCGGCGCGGCTGTCGGGCATCAAGGTGTGGAAGGTGCTGTTGTTCGTCTACGCCATGTCCGGTGCATTGGCCGGGCTCGGCGCGGTGATGAGCGCCTCGCGCCTGTTCGCCGCCAATGGCCTGCAATTGGGACAATCCTATGAGCTGGATGCGATTGCCGCGGTGATCCTCGGCGGCACCAGCTTTACCGGCGGCGTCGGCACCATCGGCGGCACGCTGATCGGCGCGCTGATTATCGCGGTGCTCACCAATGGCCTGGTGCTGCTGGGGGTGTCGGATATCTGGCAGTACATCATCAAGGGCATCGTGATCATTGGCGCGGTGGCGCTGGATCGTTATCGCCAGTCCGGTGCGCGCACCTGAGTTCACTCCTACAACAATCACAAGAGAGACCCGCATGAACTTCAAACGCATATTTCCCGTTGTTGCTTTGGCTGCCCTGATGTCCCAAGCCGTCGAAGCGCGTGAACTCAAGGCCCTTGGCATCAGCATGGGCTCGCTCGGCAACCCGTATTTCGTGACGCTGGCCGACGGTGCAACCGCTCGCGCCAAAGAGCTGAATCCCAACGTCAAGGTCACTTCAGTGTCCGCCGACTATGACTTGAGCAAGCAGTTTTCGCAGATCGACAACTTCATCTCGTCCAAGGTCGACCTGATCCTGATCAATGCCGTCGACCCGTCCGCCATGGCCTCGGCGATCAAGAAAGCGCGGGACGCCGGTATCGTGGTGGTGGCCGTGGATGTGGACGCCAAGGGCGTGAACGCCACGGTGCAGACCGACAACGTGGAAGCCGGCAAGCTGGCCTGCCAGTTCCTGGTGGACAAACTCTCGGGCAAAGGCAATGTGATTATCCAGAACGGCCCGCAGGTGACCGCCGTGACCGACCGTGTCAAAGGCTGTAAAGCCGCGCTGGCCGGGGCGCCGGAGATCAAGGTGCTGTCCGACGACCAGGACGGCAAGGGTTCGCGTGAAGGCGGCTTGAACGTGATGCAGGGTTACCTCACGCGCTTCCCGAAAATCGACGGTCTGTTCGCGATCAACGACCCGCAGGCCATCGGCAGCGACCTGGCGGCCAAGCAGCTCAAGCGCAGCGGTATCATCATTACCTCGGTAGACGGTGCGCCGGATATCGAGAACGCCCTGAAGACCGATACGCAGATCCAGGCCTCCGCCAGCCAGGACCCGTGGGCCATGGCCCAGACCGCAGTGAGCGTGGGCAACGACCTGCTCAACGACAAAGCCCCAGCCGAAGCGGTGACCCTGCTGACGCCAAAACTGATCACCCGCGACAACGTCGGCACGTACAGCGGCTGGTCGAGCAAGCATTGATCCCGCTGCGTTGACAGAGAGGAGCAGCGCCATGGTCACCATGGACGACGTGGCAAGCCGGGCGGGGGTGTCGACGTCGACCGTGTCCCATGTGCTGAACGGCACCCGCAAAGTCAGCCCGGCTACGGTGCTGGCGGTGCAGCAGGCGATCCAGGCGTTGGGGTACATTCCCAATACCCTGGCGCGCTCGCTGGCCCGTTCCAGCACCAACACCATCGGCGTGGCGATCTCGGCGCTGTCCAACCACTACTTCAGCGAAACCGTGCACGCGATTGAAACCGAGTGCGCCAAACACGGTTACATGATGCTGTTTGTCGACACCCATGACGACCCGGAGCAAGAGCTGAGGGTGGTCACGGCGCTGCATCATCGGCGGGTCGACGGCATTGTGCTGGCGCCGTCGAACGGCTCATTGGCCTTGGAATATCTGCGGGCCAACGAGATTCCGGCGGTGTTGGTGGATCGGATGATGAGCGAGCAGTTCGATCAGGTCGGGGTGGAGAATATCCAGCCCACCCAGGCCCTGATTGAGCACCTGATTGCTCACGGGCATCGACGTATCGGGTTTATCGCCGGGCGCGGCGGGTTCAGCACCACCGATGAGCGGGTGGCCGGTTATCGCGCGGCGTTGCAGGCGCAGGGACTGGCGTTCGACGCGCAGTTGCTGGTCAACGGCGGCTCCAATACCGAACCGGCACGCCAGGCCACGGTGCAGCTGTTGGGGCTGGCATCGCCACCCACCGCGATCATGGCCGGTAATAACCTGATGACACTCGGCGCGATGCATGCCCTGCGAGACGCGCACATTGAGGTGCCGGGGCAGATGGCCCTGGTGGGGTTTGATGATTTTGAATGGGCCGATTTCTTCGTGCCGCGCCTCAGCCTGATCGCACAGCCGGTCAAGGCGCTGGGGGCGCGCGCCGTCGACCTGTTGCTGCACCGCATGGCATCGCCCGACGCGCCGCCGCAAAGCGTGCGCCTGGCACCGACCCTGCAATTACGTAACTCCTGTGGCTGTTCGAAATTGGAATAACACGTCTATGAACTGTCCTGTTTCCTTGGCATTGACCTGGGTACCTCCGAACTCAAAGCCATCCTCATGGGCCTGGATGGAACCGTGCTGGCGCACACCGGCGTGCGCTTGAGCGTGTCGCGGCGCCATAGCGGCTGGTCCGAGCAGGCACCGGAAGACTGGTGGCAGGCCTGTCTGCAGGCGCTGGAGCAATTGCGCGGCCATGAAGCGTTTGCCCGCGTGGCGTGTATCGGCCTGTCCGGGCAAATGCACGGTGCGGTGTTATTGGGCGCTGACGACCGCGTGCTGTACCCGGCGATTCTGTGGGACGACTCGCGCGCCGTCGCCGAGGCCGAACAGTTGGGGCCTGAATTGGCCGAAGTGACCGGCAGCCTGCCCATGGCCGGGCTCACCGCGCCCAAGCTGCTGTGGCTGCAACGCCATGAGCCGGAGGTGTTCAACGCCCTCGACTGCGTGCTCTCGCCCAAGGATTACCTGCGCTTGCGGCTGTGTGGCGAACGCATCAGCGAGATGTCGGACGCCGCCGGCACGCTGTGGCTGGATGTGGCGCGGCGCGACTGGTTCACGCCCATGGTGCGCGCTACCGGCCTTGAACCCGCGCAGTTGCCCAGGTTGGTGGAGGGCGGTGCGGCGAGTGCCGAGGTTACCCTGAACGGGTTGGGTTTACCCGCCAAAGTGGTGATTGCCGGCGGTGGCGGTGACAACCCGGTAGCCGCCGTGGGCATCGGTGCAATCAATGCCGGTGATGGTTTCATCACCCTGGGCACCAGCGCGGCGATTGTGGCGATTACCGACCACGCCGCCGGCAACCCGGCGAGTGCGGTGCACAGCTTCTGCCATGCGTTGCCCGACCGCTGGTACACCATGGGGGCCATGCTCGCCGGTGCCAGTTGCCTGCGTTGGGTCACACGGCTCACGGGCACGGCCGATGAACAGGCGCTGCTGGAGCAGGTGCAGGCGCAGTTGCCGATCGGCCAACCCGTGCCGCTGGGCACACCGCTGTTCTTGCCCTACCTGGCCGGGGAGCGCACGCCGCATAACGATCCCCTGTTGCGGGGCGGCTTTATGAACCTGGGGCATGACTGCACCCCGGCGATGCTCGGGTATGCGGTGATGGAAGGCGTGGGTTTCGGCCTGCTGGATGCACTGCGCGCGGTGCAATCGGCCGGTGCCGACGTGACAGCCTGCGCCCTGGTAGGCGGCGGTGCCCGCAGCGGGTACTGGGCGCAGTTGTTGGCCAATATCCTCCAGCGAGACATTTTTACCTTGCACGGCAGCGAATTGAGCGCGTGCATCGGCGCGGCGAAGCTGGGGTTTATGGCGATTGGGCAAGGCGCGGAGTTGCTGGCGGCGGGCATGCCGGTCAAGGCGCGGTATCAGCCAGACCTGACGCAGCAGCCGGTGTTGGCGGCGCGCTATCGCAAGTTCCAGGGGTTGCTGAGCGCCGCAAAGAGCCTTCACGACTAACCACCGGTGGTAGCCTCAATGCCGCTCAGCTAAACGCAAGCCCCCTCCCACAGAAGCCGGTTTGTTCCCGTTCAGTCGCTGGCCAGCGGCGGCAATCGCCGTTTTACCGGGGTTTTCTTGACGATGGCGGTGTTGGTTTCGGCGTAGGCATTGAGCCGGTCGAGCAGGCTGTCGAGGTGGTCCATGGTGCGCACATGCAAACGCGCGATGAAGCAGTCGTCGCCCGTCACCTTGTCGCATTCAGTGAACTCGGGAATCGCCTGGATCTGGCGTTCCACTTCCTGCAATTTTCCCGGCAGGGGGCGGATGCGCACGATGGCTTGCAGCAGGTAGCCGAAGTGACTGGGGTCGATATCGACGGTGTAGTGGGTCAACACGCCGCGTTCTTCCAGGCGGCGCAGGCGCTCGCCCACGCTGGGCGAAGACAGCCCGGTGATCCCCGCAAGCGCCTTGAGGGACAAACGTGAGTCGTCCATCAAGGCGGCGATCAGTTGTTGGTCGGTGGTGTCGATCATGGGATTGGCCTAATAAGAAAAGGTGATTTAAACGTTTTGCCTTTTTTAGTCGCTGGAGCCGCTGCCGAACAGATTGCCATAATTGAGCCTCACTTGAGGAGCATCAATCATGGATTCATCCATCCGTCGCGGTTCGTGGGAAATGGTCGCCGCCATGCTGATTTCCGGCACCATTGGCTGGTGTGTGCTGGTGTCGGGCGTGTCGGTGATCGAGGTGGTTTTCTGGCGCTGCGTGATCGGTGGGCTGACGCTGCTGATCGTGTGCGCGTTGCTGGGCTACCTGCGCCTGGACTTGCTCAGTTGGGCCAAGCTTGGGTTGGCGATGCTCAGTGGCGTGGCCATTGTCGGCAACTGGTTGCTGTTGTTTGAATCGTACTCGCGCGCGTCCATCGCCATCAGCACGGCGGTGTATAACGTGCAGCCGTTCATATTGGTGATGCTGGCGGCGCTGTTGCTGGGTGAAAAAATCACCGTGCAGAAGCTGGCGTGGCTGAGTGTGGCGTTTCTCGGGATGCTGGCGATTGTCACCGCCCATGGCGAGCAGCAGAGCGGGGGCGGGGATTACCTGACGGGGATTGCGCTGGCCTTGGGGGCGGCGTTTCTGTATGCGCTGGCGGCGCTGATCATCAAGCGCTTGAAGGAAGTACCGCCGCACTTGATGGCGCTGATCCAGGTGGTCACCGGCGCGTTGCTGCTGGCGCCGCTGGTGCCGTGGAACAGCCTGCCGGCGGCGGGCAATGCCTGGGCGGCATTGGTCACGCTGGGGGTGGTGCATACCGGTTTGATGTATGTGTTGCTGTACGGCGCGATCCAGAAACTGCCGACGGCCATCACCGGCGCGCTGTCGTTCATCTACCCGATTGCCGCGATCCTGGTGGACTGGGTTGCCTTCGGCCATCGCCTGGGCTGGCTGCAATGGCTGGGGGTGGCGGCGATTCTGCTGGCGGCGGCGGGGTTGCAGCGGGGCTGGTGGTGGCCCCGCTCGAACGTCAGTGCGTACCCTGGAAGATGATGTTTTGCGGGTTGAAGTGCTCCACGGCGCTGCCCGGCTGCGGCAACCCAAGGATATGCCCCTTGATCTTGCCCACCACGTGCATCTCGCACGGTTTGCAATCGAACTTCAGCGTCAGTACCTCGTCGCCGTGGATCAACTGCATCGGTGCCACCTTGGTCTTCACCCCGGTCACACCCTTGGCCTGTTTAGGGCACAGGTTGAACGAGAAACGCAGGCAGTGCTTGGTGATCATCACCGGCACTTCGCCGGTTTCTTCATGGGCTTCGAACGCCGCGTCGATCAGCTTGACGCCGTGACGATAGTAGAAGTCGCGGGCCTTCTGGTTGTAGACGTTGGCCAGGAACGACAGATGCGCTTCCGGGTACACCGGCGGCGGCGTGGTCTCGGCCTTGCGCCCGCCACGCGGATGCGCTTTGACGCGGGCGGCGGTCAACGCTTCGATCACTTCGCGACGCAGCGCCTTGAGCTGCGAGTTGGGAATGAAGAACGCCTGTGGCGCATCCAGCTCGGTGCGGGTGGCGTGGTACTCGGTGGTGCCGAGCTGGCCAAGCAGATCACGCAGGGTATCCAGCGCCTGTTCAGGCTTGTTGGCCACGCCGAACGGGCCGGGCAGGGCGACGCTGGCACTGATGCCTTCTTCGCTGGTCGCCGTGATTTCCAGCTGGTCTTCACGCAGGCGCGCTACCCACGCCAGGCCGATGCGGCGCTCGGCGGAGGTCTTGAGCAGCGCCTGTTGCCAGTTGTGATCCAGGTTGCGGTTGAGCGGGTGATGCGGGCGCAGTTGGTGCAGGCCTGCGGGCATTTCGTTCGGCTCGACGCGGTAGCGGTAGCGCTTCTGGCCGTCTTCTTCGAATTCACCTTTGGCTTCTGCAATGTTGGCGCGAAAACCCACGACTTCACGCTTGACCAGCACGTTCAAGCCATCGCCGTTGGACAGCGGCTCATGGGTGACCACTTGCAGGTCGCGCTTGCCGGCTTTTTCCACGGTACCCACCGGCAGGCCGGTAAAGGTCGGGGTGTCGAACGCGCCGATGTCGATCTTGCGGTCGGTGACGAAGTAGTCGGTGCTGCCCCGGTGGAAGGTTTTTTCCGGATCGGGCAGGAAGAAATGCGCGGTACGGCCGCTGGACGCACGGGCCAGGTCCGGGCGGTCTTCGAGGACGTCGTCGAGGCGCTGGCGGTAATAGGCGGTGATGTTTTTCACATAGCCCATGTCCTTGTAGCGGCCTTCGATCTTGAACGAACGCACGCCGGCTTCGACCAAGGCGCGGATGTTGGCGCTCTGGTTGTTGTCCTTCATCGACAGCAAGTGTTTTTCAAAGGCCACGACGCGGCCCTGGTCGTCTTTCAAGGTGTATGGCAGGCGGCAGGCCTGGGAGCAGTCGCCACGGTTGGCGCTGCGGCCGTTTTGCGCGTGGGAGATGTTGCACTGCCCGGAGAACGCCACGCACAGGGCACCGTGGATAAAGAATTCGATGGCGGCATCGGTCTCGTCGGCGATGGCGCGGATCTCTTGCAGGTTCAGCTCACGGGCCAACACCAGCTGGGAGAAGCCGGCCTGATCGAGGAACTTGGCCCGGCCCAGGGTACGAATGTCGGTCTGGGTGCTGGCGTGTAGCTCGATGGGCGGAATATCCAGCTCCATGACACCGAGGTCTTGCACGATCAACGCGTCGACACCGGCGTCGTAGAGCTGATGGATCAGCTTGCGCGCGGCTTCCAGTTCGTTGTCATGCAGGATGGTGTTGATGGTGGTGAATACGCGCGCATGGTAACGACGCGCGAATTCGACCAGTTGGGCGATGTCGCTCACCTCGTTACAGGCGTTATGGCGCGCGCCGAAGCTCGGGCCGCCAATGTAGATGGCATCGGCGCCATGCAGGATGGCCTCGCGGGCAATGGCGACATCGCGGGCAGGGCTGAGCAGTTCCAGGTGATGCTTGGGCAAGGACATAGTTTTTAGTCAGGCTTGTCACGGTTGAGGCGCGCATTGTAGCTGTGAAATGCCTGACCGGCATCAACTCAGGCCTTGGCCGCCATCGCGGTGACTTCCACCCGCATGCCTTCCACCGCCAGCGCAGCCACGCCAACCGCCGCACGCACGGGCCAGGGCTTGGCGAAGAAGCGTTTGTAGACTTCATTGAAGGCGGCGCGATCAGCCATGTCGGTCAGATAAATGGTCAGGTGCATGACCCGGTCCATGGTGCTGCCGGCCTTTTCCAAGGCAACTTTGAGCGCTTGCAGGGTGCATTCGCTTTGCAGGGTGATATCGCCCAGCTCCAGGCTGCCGTCGGCGCGGGTCGGGATCTGGGTGGAGACCAGGATGCCGTTGAAGCCGATCACGTCGCTGGAAATGGAGTCGGCATCAGGATCGGGGGTGTAGGACAGGTCGTGGTTGGCCATGGGCGCCTCTCATTGGCAGGAACGGAAAGGCGCCATGGTCCCCGAAAATAACCGCAGGGGCAAACCGCGGCTTATGCCCAGCAGCGGCTGGCGTCGCTTGCGCAGCCGCAGAAATCGCCTTGAACACCCACTTCAATCACGGTTATTTGACGCCAGAAAATAAACCGTAAAATCCCGTAAAGTCCCGTATTCCGACGCCGATAGCCCTATAAGAAATAGGTTCTTTGCGCGGCTGAGGGTACGTCATGTTCAACACAACACTCAAAACAGAACTGGCGGCCAGGACGGCCGAAGTCACCGAATACAAAGGACTGATATCGGCACTCGGACGCTCCATGGCCGTGGTCGAATTTGACCTCAATGGCAAGGTGCTGAGCGCCAACGACAACTTCCTGAAAACACTGGGCTACAGCCGCGACCAGTTGGCCGGCAAGTCCCACCGTGACTTCTGTTTGCCGGCGCTGACCAGCAGCCCGGCCTACGGTCAGTTCTGGAGTGAGCTGAAGGCCGGCAAGTTTGTGTCGGGTACGTTCAAGCGCGTCGATTCCCATGGCCGCACGGTGTGGCTGGAAGCCAGCTACAACCCGGTGCTGGATGAACGAGGCCAGGTGTTGAAGGTGGTCAAGTACGCCCTCGACGTCACCGCCAAAGTCGAGCAGGAAGCCGCAACCCGCAGCAAGTTGACCGCGCTTGACCGCGCCATGGCGGTAATTGAATTCGACTTGAACGGCCAAGTGTTGGATGCCAATGACAACTTCCTGAACGTGATGGGCTATTCGCTGGCCGAGCTCAAAGGCAAACATCACCGCATGTTTTGCGAGCCGGCGCTGATCAACAGCAGTGAGTATTCGGACTTCTGGCGCCGCTTGAACAACGGCGAATTTTTCACCGGGCAATTCAAGCGCATCGGTAAACATGCGCGCGTGGTGTGGCTGGAAGCCAGTTACAACCCGGTCTATGACGGCGACGGCAAGCTGCTCAAAGTGGTCAAGTTCGCCAGCGACATCACCGAACGCGTGGAAAAATTCGAGGAAGACTCACGCGGCGCCTCGCGGGCCTACCATATTTCATCCGAAACCGAGCGTTTCGCCGAGCACGGTACCCAGGTGATCCATGAAACCGCCACGGAAATGCGCCGCATTGCCGAGAATATCGGCGCCTCGGCGCGTCTGGTTGGCCAGTTGGGTGATCGCTCCGAACAGATCACGGCCATCGTCAACACCATTCGTGGCATCGCCGACCAGACCAACCTGTTGGCGCTCAACGCGGCCATCGAGGCGGCGCGGGCGGGTGACCAGGGGCGTGGTTTTGCGGTGGTCGCCGATGAAGTGCGGCAACTGGCCGGGCGCACCAGCCGTTCTACCGCGGAAATTGCCGAGATGATCGGCATGATCCTCTCGGAAACCCGCGACGCGGTCGCCAGCATGAGCGCCACCCAGGAGGGCGCGCAGCGCGGTGTCAACCTTGCGGATCAGGCGGGATCGGTGATCCTGCAGATCCGCACCAGCACCAGCGACGCGGTGCAGGCGGTGAGCATGTTCGCGTCGAAGCTCGATGAGTCCGAGGTTATTCCCAAGACGGCGGTCGGTTGGGTTGGCTAAGCCGGCAAGCCAAGCGGCTTGAGGAAGAGGGGCAGAGTGATTCTGCCCTCGCTTCACGCAGGGTTTACTCTTTTACATCCATGAACTCTTCGGCCCAGGCCACATAGCTTTCCGGCAAGGTGTAGGTGTGGGTCAGCTCGGTAGCGCTCAGGTTCGAAGTGCTATGGGTCAACTGACGCTGGGCACGCAGGCTGTCATAGGTGGCCTTGATCGCCGCGAAGTAAGCGCCATGGCCCGCGACCACCACGCGTACGCCCAGGTCTGCCAGGCGCTGGGCGTCATGGAGTTTGGGGTTGCCATAGGTCACCAGCATCAGCGGCACGGTGAGCTTTTCTGCGATCTTCTCCAGATGCTCGAAATCGCTGACACCCACCATGCAAATCCCATCGGCGCCAGCTTGCTGATACGCCAAGGTGCGCTCGATCACCGCCTCGGTCGGCAGCACGCCTGCGTGAGTACGGGCAATGATCGACAGCTCTGAATCGACGCGCGCTTCCAAGGCCGCCCGGACTTTGCCGATGCCTTCCTCAACCGAAATCAAGTCGGTGGATTTGCGCCCGAATTGCGCCGGCAGCAAGGTGTCTTCAATCGTCAGCGCGGCCACACCGGCACGTTCCAGCTCTTCGACGGTGCGCATCACGTTGAGGGCGTTGCCGTAGCCGTGGTCGGCGTCGGCGATAAAGGGCAGTTGCGCCACACGACCGATTCGGGTGGCCTGCTCAACGAACTCACTCAGTGTGATCAGCGCAAAATCGGGCGCCGCCAATACCTGCAACGAGGCAACAGAGCCGCCCAGGATGCCCACCTCGAAACCCAGGTCGGCGGCGATACGCGCGGACATCGGGTCGAATACGGAGGCGGTTTCAACGCACGCAGGCGTTGCAAGCAGTTCACGGAAGTTGCGGCGCAACGCTGAGTGAGATTTTTGGACATGTTCTTTCCTGGCTCTGGTCATCGTCGAGTGACGATCAATGTCTATTCGTGGTGGCGCGAGATTACCACGCAGGCGAACCGGGGATTATGACGTTTGAGCATGAGGCATGCGGCTGGCACATGGAGCCGACGGGGCTAAAAATACGCTTATGACATTATTATAGAATTACGTTATGCATTATCAGTATTTTACATGCCCGACGCCCGGCCCCATCGTATGCGGCTGACTACCCCTTTGAACAGTGCCGAGACCGTACGCGCGGATCGACTTGAACTGCCTGACAAGGCATCTGGAGACGAGCGTGCGTTACCTGACAAAACTCGCGGCCGGGTTGGCCGGCCTGCTGCTGTGCCTGAGCGCGACCGCGCAAACACTGGTGGTGGGCGATCAAAGCTACAACGCCCAGGCCGTGATGGAAGCCGCAGGCGTACTGGACGATCTGCCTTATACCCTTGAATGGAAGCAATTCACCGCAGGCTCGCCGGTGGCCGAGGCACTCAACGTCGGCAGCCTCGACATCGGCTTGCTGGGGGATGCGCCGGTGCTGTTTTTGGGGGCTTTAGGTGCACCGATCAAGGTGATCGCCGTCAGCCGGCAAAACCTCGACGGCGTGGCCATCCTGGTAAAAAAGGACTCGTCGATCCACAGCCTCGCGGACCTTGCAGGCAAGCGTGCGGCGATCTGGAAAGGCTCCTGGAGCCAGCAGTTGTTGCTGACCGCGCTGGATAAGGCGGGCGTGCGCCCAGACGCGTTGGAACTGCGCTATCTCAGCGCGCTGGATGCCTCCCATGCATTGGAAGGTGGGTCGGTGGACGTGATCGCGACGTGGGAGCCTTACGTCACCCAACAGGAACGCCAAGGCGCGCGGGTTCTCGCGACGGCTGAAGGGCTGATTCCCGCCCAGAGTTTCATTGCGGCCAACGCCAAGGCCATCGACACCAAACGTGCGCCCATCAGCGATTTTCTTCAGCGCCTGAAGAAAGCGCGCGACTGGGCTCGCCAGCATCCCGCCAACACAGACGCTTATGCCGATGCCTGGGCCAAACGCACCCGGGCGGATGCCGAGATTGCACGTGTCTGGTTTGCCCGGGCACGCACAACGGTCGAGCCGCTGACAGCCCAGTCTCCTGTAGAGGCACAAAAAACCGTGGACTTTTTTGCCGGCCAAGGGCTGGTCAAGCCTTATGCGGCGGCCAGTTTATTCGACGATTCATTCGCCGCGTCCTTGCAACCCGTCGTCGCCAAGCCCCAGCCCTGAACACCGAGGAATGCCCCCACATGATGAAAAGACAACTGAAACTCGGGGCCTTGACGATGGGCTGCGGCGGGCCAGGCCGCCACAATCTGTGGCTTGACCCTCAACTGCCGGCCGATGCCAGCGTTAACGTTGACTGGTATATCGACATCGCGCGCCAGGCCGAAGCGGCATTGTTCGACCTGGTGTTTATTGTCGACAGCCAGTTCATCACGCCGGGATCGCCGTCGCACTACCTGAACCGGCTCGAACCGCTGACACTGTTGTCCGCGCTGGCGGTCAGCACCCGCCATATAGGCTTGGTCGGTACGCTGACCACCTCGTATAACTCGCCGTATAACGTCGCGCGGCGTCTGGCCTCTCTGGATCTGATCAGCAAGGGCCGCGCCGGCTGGAACGTGGTGACCAGCGGAGATGCGGGCACGGCGGGCAATTACAGCCGCGACGAGCATTATGATTACGACACGCGCTACGGCCGTGCCGCCGAACACGTTCAGGTGGTGCAAGGGTTATGGAACTCTTATGAGGACGATGCGTTCGTGCGCGACCGTGCCACGGGGCAGTTTTTCGACCCGAGCAAGCTGCATAGCCTGAACCACCGGGGCGAGCACTTTTCGGTGGTGGGCCCGCTGAATATCCAGCGCTCACCCCAAGGCCAGCCGGTGATATTCCAGGCCGGTGATTCAGCGCAAGGTCGCGACCTGGGCGCCGCCACGGCCGATGTGATCTTCACCCACGCCGCCAGCATCGAGCAGGGCCAGGCTTTCTACCGGGAGGTAAAGGGCAGGGCAGTGCAGCTTGGTCGCGACCCGGAACAACTGCTGGTTATGCCGGGCGCGGAAATCTACGTCGGCGACACGGACGAGCATGCGCGGGAAATCGAGCAGCATTACCATCAGGCCGATCACAGCTTTGAACTGGCGCTGAAGGAGTTCGGGCGTAATTTCGGCTGGCATGACTTCAGCCAGTACGACCTCGACGCAGCGTTTCCCCAGCAGAGCCTGGAGGCCGCCCGCAGCAGCTTTTTTACCGCCGCCAAGCGCATTGCAGACCAGGCTCGCGAGAAAGGCTTCACGTTGCGCCAGGCGGTTGAATTCGGTCGACAACTGCGTCCGGGCGCCTTCGTGGGGTCGGCGGACACGGTCGCGCAGAAAATGGCGGATTGGTTCGAGGCGCGGGCGGTGGATGGCTTCAACGTTTACATTGGGCACCCGGAACAATTCAATCGCTTTACTGAACAGGTCATACCGTTGTTACAAGCGCGTGGCGTGTATCGCACGGCGTATGAAGGAACGACGTTGCGCGAGAGCTTGGGGCTGGACATTCCCAGGTTCAAGCGCAACGGGTTGCCGAATTGAGCCGGTTACCCCAGCCACTTTTTTTGCCGCCTGACGGGAGCGCTAATGGGCAAAAGCACATCGGTTGGCCGAAAGCGCGCGATGCCACAGGCGGCGGCGATGCGCTGGCGTTGCAGGCCATGGGCAAGCGCTTGCTTGAAACCGCTTTCGCTTTGAGGCAACCCCACTATGTAGCCGACGCCTGCCTGGAATTCGCCTCCATGGGCCTGCCACCAGCGGCTGATTGACTGCGGGTCGGGCCAGGGCAGGTTCTCATCGGGGTCCATGACGACATTGGGGTCCTCGGCGTTGTCGTTCGGCCCCGCGTCGAAATCCGGCAGTTGCTGCAGCTCCAGATTGAGCAGCGCCAGGTCCACGCCGGTCATCAGGCTGAAGGCTTCGCCGGCGACACGGGCATACGGCGGGTCGCTCATCTGCTGTATCAGCCACGGCACGCCGACGGGATCGCCCAGCAGCCCAATGGCCTGGATGCCGATGCGGCGCTGGGCAGGGTTCTGTAGCAACTGGTGTATCCAGGCGACGCTGTGCTCCCGATGTTGCCAGGCCAACAGGACGCAGAGCGCACGGTACTGGAACGCACCCGGTTGCTCGGCGAAGGGGCGCAGTGGCTCCAGGGCGTATTCATCGCCCAGCTGTGCGGTGGCCCAATTGACCCAGAAGCGCGTTGCTGCATCTTGATGTAGACGGTGCGAACGAAGGGTCGGCATCAGGTCATGCCGGCGCAGTTCGCCGGCGGTACGGGCCGCGCGTGCCAGCACGCCGGGGTCGGCTTGCGAAAGCTCCGCGAGCAGCGCTGCGCCGGGATCGCGACGATGCATACCACAGGCAGCAAGGCCGAGGCGACGGAACAGGGGCTTTGGGGAGGCGAGCATGCGGTCGATCCAGGGCGCGACCCATTCCCAGTCGAGCCACCCCAGGGCCATCAGATAACCACGCTCGGTTTCCACCGCGTTTCTCACGTGTTCGCTGAGCTGCGACAACCCATCGGTGTGGTGTGTCTCGAAGGCCAGGACCACGCCGGCAAACAGCTCGCCAACCGTGTGGGGGCCGAGTTGGGCCAGCACGGTTTCCAGGCCTGCGGGGCCGGCGATACGCAGGCCATCGAGATGAGCGTCGATACGGTCTTCCAGTTTGCCGAGGTCGTCCAGGTCGTAATGTGGCGCGCGTAACGCGTAATCACGCAGGACAGCGAGGAAGCTGGCTTCTTCGGCATGCAGGTCAAGGACGACGGGCAGTGTGTTCATCAGTCCCGGGCCCCGATGCAACAAGGGCAGGGCAGGCGCGTCGGGTTAGTCAATTTGCAGGCACCGTGTCCAGTTTGAACCGTCGAACTGCATGACATCCTTGGGCCCGATGGACCACATGATGCCGTCGGCCGCGCTCAGGTGATAACAGGTTCGCGGCACGTCGTCGCCGAAGTCGACGGGCTTGAGTTTGTCGCCTTCGAGCCGGTAGACGAAATGGGTGGACGACACATAAACCTGCCCATCGAACACTTCCATGCCCCAGAGGTCTTCGTCGGTGCTGTCATGTTCGATCATTTCCCATTGTTCATTGCGCCCCCGAAGCAAGGTGCCGAGTTGGCCGCAGGCGTAGACGTAGCCATCCGGCGCGCAGCGGACCTTGTAGAGCGCAAGGTTGGTCGGGCTGTTCTGCTGGGTGAAGAGGTCGCCGTCGTACCGCCAGATTTCGCCTTCCCAGCCGACGGTATAGATTTCCTGTTCGCTGAAACCATCGATGGATTCGAAGCTGGTGTCGGTGATCGGGGTGTCACCGACCTGGGCGCTCTGGTCGATGCAACGCCATTGGTCTTCGCCCTCGCGAACATAGGCTTGTCGGCAGGCGCCTACGGCGTAGGCTCGGCCTTTGGCGATGCCACGGATTTCACGCAGGGGGCCGCGTTTTTTGGGGTCTGTGCCGCAGCTGGCGATGGATTCTTCTATGACCGTGCCGCCGCCACTGGCTTCTACCGATCCATCGGTGCCCAGAGCCAGATATCGTTCGATCGGCACGTGGCAGACGGTTCCGGAACAGGCAAGCCATGGGACGTTATCGGCCCCCCATTCTTCACAATCCAGAGAGAACAGTATCGAACCGGTAGAACCTTCACTGATAGAAATGTCGTCCGTGGCCATCACATAGCAGAGGTCTGAGTAACGAACGACTCCAGTACTAATGCTGAGTCCGCTGAATCGTGGGTCTTTGGGGTCCATATTGATCTCCTGAAGTGAGTAAATTAACGACGAGACTTGCTAGTGAACATTTCGACTCTAGCCTTCTCACGCTCGTCTTGATTGCTGGTCATGGACGCACAGGCATTGATCGGTTTTTCCTCGCCTGGGTCCTTTGCTTTGTCGTGATAGGTGTTCAACTGAGCTTCCAGGCATTCCTGACTACAGTTGGAGTCCGGAAAGGTTTTCTTCGCCGCCCTGGCCCCCGTCTGCGTAGCCTTGGACCTTGGCCATTCACCGTTTGCATCAGCTTCATGCAAGGCCACCACCCCACGTCGGGTATGCATCTGGCCGTGGGTGGCGGTGGTCTGATTGGGCCCCTCCGCGCACATCACCGGGGCTCTGTCGGTCTGGTATTTGCTCCAGCCGGCTTTGGTCGGGTGCTTGCTTCTGGGTTGGCCGGGAAAGGCCGGCCCGTCGGTGAAGGATGCCGAATCGATTAGGTGGTCACCGGTTTGTCCGGGGCAGCATCGGTTGGGTTTGAACGGCGCGAGAAAGCAGCGCATCGCCTTTTGGCAAGGGTCGCTGTTGATGGTTTTGGCCAGGGACGCATACTCGCCCTGGACGTCGGCGTGCGTGCCCAGATAGGCCGCGTTGTCTTTAAACCCGTCGCCCGCCGCGTCTTTAGCGGCTTTGCGGGCTTTGGTCGCGGCCTGTAGCGGGCTGATGTCCGGGCAGATCATTTTCTGCTCAAGGTCCCCGCAAGCGTCTTTTGCCCGGCCTCGTTCGCCCTCGCATTGGGCCAGATCCTTGGCCAGTGCCATTCGGTCCGTATAGGTCCAGGGCATGGTATTGCCCGGTTGGGAGGCATGGTTGTGGGTGGTCAGGTCCATGTGCCGAACAACGTTTTTCCCTTCGTACTTCACGTCCATCGACCAGGAGGTGAAATACACCTTGCCCTTGATCTTGTTGGTGACGATGCCCTTTTTAGGGGCGTTTCCAGCCTCATCCCCATAGCTGGTTTTGAAATAGCTCTGGTCCTTGAGCATGATTTCCTTACCCGTGATCTTTACCGTCCGACTGCCCTTGGTCGTGTCCTTGGCCATGCCGGTGTTGGGGTAGGGGATGGGCACGCCCAGCGGGGTAGGCGGGGCCACGGGTGGGGTGAAGCACACGTCCGGAAAACACGCGATCGACTTGCCGTCGGCCGACTTGCAGGAGACTTCCATGTTGTTGGCAAATACTTGGTTGGCCATCAGGCAGCCCTCACGGTCTGGTAGCTGAGCAGCGCGACGGCGCGTTGGCCGGCGTCGTTGCCCAGGTGGCAAAAAATATTCGGCCCTTCGCCATAACCCTTGCGGCTGGCGGCCAGCGCCACGGCGAGCATCGCCGGGCCAATGGCGGCGCCGACTTCACCGATGCAGTCGGCCGGATGCCAGAGATGGAAGAACTCCTTGCGTACCCGCAGGCTGCGGCTCAGGGCCAGGGAAGCTTCCTTGAAGTAATACTGTTCGCCAGAGATGTCCGTCAGGCGGTAATCCATCTGTTCCAACCCGCAACCGGCTTCGCCCAGGGCTGCGCGCACGGCCTGGGTCAGGCCTTCGGCGCGTAGCGGGATGTCTTCGGATTCCACCGTGGCCTGTTCCGTGCCGAACCCCAGCCCGATGCAGGCCAATTGCGGCGTGTCACTCGCGACGGGGGCGGCCAGCACCACGGCGGCAGCCCCTTCGCCGGGGATAAAACCGTTGGAATTCTGGCTGGTGAGCAAGCGCTCGCGTTGCTCGAAGGCAGCCAGCGTTGGCCCGTTGAGGAAGGAGTCGACGCCGGCAATCAGCACGTGGCGATGGCCACCGCCATAAATGAGGGTGCGTGCATCAAGCAGCGCCACGGCGGCGCTGACCCGGCCATGGGCGAGGATGCTGGAGGCGGGGTGAAAGCGCAGGCCCAGTTCGGCTTCAATGGCCTGCAGCAATCCTTTATCGAGACCTTCTAGACGGCCGGGGCGCTCGAGCTCCGCCAGCCCCAGCAGCAGCGGGGTTTTTTCCGGGTCGACGTTGGGCGTGCTGTGCAGGGCCTCGGCAATGGCGCGCGCGGCCATCTTGACCAGCTTGGTGCGGCCGCGCCAGGGCTGTTCCAACGGCACGCTGGCGGCAATCAGCCATTCGCCGCCCCGATCGATAAAGCGGGTTTCCTGGAAGTTGTCGATGGCGCAGCGGATCGCCGCGCAACTGGCCGGTGCGCTGAGGCCGACAGCGCTGACCATGCCGGAGCCGATAATGCTCAAAGCACGCATCAGTGCGTTTGCTCCCGGGTGCGTTTGGCGTTTACCAGGGCGCGCAGCGATGGGTAGTAGTCTTTACCCAATGCCCGGGCGCGCCACCAGCCGATGGACAGCGTGCCGACCAGCACCTGGGCAATCTCGAACATGTTGCGCCGCAGCGGACGGGAGGTACGCCAGGTCAACTGCACCTGGCGGGCGTCTGTGTCGATCAGCAGGGTGTCGATCACCGCTGACACCGTTTCATGGCCGCCTTTTTTCAGGAAAAAGGTCACCGGCACTTCCATCTCAGGGATGCGAAAACCTGCGCGCTCCTGGGCAGTGAGGTTCAGCAGTAGTACCTCCTCGCCTGCGCGCAGGTAATCAACCTGCTGATCGTCGGGTGCGGCCTGATAGTAGCGGGTGTCGAAGTCCGCCGGCAGAAACGGAAAACAGTCGGCTTTCCAGGCCTCGTCGTAGGTACCGGCGAAGCGGGCGCGTTGCGGCCAGCTACGAGCGATGGGGCCGAGGGCCATGGGGCGAAAGTTGCCAAAAGGGTTTTCGATCGGTTTGCCCAGCTCTTCGGTGTTGGGCATTGGCCTGCCGACGATGTAGGCGTTATCAAGGCCGCGCGGGTACCAGCCGCAACCGCTTGGGTTGTCCAGGTAACCGTCACGCATATCGGGGGCATTCACCATAGGATGGGAGCCACCGTAGGCCTGGGCATAGGAGATGTTCTGTTCGGTAAAAGGCTGCGGCGAGCCGGGAGAGAGGCCCAACAGCCCCAGTTGCCATTGCCTCGGGCCAACGACGGAAAAAGCCTTGCTCATTCGACCCACGCGAATACCCGCGGTCAACTGCGTCACGGGCCGCCCGCCGGGCGCGTAGGCCTTGCCGCACACCAGCACATCGCAGAAGGGCTTGACCGGCGCAAAGTCCATTTCCTGCAGCGGGGCGCTCAGGCCTGGTTCGCCGAGAAAGGTGTCGGCCATCAGCAGCGGTTGCTGGCTGTCGGCGAGCGTCAAGGCGCGACCGTCCAGCGGTAGATCAAACGTGCCTTTGGCCACCACGACCAGGGATTCGCGACCATCACGGTCCATACCCAGGGTATAGGCCGCCGTCAGTCTGCTGGCATTGAGCAATTCCATGGGCCGATTACCTGTCTAGTTGATTTGCACCGAGCCGCCCTTGATGCGGTTGACTCCGCTGGAACGGCTGGACAGGTAGGCGCCCTGGATGATCACTTTGCCGGCGCGGGTCAGGGTGATGCTGGCTTTGCCGCAACGCAGCACAATCTCGCGTTCTGCGCTCAATTCCAGGCACTGCTCATCCAGTCGCACACTGGCGACGGGAGCGACGGCGGCCTGGGCGTCAAGCAGAAGGCCGATCAGCAGTGGGCGGATCGGGTCGCCGTCCTCGAACATCAGCGCCACCGGGCTGCCGATATCCGCCGGGCTTAGCCGCGCAGTGCAGCGAGCGACGAGGCCGCGGCTGTCCGGGCAACCGGGGTAGGTGACCGTGGGCGCGCCGGCATGGGGCAGGGCGAGCAGGCTGCCGATGATGACCCCATCGATACGGGCCTGGGTGGGGAGCGGGTACTGAACCGTCATATACATACCTCCATGTCCTAGTTCTGCAGGATCTTCTGCCCTTTGATCACCACGTTCTTGTTGGCCTTGATGTTGATGGCGCCGGAACCGTCGATGATGATGTTCTTGCCGCGAATCGTGATGGAGCCGTCCTTCTTCATGGTGAGGCTGGATGCGCCCGTGGTCAGGGTAATGGAGTCGCCGGCGGTGAGGGCAAAGTGCTTGCCGACGTCCAGGCTGTCGTTCTGCCCGATGCTGGTGGTTCGGTTGCGATCGACGTCACGGGATTCGTCCTGGCCGATCTGGGTACGCTGGTTACCGTTGATCTCGATCCCTTCGTTGCCCTTGACCGTTTCGTTACGGTTGCCCGTGATGTCGATGGTCTCGTTGCCGCCTACGTCTTCGGTACGGTTGCTGACGATGGTGATTTTTTCGTTGGCGCCGACCTTTTCCGTGCGGTTTGCACCGATGGTGATGGTCTCGTTGCTGCCCACATGCTCGGTGCGATTGACACCGATGGTAATTTTTTCGTTATTGCCCACGTCCTCGGTACGGTCTACGCCGATGGTGATGGTCTCGTTGTTGTCCACCGTTTCTGTGCGGTCGTGTTTGACGTGAACGGTTTCGTCGTTGTCGATGGTCTTGCTGCGGTCATGGCCGACCCAGTGGGTCTCGTCGTTCTCGACCTCGATGTCCTGGTTTTTTTCGGCGTGGATAAACAGCTGCTCCGCGCCTTTTTTGTCTTCCATGCGGATTTCATTGAAGTTGGCGGGTGAGCCGTCTTTGCTTGAACGGCTTTTCACTCCGCTCTGGGTGGCATTGGCCGGCAATTTATAGGGGACTGTCTGTTCGGCGTTGTAGACACGACCGGTGATGATCGGCCGATCCGGATCGCCTTCGAGGAAGCTGACGATTACTTCCTGACCGATCCGTGGGATCTGCATGGCGCCCCAGTTCTTGCCGGCCCAGGCCTGGGACACGCGAATCCAGCAGGAGCTGTTTTCGTTGGATTGGTCATGGCGGTCCCAGTGGAAGTGCACTTTGACCCGGCCATACTGGTCGGTCCAGATCTCCTCGCCACTGGGGCCGACCACCACGGCGGTCTGCGGCCCCCGGACGATGGTCATGGGGGTCAGGGGGAGGGGACGGAATGCCTGGCTGGCGTCCATGCAGTCCAGCTCGCTGACGAACTGCTCGGACAATTCCGACTGCCCGCTTTCGTAGAGTTCCTGGCGGATCTGGTAGCGTGCGACCACCACCAGGTATTCGCGGTTCTGGTCCTCACGGCTGTATCCAGTCAGCCTGAACACATGGCCGGAGCCCAGGCCACGGGTGCAACCACGCAACTGCACGCGCTCGAACTGGCTATGAATGGCTTCGATGCGGGTACGCGCATAGTGCTCGCCATCGTTACTCTGGACGTATTCACCGGGATAGTCGTAAAGCGGGTAGTCGCCGTTGCTGTGGTCGCGCGGCACACTGGAGCGCACATCGAGGCTGGCGCGGGGGCGCTGGAAGTCATAGTCGTTCAGCGCCAGCGAACCGGATTGCACCTCCCGCGCCAGTTGCCAATCGTAGAAATGATCGCGCTCGCGCATTTGCCGATCAGGTGGAAAGAAGGGCACCGACGCATAGCCTGCCGCAGTGGAATGAGCGCCGTAGGCGTCGGCCAATACCAATACGTGGCGCGCCTTTTCATGGCGAAAGTAGTAATAGATGCCTTCCTGTTCCATCAACCGGCTGACGAAGTCGAAGCTGGTTTCGCGGTACTGCACGCAATATTCCCACTCGTGATAGCTGCCGCTCAGGCTGTCTTCGAAGTCGGAGAAACCGAGGTCGCGGAACACCTGTTTGATGATGTCCGGCACGGTCTTGTTCTGGAAAATGCGGCAATCGGAGGTGCGCGTGAGCAGCCAGAACCAAGGCCTCAGGCTGACGCGATAGCCCGCGAACTGACCATGGCCGGTCAGTTGCCGGCAACTGCTGATAATGCCGTGAAAGTAGCGACGGCCACCCTCGAACAGTTCCAGGGACAGACCCATCGGTTTACCCAGCAACTGATCGAACTTGATCGCTTGATCTTCGGAAGTGAGGTCCAATTCGTAGTGAAACAAACGCCCCAGCTCTTCACTGCCGGCCATGCTCTGCAACAACAGGACATCGCCGCCGAGGGGGCTGTCAACCTGCACCCAACGGGTGTTTTGCGTTATTGCCATAAATTGCCTTCCAAGTTGGCGTAGCCCGTAGAGTGTTAGCGTATCTGGCCGCAGAATCAATGCCCGGTTACGATTCAACGTCGAAGGCGGGACGAGGGGAAAGCAAATGCGCCTCAAGGTTCAGCAAGACCGAGGTGATTGAGGTGGGCTTGGTGACAAGCCAGGCACATGATTTAACATAATATACATTATGCGTAATACCATGTTACGCAATCAGCGGCAGTGCCCACCAGATTTCAACGCACCAAACCCCTGTCAACGCCAACCCTGGGCAAAGCCACCAGCCACGAACATTTCGCTGCTGGTTTTGACCCGGCGGCAACTGCGTGATCCTGTCTTCAAGGTCTGTGTGTTTCTGGTCGGTGCCGGCACCAACTTCTGTGCCGAGATCGGCCAGATGAACATCCGTCGATCAGCATACCGGCACCTTTCCAATCCAGCGCCCAACGCTTGGCCAATGACGCAGCACGGCCCTTGTGGCGCTATACGTATTGAGATAGATCCGATGGGCTGGAATTCGCCAAGGCCCGCACCGGCAAACAGCCGTGTGTTCGGCGGCATAACCGATAAAGTGCGGATCCAACCCCTTGAGCAGCCGGAACGCGATGATGCGCATCGATCTTGAAGAAATTCCCCAAAGGCCGACGGGCTATCCCTCGTGAGCGCCGAAAGGCCATGCGTATGGAGAGACGGCCTGGCGCATCAGCACTGTCCTCGCCCATGCTTGATACCTGAACATGAATCTAACTCAACTAAATGAGTATTTAGTTGAGTTAGATTAATACATGGCTGTGCTTGCCAGCAAAATCGCCGTCAGTAACCGCTCGCCGCGGTCATGGCGCCGCCCACGATTGCGATCCCTGAGCTGCTGCCCAGGCGTGTCGCCCCGGCTTCAATCATCTTCACTGCCGTCGGATAATCGCGTACGCCGCCGGAGGCCTACACTCCAACCCCAGTGCCTACGGTTTTGCGCATCAGGGCCACGTCTTCGACCGTAGCGCCGCTGCGGCTGAAGCCGGTGGATGTCTTGACGAAGGCCACGCCCAGTTCCCGGCAGATTTCACACGCCTGGACCTTCTGCCTGTCGTCAAGCAGGCAGGTTTCCAGAATGACCTTCAACGGTACGGCGCCACAGGCCTGTTGGACCAAGGCGATGTCATCGCGCACGGCGTCCAGCAACCCGTCTTTCAACCATCCGATGTTGAGCACCATATCGACCTCCCCTGCCCCGGCGGCAATGGCGCGTTGGGCTTCGAAGGCCTTGGTGTCACTCAGGCCGGCGCCCAGTGGAAAGCCCACCACGGCGCAAATCACCACGGTTTTGTCGGCCAGGCAGGTCGCGGCATAAGGCACTTGCCCCGAGTTCAGGCACACCGAATAAAAACCGTGTGCCTGGGCTTCTTCGCATAAGGTGCGGATCTGTTCCCGGGAGGCGTCCGGCGCCAGCAAGGTGTGATCGATATATTTGGCCAATGCGGTGGGTGGAAGACTGTTCATTTAACGGGTCCTTGCCTGTATGTTGCCAATGATGATGCGGCGCTTGTCACAATACTCACGCCAATACGTTACAATACTAACAATTAATGTTACTTAATTAACACTAACAATCAAGCCCTGGAATACCCGTGGACAGTAGAAAAGCCGAGCGACTGAAGCTTATCCAACAAGCCCTGAAGGACCAGAACGCCATTCACCTGAGGGAAATGGCCGCCCTGCTGGACGTTTCCGAGATGACCCTGCGCCGTGATCTCAGCCATTTCAGCGATCATCTGCGGTTGTTGGGTGGCCACATCACCCGTGTCGGTAATGACGTCGGCGATTACCGGGTGGCCGAACAAGACACGCGCCACGTAGAAGAAAAGCGCCGTATCGGCAAACTCGCCGCGCAGTTGATCCAGGCCGGTGACACGGTATTTTTCGACTGCGGTACGACCTCGCCTTTTGTGGTCGATTTCATCCCTGATGCACTGGAGTTCACCGCGGTGTGCAGTTCGTTGAACGTGCTGCTCAAGCTGCAGAACAAGCCCAATTGCCACATTGTGTTGTGCGGCGGCACCTTTCACCGCAAGAACCAGGTCTTTGAAAGCAGCGCCGAAAGCAGCATCCTCGACAGCGTGCGCCTGACCTGGGCTTTCGTGACCGCCGCCGGCGTCAGCCAGGCGTTCGGCGTAACGTGCTTTAACTTCAATGAAGTCGAGGTCAAGCAAAAGGTCATGCGCCAGGCCCAGCAACGCGTGTTGCTCGCCGATTTCAGCAAGTTCGACACGGTGCGCACCGCTCACTTCGCCACCCTTGAAGACTTTCAATACGTGGTCAGCGACAAGAAAATCCCCCGAACGTATCAGGACGCTATTCGGGCCGGCGGTGCGCAATTGCTGGTTTAACCCAACAATCGTTGGCGCTCCTGCGCATTCAAATAACCGGTGGTGACACTGAACGATGCGCAGGCCCCGGCGGCCAGCTGACGCACGTGACCTTTGGTTTTCTCGGCGTTATAACCCTCGGGCTCGCAGGTGGACGGCAGCACGAACGCTGCCACTTGTTGATCCGGTGTGTGCAGGATCCAGCGTGCGGCGTGCTCGAATTGCTCGGGACGGTAGCGGGTGTAGAACGCCGTACCGTCGGGATGGTCCAGCAGAAAGTGTGCCTGGCCCAGGGTGTCCGTACCCACGCCGTCGAAGAAGAACACGATCTCGGGATCGTACAGCGATGGCTGTTCGAGGCAGCCCAGTTGAGTGGGACACTCAGCCAATTGCGCCATATAGGCACTCCAGGCCGGCGTCGGCTTGACGTGGTCCGGCACACTGGTGCGCAGGCGCTGGCGCTGCACGCCCAATGGCTCGACGAAACGCGCGCCGTCCACATAGGCATAGTTCATATGGGCCATGTACATCAGGTCCATGGGCTTGCCGGCCAGGTTTGTCACCTGCATGTCGATATCGAACACGGCCGAATCGGCGCGCAGTGTCACGCTGGGGCACGCCCGGTAGCGATCGCCGAAGCCCTTGGCGTACTCATACGAACCGCCCAGGCGCACAAAGCCCTCGCCCACCTCCAGCCAGGCCGAGTCGAGGGGCGCGCAGGGCATTTCGCCGTGCAAGGCATGGGTGTCATCGGCGGCCGGGCAACCGTTGCGCAACAGGCCACTGTGAAACATGAAGCAGCCGTAGGTGTCGATAATCGTCGGGCTGGGCCGGGGCTGCTCGAACAGGTTGCTCATGGTCAGGTCGCAACCGTCGAACACGGCCGACCAGATCATCTGCCCCTGGTAAGGCAATACCACCAATCGCCCACGACTGTTCTCCAGGCTCAGGGCCAACACGCCGGACGGATAGACCCAGGCACTGACCTTGAAGGCCGGCGATTGCAGGAGGATTTTCTCCTGCTCGCCGAACACCGTTGGGTACAACGGGATACGTGTATTCATGAGGCCACCGCTCCGGTCGCACCCACCGGCAAAGTGCCGGGTTGACGCATGCACTTGAGCGCATACATCACGATCACGATAAAGCACAGCAACGGCACGCTATAGGCCAGCTGCATGTTGCCGCCGCTGGCGTCGGACAACAGCCCCTGGAAGATCGGGATCACCCCGCCGCCGACGATGCTCATCACCAGCAGTGAACCGCCGACGCCGGTGTCTTCACCCAGGCCATCAATGGTCAGGCCGTAGATGGTTGGCCAGCAAGGCCCCAGGAAAATACTCACGCCGACCGCCGCGTACACCGCCGAAATGTTCGGCACCAGAATGGTATAGGCCAGCAGCACGATGCACAGCACGCCGTAGATCGCCAGCACCTTGGCCGGATGCAGACGGCGCATCAACAGGTTGGCGATCAACTTGCCGACAAAGTAGGCGGCAAAGGTGGTCAACAAGAACCATGAAGCGCTGCGCTCATTCATACCGCCCATTTGCATGGCCAGGCGAATGGTGAAACTCCATACGCCCACCTGCGCGCCCACATACAGAAACTGCGCCAAGACGCCAAAGGTGAAGCGCGGGTTTCGCCAAAGCCGGCCCAGGCTTTGACGCAAGCTGCCAGGCTTACTGCCGGCGGGCGTGTTGCCTTTGCACGCAGGGAACCGGGTCATGGCGACCAGGATAAATATCAGCACCAGCACCGCAATCATCCACTGGTAAGGCAACAGCGTGGACTGGATCATTTGCAACTGCTGCACCGCCGCCTCGGAGGCGCTCATCTGCGTCAGTTGCTCCGTGGTGGCGTCGGTGTCCTTGAACATCACGAAGCTGCCCACGTACACCCCGGCCATGGCGCCGAACGGGTGAAAGGTCTGCGAAATGTTCAATCGCCGCGTCCCGGTTTCCCGAGGGCCCATCAGCGTCGAGTAGGTGTTGCAGGCCGTCTCCAGAAACGACAGGCCGGCGGCAATCACAAACAGCGCCAGCAGGAACATGCCGTATTTGGCGGTGGAGGCTGCCGGAAAAAACAGCAGGCAGCCGAACATATACAACAGCAGGCCGATCAGGATGGTGCTTTTGTAGCTGAAACGACGAACCACCATCGCCGCTGGAATCGCCACGAAAAAGTAGCCCAGGTAAAACGCCGACTGCACAAAGGCGGTCTGGAAATCGCTGAGCAAAAACGCTTTTTTGAAGTGGGCGATCAGCACATCGTTCATGCTCGCCGCCGCGGCCCACAGCGCAAAAATGCTGCACAGCAGGATAAAGGCGAACCAAGGTGTGCGGTTCAGGTAGAAACCATCGGGTGTCTGTTGCAGCGCAGGTTTGTTCATTATTGTTCTCCGGGCTGGGTTGAGAGTGTTACGGCTGTTGCTGAAAGCGCTCGAACGTTTCGTGGTCGGGGTAGGACGTCTGTGTACCCAGGCCCATGACCGAGCAGGCGGAATAGGCCACCGCCTGTTCCATGGCCTGACGAATATGGCCGTCGCGGTTCCAGTGGTGAATGAAGCAACCGATAAACGCATCCCCGGCGCCAGTGGTGTCACGGGCCTCGACCCGCACCCCCGGTACCTGGAACTCGCCCTCCTCCCCCACGTACAACGCGCCGTGTTCGCCGAGGGTGACGATCACGTGGCGAATGCCACCGGCCACCAGGCTGCGGGCGGCGGCATGCGCCGATTCCGGCGAGTCGACCACGTGCCCGCTGAGCAATGCCAGTTCCGACTCGTTGGGGATCAGGAAGTCCAGGTGCGCCAAGTGTTCAGCGCTGAGCCCGGACAGGGCCGGCGCGGGGTTGAGCAGGACGGGAATGGCGTGCCGGTGCGCGAATTCGATGGCGTAGTACACGGTTTCCACCGCGATTTCCAACTGCAGCACGATCAGCCCGCACTGCCGCAGGTCCTCGGCCGCCGCCTCGATATCCGCCGGCGACAAATGCGCATTGGCACCCTTGACGATCAAAATGCTGTTATGGGAGTCGGCCCGCACAAAAATCGGCGCCACCCCGCTGGAAACGCCCGGCACTCGCTGTACATAACGAGTGTCGATGCCAAAGCGCTGGAAATTGGCCACCGTGTTGTCGGCAAACATGTCGTCGCCGACCTTGCTCAGCATCAGCACATCGGCCCCAAGCTTGGCTGCCGCCACCGCCTGGTTGGCCCCTTTGCCGCCGCACCCGAGGGCAAAACCCGGCGCTTCCAGGGTTTCGCCCTGGGCCGGCATGCGGTCGATGTAGGTAATCAAGTCCACCATGTTGCTGCCGATGACTGCGATCTTGCTCATTGCTATTCCACCTTGTTACGGCACGACCAGGCAGGTCGTGTCGCTCTTGTTTTGTTATTTAAATAACATTAGGTGTGAATATTCAATCTTTATTTTGCACGAGCAAAAAAAACCGGCCCACAGGGGCCGGCTGAAAATGTGCCTGCGTTACAAGCTGAACCGATCTACCGACTGGGACAATTTGCCGGCCAGGCCGGCCAGCTCATCGGTGGTCGAAGCCGTTTCACCGATAACGCGGCTGTTGTTCTCCGACATGCCGGCGATCATTTCCACCTGATGGGAGATTTCGTTGCTGGCCAGGCTCTGTTCCCCGATGGTGCGTGAAATATCGTTGACCAGCTCGGTGGTATTCAGGGTGGCCTGCAGAATCTCGCGAATCGCCCGCTCGACCTCAGCGGTCACGGCCATGCCTTTGTCGACCTGGGAAACCCCCTCCTCCATGCTAGTTACCGCCTCGCGGGTGTTTTGCTGGATACGCGCGACCATGCTCGCGATTTCCTGGGTCGAGGCACTGGTGCGTCCCGCCAGGCTGCGCACTTCGTCGGCCACCACGGCAAACCCACGGCCCTGTTCGCCCGCGCGCGCGGCTTCAATCGCAGCGTTCAGGGCCAGCAGGTTGGTCTGGTCAGCGATGCCTTTAATCACTTGGATAATGCTGTAGATCGCCTCGGACTCTTTATCCAGCGTGCGGATGACCTGGGCCGATTGCTGGGCCGAACGGGCGATGCCGTCCATGTCCTTGACCACCTGGTGAATCACGCGCCCGCCATCCTTGGCCAGGGCTTCAGCCTGGTTGGCCATATCCAGGGCGCGCCCGGCATGCCGGGTGATTTCTTCAATACTGGCGGTCATTTCACTCGCCGCCGCCGCCATGGTGCTGGCGGCGCTGCTTTGTTGCTGGCTGCTGCCGGCCACTTCATGGCAGCCCTGGCTCAATCGCTCGCTCATGCCGTTGACACCCTGGGCGTTGCTGCGCACCACCTCGATCATGCCGCGCAGGTCGCGCTGCATGGTGGCGAGGCTGCGAATCAACGAGCTGGCCTCGTCCTTGCGACGCGGTTCGACAATCGGCTCGCTCAAATTACCCCGAGCGATGCTGGCGGCAATGCGGCTGGCGGTTTGCAGCGGGCCCATGATGCTGAGGATGACCCAACGGCCCTGGGCCAGCAGCAGCAACAGGCTGGCAATCAATACCGCGCCGAGGGTGAAATTGGCGTTGCTCAGGGATTGGTGCGTGCCCTCGCTGGTTTTCAGGGTATGGCTTTCGATCAGTTCGCTCAGGGCGGCCATCTGATCTTCCAACTGGCTGAAGGCGGTATTGAAGGCGTCCAGCTCCCCGCGCGCGGCCTCGGGGTTAACCAGGGCCAGCGCGACGATGCGTTCGCCGGCGCTGATGTAGGTATCCAGGCTGGGTTTGATTTTCTCCAGGCTGGTCTTGATCGTGTCTACCACCGGCAGCTTGAGATTCTCCCCCAGTACCTGGCGAAAATTGTCGGCATGCTCCTTCAGCGAGCTATTGACCTCCTCCTTGGTGCTGGTGCTCTTCCCCAAGCCCACCAACATGGCCGACAACACATCGGCGCGCAGGGCGTCATGCATCATGTCGGCTTCCATGTGGTTACGCAGCACGGTCATGCCGACCTCGTTGTCCTGCACGGCGTTGCCCATCCGGGTGTTGCCCAAGTAGCCGGTCAGGCTCATGACCAGGGCCGTCAGCAACCCGGTCGCAATCAACAACATCAAGCGTAATTTGATCGTCATGCTGGTATCCCCGTACTTGGACTGCCGGCTGGCAACCCAACCGCTCGCGCATTGCTACTGGTGTTATCGGCACCAGTTGCCTGTTAGTGAAGCCTAAGTTTGCGGATTTGCGCGTTTCCCTTAAGCTGACCGGCCTCTGCACTGCCCGGAACCGCCTCATGTCACGAAGTATCGCCCACCTGGCCCTGCTGCTGGGGTTGATCACCGCCGTCGGCCCGTTCGCTATCGACAGCTACCTGCCCGCCTTGCCCACCCTGGGCGCGAGCCTGAATGCCTCGCCGGCGGCGGTGCAAATGAGCCTGACGGTGTTCTTCATGATCATCGGCGTGTGCCAACTGTTTTACGGGCCGATCAGCGATGTATTCGGGCGCAAGCCACCGATTTATGCCGGGCTGGTGATCTTTGCCGTGGGCAGTGTCGGCTGCGCCCTGGCCCCGAGCATTGAAGTGCTGATCGGTTTTCGCGCGGTGCAGGCATTCGGCGCCTGTGCCGGTATGGTCGTGCCCAGGGCCATAGTGCGTGACCTGTACACCGGCCATGAAGCCGCGCGGCTGATGGCCTTGCTGATGCTGGTGATGAGTGTTTCGCCGATCCTCGCACCACTGGCCGGCAGCGTGGTGATCGCCCTGTGGAGCTGGCGCGAAGTGTTTGCGGTGTTGGCGGTGGTAGCCGTGGCATGCCTGGTGATGACGATCCTGCAACTGCCCGAAACGCACCCGGCCGAACGCCGCTTGGGTAAGACCCTGGGCAACGCGTTCAGCAGCTATGGGGCACTGCTGCGCGATCCGGTGTTTATCGGGCTGTCGGTCGTCTGCGGGTTTGGCCTGGCGACGTTCTTTGTGTTCATCGGCAGCGCGCCCTTCGTGTACATCGAGCATTTCGGCCTCACGCCGACGCAATTCAGCCTGTGTTTCGCACTCAATGCCGCATCATTTTTTGCCATGAGCCAACTGACGGCACGCTTGAGCGCGCGTTTTGGCCTGGCGCCGGTGATTCGCTGGTCGGTGACGGCGGTGGCGGTGGTCATGGTCCTGTTGGCGATGACCACGCTTTGGATCGATAGCCTGGCGTTGATGATGACCCTGCTGTTTACGGGCTTCGGGTTCCTGGGCCTGCTGTTGCCGGCCGCCGGTGTGTTATCCCTTGAAGAGCATGGCGCAGTGGCCGGCTCCGCCTCGGCCCTGCTGGGCGCCATCCAGATGATTACCGCTGCGCTGTGCATGACCCTGGTGGGCGTGTTCGCCAACCACACGCCTGCGCCCATGTTGATCGGCATTGCGTTGTGCGCTGTCGCCGCGATGCTCACGGTGATGTGGACCCTGCGCCGTTTGCCGGCGCATTTGGCAAGCGCACCGCCCTCGCCCTGACCTCGTCACAGATCAAACCGGTCCACTGCCCGCCGCCGCTCATTGTCGTCACGTACGTCATAGCTGGCGGTGGTCTGGATATTGCTGTGATGCGCCAGTTTTTGCGCAATCGACAGGTCATGCTCCTCGATCACGCGCGTAATGAACGAGCGGCGAAAGTCATGGGGCATGATCTTCACCCCCACCTGCGCTCCGCGTTGGCGGGCAATGTAATAGATCGCGTGCTTGGTGATGCGCTCACGGGTGATATGACTGCCCCGGCGGATACGATTAAACAGGAAGTGATCGTCCTGCTCGCCCTCCTTGAGCTGCTCGCGCCGAAACGCCAGCCACGCCTGCAACTTGGCAAACGCCCAGTCCGGCGCGTATTTGACCAACTCTTTATTGCCCTTGCCGATCACCCGCAAGCTGCGCTCGTCGAAGTTGATCTGCGCCAGGTCGAGGTTGACCGACTCGGACTTGCGCATACCCGAGCCGTACAAAATCCCAATCACCGCCGCGTCGCGCAGGCCCTGCGGGCGTGGGTCGGCGGCGCAGGCTTGCATCATTTCGCGAATCAGCGTGCGCCGCAGGTTGCGGCCCTGGCCCAGGCGAGTGCCGGGCGCGGCCTTGACCGTGCGCATCTTCAACAGGTGTTCCTGGCTGATCAGGCTCATGCGCCAGGCTTCATTCATCACGCCGCGTACGGCGTTCACGTACAGCGACGAGGTGTTGGGCGCGTAACCGTCCTCACGCAGGGCTGCCACCAGCGCGATGACATGTTCGGGTTGCAACAAGTGCCAGTCGATGTCTTCAAGGTTGATGTCCTCGAAGCCCAGGCGGTCGGCGGCATCTTGCAACACGTAACGCATGGTCAGTTGGCTGGAGGGTGCCAGACGGGTCAGGTAGAGGGTCAGAGGGTTGCGAATGGACTCAGTCAAAATAGATCAGCCTTTGGATTAAATACCTTGAACAAACCTTTGTTTAACCTAGGTATTTATGGAATTGGCGAGGGCCGAGTCTAGCGCAGGAGCCGCCCTCGTACCAAATCACGGGGCCGTATCGTCTTCTTCGGTGGGTTGCGACGGCTGGGCCTGGGCCTGGCTCCATTCAGCGTCTTGCTTTTGCATCAGGGCGAACCAGTGCTGGCGCATGAACGCCAGGTACGCCTCGGGCGCCTTGGCAAAATCCTTCTCATCGCCATAGCAACCCGGCAACGGCAACTCAGTGCCCTGCTCCTTGTATTGGCTGACCAAGGCCTGCTGCCCGGCCACGCTGCAATCCGTGGGCAGCGGCATGCCGCGCAGCGCGCCGGCCTCTTCGTCCCACCAGGCGGCGCCATGGCGGTCGACGCCACGCAGGCGATACTTCTGCGACTTGCCCACGTGCATGATCAATTTGAACTCATTGGGGCTGACATCGCTGGTGCAGGTGCGCGAATAGCCCACGGTGGCCTGGGTGATGCCGTCGCCGGTCAGGTCGGTGACCTTGGTTGCGCCCCGATCAAAGCGCAGCGCTGCGTCGAACTCGCAACGCTGCACGTCGTCATAGAGCATCCACACGCGTTTGGGGCGGCTGCCGTCGATCAGGTACTGGGCGGCGTACACGAACGCCGACTGGGTGCCATCGTCTTCGCGTTCGCTGACTTGCTCGGCGAGCACCAGAAGGTTCTTGCCCTGGCGGTCGTCCCAGGTATAGGCCGCGACCTGCTTGCCACGCACTTCCACACCGTCCGGCACCTGGTCGATGCTGGTCAGCGCCACGCCGTCATCGGCCCGCACGCTGGTGACACACGCCACGCCCACCAACAACCCCATCAACACTGGCCGCAACCGGCCGCGTAAAAGCTGCACGCTATTCATCCCATTACCCTGGCAAGAGAGCGCTTACTTTACCGGCACTTGGGCGCCATTGCAGAGAAGATTCTTGAATAAAGTTCAGCGGCCAAGCCTGCTCGCCCAGCCTGAACCAAACCGCTCAAAAAGCGTTCTGATTCGCCCACCCACAAACGGCGGCAACGCCTTGGTTCACTAGCTGAACCCTAGCTGTCTGCCTGTCAAATAAACGAGTTTTTCATCTGCCTTTCATATCGGTTCCACATTTTTACGCTTAATCTTTGTTGCAGCACTTCATGGCAATCCGCGTTTTAGTGACTAACCTATTGATTCTGCTTCGCCTTTAATGCCGCCTTGTTTATCTGCGGGCTGCCTGCTCAGCCAATGAATGCTGCTGTTTTCAACGCGCCAAGTTGCTCTAACCCCGAGGTCCTGAATCTTTGAAACCCTACCCTATTCATTGTGTGTCGATCGTTATTCCGGTCTACAACGAACAAGACAGCCTGCCTGAACTGCTGCGTCGCACCATAGCCGCCTGCAAGCAGTTGGCCTACGAATACGAAATCATTCTGGTGGATGACGGTAGCCGCGACAATTGCGCGCAAATGCTCGAAGACGCCGCCTGCGAGGATGGCGGTAACGTGGTCGCGGTGATCCTCAACCGCAACTACGGCCAGCACGCGGCGATCATGGCCGGTTTCGAACAGTGCCGGGGCGACGTGGTGATCACCCTCGACGCCGACCTGCAGAACCCGCCGGAAGAAATCCCGCGCTTGGTGGAACAAGCTGCCCTGGGTTACGACGTGGTTGCCACCGTGCGCAACAACCGCCAGGACTCGGCCTTTCGCCGCTGGCCGTCGCGCCTGATCAACCTGGCCGTGCAACGCTCCACCGGCGTGGCCATGAGCGACTACGGCTGCATGCTGCGCGCATACCGCCGCACCATCGTCGACGCGATGCTCGCCTGCCGCGAGCGCAGCACCTTCATCCCGATCCTCGCCAACGGCTTTGCCCGCCACACCACTGAAATCCTGGTGCACCACGCCGAGCGTGAACACGGCGAGTCCAAATACAGCGCCATGCGCCTGATCAGCCTGATGTTCGACCTGCTTACCTGCATGACCACCACGCCGCTGCGCCTGCTGTCCATCGTCGGCTTCAGCCTGGCGGCCGTGGGCGTTCTGTTTGCATTTGCGCTGATCGTGCTGCGCCTGGCCTTTGGTGCCCAATGGGCGGGCGATGGCATGTTCGTGCTGTTCGCGGTGCTGTTCGTCTTTACGGGTGGCCAGTTCATCGGCATGGGCCTTTTGGGCGAATACCTAGGCCGCATGTACAGCGATGTCCGCGCCCGCCCACGCTTCTTTATTGAAAAGGTGCTGCGCAACACCCCGGCGGCACCGGCTCCAGTCGTCGTGGTTGACGGCCTGGCGACTTCCCATACCTCTACTTCTCCTTCCGATCAGGTTTCGTCATGAATTCAAACGCTGTTGTCTTCGCTTACCACGATATTGGCTGTGCAGGCATTGAAGCCCTGCTGGCGGCCGGCTACGACATTGCTGCCGTATTCACCCATGCCGATGACCCCAAGGAAAACACCTTCTACGGTTCCGTCGCCCAGCTCTGCGCGCGCAACGGCATCCCCGTGCATGCCCCGGAAGACGCCAACCACCCGCTGTGGATCGAGCGCATCGCCAAGCTGAACCCGGATTACATCTTCTCGTTCTACTACCGCAACCTGCTGAGCGAGCCGCTGCTGGCCACCGCCCGCCAAGGTGCGTTCAACCTGCACGGCTCGTTGCTGCCCAAATACCGTGGCCGCGCGCCGGCCAACTGGGTGTTGGTCAATGGCGAAACCGAAACCGGCGTGACCTTGCACCGCATGGTCAAGCGTGCCGATGCCGGCGCGATCCTTGCCCAGCACAAAGTCAGCATCGAACGCAGCGATACCGGCCTGACCCTGCACGCCAAGCTGCGTGATGCCGCCACCAGCCTGCTGCGTGATGCCTTGCCGCAACTGGCCCAGGGCAAGTTGAGCGAGACCGCCCAGGACGAAAGCCTGGCAACGTACTTCGGCCGCCGCACCGTCGCCGACGGCAAGCTGGACTGGAAAAAACCGGCTGAAGAACTGTTCAACCTGGTTCGTGCCGTGACCCAACCGTATCCGGGGGCCTTCTGCGCCGTTGGTGAGCACAAACTGATCGTGTGGCAGGCCGAGGTGGTCAAGGGCAACGAAGGCTTGGCGCCGGGCCGGGTGATCAGCGTCAACCCGCTGCGAATTGCCTGCGGTGAAGACTCCCTGGTGGTCAAGTTCGGCCAGCGCAACGATAACGGCCTGTACCTGGCCGGCCCTTCGCTTGCCAATGAGCTGGGCCTGGTCGACGGCTCCGTACTGCGCGGTGCCGAATCCGGGCGCAAGCCACGCCGCACCCGCGTACTGATCCTGGGCGTGAACGGCTTTATCGGTAACCACCTGTCCGAGCGCTTGCTGCGTGACGACCGTTACGAAGTCTACGGCCTGGATATCGGCTCCGACGCCATCGAGCGCCTGCGCAGCCATCCCAATTTCCATTACGTGGAAGGCGACATCAGCATCCACACCGAGTGGATCGAGTACCACATCAAGAAGTGCGACGTGGTGCTGCCGCTGGTGGCCATCGCCACGCCGATCGAATACACCCGCAACCCGCTGCGCGTATTCGAACTGGACTTCGAAGAAAACCTCAAGCTGGTGCGTTACTGCGTCAAATACAACAAGCGCGTGATCTTCCCGTCGACGTCTGAAGTGTATGGCATGTGCCAGGACCAGTATTTCGACGAAGACACCTCCAACCTGGTGGTCGGCCCAGTCAATAAACAACGCTGGATCTACTCGGTCTCCAAGCAACTGCTGGACCGCGTGATCTGGGCCTACGGCGCCAAGGGCCTGAATTTCACGCTGTTCCGTCCGTTCAACTGGATGGGCCCGCGCCTGGACCGCCTGGATTCCGCCCGTATCGGCAGCTCCCGTGCGATCACCCAACTGATCCTCAACCTGGTGGAAGGTACGCCGATTCGCCTGTTCGACGGTGGCGAGCAGAAACGCTGCTTTACCGACATCGCCGACGGTATCGAAGCCCTGGCGCGCATCATCGATAACGACAACGATGCCTGCAACGGCCAGATCATCAACATCGGCAACCCGGAAAACGAAGCCAGTATCCGCCAGTTGGGCGAAGAACTGCTGCGCCAGTTCGAAGCGCACCCGCTGCGCGGCAATTTCCCGCCGTTCGCCGGGTTCCGCGATGTGGAGAGCAAGGCGTTCTACGGCACCGGTTACCAGGACGTGGCGCACCGCAAGCCAAGCATCGAAAACGCCAAGCGCCTGCTGAACTGGGAGCCGACCGTGGCGATGAGCGAAACCATCGGCAACACGCTGGACTTCTTCCTGCGCGAAGCCATGCTCGAAATCGCGGATAAGCACTGATGAAGGCAGGCTTGCGCATCGACGTCGACACCTACCGAGGCACCCGTGAAGGTGTGCCACGGCTGCTCGACACCCTCGATGAAGCGGGGGTGAAAGCGACGTTCTTCTTCAGTGTCGGGCCGGACAACATGGGGCGCCACTTGTGGCGCCTGATCCGCCCGCAGTTCCTGTGGAAGATGCTGCGCTCCAACGCCGCCGGCCTGTACGGCTGGGACATCCTGCTGGCCGGCACTGCCTGGCCGGGCAAGCCGATTGGCCGCGATCTGGGGCATTTGATGCGCCAGGCCAAGGCCGCCGGGCACGAAGTCGGCCTGCACGCCTGGGACCACCACGGCTGGCAGGCCAACACCGGGCGTTGGAGCGATGCGCAATTGCTCGAGCAGATCCGCCGTGGCGTCGACACCTTGAGCGACATCCTCGGCGAACGCGTCGACTGTTCAGCGGCCGCCGGTTGGCGTGCCGATGAGCGCGTGGTGCAAGCCAAGCAAGGTTTCAACTTTCGCTACAACAGTGATTGCCGGGGCACCAGCCTGTTTCGACCGACCCTGGCCGACGGCAGCGCGGGCACCCCACAAATTCCGGTGGACCTGCCGACCTTCGACGAAGTCGTCGGGCCGGTGGTGGCCGCCAAGGATTTCAACCGCTTCATTCTTGACCGGTTCACCGAGTCGAAGCTCAACGTCTACACGATCCACGCAGAAGTAGAAGGGATTCTGATGGCCCACGATTTTCGCCAGTTGCTCGCCCAGGCCGGGCAGCGCGGCATCCACTTCCAACCGCTGGGCGACCTGCTGCCGGCGGACCTCTCCACCCTGCCCCGGCAACAGCTGGTACGCGGCGCCTTGAGCGGCCGCGAGGGCTGGCTCGGCGTGCAACAGGCATGATCCGACGTTGGGCGCTGCCCCTGCTCCTGCTGGCGTTCGGCGCATTCTATTTGCTGCCGCTGACCACCCATGGCTTGTGGATTCCGGATGAAACCCGCTACGCGCAGATCAGCCAGGAAATGCTGCTGACCGGCAAGTGGGCGTCGCCGCACTTCATGGGCATTCGCTACTTCGAAAAACCGGCGGGCGGCTATTGGATGATCGCGCTGGGCCAGGCGATCTTCGGCCAGAACCTGTTTGGCGTGCGTTTCGCCTCGGCATTGAGTACCGGCTTGAGCATCCTGCTGGTGGCGCTGGTGTCGCGTCGGCTATGGAACGACCCGCAGAAAACCCTGATCAGTACCGTGCTGTACATGAGTTTTGTCAGCGTCGCGGCGCTGGGCGGGTATGCCAACCTTGATCCGCAGTTCACCTTCTGGGTCAACCTGACCGGGGTGGCCTTGTGGTTTTGTTTTGACAGCACCAGCCGCAATGGCCGTTTGGGCGCCTGGGCATTGCTCGGTTTTGCCTGTGGCATGGGCTTTATGACCAAGGGCTTCCTGGCGTGGCTACTGCCGGTGCTGATCGCCCTGCCCTATGCCATCTGGCAAAAACGCTTTCGCGAACTCCTGGCGTATGGCGTGGTGGCCGTGGTGGTGGCAATCGTCGTCAGCCTGCCGTGGGCATTGGCGGTGCATCTGCAGGAACCGGACTACTGGAACTTCTTCTTCTGGCACGAACACATCCAGCGCTTTGCCGGTGACGATGCCCAGCATGCCGAGCCGTTCTGGTACTACCTGCCGCTGCTGGTCGCGTTTTGCCTGCCGTGGGTGGCGCTGCTGCCATCAACGCTCAAGCAGGCGTGGCTGGACAAGCGCAGCGCCGGCAGCGGTTTTGTGTTGCTGTGGCTGCTGATGCCGCTGGCGTTCTTCAGCCTGGCCAAGGGCAAGTTGCCTTCCTACATCATGCCGTGCCTGCTGCCCCTGGCCTTGCTGATGGGCAATACCCTGGCCGCCAAACTGGCCGCCGGCCGTGGCCGCGTATTGCGCATCAATGGCTGGCTCAACCTGGTGATCGGCGTCGTGGTGTTGCTGGCGCTGACCTGGTTTCAACTGAAAAAACCGGTGTATGAGCACGGCCAGGAAACCCTCAGCCTGGTGCTGGTGTTCGCCTTCCTGTTCGCCTGGATCATCGTCAACCTGCTGCAGGCTGCACGGCCTTTGCATCTGTGGGCCGCGCCGGTACTCGGCAGTTGGCTGATGGTTGCGCTGCTGCCGGCCGCGCTGCCGCATTCGGTGGTCTACAACAAGACCCCGGATCAATTCATCATCGACCACCTGCAGGAACTGCAACCGGCCAGCGCGTTGCTCAGCAATGACCTCGGCGCGGCGTCGGCCCTGTCCTGGCGCCTGCAACGCCCGGACGTGACCCTCTACAACACGATTGGCGAAGTGAAATACGGCCTCGCCTACCCGGATGCCGGCCATCACCAGGTCGACACAAGCCATGTCCGGCAATGGATGAGCGACGCGCGCAAAAAAGGGGCTGTCGGCGTGGTGATGCGGGTCAAGGGCGACGATGAGGTCGCCGAACTGAACCTGCTGCCTCAGGACGGCAAACGGTATGAGCAAGGCAATATTGTGATTCTGATCTTCGCGCAGGTTGCACCGTGACGACCTTGCTGCTGTTGCTCGCCGCATGCCTGCTGACCTGCATGGGCCAGGTGGCGCAAAAATTCGCCGTGGAAGGTTGGCGCACCCAGCCCGACGGCTGGGCGCTGAAACTGCGCTCGCCGTGGCTGTGGGCCGCGTTGATCTGCCTGGGCCTGGGCTTGCTGGTGTGGCTGCTGGTGCTACAGCGCCTGGAAGTGGGCATCGCCTACCCCATGCTCAGCCTGAATTTTGTATTGGTCACGCTGGTGGCACGGTTTGTCTTCCATGAACCCATCGACCGCCGCCACTGGCTGGGCGTGTTGCTGGTGATTGCCGGTGTCGTGCTGCTGGGGCGCCAGGTATGAGCCGGGTTCAAGGCTTTGCCCTGGCGCTGGGTAGCGTCGGCCTGGTGAGCGTTGCCCAACTGGGCATGCGCTGGAGCATGACGCGTCTACCGCTGCCCCACGAATGGCTGACGGCCCGGATCGACCTCGACGCCCTTGGCGTGGTGATGCTGGCGATCTGCGCCTACGCCCTGTCGATGCTCTGCTGGCTCGGCGCGCTCAAGCACCTGCCGTTGGGGCGTGCCTACTCGCTGCTGAGCATCAGCTATGCGCTGGTGTACCTGCTGGCCGCCAGCCTGCCGGTGTTCAACGAACATTTTTCGCTTTCCAAAACCCTGGGGGTGGCGCTTGTCATCCTCGGTGTGCTGATCATCAACTCTCGTCGTGCTAGTGCCACAAGTCCCAGGAATGCCCCATGAAAATCAGTGTATTTGGTAGTGGTTACGTCGGCCTGGTGCAGGCCACCGTATTGGCCGAAGTCGGTCACGATGTCATCTGCATGGACGTCGATCAGAACAAGGTCAAGCTGTTGCAGCAAGGCCATGTGAGCATCTTCGAGCCGGGGTTGGCCGCCATGGTCAAGGAGAACCTGGAAAGCGGGCGCCTACGCTTTACCTTTGATGAAAAACTCGCGGTCGAACACGGCGAAGTGCTGTTCATCGCGGTGGGCACGCCTTCGGATGAAGACGGCTCGGCCGACTTGAAATACGTACTGTCGGTGGGCGACGCCGTGGCTCGCCACCGTATGGAACCGGTGATCCTGGTAGAAAAATCCACCGTGCCCGTGGGCACCGGCGACACCCTGCGTGCGTATATCGAAAAAGCCCTGCACGTGGCCGGTCGGCACCTGGACTTCGATATCGTCTCCAACCCGGAATTCCTCAAGGAAGGCTCGGCGGTGGCCGACTGCCGGCGTCCGGACCGCATCATCATCGGCTGCGAGCGCGAAGAAGTGCGCGACGTGATGCGCGATCTGTACGCACCGTTCAACCGCAACCATGACCGCATCATCTTCATGGACCTGCGCAGCGCCGAGCTGACCAAGTACGCCGCCAACTGCATGCTGGCCACCAAGATCAGCTTTATCAACCAGATCGCCGAGCTGGCCGAGCACCTGGGCGCCGACATCGAAGCCGTGCGCCTGGGCATCGGCGCCGACTCGCGCATCGGCTACCACTTTATCTACCCCGGTTGCGGCTACGGCGGCTCGTGTTTCCCCAAGGATATGCGCGCCTTGATCCACAGCGCCAAGCAGGCCAACTGCTCCAGCGATCTGTTGGAAGCCGTGGAAGCCATCAACCAACGCCAGAAGAGCAAGTTGTTCGAGCGCGTCAACGCGTTCTTCAAAGGTAACCTGCGTGGCAAGACCTTTGCCCTGTGGGGCCTGGCGTTCAAACCGAACACCGACGACATGCGCGACGCCCCCAGCCGTGTGCTGATGGAAGCGCTGTGGGCCGCCGGTGCCGATGTGCGTGCATTCGACCCGGAAGCCATGCAGGAAACCCAGCGTATCTACGGCGACGAAGCGCGCCTGATGCTGATGGGAACGCCGGAATCGACCTTGAACGGTGCCGATGCATTGATCGTCTGCACCGAATGGCAACAGTTCAAGGCCCCGGACTTCGACCTGATCCACCAGCGCCTGAAAACCCCGGTGATCTTCGATGGCCGCAACCTGTACGACGGCGAGCGCCTGTCGCGCAAGGGCTTCCAGTATTTCCCGATCGGCCGTGGCGACTCGTGCCAATTGCCGATTCCGCAGCAACAGTGGGTGCCGCAGGTCGTGGAAGCCTGATACGTGAACAACGTCCAAACGCCCCTGCTCACTGCAACGATCCGCCGCCAATCCCTCGGCTTGGGATTGCTGGCGTTGTTGCTGTTTATCGCAGGCAGCTGGCACCAGGCGATTATCGGCTTCGACTCACGCTTCGTGCTCTTTGCCCAAGAAATGCTGCGCCATGGCCCGGGATTTTTCCCGACCACCTACGGCCAGCCGTACGCCGATTACCTGGCCACTTCAACGCTGCTGACCTGGCTGCTGTCGCTGCCCCTGGGCCAGGTCACCAGCCTTACGGCCTGGTTGCCGACGGCCATTGCCTCGGCGCTGATCGTGGTCCTGGTATATCGCCTTACGGCGCCCTACTCCCGGCGCTGGGGGCTGCTGAGCATCGCGCTGATGCTGTTGAGCAGTACCTTTATCAGCGAAACCCGCGCCGTGTCCCTGGACCAAATGCTCGCGGCCATTACCTTGACGGCGTTCTACCTGGGTTACGCCCATGATCACTTCGGCGCGGGTAAGCGGCTGCATTGGCTGTACCTGCTATTGATCCTGGGGTTTGCGGTTCGCGGGCCGATTGGCCTTGTCGTGCCGACCGGCGTGCTGTGCAGCTATTACCTGATCAACCGGCAGTGGCGCCAGTTGTTCAGTTTTGGTCTGTTGGCCCTGGCGTTGCTAGTCGCTTGCGTCGGCCTGTTGTTGCTGATGGCCAAGCTCAGCGGTGGCGAAAGCTTCATGCAAGACGTGATTCGCATGCAGTTCCTGGGGCGCATGGATGGCAGCGAAGGTTCAAGCAGCGCGCTGTATTACTTCACCAGTTCAATGGGCAACTACGCGCTGGCCTATCCATTGGCGCTGCTGGTGTTGCTGGCCGTGGCGCTGGGTGGACGGCACTCGCCGCAGCCCGCAGAGAAACTGCTGTTGTACTGCGCGGCCGCCGGTGTGCTGGTGATGCTGGGCCTGTCGATTCCCCAGGCGAAAAAGGCGCGGTATGTGCTGGCGATGTTGCCGATGGCGGCGATCATTGCCGCGTATCCGTTCCAAGTGGCGCAGGGCCGCATGTTTGCCTGGCTGCGCGGGCTGATGCTGACCCTCTGGGCCCTGTTGCCGGCCTTGCTGATCAGCGCGCTGCTGTTTGCGCGGTCACGCTACCCCGAACAGTTGAGCCATCTGACGTGGGTGTTTGGCCTGCTTGGCCTGTTGCAGGCCCTTTCACTGCTGGCGTTGTTCAAGCCGCGCTTGCGGCCAGTGGGCCCGGCATTCGCGGCGGTGCTGGCGGTGTGGGCCACCTATATTCTGGTGGTCGAGCCGCTGGAGCGCGTGCTCTACGACACCCGCACGTTTACCCTGCGCGTGCATGAACAAGTGATGCAGCAGCGGGCGCCGGTGGTATTGCATGGCCTGGGCAAAGACGCCAAGGCCATCAAATACATGGTCAACCTCGACTGCGACCAGGTGCCGTTGTTCACCCAGCAGGCTTCCGACCTCACGCCCCTGCAAGGCCCCGCTTGGCTGGTGATGAGCCAGGCGGATTTCGAGGCGCTGAAAGACCCGCGTTTTGCCTCGATCAAACCGACCCTGATGGGGGAATTCGATAAAAACCCCTATGTGCTGCTGCACTTGGCCAAAAGCTCGCAACCTTGAACCTGGGGCGCAGAAGACTCCTACATAGCTATGCGTAACGGCCGATGTCATTTCACTGTTCGGCGCGCGGATCCCAACTGTAAACTCCATGGCCACGTGCGGTAAGCCTTTACCGCCACGGGCCATGGATAACAACAAGGACGCTATAGGCCGCCGCCCAACGCGGCCTACTTCGTGAGAGGACGACGCCGTGCCGAATGATGTTTCGCTGGATCCCCCGGTTTCCCTGGCCCGCGATGAGGTCCATATCGGCTATCTGCCGATTGCGCCGCTGGATCGGCTGATGACGTTGCGCAACGCCCTGGTCGCGCTCAAAGGGCCGCTCGCCGGCGAGCCGGGGATGCAGGAAACGCTACGGCGCCATGTATTCCGCGAAGAGACCGATACCGACCTCGTTTGAGCTCACTATTTTTGTATTTAACCTGCATTAATATGCATTGGCGCAGCCTTACCAGCCACGGCACACTGCGCAGGTTCCTCCCCCAAATGCAGGAACTTTCAAGAGGCTTTTCCGGGCAACCAGACAAGCCTTTTTTTTGCCCGTCGTTTATGGACCCTTTTCAATGCGTGCTCGCTGGTTCCCCGCTGCTATCAACACCCGTCCCACCGAATGGAGCCGTGCCGCGATCGGCATGGCCCTGGGCACTTTGTTCAGTGTCTGGCTCTGCGCCCAGGTTTTCGGCATGCCGGTGGCTCTGCACCTGCTGGGCCCGCTAGGCGCCTCTGCGGTATTGCTGTTTGCCGTGTCATCCGGTGCGCTGGCGCAACCCTGGTCGATCATCGGCAGTTACCTGTGCGCCGGTGTCGTGGCGCTGCTGGTGGCACGCGTGCTCGGGCGCACATTGGGCGGTGCCTGCCTGGCGGCCGGCATGGCCGTGATACTGATGTGTTGGCTGCGGTGCCTGCACCCGCCAGCCGGTGGCCTGGCCATGACCCTGGTACTGGCCGACCCGGCCTCCGCCGCCCTCGGCTGGCATGAATTGGGCGCAGTGTTGCTGGGGGCTGGCGCCCTGCTCGCCTGTGCCTTGGCCTATAACAACGCCACGCGCACTCGCTACCCCAAGGGGGCCGTTGAGCCCGCGACGCCGATGTTGAGTCACCACGAGGCCGCTCGGGACCCGGCGGTGACCGCCGCCGACCTGAAGCTGGCATTGGCCGAAATGGAGCAGTTCTACGACGTGGCGCCCACGGAACTCGAGCAACTGATTCACGCCGCCGAGACGCACGCGCGCCGACGCAGCATCGGCGAAGTCCTGGCAAGCCGCGTGCCCTGACGCCGCGCTGCGTCCTGCATAAATGCAAAAACGACCTGCATGATTCCGGGTTGTACGGGGCAAATTTGCACTGGTACGATCACGAGAAGGTTCGCTCGCGAACATCTTGATAAAGAACAATAAAAGCAGGGAGTTATAGATGACTGCTCAGGTTCCATCCGAAGCAAGCCGTGCCGAGTTACCCCAGGAAGAGGTACTGGCCGACGTTCGTAACCATATCGGTCACCTCACCCTCAATCGCCCGGCCGGCTTGAACGCCATTACCCTGAACATGGTCCGCCGCCTCACCCAACAACTGCAGGCCTGGGCCGATGACCCCAGCGTCTATGCCGTGGTCCTGCGCGGGGCTGGCGAAAAGGCCTTCTGCGCCGGCGGCGACATCCGCTCCCTCTACGACAGTTTCAAAAACGGCGACACCTTGCACGAAGACTTCTTCGTCGAGGAATACGCCCTCGACCTGGCCATCCATCATTACCGCAAACCGGTCCTGGCCCTAATGGACGGGTTTGTGCTGGGCGGAGGCATGGGCCTGGTGCAAGGCGCGGATTTGCGCGTGGTGACCGAACGCAGCCGCCTGGCCATGCCGGAAGTGGCCATCGGTTACTTTCCCGATGTGGGCGGTAGTTACTTTCTGCCGCGCATTCCGGGTGAACTGGGGATTTACCTTGGCGTCACCGGCGTGCAAATACGCGCCGCCGACGCGTTGTATTGCGGCCTCGCGGACTGGTACCTGGACAGCGCCAGGCTGGCTGAGCTGGACCAGAAGCTCAATGAGCTGAAATGGCAGCACGACGCTGCGCTAAAAGACCTGCAAGGCCTGTTGGCCAAGCTGGCCGTGCAACAACTGCCCGATGCGCCGCTGGCTGCGCTGCGCCCGGCGATCGACCACTTTTTCGCCCAGCCGGACATCCCGAGCATCGTCGAGCAATTGCAGGCCGTGACCGTCGCCGACAGCCATGAGTGGGCGCTCAGCACCGCCCACCTGATGCAGACCCGCTCGCCGCTGGCGATGGCCGTGACCCTGCAAATGCTGCGCCGTGGCCGGCGCCTGCCGTTGGAGCAGTGTTTTGCCCTGGAGCTGCACCTGGACCGCCAATGGTTCGAGCGCGGCGACCTGATCGAAGGCGTGCGCGCCCTGATCATCGACAAGGACAAGACCCCTCGCTGGAACCCGCCCACCCTGCACGGGTTGGCTGTCGCCCATGTAGAAAGCTTCTTCCAACACTTCGAGCAGGTTGCGAGATAAGTCATGCAAGATATTGAATACACAGAAGAACAAGTAATGATTCGCGACATGGCGCGCGACTTCGCCCGTGGTGAAATCGCCCCTCACGCCCAAGCCTGGGAAAAAGCCGGCTGGATCGACGACGCCCTGGTGGCGAAGATGGGCGAGCTCGGCCTGCTGGGCATGGTGGTGCCTGAAGAATGGGGCGGCACCTACGTCGATTACGTGGCCTACGCCCTGGCGGTGGAGGAAATTTCCGCCGGTGATGGCGCCACTGGCGCACTGATGAGTATCCATAATTCAGTGGGTTGCGGGCCAATCCTCAACTACGGCACAGCTGAGCAGAAGCAAACCTGGCTGGCCGAGCTTGCCAGCGGCCAGGCGATCGGCTGCTTTTGCCTCACCGAACCCCAGGCCGGGTCCGAAGCGCATAACCTGCGCACCCGTGCAGAACTGCGCGATGGCCAGTGGGTGATCAATGGTGCCAAGCAATTTGTCAGCAACGGCAAACGCGCCAAGCTGGCCATTGTGTTTGCCGTCACCGACCCGCAATTGGGCAAGAAAGGTATTTCGGCGTTCCTCGTCCCCACCCAGACCCCAGGGTTTGTGGTGGACCGCACCGAACACAAGATGGGCATTCGCGCCTCCGACACCTGCGCCGTCACGCTCAACCAGTGCACCGTGCCCGAGGCCAACCTGCTGGGCGAACGCGGCAAGGGCCTGGCGATTGCGCTGTCCAACCTTGAAGGTGGCCGCATCGGCATTGCCGCCCAAGCTCTGGGGATCGCCCGCGCCGCATTTGAAGCGGCGCTGGCCTATGCCCGCGACCGCGTGCAGTTCGACAAGGCGATCATTGAACATCAGAGCGTGGCCAACCTGCTGGCCGACATGCAAACCCGCCTGAACGCGGCACGTTTGTTGATCCTGCACGCCGCGCGCCTGCGCAGTGCCGGCAAGCCATGCCTGTCGGAAGCGTCCCAGGCCAAGCTGTTCGCCTCGGAGATGGCTGAGAAGGTCTGCTCCCAAGCCATGCAGATTCATGGCGGGTATGGCTACCTGGAGGACTACCCGGTGGAGCGCTACTACCGGGATGCGCGGATCACGCAGATTTACGAAGGGACCAGCGAGATTCAACGCCTGGTGATTGCCAGAGAGCTGAAGAACTACCAGCTCTGAGTGAGACACCACAAAAACCTAGGTGGGAGGGAGCAACCCCGTCCCACCTAGGGTCAGCGGCGTTCTTGGGAGCGTGTTACTTGTCCTTGAACTCCGGCGCCCGTTTGGCCACGAATGCCGCCATGCCTTCCTTCTGATCCAGCGTCGCAAACGCCGCATGGAACACCCGGCGCTCAAACCGCACGCCTTCGGACAGGCTCACTTCAAACGCACGGTTCACACTTTCCTTGACCATCATGCTGATCGGCACCGATTTGCCGGCAATCAGCGTGGCGACTTTCAGCGCTTCGTCCAGCAGCTCATCGGCCGGCACGATACGCGCGACAATCCCACAGCGTTCGGCCTCCACGGCGTCGATAAAGCGCCCGGTCAGGCACATTTCCATGGCCTTGGCCTTGCCCACCGCACGGGTCAGGCGCTGAGTGCCACCCATGCCCGGCAGCACGCCGAGGTTGATCTCCGGCTGACCGAACTTGGCGCCATCACCGGCCAGGATAAAGTCGCACATCAGCGCCAGCTCACAGCCGCCGCCCAGGGCAAAACCATTCACGGCGGCAATGATCGGCTTGCGGCGGTTGGCCACGCGGTCGCTGTCACTGAACAGATCGTCCAGGTAGATCTGCGGGTAGGTCAGCTCGGCCATTTCCTTGATATCGGCGCCGGCGGCGAAGGCTTTTTTCGAGCCGGTCAGTACGATGCAACCGATTTGCGGGTCGGCTTCCAGGCCGTCCAGCGCCTGGTTCAGCTCGCTGACCAATTGCGCGTTGAGCGCATTGAGGGCTTGGGGGCGATTGAGGGTAATCAGCCCGACACGGCCCTGGACGTCGAGCAAAATCGTTTCGTAACTCATGTATCGGCTCCTTAAAGATTGCGTGAGATGACCATGCGTTGAATATCGCTGGTGCCTTCGTAAATCTGGCAGACCCGCACATCGCGGTAGATCCGCTCCAGGGGGAAGTCGCTCAGGTAACCGTAACCGCCCAGGGTTTGCAAGGCGGCCGAACAGACTTTTTCGGCCATTTCAGAGGCAAACAGCTTGGCCATCGATGCTTCCACCAGGGCCGGCTTGCCGCTGTCACGCAGGGCCGCGGCGTAGTGCACCATTTGCCGGGCCACGGCGATTTGCGTCGCCATGTCGGCCAGGCGAAACGCCACGGCCTGGTGCTCGACCAGCGCCTTGCCGAAGCTCTCGCGTTCACGGGCGTAATCACGCGCCGCCTCAAACGCGGCGCGGGCCATGCCCACGGCCTGCGAGGCGATGCCGACGCGACCGCCTTCAAGGTTGGCCAGGGCGATTTTGTAGCCTTCGCCCTCCTCACCCAAGCGGTTGGCCACCGGCACTTTCACGTCCTCAAACAGGATCTGGCAGGTGTCCGACGCATGCTGGCCAAGTTTGTCTTCAACCCGCGCCACGCTGTAGCCCGGCGAATCGGTGGGCACGATAAACGCGCTGATGCCACGCTTGCCGGCAGCCGGGTCGGTGACCGCGAACACAATCACAACGCCCGCGTTTTGCCCGGAGGTGATGAACTGCTTGCAGCCGTTGAGCACATAGTGGTCGCCGTTGAGGCGCGCACGGGTCTTCAGGCTGCTGGCGTCGGAGCCGGCCTGGGGTTCGGTCAGCGCGAAAGCACCGAGCATGGCGCCGCTGGCCAGGGGCGTAAGAAATTGCGCTTTCTGTTGCTCGTTGCCGAACGTCAGGATCGGCACGCACCCTACCGAGTTGTGCACGCTCATGATGGTCGAGCAGGCGCCGTCACCGGCGGCGATTTCTTCCAGGGCCATGGCGTAGGCCAGGTAACCGGTGTCGCAACCGCCCCACTGTTCCGGCACCAGCATGCCGAAAAAGCCCAGTTCGGCCATCTCGCCGATGGCTTCCTGGGAAAGCGGTGTTCACGGTCCCAGTCGGCGGCGAAGGGTTTCAGGCGCTCCTGGGCAAATTGCCGGGCCGCGTCGCTGATTTGCAGTTGTTCGTCATTGGGCAGCATGGTGCAGAGTCCTTAATACAGGCATTCGACGGCCATGGCCGTGGCTTCGCCACCGCCGATGCAGATGGCGGCAACACCTCGCGTGAGGCCTTTCTGGCGCAGGGCCGAGAGCAGGGTCACGAGGATGCGCGCACCGGAGGCCCCGATCGGATGCCCCAGCGCGCAGGCGCCACCGTGGACATTGACCTTGGCGTGGGGGATATCCAGTTTGCTCATGGTCACCAGGCTGACCACGGCGAAAGCTTCGTTGATCTCGAACAGGTCGACCTCGGCCAAGTCCCAGCCGGTCTTACTCATCAGCGTGCGGATCGCCCCCACTGGCGCCACCGGAAACAGCCCCGGCTCGTCGGCGAACGCCGCATGGCCGCGGATCACCGCCAATGGTTTGAGCCCACGCTTGAACGCTTCGGACTCACGCATCAGCAGCAACGCGGCCGCACCGTCGGAAATCGAGCTGGAATTGGCCGCCGTCACCGTGCCGCCTTCGCGGAAAGCCGGTTTCAGGCTGCTGATCTTGTCCAACTTGGCCTTGGGGGGCTGTTCGTCGTGGAGGATGGTTTTCTGCTCCTTGCCCACGGTGACCTGTACCGGGACGATCTCGGCGGCGAAGTTGCCATGGGTGATCGCATCCTGGGCACGGGTCAGGGAGGCGATGGCAAATGCGTCCTGGGCCTCGCGGCTGAAACCGTTATGCAGGGCGCAGTCTTCGGCGAAGGTGCCCATCAGGCGGCCTTTGTCGTAGGCGTCTTCCAGGCCGTCGAGGAACATATGGTCCAGCACGCGGCCATGGCCCATGCGGTAACCGCTGCGGGCGCGGTCCAGCAGATACGGCGCGTTGGACATGCTCTCCATGCCGCCGGCAATCACTACCTCGACGCTGCCGGCCAGCAGCGAATCATGGGCCAGGATCGCCGCCTCCATGCCCGAGCCGCACATTTTGTTGAGGGTGGTGCAACGGGTCGACTTGTCCAGGCCCGCGCCCAACGCCGCTTGGCGTGCGGGCGCCTGGCCCAGGCCGGCGGGCAGCACGCAGCCGAACAGCACCTCATCCACGGCATCCGGGGCGATACCGGCGCGCTCGACCGCCGCACGAATCGCGGCAGAACCCAACTGCGGCGCGGTCAGGCCTTTGAGGTCGCCCTGAAAGCCGCCCATGGGCGTGCGCACTGCACTGACAATAACAATGGGATCACTCATGAGTACCGCTCCTTACTTGGCCGCCATGCGCAAGGCGCCGTCGAGACGGATCACCTCGCCATTGAGCATGCTGTTTTCAATAATGTGCCGCACCAGCGCGGCGTATTCAGCCGGTTTGCCCAGGCGTGGCGGGAATGGCACGCCGGCGGCCAGGGAGTCGCGCACTTGCTCGGTCATGCCGGCCATCATCGGCGTTTCGAAGATGCCGGGCGCAATGGTCATCACCCGAATACCCACGCGCGCGAGTTCCCGGGCCGCCGGCAATGTGAGGCTGGCAATCGCACCTTTGGACGCGGCGTACGCCGCCTGCCCGATCTGGCCGTCGAACGCCGCCACGGAGGCGGTGTTGATGATCACCCCGCGTTCGCCATCGGCATTCGCCTCGGTTTCGGCGATAGCCGCCGCCGCCAGGCGCAGCAGGTTGAAGCTGCCGATCAGGTTGACGTTGATCACCTGGGCAAAACTCGCCAGCCCATGGGGGCCGTTCTTGCCGAGGATTTTTTCGCCGCGCACCACACCCGCGCAGTTGACCAGCCCGTGCAGGCCACCAAAGGCCGCAACAGCGGCCTGCACGGCGGCTTCGCAAGCGGCCTCCTGGCTGATATCGGCTACCACGCTGCGGGCGCTATCGCCCAACTGCCTGGCCTTGGCCGCCACTGCGTCGGCGTTCAGGTCCACCAGCATTACCTTGGCACCGGCGGCTACCAGCATTTCAGCGGTGGCTGCGCCGAGGCCCGAAGCGCCGCCGCTGACCAGAAAAACCTTGTTTTCAATCTGCATCATTGTTTCCTTGAACGATGGACCGGGTAACGAGCGTATGGGCCGAATAGTCGCTTCAGCGCCGTTGAGCAGCAATGGTCAAAGCCTTCAACATGGCTGACTGTTTTGGCCAATGCTCCTGGAGCATAGACCCCGCCGGCTCAACGTCCTGGGGGCACCGGTCCTTGATCCGGTGGCGTACGTACTCCGTTGATGCGGGTTTGACACCTGCCTTGGTCTGACAGAAGCTGACGACTTTTCCCTCGCTGTTCGAGCTTTTGGACGCCTGCATGTCAAAGTCACGCCGTTACGCCATCGTTGGCCTGTGCGCCCTATTCTTTATTGTGCTGATCACCTGGTATTTGTCCCGTTCCACCCCGGTGGCGGTGGCGCCTGCCATTGCCCATGGTTACTCCAAGGCCCTGAAACAGGCCCGTAACGGCGAGCCGGGGGCCGCCCGTGTGCTGTATCAGCAATTGGGGCGGCCGGACCTGTCTGAAGAGCGTCGTGCCGCATTGCACGCCGAGTTGCCCAACTACCCCAGCCCCCAAGCCTTGAAGCTGGCGGACAAAGACCTGGCCAGCGACTCGCCACGGGTGCGCGAAGCGGCGATCCACAGCATTGTGGGCCTGGTGCCCAGCGGGCAGCGCACGCTGTTGCTCGGCCCGCTGCTCGATGACCCGGAGCAAAGCGTGCGCTTTGCTGCCGCCAATGCCCTGCTCGGCTTGTCGCCGGACACCCTGGGCCTGTATTTCGGGCCGTTGCAGCAAGTGCTGGATGAATTCGTGAAATACCTCAAGGCCCAGCCCGAAACCGCCGATGGCTGGATTCAACTGGCGCGCCTTTACATCCACAGCGCGCTGCTGCCCGATGCACAAAATGCCCTGGAGCAAGCGATGCGCCTGGAGCCGGACAACCTCCAGGCCGTGGTGGCGCAAATCGAGTTGCTGGATAAACAAGGCAAGACCGAAGAGTCGCGGCAACTATTGGCGCGCCAATTGGCGGCACACCCCGAGTCGGCGTACCTGCAACACGCCCTGGGTATGTGGCTGCTGCACCATGGCGAGCGGCCTTATGCGTTGCTCGGCCTGTCCAAGGCGGTGGAACTGGAGCCGGACCATCAGGATTACCGCTACGACCTGGCCACCACCCTGCACGACCAACAGGAACTGGAAGCCGCGCAGCGCCAGCTGGAGGAGATCGTGCAGCGCCACCCCGCCAACCGCAAGGCGCGGGTGTTGCTGGTCAACTACTGGAAAGAGAGCGGCCAATTGCAGAATGTGCAGGTGTTACTGGCTCAACTGGAACAGCAGAACCCCGATGATCCGGCGCTGCAACAAGGCCTGTAGACCCGCCAAAACGGGTTGTACAGCGGCCGCTTACAGCGACAAATTGCAGCAATTGTGGAACGGCTGCAAAGTGCCATGGTCAAGTGAACATGGCATGTCGTGACGGGCATGCCCCTCTACTTGTACCTGAATCGAGGGCACTTCTTGTCTACATCCAAAGCGCTGTTCAGTGAAAAGGCGGCCACCGGCATCGAAGGTCTTGATGACATTCTTTCCGGGGGCTCTCACGTAGCCACCTGTTCCTGCTCGAAGGCGAACCTGGCACTGGCAAGACCACCGTGGCGCTGCATTTCCTCCAGGCCGGAGCGAAAAACGGCGAGCGATCTTTGTATATCACCCTCTCGGAGACTGAGCGCGAGCTGCGCCAGGGCGCCAAATCCCACGGGTGGGACCTGGATGACAACATCCACATTTTTGAACTGACCCCACCCGAAAGCCTGCTCAACGCCGAGCACCAGCAAAGCCTGCTGTATTCCTCGGACCTTGAACTGGGCGAAGCCACCCGGCGAGATCTTCGAAGTGGTGGAGCGGGTCAAGCCCGCCCGCGTGGTGATCGACAGCCTTTCGGAAATCCGCCTGTTGGCGCAAAGCTCATTGCGCTATCGCCGGCAGATCCTGGCGATCAAACATTACTTCGTGCGTTACGACGCCACCGTACTGCTGCTGGATGACCTGACCACCGAATCCCTGGATAAAACCGTACACAGCGTGGCCCACGGGGTGATTCGCCTGGAAGAACTGACGCCCAGCTACGGTGCCGAGCGCCGTCGCGTGCGGATCGTGAAGTACCGCGGCCAGAAATACCGTGGCGGCTTTCATGATTTCACGATCATGCAAGACGGCATCCACGTGTTCCCGCGCCTGGTGGCGGCGGAACACCGTGGTGGCTACGTGCGGCAGACCCTGAGCAGCGGCATTCTGGAAATGGATGCGCTGATGGGCGGTGGCGTCGAGACCGGCTCCAGCAGCCTGATCCTGGGCCCGGCCGGTACCGGTAAATCGCTGATCTCGATGATCTTCGCCGCTGCCGCCGTGGCACGCGGGGAAAAAGCCGCGCTGTTCATCTTTGATGAAGAGCTGGGGTTGTTGTTCGAGCGCATGAAAAACATGGGCATCGACCTCGCCGCCCTGCAGGCCACCGGCAACCTTTTGATCGAACAAGTGGACGCCGCCGAACTGTCTCCCGGCGAGTTCTCCCACCGGGTGCGCCGTTGTGTCGACGAACGCGGGATCAAGACCGTGGTGATCGACAGCATCAACGGCTACCAGGCGGCAATGCCGGAAGAGAACGCGTTGATCCTGCATATGCACGAGTTGCTGCTGTACCTCAACCGTCGCGGCGCGGCCACCTTCATGACTATCGCCCAGCACGGGCTGGTCGGCGACATGCAGACACCGGTCGACATCACTTATTTGGCCGACACCGTGATTCTGCTGCGTTACTTCGAGGCATTGGGCAAAGTGCGTCGCGCCATTTCGATCATCAAGAAACGCACCGGCTCCCACGAATCGACGATTCGCGAATACCGCATCAGCAGCCGTGGCTTGACCGTCGGCGAGCCCTTGGACAACTTCCAGGGCGTACTGCGCGGCATCCCCACCTACATGGGGGCCGGCTCCCCTCTGCTCAAGGAAGAGGGATAGTGCCGACTCTACCCGGTGTGTCCGAACGCGCAATCATCCTGGCGCCATTGGGTCGCGACAGCGCACTGGCCCTGCAAATGCTCAACGAGGCGGGTTACAGCGGCATCGTCGCCACGCACCTGCCAATGTTGTGCGAGGCCCTGGAACAGGGCGCCGGCCTGCTGATCATCGCCGCCGAAGCCTTGCGTGGCGCCGATCTGGAGCCGCTGCTGGAGTACCTGCATCAACAGCCGCCATGGTCGGACATGCCCATCGTGCTGATGACCCATCACGGTGGCGGCGAGCAGAACGGCTCGTCGCACCTCAGCGGCCTGCTGGGCAACGTGACATTCCTGGAGCGGCCCTTCCATCCCGTCACGCTGATCAGCCTGGTCAGCACGGCGCTGCGCGGTCGGCGCCGCCAATATGAAGCCCGCGACCGCCTGATCGACCTGGGCGAGAGCGAACTGCGCCTGCAACGCACCCTGGAAACCCTTGAGCAGCAAGTCGAGGAACGCACCGCGCAATTGCGCAACAACGAGGAAGCCCTGCGTCAATCGCAGAAAATGGAGGCCGTGGGCCAACTCACCGGCGGCATTGCCCACGACTTCAACAATATGCTCACCGGGATTATCGGCAGCCTGGAGCTGCTGCGAAGGCGCGTGGCACGCGGCAAACTCGACGACCTCGATAGCCTGATCGACCTGGGCGTCACGTCCGCCAACCGTGCCGCCGGCCTGACTCACCGCCTGCTGGCGTTTTCCCGCCGCCAATCGCTGGATTCCAAGCCGGTCAATATCAACCAGTTGGTCAGTTCCATGGGCGAACTGCTGCAACGCAGCATCAATGAAAGCATCCATCTGGAGATGCGCTTCACCGAGCAATTGTGGACCGCTGAAGCCGACCCCAACCAACTGGAAAGCGCCCTGCTCAACCTGGTGCTCAATGCCCGCGATGCCATGCCCAATGGTGGCAACCTGCGGGTGGAGACCACCAATCGCCACCTGGACAACGTCTTTACCGCCGCCTACGGCACCCTCACCCCGGGTGACTACGTCGAGCTGAGCATCAGCGACAACGGCTGCGGTATACCCGAAAGCGTTATCGGCCGGGTGTTCGACCCCTTCTTTACCACCAAACCCATCGGCCAGGGCACTGGCCTGGGGTTGTCAATGATCTACGGGTTCGCCCGCCAGTCCCACGGCCACGTCACCATTCACAGCGAGGTGGGCAAAGGCACCACTGTCAGCCTGTTCCTGCCGCGTTTTATCGGCGAAATGCACGCGGTCCCGTTGGTCGACCCGGCGTTGCTGCCTTTTGCCAACGCCGGGGAAACCGTGCTGCTCGTCGAGGACGACCCGGCGGTGCGCATACTGGTCTGCGCCGTGCTCAAGGAGTTGGGTTACGGCTATGTGGTTGCCGGAGATGCCGACACGGCGCTGCCGATCATTGAATCCGAGCAGCGTATCGACTTGCTGATCAGCGACGTCGGCTTGCCCGGCATGAACGGTCGGCAGATGGCCGAAATCGGCCGCCAGCTACGGCCGGACCTCAAGGTGCTGTTCATCACCGGGTACGCCGAACATGCGGCGGTGCGTGGAGGTTTTCTCGACCCTGGGATGCAATTGATCACCAAGCCGTTCACCTTCGACCTGTTGACGGCGAAGGTGAGGGAAATGATTAAGACATAAGGCAAGCGAGGCAATATCGCGCAACGAATCGTTCCTGCAAGGAAGGAATCGCTTCAGGGGGCCAGGGTACACAGTTGCCATCGCAGCGTCGTATATGCCGCTGGGGTGAAACTGAATCCACCTAGGAACCCATCCAGCCATGATCGCTTCGCGCCTCGTTCATCCAACGCTTCAGATTCCCTCGAATACACCGGCCGACAGCGCCGCGCGCCGTCCACGCGCGGTGACGCCCCAAGAGGCTCCCCGGCATGAGCCTGAAACCGCCGCGCAGAGTGCGCGCGACATAGCCGACAGTGAGCTGGCATTGCGTGTGGCGCAAACACAGCGCCTTGCGGCCAGGACCGGCGAGCTTCGTTATATAGAGAACATCCCTCCCGCCTCCTCGTTCGGCCAATGGTGGTCACACCTGAACAATTTGATGGCGAGCCCGCACTTTGTTGTGTGGGCAAGCCGCAACGGCATTGATCGTTCGAAACCTATCGAGATCAGCCCCGCGAGCAATTACATCGTTGCCGTTGTCGACGGTAAGCCAAAGACGTTTTCGGGCTTCGCGCAAGGCTATTTGTGGACGTCGATGATGGCGCCGATCATGCAGGCCGCAAGCGCGCTCACTTCCAGGTCCGACTATATTTACTCCCCGGTCAACAGAACCACCGCCGACTACCGCGAAGTCGCCGATTTTTATGGTGAGGCCATCACCGGGCAAACCCGTGAGGCGCTGGGCATTCGCGCCGCAGAGCTTGAGCAGTCAAAAGCCTTCGGTCCGGCACGATTGGCGCCTGAGCGATCCGAACAGGTACTGCGCGACGAACAGGCCAATCTGGCGGAGCTACACAACCAAAGGACGGCGGCCTTTAAGTTGATTCCTATCATCATTGAGGCGCAAAAGCTCGCTGACGCCCCGGCAACTCCAAGGCGGCGGCCAGCCTCCGAGCGGTTGCCGTCGTTCATTCGCGATGAATTAGCCCGCACGACGTTCAGGCTGCATGGCGACTCGCTCAACAAAGGCTTGGATGACGCCCTTACGGTCAGCCTCGAAAAATACCTCAGCGATAAAGGCTGGAAGCTGCCCGACAGCATCGACGAGTTGATAAATGTGGGCGAGGCACTGGATACCCCGCCACTTGCAGGGGCGTCTCACGGTAACTTCGGCGGCGCATTGGCCTGGCCGATTCCGCTGAGTGATGCTGACAGGTCCAGCATGAGGCGTAGCCTCAGGCAAAACACGCTGGGCATCAGTGGTTTGCAGAATTACCAATCGAGCCAAGGTTTGCTGGGCTATCTGACGCGCAACGAAATTTATTCAACCTCCGAGCTGAGTAACCCGACGCAGTTCATTCAAACCCTTCTGGCGACGCCCAAGGCCCAGGCGCTGGGCGTGGCGCTGCAGCAGAGATATGAGGGGGTATCGACGCCCGATAGCATCAACGACTGGACCCTGGGCGCCCTCGGCGCGACCCTGGACGAAGAATCCGAAGCGGGCAACACGTCGAGCCCCGTCAGAACCGGCGTCGCCGGTTTTGACCTGGCCAACTATGCGCATTGGGGCCGGCACCCTTCAGCCGTAGTCGCCGGGCTGACCAGTCACCTGGTTGCCAAGGGACGTGCCAGTGTGGAGATGGCGCCGATTGCGGCCCACTTGTTGTTGTCACGCCGCGCACCGGCGTTTTTGGTCCAGAACATCCCCGACAACGTGACATGCGGTTCCCACAGTTGGGTCAGCTTCAGTGTCGCCGTGGCACGCCTTGAGCATCAGGCGCCGGGCGCAACCGCGCACATGAGCTATGCCGACGTCATGAAGCGGGCCGACCTGGCCCCCGTCACGGAGCAGGAGCAAGAGGTGGAACAGCAGGCCCAGTGGGCTGCGCTTAAAGATTGGGGGGTAGCCAATGGGGTTCTGCAACTGAACACCTCGGATGACTACAGCGCCGACCAGATGAGTCGCGTCACTCGGGCGTTCAATGACCAGATTGCGCAGCTGAGCGAAGCCTCAAGCGCCCTCTCCACCCCCATGCCTGAACGCAAGAAAATGGCGCTTGATGAGCTCAAGCGGGTTTACGGCGACCGGATACCATTCGAGAAAAAATGCATCACATCCGTCCCGAAACAACGTGATTTTCCGGGGCCTTATTCGGTGCTGGATCTTTACCTGCACGGCACTATCAGCACGCCTCCAGCCTCCCATTGGTCAGCAGGTGATCAATTCGACTTCCGGACTATCTCTGGTAAAGCTGACCAACTGACTGACATCAACGCGCGTTTCGCAAGCGAGCTTCCCCAGTACTTTTCCTCCGCTGAAAAGGCGATTGGCACGCAAGTCAAGCACCTTATTGCGACCCTTGCGCTCGAAGACAGAAAAAAGATCGAGTGCGCACAGATCACCACGCTCCAAGAGTTCCATGTCTCCCACACGGGTTTCAGTCAAACGCTGAACGAAACGAAAGTACCCGGTGCATTACTGATTAAAGCGGTGCTCGGCGGTGACACTACCGTGTATGAAATAAATCTGAACGACAATACGATTCGCCAACGTGCTGAGCTAAAGGATTATCCGCTGGGGCCGCAACTGTACAGCGATGGTCACACCCATAAGAGCCCGATGCTCAAGGCAATCACACCTTCCGGCACTTATTCGGCAAGCGTTACCGATGCAAAACGCCAGAGCGGCACGCCCAACAGCTTTGCAAGCGAGAGAACCCGGTACATTGCCGACACCCTGGTAAAACATATCGGCATCCGTGAACTGGCGGATGAGGCCAAGGGCGTGACGACGTTCGACACCGAGGTTCCGTTCTACCAAAAAGCCCGCGAATTTCTGCTCAACCTGATCCCCTTACGGTCCGCTATTCAGAATTTTCGGGCAGGTAACGTGCGTGACGGCGTGATTGATCTGGTATTCGATGCCTTCGGCTTTGCCCTGGCGTTGGGCGCGGCGGCTAAAGGCGCCAAAGCGCTGCATGCCGGTGCGTCCGCTGCAAGTAAAGTCGCTCACGGTACAAAGATTATCGGGCGCGCGGCGCTGGGCACGCTTAACCCGCTGGACGGTGTCACCGATATCGGGCGCGGCCTGATTGCCGGCGGTAAAAAAGTGTGGTCATCCAGCGCTGGTGAACTGCGGCAATTACGCGGGCTGGCTCATACGTCAAACGGCTATGACCTGATATCGGCAAGCAAACGCTACGATTCATCTTCCTTTGGCACCTACCGAATCAACCATCAAATTGTCGAGGCGCCGGCGGTTATGCGGCACGGCAAGTGGTACGCCTACAACCCCGCCAATGGACAACCCTACGGGACGCCCTTACAGGATTTCCTGCCCTCGGCCCATATTGATACGCAGGGGCTGGGCAATTGGGCAACGGCAGCCACGGCTCGCAAGCCGCTGGATGAGCGTGTTGTCGGCGACTGGAAAAAAACTGTCGCGACTCACCGAAATGGGCCCGATAAGGAAGCCTTCGAGCAGGGTTATCGGTATGGCGATCTGCAAACGATCAGCGGAGCACGCAATAACATGACGATTGCGCAGGTTATGACCCTGGCCGGCAACAAGGACCTCACGACGGAGCAAGTCGGGATGTTGGTGCGAAAATATGATGACATCGCCTACGAGCCCGGGCGAAGTGGCTCCGCCCGGTTTATCGATCGCATCGAACCGAGATTCGGTGAGGTAACGGCCATGCCGCAGGTTATTTACCTCACTCAGACCGCACAACTGGCCGAAGGGCAATGTGCAGCGCTCGCACGCGCCATGGCCAGCGCGATGGCGGAGGGAAAGCAAGACGTACTGATCAAGAACATGTACACCGCCGCAGCCTTTCCCAGGGACCCGGCGTCCAGGGATTTCATCGACAAATTAAACAGGCTTCAAACTCAGGTGGGGTCCCAGGCTGCGTTCCACGCAGGGCAGCCCATTCGGCAGGTCGCCTATCAAGACATGATCAAGGAACTGGCGCAGGCGCACGCCTCGAAATCAGTCATGATTGATTCGCCAGGCCATGCAATGGCGGCAGGCGTAAAAATAAACGGCGCCGACAAGACTTACTACTTTTACGACCCCAACCATGGCCTTGCCACGTTTCCAAGCGCCGAAGCCATGCGAGGCGGGCTTGATAAGGTGTTCAACGACAAGAAGCTGGCCAAGGGCTATAAAACCCACGGTACTGAGCGCAATAAACTCGAATTCAAGGTCTTTGATCATGATGATGCGTGGCAACAAAAAAACAGCGTATTCACGCCAGACCTCAAAGCCCTCTACGACACGCCCATCACACCTTCCCAAGGGCCACGCAGCCTCTCGAACGCTGAATTGAAGCACCATTGGGAGACGTTGCACGCGCATCCGGACAATCAGGGCCTGATCTGCTACGAAGCGTCGATACGCATAGGGCAAGCTGAAAAGACCCTCTCGCCCAGCGTATTGGAGACGGTGAAAGCGGCCACCAACCGTACAGGCGGTTCCAATTACTCCGCAGGCTATCTTGAGTTGATGGGCATCAAGCCGGACAGCCTGAAAACCACCTTCAATCCGGCGCAGATCACGGAGTCAGGGTTCTTGAACTTCAGGCACGCGTATGAGGGCGGGGAATTTGCCCACACCGTCTACATTCAGAAGACCCATCACAACGAGCTGTTCCTGTTCAACACCAACAGCCCGGACTTGGACCTGGCCATGATCAGCAGTGGGAATACCGGGCAGATCAGCGGTGGAGTGACCGTCTACAAGCTCGGCAACGGCGAAGGTCTTCAGCGCTTTTTGAACGGTTTTGATGGAAAAGTCGGATGGGAATTTGCCTACACACCCGCCAGCACGCTCAATGCCAATGCGCGCGCGTTACGGCCTTGACCCTCTGAGCCAAACGGCGCCTGGATGCTCAGGCGCCCCCATTCTCAGGCAAGCAACCGCTGGATATGTTCTTGCAGCGTATCCAGGTCAAACGGCTTGGCCAGGATCGGCGCGTTGCGCGTGATCGGGCTGTTACAGTCGAGAATTTCCTGCGGGTAACCGCTGATGAAGATGACCTTCAGTTCCGGCCGCACTTTAAGCGCCGGCTCGGCGATCTGCACGCCGGAGATACCGCCCGGCAGGCGGTAATCCGTCACCATCAGGTCCAGGTGCGGCTTGGTCGCCAGAATCTCAAAGGCTTCCTTACCGTTTACCGCCTTCAAGACCCGATACCCCAGGCCCGCCAGGTATTCACCCAGCACAAACATAATGGATTCGTCGTCTTCGACGATCAGTACGACATCTTGCGCATCTTCACTCATGGGAAGCCTTTGTCCGGTCAGTTGCTGCACGTACGACCATGGGGTCACGCAGAGGTTGCGTCAAGGTGACGATTGATTTCATGCCGACGAATCCAGGGGCAGGCACACCCGAAACAGGGCGCCCTCGCCTATCCGGCTCTCGACCTCGATGGTGCCGCCATGGGCCGCAACGATCTGCTCGGAGATAAACAGTCCCAGGCCTAGCCCCGCCGACACCTGGCTGGCGGATACGCGCTCGAACTGCTGGAAGATACGCTTCTGGTTCTCTTCGCTGATGCCGATGCCACGGTCGCGCACCTCCACCCGCGCTTCACCGTGTTCGGTGTATACCCGCACATCCACCGGGCTCTTGGCCCCATAGCGCAGCGCATTCGTGAGCAGGTTGGTGATTACTTGCTCGATACGGAACTCATCCCAGTTACCTTCGACCGGCCCTTGCGTCTGCAACCGCATCGACGAATCTGCGGCGGCCACTTGCGGCGCGAAATTTTCTACCAGGTTGCTGACCAGTTGCGCCAGGTCGAAGCGCGCCGGGCGGATCGACAGCTTGCCGGTGCGAATGCGCGACACGTCAAGCATGTCTTCGATCAGGCGGATCAGGCTTTTGATCTGGCGCTCATCGCGGTCGACCATGGCGTGCATCTTGTCCAGGGTGAATGCCGCCGCGTTATCCCGGGCCAGGTGCATCTTGCGCAATTGGGTTTCAAGGATCAGCCCGTTCAATGGCGTACGCACCTCATGGGCGACGATCGACATAAAGTCGTCGCGCATGCGCACGGCCTGTTCCAACTCGGCCTGGGTGGCCTGCAGGCGCGTGAGCAGCAACTCCTGCTCACGACGGCTGCGCTCCAGGGCTTCGACCTGTTGCTTCATCGCCTTGCTCTGGCGGTACAGGTCGACGAACACGTTGACCTTGCTCTTCACCGCATGGATATCCAGCGGCTTGTGCAAAAAGTCCACCGCGCCGCTTTCATAGCCTTTGAACGCGTAATTGAGTTCACGCCCGGCGGCGCTGACGAAGACGATCGGGATGTTCTTGGTCTTTTCGGTGCCGCGCATCAGTTCGGCCAGCTCGAAACCGTTCATGCCAGGCATCTGCACGTCAAGAATCGCCATGGCGAATTCGTGTTCCAGCAACAGGGACAAGGCCTCGTCGGCGCTCAATGCCTTGAACACCTGGCGGTCCTCGCGCTTGATCAGCGCCTCGAGGGCCAGCAGGTTTTCCGGCAGATCGTCGACGATCAGCAGTTTGGCCTGGACAGTACTTAGCATGGGGAGGGTTCCAGGGAAGCCAGCAACGCGGCAATGCGGCTCAAGGTCAGAATATGGTCAGGGGTGTGCAGGGCCAGGGCGGCCTGGGGCATCACGGCAATCCGCGCTTCATTTGGGTCTTGCACGATGGTGGTGCCGCCCGCTTGCTTGACATGGGCCAGCCCGCGCGCGCCGTCCTGGTTGGCACCGGTCAGCAGAATCCCCAGCAAGCCTTTGCCATAGGCATCGCCTGCCGAGGTAAACAGATAGTCGATGGCCGGCCGGGAATGATGCACGCGGTCTTCCTGGCTCAGCGACAGGCTACGGTCCTGCTCCACCGATAGGTGGTACCCAGGCCCCGCAAAATACAACCGGCCCGCTTCGATCAGCTCTTTGTCGCGAGCTTCCTGCACCGGGATGCGCAGGCGCCGCGCAAAGACTTCCGCCAGTTGGCTGCGGCGTTCATCGGGCAGGTGCAGCACGGCAATGATCGGCAGGCCGAAGCCGTCGGGCAGCTCGGCAAAAATGCTCAGCAACGCCTCGACGCCGCCGGCGGACGCGCCGACGACGATGGCTTCAATCCCGCGAATCGGGCTGGCGACAGCATCGTTCATGATTTTCGGTAGATCCGTTCCTGCTTGACCAAGGGTTCGAATTGCTTGCCGTAGGCGGAGAAATCCAGGGTTTCCTTGCTGCCCAACACCAGGAAACCACGATGGCACAGCGACTCATGGAACAACCCGAACGCGCGATCTTGCAATTTTTTATTGAAGTAAATCAATACATTGCGGCACGAAATTAATTGAGTTTCTGAAAACACGCTGTCGGTCGCCAGGCTGTGGTCGGCGAATGTCACGTTTTCGCGCAGCGTCTTGTCGAAGATCGCGTAATCGTAAGCCGCTGTGTAGTAGTCGGCAAATGAACGTTGCCCGCCCGCTTGCTGATAGTTGGCGGTGTAGGCCCGCACATTCTCCAGGGAGAAGATGCCCTGCTTGGCTTTGTCCAGGGACGCCGGGTTGATGTCGGTGGCGTAGATGATCGTGCGCTCCAGCAGCCCTTCTTCACGCAGCAGGATGGCCATCGAATAGACCTCCTCGCCCGTGCTGCAGCCGGCGATCCAGATCTTGATCGAGGGGTAGGTCTTGAGCAGCGGCACCACTTCCTGGCGGATCGCCAGGAAGTGCGAAGGGTCGCGAAACATCTCGCTCACTGGAATCGTCAAAAACTGCAGCAACTGCATGAACGCCGCCGGGTCGTGTAGCACCCGTTCCTGCAATGCCGAGATGGTCGCGCAGTCGAACTGGCGCAAGGCATGGGCCACGCGGCGCTTGACCGACGCCCCGGAATAGTCGCGAAAGTCATAGCTGTACTTGAGGTAAATCGCCTCAATCAGCAGACGCAGCTCGATGTCGCTGCTTTTTCCAAAAAACAGTGCTCCACTTAAATACGTTCCATCTTCGGTAGCCATACGCGAATGAGTGAGAACAAACGGTCCAGATCAATCGGCTTGGCCAGGTAATCGTTGGAACCGGCCGCCAGGCAACGCTCCTGATCGTCCTTCATCGCCTTGGCCGTGACCGCAATAATCGGCAGTTTTTTCCAACGCGGGTCCTGGCGGATCAAGGCGGTAGCCTCGTAACCGTCCATTTCCGGCATCATCACGTCCATCAACACCAAGTCGATGTCTTCGACTTCATTGAGCTTGTCGATGGCTTCGCGGCCATTACGGCCGATCACGACCACCGCGCCTTTGTGCTCCAGGGCGCTGGTCAGGGCGAAGATATTGCGCACATCGTCGTCCACCAGCAGGATCTTGCGCCCTTCAAAGACTTTGTCGCGGCTGCGGGCGGTCTTGAGCATCTTCTGGCGTTCATGGGACAGCTGGGATTCGACTTTGTGCAGAAAGAGTGTGACCTCATCCAGCAGGCGCTCCGGCGAGCGTGCGCCCTTGATGATGATCGAGCGCGAATATTTGCGCAGCTCGGCCTCTTCGTCGCGGGTCAGGTTGCGCCCGGTGTAGACGATGACCGGCGGGAATGAGCAGATGTCCTCGGTGGCCATGCGCTTGAGCAGCTCATTGCCGAGCATGTCCGGCAGTTTGAGGTCGATGATCATGCAGTCGTAAACGTTGCCGCGCAGCAGGTCGAGGGCTTCCTGGGCAAAGCCGACGGCGGTGATCTCGATATCATCGTCGCCGATCAGGCGGGCAATGCTGTCACGTTGCAGGTCATCGTCTTCAACCAGCAGCACGCGCTTGACCTTCTGGGTCAGCTTGGCTTCCAGGCGCGCGAACACGTCCTTGAGTTCTTCGCGGGTGGTGGGTTTCACCGCATAACCGATGGCGCCCATGTGCATGGCGGCTTCGACGCGGTCCTCCACGGAAATCACGTGCACCGGGATATGACGGGTCTCGGCGTGTTCCTTCAGACGTTGCAGCACGGTCAAGCCGGAATGGTCCGGCAGGCGCATGTCCAGCAGGATCGCGTCGGGGATGTATTCCTCGGCCAGGCTGTAGCCCTCGTCCGCACCGTGCGCCACCAGGCAGTGGTAGCCCAGCTCATGGGCCAGGTCGAACAGGATGCGCGCAAAGTTGGGTTCGTCTTCCACCACCAGGATGCAGCGGCTGGTGAACGGGGCCTTGTCGCGGTCGTCGGCAAAGCGTGGGATCAGGTCCGCATCGGCCACCGGTAATGGCGACACCTTGACCGGGGCCGGTGCAGGCGCCACCACGACCTGGCGCGGCTGCTCGATTGGCGGCGCGTCGGCCTCGCGTTCTACGTACTGCTCCGGCAATACCAGGGTAAACACGCTGCCCTTGCCGGGTTCGCTGGTCACGCTGATGTAACCGCCGAGCAAGGTGGCCAGGTCGCGGGAAATCGACAAGCCCAGGCCGGTGCCGCCATAGCGGCGGTTGGTGGTGCCGTCGGCCTGGCGGAAGGCTTCGAAGATGCTCTCCTGCTGGTCCGGCGCAATGCCGATGCCCGAATCGCGCACGGTAAAGGCAATGCCCTGCCCCGGCGCGCGCGACACCGACAGGCTGACCTCGCCCTGTTCGGTGAACTTGATCGCGTTGGACAGCAGGTTCTTGAGGATCTGCTCCAGACGCTGGCGATCGGTGAACAGCATGCCGGGCGCATCAGCCTGCACGTCAACCTCAAAGCCCAGTTTGCGATCCGCCGCCAGCGGTTCGAACATCCCGCGCAAGCCCTCGATCAGCCGCGTCACGCTGGAGTTTTCCGGGCGCACTTCGAGCTTGCCGGCCTCCACCTTGGAAATATCCAGGATGTCGTTGATCAGGTTGAGCAGGTCATTGCCGGCCGAATAGATCGACTCGGCGAACTTGACCTGTTCGGCGCTGAGGTTCTCCTGGGGGTTCTCGGCGAGCAACTTGGCCAGGATCAGCGAGCTGTTGAGCGGCGTGCGCAGCTCGTGGGACATGTTGGCGAGGAACTCGGACTTGTACTTGCTCGAGCGCTGCAGTTCTTCGGCACGGTCTTGCAATTCGAGCTGGGCCTGGTTGAGTTCACCGTTCTTGCGGTCCATGGCGTCGCGCTGCTCGGCCAGGGTCTGGGTCTGCTCGGCCAATTGCTCGTTGGTTTGCTCAAGCTCGGCCTGCTGGGTTTCCAGGTGGGCCTGGGACTCCTTGAGGATGCGCGACTGCTCCTCCAGCTCTTCGTTGGCGGTCTTGAGTTCTTCCTGCTGCACTTGCAACTCTTCGTTGAGCTGCTGGGTCTCGGCCAGCACTTCCTGCAGGCGCTGACGATAGCGTGCGGCTTCAATGGAGGTGCCGATATTGCCGGCGATCAGCTCCAGCAGTTCAACATCACGCTCATCCAGCGGCCGCAGGAAACCCAGCTCGATCACGCCATTGACCCGATCGTCATCGCTGGTGGGCACCACCAGCACGCTGCGGGTCGCGCCTTCGCCCAGGCCCGAGCTGACCTTGAAATAATCCACCGGCACGTCGTCCAGGCGAATCAGGCGATCCAACTGCGCGGCTTGCCCGACAATGCCTTCGTCGCTGTAGATCGACTGTTCGAGCTGTTCCTGCTCGCGGGAGAAACCATAGGTGGCCACCCGCTTGAGGCCGCCGTGTTCTTCGCGCACATACAGCGCCGCGACCGCCGACCCCATGTACTGAGCGAAGAACTGCAGGATATTGCGCCCAAGCATGTTCAGGCTGAGCTGGCCCAGCACCTGCTCGGCCAGTTCGGTCTGGCCGTTGCGCAGCCAGGCCTGGCGTTCCAGGCGCCGTGCGATCTTCTGTTGTGAAGCGATGTTTGCGCTGTAACTCTCGGATAATTCGAGCAAGTTCCGTCGGCCGGCATACGCCAGAAAACCACTCAAGCCGAGCACGAATACCAGATACAAGGTCACGCTGATCACGGTGGTACGGGTGACTTCGGTATTGCGGGCGATACGAAACTGCTGCTCCATCGCCACGGCATCGTCGTATTCCTTGCGGATCTCATCGGTCAGGCGCTTGCCGCGCCCCGCCTTCACGGCGCCGCGAAAGTCGCCGCTCTGGCGCTGCATATCAATCATCGACTGGGCGTATTTGTTCCACTCCAGCTGCAAGGCTTCCAGGCGCTTGAGGCGATCAACCTGCTGCGGGTTGTCCGCCACCAGCTCCTGCAGGTTGCGCAGGTCGGCGAGGATCCGCGGCTTGGCCACTTCGTACGGGTCGAGAAAATGTTCGTCGCCGGTAATCAAGTACCCGCGCATACCGGTTTCCAGGTCGACCGTCAGCTTTGAGGTTTCATTGAGATTGTTGATCACCCGGTCGGTGTGCGCCACCCACTGGACCACCGACAGCAAATACGTGATCAGCACCACGAAAAACACCGCGCTGAGCACGCCCACGCCCAGGGGCAAGGCCACGTTTCGGCTCAGGAGGGTACGAAAGCTCTTTTCATCGACGGTCGACGCGGGAGTCATGGGCATGCCTTGGCCAGGTGCGGAAAAAACGGGAGTTTGCCCCAGATTGGGGGTGGAGGGCTACGTTTGTGATGCTTTTCGCGGAGCATGCCTACCCATATCAGACACGCATGCGGGCTGTGGCATCGGGACTTGTACACGAATTCTGACAACCGTAACGGAATGTACGCAGGACGACTGCACACACAGGGAGCGGCCGAGGGTTCAGGGAAGCACTTTTCGGCGCGGTACCTTCCCAAATTACGACAGGTAAATGTAATGGCTTCGATCACTAGCCTCCCGGCCCCCGCCATCGTCAATCTTCCCCGTGCGGAAACGCCCCACGCCTCCGCGAGCGCAATTGAACCCGTCATCGCTCCAGGGCCAGCGGCTCCGGCCGGCGTTTCCGGACTTCAAGCCGCATTAGCCAACCAACGCAACTGGGAGGTGTTGGCGGCCAAATTGAGCGCCGTGCATCAGGACCTCACCGCACGCGTCCCTGCCGACGACTCACTGACGAGCGCCGAGGTGACGAGCCGACTGGCCCCCGAGAGCCAAGTCAGCCTTGAGTCGTTCTTACTGCAAAATGGCTTGAAGGTACCGACCTCATTGGACGCGCTGGGTGAGCTGGTCAAAACCCTGAACCAGAAGGCCGCGTTGCACCCGCTGGGCAATCTGGGGGTGGGCTTTCCTGGCCGGTGCCCATGACAACAGAGGGCCGGCAGAGCATCGCCGACTTCCTGCAGTCCACTCACACTTCATTGGCAGGCTTACCATTGGCGGATGCGAGTAAAGGCGCATTGGCTTATTTGCTGAGCGGCAGCCCAACAACCGCGGCCGACCTTCAGGCGCCACGTACAGCGCTTCAACAGTTGCTGGACACGCCCAAGGCCCAGGCGCTGGGCCAAGCCCTGCAGACGCACTTGAAGGGCGCTTCATCAGGTACCAGCATTTATGACTATCTATTAACGGCCATTCAGGTGGGGCTTGATCCGGAGTCGCTCACTGGCCCGGTCCGTAATGCTGTGGCTGGTTTTCAGTTGGACGCACAGGCGCAATGGGGGCAACACGCTTCTGTCATTGTGGACCGGCTGAGTCAACACTTGATCGACAGTGGCCGGGCGACCACTCAAACCGCCAAATTCGCCGCTCATCTCCTGCTTTCACGCACTGCACCGCAGTATCTGGTCAAAGACCTTCCCGCCAGCGTGACGTATGGCAGCATTGCCTGGTCTCAACTAACGATTGAAGTGGCCAAGCTGGAGGCGCAGGCACCGGGCAGCGTACAAAACATGTCCTATGCCCAGGTATTGCTCGCAGCTGAAGGCATGGCGCTCGCTGATGATCGGGTTCAGCGTGAAGTCTTGAGGGATTGGGCCGTCGTCAACGGTGTGTTGGAGAGCGCCGAACAAGTGCCGGGCGATGCGCAAATCGAACGCATCAGAATCCACTACAACAGTAAGTTAGAGGCGCTGACCCACGTCTCCACCCAGCTCCAGACGCCCTTTCCCAGCCGCAAGGCAATTGCCCTGTACTGCCTGAAGCAGGAATTCCCCGACCACGACCCCCAGATATTTGAGCAAAAGGTGCTGCAAAAGCGCTTTGGGAACACGCGTCGGGGCGATCCGACCTTGCGTTCGATGCTCGACATCGCGATGGAGGGTGACAAACTCCAGTCCGGCTTCCGTTGGGAAAGCAGTCGCAGTCTCGTGCCGATGACGGCATTCAATGCGTACTGCAGGTCTGAGCGTTTCCACGTCGTTGATGTGTTTAATACCCAGTACAAAGAAGCGCTGGAATCTCAAAGCGAAGGCCATGCGGGGATGGTCAAATACCTGCTTTCCAAGCTACCGCTGGAGGATCGAAAAAACCTTGAGTTTGGCAAGATAGAGTTCCTGCACACCAATGATTACAAGGTAGCGATGGATTTGCTTTCGCCGCTCACCTTGGAAAAACGCGGGCATACACTGCACGTAAAAACCACGCGAAACGGCGAAGTCAATATTTATGAGATTGACACCCGTAAGGCGAGCATCGAAAAACAGAACTACCTAAGCAATAAGTTCAGCGAGCCCTACAGCCGCGAGAAGTTGGATACGCGCACGGCGAACATTATTTCCCGAACCGAGCTCTTTGATCCCTACAACGGCGAGCGTGCCAATCAAACCGGAGGATGGGTAGGTGCTGATCACACCGCAGAGTGGACCGGTGCTGATTACACGCCGTATAGCTACGGTGGCTCTCGAACAGAGTTGATTGCTGACGCCTTCGTCAAATCCCTGGATCTCGGCAATGAAGACTTATTGAATTACGCCAAGGGCGTCACCTCTTACGATAAGGCTCGACAGGCGAATGCGGCAATAGGTGAGTTTTTTCTGAACCTCATCCCTTTTCGATCCGCCATCGTCAACTTCAAAAACGGCCAGGTAGGCGACGGCTTGTTTGATCTGGGGGTGGACATCATCGGCTTGGTAACGTTGGGCGCAGGCAAGGCGGCTCAGGCCTCAAAAGCTCTGGCCAAGGGCGCTCAAAGTATCAGCGCCGCAGGCAAGGCGGCCAAAGTTGCCAAATTCATTGGCGTTACCGCGCTTGAGGCGCTCAACCCGGTCGGCGGGGCGGGCGATGCATTGATGGGCGCGACAAAGCTGGCGGGCAAAGGGCTTGCCAAAACCGGCGAATGGCTTAACAAGTTCAAGGGCGCGAGCGGTAGTTATGACTTGTTGAAAGCGGCCAGTAAAACGTATGACGTCGCCGCGCTGGGCACCTTCAAAATAGCCGAGCAGACCGTCGGCGGCAGCGCTGTATTCAGGGAGGGAAAATGGTATGGCTATGACGCCATCAACCATCGCCCGTATGGCCCGGCGCTCAAAGACTTTACGCCGAAAGTGGCTGCGCTCGAAGGCGAAATAAAAGCGTTTGCCGACAGCTGGTTTGGCAAGATGATCGGTTCGGTATTGGCGCCACCCGCGAATAACCCTAACTATCGCCGTGACTTCATGGCCGCTGTGGCCAACGCCAAAACCGAGGACAAGGCAGCCTACATACTGGGCCAGAACAACGTTAAACCAGACGCTATCTATGGCTATTCCACAGCACTGAGTATTGAGGATTTGAAACGTCTTGCCGTTGCCGAACGCCGTACGCCAGCAGAGCTTGGTAGCCTGGTAAAACGCATAGATGAACTTGAAGCGCTGCCCGAGCGTTTTAAATCCGCACGTGAAGCTGCGCAAATCGTCGACGCAGACATGTTTAAGACAGGCTACGACTCGGGGAACCCAGAAGGCATCCGCGAATTTTCAGACACACTGACTAACTACCAGCTCGCAGAACTTGCCATTGCCCCCGGGCGTACATCAGAAGAGTTTGGACAGCTGGTCAAGTATTTGGAAAATCGACGAATCAAAGTCAGCCAGGAGAACTTCAAGGAATTCGCCGCTGAAATCACTGCCGCCGGTGGCAAGGCAACGCCGATTCCCCAAGGGTATTACCTCAGTCAAGTCTCCCCGCTCTCGGGCGGCGAGTGCGCGGCGCTTTCCAATGTCATGGCCGCCGCCGTGAAGCATCGCAAGCAGGATACGTTTATCAAGAACCTGTATGTCGCGATGGTGCCTACGCTTAGCCCCGGCGACATTGCCCAATTGCGCAAAACCGACCCCGTCAACGCCGGTATCCAAGAGCTCAAGGCATCGAAAGTTGCCAAGTTCAACGACCAGATAAGTCAGCTGCAGGAAATACTGGGCGGTCAATTCCATCATGGTATGCAGGCGAGGCAGGTTCCTTACACGCAGATCATTTCAGAGCTGGCCGGTGCCCGCACTTCAAAAACCCTTTTAATCAATGGCCCCGATCACGGCTTCACCGCCGGCGTGGTTATTTCCAATGGCAAGAAGGAATGGTTTTATTTCGACCCTAACTATGGGAAGGCGACCTTTTCCACGGAGGCGCAAATGAGCGCCGCGCTGGAAAGCACATTAAAATCCGGCAGGACTAAATACCTGTTGGCACATTTCGGCCAGAACCCCCAGGTGCCTGAGTACAAGATTTCGGTATTCGAGGAACCCGCGTTGAATAGCGTGACCGCCACCGTGCCAGGTAGCGTGCAGGACTTGTTTTTGACTGATCTGTAAGCCATGCCCCAGGCCCAAAAGTGCAGGTGCGACGGTCGATTTGCCAGGCGACCGTCAACCTGACGCTTTTGCGCCTGCCTGCGGGCAAGTCCTTTCCCGGCGGGCATTTAACCTCGTCACAAGACATCAAGGCCTATTGCCTGCACAATAGCCTTCTTTTGTCGGGAACTTGCCGGGGCGCAGACAACTCAGTAGAGGATGGTCTTCGGACTGAGCAAGCCCCCGCCCTCCCATCTTCAGGACGCCTCTTTATGCCCTCCACCTCCACCATCCTTGTCGTCGAAGACGACGACATCGTGCGCATGTTGATCGTCGATGTATTGGAGGAGTTGGCGTTCCGTGTGCTGGAAGCCGCCGACGCTGGACGTGCGTTGGAACACGTGCAAAACCCTGACCAGAACATCCACCTGATGATGACGGACGTCGGCCTGCCGGACATGGACGGCAAGCAGTTGGCCCACAAGGTGCGTGAATTGCACCCCGCCCTGCCGATCCTGTTTGCCAGCGGCTATGCCGAAAACATCGATGTGCCCGCAGGCATGCACGTGATAGGCAAACCGTTTTCCATCGACCAGTTGCGCGACAAGGTCAGGTCTATCCTCGGCACTGAATGATGTCGGCTTGCCAGTGCCGCCTTCCGGGGCGGCATTTTTGTGTCCGGCCCGCACAGATTTACGTGACCTGCGGCGAATAAAAACGGAAACTCAGCGCGCTCGTGCGCCATTCAACACATTTCTTCAAAAGCACTCACGAAGGATGCAACAACATGATTGCAAAACCCACGCGCCTGCTGCTGGCGAGCCTCTCTTTATTGCTGAGCGGCGGTGCCTTGGCCGACTTCACGGCAACCCCGAGCGAAGCGCGGGCCATTGCAAAGGAAGCCTACCTTTACGGCTTCCCCGTGGTGCAGATGTACAAGACGCTCTACGCCCAGGCTGTCGACAAGGGCGGCGTTGAATTCAAGGCGCCGTTCAACCGTATCGGTACCACCGCACCGGTGACCAGCCCCAAAGACACCGCCTTGACGACCCCGAATGCCGACATGGCGTATTCCTTCGTGTGGATGGACCTGCGCAGCGAGCCTTTGGTGCTGACGCTGCCGAAAATCGAGGACGACCGTTACTACGCCGTGCAACTGGTTGACCTGTACACGCAAAACATCGCCTACCTGGGCACGCGCAGCACCGGCAACAACGGTGGTCATTACATGATCGCCGGTCCCGACTGGAAGGGGCAGCAACCCGTGGACGTGGACCGCGTGGTCTACAGCGAAAGCAACGTCGCCTATGCGCTGTATCGCACCCAGTTGTTTGATGACAAAGACCTGAACAAGGTCAAGCAGATCCAGAATGGCTACAAGGTGCAGTCACTGAGCAGCTACGTGATGCAGGCCGCACCGGCCAAGGCGCCGAAACTCGCCTGGCCCAAGCCCATGGCGACCATGACCGAAGGCCCACAGCTGTTTCGTTACCTGAACTTCATGTTGGCCTTCGCCGCCCCCCAGGACAGTGAAAAAGAGCTGCTGGCGCGTTTTGCCAAGATCGGTGTGGCGCCTGGCGCGCCGTTCAAGGCCAACCAATTGACCGCTGAACAGCGCAAGGCGCTGGAGGACGGCATTTCCGATGCTCGCGCCGAATTCGCGGCCTTCAAAAAAGACAAGATCGACACTCATCAGGTCGCCCGCAGCGACCTGTACGGCAGCCGTGACCGTCTGCAAAACAATTACCTGTACCGCTACGCCGGTGCCGACCTGGGGATTTTCGGCAACTCCGCCGACGAAGCCGTGTCATTCACCTACCGTGACGATAGCGAAGGCAAACCGGCCAACGGCGCGCGTCATAGCTATACCGTGCATTTCAGCAAGGACCAACTGCCGCCGGCCGATGCGTTCTGGTCACTGACCCTGTACGACGCCAAGACCCATCAACTGGTGCCGAACCATAAAAAACGTTACCTGATCAACTCGCGCATGCTGCCGGGCCTGAAGCTGGACGCCGACGGTGGCCTGACCCTGGCATTGCAGCACCACGAGCCACCCAAGGCGGAACAGGCCAACTGGCTGCCCGCCCCGCCGGCGCCGTTCTATGCGGTACTGCGCGTGTACCTGCCCAAGCCCGAAGCCAGCAATGGCCAGTGGAAATTGCCACCGTTGACGCCACTCAAATAACCGCACGCCGGGCCGTCGTCAGGGAGCTGCATCGCAAATGAATTGCTGGAACATCCTCGGCCTGGCGCCGGATGCCGATAGCCGCACGATCAAGCGCCACTACGCGGCCTTGTTGAAAAAGACGCGTCCGGACGACGACCCGCAGGGCTTCCAGCGCCTGCGCGAAGCCTATGAAGCCGCGTTGGCCTGGCGTGAGAACGAGCAGGAGCCCGAGGCCGAGGTGCTCGTCGAAGCCCTCGGCGAAACCCTTGCCCAGCGCTATGAAGCGGCAATGGCCGATGGCACGGCGTTGTTCCTTGAGATCCATCTGTTGCAGCGCTGCATCGAAGGCGAGCTGAATGCCGAGGACACGCGGTGGGCCTTCGAAACCTTCAACTGGCTGACTGCCTGGCAACGGCTCGAATTGCCCAGCGCATTGATCGACGCCCTGGAGCGACAGCAGCGCGAGCAATTGCAGCGCCCGCTGTATGAGGCGCTTGGGCAGCACGACGACGCCGCGTTCCTGGCGGCCTACGCCGCACGTCATGAGCATGCCTGGGTGAACAATCATCCCCATGCCGAGTGGTTCAATGAATGGTTGGCCAGGCTGCTTGCCCATCATCATTACTGGTCAAGCACGCTGTTCGACGCCGTGTGTGCCGGGCAGCGCTGGCACGGTGGCGCAGATCATGCCTGCCCGGCCGACGAGTGGGCGCTCTTGTTGAAACGCCAGCAAGGGCCGGCCTTTCTCGCACGCCAACGCGCCTTGGCCGCCGAACCGCCCTACAGCCCGGAACAGCGCGCCGCGCGTTTACTGCTCGCGCCGATGAGCCTGGGCCAGCGCCGCGCCTTCGCGCAACGCCTGGACGAGCACGACTGGAAGGCCTGCCAGCAGCTCAGCGCCGATCTTTACGCCGACCACATCAGCGTCGCCGAAGCGATGCCCGGCGGCACCGTGTATTTTTGGCAAGGCTGGGATTCGGCCCTGGACACCTGGCCGTGGATCGTCGCGCTGGTGCTCAGTTGCCTGGTGGGCATGCTGGTACAGGTTGAAAGCCTGGCCGGGAAGATCATCCCGACCCTGGGCCAGGGCATTGTGTGGGCGATAGGCGCCGTGGTCTGCGCGGGCGTAGCCTGGCAGGGCTGGCGACCATGGGCTCACCACTATCGCGTGCTGGATGAACGGCTCAGCCAGCGATTGCCGCGCTGGATCAGCGCCAGCCACTTGCCGTTGCTGCCGATACGCGATCTGCTGCCGGGGCTCGTTGTGGCGGGAGCACTGGGGTATGTGTTCAACCCGCTGGCCAGCTTGACCCTGGTCGTGGTGCTGGCACTGGTCGGCTTGATCAGGCGCCCCTTCACCAACCACCACACCCCCTGGTCCGCCCGCCACCCGCGCTGGGCCGTGCTGGGCGGCGCGTTGGGTCTCGTCGGCGCAGTTGTGCTGTACGCCGGTTTGAAGGTGCTCGATAACAGCCATCTGATCACCCGTAACCAGGGCCTGCAACAGTGGACCGAGCGCCTGTGCAGCCGCATGCCGCGCAGCGCGACCGAATGCCAGGCACCCGCCACGCACACGCAGTGGTACGGCCAGGAGGCCAAGCGATGAATCCGAAATGGCTGGTGCCCATAAGCCTGGTGTTGGGCCTGGGGCTGCTCGGTGTCGCCGGCGCGACCAAACCCTTGCAATACGCGCAATTGTGGCTGGACCAGCGTGACAGCCCGTCCACGGCAACAGCCAGTGCGCTGGCCCCCCTCATTGACTGCGTGAACCGTATTGATCGGGACACCCGTTTGGCGTACTACCGCCTGCATGCCGCGTCGCCACAAGCGCCCGAGCACGACAACTTCGGCGACAGAAACGAGCCCGAACCGCGGATTATCCAAGCATCGGTGTGCTCGTCCTTGTACACCCTGAAACTGGAGCGCCAGCAACCCGGCAGCCCATTGATCGGCCTGGCCAGTGTGTACGCCTACCGGCTGCAGAAACTCACCTCGCTGACGGACAAAATCACGGCAATGCCGCCGCCCGATGGCGTGCCTCAAGGTGTTCAGCAAATGGTCGCTGAGGCCATGAACAAACCACTGCTCGCCCAACTGGTCGACGTCGGCGAAGACTACCTGGCGGTCTCAACCGGCCTGCGCAACCAACTGGAACGTGAAGACCTGAGCGTACGCCCCGCGCAGTTGGCGCGTATCGAAGCCCGTATGGGCCGCGACCTTCACTGGCACGTACTCAATTACATGATCGCCGCGCGCCATGCCGTTGACCGGATTGAACGTGACATGCGCGATGCCAGCCTGACACCGCAGACCGTCGCCGACCTGGCCGCGGCCGTGCAGGCGGCGGCGGATAACGGCAACGCGTACAAACGCCTGCATCCCGGCAACCCTCGGGATGAAGAAGCCAGTAACCTCTGGTATACGATCAGCCCGGCGGCAGAGGCATACCTTGCGGCGTTGACCACCCTTCGCCAAGACTGGCTCGCACACGCCGCGCCACCGCAACTGAGTGAGGACTACTACCTCGTCACGCGTCGCTACGACGCCCTTCTGAGCTACTACAACCGCCTTGCGCGCAATGCGTTCTAGTGTTTTTTGAGCTTCACATAGGACTGATGCAGATCTGACGCCCAACCATCGATCACCTCTTTCACGTCATCGGCCTTCATCACCTGCGAGTCATTTGACAGCGGCTTGCCGGTGCCTTTGCGCACCACCTGGGCGAGGACCTTGCCGTTGGCGCCATCCAGAAACTGCGCCTCGGTGCCCAAGGTGGTCTCCTGGTCGCGAATACCCGCGCCGGTACTCACCGCTGCCGCCACCAACGCTACCGGGATGAATTCATAGGGCTTGAGGCCTTCGGTCTTGCTGCTGACGGCAGTGATTGCGGCACGGACCACAATCACGCCAGGGCCCGGGCCGTTCGCCAAGGGCAATGACTTGGCCAGCTCACGCTTGAGCGCCTGGTTGAAATAGCTGTTGATGCCGCTGAGGGTGCTCTGCGGGATTTTTGCGCTGGCCTGTGGCGTGGGATAGAACTGAGTGGGCTCGATGTACACCGCCGTGTAGCGGCTCAAGTCCAGCGTGGGATCGACCCAGCGCATCACTTCAGCGCCCGAGGGTGACGTGGCTTTCTTCAGTTGGCTGTAGTTGGAGAGGAACCCTGAATACTCGTCCGGTTGCGTGACCTTGCTGGCGCAGCCCGCCATGCCGATCGAGGCGACGCACAGCGCGCTGATCATTAGCCTTAGCTTCATCATTGAACTCCCTGGCGATCATCATCGTAAGAATGAGCTGTAGGTATAGCCAATCCTGGGGAATACACCTCATTGACGGCGCCTGGCATGCGCGCTCAGACCAAACTGCACCGCTCATTTGCGCGGTAACTGCGTATGACTATTGCCCTGCCAGTGAGTAAGGTGAAACCACATCCATTGTCAGGAACATCACATGCGCACCATCGGCCTTATCGGCGGCATGAGCTGGGAGTCCAGCGCCGAGTATTACCGCATCATCAACCAGTGCGTGCGCGACCAACTCGGCCCGCTGCGCTCGGCACAAGTGTTGATGTACAGCGTGGACTTCGGCCCGGTGGAGCAAGCCCAGCATGCCGGACGCTGGGACGACACCGCGCTGATCCTCGAAGATGCCGCCCGCCGCTTGCAGGCGGGTGGCGCCGAATGCGTGGTGCTGTGTACCAACACCATGCACAAGCTGGCGCCGCGAATCGAAGCGGCAGTGTCGATTCCGTTCCTGCATATCGCCGATGCCGCCGCGTTGGCCGCCGTGGAGGCTGGGACGTTGACGGTTGGTTTGCTCGGCACGGCCTTCACCATGGAGCAGGACTTTCTTACGTCCCGACTGACCGGCCACGGCCTGACCGTGTTGTTACCGGACGCGGATGAACGCAAGGAGGTGCATCGCGTTATCTATGAGGAGCTGTGCGTCGGCGTGATCAGCGACACTTCACGCCGGACTTACCAACGGGTCATCCAGTCCCTGGCCGCGCGCGGCGCTCAGGCGGTGATCCTCGGTTGCACGGAAATCGGCCTGTTGATCAAGCCCGAACACAGCGAGTTGCCGCTGCTGGACACCACCGCGCTGCATGCGCAGGCGGCGGTGGCGTTTGCCTTGCAGGACTAAGCGCGCGTGCGCAGGCGCGCCATGCTGACGGTGTCGACAAACACCCCATCACGCAGGGCGCTGTCACGCAGCACACCTTCTACCTCGAAGCCGAATTTACGGTACAGGCGTTGCGCCGCTTCGTTGTCGACGTACACCGTCAGCTCCACACGATGCAGGTTCATCCAGTTGTCGGCCACGTCCAGCGCGGCCGTCAACAGGCGCGAGCCCACGCCTTTGCCTTGCCAGGCCGTGGCCACGCCCATGCCGAACGAACCGACATGGGCCTGGCGCACGCGCAGGTACTGTTGCAGGCCGAGTTGGCCAATGACCTCGCCGCCATGCACGGCCACCAGTTGCAGGCGCCGCTCATCGTCCATCACCAGTTTTTGCGCCACGCCTCCACCGATTGGAAAGGCATCTGCAGCACCTGACGGCACACGGCAGGTTCGTTATAGAGCGCCGCAACGCCTTCAAGATGGGCCTCGGTAAAGCGCTGGATGACGATATGAGGTTCAGGCGTGTGCATGGTGCTTCATCCTTTGAATAACACATGGCCGGCCAGTGTAGAGGCCCTCCCCGCTTGATGGCTAGGGCGCAGGTGCGGTCGACCACAAAGACGGCCAATCCCCGTAGGCCACCCCGGTGCAACGCGGCATCATTTTGAATTCGCTGAGCTGGAACCCCTTGCCGTCAAACACCCACACACCCCCGCCGCCACAATCGCCGATCCCGCGTTGTTTGTAGAAGTAGCTCAAGGTGCCCGTGGCCGGGTCATAGCCGACCGAGCCTTGCAGCGCCGCGTCCTCCAGTGGCAAAGACTCAAGCTGCAGGGTTGTTTCGGCATATGGCGCCTGGCGCTGGCGGCTGACCACGTCGTACTCGCAGTTGTAGGCCGCGCAGTCATAACGCACCACGGTCATTGCTTGCTGCGCCGTCAGCGCACCGGCGCTGGCCTCCGGTTCGCCGCCCGTGCCGTTGACCTCAGGCGTGATGGGGCGCAGCGCAGCCGCTACCAGGCCGGCCTGCTCCTGTGTGGTCAACGCGGGTGCCCCCGGGAATTTGCGCAATACCGGGGTCGGCAAACGCGCCGGCACGGCACTGGCCGCGCCTTTACCCGGCCGGGCCAGCGCGGTGAGGTTATCAACCCGCCCCTGCACCGCATCTATCAACAGCAGCGAAGCGCTCAGCCCGCTCAACGACACATGGGCGTCCTTGTCATCCGGTAGCTCCAGACGCTTGCCATCGCGCAAGGCCTGCAACCAACGGCGGGCCGCGGCCTCCTCGATCACACCGTAGGACCGCACCTCGGGATCGCCGCCCTGATCGTCCAGTTCGACGTGCAGATCCCGAGTCAACTCCAGGCCCAGCGGCTGACCGTCCAATCGCAAGGTGGCCAGGTCCAGCGCTTCGCCACGATGGTCGAAGCGCAAGCGCAGGTAGCCCTCGGCCCCGGCCTGATGCCAGATGTGCAACGTCAACGAGCTGTAGTCCTCTTCGTCGACCCCACTGGGCGCGCTGAGGGCATGGCAATTGCGCAGGTTGTCGCAACCGATCACCCATTCCTTGATTTCCCGCAGCAGCGGTACGCTGTCGGGCTTGGCTTGAACGAGGGTGGCAGTGCCGCTCAGCAGCAGGGCCAGGAGTGCGGGGCGCAGCATGGGACTCTCCGTGTCGAAAAGGCGCGGATTGTCCCATGTTCGGGCCGGGGCGTCAGCGCCGGGTTGCCACCCGCCATACCCGCGCAATATCCGCCGCCCGCTCACTCAACAAACGCGGTGCTTCAGCGCACGCCTGTTCCAGGCTGGTGGGCCCTGAAGGCAACGCGAATGCGGCGTCGACGCCATGGGCGTACATCTGCTCGTAACCATCGCCCAGGGTGCCGGCGATGACGATCACCGGCACGCCGTGTTGCCGGGCGATGCGCGCCACGCCAAACGGGGTTTTGCCGCGCAGGGTCTGGGCGTCGAAACGGCCTTCGCCGGTAATCACAAGGTCGGCGCCGCGCACGGCTTGATCAAGGCCGACCAACTCAGCCACGACCTCCACACCCGCACGGAACTGCGCCCCCAGGAAGGCTTTGGCGGCGAAGCCCAGGCCACCCGCTGCGCCGCTGCCGGGTTCGTCGCGTACATCCCTGGGCAACACGCGGGCACAATGGTCGGCGAAATGGCCGAGCGCAGCGTCAAGTTGCCTGACGTGCTCGGGGGTGGCACCTTTCTGCGGGCCGAAAATCGCCGAGGCACCCTGGGGGCCGCACAGTGGGTTATTTACGTCGGCGGCGATTTCAAAGCGCACCTCGGCCAAGCGTGGGTCGAGGTGTTCAAGACTCATACGGGCCAGGCGCGATAAGGCCAGGCCGCCAGGTGCCAGCGCTTGCTCCTGGGCGTCGAACACTTGCAGACCCAGCGCTTGCATCGCTCCGGCACCGCCATCGTTGGTGGCACTGCCGCCAATCGCCAGGATGATGCGCTGGGCACCGGCATCCAGGGCCGCGCGGATCAGTTCTCCGGTGCCGAAGGTGCTGGTGATGCACGCATCGCGCTGGCCGGGCGGCACCCGTTGCAGACCGCTGGCTTCGGCCATTTCGATGATCGCCGTGCGGCTGTCGGCCAACCAGCCCCAACGCGCGTCGACCGCCGCGCCCAGCGGCCCGCGCACCGTTTGGTGGCGCAGTTCGCCGTGGCAGGCGGCGAGCACCGAATCCACCGTGCCTTCACCGCCGTCCGCCATCGGGCATTGGATCAACTGTGCGTCCGGCCAGACCTGGGCCAGCCCATGGGCGATAGCCTGGGCGACGCCTTCAGCACTCAGGCTGTCCTTGAACGAGTCGGGGGCGATGATGATTTTCATGGGCTTTCTCCGGTTTTTATAACGCCCATGCTGCCAGCTGGCACCGGGATTGACGCCGGTCAGATGCACAAGTGCGGGTGAGCTTTGTTGTTCATTCCGACAAAGACTGGGGCAGCAACTGCACGCCGAGGTACAAGGCAAGCATGCCGTCCAGGGTCAACGGGTCGACGCCGCTGAGTTCCGCGATGCGCTCCATGCGATAACGCAGGCTATTGCGGTGAATGCCCAGCGCATCGGCGCAGGCCTGGCTCTGGCCGTCGTGCTCGCACCAGCTGCGCAGCGTGGCCAGCAGTTGGCCGTTGCTGTCCTTGGCCAGCACGTTGCGCAGAGGGTTGAGCAGTTCGTCGAGGGCATCATCGTTGCGATGGCGCCAGAGCATCACCGGCAGGCGATAACGGCTGAGCGTCAGCAGCCGCGAGTGCGGCAGCACATCGCGACCGTACGCCAGCAGGTCACCGACGCGTCGGTAGCAACGCCGCAGGCCGGGCAAACCATTGGCTTGCCCGCCCACGGCCACCCGCAGGATCGTCCAACCTTGAGCGTCGAGCTTCTCCAGCAGGCGCAGGTTGTCCACCTGAACGGCCGCCGGCCGGCACCACAACAGCGAAAACTGCGCTGAGCTGACGCACCAACTGTCCGGGTAACGCGAGGTCAGCCAGGCGCTCAAGGCTTCCGCCGATTGGCCAGGGCCCAGCTCGAACAGGTAAGGCGTGCGCGCCAGTTGCGGTTTGAGCCCCAGTTGCTGGGCTTCATCGACCAGGCGCGGTGAGTCGCCGGTGTCGGCCAGCAGCAATGCCAGCAGGTCATCGCAACGCTGGCGCCGCCAGTGCTGCTCGGCTTGCTGGTGACGATGGCTGACCAGCATTTCGGCGGTCATGCGCACCAGTTCGGCATACGTGCGCAGCAACTCCGGCTCGCCGGTGATGCCCAGCACGCCGATCAGGCGCTGATCGTGCATCAGCGGCAGGTTGATACCCGGCTGCACGCCCTTGAGGTGCTTGGCGGTCTGGCCGTCGATTTCCACCACGCGCCCATTGGCCAGCACCAGTTGCGCCCCCTCATGGCGGGTGTTGACGCGCTCGGCTTCACCGCTGCCCAGGATCAGCCCCTGGCTGTCCATGACGTTGACGTTGTAGGGCAAAATCGCCATGGTCCGATCGACGATATCCTGCGCCAGGTCATGATCCAGCTCGAACACGGGGGCCATCTCCTCGAAAAAGTCCTGCACGGCAGGGTTGTTCATCGGCACAGCGCAAAGCCGGCTTGTCTGTGCGCGAGCACAAAGACAGCACCCCGCCGCGTGGCCGAGACTCGTTGGGCGATCAACGTTACCCGCGCATCGCGCAAAATCATAATAAATAGAGAGAACGCCATGTCACAGAGCGCCGCTGCCCCACTGGCCACCGATGACGATAAAAACGCCATCTACAAGCGCATTACCCTGCGCCTGATCCCGTTCATTTTCATCTGCTATCTGTTCAACTACCTCGACCGGGTCAACGTTGGCTTTGCCAAGTTGCAGATGCTCGATGCACTGAAGTTCAGCGAAACCGTGTACGGCCTGGGAGCCGGGATCTTCTTTATCGGCTACGTGCTGTGCGGCGTGCCGAGCAACCTGGCGCTGACCCGGTTCGGTCCACGTCGCTGGATTGCCTTGATGATGATCGTGTGGGGCACCCTGTCCACCTGCCTGTTGTTCGTGACCACGCCGACGCATTTCTACACCCTGCGCCTGTTTACCGGTGCCGCCGAAGCCGGGTTCTTCCCCGGTGTGGTGCTGTACCTTTCGCAGTGGTTCCCGACGTTCCGTCGTGGGCGGATCATGGCCCTGTTCATGTCGGCGATCCCGGTGTCGGGGTTGCTCGGCAGCCCGTTTTCCGGCTGGATTCTCAACCACTTCGCCGCCGGCCAAGGTGGCTTGGCCGGCTGGCAGTGGATGTTTCTGCTGCAAGGCATCCCGACCGTGATCCTCGGCGCCCTCGCCTACTTCCTGCTCAGTGACAGCTTCGCCAACGCCAAGTGGCTCACGCCGCACGAGCGCGCGGTGCTGGAAACCGACCAGGCCACCGACCTGGCAAACAAACCCAAGGCCACCACCGACTCGCTGGGGCAAGTATTCAAGAACCCGGCCATCTGGGCCTTCGGGCTGATCTACTTCTGCATCCAGAGCGGTGTGTACGCGATCAACTTCTGGTTGCCGTCGATCATCAAGAACCTGGGGTTCAGCGATAACCTGGTGATTGGCTGGCTCAGTGCGGTCCCTTACCTGCTGGCGGCGGTATTCATGTTGCTGGTGGGGCGTTCCGCCGACTTGCGCAAAGAGCGTCGCTGGCACTTGGTGGTGCCGATGTTGATGGGCGCCATTGGCTTGGTGATCGCGGTGAATTTCGCCACTACGCCGGCGCTCGCCATCCTCGGGCTGACTATCGCCACCATGGGCGCCCTCACCGGCCTGCCGATGTTCTGGCCGGTGCCTACCGCCATGCTCAGCGCGGGCGCGGCGGCCGGTGGGTTGGCGCTGATCAACTCCATGGGCCAGATGGCCGGCTTCCTCAGCCCGTATATCGTCGGTTTCGTGAAGGATGCCACCGGGTCCACGGATATGGCGCTTTACCTGCTGGCCGCAGTGATTGTGGCCGGCAGTGTGTTGGCATTGCGGATGACGCGCACCCTCAACGCCTGATGCGGTCAGCGCGGGAGGGCTTTGCGCCCTCCCACCGTGGAGGCGGTGTTACAGCAAGCCACCGCCGTCAATGTCGATTACGGCGCCGGTCATGTAACCGTTTTCCATGGCCAGCACATAGCCCGCCGCCACTTCCTCCGCCTGGCCTACCCGGCCAACCGGCAATGCGTTACCGGCCTTGGCAAACATCGCCAGGCGCGATTCCTCGGCCAACCCCGCGTACGCCGGCGTATCAATGACCCCCGGGCTGATCACATTGACCCGACGCGGTGCGAGTTCCTTGGCCAACTGTTTGCCCAGTGCCTCGGTCGCGGCATTGATGCCGACCTTTATAAACTGGCCCGGCACTAATTTACGCCCCAGTTGCCCGGAGGTCAGGCTGATGCTGCCGCGCTCATCCAGAAAGGGCAGCGCCCGTTGAATAGCGCGCAATGCGCCCCAGAGTTTCACATTGAAATTGTCCTGGGCCTGCTCCAAGTCTGTCTCGCTCAAGGGGTTGGCGCGTACCGAAGGGCCAGACGTATACACCAGATGATCAAAATGCCCCACGCGTTCGAACAACCGTTGCAGGGATGCCGGGTCGGTGACGTCCACCGGTTCGCTGCGTACGCCATCGTCGGTAGTGGACGACAAGCGCCGCCCGGCCAGTATCACGTGTGCGCCACGCACCATGGCCGCCTCGGCCACCGCCGCGCCAATACCGCTGCTGCCGCCGATCACAATCACGGTTTTGCCGTTGAGGGGGGATGTCATGGGAAAGGTCCTTGGGGTCGAAAGTGAGCGTTCATCTTCCCAGCTTGGCAATCGCCGAAAAATCCCGGTAAAACGACAGGATCTTTAAAGGATTTTTATAAATGAGCTCGATCCTCGACCTTGAAGTCTTTGTGCGCACGGCCGACACCGGCAGCCTGTCCGCCGCCGCCCGCGGCCTGGGTTTGACCCCAGCGGCGGCCAGCATTGCGCTCAAACGCCTGGAGACCCGCCTGGGCATTCGCCTGCTCGCGCGTTCCACCCGCAGCATGCGCCTGACCGAAGAAGGCAAGCGCTACCTCGACAGCGTGCGCGAGGCCCTGGCGGCGCTGGCCGAAGGCGAGCAGGCGCTCAAGCAGCAGAGCCAAGGGCTGACCGGCCTGCTGCAATTGGCTGCACCGTCGGATTTCGGGCGCAACGTTGTGCTTGGCTGGCTGGACGAGTTCAAGCTGGAACACCCGAATATCCGCCTGCAACTGCTGCTTAACGACAGCAATGCCGACCTGTTCCGCGACACCGTCGACATCGCCCTGCGCTTCGGCGTGCCGAGGGACTCGAGCCTGGTGGCGCTGCCGGTGGTGCCGGGCCACCGGCGCATAGCCTGCGCCAGCCCCGATTACCTCGCGCGCCATGGCACACCCACCACGCCGGAGCAGTTGGCGCAGCACAATACGCTGCGCTACATGCGCCAGGGCCGGGCCAGCAGCACCTGGTTCTTTCGCCAGGGCGACGACCTGCAGGAAGTTGAAGTGACCGGCGACTACTTGAGCGATGACGGTGAAATCGTGCGGCGCTGGGCCTTGGCCGGCCACGGTATTGCGTATAAGGCCAACCTGGATATCGCCCGGGACCTCAAGGCCGGCCGCCTGGTGCAACTGCTGCCGGACTGGCAAGGCGAACCCACACCATTCAACCTGATGTGCCCGCACCGCCTGCAAGTGTCGGAGCGGGTAAAAGTGCTGCACCGATTTCTACAAGTGCGCTGCCAGGCGTTGCTGAGCACGTGAAGAAATGCGCACGGGGCTTGTTCCAGAGCCTCTGAGTCTGGTATTGCATGACGCTCACGTTTCCCAGACTTGAGGAGCTTTGCATGATTTACCGCACATTGGGCCAGTCCGGGTTGAAGGTCAGCGCCCTGACCCTGGGCACCATGATGTTTGGCGAACAGACCAACACCGAGGACTCGCTGCGCATCATCGACAAGGCCTGGGACCAAGGCATCAATTTTATCGACACGGCCGACGTATACACCGGCGGCCGCTCCGAAGAACTGGTCGGCGAAGCCATTGCCCGCCAGCGCCAGGATTGGGTGGTGGCGTCCAAAGTCGGCTTCGGCCCGCCCGACGGCTTACCCAACCGCAGCGGTTTGAGCCGCAAGCGCATTTTCAATGCCATTGAAGCCAGCCTGACCCGGCTCGACACCGACTACCTGGACATCTATTACCTGCACCGCGAAGACCACGCCACGCCGCTGGAGGTCACTGTATCGGCCATCGGCGACCTGATTCGCCAGGGCAAGATCCGCTATTGGGGCCTGTCCAACTATCGCGGCTGGCGCATCGCCGAGGTCATCCGCGTGGCCGAGCGCCTGGGCGTGGATAAACCGGTGATCAGCCAGCCGCTGTACAACATCGTCAATCGCCAGGCCGAGGTGGAACAGATCACCGCTGCGGCGGCGTATGGCCTGGGGGTGGTGCCCTATAGCCCGCTGGCCCGGGGCGTGCTCAGCGGCAAATATGCGCCGGATGTGACCCCGGAAGCGGGCAGCCGCGCCGCGCGCCAGGACAAACGCATCCTTGAAACCGAATGGCGTGTGGAGTCGTTGCGCATTGCCCAGCAGATTCAGGAGTACGCCCAAGCGCGCGGCGTGGGGGTTGTGGAATTCGCGATCGCCTGGGTACTGAACAACGCGGCGGTGAGTTCGGCGATCGTCGGGCCGCGCACCGAGGCGCAGTGGGACGCCTACACGGGGGCGCTGGGCGTGAAGATCACGGCGCAGGATGAAGCGTTTATCGATTCGTTGGTCACGCCGGGGCATTCGTCCACACCGGGGTTCAATGATGTGAGCCACTTTGTCTCGGGCCGGGCGGCGTACGCCTAGCCAGCCTCTCGGGCGTACTGGAAATATGTGGGGGTCGACAGCCCCCACATTCGATCTGGGTAAACCGACCTTTTTTGGTCATTTTCCGTCTCCCGCCCCAAAACAGCGCACCCTTTGCCGCTGAAAGCACCATAATCCGCTCTCGATTCTCCCTGTTTATTTCCAATCGGCTTTCGCGAGGGCAGCGTGTCTAAAGGTGTTGTGTTATCGGTATCGGCCTCGGTGTTGTTTGCCGTCATGTATTACTTCACGTCGCTTCTCACGCCGTTGAGCGGCCTGGAGATTTTCGGCTGGCGCATGTTGCTGACCGTGCCGTGCATGACGGTGTTCATGATCGTCAGCGGCGAATGGCGGCGGGTGCGCGAGTTGCTCTACGTACTGGTGGCCAAGCCTCGATGGATTGCCGGGGTAGTGCTGTCTTCGGCGCTGCTTGGCGTGCAGTTGTGGCTGTTCATGTGGGCGCCGCTGAACGGGCGCAGCCTGGATGTGTCGGTGGGTTACTTCCTGCTGCCGCTGACCATGGTGTTGACCGGGCGTCTGGTATGGGGCGAACAGCTGTCCTACCTGCAAAAAATCGCTGTGTTTTGCGCTGCCCTCGGGGTGCTTAACGAGCTGTACCAGGCCGGCGGTTTTTCCTGGGCGACGCTGGTGGTGATCATCGGCTACCCGCTGTATTTCATCCTGCGCAAATACCTCAAGACCGATCACCTTGGCGGGCTGTGGCTGGATATGGCGTTGATGCTGCCGGTGGCCTGGTGGTTTGTGCAAAGCGGCGAACAAGGCTTTGCGGTGATGGATGCGCACCCCAAGCTGTATGCGTTGATCCCCTTGCTGGGCCTGATCAGTGCCTCGGCCTTGGTCAGCTATATCATCGCCAGCCGATTGTTGGCGTTCAGCCTGTTCGGGCTGCTCAGTTACGTCGAACCGGTGTTGCTGCTGGTAGTGGCCCTGTTGCTGGGTGAAGGGGTCAAGCCGGGGCAATGGCTGACCTATATTTCGATCTGGGTCGCCGTGATGGTACTGGTGTTCGAGGGGTTCAAGCACTTGGTGCGCCAGCAGCGAGCCTGATGCCCAGGCAATAGAAAGCCCGGCCGAGGTTGCCCTCGGCCGGGCTTTTTGCACTTACTCGGCGGTCAAGACGCCGCGACGTACCTGGTCCCGCTCGATGGACTCGAACAACGCTTTGAAGTTGCCTTCGCCAAACCCATCATCGCCCTTGCGCTGGATGAACTCGAAGAACACCGGGCCCATCAAGGTTTCCGAGAAGATTTGCAGCAACAGACGCTTATCACCTTCGATGGACGAGCCATCCAGCAGGATGCCACGCGCCTGCAATTGATCCACCGGCTCGCCATGGTTCGGCAGGCGGCCTTCGAGCATTTCATAGTAGGTGTCCGGCGGCGCGGTCATGAAGCGCATGCCGATCTTCTTCAGCGCGTCCCAGGTCTTGATCAGGTCGTCGGTGAGGAATGCCACGTGCTGGATGCCTTCACCGTTGAACTGCATCAGGAACTCTTCGATCTGCCCGGCGCCCTTGGACGACTCTTCGTTCAGCGGGATACGGATTCTGCCGTCCGGCGCGCTCATGGCCTTGGACGTCAGGCCGGTGTACTCGCCCTTGATATCGAAGTAACGCGCTTCACGGAAGTTGAACAGTTTCTCGTAGAAGTTGGCCCAATAAGCCATGCGCCCGCGATAGACGTTGTGGGTCAGGTGGTCGATGACCTTCAGGCCGGCGCCTTGCGGGTTGCGGTCCACGCCGTCGAGGAACACGAAGTCGATGTCATAGATCGAGCTGCCTTCGCCAAAACGGTCGATCAGGTACAACGGCGCGCCGCCGATGCCTTTGATCGCCGGCAGGTTCAGTTCCATCGGGCCGGTTTCGATGTGGATCGGCTGGGCGCCCAGTTCCAGGGCACGGTTATAGGCGTGCTGCGAGTCCTTGACGCGGAACGCCATGCCGCACACCGATGGGCCGTGCTCGGCGGCAAAGTAGGAGGCGATGCTGTTGGGCTCGTTGTTGAGGATCAGGTTGATCTCGCCCTGGCGGTACAGGTGCACGTTTTTGGAACGGTGGGTCGCGACTTTGCTGAAGCCCATGATCTCGAAGATCGGCTCCAAGGTGCCCGGGGTTGGCGATGCGAACTCGATGAATTCAAAGCCCATCAGGCCCATTGGGTTTTCGTATTGGTCGGCCATTTCGGCGCCTCATTCTTGTGATTAACGGATGTCAATTGCCAGCAAGGATGAGGCGAACAGGTGGCGCGCAGGACAGGCCTCGCACGCTGCGGGCGAGGAAGTCACCAAAGATGAGGGGGGAACCGTGTCGCTTCATGGTGTCATCAGTCTCTGACGGCCGAGGCTTGCGTGAGCGCAAGTCCATATTCTTGTATGCGTAAATCGATTCTACACAGCGTAACAGGGTTTGTCCGTACTCTTATCAAATCCCCATTACCCGCGCCCGTGCAAGGGGTTTGTTGCACAGGTAGATGCCCAGCAGAATGACTGCCCCGCCCAGCAACATGGGGACGGTCAATTGCTCGCCCAGCAGCAACGCGCCGCAGATGACGGCGGTCAGCGGGTTGAGTGCGATAAATACGCCGGAGCGTGTCGCGCCGATACGCCGGAGACCGTCGTAGTAGCCGATATAGGCCAGCGCCGAACCCAATACGCCCAGATACACCAGACTCAGCAGTTGTGGCAGGTCGATACGGGCAACCGCTTCAAGCGTGATACCGCCGCTCAGTGCGGTTGTGGCGGTCAGCATCAACGTGCCCAGCAGCACTGACCAGGTGACGGTCTGCAACGGGCCCAGGGTGGCGTTCAACCCACGGGAAAACAACGAATAAACGCCCCAAGCCAACACACAGCCGAAGATCAGCAGATCCCCGAGCCAACTCTGGGGGGCGACCTGCATCAGTTGCGGGTTGCGGCTGACAATCACCGTGGCGGCACCGCCCAGGCACAGCGCGATGCCCATGACTTTACTGCGCCCCAAGCGCTCTTTGAACAGCAGCCAGGAGGCCAGCCCAATCACGGCCGGGTTCAACGCCACGATCAACGACGCCCGCGACGCATTGATGTAGTGCAACCCATAGAAGAAGCACAGGTTGTAGAAAAAAATCCCAAAGAACCCCAGCACCGTCAACAGCGCCAATTGCCGAAGGCTTGGACAAACCAGGGGAATGCGGGCCACGCCCATGAACAGTAACAAAGCCAGGCTCGCCAGGAGAAAACGCAGGCTGGCGGCCAATAGCGGGTCGACCTGATTCGCCAGGTATCGCCCGGCGACAAAGGTGCCGCCCCAAATCATGGTGACGGCGGCGAGTTTGCAGTAAGTGAGGCGATCAGAGGTGGCGCGCATGAAGTGGGCTCGAAGAACAGGAGAATGGGCGTATTCTTCAGCTAATAAGCCATCATCGTAAAATGAGCATTTACTCATGACCCTCACTCAACTGGAAATATTCTCCCGGGTGGCCGAGCTGCAAGGTTTCACCAGCGCGGCGCACCGGCTGGGCATCAGCCAATCGGCGGTGTCCCACGCCATCAAGGCGCTGGAGCAGGAACTGGGCGTGGCGCTGTTTCGGCGCCATCAAACCCTGGTAGAAACCAGCGATATCGGCCAGCAATTACTCGGTCGCGCCCGTGCCATGCTCGGCCTCGCCAACACGCTGCAGCAGGAAGCCGCCGATGCCCGGGGCATGAAGCGCGGGACCTTGCGCATTGGATCGTTTGGGCCGACCTCTTCCACCTATTTGCTGCCGAGGATTCTCAGTCGATTCCGCCAGGCGCATCCCGGTATCGAAGTACACGTGGACGAAGGGCCGGACCGACAAGTCATCCACTGGCTGGACGAGCGCAGAGTCGATATCGGCTTCGTCGTGCTCGAACAGGAGCGCTTGGATACCTACCCATTGTTCGAAGACCAGATGGTCGCGCTGCTGCCCACCGACCATCCGTTGGCCGACCGTGAGCAGGTAACGCTCAAGGACTTGTGCGGCGCTCCCTTTGCACTGACGGAGGCAGGCTCGTCGGAACTGGTGACGCGGCTGTTCAGTGACGCTCGCTTAGTGCCCAATGTGCGTTACCGCTGCTCCCAATTACTGAGCACCTTGGAGACAGTGAGCCGGGGCGATGCCGTGAGCCTGGTGGCGCAGGCGTCCTTGCCCGCCACGCCAGACCCGCGTTATGTACAGCGGCCATTGTTGCCCGCCGTGCCGCGCAAGGTCGGCCTGGCCGTGCTGGACCGGCGCCAGTCTTCCCCGGCGACCCTGGCGTTTATCCGTATCGCCCAGAGCCTGGTGCTATGACCCCACCGCCCTGGACTGCGAGCTTATTGGCGGCGAGCCATCTATCATCAGCGCATCCCGATTGCTGCTACAGGCCGTTCTGCCCATGCCCCTGACCGCCAACGGCCCGCGAAACCGCGCCACTCGCACCTTCATGACCATGCTGGGTGGCTTGCTGCCGATTGCGCTGGGCATCGTCATTTTGCATTGGCAAGCCGAACGCTCGCTGCAACAGAGTACCGTCCGCACCGCCCAGGAAGCCGTGCGCCAGTTTGACCTGATGCTTGATAACACCGCCCTCGCCGCCCAGGCCTTGCTGCCTCTGGCGGGCCAACCCTGCGATGACGCGGCCCAACTGGCCCTGCGCGAGCAGGTCACGCGGCGACCGTTTGTGCGCGCAACCACGTTGTCCTGGCAAAAGAACATCTATTGCAGCTCACTGTTCGGCGGCGACCATGAGTCCAGCGTCAACCCGGCTGACTATGTCGACGGCGCGTTATGGTTGATGACGGGCAACCCGGTTACGCCGGATACCGCGCTCCTGGTGCATCGACTGGTTGACGGCGACAAAGCCGCCTTTGCCTCTATCGACGGCTACCACCTGACCAACGCCCTGCGCTTGATCAGCCGTTACGCGGACCTGACCCTGCAGGTGGGCCCGCACTGGCTCGGTGCCGACGGCAAGGTGCATGACGTGCCGGTGCCTGGCTTTGCCGTGGCTCATCAACACCTGGCGTCCGCGCGCTATCCGTACAGTGTCGACGCCGGCATGCCCGCCGGTGAAGTGTGGCGCTATATGCGCGAGCGTTACCCGGCGTCGTTCAGCCTGGTGGTGTTTTTTGGCGTTCTGGCCGGTGTGCTTGTGCATGGGCTGCAAAAGCGCTCTTCGACGCCCACCCATGAATTGCAACGAGCGCTGGAAGCGAATGAGTTCGTCCCTTACTTTCAGCCGGTGGTGCGCGGCGACACGCGCGAATGGGCGGGTTGTGAAGTGTTGATGCGCTGGCGCCACCCCAAGGAAGGTTTGGTGCGCCCAGACCTGTTTATTCCTTTGGCCGAACATTGCGGCCTGATCGTGCCGATGACCCGCGCCCTGCTGCGTCAGACCGCTGCGCAACTGGCACCCTATGCGGCGCGTATCAGCCCAGGCTTCCATATTGGGGTGAATATCACCGCACGCCATTGTCTTGACCTGGAGTTGGTGGATGACTGTCGCGAATTTCTGGCCGCTTTCCCGGCAGGCCAGGTGACGCTGGTGCTGGAGTTGACCGAGCGCGAGCTGATCGAACCCACCGCTATCACGCGACAGCTGTTCGATGCCCTGCATCAACTGGGCGTGATGATCGCCCTCGATGACTTTGGCACCGGGCACTCCAGCCTGGCTTACTTGCGTAATTTCAATGTGGATTATTTGAAGATAGACCAGAGTTTTGTCGCCATGATCGGCGCAGATGTACTATCAAGTCATATCCTCGACAGCATCATAGAGTTGTCCAGCAAGCTCGACCTGGGCATCGTTGCAGAGGGCGTCGAAACAGCCGAGCAGTGTGAATACCTGGCGGCGCACGGTGTGGATTTCCTGCAGGGTTACCTGTTTGGCAGACCGTTACCCGGTGATGAATTCATTCAAACCTTGATCAGTCATTGAATAGCCATACACTCAGCGCGTTGAAATATTCTTAGTTGAGACAAAAGACGTGATTTACTCGTAGCGGATTAACTACTACAATTTTTCCTGCCTGTGCAGAGCTCGCAGGACGACGTATTTTTTGAGTCGTTTAAAGCGCTTGGCTTATAGCTTTGTCTGCAGTTGATATCAGCCAACTACACTATTGGAGTACAGATTTTGTCCAGACTCGCCGAATTTCGCGCAGCAGAAAAAGCCCTTCAAGAGCAGCTTGCCCAGCTGGAATCCCTGAAGAACGACGCAGGCTTGAAGAAAGAGATCGAATTCGAAGAAAAGCTTCAGGCATTGATGAAAACCTACGGCAAAGGCCTGCGTGACATCATCCTGATCCTTGATCCAAACCCGGGCAAGTCCAGTGCCGCCGCGGCTCCCAAACAGCGTCGCGCGCGTGGTCAAGGTCTACCAGAACCCGCACACTGGCGAGCTGATCGAAACCAAGGGTGGCAACCACCGTGGCCTCAAGGCCTGGAAAGAACAATACGGCGCCGAGACGGTAGATTCCTGGCTTCGCGGTTGATCGCATTGCTCTAATAAAAAAGCCCCGCTTAAGCGGGGCTTTTTTATTCACGCGTTCGAACCTGAACTTAAATAACATTTCATTTTGTTCCATGGCAATCGGCCGAACGTGCTTAAAGTTTGAGACTGTCGCGCACTGAACTGACTTCATCCTTGCTCGCCTCGTATGCTTGCGCTTGGCCAGCGTATGAAAAAACATACGCCTTATCGGTATCAACCGCCGCCACCAATGTTTGTGACAATACGTGCCGGCCGTTCTCGGTAATCACGCAAGTAGTTTCCAGCGCTTCAAGACGGCTCAATGTTGCAGCGTGCACTTTGGTGCACACGCTTTGGTAGCCACCTTGGGCAAACCCTTTCTGGATGGACTTACGCATTTCCAGCAAAACGCCCTGAAGATTAACTTTATGCCCACTTTCGACCGGCGTGCCCGTTAACTCCATGACCATCAACGTGTTGCCGTTTTCATCATTCTTGATCGCACGCTGCCGGGAGACCGGTTGCGGTTTTGCCGGTACCTCGCCATCGGCAATCACTTCTTCGGCTTGCCAGCCGCTGGGCCAATGAATTTCCGGATCGGCCGCCAACACAACAGAACTGGCCAACAGCAAACACCCAGCGCTCAATAGCCGTTTACGAACGTCGAACATGCGAAAAACACCCTAGAACCAAGCACCAAAGTGTGAGCCCCTGCGCCCATCGGTCGCAAGGCCTGCGTCAGCTTTTTCATTTGGCGCGGCAGGCGAGCCTTGCGTATCATGGCTGCGCTGCACAGATGCCAGCCGCAAGCCAAGGGAACGCTCCTCTCACCAGGAGCTGCGTTTGCCCCATTTTTTCTGGAGGGCCCATGAGCCTGCACGAACTGAACACCTTCCCGGGCGTCACCGCCCAACCTGACACCGCCACGTCGAACTTCGTGTTCAACCACACCATGCTGCGGGTCAAGGACATCACCAAGTCGCTGGATTTCTATACCCGCGTCCTGGGTTTCTCCCTGGTTGAAAAGCGCGATTTCCCGGAAGCCGAATTCAGCCTGTACTTCCTGGCCCTGGTGGACAAATCCCAGATCCCTGCCGACGCCGCCGCGCGCACCCAGTGGATGAAGTCGATCCCGGGCATCCTTGAACTGACCCACAACCACGGCACCGAAAACGATGCCGACTTCGCTTATCACAACGGCAATACCGACCCGCGTGGCTTTGGCCATATCTGCATCTCGGTGCCGGATATCGTTGCAGCGTGCGAACGCTTTGAAGCGCTGGGGTGTGAGTTCCAGAAACGCCTGAGCGATGGCCGCATGAAAAGCCTGGCATTCATCAAGGACCCCGATGCGTATTGGGTCGAGATCATTCAACCCGCGCCGCTGTAACGAAAAAACCCCATGATCACTCATGGGGTTTTTCATTTTCAGGCCCTGCGTTACGCCGGCGCAGACGTACGGATCAGGTGATCAAACGCACTCAGCGACGCCTTGGCGCCCTCGCCTACCGCAATCACGATCTGCTTGTACGGCACCGTCGTCACGTCACCGGCGGCAAACACGCCAGGCAGTGACGTTTCGCCACGGGCATCCACAATGATCTCGCCGCGCGGGGTCAGCTCAACCGTGCCCTTGAGCCAATCGGTGTTGGGCAGCAAACCGATCTGCACGAAGATACCTTCCAGGTCGATGGTCTTGAACTCGCCACTGTCGCGATCCTTATACGCCAGGCCGGTAACTTTCTGGCCATCGCCTTTGACTTCGCTGGTCAGCGCGCTGGTGATCACATCAACGTTCGGCAGGCTGTGCAGCTTGCGTTGCAACACCGCGTCGGCGCGCAGCTTGTTGTCGAACTCGAGCAGGGTCACGTGACTCACGATGCCGGCCAGGTCGATGGCCGCTTCAACGCCGGAGTTACCGCCGCCAATCACCGCCACGCGCTTGCCTTTGAACAACGGCCCGTCGCAGTGCGGGCAGAAGCAAACGCCTTTGGCCTTGTATTGCTGCTCACCCGGCACCCCCATTTCACGCCAGCGGGCGCCGGTGGCCAGGATCACCGTCTTGGACTTGAGGGTCGCGCCGCTTTCGAAACGAATTTCATGCAGGTCACCCGCGTTTTTCGCCGGGATCAAGGCACTGGCGCGCTGCAGGTTCATGATGTCCACGTCGTATTGACGCACATGGGCTTCCAACGCGCTGGCCAGCTTCGGCCCTTCGGTTTCCTGTACCGAGATAAAGTTCTCGATGGACATGGTGTCCAGCACCTGGCCGCCAAAACGCTCGGCGGCAACACCGGTGCGAATACCTTTACGCGCCGCATAAATGGCTGCCGAAGAACCGGCAGGCCCACCGCCGACAACGAGGACGTCAAAGGCATCTTTGGCACTGATTTTCTCGGCGGCCTTCTCAATGCCGCTGGTATCGAGCTTGGCGAGGATCTCTTCCAGGCCCATGCGGCCCTGGCCAAAGTTCACACCGTTGAGGTACACGCTGGGCACCGCCATGATCTGGCGTTCATCGACTTCAGCCTGGAACAGCGCGCCGTCGATGGCAACGTGGCGGATGTTCGGGTTGAGCACCGCCATCAGGTTCAGCGCCTGGACCACGTCCGGGCAGTTCTGGCAGGAGAGCGAGAAATAAGTCTCGAAGCTGAACTCGCCTTTGAGGGCGCGGATCTGTTCGATCACTTCGACACTGGCCTTCGACGGGTGGCCACCGACTTGCAGCAGGGCCAGCACCAGCGAAGTGAATTCATGGCCCATGGGGATGCCGGCGAAACGCAGGCTGATATCGGCACCCGGGCGGTTGATGGAGAACGAGGGCTTGCGCGCATCATTGCCATCGGTTTTCAGGGTAATCAGCGTGGTGAGGCTGACGACGTCCTGTAAAAGAGCGAGCATTTCCTGGGATTTCGCGCCGTCATCAAGGGAGGCGACGATCTCGATCGGCTGGGTGACCCGTTCCAGGTATGACTTCAACTGAGCTTTAAGATTGGCGTCCAACATACGGGCGATTTCCTGTTAATTCGGTTTATTGCAGACAAAAAAACGCCCGAGCGAATCTCGCCCGGGCGTTCAGAGGGCGGATGCAGCTTACTTAAGTGCGGAATACCGCCCTTGAGACTTCACAGACTTAGATCTTGCCGACCAGGTCCAGGGACGGAGCCAGAGTGGCCTCGCCTTCTTTCCACTTGGCTGGGCAGACTTCGCCTGGGTGGGCAGCAACGTACTGGGCGGCTTTGATTTTGCGCAGCAGCTCAGAAGCGTCACGACCGACACCACCGTCGTTCAATTCAACGATCTTGATCTGACCTTCTGGGTTGATCACGAACGTGCCGCGGTCTGCCAGGCCAGCTTCTTCGATCAGTACGTCGAAGTTGCGGGAGATGGTCAGGGTTGGATCGCCGATCATGGTGTACTGGATCTTGCCGATGGCTGGCGAAGTGTTATGCCAGGCAGCGTGGGCAAAGTGGGTGTCGGTGGACACGCTGTAGATCTCGACGCCCAGTTTCTGGAATTCGGCGTAGTTGTCAGCCAGGTCTTCCAGCTCGGTTGGGCAAACGAAGGTGAAGTCGGCCGGGTAGAAGAACACTACGGACCATTTGCCTTTCAGGTCAGCGTCGGTCACATCTACGAAGCTGCCGTTTTTGAATGCGGTGGCTTTGAACGGTTTTACTTGGCTGTTGATGATAGGCATCGTTGACTCTCCGTCAGGGGTTAAGAAGTTGATGAAGTGAATCCTACCCACTCTCTTGACTGATGGCTCATTGGCAAACCTGATGCTGACGATTGGTTTTCGCTATCAGACGACTGTATTAATAGAAGAAAACTCAAAGCAGCGGCTGGGTGGCCAACGTCATACCGAGAAAAGGTGTGGATTCAACATAGCGCATGGCGGATTTCATGTCGCTCCAGCCGACGTAACTCATCAACGACTTCAAATCCCAGCCGCTGCGATGCGCCCATGTGGCGAAGCCCCGGCGCAAGGAATGGCTGGTGTATTGCTCGGCGGCGATGCCCGCACGCTCAAGCGCCTGGCGCAATAACGGGATCAGGCTGTTGGGGTGCAGGCCCTTCTCCCCCAGGTTGCCCCAGCGATCAATGCCCCGAAACACCGGGCCACGCACCAACCCCGACGCGCTGAGCCACTCGGTATAGGCTTGCACCGGGCACAAGCGCAGCAGCGCCGGGGTGTGATACGTCTTGCCGAGGTTGTCGCGGTCGCTTTTGCTGCGCGGCAGGTACAGGCTGATACCGGCGCCGGGCGTGGCCTGAACGTGTTCGATACTCAGTCGGCACAACTCATCGCTGCGAAAGCCGCGCCAAAAGCCCAGCAGAATTAACGCGTTATCACGCTTGGCGCGCAGCAGCCGAGGTTGATCCTGAGCCTCGCCCGCTTCGCGCGCTTCGCTATCAAGGGACGCCACCACCTGCTCCAGATGCTTGAGCTGCAACGGCTCGGCTTGTTTCTCCTGAGCTGGGTGCACGGCCCGAATCCCTTTGAGCACCTTGCGCACCACCGGTGTTTTTGTCGGGTCGGCAAAACCCTGGCTGGTGTGCCATTGCGCCAACGCCGAAAGCCGCAGCTTCAAGGTGTTGACCGCCAACACGCCTGCATGGGCCACCAGGTAGCGCGCCACACTGTCACTGGTGGCCGGCAGGAAACCACCCCAACTCACCTCGAAGTGCTCGATGGCAGCGCGATAGCTACGCCGGGTGTTATCGCGGGTGGCGGCATTGAGGTAACGATCCAGATCACTCATGGGAGGCCTATTCGTACTATTTGGGGGCTGCATAGCGCCCCAACGGTTTTTGACACGGGATAATACGCCAATATCCCATCTGTGAATCGGCCGAATTTGAACGAGCTTTGGATAGTGTTATAGTATGTAACTACATACTACATATTACAGTACCAAATCGACGGAGACCCCATGGCACGCGGCGGAATAAACAAAGCAGTGGTTCAAGCGGCACGCCTGGCGATCCTCGCTCGCGGCGAAAACCCCAGCATTGATGCTGTACGCATCGAGATGGGCAATACCGGCTCGAAAACAACGATCCACCGCTACTTGAAAGAGCTGGACGACAGCGAAACCCGCCTGACCATCGCTCAAGCCCCGATTGACGATGAGCTGGCTGAGTTGGTCGCGCGTCTGTCCCAGCGCCTGAAAGAGAAGGCCCAAGAGCCGATTGACCTAGCTCTGTCGCAGTTCGAACAACAAAAAACCGCCCTGCTCGCCCAGCTGAAATCGCTTGAAGAGACCCACGGCCAGCTGCAGCAACAATTCGATATCCAGGGTGCGGCGCTTGCGGAAGAAAGTGCCGCTCTGCAAACCGCCCGAACCAGCCTGCAGATCGAACAAACCCGTAACGCCGGACTAAGCCAGGCGTGCAGCGATTACGAATTGCGCATTAATGACAAGGACGAACAGATCCGTTCGCTGGAAGATAAGCACCTACACGCCCGCGAAGCGCTTGAACACTATCGCAACGCAATCAAGGAACAGCGCGAGCAGGAGCAGCGGCGCCACGAAGGCCAGTTGCAGCAGATACAGGCAGAACTGCGCCAAGCCCAGCAAAGCGCAATGGTGCGCCAGGATGAGATCACCCAGTTGCATCGCGACAACGAGCGACTGCTGATCGAGCACCGGGTAACCACCAAGGAGTTGGCGACGCTGCAAGAGCAAGTGCGCAAGGACCAGGCCCAGCAACTTAAGCTGAGCGAACAGGTAAGCAAGATCGACGGCGAACGCACCCTGCTGCAGGAGCGCCTGCGGGTTGCAACCATGCAAAGCGAGTCAGGCCAGCACGCGCTGAGTGAGCTTCAGCAGGCCAACAAAGCGCTGGAGCTGGACCTTATCAAGGCCCAGGCCAGTATCGAGGCATTGCGCCTGGCGGCCGTCGTTGCAACGGCGCCAGAGGCAACACCTGAAACCTGATCAGTGCGCCACAGGTGTGCGCATGGTGACAAACTCTTCCGCCGCCGTGGGGTGCACGCCGATGGTGTCATCGAAATGCTGCTTGGTCGCGCCCGCCTTGAGCGCGATCGCCAGGCCCTGGACGATCTCACCGGCATCCGGGCCGACCATATGGCAGCCCAGCACTTTGTCGGTGTCGGCATCGACCACCAGTTTCATCAAGGTCTTTTCCTGGCAGTCCGTGAGGGTCAGTTTCATCGGCCGGAAACGGCTCTCGAAGATCTGCACCTTGTGGCCCTTCTCTTTCGCCTCTTCTTCAGTCAGGCCCACCGTACCAATATTGGGCAGGCTGAACACCGCCGTGGGGATCATCGTGTAATCCACCGGGCGATACTGCTCTGGCTTGAACAAACGACGCGCCACAGCCATGCCTTCAGCCAGGGCAATCGGCGTTAACTGCACGCGACCGATCACATCGCCGATAGCCAGGATGGACGACTCGGCGGTCTGGTACAGGTCGTCCACTTCGACGAAGCCACGCTTGTCGAGTTTCACGCCCGTGTTCTCCAGCCCAAGGTTGTCCAGCATCGGGCGACGGCCAGTGGCATAGAACACACAATCGGCCTCCAGCACGCGACCGTCTTTGAGCGTGGCCTTGAGGCTGCCATCCGTTTGCTTGTCGATGCGCTCGATGTCGGCATTGAATTGCAGGTCCAGGCCACGCTTGGTCAGCTCTTCTTTTAGATGGGTGCGCACCGAACCGTCGAAGCCACGCAGGAACAGGTCGCCGCGATACAGCAATGAAGTCTGGGCGCCCAACCCGTGGAAAATACCGGCAAACTCGACAGCGATGTAACCACCACCAACTACCAACACGCGCTTGGGCAGCGTTTTGAGGAAAAATGCCTCATTGGAGCCGATGGCATGTTCACGCCCTGGAATCTCCGGAATCTGCGGCCAGCCGCCGGTGGCGATCAGAATATGCTTGGCGGTAAAGCGTTCGCCATTGACCTCAACTTGATGCGCATCAACAAGCCGTGCATGCCCTTCATGCAGCGTTACGCCACTGTTAACCAGCAGGTTGCGGTAGATCCCATTAAGGCGATTGATTTCGCGATCCTTGTTGGCAATCAGCGTAGCCCAGTCAAAATTCGCCTCGCCCAGCGACCAACCGAAGCCGCTGGCTTGCTCGAAATCTTCGGCAAAATGCGCGCCGTACACCAACAGCTTTTTCGGCACGCAGCCGACGTTGACGCAAGTACCGCCCAGGTAGCGGCTTTCGGCCACAGCCACCTTGGCACCAAAGCCGGCGGCAAAGCGCGCCGCGCGAACACCGCCGGAACCGGCACCAATTACATACAAGTCAAAATCGTAGGCCATTTCACTCTCCTCGGCAGGCCGTCAGCATACCGACTTACATAGCGCTGAAAAACGAAAAAGCCACCCGAAGGTGGCTTTCTCTTACAAACGCATGGGCAAGCGTGAATCAATAAGCCTTGCCAGTCTTGTAGAAGTGCTCGTAGCAGAAGTTGGTGGCTTCGATGTAGCCTTCAGCGCCGCCGCAGTCGAAACGCTGGCCCTTGAACTTGTAGGCAATCACACAGCCGTCTTTGGCTTGCTTCAACAGGGCGTCGGTGATCTGGATCTCGCCGCCTTTGCCTGGCTCGGTTTCTTCGATCAGCTTGAAAATGTCTGGAGTCAGGATGTAACGACCAATGATCGCCAGGTTTGACGGAGCATCTTCGGGCGCAGGTTTTTCAACCATGTCACGCACGCGGATCAGGCCATCACCAATGTCGTCACCGGCGATAACGCCGTATTTGTTGGTTTCGGTCGGGTTCACTTCCATGACCGCAACGATCGTGCAGCGGTATTTCTGATACAGCTTGACCATCTGGGTCAGTACGCCATCACCTTCCAGGTTAACGCACAGGTCATCCGCCAGTACCACAGCGAACGGTTCGTCACCGATCAGCGGTCGGCCGGTAAGAATCGCGTGGCCAAGGCCTTTCATCTGGGTCTGACGAGTGTAGGAGAACGAGCACTCGTCGAGCAGCTTACGGATGCCGACCAGGTATTTTTCCTTGTCGGTGCCCTTGATCTGGTTTTCCAGCTCGTAGCTGATGTCGAAGTGGTCTTCCAGCGCGCGCTTACCACGGCCGGTGACGATGGAAATTTCGTTCAGACCGGCATCCAGAGCTTCTTCCACGCCGTACTGAATCAGTGGCTTGTTCACCACCGGCAGCATTTCTTTGGGCATGGCCTTGGTCGCTGGCAAGAAGCGAGTGCCGTAACCGGCTGCTGGGAACAAGCATTTCTTGATCATATGGGTCCTTACAAAGGGCTGTGCGTACGAAATTCGGCGCAGTCTAATCAGGCCGCAGCCACCTTACAATGGCAGCTGCTGGCGTTGCGATGTCATCATAGAGAAAAAATGTCAGCGTAAGTTCCACTTATCTTACAAAGACCTTCCTACCGCCTTGGCAAAAATTGCCGGTCACGCATCATTTCCATGGTAAGCCGTCTTTTTAGCACGCTTTTTCAGCCGGAACACTGACTTGGAATAACTTACGCGGCTTCGTGAGATTTGGCGCTATCATTAGGCCCTTGAATCAGACCAGACGAGATTGTTAATAGATGTCAGAACCAAAAGGCGTGAACGGCTACCTGATCACCAAGCGAGCGGACGGCTGGCACCTGATCAACTTTCACGGAGACAGCGTCGCTGGCGTTTTCGAGACAGAAAGCATGGCGATAGCGGTAGCCGAAGTGTTCGTGGATGAAGCCGGCCACGCGTCGAGCAAGCGACCGAAGGGCAAATAAGTCTTCAGCCCCCGCGCAACAAGCCCCGTTTGACGGGGCTTTTTTTGTATCACTCTGTACCTTGATGGCAGTTCGCTATAACCTGCCGAAAACGCCCCACGATAGTGTCAGCGCCTTCCCACACCCTCGACGACGAACACCTATGAACAAACTCCTGGCACTGACAGCGGTTCTGGCACTCGCCGGCTGCACCACCACTTCCGATGTTTACCTGAAAAACGGCGAGCAAGGCCTGACCATCGATTGCTCCGGCGAAGCCAATTCCTGGGCCAGTTGCTACGAAAAAGCCGATGCCTCTTGCGCCGGCACCGGCTATCGCATTGTCGGCACCGAGGGCACGCCATCGCTTAAAGAAAGCGACAAGACCCTGGGCCAGGATGTGGGCAACTACAAAAGTCGCAGTGTGGTGGTGGTCTGCAAGTAACCCTCGCCTACAAGTGAATCTCGGCAAATTTGATACCCAGCTCCCGAAGTAGCTCGGTCAGCTCGTCAAGGCTGGCAAAAGACTCGACTTCGTCTTGCTCGTCCACCAGGAAAAAGCTGCGCCCGCCACTTTTCTTGAAGAACACGATCCACTCACCGAGGTGGGCAGGGTTCTGGATGACATGGGTAGCCGAGATTTCACCCTCGGCATGGCGGGCTTTGACGTGTTCACGCTTCATATCTGGTTTTTCCACGACGGCATCAGCCGGAAATGCACTCTTCCCCGGCTTTTTTCACATCGCCCGGGCGGATCGGCACGTTGGACATGCTCTCGTAAAGCTTGATACTGCTGCCACTGGAGCGCTCGTCAATCTCGAAAATGGCCGAAGGGTCGGCCGAAAATTTCTGCGGCACGATCACGCGCACACCTTCTTTGTGCGGTTCGATCTGCGGCGGACGGCGGGTAGCCGATAATTTCTGTATCACACACGCGGCGTATTCCTGGGGCTTCTTCCCGGAAATGACGGCCAACGTCGGCGGGGTCTGCTTGATATCTGCAACCGAAGCACACCCACCTATCGCCAAGGCCAGCACCAACACACTCCACTTCATACAAAACCTCCAATAAAGACCCTACGACAGCGGGGATGGTAATTTTCTCCCGCACACGTAGGATTTATCCCTGATAACTCGGTAAATAACTGTTTTAAATTGTCGACGTCATTGCAGACGGGCCGATAATAAACGCGCTGGGGCTGATAAACTCCATCTTAACCTACGTATCGTTCTGATTTTTCAGAAAAAGCCCTTCTGGAGACACCCTCATGAAATTCATCCACCAGCGCGAGCACCTCAACGAGGGAGATATCGTCGTCATCGAATGCTCGCAAACCTGCAATATCCGCCTGATGAGCGATGCGAACTTTCGCAGCTTCAAGAATGGCGGTCGCCACACTTACCACGGCGGTGCGTTCGACAAGTTTCCCGCCAAGATCACCGCGCCCAGCACCGGGTTCTGGAATATCACTCTGGACGTGGTCACGCGTCGGGCGATCAGCGTCACCCGCAAGCCTGCGTTGTCCCACAAGATTCGTATCGTTCGTCGTACCAGCACCAAGCTGAGCTGATCCGAACGCGCCATAGGAAATAGCCGTGACTGCCACTACCAAATATGTAATCAAGTACAAACTCAACGGCGAACGCCGTTTTGAGTTCGCCCAACTGACGAGCAATAGCCTGGAAGAAGCCAAGCAAGCCTTGGCGAAAATCCACGATGCCAGCGATGAAATCACTGACATCACCGTGAGTAAGGCGTTGTAAGGCATGCCCGGCCCCACTGCCGATCTGTTCGCCGACGACGCCCTGCAACAACCCGCCGGGCGCGAGCAAATCGGCGAACAGTCCTACGTGCTACGGGCTTACGCCCTGCCCTGGGTTGAGCGGCTTCTACCTGAGCTACGCCGCGTGCTGGCTCAATCCCCGTTTCGGCAAATGGTCACTCCGGGCGGCTTTACCATGTCGGCTGCGTTGAGTAGCTGTGGAGAACTGGGCTGGACCACCGATACCAGAGGCTACCGCTACAGCCCGCTGGACCCGCGCAGCCAGCAACCCTGGCCGGCCCTGCCCGACGCATTGCGCGAACTGGCGGTGCTGGCGGCAGCCGACGCCGGCTTCAACGATTTCGCCCCGGATGCCTGCTTGATCAACCGCTATGTCCCCGGCGCGAAAATGTCCCTGCACCAGGACAGGAACGAACGAGACTACAGCGCGCCAGTCGTGTCGGTGTCCCTCGGGCTGCCGGCAGTTTTTCTGTTTGGCGGCCATGCGCGTAGTGACAAGCCGCAAAAGATTTCATTGTTTCATGGCGATGTGGTGGTGTGGGGCGGGGTTGATCGCCTGCGTTTTCATGGCGTAATGCCCATCAAGGAGGGCGTGCACCCCCGCATGGGACGGCAACGCATCAACCTCACCTTGCGCACCGCCGGCTGATTTGAGCGCAAGCTTCGGAGTGCCAGGTTTTTACGAGGCGGCTAATCTGCCCAGGACCTGTAACGAGTGCCTGCCATGACTACCGAACAAGATCCACGCTGGGCTGCGATCCTCACCCGCGACCCCAAGGCCGATACGCTGTTCGTCTACGGTGTGAAAACCACCGGCGTGTACTGTCGCCCCAGCAGTGCTTCGCGTTTGCCGCGCCCGGAAAATATCGAGTTTTTCGACACTCCCGCCCAAGCCGAAGCGGCAGGCTATCGGCCCAGTAAGCGTGCCGTCGGCGACCAGACCCAGCGGGCAGCGCAGCATGCGCAACGGGTGGCCATGGCCTGCCGCCATATCGAGCAGGCCGACACCCCGCTCAGCCTTGATGCCCTGGCCAAGTTGGCGGGCCTGAGCCCGTTTCACTTCCACCGTGTATTCAAGGCAGTCACGGGGCTGACGCCCAAGGCTTACGCCAGCGCACACCGCTCACGCAAAGTGCGCGCCGGGCTCAAGGGCCAACATACGGTGACCGATGCGCTGTATGACGCAGGCTTCAATTCCAACAGTCGTTTTTATGCCTCGGCCGATCAGTTGCTGGGCATGAAACCCAGCGATTACAGGGCCGGCGGCGCCCAAAACGAGATTGTGTTCGCGGTGGGCCAATGTTCGCTGGGGGCGATCCTGGTGGCACAGAGCGCCCGCGGCGTGTGTGCGATCCTGCTGGGAGATGACCCCGAGCAACTGGTGCGCGAACTGCAGGACCAATTCCCCAAGGCCGACCTGGTGGGCGCCGACCGCCGCTTCGAACAGTTGATCGCGCAGGTGGTGGGTTTTATCGAAGCGCCCGCCCTGGGCCTGGACCTGCCGCTGGATGTGCGCGGCACCGCGTTTCAGGAGCGGGTATGGCAAGCCTTGCGCGAAATTCCGCTGGGCAGCACGGCCAGCTATGCGCAAATCGCCGAAAAGATCGGCGCACCCACGTCGTTTCGCGCGGTGGCCCAGGCCTGCGGAGCCAACCGCCTGGCAGTGGCAATCCCGTGTCATCGCGTGGTGCGCAGCAACGGTGATGTGTCGGGCTACCGCTGGGGGGTGGAACGCAAGCGCCAATTGCTGGAGCGCGAACGCGGCGATTGAACCGCACGAAAAGCCTGCGTCGTCCAGTGAATAAAACAGACTGGCCGCGCAGCGATGGCCCTGCTAAAACAGCGAAAAAACCGACTAACGCTGGAGACGCATCACATGGGCACCTGGCCAGACACGCGCATTCTCGACCTGCTGGGTATCGAGGTCCCTATCATCCAGGCCCCCATGGCCGTTGGCACCACCCCCGCCATGGTAATCGCCGCCAACCGTGCTGGCGCTCTGGGTTCCATGCCGGCTGCCGCGCTGAGTATTGAACAACTGCGTGACGCGCTGACCACCATCCGCCAGGCCAGCGATCGACCGATCAACGTCAATTTTTCTGCCATCAACCGCCTTCCGTTGACGACGCGCGGGACCAACGCTGGAAAGCGCTGCTGGAACCGTACTACCGCGAATTGGGCGCCGATTTTGATGCGCCAACGCCGGTGTCCAACCGCGCGCCGTTCAACGATGCCGCCTGCCAGGTCGTCGAAGAGTTTCGCCCTGAGGTCGTCAGCTTTCACTTTGGCCTGCCGGAAAAATCCCTGCTGGAGCGGGTAAAAGCCACGGGCGCCAAGGTGCTGTCCTCTGCCACCACTGTGGAAGAGGCGGTCTGGCTGCAAGCCCATGGCTGCGACGCAATCATCGCCATGGGCATCGAAGCGGGCGGGCATCGCGGCTTGTTTCTCAGCGACGATCTCAATACGCAGATCGGCTTGTTCGCCCTGCTACCCCAGGTTGTGGACGCCGTGAGCGTACCGGTGATCGCCGCCGGCGGTATCGGCGATGCACGCGGGATCGTCGCGGCGTTCGCCCTGGGTGCTTCGGCCGTGCAGATCGGCACTGCATACCTGTTCACCCCCGAAGCGAATGTAACCGCCGCCCATCACCATGCGTTGCGCCACGCCCAGGCCAGCGAAACTGCACTCACCAACCTGTTCACTGGCCGCCCGGCGCGGGGCATCGTCAACCGGCTGATGCGTGAATTGGGTGCGATCAATCCGGCGGCGCCGGCATTTCCCAAGGCCGGCGGAGCGTTGATGCCGCTCAAGGCCAAGGATGAAGCGGGTTTCAGCAACCTCTGGTCGGGCCAGGCACTGCGCCTGGGCAAGGACCTGGCCACCTATGAGCTGACCCGCGAGTTGGCCGAACAAGCCCTGGCCAAACTCACGTAACCCAGCCACCTGCGGCAACATTGCGCTGTACCGGCAAAGGCCAACCGCTATATATTCGCGTACATAGCGGTTAGCCCTTCTACCCACCTGCCGTACATCCCAAGGAGCTGCTCCATGATGATTCACGCCTCACGCCTGGCCGTGCTGGTCGCCGCGTTCGCGGCCGGCTCGGCCAGCGCCGATGAAGTCCAGGTGGCCGTGGCCGCCAACTTCACCGCGCCGATCCAGGCGATTGCCGCCGACTTCCAGAAGGACACCGGCCACACGCTGGTCGCGGCCTATGGTGCTACCGGGCAGTTTTACACGCAGATCAAAAACGGCGCGCCGTTCGAGGTGTTCCTGAGCGCCGACGACGCCACCCCGAAAAAACTCGAAGACGAAGGCGCCACCGTCAAGGGCTCGCGCTTTACTTATGCCGTGGGCACGTTGGCGCTGTGGTCGGCTAAAGAAGGCTATGTAGACGCCAACGGTGAGGTCTTGAAGAAAAATGACTTCAAGCACCTGTCCATCGCCAACCCGAAAGCCGCGCCGTACGGCCTGGCCGCGACCCAAGTTGTGGCCAAAGAAGGCCTGACCGAGCAGGTCAAGGCCAAGCTGGTTGAAGGCCAGAACATCACCCAGGCCTATCAGTTCGTGTCTACCGGTAACGCCGAGTTGGGGTTCGTGGCCTTGTCGCAGATCTACAAAGACGGCAAAGTCAGCCGCGGCTCTGCATGGATCGTCCCCGCCTCCATGCACGACCCGATCAAACAGGACGCGGTGATCCTCAACAAAGGCAAAGACAGCGCCGCTGCCAAAGCGCTGGTTGAATACCTCAAAGGTCCCAAAGCCGCGGCGGTTATCAAATCCTACGGTTACGAGTTATAAATGCCGCTATCGAGTGCCGATTTTTCCGCCATCTGGTTGACCATCAAACTGGCTTCGCTGACCACAGTGATCCTCTTGGTCATCGGCACTCCGATTGCCCTGTGGCTGTCGCGCACCCGCTCGTGGTGGCGTGGCCCCATCGGCGCGATCGTCGCCCTGCCACTGGTGCTGCCACCTACGGTGATTGGCTTTTATCTGCTGCTGACCATGGGCCCAAACGGTTACGTCGGCCAGTTCACTCAGTGGCTGGGGCTGGGCACCCTCACCTTCAGCTTCACCGGTTTGGTGATCGGCTCAGTGATCTATTCGATGCCGTTTGTGGTGCAGCCGTTGCAAAACGCCTTCAGCGCCATCGGCACTCGCCCGTTGGAAGTGGCCGCGACCTTGCGCGCCAATCCCTGGGACACCTTCTTTACCGTCATTTTGCCACTGGCACGCCCAGGGTTTATCACCGCGGCCATCCTCGGGTTCGCCCATACGGTCGGTGAGTTCGGCGTGGTATTGATGATCGGCGGCAATATTCCGGACAGGACCCGCGTGGTCTCGGTGCAGATCTACGACCATGTCGAAGCCATGGAATATGCCCAGGCTCATTGGCTTGCCGGGGCCATGCTGGTGTTTGCGTTTCTTGTGTTGCTGGCGCTGTACTCCAGCCGTAAAACCAGGATGGGCTGGAACTGATGTCGACGATTGACGTACGCCTGCAACTCAAATACCCCGACTTCGCCCTAGAGGTCGACCTGCATCTGCCGGGGCGCGGCGTGACGGCGTTGTACGGGCACTCCGGCTCCGGCAAAACCACCTGCCTGCGCTGCATCGCCGGGCTTGCGCGTGCGCACGACGGTTTTATCCAGGTCAACGATGAGGTCTGGCAGGACAGCCGCAGCGGGTTATTCGTGGCCCCGCATAAACGCGCCCTGGGCTACGTGTTCCAGGAAGCCAGCCTGTTCCCGCATCTGTCGGTGCGCGCCAACCTGGAATTCGGCCTCAAGCGCATCCCCCGCCAGCAGCGCCGCGTGGACATGGCCCAAGCCACCGAGCTCTTGGGCATCGGCCATCTGCTGGAGCGCAACCCCTTGTTCCTCTCCGGCGGTGAACGCCAGCGCGTCGGTATCGCCCGGGCTTTGCTCACCAGCCCAACACTGCTGCTGATGGATGAACCGCTGGCCGCCCTCGACAGCCAGCGCAAGGGCGAGATCCTGCCATATCTGGAGCGCCTGCACGATGAACTGGATATTCCCGTGCTGTACGTCAGCCACGCCCAGGATGAAGTGGCGCGCCTGGCCGATCACATCGTGCTGCTCAGCGCCGGCAAGGCCCTGGCCAGCGGCCCCATCGGCGAGACCCTGGCGCGGCTCGACCTGCCGCTGGCACGGGGCGACGACGCCGGTGTGGTGATCAACGGCACCGTCAGCGCCTATGACGCGCATTATCAACTGCTGACGCTGCAACTGCCTGGCAGCGCCCTGCCAATGCGCATCGCTCATGCGCCATTGGCCGTCGGCAAAGCGTTGCGGGTCAAGGTGCAGGCGCGGGACGTGAGCCTGAGCCTGCAGGCCGAAGAACACAGCAGCATCCTCAACCGCTTGCCGGTGACGGTGACCGACGAAATAGCCGCGGACAACAGCGCCCATGTGCTGGTACGCCTGGAGGCTGCCGGCACGCCATTGCTGGCACGTATCACGCGCTTCTCCCGCGATCAGTTGCAACTGCACCCGGGCCAGGCGTTGTGGGCGCAAATCAAGGCGGTCGCCGTGCTCGCATAACTATTTGGCACGACCGCACAGGGCTGCGGTCAATCAGACATACCGGCCTGATGTGTTGCCAAGGAACCCGCCCATGCCCGACTCTGCGTTGCCCGCCGATCTACCCCGCGATTTGCATTACGTTGACGACACCCAGCCCGGTATCCGCCGCAAGAAAGTACGCGGCAAGTTCCAGTATTTCGATGCCAAGGGTGAGCGCATCAACGACGCTGACCAAATCAAGCGTCTCAACGCCCTGGCCGTGCCCCCCGCCTACACCGATGTGTGGATCTGCGCCGACCCGCGCGGCCATCTGCAAGCCACCGGCCGCGACGCGCGTGGGCGTAAGCAATACCGCTATCACCCGCGCTGGCGTGAAGTGCGCGACAGCGATAAGTACTCGCGCCTGCAGGCGTTCGGCAAGGCGCTGCCCCCATTGCGCAAGCGGTTGCAAGCGCAACTGGCGGAACCCGGCTTTACCCGCGAGAAAGTCCTGGCCACGGTGGTGATGCTGCTGGACGCCACGTTGATCCGCGTCGGCAACACCCAGTACGCGCGCGACAACAAGTCCTACGGGTTGACCACCCTGCGCAACCGCCATGTGGGTATCAAGGGCAGCGAAATCAAGTTCCAGTTCCGTGGCAAGAGTGGCGTGGAGCATCAGGTCAGCGTCAGGGATCGGCGCCTGGCCACGGTGGTCCGGCGCTGCATGGAATTGCCGGGGCAGAACCTGTTCCAGTACCTGGATGAAGAGGGAGAGCGTCACACCGTCAGTTCCCACGATGTAAACGCCTACCTGCACAGCCTGACCGGCGCCGACTTCACCGCCAAGGATTACCGCACCTGGGCCGGTACCGCCATGGCGCTGGCGGTACTGCGCGAACTGCAATGGCAGCCCGAATCCGAAGCCAAGCGGCACGTGGTGGCGATGGTCAAGGACGTCGCCAGGCAACTGGGCAATACGCCGGCGGTGTGCCGCAAGTGTTATATCCACCCCGCCGTGCTAGAGCATTTCAGCCTGGGCGAGCTGTCGAAACTGCCCAAGCCGCGCAAGCGCAAGGGGCTCAAGGCCGAGGAAGTCGCGCTGGCCATGTTCCTTGAGCAGCTCGCCAAGGGACGTTAGGCAGTGCAACTTAAAGCTGTCTGAGATCATTGCGCACGTCAGCAAAGCGTCCTACCGTAGTGGCCGGATAATCTCACTTGAGGAGCACGGCCCATGCTGCCTTCGTCCCACAAGCCGTTCGCCAATGCCGCGCTTGCTCATCAACAGCGCTGGCGCGGTCGGGTCGGCTTGATGCTGGTGGCCAGCCTCTCGGTGCTGGCCGGCATGACCGACGCCATTGGCTTTATGGCCAGCGGTGACTTCGTGTCGTTCATGAGCGGTAACACCACGCGCCTGGCGGTGGCGATCAGCGCCGGTGATCTCGGTTTGACAGGACGCCTGCTGCTGCTGGTTGCCACCTTCGTTGTCGGCAATGCGTTGGGGGTGGTGGTCAGCCGCTTCGGGCGGCGGCATGCACTGCCATTGCTGCTGTGCATCGCCACATTGCTGTGCGCGGGCGCGCTGTGGCCGTTCGAGGATGCCTTGCCCGCTTTGCTGGCGGCAATCACGGCGATGGGTATGCTCAACGCGGCGGTGGAAGAGGTGAATGGTTTACCGGTGGGGCTGACCTACGTCACGGGGGCACTGTCGCGCTTTGGTCGTGGCCTGGGCCGCTGGATGCTGGGGGAGCGCCGCAACGGGTGGCGGGTGCAACTGATCCCGTGGGGCGGCATGTTTGTGGGCGCGGTGATCGGTGCGCTGTTGGAGCAGCAGATGGGCCTGAAGGCGTTGCTGGTCAGTGGCGTGTTGGCCGGGGCACTGGGGGTCTTGACACTGAAGATCCCCTCGGCGTTGGCATTTGGGGTTTATGCCGCGCTAGAAGAAGGATGCTCGCCCGACGTGCTGGCCTCGACGTCCGTGTACTGGTAAAGAGCCATTACCTCGGGCGAGCGGTGTGAATAATAAGCGAATGTCCGGCGGCTGTCGTGCCGGGCATTTCCGAATATGCCTAAGGCACGGGATTACAGGCAGGTCGCCAATGCGGCCAAACGACGCTTGGCGGGCATGCCGTCGGCAGCGGCGTAATACTTGACGGACGATCCGCTACCGGCGCTTTGCACGTCCACGAAGTAATCGCCGCCCGTGGTGTACACGGTAAAACCGCCCGCCCCGCTCGGCTCCTTGAAACCACCGGCGTCCACGCCAAACACGCTTTCATCCTGCCAGCCAAACTGAACGCACTCGGCAACCACCAGGGTGGTTTTATCCGACGCCAGGGTTTTGTAGGGCGTGCCCGCGCGCGCGTCTTTCATCTTCGAACCCGCGCAACCGGCCAGTGCTGCCAGTACCAATGCGCCCATGACCACCTTTCGCATGCCATCGCTTCCTTGAAAAAAACGCGACTGTACCATTGCAATGGCGTTGACTGCCGCCTGCATGAACTTTGTTTCACTGTGAAGGAAGAACTCACCACCTATAGTGGCCAGGCTCATTTTTAGAAGTCTTCCTTCTGCCCGCCCTCCCGCGGGCTTTTTTACGCCTGCGCGTCAGACCCACCAGCGAAACAGATAAAACAACGCCATGCTCAGCAGCACGGTAATCAACACACTGCGCGTCCAGTACATCAGGCCTATCGCGCAGATACCCGCCAGTAAATACGGATTGGCCGGGCTCAGGTTGAGCTGGTGATCGGGCAAAAAAATGATCGGTCCGCAGATCGCCGTGAGCATGCCCGGTACCGCAAACCCCAGAAACTCGCGCGCGCCGCGGTTGAGGCGCACCGGCAGGCGCGGCTCGATAAACAGGTAACGATTAAAAAACACCACCAGGCCCATGGCCACGATCATCAGATAAATCATGGCTGCCCGACTCCCAGTCGTTTGCAGGCAAACCCTGCGCTCATGCCCAGCACGCCGGACACCACCACCGCCGACTCCCAATGCAGATAACTCAGCCACACCGAACACAGCAGGGCCACGGCCACGCAGACCACCGTCGGCACATCGCGCACCACGGGCGTGATCAAGGCAATAAAGGTCGCGGCAATCGAGAACTCCAGGCCCAACTGGTCAAGCCCCGGAATGCTTTTACCCAGCACGATGCCGGCGAGGGTGAACAGGTTCCAGATGATATAGAACGTCAGGCCCACGCCCAATGCATACCAGCGGTTGAAGGTCTGGCGGTCAAAATGACTGACCAGCGCGAAGAATTCATCGGTGAGCAAAAAGCCCAGGCTCATGCGCCACCGGGTCTTGAGCGGCGAAAGAACCGGACGCAGGTGCATGCCGTAAAGCAAATGCTGGGAGGTCAGCAACAAGGTGGTGAGCACGATGGAAATCAGGCTGGCGCCGCTCTTGACCATGCCGATGGCTACCAACTGCGCCGCACCGGCAAACACGATGGCGGACAAGCCTTGGGCCTGCAGCGGGGTAAATTGCGCATCGATGGCCATGGAACCGGCGAGCAACCCCCAGGGCGCGCAGGCCAGGGACAGGGGGATAACGGCGATGGCGCCGCGAGCGAAGCCGTAATGAGGTAAGGCAGCAGGCATGGAAAACGACTCATCAACGAACAGTCGACGAGCATGCCAGCGCAAATAAAAGATGTCTTGAACGATCTTGCTCAGGCGAGTTTTACCGACACCTGCTCCACCGAATCACGCGCCTCACGCAGTTCATAGGCGTCCTGGTTGAGCCGGTGAATGGTATTGAGCAGGCGTTGACGCAACACTTCATCGGCGAGTTTCTCCACGGCGCGCATCAGGTCGAACGCCGCGGTTTCGTTATTTTCCGCGACGGAATCCAGGGTTTTGCGCAGGTTGCGAGTGGCTCGGGTCACGCGGGTCTTCCTTCATCAGCAATGGGCAGGCACTTTAGGACATTCATGTTTCAGTTTAATTTCAATCACTTGTGGTTGATTCGACGACCTTTGATCCACGTCAACGCAAAACAGGATTTGACCTACATATACGCAATTCCATATATTCGCCCCCCCTCTATACCGACGTTGAACATGTCCGACTTCTTTTCCCCGCCCGCCCTGTTCAAATGCCTGGCGGACGCCACTCGCGCCCGGATCACCCTGCTGATTCTGCGTGAAGGCGAACTTTGCGTGTGCGAGTTGATCCATGCTCTGGACGACAGCCAGCCAAAAATCTCCCGCCACTTGGCGCAACTGCGCAAAGGCGGGTTATTGCTGGACCGTCGCCAAGGGCAATGGATTTACTACCGCATCAATCCGGCACTGCCTGACTGGGTCACCCAACTGCTGGACACCACCCTGCAAGCCAACCAGCCATGGTTGCATAACGACGCCCAGCGTCTGGATGCAATGGGCGACAGACCACAACGGGCCAGCACCTGCTGCTGAGCCATCGGAGCGTTTATTCATGCTTGTCGCGATCGCGATTTTTATCGTCACCATCATTCTGGTCATCTGGCAGCCCAAGGGCCTGGGTGTTGGCTGGAGCGCCACACTGGGCGCGATCCTGGCCTTGGCCTGCGGCGTGATCAGCCTGGCGGATATCCCGGTGGTATGGCACATCATCTGGAACGCCACCGGTACGTTTGTCGCGCTGATCATCATCAGCCTGCTGCTCGATGAGGCCGGTTTTTTTGCCTGGGCCGCCCTGCATGTGGCGCGTTGGGGCCGTGGGCGCGGTCGCCGTTTGTTTGCCTATATGGTTTTGCTCGGCGCGCTGGTGTCGGCGCTGTTCGCCAATGACGGGGCGGCGCTGATCCTCACGCCCATCGTGATGTCGATGTTGCTGGCCCTGCGCTTTTCCCCGGCGGCAACGTTGGCGTTCGTGATGGGCGCGGGCTTTATCGCCGACACGGCGAGCCTGCCGCTGGTGGTGTCGAACCTGGTGAATATTGTCTCGGCGGATTACTTCAAGATCGGCTTCAACGAATACGCGTCCGTGATGGTGCCGGTCAACTTCGTGAGTGTGGCCGCCACCCTGGCCGTGCTGCTGGGGTACTTTCGCCGCGACGTCCCCCACACCTACGACCCCGCCGACCTCGCCGATCCCGCCAGTGCGATCCACGACCGCGCCACCTTCCTGGCCGGCTGGTGGGTGCTGGGCATTCTGTTGATAGGCTGCTTTGCCCTGGAACCACTGGGCATTCCCATCAGCGCGATTTCCGCCGTGTGCGCCGTCCTGCTGCTGGTGATCGCCGCCAAGGGCCACAAAATATCCACGCGCAAGGTCTTGAAGGACGCACCGTGGCAGATCGTGATCTTTTCCCTGGGCATGTACCTGGTGGTCTACGGATTGCGCAATGCCGGCCTCACCACCTATCTCGCGACCTGGCTGGATACCTTCGCCACTTATGGCGTGTGGGGCGCGGCCATGGGCACCGGCGTGCTGACGGCCTTGCTGTCTTCGGCCATGAATAACCTGCCGACCGTGTTGATCGGCGCGCTGTCCATCGAGTCCAGCCACGCCGTGGGCGTGGTCAAGGACGCCATGATCTACGCCAACGTGATCGGCAGCGACCTGGGCCCCAAAATCACCCCGATCGGCAGTCTCGCCACGTTGCTGTGGCTGCATATCCTGGCGCGTAAAGGCATTACCATCACCTGGGGTTACTACTTCAAGGTCGGGATAGTGCTGACCGTGCCGGTGTTGCTGATCACCCTCGCCGCCCTCGCCTTGCGCCTGAGTATCTAAGATGAAAGTCCTGTTCATGTGTACCGCCAACAGCTGCCGCAGTATTTTGTCCGAGGCCCTGTTCAATCACCTCGCGCCGGAGGGTTTCCAGGCCTTCAGCTGCGGCAGCTTCCCCAAGGGCCAGGTACTGCCGCGCAGCCTGAGCGCGCTGCAAGCTGTGGGTATCAGCACCGAGGGGTTGTACAGCAAAGGCAATGACGCTTTTAAAGACAACCCGCCTGACATTCTGATCACCGTGTGCGACAGAGCTGCCGGTGAAGCTTGCCCGGTGTATTTCGGGCCTGCGGTAAAGGCGCATTGGGGGTTGGAGGACCCGTCTGACGTCAAGGGCGATGACGCCATTGTGGAAGCCGCGTTCGAGGCGACACTCAATACCATCGAAACCCGCTGCCGAGCGCTTTTCGACCTGCCTCTGTCCAGCCTGACCCCGGCGCAACTGAAGATTGAACTTGAGCGTATCGCCGCGTTGTAACAACGTTGCCAGGCTCAAACAACGGTCGATTTGAGCGCCCTTGCTGACGTATGCTCTGCCACTTTCTCGAAAGGAAGCGGGCATGCTGACGATCTTTTTTTACGCGCTGGTATTCGGTTTTGTGTTTTGCCTTTCGCCCGGCGCGGTGCTGGCGGAGACCCTGCGACGTGGCTTATTGCAGGGCTTCACGCCTGCCCTGTTGGTGCAGATCGGCTCGCTGGTGGGCGACGCAGTGTGGGCGGTGATCGGCCTGACCGGCATCGCCCTGCTCATCCAGCATGACGCCGTGCGCGTGCCGCTGACGGTGATCTGCGCGCTGTACCTGGCTTGGCTTGGTATACGCAGCTTGATTGACGCCTGGCACCTGCCAAAAATGGACGACGCAGCGGCCACTTCCGGGAAAAACGCACTGGCGGTGGGCGCCGCGATTTCCCTGGCCAACCCGAAGAACATTGTTTACTGGGGCGCGTTGGGCAGCGCCTTGTCCGGCATCGTGGGCGCCACGCCCAGCCATGGTCAGACGCTGATGTTTTTTGCAGGTTTTATGCTGGCCTCGGTGTTGTCATGCTTTTTGATCGCTACCCTGGTCAACCTCTTGCGCAAAAATGCTTCGCCACTGTGGCAGCGCGTCAGTTATGCCGCCTGCGGCGTGGTGCTGATCTATCTGGCGATTCTGGCCGCTCAGGGCATTTAAACCACATGAACCGTATCGAACAGATCGTGCTGATGGCAGCGTACAACCGGTGGATGAACCGCAAGGTCTATGCCGCCGCCGCCCAGCTTTCAGAGGCGCAATTACGCATGGACCGCCAGGCATTTTTCGGCTCGATCCTCGGCACGCTCAACCATCTGGCGCTGGGCGACACGGTGTGGCTCAAGCGCTTCGCCCAACACCCGACAGGCTTTTCGGCACTGGCCCCGCTGGAAGCCATCGCCATGCCCCGCGACCTCAAGCACTTGGCCTTCGCGGACCTGGAGCAACTGGCGACCCGTCGCGGTTGGCTCGACCAACTGATCATCGACTGGGTCGAGACCTTGCGTGAGCCCGACCTCGACCAGCGCCTGCATTACCGCAACATGCGTGGCGTCGCGAGCGATAAGCCGTTTTCGAGCCTGCTGCTGCACTTCTTCAATCACCAGACCCACCACCGCGGCCAGGTCACAACGCTTTTGACCCAGGCGGGCGTGGATGTCGGCGACACTGATTTGCTGGCACTGATCGACTGAACTCAGCCCTTACCGAACGCGGCATAGGCTTGCATCAAGCGTGGGAAGTCGTGGGGTTCGGGCAGTTTCGCGAAACTTTCGACCGCTGGAGTATTTGCCCAGGGCAGCTTTTCGCAGGTCCAGGTTTCCATGAACGGCCTGTACGCCCTGAAATTATCCAGCAGGCTCGCGCGCACATTGACGAACTCGTCGATGCCATGGGGCCGGGTAAACAGCCAACTCATGCAGCGAGGGCAAAAGTAGTGACGGTCGACGCCGTGCAGGCCACCAATGACCGGGCAGCCCTGGGTCACCGTGAAAGCACCGGCGGCATACAACGCACTGAGGGAAAACGCGCTGGAGGTCATCTTCTGGCAACCGGTGCAATGGCAGGCCATGGTGATCACCGGGGGCTCGCTCAGGCTAAAGCGCACCTCGTTACAGCGGCAGCTGCCTACTTGAAGCAGGGTTTCGGCGCTCATCATCGTGTCCTTTTTGTGATGGAAAGCGTGGCAGGGTAGCGCCCGCGGCTGGGGTTGAACAGGCCAGCAAACGATACCGAACCCTGCATCAGCGCCGGGGCAGTACGCCATACGCAAAAGCCCCGGCGGAACCGGGGCTTTCACGTGTCCTCACGCATCATTGGCTACCGGCCTGCCGCGCGCCTTGTACGCCGGCAGCGTGGCGGCGTACGCCAGTGCCTGTTCACGGGAATTGAAGGACGCCAACCGGTCGCTATGCGTACACACTCGCCAGGGGCCGTAATTGACCTGCACGATATGGTATCCATTCAGATGCAGCTTCTTCAGCATTGGAACGCTCATAGTCACCTCGCTTTCCTGAGATTTCCACGGGTTGCACGGCCTACCTTACACCCGCATCCGCCAGGAAGGCTGACCACATGTCGCGGGCTTCAAAGGCTCTTCTGTCATTTATAGACAGTACCCCCCGACTCGACCCCAGTACCGAATCGCCCCTCAAAACCGCGTAGCTCACTGATCTTCCGAGCTTTTTCATCCATTCCCGCGCACAAGAAAGCTAGCGTGCGACCTTGCACATACGCGCCTGGATCTATATATTCCCAACCCTGCTTAACCGCGCTACCGCCCGAATGGCGAAACTGGTAGACGCATGGGACTTAAAATCCCCCGCTCGTAAGGGCGTCCCGGTTCGATTCCGGGTTCGGGCACCATCTCCAGTTCCACTGACAACCAGTAAAGTCCGTGGAGCCCTTTAAAACCCGCCTTTCGGCGGGTTTTTTCGTTTGTGGCGTTCCGTCGTTTTCCGGGGGATTCCAAGCTTTTTAGGGAAGCCATGGCCTTGTTGTGCCAAGGCCTGGATGGCGAACTGTTCAATCGCCCTGGCCACCCTCGCCCGCAAAGGCTACAACGCCCAACTGTCCATCGCGTACCTGTCACTGCTCAACACCGTCAATAACCTCGCCGAACGCGACTAGTTCATGAACATTGCCGACTGGGTGGCTGAAGTGCTCGGCGGTCGTACTGCATAGCGGGCGTGAGGTCGCTCCTGAACGCCCAGCTTTTTTGAGCATGGGCGTGTTTTGTTTGTCCAACCCTTCGATTGCAGGCGCTATTTCGGAGGGCATGATGAAAACTGTTAAAGCCGGTAGTTTGCAAATCGCCTACCTGGAACTCGGCCCGGTAGACGGCCCCCCTAGTGTTGCTCCACGGCTTCCCCTATGACGTGCATGCCTACGATGAAGTCGCCAAGATCCTGGCCTCGACTGGAAAGCGATGCTTCACTCCGTACCTTCGTGGTTTTGGTCCCACCCGGTTTTTAGATGGGCAAGCAATGCGCTCTGGCGAGCAGGCGGCCATAGGCGCCGACTTGTTGGCTTTTCTTGACGCCCTGAAGATCGAAAAAGCTGTGCTTGCGGGCTATGACTGGGGTGGAAGAGCGGCTTGCGTTGTCGCCGCGCTATGGCCGGAACGGGTAAGCGGTTTGGTTAGCTGTGGCGGCTACAGCATCCAGAATATCGCTAAGGAGCACGCGCCCGTTTCACCCGAAGCTGAGCATCTTCTCTGGTACCAATACTATCTTCACGGTAGCCGTGGGCGCGCTGGGTTGACCGCGAACCGCAAGGCGTTCTGCCATTTGCTATGGCGCCTGTGGTCCCCAACCTGGCGGTTCACCGAGGCGGCGTTTGAGACGACTGCCGCCGCGTTTGAGAACGACGACTTTGTGGAGGTGGTCATACACTCGTACCGCCATCGTTTCGGATTGGTTGACGGCGATCCAGCCTATCGCCATATAGAATCCCGACTTGCCGCGCAACCAACGATCACCGTGCCTTCACTGGTTCTGGAGGGTGCGGCCGATGCGGTCGACCCCCCGGCCAAGGACGACCCATTCGTGGGCTATTTTACCGGGCCGTATCGGCGCCAGCGCCTGGAAGGCATTGGGCACAACGTACCCCAAGAGGCACCGGAAAAATTTGCCGACGGTATTTTGAGCCTCAGTGGTTGAGTTCATGGCGAAATAGCCGTACCTGACTATTCGCCGCCAGCACCAATCAGTGAACGTTGGATCTGGACGCCGGGCATCATTTGCTGCAGCCCCTCGATCAGCTTGTCCCCCGCTTCCGTTAAGGCTTCAAGCGGCATCGCCGGCAAACTCTCCAGAATGAACCACATGCTCTTTGCGTCGGCACCCAGACGGGTCCTGACACCTTGTCGCCAGTTCCAACGGCGGCAGGTCACGCCTTGGTCATCGCGCCAGATAACCTCGCCGGCGTCTGGATACTCGACAGCAGGAGCCCCCTCTTTCAAGGTGTCAAACGGTTCGGTGCCATCTGCAACTACGAGCCGTGGAGAGCCTACGTAGGCTTCAATGTTTTCCCCACCCACCGGGATGGCGTACTCAAGACTGATTGCGTTGTAGAGGTCAACGATGGGATCCAGGCTCGGCAAGCCGCCGTCACGTAAAACCCGTTTACGCAGTGCCTCAGCCGAACAAGGCGTGCGCTGCGGCTTGGCGCCAAATTTTCGGAACGTGTGCGCCCACTCGGCCAGATGGGCTTCACCCCAGCTCGGCCCACCTTCCTGCACAACCTTGCAAGCGCGGTCCAGCGCAGCCTGGGCCACCTCAGGGTTGGCCAGTGGCGCCGCTTGCACCACGATGCTCAGGGCCCGGAACTGTGGCGCCAGCTCGGCAACGGCTTGATCGATCAACGGCAGTACGGACAGCATCAAAAACCTCCAGGTACCTAAATGTCATTTCATGCTAGTCAGCGACGACCAGCAAAGTCAATATAATGACCATTATCAGCCACTATAGCGGGCGCGCCGATTGACGGAGCGACTGATAAGGGCCGAGAATCCCCGCACATTTTTCCTCATGACCCTCATCAATGGCCACGAAGCCCACCCTGTCGACTACCCCTGGCGCTGATGCTCAAGCCGTCAGCCTGGCCGTCGCGCGCACGCTCAAACAGGCGCGCAAAGCCCAGAAAATCACATTGGATGAGCTTTCCCGTCGCGCAGGGGTGAGCAAGGGGATGGTCGTCGAAATAGAGAAATGTACGGCGAACCCCAGTATCGGCATCCTTTGCAAAATCGCCGCCGCGCTGGGCCTGTCCGTAGCAGACATCGTCAACGTGACCGAAGCTCCATCCGCCCACATCATCCACCGCCAAGACATCCCCACACTGTGGACCGGGGACCTGGGCGGAACGGCACGCCTTCTGGCAGGAACGTCGGGCCCCGACATGATCGAGCTGTGGCGTTGGGAAATGCACCCAGGCGAATCTTTCGCTTCACAGGGGCATCCGCAGGGCACGCTGGAACTGTTTCATGTGGAGAAAGGCACGCTGAAATGCGTGGTAGGGGAAACAGAGTTGGTCATCCCTGCGGGGAGTTCGGCAGTGGCCAAAACTGACGTCCCCCATTCCTATTCCAACGCTGGCCGATCCAAATTGGTATTCACGATGTCTGTGACGGAGATGCATCAGTAAATACCTGCAGGCTGGCAGCCGGTGAGAGCATCGTGCTTCAGATTTGTGCCAGGCCGCCGTCAGGAGCGACCTCGCTGGCGGTCATGAAGCTGCTCGGTCGCAGCTTGGCCGAGGCGATCATCCCGCTGTGTACGTGGGGCGCTGAAAATGCGGCGCAAATGGCAAACATCTCGCTAAACGCGACGCTTTGCTCTAGCAGGACGCGACCAACTTTATTGCTGGTCGGCATAATGGCGCACGTCATAGATAAATATTGACGAGAGGTCGCCAACGGTTAGGCTATGCGCGCTTCGCAGCGAGCCCCGGAGGTCTCTTGAGCATGACGTCACTAAGACTTGAACAACAAATACAGGCGGCATCGACCCAAACGCCACTCCAATACCGACGCGATATCGATGGGCTTCGAGCGGTAGCCGTGATGTCTGTTGTTATATTTCACGCATTCCCATCAGCACTTACCGGTGGTTTTATCGGGGTTGACATATTCTTCGTCATTTCCGGATTTTTGATATCGTCCATTCTCATCCAAGCGCTGCGCGAGGATAAGTTTTCACTCTCTGGATTTTACGCCCGGCGTGCCGCCAGAATATTCCCAGCACTTATAGTCGTGCTGGTGTCATGCCTGTCATTCGGTTGGCTCGCGATGTTGGCAGATGAGTACCTGTCACTTGCCAAACATTCGATTGCAGGCGCCGCATTTGTCTCAAATCTATTGCTGTGGAGCGAGACCAGTTACTTTGATGTAGCCGCGAACACAAAACCGCTTCTACATCTGTGGAGCCTGGGTATTGAAGAGCAGTTCTACTTCGTATGGCCGCTGCTGTTACTCGCGTTCTGGCGTCTGCGCACGAACCTGCCGATTGCTATAGGGCTGCTCATCGCAGTGTCATTTGGCCTGAATCTGTATCAGGCATCCCACAATCCAACGGCAGATTTTTATTCTCCGCAAACACGATTCTGGGAACTGCTGGCGGGCGCCTTACTGTCTTGCCTGGCACTTCGAGCGGCACCGTCAGCCATTTGGGCAAACGTTATGTCCTTGGCCGGGACTGCCATGATTGGATACGGCCTGCTCACTATCACCAACGCTGCCGCATTCCCCGGAATGCTTGCCCTGGTGCCTGTCGCGGGTGCCGTTTTGATCATCGCAGCGGGCCCTGAGGGGATGGTTAATCGCTTCGTTCTTTCCAATCGCCTGATGGTCGGTATCGGGCTCATCAGTTACCCACTCTACCTGTGGCATTGGCCGCTGCTGGTCTTCCCGAGGATCATCCAGAGCGCAACGCCTTCGCCAGAAATAAGAGCCACGGCCATTGTGGCAGCCTTGGTGCTTGCATGGGCGACGTACCGCTTCATCGAATCGCCTATTCGCACCCAGCGCATAGACCGCAACACGGCCATCAAGGGCTTGTGCGGCGCGATGGTCGTCACGACAGTTACCGCGCTCGGCATTCAGGTGGGTGACGGCCTTCCATTTCGCGAGGCAGCGAAGCCAGTTGCGCGCTACGCCGAAGATCTTGGCAGGTATCCGTACATCACGTACATGAGCAAAAACTTCTACAAATGCTCGGACGAAGCACTGAGGAATTTGTCATTCAAAGACCTTGAGTTCGGATATCGCTGCTTTCAGTCAAAACAAACTGGATCGATTGATATTTTGCTATTGGGCGATAGCCATGCAGAGCACTTGCTCGCAGGGTTTGCAGATGAATTCAACAGCAGCAATGTCGCCTCTTTCTCTCAAAAACAATTGCCCGCACTTGACAGCCCAGTCATGCGTGAAGCTATAGAAAGAGTCGCGGCAGACCCAGACATCAAAAAGGTTTTCATCTCCGCGCTTTGGGAACAAAAGATCCAACCCAGCACTGAAGATCCGGCCGGCCAGCTTGAAAGAACCTTCAAACTCTTCACCGACAACCATAAATCCGTCACCCTACTTGATGATGTTCCAACCTTCTTGTTTGACCCTGAGGCATGCAAATACGGGCGCAGGTTCAGCGCAGACGGCCCAACCTGCACCGGGCCTTTTGATCAACAGATGAAAAATAAGGCCCTGTACCATAAAGCGCTGGCTGAAGCTGTTGAGAAATCGCCGAATGTGAAATACGTTCCGGTGCTCCAGTACTTCTGCAACACCAACAATTGCTCGATGGTGAGCGGCGGCAAACTGCTATTCAGGGATCCGAACCACCTGACCATTGAAGGCTCTCGATACCTGGCCAAGAAGCTCAAACAAAGCGGGCATCTCTGAGTGACTGAGCGACAGCAATGCAAACTCCGGCATGACGCTGCTTTTTAAGTAATCGACATGCCGCAACACCGCAGCGAGCGTTGTTACTTGCCCAGGTTTTGATTCATTAAGTTATCCAAAACAGAGAATTCGCTGGCGGCCGTCCATTGATGTAAATGCTCGCAACCTTCAGCGTTAACTTCGGCGAGGTTGCTGCGCGGGTCGCATATTGCCGACCACTTTTGTCGCAGGGAGGGATATTTTATAAAGTCTTCCCTGGCCGGCGGTTGGCCGGCGGACAATCGCAGCGCGGACAAAACCAACAGTGCACAAGCGCCAAGGCCGATAGAACATTTTTGATAATTCATAGATCGCGTTCCCGTAGGGTAGGAGCACTCAGCGAACAGCGCTGAGTGCTCAAGATACGGCGCGACTATAGGAACGAAATGGTTCGGTAAAAAGATCCACTTTTGTAGCATTTCATAGAACCATTCAAGCCAGCGAGTGGCCTGCAAGACTCAGCCCGCGCCTCCCCCGGCTATCGACTGACTTCCCAGGCATCGCCGGCGGGTGCGGTGCCACGGTCATAGGGTTTGCCCAGCCACATGTAGAGCAGGCCCAGGCCAATCACGATGGCCGTGCTGAGAACCATCGCGTAGTTGATGTACCAGGCCGCATCCGGTGTGCGCGGCCAGGCCATGTTGATGATTGCACCGACGCCATAGATCAGCGCGCCGATATTCACCGGCAGGCCCCAGGCCCCCAACGCGAATTTGCCGCTGGGTTTCCAGCCCCGGGCGCGAGCGTAGAGGGCCGCAAGCACGATCATCTGGAAGGCCAGGTAGATACCGATGGCCGCAAAGCTGACGATGGTCGCCACCGCGTCCTGAAGGAAGAAACCGAGGGTGATGATCAGGGTCGGCAGCATACCGGAGACGAACAGCGCTGCCACCGGCACCTGAGTGGTCGGCGAAATCCGCTTGAGCAGGCGGCTGCCGATGACCATCTCATCGCGGGCGTAGGAATACAGCAGTCGACTGGCGGCGGCCTGCAGGCTGATGACGCACGAGATGAAGGAGATCATCACCACGCCCATGACCACCTTCGAACCGACGCTGCCAAAGGCATTGTTGAGGATGGTAGTCACCGGGTCCTTATCGGTGCCGTTGATCACCGCTTGCATGTCCGGCACGGCGAGGATCAGCGCCAGGCAGGCGAACATCGCGGCCACACCGCCGATATATATGGTCATGCGCATGGCCACCGGGATTTGTTTACTCGGGTTGGGGGTTTCCTCGGCCACGTCGCCGCAGGCCTCAAAGCCGTAGTAAAGGAACATGCCCGCCAGCGATGCAGTGAGGAACGCCGGCAAGTAGGAACCGTCGATACGGATATCAAACGTGTTGAACAGCACGCTGATGGGCTGATGACGTTCAAATACCAACAGGTACACACCGACGATTACCGCGCCGACCAGCTCACACAGAAAGCCGAACATGGCGATGCGGGCCAGCATCTTGGTGCCGCTGAGATTGACCAGGGTGGCGAACAGCGTCAGCACCACCGCGATGACGATATTGGTGTTGTTACTCGCCTCGAAACCGAGCATCGCCGCGAGGTAAGGCCCGGCTCCGACCGCGACGGCGGCAATGGTGACGCACAGCGCGATGGAGTAGATCCAGCCGACCATCCATGCCCAGCGCTTACCCACCAGGCGTCGGGCCCAGGGTAGACGCCGCCCGAAATCGGGAATTGCGAAACCACTTCGCCGAAGATCAGGCACACCAGCAATTGCCCGCAGCCCACCAGCAGGTAGGCCCAGAACATCGGCGGCCCGCCGGCGGCAAGGCACAGGCCGAACAGGGTGTAGACACCCACCACCGGCGACAGGTAGGTAAAGCCCAGGGCGAAGTTTTCCCATAGGCTCATGCTGCGATTGAAGTTCGAGGTGTAACCCAGTTTGCGCAATTGTTCGGCGTCGCTATCGGCGTCTACGCCGGTTTGGGGACGTGCACTCATGGCGGTGTGGCTCCAGAAAATCGGCAGATTTTGGCTGTCCGAAGCCGTGGCCAAACCCTCAAGGTTCGTCCCGGCTCGGTATTCTTGTAATGGGTGTGGGGGGTTGCCTGGGCATCCACTGGCGGGCGCGGTTTTCGCAGGCGCGCACGTCTTTTGGCGAGTGCTCCGTTCGTGTGGCTATTGCAGCAGCCTCCTGAAGTCCGGCGCTTCGTTGGAGGCTTGGAAAGAGGCTAATAGCCGCGGCAGAGTCCGGCAAATATTAAATACTGAACGCCGCGTTCGATTAAATAGATAGCTGGGTAACGCCATGATCCCAAGACGTCCTCACGCACCTGCTGCGCCGAACTACAACGGAAATTGCGCCCTGATCAAGGTGCCGCCCTGGGCACGATTGCTGGCAGCGATAGTGCCGCCATGGGCCTGGCGAATCGCACGGGCGATGGACAAGCCCAGCCCGCTGCCCCCCGAATAACGTGCCCTGGAGCGCTCCGCCCGCCAGAAGCGGTCAAATACGCTGTCCAGGTGTTGTGCTTCGATGCCCGGCCCTCGGTCACCCATCTCAATCACGACGCGGTCTTCGACCTGGCGCGCCATGATGTTCAATTCGCCGCCCGCCGCCGCATAGCGCAGCAGGTTGTCGATCAGGATATTCAGCACCTGACCCAGGCGATCACGATCGGCATGGATACGAACCCCGTCCTCGATACTGACCCGTGCCTGCACACCGGCCTCGTCCAATTGCGGCTGGAACCAGGCCAGTCGTTCGCTCACCAACGCCGCCAGGGGAAAATCGCTGCGCTCCAGCACCAGTTGCCCTGCCCTGGCCATCGACAGCAGGTGCAGGTCGTCCACCAATTTACGCAGTTGATCGAGCTGGCGCTTGACCATGCCCAACTGCGTGGCATCGCTGGGGAATACCTCGTCGAGCATGCCCTGCACGCGCCCCATCGCGGCATTCAACGGTGTGCGCAGTTCGTGGGCGATGACCGCGCTGGACTCACGCACATCGCGCTCATAACGTTCCAGTTGGGTGGTCATGCTGTTGAAGTCGCTGATCAGGCGTTGCAGCTCGTCGGGTGCGTCGTGGTGAACCGGCAGGCGCGTCAGGAAATCACCGCCGGCGACCCGCCGTGCGCCCTGGGCAATCGCCGAGAACTGGCTGGACAAGGGCCGCGAAAACCACAAACCGCAGAGAATGATGATCGGGATAGCGGCCAGCACCAGGCAAGCCAGGATCAGCCAGTCACGGTTGGCCATATCCGGCTGGAAGAACTCCACCGGATAGTACTCGGCCACCAGTTGGCGCAAGCGTGTCTCATTGAGCTGCGGCTCGGCGCGCAACTGCAGCAACTCCTCGCGCGCCGCCGGCGGCAGGCGCTGCAAAAAATACTGGTCCGACAGCCTGAAGTTGATCCACATGCAAACGGCGATCACCACCACCGCGCCGATGGCCAACAGGCTCATACGCATGCCGACCCAGCGCCACAGAGGTTTATCGTTGGCCCGTGATTTTTCCAGCATGTTGCTCACCTGAACCGATAGCCAATGGAGCGCACCGTCACCAGTACTCCGGCGATACCATGGGTTTCGAGCTTGCGCCGCAGGTTGTGCACGTGGGCATCGACGACGCGGGCCAGGGCCTCGCTTTCCGGCAGGCAGATTTCCAGCAATTCATCGCGGGTGAAGGCTTTGGACGGGGTCTTGAGCAACGTCGCCAGCAACTTGAATTCGGTCGGTGTCAGTTCCAGCCACTGCGGTGGCGCATCGCGGTGCTCAATGGCGGCGGTGAACGCGAGCAGGTCGACTCGCAGGTTTTCATAGCGCAGCACCTGTTCCACCGGTTGGCTGCCCGCGCTACGCCGCAACACCGCATGCACCCGCGCCACCACCTCGCGCGGGCTGTAGGGCTTGACCACATAGTCGTCGGCGCCATAGCGCAACGCGCCGAGTTTTTCCGGCTCGTCGCCCATGGCCGTCACCATGATCACCGGCGTGTCACTGCCGCGACGCACGGCGGACAACACCTCGGTGCCACTCAGGCGCGGCAGCATCACGTCGAGCAGGATCAGGTCGGGCCGCCAGCTTTTGTGCAGGTCCAGACCGCGTTGGCCGTCTTCGGCCAGGGCCACCTCGAAGCCGTCCCGGCGCAGATACGCTTCGAGAATGTTGGCGCTGTCGGCGTCGTCTTCGACGATGAGGATACGTTTTCCTGACACAAAGAAGCCTCTTGATGAAACCTTGATAATTCACGAACGGTTTATTGAAAGTCCGCTGCCAGTATTGCCCTACGCCGACTTTCGCGAACCGATCCTATGCCGACCACCGCATCGCTGTCCAAGCCTATCAAGCTGCCTGAACGCCACGGCGCGGTTTTGCTGTTGGTTGCCCTGTTGGCCGGCTGCTCACTGGCGCCTGAGTACCAGGCACCCCCGCTGCCCGTGCCGCAAACGCTGCTGGGCAACCCTGCGGTAGGCGCGCCCTCCTCCAAGGCCAACGACACAGAGGCGCTTGCCGAGGACGAGAAACAGCTGCTGGCCGGTCTGGATTCATCGGCGCAGTTGCCGCATCGGGTGGAACAAGCCCTGACGTATAACCGCGACCTGCGCCTTGCATCGCTGCGTGTGGAGCAAGCTCGCGCCCAGTACGGCATTTCCCACGCCGATCGCCTGCCCACCGTGGCGCTGGGGCTGCAACGCAACCGCCAGCACTTGCACGACAAGGCTGCCGACGAACGTTATGGACAGGACATCGCGGTGGCCTCCGTGGGTATCTCGGACTTCGAGCTGGATTTTTTCGGCCGGGTGCGCAGCCTCTCCGAAGCGGCGCAACATGACTACCTGGCCACGCGCTACGGTGCCCTGGCCGCGCGCAAGGCGCTGATCGTTGAAGTGGCGCGCCTGTATTTGCAGGAACGCTTACAAGCAGGCGTCCGGGTCGACACGCAGTCCATTCTTAACGACCAAAACCTGCTGCTGAGCGTACTCGACGGTCAGCAAAAAGAAGGCCTCGTCGCCCAGGACACGGTCGACACCCAGCGCATGGAGGTTCGGCGCGCCACCCAGCAATGGCAGGATGCAAGCGCCGACCACGCCAGCGCACAGCAGGCGCTGACATGGGTGACTGGCTATCAGGCCACGCCTTCGATCGCTGCCACGACAGACCCTGTAATTGATTTGGATACCCCGCCGTGGCTGATCGAACTCTCGTCCCAACGACTATTACAGCGCTTCGATGTGCGCCAGTGCGAACAAGCCCTGCGCGCCGCCAACGCCAACATCGGCGCCGCGCGGGCGGCGTTCTTCCCCTCTATCACCTTGAGCACCGGCGCGGGCATCGCCAGCCCGCGCTTGAGCAACCTGTTTTCATCCGGCAGCGGCGCCTGGCTGTTCACGCCGCAACTGAACCTGCCGCTGTTCGACGGCGGCCGCAACCGAGCCAATCTTGACCTGGCCACTGCGCGCCAACAGTCGGCTGTCGCCCAATACGAAAAGACCGTGCAGGACGCCTTCCGCGAAATCGCCGACCTGTTGAGCCAACGCCAACAAGCATTGGCCGACGCCACCATACACATCGACCTGGCCGCTTCGACGGCATTAAAGGCCAAGCGTGTCGACCAGCAGATTGCCGCCGGCGCGGCTGCGCGTTCGCAGCACCTGGCCGCTGCCATTCGCCTGACTGAATCGGCCATCGAGTTACGCAAGGCCAACTACCAGGTGTTGTTCAACCGCCTGGCGCTGTATCGCGCGCTGTCCGGCGCACCATTGTTTTCATCCAAAGAAAGGGTTTCACCATGACATTGACCACTGCCCCTACCCGTACCGTGCTCTGGGGCGCCGCCGCCCTGATGGCCTGCGCCCTCGTGCCCCAGGCGCAGGCCGCCGACGCCAGCCCCGCAGCCGACAAGACCACCGCAACTTTGGGCCTTGGCATGGGCGTCGCGCCGCGCTACATGGGCGCCGACCGCTACCGCTCACTGGTGCTGCCGATGTTCAGCATCCAGCGTGGCGTGCTGTTCGCCGACACCACCCGTGGGGTGGGCCTGCAATTTCAATCCGACAGCGGCTTTAGCGCCAGCGCGGCAATCAACTACGACCTGGGCCGTAAGGAAAAGGACAGCACCAGCCGCCCCGGCGACCGCGAGCTCAAAGGCATGGGCGATATCGGCGGCGCCACCGTCGCCGACTTCACCCTCAGCCAGCAGCTGCTTGACTGGCTCTCGGTGAGCGGCGAAGCGGAACTGCGCATGGCCGGCGAGCACCGTGGCAACCGCTACCGCTTTGGCCTCGAAGGCGTGCTGTTTCACACAGACAGCGACACCCTGGCCCTGGACATCGACGCCCATGCCGGCGATGGCCGCTACAACCAGACCTTCTTCGGCGTCACACAGGCACAGAGCCAGCGTTCGCTCTACGGCAGATACAACGCCGATGCCGGGATCTACGCCTATTCCGCCGCCTTGAACTGGCAGCACAGCCTGGACGCGCACTGGTCGACGCTGGCCAGCCTGACGCTGACCCAGTACGCCGACCAGGCCCGTAACAGCCCACTGGTCAAGCGTGAAGGCGCCGGCCTGGGCATGTTCGCCATCAACTACACCTTCTGATAACGAGGCGCCAGGCATGCAGGGTTTTGCTCAGTTGTTCCGTTCTTGGGGCCGCCCCCTGGTGCTCGGCGTTGCCTGCCTGATGGTGGTGGCCTGTTCGCGCGAGGAGGCGGCGCCGGAGCCGGCCATAAGGTCGGTGAAAGTCGCCAGCGTGCGCGCCTACGGCGCCGACGCCGCGCCGTTGACCGGTGTGGTGCGCCAACGCCAGCGCGCGGTCTTGGCCTTCGAAGGCGCGGGCCGATTGGTGGCGTTGAATGTCGACATCGGCGATAGCGTAAAACAAGGCCAGGTGCTGGCGAGCCTCGATACGGCGGCCGTGCGGTTGCGCCTGAAACAAGCGCAGGCGGCCTTGTTCGCCAGCGTGGCGCAAACCGCCGAGCGCAAGCGTAACAAGGTGCGCCAGCAACTGCTGTATGCCCAGGGCAGCGTCGCGGCCAGCGCGGTGGAGCAAGCCGAAGCCGCGTGGCAGGCCGCCGTAGCGCAGCAGGCCGCCGATGAAGCGGCCCTGGACCTGGTGCGACGCGACCAACGCCAGGGCCAGTTGATCGCGCCGTTTGACGGTCGCGTCGTGGCACGACCCGCGCAGTTGTACAGCGAGTTATCGCCCGGCCAAGTGGTGATGGAATTGGAAGCCAGCGGCGCGTTGCAGGTCATCGTGCAAGTCCCGGTGGAACAGGCCGCCGGCCTCAAGCCTGGCGACCACGCCGTCGCCAACGACCCGGCCGCGCCCGGATCGACCCTGCCGCTGGTGCTGGAGGGCCTGTCGACACGCGCGCAGAACGGCATGTTGCAAAGCGCGCGTTTTCGCCTGGACGCCCGCGACCTGGCGCTGCCCAGCGGCGTGAACCTCAACGTGCGATTGGCGACCCCTGCCGCGCTCGCGCTGTCGATTCCGACCCAGGCGCTGCGCATGGGCGGCGACGCCAGCCAGGTGCAGGTGTTCGTCTATGACCCGGCCCAGGGCAAGGTCGCCCTGCGTGAGATCAGGATCGGCCTGATCGACCAGGGCCGTGTCGCCATCGACAACGGCCTCAAGGACGGCGAGCAAGTGGTCGTCACCGGCGTCGCGTTCCTCACCGACGGCCAGCCCGTCAACCTGCTCTCGCCCTCCAGCCGTCTGAGCACACCCGAATGATCAACCTGACCCGTCACGCCCTGGGCGCGAGCCGCCTGACGTTATTCACCGCCTTGCTGATCCTGCTCGCAGGCGTGGCCACATTCCTGAGTTTCCCGACCCAGGAAGAGCCCTCGGTGACGATCCGCGATGCACTGGTGAGTATCCAATTCCCCGGCCTGCCCAGCGAACGCGCCGAAGAGTTGCTGGCCCGGCCTACCGAAGAAAAACTGCGCGAGCTGTCGCAGATCAAAAACATCGTGACTACCGTCCACCCCGGCAGCGTGATTATCCAGGTGACGGCCCGCGATGAAATCAAGGACCTGGGCGTGCTGTGGCAGCAGGTACGCAATAAAGTCGCCGAGGCCGGCGCCGGATTTCCACCTGGCACCCAGGGGCCTTTGTCGATGATAATTTCGGACGCGTCGCCGTCGCCTCCATTGCGGTCACCGCGCCCGGCTACAGCATGAGCGAAATGCGCGGGCCGTTGAAACGCCTGCGCGACCAATTGGGCGGGTTGCCCGGCATCGGCCAGGTGACGTTGCACGGCGTGCAGGACCAGCAACTCTCGATCGATTTCAACCCGCAACGCCTGGCGGGGCTGGGTTTGTCCCCGCAGCAGCTGTTCCAGCAAGTGCAGCAACAGAACGTGTTGGCGCCCGGCGGTATTGCCGATATTGGCGGGCAGATCACCACCCTCACCGTGACCGGCGAAGTGCTCAGCGTGGAGCAACTGCGCCAATTGCCGATCCAACTGCCCGGCGCCAACGGCATCGCGCAATCGGTGGCCCTCGGCGCCATCGCGCAGATCTCGGTGATGGCTGCCGACCCGCCCCAGAGCGCCGCGATCTATCAAGGCCAGGACGCGGTGGTGCTGGCGGTGTCCATGGCGCCAGGACAGAACGTGCACCAATTCGGCATGGCCTTGCGCAAGCGCTTGGCCGAGCTGGAACAGCAGCTGCCGTTGGGTTTCACGGCCCATATGGTGACGTTCCAGGCCGATGTGGTCGACCAGCAGATGGCCAAGATGAAACACGTGATGATCGAGACGGTGGTCATCGTCATGGCCGTAGTCATGCTGTTTCTGGGCTGGCGCACCGGGCTGGTGGTCGGCGCGATTGTGCCGCTGACCATCCTCGGTACGCTGCTTGCGATGCGCATGCTCGGGGTCGAGCTGCAAACCGTGTCGATTGCCGCGATTATCCTCGCGCTCGGCTTGCTGGTGGACAACGGCATTGTGATCGCCGAGGACATCGAGCGCCGGCTCCACGCCGGTGAGGACCGTCGCCAGGCCTGCGAAGACGCCGGGCGCACCCTGGCGATTCCGCTGTTGACCTCGTCGTTGGTGATCGTGCTGGCGTTCTCGCCGTTCTTCCTCGGCCAGACCAGCACCAATGAATACCTGCGTTCACTGGCGGTCGTACTGGCGTTGACGCTGCTCGGCTCGTGGCTGTTGAGTATCACCGTCACGCCGCTGCTGTGCCTGTATTTCGCCAAGGCTGCGCGCCACGAGGCGTCGGAAGACAGTTACGACAGCGGTTTTTACCGAGGCTACCGCGCGGTCATCGGCCGCGTGTTGCAACACAAAGCACTGTTTCTGATGGCGATGCTGGTGTTACTCGCCGCCGCGATCTTCGAACTGATGCGCGTGCCCTATGACTTTCTGCCTCAATCGGACCGCTTGCAGTTCCAGGTACCCATCAGCCTGGAACCCGGCAGCGGCTCGCTCAAGACCTTGCAAAGCGTGCGCGAGATCAGCCTGTGGCTGAGCAAGGAGCCCCAGGTAGCCGACAGCATCGGCTATGTCGGCGACGGCGGGCCACGAATCGTGCTGGGCCTCAACCCGCCTTTGCCCGCACCGGAAACCGCGTACTTCACCGTCAGCGTCAAGCCCGGTACGGATATCGATGCGGTGATCGCCAATACCCGCCGCTATCTGCTCAAGCAACACCCGGAACTGCGCGCCGAGCCCAAGCGTTTTTCCCTGGGCACCACTGAGGCCGGTGTGGCGATCTATCGTGTGCTGGGCCCGGACGAACAGGTACTGCGCAGCCTGGCCGGCCAGATCGAAAAGGCCCTGCGTGAAGTGCCGGGCACGTTGGATGTGCGCAACGACTGGAGCATTCGCCTGACGCGTTATACCGTCGAGGTCGATCAGCAGAGTGCGCGCCGCGCCGGTGTCGACACCCAAGCCATCGGCCAGGCCTTGCAACTGCACTTCGGCGGCATTCAGGTTTCGGCATTGCAGGATAAACAAACCCGCGTCCCGCTGGTGGTGCGCGAGCCTGCGACGACAACCGAGGCCTCCCCCGATCTGCGCGGCATCCTGGTCTACCCGGCCGACGGCTCGCCCCCCGTGCCGTTGGCGGCCGTTGCCCGCATCGTCGCGGCCAGCGAACCCTCGACGCTGATGCGGCGCAATCAGGAACGCGCCATTACCGTGGTCGGGCATAACCCGTCGTTGACGGCGACGTCCATCGTCGAGCAACTCGCGCCGCAGGTGGCGGCACTGGCGCTGCCGCCGGGCTATCGCATTGAACTGGGCGGCGAGATCGAGGACTCGGCGGACGCCAACCAGGCGTTGCTGCAATACCTGCCCCACGCGCTGGTCGCCATGCTGTTGCTGTTTGTCTGGCAATTCAATTCGTTTCGCAAGTTGCTGATTGTGGTTTCCGCCATCCCCTTCGTCCTGATCGGCGTGGCAGTTGCGCTGCTGATCACTGGTTACCCGTTCGGGTTCATGGCCACGTTCGGCCTGCTGTCACTGGCAGGGATTATCGTGAACAACGCCGTGCTGTTGCTGGAACGTATCGAGGCCGAACTCCACGAGGGCCTGCCGGTTTACGAGGCGGTGGTGAACGCCGCCGTAAAGCGCCTGCGCCCCATCGTCATGACCAAACTGACCTGCATCATCGGGCTGGTGCCGCTGATGCTGTTTGCCGGGCCGCTGTGGGAAGGCATGGCGATCACCCTGATGGGCGGCCTGGCGCTCGGCACATTGGTCACGCTGGGGCTGATCCCGGTGCTGTACGTATTGCTGTTTACACCGCGTAAACACTCACATATCAAGGCGAGCACAGCATGATTTTTTCGTTGAAGGCAACGCGCAACCTCAAGCGCACAACCCGCGGGGCCGTGCTGCTCGGCGCGCTTTCGCTGAGTCTCGGTGCTCAAGCCTCCGCGTTCGTCCACCCAGGCCTGTTGCAGACCCAGCAAGACTTCCTGCGCATCCGCGAAAAACTGGCCAACCATAACCAGCCGTGGCTGGCCGGCTGGCAAAAATTGATCGCCAACCGGCATGCATCGCTGGCCTGGAACCCGAGCCCCGTCGCGGTGGTGTACCGGGGCGCGGATGGCCAACATCCGGAGAACTACGCCAGGTTATTCAACGACGCAGCCGCCGCGTACGCCTTGGCCCTGCGCTGGCAGCTGTCGGGCGACCCTGCGTATGCCGACAAAGCCGTCGCTTTGTTGAACCAGTGGTCCACCACCCTCACCGCCATTGAGGGCACTTCGGACCGATTTCTCGCCGCCGGTTTGTACGGATACCAGCTCGCCAATGCCGCCGAAATACTGCGCGGTTATCCAAAGTGGAAGGCGGCGGACTTACAGCAGTTCCAGCGCATGATGCTCACGGTCTTCTACCCGATGAACCATGATTTCCTGGCGCATCACAATAACGCGTTGGTCGACCACTATTGGGCCAACTGGGACCTGGCCAATATGAACGCGATGCTGGCCATCGGCGTACTGACCGACCGTCGCGATATCTATGATGAAGCGGTCAATTATTTCAAACATGGCGCCGGCAACGGTTCCATTGAACACGTGGTCTGGAAGCTCTACGGCAATGGCCTGGGCCAGGTCCAGGAAAGCGGGCGCGACCAGGCGCACACACTGCTCGACATCGCCTTGCTCGGTAGCTTCTGCCAAATGGCCTGGAACCAGGGCGATGACCTGTTCGGTTACCAGAACAACCGCGTGCTGCAAGGCGCCGAATACGTGGCCAAATACAACCTGGGCCAGGATGTGCCATTCACCACCTTCACCAACAGCGCGTTCAAGCAGACGACCATCTCGGCCGAGCATCGAGGCGAAATCCGTCCGATCTGGGAGCTGCTCTACAACCACTACGGGGTGCTTGAAGGCCTCAGCGCACCGAACGTGAAGGCCTTCGCGAACAAAGCCCAGGTGGAAGGCGGTGGCGGGGATTATGGTCCCAACAGCGGTGGCTACGACCAACTGGGGTACGGGACCTTGCTCTATTCGCTGGGGGAGTACGGCCTGTCAAACGCTGAACTGGTGCCGTAGCGATGCATCAACTGCCCCATGCGTCGGCTAAGGCCCCGTTCCCACCGTTGGAAGGCGGTGACTATCAGATCGGCGAATTGCTCACCACCCGCAACGCCAGCCCTTCATAGGCATCCAGCGTGATAGTGAATTCCCCCTGCGCAGTCAGGTCCCCTTCCACCCGCTCGTTGATAATGTCCACCACCATCCCCGCTGCAATATCCGGCAGGTTCACGGTTTCGGTGATCGGCGTGGCGCCGAAATTCAGCGCGGTGATTTGCGTGCCTCTGCCGGCCGGCAGTTCATGGACCATGATCAACAGGGCGGGGTTTTGCACATCCGGCACCAGCACCTGGCGGCTGGCGGCGATGTCGTAAGCGCGGCGCACCGCGAGGATTTTTTGCAGTTGCGCGGCAAACGACTCGGGGTCCTGCAACTGGCTGTTCAGGCTGCCGTACAGGCTTTTGGCGCGTGGCATCTGCCCGGCGGATAAGTGTGCGTCGGGGTTAAGGTCCACCAGGTCATAGGCGCCGCGATGAATCCAGCGGGTGTCGCCGTCCTGCATCAAATGCGCAACGTCCGCCGCCGCCAGTGGCAATGCCCCTACCAGGTCCCAGCCGGACAAGGCAAACACCCCCGGCTGCATGGCGTTGTACATCACCAGCAGCAGGTGGATCTGGCGGATCTGTTGAATGTCCGCCGGGGTAATCGCCTCCAGGTCGCGAATACCCAGCGCCGCGGTGATGATGCTGGCCGTGGTGCAGGACACGCCGTTGGTCACGAACTTGAGGTTGTACGGCGCATGTTCGCCGGTCAGGCGTTCATACATCTGCTCGCGGATGTGCTCGCGCAGAATGTTGCCGGGGAAGGTCTGCCCCTGGTACAGGAAGCTGTCATGGGCGTGCAGTGTCCAAAAGTGCACCAGTTCCAGGGTCAGCTCGTCGTGGTTCTGCAACGCATGGATCAGCGAGCCGGGGTCGATACCCTGGCGATGCATCTCGCGCAGCATCAAGCGCAGGAACTCCGCATCACCCATCAGCAGCGCATGTTGGTAGGCAGGCCGGGTGATGAAGTCATAGGACAGGTCGGCACCGCCATGGGACATCGAGGCGATGTCATCCACCGTGAGGTTCAACTCCTGGAAGCTGAAGCCGCCCGCCTTGCGAATAGCCCCGCCGAGCAACTGGTTCCCGGTGATCGACAATGGATGGCTCTCTGACCAGGCCGTGCCATCGAGCTTGCGCTCCACGCCGAGAAACCCGTTGGCATCCAGGCGCAGGATCTTCGCACCCATCACGTCGATGGCGTGCAGTGCGTCGCCGATGATCATTTGCTGCGCGGCAAACGTGGGGTCCAGCCAATTGAGCGACGGCTGGCCTTCCTTGAAGTAATGCAGATACACCCAGCGTCGCGGTTTTCCATCCACGCCGATCACCACCTGGGTTGCGCTCCAATCGGTTTCCTTGACGCCCGGCTCGAAGAAGATCACCCGCTGCAACTGGCCGACGATGTAGTGCTTGTCGCGCAGCGCGTCCACCTGCAAGGGGCTGAGGTTCTGCGCGTCGCGGCCTTCGGCCACGTCGGGCAGCAGGTGCCAGTCTTCCTCACGGATTTCTACCATATGGTAAAGACCGGGGTAGTCTTCGTACGCCATCTCGGCCAGGCGGAAGTCCGCGCCCTTACCGGTGTGGGACGGAATCACATCGTCAATGATCACCGCGTTGTGCGCCGCCGCCATGCGCGTCAGCGCCTGCAACTGCGCCTCGGTGCCCATTTGCGGGTCGATCTCGAAGCTGATGCGGTCGAAATTGCCGTCGATGGTCGGCGTATGCAGTGTGCCGTTGAGGCCACCGGACTTTTTCAGCGGGCCATTATGAATGCCCTGGATACCGATTTTCGACAGGGTGTGCCACAGCGTTTCGTCCCCCAGCGCCTCCAGCACCGTGCCGCCCTCGCGGGTCACAATCGACGCCGGGTACGCGGTAAACCACACCGAGGACAACGCCGAAGCGTCGCGCGGTCGCGTCTGCGCAAAGGGCTGTTGCCACAACCTGCCTTGCCCGGAGTAGAGCTTGGCGCGCTGGCGGGCTGCGTGCAGCATCGATTGTTCCACCAGCCAGTTCACATGGTTGTTGTCAGCCGCGGTCATAAGCTTGGTCCCTGTCGTTGTAAAAAATCGCTCGTAGACATATGAGGGGTACGCGGGCCATTCGTTGCATTGTTATGGCTCTGCTAAGCCAAACCCTGCGTCGCCTGGCGATACTGACGCGGAGTAAACCCGGTCGAGGCCTTGAACTGCCGGGTAAACGCGCTGTGGTCGGTATACCCGCACTGCAGCGCCACCTCGGTAATCGGCAGGTCGCCGTGCAGCAAGCGATGGGCATGGTCCAGCCGGACCTTCTGGATCATTTGCCGGGGGGTGAGGTGGAACACGCGCTTGCAGTAACGCTCCAGTTGCGCCACTGAAATACCGGCGATGCGCGTCAGTTCGCCGAGGGTGACGCGACGGTTGAAATGCATGCGGATGTGCTCGTCCACCGCCGCCAGGCGTTGATACGCGGGGTGGGTTTCGCTGGCCGATTGCAGGTCTACGGAAATCCCGGCCAAGCCGATGATGTGGCCTTGGTGGTTGTATAACGGCCATTTGCGGGTCAGGCACCAGCCGGGTTCCCGTGTGCCGTAGAGGTGCAGTTCCAACTGGTCTTCGAGCACCAAACCTTGCTGCAGCACGCGCCGGTCCTGCTCGGTATAACCCGGGCCCAGCGGCGCCGGGAACACGTCAGCGCTGGTCTTGCCCAGCAGCGGCTGCAACTGCTTGAGGCCGCAGCGTTGCACCAGGGTGCGGTTGGCGAGGACGTAACGCGCGTGTGTGTCCTTGATGAAAATGGCGGCGTTGGGGATCGCATCCAGCATCGGCAGCAACTGCGCCACGCCGGCCACCAACTGCTGGATGTCGTGCGGGCGGCTCGTCTCGCTGCCTTGGCAAAGGCCGGCAAATGCGCTGTGCATCATCACTGTGTAGCCCCTGCTGATCGCCTAGACGCGTAGCAGATTGCCCGATGCATGGCGGTGCTGTCGAGCGATGCGCACTGTGCTGAATTCGTCATCGATGTCAGCAAAAAACATCAATCGCGCCACCGCCCGCCCGTTCAGGATAGGACCACTGCCGCCTGGCCAGCGTCCCGCTACCCACCGTCTGGAGCCCGTTATGAAGCGACTGCATGTGATCGACTCCCACACCGGCGGCGAGCCCACGCGCCTGGTGATGGACGGTTTCCCCGCGCTCAGGGGCGCCACGCTCGCCGAGCAGCTCGACAACCTGCGCACCGAACACGACCAATGGCGCCGCGCCTGCCTGCTCGAACCGCGTGGCAACGAGGTACTGGTCGGCGCGTTGTACTGCGCGCCGGTGACGCCGGAGGCAACCTGTGGGGTGATTTTCTTCAACAACGCCGGTTACCTCGGCATGTGCGGCCACGGCACTATCGGCCTGATCGCGTCGTTGTACCACCTGGGACGCATCCAGCCGGGCGTACACGGCATCGACACCCCGGTGGGCCCGGTGGCGGCCACTTTGCACGAAGATGGCAGCGTGACCCTGCGCAATGTGCCCGCCTATCGCTATCGCCAACAGGTGCCGGTGCGGGTGCCGGGGCATGGCACGGTCCATGGCGATATCGCCTGGGGCGGGAACTGGTTCTTCCTGGTGTCCGAGCACGGCAAGGCGCTGGAGATGAGCAACGTCGACGCCCTCACTGATTACACCTGGGCGATGCTCAAGGCCCTGGAAGATCAGGGCATCGGTGGCGCGGACGGCGCGCTGATCGACCATATCGAACTGTTCGCCGACGACGCCCACGCCGACAGCCGCAACTTCGTGATGTGCCCCGGCAAAGCCTACGACCGCTCGCCGTGCGGCACCGGCACCAGCGCCAAACTGGCGTGCCTGGCCGCCGACGGCAAGCTCGTCGAAGGGCAGACCTGGAGACAGGCCAGCATCACCGGCAGCCAATTCGAAGGCCGGTTTGAGTGGGCGGGCGAGCGCGTCATTCCCCTGATTACCGGCCGCGCCTACATGACCGCCGACAGCACCCTGCTGATCGACGAGCAAGACCCTTTTGCCTGGGGCATCTGAGCCCCCTCCTTTGATTGAACGGAGCTGGAACCATGAGCGATAACATCTTCACCGGTTGTATCCCCGCGCTGATGACCCCGTGCACCACCGCGCGCCAACCGGACTTCGACGCACTGGTCGCCAAGGGCCGCGAGTTGGTCGATATCGGCATGAACGCCGTGGTGTATTGCGGTTCCATGGGCGACTGGCCGTTGCTCACCGAGGCCCAGCGCCAGGAAGGCGTGGCGCGTCTGGTGGCGGCCGGGGTGCCGACCATCGTCGGCACCGGCGCGGTGAACAGCCGTGAAGCGCAGGCCCATGCGGCCCACGCCGCCAAGGTTGGCGCACACGGCCTGATGGTGATTCCGCGCGTGCTGTCCCGGGGCGCCTCTGCAACCGCGCAAAAGGCCCACTTCTCGGCGATCCTCAAAGCCGCGCCCAAGCTGCCGGCCGTGATCTACAACAGCCCGTACTACGGCTTCGCCACCCGCGCCGATCTGTTCTTCGAGCTGCGTCGCGAACACCCCAACCTGATCGGCTTCAAAGAGTTCGGCGGCGGCGCCGACCTGCGATACGCCGCCGAACACATCACCTCCCAGGACGATAACGTGACCCTGATGGTCGGCGTCGACACCCAGGTGGTACACGGCTTCGTCAACTGCAACGCCACCGGCGCAATCACCGGCATCGGCAACGCGCTGCCACGGGAAGTGCTGCAACTGGTGGCCCTGAGCAAACAGGCGGCCAGGGGCGATGCCACGGCCCGGCGCCAGGCGCATGAGCTGGAGGCCGCGTTGGCGGTCTTGTCGTCCTTCGATGAAGGCGGTGACCTGGTGCTGTATTACAAACACTTGATGGTGCTCAACGGCGACACCGGCTACGACTTGCATTTCAATGCAACCGACGTGCTCAGCGACGCCCAGCGCCGCTATGCCGAAACCCAGTACGCGCTGTTCCGCCAGTGGTACGCCAACTGGTCGGCGGAACAGAACGTCGGCTGATTGTTTAGGCGCCGCTGTGCTGTTCACTGCGGCCAACTGTGTTTTTCCAGGACGCTCTCATGACTTTGACAGGCACGCTGTTGAGCGGTCGGCACTTGCTCTGCGGCCATCGCGACGGCCAGAGAGAGGTATAGGCCATGGCCGAAGATTTCGTCGTGGTCGGCGCCGGTATTATCGGGGTTGCCTGTGCCTTGCAGGTGGCGCGCCAAGGTCGGCGGGTGATGGTGCTCGACGCGCAGGCGCCCGGCAGAGGCGCCTCCTATGGCAACGCCGGCCACCTGGCGACGGAACAGGTGTTTCCCATCGCCGACCTGTCGATCCTCAAGCGCTTGCCCGCCATGCTCACCGACCCCATGGGCCCTTTGCGCCTGGACTGGAAATACCTGCCTCGCGCCCTGCCCTGGTTTGTGCGGCTGTTGCTGAACCTGCGTGCGACGCAATACCAGCGCACCGTAGTGGGTATTCGCGCGTTGAACGAAGGCAGCCTCGGCGCCTGGCAGCGTTTGCTGGCCAGCATCCATCGTTCTGAACTGTTGCGCGAAGAGGGCTCGCTGCTGGTGTACGAACGGGCCGACTCGCGTCCCGCCCTCGACGCCTTGCAACAACGAATGCGCCAACAACATGTGGCGGTGGACTTCTGGCCCGCCGAGGCCATTCGCAAGGCCGTGCCGCAGTTAAGCGAGCAGGTCCTGGGCGGGCTGTTTTTCCCGCGACGGGGCATTTTGTCGACCCTTACCACGTGCTATGCGAACTGGTGGAAGCGGCCAAGGCCAGCGGCGTGCAATTCGTCACGCGTCAGGTGCGCGATGCAAGGGTTGACGCTGATGGCGTGGTGTTGACGACCGACCAGGGCACTCTCACCGCACGCCAGGTACTCATCGCCTGCGGCGCCCACTCGGCCCGACTCACCGCCTGCCTCACCGGCAAAAAAATCCCGCTGGACACCGAGCGCGGCTATCACTTGATGCTGCCCCACGAGCACCAGCGGCTGCCGTTTGCCGTCACCTCGCTAGAACGCAAATTCATCATGACCCCCATGACCGGCGGCCTGCGCCTGGCCGGCACGGTGGAATTCGCCGGCTTGGAGCGCCCGCCGAACATGGCCCGCGCCTGGCAGTTGCATCGGTTGAGCCAGGGGTTGTTTCGTGAGGAATTGAATGTGCGGAACGCAACGCCGTGGATGGGGTTTCGGCCATCCCTGCCGGACTCGCTGCCGGTCATTGACCGGGTGTGTGACGCAAAAGTACTGCTCGCATTCGGTCATCAGCACTTGGGGTTGACGCAGGCGGCGGTGACGGCAGAAATGATAGGGCAACTGGCGTGTGCCGACGTTGGGCAAACAGATGTGCCGGCGCCAGGGCCGTATCGGCTGGATCGGTTTTGAAAGAGGTGGGCCTGCGCGCGACGCCTTAAAGCGTGGGCGCTTGCCCAGGGTGCGCGGACGCGCTCAATAGCGCGTCAGCAATGCCCTCGATTTCATCCTGCAGCCACAGTTTGTTTGTCCAATCAGCAGGGATAGCTTGAACACCGTAGTAAGCGCCCGCCAATTGCCCCACGATTGCCGCAGTGGTATCGGCGTCATCCCCAAGGTTTGCCGCGCCGAGCACTGCCTCGGCAAAACTGTCAGTGTGGTGGAAACACCACAGCGCTGCCTCCAAGGACGCGACTGCATACCCTGTTCCAGTGATCTCGGTTGTCGACTTGCTGCGATATTCGCCATGCGCTATGGCGATGACTTTGGGCGCGGACAATCCTGCGCTGGATAAGCGCAACACGTCATCCTTTGGCTCGCCGCGCAGCGCGTTGCTGATCGCCTGCGCAAGTACCAGGCAGCACTCAAGCGCCTCTTGCGCCGCGTGGGTAGTTCGCGAACTCTGGAGGGTGTAGGCACGAATATTTACCGGGTCTGGAAAGTAAAACAACACGACGGGGGCCAGACGCATCATCGAACCATTACCGGCCGAACGCGGGTCCGTTGAGCCTGCAAACGGGTCGCCGGTGGTCTCAAATGTCGCCAGCGCCTGGCGAACCGTCATGCCGATATCAAAGCAATCGCCGGTGGAACTCAGGTATCCCCACTTCCACCAATTCAGGTAGCGGCCCATCTGGTCCCGCGGGTCAAAACCTTTTTTGTGCAGCAGACTTTCCGCCAGGCACAGCGCCATCGAGGTGTCGTCCGTCCACTGGCCGGGCTTGAGGTTGAACGGCCCTCCTCCGACCATATCGGTAAGCGGAGTGAATGTGCCACGAGGCATGAACTCGACGGTGGTACCGACTGCATCGCCGCAGGCCAGGCCCAGCAGGCAGCCGCGATAACGATCCGAAAGCGTAAGAGACATGTGTCTTCCTTGAAAAGGCCATGCTGGAGTGCATGGATCAACCAGCACTTTACTTGACCAACCGCTTCTCTTTGGAGGGGCGATATCCGAAGTACGAGCTATAGCACTTGCTGAAATGACTCGGCGACACGAACCCGCACGCCACCAGCACTTCCACCTGCGAGAGCTCGGTGTGCTGCAACAACCGGCGGGCCTCGGTGACGCGTAACTCCATGTAGTAGCGCTGCGGCGTGGTGCCCAGTTGCTCCTTGAACAAGCGCTCCAACTGGCGGCGCGAGCGACCGGCGTAGACGGCCAGTTGGTCCAGCTCCAGGGGTTCCTCAAGGTTGGAATCCATCAATTTCACCACTTCACGCAGGGGCGCGCTGACACTGACGTTTTCGGTGGGTTTGATGCGCCGGTAGCGCGATTCTTCGAAGGCCAGGATATCTTCGATGCCTTCGACGAGGGCTTTACCGTGCAGACCCTTGATCCAGTCCAGCGCCATATGGAACGCACCGGAAGGGCTTGAAGCGGTCAGGCGGTCGCGGTCGATCACGTAGGGTTCGCTGGTCACATGGGTGGCCTTGGACACTTCGGCCAATGCCGGACGGTGTTCCGGGTGGATGGCGCAGCGGTAATCCTGCAACAGCCCGGCGCGGCCGAGGAACCAGGCGCCGTTCCACAACCCCGCCAGGTGGATACCCTGTTCGGCAGCGCTGCGCAGCAGTTGGATGAAGCCTTCGCCGGCCTTGAGTTCGGTGCGGAACCCGCCACAGATCACCAGCAAGTCCACTTCATGCAGCGCATCGGCATCCAGGCGTGCATCGGGGCGAATGACCAGGCCCAGGTCGCTGATCACTTCACCCTCGTCGCAACCGTAGGTGCGCGAGGCGAAAAGCTCGGGGCGCAGCAGGTTGGCGGTGACCAGCGTGTCGAGGGTCTGGGTAAAGGCCGGCAGGGAAAAGTGTTCGAGCAACAGGAAGCCCACGCGGCTGACCGACGCCGGCTGCGAGGTTTCATTGAGGTAGCGCAGGTTCTTGCCCTTCATGCCACCGCTGAATTGACGTCTTTCCATCGAGGGTTGGCCCACTTTTATTGTTGATGCGATGGGCGTCATCTTAGGGGCAAATGCATTGGCTGTCTCACGCCCTGATCTCGACAAACGCACAACCGGCCAAAGCCCGCAGCAGAACGGTGGGAAGCGCATCTGATATGGTTTTTTAGTTGTTATCTGCGCCTGTATCGAAATGCCGCGCGGGTGGACAATGGCCACATCCCCCCTTCCTTCCCCTTCGGAGGCCGTATGACCAAGATGGCAATATTCCTGTTCGGCTTTTTGGTGTTGACCATCGGCATCGGCTTGCTGGCGACCATCTCGCCGGTCTGACCGTTAGTTGGCAAACACCATCGGATACAGCGACAACACCAGCAACCCGGCCATCGCCCCATTGAACACCCTTAGCCGGCGCGGTTCGCTCAGCACATTGCGCAAGCCGCTGCCACAGCCTGCCCACACGCACACACTGGGCAGGTTCACCACGGCAAAAACCAGGGCGATAACCAGCACGTTGGTGACATAGCCCTCAGCGGGCGTATAGGTGGTAATCGCTCCCAACGCCATGATCCAGGCCTTGGGGTTCACCCACTGGAACGCAGCCGCGCCCAGGAACGTCATGGGTTTTGCGTGTTCATCGTGGCTGTCGGACAGCGCCCCCGCCGTGGCGATCTTCCACGCCAGGTAAAGCAGATACGCCGCGCCGACGTAGCGCAACAGCGTATAGGCCCAAGGGAACACCTTGAACACTTCTCCCAACCCCAGGCCGACCGAAATCACCAGCAGCATGAACCCGATACTGATCCCCAGCGCATGAGGCATCGAGCGGCGGAACCCGAAGTTGACCCCCGAAGCCAACAGCATGGTGTTATTGGGGCCGGGCGTGATCGAAGACACGAAGGCGAACAGCACGAAGGCTGAGAGCAGGCTGGTAGACATGAACATGAGGCGGCACCCAAACGCTGTGAGAGGCCTGCGACAGTAGTGGGTTAAGCCGCCCGATGCCCCGTACAGCCAGGGTCGAATCCAGCCATACACTTCTCGTTCAAATAATTGCGAGGCTTTCACGAAGCTTTCACAGACGAGCGCCTAGGGTGAACCCAGCTTCTAGTGAACATCCCCTTTAGCCCGCGCTCCCCAACGCGGGCTTTTCTTTGCCCGGATTAATCGCAGGCTAAAAGCACGCACCGCCGTGCCCCTCCCCAGCGGCCAATGGCCTGAACATCCCCAGCGGAGCCGTAGATGAAAAAGTTGATACAAGGCCTCGACGGCCCCAGAACCGCGCAACAGGCGTTGTTTTACGATCTGGAAGATGCGGCGGCGATTGTCGGATGGGCGGTGGTAGAGCTGACAGCGATGCCGACTGCGGGCAGCCCGCCGTCAACGGCAGCGACCCTGGCGAAGATATGTGCGCTGCTGACGGCTCAACAGGAAAAGCTTGATCGGTACGCGGCTGAAGCCAAATCTCAGCGCATCATCCGGTCTGAGGGGGATGGTTGATCCATGACCGGCCATTTTCGATGAGCCATAAAAAAACCCGTAGAGGTTAATCTACGGGGTGGATCTGGTTCCCAGCCCAGTTGTTGTCAATGGGGACGGCGCCGTTATCGAGGTGGCGGGACAGCGCTGGCCAGTGTTTCAAGCTATTATCGAGCGCCCTGCTGATAACCGAACCTTCGGGCACGGCATCACGCTGGGCGATCATCCAGGCATGCGACCTATCCATTACCGGCACGGCTTTTCTTGCTGGGCAATAGGACCGGACGAGCCGGCAACGTGGAACTGTGTTTGCGCGTTTTCGGTTCGCTCAGCTGGGATCTACGAACTGCAAGATTACTGATCGGAAAAAAGACCAATGCTAGGGAAAGTCAGCAGTAAACATCTCGTCTGGGGCGCGGTCGCGCTCTGCGCAACCCTCCTGTCCGGGTGCGCTACATCACGCTACGACGGTAAGCACGCACCGGACCCGAGTAAGGCGATCATCATGGGTGCGATTGGTGAGAGCTTTCCGATGATGCAGCCCCATGGGCTGGTGGTTGAAATCGACCAACAGGGAGCACCCGGTACCGCAATACGGCTGACGACGCTGGGCAATGAAGATGATCAGCCATCACCCTCTGTGCTGGGCCATTACTTCATGTATGAAGTGCCGCCTGGAGAGTATGAGTACACGCAGTGGCATTACGTGTATTACGCCGGAAAATCGATGCCGCGCCCTGTGCCTGCGGTTTTCTCGGTGAAGGCCGGGAAACCCTCTATATCGGCGATCTGCGCGCCGATGCCCTGCGCTTTTGCCTGTCCAACGTGAACAACGCCGAGGACACGGTGCAGGCGCTCAAGCGCAAGTACCCGATGCTCAAGGACCGCAACATCGTGAATCTGACGCCGAAGAGCGGTTTTGCGCCTTGGCCGAGTTCTGATGCCACTGACTTCGGTAAAGGGCTGTGCAAGATCTGAATCCGGTAACGGTGACAGTCATCGAACCCGACGCCCATTGATCCACGTTCAAGGAATTTCATGCCATGAAGCGCTGTACGCTACTCTGGGTCGGCCTGTTCGCCGCCCTGGCCTCACTGACCGGCTGCATCGGCGGTCCGGACCTCAAAGGCCAACCGTTCTTCACATCACCGGCTGAACCCCGTGCGGATGAGGCCACGGTGTACTTCTATCGCACCTCGGCCAGCATCGGTAATGGGGTGGCCCCGACCATTCAGGTCGATGGCCGCGCCATCGGCAGCTTGCCTTCCGGTAGTTTTTTCAAGGCCGGCATTCCCGCCGGCAAGCACAGCGTCGCCTCCACCTCGCCCCCCATCATCAGCGGTATGGTTAACAAGCGTTTCGATATCACCGTCGAAAATGGAAAGGTGTATTACATCGCCGATCAACTCAGCACCGTCGACTTCACGGATGGGCAGACCTTGGGTGAAGTCGACGGCCGTCGTTTCAGTGGAGCAATGTTTTACTCGCGCTACGCGCTTGTGCCTGCCGAGGAAGCGTTGCGTTCCATCAAGTGGTGCCAGGAGTTGCCGGGAACTGCACCGTAACTACGACTTTTTCAACAGAATCGGACGTTAGTGGATGCTCAAGCCCCTTACTCTTGAGCACAATGCTACGTCCAATCGAGGGGCGCCATTCCGATAAAGGCGTCCCAAATTTCCAAACAAAAAAGACAGGGTTGCGAAAGCGATGACCAAATCCCAGACAATAAAAAACCCCGTAGACGTTAATCTACGGGGTTTCTAAGAGTGGAGGCCGAGGTCGGAATCGAACCGGCGTAGGCGGATTTGCAGTCCGTTAACCGGCCCCTATTTCATTGGGCCTTTAGACTCAAGTACCCGTATTTACTGGCTTTGTGCAACTCATGCTGTATATCCATGCAGGGATATATGGGACATCCAGTGTCCCAGGATTGTCCCCACCCTTCCCGGCGTCCTGCCGACGTACACCTTCCCGTCAAAACTTGAAGTAGATGAATGGATTGAATCCGCGCTCCACCACTGAAATACACGATAGTACATAAAGCACGAACACATAGAGGCCTGCTGTGACAGGCATCTTGAAGCTGCGCCCACGCAAACGATAAAACAGCTTGTCGCCAACAAGGCAGATCACAAAGGAAAGCGTGAGCAGGAAAATTACCTTGATATCAGCAAGCCCCATATCGGCCGCCGACCAGAAAGGAATGGTGGAATCCAGACCTGTCATAGCTCGCCAGAACGACCCCATCTGAGACACGCTTTCCGCTCTGAACGGCACCCACAGCAGAGTCGCGAAGATGAACACGGGCAGGCTGGCCATCTTCCACTTGTGAGTTTTCAAGGCTCCAGCGCGCTCCAGGGCGATCAGGAGCCCATGCCCGAAGCCCCATATGAGAAACGTGTAGGCAGCACCGTGCCAAAGCGCACACAGGCCAAACACAATGAACAGGTTGCGGTACGTCTTGAATGAGGTGGTGCGGTTCCCGCCCAGCGGGATGTAGACATAGTCGCGGAACCAACGTGACAGCGTCATGTGCCAGCGCTGCCAGAACTCGGTGACGCTGTGAGCGGCGTAAGGGCGGTTGAAGTTTCGAGGGAAGCGGAACCCCATCATTCTGGCCATGCCTATGGCCATGTCTGTGTATCCGGAAAAGTCGAAGTAGATCTGGAAGGAATAGCAGAATGCACTCAGCCATGCCGAGTACGTGGTAAGCACATGCCCTGGCGCATGCACGGCATCAACAACAGAGCCTAACGGATCGGCAATCAGAATCTTCTTTGCAAGGCCGATAACAAAAATCACCATACCCCAAAAGATGTCGCTGCTTACCAGGGCCCGGCGTTTTACGTCTAGTTGCTGTTTGACCTCGGAGAATCGAACCACGGGACCGGCGATAAGGTGGGGGAACAGGAATATGTAAATAGCGAACTTTTGCAGGCTTCTTTCAGGGGAAATTTGCCGACGGTAAACATCAGCGAGGTATGAAATAAAGTGGAACGTGTAAAAGGATATCCCAAGCGGCAGAGCAATATTCCAGCCGCCCACTACGGATAGCGCAGAAATACCGGTCGCATCGCTTACTACCTGCGCGAAGAATATTAAATATTTAAAGAATATTAGAGGCGCAAGGTTCGCGACAACTGCAAGAACAAACAACAGCATTGCGGCGCGCGCCTTATTATCTGAATCAAGCAGCCGAGATAACGCCCCCCGCCACCATCCAGTTAAGAAGCAGCAATAGCATCGCTACCAGCGTAAGGGCTCCAGCTCCAAGCGCATAGAATGCGAAGCTAGCGACAAGCACCAGGCCATTCCTAAGCGACTTAGGCGTTAGAAAGTACAGCCCATAAAACAAAGGGAAAAATATAAACAGAAATGCTGGTGATGAGAAAACCATAATACGAATGCTCTTTGTGATTTCTTGTGTTGGCTGGAGCGCTACTTTTTGTAAGACATCCAGTAGCCAGTAGAGATATCCAGCATCTGGACGACCAAATACTTACACCTGCCAACAACTAGATTAGGCATATCAGATAATGGCCTGCCTCGATCAATCTTCGTAAACTTCTGGAAATACTCAGAAATACCCGACTGAATCATCCCATCACTAAAGCTATTCCCATACAAACAAGTAGCGGGCAGCAGCCCACTATCAGTCAAGTCATCCGTCTCAAATTCAAAGCCCGTGGCTTTAGGGTCGAGCTGTATTTTTTTATGAACCACGGGCCAATCAGTAACGATAAATGGCTCTGTGACTGTGCGCGAAGAATCGAGGCGAGCCGAAAATCTTGCATCAGAGCCGACGTAGGGCTTCTCTTCAATCTTTATGGCGTGATCCCATTTATCGCCAGCACCCTCAAGCGCGGCGATTCGGTTGACCACTTCTTTAGAGACCGAGAGCGCAGAAGCCTCAGTCCAGTGGAAGTCCTGCGAATAAAATATTTTATAGTCGTCTTTGATCGCACTCAAAATGCCGTAGACATTCACCATGTGCAACCGAGGATCAGCCATCAGATCCTTGTAAAGCTTCATGAAGTTAGTTTTCACCGGTAGAGCGGGCGCAAAAAAAGGAAGACGGCCACTATAGAAATACGGCTTCTGCATCGGAGTCACAACCAACACAGTAACGCCTAGAGCCTTCATTCCATCGGAAAACTCTACGATCCCATGATGAATAATATCTCTGTTTTCCTGGGTTCTTAACATCGTCTCCATTGCTGGAATTTGTCGATCAATAAGATTTCTACCGTAGATCTCATTGTGCTTACCGAAATACACTCTCGACGACGATCTAAATAGCTGATAGTCCAGTTCGTTTTTTCCACGAATCATTAAATCCCGAAGGCCCAGGTTATCGGAATACCACTTCTCAAATTTCGCATAGTTCTTGTCAACATCAATAGGACTACCAATCCACATGTCAGGGAAAGCCTCAAGCTTTCGAAGTTCCTGAACAGGCTCAACTTTCGCTGATGGCCATGGGAATATAGTTAGAAGCGTTGGAACAAGGCTAATTGCAAAAATAGCGAAAACAATAACTATCGGAGATTTATACCGCCAACGCTTGGAACTTACTGAAGTTGTCTTCCGCTGACTCATATCCATAGGCACCTTCGATTTTCTGAATAGCTTTTCCGAGAGGGCCGAAATTTACAGTATTTGCTTGTAACATTCCATGCTTGCTACGCCGCGCGCATTGGGCTGCCCGCCTACCCAAAATGGAAAGCGGGCGCCCGACTTCGTCATGCTGCTCTGAATGAGATCCCATCAAGCGACACGTAGACAGGGCTACCAACCTGCGGCGTCAGGCTCCCACCTGGCGTAATGGCCACAAACCCAAATGAGTTGTTGGACACGCAAGCGTGGTAGGAAGTACTGGCAGGCCGGAATCCTGGCGGCAGGACAAACGCAATGCTTGGCACGGTCCCAGACTTGATCGCGCCACGAAGGTGAACAATCCCGTCTGTATCCTTGTAGTAGGAAACGGCGCCAAACGTACCGCCGCCATAATCTACCCAGGAATTTTGATAAGGCGTAACAAGAATCCAGTCGTATTGCGCTGCAGTCTGTCGGTCCGTGCAGTTATAGACGTTGGGGCCAAGGTTGTTTGGGCACGGAGTGTTGGCAAACATGATGCCAGTCAGGCCGCCGGCCTGCTCGGCATAGCCAGCTACCTGGGTCGTGAATCGCGGTACTCGGCAAGGTCAGATGACCGTAGCTCGGCCAGCGACTTACCGCCATACCTCCCCTCGGACCACGTTTTTATCCGGGTCAGCTCCTGGCGAGCCCCCTTCTTCTGCGCAGATACTTCCCGCGCATAGCGCTCAAAAGCCTTCGCAACAGTAGTGGTCTCGGCCTCCCTGGTATCGACGAAGCGCTTGCGCGACATATCCCCCTCGATTTCAGAAGCCCACCGCTGTGCCTCCGCCTTCATGTCGAACGAAGCCGAAAGTGCCGGGTATCCTTTTTTGCGGATCTTGGTCCGCCATGTCCCATTGGGACGCTGTTCGATAGTCGCCATGCAGCGGATTTTGCCGATCAGCCTTGGGACATGCAAACGGTGTCGGTGTCCCAGGATTGTCCCAATCCACACGCCGAACAAAATCCGCAGGCATAAAAAAAGCCCCGCAAGCTCAATCGCTGCGGGGCTTTTAAGAGTGGAGGCCGAGGTCGGAATCGAACCGGCGTAGGCGGATTTGCAATCCGCTGCATAACCATTTTGCTACTCGGCCTCAAACGATCAATGCCTTTACCACTGGCACTCACCGCATAAAAACTTGAGTGGGCCAAAAAGCCCTACCTCTACTCTAACTCATTGAATACATTGAAGTTTTTAATGCTTCGTTGCGTTCGATGGGCGCCATTATGTACTCATTTGCCAATGCCTGCAACCCCTTGATTTCAAAAATATTTCGCAGCGGCATCAAGGGTTTGCGTGCATGGCCTACTCCTGGATGCGCTGTAATTGATAGTGCGGGTCGGCCTTGATCTGGGCTTCGGTGAAGGGCAGCGAACGCAGTTTTTTCTCGGAGAACGCTTGGGTCTGGTCCTTGGCATAGTTCGACGCGGGGTTACTGGACAGGGAGAACGTCAGTACGCCCTGGGCCTGGGGGCCCTTGTCGTCGAAGGTGACGATTTGCAGGTAGCTGCTGCCGCTGACGACTTCGCGCTTGCCGTCGGCGCGGGGCACGGTTTGCATCGCGTTATAGACGCCCAGTTCCTGCGGGCCACCGTGGATCGGGGTTTGCCCGGAGCGTTGCACATCGCCCCAGTGGCTCTGCGCGCCAAGGCCTCGTTTGGCGACGTCGGCCGTGGAAGCCAGCATGGCTTCGCGCAAGGCGTTGGCCACGGGTTCGCGGTCGATGGCCAGGCCGCGAGGTGTGGTCAGGGGCTGCGCCGGGTCGAAGGTTACGCGCCAGGCGTCGGGGAGTTGCTGCAGGTGTTCCATCAAGTTGATGAAGTGCACCAGGCCGATGCCGCTGTCGAGGTTGGCGTGCCGGTCCCAGGTTTGGAGGCTGGCACACAACGGCTTCAACGCCTGCGCATCGGTGCCCAGTTGTCTGGCGCAGAACTGCAGCAGGTCGGGCATGACCTGGCCGGCCAGGTACACCTCGTTGTCCATCACCATGTGTTGCAGGTCCGCAACGGTGATCGGCTGCTTGGCCAGGGATTGCAGGCGTTGCAGGGCAAACCGCGCGCGCGGGCCAAGGCTGATGTTGTCCTGGCTGATCACCGCAGAGAACCCGGCAAGCGGCGCCTGGGGGTTGACCATCCAGGCGGAATCATTGGAATGCTGCACATAGTCGGTGCGTTCCAGTTGCGGCAATTGTTCGGCTGGGAAGATGCCGGGCTGGGCGGCGCGCGGGTCAATGTCCCAGGCACAGGCGCTGCGAGCGCCGTCGAGCATGATCAGTTGCACGCCGGCGCGTGGGTCGCTGCATTGCGCGAGTTTGGCCGCGTTGACGTTGGGCACCACCGACTGGTTCATGTACAGGCTCTGGCCCTGGTCGTCGGCGGCCAGGGTGTTGACCCACGGGATGCCTTGCAGGGTGTGCACCGAGTTTTGCAACGCCTTGAGGCTGGCCGCGCGGTTCATTGCGTACCACTGTTGCAGCACGCGGTCATTGCCGAGGTTGGCGTCGCGCAGGCTGAAAGCCGTGTGACGGTCCCAATCGAGCTTGCCGGGCCATTGCACAACGGGGCCGAACAGTGAGCTGTAGACCGTGTGGTTCACCGCTTTAACGCTGCCGTCGGGTTGTTTGACCTGCACGTTCACCGAAGTTTTATCCATTGCAACGGACTTGCCATCCAGCATGTAGCGCGTGGAATCCTTGGGGTCCAGGGTCAATCGGTACAGGGTGAAATGCTTGGACGTGTCTACCGTATGGGTCCACGCCACGTGTTGGTTAAAGCCGATGTTCACCACCGGCAAGCCCGGCAACGCGGCGCCCATCACATCCAGTTGCCCGGGAATGGTCAGGTGCATTTCATAAAACCGCATGCCGCCTACCCAGGGAAAATGCGGGTTGGCCAGCAGCATGCCGCGCCCGTTGAACGAGCGATCACGCCCCACCGCCACCGCGTTACTGCCGCGGTCCAGGCTGAAGCGTTGTTGATTGGCCGCGGCCAGTTCAAAGGCCTTGGCGCCGGTGTGCACGGCGGCGGTGGCGTGAGGTGGCGTGGCGCCGACCAGGGCTTCGGCGAACTGGCCGACACCGCCTTCGACCAACAGCCTGCGGGTCAGCTTGACCAGATCCTCGGCAACCAGTGGCCGCACCCACGTCGCCTGGCACTGCGCGGGGGCGCCCTGCTCTTTCAGGTAGCGGTTGTAACCGGCGACGTAGCCTTCGATACGCTGTTGGATCTGCGGGCTCTGCGCCTTCCAGAACGCGGCAACCGCACCCGGCGAATTCAGCCAGGTAAAAAACACATCACTGGCCAGGTTGTTGCGCTCTTCGAGGGTCGCCTGTTCGGGGCCGAAGTACCTGGCCCGCTCGCCGTTCACCGTGACCACCTCATTGGCCAGCAGGCACAGGTTGTCCTGGGCATAGGCGTAACCGATGCCGAAGCCCAGGCCCCGCTCATCGTCAGCGCGGATGTGCGGCACGCCGAAACTGGTGCGCCGGATATCCGCCGACGCCTGCGCCACCTGCTCCCGCGCCGATGCGGCCAGGCTCAGCCCCAGCAACACACCCGTCACACATACCCTGGACACCCGATTGGAAATAATCACGCAGACTCCACCGTCAAATTGAACACCCTCACAAGGGGCAACCACCCCACCGTAAGAACGCAATCAACCGGGAAGAATTTAGCGCCAGCGCGGTTTATTCAGGGCGATGGCTGTGTGACAAAACCGATACCGACAAAATTTCTACATCCTTCACTTCATGATTTCGCTCGCTCGTTCGTCTTAGTTACTAAGAGCGCCATCATTTTCCTGATCAGGCTCTGATAAGGAGTTTTTGCATGTACAACCCGACAGTGCCCACGGAAGGACATTCAACGGCCGCCGATGCCAATTTCGGCAGCGGCGCGCAAGCGTTCGGTAAAACGCCCGAACAGCAAGGCAACCAGCGTATCCGCCATTTGCTCAAATGTTTTGGTTTGCGTACCAGCCTGATTCGGCTGAAGGTCATCGATGCCCTGCTCACCGCCGCCAGCAACCAGCGCACCCTTGGGGTGCGCGGCGTGCACAGCCATTTGCTCGAGCTGGGCATTCCATTGTCGTTTCTCAGTGTGCGCGAGGTGCTCAAGCGCCTGTGCAGCGAGGGCGTGATCACCCTCAACACCGACAAGAGCTACAGCCTCCATGAAGAGGCCGCCAAAGTGCTCGAAGGCCGCGCCTGACTCAGAGGTTAGGCTTGACCTTGCGACGCATCACGCCGTTGATCACCACCACCACCACGGCAATCGCAATGGCGATGTACTGGAAGGTTTTTTCGCTGATAGCCCCGGTGTTCTGCAGGTAGGACAGGCCGAACATCGATCCCAGTACCACCAGGGAAATCAGAATCGAGTATTTCAAGCGTTGCTTTTGGGTCATGACGGGGTCCTGAAGCTGAAAGTGTATGCACTGAATGATCGCCGAACATGCGAGGCATCGGGTCGGCAAATTCGTATCTTACAGACGATAAAACGCTTTGGCTCGTCCGACGCCGGATTCAGCGATGGCCTGCCACGCCTGCTGGGCGACAGACTAAACCTCAAAACCCTGGGGCAAAAACTCAATGAGATCGCCACACGCTTGGGAGAAAACGCAACGCCCCAGGCGATCCTGGCAGCGTTGAAAGCAACGGCCATGATCATCGACCCCGCTTCACCGGAGCGCAGCCAAGCCGATGCCTCCGTTACCCTGCTGGATTACCTCCGGTCCCGAGGCCTGGCGCTACCCACCAGCCACTTTGCATTGACGGCCCTGGCAGGGGCCGTGTTCAACAGAGCCCTGGAACATCCCTTGGGCAGTTTCGGCGGCGGGCTGTCATGGCCATTCCCCCTCAGCCCTGAGCGGCAACGTACGCTCGTCGCACTCGACGTAAACGCCACGTTCAACGAGCAATTCAATCAGGCGATCGACTCGCGCAAAAAAGGCATCACTGCGACGATCAAACACCTGATCGCTCAACTGCCGCTGCCCGACAGGCAAAACCTGGAATACGCCAAGCTCGAGTTCTATCAAAACAATACCTACACACTGGGTACGGGCTTATTCGGCAGAACACTCGAAGAAAAAAACCAAACGCTGCTGGTTAAAGCCACCGGCGTGGCAGGTGAAACCGTTTATAAAATCGATTTGAAACAGGGGGCCATTACCGGGGTTCCAGGCACCGAGCTGACCCAGCAACGGCAGCGCACCTCCAACCGGGTCTATCCGATAGAAAAGTTCACCCCCACCCGCGTCGGCCAAGCTCAATGGCTCAACGCCGCCCCCGCAGCCGCCCCACTGCCGGTGCCCCTGAGCTATGCAAGCGCACGAACACAGGCCATTGCCGATGTGTTTGTCGAGCACCTTGATATCGACAATGAGGATGCAGTCCAGGCAGCCAAAGGCACCAGCCGCTATGACCAACAGAGGGATTCGGAAGGCAAACTGACCGATTTGCGCCTTAACGTTGCAACCCGGTACCCGGCGTGGCGCACAGCTCAACCAGCCAATCCACAAACACCCGCACCCGCTGTGATAACTGGCGATGCGGCGGGTACAGCGCGGTCAGCGCCATTTTCGGCACGGCCACCTGCGGCAGTACTTCCACCAGCGCGCCCAGGGCCAAGCGTTGCACGGCGTGATAGTACGGGGCCTGGATCAACCCGTACCCGGCCTCGCAGGCGCAAAAGTAGCCATCCGCACCGTTGACCGCGACCACCTTGGGCAGGTTGACCGCGCGCAGTTCGCCGCCCACTTCAAACTCCAAGCCAAACCGTTTGCCGCTGGCGCTGGAAACGTACTCGACCATCTGGTGCCGGGCCAGGTCGTCCAGGGTCTCGGGCACGCCCATGCGCGCCAGGTAGGCGGGGCTGGCCAAGGTGATTTGATCCATCATCGCCAAGGGCCGCGCCACCAGCGATTCGTCCAGGGCCAGGCCGCCGCGCAACACGCAATCCACGCCCTCGCGAATCAGGTCCACCGGGCGGTCGTTGAGGCCGATTTCCAAGGCGATGTGCGGGTAACGCGCGGTAAACGTCGGCAGCGCCGGGATGACCAGGTAGCGGCCGATGCCCGCCGGCATATCAATGCTCAAAGTGCCGCGCGGGTTCTGGCGCTGGGTGGAAAACACCGCCTCGGTTTCTTCCAGGTCGGTGAGCAACTGCACGCAGCGCTGGTAATACGCCGCGCCGTCGAGGGTCGGGCTGACTTGGCGCGTGGTGCGCTGCAACAGCTGCACGCCCAGGTGCGCTTCCAATTGTTTGATCAGGATCGTCACCGAGGCGCGAGGCAGTTGCAGGCTGTCGGCGGCCTTGGCGAACCCGCCCAGCTCGACGATCCGGGTAAACACGCGCATCGCATTAAAACGGTCCAACGGCGGCACCCCGGCTTATTGTTTAGATATTACGAATAGTGATAGTGCTTTTAGCCTGTTTATCCCGATTCTGTCGAGCGTAACAATGATGCCGTCATCCAAAGGAGCTGCACCCATGCACACTCGTCAACTCGGTAAAAACGGCCCACGTGTTTCCGCCATCGGCCTCGGCTGTATGGGCATGAGCGATTTCTACACGCCCGGCAGCGACAGCACCGAAGCCATCGCCACCTTGCACCGCGCGCTGGAGCTGGGCGTGAACTTTCTCGACACCGCCGACATGTACGGCCCTCACACCAACGAGCAACTGATCGGCAAAGCCATTGCCGGCAAGCGCGACCAGGTGTTCCTGGCGAGCAAATTCGGCATCCTGCGCGACCCGGCCAACCCGGCCCTGCGCGGTGTGAATGGCCGCCCCGAGTACATCCGCGAGTCCATCAACGGCACCTTGCAACGGCTTGGCGTCGACACCTTGGACTTGTACTACCAACACCGCATCGACCCTGAAGTGGCCATCGAAGAAACCATCGGCGCCATGGCCGAGCTGGTGCAACAGGGCAAGGTGCGTTACCTCGGCTTGAGCGAAGCGTCCGCCGCGACCCTGGAACGGGCGCACAAGGTGCACCCCATCAGCGCCCTGCAAAGCGAATACTCACTGTGGAGCCGTGACCAGGAGCACAACGGCTGCCTCGCCACGTGCCAACGCCTGGGCATCGCGTTTGTGCCCTACAGCCCGTTGGGGCGTGGTTTTCTCACCGGCGCGCTGAAAAGCCCGGACGATTTCGGTGCCGATGACTACCGCCGCTTCAACCCGCGCTTTCAGGGGGAGAATTTCACCAAAAACCTGCAACTGGTGAAACAGGTACAAACCCTTGCGGCGGACAAAGGCGTAACGGCCGGGCAACTGGCGCTGGCCTGGGTATTGGCGCAAGGCGACTTCATCATCCCGATCCCGGGGACCAAGCAGCGCAAGTACCTGGAAGAGAACGTCGCGGCCGTGTCGATCAGCCTCAGCCCGGCCGAGCTGGGGGCGCTGCAAGCGATCTTCCCCGCCGACGCCACCGCAGGCCTGCGCTACCCCGAAGAAGTCATGGCGATGCTGGATATCTGAGGAGCGCGGCGCTCCGACTTTCTTGTACGCACGTACCTAAAGCTCCCGTGCGCCGGGCCGATAGCCTTACGAAGCTCTAATAAAGCCGCGTCGACAATAACGCTTCGTAAGGACGGCCCCATGCCCCCACTGCGCTCTATCCAAGCCCGCTACACCCTGTTTCTGGTGCTGTTCGTCCTGGTGCTGTTCGTATTGACCGTCGTCGGCATCGGCCAGTTGGTCGCGCCGACGCTGCGTCACACCGAAGAACAGGTGGTGCTCAACCGCGTCGCCGAGGTGGCCGAACGGATCAAGGGCGAGCTCAACAAGGTTCAGGCCCAGCAACGCACCATCACGCAGACCGTACCCCTGCTCGACAGCGACGCCATCGACAAGGTCCTGCCCGGCCTGGTGGACCAGTACGGTGAGCTCAAAGTGTTTGGCGGCGGCATCTGGCCGTTGCCCAACCAACGCACACCGGGGCGTAACAAGCACAGTACGTTCTGGCACCGCGACGCGTCGGGCAAGCTGATGGTGAACACCTTCTGGAACAGTGACCCGGCGCCCAACTATTACGACCAGAGCTGGTACAAAGGCGGCCTCGCCGCACCGCGCGGGCAATGCGCCTGGGCCGCCGCCTACAAGGACGACGCCAGCCAGGAGCCGCGCACCAACTGCGCCATGGCGATCCAGCGCGACGGCGCCGCGTATGGCGTAGCGACTATCGATGTGACCCTGGGTTTCTTCAACGACCTGGTGGCCAGCAAGGAAAAGGACATCGGCGGGCAAATGCTGATCGTCGAAGGCGACGGCAAGATCATCAGCAACAGCTCGCGCCTGAGCAGCCCGGTAGTGCTCAAGAACATCAGCGAATTGACCGGCACATCAGCCTTTGCCGCCCAGGTCAGCAAAGCCCTGGCGCATCGCGACCAGGCCTTGCAACGCAGCGAATTCGACAATGGCGGCGTCGCCAGCACTTTTTATATGCGCCCCATCGAAGGCACGCCGTGGTTCCTCGCCACCGCCCTGCCCACCTCACTGATCACCGCACAGCGTGACGACGTGCTCGGCAGCCTGGCCCTGTTGCAAATCCCCATGGTGGTGTTGCTGGTGCTGCTGGCGCTGTATGCGATCCGCCAATTGGTGCAGCGCATGAAGACTCTCAAAACCAACATCGACGCCCTGTCCACGGGCGACGCCGACCTGACCCGACGCATCACCATCCGCGCCGAAGACGAACTGGGCGCGATTGGTCACTCGGTGAACCGTTTTATCGTGTACCTGCAAAACATGATCGGCGAAGTGACCCAGGCCACTGGCGCCATGTCGTCGGGCCTTGAGCAATTGCAACGCACCTCGGCGCACACCAACCAGATCCTGGTGCGCCACGCCTCGGAAACCGATCAGACCGTCACCGCGATTACCGAGATGAGTTCCACCGCCGACACCGTCGCGCAAAATGCCGCCGAAACGGCCGCCTTCACCCAACGCGCCAACGAGCATGCCGACCGCTCCCGCGTGGTGGTGGGGGAAGCGTCGAGCAGCGTCGGCGCCTTGATCGGCGAAGTGTCCAGCGCCACCCAAAGCGTGGAAAACATGCGCCAGGACGCCGCGCGCATCACCGAGACCCTGGGTGTGATCGGTGCGATTGCCGGGCAGACCAACCTGCTGGCGCTCAACGCCGCCATTGAGGCCGCACGGGCGGGTGAGCAAGGCCGAGGCTTTGCGGTGGTGGCCGACGAAGTGCGCGCCCTGGCCGCGCGCACCCAGGCCAGCACGTCGCAGATCAATGAAATGCTGGCGCGGCTGACCAGCGGCGTGAGTTCGTCGGTGGCGGCCATGGAAAACACCCAGGCCAGTTGCCAATCGGCGGCGGACGCCACGGCGCGGGTTAACACCGGGTTGGATGAAATGGCCGGCTCCGTGAGCCATATCAACAACCTCAGCACCCAGATCGCCACGGCCGCCGAGCAGCAAAGCGCGGTGACCGAGGAGATCAACCGCAGCATGGTGCAGATCAGGCATATGGTCGAAGAACTGGTGGAAAGCGGCCATGCCACTGAAACCAATACGCAAAGTCTGCTCGACGCGAATGGCCGGGTGATCAGCCTGATGAGCCGCTTCAAAGTGCGCTGATCAATGGCATCCAGACTCCCGTGCAAAGCACGGGAGTAGGGCTATTCTGACAGCTCATAGTTGCAACACAGGAGGTGTGCCATGCGCGCTGTCGAGCAGTCGGTCCGCTTGGAGCGGATCAGTCAGGAACGCATTATCAACGCCCCCATCGATACCGTTTATGACTATGTGACTCAACCGGATCGCTGGCACGAATGGCACCCCTCCTCCCTCAGTGCCGACACCGGCACCACCGGCTCCCTCTGCGCCGGTGCGCGGTTTACCGAAATGATCGACCTGTTGGGTATCCGCGTACCCATGAGCTATCGCGTACAAATCGCCCGCCGCCCCGATGAGTTCAAGACGGTGTTTACCTCCATGGCCGTCGACGGTTCGATCCACTATGTCCTGCAACCCTGCGCTGACGGCACGCTGTTCAAGCGCGTGCTGACCTATGGAACCGAGTTGCAGTTGGCCAGCCTGCATGAGCGCATGCTCAACCTGTCGAGCACCGCCCTGGACCGGCTCAAGCATCGGCTGGAACACCCGCCTTTTGTATAATCTTGAAACATTACCCTGACGTCACACCGATAAAAGCAGGGAGAATGCCCGCCTTACTGCCTGGAAATCGGACGACACCACGATGAAAACCCCACTACGTTTGGCCCTGCTTTGTGCACTGTTCACCACCAACCTGGCCCAGGCCGCAGAGCTGATCCCTATCGACGTGCACCGTGACGCCAATTGCGGTTGCTGCAAAAAGTGGATCAGCCACCTGCAAAGCAACGGTTTCAAGGTCAATGACCATGTCGAGGCCGACATGAGCGCCGTCAAGCAACGCCTGGGCGTGGTCCCGCGCCTGGGCTCCTGCCATACCGCCGTGATCGACGGCAAGTTCGTTGAAGGCCATGTGCCAGCCGACCAGGTGCTGGCGTTGCGCAAACGTGACGATCTGCTCGGCATCGCGGCACCCGGCATGCCGATGGGTTCGCCCGGCATGGAAGTGGATGGGCGCAGCGAGGCCTATCAAGTCATCGGGTTGACGCGCGACGGTAACGATGTGGTGGTGGCCGATTACCCGGCGCGCTGATCGGTGCTGATGGGTTACCTCGGGCTATTCCTGGCCGCGTTTGGCGCGGCGACCCTGCTGCCGCTGCAATCGGAAGCGGTGCTGGTCGGCCTGCTGGTCAGCGGGCATTACAGCCTGTGGTGGCTGTTGGGTATCGCCACGCTGGGCAACGTACTCGGCTCGCTGGTCAATTGGCTGCTGGGGCGCTGGGTGGAACACTTCAAGCAACGGCGCTGGTTTCCGGTCAGCGACACGCAACTTGCAAAAGCACGTGTTCATTACCAGCGTTGGGGGCATTGGACGCTGCTGCTCAGTTGGCTGCCGATCATCGGCGACCCGCTGACCCTGGTGGCCGGTGTGATGCGTGAACCGCTGTGGCGTTTTTTGCTGCTGGTGACGCTGGCCAAAAGCCTGCGCTACGCAGTGCTCGCCGCCGTGACCTTGCACTGGGTGTTAATCCCCCGTTAATCGCCTCGCAACAGCATCCGAAGACCCTTTTTTCGGAGCCCTCGCCCATGTCTTTACGCCGCACCGTTTGTGCCGTCGGCCTGCTCACAACCAGCGTCACGCCCGTATTTGCGGCCACCTACGGCCCTGAACTGCAAGGTTTCAAATACCCCTACCCCCTTGAAACATTTCAACTTCCAATCCCAGGGCCAATCCCTGCAAATGGGCTACATGGACGTGCCTGCCAAAGGCAACCCCAATGGCCGCAGCGTGGTGCTGATGCACGGCAAGAATTTCTGCGGCGCTACCTGGGAAAGTTCGATCAAAGCCCTGAGCGACGCCGGTTACCGGGTGATCGCGCCGGACCAGATTGGCTTTTGCACCTCCAGCAAGCCCGCCTATTACCAGTACAGCTTCCAGCAACTGGCCAGCAACACCCATCAATTACTGGAAAAGCTCGGCGTTCAAAAGGCCACCCTCCTGGGGCACTCCACCGGCGGCATGCTCGCGACGCGTTACGCGCTGATGTACCCCGAGCAGACCGAGCAGTTGGCAATGGTCAACCCCATCGGCCTGGAAGACTGGAAAGCCCTGGGCGTGCCCTACCTCACCGTGGACCAGTGGTACGCGCGTGAACTCAACGTCAGCGCCGAGGGGATTCGCAACTACCAACTCAACACCTATTACGTGGGGCGCTGGAAGCCCGAGTACGAGCGCTGGGTGGACATGTACGCCGGCCTCGCCACGGGCCCCGGGCGCAAGCGGGTTGCATGGAACTCGGCGCTGATTTACGACATGATCCTCAACCAGCCGGTGTACTACGAGTTCAAAAACCTGCAGATGCCCACCCTGCTGCTGATCGGCACTTCCGACACCACGGCGATCAATAAAGATATTGCATCGCCACAGGTCAAGGCCCGCATCGGTCACTACGACAGGCTGGGCAAACAGGTGGCCAAGCTGATTCCCCGCGCCACCCTGGTGGAATTCACCGGCCTGGGGCACGCACCGCAGATGGAAGCGCCGGAAAAATTCCACACGGCGCTGTTGCAAGGTTTGAACGCGCTTTAATCCAACCGTTGTGAGGCAAGGGCAATGTCGGTACAGATCGCAGTCATTGATGATTGGCAGAACGTGGCCAGTGGCGTGGTGGATTGGTCGGCGCTCAAGGCCGTGGGCCAGGTGCATTTTCTGCACGATTACCCGGCGGACACCGCCGTGATGATCGAGCGCTTGCACAGGTTCCAGGTGATTTGCGTCATGCGCGAACGCACCACCTTCGACTCGGCGCTGTTGCAGGGCCTGCCCAACCTCAAGCTGCTGGTGACCGGCGGCATGCGCAACGCGGCCCTCGACATTCCCGCCGCCAAGCGCCTGGGCATTCAGGTTTGCGGCACCGACAGCTATAAACACGCGGCGCCGGAACTGACGTGGGCGTTGATCATGGCCAGTAGCCGTAACCTGCTCGCCGAGGCCAATTCCCTGCGGGCCGGCCACTGGCAGGTGGGCCTGGGCGGCGACCTGCATGGCAAGACCCTGGGCATCCTGGGGCTGGGCAGCATTGGCCAGAAGGTCGCGCGCTTTGCCCAAGTGTTCGGCATGCGCGTGATTGCCTGGAGTGAAAACCTCACGCCCGCGCGCGCGGCCGAGGCGGGCGTGACCTGGGTCAGCAAAAAAACGCTGTTCGAAGAGGCCGATATCCTCACCATCCACCTGGTGCTCAGCGAGCGCAGCCGTGGCCTGGTGGATGCCGAGGCGTTGGGGTGGATGAAGCCCGGCGCACGTTTGGTGAATACCGCGCGTGGGCCGATCGTGGATGAACCGGCGCTGGTGCAGGCGTTGCAGAGCGGCCGTCTGGCAGGGGCTGCGCTGGACGTTTATGGCGAAGAGCCATTGCCGTCGGACCACCCCTTCCGCCAGTTGCCGAATGTACTGGCCACGCCTCATGTGGGCTATGTGAGCGAGCAGAACTACCGGCAGTTCTATGGGCAGATGATTGAGAATATCCAGGCGTGGGCCCAAGGGTCGCCGATTCGCCTGCTCGGCTGATGCACCTTTTAAGTGCGCGCGCACTGCTGTTGCCCTGCACACAGTGCCTCTCCACCGGCGTGACGGCCCCGAATTGGGGCCGCTTCACGACCCGGCGCAACAGAGCTGCCTCGTCTCGGATGCAGGTCGTTTTATAAAGCTGCATAAGGTTACAAGTTTTTTGTCCTACAAAAACCTTCCAGAAACCCTACAGGCTCTGGGATCTGTCCTAGACTCATGACCGATGGGTCCGTTTCAAAACAAAAACCCCGCAAAAAAACTAAACTTTTCAACTCGGCCCTTGGTCAAGTTTTAAGGCAAGGCGAGCACACCGCGATTCACGCTACATGCCCGTCCATCCAATCTTTTTAAGCTAACCGTGCAGCTGGCATACGCCTTGCCAGTTCGTAATGCGCTTGTGCGCCTGGCCGCAGGATGCGGTCATCGGAGCTAATGGCAGCGGGCCATTAGCCGACCAACACGTGGAGAGAATTATGATCAGTGCCGCAGCAAGTATTCAGGGAGAACGTGTTAGTCAGCCAGTTGGCGGGTCGACCCCTTTAGTCGACCTCAACACGGTGCGGCCGGTGTCCAGTCATAACCCCAATCGAAAGAAAGTGCTGTTTGTAACGTCTGAATTTGCCGACCTGGTGAAGACCGGCGGCCTGGGCGACGTATCGGCCGCCCTGCCCCGCGCCATGGCGCATCTGCATGATGTGCGCGTGCTGATCCCCGGTTACCCGCAGGTGATGGAAAGCGACAACCCGATCCATATCATCGGCGAGCTGGGTGGCCACGCCGCGCTGCCGCCGTGCAAGATCGGGCGCATGGACCTCAAGGACGGCCTGGTCATTTATGTGCTGATCTGCCCCGAGCTCTACGAGCGCGAAGGCACGCCCTACGGCGCCAACAACGGCCGCGACTGGCCCGACAACCATATTCGCTTCGCCCGCCTGGGCCTGGCCGCCGCCGACATGGCCGCCAACCTGGCGCAGATCCACTGGTGCCCGGACTTGGTGCACGCCCACGACTGGCCCGCCGGCCTGGCCCCGGCGTATATGCACTGGCGTGGGTCACGCACGCCCACCCTGTTCACCATTCACAACCTGGCCTACCAAGGCGTGGTCAGCCTGGCCTCCACGCCGGAGCTGGGCATTCCGCCTCACGCCCTGCAACAGGAAGGCATGGAGTTCTACGGCAAAATGTCGTTCCTCAAGGCCGGCATGGCGTACTCCAGCCATATCACCACGGTGAGCGCCACCTACGCCCAGGAAATCACCACCCCGGAATTCGGCTGCGGCCTCGACGGTTTCCTCGCCGCCAAGACCCAGCAAGGCCTGCTCAGCGGGATCCCCAACGGTATCGATGAAAGCTGGGAAACCTCCACCGACGAGCATCTGGTCCACAACTTCAATATCGGCGACTGGGAAGGCAAGGCGATCAACGCCGCCCATGTACGCGAGTTGTTCGGCCTGCATGACTCCACCGGCCCGCTGTTTGCCGTGGTCTCGCGCCTGGTCTACCAAAAAGGCCTGGACCTGACCGAAGCGGTCGCCGACTTCATCGTCGAAAACGGCGGCCAGATCGCGATTATCGGCCGGGGCGAGCCGGAAGAAGAACAGGCCATGCGCGAACTGGCGCTGCGCTTCCCCGGCCAGGTCGGTGTGCGCATCGGCTTCAACGAGACCGACGCACGCCGCATGTTCGCCGGCAGCGACTTCCTGCTGATGCCCTCGCGCTACGAGCCCTGCGGCTTGAGCCAGATGTACGCCCAGCGCTTCGGCTCACTGCCGGTAGCGCGCAATACCGGCGGGCTGGCCGACACCATCGAGGATGGCGTAACCGGGTTCCTGTTCAATGAATCCACGGTACAAAGCTACGAAGAAGCGCTCAGTCGCGCCTTCAAGGTGTTTGCCTTCCCCGGCCTGCTCAATGCCATGCGCTGCCGGGCCATGACTCAACCCTTCAATTGGTGCCAGGCGGTGGAACCCTACGCCGAACTGTATGAACAACTGGTCGCTAAAGCGCTGGGGAAACAAACCAAGTAATCAAGGGAGGTCTCTATAGATGCCATTACGGAATATGGAAACCTGGCCCCACGGCGCAATCATGCTGGACGCGCAACACACGCGTTTTGCTTTGTGGGCGCCAGACGCGTTTTATGTCAGCGTTGAATTGGAAGACGGCAACTCCATCGCCATGCTGCCCCAGGCCGATGGTTGGTTTGAAGTTGAAATAAAGTGCCCGGCGGGCACGCGCTACCGCTACAACATCGACGGCGAACGGGATGTGCCAGACCCGGCCTCCCGGGCCCAGGCTTCAGACGTACATGGCTGGAGCCTGGTGGTCGACCCCCTTGCCTATACCTGGCAACACGCCAACTGGCATGGCCGGCCGTGGCACGAAGCGGTGATTTACGAACTGCACGTCGGCGCGCTGGGCGGCTACGCCGAGGTCGAGAAACACCTGCCACGACTGGCCGAGCTGGGCATTACCGCGATTGAACTGATGCCATTGGCGCAGTTCCCCGGCGAGCGCAATTGGGGTTACGACGGCGTACTGCCCTACGCACCGCAATCGTCCTACGGCACACCCGAGCAACTCAAACACCTGATCGACAGCGCCCATGGGCACGGCCTCGCCGTGATCCTCGACGTGGTCTACAACCACTTCGGCCCCGACGGCAATTACCTGGGCCAGTACGCCAAAGGCTTCTTCCAGGAGGACATCCACACGCCGTGGGGCGCGGGTATCGACTTCAACCGCCGCGAAGTGCGCGATTTCTTTCTCGACAACGCCTTGATGTGGTTGCTCGAATACCGCTTCGACGGCCTGCGGCTGGACGCCGTGCACGCGATCGACAACCCCGGCTTCCTGCAGGAACTGGCACACCGCGTGCGAGAACAGGTCGACGTCGGTCGACATGTGTGGCTGGTCCTGGAAAACGAGCTGAACCAGGCCAGCCTGTTGCAGCAGGACTTTGACGCGCAGTGGAACGACGACTTCCACAACGTGCTGCATGTGCTGCTCACGGACGAAACCGATGCGTATTATAGCGACTTCGCCACAGACGCTACCGCCAAATTGGCGCGTTGCCTGGGCGAAGGGTTTATCTATCAGGGCCAGGCCACCCGACATGGCCACGCTCGCGGCGAGCCCAGCGCGTCATTGCCGCCCACTGCCTTCGTGGCGTTTTTGCAGAACCACGACCAAATCGGCAACCGCGCCCTCGGCGAACGGCTGCATCAACTCTGCTCGCCCGACGCGCTCAAGGCCGCAACCGCATTGCTGTTGATGTCGCCGATGATCCCGTTGATGTTCATGGGCGATGAGAGCAACGCCCGCGAGCCCTTTCTGTTTTTCACCGACCACCACGGCGATCTCGCCGCAGCGGTACGTGAAGGCCGACGCAATGAATTCGCCGATTTCGCCGCGTTCCACGACCCCGAGCGCCGTGCGCGCATCCCCGACCCGAACGCCCTGTCCACCTTTGCGCAATCAGCCCCGGCGTTGGCCGATAACGCGCACACCGAGTTCTACCGCCATCTGCTCGGCCTGCGCCGCGAACACCTCGTGCCGCACCTGCCCGGCAGCGTCGCACTGGGCGCGCAGGTGCTGGCAAACGCTGCCGTGACCGCGCGCTGGCGCCTGGGCAACGGCCGCGTGCTGCAAATCGACATCAACCTGAGTGCAGCGGCGGTGGCTCACACCACAACGCAGCCGATCATTTTTGCGACGCCTGCCGACCAAGGCGCGCAACTGCCGCCGTACAGCGCACGCGTCAGCCTTTCCCCTGTTGGAGAACACCCTTGAGCGAAGCGAAACTGGAAACTCTCGCCAGCCGCGCGGGCCTGGCCGTCGATTGGATCGACGCCAACGGCCGCCCGCAACGTGTGCAACCCGACGCCCTGCGCGCCGTCCTCAAAGGCCTCGGCCACCCGGCCGATACCGATGCCGAGATCGACGCGAGCCTGCATGAACTGGAACAGGCTCAACAGGCCAAACAGCTGCCACCTTTACTGACCGTGGACAGCGGCCACGGCCTTGACCTGGCGCACTATTTCGAACCCGACACCCTGTGCCGCGTCAGCCTGGAAAACGGTGAAACCCTGGAGCTGAGGCTCGACAGCAACGCGGTGCTGCCCGGCGTGATCGCCCTGGGTTATCACCAGGTGCATGTCAACGATCAGACCTTCACCCTGGCGGTTGCGCCCAGCCACTGCTACAGCGTGGCCGAAGCGGTCGACAGCCAACCCGCGCGTGCCTGGGGCCTGAGCGCGCAGCTGTATTCACTGCGTCGCCTGGGCGATGGTGGCTTCGGCGATACCCTGGCCCTGGAACACCTGGTGCGCGCAGCCGCCGAACGCGGTGCCGATGCCCTGGCGATCAGCCCGATGCACGCGATGTTCAGCGCCGACACCTCGCGCTACAGCCCCTACTCGCCATCGAGCCGCTTGTTTCTCAACAGCCTGTATGCCTCGCCGGCGTGCATCCTTGGCGAACGCGAAGTGCGCAACGCCATCGAGGCCATCGGCCTGGTGGAGGCGTTGCACACGCTGGAACAGGGCAGCCTGATCGACTGGGCCGCCGCCGCCAATGCCAAGCAACGCCTGTTGCGGGCACTGTATGAAGACTTCCGCCACGGCCAGCACCCGCAACATGCCGACTTCCTGAGCTTCCGCCAGGCCGGCGGTGAAGCCCTGGAAAACCACTGTCGCTTCGAGGCCGTGCAAGCGGCCCGTGCAGCCGCAGGCGAAGACCTCGACTGGCGCCACTGGCCCGAGGCGTGGCGCACCCCGCAAAGCCCGGCGCTGGCGAAGTTCGCCGAGGAAAACCGTGACGAAATCGGTTACTTCGCGTTCACCCAATGGCTGATCGCCCGCTGCCTGCAACGCGCCCAGCAAGCGGCCAAAGGCAGCGGCATGGGCGTCGGTTTGATCGCCGACCTCGCCGTGGGGGCCGACGGCGGCGGCAGCCAGGCCTGGAGCCGCCAGGATGAGCTGCTGGCCGACCTGACCGTGGGCGCGCCACCCGACATCCTCAACCGCGCCGGTCAGGGCTGGGGCATTTCCGCGTTCTCCCCCGAAGGCCTCAAGCGCAATGGCTTTCGCGCGTTTATCGAGATGCTGCGCGCCAACTTCGCCCATGCCGGCGGCTTGCGCATCGACCACGTGATGGGCCTGCAACGCCTGTGGGTGATCCCCATGGACGCCTCGCCACGCGAAGGTGCCTACCTGTATTACCCGGTGGACGACATGCTGCGGCTGCTGGCGCTGGAATCCCATCGCCACCAGGCCATCGTGCTCGGTGAAGACCTGGGCACGGTACCCGATGGCCTGCGCGAAAAACTCATCGGCCGCTCGATTCTGGGCATGCGCGTGCTGCTGTTCGAACAAGACCACGACGGCCGGTTCAAACCTATCCTCGACTGGCCGGACAACGCCCTGGCCACCACCAGCACCCACGATCTGCCCACGCTCAACGGCTGGTGGCACAGCCGCGATATCGACTGGAACATCCAGCTCGGCCTGATCGATGCGCCCACCGTGGAGCAATGGAGCGAACACCGCCTGCGCGAACGCCAGGCGCTGCGCCAGGCCTTGAGCCAGGACCCGCAGAATTTCGTGGAAGAGGTCCGCAACGAAACCGACCACATGATCGACGCCAGCGTGCGCTACCTCGGCCACACCCGCGCGCCGCTGGTGCTGCTGCCGCTAGAGGATGCGCTGGGCGTGGAAGAACAAGCCAACCTGCCCGGCACCACTGACACCCATCCCAACTGGCGCCGGCGCCTGGCGGGTGAAGCCTCGAGCCTGCTCGACAATGCCGGTGCCGCGCGCCGCCTCGAACTGCTGGCCGTCGCGCGCAACCAGGCCTATGAGCGTGACCGATGAACACACTCGAACTGCGCGCAAGCCAGCGCCTGCAATTTCATAAGGGGTTTACCCTCGACGACGCGGTACCGCTGGTGCCGTATTTTGCCCGGTTGGGCATCAGCCACCTGTATGCGTCGCCGCTGCTCAGTGCGCGCGCCGGCTCCATGCACGGCTACGATGTGGTCGACCCCACGCGGGTCAACCACGAGTTGGGCGGTGAAGCGGCGTTGCGCCGTCTGGTCGCCGCGTTACGCGAACACGACATGGGCTTGATCCTCGACATTGTCTCCAACCACATGGCCGTTGGCGGTGCCGATAACCCGTGGTGGCTGGACCTGCTCGAGTGGGGCCGCTTGAGCCCCTACAGCGAATTTTTCGATATCCAGTGGCACTCGCCCGACCCCTTGCTCAAGGGCCAACTGCTGATGCCGTTTCTGGGCAGCGATTATGGCGAAGCCTTGCAGGCCGGCACGCTGACGCTGCAGTTCGATGCCGAACACGGAGCGTTTTATGCGCAGCACTACGAACACCGCTTCCCGATCTGCCCACGCGATTACGCGCTGATTCTGGGCAGCGATGAACCGCTCAAACCGCTGGCTGAGCAATTCGCCGCCCTGGCCTATCAAAACGATGCGTATGCGCAGGCGGCCGTGCTCAAGCAGGCCTTGGCCGAGCACGCCAGCGACGTACTGCCGGCCATCCAACAACGGTTGGCGCGCTTCGACGGGCGCGAACAGGAAGGCTTCGAGCGCCTGCATCATCTGCTCGAACAGCAAAGCTACCGCCTGGCCAGTTGGCGCACGGCGGCGGACGATATCAACTGGCGCCGCTTCTTCGACGTCAATGAACTGGGCGGCCTGCGCGTTGAACGCGCGCAGGTATTCGAGGCCACCCACGGCAAGATCTTCGAGCTGATCAGCGAAGGCCTGGTGGATGGCCTGCGCATCGACCATATCGACGGCCTGGCCGACCCACGCGGTTACTGCCGCAAGCTGCGGCGCCGGGTGGATGCACTGGCGCCTGGGCGGCACTTGCCGATTTTCGTCGAGAAGATTCTTGGCGACGGTGAAACCCTGCGCGAAGACTGGTGCGTGGACGGCACCACCGGCTACGAATTCATGAACCAACTGTCGCTGTTGCAGCACCACCCGGACGGCTTCGAACCCCTGGCCGACGTGTGGACGCGCCACAGCGAGCGGCCCTCGGCGTTTATCGAAGAAGCCTGGCTGGCGCGCCAGCAGATCCTCAACGGCTCCCTGGGCGGCGACTTTGAAAGCGTGGCCCAGGCCCTGCTGCAAGTGGCCCGCGATGACGTGATGACCCGCGACCTGACCCTGGGTGCGATTCGCCGCGCGTTGCAGGAACTGATCGTGCACTTCCCGGTGTACCGCACCTATATCAGCGCCCGTGGCCGGAGCGCCGCCGACGACCAGGTTTTCCAGCAAGCCCTGGAAGGCGCGCGCGGCACCTTGAGCGAAGGCGACTGGCCGGTGCTCGACCACCTGGAAAAATGGCTCGGCGGCCAGCCCTGGCGTGAGCGCCCGGTGGGCCGTGAGCGCAAGATCCTCAAGCATGCCTGCGTACGCTTCCAGCAACTGACGTCGCCGGCGGCGGCAAAGGCCGTGGAAGACACCGCGTTCTACCGCTCTGCGGTGCTGCTGTCGCGTAACGACGTGGGCTTTTGCACCGAGCGGTTCAGCGCGCCGTTGGCCGAGTTCCACGCGGTCAACCAGCAGCGCTTGCACGCCTTCCCGGACAACTTGCTCGCCACCGCCACCCACGACCATAAACGCGGCGAAGACACCCGCGCGCGCCTGGCGGTACTCAGTGAGTGCGCCGCCTGGTACGCCGAACAGGTCGAGCAATGGCGCGCCCTTGCACAGCCTTTGCGCAGCGACGCGGCCAGCCCGTCGGCGGGCGATGAGTTGATCCTGTACCAGGTGTTGCTGGGCAGTTGGCCGCTGGACCTCACCGATGACGTTGCGGGTTACCAGCAGCGCCTGTGGCAATGGCAACAAAAGGCCCTGCGCGAAGCCAAGTTGCACAGCAGTTGGAGCGCCCCCAACGAGGCCTACGAGCACGGTGTCGAAGCGTTCCTGTCGCGCCTGTTGCTCAGTGACGCAGGCCGCCCCTTGCGCACCGCGATCGGCGCGGCGGCCCAGGCGATTGCCCCGGCGGGCGCGCTCAATGGGCTGGCGCAATCCTTGCTTCGCATCACGGTGCCGGGGGTGCCGGACCTGTACCAGGGCGCCGAGTTCTGGGACTTCAGCCTGGTGGACCCGGACAACCGTCGCCCGGTGGATTTCAAGGCGCGGCAACACGCCCTGAATACCCCACCGGATATCGGCGAACTGTTGTTCAACTGGCGTGACGGGCGTATCAAACAGGCGTTGATCGCCCAGGTACTGGCCTTGCGCAAGGCCCATCCGCTGCTGTTTCGCCAGGGCCGCTACACGCCGCTGGAGGTGGTTGGGCAACACGCCGAACGGGTGGTCGCATTCTGCCGCGAACATCAGGGCAAACGCCTGCTAGTGGTGGTGCCGCGCTGGCCCCATTCACTGCTGGAAAATGGTGTGCGTCCACAGATCAATGCGCAGGTTTGGGGCGATACCCGGCTGAAATTACCGTTCGCCGCGCCAACTCAAAACTGGAAGGGACTTTTTCATACAGGCGCAGTCACACCAGACAAGGAGCTGTTGATCAGCACTGCCCTGGGGGATTTCCCGGTCAATGTCTTTATCAATCCTGATGATCAAGAAAGCTGAAAATTTTCTGTGAGGAGCATTGCGATGAGTACCGAAGACAAACGCATACGCGAACTGGCGCATCAGATCTGGGAGTCTGAAGGCAAACCCCATGGCCAGGACGCGCGCCACTGGGAGATGGCGCGCAAGTTGGCCGAATCCGAAGCGCTGACACCGAGCAAGCCAAAACCGGCCGCCAAGCCGAAGACGGCGCCCAAGCCCGCCGCAGCGAAAGCCAAACCGGCGGCGGCCAGCAAACCGGCCCCGCCGCCAGCGAAAAAACCGGCCGCGCCGAAAAAGCCCAAACCCTGACCCTTATAGCGCCATAACCCTCCTCCCGACGCAGTCGGCAGGAGGTGACCCCACGTTTCAGATTTCTCAACTGACCCCTGGTCAGCACGGCCGCGTTCGGCCCGGAAAAAGACCCTTGCAGGAGCAACACTCAATGAGCAAACCCCATAAAACCCCATCGACGCCGGGCAGCGAGCCGTCGCGGATTCGTGAAGGTTTGCCCTTCCCCCTTGGCGCCACCTGGGACGGCCTGGGCGTCAACTTTGCGCTGTTCTCGGCCAATGCCACCAAGGTCGAACTGTGCCTGTTCGACGACACCGGTGAAGTTGAACTGGAGCGCATCGAACTGCCCGAATACACCGACGAGATCTTCCACGGTTACTTGCCCGACGCCCACCCAGGGCTGATTTACGGCTACCGCGTGTACGGTCCGTATGACCCGGCCAACGGGCATCGTTTCAACCACAACAAACTGCTGATCGACCCCTACGCCAAGCAATTGGTGGGTGAGTTGAAATGGTCGCAGGCGCTGTTCGGCTACACCATCGGCCATCCCGACGACGACCTCAGCTTCGACGAACGCGACAGCGCGCCCTTCGTGCCCAAGTGCAAGGTCATCGACCCGGCGCACACCTGGGGCAACGACCAGCCGGTGCGGGTGCCATGGGACCGCACGATCATTTACGAAACCCACCTGCGCGGCATCAGCATGCGCCACCCTTCGGTGGGCGAATCGGTGCGGGGCACCTGCGCCGGCCTGATGGAAGACGACGTGCTCAAGCACATCCGCCAGTTGGGTATTTCATCGGTGGAACTGTTGCCGGTCCACGCTTTCGTCAACGACCAGCATCTGCTGGAAAAAGGCATGACGAACTATTGGGGCTACAACAGCATCGCGTTTTTCGCCCCCGACCCACGCTACCTGGCCAGCGGCAAGATCGCCGAGTTCAAGGAAATGGTCGCGCACCTGCATGAGCAGAAGCTCGAAGTGATCCTCGACGTGGTCTACAACCACACCGCTGAAGGCAACGAGCGTGGCCCGACCCTGTCCATGCGCGGTATCGACAACGCCTCGTACTATCGCTTGATGCCCGACGACAAGCGCTTCTACATCAACGATTCAGGCACCGGCAACACCCTGGACCTGAGCCACCCCTGCGTGCTGCAGATGGTGACAGACTCACTGCGCTACTGGGCCACCGAGATGCATGTGGACGGCTTTCGCTTCGACTTGGCGACCATCCTCGGCCGCTACCGCGACGGCTTCGACGAGCGCCATAGCTTCCTCGTCGCCTGCCGCCAGGACCCGATACTGCGCCAGCTCAAACTCATTGCCGAGCCTTGGGACTGCGGCCCCGGCGGCTATCAGGTGGGCAACTTCCCGCCGGGCTGGGCGGAATGGAACGACCGCTTCCGCGACACCGTGCGCGCGTTCTGGAAAGGCGACGACGGCCAACTGGCGGACTTCGCCGGGCGCATGACCGCCTCGGGCGAGATGTTCAACCATCGAGGGCGGCGTCCGTACAGTTCGGTGAATTTCATCACCGCCCACGACGGTTTCACCCTGCACGACCTGGTGTCGTACAACGACAAGCACAACGAGGACAACGACGAAAACAACCAGGACGGCAGCAACAACAACCTGTCCTGGAACCATGGCGTCGAAGGCCCCACCGACGACCCGCACATCAACGCGCTGCGCCTGCGCCAGATGCGCAATTTCTTCGCCACGCTGCTGCTGGCCCAGGGCACCCCGATGATCGTCGCCGGTGATGAGTTCGCCCGTACCCAGCACGGCAACAACAACGCCTATTGCCAGGACAGCGAGATCGGCTGGGTCAACTGGGACCTGGACGATGACGGCAAGTCGTTGCTCAAGTTTGTGAAGCGCTTGATCAAACTGCGCCTGGCATATCCGATCTTGCGTCGCGGGCGCTTCCTGGTGGGTGACTACAACGAAGACATCGGTGTGAAGGACGTGACCTGGCTTGCGCCCGATGGCAGCGAAATGACCACCGAACAATGGCAGGACAGCCAGGGCCGCTGCCTGGGCATGCTGATGGATGGCCGCGCCCAGGAAACCGGGATCCGCCGTGCCGGCGCCGATGCCACCTTGTTGCTGGTGGTGAATGCGCACCACGACATGGTCAACTTCCGCCTGCCGCCGGTGCCCGAAGGTGAAAGCTGGAGCTGCATGCTCGACACCAATGACCCGGCCGTGCGCGGCCAGGAACGTTTTGAATTCGATCACGAATATGCCGTGACCGGGCGCTCGCTGTTGCTGTTTGAGCTGCAGCGCGAAGACGAGGTGTGAGACAGGCGTGCACAGATGCCTTAAATACCAGGGCTACTCGGACACGCAAGCCCTCGGCCGGGCGCTGGAGGCCCTTCAGGCAGAGGGCCTGGATCGGTTGCCATTGCCCGGCAGTGGCCAGACGTTGGAGCGTTTCAGACGCCTGGCCGAGGTGGCCGCGCATGATGTGCGCCTGTGCAAGTTGTTCGAAGGCCATACCGACGCGCTGGCGATCATGGCCGAACTCGACAGCCCCTCCCCCGCCAGGCACTACGTGGGGAATGTGGGCCGCCGAGCCGCCAACGGCCAAGGTGCGGGTGTACCGTGAGGGTGAGCATTTGCGGGTACTGGGGCGCAAAGCCTGGTGTTCCGGTGCGGCGGTGGTGAGCCATGGGTTATTGACCGCCTGGGATGAAACGGACCGTCAGCAATTGGTGGCGGTTGCGATGCAACAGCCAGGCGTTACGGTGACGGATGAAGGCTGGTGCGCGGTGGGCATGGCGGCGACGGGCAGTGTCGAGATTGTCTTCGATGAGGCCGCAGGCCTTGCTGTAGGTGGACCAGGCGATTACCTCGCACGCCCTGGTTTCTGGCACGGCGGGATCGGCGTCGCCGCGTGCTGGTACGGCGCGGCGCAACAGCTTGCAGAGGCATTGCGTGCGCATTGCAGCCAACGCCCTGAACCCCACGCGCTTGCGCATCTGGGCGCCGTCGACAGGGCACTGCACAGCGCCGCGTGCGTGTTGCGCGCAAGCGCTGCGTGCATCGACCGTGCGCCCATCGCCGATGCCCGGCAACTGGCTCAGCAAGCGCGGGCGTGCATCGAAGACAGCGTGGAGCACGTGATTCACCATGTCGGCCGCGCGCTCGGTGCCGGGCCGTATTGCAAGGACCCGCACTTTGCCCAGTTGATGGCGGACTTGCCGGTGTACATGCGCCAAAGCCATGCCGAACGTGATCTTGCCGGCCTCGGTGAGCAGGTAGCCGGCGCGCCCTCAGGGAGGTGGCAGCTATGAAACCCAACCCGATTGTCGGCCAAGGTACGCCGCTGCATCGTTGGCAAACCTCGCCGCGCATGGCCGAGCTTGCGCTGATCAGCGTCGAACAGTTGGTGCCCGAGGGCCATCGCGCGGTGATCATCGCCCCCATCCAGACGATGAGGTGCTCGGCTGCGGTGGCCTGTTGCAGGGGCTGGCCGCACTGGGAGGCCCATCCAACTGATTTCGGTGACCGACGGCAGCGCCAGCCACCCAGGCTCCCGACGTTGGCCGGCGGAGCGCCTGAGCGTGGTGCGACCGCAGGAGTCGGCGCAGGCGCTGCACCGCCTGGGGCTGCCCTTGCACAGTTTGAAGTGGCTGCGCGCAGGCTTTGCCGACAGCAACGTCGCCGCACGCGAAGACGAGTTGATGAGGTTTATCCAGCGCTACCTGAAACCCACCGATGTGGTGTTCACCACGTGGCGCGAAGACGGCCATTGCGACCACGAAGCCGTGGGGCGGGCCAGTGCCGCGGCCGCCCAGGCAGTGGGCGCCACGCTGTACGAGCTGCCGGTGTGGACCTGGCACTGGGCGACCCCCGAAGACCGCCTGGTGCCCTGGCACCGCGCACGCAAAATCCCCTGACCTGCGAAGCCGTGGCCCGTAAGCGCCACGCTATCCATGCCTTCGCCAGCCAGTTAGAAGGCGACCCGCAGATCGGCCTTGCGCCGGTGCTGGCGCCTCTATGTGGTGGAGCGTTTGCTGCAACCCTTTGAAGTGGTATTCGTATGAGTGTGGCCACCCCATATTTCGACCGGCTGTTTGCCGAAAGCGATGACCCCTGGGCATTCCGCCAACGCTGGTATGAGCGCCGCAAGCGTGCCCTGACCCTGGCGATGCTGACGCGCCCGCGCTACGCCGTGATCTTCGAGCCGGGTTGCGCCAATGGCGAACTGAGCGTTGAACTGGCCGCGCGTTGCGACCAACTGTTGTGTTGCGACACCGCCACGGCGGCAGTCAACCTGGCGCGCAACCGCCTGCTGGGTGTGCCCCACGCGCAGGTGCGGCAGGCTCGCTTGCCCGAGCAGTGGCCTGCGGGGCGATTTGGAGCTGATCGTGCTCAGCGAGTTGTGTTACTACCTCGATGCCGACGACCTGTGCCGCGTGATAGAACGCGCCCTCGCCTCTTTAAGCGACGACGGCCAATTGCTCGCCTGCCATTGGCGCCCACCTATCGAGGGGTGCCCGCAGACTGCCGAGCAGGTACATGCCCTGCTTGAGCAACGGCTGGGCATGCCACGAGTCGCCAGCCATCACGAACACGACTTTCTCCTCGACCTGTGGTGCCGCGACGGTACTTCGGTCGCCAGCCCTTGAGGGCCTGCGATGATCGGCATTCTGATCCCGGTACACAACGAAGAAGCATTGTTGGCCGAGTGCCTGGACGCCGCGATGATCGCGGCGCGCCATCCAGGCTTGCTGGGCGAAACGGTACAGATCCTGGTAGTGCTCGACAGTTGCAGCGACGCCGGTGCGGTCATTGCCCAGGCGTACCCGGTACAGCAGGCTGGAAGTACAAGCACGCAATGTCGGCCAGGTACGCGGGATCGGTGCGGCAGTTTGCTGGACCGAGGTGCGCGCTGGATTTCCTGCACCGACGCCGACAGCCGGGTCGCGCCGGACTGGCTGGTGGCACAACTCGCGCTTGAGGCCGACGCGGTCTGCGGCACGGTGACGGTACAAGCCTGGCATGAAGATTTCGACCCCGCCGCGCAGATCCGCTATCACCAGAACTACCAGGCACGCGACGGGCATCGGCACATCCACGGCGCCAACCTGGGGGTGAGCGCGGATGCGTAGATACGTGCGGGTGGCTTCGAAACCCTTGGCGTGCCATGAAAGATGCTCAACTGGTGCGCGATCTGGAACGCTGCGGTGCCTCCATCGCCTGGAGCCATGCCCCCTAAGCGACCACCAGCGCACGCCTGGAGTCCCGTGCCCAGGGTGGCTTTGGTGATTATTTGAAGAGCTTGATGCAGGCGCCCTGAAAAAAACCAGTGTGCTGAAGGTCAAGCCCTGGATACTTGACTATGCCGATGACGCCTTGCTGGTCATTCAGGACTGAATGGCCATGCGCCCACCACGGCGGAGTCTGTGGTGAATACGAAGAGTGTCGTCCCGTCAACGGGGGCACGACCCGGCATCAATCGACAAGGATGTAACACCATGAAGCCTGCCTACTTAAGCGAAGGCCGTCGCGGCCCCGCACAAATCTGGAACAGCGCGCCGCAACTGGCGCAAATCCCGCCGATCGCCACTGCCTCGCTGGTGCCCGCCGGCGCACGCGTGGTGGTCATCGCGCCTCACCCCGGTGATGAAGTGCTGGCCTGCGGCGGTCTGCTGCAATTGCTCAGCACCCTGGAACACCCCCTTGAAGTTGATCTCCATCACCGATGGCAGCGCCAGCCACCCTGGTTCCCAGGTGTGGCCGGCCAGCCGTTTGAGCGTGGTGCGCCCCCAGGAAAGCGCCGAAGCGCTGCGCCGCCTGGGCATGCCGTTGCACAGCTTGAAGTGGATACGTGGCGGTTTTTGTGACAACGCCCTGGCGGCCCGCGAAGCGCAACTGAGCCCGTTTATCGCGCGTTACCTGCAACCGGGCGACGTGGTGTTTACCACCTGGCGCGATGACGGCAACGCCGACCACGATGCCGTTGGCCGCGCCGGTGCCCAGGCGTGCAGCCAGGTAGGCGCACAGCTCTATGAGTTACCGATCCGGGCCTGGCATTGGCCCGCCCGCGAGAGCGCGGCGATCCCTGGCACCGTGCACGCAAAGTGCGCTTGAACAGCTGGGCCGTGGCACGCAAGCTCCACGCCGCCCACGCCTACGCCAGCCAACTGATGGGCGACCCCGAGATCGGCCTGCCGCCGATATTGGCGCAGGTGCTGCTTGAGCGCATGCGCGAGCCCTATGAGATCGTGTTTTTGTAGACGGTAGGCGGGAGTTCCCCGAGCGGCTCCCGTCAGCCCGCCACTCGTCTAGACCTGTAAGTTCTGACAGTAGCCTGCTGCTTGATGTGTGGCTAAGGTGCAAAAAGTGCTGCACAGGTAAGGTGCAGTCGAGAAAGCCATGCCAACCCCTTGCATTGGCCGGTGTTTTCGAAAGGTAACCCGCAGTCCCTGTTCCGTATCGCGCGTGACGTTGTCATGGTCTGGCCCGCACCTGCCTTTGCAGGCGCTGGGGCACTATTCACCTCGATTGAGGACGGATCATGCGCACACGGACACTTTCGTTGTACCTGGGTATTGCGTTGACGCTTGCATTGGCGACGTGGCCATTAGCCTCGCGGGGGGCGTGCAGCGTCAACAACACCGCCGGCGATGACATATCCAACTGCGACAGCGCCACGGCGCCGGGCTTTACCGATACCGGCGGCAACAACACCTTGACGCTCACCGCGACGGGTCGGATCGCCGGCAACGTGAGCTATGGCGACGGCAACGACAGGGTCAACGTGAACGGCCCGAATGCGGCATCGATGGCAACCTCGACCAGGGCCACGGCAACAATTTCTTTCGGCTGGACCTGGGCAGCATCACGGGGGAGGTGCATCAGGGCGACGGCAAAGACGTGATAGAGGTGAGCGGCGGCAAGGCCGGCGCGATGGTCCAGGGTTCGGGCCAGGACCGTTTTGTCATGACTGACGGCACCATCGCCTCACTCGCCCAGGGAGACGGCCTGGACGAATTTGAGATCAGCGGCGGCACCATCACCGGGGCTTTTGAAGACGGTGACCATGGGACTATGACCGGGGGCACCATCGGGCGGGTTGATATGAAGCTCGATGACAACGTGTTCAAGATGAGCGCAGGCACCATTGTCGGCAACCTGGTGACCGGGTTCGGCAAAGACACCATCGAGGTGTCGGGCACCAGCGTTATTGGCGGCAATATCAGCGTCAGCGGCGGCGACGACCGTGTGACCGTCTCCGGGGGTGAGGTCAAGGGCCAAGTGTTGCTCAGCTTCGGCAATGACCGGTTCACCTGGACGGGTGGCAACCTCCACGCCCCGGTGATGGCAGGGCCGGGTGACGACACCGCGTCGTTGCACAACCTGACGCGTGCCCAACTGGCTGCGGCACAGTGGGTTGACGGCGGCCTGGGCAATGACACGCTGACCCTGGACAACACCCAAGCCGGCGACCCGGCCGTGTTGCCCAACTGGGAAACCATTGACATGCGCAACGGCGCGCAACTGTCTCCTGGGCGGCACGCTCAAGCTGGGCGATAGCGCGTCCGGCACCGGTACGCTGAACCTCGACAGTACGAGTGAGCTGCAGGCCGCTACCGGCGTAATCGAAGCGTTTACACCCGGCCAGCGGGTTAACGTCAACAACAGTGGCCTTATCAACATGGCTGCCGCCAATGCGGGCACTGGCGATACCCTGACGATCAACGGAAATTACACCGGCAATGGCGGGCGGCTCGCGCTCAACAGCCGGCTCGACGGCGACGGCTCGCCCAGCGATAGATTGGTGGTGAGCCAGGGCAGCCTCGACGGCACCACCCGCCTGAATGTGATCAACGCAGGCGGCGCCGGCGCCGCCACGTTGCAGGATGGCATCCAGGTGGTGCAGGCGCTCAACGGTGCCACCAGCAGCGCCACGGCCTTCAGCCTTGCGGCACCCTTGTCGGCCGGTGCGTATGAATATCACCTGTTCCAGGGCGGCGTAACGCCCGGCACCGCCGATAACTTCTACCTGCGTTCGACCCTGCCGGCGGCCCCGCAAGTCGTCCCCGCGCCAGGCACCCCGCCGCTGCCGGCCAGCACGGGGGGCGCGCCGACGCCGCTTTACCGGCCGGAAGTGTCGATTTACGCCGCCCTGTTCCCCGCCACCGAGCAGATGGTGCGCGGCATGCTCGGCACCTTCCACGAACGCATGGGCGACCAGAGCCAACAACGGCAAAGTGGTGCATTCCAGGCCGGTTGGGGGCGGGTCTATGGCAGCAGCGCGCGCCAGAGCTTTGCCGGCACGGTCAGCCCGACGCTCGACCGTTCGCTGTTCGGCTTCCAAGTGGGCAGTGAAATGTATGCCGGCACCACTGCAAACGGTCATGTGCAACGCAGCGGGTTCTTCGTTGGCCACAGCACGCTCAAAGGCAATGTCAAAGGCTTCAACGGTGGCTGGCAGGACAAGGACGCCGGCAAGACCACCTTGCGCGGCGACAGCCTGGGGGTTTATTGGACGTTGATCGGCGCCAACCAGGCTTACCTCGACCTGGTGTTGATGGGGACGCGCTTCAACGGCAACAACGAGTCGAACCGTGGGGTGAAGATGAAAACCCGCGGTCATAACCTCACGGCGTCCGCTGAAATTGGCTGGCCGTTGCCGGTGACCCGCCAGTGGGTGGTGGAGCCTCAGGCACAAGTGATCGTCGGCAAAACCCGCCTCGACAGCCAGAACGACGGCATTTCGCGCGTGTCGTACGAGGCCGACACCACGCTCACGACACGCCTTGGCGTACGCCTGCGTGGCGACTATCAATGGCGTAGCCTGCCGTTTCAGCCGTACGCGCGGGCGAATGTGTGGCACAGCCGCGCCGGGCAAAACACCGCCACGTTTGAGGGGCAGACCGCTATTGATACAGAACAGCAGGCCAGCACCCTCGATGTGAGTGTCGGTGCCACATTGAAGGTCGCTGAACACCTGAGCATTTATGGCGAAGCCGGGTACAGGCGCAACCTCGACAGCCAAGCCGACAATGGCCGCCAAGGCACCCTCGGCTTGCGCATGGCGTTCTGATCAGCAAACGCCCGCGCCCTTCGCCACGCCAGTCACTGACGCCCATCACCGGTGACCGGGTTGGCCACGCCGACAGCCTTGAACCGTGAAAACTGGAAGGCAATCGCCAGCCAGGCAAACCACACCGGCATCACGCACAGCGCCAGGCGCGTATCCGGGCGCAACGCCAGCAGGCAGAGCACAAAGGCGAGGAATGCCAGGCTGAACCAGGCCATCGGCACACCGCCGGGCATTTTGTAGACGGAGCTGGCATGCAGGTCCGGGCGTTTTTGCGGTAAGCGATGTAGGACGCCAGGATGGTCGACCAGGTAAAAATCACCAGGATCGCCGACACCGTCGACACGATAGTGAAGGCGGTCATCACCTCCGGCACCACGAACAGCAACACCAGGCCGAGCACCATCAACAGGGTGGTAAACGCCAGGCTGATAAACGGCACGCTGCTGCGCGACAGGCGCCGGAAAATCCCCGGTGCATCCCCCAAGTCGGCCAGGCCGAACAGCATGCGGCTGGCGGAAAACACCCCGCTGTTGGCCGACGATGCCGCCGAGGTCAGCACCACGAAATTGACGATGCCCGCCGCGGCCGGGAACCCTGCCACCAGAAACAACTCCACGAACGGGCTTTTGCTCGGCGACACCTGCTGCCACGACGTCACCGCGATGATGCACGCCAAGGCCAGCACGTAGAACAGAATGATGCGCAACGGGATCGAGTTGATCGCCTTGGGCAAGGTCTTCTCGGGCGCACGGGTTTCGGCGGCGGCGGTGCCGATCAGCTCGGTGCCGGCGAACGAGAATATCGCCATCTGGAACCCGGCGAAAAACCCGAACAGGCCGTTGGGGAACGCTGCCTGTTTGTCCAGCAAGTGAGCCAGGGACGCGGTGACACCGGTGGGCGAAACAAACGAGCTGGCGATCAGCACTGCACTCACGCTGATCAGAGTTGACCACGGCCACGATCTTGATGATCGCGAACCAGAATTCCACCTCACCGAACAACCGGACCGTCAGCACGTTCAATCGCGAACAGCGTCAGCAACATGCCCATGGCGGGCATCCAGGCCGGTACGTCGGGAAACCAGTACTGGAAAAACCCGCCCACCACCACCGCATCCCCCACCACTGCCACGCTCCAGCTCAGCCAATACGACCAGCCGAGGAAGAACGCCGCACGCGGCCCCAGGTAGGCGCCGGCAAAGTCGGCGAAACTCTTGAAATTCAGGTTGGAGAGCAGCAGCTCACCCATGGCGCGCATCACGAAGTACACGAACAGCCCGATGATCATGTAGATCAGGATGATCGAAGTACCCGACAGCGCGATGATCTTGCCGGAGCCCATGAACAGGCCGGTGCCGATCGCACCGCCCATGGCCATCAGTTGGATATGGCGGTTGCTCAGGGTGCGTTGCAACGCAGGCTTTTCGCAAAGCCCGGGCGTGGTTGCTTTTCATCACAAAACCTCTTGTTATGTTTTTGAGTTTTGGCAGAAAAAAGCGGTGGAGCGTTTGTTGTTATCCGGCGGTTTTACTTTCGAAACCGTGCAGTACGTTGACGGCGTTGATGCCGATCTCATCGACCATGTAGCCGCCTTCCATTACAAACAGCGTCGGCACACCCACACCGGCGATGATCTGGCCCATGCCGATGAAGTCCTCGCTGTCGAGCAGGAAGTGGCTGATGGGGTCGTCCTTGAAGGTGTCCACGCCCAGGGAGATCACCAGCACTTCAGGGGCAAAGTCGATTAATTGCCGGCACGCATCGGCCAGGGCGGTTTGGTAGTGGCCCCAGGCGGTGTTTTTGGGTAGCGGATAATTCAGGTTGAAACCCTCCCCGGCTCCGCTGCCGCGCTCAGCGCGTGCGCCAGAAAAATAGGGGTAGGACACCGACGGGTCGCCATGCAGGGAGATGAACAGCACGTCCGGGCGGTCGTAGAAAATGTTCTGCGTGCCGTTGCCGTGGTGGAAATCCACATCCAGTACCGCGACGCGCCGGGCGCCCTGGGTAATGGCCTGTTGCGCGGCAATCGCGGCGTTGTTGAGGTAGCAATAACCACCCATGTATTCGCGCGCCGCATGGTGGCCGGGCGGGCGGCACAGGGCGAAGGCGCTGTGGTGGCCTTCGTCGATCAGGGCCAGGCCGGTGAGCGCGATGTCTGCGCTGGTCTTGACCGCATTCCAGGTGGTGGCGGTGATCGGTGAACCGGCATCCATGGCAAAGAAGCCCAATTTGCCGTCGATGAAATCCGGCACGTGTTGGTTGGCCAGGTCGCGTACCGGCCATACCAGCGGCAGCGCGTCATGGCTGCGGCCGATGGCCGTCCACTCGGCCCACGCGGTTTCAAGGAACGCCACATAGCGTTCGCTGTGGGCATTGACGTAACAGGCGCGGTCAAACGTGCGCGGCACGATGATGTCGCCCAACCCCACATGCCGCACGCGGTCACGAACAGTGTCGGCGCGGCTCGGTTGTTCGAACGAAGGCTTGAGCACGCCATCTTTCAATTCGGTGCCATGGTGCAAACGGTGGGCATCGCTAAAAACAGTCAGCATGTGTGTACATCCGCCAGTAAAAGACAGGCTCCATTTTGTTCTGGGGATGCGGGGCTTTCTTTGCTTTTACTTCCGGCGCTGGTAGTTTTATCGGGTGTTTTTACCCTTTTGGCAGCCATTTATGAAAAATAAAACCAAACAGGTCGCTCTTGACGACACCGATCTCGCCATCCTCGCCCTGTTGCAGGAGGATGCGAGTATTTCCAACGCCCAACTGAGCGAGCGCCTGGCCCTGAGCCTCACGCCCTGCTGGCGTCGGCGCAAACGCCTGGAGGAAGAAGGCGTGATCAAGGACTACCAGGCCAACCTGGACCGCAAGATGCTCGGGCTGGACATCATGGCGTTTGTGCATGTGCGCTTTGCCATCCACACCGATCACGCGCCGGATGCCTTTGAAGCCGTGGTCCGGGACCTGCCCCAGGTGCTGTCGTGCCACAAGATCACCGGCGATGCGGATTACCTGTTGCAAGTGCTGGCCGAGGACCTGGACAGCTACAGCGAGTTTGTCGAGAGCGTGCTGAGGCGCCAGTTGGGGATTGCGTCGATCCAGTCGAGCCTGGCGTTGCGCGAGGTGAAAGCGACGAGTCGGGTGGCGATTCCACAGCGCGATTGAAGCGGCCAATTTCGGCAGGTAGTGGCAAAAAGCCTGCCGAATGGGCGTGAAAAATTTAACTATTCCAATGGTCCTGGCCGCCAGTCCTATACCGCACGCGGTTTCGACATCGACAACCTCATGTATGACGGCATCCCCAGCGGTTACAAAGGCGCATCGGTCGGCGCCCAGCCGAACCTGGCGATGTTCGATCGCGTCGAAGTCGTGCGCGGCGCAACCGGCTTGGTGACCGGCGCGGGCAACCCTTCGGCGGCCATCAACCTGATCCGCAAACGCCCGCTGGATGAACAGAAAGTCACCCTAACTGGGGCCGCCGGCAGCTGGGACGACTACCGTGGCGAACTCGACGCCTCCAGCCCGCTCAATGACAGCGGCACCTGGCGTGGCCGGGTTGTCACCTCGTACCGCGACGCCAACAGCTTTATCGATCACGCCGAGGAGTATCACGGCCTGTTCTACGCCGTCACCGAGGCCGACTTGAGCGAGGACACCACCCTGACCCTCGGCTATTCGAACCAAAAGGACAAAACCAACTATTTCTGGGGCGCCTCCATGATCGGTCGGGACGGCCATCATTTGGACTCTGCCGCGCGCCTACAACCCAGGCACCGATTGGGAGAACAAAGACCAGGAAATCAACACCGTCTTCGCCGAACTGCGCCAGCAACTGGCCAATGACTGGAAGCTGCAAATCAACGCCAACTACGCCGAACAGAATGCGCTGTTCTCCGGCTCTTACCAATCGCGCTGGGCCGCCGACAAGACGCTGGCGCGCACGGTCTACCAGGCCGCCTACGATGAAAACCAGGCCGGCGTCGATGCCTTTGCCAGCGGCCCGTTCCAGGCGTTCGGGCGCACCCATGAACTGGTGGTGGGCGCCAGCCGGCGCATCTACGACATGACCACCCATGACTACAGCCCGTATGACAGCTACTGGCCGCTGACAGCCGGCAAACCGGACTTTCTCCATACCACCGACACCCGTGAAATCACCACCCAGGACGGTTTCTACCTCACCACGCGCCTGAGCCTGGCCGACCCGCTGAAGCTGATCCTCGGCGGGCGCCTGGACTGGTATGACTACGACGCCCATGGCAGCAACGCCAGCGACTACAAGGTCACCCGCAACCTCACGCGCTACGCGGGCCTGATCTACGAGCTGGACGACCAACATTCGGTGTACGTCAGCTACAGCGATATCTTTACCCCGCAGAGAGCCAAGGACACCGCCGGTACGCCGGTCAAGCCGATTGTCGGCAAGAACTACGAGGTCGGCATCAAAGGCGAATACCTCGGTGGCGCGCTGAATGCGAGCGTGGCGCTGTTCCGTGTCGACCAGCAAAACCGCGCCACCAAAGTGACCGTGCAAAACTGCCCACAGACCGAGTGCTACGAAGCCTCCGGCGAGATCCGCAGCCAGGGTATCGACTTCGAACTGCAAGGCGCGCTGACCGACAACTGGCAGGTCGGCGGTGGCTACACCTACGCGCGAACCCATACCATCAAAGATGACGCCAACCCGCAAAAGGTTAACCAGCAGTTCGACACCGACACACCGGAGCACCTGTTCAAACTGACCACCCGCTACAACCTTCAGGGCCCGCTGGAAAAATTCCGCGTGGGCGGCAACATCTCCTGGCAGAGCCGCATGTACAACGACATCGCACTGGCAAATGGCAGCAGCTACCGCCTGCAACAGGGCGCCTATGCCGTCACCGACCTGATGGCCGGCTACAAGGTCAACGAACACATAGACCTGCAACTCAACGCCAACAACATTTTCGACCGCCGCTACTACTCCACCATCGCTAACTCCGCGGACTACGGCGGCGACGCCTACGGCAACCCACGCAACATGATGCTGACGGCCAAGTACACGTTCTGACCGATAGGCATAGGTATCTACCCAACTTTCGCTGAGCGAAAAATCCAGGGGCCAATAGGCTGTTGGGGTGAGCGGGCGTGTCCCGCGCGGGGCTGCACAGCCCGCTGAACCTCGACAGCTTCGCCCGTGAGTAGCCGGCGGCGAACCTGGAGCGCGCTACGGTAAAGATACTTAGGCAGCGGTCGATTAGGGACTAGACTACCGGAGCAAGTTGAAAAGCAGTTTGACGGCGATAGACATTCACAAAAACGTTTTGATTCGAGCGCAATGGGCAGCCGTTGTGAACCATGCTAATTGGCAAATACCAGGCTGCGCAGGAGCGTATCGAACTCAGTCATTTAGCATGCAAGCACTTTTTCTATGAACGGACGCAGAGGAAATTTTGCTATGACTGATACACGTCTCACGTATTTGGGTCGAGACCTTGTTGAACCATGTGATATCAGGTCCGCCAGAGACATCTTGTTATCCAGTGATATATTCAAGCACTCCCCACGTATGAGTCGCTTGCTGACTTACCTGGTTGAACAGGCGATTCGGGAGTCCGTGCGGGATACCAGTGAATACGCCATTGGCATCGGTGTATTTGACCGAAACCCGGTTTCGTACAGCACGGGGGACGACCCGGTGGTTCGCGTTCAAGTGGGCCGCTTAAGGGCGAAATTGAAGAATTACTATGCCACTTACGGTGCAGACGCGAAGTTGAGAATAGTGATTCCCCTGGGGTGTTACATGCCGACTTTCCAGCGCTGCTCGATCAATCTCGACGGCGCTCAAACCGCCAGTGTGTTTTGTATCTGCCCTTCAAATGTCTTTCTTCAAACGCAGGCTGGCTCTGTTTTACCGAAGGGCTGCACGAAGAATTGACCCACCACTTATACAAAAACCTGGGACGAAAAATAATCGTCGATTATGCAGGCACTCGCACCCTTTACGCGCCCGATAAAACCATTGCCGCGTTTGCGCATGAGGGCATTGGTCACCGCCTGGAAGGCAGCGTTCATGTTGATTCAGAGCGCGTTAGAACGTCCGTGCGTTTGATCGACGTGACAACCGGCTATGTGGCCTGGTCGGAACAATTCAATCGCGCGGCCTACACCGCGATCGCCCATCAACAGGAACTGGCGTCGTCAATCTGTCATGCCCTCCAGGGTTTTCTTGCGGTAGACGGCGGTGTAACACCAGGGCGCGCCGTGGCCACTTAACGGCGACGCATTGTTACGGTAACGATACTTACCCTTGCTGACACCTCTCCCTAACCTGCGAATTGAATCACCGGGATGCGCAAAACAGTCCGGTGATTCAACTAAACAGTCGCGCGGATCAAGCGGCTGACAAACTTTAATGCGTTAGGGATTAACGGTGAAAAAATGACGACGTTCACGATAGAGTTTGACTTCAACTCAGCCGATCAAAAGGCCGTACTCAAGGAGTTGCAGACCCAGGGTTACAACCTGTTGGCCTATAAGGGCGCAGTAGGTCCTAACCAACTCACCACGGGTGTACCGACGTGGTTCGCTGTACCGTTCGGCACTATGTTCGGGTTAGTCGATATCGACTACCAGCCTATGTACAAGCTGTACGTCACCACCCAAGGTAACATCGCGGCCGATACGACGATTCAAATGCAGTCGATCTCCACCGCGTTGCCACTTGGCAGTGCGCAAACCTTCAATCAGGACGGCACCTTCGTTTCTGGCGGCGTCGCCAGCGTGCCCGCCGACAGCCTGGGGCTGTTCAATAATCGCCCTTCGGGTACCCCGCCCCTGACGGTGGGCCTTGCGGGCCTCGTGACCACTCCCTCGGGCACCCAATACCTGCCGTTCTGTGCCTTCACGTTGAACCCTCAGGGCTCGATCGTGATGAAACCACTGGAAAACATCCTGCTGGTAGCCGCACAGCAAAACCTGCAGTCGGGTAACGTACAGGCCGTAGTCTCGGCGCCGGGCTGCACCTTCTCTTTTTCCGCCAGTACCATCGAATACGATCTGCAAGTGTTGGCGAGCACTTACACCATTACCAACCTGGCCGGGACGCCGTCGGTGTCTCCGGTCAGCTCAGGGTCGACCATTGGCACCATTATTAACTCGGGCGGCTGATCGGGATTAATGACTGAGTATCGCCCGTTTGCGTTTCAGCGCAAACGGGTTTTTTATTCCTGTAGAGGTGTCCCGTGGCTCGATACAAGCCGTGGCTTCGGTTATGCGCAGGCGTTGCAGCAGGCTTGTTTGCCCTCATTAGCCAGGCGGGGACATTACAGCTCACCCTCTACCTGGATACCGATGCGAGGAAGTTTTTGAATGCCAATAATCAATCGATTGTCATCGCCGTGCCCAACCCGGCCTCCGAGGCGAATAACACCGTCATTGCGATCACTTTACCGCCCCCCATCGGCGACTCGATGAACCTGGTGATTGAACAGGACGCCAACCTTTATATAGCCAATGGCACCGTCGCCTCTGTCGAGGTGATTAATATGGGCATGACAAGCCCCGTCGCCTATGGCAACAGCTATGTCTTCAACGGCGTGCAAATTAATGGAAACGGCAAAGGCAAGGACGGCAGTATCGGTATCTACTACGATGCTCCCCCCGACTCGCAGGCGTTGATCACGGGGTTGGCGCTCTATATTTACGACAGCGCATCCGGCAAACCCGACACGCCGTCAGCGCTCAACCTCTTCACGCTGAACCGCTTTCAGACTCGCTATATTTCACAGCCAACAGCGGTTGTATGGGCGTTGGTAGGCAGCGATATCAGTAGCGGCAGTGTGTTGCCGACCAGCGTATTCACCCTCTATTCGCTTACTCATCGTATTCCTACGCCTCGGTTGGCGTGAGCTCAACGTTCCAACTCAGTCGATACCTGCAAGTACCGTTCGATGCACAGAATCAGGCTGGCATTCACTTTGATACGTCCATCAATGCGTTCTCCCTGGGCCCTTATCCCAAGTAGCGTTACGGTAACGATACTTACCGACATTCGACCGCCCGTCATAGCCTGCAACGGTGGGTTCGGCACTGGGCCCCGCTTCTTAATAACGCAAAAGGGATGGATACCACTATGACGCAAGTGTATAGCTCAGCGACCAACACAGTCGTTGCCAACGGCGGACCTTACGTAAGTGCAGGCACGCTTCTTTGGGATGTTCCAAACTGCCTTCCCCTGACCGGGCCTACGGTGAATGATCGTTACCTCCTCAGAGACGGGAATCGACCACAGATCTCGGTCATCTGCATTGCCCAGGGCGCACCCGGAATCCAGACGGCGAGGTTCAAGGAGGTCTAGCCACGCGGTAAGAGCCAGTTCTTGAAGTCGTACGACCTCTAGGACAGAACTGGCTCAGCCTTATCTATCCCCGCCAAACAAACCACGCATAAAACCCAGCAAAAAAAGCCGAAAATGCCCAGCATTAAGGCCGCACTCTAAAATTCCTCCTTGCCCCTGCCCTCCAAACGCGCTAAAAAAAGCCCCTCAAGTCATACGACAACCTAACAATAAATAGCCATTCTCGACAATGGCGCCATTGCCCGAGTTCTGATCATGACACCCCTGCCCCCGCTCTCTTCTCCCGACCTATCGCGGTATTGATTCTGCTCTGCATGGGCTGCGCCTTCGCCGGCAATCATGTCGCTGCGCGCGTTGCCTTTGACGATGGCGCCGGTGTGCTGCTGGCGATTTTGCTGCGCTCCGGCGGCACGTTGCTGGTGCTGGCCGGGTGGGTGCTGTGGCAACGCCAAAGTCTGCGCCTGCCGCCGGGTGCCTGGCGTTGGCAAGTGCTGTTGGGCCTGCTCATCGCCACTCAAAGCCTGTGCCTGTATTCCGCCGTAGCCCGTATACCGGTCGCGCTGGCGTTGCTGGTAGCCAACGTGTTTCCGATGTTGCTGGCACTGCTTACCTGGGCATTGGTGGCCCGCGCCCCACTGCTCGCACTGCGTTGCTGATGGGGTTGATCCTGGTGGGGCTGGTGTTTGTACTGGACGTGCCCGGGCGCCTGTCGAGCGAGGCCGGCAATGGCCCGCAATGGCTGGTCGGCGTCGCCCTGGCCTTCTGCGCCGCCTGGGTATTTACCTGCGCGCTGTGGATCACCGACCACAAGTTGTCCCAGGTACGCGGTTCCGTGCGCAGCCTGCTGACGATCTTCATCGTGTTCGCCAGCGTCAACTTTGCGGGCCTGAGTGGCGCGCTGCCCGGCGGCCTCGACACGCCGGCAACCGCGACCGGCTGGCTGGCGCTGGCCACGTTGGTGGTGCTGTATGGCACCGCCTTTATCGTGTTGTTCATGTCGGTACCTCGCCTGGATATGCCGCGAAACGCGCCGGTCATGAACATTGAGCCGCTGGCGACGCTGCTGATGGGCTGGATCGTGCTCGACCAACTGCTCAGCGTCGGGCAGATGCTGGGGGGTGTCATTGTGGTGACGGCCATCGTGCTGCTGACTTATCGCACGTCGCCCCGCCCGCCCGTCAAGGCGCAGGTCTTGCCTGGATCGAGCCCATCAGGTCGCTGCTGACTATGCAGAGGCCTCTTTTGAACGTCGCCACCTGAGCGCCGCCTCGGATAATCAGCGCTCTATTGGCGCATCCCGAGGCGTTCCCCCATGACGAGCCCTTCCACCGAACAGGTCAGCCCCCAAACCTTGCGAAAGGTGATCATCGCCGCCGGCATCGGTAACTTCGTCGAATGGTTTGACTTCGCCGTCTACGGTTTCCTCGCCACCACCATCGCCCAGCAGTTCTTCCCCAGCGGCGATGCCAGCGCGGCGCTGCTCAAGACCTTCGCGGTATTTGCCGTGGCCTTCGCCTTTCGGCCCCTGGGCGGGATTTTTCGGCATGCTCGGCGACCGCATTGGCCGCAAGCGCACCCTGGCCATGACGATCCTGCTGATGGCCGGCGCCACAACCTTGATCGGCCTGCTCCCCACCTACGCTGCCATCGGTGTCACGGCGCCGATTCTGTTGTCGCTGATCCGCTGCGCTCAGGGCTTCTCGGCCGGGGGCGAATACGCCGGGGCCTGTGCCTATCTGATGGAGCACGCGCCCAGCGACAAACGCGCCTGGTACGGCAGCTTCGTGCCGGTGTCGACGTTCTCGGCCTTCGCCGCCGCAGCAGTGGTGGCGTATGCCCTTGAAGCGTCATTGTCTGGCGAAGCGATGGGCAGTTGGGGCTGGCGCCTGCCGTTCCTAATCGCCGCACCGTTGGGTCTGGTGGGGCTTTACCTGCGTTGGAAACTGGATGAGACGCCCGCCTTCCAGGCCGTGAAACAGGAACACTCGGTCGCCCATTCGCCGCTCAAGGACACCCTGCGTCACCATGCTGCGGCGATCTGCTGCCTGGGCGCTTTTGTATCGCTGACGGCGCTGTCGTTTTATATGTTCACCACCTACTTCGCGACGTACCTGCAAGTGGCGGGCGGGCTGAGTCGGGCGGTTGCGTTGCTGGTGTCGCTGATTGCCCTGATTTTCGCAGCGGCCATTTGCCCGCTGGCCGGGCTGTATTCGGACCGAGTGGGGCGTCGGGTCACGGTGATGACAGCGTGCGTATTGTTGATGGTGGTGGTGTACCCCTCGTTCTTGATGGCCAGTTCCGGTTCGTTCGCGGCGTCGGTCGTCGGCGTGATGTTGCTGGCGGTGGGTGCGGTGTTATGTGGGGTGGTCACGGCGGCGTTGCTGTCGGAAACTTTCCCCACCCGTACGCGATATACCGCCTCGGCGATCACCTACAACATGGCCTATACGATCTTCGGCGGCACCGCGCCGCTGATGGCGACCTGGTTGATCAGCACCACGGGCAGCAACCTGTCACCGGCGTTTTATCTGATCGCGGTGGCGTTGCTGGCGCTGGCCGGCGGGTTGGCGTTGCCGGAGACGTCGAGAATTTCCCTGCATGACGTGGGCTCGGAGGAAAAAGGCGCAGCGCCGTTGCCCTTGCGTTAGGTTCGCGCGTTGCCGCTCAACGATGTCGAACACCGGCGAGACTGCGCGACCTACCCCTGGTTTCATCCTGCCTGGTAATCGGCGACCAGCTTGTCCAAAAACACAAACAGCTTCTGGTTCATTTCAGCGTAATCGTTATCTCGCAACTCGGCGGGCTGCTGAACAAAGCGGTGGTCGGTGAGCGTTCGCAATTGCGCTTCAGAGGCCTGGATCAACAATTCCACGACGTCTCTGGTGAGTTCCATATGGCATTGAAAGCCATACACCAAAGGCGTGTATTCGACGATCTGACGCGGGCAACCCTCGCTGTGGGCAATGACTTTGGCATCCGGGGTAAGCCCTGGCATGTCGTTGTGCCAATGGCCGACGTCCAAGGTGCTTCCAAAGTGCGAAAACTTTGGATTAGCCAACCCCTCAGCGGTCAGGGAAATCGCAAATTTGCCGATTTCCTTCTCGGGGCTGTGGTCGAAAGCGGCCCCCAATGCCTCGCCTATCAATTGCGACCCCAGGCAAACCCCAACCACAGCGCGTCGCGACAAAATGGCGGTGTGAATGAGCTGACACTCGGCCGCGGCGTCGAAATGCGCGCATTGTGCGGGCGTAGTCGCCGGGTCTTGTGGGCCACCCAGCACCACCAACAGGTCGAATGAGCCCGCATCGGCCGGCAGCGCTTCATTCAGGGTAGACGCGCGAATACGTCGCTTGATAACCGCGAGCGGTTACCCAGCCTTCAAATGCACCAGGGGCTTCGTAAGACTCATGCACCAGAAAATGGACGTTCAATTCTTCACCTTTAAAATGAGCGCAGGCCGCACGGCTACCAGGGGTCAATGCCTTATCCGACCAGCCCGGAAAGACACAAGGCGCATACTAATGACACATTGTGTCATTTGCAAGCTCAAAGCGATTGCAACGGCACGTAAATATCGGTCTGCCACTGATCCTGCGGTGTCTCGGGGAAAACACTCAGGTAATCGAAGAACAGCGGGTGGTCGCGAAGCTCCTCGCCACTGCCGGGCAGCCAATCGCGATAGATCGGATAAATCGATTCTGCGATGTGATCCGGCGAGCCCGTATGCCGCACCACGACGCAACGCCCGCCGGGGATAACGCGCTCAGTCACGCCAAACTCATTCGCGCTTACCGCCTCGCGCACTTCGCCGCAGATCGCAAACCGGAACTCATCGGCCGGGGTCGTATCAGGGTTACCGAACGCAATACCAAAACTGCGACTGGATGCCACCGGCGACTGTCCACTGCGCAGGCGCCACTGGATAAATTGACCCACGCTTTCACTCACCCGCGCTGGCGCACCGCAGTGCTCGAGGACGGCAACCCTGACGGCTTGAAACTCTACAATTCTTACCTGCATGACAACGCTCCTGGAAAAATGAGGGATGGCGAATACCGCGTTCCACACGTGCCAATCCGGTCGTTTTCGAAAGGCGCTCGGCGCCATACCGAACGCCCGCCTGAATGCTCTGGAAAACGCTTCGGGGCTTTCGAAGCCCGCCCCAACGGCGGCGTCCAGCACCGAATAATCAGCCCCTGGAAGACAAGCCGTGCGCCGCGCGCCGTAGTCGCATCAGTTGCACATAACGTGAAACCGGCACGCCCACGAACGCGGTGAATTGCCGGTGAAAGTGAAACGTCGAAAAATTCGCCACACGGCTCAACGTCTTCACGCACAGGTCGCCTTCAAGGTTCGCCTCGATAAAGGCGAGTACCGCATCGAAACGTTTGCTGTAGGCGGCATTGCTCGGCAAGTCAGACACTGGATAAAGGCTCCTGGATATACGCCAGGCACTAGCTTGGGCGATTGCATCGACCCGCGCCTAGCTGTGTTTGCTCAAATGGACGCCCGGCATTTACGCGGGGTTATGCCTGTGGTTTCAACGCGAAGTCGCTTGCAGAGCCAACGCGCGCATTGTCCAGCCGCCTCACGCCACTTGATGCCACGAAGGACCTGAAAAAACTAGACTCCTGGGACCACTCACTCCGTGGAGAGCCAACATGACTGCTAAAAACACCCTCTGCCTCTGGTACAACGGCACCGCCGAGGAGGCTGCCAACTTTTACGCCAAGACCTTCCCCGACAGCGCGGTGAACGCCGTACGCCGGGCGCCGAGTGATTTCCCGTCCGGCAAACGAGGCGACGTACTGACCGTCGAATTCACCGTACTGGGCATCCCTTGCATCGGCTTGAACGGCGGCCCGATGTTTACCCATAGCGAGGCGTTCTCGTTCCAGATCGCCACCGATGATCAGGCCGAAACGGATCGATACTGGAACGCCATTATCGACAACGGCGGCCAGCCCAGCGCTTGCGGCTGGTGCAAGGACAAGTGGGGGTTGTCGTGGCAAATCACGCCTCGCGTGTTGACGGATGCGGTGGCACACACCGATCCGCAAATAGCTCGGCGTGCGTTTGAAGCGATGATGACCATGACAAAAATCGACATTGCCGCCATCGAAGCCGCCGTGGCTGGGCATTCAGCAGGTCATACTTGACACATTTGCTGACATCCCCTGAAGATGGAGCCCTTCTTCAGGGTGTGTCAGCTTATGTCCGCAACCACGTGGGTTAACCTTTACGTCATTGGCTCGGTTGCCAAGGCGCAAGGTTGCGTGGCGCACGCCCTCAAATCGAAGAAACAGTCGCTCATGTGACCGGGGCGCGCTGTCCCGTCAGATGAGCTGACAGGACATTGAGCGCGGACTCCCTCCCCCTTGCACAATTGCCCCTGCCCTTCTGACGGTGACTTGACTGGTCCATCCTCAGGAGAAAATGCATGTCATCGTTTCAAGGTATCTGGGTTCCCGTAGTCACACCGTTCAATCACGGCGCCATCGACTTCATCGGCCTGCGCCGGCTGGTCGGCCATCTGCTGGAAAAGCACGTGGCCGGGATCATGGTGTGCACCACCACCGGCGAAGCTGCCGCGCTCAGCCGAGAGGAACAACTGGCGGTGCTGGATGCGGTGTTGCAAGTGGCGCCCGCGCACCGTGTGGTGATGGGCCTGGCAGGCAATAATCAGATTGAGTTGTTGGGGTTTCAGAGCGAAATCCTCAAGCGCCCGGTGGCGGGCTTGCTGGTGCCGGCGCCAAGTTACATCCGCCCGTCCCAGGCCGGCCTTGCGGCGTTCTTTCGCACCGTGGCGGATGCGTCCAGCGTGCCGATCATTCTCTACGATATTCCCTACCGCACCGGCGCGACCTTTGAGCAGGCCACCTTGCTGAGCATCGTCGCCCATGAGCGCATCGTGGCGATCAAGGACTGTGGCGGCAACCTGGGTAATACCTTGGCGCTGTTGGCCAGTAGTGAAGTGGACGTGTTGTGCGGCGAGGATGTGCAGATCTTCAACGCCCTGTGCCTGGGTGCCACGGGGGCGATTGCGGCGTCGGCCCATGTGCGCACCGAAGAGTTCGTGGTGCTGTGCCAGCAAGTACGGGATAACCAATGGGTCCAAGCGCGGGCCACGTTCTTCGCATTGTTGCCGCTGATCAACACCTTGTTCATTGAACCCAACCCGGCCCCCGTGAAGGCCGCCCTGGCGTTACAGGGCTTGATCGGCAGCGAGTTGCGGGCACCGCTGCAAAGCGCCAGCGACGCGACCCGGACTCAACTGAACAGCCTGCTCAGCTAGCCCCGCGGGCAACCAGGAACCCATGTGGGAGGGGTTTGCGTCCTCCCACATTGTTGAAACGCCTACATCAGCCTGCCGAGGTGACGCGAGCCCGCGCGCTGTGCAGCTTTTTGTAGCTCTCGATCAAACGCAGATGCCGGTCCAGCCCTTCCAGCTTGATGCTGGTCGGCGTCAAGCCGTAGAACCGCACGCTGCCGTCCACCGACCCCATCACTGCGTCCATGCGCTCATCGCCGAACATGCGGCGCAAGTTGACCGCGTAATCCGCCCGTTCTAGGTCGTCGTCCAGTTCTATCTCCAGCACCGCGTTCATCGCCTGATAGAACAGCCCACGTTCGGCGGTATTGTCGTTGTACTGCAGGAACATCTCTACGCATTCCTTGGCTTCTTCATACTGCTTCAAGGCCAGGAAAATCAGCAGCTTCAACTCCAGGATGGTCAGTTGGCCCCACGCCGTGTTGTCGTCGAACTCGATGCCGATCAGCGTGGTGATGTCGGTGTAGTCGTCCAGCTCGCTTTCGATCAGGCGCTCGACCAACGCTTGCAGCTCATCCTCGTCAAGGCTGTGCAGGTTGAGGATATCGGCGCGGAAGAACAGCGCTTTGTTGGTGTTGTCCCAGATCAGATCGTCCACCGGGTAGATTTCCGAGTAATCCGGTACCAGGATGCGGCAGGCGGTGGCGCCGAGGTGTTCGTACACCGCCATATAGGTTTCTTTGCCCATGCCTTGGAGAATGCCGAACAAGGTCGCGGCCTCTTGGGCGTTGGAGTCTTCGCCCTCGCCCGAGAAGTCCCATTCGACAAATTCATATTCCGACTGCGCGCTGAAAAAACGCCACGACACCACGCCGCTGGAATCGATGAAGTGTTCGACGAAGTTGTTCGGCTCAGTCACGGCCTGGGCTTCGAAGGTCGGCTGCGGCAAGTCGTTCAAGCCTTCGAAACTGCGGCCTTGCAGCAGTTCGGTAAGGCTGCGCTCCAGCGCCACTTCCAGGCTTGGGTGAGCGCCGAACGAGGCAAACACGCCGCCGGTGCGCGGGTTCATCAAGGTCACGCACATCACCGGGAATTCACCGCCCAGCGACGCGTCCTTGACCAGTACCGGGAAGCCCTGGGCCTGCAAGCCCTCAATGCCCGCCACAATGCCTGGGTACTTGGCCAGCACCTCGGCCGGCACGTCCGGCAGGGCAAATTCCCCTTCGATGATTTCGCGCTTGACCGCCCGCTCGAAGATCTCCGACAGGCATTGCACCTGGGCTTCGGCCAAGGTGTTGCCCGCGCTCATACCGTTGCTCAGGTAAAGGTTTTCGATCAGGTTGGACGGGAAGTACACCACCTCGCCATCCGACTGGCGCACGAACGGCAGCGAAACAATGCCACGCGCTTCGTTGCCCGAGTTGGTGTCGAACAGGTGCGAGCCGCGCAACTCGCCTTCGCGGTCGTAGACCTTGCGGCAGTAGGCGTCGAGGATTTCGCTGGGCAATTCGTCGTTGGGTCCCGGTTGGAACCAGCGCTCATCCGGATAGTGAACGAACGGCGCGTTGGCCAGTTCCTCACCCCAGAACTGGTCGTTATAGAAGAAGTTGCAATTGAGCCGCTCGATAAACTCGCCCAGCGCCGACGCCAAGGCGCCCTCTTTGGTCGCGCCCTTGCCGTTGGTGAAGCACATCGGCGAGTGCGCATCGCGAATATGCAGCGACCACACGTTAGGCACGATATTGCGCCACGAGGCGATCTCGATCTTCATCCCCAGGCCGGCGAGGATCCCCGACATATTGGCGATGGTCTGCTCCAGCGGCAGGTCCTTGCCGGCAATGTACGTGCCCCCCTTGCGAGGTACTGCCGGGCATCAACAAGGCCTGGGCATCGGCGTCGAGGTTTTCCACTTCCTCGATCACAAACTCCGGCCCGGCCTGCACCACTTTCTTCACGGTGCAACGGTCGATGGAGCGCAGGATGCCCTGGCGGTCCTTATCGGAGATATCCGCCGGCAACTCCACCTGGATTTTGAAGATCTGGTTATAGCGGTTTTCCGGGTCGACGATATTGTTCTGCGACAGGCGAATATTGTCGGTGGGGATATTGCGGGTCTGGCAGTACAACTTCACAAAGTACGCCGCGCACAACGCCGACGAAGCGAGGAAATAGTCGAATGGCCCCGGCGCCGAACCATCGCCCTTGTAGCGAATGGGTTGGTCGGCAATCACCGTGAAGTCATCGAACTTGGCTTCAAGCCGGAGGTTGTCGAGAAAGTTGACCTTGATTTCCATGGGGGCACACCAGAATACGGGCTAAACAAAAATGGCGGCCATTATGAGGTTTTTCGTCGACTGATTTCAGGCTTTTGACCAATGGCGGGCGAAATAGCCCATGTGCATTAATCTTCTGCCGGTTAGTGCCGATGCACTGGGTGCAACCAGGGAGTAGTCGGAATGCGCAATAACCAGCCCGTAACACAACGCGAAATTTCACTCGCACCATCGCAAAAACTTATCTCTGCCACCGATACGCAGGGTGGCATCACCTACTGTAACGATGCTTTTGTCGAGATCAGTGGCTTTGAACGAGCCGACCTGATCGGCGCCCCGCAGAACATCGTGCGTCACCCCGACGTACCCCCGGCCGTCTTTGCGCACATGTGGAGTGCGCTGAAAAAAGGCCTGCCGTGGATGGGGATCGTCAAGAACCGCTCGAAAAACGGCGACCATTACTGGGTCAACGCGTACGTTACGCCGATCTTCGAAGGCAGCCGGGTGGTGGGTTTCGAGTCGGTGCGGGTCAAGCCCAGCGCCGACGAAATCCGTCGCGCCCAGGCGCTGTATCGACGCCTGGGCCAAGGCAAATCCGGCGTTTCGCTGCAGGATGCCTGGCTGCCGGCGCTTTTAGGCTGCGCGCCCTATGCCGTCACCGGTGTTGCCGGCGCCCTCGGCGGGCTGTTCCTCAGCGCACCGGCCGCCATCGCCGTGGCGGTGGCCGTCGCGGTACCGGTGGGCATGCTCTGCGCACGCTGGCGCCAAGGCAGCACCTTGCGTTTGTTGGAGGGGGTCGAACCCTCGACGTCGGATGCCTTGATCGCCCAGATGTACAGCGACGCACGCGGCCCTCAAGCGCGGTTGGAAACAGCATTCCTCAGCCAGCATGCACGCCTGAAAACCTGCCTCACGCGCCTACAGGACAGTGCCGAACAACTCAGCGCGCTGGCCGGGCAATCCGATCAATTGGCGACCGCCAGTTCCAGGGGCCTTGACCGTCAGCGCGTCGAAACCGAACAGGTCTCGGCGGCGGTCAACCAGATGGCGGCCACCACCCAGGAAGTCGCGAGCCATGTGCAACGTACCGCCGACGCCACCCAGCAAGCCAACGTGCTGACCGGCCGCGGCCGCGAAGTGGCGCGCGATACCCGCGAGGCCATCGAGCGATTGTCTACCGTGGTCGGCGAGACGGGCGCCACCGTGGCGCAACTGGCCCGCGACAGCGATGAAATCGGCAGCGTGGTGGACGTGATCAAAGGCATCGCCGATCAGACCAACCTGCTGGCGCTCAACGCCGCCATCGAAGCCGCCCGCGCGGGCGAACAAGGCCGTGGCTTTGCCGTGGTGGCCGATGAAGTGCGCCAACTGGCACAGCGCACCTCGCAGTCCACGACGCAGATCCACGCCCTGATCACCCAATTGCAAGCGTCTTCCAACAATGCCGTGCTCAGCATGGAAAACGGCCAACGCCAGGCCCAGGAAGGCGTGGCCTGGGTGCTGGAAGCGGATCAGGCGTTGGTGGGCATCAGCGAAGCGGTGTCGCACATTACGGAGATGACCACCCAGATCGCCGCCGCCACCGAAGAACAAAGTGCCGTCGCCGAGGAGATCAGCCGCAACATCACCACCATCGCCGAGTTGGCCGACCAGACCTCGCTGCAAGCCCATCAATCCACCGGGTTGAGCAAAGAGCTGACCAACACCGCCGCCACTCAATACGCGCTGGTAGAACGTTTCAATCGCTGAGTAAAACGCGGCGGGGCTTGAGCGCGTTGACCAGACGCGCTCAACCGCGAGACTGCACGAACAACCGGGCTTTACGCGTCAACTGATCCAGGTGCCGATCCCGCTGTTTCTCAGCGTCCACCATGGCGCGCTTGCCGTGTTTCTGCAGCAGGTAGGTGTGGATCTGGCGCACCTCCAGCGAGCTGTAGATCGGCGCGACATCCAGCACGCCCATCAAGCCATCGGTGGCGTAGTCGCGGGTGTTCATCAGCACTTGGGTGCCGCGCGCAGCGCGTACCTGAAACCCATGGCTTCGAAGGCCGCGACCTTTTCCACCGCACAGGCCAGTTCGGCATGGGGGTAGCGCGCGAGCACGTCCTGCATCATGCCCCGCGCCACGCCCTGTCGGCGGCAACCGGCCTGCACCGCCATAAAGGCAATGCCGCACGCCTGGGGATCATCCTTGACCGGCAAGCACAACAAAAAGCCGAGAACCCGCTCGGCATCCTGCGCATCGGTGGCGACGATCAGTTCCACTGCAATGCCCTTGTCGCCCTTCAGCGCCTCCAGGTACAGGTGCACTTCAAAGCCAATCGCATACTGGTAGATGTTGTAGAGCAGGTTGCTCGGCGGCAGCGCCACGCTACTGATGTCGGTGAGGTTGTCCACCACCAGTTGCAGGATCTGGCCATTGATGGTCTCGGGGCACGGCGTGGTGTAGCGGGTAAGGCTGAACATGCAAATTCCTGGGTTTCGCGTCAAGGCGGCGGCGATTGTACCTGTTGCGCAGGGGTTATTGCCCACACACCTCACGCAAGCAGCCACGCAGCCAACGATGGGCGAGGTCCGCGTCCAGCCGTGGGTGCCAGAGCATCGCCACGGTGAAGGTCGGCAAGCTGACCGGCAGTGCAAAGCAGAACAGGTCGTGGCGGTGGGCGGTGTAGCGCTCGGGCACGCTGGCGATCAAGTCGCTGTCGCGTGCCAGGGCCATGGCCGTGGAGAAGCCGGCAACGATGCTGGTGATCTGTCGCGTGAAGCCCAAGCGCTCGAGCGCAGCGTCGATCTGACCACGGTCCTGCCCGCGACGCGAGACGTAGACGTGCCGGCCCTCGGCAAAACGCTGTGCGCTGATGGCGCCCCGGCTAAGGGGATGGCCCTTGCGCACCACGCCGATCAAGCGGTCGCGAAACAGCGCCTGGGTCAACACTTCGGGGCTGGCGGCGGGGTCGACCACACCCGTTTCCAGATCCACCCGGCCATCGCGCAGCAAGGCGCTGTCCTTGTCGGTCTTGTTGACGAAGCGCAGGCGCACCCCAGGCGCCTCTTGGGCGATACGCGCGAGCAACGCCGGGCCCACGTGCTCGACGAACTCTTCACTGGTGCGCAGGGTGAAGGTGCGCTCTACCTGATGCATATCCAGGCTCAACGTCGGGCGCAACACGGCGTGTGCGTCCTGCACCAGACGGCTGACCTGTTCGCGCAACTCCAGCGCTCGCGGGGTTGGCACCAGGCCACGACCGGCACGCACCAGCAGCGGGTCGCCGGTGGTGTCGCGCAGACGCGCCAGCGCACGGCTCATGGCCGAGGCACTCAGGCCCAGGCGCTTGGCTGCGCCGGCAACGCTGCCTTCGGCGAGCAGCACATCCAGGGTGATCAGCAGATTCAGATCGGGCATCAGCGCTCCTTGGCAGGCGTCATATGCAGGTATTGAGTGCAAACCATGCGCCTTCCGCCATGTTAGGCCACGCCGTAGAGTTGTGACAGTTGCAGTCACTCAAGGAATCTCCCATGCCCTCCTCCCCACGCGGCGGTCTCGTCAGCCTGTCGTTGTCCATGTTGCTGGCGTCCCTCGGCACCAGCATCGCCAATGTCGGCCTTCCCAGCCTCGCGCTGGCGTTCGATGCGTCGTTTCACGCGGTGCAGTGGGTGGTGTTGGCCTACCTGCTGGCGATCACGGCCGTCATCGTCAATGCCGGCCGCCTGGGTGATCGCCTCGGGCGCCGCCGCCTGCTGCTGGGCGGGTTGCTGTTGTTTACTTTCGCCTGCGGCGTATGCGCCGTGGCGCCGTCGCTGAATGCGTTGATCGCCGCGCGGGTCCTGCAAGGGCTGGGCGCGGCGAGCATGATGGCGATGGCCCTGGGCATGGTCGGCGATACCGTCACCAAAGAGCGCACCGGCCGGGCGATGGGCTTGCTCGGCACCGTGTCGGCCGTGGGCACCGCCATGGGGCCCAGCGTGGGTGGGATGCTGCTCAGCCTGTGGAGCTGGCGCGCGTTATTCCTGGCGGGCATGCCCCTGGGGCTGCTGGCGGTGGCGCTGGCGTGGCGCTGCCTGCCGCCGGATCGGCACGGCACGCAGTCAGCCGCGCGGTTGAGCCTCTGGGCGCCGCTCAACGATGCAGCGCTGCGCACAGGCCTGGCAATGAGCACGTTGATCGCCGCCGTGATCATGGCCACCTTTGTGGTCGGGCCGTTTTACCTGTCCCGCGGCCTGGGCCTGGGCCCTGAGTGGATGGGCCTGGCGCTGGCCGTCGGGCCGTGCGTCGCGGCGCTCACCGGCGTACCCGCCGGCCGCCTCACCGACCGCCTCGGCAGCCAGCGCATGACACGCGCCGGGCTGGGCATTCTGGCGTGTGGCGCGCTGCTGCTGTCGTTGACTTCGGGGTTGATTGCCTACCTGGCCGCGCTGATGATCCTGACCACGGGTTACAGCCTGTTCCAGGCCGCCAATAACACAGGCGTCATGAGCGATGTAGAGGCCGCACGCCGGGGGACAATCTCCGGTTTGCTCAACCTGTCGCGCAATCTGGGCCTGATTGTCGGCACCTCGGCCCTGGGCGCGGTGTTCGCCTGGGTCACCCCCAACGTCACCCGCGCCGCGCCGCAGGCGGTGACGCATGGCTTGCACGCCACCTTCGCCGTGGCCGTCGGCTTGATCCTGGTCGCCATGGCGATGGCATGGGGCCACACCCGTGCGGCGAACGGCGTGCAGAACACCCGTTGAGGCAAAAAAACAAAAAAGGCGTTGCGCCAGACCGGGTTACATCGCGCATCATGGGCACTTTCAAGCTCAAGGGTAACGTCCATGCGCGTTCTGTCATTGATGATGGGCCTCACGACGCTGGCCGCCAGTACGGTGTTCTGCGCCAGCGCGATGGCGAATGAAGAAAGTCAGTTGGTACAACAGATCAACCAATACCGCAGCCAGGTGCAGCGCTGCGGTGACCAGGGTTCCCAGGAACTGCCACCGTTGGCCAGCGACACGCGGCTGGTGCTCCCGGCCAACAACGTCGGCGATTTGCAGCAGGCCCTGGCCCGCGCCGCTTACCCGATGGTGAATGTGCAGGCCATCAGCCTGTCCGGCCCCAAGGATGCCCAGGCCGCCATGAAGGCCGTGCGCGAAAGCTTCTGCCGGGTGGTGCTGGACCCGCAATTCGTCGACATCGGCGTGAGCAACAGCGGCCAGGACTGGCGCATCGTGCTGGCCCGCCCGCTGCTATCGAGCGGCCTGGGCGACTGGCAAACCGAAGGCAGGAAACTGCTGGACCTGATCAACACCGCCCGCGTCCAACCCCGCCAATGCGGCGCCCAGGCATTCAGCGCCACCACGCCGCTGTCGTGGAACGACACCCTGGCCAGCGCCGCCAACAGCCATACCCGAAACATGGCCAACGGCAACTTCTTCGACCACCTGGACCACGACGGCCGCACCCCTGGCGACCGCGCCGAACTGGCCGGGTACATCGCGAAGAACATCGGCGAAAATATCGCCGCCGGCCTGGATACCCCACGCAAAGTCGTCGATGGCTGGCTCGCCAGCCCCGGTCACTGCGCCAACCTGATGAACCCGCAATTTCGCGAACTGGGCGCCGCGTATGCGATGGACCCCAAGAGCGATGCGGGCATCTACTGGACCGGTCTGTTCGGCACGCAGTAACGGGCTGGGCCAACACCCGGCGGGCGGCCCGGCCTGCTCAAACGCATAGAGCAGCCAGCCGCCCGCTCGCGGATATTCGCGCTGAACTGACAGCGTCGGCACGGGTCTGCAGCTTTGCGCCGGGCATTCAAGCGCGCTGTGGATTCTGGTTAAAGGTGTTCTCCCAATGATGAATTGGCTGCAAAGCAGCAGCGAAATGGCTGAACGCGTGCGTCAGCATGATTGGGCCGGTACGCCCCTGGGGCCGCTGGAGCAGTGGCCGGATGTGCTCAAAACCACCGTGGCACTGTGTTTCGCTTCGAGCTTTCCCCAGGCGATTGTCTGGGGGCCGCAGTTGATCACGCTGTACAACGACGCCTTTACGCCAATCCTCGGTAACAAACCCTACGCACTCGGGCGCCCCTTCAGCGAAGTGTGGAGCGAGGCATGGGCTGAGATCAGCCCCATTTGCGACGCTGCCTTCCAAGGCCACGCCACGTATATCGAGAATTTCCCCCTGGTGATCGAACGCGGCCAGGCGCAGGAGCAGGCGTACTTCACCTTCTGCTACAGCCCGATCCGCGACCCACAGGGCGCCGTGGTGGGCATGCTTGATACGGTGACCGAAACCACCGCCACCGTATTCCTCACCCGGCGCCTGGCGGTGCTCGATGCCATCGGTCACGCCGTGGTCAATGCCGCCGATGCCGAAGCCATCATGGCCAGCACCACCCGTCTGCTGGCCGAACACCTGCGCGTGAGCAACTGCGCCTACGCCGACATGGACGCCGACGAGGACGGCTTCACCATCCGCGACAATTGGGCTGCCCCAGGCTCGCCGAACATCATCGGGCGCTACAGCCTGGCAGCGTTCGGGAACGCGCCGTGACCAGCCTGAAGGCCGGCGAACCGCTGGTGATCCAGGACAACCTGCGCGAATTGCCTGCCGCGGAATCTGCCAGCTTCCGGGCCCTGGGCGTCAGCGCCACCCTCTGCATGCCGCTGATCAAAAACGGCCGCCTGACCGCCTTGATGGCTGTACACAACCACTCACCTCGGACCTGGTCACCTTACGACCTGGCCTTGCTGCGCGAGGTCACCGAGCGTTCCTGGGCGCATATCGAGCGGGTGCGCGCTGACGCCGACGTGCGCCAAGGCCTGGCCGCCTTTGCCGAACTGAACAGGACCCTGGAACAGCGCGTGCAAGAGCGCACCGTTGCGTTGGCCCAGGCCGAAGCCGCGTTGCGCCAGTCGCAGAAACTTGAAGCCATCGGTCAATTGACCGGTGGCGTGGCCCATGACTTCAACAACCTGCTGACAATCATTCGCTCATCGGTGGACTTTTTGCGCCAGCCGGGCCTGCCCGAAGATCGGCGCCAACGCTACATGAGTGCGGTGTCCGACACGGTGGAGCGGGCCAGTAAATTGACCAGCCAACTGCTCGCCTTTGCCCGCCGCCAACCGCTCAACCCGGAAGTCTTCGACGTGGGCCAGCAGGTGCGCAATATCGGCGAGATGCTCGAAAGCGTCACCGGGGCGCGCATTCACGTACAGGTCGAGCTGCCCTCGCATGCCTGCTTCGCACGGGTCGATTCCAGCCAATTTGAAACCGCGCTGATCAACATGGCCCTCAATGCCCGCGATGCCATGGGCGGCCAGGGCACGCTGACGTTGCGGGTCGTCGGCGGGCAGCCGCTGCCGAGCATCCGTGGCGATGCGGGGGCCGGCCAGCCGTATATCGCCGTCTCGCTGGCCGATACCGGCCAAGGCATTGCGCCGCAAACCATCGAGCGCATATTCGAGCCGTTCTTTACCACCAAGGCCGTGGGCAAAGGTACCGGGCTGGGCCTGTCCCAGGTGTTCGGCTTTGCCAAGCAGTCCGGCGGCAATATCGACGTGGCCAGCACTCTCGGCGAAGGCAGCGTGTTCACGTTGTACCTGCCGCAGGTAGAAGCGCTGGCATCGCGGCATGCCATCCCGCAGGAACCCCCGGCGCCCGCCCACAATACCGCCCAGTGCCGCGTGTTGATCGTGGAGGACAACCTCGAAGTCGGGCGGTTTGCCACCCAGATTCTGCAAGACCTGGGCTACCAGACCACCTGGGCCACCGATGGCGAGCAGGCGCTGACCCTCGCGGGCCAGGATGCCATGGCGTTCGATGTGGTCTTCTCGGATGTGGTAATGCCCGGCATCACCGGCGTGGCCATGGCCAAACTGCTGCGCCGGCGCCGTGCCGACCTGCCCGTGGTGCTCACCTCGGGCTACAGCGAAGAGCTGGCCGACAGCGGCTACGAAGGGTTCGAGTTTCTCGCCAAACCGTACTCCGCCGAGCAGGTCTCGCGGGTGTTGACCAAGGCCATCTGCAAGGACTGAACGGCGCCCTACTCCGCCAGTGCCACTTGGTTGCGGCCTTGGGCCTTGGCCCGGTACAGCGCCTTGTCCGCCGTATTCATCAAGCCGTGCAGGTCTTGATCCAACGCATTGGCGAAGGCCACTCCCAAACTGGCGCTGAGCCCATGCACCGGGTCGCAGGCCAGGCCGGAGATGGCCTTGACCAGTTGTTCGGCAATCTCCCGCGCGGTTTCCAAGGTGGTGTTGGGCAACAGCACGGCAAACTCTTCGCCCCCCAGGCGGCCGTACACATCGGCCTTGCGGAACGATGCGCTGATCACCCCGCCAATCTGGCGCAGCACCCGGTCACCGGCCTGGTGCCCGTAGGTATCGTTGATCTGCTTGAAATGGTCCATGTCCATCATCAACGCACACAAGGGTTGCTGGTGATGGCGGCACTGTGCGTACAACAGGTGCGCATGTTCGAAAAACGCGCGGCGATTCATCAAGCCGGTCAGCTCGTCGGTTTGGGCCGCACGCGTGGAAATATTGTGGGCACGCTCCATTTGCCGGGTCAGGCGAAAGGCTTTTTCCAGGGCATCGGAGAGTTTGCGTGTAGCGCTGACCACAAACGTGCTGAACACCAACACCGCGATCGCTACCCCCACCTGCATTGAGGACGGCTGGAACAGCAGCCACACCGTACAGGGCAGCAGCACCAGCGCAATCGACAACAGCGTCATGTTGCGATAGGCCGAATAGCACGAGACCGCGCTCACCGACATGCCCACGGTGAACAGCATCACCAGCACTTGGGACAAACGGTCATCGGCGGGCATCACCGCAAACGCGCCGGCGCCCCAGATACTGGCCGAGAGCGTCAGGGTGATCCAGTAGCGGCGCTCCCAGCGGTCCGGCGTGCGTTCGCTGTTGGGGCAGCGAAACCAGTCCATGAACATCTTGATCCGCAGCATCGACGAGGCCGTCAGCAGCACCAACCAGCCCAGCATGACGGTGTGGTCGAAGCGATCCCAGCACAGCCAGCAGAGCATCGCTGCCGCCAGATAACTGCCGAAAATGGCCGCAAATGACTGCCGAAACAGTTGGTGCAGACGGTCGGTGCGCACCTGCTCTTCTATAAAGCAATCCTGGTCCTGCTCACGCCCAAGGCCATTCATGAAATTCGCCTGATTCGACTGCCGCGACAAAGGTGCCATTGTGGCACCCTGCCAGCACCGCGGACAACCGAATCCCTCACAGCAGAGCCTTCAACGCGCTTCAGGCCGCAGAATCAATACCCCCAGCGGCGGCAAGTTCAGCGACAACGACACCGGCTGACCATGGCGCGGCTCGTCCTGGGTGAACACTTCGCCACCGTTGCCGAAATTGGAGCCGGCGTAGGTGTCCGCATCACTGTTGATCACCTCGCTCCAGCGCCCGGCAAACGGCACACCCACGGCGTAGGCTTCGCGCGGCACCGGGGTGAAGTTGGCCACCACCAGTACCGGCTTGCCGTCCTTGCTCCAGCGCAGCCAGGCATAGACGCTGTTGATCGCGTCATCGCCGATCAGCCACTGGAAGCCCTGGGGCGCATCGTCCTGTTCGTGCAACGCAGGCTCCTCGCGGTACAGGCGGTTCAAGTCCCCCACCAGTTTTTGCACGCCCTGGTGTTCCTGGTACTGCAACAGGTACCAATCCAGCTGCTGGTCGTGGTTCCACTCGCGCCACTGGCCGAACTCGCAGCCCATGAACAGCAGCTTCTTGCCGGGGTGCATCCACATGAACGCCAGGTAGGCACGCAGGTTGGCAAACTTCTGCCAGCGGTCGCCCGGCATCTTGTCGATCAGCGAGTGCTTGCCGTGCACCACTTCATCGTGGGAGATCGGCAGGATAAAGCGCTCGGACCAGGCATAGACCAGGCCGAAGCTCAGCTCGTTATGGTGATGGGAGCGGTACACCGGGTCTTGCTGGATGTAATGCAGGGAGTCGTGCATCCAGCCCATGTTCCATTTGTAATTGAACCCCAGGCCGCCCTGTTGGGTGGGCTGGCTCACGCCGGGCCAGGCCGTGGACTCCTCGGCGATCACCAGCGCACCGGGGGCCTCCAGCGCCACGACGTCGTTCAAGTGCCGCAGAAAATCGATGGCTTCCAGATTCTCGCGCCCGCCATGACGGTTGGGCACCCATTCGCCGGCCTTGCGCGAATAGTCGCGATACAGCATCGAGGCCACCGCATCAACGCGCAGGCCGTCGACGTGGAAGTGCTTGAGCCAGTGCAACGCCGAAGCCAGCATAAAGCCGTGCACCTCGGTGCGGCCCAGGTTGTAGATCAGCGTGTCCCAGTCCTGGTGAAAGCCTTCCAGCGGGTTGGCGTATTCGTACAGCGCGGTGCCGTCGAACTGCGCCAGGCCGTGGGTATCGGTAGGGAAATGCGCCGGCACCCAGTCGAGGATCACGCCGATATCGGCCTGGTGCAGCGCGTTGACGAAATACGCGAAATCTTCCGGCGAGCCAAAACGCGCGCTCGGGGCAAACTGCGACAACGCTTGATAGCCCCACGAGCCGCCAAACGGGTGCTCCATGATCGGCATCAGTTCGATATGGGTGAAGCCCAGTTGCTGCACATAGGGAACAAGCCGTTCGGCCAGCTCGCGCCAGCCATATTGCCGGGCCACTTCACCGGCCTCATCCAGCTCGCACTGCCAGGAACCGACGTGCAATTCATAGATCGACAGCGGCGCCGTGGACTTCTGTTTTTCGCCGCGTGACTGCATCCATTCGTGGTCTTGCCAGTCCACCCGCAAAGGCGGCGCGACTTTCGACGCGGTGTCCGGCGGCAGCTGGGTGGCCAGCGCCATGGGGTCGGCCTTGAGCGGCAGGATGCCGTTGGCGCCGAGGATCTCGTATTTGTAAGCCGCACCCGGTTGCAGGCGCGGGATAAAGATTTCCCACACGCCGGAGGGATGGCGCAGGCGCATCGGGTGGCGGCGACCGTCCCAGATATTGAAGTCGCCCACCACCGACACGCGCCGCGCATTCGGTGCCCACACGGCAAAACGCACCCCGTCCACACCATCGACGTTAGCCACCTGGGCGCCCAGGCAACTGCTGAGGTCGCGATGGTTGCCTTCGGCAAACAGGTACAGGTCCATCTCGCCCAGCAGCAACTGACTGAAACTGTACGGGTCTTCGGTGATCTGCTCGCCACCGGCCCACTGGATCTTCAGCAGGTACGCCTGGCGATGGTTGAAGTGCCCGACAAACAAACCCGGCACCTGGGTGGCATCCAGGCTGCCGATCGGCTCACCACTGTCGCGCGCCAGTACGTGAACGCTCAGGGCCTCCGGCAGGAACGCGCGGATAAATTGCCCGCCCTGCTCATCATCGTGTGGCCCGAGAATAGAGAACGGGTCATGGTGCTCGGCGCGCACCAGCGCATCGACGTCCCTGGACGCCGGCATTGCCGTCAGCTTGGGCTGCAGCGGTTCTTTATATGTAAAACTCATGACGTCTCCCCACCGCGTGCATGCTTGGATTTAGGTAACAACTCGCTCAACAGGTTATGCAGGCCCTGTAACGGCACCGGCAACCAGGTCGGGCGATTTTCCGCCTCGTAGGCCACTTCGTACGCGGCCTTCTCCAGGCCAAACAACGTCAGCGCGGCGTCCTGGCCTTTGGCATCCTGCCAGTCATGCGCCAGTGTAGACGTAGCCGCCTGATAAGCCTGGATAAATGCCAGGCGTGCTTCTTTCAGGTAGCGATCAGTCACGCGCTTGCGTGCCTGGTCGGCCTGTTCGGAGTGATCCGCGCCCTGCTCATTGAGGGCCATGGCCGCCGCGTAATCGAACGAGCGCAGTACACCGCTCACGTCTTTGTACGGGCTGTGCTTGCCGCGACGCTCATGCAGCGGCCTGGCCGGCTCGCCTTCGAAGTCGATCAGGTAAGCATCACCCTTCACCACCAACACCTGGCCCAGATGCAAATCACCGTGAACGCGAATACGCAGCCCGCCCAAAGTGGCCTTGGCCAACGCCTGGACGTGCTCGCGGATGGCTTTTTTGTGCGCCAACAAATCAGTGACCAACGCCTGATCCGCCGGGTTCAATTGGTTTTGCTGCAGCTTGAGCAGATGCAGGGCGCGGTCGATCTGGGCACCGACATCCTTGCTCCAGGCTTGGGTGTCCTTGGCGGTCGTGACCTCAGGCTGGAAGTCCTTGTTGGCGGTTTTCGCCCCGAGCACCAGGTGCATCTCGCCCAGGCGCCGGCCGAGCAGGCCGGCAAAGTCCGCCAGTTCGCCCAGCGCGTTGTAGTGCTGTTCCTGCTCGGAAATGGCCTCGGCCAGTTCGTCGCGAATCGCGCGTTCGAGGTTGTTCTGGGTCCAGCTCCAGGCGTCGCCCTGGTTGCTCAGGTAGCCCTGGGCGATCATCAGCAGGTTGTCTTCGCCATTGCCATCGCGACGGATCACGGCGCCCATCAGCGGCGAGATATTCGGGTAATCGGCGGCGGTCAGGTAGGCGCTCATCTCCAGCTCCGGGTGTACGCCGGCACTGACCTTGCGGATCAACTTGAGTACCAGGCACTCCCCACCACCACCGAGCTGTTGGACTGCTCGGCCGACAAATAGCGCACCGGCGTTTCGTCGCTCAGTGGCAGCGCGGCCAAGTGGGGCGTGGCCTCAAAGCGCAGGTCGCCGTCGCTGGAATTCAACACCGTGCCGGCTTGCAGGCCCTGGATCACCGCGCGCACAAAGTGCTCCAGGCTGAAGGCGTCGGTCACCAGCCCTACCTGGCGCGTACGCCGCACGCGGGCCAGGGCCAGTTGTTGGGGCAAGGCGCTGGTGAACTGGTCTTCAGCCAGGAAACCGAACGGCAACTGGTAACGACTGACCTGCCCGGCGGCGCTCACCTCCAGCTCGCTGAGCAACACCGGATGCTGCGGGTCGCCAAACCGTACGCCGTAGACAATGCGGACGCTGTCGATGGCCACGTCCTTGCCGGCAAACCAACGCCGCTTGGGCAGCCAGGCCGGCAACGACGTTTGCTCAAGGGTGGTGCGGCCAGGTTCTTCAAGCAGTTCTTCCATGCGTTTTTTCAATACCAGAGTGGTGAAATCGGGAATGCTTTGCGCCGGCTCCACATGCCAGCTGGGCATACGGTTTTCCGCCGCCAGTACAAACCAGTAGAAGCCGTACGGCGCCAGGGTCAGCAGGAAATTCAGTTGGCCGATCGGTGGGAAGGCGTTACCGCCGAGCATCTCCACCGGCACCATGCCGGCGAACGCCGACAGGTCCAACTCAGCCGCCTGGGCACTGCGGGACACGTTGGCCACGCACAGGATGATCTCGGTGTGCCCATCCTCGCCGGTGTACTCACGGGTATACGCCAGGATGCGGCGGTTGGTCGGCGAGAGCATTTTCAAGCTGCCACGGCCGAATGCCTTGGATTGCTTGCGCACCGCCAGCATGCGTCGGTTCCAGTTGAGCAGCGAATGTGGGTCTTGGGTCTGGGTCTCGACGTTGACCGACAGGTAGCCGTAGAGCGGGTCCATGATCGGCGGCAGCACCAGGCTGGCCGGGTCGGCGCGGGAGAACCCGCCGTTGCGGTCGATGGACCACTGCATGGGCGTGCGCACGCCATCACGGTCGCCCAGGTAGATATTGTCGCCCATGCCGATTTCATCGCCGTAATACAGGGTCGGCGTGCCCGGCATCGACAGCAGCAGGCTGTTGAGCAACTCCACGCGGCGGCGGTCGCGCTCCAGCAAGGGCGCCAGGCGCCGGCGAATCCCCAGGTTGATCCGCGCGCGGCGGTCGGCGGCGTAGTAATTCCACAGGTAATCGCGCTCTTTGTCGGTGACCATTTCCAGGGTCAGTTCATCGTGGTTGCGCAGGAAAATCGCCCATTGACAGTTAGCGGGGATCTCCGGCGTTTGCCGCAGGATATCGGTGATCGGGAAGCGATCTTCCTGGGCCAGCGCCATGTACATGCGCGGCATCAGCGGGAAGTGGAAGGCCATGTGGCATTCGTCGCCGTCGTCGCCCTTGCGATCACCGAAATACAGCTGCGTGTCTTCGGGCCACTGGTTGGCTTCGGCGAGCAGCATGCGGTCCGGGTAATTGGCGTCGATCTCGGCACGGATCTGCTTGAGCACGTCGTGGGTTTCGGCCAGGTTTTCGTTGTTGGTGCCGTCGCGCTCGATCAGGTACGGAATGGCGTCCAGGCGCAGGCCGTCAATGCCCATGTCCAACCAGTAGCGCATCACCGACAGCACGGCCTTCATGACTTGCGGGTTATCGAAATTGAGGTCGGGCTGGTGGGAATAGAAACGGTGCCAGAAGTACTGGCCGGCGACCGGGTCCCAGGTCCAGTTGGACTTTTCGGTATCGAGGAAGATGATGCGGGTGCCGTCGTATTTCTGGTCGTCATCGGACCACACGTAGAAGTCCCGCGCGGCCGAGCCGGGCTTGGCCTTGCGCGCGCGCTGGAACCAGGGGTGCTGGTCGGACGTGTGGTTGATCACCAGCTCGGTGATCACCCGCAGCCCGCGTTTGTGGGCTTCGGCAATAAAGCGCTTGGCATCGGCGAGGGTCCCGTAGTCGCTGTGCACGCCGCGATATTCGGCAATGTCGTAGCCGTCATCGCGACGGGGCGAGGGGTAGAACGGCAGCAGCCAGATGGTGTTCACGCCCAGGTCGGCGATGTAGTCGAGCTTGGCGATCAGGCCGGGAAAGTCGCCGATGCCGTCGTTGTTGGAGTCGAAATAGGATTTGACGTGAACCTGGTAGATCACCGCGTCCTTGTACCAGAGCGGGTCTTTGATAAAGGTGGCAGCCTTGGGTTTCTTCGCCATTGGAAACTCCTGAAATTCAGCAGGCAGAATGCAGTCAATGTGGGAAGGGGCTTGCTCCCGCCCACATGTGATGTGCGCAAGACTCAGGAAGCAGTGATGCGCCAAACCCCAAACGGCATTTGCGGCTCCAGCCGCGTCCACTGGGTCTTGCCATACCACGTCCAGCGATGGCCGTTCATCAGGTCCTCGCCCTGGGTGTGGGCATCGTCCGGCAGGCCCATCTCCCACAGCGGCAATTCAAAATGCGCCTCCTGGGCATTGAACGGGTCCAGGTTGACCGCCACCAGGATGAAGTTGCTGCCGTCCTCGCTGCGCTTGCCGAAGTACAGGATGTTGTCGTTCCACGCGTTGTACAGCTTGAGCCCCAGGTGCGTGTGCAATGCCGGGTTCTGCCGGCGGATGCGGTTGAGCTGGGCGATTTCGGCAATGATGTTGCCCGGCGCGGTGAAGTCCCGTGGGCGGATCTCGTATTTCTCCGAGTCCAGGTATTCCTCTTTGCCCGGTACCGGCGCGGCTTCGCACAATTCGAACCCTGAATACATGCCCCACAGGCCCGAGCCCAGGGTGGCCAGCGCGGCGCGGATCAAAAAGCCCGCGCGCCCGGACTCGTGCAGGAAGCCGGGGTTGATATCCGGTGTATTGACGAAGAAGTTCGGGCGGTAGCACTCACGCCACGGCGACTGGTTCAACTGGGTGAAATACTCGCTCAACTCAGCCTTGGTGTTGCGCCAGGTGAAATAGGTGTAGCTCTGGGAATAACCGACCTTGCCCAGACGCGCCATCATCGCCGGGGTAGTGAAGGCCTCGGCGAGGAAGATCACCTCCGGGTGCTTGGCGCGCACGTCGCTGATCAACCATTGCCAGAACGGCAGCGGCTTGGTGTGAGGGTTGTCGACGCGAAAGGTCGTCACGCCCTCTTCCACCCAGCCCACTACGATGTCGCGCAGTTCTGTCCATAAGCCCGGAATGGCATCGGCCGCGTAGAAATCGACGTTGACGATGTCCTGATACTTCTTGGGTGGGTTTTCCGCGTATTTGATCGTGCCGTCCGGACGCCAGTTGAACCAGCCCGGGTGCTGCTTGAGCCATGGATGGTCCTGGGAGCACTGGATGGCGAAGTCCAGGGCGATTTCCAGGCCATGCTCGGCGGCGGCTTTGACCAGTCGACGGAAGTCATCGCGGCTGCCCAGTTGCGGGTGGATGGCCTCGTGGCCGCCCTCCTCGCTGCCAATCGCGTAAGGGCTGCCGGGATCGTCGGGGCCTGCGGTCAGCGCGTTGTTCTTGCCCTTGCGATGGCTGCGGCCGATGGGGTGGATCGGCGGGAAGTACAGCACGTCAAAGCCCATGTCGTGGATCATCGGCAGGCGCGCATGCACATCGTTGAAGGTGCCGTGGCGCGCGGGATCGTCGGTGATCGAGCGCGGAAACAGCTCGTACCAGCTGGCGAATTGCGCGCGTTCGCGCTCCACATCCACCGGGTACAGGGTGCTGACACTCAAGTAAGCGCGGTGGTCGGCCTGGGTCATCAGGTGTGCACTGTCTTCGTGCAGGAACAGCGCGACCTGCTCGGTTTCCAGCAGGCCGGAGAGTTCATGGTGCAGCAACATCAGGCGGTCGCGCAGTTCATTGTCACTGCGCTCGGCGGCCTGCAATACCAGGCTGCGGCCTTCCTGCAACTCCAGGCTGACCGGCACGCCGGCCTCATGCTTTTTGCGCAGTTCATAGCAAAAGCTGGCGAAGGTATCGATCCAGGCTTCGATGCAATACTCGTGCGGCCCAACGGCGGTGACGGTAAACGCACCCTCCCAGCCATTGTTACCCACGTCAGTCATCACCACGCTGTGCCAGCTCTCGTCCTTGAGCGCACGCCAGCGGACCAGTACGGCGAGCTTGTCGTGGCCGTCGGCGAACACCTTGCTGGTGACGTTGACCCGTTGGCCAACCACGGCCTTGACGGCAAATTCGCCGCCGTCGATCACCGGCATGGTGCTTTCGATTGCGATCCTGGGCAGCAACAGCGCCTGGGACAGCGGTAACAAGGCGTCGTCTGGAACCTGTGTTTCAGCAGTCATCGAGCATCTTCCCCTTACGCCCTATGGACGCTCTTTGCTTGATCCGAATTGTTCAACCGGCCGCGTTTTCCCTGAACGGGCCGCTATAGGTCCGAGCGCGAGCGCCAGTCAAAAGTTCAGGTGAATGTGCCGCCACTGAGCGGGAATCAAACCTGCCCCGTGGTTGTCCACCGCTAGAGCAAAGCACAAAGGAGGCCACACCGATGAATATCCCGATCCCGGCTGAGACGCCTGACCCGAATATCGATAACCCGACACTGCCGCCCACCGAACCCGAGCCGATCCCCGAGAAAGAACCTCCGGAAAACCCGCCGCCACCGGTGCAAGAGCCGCCGACGACCATGCCGCCAGTGATCGTCAGTCCTTGTCCAGCCGCTTGACGATCATCGGCATCACGCTGAACACCGCAAGCGCCAACAAGGTGCTGAGCACCGCCGTCGATTCACGGCCCAACCCCGCCGCCACACCAATGGCGGCGGTCATCCATAAGCCGGCGGCAGTGGTCAGCCCCTTTACGTGTTGACCTTCTTCATCTTCCTTGCCTTTAAGAATGGTGCCGGCGCCCAGAAAGCCGATCCCGGCAATCACCCCCTGTACGACTCGGCTCATGGCATCCGCCTGGTTGCCCGACATCTGCGGCACCATCACAAACAATGCGGCGCCCATTGCCACCAGCATATGGGTGCGCACGCCGGCGGCCTTGCCCTTGTGCTCGCGTTCAAAGCCAAGAATGCCACCCAGCAAGGCGGCGATCAGCAAGCGTACGGTGATTTGCGTGAGCTGCCGGGCGTCGCCAAGGTCGGCAAATTCGGCCTGCAGCGTCAGCCACACTTCATGCCACCAAGCGTCCATCAGCATCGTCCTTTGTCATTGTTGGTAAAGCATGGACAACCGCGACCGCCAGTCAGTTGCCTGGAACACCCGGCCTGGGCCGGGGCCTAAGCATCACCACCCCATGAAAAGGAGATCACCATGCCCGTACGTATCGAAAATCAAACGTGCTATTTCACGGTCAACGACGACGGCCAGGAACAGCGCCTGCCGGCGACCGCGGTGACGGTGAATACGGACATCGCCAAGGCCATGTCCTATGTCGACGTGAACGGTGACAAGGTTTACATCACTGAGCAGCAAGCCGATGCCCTGACAGTGGCCGGTGCCACCGATGGGCGCCGGCATAAGAAAGCCACCGAGCCTGGTTCGGCGATTTAGCTGACCTGTATCAGCCTATGTTCACTATTGCTGTACCGCAGGCGGCCTGGGGTGCAGCAAGTTGTCACAGAGGGTGCCCACCGGCGCATCTGATCCGCTTTTAATCGCCATACCTGAGTCTGTTCTGCAAACAGACCGGCGCTCATAGTTGATTGGCCTGATGGAGGCTGATGAGCGAACGACCATGAGCGAACGAATCCCAACCGTGGAAACCTTTGAGCCCCTGCACCCAAAGAAGGTGAAGGCCAAACCCGGCGACAACTTGATCCATACCCGCAGCTTCACCGGCCTGTTCCGCACCTTGCGCGTGGCGGGTGCGGGCCTGCTGTTCCTGGCGTTTTTCGGCACCGTGTGGCTGAACTGGGGGGGACGCCAGGCCGTGCTGTGGGACTTGGCCGAGAGTAAATTCCACATTTTTGGGGCCACGTTCTGGCCCCAGGATTTCATCCTGCTGTCGGCGCTGCTGATCATCTGCGCGTTCGGCCTGTTTGCGATCACGGTGTTTGCCGGCCGTGTCTGGTGCGGCTACACCTGCCCGCAAAGCTCGTTCACGTGGCTGTTCATGTGGTGCGAGAAAGTCACCGAAGGCGAACGCAACCAACGCATCAAACTGCACGCCGCGCCCTGGAGCCTGAACAAGCTGGCGCGGCGCTCGGCCAAACACATCTTATGGCTGGGCATCAGCGTGCTGACCGGGCTGACGTTCGTCGGCTACTTCACACCGATTCGCCCGCTGGCGGGCGAATTGCTGACCTGGCAGTTGGGCGGCGTCAGCTTGTTTTGGGTGCTGTTTTTTACCGCGGCCACCTACATCAATGCCGGCTGGCTGCGTGAAGCGGTGTGCATGCACATGTGCCCGTATGCGCGGTTCCAGAGCGTGATGTTCGATAAAGACACCCTCACCATCTCCTACGACAGCGCCCGAGGCGAGCGCCGTGGCCCGCGCAAACGTGAAGTGATGCCGTCCGAGGTCGGCCTGGGTGATTGCATCGACTGCCAATTGTGCGTACAGGTGTGCCCCACCGGCATCGACATCCGCGACGGCCTGCAAATGGAATGCATCGGTTGCGCGGCGTGCATCGATGCCTGTGATTCGATCATGGACAAAATGGGCTACGCCCGCGGCCTGGTGAGCTATACCAGCGAGCATCAGTTGCAAGGGGGCAAGACCCAGCTGCTGCGACCGCGCCTGATCGGCTACAGTGCCGTGCTGCTGGTGATGATTGCCGCGCTGGTCGTGGCGTTGGTGGAGCGGCCGATGGTGTCGCTGGACGTGACCAAGGACCGGGGTCTGTTCCGGGAGAACGCCCGGGGCCTGACCGAGAACATCTACAGCCTCAAGGTCATCAACAAGACCCAACAACGCCAGGACTACCGCTTGGCGCTGGTGGAGGCCGAAGGGTTCCAACTGCAAGGCAACACCCAGATCAGCCTGGCGCCGGGGGAAATCGTGGATGTGCCGGTGTCGGTGGCGTTGCTGGCGGATACACCGGCGAGCAGTTCGCAGACTCTGCGGTTCAAGGTGACGGATGTGGATGAACCGTGGATCCATACGGCAGCCGAAAGCCGGTTTGTCGCACCGCTGAACCGCTGAAATTTATCTGGAGAAAGGCAGACTCATGTGGGAGGGGCTTGCTCCCGATAGCGGTGGGTCAGCACCGATTCTGCTGACGGTTACACCCTATCGGGGGCAAGCCCCTCCCACACTTCACCCTGTGTACCGACTGAAAAATCTGTTCAAGGCCACTCATGAAACGCTACGAAAAATTCGCCGACGACATCGCAGAACTGATCCGCTCCGGCGTCCTCGGGCCCGGCCAGCGCGTGCCGTCGGTGCGTTATGCCAGCCAGACCTACGGCGTCAGCCCGTCCACGGTGTTCCAGGCGTATTACCTGCTGGAGCGCCGAGGCCTGATCCGTGCGCGTCCGCGTTCCGGCTACTTCGTCAACACCCATGCACCAAGCCCGTTTTCCGAGCCGGTGGTGAGCGAGCAGGTGCATGAGTCCACCGAGGTGGATGTGAGCGAGTTGGTGTTCTCGGTACTCGACTCTATCAAAGACCCCAACACCGTGCCGTTCGGCTCGGCGTTTCCCAGCCCCATGCTGTTCCCACTGCCACGCCTGGCCCGCTCCCTGGCCAGCGCGAGCCGTGAAATGGACCCACGGCTGGTGGTCACCGACATGTCGCCCGGCAACCCGCAGCTGCGTCGGCAAATTGCCCTGCGCTATATGGTCGGTGGCCTGATGCTGCCGATGGAAGAGCTGCTGATCACCAACGGTGCCCTGGAAGCGCTGAACCTGTGCCTGCAAGCCGTCACCGAACCCGGCGACCTGGTGGCCATCGAAGCCCCGGCGTTCTACGCCTGCCTGCAAGTACTGGAACGCTTGAAGCTCAAGGCGGTGGAGATCCCCGTGCACCCGCGCGACGGCATCGACCTTAACGCCTTGGCACAAACCCTGGAACGCTACCCGATCAAGGCCTGCTGGACCATGACCAGTTTCCAGAACCCCATGGGCGCCACCTTGCCGGAAGCCAAGAAACAGGCATTGGTGGAACTGCTGCGCAGCCATCAGGTACCGCTGATCGAGGACGATGTGTACGCCGAGCTGTATTACGGGCAACAGGCACCCAAGCCGGCCAAGGCCTTTGATACCGAGGGCCTGGTGATGCACTGCGGCTCGTTTGCCAAGAGCCTCGCGCCGGGTTATCGCGTCGGCTGGGTGGCGGCCGGGCGTTACGCGCAAAAGGTCGAGCGCCTGAAGTTGATGACCTCGTTATGCCCCTCGATGCCGGCCCAGGCGGCGATCGCCGACTACCTGCAACATGGCGGCTATGACCGGCACTTGCGCAAACTGCGCTATGCCCTGGAAGAACAACAAAGCGCCATGCTCGCCGCCATCGCCCGGTACTTCCCGGCGCAGACCCGCGTCAGCCAACCGGCCGGCGGCTATTTCCTATGGTTGGAATTGCCGGAACAGACCGACTCGCTGAAGTTATTCCAGATGGCCCTGGCCCAAGGCATCAGCATTGCGCCGGGCCCGATCTTTTCGGCGACCCGGCGCTTTCGCAATTGCATTCGTTTGAACTATGGCAGCCCATGGACCGAGGCGTCGGAGAAGGCGATGGAGACGCTGGGACGGATTGTGCGTTCGTTCTAATGGCCACCGGTGCAGGGCAAAAGCCAGGCGGCATGCCCTTGCACAGCGTTGGCTATCGACTCAACGGCCGCCGCCCAGGTCCAGAAAAGTACCGGTGGCATAAGAAGCCTTGTCCGACAACAACCAGATAATCGCCTCCGCCACTTCATCCGGTCGCCCGCCACGGGCCATGGGGATACCGGACTCCAGTTTGCTGACGCGGTCGGGGTCACCGCTCAGGGCATGGAAGTCGGTAAAGATATAGCCGGGGCGCACCGCATTCACGCGAATGCCCTCGCCCGCGACTTCCTTGGACAAACCGATGGTGAAGGTATCGAGTGCGCCCTTGGAGGCCGCATAGTCGACGTATTCACCCGGCGAACCGAGGCGCGCCGCCACCGAAGACACGTTGACAATGCTACCGCCCTGCCCGCCATGCCTGGGCGACATGCGCAGTACCGCGTGCTTGGCACACAGGATCGGCCCCAGCACGTTGGTCTTCATGATTTTAAGGATGCGGAATTCAGACATCTCATCAACCCGCGATTTGTGGCCCACGGTGCCGGCATTGTTGACCAATGCCGTGACGCGGCCCAATTCGGCGTCGACACGATGGAACAACGCAATCACTTCATCCTCGATGCTCACATCGGCGCGCACGGCAATCGCCTGGGCGCCAAGCGCACGAACCTGTTCGAGCACACGATGGGCGGCGTCTTCGTCCGATTGGAAGTTGATACAGATGCGATAGCCTTGGCGAGCGGCCAGTAACGCCGTCTCGGCGCCAATCCCCCGACTGCCCCCGGTGATGATGACGACTTTGTCCATGCGTGCGATCTCCTGATTCAACCTGGTGTGTATAGGATCGGATCCAAGAATACCCGTCATGTATCGCGTTTGTCAGGCTCCTGCGTCGCTTCGGCGCGCCGAATATCCGCCATGAAGCCTTCGGCCGGCAACGGGTGGCCCAACAGGTAACCTTGCAACGAGTTACACCCCAGGCGCGTAAGGAAACGCTGCTGCATATCGGTTTCCACCCCCTCGGCAACAATGCGTAGCCCAAGGGCCTGGCCGAGGGCGACGATGGCCGAGACGATTGCCGCGTCGTCGCTGTCGTGCTCCAGGTCACGCACAAAACCACGGTCGATCTTCAGTTCATTGGCCGGCAGGCGCTTGAGGTACATCAGGCTGGAATAACCGGTGCCGAAATCATCGATGGACAGGTCGACGCCCATGTCCGAGAGCTGTTGCAACACCATCATGCTTGCATCGGCATCGCTCATGGCGGTGGTCTCGGTGATCTCCAGCGTCAGGTTGTTGGCCGGTAACCGGTGGCGACCCAAAGCCGTGGCCACGCTGTTGACCAGCTCGGCGTGACAAAACTGCAGCGCCGACAAGTTCACGGCGATGCGCCAGTTTTCATAGCCCTGGGCGTACCACAGGCTCATTTGGCGACAGGCTTCATTGAGCACCCATTCACCGATGGGAATGATCAAACCGGTCTTTTCCGCCAGCTCGATAAATACCGCTGGCAACAACAGGCCTTGCAGCGGGTGCTCCCAACGCAGCAACGCTTCGGCCCCCACCGGGAGACCGCTGACTGCGTCGAACTTGGGTTGGTAGTACAGGCGAAACTGTTGCTGCTCAACCGCCGTGCGCAGGTCCTGCAACAACTGCAATTGCTTGCGCGCGTTAGTGTTCATCGAGACATCGAAGAAGCTGTAGCCGTTTTTGCCCATGCCCTTGGCGTGGTACATCGCGGCGTCGGCGTTCATCAGCAGTTCCTGCGGGCTATTACCGTTGCCCGGGAACATCGCGATGCCGACGCTCGCGGAGATTTTCAACTCATGCTCAGCCACCTGGAACACCCGGTTGATCAACACCACCTGACGCTCGGCAAGACCCAGGGCATCGTCCGGCTGCGTGAGTTGCACCAGCAGCACAAACTCATCACCGCCGATACGGGCCAGTGTGTCGTGGCTGCGCAGGTCTTCGCGCAGGCGCAGGCCGACTTCGCGTAGCAACTGGTCGCCCAAATGGTGACCAAAGGCATCGTTGACCGGTTTGAAGCCGTCCAGGTCGATGAACATCAGCGCAAAGCAACCGCCCTGCTCCTTGACCGCCTGTATGGCCTGTTGAATTCGGTCGGCGAGCAAGGTGCGGTTGGGCAGGCCGGTGAGCATGTCGTGCAGCGCCAAGTGGGTCAGTTCCTGGTTGGCTTGGCTCAGGGAGTCGGCGAGCACTGCGGTGCGGGCCTCCAGGCGTGCGTCGAGCAGCGATGTCAACAAGGCAATGGCGAGCACCGCCAGGGTCGTCACCAGCACCAGGTTATCCAGGCCCTTGCCGGTCAAGCCATCCAGCGCGGCGGCGCAATAGCTTTCATCGGCAAAGCGTGCCGCCGCCATACCGGTGTAATGCATGCCGACGATGGCAAACCCCATCACCACCGCCGCCCCGCCGCGCGCCAGGCGCACATAGGGCGTGTTGCGGCGCAGGTTGAACGCGATCAACAACGCGGCACCCGACGCCACCACCGCGATTAGCAACGAGGCGCCAAACAAGGTGGGGTCGTAGTCGATGCCCGGCGTCATGCGCATCGCGGCCATGCCGGTGTAGTGCATGCTGGCGATGCCGGTGCCCATGATCAAGGCGCCAAGTGCCAACTGCCAGGCCGGCAAGCGTGGCTGGCTGACCAGCCAGAGTGCAAAGCCGCAGGAAATCACCGCGATCAACAACGACAGCGCGGTTATCCCCATGTCAAAGCCCAGGGCAAACGGCAGGCGCAGCGCCAACATGCCGATGAAATGCATGGACCACACGCCAACCCCCATCGCCAACGCGCCGCCGGCCATCCACAGGTAAACGGCACGGCCCGTGGCGGTCGCGATGCGCCCGGCGAGGTCCAGCGCGGTATAGGACGCCAGGATCGCGACGAACAGGGAGATCACGACGAGGGAGGTTGAATAGCTGCCGATAAGCATGGGATTCTCGCGGGCAACGGGCTTGAAAACACCCGTGCCAAGTGGAAAAGCCGCGGATTGTAGCGAGAATAATTCTTCGACAGTTGATTAATTATCAGAGGGCCATCACCGGTGTCTTTGACGTCAATCCGCTGGCTTCAAAAGCCGCGTGCAGGCGGCTGGACAGGGTCAAGGGAGTCGCTGTCCGCCCCCGCTAATCTTCTTTGGCGCTGACCTGGGTTTGCCCGTCCCAGCCGCCGCCCAATGCGGCGATCAGTTGCACGCTGGCCACCAACCGCGACTGCAGCAAGGTCAATACGGTGCGTTCATTACTCAGCGCGGTCGCCTGCACGGTCACCACATCCAGGTAGGCGATCAACCCGGCCTTGTACTGGTTCTGGGTCAAGCGCAGCGATTCACGCGCCGCTTCCAGCGCTTGGTTGCTGACCACCGCCTCGTCTTCCAGCACCTTGAGCTGCACCATGTAGTTTTCCACTTCGCGAAAGCCATCCAGCACGGTCTGGCGGTACTTGGCCACCGTCTCGTCATAGCTGGCAACGGTGCGGTCGACCTCCGCCGACCGCTGGCCGCCGTCGAACAGGGTCATCGCCAGTTTCGGCCCTACCGACCAGAACCGATTCGGCAGGCTGATCCAATCGGCATAGGTGCTGCTGGAATAACCCCCGGCCAGACTCAGGCTCAGGTCCGGGTAATACGCAGCCTTGGCCACGCCGATATTGGCGTTGGCGGCGATCACCGAGCGCTCGGCCGAGGCGATGTCCGGGCGGCGCTCCAGCAGTTGCGACGGCAGGCTCACCGGGATCTGCGGCAACGCCGGAATGTCCTTGCTGACGGCCAGGTTGAAGTTGGCCGGCGCCTCGCCGATCAGCACGGCGATGGCGTTTTCGAGTTGGGCGCGCTGCCAGATCAGGTCGATCAGGCTGGCCTGGGTGGTCTTGAGCTGGGTTTGCGCCTGGGCTACCGCGTCCTTGCCGGAGACACCGGCACGGTACTGGTTTTCGGTCATTTGCAGGGAGCGCTGATAAGTGTCCAGCGTGGCTTGCAACAGACGGGTCTGCTCGTCCATCACCCGCAATTGCAGGTAGCTTTGCACCAGCTCCGACTGCTGGCTCAGGCGCATGGCCGCGAGGTCCGCCGAGCTGGCTTCGGCGCTGGCCTCGTTGGCTTCCAGGCCGCGGCGCAATTTACCCCAGATATCGGCCTCCCAGCTCACACCCAACTGCGCGTTGAGGGTGTCACGGATGCCGCTGCTGGAACTGCTCAAGCTGGCGCTGCTGCTGCCGGTGCCCTGGCTGGCGCGGGTTTTTCCGGCGCTCAGGTCGACGGTGGGGTAGAACGCCCCGCGCGAGCTGCGCACCAATGCCTGGGCCTGGCGAAAACGCGCTTCGGCCTGGGCCACGGTTTGGTTGGCGTTGTTCAGGCGCACCACCAGGTCATTGAGCTGACGGTCACCGTACAACTCCCACCAGGCGCCACGGGCCAGGGAATCACTCGGCGTGGCCTGGCGCCACCCCTGGGCCTCCTTGAATTGCGCCGGTTCGACAACGTCGGGGCGCTTGTAGTCGGGGCCGACAGCGCAGGCGCTGAGTAACACGCCGCAGAACAGCAGGCTCGCCATGCGAGAACCACGAGACATGGCCAATCGAGCAAAGGTTGAATCGGTCATAGCGCAGTGTCCAGGGCAGCGTCGGTACGCACACCGCGCCAGGCGTTGAAGCGATGGCGCGCGCGGTCGAGATAAAGGTAAACCACCGGGGTGGTGTAAAGCGTCAGGACCTGGCTGAACACCAGGCCACCAATGATAGTCAGGCCGAGGGGGCGACGCATTTCCGCGCCGTCGCCAGCGCCGAGCAGCAAGGGCAAGGCGCCGAGGATGGCCGCCAAGGTGGTCATCAGGATCGGTCGCAACCGCAGCAGGCACGCGCTGCGAATCGACTCCAAGGGGCCGAGGCCGTCATTGCGTTCCAGTTGCAAGGCCAGGTCGATCATCAGGATCGCGTTCTTCTTTACCACGCCGATCAACAGGAACAGGCCCAGCAGGGAGATCAGGCTGAACTCGCCGCCGGTCAGGTAGATGGCAAGCATGGCGCCGACACCGGCCGAAGGCAGGGTCGAAAGGATCGTCAGCGGGTGAATGTAGCTCTCATACAGAATGCCCAACACCAGATACACCGCCACCAGCGCGCCGAGGATCATGAACGGCTGGCCTTTCTGCGTGGCGGCGAAGGCATCGGCGGTGCCGGCCATCTTGGCGATCACGTCTTCGGGCAAGCCGACCTTGGCAATTGCCCGCTCGATGGCGGCGGTGCCCTGCTCTACGGTTACGCCCGGCGCCATGTCGAAGGCGATGTTTTCCGAGGCGAACTGGCCTTCATGGCTGACCCGGTCATCGGCCAGGCTGTTCTCATAGTGGGCAATGGTCGACAACGGCACCCGCGCGCCATCGGCGGTGATGACCTGCATCTGGTTGAGGGTGATCGGGTCCTGGGCGTACCTGGGGTTGACCTCCATCACCACTTGGTACTGATTGAGGCTGTCGTAGATCGTCGAAATCTGCCGCTGGCTGTAGGCGTTGTTGAGCACCGCCGTGACCATGTCCATGTCGATGCCCAGGCGCTTGGCCTGGTCGCGGTCGACAATCAAGGTCACCTGGGCCGCACCGTGACCTTCGCGGGCGTCGATGGCGGTGAGTTCCGGCAGCTCGCGCAGGGCAGCCACCACCTTGGGGTACCACAGGCGCAGCGCGGCCAAGTCACCGCTTTGCAGGATGTAGGAATATTGCGCGCTGGTCTGGTCTCGGCCGCCACCAAATTGCAGGTCCTGGTCGGCCATCAGGAACAGGCGCCCGCCCGGCACCAGTGGCACGTCCTTGCGCAGCCGCTCGATCACCGCCTGGGCCGAGACCTTGCGTTCACTGATGGGTTTGAGGCGTACCAGCATCACCGCATTGTTGGTGCCGTTGTTGCCGCCGATAAAACCGGCCACGCTGAGCACCGCGGGGTCCTTGAGCACAGCCTTGCGAAACGTCTCCATCTTCGGCTGCATCACGCTGAACGACAGGCCATCGTCACCGCGCACAAAGCCGATCAACTGGCCGGTGTCCTGCTGGGGCATAAAGGTCTTGGGCACCACCACGTACAACGCCACGTTCATGCCGATGGTCAGCAACAGGCTGAGCAAGGTCAGGCGCTTATGGCGCAGTACCCAGTCCAGGCTGGTGGCGTAGCCCGCGACCATGCGGTCGTTGATCTTCTGGCTCCAGCGCTGCAAACCGGTCATGCGCCCTTTGACATGGGGCTTGAGCCAACGGGCGCAGAGCATCGGGGTCAAGGTCAGCGAGACGATCAACGACACAATGATCGCGGCCGACAAGGTGATGGAAAATTCGCGGAACAGGCTGGTGACGATGCCGCCCATGAACAGGATGGACAGGAACACCGCCACCAGCGACACGTTCATCGACAACAAGGTGAAGCCGACTTCCTGCGCCCCCAGGTACGCGGCCTTCATCGGCGGCACGCCCTCGTCGATGTGCCGGGAAATGTTCTCCAGCACCACAATGGCATCATCCACCACCAGGCCGGTGGCCAGGATCAGCGCCATCAGCGAGAAGTTGTTCAACGAAAACCCGTACAGGTACATCACGGCAAACGTGCCCACCAGTGACACTGGCACCGCCAGGGTGGGAATCAACGAGGCGCGAAAGTTGCCGAGGAACAGGTAGACCACCAGGACCACCAACCCTACCGCGATCAACAGCGTCATCTCGGCTTCATGCAAGGTCGCGGTGATCACGGGCGAACGGTCCATGGCCAGGCTCAGCTTGACGCTGGACGGCAACACCGCCTGCAACGCCGGCAGCTGGGCCTTGATCTGCCGGACGGTCTCGATGATGTTGGCGCCGGACTGGCGGTTGATCACCAACAGGACCGCCGAATCGTTGTTGAAAAAACCGCTGTTGTAGCGGTCTTCGACACCATCGCTGATCTTCGCCACATCCGACAGGCGCAGGGCCGCGCCATTCTGGTAGCGAATCAGCAACGGCTCGTAGTCCTTGGCTTTTTCCAGCTGGTCGTTGGCCTGAATCTGCCAGTTGCGCTCGCCGTCTTCCAGCGAGCCCTTGGGCCGGCGCTGGTTGGCATTGGCGATGGTGTTGCGGACATCGTCCAGGGCCACGCCGTACTGGTCGAGGGCCTTGGGTTGCAGCTCGATACGCACCGCCGGCAGCGAGCTGCCGCCGATCTGCACCTCGCCGACACCAGGCACCTGGGACAGGCTTTGCGAAAGGATGGTGGAGGCCAGGTCGTAGAGCTGGCCCTTTGGCAACACGTCCGAGGTCAGCGACAGCACCATGATCGGCGCCTGGGACGGGTTGATCTTCTTGTAGGTGGGCATGCTGCGCATGCCGCTGGGCAACAGGCTGCGCGAAGCGTTGATGGCCGCTTGTACTTCCCGCGCCGCGCCGTTGATATCACGGTCGGCGTCGAACGCCAGGATCACTCGGGTGGAGCCCTGGCTCGACGAACTGCTCATGGTGGTGATGCCGGCAATCGAGCCGAAGGAACGCTCCAGCGGCGTGGCCACCGTCGAGGCCATTACCTCAGGGCTCGCTCCCGGTAAATTCGCCGAGACCACGATCACCGGGAAGTCGATCTGCGGCAATGGCGACACCGGCAGCAGGTTGAAGCTGACCCCGCCCAGCAACATGATCGCCAGACTCAACAGCAGCGTGGCGACCGGCCGGCGAATGAAAGGTCCGGACAGGTTCATGACTCAAGCGGCTCCAGGCGTTGCGGCTCTTTGCGCCAGCGGCGGCCAAGGCGATCGAAGTACAGGTAGATCACCGGGGTGGTGAACAGGGTCAACACCTGGCTCACCAGCAGGCCACCGACCATTACCAGGCCCAGGGGCTGACGCAATTCCGCGCCGGAGCCGGTGGCCAGCATCAACGGCACCGCGCCGAACAAGGCCGCCAGGGTGGTCATGAGGATCGGCCGGAAACGCAGCAACGCCGCCTGGTAGATCGCGGTCTGCGGGTCGAGGCCCTGGTTGCGTTCGGCGTCCAGGGCGAAGTCGATCATCATGATCGCGTTCTTTTTCACGATGCCGATCAGCAGGATGATGCCGATGATCGCGATCATGCCCAGGTCATTGCCGCTGAGCAGCAACGCCAGCAGGGCGCCCACCGCCGCCGACGGCAATGTCGACAGAATGGTGATCGGGTGGATATAGCTCTCGTACAGCACACCCAGCACGATATACATGGTGACCACCGCCGCCAGGATCAACAGCAAGGTACTCGACAGCGAGGCTTCGAACGCTTGGGCCGCGCCCTGGAACTGGGTCTGCACGCCCAGCGGCATGCCGATGTCTTTCTGCGCCTGGTTGATCAGTTCCACGCCTTTGCCCAGCGCCACGCCGGGGGCCAGGTTGAACGACATCATCACCGCCGGGAACTGGCCGATATGCGCGACGGCCAACTGCGCCTGGCGTTGCTCGACACGGGCCAGACTCGACAGGCGCACCTGGCCGCCATCGGTGGTTTTCACATGGATCTGGTTCAGGGCCTGGGGCCCAAGGGTTTCGCCGGACTGGGCCTGCAACACCACGCGGTATTGGCTGGCCTGGGTGTAGATCGTCGAGATCTGGCGCTGGCCGAACGCGTCGTACAGCGCATCGGTGATGGTCGACACGCTGACGCCCAGGCGCGAGGCCGCATCGCGGTCGATCACCAGGTACACCTGCAGGCCCTTGTCCTGCAAGTCGCTGGCGACGTCGGTAAGCTCCGGCACCTGGCTCAGGGTGTGCACCAGTTTTTCGCTCCACAGCGCCAGCAGCTCGGCGTCCGGTGACGACATGCTGAACTGGTACTGGGTGCGGCTCACGCGGTCTTCGATGGTCAGGTCCTGCACCGGCTGCATGAACAGGCGGATACCCACCAGCCTGTCGATTTGCGGCTGCAAGCGGGTAATCACCTGGGCCGCGCTCAAGTCGCGCTGGCCGTGGGGCTTGAGGTTGATCAGCAAGCGGCCACTGTTGAGGGTGGCGTTGTCGCCGTCCACGCCGATGTAGGACGACAGGCTCTCCACCGCCGGGTCGGCCAGGATGATTGTGGCCAGTTCCTGCTGGCGCTGGCTCATGGCGGCAAACGAAATCGACTGCGGCGCTTCGGAAATGCCCTGGATCACCCCGGTGTCCTGCACCGGGAAAAACCCCTTGGGCACCACCAGGTACAACACCACCGTAAGGCCCAGGGTGGCGATGGCCACCAGCAGGGTCAGCGGCTGATGCTTGAGCACCCACTGCAACTTGCGCCCATAGGCTTCGATCATCCAGTCGATCCAGGCGCCGCTGGCCTTGTAAAAGCGGCTTTGTTGTTCTTCCTTGGGTTCACGCTTGAGCAACCGCGCGCACATCATCGGCGTCAGCGTCAGGGATACCACCAGGGAAATCAGGATCGCCACCGCCAGGGTGATGGCGAACTCGCGGAACAGACGCCCCACCACATCAGCCATGAACAGCAGCGGGATCAATACCGCGATCAGCGACAGGGTCAGGGAAACCAGGGTAAAGCCGATCTGCTTGGCGCCCTTGAGGGCAGCGGCCAGCGGCGTCTCGCCTTCTTCGATATAGCGGGAGATGTTCTCCAGCATCACGATGGCATCGTCCACCACGAAGCCGGTGGCGATGGTCAAGGCCATCAACGTCAGGTTGTTGATGGAAAACCCGGCCAGGTACATCACGCCAAAGGTGCCCACCAGCGACAGCGGCACGGCAATCGACGGAATGATCGTGGCGCTGACCCGGCGCAGGAACAGGAAAGTGACCATCACCACCAGGGCAATGGCGATCAGCAATTCGTGCTGCACGTCTTTCACCGAGGCGCGGATGGTCTGGGTACGGTCGGTCAGCACGGTGACATCGAGGCCGGCCGGCAGGTTGTCGGTGATGCTCGGCAGCAGCGCCTTGATGCGGTCCACCACCTCGATCACGTTGGCGCCCGGCTGGCGCTGGATATTGAGCAGCACGGCCTGGTTTTCGTTGGCCCAGGCGGCAAGGCGTTCGTTTTCGGCGCCGTCGACGATTTGCGCGACATCCTTGAGGCGCAAAGGCGCGCCGTTGTTGTAGGCGAGGATCAGTTCGGCATATTGCTGGGGCGAGACCAACTGGTCGTTGGCATCGAGCATCGACACCCGGGTGGGGCCGTCGAAGTTGCCCTTGGGCTGGTTGACGTTGGAGGCGGCGATCAGGGTGCGCACATCCGACAGGTTCAAGCCGTTGGACGCCAGGGCCTCGGGGTTGACCTTGATACGCACGGCCTGGCGCTGACCACCGGCGATGCTGACCATGCCGACCCCGCTGATCTGGGCAATTTTTTGCGCCATGCGCGTGTCCACCAAGTCATTGAGCTTGGGCAGCAGCATGGTCTTGGAGGTGATGGCCAGGGTCAGCACCGGGGTATCCGCGGGGTTGACCTTGTTGTACACCGGCGGCGCCGGCAAATCCTTGGGCAACAGGTTGGTGGCGGCGTTGATCGCGGCCTGCACCTGTTGCTCGGCGACATCCATGTTGATGTCGAGGTTGAACCGCAGGGTCAACACCGACGCCCCGCCGGAGCTGGTGGACGCCATCTGGGTGAGGCCGGGCATTTGCCCGAACTGGCGCTCAAGAGGTGCGGTGACCGCGCTGGTCATTACGTCGGGGCTGGCGCCGGGGTACAGGGTCATCACCCGGATGGTCGGGTAATCCACCTGGGGCAAGGCCGACACCGGCAACAGGCGGTACGCGATGATCCCGGCCAGCACGATGGCCAGCATGCTCAGCGTGGTGGCGACCGGACGAAGAATAAACAGCCGCGACAGGTTCATGAACCGACCTTTTGCGCCTTGCCGGCGCTGGCGCCGGTCTCCCCTTTAGCGGCGGGCTTGCCTTGCAAGTGTTCGGTCGGGGTAGTCGGGACTTCGCTGCTGTCGTTGACCACTTCGATTTCACTGCCGTCTTTGAGGCGGTCGGTACCTTCGAGTACGACGCGGTCGCCGGCGACCAGGCCCTCCTTGATCACGGTGTTATCGCCATCGGTGTCGCCGACGACCAGGGGCTGGACCTTGACCTTCTTGTCACCGTCGAGTTTGTAGACAAAGGTGCCGGCGTTGCCGAACTGGATCGCAGCGGACGGCACCAGCACCACGTTGTGCAGGGTGTCGGCCAGCAGATGCACGTTGACGAACTGGTTGGGGAACAGCGCCTGATCCTTGTTATCGAAGCGCGCCTTGAATTTCAGGGTGCCGGTGGTGACGTCGATCTGGTTGTCGAGGCTTTGCAATACGCCAACCGCCTGTTTCTTCACGTCGCCACGGTCCCAGGCTTCGACGGGCAACTTGTTGCCGGCCCGATAACGGGCAAGCACGGTGTCCAGGGTGTTTTCCGGCAGGGTAAAGGCCACGCTGATGGGTTGGGTCTGGGTGATAACGGCAAGGAAGGTGGTGTCGTTGGCCGCCACCAGGTTGCCCACGTCGACCTGACGCAGGCCTACGCGGCCGCTGATGGGCGCGCGGATCTTGGTGAATTCAAGGTTGAGCTTGGCGTCGTCCACGGCGCCCTGGTTGGTCTTGACCGTGCCCTGGTATTGCAAAACCAGTGCTTCGGCGGTGTCCAGGGTTTGCTTGGCGATGCTGTCCTGGGCGTAGAGGCCACGATAGCGCTCGACGTCGACCTGGGCGTTTTTCAGCTGGGCCTGGTTCTGCAACAAGGTGCCCTGGGCCTGGAGCAAGGCGTTCTGGTAGCTGCGCGGGTCGATCTCCGCCAACAGGTCGCCGGCCTTGACCATCTGCCCTTCTTCAAAGGCGATCTTCACCAGCTCGCCGCCCACCCGGCTGCGCACATTGATGGTGTTCAGTGCAGTGACCGTCCCCAACGCCTTGTAGTACACCGCAAACTCGCCGAGTACCGCAGGGGCTACGCGCACGGGCACCGGGCCGGTCGAGCCGCCAAACCCTGGGCGCGCCATGCCGGTCTTGCTGGCATGGCCGGCCGGTGCGTCTTTGTGGGCCGCGCCGCTTGGCCAGAATTTCCAGCACAGGCCGGCGATAACCAGCAGCACAAGCAGGCCGAACAGCCAGCGACGGGAGTTGCGGGGGGAGGATTGCATGGAGTGATCAACCATTGGGCGCGAAAGCTTCTACTTGGGGAGGCTGAAAGATAAGCACTGGAGCGCATTAAGAAAAGCGCCTTTACCGGCTATTTACCTTGGGCTTACAACTTTTAACCGCGGCGGCTTAGTCCACCGGCTATTTCGCTAAGCATTTGAGCTGTAAATGAAAACGGCCTGGACTAGGCCAGGCCGCAATCATGTATCACGCGTGTTACTGCAAAACGACAGTAATGCGCCGAAACAGTTACTTCAGAACAGCCAGGGCCGCTGCGTAGTTCGGCTCTTCGGCGATTTCCTTGACCAACTCGCTGTGCAGCACGTTGTCGTTTTCGTCCAGCACTACAACGGCACGAGCGGTCAGGCCTTTGAGCGCGCCGTCGGCAATCGCAACACCGTAGTCAACGGCGAAATCCGGATCACGGAAATCCGACAGGTTCTTCACGTTTTCCAGGCCTTCGGAGCCGCAGAAACGCGCCTGGGCGAATGGCAGGTCGGTGGAGATGCACAGCACCACGGTGTTTTCCACATCGTTGGCCTGGGCGTTGAACTTGCGTACCGAAGTCGCGCAGGTTGGGGTGTCGACGCTTGGGAAGATGTTCAGCACTTTGCGCTTGCCGGCGAAAGTGGCCAGGGTGGCGTTGGACAGATCGCCGGCGGTCAGGGTGAAGTCTGCAGCTTTGTCGCCGACTTTCGGCAATTGGCCTTCAACCTGGACAGGGTTGCCTTTAAGAGTGACTTGAGCCATGAACGGAATCCTTATGCTGGGTTTTGGTTAAACGAATTCGAGAGGCGGAAGTTAACCACAAACCAAGGGAGCTACCTACCGCCGGACGCAAATTGTCATGCCGGCCGGTTGTGGTTTAATTGCGCGCTTTTCGCCTCTCCTTAAAGGAAGCCATTGTTGATGAAGCCGCGCGCCACCAAAGTCCTGGTCATTGGTTACGTCTGGCCGGAACCCCGTTCCTCGGCGGCGGGCGGGCATATGATACAAATCCTTGAGACCTTTCTCACGCAAGGCTGGGACATTACCTTCAGCAGTCCCGCCGCACTCGGCGAGCACAAGGCTGACCTGCTCAGCCTGGGTATCGCCGAATGCGCCATCGAACTCAATAACAGCAGTTTCGACGATTTTATCCGTGAACTCGCCCCGGATATTGTGTTGTTCGACCGTTTCATGATGGAAGAGCAATTCGGCTGGCGCGTGGAAAAGCACTGCCCCGATGCCCTGCGCGTGCTGGAAACCAGCGACCTGCAAAGCCTGCGCGACGCACGCCATCAACGCCTCAAGGACCACGTCAAGGCACACCCGGGCAGCGACGACTTCGGCACGCTGTTCGCGCCCGCCCTGGAGCAAGAGTTCCAGTTGATGGCCGAGACCGACCTGGCCAAGCGCGAAATCGCCGCGATTTACCGCTGCGACATCAGCCTGATGATCTCCGACGTGGAAATCCGCCTGCTCACTGAGCAGTTCAAGGTGCCGGCCGCCCTGCTCCACTGGTGCCCTTTGATGATGGTGCCGCCGACCACGGCGTTCGCGCCTTATGAAGACCGCGCGCACTTTCTCAGTATCGGTAATTTCCGCCATGCGCCCAACTGGGATGCGGTGCTATGGATGAAAAGCAGCCTGTGGCCGCTGATTCGCCAGCAACTGCCGGGTGCGCAGTTGCATGTCTATGGCGCCTACACCCCACCCAAAGCCACCGCCCTACACAACCCGGCCCAGGGTTTTCACGTGATGAATTGGGCCGAAGACGCGCTGCAGGTGATGACGGCCGCCCGTATCTGCCTCGCACCCCTGCGCTTTGGTGCCGGCATCAAGGGCAAGCTGGCGGACGCGATGCTGTGTGGCACGCCCAACATCACCACACCGATTGGCGCCGAAGCCATGGGCGATGCACAGCCATGGCCGGGCGCAATCGAACAGAGTGCCCCTGCCCTGGCGGCGGCTGCGGTGGCCTTGTACCAGGATCGCGAACGCTGGAACCAGGCCCAGGAACACGGGCGCCACTTGCTTGCCCGACGCTACGACCAGTCGGCCCACGGCCCGGCCCTGCTGGCGTGCCTGGAGCACTGCCGGCGCAACCTTGCCGCCCATCGACGTACCAACTTCACCGGCAGCATGCTGCGCCACCATGCCCATAAAAGTACCCAGTACATGTCGCAGTGGATCGAAGCCAAAAACCGCACCCTCTGAACACCGAGGCTGGCAGGGCCGCCCGCAAGGGGGCATTATTCGGGGCGCAACCAACAATAAAGCGACGGCAGCATGACCCGAGCAACGCGAATCACCGACCCTTCCTACGAGCTAATGGACGATCACAACGGTCTGTCCATCATCTATCGCCAGCACGGCTTCCCCTGCCCCCTGGTGCGCTGGCATTTCCACAAGGAATACGAACTGCACTTGATCGTCGCCAGTTCCGGCAAGGTGTTCATCGGCGACTACATCGGCAACTTCTACCCCGAAAGCCTGTTCCTCACCGGCCCCAACCTGCCCCATAACTGGATCAGCCAGGTGGAGGAGGACGAAGTGGTGCCCAAGCGCGACATGTTGGTGAACTTCACCGAGGAACTGCTCGAAGGTGGCAGCCAGATCTTCACCGAACTCAAAAGCCTGGCGCCGTTGCTTGAACGCGCGCCATACGGCATCGAATTTCGCTGTAAAAAAACCATCGCCCAGGCCATGACCTTGATGCAACGCATCGAGGACGCCCAAGGCATGGCGCGCCTGGGGCACTTTTTTATCCTGCTGGAGGTGCTCAGTGCCTGCGAGGATTACCAACTGTTGTCCGGCGTGACGACGCCGCAACTGGCCGATGAACACAGCATCGACCGTACCAACCGCGCGGTCGATTACATTTTTGCCCACTATGCGCGGGAGCTTTCGCTCGAAGAAGTGGCCGAGCACCTGGGCATGAAGCCGACGTACTTTTCGCGGGTGTTCAAACAGGCCACCGGGCGCACGTTTATCGAGTTCGTCAATCGGCTGCGCATCAGCAAGTCCTGCGAGTTGCTCGCCGATGGCGATAAGGCCGTGACGGATGTGTGCTTTGAGTCAGGCTTCAATAACATCTCCAACTTCAACCGACGCTTCCAGCAGCTCAAAGGCATGACGCCTTCGCACTACCGACGCCTGGCGGTACAGCGGCTCACTGAGCAGAACCTGGCTTAACGCTTCCAGCGCCCCAGTGACCGAGTGCAAAAAAGTATCAGTCCAAGTGTTCCCAAGGATTTGTCACCCGGTCTGTAGAAGGCTGTAATCAACGCACACTCTTCCTGACTCTCTGTAGGAAGACACAACAACAATAACTGTCCTTCTGTAGCCCCCTGGGCGCGGAAATGGAGTGCGCGATGAAGTTCACAGCAAAAGCACTGCTTGTCTCCACCTGCATGACTACCTGCATGACCCTCAGCGCCGTCAGCTTTGGCGCGCAAACACTGACCATTGCCACCGTCAACAACAGCGACATGATCCGCATGCAAAAGCTCTCGAAAACCTTCGAGGCCGAGCACCCGGAGATCAAGTTGAATTGGGTGGTGCTCGAAGAAAACGTGCTGCGCCAGCGCCTGACCACCGACATCGCCACCCAGGGCGGGCAGTTCGATGTGTTGACCATCGGCATGTACGAAGCCGCACTCTGGGGTGCCAAGGGCTGGCTGGAGCCAATGAAGGACCTGCCGGCGTCCTACGACCTCGATGATGTGTTCCCTTCGGTACGTGATGGTTTGTCGGTCAAGGGTTCGCTGTATGCCCTCCCGTTCTACGCCGAAAGCTCGATCACTTACTACCGCACCGACCTGTTCAAAAACGCCGGGCTGAGCATGCCCGAGCACCCGACCTGGAGCCAGATCGGCGAATTCGCCGGCAAACTCACCGACAAGTCCAAAGAGCAATACGGCCTGTGCCTGCGTGGCAAAGCCGGTTGGGGCGAGAACATGGCGCTGATCACTACCCTGGCCAACGGCTACGGAGCGCGCTGGTTCGATGAGAAATGGCAGCCGCAATTCAACGGCCCTGAGTGGAAGGATGCGCTGAACTTCTACGTCGACAACATGAAAAAATCCGGCCCGCCAGGTGCTTCCAGCAACGGTTTCAACGAAAACCTGGCGCTGTTCAACAGCGGCAAATGCGCGATCTGGGTGGATGCCAGCGTGGCGGGCTCCTTCGTCACCGACAAGACCCAAAGCAAGGTAGCGGACCACGTCGGCTTTACGTTTGCACCGCACGAGAAAACCGACAAGGGCACCTCATGGCTGTACTCCTGGAGCCTGGCGATCCCGACCAGCTCCAAGGCCAAGGACGCCGCCAAGGTGTTCACCACCTGGGCGACTTCCAAGGAATACGGCGCCCTGGTCGCCAAGACCGACGGCATCGCCAACGTACCGCCGGGCACCCGCACCTCGACCTACAGCGACGACTACATGAAAGCCGCGCCGTTCGCCAAGGTGACCCTGGAATCGCTGAAAGTCGCCGACCCGACCAAACCGACGCTTGAGCCAGTGCCGTATATCGGTATCCAGCTGGTGACCATTCCTGAGTTCCAGGCGATCGGTACCCAGGTCGGCAAGTTCTTCTCCGGTGCGCTAACCGGCCAGCAGACGGTCGATGCGGCATTGACGGCGGCGCAGACCACCACCGAGCGGGAAATGAAGCGGGCCGGTTACCCCAAATAACCGGGGCCTCACCGCAGTTCAATGTGGGAGGGGGCTTGCCCCCCTCCCACATTGACCCCACTCCGATCCTTGCTCCGCACTGGCCTTGATTATCATGAATACACCCCGCAAAAACCGCCTGGCCAACCCCGGCTGGTTCCTTGTCACGCCCTCGGTCGCCATGCTGCTGGTCTGGATGATCGTGCCGCTGGGCATGACCCTGTACTTTTCGCTTATCCGCTACAACCTGCTCTACCCCGGCGAAAACCAATTCGTGGGGCTGGAGAACTTCACCTATTTCATCACCGACTCGGGCTTCCTGCCCGGCGCCACCAATACCCTGTTGCTGGTGGGCAGCGTGCTGCTGATCAGCGTGGTGTTCGGCGTGTTGATCAGTGCCCTGCTGGAGGCCAGTGAGTTTTTGGGTCGCGGCATCGTGCGGGTGTTGTTGATTTCACCGTTCTTCATCATGCCCACCGTGGGCGCGCTGATCTGGAAGAACCTGATCTTCCACCCGGTGTCGGGGATTCTCGCCGCCGTGTGGAAGCTGTTCGGCGCCGAGCCGGTGGACTGGCTGGCGCACTACCCGTTGCTGTCGATCATCATCATCGTGTCATGGCAATGGCTGCCCTTCGCGATCCTGTTGCTGATGACCGCCATGCAGTCCCTGGACCAGGAACAAAAGGAAGCCGCGCGCCTGGACGGTGCCGGCGCCATCGCGATTTTCTGGCACCTGACCCTGCCCCACCTGGCCCGCCCGATTGCCGTGGTGGTGATGATCGAAACGATCTTTTTGCTCTCGGTGTTCGCCGAAATCTTCACCACCACCAACGGTGGCCCCGGCTACGCCTCGACCAACCTCGCCTACCTGATCTACAACCAGGCACTGGTGCAGTTCGACGTGGGCATGGCCTCGGCCGGCGGCTTGATTGCCGTGGTCATCGCCAATATCGCGGCGATCATCCTGGTGCGGATGATCGGCAAAAACCTGACTGACAAGCCTTGAGGGCCGCGCCATGACGCTTCAACAATCCCGCCGCCTGCAGAGCCTGTTGCTCGGCACACTGGCCTGGGCCATCGCGATCCTGATCTTCTTCCCGATCTTCTGGATGGTGCTGACCAGCTTCAAGACCGAAATCGATGCGTTCGCCACGCCGCCGCAGTTCATCTTCACGCCGACGCTGGAGAACTACCTGCACATCAACGAACGCAGCAACTACTTTGCCTATGCGTGGAACTCGGTGCTGATTTCGTTCAGCGCCACCGCGCTGTGCCTGCTGATCTCGGTGCCGGCCGCCTACTCCATGGCGTTCTACGAAACCCAGCGCACCAAGGGCACGCTGCTGTGGATGCTGTCCACCAAGATGCTGCCGCCGGTGGGCGTGCTGATGCCGATCTACCTGCTGGCCAAGAGCTTTGGCCTGCTGGATACGCGCATTGCGCTGATCATTATCTACACGCTGATCAACCTGCCGATCGTGGTCTGGATGGTTTACACCTACTTCAAGGACATCCCCAAGGACATCCTCGAAGCCGCGCGCCTGGACGGCGCCACCCTGTGGCAGGAAATGGTCCGCGTGCTGCTGCCGATCGCCAAGGGCGGCCTGGCCTCCACGGTGTTGCTGTCGCTGATCCTGTGCTGGAACGAGGCGTTCTGGTCGTTGAACCTGACCTCGTCCGCCGCCGCGCCGCTCACCGCGCTGATCGCCTCTTACTCCAGCCCCGAAGGCTTGTTCTGGGCCAAATTGTCCGCCGTCTCGACCCTGGCCTGCGCGCCGATCCTGATCTTTGGCTGGATCAGCCAGAAACAGTTGGTGCGCGGGTTGTCCTTCGGCGCCGTTAAATAAAAATTCCTAGCGGAGGGCCCATCATGGCCAACCTGAAAATCAAGAATCTGCAAAAAGGCTTCGAAGGTTTCTCGATCATCAAGGGCATCGACCTGGAGGTGAACGACAAAGAGTTCGTGGTGTTTGTCGGCCCGTCGGGCTGCGGCAAATCCACCCTGCTGCGCCTGATCGCCGGCCTGGAGGAAGTCAGCGACGGCACGATCGAACTCGATGGCCGCGACATCACCGAAGTCACCCCAGCCAAGCGCGACCTGGCGATGGTGTTCCAGACCTACGCGCTGTACCCGCACATGAGCGTGCGCAAGAACATGTCGTTTGCCCTGGACCTGGCCGGGGTCGATAAAAAGCTGGTGGACAGCAAAGTCAGCGAAGCCGCGCGCATCCTGGAGCTGGGCCCGTTGCTGGAGCGCAAGCCCAAGCAACTCTCCGGCGGCCAGCGCCAGCGCGTGGCGATCGGCCGGGCGATTGTGCGCAACCCGAAGATCTTCCTGTTCGACGAACCACTGTCCAACCTCGACGCCGCCCTGCGCGTGCAGATGCGCCTGGAACTGGCGCGCCTGCACAAGGAACTGCAGGCGACCATGATCTACGTCACCCATGACCAGGTCGAAGCCATGACCCTGGCCGACAAAGTCGTGGTGCTCAACAGCGGCCGCATCGAACAGGTCGGCTCACCACTGGAGCTGTACCATCAGCCGGCCAACCTGTTTGTCGCGGGCTTCCTCGGCACGCCAAAAATGGGTTTCCTCAAGGGCAAGGTCACACGGGTCGAGTCACAGAGCTGCGACGTGCAACTGGACGCCGGTACCTTGATCAACCTGCCGCTCAGTGGCCCGACCTTGAGCGTGGGCAGCGCCGTGACCCTGGGCATTCGCCCGGAACACCTGGAAATCGCCACGCCCGGCCAGACCACCCTGACCGTGACCGCCGACGTCGGCGAACGCCTGGGCAGCGACACCTTCTGCCACGTCAACACCCGCAACGGCGAGCCGTTGACCCTGCGTATCCGTGGCGACATGGCCAGCCAATACGGCGAAACGCTGCATCTGCACCTGGACCCGGCGCACTGCCATCTGTTCGACACCGACGGCGTGGCCGTAGCCCGCCCACTGCGCGCTGCCGCCTGATTTCGCGAGTACTACGTTATGAAGCTCACTGCACAGAACCTGACCCAACTGGCGCCGCTGGTAAAAATCCCGGCCTACACCCTTGCCAGCACCTCCCAGGGCATCGCCCATATCGGCGTCGGTGGTTTCCACCGCGCGCACCAGGCGTATTACACCGATGCCTTGATGAACACCGGCGAAGGCCTGGATTGGAGCATCTGCGGCGTCGGCCTGCGCGCCGAGGACCGCAAGGCCCGCGACGACCTGGCCGGCCAGGACTACCTGTTCACCCTGTATGAACTGGGCGACACCGATGACACCGAAGTGCGTGTGATCGGCGCGATCAGCGACATGCTGCTGGCCGAGGACGGCGCCCAGGCGCTGATCGATAAACTGGCTGACCCGGCGATTCGCATCGTCTCGCTGACCATCACCGAAGGCGGCTACTGCATCGACGACAGTAACGGCGAGTTCATGGCCCACCTGCCGCAGATCCAGCACGACCTGGCGCACCCCGGCGCGCCGAAAACCGTGTTCGGGTTTATCTGCGCCGCCCTCACCAGGCGCCGCGCCGCCGGCACTCCGGCGTTCACCGTGATGTCCTGCGATAACCTGCCGCACAATGGCGCCGTCACGCGCAAGGCCCTGCTGGCGTTCGCCGCCCTGCACGACGCCGGGCTGCACGATTGGATCAAGGCCAACGTGAGTTTCCCGAATGCCATGGTCGACCGCATCACGCCAATGACCAGCACCGCGCACCGCCTGCAACTGCACGACCAGCACGGCATCGATGATGCCTGGCCGGTGGTGTGCGAGCCTTTCGTGCAGTGGGTGCTGGAAGACAAATTCGTCAACGGCCGCCCGGCCTGGGAAAAGGTCGGCGTGCAATTCACCGACGACGTGACGCCCTACGAAGAGATGAAAATCGGGTTGCTCAACGGCAGCCATCTGGCGCTGACCTACCTGGGGTTTCTCAAGGGTTACCGGTTTGTGCACGAGACCATGAACGATCCGGTCTTCGTCGCCTATATGCGTGCCTACATGGACCTGGACGTCACGCCGAACCTGGCGCCGGTACCCGGCATCGACCTGACGACGTACAAGCAGACGCTGGTGGAGCGCTTCTCCAACCAGGCGATTGCCGACCAGTTGGAGCGCGTGTGTTCGGATGGCTCGTCGAAGTTTCCCAAATTCACCGTACCGACCATTAACCGCTTGATTGCGGATGGGCGTGAGACTGAGCGCGCGGCGTTGGTGGTGGCTGCCTGGGCGTTGTACCTCAAGGGTGTGGATGAGAATGGCGTGACCTACACGATTCCCGACCCGCGTGCCGAGTTCTGCCAGGGGCTGGTGAGCGATGATGCGTTGATCAGCAAACGCCTGTTGGGCGTGGAAGAGATTTTCGGCACGGCTATTCCCAACTCGCCTGCGTTTGTGGCAGCTTTCGAGCGGTGTTTTGTGAGCTTGCGTGATAACGGGGTCACAGCGACCCTGCAAAACCTCCTGAAGAAACCGGTTTAGAAATGCGGGAGGGGCGGGTTGCCAATCCTAAAAATAATTCTGCTGAGCAAATCATCATGACCCAGCAAAACCTGTTCCTCGGCATCGACTGCGGCACCCAGGGCACCAAGGCCATCGTCCTCGATGCTTCCAGCGGCAAGGTGCTTGGCCTGGGCGCCGCCGCGCATACATTGATCAGCGGCGCCAATGGGCGGCGTGAACAGCATGCCCATGAGTGGCTGGACGCGTTCACCGAGGCCACCCATCGCGCCCTGCAACAGGCCGGCGTGGATGGCCAGGATATTCTCGGCATCGGCGTTTCCGGCCAGCAGCACGGGCTGGTTCTGCTTGATGAGCAGGGCCAGGTGCTGCGCCCGGCCAAACTGTGGTGCGACACCGAAACCACGCCCGAGAACGAGCGGCTGCTGCAACACCTGGGCGGCGAAAGCGGTTCCCTGGAGCGCCTCGGCGTGGCCATCGCGCCGGGCTACACCGTGTCCAAACTGCTGTGGACCCGCGAACAGCACCCGGACCTCTTCGCGCGCATCGCCCATGTGCTGCTGCCCCACGACTACCTCAACTATTGGCTGACCGGCCGCGCTGTCGCCGAATACGGCGATGCGTCGGGCACCGGCTATTTCAATGTGCGCAGCCGTGAATGGGATGTGGCGTTGCTCCGGCACATCGACCCGAGCGGTCGCCTGGAGGCGGCGTTACCCGAGCTGATCGAAGCCGATCAGGCCGTGGGTACCATCCTACCGGCCATCGCCGAACGCCTGGGCATCAACCCCAACGCCAGGGTCGCCAGCGGCGGCGGCGACAACATGATGGGCGCCATCGGCACCGGCAATATCGCGCCGGGCGTGATCACCATGAGCCTGGGGTCGTCCGGCACGGTCTACGCGTTCGCCGACCAACCCAACGTGAGCCCCCAGGCGTCGGTGGCGACGTTCTGCTCCTCCAGCGGCGGTTGGTTGCCGTTGATCTGCACCATGAACCTGACCAATGCCACCAGCGTTATCCGCGAGTTGTTCGAACTCGACCTGAACACCTTCAACGCTTTGGTCGAGCAAGCGCCGATTGGCGCAGACGGCGTCAGCATGCTGCCGTTTCTCAACGGCGAGCGCGTACCCGCCCTGCCCCACGCCACCGGCAGCCTGCATGGCCTGACCATGACCAACCTGACCCGCGCCAACCTGTGCCGCGCCGTGGTCGAAGGCACCACGTTCGGCCTGCGCTACGGCCTCGACCTGCTGCGCCAGACCGGCCTGCAAAGCCTGCGCATCCGCCTGATCGGCGGCGGCTCGAAAAGCCCGGTATGGCGGCAGATGGTCGCCGATATCATGAACACCGAAGTGATCTGCACCGAACAAAGCGAAGCCGCCGCCCTGGGCGCGGCGATCCAGGCGGCGTGGAGCCAGTCCGGCGAGCCCCTGAGCAGCCTGTGCGACAAATGCGTGAGCGTGGACCCCACCAGCCGCACCCTGCCGGTGGCGGCCAATGTCAGCGCCTATCAACAGGCTTACGAACGTTATCAACAGCTAGTGGCAACCCTTTAAGAGCGAACGACTATGTATCTGGTGTGTGGTGAAGCGCTGTTTGATTTCTTCAGCGAGGAGGACGCCAGCGGGCTGGCATCCAAGCTCAATTACAAGGCGATTGCCGGCGGCTCGCCGTTCAACGTGGCGGTGGGCCTGCGCCGCCTGGGCATCGAGGCCGGATTTTTCGCCGGTATCTCCAACGATTACCTGGGGCGTCGGCTGTTGCAGGTGCTCAAGGACGAAGGGGTGAGCGAGCAGTTCCTGGTGGAGTTCGCCGCGCCGACCACCCTGGCGATGGTCGCCGTGGGCGCCAATGGTTCGCCGCAATACAGCTTTCGCGGCGAAGGCTGCGCCGACCGGCAACTGCAAGTGGCGCATCTGCCCACGCTGGGCGATGACGTTCGCGGTGTGCATATCGGCTCATTCTCGCTGGTGGTGCAGCCGATCGGCGATACGCTGCTCAACTTGGTCAAGCGTGAAAGCGGCAAGCGCCTGATCAGCCTCGACCCCAATGTGCGGCTCAACCCGCAACCGGACATCCAGCGGTGGCGCGACCGCGTCGCGGAACTGGTCCAGCATGCCGACCTGATCAAAGTCAGCGACGAAGACTTGCACCTGCTCTACCCCGGCCAGGCGCCGGAAAGCGTGCTGCAAGGCTGGCTGCAGCACCGTTGCCAATTGGTGTTCCTGACCCGTGGCGGCGATGGCGCCAGCGTGTTCAGCCGCCAGCATGGCAACTGGTCCGCACCGGCGGTCAAGGTGCAGATGGCGGATACGGTGGGCGCCGGGGATACCTTCCAGGCCGCGTTGATTGCCTGGCTGACCGAGCAACGGTTGGATTCGGTAGAGGGTCTGCAACAGCTCACGCGCGCGCAGATCGACGCCATGCTGGGCTTCGCCATCCGTGCCGCGGCCTTGACCTGCACCAAGACCGGGCCGGACTTGCCGTACCGTCGGCAGTTGGGCTGAACGCCGCGTTTGATGAAGGTTTTGTCAGGCTCGCCATCATTAATCGATGGTTAATCGCGCAAGTCGACAGTGAAGTCGAACCCACTTGCGGAGCACTGCCATGAAATTGCGCACTTTGATGCTCGCCGGCGCCCTGGCGCTGGCGGCAACCTGCGGCCTGGCCCAGGCCGACGATCAGAAACCGGTGCCGTACCAGTACGGCATGCCGATGAATATCAAGCATGTAATTGCCATGAACGAAACGCCGACAGACGAATGCAAGGTCATCGATGCCGATATCAAGTTCGTGGACAAGGCCGGGAAAATCGAAGATGTGGGTTATCGAAAACTGTCCGAGGCGTGCAGCTTGCAGAATTGAGGGCTCGTGCAAAACACTGGGCCCGGCATATGCCAGGCCCATCGGGTCGCACGGTCAACTCACGAGTAGTAAGCGCGCCCTCCTGCTCGTTGCAGGACTGGCGTGTGCGTTTGTTTAAGGTCTTCACGCAACCCGGTAATCAGGTTGCAAATGGCTCGACTGCTGTCGAGTTTGTCCGCGTTGATACCCTTGACTTCCAAATCCACCCGGTCACGGTCGCGGTCGTCATAAACTTTGATCGTCAGCGAAGCATCTTCGGCTTTGGTGCATTCGCACCGTTTGGGCAGGAAACTTCCTTCAATAATGCTGCGTAGTTCCAGTTCCGAAAGCATGGTCAACCTCTCCTTTTTTTGAGACTGCCAACAGATTTTCATGTGCCTGACAGGCGCGTGCCTGCGCCGTCTTACCGACCTTGGAAGACACCTTCAGCACCCAAGCGTACTCGGCAAAACCGCCTTGTGTTGTAACTTTTCCTCATAAGCAACCCAGTGTTTTATAGACACTAAATTTGAACTTAACAGCGCCGTTTAAAACATCGGCGAACGGCGGCGATTAAACGTTTAATCCAGCGCTTGCGGTTAAACAGCTGCGCGGGCCGCCACTCTTTCAGCAACATGTCGCAAACTATCGAAGTTGATATTCGCCCCGGAATTAACCGCCACCAGGGTCTGTTCGCGCACGCCGCGTTCAGCCACATATTTGCGGATGCCCGCCACCGCCAGTGCACCGGAAGGTTCGGTGATGGAGCGGGTATCGTCGTAGATCAGCTTGATGGCGCTGCACAGTTCGTCGTTGCTCACGGTGATGACCTCGTCCACCCAGTGCCGGCAGATCTCAAAGCCATGGGCGCCGATCTGCGCGACCGCCGTGCCATCGGCAAAACCGTCGACACCGGGCAACACCACGCGCTCCCCGGCGCGCAGCGCAGCCAGCAGGCAACTGGAGCCTTCGGATTCGACGCCGACGATGCGCACTTCAGGGCGCAGGTATTTGACATACGCCGCAATCCCGGCGATCAGGCCGCCCCCGCCCACCGGCACGAAGATCGCGTCCAGCGCACCTTGCTGCTGGCGCAGGATTTCCATGGCCACGGTGCCTTGGCCGGCGATGACGTCCGGGTCGTCGAACGGCGAAACGAAGGTGCAGCCCGATGTATCGGCCAACTGCAGCGCATGGGCCAAGGCAAACGGAAAGCTCTCGCCATGCAACACCGCGTCGGCCCCTCGGGAGCGCACGCCCAGCACTTTGAGTTCCGGCGTGCTGCACGGCATGACGATGCGCGCGCGAATCCCCAACTCTCGCGCCGCCAGCGCCACGCCTTGCGCATGATTACCCGCCGACGCCGTTACCACGCCCCGGGCCTTTTGCTCGGCGGTGAGTTGCATCAACTTGTTGTAGGCGCCACGGATCTTGAAGGAGAACGTCGGTTGCAGGTCTTCGCGCTTGAGCAGCACCTTGTTACCAAGCAACACCGACAACGCCGGTGCCGCTTGCAGCGGCGTGCGCACCGCCAGGTCGTAGACCGGGGCGGCGAGGATCTTTTTTACGTAATGTTCAAGCAGTCCCGTGTCGTGGGGTTGGGCGCTCATCGGTGTCTCCTGGCTGTGTACAGAGCCCTGGAGACGGAAAAACAAAACCCGCCTCTAGGGCGGGTTTGGGTACAGCCGAGCGCTATCCCGCCAAATAAGGAATGGCGGTAATAATGCTCGGCTGGCTGCGGAAGGCTTGAAATGTCATGTCACGAAATTAACCGGCGGCGACGCGGCAAGTCAATGGCAAACCGCCATTTAGCGGCGCGGGGTTTACGGAGAGCATACGAAACATATACGCTTTGTATATTCCATTATCACAGTGAACCCCATGGGCATCGTCAAGATCACCGACCAATTACACGAACAACTGCGCCTGGCCAGCGCCGCGATGGACCGTTCCATCAACGCCCAGGCCGAGTTCTGGATCAAGATCGGCCTGCTCGCCGAACTCAATCCCCACCTGCCCTACAACGAACTGATCAACAAACTGTTGCTCGATAAACCCGACTTGATCCGGGGGCGCAGTTGATGATCAAGACGCCCGCACAACTGGCAATCATGCGCGAATCCGGGCGCCTGCTGGCCCAGGTCTTTACGATGCTCGACGGTTTTGTCGCCGCCGGCCGTTCCACCCTTGAGCTGGACGCTGCTGTCGAAGCCTTTATCCGCAACGAGTTGAAAGCCCGCCCGGCCAGCCTCGGGCAATATGACTACCCGTTCTGCATCAACACTTCGATCAACGAGGTGGTGTGCCACGGCATGCCCAGCGCCAAGGACATCCTCAAGGACGGCGACATCATCAACATCGACATCACCCTGGAAAAAGGCGGCTACATCGCCGACTCCAGCAAGATGTACATGGTCGGCAATGTCGCCCCCAAGGCCAGGCGCCTGGTCGAGATGACGTTTGAAGCGATGTGGGCCGGTATCCGCCAGGTCAAGCCCGGCGCGCGGTTGGGCGACATCGGCCACGCGATCCAGAGCCACGCCCAGGCCAACGGCTACAGCGTGGTGCGTGAATACTGCGGCCATGGCATCGGCAAACAGATGCATGAAGAGCCGCAGGTCCTGCACTTCGGCCGCCCCGGCACCGGGCTCGTACTGCGCGAAGGCATGGTGTTTACCGTAGAGCCCATGCTCAACCAGGGCGGGGCCAAAACACGCAGCCTCAAGGACGGCTGGACGGTGGTGACCCAGGACAACAGCCTGTCGGCGCAGTGGGAACATACCGTGGCGGTGACGGCGGACGGGTTTGAGGTGTTGACCCTGCAACGGGGCTGACGCATGCCCGGCGCCCCGCCCCGGCATCACCAGGTCGGGGCACCGTCAAGCGTGTGGAGTCAGCCTTTTTCGAGGTGACGCAGGCGGTCCTGACGCTTGATACGCTCGGTGGTTACCCGCTCCGGGTAACAGCGCATGAACATATTGGTAAAGTGCGTGCCGTAATGAATGCGCTCACCGTTGAGCGGATCCAACAAGGGCCGGGCCGAAGCGTTGAAAGCGGGCTCGTGAAAATAGGCCATGGCGAAGCGTTCGCGGGTGTTGAGCGTTACCTTGTGCGGCGTCGATAGCAGATAACCGTGGGTCATGAACTGCAAAATATCACCGGGAAATACGGTGAATACGCGTGGCACCGGTTTGACGAATGTCCAGGGTTCGTCATTTTCGAATAACCCCGCGGTACTTTCGCCAGGCAGCCAGTTGCGCTTGCGCTGCTCGCCTTCGACCGGGGGGCGAATGTATAAACCACCCACCTCATCCTGTGTCGCAATGACCAACATGCCATAGTCGGTATGGGCGCCAATCCCACGGTGGGTATGTGCCGAGCTGGCAGGGAAGCGCAGCACGCGCATATGATGCCAGCCATCCCGACTCAGGGCTGTTAACGCGTTTATCTCCAATTCCAGGCCCAGCGCCACCAACTTGAGCAACTTCTCGCCGGTCACATCCAGTTCCGCCAGTAACGCTTTCATGCTGTCGCGGTACTCGTCGTTGGGCCATGGCACAGGACCGTGGCACGGCCAGCCGTCCTTGACGCGTTGATCATCCAGCGGCAGGTCTTTGCAGAGGGTGAAGATTTCCGATTGATCCTGCTCACCGGCGGTGACCTCTTCGCCAGAGGCGACATACCCGGCATAGGTCAGTTCGCTGACCCAGCGCGACTTGTCTTGTCTGGGCTGCTTGAAAAAGGCCTTGCTGGCGGCCATGGCCCTCTGGACCTTCTGGTCCTGTTCGTCATGGGTGCCGACCTGGAAAATACCGTCAGTGCGCCATGCCTCAATGAGCTTGCGGCCCAGTTGGTGATCGGCGTGGCTGCCGGTTACGGCTTCAGGCAGGGTGAAGGTGGTTAACTCAGTCATGTCGTGTCTCCTTAAATCCATTAAAGAGACGTGCATTCACGGATGTGACGCTGAACTGCTCCATCAACGGAACTGCTCCAGGCCCGGCATTGCAGGCCTGGATCATGTACGTCGTGTATGTTCCCGTGCGGGAACAGTCCTTATAGACCCCGGCAGCGGGCCTGAAAATAACCAGCTGTCGACTTTACTCGGGGCGCGTCAATGGCCCGATAACTGGGGACAGCGGCAGGCCTCCCTGCCCACACGATGATTTGAACCAGGCGCTGCGGGGCGGCAACCGATGGATCAGGCCACTTGCCTGATCCCCGCCTTGGCCTCCAACTCACGCACCAGCGGCAGCACGCGCTTGCCGAAGTACTCCACTTCTTCCTGAAAATGCAGGAACCCCGCCAGCACCAAGTCCACGCCCACCGCCTTGAGCGCAACGATGCGTTCGGCGATCTGCTGCGGGGTGCCGATCAGGTTGGTCTTGAAGCCGTCGTTGTACTGCACCAGGTCTTCAAAGCTCGATTTGGCCCAATTGCCCTCGCCTTCAGGTGAAGCCTTGCCGGCCTGTTTAGCCGCGTCGCCAAAGGCGTTGACCGCTTCCGGGTCGGCCTTGTCGATGATCTCGGCCAGCACGGCGCGGGCTTCTTCTTCGGTGTCGCGGGCGATCACAAAGGCATTCACGCCGACTTTGACCGAATGGTTATTCGCCGCCGCCTTGGCGCGAATATCGTCGACCTGGGCCTTGATGCCCTCCGGCGTGTTGCCGTTGGTGAAGTACCAGTCCGAAACGCGTGCCGCCATGTCCCGCGCGGCCCGTGAGCTGCCGCCCTGGAACACTTCCGGCCGGCCCAGGGGTTTGGGTTTGAGGGTGTAGTTGTTGAAGCGGTAGAAGTCGCCCTTGAAGGTGAAATCGTCCTGGGTCCAGATGCCTTTGAGGGCGCGGATGAATTCTTCGGAGCGGCGATACCGCTCATCGTGTTCCAACCAGTGTTCGCCGATGGCCTGGAATTCGCCCTTGAACCAGCCGCTGACGATATTCACGGCGATGCGGCCGTTGGTGAGCTGGTCGATGGTCGCCAGTTGCTTGGCCGCCAGCGCAGGTTGCCAGGGGCCCGGCAGGATCGCGGCGATCACTTTAAGCGTGGTGGTCGCGGCCAGCAGCGCGTGACTGAACGCCACCGACTCATGCTGGTTGTCGGCACCGTAGCCGGCGGTGAACCGGATCTGGGTCAGGCCATATTCAAAGCCGGCGGCTTCGGCCAGTTGCGCCAGTTTGCGGTTGTAGTCGATGCCCCAGTGGGTGCGTTGCTCGATCTTGCTGACCACCAGCCCACCGCTGACGTTGGGCACCCAATAGGCAAATTTCACGGCTTGCTGACTCATCGAACGCTACCTCATGTACAGGGATGTACCCAGCACTTGAGCAGCAAGCGTGCCAGCCATGGGCAAACGCCCGTGCCATGGGCGCTGCGGCGAAAAAACCGCCCCTGGCGCAGGTAAAGGTCAATGTCAGGATCGGGCCGGTTTGTCGAATCGCTGTTGCTGCAGCAACAGCAAGCGCGTTGAACCCCCTGTAAACATTGGCCCTGGTACCCGGCACGGACTGTGCAACCCCCTGTACATTCACCCTTGCCCCCGGAGCCTTGCCCATGACCGAACACCACGTCATCAACCCGCTGTCCATCGGCGTCGACTACCCCACGCTGGCCGCGCGTTTCCGGCCGATCTTCCAGCGCATCGCCGACGGCGCGGTGCAGCGCGAACTCAGCCGCACCCTGCCCCATGAGCCGATCCAATGGCTCAAGCAAGCCGGTTTCGGCGCGGTGCGCGTGCCGGTGGAATACGGCGGCGGCGGCGCGTCCCTGCCGCAACTGTTCCAGTTGCTGATCGAACTGGCCGAGGCCGACTCCAACGTGCCCCAGGCCCTGCGCGGGCATTTTGCTTTTGCCGAGGACCGCCTGAATGCACCGCCGAGCGCCGGGCGTGACCTGTGGTTCAAGCGCTTTGTCGAGGGCGACATCGTCGGCTGCGCCTGGACCGAAATCGGCAACGTGGCCATCGGCGACGTGGTGACTCAGGTCAGCCCCGACGGCGATCAGTGGAAGCTCAACGGTGAAAAGTTCTACAGCACCGGCAGCATTTTCGCCGATTGGATCGACGTGTACGCCCAACGCAGCGACACCGGCGCCGACGTGATTGCCGCCACCCGCGCGCGTCAGCCTGGGGTGGTACACAGCGACGACTGGGACGGGTTTGGCCAGCGCACCACCGGCAGCGGCACGTCGCGCTTTACCGATGCGGTGGTAGAGGCGGATAACGTGATCGACTTTGCCACCCGCTTCAAATACCAGACCGCGTTTTACCAGTTGGTGCTGCTGGCCAGCCTGGCCGGCATCGGCCGCGCGGCGTTGCGCGATGTGGCCCATCAAGTGCGCAGCCGCAAGCGCATCTACAGCCACGGCAATGCGTCGCATGTGAGCCAGGATGCACAGGTGCAACAGGTGGTGGGCGAAGTGGCGGCGCTGGTGTACGCCGCCGAGGCCAGTGCGTTGCGGGCGACGCTACCGGCCCAACAGGCCTACGTGGCGCGGTTTGGCGGCGACGATGCCGCAGAGCGCGAAGCCAATGTGGCGGCCGAGATTGAATCGGCGACGGCGCAGGGGGTGGTGTCGGACTTGATCCAGCGCGCCACCAGCCAGTTGTTCAATGCGCTGGGGGCGTCGGATGTCCGCCAGGGCAAGGCGCTCGACCGGCATTGGCGCAACGCGCGTACCGTGTCGTCGCACAACCCGGTGATCTACAAGGCGCGCATTGTCGGCGATTGGGTGATCAATGGGACCGAGCCGCCGTTTGTATGGCAGATCGGCAATGGCCCGGGCAAAGACTGAACAGGTGGGGCTTGCTCCCTCCCACATTGGCGGCATTTCAAGGCTGGGATTTCAGGTTTGGACCGCGAACGGCTCAAAACGCGAGTTTGTACCCGACCGCCATCAACATGACCGCCAGGCACGGGCGCAATACGCCGTCCGGGATTTTGCCGGTCATGTGGCTGCCGATGTAGATGCCCGGCAGCGAGCCCATCAACAGAAAGCCCAACAGTTGCCAGTCCATATTGCCCATGCCCGCATGGCCAAGGCCCGCCACCAGGGTCAAGGGCACGGCGTGGGCGATTTCGGTGCCCACCAGGCGGCGCGTGGCCAGGAACGGATAGAGGATAAACAGCGCCACGGTGCCGAGGGCGCCGGCGCCGATGGAGGTCAGGGCGACCATGGTGCCGAGGATGGCGCCGGTGAGCACCGTCAGCGCGTTCAGGTTGCGCGGGTTCATGTGGTAGCTGTCGCCCGCATGCCGCTGGGCAAAGGCCAACAGGGTTTTCTTGAACAGGATCGCCAGGGCGGTCAACAGCAGCACCACGCCGAGGGCCTGCTTGATCACCGCGTTCATCGCGCTGGGGTCGGTATGCAGGCTGGCGAGGAACCACAGGGTCAGCAGCACCGCAGGCACACTGCCGAGGGTCAGCCAGCCGGTGATGGTCCAGTCGATGTTCTTGTTCTTGCTATGCACCAGCACGCCACCGGACTTGGTGATCGCGGCGTACAACAGGTCGGTGCCCACGGCGGTGGCCGGGTTGATGCCGAACCACAGCAGAATCGGGGTCATCAGCGAGCCCCCGCCGACACCGGTCATGCCGACGATAAAACCTACGATCAGGCCGGCGATCACAAAACCAAAATTACCCACTTCCATTAACGCTACCCGCGGCCTTATAAAATTCTGGCGGCAGGATAGCGATTTTTCTTATAACGACTTATACCAATATGATCTGACTTTATGCCTTTTACGTCAGTCGATGGCAGCACTAGGCTTGAGTCTGGTAGGGAAAAGCCGCTTTGGACGTAAGTGCCGGCCTGAGCGGATGCGTGCATAGCGGTCATGGCCAATCTCTCTTCGGACAAAACGGGGGCACAGTGCGCGCCTTCGCGCAGCGGTTTTCTAATCGGCTGCCGTCGGCAACCACACCCGGAACCGTGCACCGCCCAGCGGTGACGCCAGCGCGGTCAAGGTCCCGCCCTGGGCTTGCAGGGCACGGCGGCTGATGGCCAGGCCCAGGCCAAACCCGCCGGTGCTGCGGTCGCGACTGCGGTCGAGACGGTAGAACGGTTCGAAGATACGCTCGCGCTGGTCCAGCGGAATGCCGATACCATCGTCATCCACCCAGATCTCACAGCCCTGCGGGCATACCTTGACCCCCACCTGGATACGCGCGTCACAGTAACGCGTGGCGTTGCGCAACAGGTTCTGCAAGGCGCGGGCGGTGAGACGTGGGTCGAGATTGAAGCGCTCCACGGCGCAATCGAGCACCACATCAATGACGATTTCGGGGTTTTCCAGTTCATCGTCGACGCTGCCCAGCACGCTGTCGATAAACTCGTTGAGCACCACATCGACCCGTTCCGGCAGTTGCGCCGGATTTTGCAGGCGGCTGTAAGACAGCAGTTCCAGCACCAGCTCATCCAGCTCACGGATGTGCGCCACCAGACCGTGCAGGCGCTCGCGGCTGGCCTCGGGCAAGTCTTCGGACAGCGCCAGGGCCAGGCCAAAATCCAGGCGTGTCAGCGGGGTGCGCAGTTCGTGGGAAACCGCATTGAGCAAGTCGCGCTGTTGGTTGAGCAGGTGCTCGATGTCGTCGGCCATGGTGTCGAATACCGAGGCCAGGCTGCCGATGCTGGAGTTGGCGGGAATATGCGTGCGTTCAGCCAGGTTGCCCCGGCCCAGTTGCCCGGCGGTGCTTTTCAAGCGTTCCAGGTCTCGCCAGTGCGGGCGCAGCCAAACCAGCAAGCAAGCCAGCAGCGCCGCGCCGATCAGCACGTTGATGGCCCAGTAGAGTACGTTCATGTCCATCGGGTCGGGCGGTATCGTCAGCTTGACCACGAACTGGTCGTTGATCGGCGAGCTGATTTCCTCCATCCAGCCCCACTCCCCCAGGCGCACCACGGGCTTGCCTTGCTCCAGCAGGTGTTCTTCTTCAGGGGTGAAGCTGGCGTCCTGGCGCAACAGCAATTGCACCTTTTGCGGCGCAAACTCGCGGCCCAGTTGTTCGGTGACCTGGGACCAACGCTCCACCGGTGCCCGCAGGTATTGCTTGACGATGAGCGTTTGCTGGCCGCGGGACTGCTCGACGTTGTAGTTCAGGTAACGGTGTTCGAACAGCTGGATCACCAGCTTGGGAATCAGATAGATCGCCGCGCTGTAGGTGACGATGGTGATCAGGTAGAGACGCAGCAGCACTCGAAACATGGCTCAGCATTCCCACTCGGAACGGCTGAACAGGTAGCCCTTGCCCCACACGGTCTTGATTTTGCGCGCCTCGCCCGCATGGTCGTCGAACTTGCGGCGCAGCTTGGAGATGGCCACGTCCACCGAGCGATCGGTACCGTTGAACTCGATGCCACGCAAGCGTTGCAGGATCTGGTCGCGGCTGAGCACTTCACCGGCGTGACGCGCCAGTACCACCAGCAGGTTGTATTCACCGCTGGACAGCTCCACCGCCTGGTCGCGCCAGGTCACGGTGCGTTCCGACAGGTCGATGCACAGGTTGCCCATGATGATCTGGTCGTTGGCCACCTGCGGCTCGGACAGACTGCTGCGGCGCAGCAAGGTACGGACGCGGGCAAGCAGTACACGGGGCTCGCAGGGTTTGGTCACGTAGTCGTCGGCGCCCATCTCCAGGCCCAGCACCTGGTCGTGGCTGTCATCGCGGGCGGTGAGCATCAGGATCGGCAGGCCGGCCGAATCGTCGCGCAACAGACGGCACACTTGCAGGCCGTCCAGTCCCGGCAGCATCAGGTCGAGGATCACCAGGTCCGGCGGGTTGAGGCGGGCACGTTCACGTACCTGGTCACCCCGACTGAGCACACTGACGTGGTAGCCATTGCGCTCCAGGTAGCTGGCAATCAGCTCGGAGAGTGCGGCGTCGTCTTCCACCAGGAGGATGTTGGGCATTAAGGTGTTCCATGAAATACAGTTATGAGTAGTGCATAAACCCCCTCCCACAGGGGGTCTTTGGTGTTTACGCGATTTTGTAAGGATATACGTCCCGGGCGGACGATAGGTGCCGCCTTACATTTCTTCACACACGAGCTACACAGCTTCACAGCACCACGGCGCAGGTGCCCTTAGGATGCGCCAGTCATTATTGGGATAAGAGCATGTCGAAGAATCTGTTGGCGCCGTTTGGCCTGTTGGCCCTCACGCTGGCGCTGAGCGCGTGTGGCCCGTCCACCGAGCAAACGCCGCAAGTGCCCCTGGCCAAGGTGCGGGTCGAGACCCTGCAAGCCAAACCGCTGTCCATCACCAGTGAACTGAGTGGGCGCATCGCCGCGCCGCGCATCGCCGAAGTGCGCGCACGGGTGGCCGGGGTGGTGATGCAACGGGTGTTCAAGGAAGGCCACGATGTGAAACAGGGCGACGTGCTGTTTCGCATTGACCCGGCGCCCTTCAAGGCGGACCTGGACAGCGCGCTGGCCAACCTGAGCAAGGCCCAGGCCAATGCATTCCAGGCGCGCCTGCAGGAGCAGCGCTACAGCCAGTTGGTGGAAGGCAACGCGATCAGCGGCCAGGACTACGACAATGCGCGCGCCAACCTGCGCCAGACCAACGCCGAAGTCGCCGCCAATAAAGCCGCCGTCGAGCGCGCCAGGTTGAACCTGGGCTACGCCACGGTCACCGCGCCGATTTCCGGGCGCATCGGCCGCGCGCTGGTGACCGAAGGCGCGCTGGTCGGACAGAACGAAGCCACACCGTTGGCGATCATCCAGCAACTGGACCCGATCCACGCCGACCTCACCCAGTCCACCCGCGAGCTGAATGACCTGCGCCGCGCCTTCCGTGCCGGCAGCTTGAAGCAGGTGGGCCAGGATCAGGCCAAGGCCACCTTGATCCAGGACGATGGCAGCCTGTATCCATTGCCGGGCAAATTGCTGTTCGCCGAGATCAGCGTCGACCCCGGCACCGGGCAGATCATCCTGCGCAGCGAGTTCCCCAACCCGGACCTGGACCTGTTGCCCGGCAGTTTCGTGCGCGTGCGCCTGGAGCAAGCGGTCGACAAGCAAGGCCTCAGCGTGCCGCAACGTGCCATTACGCGTGACAGCGCCGGCATCCCGATGGTGCTGCTACTGGACGCCGAGCAGACCGTCAGCCTGCAACCGGTCGAACTGGGCCCGGTGATCAATGATCGCTGGGTGGTCAGCCATGGCCTCAAGGCCGGTGACCGCATCGTCGTCGAAGGCCTGCAACACGCGCGCCCCGGTGACAAAGTCGAAGTGGACGACAGCCCCGCCTCCGGCCAGCCCGTAAAGGAATAACCCGCCATGCCGCAGTTCTTTATTGACCGCCCGGTCTTCGCCTGGGTGGTTGCCCTGTTTATCCTGCTGGCCGGCTTCCTCGCCATTCCGCAGTTGCCTGTGGCGCAATACCCCGACGTCGCGCCGCCGAAAGTGGAAGTTTACGCGGTGTACCCCGGCGCGTCGGCGCAGACCCTGGATGAAAGCGTGGTGAGTCTGATCGAGCAGGAGCTCAACGGTGCCGATCACTTGCTGTATTTCGAATCCCAGAGCAGCCTCGGCTCGGCCACCATCACCGCGACGTTCCAGCCGGGCACCAACCCGGAAATGGCCCAGGTGGACGTGCAAAACCGCCTCAAAGCGGTGGAGCCGCGCCTGCCCCAGGCCGTGACCCAGCAAGGCTTGCAGGTGGAAAAAGTCTCCGCCGGTTTCCTGCTGCTGGTGACCCTCACCTCCAACGACGGCAAGCTCGACGACGTGGCGCTCAGCGATTACCTGGCGCGTAACGTGATGAACGAACTCAAGCGCCTGGACGGTGTGGGCAAGGCCCAGTTGTATGGCGCCGAACGTGCCATGCGCATCTGGATCGACCCGCAGAAACTGATCGGTTTCAACCTGACCCCGGCCGATGTCAACGCCGCGATCAGTGCGCAAAACGCCCAGGTGTCGGCGGGCAGCATCGGTGACTTGCCGGGCCCCCAGACCCAGGAAATCACCGCCGCGATCCTGGTCAAGGGGCAACTGTCGACGCCGGCGGAATTCGCCGACATCGTACTCAAGGCCAACCCGGACGGCTCCACGGTGCGTATCGGCGATGTGGCGCGGGTGGAAATCGGCAGCCAGGAATACCAGTTCTCCACGCGCCTGAACGGCAAGCCGTCCACCGCCGTCAGCGTACAACTGGCGCCGGGGGCCAACGCGCTGAACACGGCGACCCTGGTGCGCGCGAAGATGGATGAGCTGTCGCGCTATTTCCCGGCCAATGTGGAATACAAGATCCCGTACGACACCTCGCCGTTCGTCAAAGTCTCGATCACCAAAGTGGTCTACACCTTGCTTGAGGCCATGGCGCTGGTGTTTGCGGTGATGTTCCTGTTCCTGCAGAACGTGCGCTACACCTTGATCCCCACCCTGGTGGTGCCGATTGCGCTGATGGGCACCTTCGCCACCCTGCTGTTGCTGGGCTTCTCGATCAACGTGCTGACCATGTTCGGCATGGTGCTGGCCATCGGCATTCTGGTGGACGATGCGATTGTGGTGGTAGAGAACGTCGAGCGCATCATGGCGACCGAGGGCCTGTCGCCCAAGGACGCCACGCGCAAAGCCATGGGCCAGATCACCGGCGCCATCATCGGGATTACCCTGGTGCTGGTGGCGGTGTTTTTGCCGATGGCGTTCATGCCGGGTTCGGTGGGGGTGATCTACCAGCAGTTCTCACTGTCGATGGCTACCTCGATCCTGTTCTCGGCGTTCCTCGCCCTGACCCTCACGCCGGCCCTGTGCGCCACCTTGCTCAAGCCCATCGCCCAGGGCGAGCACCATGCCAAGGGCGGTTTCTTCGGCTGGTTCAACCAGCGCTTCGAGCAACTGACCAACCGTTACGAAGGCTGGGTGGCCTATGCGCTCAAACGCAGCGGCCGTTACCTGCTGATCTATCTGGTGCTGCTGGCAGGGCTGGGCTGGTTGTTCACGCGCCTGCCCGCCTCGTTCCTGCCGGTGGAAGACCAGGGCTACACCATCACCGATATCCAGTTGCCGCCGGGCGCGAGCAAGAACCGCACGGTGCAGGTCGCCGAGCAGATCGAAGCGCACAACGCGGGTGAGCCGGGGGTGGGCGATACCACCATGATCATGGGCTTCAGTTTCTCCGGCTCGGGGCAAAACGCCGCGCTGGCGTTTACCACGCTCAAGGACTGGTCGCAACGCGGCAGCGACGATTCCGCGGCGGCCATTGCCGAGCGCGCCAACATGGCCTTCAGCGAACTCAAGGACGCGATGGCCTACGCGGTGCTGCCGCCGCCGGTGGACGGCCTGGGCACCTCCAGCGGGTTTGAATTTCGCCTGCAGGATCGCGGCGGCGTCGGCCATGCGGCCTTGATGGCGGCGCGTACCGAGTTACTGGCAGCCGCCGCGAAGAGCCCAGTGCTGGCCAATGTGCGCGAAAGCGCGCTGGCCGAAGCGCCGCAGGTGCAGCTGGAAGTGGACCGCAAGCAAGCCAACGCACTGGGTGTGTCGTTCGCAGACGTGGGCAGCGTGCTGTCTTCGGCGGTTGGCTCGGCCTATGTCAATGACTTCCCCAACCAGGGTCGCATGCAGCGCGTGGTGGTGCAGGCCGAAGGCGATCAGCGCAGCCAGGTGGCGGACTTGATGAAGATCAACGTGCGCAACAAGGCCGGCAACATGGTGCCGCTGTCGGCGTTCGTCAAAGCCAAATGGACCCAGGGCCCGGCGCAGTTGACCCGTTACAACGGTTACCCGGCGATTGCCATCAGTGGTGAAGCCGCCCCCGGACACAGCACCGGTGAGGCGATGGAAGAGATTCAGCGCCTGGTTGGCCAACTGCCGGCCGGCCTGGGCCAGGAATGGACCGGCCTGTCGCTGCAGGAGCGTTTGTCGGGTGCCCAGGCGCCGTTGCTGCTGGGGCTGTCGCTGCTGATTGTGTTCCTGTGCCTGGCCGCGCTGTATGAAAGCTGGTCGATCCCGACCTCGGTGCTGCTGGTGGTACCCCTGGGCGTGCTTGGCGCGGTGTTGGCCGTGAGCTTGCGCGGCATGCCCAACGATGTGTTCTTCAAGGTGGGCTTGATTACCATCATCGGGCTGTCGGCCAAGAACGCGATCCTGATCATCGAGTTCGCCAAGGACCTGTATGACCAGGGCGAAGACCTGATCGACGCCACCTTGAAAGCGGCGCGGTTGCGCCTGCGGCCGATCATCATGACCTCACTGGCGTTTATCCTCGGCGTGGTGCCGTTGGCGATTGCCACCGGGGCCAGCTCGGCCAGCCAGCAGGCGATCGGCACCGGCGTGATCGGCGGGATGATCACCGCGACACTGGCGGTGGTGTTTGTGCCGGTGTTCTTTGTGGTGGTGATGAAGCTGGTGCGCAAGCGTCACAAGACAGGCTGACCCGGCGGAACACGATGCAGTTGTGGCGAGGGAGCAAGCGCCCTCGCCACGCGTTATCGGTCACCTTCATCATTGGGTACAACCGTATAAGCTATGGTGCTCTGAACTACCCAGTCGTGAACCACCATGCCCTTGCTCGCCCGCACCCACCCTCGCCTTTCGACCGCCGCCGTGCTCGGCCTTGCCGTGGGTATCCTGGCCCCAGCCGATACGCTGATCAGCAAAATCCTCATCGGCTGGAATGCCGGCGTCTGGACCTACCTGCTGCTGATGTTGTGGCTCACCAGCCGCTCGCGCGCCGACGATGTAAAGCGCATCGCCGAGATCGAGGATGAGAACGCCGGCCTGGTGCTGTTCATGGTGTGCATCGCGGCGATCGCCAGCCTGGCGGCCATCACGCTCAACCTGATAGGCATCAAAGACCTCGACCGCTCCGCACGCCTGCTTCACTACGGTTTCACCGCACTGACGGTAATCGGTTCTTGGCTGCTGATCGGGGTGATCTTCAGCGTGCACTATGCCCGCCTGTTCTACACCTGGGACGGTGACGAACCTGCGCTGCGTTTTGCCGAAGGGTTGCGCACCCCCAACTATTGGGACTTCCTGTACTTCTCGTTCACCATCGGCGTGGCGGTGCAAACGGCCGATGTGGGGGTGGCCACGCGCAGTATGCGCAAGGTAGTGCTGGGGCAGTCGCTGATTGGCTTTTTGTTCAATACGGCGATCCTGGGTTTCTCGATCAATATAGCCGCCGGGCTGTTCAGTTAAAGCTGCATGTTGTTTCGCCGGCAGCGGGCGAACATCATCTTATAAGCAGGGAAACTGTTGAACAGCGCCTACAAAAAAAGCCCTGATCTTTCGATCAGAGCTTTTTGTACAACTTGTTTATTTAGAAGGCATAACGCAGGCCAACGTTCACTGCCGCTTTCTGCTTGATTTTGTCACTGGTACTGGTTTCAACGTCGGCGTGCATTTGCAGATCCTGCGTAAACTTCACCGCCACACCGGCACCATACTTGGTACGCGAGCCCGACAAATCATTGTTAAACGCCTGATTATTGATCAGGACCTTGTTGTTGTCGGCAAACTCGTGGACCACGGCCATACGCAAGTAAGGTTTAATAAGTGTGCCGTCGTCGAGCTGGAACTCATGCCCAGCGGTCGCACCGGCCTCGGCTGTCCTTGAGCGGGTACGCTCACCTTCCACTTGCAAACCATTTTTCAGGCTGTATGTTCCGCCCTGAACCACGATGGTCGACAGTCGGCCGTAAGGTTCAATATAGGAACTTTCCCCGAATGTGATATGACGGCCGAACTCCGCCGACAGACCACCGCCCACATTGCTGTAGTTGCCCTTGGTGGAGGTGTTATCACTGAGGGTTGCCTTGACTTCATTCTGGAACCGGTTGGCTTTGGCAACCGCATCAAAGTAGAAACCGCTTTCTTCATCCATCCAGGTTGCATAAGTACCCAGGAAGTAACTCTTGACCGTACCGGAGGAGCCGCGAACCGGGTTCACGTCGGAATTACTGTGACCACCAAATACACCTACCTTCCATTGGCTATCGCCCAGCGGCATATCGGCACCCAGGGAGAAACCTTGCAAGTTCTGCGTGTAGCCGGTCCCTGAGCTCTGGGATACCTCATATTTGCTGCCGAAACCACGGATCCACAGGCCTGTGCTCTTCGGGGAGTAGCGCAATTCGCCCATCCGCGCGCGCAACGAGCCCTCTTCCGCGGTCATGATGGTCACCGGGGTGTTGAACAATGCCGTCACCACGCGGGCGCTGCGGCTCATGACTCGGGTTTGGGTATCCAGGAACCAGTCATTGCCTTCCTTTTTCAGGTTGTAGGCATAGGCGCCCATGTCAACCGGACCGTCCTTGAGGGCAAAGGCCGCATCACCGCCACCGGTGTGCACAACCTGGGTTTTGACCAATTCGGCACCACTGGCCGACAGCGCCAGGCTGTGATTGCCCGTAGCTTGGCCGGTCACATTGATGAAGTCCGTCTTGCCTTGGTCAAAGTCGGTGCCCATGACGAACGTGCCGTCGCCGGACAGTGTCGAGAGGTTCAGTTGATAAAACTCATTCGGCGCGCCCATGGTCACGGTGCCACCGGCCATGTTAAGCGCACCCACCTGACTGTCACCGGTCATGTTCCAGTTGGAAGCGGCGCCCACGTTCAAGCTGGAGACATTCTGCAATTGGCCTGTCAGCTCGGCGTTGTTCTGCAGGCTCAAATGGACAGTGCTGGTGGCGTCGGCAACCACATTGCCGACCAGATTCCGGCTGTTATCCACATTCATCGTCGCCGTGGCACCGCCAGAAACGCTCAGCAGATTGCCATTGCCGCCCTTCAATGTGGAGCCATTCAACACATCGATGGTTACCACCGGAACTCGGTTTGGCGTACCCCTGACGGAGATAGCCGAACCAATAGCTCCCTCGACCATGGAGTTGTCCAGAACCAGTTTGCCATCTGTTGTATCTGCACGACCGCGGGTGAACGATACCCCATGACCGGCGCCGAGGATGGTGCTTTGGCTGGCTGTCGCCGTGCCCCCGGACAGTGCTAGCCCGAATGCCCCGGTTCCCGTACCCTGCACCACAGTGCCCCGTTCGAAGTGCAACTCGCTGCCGCTGCTGGCTTCCGCGCCGCCAATAGCTCCGCTGATCGTACTGTTGGCGACCTGCACCGATGAACCATTTGACGTACCCAATACACCAAACGCCTGCAAGGCTACGCCGCGACTATTGGTAATCGTACTGTCGTTGATAAAAGCGTTACTGCTTTCAAGACGCACGGCGCCCAGAATAGGGTCGCTCGAAGAAACCTGTGCTGAGTTGATATTGACGGTAGAACCGCGTTCAGCACGAATACTGTTCGCCACGCTGCCACTGTTCATGTTTAACGTGGAGGTTGTCAGGCCAATGTCTGTTGCTGTCGCGCGATTCATATTCAGCGTCGACTGGCCCGACAATTGCCAATCCGTTGACTGCGTAGTGTCATCAATGGTTCTTTGCTCACCGTTACCCACCTGCACCGCCTGTGCCTGACCCTGCAGCGCGGCAAACAAACAGAACGTAACGGTGGGGATTTTCATCATCGCACTCAATGGCTTGAGCTCGAACGTATTCAGTGCCGACATGGTCAATCACTCTTAATATGAGGCCAACAAAATCGGTTCGGCTCGCTACCTGCGAATAGGGCCTTACCTCTGCGGCGCCAGAATAAAAATTAAACGTTTTCTTTTATGTAGGAAAAATCTGCACTCCCACGGTTAAACCGCTGTGAGCGGAGTGATCTATCAAATGCAATATGATCAGAATGTTCCCCCTCCCACGAAAGAAAGGGGGAACCTGCCGCTATCTGACTAACAAGCCCTAAGGACCGACAACTGGAGACAAGTCGCAATAACTCGTCGACAGCGTCGTACGTATGTTGACGGCGGCCTCACCGCGCCCGGTAGTGCCGTCGTCCAACGCCACCGTGACAACCGCCTCCGCGCGCCCGAGGCGAGCTTCTTTAAGAAAACTGAACGGTATATTGAAGGTATGACCGTTGTCCTTGATGACTCTTGTGACAGTCACGCTGTAAGTCTGCTTGCGGTCGTCAATCGGAGTGCCGGTACGAGGTCGGAACAACCGCAGCTCCAGCTTCAATTGTTGACCCTCGGCCATCCTCGTATCCGCCGGCACAAAGATCTGTCCTACAAACGTGTTTGGCGTCGTCAACGGAAGGACCCTTAACGAATCGCAGTTCCATTGTTCAGTTAGCCCTGTTCCCCGGACCCCCAAATATCGAGGCGCTACCAGCGTAGACGTCACGGCGTCTATAACCTCGACCGGTGTATCCGGCGAACGATTGCGGTTATCGGCCGCCGTTGGGACAGGCGTTGATGCAATGAAATAATGGACATTTTGAATGCCGTTCCCTGCCGCAGCTACATAGCTCCAAGGGAATTCCCACCTGACGATTGCGCCTTCTGCTTGAGTGGTAATTTCAAAGGGAGGAGCCACTAAACTGCCGTCGCTCCATACCAGGTGAATCCACATGCCAGGTGCCGGCACGTCAGCGCCGACCCATAACTCAACCTCAGCAGTGACAGGGTTGCCGGCGTGCGGAAATCTCAGCGTGTTGAGCTCAGTCGACCCCTGACCAAAAATCTTCACAGGGAGCAGTCTGGTGTTCGGGCTGCCGGGTGTTCCGGGGTTGTCCGGCCCTGTGACACTGAAATCCACATTGATCGTTGTGGTCGGGCCGTCGATAACCTCACCGTCTCGGCGCAGGTTATATTTCACAGCGGTCGGTTTCGGCCCTTTTGTCGTCCCGTAGTCAGCCAGGGCCAGTGGGGTCAGGAGGGCTTGATTGAGCGTGATGGGGAACTGGGTAACAGGGAACCACTGGCTCGCTGGCTGCCCGCCCCATATGATCTGATATTGGTCTTTGGTCAGGTCGAAGTTTGTGTAGGCTGCAAGGCTTCCCGTAGGGCCTGGGGTAAGGTCGGCAATATTGAGCAAGTTATCAATAAGGTCCGGGGCCTGGTCAATAATGATCGGCTGTAGATTCTCTGGTGCCGGCGCCAACGCTACGGTGAAAGGCCTGGAAGCCACTGATGGCAAGCCGGGCCGGTCCATCCGGTCACTGATTGTATAAATAAGCTTGTATTCACCACTTTGGGTGATAGCACTTGCAGGCAATGTAAAGACGTTACCGGTTTGCAGCATCGGCCGTGGTGGAACGAGCCCTCCAACTTCTTCCGCGTCCAGCGCCGTATCGCCTTTGGTCCAGTAAAAGCGGATGACATCGCCCGGATGCCACTTCCCGCTTTCAATCGCATAAGCGTTGTCGGGAATGCTAAATGGCAGACCGCCCGCCGTGGCGAGGTGAGCAGCCGTAACCGGAGCACCCGCCGGCAATGACCCCGTGTATTGCGGTGCGGGTGGCCGCACCTTATTGCCGATGCTTTCATAGGCAGTATATTGGTCGAACTCCACCTTCACTTCTGGCGAGTACTCCCCCACGTCAGAGGGTCTGTCCACGCTGCCTGGAATGCTCGGGTCCGCAAAGTCGTTAACAAACAATTGATGACGGAGCCGTCTTTTACCATGCGGAAATCCGCCCGAGCCTGCCGGTGCATCAATCACTACAGAAATATTGCCGCCTGCGGTCGCACCGAAAAACTGTTCGGGACCAAATATTCTGGTCCAGGCGTCGGGTAGTGAACTGTCCGGGTCTCGCGAGAAAATTTCGATCCAATCACCGTCCTCTGAAAAGTCGCCGGAAGGGCATAACAGCCTCAGGCTGCTAGTCGCCGCCGCCCTTGAAACAAGGCCTGTGGCAGTATCAATTACATCTTGGACCTCGATAACTTCCAAGGTAGGCGAGCCGCCAATAATTACCGCCTTTGTAGAAATTTTATCTATCATTTCATGTTCTCCATTATCACCGGCATGCTCTGCTCATCGAGCAAATACATACATTCAAAGAGAGTTCGGTTTTTTCATACAAACTACTTGTCAACGCATTTACATACGACACGCATAACACACACAACTCCGGTTACCGCCCGGGCGTTCAAGACACCGAGGAATACTTTTATTCAGACCCGGTACCCGATGGCCCACAAAAGCCCCCTGCTCCATTCTTGCGGTCAATTGGCACATATTTGGTATCTGAATACCCTATCTCAACACCATTTCGCACCACAGAGTATTTTGCCGACCCTGCGGAATAATCACGTAACGGCTTGATCAGGTTTTCATAGTCCGTTATCTGGAACGTATGAGATGTTTCACCTGCTTGCCATACATGACTCATGGTATGAGCCGTCGAGAGAATGGCATCTTCATTTAGATATCTCCGAAACCCCTGCCATGTCAGCACCACCAGATCCCCTGGCTTCAATACATTCGGCGCCGGATTGACCACCACGTTCACCACCTGCCAAATAGGTGGTTGAGTATCACAATTAAGAAATCTGCTTGGGTGTGGAAACGACTGAGGAAAACTCGGTTTTGAGTAAACAACAGGCGTAATAAGGTTGACCGCAACTATTTGGTCAGGCGACGACTGTTGATTGACGCCATTATCTGTTTGGTAATACACCAACGTTGTCGAATTGCTGCCGGCGGCTTGGATCACCGGCCAGGGAATCGGATTATCAAATTCAACAACCGCCCCTGCTTGATCATTGAGCTTCACGGTATAAGTCGCAACGGGTGCCGCCTGGCCTGGCCAGAAAAGATTTACTTTCTGACCCTCAACCGGTTTATCGAACAACGTGAAGTAAGCTCTCACCGGCCCAACGGAATCGCGGCTATCCAGGACATTGGGAACGTTGGAAACCGGGCCCTGTATGTTAACCAAGGCCAATTGACTGTTCAGCAATGCGGGCGCCAGCGGGTTTTCCTGGCCTGCGATCGTCATGTCCACCGTCACCTGTTTAGGTCGGGAACGCACGCCTTGGCCCGTATCCCCTGCACGGCGAATGTAGTAACGCACCGGTAAGTCAATGATCCGGCGCAGGTTCGCGCCCTTGGCAATTAATACACTCCACGGCACGGGAACCGTGAGAGGCAACGTGTTGACAGGCACGGCAGGAAGCAAGCTACCGTCCCACTCAACCACACACTGGTCATCAGGCATGGCGTTGTCATACTGACGCACCCTGACCGAAACAACAGCGCGTGCATCTGCCCGATTAACCAGCAGATCCGAGTCATACGCTGGCACCTCAGGTATCGACAAATTGGCTGGCGGCGCGGTCAAATCAATTGGCACATAGCCAACTAGCGAATTGCCAGAAGTATTACCGGCGCGGTCCCGTAACTTATAAAATAAATAAAGTATGGGGAAGCCGGCAAACTTCCGAATCTCCGCTACTGGAATATTCACAATCATTGGCCCACTGATGGGGGCAAAGGCTTGCCTGTGAATGTCCAGTCCTGTGGGTGGCGTGTCACTGCCTCTCAAAAAACATAACACGGTGTCTCCCGTCTTGCGATCAAGGTAATCGCCCGGCACTTCCACTTCCACCGACAGTTGGTTGCTTAAGGCGGACTCGGTAATCGGATTAAGCAGAAATTTTGCGGGATTCAGGACCTGACCAGCACCCGGTGGGTTTTTATCGATAATGATAGTGCGGGCAAATGAAGTCTCGTACACTTGGCTGTCTGAAAACTCGTTTCTGATACGATAAAAAATCTCAACTGTCGCGCTAGTTTGAAAGTAATCTGAAGAAATGAATATTGAGTAAGGAAAATCAGCGTCCGTAATCGGCCCCTTCAACTCCACGGTTAGAAATTCATCACCGGCGGCTCCCTTAACGTCCCAAACGAACGTAATCCAATCACTCGTACCACTAGGAGGCAGCTGCGACCAAGGAGTCGTTATTTGAATCTCCAAGTCCGAAAACAAATATTTTACGGGAAGCAATCCGTCTGGCGGCAAGTTGACAACTTCAAGTGCCGGAAGCGTCGGTGTGTCGTTAGTGTTAATCGCATTACCCGTTGAAGTCGTGTCCATGGTTTTCCCGCCGCGTCGGTGAGTCACTATTACGAACTGCGTTAGAACAGAGTGAATACCCAATGCCGCTCTACCGATACTGTCAAAGTTGACAGGTGACGCTGCCGTTCGTCGGGCGAGGGCACCGGCGATTTCCACGTTTTCACGCAAATACACTTGACGTTTTCAGGTTGTTGCGGTTTCCTGAAACCGGTTTCAACGCTTCACAACTTCCAATAAGAAAGGCCTGCCAACGTGACCACTTTTTCTGCCGCCCAGCGCAGCCGTGTGACGATGCTTGATGTGGCCGAGCGCGCCGGCGTATCCAAGGCCAGCGTGTCGCGCTTCATCGGGGATGACCGTGCATTGCTCTCTGACGCCATCGCCCTGCGCATCGAACAGGCCATCAGCGAACTTGGCTACCGCCCCAACCAGATGGCCCGTGGTTTGAAACGCGGGCGCACCCGCCTGATCGGCATGCTCGTGGCCGACATCCGCAACCCCTATTCCATTGCCGTGATGCACGGCGTCGAAACCGCCTGCCGCCAGCACGGCTACAGCCTGGTGGTGTGCAACACCGACCGCGATGACGCGCAGGAGTCCCAGCACCTCGCCGCGCTGCGGTCGTACAACATCGAAGGGCTGATCGTGAACACGCTCGGCCACCACCTCGACCAATTGCTGGAACTGCAACGGGAAATGCCGCTGGTGCTGGTGGACCGCAAGGTCGAGCCACTGCACAGCGACCTGGTGGGGCTGGACAACCCGGCGGCGGTGCGCATGGCGGTGGAACATCTTGAGCAACAAGGTTATCGCGAGGTGTTACTGGTGAGCGAAGCCACCGATGGCACCAGCTCACGCCTGGAGCGCCTGGCCAGCTTCAAGGCTGAAATCGCCGCGCGCCAAGGCTTGAGCGGCGCGGTGTTGGAACTGGATGACGCGCTGCCTATTCATCTGCAGGCTTTTCTCGCAAAACCCGGCGCCAAGGCGTTGTTCTGCGCCAACGGCGTCGCCGCCCTGGCCTGCACCCGCGCGCTCAAAGCCTTGGGCGTTGAGCTGTTTGCCGACGTCGGCCTGATCGCCCTGGATGACCTGGATTGGTACCCGCTGGTGGGCACCGGCATCACCGCCCTCGCCCAGCCCACCGAGGCGATTGGCGCCAGCGCCTTCGACTGCCTGCTCAAGCGCTTGCGCGGCGACACTGCGCCGACACGCACCCTGGATTTTTTACCGGAGCTGATGATTCGCGGCTCGACTCAGCCCATTTAAATTTTTTGCACAAAAATGAAACCGGTTTCAGAGGTAAACAACAATGCACAAATACCCCGTCTCCATCAGCCTTTCCAGCTACGGCGCCGAGTTGGTTCGCCAGCAAGGCCAGTTGAGTTTTGTCCCGTTGCTCGCCAGCGCCGGTGCCCAGCGCATCGAATGGCGTGAGGAGCTATTGACCGTCGAGCAACCCACTGAGCTGGCCCAGGCTGCGGCCGATCAGGGCCTGGAAGCCGTGTTCTCATCACCGCTGGAGCTGTGGGTGGCCGGCCGTGCCCAGCCGAACGCCGAGCTCGCCGCCACCCTGGATCGCGCCGGGGCCTTCGGCGCGCGCTGGCTGAAAGTCTCCCTGGGTTACTTCACCGACACCAACGACCTGGGCAGCCTGCACGCGTTGCTCAACCGCCACCCGGTGCAGTTGCTGGTGGAAAACGACCAGACCCTGCACGGCGGGCGCATCGAACCGATGCAGCGTTTCTTCAGCGAAGTCGAACGCCTGGGCCTGCCGGTAAAAATGACCTTCGATATCGGCAACTGGCAGTGGCAGGACCAGTCCGCCCTCACCGCTGCGCGCCTGTTGGGCCGGCATGTCGACTACCTGCACTGCAAGGCCGTGGCGCGCCGCCCGGACGGCAAGCTGGTGGCGCTGCCGCCCGGCGCCACCGACCTGCATCTGTGGGAACAACTGCTCAAGCACATGGCCCAAGGGATTACCCGCGCGGTGGAATTCCCACTGCAAGGCGACGACCTGGTCGACGTCACCGCGCGACAGGTCGCCACCCTCGCCCGCCTTGGCCAACCCCATGGGGAGAATGCCCATGTCTGAGATCGATATCCTTTCGTTTGGCGAAACCATGGCGATGTTCGTGGCCGAGCAGACCGGCGACCTGGCCCACGTGGCGCAGTTTGATAAACGCATTGCCGGCGCCGACAGCAACGTTGCGATTGGTTTGTCGCGCCTGGGTTTCAAGGTCGCCTGGCTGAGCCGGGTGGGCAATGATTCCCTGGGGCGCTTTGTGGTCGATACGCTCACGCAAGAAGGGCTGGATTGCCGCCACGTGGCCGTCGACCCGCTGCACCCCACGGGTTTTCAGCTCAAGTCCCGCGAAGAAGCCGGCGCCGACCCGCAAGTGGAGTACTTTCGCAAAGGCTCCGCCGCCAGCCATTTGTCTGTCGCGGCCATCAGCCCTGCACTGCTGCAAGCGCGCCACCTGCACGCCACCGGCATTCCGCCAGCCTTGTCCGCCACCACCCAGGAGCTGTCCCGCGAGCTGATGACGCAGATGCGCAAGGCCGGGCGCAGCGTCTCGTTCGACCCCAACCTGCGCCCTTCGCTGTGGGCCAACGAGCAGCAGATGATCCGCGAAATCAACGCCCTCGCCGGCCTGGCCGACTGGGTATTGCCGGGCCTGGGCGAAGGCCGTTTGCTCACGGGTTTTGACGACCCGGCCGACATCGCCGCGTTCTACCTTGACCAGGGCGCCGAAGCCGTGGCCATCAAGCTCGGCGCCGACGGCGCCTACTACCGCACTCACCTCGACCAGGGCTTCGTCGCCGCCGTGCGCGTAGACAAGGTGGTGGACACCGTCGGCGCCGGCGATGGGTTTGCCGTGGGCATGATCAGCGCCCTGCTGGAAAACTCAAGCTTCCCCGAGGCGGTGCGGCGCGGCAATTGGATCGGCAGCCGCGCCGTGCAAAGCCGTGGCGATATGGAAGGCCTGCCGACCCGCGCCGAACTGACCACCCGATCCGTCGCATAACCGATTCCCTGTTGCCACAACTACAACAAGCTCAGGAGCACTCTTATGGAAACCGTGAAACTCGCCACCCGCCGCTGGTGGTACATCATGCCCATCGTGTTTATCACTTACAGCCTGGCGTACCTGGACCGTGCCAACTACGGGTTTGCCGCCGCCTCCGGGATGGCCGAAGACCTGATGATCACGCCGGGCATGTCCTCGTTGCTCGGCGCGCTGTTCTTTCTCGGCTACTTTTTCTTCCAGGTGCCGGGGGCGATCTACGCGCAAAAGCGCAGCGTCAAAAAGCTGATTTTCGTCAGCCTGATCCTCTGGGGCAGCCTGGCCACCCTGACCGGCGTGGTGTCCAACGCCTACATGCTGATCGCCATTCGCTTCATGCTCGGGGTGGTCGAGGCGGCGGTGATGCCGGCGATGCTGGTGTACCTGTGCCACTGGTTCACCCGTGCCGAACGTTCGCGCGCCAACACCTTCCTGATCCTCGGCAACCCGGTGACCATGCTGTGGATGTCGGTGGTGTCGGGCTACCTGGTGCAGCATTACAGCTGGCGCTGGATGTTTATCATCGAAGGTTTGCCCGCGGTGTTGTGGGCGTTTATCTGGTGGCGCCTGGCCGATGAGCGGCCAAAAGACGCCAAATGGTTGAGCGACGCCGAGAAACAGTCACTGGAAACCGCCCTCGCCGCCGAACAGGTAGGCATCAAGGCAGTCAAGAACTATGGCGAAGCGTTCCGCTCGCCCAAGGTGATCATCCTGGCCTTGCAATTTTTCTGCTGGAGCATCGGCGTGTACGGCTTTGTATTGTGGCTGCCGTCGATTCTCAAGGCCGGCTTGAAGATGGACATGGTCGAAGCCGGCTGGCTCTCGGCGCTGCCTTACCTGGCGGCCGTGATCGGCATGCTGGTGGTGAGCTGGGGTTCGGACAAGCTGCAAAAGCGCAAACGCTTTGTGTGGCCGCCGCTGCTGATCGCCTCGATTGCGTTCTACGCGTCCTACGTGCTCGGTGCTGAACATTTCTGGTGGTCCTACACCCTGCTGGTGATTGCCGGGGCGTGCATGTACGCGCCTTATGGGCCGTTCTTCGCGATCGTGCCGGAAATCCTGCCGGCCAACGTCGCCGGTGGCGCCATGGCGCTGATCAACAGCATGGGCGCGCTCGGCTCGTTCGGCGGCTCGTACCTGGTGGGTTACCTCAACAGCAGCACCGGCTCACCCGGCGCTTCGTACCTGCTGATGAGCGGCGCGTTGATGCTGTCGGTGGTGCTGACGATGTTCCTCAAGCCCGGCGCCAGCGACCGCTCGCCGGCCCCCACTCTGGAGTTGAAGGTAAAGACCTCATGAAAAAGTCTGTGGTGTTGTACAAAACGCTCTCCGCGCCGCTGATGGCCCGCCTGCACGAACACGCCGAGGTCACGCTGATCGAGGCACTCGATGCCGGCGGCCTGGCCAAACTGCGCGACGCCCTGCCCGGCGCCCATGGTTTGTTGGGCGCCAGCCTGCGCCTGGATGCGCAATTACTTGACCTGGCGCCGCAGTTGGAGGCGGTGGCCAGCGTATCCGTGGGCGTCGACAACTACGACATCGACTACCTGACCGGGCGCGGCATCCTGCTCAGCAATACCCCGGACGTGCTCACCGAAACCACCGCCGACACCGGTTTTGCGCTGATCCTGGCCACCGCTCGACGCGTGGTCGAGCTGGCCGACATGGTGCGCGCCGGCCAATGGAACAAGAACATCGGCCCGGCGCACTTCGGCAGCGATGTGCATGGCAAGACCCTGGGCATCATCGGCATGGGCCGCATCGGCGAAGCCCTGGCCCAGCGCGGGCACTTTGGCTTCGGCATGCCGGTGATCTACCACAGCCATTCGCCCAAGCCACAGGTAGAACAACGCTTTGGCGCGCAGTACCGCAGCTTGCAGGCATTGCTTGAAGAAGCCGATTTTGTCTGCCTGACCCTGCCGCTCACCGCTGAAACCGAGAAGCTGATTGGCGCCGAGGAATTCGCGCGGATGGGCCCGGAGACGATCTTTATCAATATCTCGCGCGGCAAAGTGGTGGATGAAGCCGCGCTGGTCGAGGCGTTGCAACACCGCGTAATTCGCGCAGCGGGGCTGGATGTGTTCGAGAAGGAACCGCTGGATCACGGCTCGCCGTTGCTGCGTTTGAACAACGTGGTGGCGACGCCGCATATCGGTTCGGCGACCCATGAGACCCGAGAAGCGATGGCCCGGTGCGCGGTGGATAATCTGCTGGCGGCGTTAGCCGGCGAAAAACCGAAAAACCTGGTGAACCCCGCAGCCTGGAAACCGTAATACCTGAACCACCACAATGTGGGAGGGGTTTGCCCCTCCCACCTTTGGCTGCATTGCAAAGGGTCAGATCACAAACCTGGCCACCATCGCATTCAAGTCCACCGCGAGGCGCGACAGCTCATGGCTGGCCGCGCTGGTCTGGTTGGCGCCCGCCGCCGACTGCGTGGCCAGGTCGCGGATGTTGACCAGGTTGCGGTCCACTTCGCGAGACACCTGGGCCTGTTCTTCCGAAGCGCTGGCGATCACCAGGTTGCGTTCGTTGATCAGGCTGATCGACTGGGTGATCTGCTCCAGCGCCACGCCAGCGGCGCGGGCCATTTCCAGGGTGTTCTGGGTGCGCTGGTTGCTCTGCTGCATCGATTGCACGGCTTCACCGGTGCCGTTCTGAATGCCGGCGACCATTTTTTCGATCTCCTGGGTCGACTGCGCGGTACGGTGGGCCAGGGCGCGTACTTCGTCCGCCACCACCGCGAAACCGCGTCCGGCCTCACCGGCGCGGGCCGCTTCGATGGCGGCGTTAAGGGCCAGCAGGTTGGTCTGCTCGGCAATCGCGCGGATCACATCCAGCACCTTGCCGATGTCACGACCTTGCGTGGCCAGGCCCTCGATCATCGCGGCGGTATTTTGCACATCCTGGGTCATGGTCTGGATCGCGCCGACCGTTTCCACCACCCGATCACGGCCTTCGCGCGCCGCCAGGTTCGATTGGCCCGACGCCTCGGAGGTGGACACCGCATTGCGCGCCACTTCTTCCACCGCCGCGGTCATCTCGTTGACCGCCGTGGCGGCCTGGTCGATTTCATTGTTCTGCTGCTGCAAGCCTTTGGAGGCTTCTTCGGTGACCGCGCTCAGCTCTTCGGCGGCAGAGGCCAGTTGCGTGGCCGAACCGGCGATGTGCCGGATGGTCTGGCGCAGGTTGGCCTGCATCGCGGCCAAGGCACCGATCAAGCGCGCGGGCTCATCCTTGCCATCATCTTCAATGACGTTGCTGAGGTTGCCGGCGGCGATGGTTTCAGCCACTGCCACCGCTTTGCGCAACGGCGTGACGATGCTGCGGGTCAGCAACCAGGCCAGCAACACGGTGAGCAACGCGGCAGCCACCGATACGATGATTACGCCGGTGATCGCGCTGTCGTACCCATGGCCGGCATCGGCGTCGGCTGCCTTGGCGCCGGCAGCGTTGATGGCGATCAGCTTGTTCAATTGCTCGCCCATCTGGTCGGTGCCTTCCTTGATGCGGCTGTTGATCAGCGCACGCATCTCATCGACCTTGCCTTGCCTGGACAGGGCGAGCATCTCACTCTGAGCCTTCAAATAGTTCTCCAGCGTGACGCCAAAGACCTTGAACAGCGCCGCTTCTTCCGGCCCGGCAGGCAGCGCGGAGTACGCGGCCTGGGCGGTCTTCACCTTGTCAGTCAGCACGCCTATGCGGGTTTCAGCCTCCTGCAACCCGGCCGGTTCGCGGTTGACCAGTACGCGAAACGACAGGATGCGCATGCGCAGCACGTTCTCCATCATCGTGCCCAGGTTCGTCACGCTGGGCAGTTGGTTGGCGCTCATCGCCATCGACGCCTCGCGAATCAACGTCATGCGGTTGACCGCAAACACCCCCAGCACCACCACTAACAACGCAATAAATGCGAAACCGAGAGAAGCGCGCGGAGCAATATTCAGATGGCGAAGTGACATAAGAGAATTCTCAAAAGTAATGTTTGCGTGCATCCCTGCCGCGAAACGATCAATCGGTGTCAACGCACCGCTCAGACCTTGGTCACCACTGTGATTGCTGATCGGTGGGCCTGTAAGAGCTATCGGCTGGCTCAGGGGGTTTATGCAGGGCATTCATAAATATTTTTTTACACTTCTGACGATAGGCGGTTTCTGGCATCCTGCGCCTCCCTTTTCTGACCCGAGCCCTCACCTTGTCTGACGCTCAAGCCCCGCGCCCCCGCTATAAATCCGAGCTGATCTACGGCCTTGAAGACCGCCCGCACTTCAGCGCGGCGATCTTTGCCGCGTTGCAGCATGTGCTGGCCAGTTTCGTCGGGATCATCACGCCTACCCTGATTGTCGGCGGCGTACTTGGCCTGCAAAGCGAAGTGCCGTACCTGGTGAGCATGGCGCTGTTCGTGTCGGGGCTCGGTACCTTTGTGCAGGCGCGCAAATTCGGCCCGATCGGCTCGGGATTGCTGTGCCTGCAGGGCACCAGTTTTTCGTTTATCAGCGTGATCCTCAGCGCCGGCTTCATGGTCAAGGCCCGGGGCGGCGGTACCGATGAGATCCTCTCGACGATATTCGGCATCTGCTTTTTCGCGGCGTTTATCGAAGTGGTGCTCAGCCAGTTCATTGGCAAGCTGCGCAAACTGATCACCCCGGTGGTGACCGGCACCATCATTACCCTGATGGGTTTGTCGCTGATCAAGGTAGCGGTCACCGACATGGCCGGCGGCTTTGGCGCCAGCGACCTCGGCGCAGCCGGCAACATGGGCCTGGCGGGCCTGGTGCTGCTGACCATCGTGGTGCTCAACCGCTTCAACAACCCGTTCCTGCGCCTGGGTTCGATCGTAATCGGCCTGACCCTGGGCTTTGTGGTGGCCTGGCTGTTGGGGCGCGTGGACCTGGCGACATTGCCGCAGGTACCGCTGATCAGCGTGCCGGTGCCGTTCAAGTACGGTTTTTCGTTCGACTGGGTGGCGTTTGTGCCGGTGGCGGTGATCTTCCTGATTTCACCCTTGGAAGCGGCCGGTGATCTGACCGCCAACTCGATGATTTCCCAACAGCCGGTCAAGGGCCCGTTGTACATCAAGCGCATCAAATCCGGGCTGCTGGCCGACGGCCTCAACTCGGCGATGGCCGCCACGTTCAACAGCCTGCCGATGGTGACCTTCGCCCAGAACAACGGCGTGATCCAGTTGACCGGCGTGGCCAGCCGCTATGTGGCGTACTTTATCGCCGGGCTCCTGGTGTTGCTGGGCCTGTTCCCGATGATCGGCGCGGTGCTGCAACTGATGCCCAAGCCGGTGCTGGGCGGCGCGACGCTGATCATGTTCGGCACGGTGGCCGTGGCCGGCATCAAGATCCTCGCCGAAGCCGGGCTGCACCGGCGCAATGTGCTGATTGTGGCGATTTCCCTTGGCATGGGCCTGGGCGTTGCCGCCGTGCCCGAAGTGCTGCGTGAATTGCCCAAGGCGCTGCACAACATCTTCGAGTCGCCGATCACCGTGGGCGCGTTCTGTGCAATCTTGCTGAACATTTTCCTGCCGGAGGCGTTCATAGAGCTGGAGGAAGATGAATTTGATCCGGAGTCCTCTACCCTCAAAGTCATGCAAGACCCGGACGTCACGAAATAGGAGCACCTTGTGTATGCGCACGCTCATGGTTCTATCGCTGTTGCTGCTGACCTTGAGCAGCTGCGCGCTGTTCCCCAACCGTGACCCGGTCAACATCAACGTGGTCGGCATCGAGCCGCTGCAAAGCCAGGACCTGGAAGTGCGCTTCGCGGTGAAACTGCGGATACAGAACCCGAATGAAACGGCGATCGACTACAACGGCGTGGCTCTGGACCTGGAGGTCAACGGCCGGCCGTTGGCGGCGGGCGTGAGCGACCAGGCCGGAAGCATCCCGCGCTTTTCCGAGACCGTGCTGGTGGTACCGGTCAGCGTTTCGGCGTTTTCGGTGTTGCGCCAAACCCTGGGCCTGAGCCAGACCCAGAGCTTGAACAACCTGCCCTATCTGCTGCGGGGCAAACTGGCGGGCGGCCTGTTCGGCACGATGCGCTTTGTCGACCGTGGCACGTTGGACCTGCCGAACACTGCAACCTGGTGAGCACCTTGTTCACACTACGGCGAATGCTGCGCCTTTAGAGCGCGTGCGGTCAGTCAGTGATGAAGCGCACACCGGGCTTCTCGCGCTCGTCCACCACCAACTCAAACACATCCGGCCGGGCATAGTGGCCCACCACGTCGTAGTCATACCTGGCCCGTACCAGGTCATCGGTATTGATCCGCGCGGTCAGCAACCCCGCTTCCCCCAGCAGCGGCCCGGCGAGGATGTCGCCCATGGGCCCGACAATCACGCTGCCGCCGGCGATCAATGGGCGGTCTGAAGGCCAATTGGCAATCGCCAAACCCAACGCCTCGGGCGAGGCCTGTACCTGGCAGGCACTCACCACAAAACAGCGCCCCTCGTGGGCCACATGGCGCATGCTCACTTGCCACATTTCGCGCTCGTCCACGGTAGGTGCGCACCACACCTCGACGCCTTTGGCATACAGGGCGGTGCGCAGCAGCGGCATCATGTTTTCCCAGCACACGGCGCCGCCGATACGCCCCACCGCCGCGTCGATCACCGGCAAGGTGGAACCGTCGCCCTTGCCCCAGATCAGCCGCTCGGTGCCGGTAGGCATCAGTTTGCGGTGTTTGGCGACCAGGCCGCCCGCCGGCTCGAAATACAACACAGTGCAGTACAAGGTGCTGCCACTGCGCTCGATCACACCGAGCACCAGGCTGGCCCCGGTGCGCGCCGACAGGCCGGCCAACGCCTCGGTCTCGGTGCCCGGCACGTCGATGGCATTGGCGAAGTAACGGGCAAAGGCTTCACGGCCTTCCGGCAGGCGGTAGCCCAGCTGCGTGCCGAACGCTTCACCTTTGGGATAGCCGCCGAGCAACGCTTCAGGCATGACCACCAATTGCGCGCCACTGCGCTTGATGTCGTCCTCATAGCCGAGGATTTGCGCCAAAGTCTCAGCCTTGCCGCCCGGCAATGCGCCAATTTGCAACGCCGCCACAGTAGAAACAGGCATCACGATCACTCCGAGTAAGGGGGGTTGCCCATTCTCGCGCCAGCCCGGATCATGAATAAAGCCCACCTCAGTACTGAATGATATGAACCCAATGAATATCGCCCAGGTCGACCTGAACCTGCTGAAAACCTTCGAAGCCCTGCATGACGAGTCCAGCGCCAGCCGCGCGGCAGTGCGCCTGGGCGTCACCCAATCGGCCATCAGCGCGGGCTTGCGACGTTTGCGCCAGGTGTATGGCGACCCGTTGTTCGTGCGCACCGGCCGAGGCCTGGCGCCGACGTTGCGGGCCAATCAGTTGAAGCCGGTGATCAGTGAAGCGCTGGAGCGCTGCCGCCAGAGCCTGGCCATGGTCAACCCCGATCACCCGGATTATCAGGGGCGCTCCGTGGTGGTGGGGCTGTCCGATGATTTTGAAATTGCCTATGGCCGTCGGCTGATGCTCGAAATCGCACAGCGCTTGCCGAAACTGCGGGTGATTTTCCGCCAGACCCACAGCCAGATCGTGGCGGGCGCCCTGCTCGACCGCACGCTGGACCTGGCGATTACCGCCGGGGGCTTTGCACAGAGCCGCTTGAGTCGACAGGTGCTGGCCGAAGGCGATTACCGCTGCCTGGTAGACCCCGCCAGCCTGGCCCCGGATCAGCACGGCATCAGCCTGCAAGAATTCGTCGCCCGCGAGCATGTACTGGTGTCATCCGGCGGTTTTATCGGGATTACCGACGAAGGTTTGGCGGCCCAAGGGCTGAGCCGGCAGGTGTGCGCCTCGACCAGCCATTTTGCCGCCCTGCCTTTTTTGCTCACGGGCAGCCAGGCAGTGGCGACCATTCCCGGGCACGCGGCGCAGGCCATCGCGCACATGACCGGCCTGCGTGTATTGGCTTGCCCGCTGGCGCTGCCGCGTTACCCGGTCGAGCTGGGTTGGCGCACCCAGGCCCAGTTGGACCCGATGTTGCTCAAAGTGCGCGAGGCGATTGTGGCGAGCTTTACTTCGCCGCCGCCATCAGTTTGTTGACTTCGCTGCGCACCATGTTGGAAAACTCCGGCGGCGACATGCCGTCGAGTTCAGCGCGAACCCATTCGGCCCACTTGCCCTTGCGCTTGGCGCGCTCACCGAACAACCGGGCAGCTTCGCCCTTGGCCTTGCCCAGGTTGGTTTGCCACAGGTCGTAGAGGCGCGACTTTTCATCTTCCAGCTCGGCGCGTTCGGCGAGGGTCTTGTTGGCGAGATTGAAGCTCATGGTTGAATTACCTGCTGCACAAATAGGCGACATCTTACACTGTAGGTCGAAATTTCCAGATTCGGATTTGGCTCAAGGCCACGCTTGCGCAAAAAAACTGCAACTTTTGCGCACGCCCGATACTCCATTGTTCACTGCCACATTCACCCGCAAGGAGTCACACAATGGCCCGCAAAACCGCTGCCCAAGCCGTCGAAGAACAAATCAAGGATCAAGCCTTCAGCGAACTCACGGCGTTGATCGAAGAATCAGACAAATTGCTCAAGAGCAGTGCTTCCCTGGTCGGTGAAGAAGGCGAAACCCTGCGCGAGCAGGTGGCGATCAAACTCAAGCAAGCCCTGGACTCGGTGTCCAATGTGCGCGAGCGCAGCAAGCCGGTGGTGGATGCCACCGAAACCTATATCGGCGGTCATCCGTGGCAGACGGTGGCGATTTCCGCAGGCTTCGGCCTGGTGGTCGGCTTGTTGCTGGGCCGCCGCAACTGATTGACAGCGGTGGGGGCTCAGAGCGCCCAGTCGCGTAACTGCGCCAGCGCTTGCGCCTCCACCGTGATCCCCTCCTCCAACGACTTCGCCCGCGTGCGATGACGTCGATCCCCCGGCAAGCGCCGTAAACCCGCCGCATGCATCTGCCGCACCAGCTCCTGGCTGCGCTCGGCAAAGCTTTGCCCGGCGGTTTTGCTCGGGTCGATCACGATCAGCAACTGCCCGGTCCAGGGCGTACGCGCTCCCGGATGGTCGGCCCAGTTGAACTCGAAGGAAAAGTTGCCCCCGGTCAGGGCCGCCGCCAGCAACTCCACCATCATCGACAACGCCGAACCCTTGTGGCCGCCGAACGGCAGCAACGCACCGCCCTCCAACACGGCTTTCGGGTCGGTGGTGGGTTGGCCGAGGCTGTCGACGCCCATCCCCGGCGGCAACCGCTCGCCCTTGCGCGCGGCGATCTGCACGTCGCCATGGGCAATGGCGCTGGTGGCCAGGTCAAATACGATCGGTGCGCCATCGGCACGCGGCGCGGCGAAGGCGATGGGGTTGGTCCCGAACAAGGGGCGGTCGGCGCCGTGGGGCACTACGCAGGTCATGCTATTGACCACGCTCAGCGCCACCAGCCCTTCTTCGGCGAAGGGTTCGACGTCGGGCCACAGGGCGGCAAAGTGATGGGAGTTATGAATGGCCAGCAGCGCAATGCCGGCGCTGCGTGCCTTTTCAATCAGCAGTGCCCGCGCCGCCGCCAATGCCGGTTGAGCAAAACCGTTGCATGCATCTACCCGCACGAAGCCCGATGCCACATCCGTGACAACCGGCGTGGCGTTGCCGTCAACCCAGCCGCTGGCCAGCGTGCTGAGGTAACCAGGAATGCGGAAGATGCCGTGGCTATGGGCGCCGTCGCGCTCGGCGCTGGCGCAATTGTGCGCCAGGATCGCCGCCGCCTCCGGGGATGTTCCGTGCTTTACAAACACCGCGTGCAGCAGTCCCACCAGTTCGTCGAAACCAATAAGCGCCGTTGCGTGGTCAATGAGGGAAGACTGGGCAGACATCTGTAGCTCCGATTTTGTAATTGGAAGAGACAACAAGCATCCAGACCGCTGATTAAACAATGCTTCACCTGCCACCTGTCAACGCCCGCTTCAGTTATCTACCGCCTTGCGCGCGGTGTTGCTTCGATTGGGGACGAGCGCCGCTGGCTCGACTCCAAACCGCGTGGCCGAGTTGGCTTCACTGCGCCGCGAACTGCAACAACCCTTTCCACAAGCCCGGCCCGACAAAATGCCGGTTTCATTGGAGCAATGGCTCAAGCCGCGCCAGCCGGCCACTATCACGCTGGCGGAGCTGGACCTGACGGCGCCTGAACGCACGCAACTGCACATCTTCGAAACCACGAGGTTGCCCTGAACGACCTGGAGCACAGCACGCTGAGTCATATTTACCGGGACAAGAGCGGCGCCCAGAACGTTGTGCCCTTGGCGGGCAAGGTGTACTCGGTAAAAAAACCGGTGAGCACTGGCGCCTGAGCAAAGGTAAGCAGCACGGCCGCTATCTGCTGCGCAATGCGCAGGGCCAATGGACGCTGGACCTCGACACGCATCACCCGCGCTACGGCAAAATCTTGAGTCGCTATATGGGTCAGGTGTCTACGTGGCTTGATGAAAGAGACGCCATCAATGTAGAGGCGGTGGGCATGCGCGCAATTACCGCGATGTCGAGTTGGAAAGCCCAATGTATCAATGAAGCACTCAATGTCGCGACGTACTATGCGGTGACCGCCAAACGCCATCTTGAAAACTTTGCGACACTGCGCGGGCCAGACAGTCGTCTGGGGCGCTTTTTCAGCGAACTCTTCGGCGTTATCGCACTGACGCCCGAGCAGGTACAACGAGTCGAGCGGCGGGTGGACGAAGTGCTGGAAGAGTTGATCAACCACACGCTGTCGGGCCTGACTCAATGCGTTTTGTCAGCGGCACCGCTCGCGAAACCCAACAGGACACCATTGCGTTCATCCTGCTCAAGGATGCAGAGCATAAAATCTACCTGCTGGACCGTTTTTTCGCCCCCCCCCCGATAGACATCTATCAAAACTGCTTGAAAAAGCGCGTTGTCGCTCTCTACCCCGGCGAGCATGCTGTTCAGAACGTGGGACTCGTTCACTCAGGAATGGGAGGATTTCGGCTCCGACAGTTCAACCTCAACGCAGAAAAAACAGTGCTGACGACCACCGGTGCCAAGACCCTGGAGGATGCCCGCGCGATCTTCATGAGCAACAGCGACAAGCGCATCGACACCCTCCTGGCCAATGCCGATTCGGTGGCCTACATGATTAGCCAAGCGGGTCGCGCGCTGGACCCGTGAGCCTGAGCCGCGCGCTGGTGGCTCAGGGCAACCGGGGGTTTCCGCAGATTTTTCGCATGCCATGGCGCGAATGTGCTGAAACTTCAAGGCGCGTCCAAACGAGAATAGCTTCCAATTGATGTGCAATCGCCATGACGGCTGTTCTCGTCGTAGTCCTGTGGGGGTTAGAATGTGCGAAATCAGGATGAGTCAATGAGCGAAAAGCCCCTTTTAGAAGCCGAATATGACGCCATCACCGACGCCGCCGCGCATTGGTGCATGCGCTTGCATGCGAGTGACTGCACCCGCGATGAACGTTTGGCTTTTGAGCAATGGCACGACTCGCATCCGCTGCACGCCTTTGAATACGCGGCCATGCTGGAAATCTGGGACGTCGCCGACCACCTGCCACGCACTGCACCTGTGGCGGTGGTGGTGCCGTTCAAACCCCGCAGCCGGCTGCGCACTTACGCCGTAGCGGCGGCGATCTGCCTCGCTGCGTTGCCGTTGGCCGCCTTTACCGGCTGGGAAGCGGGCTGGCTCCCGAGTTCCTATCAACGCTTCGAAGCGACCACCGGTTTGCGCCAGGTGACGTTGGGTGATGGCAGCCAGGTGGAACTCAACCTGGGCACGCAGCTGGTCTATAGCAATTACAAGGACCAACGCCGCGTCACGCTGAAAAAAGGCGAAGCCTTTTTCAACGTCAGTCATGACAGCGCGCATCCGTTTATCGTGCGTGCCGGCGAAGGCCAGGTACGGGTCACCGGCACGCAATTCAACGTCTGGAAATATGGCGACCAAGTGCGGGTGACGTTGCTAGAAGGCTCGGTGCAAATTGCCAGCGACCCCGTACACGGCAGTGTGCCCCTGACCCCCGGCATGCAGGCCAGCTATCAATTGGGCGACGCCACGCCACGGGTAAAAACGATCAACCCCAATGACAGCGCGCTGGCCTGGCGCCAGGGCAAGCTGATCCTCGACAACCTGGCCCTGGCCGATGCGTTGCCATTGATCAACCGCTACCTGAGCAAACCGGTGATGCTGGCGGACGCCACCACCGGGGCCATTCGGATTGGCGGCATCTACAACACCCATGAGGTCAACAACCTCATCCCCTCCCTGCCCAAGGTTCTGCCGGTGTACCTGACCCAGAACCAGGACGGCAACCCCGTACTCAACTCCATCCCGCGTAAAACCCCAAAAGGCTGAGCCTTGCCCGCAGGCCGGGGTTTACGCGTGCCTGTTGTGTCCATTTTTGAAACACCTCCCCGCCCTGAACCGCACGCCGTGAGCGGATTCATCGTTTTGTCATGTGCAGTGTTACAGCGCTGATACAGACGGGTGAATCGTTTGGGGTGTGACGGTATAAGAGCGCCTGAACGACAAGCTGTATCAGCCATGAAACAGCCGCAACATCACGCGCTACGCAAAAAATCACAAGCCTTTGAATAACAACAATAAATAAAAAACGGCACGGCTTCTGCTCTGTCCCTTACAGCGCTGTTTAGGGTCAGCGCGAACAATAAGGAATGCCGCCGTGACCACACTCACTCAAGGTTCGATGAACGTACTGCTGATCAGCTGTGTACTCAGCGTCGGCATCAGTGCGCCGAGCGTTGCCGGTGACGGCGTGATCGTGACCGGCCGCAACGTGCAGGCGCATATGTACGGCCGCGCCGCCTTTGGCAAGGACCCCTACCCCACCACCGCCAACGCCAATCCCAGCCAAGAAATCATGGCCGCCACCGGCGAACTCAGTGACCGCGATATCGGCGGTGTCAGCAGCGGCTCAAGCATCGTGCGCGCCATACAGACCAGCGGCAGCCTGACCGGCCCGCATGCCACCCAAAGCAGCCTGTCGACCCTGGGGGCCGGCTCAGCCGCCGGTCATGGCAGCGGCAGCAATATGGGCGGGCAGATCAGCGACTCGATCCAACGCGGCATGGCGCCCCTGAATAACATCGGCAGCATGATGGGGGGCAAGTAATGAATCGCTCCCTGCTCATCCTCGCCTTGCTGGCCGGCGCCCCCGCATTCGCCGACGACAGCGCCGTGATCAACAACAGCGGCACACAGTACGGCGGTGTTCTGTCGATCAACCAGGCCGCCGGCAACCAGAACCAAACGTCCAACAGTCGCGCCATTGCCGTTGGTGGCCAGGCCACCAACGTGAACATCCAGCGTATGGACGGCAGCGTCGACCCGTCCCTGAACGCCAAGGCGGCGATCCAGGGCCACGCCTTTACCAGCGGCAACGGTGTACTGGGCATCAACCAGTCGGCCGGGGCCAATAACCAATCCATCAACGCCGTGCGGATCAGCATCAACCCTGGCCCGCAAAGCATCGATGACAGCGTCCTGTTGCAACAGAACACGACGCAGTTGACCGACTCAGGGCTCACCCCCACCACTGGCAGCCGCCTTGTCGTTACCAGCGACCAGGCCTTCACAGGCAGCCGAGGAGTGATTCAGGTGAACCAGAGTGCCGGGGTGGGGAACCGAGTGGCTAACACCCTGGGTATCACTATCAAGTAATCGCTTGGTAGCACTGGCTGGACCGTACCAACACTTAACTCACTAATTAGAAGCAAGGAGAAACACCATGAAACCTCAAATGGCTCTGAAACCACTGGTTTTCGCTCTCGCCGCACTCATGGCTGCCGCAGCTCAAGCAGGTGGCTGGCACCCTGCGCCTCAACCTACCGGCACCATCGCCGCTGTCGTGACGGATGTACAAAACAGCGCGATCAACAAGTTTGACGACACCAAAACCGAAAACAACGCCTCGGCCGATGGTTCGGTAAACGGCAACAGCGGTAACGTTGGGGTCAACGTCCAGTCAGGCAGTGGCAACCAGGCAGACAACTCAGCCGCCATCTCCAGCGCCAAAGGTGATGCCGCCACCGTCTTCGGCGTGGTCGATGTGAACCAAAACAGCGCGGCGAACAGCTTCGTCAACAAAGGCACCCAAAACAACGCTTCGCTGGATAACTCGGTTAACGGTAACTCCGGCAACCTGGGTTACAACGGCCAGGCCGGTCAAGGCAACCAGGGTAAAAACAACCTGGCAATCGTGACCGCCGACGGCAAAAACATCGCCGCGGCCGCCAACACCGAGCAAAACTCGCTCGCCAACAGCTACCTCAACACGGCCGCTACCAGCCACGGCTATGGCCATGGCGGCAAGGCCCAATACGTGTCCAACAACTCCAGCCTCGACAACTCGGTTAACCGCAACTCCGGCAACGTGGGTGTGAACCTGCAATCGGGCTCGGGCAACCAAGGCAGCAACAGCCTGTCGATCGGTCAAGGTTGCACCGTCTGCGCCAGCGGCGTGCGCTTCTGATCCAACGGGGCCTTGGCGACAAGGCCCTTCTTTATTCCCGTGTCCAGCAGGTCATACGATCATGCGCCTCGCGACCCTCACCCTCCTGATGTTGCTCACCGGCCCCACGTGGGCAGGCACCATGGCGATCTCCGCCATGCCTGGCGGTGCAGTGATTTTCAAGAAGGTCGAGAGTATTCGTGAACGCCGGTTCGCCAACCTGGTGGAACAGAAAACCGATTTCAGCTGCGGTGCCGCGGCACTCGCCACCATCCTGCGCCAAGCCTACTGGCTGGACGTCGACGAAGATCACATCATCAAAGGCATGCTGGTCACCGCCGACCAGAACCTGGTGCGTACCCAGGGTTTTTCCATGCTGGACATGAAGCGCTACCTCGAAAGTATCGGCATGCGTGCCCGGGGCTACAAAATTGCGCCAGACACTCTGGTTACCGTGAAGATCCCCGTGGTGGTGCTGCTGGAAATTCGTGGCTACAAGCACTTCGTGGTGCTGCAGCGAGCCGACAAGGACTGGGTCTATATCGGCGACCCGGTGCTGGGCCATAAGCGCTATTCCCACGATGATTTCGTCAAGGGCTGGAATGGCATCGTCTTCGCCGTGCTGGGTGAGGGTTACGACAAGGCCAATGTCTTGCTCGACCCACCTGCGCCGCTGACCGCCAAGAACCAGTTGAATGAGTTCAGGCCCGTAGGCGATGCCGAGCTGATGGATTTCGGTTTCATACAGAGCGACTTCTTTTAAGAAGCGCAATAAGGGGCAGGACGCTCCAGGAGCAGAAGATGAACACTTCCCGTTGGCTGACGGTCATGTGTCTGGCAGCCTCGATGCCCGCTTATGCTTCATCGGCATTCAAACCGATCGAACTCAAGGATTCGGAAATGGCCGACCTGCGCGGCCGTTATGTCATGCCGGGGCGCATCATCAGTTTCGGCATTGTCATGAGCAGCACCTGGACCAATGCCGTGGGCGACAGCATCACCGGCAAGGCGAGCATGCAGGTCGACTCGTCCACCCTCACTCCGCAATTTTATGTGCAAACCACCGGTTCGACCGGCAACGGTACGAACCCGAACACCGGTACCGGCACTGTCACCGGCGGCGCCGGCCTGGGCAGCGGCCAGGGGGTGACGCAAAGCGTGCGCACCGCCGGCGACGGCAACACCGCCTACAACAACGTGGGGATCACCGTCGAGAACGGCCTTGCCCCCGCCAACCTCGCGCAATCGGGGCAGGTGCTGGTGGCCGGCGGTACGGTGACCGGCGACAGCGCGGCTGGCCGTGTAAGCGTGTCGGCCAATAACGGCGGGTTACAGATGGCGATCCAGGCCAACCATAACCAGGGCAACAGCCTGCAACAGATCGGCGGTGGAAACGTGCTGCAAGGCACGGTTTTGACCGGCAACACCAACTTCGTCAACAACATGACCCAACTCAACGTGGTAATGAACAATAACGGTTTGAACAACGGCGCATTGAACTGCAATTTGGATCAACTCAAAGGCCTACGCACCCTCGGTTATTGAACTACGCTGACCCTCGACACTTACGCATTAGAAAAGGACGGCTTATTTCATGCATCGATCGTTATCGCTCCGTGCGGTGGTCTGTTTAAGTACGCTCTTGCCCGCATCCGTTTTGTATGCCGCGCCGGATGCCGATATCGAAACCCTCAAACAGGAACTCCTGGAACTCAAGCAGCGGTACGAAGTGCAGCAAAAAGCCCTGGCCGTGCTGGAACAACGGGTGCGTCAAGTCGAAGACCAGCCGGCGACTCCCGCGCCACGGCGCCTGGCCAAATCCCCGGCAGACTTTCAAAAAGCCAACGGCACCACGGTGGCGGGCACGGGCGCCGCGGCGGCATCCGGCGGCGCCGGCGGCGGCAGTTCCTATGGCCAGTCCCTCAAGGACGATTCGGCCCCCGCGCAAAGTGTGAGCAACTTGTATAACGAAGCCAGCGGCTTTTTCGGCAACGGCAAGTTCAGCTTTGAAACCGGCATCACTTACGCCCGCTACGACGCTCGCCAGTTGACGCTCAACGGTTTCCTGGCGCTGGACTCGATCTTCCTCGGCAATATCAACCTGGACCGCATCAAGTCCGACAACTGGACCCTGGACCTCACCGGCCGCTACAACGTCGATAACCGCTGGCAGTTCGACGTGAACGTGCCGGTGGTCTACCGCGACTCTACCTACCAGTCTGCCGGCGCGGGTAACAACGGCACCGCCACCTCGGAGCAGTCGGTCACCCGCGACCCGACCATTGGCGACGTCAACTTCGGCGTGGCCTACAAGTTCCTCGACGAAACCCCTACCCTGCCCGATGCCGTGGTGTCGGTGCGGGTCAAGGCGCCCACAGGTAAAGAGCCGTTTGGCATCAAGCTGGTCAACAAGCCGGGCAACGACAACCTGTACGTGCCGGAAAGCCTGCCCACGGGCAACGGCGTCTGGTCGGTCACCCCGGGGATCTCGCTGGTCAAGACCTTCGACCCGGCGGTGTTGTTTGGTTCGGTGTCCTACACCCACAACTTCGAAGACTCGTTCGATGACATCAGCAGTGACGTCAACCAGAAAGTCGGCGGCAAAGTCAGGCTGGGCGACAGCTTCCAGTTCGGCGTCGGCGTAGCCTTTGCCCTCAACGAGAAGATGAGTATGTCGTTCTCGGTGTCCGACCTGGTGCAGCGCAAAAGCAAACTCAAGCCCGATGGCGGCGACTGGCAGTCGGTGGTATCCAGCGATGCCAACGCCGGGTATTTCAACGTAGGGATGACGATTGCGGCCTCGGATAACCTGACGATCGTGCCGAACCTGGCGATCGGCATGACCGACGATGCGCCGGACTTTACGTTCAGCCTGAAATTCCCTTACTACTTCTAACTGAGGTTCACACAAGGAAAAAGCCCCGCAACGATAAGGGTCGTTGCGGGGCTTTTCGGTTTACCCGCCCTAGCGGATCTGGTGTTTGTGCAGCAACCGGTAGAACGTGGGCCGGGAAATTCCCAGCACGCGGGCCGCGACACTCAGGTTGTCGCTGTGCCGGTTGAGCACATCGCACAGCGCCTGGCGTTCGGCGCGGTGCTTGTAGTCTTCCAGTGTAGCCATCGGGGGTGAAATTGCCTGCTCGCCTTGCAAGCCCAGATCAACGGCTTCTATCTGGCGCCCTTCGGCGAGCACCAAGCCACGGCGCACACGGTTGGCCAGCTCACGCACATTGCCGGGCCACGGGTGTTGCCCCATGGCCACCAGCGCGGTTTCGCTGAAGCTGCGGGGCCGACGGCCGGTTTCCTGACTGTAGAAACGTGAAAAGTGGTTGGCCAGCATCGCCACGTCACCATGGCGCTCCCGCAAGGGCGCAGTGACCACTTGCAACACGTTGAGCCGGTAATACAAGTCTTCGCGGAATCGGCCCTTGGCCACCGCAGCCTCAAGGTCGACGTGGGTGGCCGCCAGCACGCGCACATCCACCGGAATGGGTTGGCTGCCGCCCACGCGCTCGATGTGTTTTTCCTGCAGGAAACGCAGCAGGTTGGCTTGCAGTTCCATCGGCAGATCGCCGATCTCATCGAGGAATAAGGTACCGCCGTGGGCCGCTTCGATACGCCCGACCTTGCGCTGGTGGGCACCGGTAAACGCGCCCTTTTCATGGCCGAACAATTCCGATTGGATCAAATGTTCGAGGATCGCCCCGCAGTTGATCGCCACAAAGGGCTTGGCGTGACGCTGGGATTGGCGATGCAGGGTCTTGGCCACCAATTCCTTGCCGGTACCGCTGTCACCCCGGATCAACACGGGGGACTCCGTCGGTGCCAGCTTGGACAACAACTTGCGCAGTTCGCGGATGGGCCGGCTGTCACCCAGTAGTTCATGGCCCTCGTCCACCGGGGTATGGCCCTTGCCGCGTAGGCGCGCCATGCCGAAAGCGCGGCCCAGGGTGACCTGCACGCGGGCAACGTCGAAGGGCAAGGTATGGAAGTCGAAAAACCATTCGCACACAAAGTCACCGACGTTTTGCAAGCGCAGCACATCCTGGCTGAGCACGGCGATCCACTCGGTGCCGCTGCGGCCAATCAGTTCCTTGACGGCTTCGGGTCGTTCCAGGTGATAGGGCTGCAGGCGCAGCAGGCCGATATCGCAGGATCGGTCACCTACCGCTTCCAACGCACAGCTATCGACTTCCCAGCCGGCGGTGCGCAAGCCGGGCAATAAGCCATGGCAATCGTCGCAGGGGTCGACCACGAGCAAACGGCGTTGGACGGCGGGCACACCCATGACTGTTCCTTGGCGTCAAAATTGTTAAAAGTATTTAGAAACAACGGTTTGTGATGCCTGGCGCTAACACTAGCAAGCTATTGACGCGGGGCTTGTACCGTTTTGCTATAAGAGTTGGCAAAAAGCCACTTGCGCAGACTTCAGACAAAAAAGTTGCAGGCCCTGGAAACTTTCATTCAGCTTTTAAAACAGCCGCTTACCTGACGCCAATCACAGAAAGTTGAAAATTGTGGCGCTAACATGTGACCCGTACCCCGCCATCGTGCATCAGTACAAGTAACCCACCGCACGGTCCGCCCAACCGCCGGTACTCACTTGAATGGGCATTTAGAGAGAGACCCACATGAACGCCCCGCTCCGCATCAACGAAGCTCTTTTGATCGCAGACCGTGCTTTCCAACCCTTTCAGTGCGTGGCCTGGCACGATGGCAACGGCGCCCTCAGCCTGAGCGTCATCGACCGTACCAATACCCGTATCGGGCGCAAACAACTGTCGTCGCATACTTATAGCGACCCGGCGCAATTGGAAAACTTGCTGTTGCAAGCCCGCGCCGAGCTCGACAAAGATGGCCACCAGTTGCAGTCCTGGGCAATGCCCAAGTAAGTCAACGTGCACACTTTCGATCACTGCAAAACAGTGATCGAAAGTTGCGTCGTATCACTTATGGTGCTCGTCGCGCCGCCAGAATAAACCGTTCAATCGCCTCGGCCGCGCCATCGTCGACATTACTGCCGGTGACCACGCGTGCTTGGCGCTTGACCGTTTCTTCGGCCTGCCCCATGGCAATCGACAACCCGGCCACGTGAAACATCGCCGGGTCATTGCCGCCATCGCCGATCGCCGCCGTTTGCTCCAGTGGTACGCCAAGATGGTGTGCCAAGGTCTTCAAGGCTTCGCCCTTGTTGGCCAACATGGCGGTGACATCCAGATACACCGGTTGCGAACGCGACACCTGGGCCAGCCCCTGCACCTTGGGCTGCAGCCGTGCTTCGAGCTCCACCAGCAATTGGGCGTTGTTGCTGGCCGCGACAATTTTGTCGACCCGGTCCAGGTAGGGCTCGAAACTCTCCACCACCACCGGCCCGTACCCCAGGCCGTCGGCTTCGCGCTGCACCATCGGCCCCGGTGGATCACGGCGCAACCAGTCACCGTCAGCAAACACCCAGACTTCCACCTCCGGCTCGGCCGAAAACAGCGCCAGCGTAATCAGCGCCGCCTCGGCCGGCAGATGGTGGGCAACCAGGATGCTGCCATCCGGGTTGATCAGTGTGCCGCCATTGAAGCCCGCCACCGGAATATCGATGCCGAACGCCTCGACCAAGTGCAGCATGGCCTTGGGCGGGCGCCCGCTGGCCAGGCTGAAAAACACCCCAGCCTCGCGCAGCTGGTGTACCGCATCCAACGTACGTGGGCTGAAGCGGTGATCGGGATGCAGCAAAGTGCCGTCCACGTCACTCAGGATAAAACGGATGGGATGGATCGCGGCGTCACTCATCCGAGCGTGTGCCAGGTACGGCCATCGCGGGCCAGCAACGCATCGGCCGCCGCCGGGCCATCTTCACCGGCCTTGTAGGCCTGGATCCCATCGTCTTGCTTCCACGCATCCAGGAACGGCTGCACCGCACGCCAGCCGTTCTCGATGTTGTCGGCGCGCTGAAACAAGGTCTGGTCACCGGTCATGCAGTCGTAAATCAGGGTTTCGTACCCGGTCGAAGGCTGCATCTGGAAGAAGTCCTTATAGGCGAACCCCAGTTGGATGTTGGCCATGTCCAGGGTCGGCCCGGGCTTTTTCGCCAACAGGTCGAACCACATGCCTTCATTGGGCTGGATCTGGATCTTCAGGTAGGTAGGCTTGAGCTCATCGACTTCGGTGTCGCGAAACTGCGCATACGGTGCCGGTTTAAAGCAGATCACGATCTCGGTGTCGCGCACGCTCATGCGCTTGCCGGTGCGCAGGTAAAACGGCACGCCAACCCAGCGCCAGTTGTCGATCATCACCTTGAGCGCCACGAAGGTCTCGGTGCTGCTGTCAGGCGCGACGTTGGCCTCTTCGCGATAGCCCGGCAAGGGCTTGCCGGCGATTTCACCCGCAGTGTACTGGCCCCGTACCGAGTTGGCCCGCGCATCCTCCAGCGACCAGGGGCGTACCGCGCCGATGACCTTGGCCTTTTCACCCCGCACCGCATCGGCGCCAAACGCCGCCGGCGGTTCCATGGCCACCATCGCCAGCAACTGGAACAGGTGGTTAGGCACCATGTCGCGCAGGGTGCCGGTTTTTTCGAAGAAATTGCCCCGGGTCTCCACGCCGACGGTTTCGGCGGCGGTGATTTGCACGTGGTCGATGTAGTGGTTGTTCCAGAACGCCTCGAACAGCACGTTGGAGAAACGGCTGATGAGGATGTTCTGCACCGTTTCCTTGCCCAGGTAATGGTCGATGCGATAGATCTGCTTCTCGCTCATTACCTTGAGCAGGCAGGCGTTCAAGGCTTCAGCGGTGGCCAAGTCTGAACCGAACGGTTTTTCGATGACCACGCGACGGAAACTGTCATCGGTCTCGGTCAACAGGCCCGCACTGCCCAGGCGCTGCACCACGTCACTGAAGAAACGCGGTGCGGTGGCCAGGTAGAACACCGCGTTGCCGGTGCCGCTTTGGGCGATCTTGTTGCCGATGTCGGCATAGGTGCGGTCGTCGAGGAAGTCGCCCTCGACATAGCTGATGCCCTTTGCCAGTTGCGCCCACAAAGCCGGGTCAAGGGCGTTATCGGCATTGCCCTTGACCTTGCTCGCGGCCTCGGTGCGGATAAACGCCTCGAGCTTGGCGGCGAAGTCGGCATCGCTGATCGCGTTGTGATCGACGCCGACAATACGCAGGCCATCGCCCAGCAAACCGTCACGACTGAGGTTGTACAGCGCCGGCATGAGCAGGCGTTTGACCAGGTCGCCATGGGCGCCAAACAGAAACAAGGTGGTGGGTGGAGCAGGTTCGGCCTTGGGTTTCTTGCCGTTGGCGGTCATTTTTTTGGAGGTCTCCACATGACCACCAAAGCCGAAGCGCATGGCAGACAGCATCTTGTCACCGTACGTGCTCTGCTGGCGCGAGCGGAAACGCGCGAACAACGACGTGGACAACACCGGCACCGGCACGGCCTGCTCCATCGCAGCCTCGATGGTCCAGCGGCCTTCGCCACTGTCGGCCACGGAACCGGAGTAGCCGTCCAGTTTAGGGTCGGTGGCCAAGGCGTCGGCGGTCAGGTCCAGCAGCCAGGACGAGACCACGCTGCCACGGCGCCAGACTTCGGCAATGTCGGCAACGTTCAGGTCAAAGCGTTGATCTTCCGGCAGGTTGTCCGAGTTCTTGGTCTTGAGGATGTCAAAGCCTTCGGCAAACGCCTGCATCATCCCGTACTCGATGCCGTTATGGATCATCTTGACGAAATGCCCTGAGCCTGCAGGGCCGGCGTGGATGTAGCCCTGCTCGGCACGCGGGTCGGCAGCGGCCGAACGGTCTTTGGTACGCGGGATGCTGCCCAGGCCAGGGGCCAGGCTTTTGAAGATCGGGTCCAGGCGTTGCACGGTCTCGGTGTCGCCACCGATCATCATGCAGTAGCCACGCTCCAGGCCCCAGACGCCGCCGGAGGTGCCGACATCCACGTAATGCAGGCCCTTCTCGGCGAGTGCTTTTCCGCGACGCACGTCGTCCTTGTAGTTGGTGTTGCCGCCGTCGATGATCACGTCACCGGGCTCCAGCAGCTCACTCAGTTCATTAATGGTGCTTTCGGTGGGGTCGCCTGCCGGCAACATCACCCAGACGGCGCGAGGCTTTTGCAGCCCGGCAACCAGGGCCTGCAAGTTGGCGACGCCGGTGGCGCCCTCCTCGCTCAAGCCTTTGACAAATGCTTCGTTACGGTCGTAGACAACGGTGGTATGCCCATTGAGCATCAGGCGCCGTGCAATATTCCCGCCCATGCGGCCTAGTCCGATAATCCCCAGTTGCATGTGCTGATGCTCCTAACTACTAAAAAATGTGTGACATAGTTTATAGCGCAATGAGGCTAATGAGGGTTAGTCAGGGCCAGATCCGTGTAGTTTCATGGCAAAAAAGTTGCCATCGTTTCACCATCACTGCCACCAAAGTCACACGACCGCCAAAAATAAAAAAGTTCCATTGCCGCGAAAAAGAATTCAGAATTGCTTCCGACTGTTGCCGAGAACCTCGACTCAAGCGTTCTGGCACGCCGCGACACACCGCCTATTTGCGAGGCAAGCAATGAGCACAGCACAGATGACCCGCCCCCCACAGACTCTCTACGTCTCTATCCGTCGCGATGAGTTGCGCCAGTTGAAAGACGAACGCGATCACCTGCAGCAGGAAATCCTGCGCCTGCGCGCGCATATCATCCAGGCCCAACTGGACCAGCCCGCCGGTGTGCAGCCAGCGCTCTGCTGAGTCCCGTCATCACTTTGTAAGATAACGGCTACAAAAATCTCACAAAGTTTTCACACGCTGTTCTCGATACTCCCGCCCCCAAGGGCCATCCCACGCAGGATGGCCTCTGTTGCGTGCACACCTGCGCGTCAACTGACAAATTATCGGGTTGGAGCGCTGGATGGCGATGTTCGAACGCAGCACCACGTCTGCGAAAGGCTTTGATTGGGCCGGTCTTGGCTGGCTATTCCTGTTTTTCTGGTATTTCTCGGGTATCACCCAACTGCTGATCCAGCTCAGCGGCACTTCCGGCTTCAGTGGCTTTCGCCAAGCCTTCTTCATGAGCGCACTTTGGCTCGCCCCCATGTTGCTGTTCCCGCGCCGCACGCGCTTGCTCGCGGCACTGATCGGCGTAGTCCTGTGGGCCTGCTCAATGGCCAGCCTGGGTTATTTCTTCATCTACCAGCAGGAATTTTCGCAAAGCGTCATTTTCATCATGTTCGAGTCGAACATCTCTGAAGCCGGTGAATACGCCACCCAGTACTTCGCCTGGTGGATCGTATTGGCCTTTATTGCCCACACCGCCATGGCGATTTTCCTGTGGACCCGCCTGCGCCCGGTGTACTTGCCCCGTGGCCAGGCCATGCTGGCAGCGGCGGCAATCGTGCTCGCGGTGGTCGGTTACCCGCTGGTCAAGCAGATCGCCACCAACGACAACCTGGAACACGCCATCGACGGTTTCGAAACCCGTATCGAGCCCGCCGTGCCTTGGCAGATGATCGTTGCGTATCGCCGCTACACCGAGCAACTGGACAACATGCAGGGCATGCTCGACAGCGCCAGCCAGATCCCGCCTTTGACTGGTTTTAAAGACAGCATGGCAGACCAGCCTTCGACCCTGGTGTTGGTGATCGGCGAGTCCACCAATCGCCAGCGCATGAGCCTCTACGGTTACCCGCGCAACACCACGCCGGAACTGGACAAACTGCGCGACCAACTGGCGGTGTTCGACAACGTCATCACCCCGCGCCCCTACACCATCGAAGCGCTGCAACAGGTACTGACGTTCGCCGACGAGGAGAACCCGGACCTGTACCTCAAAACGCCGTCGATTGTCAGCGTAATGAAGCAGGCCGGCTACAAGACGTACTGGATCACCAACCAGCAGACCATGACCAAGCGCAACACCATGCTCACCACGTTCTCCGAACAAGCCGATGAGCAGGTGTACCTGAACAACAACCGCAACCAGAACGCCCGCCAATACGATGGCGACGTGCTCGCACCGTTTGCCAAGGCCCTGGCCGATCCGGCTGAGCGCAAGTTCATCGTGGTGCATCTGCTGGGCACCCACATGAGCTACCAGTACCGCTACCCGCCGACCTTCGACACGTTCACCGACCGCCAAGGCGTACCGGCCGGGATCAGCGACGATCAACTGCCGGTCTACAACAGCTACGACAATGCGGTGCTATACAACGACTTCGTGGTGTCAAGCCTGATCAAGGACTACGCCAAGACTGACCCCAACGGTTTTCTTCTGTACCTGTCGGACCACGGCGAAGACGTATTCGACTCGGCCGGTCATACCACGCTGGGCCGTAACGAAGGCAAACCGACGGCACCGATGTACACCATTCCGTTCATGGCCTATGCCTCGCCCAAATGGCGCGAAAGCCACAGTTGGAATTTTGCCGGCGACCTGCAGCGCCCCTACAGCAGCTCGCAACTGATACACACCTGGGCCGACCTGGCCGGGCTGAGTTTCAACGAACTGGACCGTAGCAAAAGCCTGGTAAGTGACAGCTTCAAGCCACGCCCGCTGCTGATCGGCGACCCTTACCAGCGTCAGCAGAAAGCCTTGATTGATTTCAGCCTGATCAAGCCGAAAAAGCCCAATCCAACTGATGTGGTGCTCCAGGAAAAACCCGCTCCGTAACACAAAGATAACAATCATTCTCGTTTAAGCCTAAAGTTCCACCACTCCTTTCGTCTTTGAACCATGGCCTTTCCCTACCGGGAAGGCCGCAAAGACGACAAGGAGTCTCCCGCGATGTTCGTGCCTTCCACCCGTACCATGCGCTTCACATTTGGCCTCTTCAGCGTAGCCCTGAGCCCGGTTCTGCTGGCTGAAGCCACCACCAAAGCCCTTGAACTCGATGCCACCAGCATCACCGCCGAAGGGTTGGGCGCCACTACCGAGCACACCGGGGCATACACCACCGGCTCGATGAGCACCGCCACGCGCTTGAACCTGTCCGTCAAGGAAACCCCACAATCGATCTCGGTGATCACTCGCCAGCAGATGGATGATTTCAACCTCAATACCCTGACCGACGTGCTGCGCCAGACCACCGGCGTGACCGTGCAACATATGGATTCGGACCGCGCGGGTTATTCCGCCCGAGGTTATTCAATCAATAACTTCCAGGTCGACGGCATGCTCAATACGTTCGGGCGCATGAAGTCCGACTCCGACACCATTATTTACGACCGTATCGAGGTGGTGCGTGGGGCCACGGGCTTGACCACCGGCGCGGGCGATCCATCCGCCACGGTCAACATGATCCGCAAACGCCCCACCTCACAGTGGCAGGCCAAGGCCGGCGTCAGCGGCGCCAGCCATGACAATTACTACAGCTACCTGGATGTGGGCGGCCCCCTGGCCTTTGACGGACGCCTGCGCGGGCGCACGGTGTTCGCCTACCGCGACAGCCAGTCCTACCGCGACAATTACGCACAACAACGCGAGGTGGGTTACGGCATTCTTGAAGCCGACATGACGGACGATACCGTGGTGGCCGTCGGCTTCGATTACCAGAACAAGCACGTCCAGGGCTCCTCCTGGGGCACGCTACCGTACTGGAACAGTGACGGCAGCAAGGCTCGGCTATCGCGCTCGGCGAACCTGGCGACAACGTGGAGTTCCTGGCCGCTGAAAGACCAAACCACCTTCGCCTCGATTGACCACAAACTCACCGCGAACTGGCGCCTCAAAGCGGCCTATACCCACCGACAAAGCGACAGCGACGGCAAGGTGTATTACGGCGGCTCGGGGTTTCCAAACGCGGACGGCAGCGGCATGACCGCCTGGACCAGCCAGATGGTCGGCACCTCTAAAATGGATGCGCTCGATTTCAACCTTGCCGGCGCCTATTCATTGTTGGGGCGCGAGCACGAGTTAATGGTGGGTTATGGTGAGTCCGCGCAACGGGACTCGTCGCCCTTCCAGCGTTTTTCGACGCCGGCAGGCTATGAAACAATTCAAGACTGGAAACACATGGGCGGCATCGGCAAATTTGCCGATCGCACCACCGGCCTCAAGGGCGAACACAGCAGCAAAAAACAGAAGGCAGGCTACCTGGCCACACGCCTGAGCCTTACAGACAAACTGCACGCGGTGCTGGGCAGCCGATATGGCAGTTGGGAGATCCAAAGCACTTCCCCGGACTACAACCTCGCAAACCAACTGACCTCCTCCAGCAAAACCAGCCAGACCCACAATGATATGTGGACCCCTTATGCGGGTGTGCTCTACGACCTGACGCCCGAATACACGGTGTACGCCAGCTACACCGACATCTTCAACCCGCAGGACGAACGCGACGCCGGCAAGAAATACCTGGAACCGGTGGTGGGCAGCAATTACGAAATAGGCCTTAAGGGCAGCCTGCTGAACGAGCGCTTGAACCTGGCCACCGCGTTTTTCTGGAGCACCCAGGATAACGTGGCGGAACTCGACAACACCGCCCCGCCGGATCCCAAAACCGGCGAGCAGTTCTATAAAACCGGCGGCAAGGGCAACAAGGTGCAGGGTTTTGAAATGGAGATATCCGGCGAGGTCATGCCGGACTGGAACCTCACGGCGGGTTACACCTATACCCATTCACTCAACGGCGAGAAGCAACGCAACAACACCAACTTGCCCCTGAATATGCTGAAGGCCTCGACCACCTATCGCCTGCCGGGTACATGGCGCGGGTTGACGGTGGGTGGCGGCGTGAATTGGCAGAGCGATTTCTTTGAATTTGCCCAACGCCCTACCGGTGGGCGAGACGCCGACGGCAATCTGAACACGCAATCGACAAAGATCACTCAACAGGCTTATACGGTGGTCAACCTGATGTCCCGCTACCAATTCGACGAGCATCTTTCCACTTCGCTGACTATTAATAATCTACTGGATAAAAAATATTACGAGCGTGTCGGTTTTTATAACGGCGTTTATTGGGGAGCACCGCGCACCCTCACGCTCGCGTTGGACTGGACACTGTAAACACGCTCGGCACCGCTAACAAAATAGTTAACGTCGGGTCATCCCGGGGTTAACTCCCACTTAATAAGATAGCCCCATAGTCGCGCCATGAATCTGATCACGACGTGACCGGATACCTATCACTCTTAATGGGAACATTGCTATGAAACTGTCGACCTTGATGCTTGCCAGCCTGATCACCCTGACCTCTGCCGCAGCGTTTGCCGAGGGCGGCTCGGAGCGTTCCAAGGCGTTCTATAACGACTTCGCCTTCGTCCAGCAAGAACTTCATGGCACCGCCGAACAAACGGCATCCGCCGACGGCAAAACACTGAAGAGCGACACCGCTGATCAGGCACAACCGAAAAGTTAATTTAATACTTAGTTAATCCGCACTCCCCTTTGCCATTCCGCTCCTTTGGCATCGGTACCTCTGGGCGCCATTAAGTGGCGCCCTTTTTTTGCCGGTTATTTATAAAAGCGATTTATTCCAGAACAACATACGCCCGTACGCCGGATCAAATCTTGAATCATCAAAACCAAACTTTTTGTACGCAGACTGAGCCACAGCGTTACCTTCAAGTACTTCCAGAGTGATCTTGCAGCAGCCGCGCTGGCGAGCAATCTCTTCGACTTTCTGCAACATCTTCTGGCTCAAGCCCAGGCCACGAAACTCATCCATTACCGCCACATCGTGGATATTGACCAACGGCCGACAGGCGAACGTGGAAAACCCTTCGAAGCAATTCACCAGCCCCGCCGGCTCACCACCCACAAACGCCAGGACACTGAAGGCATGGGGGCGCTTGGCCAGTTCGCCGGGCAGTTGCGCCAATAAATCAGCGGGCAGGCTATGGCCACCGCCCATCGGGTCTTCAGCGTAGTTATTGAGCACGCGGCCAATCGCCTCGGCATGCACAGGGTTGGTGTAGCTGGCTTGCAGCACCAGGATATCTGGGGTTTCCATTGCCTTCCTCGATCACAACAAGGGAATCGTCTCCCTTTGGGGCCTCGATTGTAAGCGCGGAGTCGGCAGCGGATGAAGGAGATTAACTACAAATGTCGGCCCGAAAGCACGAAAGATACGCCGATAAAAACGCGCCGGCTGCACACGCCCGGTGTTTTTCGCACAGCACTCAGCCGAAACGCTGTAGCTGCATTTCCTGCAAGCGGCTCAGGGTGCGTCGGAAAGGAAACGCCAGGTAGCCCTCGGTATAGAGGCGCTCCAACGGTACCCGCGCTTCGATAAACAAGGGCACCTTGCGGTCGTAGCACTCATCCACCAAGGCAATGAACCGGCGCACACTGTCATCGTGCACCGACAATTGCGGCAATTCGCGGTCGCCCGCCGCTACACGCTGAACGCCATCTTCGGTACCACGGGCAATTCGGCCCGGGCGCTGTTGCGCACTCAGGTCGGGCACTTCACCCAGCAAAATCGCCTTGAAGCGATCACACAGCAGCATAAAGTCCATCGCCGCCAAGGGCTGCTCGCACAGGTCGGCATAGCGGCACCACAGCACGCTGTCACTGGCGTGCACGGCAGTGATGCAACGATGGCCGACGACCACCGGCCCGCTGCCGCCCCCCTGCCCTGCGGCCAATTGCTTGAATACGCCGGCCAGCGCGTCAGGCTGATTCACCCAATAGCGCTGCAGGCCGATGCCCTGGATGCAACCGGTGGTCTTCAGCTCCATCCACCGCCACCACCTGCATGTGCCGCGTGATCGCCGCGATACCCGGCAAAAACCGCTCACGGTTGAAACCTCCGGCGTACAGCTGGTCCGGCGGCTGGTTGGACGTGCAGACCATCACCACGCCTTGCGCGAACATCTCCTGGAACAGGCGACCAAGGATGATCGCGTCGCCAATGTCATTGACGAACAATTCGTCAAAACACAGCACACGCACAGCCTGGCTCAGTTCACGCGCCAGGGCCTGCAACGGGTCGGGGGTGCCGGTCAGTTGGAACGAGCGCTGATGCACCCACGCCATGAAGTGGTGGAAGTGTTGACGACGCGCGGGTACCCGCAGGCTTTGGTAGAACTGGTCCATCAACCAGGTTTTGCCGCGCCCCACCGGCCCCCACAGGTAAACACCGGTGATCGGCGCATGACCTTGATGCAGGGCCTGATGACAGCTTTGCAGGGCGTCCACCGCCCGGCGCTGGGCAGCGTCGGCGACGAAGCCCTGTTGGGCGATGGCGTGTTGATAGGCGGCGAGGGGCGAGTCGAAAGTCATGCCCGCGATTATGACCTACAGCGAGATATCCAGCCGTGAAATCTTGCCCTGCTCGTTGAGACGGAAGGTGTAGCGTAGCTCCAAAGGGCTGCCAGGGAAATTGCCGGAGACCACGTTGCTGACCAACACCTTGCCGGTGCGATGCTGCACTTTGAGCACCTCCACCCGGGGCTGGTAGCGCCGCGCGGTGTCTTCCATCCAGCGCGCAATGGCGGCGGTTCCGACCTGATGCTGGCCTTCATCGAACACATTGGCGTCGTCGGCAAAACACTGGGCGACGGCCGAGGTGTCATGGGTATTGGTCGCCACGAGATAGGCCGCGATGGCGGGGGCCAATTCGGGAAGGGACATGGCACAACTCCTTGTTGGTGATTTATAGCGCCATGCTATGCCAAGGGTGTGTCAGTTTTTGTCAGGAGTGAACGGCGCGGATTCGTTCTGCTCCATCAGCTTGCGCCAGGCTCGCAACCAGTCGCTACGCCGCCCCGGATAACGCTCGCCCTGAGCCTGCGCACTCGCCACACGGTCGGTGCGAAAGGTGCGATAAGCGCCGCGCAACTCACACCACGCCACGATCACCCGCACTTCATTGAGAAAGCCCAGGGCCAGCGGCCAGATCAGTCGCTGGCTCTGGGTCTGGCTGGCGTCCGCATAATCGATATGCAGCTTGGCCTGAGTGCGAATGGCCTCGCGAAACACATTGAGCGGCACGCGGTTTTCCGGGTAACCAAACCCCGGCGGGCCGGGCAACAGCGTCGGGTTGCGCAAGGCCTCCTGGGCGGCGGGGTCAAGTACATCGGCAATCTTGGCCAACGCGTTGGCAGCCGCGCGACTGAGCACCTCGTCCCCACGTTGGTCCACATAACGCAAGCCCAGCACCACGGCTTCGGTTTCCTCGGCATTGAGCATCAGCGGCGGTAAAAACAGGCCATTGCGCAACACATAACCTACGCCGGCCTCCCCGAAGATAGGCGCTCCCAGGGCGGTCAACTCGGCGATATCGCGGTACAGCGTACGTTCGGACACCTCCAACTGCGCCGCCAGCGCGGCGGCGGTGACAGGACGTTTCTTACCCCGCAGGGCCTGCAGCAAGGTCAGTAAGCGAGCGGTACGCGACACGTTGATCCCACCGAAAAAGCCAAAAGTGCCGCAGCTTAGCAGAGCGCCCTGACAGAAAGTGTCAGCAGCAAGGTAGGCCTTTCGGTTAAAGAACAAAACGGCCTGTCATGACCGTTTTTTCAATAGCTACGCTCATGCAAGCATGGGTATCTACGTATCTCAGGTGCCAGGTTGAGCCTGTGGCGAGGGCACTTGCTCCCGTGACGAGTTGACTGGCGCCCCGGTACTGACCTGATGCACCGCTCCCACATTTGAACCGCTTACTTGTCTTGCAACTTGATCGCCTGCCCGGCCGTCACGCGAGCAAGCGCCCTCACCACAAGTTCAAGTGCATTTACGCATGCTTACGCAAGGCTCTTGCTGACCACTTCGAACACATCACTCGACAGCTCGCCCGAAGCACGAATGCGCTCCAACTCGGCCTTCATCAGCGCCTGGCGCGCGCTGTCGTATTTGCGCCAGCGGGTCAGTGGCGCCAATTGGCGCGATGCGATCTGCGGGTTGAAGCCGTTCAGTTGGATAACCAGGTCGGCCAGGAAGCGATAGCCCGAACCATCGGCCGCATGGAAGTTGATCAGGTTCTGCCCGGCAAACGCGCCGATCAATGCGCGCACTTTGTTCGGGTTCTTGAGGGTGAACGCCGGGTGCTCCATCAACGCCTGCACCCGCGCCAAGCCGCCCGGCAGGGTGCTGGCGGCCTGCACGCTGAACCATTGGTCCATGACCAGCGGGTTGTCCTTGAAGTTCTCGGCGAATACCGCCAGTGCCTTGGCCTTTTCCGCTTCGAACGGCGAGTTCACCAACACCGCCAGCGCGGTCAGGCGTTCGGTCATGTTGTCGCTGGTGTCGAACTGGTCCAGGGTGGCCGCCAACACTTCAGGCTTGCCGCTGAGCATCAGGTACGACAGCGCGATGTTCTGCAACGCGCGCCGGGCAAAGTGTTCGGCCGCTGCGACATAAGGCGTCTGCTTGGACAGTTCACGATTGGCTTGATAACGCAGCCACAGCGCTTCGAACAGGTGCTCTGCCAGTTGCTGGCGGGCAAACTCGCGGGCGGCGTGGATGGCGTCGACATCCGCCACTTCGCTGATTTCCGTCAGGTAGGCTTCGCCGGGCAACGACAGCATTTCCGCGACCATCGCCTGATCCAGGCGCTCATCGCTCAACACCGTGCGCAGCGCGTCGATCAAGCGTTGGTCAAGCTTCAGCGGCTGGCCGGCCTGATGCTGGCCAATCAACTCCTGCAACACCTGCACCGCCAGTTGCTGGCCGGCATCCCAGCGGTTGAAGCCATCGCTGTCGTGCTGCATCAGGAACATCAGTTGATCGCGGCTGTACGCAAAGCTCAGTTTCACAGGTGCCGAGAAACCGCGCAGCAGCGAAGGCAGCGGCTGTTCAGCGATATCGACAAAGGTGAAGGTCTGCTCGGCTTCGGTCACCGAAAGCACCCGCGAGGTGCCAGCGGCGGCGGCTTCACCGGCCAGGCGCAAGGCAATGCCCGCGCCCTTCCCGTCCAGCAGGCCCAATTCCACCGGGATCACGAACGGCAGTTTTTCCACCTTGTCCGGGGTTGCCGGGCAGCTCTGGCGGAAGGTCAGGCTGTAGGTCTTGGCCACGGCGTCGTAGGACTCGCTCACCGCCAAGCGTGGGGTGCCGGCCTGGCTGTACCAGCGCTTGAACTGGCTCAGGTCAGCGCCGTTGGCATCTTCCATGGCCTTGATGAAATCGTCGCAGGTCACGGCCTGGCCGTCGTGGCGCTCGAAGTACAGGTCGCTGCCTTTACGGAAGCCTTCGGCACCGAGCAAGGTGTGGATCATGCCGACCACTTCCGAGCCCTTTTCGTACACGGTGAGGGTGTAGAAGTTGGAGATTTCGATAAAGCTGTCCGGGCGCACGGCGTGGGCCATGGGGCCGGCGTCTTCGGCGAACTGGTGGGTACGCAGGTACGCCACATCCTGGATGCGCTTGACCGTCGCTGAGTTCATATCGGCCGAGAAGCCCGAATCACGGAACACGGTAAAGCCTTCCTTGAGCGACAGCTGGAACCAGTCGCGGCAGGTCACGCGGTTGCCCGACCAGTTATGGAAGTATTCGTGGGCAACAATCGCCTCGACGCGCTGGTGCGCGGCATCGGTGGCGGTTTCGGCGCGGGCCAGCACGGCGCTGGAGTTGAAGATATTGAGGCCCTTGTTCTCCATGGCGCCCATGTTGAAGTCATTGACCGCGACGATCATGAAGATGTCGAGGTCGTACTCGCGGCCGTAGGTTTCTTCGTCCCAGCGCATGGATTTTTTCAGGCTGGTCATGGCGTGCTGGCACTTGTCGATGTTTTCCGGCTCGACGTAGATGCGCAGCGCCACCTCACGATTGGTCATGGTGGTGAAGCTGTCTTCGACGCACCACAGGTCACCGGCGACCAGCGCGAACAGGTAGGCCGGCTTCTTGAACGGGTCTTCCCAGGTCGCCCAGTGGCGGCCGTCTTCGCCGGGGCCGCTGGCGATCGGGTTGCCGTTGGACAGCAGCACCGGATAGCGGTGCTGTTCGGCGATCACCGTGGTGGTGAAGGTGCTCATCACGTCCGGGCGGTCGAGGTAATAGGTGATCTTGCGAAAGCCTTCGGCCTCGCACTGGGTGCAGAACATGCTGCCGGACTTGTACAGGCCTTCCAGTGCGGTGTTGCTTTCCGGGTGGATCTTGACCGTGGTGTCGAGGGTAAAGGTGGCGCTTTTTGGGTGCACGGTCAGGTGGCTGTCGGTCAACTGATAGTCAGCGTCGGTCAATTCCAGATCGGCCAAATTGACGCTCAACAGCTCCAGTTGCTGACCGTCCAGCACCAGCGGCGGCAAACCGGCGCCGCGCTCGGGGTTACGGCGCATCACCAGCTGCGCGTGGACCAGGCTGTGGTCCTCGAACAACTCGAAGGTCAGGTGCGTCTCGTCGATCAGGTAGTCCGGCGCCTGATAGTCCTTCAGGTAAATCATCTTCGGTTGTTCGGTGCGCATGGGTGGCATCCTTTTACTGATGCACGGCGAGCTGGTAGGCCGTGTACTTACGAATATTGATTACGCCGGTGTCGAAGATCAGGTATTGGCCCTTGATCCCCAGCAGCGTGCCTTCGGCAATCGGGTTCTTGTCCAGGTTGAAGCTGACGATCTTGGCCGGATACTGCTCCACCGGGTAGCGGATTTCCAGCGGCTCGATGTCGGTAACCGGTTGGATGGCCTGCAGGCCAAAGCGTTCCTGCAATTGCAACAGGCCATCGGCACAGGACGCGAACAGTTCATCGCGCACCTGTTTGAGGTCCACCGTCGCGGCATCGCCCTTGAGCAGTGCGCGCCAGTTGGTCTTGTCGGCCACCTGGCTGCGCAGCACGTCTTCGACGAAGCCCGATTGCTGGCGCGTGGCCACACGCATGATCGGCAACGCCTGGCTCGCGCCCTGGTCCAGCCAGCGCGTGGGCAACTGGGTAGCGCGGGTGATACCGACTTTGATGCCTGACGAGTTGGCCAGGTACACCACGTGGTCGGTCATGCAAAATTGCTCGCCCCAGCCTGGATCGCGGCAGGTGCCAGCGTCGTAATGGCAACGCTCGGGGCTCATGATGCATAGGTCGCACTGGGCCAGCTTGGTCATGCACGGGTAGCAATAACCCTGGCTGAAGCTGGTCTTGGTCTTGCGGCCGCAATGGCTGCAATGGATGGCACCGAGGTACTCCAGGCGTATATGGGTACCGATCAGCGGGTTGACCGGCACCTCGGTATCGCCCAGACGAAACGCGTATTGAACGGTCGGCTCACCGAGTTGCGCCGACATTTTGCTGACTGCACCGCGACCGATCTCAATCAATGGATCGCATCCGACTTGAACAGGATGTTCGGCACGGTGGTCGATTTGGACTGGCACTCCTGCGGCCCCATGTAGCCGGTGCGCTGGTCTTCCGGCAGGTTCTGGATTTCCCAGGCGATCACCGCTTGCAGCGACAGCTCGCGCTGTTCGGCGGTGAGCTTGCGCCCATCGGACCACTTGCCGATTTCCACGGCGAGCTTGAGGCTCTCATAGATGTCGGGCGTGATGTTTTCGATCATTTCAGCAAAAGAGGACATGCGGCTCTTCCTTATCAAATAGACGACTTGCGACGGTTGTACACACCGCCGAGCAAACCGGTCAGGCAACCGATAGCCAAGCCGCCCACATGGGCCGCGTTGGCGATTTCACCGAAGCCGATCATCGAGACCAGCCCCGACAGGCACAGCACCAGCCACACCAGCATCATCACCAGCACCCCACGGGGCAGGCGGTAAGCCGGGTTGGGCGACAACCATTGAAAAATCCAGCAATGCCCGAGCAGGCCATACAACACGCCGGACAAACCGCCGAACAGGCCAGGGCCGCCATAGGCGTATTGAGCGTAGTTGGAGACCAGACTGAACAACAGCGTCAGGCCCAGCAGGTTGATACCACCCTGGCGACTTTCGATGCGCCGGCCCAATTCCCAGTACCACATGCCGTTCATGGCCAGGTGCAGGATGCCGAAGTGGATCAGCATCGGCGTGACCAACCGCCACCACTGCCCCGACGCCAACATGTCGGCGAACGGCGTGAACTGGATGTACTCCCCCATCACCCGGAATGGCAGGAACGTCAGCCAGGCCATGGCTTGCAGGTTCTCGCCGAGCAGGGTCACCGCGCCGACGATAAGGCTGGCCAGCAGCACCAGCGCCGTCACCGGGCTGTGCCGCACCTGTTGGGCAAAGCCGGGTCGAGTCGACGGCGCCTGTTCGGGAATGTCCAATTGCCGGTCCGGATCACCGGCGGGAAACCGCTGGTACAACACGCGCACGTCATCGCTGATGCTCTCGGGCACCCACAACACTTGTTCCCCCGCCTCCTCACTGACGCGGTGGGGCACTTGCATGCGTTGCAGCAGGTTGACGAAACCACCCAGGTCAACGCTCAGGGGCAAGCGCAATACAGCCACGGTGCTCATTTAATGACCTCAGGCCGCTCAACGTCGACCCATACGAATTTACGCGGGTCCAGGCGGGTTTCCTGGTCCAGTCGATACGCCACCAGCTTGCCGTACAGCACCGCGCTGTAATCCAGGCAGGCCAGGTTCGGGCGGATCGGCGCCGGTGTGCCGCTGCGCCAGTAGTGGCCGACGAACAACAAGGGCTCGTCGACGCCGTAGCGCAGCAGGGAATTTTTTTGCGTCGATGACAACGGCGTACGCGCCACCGGCTCCGGCAATGCATCGGGCTGGAACACAATGTCGCCGTAGGTTTTCGGGTCGTCTTCCCAGAACTTGGTGCGAAAAAACGAACGCGTCAGGCCATCGCCGCCGGTGAGTGTGAGCCCATCGGGCAGGCGCATATCCGTGCCGCGCAGCAGGCGGTCGAATGCGTTACAGGCAAAACTGCCCGGCACGGCGGCGGCTTGCAGGAAGTGCTGGTCGATGCAGCCATCCGGGAAGGTCGCGCGCAGCGGTTGGATGAAGCCCTCATCCCAGCACGCGTGCACCACGCGAAAACGCCCGGCGTCGACAAACAGCGGCATGTCGTAGAACCAGCCAAGGAAGTCATGCCAGTCAGTCGGGTGGTGCTCGAACTGCGTCAGGGTCTCGTGGATCAACCGTTCATGCCGCGGCGTGTGCTCACGCACGAACTGGCGGCCGCTGCCGGGCGGTGCGGGTGTGACCCAGCCCAGGGCGTTGAACTCGTGGTTACCCATGATGCACAGCGCCTGGCCGGCTTCGGCCATGTCATGCACGATGTGCAGCGCCTCGCGGATGCGCGGGCCACGGTCGATGATATCGCCGAGGAACACCGCCATGCGCGACGGATGGCGCCAGGTGCCGCCCTGCTTGTGATAACCCATCTGGTCGAGCAGGTGCTCAAGGGTATGGGCGCATCCGTGCACGTCACCAATCAGGTCGTAGCTACGCGCGGGATCGAGCATCAGTCGCCTCCACCCCCAAGCGGCTGCCCCAGCCAAGCTTGGTGCGGCACACTTCGTAGTAGTTGTGATCCAGTGGGTGGATCAACCGCAGTTTCTGCGCTTTTTTGCTCACGGTGATGGTGTCACCGGGGGCGCAGGTGAAATGGTTTTGCCCGTCGCAGGAGACTTGCGGGTAGATTTGCATGTCTTTGGACACCACGATTTTCAGCTCACTGTTGCCGTCGACCACAATTGGCCGGCTGGACAACATATGGGGATACATCGGCACAATCACAATGGCATCGAGCTTGGGATGCATGATCGGGCCACCGGCCGACAGCGCATAGGCAGTCGACCCGGTGGGCGTGGCGACGATCAGGCCATCGGCCTTCTGGCTGCACACGAACTGGCCGTCGATATACAGCTCGAACTCGATCATGCGCGTGGATTTACCGGGGTGCAGCACCACGTCATTGAGCGCATCGCCCTGGCCGATGGCTTCACCATGACGGCGCACTTCGGCCTGCAACAGGAAGCGGTTTTCCACCAGGTAATGGCCGTCAAGCACCTTGGCCACTTCCACTTCCAGCTCATCGGGGCGGATATCGGTCAGAAACCCCAGGCTGCCCCGGTTGATCCCCAGCACCGGCACGTTATGCCGCGCCAACGCCCGCGCCGCGCCGAGCAGGCTGCCGTCACCGCCCACCACGATGACCATGTCACAGACTTCACCGAGCATCTTGCGCGACGAGGTTTGCAGGCCGTGGCCGGGGAGAATCTCGGCGATGGTGTCTTCGAGGATCACATGCAGGTGGCGTTCCAGCAGGAATTTTTTCAGCCGGCGGACGGTGTCCAGCACCTGGGTACTGCCCAAGCGACCGATAATGCCGATATTGCGAAATTGCTCCATGGGGCTCCTGCGGGATGTGGGGTGTGGCAAAAAAGAAACGATTATGGGCGAAAGGCCGCTTGAGGCAAAATCCTTTGTCGCCGTGAAGCCTTGATGACAATGGTTCTCAGGGGTTCTGCGGCCTCCGCTCCCGGCTTGAAAGGCTATGCTCGGACCATGACTCTATTCCCCGATCTGCACACCTTGCCCCGCCAATTGCGCCACCCCGAAGTGCGCGACCTGGCGTGGGTGATGCTCGCCCCGCCGATGCTCGCGCACACGCCCTGGCCGCAGCGCCACCCGCTGGCCGGCAGCGACTGGGTGCAGGCGCCCGACCGGCTCGAGCACTGGCTGCGACAATTGGACCAGGACAGCCGCGCCTTGCAGCAGTGGCTGAGCCTGTCACGCACGCGCCGCCTGGGCCTGTATTACGAGCGTTTGTGGCAGTTCGCGGTGCAGCATGCGCCGGGTGTGGAGTTGCTGGCCGCCAACCTGCCGATCCGCCGCGCCGGGCACACCCTGGGCGAGTTGGACATGCTGCTGCGGGACCGTGATGGCGTGCACCACCTGGAACTGGCGATCAAACTCTACCTCGGGCCGCAGAACGGCGACGGCCTGGATACCGCCCAGTGGCTGGGCCCCGGCTGCCATGACCGGCTCGACCGTAAACTGGCGCACCTGGCGCAGCACCAACTGCCGATTTCGGCCCGCCCGGAGAGCCGCGAAGTGCTGGCGGCGCTGGATATCCAGCAGTTCGATGCGCACTTGTGGCTGGGCGGGTATTTGCTCTACCCCTGGCCGGGCCTTGCCACCTCGCCTCACGGCGCCCACCCGCAGCATTTGCGCGGGCGCTGGTTGCATCAACGGGACCGGAAGGCCTTTGTCAGTGCCAGCCCGCCCGGGCGCTGGCAACCCCTGCCCCGGCATGCATGGCTGGCGCCGGCGCATTACCTGGCGGATGAGGTGTGGAGCGAAGAGCGCATGCAGGCATGGCTGACCGATCTCGACCCGATGGCACCCGCGCAGTTGCTGGTACGGATGGTGCGCACCGGCGAGGATTGGCAGGAAGCGGAGCGCTTGTTCCTGGTAGCGGATCTTTGGCCGAATGTGCCGGGGGCGGGCTGATGGTCTTGCAGTGCTTGCCCCGATGGCGGCGGTACAGGCACTACATCTCATCGATATGCCGATAATCCAACTGCAACCCCGCCGCCAACGCCTGGGCCCGCCCCAACCTGATCGGCCCACGCTCGATATCCACCAGCACCCCCGCACACGCCAGCGACGGCAACCCGCTGATGTCCTTGAGTCGCCCGTCGGTAATCACCAACAGCTGTTGCTGCTCGGTGGGATAGCGCTTGCGCCGCGCCGCCAACCACTGCTGCGCCTCGCTCAACGCCGCCAGCAACGGCGTACCGCCGCCGGCACCCAGCTGATCCAGCCAGCCGGTCAAGCTTTTCGCGGCTTTGAGCCCCTGCACCTGCCATTTCGGCGACGGCCCGCTGGCCGTCAGCAACGCCATGCGCGCGCGTTGGCGGTAGGCATCATCAAACAGTTGGGCCAGCAAGCCCTTGGCATCGGTCAATGCGCGGTGCCGGCGAGTCGAGGCCGACGCATCGACAATCACCAGCCACAACGCCTGGGCCGAACGACTGCGCAGGTGAAACAACAGGTCTTCACGGGCCTGCGGCCGACCGCCAAGCAAGGTGCCTGGCCAGTTGACCGCCCCCTGTTGTGCGCTGCGGGCCTTGCCCTGCCTGCCAGCATTCAAGCGCCCCGCCTTGGGACGGGCATCCGCCCCCGTGTCAGGCCGGGGGCGGATGCCTAGGGCTTTTTTGGCCAGGTGGGCACATTGCGGCGGGCGCCGGTGGGCAAGGCCGGTGCGGGCATATCGCCCCATTGGCCCTGGCCGGGAGAGGTGTCCGACGGCTTGGGTGATTGCCCTTGTTCTGGCGGGCTGGCCGGTGGCGAGTGCTCCTGGCGGCGATGGCGCAGGGCAAATTCGGCCACGGCTTCGATATCCTCTTCGCCAATTTCATCTGCGCCACGCCATGCCGCGTGAGCCCTGGCGCCGCGCAACCAGACCAGGTCGGCGCGCAACCCGTCGACACCGGCGGCAAAGCAGCGCTCGGTAATCCGCGCCAGGGCCTGGTCGTCCATCGCGATGCCGCCCAAGCGTGCCCGCGCGGCCGTGCACCGTTCACGCAAGGCTGCCTGCGGCGCGGCCCATTGCGCGCAGAACGCCACCGGGTCGCTGTCGAAATCCAGGCGACGGCGGATAATTTGCCCGCGCTCGGCCGGCAAGGTCTGCCCGCCCAGCGCCACATTGAAACCGAAGCGGTCGAGCAGTTGCGGGCGCAACTCACCCTCCTCCGGGTTCATGGTGCCGATCAGCACAAAGCGCGCCGCGTGCCGGTGGGAAATACCGTCACGCTCGATCAGGTTGGTGCCGCTGGCAGCGACATCCAGCAGCAGGTCGACCAGGTGATCAGCCAGCAAGTTGACCTCATCGACATACAACACGCCGCCATCGGCCTTGGCCAATACACCGGGGGAAAACTGTGCGCGGCCTTCGCCGAGTGCCGCGTCGAGATCAAGGGTGCCCACCAGGCGCTCCTCGGTGGCGCCCAAGGGCAATGTCACGAACTGGCCGCTGGCCAACAGGTCGGCCAGCCCACGGGCCAGGGTCGACTTGGCCATGCCGCGCGGCCCTTCGATCAGCACACCGCCGATCTTCGGGTCGATGGCAGTCAGGCACAGCGCCAGCTTCAGGTCATCGGCGCCGACCACGGCGGACAGCGGAAAATGGGGAATGTCAGTCATCAGCTGTCTTCTTCTATATCCAGCAACAGGTTTTCCAAGGCCTCACGGTACGCCCCCGGCTCCTGCCACAGGCCGCGCTGCTGGGCTTCGAGCATGCGCTCGGTCATGTCGCGCAGTGCCGCAGGGTTGTGCTGTTGCACAAACGCCCGGGTATCCGGGTCGAGCAGGTAGGCGTCGGCGAGCAAGGCGTATTGATGATCGTCGATCAGCGCGGTAGTGGCATCGAAGGCGAACAGGTTGTCCACCGTCGCCGCCATCTCGAAGGCGCCTTTATAACCATGGCGCTTCACGCCGTCGATCCACTTGGGGTTCGCCGCGCGGGAACGGATCACCCGGTTCAGCTCTTCCTTCAAGGTGCGGATCTTCGGCAGGTCCGGCTGGCTATGGTCGCCATGGTAGCTGGCGGCCTTGTCGCCGCTCAGGGTCTCCACGGCGGCGAGCATGCCGCCCTGGAATTGGTAGTAATCGTTGGAGTCGAGCAGGTCATGCTCGCGGTTGTCCTGATTTTGCAGCACAGCCTGCACCTGGCTCAGGCGTTGGGCAAATTGCCCACGGGCGGCGGTGCCCTCATCGGAACCACCGTAAGCGTAACCGCCCCAGTTCAGATAGACCTCGGCCAGATCCTCGCGGCTTTGCCACAGGCGGCCGTCAATCGCCCCTTGCACGCCCGCGCCATAGGCACCGGGCTTGGCGCCGAAAATACGCCAGCCGGCCTGTTTCGCGGCCGCGTCTTCGTCCAGGCCCGACAAACGCAAGGCTTCGCGCTCGCTGCGCACCTTGGCGGCCAACGGGTTCATGTCATCTGGTTCATCCAGGGCAGCCACCGCTTGCACCGCCGCATCGAACAGGCGGATCAGGTTGGCGAACGCATCGCGGAAAAACCCGGACACGCGCAGCGTCACATCGACACGCGGGCGGTCGAGCAGGCTGATCGGCAGGATTTCAAAATCGTCCACTCGCTGGCTGCCCGTGGCCCAGACCGGACGCACGCCCATCAGCGCCATGGCCTGAGCGATATCGTCGCCGCCGGTACGCATGGTGGCTGTGCCCCACACCGACAGGCCGAGTTGGCGCAGGTGGTCGCCGTGATCCTGCAAGTGCCGCTCAAGAACCAGGTTGGCCGACTGAAAACCGATACGCCATGCCGTGGTGGTGGGCAGGTTGCGCACGTCGACCGTGAAAAAATTGCGCCCCGTGGGCAGTACATCCAGGCGCCCGCGACTCGGCGCGCCGCTCGGCCCCGCGGGTACGAAACGACCGCCCAGGGCGTCCAGCAGGCCGCGCATTTCGGCGTGGCCGCAGGCATCCAGGCGCGGGGCCACGACGCTGCGCAGGCTTTCGATCACCGCGTTCACATCCTCCCAACCGGGCGCTTGCAACTGCTCCACCGGGCCTTCCAGCGCCTGTTCGATCAAGCGCGCGGCGTACAACTCCAGGCGCTCGCGAGTATCACCGGCGGTACGCCACAGTTGCGTATCGATCTTTTGCAACACGCCCGGGCGGCGTCCGGTCCAGGGCTCGGCCAGGGCGCAGTCCAGCGGGTCAAAGCCCAGCTCGAACGCCTTGGCCAACACCCGCAGCACGCTCGATTGCGGGCCACGGCCATCCCCACGGGGAATACGCAGCAAGGCCAGCAAGGTATCAATGCGCAGACGGCCTTGGGGCGACTCGCCAAAGATATGCAGGCCGTCGCGGATCTGCGACTCCTTCAAGTCACACAGGTAGGTGTCCAGGCGCGGCAGCCAGATGGCGGCATCGGCATCGGCGTCGCCGTCCAGTTCAAGCTCCTGGTCGATACGGGTTTCGCGCACCAGCTTGAGAATGTCTTTTTGCAGCTCACGGGCGCGGCGCGGGTCGAGCAATTGAGCTTCGTAGTACTCGTCCGCCAACAGCTCCAGGTTACGCAGCGGGCCATAGGTTTCGGCGCGGGTCAGCGGCGGCATCAGGTGGTCGATGATCACCGCCTGGGTGCGCCGCTTGGCCTGGGCGCCCTCGCCCGGATCGTTGACGATAAACGGGTAGATATTCGGCAGCGGCCCCAGCAGCGCGTCGGGCCAGCAGTTTTCCGACAAGCCCACGCCCTTGCCCGGCAGCCACTCGAGGTTACCGTGCTTGCCCACGTGAATCACGCCATGGGCGCCGTAGGTGTGGCGCAACCAAAAATAGAACGCCAGGTAACCATGCGGCGGCACCAGGTCCGGGTCGTGGTACACCGCACTGGCATCCACCTGGTAACCCCGCGCCGGTTGAATGCCGACAAAAGTCAGGCCCAGGCGCAGCCCGGCAATCATCAGGCGGCCATCCCGAAACATCGGGTCGTTGTGGGGCGTACCCCAGCGCTCCAGCACGGCCTGGCGATTGGCCTCGGGCAAGCGCAGGAACATCGCCTCGTAGTCATCCAGGCCCAGGCTTTGATGGCAAGGGCGCAGGTCAAGGCTGTCCAGATCATTGGTGACGCCACCGAGCAGCTCATGGATCAATGCCGTGCCGCTGTCCGGCAATGCATCCGGCAGCGAATACCCTTCGGCTTGCAGCGCCCGCAGGATATTCAGCGCCGCCGCCGGGGTGTCCAGGCCCACACCGTTGCCGATGCGCCCGTCGCGGGTCGGGTAATTGGCAAGGATCAGCGCGATGCGCTTGTCTGCATTCGGTACCCGCGCCAACTCGACCCAGCGCCGTGCCAGTTCGGCGACAAAATCCATGCGCTCGGGCGCTGCGCGGTAGCACACCACGTCAGACTGGCTGCGCTCGCTGCGCCAGGCCAGGTCTTTGAAGCTGATGGGGCGGCTGATGATGCGCCCATCCAGCTCCGGCAAAGCGATGTGCATGGCCAAATCGCGCGGGCCCAGGCCCTGTTCGCTGGCCTGCCAGCCGGGCCTGTTGTCTTGGGCGCAAATGGCCTGGATCACCGGGATATTGCGGCGAAACGGGCGCAGGTGCGGAGCTTCGGGGCTTGATTGAGCAAAGCCGGTGGTGTTGAGAATCAGCGCCGCGCCGACCTCGTCCAGCAGGTCCTCGACCACCGTCAGGCAACCGGGCTCTTTCAGGCTGGCCACCGCCATCGGCAACGGGTTCAGGCCCGCCACCTGCAAGCGTTGGCAGAACACGTCGATAAAACCGGTATTCGCCGCCTGCAAATGCGAACGGTAGAACAACACCGCGACCACGGGCCGTTCGGCATGCCAATCGGCCTGCCAGTCATTGAGCCGGGCGTTGGCTTTACGCGGGTGATAGATCGCGGTGCGCGCCAGGGGTTGCGGCTCGGCCCACGGGTAATCACGGCCCAGATAACCGCTGGCCAGGCAGCGATAGAAATCCAGCGCATTGCCCAAGCCGCCCTGACGCAGGAATTGCCACAGGCGCTCGCGTTGCTCGGCGTTGACCGTGCTGAGACCACTGAGCTCGGGGTCGGGACGATCATCGCCCGGCACCAGGATCAGCGTGACGCCGCGCTCGGCCAACGCCACCAGACGTTCGATGCCGTAACGCCAATAAGCGATGCCGCCATGCAACGAAATCAGGATGACCTTGGCGTGGCGCAGCACTTCGTCAACGTAGAGGTCGACCGAGGCGTGGTTCTGCACCTGCATCGGGTTGGCCAGGCGCAGGCTGGGGTAATCCTCGGGCAGTTGCTGCGCCGCTTCGGCCAGCAGCGCCAGGCTCGAATCGCCGCTACACAGGATCACCAGTTCGGCGGGGGTTTGACCAAGGTCGGCAATATTGTCGTCCGCGACGAAACCACCGGGCTGAGTCCTGAGCAGGTGCATGGGTTAAGCGCTGAGCGCGGCGCGCAATTGCGCTTCAAGGGCAGCGGCATCCAGCTCCTGGCCGATCAGCACCAGGCGCGTAATGCGCGCTTCGTCTGCGCCCCAGGCGCGGTCGAAATGCTTGTCAAAACGCGTGCCCACGCCCTGGATCAGCAGGCGCATCGGCTTGTTGGGGATCGCGGCGAACCCTTTGATGCGCAGGATGCCGTGTTGCACCACCAGTTGGGTCAGGGCGTCGAGCAGCAGCGCTTCGTCGGCTTGCGGCAGGTCGATGGAGATCGAATCAAACGCATCGTGGTCGTGATCGTCTTCGCCTTCATGGTGGTGATCGTGATGGCTGTGGCGACCATCGATGTGCTCCTCGGAGCCGGCACCCAGGCCGATCAGCACGTCGAGCGGCAGGCGACCGCTGCTCGCTTCAATGACCTTGACGGCCGGCGGCAGCTCTTCGGCGACTTCCAGGCGTACGCGGGCCAGGTCTTCAGGGCTGATCAGATCGCACTTGTTGAGGATGACCAGGTCGGCGCTGGCCAGTTGGTCGGCGAACAACTCGTGCAGCGGCGACTCGTGGTCCAGGTTCGGGTCGAGTTTGCGCTGGGCGTCGACCTGGTCCGGGAACGCGGCAAAGGTGCCGGCGGCCACGGCTGGGCTGTCGACCACGGTGATCACCGCGTCGACCGTGCAGGCGCTGCGGATTTCCGGCCACTGGAACGCTTGCACCAGCGGTTTTGGCAGGGCCAGGCCCGAGGTTTCGATGAGGATATGGTCGAGGTCGCCACGACGGGCCACCAGTTCGCGCATCACCGGGAAGAACTCTTCCTGCACCGTGCAGCACAGGCAGCCGTTGGCCAATTCGTAGACACGGCCGTTGGCTTCTTCTTCGGTGCAACCGATGGAGCACTGCTTGAGGATTTCACCGTCGATACCCAGCTCGCCGAATTCGTTGACGATCACCGCGATACGACGGCCCTGGGCGTTGTCGAGCATATGGCGCAGCAAGGTGGTTTTGCCCGAGCCGAGGAAGCCGGTAACGATGGTGACGGGAAGTTTGGCCAGTGTTTTCATCGGATGCCCTTTTGGGGCGGGCATACGGGACGATTGGCCCTGCAACAGCGCGCAGCAGCGGATTTCGTCACCGGATCACCCCGCCCGGTTGAATTGGAAAATCGGTTGCGAGGCAGGTCTCCTGGCTTGGGGCTTGCGGGCCGTACGACCGGCGCCGGCTGCGCCTTCCCGCCTGATCGGCAGTGGCATGGCAGTCGGTAAACCCTTCACAGTTGCGGGGGCAGCCGCGGCTTGAACCGCGTTCCCTTCTTAGCTTCGGCCTGAGCCGAAGAACCTCGAAGGGTGCAAGGCTACAGGGGCTCGGTCAATTTGACTACCGCCGCTCTGCATGCTTTCCTACAAGCCTTGTTTCGGGTGCCCTTCACAGGGTGAAACGGGAAACCGGTACGTCATATCCGTATGGCAAGTCCGGTGCTGCCCCCGCAACGGTAAGCGAGCGAAGCGTCAGATCCACTGTGCCTGTACGGCATGGGAAGGCGATGCTTTATAGACCCAGTGTCCCTCGCAAGCCCGGAGACCGGCCCGAAAACTTCAGATAACAAACCCGCGGTGGGCGGGCGCTGTTCAGAACCCTGTGGGCCTGGCTCGCGGGGTTTTCATGCGCTCGTTTCACCCTGACACCTGAAAGGGACGCGCCATGTCGATCATCAGCAGCACCTCGCACACCGCCAGCAGCACCTCCACCCTGAGCCAACGCCTGAGCGCCGCTATCGGCGCGTCGATCCTCGGTGCGTGCCTGGTGTATTTCGCCGGTTTCTCGCACATTGAGGCGGTGCACAACGCTGCCCACGATACCCGCCACAGCGCCGCGTTCCCGTGCCATTGAGACCTGCCGACATGATCAAGCGTATTGCGCAAACCGCAGGGTTCAGCGGCCTGTTGGCCGCCCTGCTGCTGACCCTGCTGCAAAGCTTCTGGGTTGCCCCGCTGATTCTGCAGGCGGAAACCTTTGAAAAAGCCCCGGCCGCCACAGAGGTTGTGCATGAGCACGCCGCCGGCGCTGCCGCGCACACCCATGACGCCGAAGCCTGGGAGCCGGAAGACGGCTGGCAGCGCGTGCTCTCGACCACGGGCGCCAACCTGGTGGTAGCCGTCGGTTTTGCGCTGATGCTGGCTGGCCTTTACACCTTGCGCACGCCGACTCGCACCGCCCAAGGCCTGCTGTGGGGCTTGGCGGGTTACGCGACCTTTGTGCTGGCGCCAACCCTCGGCCTGCCACCGGAGTTGCCGGGCACTGCCGCCGCTGACTTGGCGCTACGCCAGGCATGGTGGATCGGCACCGCCGCCTCTACTGCCGCCGGTATTGCGCTGATCGTTTTCGGCCGCAATGGGCTGCTCAAAGTGCTGGGCGCAGCCATCCTCGCGGTGCCGCACCTACTCGGCGCGCCGCAGCCGCTAGTGCATTCAATGCTCGCGCCGCAAGCCCTGGAGGCGCAGTTCAAGATCGCCTCGCAGCTGACCAATATGGCGTTCTGGCTGGCCCTGGGCCTGATCAGCGCCTGGCTGTTCCGTCGCAACCGCGATGATCGCTACTCGGCATGACCTACGTGGTCGGCCTGGGCTGCCAGCGCGGTTGTGATGCAGCCACCCTGTTGGGCCTGTTTGATGCGGCCCTCGCCGAGGGCGGCGTCGAGCGTCACCGTGTCATGGCACTGGCCAGCATCGACCGTAAACAAAACGAGCCGGGGCTACTCGCCCTGGCCCGATGGCTCGACCTGCCCTTGCGGTGCTTCAGCGCCGGGCAACTGGCCGTTTATGAAGCGCGGCTGAGCCATAAATCCGCAGTTGCCTTCGCCCATACCGGCTGTTACGGCATCGCCGAAAGCGCCGCCCTGGCCCTGGCCGAACAGCTCTGCGGCGGCCCTGCCCGCTTGTTGATCACCCGCCGGAAAACCGCCCAGGCCACCTTTGCGTTGGCCTGCGCCGGCTAAAATCCCGATAATCGCGCTTTCCGATCATGAGCATCCTTCATGCTCGCCCGTTTTTCGACAGGAACTCTCCATGACCGTCTACTTCATCGGCGCCGGCCCCGGCGACCCGGAATTGATTACCATCAAGGGCCAACGGTTGATCCGCAGTTGCCCGGTGATCATTTACACCGGCTCCCTGGTGCCCGCAGCGGTATTGGACGGCCATCAGGCGGAACAGGTGGTCAACAGCGCCGAATTGCACCTGGAGCAAATCATCGACCTGATCAAGGCCGCCCATGCCAAAGGCCAGGACGTGGCACGTGTGCATTCCGGCGACCCGAGCCTGTACGGCGCGATTGGCGAGCAAATCCGCCAGTTGCGCGAATGGGACATTCCCTTCCAGATCATCCCCGGCGTCACCGCAGTGGCGGCCTGCGCTGCGTTGCTGGAGGCCGAACTGACCCTGCCGGACATCGCCCAAAGCGTGATCCTGACGCGCTACGCCGATAAAACCAGCATGCCGGTCGGCGAAGACTTCGACAGCCTGGCCCGCCACGGCACGACCATGGCGATTCACCTGGGGGTCAATCATCTGGAAAAGATCGTCACCGAGCTGTTGCCGCATTACGGCGCGGATTGCCCGATTGCCGTGGTGCACCGCGCGACGTGGCCGGACCAGGATTGGGCGGTCGGCACGCTCGCTGATATCGCCGGCAAAGTCGCCGCCAAGGGCTTTCGGCGCACGGCGCTGATTGTGGTGGGTCGGGTGCTGGCCAATGACAGTTTCAGCGAGTCATCGCTGTATCGGGCTGGGCATGCGCATCTTTATCGACCTTAGCTTTTTTACCAGATGCGTGTATCAGCCAGCGGTCGAGGCGACTGAGGCACCGCTATCGGAAGCAAGCCCCCACACCTAATCTTCCGTCTGAGATAAACAACGTAACCCACTGAATTAAAAGTATAAAAAAACGGCGCTCACGGGGCGCCGTTTTTTATTTTCGCAGTGAACGCCTTACTCAGTAGTAGGCGTTTTCTTTCTGCGTATGGTCGGTCACGTCACGTACACCCTTGAGCTCCGGAATACGCTCGAGCAAGGTGCGCTCGATGCCTTCACGCAAGGTCACGTCGGCCTGGCCGCAGCCTTGGCAGCCGCCGCCGAACTTGAGGACAGCGATGCCGTCTTCGACGACGTCGATCAAGCTGACCTGGCCGCCGTGGCTGGCAAGCCCCGGGTTGATCTCGGTCTGCAGGTAGTAGTTGATGCGCTCGTTGACCGGGCTGTCGGCGTTGACATTCGGCACCTTGGCGTTGGGCGCCTTGATGGTCAACTGGCCGCCCATACGGTCGGTGGCGTAGTCGACCACGGCGTCATCAAGGAAGGCTTCGCTGAAGCTGTCGATGTACGCGGTGAAGCTTTTCAGCCCCAGGGCGGTGTCTTCAGGCTTCTCTTCACCAGGCTTGCAGTAGGCAATGCAGGTCTCGGCGTACTGGGTGCCGGGCTGGGTGATGAAGACGCGGATACCGATTCCTGGGGTGTTCTGCTTGGACAGCAGGTCGGCCAGGTAATCGTGGGCGGCGTCGGTAATGGTTATGGCAGTCATGGAAACTCCTCACAGGCTTGCCGGCAGTTTACGCCAAAATATTACGCAGGTACAAAGTCCGAGTATTTTTGTCGGAAAAGCGTCGACCTGCCTGTCAGAGGTTTTCATAACGATTCATGTCCAACACCCCCTCTTCCACAGGCGTTGTCTCGCGGATGTACTGCGACAAATCATGGAAATACTGCCAGAACAGCGGATGGCTGCGGCGCACGCCCCAACGATCAACGATGGCTTCGAACTGCTTGGCGTCCTTGGCCTGTTCCATCTGCGCAACGAATGCAGGCACTTCCCGGGCCGGGATATTGAACATGAAGTTGGGGTAGCTGCTGAGCACGCCCGGGTAAACGGTCAAGGTATCCAGGCCCGACTGATAGCGATAGGCCTCACCCAGCAGGAACGCCACGTTACTGTGGGCACGGTTGCGCAGCAGGCTGTAGACCATGCGCTGGCCGCTGGCGGTCTCGATACGCAACATCGTCGCTTCGGGCAATTGATCGATCACCTTGAGCCCCGCCGCCGGGCGCGAGGTCAGGCGACTGAGGGCCTGTTCCACATCCTGCAACGTCGCGGAGATACCGTTGCGTGAGCAATAGGCGCCCGCGCAACGGTTGATCGGGTCCGGGCTGGCATTCAAATCGCCGTAACGGGTGAGCAACTGGTTGGCAAAGTCGCGCTTGGGGTCTTTTTCATCCAGGTGCAGACCGCTCGGCTTGTCGTCGTCGATGGCTTCGTAGTCCAGCCAGAGTTTGATCTTGCCGCTGTTCTGGTACCAGTCGTCCATAAACCCGTCGCGGGTGTCGGCAGGCATCAGGCGCAGGAAGTTCTGCTCCGCGCCGTTGCGGATCAGGTCGAAGTACAGGCGGGTCTGGGCCTGGTGCGAGACGTTGCCGAACACATCGAAATTCACCGCCAACTGATAATAGGTGCGCTCCAACAGGGGGTAATCGAATAACCACATCGTCTGCGGCACTTCGCCGATCAGGCCCTTGGTCACCGACGCGCTGTCAAAGTGACGGAAGATGCTCAGCAAGGCACTGTCGTTACCCGCCCACAGGCTTGACCAACTCGGCGGTGGCAAATCGGCGTAACTGTCGCGGCGCAGCGCTTCATATTCGTTGCGCTTGTCGCGGTAGGCCAGCCACAGGCTCAGCACGCTGCCCACGTCGTCGTTTTGCCCCGGCATGGCCAACAACGGCGTCGCCTGGCCGCGATACCGCGCATCGGTGATATACAAATCATGGTCAGGGTCTTGGAACAGCGCCCAGAAATTGTCGCGGATCACGTCCGTGGCGATCTGCCCCCGGCACACCGGCCCGCGAATGAAGGTGCGCACGAAATATTCGGCGTTATCCAGCATGAACTGGTAACGGGCCTTGGCCGGGATAGCTTCGAACGTGTCGAACGGGTTGGCCCGACGCCCCGGCCCATAGCCCGGCAAGGCGCTGACCTGCCAGTTGCCGGCGTAGAACAGCGCCTTGATGCGCGCCATTTTCTGCGCACTGAACGGGTAAGTGATGTGGGTTTTATGCACGATCACGCCCTGCACCGGCCACAGGCGGTAATACACGCGGGTGCCGGGGTCGTCATTCGGACGGCGGGTATTGATCAAGTCGATCGGCTGCCCGCTTGGCGTACGCGAGCGCACCCACTGGAAGAAATGCCCCGGCTCGCCGCCCTCAAAGTAGAGATGGGCGAGAAACAAATGCTCGTACAGCCAGCGCGCCACCAGGCTTTCACGGGCGCCTGGCTGGTTGAACAGGTTTTCCCACTGCTGCACTTGCAAGGCTTCGCTGGCACTCGGCGCCAGGCCCTGTTCATCGATGGGCGCGCCGGAGGCCAGCCAGCGTTGCAGGGTTTGATATTGCTGGTCAGTCAGGCCGGTGACCGCCAACGGCATGCCTTCTTTGGGATGGCTGCCGGCGTAGGCGTTGAACTCGGCGGGCATGGCGCACGTGTTTTCGCGATTCAAGCCCAGCACGATGTCTTCGGGCAGCTTGGCGTTGGGTTGCAACGGCGCGTTACGGCCCAACTCCAGCATGCGCGCCATCAGCGCGGCCTGGCTGCCCTGGGCGTCGAGCACCGAATAAAAGCCCTTCTGCCGCCACGCCTGTTTGCCGAAGGCGTCATAGAACAAACGGGTAGTCGGCGTGGCCTGGCTACGCTCGCCGTCGTACACCGGGACTTTGCTCGCGCCGCGCGCCGCCCCTTCGGCGCTGCCCAGGTTGAGCTGGCAGGCGGAGTCGTAGCAGGCGTGACAGGCCACGCACTTTTCGGTGAAGATCGGTTGGATATCGCGGGTGTAGGAGATCGCCGGCGCGGGACCTTCAGCCTGGGCAGCGCTGGCAATCAAGGCCAGGAAGGCGCTGACGATAAGACGAAGTGACATGTATCCGGTCCCGATCAATACGTGCGGTAAAAAAGTGGCGGTGATTCTACCGGGCCATGACGCCGCCCAACATGAGCGATATTCATGCAAAACCCGCACATGCCGCAAATCCGCACAGGTTTGCTATGATCCACCCCCTCCGTAATGCCTGACCAGAGTAGTCCCATGTCCGATCGTAGCGCTCGTCTGCAAGCCCTTCACCACGCCCTCAAGGAACGCATCCTGATCCTCGACGGCGGCATGGGCACGATGATCCAGAGCTATAAACTGGAAGAGCACGATTACCGTGGCAAACGCTTCGCCGACTGGCCGAGCGACGTCAAGGGTAACAACGACCTGCTGGTGATCACCCGTCCGGACGTGATCGGCGGCATCGAGAAGGCTTATCTGGATGCCGGCGCCGACATCCTCGAAACCAACACCTTCAATGCCACGCGCATTTCCATGGCCGACTACGGCATGGAAGAGCTGGCCTACGAGCTGAACGTCGAAGGCGCACGCCTGGCACGCAAGATCGCCGACGCCAAGACCGCCGAGAACCCGGCCAAGCCACGCTTCGTCGCCGGCGTGCTCGGCCCGACCAGCCGTACCTGCTCGCTGTCGCCGGATGTGAACAACCCCGGCTACCGCAACGTGACCTTCGATGAGCTGGTGGAAAACTACACCGAAGCCACCAAAGGCCTGATCGAAGGCGGCGCCGACCTGATCCTGATCGAGACCATCTTCGACACCCTCAATGCCAAGGCTGCGATCTTCGCCGTGCAAGGGGTGTTTGAAGCACTGGGCATCGAACTGCCGATCATGATCTCCGGCACCATCACCGACGCCTCCGGCCGTACGCTGTCGGGCCAGACCACCGAAGCGTTCTGGAACTCCGTGGCCCACGCCAAGCCGATCTCGGTCGGTTTGAACTGCGCACTCGGCGCCAGCGAACTGCGCCCTTATCTGGAAGAGCTGTCCAACAAGGCCAACACTCACGTCTCGGCGCACCCCAACGCCGGCCTGCCCAACGAATTCGGCGAGTACGACGAACTGCCGTCGCAAACCGCCAAGGTCATCGAAGAGTTCGCCCAGAGCGGCTTCCTGAACATTGTCGGCGGCTGCTGCGGCACCACCCCAGGCCACATCGAAGCCATCGCCAAGGCCGTGGCCGGTTATGCCCCGCGCCCGATCCCGGACATTCCCAAGGCCTGCCGCCTGTCGGGCCTGGAGCCGTTCACCATCGATCGCAGCTCGCTGTTCGTCAACGTCGGCGAGCGCACCAACATCACCGGTTCCGCCAAGTTCGCCCGCCTGATTCGCGAGGACAACTACACCGAAGCCCTGGAAGTCGCGCTGCAGCAGGTTGAAGCCGGCGCCCAGGTGATCGACATCAACATGGACGAGGGCATGCTCGATTCGAAGAAGGCCATGGTGACCTTCCTCAATCTGATCGCCGGCGAGCCGGATATCTCCCGCGTGCCGATCATGATCGACTCCTCCAAGTGGGACGTGATCGAAGCCGGCCTCAAGTGCATCCAGGGCAAGGGCATCGTCAACTCCATCAGCATGAAGGAAGGCGTGGAGCAGTTCATTCACCATGCCAAGCAGTGCAAGCGCTACGGCGCCGCGGTGGTGGTGATGGCCTTCGACGAAGCCGGCCAGGCCGACACCGAAGCACGCAAGAAAGAGATCTGCAAACGCTCCTACGACATCCTGGTGAATGAAGTCGGCTTCCCGCCGGAAGACATCATCTTCGACCCGAACATCTTTGCGGTCGCCACAGGCATCGAGGAGCACAACAACTACGCCGTCGACTTCATCAACGCTTGCGCCTATATCCGTGACGAACTGCCGTACGCGCTGACCTCGGGCGGCGTGTCCAACGTGTCGTTCTCGTTCCGCGGCAACAACCCGGTGCGCGAGGCGATCCACTCGGTGTTCCTGCTGTACGCCATTCGCAACGGCCTGACCATGGGCATCGTCAACGCCGGCCAGCTGGAGATCTACGACCAGATCCCGGCCGAGCTGCGCGACGCGGTGGAAGACGTGGTGCTCAACCGCACCCCGGACGGCACCGACGCCCTGCTCGCCATCGCCGACAAGTACAAGGGCGACGGCAGCGTCAAGGAAGCCGAAACCGAAGAATGGCGTGGCTGGCCGGTGAACAAGCGCCTGGAACACGCGCTGGTCAAGGGCATCACCACGCATATCGTCGAGGACACCGAGGAGTCGCGGCTGTCGTTCGCGCGCCCGATCGAAGTGATCGAAGGTCCGCTGATGTCCGGCATGAACATCGTCGGCGACCTGTTCGGCGCCGGCAAAATGTTCCTGCCGCAGGTGGTCAAATCCGCCCGTGTCATGAAACAGGCCGTGGCCCATCTGATCCCGTTCATCGAACTGGAAAAAGGCGACAAGCCGGAGGCCAAGGGCAAAATCCTGATGGCCACGGTAAAGGGTGACGTACACGACATCGGCAAGAACATCGTCGGCGTGGTGCTCGGTTGCAACGGTTATGACATCGTCGATTTGGGCGTGATGGTACCGGCAGAGAAGATCCTGCAAGTCGCCAAAGAGCAGAAGTGCGACATTATCGGCCTGTCCGGGCTGATTACGCCGTCCCTGGACGAGATGGTGCACGTGGCCCGTGAGATGCAGCGCCAGGATTTCCACCTGCCGCTGATGATCGGCGGCGCGACCACCTCCAAGGCGCACACGGCGGTGAAGATCGAGCCCAAGTACAGCAACGATGCGGTGATCTACGTCACCGACGCCTCGCGCGCAGTGGGCGTGGCCACGCAGTTGCTGTCCAAGGAACTGAAGGCCGGCTTCGTCGAGAAAACCCGCCTGGAATACATCGACGTACGCGAGCGCACCTCCAACCGCAGCGCCCGCACCGAACGCCTGAGTTACCCGGCGGCCATCGCCAAAAAGCCGCAGTTCGACTGGAGCAGCTATACCCCGGTTGTGCCGACGTTTACCGGCGCCAAGGTGCTGGACAACATCGACCTCAACGTCCTGGCCGAGTACATCGACTGGACACCGTTCTTTATCTCCTGGGACCTGGCCGGTAAATTCCCGCGCATCCTCACTGACGAAGTGGTGGGTGAAGCCGCCACCGCGCTGTATGCCGACGCCCGCGAAATGCTGCGCAAGCTGATCGATGAAAAGCTGATCAGCGCACGTGCCGTGTTCGGTTTCTGGCCGACCAACCAGGTGCGGGACGATGACCTGGAAGTCTACGGTGACGACGGCCAGCCGATTGCCAGGCTGCACCACCTGCGCCAACAGATCATCAAGACCGACGGCAAACCGAACTTCTCCCTGGCCGACTTCGTCGCGCCCAAGGACAGCGGCATCACCGACTACATCGGTGGTTTCATTACCACCGCCGGCATCGGCGCCGAGGCAGTGGCCAAGGCTTACCAGGACGCGGGCGACGACTACAACTCGATCATGGTCAAGGCCCTTGCCGACCGCCTGGCCGAAGCCTGCGCCGAATGGTTGCACCAGCAAGTGCGTAAAGATTACTGGGGCTACGCCAAAGACGAGCAGCTGGATAACGAGGCGCTGATCAAAGAGCAATACAGCGGCATCCGCCCTGCCCCCGGTTACCCGGCGTGTCCGGATCACACCGAGAAGGCCCAGCTGTTCCAATTGCTCGACCCCGAGGCCCGCGAAATGCAGGCCGGTCGCAGCGGTGTGTTCTTGACCGAACACTACGCGATGTTCCCGGCGGCGGCGGTGAGCGGCTGGTACTTCGCCCACCCGCAGGCGCAGTACTTTGCGGTGGGTAAAGTCGACAAGGACCAAGTCACGAGCTACACCGCGCGCAAAGGCCAGGACCTGGCCGTGACCGAGCGCTGGCTGGCGCCCAACCTGGGCTACGACAACTAAGCCCGCCAGGATTGTCTATGCTGTCCCTCACACACCGGGTGTCGAGGGACTTATGGACGATCCAGTCAATAACAAACCGCCTTCCTTCTGGCAGATGCTGCACAGCGTGGTGGCCGCCGCCTTTGGCGTGCAAAGCGGCAAGAACCGCGCCCGCGACTTTACCCACGGCAAGCCCAGCCACTTTGTGATGCTGGGCATTCTATTCACGGGGGTGTTTGCCCTGACGCTATTCGGTATCGTCAAACTGGTGCTGCACCTGGCCGGGGTTTAAGGCACACAGGCGCACGCTTAACGCATCAACAATTCCAAGCCGAACGGGTAACGATAACCCTCGGGCTTGGCCTGCGCCGAAAGCGCCTTGAAGTTCACGCGATAGTGGTGTTTGGCCTGGAGTTCAAGCAGCTGTCGCGCCTGGGCCGGGTCTATCAGTTCGAACAGCGCCACCTGCGGTTCGTGGTCCCGATGACGGCGGATATCTATGCCCTTGGCATCATCGTTGATCAGCACCATGGCCCACCCGCCCAGGGTGAAATGCCCGGCGACCAGGCTCGACAAGCGCCCGTCCAGGCGCGCCTGCAGGATCTGCGGCGAGCTGTTGACCGCGCTGAACAGGACGTCCTTGCCCGGCGATCGCCCGCTGTCCTCAAGCGCTTGCATGGCACCCAGCGCCATCTGGTCATTGGCAGACCACACCAGCGTGGTCTGCGGATAGCGCTTGAACAGCTGCGTGGCCTGCTCAAAGGCGCGTTCGCGGGTCCACTCGCCGTAAACCAACTGGCGCAGTCGCACCTGGGGATGTTCGGCCAGCGCCCGGCGCAAGCCCTGCTCGCGCAGCTGCGCGCCCGGCGTGGTCTTGACCCCGGAAAACGCCAACAGGTCGAGGGATTCGCCCGGTGCAATGGGGCCGTGCTGACGCAACAGGTCAACGAGCATCAGGTAGCCGGCCCGTTCGTCATCGGCGACCAGGCTGCCGATCACATCAATGCCGATTTGGGCGCCCAACAGGTGCGCCTGGTCGGCCGTCAGCGTGCTGTTGACCATCAGCAACTTCACCCCGCTGCCCTGCGCCATGCGCAGGACCTGGGGCGCCACGTATTGCTCATTGACCAGCACCAGGTAATCGGGCCGCCGGCCGCCTTGAAGAGCTTCACGCGCCTGGCTCAAGGTGTTCTGGTTATCGCGCTCGGCATAACGCACACGCAAATCCAGGCCGAGGTCCTTGGCCGCGGCCTGCATGAACTGCGTGTAGCCGACCCAGAAGGTTTCCGTCGACGTGCCTGGGTTGAGAAACACCACCGATGTCGCATGGGCCATCAACCCGAAGGTCGCTCCCCACAACCCCACAGACGCAATCAGAACCTTCAACATGCTGGCTTGAACCTTCAAAAGAAGCCGCCATGATAGTGGCAATGCGACTGTCAATCGAGGTTCAGTCAACCCTGCTTATTGATGGCTGACCCAGAACACAGCGGTTCCCACTACCAGGATGATCAAGAACAGGATGGCCCAGGCGTCCACGGTACTGTCGGGTTTACGGGCTTTAGTCGGATTGCTCATCGCATCGCCTCTTGTCGGTTTTATAGGTGATTGCACTAAGACACGAGCACAGTAAAGTCCAGGATTGCCCGCATGACAAATGTGGGTATCGCGATAAACCTTCTCATTAGTCATTTTGGTTATGTGCATATACTCAAACATCACTTTTGCGCATAAACGCAAACTGGTATCGTGCGCCGGCTCCGTTGGGAGTGCGCGGCCGTGCGCGCAGATTTGCCGAGAACAGGACCTATATGTACGTATACGACGAATACGATCAGCGCATCATCGAGGACCGCGTCAAGCAGTTCCGTGATCAGACCCGACGCTATCTGGCAGGTGAACTGAGCGAAGAAGAGTTCCGCCCTCTGCGCCTGCAAAATGGCCTTTATGTGCAGCGCTTTGCGCCGATGCTGCGGGTGGCCGTGCCCTACGGCCAGTTGACTTCGCGCCAGACACGCATGATGGCCAAGATTGCCCGCGACTTCGACAAAGGCTACGCCCACATCAGTACCCGCCAGAACGTGCAGTTCAACTGGCCGGCACTGGAAGATGTGCCGGACATCCTGGCTGAGCTGGCGACCGTGCAGATGCACGCCATTCAGACCAGCGGCAACTGCCTGCGTAACGTGACCACCGACCAATTCGCCGGCGTTGCCGCCGACGAACTGATCGACCCGCGCCCGTGGTGCGAAATCGTCCGTCAATGGACCACCTTCCACCCGGAATTCGCCTACCTGCCGCGCAAGTTCAAGATCGCCATCAACGGCTCGACCTCGGACCGTGCGGCCATCGAAGTCCACGACATCGGCCTGGAGCCGGTGTACAACGCCGCAGGCGAACTGGGCTTCCGTGTGCTGGTGGGTGGCGGCCTGGGCCGTACGCCAGTGGTCGGCGCGTTCATCAACGAGTTTCTGCCATGGCCGGACCTGTTGAGCTACCTCGACGCGATCCTGCGGGTCTACAACCGCTACGGCCGTCGCGACAACAAATACAAGGCCCGGATCAAGATCCTGGTCAAGGCGCTGACCCCCGAGGTGTTCGCCCAGAAGGTAGACGCCGAGATGGAACACCTGCGCGGCGGCCAGACCACCCTGACCGAAGCCGAAGTGCATCGCGTCGCCAAGCATTTCGTCGACCCCGAGTACAAGGCCCTGAGCAACCAGGACGCCGAACTCGCCGCGCTCGACCAACAGCACCCAGGCTTTGCCCGCTGGCGTGTGCGCAACACCCTGGCGCACAAAAGCCGGGCTATGTGGCCGTGACCCTGTCGCTCAAGCCCACCGGCGTCGCCCCTGGCGATATCACCGACAAGCAACTGGACGCCGTGGCCGACCTGGCCGAACGCTACAGCTTCGGCCAACTGCGCACCTCCCACGAGCAGAACATCATCCTGGCAGACGTTGAGCAGAGCCAACTGTTCACCCTGTGGGGCGAACTGCGTGAAGGCGGCTTCGCCACGCCGAACATCGGCCTGCTGACCGACATCATCTGCTGCCCGGGGGTGATTTCTGCTCCCTGGCCAACGCCAAGTCGATCCCGATCGCCGAATCGATCCAACGCCGTTTCGACGACTTGGACTACCTGTTCGACATCGGCGAGCTGGACCTGAACATCTCCGGTTGCATGAACGCCTGTGGTCACCACCACGTCGGCCACATCGGCATCCTGGGCGTGGACAAGAAAGGCGAAGAATTCTACCAAGTGTCCCTGGGTGGCAGCGCCAGCCGCGACGCGAGCCTGGGCAAGATCCTCGGCCCGTCCTTCGCCCAGGAAGCCATGCCCGAGGTGATCGGCAAACTGATCGATGTGTACATCGAACAGCGCACCGAAGATGAGCGTTTCATCGATACCTACCAGCGCATCGGCATTGACCTGTTCAAGGAGCGCGTCTATGCAGCGAATCATTAAGAACAACGAAGTCGTCGACGAAACCTGGCACCTGCTGCCCAAGGACGCGAGCTTCGACGGTATTTCCAACTGCGACGACCTGATCGTGCCGTTGGCGCTGTGGCGCGAACACGGCCACGCCCTCAAGGCCCGTGACGGTGGCCTGGGTGTGTGGCTGGACGCGGATGAAGAAGCCGAAGAAATCGGTGATGACGTGCAGCACTTCCAAGTCATCGCCCTGAACTTCCCGGCCTTTACCGATGGGCGCAACTACTCCAACGCACGCCTGCTGCGTGACCGCTACGGTTACAAAGGCGAGCTGCGTGCGATTGGCGATGTGCTGCGCGACCAACTGTTTTACCTGCGCCGCTGCGGGTTCGATGCCTTCGCCCTGCGCGCCGACAAAGACCCGTACGAAGCGCTGGAAAGCCTCAAGGACTTCTCGGTGACCTATCAGGCCGCAACGGACGAACCGCTGCCACTCTTTCGCCGACGCTGAGTAACAAATGTGCGAGGGGGCTTGCTCCCGATAGCGGTGGTTCAGCTACTTATCCGGTAACTGAAACTCCGTCATCGGGAGCAAGCCCCCTCTCACAGTGCAAACTCCTCACGTTCAGGATGGCGGGTTGATCTTGATCGACGCCAGCACCTGTTTCTGCCCCATGGAGCACGGCACGCCTTCCGGCTGCGCCCGTACCGCTTCGATCACGCCCAGCAATTGCGCCTTGTTGTGCGCCAACTGCGTCTGCATCACTTCGATCTGCGCCACCTTGCGCTCCAATGCCTCAATCAATTCCTCGCGCTTGTGCTCGCCGGGAGCCGGCATCAACGCCTTGAGTTCCTGCAAGGTGAACCCGGCCTGTTGCGCGCTCTGGATCAATTGCAGCGTCTGCAAGGCTTCGGGCGCATAGCGCCGATAACCGTTGGCCTGGCGGCCCACCTGGCTGATCAGCCCTTCGGCTTCATAAAAGCGGATACGCGATGCTGCCAAGCCGCTCTGTTTTGCCAGCTCACCAATATTCATCACAACACCTGCTTGACATTAAAGTTAACTTTAAGCTTAGCCTGAGGCCTCCCCCGCTAAGGAGTCAACCCATGTCACCCTTCGAAGCCCTGCAACTGCCCAATGGCCAAATCATTTCCAACCGCATCGCCAAGGCGGCGATGGAAGAAAACATGGCCGATATCAATCAGGCACCGTCCCGCGAATTGAAGCAGTTGTACAAGACCTGGGCGGACGGCGAACCCGGTCTGCTGATCACCGGCAACGTGATGATCGACCGGCGTGCGATGACCGGCCCCGGCGGCGTTGCGCTGGAAAACGAACAACACTTGGGCAGCTTTCGCGAATGGGCCGACGTGGCCAGGGCCAAGGGCGTGCACTTCTGGGTACAGCTGAGCCACCCAGGGCGCCAGACCATGGCCAACCTGGGTCAACAAGCCCTCGCGCCATCGGCCCTCGCCCTTGACCTGGGCAGTTTTTCCAAGATGTTCGCCACACCCAAGGCCATGAGCGAAGACGAGATCCAGGACGTGATCCAGCGCTTCGCCACCAGTGCGCGCCTGGCCGAGAAAGCCGGGTTCAGCGGGGTGCAGATCCACGGGGCGCACGGCTACTTGCTGAGCCAGTTCCTCTCCCCGCTGAGCAACCACCGCACCGACCGCTGGGGCGGCACGCTGGAGAACCGCGCGCGGCTGTTGCTGGAAGTGATCCACGCCGTGCGCGCTAGCGTCAGCCCGGCGTTTTGCGTGTCGGTAAAACTCAATTCGGCGGATTTCCAACGCGGCGGCTTCGATGAGGCCGATGCGCGCGCGGTGGTAGAGATGCTCAATCCATTGCCCATCGATTTATTGGAATTGTCCGGCGGCAGCTATGAAGCGCCGGCCATGCAAGGCGAAGCGCGGGACGGCCGCACGCTGGCCCGAGAAGCGTACTTCCTCGAATTTGCCGCGCAAATGGCCAGTGTCGCTCGCATGCCGCTGATGGTCACCGGCGGCATCCGACGCCTACCAATCGTGCAGCAAGTACTCGATAGCGGCATCGCCATGGCCGGGATCGCCACCGCCCTGACCCTGGAACCGCAGTTGATCAAACAGTGGCGCGCAGGTCGCGACCTCGACCCGCAACTCAAGCCTATCGACTGGAAGCGCAAGCCCCTCGCCTCACTCGCCACCCTGGCCGTGGTGCGTGACCAGATGCGCCGCTTGAGCCGTGGCCGCCGCCCCAACCCCAACGTCGCCCCCTTGGCTGGCCCTGGCGTGCGACCAGTGGTTTACCGCGCGCCGCACCCGGCAATATCGTGCGGCCATGAAGCAATCTTCACATTAAAGGCGCAGCATTCGCCGTGATCGAACTGTCCCCTATTGATCAGCTGTTCTTAACCTCACTGACGATTGGAGTGCCTCATGGCGAAAATCAACCTGGCCCAGCAACTGGCGACCACCCTTGAACAGGCGGGTATCAAGCGCATCTGGGGCCTGACCGGCGACAGCCTCAATGGCCTCACCGATGCGTTGCGCAGCATGGACAGCATCGAATGGATGCACGTGCGCCACGAAGAAGTCGCCGCGTTCGCCGCCGGTGCCGAGGCCGCGGCCACCGGTGAGCTGACGGTATGCGCCGGCAGTTGTGGGCCGGGCAACCTGCACCTGATCAATGGCCTGTTCGACTGTCATCGCAACCATGTGCCGGTGCTGGCGATTGCCGCGCAGATCCCCTCCTCAGAGATTGGTCTCAACTATTTCCAGGAAACCCATCCCCAGGAATTGTTCAAGGAGTGCAGCCACTTTATCGAACTGGTGACCAACCCCGAACAGATGCCCCACGTGCTGCACCGTGCCATGCGCTCGGCGATCCTCAATCGCGGCGTGGCGGTGGTGGTGATTCCGGGGGACGTGTCGTTGCTGGAAGTCGAAGACACGCTCAAGCCTTGGCCGGTACTGAACGCGCCGCGCACGTTGCCGGCCGAAGCCGACCTGGTGCAATTGAGCGAAATCCTCAAGGGCAGTGACAAAGTCACGTTGCTGTGCGGCAGCGGTTGCGCCGGCGCCCATGCACAAGTGGTGGCGCTGGCCGATACGCTGGGCGCCCCGGTGGTGCATGCCCTGCGCGGCAAGGAGCATGTGGAATGGGACAACCCGTTCGACGTGGGCATGACCGGCCTGATCGGCTTCAGCTCGGGCTATCACGCCATGCTCAATTGCGACACGCTGATCATGCTCGGCACTGACTTCCCCTATCGCCAGTTCTACCCCACCGCCGCGAAAATCATCCAGGTCGACCGCAACCCGCAGGCCCTCGGCCGTCGCGCCACGCTGGACCTAGGGATCGCCGCCGATGTAGGTGAAACCCTCGACGCCCTGTTGCCGCGCCTGACCCGCAAGACGGATCGCCGCTTTCTCGACACCTCCTTGAAGCATTATGAAAAAGCCCGCCAGGGCTTGGATGACCTGGCCCAACCGTCCAAGGCCAATCGGCCGATTCATCCGCAATATGTGGCGCGGTTGCTCAGCGAACTGGCGGACGAGGATGCAATCTTCACCGCCGACGTCGGTTCGCCCACGGTGTGGGCGGCGCGCTATCTGAAAATGAACGGCAAGCGCCGCCTGATCGGCTCGTTCAACCATGGGTCCATGGCCAACGCCATGCCCCAGGCCATTGGCGCGCAGGCTGCGTTCCCGGGCCGGCAGGTGATTTCGATGTCGGGCGACGGCGGTTTCGCCATGTTGATGGGCGACTTCATCTCACTGGCGCAGTTGAAATTGCCGGTAAAAGTCATCGTGTTCGATAACTCATCCCTGGGTTTTGTCGCCATGGAAATGAAGGGCCGCCGGTTATCTGGAGGCCGGCACCGAGCTGAAAAACCCGGATTTTGCGGCCATGTCCAACGCCATGGGCATTCTCGGTATCCGCGTGGAGCAATCCGAAGAGCTGGAACCGGCCTTGCGCCGCGCCCTGGCCCATGACGGCCCGGTGCTGGTGGACGTGGTGACCGCCACCCAGGAACTGGTGATGCCGCCGAGCATCAAGCTGGAACAGGCCAAGGGGTTCAGCCTGTATATGCTCAAGGCGGTGATGAGTGGGCGCGGGGATGAAGTGATCGAGCTGGCACGCACCAACTGGCTGCGCTGACTCAAAGCTGATTCAAATGTGGGAGGCCCCTCCCACATTTGGCGCCTGCGTCTGTCAGCCCTTGTGTTTTTCCACCCACTGGCCGTAGGCATCGATGAACGCCTGCAAAAACGGCTTGGTCTTTTCCGATACCTTGCCCGACTCATCAAACACACTGCCCGCGCCACCCAGGTAGGCTTCGGGCTGCTGCATGCACCACACGTCCAGGAATACCAGGGACTGGCGCAGGTGATGGTTGGCGCCGAAACCGCCAATCGCACCCGGCGACACGCTGATGATAGCGCCCGGCTTGCCGCTCCAGGCACTTTGCCCGTAAGGGCGCGAGCCTACATCGATTGCGTTTTTCAACGGGGCCGGTACCGAACGGTTGTATTCCGGGGTCACGAACAGCACCGCGTCGGATGAGCTCACTTGCTGGCGGAAAGTACTGTAGGCTGCCGGCGGTGAATCACCGTCGATGTCCTCGTTGTAGAGCGGCAAATCGCCAATTTCCACAATATTCAATTTCAGATTGGCAGGGGCCAGTTCGGCCAATGCCAGGGCGACCTTGCGGTTGATCGACTGTTTTCTCAAGCTGCCAACCAGGACGGCAATCGTGTAGACCTTGCTCATTGGGGGTTCCCGACGTCTGATTAAAGGAGCTTGTAGTTATAGAGGCTTCGTGGCGTGATCACCAGCAGGTTTTGAGAACCTTTCAGACGTTTGGCTCAGGCTATGCCCTGTAGGAAAAGTCCAAAAACCTCAACGAATAGTATTTTTTTTCCGTAGGCAAACTACGCCTCTTTATGACGGTCTACACAACCATATATCGAGTGTTTTATCTCCAGAGGTTCTAAACAGATGGCAGCAGTACTTGTCGGACAGTTCCATGCCAGAGACGCGGAAGGCCGCGTGTATTCCGTGCATGAATTCCAGGAATCCAACCCGGCGCAAGGCGACGTGGCTGGCTCGGCGCCCACCACTACCTACAAGCTGGCCATTGGCGATCGTGTAGAAAAACTGGAAGGCGATGAATTCAAACTGATTCAGTCGGGCACTATTCTTGTCCGCGAGTCGCAAACCACCCTCGCGTCATAAGATCTCGCCTTAACGACCTGCTCAGTCCTGGCCATTGATGGCATTGACTGGGCTGGCGTGATCAGGGACTGCGGATCTGCGTGAGTTCAATGCCCTGCTCATCCTGCTTGAGCGTCACCGTCAAATGCCCCCGCTCCCCTTCCACGGCGTACATCGAACGCGTGTAGCCCGACGTGTTGTACGCGGGGTACGCCTGCACCTGCCTGAGCAGCGTGAGCCCCAACACTGTCCCCACCTGCTCGCTCACCTGTTCCTGGGAACGGATAAACGCTTCAAGCGCGAGGTTTTCCGGCGGGGTGTCGTCTTGATTACGCAAGAGATAAGCAGCCACGCATCCCACGGTCACCAGGACCATCAGTTGCTTGGCCGTTACCCCGAAGAACGTCGAGGGAATCAGCATATGAGACCAGACCTGTTTTTGTTGTATGTGCCGGTACCCGGCATTGGTCGTTGATGATCAGACCCGCCATTTTAGTGGGGTCGCGACCGAACGCCATAGGCTTGAGCGACCCACACCGTCTTTTTTACGCACACTTTTTTTCACAGGCGGGTTCGCGCCATTGAATACCCACCGCGCTGCACATAGACTCCGGCCATGCGTTTACGTCATATCGAAGTGATTCAGGCCATCTTGCAGACCGGACACCTCGGCACGGCCGCCGAATGGTTGCAACTCTCCGTGGGCGATGTGGACGCAGCGCTCAAGGAGGCTGAGCTGCAATTGGGCTTCATGTTGTTCGCCAGCGTGCGCGGACGTTTGCAGGCGACCCGGGAAACCCTGGAGCTGCAGGCAGAAATCGCCCATGTGTACGAAGCGCTGGAGCCGGTGCAACGCCTGGCCGGCCGCCTCAAACACCATCACGCCCCCACCTTGCGCGCCCTGTGCACCCCGCCGCTGGCCAATCAACTGCTACCGCAAAGCATCGCCGTGCTGCGCCGGCGTTTCCAGGACACTCCGTGCAACCTGTCGAGCCAGCCGACCCGGGAAATCGCCAGAAGCCTGTTGTTGCACGAAGCCGATGTGGGCCTGGGCCTGCATGATCCGGAACATCCACAAATCCACAGCACGGTGCTGGCCCAGGGCAAACTGCAATTGCTGGCGCCCCATGGCTGGCTCAAACCCAAGCAGAAGTACATTGCGCTGCCGGACCTGGCCGGGCAGTCGATGATCGGGCTGGAGGGCCACGACCCGCTGAGCCGCCTGCTGGATGCCAAGCTGCAAGCCTTGCGACCGTTGCCGGTGGTGCAGACACGGGTACAGACCTACCAGATGATGCGCAGCATGGTGGAGGCGGGAGAAGGCTTGGCGATTGTCGACCCGTTTACGGCCTTTGGCGCGCGCGAGGCCGGGCTGGACGCGTGCCCCGTGTCGCCGCCGATCATGGTCAGCCTGTATGCGTTGACGCTCAAGGAGGGCGTAGCCTCACCCGCCTTGAATGCGCTGCTGGAGATCGTCACCCAGAAGGCCGAAAGCCTGCTGGTGAGCTAACCCCGGTCGGCTTCGGTCTTGAACAGGCGATACCAGAAAATCGCCACTTCACGGGTTTGCGGGTCGATGCCGCGATAGCGCAAGTGGTCGATGCCGCCCATCACATAGCCACAACGTTCATACAGACGGCAGGCGCCAAGGTTGTTGTTCTGGGTTTCGAGCATCATGCCCGGCAGGTTTTTCTTGCGGCTCCAGAACTGCGCCACGTCCAGCAATGCCTTGGCGACGCCGTGGCGACGCGCGGGCAAGGCCACGGCCAGTTCATCGACATGGGCAAAACCGTTCCAATTGGTGCTGACCACGATATGCCCCACCGGGCAGTCGTCCAGGAAGGCCATGAAGATGGCACTGTCTGGGGCGTTGCGAAAGCTGGCGAATTCCTCCGGGTCAATCCCATAGCACTTGCGGTACGGCACGATGCGTTCCACTGGCCACTTATCGACGCGCGCGCCCATCTGCGGCACTCCATAGGCGCTGACCTCGAAACTGAAATCATTGCCCCACACATAGGCGTCGAAGCCCTCATCGGCGACCCGCACACTGAGCCCTGGATACTTCGGGTTCATTACAGCTTGCATAAACATCCTTAACCCTTGATGCAATCGACGGTGTAACAACGACCACTGCCGTCATCTTCGTGTTGTAGCCCGTGAACGTCTGCGACAAAACCGGGAAAACTGTTATCGAACGTGCGCGCAAACGCCAGGTAGTCGATGATCGAGCGCGTCGACTCGGTAAAGCGCTCGCCCGGCATGATCAACGGGATGCCCGGCGGATAGGGCACCAGCATCACGGCTGCGATGCGCCCTGGCAAGGCATCAATGGACACTGCCTCCACTTCGCCCCTGACCAATTGGTCGTAGGCGTCGGCCGGTTTCATCGCAATGTCCGGCAATACCGTGTACATGCGCTTGAGGTGTTTGGCGGTGGCGTTACTGCGATAACAGCTGTGCAGCTGGTCGCAGAGGTCGCGCAACCCCAGGCCCTGGTAGCGTGTCGGGCCCTGGGCAAACACCGAAGGCAAACAACTGGCCAGGCTGACATTTGCGTCGTAATTGCGCTTGAATTCCAGCAACTCGGTGAGCAAGGTACTCCATTTACCTTTGGTGATACCCATGGAAAACAGCACGAGGAAGGAATACAGCCCGGTCTTTTCCACCACCAGCCCGCGTTCCCAAAGGAATTTACTGACCACCGCCGCGGGAATCCCGCAATCGCTCAAGGCACCACCGGCATTCAGGCCGGGCATCACCAGGGTGACCTTGATCGGATCGAGCAGCACATAGTCTTCGACCACATCCCCAAAGCCATGCCAATCATCCTGCGGCTGCAACAGCCAGTCCGCCGTAATAACGCGGTCGACACCCGCCACCGAGGGCGGCTGCCAGATGGAAAACCACCAGTCCTCGGCGGCGATATGCTGACGCAGGTTAGCCAGGGCGCGACGAAAGCTCAGGGCTTCGTCGAACATTTCCTGCAGCAACGAACGGCCGGCCGGGCCCTCCATCATCGCCGAGGCCACGTCCAGCGAGGCGATGATGCTGTATTGGGGCGAGGTGGAAATATGCATCATGAAGGCTTCGTTGAAACGGTCACGGTCCAGCTGGCGCGCGCCGCCGTCCTGCACGTGGATCATCGAAGCCTGGCTGAACGCCGCCAGCAGCTTGTGCGTGGAATGGGTGGTGAACACCAGCGGGCTCTCCGGGGTACGCGAAGTGCCCATGCCGTAGCGCCCGGCGAAAAATTCGTGAAACGCCGCATAGGCGTACCAGGCTTCGTCAAAGTGTAATACCTCGACACTGTTGCCCAGTTGCTGCTTGATCAGCTCGGCGTTATAGCACAGGCCGTCGTAGGTGGAGTTGGTGACCACGGCCAGCTTCACTTTCGACGAACGGCCACGGGCCAGGGGGCTGGCGTCGATCTTGGCGCGGATCGACTCAGGGCTGAATTCGCTCAAGGGGATGGGGCCGATGATGCCCAATTCGTTACGCTCAGGGCATAGGTACAGCGGTATGGCGCCGGTCATGATGATCGAGTGCAACACCGATTTGTGACAGTTGCGGTCGACCAGCACCAGATCATCGCGGCCGACCATGGAGTGCCAGACGATCTTGTTGGCGGTCGATGTGCCATTGATCACGAAGAAGGTGTGGTCGGCGCCGAAGTTGCGTGCGGCACGCGCCTCGGCTTCGGCCAGAGGCCCGGTGTGGTCCAACAGCGACCCCAGTTCGGGCACTGATACGGATAAGTCCGAACGCAGGGTGTTTTCCCCAAAAAACTGGTGGAACGCCTGCCCTACCGGGCTTTGCGATAAGCCACGCCGCCGCCATGGCCGGGGGTGTGCCAGGAATAATTGGAGTCGGCGGTGTGCTGCACCAAGGCCTTGAAGAATGGCGGCAGCAGGCCATCAAGGTAGGTGCGTGCGGCGCGGGCCACTTGCCGGGCTAGAAACGGCACGGTGTCTTCGAACAAATAGAGAATACCGCGCAACTGGTTGAGCTCGCTCATGGCATCGGCCGGAGCGTTTTCCAGGGTGACTTGCTCGCCGAGGGCAAAGATCGGCAGGTTCGGCGCCCGCACCCGCGCAAGGCGGATCAGCTCAACCATGTTTTGCAGCAGGTGGGTATTTTCGCCGGCGCCTTCGGCGGCGATCAGCATGCAGGCCAAACCATGATGGGTGGACGCCACCAGCCGGCCTTCGGCGTAGTCCACGGCGGAAAAAATACTGAAGCCCTCTTGTTCCAACTCGCGGGCGATGCCTCGAACCCGGTCGCCGGCAACGGTGTCGGCCTTGATGTCGCGATGCACAATAAGAACAGGGAACTTCAGATCTTTGTACATGAGGGCGTGGAGTCCTGAGGGCTATGCACTCAAGGGTAGAAGCTAGGCGCGGATGTGGCGAATGAAGATTTCATCGGCAAGGGAGATCGACTGTGGGAGCAAGCAGGCTCCCTCCCACCGTCTTGACCTCACTCTCAGTGTTGGGTCAGTTGAGTCCAGAGCGCCGGCGCACCCGCCGACTTTGCAATCGCTTCCAACCGTGCCGCGTGCTCGGCCAGGTCCTGCTCACTGGCACGAATGATGGGCGTCGGCTTGCGATCGGCCGGCAAACGACGGATTTCCGAAGGACGGTTGCCCGAGCCTTCCGCCGAACCCGCGCCGTCGGAGGCATTACCGGCCAGGGACAGGCTGGTCTGCCCGCCGGTCATGGTCAGGTAAACGTCGGCGAGAATCTCGGAGTCGAGCAAGGCGCCGTGGAGTTCACGGCCGGAGTTGTCGACGCCATAACGCTTGCACAAGGCATCGAGGCTGTTGCGTTGGCCTGGGTGACGTTCACGGGCCATCATCAAGGTATCGAGGATCGAGCAGTGCTTGGAGATATCCGCGCGATCGGTCTGCCCCATCAGGGCAAATTCGTTATTGATGAAGCCGACGTCGAACGCCGCGTTATGGATGATCAACTGGGCGCCGTTGATGAATTCGAAGAACTCATCGGCCACTTCGGCAAAACGCGGCTTGCCCTTGAGGAATTCGTCGGTGATGCCGTGGACGCCGATCGCGCCTTCGTCACTGTCGCGGTCCGGTTGCAGGTAAACGTGGAAATGGCGCCCGGTGAGGCGCCGACCCATGAGTTCAACACAGCCGATTTCAATGATCCGGTGGCCGTCGGTCACCGGCATGCCGGTGGTTTCGGTATCGAGTACAACAGATCGGATGGCCATCAGGGTTCAGCTCTCAACGGTGTGGTGTGCAGTGTGGTGTGCGTCAAAGGGCGCGATGTTAACACGTCAGCCGACGTCAGCTCTGCTTGTAGCCCCGCACTTCGTCCACGCCACGGTTGGCGAGTTGGTCGGCGCGTTCGTTGCCGGGATGGCCGATGTGGCCGCGCACCCACTTCCAGGTGATGTCATGGCGATTACATTGTTCATCGAGCAACTGCCACAGGTCGGCATTTTTGACCGGTTCCTTGGCTGCGGTTTTCCAGCCGCGCTTCTTCCAATTGACCATCCACTCGTTGATGCCCTTCATCACATATTGCGAGTCGGTCACCAGCAGTACGCTACAGCGACGCTTGAGTTCTTCCAGGCCGCGAATGGCGCCCATCAGCTCCATGCGGTTGTTGGTGGTATTGGCTTCGCCGCCCCACAGTTCCTTCTCGACGCCCTTGCATACCAGCAAGGCGCCCCAGCCGCCAGGGCCGGGGTTGCCCTTGCAGGCGCCGTCGGTGAAGAGTTCAACGCTATCGGTCATCGGTTACATCCATCAAAGCAGGCAGGTCTGAAATCAGAAAGAGGTTTACGGTTGGCTTTGCTTGCGGTTGACCTTGGCCATCGGCATCGGCACCAGCTTGCCCATGGGCTGGCGCGCGACCTGGCGCACCGGCCGCAGCCCGACCACGATCTTGCGCGCCACCAACAGATAGAAGCCGCCGCCCGACAGCTGCCAGGCGCCAGCGCGGCGTTCCCAGCCGGCCAGGCGGCCCTGCCACGTGGTCGAGGCAAGCGGCGGACGATAGCACCCGAAGCGGCGTTTCTCCAGCGCGAAGCCCAGCAGGTTCAACCAGTCCGCTACCCGCGACGGCGCGATGCAGCGCGCCCGACGCAAGCCATCATGGGCGAACACGCGGCGCAGGCCCCAGGAACTCCAGGGGTTGATGCCAACAATCAGCAAATGGCCACCCGGCCGGACGCTGCTCGCCGCTTCGCGCAGCAAACCGTGGGGCGACAAGCAGAAGTCCAGGCCATGCTGCAACACCACCACGTCGGCCGCATGCTCGCTCAAAGGCCAGGCCTGTTCTTCACAGACGATCTCCACCCCCGGCAATGGCGCTCCCAGGCGCACATTGCGTTGCACCTGCGGCGCAGAGGGCGGCGTTTGCGCGGAAGGGCCGTAATGCACCAGGTAACCGCCAAAGAAACGCTCCAGCTCGTCTTCGAGCATGCGGCGTTCTTCGTCCAACAGAAATTGCCCGACAGGCCCGGACAGCCATTCACGGGCCGCACCGATGAGGGCCAGCCACTCAGGATCGGCCTGGGCGAACGCTTTATCAGTCATTGCATTCTCCAACTCGCCTAGACGTTCTAAGATGCACCAATGTATTCAGCTTGGCGAATCGAAGAATGATACAGATCAGTGCCCTGCCCGCCTTCACCGATAACTACATCTGGTTGTTACGCAACCCTGCCACCCAACGCTGCGCCGTCGTCGACCCCGGCGATGCCGCGCCGGTGCTTGCCTGGCTGAAACAAAACCCCGAGTGGGCTCTCAGCGACATCCTGATCACTCACCACCACCATGACCACGTCGGCGGTGTCGAACAGCTGAAAAAGGCCTCCGGCGCCACGGTCTACGGCCCGGCCAACGAACAGATCCCGGCGCGGGACGTCGCCCTGCAGGACAACGATCGCCTCTCGGTGCTCGGCTGGAACTTCGACGTATATAGCGTGCCCGGACACACCCTCGGTCATATCGCCTTCTATCACCAGGGCGTGCTGTTTTGCGGCGACACCCTGTTCGCCGCCGGCTGCGGCCGCCTGTTCGAGGGCACGCCGCAGCAGATGCACACCTCCCTTGAGCGTCTGGCCGCGCTGCCCGCCGACACGTTGGTGTACTGCACCCACGAATACACACAAAGTAACCTCAAGTTTGCCCAAGCGGTGGAACCGCACAATGCCGATATCGCCGAGCGCGTCGAAAACGTGCGCCAATTAAGGGCTCGCGGCGAAATGACGCTGCCCTCCACACTGGCCCTGGAATTGCGTACCAACCCCTTTTTACGTACCACCGAAACATCTGTTAAACAAAAAGCGGACGAACGGAATGGGCGCGACAACCGCGCTGGGGCCGAGGTGTTTGCTAGCTTGAGGGCATGGAAAGATACGTTCTAACGGGACGCAATCTGATACGTAATTTCTGAATGGTTGACCGGAACCGAAGCGCTTTCTAGAATCGCCCGACATTTTTGCCCGGAACTTACTTCCAGCCAATGTCGTCATCTATTCGTAAATCCAACCATTCAGACGCATTGACCCGCCTGGCTCAAGCTGTGGCGGTGGGCGTCTGCGCAACGCTGGCGGGCTGCCAATCGACAAATTTCGCCGCACAATCCACCGTGCAACCCAAACCGAATCTTGCCGCCAAGATCAAGCAAAAACCCATCTGGCTCTCAGAGAAGCCCACCCCGAAGTGCCCCAGGATGTCTGGGAACGCATGCGCCGGGGTTTTCAATTGCAGGACAACCTCGGCGTCAACCCACGCATCGAGCAACAGCGCCTGTGGTTCGCCAGCAACCCGTCGTTCCTGGAAAACGCAGGGGAACGCGGCAGTCTCTACATCCATTACATCGTCGAACGCCTTGAAGAACGCAACATGCCCCTGGAGCTGGCACTGCTGCCGGTGATCGAAAGTGCCTACAACCCAATGGCCTATTCGCGCAGCGATGCGGTCGGCCTGTGGCAATTCATCCCGTCCACCGGGCGCTACTTCAACCTGCGCCAGACCCGCGCCTACGACGGCCGCCGCGATATCACCGCCTCCACCACCGCCGCCCTGGACTACCTGACCCGTCTGCACGATATGTTCAACGGTGACTGGCTACTGGCGCTGGCTGCCTATAACGCCGGCGAGGGTACGGTGAGCCGGGCCATCGAGCGCAACGAAAAGCTCGGCCTGCCTACCGACTACTGGAACCTGCCCCTGCCCCAGGAAACCAAGGACTACGTGCCCAAGTTCCTGGCGCTGTCCCAAGTGGTGTTGGCGCCCGAGGCCTACGGCGTCAACCTGAACCCGATTGCCAACACGCCGTACTTCGAAGTGGTTGAAGTCAAGCAAAGCATGGACTTGTCCAGGGTCGCCGCGCTGGCGGAAATCGATGAGGACGAACTGTTCCAGCTCAACCCGGCCCTGAAACAACGCACCACCCTGGATGGCCCGCAGCATCTGTTGGTACCCAGTTCCAAGGCACAATTGCTCACCAGCACGCTGTCGACGATGAAGCCGGAAGAATTGCTGGCCATGCGCCCGAAAAAACAGGTGTTCGACGAAGTCCGAGACCGCACGTGTGGCCGGGCGTACCCGTAGCTACAAAGTGCGCAACGGCGACAACCTCACGCTGATCGCCAAGGCCAACAAGGTCGACGTGCATGACCTGCAACGCTGGAACCAGCTCAACGGCCAGGCACTCAAGGTCGGCCAGACCCTGGTGATGCAGGACACGCGCCGCGCCGCGGCCAGCAGCAAGAAACCGGTGCAGTACAAGGTCAAGAAAGGCGATTCACTGTACATCGTCGCCAAGCGCTTCAACGTCGAGATGCAACATCTCAAGCGTTGGAACCCGCGTACCGGCCAGGCATTGAAGCCGGGCCAGATGCTGGTGGTTTCCGGGCCGCGCTAAGACTTCGAGAACACTGGCGAGCTAATGTGGGAGGGGGCACCCCGATAGCGGTGTATCAGCCAGCGAATCTGGTGACTGACAAACTGCTATCGGGAGCAAGCCCCACATTGGACCTACATCGTCCCACCGGCTTTTTCCAACCGGAACAAGCTGTTACTGTACCGATCACAAAGCCCAAGCCGCCTGGATCGGATCTCTGACTTGAAGCGTCCCCTCCTTCTACTAATAAGTCTGGCCTTGAGCTTTTGCGCGAACGCGACGATTACCGAGAGCCACGGTTATACGCAGTTCGGCGTGCTCAAGTACCCGGCCAAATTCACCCACTTCGATTGGGTTAACCCTGCGGCGCCGAAAGGCGGGACTTTGCGGGTCATGGCATTTGGCACCTTCGATACGCTCAACCCTTACACATTCAAGGGCTCCAGCCCGGTTTCCACGCCCAATTTCCTGCAATACGGCGTGAATGAGCTGAACGAACCGCTGATGGTCGGCACCGGCCAATACGCGCCCTCGGGCGATGAGCCGACGTCCAGTTACGGGCTGATCGCGCAGTCGGTGGAATACAGCGAAGACCGCAGTTGGGTGGTGTTCAACCTGCGCCCGCAAGCACGCTTTCACGACGGCAAGCCGATCACCGCCGATGACGTGGCATTTTCCTATCGCACCCTGCTCACCGAAGGCCATCCGCAGTACCGCACCAACCTTCAGGAAGTGGCGCGGGTGGATGTGCTCAACCGTCACCGCATCCGCTTTGTGTTCAAGCGCGCCGGCAACCCGCTGCTGATCCTGCGCCTGGGCGAGTTGCCGGTACTACCCCAGCACTACTGGAAAAACCGCGACTTCAAGGCCACCACCTTTGAGCCACCGCTGGGCAGCGGGCCGTACCGCATCAGCAAAGTCACCCCCGGCCGGCAGCTGGTGTTCGAACGGGTCAAGGATTATTGGGGCAAGGACCTGCCAGTCAACCAGGGCTTCTACAATTACGACAAGGTCGAAGTCGAGTTCTACCGCGACAGCGACGTGGCCTTCGAAGCCTTCAAGGCCGGTGAGTTCGACATTTACATTGAGCACCAGGCCAAAAACTGGGCCAACGGCTACAACTTCCCTGCGGTCAACCGTGGCGAAGTGATCAAGGCGCAGATCGCGCACCAGATCCCCACCCAGAGCCAGGGCCTGTTCATGAACACCCGGCGGCCCACCTTCAGCCAGACCCAGGTGCGCGAAGCCCTGGGCATGATGTTCGACTTCGAGTGGACCAACCGCACCCTGTTCAGCAATGCCTACAAACGCACGTTGAGCTACTACCCCAACAGCGAGTTCTCGGCGACTGGCGTGCCGGTGGGCCATGAATGGCTGATGCTCTCGCCCTACCGCGAGCAACTGCCGGCCAACCTGTTCACCCAGCCGTTCAGCCTGCCCCAGACCGATGGGCGCGGCATTCCTCGCGAAACCATGCGCCGTGCCCTAGCCCTACTGGGCGACGCAGGCTGGAAGCTGTCGGGCCAGCGCCTGGTCAATAAAGAAGGCCAGCCGCTGCGCTTCGAAATATTACTGGTCAACCCGAACCTGGAGCGCATCCTGCAGCCCTACGTCGAGAACCTGATCAGCATCGGCATCGACGCGCGCTTGCGCACCGTCGACCGTGCGCAGTACAAACAACGCCTGGATCAGTTCGACTTCGACATGATCCTGATCACCCTCAACCAAACCTTGAGCCCCGGCCTTGAGCAGTGGCAGTACTTCCACTCCAGCCAGGCCACGATCAAAGGCAGCAAGAACTACGCAGGCATCGCCAACCCCATCGTCGATCACCTGCTGGAACAACTGCTGGCGGCGCAGACCCGCGAACAACAACTGGCCGCCGGGCGCGCCCTGGACCGGGTGCTGCTGTGGCAGCACTACAGCATTCCCAATTGGTACCTCAACTATCATCGCCTGGCGTACCGCAACCGGTTCGCCTTTGTCACCACGCCGCCCTACAGCCTGGGCCTGAGCGCGTGGTGGCTGAAAGCTTCGGAGAAAGCCCAATGATGTATGTGCGCAACGCTCTGATCAGCACCCTCTTGCTGTGCGGCGCGGCCCAAGCGGCCCCGCAGCATGCGCTGACCCTATACAACGAACCGCCCAAATACCCGGCCAATTTCAAGCACACCGATTACGTCAACCCAGACGCCCCCAAGGGCGGTACGTTTCGCGAATCGAGCCTGGCCGGCTTCGACAGCTTCAACCCGTTTATCAGCAAAGGCGTGCCTGCCGACAATATCAGCCTGATCTACGACACCCTGGCCACCCAGAGCCTGGATGAACCCTTCACCGAATACGGCCTGGTGGCCGGCAAAATCGAAAAAGCCCCGGACAACAGCTGGGTGCGCTTTTACCTGCGCCCCGAGGCGCGCTTCCATGACGGCCACCCCATACGCGCCGACGACGTGGTGTTCAGCTTCCAGACCTTGATCAAAGATGGCACCCCGCTGTACCGCACCTATTACGCCGATGTCGACGAAGTGGTCGCCGAGGACCCGTTGCGTGTGCTGTTCAAGTTCAAGCGCACCAACAACCGCGAATTGCCGCTGATCCTCGGCCAACTGCCGGTACTGCCCAAACATTGGTGGGCCACGCGCGACTTCACCAAGGGCAACCTGGAGTTCCCCCTCGGCAGCGGCCCTTATAAAGTGGCGCAGGTCCATGCCGGGCGCTCGGTGCGCTACGAACGGGTCAAGGATTACTGGGGCAAAGACCTGCCGATCAATAAAGGCCTGTACAACTTCGACCAGCGCATCACCGACTACTATCGCGATGCGACCGTGGCCCTGGAAGCGCTCAAGGCCGGGCAGTTCGATTACTGGGCGGAATTCAGCGCGAAGAACTGGGCGAATGCCTACAACGTGCCCGCCGTGACGCAGGGCCGCCTGATCAAGGAAGAGATCCCCAACGGCAACCCCACCGGCATGCAGGGCTTCGTGTTCAACATGCGCAAGCCAATGTTCCAGGATGTGCGCGTGCGCAAGGCCATCAGCCTGTTGCTGGACTTCGAATGGAGCAACAAGCAGCTGTTCAACGGCGCCTACACTCGCACTCGCAGCTATTTTGAAAACTCGGACATGGCCGCCACGGGCTTGCCCGGCCCCGACGAGCTGAAGATTCTCGAACCGCTGCGCGACAAAATCCCGCCGCAGGTGTTCACCGAAGCGTTCGAACCGGCCAAGACCGACGGCAGCGGCATGATCCGCGCCCAGCAGCGCGAGGCGTACCAGTTGTTGCAAGAGGCCGGCTGGAAGATCGTCGATGACAAGATGGTCGACACCACCGGCAAACCGGTCACCATCGAGTTCCTGCTGGCCCAGACCGAGTTCGAGCGCATCCTGCTGCCGTTCAAGCGCAACCTGGCGGACCTGGGCATCGACCTGGTGATCCGCCGGGTGGACGTGTCGCAATTCGTCACACGCCTGCGGTCGCGGGATTTCGACATGCTCGTGGGCAGCTTTCCGCAGTCTTCGTCGCCGGGTAACGAACAGCGCGAATTCTGGACATCCACCAGCGCCGACAAACCCGGCAGCCGCAATTACATGGGCCTCAAAGACCCGGCCGTCGATCAACTGGTGGAACAATTGATCGATTCCGACACCCGCGCCAGCCTGATTGCCCACGCCAAGTCTCTGGACCGCGTGCTGCAATTTGGCTACTACGTGATCCCCAACTGGCACATCAAGACCTTCCGCGTGGCCTATTGGAACAACCTCGGTCATCCAAAAGTGTCACCGCTGTACGACGTTGGCATCTCCACGTGGTGGAGCAAGCCCGACGTGCCCCCCGCAGTGGCCCCAGAACCCCAGACGAGCGCCGACACGGCGAGCGGAGGCGATTAAATGCTGGCCTATATTATTCGCCGCCTGTTGCTGATCATCCCTACGCTGTTCGGGATCCTGTTGATCAACTTTGTGATCATCCAGGCCGCCCCCGGCGGGCCGGTGGAACAGATGATCGCCAAGCTCGAAGGCTTTGACGGCGCCACCAGCCGCATCGCCGGAGGCGGTGCCGAAGTGGCGGTGGCCGGTTCCAGCTACCGCGGCGCCCAGGGCCTGGACCCGGCGCTGATCAAGGAAATCGAAAAAATGTACGGCTTCGACAAATCGGCGCCGGAACGTTTATGGATCATGGTCAAGAATTACGCCCGGCTGGATTTTGGCGACAGCTTCTTTCGTGACGCCAAGGTGATCGACCTGATCAAGGAAAAGATGCCGGTGTCCATCTCCCTCGGGTTATGGAGCACGCTGATCATGTACCTGGTGTCGATCCCCCTGGGCATCGCCAAGGCCACGCGCCATGGCAGCCATTTCGATGTGTGGACCAGTTCGGCGATCATCGTCGGCTATGCGATCCCGGCGTTCCTGTTCGCTATCCTGCTGATCGTGGTGTTTGCCGGCGGCAGTTACTTCGACTGGTTCCCGCTGCGCGGGCTCACGTCCAACAACTTCGACGAACTGAGTTGGGGCGCCAAGATCCTCGACTACTTCTGGCACCTGGCCTTGCCCATCACGGCGCTGGTGATCGGCAATTTCGCAACCATGACGCTGCTCACCAAAAACAGCTTTCTCGACGAGATCAACAAGCAGTACGTGGTCACTGCCAAGGCCAAAGGCCTGACCAACCACCGCGTGCTGTACGGCCATGTATTCCGTAACGCGATGCTGCTGGTGATCGCCGGTTTCCCCTCGGCCTTTATCGGTATTTTCTTCACCGGTTCCTTGCTGGTGGAAGTGATCTTTTCCCTCGACGGCCTGGGCCTGATGAGCTTTGAAGCGGCGATCAACCGCGACTACCCGGTGGTGTTCGGCACGCTGTTTATCTTCACCCTGCTGGGGTTGATCGTGAAACTGATCGGCGACCTCACCTACACCCTGGTCGATCCGCGCATCGACTTCGCCAGCCGGGAGCATTGAGATGAACCTGTCCCCCCTCAATCGTCGCCGCTTCGAACGTTTCAAAGCCAACAAGCGTGGCTGGTGGTCGCTGTGGCTGTTCCTGACGCTGTTCGTACTCAGCCTGGGCGCGGAGCTGATCGCCAACGACAAACCGCTGGTGGTGCACTACGACGGCGGCTGGTATTTCCCGGCGCTCAAGCGCTACCCAGAGACCACTTTCGGCGGCGAATTCCCGTTGGAGGCCAACTATAAGAGCCCGTATATCCGCGAACTGCTCAAGGCCAAGGACGCCTGGACCCTGTGGGCGCCGATCCCGTTCAGCTACCAGAGCATCAACTACGACTTGCGCGTGCCGGCCCCGGCGCCACCTTCTTCGGTGAACCTTCTGGGCACCGATGACCAAGGCCGCGACGTGCTGGCTCGGGTCATCTACGGCTTTCGCGTGTCGGTGTTGTTTGCCCTGACCTTGACCGTGCTCAGCTCGATCATCGGCGTGATCGCCGGGGCCTTGCAGGGCTTTTACGGCGGCTGGGTCGACCTCGCCGGGCAGCGCTTCCTGGAGATCTGGTCCGGCTTGCCGGTGTTGTACCTGCTGATCATCCTCGCCAGTTTTGTGCAGCCCAACTTCTGGTGGCTGCTGGGGATCATGCTGCTGTTCTCATGGATGAGCCTGGTGGACGTGGTGCGCGCCGAGTTCCTGCGCGGGCGCAACCTGGAATACGTGCGCGCGGCACGGGCGCTGGGCATGCAGAACGGCGCGATCATGTTCCGCCATATCCTGCCCAACGCCATGGTCTCGACCATGACCTTCATGCCGTTCATTCTCACCGGCGCCATCGGCACCCTCACCGCCCTGGACTTCTTAGGCTTTGGCTTGCCCGCCGGTTCACCGTCACTGGGCGAACTGGTGGCTCAGGGCAAATCCAACCTGCAAGCGCCGTGGCTGGGCATGAGTGCCTTTGCCGTACTGGCGATCATGTTGAGTTTGCTGGTGTTTATCGGCGAGTCCGCTCGCGATGCGTTCGACCCGAGGAAATGAGATGAATCAGGACAATCTGATCGAAATCCGCGACCTCAGCGTCGAGTTCGTCACCGGCGAGCACGTCCACCGGGTCGTCAATAACGTCAGCTTCGATATCAAGCGCGGCGAAACCCTGGCCCTGGTCGGCGAAAGCGGCTCGGGCAAGTCGGTGACCGCGCATTCGATCCTGCGCCTGCTGCCCTACCCGCTGGCCCGCCACCCCAGCGGCACCCTCTCATACGCTGGGCAAGACCTGCTGACGCTCAAGGAAAAGACCCTGCGGCATATTCGCGGTAACCGCATCGCGATGATCTTCCAGGAGCCGATGACCTCGCTGAACCCGCTGCACTCCATCGAAAAGCAGATCAACGAAGTGCTCGGCCTGCATAAGGGGCTCACCGGCAAAGTCGCGACCCTGCGCACCCTGGAACTGCTGGAACTGGTGGGTATTCCCGAACCGCACAAACGTCTCAAGGCCCTGCCCCATGAGCTTTCCGGTGGCCAGCGCCAGCGAGTGATGATTGCCATGGCGCTGGCCAACGAGCCGGAGCTGCTGATCGCCGACGAGCCGACCACCGCCCTCGACGTGACCGTACAACTGAAGATCCTGGAGCTGCTCAAGGAGTTGCAGGCGCGGCTGGGCATGGCGTTGCTGCTGATCAGTCATGACTTGAACCTGGTACGGCGCGTTGCCCATCGAGTGTGCGTGATGCAACAGGGCTGCATCGTCGAGCAGGCCGACTGCGAGACGTTGTTCCAGTCGCCGCAACACCCTTACACCCAGGAACTGCTGGCGGCCGAACCCAGCGGCGGCCCAGCCGATACCCAGATCGGGCCGCCGGTGCTGGAGGTCGATGACCTGAAAGTCTGGTTCCCGATCAAGAAGGGCTTTTTGCGCAGCACCGTCGACTACGTCAAGGCGGTGGACGGCATCAACTTCAGCCTGCCCCAGGGGCAGACCCTGGGCATCGTCGGCGAGAGTGGCTCGGGCAAATCCACCCTGGGCCTGGCGATCTTGCGCCTGATCGGCAGTAAAGGCGGGATCCGCTTCGAAGGTCAGCAACTGGACCGCCTGACCCAGCAACAGGTACGCCCCCTGCGCCGGGAAATGCAGGTGGTGTTCCAGGACCCGTTCGGCAGCCTCAGCCCGCGCATGTGCGTCAGCGAGATCGTCGGCGAGGGCCTGCGCATTCACCAGATGGGCACCCCGGCCGAACAGGAAGCGGCGATCATTGCCGCGCTCAAGGAAGTGGGCCTGGACCCGCAATCCCGGCACCGTTACCCGCATGAATTTTCCGGCGGCCAGCGCCAGCGCATCGCCATCGCCCGCGCGTTGGTGCTCAAGCCGCGCCTGATCCTGCTCGACGAGCCCACCTCGGCGCTGGACCGCACGGTACAACGCCAGGTGGTCGAATTGCTGCGCAGCCTGCAGGTCAAGTACAACCTGACCTATCTGTTTATCAGCCACGATCTGGCGGTGGTGAAGGCGCTGAGTCACCAGTTGATGGTGGTCAAGCATGGGCAGGTGGTGGAGCAAGGCGACGCGCGGACCATTTTTGCTGACCCACAGCATGCGTATACGCGGCAATTGCTGGAGGCGGCGTTTCTGGCACCCACCGGATGAAACGGCGGGAGGAGCCTGGCCCTGGCTGTTGACCCGCCTGCTCTCGCTCCCGACGGGCCGCGCATTGCCCGCGCCAACTCAGCCGGTAGAAATTGCCGCGCAGTCACTTCTGGGCCAATGGGCCGACACCTTCTGCAAAGCGATCAACCAGACAGCCTGGCGCTTTATCGTGCGAATGTGCGTCTGGTGTCCAACTCCAGGCTGGCCACCCGTCTCAAGCAAGGCGCGCATCTGGTGCAGACGCTTATGGATGAAAACGACCCCCGAGTCTTCAAACACACCGGCAACCGGGTATTTCGACCATCAACCGAAGGTCATCTATGTCATGGCGCCCGACTACGCATACCGGCGCAAAACCCTCATGCCTGTCGCCTCCGATACGCGCTGGTCGCGGCTGGCGCTGCTCGGCGAACACCTGGCGCTCGACATCTACGCCGATCAAAGCCTCAGCGTGTTGAGTGCATTGCAGGCCTACGCCATCAAGCGCCCGCGCAGCCAGATGCAGATCCGCGCGCTGGTCAAACGCCTGCGCCAATGGCCAGCTCCGGCGACGCCTGTCGTGCTGCCCACCGCGCGTTCGTTTAAAGAGCTGTACCGCTATCGACAGCATGTCGGTTATGGCCGGCGAACTGGATGCCACCTCCAAACACTGGCACTCCTCGGACAGGGCTATCAAATACCGGGAAATGGCCAAGCGGTTTCATTTGTTGGGGCAGATCAATACGCTGTTTTCCAACGCGTTCAATCAGAAACTCGAACAGTTGAAAGCCGCTTACAGGGAATCCCTCTGTCAGGGCATGTCTCACCTGCCCCTGCGTTGGCGTGAAGCGCTGGAATACGGTTACGTGCAGTTTTTCCGCTTGAAAATGCGCGGCTCGGGGCCCGGCGATCCCTCCACTGTGGGCCGATATGGCGTGCTGGTGTACGTCTCGTATTACAGCGACAGCGCCTTCTATGAGTTCTTCCCCAGACGCCTATTGATCCGCAAACGAGCCGACCTCGACTACACACAACTCCTGCACGCCGTCGACACCGTCACCAACCAACCGTGGATGCGCTTCGACTGGCCAGCCTATGCATTCGGCTCCGAGCCGGCCGAATGGGCGCAGACTTCAGCGATAACCGATCTGTTGATCGACAACCTTGGCCACGAACTGGGTGAAATCGCCGACCCGCCACCCCTGGATGCCGCAGGGCGACGCGTGCCACGGACCTTTGACTCCCCGCGCTCCCATGCCCTGGCGAATGTCATCTTGGAGCAGCATATGTTGCTCGACAGCCTGGCCTTACAAGCAAAAGCCAAGCAACCGCTCACCCTGCAAGAAGCGGTCAGCGGCAGTGCCCCCTGGGCCGATTACCTGCGCAACGCAGCGCTTGAGCCCGACTGATACTTGAACAATCACGGTTTTTATATAAGGCTGGCTGTCCGCTCATCGCCTGGACGCCCCGCTCATGACCGCCGCCACCGCACCGCTTTTCTGGCGTGACCCTGCGCTGGCTTTTGTCGAAGCACGGACCATTGCCGACGGGCGCAACGTGACTTACACCCGGCATGCCCATGAGCATTTTTCCATCGGGGCAATCACTCGGGGGCGCAGCTATTACCACCATGGCACCCAGACGTTCGAGATCAGCGCCGGCACGCTGGTATTGATGAACCCAGGCGATGTGCATGCCTGCAACCCCATCGAAAACGAGCATTGGTCCTACCACATGCTCTATCTCGACACGGCCTGGCTGACCGACCTGCAATACCAACTGGGTTTCAGCACCGAGCAGGGCTACCGCCCGTTCAACACCCCCCATACCCGCGACCCGCTGTTGTACAACGGCTTGCTGGAGCTCTATCGGATGCTGGTGGATGAGCAGGCTGAACTCCTGCAAAAACAGAGCGCGCTGGTGAGTTATTTCAGCGAGCTCCAGGAGCGTCTGAACCCGTCGCCTGCGCCCGTGCGGGAGGTCAACCACAAGCTGGAGCGGGCCGCCTGTTACATCCGCGAGCACTGCACTCAGGCGCTGAAACTGGAAGACATCTGCCTGGCGGCCGAGCTGTCGCCGTCTTACCTGATCCGCGCCTTCAAACAGTATTACGGGCTTACACCCCATGCTTTCCTGGTGAACCAGCGTATCCAGTTTGCCCGCAGCCAACTGCGCCAGGGCGAGTTGATCGCCGAGGTGGCGCTGGCCGCCGGCTTTGCCGACCAGGCGCACTTCCAGCGCACCTTCAAACAACACGTCGCCGCCACGCCGGGGCAATATCGCGACCGGCTCAAGCCATCAGCAAATACCCCACACTGGCCACCAGCAACGCGGCCATTGAACGGTTGAACAACCGCACACCCTTCGGGTTGCTCAGGTAACGACGCAGAAAGGTCCCGGCGTAGGCCCAGCACGCCACCGACCAGTAGCAGATCACCAGGTAGAGGCCAGCAAACAACCAGACTTGTGCCGCATCGCCATCGGCGACAAACAAGCCCATCCCCGCCACACACGCCAGCCACGCCTTGGGGTTGAGCCACTGCATGATCGCGCCATAGAGCATCGACGGCGCGGTGGCGCTGCCATCGGCATCCAACTGGCCATTGTCCGCGGCCAGTTTCCAGGCCATATACAGCAAAAAGGCGACCCCGCCCCACTGGATCAATTGGGTCAGGAGGGGCCAGCGCACCAGCACTTCATGCAGGCCCAGGCCGATCAACACCAGCAGCAGGGTAAAGCCGACGGCGGCGCCGAATACGTGTTTTTGGCTGGCGACAAAACCGAAGCGGGCGCCGGAACTCAGCGCCACCACATTGACCGGTCCCGGGGTGATGGAGGTGGCCAGTGCGAAGGCGGCCATGGAGATGATCAAGCTCATTGGGGTTACCTTTTTTTATGAGGAGCGTAAAGAGGTCACCACGGTATAGGGCTAGGCTGGAAGGGTATTGAACAAAATTGCCCTGGGTTAGGTTGACGAGTCTGTCGACGGAGTACGGGGCGTTTTTCGAGCGAGAGAGCTTGTTTGCGTGGCGGCTTTAGGGCCGACCATGTACTTGGGTTGGGGTGAGTACATATCCGTTGCTGCGGTAACGGCGGCTATGGGGTTCCGCTCTTACAGCGGGTCACTTTTGGAAAAGCGCCAAAAGTAACCAAAAACGCTTCGCCCCACCACTCGGCACCTCGCCTAGGCTCGGTGTGCCCGTAATCCGACAGTGATTTGGGGGGCCGCCGCCACGCGCCATCCATGGCGCGGGGCGGCTAAACCGGCATCCCTGCCGGTTTACCCCCCAAATCACTGTCGAATTCCGGCCAGCGTGGTTAACGGGGCGCTCCAGATCAAAAACAAAGCGAGGCGGCCTTAGAGCCGACCTGATCAGTGAAGCGTACGCGGTGCCGCTTCTACTTCCTCAGCCGCTGACGAAGTCAGCAATCTTTTGATCTGGCTTTTGCTTTTGATCTTGATCTCAGGCGCCCCGTTAAACACGCTGGCCGAACGCAGGCTTGAATCCGTGGGTAACCCGGCAGGACGCCGGGTTAGCCGCCCCGCGCCATGGATGGCGCGTGGCGGCGGCCCACGGATTCAAGCCGGAGTGAGGGCACACCGAGCCTAAGCGAGGTGCCGAGTGTTGGGGCAAGAGCCCTTTTGGTTACTTTTGGGGCTCTTTTCCAAAAGTGACCCGCCGTAAGGGCGGAACCCATAGCCGCCGCGACCGCAGCAACGGATATGTACTCAGACCAAGGCTGATCCGCCGCCATTGATCGACCACCGACGCCCCCACCCCACTTCGCCTAACTCACCCTGTTGAAGCACCTGAACACAATGACACTGGCGCAATTGGCCAAAGATTTTAATGAGCACTATCGCCTGGCGATGCTGCCCTAACGCTGCGCAGGAATGCGGATATCACCCTCACGGCATTGGGTTTTCACACTGCGCGGGCACCCAGCAAAGGCCAGGTCCTTGGTCAGACACACCCGCACTTCCGACAACACCTTGCCTTTGCAAATCACCGCCAGCCCATGGTTGCCCATACGCGGATTGCTCTGACGAAACAGCGCCTCGATCTCACGGGCCGGCAACGCAGGCGGTGTATTGAATGGCTGCAATTGCGGCGGAATGACCACCGCCCCCAGTGCCGCGTCGGTTTTTTCCAGGTACGCCAGCGGTTCAAGCCCACTGCAGGTGCCATGCTTGGCCCATTCGTGCTTGAGCAGCGAACGCGTGGGGAACAGCGTGGCACCCTTGTCTATCGCCTCACCCGACAAGCGCGACTGCGAATCACAGGAGGCCGGCCACCCGCCCCGTGCGTATTGCGGCCATAACCCGTGCAGTACGAAACCGTAACCCTTGCCTGAACACTGTTCGTTGTCGGGGTGCGTCAGGCAGAACGTCGGCGACCATGACAACGACAACACATAAAAATCAAACTCCCCAGGCGCACCCTGGTTGCGCGGGGCAGCCATTGCGCTGGTGGCAACTACGAGCCACAACGCGATCCAATATTTCATCCGTCCAATTCCTTGAAAAAAAACCAGCCAACCACGACTACCCAGGCAAATAGGGGTTACGTTGCAGCACCTTGTCCAGGATCCGGTCGGTCTTCAGCGCTTCGATCGCCAGCGACGGATGCTCGGCTTCACCGCGAATATGCGCGTTCATGGCCACCACATGGTGCCACTGGATATGGGCGTGGCATGGCACTTCCAGCACTTCGTGGGTCTCGCCTTCCAGGTGCAGCGGTTGGTCTTCGAACACCGAAAAGCGGATACGCCCGCGACTGCCGACCAACTCGACCCAATCCTCACGGCGATCCGCGACAAAGTTCCAGCAGCCCATGCCCAACGCGCCGGAGCTGAACGTCCAGCACGCCGTCACCGCGTCTTCGGCGGCATAGCGTCCGGCCTGGCGCGCGGTAAAGCCCGAGACTTCAATGATGTCTCCGGCCAGGTACTGGAACAGGTCAAAGCCATGGCTGGCCAGGTCGGCAAAGTAGCCACCCCCGGCAATCAGCGGGTCGGTGCGCCAGTTGGCGGCGCTGGCATCCTCGGCAGCCAGCGGTTTGCATAAGGTCCAGGTGAGGTGGCGCAACTCGCCGATGCGCCCTTTCCGCAGCCACTCGCGCACTTGCTGGAAACGTGGCAGCGAGCGGCGATAGTAAGACACAAACAGGTGCAGGCCGGCGCGCTCAAAGGTGCGTTGCATCAATGCGCTCTGTTCGGCATTCAGCGCCATCGGCTTCTCGACGCAGCAATGTTTGCCGGCGGCCGCCACCATCAAGCTGTATTCCAGGTGGCTGTCAGGCGGCGTGGCGATGTACACCGCGTCCACTTGGGGGTCGTTGATCAGTGCCTGAGCGTCGGTATAGAAACGGGCAATGCCATGGCGTGCAGCATAATCGCGCACTGCGGCCTCACGGCGCCCCATCACCGCTACCAGGGCCGAACCTGGCGCTTTGTAGAAAGCGGGTCCACTCTTTACCTCAGTGACACTGCCACAGCCGATCATGCCCCAGCGTACGGTGCTCATCAGTTTTCCTCGTGCGTTTTGGTCCGTCGGGCAGTATCCACATACAGGCGCCCGCGCGCCATAACCACTTAGCATGACAATTGCATTACACTTTTGTGACACTCATCCCGCTGCGGGGGCACAGACGATGAAAATCAGGGCAACGGTTATTTGCGAAAACGAGGGGCATATCCTCTTCGTGCGCAAGGCCAGATCGAAATGGGCCTTGCCCGGCGGCAAGGTCGAACGCGACGAACGCCCGGTGGGCGCCGCCGAGCGCGAGTTGGAAGAAGAAACCGGGCTGAACGTTGACGGGTTGCTGTACTTGCAAGAGCTGAAGGCGCGCGACACGCTGCACCATGTGTTTGAAGCCTCGGTAATCAATATCGACGAAGCGCGGCCTTGCAACGAAATCGTCGACTGCCAGTGGCATGCCTATAACGCCCTGGAGCAACTGGACACCACCGACGCCACCCGGCACATCGTCAAATCCTTTCTACGACGCCTGTAGTTCAGCGCTCTGCCCGCTGCCCAGCAACCCTCGTTTCACCTCACCGTTGGCTTTTTGCCGTTCGACAAAGGAATTGACGAACGCGGCAGCCGCCGCATGAGCCACCGGTACCGCCATGGCTTGGCGGATGGTCATGAAGTCATCCTCCAGTAGGCGCCATTGCTCCGAAACCCGGGTACGCAAGAAATCCCGCACACCGGCTGCCGCCTCCAGGCGCTGTTCGATAAACCAGTCCACCGCAGCCGCGGACGTCGGCGCACGCACCAGTTCGGCGTGTTGCAGCGTACGGCTCAGGTACAAATCGTAGGCGGCCCCCTGGCCCACGGCGATACGCGTGCCCGGTGCGTCCAACTGCGCAGCGTGGGTCAGCGGCGAATTGGCCGGCACCAGGCAGGTTCCCTTGATCGCTACGTACGGCGTGCTGAAGGCGATCTCCCGTTCACGCACCGGCTCGATGGCGAGGAACGCCACGCGCCACACATCATCGGCCAACGCGGCGAAGACCTTGCCCGCCGCCTCGAAGGTGATCAATTCCAGCGTGACACCCAGCGCCTCGGCCAGTGCATTGGCGAGCACCACGCTGACACCCTGGGGCTCGCCATGTGGACCGCGTTGGGCGAGTACCGGGTTACCGAAATTGATGGCGGCACGCAGCACGCCATTGGGGGCCAGTTGGTGTAGGACTTGGGGATCAATCATCGGGGCTTCCTTGTCAGGTTCGTGGCGCGGCATTGGGTGATCGGGCCGATTATGCCCTGCAACGCAGCGTCTACCCAGCCGATCAAACCGCCACGCCTCGCCCAGCCCTTTCCAACCCCCGCCACAGCCAGCCGGGCAGCACGTCGGGGTCCAGACTATCAATCAGGTTCTTCAACCCCAGCCCCAGCTCCGTGTCGCCTTCGATCACCAAGCGTCGCCGAAAAAACAACGTATCCGGATCCTCCTGCCGGCTGGCCAGCAACAAAAACTCGCGCCAGTTGCCACGGATAGTCACCTGCGCCTCAGCCTGTTGCGCGATGCGCAGCCCGTCACGCCCGAGGGTCAGGTACCAGCACAACCCCAGGTCCGGAATGCGTAAACACAGCCAGCGCCCACGTAGCAGGTCGAAGCCGCCCTCGCGCAACGGCTCGGCCAGGCAGCGGTTGAGGGCCTGTTGCAAGGCCAGCCGCTGCATGCCGAACGGCACACGGCGGATCAGCGGCAACACGCGGTCCGCCCCCTTGAGCAGCCATTGTTTGCGACTTAGCACAGCCCCACCTCCTCGACCCGCAGCATGCCGGCCTGGCCATGCCAGTAGCCGTTGCAGCCTTCGACAAACAATGGCGGCGTGGCGCCCTGGCGCACCTGGTCGAAGGCGCGTACCACCTCGATCATGCCTTCGGCCCGCGGGCTCAGGCGCAGCAGGTCGGCGCCGCAATGCACCAACGCGGGATAATCAGCCAGCAAGTTGGTGACGTCGGCGGACAGGGTCTGTATGCCGTTCAGGGTAAACAACGGCTGCCCCTCCTGACTGGTCAGGGCCATGCCGTCGGGGTAGTTGAGGCAGCAGAACTGGCAATCGTCCTTGGGGCGGTTTTCGGCACGGGCGGTAAAGCAGCGCGCCGAGTAGGCCAGGGGTAGATGGCCGTAGGCGAAGATTTCCACCTCGGGCAACGGCCGGCCCAGTTCGCGCACTTGCGCCAGCACATCGGCGATCAGGCCTTGGGAACATTCCACCGGCGGCACCCAGCGCTGCATGCCGGCATCGAGCAGTTGCACCAGGGCGTGGCCGTTGTAGAGGTTGAGCGCCGGGCCACCGACAAAGGGCAGGTTGCGTTCGATCAGCAATTGCACCGCGCCCATGTCGTTGGCCTCCACCAACAATTGGCCGTTGTCGCACAGGCGGCGCAGGCTGGAGAGTTCCGAGGCGGCTTCGATCAGGGTCAGGCTCGACAGCACGATTTGCGCCGAGCTGCACGCCTGCAGCTCACGGCCCAGGCCCAGCCAATGGTCCAGGGAAAACGCACGGCGCTTGGAGCACACGGTTTCGCCCAGGTAGATCACGTCCAGGGGCAAGCCGGCCATGTCGGCATAAAAGCGCCCCAGGTGGTCCTTATCCCAATAAAACAGCACCGGTCCGAGGCTGAGTTTCATCGATTTTTCCTCATTGCCATGCACGGTGGTAAGCCCCCAGAGTGGTCTGGCTGCCTTCGGAAAGCCCGGCGAGCGCGCGTCGCCACGGCTCCTGCACCACAAAGTTGGCCGGGGCGCCGCGGTACGCGTCGAGCGCCGCGCGCCACACGCGGGTGACTTGCTCCACATAGGCCGGGCTGCGTTGGCGGCCCTCGATTTTTATCGCTGCCACGCCAATCGCACTGAGCTCGGGCAACAGGTCCAGAGTGTCGAGGCTGGTGGGTTCTTCCAACGCATGAAAGCGCTTGCCGCCAACCAGGAAGCGGCCCTTGCACAGGGTCGGGTAGCCGGCGGGTTCGGTGGGGGTGTAGCGGTCGATCAGCACTTCGCTCAGACGTGCGCTGAGGCCCTCGGCGTCGTCGCTCCAGCGCACCGCCTTGGCCGGCGAGCATACGCCGCACAGGTTGGGCGACTCGCCGGTGATGTAAGAAGACAGGTGGCAACGCCCTTCCGCCATGATGCACAGGCTGCCAAAGCCGAAGACTTCGATGGGCACCGTGCTGCTGGCCGCCACTTGCTTGACCTGCGCCAGCGACAGCACCCGTGGCAACACCGCGCGGCGAATACCGTAGCGCTCGGCGTAGAATTTGAGCGCCGCCGCATGGGTGGCCGAACCCTGCACCGACAGGTGCAACGCCATCTGCGGATGGCGCTCGGCCGCGTAGCCGAGCACGCCGGGGTCGGCGGCGATCAGCGCATCCACGCCATGGTCGGCGGCGCGGTCCACCGCACGTTGCCAGCGCGGCCAGATCTTCGGTTGCGGGTAAGTGTTGACCGCCACGTAGAGCTTGCGCTGGTGTTGGCGGATATGCGCGACGGCGGCGTCGAACTGCTTGTCGTCCATGTTCAATCCGGCAAAATGTCGGGCATTGGTGTCATCGCGAAACCCCACGTACACCGCGTCGGCACCTTGGCGCACAGCGGCTTTGAGGGCGGGCAGGTTGCCTGCCGGGCAGACCAGTTGCATCACAGCTCCTTATTCAAAATCGGCAAACGACACGAACGCGACCGGCGCGCCCTTGAGCACTTGTTGCTCGCACTCGATTATCACCAGGCCATCGGCCCAACACGCCGCCGTGAGCATCGCCGAGCTTTGCTGGGGGTGAAGGATGGCGCGCAATTGCCCATCCACGCCTGGTTTCAAGCGGGCACGCAGGTATTGGCGACGCTTGTTGGGCTTAAGCCATTCAAAGCCGGCCATCACGTTGACCGGCACCGGCAGCACCCGCTCCGCGCCTTGGGCGCGCAGCAAAAACGGACGCACCACCACCAGCGCGGTAACCAGCGCGGCGGTGGGGTTGCCGGGCAGGCCGATCCAGGGTTTGCCGGCCACGCGGCCAAAGGCCAGGGGCTTGCCGGGCTGGATCGCCAGGCGCCAGAAATCCACATTGCCCAATGCCTGAATCGCCTGTTTGAGATGGTCCTCCTCGCCCACCGACACGCCGCCCGTGGTCAGCAGCAGGTCGCACTCGGACGACGCCAGCACCAAGGCGTCGCGGCTGGCCGCCAGGGCGTCGGCCATCACGCCGTAGTCATGCACCTCCACGCCCCAACCGCGCAGTAACGCAGCGACCAGGTGACGGTTGCTGTTGTAAATCTGCCCCGGCGCCAGCGGCTGGCCAGGTTCGCGTAGTTCATCGCCGCTGCTGAGCAGGCACACCCGCAGCGGCCGGTAGACCTTGACCCGCCCGATGCCCGCCGCCGCCAACAAGCCGATTTCCTGGGCGCGCAGACGCCTTCCGGCACTCAACACGCGCTGGCCGCGTTGCAGTTCTTCGCCACGCTTGCGCACGTGTTCACCCAGGCGCAACGGCGGGCACCAGATGCGCTGGCCATACACACGGCAACGCTCTTGGGGCACGACACTGTCAGCACCAGGCGGCAGTGGCGCACCGGTAAAGATCCGCACGGTTTGCCCGGCTTGCAACGGCACATCGCTGCTGTGACCGGCGGCGATCCGCCCGGCCAGCATCAGGTAACCGCCCTGCTCCGGCACATCAAAGGCACGCAGGGCGTAGCCGTCCATGGCGCTGTTGTCCCAGCCCGGCAGGTCCAGAGGCGAGAACACCTCTTCGGCGGTCACCCGGCCAAGGGCCTGGCCCAACGCAATGACTTCGGTGGACGGTGGCGGCGGCGCCTGGGCCAGCAACTGCTCGATGGCGGCGTCCACCGCCAGCAAGTCGCCGCTGTCGCACACGCTCATGACCGCGCCTCGCAGACGCCGAGTACTTGAGCGGCCTGCGGTTTAAGGTGCGGCACGAAATTGCACGGGCCGGTGCGACTGTCCAGTTGGCTGAGCAGGATCTGGTCCCACGCGGTGCGACAGGCGCCAGGCGAGCCGGGCAGGCAACACACCAACACGCCGTTGCTCATGCCGGCCAGGGCACGCGATTGCAGGGTCGACATGCCGATCTCGGCCAGCGACACCTGGCGGAACAGCTCGCCAAAGCCGTCGACCTGTTTATCCAATAACGCCAGTACCGCTTGAGGCGTGTTGTCGCGCGCCGTGAAGCCGGTGCCGCCGGTCATCAGCACCACTTGCACCTCCGGGTCGGCGATCCACAGGGAGACCTGCGCGCGGATCTGGTAGATATCGTCCGTCACCAAACCACGGTCCACCAACACATGCCCGGCGCCCAGCAAGCGGTCCACCAGGGTCTGGCCGGAGGTATCCGTGTCGAGGGTGCGGGTGTCGCTGATGGTCAGTACGGCGATGTTCAGGGGGACGAAATGCCGTTGTTTCAAATGGGCCATGATGGAGGCTCCAAACGTCAGAAAAGTAGTCGTCAGCCTGCACCGCAATGGGCGCAGGGCCTATTCCTCGGAGGAGGTATGCCGTTAGGGGGCGAGGCGTGTGCGCTGCCATGCGCCATCGTGCAGGCGATAGTCGAGACGGTCATGCAGGCGGTCGGGGCGGCCTTGCCAGAACTCGATGCGCCGCGGTTGCAGGCAGTAGCCACCCCAATGCTCGGGCCGTGGCGGGCGATGGCCGGCGAAACGCTCGGTGACCTCGCGCAAGCGGCTTTCCAGTTCGCTGCGATGGCCAAGCGGCTGGCTTTGCGGCGAGGCCCAGGCGCCCAACTGGCTGGCGGCGGGACGGGCGTCGAAATAGTCGTCCGACAGCTGCGCATCCGCCCGTACCACCGGGCCTTCGACGCGCACCTGGCGCTCAAGCCCCGGCCAGAAAAACGTCATGGCGGCGTGGGGATTGCTCGCCAGCTCCTGGCCCTTGGCGCTCTGATAATGGCCAAAGAAGAAAAAACCGTCAGCGCGAAAGCCCTTAAGCAACAGGATGCGGCAATGGGCATGCCCGTCACGGTCGACCGTGGCCAGGGCCATGCTGTTGGCCTCGGCCGGGGGCACTTCGGTCTTGCGCGCCTGATCGAGCCACTGGCCAAACAGTGCCACGGGATCGTCCTGTACCAGGTCGTCCCTCAAGCCATACAGGGTGTAGTTGCGGCGCAATTGTGCAAGAGACAGGGGCATGGCGCGGTCCTCCAGAAAGTTCGCCACAGTGTGGGAACTGCCGCTGCGTTATCCCTTGATCGCGATCAACATTCGTGCGCGGCATGACGCCGCACAACCGCTACCACAACGACTTGGCCAGGATCACGATCAACACCATATGCAGCAGGATGCTGCGCCGGATCCACACCGCGCGCCGGGGGCTCAGGCGTTGGTGGGTCAGCCAGTACGCCAGCAACACGTAATGGCCGATGATGCTCAGGGCCAGGGTGATTTTCAGGCTCAACAGCAGCGCAAAACGTCCGGTCCACGGCATGCCCCAATAGTGCCAGGCCAAACCGATGCCCGCGCCGTACAGCAGCACCACCACGCCATGCAGTACCTGGCGTGAACGCCGGGCAATTGCCTGCTCGGCGGTGAACTGCGCCGACCAGGCCAGTTCTTCCCGGGCGCTATGCCAAATCACCACTTCAAAAAACAGCGTGCCGATAAAGGCGACGGCCGCCAGCAGATGCACAATCAACAGCCACGAATACAGCATGGGGTTCTCCTAACCGGGGTGCCCGTCGACGCGCGCCTGCCACAACATCGGCCCATAACGCCACAGGTACAACCCCAGGCCGACGGACCAGCACAGGCCGGCCAACCACAACGCCGCCACCGGCCACACCGGCACCATCAACACCCGGCAGACACACGCCAGGTTCAGCAGCACAAAGGCCAGGGTCATTCCGCTTGGCGGCTGCAAGGGCCGGCCGGTGTGGCCCAGGCTGACCCGCGCGATCATCGCCAGGATCAAACCGCCCATGGCGCCTACGGTCAGCGCATGCACCGCCAGGCTCGGGTTGAGCGGCGCCCCCAAGTGCCACAGCGCCATGCCCAGGCACGCCAGTGCCAGCCAGGCATACGCCAGGTGCAACGACCACAGCAGCGGCACGCGCCACAGGCCACGATCATGCCAACGCGCCAGGCGCAACAGATGGCCAAGGCCCAGGACGGCGAACAAGCCGCCAAGCCACACTCCGGGCGCAGCCGCCAGACCTGCGGCATAGGCCAGCGCCACCAGGATCGCGCCGCCCAATAACAGGTGATCAAGCCAGGGCCAGGGTTTTACCGCCTCGACCCGGCCCAGCCCGCGCTGGGTAAAAAACGGAATCACGCGGCCGCCGATCAGGCCCATCATCGCCGCCACCAGCCATAACCCGGTGAGCACCGACTGGCGCTGCCAGCCATCGTCCTGGCGCAACAGCCCGTACAGCGAAATCCCATCCGCCACGGCCAGCAGTACCAGCACCAGCACAATCGGGTAGTTACGCTTCTGCCGTACCTGCCACAGTGTCCACCCCATCACCCCGGCCACGGCCAGCGGGAAACTCAGTTCCAGCAGCGCCAGCAACGGCCATGGCAGGTTCAGCAACCAGCCCAGCCGCGCCGCCAGCCACAGCCCGGCCAGCGCCGCCAACGGCCCGCCGCTGAGGCCGGGGCGACCGGTCCAGGTCTGCACGGCCGTGAGCAGGAACCCGGCGATCGTTGCCACGCCAAAGCCAAACAGCAACTCATGCCGATGCCACGCCAGCCAGCCGCCGGCCGGCTGCCAACCGCCGGTGGCGCCACCCAGGGCCAGCAACCACAAGGGAATCGCCAGCGCCGCCAACAGGCACGCGCCGAGGAAAAATGGCCGGAAGGCCAAGCGAAACAACGGGGTAATCGACATTGCCTTGCGCCGATCCAGTACGTGCATGCCACGGCTCCTCCACTCATCATTACGCGAATTTTGCGCCGGTGCGCGGGCGTTGCCCTTGTCGCAGATCAAGCTGCGCCAAGGCGCCCTGGATTAACCTTGAGCCCCTTCCCCCCTTGTGTACCGAGGTAATGATGGTGCTCCATCGTGTCCATCACCAGATCCTGCGCAGCCATCACCTGTTCGAGCCCATGGACGAGGCCCAACTCAATGAGCTGATGAGCAGCAGCCAATTGCTCAGCGTCGACAAAGGCGAGCCGTTGTTTCGCCAGGGCGAGCCCGCCGACGCGTTCTATTTTGTGATTGCCGGCGCGGTGAAGATCTACCGTCTGACCCCGGACGGCCAGGAGAAAGTGTTCGAGGTCATCGGCGAGCGCCAGACCTTCGCCGAAGCGATGATGCTGATGGACACCCCCAACTACGTGGCGTGTGCCGAAGCGGTGTGCCCCACCCAGCTGTATCGCCTGTCCAACGCCACGTACATGCGCCTGCTGCAGAGCAACAGCCGCCTCACGTTTGCCCTGCTGGCCAAGTTGTCCGTGCGCCTGCATCAGCGCGTCAATGAGATCGAAACCCTGTCGCTGAAAAATGCCACCCACCGCGTGGTGCGCTACCTGTTGACCCAACTGATGCACCTGCACGCCGACGCGACGCGCTTCGAGTTGCCCATGGCCAAGCAATTGATCGCCGGGCACTTGTCGATCCAGCCGGAAACGTTCTCACGGATTATCCGACGCTTGATCGACGAACGGATCATCACTCAGGACGGTCGCCACATCGCCATACTCGACCGCCCGCGCCTGGAGCAATTTGAGTGAAAAAGTGCCTGTATTGCCAACAGCGCAATGCCGAGCAGCGCGACACCTGCGAACGCTGCGCGATGCCCCTGCCCGCCTCCGAAGCCGTCACCCAGGCGCGGCGGCTGAGTCGCTTCCAATGGTTTTGCCTGGGCCTCACGCTGTTTTGCATCGCCATGTTCTTCTGGCTGCCGCGCAGTTTCTACTGACGTTCGGTGAGTTGGCGGTACAGCTGCGGCAAGCGCTGCGGTAACTGTTCGGGCTGGCGGATCAAGGTAAAACCGTGGGCGCCGAACATGTACGGCACATAGTCGCCGGCCTGTTTGTCGATGGTGATGCAAAACGGCACCAAGCCTTGGCGCCGCGCCTCCAGCACCGCCTGGCGGGTGTCTTCCACGCCATAGCGGCCTTCGTACAGGTCCAGGTCATTGGGTTTTCCGTCGGTGAGCAGCAACAGCAATTTGCGCCGCTGCCGGCATGCGCCCAGCAGGTTCGTGGCCTGGCGAATCGCCGCGCCCATGCGGGTGTAATAACCCGGTTTCAGCCCTTGGATCGCCCCGCGTATTTGATCATCGTAAGGTTGCTGGAATGCCTTGAGCGCCTGCAGGCGCACCTGGTGCCGGCGCAATGATGAGAAGCCGTACAGCGCAAACCGATCCCCCGCCCCCGCCAGGCTTTCAGCGAACAGCAGCAGGCTGTCGCGAATCACGTCGATGACCTTTTGCGTATCGTTCAAGTGCGCATCGGTGGACATCGACAGATCCGCCAGCAGCAGGCATGCCAGGTCGCGGTGGGTGTGGCGCTGCTCCATGAACAGGCCGCGCTCGGCACAGGCACCGTGCTGACGCTGCACATGAAAATCCAGCCAGGCTTGCACGTCGAGCTCCGTGCCCTGGGGTTGCTGGCGTTGCCACTGGCGGTCAGTGCGCAAGTGCTGGAATTGCCGGCGCAGCCGCCGGGCCTGGGCAACCAGACGCTGCGGCAACGGCTGGGGTTGCGCGTCGCGCGGTTGCATCAGTTGCAGGTTGACGAAGCCGTCTTGCAGGCGTTGTTGACGGTAGTCCCACTCGGGCAATTTGATGCCCTCGCCCAGAGGGATATCGTCGACGTCGGCCGGTGGCAGGTCCAGGTGCAGTTTCAGGCCGCCACTCTTGCGCACGCGCTGGCGCGACAGGCTCAACTGGTCGAGGTCTTCGGCGACGCGTGCGGCGTCCGGGTCCTGGCTGTCGTCGGACCAGCGATCAAGGTCGATGTGCTCGGTCCAACTGAACAGGTTTTCCAGGCGCACCACCAATAGGCCGCCGTCGCGGCTGTTGTCGTCCAGGCGCGTGGCGCGCTTGGGGGCGCCGGTTTGTTGGCCTGGCGGGGTCGCCAGGTCTTCGCCGTCGTCATCCAGGGCGCCGCCCTGGGGCGTGTCCAGTTGCAAGGGCGGGTACAACCACAGGGGCAACGGCCAGGCGGCCCGCTCGCTGCGCGGCACATGGCGCACGCTGCCGGGCTCGCGCAGGGCCTTGCGCAAGGCTTTTTCCACGGCCGCTTCGTCGGGGGGCAAGCTGGCGGGTTCAGGGCGCAGGGCAATGTGCGCGTCCACCAGGCGCCGGTAGCTGGGCCGCAGTGCCGGGTAACGCTGCAACAGCAGCCAGGTCCAGCGCTGGTTGTCGCGTGCCCACTGTGTCATCGGCCCCGACTGCGCCGCCAGCAGCGCCAGCCACCGGTAGAGTTCGCGGTTCAGCGCGGCCTGGGGGAACACCGCGAGGCTCGCCGGCAGGCGCAGACGACTGCCGTCACAGCTGGCCAACGGTGCTTGCTTGCAGGTGCCGGCGATGCGCATCAGCACATTGCGCCGCAGCAGCAGATCGCGCTCGGCGGCGGCTTCCAGGGTGATACCGGCGGCACCGCCGAGGGCGCGAAACAGCAGGGCGAGGCTGCGCTGGTGGTCGGCCAATTGAACCTGCGCTTCGGGGAAGGCCACACTGGCGCGGCGCGTGATGAAGCGGTGCCAGGCGCTGCCGACCCACTCTTCCAGTTCCAGGGTAAAGGCCATTGGGTGTGCTCCGATTGTTGGGAGGGTGACAACAGGGACGCGGTGATTCAAAGGTGGCTTGGGAGGGGCGTGGCGGCCTTAGGGCCGACCAGGTTCTTTGGGTGTGAGTACATATCCGTTGCTGCGGTAACGGCTGCTTAGGGTTCCGCTCTTACAGCGGGTCACTTTTGGAAAAGCGCCAAAAGTAACCAAAAACGCTTCGCCCCACCACTCGGCACCTCGCCCAGGCTCGGTGTGCCCGTAATCCGACAGGATTTGGGGGGCCGCCGCCACGCGCCATCCATGGCGCGGGGCGGCTAAACCGGCATCCCTGCCGGTTTACCCCCCAAATCACTATCGAATTCCGGCCAGCGTGGTTAACGGGGCGCTCCAAATCAAAAACAAAGCGAGGCGGCCTTAGAGCCGACCTGATCAGTGAAGCGTACGCGGTGCAGCTTCTACTTCCTTAACCGCTGACGAAGTCAGCAATCTTTTGATCTGGCTTTTGCTTTTGCTTTTGATCTTAGGCGCCCCGTTAAACACGCTGGCCGAACGCAGGCTTGAATCCGTGGGTAACCCGGCAGGACGCCGGGTTAGCCGCCCCGCGCCATGGATGGCGCGTGGCGGCGGCCCACGGATTCAAGCCGGAGTGAGGGCACACCGAGCCTAAGCGAGGTGCCGAGTGTTGGGGCAAGAGCCTTTTGGTTACTTTTGGGCTCTTTCCAAAAGTGACCCGCCGTAAGGGCGGAACCCATAGCCGCCGTTACCGCAGCAACGGATATGTACTCACACCCAAAGAACCTGGTCGGCCCTAAGGCCGCCACGGCCCCCCTCAACCCCATCTGAATCGCAGCACCCTCAGTAAACGATCCGCACCGCTGCTTCAGCCGCCCGACCACGCTGCCGAAAGCTATACAGGTAACAAAGCAACCCCACCAAAAACACCACACCACTGCCCAACCGCGCCCAGAACAACAGCTTCAGATGATCCATCGTGGCCATAAACGGCAGCGCCACACCGTCCACCGGCCAGCGTTGCAACCACACCTGCACGGCACCCGCGGCGGTGAGGAACAGGGTAATCATCACCATCGACAACACCATCATCCAGAAGCCCCACACCTCAAGCGCCTGCGCACGCGCATCCGGCGCTTCACCCAGCCCCCGCAGACGCGGCATGGCGTAGCTGATCAGGGTCATCACGATCATCGCGTAGGCACCGAAGAACGCCAGATGCCCGTGAGCCGCCGTAAGTTGGGTGCCGTGGGTGTAAAAGTTGACCGGTGCCAAGGTATGCAGAAAGCCCCAAACCCCCGCGCCGAAGAATGCCGTGACGGTGGTGCCCTTGGCCCACAACGTGGCCGCACGGTTGGGGGCTGGCGCCGGCGGCGTTTGACCATAGTGAAGGCGAACATCACCATCGCCAGGAACGGCAATGGTTCGAGGGCCGAGAAGATCGAACCGACCCACAGCCACACCTGCGGTGCACCGATCCAGAAGAAGTGGTGGCCGGTGCCGATGATGCCGGTGATCAAGGCCATGGCGATGATCACGTACAGCCATTTCTCCACCACCTCGCGGTCGACGCCGGTGACCTTGATCAACACGAACGCCAGCATCGAACCCATGATCAATTCCCACACACCTTCCACCCACAGGTGCACCACCCACCACCAGTAGAACTTGTCCCGCGCCAGGTTGCCGGGGTTGTAGAAGGAGAACAGGAAGAACACCGCGAGGCCGATCAGCCCGGTCATCATCACCATGCTCACGGTGGTCTTGCGGCCTTTGAGCAGGGTCATGCCGATGTTGTACAAAAAGCCCAGGCACACCACCACAATGCCCATCTTGGTGAGCGTCGGCTGCTCCAGGAACTCACGCCCCATGGTCGGCAGCAGTTCGTTGTGGGTCAGCTTGGCCAGCGCCGCATAGGGCACCAGCAGGTAGCCAAGGATGGTCAATACGCCCGCCACCGCAAATACCCAGAACAACAGGATCGCCAGTTTGGGGCTATGCAGTTCGCGGTCGGCCTCTTCAGGCACCAGGTAATAAGCCGCGCCCATGAAGCCAAACAACAGCCACACGATCAGCAGGTTGGTATGAACCATCCGCGCCACGTTGAAGGGGATCAGCGGGAACAGGAAGTCACCCACGACGTATTGCAGGCCCATGATCAGGCCGAACAGCACTTGGCCGACAAACAGCATCAAGGCAAACACAAAATAGGGTTTGGCCACGGCCTGGGATTGGAATTTCAGATAGGGATTGGCGCTGCGCATGGCTCAGCCCTCCTTGTTCGGTGGCCAGTTATTGGTATCGATCTTCGAGCTCCACTTGAGGAACTCCGCCATGTCGTCCACCTCCTGGTCGCTGAGGTTGAATTGCGGCATGGCCCGGCGTCCTGGCACACCCAGAGGCTGCATCTTCATCCAGGCATGCAGGAACGGTTTGAAGCCCTCTTCACCGCCCCGGCGCTTGAACACATTGCCCAGCTCCGGCGCAAAGTACGCGCCTTCGCCCAGTAAGGTGTGGCAGCCGACGCAGTTGTTGCGCTCCCATACGCCTTTGCCGCGCACCACCGCGTCGGTCAGTTGGTCAACGTTGCTGCGGGCGGGAAAGGTTTGTTCGGTGTGATAGGTCAGGGCCAGGAAAATCAGGAAGAAGAACACGCTTCCTCCAAAGTAAATATTCCTGGCCATGCCTTTGGTGAAGGTCTCTGACATGCTCGCTTCCTCATGGCTTGGCGGTGGCCATGATAGGAAGGTGGGGAGGCAAAGCTGCTTGATGGCGATCAAGAATTGTTGATCGAAGCGCTGGGATATTTTCGCCGCTCAATGCACCGCTTCAAGCGCTTGCTGCGCCTTGCCTTTGGCCTGCCCGCGCAGATACAACGCCTCCACCAGCTTTTGCCGCTCATCCTGAGGCAACCCGCTGGCAAACTGCGCCAACGTCGTGTCCACCAACGCCCTGAGCGCCGCATCCGCCTCGCGCGCCTTGGCCAGTTCGGCCACCAGTACGTCGCGGTCCAGGGTCGGCGCCTGCAGTTGCCTGATCACGCCCATGCGCGCCTCACGCCCGGCCATGACCAGCGGCTGGCTGTCGGCACGGTTGTGCCGCAGCAGTTGACGCAATTCCTTGCGGCGCTGCGGCGGCAACTTGAACATGGCCTGGCGCAACCCATGTTGGTTGACCATCGCTTCAGCCGGCTCGGCAACGGTCATCCAGTGATAAAGGCCGCCCCCTACCCCACCGATCAAAAACACGTTGAGCAACACCGACACGAACAACCAAGGCTTAAGGGATCTGGCTGTCATTGTTCGGCTTCCTGCGCGTTGACGTTGAAGACGACCTGCGCATCGCCCTGATCAAAGACACTGGGCAATATCTCGGCTGGCAGGCTGGGCAACGGCATGCTCAAGGACGCCACCAACATCCCGGTGACGACGCCTGCGATGCCCGCGCCAACAAGGCTCGCGGGCGAGAGCCAATCGGCATAGCGCGACCAGAAAGAGCGGCGTACGGTTGCCGACTGACGAATCCGCCGGGCCAGCGCCGGGTCGGCGCATGCCGGTTGATGGCTGTCCAGTTGCCGATCCAGCCAACCCGCCGTCGCCAGGGTCTGGCGCGCGTGAAGGTTGCCGCTGTCCAGCAGGGCTTGGGCCGCGTCCTGTTCAGCGGCAGGCCAGCGCCGCAGATCGGCGCCGTAGGCATCGGCCAGGTAGGCAAAGCGTTCAAGTGTCATGTGGTTCCCCTTCCTGGGCGGGCAAGCCCGGGTGTGTCGGCAAGTTGGCTGCGCAACTGGCGGCGGGCCCGCGACAGCAGGCTTTCCAGTGCCTCGACGCTGATATTCATCAGGGCTGCGGCGTCGATGTTCGACAGCTCCTGGTAGTACTGCAACACAATGGCTTCGCGCTGGCGCTCGGGCAACGCGGCCAAGGCGGCAGCCATGCGCGCGCTGCGCTCGGCGGTTTCGAGTTGCTCATCGGCCGATGGCGCGCTGTCCGGCAACTCAAGCACGTCTTTATCGTGCAGAGGTCGCTCTTTGCGCCGACGCAAACGGTCGTGGCACAGGTTGAGCGCCACCCTGTGCAACCACGTATCGAAACGCGCCTCGCCGCTGCGCCAACCGGCGGCGTGCCGCCAGATGCGCAGGAAACTTTCCTGGGCCACGTCCTTGGCCTCGTCGGCATCCCCCAGCAACCGGCTGGCGAGCGCCAGCAAACGCGGGAGCTTGCGCGTGACCATCTCGTTGACGGCGGCAGGTTCGTTGTTGCCGATACGCGCCAGCAGCTCAACGTCCGGATCAATGTCTTTCAATCGGGCAGTTCCAAAAATCAGCGGACCCAATGCCCTTCACGCCAATACCAATTGGGGCCATGGGCTTCCCAGTGGCCAGGCTCCCAGCGTGCGTTTCGCATCACCGGCTGCCAGTGGCCCGGCACCCACGCATACCCCTGCCCTTCCCAGCGCCAGTGCCCCCGGTCCCAGGCGTAACCGGGTCGCTCGACCGGGACCACTTCCACACGCTGCGGTGGCGGTGCCTGGCGAATGATGATCTCGGTCTGGGCAAAGGCCGGCGTGCTGACAAACGCGGCAAAGGCCAGTGGAGCAAGCAAGGCATAGCGCAATAGCGTCAGGACTTTCATGGCAACTCCTTCATCGACGTGTACCCGTACACGCCTCTGTAGGGTTGAACGGCGGGTAGCGAAAAATCCGTCGCGGCGGCATGGATTTTTCTTCGGGCAGGGGGTCGAGGGCAGTATTGCCTGGGTGTTGGCGGGACTTGATGAAATATTTGAAAGGATCGCGACGGATTTTCCCCCGTGGCGGCGTTCAAGGAATAACGCCGCGCACACCAAGAGGAAATACCATGTCCCGTCGTCTATCCATGCTGGTTGCCGCCCTGTTGATCGTCAGCCTCAGCGGCTGCGTGATCGTGCCCGAGCATCGCCATTGCTGCTGGCGTTACTACGGCGCAACCGATGCCCCCACCAGCACCGTCAACGGCTAGCTCAGCACCGCAAACCCGTGGCGCCCGGCCTTGATCTCGGTGCGCAGTTCGCCAATGAGGTTCGATATGGCATGGATGCCGTCCAACCCCTCGGGGGCTGCATGGTCAGCAGCGGCAAAAGTGCCGGAGCGCAAATCGCAGGCAAAAAAAATCCCAAGTAGCTGATGGAAACTTGGGATTTAAAAATGCATAAACCGTGGGAGGTGAACGCGGAGCTATAGTAACCACTGCAATAACGTGTAACAAGATTATTTTGATCCTTTCGTCGGATTCTAAACGCTGTAAGTCCTTCAATAACCACATGTTTTTTAAGGTAGTGAAACCTATTTATGCCACTTTTTGGTGCAACTACCGCTTATATACCCGCTTACATATGAGGGTTATTAACTCAATAACCAGGCGCTATTTACGCGCCACTTTGTAGCGCACGCAATCTTGATAGAAGCTCTGGCGGATCGCTTCGGGCTTGAGTCTTGAACGGCTGTCGTACGTCTGCTCGGTGATGCCCATGGCCATCATGCGCATCCACGATTTATTGAACTTAAGGGTCTGGATCTTCTGCCGGGCGGCGTACAGCGACACCCCCGACAGCTTGAGTTCCTGGGCCCTGGCGGCGGTGCCGGCGCCCCAACTGCACATGTACTTGTCGCCCTCGCGCAGCTCCCTTGCCTGCACACCGGCCGCGCCGCCGGCCAGGGAGCAGGCGATCAGCATGATTCCAACATTACGCATTTGCATCCCCACCTAACCACCTGAAAATGAACGCGATTCTGGCGAGGATTTTGTTACAAAGGGGCCATTAAATTGCCTTATCGGCGCGTCATTACCATTGGTAGGTCGCGCTCGCCTGCACCGTGCGCTGGGAGCCATACCAGCACCACGAGTACGAGTAACACGACGCGACGTACTCTTTATTCGCCAGGTTGCTGGCATTGAGCGCCAGGCGCAGGTTGTCCTTGAGGTTGAGGAGGTGCTTGATGTCGTAGTGCACCGCCGCATCGAACAAGGTGTAACCCGGTACTTTCAAGGTATTGGCCGTGTCGCCCCACGAGGAGCCGATATAACGCGCACCGGCGCCCATGCCGAAGCCCTTGAGGTTGCCGTCATGGAAGGTGTAATCCGCCCACGCCGAGGCCGTGTGGCGTGGCACCGCGTAAGTGGTGGTGCCCTCGGCATTGATCGCCGGGCCTACGCCGATGTCGCTGATGGGCGCATAGCTCACGGTACTGTTGGATTGGCTGATGCGGTTATCGAGGTAAGCGTACGCCGCGGTGATATCCAGGTTGTCGTTGAGGCTGGCCTTGCCTTCCAGCTCAAAGCCACGCGATTGCACCTCGCCGTCCTGGCTCTGGCAGCGCCCGGTGCCGCACAGGTGGGTGGGGTCCGGGTCGGTGGTGAGCACGTTGGTCTGGCGCAGGTCGAAGATCGCGGCAGTAATAAAGCTATTGCTGCCCGGCGGCTGGTACTTGATACCGACCTCATACTGCTTGCCTTCGGTCGGTTTGAATACCGAACCGCCATACCCCGTACCCGACTGCGGGTTGAACGACTCCGAGTAGCTGGCATAAGGCGCCAGGCCGTTATCGAACAGATAGACCAGACCGACCCGGCCGGTAAAGGCCTTGCTGTCCAGGGAGGACTGGCTCTTGGCCCCGGTGCGCAGGGTCTTGGTGCTGCTATCGGTGCTGGCCCAGTCATAACGCCCTCCCAGCAGCAGCACCCATTTGTCCCATTTGAGCTGTTCTTGCAGGTACACGCCGGTCTGTTCGCTGCGCGACGTGCCGTCGGTGGTGTACGCCGGTACCGCAACGGCCGCGCCGTAGACCGGGTTGAAAATATCCAGGGTCGGCCCGGCGGTGTAAGTGCCTGAGCCCGACAGGGTGTCGGTGCGGGTGTTCTGATAATCGAGCCCCATCAACACAGTGTGCTGCAGCGGGCCGGTGTCGAATGTGGCCTGCACCTGGTTGTCGAGGGTGTAGGCGTCCATGTCCACGTCGGTGGCGATGGTCGAGCGGCGGATGGTCCGATAATCCGCCATCAGGTAGTTGTTGTAGAGGCTGCGGTACTGGCCTTCGCTGCGCAGGTAACGCGCATTCTGGCGCACCGTCCAGACCTCATCGAAGTGATGTTCGAAGGCATAGCCCAGGGAGTAATACTCGCGGTCACTCTTCTCGAAGCTCTTTTCGCCGTCGTAAAAGTCCACATCGATGCTGCGCCCCGTCGGGCTGCGCAATACCGAGCCCCAGGCCGGCACCGAACCGTAGGACGCACCCTTGGGGTCTTTTTGGAAATGCCCGAGCAAGGTCAGCGAGGTGGCGTCATCAGGGCGCCAAGTGAAAGCGGTGGACAGCGACTGGCGGCGGGTCTGCGTGTGCTCGACCTGGCCGTCCGCATCATCGAAAAGCCCGGCAACCCGGTAGGAATAAACACCCTGATCGTCAATCGGCCCACTCAAATCGAAGGTGGTGCGCTTTTTGTCAAAGGTGCCGTATTCGACGCCCACTTCATGAAACGGCGTGTCCAACGGGCGCTTGGTGACCATGTTGATCACCCCGCTCGGCGTGCCCTGCCCGTACAGCACCGACGCCGGGCCGCGCAGGACTTCAACGCGCTCCAGGTCGAAGGCGTCTTTTTGCGGCAACGCGTCACGGCTCGATGGCATGCGCAGGCCATCGAGGTAGGTGGCCGGGGAGAAACCACGGATGGTCAGTTGGTCCAGGCGCGAAGCCGTCGCGCCACGGGTTTCCGGGACCACGGCAGCGCTGTAGCGCAGGATCTGGTTGAGGCTCTCGGCGTTCTGCGCGCGCATCTGGTCTTTGGTGACAATAGAGATCGACTGCGGGGTTTCGATCAACGCGGTGTCGGTCTTGGTACCCGACAGGCTGCGCGTCGCCACATAACCGGACACCGGCCCAGTGGGGCTTTCGGCCTGGTAGGCGCCGCTGATGGTAGTGGCCTGCAACTCCATGGCGCCGCCGTTATCCGCAATGGCCTCCAGGCGATAGCGGTCGGCGGAGATCTTCAAAGCCTGCAGGCCACTGCCGGCCAGCAACTGGTTCAGGGCCACATCAATGGCGTATTCCCCGCTCAGGCCATCGCTGCGTTTGCCTCGGGTCAAACGTGCATCAAATGCCAACACCAACCCCGCCTGCTCGGCCAGGCTATTGAGCGCCTGGCTCAAGTCACCGGCCGGGACCTGAAAGCTGTGCACAGCCTGGGTGCTTTCTTCGGCGACGGAAGTCTGAACAGTCAGCAACGGCACAACAGCAAAAGCCATCGCCACTGACAGGGCCAGTGGATGCAAGGGACGAGCGAGGCGCGACATGGGAAATCCTGCGTAAGGGAGGTTCTATTAACCATGACGGCCAGGTCGGAAAATCGGGTAAGGATGAGAGCGATTTTTATTTGAGAGTGTTTTTTCAGCCCTTGCTGCAATCAGTCGGGTCGTTTTTTTCGTGTAGCTCGTTGAGGCGGGTTCAGGCGTTTTTTCCCCGTCGTCGGTCAGCTCATTCTGATTTTTCCCACCGTTCATCCAGCCGCTTTTTGCTGCGGCAGACTCCGACGCCTTGCCCTCTGCCGAGACGTCACGGATGACACACGCCTCCCACATTGCCTCTATCATTTCGACTATAAAAGCGAGCTGCATTACAAGGCGCAAGCGAGGGGCTCCAAGTCGCTGGATCCGGGTAGAACTAAGCTCGAAAACGATTCACGGCCACCCCATTTCAGAGCAAGAATTCCGGAGATTAACCAAGTGATTTCATTAGACTTCATACAAGGCAACATCACCTACGATGATCTTTCTTTGCTGGAAGACTCCGCGATTGAAGATCAAGTACACAACTTGAAGGAGGATATGCTTCAGGTGGTGTACCCAGACGGACTATTACTTGACGTAGGCTGGTTTCCTTCATTCGATGTAAAAGGACACTTTCAAATAAAAGTCGTCAAAAACCATGACTGGGACTCCCCTGTTTTAAAGTTTACCGCGCAATCAATTAGGGCTCTGATTAAGCAGCTTCTGCTCACACAATCTCAATTAATGCAGCGCTAAAAAAACGCCAAAATTATAGCCCACGCTCCCCTTAAACTACCCTGAGGAGACCTGAACACCAGAGCTTAAAAGCACCACGATGATGGCTGTAAAGGCAGGTTTTGTTGAGATAAGCCCAATAAGAATCCAGCTCTATCCCACACATATGTGAACGCCACTCAAGTCAGTGCAAACAACAACCACCCACTCAAGGGCTGCTTCGCAGCCCCACACAGCGCAAACCCGCTCTCCACAAGCCAACAACCCGATCAACCGAATTTGCCGATTCACCACCCCTCTTTCAACATCCGCAACTCCAAATGCTGCAACAACATAATCGTCTTCCCATCCACAATCTCCCCGCTCTGCACCATGCCCAGCGCCTGCTCAAACCCCAGCTCCAACACTTCGATATCCTCGCCCTCTTCTTCCAGCCCACCACCGCTGCCAACTCGATCCGCCGGCTGATACTCGCCGATAAAAAAATGAATTCGCTCAGTCACCGAGCCCGGGCTCATGAACGCGGCATAGATTTTTTCCACATGCCCCACGCGGTAGCCCGTTTCTTCTTCCGCCTCCAGGCGAATACGTTCCTCGGGGCTGGCATTGTCCAGCAACCCGGCCGCTGTCTCGATCAGGTAGCCGGGGTAGTCATTGACGAACGTGGGCATGCGGAATTGGCGAATCAGCAACACCGTACGCTGCTCGCGGTTGTACAACAGGATGGTCGCGCCATTGCCACGGTCGTAGACCTCACGGGTCTGGGCCTGCCAGCTGCCGTCGCGGCGGCGCAGGTCGAAGCTGTATTTCTTGAGGAGGTACCAGTTGTCCGAGAGGGTTTGTTCGGCGGTGATGCGAACGGGGCTGTTGTCCATGGTCAGGCCTTTTGTTCAAAGTGGGGAGCATTGTCAACGCTGTAACACTTTGCAAGCAATCACCCTCAACGGCTGTCGAATTTATACCTGTGGGTGTAGGCCATCTGGTAAAACCCCTGCTTCACCTTCACCTGGGTACCTTCATGTCTTCTCGTTTTCTGCCGCGCCTGCGCCTGCGCTGGCTGCCCTTACTGTGCATGGCGTTGTTGATCGTCGGCCTGCCGGTGGGTTGCAGCGTGTTGCAACAAAAGGAGCGTGAGCTGGTGTTCCGCATCGAGCCGGGCACCGCCAGTTGGTACAGCGGTTTGCCCAAGGCCGTGCAGGAATTCGAACTCAAGCCCGCCAGTTTCAAGTCGGGGCAGAACATTCACGGCTGGTGGTACCCGGCGGGCAACAAAGATGCACCGGCAGTGCTCTATCTGCACGGCGTGCGTTGGAACCTTACCGGGCAGTTGTTTCGCATCGAGCAATTGCATGCACTCGGCTATTCGGTGCTGGCCATCGATTATCGCGGCTTTGGCCAAAGCCAAGGTGACCTGCCTTCGGAAACGACGGTATACGAAGACGCGCGCATCGCTTGGGAACGCTTCAAGCTGCTGCAGCCGGACCCGAGCAAGCGCCTGATCTACGGGCACTCGCTGGGTGGCGCGGTGGCCATCGACCTGGCCGTTGAACTGGGCCAGCAGACGCCGCTGCCGGTGCGCGGGCTGGTGATCGAATCCACCTTCACGTCCCTGGCGGATGTGGCCACGGCGGTGGCCAACACCTCGTTGCCGGTCCGTTGGCTGCTGTCGCAGAAATTCGACTCCATCGACAAGATTGCCGACATCCATATGCCGTTGTTGGTGGTACACGGTCTTGATGACCGCTATGTGCCGCCGCGTTTCAGCCAGCAATTGTTTGAAGCCGCCGAGGAACCCAAGCGGTTGTTATTGGTGCCCGGCGCCAGCCATAACAACAGCATGAGCCTGGCCGGTCGCAGCTATCGCCAGGCACTCGACCACCTGATGCAGGCCAGGATGCCGGCGCAGGTTGTCACGCACTCCACAGGCCGTAAAGGCGACTCATAAAGTGCTTTTCGGCACTGGCTTCGCGCTTGGCTGTCAAGCGCAAACCCTGCCCATGCTGGCCCAAATCGAAAGTTGATCAAATATTAACCGTAGGTTAAATCGCCAAGCCAGCCGGGCGTTCGCAAAGTTATCCACAGAGATACCCACGGTTTTCGTGGACAACTCTTTTTATTTTTTTACGATTTTTTTGCTCATCCGTTGCTTTCTGGATATGTCCCCGGCAACAAAATCTGGCGATTCACATCGCGTATATCGTTATACCCACAGAGCGCCATCGACACGTCCAACTCCCGAGCGATGATCTCCAGGGCCTTCGTCACGCCCGCCTCGCCCAAGGCACCCAAACCGTACAAATGCGGCCGACCGATCATGGTGCCCTTGGCCCCCAAGGCCATCGCCTTGAGCACGTCCTGGCCGGAGCGGATGCCACCGTCAAGCCACACTTCAATACGCTCGCCCACCGCGTCGACAATCGCCGGCAACTGGCTGATGCTCGACGGCGCGCCATCCAGCTGACGGCCACCGTGGTTGCTCACCACCAACGCATCCGCGCCGCAATTGGCGGCCAGGCGCGCGTCTTCCACATCAAGGATGCCCTTGATGATCAGCTTGCCGCCCCAGCATTTTTTGATCCATTCCACATCGTCCCAGCTCAGGCGCGGGTCGAATTGCTGGGCGGTCCACGCCGACAGCGAACTCATGTCCGCAACGCCCTTCACATGCCCGACGATATTGCCGAAACCACGGCGTCGGGTACCGAGCATGCCCATCACCCAGCGCGGTTTGGTCGCCATGTTGAGGATGTTCGGCAGGGTCAGTCTGGGCGGTGCCGACAGGCCGTTGATCAAGTCCTTGTGCCGTTGCCCGAGGATCTGCAAATCCAGGGTCAGCACCAAGGCATCCACGCCTGCGGCCTTGGCCCGTTCGATCAACTGTTCGATAAACGCGCGGTCGCGCATCACGTACAACTGGAACCAGAACGGCTGGCCGACGTGTTCGGCAATGTCTTCAAGCGAGCAAATGCTCATGGTCGACAAGGTGTAGCGCAGGCCAAACGCGGCGGCGGCGCGGGCGGTGAGAATCTCGCCGTCGGCATGCTGCATGCCCGCAAGGCCGGTGGGCGCCAGCGCCACCGGCATGGCCATGTCCTGGCCGAGCATGCTGGCGCGGATCGAGCGTTCATCAATATTGCGCGCCACCCGCTGGCGGAATTTGATCGCGGCAAAATCGCTTTCATTAGCCCGGTAGGTACTCTCAGTCCAGGAACCGGAATCGGCGTAATCGTAGAACATCCTTGGAACACGTTTTTGCGCCAGCCTGCGTAAGTCTTCGATGGTTGTGATCAACGACATCTAGGTCACCTCTCCCTGAACTGAGCCCAGAGAGTAACCGGCCAACGGTCGCCCAACCAGCCATTGCGTTTATAGCGACGGCAGACTAACCTCGCACAAACCCGCAAAATAGCGCATAAACATGCACAACTCCCATCAAGCCATTGACCTGCCTTCCCTGCGCAAACAGAAGATCTTGTTGCTGCTGGAACGCGACGGCAAAGTCACCGCTGCACAATTGGTCGAGCACTTTGCCGTGTCCCAGGACACCATCCGCCGTGACCTTGGCGAGCTTGCCGCCGCCGGCCTGTTGCAACGGGTCCACGGGGGCGCTTTGCCTCGGCCCAAAGATACCGGCAAGGACTTCTTCACCCGCGTCGGCGAGACCAACGCTGCCAAGCGCCACCTCGCGCAACTGGCGGCAAACCGAGTCGAAGACGGCCAGATTGTGCTGTTCGATTCCGGTTCCACTACGCTGCAGATCGCCCAGTCACTGCCGCACTCCATACGCCTGACCGTGGTCACCGCTTCGCCGATGATCGCCATCGCCCTGGCTGATCATCGTGACGTGAAGGTGATTCTGGCTGGCGGCCAACTCAACCCGGCCACCCTCTCCACCGGCGGCCATGACGCCATACGCCTGATCCAGAGCATCAAGGCCGACCTGCTGTTTACCGGCGTGTGCGCGCTGCACCCGCAGGTAGGCATGAGCTCGCTGCATTTTGATGAAGTGGCGGTCAAGCAAGCTTTGCTCGATAGCGCCTCCCACGTGGTGGCGGTAACCATGGCGGACAAACTCGGCGCGGTAGAGCCGTTTGTGGTGGCGCCGTGCAGCCGTATTCACACGTTGATTACCGAGTGGCATGTGCCGAACGTGCAGGCGTATGAGCAGTTGGGGCTGGAAGTGCTGCGGGTTGAGGTCGAGTAGCTAGACGTGGCGGTGGCGCCGATCCCCCTCAGTGGCCCAGCTTGCGCTCAGCCTTGGCGGCTTGCTCTTTGATCGCACCGGCCTGGCGCTCAGCGTCCTTGATCGACGTGGGCGTCAGCACCTTGTCGACGCTTTCAGTGTTCGGATCTGGACGCTCCAGCGCCTGGTCCTTGTCGGGGGTGCCGGCGCCTTTCTGGGCTTGTTCCGAGCTGATGGGGTTGGATGTTTTGTCGGCAGTTCTGTGATCGGTCACGAAGTCTCTCCAGGCAATGAGGCGCAAAAAAACATGCACCGTTGTGCAGCAGAGCCCTGGGGTATTTCGATAGTTCAAGGAAATTGCAGCCGCGAAATCAACGCAAAAAAAATTTAAACCTTTTGCCCAGGCATCCGCTCAACAGTCAGGTAACGGCCTCCCACCACGTTCAAGGAGAACCACCATGACTACTCTGCTGATCAAACAGATGGGCCTGACCTTCGCACTGGTCGCCGGCGCAATGTCCACCGCCATGGCCGCCACCTCCAACGACTTCGTCGACAACGCGGCCGAAGGTGGCATCACCGAAATCGAGGCCGGCAAACTGGCCCTGGAAAAAAGCAGCGCTGGCGACGTGAAGACCTTCGCCCAACACATGGTCACCGACCACACCAAGGCCAATCAGGAACTGATGACACTGGCGAAAAAGCTCGATATCCAAGTGCCGGATGATGCCGCCCTGACCGACAAGGCCAAGAAAGCCATCCTGGAAATGCGCGACGAGTCGTTCGATAAGGCTTACGCCAACAACCAGGTGGCGGCTCATGAAAAAACCGTCGAGCTGTTCAAGAAAGAAGCCGCTTCCTCGGATAACGCCGAGCTGAAAGCATTCGCCACCAAGACCCTGCCCACCCTTGAAGCCCATCTGAAAATGGCCAAGGAGCTGCAGGCCAAATACGACCATTAATCCCCGACCAGGAGACCCTCGACCATGAGCTCGCAACTCAACGGTAAGAAAATCCTCATCATCACCTCCAACACCGGCATCGAGCGCGATGAGCTGGTCAAGCCGCTGCAAGCACTGCGCGAGTTTGGCGCGACCGTGACCCACGGTTCGAGCAAGGGCGGTACCACCCAGACCTTTGTCGGTGATACCGAAAAAGACAAGACCGTGGAATCCGACGTGCAACTGTCGGATGTGCTGAGCAGCGATTTTGACGCGCTGGTCATTCCCGGCGGTACCGTCAACGCCGACACACTGCGCCAGGACGCTGCGGCGCTGCGCTTGATCAAAGAGTTCGCCGACGCCGGCAAGACCATCGCGGCCATCTGTCACGGCCCCTGGACATTGATCGACGCGGGCGTGGTCCAGGGCAAGACGCTGACCTCGTATAAAAGCGTGCGCATCGACCTGGAAAACGCCGGCGCCGCCGGTTGGGTCGACGCTCAGGTCAAGGAATGCAAAGCCAATGGCTGGACCTTGATCACCTCGCGCACGCCGGATGATCTGCCTGCGTTCAACACGGCGATTGCCCAGGCGCTGGCCGGCTGATTGCGGCGCTCCTGAACGCAAACAGGCGCCCCATGGGGCGCCTGTTTGCCAAAGGCTTCAACCCTCAGCTTTTACGCTGTTGCGCCATCTCGCGCTTGGGCCCGAACATCGCCCAGGCGATCAGCCCCAACAACGGCACGAAAATCAGAATCACCAACCATAACCCTTTGGTCTCCCAGCCGCCGGTACTGCGCAGTACCACATTGATCGCCCACAATTCCAACAGCAGCAGAACCACCGCCAACCCGATCCAGACATATTCCAATTGCATGATTCACCTCCTGAGGTCTATGGGTTAAGTCAAGCATCCGCGCCAAGGGTTCCATCGGATTTACCAAGGGGCGTGGTGGCTGCCCACCGAGGGCATCAAGCGCTCAGGGTGTAATGCAATCCGCTGCGGCCACGACCATGCAAGCTGCACGATCCCAACCCGCACCGCCCCTACTTAACCAATTGATAAGCATACGATTTATGTAATCGCTCAAGTTGGTACAGCTGATGCAATCTTCTACCAGACGAGGCGCGCACTTCGACGCGCCCGAACCCAGTCTGTGAGGTTTCATCATGAATGCCATCGACCTTCTCAAAGCCGACCACGAACGTGTAAAAGCGCTGCTGACCCAACTGAGCGAGTCCACCGAGCGCGGTGTGAAAAAGCGCACCGAGCTGCTGGCCAAGCTGGAGATGGAAATCACCCTGCACACCAAGCTTGAAGAAGAGATTCTCTACCCCGCCTTCCGTAAAGCCGGTGGCAAGGAACAGGACATCATGTACCACGAAGCCAAGGAAGAGCACCGCACCGTCGACACCCTGGTACTGCCTGACCTTAAACAAACCGAACCGTCCACCACCGAGTTTTCCGGCCGAGTCAAGGTGGTCAAGGAGTTGCTGGAGCATCACATCGAAGAAGAGGAAACCGAGATGTTCCCTCAAGCGAAAAAACTGCTGGGCAAAGCGCAACTCGAAGAGCTGGGTGCCGAAATGGAAGCCATGAAAGCTGCGTATAAAAAAACCATGAGCGCCAAGTCGATAGCGGCCTGACGCTGCTTGTCGCCTGGTTCCGCCACCGGGGCCGGTTGTTGGAAAGGCTCCGGTTCTTGATCAAGAGGAAGAGGATTGAACCATGAAGTACGTGCAAAGGATGCTGCTTGCTCTTTGCCTCACAGCCCTGTCCGGTCCACCCGCCCTCGCCGCGTTTGGTGACAACCCCACACGCGCGGCCAACACCTTGGCCGGCGACAGCGCTGCCGGTTCTGCCCTGCCGCCGGGGACTTACCCGAGCAGCCCTTCCGACAGCGACAAAAAAACCCAGGACACCGACAAACAACAGGAAAAGACCTCCAAACCTGCCGATTCCGATAAAGAACCCCAGAAAAAACCGCGCTCAGGCAGCTGACGGCTCATCCGCACTCGGCGGCTCGGGCGCCAGCCCCCAGTCGCCGTGTTCGTACCAGTCGTCGCCGAGCATCTCGGCCGGGTGCATGGTGCGGTCGGCGCCATTGCCGCACGCCAGGTCGGCGGCGCCGCAGTAGCGATCACAGCCCCAGCAGATGCGTTCGGGGTGTTTGGGGTGCAGCGGAAAAGGCTTGGCCATTGCAGTGCTCCTTACCGAAGGGCGACCTCACCACCCTAGCCCTGATACCCGCCCCCAGCCTTGACCGATATCAAGCCTGGCACGCATGAAATATCGTGCGAACTTGACAAGAATCATTATTGTTTACGCCAGACCTTCCTAGACTCGGGCTCTCTTTACTTACCCGTCTGGAAGCCCCTATGCGTACCCTCCCCCTGCTCCCCATCGCCCTGCTGTTATCCACCTCTGCGGCGCTCGCCAAGGAGTACCCCATCGGCGAACCGCAACAGTGCCCCGGCCTGGAAATCGGCGCGGTGTACCTGCAACCGATTGAAATGGCCCCGGCCGGCATGATGCGCGCCACCGCCGACTCCGACGTGCACCTGGAAGCCGATGTGCGGGCCACGGCGGACAATGCCCAGGGCTTTCAGGAAGGCAGTTTCGTGCCCTATCTGAACCTGTCGTTCTCGCTGAAAAAACAGGGCAGCAATACGCCAATCAGCGGTGACTTTCACGCCATGGTCGCCAACGATGGGCCGCACTATGGCGATAACGTCAAGCTGCAAGGCCCCGGCAAATACACCCTTACCTTCAGCGTGCTGCCGCCCACCGGTCACCACGCCCTGGGCCGTCATACCGACAAGGAAACCGGCGTGGCGCCCTGGTTCGAACGCTGCGAGGTGCAGTACGAATTCGTCTATGCCGGTATCGGTAAAAAAGGCGGCTACTGATGCGCCGCGCCCTGCTGTTGGGCGGCTTTTTGCTGAACGGCGCGGCGTGGGCGGCAGCGCTGCCCACCTATGAGCTGAGCCTGCAAGACGGTCATTTCACCCCGCCGCAATTGGTGGTCAAGGCCGGCGAGCGCTTCAAGATCGTGCTCAAGAACACGGGCCTTGGGCCTGCCGAATTCGAGAGCACACCGCTGCGCGTGGAGAAAGTGCTGTCACCCGGCGTGACCACGTTTGTGGTGATCCATCCCCTGCAACCCGGCGTGTACCCGTTTTTCGATGAATTCAACCCACAACTGCCCGAAGGCAGCATCCGCGCCGATTAGGAGCCGTTGATGAATCAAGCGATGTTTATTGTGTGGCGCGAAAGCGTCGAAGCGCTGTTGGTGATCGGCATTTTGCAGGCCTGGATCAGCCGCCAGAGCGGCCATTCGCGCCTGGCCCGTTTCCTTTGGGCCGGGGTGTTGGCGGGGTTGCTGGGTTCGGCGGGCCTGGCCGGGTTGATGCTGTGGGCCGGCGACACCATGACCGGCGCCGAGGGTGAATGGCTGCAAGCGCTGATGACGCTGCTGGCCAGCGGGTTGATGGTGCAGATGGTGTTCTGGATGCACCGCCACGCGCCCACGCTCAAGCACAGCCTGCTACGCGAAGCCGACCAGCGCCTGGCCCATCAGGGCGGTTGGGGGCTGATGCTGCTGGCGCTGTTGGCGGTGAGCCGCGAAGGCAGCGAAACCGTGGTGTTCCTGTACGGTGCCGGCGCACGGCTGCACGATACGGCGCTGGGCTTGTTCGCCATCGGCGGCGTGCTGGGCCTGGTGTTGGCCGGTCTCACGGTGGTGTTGTTGCGCAGCAGTCGGCGTTTTATCTCGTGGTCGCACTTTTTTGCCCTCAGCGAAGCGCTGTTGCTGCTGTTGGGCGGTGCCTTGCTGGTCGCCGCCGTGGACCGCATCAGCGGGCAACTGCTGGCCATGGACATGCCCGACTGGGTCTACAGCGCTGTCGGCGAAAGCCGCTGGGACAGCAGCGCCCTGCTCAGTGACAGCCATGGCCTGGGCGCGCTGCTCGCCGACTTTGCCGGCTACCGCGCCGCACCCAGCCTGATCACCTTGCTGGTGCTGCTGGGCTACTGGTTGGCGGTGGGCAACGGCTTGCGCCGGTCACGGCCATGAACTGGCTGCAGCCCCTGGGCGATGGTATGCGCCGCCATGCCCGGTTGATCCGCGCCGTGCAATGGGTGGTGGTGCTGGCCTACGCCGTGCTGTTGGTGGTGCCCGCCCTGCTGCCGCTACCGGACAGCCAGGCGCGCCTGCTGGACAACCTGACGCGGCTCGCACAATTTCTGTTCTGGGGTGTCTGGTGGCCGTTCGTATTGCTGTCGATGGTGTTATTCGGGCGCCTGTGGTGCGGCGTGCTCTGCCCGGAAGGCTCATTGAGCGAATGGGCCAGCCGGCATGGCCGTGGCCTGGGCATTCCACACTGGCTGCGCTGGGGTGGCTGGCCCACAGTAGGTTTTGGTCTGACCACCCTCTACGGCCAGTTGATCAGCGTGTATGACTACGCTCAGGCTGCGTTGCTGATCCTCGGTGGCTCGACCGTGGCGGCGGTGATCGTCGGCCTGCTGTTCGTACGCGGCAAACGCGTGTGGTGCCGCTACCTGTGCCCGGTCAGCGGCGTATTCGCCCTGCTCGCCCGCCTGGCGCCCGTGCACTTTGCGGTGGATGAACAACGCTGGAAAGCCAATAGCGCCCCGCGCCTGCCATTACCCAACTGCGCGCCACTGCTGGACATCCGCCGCCTGCAAGGCGCCAGCGAGTGCCACGCGTGCGGGCGCTGCAGCGGGCAACGGGGGGCGGTCCAACTGATCGCGCGCTCGTGCAACCAGGAAATCCTCCAGGCACCGCGCCAACCCGGCTCGGTGTGGGATGCACGGCTGCTGCTGTTTGGCGTGATCGGCTTGGCCATGGGCGCGTTCCACTGGACCATCAGCCCGTGGTTCATCGCCCTCAAGCAGGGCCTGGCCGAATGGCTGGTGAGCCATGATTGGCTATGGCCGCTGCAAGACAATGCACCGTGGTGGCTGCTGACCCATTATCCGCAGCTCAATGACAGTTTCAGTTGGCTCGACGGTGTTTGCATCGTGCTGTATCTGGCGGGCAGCTCATTGCTGCTCGGTGGCGGATGCTGGCTGCTGCTGCGCCTGGCCGCGCGCGTAGCGGGTGATCGCGCACTGTTTCGGCCCCTGGCCCTGACCTTGACGCCCTTGGGTGGTGCGGGGTTGTTCCTGGGCTTGTCGGCGACCACGGTGAAGTTGTTGCGCTATGAGGGGTGGGTGTTGGGCTGGGTGCAGCCGGTTCGCGCGGCGATTTTGCTCGGCGCGATGGGCTGGTGTTTGTGGTTGGGGTGGCGGCAGCTGGGTGGGGTGCAATCGCGGTGGGCGGCTTGGTTGTGTGTTCTGGTGAGTAACGGGGTGGTGGGATTTGGATGGTGGTTGCAGTTTTGGGGATGAGTACCCATCCGTTGTTTGGGTAACGGCTCGCGTTTGAACGGCGCAACAGACTGAGGTCCACCCGATGTAGGCAGATCCACCTGTGGGAGGGGCGGTGCGACGATTCGACTTGCTCCCGATGGCAGTGGGTCAGCAAACGATGCACTCACTGACACTCCCCCATCGGGAGCAAGCCCCCTCCCACAGTGGAACTGTGATCGACGAACAATACCGGTCGGTTACTAGACCTTGAACCGCGCCACCATCTGATGCAGCGCCCCCGCCATCCCCGCCAAGTCGTGCCCTGCCGTCTCTGTATGCAATGCGCCCTGCAATACCTGCTGGGACAAACTACGAATCCCCACCAGGTTACGATCCACCTCCCGCGCCACCAGCGCCTGCTCTTCGGTGGCGCTGGCAATTAGCATGTTGCGCTCGTTGATCTGCGAAATAGACCGAGTGATCTCCTCCAACGCTTCCCCCGAACGCTGCGCCACGCCCAAGGTGGTCTGCACCCGCTCACTGCTGCTGTGCATCGCCGCCACCGCGTGTTCGGTGTCATGGCGAATATTGCCGATCATCTGCTCGATCTCCTGGGTCGAGGTTTGAGTGCGATGGGCCAGCGCACGTACCTCATCGGCGACCACGGCAAAACCGCGCCCGGCGTCCCCGGCGCGGGCCGCTTCGATGGCGGCGTTGAGGGCCAGCAGGTTGGTCTGGTCGGCAATGCTGCGGATCACCTCCAGCACGCCGCTGATGTCCTGCACGCGCACGGCCAGTTGCTGGATGCGTTCGCAGGTTTCCACCACGCCGTTGGCCAGGGTGTTGATCGACGCCACGGTTTGCTGCACCTGGGCCTGGCCGCGCTGGGCGGTCTGCTCGGACAGACGCGAGGCCTCGCTGGTGCTCACGGCATTGCGCGCCACTTCATCGACCGCGGCGGTCATTTGATTCACCGCCGTGGCGGCCTGTTCGATCTCTTGGCCCTGGGCCTGCAAGCTGCTGCTGGTCTGGCCGCTGACCGCGCTCAGCTCCTCGGAGGAGCTGGCCACGCCGTCCACCGACGCCGCGATGTGCCGCACCATCTGGTTCAGGTTCTGCTGCATCCGGTGCAGGTTGCGCATCACGCTGCCCTCGGCACTGTTGCCCACGGGCACCACAATGGTCAGGTCGCCCTCGGCGATATGGTTCAACACCCGCGCCGCTTCAGACGGCTCGCCGCCCAAGGGCCGGAGCACGCTGCGGGTAACCATCACCGCAGCCGTTATCACCAGCGCCAGGCACAGCACGAACAGCCCGAGCATGTTGCGCCGCGCCTCGTCATACAGGCTCTGCGCCGCCTGCCGGCGCTCGGCGAACACCTGGCCCTGCAGGGTCATCAGGGCATCCAGGCTCTTGAACACTTCCAGTTCGGCCGGCATCACCTGTTGCTTGAGCTGCGCCAGCCCCTGCTCGCGGGCGCCCTGTCTCGATCAGCGCCTGCACCTGGGTAAACGCGGCCACGTAGGCTTCACGATGGGTTTTCAAGGTGGCATACGCGGCCTTGCCTTCAGCGGTATCGAGCAGCGGTTCGAGGGCGCCGAAAGCGTCGGTGATGCGCTGGCGCGTAGTGCCGATGGCGGCCTGGGCCTGTGGGTTGTCCTGGTCGATCAGCAGGTCGCGGGTGTTGCGCCCGTTATCGCGCACACCGGTGGCAATCACCATGATCGGCGCGATTTTCGGCCAGTCCTGTTGCACGATCTGTTCCGATTGCTGCTTGAGGGTTGCCAGGTCGTGCAGGGCGTAAAACACCAAGCCGACCAGGGCCAACGGCGCAATCGCGAAACCGATGACAATGCGTTGAGCCGTGGTTAATTGCTTCATTCTGATATCCCTGATGAAAGCCTGCCCAACATGGGCAGCATCTATAAAAATCCTGTTGAGGGCGTGCATCACCCTCGCAGTACAAACGCGGGGAATAACGCCCGCAGTCGGCCCCATAGCTCGGGCAGTGCCGCCTGTACCGGCGCGCGCGCCAAGTGCGGGTCGAGCATGCTGGCCGTGCGCACCAGCTGCACGGCGAAACGCGTTACGCCACTGGCTTGCAAACGCTGGGCCAGCAGTAGCAGGCGGGCGGGGTCGATCAGGTGCCAGTGCACCGTGGTGCGGCATTCGTAGTCCACGCCACTGGCCAGCAAGGCCTCCAGGCTGCGCCAGTTGGCGGCGCCGCTGCCCTTGACCTGGGTGATCGAGCGGCAGTCTTCGGCCAGCGCCTTCACATCAAAACCGACCCAATCGGCATGGCGCAGCGCGTTGGCAAAACCGGTCGGTTTGATCCCCGCGCTGTGCAGGCCGACCCGAAACCCCATCGCGCGCACTTCATCCATGGCCGCCGGCAAGCCTTCCTGCAAGGTCGGTTCGCCGCCGCTGAACACCACGGCGTCGAGCAAATCCTGACGCCGTTGCAAAAACAGCAACACCCGGCGCCAATCCACCTCAGTGCTTGCGCGCGGCGGGATCAGGTCCGGGTTGTGGCAGTAACGGCAGCGCCAGGCACAGCCCTGGCAAAACAGCACGCAGGCAAGCATGCCGGGATAGTCGAGGGTGGTCAGGGGCACCAGGCCCCCGACCCGTAGCGCTCGACTCATTGGCGCCCGGCCACGGCGGCCGCTTCAGTGAAATGCACACGCTCCTTGTGCTCGGACTGTTTGCCGGGGTTGAAGGCCGACACCGGCCGGTGGTAACCCATCACCCGGGTCCAGACTTCGCAGCGCTGACGTTGTGGCTGGGATGTTTGCATGGTGTAGCTCCTTGAGGGTTGAAAAACGCTTTATCGCGCAGCGGCCAGGGCGAGCACTTCGTCGCACTTGGGGCAGAACTCATGTTCACCGGCCAGGTAGCCGTGCACCGGGCAGATCGAGAACGTCGGGGTGATCGTCAGGTACGGCAGGCGGAAACGTCCCAGGGCTTTGCGCACCAACTGCTTGCACGCCTGGGTCGAGGAAATCCGCTCGGCCATGTACAGGTGCAATACGGTGCCGCCGGTGTATTTGCATTGCAGTTCATCTTGCAGCTCCAGCGCTTCGAATGGGTCCTGGGTGAAGCCCACCGGCAATTGCGAGGAGTTGGTGTAATACGGCGCGACATCGCTGCCGGCCTGCAGGATGTCGGGGTAGCGCTTGCGGTCTTCCTTGGCGAAGCGGTAAGTGGTGCCTTCGGCCGGCGTGGCTTCGAGGTTGTAGAGGTGGCCGGTTTCTTCCTGGAACCGCAGCAACGTGGCACGCACATGGTCGAGCAGCTTGAGGGCAAACGCGCGGCCCTGCTCGGTGTGCATGCCCTGCTCATCGCCGCTGAAATTGCGCAGCATCTCGTGCATGCCATTGAGGCCAATGGTGGAGAAGTGATTGCGCAGGGTGCCCAGGTACCGCTTGGTGTAGGGGTAGAGGCCGGCGTCCATATGGTGCTGGATCACCTTGCGCTTGACCTCCAGGCTTTCCATGGCCATGTCCATCAGGCTGTCCAGGCGTTGCAGCAGGCCCGAGGTGTCCCCCTTGAACAGATAGCCCAGGCGCGCGCAGTTGATCGTCACCACCCCCAGACTGCCGGTCTGCTCCGCCGACCCGAACAGCCCGCCGCCGCGCTTGAGCAACTCACGCACATCCAGTTGCAGGCGACAGCACATCGAGCGCACCTGGTTGGGCTGCATATCGGAATTGAGGAAGTTCTGGAAATACGGCAAGCCATAGCGCGCGGTCATCTCGAACAGGCGGTCGGCGTTGTCGCTGTCCCAGGGGAAATCGTGGGTGATGTTGTAGGTGGGAATCGGAAAGGTGAACACCCGCCCCTTGGCATCGCCGGCCTGCATCACTTCGATATAGGCGCGGTTGATCAGCTCCATTTCGGCCTGCAGGTCGCCGTAGGCAAACGGCATTTCCTCACCACCGATCACCGGGATTTGCTCACGCAGATCCTCCGGGCAGACCCAGTCAAAGGTCAGGTTGGTAAACGGCGTTTGGGTGCCCCAGCGCGACGGCACGTTGAGGTTGTAGATGAACTCCTGCACCGCCTGACGCACCTGGGCGTAGCTCAGTTGGTCCTTGCGCACATAGGGCGCCAGGTAAGTGTCGAACGAACTGAACGCCTGGGCGCCGGCCCATTCGTTTTGCAGGGTGCCGAGGAAGTTGACCATCTGCCCCAGGGCGCTGCTCAGATGCTTGGGCGGCCCCGCTTCGACGCGCCCGGCAACGCCATTGAGGCCCTCGTGCAACAACGAACGCAGCGACCAGCCGGCGCAGTAACCGGCGAGCATGTCGAGGTCGTGAATATGCAAATCCGCCTCACGGTGCGCGCGGCCGATCTGCTGGCTGTAGACCTCATCGAGCCAATAATTGGCGGTGACCTTGCCCGACACATTGAGCACCAACCCGCCGAGGGAATAGCCCTGGTTGGCATTGGCCTGTACGCGCCAGTCTTCTCGGTCGAGGTATTCGTTCATCGAGGTGGCGACTTCCACCAGGGTCTTGCGGTCGCGACGCAGGCGCCCGTGTTGTTCGCGGTAGACGATGTAGGCGCGCATGGAGAGGAAGTAGCCGGCGTCCATCAGTACGCGTTCGACGCTGTCCTGGATCTGTTCGACGTCCAACTGCTCGATGCCCTTAAGGCGCGCGAGGACGGCGCCCAGCAGCAGGTCGACGTCGGTGGGTTGATATTCGCCGGTGGCGGTGCCGGCGGCGATCAGCGCCTGGCGGATTTTTTCGGGGTTGAAGGGGGCTATGCTGCCGTCGCGTTTGTGTAGGCGGGTGCTGACCAGCGGGGTGAGCGTGGGTTGCATTTTCAGGGCTCCAGGCACCACATATAGTGATTTATTAATGAGTAGACACAAGATGCAGTGAGATTACGGAAAACGGGGTGAGCGCCCCTTGATTGGGGTCAAGGTTTTTTGATTGGGGTATATCCGTTATTTAGGTAACGGCCGCCTATGGTTCCGCCCTTACGGCGGCTCACTTTTGAACAGCGCAAAAGTAAGCAAAACGCTCTTGCCCCAACACTCGGCACCTCGCTTAGGCTCGGTGTGCCGAACGCAGGCTTGAATCCGTGGGCCGCCGCCCCGCGCCATCCATGGCGCGGGGCGGCTAACCCGGCGTACTGCCGGGTTACCCACGGATTCAAGCCTGCGTTCGGCCAGCGTGTTTAATGGGGCGCCTGAGATCACGATCAAAAGCCAGATCAAAAACCAAAGCAGACTGAGGCCTATCTGATGTATGGAGATCAAAAATGTGGTAGGGGGCTTGCTCCCGATGGCAGTGGGTCAGCAACCGATGCATCAAGTGACACGCCCTCACCGGGAGCAAGCCCCCTCCTACATTGAGGCACCGCCCTACCCCCCACTCATGTTCATAAACCGCACCACCTGCACCTCCCCCGCCCCGGTAAAGTCATGCCGCAACGGCTTGCCCTTCAACCCACGAACCAACGCCTCGACCAACGGCCCATCGTCCAGCGGATAGCGGCGCAACAACCCTCGAAAATCCACCGCCTGCTCCTGCCCCAGACACAACAACAACTGCCCCTCCACCGTCATGCGCACGCGGTTGCAACTGCCGCAGAAGTTGTGGGAATTGGGCGAAATAAACCCGATGCGCGTTGCAGGGTGCTTTGCCAAGCGCACATACCGCGCCGGTCCGCCGCTGTTCTCGGTGCTGTCCACCAAACCATGTTCACGGGCAATCACCGCGCGCACTTCATCGCTGGAACAAAACGTCTCCCCGCGCGAGCGCCCCACATCGCCCAAGGGCATTTCCTCGATAAAGCTGATGTCGATACCTTGATCGATGGCATACCGCACCAACCCCGGCACCTCATCAAAATTGCGCCCCTTCATCACCACGCAGTTGAGCTTGACCCGTTCGAACCCCGCCTCCCGGGCCGCCTCGATACCGGCCAGCACCTGGCGCAGATCACCGTTGCGGGTGATCGCGCGAAAGCGTGAGGCGTCCAGGCTGTCGAGGCTGATATTCATGCGCTTGACCCCCGCCTCCACCAACGGCCGGGCCAATCGCGCCAACTGCGAGCCATTGCTGGTCATCACCAGTTCACGCAGCCCCGGCAACGCGGCGATGTTGCGGCACAAGCCGACAATGCCCGGGCGGATCAGCGGTTCGCCGCCGGTAAGGCGGATCTTGCGCACGCCCTGGCCGACGAACAACGCAGCCAGGCGCTGCAGCTCTTCCAGCGTCAACACCTGCTGGCGCGGCAGGAAGGTCATGTTTTTCGCCATGCAGTACACACAGCGAAAATCACAGCGGTCGGTCACCGACAAGCGCAGGTAATCGATGGAGCGGCCCACACCATCCACCAGGCTCATGTCACTGCACCAGCGGCGAGTCGGCGCCCTGCAGCGCGATGCCGCGAATGTCCGCCGCGCCGATCAGGGTTTGCAGGTACTGCACCAAGGCCTTCTGCCACACGCCCTGTTGCAGTTGCGTGCGAATGGCCACCGCCACCGCTTCATAGGGCAACGGCTGGCCTTCGATGCGCTGGTCGACGCTGATCACATGCCAGCCATAACGGCTCTCCAACGGTTTGCCGGCCAGGCCCGGCGCCAGGGTGAACAACTGGCGCTCCAGCTCCGGCACGGTCTGGCCTTTGCTCACCTGGCCCAGCGAACCGCCCTGGGCCTTGGACGGGCACGCCGAATACTTGAGGGCCAGTTCGGCAAACTGGCCTGGCTGCTCTTCCAGGCTCAGCAGCAAGACTTCTGCCTGGCTGTGCGCCAGATCGCGCGCCTCGATGTCGTCCGGCGCGCATTCGAGCAGGATGTGCCGCACCGCCAACAACGGCGCACTGTGAAAGCGCCCACGGTTGTTATCGAAGTAACGCAAGCAGGTGGCCTCGTCGCACTCGGGCACCGTGACCTCGCGCTCCAGCAACAAACGCGTGGCCGCTTCTTCTTGGTTTTCGCCGGGGGCAATGTCCCCCGCCAGGCCCAGCTCGGCAATCCGCTGCTGCAACAGCTCGCGGATCACCAGCGCACGGGCGGCCAGGTACACCGCCGCCTCGCGGCTTTCGGCCGGGTGATACTGCAACTCCAGGGCCATCGCCTCGGGCGTGACCGGCACGCCGTTGACGCTGATGATCGGCCATTCCTGCTCACTGCTGGCGATCAACTCAGGCTCAAGCGGCACTGCGACTTCAACCACCGCCTCTTTGGCCGACGAACCGCAACCGCCGCTGCCGCCATTGCCGCCACCACATCCGCATCCACTGCTCATGCTGTTCTCCTCACTTTTGCCGCACGATTTGATAACGACGCCCCAGGTACCAGATCGGTGCGCTGACCATGTGCACCAGGCGGGTAAACGGGAACAGCACGAACAGGGTCAGTCCCAGCGCCACATGGGCCTTGTAGATCAGCGACACCGGCGCGATCGACTCGGCCGCCTGCACCGGCCGCAACAGCACCACGTTCTGTGCCCAGTCGGCGAGCATCACCATCACCGAGCCGTCCATATGGCCGGTGGAGGCCACGATGGTCAGCAAGCCCAGCAGCAATTGCGCCAGCAGCACCAGCAGGATCAGGATGTCCGACGGGCTCGATGTCGCGCGCACCCGTGGGTCGCTCAGGCGCCGCTTGACCAGCATCAGCAAGCCCACCAGGCACAGCAGGCCGAAGAAGCCGCCGGAAACCATCGCGAGCAGTTGCTTGTTTTCGGTACTGATCACATGGTGGTAGACCGACGCCGGGGTGAGCAGGCCGACAAAATGCCCGGCCAGTACGAACAGCACGCCGATGTGGAAGAAGTTGCTCGCCACGCGCATGCCACGGTTGTTGAGCATCTGGCTGGAGCCGGCCTTCCAGGTGTACTGCGACAGGTCGAACCGCGCCCAACTGCCCAACAAACAAATGGCCAGGGCCACATACGGATACACCCCGAATACCAGCAAATTCCACTTAGACATTACCCACCTCCCCGGCCGGCACGCTGGCCTGGCCTTCTCGCTGAAAATCCACCCAATGCAACGGCACCGCGCTTTCTTCGCGGGCCTTGCCCGGCGCGCTCGGTAGCGAACTGCAGCGGTCCTGCTGTTCGGCATGCATAAAGTCCACCGCTTCCTCTTCCCAGATTTTGTCCAGGGCTTCGAGGGAGTCGTCGCGCGGTTCGGCGGCGACCTGGGCGCGCACTTCAGCCACGGCCTGGTGCGGCTCGGCACCGGCGATCTGCAACAGCGCACGCAAGCAACCGGCATAAGCGCTCTCACGCTCTTCCAGACGCGCGGCGAGCAATGCCAGCAGGTGCGCCACATCCGCCAGGCCCTCGCGGGCCTCGATGTCTTCGCGGGTGGACAAAAACTCCAGATACAGCGGGATATAGTCCGGCAGCTCCTTGACGCCGATGGCAAAGCCGGCCGCTTCGTACTGGGCCATCATGTCGACCATGGCCTGGCCACGATCGCGGGACTCACCGTGCACGTGTTCGAACAACAACAGCGACAACGAACGCCCCCGGCCAAACAGCGCGCCGTAGTGTTCCTGGCCGTCCATCAGGTCGTTGGCGCAGATCAGCTCCAGCAGCTCAAACAACGCGCCGCGCTGCTTGGGGCTGATTTCCCGCGATTCGATGATCGCCTGTTCCAATTCGTCGCGGCCGTTCACCAGGGTCTCGGTGGGGTAATCCAGCAGCAGCGAAATCACTTTGAGAATGCGCATGGCTCAGTCCTCCCAGATCTGTACGGTTTTGAGCACGTCGCGGCGGTTGGCCTTCTTGGCGCCGAACATGTTGGTGTCGGAGCTGCCGCTGCAACCGCTGCCGAAGCTGAACCCACAACCGGAGCGCTCGGCGAACGCGTCGCTCATGGCGTCTTCACGGTGGGCGCTGGGCACCACAAAACGGTCTTCGTAGTTGGCGATGGCCAGGTAGCGGTACATCTCTTCCACCTGTTCTACACTCAGGCCGACGTCTTCGAGCACTTGCAGGTCTTCGACGCCGTCCACTTGCTGGGAGCGCTTGAAGGCCCGCATCGCCAGCAGGCGCTTGAGCGCTCGCTTGACCGGTTTTTCATCGCCGGCGGTGAGCATATTCGCCAGGTAACGCAGCGGAATGCGCAGGCTGTCGACATCCGGGATTACCCCGTTCATGCCCACGGTGCCGGCGGCCGCAGCGTTCTGGATCGGCGAAAGCGGCGGCACGTACCAGACCATCGGCAAGGTGCGGTATTCCGGGTGCAACGGCAGTGCGAGTTTCCAGTCCACCGCCATCTTGTAGACGGGCGAACGCTGGGCCGAGTCGATCACCGACTGCGGTACGCCATCGGCCAGGGCCTGGCGGATCACCGCCGGGTCGTTCGGGTCGAGGAAGATTTCCAGCTGTTTCTCGTACAGGTCCTGCTCACTGGCGGTACTGGCCACCTCGCTGATGCGGTCGGCGTCGTACAGCAACACGCCCAGATAACGAATACGCCCCACGCAGGTTTCGGCGCACACGGTAGGCATGCCGGCTTCGATGCGCGGGTAGCAGAAGATGCACTTCTCGGACTTGCCGCTTTTCCAGTTGAAGTAGATTTTCTTGTACGGGCAGCCGCTGATGCACATGCGCCAGCCACGGCATTTTTCCTGGTCGATCAGCACGATGCCGTCTTCTTCGCGCTTGTAGATCGCGCCACTGGGGCACGAGGCCGCGCACGCCGGGTTCAGGCAGTGCTCGCACAGGCGTGGCAGGTACATCATGAAGGTGTTTTCGTACTCGCCGTAGATGTCGGCCTGGATCTGGTCGAAGTTCTTGTCCTTGCGCCGCTTGGCGAACTCGGTGCCGAGGATTTCTTCCCAGTTGGGGCCCCATTCGATTTTCTGCATGCGCTTGCCCGACACCACCGAACGCGGGCGGGCGGTGGGTTGGTGCTCGCCCAGGGGCGCGGTGTGCAGGTGCTGGTAGTCGAAGTCGAACGGCTCATAGTAGTCGTCCAGGCTCGGCAGGTCGGGGTTGGCGAAGATGTTCGCCAACACGCGGAATTTGCCGCCGATGCGCGGGTTGATCGAGCCGTTGGCGTTGCGCACCCAGCCGCCCTTCCACTTGTCCTGGTTTTCCCACTCTTTGGGGTAGCCGATGCCCGGCTTGGACTCGACGTTGTTGAACCAGGCGTATTCCATGCCTTCGCGGCTGGTCCACACGTTTTTGCAGGTGATCGAGCAGGTGTGGCAGCCGATGCATTTGTCCAGGTTCAGCACCATGCCGATCTGTGAGCGAATCTTCATCTCAGTTCTCCTCGATATCGGTCGGCAATGGGCGCGGCAAGTCATCGCCGCTGGAGCCATCGAGCCAGTCGACCTTGGCCATCTTGCGCACCACGACGAATTCGTCGCGGTTGCAACCGACCGTGCCGTAGTAGTTGAAACCGTAGGCCTGCTGGGCGTAGCCGCCAATCATGTGGGTGGGCTTGAGCACCACGCGGGTCACCGAGTTGTGGTGGCCGCCACGGGTCTTGGTGGTTTCCGAACCGGGTACGTTCACGATGCGTTCCTGGGCGTGGTACATCATCACCATGCCTTCCTTGACACGCTGGCTGACCACCGCGCGGGCGGTGAGCGCGCCGTTGACGTTGAAGCATTCGATCCAGTCGTTGTCCTCGATGCCGGCGCGCTTGGCGTCGATTTCCGAGAGCCACACAATCGGCCCGCCACGGCTCAAGGTGAGCATCAACAGGTTGTCGCTGTAGGTGCTGTGGATGCCCCACTTCTGGTGCGGGGTGATCCAGTTCAGCACGATCTCGGTCTCGCCATTGCTGCGTTTGCCCTTCACGCCTTCGATGGTGCGGGTGTTGACCGGTGGCCGGTAGCTCATCAACTGCTCGCCGAACGCCTGCATCCACGGGTGGTCCTGGTAGAACTGCTGGCGGCCGGTGATGGTGCGCCACGGGATGTTTTCATGGACGTTGGTGTAGCCGGCGTTGTAGCTCACGTGTTCATCCTCAAGCCCCGACCAGGTGGGGCTGGAGATGATCTTGCGCGGCTGCGCCTGGATGTCGCGGAAACGAATCGCTTCGTGGGCCTTGGAGATCGCCAGGTGGCTGTGGTCAATGCCGGTGAATTCCGACAGCGCGGCCCAGGCTTTCAAGGCGACCTTGCCGTTGGTTTCCGGGGCCAGGGACAGGATCACTTCGGCGGCGTCGATGGCGCTGTCGATTTTCGGCCGGCCGTGGCTGATGCCCGCAGCGTTTTCCTGATGGTTGAGCTCGCCGAGGAACTCGACTTCTTCATCGGTGTTCCAGTTGATGCCCTTGCCGCCGTTGCCGAGTTTTTCCAGCATCGGGCCCAGCGAGGTGAATTTCTTGTAGATGTTCGGGTAGTCGCGCTCCACCACTGCCATGTTCGGCGCGTTCTTGCCCGGTACCGGCGCCACACCGGCGCTTTTCCAATCGGTGCCGCCGAACGGCTGGGCCAGTTCGCCGACGCTGTCGTGCATCAACGGTACGGTGACCAGGTCTTGCTCCACGCCCAGGTGGCCGACCGACATGGCCGAGAACGCCTTGGCGATGCCCTTGTAGATTTCCCAGTCCGAACGCGACTCCCACGCCGGGTCGATGGCCGCCGACAACGGGTGGATGAATGGGTGCATGTCCGAGGTATTCATGTCGTCTTTTTCGTACCAGGTGGCGGTCGGCAAGACGATGTCGGAATACACGCAGGTGGAGGACATGCGGAAGTCCAGGGTAGTCACCAGGTCGAGCTTGCCGATGGCGCCGTCGTCGACCCATTCGGCTTCGGTGGGCTTGCTTTCGCCGCCAAAGCCGATGTCTTCGTTCATCACCCCGTTCTTGGTGCCCAGCAGGTACTTGAGCATGTACTCGTGGCCCTTGCCCGAGGAGCCAAGCAGGTTGGAGCGCCAGATAAACATGTTGCGCGGGAAGTTCACCGGGCTGTCCGGCTGTTCGCAGGCGAAACGCAGGCTGCCGTCCTGCCACGACTTGACCACGTAGTCTTTGGGGTCCATGCCCGCCGCTGCCGCATCACGGCAGATATGCAGCGGGTTGGTGTTGAGTTGCGGCGCGCTGGGCAACCAGCCGGCGCGTTCGGCGCGGATGTTGTAGTCCAGCGCATGGGTGGGGAACTGCGACTTGTCGGCCAGGGGCGAGAGCACGTCGTGCATGTTCATCTTCTCGTGGCGCCACTGGGAGCTGTGGCCGTAGAAGAAGCTGGTGCCGTTCATCTGGCGGGGTGGGCGGCTCCAGTCCAGGCCGAAGGCCAGGGGCAGCCAGCCGCATTGCGGGCGCAGTTTCTCCTGGCCGACGTAGTGGGCCCAGCCGCCGCCGGTCTGGCCCACGCAACCGCAGAGCATGAGCATGTTGATCAGCCCACGGTAGTTCATGTCCATGTGGTACCAGTGGTTCATCGCCGCGCCGACGATGATCATCGAACGGCCACGGGTTTTGTCGGCGTTGTCGGCGAACTCACGGGCGATCTGGATGGCTTTTTCGCGGCTGACGCCGGTGATCGCTTCCTGCCACGCCGGGGTACCCGGCACGCTGGCGTCGTCGTAGTCTCTGGCCACGTTGCTGCCGCCCAGGCCACGGTCGATGGCCAGGTTCGCGGCAGACAAGTCGAACACCGTGGCGACCTTGGCCACCGTGCCGTCGGCCAGGGTCACGCTGTGTACCGGCACGCGGCGGAACTGCACCGCATCGCCGGCCACATGCTGGAAATGCTCGTGGGCTTCACCGGCAAAATACGGGAAGGCCACTTCGGCGACGTCGTCACCGATCAGGCTGAGTTTGAGGTCGATGGCGCGGCCTTCACCGCCCTCCTTGGCGAGGATGTTCCACTTGCCCTTCTCGCCCCAGCGGTAGCCGATGGAGCCTTGTGGCGAGACCAACGCGCCGCTCTCATCGAGGGCGATGGTTTTCCATTCCGGGTTGTTGTCCTGGCCGAGGTTGCCGGTGAGGTCCGAGGCGCGCAGGAAGCGGTCGGGCTGGAAACCGGCGCCCGGTGCGAAGCCGCTCATGGGCTTGAGCATCACCAGCACCGGCAGGTCGGTGAAGCGCTTGGCGTAATCGGTGAAATACGCGCTCGGTTTATCCAGGTGAAACTCTTTGAAGATCACATGGTTGAAGGCCTGGGCCAACGCGGCGTCGGTGCCCTGCTTGGGGTTGAGCCACAGGTCGGTGAGCTTGGCCACTTCCGAATAGTCGGGGGTGATGGCCACGGTCTTGGTGCCCTTGTAGCGCACCTCGGTGAAGAAGTGTGCGTCGGGGGTGCGGGTCTGCGGGACGTTGGAGCCCCAGGCGATGATGTAGTTGGAGTTGTACCAGTCGGCCGATTCCGGCACGTCGGTCTGCTCGCCCCACACCATCGGCGAGGCCGGTGGCAGGTCGCAGTACCAGTCGTAGAAGCTCAGGCACACACCGCCCAGCAGCGACAGGTAACGCGAGCCCGCCGCGTAGCTGACCATGGACATGGCCGGGATCGGCGAGAAGCCGACGATGCGGTCCGGGCCGTATTGCTTGATGGTGTAGACGTTGGAGGCGGCGATGATCTCATTCACCTCCTCCCAGTTGGAGCGGATAAAACCGCCCATGCCGCGCTTGCTCTTGTACGACTCAGCCTTGACCTTGTCCTCGACAATGCTCGCCCACGCTTCCACCGGCGGCAGGGTCAGGCGCGCTTCACGCCACAACTTGAGCAGCGGTTTGCGGATCTTGGGGTACTTGAGCCGGTTGGCGCTGTAGATGTACCAGCTGTAGCTGGCGCCGCGCGGGCAGCCACGGGGCTCGTGGTTGGGCAGGTCGTTGCGGGTGCGCGGGTAGTCGGTCTGCTGGGTCTCCCAGGTGATCAGGCCGTTTTTCACGTAGATCTTCCACGAGCACGAGCCGGTGCAGTTCACGCCGTGGGTGGAGCGCACGATCTTGTCGTACTGCCAGCGCGAACGGTAGACGTTTTCCCAGTCGCGGGACTCTTTGCGGGTCTCGCCGTGACCGTCGGAGAATTCATTTTGCTTGCGGTTGAAGAACCGCAGTTGATCCAGTAAGTGACTCATGGTGCTTTCCTCATCAGGCGTGCCGTGGGGTGCGTTGCCCCGCGAATTCGTGGTCGATCAGCAGGGTGTGGCGCAGCCTTTGCGGGCGTACCACCACCAGGTCACGACAATGCAGCTCAGGTAGAAACCGACAAACATGTAGAACGCCATGGCCGGGCTGCCGGTGGCGGCCATGGACGTGCCGAAGGACTTGGGAATGAAGAACGCGCCGAACGCGCCCATGGCCGAGCTGAAACCCAGCACGGCGGCCGATTCCTTGCCGGCGTCTTTCAGGGCTTGCTCGCGCACCGCCGCAGGTTTGCCGGCGCTGGCTTGTTCATGCTGGGTACGGAAGATCACCGGGATCATGCGAAAGGTCGAACCGTTGCCCACCCCGGTGGTGATGAACAGCAGCATGAACATGCCGAGGAAGCCGTAGAAGCTGCCGCCCTGCCCGTTCTGCGGCAGAAAGTGCAGCACGCCGAACACCATCACGATCATCAGCACGAAGTTCCACAAGGTCACCCGCGCACCGCCCAGTTTGTCTGCCAGCCAGCCGCCCAGCGGGCGTACCAGCGCACCGACCAGCGGGCCGAGGAAGGCGAACTTGAGTGCTACCACATCCGGGAACGAGGTTTTGATCAGCAGCGGAAACGCCGCCGAGAAGCCGATGAACGAACCGAAGGTCGCCAGGTATAGCCAGCACATCAGCCAGTTGTGTTTGCGCTTGAAGATCACCGCCTGTTCGCTGAACGAGGCACGCGCACTGGACAGGTCGTTCATGCCGAACCAGGCCGCCACGGTAACGGTGAGAATGAACGGCACCCAGATAAACCCGGCGTTCTGCAACCACAACTGGCTGCCATCGGCCAGCGTCTGCGGTTGCCCGCCCATCAAGCCGAACACGCCGAACGTGATCACCAGCGGCACGCAGAACTGCATCACGGACACGCCCAGGTTACCCAGGCCGGCATTCAGGCCCAGCGCGGTGCCCTGTTGGGCCTTGGGGTAAAAAAGCTGATGTTGGACATGCTCGAAGCGAAGTTGCCGCCACCGAAACCGCACAACAAGGCGATGAGCACGAACACGCTGTACGGGGTGTTGGGGTCTTGCACCGCGAAGCCCATCCACAGCGACGGCAGCAGCAAGGAGGCGGTGCTCAGCGCGGTCCAGCGACGCCCGCCGAAGATCGGCACCATGAACGAGTAGAACACTCGCAAGGTCGCGCCGGACAAACCCGGCAGCGCGGCCAGCCAGAACAGTTGGTCGGTGGTGAAGCTGAAGCCGATGGCGTTGAGACGCACGATCACCGTGCTCCAGACCATCCACACGGAGAAGGCCAGCAGCAGCGCGGGAATCGAAATCCACAGGTTGCGGGTCGCGGTCTTTTTACCGCTGGCACCCCAGAACGCCGGGTCTTCAGGGCGCCAGTCGTGGATCACCGGGCCCGAGTCGGGCTTTTGCGCGATGGACATGTTCATTCTCCTTGGAGAGGTTGGGCGGTCTTGCCCATAAGCGGTTGCTTGCGAACTTCGCTGAAGTACATCCAGGCCAGGGACACCCAGACCACGCCGTACATCAACATGAAGCAGGAAGAGCGCACGCCGGTGAGGTCCACCAGGGCGCCGAACAGGATCGGCAGCACAAAGCCGCCCAGGCCACCGGCCAGGCCGACGATGCCGGACACCGCGCCCATGTTTTGCGGGTAGTCATTGGCGATGTACTTGAACACCGAGGCCTTGCCGAACGCGAAGGCGATGCCCATCACAAACAGCAGCACGGTGAACAGCGTGGCGTTGAGGCCGATATGAAAATCGAGGGGGCCGTTGACCGTCATGACCTGCAGTTGGGTCTGCGGGTAGCTGAGCAGGAACAGGCAGATCCAGCTCACCCACAGCACCCACCAGGTCACGCTCTGGGCGCCCCAACGGTCGGACATCCAGCCGCCTACCGCGCGCAATACGCCGCCGGGCAGGGAGAAACAGGCGGCCAGCAGCGCGGCGCTTTGCAGGCTGAAGCCGTATTCCTGCACGTAGTACTTGGTCATCCACAGCGCCAGGGCCACATAGCCGCCGAACACAATCGAGTAGTACTGGCAGTAGCGCCACACCGCCGGGTCCTTGAGGCACAGCAACTGCTGGCGCAGGGTGGCCCCGCCGGCGCTGCGGTGGGTTTTGTCTTCGCTGGTGAGAAACCAGAACAACAACGCGGTGATAAACAGGATCGCGCCAAACACCTTGGGCACCAGGTGCCAGGTGCCCAGGGCGATCAGCGCCGGGGCCAGAAACTTGGTCACCGCGGCCCCGGCATTGCCGGCGCCGAACACGCCCATGGCAAAGCCCTGGTTGCCCTTGTCGAACCACTTGGCGACATAGGCGATGCCCACCGAGAACGAGCCGCCGGCCAAGCCGACAAACAACCCCAGCACCAGGAACTGCCAATAAGCGGTGGCGTAGGTGATCAGGTACAGCGGCAGCACGCAGGCGAGCATCAGCAAAAAGAACACGATGCGCCCGCCGAAGCGGTCGGTGAGCAGGCCCAGGGGCAGGCGCACCAGTGAGCCGGTCAGCACCGGCGTGGCGGCCAGCAGGCCGAACTGGGTTTCGTTCAGTTGCAAGAGTTCTTTGATCGGCACGCCCAGCACGGCGAACATCATCCACACCATAAAGCAGACGGTGAACGCCAGGGTGCTCATGCCCAGCACCAGGCCCTGTCTCATACGGGGTTGAGTCACGGTATGCGCTCCAGAAAGTGATTCCATGAGCGCAGGTTAGGGGCGACACCCCCGTGGAACTTGACCCAGATCAACGTCGACCCTGGGGGTATGGGGCTATGCTGGCCCCGTCTACCTCCAAGGAGGTAGCCGCAACAACAAGAGAAAGCCTTTATTTATCAATGGATTGGTCTCTTGTGCCGGCTTTTATCCGTGGGAGGGTGCGCCGGCAACTCTTTAGAGGTAGGACGCCAGGGAAGGCCGTGTTCAGCCCTTTTTCCCATGCCCGGTACAACCATGCTGCTCGCCTGCCCCCTTCGATTACGCCGCCATGCTTGACTGGCTGCGCAGCTCCCTGCCGGCCCGCGCCGGCCTGGCCGTTATTCTGATCGCCGTCCTCGCCCTGGCCAGTTCCCTGAGCGCCGGCCTGATCGCGTGGTTCAGCCAGGGCGACGCGGCCGCGATCAACACCGCAGGTTCGGTGCGCATGGAAACCTACCACCTCAGTTGGAAACTCGCCGCCGGCGCACCGCCCGGAGAAATCGAGACCATCACCCAGAGCCTGCAAGGGCGCCTGGACAGCCAGTCCCTCAAGGCGGTGCTTGAAGACGGCCCGCGCAGTGCCCTGTTGCAGAGCTACCAGCAGATCCAGCAACACTGGCACGACGATCTGCGCCCGGCCTTGGCAAGCGGTAACCGTGAGCTGTTCCAGGCCAATGCACCGGCCTTCGTCGAACAGCTCAACCGGTTCGTCAGCCTGTTGCAGCAACACAGCGAACAAAAGCAAAGCTGGCAGCAAGGCATCCAGGGCCTGGCGCTGTTCAGCACCTTGATCATCCTGCTGCTGGGCCTGTACGAATTGCAGTACGGCGTAGTCAACCCCCTGGAAGAACTGGTGCACGCCACCCGGCGCTTCCGTGACGGCGACCTCAAGACCCGGGTCAACCACCGCTCCGAAGATGAGCTGGGGCAGTTGGCACTGAGCTTCAATGCCATGGCCGAGACCATCGAGGCGTCCCACCGCACCCTGGAAAGCCAGGTGCAACTCAAGACCCTCAACCTGCAACAAGCCAACGCCGCCCTCGAATTGCTCTACCAGAGCAGCAGCAGCCTGGCCACGCGCCTGGCCAACGCCGAAGGCCTGGATGAACTGATCCGGCGCTTCCAGACACGCCTGCCGGGCCTGCGCCTGTCGCTGTGCCTGCAAGGCCACTTCCTGGCACCGGCGCAGCAGATGCTCGCCCTGCACGGCGAGCACAGCCGCAATATCTGCGCGATTGGCGATTGCGCGACGTGCGAGCGTCACCACGTTGCGCCGCCGCAGGTGTTCAGCATCAGCAACCAGGGCGCCGAACTGGGCGAACTCAAGGCGCACTTCCTCGACGGCCACGCGCCCCAGGATTGGGAACAACAGTTGATCCAGGCCCTGGCCAACCTGATCGGCACCTCGCTGTCGCTCAAGCGCCAACGCGAGCAGGATCACCGCCTGCTGCTGCTCGACGAACGCACCATCATTGCTCGCGAGCTGCATGACTCCCTGGCCCAGGCGCTGTCGTACATGAAGCTGCAAGTGAGCCGCATGCAAACCCTGATCCGCCGTGGCGAACCGGTGGAGACCCTGGCCACCGTCACCGGCGAACTGCGCGATGGCCTGAACAACGCCTATCGCCAACTGCGCGAATTGCTCACCACGTTCCGTCTGCAGATTCACGACGCCGGGCTGGTACACGAGCTGTCGGACACCGCCGAAGAGTTCTCCCGACGCGGCGAATTCCAGGTGCACTTGCACGTGGAGGCGCTGGCCTTCCAGCTGTCGGCCAGCGAACAGATCCATGTGTTGCAGATCACCCGCGAGGCCTTGTCCAACTGCCTGCGCCATGCCCATGCGCAGAACGCCTGGCTGCAACTGCGCCAGGTCGGCGAAACCGTGAGCCTTTGCATCGAAGACGATGGTCGCGGCTTCTGCGGCGACGTCGACCGCCGCGAACACCACGGCTTGACCATCATGGACGAACGCGCGCGCAGCCTGCACGGCGACCTCGAGATCAACCCACGAGCGCCCCAGGGCACTCGCGTGCAATTGCGTTTCCAGCCGGAATTTCTCGGCCACTCCTTACAAGGCACCGCCCCATGAACACCGCCCCGCGCCACCGTATCCTGCTGGTCGATGATCACCCGATGATGCGCCACGGCATGCGCCAGATCCTCGAACTGGAAGACGACCTTCAGGTCGTCGGCGAAGCCGGCAACGGCCAGGAAGCCCTGGACCGGATCGACGCCCTGCAACCGGACCTGGTACTGCTGGACAACAACATGCCGCACATGAACGGCCTGGAAACCCTGCGCCGCCTGCGCGCCATGCACTATGGCGGCAAGGTGCTGCTCTTTACCGTCTCCGATGCCGAGGACGACATCCGTGATGCGCTGCGCCTGGATGCCAACGGTTACCTGCTCAAGGACATGGAGCCCGAGTTGGTGGTGGAGTTCATCCGTGATGCGCTGCACGGCGCCCTGGTGATCAGCCCAGGGCTGACCCGCGTACTGGCGCAGGCCCTGCGTTCGCCGCAACCCCATGCGGCGGTGGAATTGACGGAGCGCGAGCGCCAGGTGTTACGCACGATCGCCAGTGGGTACAGCAATAAGGTGATCGGGCATAAGCTGGGCATTACCGAGGGCACCGTGAAGGTGCATGTGAAGAACCTGCTGCACAAGCTGGGGTTGCGCTCGCGGGTGGAAGCGGCGGTTTGGGCGATGGAGCATTTGCGGCAGGTGGGGTGAGGCTTTTTGCAAATTTCACTGGGGTTGTGCGGTGTTTGAACTGGCCCTATCGGGAGCAAGCCCCCTCCCACAGTTGATTTGTGAATACAGGCAAATGTGGGAGGGGGCTTGCTCCCGATAAGGCCCTTGCGGTCACAGATGACTGACTGCGCCGGCCATATGCTCGGAAATCCGCGCCCGTAACCAGCGCTCCGCCGGGTCGTTGTCATGCACCCCGCTCCACACCATCGACAACTCCGCCGCATCAATTGCAAACGGCGGGTCCTCGGCACGCAACGCCGTGCCCTCGGTCAAGGCACACGCCGCGTAATCCGGCACCGTCGCGATGATCTGCGTGCCGGCCAGCAGCGCCCGCAACCCGCTGAACTGCGGCACGGCCAGCACCACGCGCCGCGCACGGCCGATGCGCGCCAGGTCGAGGTCGATATTGCCGCTCAAATCGCCCGAGAACGACACCATCGCGTGGGGCCTCGCGCAGTAATCGTCCAGGCTCAGCGGTTCGACGCCGTCATCGCCACGCAGGACCTTGCACGGGATGTCCCGCAGCTTCTTGCGCTTGGCATTCGCCGGCAGCTCAGTGGTGTAGCTCACCCCCACCGAGATCTCGCCGCTGGCCAGCAACGCCGACATCAGCAGGTAGTTGGCGCGGCGCACCACCACGACGATCCCCGGTGCTTCTTCGCGCAGTTGGCTGAGCAACGGCGGGAACAGACCGAATTCGGCGTCATCGGACAGGCCGATGCGAAATACCGCACAGCTGGTAGAAGGGTCGAAATCCTTGGCGCGGCTGACCGCGCCTGAAATGGTGTCCATCGCCGGCTGCAACTCCTTGAGTATCGCCACGGCACGCGGCGTGGGCTCCATGCCCCGCCCGTTGCGCAACAGCAACGGGTCGTCGAACAGATCGCGCAGGCGCCCCAGCGCCGCACTCACCGCCGGTTGGCCCATGAACAGCTTTTCGGCGACCCGGGTCAGGTTCTTCTCGAACATCAAGGCTTCGAAAATCACCAACAGGTTCATGTCGACGCGGCGCAGGTCGTTGCGGTTCATGGCGGTATCCAAACGGTTATCAAGCCGCCAGATAAGCACGCATGACGCGGCGGCGATTGCACGCCTGTGCTGTCTTTTCCTGCACCGCACCTGGCGAAATTAACAACGATTAACTCGTCAGCCGGACGGTCGGGCAACAAGATAAGCACGCTCTACACTGGATCCATTCACCGGGAACGCTCCCATCGACTGCGGATATCTGTCATGGCCCGACTTGAGTACTGTGCCCCCCGTTTGCCCACCACCGGCGGGCTGTGCCCCCGACGCGAACGCATTGCCAAGCAATTGATCCTGGCCAACCTCGGCGAAAGCCTGGCCATTGCCGACCTGGCCCAAGCCTGCGCGCTGTCGCGCAGCCATTTTTCCCGCGCGTTCAAGTGCACCACCGGGCTGTCGCCCCAAGAGTGGATTCGCCAGCAGCGTATCCAGCGGGCCAAGGAGCTGATTACCGGTTCCGAACTGAGCCTGACGCAAATCAGCCTGGAGTGTGGATTCTGCGACCAGGCGCACTTTTGCCACATGTTCACCCGCAGCGAAGGCGTCAACCCGATGACCTGGCGAAATCACCAATTACGCAACAAGCCCCAAGTGATCGCCGCCTAGTGGTCTGCATGCGCCTGGCATATGCTGGCCGCCTACTGTCCCCGGAGCATGGCCACCCATGAGTGACCTCAGCGACCAAGCCGTGCATTTCGGCCCCTACCGTGTGCATCCGCGCCAGCGCCTGGTGCTGGAGGCCGGGCGCCCGTTGCGCCTGGGGCGGCGGGCGGTGGATATCCTGCTGGTCCTGCTGGAACAGGCCGGCAATGTGGTGAGCAAGCAGGACCTGATCGCCCGAGTCTGGCCCAGAAGCGTGGTGGAAGACGGCAACCTGCGCGTGCACATGGCGGCGCTGCGCAAGGCATTGGGCGATGGCCAGGCCGGGCAGCGCTATATCGTCACGGTGGCCCAGCGCGGCTACAGTTTTGTTGCACCACTGAGCATCGAACCGATGACGCTACCCACCGAAGGCGTGCCGCAACGCCCGAGCCATAACCTGCCGTTGCGGCGCACCCGCATGATCGGCCGCCAGGCCCTGATCGACAGCCTGGTGCAGCAGTTGCCCGCGCAACGCTTCATTACCCTGACCGGCGCCGGCGGCATCGGCAAGACCACCGTCGCATTGCGCGTGGCGGAATTGCTGATCGGCAATTACCGCGATGGTATTCGCCTGTTGGACCTGGCGCCGCTGAGCACGCCGTCGATGATCCTGCCCAACCTCGCCAGCCTGCTCGACCTGACCCACACCGAACACGCACCGCTGGTGACCTTTGCCCGCAGCCTGCACGAGCGCCAGTTGCTGCTGGTGATCGACAACTGCGAGCACCTGCTGGACGACATTGCGCTGATCTGCGAAACCCTGCTGCGGCATGCGCCCAGCGTGCATATCCTGACCACCAGCCGCGAAGCATTGCGGGCCGAAGGCGAATACGTGCAGCGCCTGGAACCGCTGGCCTGCCCGCCCACCACCGGCAACCGCGCCCAGGCCCTGGGTTACCCGGCCCTGCAATTGCTGATCGAACGGGCGATGTCCCATCAGGACAGTTTCGCCCTCGGCGAAGCCGAACTGCCCCTGGCGATTGACATCTGCCAGCGCCTGGACGGCATACCCCTGGCGATCGAACTGGTGGCGGCGCAGATCGAACGTTTCGGCCTGCCCGGGCTGCTGGTGCAGATGGAAGACAATTTCCGCCTGCTGACGCGGGGCCGACGCAGCGCCCTGCCCCGCCACCAGACCTTGCGCGCCACGCTGGATTGGAGCTTCGACCTGCTCACCGGCTGCGAGCAGGTCTGCCTGCGCCGCCTGGCGGTGTTTCGCGGCGGGTTCAGCCTGGCCAGCGCCGCGGCGGTGATCGCCGGCGAGCAGATCGCGCCCGCCGAGGTACTCGGCTCGATCACCCAACTGGTGGCCAAGTCCTTGCTTAATGTGGAGGCCGCCGATGACGACATGGTGTACCGCCTGCTGGACATCACCCGCACCTACGCCCTGGAAAAACTCAGCGTTGCCGATGAGCTGGACGCCACCCGCGAGCGCCACGCGGCGCGCTGCCTGGCGTTGATGGAGCAAGCCCAGGAGGATTGGCACCAGACCGCCACCCAAGCCTGGATCGACCGCTATGCCCCGTTACGCGAAGACGTGCGCGCCGCGCTCGACTGGGGCCTCGCCGAAGGTGGCGAGCACCTGTTGGCGATCCGCCTGACCGTCAGCGCAATGCCTTTGTGGCAAGAACTGTCATTGCTCAGGGAGCACGGGTTGTATGTGGGCAAGGCGCTGGCACTGCTAGGCACGGTGATCGCGCCGTGCCCGCGCTTGAACATGCAACTGCAGTTGGCGCTGGGCAGCCTGTCTTATCACGCCGTGGGTGGCGCGGCGCAGACCATCGCGGCGTTTGTCGACGCCCGGCGCCTGGCCGATGAGCGCCAGGATCTTTCCGGACAATTGCGCGCAGTCTCCGGGCACATGGCGGTGAACCTGTGTGCCGGCCTCTATCGCCAGGCGCTGGAACAGAGCCTGCAATTCGATCACCTCGACCCGCGCACCGATCCGCTGCTGGACCTGAGCGCCCAGCGCCTGCGCGTACTGGCCCAGCACTTCACCGGCAATCAGACGCTGGCCCGGCAGAACGCCGAGCAGGTGATCCAGCGCATGGCCCAGAGCGGCCACCTCAACCGGTTTGGCCACAGCATCGGCGTGCAATACGACCAGAGCGTGGCTTCGCTGACAGTGCTGGCGCGGATCCTGTGGCTGCAAGGCTTTCCCGAACAGGCTTCGCGCACCGCCAACCAGGCGCTGGAACTGGCGCTGCAAATCAATCACGGCACGTCCATCTGCTACACCCTGGCCCTGGCCGGCGTGGTGATCGCGCGTTACAACGACGACGCCAACACTGCCCACACCTTGCAAGCGCTGCTGCTCGAACATGCCCACAAACATTCGGTGCAGTTGTTCCAGACGTGGGCGGGGCATTACGCAGGCATCCTCGGCCACCGCGATTTGCAGGGCATGGGGATTGTCCAGGACATCCTGATCACGTTGGGCGTGCATGAAGTTGACATGGCCGGGGTCGAACGCGCTCGCCAGGGTGACGCCGGCTGGTGCGCCCCGGAAGTCCTGCGGGTGTATGCCGAACACGCTCTGGCGGACGACCCCAGCGGCGCGCAGGCACTGCTGCTCGAAGCGCTGGACCTGGCACGCCAGCAAGGCGCGCTGGCCTGGGAGCTGCGCTGCGCGGACTCATTGGCAAGGCTATGGCAAACCCAGGGTCGCGTGCAGGCGGCGCGCGATCTGCTGAGTGCGGTGTATGCGCGATACACCGAGGGTTTTGCCACGCGCGATCTAGTCCGCGTACGCAGCCTGCTCGATGAGCTGCAGGACAAACGGCCGGCCTGAAAACGGCCCCGGGTAATGCCCGTCGCCCTGCTGCAGGCGCGCCACTTGCCGGGGGTCACGCAGTTGCGCCAGGGCGTAGCTGCGCATGCAATGCAGCAAGCGATAACGTTCGGGGCCAAGGCCAGGCTCCACCGCCAGCAACGACATGTCGACCAGCCGCCCGAGCACATGCGCCAAGTCGGCATGCTCAAGCTCGGTGCCCGCCACCAGTTGGCTCAAGGTGGGCAACGTCACCGCCATCTTGAACAAGCCCAGTTGCAGGAACAGCCAGCGCTGCGGCAGGCTCAGGCGCTCGTAGCTCCAATCCAGCGCCGCCGTGAACGATTGATGACGCTCCACCGCCGTGCGCCGCCCCCTCGTCAACACTTGCAGGCCTCGGCGCAGTTGTGCCTGCAAACCATGCACGCCCAAGGCGTGAACTTGGGCGGCCGCCAGCTCAAGGGCCAAGGGGATGCCATCCAGCCGTCGACAGATATCGCGCAACGGCGCCAGCTCCTGGGGCCGCAACACAAAGCCCTGCTGCCCGGCACGCGCCCGCGCCACGAAAAGTTGCACGGACGGGCACGCCAGCGCGTGCTCGACGCTGCCCAACGCCGACGGTGCCGGTACTGCCAAACGCGGTACGCGTTGCACCCATTCGCCAGGCGCATGCAAGATTTCGCGGCTACTGAGCAACACCGTGACCTGGGGGGCGTTTTCGCGCAGCACGCGCAGCAGATGCCGGCAGGCCGCGAGCAGCAGGTCGGCACCGTCGAGTATCAACAACAGTTGGCGCGGGGCCAATTGGCGGCACAGTTCGGTGGCGTCGGTGCATGGCGCCAACTGCAGCGCGCTTGCAACGTGCCGCAACATCGCAATCGGCGCATGTACGGTGGCCAGATCGACCCACCACACACCGTCGCGATAACGCGGCAATACGCGCTCGGCCAGCGCCTGGGCCAGGCTGCTCTTGCCCACGCCGGCGCAACCGGTAAGCGTCATCAGCCGTTGCCCGGACAGACGCCGTACCAGCACGCCCAGCAGCTCGTCGCGGCCGAGCACCGGGCTGAGGCGCGCGGTCAGATTGTGTGGCGGTATCACGACCGGCACCTGCCCGTGTACGGATGCGGCGAAGCAATACCCTCGCTGGGGGTCGTTGATGATGAAGCGTTGCCCGCCAAGGGCACGGCGCAAGGCGGCAATGTGCACGCGCAGATTGCCTTCCTCCACCACGCTGCACGGCCAAACCCGTTCGATCAGGGTGGCCTTGCCGACAAATTGTCCCGGTGCTTCGAGCAGCACCGCCAGGATATCCAACGCCCGTCCCCCCAAGGGCACCGGCCAGCCCGCCTTGCTGACCAGCCGTTGTTGGCGGTGAAAGGCATACGCCCCGAAACGCAGCGTGCCTTCAGCGTCAGTTGCCTGGGGGTTGTTCATGGCTGCAATCGCGCTGAAACACCCGGTCTTGGGCGTCCGCGCATCCTTTTCCGTGGGCTCGCCGTTATCTTGCCAGTTACCAAAGACAGGGCAATGCTGGCACGGGGAGCGACACGGACAATCGAGTGCGCGAGACGGACATCCTGTCGCTAACTGAACTGTTGTCGGTATTGAGTGGGGTTCAGGCCGAGCTTTTCACTGAACAGGGCACGCATATACCGCACGCTGCCGAAGCCGGCATGGAAGGCCACTGTCTTGAGCGGCAGGTCGGTGCTTTCCAGCAATTGCCGCGCACGGTCGATACGCGCGCCTTGCAAAAAGGCCATGGGCGTCATCCGCACCTCGCGGGCGAACAACCGGGCGAAATGGCGTGCGCTCATGCCGGCAAGTTCAGCCATGGACTCGATGGTGAACGACTGTTCCAGATGGGCCAGCACATGGGTCTGTACGCGGGTGATCGGGGTTTCCTGGGGCGCCACCGCCGCAGTCATCGGGCTGAACTGGGCCTGGCCGCCCTGGCGCTTCATCACCACCAGCAGCACCTTGGCCACGTCCACCGCGACTTGCTTGCCGTGGTCCTGGGCCACGACGGACAACGCCAGATCGATACCGGCAGTGACCCCGCCCGAGGTGATCAAGCGCCCGTCCTGCAAGTAGATGCGATCGGTCTCGACGATGGCCTTGGGGAACGCCTTGATCAGCCGCTCGGTGTAGTGCCAATGGGTGGTGACGCGGTGATCGTCAAGCAACCCGGCATGCCCCAGCACAAACGCCCCGGTACAGATCGAACCGAAGCGCCGCGCGCGCTGGGCGGCCGCTTTGAGCCAGGGCAGCGAGATCGGGGTGGCACTCGTTATAGGCCCCCGGGCCGCCAGGCACCAGCAGCAGGTCATAGGCGCCGTCGGCCTGTTCCAGCAGCAGGTCGGCCTGCACCAGTACGCCATTGGATGCGCGCAGTGGGCCGGGCTCGGTGCCGATGATGAGGATCTGGTAATGCGCCGCAGCCGGCAGGTAGCGGTTGGCAATGGAAAACACTTCGAGCGGCCCGGCCATGTCGAGCAGCAGGAAGTCCGGAAACAGCGCCATGGCCACGGTTTTCATAGCGGGAAGTCCATCGGAAGGAAGAAGGCGGCGGGCAGTATGACACGTCCAGCACTGTCAACTTCAAGGAGACAGTTATTCAAATTCCAACTTCTTAATGAACACCCCGATAACCAGTAACCTTCTTCTCAACGCAAGCGCCCTGCATTTCGCAGCCCACGCTCACTTGAGGACACCACCATGCTGACCCTTCGCAAAGCTTCCGAACGCGGCGCCGCCAATCACGGTTGGTTGAAGTCGTTCCACACCTTCTCGTTCGCCAACTACTGGAACCCTGCCGAACAGGGCTTTTCCGACCTGCTGGTGATCAACGATGACCGCGTCGCCGCCGGCAAAGGCTTCGGCCAGCACCCGCACCGCGACATGGAGATTTTCTCCTACGTGCTGGAAGGCGCGCTGGAACACAAGGACACCCTGGGCACCGGCTCGGTGATCCGCCCAGGTGACGTGCAACTGATGAGTGCCGGCAGCGGCGTGGCCCACAGCGAGTTCAACCACAGCCAAAGCCGTGGCGTGCACTTCCTGCAAATCTGGATCGTGCCCGCCGCGGCCGGCGCCGAGCCGCGCTATCAACAGGAGCACTTCAGCGAGGCGCAAAAACGCGGGCGCCTGCAATTGATCATCTCGCCGGACGGTGCCGACGGTTCCTTGAGCGTGCGCCAGGACGCTCGGGTGTATGCCGGGCTGTTCAACGGTGACGAGGCCGCCACGCTCGACCTGCCGCCCAATCGCCATGTGTACCTGCATGTGGCCCGGGGCAGCGTGGAAGTCAACGGCCAACGCTTGCAGGAAGGCGACGGTGCGCGCATTCGCGATGAACAACAGGTCCGCCTCAGCCACGGCGACGATGCCGAGGTGCTGGTGTTCGACCTGCGCCCTCAAGAACTGCCGCAGATGCCATGAAGTGCGCCGCGATGGCCCCGCGAAATGGGTCATCGCTGACGTCGATAGTCACCATCAGCGCAATGAAGTTCTCTTAAAAAATGCAACGCGTAACATCAAACCCATACCCGGCAACACCTACTTAAAACACTTGGAGCACACCCTCATGAAACGCCAAATCTTGCTTAGCCTTGCTTTCTCGGTACTCGCTGCCAACGCATTTGCCCACCCTGTCGTTGCAGAAGGTGGCGCGGATCGCCTGATCGAAAGTCGTGTTGCCGAAGGCGGGGCTGATCGCCTGCAAGGCAACCGTATAGCTGAAGGCGGTGCGGATCGTCTGCAAGAACGTGGCCTGGCTGAAGGCGGCGCGGATCGCTTGCAGGAACGTGGTCTGGCTGAAGGTGGCGCGGATCGCTTGCAGGAACGTGGTCTGGCTGAAGGCGGCGCGGATCGCTTGCAGGAACGTGGTCTGGCTGAAGGCGGTGCGGATCGTCTGTTGGACAACCACGCATAACCCGCCCTGTTCGCGGGGCACCCCAAACCGGCCTGATCAGCCGGTTTTTTTTCGTCTCGGATTTAATGCAGGTCGCGGTCCAGCCACACCACCGCCTTGCCGATCTGTTGTCGCGCTTCGATGCGCGCATGCACCTGTTGCACGGCGTCCAGGGTGTAGTGCTCCTGCGTATCCACCACCAATGCCCCTTCCAGCATCGCGGCAAAGACTGCATTGGCACGTCGCTGCACCGTCGGGCCGTCAGCCATATGATCCGCCAGGCGCGGCCGGGTGAGGAACAATGAGCCGGCCTCCCCCAATTCAATCGGGTCAAGGTCGGTCAGCGAGCCCGAGACATTGCCATAGTTGACGATCAAGCCGCGCTGGCGACAGGCACGAAAGCTGTCACGCAAGGTGCTTTTGCCGAGCGAATCAAACACCACGTCCACCCCCTGCCCGGCGGTAGCCTCCAGCACGCGGTCGGCAAACCGGCCGTCGTCGTACACCCAGGCCTGATGAGCGCCACGCTCACGGGCAATCGCACATTTTTGCGCTGAACTGCCGGTGGCCAATACCGTGACGCCGATGTGCCTGGCCATCTGTACCAACAGTTGGCCGATGCTGCCGGACGCAGCGTGGACCAGGCAGGTGCTACCCGCCTGCAACCGCGCCACATCTTCAATCAAGTAATGCGCGGTGCAGCCCTGGAACATCGCCGCAGCGGCTTGATCGAAGGCGATGGCATTGGGAATCTGCGCAACCTTGTCGGCGGGCACCGAGGCATATTCGGCGTAAGCGCCCCACGCGATGCACCAGGCCACGCGATCGCCGACGGCCAAATGGCTGACCCCCGCCCCCACCTCCACCACCACGCCTGCGCCTTCCATGCCCAAGGTACAGGGCAAGCGTACCGGGTAGGTGGCCGAATGGGCGTACTTGCCCTGGCGGGTATGCACATCTATGAAGTTGATGCCGGCGCAGGCGACTTTGATCAACACGTGACCCGCCGTGACCTGAGGCGTGGGAACGTCATGGCGCACGTGGACCACTTCAGGGCCGCCGTAGGTTTGCAGCGTGATGGCTTTCATCGAGGGAACAACTCCGTTTGCACTGGGAAGCGGCCATGGTAAAAGCATGGGCTCAGTAGGAAAATTCCCCAATACTTCACACCCTCCGTGCGGAAATAACCCGATGTTCGATTGGCAGGATCTGTATTACTTCACCGTACTGGCCCGTACCCAATCCCTGTCGGCCGCCGCCCGCGAGCTGCAGGTGGAACACGCCACGGTAGGCCGGCGCGTAGATGCCCTGGAAAAAGCCCTCGGCGTAAAGCTGGTGGACCGTCTGCCGCGCAGCCGCCCGCTGACCGCCCAAGGCCTGGCACTGGCCGAATTGGCGGCGGGCATGGGTGATATGGCCACGCAGGTGATGCGCCTGTCGCGCGTGGCCTGCATTGAAATGGCGGGCACGGTGCGCATCAGTTGCCCGCCGTCCATCGCCAACTATTGCGTGGCGCCCCAAGTGGCACGCCTGCGCGCCCGGTTCCCGCAAGTGAACCTGGTGCTGCTGCCCTCCACTCAACTGGCGGCGCTGGACAAAGGCGAGGCCGACATTGCCCTGCGCACCGTACGCCCCGACGATGAAGCGCTGGTGCGCCGCAAAGTCGGCGTCGTGCGCTTTGGGCTGTATGGCCCGGCAACGTTCCTGCACCTGCCCGCCGAACAGTGGGCCTTCATTGCCTACGACAGCAGCCGCGATCACTTGCCCCAGCAGGCCTGGATGCATCAGGTGCGCGGCCATCGAGAAATTGCATTCGCCGCCAGCGACTTGAGTACCCAGCAAATGGCGGCGCGGTCGGCCATGGGCGCGGTGGTGCTGCCGACCCTGGTGGGCGATCACGACCCGCTGCTGGTGCGGCTCCCCACCGCCACCGAAGGCCCTTTGCGCGATATCTGGCTGACGGTGTACCCCGACATGCGCCGCTCGCCATTGGTCAAGGTGGTGATGGAGTTTCTAGTCGACTGCCTTGAGAGCCAGGCGCAGTTACGCCGCTGACTCAACTGGACGTGGCGAGGAAGCGCTTGCGATACGCCGCCGGCAGCAGCCCCACCCGCTGCTGGAACAGGCGGCGGAACGAGTTGCTGTCTTCATAGCCCACCGCATACGTGATGCTCTCCAACGTCATGCGGGTGGACTCAAGCAGGTGTTTGGCCCGTTCCAGGCGCAGGGTTTGCAGATAACCGATTGGCGTGCAGTCGGTCGCCTCCTTGAAACGGCGCTTGAAGTTGCGCACGCCAAAACCAAAACGCCGGGCTACGTCGTCGATCACCAGTGACTGGGCAAAGTGCTGCTCCAGCCAGTACTGCACCCGCAGTATCTCGCCGTCGCCGTGATGCCTGGGCAATGACCACATGGCATACACCGACTGCTCGCTGCGCACGCCGTCGACCAACAGGTATTTGCCACAGGTATGGGCCAGTTCGGCTGAGCCAAAGCGGCGAATCAGGTGCAGCATCAAATCCATCGCCGCGCTGGCGCCCCCGCAGGTGATCACGCGGTTTTCCTCGCAGAGTATCTGCGCGTCGTCCAGGTGAACCTGCGCATAACGTCGGCGAAACAGGTCGGCAAACGCCCAGTGGGTGGTGGCGCGCAGGCCTTGCAACACCCCGGTTTCGGCCAGCAGGAAGGCGGCGGTGCACATCGACGCCAGCACCGCGCCGCGCCCATGTTGCTCGCGCAGCCAGGGGCCGTAGGCGGGAAACGCCGGCAATGCGTCTTTGAGCGTAAAAAGAAAGCCGGGGATGAGCACCAGGTCGGTCTGCGCGATCTGCGTGACTGCGCAGTCCACTTGCATGCGCTGCCCGCCCCAGGTCACCACTGCTTGGCCGTCCAGGGAGGCGAGCACGATTTCGAACGGCGGGCGCTCGGCAAACTGGTTGGCCGCGCTGAGCATTTCCACCGCCAGGGTGGCGCTGGCGGCAGAACATTGATCAGCCAGAAGCAACGTGATGTGCATGAAAGGAACCCGATTGCGCTTTTCGCATGAAATAAGTCATTTGCGCACCTACCTTAGCGGATTCCCGGTCCTTACAGTGCTGCCATTCATCATCCATTTGGCGCTCCCCTTATGAACCTCTGGTTTCGTCTGCTTTCTATGCTGTGCCGTCGCCCATGGCGCACACCCGCCCATGGCCTGGCCACCACCGTGGTGCGCATGCGGGTCTGGCCCCTGGACCTGGACATCAACCGGCATGTCACCAATGGCCGCTATTTTTCCCTGGCCGATGTCGCACGGATGGATTTCGTCTTGCGTACCGGGGCCTTTCGCGTTGCGCTACGCCACAAGGCACTGCCCATCGTCGGTGACACCTGGGGCAAGTTCCGTCGGGAATTGAAGCTGTTCGAAGCGTTCGAAGTGCACACCCGCATGCTCGGCTGGGATGCCAAGTGGAGCCTGATGGAACACCGTTTTGTCAGTCGCGGCCGCGTCGTCGGCGTCGTCGTGATGCGCGGGCTGTTCCGCTCGGCCAAGGGCACCCTGCCCCCTGCTGAGTTTGTACGGGCACTGGGCTTGGACCCGACGTCACCGCCGATGCCGCAGTGGCTCAAGGACTGGGCGCAAAGTTGCGAGGACATGAGTGCGCACTTACGCAAAGAGGAGCAGACCTGAGAGCGCCACCACCCTCGCGTCGATCATCACGCCCTTCCCATTCCTGCACCGCGATGAGGCAAGGCTTTAAACCTTGCCCCAATACCAAAAAAATCGTTGGGGCTAAAATACTTACCGAGCCTTACGAATTTGCACTAGCCTATGTCTAAGTTCAGCTAAAGAACCTCGCAACATCCCCCAACTCCCCCGCCGCGCCCTCAAAAATAACGTGACGAATGTTAAAATTTGTCACGTTTTACCGTATTCAATTCGATTAGTATCTAAATGCTAGCAGCGATTGAACTGGTGGCCTTGCATGCCAGAAAAGGGAGTAGGTTATGCATTTTTCCAATGTGCTTGCTATTGCACGGACTCAATCGAAATCGGAGGACTTTCGGGCGCTGATAGTTCGCACTGTACCGAATGATTTAAAAGTCGATACACGTTGCTACGGGCAACTAATCGAGGCTCATGAAAATCACGCACACTACCGTGCCGTCATTATAGAAATTGATACGCCCTCTGCGATAAATCAAACGCTGGACATTATAAGAAAGACCCGGAGCGACAACCCGGCCTGCACGATATTCGTTGTTGTGACGTTTGCCTCCACCCTGAGCAAGACAAAATACTACCTGGCCGGTGCTGATTATTGCGTCAAGGTAGTAGAAACCTCCCCCGACAAAAAACTAAGCCTGTTTGATGCGTTCCTAAGCGAAAGCGCGCGCCTGAATTGCTGCGGTTTGATGCTCGACCAAGATCGTATGTGCCTGTATGGCGCCGGCAAAAAGTTGGAAATATCCTTCGTTGAAATGAAAGTACTCGAAGCGCTGATCCAGAACAGACTCCTGAGTCACAATGAAATCGCTGAAGTCATGGGCCTTAATACCAAGTATTACGACTCCCGGGCTCTAGAAAAGTCTATCAGTCGCCTGCGCAGTAAGATCAAGGCGCACTACGGCGATAACATCATTCAGAACATTCGTGGCTATGGCTACAAACTCAGCCGAGGGTTTATTCACGCCAACCATTGCCACGCCATCGAGGAGAGTTCGAACCGTGAATAGTGAACAACTATCCGCCGCCGACGTTATGGAACTCACGATGACCCGGCAGGCCATCGTCGAACGCAGTCAAGCCCTGTGGGGCAGTGAAATCAGCGTGGTGGGCAGCGGTGATCGCGAGCAACTTGACTGGGCCTACGGCGAAGCGCTGCGTCGCACTTTACCGCGCCGTAAAACACTTCAGGTGATCGCTCACAGGTTTGTCAAAGTCGATCAGGCTGCGTTAATGAACGATACCCTCATTCAAAACATCGTTCAGGTGGCGCACGCACTGGAAAAACAAGGCCACACCTTAACGCTCAGCATTGATAACCCGCTCGACGCGCTGCCAGGTCCCGTAGAGCGTAGGGCCATGGTGCGCCAGCTGTATAAACTCAAAGACCAGAGCGGTATCAAGTTGGCCTACAACCACTACACACTTGATACAAAACCCGGTGACCTGTTAATCGACCTGAAACTCTACGACTACATCAAGATGCCCTTCCCGGACTCAGCCCTGCGCCTGAGCCTGAATACGCGCTCCGGTCTGTTCGATCGGCTCTACGAGCGCATGCTGGAATTGATCAATGCCGCCCGAGTGCGCTTCATTGCCGAAAATATCGAGTTTTCCGATAGCGCAATGTTGGCTAAAAACTTGCCATTCGAATACTTTCAGGGCGGCTATTACTCACCTGCCGACCGTTTATAAAACCCTGCCTCTTCCCTGATATCGGTGGACACTATGAGCTCCCTTAAAAAACACGCCTTCACCCCGGCGCCTCCCGCTATTGCCCTGCATGACTTCACGCCCAATGCAGAGCTGTTCCACTACGACTTGAACGCACTGGCCACTCACGTGCTCACCTTTTCGCAGCCGTTTAACAGTGCGCGCCAGGAATCAAGAATGCCTTCGCCCAAGATCGCTGATAGCCCGCCGCATAACCACACTCGCCCTACGGATAACCAACTCGAAACACCCCACCCGTCTGCCCAGGACGTCTGGCTGCTGACCCAACATGATCGAATACTGGTCAAAGGTGATCTGCGTATTTCACTGACCAGTATTGAGTCGGCGTTAATACAAAAAATGCTGCACCACGAAGAACGCGTGGTCAGTAAGGAAGAGTTGATCCGTAATATAGGCCGCGAGCCTGACCACTACCGTGGCCTGGAAATGTGCCTCAGTCGTTTGCAGGAAAAGTTCAAGCGCGCCAATGAGGGCGAACGCTTGTTCCGTGCCGTCAGAAACCGTGGTTATTGCCTCACGCAGAAAATCAAGAAGCCGTTAGAGCTGACCCCCGCGCGTCGTTAATATAATAATAAGCTCCAGGCCTTATCACACACCCTGCCTATTACCAGCCTTTTATACCTGCCCTTTTATAACATCACCCTAACAACATCGCCGACACCTTGTTATAAGTCGTCAGCCAATGCCCCCGGCCGTTCATTACTATCCATGGGTACGCGCTTGCGCGTGCCTGTCGTTTAGTGCGGCTTATACCGCGACTTGATTAAAGCCTGCCACTACGTGCGTGGTCGCCACCGGGAGCAGAACTATGCTGAACAATACTAGAATGCATCGCAACCTGACCCCCAAGGGTCTAACGTTCTGGGGCCAATGGACGCTGGCGTCAAGTTTGGTCGTTGCCGTGTTGTTTATGTTGGTATTTTTAAAAACGGGCCAACTTGAGCATACCTATCGAGTGCTCGCCGCTTTTACCATACTGGCCTCTCTTCCGGCGTATAGCCTGTGCGATGTCTACAGTAAGAAAGATGATTATGCCGTGGGCTTGGGACGGCTGTTCATGGGCTGGCTGTTAACGGTGGGCATATTGTTTGCCGTGGGGGTGGTGTGTGACGCCGGCGCACTGTTCCCGTTGGAAACGTTATTACTATGGGCAGCGTTGAGTTATCCATTATTGGCACTGTGTTATATCCCCCTGCACAGCCTGTCCCGCTATTACCATCGCCAACTCCATGAACGGCAAAGGTCATTAATCGTGGGTACCGGCAAACTCGCCGTGGACTTGGCCCGAACACTCTCGCGCCAGAAACGCTCGCCATTGGTGGGGTTGGTCGGCAGCCGCGCCGAAGCGGTCGAAGGCGCGCAACCGCAGATACTCGGCGAGCTGCCGCACTTGCCGCAATTGATCCGGCAACACGGCATTCGTCGGCTCTATATCACCCACTCGCTGCAGGAAGCCACGCACATCGAAGCGTTGTACCTCAACCTGCTCGACATCAGCGTGGATGTGATCTGGGTACCCGACCTCAATAACATGCTGCTACTCAACCATTGCGTGGCCGAAGTGGATGGGCTGCCGGCGATTTTCCTCAATGAAAGCCCGTTGACCAGCCGCCCCACCGCCGCCCTGAGCAAGTCGCTGCTGGACAAGAGCATCGCCTTGCTGGCGATCATCGTGCTGAGCCCGGTGCTGTTGCTGTTCGCCCTGCTGATCAAGCTCACCTCGCCAGGCCCTGTGATTTTCAAGCAGGAACGTCATGGCTGGAATGGGGAGGTGATCAAGGTGTGGAAGTTTCGCTCGATGCGCGTGCATGACGACCATGAAGTGCGCCAGGCCAGCCGCAATGACTCGCGGATCACCCCGGTAGGCCGGTTTATCCGCCGCACCTCCATTGATGAGCTGCCGCAGTTGTTCAACGTGCTGCAGGGGCATATGGCGCTGGTCGGCCCACGGCCCCACGCTATTGCGCACAACGACTACTACTCGGGGAAAATTCTTGCCTACATGGCCCGCCATCGGATCAAGCCCGGCATCACCGGCCTGGCCCAGGTCAATGGCTGCCGGGGCGAAACCGAGACCCTGGAGAAGATGCAGCGGCGCGTCGACATCGACCTGCACTACATCAACAACTGGTCGCTATGGCTGGATATCAAGATCCTGGTGAAGACGCCGTTTACGCTGCTTTCAAAAGACATCTACTGATAACGGCCAAAGGTGGGAGGGAGCGTGCTCCCTCCCACCTTTTTTTATCCGCGTTATCCGCGCGGCAGGCTTGCTCGCTTCAGCCTGTCTACTCGGTGATCTTCTCGAAGTTGTTGTAGAACCGCCCGCTGTCACGCCCCTCTGTCATCGTGTGCAATGAGTAGGCACGGTTGAGGCGTGCCCCGCCATCGCGGGTCAGCGGTGACCAGACTATATTGGCGCGACGCATCGTCGAGGTACTCATGAATTCGTCGAACGGGATGGAAATATAGATCCCTTTGTCGAAACTGCCCTCGCCGTAGTCCGCCTTCGAGGCGGTCGTGAGTGTGACCCATGCGCCAAACCTCACGCCGTTCTTGAACTCGCGCGACAGATCCACGGTGGAGCCCCAATCACGCGCCAGATAACGCCCGACACTGACTGCCGCCTGCACATCACCCGGCAGCTCGGTGTAGCTGGTGACATGGCCGGTCAGCGTTTGATAGTCACGCAGCCCGAACCCCTGGTTGAAATCACGCTGGCGCACCACGTTCACGTCGGCGCCCACTGACCAGCCTTGCCCCAAGGGCCGATAAAGCACTTCGCCGCCGACCCCGGCGAACATGGATTCCAGGTAACCGCCGTAGACCATGCCATACAGGTTCTGATCCAACTGCACGGCATGGTTGAGCTGGAACGTCGGCATCGTTACGTCGGAGGTGGTCAGGTACTTACGCAGGTCGGTGCGCACGCGCGGCAGCCCGCTCGGCGCATCGTAGGTGAACTTGTCATAGTTGTTGTACAGGTTCGCGCTGAGCATGCCGCTCCACCAGATATCGCGGGTAAAACGGTACTGCGCGTCGGCATCGGCGGTGAACTGATAGAGCAGCCCGTCAGGGCCGCCGATGTTCTGTTTGTAGCCCAGGCCAACGCCATAAGTGAACGGGTCCAGGGCCTGGGTATAGAGGGTGGTCTCCCGATGGGCGAGCGCCGGATTGACTTCAGTTGCGCGGTGCAGATCCTGCAGCGGCCGATCATTCTTGAGCACCGCGCGGAAGGTGCCACGCGGCACACTGGTCTCTTCTATCGACATGTCGTAACGCTGATCAACCAGGGTGAACCATTCGACGTCCTGGTTAACGCTGTTGTCGAGAATTCGGCTAGCCCGCCCTACCGCCTTGGCCGGGTTGAAGTAACGGGACTGTTCGCCATACACCAACAACTCCGGACCACGCTGGGCAATGCGCTTGACCTGGTAGCCGGCGTTTTGCTGCAACCGGCTGGACACATTCGCCCAGTTCACCTGATCCAACGGGGTCGACGGCACCTGCGGCGGCAGCGGTTCGGCAGGAGGGTCATAAGTTTTGACGGGGGCCTTGCGGCTGACAAAGTTGGTGTGCAACGTAATACCGAACATCGCAGTATTGCCGCGTTCCCAAGCAGCACTCAGGTCGACGCTGTCGGCCAACTTGTAGACGACGCCGACGTTGATCGGCAGGTCTTGCTTGATCGGGTTATCCAGCGGCTCATTCTTGTAATCATTGCCTTCGTATTCGAGCTTCAGGCTCAGCGGCTCCCAGGGGGTCTGATAGGCAATCCCGCCAAACAACGAGGGGTGGCCCCTGAAGTAAGCGTTGGTGTTCACTTCGCCCGCCCTGGCCACATCCGCATCGCTTTGCGGCCGGTCGTTGAATTGGCTGCCCACTATCGCCAGCGGGTTGCTGAAATCGCCCCGGTTGCCCAAGTAACCCCAGGCAAGACCCAGGCTGAAATCAAGGTCGCCGTAACGCTTGTTGGCGACGAAATATTCGCTGGAGAACAAGCCTGTCCCGCCGATGTCACGGGCGCCGATTGCAACTTGCGGAGCCCAGTGGCTCTCCTCCCAAAGCCGCGCTTTCACATCGATGGCCTTGTCCTTGAAGCTTTGATTGCCGCTCAACGCCTCCGGGCCGTACTGCCGGTTAGTGATCGCGGTATAGCGGAACGAACCCTCCAGCCAATCAAAGGGCTGGAAGGAAAAACTGTAGCGCGAATAGGGGTCTGTACGACTGGCGGTAGCGCTTAATTCCCCGACAGGCGCCATGCGCGCGGTGGGTGTCTGCAACAGACCGACACCGCCAAAGTCATTTTGGGTGTAGCGCGGTTCGCCATGAACCAGCCCACACGGCAAGAGCAATGCAGCAGCAAAACGTAGCTTCAAGGGGCCACCTCAGCCAAGGGTTGAGTGGCGAGAAACTCGGCCAACTGTTCATTGAGTTCAGGTGTCGGCGATTGCAGATCATCACTTCGGATGGGCACCAGGATCCGGCTGCCGGGGGCAGGCATAACACCTTGCTCATGGTTCCATGGCGCCACGCCCAGGCGCCTCACGTGGCCATCGGGCTGAATCAACCACACATAATCGCTTTGGGCGTCGCTGAGAATCGCGCAGCGCCGGGCGTACACCCAGGCTTCTTGCGCTGCGGCATAGGGCACCTGACAGGTCTGCTCCACCGCTCCCAACACTTCGACGGTGGACGGCCGGGCCGGATAGATCAGGCGGTCGCCCTCATCGAGCGGGCTATCAAGCGCAAACCCTACCTCCAGGGCGATCGGATCAAGCACCGCAACCTGGCGCCCGGTAACCGGCAACCGCTCCACTTGCTTATACAAACGCGCGCTCAATGCAGCGCGAGTGTCACGCCCCTCCAGCAAGGCGACTTGCTGCAGCAATTTCAGATCGAACAACACCCCGGCCTTCAAGCGGGCCTGCGGGCCTTCCAGGGAACGGTGCAGCCACGCGGCGCCCAACCAGTAACTTTCGGCGTTGGGCTGGGTTGCAAGGATCACGTCCCGCAGACGTGTGCCGGGTTGGATGGCGAGGTTGCCGGGGCTTCGGACATCGCCGCTGACGGTGATGTCGGCCTGGCTTAGCCCCGTGGCGAACATGCACGCGCCGAGCAATAAAAGGCTTGGATACTTCACCGGACAGCCTCCCGATCAGGGCGCAATTGCACTATTTTCAGAAAAATCTGCGGCGTCAGGTGCTGCTCGCTTTGCATGATGAAACCGTCCTGGGGGTCCACCCAGTAACGATTGGTCGCGCGAAAATCCAGATCGGGTATCGCCACCTGCTCGTCGATTCGCAGCAAGGCGTAGTCCCTGTTCAGAATCCGGATAGGTTCGATGTCGTGCCTGCTGAAACGGCTATTGACGCTAAGGCCGACGCGGTAGCCTTGGTAGATATCGATCCAGCGCGTGCTGGTATGCCCGTCGTGCAGATGCTGCAGACCGCGCTTGAACGGCGACTCTCCATCAAAGCGCGTGCCATCGAGCGACACCCCCAGCCCGACCGTGCGCACCACCAGGCCATCGCGCATCAGCAACACCTGGTTGCCGGATGCGAGCCAGAACTGCAGGTCGCCACGTCGACGCGCCATGGCCATCACGCCCTCGTTGGTAACGGTCGTCACCAGAATTTGCGGATACGGCACGGCCGCTACCTGGGCCGGAGTCAACTCCAGCGAGGCAGGCCCCTGGGCGGACGCTTTGAACGTGTCCCATGAAGCCTTCATCAAGGGGTTGCACCCACACAGCAGTAGCGCCGTCGTCAGAACGGCACCGGTATGCAAAGTTTTCACGGATTGACTAAGCCTTATCTGCTGTTGGCTTCACTGAGATTGTTGACCGAGCTGGCCCCGGTCCCGAGGACACTGGCCGTAGGCAGAAGCTGGCTGATCAGGCGGTTCCAGCGGGTCACGCCGGCCGGGCCGACATACACGATATCTTGCGGTTGCAGGTCGAAACGAGTGGCCAATACCAGGGCGGACGGCGACTCGGCATTCAGTTGGAACACCTGGGCCGGCTCGGTTTCCAGATTGCCCGCGCCTCGGATCACGTACACCGCGTTGCCATTGGAGGTGGTCTGGTTCAAACCGCCCACGGTGCCCAACGCATCAGACAAGTTCATCGACTTGCTCTTGAAGCTCAACGCCCGGGGTTGGTTGACCTCCCCCATCACGTAGATCCGTTTGAGGTCGTTGTAAGGCAAGTACAACTGGTCACCGCCTTTGAGGTAGACCTTATGCAGTGGCGAGTCCCGGCGGTTGAGGGTGTCCAGGTCCAGCGTGTACTCGCGACCATCGCGCGTCAGCGTCAGCCCCGAAAGGTCAGCATTCATCGGGTCTACCCCAGCGGCGCCGATAGCTTCCACCACGCTCAGCGCATTGGTAGTGATCGACTGTTGACCCGCTTTTGCCACGGCACCGGAAACCACCACTACCTGGCTGGCAAAGCGCAAGACACTGACATCCACCTGAGGGCTTTCTACAAACTGTGACAGTCGCTCGGCGATATACGCCCGTAGTTCTTCGATGGTTTTACCGGCGGCCGGGACATTGCCGATATAGGGGTAAAACAGCGTGCCATCCGGCCGCACCAGACGGCCGTTGGCATCCAGTTGTTGTTGCGGGCCGGAAGGCGCCGTCAACTCGGGGTGATCCCACACCGTAATAAACAACAAGTCATTGGCGCCGACGCGATAACCGCCCGGAATATACGACAGCAGTTCGGGGGCAACCGTCTCGCGAACATGCAGGGCGGCATCCATGGCAATCAGCTTCGGCGTGATGGGTATAAGCTCCACCCGGCTACTCTCGGGAGAGCCGTCACGTGTCAATTGACTGGTGTCCATATGTTGGCCAGGGGAAAACATACAGCCGTGCAAGGTAATACTTGCCAGCGTCACAGCAAAAAGCCTTCGGGTCATAATGGCACTACACTAGTCGGGGACAAGTCCAAACAAGATCACCCAGAAGGTTCTGAGTGATCTTGAACAACACACTTCGCAGGGGGTTCAACGGGTACCCGTAGTTCCGGTGGTGCCCGAGGTCCCTGTGGTTCCGCCATTGGAGCTTCCTCCGGAGCTTGATGCCGCCGCCACGGCGCCGGCGACCACCACCGCCGCCACCACGGTCTCACCGACCGTGACAGCGCCTACCACCGGGGTGCTCAAGCTTAGGGGCTCTTCAGCCGCCCATACGGTGGTGCTCATTAAAACCAGCAAGCTGGCGGTAAACAGTTTCTTCATAGCAGACTCCTCCTCAACATCAACAAGTTGATATTAAGAGACGGTGATGGAACAGCAGGTATATAGACTTAGGCGTATCAGCCGAACACACTCGGCTAAGCGCCAGTCTCGTTTGGAGCATGTCATTTATAAGTGCTGCATGCCATACAACAGCACTTTCCATGTGTCACGCACAGGCCGCAAAACTCGTTGCGAACATTGAACACGTTTAAGGATATTTGCGGACATTCAGCGCCATAACAGCGATGTTACGCACAATGTTGCAGCCGCCAGCGTCCGAGCCAACCGCCCCACTGTTATTATTCGTCAGCCTTACCGAAACGGCGTTCTGTTAAATAATGATATTCACGCGTACCGCGACAGAAAATAACATTCGCCCGTGAAAACCCAGTATTAACAGGCGCAAGTATCACTGCCCTGACCGGGCAGTTTAGATAACGAGTGATGCACTTCCCAGTTGTTGCAATACCTGTTGCAGCTCTACCTTCCAACTGCGCGTCGACACCCCATAATCCTGTTCGAGGGTCTGGCAATCCAGCACGGACCAGCCCGGACGTTTGGCTTGCGTCGGGAACTCGGCGGAGGTAATCGCCTTCAACCGAGGTTTCTTTTCAAGCAGCGCCTCGGACCGCGCCTGGTTGAAAATCTCATCGGCAAAGTCATACCAGGTGCAAGCAGGCGCACCGCTGTAGTGGTACACGCCCCATTTGAGCATGCCGTCGCGGCGAAAAATCGTCGCCAGCGCCCACAGGGTGTCGGCAATACTGCCGGCGGAAGTCGGGCAACCACGCTGGTCTGCGACGACGGCCAGCTCATCGCGTTCACGTCCAAGGCGAAGCATGGTTTTAACAAAGTTGTTGCCATGCGCGCCGAACACCCAACTCGTTCGCAAAATCACATGGCGCGAACAATGCTGCTGCAGCTGCTGCTCACCCGCCAGCTTGCTGGAACCATAAACACCTGAAGGTGCGGTGACGTCACCCGGTGTATAGGGGAGCGTGTGGTTGCCATCGAATACGTAATCGGTAGAAATATGCAGCACGGCAATACCCTGTGCCTGCGCTGCGCGCGCCAGGTGCGCAACGCCATCGCGGTTCACCGCATAAGCCCGCTCGATATCGCTCTCAGCCTTGTCTACAGCGGTATAAGCCGCCGCATTGATCAACAGTTGCGGCTTGATCCGCGCCAGGACCTCCTCGACCTGAACCGAGTCACTGATATCCAGCTCACCCGAACCATAGCCAATCACGCTGAACCCGGAGGGTGCCCTGAGCAGCAGCTCGCGCCCGACCTGCCCCTGTGCTCCGGTGACGATTACACGCATGGTCATTCTCCGCTCAGCAAGGCGCGCAAGCGCGGGTGGCGCTGATCTTTTTCCGATAACAACGGCGAACCCAGAGGCCAGGCGATGCCCAGGTCCGGGTCATTCCAAAGAAGCCCACCCTCGTCTTTCGGGTCATACAGATCGGTGCATTTGTATTGAAAGTCGGCGGTATCGCTCAACACGCAGAAACCGTGGGCATACCCCGGCGGTACCCACAATTGGAGATGGTCCTCGGCGGTCAATTCAACCGCCACGTGTTCACCACAGGTCGCAGACGCCGGGTCGATGTCTACGACCACATCGTAGACCGCGCCTCGGGTCACCCGCACTAACTTGCCTTGAGGACGGCTGCGTTGGAAATGCAGCCCACGTAACACGCCCTGTGCGGAGCGCGAGTGGTTATCTTGCACGAACGGCTGTTCAATCCCAATGTCGCGATAACGCTGCTGCTGGTAACTCTCCAGGAAGAACCCGCGGGCATCACCATAAACGCGGGGTTCGATAATCAGCACACCGGGCAACCTGGTTTTGATGACATTCATTTCGCAGGCTCCGAAGCGAGTACCTGTGCCAGGTATTGGCCATAACCGGTTTTGCGTAAATCCGTGGCTTGTCTATCCAGTTGCGCCGCCGACAACCAGCCCTGGCGGTAGCCCACTTCCTCAAGGCAAGCCACTTTCAGCCCTTGGCGTGCTTCCACGGTCTGAACGAAATGCCCGGCCTCCATCAAGGAGTCATGGGTGCCGGTGTCGAGCCACGCGAACCCACGCCCCAGCACGCTGACGTGCAAATCCCCACGCTGCATGTAAGCGTTGTTCACGTCGGTGATTTCCAGCTCGCCACGCGTTGAGGGCTTGACCTGCCTGGCAATGTTCACCACGTCGTTATCGTAAAAGTACAGGCCCGTGACCGCGTAATTGGACTTGGGACGCTCAGGCTTCTCTTCGATGCTGATCGCCTTGCCGTGGCTGTCGAAGTCGACCACGCCAAAACGCTCGGGGTCGCTGACACGGTAGCCAAAGACGGTAGCGCCGCTCTTGCGCTGGGACGCTTTATGCAGCAACGCGCTGAAGCCGTAGCCATAGAAAATATTGTCGCCCAATATCAGCGCAACATTGCTGTCGCCGATAAAGTCTTCGCCGATGATAAACGCTTGCGCCAAACCATCCGGGGACGGCTGTTCGGCATAACTGAGCTCAATGCCGAAAGAAGAACCATCGCCCAGCAGGCTTCGAAAACTGGGTAAGTCTTGCGGCGTCGAGATAATTAATATCTCGCGGATACCGGCCAGCATTAAAACCGACAACGGGTAATAGATCATCGGCTTATCGTAGATGGGCAGCAGCTGTTTGGAGACGCCGCGGGTAATGGGATGCAAGCGCGTGCCGGAACCGCCCGCCAGAACAATGCCTTTCATGGAGTGCTTCCTTTTTGAGAATGTCGATGGGTGAGGCAGTGTTTAACCAGTTCAAGCGTTCTGACCCAGGCGCTCCGGCCGGTACTGACCATTGAGTACGCGTTGCCACCACGTCTTGTTTTGCAAATACCACTCAACGGTTTTGCGTATACCGCTTTCAAACGTTTCGTGAGGCTGCCATCCCAGCTCACGCGCAATCTTGCCGGCATCGATGGCGTAACGAAGATCGTGACCTGGCCGATCTTTAACAAAAGTGATCAAGTCACGATAACGTTCCACGCCGGCCGGTTTGTCGGGCGCCAACTCTTCGAGCAGCGCGCAAAGTGTTTCCACGACTTCAATATTGGTTTTCTCGTTGTGGCCGCCAATATTGTAGGTTTCGCCGACCGCGCCCCGGCACAGGACTTCACACAGCGCACGCGCATGATCTTCAACAAACAGCCAGTCCCGCACCTGCAAACCATCGCCATATACCGGCAGCGGCCGGCCATGAATGGCATTCAGAATCACATGGGGGATCAACTTTTCGGGGAAGTGATAAGGACCGTAGTTATTTGAACAATTGGTCACCAGCACGGGTAAGCCATACGTACGCTGCCAGGCCCGAACCAAATGATCCGAACTGGCCTTGGACGCTGAATAGGGCGAGCTGGGCGCATAAGGCGTGGTTTCCGTGAACAGGCTATCGGGGCCGTCCAGGTCGCCATAGACCTCGTCTGTCGAAACGTGGTGGAAGCGAAACCGGTTTTTTGCGTCAGGCGCCAACGCACTCCAGTAGCGCCGGGCCGCTTCAAGCAACGTATATGTCCCGACAATGTTGGTCCGGATAAAGTCAGCGGGGCCATCGATAGAACGATCGACATGGGATTCCGCCGCCAGATGCATTACCGCATCCGGGCGAAATGTCATGAAAATCTGGTCCAGCGCCGGGCCGTCCCCTATATCGGTTTTAAAGAACTGATAGCGCGACGAGTTTTCGACACTGGCGAGTGAATCGGTATTGCCCGCATAGGTCAGTAAGTCGAGGTTCGCGACGCTATGGTTTTCATTTATCAGGTGGCGGACCACGGCTGATCCAATGAAACCGGCGCCACCGGTAACGAGGATTTTTTTAAACATGAGTGAAGATCCTGAGGGTGGAATAAAACTCGATCGAGCCCCGTTATTGATCAGCGGATCGCCGGCGCTCACGCTCGGCCATATTTATCTTCAAAGCGCACGATGTCGTTCTCACCCAGATAGGAACCGGACTGTACTTCGATCAGTTCAAGCGGGATCACGCCCGGGTTTTCAAGCGCATGCACCTGACCGATAGGGATGTAAGTGGACTGGTTTTCAGTGACCAAGTAGGTCTTCTCTCCATTGGTCACCTTGGCCGTACCGCTCACGACGATCCAATGTTCCGCCCGGTGATGATGCATCTGTACCGAAAGCTTGGCGCCGGGTTGCACAGTGATACGTTTGACTTGGTAGCGGTGGCCTTTGTCTATCGAGTCATACATGCCCCAGGGGCGATAGACCTCGCGGTGATTGACGTACTCGTGCCGGGCGGATTGCTTGAGCCGCTCGACTATTTTCTTTACGTCCTGTACCTGGTCTTTGTGTGCGACCAGGATCGCGTCATTGGTTTCGACAATGACCAAGTTCTCGACACCGACCGTTGCAATCAGGCGGCTGTTGGCGTGAACGTAGGTGTTGAACGTGTTCTGGGCAACGACATCGCCCTTCAATACGTTGCCTTCGGCATCTTTGACGAATGTATCGGCGAGCGCGGACCACGAGCCGATATCGCTCCAACCGGCGTTCATCACGACCATGACCGCGTCTGCGGTGCGCTCCATCACCGCGTAGTCAATGGAGTCTTCGGGGCAAGTAGCAAACACATCACGGTCAACTCGGGTGAAGCTCGAATCCCTGGAACCGTTGTTCAGCGCCTCACTGCAAACAGAAAGGATCTGCGGGCAGAACTTCTGCAACTCCTCCAGATAACGGCTGGCACGAAACAGAAACATGCCGCTGTTCCAGAAGAATGTTTTGGCCAACAGGTACTGTTGAGCCAGATCCAAGTCCGGCTTTTCGACAAAACGGTTCACGCGAAAGCCGCACTCGCCGACAGGTTCGCCCTTCTCGATATAGCCGTAGCCGGTTTCCGCATACGTCGGAACAACGCCGAAGGTGACTAACTTACCGTCCAGGGCCAATGGGAGGGCGCAGTTGATACTTGCTTGAAACGCTTGCACATCCTTGATGGTGTGGTCCGCCGGTAAGATCAACAGCAAGGGGTCCTCCCCATCGGCAGTGGCCTGCAATGACGCCAATGCCAGCGCCGGCGCCGTATTACGGCCGACGGGTTCAAGCAATATATTCGCGTCTTCCAGCCCCAACTTGCGCAGTTGTTCAGCGGCCAGAAAGCGATGTTCTTCGTTGCAAACAAGCCTGGGTGTCCGTACATCCAGCCCCTTCAACCTCTGGATAGTGGCCTGAAGAAGAGAGATGTCAGTGTCCACCAACGATAAAAATTGCTTGGGGTTTAATTGACGCGACAACGGCCACAGGCGCGAACCCGTGCCTCCAGATAAAATCACCGGAATCATGTGACACCTCATCGAAAAGTAAACGTCAGGATCAGCTTGAAATGATCAACGGCTCAGGCGGGATACCATTCAATTAACAGCTGTTCATAGGCACTCAACACCTGCTCCCACTTGAAGCATTCGGCAAACCTGGCCGCACCGGCTTGTTTCAATGCCAGGGTGCGTTGTGGGTCTTCCAATAGTTCATCGAGTAATCGAGAAAGCGCCTGGCTATCGGAAAAATACGCAGCGCCCCCACCCACTACCCAGCGGTTGAAGGGGTTGTCGTGCGCAATGATTGCGCAACCGGCGCCCAACGCCTCGACCAGAGAGGGGTTGGTTCCGCCGACACGATGACCGTGCAGATAAAAACGGCTGAAATACCTCAGCGCCTGGACGACTTTGGCGTCGTAGATAGCCCCTGGAAAGACCACTTCAACGCTGGCCGCTTCCATCACTTTCTTATGGTATTCATGGGTACTCGGCGTGAAGTTTCCAAGCACCACCAGTTTGTGCTGCCTGACGCTCGCACTGAATGCCTGGACCATCTCATAAAAAGAATTTTCCGGTTCGGGCCTGGCGATAATAATCGAGAAGTGATTTGGCTCCAGCGCAAACGTACTTAACACCTCAGCCGCCGCCGACGTCACTTCATCTCCTCCGTAGGGAATCATGGTGATCTTGTCGGCACTGACCCGCGTCGCAAGATGTTCCTTAATCCTTGGGTGGTCGGCCACCAAGTGGTTACCGATCCAGCAACCGGCTCTTTCGTTCAACCAGAACCACGCCTTGGCTATCTTCCCCCACTTCTGCCGATGCCACTCGATACCGTCCATATTAATAATATTCACTTGGCCTTTGAGCCGCTGAAGGCTATTGAAAACAGCGGTGTTATAGCCCAGCGTCAGAAACAGGCCGCGCTCACCCAGCGCGTGCCAAACAGCCTTCAAGTCGAATATAACCGTGCCCAACGCACCCTCCCGAGACACCGGGATATGAACACGGCGGATACCGTTCCATTCTGTTTCAGTGACGCTGCCCGTGCCGCTTTCCTGGCAGTAAACCGTGATGCGCCAACCTTTAGCCTGCAAATACACCGCTAACTTTTCGGCAAATGTCTCGAAGCCGCCGTGCTGCGCCGGGATACCTCTTATTCCAAGAACCAGCAAATGCCTACTCATAGTTTTCGAACACCTTAATATGCTGACGCGCGACCAGTGACCAATCATGTTTTTCAACCATCGTGGTGCGAGCGCGCTGCGAAATGTGCCGCGCAGTGCTGGAACCCAGCGCGTTGATTATTTGTTGCGCCAAATCGTGCGGGTTATCCGTTTCAAACAGAAACCCGTTTTCATTTTCGTCGACAACCTCGACCATCGGCGGTAACCGTGAAGACACCGTAATACAGCCATACGACATGGCCATCAGCAGTACGCCACTTTGATAAATCTTCTTATAGGGAAGGACCACAATATCGGCGGCAGAATAATAAAAGTCGACCTCCTCATCCTTGATGTATCGAATATGCGGAATAACCACGTCAGAGATGTTGTTCGATTTTATTAAACTCTCATAACCCTGGAATGAATCCTTCCACACCTTGCCGGCAATCAATAGCACCGCCTGGGGCTCACGCTTGGCGACGATCTGCATCGCGTTCAACAGTACATCCAACCCCTTTACTTTTTTTATCTGACCAAAAAAAAGTATGATTTTCTTATCTTCAGGCAGCGCCAGACGCCGACGCGAAATGACGCCCTCGCGCCGTTTCACGAAGGGCAGATAATTACCATGGGGAATGACGGTGATGTTCGTCTTCAGACCTTGAGCAGCCAGCACGCCCTGCAACTCGCGCCGCGAGAATTCGTTATGCACAATAAATTCCCGCGGGGCCCGCAGAATGGCCGCATGGGTGCGGGTCAGAGACGCGCCTGCAAAAGACTCGACATCATGAATGGTTGCAATGATTTTTATCCGGCTCAAGCGCAATAACCTGCAGGTGATCAACTCCAGTAGCGCATATTGAAAAAAATGCAGGTGGCAGGTTTTTCCACCCTTTTTCTTGATATCCACGATCGACCTGAGCAAGGCAACGATGAAGCGAGCGAACCTCAGGAATTTATTGGACTGACCATACACACCCTTGAAAAACTTATTGATCGTGAAATTGTTCGAACTCTGCTCCTGCGACTCGGGACACGTATACAGATTGACGCAGGCGTCATTCCAAACCAGCCCTTGTCCGAGGCCGGTATTGTAGTAATTCATTCCGCCATGCCCGCCAACCGGTTCAATGATGAAATAAGCCAATTGCCCCATGAGAAAATCCTTATCCGCTTAATTTAACAACCGATATATTTCGCTGATCGTCGACTGCGCCCGTTGCCTCTGCGTAGTGGCAACCGCACTGACACCCACCGTGTAAGTCGGCATAAATTCGTCTATCGCACCGCGCTCAATCAAACACGTCTCGGTCTGAGTCTCTGCGGTAAATTTCTTATTTTTGTCTGAGTAGTTGTATAGGGAAAACGGCGTACCTAACGAATACGCAACCACGGCGGGATGCAGCCGCGCCGTCAGTATGTGCCGCGCCCCTTTTATATACGCCATGGAGCGCTCGATATCCGAACCGGCGATGTTGAAAACCGTAAAGCCACGGTCTTTCAACTCGCTTTGTGCGTACCGCGACACGCCGGTATCAACCTCTGCATCCGCATTAAATATGCCGATCCGGTTAATACGCAACCGCCAGCAAATCCTGATGGATACGTCTAGCAATTGGCTATAAATGTCGCCGCTGGATTGCTCGCCATACCCTTGCGAGATCGCGCAGACACACAATGATGTAGTCCCCTGCACTCTCCAGTTCGCCCCCTGCGCCGGCGTCGTCAGTACCCAGCGCGTAGGCCAGGTCCACGGATTGTTTGATTTTTTCACGGCGGGCCCAAGGGTTGATTTTCCTCACCGCCAGCAGCGAGGCTGAATCGCGAATATAAAAGGCTGTGGCCATGACGGTCGCAAAAAATAAAATCAAACGGGTTTTCAGCTTTTTATGATTGTCGACGCCAATACCTGCGTAGATGACATGAGCACCGAACAGGCGAGCCAATGCCATGTATTTGACCCCTCCGGTGCCGCCCTCATCCATGAAACATGTTCCGCCACCCCACACGATGGCAGAACACTTAATCACTGTTTTGTAGGCAAGCCAGCGGTTGGCCTTGTTGAGTTCCACCACAGTAATCGCGCCTTGGCGAATGAAACCCTGTTGTTTGAGTGCTTCGCCATCGCCGTAGGTCAATACCGTATACACCACACCCGCACGTCGCTCAGACAACAGCGACTTGAGCATGAGCAGATCACCAAAGTTATTGCCATAGTAGCCAATGATCACAATGTTCATGCACGCATGCTCTTTTTATAAAGAATGTAATACGAGACGGCAATAAAGCATTCGCTGGCCACAATACTTGCGCCAATACCGTTCGCCTCAAAGGGCATCAACACAACAAACAAGCCCACTTGCAACGCCACGCCAACACTGGCGACCATTATTTTTTTGCTGACCCACTCTTCGCTCAATAACGCCGCCCCTAAAGGTGTTGCGAAAAACCTGAAGCCAATGGACAGCGCGGCGATTTGCAACACCTGCGCGGCATACACATAGTCGCCACCAAATACCAGGTGCACGAGGTCATGGGAATACACACTCAGGCCAATGCCAACCAGCGCCCCCGCGCCCAATGAATACCGCGCATGCTGTAGCGGCAGGTTTTTTTCAGCGCCCGAAAGTGCGTGGTACTTTTTTATAAGGTAGGTGTTAAAAATCGTATTGGGTGCGATATACAGCGCCGTGAGCAGCGTATTACAAATGGCTAAATACCCGGAATACGTCGACCCATAGATAAGCCCCAGCAACGAAATGGGGATTTGCAACTGGGCTATATTCAGCGCGCCATTCAACGAATATTTAACGGAGTCTTTCAGGAAGCTTCGCACCTTCAAAGCCGCCTGTTTGCCGTGCCGTGTCATCAGCATCAAACACAACATCGCACATGAAACGTTGGCAACCCCCAGGGCCATGGCGGTGTTCGCGAGGCTCGGAGTCAGCGCATAAAAAACCCCTGCAACCGCTATGATCCGGAATACCGGTACCAGCACTTGCCCCACGGAAATCCGCAGCGGGCTGCTCCTGAGCTGGCCTTGAGTGATGACGATCGCCTGCGCCGCCAATGCCGCCACACCCGTCGCCAGTGCAACGGCCACGAATCCATCCATTCCCGAACCACATAACAGCAACACACTGACTGCAAAGGCCGCTAGCGTATTGATCGACAGGCAAACATAAGCAACCCGCATCGACGGCGCATATTCGCCAGGTGCTCGGCTGACACGCCTCAACAGCAAACTGTTCACACCGCTGAACGCCAAAGCGCCGAGCGTGATGGTAATAGCGTTGGCATATGAGACCAGACCAAAGCTGGCAGCATCCAAGGCTCTACTGAGGATGACCTGAAGCAAGAACGTTGCGCCCGCAGCGCCAAACGATGAGATCAATAATTGAATCGCCTTCAAGGAAAAACTCCTGCACGCCCTCAGTCGGAGCTCTGAAATCGATCGTTCAATTTGAAATAGCGCTTCAACAGCACATATTTTTTAGAGGCTGAATCGGGGGCCAAGCCGGTGTTTGTCAGGGTAACCTGAGGGTTCCAGATATCCGCTTCTTTATAAGCGTGATAAAACCAACTCCAACGCTTTTGCTCGAACAGATCGATTAATGTCTGCATATACAACCCCGCATCGTCCACCGGGCTGTAATTCGATACGCTGAACTCCCCAACGATCACTGGTCCCGGATGTTTCAGCACCTGGGACAGTGTCTTCTTGAAGTACATACTCAAACCGCCCTCGCCTCTCAGTAAGAAGGGCAACCGTTGATCCGCCGGAAAACCACGCACGCCCTGATGGGTAAAGTTGCCAGGGTCGTAATAGTGCAGGCTTCCTATTATTGAGTGGTCGTCTATCAACGGCGTGATTTCACTCCAATTGGACCGTTGCCCATTGGGAATACCATTGGGTTGGACCGTAATACGCGGCTGGATAAGCACAACCTTGTCCGGCGAGATCTGCAACAGGGTTGCGCTGACCTTCTTTATAAAATCCAGATAAACGCCGCGCTCGATGGGCGCCGGTTCGTTGACGATGTCATAGCCGATAACCATGCTTTCATGTTTGTAGCGCTGCGCCAGTTGCGCATAGCTGGCAATCAGGTTTCCCATGAGTTCGGCGTCACGCCAATATGCGTCTTCAGTTGACCCTGAATATTTCTTGACGTTGCCGGGAAAGGTATGAACATCGACCAGAAGTAAAATATTGTACTGCTTCGCGTAGCGCACATAGGTATCAAGCACCTTGACCGCGACATCATCAAGCCCGCCCCTGTCGTCAAACAGTGGGTGGGAGGCAAACGCCACGCGCACGGCGTTCACGTTCAAGCCGTCCAACTGTTTGAAATCCTCTTCGTTCAAATTCAAATCGATATTGAAACCGCGTAACTGCTTGCCCGCGTTATAGGTGTCGGCCTGTTGGGTAGAGGCCTGGGCAACGAAACTGATCGCCAACAGACAGAGGCACAGGAAGTATCGTCTACACATGCTGTTTTGCCCTATCGTTGAGGCCGCAGATGATGCCGAAATTTATCCAGATAATCGCTTGTATACTGTCCGCTCGAAATGACCAGCCCTGAATACCGGTTATCAATATCGCGATGATCGAAACCAGCGCCGCCGCGGAAGCATTGTTAATCGACACACCGACATGCCTTTTTATCGTATTTTTGTGCAGCTTGTAGACACTCCATATAAGCAGTAAATAGCTCACAATGCCCAGCAACCCCGTCTCGGACATGACCAGCAGGTACATATTATGGGCGGGGTACCTGAAGCTCTGCGAGGCGCCGAACTCATCGTATTTATCCATCACATCAACAAAATTATTCCACCCCACGCCAATAATCGGATGGGCGACAAACATATTCAGGGCAATCTTGGCCAAAATCAGCCGGGAGGTGGTACTCGACTCTGGCGCATCGAAAAATCGGGCGTAGAGATTTTCCAAGTTATAAATGGCACCGGCCATGATGACCAGGGCAAACACCAGCGAGGTATAGATGATCTTTTTGTTTCTTAAAATAGAACGTCCATTGGGCCGCTTGAAGTAGAACAGGCACAGCCCGACCACAAAAAAATACAACACAATTTGAGTTCTGGAGTAGGTCAGGCAAATCACCACAAAACCCGCCGCGATGGCGCTTATATACAGCAACCTGCCGCGCCCATTCACTGCGCCATACACGCAAAATGGCAACAACAGTACCGTGAACAACGATAACAAGGCGGGGTGTCGTAACGTACCGGTCACTCGGGTAATGCCGTTCTCCACGAACAGTTCTTTGACCTGTTGAGCATCCTCGGTCACATCTCCGGTTGCCAATTGATAAGCCGCATACAGCGTCTCAAACAGAATTAACAGCGCCGCCACCCGGGTGAATTTATCCATCGATTTCGCATCATGGAAAACCGACCGCACCACCAGAAACAAAACAATGATTTTCCAATGGCGAACGATTTCGTACAGCGTGAAACTCACCGCTTCCGAATTAATGATCGACACAGAAGACAGCACCACAAAAAAAATCGCCAGGGTGGTGATTCTGTCGATCTTGATTTTCTCCAGATTGATTTTTTTACTGAAAAAAACAATGGATACCAAAATCAGCAAAAGAAAAATATCGTAAGGCGCAACCGACAGTTCTGCGCCACCCAGGTGTATCTCCGCCCCGGTCAGCCGATACCGCAAGTTAAATGCCGTAGCCACCAAGAGCAGCGGAAACAAAAAATAATTTATCAGCGCGGTTACTCGCATTTCAATGCTCGCGAATAAACGGACCCGGACAATCTTTTACCTATCTCAATACACGGCACTTCAAGCCATTTATGAACCGCCCATGAAACACCATACGTCAGCCCTATCGAGAGCAGGATCAACACCCCCACCCGATCATTACTGAGATAACCGCATTTCCTCGCCACTATCAGCACCCCATCGATAATCAGAATATGCATCAGATAGGTGGGGTATGACATCCCGCCCAACCTGAGCAACACAGGGTTCCTAAACGGCATTTTAAACAGTGCCAACCACCGGCCGAGCACTGGCGGGTTAAGTTTGCCATTCAACTTGAACGCTATCGCTACTATTGCCCATAACGCAATCGAGGCAAAACTGGCGAACGAACGGGTAATCAGACCCACCGACACTACAATGCCCATGATCAACATCGCGTTACGCCATTCGCCCTCATCGCGACGAAACAGATCGTGGGTCAACATGCCGATCATGAAAACCGGTAACTTGATTAATATGAAACTGCCATAAGAGAAGGTCAGGCCGGAATATGCCAGCAGTAAAAACGCCAACACCGCCACCGTCACCAGCAGTTCCTTGGCGCGCCCAAATGCAAAAGCGGCGACCAACACAGGGGCGATCAGATAAAACTGCCATTCGAGGGTGAGGCTCCAGGCCGGCGCCAAAAACGCATCACCTGCGTGGGGTAGCCATTGATCCGGGATCACGCCCTGAAGTAGCACCAGACAAGGCAACAGGTACGCCGTGATATTACCCGCGATACTTGCCCAATACTGTTCAACTGCCGCTGCTTGGGCTGGCGTGTTCCACGGCAGGTCCATGCGGACACTCATCCGTTCATTGAATAACAGCGCGGCAAGCGCGATGGCCAATAGATAAATCGGGATGATCCTGAACGCACGTCGAATAATGTAAGAACGGTAGCCGTTGCTTTTGCCGCTCAACGCCATCGCGATAAAAAAACCGCTCAAACAAATAAAGATATCTACCGGGATAGCGGTCGCCAATAGAACCTTATCAATCAATGCAGGAACGTGCCCCATGGCGGGACGAAAGCAAGAGTAGAGGTGCCCAAATACAACCCACCACGCCATCACCCCACGAATGGACTCGAGTTCTACGTAGAAGCCCTGTTTATTTGCTATGGCCATCTTTCTCTCAACTATCAATCGGATAAAAACTACCTGTATTCAACAAAACACAGGCCTGTCTCTCTTCCGTGGCCAGGTCCCAGGCGCAGACAGTGCGTCATACAAACTTGAAAAACCCACGCTACCGCCCCAGGGTTTAGCGTCATTCCCTGAGAACCCCATATTCATGACGGCGTGTATTTATATCAGCCCGCCCCACAGGCCTTAATTAACATCCGACTTATATTCATACGTATAGTAACCATACGCACCGTACCCGTATTTCGCCGAGGCTCTTTTTTCAATACCGTTCAAGATAGCGCCTTTCAAGTTAACCCCATTCTGGGCGAACCGACGCATGGTGAGTTCTATTTCCCGGGCGGGGTTAAAACCGAACCGCGCCACAATCAAGTTCGTTCCTGACTGGCGCCCTACAATCGCCGCATCGGTGACCGCCAACAATGGAGGGGTATCCAGGATGACCAAGTCATACTGTTCACTGACCTGCGATAGCAGTTCCGTGAAGTTTCGATGCATGAGCAATTCCGACGGGTTAGGCGGTATTTGCCCACGGCTGATAAAGTCAAAATGTTCGATCGCAGTTTTATGAATGGCCGTTGTCAGATCGCAGCGCTTGGTGAGCACATCGGAAAGCCCATTGGCGCTGGAGGTTTTCATGACTTTATGGATGTAGCCTTTTCGCATATCAACATCGATGACCAACACGCGCAGGCCTGTCTGAGCGATCACGGCTGCCAGATTGACCGACACGAAGGTCTTGCCCACTTGTGGGCTCGGACCGGAGATCATCAGGCGATTGTTGCTGGCTTCGTGCATCGCAAAATGCAGGCTGGTGCGCAAGCTGCGCAGCGCTTCAATCGCCAGGTCCGTGGGATGGTTGATGGCCAACAACCCGCCACTGCGAGCAGGGCGTTTTTGCGTAGCGGTAGGTTGTTCTTCCAGGTCTTTTTGAAGCGTGCTGTAGGGTATGGAGGCATAGACCGCAAGCCCCAGTTTCTCAATAGCCTCCGGGCTTTCTATGCCTCTGTTCAAGGCTTTGCGCAACAGCACCAGCACCACCGCCAGGAATAAGCCCAGGAACGTTGCGACCAGAACAATCAACACTTTCTTGGGTTTGACCGGTTTGATGAGGTTCACATCCGCCGCATCGATCAAACGCACATTACCCACCGTGCCCGCTCGCATCACGTCGAGTTCCTGGGACTTGTTGAGCAGCTGCGTATAGATCGCCGTGCCGACCTCGACATCGCGGTTCAGGCTGAGCAGTTCTTGCTGTGTCGAAGGAAGGTCCTGGACCTTCTCGGACAGCCTCTGTTGCTTGCTGCTCAACTCACCGATCTGCGCGAGCAATGCACGATAGGCCGGATGCTGGCGGGTGAATTTGCGGTCCATCTCGGCTTGCTGGAGTTTCAACTGAGAGATGGCCGTATCCAGCGACACAATCTGGTCCAGGATCGCTTTGGTTTCCAGGCTGATGTCCACCGACTTTGTGCGCGTCTGGTAGGCGTTGAGCGCATTGCCGGCCTTTTCCAGGTCACTTTTGACCTGAGGTAATTGCTCTTTCAAAAACTCCAGGCTTTGCGCCGCCTCAGCCGAAGTACGTTGCACATTCTGTTCGACATAGAGCGCAGAAATCTTGTTGAGGATTTTTACCGCGAGTTCCGGCTCGGTACTCTCTAACGCCAACCCGATAATGCCCGATTCTTTTCCGCGCTCAGTGACATCCAGCGCCTCCTGATAATCCAGAATGCTGGTCAATCGAGGTTTGCGCACGATGCTGAACCGAGTCCCCGGATTGGCCTGTAGCGCTTCAACGAAGAGCGCAACGCCATGCTGCTCGACAGCCTCGCCCACCTGCCCTTGCGCCAGAAGTTCATCATCGTCATCGAGCAATGTGAACGCCCCGCCCTCACCCGTAATGAAGGTCAGTTTTTTGGCGAGCAAGTTGGGCGGCAGGTCCAGGTGGGTTATTTTCAGCAGCTCGCCTCCCCACGCGTAACGGGTCAGGCCCAACCATGGGCTAGAGACTTCACCCGGGTTGGTATTTTTAAAACGCCGCGCAAGAAAACCGCCGATCACGGGAAAGTACTCAGGCTCGATCAGGATGGCGAGTTTGAGTTCGTCCACGGTCTTGCCGATCACTGCACGTGACTTGATCAGTTCAATTTCGGTCGCGGACGGCGACTCTTTTCCGAGCATGCTGCTGACGTCGGAGAAACCCAGCAAATCGTTCTTTTTGGCCTCGACCTGCAACAACGCATTCGCTTGGAAAACCGGCGTCGCCAGCACCGCATAGGCCCCCCCGTCAGCATAAACGCGCCCGTAATCGCTGCAATCAACCCTTTATGGTCGATCAGTGTTCCAAACAGACCAAGGAGATCAATCTCGTCGGCGTCGTCTTCTCGTAGGGTGGCTACTGGCACTTGCTGCATAAGTCGGATTCTTTGCCTTAATACGATTCAAGAAAGGGGGTTGTCACTTTGCTAGACGCAGCGCCCACGCGTTTACCGCTTCTTCGATCAACGCATACGCGTGTACAAAGGCAGGTTTACCTTGACGGTAGGGGTCTCTGATCTCTCGGTCGCTTTGCCACTTCCCCAGCATCAACACCTTGCCTCGCGCTTCGGGGGCCATGCCGAGCACGCCGCGGATGTGCTTTTGTTCCATCACCAGAATCAGATCAGCCTCGGTGATCGCCTGGGGCGCGAGTTGAGTCGCCTGGTGCACGTTGGGCGTATGACCATGCGCCGCCAGCACCGCAAGCGCCGTCGATTCGATGGGCTCGCCAACCAATGCGGACAGGCCGGCGGAACTCACTTCGATATCGGAACGAGTGAGTGCCTCACGCAACAGATGCTCCGCCATAGGGCTGCGACAAATATTGCCGACACAGACAATCAACACTCTTTTAAGCAAGATAATTTCCCCGTCTTTTCAACTTTGGCGGTGACGTCGCACTTGCCGAACATAAGAGTTTTTAACCACGTACAAGCCTGCCATCGACAGGCACAGAAACAGCAAAGCCCGCTTTACAACTTCAACGCGGTACTTATTTATCACGCCCCTTGGGCGGCACCCAAGTTTTTAAACGGACAAAAAATAACACGGCGCCTGCTCGGACACTTATTTGTTATTAATACCCGCCACCGACAATTTCTAACATTCACGCACTGCCGGCGTTAGTTCGATCAACATGACACGACGAACAGTCAATAACTAACGCAACGCGTGGCATCCGAGTGCCGGCTGAACAGGCTCACCGCCATAAGGACATCCCATGACCGCAACGACAGAGTTCGCCGCCAAAGCCTGGTATCTGGTTCAGTGTAAAGCCAGGCAGGATGAACGCGCCGAAGCGCATCTGCAGCGCCAGGGCTACACCTGCTTTCGCTCCATCTGCACACGTGAGCGCCTGTTAAAAGGCGAGCGTCGGGTCATGACTGAATCGCTGTTCCCCGGTTATCTGTTTATTCAGTTGAGCTCGCAGGACAGTTGGAGCCCTCTGCGCTCCACGCGTGGGGTTTCGCGCATCGTCGCATTTGGTGGTGATCCACTGCCGGTGGGCGATGAACTGGTCGACGAATTGCAGCGACGCAATCACCAGCCCCTTGTGACACCGCTGTTGGCTCCTGGGGAGAACGTGCGTATCAATGAAGGGCCATTTGCTGAACTCGAGGGCGTATTCCTGGGTATGACAGGCGAGGAACGCGCGATTGTGCTGATCAATCTCCTGCACCGCGAGCACCGGGTCGGCTTGCCGCTCAACGCAGTCAAAAGCCTTGACTGAACGCCCACCATCAGCCATTTACAAGCACACTTCGTCAACTTCAAGCGTGTGTCGTACACGTCGAAAACAACCCGAGTCGGCCTAGCCGACTAAAAATAACATTCCAGTACTTTTTTACCCTCGCATAATAAAGTGCCCCCTGGATGCAACAGCGAGGGGACGGCCATGAACACATCAAAGTTACTGGTAGAGCGTATTGGCCTATTCCCTTCTTCGGGAAATATTCATGTCGAGGTCAATAACTCGACGCATGTCGTTGAACGCATGCACGTGTTATATGCCGACAACTCCCTGGACAGCGATGAGTCGTGCACGGGCTTGTCCATGGTTTTTGCCGACTGGCGTTTCAAGTTGCAGGTCAGTGACGCCCTGTCTGTATGCCTGTGCGTGGAAAGTCGCGGCGACAGCCACTACCTGCAGGTCAAGACCGCAGAGTTGCTGGCCCACATATCCGACACCCGGGAGCGCACATGAGCGTCCAGGGTGGGCGACACCCTTGCCGGCATACACACTAAATGCATTTATCTGATCAAATGGCGCCTACATGATTCTATTTTTTAATAATGAGGATAGAACCAAACGGCATTTTACACAGCCATTCGCTGCCCCTACCTTGAACGAGCATGACCGACCCCCTACCCGGCGGAGGTGTTGATCACCCTACTCGACAAGGACAGACCATGAGCATCGAATTCATCGGCTATATCGGCGGCCACCATGCGTCCGAGATCCACCCGCACAGCGGCCCTACCCTGCAACCGGATTACGTGGAAACCGTGGCCCGCGCCCACGAAGAGGCCGGTTTCGACCGCGCGCTGGTGGCCTTTCATTCCAACAGCCCGGACAGCACGTTGATCGCCGCCCACGCTGCCAGCGTGACGAAAAAACTGCAATTTCTCATCGCTCACCGTCCGGGTTTCGTCCAGCCGACCCTCGCGGCGCGCCAGTTCGCCACGTTCGATGTGTTCAACGGCGGGCGTACCGCCGTGCACATCATCACCGGGGGCGATGACCGCGAACTGCGTGCCGATGGCAGCCATATCGGCAAGGACGAACGCTACGCGCGCACCGACGAATACCTGAGCGTGGTGCGTCAGGAATGGACCGCCGAGCAGCCCTTCGATTTTGCCGGCACTTACTACCAGGTCGAAGGCGCGCACTCCACGGTGAAGTCGCCGCAGCAGCCGCATATTCCGTTGTATTTCGGCGGTTCGTCCACTGCCGCGATTGAGGTGGCCGGCAAGCATGCCGATGTGTACGCGCTGTGGGGCGAGACCTATGAGCAGGTGCGCGAGGTGGTGACCCAAGTGCGTGCCGAAGCGGCCAGGCATGGGCGCACGATTCGCTTCAGTTTGTCGCTGCGCCCGATCCTGGCCGAGACCGAAGAAGTGGCGTGGGCGCGCGCCGAGAACATCCTGCAACGGGCCACCGCGCTGGCCGAGCAGAATGGCTTTGTACGCCGCGAACCACCGAATGAAGGCTCGCGCCGTTTGCTCGCGGCGGCGGCACAAGGCGCGCGGTTGGATAAGCGTTTGTGGACAGGCATTGCCGGGCTGCTCGGGGCGCAAGGTAACTCCACCTCACTGGTGGGCACGGCCGAGCAAGTCGCTGAGGCGCTGGTGGATTACTACGACTTGGGAATTACCACGTTCCTGATCCGTGGGTTCGATCCGCTCAATGATGCGATTGAGTACGGCAAGCAATTGATCCCCCTCACCCGCCAGCTGATTGCACAACGCGAACAGGCCAGGCAAGTCGCGTAAGCAAGAACACTACAAACCAATGTGGGAGGGGCAAGTCGAATCGTCGCACCGCCCCTCCCACTTTTTAACTGCATTTCAAGGTTGGGATTTGAGGAAGGTGGCGATCAGTTGATTGACCCGCTCCGCCGCTTCCAACTGCACCATATGCCCCTGCCCCGGCACGATCTCCACCTGGGCCTCCAGCCCCTCGGCATGCCCGGCCGGGATGATTGCATCGTCACTGCCCCAGATCACCAGGCTCGGTTGTCGAGCCACCACGGCGCGCAGATCCAGTCGCTGCCGCCCACCGTCAAACAGCTGGGAATTGAGCTGCTGCAACGCCTGATCCACCCCTTCCAACCGTTTGAATTTGAGCATGTCCTCCAGCATCTGCCGGGTGACCAGCGCCGGGTCGCTGAACAGTTGGGTCAGTTGCGGCTTGAGCGCATTGCGGTTATTCGCAGCGGTAAAACCTTGCAGGTAATCGCCATTGATATCCGCGCCAAGCCCGGCGCTGGCAATCAGGATCAAGGAAGCAACCCGTTGCGGCGCCTGGCTGGCCAGCGTCAGGCTGACCAGCCCACCCATGGAGTGCCCGGCCAGGTGCACGCGGTCGAGCTTGAGGTGATCAAGCAACGCCAGCACCGCCTGGCTCAGTTCTTCGGCATCACCCGTTTGCAACTGCTTACCCGACTCGCCATGCCCCGGCAGGTCCAGGGCGATCACCCGGCGCTCGGCGGCCAGGGCCGGTTGGTTGAACAGCCAGTTGTTCAAGTCGCCACCAAACCCGTGTACCAGCACCAACGGCGTATCGCCTTCGCCCAGGTCCAGATAGCGCAGCAAGCGCCCGCCTATCTCGACCTTCTGCGCGCTCGGGCCGCTGGCTTCGGATTCGGCGGCGGTGGAGACGAACCCCGCGTTGAAACTGTCGATCACCGCATCAATCTCGGCGTCCGTGGCCTCGCCCTCCACCACGATCCCGAGCAAGGCGCCCACCGGCAGGGTTTCATCGCTCAAGGCCAACACCCGGCGCAACACGCCACTGAACGGCGCCTCGACGCTGCTGGAAATCTTGTCGGTTTCCACGTCCAGCACTTCTTCGCCCTTCTCTACCCGATCACCGGGTTGCTTGAGCCAGACGTCGATGCGACCTTCGGTCATCGACAGCCCCCACTTGGGCATGGTCAAGGTGTGGATCATGCGGCAGTCCTCTTGTCGGCGATTTTCAGCACGGCGGCTTCGATCTTCGCGGCATTGGGGATGTACAGGTCTTCCAGGGCATCGGAGAACGGCACCGGCGTGTGCGGCGCGGTGACCATCTCGATCGGCGCCCGCAGGAATGCAAAGCCTTGCTGCGCCACCAGCGCACTGATGTCGGTGGCGATGGAGCAGCGCGGGTTGGACTCGTCGATCACCACCAGGCGCCCGGTTTTCTCCACACTTTCCAGAATGCTGTCTTCGTCCAGCGGGCTGGTGGTGCGCAGGTCCAGCACTTCGCAGTCGATGCCTTGGCGCGCTAGGTTGGCGGCGGCTTCGAGGGCGATATGCACCATGCGCCCGTAAGTCACCAAGGTCACGTCGCGGCCTTCGCGCACAAAGTTGGCTTCGCCGAACGGCACGGTATACAGCTCTTGCGGCACCTCGCCTTGCAGACTGTAGAGCATCTTGTGTTCGAGGAAGATCACCGGGTCGTTATCGCGGATCGCCTGGATCAACATGCCCTTGGCGTCATAGGGCGTGGACGGGCACACCACCTTGAGGCCGGGAATGTGCGTCCACATCGACGTGAGCATCTGCGAATGCTGGGCGGCGGCGCGCAGGCCGGCACCGTACATGGCGCGGATCACCAGCGGCGTGGTGGTCTTGCCGCCGAACATGTAGCGGAACTTGGCGGCCTGGTTGAGCAACTGGTCGAGGCAGCAGCCGATAAAGTCGACGAACATCAATTCGCACACCGGGCGCATGCCACGGGTGGCGGCGCCGACGGCCATGCCCACGTAGCCGACCTCGGACAACGGTGCATCGAGCACGCGCTCGGGAAATTCCGGATACAGGCCCTTGGTCACCCCGAGCACACCGCCCCAGGCGTCCTGCTCGCCGGGGGAACCGGTGCCGCCGGATACGTCCTGGCCGATGATGAACACGCTCTGGTCGCGGCGCATTTCCTGGGCCAGGGCTTCGTTGATTGCCTGCTGATAGCTGATTTTGCGAGCCATGAAATTCTCTCCGAAATTTATTGTTATTAGCGGTAGGCGACGTAGACGTCACTGAGCAGGTCGGCGGCCTGGGGCTTGGGATCGGACTTGGCCAGGCGCACCGCGTCTTCGATCAACTGGGCGACCTCGCCGTCGATGCGCTCGAACTGCCCGGCGTCAAGCCAACCTTCGGCCTGGCAACGCGTGCGAAACAGCACCAGGCAATCCTGGGATTCACGCAGTTTTTTCACTTCGTCCACGCCGCGATAAGTTTGCGCATCGCCTTCGAAGTGGCCGTAGAAGCGGCTCAACTTGACCTCCACCAGCGTCGGCCCCTCGCCGTTGCGCGCACGTTCTACCGCAACGCCCAAGGCTTGGTGCACGGCAAAAAAGTCATTGCCGTCGACGATGACGCCGGGCATGCCAAACCCCACGGCGCGCTCGGCGATGTCCTTGCACGCCACCGACCAGCCGGAGCCGGTCGCTTCGGCATAGCCGTTGTTCTCGGCGACGAACAGGCACGGCAGTTTCATGATCGCGGCCAGGTTCATCGCCTCGAACACCGCACCTTCGTTGGAGCCGCCGTCGCCGAAAAACGCCACGGCCACGCCCTGGCTGCCCTTGAGCTTGGAGGCCAGCGCTGCACCGGCGGCCAACGGCGCACCGGCACCGACAATGCCGTTGGCGCCGAGCATGCCCTTCTCCTGATCGGCGATGTGCATGGAGCCGCCCTTGCCGCCGCACACCCCGGTTTTCTTGCCATAGATTTCGGCCATCATGCCGAACACGTCCACGCCCTTGGCGATGCAATGGCCATGGCCACGGTGGTTGGAGGCGATACAGTCGTCATCGTTGAGGTGGGCCATGACCCCGGCGGCACTGGCTTCCTGGCCGGCATACAAGTGCACGAAACCGGGGATCTCGCCGGTGGCGAACTCCACGTGCAGGCGCTCTTCAAAATCACGGATGGTGCGCATCACGGTGTAGGCATGCAGCAATTGATCGGTGGACAGGTGAGTGGACATCTTGTTGTTCTCCGGTTGTCTCGACACACAGAAGGCTGGCTGCGGCCAGCTGTAAGCCCCTCAGCACAGCCTGTGCCAAATCATCAAAAAACCTGGCAAAGCCTTGATCCAGAGCAGTGCCGCGCGGTTGTGCGCAGGCTGCGCCACAGCACAGAATGAGACCGGCCATTGCAGCGTGCAGGCTGTGTCTCAGCGCGCGTGAGACGCAGCGTCTCACCCCGAGCCCTTGGTCAGGGCGCTCTTGTTCCGCTGTGCCCGTGGGCGCTTAATGGCGGGCATAACAACAAAGATCGAGAACCGGAGGCCTTATGCTCGCCGTGAACTCCAGAGAGCACGTCGACTGCGTCAGTCGCGTGGTCCGCAATGCCGAACGCCTGCCCCAGGCGCCGGTGCCGTCGTTGATTTTCGATTCATGGCGCCGCTCCATGGAACAACACCATCTGGACCCTGGCTCGCTGCAAGGGCCGCGCATCCTCACCGAACCCCTGCTCAAGGAATGCCGCGAACGCGCCGAGCTGTTCATGCGCATTGCAAGCGAAGCCGTCGGCCAATTGCACCACCGCGTGCGCCAGGCCGATTACTGCGTGATGCTCACCGACGCCCAGGGCCAGACCATCGACCACCGCGTGGACACGGCGATTCGCAGCGACTGCCGCAAGGCCGGCCTGTACCTGGGCACCTGCTGGTCGGAAGCCGAAGAAGGCACCTGCGGCGTGGCCACGGTACTCACCAGCAAAGCCGCCGTGACCGTGCACAAGCGCGACCACTTTCGCGCGGCGTTCATCGGCCTCACCTGCTCCGCCGCGCCGATCTTCGACCCCCAGGGCAACCTGTTGGGCGTGATGGACGCCTCGGCGCTCAAGTCCCCGGATGACCGGCGCAGCCAGCACCTGGTGCGGCAGATGGTGGCGCAGAGTGCCCAGGCCATCGAGAACGCCTTCTTCATGCACAGCGCCCGCCAGCACTGGGTGTTGCAGGCGCACAGCACGCCGGGCTATGTGGACAGCCAGCCCGACCTGCTGCTGGCATGGGACCAGGACGGGCGCCTGCAGGCCTTGAACAGCAAGGCGCGCCAGGCCCTGCGCCTGCGCTTTGGGCAGGTGCCGGAGCATATCGGCGAGGTGTTCGACCTGGATGCGTTGCGCGCGGTCACCGACCAATCGACCCAGCAACTGCGCTGGCTGGGCGAGTCGCAAGCCCTGCACGCAAGGGTCAACACGCCACGACGCGCACCGGCGCGAGCGATATCCCACAGCCAGGTCGACCCGCGCGTGGAAGAGCATCTGCGCCTGGCCGTGCGGGTCAAGGACCGTAACCTGCCGGTGCTGGTGCAGGGGGAAACCGGCGCGGGCAAGGAGGTTTTCGCCCGCCAGGTGCATGAGCGCAGCGCCCGGCGGGACGGCCCCTTTGTGGCGGTGAACTGCGCGGCGATTCCCGAAAACCTGATCGAAAGCGAGCTGTTCGGCTACGTGGCCGGGGCCTTCACCGGGGCCTCCAACAAAGGCATGCCTGGGCTGTTGGTGCAGGCCGATGGCGGCACGCTGTTCCTGGATGAAATAGGCGACATGCCACTGGCCTTGCAAACACGCTTGCTGCGGGTGATGGCCGAGGGCGAAGTGGCGCCACTGGGCGGGGCCAAGACCCGCACCGTGGATATCCAAGTGATCTGCGCCAGCCATCGCGACCTGGCGGCGCTGGTCAGCGAGGGACACTTTCGTGAAGACCTGTACTTTCGCCTGGGCTGCGCGCGTTTCTGCCTGCCGCCCTTACGCGAGCGCACCGACAAACTGGCGTTGATCAACCGGCTGCTGGAGCAAGAGGCGCGCACCAGCGGCGTGTCGCTGGGCATCGGTCAGGCCGCGCTGGAACGGCTGCTGGGTTATGCCTGGCCGGGCAATGTGCGGCAACTGCGCCACGCGTTGGCGTATGCCTGCGCGGTGTGCGAAGGCGGCACGGTGCAACTGGCGGATTTACCGGTGCAAGTACGGGGCGAAGCGCAGCTTGAGGCACCGGCCGAACAGAGCGTCAGCCCGGAACGCCAGAGGGTGTTGGATGCGTTGATTCAACATCGCTGGAAGCCGTTGCCGACGGCGCAGGCGCTGGGGATTTCACGTGCGACGCTTTACAGACGGGTGAACCAATTGGGCATCGACATGCCCGGCAAGACCACCTGACACAACGCGGCCAACCCTGTGGGAGGGGCTTGCCCCAACGCCAGTCAATTAAGGGCGAACACTGGACCTGTGGCGAGGGGGGCTTGCTCCCGATGAGGGCGTGTCAGTTGATGATCTGTGGCTGACCCACCGCTATCGGGAGCAGCCCCCTTCCACATTGGATCGAGCGGGCCTTCAGGAATCAGCGGTAGACAAGGCCGCCGTCGATCAGTGGTGCCTGGCCGGTCATGTAGTCCGAATCCGGCCCGGCCAGGAACGCCACCAACCCCGCCACATCTTCCGGCGTTTGCGCGCGGCCCAGGGCGATGCCGTCCACGTATTTCTTGTAAGTCGCGCCAACTTCAGCCCCGGTGATCTCGGCCATGCGCCGGTCGATCTCGACCCACATGTCAGTGCCCACCACACCGGGGCAATAGGCATTCACCGTGATCCCGGCGCTTGCCAGCTCCTTGGCCGCCGCCTGGGTCAGGGCGCGCACGGCGAATTTGGTGGCCGAATACACGCCCAGCAAAGCAAAGCCTTCGTGGCCGGCGATGGAGCATGCATTGATGATCTTGCCCTTTTGCTTGAGCGCCTTGAATTTGTTGCCGGCGGCCTGGATACCCCATAGCACGCCCTGCACATTGATACCCAGGGTGCGCTCGACCTGCTCCGGGCTTACCTCCAGCAGCGAATCGATCTGCGCCACCCCGGCGTTGTTGACGATAATGTCAAAGCCGCCCAAGGTCTGGTGCGCATGCTCCACCGCCGCCACCACCTGGTCGCGCTTGGACACATCGGCGATGAACACCGAGGCCTTGCGCCCCAGCGCGACGATTTCAGCCGCCACGGCTTCGAGCTTGGTGCCGTTGATGTCCACCAGGGCGATATCCGCACCGTCCCGTGCCAGGCGCAGGGCAATGGCCCGGCCAATCCCCTGCCCGGCGCCGGTGACCAGCGCAACGTTGCCTGCAATACCCATGACGATCTCCTGCAATGATAAGGGAAGCCTTGTCTATCGCAGGCGCACGCCGGGGTGTCGAGGCGCGAGGGCAATGGCGTGGCGACTGAGACGGGCCGTCTCAGCGCGCGAATGATCCTGGCGAACTTGTAAAAGTGCGCGCCAATGCCTAGCTTATGCGCCCCCCGCCCTGCGCTTTAAGGCCCTGCCCCATGGTTTTGCGTTTTCGTCCTGTCGTCACGTCACGTTTGGCCCTCGGCCTGCTGCTCAGCGGTGGTATCGGCAATAGCCTCGCGGCAGACCTCGAACTGCCGGCGGTGAAGGTCCAGGGCCAGGATGCGTCGGGCTACCGCGCGGACACCGCTTCGGTCGGCGGCTTTACTGAAGCGCCGCTGCTGGACACCCCGGCCTCGATCACCGTGCTCAACGCCGCGCTGATCAAGGATCAGCAAGCGCGCCTGCTCAGCGAGGTACTGCGCAACGACGCCTCGGTGGGCGACAGTTATGCGCCGATCGGCTACTACGAAAACTTCGTGGTGCGCGGCTTTTCGTTGAATGCGGCCAGCAGCTACAAGATCAACGGGCGCACCATTACCGGCGAGCAGAACGTCGCCCTGGAAAACAAGCAGCAGGTCGAGGTGCTCAAGGGCCTGGCGGGCCTGCAAAGCGGCATTTCCGAGCCCAGCGGCGTGATCAACTATGTGACCAAGCGCCCCGAAGATGTGCGCTCGGTGACGCTGGCCACCGATGATCGCGGCAGCGGCTATATCGCCACCGACGTCGGTGGCTGGTTCGGCAGCGAGCAGCAAATGGGCCTGCGCGCCAACGTCGCCCATGAAGACCTCAATGCCTATGTGGAACACGCCAACGGCCAGCGCGACTTTGTGTCCCTGGCCTTCGACTGGAACATCAGCCCGGACGCCGTGCTGAAACTCGACGCCGAATACCAGAGCAAACAGCAACGCTCGGTGCCGGGTTACCAATTGCTCGGTGGCACCGAAGTGCCACATGGCGCCTCGCCGAAGAAGCTGCTGGGCCATCAGAGCGGGTCCAAGCAGGTCGGCATCGACTCGCTGAACCTCAACGGCAGTTTCGAGTACCGCTTCAGTGACCAGTGGTCGGGCAACGTCAGCGCCGCGCGCAGCAAGGTGGTGATCGATGACTACAGTTCGTTCGCCTGGGGCGGTGACACCAGCGGCGTCGGCAATACCTTCACCCCGCAGGGCAACTACGACATCTACGACTACCGCAGCCCCGACGACACCCGCCGCGACGATGAAATGCAGGCCGCCATGACCGGCCTGTTCGACGCCGCCGGCCTGGGCCATGAACTGACCTTCGGCACCAGCGCGTTTCGCCGGGTGATCGACAAGCGCACGGCGATCAACGCGTGGCTCGGCAGCGGCAACATCGACGCCGATGCGCCGACATTCGCTCCCGCCGATGCCCCTCTCAACGACAGCCACCGTGCCCTCGACAGCCGCCAGTACGGCCTGTTCGTCACCGACCGCATCCGCTTCAACGAGCAATGGCAAACCATTCTTGGCGGCCGCGAAGTGCGCCTGGATGAAACAGCCTTCGACGGCACTGGCAACCAGGCCCGCCATACCCGGCAATATGTGTTCCTGCCCCAGGCCTCGCTGATTTACCAGCCGATTGCAAACATCTCGCTCTACACCAGTTACAACAAGGGCCTGTCCCTGGGCGGCACCGCGCCGTGGTTTGCAACCAATAAGGACACAACCCTGGCCCCGACCACCTCCCGGCAGATCGAAGCCGGGGTGAAATACGACTGGCGCCGCATCAGCTTCGCCGCCGCCGTGTTCCAGACCCGCCAGGCCTACCAGTACGCCAGGCCCGACGGCGGGGCCCTCTTCACCTACGTGCAACAGGGCGAGCAGAAAAACACCGGGCTGGAACTGTCGGCCAATGGCTGGGCCACCGAGCGTCTGCAGATAGCCACCAGCGTCGCGGCGATCCGCGCACGGGTGAGCGGCAGCGGCACACCGGCCTATGAAGGGCACCAGGCGATCAACGTACCCAAGCTGCGCGCCAGTGTGTACGCCGACTACGCGTTACCCTGGGTCAACGGGCTGGCCGTGTTGGGCGGCGTGCAATACAGCGCCAAGAAGTACGCCAACCGCAGCGGCAACGTGCAGGTGGGGGATTACGCAGTGGTGAATGTCGGCAGCCGTTACACCACCCAAGTCGACGGTTATGAAACGGTGTTTCGCCTGAGCGTCGACAACCTGTTCGACACGCGCTATTGGCGCGACGCCGGCGAGTACATGGGCGATGACTACCTGTTCCAGGGCGCGCCGCTGACGGCGCGCCTGAGTGCCTCGGTCAACTTCTGAACACTCGCGGCGTAGCCAGGCACAGCGCCGCCAGCCCACAGACCAACAAGCTCCAGCCCAGGTCCTGCGCCCAGGCCACCAGGGTCAGGCCGGCACCGATCGCCAGGTAATACAGCAAACCGAACACCGCCGCCGCCGTGCCCAAACGGTCGCGGTACGCCATTAGCGCGGCACCGAGCACGTTGGGGATCGCCATGCCGAACGCCAACACCACCAGCAGCATCGGCATGACGAATAACCACGTGTGTTGCAGCGCCAACACCAACAGGCTGCCCAACACCGCGACACCGGCGGCGGTCAGCACCAATTGATCGCCGTTCATGCCCCGCTTGAGCAGCGCTTTGTTCAGCCACGCCCCCAGCCCCGAGCCCATGGCCAACAGCACCCCGCTGTAGCCGAACGCGGCAGAGGACAACCCCTGTTGCTCGAAGATGAATGGCGCCACGCTGTAATACGCGAACAAGGCCACATTGAACGCCGCTACCAGCCCGACCGAACACCAGATGCCCAAGTCCTTGAACATCAGGCCCAGCGTCTTGTGCATTGAGGTGGTGGGCAGCGACGCCGGGCGCGTTTCCGGCAAGGCCCAGACGCACCAGCCCCACAGCAGCAACACCAGCGCCAACAAACCGCAGAGCATGCCGCGATAGCCGAACGACTGCACTAACGCCGCGCCGCTGAACAGACCAATCGCCGGGCTGGCGGCCATGGCGATGCCCACCACGGAAAACACCTGAGCCAACTCCGGCCCGTGAAAGCGGTCGCGCAACACCGTTTGCGTGACCACCGACGCCACCGCGGCACCAAAGGCCGCCAATGCCTGGGCCAGGAGCAGGCCGGTGAAGGTGCTGACGCTCAACGCCAACACCGAAGCGCCCGCGTAGATCGCCAGCCCGACCAGCATGACCGGGCGGCGCCCAAGGTGGTCACACACCCGCCCCCACACCACAACGCCCAGGGCAAAGGCCAGGAAATACACCGACAGCGTCTGCCCTGCACGCTCCGGCCCCACCGCAAAAGCCTGGCCGATATCGCCGAGGGCGGGGCTGTAGAGGGTCTGGGCCAGTTGCGGAAACATCAGCAACGCCACCGCCAAGACCAATAGATTTTTGAGAGCCATCGACGTGTCCTTCCAGAAAAGTAATGGAAGGATTTTAAACAGCGCCCAATGGACTATTATCCAAACTTCGACAACTTATCGATGAAATCGGACAACCTATGGCCTGGCTCGCCGCCGACGCTTCTTTCGATCCCGACCGCCTGGCTGCGCCGGTTATCGGGATCGCCGCCCTCTTGGGTGAGCATGATTCCGGGCTGCACCAGCACCAGCGTGGGCAACTGCTGTACACCCGCGAGGGCTGCACGCGCATCCATCTGGACAACCAGCTATGCCTGCTGCCGCCCACCCGTGCCGCCTGGATACCCTGCGGCCTGCCGCACCGTGCGGTGATGCAGCAGACCGTGGATTATCGTTCGGTGTACCTGAACCCTGCCCTGGCGCAGCAGTTGCCTGCCCAGGTTCGGGTCATCGAGGTCAGCCCATTGCTGCGGGCAGTGTTGGAACCGATGGCGATGGCGGCCTTCGATACCGATTGGTCCTCTGGCCGATATGCTCATCTGCTGGCGCTGTGCCTGAGCGAGATCCGCGATGCCGCCGAACAACCGATGCTGCTGCCCCTGCCACGGGACAAACGCCTGGCCCCGTTGATGAACAGCCTCGACACCTTGCCGCCCTCGTTGCAGGCCCTGGAACAACAGGTGGGCGCCAGCGCCAAGACCATCGGCCGGATCTTTCAACGGGAAACCGGCCTGGGGTATCAGCAATGGCGCCAGCAATGGCGCCTGATGCGGGTGATCGAACTGCTCGCCACCGGGCGCAGTATCAGCTACTGCGCCTTTGAACTGGGTTTTACCAGCGACAGCGCGTTGATCGCCTTTTTCAAGCACATGACCGGCACCACGCCACGGGGCTATTTCAAAGCCCGTTAGTGGCTTACTTGGGCATCTTGCGAAAACCCACCGCCAGGCGGTTCCAGCTGTTGATGGTGGCGATCGCCACGCTCAGGTCGATCTGTTCCTGAGCGCTGAACTCGGCGGCCAGCGCGTTGAAATCTTCGTCGGGGGCATGGGTGTGACTGATCAGGGTCAAGCTCTCGGCCCAGGCCAGCGCAGCACGTTCACGCGGGGTGAAAAACGGCGTTTCACGCCAGGCCGACAAGGTGTACAGGCGACGCTCGGTCTCGCCGCCCTTGCGCGCATCGGCGGTGTGCATGTCCAGGCAGAAGGCACAGCCGTTGATCTGGGAGACCCGCAGGCGGATCAGTTCCAACAGAGGCAGCTCGATGGACAGTTTGCCGACGGCGGCTTCCAGGGCGAGCATGGCTTTCATGGCGTCGGGCGAAGCGGTGTAGAAGTCGGTACGGGGTTGCATGGTGATACTCCTCAAGGGTGATAACTGGGGGCTAGGTTAGCCAGCGGTGAGGGCGCGAGAAATAGCCAATTCCAGCGAAGATGAGGTGACCAATGGCGCCGGTTTTTTCGCGGCCATATCGGTTTGTGTGCCTAACTCGCGCGCCGTAAGAGGTACCCCCACAGAGGCATATCCCCACGCGCGGGTCGCGCTCTACCATGCCGACCACGGAGGCTCCCATGCTTACTCATCCCAACATCGTCCTGACCCTGCGCCGTCATCATCTGTTCAGCCAGCTCCCGGAAAAAACCTTCCAGGATGTGTGTACGCTGGCCAATCTCAAGCGCCTGCCCAACCACACCCCGCTGATGCACCAGGGCGACCCGGCCGAGCGGTTCTTCCTGCTGGTCAGCGGCCAGATCAAACTGCACCGCGTCACCGGCGAAGGCCAGGAGCACCTAGTGGAAGTCATCCATCCCGGCCAGACGTTCGCCGAAGCCCTGCTGTTCACCCAGGCCAAGACCTATCCGGTCAGCGCCACCGCGCTCAAGGATTGCGTGCTGGTGAGTATCGAGGGCCAGCACTACCGACGCGCCCTGGAAGACCAACCGAAAATCTGCCTGGCGATCCTGGCCAGCATGAGCATTCATTTGCACCAACGCCTCAAGGACATCGACACCCTGACCCTGGCCAATGCCAGCCGCCGAGTGATCAATTTTATGTTCCAGGAGCGCGACAACCTCAGCGGCGACGTGGTGTTGCAAGTGCCCAAGCGCCTGGTGGCATCGAAGCTGGGCATCCAGCCGGAGACGTTATCGCGGATCCTGCACCGGCTGGTGGACAGTGGCCTGATCGAAGTACAGCGGCGCACCATCCGCATCCTCAGCGAGGACGGGTTAATGGCCTATCAAGCCAACTGATATCCCCACCAGCAATACCAGCAGCCAACCCCAGCCCAACAGCAGCGCACGCCACCGCCGAGGCGCATGCCGCAGTTCCATGAAACCGTCGACAATCACCCACGCCTTGACCACCGCCAGCAGCAAGACGGCCCACCCGCCGCCGGAAGCACCCGCCAGGACCGTGCCCACGCTCAACCCGACCAACCCCAGCCAACACGCCACCAACCCCCAAAAAGCCGTCATCGCGCCCTCACCCCATCACATACACCACGGGAAACAACACCACCCACACCAGATCGACCATGTGCCAATACAACACGCCGGACTCCACGCCACCGACCGAGAGGCCCCCACGCCAACAGCCCAGCGCCAGCCACCCCAGAATCAGCATTCCCAGCAGCACATGCAGGAAATGAAAGCCGGTGAGTACCCAGTACAAGGTAAAAAACCGGCTGTGCTCCATCCCCAACCCGGCAGCGGCCAGGTGGCCGTACTCGGCCAGTTTGATCAGCGCATACAGCAACGCCGCCAACAACGCCGCCACGAATAAGCCGGCGCCGCGCCTTGGGCAGCCCTGGCGTACCTGCTGCAGCGCCAATGCCGCGAGCAACCCGGCGGTCAGCAGGCTCAGGGTCATCGCCAGCCCGGTAGAGGTGTCCAACTGCGCATGGCCTTCGGCAAAGACCTGCGGGGCCAACAGCCGGGCGGTGGCAAACGCGAGGATCAGCAGCGCAAATACAGTCAGTTCGGCGAGGATGAACAACCACATCGCCAGGTCCCCAGGCAAGCGTCGGGGCTCAGGCAAAGTGCACATCCACCACGTCCATCAGCGCCGCGACGGTGTGAGGGTCATCACTCAGGGCTTGGGCCAGGCACGCCAGGCAGGCGTCGCGCGGCGGCATGCCCGCAGCGATCAGGCGGGCGGTGAAGATCAGCAGGCGTGTGGAGGCAACCTCCTCCAAGTCGTGTTGGTCGAGACGGCGCAAGGCCCGGCCCAACCGCACGACCTCACCCGCCAGCGCGGTGTCCACCTGGGCCTCACGGGCCACGATGTGCGTTTCCAGTTCCGCCGCCGGGTAGTCGAAACGCATGGCGACAAAGCGTTGGCGGGTGCTGGGTTTCATGCCCTTGAGCAGGTTCTGGTAACCGGGGTTATAGGACACCACCAGCATGAACGACGGCGGTGCCTTGACCACCTCACCGGTGCGTTCCAGGTACAACTCGCGGCGATCATCGGCCACCGGGTGCAGCACCACGGCGGTGTCCTGGCGCGCTTCCACCACTTCGTCCAGGTAGCAGATGCCGCCTTCGCGCACGGCGCGGGTCAGTGGGCCGTCCTGCCACCAGGTGCCCTGGGTGCCGATGAGATGGCGACCCACCAGGTCGGCGGCGCTCAAGTCGTCGTGGCAAGCCACGGTGTACAGCGCCAGGTTGAGACGGTGCGCCATGTGCTGCACGAAACGGGTTTTGCCGCAGCCGGTGGGGCCCTTGATCAGCACCGGCATACGGTGGTGCCAGGCGTGTTCAAACAGCTGCTGTTCGTTGGCCAGCGGTTGATAGAAAGGCTCAGTCATTAGCGTTTTCCAAAGCGGGTTTGACCGCCACGCTAAGGGCGCCTGCGACAACCTGGCAAGCGCTACCCGAGGCAAACTTGATCGCCGTCAAGCGAGCATTGCAACGCTGCGCCATAGTCTGGCCGGGCACTAAGAACCTGCGCCCCGCACCCTGTTGTGCGGCATCGCAAAGGTCTTGCCTGAGGAGTAAATGGAATGCTGACTCGCAACCGAACCACCTTCATCCCGAGCCTCGCCGCACTGAGTTGCGCGCTGGCCCTGGCACTGCCCTTGTCCGCCCATGGCAACACACAACCCGCGCTGATAAAGACGGCGGGCGCGCCGGATATGAGCCAGGCCGATTTCGATACGTCCAAGCAGATTTATTTCGAACGCTGCGCCGGTTGCCACGGTGTGCTGCGCAAAGGCGCCACCGGTAAACCGCTGACGCCGGACATCACCCAGGCCCGTGGCCAGGCCTACCTGGAAGCGCTGATCACCTACGGTTCCCCCGCCGGCATGCCGAACTGGGGCACCTCCAACGCGCTGACCAAAGCACAGATCACCAGCATGGCCACCTTCATCCAGCACACCGCGCCCACGCCGCCGGAATGGGGCATGGCCGAGACCCTGAAGACCTGGAAGGTGCTGGTCAAACCCGCCGACCGACCGAAGAAACAGCTGAACATGCTCAACCTGGAAAACCTGTTTTCCGTGACCCTGCGCGACGACGGCAAGATCGCCCTGGTCGATGGCGACACCAAGCAGATCGTCAAGCTCATCGACACCGGCTACGCCGTGCACATCTCGCGGATCTCGGCGTCGGGGCGCTACCTGCTGGTGATCGGCCGCGACGCCAAGATCGACATGATCGACCTGTGGCCCGCCGAGCCGACCAAGGTCGCCGAAATCAAGGTGGGCATCGAAGCGCGCTCGGTAGAGACGTCCAAGTTCAAAGGCTATGAAGACACGTATGCGATTGCCGGTTCCTATTGGCCGCCGCAGTTCACCATCATGGACGGCGAAACCCTGGAGCCCAAACAGATCGTCTCGACCCGCGGCATGACCGTGGACAAGCAGGAGTACCACCCCGAACCGCGCGTGGCGGCGATCATTGCCTCCCATGAATGGCCGGAATTTATCGTCAACATCAAGGAAACCGGCAAGGTGATGCTGGTTAATTACCAGGACATCAAGAACCTCACCATCACCACCATCGACGCCGCGCCGTTCCTGCATGACGGCGGTTGGGACAGCACCCATCGCTACTTCATGACCGCTGCGAACAATTCCAACAAGGTCGCGGTGATCGACTCCAGGGAGCGCAAGCTCACCGCCCTGGTGGACGTGGGCAAGACCCCACACCCAGGGCGTGGCGCCAATTTTATCCACCCCACCTATGGGCCGGTGTGGGCCACCAGCCACCTGGGCGACGGCGGCATTTCGGTGATCGGTACCGACCCGGTCAAGCACGCGCAGTACGCCTGGAAACAGGTCGAATCGCTCAAGGGCCAAGGCGGTGGTTCGCTGTTTATCAAGACCCATCCCAACTCCCATCACCTGTACGTCGACACCACCCTGAACCCCGACACCAAGCTGAGCCAATCGGTGGCGGTGTTCGACATAAACCAGTTGGACAAGGGCTACAGCGTACTGCCGATCGCCGAGTATTCGGGGATCAAGCAAGGCGCGCTGCGCGTGGTGCAACCGGAATACAACAAGGCCGGTGACGAGGTGTGGTTCTCAGTGTGGAACGGCCAGACCGAAGAGTCGGCGCTGGTGGTGATCGACGACAAGACCTTGAAGCTCAAGCAGGTGATCAGGGACAAGCGCCTGATCACGCCCACCGGAAAATTCAATGTCTACAACACCCAACACGACATTTATTGAGCCCCATCAACACGAGGTCTCCCCATGAAAAATAGGCTTCTGGCACTGCTGGTATCCGCCGCCGCGCTCAGCCTGCAACCGGCGCTGGCGCAAGACGGCCTGGCGTTGTTCAACAGCAAACCCTGCGCCGCCTGCCACAGCGTCGACAGCAAGCGGGTCGGCCCGGCGTTGAAAGACGTCGCGCAAAAGAACACCGGTGTGAAGGACGCCGCCACCACCCTGGCCAGCCATATCAAGAACGGCACCCAGGGCAATTGGGGGCCGATCCCGATGCCGCCGAACCCGGTGACGGACGACGAAGCCAAGGTGTTGGCCGAGTGGATCCTGAGCCTGAAATAAGCACGAGGAGCGCGCCATGCAAGCATCAATAATCGGTACCGCCATGGCGCTGTTCCTGCTGATTGCCACACGGGCAGCCGCGACGCCCGACGCTGCCCGCCTTGAGCACCTGCTGACCCAGGACTGTGGCGCCTGCCACGGCCTCTACCTCACCGGCGGCCTGGGCCCGGCGCTGACGCCCCAGGCCTTGGCCGGGCAAAGCCGCGACAGCTTGATCGCCACCGTCACTGACGGCCGCCCCACCCGCGCGATGCCGGGCTGGGCGCCATTGCTCAGCACGGACGACATCGCCTGGCTGGTCGACCGCCTCTTGCAAGGAAGCCCGGCACCATGATCCGCCCTACGCTCTTAACCTTCTGCCTGCTGCTCGGCGCCTGCACCCAGCCACCGCTGCGCGGCAGCGGCGACCTGGGCCTGGTGATCGAACGCGCCAACGCCAGCGCGCAGATCATTGAAACCAGCGGCATGACCACGCTGGCGCGCATTGAGGGCCTGGGCGATCTGTCCCATGCCTCGGTGGTGTTTTCCCGCGACCAGCGCATGGCCTATATTTTTGGCCGTGACGGCGGGCTGAGCAAAGTCGATCTGCTCCGCCTGCGCATTGAAAAACGCATCCTCCAGGGCGGCAACAGTATCGGCGGCGCCATCAGCCAGGATGGGCGCCTGATTGCCGTCTCCAACTATCAGCCCGGCGGCGTCAAGGTGTTCGATGCCGCCACCCTGGCGCTGGTCGCCGATATCCCCGCCAGCCAGTTGCCCGACGGTAAACGCTCGCGGGTGGTGGGCCTGGTGGATGCGCCCGGTCAACGTTTCGTGTTCAGCCTGTTCGACAGCGGCGAAATCTGGAGCGCCGATTTCAGCCAGGGCGACACGCCGCACATCACCCGCTTCACCGGTATCGGCGAGCAACCCTACGACGCCTTGATCACCGCCGATGGCCGTTACTACATGGCCGGGCTGTTCGGTGAAGACGGCATGGCGCAACTCGACCTGTGGCACCCGGAAAAAGGCGTCAAGCGCGTGCTGGCCGACTATGGCCGCGGCCAGGCCAGGCTGCCGGTCTACAAGATGCCCCACCTGGAAGGCTGGGCCGTGGCCGACAACCAGGCGTTCGTGCCGGCGGTGGGCCGCCACCAGGTGCTGGTAATGGACGCGCGCAGCTGGCGACAGAGCGCCGCGATTGCCGTGGCCGGCCAGCCGATCTTCGTCACCGCGCGGCCCGATGGGCGCCAGCTGTGGGTCAACTTCGCCTACCCGGACAACGACCGCGTCCAGGTGATCGACAGTGAAACCCATCAGATCGTCGCCGACCTGCGCCCCGGCCCCGGCGTGCTGCACATGGAGTTCACCGGGCGTGGCGAACAGCTGTGGCTGTCGGTGCGCGACGGCGAACAGGTGCAGGTCTGGGACCCGTATCGCCTGACGTTGCTCAAGACCTTGCCGGCCTTGAGTCCCAGCGGAATTTTCTTCAGCAGCCGCGCACAAAAAATGGGGTATTGAGATGGACCTTGACCTGCTCAGCCAACAGTTGATCGAGCGTTACCAGCACGGCATGCCGCTGTGCGCCGAACCGTACCGGGAAATGGCCCAGGTGCTGGGCTGCGGCGAGGCCGAGTTGATGGCCTGCCTGCAACGCCTGGAACTGGCCGGCGCCCTCTCGCGCATTGGCCCGGTGTTCGAACACACCCGCGCCGGCGCCAGCACCCTGGCCGCGCTCGCGGTGCCGGTCGAGCGCCTGGAACACGTGGCACGGCGCGTAAGCCAGTACCCGGAGGTCAACCACAACTATGCCCGCGAGCACCACTACAACCTGTGGTTTGTATTGACCGGCCCGCATCGCCACCACCTGCAGCAAATACTCGATGAGTTGGAAAAAGACACCGGCCTTACCCCGCTGGATTTGCCGATGCTCACCGCCTACCGCATCGACCTGGGCTTTTCCCTGGGGGCACACCCGTGATCACGCCCTTGAGCCAGGAACAAATGCTCGACCTGCGCCAATGCCTGGAACGCGGCCTGCCCCTGGTGAAACGGCCCTACGACGACCTGGCCGAGCAGATCGGCGCCCATCACGACCAGGTTTTACAGCAGATGCGCCAATGGCACGAGCAAGGCCTGTTCCGCCGCGTCGGCCTGGTGCTCAATCATCGCGCCCTGGGCTTCGTGGCCAATGCCATGCTGGTGCTCGATGTGCCGGATGCGCTGGTCAATGAAGTCGGTACACGCCTGGGCCGCGCCAACGGGGTCAACCTGTGTTACCAGCGGCCACGGCGCTTGCCGCAGTGGCGCTACAACCTGTTCTGCATGGTGCATGGCCGCGAGCGCGAGGCTGTCACCGTGCATATCCACGCGTTGCTGCACCAGCAACAACTCAGCGACCTGCCCTACCAACTGCTGTTCAGCACCCAGGCGTTCAAACAATGCGGCGGGCGATTTGCGCCGCCGCCTTCACAGGTATGGGCCCATGGATGATCTCGACCGCCGCTTGATCAACCGCCTGCAACGCGGCTTGCCGCTGGTGCGCCAACCCTGGCGGCAACTGGCCGAGGAACTGCACAGCCACCCCGGTGAGTTGCTCGACCGCCTGCATGCGTTGCTGGAGGACGACGTGCTGACCCGCTTCGGGCCGATGTTCGATATTGAACAGCTTGGCGGTGCCTTCACCCTGGCCGCGCTGGCGGTGCCCGAGCCACGTTTCTACGCGGTGGCCGCGCAGCTCAACGCACTGGCGCAGGTGGCCCACAACTACCGCCGCGATCACCGTTGGAACATGTGGTTTGTGCTGGCCTGCGCCAGCGAGGCGGAACTGGCCGCCACCCTGTCTCGCATCGAGGCCCTGACGGGGCTGGCGGTGCTCAACCTGCCGAAGGAGCAAACGTACCATGTCGGTGTGTATTTCCCAGTCTGAAACCCCGCTGGCCCTGCGCCTGATCGCCCTGACCCAAAGCGGCCTGCCGCTGGTGGAAGACCCCTGGGCGTGGCTGGCCGAGCAGTTGGGCCTGGGCGTCGAGTCGACCCTTGACCTGCTCAAGCGCCTGCAGGCCGAAGGCGCGATCCGGCGCATTGCCGCGGTGCCCAACCACTACCGCCTGGGCTATCGCCATAACGGCATGACCGTCTGGGACGTGGCCGATGAGCAGATGCCGCGCCTGGGCGAATTGATCGGTGCGCAGCCGTTCGTGAGCCATTGCTACCGCCGCCCACGGCGCGTGGATTGGCCGTACAACCTGTTCGCCATGGTGCACGGGCGCAGCCGCGAAGAAATCGACAGCTACCGCGAGCACCTGCGGTTTTTGCTGGGGGATGCCTGCCGCACCGACGAGATGTTGGTGAGCAGCCGCATCCTGAAAAAAACCGGCTTGCGCCTGCCCCCCTCGCACTAGAAGGAATGCCCCATGCTGCGGATCAGTCAGTACCTGCGCACCCTCGCCGGCCAATGCGCGCCACCCCGCACCCCGGCTCCCGGCAGCCCGCGCGCACCGGTGGTGATCTGGAACCTGTTGCGCCGCTGTAACCTCACCTGCAAGCACTGCTACGCCACCAGCGCCGACAGCGTGTTTCGCGATGAGCTGGACACCCCGGCGGCGTTGCGGGTGATCGATGACTTGCACGCGGCCGGCGTGCGCGTGTTGATCCTCTCGGGTGGCGAGCCGCTGCTGCGCGAAGACCTTTTTGAACTCAGTGCCTATGCGCGAAAGCTGAAGTTTTTCGTGGCGCTGTCGAGCAACGGCACGTTGATCGACGAGGGCAATATCCAGCAGATCGCCGACGCCCGCTTCGACTATGTGGGCATCAGCATCGACGGCCTGGAAGCGACCCACGATGCCTTCCGCCAGATGCCCGGCAGTTTCCAGCGTTCGATGCATGCCATTGGCCTGTGCCGCGAGGCCGGGATTCGTGTGGGTCTGCGCACCACCCTGACCCAGGCCAACCATGCGCAGTTGCCGCAATTGCTGGCATTGATGCGCAGCCACGACGTGCAAAAATTCTACCTGTCGCACCTCAACTACAGCGGCCGCGGCAAACGCAGCCGCCAGCTGGATGCGCAACGTCAGATGAGCCGCGACGCCATGGCACTGATTTTTCGCCAGGCCTGGAGCGACATTGAAAACGGTGTGTACAGCGACTTTGTCAGCGGCAACAACGACGCCGACGCCATCCTGTTGCTGCAATGGGTGCACCAGCATTTGCCCGAGCATTACCCGCAGCTCGAACACCTGCTGCATGGCTGGGGCGGCAATGCGTCGGGCAGCGGCATCGCCAATATCGACAACACCGGCGAAGTGCACCCGGACACCTACTGGTGGCAGCACTCGGTAGGCAATGTGCGCCACACGCCGTTCCGCCAGCTCTGGCTGGAGCAGCCCGACCCCTTGCTGCTGCGCCTGCGCGAACACCCGCGCGCCATCGGCGGGCGCTGCACCGATTGCCGCTGGCTGGCGATCTGCAACGGCAATACGCGCACCCGCGCCTGGGCCGATGGCGACCTCTGGGGCGCGGACCCCGGTTGCTACTTCACCGATGCCGAAATCGCCCGCCAGCCGGCCAACCTGATCCCTTGCTCGACCACCCAGTGACACAACCGGGGGCCGCCCAACCTGATGATGAACCAAGGATGTCTCATGCCAACGCCCACACCCTTACCCGCCAGTTTGCACAGCCCCTTCCACCCCGGCGAAGTCGCCCTGGTCGGCGCCGGGCCCGGTGACCCACGCCTGTTGACCCTGCGCGCCTGGAGCCTGTTGATGCAGGCCGACGCGGTGGTATTCGACCGGCTGATCAGCGCCGAGCTGCTGGCCCTGATCCCCTTGAGCTGCGCCCGCCACTACGTGGGCAAGGCCAGCGGTTACCACAGCCTGCCCCAGGCTCAACTCAACGAACTGCTGGCCGAGCTGGCTGACGAGGGCCAACGCGTGGTGCGGCTCAAGGGCGGCGACCCGTTTATTTTCGGGCGCGGCGCCGAAGAGCTGGAGTACCTGCTGGCGCGGGACATTCCCTGCCAGGTGGTGCCGGGCATCACCGCCGCGGCCGGTTGCAGCGCCTATGCCGGTATCCCGTTGACGCACCGCGACCTGGTCAACTCCTGCCGTTTTGTCACCGGCCATTTGCAACGCGATGGCGCGTTGAAACTGCCCTGGGCCAGCCTCGCCGAGCCGAGCCAGACCCTGGTGTTCTACATGGGCTTGTCGAACCTGGCGCTGATCGCCGAACACCTGGTGGCCGCCGGTTTGCCGGGCGACACGCCGGCGGCGTTGATCAGCAATGGCGCGCGCGCCGACCAGCACGTGGCCCGGGGCACCTTGCGCCAGTTGCCCACCCTGGCCGCCGACTGTGAGCCGGGCGTACCCACCCTCACGGTGATCGGCCAGGTGGTCAACCTGTTTGCCGACGCCGCGCTGCACTACCCGGCCAGCCTGGCGGCGCCGCGCCGACCGGTGACGGTATGAAACGCCTGCTGCTGGTGCCGCTGCTGTGGGCCGGCGCCGCCCACGGCACACCCGCCGAGGACTACCAGCGCTATTGCGAAGGCTGCCACGGGCTCAACCGCATCGGCGCCACCGGCCCGGCGTTGCTTCCAGAAAGCCTGGGGCGAATCAAGCCGGACGAGGTCCGCAAGGTCATCGCGCAAGGCCGCCCGGCCAGTCAGATGGCGGCTTTTTCACCCCAACTGAGCGCATCACAGATCGACGGCCTGGCGAGTTTTCTGCAACAGCCGCCCGTCACGCCGGCGACCTGGAACGAGCCGGACATCCGCGGCAGCCATCGCCTGCTGGCCGACCTGAGCCAACTACCGACCACGCCGCAACACCCGGCCGACCCGCTCAACCTGTTTGTGGTGGTGGAATCGGGCGACCATCACATCGACATTCTCGACGGCGACCGCTTTACCGTCCTCGACCGCTTTGCCAGCCATTTCGCGGTACACGGCGGGCCCAAGTTTTCCCCGGACGGGCGCTTTGTGTACTTCGCCTCGCGGGACGGCTGGATCAGCCTGTACGACCTGCACAACCTCAAGCTGATCGCCGAAATCCGTGCCGGGCTCAACACCCGCAACCTGGCGGTGAGCAAGGACGGCCGCTGGGTGCTGGTGGGCAACTACCTGCCGGGTAACCTGGTGGTGCTCGATGCCCGCGACTTGTCACTGGTCAAGACCCTGCCCACCGGCTCACGGGTCAGCGCGGTGTACACAGCGCCGCCGCGCGACAGTTTTATCGTGGCGCTCAAGGACGTGAATGAAGTCTGGGAATTACCCTACGCCGCCGCGCAGCCGAGCTTCGAACCCCGGCGCATTGCCGCCCGCGATGTGCTCGATGACTTCTCGTTCACCCCGGATTACCGCCAGTTGTTGGCCACGTCGCGCAAGGCCGGTGGCGGCCAGGTAATCGACCTGGACTCCGGCGTGGTGGTCCGCGATATCCCCCTGGCGGGCATGCCGCACCTGGGCTCCGGCACCTATTGGCAACGCGATGGGAAGTGGGTGTTCGCCACGCCGAATATCAGCCAGGGGCAAATCAGCGTGCTCGACGTGGCGACCTGGAAGCCGATCAAGCAGATCCCCACCCTGGGCCCCGGCTTTTTCATGCGCAGCCATGTGCGCTCGCGCTATGTGTGGAGCGATGTGTTTTTCGGGCCGGATAACGATGCGATCCACCTGATCGACAAGCAGACCCTGGAGATCGCACACACCTTGCGCCCGGTACCGGGCAAGACCGCCGCACATGTGGAATTCACCCGCGATGGGCGTTATGTGCTGCTGAGTATCTGGGCCACCGACGGTGCGCTGATCGTGTATGACAGCCAGACCCTCACGGAGATCAAGCGCCTGCCCATGAACAAGCCATCGGGCAAATACAACGTGGGCAACAAGATTGAATTTGCCGAGGGGACGTCTCACTGAGGGCGTCAGGCGGGGCACCGAGTGTTGGGACGCTATCGGGAGCAAGCCCCCTCCCACAGTGGGATCGCGGGGTCTAGGGGGCGGCGAATGCCGCGCACAGCTCATCCACTTGCCGGCGCCCGGCCGGCAGCACGCAGAGGAACTGCGCCGACAATTCGATCAAGCCGTCACGGTCCCACTGCTCCAGCAGCGGCCAGATCGCCGAGAAATACCGGCTGAAGATCAGCCCGTAACGTCGCTCGATCGCCTGGATATCCAGTTCCAGGTCACAGGCCAGGCGCTCGGTCACCTGCTCACGCAGCGCATCGCCGGTTTCGCGCCGCCAGCCTTGGCAAGTCGGCAGTTGGCCGTTGCCCAGGGCCTGGGCGTAGGCGTGTTCGGCGCTGCTGTTTTGCGCACACAAGGTGTCGATCTGGCTGATGGCGCCCAGGCCCAGCCCGATGTGATCGCAATAGCCATGCAGGCTGAAGCCTTCGCAGGTGCGGCTGAGCCGACCGCGCTCCTGGGCCTGGGTGAGGTCGTCGTCGCCACGGGCAAATTGGCCGAGGCCGATGTAGTGGTAGCCGGCTGCGTCGAGACGTTCGAAGGCCAGTTGACGCATGGCGGTTTTATCCGCCTCGCCGCAAGCGGCCTGGTGCGGCTGCGCACGGTAACGGCTGGGCGGTTGGACGTAGTCGAACAGGTGCAGGCGGTCCGGCTCCAGGGCGATCAGGCTGGCCAGTTTCAGCTCGAAACTGGCAAGGGTCTGCCAGGCGCTGCCGTAGCCGAGGTCGACACTCACCGAGCGAAAATCAAACGTGCGCGCCGCGTCGATCAACGACTGGATGGGTGCCGGGTCGCGGTAATCGGCCTGGGGATCTTCGACACGCGCATCGGGCACGCCAATGCAAACGCGGTTAAACCCCAACTCGCGCAGCAGTCCCACAGTGGCCCAGTCGGTGCGGCGCGGGTCGAGGTCGATGCCGTAGTCGCCACGGCCATGCTCAAGCACGTTGAAACGCTCGCGCAGGGCGGTCATCAGGGCCTGCACATCCTCAATCGGCGCCGCCCCGCGCCACTGCAAATAGTCCACCGGTTGGCGCCGGCCCAGGTGGCAGCCGACCAACTGGATTTCCTGGGCCAGGCTGCGGCGGTAAGCATCGCTTGGCGGGCTCGCCGGCCAGTGCAGGTTAAGCGCCAGTGGGCGTTGACACTGGCGGCTGCCGCGCAAGGCGCGCAACACGTCGAGGGAACCAACACCGGCGTGGAACCTGCGTCTGTCGGCCTGCCCATTCAGGTCCAGCACGCCTTGGGCCTGGGGTGCGCGAGCGAGTGGAATGACAGTGTGCATGACGGACTCCGGATCAGGCGACGGTGAGCCATTGTCCGGTGCGACGCCACGGCGCACCTTGATATGCATCAAGGGCGCTACCAGGTGAGGTAGAACATGCTCTTGGCCAGTAGCACGATGGCGACCATATGGCCGAACAGGCTCAGGTGCACCAGACGGATATAGCGCGCGCTGACGCTGCCCCAGCGCATGCGCGCCATGGTCAGCAAAAAATGCGCGAGCACGCTGGCGGCCAGGACCAGCTTGAGCGTCAACAAGGTGCCGAATGAGGAGGCCCAGGGGGCGGCGAGCACGGGCCGGTAACGCAACCAGACCATGCCGAGCCCCGCGCCGAACAGCACCAGCAATACCCAAGGCATCAGCGCCCGGGCGCGCCGACCGACACCCTGCTCCACCAACACCATCACGCGGGCCGGCAACAGCCGGTGCAAATGCCCCAGGATCAGCACCTCGAAAAACACCGTGCCGATAAAAATCAGCGCAGCAAACAGGTGGGCCAGAAGAAACAACAGATAAAGCATGATGGCCTCGCAGGTCGCGCCGGGCCTCCAGTGTGAGGGCCGGCGTCAGCGTGCGCCTTGATGCCGGTCAAGGCACCGGCAGCCAACCGCTGAAACCACCGCGCGCCGCCAGCGGGCACCAGGCGAAGTCCCCCTCCGAGGGCGGCAAAGGCCGTTGTTCGGCGTGGGTGGGCGGGGCGTTTTTCCAATCGAACACCTTTAGCCCTTTCCAGGCGAGCACCACGCCATGGGCCGGGCTGTCATCGGTGTTGGCCCAGCACGCAGCGGCGGCGGCCATGAAGGCTTCGATCGGTTCGTCGTCGACCTGCATGCGATACGACGAGCCGAGCAGCCAGCGGCAGACGTTCAGGTGGTAGGTCCAATCCGCGCCGGCCGGTTGCGATAGGCCCAGGTCATGAAGCTGCGAAACAGGTTCAAGCCGTCGGGCGGGTCGAGCTTGAGCAAGGCCGGGCAGATGTCGAACAGGCTGTGCCAGTACGGCAACAGGCGTGCATCCAGGTGCACGAAGCTACGGGCATTGCTTGGGTATTCCGCCCGCGCCGGTTCCGCGCGCGGGCGACGGGATGCCTTGTTCACCAAGTGACGGGCACCTGCAGGCAATTGAGGGTTCATAACATGCACTCACAGTCGTGACGATAGAACGCCGCCTGATCACAGGAGGCACAGGGCACACGTCAGAATGCGGGTGAAGCGCGGGGGTTGGCCGAGGGCCAGGCGTAACGCGGCGGCGCCTTGTTGCGTTGGGCACAGGCACGGCGTGGGGTTTGCCCCAGGCCCAGCAGCCAGGCCAGGCCGATCAGGAACACCAGGGCGACGGTCAAGGCGGCGCACACCGGGCAGGCAAAGTAGTTCGAGATGTTGCTGGAGGCTGCGTCGTTTAACCCTTTGTCGGAAAGTGGCGCCTGTTTACCGCTCACCGAACAGAACGCCCCACCGATCCCGTTGAGCTCCTGGCCCATCATCCGGCCATGGCCCAAACCGCACGCGAACAGGTTCATCAGCACGCAGAAGTACAGGGTCCATGCGATCAGTGAACGGTCGGGGTGGCTTGAATTCATGGCGGCGACTCTACCACCGAAGCCGCAAAGGGACGAAACGCAGCGCGCCCCTGTGGCAGAACGTCGCAGATTACGCACGCAGGCCTGGGTTGGTAGACTGGGCGCCCTCCTCGTTTACTCCTTTTCAAAGCCTGATGTGTAGATCCAGAGCAATGCAGGCGTTTCACAGGACGCACAGTTGATGAGTACGTTATTCACCCGCCGCAAGGTCCTCACCGGCATGAGCCTGCTGGGTCTGGGCCTGCTGGCCGGTTGTGACAACAGCCCCCGATTGAACTTCAAGTACGGCAAGGACTTGAGCGACAAGATCATGGGCCGCACCTTCAAGCTCAAGAACACCGAGGGCGACACCGTCACCCTCAGTTCCTACCGTGGCCTGATGCCGGTGGTGTTCTTCGGTTTCACCCAGTGCCCGGCCGTGTGCCCCACCACACTGGCTCGCGCCGCCCAGGCCAAGAAGCTGATGGGCCGTGACGGCGAGATCATGCAGGTGATTTTCATCACCCTGGACCCGGAGCGCGACACACCGGAAATTCTCGACAAGTACGTCAAGGCCTTCGACCCCAGCTTCGAAGCGCTCTACGGCACCCCGGAAGAAATCGCCGTGGCCGCCAAGGAGTTCGGGATCTTTTATGAAAAAATCCCCGCCGGCGACACCTACACCCTGTCGCACACCGCCACCAGTTTTGTCTTCGACACCCGTGGCAACCTGCGCCTGGGCCTGCAGGCGTCCCTTACCGCTAAAGAGTGCGCAGAAGACCTGCTCACCGTCATGGAGGTCTGCTAATGACTGCCGTTCAACACCTCAAGCGCTTGACCTTAAGCCTCGCCCTGCTGGGTTTCGCCGCACACGCCAGCGCCCAGGTGCAAGTGACCGACGCCTGGGTACGCGCCTCGGTGCCGGGCCAGCCATCCAGCGGCGCGTTCATGACCGTCACCGCCGACAGCGACAGCAAATTGCTGCGTGTGGCCTCGCCGGTGGCCAAAGACGTACAGATCCATGAAATGAGCATGCGCGACGACGTAATGCGCATGGGCCCGGTGGACTCGGTTGCGCTGCCGGCCGGCAAAGCGGTCAAGCTCGACCCGAACGGTTATCACGTGATGCTGATGGGCCTGACCGGGCAGATCAAGGAAGGCGACCAGGTGCCACTGACCTTGACCGTGGAAAACGCCAAGGGGGAAAAACAGACGGTTGACGTGACTGCAACCGCGCGTGGGTTGGATGGCATGGACCATAGCCAGATGCACTGACACACAACGGTTCAACTGTGGGAGGGGGCTTGCTCCCTACCACAGGTATCCAGGCCCTCAATCCACGATAAATAGCTTCGCCCCAACGCTCGTCGAAGAGCGATGCGCCTCCATGTCATTGCCCACCTGGTAACTCATCCCGGCCGTCAGCGTGAACCGGCGACCGTCTTGCAACTCCGTGTGCAACTCGCCTTCCAGGCACAACAGCACATGCCCACGCGTACACCAATGATCGGCCAGGTAGCCTGGGGTGTATTCCACTGTGCGTACGCGGGTGGTGCCGAAATGGCGGGTACGCCATAGCGCGCTGCCCGTGACGCCGGGATGAACGACGGGGTCGACGGTGGACCAGTCGGTGGTACCAAAGGGGACAGCGGTGAGGTCCATGGGTGCTCGGTCGTCAGTTAGCGTGGTGTGAGGCTAGCCGCCCCGAGCGATGGGCGATAGGCACAGATGGCAGGGTTTTTTGGGATACAGGCGGTGGGGACTTTTCGGAGTTTGCGCCGACAAGGATCTAGGCGCCTCGCGTGATCTATCCGTGTGTAGTTACAAGTCTTTCTGGCAGCTCTTCGATGACTGGGAAGCCAGCCAGCTCTATCGAAATGTGTTTCGCAAACACGGGGCAAACGGCTGGGAAGTCCCGTTCAGACACAAATTGGAAACCGAACTAACCACCAAGGATTTAATGCTGTTAATGGGCACCCTCCATCGTTTTCCGGGACAGTGGCTGATTGTCAGCCTGATTTATCCGCCTAGGCGACCGACAGCAGGCGATCAGCAAATGGCTCTGTTCTGAGAGGTAGAAGCCCTTTTTGCGCGATAGCGGGTATTCACGCACATCCAGCACCTTGTCGATCCCGGCCTGCTTCAGGCGCGCGATGAAGGCATTGATACTGAGGCCCTCATAGCCTGCGGTGTAAAGGTTTATGCAGATTCTCCTGGAGTCTCCCGGCGCGATTAAGGGTAAAAAACGCCGGGACTATATCATCGGTGACAATGGGTCAGGCTTTGAGAATGACGGGCGCAGCAGAAGGTTTACGGTCAAGTGTGCGGACGGACGCGGTTCGCCAGTAGCATGGTTACATCCTCTTGATTGCACCTCGACGGAGGGCACTTTTTGTTCGCCCCGTCGCCGATTTTGGTCAGCGGCGGGGTTTCGCAGCACTACACACTAGAATCAACCTGCACAGTCATCAGACCCGCAGGCGGAGCCCGCCTGCGTCTCGATTTATGGCTGCTATGCGTGGGAGACCTTCCGGTCTGCCGGGGGTGATTCTTCCTGGTCTGCAAACCCGCGCACAGCTGCCACCCAGACTGTATCGCAGCGGCAAGGTGGTCGTCCTTTTTGTAGCGCCTCCATCGCGGCCTCGCCAAAGCTCGAGCGCTCACACCGATGGGCTCCTGCGTCGTTGAAAGAGTGCCTTACGCACTTAGTCGCTTAGCCATCGGGATACACGCCAACGTCAACCCCGAGGGCGAATGGTAAATAGCCTGCCGCTCGCCCACATATCCACACGCCCGATAGAAGCTCGCGGCATTCAATGTCGCATCCAGCACCACTTCCTTTATCTCCAATGCCCGCGCAACGTCTTCAAGGTGGTCAAGCATCGCCTTGCCGTACCCGCGCCCGATGAATTGCGGCAGCACAAACAACGCGCCCACTTCGTTGTTGGCAAGGTCGAGCATGCCGGTGGCAACAGGCTCATCGTCTATCCAGCCCAGGTAGAACGGTTTATCCATCAACGCGCTGTAGCCATCCTCGGCCCGGCCTCGGGTCCAGAGCGCCATTTGCTCAGCGGTGTAGGCGCCGATGCATTGGCCGCGTATGGCTTCGCGGCGGATGTTGAAAGCGGCATCGGCATCCTCGGGTGTGGCGCGTTTTATTTTCAGCAAGGGGTCCTTCCTTTATCTGTTTTTGGTGCCCTGTCGGTTTGTATTTATCATATGGCCTTTCCCTCCCCCCCAGGAACCCGCATGCCCGCCCTCACCCTGCGCAACGCCCTCCCCGCCGACGCCGCCCGCTGCTTCGAGATTGAAACCAGCGCCTATGAAGGCGACGAAGCCGCGACCCTGGAAAAAATCGCCACGCGCATTGCGCAGTACCCGCAAGGCTTTCTGATTCTGGAAGCCGACGGCGAGGTGGTGGGGTTTATCAACAGTGGTTGCGCCCACGAAGTGGTGATGTCCGACGAGGCGTTCAAGGAGTTGGTGGGGCATGCGCCCGAGGCGCCGAATGTGGTGATCATGTCGGTGGTGGTCGACCCCGCGCATCAGCGCAACGGCTACGCCCAGCGGCTGATGAGCGAGTTTGTGCGGCGCATGCAGGCGCTGGGCAAGCGCACGATTCACTTGATGTGCAAGGCGCGGCATGTGCCGTTGTACGAACATATGGGCTACACCTATGTGCGGCCTTCACCCTCGGATCATGGCGGCATGGCGTGGCATGAGATGGTGATGGCGCTCTAACAGACGGAGAGTTCGTAATGACCGCACCGATTATTGAAATCAGCGACCACGCCAACCCCGACGCCGAGCGCGTGCTGGGCAGTGGCTTGGCCGCGTTCAACGAAGGTGTCACCGGCTACAACGACCGCCTGCCGCTCACCGTGTTGATCAAGGACCCCGAGACCCGGCAGGTCATCGGCGGCATCACGGGTAAAACCACGCTGGGCATGGCCTTTCTCGACCTGTTCCACGTGCCCGCCACCCTGCGCGGCACAGGCCTGGGCAGCCGTTTGCTGCAAGCCTTTGAGGACGAAGCCCGGCGCCGAGGCTGCCTGAATGCCGTGCTGTACACCATCAGCTTCCAGGCGCCGGGGTTTTACGAGAAGAACGGCTGGGTGCGGTTCGGCGAAATACCCTGTGCGCCAGAGGGCAGCAGCCGGGTGTTTATGTCCAAGCGGCTGTAACGGCGAGCGGAAAAGCGCGTTACTACCAGCTCCCCGAAGCCCCGCCGCCGCCGCTGGAACCGCCACCACCAGAAGAGCTGTTGGAACTGCTGGAGCTCGAGCTGGAATCCGAGCTTGAGCTAGAGCTTGAGCTTGAATCCGAATCCGAACTCGACCCCGACCCGCCGCTGGTCTTGATGAAGATGAACAGCGCCGCAAACGAGGCGATGGGGAATGCAAACAGCCAGCTGTTGCGCCCTAGGTCCATCAGCGTTCCCGCCGCTACATACACCGCCACCGCCGCCAGCAACCGCGCGATAAAACCCGCGCGGCTTTGCTTCCAGGCCGCCCGCATGACCGCGAACAGCACCAGGTACAGCCCCAGCACCACCAACACACCCAGCGGATACGCCAGCCAATGGCTGAAATTGACCTCGGCGAACTGATGATTCACCACAACCAGGCCCAGGATGTAGGCCAGCAACCCGATGACGCCATAAAACACCGCGCGCGCCAGCCACAACGCGCCGAACGTCGCGCCGCCGATCAGCATGACCAGCGGCATCACCAGCAGGCACAAAAGCCATTCGCTACCACCGCCAAAAATCGCCAGCAACAGCGTGACCGCCACTGCGGCAATCAAGGCGCGGCGCCAATGCAGCTTGCCGGCGGCGAGCAGTACACCGCCGACGGCGCCCGCGATAAATGCCAGCAGCATCGCGATGATCTGGGGGTTTACCCCAGGTTTGGCGACCTCGGGCAAGTCGCCGCCGTCCACCAGCATGACCAGGTCATCGACGCCCTGGCTGATGCCGCCCGCATAGTCGCCCTGACGAAACGCCGGCTTGATGCGTTCTTCAATGATGCGGTGGGACAACAGGTCCGTGACGGTGCCTTCCAGGCCATAGCCCACTTCGATGCGCACCTTGCGATCATCCTTGATCACCAGCAGCAGAATGCCGTCGTCGACGTCCTTGCGCCCCAGTTTCCAGGCGCGGAACAGTTGGTTGGTGTACTCCTCGAGGTTCGCGTCGCCGAGGGTGGGCACCAGCAACACGGCCACTTGCGCGCCTTTGCGCTGCTCAAGGGCGGCGAGTTGGTCTGCCAGACGGGTGGTGGTGTCGGCATCCAGCGTGTTGGTCAGGTCAATCACCCGCTGGTCGAGCGCCACGCCAATGGGCGAAGAGCCAGCCTGGACGGTGCTAAACAGGCTGGCGCACGCCAGCACCAGCGAGACTCAAGACAGATTGCCGCAACCACCGCATCATGTTTGTTACCTGAAGTGTCTTCCTGAAGGCGCCGACTGTAACCTATCAGCGCTATAACGCGTGACCCAAAGCGGTCGGCTATCTAAACTGCGCCACATCCAGCAATACGCCAATACGTCGAGATCACCATGGACTTACGCCACCGCAACAACGTCAACGTGATGGGCAACGGGACCTCGACCCTGGTGTTTTCCCATGGCTTTGGCTGCAACCAGGCCATGTGGAATTACCTGGCGCCCTCGTTCAAAGAGCGTTTTCGCGTGGTGATGTACGACTTGGTAGGCGCCGGTCTTTCCGACCTCAAGGCCTTCGATAAAACCAAGTACGGCGCGCTGGACGGTTATGCCCGCGACCTTAACGAGATCATCGACGCCTATGCCGAAGGCCCGGTGATTCTGGTGGGGCACTCGGTCAGCGCGATGATCGGTGCCCTTGCCGACCGCCTGGTGCCGGGACGTATCGCGGCGCATGTGATGATCGGCCCGTCGCCGCGCTATATCAATGCAGACGGCTACGTGGGCGGTTTCAAGCGCAGCGACATCGACGAACTGCTCGACACCCTCGACGGTAATTACCTCGGCTGGTCCAGCGCCATGGCCCCGGTGATCATGGGCGCGCCTGACCAGCCCGCGCTGGGCGTGCAGTTGACCGACAGCTTCTGCCGCACCGAACCGGACATCGCCAAGCAATTCGCGCGGGTGACCTTCCTGTCGGACAACCGCCAGGACGTGATCGGCCTGACCACGCCGGTGCTGATCCTGCAATCGAGCGACGACCTGATCGCCCCCATCGCCGTGGGTGAATACCTGCACAGCGTGTTGCCCAACAGCACCTATTGCCTGGTGGACAACGTCGGCCATTGCCCGCACATGAGCGCGCCGCAAGCCTGTGCGGCCGCCATGGCCGCTTTCCTCGCGCCCTGGATGGCCGCGCGTGTCGGCTGAAGTGTTCGACAGCGCCGCCTGCGCCCTGGTCGTCACCGCCGAGGACGGCACCATCCTGCAAGCCAATGCGCGCTTCAGCGATTGGCTGGGGTTCAGCCTCAGCGAGCTGTGCAGCCGGCGCTTCCAGGACCTGCTGACCATGGGCGGGCGAATTTTCCACCAGACCCACTTGGCGCCCATGCTGCGCATGCACGGCAGCGTGACCGAAGTGAAGCTGGACATGCTGCACCGCGACGGGCACAAGGTGACCGTGCTGCTCAACGGTAACAAGCGTGAACAGGCCGACGCCGTGGTGTACGACCTGGCGCTGTTCGGCACCACCGACCGCGACAAGTACGAGCGCGAACTGCTCAACGCACGCAACCTGGCCGAAGCCCTGCTGCAGGAAAAAACCGCCACCGAAGCTGCGCTGCATCAGGCCCAGGCCGAGCTGAAAGAGGCCTATTCCATCTCCCAGCGCCGCGCGCTGTTTGCCGAGCAGATGGTGGCGATTGTCAGCCATGACTTGAAGAACCCCCTCACGGCCATCCGCCTGGCCTCGGACTTTCTCAGCCGTGGCGAGCGCACCGCCAAGGAGCGCCAGTTGCTTGGGCAAATCGGCCTATCGTCCGAACGCGCCCAGCGCATGATCGCCGACCTGCTGGACTTCACCCAGGCCAGGGTCGGCCACGGCATCACCATCAAGGCGGCACCGTTGGCGCTGCATCAGGTGATTGCCCACGCGGTGGACGAACTGCGCGTGGCATTCCCCAAGGCGACGCTGGTGCATCACGCCGAAGGCCAGGGCGACGCCTGCCTGGACGCCGACCGCGTGCAGCAGATCATCGGCAACCTGGTGGCCAACAGCGTGGCCTATGGCGACCTGCAACGGCCGATCACCATCACCTCGCGGCTGGGTGGTGGCGCATGCGAGGTGGCCGTGCACAACGACGGCGCGGTGATTCCCGAAGCGCTGCTGGCGGTGCTGTTCGAGCCCATGACCCGGGGCACCGACCAGGGCAGTGAGGTGCGCAGTGTGGGACTGGGCCTGTATATCGTGCGCGAATTGGCCAAGGTGCACGGCGGTGACGTGGCGGTGCGCTCCTGTGCCACGGGCGGCACCACATTTACGGTGACGTTTCAGTACAAATAGGCGCTGCCCTGCATGATCGGTTCCACACTGCCGGTCAACACCACGCCGCCCTGCCCGTCCCACTGCACCGTGAGCGTGCCGCCGTCGCATAGCACCTGCACCGTGGCATCCAACAAGCCTCGGCGGATGCCATTGACCACCGCCGCGCAGCAACATGAGCCGGAAGCCAGCGGCACACCGCCGCCGCGTTCCCAGATGCGCAGGCGGATCTGCCCACGGTCAAGCACCTGCACAAAATGCACGTTGGTCCTGGCCGGGAACAACGGGTGAGTTTCCAGGGCCGGGCCCGCGACTGCCACATCGACGGCGGCCATGTCGTGCACAAAATACGTGCAATGCGGGTTGCCCATGCTGCACGCCGCCGGGTCGCCTGCGATCGCCAAAGTGCGCGTGTCCATGGCCCCGGCCAGCGGCACGCTCGCCCAATCCAGTGAAGGTTCCCCCATGTTCACCGACACCCGGCGGCCCGACTCGCGCACGCAGGTCAGCAAGCCACGGTCGGTGCGCAGCACAATCGAATGGCTGCCGGTTTCATGCATCAAGCGCTCGGCCACGCCGCGGGTGGCGCTGCCACAGGCGGCCAGCGGTGTGCCGTCGGCGTTCCAGAATTTGACGCGCGCGGCGGCGTCTTCGCAGTCGAGCACCACCGCTAACTGATTGAAACCGATGCCGGTGTGGCGGTTGCCCAGGCGGCGGGCGATTGGCGCGGTGATCGGGTCGTCCTGGCCACGACGGTCGACGATGATGAAGTCGTCGCCATGGGCATGCATTTTTACGAACGGCAAGGGCATGGGCTGTCCTGGGATCGACCGGTGGGGAATGGGAGGATACCCTGAAGCCGCCCACTGACCTATCGAAGGATCGCAGCATGCTTATCGTCTTCAGCGGCCTGCCCGGCACCGGGAAAACCACGATTGCCCGCGAGTTGGCGTGCCGGATCGGTGCGGTTTACCTGCGCATCGATGTGATCGAACAAGCGCTGCGCGATGCCGGTATGTTGCCGGGCGCCAGCGGCTATGGGGTGGCGAATGCGCTGGCGCTGAGTAACTTGACGGTGGGGCATACCGTGATTGCCGACTGCGTGAACCCCGTGCGCGAAAGCCGCGCAGCCTTCACGGCAAGCGCAGCAGCGGCAGGCGTTGCGTTGCTCGATATCCAAGTGGTTTGCTCAGACGTCCAGGAACACCAACGCCGTGTCGAAACCCGGGTGAGCGACATTCCAGGGCACACGCCACCCACCTGGCAATCGGTAGTGGCCCATGAGTACGAGGACTGGGACGAGGCGCCAATGACCATCGACACCGCACACATCACATCAGCGCACGCCGTGGAAACCATCACCCGGCATTTGTCTTGTACTCAGAGCACACTCCCCATCGCCTTCATCAACACCAGGTCCCGCGCATAGATATCCGGCGCATACACCAGCCCACCCTCGCGGTCGACTTCGACCGTCCAATACCCCAACAACACCGGCACCGGCGTGGCCAGCCTGAATTCGTGGGTCACGCCGGTGGCCAGCAGTTCATCGGTGCGCGCGCGTTCGGCCGGGCTGACCAGCAGGTCGCGCAGCAGCAACGGTTGCTCGACCCGCACACAGCCGGAGCTGAACGCACGTGGGCCTTTGGTGAACAGGGGCTGGCTGGGGGTGTCGTGCAGGTACACCGAGTACGGGTTGGGGAAACGCATCACGATCTTGCCCAATGGGTTGCGCGGGCCGGCTTCCTGGCGTAGCAGGATATTGCCGGGGCGCGCCCAGTCGATCAACTCGGGCGCCAGCGGGTGGCCTTCGGCGTCGAGTACTTGCAGGTTTTGCTGGCGCAGGTATTCGGGGTTGAGGCGGATGGCCGGGAGTTTGTCCTCGCGCATGATGGTGGGCGGGATAGTCCAGGTAGGGTTGAGGGTCAGCCGGGTAATGCGCGATTTGAGCAACGGCGTCTGGCGTTCTGCTCGCCCCACCTGCAGACGGGTTTGCCACACGGGGATACCGCTCTGGTACACGCTCAGTTGCGCGGCGGCAACGTTGACCAACACGCCTTCGGGCTCCAGGTCCTGTGCCAGCCAGCGAAAACGTTCAAGGTTGATGCGCAGTTGTTCGCGGCGAATCGCCGGGCTGATATTGAGTTCTGCCACGGTGCCGGCACCGATCACGCCGTCCGATTGCAGCGAGTGGCTGAGCTGGAAAGCCTTGACCGCCGCGACCAGTTCGGCGCGGTATTGCCTGTCGCCGCCCTTGGGTTCGCTGGGCAAATAGCCGCCGCTGTAAAGCCGGCGCGCCAGTTCCGGTACGCGCGGGTCTTCCATGCCGGGGCGCAGTAACGGCCCGCTGCCGACCGGGTCCCAATGCGGCAGCGGTTGCTGGCGCACGCTGGCATAGGCGTTGCGCAGGCTGCGGTAAAGATCGGCGCTGGGGCGCGCCTGGTCGAAGGCTTGCGCCATGTCGTGCAGGCCGACGGCGGCAAGGGCCAGCACAGCGGCGTTGGGGTCGCCGGCGGGCGGCTGCGAATGCCACAGCGGTTCGAAGCGCGATTGCTGCAGGCGCCCGAAGTGCAAATCCTGCAGGGCCTGCAGGTAGTGCTGGCTGCTGCCGATATCGCTGCACAGCACGTTTTGCGTGGCGTGTGGCGCAGGCAGGCTATAGTGGGTGGGGTCCAGGCCATCATCGGCGAGCATCAGCAATTGCGTGTGCAGCGCTTGGCGGCGCGTCTCGTCTGACCACAACGGGACATCGCCTTGCTGCTGGTACAGGGCTTGCAAGCGTGCAAGCGCTGGCGCATCGAGATGCTGCGCCAGATCGGGACACACGCTGGGCAACTGCGCCAGGGCCTGTTGCACTGGCGCCAGGTCCAACGGCGCCGGCGTGCTGACCGGCAACGGCTGCACCGGCAGCGCTTCGGCTGTGGCGACCAATGGTGCAACGAGCAAGCAAATGCTCAAGTAACATGCGTGTTTTTTGAACAATGACTTTGCTCCAATCCACAGTGGGGAGTTGTACTGTAGATGCTGACTTTTATGTGCCGCCTCGGCGCGGTCGTCGTACTGGCTATATTGAGCAACTCTGCGCTCGCCGCCAACGGCAATCCTCCGTCCTTGTATAACAGCCTGGCGCGCTCGGCTCCAGAACTCAATCCCACTGTACTCAAAAGCGCCCTGAACGCCATGCAGTGCGCGGTCAGCAATGGTGAGGAACGCTCCGAGCGCCTGGCCGTGATTGATTACTCCCAGCCCTCGACCGCCCGTCGCCTATGGATCTTCGACCTGCGCAAGAAAACCCTCGTGCTGCGTGACCTGGTGGCCCACGGCGCCAAGTCCGGGGAAAACTTCGCCACCCAGTTCTCCAACCTCGAAGGCAGCCACCAATCCAGCCTGGGTTTGTTCCGCACCCAGGAAAGCTACCTGGGCACCCATGGTTATTCGCTGCGCATGGACGGCCTGGAGCCGGGGTTCAATGACCTGGCCCGCGACCGCGCCATCGTGATCCATGCCGCCGACTACGTAAGCCCGTTGTGGAGCAAGCGCGAAGGCCGTATCGGCCGCAGCCAGGGTTGCCCGGCGGTACGCCCGCAGGTGGCGCGCCAAGTGGTGGACAAACTCAAGGATGGGCAGTTCATGTTTTCGTGGTACCCCGACCAGCGCTGGTTGAAGTCCTCGACGTACCTCAATTGCAAACCCCAACAGGTGGCCAGTAGTCGTACAATCCGTGGCGGTTAGCCTGTCCCCACAGATAAAAGAGAGCTTCGAATGCTTCTACATCAATCGACCTGGATCGAGATCGGGCAATTCCTGGAGCGCAGCCGCACGGTGGTGATCCCCATTGGCTCCAACGAGCAGCACGGCCCCACCGGCCTGCTGGGCACCGACTGGATGTGCCCGGAAATCATCGCCCATGAGGCGCAAAAAAACGCCGACATCCTGATCGGCCCCACCTTCAATATCGGCATGGCCCAGCACCACCTGGGGTTTCCCGGCACCATCTCCCTGCGCCCGTCCACCTTTATTGCCGCGATTGGCGACTGGGTGCGCTCGCTGGCCGGGCATGGTTTCGACAAGATCCTGTTCCTCAACGGCCACGGCGGCAACATCGCGACGATTGAAGCGGCCTTTCCGAGCTGTACGCCGAAGCCAGCTTCGCCCGCCGCCCGGCCGGGTTCGCATTGAAGTTGGTGAACTGGTGGGACCTGGACGGCGTCAACGAGTTGGCGCACCGCCAGTTCCCTTTGGGCCATGGCAGCCATGCCACGCCATCGGAAATTGCCGTGACGCAATGGGCCTACCCGGACGCGATCAAGTCGGCCGACTATTCGCCACAAATCGCCAATACCGGGCCGATCCGCGAAGCCCTGGACTTCCGGGCGCGCTTCCCGGACGGGCGCATGGGCTCGGACCCGGCGCTGGCGACGGTGGAGAAAGGCGGTGAATTGGTGGCGTTGGCGGCCGGCGGCCTGGTCAAAGTAGTCGAAAACTTCAGCAACGAAGCACGACCTTAAGTCATACAAAAATCCACTGTGGGAGGGGGCTTGCTCCCTCCCACAGGATGGGTGTGTTACTTACAGTCCTGTGCGGCCAGTTCAAGCCGCGACGGCGTAATGGTCGATGCCAGCGGTTTGCGCTCATACAAAAACACCTTGGCGCCCTCTCCGGCCTTGTAGGCCTCCAGCACATCGTCGGCGGCGATCTTGCTGGTCAGCACCACCCTGGCATGACGCGAATTCTGCGTCACAGTGGAGGTGATGCCGTGTTTTTCCAGCTTGGGCAGCACGCACTGCATATAGGCTTCGGGGGCCTTGCTGGTTTGCAAGGTCAAGGTTGGCGTATTGGGGGCGGACACACAGCCGGTCATCAACAAGGCCGCAGCCGGTACGAAAAAAGCGCGCATGAACAAATCCTGGGTCGAAAAGATAAAGGCCAAAAAAATAAAGCTCACATCAACTTGCGCGAACCAGCGCCTTGAGCGACGCATCGAACTGCTTCAAGGCATCGAGCTGCACATCGCGCTGCTGCTCGATCTGCGCGGCAATCTCCGGCGCGGCCTTGTCGCGTACCCACACCGACGCCACCTGCTTGTGCACCGAGCCTTCGGCCTTGGCGATGTATTGCAGATCGGCGTCATAGAACCGCGCAATAAACCGCGCCTCGACCTCGTCGTTACGCTGGGTCAGTAATTGGTTATGGGTATCGAGCATCACCACCACGTCAGGATGAGCTTGCACAAGAGCATCCAGCGTGTCGTAGACAGTGACGGACGCAAAGGTTCCCTGCAGCGAGTTCATTAACCAATCAATCGCCAGTTCCGGGTCGGAGCTGTTGACGAATGCCTGGCGGATACGCCCGTCGAGGGCATCCTTGGCGCCATTCATAGCCATGGCGTGGTAGCGTTCGAGGTAGCTGAGGTTGTCGCGCGTATTGTCGCTCAACAACACACCCACCGATTGCGCGTGCTGCAAGGAGTTTACGCCAGTGCCAATAGGTAGCAAATGGCCTGTACGCAGATCACCGGCCATGGCCGCGTTGTTCAGCGCCACAGTGCCCAGCATCAGGGCCATCAAAGCCCATTGAATAATCGTCCTCATCGCGCATTTCCTTGAACAGCGTTTCGATGGGGCGATTTTGCGCTTTCCCGGCAAAAACAGAACTTGCGTTACGTGATGGTGACTATTATCTGAAGCGATAGTGTCACGACAAAACCTATAAGGACTTGCCATGAAGCCCCACCAGAAAACCTTCGACCGCATCCGCGAAGCCGTCTTGCCGGAGTACCGTGACCGCGTCGCCGATTACCTGATCGAGTACGAACAGGTGCTGCTGGACGCAGCGGCAGACGCGGACCAGGTCAACGCCAGCGCCCAGCAACTGCGCGGTTACCTGCGCGGCTTGAACACCACGCGGGTGCTGGGCATGGCCGATTGGGAAGACCTGGACCGGCGGGTGGAGCACATCACCGCAAAGGCTACAGCGCCGGACGTGGCTGATTGACCCACTCTTGTACCGAGGGCCGCTGCCATTGCCGCTCGGCGTATTTCACCAGCTCAGGCGGCACCTCGTCGCCATTGAGGATCAGGCGGTTGAGCATCACGGCCAGGTCCACATCGGCAATCGACCACGCGCCAAACAGGTACGGCGGGTTGCCCGCCAACAATGCCTGCGCCGCATTGATCAACTTGCGCGCGGCCGCTTGAGCCTCAGCCGACAGCGGCGGTTTCTTCTGCCCGCAGAACACCACCAGCGTGGAGCGTTCCTGGCGGATCGGCAGCAGATCGCTGCGCAACCACGCCTGCACCTGGCGCGCCCTCGCCCGTTGCTTGGGGTCGGCCGGGTACACCGCTGTTTCCGGGTAGACCGCTTCCAGGTACTCGGTGATCGCCGAAGATTCCGACAACGCGAAGTCGCCTTCTATCAGGGTCGGGACGCGCTGGGTCACAGACAGTCGGGCGTAGTCGGGGGTCTGGTTTTGCGCAGCGTCCAGGTCCAGGGTGACCAGATCGAAGGCCAGGCCCTTTTCCCGCAGGGTGACGAACACTGACATCGCGTAAGGGCTGGTAAACAACGAATCCACATAAAGGCGCAACGGGCTCTGGCTCATGGGCAATCTCCTTGAATGAGCCCTCACGCTACGAGATGTTCGCGGATAAAAACAATGCAGGGTTTTTATGGGGGCATTCCTGCTGGGAATAGCGCACTAGCCGGCAAACCCGCCTGCCGCGAGAAAGGCCCGCTCCGCGGGGGTGGAGACCCTGGCCAAGACCTCGTTGCGATGAGGAAACCGTGCGAAGCGCTCAATGATGTTGGCGTGCTCCTTGGCCCAGTGATACGTGTTTTTATCCAGATGCCGGTTCAGTTCCAGCGAACGCTGCTGGTCGCTGGGGGATTCCGAGTGTTCGAACGGCAAATAACAGAACGCGCGTAAAGACGGTTCGATCTGTTGATCCAGGCCGGCTCCCACCATGCGATGGGCATATAGCCGCGCCAGCGGGTCGGTGGCGAACATATGCGCCGTGCCGCGAAACGCATTGCGCGGGTACTGGTCGAGCAGGATCAACAAGGCCAACGCGCCTTCGGCTGAGCCCAACCAGCTTTCCAGCTCACGCCGGGCGGCTTGCAGGTGAGTGGCGTAGAAGGTATCGCGAAAGCTGGCGTCGAAGGCATCGTCCTTGGCGAACCAGCGTTTGGGGCCGGCGTTTTTCCAGAAATCGATGACGGATTGCGCAGTCTGCATGCTAGGTCCTCTGACAGCGGATGGGCTGACGGTAGCAGAATCCTGGCCGGGCGAAAGCCAAATGGCGACACCTCGCGCCGATTAATGTTATAGGATAACGCCCTCTTTCCGCCCTGCCCTGCGACCTTTTCCCATGACTGACGCTGCCCCTCTGCGCCAACGCCTGCTCAGCATCGACGCCCTGCGCGGCCTGGTGATACTGTTCATGCTGCTCGACCACGTGCGCGAAACCTTCCTGCTGCACCGCCAGGTCGGCGACCCCATGAGCATCGACACCACCGAACCCGCGCTGTTTATCAGCCGCACCCTTGCCCACCTGTGCGCGCCGGTGTTCGTGCTGCTCACCGGGCTGTCGGCGTTTTTATACGGCCAGAAATACCAGGGCCGGCGCGACGTGTCGGCGTTCCTGTTCAAGCGCGGGTTGTTTCTGGTGGTGCTGGAATTCACCTTGGTCAACTTCGCCTGGACCTTCCAACTGCCGCCCAGCGTGGTCTACATGCAGGTGATCTGGGCGATCGGCGTGAGCATGCTCGCCCTCGCCGCCTTGGTCTGGTTGCCGCGCCCGCTCTTGATCGCGCTGGCGCTGATGATCATCGGCGGGCACAACCTGTTGGATGGGCTGCACTTCACGCCCGGTTCGCCGGCGCAAACGTTGTGGTCGATCCTGCATGAACGCAGTTGGATTCAAGCGTCCGATACCCTGCGCCTGCGCATTACCTACCCGGTGCTGCCGTGGATCGGGGTGATCGCCCTGGGCTATGGCATCGGCCCCTGGTTTGCCAACGGCATGCCGCCGGCGTTGCGCCAGCGCTACCTGTTAGTGGGTGGGGTGAGCGCGCTGGTGGGCTTTGTGCTGGTGCGCGCGGCGAACGGGTATGGCGAGAAACCTTGGCAGGCCTACGAAAGCGGCGTGCAGACGTTGATGAGCTTTTTCAATGTAACCAAGTACCCGCCTTCGCTACTGTTTCTGGCATTGACGCTGGGGGTTGGGTTGTTGCTGTTGCTGGCGTTGGAACGCGCGGGGCATCGACGTTGGATCGGCGTGTTGGCGGTGTTTGGTTCCGTGCCGATGTTCTTCTACCTGCTGCATCTTTATGTGCTCAAAGTGCTGTATATCGCCTGCGTTGCGTTGTTTGGGCTTAACCACGGCAACTACTTTGGGTTTGATGGCATGGGCGCCGTGTGGCTCGCGGCGTTGCTGCTGCCGCTGGCACTGTACGCGCCCGTGCGTTGGTTCGCCGGGCTGAAAGCACGGCGACGGGACCTGGCCTGGCTCAAATACCTCTGACGCGATAGGGACTGAATGTGGGAGGGGGCTTGCCCCCTCCCACATTTGGATTGCATTCGACTCGCCAATCAAGCCAGTTCAGCTCGCAGTTGCCGGGCGGCCGCCACCATATGAATCAACGCCGCCTCCGTCTCCGGCCAAGCCCGTGTCTTCAACCCGCAATCGGGGTTAACCCACAACCGCTCGGCCGGAATGCGTGTGGCTGCCTTGCGCAGCAGGCCGGCCATTTGCGAGGCATCCGGTACCCGAGGCGAGTGGATGTCATAGACGCCCGGGCCGATGTCATTCGGGTAAGCGAAGGCTTCGAACGCGTCCAGCAGTTCCATGTCCGAGCGCGAGGTTTCGAGGGTGATCACGTCGGCATCCATCGCCGCGATGGACTCGATCACATCGTTGAACTCGCTGTAGCACATGTGCGTGTGGATCTGGGTTTCATCACGCACACCGCAGGCGCACAGGCGGAACACTTCGGTGGCCCAGTCCAGGTAATGCCGCCACTGCGCCTGGCGCAACGGCAGGCCTTCGCGGAATGCGGCCTCGTCGATCTGTACGATCTTGATACCCGCCGCTTCCAGGTCCAGCACTTCGTCGCCAATGGCCAAGGCCAACTGGCGAGCCTGCACTTCGAGGCTCACGTCTTCACGTGCGAAGGACCACATCAGCATGGTCACCGGGCCGGTCAGCATGCCTTTCATCACCTTGCTGGTCAGGCCTTGGGCATAACGGATCCACTCCACAGTCATGGCCTTCGGGCGGCTCAAGTCGCCGACAATCACCGCCGGTTTCACGCAGCGCGAACCGTAGCTTTGCACCCAGCCGAAGCGCGTGAACACGTAGCCCTCCAGTTGCTCGGCGAAGTACTCGACCATGTCGTTACGTTCGGCCTCACCGTGCACCAGCACATCCAGCCCGAGGTTTTCCTGCACCTGTACGGCGTGCTTGATCTCGCTGTGCATGGCTTCGACGTAGTCGGCTTCACTCAACTTGCCGGCCTTGTAAGACTGACGCGCCAGACGGATCGATGCGGTTTGCGGGAACGAACCGATGGTGGTGGTCGGGAACAGTGGCAAGTTGAGGCCGGCGCGCTGTTTGTCGATACGCTGGGCAAACAGCGACTGGCGTTGGCTGTGCTTGGCGCTGATGGCTGCAACACGCGCTTGTACGGCGGGTTTGTGAATACGCGGTGATGCGGCGCGGGCGGCGTGCACGGCGCGGCTGTCAGCCAGGGCCGCGCGTACGTCGGGGGCTTCGGGCCGGCTGACCGCCTGGGCCAGCACCGCCACTTCGGCGCACTTTTGCACGGCGAAGGCCAGCCAGCTTTTCAACTCGTCGTCCAACTGGTCTTCACGGCCCAGGTCCACCGGGCTGTGCAGCAGCGAACAAGACGGCGCCACCCACAGGCGCTCGCCGAGTTTTTCATGAGCATGCTGCAAGGTCGCCAGGGCCTGTTCCAAGTCGCAACGCCACACGTTACGACCATTGACCACCCCCAGGGACAACACCTTGTAAGCAGGCAGACGATCAAGGATGGTCGGGTATTGATCCGCGGCGCGCACCAGGTCGATATGCAGGCCATCGACCGGCAGGTTGGCGGCCAGGCCGAGGTTTTCTTCCAGCCCACCGAAATAGGTGGCCACCAGTTTTTTCAGCGGGTCGCGCTGGATCAGGTTGTAGGCGCGCTCAAAGGCGTTTTTCCATGCCTGCGGCAGGTCGAGTACCAGGATCGGCTCGTCGATCTGCACCCATTCCACACCCAGCTCGGCCAGGCGCTGGAAGATCTGGCCGTATAGCGGCAGCAGGCGTTCCAGCAGGTCGAGTTTGTCGAAGTCGGCGCCCTTGGCCTTGCCCAACCACAGGTACGTCAGCGGGCCGATGATCACCGGCTTGACGCTGTGGCCCAGCTCACGGGCTTCCTGCACTTCCTCGAAGAGTTGGTCCCAACCCAGGTGGAACTGCTGGTCGGCGCTGAATTCCGGCACCAGATAGTGATAGTTGGTATCGAACCACTTGGTCATTTCCTGGGCGTGGGCACCACCGCAGCAACTGTCGCTGACGCCACGCGCCATGCCGAACAGCGTGTGCAAGGTGACATGGCCGTCAGCCGGGCGGAAACGCTCGGGGATCACGCCAAACATCAGCGAATGCGTGAGTACCTGGTCGTACCAGGCGAAGTCACCGGCGGGCAACAGCTCAATACCGGCCTGCTTCTGCAGATCCCAATGGGCCTTGCGCAAGTCACGGCCCACGGCGCGCAGGCCGGCTTCGTCAAGTTCGCCCTTCCAAAACGCTTCCTGCGCTTTTTTCAGTTCACGATCGCGTCCAATACGCGGAAATCCAAGGGAATGAGCGACTGCCATGACTGATAACTCCACTGCCAATATTCAATGGCAGCCATTGTCGGCGGGCGACGATAGTGAGACAAACTCATTTTATTTTAGATCATCACGAATTTTGCTCATGTACGCAGACAAGCCTGTTTGGCCGGAAAGCGTGCTCCCACTGGATCGCGCAGCAGCTCAAAATCACTTACTCACTGACTGAAACCTGTGTAAAGCCTCAGTCAATCAAGCCATGCGCGTCATAAAACGGATACGGGCCCGGGTAGTCCCCGAACACGCCGTTGTGGCTGATCAGCCCCTGTTGCGCGTCCCAGCGATGCAACAGATACCCCGCCGGTTCCAGGTTGAAATGCGCGGGTGCCGCTGCCTGCAAATCCAGCACGATCTGATGGGACGTGCCGGGGCACACACAGCTGAGGCTGCCACCGAAGCGTCGCTGCATCGGTCGGTGCAGGTGCCCGCATAACAGGCGTTCTACCTGGGGGTGCCGGGCGACGACGGCTTCCAGGGCGGTGGCATTGATAAAGGGTTCGCGGTCCATATGGCCGATGCCGCTGATAAAGGGCGGATGGTGCAGGATCAGCAAGGTCGGCACATCAGGGCGCAACGCCAACTGTGCGTCGAGCCACTGCACTTGGCTGTCGAGTAACTGGCCACCATGGCCGCCGGGAATGGTGGAATCCAAACCGATCAGCCGCAGCGGGTACGCGTCGACCACCCAATCCAACGGGCCGTCGGCCGAACGCGGCAAATAGGCGTGGTCACTGAATGCATCCAACAGCGGCCCACGGCTGTCATGGTTGCCCGGCACCAGGTAGCACGGCATGTGCAGGCGCGCGAGTTGCGGGTGCAGCACGGCGTATTCATCGGCGCGGCCGAAGTCCACCAGGTCGCCGCTGACCACCACGATATCCGGCCGCGGCCGGCTGGCGTTCAGATGGTCGATGGCGCGGCGCAGTGCGCCCAGGGTATCCACAACCCCATAGGTGAGGCGCTGGCCGGCTTTAAGGTGCAGGTCACTGATGTGGGCGACTAGAAACGGACGATTCACAGGCAAATTCTCACGCATTGAGGGTGAACAATGTATGCGGCGCAATTGCCAGGGCCATCGGCGCGCCGACGCTGTACAGGTGGTTGTCGCTGCTGTCGACCAGCAGCGGTTGTGGGCCGCCGACGTCGACCAGCAAACGGCTGTGCGCGCCCTGGAAAAACTGCGCGAGCAGATGCCCCTGCAGATGCCCTTCGTGTTCCATCACCCGCAGGTGTTCGGGGCGGCAGTACACGGTACTGGGCACATGAGCCTTGTGCCACGGCAACTCGCCGCCGCAGACTTTCAAACCGTGAACGGAGGGTTCGATGACTTCAAAGGCGTTCAGGTTGCCGACGAAACCGGCGACGAAGGCATTCGCCGGTTGCTGGTAGATCTCCCGTGGGCTGGCCAGTTGCGCGATGCGGCCGTGCTCCATCACCAGGATGCGATCACCGAGGGCCATGGCTTCGCCCTGGTCATGGGTGACAAATACCGACGTGATGCCGAGGCCGCGCAGCAGTTCATTCAGCTCACTGCGCAGGCGCTCACGCAGTTGCGCATCGAGGGCGGCCAGCGGTTCATCCAGCAACAGCACTTTGGGGCGCGGCGCCAGGGCGCGGGCGAGTGCCACGCGTTGGCGCTGGCCGCCGGACAACTCGTGGATGCTGCGCGCGCCGTGGTCCTGCAGCCCCACCAGTTCCAGCAACTCGTCGCAGCGCTTGTTGCGCTCCAGCGGCGACATACCGCGAACCTTCAAGCCATAAACGATATTCCCCGCCACATCCTGGTTGGGAAACAACGCGTAGTTCTGGAACACCATGCCCACGTCGCGACGCTCGATGGGCAGGCGCGTCACATCCCGGTCACCGAACAGCACCTGGCCAACGTCCGGGCGCTCCAGACCGGCGATCAGGCGCAAGGTGGTGGTTTTGCCACAGCCGGACGGGCCGAGAATCGCCAGGGTTTCGCCGCCTTCGACGGTTAAATTCATGGCATGCACGGCCACGGTGCCGTCGGCGAATGCCTTGCGACAGCCCTGCAGGCGAATAGTGATAGCGGTCATCGACGCTCTCCACGGGATAAACGGGCACTGATGGCCTGCAATGCAATCAGCAGCGGCACGATCATCAGCAAAAAGATCAGGGTGTAGGCACTGGCGATTTCCAGGCGTGCCGAGGCATAGCTGTCGGCCAGGCCGACCGGCAGGGTTTTGGTCATCGGTGTGTGCAACATCCAGGTCAGGTTGAATTCACCCAGGGACAGGGTGACCACCATCAGCACCCCCGCCAGAATCCCCGCCCGGCAGTTGGGCACCACCACGCTGAAAAAGCGCTTGATAGGGCCGGCGCCAAGGCTGGCCGCCGCCTCTTCCAGCACCGGCAGTTGCTGGCGCTGCATCACCGCCATTACCGGGCGTACCAAAAATGGCAGGGTAAACAGCACATGACCGACCAGGATGAACAGCCAACTGCTGCGAAACGCGCCGAACTGGCCGTAGGTGAGCAGCAAGGCCAGCGCACTGGCCAGGCCCGGCATCGCCACCGGCAGCACCATCAGTTCCTCGAAGGCGCGGCTGAAGCGGTTGTTCATGCGCACCAGGGCGTAAGCCGCCGGTACGCCGACCACACACACGCACACTGCGCAGGCCATGGCCAGTTGCAGCGACAGCCACACGGTTGGCGAATAGGCCTGCCATACCTGCACCAGCCAATCGAACGTGAGGCCACTGGACAGGCCGACAAAGAAGTTGCGTGTAAGCCCCGCCAGCAACGACATCAACACCGGCACCAACATGAAAGCGCACACCAGCAAGGTAAACAGCAGTTGCACAACAAACAGTGATGAGCGCTTCACAGGACCGTCCCCGCGTTTTTCACCAGGCGCCGCGTGAGCAGCAACACCGCCCAGGTCACCGCGCCCAGTACCACCGACAACGCAGCGGCGACGGCAAAGTTGGCGTAATTGGTGAATACGTTGTAGATCGCCACGGGAGTGACGTTCAGCCGCGTGCCCAAGGTAAAGGCCGTGCCGAAGGCGCCCATCGACGTGGCAAAACAGATCGCCCCGCACGACGCCAGCGCCGGCGCCAGGCCGGGTACGATCACGTCGCACACCACGCGCCAGTGCCCGGCGCCCAGCGAATGCGCGGCTTCTTCCAGGCTGCGGTCAAGGCTTTCGCAGGCGGCCATTACCGTGAGAATCACCCGTGGGATCGAGAAGTACAGATAACCCACGAACAACCCGGCCAACGAGTAGGCGAAGATCCACCGCTCACCGGCCAGGTGCAGGCCCAGAGACGCCAGCAGGCCCTGGCGCCCCGCCAACAGAATCACCAGAAAGCCCACCACCACGCCGGGAAACGCCAGCGGAAACGTGAGCAACGCCACCAGCGCCGAGCGCCCGAAAACCGCTGCCGCGCGAGGAACACCCCACTGATACCGCCCACCAGCAAGGCCGCGCCCGTGACGACCATCGCCAGCACGCAGGTTTGCACCAGGCTGCCCACGTACTGTGCGCTGCTGAGCACTTGCCAATAGCCGCTGCCATTGCTGTCACGGCTTTCGCTGCCCAGCACGATCAAGTGCGCAAGCGGCAACAGCCAGAACGCCAACAGCACCGCAAACGCCGGGGCCAGGGCCCAGGCGGCGTGTCGTGCGGATGTGGCCACTTACTTGACCTCGTTCAGGTAACGGGCGGCGAAGGCTTCCTGCACGGCGGCCATTTTCTGGTAGTCCACCACGCCGGCGCGGGCGTAGTCGCTGTCCGGCAGGAATTGCTTGGCGACTTCGGCTGGTATCGGCACCGGGCGTACCGGTCGCAGGTACGCCTTGGCCCACAATGCCTGGCCGGCGTCGGACAGCACAAAGTCCAGTACCTTCTCGCCATTGGCGCGGTGCGGCGCGTTGGCAACCAGGCTCATGACGTACGGCACGCTGATGCTGCCTTCCCTGGGGATCACGAAGTCGACGTGAGCGTTGTCTTTGTAGCGTGCGCGGTAGGCGTTGAAGTCGTAGTCCACCAGAATCGGCAACTCACCGGACAGCACCCGCGCATAGGCGGTTTGCTTGGGCACGATGGGGGCGTTTTGCGCCAGTTTCTGGAAGTAGTCGATGGCCGGGGTGAAGTTGTCCAGGTCGCCGCCCAGGGCGCGGTTGATCGCCACCGCCGACACGTAGCCGACGAACGCGCTGGACGGGTCGAGGTAACCGACCATGCCTTTGTATTCGGGCTTGAGCAGGTCAGCCCAGCTTTGCGGTACGGGCAAGCCGCCCAGGGCATCGACGTTGACCATGATGCCCAAGGTGCCGGAGTGGATCGCAAACCACTGCCCCGCCGGGTCTTTCAAACCGGAGGGGATCTGCTCCCAGCCTTTGGGTGTGTAGCCATCGACCACGCCGGCTTTTTGCGCCTGCAGGCCGAAGGTCACGCCGTAGTACACCACGTCGGCCACCGGCGCGGCTTTTTCCGCCACCAGTTGCGCCAGGGACTGGCCGGAGTTCTTGTTGTCCAGCGGCACTTGCACGCCGGTATCGGCGGCAATGGCCTTGAGTTGGGTGCCCCAGTCGGCCCAGTCCGGCGGGCAGTTGTAGCAAATCGCGGTGTCGGCGGCCTGGGCCAGGCTGGCCATGCCACACAGCAGCACGGCGGCCAGGGTTTTACGGAATGCGCGCATCAAGGGACTCCTCATGGGGTTGGCTGCTTTCGCCCGGCCGGATATGGCAAGGCAGACAATGGGAAATCGGGGCGTTGCCGGCGATCTGCGCCAGCAATTGGTCAATCACTGTGCTGGCGAGCAGCGCGATGGGCTGCACCACGCTGCACAGGGTCGGGTGCGTCTGGGTGCCGAGGGATATGCCGTCAAAGCCCATCACCGACAGTTGCTGGGGCACGTGCCAGGCGTTGCGACGCAACTCGGCGATCAGGCTGATGGCCAGGAAATCGTTGGAGCACAGCAGCGCGGTGGGCGCCTCGGGGCCTTCGAGGTACGGCTGGATGGCGACGAATTCAGCCTGAGTGTGGGCCGGCATTTCGATCACCGGGCGGCTCTTGAGGCCGAACGCTTGCATGGCGTCGCAATACCCGGCGTAACGCAGGCGCGCACGGTCGGACTGCAACGCGGGGCCGGCGACCATGCTGACGCGCCGGTGCCCTGCTTCCAGCAGATACCGCGTGGCCATGGTCATGCCGGCGCGGTTGTCCACCGACACGGCGCTGTAGTTGGGGTTGCTCGGTTGGTGATAGGCCAGCACGAACGGGGTTTTCTCGGTATTGAGGCTGCTGAGCACGCTGTTGCTCTCGGCATCGGTGACGGTCAGCACCAGGCCGTCGACGCGCTGGCGCAGCAGTTCTTCGACCACGCTGCACTCGCGCTCGGCGCTGTAGTCGGTGGTCGCCAACACCAGGCTGTAGCCGCGCAACCGCGCCGCGCGCTCCATGGCCTGGAACTGTTCGGCGAACACTGGGTTGAGCAGGTTTGGGACGACCACGCCGATCAGGTTGGTGGTTTGCAGGCGCAGCTGGCGGCCCAGCAGGTTGGGACGAAAACCCAGCTCACGGGCGGCGGCAAACACCTGTTCACGGGTGCTCATGCGCACCTGCTCAGGGGAGGCAAAGGTACGCGCGGCGGTGGCGCGGGATACCCCAGCCAGGCGTGCAACGTCTTTCAGGTCAGTCATTGTCACTCGCTTGAGATCGATCTCATTGGCCAGGACAGTAACGGGGCAATATGGCAGGACGGTGGTAGAGAGATGACGGTTTGATGTCAATGTAACTGATGCACAGAGAATCAATTGTGGGAGGGGGCTTGCTCCCTCCCACACTGGACCGGTGTACATCCATGGATAGTCATACTCGAGGACTATGCTGGGAGACCGGGTGCGCAAAATCCGCCGGCTAACCTTTCGATCCTGACCAAGTGCGGGCACAATGCGTGTCCTTTTTTGGCAGGCACCGCCGCAGGCTCTCAAAAATGATCAAAACGCCGTACTACCTCATCGATAAACAGAAGCTTCTGGTCAACATGCAGAAGATTGCTTACGTGCGCGAACAGTCCGGCGCCAAGGCTCTGCTGGCGCTCAAGTGCTTTGCCACCTGGTCGGTGTTCGACCTGATGCAGCAATACATGGACGGCACCACGTCGTCGTCGCTGTATGAGCTCAAGCTCGGTCGCCAGAAATTCGAAGGCGAGGCCCACGCCTACAGCGTGGCCTGGGCCGACGATGAAATCGAAGAGATGCTGGAGAACTGCGACAAGATCATCTTCAACTCGATCAGCCAGTTGCAGCGTTTCGCCGAACGCAGCGAAGGCAAGACCCGTGGCCTGCGTGTGAACCCGCAGGTGAGCAGTTCCGATTACCTGCTGGCCGACCCGGCGCGCCCATTCAGCCGCCTGGGCGAATGGGACCCGGTGAAGATCGAAGGCGTGATCGAACAGATCTCCGGCTTCATGTTCCATAACAACTGCGAGAACGGCGATTTCAGCCTGTTCGACAAGATGCTCGGCACCATCGAGGAACGCTTCGGTGAACTGCTGCACAAGGTCAAGTGGGTCAGCCTCGGCGGCGGCATCCACTTCACCGGCGAAGGCTACGCGCTGGACGCGTTCTGCGCGCGCTTGAAGGCGTTCTCCGAAAAGTACGGCGTGCAGGTCTACCTGGAACCCGGCGAAGCGGCGATCACCAACAGCGCCTCGCTGGAAGTCACCGTGCTCGACACGCTCTACAACGGCAAAAACCTCGCCGTGGTCGACAGCTCCATCGAGGCCCACCTGTTGGACCTGCTGATCTACCGCCTCAACGCCAAGCTGGCACCCAGCGCGGGTGAACACACCGTCATGGTGTGCGGCAAATCGTGCCTGGCCGGGGACATCTTCGGCGAATATCAATTTGATCGTCCGCTGGCCATCGGCGATCGGCTGTCGTTCATCGACACCGCGGGCTATACCATGGTCAAGAAAAACTGGTTCAACGGCCTGAAAATGCCGTCCATCGTAGTGAAACAACTCGACGGTACAGTCGAAGTGGTTCGTGAATTTGGTTACGACGACTACCTGTCCAGCCTTTCGTAAGCTGGCGGATATTAGGAGAGTAAAAGCAATTGAAAAAGAACGTTCTTATCATTGGTGCAGGAGGTGTCGCCAAGGTGGTGGCCCACAAGTGCGCGCAGCACAACGACGAACTCGGTCGTATTGCTATCGCGTCGCGCAACATCTCCAAATGCCAGGCCATCATCGACAGCGTCAAGGCCAAGGGTAGCCTCAAGGTGCCCGCCGATATCCAAGCCTTCGCGCTGAACGCCCTGGACGTGGAAGCGACCAAGGCTCTGATCCGCGAGACCGAATCGCAGATCGTCATCAACGTAGGTTCCGCGTTCCTGAACATGTCGGTCCTGCGTGCCTGCATCGACACCGGCGTTGCGTACCTCGACACCGCCATCCACGAAGAGCCGGGCAAGGTCTGCGAGACCCCGCCGTGGTACGGCAACTACGAATGGAACCACCTGGAAGAATGCAAACAGAAGAACATCACCGCCATCCTCGGCGTGGGCTTCGACCCGGGTGTCGTCAACGCGTATGCCGCGCTGGCGCAGCAACAGCATTTCGACCGCATTGATTCGATCGACATTCTCGACGTCAATGCCGGCTCCCATGGCAAATACTTCGCCACCAATTTCGATCCGGAAATCAACTTCCGCGAATTCACCGGGCAGGTGTGGAGCTGGCAGAACAGCCAGTGGACCAGCAACACCATGTTCGAAGTCAAACGCACCGACGACCTGCCGGTCGTCGGTCCGCAGAACCTCTACCTCACCGGCCATGACGAAGTGCACTCGCTGTCGAAAAACCTCGACGTGCCGAACGTGCGCTTCTGGATGAGCTTCGGCGAACACTACATCAACGTGTTCACCGTACTGAAAAACCTCGGCCTGCTCTCCGAAAAGCCGGTCAAGACCGCCGAAGGCCTGGAAGTGGTGCCGCTGAAAGTGGTCAAGGCCGTGCTGCCCGACCCGTCGTCGCTCGCCCCTGGCTACACCGGCAAAACCTGCATCGGCGACCTGGTCAAAGGCACCAAGGATGGCCAGCCACGTGAGTTATTTATCTACAACGTGGCCTGCCATGAAGAAGCCTTTGCCGAGACCGACAGCCAGGGCATCTCCTACACCGCCGGCGTTCCACCGGTGGCCGCAGCGCTGCTGGTTGCCCGTGGCGAGTGGGATGTGAAACACATGGCCAACGTCGAGGAACTGCCGGCTGAGCCGTTCCTGAAGGCGCTGGACGTGATGGGCTTGCCGACTCGCATCAAGGACGAGAAAGGTGATCGGGCCTGGGATGCGATTGCCTGATAGGCGATAGCTGACCGAACAAAAGAATGCGCCCGAAGTGGCGCATTTTTTGTTTGGGCTCACATAAATCCCAAAGAACAATGAAAATCCAAATGTGGGAGGGGCTTGCTCCCGATAGCAGTGTGTCAGTCAATACATTTGTCACTGATCCACAGCTATCGGGAGCAAGCCCCTCCCACAGGGATAGCACTTCGCCCCGAACTCTCAGAGTTTTCCCACGACTGTTTCAGGTTGCCGCCCGGAACTTCGCTGACTAACCTCTTCCCCCGTCGCTGCCAATTCAGCGACCGGATTTGACCGTCCGGCCTTGTTAACGAACTGCTACGCCCTGCACCTATCCCAGGCGTTTTTTTGTGCCTGAGGTATCGTGTCGCGGCAGTTGTGCGCGGGATACCTTCGGGTATGCCGGGTTCGTTGACAACCGGTCGGTCAACCCGCGTACAGCTGCCACCCTCTTCGTTTGACCGCGAACGCTGGCGGCTCCACTTGTCGACGGAGTTCCACCATGATTAAAGACACCCCAAATCCCCCAGATAAACTCTTCACCGTACGCCCTAACTTGGGCACCGAAACCCTGCTGGTCAACGCATCCCAGGATCTATCCTCCATCACCGACATCGCCACCCACCTGGCCTTTGAAATCGACGGTGCACAACGCAATGTGGCGCTGGGCATCTGCCGTATGCTGGAAGGTGTGCAACTGCTGGTGGACAAAGCACTGGATGACGCCCATCCAGCCGCATGACACCCGATGATCGTTCCCACGCTCTGCGTGGGAACGATCTCAACCCACTTAAAACACCGACCACCCAATCCGCTCGCTCAACAATTCCAACGCCCTGATCCCCGCCAGCGAGTTCCCCGCCGCGTTCAGCTCCGGCGACCACACGCACACCGTAAACTGCCCCGGCACCACCGCGACAATCCCGCCGCCCACGCCGCTCTTGCCCGGCAACCCTACGCGATAGGCAAAATTACCCGCCTCGTCGTACAGCCCGCTGGTGGCCATGATCGAGTTGACTTGCTTGGTCTGGCGCGCGGTCAAGATCTGTTCTCCGCTGTGGGCGCTGGTGCCTTCGTTGGCGAGGAAGCTGAACGCCTTGGCCAGGTCCAGGCAACTCATTTGCAGCGCGCAGTAGTTGAAGTAGCTGTGCAGCACCGCGTCCACATCGTTGTGGAAGTTACCGAAGGACTTCATCAAATACGCCATGGCCGCGTTGCGCGCGCCATGTTGGGCTTCGGAGTCGGCGACCACGCTATTGACCAGGATCTGCGGGTTGCCGGACAGGCGCCTTACAAAGTCGCGCATCGACAGAATCGGCACGGCGAAGCGCGATTGATTGATGTCGCAGATCACCAGCGCACCGGCGTTGATGAACGGGTTGCGCGGGCGGCCGCGTTCGAATTCCAGCTGCACCAGGGAGTTGAACGGTTGCCCCGACGGTTCATGCCCCAGGCGCTCCCAAATGGTTTCGCCGCCATGGTCGATGGCCTGCACCAGGCTGAACACCTTGGAAATGCTCTGCACCGAGAACAGCGTATCGGCATCACCGGCGCGGAAGGCCGAGCCGTCGTTGCCGTACACGGCGATGCCGAGTTGGTTGGCGGGCACGTCGGCCAGTGCGGGAATGTAGTCGGCGACTTTACCGAGGCCGATCAGTGGGCGCACTTCGTCGAGGATCGACTCCAGCAGCGCCTGCATGTCTTGTCCTGTCATCTGTCTTTGAGTCAGTGGAAAGCGGGGCGCGCAGGATACTTCAATGGGCGTGCAAGCCCCACACAATCTAAGCTGCATTCTCGGATCGTTTGCCAGCAGGGCCGCCGATGGTGGTGTGCGCCTTCAAAAATGCGCCACATCCGACACCCGCTCATCCAGCACATCCCGCGCCAGCGCCCACGCCTGGTCTTTGGACTCCACCACCAGCAACGGATACCCCCAGGCCTTGCCGACCATCACCGCAAACGGTTTGAGCGCCAGGCGCTTGGCCGCGCTGGGTTCCACCTGGATCATGCCCTTGACGAACGTGCGCAACGCCTCTCGGTGTTTCTTCATCCAGATCGAGGCTTGCTTGCGCTGCTCATGGGAATGTTCGTGATTGCTTTCGTCCACGGCTTTTTCATGCAGCAGCAGGAAGGATTGCCGCCGTGCCAGCAGGGTTTCAAAGAGTCGGAAGGCATCCTCCGGCCCGTCTTGGCTCGGCGCATCGAAGACGATTTTCACCACCGGGAACGTTGTACTGTCGAGTCGCATGGCACAGCTCCTTAATGAGAGTAGATCTCAATATTAAGGCCGCAACCACTGGACGGCATTGCACAGAATAGCCAGACTGTTTCGCAATCCGGCCAGCCTGCGAGCCCCACCATGAAGCACCGCCGTCTCGACCTGCTCGACCCGCTGATGGCCAAGGACGCCGACCTGCTCCCCCGAGCCGTGGTGGCCGTGGGCGCCACCAGCACGTCGGACTCCTGGGAACATGCCCAGCACACCCACCGCAAGGGCCAGTTGATGTATACCCTGCGTGGGGTCATCCACTGTGAAATCGAAGCGGGAATCTGGATCGTGCCGCCCCAGTGCGCACTGTGGATTCCCGGCGGCACGCCCCATTCGGCGCGCGGCTCAGGCGAAGCGCACGTGTATTGCCTGCTGATCGAGCCCAGCGCCGCCCAGGCCCTCGCTCCGCGCTGCTGCACCCTGGCGGTATCGAGCCTGCTGCATGAATTGATCAGCAAGGCCGTGAGCTTCCCGCAGTTGTATGACGAGGCCGGCCCCCAAGGTCGCCTGATCAATACGTTGCTGGATGAACTGGCCGCCGCGCCGGTCGAAGCCCTGCACCTGCCCATGCCCCAGGACGCACGCTTGCGCCGCCTGGCAAACAGTCTGCTGGCCGATCCCACCGACAAAGCCACCCTGGGCCAGTGGGCCGTGCGCATCGGCATGAGCGAACGCAGCATGACACGCCTGTTGCTGGAGGAGCTGGGCCTGAGTGTCGGCCGTTGGCGCCGGCAGCTGCATGTGATCCTGTCCCTGCAACGGCTGGCCAAGGGTGAGAGTGTGCAGCGGGTGGCGCTGGACCTGGGTTATGAAAACGCCAGCGGCTTCATCACCATGTTCCGCAAGGCGGTGGGCCAGCCGCCGGCGCGCTACCTGGCGGAACGTGCGGGGGTGCTCAGCGCGAGCGTCCAGACCATTGCGCTGAAAGACGCCCACTGACTTCATCGAAATGCGCAAAAAAGCGACCTAAGCTCAGGCCTAAAGATTATTTATCTAAAGGTTTTTAGAACCTTATGCTTGGCCAAATTTCGTTGAACATCGAGCGTGCCATGTCCATACCTCGTCCCTTCGCTGCTGTCTTCGGGTTGCTGGCCTTGTCTGTCGCCGTGAGCGCGCAGGCCCAGGAAACCCTGCGCATCGGCTATCAAAAATCCTCCACCCTCATCACTCTGCTGAAAACCCAGGGCACCCTGGAAAAAGCCCTCAAGGCCGACAACATTGACGTGAGTTGGCACGAATTCCCCAGTGGCCTGCCGCTGCTCGAAGCGCTGAACGTGGGCAACGTGGACATCAGCGCCGACGTGGCCGACACCGTGCCGATTTTCGCCCAGGCCGCCCAGGCCAAGCTCACCTACTTTGCCCAGGAAGCGCCCTCGCCTTCGGCCCAGGCCATCGTGGTGCGCAAAGACTCGCCGATCGAGCAATTGGCGGATTTGAAAGGCAAGAAAATCGCAGTGACCAAGGCGGCCGGCACCCACTACCTGCTCATCGCCGCGCTGAATAAGGCCGGGCTGGCCTTCGCGGATATCGAACCGGCGTACCTGTCTCCCGCCGACGGCCGCGCTGCCTTCGAAAACAACAAGGTCGACGCCTGGGTCACCTGGGAGCCCTTCCTCACCAGCGTGCAGCGGCAACTGCCCACGCGCACCCTGGCCGATGGCGCGGGGCTGGCGAGTTACAAGCGCTATTACCTCACGGGCACGCCTTACGCCACGGCGCATCCGCAGGTATTGAAGGTGGTGTATGCGCAGCTGGAGCAGGCCGGGCAATGGGTTAAAACCCATCCCCAGGAGGCGGCGAAAGTGCTGGGGCCGTTGTGGGGCAACCTGGATGTGGCCACGGTGGAAGCGGCGAACACGCACCGCAGTTATCAGGTGCAGCCGGTGACGGTGGACCAGTTGGGGGAACAGCAGAAGATTGCCGATGCGTTCTTCAGGGCGGGGTTGTTGCCCAGAGCCGTGGATGCCAAGGATGTGCAGACGTGGAAGCCTTGAGACCGAACGCGGTTAGAAAATGTGGGAGGGAGCCCCCTCCACAGTTGACCTCCACCGGTCTTTAGAGAAGCGTGCGGGCCAGGGCCTTTTTCCATTCTAAATAACGCCCTGCCATCGCCGGGTCATCCTGCGGCTCAAAGCGCTCGCGCTGGCGTTCCAACTGCCTCAGCGCTTGATCATCAGCCCACAGCCCCAACGCCCGCCCGGCCAGATGCGCCGCGCCCAGCGCCGAGACTTCCGGTGACAGGCTACGCACCACCGGGCGTTGCAGCAGGTTGGCCAAAAACTGCATCAGCCAGCTATTTCGCGTGGCGCCGCCGTCTACCCACAGTTCTTTCAACGGGCTGCCGATGTCCTGCTGCATCGCGTCGAACACGTCGCGAATCTGATAGCCGATGGACTCCAGCGACGCGCGCAGGATATGCGCGCCGGACGTGGCCTCGGTCAGCCCGCACATCAACCCTCGCGCATCGGCTTGCCAATGCGGCGCGCCCAGCCCGGACAGTGCCGGCACAAAGTACACACCGCCGTTATCCGGCAGTTGCGCGGCTTGCTCGGTCAAGGCGTCCAGGGAACCGCCGGCCACCAGGCGCGCGGCCCATTGCACGGCGGCGCCGGTGTGGACGATATTGCCCTCCATACCGAACGTGGGTTTCACGCCGTCATGCCAGGCCAGGGTGGTCGACAGCCCATGGGTGGAGGCAATCGCGCCGCTCATGGGGGTCATCAAGGAGGAGCCGGTACCCAGGGTGGCCTTGACCAACCCCGGCGCAAAACCGCCCTGCCCGTACAGCGCGGCGTGGGAGTCGCCAACCATCGACATGATCGGGATCCCGGCGGGCAAGCCGCCCAGCGCGACGGTTTCGGCGAAGAACCCCGCGCTGGGCTGGATCGGCGCCAGCGCTGCCAGGGGAATCGCAAACAGGTCCAACAGCACCGGGTCCCAGGCGCAGGTGTGCAGGTTGAACAGCTGCGTGCGCGCCGCGTTGGAATAGTCAGTGGCAAACACCTGGCCGCCGCTGAGTTGCCAGAGCAGCCAGCTGTCGACGGTGCCCAGGCAAATCTCACCGGCAGCGGCGCGGGCGTGGCCGTTGTCCAGGTGGTCGAGGATCCAGCGAAATTTACCGGCCGAGAACATGGGGTCCAGGGCCAACCCGGTGCGTTCCAGGATGAGGGCTTCGTGCCCTTGCTGATGCAACTGGGCGCACAACACGGTGGAGCGTCGGCATTGCCAACTGATGCATGGCGACAGCGGCTCGCCGGTACGGCTGTCCCAAGCCACCACCGATTCGCGCTGGTTGCTGATCGCCAGCGCGGTGATCGGGCGATCCACCTGGGCCAGGCAGTCTTCCATCGCGGCCAGGGTGCTGTGCCAGATAAACAGCGGGTCCTGTTCGGAAAAACCGGCCTGGGGGTGGCTGACGCTCAATGGCCGCGAACCGCGGGCGATCACCTGCCCCTGTTCGTTGACCAGCACCGCCTTGGCATTGCTGGTGCCTTCGTCTATCGCCAGGATCAGCGGAGTGTGGTTATTCATGGGGTCACCGCAACCGAGTGGCAGCCGCCACAATCCCAGCCGCGTCGATGTTATGCAAGGCGCGCGTCGGTTCGCGCGCACCGGCGGCGGCGTATTCGCCATCGCCGATGCCCAGGCGCACCAACGCAATGCCCAGCCCGGCTTCGGCCAACACTTCGGCGACCAGGCTGCCGACGCCGCCGTTGATGTTGTGTTCTTCCACGCTGATCACGGCGCGGGTGCCACTCAATGCGCTGAGCAACACATCGCGCTGCAACGGCCGGATCGACGACAGGTTGATCACCTGCGCCTGGATGCCCTGCTCGGCCAGCAAATTGGCGGCGTCCACCGCTTCATGCACCACCGAACCGAGCGCCACGATGCTCACGTCGGCCCCCTGGCGCAGGATATCCACCTGGCCGGGCGTGAATTTATAGTTCGCGTCGTGCAGGTCGGGCAACGCTTTGCCGTCGAGGCGGATATACACCGGCCCGTGGTAGCGCAACGCGTAATCGACGATCTGCCGACACTCTGCGGCATCGGCCGGGGCGAAGATGTGCACATTGCCAAAGCCCCGCATCACCGAAATATCGTCGAGGCTGTGGTGGGTGCTGGCCAGCGGGCCGTAGCTGGCCCCGGCGTTGAGGCCGAACATCTTCACGTTGGCCTGGTTGTAGCAGACGTCGACCTTGATCTGCTCATTGGCGCGCGAGATCAGAAACGGCGCGGCGTTGCAGGTGGCAGCAATCTTGCCACCCAGGGCCAGCCCCGCCGCGACGCTGACCAGCGACTGCTCGGCGATGCCAACGTTGATCAAGCGCTCGGGAAAACGCTGGGCAAACGGGCCGATCTTGGCCGTCGATGTGGAGTCGCTGACCACCGGCACCAGGTCCAACCCGGCGTCGACCGCGTCAATAAAGGCCTGCACCATGACGCTCGCCAAATGTTCACTCGCCATGGTTCAACTCCTCCAGTGCTGCATTGATTTCATCACCCTTGGGCACGCGATGGTGCCATTCGGGGCGGGCTTCGATAAACGACACGCCCTTGCCTTTGACGGTGTGGGCGATCAGCACCTGAGGCGCGCCGGTGCGGGTTTGCATGCGCTCCAGGGTGTCGATCAACTGGCCCACATCGTTGCCGTCGCATTCGCTGACCGTAAAGCCAAAGGCGGCCCATTTCACATCCAGCGGGTCGAGCGGCATGATGTCGGCGGTCAATCCGGCCAACTGCAGCTTGTTTTTGTCGACGATCACAAACAGGTTATCCAGGCCGTACTTGGCCGCCGCCATCGCAGCCTCCCAGTTGGAGCCTTCGGCCAGCTCGCCGTCGCCGGTCAGCACGTAGATACGTTTTTTACTGCCGGACATCTTCGCCGCCAAGGCCAGCCCTACCGCTACCGGCAAGCCGTGGCCGAGGGCACCGGTATTGAGTTCGATGCCGGGGGTTTTCTGGCGCACCGGGTGGCCGGGCAAGTGCGAATTGAAGTGCTGATACGTCGACAACCACGCCTCGGGGATGTAACCCGCCTGCGCCAGGCAGCAGTACAAACCACCCACACCGTGGCCTTTGCTTTGGATATAAATATCGCGCTCGGGGTCTTCGGTGCGTTCCGGGCCGGTATCGAGGATGCGGAAATACAGCGTGGCAAGGATGTCGGTTTCCGACAGGTCGGCCCCGGTGTGACCGCCTGCCGGGGAATCGGCGTTCAGACGGATCACATGGCGGCGGATCAGGCGGGCCTGTTCCTTGATCTGGTGGGCGTTGTACTGGAAGGCATTCATGCAGCGGCTCCTGTGGGGCTGACCACGTGAGTTGGAAGTGCCGAAAGCTGTGTTTGAATATTTATTCAGCAATGACAATATATTTCTATTTAGACGCTGATCGGATGCGCGGTCAAGGGAGCGATCGCTGTAAAAATGAAAAAACTGAAGAAATATCACTCGGACAAACGGGCAAAATCCCACACGGGCCGGTCTACCCCGTGGCTTTGCGTGCCGTTAAACCGGCGTTTTAGAGGCATACCCGAAAAATTAAGCGCTTGACTTTGCCACGGTGTCACTGGAATCTGAATTAACAGTCAGGCGCGCATAAATATTCAAGCAGCCTGAAAGCACTCCAAAAAAAACAACTCAGGAGAACACTGTGGACGCCAAAGCGATTGTCCAGCACCCGGACGAACTCAAGCCGCCACCCCGCCCCCGCCTGGTGAAACTGCTGCCCAGCAATATCGGCGGCCCACTGATAGGGCTTGTGCTGCTGGTGCTGGTTTTCTCCTTCAGCTCCGAATTCTTTTTCTCTTTGCGCAATGGCCTGAACATTCTTGATCAGGTCACGGTGCTGGGCATCCTGGCGATCGGCATGACGGCGGTGATCGTGATCGGCGGCATCGATCTGTCGGTCGGCTCGGTACTGGCCTTCTCGATGATGATGCTCGGCTGGCTGTATCAGGACCAGGCGGTGCCGCTGGGCTTTGCGATTGCGATCTCGATTGCCACCGGCATGCTCGCCGGTCTGGTGTCCGGCGGGTTGATCACCTACGCCAAGTTACCGCCGTTCATTGCCACGCTGACCATGATGTCGGTGGCCCGCGGCCTGGCGAACATCCTCACCGAAGGCCGGCAGATCGTCGGTTACCCGGAGTGGTTCACCAGCCTGGCCACGGTGCGGCATTTCGGCTTTTTATCCGCCACTGTCGGGCTGTTCCTGGTGATGTTGCTGGTGGCCTGGGTGTTCCTGCGCTTTCGCGCCGGTGGCCGCAACCTCTACGCCATGGGCGGCAGCCCGGAAGTGGCGCGCCTGTCGGGCATCAAGGTGCGTGCGATTACCCTGTGGGTGTACGCCATCAGCGGCGCTCTAGCTGGCATCGCCGCGGTCACCCTGGCCGCGCGCCTCGACTCCTCGCAACCGAGCGCCGGCCTGAGCCTGGAACTGGACGCCATCGCCGCCGTAGTGATCGGCGGCGCCAGCCTCAGCGGTGGCGTGGGCAGCATCGGCGGCACCCTGGTGGGCGTGCTGATCATTGGCGTGTTGCGCAATGGCCTCAACCTGCTGGGCGTTTCGCCCTTTATTCAACAAGTGGTGATCGGCGTGGTCATCGCCCTCGCCGTCACCATCGACACCCTGCGACGCCGCTCCAGCACTGCCCGTTAAACCTGTTCGACAGTTGACACCCTCCAACAATAAAACCAGGAGTCACCGACATGTTCAGCCCCAAAAAATTGCTGTTGGCCACCGCCTTGGCAGCCGCCACCCTCACCGCCGCAGGCACCACCTGGGCCAAGGACCTGACCATCGGCCTGGCCGTGGCCAACCTGCAGGCCGACTTCTTCAACCAGATCAAGCAATCGGTGGAAGCCGAGGGCAAGGCCAAGGGAATCAAGGTGATCACCGTGGACGCCCAGGGCAACTCGTCCACCCAGGTCAGCCAGATTGAAGACCTGATCACCCGCCAGATCGACGTGCTGATCTACATCCCGGCCGGCGCCACCGCCGCCGGTGTGCCGGTCAAGGCCGCAAAAGCCGCCGGTATCCCGGTGATCGCCGTAGACCGCAACGCCCCCGACGCACCGGGCGATACCTTTATCGCCAGCGACAGCGTGGCCGGCGCCAAGACCCTGGCCGAGTACGTGGGCAAGGTTACCGAAGGCAAGGGCCGCATCGCGATCCTGCAAGGCCAGATCGGCACCACCCCCGAGAACGATCGTGCCAAGGGTTTTGCCGAGGGCCTCAAAGCCTTCCCCGGCCTCAATGTCGTGGCCCAGCAACCCGCCGAATGGGCGCAGGATAAAGGCTTCGCCGTGGCCCAGGACCTGCTCCAGCGTGACCCCAACATCACCGTATTCTTCGGCCGCGCCGACGCCATGGCGCTGGGCGCCGCGCAAGCGGTGAAGGTCGGTAATCTCGATCACAAGGTGGTAATCGTCGGCTTCGACGGCGACGTCGCCGGGCTCAAGGCCGTGGAAAGCGGCGTGCTCAATGCGACCATGACCCAGCAGACCCAGAAAATGGGCCGTCTGGCGGTGGCGTCGGCGATCGATCTGAAAGCCGGCAAAACCCTGCCCAAAGAGCAACTGCTGCCCACCGTGCTGACCACCAAAGAAAACGTCGCGCCGTTCCTGCAACAGCACCCGTAACCCTGGGAGGTCGTCATGCACGCAGCAGCTCTGGACACAGCCGCCGACGCGGTGCTGTGCCTGCACAACATCAGCAAGGCCTATGGCCCGGTGCAGGTGTTGTCGCAAGTGAATGTGGATATTCGCCCCGGTGAAGTCCTGGCCTTGCTCGGCGAGAATGGCGCGGGCAAATCGACCTTGTCCTCGATCATTGCCGGGCTGGTGCAGCCGGAGGCCGGGGGCAGCATGACCTGGCTTGGCGCGCCCTACGCGCCCGCCTCGCCGGGTGCGGCGTTGGGCGCCGGTATCGGCCTGATCCACCAGGAGATCCGCCTGCTGCCGCAATTGTCGATCGCCGAGAACATCTTCGTCGGTCGCCTGCCCATGCGTCACGGGCGGGTGGACCGTGCCTACATCGAGGCCCAGGCGCAGATCCAGCTGGAGCGCCTGGGCCTCAAGGTACCGGCGTCGCGCAAGGTCGAAGGGCTGAGCGTGGCGGCCCAGCAACTGGTGGAAATCGCCAAGGCGCTGACCCTCAAGGCACGCCTGTTGATCCTGGATGAACCCACCGCCGCGTTGGGCGGCGAGGAAACCGAGCTGCTGTTCCAGCAAGTGGAGCGGCTCAAGGCCCAGGGCGTGTCATTTATCTATATCAGCCATCGCCTGGAAGAAATCGCGCGCATTGCCGACCGTGTATTGGTGCTGCGCGACGGCCGTCAGATCGCCTTGCATGCCACTGCGCAAGTGCCGGTGCGGGAACTGGTGGAACAGATGGTCGGGCGCAGCCTGGAGCGGATTTTCCCCGCCCTGCAACCCCCGCAGGACAAGGTGATGTTGCAGGTCAAGGATGTGAGTTGCCGCGAGTTTGCCCTGCACGGCATCGACTTCAGTGTGCGTGCTGGCGAGGTGTTCGGCATTGCCGGCGTGGTCGGCGCCGGGCGGACCGAACTGGTGCGCACCCTGGCCGGTGCGGCCCAGGACATCCAGGGGCATCTGTTGCTGGATGGCGAAGTGCGCCAGTTGCGTTCGCCGTTCGAGGCGATCCAGGCCGGTGTGGTGTTGGTGCCCGAAGACCGCAAGCAGCAAGGCGTGGTGGTGGAGCATCGCATCGAAGACAACCTGATCTACGGCAACACCGACCTGCTGGATAAGCGCGGCTGGGTGTTCCCTGCCCCGCTGCGTGAATTCGCGCGCGCGGCGGTGGCTCGCCTGGGTGTGAAAGGTGCGCCGCAGTCGCGTATTTCCAGTTTGTCCGGGGGTAACCAGCAAAAGGTGATCATTGCCAAGTGGCTGGCGCGTAATCCCAAGGTGTTCATCCTCGACGAGCCGACACGCGGCATCGACGTGGGCGCGCGGGCGGCGATTTATGAAGTCATCGCCGACCTCGCGGCCAAGGGCATGGCGGTGATTGTGGTGAGTTCGGACCTGGATGAGGTGCTCGGGCTGTCCCATCGGGTAATGGTGATGAGCCGGGGGCGGCAGATGGGGATTCTGGAACGGGGCGAGGCGACACCGGTTTCCGTAATGGAAATGGCCACTGCCTGACCAAAGATCACCGCTATCCGATGTGGGAGGGGGCTTGCTTCCCGATAGCGGTGGATCAGCCAGCTGATTTATCAACTGACAGATTGCCATCGGGAGCAAGCCCCCTCCACAGGGATCTGCTGTGAATTCAAGAATGGAGTAATTGCATGCAGCTTTTCAGTCTTCAGGGCCAAGTCGCCTTTGTTACCGGTGCCGGCAGCGGCATCGGCCAGGCCATCGCCGTCGGCCTCGCGCAAGCCGGCGCCGATGTGGCCTGCTTTGATCTAGCCGGCAGCCCCGGCATCGCCAGCACCGTCGAGCGTATCCAGGCCCTGGGCCGTCGCGCCCTGGCCTTGAGCGGCACGGTCACCGAGCGCGCCGCGCTGGATGCCGCCGTGGCACGCACCGAACGCGAACTGGGCGAACTCAGCGTCGCGGTCAACTGCGCCGGCATCGCCAACGCCCAGGCCGCCGAGGACCTGGAGCTGCAACGCTGGCAAACCATGCTGGACATCAACCTCACCGGCATCTTCCTCAGTTGCCAGGCCCAGGCCGCCGTGATGTTGCCGCGTGGCAAAGGCGCCATCGTCAACATCGCGTCCATGTCCGGCAGCATCGTCAACCGTGGCCTGTTGCAAGCGCACTACAACACCTCCAAGGCCGGGGTGATCCACCTGAGCAAGAGCCTGGCGATGGAATGGGCCGACAAGGGCCTGCGCGTCAATTGCATCAGCCCCGGCTACACCGCGACGCCGATGAATTCGCGCCCGGAAGTCGCCGACCAGGTGAAGATCTTTGAACAGACCACGCCCATGGGCCGCATGGCCGGCGTGGAAGAAATGGTCGGCCCGGCGATCTTTCTGGTCAGCCAGGCCTCGTCGTTCTGTACCGGTGTCGACCTGTTGGTCGATGGCGGTTTTGTGTGCTGGTAGGAGCCTGTCATGTCGCAACGATTCAGCGGTAAAACCATCGTTATCACCGGCGCCTGCCGAGGCATCGGCGCCGGCATCGCCGAGCGCTTCGCCAGTGAAGGCGCCCACCTGGTGCTGGCCTCCAACGACCTGGAGCGCGTAACCTTCACCGCCGACCAGTTGGCCCGTGAATATGGCGTGAGCACACTCGCCCTCGGCATCGACGTGACCAACGAAAGCGATATCGAACGCCTCTACCGCGAAGGCCACGCGCGGTTTGGCAGTATCGACGTGTCGGTGCAGAACGCCGGCATCATCACCATCGACCACTACGACACCATGCCCCGCGCCGACTTCGACAAGGTGCTGCAGGTGAACACCACCGGCGTGTGGCTGGGTTGCCGGGAGGCGGCCAAGTACATGGTCAAGCAAGGCAGCGGACGCCTGATCAACACCTCGTCCGGCCAGGGCCGCCAGGGCTTCATTTACACGCCGCACTACGCCGCGAGCAAGATGGGCGTGATCGGCATCACCCAGAGCCTGGCCCTGGAGCTGGCGCGGCATAACATCACGGTGAATGCGTTCTGCCCCGGCATCATCGAAAGCGAGATGTGGGACTACAACGACCGCGTATGGGGCGAGATCCTCAGCACCGACGAAAAACGCTACGCCAAGGGTGAGTTGATGGCCGAATGGGTCAAGAACATCCCCCTGCGCCGCGCCGGCAAGCCCTCGGATGTCGCCGGGCTGGTGGCGTTCCTGGCGTCGGACGACGCAGCCTACCTGACCGGCCAGGCGATCAATATTGATGGCGGCCTGATCATGTCGTGAGGGTTTGGTATCCTCACGGCCATTGAGTCAACCACTGAGGCTTTCATGAGCCAGATCGAAGAACAGCGCCTGATCACCAAGATTGCGAGCCTCTATTACGAAGAAGGGCTCAAGCAGTCCGAAATTTCCACGCAACTGGACCTGTCCCAGTCCTTTATCAGCCGCGCCCTGCGCCGGGCGTTGCAGGAAGGCGTGGTGAAGATCAGCGTGATGCGCTTGCAAGGCCTGCATCTGGAGTTGGAGAACCAATTGCAACGCCGTTACGGCGTGCGCCGGGTGATCGTGGTGGAAGCCACCGAGCCCGGCAATGATGAAAGCATCAAGCAAGCCATCGGCTCAGCCGCCGCGCACTATCTTGAAACCAGCCTGTCGCCCCAGGACCGCATCGGCATTTCGTCGTGGAGCAGCACCATTCGCGCGATGGTCGGCCACCTGCATGCACAACCGGGCAAGCAAGGCGCCGAGGAAGTCGTGCAACTGCTCGGCGGCGTCGGCAACAAAGGCGCGTTCGAGGCCACCCTGCTCACCCAGCGCCTGGCCACCCTGCTCAATTGCCCGGCGTATTTACTGCCGTCGCAAAGTATCGAGCAATCGGTGCAGAGCAAGCAGCGCATCGTGCAGATGGAAGAGGTCAAGGAGGTGCTGCAACGCTTTGACAGCATCACCCTGGCGATTGTCGGCATCGGCGACCTGGAGCCCTCGCAACTGCTGCGCAACAGCGGCAATTACTACACTGAAGACATGCTGCGCCTGCTGGCCGAGCGCGGCGCGGTGGGCGATATCTGCCTGCGCTACTTCGACGCCCAGGGCAAGCCGGTGCTGGAGGAAGATGAAGAGTTCGTGGTGTCGGTGGCGCTGCCCAAGTTGCGCAACATCCACCGCGTGCTCGGCCTGGCCGGCGGGCTGAACAAGGTCCAGGCGATTCGTGGCGCGCTCACCGGCGGCTACCTCGACATCCTGGTCACCGACCTCGACACCGCCCAGGCCCTCAACCGCTAACCTTATTTGGAGACCGCCGCTCATGACGTCCAAACTCGAACAACTCAAGCAATTCACTACCGTGGTCTGCGACACCGGCGACCTGCAAGCCATCAGCCGCCTGCGCCCGGTGGACGCCACCACCAACCCTTCGCTGCTGCTCAAGGCCGCCGCCATCCCGGCATACGCCGAGTTGCTGCGCAATGCTGTCAGCGCGTCCAAGGGCGATGTCGACCTGGCCTGCGATCGTTTTGCGGTGGCGGTGGGCTGCGGCATCCTCAAGGTGATTCCGGGGCGTATCTCCACCGAAGTCGACGCGCGCCTGTCCTTCGATGAAGACGCGTTATGGGCCAAGGCCAACCAATTGATCGCCTTGTACGACCAGGCCGGTGTCAGCCGCGACCGCGTGCTGATCAAACTGGCCTCCACCTGGGAAGGTATCCGCACCGCCGAACGCCTGGAAAAAGCCGGCATCCAGACCAACCTGACCCTGCTGTTCTCCTTCGCCCAGGCCCAGGCCTGCGCCGATGCGGGGGTATTTTTGATCTCGCCGTTCGTGGGTCGCATCTACGACTGGTACCGCAAGCACACCGGCCTGGACTACACCGGCGCCGAAGACCCGGGCGTACAGTCGGTGACGCGCATCTACAACTACTACAAGGCCAACGCCATCCCGACCGTGGTCATGGGCGCAAGCTTTCGCACCCTCAGCCAGATCGAAGAACTGGCCGGTTGCGACCGCCTGACCATCAGCCCGGACCTGCTGCAAACGCTCGCTGACGACCATGGCCCGCTGGCGCGCAAACTGGTGCCGGGCACCGAGGGCGAGGCCCGTCAACCGCTGAGCGAAGCGCAGTTCCGCTGGGCCTCGAATGAAGACGCGATGGCCACCGAGAAACTGGCGGAAGGGATTCGCCAGTTTGCGCGGGACCAGGAGAAATTGGAGAAGGTGTTGGCTGGGCGTTAAGAAGCCGTTACCGAAGTGGGTTCGCCCACTTCTACAATCGCTTCCCCCTGCGCGACGTAGCAGAAGCCCGCAGCCTCCCAGTCGCGCCAGTCGGGTATCACCCCGGGGAGCCAGCATGAGTGAATGGGTTTAAGAGGGACCACTCGCCTGCCCTTTTTACCTCCAAGCTCGTACTTGAATTCTATATACCAACAAGCCTCCACTTTCCCGTCCTGCTCGACCGCCAGCGGGAGGTAAACCCGATCGGGGCATTGCTTGAGAGGCTCAAGCTGCCAGTCGGGCAGCATTTTTGCCCGGATATCGGCAAGCCGCTGGGTTTGCAGCGCAAGCAATACGTCGGGAAGCTGATCAAAACTGCACGAGCGAACACCTGCACCCTCTCCAACAAACGTGGAAAACCCCACCGACTCATGCGTGCCCGCGAGCGCGTCCATTTCACGACCGGTTCGGACGTGAAAAACCACCGCGCCCAAATCGAGCTTACCGTCCTTGATCACCGCGTCATCGGCCATATGGGCGAGGACGTAGAAGTGTGCTGGAAACACGGTCTGCTTGAGGTTTTTGTCCTCGATACAGTTCCAGCGACTGGTTTTCTTGATCCGCCAGCTGTTTGGCGACGCCGTGCTTTTAATCTCCAGCGTAACGCCCCATGTCAGTTGCAGATCAAACACATCGCCATGGGGCTGCTGCCGGTAGAATCGCTCGATACTCTTGGTCAAATCACCGGGGCCAGGCGTTTCGGTAGTGAGTGACCTTACCGTGTCCCCAACGATTGCGTCGTTGTGGGCGATCAGGTGGCGGGCCACTAGGTATTCGATCAAAACACCTCGTAGAACAGGGACCTCCATGTTGGAAAAGGCCCACGTCCAAAAATCCTTTGCCGTATAGGCAGTCCCTACATCCGCAAACGAAAAGCGGGTCTGCGCCTCAAGAAAACGCTTAAGTTCCTGTTCCTGCATATCCATATCCACCACGCTCTCTCTAAAAATCCATGACTCGCTTTCGCATCCTATTGTCGGGGCCTATCCGCGAGTGCCGCACTCAAGCAGCGGCCACCCCCGTCCCAAACCGGCGAATCGCCAGGCAATACCCACCTAACGCCACCGCCGCCAGCAGCCCACCCGCCGCGCCGATCCAGGCGAAGCCGAAGTGGCTGCCGACCCAGCTGCCCATCAGGGCGCCGCCGCCGATGCCGATGTTGTAGATGCCGGAGAACATTGCCATGGCTACGTCGGTGGCGTCCGGTGCCAGCACCAGCACTTTGGACTGCATGGCCAGGCCGAAGCCCATGATCGCCATGCCCCAGAACATGCTCAGGATCACCAGGTAGGATTCGGCGCCGCTCAAGGGCAGCAACAGCGCCAGGCACGCCGCCAGGATAAACACCGCGCCCACCACGAACAGGTGGGGGTTGAAGCGGTGCACCAGGCTGAACAGTAGCGAGCCGATAATGCCCGCGCCGCCAAATACCAACAGGATCAAGGTGACCGCACTGCCCCCCAGGCCAGCGACGCCTTCGACGAAAGGTTCGATGTAGCTGTAGGCGGTGAATTGCGCGGTCACGGTCATCGCGGTGAGCACGTAGAGCGCCACCAGCGCCGGGCGCTTGAACAGCAGCGGCAGGCTGCGCAGCGAGCCGGAGTTCTGGCTCGGCAGTAGCGGCAAGGTGCGCGCCAGCCAGAACACCAGCCCGCCCGCAAACGCGGCGATCACCAGAAAGGTGGTGCGCCAGCCCATGGCCTCGCCCAGCAAGCGGCCGAGGGGAATGCCCAGGACCATCGCCAATGACGTGCCGGTAGCCAGCAGCCCCAGGGCTTGTACCTGTTTGCCCGCCGGCGCCAGGCGCACCGCGAGCGACGCCGTGATCGACCAGAACAGCGCATGGGACAACGCAATGCCGACGCGACTGACCATCAGCAGGCCAAAGCTGGTGGCCACGCTGGAGAGGATATGGCTGGCAATAAACAGGCCGAACAGCACGATCAGCAACTTGCGGCGCTCGACGTTGCGGGTCAGCAACATCACCGGCAGCGAGGTCAGGGACACGATCCAGGCATAAATAGTCAGCATCAGGCCGACGCTGGACACCTGCATGTCGAAGCTGGCGCCGATGGCGCTGAGCAGCCCGACCGGCACGAATTCAGTGGTATTGAAGACGAACGCGGCCAGCGCGAGGGCGATGACCGGTTGCCAATTGGCTTGGGGAGTTGCGGCAGAAATGCTCATTGACGGGCGTCGTACTCAGTTCCTGCGCTGATCAATCCGGCCCAATGCCAGCCCTTGAGCAGCGCAGAAAAATAGTAACACGACGCTTCAAGGATCGACCTGCCCCATCAGCTCCGAAATCGCTTCCGGTCGCTGGGCATACCGCTGCGCCAACGCCGCACAGACCATCAACTGGATCTGGTGAAACAGCATCAACGGCAGGATCAATACGCCCATGGTTGCACCGGCAAACAGCACCTGGGCCATCGGTACGCCGGTGGCGAGACTCTTCTTCGAGCCGCAAAACAGGATGGTGATGCGATCTTCCTGGCTAAAGCCCAAAGCCTTGCCCAGCAAGGCGGACGCCATCAGCACCAGGGCCAGCAACACGCAACAGGCCACCACCAGGCCGCCCAGTTCCCACAGCGGGATCTGGTGCCAGATACCTTCATTGACCGCTTCGCTGAAGGCGCCGTAGACCACCAGCAGGATCGAGCCCTGGTCGACGAATTTGAGCCACGCTTTATTGCGGCCTACCCACTCGCCAATCCAACGACGAGCGATTTGCCCTGCGACAAATGGAAGCAGCAATTGCACGCTGATTTTCACAATGGCATCGAGGGTGTTGCCGCCGTCACCGTGCACATTCAGCAACAGCGTCACCAGCAACGGCGTGAGGAAGATACCAAACAGGCTCGACGCCGCCGCGCTGCAAATCGCCGCCGGGATATTGCCGCGCGCCAGCGAGGTGAAGGCAATCGCCGATTGCACCGTGGCCGGCAAGGCGCAGAGGTAGAGCATGCCCATGTACAGGTCGTTGCCGATCAGCGGCGACAGCACCGGCTTGAGCGCCAGGCCCAACAGCGGGAACAGCACAAAGGTCAGGCTGAACACCAGCAAGTGCAGGCGCCAGTGGCCGGCCCCGGCGACGATGGCCTGGCGTGACAGCTTGGCGCCATGCAGGAAAAACAACAGCGCAATGGCCAGGTTGGTCACCCAGCCGAACGCCACGGCGGTCTGGCCGCTGGCGGGTAGCAGGGAGGCCAGGATCACCGTGGCGATCAGCGTCAGGGTGAAGTTGTCGGGCAGGAAAGGGGGCGAGTCATGAGCGAATCTTCCAGGGGTTGCCAAGAGCGTCACCGCGACTCTAACGTAACCGCTTGTTACCGACTAACGCCAATGAGCCAGTAAATGCCGCCCAAAGGACATGATAAAACCGTGCGCCGCAGCATTCCCGGGCTGTCCAGCCTGCCACGCCCGGTGTATGGGCGTACCGAATCGCTGCCCAACCGCGCGTTGACCCGTCGCCACAGCCATCCGTGGGTGCAATTGTCCTACGCGATTAGCGGGGTGCTGGAGATCCAGACCAGCGCCGGGCGCTTTGTCGCGCCGCCGCAACGCGCGGTATGGATTCCAGCGGGCATGCCGCACCGCGTCTACAGCGCGCCCCATACCGAGATGCGCAGCCTGTATCTGGATTGCAGCGTGACCGCCTGGGCGGTCGAGCAGTGTCATGTGCTGGAGGTGAGCAGCCTGTTGCGCGAGCTGATCCGCAGCTTCAGCGAACTGCCGGTGGAGTATGCCGAGGACGGCCCGGACGGGCGCCTGGCCCAGGTGATCCTCGACCAACTCGCCGCCGCGCCCCAGGTGGACCTGATGCTACCCCTGCCCCACGACGCCCGTTTACGGCAGATCTACCGCAGCCTCAACCTGCGCCCCGAGCAGCAGACCACCTTGGGGCAATGGAGCGAAAAACTGGGGCTCAGCGAAAAGACCCTCAGCCGCTTGTTTTTGAAAGACACCGGCCTGACCTTCCGCGCCTGGCGCCAGCGCTTGCGCCTGCTCAGCGCCCTGCCCGCCCTGGAACAAGGCGAACGGGTGACAGATGTGGCGCTGAACTGTGGATATGAATCGACGTCGGCGTTTATCAATGCATTTCGCCAGCAGTTTGAGGCGACGCCGGGGGAGTTCTTTCGCTGACCTTACAGACGATGACGCCCCCCTGTGGGAGGGGGCTTGCTCCCGATAGCGGTGGGTCAGTTGAAAATAAGCCGACTGACCCACCGCCGGCGTCTCAATGGTTATGCAAATAATCCCCAAACCCGCGCGTGGCTGGTATTGTGCCGCGCTTTGAAAAACTGCGGTAAACCTGCGAGGAAATGGACGTTGAACACTGACGAAAAAATGACCGGGGACCTGTTCGAGGTGGATAAGCGCCTGTCACTCAAGCCCGTGATGGACTTCAACGCCTACCTACGCAGCGCTTTCGGCGACGGCACCTGCACCTGCATCCGCTGCACCGCCGGCGGCGGTGATGAAAGCGGCTATGAGTTCCAGCACACGTTCAACTTCGACGGCAAACCCACCCACCGCCGCTTTGCCTCCACGGCGGGCAGCGATGTGCTGATGGCGTTGAAGAAGGCGTGGTTGTCATACACCAAGGCCGAGCTGCCGCTCAGTGGCGTTCTGGTGCTGGAGACGGTGAAGGAATTCGTCGAGCCGCAACTGCACAAACGCCTGGCGCCGTTGTTTCTGGCCAGCGGGTTGGTCAAGGACGTGGACGGTGAGCTGCGCCTGCAGCCGCAAGCGACGGCCTGACACCAGGCCCCGATGTGGGAGCAGGCCCTCCCACATTCAGAGGTATTTGGCCTAGAAACCGGGTACGCCTTGTACGCGAAGGCCGGGGGTCGGTTCCGGCTCCAGCGGCTCGGTCAGCGGCCGATCCTCCATGCCCGGCACCAGAATCACCTTGCGGCACTGCTCCTCGCCTTTATCAAATACCTCGTAACCCCGTGCCGCCTGTTCCAGAGACAGCCGGTGGGTGACGATAGCCTCCGGGTTCAGCCGCCCCAATTCGATATGCTCCAGCAACTGCGGTAGAAAGCGCTGCACGTGGGTCTGGCCCATCTTGAAGGTCAGGCCTTTGTCGAAGGCGTCGCCAAACATGAACCCGTGGATAAAGCCGGCATACACCCCCGCCACACTGACCACTCCACCCCGGCGCACGGCGGCGATGCACTGGCGCAACGCTTTGCCGCTGCTGCCTTCGATCTTGAGGGTGGTGAGCAGGGTTTCGGTGGTGCTGCCCTTGGCTTCGAAACCCACCGCATCCACCACGCCGTCGACGCCGCGCATGCCTGCGGTCTGGCGGATGATCGTGTCGGCGGGGTCATCGTCGTCTTCGAAGTTGATCGGGATCACGCCGTACATCTGCTGCGCATACGCCAGCCGATACGGGTGATCGTCGACCATGAAGATTTGCTCGGCGCCCAACATTTGCGCGCACGCCGCACTCAGCAACCCGACCGGCCCGGCACCATAGATCGCCACGCTGGAGCCTTGGCCGATGCCGGCGTTGGTCACAGCCTGCCAGGCGGTGGGCAGGATGTCGGAGAGAAACAGTACTTTTTCATCCGCCAGCACGCCGGGCACTTTGAACGGCCCGCTGTTGGCCTTGGGCACCCGCACCAGTTCGGCCTGGCCACCCGGAACGCCGCCATACAGGCGGCTGTAGCCGAACAGCGCGGCGCCCGGTGGGATCGCCTTTTTATTCAGAATCGCACCGCGTCCGTCGTTGGTGGTTTCACAGGCCGCGAATTGTTGCAGTTGGCAAAAGAAACACTCGCCACAGGCAATCACGAACGGGATTACCACGCGGTCACCACGTTGCACCGCCGTCACCCCTGGCCCGGTCTCTTCGACGATGCCCATGAATTCATGGCCGAAGATATCGCCATGCTCCACGGTGGGGATCTTGCCGCGGTACAGGTGCAGGTCCGAACCGCAGATAGCGGTGGCGGTGACCCGCAGAATGATGTCGTCGGGTTGCTCGATGATGGGGTCGGGAACGGTGTCCACCTGCACCTTATGGGCGCCTTGATAGGTCATGGCTCGCATGGGCTGCACTCCGGTTGTTGAGTAGCGTCATTCATTAGGGGCAGCGCTCATGGCGAGTGTTCCGTTGGCGTTCGCGGGCAGCCGATCAAAGGTCGCCACGGCTCTGGGCGAGCAAGCGGTCGACGACCTCTTGTAGGCCGGCATGCGCATCCGCGCCTTTGGCCGAGGCGTCTGCAAAACACCGCAGTTGATCGACCGCGCTGCTGCCCCGACGCAACAGCGCCAGGGCGTGGTCGAACACGGCGGGTTCACCCATGTTGGCGGCGGTCGTTCGAAACCGTCGCGAGGCCCGCTCCAACCATTGCTCGGCAGTGCCGGTGGCGCCCTCGTCGTCCAGCGCGAAGGCGCCCTGCGCGCCATAGCGCTTGGCCTGCCAACGGTTTTCCTGGAGCAGCCAACGCGTCTGCGCGGTAAACGTGGCGCCGGGCCGAGCCATGCCGCAGGCATGGGTGACCATCACACGAAACAGCGTGGCCAGGGTGAGCGCATCCTCCAGCCGGGGGCATGCATCCGTCATGCGCAACTCAAGGGTGGGATAACGCGCCGCCGGGCGAATGCCCCACCAGCCGTTGCCGTCGGCCTTGATCACACCCATGCGCCGCAGCAATCCCAAATACCGCTGGTAGGCCGCCCAGTCCTCGAAATGCTCCGGTACCCCCATGCGCGGCCACTCATCGCAAGCGGCCTGGCGGTAACTCATGAAGCCACTGGGCGCCCCCTCCCAGAACGGCGACGAGCAACTGAGCAACAATAACAACGGCAGCCACGGCGAGACCTCGTTCATCACCGCAATGCGATCGAGCTGCTCCGGCACCTGCACATGCACATGCAAACCGCACAACACGCTGCGGCGCGCCACCTGCTGAACGTCCTCGAACAACTGCTCGAAATGCGCGTGCACCGTGGGCGTCTGCTCGCGCCAGGCGGCCAGCGGATGGCTGCCGGCGCAGACGATGCCCAGGCCGAAGTCGCCGAGCGATTGCGCCAGGTTATGCCGCACGGTCGCCAGGTAATCGGCGGCGTCGCGGCTGGCCTTGAACACCGGCGACGCCACTTCGATCTGCCCCTGGAACATTTCGAAGGCAAACCCCGCGCCTATCGCCCGCTGACAGGCCGTCAACACCGCTGCCGGCGGCTCGCTGAGCATTCGGCGGCTGTGCAGGTCGGTGATGAAGTATTCCTCTTCGATGCCGAAGGTGAGCATGGGCCGTCAACGCAACCGGGTGACGGTGAGCGCGACCACGGCGATCCGTTCGACGCGCTCATAGCCAGGTTTATCGAGTTCTTCGCCGAAGACGTCAGGGTCCAGTTCGCGGTAGGTCCAGCCGTAGGCGTCGCTGGCCAGCAAGGGCCTGACCGCCTCCAGGAACGGATCCTCGCCCGCGACCATCGCCACGCCGGTATACAGCACCAGGCTGCCACCCAGGGCCAGGCGCCCGAGGGATTCACTGACGATGCGCACCGACAGTTGCTCCCCCAATGCACCGCCGCCATGCCGGTAGGCGCGCTGCCGATCGTCGTTCATGTAGGGCGGGTTGGCGACGATCAAGTCGAATGAACCTTGCAGGCTCGCCAGCAGGTCGCTCTGGTACACACTGACGTTGCCCAGGCCGGCCAACTCGGCGTTCACCGCCGTCATACGCAGGGCGCGCGGGTTGATGTCCACCGCCACCACCTGCGCATCAGGCCGTGCATGGGCAATGACCAGCGCGCCCACGCCCGCGCCGCAGCCGATGTCGACCGCGCATTTGAGCGGCTCGAAACGCTGTTGCAGATGGGCTTCGATCACCTGCGCAAAACGATAGCTGTCAGGCCCGAAAAACACCGCGTCCGCTTGAGTGGTGGGGTACGGCGAATGGGCGAACAGCAGGTCCCCAAGGCTCGACCAGCGCACGTTACTGCGCCACAGCGCGTCGTGTTTTTCGATCACATCCGCTTGCTGCAACTCATCGCGAAACGCGGCGGGCAGCAGGTCATTGTCAAACGGCATCGACCAGCCGAACACATCGCGCACGTTCATCGCCAGCGGTGTCCCCAGGCGCCGGTACACCCGCTCGTGGGTCAAAGGGGTGGGGGTGATGAACCGGTAGCCACTTTCTTTCAAGCCCCTGCCCAGGTTCAGTAAGGCGCGGTCGGCGAGTTGTTGTGCGGACATGGGGTCGCTCCTTAGCGTAGACGCGTGCGCAGCTGGATAAAACGGCGGGTGGCGTACAGACCGGCCGGGGTGCAATGACGGCGGGCGGACAGCCACGGGATCAGCGCCTGCAGCTGCTGCTCGTCGGTCAGGTTGTACAGCGCGTTCACCAAGGCCTGGGTGTCCGGGTCGGTGGGGCGCTGTTGCTCGCGGGAAAACGGGCTGCCGCGTCCAGGCCTGGCGGGTGGCACGCGTTGGTCGCTGGCCCACTCCCCGGCAATCCAATCGTGCAGCAGTTGTTTTTCATAGCCGCTGAACACGCCGAACATCGCCGCGCCGGCGCCCTCGATCAACTGCCAGAAACGGCTGTCGGCGGGGTCCTGGTTCAGTCGGATCCAGCCCTTGTCTTGCAGGGCCTGGAGAAACCCTGGGATTTGCCCCGGCGTGGTCAGCCACTGATTGACGGTCTTGCCTTCGAAGCGGCAATAGTCCGAATGCATGTGCTGGCCGAAAGTGCGCTTGCGTTCGAGCATCGCCACCACTTCGTCGTGCAGGTTGAAACGCTCGATCACGGCCGTGGTGCCCGGCCCGAGATCGTTGAGACGGTAGCCCTGGGCCACACGCTGATAGAACTGCGCCCTGCCCTCGCCCAGCGGCAGCAGGTTCAGCACCGACTGCGCCGCCTTGCAGGCGTGGCCGCTGCTGGCATTGTCGATGGTCACGTGAAGCGTGAAGTAATAAGGGTCGATGCCCAACTCACTCAGTTCATACGCGCTGATCAACAGGTGCAGCGGCAGCTGTTCGTAGCCCAGGTTGTAGCCGATCACCTCCGGCAAGAACTCTTCGGCGCACAGGCCCAAGGCCATTTGCAGGGCGCCTTGCACATAGTGCTCATCCTCAAGGCCGGCATCGCTGTCAGCATCGTGTTCGCTGAGCAACTTGCGGTAGATCACCACATGATTCTGCGCGGCCTCACCGTCGCCCAACTCTTCGAGATAGGTGGTGATCAGGCCGTCGAAACGCTGGTCTTGCCAGTGGTGCAGTAAACCGTACAGCCAGGCGCCATCCACCTGTTTGGTCGGGGCCACGCGTTGCAGCACATACAGCGCATGGGCTTTGTTGCGAAAGTAACGACGTGGTCGGCCTTGCTGGCGTTGTTCAAGGTACTCGGCGTAGGCCTGGGCGACGACGGCGCAGCGCTGTTCGACCCAGGCACACAAATGCTGCGGTTCGTCGGGCAGCTCGTTGGCCGCGTGCCGAACCTGCGCCAACTGCGCTTGCAGAAACTCGCGCGCCAGCGCGCCGGCGTCCGGCACTTCGTCATACAGCTGTTGATAGACTCGCTGATACTCACCGTAGCCCGAGTGATGCACAGAGGCCGGCTGGCCCGACAGCGCCGTTAGTAGCGTCATGATGGCAGTTCCCGCAATGTCCTATACAACCCGGCCTTCTTGCATGAAGGCCCCGCAAGAAGCGCTCGCCGTGCGGCGCTTCTATAGGAAAGAGCATGGGCAGGTGGGGAAAATTCAATTGGGTTTGGGAGGGTGGGGATAGGCGGTCAATGGGTGAAGCGCGCAGGGGACTGTTTGCTGTTGCTTTGGCTGTTGCTTTTGATTGTGATCTCAGGCGCCCCGTCAAACACGCTGGCCGTAATTCGACATTGATTTGGGGTAAACCGGCAGGGATGCCGGTTTAGCCGCCCCGCGCCATGAATGGCGCGTGGTGGCGGCCCCTCAAATCAATGTCGGATTACGGGCACACCGAGCCTGGGCGAGGTGCCGAGTGTTGGGGCAAGAGCGTTTTGCTTACTTTTGCGCTTTTCAAAAGTGAGCCGCTGTAAAAGCGGAACCCATATCAGCCGTTACCGCAGCAACGGATATGTACTCGGTCAGATCCAAAAAATAGGCGCCTGACAAGCAGCCATCGGGAGCAAGTGGGTTTGGCTATGTTTTCCTATTCACCAGGCATTGATGTTTCCAAGGACAGCCTTGAAGCTCGAGTTCATCAGGTTGACGTTGGGGTAAATTGCGCTAACGGTAAGCGGGTGGTGAATACGCCTTGACGAGGCCTTAAACGCGTCTGTTTGTCTGTTTGGTTGTCGGTTAACATCGCGCTACGAAATCCATTAATACTCTCAGCGCGCTAGCTCCCAGACAAGCTTTTACGTGACTGCGCCCCCAAGCCAATGTAAGCATAAAGTCACGAAAGAGTGACAAGGACTCCAAAGGCGATGCTTGAAATTCTACAAGGTACCCCCCTCTGGGTTTTCGGCGTTTTTCTACTGATCTGTTATTACGGAGTCAAAGCTCTACGGCCTACCCGAGAGAGCCCGACCTTTCTGCTTATTACACCTTGTATCTTTGTATTTTGGTCACTTTTTTCACTTAACTACAGCGGTCATCTCACGATGACGTTAAGCGCGTGGTTAACAGGTATAGCTGTAGGGAGCGCCACTGCATTATTGTTGTTCCCTACGCGTTGCCTAACTCTTGACGATACCGGAAGGCGACTTGTCGTGCCGGGGACTTGGAAAATTCTCGCGATATACCTGCTTTTCTTTGCCGTGAGATATTTTATTGGCTATCAAGCAGCCGTTCATCCCGAGCGCTCGAATGATGTCCAAATCCTCTTAATCGCCTGCACTGTATCGGGATTTACCGTAGGTCTTTTTTGCGGTCGTGCTACAAGCTTTTACCGTAAATGGTTAGAGCTTCGTGTTATCTAATAGCTCGGCCTCAATCACCGCGATATCAGTATCGATCAGGTCAAGCAGGCCGGCCTGATCAGGACTCATCTGCTCACTGCGCTTGGCAAACTTCAAACGCTTGAGCTATGCGGCTTGCGGGATGGCGCTTGAACCAAGGTTAGTTTCATTGGCCAGGCGTCCATCGTGGGACGGAGGTCGAACGTAAGCGTCCGGCAGACACACCTTGACCACACCATTCTCCCCCGTGCTCCTCAAAACCACGCTCATTTGCAAGGCTTTAGTAAGCGCTTGGTTAAGTCACCGTGGTTCGGAATTCGCGCTTAGAAAACTCAATAGATAGTGAAGTGGGACGCCTCAGACCTCGGCAGATGGTGCGGATAAGATAAAGATTCGGTCGTCTTGGATTACCAGACCCATTCTCCGCGCCTTAGCTTCGGTTATCAGCGCCCATTATCAGACTGAGGAGCTTTTTAGCAGGTCAACTCCGAGCGCGAGAACGTTCGTTCAGCTACTGCCCTTATGCTGATGAGGTTGCCAGATTTGCACGGGCCCACTCCTCAGCGGTCGTGACTTGAGTCGACTGCTGCGCGTTGAAAGTGCCTGCTTTAGGCCAGGCCACGCCTCTGCCCTGGGCGAACACAGCGCGGTACTTCTTGATGTGATGCGTTGGGTCTCTCTCCAATTCTTGGAGCAAGTACGGAACAGTCCACACGTTACGTTTGAACGGGCGACCCAGTACACGTTCGAGGAGGCTCGCAACCTCTCCGTACGTCACTGTATCTCCCGAGAGGTACACAATCTGATCGCGGAAGCGAGGTTCGAAGAAAACAATTTCCGCTGTCAACGCACCAATGTCTTCTGGAGTCGTGAGCGTCACGCTGGTCTCAAGACTGCCTAGCGCGTTCACGGTATCGTTTTCGAAGTCAACCACCTCGAATACTGGCTCGAATAGAAAGCTGGTGAACATACCCGTCGAGATGATTACCCATTCAGTTTTATCCTGGGCGCGAAGCAATTCGCGTACATCAAGCTGAGCATCGAACAGATCTTGAGGACTGCCCCGACCGATTACCTCGAAGTCGACACCAAACTGCCAAGGAAAGTAGCGCTTCACACCGGACTTGAGAGCTGCTGTAGCCAGCTTCATCGGGGTTTCCCGGCCTGCAACCATGCCTGCGCAGCCTATTACGGTATCGAACCGTGCGAACACTTCAGCCAACTGATCGATTGAATTATTCACGAGATCTGCGGCCACCATCTGGATGCCAAGATCTCGAAGCTCATCGATTTCGACCTTTTTCTCGGGCACCTGAGTGTTGATGGTCGAATCCCTGAGCAGGACGCTGATTGTGGAGCCGGGCGCGCGCTTTGCTACTCGCGCAAGATTGCGCAGAACCGGCAGCCCAAGCTCACCGGCGCCTAGAACGAGAATGGATTGGGGGGAAAGCTGGGTCGCTTCGGTCATGATTTCTCCTGAGACCTGTTGCCTGTAAGATGAACAAATGCTTGCACGATTAGGCAACGTTCGTAAGAAGGCACACCTGTGATACCAGAGAATGAAATGACCGATCAGGAGGCTCTCAGCCAGGCAGAAACAATTTGCCGAACGCTTAGAGAAGACGATGATGGCGTCAGACGAGAAGTGCTTGCTCACGCAGGTAGCCGCTGGTCGTTAGGTATTCTGCATGCCCTGGGGGTTTACGGCACGATGCGCCATGCCGAAATAAAAAAGGCAGATGGCTGGGGTGACTCAGCGGATGTTAACCAAGACGCTACGCTCCATGGAGCGGGATGGGCTAGTGGTTCGGCGGGAGTTCGGTGAGATTCCGCCACGTGTCGAGTATGAGCTGACGCCGCTGGGTATGGGACTGTTGATCCGCATGTCACCTATCTGGACTTGGGTTGTCGAGAACGTTGAGGATTTCCGCAAGGCGCGGCGTATTTTCGACAGTCAGGATGACAAAAAACCCGCATGGCAAATACCTCCATCGACACCATTAGATTCAGACGCGTCGGACTGAATGTAGCTCATAGCGTGTTAGGAGCCCTGTGCCCATTGATGCGGTAGTAATTGGTCAATTGCACTGGCCCTCTGTGTCGGCAACCGCGTCAGTACATCCTTGAGATACGCGAACGGATCATGCCCATTCATGCGTGCCGATTGAATCAAGCTCATAATTGCCGCCGCTCGTTTACCGCTGCGCAGTGATCCGGCGAAGAGCCAATTCGAACGGCCAAGGGCCCAAGGCCGGATCGTATTTTCGACCCGATTGTTGTCGATGGGCACAGCACCATCATTGAGGTAGCGCGTCAGCGCTACCCAGCGTTTCAGGCTGTAATCCAGAGCCTTGGCTGTGGCCGAGCCCTCGGGCACAAGTTCGCGCTGAGCCAGCATCCACTCATGCAACTTCTCCGCGATAGGAATCGCCATTTCTTGACGTAATCGCCAGCGATCTTCATCGCTCATCTCTTTGGCCTTTCGTTCAACCTCGTATAGGCCGCCGATTGAGTGCAGCGCCTGTTCGGCCAGTTGGCTTTTGTTCGCCACATGCAGGTCGAAGAACTTGCGGCGAGCATGGGCCATGCAGCCGATTTCGGTGATGCCCCCTTCGAAGCCGGCCTTGTAGCCTGCGAAGCCATCGCAGACCAGCTTGCCGTTCCAAGTGCCCAGGAAGTTGCGCGCATGTTCGCCAGCACGGCTCGGGCTGAAGTCGTAGACTACCGCCTTCAGTGCCGAGAATGGTGTCGTGCAGTAGGCCCAGACATACGCTCGGTGCGTTTCTTTTCACCCGGTGCCAGCATCTGCACGGGTGTTTCATCGGCATGGACGACTCGCTGGGCCAGCACTGCCTCGCGCAGTGCTTCCACGAGCGGTTGCAGTTGTACGCCGGTTTGACCCACCCACTGCGCCAGTGTCGAACGGGCGATGGGCAGCCCGGCGCGGCCGAAGATTTTCTCTTGGCGATACAGCGGCAGATGGTCGGCGAACTTGGCCACCATGATGTGGGCCAGCAGGCCTGCGGTCGGGACGCCTTTGTCGATGACGTGCGCCGGTACCGGCGCCTGGATTAGCGTTTCACACTGCTCGCAGGCCCACTTTCCACGGATGTGACGCTCGACGGTGAATACGCCGGGCGTGTAGTCGAGCTTTTCGCTGGCGTCTTCGCCGATGCGCTTGAGGGCGCAGCCGCACTGGCAGTGGCTGTTGTCCGGTTCGTGATGGATCAGTGTGCGAGGAAACTGCGGTGGCAGCGGTGCGCGCTTGGGTTGCTGGCGCACTTTGGCTTCGACAGGTGCCGGTTGCAGAGCCTCAAGTTCGGCTTCGATAGCGGCGATATCCGTATCGATCAAGTCGTCGAGCAGGCTGGCTTGATCCGGGCTCAACTGCTCGCTGCGCTTGGCAAACTTGAAGCGTTTGAGCAGCGCGATCTCGTGGGCCAGTTTCTCCTTGACCGACTTGTGATGAGTGATTTGCTTGTCCATTGTCTCGACGCGCTGGATCAACTGCGCCGCCAGGGCACGCAGTTGTTCAGGGTTTAATTGATCGAGATTTGGATGCAAAGTCATGCCGCCGATTTTGCCAGAGAGGGCTGATGGCGACGATAGACTGATGGGCCAATTGCGCTGGCAAGCACGCCATGGCAGATGTTAAAGCATCGAGATGATTCCGCCTGCACCGACGCGCTGCCAAGGTAAACCGAGCACCAGGGCCTGAAGTTGCTCGGCATCCAACTCAACTTCGGAGCCGTGTCGCACACCCGGCCAGAAGAAGCGTCCTTGATTCAAACGCCGGGCGGCAAGCCAAATCCCCACGCCGTCATGCACCAGCACTTTCATTCGATTGGCGCGGCGGTTGGCGAACAGATAGGCACAGTGCGGCTTCGCCGCACCGAACACCGCCACGACTCGTGCGAGCGCGGTTTCAGTGCCGGCGCGCATGTCCATGGGCTCGGTGGCGAGCCAGATGGAATCGACGCGGATCATCGCAGCAGGTCTCGTAGGAAAGCAGAACACGCCGCTGCATTTTCTGCTGGCCAACTCACCACGACTACACCTTTTGGATGCGGCACTTCGATTCGGATCGTGGCAGGAAGGGCCTGATGCATCGGCACCGGCGGCGAAGTCTTGACCGGGATGAAGGCAGTTTGCAGTGCCAGGTTTTTCTGCGCATGCACCCGAATCCATTTATGGACGAGGTTTGCATTGAGGTTGTGGGTCAAGGCGACATTGGCAATTGAAGTGTCAGGATGGGCGCACTCAGTAATGACCTGGGCCTTGAAGGACTTGGAATAGGAACGGCGTTCTTGTGGCATGGGCGTCCGCTTAAAAAGGCTAAAAATGGTGTCCACTTAAATTTAGGTGGACACCATCGCCTTAACCGATGGCATCAGGAAGATGTGTTGCTCGGACGGTTACGGTCGAACTCGACCCCGAACAACTACGCACACTGGCTGCGCAGTTGATGCCCAAGGTCGACACCCAAGGAGCTTTACAAAAGACGCGCTGAGGAGTCTTTGTGTCTGCGTATATTCTGACTAGCAACTAACTCAACAGGAGTTCGTTCTGTTGAGTCATCTGCAAAGCAGTTTTTTCCAAATGCAGTAAAAACTCTTTCCGGGGCTGTCCTCCGCCATATCCGGCGAGTGCACCATTTGTCGCTATGACACGGTGACAGGGGACGACAATGGATAAGCGATTGTGTCCATTTGCATTGCCCACTGCTTGGCTTGCACCTGGCTTACCGATGCCCCTAGCGATGGCACCGTAGCTTGAAATAGTTCCATAGTCGATTTTTAGAAGCTCTGCCCACACAAGCCTGTCAAAAGAGCTGCCTGGCATATGGAGCGGTACTGAAAACCTTTTTAGCTTTCCATCAAAATAAAGTTTTAATTGAACTTCGATCTGCTTGATGTAGACATGCTCACCAGGTGCGATTGAATACCCATGACGCCCACGCAGTTCGTTTAATTCAGCGGTTAGGGCCGGGCGGTCAAGAAATTCGAGGAGTACCAAACCTCGCTCCTCTGCCATGGCGATCATTGGGCCCAACGGTGTAGTCAAATGGCGATATAGCAGGAGCGACGTTTCAGCTGCCTTACCAGGGGGCATCTGAAATGTTTTTTTGAAAGCATCTCTAAAGCCACTCAATGACTCGTACCCTAAGTCAAATGCGGTGTTATCCAGCGTTTCGCCCGAAGAAATCCGGCCTAGGGCAACACCGAGCCTTCTAGAACGGATCCATGCATGAAAAGTCATGCCAAAATTTTGTTTGAACCACCTGCGTAAGCGTAACGGATCGATACCACGCGTAGTTAGGTCAGCATCACTCCAGCGAGCGTCAGGTGATGCAGATACAGAGGCCAGTAGCGCCTTGACCCAATCTGGCGCGCAAGCTGCGAGATCCAATGGCTTGCATCGTAAGCAAGGCCGATAACCTGCTGCCATCGCTTCGTTAGCCTGCGAAAAAAACTCTACATTCTCGGGCTTTGGCTTACGTGCACTACATGTAGGGCGGCAAAAAATACCTGTAGTTTTGACAGCAGTGAAAAAAACGCCCTCATAGGCGGTATCACTGCATAGCATCGCATTCACCATCTCGCTTCTGGGCGGAAGAGCGTGATTGTAAGATCTCATAGACCGTAGCCTCGTCATCGAATGGGTGTAAAAATCGCTTTCGAGATGCGGGAAACAGCGGCGAGGTCGTCGCAATAGCCCCCTTCGACATCGACCGTGAGGGGAACTGTAAGCACTCGAACCATTGACTCAACTGTAGTAGTCAGCAGTTTTAGGGGAAGTTGATTGCCATCTTGGTATCCATGCGCCCAAGCAACGGCGGCGCTGCTGGTCGCGATTGCCTTACTCCCAACACTTTCGACCATACGTGCGCTGCCAGCATCGCTCACGTTGGCGAGTACCAACAAATTAGCTGGGTGAAGTTTGCGGAAAACCGCACTTAGTGGCGTCATTCAGTGGTACCCCGGTGAGAGAAGACAGGTGCAGATCGCGCTATCGTAAGCTGACTGCAGCGACGTCTCCACCGAGAAATCGACAGTGATTTAAGAGCTAGCGAATATAGTTTTTGCGGGTTAGGGAGGGGTGAATACCTAAGCAAAAGCGTGCTGAAAGACGTTGCCGTACACATCCAGTCATCACAGGGATCGGATAGATGACTTCCCCGGACGCTTACCTTCGCTCAGCAGAGGGACGATAACAAAAGGCGCCTGAAAACAGCCTCCTGCGGCGAAGTAACCGGCTTTGCAGAGCCATATCGACTACTTGAGCAAGGCTGTGAACGCGATAGAGCAGCTGATTCGCGAAAGCGTCAACAGGCTAGACCGCGAAAAGGTCGAACGCCTGCTCAGTTAAGGGCATCGGGCTCATTTACGGCGGCTAGCCTAAATCGGCAGCGATGTGTGGTTGAAGGTCACACGGCTTGAGAGCTGTGGGAGCTTGGCTGTCTTAAAAAGCGATGCCAACGTTAGGGTCATCCAGACAGTTGCTCCCACATTTAGATTTCTGCCAGCTTCTCCAAGCCAGCAACTTGGCCTGAACGGCACGCTAGCGTGCCATTCAGGCCTTTCCCGCCGCGTTTACTTACGCGCCGCCTCCCACGATTTGAGCAGGTCGCTGTAGGTCACCGTCTCGCCTTTAGGCTTCTCGTTGGCCAGTTTCGGCTTCGGCGCACCCGGTTGGTCGAACCAGTATTGCGCGTCACGCTCGGGGTTCATTTTCGGGCCACACACCGGTTGCACCTTGGAGCGTTCCAGGCGCGTCATGATCGCGTCCTGTTCCTTGGCCAGGTTGTCCAGCGCCTGTTGCGGGGTTTTTTCGCCGCTGGCGGCGGCGGCGATATTGCTCCACCACAGTTGCGCCAGGCGCGGGTAGTCCGGCACGTTGGTGCCGGTCGGGGTCCATTCCACCCGTGCCGGGCTGCGGTAGAACTCCACCAGGCCGCCGAGTTTGGGCGCCATGTCGGTCATGGCTTGGGAATTGATGTCGGACTCACGAATCGGCGTCAGGCCGACGATGGTTTTCTTCAGCGACACGGTTTTGGAGGTCACGAACTGCGCATACAGCCAAGCCGCGAGTTTCTGTTTTTCCGGCGTCGACTTGAGGAAGGTCCAGGAGCCTACGTCCTGATAGCCCTTCTTCATGCCCTTTTCCCAGTAAGGTCCGACAGGCGATGGTGCCATGCGCCATTTCGGCGTGCCGTCGGCGTTCACCACCGGCAGGCCTGGTTTGGTCATGTCGGCGGTAAACGCGGTGTACCAGAAGATCTGCTGGGCGATATTGCCCTGGGACGGCACCGGGCCGGATTCGGAGAAGGTCATGCCCGCCGCTTCCGGTGGCGCGTAGGCTTTCATCCAATCCACGTATTTTTGCGTGGCAAATACAGCGGCCGGGCCGTTGGTGTCGCCGCCGCGGGTGACGCTGGAGCCCACCGGGTGGCAGTCCTCCACGCGGATGCCCCACTCGTCCACCGGCAGGCCGTTGGGCAACCCCTTGTCGCCGCCACCGGCCATGGAGAACCACGCATCGGTGAAGCGCCAGCCCAGGGACGGGTCTTTCTTGCCGTAGTCCATGTGCCCGTAGATACGCTTGCCGTCGATTTCCTTGACGTCTTCGGTGAAGAACTTGGCGATGTCTTCATAGGCCGACCAGTTCACCGGCACGCCGAGGTCGTAGCCGTACTTTGCCTTGAACTTGGCTTTGAGCTCCGGACGCTCGAACCAGTCGGCGCGGAACCAGTAGAGGTTGGCGAACTGCTGGTCGGGCAACTGGTAGATCTTGCCGTCCGGCGCGGTGGTGAACGACAGGCCGATAAAGTCCTTGAGGTCGAGGGTCGGCGAGGTGAAGTCTTTGCCTTCGTTAGCCATCAGGTCGGTGATGGATTCGGTCTTGCCGTAGCGAAAGTGCGTGCCGATCAGGTCCGAGTCGTTGACCCAGCCATCATAGATATTTTTGTCGGACTGCATTTGGGTTTGCAGCTTTTCCACCACGTCGCCTTCCTGCAGCAGGTCGTGGGTCAGCTTGATCCCGGTGATTTCCGTGAAGGCCTTGGCCAGCACCTTGGATTCGTACTCGTGGGTGGTGAGGGTTTCCGACACCACGTTGATCTTCATCCCACGGAACGGTTCCGACGCTTTGATAAACCATTTCAACTCTTCGAGCTGTTGGGCTTCGGTGAGAGTGGACGGTTTGAACTCGCTGCCGATCCATTTTTTCGCGGCATCTTCATACGCATCGGCCCACGCCGTGGCGCTCAAACCGCTGAGGGCCAGTACGGCGGCCAATGAAATGCTATGTCGCAGCTTATTGTTTTTATTCAACATAGAGACCTCCTGGGGTTTATTCATAAGGGCATTAGCCCCAACGCATCACGCTCAACAGCCATACCAGGGACAGCGCGGACGCCACCCAGATGCTCCAGTCGGTAACGCCGATAACCAGCAAATGCAGGTAGGCGCTGCCGAGAAGACCGATAAACAGGCGATCACCACGGGTGGTGCTGATCGGTAGAAACCCGCGCCGAGGGATGCTCGGCGAACGCAGTTCCCAGGTGGTCATGCCCGCCAGAATCAGCGCGATGCCGCCAAAGAACAGTGCAGTGGGGGTGGTCCAGGCCATCCATTCCATCATCGACTCCTCAGACCCGGCCCAGGGCAAAGCCCTTGGCCACGTGGTTGCGAACAAACCAGATCACCAGCATGCCGGGCAGGATGGTCAACACCCCCGCCGCCGCCAGCACGCCCCAATCGATCCCCGATGCCGACACCGTGCGCGTCATGACCGCCGCGATGGGCTTGGCGTTGACCGAGGTCAGCGTGCGCGCCAGCAGCAGCTCGACCCAGGAAAACATGAAGCAGAAAAACGCGGTGACGCCGATGCCGGAGCCGATCAACGGGATGAAAATCTTCACGAAAAACTTGGGAAACGAGTAGCCGTCAATATAGGCGGTTTCGTCGATTTCCTTGGGCACGCCAGACATGAAACCTTCCAGAATCCACACCGCCAACGGCACATTGAACAGGCAATGCGCCAGGGCCACCGCGATATGGGTATCGAACAGGCCGATGGACGAATACAACTGGAAGAACGGCAGCAAGAACACCGCCGGCGGCGCCATGCGGTTGGTCAACAGCCAGAAGAACAGGTGCTTGTCGCCCAGGAAGCGGTAGCGCGAGAAGGCATAGGCTGCCGGCAGCGCCACGGTCAGGGAGATCACCGTGTTCAGGCTCACGTAGTACAGCGAGTTGAGGTAGCCGGTGTACCAGCTCGGGTCGGTGAAGATCACCTTGTAGTTGGCCAGGGTGAAATCCTGCGGAAACAGTGTCAGCCCGCCGAGGATTTCGGTGTTGCTCTTGAAGGACATGTTCAGCAGCCAGTAGATCGGCACCAGCAGGAACAGGATGTAGATCAGCAGCGGTATGACTTTGCGCTTGCTCATGTTGGCGGCCTCAGCGGTTGGCGTCGGAGTGGGTCATGGCGGTGTAGAACAGCCAGGACACCAACAGGATGATCAGGAAGTACACCAGGGAAAACGCCGCCGCCGGGCCCAGGTCGAATTGGCCTACGGCCATCTGGGTCAATGTCTGGCTCAGGAACGTAGTGGCGTTACCCGGCCCGCCGCCGGTAAGGACGAACGGCTCGGTGTAGATCATGAAGCTGTCCATAAAGCGCAGCATCACCGCGATCAGCAACACGCTCTTCATCTTCGGCAGTTGGATATGTCGGAACACCGCCCAGGCGGAGGCCCGATCAATGCGCGCGGCCTGGTAGTACACGTCCGGAATGGAGCGCAAGCCCGAGTAGCAGAGCAGCGCCACCAGTGAGGTCCAGTGCCACACGTCCATCACCAGCACGGTGACCCAGGCGTCCATGGTGTTGGCCGCATAGTTGTAGCTGATGCCCAGGGCGTTGAGGCTGTAACCCAGCAGGCCGATATCGGCACGGCCGAAGATCTGCCAGATGGTGCCCACCACGTTCCACGGGATCAGCAGCGGAATTGCCAGCACGATCAGCACCAGCGACGACCAGCGGCCCTTGGTGGGCATGGTCAGGGCGATGGCGATGCCCAGCGGTATTTCGATCAACAGCACGCACGCCGAGTAGATGAACTGGCGCAGCAGCGAGTCATGCAGGCGCGGGTCGAGCAGCACTTGTTTGTACCAGTCGGCACCGACGAAGTAGCGGCTGGACTGGTCGAAGATGTCCTGCACCGAGTAGTTGACCACGGTCATCATCGGGATCACCGCGCTGAATGCCACCAGCAGGAATACCGGCAATACCAGCCACCAGGCCTTGTTGTTCTGCACCTTGTTCATGGCTGCACCTCCAGCAGGTAGTCGTCGGCATACAGCATCAGCCATTGCGCGGGAAAGCTGATGGAGGCCTGGCCCTCGGGCACCGGTTTGTCTTCGGCCAGGCGCACTTTGAGCGTTGCGCCGTCGAGGTCGAGGGTCATGATCTTGTAGGTGCCAAGGTCTTCCAGGTGCGTGACGTTGGCCTGCATGGCGTCGGGGTTATGCTCGTCCCACACGTGGATAAATTCCGGGCGGATGCCCACCTGCAGCTTGGTGTAGTCCGTCGCTGCAATGCGTCGCTGCAACGCCTCGGGCAACGGCAGATGGGTACCGGCAAATTGCACCCCGCCCGCCTCGGCCCGCACTTCGATCAGATTCATCCCAGGGCTGCCGATGAAATAACCGACAAAGGTGTGGCTGGGTCGCTCGAACAGTTCCCGTGGCGTGCCGAACTGCACGATCTGCCCGCCGTACATCACCGCGATCTTGTCGGCGAAGGTGGAAGCCTCAAGCTGATCGTGGGTGACGTAGACCATGGTGATATTGAACTGCTCGTGAATCTGCTTGAGCTTGCGCCGCAGCTTCCACTTCAGGTGCGGGTCGATCACCGTCAGCGGCTCGTCAAACAGGATCGCCGATACGTCGTCGCGCACCAGGCCGCGGCCCATGGAGACTTTTTGTTTTTCATCGGCGGTGAGGTTGCGGGCTTTTTTGGTCAGCAGGTTTTGCAGGTCGAGGACTTCGGCGATTTCCTGCACTTTGCTGTGGATTTTCGCCTCGGCCATGCCCTGGTTACGCAGCGGGAAGGCCAGGTTGTCGAACACCGTCATGGTGTCGTACACCACCGGGAACTGGAACACCTGGGCGATATTGCGTTTCTCCGGCGTTGGGTCGTTGACCACTTGGGTGTCAAACAGCACCTGGCCCTCGGACGGGCTGAGCAGGCCGGAGATGATATTGAGCAGGGTCGACTTGCCGCAGCCGGACGGGCCGAGCAATGCGTAGGCGCCGCCCTGCTCCCACACGTGGTTCATTTCCCGAATGGCGTAGTCCTCCGGACCATTCGGCGTAGGGCTGTAGCTGTGCGCCAGGTTCTGCAAGTGGATCTCGGCCATCAGGCAACCCTCGCGACACGGCGTCCGGGGGCCTGGACCAAACGGCCCTGACCATCGAACACAAACAGTTTATGGGTGGGGATATACACGCGGATCGGCGCGTCGACGTCGTATTCGTGCACCCCCGGCAAGTGCAGCACCAGCAGGAAGTGCTCGCTGCGCACATGCAGGAAGGTTTCCGAGCCGCTGATCTCGGCGACTTCCACGGTGACTGCCAACTCCAGGTCGTCGTCGTTACTCGGCACCAGGCTGATGTGGCTGGGGCGCACACCGAAGCGGAATTCGCCTTCGCCGATGGGGCGCAGGTCAACATTCAGCGGGAAGTGCACAAAGTTGGCGAAGCTCACCTCGTTGCCGCTGATACGTCCCGGCATCAGGTTGATCGGCGGTTCGGAAAACAGTTCGGCCGCCAGCACCGTCTGCGGCTGGTGGTACACCTCGGCGGCCTTGCCGCTCTGGATCACCCGGCCTTCGTGAAGGATGGTGGTGGTGCCGCCCAATGCCAGGGCCTCGTTGGGTTCGGTGGTGGCATAGATGGCGATGGTGTGGCGGGCCTGGAACAGCTCACGCATTTCCTGACGCAGCTCTTCGCGCAGTTTGTAGTCCAGGTTTACCAGAGGCTCGTCGAACAGGATCAGCTCGGCATCCTTGACCAGTGCGCGAGCCATGGCCGTGCGCTGCTGCTGGCCACCGGACAATTCCAGCGGGTGGCGCTGGAGAAATTTCTCGATGCGCAGCATCCTGGCGGTTTCCTGCACCTTGCTCTGGATGATCTCGTTGGACACACCGGCCTGGCGCAACGGCGAGGCGATGTTTTCAAACACGGTCATGGTCGGGTAGTTGATGAATTGCTGATACACCATCGAGACGTTGCGCAGGCGCACCGGTTTGTGGGTGACATCAACGCCGTTCATCAGAATGCGGCCGCTGTCGGGCTTGTCCAGGCCGGCCATCAGGCGCATCAGGCTGGTCTTGCCGGACAGGGTGCGGCCAAGCAATACGTTGAAGGAGCCGGGCTCGAAACGCAGGGTGGCGTCGTCGATCCAGGTTTGGCCGGAGACGACGCGGGAGACATGTTCCAGGGTCAATGACATGACACGACCTTTTTATTATTGGAATGAAACTGGCCAGTCGTCAGAGCGAATTTCATGCCAAAAACGGCAGGTGCTTGATCCGTAAGGAAATGGGGTAAAAGCGGTGTTCGAGAGTGAACAATCTGGCTGAACAACTGAACAGGTTGGGGGTTGACAATGAACACTTCTGAACAACACTTTATGGGCACTGGAGCACAACTGGGAGGGGCAAGCCCCGGATCCAACCAGTAGATCGTGCAAGCCCCATAACAATAAAAAGAAGGTCACCATGGCCGAACCGCTGCCCCACGACATCATCATTCAGGACTCCTGGCGCCGTTGCCGCGCGTTTGGCCTGGACCACCAGAGCACGCCCAGCTTCGACCAGTTGCCGGCCGAGGGCATCAGCCAATTGCTGGAAAGCCAGCACTCCCTGGTGCAGACCACCCACCAGGAGGTGCTGCCCTACTACGAGAACATCCTCAGTAATTCCAATTGCCTGATCATGCTGGCCGACAATCAGGGCCAGGTGCTGACGTCGTGGGGCACTCAACGCTTTATCGAGCCTAAACTGGCCCGTGGCTTCAGCGCCGGCGCCAGCTGGAAGGAGCGCTGCAGCGGCACCAACGCGATCGGCACCGCACTGGCCTGCGCCCAGGCAGTGCATATCGAACACGACGAACACTTCCTCAAGGCCAACCGCTTCATGACCGGCTCGGCGGCGCCGATCTTCGATGCGCAACGTGAAATCATTGCGGTGCTGGATGTGTCCAGCGACAGCTACCTGCCGCCCTCCCACACCCTGGGCATGGTCAAGATGATGAGCCAGACCGTGGAAAACCGGCTGATCCTCAACCTGTTTCGCGACGAGCATTTTCAACTGACCTTCAACACCGGCTTGAGCAACCTCGACAGCCAGTGGGCCGGCCTGTTGATCTTCGATGAAAGCGGCCAGGTGCTGTCGGCCAACCGGCGCGCCGACAACCTGCTGGGCATCAGTCTGTCGCGGGTGATGATCGACAGTTTGTTCAAGGTGTCATTGCTGGAATTGCTCAACCAGCCGGAAGGCTTGCCGTTTTCGTTGCAGGCGGCGGGACGCAATCGGTTCCAGTGCGTGTTGAAACGCCCCCAGCAAATGCCGGTGCAGGCGCGGGTGTTCAGCGAGCCTGCTGCGCCAAAACCAGCGGCGATTGGCCTCAAGACCCTGCATTTCGGCGATGTTCGCGTGGAAAAAGCCGTGCGTCAGGCCGAGCGCCTGCTGGAAAAAGACATCCCGCTGCTGATCCACGGCGAAACCGGCGTGGGCAAAGAGGTGTTCGTCAAAGCCCTGCACCAAGCCAGTTCCCGCAGCCGGCAGGCCTTTATCGCGGTGAACTGTGCGGCGATTCCCGCAGAACTGGTGGAATCGGAACTGTTCGGCTATGAAAAAGGTGCGTTCACCGGTGCCAACCAAAAAGGCAGCATCGGCCTGATCCGCAAGGCCGACAAGGGCACATTGTTTCTCGACGAGATCGGCGATATGCCGCTGCCGACCCAGGCCCGCTTGCTGCGCGTATTGCAGGAGCGTTGCGTGCAACCGGTGGGGAGCAGCGAGTTGTTTGCGGTGGACCTGCGCATTATTTCGGCCACCAACCGCGCCCTGCGCGAATGGGTGCAGGCCGGGCGCTTCCGTGAAGACTTGTACTACCGCATCGGCGGCCTGACGCTGGAGTTGCCGCCCTTGCGCGAGCGCAGCGACAAGCAGGCGCTGTTTCAGCAACTGTGGCAGCAACACCGCGAACCGACCCAATGGGCCGGCCTGAGCAGCGAGGTGCTGGCGCTTTTCGAACAGCATCCATGGCCAGGGGAATTTGCGCCAGGTCAGCAGCGTGCTGCAGGTGGCGCTGGCAATGGCCGAGGAACAACCGATCCGCCCGGAGCATCTGCCGGATGATTTTTTTGTGGACTTGAATGTGGCCCCGCCGCCAACTGCCAGTGAATACCTGGATGACAGCATCGACCTGAACGAGCGCCTGAAGGCGGCGGGCGGGAATATCTCCCACCTGGCGCGCGAGTTGGGGGTGAGTCGCAACACCTTGTACAAGCGGTTGCGCCAAGGTTAGCGCGGCTTGACCACCACCAGCAGGTCGGTGAAGTACTCCACCTGGATCGGCAGGTTATCCGCCAGGGCCGCCAGCGCCGCCGCCGTGTCGTCCAGCTTGAACACGCCGGACACACGCAGATCGCCCAAGGCCTGGGAGTCGAAGCGCACCACCCCGTGACGGTAGCTGGCCAGCGTCTGCAAGACCTCGCTCAGGGGCTGGTCGTTGACCTTGAGCAGGCCACGGGTCCAGGCGTCCGGGTCGGCATTGCCGGTGTTTTGCGCGGGCATGGCGTGGCCATCCTTGAGCACGGCGCGCTGGCCGGCGGTGACCTTGACTGCGTCCTGCGCTTGACCTTTGACCGCCACGGTGGACTCGATCACCGTGACCACCGTGCTGCCGTCTGCCGCGCGCTTGACCAGATAACGCGTACCCAGCGCGGTCGCCGTGCCCTGGTCGGTGCGAACCACGAACGGCCGCTGGGCATCCTTGGCCACGTCCACCCAGAGTTCGCCTTGCAGCAATTGGAGGACCCGTTGGTGGCCGTCGAATTGCACATCCACCGCAGAGTTGCTGTTGAGCTGCAATTGGCTGCCGTCTTCGAGGGCGATCTGCCGACGCTCGCCGACGCCGGTACGCTGGTCGGCCATCCACACCGGCAGGTGCTCCAGGCCCCACCAACCGCACAGCAACACGCCAAGCAAGCCCAACACTTGGGCACTGCGTGGGCGTTGCGCGCTAAACGCGCGATTCAGGGCCACGCGCGTCGGCTGCGCGGGCAAGGTATCGAGGCTGCACCAAAGGCCGCGCATGCGTTCAATTGCCACCGCGTGACGCGGATCGGCCTGGCACCAGGTGTTGAAAGCCTGGCGCTCGGCGTCCGTGACGTCTTCGTCGTGCAGGCGTGTCAGCCAATTCGCCGCTTGCTCAATGATCTGTTCGGAGCTCATCACAGCGGGTCGGCCGCATGCAGGCTGTGGTAACAGTGCACCAGGGCGCTGGAAATATAGTTTTTGACGGTGCCGGAGGACACGCCCAGGCGGCTGGCGATTTCGCTGTAGGTCAGCCCGTCGAGGCGACTTAACAGGAAGGCCTCGCGGGCCTTGGCTGGCAAACCGGCGAGCATTTCCGCGATACGCTCCAACGCTTGCAGCGCCACGTGGATCGCGGCCGGGTCGGGCATGCCGGCGTCTTCACACTGGATGGCCAGCGCTTGCATGTAGGCTTTTTCGATACGGCGTCGACGCGCGCCATCGATCAACAGGCGCCCCGCCGTGGTGGCCAGGAAGGCCCGAGGTTCCTGGATGTGTTGTGGCTCGGCCAGCATCAGCACACGAATGAACGCATCGTGCGCCAGGTCGGCGGCGTGCTGGGAACACCCGAGTTTTCTGCGCAGCCAGCCATGCAACCAGCCGTGGTGCTCGCGGTACATCGCCGTAAGGGTCTGCTGGCGCACGGAGTCGCCCAGCGCGGCCGGAATGTCATGCATGCGCAAAAATTTCTCAAATGGGAAATGTTACCAATTGCGCAAACAATGCCAGTAAAACGATGACGGGGCAAGGGCCGGATTAACGCCAACTCCACGACACGCCGGTGTAGATGCCACGACCTTCCGCGGGTGTAGAACGGGCTAAATCCGCGCCCTTGTCGTCGTAAGCCGGTGTAACGGTGTTGGCGTAGCGGCGGTTGGCAAGGTTGCGCAGGTCGACCCAGGCTTGCCAGGCCTGTTGGGGCGCGTCGTAACCGAACGTCGCACCATAAACGGTGTAGGGCGCCGCGTAGTAGGAGTTGGCGTAGTCCACCGCCACCCGTGAAGCATGCTCGGTATTGAGGCTGGTGTAGAAGCCCGTCGGGTGGTCGTAGCGCAGTTGCGCCTGGTAGTAGTGCTTGGGGATACCGGGCAAGGCGTTGCCGCCGAAACGGTCGTCGTCGCGGTAGTGGAAGTCGCTGTAGGTGTAGGCCTGGCGCAGGTTGAGTATGCCGCGGTGGCCGCCGTCCCACAGCGGGCTGAGCAGGCCCAGTTCAACGCCCTGGTGCACGGTGGGGCTGGCGTTGGATTCGGCGATGATTGCATTGCTGGTTGGGGTCTGGGGCTGGGTTTCCACGCTGAGCAGTTCGTGACGTACTTCGGAGCGGTACAGCGCCAGGTCCCATTGGCCAAGCCATGCCTCTCCTCGCCCGCCGATTTCCAGGGTGGTGGCGGTCTGGTTTTTCAAACTGACACCTTCTCGCGCCAACCCCGTGGCCGCACCGCCGGCGAAGTATTTGTTGGAACCCCAGATCATCGACCACGCATGCGGCGGCTCGACCGAGCGGCTCACGTTGCCGTACACCTGCAATTGCGGGTTGACGTCATACCGCAGGCCGATGCGCGGCGCGTAGTCCCAATCATGCTGGCTGAGCGGCGCCTGGCCTTGAGGGTACGTGACCTGGGTTTCGCGGCGCGTGTAGATCGCGGCCAGGCCGGTGGTCAGCCAGAGGTCCGGCACCAGTTCCAGCTCGTTGCCGATGTGCAGCACGGTGTCGGAGCCCAGGTAGCTGTAGTCGCGGGTCTTGGTGCCGGGGGCGTAGTACTTTTTGGGATCAGTAGAAGGTACGCGCACATATTCCGACGCGCCATTGTTGGGCATCGCCTGGGTGGTGCGCAGGCCAACGGTGGTTTTGCTGTCGTGGCCGAACAACATGTCCTGGCGGATGTAATTGAGGGTGCCGCTGAGGTCGGTGTAGGCGACTTTAAGGCGGTTGGTGCCTTCGCGCAGGTCCATCGGGTAATCGTGATAGGCCAGGCCGACTTCAAGGCGCGAGTTGTCGTCCAGTTGCAGGGTGGTTTTATTGGCGATCCAGGTCGATCCCGGTTGCAGGCGCTTGGAGTCACGGCTGGCGTTAAGGCTGTTGGCTGCGCGCGGGTCGTGGCTGATCTGGCTGCGGGTGAGTTTGCCGGGGGTGTCGTTGGTCGTCTCGCGGGAACGGAAATAGAAGCGGGTTTCCAGATTCGGATTGAAGCGGTAGCCGAAGTTGGCGGCCACGCCCTTGCCGGTGGCGGCGCTCTGGTGCTGATAACCGTCGGATTCCGAGTCGGTCAGGCTGATGTAGTAATCGGCATCCCCCAGTACCTGGCCCGAGCTGATTTCGCGTTGGGCGTAACCACGGCTGCCGGCCTCATAGCGCACTTGCAGCTTGGGCGCGTCGTAACCCGTGCGGGTCACGTAGTTGACCGCGCCGCCCAGGGCCAGCGCGCCCTGATCAAAACCGTTGGCGCCACGCAGCACTTCTACGCGGCTCTGCCACAGTGGGTCCTTGAGTTCGTAGGGTGTGCCGCCAGGCCCGGTCAGGGGCAGGCCGTCGAACATCTCATAGAGCCCGGAAGCATGCGCGCCGGGGCTGCGGTTCAGGCCCGAACCGCGAATGGACAACTTCACCCCTTCGTTATTCGCCGCCTTGGCGTACACCCCGGGCTGGTACTTGAACACATCTTCGTTGGTGCTCACCCGCCCCTGCTGCACGCTGCTCATGTCGATGTAATTGGTGGCGCCGGGCACGTTCTTCAGCTGCGCCTGGGCCACTTCGCCGGCACTGGCCTCGGCCGTGGTGACTTCGAGCGGCGCCAGTTGCACGTCTTCGGCATGCACCAGCGAACTTAAGGTCAGGGCGGCAAACAGCAACGGAGGTTGGCGCAACAGCATGGGCAGGTCCTTGGGAGTCGGGGGCATGAAGGGCCTGGCCCACCACGCGAACAGTGATGGGAAGCCAACGCGGCCCACCAAGTCACGCTTTGTTAACGGACCCGCTTCTTTCTACACCAACGCCAAGCTGCTTTTTTATTAAGTCCTACATCGAGTCCGCGCATGCACACTCAATATCTGACGAAATAAACAGTGCCCCTACTGTGAAGCCCCCTTTAGCAAACAAACGATCTAACCCAGCACGTTATTGCAGTTCATTGGCAAAGCGCCCGACCGCGCTCACCACCTGTTTGGCGCCCCCCTGGATCTCGGTGATCACCGCGCCGGCCTGGTTGGCCAGGGTCAAGCCTTGCTCTGCCTGCTCGCGGCTGCTGAACATCTCGGTAATAGCTTCGTCGGCGAGACGCTGGTTTTGCTGGACCACGCTGACAATCTCTTCGGTTGCCGTACTGGTTCGGCTAGCCAACTGCCTGACCTCATCGGCCACGACCGCAAAGCCCCGCCCCTGTTCACCGGCGCGGGCGGCCTCGATGGCCGCATTGAGCGCCAACAGGTTGGTCTGGGCGGCGATACCCCCGATGGTCTGCACAATCGCGCTGATCAGCAATGACTGCTTACCCAGTGCTTCGATGCTGCCGGTAGCCGATTGCATCTGCACGGCAATGTTTTGCATGGTTTGTACCGTGTTCTGTACAACGGCCGCGCCGCGCTCGGCCGTGACATCGGTTTGCAGCGACACTTCGTAAGCCACCCCGGCCGCGGCCTTGACCTCGGACTCGCGCAACACCTGGCCGGTGACCACACTGGCAAACTTCACCACTTTGCACAGATTGCCTTCTGCGTCGTGCACCGGGTTGTAAGTGGCTTCGAGCCATACATCGTTACCGCGGCTGTCCACCCGCTTGAAGCGGCTGGCGACAAACTCTCCACGATTGAGGGTCTGCCAGAAATCAACGTAGCCGCTCGATGCCGCCTCTTGCGGGCTGCAGAACATGCTGTGTTTTTTGCCGACAATCTGATCCAGGCTATACCCCATGGCGTCGAGGAACTGAGTATTGGCGGTGACCACCGTCCCATCCAGTTTGAACTGGATAACGGCAGTCGAGCGGATCAACGCGTTGATGAACGCCTCGTTTTCCTTGGATTGCTCAATGGCACGGCTCACATCGGCACCGTAGCCCTGGATATGCGACAGCCGACCGTCACGCCCTTTGATCGGGCACCAGGTCAGGTTGAGCCAGGCCAGGCTGGCATCGCTGCGCAAATAGCGGTAGTCGTCAGTCACCGGTTCAAAGCGCTCAACCGCTGCGTGAAAATTGCGAAAGCAGGGCAAGTCCTTGACGTAAGGGGGAACGACTTCACCCAGCAAGCGACCTTGCAAGTGCTCTGGGGGATAACCAAGCACCCGCGCGAATGCGTCATTGACCGCCGTAATGCGGTACTCCGCATCCAGGGCGATGGAAAGCCTGCCACGGTCAAATTGCGCAACGAGCTGTCGCAAATGAAAAAGCTCGTCGTCCTGGTCCTGTAAATTTTTCTTCAAGAGGCGATTGAACATGGTGGCGTCCCTGCTGTGGTCATCACTGCATCGGCCATGTGGCCGGCAAGCTGAGCATAGACGACGAACAGTCACGCCGGCGCCACTGACCCCAAGCAAGTGATTGACCTAACCGGGCAGCTCCAGCCCCTGCATCAGCTCATGCGCCTCCGAGCCCGCGGGAAACCGGAAACCATACATCTCATCTGCCGCGAGTATCTGCCCAAGTGCCTCAAGCAACTGCGGCTCGCTTGGCGAGGCGCGCAGCAGCTTGTGTGCAGGCAATAACAATTCGGCAGCAACGCCTTCGGCACTGGCGGTCTCGATTACCGCGAAGAGAATAAAGCGCAGGCGTATTTCGCGATCCGTAGGCCACACCGTTTTTTGCTTACTCAAGGGTAGGGCCTCATTTTTCAGAAAAGTCCGAGGCTATTGCCGACGCCGGGGCGATTCAAGCAAGGGAAGGCAAGATAGGCCACTTCCTACAGAGGAAAACGAAACGCTGTACCTGTACGGATAGCTGTGCTGCCGCTTTGCGTTGCCAATAGCGCTCACTGCACCGGAAGGAAATTCATCAGCAACAGACTTTGCGCATAATTGAGACCAATGCGCCGGTAGCGCTCGTCAAGCATCTGCGTCAACAGGTCGAGCCGCGCGACAATCTTGCCGAACTCCACCGCAAAACTGAGGTTACTGCCCTCCTCCGATATCTCGTTGGAAAACAACAGCAGCACCCCATTGGCATCCTGACGCTTGCTGAGCAACCACGTGGCCTTCTCGATATTGCGCGCGGCGTTGCTGACGAATTGCGGGTTGATCGAGTCGGTCATATAGAACTCGGTGCGCCCACCGTGGGCGGTCACCAGCATGCTGCCGATCGCGTAGATAAACGCCCCGACCCGATCGCCCTGGAATTCCGGGCTCAAGGAATAGCTCAAGGCCACCAGGTCGCGACGTTCACCCAAGGCTGGCAGCGGCCGGCGCTGCTCGATCGCCTGGCGAATTTCCCGCTCGGCACTCGCCGCATCCGGGTAACCCGACTGCCGCCATTGGCTGGGGTTACGCAGGTAAAGCTTGCTCATCAGCACGTACAGGCTTTGCAGGTTGTCGCGCATGCCCAGCGTGGCCATGCGATCGACACTGGTTTGAAAGAACTCGTCGGGCTTGCCATTGGTGAACTGCTTGGCAATATCGCGGCCTTGTTGCTGAGTGCAGCCGGTAGCAAAAAACACTAATGCAGCGGCCAGGAGCAACAGCCGGCGCCTGGCGCGAACTCGGAAAAAAGGAAACGTGCGATCCATCGGCACCCGATCTTGTTCTTCTGCCCACGCGGGAAATCGGTGGGGCTGGGACAGAAATAGAGCGGATAAATCTAAAAAAGTGCGAAAGACAGCAGCAGATAGTTGTAAGAGGTGCCTGCCAGAGCGCCGCGTGACGAATTCGTTTCAGCGCCTATACTTCAGTTGCGTGCGTTGTTGGCGAGCCAGGATGGCATTTTCACTTTTACGTGGCCTTGCGGGTGGTTCGCAGCGCCCGCGGCACTATCAGCAGCCGCTGTAAATGAGGTGACGGCAATGAAACATCCAATTCGAGCACAAATGTTTGTCCAGGTGATTTGCCTGCTTTCGGTGGCTCAGCTTTTTTGCTGATCCGGAGGGGAAACTGCCTTTGAAAGGGCTGCGGGCGTGGCGGGGCCCGTCTTCATTTGTCCAGGTTCAGCAGTTCCTGCATACGTTCGCCTATCATTCCTCGCAACCATGCGGCATGAAACTCGATGTCTGCCAGAGAAGTCCCGTCACCCATTTGATATCCCAACACCTTGCCCTTGGGGCCCTTATACGTCACGTAAAAATGGCCATCGTGGTCAAACAGGGCGACCGCGTAGGGGCGGATGGAAAGAATGTGGTCGAAAGGCACACGCACTTCCATGGGTTTGCGGCCACGACGCGTGACCGTGAGGGTGAGCAGTTGCTGGTTTTCGTCGAACGTGAACGCCTGCACTTTGAGGCTCAGACGTCACCCACGCAAACATCGCGGCAATGAACACTGCAGCACCCAGCATGAGCAGCATGAACGACGACTCGCTGAGCTTCGATCCAGCGCTGGGAGGCTCACCGTGTATATCGCCCATCCCCACAAGCAACATCGCCAACCCATAGCCCGGTAAAAGCAAAAGCAGCCCAAGGAAGAATCCAAAAACTGCGTAGCCATTGCCGCCAATGATCGGGATACTCGGGCCGTAATGCCAAACAGGTGGGTGGGTAGCAACGGTTTCGGTGCTTGGCGCGGCTAAAGGCGTTGCGACAAGACGAGGTGGGCGTTGACGATCCATCTGACGGGCTCCGGGGTTTGCAGCGCAGACAGTACCACTGATGGATCGCGGGTATCGGCAGCCGTTGATGATTTACGATTGAGGGGCGGCCTTGGCGACTGCGGCTCTTTCACATTCTTTTCACAGCCGGGCGCTTATGGTCATTTCCAGCTCCTAGTGAACATCCCTTTAAGCCCGCTCCCCCCATCGCGGGCTTTTCTTTGTCCGCGATTTTCTATGGCATCAGGCCAATACCTATTCCCAGCTGTGTCAGGCTCAAGGCGCACCGTTTGCACTGACAGCATTGAGCCGGGACGATGATATCTAAGCGTTGAGCGGCAAAGTGATGGCCAATTGGCACTTTTTCAACCGCCGCCTGTCAATCGCACATCACGGCCGAAGTAGTACGTCATCATGCACAGCTGGAAGAAAATCTCGCTGACCGAAGATCTGCAGCGGAGCCTGCCGGGGCATCAGGTCGATTGCATCCTGATCAACGGCTGGAACGCTACCGTCTTCGTCCGACAGCTCGAACATGACTCAATGTTTTGCACGACGGGAATCAACCTGGCCCAACTGACAGACAATTCAAGCATTCAGAAGCTTGCTGACGAATTGGTTTTCGAGATTGATATGTCCAAGGGAGGGAGAGTTGGGTAGCGTTCCCTTTGCCTGAGTTGCGCGCGTGTTTTGGACACGAGAAACGCAAAAGCCCCGCTTTCGTTGGGCTTTCGTTTGAATCTTGGCGGGGAGCCAGGGAACGCTATTAACAGTCCCACTTAGCGGATAGTGATGTCCCTACCGAAGTATTGCTCGGCGTCATACTTTCCGATCACTTGCTCCAAGGTCTCGTGGTTATTGTCCATTACCAATTTGTGTGAGATTGCGCTGAGCGCAATTAAGATATCCTTACATTCAATACGTGCTTGCATGACTGAACTTGAGGCGGTTGTGAGAACTTGAGAAAGCAATTCATGATTCTTTTCAATCAGGCACACAATAAAATTGTATGTTACCTTATAGCACAAATCCATATCTTCGATTTCTTTCGGCCTAACAACCTTTTCTAAAAAATCCTTTTCTTTACCCGCAGGGACAAATTCTTGAACCCAATAAAAATAGGATTCATCGAAGATAATGGATTTGATGGCGTTTAATATTTTTTCATTGGTAGCTATTTTATTAAATATAACGGCTGCGAACTCATCAGACACGTCAATCAATTCATCGCCGTATTCATTATTAAGCAAGGTGATCATTGCGTGAAGCTCTTTGAGCAGGGATACATTGCCAGAGCCCATTTCATTATATGCTTCGCCAACCTCATCAATATTACGTTTGAATACGCCAATATATTTATCACCCTCTTTAATAGCATCAAGGAGAGGAATCAAGCTGTAGCGTCTAACCTGTATCAGCTCATAAAACTGGCCCAGCTCTTCACGAATATCTTGCAAGCGCTCCACCGACGCTGCTAAAAAATTACTGTCATCTCTTATCGCTTTATTCAAGCGAGTGAAGTCCAATACATCATTAGACCAGAGCACGCGCAGGTCGATACTTTTTTCAAAGGCTTGTGTCTTGCTAACCAGTATCGAATACTTATCTTCTATTTCAAAAAGCACATCTTGAACTTTTTGAAGACCTGTTGATCTTGCGTGCTGATTGATTCCACGAATCTTTTCAGCTTCGGCTTGTTTCTTTTGACGAACAGTCCAAGTAATTGCCGCACCTACAATTGTCAAGCTTGTCGCCATATCAAAGCCAAGCTGGATATTACTGAACCATGTGCTCATTTCATTCCCTTAAATATCATTTTTCTAGCCGTACACGTCGTAACAACTGATTTAAAATCAATTTTCACGCCGTAGAAACAGTGTTGACATGCTTTTTTGGATCGTACCCTGGCTCCGCCTGGGCACACCTCCGGTAAGTCGCTACGTCATGTATCACGTAGATCAACCGCAATCAACTGCGCGCCCCCCCTTGAATCGGCCTACTACTCACCAGAAACCCTACGAGAGTGAATCGACAGAAGCCCGCCTGATGCCGTGATCAGTCCTGACCAAGCTTAAAGAAGACGCAAAAAACAGATTCAATCGCTCCGCCTTTTTGTAGATGCCGGATGGCTGCTTCCCTCCGTCGAGTACTTCGAGAATGGGTCCGCTCATTGCGAAGTTGTCCAATGTAAGCCTGGCCGGTTCTGTGCCGACAGTCAGAAAGTGGATCTACTGTTTCAGCAGCATCAGCCAAGCGCAGATTTCAGCGATCTAACAGGCGATAGAGCGCTTGAGCATGGGATGTCGCGAACCCGAGTCGTGGCTCGATACGACGTTCCTTGATGGCACATGCGAGCTGCAGGTGCGTCCAACCCCTTAGAGGCTCCAGTCGCGTCTCCCCCACCAAAGCGTACTGTTCCAAAGTCGAGGCCTTTCCCATAAGAGGCGTTACGGTCGAATATTGCGCTGATCCCTAGCACCACTTTATGTGCCGCATAGCCTGTATCAGACGGCGTAGTAGTTCATTTGTCCATATTCAGTAGTTCCTGCATCCGCACGCCAATGATTCCTCGCAACCAAGCGGCATGAAACTCCATGTCTTCCAGAGAAGTTCCCTCAGCCAATCGATATACGAACTCCTTGTCCCTCGGCCCCTGACACACAACGCTAAAATAGCCATCACGGTCATAACTGGCTAACACGTAAGGACAAATACAAATAATGTCGTCAAATGGCACCTGCACTTCGGTTGGTTTACGGCCGCGACGGGTGACAGTGAGGGTAAGCAGTTGTTGGTTTTCATCGAATGTGAAGGCCAGCACTCTAGCCGCAGAGAAAACCCACGCGAAGACCAGCCCCATGAGCACAACACAACCAATCAGCCCCAGAATGAGCGTCGACATTGTGAGACCCGACTCATCGCTGCTCGGTTCGCCTTGCATCGCTTCGAACCCGAGAAGGAGCAAAATCATCAGTACTAAGCCCGGCAACAACCCAAGCACCACAAAGCAGAAACCCAGAATGGCCGCACCCGTGCTGCCAAAGGTCAGTAAGTCCGGGCCGCGATGCCAAATAGGGGGATGGGCGGCGGGGCTGCCATTGCTTGATGCGACTAGAGACGCTGCGGCGCGGTGAGGTGAACGTTGACGATTCATCTAGCAGGCTCCAGGGGGGCTGCGTAGACAGTACCACTACCGCCAGACATTCGGACCAAGAGGCATTGGGCCTTCTCATATATTTAGGAGTAACCGTCGTGCTCCACCCAAACCCCAGATACACAAAAGCCCCGCATTGCGGGGCTTTCGTTTGAATCTTGGCGGGAAACCAGGGATTCGAACCCTGGGAACGCTATTAACGTTCGCCGGTTTTCAAGACCGGTGCATTCAACCACTCTGCCAATTTCCCTTGTGCATTGCAGGATTATTGTAGGCCATCCTGTCTCAGCGGGCGCCATAATACCCGAATGAAACACACTGTCAAACTCTCGCCATAGCTTGTTACAGAGCGTCTGTTATGATCTTTGCGACTGAACGTTTCAAAACCGAAGGAGTGTCGCCATGCGCGAACAGAATTACGCAGTGAATGGTAACGCGCAGGCTGACCAGCTTGAAGTCAGCCGCGTATTGCGCAACACCTATGGCCTGCTCGCCCTTACCCTCGCTTTCAGCGGAGTAATGGCGTTCGTGGCGCAGCAGATGCGCGTCGGCTACCCGAACATCTTTGTGGTGCTGATCGGCTTCTATGGTCTGTTCTTCCTGACCAACAAGCTGCGTGACTCGGCCTGGGGCCTGGTATCGGCGTTTGCCTTGACCGGTTTCATGGGCTTTATCCTCGGCCCTATCCTCAACCGTTACCTCGGCATGGCCGGCGGCGCGCAAGTGGTGAGTTCGGCATTTGCCATGACGGCCCTGGTGTTTGGTGGTTTGTCGGCCTATGTGCTGATCACCCGTAAGGACATGAGCTTCCTGGGCGGTTTCATCACCGCGGGCTTCTTCGTATTGCTGGCGGCGGTGGTTGCAGGCATGTTCTTCCAGATCAGCGGCCTGCAACTGGCGATCAGCGCGGGTTTTGTGCTGTTCTCCTCCGTGTGCATCCTGTTCCAGACCAGCGCCATCATCCACGGCGGTGAGCGCAACTACATCATGGCGACCATCAGCCTGTATGTGTCGATCTACAACCTGTTTATCAGCCTGTTGCAGATCTTCGGCATCATGAGCCGCGACGACTGATTGCCAGCCACATAAAAATGCCCCGTATCGAAAGATGCGGGGCATTTTTTTATCAAAGAGCAGGACGTCAGTACTGGTTGGGTTCCATTTCCAGCTCGACCTCAAAACGCTCAGAGATGTCACGCTGGATGCACCGGGCCAGGTTGGCAATGTCTTGCCCCGTGGCGCCGCCATAATTGACCAGTACCAGCGCCTGTAATTTGTGTACGCCCGCATCGCCGTCACGAAAGCCCTTCCAACCGGCCTTGTCGATCAGCCAGCCTGCGGCAAGCTTCATTTGCCCGTCAGCCTGAGGGTAGGCCACCAGATCCGGATACCGCGCCCGCAGCTTTTCGGCCAGGGCCTCGGGTACCAACGGGTTCTTGAAGAAGCTGCCGGCATTGCCCAGCACGGCCGGGTCCGGCAGTTTTTCGCTGCGGATGCTGCAAATCGCGCGGCTGACATCGCTCGGCGTCGCCTCGGTAATCCCCTGCCCGGCCAGGCGTTGTTGCACCGGGCCGTAGTCTAGCTTGAGGTGGCTGGCGCGGCTCAGGGCAAAGCGCACGCGCAGGATCAGCCAACGCCCGGTCTCGTGTTTGAACAGGCTGTCACGGTAGGCAAAGTCACACTCTTGCAGGGTGAACTCCCGCAGCTCGCCGGTTTGGCGATCCAGCGCAGTGAGGCCCGCGAATACGTCCTTGATCTCCACACCGTAGGCGCCGATGTTCTGCATCGGGGCTGCGCCGACGGTGCCGGGAATCAGGCTGAGGTTTTCCAGACCGCAGAAGCCCTGCGCCAGCGTCCACAGCACGAACGGGTGCCATGCCTCGCCCGCTTCGGCCTCGACCACCACATGCACGCCATCATCGTGCAGCACGCGAATGCCCTGAGTGGCCATGCGCAAAACCAGCGCTGAAATATCCTGAGTCAGCAGCAGGTTGCTACCACCGCCAATCACCAGCAGCGGCAGCGCCTGCGCGGCGGCGCAGGCCAGGGCTTCGCGCACATCCGCGTCGCTATGGGCCTCGGCGAACAGCCGGGCGCGCACGTCGATACCGAAGCTGTTGAATGGCTTGAGCGATACCTGCGCACGTACTTGCAAGGTCATAACCGCCCCTTCAATTCGATCACCAATAAATCACAGGCTCGCTCGATCAGGTCCAAGACCCGCTCGAAACCTTGCTCGCCTTCGTAATAAGGGTCTGGCACCTCGTCCACTTCCGAGTCGTAGCGGCGCAGGAACAAATCCAGCTCAGCCTTGCCTTGCCCCGGTTGCAGCGCCTTGAGGTTGCGCAGGTTGCTGTTGTCCATGGCCAGGATCAGGTCATAGCGCGCAAAATCGGCGCGGGAGACCTGCTGCGCACGTTGGGCCGACAAATCGTAACCGCGCTCCAGCGCCGCACGCTGGCTGCGCTGGTCCGGCGGGTTGCCGATATGCCATTCGCCGGTACCGGCGGATGCAACCTCGATCCGGCCGGCCAGCCCCGCTTCGCGTAACTTGTGCCGCAGCACACCTTCAGCAGTGGGCGAGCGGCAGATAGTTGCCCAGACAGACAAACAGAACCTCCATCAAGCCCCCAGCAGGCGACGAACGCGATCAAGGTCTTCCTGGGTGTCGACACCCGCCGGCGGCGCTTCCAGGGCATCGCCCACGTGGATGCGCACGCCATGCCACAAGGCACGCAGTTGCTCTAGGGATTCGGTGTTTTCCAGCCAGCATGGGCCCCAACTGACGAAGTCATGCAGGAAACCGGCGCGGTAGGCGTAGATGCCGATATGGCGGCGATAAGGCACGCCTGCCGGTAGCACATCACATTTTTTGGCGAAGGCGTCACGCGCCCAAGGCAAGGTCGCGCGACTGAAGGTGAGCGCTAGGCCGTTGATATCGCTGACCACTTTGACCACGTTCGGGTTGAACAGCGTTTCAATGTCTTCAATCGGCTCCGCCAGGGTCGCCATGCGCGCTTCACCATGGGCCGCCAGGTTGGCGGCCACCTGGTCGATCACGCTTGGCGGAATCAGCGGCTCGTCACCTTGCACATTGACCACAATGGCGTCAGGCGCCAGGCCAAGCTGAGTGGCGACTTCGGCCAGGCGGTCGGTGCCGGAGTTATGGTCTTCGCGGGTCAGTACCGCCTCGGCACCAAAACCTTTGCAGGCTTCGATAATACGCGGGTCATCGGTGGCCACCACCACGCGCTCTGCGCTGCTTTTGCAGGCCTGTTCCCACACCAGTTGGATCATCGGCTTGCTGCCGATCAGTTGCAGCGGCTTGCCCGGCAGGCGGGTCGATGCGTAGCGTGAGGGAATGACAACAGTAAAGGCAGTGGTCATTTATCCAGACGCTCGTCGGTGGTCAGGGTGCGTGCTTCGCTTTCAAGCATCACCGGGATACCGTCACGGATCGGGTACGCCAGGCCGGCGCCTTTGCTGATCAGCTCGGTTTTGTCGGCGCTGAGCTTGAGCGGGCCTTTGCAGATCGGGCAAGCGAGGATGTCGAGCAGTTTGGTGTCCATGAGTGTTTCCTGGAAAGAAGCGTTTTAAGGCAAGAGTCGGTCAGGCAGCAGGCGCATCAGTTGCGTGTCGAACCAGGCGACGAACGCCGGCGACGGCAACGCATCCACCGCAAGGTACCACCAGTCGGGCCGGGCAAAGGCGCGGCACTTGACCGCGTCTTTTTCGGTCATGACCAGCGGCAGCGACGGCGTAAAATTCAGGACCTCGGCGCTGTACGGCGCATGGTCGGCAAACGCATGGGGGATGGGTTGCCAGTGTAGCGTTTCAAGGGTGTTGAAGAAACGTTGCGGGTTGCCGATGCCGGCGACTGCATGCACCCGCTGGCCCGGCGCGAAGTACTCGACGCTGCGGCGTTCGCCGGTCTGCAGGTTGATCAGCGCGCTGGGCTGCAGGCGAAAGGCAAAACCATCGTCGCGATCTGAGCCGGCGCCGTTATAAAGCAGCGCATCCACACTCTGCAAACGCTCCACCGGCTCGCGCAATGGCCCGGCCGGCAGGCAATGGCGGTTGCCCAGGCCACGGGCGGCATCGATCAGCACCAACTCCAGGTCGCGAGCCAGACGGTAGTGCTGTAGGCCGTCATCAGAGAGGATCAGGTCGAGAGGTTCGCTGGCCAGCAGTGCCTTGACCGCGCGACTGCGGTCGGGGTCGATCATCAAGGGCACGCCGCAACGCTGTACGATCAGCAAAGGTTCATCCCCCGCCACGTCGGCGCTGTGGCTGGCCTCGACGCGCCACGGCAAGCGCGGCGGCTTGGCACCATACCCACGGCTCACCACGCCCACGCGTACGCCGCTGCGCCGGCAGTGTTCGATCAACCACAGGATCAACGGCGTCTTGCCGGTGCCCCCCACGGTAATGTTACCGACCACCACCACCGGCACCGGCGACTGATAAATATCGCCCTCGCCCGCCACGAACCGCGCGCGCTTGCGCGCCACAATACGGCGATACAGTGACTCCAGCGGCCGCAACAGGGTGAGCGCCGGATGCCCCTCGTACCAGGCCTTGAGCAAACGATCGGACATGGCCATCAGGGTTGGCTCGCCGCCTCGACGGTGCTCATGCGCAGGTGGCTGAAACCCAGCTTGCCGGCGGCATCCATCGCGGTGATCACGGCCTGATGCTGGGTCTTGCCATCGGCACTGATGGACAACGGCATCTTGGTATCGCCCCCGGACTCTTTTTCCAAGGCGACCATCAGGCTGGCGAGGTCGTTTTTCTCCAGCACCTGGTTATTCACCGAGAACACGCCGTCGGCGCTGATGGCGATGTCAATCTGCTTGACCTCCTGGTCTTCGGCCGGCGAACCGCTCACCGCTTCCGGCAAGTCGACACGCAGCTCGGTCTGCCGGGTGAAGGTGGTGGTGACGACAAAAAACAGCAGCAGGATAAACACCACGTCGATCAGCGACGCGAGGTTGATATCAACGTTTTCCCGTTGCTTGCGGCGAAATTTCACGCTGTGCCCCCGACGAGGTCCACGTCACGGTCGCCCTGAACCACTTCCACCAACTTGATGGCTTCCTGCTCCATGCCGACCACCAGTTCATCGATGCGCCGTTGCAGGAAACGATGGAAAAACACCGAAGGAATACCGACCATCAGGCCCGCCGCCGTGGTGATCAGCGCCTTGGAAATACCACCGGCCAGCACAGCGGCGTTGGTACTCATGCCCGAACCCATGAACGAGCTGAAAATATCGATCATGCCCAGTACCGTACCCAGCAAACCGAGCAGCGGGGCCATGGCGGCGATGGTGCCGAGGGCGTTGATGTAGCGCTCCAGCTCATGGATAACCCGGGCGGCGGCCTCTTCGATGCATTCCTTCATGATCTCGCGGCCATGCTTGGAGTTGGCCAGGCCCGCTGCGAGGATTTCACCCAGCGGCGAGTCGGCGCGCAGGGCCTTGAGTTTTTCCTTGTCCAACTGCTTGTTCTTGATCCAGCCCCAGACCTGCCCCAGCAGATGCTCGGGGGTGACGCGGCTGGCGCGCAGAGTCCACAGGCGTTCGGCAACGATGCCGAGTGCGGCGACGGAGCTCAAGATGATCGGCAACATCATCCAGCCGCCGGATTTGACCAATTCCCACACAGTGAATGTCCCCTCGAAAAAGTGCGCCACTTTACCATATAGGTTTGGCAGCGGGGTCTGTCGGCCATGGCGCCGCCTGTCGCAGGCTCCAGCGCCGGTTAACGCTGGATCAGGGTAACGCTTCACGCCAGAAACGGCGTTGACCGCGCGCAACAACCGGGGGTGCGAAGGCCCCCAATTGCAGGCGCACGGCCCCCTGTTCGGCGCTGTCGTATACCCGACTGCCCAAGGCCTTATAGCGCTGCATGACCTGCTGGTGAGGATGACCGAACGCGTTGCCACGCCCCCGGGAAATCAACACCGACCCAGGCGCCAGCCGCTGAAGAAAAGGCCACGACGATGAACTGCGGCTGCCATGGTGAGGGCTTGCAGCCAATCGGTGCGCAGCGCCAAGGGAGAGTCGAGAAACGCCCGCTCAGCGGCACGATCGATATCCCCCGTCAGCAGTAACCGCTCACCATTGGCCTGCACCTGCAACACGCAGGATTTGGGGTTTCCGGCAGTGGCATCAGGCCATTGCCAAAGTTCGAAGATCACGCCGTCCCAGGTCCACTGCTCGCCGCTGCTACAGGGTTGGGTGTCGAGCAATGCCGGTAGCCCCCCGGTTTCGCCGCCCACGACACGCTTGACCGGCAGTGCGCGGGCCACGGCCGCCGCGCCACCGGCGTGGTCGGCATCGGCATGACTGAGCAGCATCATGTCCAACGCACCTACACCAAGCTTTTTCAATGCCGGCACCACCACGCGCGCGCCCAGGTCCATCGCCCCCGAGCGCGGGCCCGCATCGTAGAGCAAGGTGTGATGGCGCGTGCGCAGGATCAACGCCTGCCCCTGCCCCACATCCAACTGCAACACGTCCACCCGTCCATGGGGTACCTGCTCGCGCGGGGGAAATACCGCCAACAGCAGCATCGGCCAACCCAACACCCGAAACGGTACGCCCTTGGGCAGCAGCAACAGCACCGCGCCCGCCAGGCTCACCCACCAACAAACCAGGGGCACCCTCAGCCGGTACCCACGCAGGCACGTGCCCCGCAAGCCATGCCAAACCTCTGAACAACCCATCCAGCGCCCCACCCGCCAGCCACAGCAGCCACTCTCCTGCAAGGGGCACTCCTAACAGCACGCTCCCCAGCAACGCCAGAGGCAACACCACCAAGCTGATCCACGGCACAGCCACCAAATTGGCCAGCGGCGCACTGACGCTGATCGGCAACCCCAACACCAGCAGCGCCGGAAACAAACCGATGGCAATCAACCATTGCGGTCGCGTCCAGGCCTGCCAGACACTCCAGCAGCCCCAGGCGGCCCCCGAATGCCAGCACCAGCACAGCGACGGCCGCAAAGGACAACCAGAACCCGGCTTGCAGGCTGGCCAATGGTTCAAGGATCAGCACCGCGACCAGCGCCAGCAACAGCGGCCACCAGAACCCCAGATGACGAAAGCGCAAACGCCACAACAACACCAACCCCACCATGACGCAGGCCCGCTGCACCGGCACGCCGAACCCCGCCAACACGCCATAGCCCAGTGCCGCCGCAAATGCCAGGCCGCACGCCCACGGCAGCCATGGCCAGGCGCGGGGCCAGCAACCGTAGCGCGCAAGCAGCGCGACCAGCCCGTAGATCAACCCTGCCAGCAAGCCGATGTGTTGGCCGGAAATCACCAGCAAATGCACCGTGCCGGTATCCTGCAACACCTGCCAGTCCTTGGCCTCCAGCCCGGAACCATCTCCCAGCACCAACGCCGCCAGACCGGCTTCGCGCCCCTGGGCATCCACCGCCAGCAGGCGTTGGCGCACCGTGTCGCGCCAGGCATGGCGCGCCGGCGTCAGGCGTTCGCCGTCCTTGACCGACCCGGTGGCACCGATGCGTTGGGCCAGCAGCCAGGCTTCATGATCAAACCCGTGAAAATTAAGCAGCCCCGACGGTCGCCTGAGTGTCACCGCCAGGCGCCAGCGCTCCCCGCTGCGCACCGCTGGCCCGCCGTGCCAGGACACCCGGATACGCGAAGGTAGCCGCGCATTGCGCGACCGGCTGTCGGCCAAGTCGAAACGCACTCCCGTAGCGGTCTGCTGCGGCAAGCCGATCACACGCCCTTCGAGCCAACGCGTCTGACCATCGAGCGCAGGCTGCAGGCGATCATTCAATGCCCACTGCGCGCTGATGCACGCCCAGCTCAGCCCCAGCAGGAAAAACGCCAGTGCAAAGGTGCGAAAAGGCAGCAACATCAACGCCAACACCAACATGGCTATAAGCCACCCCACTGACGGCAGCGCCGGCAGGAAACGTAAGGCAAGTAGCCCCAGCGCCAACGTAAACATCCCTGTTTTCATGGATCATCCTTTTCAAGTGACCCATTCAGTCATAGCGGGGGGTTCAGCGCGCCCAATGATGTTTTGTCACAAAGTCTGAATTTTCTGTTTATAGAATGCGCGCATACTTGCCCCTCGAACTGACCTGGACCCCTTATGCCCCGGCGCTTATTCAAACGGTACATGCCCGACCCCACCAGTATCAGGGAACACAAGTCATTACAGTTTCTGGGTACGTTGCTGCATGACCCTAACCTCTGGCACCTGAACCGGCACTCAGTGGCGCGCGCCATGGCAGTGGGGCTGTTCGCGGCGTTTATCCCGATTCCGTTGCAGATGTTACTGGCGGCAATATTGGCGATTACGGTACGTGGCAATATGCCCATCGCGATCAGCCTGGTCTGGCTGACCAACCCGATCACCATGCCGGTAGTGTTTATCTGCACCTATATGACCGGCGCCTGGCTGATGAATGTACCGCCGCGCAGCCTGCCCGATGACCTGACCTGGGAATGGATCAGCGGCCAGTTGAGTACGTTGTGGCAGCCCTTCCTCCTCGGCTCCGTGGTATTGGGGCTGGTGCTGGGCGCACTGGCCTACTGCCTGACCATGGGTTACTGGCGCTGGTGGGTCGCGCACCAGTGGAAGAAACGCAAGCAGCGTCGCGGTTGACGCCTAGCGTGCCGGTAACCGCAGGTGCACCCGCAGGCCTTGGCCGGTATTTTCCGCCCATAGGCTGCCGTCCTGACGCTGCACCGCGTTGCGTGCAATGCTCAGCCCCAACCCAAACCCTCCGTCGCCGGGCCGCGAGCCATCCAAGCGAGTAAACGGCGCAAAGATCCGCTCAAGATCCCGCTCATCGATCCCTGCACCCTGGTCTTCCAGCCACAGGTGCCAATACGCGCCATCGCGCCGTCCATCCAGGCACACAACGCCGCCGTCCGGGGAATGGCGGATAGCGTTGCGCAGGATATTTTCCAGGGCCTGGGCCAGGGCATTCAGGTTGCCCCGCACCCAACAGTCAGTGGCCAATAGGCACGGCAGGCGTGACGCAGGCCAATCACTTTCGTAACACGCGTTCTCGCGCAGCATGTCCCACAGGGCCTGTAGTTGAATATCCTCCTTGGGCAGCGGTGCCCGCTCGGCATCCAGCCAAGCCAGTTGCAGGCTGTCTTCCACCAGGCGTTGCATGGCGTCTATCTCCCGCCCCAGCCGGTCGCGCAGTTGCGTCAGGTCCTGCTCACTGTCACACGCCACGCGCAGGCGGCTCAATGGCGTGCGCAGTTCATGGGACATGTCGCGCAGCAACTGCTGCTGCAAAACCATCGTCCCCTGCAAGCGCTCGGACATATGGTCAAAGGCCCGACCAAGCTCACCCAATTCATCCTGGCGACTGGTCGCGTCATGGGACAGCCGCGTGTTCAACTGATCGGCACGCCAGGCATTGGCCTGCTCGCGCAACTGATTGAGGGGCATGATCAGCAACCGATACAAGCCAATGCACAGCAGCAAGGTAAACAGGCCGGGAATCACGCCGTTGGTTACGACGCGCCAGAACACTTGGTAACGCCCCGGCATAAAGCGCTGCGGCAATTCGATCACAAGCGAGCCGACACCTGGGTCGACCGCAAATGGGATCTTCAACCACGGCAAGCCCTTTATGTGACGACTCACCGGCCAATCCAGGCCGCGCAGGAATGTCAGGCGCTGGCTTTCGGTGTCGCTCAGTGGATAGCTGCTCAACGACTGCAAGTCATTGCCGATCACGCCCACCCAGGTGCTTTCACGCTGGCGCATCGCCTGCAACCACGCGTCAACGCCGGCGTTGCCGTCACGGTTCCAGGCCTGTTCGGCGCCGGCGGCATAACCACTCAAGGTGACCCTCGCCTCGTCGGACAGGTACGCGTTCTGCTGCTCCATGTACCGGCCCCAGGACCAACTGAGCCAAATCATCAGCAAACAGAAGGCGATCAACAGGCAGGCCAGCTTCCAGAATAACGAGTGCTTGCCCGGCAGCCGTTTGAGCGAAGCCTTAAAGCCCGTCGTCATGACCGCTCAACACATAGCCCTTGCCCCACACCGTGCGCACTTCGCGCTCGCTATAGCCGATGGCCTTGAGCTTGCGACGGATCTGGCTGACATGCATGTCGAGGCTGCGGTCATGGGGTGCATAACCACGTTGCAGCACCTGTTGATAAAGAAAAGCCTTGCTGAGGACTTCTTCGGCATTGCGATGCAGGGTTTCCAGCAGACGATATTCGCTGCGGGTCAGGCCGGCCCAGCGCTCCTGATAAAACACATCCCACTGTTCATCGTCCAAACGCAGGCTGTGCGCATCCTCACGTAGCGGTGCCAGGGTCGGCGCGGGGCGGCGATCCAGGGCCACCCGACGCAGGATGGCCTCGATGCGCACGCGCAGCTCGACCATGCTGAAGGGTTTGGGCAGGTAATCATCGGCCCCCAGGCGAAAACCGCTGATGCGGTCGGCCTCGGCGCCCAGGGCCGACATAAGGATCACCGGGATCGAATGACTGCGGCGCAAATGGGTGAGGACCGACAAGCCATCCAGCCCCGGCAGCAGGATATCCATCAACACCACGTCGAAAGCCTGCGCGCGTGCCATCTCCAGGCCTTGTTGGCCGTTTTGGCACCACGTCACCTGAAAGCCGCAGCGCCCAAGGTGCTCGTGCACATACGCGCCCAGCACAGGGTCATCTTCAATGGTCAGGATACGGGGTAGGCCAACGGCTGCGGGATTCATTAGCGTCTGCAAGTCATTCTCAATCGCTGATTATTCAAGATTACCCCGCCGCAGGCAATCGCTGCCGGGCACCGAGTGGCCCGAAGATTGCGCTCTGTCATTAATTTGCAAGATTCCACCCCGTGCAAATGGCTACACTGCGCAGGTGGCGCGGGCCGGATGCCGGCGCGGAAGATTGATATCAGTGTGGTAGCAGGAGAGTGGCGTGCTTAGAAGAATGGGGATAAAAGGCCGCGTACTGTTGCTGACCTTATTACCGACCAGCTTGATGGCCTTGCTGTTGGGCGGGTATTTCACCTGGATGCAGCTCTCGGAGTTGCAGACCCAACTGCTGCAACGTGGCGAAATGATCGCCGAGCAATTGGCGCCCCTGGTGGCGCCTGCCTTGAGCAGCAAAAACACCGACCTGCTGGAGCGCATCGCCACCCAATCGCTGGAACAACCGGACGTACGCGCCGTGTCCTTCCTTGCGCCAGACCGCGCGCCCCTCGCCCACGCCGGCCCGACCATGCTCAACCAGCCGCCGGTCGGCAACAGTTCGCATCTGTTGCAGCGCACCGGCAACGACGCCACTCGCTATCTCATGCCGGTATTTGGCCGCCACCGCAACCTGGCGGGCGACTGGATTCCCGATGAGGCCGACCGCCTGCTGGGCTGGGTCGAGGTGGAGCTGTCCCATAACGGCATGTTGCTGCGCGGCTATCGCAGCCTGTTCGCCAGCCTGTTGCTGATTGCCATCGGCCTGATTTTTACCGCGGCCCTGGCGTTGCGTATCAGCCGCACCATCAACTCGCCGCTTGGCTTGATCAAACAAGCCGTGGCTCAACTCAAGGACGGCAACCTGGAAACCCGCTTGCCCGCCTTGGGCAGCCAGGAGCTGGATCAACTCGCTTCGGGCATCAACCGCATGGCCGAAACCCTGCAAAACGCCCGGGAAGAACTGCAACACAGCGTCGACCAGGCCACCGAAGACGTGCGCCAGAACCTGGAAACCATCGAAATCCAGAACATCGAGCTGGACCTGGCACGCAAGGAGGCCCTGGAGGCCAGCCGTATCAAATCGGAGTTCCTGGCCAATATGAGCCACGAAATCCGCACACCGCTCAACGGCATCCTGGGCTTTACCCACTTGCTGCAAAAAAGCGAACTCACACCGCGCCAACTCGACTACCTGGGCACCATCGAAAAATCCGCCGATAACCTGCTAGGCATCATCAACGAGATCCTCGACTTCTCGAAGATCGAGGCCGGCAAGCTGGTGCTCGACAGCATCCCGTTCAACCTGCGCGATTTGTTGCAAGACACCCTGACCATCCTCGCCCCCGCCGCGCACGCCAAGCAGTTGGAACTGGTGAGCCTGGTCTACCGCGACACGCCGCTGGCCTTGGTGGGCGACCCGCTGCGGCTCAAGCAGATCCTCACCAACCTGATCAGCAATGCGATCAAGTTCACCCGCGAGGGCACTATCGTGGCCCGCGCGATGATCGAGGACCAACAGGAAGACAGCGTACAACTGCGCATCAGCGTGCAGGACACGGGCATCGGCCTGTCCAGCCAGGACGTGCGCGCGCTGTTCCAGGCATTCAGCCAGGCCGACAACTCGCTGTCGCGCCAGCCGGGCGGCACCGGGCTGGGCCTGGTGATTTCCAAGCGTTTGATCGAACAGATGGGCGGTGAAATCGGCGTCGACAGTACGCCGGGCGAAGGCTCGGAGTTCTGGATCAGCCTGAGCCTGCCCAAGACCCGCGATGATGTCGAAGACCTGCCTTGCGCGCCGCTGCTGGGCCATCGCGTGGCCGTGCTGGAAAACCATGAGCTGGCACGCCAGGCCTTACAGCATCAGTTGGAAGACTGCGGCCTTGAAGTCACGCCGTTCAATACCCTGGAAAGCCTGACCAACGGCATCACCAGCGCCCATCAGACCGAGCAGGCCATTGACCTGGCAGTGCTCGGCGTGACCGCCAACGACATTCCGCCCGAGCGCCTCAACCAACATCTGTGGGACTTGGAGCACCTGGGCTGCAAAGTGCTGATCCTGTGCCCGACCACCGAACAGATGCTGTTCAACCAATCGGTGCCCAACCCCAATAGCCAGTTGCAGGCCAAGCCGGCGTGCACCCGCAAGCTGCGCCGGGCGCTGGCCGACCTGATCAGCCCGCGCCCGTCGCGCAACGAACCGGGCGAGCCGCTGGCCAGCCGTGCGCCGCGCGTGCTGTGTGTGGACGACAACCCGGCGAACTTGCTGCTGGTGCAAACATTGCTTGAAGACATGGGCGCGAAGGTGCGCGCGGTAGAAAGCGGCTATGCAGCGGTCGACGCGGTAAAACAGGACACCTACGACCTGGTGTTGATGGACGTGCAAATGCCCGGCATGGACGGACGCCAAAGCACCGAGGCGATTCGCCAGTGGGAAAGCGAACGCCACGGCACGCCATTACCGGTAGTCGCCTTGACGGCCCACGCCATGGCCAATGAAAAACGGGCCTTGCTGCAAAGCGGCATGGACGATTACCTGACCAAACCCATCAGCGAACGGCAACTGGCGCAGGTGGTGCTGAAATGGACGGGCCTGGCCCTGCGTAATCAAGGGCCGGAGCGCGCCACGGAAGGCCTCGGCCCGGGCGTGCAACTGCCGGTGCTGGACCATGAAGAAGGGTTGCGCCTGGCCGCCGGCAAGGCTGACCTGGCGGCGGATATGCTCGCCATGTTGCTGGCCTCGCTGGAAGCCGATCGCGAGGCCATCAACGTCGCCCGCGACGCCAGTGACAACCTTGCCCTGATCGAACGCGTCCACCGCCTGCATGGCGCCACCCGCTACTGTGGCGTGCCGCAACTGCGCGCCGCCTGCCAACGTGCCGAAACCCTGCTCAAACAGGACGATGCCAAGGCCATGAGCGCGCTGGACGAATTGGAAATGGCCATCGCCCGGCTGGCCAGTGAAGCGCGGATCAGCGCCTGAACTTATCAATAAGGACGCCTTTGATGCGCGTGATTCTTTTCAGCAGCCAAACCTACGACCGCGACAGTTTTCTCGGCGAACCCTTGCCGGCGGGCCTGGAACTGCAATTCCAGCCGGCCCGGCTCAACCTCGACACCGTGGCCCTGGCCGAACACCACGAAGTGGTCTGCGCCTTTATCAACGACGACCTCAGCGCCCCGGTGCTGGAGCACCTGGCCCGGGGCGGCACCGGGCTCATCGCGCTGCGCTCGGCGGGCTATAACCATGTCGATCTGGCCGCCGCCAAACGCCTGGGCCTGACCATCGTGCGCGTACCGGCCTACTCGCCCCACGCCGTGGCCGAACACGCGGTGGCGCTGATCCTCGCCCTCAACCGCCGCCTGCACCGCGCCTACAACCGCACCCGCGACGGCGACTTCAGCCTGCACGGCCTGACCGGTTTCGACCTGGTGGGCAAGACCGTCGGCGTGGTCGGCACCGGCCAGATCGGCGCGACCTTCGCCAAGATCATGGCCGGGTTCGGCTGCACATTGCTGGCCTACGACCCCTTCCCCAACCCACAGGTCCAAGCCCTGGGCGCGCGCTATGTCAGCCTGCCCGAGCTGATGACCGAGGCCCAAATCATCAGCCTGCATTGCCCTCTGACCGCCGACAGCAAACACCTGATCAACGCAGGTTCGCTGGCGCAGATGCAGCCCGGCGCCATGCTGATCAACACCGGCCGCGGTGGGCTGGTGGACACCCCGGCGCTGGTCGACGCGCTCAAGGACGGCCAACTCGGCTACCTGGGGCTGGATGTCTACGAAGAAGAAGCCCAGTTGTTTTTCGAGGATCGCTCCGACCTGCCCTTGCAAGATGACGTGCTCGCGCGCCTGCTCACCTTCCCCAACGTGATCATCACCGCGCACCAGGCGTTCCTTACCCGCGAAGCGCTGGCGGCGATTGCCGGCACCACGCTGAGCAACATTGCCGCATGGGCCGGCGGCAAGGTACAAAACCGCGTGGAGGGATGATCAGCGGTCACATACCAGGCTCATGATAGGCCGGCACCCGTGATAGGATGCCGCGCCTATTTGGAGGATCCATGGCCGAACACGATTTCCGCTTCAGCTTGCTGAGCCCGCAACACACCCTGATCGAATGCCGCGCCCTGGTGCCGGGCCGTTACCAAGTCACCGGCAACGGTGGTTCGATCAAGCATGGCGACGTACTGATCGTCACCCTGCGCGGCAGTAAAACCCTGTCGATGCGCCTGACCGTCGAAGGCGATGCGCGCTACTCCATCCGCCCGGCCGGCCAATGGGTCGCCATGGCTCAGGGGCCCAAATTCGGCGAATTGGAAATTCACACCTGGAAGGTCAACTGCGACAGCTGCGACAGCGTGCTGGAGTTTGAATTCGCGGTGGAAACCAAGCTGACCAAAGAGCCGCTGCAACCCGCCGCCAACGCGCGTATCAAAGAACTGGGCTGGACCAGCGAAGGCGACAAGCACCGCTGCCCGAAATGCCAGCAGGCTGCGCAATGAAACGCTTGCTGCTGCTCGCCGCCATCGGGGCGGCCCTGAATGGCTGCGCCGGTGACGGGGTAAAACTCAAGCAAGATCACAGCTACGTGGTGGAGTGGATCGGTGAGCGGCCATTGATGGATTACGCGCACCTGACCGTGACCCTCGGCGCCGATGGTCGCGCCTATGGCAATGGCGGTTGCAACCACTGGTTTGCACCGTACACCCTGGACGGCAACACGCTCACCTTCGGCACGCTGGGCAGCACCCGCAAGCTGTGCGGCGAAGCCTTGATGGAGCAGGAAAACCGCTTCTTCCAGGCCCTGCGAGGCGTGCAGCGCTGGGACATCTCGCCGATCGAACAGACACGGTTCTGGCCGGCCGAGGGCAAGCCGATTCGCTTGTGGCTTGAAGAAGGCTGATCCTGACTCCGACTGGATCGAGATCCAAATGTGGGAGGGGCTTGCTCCTCCCACGTTTGATTTGAGGTGTTGCTTTAACCGCGCAAGGCCTTGAGCTTGGCCAGTACGCCCTGCGCCGTCTGCTCACCCATCAGCTGCTCACGCACCTTGCCTTTGTCATCGATGATGTAGGTGACCGGCAGTGCTTCGCTGCGCGGAATATCAAAGATCCCTTCCGGGTTCTGCGCCAGTACGGTGAACTTGATGCCCAGTTTGTCGCTGGCCGCCTTCAGCTCTTCCCCCTGCACATTGTCGAAGTTGACCCCGAACACCCCCACGTTCTGCGCCTTGAGTTGTTCGGCCAGGGCGTTGAGTTCAGGGATTTCCGTGCGGCACGGGCCACACCACTCCGCCCAGTAGTTGACCACCAGCCATTGCTTGTCCAAACGTTGGGCCGCGACTTTCTGACCGTACTGGTCAACACCGTAGTCATTCCCGCAGCCGCTGAGCAGCAGGGTTGTAATGATCGCCAATGCACCGATCAGTCGACTTGTCATGGGGTAATCCTTCGCAAAAATGAACGTTGGCTGCGAGCTATCGCCTCTTACGGTTTAAGGACGGGGCGCCGCGCGGGTAGAATACTCGCCACCTTACGCAAGATGCGACCCGCACATGACCGATCTGACGCTTTATCACAACCCGCGCTGCTCGAAATCCCGCGGTGCGCTCGAACTGCTCGAAGCGCGCGGCCTCACTCCCACCGTCGTGCGCTACCTGGAAACCCCACTGAACGCCGCGCAAATCAAGGCCCTGCTCGCCAAGCTCGGGCTCAACGCGCGCCAATTGCTGCGCACTGGCGAAGACGAATACAAAAGCCTCAACCTGGCCGACGCCAGCCTCAGCGAAGCGCAACTGATCGCCGCTATCGCCGCGCACCCCAAGTTGATGGAACGCCCGATCCTGGAAACCGCCGACAAGGCCGTCATTGGCCGCCCACCGGAAAACCTGCTGGAGATTCTGCCGTGACCACTGCGTACGTGCTGGTGTTGTATTACAGCCGCAACGGCTCGGTCAGTGAAATGGCCCGGCAAATTGCCCGGGGCATCGAGCAAGGCGGGATGGAAGCGCGCTTGCGTACCGTGCCGGCGATCTCCACCGAGTGTGAAGCCGTGGCGCCGAGCATTCCGGACGAAGGCGCGTTGTATGCGAGCCTCGACGACCTCAAGCACTGCTCGGGCCTGGCCCTGGGCAGCCCGACACGTTTCGGCAACATGGCCGCGCCGCTCAAGTACTTCCTCGACGGCACCAGCAACCTGTGGCTCACCGGCGCGCTGGTCGGCAAGCCGGCCGGGGTGTTTACGTCCACCGCCAGCCTGCACGGCGGCCAGGAAACCACACTGATGTCGATGCTGTTGCCGTTGTTGCATCACGGCATGCTGATTACCGGCCTGCCCTACAGCGAACAAGCCTTGCTCGACACCCAAGGCGGCGGCACGCCGTATGGCGCCAGCCACCATTCCGGGCCAGACGGCAAGCGCCTGCTCGATCAACATGAAATCGCGCTGTGCCGGGCCTTGGGCCTGCGCCTGGCCACCACCGCCACGCTGCTGGAGAACGGCCGTGGCCAGAAAACCTAAGGTTCTGCCGCCCCAGGCGTGGCTGGAGCCGCGTGTCAAGGTTGCTCGGGCGCTGAGCCTGCTGGCGTTCTTCGCCCTGGTGGGGTTGTTGTGCGTGTATTACCTGTTTGTGGCCGACCTGCATGGCGCACGGCCGTGGGTGATCCTGCTGATCGAACTGGTGCCACTGCTGGTGCTGGCGCCGGGGATCTTGGTCGGCAGCGCACGAGGGCATTCGTGGATGTGCTTTGTGGTGAACCTGTATTTCATCAAGGGCGCGCTGGCGGCCTATGACCCGAACCGGCAGGGGTTCGGGGTGCTGGAGATGCTGGCGAGTCTGGCGGTGTTTTGTACGGCGCTGCTGTACGTACGCTGGCGGCATCAGTTGAACCGGCGGCTGGCGGCAGCCTCACCTGAGCCTCAGTGATTCACCGTATACGCCAGCATCATCGACAACTGGCACATCGGCCGCCCACTCTCGGCGTGCCACTGGTTGAACGCGCCCTGCACCGTTGCCAAATCGCGCAGGCTGGTGGGGGCCTTGTCGACGATTTTCTGTGCGTTCAGGGCCGCCACTACGTCATAGCTCGGCACGAACGTGTCCTTGCCGACCATGCGCAGGAAACGCGGCGCCGACAGCCCGCCCAGTTGATGGCCGTGTTTGCTCAGGTACTTCCACAACCCGACGATGTCGGTCACCGGCCAGTCGGCGATAAACGCACCGAAGCTGCCCTTCTCCTGCTCAATGTCGAGGATCATCTGCGCGTTGCGCGGTACGCTCTTGAGCTTGCCCAGGTGCCGGATGATCCGCGTGTCCTGCATCAGGCGCTCAAGGTGCTCGGCCCCCATCAGCACGACTTTTTCCGGGTCGAAACCGAAAAACACCTGCTCGAACGCCGGCCATTTGGCGTCCACCACGCTGTGCTTCAAGCCCGCACGGAATACCCGCAAAGCCAGGGTAGACAGATAGCGGTCATCACTGATCCTGCGCAATTGCGCAGGGGTCTTGGGTACAGGCAGATGGGCGTCCAACTCGGCCGCTGAACCAAAGCGGTTCAGACAATATTCGTGCAGCCACTTGTAATCGCGCATGCCCTCTCCTGGGGATAGAAAATGAAAACGGCGCCTGTGAGCGCCGTCTTTCAGAGCGTTGAAAAACGTTAGAGGTTCACAACATTGACGAAACGCGACGCCGCGGTCTCATCAATTTTCAGGCTGGTGAAGTCGAACAGGTTGCGGTCGGCCAACTGCGACGGGATCACGTTCTGCAGGCTGCGAAAGATACTGTCGGTACGGCCTGGCGTCTTGCTTTCCCAATCCAGCAGCATCTCCTTGACCACCTGGCGCTGCAGGTTTTCCTGGGAGCCACACAGGTTGCACGGGATGATGGGGAACTGCTTGAGGTCGGAGTAGGCCTGGATGTCCTTCTCGTTGCAATACGCCAGTGGGCGAATCACCACATTGCGTCCGTCATCGGCACGCAGCTTGGGCGGCATGGCCTTGAGCGAGCCGTTGAAGAACATATTCAGGAAGAAGGTCTCGACGATATCGTCACGGTGATGACCCAGGGCCATCTTGGTCGCGCCGATTTCGTCGGCAAACGTATAGAGCGTGCCACGGCGCAGGCGCGAGCACAGCGAGCAGGTGGTCTTGCCTTCCGGAATAAGCTCCTTGACCACCGAATACGTGTCTTTTTCGACGATGTGGTACTCGATGCCCAGCGCTTTCAGATAGGCCGGCAGCACATGCTCGGGAAAGCCCGGTTGTTTCTGGTCCATGTTGACGGCGACGATCTCGAACTTGATCGGCGCGACCTTTTGCAGGTGCAACAGCACGTCGAGCATGGTGTAGCTGTCTTTGCCGCCAGAGAGGCAAACCATGACCTTGTCGCCATCCTCGATCATATTAAAATCGGCGACCGCTTCACCGGCCAGGCGGCGCAGGCGTTTTTGCAGTTTGTTCTGGTTGACCGTAAGAGTGCCCATGGCGCTTGGATCCGCTAAAGGTGTGTGACGAAAAGCGCAGCATTTTACCTTCATGAACGACCGAGTTCCATGGTGGGCGGGGTTTGCTCCCGACGCGTTATATCGGGCGCCTGTTTATTAACCGACCCACTGCCATCGGGAGCAAGCTACCTCCCCCATTAAAATGCATGCCTGCCACAGACCTCGGCGCGATTACGCCCGGTATTTACAGCGCGATTTGCTCTAAAGGCCCTACAGTCATTCCGGTCATACCTTCCTATACTGCGACATGAGGTCGCACACATATCCAGACCTTTCAGGCCATTTGGCCCGTGGGCGCTCCGATGGGGGGCGATGGTAATAACGACAGGAGTGACTGGCATGATCCATCACGTCGTGGGGCTGTTTACCCATCCCGACCAGGAATGGCGGGAAATCCGTGGCGATAAAGAAGAAAGCATCGGCCACATGTACTTCACTCACACCCTGATTCTCGCGGCGATCCCCGCGATTTCAGCGTTTATCGGCACCACCCAGGTCGGCTGGGTCATCGGCAACCGCGCGCCGGTGATGCTGACCCAGGAAAGCGCGTTATGGATGACCATCATGTCGTACGCGGCCATGCTCGGCGGCGTGGCGGTGATGGGCGCCTTCATTCATTGGATGGCGCGCACCTATGATGCCAGCCCCAGCATGGCGCGCTGCGTGGCCTTTGCCACCTACACCGCCACGCCACTGTTTATCGGCGGGCTGGCCGCGCTGTACCCGCATATGTGGCTGGGCATGGTCGTGGGCACGGCGGCGATCTGCTACACGGTGTACCTGCTGTATGTAGGGTTGCCGACCTTCATGAACATCGATCCGGACGAAGGCTTTCTGTTTTCCAGCTCGGTGCTGGCTGTAGGCCTTGTGGTGCTGGTAGCGATCATGGCGTTCACCGTGATCGTCTGGGGCCTGGGCGTAGGCCCGATTTATACCAACTGACCCGACAACCCCCAAGGCAAAGCCACCGCAAGGTGGCTTTGTGCGTGATGCACGACCATTCGGCGCCTGACAGATTCGGAAACACACGGTTGTGCGGCATACTGGGCCTCTCTGGAGATAGGTACAGCATGCCCGAGCAACTCAATACCCGCGTAGAAGAGTGTTTCCTGCAAGCCGAATTCTTTTTCAAACGAAGCTTCAAACGCCCCCAGGTCAGCCTCAAGCTGCGGGGCCAAAAAGCCGGTGTCGCGCATTTGCACGAGAACCTGCTGCGCTTCAACCCACAGCTGTACCGTGAAAACAGCCAACATTTCCTGAAGCAGACCGTAGCCCACGAAGTGGCGCACCTGATCGCTCACCAATTATTCGGCGAACGCATCCAGCCCCATGGCGAGGAATGGCAATTGATCATGCGTGGGGTCTACGAACTGCCGCCGGACCGTTGTCACACCTATGCCGTGAAACGCCGCCAGGTGACGCGCTACATCTACCGTTGCCCGTGTGCCGACAGCGACTTTCCATTTTCGCCGCAGCGCCATGGAATGGTGGGCCAGGGGCGGCGGTATTTGTGCAGGCGGTGTCGGCAGACCCTGGTGTTTACCGGGGAAACCCGGGTGGAATAGGGACCTTATGGGGAGCAAGCCCCCGATAGCGCCAGATCAGTCACCCAACCACCTTGGCGTGCCGCAGTTCGGCTATGCGCTGAGCACTCAGCCCCAACTGCGCCAACACCTCATCACTGTGCGCACCCACCGCGACACCCATATGCCGAGGCGCCGGCAACCCCTCGGAAAACTTCAGCGGGCAGGCCAGTTGCGCCTGTGTCGAGCCATCGCCCCGGGGTACTTGGCTCACCAGTTCGCGCGCTTTCAATTGGGGATGTTCCGCCGCCTCGGCGAAACTCAACACGGGCTCCACACACGCATCCAGCTCGGCAAACAGCACACACAGTTCGTCAAAACTGCGCGTCTCGAATTCCACCTGCAACGCCTGTTTCAGCGCCGGTTGTCGCTCCGGGTCCAGGCCCCACGCAGCCAACTCGGGCCGCCCTAACGCCATGCATAACTGCTGCATAAACGCCGGCTCCAGGCTGCCGACCGACATCCAGCGGCCATCGCGGGATCGGTAGTAATCGTAGAAGCTGCCCCCATTAAGCGCGTGTTTTTCCCACCCAGGCTCTACCCCGCACGCCAGGTAACCCGCACCCGCCATAGCGTTGAGGCTGAATGAGCAGTCGGTCATGCTCACATCCAGGTATTGCCCCACCCCGCTCTGCTGTCGGGCGATCACGGCCGCCAACAACCCCACCACCGCGTGCAAAGAACCGCCGCCCACGTCCGCCAGTTGCACGCCCAACGGCAACGGCCCGCTGCCCTGGCGCCCGGTGTGGCTGGCCAGCCCCGCCAGGGCCAGGTAGTTGATATCGTGGCCGGCACGATCCTTATAGGGGCCGGTCTGGCCATAGCCGGTGATCGACACATAGATCAACCTTGGGTTGATCGCCTTCAACGCCTCATACCCCAGGCCCAGGCGCTCCATCACGCCGGGGCGAAACTGTTCCAGCACGATGTCGTAGCCTGTGACCAGCGCGCGCACGATCTCCAGCGCTTCGGGCTGCTTGAGGTCCAGCGCCAGGCTGCGCTTATTGCGGTTGAGGTAGGCATGGCCCGCCGACGTGCCCCGGTCATGGGGCGGCAGCACACGCAACAGGTCCATACGCGTGGGCGATTCGATACGCAGCACCTCGGCGCCCATGTCCGCGAGCATCAACGATGCGAACGGGCCGGGCAGCAAGGTAGAAAAATCCAACACTTTGAGGGACGCCAAGGGACCTGACATACGAACTCCATTTGCGATTCGACTGACCACAGACTAGGCAGCCTTGGCCCTACCGGCAATCGCCGGAACAGTCACCGGCAGTGACCGTTTTGATCACGGCGGGCTTTTTCGCGGCGGCGGCTTTATCATTGGCTCACGTTTGCTTGCCGAGTGTTCCATGAAGTTTGCGATTGCCTTGTATTCCGCGGCCCACGCACCCTCCTCGCGCCGCGCCTTGCTGTTCGCCCAGGCGGCTCTGGCCGGCGGCCACGAGATTGTGCGGCTGTTTTTTTATCAGGATGGCGTGTACAGCGCATCCAACACCATCGTTGCGCCCCAGGATGAGCAAGACATTGCCCGACAATGGCGTGAGTTCGTCAGCCAACACCAGCTCGACGGCGTGGTGTGCATCGCCGCCGCGTTGCGCCGTGGCGTGCTCAACAGCGAAGAGGCCACGCGCTATCAACGCAGCGCGATCAACCTGGACGCGCCGTGGGCGCTGTCGGGCCTGGGGCAGTTGCATGATGCGATCCAGGCTGCCGACCGCCTGATCTGTTTTGGAGGGCCGTGACATGTCCAAATCCTTATTGGTGATCAGTCGCCAGGCGCCGTGGTCCGGGCCGAGCGCGCGCGAGGCGCTGGATATCGTGTTGGCCGGTGGCGCGTTTGATCTGCCCATCGGCCTGCTGTTTATGGACGATGGCGTGTTCCAGTTGGCACCGCACCAGAACGCCAAGGCCGTGCAGCAAAAAGACCTCAGCGCTAACCTGCAGGCATTGGGGCTGTTCGGCATTGACGACGTGTTCGCCTGCCGCCATAGCCTGGCCGCCCGCGGCCTTACCCCTCCCACCGATGCGCAACCGTTGAGCAACGACGCAATCGCCCAACTGATTGACCGTTACGACCAGGTGATTACCCTCTGATGTCGACTTTACATGTGGTGTCTCACTCTCCATTCACCGATAGCCGACTCGACAGTTGCCTGCGCGTGTGTGGCAGCAAAGACGCGATCCTGCTCTGCGGCGACGGCGCCTATGGGCTGCACACTCCGGCCCTGCAAATCAAAGGCGTGAAGGTGTTCGTGCTGGCCGAAGACATGCAGGCGCGCAATCTGCCGCTGCCGGACTGGGCCGACAGCGTGGACTACCCAGGTTTCGTGCAACTGTCGATCGACTACGACAAGGTCAACACCTGGCTATGAACACCCTGACCCTGGGCGAGCGCCGCCTCGAACTGGACAAGGACGGCTATCTCGTCGACCTGAACGATTGGTCTCACGAGGTGGCCCATGCCCTGGCCGCCGCCGAACACCTGGAACTGACCCCGGCCCACTGGGAAATCCTTGAACTGCTGCGCGGGTTTTATGCCGAGTACCAGCTGTCCCCGGCCACACGCCCGCTGATCAAGTACACCGCCCTGAAGCTGGGCCCGGAAAAGGGCAACAGCCTGCATCTCAACAAACTGTTCAATGGCACTCCCGCCAAACTCGCCGCCAAGCTGGCGGGCCTGCCCCGGCCGACGAATTGCTTATGACCGACTTTGCCCCACTCACTCTTGAAACACCGGCCGAGCACCCGTTTGCGCAGTTCGTGCGCATCCTGGGCAAAGGCAAGCGCGGCGCGCGCAACCTCACCCGCGAGGAAGCTCGCGAAGCCATGGGCATGCTGCTCGACGAAAAAGTCGAAGACACCCAGCTCGGCGCCTTCCTCATGCTGCTGCGCCACAAGGAAGAAAGCCCGGAAGAGCTCGCCGGTTTCACCGAAGCCGTGCGCGAACGCTTGAACGCACCCGCGCTGAATGTGGCTATCGACTGGCCGACCTACGCCGGTAAAAAACGCCATCTGCCGTGGTTCCTGCTGGCGGCCAAATGCCTGGCACACAACGGCGTGCGCATTCTCATGCACGGCGGCGGCGCTCATACGGCCGGCCGGTTGTACACCGAGCAATTGCTGCACACCCTGCAGATCCCGCTGTGCCGCAATTGGCAGCAGGTCGAAAGTGCCTACGAGCAAGGCAACCTGGCATTTATCCCGCTGGGCGACTGGGCGCCGCAGTTGCAACGCATGATCGACCTGCGCAACACCCTGGGCCTGCGCTCGCCGATCCACTCCCTGGCGCGCCTGCTCAACCCGCTGAATGCGCGCTGCGGCCTGCAAAGTATTTTCCATCCGGGTTATCAGGGCGTTCACCGCGATGCCAGCGGCCTGCTTGGCGACAACGTGATTGTGGTGAAGGGTGACGGCGGCGAAATCGAGATCAACCCGGACACGGCCAGCCACCTCTACGGCACCACCGGCGGCGCCAGCTGGGATGAAGAATGGCCCGCCCTCTCCGCCCAGCGCCACGTCAAACCGGCGACCCTGGAACCCGAGCATCTGAAAGCGCTGTGGCGTGGCGACGTCGAGGACAGCTACCCGCAACTGGCGCTGATCGCCACCATGGCCCTGGCCTTGCGTGGCCTGGGGCAATCACGGGAACAGGCGTTCGAATTGGCCCGGCAGTACTGGGATGCACGGGACAGATCGATTTAATCGATTATTCACCCGCAGTCTTTGCGCTTTTAGTTCGAACTCATCCCTTTAGACTGGGCTCCAACGCTTATTAGTTGAGGAGCCAATCATGGGTTTGCTGATCGAAGGACACTGGAAAGACCAGTGGTACGAAAGTAGCGCGGACGGCGCTTTCCAGCGCGAACAGGCCCAGCGCCGCCACTGGGTGACCGCCGATGGCCAGCCTGGCCCGAGCGGCGAAGGTGGCTTCAAGGCCGAGGCCGGTCGCTATCACCTCTACGTGTCCTTGGCGTGCCCTTGGGCCCACCGCACGCTGATCATGCGCAAGCTCAAGGGCCTGGAAAGCTTGATCGACGTGTCCGTGGTCAGTTGGCTGATGCTGGAAAACGGCTGGACGTTCGATAAGGCTCACGGTTCCACCGGCGATGCCCTCGACGACTTTACCTATATGCACCAGCGCTACACCGCCGACACGGCCGACTACACCGGCCGCGTCACCGTGCCCGTGCTGTGGGACAAGCAGCTCAAGCGCATTGTGAGCAATGAATCCGCCGAGATCATTCGCATGTTCAACAGCGCGTTCAACGGGCTGACCGGCAACACGCTGGATTTCTACCCCCAGCCGCTGCGCGCAACCATCGATTCGTTGAACGAACGCATCTACCCGGCCGTAAACAACGGCGTATATCGCGCAGGCTTCGCCACATCACAGCAAGCGTATGAAAGCGCGTTTGATGATGTGTTTGCCGAGTTGGATCATCTGGAACGGCACCTGGACGACCATCGTTACCTGGCCGGCGAACACCTGACCGAGGCGGACGTGCGCTTGTTTACCACGCTGATTCGCTTTGATGCGGTGTATTACAGCCACTTCAAATGCAATCTGCGGCGGATCGCGGACTATTCGAACCTGTCCAATTGGCTGCGGGAGATGTACCAGTGGCCTGGCGTGGCCGAGACCGTGGATTTCGAGCACATCAAGGGGCATTACTACGCCAGCCATCGTACGATCAATCCGACGGCAATTGTGCCGAAAGGGCCGTTGCAGCGGTTTGAGGGCAAGCATGATCGGGCGCGGCTGGTGGGTTCAGGGGTTTGGAGCTGATCCAAAAGATAGGGTGTGATGGATGGCCGCATCGGGAGCAAGCCACCTCCCACACCTGGAATGCGTTCCAAAGGTGGGAGGTGGCTTGCTCCCGATGCTTTTAAGCCTCACACCTGGGACTGAGCGCCTTCAAACCACTTCAGTTTCTCGCGCAATACCACCACCTCACCCACGATCACCAGTGTCGGCGCATGCACTTCATGCTCCGCCACCATGCGAGGCAAGTCCGCCAGGGTGCCGGTGAACACGCGCTGGTTGGACGTGGTGCCCTGCTGGATCAACGCCGCCGGGGTATCGGCGGCGCGTCCATGCTTGATCAACTGCTCACAGATGATCGGCAAGCCAATCAAGCCCATGTAGAACACCAGCGTTTGTGAGGGCCCGACCAGGTCCTGCCAAGGCAGATCCGAAGTACCGTTCTTCAGGTGACCGGTGATAAAGCGTACCGACTGCGCATAGTCACGGTGGGTCAGCGGAATCCCGGCATACGCCGCGCAGCCGCTGGCGGCCGTAATGCCAGGCACCACCTGGAACGGGATGCCGTGGGCCGCCAGTTCCTCGATCTCTTCGCCCCCGCGCCCAAAAATAAACGGGTCGCCGCCCTTGAGGCGCAGCACGCGCTTGCCCTGCCTGGCCAAATCCACCAGTTGCTGGTTGATCTGGTCCTGCGGCACGGCATGGTCCGCGCGACGCTTGCCGACGTACACACGCTCGGCATCACGTCGGCATAGCTCAAGAATCGCCGGGGCCACCAGACGGTCGTACAGCACCACATCAGCCTGCTGCATCAGGCGCAGCGCACGGAAGGTCAGCAGGTCCGGATCACCGGGGCCCGCGCCCACCAGGTAGACTTCACCCGGCGCGTGCGGCGGTGCGCCGTTGACTTTGTCGATCAACAGGCGCTCGGCCTCGTCGCCCTGCCCGGCCAACTGGCGGTCGGCAATCGGGCCTTGGAACACTTCTTCCCAGAACGCACGGCGCTGCTGCACGTCCGGATACAGCCCCTTGACCTGGGCCCGAAAACGCGCCGCCAACCCGGCCAATTGGCCGTAAGTGGACGGAATCCAGGTTTCCAGTTTGGCGCGGATCAAGCGTGCCAGCACTGGCGCATCGCCGCCGCTGGACACTGCAATCACCAACGGCGAGCGGTCGACGATCGCCGGGAAAATCACGCTGCACAGGGCCGGCGCGTCCACCACATTGACCGGTACGCAACGACGCTTGGCCTCGCTGGAGACTTGCGCATTCAGGGGCTCGTCGTCGGTCGCGGCGATGATCAGGGTGCAACCGTCGAGGTCGGCCTCCTGATAACCGCGCAAAATCAGTTCCCCGCCACTGCCCAGCACCAGCTCACGCAACTGGTCTTCGATCTGGGGAGCAACCACTCGCAGCACGGCACCGGCGTCGGCCAGCAGCCGGGATTTGCGCAAGGCAATCTCCCCACCACCGACCACCAGCACGCGACTGCCGCGCAGGTTATGAAACAGCGGCAGAAATTCCATTTAGCGGATGACCTCGACGCCCGCCATGTACGGCTTGAGCACCTGCGGCACACGGATCGAACCGTCGGCCTGCTGGTAGTTTTCCAGCACGGCGACCAGGGTACGGCCTACTGCCAGACCGGAGCCGTTAAGGGTGTGTACCAGTTCCGGCTTGCCGGTTTCCGGGTTGCGGAAACGCGCCTGCATGCGACGGGCCTGGAAATCACCGCAGTTGGAGCACGACGAGATCTCGCGATACTTGTCCTGGCTCGGCACCCATACTTCGAGGTCGTAGGTCTTCACGGCGCTGAAGCCCATGTCGCCGGTGCACAGCGCCAGGACGCGGTACGGCAGCTCCAGCAGTTGCAGCACGCGTTCGGCGTTGGCGGTCAGGCCTTCCAGGGCTTGCATGGAGGTCGACGGCTCAACCACCTGGACCATCTCGACTTTGTCGAACTGGTGCTGACGGATCATGCCGCGCGTGTCACGCCCCGACGCACCGGCTTCACTGCGAAAGCACGGGCTGTGGGCGACGAACTTGATCGGCAGTTGCTTGGCGTCGAGGATCTCGCCGGCCACGATATTGGTCAGCGACACTTCGGCCGTCGGGATCAGGTACAGATCGGCTTCGCCATCGCGGCTGATCTTGAACAGGTCCTCTTCAAACTTCGGCAACTGGCTGGTGCCCATCAGTGCGGGCGCCTGAACCAGGTAAGGCGTGTAGGCCTCTTCGTAGCCATGTTCGCCGGTGTGCAGGTTGATCATGAACTGCGCCAGGGCGCGGTGCATGCGCGCAATCGGGCCGCGCAGCAGCGCAAAGCGCGCACCAGACATTTTGGCGGCGGTCTCAAAGTCCAGGCCACCGGTCAATTCGCCCAGGGCGACGTGGTCCTTGATCTCGAAATCAAAGGCTTTTGGCGTGCCCCAGCGGCGCACTTCGACGTTGCCGTCTTCGTCTTCGCCAATCGGCACGGACTCGTGCGGCAGGTTAGGGATGCCCAGCAGGATCGAATCCAGCTCGGACTGAATGCCCTCCAGCTCGACCTTGCCGTCGGACAGCTCGGTGCCCATGCGCTCGACGTCCGCCATCAACGGCGCGATGTCTTCGCCGCGCTGCTTGGCCTGACCGATGGACTTGGAACGCGCATTACGCTCAGCCTGCAGTGCTTCGGTGCGGGTCTGGACGGTCTTGCGCTGTTCTTCCAGCGCTTCGATGCGCGCAACATCCAAGGCAAAGCCACGGGATGCCAGGCGGTCCGCTACGTCCTGAAGGTTGCTACGTAACAGTTTGGAATCGAGCATGTCGGTCTCTCGTTTATCAAAGTTTGGTCAAGGACAGGCCGGCCCAGGTGGCGAGCAGCCCGCCGAATACACTGATGGCAGCGTAGCCAATCGCCAGCGGCACTTGCCCGCTTTCCAGCAGGCGTACGGTATCCAGTGAAAAGGATGAAAAGGTCGTCAGGCCGCCAAGAAAGCCAACCATCAGCCCGGCGCGCACCTCAATCGGTACTTCGGGGCGCACCAGGAACAGGCCATATAAAACGCCGATCAACAGGCAGCCCACGATATTAACGGCCAGCGTCGCGGTATAGAAGTGCTTGGGCCAATTCGCGCTGATCCAATTACCCGTCGCAAAGCGCAGCAGTGTACCCGCGATACCGCCCGCCGAGACGGCGACCACCAAGGGAATCATGATTTTCTCCGCTGCCTGGGACTTAAACGATCGAGTGCGGCCAGATGATTGAGCTTCTCACCGATCTTCAACTCCAGGCCACGGGGCACCGGCTGGTAGAGCGGCAAGGGCTCAAGCTCATCGGGGAAGTAGTCTTCACCGGCGGCATAGGCGTCCGGTTCATCGTGGGCGTAGCGGTATTCATCACCGTAGCCCAGTTGCTTCATCAACTTGGTCGGCGCATTGCGCAGGTGCATCGGCACTTCGAGGGAGCCGTGTTCGGCCGCCGCACGCAGGGCCGACTTGAAGCCCATGTACACCGCGTTGCTTTTTGGCGCGCAGGCCAGATAAGTGATGGCCTGCGCTACCGCCAACTCGCCTTCCGGGCTGCCGAGGCGTTCCTGCACGTCCCACGCGGCCAGGCACAGGCTCAGTGCGCGGGGGTCGGCGTTGCCGATGTCTTCGCTGGCCATGCGTACCACGCGGCGGGCCAGGTACAACGGGTCGCAGCCGCCGTCGATCATCCGCGCAAACCAGTACAGCGCACCGTCCGGGTTGGAGCCGCGTACGGATTTATGCAGCGCCGAGATCTGGTCGTAGAAGGCTTCGCCGCCCTTATCGAAACGACGACGGGTGTCACCGAGCAGGCTCTGCAACAGGTCGACGCCAATTTCGCTGCCATCTTCGGCGAGGTCGGAGGCGTTCTCCAGCAGATTGAGAAAACGTCGGCCGTCGCCATCGGCGGCGGTGAGCAGGATCTTGAAGCCTTCGTCGCTGACGCTCAGTTGGCGCTTGCCCAGGCCTTTGTCTTCGCTCAAGGCACGCTGCAGCAGCTTTTGCATCGCCCCTTCATCCAGGCTCTTGAGCACATAGACCCGCGCCCGCGAGAGCAAGGCATTGTTCAGTTCGAACGAGGGGTTTTCGGTGGTGGCGCCGATAAAGATCAGCGTGCCGTCCTCAACATAGGGCAGGAACGCATCCTGCTGCGACTTGTTGAAGCGGTGCACTTCGTCGACAAACAGAATCGTGCGCTTACCGTACTGCCCAGCCTGCTGTTTGGCGACCTCCACCGCCTGGCGGATCTCCTTGACCCCGGCCAGCACCGCCGAGACTGTTTCAAAGTGCGCATCCGAGACTTTCGCCAGCAGCCGTGCCAGGGTGGTTTTACCCACCCCCGGCGGCCCCCAGAAAATCATCGAATGCAGCGCACCCTGCTCCAGGGCTTCGCGCAAAGGCTTGCCGCGAGCGAGCAGGTGTTCCTGACCGACGTACTCATCCAGGTTGGTCGAGCGCAAGCGTGCGGCCAGGGGCTGGGCAATCGGGTCACTTCGAAACAGGTCCATGGGCAGCGTTTGAAACCTCTGGGCAGTTTATTCCTGGATCACGTCGGCACCCTTGGGGATGTCGAACTTGAACTTGGACGCAGGTACCGGCTGGTTGGCCTTGACCCCGCTGAACAGGATATCGGTGCGCTGGCCCACACTGTCGACCAGGCGCATGTTGTTGATCACGCCGTTGCCGAACGACAGGGACAGCGTGTCAAACAGCGTGTCCTTGGATTTGGGCTTGAGGGTGAACTCGATGACGTTGCTGGTCTGCTTGGAGGTGATGTCAAAGCTGTCGTTGATTTTCGACACATCACCCGACAGCAGCAGCGCTGGAGTCTGGTTCAGGCGTGGGTCCAGCTTCTTGATGGTGGCCTGCTCCAGGTCCGGGTCCCACAGGGTAACCTTCTGGCCATCGGAAACGATGGTCTGCTCGGCCTTGCCCTCGGTGTGCCAGTAGAACAGCCCTGGGCGCTGCACGGCCATCTCCCCCGCGGTTTCCTGCAACTGGGTGCCACCGGCATCCAGGGTCAGCTGGGAGAAGCGCGCGGTCAGGGTCTGGGATTTGTCCAGCAGGTTCTTCAGGCTGGCCACCGAAGCCGGGTCAGCGTGAGCCGAAACAGCGGTCAGGGCCAGGGCCGGCAACAACAGCATGCGGATAAGGCGCATGGGAGTCCTCATTGAGTAGTCAGGACGTGCCGCGTATTGCCACGCAGCACGGGATCAGTCGCGCATCTGCCCGGGGGCGATGATTTCACGCGAGCCGTTGGTGTTCATTGCGGTGACGACGCCGGCGTGTTCCATGGCTTCGATCATGCGGGCAGCGCGGTTATAGCCGATCTTCAGCTTGCGCTGCACGGCGGAAATCGAGGCCCGGCGGCTTTCCAGCACGAATGCCACGGCTTCGTCGTACAGCGCGTCGGTCTCGGCGTCATCGTCGCCACCGCCGCTGCCGCCGTCGAAGCCACTGCCGGCCTCTTCGACACCCGCCAGGATATCGTCGTTGTATTCCGGGGCGCCGCGCAGCTTCCAGGCTTCCACCACGCGGTGAACCTCATCATCGGAGACAAAGGCGCCGTGCACGCGGATCGGCAGGCTGGTGCCTGGCGGCATGTAGAGCATGTCACCATGGCCCAGCAATTGCTCGGCGCCGCCCTGGTCGATGATGGTGCGCGAGTCGATCTTGCTTGATACCTGGAACGCCATGCGCGTCGGGATGTTGGCCTTGATCAGACCGGTGATCACATCCACCGATGGGCGCTGGGTGGCGAGGATCAAGTGGATACCGGCCGCTCGCGCCTTCTGGGCGATACGGGCGATCAGTTCTTCAACCTTCTTGCCGACGATCATCATCATGTCGGCGAATTCATCGACCACGACCACGATGGTCGGCAGCTTGCTCAACAATGGCGCTTCGTCGTGGATGCTTTCGCGCTTGTACAGCGGGTCGGTCAACGGCGTGCCGGCGTCCTGGGCTTCCTTGACCTTGGCGTTGAAGCCCGACAGGTTGCGCACGCCCATCTTCGCCATCAGCTTGTAGCGGCGTTCCATCTCGGCAACGCTCCAGCGCAGGGCGTTGGCGGCGTCCTTCATGTCGGTGACCACCGGGCAGAGCAGGTGCGGAATGCCTTCGTAGATCGACAGTTCCAGCATCTTCGGGTCGATCATGATCAGCTTGGCGTCATCCGGGCCGGACTTGAACAGAATCGACAGGATCATCGCGTTCACGCCCACCGACTTACCGGAACCGGTGGTACCGGCCACCAACAAGTGAGGCATTTTTGCAAGGTCAGTGATCACCGGCTTGCCGCCGATATCGTGACCCAGCGCCAGGGTGACCGGCGATTTGAAGTTGTCGTATTCCGGCGTCGACAGCACCTCTGAGAAGCGCACGATCTGGCGGTCTTCGTTAGGGATCTCGATACCCACGGTGGTCTTGCCGGGAATCACCTCCACCACACGCACGCTGGTCACGGCCAGGGAGCGGGCCAGGTCCTTGGCCAGGTTGGAGATGCGGCTGACTTTCACACCGGCGGCCGGCTGGATTTCGTAACGGGTGATCACCGGGCCGGGGTGGATCGAGTCAACCGAGACCTCGACGCCGAATTCCTTGAGCTTGATTTCCAGCAGGTGGCCGACGGCCGCCAGGGATTCCGGGGAGTAATTGAGTTGTTTCTTTTCAGCCGGGTCAAGAATCGAGATGGGCGGCAAGGTGCCTTCAACCGCGCTGTCGACAAACAGTGGCGCCTGCTTCTCTTTCTGCACGCGATGGCTCGGCTCGGGGGCCTTGGGCGGCGCGGGAGCGATCACCGGCGGCACCTGCTTCTCGCGGTCCGACATGTGCTTGCTCAGGGCCTGCTCGCGTTCGATCAGGCGTTCCTTGACCTTGGCCTGCTCGCGGCGGTCCGGCGTACTTGGGGCCACCACCTCGTTGACGCGGGTGTCGACTTCACGCAGTTGCGCGACCATGCGCTTGCGCTCGACACGGGCCGCCCACCAGCGATTGGCGGCGCCCTGGAACAGCTCCAGCAGGTCAAGGGTGATCTTGCCGGTCACGTCCATCACCTTGAACCACGACAGGTCAGTGAACACCGTAAGGCCGAACAGGAACAACGCGATGAACATCAAGGTGCTGCCCTGGATATTCAGGGTCTTGCGCGCCAGGTCGCCAAGGCTTTCGCCCAGCGCCCCGCCCGCGCCCGCCGGCAGGCCGGTAGGCGCATGGAAATGAATATGCGCCAGCGCCGCGCCGGAGAGCACCAGGAACACCAGGCCGATCAGGCGCCAGGAAAACAGCCAGCCGCTCCATTGCCACGGCTCGTGGCGCTGGCGGAAGATCTGCCAGGTCTTGATCGCCAGCAGCAAGGGAAAGATGTAAGCGAAGTAACCGAGCACCATGAACAGGATATCGGCGCTGTAGGAGCCCACCGGCCCGCCGAAGTTCTGCACATCGTCGATCTTGCTGTTGTGGCTCCAGCCCGGATCGTCCTTGCCATAGGTGAGCAACGCCATGATCAGGAACAGGCACAACGCGCCGATCGCGATCAGCGCACCTTCCTTGAGGCGATAATGCAGGTGCTGGCGCCAGGCCGGCACGACTGTCTTGGGTGCTGCGGTGGATTTCTTCAAAACGGGTCTATTCCTGCGCCTTTAGCGCGTCCATCTGTTAAATGACGATACATACTGCCCAATCCGAGCAGCTGAAAAATGAACGATCTACTTTTAACACTGCGCGATTGATTCACGAAACGGCGATAACGCCACAATGGCCGCATTGTACGGGTTTGTGTCTCCGATGCCACGCCCTGCCACTCAGCCGGCAGCCCAGTCAATTGGCGTGTCATAAGGTGCTCAATTTGAGCATGCATTGTCTTTGCTGACAAAGGCTTATGAGCTGTTTTTACCAATCCAGGCCAGCTTGGCAAATGGCCTGCATGGCTCAGACCCGATTACGACCACGCCTCAGGCATAGAGTTGCAGAAACACCCGCTCACGCTAATCCACCTTCATGGCTGATTCGGGCTGGCCCGATGGCGCTGCGTCGACAATAATCAACACGTTTGGGGCAGGCGCCATCCCTGCCACTCCCTCCCCTTCCGTAAGCCTGGATACCATGCTGACTTGGTTACAACGCGACTCCCTGACCTTCCCACCGCTGGCCAAAGCCATGCGCGAACCCAACGGCCTGCTGGCCGCGGGCGGCGACCTGTCGGCCGAGCGGCTGGTGCAAGCCTACCGCCACGGCTGCTTTCCGTGGTTCTCACAGGGTCAGCCGATCCTCTGGTGGTCGCCGGACCCACGCACGGTGATCTTTCCGGACGAACTGCATGTATCGCGCAGCCTGGGTAAACTGTTGCGCCAGCAGCGTTACCGCGTGACCTTCGACCAGGACTTCGCCGCCGTTATCCAGGCCTGCGCCGCGCCGCGCGCGTATGCCGATGGCACCTGGATCACCGAAGGCATACAAGCTGCCTACCTGGAACTGCACCAACGCGGCTACGCGCATTCGGTGGAGGTGTGGGACGACGGCAAGCTGGTGGGCGGCCTGTATGGTTTGGCGATGGGCCAGTTGTTTTTCGGGGAGTCGATGTTCAGCCGCGCCGACAACGCCTCCAAATTCGGCTTTGCCACGCTCGTCGGGCAACTGAAGGCCTGGGGTTTTGTGCTGATCGACTGCCAGATGCCCAATGATCACCTGCACAGCCTGGGCGCTCGCGCCATATCGCGCAGCGACTTCGCCGGCTTTCTGCGCAACCATCTGGACCAACCCAGCTCTGGGCCGTGGGTTTCGTAGGCGACATTCGCCCACCTGGCTTACACTTATTTCAAAGCTTACCCCGAGGGTTGATCATGACCGAGTTGGCGCGTTTGAAGTTCTATGCCACTCAACCCCACTCTTGCAGCTATCTGCCCGACGAGCAGGCCACCACGCTGTTCCTCGACCCCAGCCAGCCTATGGACGTGCACGTGTACGCCGATCTCTCGGAAATGGGGTTTCGGCGCAGTGGCGATCATCTGTACCGGCCCCATTGCCAGAACTGCAATGCCTGCGTGCCGGCTCGCATTCCCGTGGCTCAGTTTCTGCCGGACCGCAACCAGAAGCGCATTCTCAAGCGCAACGCCGACCTGACAGTGACGTCGAGCAAGCCACGCTTTACCGAAGAGTATTTCGATCTTTACCAACGCTATATCGAGCAACGGCACGCCGACGGCGATATGTTCCCGCCCAGCCGCGACCAGTTTTCAACGTTTCTGGTGCGCGACCTGCCCTTTTCGCGGTTCTACGAGTTTCGTGCGGACGGCCGCCTGGTGGCCGTGGCGGTGACCGATTTGCTGCCGAACGGCCTTTCGGCGGTCTATACCTTCTACGAGCCGGCCGAGGAGCGCCGTAGCCTCGGGCGCTTTGCGATCCTGTGGCAAATCGGCGAGGCCCTGCGCCTGGAACTGGAGGCGGTGTACCTCGGATATTGGATAAAAAACTGCAAAAAGATGAACTACAAGACCCAATATCGGCCCATTGAGCTACTGATTAATCAAAGATGGGTCACGCTTAACTAGAACCCCTTGGCTTAAACACCCTTTTTCGGGCACAATGCACGCCGCTTTTGCCTGGCGCAGTTGCACCGGGCCATTCACTGGATACCGAGGGCTTTACTGCATGTCGAAAGAAGACAGCTTCGAAATGGAAGGCACTGTCGTCGACACCCTGCCCAACACCATGTTTCGTGTGGAGTTGGAAAATGGGCACGTCGTAACCGCGCATATCTCCGGCAAGATGCGCAAGAACTACATTCGTATTCTTACCGGTGACAAAGTGCGCGTCGAGCTGACGCCCTATGACTTGAGCAAAGGGCGCATCACTTACCGCGCTCGCTAAGCAAGTCAATACAAAACGCCCGGTTATGCCGGGCGTTTTTGTGTGCATAGGATTTCTCAAGCACTGAGCAATTCTGTGGGAGGGGGCAAGCCCCTCCCACATTTGATATGTAATTGTTTTGATGACCGTATTCCAAGGCAGCAAAAAGGCGCCTTTCGGCGCCTTTTGCTTTGTTGCAACCCGCTATCAGGCCATTTCAGCCGTGGTTTCGAACTCGAAGGTCAGCTCGCCATCCTTCAGGTCGATATGCACCACGCCACCATGGTCGGACAGTTCGCCAAACAGGATCTCTTCGGCCAATGGCCGCTTGATCTTGTCCTGGATCAGACGTGCCATTGGGCGCGCGCCCATTGCCGCGTCGTAACCACCCTCCGCCAGCCAGTTGCGCGCCGCGTCGGTTACATCCAACTGCACGCGCTTGTCTTCCAACTGCGCCTGAAGCTCGGTAAGGAACTTGTCCACCACGCTCTTGATAACCTCATGGCTGAGGCGACCAAACTGGATAATGGTGTCCAGACGGTTACGGAACTCCGGCGTGAAGCTCTTCTTGATCACTTCCATCGCATCGGAGGAGTGATCCTGATGCGTAAAGCCGATCGAAGCCCGCGCAGCCGTTTCGGCACCGGCGTTAGTGGTCATGATCACGATCACGTTGCGGAAGTCCGCCTTGCGCCCGTTGTTGTCGGTCAGGGTCCCGTGATCCATGACCTGCAACAGCAGGTTGAAGACTTCCGGGTGGGCCTTTTCGATTTCATCGAGCAACAATACGCAATGGGGTTGCTTGGTGATTGCCTCGGTCAACAGACCGCCCTGGTCGAAGCCGACATAGCCCGGAGGCGCACCGATCAGGCGCGACACAGTGTGGCGCTCCATGTACTCGGACATGTCGAACCGCACCAGCTCAATGCCCATGGCCTTGGCCAACTGCCGCGCCGCCTCGGTCTTGCCGACACCGGTAGGACCGGCGAACAGGAACGAACCAACAGGCTTGTCCGGCGATTTGAGGCCCGCACGCGACAACTTGATCGCGGTAGACAGCGAGTCGATAGCCGCATCCTGGCCGAACACGGTCAGCTTGAGGTCGCGCTCCAGGTTACGCAGCAACTCCTTGTCGGAGCTGGTGACGTGTTTTGGCGGAATCCGCGCGATCTTCGCCACGATATCCTCGACCTGAGGTACATCGATGCGCTTCACCCGCTTCTCGACCGACTGCAAGCGCTGATAGGCACCCGCTTCATCGATCACGTCAATAGCCTTGTCCGGCATGTGACGGTCGTTGATGTAGCGCGACGCAAGCTCCGCAGCGGCACGTAGCGCCTCATCGGTGTACTCGATGCCATGGTGCGCCTCAAAACGCCCCTTGAGCCCGCGCAGGATGCCGATGGTGTCTTCGACCGAAGGCTCGGAGACGTCGACTTTCTGGAAGCGACGCGCCAGGGCACGGTCTTTTTCGAAGATCCCACGGAATTCCTGGAACGTGGTCGAGCCGATGCAGCGGATATCACCCGACGACAGCAATGGCTTGAGCAGGTTGGAGGCGTCCATCACGCCACCGGATGCCGCACCGGCACCAATGATCGTATGGATCTCATCGATAAACAGGATCGCCTGTGGGCGTTTTTTCAGTTCGCCGAGCAGCGCCTTGAAGCGCTTCTCGAAATCGCCGCGATATTTGGTCCCGGCGAGCAACGCACCCAGATCAAGGGAGTAGACGACACTGTTGGCCAGCAGGTCCGGGACCTGGTTGTCGACAATACGCTTGGCGAGACCTTCGGCAATCGCGGTTTTACCCACACCCGCCTCTCCCACCAGCAATGGGTTGTTCTTGCGACGACGCGCCAGGATCTGCGCTACACGCTCAACCTCAAGCTCACGCCCCACCAGCGGATCGATCCGCCCCTGACGCGCCAGCTCGTTGAGGTTGCTGGCATAGGCATCCAGCGGGTTGCTTGAAGAAGAAGACTCACCGCCCTCGTCGTCCTGCATATCCTGCTCACCCTCGGAATGATCGCCGTGCCCAGGCACCTTGGAGATACCGTGGGCGATGTAGTTGACGACATCGATGCGGGCAACGCTCTGCTGCTTGAGCAGGAACACTGCCTGGCTTTCCTGTTCGCTGAAGATCGCCACAAGCACATTGGCGCCAGTGACTTCACGCTTACCGGAGCTCTGTACGTGGAACACAGCGCGCTGCAATACCCGCTGGAAGCCCAGGGTCGGCTGGGTTTCGCGGTCCTCGTCATGCACGGGGATCAGTGGCGTGGTGGAGTCGATAAACTCCTGCAGGTCATGCTTGAGTTTGTCGAGGTTGGCGCCGCACGCACGCAACACGGTGGCGGCAGCTTCATTGTCCAAAAGTGCCAGCAAAAGGTGTTCGACGGTCATGAATTCATGACGCTTCGAACGAGCCTCCTTGAAGGCAAGATTGAGGGTGACTTCGAGCTCGCGGTTTAACATAGCTTCACCTCATACCCAAGTGGTCGGCGTTAACCGTCCTTCTCGATTTCACAGAGTAGCGGATGCTGGCTTTCCCTGGCGTACTGGTTGACCTGCATGGCCTTTGTCTCGGCGATGTCACGGGTAAACACTCCACATACTGCCCGTCCTTCTGTGTGAACGGCCAGCATTACCTTGGTCGCCAACTCGCGGTTCAGGTTAAAAAACACCTCGAGCACTTCGACGACGAAATCCATCGGTGTGTAGTCATCATTGAACAAAACCACCTTGTACATCGGCGGCGCCTGTAAAGCAGGCTTGGCCTCTTTGACAGCAATGCCCGCAGAACCGTCGTCATCGTGTTCGTGATCCGGTCGATCCTGATTGAATGTTAGTCGAATCTGGCTGATTGCATGCATGGAAAGAAAGGTTCGTCAGTGGTTCAAATACAGTGGTGGGGGCGAGCTGTCAGAAATTCAACTCTGACCGACTGGTCGCCTTGACTATCGGCAAATCGGTGTTACAACCAATAGAACCCACAGTGGGTAAAAAAGGTCCGCGCAGTCAACCTTATTTATTCGGGTTAGGACGGATAAACTGGATGATACTCCAGTGATGGAGTCTGGTGCAGAAGGAAATGGGTATGTCTGGCGTCAAGATCAATGGCAAGGTCAAGTGGTTCAACAACGCCAAAGGATATGGCTTTGTGAATGAAGAAGGAAAAACTGAGGATCTTTTTGCGCATTACTCAGCGATCATTATGGATGGTTACAAAACGCTGAAAGCTGGCCAGGTGGTGAGCTTTGAAATCATTCAAGGACCGAAAGGGCTGCACGCAGTGAACATCGATGCAGTGAAAGTCGAATCAACGGAAAAAACCGTACCCTCCCACGCTCATAAAGAAAAGAAGCAAACGGCCTGATCCACCGTCGAGCGCGTAGCTCGCGAAAAAAAACGGCCGCCCCCAATCAATGTGGGGCGGCCGTTTTTTATGGCTTGAGCCTTACATATGCGAAATCAGCGCATCACCAAAGCCCGACGACGACACCAACTTGGCGCCCTCCATCAACCGCTCGAAGTCATAGGTCACGGTCTTGGCCGAAATCGCACCATTGGTACCCTTGATGATCAGGTCGGCCGCCTCGACCCACCCCATGTGGCGCAACATCATTTCCGCCGACAAAATCAACGACCCCGGGTTGACCTGGTCCTTGCCCGCGTACTTTGGCGCAGTGCCGTGGGTGGCTTCGAACATTGCCACGGTATCGGACAGGTTCGCCCCCGGCGCAATACCGATACCGCCCACCTCCGCCGCCAGGGCGTCGGACAGGTAGTCACCATTGAGGTTGAGGGTAGCAATCACGTCATATTCGGCCGGACGCAACAGGATCTGCTGGAGCATGGCGTCGGCAATCGCATCCTTGACCACCACATTCTTGCCGGTCTTCGGGTTCTTGAACTGCATCCACGGCCCGCCATCAAGCAGGGTCGCGCCAAATTCCTCAGCGGCCACCTCGTAGGCCCATTCCTTGAAGGCCCCTTCGGTGAACTTCATGATGTTGCCTTTGTGCACGATGGTCAGCGAATCGCGATCATTATCCACTACGTATTGAAGGGCCTTACGCGCCAGGCGCTTGGTACCTTCCTTGGAAACCGGCTTGACGCCAATCCCGCAATCCTGGTCGAAACGGATCTTGGTGACGCCCATTTCCTCCTTGAGGAACTTGATCACCTTGATCGCTTCCGGCGAGCCGGCCTTCCACTCGATCCCGGCGTAAATATCTTCGGAGTTTTCGCGGAAGATGGTCATGTCCACGTCGCCAGGCTTCTTGACCGGGCTGGGCACGCCTTCAAACCAGCGCACCGGGCGCAGGCACACATAGAGGTCAAGTTGCTGGCGCAGCGCCACGTCCAACGACCGGATCCCGCCACCGACCGGTGTGGTCAGCGGGCCCTTGATGGACACCACATAATCCTTGACCGCATCGAGGGTTTCCTGGGGCAGCCAGGTGTCCTGATCGTAGACCTGGGTCGCCTTCTCGCCGGCGTACACCTCCATCCACGAAATCTTGCGCTTGCCGCCGTAGGCCTTTTCAACAGCTGCGTCGACCACCTTGATCATCACCGGGCTGATGTCGACGCCAATACCGTCACCTTCGATATAAGGGATGATCGGTTGGTCAGGAACATTGAGAGAATGGTCTGCGTTGACGGTGATTTTGTCGCCGACTGCCGGAACCTGAATCTTCTTGTATCCCATGCTGAACTCCATCTATGGATTGAACATCTGGCTGCGTTCGAGCCTACTCCAGATAAATGGCGACTGAAACCTCGCGCCATGCTCATTTGCATCGAAAACAGCATAAATTGCCGCCTACAAGCCTGAAAGCAAAGGGAAAAACGCCAATCTCGAGCACATCGTGCGACTTTAGGCGTAACCCGGTACCTGCGACCTTTAGACCAATGGACGACACACCTTTTGTATGAAGGCTCGGCGTAAGCATAGCGACCTATGTATAATGCCGCCGCTGACCAAAGAGTCACGACGGCGGACCGCTCCAGTTTCTGCAAATAAAGAGCGGCGCCTTCCGCCAAAAGCAGGACTAATACAATAGTCCACCCGCTTGACGCTCGACTGATGCAACCCAACATCACCGCGAAGAAACCTCGACCTTTCGCTCATGGATGACTTTGAACGAACGCGCTCCACCCGGCGCATCTCGAGTTTCTGCGCACGCTTTCAGCAAAGAAGAGAGTTAATCCGAATATGCCCACCCGCTCGAAGATCATCTACACCTTCACCGACGAAGCCCCAGCCCTCGCCACCTATTCACTGCTGCCTATCGTAGAGGCCTTCACCGCTTCCGCTGATATTGCCGTGGAAACCCGCGATATTTCCCTCGCCGGGCGCATCCTCGCAAGCTTCCCCGAGCAACTGGGCACCAAGGCTGTACCGGACCACCTCGCCGAACTGGGCGCCCTGGCCGTTACCCCCGAAGCCAACATCATCAAGCTGCCTAACATCAGTGCTTCGACCCCGCAGCTGCAAGCCGCGATCAAAGAACTGCAGGCCCAGGGCTACGCCCTGCCGGACTACCCGGAAACCGTAACCACCGACGCGGAAAAAGAAACCCGCGCACGTTACGACAAGGTCAAGGGTAGCGCCGTGAACCCGGTACTGCGCGAAGGCAACTCCGACCGCCGCGCACCGCTGTCGGTCAAGAACTATGCGCGCAAGCACCCGCACAAAATGGGTGCCTGGGCTGCCGACTCCAAATCCCACGTTGCCCACATGAGCAGCGGCGACTTCTACGGCAGCGAAAAAGCCGTACAGATCGAAGCGGCCGATGCTGTCAAAATCGAGCTGGTCGGCAAGGATGGCGCCACCACCGTCCTGAAAGAAAAGACCACCGCCCAGGCCGGCGAAATCCTCGACAGCGCCGTGCTGAGCAAAAACGCCCTGCGTTCGTTCATCGCCGCTGAAATCGAAGACGCCAAGAAACAAGGCGTATTGCTGTCGGTGCACCTCAAAGCCACCATGATGAAGGTCTCCGACCCAATCATGTTCGGCCAGATCGTTGCCGAGTTCTATAAAGATGCCCTGACCAAGCACGCCACCGTGCTGGAACAGATCGGCTTCAACCTGAACAACGGCATCGGCGACCTGTACGCACGCATCAAGGCGCTGCCGGCCGACCAGCAAGCGCAGATCGAAGCGGACATCCAGGCGGTCTACGCCGCTCGCCCTTCCCTGGCGATGGTCAACTCCGACAAAGGCATCACCAACCTGCACGTGCCGAGCGACGTGATCGTCGACGCCTCGATGCCGGCCATGATCCGTGACTCCGGCAAAATGTGGGGCACCGACGGCCAACTGCACGACACCAAGGCCGTGATTCCAGACCGCTGCTACGCCACCATCTACCAAGCCGTCATCGAAGACTGCAAGGCCAATGGCGCCTTCGACCCAACCACCATGGGCAGCGTGCCGAACGTTGGCCTGATGGCTAAAAAAGCCGAAGAGTACGGCTCCCACGACAAGACCTTCCAGATCAAGGCCGACGGCGTAGTCCGCGTCACCGACAGCAAGGGCAACCTGCTGATGGAACAGAACGTCGAAGCCGGCGACATCTTCCGCATGTGCCAGACCAAGGACGCGCCGATCCAGGACTGGGTCAAGCTGGCCGTCAACCGTGCCCGCGCCAGCAACACCCCGGCCATCTTCTGGCTGGACCCCAAGCGTGCGCACGACGGCGTCGTGGTCGAGAAAGTTCAGGCTTACCTGAAAGACCACAACACCGAAGGCCTGGACATCCGCATCATGTCGCCGGTCGACGCGATGAAGTTCACCCTGGAACGCACCCGCAAGGGCCTGGACACCATCTCGGTAACCGGCAACGTACTGCGCGACTACCTGACCGACCTGTTCCCGATCATGGAACTGGGCACCAGCGCCAAGATGCTGTCGATCGTGCCGCTGATGAATGGCGGTGGCCTGTTCGAAACCGGCGCCGGCGGTTCGGCACCCAAGCACGTGCAGCAATTGCTGGAAGAAAACTTCCTGCGTTGGGACTCCCTGGGCGAGTTCCTGGCCCTGGCCGCCTCCCTTGAGCATTTGGGTGTGACCTACAACAACCCGAAAGCCTTGGTACTGTCCAAGACCCTGGACCAGGCCACCGGCCAGTTCCTGGACAACAACAAGTCGCCATCGCGCAAAGTCGGCAACATCGACAACCGCGGCAGCCACTTCTACCTGGCGCTGTACTGGGCCCAAGCCCTGGCCGCCCAGACCGAAGACACTGCACTGCAAGCGCAGTTCGGCGAACTGGCCAAGACCCTGGCGGAGAACGAAGCAACCATCGTTGCCGAACTCAACGCCGTACAGGGCAAGCCAGTGGACATCGGCGGCTACTACGCGCCGAACCCAGAGCTGACCAGCAAGGCCATGCGCCCAAGCAACACCCTCAACGCGGCGATTGCCAAGTTGAAGTAAGGTTGTAACGATGCAAAAGAAGCCCCGGCCTTGTGCCGGGGTTTCTGTTTCCAGCAAATAAACCGGATTCAAATGTGGGAGGGAGCTTGCTCCCGATGGCAGAACAATCGCGAAAAACTCTAATGAACTGTAAGTTCTAACAGGTGCCCCCCAGCCCCCTGAGGGCCATCCTTATCCCGTGACGACTGAGCCGAGACCGGGAGACCATCAAATGTTGCGCACCTACTATTTATTGCCACTGGGCGCTTTCTTACTTGCGCTGCTGCCCCTGGCAAACGCTGGCCAAAACGTCCAGATGACATACTTCCTCAACGCGAGCTTTACCTGCCAGAACGGCGTCACAACGCAAGGATATAGCGTTTATGTGGTTGGCTCGCACCCAGAAGTCGGAAAATGGGACCCCGCCAACGCCGTTTTACTCAGCCCATCCAACTACCCGACATGGACCGGCCAGGTGCGTTTTTCGGGCGTCCAGCTCGATGAAAAGGTGGAATGGAAGTGCATTATTCGCAACGAAAAGAACCCGCAGGATGTACAGAAATGGCAGGCTGGGCCGAATAACGAAGTGATATTGACGTTCTCCCCGCAAGCCCAGGCCACCGCTACGTTTTGAGCAGCCCAGCCATGTCCGGCGTATCATGCAGGATGATTTAGCCCCCACCTGCATTCGAGAGCCATTCATGACCTGGCAACCCCACATCACCGTCGCCACCATCGTCGAAGACAACGGCAAGTTCCTGATGGTCGAAGAACTCAAGGGCGGCCGCGCCGTGCTCAACCAGCCCGCCGGCCACCTCGACCCGCACGAAACCCTGACGGAAGCCGCCGTGCGTGAAACCCTCGAAGAAACCGGCTGGGACGTCGAAGCCACCGGCATCGTCGGCATCTACCTGTACACCGCACCGAGCAACGGCGTGACCTATCAGCGCGTGTGCTTTATCGCCAAGGCCCTGCAACACCACCCGGGCTATCAACTCGACGAAGGCATCGTCCGCGCCCGCTGGCTCACCCGTGACGAACTGATGGCCCTGCGCGACGACTGGCGCAGCGAGCTGATCATCCGCTGTATCGATGATTATCTGGCCGGCCAGCGCCACAGCCTGGAATTGATCCGCCCTTCTCTTTAGCCTTGCGGGCCCAGGCCTGTTAGAATCGCGTCCTTTTTCAAGACACCCGTTGAAACCCTATGCGTGATCCAGCCCCTTCTGACACACAAAAGAAGCGCGTCATCGTCGGCATGTCCGGCGGCGTGGATTCTTCCGTTTCCGCCGTTCTGCTCATGGAGCAGGGTTATGAGGTGGAAGGCCTGTTCATGAAGAACTGGGAAGAAGACGACGGAACAGAATATTGCACCGCCATGGACGACCTGGCGGACGCCCAGGCCGTGTGCGACAAGATCGGTATCAAGCTGCACACAGCCAATTTCGCCGCCGAGTACTGGGACAACGTGTTCGAGCACTTCCTGGCCGAATACAAGGCCGGCCGCACGCCGAACCCGGACATCCTGTGTAACCGCGAGATCAAGTTCAAGGCGTTTCTCGACTACGCCATGATGCTCGGCGCCGACCTGATCGCCACTGGCCACTACGTGCGCCGCCGTGACATCGACGGCCGCACCGAGCTGCTCAAGGGCCTGGACCCGAACAAGGACCAGAGCTACTTCCTGCATGCCGTCGGCGGCGAACAGATCGCCAAGACCCTGTTCCCGGTCGGCGAACTGGAAAAGCCCGAGGTCCGCAAGATCGCCGAGCAACATGGCCTGGCCACCGCCAAGAAGAAAGATTCCACCGGGATCTGCTTTATCGGTGAGCGCCGCTTCAGCGACTTCCTCAAGCAATACCTGCCGGCACAACCGGGCGACATCAAAACCACCGATGGTGAAGTGATCGGTCGCCACCACGGCCTTATGTACCACACCATCGGCCAACGCCAGGGTCTGGGCATAGGCGGCCTCAAAGACGCCGGTGAAGAGCCGTGGTACGTGCTGGTCAAGGACCTGGAAAACAACGTACTGATCGTCGGCCAGGGCAACGAACACCCTTTGCTGTTCTCCGGCGCCCTGCTCGCTTCGGAAATCTATTGGGTCAACCCGATCGACCTGAGCACGCCGCGCCGCCTGACCGCCAAAGTGCGTTATCGCCAGAGCGACCAACCCTGCACCCTGGAAAAAACCGCTTCGGGCTACCGCGCCACCTTCGATGACCCGCAGCGCGCGGTCACGCCTGGCCAATCCGTGGTGTTCTATGACGGTGAAATCTGCCTGGGCGGCGGCGTGATTGAAGTCGCGCAGGCCTGGAGCAACCCGGCATGAGCCCGACCCAGGAGCAATTGACCGCACTGGGCGGCGTATTTCTGTCTGCCGTGCTGGTGGACAAGATCGCCAAGACCGGCCAGGTCACCGAAGCGGGCCTGACCTGCATGCTCGGCAGCCTGCTGATCCGCGACCCCAAGGACACCCTCGAAGTCTACGGCGGCGACGACCTCGCGCTGCGTGAAGGCTACCGCGCGCTGATCGGCGCCCTGGAGCGCGACCCGAGCACCTTGCAGCGCGAGCCGCTGCGCTATGCCCTGTCGATGCTCGGCCTCGAGCGGCAACTGGCCAAGCGCGACGACATGCTGGAAACCATCGGCAAACGCCTGCCGCAGATCCAATCCCAGGTCGAGCACTTCGGCACGGCTCACGAAAACGTGATCGCCGCCTGCGGCGCGCTGTACCAGGATACTTTGAGTACCTTGCGCCAACGGATCCAGGTGCACGGCGACATGCGCAACCTGCAACAACCGAACAACGCCTCGAAAATCCGTGCGCTGCTGCTGGCCGGTATTCGTTCGGCGCGGTTGTGGCGCCAGTTGGGCGGTCATCGTTGGCAACTGGTGATCAGCCGGCGCAAATTGCTCAAAGAGCTTTACCCGTTGATGCGCAACGAATAAGTCGCACCAGCACGCTATTTTCAAGCCGTTACGCGTAATACGCCGGTCAGTTGGCAACGGACCGGCGGATTTTTCATGTATGATACGCGCCCCATTTCGTTGCCCGACTGTCCGAGAACACCCCATGCAGCTCTCTTCGCTCACTGCGGTTTCCCCTGTTGACGGCCGCTACGCCGGCAAAACCCAGGCCCTGCGCCCTATTTTCAGCGAATACGGCTTGATCCGTGCTCGTGTACTGGTTGAAGTGCGCTGGCTCCAGCGCCTGGCCAGTCACCGCGCCATCAGCGAAGTGCCGGCGTTTTCCGCCGAGGCCAACGCTGTATTGAACACCCTGGCGGAAAACTTCTCTCTGGAGCACGCCGAGCGTGTCAAAGAGATCGAGCGCACCACCAACCACGACGTCAAAGCCATTGAGTACCTACTCAAGGAGCAAGCGGCCAAGCTGCCGGAACTGGCCCAGGTCAGTGAATTCATCCACTTTGCCTGCACCAGCGAGGACATCAACAACCTGTCCCACGCCCTGATGCTGCGCGAAGGCCGTGATGACGTGATGCTGCCGCTGATGCGCCAGACCGCCGAAGCCATCCGCGAACTGGCGATCCGCTTCGCTGCTGTGCCGATGCTGTCGCGCACCCACGGTCAACCCGCCTCCCCGACCACCCTGGGCAAAGAACTGGCCAACGTGGTGTACCGCCTGGAGCGTCAAATCGCTCAAGTCGCTGCCGTTCCGCTGCTGGGCAAGATCAACGGCGCTGTCGGCAACTACAATGCCCACCTGTCGGCTTACCCTGAGATCGACTGGGAAGCCAACGCCCGCGCCTTCATCGAAGACGAACTGGGCCTGGGCTTCAACCCGTACACCACGCAGATCGAACCGCACGACTACATTGCCGAGCTGTTCGACGCGATTGCGCGTTTCAACACCATCCTGATCGACTTCGATCGCGATATCTGGGGCTACATCTCCCTGGGCTACTTCAAGCAGCGCACCATTGCCGGTGAAATCGGTTCGTCGACCATGCCGCACAAGGTCAACCCGATCGACTTCGAAAACTCCGAAGGCAACCTCGGCATCGCCAACGCGCTGTTCCAGCACCTGGCCAGCAAGTTGCCGATCTCCCGCTGGCAGCGCGACCTGACCGACTCCACTGTACTGCGCAACCTCGGCGTGGGTTTTGCCCACAGCGTGATCGCGTACGAAGCCAGCCTCAAAGGCATCAGCAAGCTGGAGCTCAACGAGCAGAAAATCGCCGCCGACCTGGACGCGTGCTGGGAAGTACTGGCCGAGCCGATCCAGACCGTGATGCGTCGCTACAACATCGAAAACCCCTACGAGAAGCTCAAAGAGTTGACCCGTGGCAAGGGCATCAGCCCGCAAGCGCTGCAAACTTTCATCGACGGCCTGGACATGCCGGACGCTGCCAAGGCCGAGCTGAAATTGCTCACCCCGGCCAACTACATCGGCAACGCCGTGGCCCAAGCCAAGCGCATCTGATCATCGCAAGACCCTTGAGACGCCCGGCCGCGCCGGGCGTTTTTATTTCAGTCTGAAAAGTGCTTTTTTTCAATAGGTTACACATGAATCCTGATATCCCTCTTCAACTTTTGGGCGGCATCACGGCACGGGAATTCCTGCGCGATTACTGGCAGAAAAAACCGCTGCTGATCCGTCAGGCCATCCCTGACTTCGAAAGCCCGATAGACGCCGACGAACTGGCCGGCCTGGCCCTGGAAGAAGAAGTCGAATCGCGCCTGGTGATCGAACACGGCGAGCGCCCATGGGAACTGCGCCGCGGCCCGTTCGCCGAAGACGCCTTCAGCACCCTGCCGGAACGCGAGTGGACCCTGCTGGTACAAGCGGTCGACCAGTTCGTACCGGAAGTGGCCGAGTTGCTGGAGCAGTTCCGCTTCCTGCCTAGCTGGCGCATCGATGACGTGATGATCAGCTTCGCCGCGCCAGGCGGCAGCGTAGGCCCGCACTTCGACAACTACGACGTGTTCCTGCTGCAAGCCCAAGGCAAGCGCAACTGGAAGATCGGCCAGATGTGCAGCTCCGAAAGCCCACTGCTGCAACACGCTGACCTGCGCATCCTCGCCGAATTCGAAGAAAGTGCCGAATGGGTGCTGGAACCGGGCGACATGCTCTACCTGCCGCCGCGCCTGGCACACTACGGCATCGCTGAAGATGACTGCATGACCTACTCGGTCGGCTTCCGCGCCCCGAGCGCCGCCGAAGTACTGACCCACTTCACCGACTTCCTCGCCCAGTACCTGACGGACGAAGAGCGCTACACCGACGCCGACGCCCAGCCCGTCAGCGACCCGCATCAGATCCAGAGCGACGCCCTTGATCGCCTCAAGAGCCTGCTGGCCGAGCACATGAGCGACGAGCGCATGTTGTTGACCTGGTTCGGCCAGTTCATGACCGAGCCACGCTACCCGGAACTGGTAGCGGGCGAAGACGTGGGCGAAGAAGACTTCCTCGGCAGCCTGCAGGACGGCGCGATCCTGGTGCGCAACCCTAGCGCGCGCATGGCCTGGTCCGAAGTGGATGATGATGTACTGCTGTTCGCCAGCGGCCAGAGCCGTTACCTGCCAGGCAAACTGCGCGAGCTGTTGAAACTGGTGTGCTCGGCCGATGCGCTGCACAGCGAAAACCTCGGCGAGTGGCTCGCCGACGAAGACGGTCGCGACCTGCTGTGCGAATTGGTCAAGCAAGGGAGCTTGGGGTTTGCCGATGAATAAGATTCACGTAAGTGTCGCGGACTGGCGAAAGGATATCGACGAGATTCGGCGCATTCGTGAAGCGGTATTTATCGCTGAGCAATCGGTTCCACCGGAGCTGGAATGGGACGCGGACGACGCGGACGCCATGCATTTCCTCGCATTCGAAGGCGACTTTGCGATTGGCACCGCGCGCCTGCTGCCCAGCGGCGAGATCGGCCGCGTGTCGGTGCTCAAGGACTGGCGCGGGCTGAAGGTGGGCGACAAGCTGATGGAGGCCGTGATCGAAGCAGCTGAAAAACGCGGCCAGACCAAGCAGTTTCTCAGCGCTCAGGTGTATGCCGCACCGTTTTATGAGCGGCTGGGCTTCGAGATCGTCAGTGACGAGTTTCTTGAAGTCGGGATTCCGCACGTCGATATGGTGCGCGGGGGCTGACTCAAGACCGAGTCGCCGCCATCGGGGCAAGCCCCCTCCCACATTGGCCGCATTCCAAAGGATGTACTCGGTCAAGTGTGGGAGGGGCTTGCTCCCGATAGCTATCTCAGCAACACCCCAAAATGCCCTGCCAGCCAGGGCATTTTGCCGTCTACGATTCAATATGCGACCCGCCAGGCCGACAAACTGGCACTATCAAGCCCAAATGACTCGCAGAGATAACGGACATGTCCCTACGCACCCTGCTCACCGCACTCCTGCTGACCGCCAGCGTCTCGGCCATGGCCGACACCCAAGTCGTCAACCTGAGCAACCGCACCAGCGCCGACCTGCTGCCTGTAGCACAGAACTTCATCGGCAAGGACGGCACCGTCAGCGCTTACGGCAACCAGCTTATTGTCAAAGCCGAGCCCGGCAAGATCGAAGAGCTGCGCGCCCTGCTCGCCCAACTCGACACGCCGGCCAAGCGCCTGCTGATCACCGTCGACACCAACGAAACCAACCAGCAAAACAGCGGCGACAGCCAGACCCGCATCATCAGCTATGGCACCGCCAGTCGCGACGGCGGCATCCAGCAGATCCAGGCCAGTGAAGGCGTGCCGGCCCTGATCCAGGTAGGCCAGAGCGTCCCGCTGACCACCACCCAACCCGACGCGTACGGGCGCCCGCAAAACCAGACCCAATATCGCAATGTCACCCAGGGCTTTTATGTGACCGCCAGCGTCACTGGCGAGACCGTACACCTGGCGATCAGTACCAACCGTGACCGCATGAGCCAGGAACGTCCCGATGTAGTGAACGTGCAAAGTACCGACACAACCGTCAGCGGGCGCTTGGGCGAATGGATATCCCTGGCAGGCGTCAATCGTGAAACCCAGGCCGATAAATCCTCCACAACCCGCAGCTACGCTACCCAGGGGCGCGACGACCTGACTTTACGGGTCAAGGTCGACACCCTGAACTGAAGCACCAAAAACTGACTGATGAGTCGTATTAGACTAAAGATGTAGTGCTTCAAAAAAAGCACTACAAAACATTTGACGATCCAAAAAAGCATGGGCATGATGGCCTCGCTCCCGCTAATCAGAGGCCCTGGCAAGGGTCTTCGGATCGCCGCTCTAAGTTACCCACCTGAGCCGATTCGTGTCTGTACCGCCCACAAGGTGTGTTTGACGTTGGTTGCGACTGGAACGAAGTTGTCCCGAGGGACGGAAGCTAACCAGGTAACCCGGCAACACACTGCAGAATGTCCAACGGCCCACGACGCCCAAAGACTGTTCTCGGTTCGCCCCTACCTGCTCACTTTCTCCCTTGAGCCCTTCGTTCACCCCGTCGCCTCCCCCGTCGAACCTGGCTTGACCGCCTATGCCTCTGGTCAGCGAGCCGCCCTACCGCGCAACGATTGCGTGGCAGGCAAAAGGACTTTTCCACCTAGACCTATGCGACGAGGTTTTTCCCCATGGCACTGACACGCGAACAGCAAATTGCAGCCCTTGAAAAAGATTGGGCTGAAAACCCACGCTGGAAAGGCGTAACCCGCGCTTATTCCGCTGCTGACGTCGTCCGCCTGCGTGGCTCGGTTCAACCCGAGCACACCTTTGCAAAACTCGGCGCCGAGAAGCTGTGGAACCTGGTCACCCAAGGTGCCAAGCCTTCCTTCCGCCCCGACAAAGATTTCGTCAACTGCATGGGCGCCCTCACTGGCGGCCAGGCAGTCCAACAGGTGAAAGCCGGTATCCAGGCGATCTACCTGTCCGGCTGGCAAGTGGCGGCGGACAACAACTCCGCCGAGTCCATGTACCCCGACCAATCGCTGTACCCGGTGGACTCCGTGCCGACCGTGGTCAAGCGCATCAACAACTCGTTCCGTCGTGCCGACCAGATCCAGTGGAAAGCCGGCAAGAACCCAGGTGACGAAGGCTACATCGACTACTTCGCACCGATCGTGGCTGACGCCGAGGCCGGTTTCGGCGGCGTACTGAACGCTTACGAGCTGATGAAGAGCATGATCGAAGCAGGCGCTGCCGGCGTTCACTTCGAAGACCAACTGGCTTCCGTGAAAAAATGCGGCCACATGGGCGGCAAGGTACTGGTTCCGACCCAGGAAGCCGTACAGAAGCTGACCGCTGCGCGTTTGGCCGCTGACGTTGCCGGGACGCCGACCATCATCCTGGCGCGTACCGATGCCAACGCCGCTGACCTGCTGACGTCGGACTGCGACCCGTACGACCAGCCGTTCGTGACCGGCGAACGTACCCAGGAAGGCTTCTACAAAGTACGCGCCGGCCTGGACCAGGCTATCGCTCGCGGCCTGGCCTACGCGCCGTACGCCGACCTGATCTGGTGCGAAACCGCCAAGCCGGATCTGGACGAAGCCCGTCGCTTTGCTGAAGCGATCAAAAAGGAATACCCGGACCAACTGCTTTCCTACAACTGCTCGCCTTCTTTCAACTGGAAGAAGAACCTGGACGACGCGACCATCGCCAAGTTCCAGCGCGAACTGTCCGCCATGGGCTACAAGCACCAGTTCATCACCCTGGCCGGCATTCACAACATGTGGCACAGCATGTTCAACCTGGCGCACGACTACGCCCGCAACGACATGACCGCCTACGTGAAGCTGCAGGAGCAGGAATTCGCTGACGCCGCCAAGGGCTACACCTTCGTGGCGCACCAGCAGGAAGTGGGCACCGGCTACTTCGACGACATGACCACCGTGATCCAGGGCGGCACCTCGTCCGTGACCGCGCTGACCGGCTCGACCGAAGAAGAACAGTTTCACTGATTGATCGGGTACACGGCCACGGCGGCCCCAGGGAAGACCTAACCGCCGTGCCGCACAACAATCACGCCCCGACTGGTTCGGGGCGTTTTTTTTGCCTGGACTGAGCCCCCTCCCACATGGGGAAATGTGATCTGCCTGAAAATTTTGCGCAAATCTTGATCCAGAGCGGTATTCGCTGCAGATAAATCGGTTAAAAGATCCACTCCAACACTCGCGACATTCAAGCAAGTAACGGCAACTTCCCGCGCCACACGAGAAACACTCGCTTAAACCTCCGCACAAACAATATTCATTATCATTTGGCACTTAAAAGCTTCGTTACCGGTTAAACAAAACAGATTTGATTAAATGCCCGCTAATGCCCACCCTGTAAGGGTTACAGCCCCATTGAGGTGCACTATGTCCTTATTCCAACGAATAATTTCGCTATCGCAATTTTACTTGCCCGGTGTTTAGCCATAAAATCACCGCGGTTGACTGCGCTGCGACATATCGTCACTGCATCATTACTTTTTCGAGCTCAGAGACCTTTGCTCTCTGTTAAGGATTTCCAGCATGACCGAAGCGACAGGACTCATGGCCCACAACTGGGGCTTTGCCATTTTCCTCCTCGGTGTTGTCGGCCTCTGTGCCTTCATGCTCGGCGTCTCCAGCCTCCTTGGGTCAAAAGCCTGGGGCCGCAGCAAAAACGAACCGTTCGAGTCGGGCATGCTACCTACAGGTGGCGCCCGCTTGCGGCTCTCAGCCAAATTCTATCTGGTCGCGATGCTCTTCGTGATCTTCGATATCGAAGCCCTTTTTCTCTTTGCCTGGTCTGTGTCCGTCCGCGAAAGCGGCTGGACCGGATTCGTCGAAGCCCTCGTTTTCATAGCAATTCTGTTGGCAGGCCTTGTCTACCTATTTCGAGTGGGCGCCCTTGATTGGGCTCCGGAAGCTCGTCGTAAGCGGCAAGCGAAGCTGAAACAATGAGGCTTTGGCGATGCAATACAATCTCACCAGGATCGACCCGGATGCTCCTAACGAGCAATACCCCATCGGCGAACGGGAAACCGTTTCCGACCCGTTAGAAGACCAAGTCCACAAAAACATCTACATGGGCAAGCTGGAGGACGTGCTGAGTGGCGCGGTTAACTGGGGGCGTAAAAACTCCCTGTGGCCGTACAACTTCGGCCTTTCGTGCTGCTACGTGGAAATGACCACCGCCTTCACGGCGCCCCACGACATCGCGCGCTTTGGCGCCGAAGTTATCCGGGCCTCGCCGCGCCAGGCGGATTTCATGGTTATCGCCGGTACCTGCTTCATCAAGATGGCGCCGATCATCCAGCGTCTCTATGAGCAAATGCTCGAGCCGAAGTGGGTTATCTCCATGGGTTCGTGCGCCAACTCCGGTGGCATGTACGACATCTACTCGGTCGTTCAAGGGGTGGACAAGTTCCTGCCCGTGGACGTCTATGTGCCTGGCTGCCCGCCCCGCCCCGAAGCATTTCTGCAAGGCTTGATGTTGTTGCAGGAATCGATTGGCAAGGAGCGTCGCCCGCTGTCCTGGGTCGTCGGCGATCAAGGCGTTTATCGCGCCGAGATGCCTTCGCAAAAGGATGCGCGCCGCGAACAGCGAATCGCAGTCACCAATCTGCGCAGCCCCGACGAAGTCTGATCCAGCCCGCTTCTTTTATAGAACGAAAACCTGGCCTCATTCTTTACGTTGACCGAAAGCGATAAAAAACCATGACTACAGGCAGTGCTCTGTATATCCCGCCTTATAAGGCAGACGACCAGGATGTGGTCGTCGAACTCAATAACCGTTTCGGCCCTGACGCCTTCACCGCCCAGGCCACACGCACCGGTATGCCGGTGCTGTGGGTGGCGCGCGCCAGGCTCGTCGAGGTCCTGACCTTCCTGCGCAACCTGCCCAAGCCGTACGTCATGCTCTATGACCTGCATGGCGTGGACGAGCGTCTGCGTACCAAGCGCCAGGGGCTGCCGAGCGGCGCCGATTTCACCGTGTTCTACCACTTGATGTCGCTGGAGCGTAACAGCGACGTGATGATCAAGGTCGCGCTGAGCGAAAGCGACCTGAGCGTCCCGACCGTGACCGGTATCTGGCCGAACGCCAGCTGGTACGAGCGTGAAGTCTGGGACATGTTCGGTATCGACTTCCCTGGCCACCCGCACCTGACGCGCATCATGATGCCGCCGACCTGGGAAGGTCACCCGCTGCGCAAGGACTTCCCTGCCCGCGCCACCGAATTCGACCCGTTCAGCCTCAACCTGGCCAAGCAACAGCTGGAAGAGGAAGCCGCGCGCTTCCGTCCGGAAGACTGGGGCATGAAGCGCTCCGGCACCAACGAGGACTACATGTTCCTCAACCTGGGCCCGAACCACCCTTCGGCTCACGGTGCCTTCCGTATCATCCTGCAACTGGATGGCGAAGAAATCGTCGACTGCGTACCGGACATCGGCTACCACCACCGTGGTGCCGAGAAGATGGCCGAGCGCCAGTCCTGGCACAGCTTCATCCCGTACACCGACCGTATCGACTACCTCGGCGGCGTGATGAACAACCTGCCGTACGTGCTCTCGGTCGAGAAGCTGGCCGGCATTAAAGTGCCAGACCGCGTCGACACCATCCGCATCATGATGGCCGAGTTCTTCCGCATCACCAGCCACCTGCTGTTCCTGGGTACCTATATCCAGGACGTCGGCGCCATGACCCCGGTGTTCTTCACCTTCACCGACCGTCAGCGTGCCTACAAGGTCATCGAGGCCATCACCGGCTTCCGTCTGCACCCGGCCTGGTACCGCATCGGCGGCGTGGCCCACGACCTGCCCAATGGTTGGGAGCGCCTGGTCAAGGAATTCGTCGAGTGGATGCCCAAGCGTCTGGACGAATACCAGAAAGCCGCCCTGGACAACAGCATCCTCAAGGGCCGCACCATCGGCGTCGCGCAGTACAACACCAAAGAAGCCCTGGAATGGGGCGTCACCGGTGCCGGCCTGCGTTCCACCGGTTGCGACTTCGACCTGCGTAAAGCACGCCCGTATTCCGGCTACGAGAACTTCGAGTTCGAAGTACCCTTGGCGGCCAATGGCGATGCCTACGACCGTTGCATCGTGCGCGTCGAAGAAATGCGCCAGAGCCTGAAGATCATCGAGCAGTGCATGCGCAACATGCCGGCCGGCCCGTACAAAGCGGATCACCCGCTGACCACGCCGCCGCCCAAAGAGCGCACGCTGCAGCACATCGAAACCCTGATCACGCACTTCCTGCAGGTTTCGTGGGGCCCGGTCATGCCGGCCAACGAATCCTTCCAGATGATCGAAGCGACCAAGGGTATCAACAGTTATTACCTGACGAGCGATGGCGGCACCATGAGCTACCGCACCCGGATTCGCACCCCAAGCTTCCCGCACTTGCAGCAGATCCCTTCGGTGATCAAAGGCGAGATGGTCGCGGACTTGATTGCGTACCTGGGTAGTATCGATTTCGTTATGGCCGACGTGGACCGCTAAGCATGAACAGCACGCTTATCCAGACAGACCGTTTCACCTTGAGTGAAACCGAGCGCTCGGCCATCGAGCACGAGCTGCATCACTACGAAGACCCGCGCGCGGCGTCGATCGAAGCCTTGAAGATCGTCCAGAAGGAACGTGGCTGGGTGCCTGACGGCGCGCTCTACGCCATCGGCGAGATCCTCGGCATTCCCGCCAGCGACGTTGAAGGCGTGGCGACGTTCTACAGCCAGATCTTCCGCCAGCCGGTCGGCCGCCACATCATTCGCGTGTGCGACAGCATGGTCTGCTATATCGGGGGTCACGAGTCGGTGGTCAGCGAGATCCAGAACAAGCTGGGCATCGGCCTCGGCCAGACCACCCCGGACGGGCGCTTCACGCTGCTGCCGGTGTGCTGCTTGGGCAACTGCGACAAGGCGCCGGCGTTGATGATCGACGACGACACATTCGGTGACGTGCAGCCTGCTGGCGTGACCCAATTGCTCGAGGGCTACCCATGACCCTGACTTCTTTCGGCCCGGCCAACCTGATCAAGCGTTCGGCCGAGACCCACCCGCTGACCTGGCGCCTGCGTGATGATGCCGAGCCGGTATGGCTCGACGAATACCAGGCCAAGAACGGTTACGCCGCCGCGCGCAAAGCCTTCGCCGACATGGCCCAGGACGATATCGTCCAGACGGTCAAGGACGCCGGCCTCAAGGGCCGCGGCGGTGCAGGCTTCCCCACGGGCGTGAAGTGGGGCCTGATGCCCAAGGACGAGTCCATCAACATCCGCTACCTGCTGTGCAACGCGGATGAAATGGAGCCCAACACCTGGAAAGACCGCATGCTGATGGAGCAACTGCCCCATCTGCTGATCGAAGGCATGCTGATCAGTGCCCGCGCCCTCAAGACCTACCGTGGCTACATCTTCCTGCGTGGCGAATACACCACCGCCGCCAAGCACCTCAACCGTGCCGTGGCCGAAGCCAAGGCAGCGGGCCTGCTGGGCAAGAACATCCTCGGTTCGGGTTTTGACTTCGAACTGTTCGTGCACACCGGCGCCGGGCGTTATATCTGCGGCGAAGAAACCGCACTGATCAACTCCCTCGAAGGCCGCCGCGCCAACCCGCGTTCCAAGCCGCCCTTCCCTGCCGCCGTGGGCGTGTGGGGCAAGCCGACCTGCGTGAACAACGTCGAGACCCTGTGCAACGTGCCGGCGATCATCGCCGACGGCGTGGACTGGTACAAATCGTTGGCCCGCGAAGGCAGCGAAGACATGGGCACCAAGCTCATGGGCTTCTCCGGCAAGGTCAAGAACCCTGGCCTGTGGGAACTGCCATTCGGCGTGACCGCGCGCGAGCTGTTCGAGGACTACGCCGGTGGCATGCGCGACGGCTACACCTTGAAAGCCTGGCAGCCAGGCGGCGCCGGTACCGGTTTCCTGCTCCCTGAGCACCTCGACGCACAAATGTACGCCGGCGGCATCGGCAAGGTGGGCACCCGGATGGGTACCGGCCTGGCGATGGCGGTGGACAACACGGTGAACATGGTCTCGCTGCTGCGCAACATGGAGCAGTTCTTTGCCCGCGAGTCCTGCGGCTTCTGTACCCCATGCCGCGACGGTCTGCCGTGGAGCGTGAAGCTGCTGATGGCGCTGGAAAACGGCGAAGGCCGCGAGGGTGACATCGAAACCCTGCTGGGCCTGGTCGGTTTCCTCGGCCCCGGCAAGACTTTCTGTGCTCACGCACCGGGCGCCGTGGAGCCACTGGGCAGCGCAATCAAATACTTCCGCTCGGAGTTCGAAGCCGGCATCGCGCCTACCAGCGCCGCCGTGCCGCCTCTGGCGAAGCCGATCGTAGTCGGCGCGTAACGCTTAAACAGGCGAAGGGTCCGTGCCCTTCGCCTGCTCATGTGCTGACGCCGTAACGGCTGTGTAGATGCACATGAATAACAAGATTCCATTAGCCACGCCCGCTGACAACGGGCCAACGAAGAACTTTGAACCATGGCCACTATCCACGTAGACGGCAAAGCGCTCGAAGTCGATGGGGCGGACAACCTGTTACAGGCATGTCTGTCACTAGGCCTCGACATCCCGTATTTCTGCTGGCACCCCGCGCTTGGTAGCGTCGGTGCCTGTCGCCAGTGTGCGGTCAAGCAATACACCGACGAGAACGACACCCGTGGTCGTATCGTCATGTCCTGCATGACCCCAGCCACCGACAACACCTGGATCTCCATCGACGATGAAGAATCCAAGGCGTTCCGCGCCAGCGTTGTCGAATGGCTGATGACCAACCACCCCCACGACTGCCCGGTCTGTGAGGAAGGCGGTCACTGCCACCTGCAAGACATGACGGTGATGACCGGCCACAACGAGCGCCGCTATCGCTTCACCAAGCGTACCCACCAGAACCAGGACCTCGGCCCGTTCATCTCCCACGAGATGAACCGCTGTATTGCCTGCTACCGCTGCGTGCGCTTCTATAAAGACTATGCCGGCGGCACCGACCTGGGCGTCTTTGGCGCACACGACAACGTGTACTTCGGTCGCGTTGAAGACGGCGTGCTCGAGAGCGAGTTCTCCGGCAACCTCACCGAGGTCTGCCCGACCGGTGTGTTCACCGACAAAACCCACTCCGAGCGCTACAACCGTAAGTGGGACATGCAATTCGCGCCGAGCATCTGCCATGGCTGCTCCAGCGGTTGCAACATCTCCCCGGGCGAGCGCTACGGTGAACTGCGTCGTATCGAAAACCGCTTCAACGGTTCGGTCAACCAGTACTTCCTGTGCGACCGTGGCCGTTTCGGCTACGGCTATGTCAACCGCGAAGACCGCCCACGCCAGCCGTTGCTGGCCGATGGCGCCAAGCTGAGCCTGGACGAAGCGCTGGATAAAGCCGCCGACCTGCTGCGCGGCCGCAACATCGTCGGTATCGGTTCCCCGCGCGCCAGCCTCGAAAGCAACTACGCGTTGCGCGAGCTGGTAGGCGCCGAGCACTTCTACAGCGGCATCGAAGCCGGTGAGCTGGAGCGTATCCGTCTGGTGCTGCAAGTGCTGAACGACAGCCCGCTGCCCGTGCCGAACATGCGCGACATCGAAGACCACGACGCGATCTTCGTGCTCGGTGAAGACCTGACCCAGACCGCCGCGCGCATAGCGCTGTCGTTGCGCCAGTCGGTCAAAGGCAAAGCCGAAGAAATGGCCGACGCCATGCGCGTACAGCCGTGGCTCGACGCCGCCGTGAAGAACATCGGCCAGCACGCGCTGAACCCGCTGTTTATCGCAAGCCTGGCTGAAACCAAGCTCGACGACATCGCCGAAGAATGCGTCCACGCAGCACCGGACGACCTGGCCCGCATCGGTTTCGCCGTGGCCCACGCCCTTGACGCCGGCGCGCCTGCCGTCGACGGCCTGGACGCTGAAGCCGTGGCGCTGGCCCAGCGTATCGCCGACGCCCTGCTGGCGGCCAAGCGCCCGCTGATCATTGCCGGTACCTCGTTGGGTTCCAAAGCGCTGATCGAAGCCGCCGCCAACATCGCCAAGGCCCTCAAGCTGCGCGACAAGAACGGTTCCATCAGTCTGGTCGTGCCGGAAGCCAACAGCCTCGGCCTGGCCATGCTCGGTGGCGAGTCCGTTGACGCTGCGCTGCAAGCGGTGACCGACGGCCGTGCCGATGCCATCGTGGTACTGGAAAACGACCTGTACACCCGCACCGATGCCGCCAAGGTTGACGCCGCACTCAGCGCCGCCAAAGTGCTGATCGTGGCCGACCACCAGAAGACCGCCACCAGCGACCGTGCCCATCTGGTGCTGCCGGCCGCCACCTTCGCCGAAGGCGACGGTACCCTGGTCAGCCAGGAAGGCCGCGCCCAGCGCTTCTTCCAGGTGTTCGATCCGAAGTACATGGACGCCAGCATCCTGGTTCACGAAGGCTGGCGCTGGCTGCATGCCCTGCGCGCGACCCTGCTGAACCAGCCGATCGACTGGACCCAGCTCGACCACGTCACCGCTGCCGTGGCCTCCAGTGCACCGCAACTGGCGCGTATCGTCGATGCCGCGCCGTCCGCCGCGTTCCGCATCAAGGGCTTGAAACTCGCCCGTGAACCGCTGCGTTACTCCGGTCGTACCGCCATGCGCGCCGACATCAGCGTGCACGAACCGCGTACCCCGCAAGACAACGACACCGCGTTCGCCTTCTCGATGGAAGGTTACTCGGGTTCGGCCGAACCGCGTCAGCAGGTGCCGTTCGCCTGGTCGCCGGGCTGGAACTCGCCGCAGGCCTGGAACAAGTTCCAGGACGAAGTCGGTGGGCATATCCGTGCCGGTGACCCGGGCACCCGCCTGATCGAAAGCAGCGGTGACTCGCTGAACTGGTTCGCCGCGGTACCGCGTCCGTTCAACCCGGCGCCGGGTACCTGGCAGGTCGTGCCGTTCTTCCACCTGTTCGGCAGCGAAGAGAACTCTTCCAAGGCCGCGCCGGTGCAAGAGCGCATTCCAGCCGCCTACGTGTCGCTGGCCAAGTCCGAAGCCGACCGCCTGGGCGTCAACGACGGCGCTTTGCTCAGCCTGAACGTGGCCGGCCAGGCCCTGCGCCTGCCGCTGCGCATCAACGAAGAGCTGGGTGCCGGCCTGGTTGCGCTGCCAAAAGGCATCGCCGGGATCCCGCCCGCCATTTTCGGCAAAACCGTTGACGGTCTGCAGGAGGCAGCGCAATGACTTGGTTCACGCCGGAAGTAATTGACGTGATCATCTCGGTGGTCAAGGCCATCGTGATCCTGTTGGCAGTGGTCGTCGCGGGCGCCCTGCTCAGCTTCGTCGAACGTCGCCTGCTGGGCTGGTGGCAGGACCGTTACGGTCCGAACCGCGTTGGCCCGTTCGGTATGTTCCAGATCGCCGCCGACATGCTGAAAATGTTCTTCAAGGAAGACTGGACCCCGCCGTTTGCCGACAAGGTGATCTTCACCCTGGCACCCGTCGTGGCCATGAGCGCCTTGCTGATTGCGTTTGCGATCATCCCGATCACCCCGACCTGGGGCGTGGCGGACCTGAACATCGGCTTGTTGTTCTTCTTCGCCATGGCCGGTTTGTCGGTCTACGCGGTGCTGTTCGCCGGTTGGTCGAGCAACAACAAGTTCGCCCTGCTGGGCAGCTTGCGGGCTTCGGCCCAGACCGTGTCCTACGAAGTGTTCATGGGCCTCGCGCTGATGGGCATCGTGGTGCAGGTTGGCTCGTTCAACATGCGCGACATCGTCGAGTACCAGGCGCAGAACCTGTGGTTCATCATTCCGCAGTTCTTTGGCTTCTGCACCTTCTTCATCGCTGGCGTGGCCGTGACTCACCGTCACCCCTTCGACCAGCCGGAAGCGGAACAGGAACTGGCCGACGGTTACCACATTGAATATGCCGGCATGAAGTGGGGCATGTTCTTCGTCGGTGAGTACATCGGCATCATCTTGATCTCGGCCCTGCTGGTCACGCTGTTCTTCGGCGGCTGGCACGGTCCGTTCGGCATCCTGCCGCAGTTGGCCTTCTTCTGGTTCTTCCTGAAGACCGCGTTCTTCATCATGCTGTTCATCCTGCTGCGCGCCTCGATTCCGCGCCCGCGCTATGACCAGGTGATGGATTTCAGCTGGAGATTCTGCCTGCCGCTGACCCTGATCAATTTGCTGGTGACGGCTGCCGTCGTGTTGTTGAACACGCCAGCCGGCGCGGTTCAGTGAGGATTTGACCCATGTTCAAATATATTGGCGACATCGTTAAGGGTACCGGTACCCAGTTGCGAAGCCTGGTGATGGTGTTCGGTCACGGCTTTCGCAAACGCGACACCCTGCAATATCCGGAAGAAGCGGTGTACCTGCCGCCGCGCTATCGCGGCCGCATCGTACTCACCCGCGACCCCGATGGCGAAGAGCGTTGCGTAGCCTGCAACCTGTGCGCCGTGGCGTGCCCGGTGGGTTGCATCTCCCTGCAGAAAGCTGAAACCGAAGACGGTCGCTGGTACCCGGACTTCTTCCGCATCAACTTCTCGCGCTGCATTTTCTGCGGCCTCTGCGAGGAAGCTTGCCCGACCACCGCGATCCAGCTCACACCGGATTTCGAGATGGCCGAGTTCAAACGTCAGGACCTGGTGTACGAGAAAGAAGATCTGTTGATTTCCGGTCCCGGTAAAAACCCTGATTACAACTTCTATCGTGTTGCAGGTATGGCCGTTGCCGGTAAGCCCAAAGGCGCCGCACAAAACGAAGCCGAGCCGATCAACGTGAAGAGCTTGCTGCCTTAAGGAAGAAAGATGGAATTCGCTTTCTATTTCGCATCGGGTATTGCAGTGGTGTCCACGCTTCGCGTGATCACCAACACCAACCCCGTGCACGCCCTGCTCTACCTGATCATTTCGCTGATCGCCGTGGCCATGACCTTTTTCAGCCTCGGCGCACCGTTCGCCGGCGTGCTGGAAGTGATCGCCTACGCCGGCGCCATCATGGTGCTGTTCGTGTTCGTGGTGATGATGCTCAACCTGGGGCCGGCTTCGGTCGCCCAGGAGCGCGTCTGGCTCAAGCCCGGCATCTGGCTCGGCCCGGTTGTCCTCGCAGCGCTGCTGCTGGGTGAACTGCTGTATGTGCTGTTCGCCCACCAGAGCGGCCAGGCCATCGGCCACACCACCGTGGACGCGAAAGCCGTGGGCGTCAGCCTGTTCGGCCCGTACCTGCTGGTGGTCGAACTGGCGTCGATGCTGCTGCTCGCCGCAGCCATCACTGCCTTCCACTTGGGCCGCAACGAAGCCAAGGAGCAATGACGATGCCTGCTATCCCTTTGGAGCATGGTCTGGCGGTCGCCGGCATCCTGTTCTGCCTTGGCCTGGTCGGCCTGATGGTTCGCCGTAACATTCTGTTCGTGTTGATGAGCCTGGAAATCATGATGAACGCCGCGGCATTGGCGTTCATCGTGGCGGGCGCACGTTGGGGCCAGCCCGATGGACAAGTCATGTTCATCCTGGTGATCAGCCTGGCAGCCGCCGAAGCCAGTATTGGCCTGGCGATCCTGCTGCAGCTGTACCGTCGCTTCCACACGCTTGATATCGACGCTGCCAGTGAGATGCGCGGATGAACATGATCTTTCTGACTTTCGTATTCCCCCTGATCGGTTTCCTGCTGCTGTCGTTCTCCCGTGGACGCTGGTCGGAAAACTTGTCTGCCCTGGTGGGCGTGGGCTCGATCGGCCTGTCGGCCATCGTCGCCGCTTACGTCATCTGGCAATTCAACGTGGCACCGCCCGACGGCGGCCATTACACCCTGGTGCTGTGGCAGTGGATGTCGGTGGAGGGCTTCAAGCCCAACTTCGCCCTCTACGTCGACGGCCTGTCGATCACCATGCTCGGCGTGGTGGTGGGTGTGGGCTTCCTGATCCACCTGTTCGCGTCCTGGTACATGCGCGGTGAAGCGGGCTACTCGCGCTTCTTCTCGTACACCAACCTGTTTATCGCCAGCATGCTGTTCCTGGTGCTGGGCGATAACCTGTTGTTCCTGTACTTCGGTTGGGAAGGCGTGGGCCTGTGCTCGTACCTGTTGATCGGTTTCTACTACAGCAACCGCAACAACGGTAACGCGGCGCTCAAGGCGTTTATCGTCACCCGCATCGGCGACGTGTTCATGGCGATCGGCCTGTTCATCCTGTTCCAACAGGTGGGCACGCTGAATATCCAGGAACTGCTGGTGCTGGCACCGCAAAAATTCCAGGTCGGCGACTTCTGGATCACCCTGGCGACCCTGATGCTGCTGGGCGGCGCCGTGGGTAAATCCGCGCAACTGCCGCTGCAAACCTGGCTGGCGGACGCGATGGCCGGCCCTACCCCGGTATCGGCACTGATCCACGCCGCCACCATGGTAACCGCCGGTGTCTACCTGATCGCCCGTACCCACGGCCTGTTCACCCTGGCGCCGGACATCCTGCACCTTGTAGGCATCGTTGGCGGCGTGACCCTGGTACTGGCCGGCTTCGCCGCGCTGGTGCAGACCGACATCAAGCGTATCCTCGCCTACTCGACCATGAGCCAGATCGGCTACATGTTCCTGGCCCTGGGCGTCGGAGCCTGGGACGCGGCGATTTTCCACCTGATGACCCACGCCTTCTTCAAGGCCCTGCTGTTCCTCGCTTCCGGTGCGGTGATCGTTGCCTGCCACCACGAGCAGAACATCTTCAAGATGGGCGGTCTGTGGAAGAAACTGCCGTTGGCCTACGCCAGCTTCATCGTCGGTGGTGCCGCCCTGGCCGCCCTGCCGCTGGTGACCGCCGGTTTCTATTCCAAGGACGAAATTCTCTGGGAAGCCTTCGCCAGCGGTAACCGGAACCTGCTGTACGCAGGCCTGGTAGGTGCGTTCATGACCTCGCTGTACACCTTCCGCCTGATCTTCATCACCTTCCACGGTGAAGCCAAGACCGAAGCGCACGCAGGCCACGGCATCTCCCACTGGTTGCCATTGTCGGTGCTGATCATCCTGTCGACCTTCGTCGGCGCGATGATCACCCCGCCTCTGCACGGTGTGTTGCCACAGAGCGTCGGCCATGCCGGCGGCGAAGCTCAGCACAGCCTGGAAATCGCCTCGGGCGCCATTGCCATTGCCGGTATCCTGCTGGCGGCCCTGCTGTTCCTCGGCAAGCGTCGCTTCGTGACGGCCGTGGCCAACAGTGGCATCGGCCGCTTCCTGTCGGCCTGGTGGTTCGCCGCGTGGGGCTTCGACTGGATCTACGACAAACTGTTCGTCAAGCCTTACCTCGCTATCAGCCACGTACTGCGCAAAGACCCGCTCGACCAGACCATCGGTCTGATCCCGCGCGCCGCGAAAGGCGGTCACACCGCCCTGAGCCGCAGCGAGACGGGCCAATTGCGTTGGTATGCAGCTTCCATGGCGGCCGGTGCCGTGCTGGTGATCGGCGCCATCGTAGTGGTAGCGGTCTGATATGAACTTTGCGAACTTGCGAAAGGAAACGAGCCTGTCATGATTCTGCCCTGGCTAATCCTGATCCCCTTTATCGGCGGCCTGCTCTGCTGGATGGGTGAACGCTTCGGCGCCACCCTCCCCGCTGGATTGCGTTGCTGACCATGTCCCTGGAACTCGCGCTCGGCCTTTGGCTGTGGGCCCATGGTGACTACTCATTCGCTCCGGCACCGGGCGTCGATCCGACCTTCGCGCTTGAATTCAAGCACGTGTGGATCCAGCGTTTCGGCATCAACGTGCACCTGGCCCTCGACGGCCTGTCGCTGTTGATGATCCTGCTGACCGGCCTGCTGGGTATCCTCTCGGTACTCTGCTCCTGGAAAGAAATTCAGCGTCACGTGGGCTTCTTCCACCTGAACCTGATGTGGATTCTGGGCGGTGTTGTCGGCGTATTCCTCGCCCTCGACCTGTTCATGTTCTTCTTCTTCTGGGAAATGATGCTGGTGCCGATGTACTTCCTCATCGCGCTTTGGGGTCACAGTTCTTCGGACGGCAAGAAAACCCGGATCTACGCGGCGACCAAGTTCTTCATCTTCACCCAGGCTTCCGGCCTGATCATGTTGGTGGCGATCCTGGGTCTGGTACTGGTCAACTTCAACAGCACAGGCGTGATTACCTTCAACTACGCCGACCTGTTGAAAACCAAGATGTCCCTGACCACCGAGTACATCCTCATGCTGGGCTTCTTCATCGCCTTCGCGGTGAAGCTGCCGGTGGTGCCGTTCCACTCCTGGCTGCCTGACGCTCACGCCCAGGCACCGACCGCCGGTTCCGTCGACCTCGCCGGTATCCTGCTCAAAACCGCCGCTTATGGCCTGCTGCGCTTCGCATTGCCGTTGTTCCCGAACGCCTCGGCCGAGTTCGCGCCGATCGCCATGACCCTGGGTCTGATCGGGATCTTCTACGGTGCGTTCCTGGCCTTCGCCCAAACCGACATCAAGCGCCTGATCGCCTTCTCGTCCGTTTCCCACATGGGTTTCGTACTGATCGGCATCTACTCCGGCAGCCAGCTGGCGTTGCAGGGCGCGGTGATCCAGATGTTGGCCCACGGTGTCTCGGCGGCTGCGCTGTTTATCCTCAGCGGCCAGTTGTACGAGCGCCTGCACACCCGTGACATGCGTGAAATGGGTGGCGTGTGGTCACGCATCGCTTACCTGCCGGCGATCAGCCTGTTCTTTGCCGCGGCATCCCTGGGCTTGCCGGGTACCGGTAACTTCATCGGCGAGTTCCTGATCCTGATGGGAGCCTTCGTGCAGACGCCGTGGATCAGCGCCATCGCTACCTCGGGCCTGGTGTTCGGTTCGGTCTACTCGCTGATCATGATCCACCGTGCCTACTTCGGCCCGGCCAAGTCCGACACTGTCCTGAAGGGGATGGATGCTCGCGAACTGATCATGGTGCTCGGCCTCGCGGTACTGCTGATCTACATCGGCGTATACCCGCAGCCGTTCCTGGACACTTCTGCCGCAACGATGCATGGCGTGCAGCAGTGGTTCGGCACCGCCTTCTCTCAACTCGCTTCGGCCCGGTAAGAGCGCTATGGAATTCACGATCCAACACTTTATCGCGCTTGCGCCGCTGCTGATCACCAGCCTCACCATCGTGGTGGTGATGCTGGCGATCGCCTGGCGCCGCAATCACTCGCAAACGTTCCTGCTGTCTTGTGCCGGTTTGAACCTGGCCCTGCTGTCGATCATCCCGGCCCTCAAGGTCGCGCCACTGGCGGTCACCCCGCTGATGATGGTCGATGACTTCGCGCTGCTGTACATCGCGCTGATCCTGGTCGCGACCCTGGCCTGCGTCACCCTCGCCCACGCCTACCTCGGCGAAGGCGGCACCGGCTACCCCGGCAACCGCGAAGAGCTGTACCTGCTGATCCTGCTGGCTGCGGCCGGCGGTATCGTGCTGGTCAGCGCGCAGCACCTGGCCGGCCTGTTCATCGGCCTGGAACTGCTGTCGATCCCGACCTACGGCCTGGTGGCCTATGCCTTCTTCAACAAACGCTCCCTGGAAGCCGGCATCAAGTACATGGTGCTGTCGGCCGCCGGTTCCGCGTTCCTGTTGTTCGGTATGGCCCTGCTCTACGCCGAAGCCGGCAGCCTGAGCTTCACCGGTATCGGCCACGCCCTGGCGACCACCAACAGCCCTGCGCCCATCGCCCAACTGGGCCTGGCGATGATGCTGATCGGTCTGGCGTTCAAGCTGTCGCTGGTACCGTTCCACCTGTGGACCCCGGACGTGTACGAAGGCGCCCCGGCGCCGGTGGCCGCGTTCCTGGCCACGGCGTCCAAGGTTGCAGTGTTTGCGGTGATGGTGCGTCTGTTCCAGATCTCGCCCGCGGCCAACACCGGTGTGCTGAGCAACGTGCTGACCGTGATCGCGATTGCATCGATCCTGTTCGGTAACCTGCTGGCCCTGACCCAGAACAACCTCAAGCGTCTGCTGGGTTACTCGTCCATCGCCCACTTCGGCTACCTGCTGATCGCCCTGGTGGCGAGCAAAGGCCTGGCCGTGGAAGCCATCGGCGTGTATCTGGTCACCTACGTGATCACCAGCCTGGGTGCGTTCGGCGTGATCACCTTGATGTCTTCGCCTTACAAAGGCCGTGACGCCGACGCCTTGTACGAATACCGCGGCCTGTTCTGGCGCCGTCCGTACCTGACCGCCGTACTCACCGTGATGATGCTGTCCCTGGCCGGCATTCCGCTGACCGCTGGCTTTATCGGCAAGTTCTACATCGTGGCAACCGGTGTCGAAGCCCACGAATGGTGGCTGGTTGCATCCCTGGTACTGGGCAGCGCCATCGGCGTGTTCTATTACCTGCGTGTGATGGTCACCCTGTACCTGATCGAGCCGAACCTGCGCCGTGTGGACGCCGAGTTGCACTGGGAACAGAAAGCCGGTGGCGTGATGCTGCTGGCCATCGCCCTGCTCGCGTTCTTCCTGGGCGTGTACCCGCAACCGTTGCTCACCTTGGTGCAGCACGCGGTATTGGGTGTGTGATCGCACCGCTGATGCAGTAAAAAAACGGCGCCCTCGGGCGCCGTTTTTACATTCTGAAGACCACCCCCTCCCCCTGTGGCGAGGGAGCTGCTTAGAACGCAATACCTACCTTGACCCCATACTCGTCACGCTTGAGCTTGGTGTTATCGGCGACTTCGGAGTCGGCATCCAGCTTGTACTCGGTGCGGGTGTAATACAGGCCCGCCGTCACCGGCAGATCACCCTTCTGGTTCATCAGCAGGCTGACTTCGGCATAGGGGTTGGTGCGGTCCTTGAGGTCCACGGTGTCGCTGCCCAGACCGTCGACCTTGATCTCGCGTGCGGCCATCCAGGGTGCGACGGGCACCGGCTTCGACGCGCAGGGTCATGTCATCGAACTGGTGGTTGTAACCCAGGGCGGCCTTGGCGAATGGCGATTTGTTGGTGAGTTCCAGATCGTTGTCGTTGGACTCCAACTCGTAACGGGTCCAGCTGTAGCCACCGCCCACGACCACGTCTACAAAATTGCGCGCATCGAGCGCGGCACGCCAGCCGAGGTCGAGGTCGGCCTGGCCTTCCTTGAGTTTGTTGTCGCTCTTCTTGCCGTACTTGGCTTCGATACCGGCCTGGTAAATAAAGCCGGATTCGGCAGTGAGCTTGTTACCGAAGTTATAGAACAGGCCCGCCTGCGGCATATGGTCTTTATCGCTTTCGCTACCGCCCTCCAGTTTGAAGTCGTTGTAGCTGCCCAGGATCCCGAAGGTCGAAATCGGGTCGGTGGACGGGGCGGCGAACACCACGGCCGGCGCGGCAACCAGCGCCAGCAATGAAGAATTCTTGAGGAATGTTCCGAATAGCCTTGACATCGTTTTACATCTCCTTGTCGGTTGCAAATTATTCAGGAACCGGTTCGAGCGCAGGTTGACGCAAAAGGTTCGAAAAAATGCACCCAGTTGGAGATAAAACGGTTCAGCGACGCGTCTAGCTCAAGGCTCCCGGCGATCAGCCGCGATCCTTGTGCACGAGGCGAATGGGCCACTATGCCGCCGCCGTGTGCAGGTTGTCATTTTGAATGAACCTTCTTGAACGCATTTGCCTCCATTTAAAACGAGACAGGGAGGCAACATGAGTAGCGCAAAAATCTACACCGTCCACTACCAATTGCACGGTAAACCGAAGTCTTTTGTGGTGCGCGCCGAAGTGATGAATAACGCCGAAGCCTGGCACTGGGCGGCGGTGGATGCCGATATTGCGCACGTCAGCCGCATCGGCCGTGTGGGCCACGAGCAGGTCAAAAAAACCACCCGGCCCTGGGCGGAAAAGTACGGGATCAGCGACGTCACCTGGGTAGCGCCCAAATAAACGGAGGCCCCGCTCGACGGCGGGGCCTGCGTCACTTCTTCAGGTCGCCCAACGGGTCATAGGGCGGTTTTTTTCGGATGGCTGCTTCTTGTCTTTGTCCAACGGCGCGATCGCCGGGCCGATGGGGTCGACCTGCGGGTCGGCAACGTCCGGCGAGTCCGGGTCGAAGCCCAGTTCGTCCTTGCCGCTGGCGTGCTCGCTGGAACGCGGGCCTTTCGGAGGATTCGTCATGGCAGTCTCTTCTGTCAAAGCGGGCGGGCTTTGTCGTGGAGGTTTTCCAGGTCTTCTTCGACCCGCTCCACGTCGTCATTTTGGTCACGCTCAGCCGGGTCATTGGGGCGCAACGCATCGTTGTCACGCTCTTCTTCTCCGGGTGTGCGGTCCGGGTTGGGTGTACCCGGTGGTGGCTGCTTGTATTCGGGCATGATGGTTCACCTCATGAACATTGGTGGCCTGGCTGAATTTAGAGAACGCCGCCGCCGGCATCGTTCAACTTGTTTGCCCAGGCGTGCGATGATGCCACCCCGCCACCCTCTGGAGACCTTACCCGCATGTTCGAACTCAAAGCCTGCGACCCCGTCACCTACCGCCAACAGACCCGCCGCAGCACGTTGATCGTCGCCGTGCTATTCCTGGCCTTGGCCATGCTGCTGTCGAGCGCCGCGGTGATGCTGTTCGGCGAGCCCGGCGCAGACAACTTTCGCTTCAATGTCGGCGGTGTATTCGCCGGCGTGCTGATCACCGTTGCCCTGGTACGCGGCCCGTTCTGGAGCCAGCCATGGCTGGCGCCGGCGGTGTATGGCTGGCAGCTCAAGCGCAGCCTGATGCGGGTGACCAACGTGATGCACAAGGTCACCGAGGGTGTGCAGGCCAACGACCCGACGGCGATGAAGGTGTTGCGTTTCTATCACCTGGGACTGACGCAGATGCACGCGCTGGACGCTAATTCCAGTGCCCAGGCGCAACTGGTCGGCGAGATGCAGGCCCATCAAGCCAAGCTGCAGGCGCTGGGCATCGACACCGCACAAAACCGCTTCGATCCCGACTGGCTGGAACGCCTGAAGAGCGCCTGAGTCAGTTCGCCGACGGGCCGGCCCGCCAGCAGAACAGCGCACTCACGGCAATCGCCGCCCCGGCCACGCCAAATACCAGGGGCGCCGAGGCCACCGGCAACAGCAGGCCCGCCAGCAGCGGGCCAAGGCCTGCGCCGATGTCCCGCCACACCGCATTGGAGGCCAGGGCCGACACGCGCATCGCGCCGGGGTTGCGCTCGGCCACCAACGTCGTCACCAGCGGCAGTTGCAGTGCGCGCAGCACCAGCACCGCGGCCGCGCCGACTATCACCCAATAGCTGCCGAACGCGCTCAGGGCCAGGGCACTCAGGAACGAAAACAGCAGCAACATCGAGGTGGCGCCAAACCGTTGCGCCGCGCGACCGCCCAGCGGGCTCAGGAGCATTTCCGAGACATAGCGCAGCGCCATCAAGCCACCGGCAATCAGCACCGCATCGCCCCCCAGCAGCTTTTGCGCCTGGATCGACAGGCCAAAGATGAACAACCCATCCAACGCCACGCCTTCGATAAACGACCACATCGCCACGCTGTCGGGAAACTTGAAGCGCCGCCCCGAGCTGTTGTGCAAGTCATGGGCGGCGCCCGGCAATCCCCGCGCCGCCCACACACCCAGCAAGCAGCAGGCGGCGAGAATCAGAAAGATCGGTCGCGGCCCCACCCATAAGGTCAGCCAGCCGCCGAACGGCAACGCCAGCATCGGCCCCCAGGCGATCAACGCGCGTGAACGCCCGGCCCGGCGTGCGGCGCCGACGGGCTCGGAGGTCGCCAGCACTTGGGTCGACAGGTTCAACGCCGCGAAACACAAGCCCCACACCAGCCGCAGCCCTAACAACGCGGCAAAACCCGACAGCACCGAGTTGCCCACGGCGCACAGCGCAGCCGCACCGGCGGCGATCATGCAGGTCAGGCGATCGCCGTTGCGCGCGTAGAAGTTGAGTACATGCCGATAGCCGAAAATCCGCACCAGGCGGTTGGCCGCCAGCAACACCCCGGCCTGGGCCAAGGTGATGCCGAACGCCTGGGATTCCATGGGCAGCAACAGGTAGAGCAACACGTCGCTGGGTAAACACAAAGCCAGGGTCAGCGCGGCGCGGCGGGAGGTGGTGTCGGCAGTGCGTTGAGCCTGGCTGGACATAAATCTGAAACATCCCGAAATATTCAGGCCGCCACGGTAGCCTTCCCGAACGCTGTTTTACAACGCCCCATCAGGGTTTTTTCCGGTAGGGCAACAAACGCAAACCGCTGGCCACACTGCCCACCAACGCAAACGCGCAGCCCAGCCACAGCGCGTAGTAAGGACCGCTGCCCAAGGACAAGTGGAAACACAAAGCCACCAAGGAAGCCCCCAGCGTTTGCCCAAGCAAACGTGAAATCGCCACGATGCCACTGGCCCCACCGCTGCGCGCCAACGGCGCACTGGTCATCAACGCCTTGAGGTTGGGCGACTGAAAGAAGCCGAAACCGGCGCCGCACAAGGCCATGCGCCAAGCGATATCGAAGGCGGACGCGCCATTGCCCAACGTCGCCATCGCCGCCATGCCCGCGCTCAACATCAACAGGCCGATACCGCACAACAAGCCCAGGGACACGCGGTCGGCCAAGCGCCCGGCAACCAGTGCCATCACCGCAACCACCGCCGGCCAGGGCGTCATCAGAAAACCGGTTTCCACCTGGCTATGGCCAAGCACCGCCTGCAACAGAAAGGGCAGCGACACAAAGGCCAGGCCCTGGGCGCTGAAGGCGCAGATCGCCGTGAGCGAGGACAGGGCAAACACCGGGCGCTTGAACAGGTCCAGCGCCAGCATCGGTGCCGGATGCCCCGCCTGACGACGCAACAACACCCCACCGCACACCAGCGCCACGGCAACCAGCCCCAGGGTCAACGCGCACTGGGCACCGTGTACCGCCGTGCCCAGGCCCAGCACCAACAAGGCGAACAGCCCGGCACACAACAGCGCCGCCAGACGATCAAACGCATGCCCGGTCATCGGCAACGTCGGCAAGGAACGCAGGCCCAAGCCCAAGGCGAGCAACCCCAGCGGCACGTTGATCAGGTACAACCAGTGCCAACTGGCCACCGACAGAATCGCCGACGCCGCGGTCGGCCCCAAGGTGAAGGCCAGCCCCACCACCAGCGAGTTATAGCCCAGGCCACGCCCGAGCATGGTTGACGGGTAAATGTGCCGCAGCAGCGCGGTGTTCACACTCATGATCGCCGCCGCCCCCAGGCCCTGCGCTACCCGTGCGGCCGTGAGCGTGACCAGCGAACCGGCCAACCCGCACAACAACGACGAGACGATAAACAGCAGCAGCCCACCGAGGTACACCCGCCGGTGCCCGAGCACATCGCTCAACGAGGCAAATGGCAGGACCGTGGCGATAATCGCCAACTGGTAGGCATTGACCACCCAGATCACCGAGGCCGAATCGGTGCCGATGCCCTGCGCCAGCGTCGGCAATGCGGTGTTGACGATGGCCGTGTCGAGCGTCGCCATGCCGATCCCCAGGGAAATCGCGATGACCGCCGGCAGGCGTTTATTAAGGGGCAGGCCATCGGCAACAGAAGACATGAACGAACCCACGCGGTGATAAGGCCGCCAGATTAAGGGCGGCGCAGATTTTTTTCAGCCGCCGATCAACCGCCTGTCGACAATTTCATGTTCGCCAGCACGCTGAGGTCCAGGTGCCCGCCGATGATCGGCGGGCACCAGTAGTAACCACCGGTCAACGGCGTGCTGATGCGGTACAGACCATCGACGATCCCGTCTTCCAGCCCGCTCATACGGCGCAGTTGCGCTTCGAATGCGTCGAAGGAATGGCCGAAGGCAAGGAACATCAAGCCGGCCTGGCCGTTCTCGGCCCATGGCATGGAGCGGCGCACCACGAAGGCTTCGGGGGTGAAGCTCTCCTGGGCGGTACGTTTGGTGTGGGCAGACTCGGGGGCGTCTTCCAGTTCTTCGTTATCGCCATGGCGGCGGCCGATGATGTGGTCGCGCTCCTGGGCGGGCAACGCGGCGAAGCCATCCAGGTCGTGCTGCCATTGCTGGATGGCGGCGAAGCTGGCGCCACTGTCGGTCAAGGCGGCTTCGACGGCGGCGTCGTCATGGGGGTTTTCGGTGCCGTCCTCGTAGTCCGTAAGGTCAAAACCGGTCTTGTAGCGGAAACCTTCGGTTGACTGCACCAGGCCAAACGCGGGGGCCAGGGCCTTTTCGAACGCCCGGCTGCGCAGCAACAACTCACCGCGATCCACGCCGTGCAACCACACCCACAGGGCGTGCTGGGTAGACGGGTTATGCGCGCCCGGACCACTGACGGCCGGGAAGGCGCGCAGGCCATCAATGTGTACGCCCAATGCCTGTACCAGCGGCTCACCGAAACCGACCACTGCCGACGAATCCGCAAGCTGTACCAACGCGTCCAGCGCAGCGGGTACGGCTACCGGCGTTTGCACGGCAAAGAACAGATGGCGTGCCTGCAAAGGCACCGGTGCGGCAAGAATGCCCGGCTGGTACTGGCTCATGTGAACTCCTTCAAGAAAGGCGCGCAGTTTACCCGGCGCACGCCATCGTGCGTAGGAGAAAGCGCGCAAGCCTTGCCATAGCGCACTGGGATGGGTGACTCTCTAGTCATGTTTTGCAACTATTCCAGGGGTAGCGACATGACCACCAGCAACCTGATCGCCCAACTGTTCCCGACCTCCGCCGCCGATATTCCCGAGCCCTTTCGCCTGGGAGCGCCCATTGAACAGCGTGAGTTCCTGGTGGACGGCCAATTGCACATATGGAACGGCCCGCTGGCCCGCGTGCAAAGCCCGGTGCAATTGGGCGACGAGCGCGTGCATATCGGCAGCACGCCGCTGCTGGACGCAGGCACCGCCCTCACCGCCCTCGACGCCGCCGTGCGCGCTTATGACCGTGGCCAGGGCGCATGGCCGACGATGCGCGTGGTCGAGCGCATCCAGCACGTCGAAGCGTTCTTACGGCGCATGCGTGAACAGCGCGACGCGGTGGTCAAGCTGCTGATGTGGGAGATCGGCAAGAACCTCAAGGACTCGCAGAAAGAATTCGACCGCACCTGCGACTACATCACCGACACCATCAACGCCCTCAAGGACCTCGACCGCCGCAGCAGCCGCTTCGAGCTGGAACAGGACACCCTCGGGCAAATCCGCCGCGTGCCGCTGGGCGTGGCGCTGTGCATGGGCCCCTACAACTACCCGCTCAACGAAACGTTTACCACGCTGATCCCGGCGCTGATCATGGGCAACACCGTGGTGTTCAAACCGGCCAAGCTCGGCGTGCTGCTGATTCGCCCGTTGCTGGAAGCCTTCCGCGACAGCTTCCCGGCCGGGGTGATCAACGTGATCTACGGCAGTGGCCGCGAAACCGTGAGTGCGCTGATGGCCAGCGGCAAGATCGACATCTTTGCGTTTATCGGCACCAACAAGGCCGCCAGCGACCTGAAAAAACTGCACCCCAAACCGCACCGCTTGCGCGCCGCCCTGGGCCTGGATGCGAAAAACCCCGGCATCGTGTTGCCCGAGGTCGACCTGGACAACGCCGTCAGCGAAGCGCTCACCGGTTCGCTGTCGTTCAATGGCCAGCGCTGCACCGCGTTGAAAATCCTGTTTGTGCACCAGGACGTGGTCGACAGTTTCATCGAAAAATTCAATGCCAGGCTGGCAACGCTCAAACCCGGCATGCCCTGGGAGGACGGCGTGGCACTGACGCCGTTGCCGGAAGTGGGCAAAGTGGATTACCTCAACGGGCTGGTCGCCGATGCCGTGCAACACGGCGCCAACGTGGTCAATAGCGAGGGTGGGGTCAGTCGCGGTTCGTTCTTTTACCCGGCGGTGCTGTACCCGGTGAACCCGCAGATGCGCGTGTACCACGAAGAACAGTTCGGCCCGGTGGTGCCGATCGTGCCCTACCGTGACCTGCAAACGGTGATCGACTACGTACTCGACGCCGACTTTGGCCAACAACTGAGTATTTTCGGCACCGATGCCGCCCAGGTCGGGCGCCTGGTGGACACCTTCGCCAACCAGGTCGGGCGCATCAATATCAACGCCCAATGCCAGCGCGGCCCGGACACCTTCCCGTTCAACGGGCGCAAAAACTCCGCCGAAGGCACGCTGTCGGTTCATGACGCCTTGCGCGTGTTCTCGATCCGCACGTTGGTGGCGACCAAATTCCAGGAGAGCAACAAGGCGCTGGTCAGCGACATCCTGCGCAACCGCGATTCAAGCTTTCTGACCACCGATTACATCTTCTAACATCTGCACGACTCACTGTGTGGGAGGGGTACATCTCCTGAACCGAGGCCACTTTAGTACTGATGAACCTGCCACTCTTCGCCCGGCGCCTGTTGCGCCCGTTGCTCGACCCCTACCGGCGCTATCGCCATGCCAAGCTGATCCACGCCGCGCGCGTGTCCATCGGCTTGCTGGCGACGATCCTGCTGACCACCGGCATCAACCTACCCCATGGCGAATGGGCATCGGTGACCATGTTGATCGTCATCGGCGGCTTGCAGCACCACGGCAACATCGGCAAAAAGGCCGCGGAGCGCGCCTACGGCACCTTGATCGGCGCCAGCGTCGGCCTGCTGCTGGTGGTGCAACAGGCCTACTTTGGCCTGCCGCTGTTGACCTACCTGCTGATGTCGGTGGTGTGCGGGTTCTTCTCCTACCATGCCATCGGCAAGGGCGGCTACATCGCGCTGTTGTCGGCGATCACCGTGTTTATCGTCGCCGGCCACGGGGACAATCCCTTGTCGGACGGGTTGTGGCGTACCGTCGATATTCTTATCGGCATCGTGCTGGCCCTGGCGTTCTCCTTCGCCCTGCCGCTGTATGCGGTGTATTCGTGGCGCTACAACCTGGCCGGCGCCCTGCGCGACTGCGCCGCCATTTACAGCCGCATCATCAATGGCCAGTCGGTCACCGACGACGAACACCTCAAGCTGCTCAACCGCCTCAACGCGGCGATGGTGCAACTGCGTTCGCTGATGCCCTCGGTGTCCAAGGAAGTACGCATCTCCATGACCGAACTGGACGCCATCCAGCGCCACCTGCGCATGTGCATCAGCACGCTGGAGATTCTCGGCAATACCCGGCCGGACCCGCGTGACGAGCAGGCAATGGCAAGAATGCAAGTGATGTTGAAGGCCGAGCACCGGCAGATTCGGGTGCAGTTGGTGGGGATGGCGCGGGCGTTGAAGTCGGGTGCGGGAGAGCGGTTGGAGCGACCAGGCCAGCTCAGTGGCGTTGAGCCTGCACCGAATTCACAGGGTGATACCGCGCTCAATGGCTATCGGTTGGTAACCATGCAATTGGCAGACAATGTGGACGCAATGCGCGGCCGGTTGGTGAAGCATTTACCACACTGGAGCGTTTGAGCACTGCGTTGAGCCTGCAGGGTTATATAAAGGTCTATCCGTGGCACCACCGCCTGTTAAAAAGGCAGATTCATTGATTAAATAAATCTGCCCTGTTTCACTGCCTTACTTATATTTTTTCGATTCTCAGCCAAGCAATTTCAAAGTCATTTCCGCTCCACGTAGGCTCATCGCTGTGCACAGCGAAATGATCCTCGCCATTATTTACCGCCGTATGAGAGTACTCTTGCCAATTACCAGACGACACCGCAAAGGTGGCTGTCGTACTGTATCCAACAGTGAGCCTTAACTTGGGTGTCGTGGTACCCACATTCAACTGCCGGACCGCAAAACTAAGTCTATAGCGATGCCCTGGTAGAGGGGTGATCCTTTTTATCAGCACGTACCCTTGATACTGACTCAAGCCCGAACCGGTGGTTTGCGTCCAGACTCTACTTCCGGGCGCCCCGGTTATCGCCCCCTTTTCCTGCAGTTCCAAGTCCCCAACCATTTAACGTCCCATCTTGAAAGTTAGTAAAGTCAGGTAAATTGAGCATTTGGTAGGTCGTCGTCAAAAATGGCGTGGCTCTTGCCATGTCTGTACTGCCATCAAACCCCACCGATAACTTTACCGTGATGGGGGTGTTATGTATTACCCTCTGTAACCAAGAACGCAATACGGGCTTGTTCACAATGCCGTTGGTCAATTCCTGCATAGTGACGACATAGCCACCCAGCACCTTTAACTCACGCCCTCCTGACAAAAGGCTCAGATATACCTTTTGCCCGGCTTTAATAAGCGGCCACGCGGGGACGGAGGCTTTAGCGTCGCCTGAAAAGGTATTCATAGTCAACGCAGCGCCGGAGGCCAGCCCGTTAATCAATGCTCCCAGCAACCTGGCCGTTGCAATTGTGCCAACGGTTACCGTTTGAACTTGAGAAACAAGCGTTTTGCCACTACGCACAATCGAGTACCTTAATTGCACGACACTATTCACGCTATCGTGTATAACTTCACGCGCTGTAAAGTCAAAAACTACCGATCCGCCTGCCATGCCATTGAGCGTTAATGTAACTTTAGTCCCATTCCAGTGAATCCATTCCGCGGTAATACTGTCCGTCGCGAGCATACCTAGGTATTTAACCGTTACCTGGGTGCTGTCTTTAAACATCAAGGGGTCGACCGTCACCGTTTGCCCCGTACTCGGAGCGCCGTTAAGGGTTGGGAAAGGCAGCTCAGTCGGCAGTAGCTGTACAACGTAGCTGGCAACCTCAAAAGCTATCGCTACTTGCTTGATGGGGATTTCTGGGAAACTTACCCAAACGCGGATATTGAAGACCGAATTATCCTGAAGCGCGCGCACTTTATCTGCCGAGAGCGGCAAGGAAACCCCGTTGGTCAGATCGCCTACGGTGAGTGGCTTGGCGATGGCGAGGTCTTCGGTGTACGCAATACCCGTTGCCAAGGTACCTTCCACCGTCACCCAATAGAGTTGGCCTTCACTGATAAACTCCCACGGCGCGACCTTGATAGTGGCCTCGGCAGGCAGTTCACTCACCGGCAACACTGTCTGGTTTTCAAACCCAACGATATAAGGCGTCGGGAATACCTTTAGGGGCAGCAGAAGCACATTCAACGGCTGAAATTTGTGGCTGACTTGCCCACGCTTTACTTCACACTCCACCGTGATGGCGTTGCCGCTTGGGTGCACGCCCCTGGCAATGACATTGGCCGGAATAACCACATTGATGCTGTTGGTTGCCGGATCGGCTGCCGCTACAGCTTTAAACTGGCTGTAGCCATATTGACCTCGCCATGTGTACGTAATTACATCGCCCGGCAGCATTAATTTGTAGCTGATTTGCAGGGTTGCGCCGCCTTTCACCGTTATCGGCCGGATACTGCCCGTAGTCGGATCAGCCTCAAGAATTTTGAGCACCCCCAGCTCCACCGCCGCACCGACGGTGGGGTTGAGCACCATCGAGCTCTCAGTCGTTTTTGGCGGGCCGGCGTGTACAACGCTATAGCTGATACGGATGCTGCGGTTGTTGTTCTCGACAAGGAAAGAGGTATCTATCGGAATTTCCAGGGTTGTCAACTGAACTCCTTCAAGCGAGGACGTGATGTCGATGGAACCTGCCACCGTACTTTTGCCACTCACGGTCCAATACACTTTGTCACCGACGACAGTGCCTGCGTAGGGAATGTACATCAGCCAGTTCGCACCCGGCACCGTGGCCGGGTCGATGTTGTTGTCCAGGATGGCGGGAACCATCATGGGCGGCAGGGTTGGAACGCGAACACCAATTTCGACGTTCAGCTTTTCCGATTGCCGAACGGAGCCAGGCGTACCTTTACCATCGTCGGTTTCGTAGAAAGCCTGGCAGACACCCTTGCCCTCAAATACCTTCAGGGCCTCCATGAGTATCAGCCGTGTGCCGCCCTGCGCGCCAGCCTGTTGACGGGAGATCACGAGCGCACCGCCGCCGTTCGCATCTATATGCTGAAGCTTCACGGTTTCCGTGTATGAAGGGTCGTGGGGTTGATAAGGCGGTAGTACCAACTCCATATGTGTATTGAGTGGAAACAGCCCTGCTTCCAAAAGTGTGATGATGGGTGCTGGCATCAGGCTTGGTGTACCTACTACACCAATCGACGTACTGTTCGAACGCCTCAGGAATACCCCGTCGCTCTTAATCTGCTCGTACCATACGCGAAAGCTCCCCCCGGCCAATTGCTTGAACGTTGCCATCCATTCGGCCGGCAGGGGGATGATTTGAAACCTGCGATTGTTGTCGTCTACCTGGTGAGTCAAGGTTTCGGTCGCGCCGTATTTATCGGTCGTTTCTACATGAACCTTTACCTTATTCGGAGGCTTGGGCAGCACGGTACTGGGCTTCAACTCAACCTCCACCTCCAGTGTTGCTCCGCTCTGGGTGTCGAGATCAAGCTCGCTGATATACTGGCCATCCACCATCACATAGGGTGGCGCCAACGGATACGTGTACATCTCACTGTTCAATACGATAGGTTGGGAGTACGGAAATCGACCAAAAGGTTCATTATTCACCACGTCGAGCACGGTGAAGTACACCTTAACCTCCCCTGATGGGTTGAGATTGCGCAAGACCTCCACGGGCACAGTCACGACAATCGGCTGCGTCGGTGGCTGTTTCGCCTGTTCACCGTCGACGGTGTGCACATAAATAGTCCCGCCCACGCGAACGATGATCTTGTCGTTCTTGCGGATGTTCTCATAAGGCATGATCAAACACTGCAAGCCGTCTGCGGTGTTGGTCGGCGTCAGAATAGCGCCTGGCTTGAAGTTCCCAAGCTCCATCGCCAAACCGCTGTGCCATTGCTTCGTATCGTCGTCGTCGTAGCCGCCCGGGATGGTCGTCTTGAACAGAATGGACTGAACTTCCGAATCAACCTCATTCCCGCTGAGCGCACGGCGAACTCTGGCAAAATACGTGCAGTCACCCTCGGGTACCTTTTCGGCAGGGACTTCCAAGAGATAATGAGAGTTTTCGCCGCGCGTGACGGGGGCCCCGACGCGCTCCTCATCATTGATCCACAAACTCAGATAGTCGCCATCTACGACGTCCCAACGCAAAACGCTAAATATGGCGCCCTTGTCTGTGTCATCGATGCCAAATAGGGCATATATGCCATTTCTGCCAAGGCCTATCTTGGATGTTTCAGCGTATTTGGCCTTCGTCAGGTCTACAGGGGGGTATATCGGAGAAGGGTTAAGTTCGGGTACAGGAAAATTTGTGGACATCGCCATCACCTTGCATGGTCAGGGCCGCGCTGAAATGGCGCGACGGGCAAGGTGACTAAACGCCTGGGGAGACAATCAAATCTACTGTCAGAATTGACAGTGACGACGAATGGCTAGGACGCAATGCCTAACCGACGTGCTCGCAACCGAGTATGAATCTCTTAACATCCACACTTTTTCTTACGCTTTTTTCACGATTTATTCACATGCACAGACGTAGGGTGAAGCCTCATCCGTTACAAACGTTGCACATCAAGCCCGCCGCCCCAGCGGGCTTTTTTTGCCTGGGGTTTGGCCTCAGCGTGCGGCGTTGGCAACAGGCGCCGTTTGTTCGCGAATAGCCCGCTGGGTGTCCAGCACCTTGGCCAAGGCGGTTTGCGCTTCGGGGCTTTGTTGCGGCACGCGGATCGCCGCCGAGACCAGGGTGATCAGCTTGGCCATGACTTCGGCGTCGGTGGCCGGGCGGCCCAGGCTCATGGAGTTCATCAGCAGGCGCAGCTCGGTGCCGGCCATTACCCCGGAAATCGCCTTGAGGGCAAATTGCAGGCGCACCCCCAGCTCGTTGCGCGGCAGGTCCGGCAAGGCCAGGGCGAAGGCTTCGAAGAAGCGCTGGAACACCGGCTGGTAATGCACCTTGAGGTATTCCTGGATAAACGGCGACGTGTCGCTGTATACCCGGCCCAAAAAGCGGATGAACGAGCGCCCTTCCCCGCTTGACGGGTCGCTGCGCTCCAGGCCCATGGCCGGGGCGAACAGCACGCCCAGCAGCGTGTCGCAATCAAGCGGGCCGTCGGATTCGGCTTCGCAGCGCGCCAGCAGTTCCAGGCGCTGCTCGTTGAGCGGCTCCAGACGTTGCATCAGCAGGGTTTTCATCAGGGAATCCTTGTCCCCGAAGTGGTAGTTCACGGCGGCCAGGTTGACTTGGGCACGCTCGGTAATCTGCCGTAACAGCACCGCGTCATACCCGTATTTGATAAACAGAGCTTCTGTCGCATCCAGCAAGCGGGTCTTGGTAACGTTTGGAGCGCTGAGTTTCTTCGCGACCATAAGGGTTCCACGGCGGAAATATTGTTTTAAAAAATAATTTGATTTTTATACCGATGCAGCCCGTCGAAAGCAAGTAGTGACACTCCGCCATATCATCGAAAGCCTCGGCATACGGCGGTTTCGGGGATCGTCCGGGAGTTTTCAAGAGCGCCTTCAGCGCCATCAAAGAATCATTTCAAAGGGTAAAAACGCTCTACATCCTTGGCTGGCGAAGCGCCGGGAACGCGGTTAGTATTCAAACAATATTTTAAAAACAAGAAATAAAACCAGTCCGAGACGCGTACCAGACAGCTCCCGAACTTGTCACAAGGCTTTACCGGGGGTATGACGGCAGCGTCGAGACTGCAGGCGTAGTCATGATGACCGATACCCGCGCGCACCCAGGCTTGATCTCCCTGCAAGGCATCGGCAAGCGCTATCAGCTCGCCGGGCAGGAATTGACCATTCTCAAGGATGTGTGCCTGTCCATCGCCAGCGGTGACAGCTGCGGCATCCTCGGCGCCTCCGGTTCCGGCAAAAGTACCCTGCTCAATATCCTCGGTTTGCTGGACCTGCCCAACGACGGCCACTACCACTTTGCCGGCCACGATATTTTCAACGCCAGCGCCGATGAACTGGCCGCCATTCGCAACCAGCAGATCGGTTTCGTGTTCCAGAGCTTCAACCTGCTGCCGCGCCTCAGCGCGCTGGATAACGTCGCCCTGCCCTTGAGCTATCGCGGCGTGTCGCGCCATGAGTCCGTGGAGCGGGCCCTGCGCATGCTCGAACAGGTCGGCCTGGCCGACCGCGCTCACCATCGCCCTGCCGACCTCTCCGGCGGCCAGCGCCAACGGGTGGCGATTGCCCGCGCCTTGGTCGGCAACCCCTCGGTGATCCTCGCCGACGAACCCACCGGCAACCTCGACAGCACCACCGCCCAAGACATCATGGACCTGTTGCTGGCCCTGAACCGCGAGCAACAGGTCACGCTGATTATCGTCACCCATGACCCGCACATCGCCGAACGCCTGGCGCGCAAGATCCTGGTGCGCAATGGCGTGGTGCACGAGGCGCATCGCCCATGAGCCTGCGGGTCGAACAAAGCCTCAGCCAACTGCTGCATGAAGCCTTTATCAGCCTGCGCACCTTGGGCAAGCGCTCGGTCCTGGCGTTGCTCGGCATCGTGATCGGCAGCTCCTCGGTGGTGGCGTTGATCAATATCGGGCACAACGCGGCGGTGGATGCCGCGATGATTTTCAAGGACATGGGCACCGACACGCTCATCGTCCAGTTCCCCCCCAAAGGCGGCGCCAACGTGCCGATGCGCAGCCGTCTCGACCTGCATGCGGTGCGCCAGGCGGTAGCGGGCATCGCGCATATCGGCGCCCTGACGCTGTTCAGCGGGCCCATCGTGTTCCATGGCCGCAGCGTCAATGCCAACTTTGTCGGCAGTACGCCCGACATCCAGCCAGCGATGCGCCTGGTGGTGCAACAGGGCCGCTTCCTGTCGAGCTTCGACACCCACGAAACCTATGGCGTGATCGGCGACCAGATCGCCCAGGCCCTTGGCGCGCCGGGCGATCCAGTGCAACTGGGCGACCGCGTGCGCATCAACGACTACCTGTTCCTGATCGTGGGCATCCTGCACAACCAGCCCCGGGCGATGTTAATGCCGGTGCAGGCCAACGAGTCGCTGTTCATCCCCGCCGAAGGCATGCGCCGCATCTACGCCACCCCGCAGATCAGCAACGTGATCATTCGCGCCGCGCCCGGCCAAGACATGGAACGCATTGCCAAAGCCGCCGCCGCGGCCTTGCAACGCCAACTCACCGACCACGATGTCGACATCCAGGTGCCTCAGCAAATGATCGATGGCATGACCCGGCAAAGCCGCACGTTCGCCTATTTGCTGCTGGCCCTGGGCGCGATCTCGCTGGTGGGCGGCGGCGTGGGCGTGATGAACGTGATGCTGATGAACGTTTCGCAGCGGCGCCGCGAAATCGGCATCCGCATGGCCCTGGGCGCGCGTCGACGGGATATCCGCAACCTGTTCCTGATCGAAGCGGTGACCCTCACCGCCGTCGGCGCGTTGTGCGGCGCGGTACTGGGCATGACGGCGGCGTGGTTCTACGCCTGGCTGTCGGGCTGGGAATTCGCGCTGGCCGCGGCGGCCCTGCCCCTGGGAGTGGGCAGTACGTTGTGGGTGGGTTTGTTCTTCGGCATCTACCCCGCGGTCTCGGCCTCGCGGTTGCAACCGGTGGAGGCCCTGCGCGATGAATAAATGGCTGCTATTGCTGACGCTGATCAGCCTGCCCGGCATGGCCGCCGACGTGGTCATCCGGCCGTCGGCGCCCACTACCTCGCGCAGCGTATCGCTGAATGCGCAGGTCACCACCCTGACCCTGGGTGATGCGGTGTATCTGGGCCTGCGCAACAACCCGGCGATCCGCAGCGCGTACCTGCAACGGGTCGCGCAGAAGTTCGACCTGCGCGTGGCCGAAGACGTGTTCAACCCCAAGCTCACCCTCAACAGCTATTACCGCGGCACTCGCGGCTCCCAGGACAGCGCACGCAACGCCAACCTGGCGCCGTCCAGCAGCCTGCTCGGTGAGTACGGCACGCGCCTGAGCATGGCCTGGACCCAGCAGTTGAACAACGCCGACCGCGCCGGCCGCTATCGCAGCGACGGCCTGGACCTGGCAATTATCCAACCGCTGCTGCGCGGCGCCGGCTGGGACGCCACCACCGCGCCGCTGCGCCTGTCGCGCCTGTCGGAGCAGGCCAACCGCCTGAACCTCAAGGCCACGGTGGCGCAGACCATCAGCCAGATCATCGCCACCTATCGCGAATTGCTGCGCGCCCAGGAGCAACTGAGCATCGTGCAAGACGCCCTCGCGCGCTCCGGCACCCTGCTGGAAGTGAACAAGGCGCTGATCAGTGCCGGGCGCATGGCCGAGTTCGAAATCGTGCAGACCGAAGCCGACATCGCCACCCAGCAACTGGGCGTGGAGGAAGCCCAGAACCAACTGGACACCAATCGCCTGGCCCTGCTGCGCCTGCTGGCGCTGGACCTGTCCACGCCGATTCGCGCTACCGAAGCCCTGGAGGCCAAGCCCATGCAGATCGACAAGCGCCAAGCCTTCAACCTGGCGCAAACCCAGCAACCGGAATACCTCGCCGCCCTGCTCGGCAGCCAGCAGGCCGACCTCAACCTGGTGATCGCCAAGGACTCCGGGCGCTGGCAAGTCGACCTCGTCGCCGGCGCGAACCAGATTCGCGACGCCTACAACAACGACGCCGGCAGCAGTAACAACCGCACCTGGGACAGCTACGCCGGGGTGCAAGTGCAGATCCCCATCGGCGACATCAGCACCCGCCAGGCCGAAGTGCGTGCGCGGGTCAACGTCGAGGACCAGCAGATCCGCATCACCGATGCGCGCCAAGAGCTGGAGCGCAGCGTCAACGATGTGGTGCGCGACCTCGGCACGCGCTGGCGCCAGTATGAAATCTCCCAGCGCGCGGTGGAGTTGTCGCGCCGCAAAATCGAGATCGAACGGGAAAAACTCAGCGCCGGGCGCTCCACCAACTTCCAGGTGCTGAGTTTCGAGACCGACCTGCGCAACGCCGAAAATGCCCGGCTCAATGCCCTGATCGCTTATTTGAACGCCCAGACCCAGCTCGACCTGACGCTGGGCATGACGTTGGAAAGTTGGGAAATCGCCCTCAATGACTACTGATAAAAAACGCCTGTTGGGCGCTGTGCTGATCCTGCTGGTGGCCGGCGCGGCGCTGGCCCTGCGCAGCCCCGCGCAAGACCCGGCCGGCACCGCCGAGCAGTGGCTGGCAGTCAAGCCCGACGCGCTGGTGCACCAGATCGGCCTGGTGGGCAAGATCGAGCCCGACACCACTCTGGTCCTCACCGCGCCATTCGACGGCAATGTGCAGGCCAACCTGGTGGAGCAAGGTCAGCGGGTCGAAGCCGGCCAGGTGCTGCTGCGCATGGACCCTGCCACCCTGCAAATGCAACTGCGCGACGCCCTCGCCGCCCAGCTCAAGGCTCGGCGCACCGTGCAGGAAATGCAGGATTGGGACAGCAGCCCCGCCGTCAGCCGCGCCCGACGCAGCTTGCGCACCGCCGAAATGAGCGCCGGCAACACCCAGCGCAAGCTCACCGAAAGCGACAACCTGTTCAAGCGCGGCATCATCCCGCGCAATGAACTGGACGACCTCAAGCAACAGGCCCAACAGCAACAGCTGGACCTCGCCTCCGCACGCAGTGAACTGCAACAGGCCCTGGACCAGGGCAAGGGCGAATACCGCCAGATCGCCGACATGGAACTGACCAACGCCACGGTGAAATACGAGGCGCTGCGCACGTTGCTCGAAGGCCAGGACGTCAAGGCGCCGTTCTCCGGCATCGTGGTGCCCGCGCCCGGTAATAATTCAGCCCAGGGGGCAACATTAACAACGCGCCCATCCAGGCCGGCAGTAAGGTCAGCCAGGGCCAGGTACTGTTTGGCCTGGCAAATATCGAACGGCTGAAAATCGTCGCCAAGGTCTCGGAACTGGACATCAACCAATTGCATCAGGGCCAGGCGGTGGAAGTGATGGGTGATGGTTTTGACGGCGAACGGCTGAGCGGTTCGGTGAGTGTGGTCAGTGGATTGGCGATGGCCAGTGACAGCCAGGGCAGCGCCCAGTTTCCGGTGACCCTGACGATTCCCCGGCTCACGCCCCAGCAGTTGCAGCGGGTGCGGCTGGGCATGAGCGCACGGTTGACCATCGTCACCTACAACAATGCCCAGGCGCTCGTCGTGCCGAGCCAGGCGATCCAAACGGACATGACCGTGGAATATCGCGAGGCGATGGATAAACCGGTGGAGCGGGTGAACGTGACGACAGGCCAATCGACGGCGCAAGGGGTCGAGGTATTCGGCCTCAAGCCCGGCCTGGTGAAAATCTTAAAATAAATGGAGTTCCGCTCTTCTGTGGGAGGGGGCTTGCTCCCTCCCACACTCAGATTTCCGCCAGCCTCGAAGCCAGGGCTTTGGCCTGAAGCGCCACGTCCGTCACCGCGGTGCTCTCCCACCACATCCCGCGCAACGGCGGGCCCATGGCGAACAGTCTTTGGCTGGCCTGCCCCTGGGCGTCCAGCACCGCGCCCGACACGTGCGCCGCAATCCCCAACGCCAACGGCCCAGGCTGGATCAGGCCGCGCTTGAGCAATTGCCGGGGCAACGGCCGCGCCACGCGGCGCCAGTCGTATTCGATGCCGCTGGAGTTGATCAGCGCCGCGCCCGACACCTGGGTCAGCGCTGGCTCACCGCGATAGCGCAAACGGATCGTCACGCCCTCATCCGCAGGCGCCAGGCCCTTGAACGACGCCGCGCGAATGCGTAACCGCCCCTCGTCGTGCAACCGCGCCACCAACTGCGCACTCAACGGCGGCGAGCGGTGGTGATGGCTCTCCCACCACGGCCGCACATGCCGCACGAATTGGCGTTTCTCACGCTCGCCGGCCTGGCTCCACAGCCGGCCGATATGCGCGCGTACCGTGTCCAGCGGCGCCTGCCAGTCAATGCCTTGCGCCACTGCAATCCGGCATTGGCGCCGCACCTCTCGCAGCAACTGCCGAGGGCTGCGCAGGCTGTGGTCCTCGCCGAGAAAGTCCACCCAACTCGGCGGTTGGCGGCGCACATGGGGCAGCAGGCCATGGCGCGAAAACACCTCGATGGGCCCACGATGACCGGCCTGTTCCAGGGACACCACGGCATCGACCATGGTCAGCCCCGAGCCAATGATCAGCACCGTCGATTGTGGGTCGAGCTGGGCCATGGCCTGCACGTCCCAGGGTCCACCGCCGCCGCGTTCAAACCGCTGGACTCGGTTTGTGGCGTGCGCGCCGCCGGGAACATGCCGGTGGCCAACACCGCAACGGCGCCGCGCAGTGACTGGCCGTTATCGAGGGTCAGCCGGGTTGAACCCGCGTCCACTTGCAGGTCGACCACTTCGGCCCTTACATGCGCCACCGTGGACGCCGACAGCGCCTTGGCCTCGGCCAGCCGCTGCTGCGCGTACAAGCCGAACAGCCCGCGCGGCGGGAACAGTTCGCTGATCGGTACGTGCTGTTGGTCCGACTCCGGCCAGCCACCGGCGCCGATGTGCTCGGTGAGCCACTGCGTCAGGTCGTCGGCATTGTCGGGGTCGACGCTCATGCGCGCCGCGTTGCCGTTCAGCGTGTGGCCCAGCTCGACCGCGCTGTAGGCCTCGCCCCGCCCCAATTCGGCACGCGGCTCGATCACCAGGATCCGACGCCGGCCAGGCAAGCGCAGCAGTTGCACGGCGAGCATCGTGCCGCTCAGGCCGCCGCCGATGATCAGCACATCAGCGTCGCGGGTGGATTCACTCATGCAGGTTCGCCCTTACTGTTTACCCAGATAAATATCATGCAAATCACCCCGTGCCAGCAGCTCAGCGGCGCTGCCGCTCAAGGCCACGCGCCCAGTATCCAGCACGTAACCGTGGGACGCATAGGTCAGCGCGACGTTGATGTTCTGCTCGGCGATCAGGAAGCTCACCTGCTGTTCGCGGTTGAGCTGCGCGATGATCGCGAAGATCTCCTGCACGATCATAGGCGCCAAACCCATGGACGGCTCGTCGAGCAGTACCAAAGTAGGACGCGTCATCAACGCCCGGCCGATGGCGACCATCTGCTGCTCGCCGCCGGAGGTGAGCCCGGCGCGGGTGTGGCGCTTGGTCTTGAGCCTTGGGAACCAGGTGTAGATGCGCTCCAAGTCGTGCTCCATGTCCTTGCGGCTCAGGCGGCGCACAAAGCCGCCGCTGCGCAGGTTGTCTTCCACGCTCAGTTGGCCGAACACATGCCGCCCCTCCAGCACATGCACCATGCCCTCGCGCACGCGCTGGCTGGGGTCGATACCGGCCAGGTCGCGCCCGGCGTATTCGATCACACCCCGGCTGACCTCGGCGCGCTCGGCACGCACCAGCCCGGAGATGGCCTTGAGGGTAGTGCTCTTGCCGGCGCCGTTGGCACCGAGCAAGGCAACAATGGCGCCCTTGGGCACACTCAGCGACACCCCGGCCACCGCCAGGATTGCGCCGTCGTAAATCACTTCAATGTCGTTGACCGTCAGCAGCGACGGGCGCGCAGGCTCGGTGGCAGGCTGGCTCATGATTTATTCATCCCCAGTGCAGGTGCGTGGCGTCAGGCCTTTTTCCTTGGCGAACGCGGCCGACTTTTCATCGATCAACGGGCGCAGCAGTGCGCGGTCGGCGGCGATCCAGTCGCTGATCAGCGTCCACTGGGCGCCGTCCCACTGCTGCACCCGCGCCGAGCCGCCGCCTTCGTGGTCGCGGCACGACAGCTTGAGGTTCTGCATCAGGCCCAGGTAGCCCATGGCTTTAAGGCGTGCGTCGTCGATGTTCAGGTGTTCCAGGCCCCAGCGGCCTTCTTCGCCATTGAGTGGGCGCTTACCGAATTTGGCCTGCGCGGTGCGAATCGCCTCTACCGCTACGGCGGCATTCACCAGGCCGGAGTTGTAGTAGACACTGCCGAAGTTTTTCAGGTCCTTGAGGTCGCTGTGGCCCTTGTCGAGGATGGCTTGCTTGAGGCGCTGATGGATCTCGAAGTCGGCCCCGGCCGGGTACGGCGTGAGCGCCAGGTACCCCTTGGCGGCGGGACCGGCCGGCAGCACGTCCTCGCTGGAACTGGCCCAGATGTCGCCGATGATGTGGTCCACGGGGAAGCCGAAGCGCGCGGCGGTCTTCACCGCTACCGGCGTGGACACGCCCCAGGTACGCAGGAACACCCAGTCCGGGTTGGCCTGGCGGACCTGGCGCCATTGCGCCGATTGTTCGTTGCCGGGGTCGGCCACCGGGATCTGGATGTTCTCAAAGCCATACTTTTCGGCGAGCAATTTCAGTGGCCCGAGGGTTTCGCGACCGTAGGCCGAGTCGTGATAGACCGTAGCGATCTTCTTGCCCTTGAGCTTGTCGAAGCCGCCTTCGCGCTCGGCGATGTAATTGACCAGGCTCGACGCCTCGCTGTAGAAGGTCAGCATCACCGGGAAGTTGTAGGGGAACACCGTGCCGTCAGTGGCCTCGGTGCGCCCGTAGCCGAGGGTAATCAGCGGGATCTTGTCGACTTCGGCGCGCTCGCTCAGGGCATACGCCGCCGGCGCGCCGTTGGGTTGGTACACCGCGACCGGCGCGCCATCCAGGCCGTGCTTGAAGCGCTCATAGCATTCGATACCCTTCTCGGCCGTCCATTCGGTCTCGCATTCCTGCCACACCAGCTTGACGCCGTTGATGCCGCCTTCGACCTCGTTGATGTAGCGCAGGTAGTCGATCATCCCGGCCCACACCTGCACGCCACTGGAGGCATAGGCGCCCACGCGATAGGTGGCCAGGGGAATGAATTGCTGGTCCGGCGTCGCCATGGCCTGGGGCACGGCGCCGGCCAATGCGGCCAACGCAAAGGCGGCGCCGACCAGGGAACGTTTCAAGGATGCACGCATGGAAGTTCTCTTCTACAGGGGTTAGAAACGTAGCGGCCACTGCCGCAGCCGATCGCGAAGGGTATGCAACAGGCGAATCAAGCCCTCGGGCTCCTTGATCAGGAACACGATGATCAACACGCCAAAGATAATTTTCTGCAGGTTCTGCAACTGCCCCGCGTCCACCGAACCGCCGAACAATGCCTGCCCGGCGTGGCTGAGAAAGATCGGCAGCAAACTGATGAAGGCCGCGCCGACGAAGTTGCCGGCGATGCTGCCCATGCCGCCGATAATGATGATGAACAGGATCTGGAACGAGCGGTTGATATCGAAGCTGCCGGCACTGGCGGTGCCCAGGTAGGCGAAGGCCCACAGCGCGCCGGCGATGCCCAAGTAGAACGAACTGACCGCAAACGCCAGGCGCTTGTAGCGCACCACCGCAATGCCGACCACGGCGGCGGCGGTGTCCATGTCGCGGATCGCCATCCAGTTGCGCCCCACTTGGCTGCGCACCAGGTTGGTCGCGGTCCAGGTCAACAGCAGCACCGTGACCAGTGTCAGCAGGTAACGGCCCAGCGGCGTGTTGAGGTCATGGCCGAACAGCGCAAGCTTGGGCGCCGAAATCGTGCCGGACGAACCGTAGTTGTAGAACCAGGGGAATTTGACGAACAGCCACTCCAGGAAAAACTGCGCGGCCAGGGTGGTGACCATCAGGTAGAAGCCCTTGATCCGCGAACTGGGCAGGCCGAACAGCAAGCCCACCCCTGCGCTGATAATCCCGCCGCCCAGCAGCGCCACCGGCAGGCCCAGCTCGGGCAGGCGCAGCAGAAAGCCGTAGGTGGCAAATGCGCCAACCGCCATGAAGCCGGCGGCGCCCACCGAGGTCTGCCCGGTGTAGCCGGTCAGCAGGTTCAAGCCCAACCCGGCCAGGGACAGCACCAGAAACGGAATCAGGATCGCATTGAGCCAATAGTCATTGCCCCACAGCGGCACCACGCCAAAAGCCAGGGCCAGCAGGCCGAGCAGGCCCCAGGGCAGGCGTCGTTGCATCAGCAGTAACGGCGCGGTGTCTTGCGCAACAGGAATCGACATGGTTTCAGACTCGCTCGATGGCGCGCTCGCCGAACAGGCCGGCGGGACGCATATACAGGAAGGCCAGCGCCAATACATAGGCGAACCACGGCGTGATGCCGCCGCCGATCAGCGGGCCGATATACACCTCGGCGAGGTTCTCGGCGGCGCCGACGATCAGCCCGCCGACCATCGCCCCGCCAATCGAGGTAAAGCCGCCGATGATCAACACCGGCAACGCCTTGAGCACCACCAGCGACAGCGAGAACTGCACGCCCTGGCGCGCGCCCCATAGCAGCCCCGCCACCAGGCCGACGACGCCGGCCACTGCCCAGACGATCTGCCAGATGCGGTTGAGGTTGATGCCGATGGACAGCGCCGCCGTGGTGTCATCGGCTACCGCCCGCAACGACACGCCGATGCGGGTCTTGTTGAACAGCAACGCCAGCACCGTCACCAGCACCACGGCGGTGGCGGCGGCGATCAGGTCAAACTGGCTGAGCATCAGCGGCCCGACAAACAGCGGCACGTCGTCGATGCCCAGGTCCAGTGCGCGCACTTGGGAGCCCATCAAGCCCTGGGCCAGGCCCTCGATGATGAACGACAGGCCCAGGGTCGCCATGAACAGGGTGATCTGCGAACGGTTCACCAGCGGGCGTAGCACCAGGCGCTCGATGAGCAACGCGCCGACGATCATCACCAGCACCGTCAGCAGCAGCGCCACGGCGAACGGAACGCCCTGCTCGTGCAGGCTGACGAAGGTCAGCGCGGCAAACAGCAACATCGCGCCCTGGGCGAAATTGAACACGCCGCTGGCCTTGTAGATCAGTACGAAGCCGATGGCGACCAGCGAGTACAGGGTGCCGGCCAGCAAACCGCCGAGCAGGGTTTCGAAGAAGAACGTCATCAGCGCACCGCTCCCAGATACGCCGCGATCACCTCGGGGTGCGCCTGCACCTCGGCCGGCGTGCCGTCGCCGACCTTGCGCCCATAGTCGAGCACCACCACATGGTCAGACAGGCCCATCACCACGCCCATGTCGTGTTCGATCAACACCACCGTGGTGCCCAGGTCTCGGTTCACGTCGGCGACGAAGCGTGCCATGTCCTGTTTCTCTTCGGCGTTCATGCCGGCCATGGGTTCGTCAAGCAGCAACAGGCTGGGCCCGGCGATCAGTGCGCGGCCCAACTCCACGCGCTTTTGCAGGCCGTAGGACAGGTTGCCCACCAACACATCGCGATGGGCTTGCAGCTCAAGAAATTCCAGGATGTGTTGGCCGCGCCGGCGAAATGCTTCGGCTTCGCGGCGTGCACGGGGCAAGCCCAGGGCCTGTTCGAGAAAGCCGGCGCGCATATGCCGCGACAGCCCGGTAAGGAGGTTGTCGAGCACGCTCATCTTCTTGAACAGTGCGTTGTTCTGGAAGGTGCGCCCAATGCCTCGGCGGGCGGCGCCCAAGGGATCGATGCGATGGAAGTGTTGTTGCTCAAAGACGATCTCGCCGGCATCGAAACGGTACACGCCGTTGAGCACATTGAGCAGCGAGCTTTTGCCCGCGCCGTTAGGGCCGATCAACGCGCAGATCTCGCCGCGTTGTACCTCGAACGACAGCGCATTGATGGCCTTGACCCCTTTGAACGACAGCGAAATGTCCCGCACCTGGAGAATGGCCTGGCTCATGCGATGTCCCGTTTGAATTCGGCCAGCCACGTCGGCTCATTACCGGCTTTGAGGGGCTGCCAGATAGAGGCCAGGCGTTGAAAGCCCAGCAGTGTGCGCACGCGGTTTTTCAGCAACCGGCGCAGGCCGCCTTGCGGGTGGGCGATGGCCCAGTCGCAGAGGCGGCGCCGCCAACTGCCGACGGGAGCCAGGCGGCTTTCGATCTCATCGGCCAGGTGCTGCAAACGCTCGGGCGACAGCACCAGGCCGGTGGGCGCCACTTCGCTGCGATCGCGTCGCGCCGAGGCCAGGTTTTCCGGAAACGCCAGGCCATGACCGCTGTGCAGCCATTGCTCCAGCACCACGCCAAGGCCGTCTGGCCAGCCGGTGCCTTCTTCGCTCCACAGCACGGTTTCGCCCGTTGGTTGCCACCAACGCTGCAGGTGTTGCGCCGGATCGACCGGGCCGAGCAACTGAGCGAAGTCCAAGCGCTGGGTGAATGCCCAATCGCGCAGGCGACCTTGAACGTAGGCATGACTGGGGTGAATACGCCACAGTTGCTGCTCCAGGGCCTGCGGCTCGAGGTTATCGGCCAGCGTGAGCACCTGCGCGCCGACGGACTGGGCCGCCAATGCCAGCAACAGCAGGTTCGGCTCAAAGGCGCCACTGAGCACCAGGCGTGAGTGTTGATCGAAACCGTGCTGGCGCAAACCACCGGCCAGGCGTTCGACGTCGCGCAAGGCGTCGATCCAGCGCCAGGCGTACCACTGGCCCTGGCGCTTGTGGCGCAGGGCGATGTGCAACGGCGTAAGTTGCGCCCAGCGGCGCAGGTGCTCCAGAAGGGCCTTGGGGTCGTGCACGCTCATAGGGGGTGGTTCCTATTGGGGTGGTCAAGCGTGCGGTGGTCCGCTGGCTGGGATATTTGGATCGACACGGGACAAATGTGGGAGGGGGCTTGCCCCCGATGGCAGTGTGTCAGACACCTATCAATTGCTGACCCACTGCTATCGGGGGCAAGCCCCCTCCCACATTGGAATTTCGTGCACCAGACAGATCGCGGTAGCTGGCGCCGGGGTGGTTTGGACCCAACCTTGCGCCCTCGCCGAACAACTTCTCGCGCAGGGTGCCCTGGGCATATTCGGTCTTGTACACGCCACGCTTTTGCAGCTCCGGCACCAACCACTCCACGGCGTCGATGAAGGTCTCGTGGGTCAGCGCATACGCCAGGTTGAAGCCGTCCACGTCGGTGTCTTCCACCCATTCCTGCAACAGGTCGGCGACGGTTTGCGGGCCGCCGACAAACAAGGGCCCAAACCCGCCGATGCCCACCCAGTCAGCCAGTTCATTGGGCGTCCAGACCTTGTTCGGATCAGCCGTGGAGAACGCCTCCACCGCCGATTGAATCGCGTTGGTGTGGACATGTTTGAGCGGCTCGTCGGGCTTGAACTGGCTGAAGTCGATACCGGTCCAGCCGGAGATCAACGCCATTGCGCCTTCGTAGCTGACGTAGGTTTTGTAGTCGTCAAACTTGGCCTTGGCCTTGGCGTCGGTCTCGCCGACGATCACCGTCTGCAAATTGAAGATCAGGATTTTCTTCGGATCGCGCCCCGCCTCGGCGGCACGGCGACGGATATCGGCCACGGTTTTTTTCAGCAGCACCTTGGACGGTGCGGCGACAAACACGCATTCGGCCTGCTCGGCGGCGAACTGTTTGCCACGGCTGGAGGCGCCGGCCTGGTACAGCACCGGCGTGCGCTGCGGCGACGGCTCGCACAGGTGAATGCCGGGCACCTGGAAGTGTTTGCCGACGTGGCGGATCTCATGGATTTTGCTCGGGTCGCTGAAGATCCGACGCTCCCGATCACGCAGCACCGCGCCCTCCTCCCAACTGCCTTCCCAGAGCTTGTAGCAAACCTCGAGGTATTCCTCGGCGTAGTCATAACGTGCATCGTGTTCGGTCTGGGCCTTCTGGCCGAGGTTCTTGGCGCCGCTTTCCAGGTAGGAGGTGACGATGTTCCAGCCGATGCGGCCCTTGGTCAGGTGATCGAGCGTCGACAGCCGGCGCGCGAAGGGGTACGGATGCTCGAAGGACAGCGACGCGGTGAGGCCAAAACCCAGGTGCTGGGTGACCAGCGCCATCGGTGCGATCAGCGACAGCGGGTCGTTGACCGGCACTTGGGTGGCCTGGCGAATCGCCGCGTCACCGTTGCCGTGGTACACGTCGTAAATGCCCAGCACGTCGGCGATAAACAGGCCATCGAACTTGCCACGCTCGAGGATTTTCGCCAGATCGGTCCAGTACTCCAGGTCCTTGTACTGCCACGAGCGGTCACGCGGATGCGCCCACAGGCCTGGCGACTGGTGGCCGACGCAGTTCATGTCGAAGGCGTTCAAGCGGATTTGGCGGGCCATCAAAGCACTCCGTTGAGGTGGTAGTTGCCGACGATCTGGTATTTGCGCCGCAAGGGGTCATCCAGGGTCGACGGCAGCGCGGTGCGTTGGCCGGTCAATTCGAATTCGGCGTTGCTGGCGGCAATCAGGGCCTCGGCCGCGGCGATCTGCGCTTCGGTGGCGGCCACCGGGCTGGGGTGGCTGTCGGCGCGCTCAAGCAAGGCGGCGGCCACGTCGACACGGATCTGCAAGTCGCCGAAGCGGCTGATCACGTAGGGGTCGTCACTTTTTTGGACGTGAAGACGGGTGCTGTCGAGCAGTTGGCGGGCGAGTGTCAGTGCGGTCATGGGGCAGGCTCCTCAGTTCCAGGCGTGGCGCGCAGGCTTCACGCCGTTGAGCACGAAGTTACCGATCAGGTGGTATTTCCAGCGGGCCGGATCATGCAGGGTGTGGGTGCGCGCGTTGCGCCAGAAGCGGTCGAGGTTGTGCTTGGCGGTCACCGAGCGGGTGCCGGCCAGTTCGAAGAGTTTGCTGCTGGCGAGCAAGGCGGTTTCGGCCGACAGCACCTTGGCCTGGGCCACGACCAGGGAGGCGTGGGCCACGCTGTCTTCATTCGGCTCGGCCAGCGCCTGGTCGACCGCGATGCCGGCCTTGGCGAGGATGGCTTCGGTGCCGTGAACGCGCCATTGCAGGTCGCCGATGGCGGCGATTGTGAATGGGTCCTGCCAGCCGTGGTCCTGCTGGCTGTCGATCCAGGGCCGGGCCTGGCGGGCATGGATCTTGGCCTGTTCCAGCGCGCCAAGGGCGATGCCGGTATCGACGGCGGCCTGGATGATTTGTGAAATCGGGCCGTCGGCGGTGGGTTTATCGAACGCTAGATGCGCAGGGATCACCGCGCTCAACGGTACGTTCACGCCATCGAGGGTCACGCCACCACTGGCGGTGGTGCGCTGGCCGAAGCCGTCCCAGTTGTCGATCACGCTCAGCCCCGGCGCGTCGCGTTCGACGAAACCAATAAACGCCTGGCCCTGCTCGTTATTGCCTGCGGTGGGCACGATATGGGCGAACAGCGCGCCGGTGCAGTAAAACTTTTCACCATTGATTTGCGCGGTGTCGCCGTTGAACCGGATCTGCGTGTCGAAGGTACCGGCGTTTTTGCTCTTGGCTTCGGAGAACGCATTGCCGAAGCGGTAACCCGCCAAGACCTTGCCGAAGTAATAGCGCTTTTGTTCCTCGGTACCGGTTTGCAGCAGGAGGTCCACCACCCCCAGATGGTTCTGCGGGATTTGCCCCAGGGACGGGTCGGCCGCGGAAATCCGTTTGATCACCTCGGCCACCGTCACATAGGACACCCCGGCACCGCCGTAGGCCTTGGGCACCGTGATACCCCACAGGCCGCTGCCGGAAAATTCGTCAAGTTCGGCCACCGGCAGGCGCCGGTCGCGGTCGCGCGCGCTGGCTTCGACGGCAAAGCGTTCGGCCAGGCGCGTGGCGACCTCAATGGCCTCCGCGTCCGAGCGGATGATATGGGCAGGGTGTTGAGGGTGGGCTGACATGGGCCGACTCCAGGCTCCGAGAGAATAACGGAGGGATTGCAGGAGTCGTGCCTGAATCTAATCACCAGCAAAATCAGCGGGTTGCGGGTTAAGCGAGACCCTTGAGCGCAGTGCAAACCAGCAAAATGTCCATCCACTGTTGCCTGGCGGACAGTTAGAGCACCACGTTACGAACAAAGCGCACGGCCACGTCGCCGTCATTGCGATAGCCATGGACCTGGCGGCTGGCAAACATGAAAAACTCACCGGCAGCGACCTGTTTGTCTTCTTCGCCAACGCGCAAGGTCAGGCAGCCTTCAAACACAAACACCTGCACGCTCCAGCCTTCGGGGTCGGGTTCGGGGCTGTAGCGATCGCCGGGCTCCAGGCGCATCTCCCATAGCTCGACTTCGCGCCGCGCAGTGGCCTTGGCCAGTAATACGGCTTTGCTGCCGGGAATGTCGCCGGCCCAGGCGAGTTCGTTGATGCGGCTGTGGTCGCCCGCATCCGGGGCCTGGATCAGGTCGCTGAAGGCCACTTCCAGTGCTTCGGCCACGCGGTCGAGGGTGGACAGGCTGACGTTCTTCTCGCCGGCCTCGATGGCCACCAGCATGCGCCGGCTGACCCCGGACTTTTCCGACAGCGCGGTCTGGCTGAGGTCGGCGGCGTGGCGCAGACGACGGACGTTCTGGCTGACGTGTTGCAGGACCGAGGCCCGGTGTGGATTTTCTTTGTGCACTATATTGCTCAATGGGTGGGTGTGCGCAGTATACTGCCCAGCGTGCGGCGCATTGTGCGGTCCGTGCCTTTCCCTTGCAAGACCAGAGCCGCCATGACCGCCCCGACCTCCCCTTCGCGTTTCAATCGTTTCAGCAAAGCCGAATGCATCCTGGTGTTTATCACCATGATCTGGGGCGGCACCTTTTTGCTGGTGCAGCACGCCATGACCGTCAGCGGGCCGATGTTCTTCGTGGGCCTGCGCTTTGCGGCGGCGGCGATTGTGGTGGGCTTCTTTTCCCTGCGCACCCTGCGTGACCTGAGCCTGTTCGAACTGAAGGCCGGGGTGTTTATCGGCGTGGCGATCATGTTCGGCTACGGCCTGCAGACCATCGGCCTGCAAACCATTTTGAGCAGCCAGTCGGCGTTCATCACCGCGCTGTACGTGCCGTTCGTGCCGTTGCTGCAATGGCTGGTGCTGGGGCGTCGTCCGGGCTTGATGCCCAGTATCGGCATCATGCTGGCGTTTGCCGGGTTGATGCTGTTGACCGGGCCGACCGGAGCATCGCTGAATTTCAGCCCCGGCGAAATCGCGACCTTGATCGGCGCCATCGCGATTGCCGCGGAAATCATCCTGATCAGCGCCTTTGCCGGGCAGGTGGATGTACGTCGCGTCACCGTGGTGCAACTGGCCACGGCATCGCTGCTGTCGTTCCTGATGGTCGTGCCGATGGGCGAGGTATTGCCGGGGTTCTCCTGGTTGCTGCTGTTCAGCGCGGTGGGCCTGGGCTTGACCAGCGCGGTGATCCAGGTCGCGATGAACTGGGCGCAGCAGAGCGTTTCGCCAACACGGGCCACCTTGATTTATGCCGGTGAGCCGGTCTGGGCCGGGGTGATCGGGCGGCTCGCCGGCGAGCGCTTCCCGCCGATAGCGATGCTGGGGGCGGTGTTGATTGTGCTGGCGGTAATTGTGAGTGAGATGAAGACGCGCGGGCAGAAGGCGGTTGAACTTCAAGCGGAGGTAGAACACGAACAACAAGGATAAGACCCGGCCTTCACCACAGGTAACGGTGCGGGGCTGAAACAATGCTTATTCGGAATTTTCGATCTACCTTGTAGGATCCTGCCACATCTTGCCGTTTGGTGATCACGAAAGCGGCACGTATGATGCATCCCAAACTCCCGCAGATTAGAAGCCTATGTCCCTGATAGTTCTACTGCTTCTGCCTTTTGTCGGCAGCTGTCTGGCGGCCTTGCTGCCGCACAACGCACGTAACACCGAATCCCTGCTGGCCGGCCTCGTGGCGCTGGTGGGGACTGTTCAGGTTGCCCTGCTCTACCCCCAGGTCGCCTATGGCGGCGTGATCCGCGAAGAATTCATGTGGTTGCCCAGCCTGGGGCTGAACATCGTGCTGCGCATGGATGGCTTCGCCTGGTTGTTCTCGATGCTGGTGCTGGGCATCGGCACGCTGGTGTCGCTGTATGCGCGCTACTACATGTCGCCGGAAGACCCGGTGCCGCGGTTCTTCGCGTTCTTCCTGGCGTTTATGGGCGCCATGCTCGGGCTGGTGATCTCCGGCAATCTGGTGCAGATCGTGTTCTTTTGGGAACTGACCAGCCTGTTCTCGTTCCTGCTGATCGGCTACTGGCACCACCGCGCCGATGCACGACGCGGCGCCTATATGGCGTTGATGGTCACCGGCGCGGGCGGCTTGTGCCTGTTGGCGGGGGTGATGCTGCTGGGGCATATCGTCGGCAGCTATGACCTGGACCAGGTGCTGGCGGCGGGCGATCAGATTCGCGCGCACTCGCTGTACCCGGTGATGCTGACCCTGGTGCTGATCGGCGCGTTGAGCAAGAGCGCGCAGTTCCCGTTCCACTTCTGGCTGCCCCACGCCATGGCGGCGCCGACACCGGTTTCCGCTTACCTGCATTCGGCGACGATGGTGAAGGCCGGCGTGTTCCTGCTGGCCCGCCTGTGGCCATCGCTGTCGGGCAGCGAAGAATGGTTCTGGATCGTCGGCGGTGCCGGCGCCCTCACCCTCCTCCTCGGCGCTTACTGCGCCATGTTTCAAAACGATCTCAAAGGCCTGCTGGCCTACTCCACCATCAGCCACCTCGGGCTGATCACCTTGCTGCTGGGGCTCAACAGCCCGCTGGCCGCCGTCGCGGCAGTGTTCCATATCCTCAACCACGCCACCTTCAAGGCCTCGCTGTTCATGGCGGCGGGCATCATCGACCACGAAAGCGGCACGCGGGACATCCGCAAGCTCAGCGGCCTGGTGCGGCTGATCCCGTTTACCGCGACCCTGGCGATGGTGGCCAGCGCCTCCATGGCCGGCGTGCCGTTGCTCAATGGTTTCCTGTCCAAAGAGATGTTCTTCGCCGAAACGGTGTTTATCTCGGCGACAAAATGGGTGGAAATCGCCCTGCCGGTGATTGCGACCATCGCCGGCACATTCAGCGTGGCCTATGCCCTGCGCTTTACCGTCGATGTGTTCTTCGGCCCGCCCGCCACCGATTTGCCGCACACGCCCCACGAACCACCGCGCTGGATGCGCGCGCCGGTTGAGCTGCTGGTATTGACCTGCCTGTTGGTGGGGATCTTCCCGGCCCAGATGGTCGGTTCGGTCCTCGCCGCCGCCGCGTTGCCGGTGGTGGGCGGTGTGCTGCCGCAGTACAGCCTGGCGATCTGGCATGGCTGGAACGCGCCGATGATCATGAGCCTGGTGGCCATGACCGGCGGCGTGGTGCTCTACCTGATGCTGCGCAAGCAACTCAAGCGCGGTCGCTTCAAATACCCGCCGGTCATCAGCTACTTCAACGGCAAGCGCGGTTTCGAACGCTGCCTGGTGGTGATGATGCGCGGGGTACGCAAGATCGAAAAACGCATCAGCACCAAGCGCCTGCAAACGCAGTTGTTCCTGCTGGTGATCGTCGCGGTGATAGGCGCCATGATCCCGCTGCTGCACAGTGGCCTCACCTGGGGCGAGCGGCCGAAGATCCCCGGTTCCGTCGTGTTCGTAACCTTGTGGCTGCTGGCGATTGCCTGTGCCCTGGGCGCCGCCTGGCAAGCCAAGTATCACCGGCTCGCGGCCCTGACCATGGTCAGCGTGTGCGGCCTGATGACCTGCGTGACCTTCGTGTGGTTCTCGGCGCCGGACCTGGCGCTGACCCAATTGGTCGTCGAAGTCGTCACCACGGTGCTGATCCTGCTCGGCCTGCGCTGGTTGCCACGGCGGATCGAAGACGTCTCGCCACTGCCCAGTTCGTTGCGCAAGGCCCGTGTCCGTCGCCTGCGTGACTTCTTGTTGTCCACCGTGGTCGGTGGCGGCATGGCGCTGCTGTCCTACGCGATGCTGACGCGCCAGACGCCCAACGACATTTCCTCGTTCTACTTGAGCCGTGCCCTGCCCGAAGGCGGCGGCAGCAATGTAGTGAACGTGATGCTGGTGGACTTCCGGGGCTTCGACACCCTGGGCGAAATCACCGTGCTCGGCGCCGTGGCGCTGACCGTCTACGCGCTGCTGCGCCGCTTCCGCCCTTCGAAGGAAAGCATGCAACTGCCCGCGCAACAGCGCCAACTGGCGCCGGACGTGGCCACCGACCTGGTCAACCCGCGCCAGGCCAGCGACACCGCCCTGGGCTTCATGATGGTGCCGGCGGTATTGGTGCGCCTGCTGCTGCCGATTGCGCTGGTGGTGTCGTTCTACCTGTTCATGCGCGGCCACAACCAACCGGGCGGCGGATTCGTCGCAGGCTTGGTGATGTCGGTGGCGTTCATTCTGCAATACATGGTCGCCGGTACGCAGTGGGTCGAAGCGCAGATGCGCCTGCGGCCGATGCGCTGGATGGGCTTCGGGCTGCTGTCGGCGACCCTCACCGGGCTCGGCGCGCTGTTTGTCGGCTACCCGTTCCTCACCACCCATACCTGGCATGTGAGCCTGCCGCTGCTGGGCGATATCCATGTAGCCAGTGCGTTGTTTTTCGACGTTGGGGTGTACGCCATGGTGGTCGGTTCCACCCTGCTGATGCTCACCGCCCTCGGCCACCAATCGGTGCGCGCGCACAAACCGAGCAACCAGCCCCAAGCCGTTGCCGCAACAGAAGGAGCCGCCTGATGGAAGAAGTCATCGCGATTGCCATTGGGGTCCTGGCGGCCTCCGGTGTGTGGTTGATCCTGCGCCCGCGAACGTTCCAGGTGGTGATGGGCCTGTGCCTGTTGTCGTATGGGGTCAACCTGTTCATTTTCAGCATGGGCAGCCTGTTTATCGGCAAGGAGCCGATCATCAAGGACGGTGTGCCGCAGGACCTGCTCAACTACACCGATCCGCTGCCTCAGGCACTGGTACTCACGGCCATCGTCATCAGCTTCGCCATGACCGCATTGTTCCTGGTGGTGCTGCTGGCCTCCCGAGGCCTGACCGGCACCGACCACGTGGATGGCCGGGAGCCCAAGGAATGAATGGGGTCAATCAACTGATCGTCGCGCCGATCCTGCTGCCGTTGCTGACCGCCGGGCTGATGCTGATGCTCGGCGAGAAGCGCCGCCCGCTCAAGGCGCGCATCAATCTGTTCTCCAGCCTGATCGGCCTGGGCATTGCCGTGTTGCTGCTGTACTGGACGCAACAAGACGGCCCCGGCTCGATTGGCGTGTACCTGCCGGGCAACTGGCAAGTGCCGTTCGGCATCGTGCTGGTGGTGGACCCGCTGTCGGCGCTGATGCTGGTGCTCACCGGGATCATCGGCGTGAGCGCGCTGCTGTTCGCCATGGCCCGCTGGGACCGTGCCGGCACCAGTTTCCATGCCCTGTTCCAGGTTCAGATGATGGGCCTGTATGGCGCCTTCCTTACGGCCGACCTGTTCAACCTGTTCGTGTTCTTCGAAGTGCTGCTGGCGGCGTCCTACGGTTTGATGCTGCACGGTTCCGGCCGCGCGCGGGTGTCGGCGGGGCTGCATTACATCGCGATCAACCTGCTGGCGTCGTCATTGTTCCTGATTGGCGCGGCGATGATCTATGGCGTCACCGGCACGCTGAATTTCGCCGACCTGGCGCTGAAAATCCCGTTGGTGCCCGAAGCGGACCGTGGCCTGCTGCACGCGGGTGCGGCGATCCTGGCGACGGCGTTCCTGGCCAAGGCCGGCATGTGGCCGCTGAATTTCTGGCTGGCGCCCGCCTACTCCTCGGCCAGCGCGCCGGTGGCGGCGATGTTTGCGATCATGACCAAGGTCGGCGTGTACACCGTGCTGCGTTTGTGGACCCTGCTGTTTTCCGGCCAGGCCGGCGCATCGGCGCTGTTTGGCGGCGACTGGCTGGTGTATGGCGGCATGGCGACCATCGTCTGCGCGGCGCTGGCCATGCTGGCGGCGCAGCGGCTGGAACGCATGGCGAGCCTGAGCATTCTGGTATCGGCCGGGATCCTGCTGTCGTCGGTGGGCTTTGCCCAGCCGAGCCTCACCGCCGGGGCGCTGTTCTATCTGGTCAGCTCCACCTTGGCGCTGAGCGCACTGTTCCTGCTGGCGGAATTGATCGAGCGGTCGCGCTCGGCCAATGACCTGCCGCTGGATGAAGAAATCGATGCGCTGCCCAAGGCCATGGAGTCGCTGCATCCACGGCCAGGCGTGAATCTGGATGACGAACAGAAAGCCGTGGTCGGCCAGGTCATTCCCTGGACCATGGCCTTCCTGGGCTTGAGTTTTATCGCCTGTGCGCTGCTGATCATCGGCATGCCGCCGTTGTCCGGGTTTATCGGCAAGCTCAGCCTCTTGAGTGCGCTGGTCAACCCGCTGGGCCTGGGCAATGCCGTGGATGAGCCGATTCGCCCGGCGGCCTGGGGCCTGGTGGCGCTGCTGATTCTGTCCGGGCTGGCTTCATTGATCGCCTTTGCGCGCTTGGGCATCCAACGCTTCTGGACCCCCGAAGAGCGCCCTTCGCCGCTGTTGCGGCGCTATGAGTGCCTGCCGATCTTCCTGCTGCTGGGCCTGAGCATTGCGCTGACCTTCAAGGCTGAACCCCTGCTGCACTACACGTTGGCCACCGCCCAGAGCCCGAACAACCCGGAGCGCTACGTGATGGCCGTGATGGCCACGCGCCCGGTGCCTAGCCCTGAAGCCAAGGCCGCCGCACGGGAGGTACAGCCATGAAACGCCTGCTCCCTGCCCCGTGGTTATCGCTGGCCTTGTGCATACTGTGGCTGCTGCTGAACCTGTCGGTCAGCCCCGGCAACCTGCTATTGGGCGCACTGCTGGGCGTTCTTGCGCCGTGGATGATGGCACCGCTGCGCCCGCAACCGATAAGCCTGCGCCGTCCCGGCGTGATCCTGCGCCTGTTTCTGCTGGTGGGCCGCGACGTGATTGTCTCCAACCTGCAAGTGGCGTGGCGCGTCCTGACCTGCGGCTCACGCCCGCCACACTCGCGCTTCATCAAGATCCCCCTGGATCTGCGCAGCCCCAACGGCCTCGCCGCGCTGTCGATGATCACCACGGTGATTCCCGGCACCATCTGGTCGGAGCTGGCCCTGGACCGCAGCCTCCTGCTGTTGCATGTCTTCGACCTGCACGATGAAGCGCCGTTTATCGAACACTTCAAAGCCACCTATGAACGGCCCCTGATGGAGATCTTCGAATGAGCGCCCTGCTCGCCAATGCGATCCTGTTCAGCCTGTTTTTGTTCTCGCTGGCCATGGTGCTAACCCTGGTGCGCCTGTTCAAAGGCCCCTCGGCCCAGGACCGGGTCCTGGCGCTGGACTACCTGTATATCCTGGCGATGCTGATGATGCTGGTGCTGGGCATCCGGTACGCCAGTGATACCTACTTTGAAGCGGCGCTGTTGATCGCGCTGTTCGGCTTCGTCGGCTCGTTTGCCCTGGCCAAATTCCTGCTGCGTGGGGAGGTGATTGAATGATGCCGTTATGGGTGGAAATCCTCGTGGCTGTGCTGCTGGTATTAAGCAGTGTGTTCGCGCTGATCGGAGCAATTGGCTTGCTGCGCATGAAGGACTTCTTCCAGCGCATGCACCCGCCGGCGCTGGCCTCGACGCTGGGTGCATGGTGTGTGGCGTTGGCGTCGATCATCTATTTTTCGGTACTCAAGTCCGGGCCGGTGTTGCACGGTTGGTTGATCCCGATTCTGCTGTCGATCACCGTGCCGGTGACTACCCTTTTGCTGGCGCGTACGGCGCTGTTTCGCAAACGCATGGCCGGTGACGATGTGCCCGCCGAGGTCAGCAGTCGCCGAGCTGAACGCTCCAAATCAGCCTAGCGACGCCATCGGCCCGTGGGTGCTAAGGGTGTGTTGGGACAAAACCCTGGAGGGCGAGCCGAACGGTAAACCGCTGTGGGGATTGATCGCATACCATTGCCCCCCTGCCTGGATCGCCTGCAACTCCACTTGGTTAACCGTGCCCTGCAGGGGAGTCACCTGCTGGGCATTCGCCTTATTGAGCATGTCGACGACCGTGGGAGTGGTGTCACGGGTGAAGCGAAGCTTTGCAAAAATATCAACCGGTGCATACACGCCCATCCCGATTCTGACGGGGACACCCTTGCTCGAACGTCTTAAAAAGTTGGTGAGTCGACCCGGCAGGCTCGGCAGGTTGGATAAGCCATCCGCCGGGTTGAACATGCCACGCAGCAATGCCGTGCCTTCCTTAAGAGCAGAAATGCCAAATGCCTGCTTGTTCAGGCGCGAGGCAAACTTGACCGCCTTCCAGGCTTTGCGGGCGCCCTGAAGTCCTCCCGCGCCAATCAGCAGCAACGCATCGATTGCCAAACCTTTTAAGCCGTCTTTGATGTTGCCCTCATAGATATCCACCAATGGGCCGATGAACGAAATCATCGACACCAGTGCGCGACCGTTTTCCCCACTCGTCAGACGATTGACGTAGCCTCGAACAGTGTCTTCGCTGGGCAGCATGGCATTGGCATGGTCAATGAGTTCCTGGCGATGCCCGCTGAAATTGCCCAGGTAATTACCCGTCAGGACAGTGTCGACAATCGCCTGGCTTTTAGCCGAGGCAAAGGTGTCGGGCACCCAGTCATTACGGTTGTCACCGGAGCCTTTGGCCGTTGACCCCGCCAGGGAAGCACCGACTTTGGAAATGATGACCTTAGACCAGGTGTTCTCGCGAGGGGCCTCCCCGGTGAGGTAGGCGTTGAAATCAAAAGGCTGCCTTGTGCCCCGCAGATACCAGTGGGTCTTCTCGCCACTTCTCCATCTGGGCACGGTCTCTTTTTCAAGGACGCCCCCCTTCAGGTTCAATGACTTGTTCCCCGCCAGACTGGCCGTGCGATCAATGATCGTCCCGGACGTGGGAAAAAATTCGAGGTAGCGGTATTTACCGTTGTATTTGCTGCGCAGCAGTACCCCGTGCCACCCACGGTTCCGGGCTACCTTATTGCCCTTGGCAGCGTCGTCCTTCTGCGTTTCTCCGGTTTCCCTACGCAGCCTGTAGACGTCGACTTCCCCCCATTCAAGCGCCTGCCGAACGTCAAGCGGCAGGTTTGCAAGGCTCATCTTCATCAGCGAGGGCATCGCACCTTTGACATCACTCAGGTACTGATCGACTGCACCTGCGACCTGATCGGCAATACGCGGGAGTGTCTGTATTCGGGCTTCAAATTGCGCTTGGGTCATTCGAGGGTGGCTGAATTTGAACCAATGCTCATGCAGATCGCCCGTTGCATACGCCTCGACCAGGTCGGCCACTTCGTATTAATGCCCACACCCGATAGGCTGTGTATCGTCGCCGGCTTCCTCAACGTGAGCGTTTCGATCTCACGCTCATTCAGCTCCGGAAATGCCTGTTTCAGTGCCTTGATTGCCAGACTGCTACGCGTGGGCGGCGCCGTCCCCAGTGTGACGACAGACTGCTCGAGCGCCTCGCTGCGACGGGCTATGGCGCTAGACGCCAACTGGTAATCCTCTGGCGTATAGCGGTTGTCGCTGCGCCGCGGCACGGCCCCCGTCATGACCCCTGCATCCAGCACCAACTTGGCACCAAGCCCTATGGCCAGGACCTGTTGTTGCGGCTGCACGGCTTGCAGGGTGGTCAATGCGCCAAGCTCGGTGAGGCTCATGCCGCGACTGGCGCCGGCACCGCCCCACACTTCAGCCAATGCGGTGCCCAGGCTGAGCGTCATCCACGCCGGGCTGCCGATACGTATTTTGCCTGGCGCCTGGCGTAGCGGCCCGGGGAGCGCTGCAGACTCCTGCTGGTCCGGTTTCACCAAAAACTCCGGGGCGGCATGTGCCAGGAACAGATGAGCCACCAACGGTGCAGCCCGTACGCTCACGCCTTTCTTCTCGATCAGGTGCTTTTCAAAGTCTTTGCGTACGGCCCCCATCTCACGGCCCATGTTGGCCGGCGTATAAAACGGGTAACCCGCGGCGCTTCCCGGGACGCCGGGAACATCTGGGTCGACACTGAGCAGGATGGCGCTGGTCAGCAGGTTTTTGTGTTGCGCGGCATCACTGTCGGCGTTCCCCGTATACCAATTCAACGCCTGGGCGAGCTCCAGCCCCCACTGCCGGGCCTGCGGGGTGTTGAGTATGTCGTCCCAGATCTGGTCTGCCTTGGCGGCTGTTTCCTGCGGGTCGACGTGTGTCACCGCGTGCAGGCCCAAGGCGAACCCTATCGTATTGGCGCCATACTTCTGATCCGTCGCCAACGCGATCAACTTGGTTTTGTCACCCGCCGACAAGGCGCCCGCAGCCAATGCTGAGGCAGTAATGTCGCGTAATTACCGACAGGCGTCGTCGGCGCGAAGTAGGTGCGCAGCCATTTGGCAGCGGCGCGAGCCTGGCCGGCGGTATCGAGCGCCCCCAGGCCCATCGACCTGGCGACCTGGCGCAGATCGTGGCTATCGTCCTGAATAGAGCGCGTTACCGAACGGTTCGCTCGACACGACGACCGCCGCCAATGCGTCTTTCAGCGGCTGGCTCCAACGGTCACTGACAGGTACCTCCAACCATTGATTCAGCGTGGGTTGCAGCACTTGCAGACGGCCTTCGCTGATACGCACCGGCCGGTCCGGCAATGTTTGCCCAAGGTCCGCCAAAACACCCTGCATCTCGGGGCGTGCAATCAGCTCGGCCAGGCGTGTGCGAGCCTCGTGATCGCTCTTTAACGGGTGTGTTCGAGACACCTCGAACGCGGTAGCCGATAACGCTATCGGCTTATCGTCTTCAAGGCCCTGCGCCACTCGCTGCAAGGCGTCCGCCAGGTTGTGTCGGTCGTCCATTTCAGCGATACCGCGCTTGGCCCATTCGAGCCTGAGTTGGCGGTTACGTGTCTGGGCTGTGGAGAGCGCGGGCCAACCCGCCTCCAGCGTCGCGGCCAATGCGCTCGCTTGCTCCGGGGTGTGAGGCGGCTGAACGCCATAAAACAGGCTCGCCACGTTGCGAGAAATGTGCGAGCTGGCGGCAGAGACGTAAGGCACGCCGTGGTGTGAGGGGTCCAGTGCTTCGAGCGCGCGCATCACTCGACCGGATATTTGCCACCAGCCGCAGGTGTCTTGCAACGCATAGGTTTGGCGGGTGACCACACCATCGCGGGTGACCAGGCCCGTTACGCCGTTGTGGCCAATAACGACCGAGTCCAGTGAAAACCCCTTGCTCCTCAACCAGGCCAGTACTTCGGGCTGATTCACCACTTGCTTGTAGATCTCGAACGGTCGCGAGATCAGGGCGTTCGCGGGTACGCTCACCGACGAGTCAGACACGCTTGCCATTTTCCCGGTCAATTGTGTTTGCAGGGTTTTATCTGCTTCGACGGAGGCAGACGCCGGGCCATCCAGCATGCCCAGGGTGTGACGCGTGGGGCTGGAGGGCACGTTCAAAAGCGAGCGTTTTTTCGCGCCGTGCAGCGGTTTCCTCGAACGCTGATGTACCAAAGGGAAGCGGCGCCACGTGCCCGCCCGGCGCTCGCAATAACCCGTTGCCTGGAGGCGAGCCGGGCTGCGCAGTGTTCTCAGACGAAACGGCGATGCGCGGGCCCTCAGGCTCAGGCGATGGGTGGGAGGGGTACAGACTGTTGCGTGCGTGGAGATTGATCATGGAGACCGGCATATTCAACCCTCTTAAAAGAGACTTTTGAAAATGTCCTCGTCCTAAGAACAGGTGCTGTCAAACGCGTTACCTATGCGTCAGCGGGTAGAGGTTATGTGAACCTGTCATCGCTGATCGGCAGGCCAGAGAGGCCTCTTATTCGCTAAGTGGGGAAGTGGCGGCGGGAGGTTCCATTTCATACAGGCTTGCGGGCTTGCCTCTCACATCACTTGAGATCGCGAGGAGAGCGTTGAGAACACAAAAAAAAACGCCCCGAACCAGTCGGGGCGTTTTTTATTCAGCGTGCGGCAACCAAGCCTCAGTCAGCCAACCGCCACGTCGTCCCACCCTTGCCGTCTTCCAACACCACACCCATCGCGGTCAGTTGGTCACGGATACGGTCGGACTCCGCCCAGTCCTTGCCTGCGCGAGCGGCCAGGCGCGCCTGAATCAGCGCATCCACCTCAGCCGCATCCACACGCCCTTCAGCGCCGGCTTGCAGGAAGTCATCGGCGTGCATCTGCAACACGCCCAGCACGCTGGCCAGCTCTTTGAGGCGCGCCGCCAGGCCGCCGCCGCGTCGAGATCGCTCTCGCGCAGGCGGTTGATCTCGCGCACCATTTCGAACAGCACCGCGCAGGCTTCCGGGGTGCCGAAGTCGTCGTTCATGACTTCGGTAAAGCGTGCCACGAACGCTTCGCCGCCGGCCGGAGCCACTGCGGGAAGGCCTTTCAACGCGTGGTAGAACCGCTCCAGGGCGCCCTTGGCATCCTTGAGGTTGTCTTCCGAGTAGTTGATGGCGCTGCGGTAATGGCTGGACACCAGCAGGTAACGCACCACTTCCGGGTGGTACTTTTCCAGCACGTCGCGGATGGTGAAGAAGTTGTTCAAGGACTTGGACATCTTCTCGCCATTGATGCGGATCATGCCGCAGTGCATCCAGGCGTTGGCGTAGGTCTTGCCGGTGGCGGCTTCGCTCTGGGCGATTTCGTTTTCGTGGTGCGGGAACTCCAGGTCGCTGCCGCCACCATGAATGTCGAAGGTCTCGCCCAGGCGGCAGGTGGACATCACCGAGCATTCGATGTGCCAACCCGGACGCCCGGCGCCCCATGGCGACTCCCAGCTTGGCTCGCCGGGCTTGGTGGCTTTCCACAGCACGAAATCGAGCGGGTCCTGCGCCGGCTTCGTCGACTTCGATGCGCGCGCCGATGCGCAGGTCTTCGATCTTCTTGCGCGACAGCTTGCCGTAGCCCATGAACTTGGCGACGCGGTAGTACACGTCGCCATTGCCGGGGGCGTAGGCATAGCCCTTGTCGATCAGGGTCTGGATCATCGCGTGCATGCCAGGGATGTGGTCGGTGGCACGCGGTTCCATGTCCGGCTTGAGGATGTTGAGGCGCGCCTCGTCCTCGTGCATCGCGGTGATCATGCGCTCGGTCAGCGCGTCGAACGCCTCGCCGTTTTCATTGGCGCGGTTGATGATCTTGTCGTCGATGTCGGTGATGTTGCGCACATAGGTCAGGTCGTAACCGCTGAAACGCAACCAGCGGGTCACCAGGTCGAAGGCAACCATGCTGCGGCCGTGGCCGATGTGGCAGTAGTCGTACACGGTCATGCCGCACACGTACATGCGCACTTTGTTGCCATCGAGCGGCTTGAAGACTTCTTTGGTCTTGCTGAGTGTGTTGTAGATCGTTAACACGACAACTCCCTTAAATCACTGGCCCCACGAATCACGCAAGGTCACGGTACGGTTGAATACCGGATGACCAGGTTTGGAGTCCTTGATATCCGCGCAGAAGTAACCTTCGCGCTCGAACTGGAAACGGTCTTCCGGCTGTGCGTCGCCAAGCGATGGCTCGGCACGACAACCCGTAGTACTTGCAGGGAGTCAGGGTTGATGTTGTCGAGGAAACTCGCGCTGTCTTCGGCCTTCTCGGGGTTGGGCGAACGGAACAGACGATCGTACAGGCGCACTTCGCACTCGATGCTGGCGGCGGCCGGCACCCAGTGGACCACACCCTTGACCTTGCGGCCTTCAGGGTTCTTGCCCAGGGTGTCCGGGTCGTACGAGCAACGCAGTTCGACGATGTTGCCATCGGCGTCCTTGATCGCTTCGTCAGCGCGGATCACGTAGCTGCCACGCAGGCGCACTTCGCCATTGGGCTCCAGGCGCTTGTAGCCCTTCGGCGGTTCTTCCATGAAGTCATCGCGGTCGATGTAGAGTTCACGGGCGAACGGCAGCTTGCGCACGCCGAGTTCTTCTTTTTGCGGGTGACGCGGCAGTTCGAGGTGTTCGACCTGGTCTTGCGGGTAGTTGGTGATCACGACTTTCAGCGGGCGCAGCACGCACATGGCGCGCGGGGCGTTGGCGTCGAGGTCCTGGCGGATGCTGAATTCGAGCATGCCAAAGTCGACCACGCCGTCGGAACGGTTGGTGCCGACCATGTCGCAGAAGTTGCGGATCGACGCCGGGGTGTAGCCGCGACGGCGGAAGCCCGACAGCGTCGACATGCGCGGGTCATCCCAGCCATGCACGTGTTTTTCATCGACCAGTTGCTTGAGCTTGCGCTTGCTGGTGATGGTGTAGTTCAGGTTCAGGCGGCTGAATTCGTACTGGCGCGGCTGCGCCGGCACCGGCAGGTTGCTCAGGAACCACTCGTACAGCGGGCGATGGCTTTCGAATTCCAGGGTGCAGATGGAGTGGGTGATGCCTTCGATGGCGTCCGACTGACCGTGGGTGAAATCGTAGTTGGGGTAGATGCACCACTTGTCACCGGTCTGGTGGTGGTGGGCATGGCGGATGCGGTACATGATCGGGTCGCGCAGGTTCATGTTCGGCGAGGCCATGTCGATCTTGGCGCGCAACACGCGGGCGCCGTCCGGGAACTCACCGGCGCGCATGCGGGCGAACCAGTCGAGGTTCTCCTCCACGGAGCGGTCACGGAACGGGCTGTTCTTGCCCGGCTCGGTGAGGCTGCCACGGTATTCCTTGGCTTGCTCGGGGCTCAGGTCGTCGACGTAGGCCTTGCCGGCCTTGATCAGCTCGACGGCCCAGTCGTGCAACTGGTCGAAGTACTGCGAGGCATAGCGCACTTCACCGGACCATTCGAAGCCCAGCCACTTCACGTCGCTTTCGATCGCGTCGATGTATTCCTGGTCTTCCTTGGCCGGGTTGGTGTCGTCGAAACGCAAGTGCGTGACGCCACCGAACTCCTGGGCCAGGCCGAAGTTCACACAGATCGACTTGGCGTGACCGATGTGCAGATAGCCGTTGGGCTCTGGCGGGAAACGGGTGACGATCTGCGTGTGCTTGCCCGAATCCAGGTCCGCCTGGATGATCGGGCGCAGGAAATTGACCGGGACGGCAGGTCCGGCCTTGGCGTTCGAGGTAGGGTCGACAGTGGGCTTGCTCATGGGATCCTTGAACAGACAGGTTCGTGGCCGGTTGGGGCCAGATAAAACAAAGGGCTCATGATAGCCGAAGCAGTCAAGACACTGACAGAGCGCGGCCAATTAATTGCCCGGGCGGTAAAAAACCACCTCGAAATTCGCACGGGGCAGGCTAAACTGCGCGCGCTTGGCCGCCGTTTAGCCAGACAGGTAAAGCGTTTATTCGCCCAAACCCACGAATTCCCTGAAAAGAGTAGTGAACATGACTCAAGTGAAACTGACCACCAACCACGGTGACATCGTCATCGAACTGAACGCCGAGAAAGCGCCGATCACCGTCGCCAACTTCATCGAGTACGTGAAGGCCGGCCACTACGAAAGCACTGTTTTCCACCGTGTCATCGGCAACTTCATGATCCAGGGCGGCGGTTTCGAGCCGGGCATGAAAGAAGAAGAAAGACAAGCGCCCAAGCATCCAGAACGAAGCGGATAACGGCCTTTCCAACGACAAGTACACCGTCGCCATGGCCCGTACCATGGAGCCGCATTCAGCCTCCGCGCAGTTCTTCATCAACGTCGCCGACAACGCCTTCCTGAACCACAGCGGCAAGAACGTGCAGGGTTGGGGCTACGCGGTGTTCGGTAAAGTCACCGCAGGCACCGACGTTGTCGACAAGATCAAAGGCGTGTCCACCACCTCCAAGGCCGGTCACCAGGACGTTCCCGCCGAAGACGTGATCGTCGAGAAAGCCGAGATCATCGAAGCGTGATATTGCTGATTTCAGACTTGCATCTGGAACAGGAGCGCCCGGACATCACCCGGGCGTTTCTGGATCTGCTCCACGGCCGCGCCCGTGGTGCCCAGGCGTTGTACATTCTGGGGGACTTCTTCGAAGCCTGGATTGGCGACGATGGGATGACCGCCTTCCAGCGTTCGATTGGCGAGGCTCTGCGTGAGCTGAGCGACAGCGGCACCCCGATTTTCATCATGCACGGCAACCGCGATTTCCTGATCGGCAAGGCGTTCTGCAAAGCCGCAGGCGCCACCCTGCTCAAGGACCCGAGTGTCGTGCAGTTTTACGGCGAACCCGTGCTGCTGATGCACGGCGACAGCCTGTGTACCCGCGACCTCGGCTATATGAAGCTGCGGCGCATCCTGCGTAACCCGCTCGTGCTGTTTATCCTGCGTCACCTGCCTTTGCGTACCCGCCACAGGCTGGCGCGCAAGCTGCGCAGCGAAAGCCGTGCGCAAACCCGCATGAAGGCCAACGACATTGTCGATGTGACGCCCGAGGAAGTGCCACGGGTGATGCAGCACTTTGGCGTGCGTACCCTGGTCCACGGCCACACCCACCGCCCGGCCATCCACAAATTGCAGATCGGTGACCAGGCGGCCAAGCGCATTGTGCTGGGGGACTGGGACAAGCAAGGCTGGGCCTTGCAGGTGGATGAGCAGGGGTTCGCGTTGGCGGCGTTTGATTTTGTGAACCCGCAGTTGGCGCTGCCTGGCGCCTGACTCAAGCACACCGTCGTTCAAACGTGAATAGAGATCCAATTGAATTGCATTACAGCCTTCAGCGGTCAGTGACCTGAAGCCGCAGGCCCCGCCTTGGCGGTAAACGGCGGCTTGGCCAGCCACACCAACAGCATCAACCCGGCGAATATCCACCCCATCAAGGTGAAGTAGTCCACGGTGGACATCATGTACGCCTGGCTGGTCAGTATCTGGTCCAGTTGCGTGTATGCCTTCTGCCCTGCCCCACCCAGCGCCTGCAAGGCGTCGCGCGTGGCCGAGTCATAAACGGTCATGTTCTCGCTCATGTAGGCATGGTGTTGGTCGGCCCGGCGAATCCAGATCCATGTGGTGAGCGACGCCGCAAAGCTGCCGCCCAGGGTCCGCAGGAAAGTGGCCAGGCCGGCGCCGTCGGCAATCTGCTGCGGCGGCAGGTCGGACATCAGGATGCTCAAGGTCGGCATGAAGAACAGCGCCACGCCGATGCCCATGAACAACTGCACCAGGGCGATGTGGGTGAAGTCCACCTCGTTAGTGAAGCCGGCGCGCATGAAGCAACTCAACCCCATCGCCAGGAACGACAGCCCCGCCAGCAGGCGCAGGTCGAACTTGTGCGCATACTTACCCACGAACGGCGACATCAGCACCGGCAGAATACCGATCGGCGCCACCGCCAGCCCGGCCCAGGTGGCGGTGTAGCCCATCTGGGTTTGCAGCCACTGCGGCAGGATCAGGTTGATGCCGAAGAAGCCCGCATAGCCGCCGATCAACACAATGGTGCCGATACGGAAGTTGCGGTAGGCAAACAAGCGCAGGTTGACCACTGGGTGCTTGTCGGTCATTTCCCAGATCACGAACACCGCCAGGGCAATCACCGAAATCGCCGCGCCGATGAGGATGAAGTTGGATTCGAACCAGTCCAGGTCATTGCCCTTGTCGAGGATGATCTGCAGGGCGCCGACGCCCACGATCAAGCTGAGCAAACCGACGTAATCCATCGGCTGGTAGCTGGTCACCACCGGGCGTTTTTTCAACTGCGAACGCACCACCATCGCCGCAAAGATACCGATGGGCACGTTGATGAAAAAGATCCATGGCCAGCTGTAGCTGTCGGTGATCCAGCCGCCGAGGATAGGCCCGGCAATCGGCGCCACCACCGTGACCATCGCCAGCAACGCCAGGGCCATGCCGCGCCTGGCGGGCGGATACACCGCAATCAGCAGGGTCTGGGTCATCGGGTACAACGGCCCGGCCACCAGGCCTTGCAGCACCCGAAAGCCGATCAGCTCGGGCATCGAGGTAGAAATACCGCAGAGGAACGAGGCCAGCACAAACAGCAGGGTTGCCCACAGGAACAGCTTCACCTCGCCGAAGCGACGGCTCAGCCAGCCGGTGAGCGGCAAGGCGATGGCGTTGCTCACGGCAAACGAGGTGATCACCCAGGTGCCCTGCTCGAACTCACACCCAGGTTGCCGGAAATGGTCGGCAACGCCACGTTGGCGATGGTGGTGTCGAGCACCTGCATAAAGGTCGCCAGCGACAGGCCAATGGTGGCCATCAACAGGCTGGGTGGCGTGAAGGAGGCGTTATTGCTCATCAGCGTTGCACAGCCTTGGGAGCGGCGACGCTGTTGTCATGGATCAACTGGGTGATCATGGCGTCAGCCTCGGCCAATTGGCGGTCATACACGTTGGTGGTGAACGAGGCCTTTTGCGGTGGCTGTTGCGCCAGCGCCGGGCCGCTCTGGTCGTGCAGGTTCACGTTGACCATCGTGCTCAAGCCCACGCGCAGCGGGTGCTTGGCCAGTTCTTCGGCATTGATGTGAATACGCACCGGTACCCGCTGCACGATCTTGATCCAGTTACCGGTAGCGTTCTGCGCGGGCAACAGGGCAAACGCGCTGCCGGTGCCGGCGCCGAGGCTGTCGACGGTGCCGCTGAATTTCACGTCGCTGCCGTAGATGTCCGACTCGATGTCTACCGGTTGGCCGATGCGCATGTCGCGCAGTTGGGTTTCCTTGAAGTTGGCGTCGATCCACAGTTGGTTCAACGGGATCACCGCCATCAACGCGGTGCCCGGTTGCACGCGCTGGCCCAGTTGCACGGTGCGCTTGGCCACGTAGCCGGTCACCGGAGCGATCAGGGTGCTGCGCGCATTGGTCAGGTAGGCCTGGCGCAGTTGCGCGGCGGCGGCCTGCACGTCGGGGTGAGGCTGATCACGGTGTCATCCACCAGCGCATTGCTGGTCTTGAGTTGCTGCTCAAGGTTGGTCAGCGCGTTCTTCGCCGCGGTCAGGCTGTCACGGGCGTGGGACAGTTCTTCCTGGGAGATCGCCCCGCCCTGGGCCAATGTCTTACGGCGGTTGTAGTTGTCCTGGGCGGTTTGCACGTCGGCTTTCTGTGCGTTCACCTGGGCTTTCATGCCGTCGACGTTGCTATACAAACCGCGCACCTGGCGCACGGTGCGCGCCAGGTTGGCCTGGGCACTTTGCAGGCCGACGGCAGCGTCATTCGGGTCGAAATTGACCAGCACCTGGCCTTCGTGGACCAGGTCGCCATCGTCGGCGCCGATGCTGACCACGGTGCCGGTAACCAGCGGGGTGATTTCCACTACGTTGCCGTTTACATAGGCATCGTCGGTGCTTTCGTTGAAGCGCCCGTAGAATTCATACCAGCCCCATACGCCCACGACGCCGAGGATGACGATCAGCGCCAGGCCGATCAGCATGACTTTGCGTTTGCGCGGGTTGCTGTCTTTCGGTTGTTCAGTTGCTTGGGTGTTTTCGGCAGTGGCCATGACAAATACCTCGAATTATTCCGTGCGTGTGGCTGGGGTGGTCGATGCCACGTTGTCGGCGTCGAAGCCGCCGCCCAGGGCCTGCATCAATTGAATCGACAGAGCGATTTGCCCGGCATTCAAGGTCGCCAGCTGACGCTGGGCCTGCAGCAATTGCTGCTCGATGCTGAGCACATCCAGGTAGTTACCGACCCCGGAGCCGTAGCGCTGAACCACGGTGTCGTAGGACTGCTGGGCAATGTCGGTGGCGTGTTGCTGGGCCTGGATCTGCCGGCCGGTTTCGCGCAGTTGCGACAGCGTGTCGCCGATATCGCCCAAGGCCTGCACCAGGGTTTTGTTGTATTGCGCCACCGCCAGGTCGTAGTCGGCGTCACGCGCGTCAAGGTCGGCGCGCAGGCGGCCGCCGTCGAAGATCGGCAGGGAAATAGTCGGTGCGATATTGAAGAAGCGGCTCGGCGAACCAAACATCGCGTCCCCCAGCAACGACTCGGCCCCGGCGCTCGCGCTCAAGTTGAGGTTGGGGTAGAAGCGCGTTTTGCTCGCGGCGATGTCCTTGCTCGCGGCCTCGACCCGCCAGCGCGCGGCGATCAGGTCCGGGCGACGGCCCAACAGTTCGGCGGGCAGCACCGAAGGGACGGCAACGGCGGCGGGTTTCAACACGCTGGGGCGTGCCAGCTCATTGCCGCGATCCGGGCCCTTGCCGAGCAACACCGCCAGGGCGATCTTGGCACTCTGCAGTTGTTTTTCCGCGTCGATCAGTTGCGACTGGGAGCTGGCTTCCAGGCTCTCGGTCTGCTGGTACTGGTATTGGCTGTCGATGCCCGCGCTCAGGCGTCGCTTGCTCAATTCAAGCATTTGCCGGGTGCGCTTGAGGTCATCGGTGGCCAGGTCGCGCACGATATGCGCCTGGCCCAGGTCGCTGTAGGCCTTGGCCACATCGGCGGCAAGGGTCAGGCGCGCGGCCTGCTGGTCGACTTCGGCGGCACGGGCCTGGCCCAACGCGGCTTCCCAGGCGGCGCGCTGGCCACCCCACAGGTCGAAGGTGTAATTGAAGCTGGCGCCAATATTACGCACGGTGGAGTAGGCATCGCCCTCACCGCGCGGGTCTTGGTCCCGGGCCAGGCGCGAGCGGCTGACGCCGGCGCTGGCGTCCAGGGTCGGCATGCGCGCGGCGTTCGCGGCGTAGGCAGCGGCCTGGGCCTGGTGGGCACGGGCGCTGGCCACTTGCATGTCGGGGCTGTTTTGCAGGGCCTCCTGGATCAGGCCGTCGAGTTGCGGGTCGCCGAGGCTTTCCACCAGTCGGCGCGAGGCCAGGCGGCGTTCGACAGGGCCGCACCGCTCAGGGATTTACCCGCCTGCAAGGTGTTGGCGTCGAGGCGCCGGCCTTGGGTGTCGAGGCCGCTGAAGTTGGCGCAACCGGCCAGGCTCATCGCCGCGAGCACCAGGCAAAGGGCACGTGGGTTCATTATTTACCTACCCGCTGCAGGGTGATGGGGTCACCGGCAGCTATCAGAATTTTCTTGAGAATCCGTTCCAGGGTTTCCAGCTCGCCCGGCTCAAGTGCGCCGGCCAACTGGTTCAACGCTTGCGCGCCGATGTACGGCAGCAGGTCCGCCAGGCGCTGGCCGTCGGGGGTCAGTACCAACTGCACTTGGCGGCGGTCGAGTTCGGAGCGCTTGCGGCTGAGCAAGTCTTTTTGCTCCAGCCGGTCGAGCATGCGGGTCATCGAGCCGCTGTCCAACGACAGGTGGCGACACAGCTCGGCCGGGGTGTCGACGCCGAACTGCGCCATGATGATCAGCACCTTGAACTGCGCGGCGGTAATGCCGTGGGGTTCCATATGGGTGTCGATGATGCGGTCCTTGAGGATCGCCGCGCGGCCCAGCAACAAGCCGAGGTGGCAGTTGTGGAAGTTGTCAGGGGTGAAGTGGGACATCGGAAGTCACCTTATTACTGCCTAGGCAGTGAATGTATGACGAGATGTTACTGCCTAGGCAGCGAAAGTCAAATGGAATAATTAGGTTGCTTGGTATTTGTTCAGGAAGGAGGATTGAAAGAGGCCCCATGTGGGAGGGGGCAAGTCGCATCGTCGCCCCGCCCCGCCCACTTTTTTTACCGCTTCAGGATCAGAAATCGCGTTTGTAGAAGATATCCAGCGAGCTGGCCACGCCGCTGGCCACTTCCAGGTACACCTTCTTGCTCAGCAGGTAGCGCAAGGCGATGGTGCTGGCCGGTTCGAACACCCCGACGCCGTAACGCAGGCTGAGTTTCTCGGTGATCTTGCCGCTGGCCACCACCGCTGTGTTGTTACCACTGCCCTGGGTGTCGAGTTCGAAGTCCTTGATGCCCAGGTTCCTGGCCAGGTCGGATGTCACCCCTGCGCTGCCCATCAAGCCCAGGCCCAGGGCGGCTTGGGCGAGCATGTTGTTGTCTTCGCCAGTGGTGCTCAGCGGGCGGCCCAGCACCAGGTAGGACAGCGCCTGCTCCTGGCTCATGGCCGGTTCCGAGAAGATTTGCGTGGTGGGTTGTTCGGCGCTGCCGCTGAGGCGGATGCCGGCCACCACGTCGTCGGTCTTGCGGATGGCTTCGATATCCAGGTACGGCTGGTCCAGGGGCCCGGCGAACAGCAGGCGCGCGCGGCGTACGTCGAGTTTCTGGCCATAGGCGCGATAGCGGCCGTCGTTGAGCCACAACTCGCCACGGGTGTCTAGGTTGTCGCCGATATGCACGTGGCCCTGCACCTTGGCGGTCAGGCCGAAGCCGGAGAAATTGAGCTGGTCTTCACCCACCGCCACGTCGATATCCATAGCCATGGCCATCGGCGGCTTGCCCTCTTCGGTCTGGCTGCCAATGATGATCGTGTCGTCCGACACCTTGACGGTCGACGGCGGCAGTTCGCGCACGGTGATGTCACCACGGGGGATCCGCACCTTGCCGACGATGGCGAGTTTGTCATCCTTGAGGCTGATGTTCAGGTCGGGCGCCACTTCGAGCACCGCGTAGGGCTCCACCGTCACCGGCAACTGCGAACCTTGCAGGCTCAGGTCCACTGCCAGGGCCTGGCCCCAGTCGATCCGGCCCTTGAGGCTGCCCTGCCCGGCCTTGCCGCTGCGCCAGCCACCGTTGAGCTGCACGCTTTCACCGGCGATCAGCGCCTGCACATTCAAGCCTTCGAGGCTGATGGGCAGTTCCGGCCCGGAAATTTCGCCGCCCACCAGATTCACGCTGCCGTTGACCTGCGGCGCCATAGCCCCCAGAGATGCGTCCATTGCCGTTGAGCGTGCCGCCGAGGGTTTCCACCATCGGTACAAAGGGTCGCGCCACGGCCAGGTCGAGGCCGACGAGGCTGAAGTTGCCCGTCATCGGCTTGCTCTTCGGCAATGGGTTGATCTGCGCCTGCACCAGCAACTCACCCAGCTTGCCACCGCGCAGGTTCAGTTGTGTGTCGATGCGCTTGGGATTGAGGGTGGTTTCCAGCTTGAGCGTGTCATACGGGAAATCCAGCCACTGGTCTTTGTCCTTGACGCGCAAGGTGCCGCCACTGGCATCCACCGAGACCAGGCCCTTGGGGCCACTGTTGGGCAGGTCCAACTGCAGGTCGGCGTTGAGCTTGCCCTGCCAGGCGAAGTCTTTAGGCAAAAACGCCGCGAGGCTGTCGAGGGGGAATTGCTTGAGGTGGTAACGCAGCTTGGGCTCAGGCATCAGCCGCTGGTCTTCGCCGCAAAGGCTGGCAGGACCGGACACCCAGCAATGCGCAGCAAAGGTCAGCTTGCCATCGGCCAGGCGCTCGATTTTCGCCGGGGCTTGCAGTTTCCAGTCCTGGCCGCCGGCTTGCACATCACCACTGGCCAGGCGCCCGCGCCAGTTGCCCTTGTCGAGGTTGCCGTCCAGGGCCAGGGCCAGTTTGAGCAACGGGCCGGCCAGGTCCAGTTGGACTTTTTGCGTGTTGATATCGCCCTGGGCGGCGGCGGTGAGCGTGCCCAGTTGGGTCTCGCCGCTTTGAATGCCGCTGCCCTTGAGATCGATGGTCGCGCGCTGGGCATTATCCAGGGTGGCGCCGAGGCTCAAGCTTTGCAGGCGGTTGTCGGCAAACGCCAGTTGCTGGCCCTTGAGGTCGAGTTTGCCGTGGGGCGCCTTGAGGCTGCCGGCCACATCGAGACGACCGTTGACCTGCCCACGCAACTGCGGCCACAGCTGGGCCAGACGCGCGAGCTTGATGTCGATTTGCCCGGCCAGACGTTGTTGCAGGCTGCCGCTGCCATTGATGCGGTTGTCACCCAGGCGGATATCCAGGTTCGCCAAGGTCCATTGCTCGCCGGCGCCATCGGCCTTGGCCGCCAGCACTGCCGTTTGCCCCCGCAAGCGCCCCTTGAGGTCGAGGTCGGCGTTGAGCTTGAGCTGCTCATTCTTGAACTCGCCTTTGCTGCGCAGCGGCCCGGCCAGCGTACCGGGCAGTTCCGCCACCCAGTACGCCGGGTTCAGCGCCGACAGGTCCAGCGCCGTATCCCAGGCGATGCCATCGGCGAACTGCAGGTTCAGGTGGCCTTCGGCCTTGCCCTGGCCTGCGGTCAGTTTCAGCTCGGGCAGGAAGACTTGCTTAAGATCACCGCTGAACGGGGTGACTACATTGAACTTGCCCGCCGGGCCGTCGAGGTCGGCCTTGAGGTTGCCGAGGTAGTTGCCATCTTTGTAGGAGATCTCACCGTTGAAGGTGCGCAATGTTACCTGCGGCGCGTCGATCAGCGGATAAAGGCGATGCCACGGGAAGTCGATCCAATCGATCCTGGCGTCGGCACTGAAGCCTTGTTGCCAATCCAGCTGGGCGCTGAGTTTAACGCTCTGTTTATCCCCGGCAGTCAGGCCCAGGCCGGCGATCTGTGCGCCCTTGGCGTCGACCTTACCTTGCAGCAGCAGGTCTATCGGGCCTTTTTCCGCCGGCAGCGCGGCTTTGCCCAGCAGTTGATAGCCCTTTTTCAGGTCGCCTCGGGCGCTGAGGTTGAGCTGATTGAGTTGCAAGGTGTCGGGCAAATCGGCGCTGGGCTTGAAACCGTCAGCCTTGATATGCACGGTTGCCGGCAGGTTTTCCACCAAGGGTTGCAGCTCGCCGGTGAGCTTGGCTGCCAAGTAGCCGCTGCTATCGGCGTCGAGCTTGAGGGTATCGAGCAGGTTGCCATCGACCTTGAGGGCGATTTTCCAGGCGCGCCGCCGGGCGCGTAAGGCAGGCTCAGGTTGCCGCTGGCGGTCAACGGCCAATCGCCGGTGGGTTGCAGCAGGCCGGTGAGGTCCAGCGCCAGGTCGTCGCGCTGCAGTTGTACCGAATCGATCTGCAGGCCGGCGGCGGTCCAATGCGCCGCCAATTGCAGACCCTTGAGCTCCTCGCTGCCGTTGAACAGCAGGCTAGCGACGCGAATGTCGCCCAACTGCAGGGCAACCGGCAACGTCAAATCCGGCAACGTGATGGGGCCGCTGCTGTCTTCGGTACTCGGTGGAAATTGCAGGCTGACCTGCTCCACATCCAACCGGTTGATGCACAGCGTCATGCGCGGCAGGCAGGCCGGCGCCCAATCGAAGGTCGGCGCAGTCAGCTCCACGCGACTGCTGCCTTGCTGCCACAGCAGATGATCGGCGCGCCACTGCCCACCCAAGTGGCCCTGGAAGTTCTCCACGCTCACCCCCGGCAAGCGGCCCAAGGCCCAGCGACTGCCCGCCTGGGTACCGAGTACCACCCACAGCGCCAGCACTACCACGGCGAGGACAGCGACAAGCGCCAGCCCCGCGATTTTCAAACCACGCATCACAACTCAGGCCCCATGGAAAAGTGCAAACGAATGCCGCCCGGGTCTTGCAGGGCATGGGCCAGGTCAAGGCGGATCGGGCCGACGGGCGACACCCAGCGAACACCGATGCCGACCCCGGTTTTCAAGCTCGGCAGCTCCAGGTTGTTGAAGGAATTGCCTTGGTCGATAAACGTCGCGATCCGCCATTTGTCGGCAATCGAATATTGATACTCGGCGCTCAACGCCACCATGTATCGGCCACCGATGCGGTCGCCGCGATCGTTTTCGGGGGACAAGGTCTGGTACTCGTAGCCGCGCACGCTCTGGTCGCCACCGGCAAAGAAGCGCAGCGACGGCGGTACCGACTTGTAGCCATTGGTGGCGCTGCCGCCGAACTGGGCCCGCGCCAGGAAACGGTGGTTGTCCCACAAGGTGGTGAGGCCTTTGACCATGGCCGTGCCGTAAAGCAGGTTGGTGTCCGAACCCAAGCCTTCCTTGGCCACCCGGGTATCCAATTGCAGGCGGTAGCCGTGGTGAGGGTCGATGCGGTTGTCGCTGCGCAGGTAGGAATAACTGACACCCGGCATCACCAGGTTACTCAGGCCCGAGTCATCGCCCAGGCGATATTCCTCGCGCTGGTACTTGAGCGAGATCACCCGGGTCCAGCCGCTGGGCAACTTGCTGTGCCATTCCGGGCCCACGGTGAGCAATTTACTCAGGGTGTCGGTGTTGGCCAGTTCTTCATTCTGGTAGCCACCGGCGAAACGCAGTTTGTCGGTAAGCGGCGGGTCCCGCGGGATGTCGTACCACAGCCCGACGTTCTGCCGCGGCGCCGACAGTTCGGTTTCCCAGCCATAGCTGTGGCCTTGGGGTTGACCCAGTGGCGCGTCCAGTTGGCTTTGCCGCGCGGCCCGACGTCGGTGGAAAACCCCAGGCCCAGGCCCATGGTGCGTGGCTTGCGGGTTTGCAGGCGTACGGCGACCGGGATGACATCGTTGGCCGATGCCGCCGGAGCGGCGTCCACGCGCACGCCCTCGAAAAAGCCGCTGGCTTGCAGGTTCTGGTTGAGTTCGGCGATCAGTTCGGAGTCGTATGGGTCGCCGGCCTTGAAGGGCACCATGCGTTGCAGCAGCTCTTCGTCGAACGGCGTGTCGCCGGCGAAGTTGACCTTGCCCAGGGTGTAGCGCGGGCCGCTGTCGTAGACAAGTTCGATATCGGCAACGCCGGCCTGGGGGTCCACCGCCAGTTTCTGACGGGTAAACCGCCCGCTGAAAAAACCGTAGCGCGAGGCCTGGTTCTGGATCAGCCGCTTGGCGTCTTCGTAGTGGCCATGGTTGAGCACGGCGCCGGAAATGAGGTCGTTGCTGGCGGGCACGCGAAACGCCTTGAGGTTCGCGGCCGGGCCATCGACCCGCAAGGTCACGTTACGTAAATGCACCGGTTCGCCGGGGTCGATGGTGAGGATCAGGCGCGGGTTCTTGCCGCCCTTCACGTCACTTTCGATCTGTGGCTGATAAAAGCCCAACGCCTGGGCGGCTTTGCGCGCCTGCTCCTCGGCGCCACGGCTGAACCGTGGCAAGGCCTCTTCATCACGATCGCCCACCCCGCCGATATAGCCTTCGATGTTGGCTTTCAACGCGTCGTTCGAGGGTTTGATCCGCACGTCCAATTCGCTTTGTGCAAATGCGCCGCAGCTTGTGAACAGCAGAACCAAGCCGCTGGTAAATCTTCCTGCAAATCTCATAGGCGCGGATGCTACACGAGCTGAAGAGTTACGTTGAACTGAGAATTATCTGAATAATTCTGTTCTAAGCCGTTGTCGCCTGTAACGACTGCGGGTTGGGATGGAAAAACACGTGCTCCAGGATAGGCCCTACAGCCACTTCGCCGATTTCCTCGTAGCCCTGGCGTTTATAGAAATCCAGATACCGTGAGTTTCCGGTATCCAGCACCACCCCGGACGAATGCGGGTCGTCGGCGCACCAGTTGTGGACCGCCTCCAGCAACTGCTCGCCGTAGTGCTTGCCCTGGAACTGTGGGTGAATACCCAACAATGGCAGCACGTGCACCGACTCGCTGGGCAGGCACGCCAGCACCGCGTGATGGTAGTCGAGGTAACGCCGCGTACCGCGTACGCCGGTGCTCAGCCACATGCGCAACTGCCAGGCCCAGCTCTCGGTAATTCCCAGGCGCCGTTGCGGCGGGGCGATCAGGGCAATACCGATCAGCCGATCATTCACGAACAGCCCAATGGCAGGCAGCTTCTGGAAAAAGTGTTGCTCGACCAGTTCGCGCACCGTGGCGCGTACCCGTTGTTCATAGCCGGTACGCTCTGCTTCGAAGATATAGGCGAACGTCGGCTCATGCCGATAAGCCTGGTACAGCAGTGAGCGGGCCTCGCGGGAGTACCCGCTGTTGAGCAGGCGGATTTCAGCAGCGGCAGTCGAAGTTTCAGGCATACGGTCAATCTCCCTGGGCGCCATTTAAACGATGGCGTTCGTATGGGTACGAACCTGCGCGGCACAAATCGTTCTCAGACCTTAGCAGTGCAACTGTGCTACCGCCACGCTGGCCCCCGTCTGACTTGTCGGCTGGCATCGCCCTTTTGCCAGGACCGGACTGCCGACCATGAAAATCGTCTCCTTCAATATCAACGGGCTGCGCGCCGCCCCATCAGTTGGCGGCGCTGATTGAAAAGCACCAACCGGATGTGATCGGCCTGCAGGAAACCAAAGTCCACGACGATCAGTTCCCCCTGGCCGAAGTACAGGCCCTTGGCTACCACGTGTATTACCACGGCCAAAAAGGCCATTACGGGGTGGCCTTGCTTTCGCGCAAGGAAGCACTGAGCGTGAACAAAGGTTTTGCCAGCGATGAAGAAGACGCCCAGCGCCGCTTTATCTGGGGCACCTTCGCCGATGAAAACGGCCAGCCGATCACCATCATGAATGGCTATTTCCCCCAAAGGCGAAAGCCGCGACCACCCTACCAAGTTTCCGGCCAAGCAACGGTTCTACGAAGATTTGCAGCACCTGCTGGAAAGCCAGTTCAGCAATGACCAGGCGCTGGTGGTGATGGGCGACGTGAATATTTCCCCGGAAGATTGCGACATTGGCATCGGCCCCGACAACGCCAAGCGCTGGCTGAAAACCGGCAAGTGCAGCTTCCTGCCGGAAGAGCGCGAGTGGATGGCCCGCTTGAAGAACTGGGGCCTGGTGGACAGCTTCCGCCACCTCAACCCGGACGTGGCCGACCGCTTCAGCTGGTTCGACTACCGCAGCCGTGGGTTTGAAGATGAGCCCAAGCGTGGGCTGCGCATTGACGTGATCATGGCGTCCACTGGCCTGGTGCAGCGGGTCAAGGATGCCGGTGTGGATTACGATTTGCGCGGCCTGGAAAAGCCGTCGGACCATGCGCCGATCTGGCTTGAACCTGAGCTGATCCCCCTCACCGTCTTGGGTTGAATGTGGGAGGGCTTTCCCACATTTGATCGCTTGATTGCCAGTCACATTATTGCAATCCAACTGACTTAATCTCGCGGCACTCCCTTTGGCTTGAGAAGGTGCCGGCATGACGCTGCGCGTTCTGTTTCTGTTGTGTTGCGCGGTGCCCCTCTGCGCCATGGCCACTCCCCTACCCGTCCCCGAACAAGGCCCCGCGTTGCGCATCCAGGGCTCCAACACCATCGGCGCGGCGCTGGGACCTGCGTTGGCCAAGGGATTGATGGAGCAACAGGGCTTGCAGGCGATACACACTGAGCCGGCCAGCGCCAACGAGCAGCGTGTGATCGGCAAGACTCGCCAGGGGAAGTCGGTCACTGTCGAAGTGGCGGCTCATGGTTCCAGCACGGGTTTTGCTGCGCTGAAAAACTCCACGGCCGACCTCGCGGCTTCATCCCGCCCGATCAAGGACAATGAGCTGGTCGACCTCGAGCCCCTCGGCGACCTGAAAAGCCCCGGCGCCGAACAGGTGATCGCCATTGACGGCTTGGCGATCATCCTCAACCCGCAAAACCCGCTGAATACCTTGAACACCGAGCAACTGGCGCAAGTCTTCAACGGTGAAGTCAGCACCTGGGAGGCGCTGGGCGGTATCGGCGGGCCTATCCATGTGTATGCGCGGGATGATCAGTCCGGCACCTACGACACCTTCAAGGAACTGGTGCTGCGCTTGCGTGGCAAGCCCCTCGTCGCTTCGGCCAAGCGTTTCGAGTCGAGCGAGCAGTTGTCGGATGCGGTGAGCCAGGACGCCCAAGGCATCGGATTTATCGGCCTGCCCTATGTACGCCAGGCCAAGGCCGTGGCGATTGTGGACGGCGACTCACAACCCATGTTGCCGCTCAACAGCCTGATTGCCACCGAGGATTACCCACTGTCCCGGCGGCTGTTCTTTTATTTGCCGCCGGCGGGCTACAACCCATGGGCCAAGGCACTGGTGGAGTTTGCCCAGAGCAGCAAGGGCCAGGCCATCGTCGCGGCCAACGGGTTTATCGCGCAGCAGGTGCAGGCGATGGCGGTGCAAGCGCGCGGGTCGATGCCGGGACTATCAAGCCATCGCCCGCGATGCCCAGCGGCTGACGGTGAATTTTCGTTTCGAAGAAGGCAGCGCCAGCCTGGATAACAAAGCGCGCCAGGATCTGCAGCGGGTGGTGGCGTACCTGCGCAACCACGCCAAGCTGGATAAACAGGTGACACTGGTGGGGTTCGGCGACGCCAAGAATGACCCGCAGCGGGCCGCGTTGCTGTCGAAGCTGAGGGCGATGGCGGTGCGTCGCGAGTTGGTAAAAAACGGCGTGGTGCTCAGGGACATTCGCGGGTTTGGCGCGCAGATGCCGGTGGCGGCGAATACCGCGGATGAAGGCCGGATCAAGAATCGGCGGGTGGAGGTCTGGGTGTATTAAAACCTGAGCCTTGCGGGGCTCAGGCTTGCTCCCGATACAGGCGACGCGATCTTACTGCCCGCCGCGCATCAGCTCTTTGGGCACGTACTTGCCGATCTCGAATTTGCCGATGGCTGCGCGGTGCACTTCGTCCGGGCCATCGGCCAGGCGCAGGGTACGTTGCATGGCGTACATATAGGCCAGCGGGAAGTCATTGGACACGCCGGCTCCGCCATGGATCTGAATGGCGCGGTCGATCACTTTCAAGGCCACGTTCGGTGCCACCACCTTGATTTGGGCGATTTCGCTTTTCGCCACTTTATTACCCACGGTGTCCATCATGTAGGCGGCTTTTAACGTCAGCAGGCGCGCCATGTCGATTTCCATCCGTGAGTCGGCGATCTTGTCGATATTGCCGCCCAAACGGGCCAACGGCTTGCCAAATGCGCTGCGGCTGACCGAGCGTTTGCACATCAATTCCAGCGCACGCTCGGCCATGCCGATGGAGCGCATGCAGTGATGGATACGGCCCGGGCCAAGACGGCCCTGGGCGATTTCAAAGCCGCGGCCTTCGCCGAGCAGGACGTTTTCATACGGCACGCGCACGTTGTCGAACAGCACTTCGGCGTGGCCGTGGGGCGCGTCGTCGTAGCCGAACACCGGCAGCGGCCGTACGATTTTCACCCCGGGGGTGTCCACCGGCACCAGGATCATCGAGTGCTGTTGGTGGCGCGGCGCATCCGGATTGCTCAGGCCCATGAAGATCAGGATCTTGCAGCGCGGGTCGCAGGCGCCGGAGGTCCACCACTTTTTACCGTTGATCACCCATTCGTCGCCCTGGCGTTCGGCGCGGGCGGCCATGTTGGTGGCGTCCGAGGAGGCCACGTCGGGTTCGGTCATGGCGAAGGCCGAACGGATCTCGCCGCGCAGCAGCGGCTCGAGCCAGCGGTGCTTTTGCTCTTCGTTGGCATAACGCACCAGCACTTCCATGTTGCCGGTGTCGGGGGCCGAGCAGTTGAACGGCTCCGGGCCCAGCAAGGATCGGCCCATGATTTCGGCCAGCGGTGCGTACTCAAGGTTGGTCAGGCCGGCGCCCAGTTCGGACTCGGGCAGGAACAGATTCCACAGGCCCTCAGCTTTGGCGCGGGCCTTGAGCTCTTCCATGATTGCGGTGGGCTGCCAACGGTCGCCTTCGCTGACCTGGCGCTCGAACACCGGCTCAGCCGGGTAGACGTAAGCGTCCATGAAGGCGGTGACGCGTTCACGCAGTTCCTGAACCTTGGGCGAATAGGCGAAATCCATGAGCAGCTCCCTTCTCTGAGAGGTTGTTTAAGTCATGCAATCGATGCTAGAACAGCGTTGATAATTTACCTAGCCTATTCTCGGCGTGTATTAACATTCATCACCGATATATGATCGACGCCTCGGCACGCAACAAATCGCCACCTAACAATAAGAGCGCACCCCAATGAATCTGAGCAAGGTCGACCTCAACCTCTTTATCGTCTTCGACGCGATCTACACCGAAGCCAACCTGACCCGCGCCGGGCAGATCGTCGGCATCACCCAGCCGGCGGTGTCCAACGCATTGGCGCGCCTGCGCGAGACCTTCAACGACCCGCTGTTCGTGCGCACCGCCCAAGGCATGGTGCCTACGCCCATGGCGCAGAACATCATCGGGCCGGTGCGCAATGCGCTGTCGTTGCTGCGGGTGTCGGTGCAGGAAAGCCGCATTTTCAACCCGCAACAGGCGGCCAAGACCTACCGCATCAGCATGACCGACCTGACGGAGGCGGTGATCTTGCCGCTGCTGTTCCAGCGCCTGCGCCGCCTGGCGCCGACGGTGGTGATCGAGAGTTTCCTGTCCAAGCGCCGCGAAACCACCAAGGAACTGGCCGCCGGCCGCCTGGACTTTGCGGTGGACGCGCCGCTCAACACCGACCCGCAAGTGCGCCATGTCAAGCTGATGGAAGACCGCTACGTGTGCGCCATGCGCAAGGGCCACCCGATGGTGGGTAAAGACAAACTGACCCTGGACGATTACATGGGGCTGACCCATATCCATATCTCCAGCCGCCGCAACGGCTTGGGCCATGTCGACCTGGCCCTCGGCAAGATGGGCCTGCAGCGCAAGATCGCCCTGCGCTCCCAGCATTACCTGATGGCCTCGCAAGTGCTGCAGCAGACCGATATGGTCATGACCGTGCCCGAACGCTTCGCCCGGCGCCATGAACTGCACTGGTTCAATTTGCCGGTCAACGATGTGCCGCCGGTGGAAACCCATTTGTACTGGCACGAAAGCACCGACCAGGACCCGGCCAACCGCTGGATGCGCGAACAGATGATCGAGTTGTGCCAGCAAGTGACGGCCCATGAGAAAAAACTGGATGGCAAGCAGGCTTGACCTGCGCCGGGGCTGCAAAGCAGCCCTTGACGTTAACGTAAACCAGCCACTAGCCTAACGCCCAAGCCACCCTTGAGCACCGTCATGAGCACCACTTACAGCATTTCCGACCTCGCCCGCGAGCTCGACATCACCACCCGCGCCATTCGCTTTTATGAAGAACAAGGCTTGCTGGCCCCGGAGCGCCGGGGCCAGGAACGCATCTACTCGGCGCGGGACAAGGTCAGCCTCAAGCTGATCCTGCGCGGCAAACGCATCGGCTTTTCCCTGGCCGAATGCCGCGAGTTGATCGAACTCTATGACCCCACCAGCGGCAACCATATCCAGCTCAACAGCATGCTGGCGAAAATCGCCGAGCGCCGTGAGCAACTGGAACAGCAGTTGCTGGATATCGAGCAGATGAAACTGGAACTGGACACCGCCGAAGAGCGCTGCACCCAGGCCCTTGCGCACACCATGAGCCAGGCCGGCCATTGATCAGAAGGTAACTGCCATGTCCCTCCCCTCCTACGTACGCCTGGTGGAAGTCGGCCCGCGCGACGGTTTGCAGAACGAAGCCCACCCCATCAGCGTGGCCGACAAAGTGCAACTGGTGGACGCTCTCAGCGCCGCGGGCTTGAGCTATATCGAAGTCGGCAGTTTTGTCTCGCCCAAGTGGGTGCCGCAGATGGCCGGTTCGGCCGAGGTGTTTGCGCAAATCCAGCGCAAGCCCGGCGTGACCTACGGCGCGCTGGCGCCGAACCTGCGCGGCTTTGAAGATGCCCTGGCGGCCGGGGTGAAGGAAGTCGCGGTGTTTGCGGCCGCGTCCGAAGCGTTTTCCCAGCGCAATATCAATTGCTCCATCAGCGAAAGCCTGGAACGGTTTGTGCCGATCATGGCCGCCGCCAAAGCCCATGGGGTGAGCGTGCGCGGGTATGTGTCCTGCGTGTTGGGTTGCCCGTACGAAGGCTCGGTCGCACCGGAACAGGTGGCGGCGGTTGCCCGCGAACTGTTCGCCATGGGCTGTTATGAAGTGTCCCTGGGCGACACCATCGGCACCGGCACGGCGGGCGCCACGCGGCGGCTGTTTGAGGTGGTGGGTGCCCAGGTGCCACGGGACAAACTGGCCGGTCACTTCCATGACACCTACGGCCAGGCGATTGCCAATATCTACGCCAGCCTGCTGGAGGGCATCCAGGTGTTCGACAGCTCTATCGCGGGCCTTGGCGGCTGCCCCTATGCCAAGGGCGCAAGCGGTAACGTCGCCACCGAGGATGTGGTGTACCTGCTCAATGGCTTGGGGATCGACACCGGTATCGACCTGGAGGCCTTGATTCTTGCGGGCCGGCAAATCAGTACGGTACTGGGCCGGCCTACCGGCTCACGGGTGGTCAAGGCGCGCAGTGCGGTTTGAGTAGAAGGCTTGTGACAATGTGTTACCGAGCCTCTACACATCGAGTAACACGGGAACATATTGTGGGGCATTGGCCGCGTGGCATTTCCCCTAAAAAACTCAAGCCATTGAATTTAAACAACTTTTAAAAGTTGGCACGCCTTCTGCTATCTCTATTGCATAACAAGAATAAAAAGCACCAAACCTAATAAAAATAAGACGAAACGACTCTGACATAACAAAAACAACACGGCAGAGACGCAGCTAACAGATTTTTTTGGAGAAGATGTGCTTCGCAGGGTACGGCTTGCCGAAACCCGCAACCGGTTAGAGAACAATAAAACTACCTCAGGTAGCTACCCACTGGTTGGATCGTTTACGAAGAAGCAGATCAGCGCTCAAAAAAATACGTTTGCTCTTGACCCCGAATGGGGGTCGCCAAAAACAGCAAGAAAGGGCCACGGCTGCCAAAAACAACAACAGGCCGCCCCTCAATAATAAAAAAGAGCACGCAACGACACATTAAAGGGGACCTTCGGGTCCCCTTTGTGTTTTCCGGTGGGTATTTCAGAGCTGCGAGCCATGCTCCGCAGCGTGATTATTGAGCACTTTTCGCGTCAATAGTGTTAGCCCCAGTTTTTCCTCTCTCCTTCGCGCGATGCTGAGCGCGTCCATCTGCTTCACATAAAAGTCACTTTGCATCGAGCCATCGACCAAAATTTCTTCGCGGCTCATGCCCAGCGTACTGACCACTGTGTCAACCGCCCTGTCTCGTTCCGTTTGCCAGGCCTCCCTTGCCGCTTGATCCGCTTGAGCACCGGGCCCCTCCTGCAACCTCGACAGCTCATACAGCGCATCGCTCTTTTCATCTATCAGCTTGATTGCGGGGGCTGTCAGCATTTGCAACTCATCGTTGTAGTGCGTACGCAGGTATCTGTCCCAGAATGTTTGTTCAACCAGAAACGTTTCCCGGTCGCCGCTGACAGCTTCGGCTGTCAGCACTTGCGTGTAGGCGTCATCGATGGCCGCCTGGCCCACATTGGCCGTCTGAGAAAACAGCATGTTCCGCGACTTGACCGGTAAACCCAACTTGTCCGCCAACCCAATTCGATACGCCAGAATCACTTCACTCTGCTCTGTAAACGCCGCGCCTCTGGCGATCACATCTCGTTGCGCAATGTCATCTACCAACTTCAGTCGAAACAGTTTTTTCGAAGCGTTCAACAACTGATCCTTGAGCGCCGGTCCCTCTGCCAGCTCCATGACGTTCAGCACGAACAGTTCACGCTCCAGGTTCATGAACTCAAGCGTACTGCCATCACCACACGTGGCCCTGTCATCGGCAATCACGAATAACTCATTGCGAATACGCTCGTTTTCGCTGACCGCCTTGAGCATCTCCCAGACACGCGCTCTCAATTGCGGTCGAGTGGCCGCGCTGCGGTATTCGGCAGAGCGTGTGGTATCGGCCACTACCGTCAGCAATGCACTCGATTCCGGATTGGCCGTGAGCGAGTCCCAGATCGTTTCATAGCGTGATCGCTCGATCTGTTCCAAGTCGCGCAGCCATGACTCCCGCCCTTCGGCAGCCGTAACATGCTCCCAGTTCGGTTGAACCACAGGGGCCTGGAGACCCAGCCGCTGGAGCGTCTGTGCGGATAACGGATTGTCGTGCAGATTGATTCGTGCAGGTTGTTCGAACACGTAATCGGGCAGCGTGCTGATCTGATTGGTATGCAAATCGATATCGACAAGCTGCGGCAAATGCTGCACACCTGTGGGGAATGTTCTTGTCCCGGTACGGCGCAGGTTGAGCCGGTTCAGGCTTCGCAGGCCGCTCAGGTCTGGGGCCCACCCCAGCAGGGTGTTATGGGAAAGGTCGAGGATTTGCAGGCTATGCAGGCTCTCAAGGCGGGCGGTCGACTGTTCGGTCAGGCGAATATCGTTGGCGCTCAGGTTCAGCTCAGTGAGGTTGACGCCGCCATTGGCAAACTCCGGCAATTGGGTCAGGTTATTATTTTCGAGCAGCAGCCGTCGCAAGCCGCCAAAGGCCCGCAAGAACCCCGCCGCCTCATCGCTCAACGCCATACGGCTCAAACGCAGATCGCTCACATGGTCCATATTTGCGCTGATCGCGGGGAGCTCTTCGATCATCTCGTCAGACAAATCCAGGGTATGCGCTCCTGCAAATGCCTGGGTGGTGCTGCGCTGCCAAGCAAGTTTGAGGGTGCTGGCGACCCTGCGCCTGGCCCTTGCATAACCCGAACCCGCCTCGTCAACCCATGTGCTAAGCACCGTTTGGAGTTGTTCAAACTCAACCCCAAGCTCAGTCAGCTTCGCGTGGAAGTCAGCGTCGCTACGCCCCTCAAATCCCAAAAAGGCGCGCACCTCTTCAAGCGTCCTGGAGGGATAGATTTTCACCGCCGCAAGCTCAAGTGCCAGAGGTCGCTGCGAGGCGCCCCCCACAGGGCTCAATGGATAACCGAAACGCCCATCGGCAAGGCGCATGGGGGATTTGTAACCTGGCTTGATGGGTTGTAGCGCTAATGCACGCCGGGCCTGCGCGTCGTTCAAAGGTTGTCTCATAAGCTCAAGCTTCAGCGCCTGAGTGTCGGCGTGCAGCCGTTCCCAACTGGTGAACTTACCCCCTGCGGCGAACCAGAGGGCGCTGTAGAAAGCGTCTTTATCGGTTCGGGCGTACAGCGTTTTACCGGACTCATCCACAACTTCCCAATGTGCCAGGGTGACCCGAACCAACCGGCGCTGTAGGGGAGCATCCTTGCTGCCAACACGATCGAGCAGCGCGCCGGTGAGGCTGTCGGCACGTAACTCGATGCCGATTGCCTCCAATCTACCAGGCATGGCCGCCAGCGTGTGCAGGGCCAGTTGCACAGTATCCATTGTGAGAGGGCCGTCAAAATTAAGCGCGGCATGCGCCCGCAGGATGCGTAAGCGCGGCAAGTAGCGGCGCGCCTCTTCCGCCAGCCGCAACGGCACGCGTGAGTGCTGCGTCATGTGTGCCAGCTCCTCGCTGTTGGCATTGGCCAGCAATTCTTCGATGACCAGTTTGGGCAGGCCAGGAAAGGAGCGCTGGATCCGCTGCACGTTGCTGTCAACGGACAGGTCCCCGGACGCAATGTCGCGCTCAATGATTTCACTGCGGTACTCAGTTGCCAGTTGCAGCAAACGACGCTGGTAGGTGACAAGCCTTTTGGCGTCGGAAGGCGCTTCAAGCGCCCTCTTGGCGAGAGGGCGTTGCAAGTGATCCGGCAGCTCGACCTCTGTCTCACCGACGAGGGTATCGAGTCTTACCGTATCGCGCGCAATGCCTTCATCCAATAACTGACGAGCTTCCGTCAGCTCCAGCTGTGCCAGGAGCGACGGCAGGATACGCCCAGCAAGCACGTCCTGTTCGTGCAGCAGCACGACTGGCTTTTCTGTGTCTCCCTTATAAGAACTCCACACGGCGTCTCCCGCCGCATTGTCAATCCGCAGCTCCTTGGTGTCAGGCCACACACCCTTACGCATGATCAAATTGAGTTGCTCATAGCCGGCTACGCGCGTAAGCGCTTGCGGGTCCGTACTGCGCAGATTATCGAGCAATGCCTGGTGTCTGGCGCTTGCCTCGAAGTGTCTCAGGGCTTCCCTGAACAGCGGTGGGGGTAACTGCTGGTCAATATAGATGCCACGCAGCGCTTCATCCGTCACCCCGCTCATGACCCTGAGCTGTTCCAGGTCTGTATCGCTCAAGGCGTCGACACTGTGCCCTATACGGCGTAACAACGTCTTACGGTCCCAGGTGAGGGGCTGTTCGAACTCATGCACCCAGGCGCCGCCGCCGTTATGCCGAATACGCGGTGAATACAGCGAAGCGTCGTCTGGATGGACAAGCCGGATATCGTTATGGCTGCCTGCGACTTTGTAGTGCCCGCCCTCCACCGGCAGATAGCTTTCGCCCGCATGCGCGTATAACCCTCGGGCATCCGGCTTGAGTTCGGCAGGCAGGGTAACCGTGTGCCTGAAGGCCCTCAGATCGGAATCAAACAAGCGTACTCTTGCGCCCCCGAGTTCGACACGGACCAGGCGTTTGACGAACGCCGACTCCTTGGCCACCAGCAGTGCCTTGGGAACCGCCAGCCCCGCCACACCCAGCAATACCGTCGAGAAATGCGCCCAGCCCTCTTGTACTTGCCCCTCGGACCACGACTCGATGCCTTCGAAAAGCTCATAGGACATTTGCAGCGCTCCGACGACCAGCATGACTTCGCCAAGACCCGGCACCACAAGCCCGGCCAGGTTCAGAATGTCCAGCAGCCTGTTTCCCCACAACGACAGCCTGGCGCGTGCGACACGATTATCCATGTCCCCCGTCGAAACGGCTGCGGTACTGCAGTTGGCCATGATCAAACGGACTTTCTGCACCGCGCTGTCCTGCCACACATCCTTTAATGACGGACCGTAGCCGTAGTCGGCCGGGCTAAAGATTCTGCGCTTGGAAGCCGGGGCGAAATCCTCGGATTGAGTGAACTTTCCCTCAGGGTCAAGCAGTGTCTTGAGCTTGGTGAAAAACGCCTGCTGCTCGGAAAGCGGCACGAACTGGCTGAAGAACGTCCGGTATTCGGCCTTGCACAAACGCGTGGTCAGATCATCGGCAAACCAGCCGAGATTGGGATATTCCTTCAATACACATTCCGGATCGCCCGGAATGTAGACCCAGCATCGCCGGGGCTGAAGCGAAGCATTCCTGAAGTGGGCTTTAAACACTACGGGCCCGATGACCAGAATATTTTCCAGCGCCAATGCGCACAGCGAGAACCTGGAGAACTTAATATCCTCCCCATCCAACTGCCGGCCGCGATGGTTAACCAGGATGTCCTTGATCAAGGCATGACCATCATTCTGGATGTCCTGCTTCATCACCGCGATCTGCGCGGCCAGCTCCAGCTGGTTGCGATGCGCGGTAATCATCGCGCTGTAGAGTTTACCGGCGGCTGCCCCCGGGATTGTCGAGGTGATCCGGGCATTGAGCGTGGTACGCACATGCGCGTAATACTTCGCCCCCAGGTCCAGTGTCCTGCACATGCGGGCAAACTCGTGAGCCTTGATTCCCACCGGCACAGACCTGACGTTGCCCGCATCCGGCCATGCCCGCAATGAACGCCGATGAAAGGGGTATCGGGTAATCAGGTGGCAGTCCTGGCAGACAGGCACACTGGTTTCGTCTTCGCTGAAGTTGCTTAGTGCCGCTTCCAGCAGGCTAACCCCTTTATAGGAGTAGAACTCTGACGCCAGTGGCGACTCACGACTTCGGGACGCTTCAGCGGACAGGCGCTCGCATTCCTTTTGTTCTATCTTGCGTGCATAAAAAGTCTGCCTGACGTCCAATTGAACGCCGAAGGTTTTCTTGATGGCCTCGACCAGCAAGGGTTCGGCAAAGTCAGTGACACTGTTCAACCCGACCAGCAGTTGATCCAGCTGATTCAATGAGCGCCGGCTACGTATATGGATCGCCTTGAGCGCGTCCCTGGCTGACTCCGGTGCGTGCCTGTACCAACCCGGAATGTTCAGCGGCTGGAGGGCCAATTGTGTTTTGTGTTCCGCCAGCGCGTCGGTGTACCAGTCGGGTGTGTTGTCTGTGATGGTGTGAAGGTGAACGTTTTGTTCATTCTGGCCTGAAGTGGTCTGTGTCACGAGCATAACCCTGGGGGAGCGAAATAGATTCGCTACCCTAGGCTGTGGCACCGGCACACAGGCGGCACACGAGTATCGCCCTGCGTATGCCGAAGTGTGTCAAGCGCGGCCGAGTTCCTTCAGGGTGATCTCACGCATCCGAAACTTCTGGATCTTGCCTGTCACCGTCATGGGAAACGCCTCCACGAACTTGAAATACCTCGGCGTCTTGAAGTGCGCGATGCGGCCCTTGCACCAGTTCTGAAGCTCAAGCTCGTTGACCATATGGCCTGAATGACATTTGACCCAGGCGACGATCTCTTCGCCGTAACGCTCATCGGGAATACCGATGACCTGCACGTCCGCCACCGCCGGATGGGTGAAGAAAAACTCCTCCAATTCCCGCGGATACACGTTCTCGCCGCCACGGATGATCATGTCCTTGTTACGCCCCGCGATGCACACGTAACCCTGCTCGTCCATGGTCGCCAGGTCGCCGGTGTGCATCCAGCCGGCCTCGTCAATCGCGTCGCGGGTGCCTTCGGGGTTGTTCCAGTAGCTGAGCATCACGCTGTAGCCTCGGGTGCACAACTCGCCAATCTCACCGCGCGCGACCGTGTTGCCATCGCCGTCGATAATCTTGTGTTCCAAGTGCGGCTGGGTGCGGCCGACCGTGGTGACGCGGCGTTCCAAGTCGTCCGTGGCAGCGGTCTGCAACGACACCGGGCTGGTTTCGGTCATGCCGTAGGCGATTTGTACTTCGCCCATGTGCAACTCATTGATGACCCGGCGCATCACTTCGATGGGGCATGTGGCGCCGGCCATGATGCCGGTGCGCAGGCTGGACAATTCAAACTCGCCCCGCCGTGGGTGGTCGAGCAAGGCGATAAACATGGTAGGCACGCCGTACAGGCCGGTAGCGCGCTCCGCGGCGATGGCGGTGAGGGTCAGCAGCGGGTCGAAGCCGTCATTGGGGTAGATCATGGTGGTGCCGTGGGTGATGCAACCCAGGTTGCCCATCACCATCGCGAAACAGTGATACAGCGGCACCGGGATCACCAGGCGATCCCGCGCAGTCAGGCCCAGGCTTTCGCCGACCATGTAGCCGTTGTTGAGGAGGTTGTGGTGACTGAGGGTGGCACCCTTGGGGAAGCCGGTGGTGCCGGAGGTGTACTGGATATTCACGGGCTGGTCGACATGCAGGCTGGCCTGGCGGCGGTGCACTTGCTCGGGCGGCACACCCGCGCCGAGGGCCGTCAGTTGCGACCAGGGCAAGAACCCCGAAGGTGGGTTGGGGTCAAGGCTGATGAGGCCGCGCAGATCGGGCTTCAGCTCTTGAAGCATCGCGTGGTAATCGGAGGTTTTGAACGACCCGGCACATACCAGCCATTGGCAACCGGATTGCTTGAGCACGTAGTCCAGCTCACTGCTGCGGTAGGCCGGGTTGATATTCACCAGGATCACCCCGAGCTTGGCGCTGGCGACCTGGCTGATGCACCACTCGGCACAATTGGGCGCCCAGATCCCCAGGCGGTCGCCGGCCCGCATGCCCAACGCCAGGAATGCACGGGCGTGCAGTTCAACCGTTTCGGCCAGTTGCCGCCAGGTATAGCGGCGCTGCTGATGACGCACCACAAGGGCTTCGCCGTCGGGGTATTGCGCCACCGTGTGATCGAAGGCCTGGCCAATGGTCATGGCCAGTAAGGGCTTATCCTGAGAGCCACTGCTGTAGCTCGGGTGCGGTTGATCCATAACGACCCCTGTTGTCTTTTTTGTAGGTTGACGTGAACGTAAACTACGATTGACAGCGCCGTAACGCAAGCTTACGTTAACGTAAAGGTGAGCGCCCTCCCCTGGCGCGCCATCGACACAACAACAACGCTGACATTAAGGTGCCTGTCCATGAGTTACCCGTCCCTGAACTTCGCCCTTGGCGAAACCATCGACATGCTGCGCGACCAGGTGCAGTCCTTTGTGGCCAAGGAAATCGCTCCCCGCGCGGCACAGATCGACATCGATAACCTGTTCCCCGCCGACCTGTGGCGCAAGTTCGGAGACATGGGCCTGTTGGGGATCACCGTGGCGGAAGAATATGGTGGCGCAGGGCTGGGCTACCTGGCCCACGTGGTCGCCATGGAAGAAATCAGCCGTGGCTCGGCTTCGGTGGCACTGTCCTACGGCGCGCACTCGAACTTGTGCGTGAACCAGATCAACCGCAACGGCAACCACGAACAGAAACTCAACTACCTGCCCAAACTGATCAGCGGCGAACACGTCGGCGCCCTGGCCATGAGCGAGCCGAATGCCGGCTCCGATGTGGTCTCGATGAAGCTGCGCGCCGACAAACGTGGCGACCATTACGTGCTCAATGGCAGCAAGACCTGGATCACCAACGGTCCCGACGCCAACACCTATGTGATCTACGCCAAGACCGACCTGGACAAGGGCCCGCATGGCATCACCGCATTTATCGTCGAGCGCGACTGGAAAGGCTTCAGCCGCAGCAACAAATTCGACAAGCTGGGCATGCGCGGCTCCAATACCTGTGAGCTGTTTTTCGACGACGTCGAAGTGCCGCAGGAGAACATCCTCGGCGTGCTCAACGGTGGCGTTAAAGTGCTGATGAGCGGCCTCGACTACGAACGCGTGGTGCTCTCCGGCGGCCCCACCGGGATCATGCAGGCCTGCATGGACCTGATCGTGCCCTATATCCATGACCGCAAGCAGTTCGGCCAGAGCATCGGCGAGTTCCAGCTGATCCAGGGCAAGGTCGCCGACATGTACACCCAACTCAACGCCAGCCGTGCCTACCTCTACGCGGTTGCGCAGGCCTGCGAGCGCGGCGAAACCACACGCAAGGATGCCGCCGGGGTGATCCTGTACAGCGCCGAACGCGCCACGCAAATGGCCCTGGATGCCATCCAGATTCTGGGCGGGAATGGCTATATCAATGAGTTCCCCGCCGGGCGCTTGCTGCGTGACGCCAAGCTGTACGAAATCGGCGCCGGCACCAGTGAGATTCGGCGGATGCTGATCGGGCGCGAACTGTTCAACGAAACCCGCTGAGGGAACGCGCCATGGCCACCCTGCACACCCAACTCAACCCGCGCTCGGCGGAATTCGCCGCCAACAGCGCGGCAATGCGCCAACAGGTCGACGCCCTGCACACCTTGCTCGCCCACGTGCAGCAAGGCGGCGGCGCCAAGGCTCAGGAGCGGCATACCTCACGGGGCAAGCTGCTGCCGCGCGAGCGCATCAACCGCCTGCTGGACCCCGGCTCGCCGTTTCTGGAACTCAGCCAATTGGCCGCTCACCAAGTGTATGGCGAGGATGTGCCCGCCGCCGGGGTGATCGCCGGGATCGGCCGCGTGGAGGGCGTCGAATGCATGATCGTCGCCAACGACGCCACGGTGAAAGGCGGCTCGTACTACCCACTCACGGTGAAAAAACATCTGCGCGCCCAAGCCATCGCCGAGCAGAACCGCCTGCCGTGCATCTACCTGGTGGACTCCGGCGGCGCCAACCTGCCGCGTCAGGACGAAGTGTTCCCCGACCGAGAACACTTCGGGCGCATCTTCTTCAATCAGGCCAACATGAGTGCCCAGGGCATCCCGCAGATCGCCGTGGTGATGGGCTCATGCACCGCCGGTGGCGCGTATGTACCGGCCATGGCCGACGAAGCGATTATGGTGCGCCACCAGGCCACCATCTTCCTCGCCGGCCCGCCGCTGGTGAAAGCCGCCACCGGTGAAGTGGTCAGCGCCGAAGACCTTGGCGGTGCCGATGTGCACTGCAAGGTCTCCGGCGTGGCCGACCACTATGCCGACAGCGACGAACACGCCCTGGCCCTGGCCCGGCGCAGCGTGGCCAACCTCAACTGGCGCAAGCACGGCCAATTGGCCCAGCGCGTGCCGATGGCGCCGCTGTACAGCGGCGAAGAGTTGTATGGCGTGATCCCGGCCGATGCCAAGCAGCCGTTCGACGTGCGCGAAGTAATCGCGCGGCTGGTGGACGGTTCGGTGTTCGATGAGTTCAAGGCGCTGTTCGGCACCACCTTGGTGTGCGGTTTTGCGCACCTGCACGGCTACCCGATTGCAATCCTGGCCAACAACGGGATTCTGTTCGCCGAAGCGGCGCAAAAGGGCGCGCACTTTATCGAACTGGCCTGCCAACGCGGAATCCCGCTGCTGTTCCTGCAGAACATCACCGGTTTTATGGTCGGGCAAAAATACGAAGCCGGCGGCATCGCCAAGCATGGCGCCAAACTGGTCACTGCCGTGGCTTGCGCCAAGGTGCCGAAATTCACCGTGATCATCGGCGGCAGCTTTGGCGCCGGTAACTACGGCATGTGCGGCCGCGCCTACGACCCGCGTTTTTTGTGGATGTGGCCCAACGCGCGCATTGGTGTGATGGGCGCCGAGCAGGCCGCCGGGGTGCTGGTGCAGGTCAAGCGTGAGCAGGCCGAGCGGGCCGGTAACCCCTTCAGTGCCGAGGAGGAAGCGGCGATCAAACAGCCGATCCTCGACCAGTATGAAACCCAGGGTCACCCCTACTATTCCAGCGCGCGCCTATGGGATGACGGCGTGATCGACCCGTTGCAGACCCGCGATGTGCTGGCCCTGGCCCTCTGCGCCGCGCTGAACGCCCCCATCGAGCCGAGCCGCTTCGGCGTGTTCCGCATGTAACTGGAGCTGTACCCCATGAGCGATTTCAACACCCTCGAACTGATCACCGACCGCCGTGGTTTTGCCACGCTGTGGCTCAGTCGTGAAGCCAAGAACAACGCGTTCAACGCCGAAATGATCCGCGAACTGATCATCGCCCTCGACCACGTGCAAGGCGATGCCTCCCTGCGTTTCCTGGTGCTGCGCGGGCGCGGCAAGCACTTCAGCGCCGGCGCCGACCTGGCCTGGATGCAGCAGTCGGCCGAGCTGGATTACCACACCAACCTCGACGACGCGCGCGAACTGGCCGAGCTGATGTACAACCTGGCCAAGCTGAAAATCCCTACCCTGGCGGTGGTGCAAGGGGCGGCTTATGGCGGCGCGCTGGGCTTGATCAGTTGCTGCGACATGGCCATCGGCGCCGACGACGCGCAGTTCTGTCTGTCGGAAGTGCGTATCGGCCTGGCACCGGCGGTGATCAGTCCCTTCGTGGTGCAGGCCATCGGCGAGCGTGCGGCGCGGCGCTATGCCCTTACCGCCGAACGCTTTGGCGGCCAGCGTGCGCGGGACATCGGCCTGCTCGCGGAAAGCTACCCGGCGGGCGAGCTGGACACGCACGTGGAACAGTGGATCGCCAACCTGCTGCACAACAGCCCCGCCGCGATGCGCGCCAGCAAAGACTTACTGCGTGAAGTGGGTAACGGCGCCCTCACCCCTGCCCTGCGTTGCTATTGCGAAAATGCCATCGCGCGGATTCGCGTCAGCGCCGAAGGCCAGGAAGGCTTGAGAGCCTTCCTGCAAAAACGTGCGCCCAGTTGGCAACCGCAGGAGCCGCGCTCATGAGCACGTTGACCACCTTACTGGTGGCGAACCGTGGCGAAATCGCCTGCCGGGTGATGCGTACCGCCAAGGCCATGGGCTTGACCACGGTCGCCGTGCACAGCGCCATCGACCGCGACGCGCGACACAGCCGCGAGGCTGATGTCCGCGTCGACCTGGGCGGCAGCAAGGCCACGGAGAGCTACCTGCAAATCGACAAGCTCATCGCCGCCGCCCAGGCCAGCGGGGCCCAGGCGATTCATCCGGGCTACGGCTTCCTGTCCGAAAACGCCGCCTTTGCCCGCGCGATTGAAGCCGCGGGCCTGATCTTCCTCGGCCCACCCGCCTCGGCCATCGACGCCATGGGCAGCAAATCCGCCGCCAAGGCGCTGATGGAGACCGCCGGCGTGCCACTGGTACCGGGTTATCACGGCGAAGCCCAGGACCTGGAGACTTTCCGCGAAGCCTGCGCACGCATCGGTTACCCGGTACTGCTCAAGGCCACAGCCGGTGGCGGCGGCAAGGGCATGAAGGTGGTCGAGCACGTCGACCAACTCGCCGAAGCCCTGGCCTCGGCCCAGCGTGAAGCCCTGTCGTCCTTTGGCAATGGGCAGATGCTGGTGGAGAAATACCTGCTCAAGCCACGCCATGTGGAGATCCAGGTATTTGCCGATCAACACGGGCATTGCCTGTACCTCAACGAGCGGGATTGCTCGATCCAACGTCGCCATCAAAAAGTCGTCGAAGAAGCACCGGCACCGGGGTTGAGCGTTGAACAACGCCGGGCCATGGGCGAAGCCGCCGTACGGGCGGCCCAGGCTATTGGCTACGTAGGCGCCGGCACGGTGGAGTTCTTGCTGGACGCACGCGGCGAGTTCTTTTTCATGGAAATGAACACGCGGTTGCAGGTGGAGCACCCGGTGACCGAGGCGATTACCGGCCTGGACCTGGTAGCCTGGCAGATTCGCGTGGCCCAGGGCGAAGCGCTGCCGCTCACCCAGGAACAAGTGCCGCTGATCGGCCACGCGATTGAAGTGCGCTTGTATGCCGAAGATCCGACCCATGACTTCCTGCCCGCCACCGGGCATCTGGCGCTGTATCGCGAATCGGCACCCGGTGCGGGCCGCCGGGTAGACAGCGGTGTCGAGCAAGGTGACAGCGTATCGCCCTTTTACGACCCGATGCTCGGCAAGCTGATTGCCTGGGGCGAGGACCGTGAACAGGCACGCCTGCGCTTGCTGAGTATGCTCGATGAATTTGCCGTCGGCGGGCTGAAGACCAACCTGGGGTTCCTGCGGCGCATCATCGGGCACCCGGCGTTTGCAACCGCGCAGTTGGATACCGGGTTTATTCCACGTTATCAGGATGAGTTGCTACCGCCACCCGGTGAATTGAGCGATGAGTTCTGGCAGGCGGCGGGCGCGGCCTTTATGCAGAGCTTGCCCGTGGCTGAAGGGCCGTGGGCGGATAGACGTGGTTTTCGTGCCGGTTTGCCCGCCGAGGTGTCGTTGCACCTGAGCTGCAACGGGCAGGATCGGTTGGTGACGTTGGCGGCAGATGCTGCGCAGTTGCAGGGCGAACAGTTGCTGATCGAGCGTCAGGGCGTGCGCCGTTCACACTTGGCGGTGCGTCGCGCGGGGGCGATGTTTGTGCGTTGGGATGGCGAGATGCAGTGCGTCAGCCTGTTCGACCCGATTGCAGCGGTGGAGGCCAGCCAGTCCCACCAGGGAGGCCTCACGGCGCCAATGAACGGCAGCATCGTACGGGTGCTGGTGGACATTGGCCAAGCGGTCGAAGCCGGCGCGCAACTGGTGGTATTGGAGGCAATGAAAATGGAGCACAGCATCCGCGCGCCCCAGGCGGGGGTGGTCAAGGCGCTGTTCTGCCAGGAGGGCGAAATGGTTGCCGAGGGGTGCGCACTGGTGGAGCTCGAAACAGTCGGCTAGAACTTCGCGGTGGCCTGCACCACGACGCCAAGGATGCGGCAATCGGCGTCAAACAGCTGTTTCGGATAAGTGGGGTTGAGCGGCACCAGGTAGCGCTGGCCGCTCTCTTCCAGTAGCTGGCGGAACGTCGCGTGAGGCCGGTCAGCCCATTGGGCGACCACCAAATTGCCGGGCTCGGCGCTAAGGGCCGGATCCACCAGGATCATCATGCCCGCAGCGATGCTCAGGCCGCTGGGTGCGGTCATGGCATCGCCTGTAACCGGCAGCCAGAAGGCGTCGCCTCGCGCATGGTAGTCGGTCGTTTCGAAACGCGCGGCGCCGTAGGCCTGGCGTTCTTCGCGGACTTCGCACAGGCCACTCCAGTCGTTGACCGGGTAACGAAAATACGGGTTGTACTGTGTTGACAGGGCTGGTGCGTCGCGGGCCTTTTCGCGGACTTCCTGCACCACTTCCAGGTAACCCAGGCCCAGTTCTTCGAGCACCCGGTTCATGTCCGCCAGGCTCGGCACGCGGCGTTTGTTGAGCCAATGGCCGACGCCGCCCTGGGACATGCCCAAGCGTTCAGCCAGCTCACCCTGCGTGACCTTGCGGTCTTTCATGTTGGCCTTGACCAACGCTATCCAGTTATCCATGGGGCCAGACAATACGTCAGGTATTTTTCAGGGCAATAAACAGTTTGTAGTAATCCACGAAACGACATTAATACGACACGTACTATCATCAGGCATAAGGTTTTCGACACCCACCCAGAGTACCGCCCCTTATGACGACGAGCCCGTACCTCCTGCCCGAACCAACCGAAAACAATGACGCGCACGACCTGCGTGGCAGCGGTGCTGCCCAGCGCGCGCTGGACTTTTATTTGAAAGAAAAAATGTCGGCACCCGCCCCGGACGAGGCCATGTTTGCCATCAAGCCTGGCATCAGCCAGGAGGAGGCCCTGGTCTACGCCTCCGACCTGCTGCGCAGTGCGGCGGCAACAGCCTACGAGTCAGCAAGCAGCCATCAAGGCAATCACCGCGACCTGGCGTTTTCAGTGGTGTATTTGATTGATATGGCGAAGGCGATGCTGGAGCGCTCGTTGCAGGCGCCAGAGGCTCAATCGAACGTATAGAAGGCCCGAAGGAAAAATATTTCTATCCCACGGATAAAAACATTTGACTTGCAAATGATAATGATTATTATTGGGCTCAGCTGATCGCGAGATCAGTCGATAGTCCAAGGGACCTTAGGTCGGACTCTTGGAATATCTCCTCATCAGGCTAATCACGGTTTTTGACCCGGCTCTTTGGCCGGGTCTTTTTTTTGCCAGTTTCCCTGGCATGGCTTCAGGCTAATGAAGACTGTGTGCTGCTTGATGGCGCGCATGGTAGCAAAAGACCATCGCCTAATGAAAGCCAGCGTAGCGCTCCGGCTCGTATCTCTGCGAAATAGCGCTTGAGAATCAATCTCATAAATTCTAAGCTGCGGCCGCGTCATGGACGACGCCCCCTCCTCGCAACAATTTTGCATCCGGGCTTTACCGGACTCCTGTGTAATATAGCCGCCACAACACTCATATTCAGGCAACCAGACTATGACCGTGGCCTTGACCTCCATCAAGATCAGCACCAACTTCGACAGTGGCAACATCCAGGTGCTCGACGCCAGTGATGCCTATCAGTTGCTGCTGGCAATCAAACCCGATACTCGCAGCCAGCATTTCCAATGGTTTCATTTCAAGGCCGAAGGCATGCATGTGGGCCACACCCACACGTTCCGCCTGAGCAACGCGGGCAAGTCTTCCTACAAGCATGCCTGGAGCGGCTACAACGCCGTGGCGTCCTATGACCATGTCAACTGGTTCCGAGTGCCTACGCGCTTTGATGGAGAAATCCTGCACATCAGCCTGGAAACCCGCGAGAAACACGCCTGGTTCGCTTATTTCGAACCCTACAGCCGCGAACGCCACGCCTGGCTGATCGAGCAGGCATTGAAATACGCCGGCACTAAGCTGTTGGCCACGGGCAAAAGTGTCGAGGGGCGCGACATCCAACTGCTTCGCCGTGGCAAAGGCGGCGAGGGCCGACGCAAGGTCTGGATCATCGCCCAACAGCACCCTGGCGAGCACATGGCGCAATGGTTTATGGAAGGCATCATCGAGCGTCTGCAACAAGACGGCGATGCCGAGGTGAAAAAGCTCCTGAAGGTGGCCGACCTGTACCTGGTGCCCAATATGAACCCAGACGGGGCCTTCCATGGCCATCTGCGCACCAATGCCGCCGGCCAGGACCTCAACCGCGCCTGGCAAAGCGCCAGCCAGGAGAACAGCCCGGAAGTGCTGTTTGTGCAGCAGCAAATGGAGAAGTACGGTGTCGATCTGTTCCTCGATATCCACGGCGACGAAGAAATCCCCTATGTGTTCACCGCCGCTTGCGAAGGCAACCCGGGCTACACCCCGCGTATCGAGACCTTGGAAAAACACTTCCGCCGCCACTTGAGCGCCTTGACCCGCGACTTCCAGACCACCCACGGTTACACCCGCGACCAGCCAGGCCAAGCCAATATGACCCTGGCCTGCAATGCGGTCGGCGAGCGATACGATTGCCTGTCCCTGACCCTGGAAATGCCCTTCAAGGACAACAATGACGCCCCCAACCCAAAAACCGGCTGGTCAGGTGAACGGTCCAAGCAATTGGGCAAGGATGTGCTGAGCACCGTGGCCGATATCGTCACGGCCCTGCGCTAACCCCTGCCCCCCGGCATCAGCCCTTGGTGCCGGTCATGCTCTGCAGCACACCATCACGCCGAACCCAGCCATGGAACAGCGCCGCCGCCAAGTGCAGCAACACCGTCAGGAACAGCAGGTAGGCCAAATACCCATGGGCCTTGCGCAACAGCGCAAACAATGGCGCATCAGCCGCCACCAACGCCGGCAACCGTACCGAACTGCCGAGCATCACCGGGTCGCCCGCCGCCGAAATCATCGCCCAGCCCAACAACGGCAACACCAGCATCAAGGCATACAAGAGCAGATGAGACGCCTTGGCCGCCAGCATTTGCCAACGCGGCAAGTCGGCGGGCAATGGCGGTTGGCGCGTAGAAAAGCGCACCACCAGGCGCACAATCACCAATGCCAGGATCGCAATCCCCAAGGGTTTATGCAGGTGAATCAACCATTCATGCCGCTGCGACACCGACGCCGCCAGCCCTGCCCCGATAAACAGCATGGCAATGATCAGCAACGCCATCAGCCAATGCAGCAGGCGCGCCAAAGGCGCGAAAAAGCGCGGTTGTGCATTCATGGTTTCGACTCCTTGGGGGCGCTGTGCAACGGGCTGACTTCACCGGCACGGCGCAGGTACGAGCTGGCATACGCCGCCGAACGCGCGGCCAGCAGCGGGTCATTGGAGGCTTCGATGCCGCTGGGCAGAACCAGCGGGTCGAAGTTGATGTCGCGACAATCGCCCTCCGCCTGGGGCTGGCTGCTTTGCAGCACCAGGGTGCCGGCGTTCAAGACCTTATGCTCACCGGCCCAGGGCTTACTCGCATCGTCCAGCGGGTCGCCGGGGTTGGCCAGGGTCATGTTCAACTGCCAACGCAACGGGCCGGCAGCCAGACGTTGCACCAGATCTTTTTCGAGGAAGTCAGCGCCGGCCGGTGCGGTCTCGCCCTCGGCATCCTCGTGTTGGGGCACTACGCTCCAACGTACGGCCTGACGCTTGCCCTCGGCGCTCACCAGGTAAAACGCGTTGATGCCGTTATAGGTTTCGGTGGCATAGCTGGCCGAGGGCTTGGCGGTCTTGACCCACGCCAAAAATGGCGCGGCCTCCGGATGCGCGGCAAAAAACGCCGGCATATTTGCAGGGTTCGGCTTGCCGGTGGCCGGGTCCGGCGCGCCAGCCTTGAGCAACTGGTAAAACGCCTCGGGAGTGCCCACGGGGAACACCGGCATGCTGTTCATTCCCGTGCGCCATTGCTGGCCGTTGGCCTGGCTCAATTGCACGGCAAAACTGCGGATTGGCACACTGCTGTCCGGCGCATAGGGGTTACCGCTGGGCAAGGCAAATCGGCCGATCAGCGGGGTCCTGGCGTCGCTGAACAGCTGTGCGCTGGAATACGCGCGGGCTTGGGCGCTGCTCTCGAAATACCCGGCCACGCACACGCCCTTGGCATGGTTACGCCGAAAGCCTGCGTGCACGCCATTATTGGTTTCCAAGGCGTTGACCAAGGTTTTCGGACGCAGCCGTTGTGGGTCGAGCGTGCCATTGACGTAGGCAAATGCCCCCGCAACAACGGCAACCACGGCGCCGATACCGGCAAGGCGCGCGATCAGGCTCGCCGTACTCAACGGGGGACGGGGCGGTGATGAGTGATCTACCATGAACAAACTCCAGGGCCAAAGGCCTTAGGGGGTCAAACATAAGGTCGGAGCATTGAGACGAACGCCGATCCACCCTATTCCCTCGCCGCGGATTTATTTTCCGTGGCCCGGAATAACCGCCAGCGCCGGGCGTCTCTCTAGTCCCAGCGCAGTGACCAGCCAGACATCCCATGCATGAACTCGACGAACCGTTACGTGAACTCATCCCCAGGCTGCGGCGTTTTGCCGTGTCCCTGACCCGTAACGCCAGCAGCGCCGACGACCTGGTGCAATCGACCCTGGAACGGGCGATTACCCGCTGGGCCGACAAGCGCATCGAAGGCGACCTGCGTGCATGGCTGTTCTCGATCCTCTATCGCCAGTTCCTCGATGCCCACCGCCGCACCCGGCGCTATGCGCGCATGCTGGCGTTTTTCACCGGCCGCGAGGATGTGCAGCCATCCGTCGAGCGTACGGTGATCGCCCAGTCGACCCTGCAAGCGTTCGATCAACTCAACACCGAACAGCGCGCGTTGTTGCTGTGGGGGGGGTATCGGTCGAAGGCTTGAGCTACAAGGAAGTCGCCGAAATACTCGATGTGCCGCTTGGCACCGTGATGTCACGCCTGTCACGCGCCCGCCAAGCCCTGCGGCAACTCAGCGATGGTGAAATTGCCAGCCCTTCCCTGCGGATACTCAAATGATCAGCCTGCCCCCCTGCGAACGCGACCTGCATGCCTACGTCGATCACCAACTGCCGGAAAGTGATCGCCGAGTCCTCGAAACCTGGCTCGCCGCCCACCCCGACGCCGCCGCCCAGGTACATGCCTGGCAGCAGGACGCGCACGTGCTGCGTGCCTCATTGAGCGGCACCCTGCAACTGCCGGCCAACCCCGACCTGGACCCGGCGCTGATTCGTCGGCGCATCAGGCTCCAATCGCGCCGCCACCTTGCGACGGCCGCCGTGCTGTTGATCGCCGTGAGCCTCGGCGGCCTCGGCGGCTGGCACGCCCGCGAAGCCACTCAACCGTCGATGCTACCGATGGCCGACGCGATGCAAGCATTCCGCCTGTTTGCCCAGGACGGTGTCCTGCCCGCCGATTACCGTGCCCAGGACAGCGGCACCATGCAGGCGTGGCTCGACCGCTATTTCAACCAGGCCCATCGCCTGCCGGATTTGAGCCCATCGGGGTTCAAACCGGTCAGCGGGCGGCTACTCAACACCGAGCAAGGCACGGCTGCCATGGTGCTATACGAAGACCCACAAGGTCGGCGCATCAGCTTTTACATTCGCCCACCGGGTCCGAACAATGGCTTCCTGCCCCACGGCAGCCGCACGGCAAACGGGCTGCAAGCGCAATACTGGTCCGGCGCCGGCTACAACTATGCGGTGGTCAGCCCGGCGGAGCTGGCGCCCACGCATGTGTTGCAGTTCTAGGCGAACGCAGGCGCCTTCTGTATTGGTCAAATCACCGCGAGCGTCCTAAAGTGAGCGACCACCGCACTACAGAGTGACTCGCATTGGCCGTGCTTTCGTTGATCCGTCGCTGGCTCGGCAAACCTTCCGACAGCCACAAACACTCGCCCATCCAGACGTTCTTTCAGAACAAGGCCCGACAGCAGGGGTATACCCTCAGCGCGGGCCAGGCCCAGGCGATCGCCGCCATGGCCCGCGAAACCCGACACCTGCTCGCCAACCAGCCCACCCGCAGCCTGTACCTGCACGGCCCGGTGGGGCGTGGCAAAAGCTGGTTGCTGGATGGTTTTTTCGAGGCGCTGCCCATCGCCGAGAAACAACGCGTGCACTTTCATGGTTTTTTCGCTCGCTTGCACCTGGGCATGTTCGCGCACCAAGCCGCGGACGACGCACTGGGCGTGACCCTCGACACACTGCTCGCCGGCTGCCGGGTGCTGTGTTTCGACGAGTTCCACGTCCACGACATCGGCGACGCCATGCTGATCACGCGGCTGTTCAAAGCCCTGTTCGAGCGGGGTGTGCTGGTACTGGTCACCTCCAACTATCCGCCCGAAGGCCTGTTGCCCAACCCGCTGTATCACGAGCGTTTCAAGCCGGTGATCGACTTGATCGCCGCGCGCATGGACGTGCTGGAGGTCAATTCACCCAAGGATTTTCGCAGCCTGCCCCAGGCCCATGCCACGCAGCGCTTTACCACCGGGCACTACCTGTGGCCAGGCACCGCGGCCCAGCGTGCAGCGCTCGGGCTGCCCGCCACGGATGGCCCGGCGCACCCCCTGGCGGTCGGAAACCGGCAGCTGATCTGCCGCTTTCATCAGGCGCGCACTGTCGCGTTCACCTTCAACGACCTCTGCGAACAATTGACCGCGGTGATGGACTATCTGCTGTTGTGCGAGGCTTTCGACCACTGGATCATCGACGGCCTGCCGCCTCTGGCGCACTGCCCGATCGCCGTGCAGCAGCGCTTTATCAACCTGGTGGACGTGCTCTACGACAAGGACAAGCATGTGGTGTTGATCGGCGACCAACCGCTGGCACAGGCGCTGAGCGGCCAGGCCATCGACCTCGCCCGTACCGCCAGCCGCCTGAACCAATTGCAACAGGCCAGCCCGCAACCGCTGCCCGACCCGGTATCATGAACGCCCTTTACCCCCTAGCCGAGTGACCGCGCCGTTCATGCATACCCTCGCCCAACTCAAGGCCGGCCAACTGGCCGGCATTACGCGCCTGGACCTGTCTTGCGGGCTTACCGAGTTCCCCCGGGAAATCTTCGAACTGGCCGATTCCCTACAAATCCTCAACCTCAGCGGTAACGCCCTTAGCCAGTTGCCCGACGACCTGCACCGCCTGCCGCACCTGCGTGTGCTGTTTTGCTCGGACAACGCCTTCACCGAGCTGCCCGAATGCCTGGGCCAGTGCGCGCAACTGAGCATGATCGGCTTCAAGGCCAACCGCATCAGCCACGTCCCCGCCGCCGCGCTGCCGCCCTTGCTGCGCTGGCTGATCCTCACCGACAACCGCATCAGCCAATTGCCCCGCGAATTGGGCGAGCGCCCCCACCTGCAAAAGCTGATGCTGGCCGGCAACCACCTGGCAGAGCTGCCGGACAGCCTGGCCAACTGTCACCACCTCGAACTGCTGCGCATTGCCTCCAACCGCTTCACCCGCCTGCCCGAGTGGCTGCTGACGCTGCCAAGCTTGACCTGGCTGGCCTATGCCGGTAACCCGGTAGAAATGGCGGTGAAGGTGGTTACCGACGACGCCACGCCGACTATTCCCTGGGCAGAGCTGGAACTGGGCGAGGTGCTGGGCGAAGGAGCATCGGGAGTGATTCGCCAAGCGCTGCGCAAACCCACAGGCACACCTGTCGCCGTCAAGCTCTACAAAGGCACCATCACCAGCGACGGCTCGCCGCTGCACGAAATGCAGGCGTGCATCGCCGCCGGGCTGCACCCCAACCTGATCAAGGTGCAAGGCCGCGTGGTCGGCCATCCCGACCAACAGGCCGCACTGGTAATGGACCTGATCGACCCGAGCTACCGCAACCTCGCGAGCCTGCCGAGCCTGGCCTCATGTACCCGCGACGTGTACGCCGCCGATACTCGCTTCAGTGCCGCAGTGGCCCTGCGCATGGCCCGGGGCATCGCTTCGGTGGCCGCGCATTTGCACCGCCACGGCATCACCCATGGCGACCTGTACGGCCACAATATTCTGTGGAATGACGCGGGGAGTTGTCTGCTCGGGGATTTTGGCGCGGCGTCGTTCCATGCCACGGCGGGCACCCTTGAAACACAAGCGTTGCAGCGGATTGAAGTGCGGGCGTTCGGGGTGTTGCTGGGGGAGTTGCTGGCGCGGGTTGAGGGGGGAGCGAGCGACGAACTGCTGGAACTGCATAGAACCTGCTGTCAGTCGGATGTGTTGGCGCGACCAAGCTTTGAAGAGGTAGAGGTCTTGCTCAAATCTATCCAACACCCCTGAAACCAATGTGGGAGGGGGCTTGCTCCCTCCCACATTTTGCCCCCATGCATCCAGATAAGAATCAGCCCGCCAAACCGACAAACATGTCCTGCACGTCGTCATGATTGTCCAGGCCTTCGAGGAACGCCTCGACTTCAGCCATCTGCTCATCGGTCAAACCGCTCACCGGGTTTTTCGAGAGGTAGCCCAGCTTGGCCGACAGCACGGTAAAACCCTGCTCCGGCAGTGCTTTCTGTACCGCATCCAGGTCGGTGGTCTCGGTGATAAACAGGGTCGTACCCGCTTCCTCGCCCTCTTCAAAATCCTGGGCGCCGGCTTCGATAGCGGCCATTTCCGGATCGGCGTCCGGGCTGTCCGGGGAAGCTTCGATCAAGCCGACGTGGTTGAAGTCCCAGGCCACTGAGCCCGAAGCCCCTAATTGGCCCTTGCGGAACGCCACGCGGATTTCGGCCACGGTACGGTTGATGTTATCGGTCACGCATTCGACGATCAGCGGCACCTGGTGCGGGGCAAACCCTTCGTAGGTCACGCGGTGGTACTGCACGGTCTCACCGAGCAGACCGGCGCCCTTCTTGATCGCGCGTTCCAGGGTTTCTTTAGGCATCGAGGCTTTTTTGGCCTGCTCCACTACCAGACGCAGGTGGGCGTTGGTCGCGGTGTCGGCACCGTTGCGGGCGGCGATGGTGATTTCTTTCACCAGCTTGCCGAAGATCTTGCCCTTGGCATTGGATGCCGCTTCTTTATGTTTGACTTTCCACTGTGCGCCCATGAATCACTCTCTGATTTCCATAGCGCCGAGACGTCTACTGGCCGGCGCTTTGGGGGCAGAGTTTATAGCGCGAGAACGCATCGTTCCACCAAAAAACCCTCAGGGCGCCAAGTCGAAAAACGCCTGGATCAAGCGCAATGAGCGCCGCCGCTCCAAACAACCGAGCAGGTGCCGATTGATCAGCCCATGGCCCTGAAGGGCAATCGCCTGCACGCGGGGGTCGGGGCTGACCTCCAATGACGACACGACCCCCACGCCCAGTTGCGCCGCAACGGCTTCGGTCACGGCTTCACGGCTGTCCAGTTCCAGCAGCACGCTAGGCTGCACACCGGCCGCCTGGCAGGCATCGTCAAAGGTGCGACGGGTAATGGAGCCGGGTTCACGCAGCACCATGATCACCTCATGGAGCTGTTCGAGACGAATGCCCTCGGCCTGCATCGCCCAGGGGTGACCGGCCGGCACCAAGGCGCAGATGCGTGATTCGTCCAGGGGCTGCAAGTGCAGGCCATTGCGCGCCTGCACTTCGGTGAGCACCGCCACATCCGCGTGCTCGGACAACAACGCGGCCAGGGTTTCCTGGGCATTGCCCAAGCGCAGGTTGACGGTGATGCCGGGGTAACGCGCGCGCAGGCTGGCGATCATCGGCATCACCAGGTGCGGGCCGTCCGCCGCCACTTCCAGGCGCCCGGTGAGCAATTGCCGATTGGCTTCGAGCAGCGTCTGCGCCTCGTCCACCAGGCCGAAGATCGCCCGGGTGATCGCGGCCAGGCGTGCGCCCTCCTCGGTCAACTCCACCCGCCGGGCGGTGCGACGCAACAGGGGAATCTGGTAGTACTCCTCCAGGGCCTTGATATGCCCGGTCACCGCCGGCTGGCTGATAAACAGCCGCGCCGCCGCACGGGTAAAGCTGCCCTCGCGGGCCACCGCGTCGAATGCGCGCAATTGGAACAGGTTCATAGCTATCGGCCTCACTGATAGCTCACATAACAACAAACAATTGGATTGATAACAAGCCAAACTGCAATTTAGGCGCCGTAGATTCACACCGTTGTTTACGAGGACACGAGATGACCCCTGCCGCGCCCCTCCTGCTCACCCCTGGCCCCCTGACCACAGCGAACCGCACGCGCCGGGCGATGCTGGTGGACTGGGGTTCATGGGATGAAGGTTTCAACCAACTCACCGCCAGCGTCTGCGCCCGGTTACTGGCGATCCTCCACGGTGCGGCCAGCCATCACTGCGTCCCCTTGCAGGGCAGCGGCACCTTTGCCGTCGAGGCCGCCATCGGCACCCTGGTCCCGCGTAATGGCAAGGTGCTGGTGCTGATCAACGGCGCCTACGGCAAGCGCCTGGCGAACATCTGTGAAGTGTTGGGCCGCGACTTCAGCACCTTTGAAACCGCTGAAGATGAGCCCACGACGGCCGCCGATGTCGAGCGCCTGTTGCAGGCCGACGAGGGCATCACCCACGTTGCCTTGATTCACTGCGAAACCAGCACCGGTATCCTCAACCCGCTGCCGGAAATCGCCCAGGTGGTGAAGCACCACGGCAAGCGCCTGATCATCGACGCCATGAGCTCCTTCGGCGCGCTGCCCATCGATGCCCGCCAAGTACCGTTCGACGCCCTGATCGCCGCCTCCGGCAAATGCCTGGAGGGCGTGCCCGGCATGGGCTTCGTCTTCGCCGAAAAGCAGGCACTGGCCGCCGCCCAAGGCAACTGCCACTCCCTGGCGATGGACCTGTTCGACCAATACACCTACATGGCCAGGACCGGCCAATGGCGCTTCACCCCGCCAACCCACGTGGTCGCCGCCCTGCACGAAGCGTTGCTGCAATACCAGGAAGAAGGTGGCCTGCCCGCGCGCCATCAACGTTATGTCGACAACTGCCAGGCGCTGCTGGAGGGCATGGCCGGGCTCGGCCTGCGCAGCTTCCTCCCGGCCGCTATCCAGGCCCCGATTATCGTGACCTTCCACGCCCCGAAAGACCCGCGCTACCAGTTCAGGGACTTCTACGAACGGGTCAAGGCCAAGGGATTCATCTTGTACCCCGGCAAACTGACCCAGGTTGAGACCTTCCGCGTCGGCTGCATCGGCCACGTCGACGCCACCGGCATGCGCGCGGCAGTCAAGGCCATCGCCCACGTGCTGCAAGAAATGGACGTGTTGGACATTTGATTCCCCCCTTACCCACAGGATTTGAACCATGAACTATCAAAACCCCAACACCCTCCAGGCCGTGATCCTTGACTGGGCCGGCACCGTGGTCGACTTCGGCTCCTTCGCGCCTACCCAGATTTTTGTCGAAGCCTTCGCCGAGTTCGATGTGCAAGTCTCCATCGAAGAAGCCCGTGGCCCGATGGGCATGGGCAAGTGGGACCATATCCGCACCCTCTGCAACCAGCCGCAGGTCGCCGAGCGCTACCGCAAGGCGTTCGGCCGTACGCCCACCGACGACGACGTGACCGCCATCTACCAGCGTTTCATGCCCTTGCAGATCGAGAAAATTGCCGAGCACTCGGCCCTGATCCCCGGCGCCCTCGACACCCTCGCGCATCTGCGCGGGCAAGGGATCAGGATCGGCTCGTGTTCCGGCTACCCCAAGCAACTGATGGACAAGTTGGTCGCCCTGGCCGCCACCCATGGCTACGTCGCCGACCATGTAGTGGCTACCGACGAAGTACCCAACGGCCGCCCATGGCCGGCCCAGGCGCTGGCCAACGTGATTGCCCTGGGGGTTGATGATGTGGCGGCGTGTGTGAAGGTCGACGACACCGTGCCGGGCATCCTTGAAGGCCGCCGCGCCGGGATGTGGAGCGTGGCGCTGACCTGCTCGGGCAACGCGCTGGGCCTGACCTATGAGCAATTTCGCGCCCTGGACAACGCCACACTGGCCGGCGAGCGCAAGCGCATCGAGGCGATGTTCGAAGGCTCGCGCCCGCACTACCTGATCGACACCATTACCGACCTGCCGGCGGTAATCAGCGATATCAACCAGCGCCTGGCGCGCGGTGAAATGCCGCAAGGCCACTGATGGAGGTCAATAGTGCGGCATTCGCGCCGGGTAATCCGTTCAAAACAGGCATACAGTAACCGTACTCCGTCGCCAAAGAACGGAGGCTTGCCCTGATGAATGAGGAAACCCAGCGATGCCGTGGAAAAATTCCGATACGCGCTACAGCACCATGTCGATTGCGCTGCACTGGCTGATGGTGGTGCTGCTGGCGGTGGTCTACGCCTGCATTGAGTTACGCGGCCAGTTCCCCAAAGGCAGTGGCGCACGCACACTGATCGTCGAGATGCACTTCATGCTCGGCCTCACCGTGTTTGTGCTGGTGTGGCTGCGCCTGTTTGCACGCAGCCTGGGGGTTGCGCCGAAGATCGTACCGGCGCCGCCGAAGTGGCAGAGCCTGTTGGCCACGCTGACGCATTTTGCGTTGTACGCCTTGATGATCGGCCTGCCCATCGCGGGCTGGTTGATCGTCAGTGCCGAGGGGCATTCGGTACTGTTCTACGGCATCGAGCTGCCGCCGTTGATCGGCGAGAACAAAGCCTTGGCCAAACAGATTGAAGGTTGGCACGTGCTGTTCGGCCAGATCGGCTATTGGTTGATCGGGCTGCATGCATTGGCGGGGATCTTCCACCATTACGTGGTGCGCGATAACACCGCGTTGCGCATGATGCCGGTCAAGCGCGCCCGGCTGTAAACCCACGCCGGCCTTGCAGGCCGCCGGTGTGCACAAAGATCAGGCGAGTGCCGGGCGCGACGTGCCCGGCCTCGACCTGATGCTTCAACGCCAGTAACGCTTTGCCGGTGTAGAGCGGTTCCAGCGGCACGCCGCAGGCCTGCTCCGTGGTTTCAATAAAGTCGCGCAACAGCGGGTCGACCTTGGCGAAGCCGCCCCGGCTGGCGTCCAGCAATTGATAGCCGCCCTGCACCAAGGCACTCACATTTTGCGCCACGCCATGATCGTGCGGCACCGCCATGGCGCCGTACACCAAATGCGCCCCCGCCTCGGCCAAGACCAACCCCGCCAGCGTGGTACCGGTGCCCGCCGCCAGCCACCAGGCGTCGTAATCGGCCCAACCCAAGTGGCTCAATTGCGCGCGAGCTTGCTCGACCAGCACCCGGCAACCCGTTGCGCCCGCCAACCCGCCGCCCCTTCGGGCACGGGATACAGATGCGGGTAACGCTCACGCCAGGGCGCCCAGAAACCCGGCTCATGGCGCGCGCGATAGCCGCCGAAACCCAGCCAATGCAGGTGCATGCCAAATGCCTGCAGATCCTCGACGGTAGGCGTGTGGTGCGCATGGCCACGCAGCAGGCCGACGGTGGCAAAGCCAAAACGCTTGCCCGCCGCCGCGAGTGCGTGCAGATGGTTGGAATAGGCGCCGCCAAGGCTGATAACGCCACTGGCCCCCGCCTGATGCGCCTGGGCCAGATGCTCGGTGAGCTTGAACCACTTATTGCCGCTGATCAGCGGGTCGATGCGATCCAGGCGCAGCACGGCCAACTCGACGCCATTGAGCCAATCCAGCGCCAAGGGTTCAAGGGGTGCGTAGGGAAGCCAATCGAAGGGGCCCATTGGAGGGGAACCGCATGAAAAACGGGGCGGTAGTCTAACACCGCCCCGCGTGGGTTTTTACAGCTCGGCCGCCAGGCGCGAGCCCTGGTTGATAGCGCGCTTGGCGTCCAACTCGGCCGCTACGTCAGCCCCCCGATCAGGTGCACGTTCTGGCCCGCAGCGACCAGGCCGTCGTGCAGTTCACGCAACGGGTCCTGGCCGGCACAGATGACGATATTGTCCACCGCCAGCAGTTGCGGCTCGCCCTCGGCGCCGATGCGGATATGCAGGCCGTCGTCGTCGATCTTCAGGTACTCAACGCTGTTGAGCATCTGCACCTGCTTGTTCTTCAACCCGGTGCGATGGATCCAGCCGGTGGTCTTGCCCAAACCGTCGCCGACCTTGGACGCCTTGCGTTGCAGCAGGAATACTTCGCGCGCCGGCGCATGGCGCTCAGCCTTGATCCCGGCGACGCCGCCACGGGCTTGCAGGTGGGTGTCGATGCCCCACTCCTTCCAGAACGCTTCGCGGTCCAGGCTGGTGGACACGCCTTGATGCACGAGAAACTCCGAGACGTCAAAACCGATACCGCCAGCACCGATCACCGCGACGCGCTTGCCCACTGGCTTGCGTTCGAGGATCACGTCCAGGTAGCTCAGCACCTTGGCGTTTTCTACACCAGGGATCGCCGGCGTGCGCGGTGCGATGCCGGTGGCCAGGATGATCTCGTCGTAGCCGCCGGCCGCCAACTGCGCGGCATCCACGCGAGTGTTGAGGCACAGCTCGACGTGGGTGGTCTGCAGCTTGCGGTTGAAATAGCGCAGGGTTTCAAAGAACTCTTCCTTGCCCGGCACGCGCTTGGCGATGTTGAACTGGCCACCGATCTCGCTGGCCGAATCGAACAGCGTCACGTGATGGCCGCGCTCAGCCGCCACCGTGGCGGCGGCCAGACCCGCCGGGCCGGCGCCGACCACGGCGATTTTTTTGATCTGCCGCACCGGCAGGTAGTTAAGCTCGGTCTCGTAGCACGCCCGCGGGTTAACCAGGCAAGTGGTCAGCTTGCCGCCGAAGGTGTGGTCCAGGCACGCCTGGTTGCAGCCGATGCAGGTGTTGATTTCATCGGCGCGACCGGCAGCAGCTTTGTTGACGAACTCCGGGTCGGCAAGGAACGGTCGCGCCATCGAGACCATGTCCGCATCGCCCTCGGCGAGGATCTGCTCGGCAATTTCCGGGGTGTTGATGCGGTTGGTGGTGATCAGCGGGATCTGCACCGCGCCGCGTAATTTGGCGGTGACTTTACTGAATGCGCCGCGTGGCACTTTGGTGGCGATGGTCGGGATACGCGCTTCGTGCCAGCCGATGCCGGTGTTGATGATCGTCGCGCCTGCCTGCTCGATCGCCTTGGCCAACTGCACGATCTCTTCCCAGGTGCTGCCGCCTTCCACCAGGTCGAGCATCGACAGGCGGAAAATAATGATGAAGTTCGGGCCTACCGCTGCACGCACACGGCTTACGATTTGCACGGCCAGGCGCATACGGTTTTCGTAGCTGCCGCCCCAACGGTCGGTGCGGTGGTTGGTGTGGGCGGCGAGGAACTGGTTAATGAAATAACCTTCGGAGCCCATGATTTCCACACCGTCATACTCGGCCACCTGGGCCAGCAGCGAGCAGGTGACGAAATCCTGGATCTGTTTTTCGATGCCCTCTTCGTCCAGTTCCCTGGGCTTGAACGGGTTGATCGGCGCCTGGATCGCGCTTGGCGCCACCTGCTTGGGGCTGTAGGCATAACGGCCGGCGTGAAGGATCTGCATGCAGATCTTGCCACCCGCCTCATGCACCGCCTGGGTGACGATCTTGTGCTTTTGCGCTTCTTCGTCGGTGGTCAGCTTGGCCGCGCCGGAATACACCCCGCCTTCGTCATTCGGGCCAATGCCGCCGGTGACCATCAGGCCCACGCCACCCCTGGCGCGCTCGGCAAAATAAGCGGCCATGCGCTCGAAGCCGCCGGGTTTTTCTTCCAGGCCGGTGTGCATCGAGCCCATCAGGGTACGGTTGCGCAAGGTGGTGAAACCCAGGTCCAACGGGGCCAGCAGGTGCGGGTAGGCAGCAGCGGTCATGGTACAGCTCCACAACGGATCATCACGGGACGTGAGGCGTTCGAATGACGCCCCATCGGTTTATGTCCCACAGACTAAGAGCCGATGCCCTACCGCTCAATGACCGAAACTCACAAGTTATTGATCCAAATGCACAGCGCCCCTTGGCAAGCCGCCACAGGCGCCCTACCCTAGTCGGCGAACCCAGCACACGGTCTGTTGTCTGTTGCCCCATGCGTAAACTTCTAGCGTTCACCGTCACCCTGGCCCTGGTTGCCACCGTCGCCGCGTATCTGGTCTGGACCCAGGAGCGCCCCGTGGCGCATTACCTGTCGGACCTGCGCATCACCCTCGCGGTCAACGAAGGCCAGCCGGCCGATCGCGGCAACTTGCTGGGCATCCAACCGCAGCTGTACCCCGCCGATTACCAAAGCCTGGAACGCCTGCACCTGAAACTCGCGGCCTACCTGCAAAACGCCCGGGACCAAGGCCTGATCAACGACAAGACCATCGTGGTGCTGCCGGAGCACATCGGCACCTGGCTGATGCTCACCGGCGAAAAAAACGAGGTGTACCAGGCATTGCATGTGAAAGATGCGATGAACTGGTTGTCATTGAGTAACCCAGTGCAATTCCTGCGCGCCTGGATCAGCGCCACCGGCACCAGCCGCAGCGACGACGCGTACCTGCGCATGAAGGCCCCGACCATGGCCCGTGACTATCAAGTGCTGTTCGGTGGCCTGGCCAAGGAATTCGGCGTTACCGTGGTGGCCGGCTCCATCGCCCTGCCCAACCCGACGGTGAGGCAGGGGCAACTGCAGGTCGGTCATGGTGCGCTGTACAACGCCAGCGTGGTGTTCGCGGCGGACGGCTTGCCGATCGGCGATCCACAGCGCCAGCTCTACCCGATCTACGATGAACGCGGCTTTATCGAGCCCGGCGACGAGAACATCGTCAGTGTGGTCGACACGCCAGCCGGACGCCTCGGCGTGTTGGTTGGCAGCGACAGCTGGTACCCGGACAACTACCGCAAACTCAACGAACAAGGCGCGCAATTGATCGCGGTGCCGGCCTTTGTGCTCGGGCGCGATACCTGGGAACGGCCGTGGCGCGGTTTCAAAAGCGTGTCGACACCGCCGGAAATCAGCCTCAAGCCCGAGGAACTCAGCGAAGGCGAAGCCTGGCGGCGCCTCACACTGATCAGCCAACAACCGATCAGCCAGGCCAGCGCCGGCATGAGCGTGTTCCTGCGGGGTCAGTTCTGGGACCTGGGCACCGCCGGGCAGAGCTTCCTGAGCCACGCCGGGCATATCAGCGCCGACGGCGACGCACAGGGTGCGCGCTTATTGAATATCTGGCTGTAACGCCGTGAAACCGGTGCGCCTGGGGGATCTGTCGGTGGGCTTCGTGCACACCCTGGCCGATGCCATCAGCAGCCATGGCCTGGACCCGCAACCGCTGCTGCTGCAATACGGCCTCGACGCGGCGCGCCTTGCCGAAGCGGGCGCACGCTTGTCGATCCCACGCTACATGCGCCTGGGCCATGCGGCCATCCAACTCACCGGCGACGCCGGCCTGGGCCTGCGCATGGGCCGGCTCAGCCGCTTGAGCCAGGCGGGGCTCGCCGGGGTCACCGCCGCCCAGGCGCCCAACGTCCGCGAGGCGGCCCGCACGCTCACGCGCTTCGAGCCGCTGTATGGCGCCAATTATCGTGGGCAGTCCAGTTTTGAAGAAGATGCCGACGGCGCCTGGCTGCGTTTCTATTCCATCAGCCCCTACAACGCCTATAACCGCTTTGTGGTGGACTCGATCATCGCCGGCTGGCTGCACCAACTGTCGAGCCTGGCCCAACAACCGGTGCAGGCGCAACGCATCGACATCGAGTTCGAAGCACCGGACTATAGCGACCAATACCGCCTGTTGGGCGACAGCCCGGTCCACTTTGGCGCCGACGCCAACCAACTGCGCCTGAACCAGGCCACCCTGGCCCTGCGCAACCCGCAGCATTGCCCCAGTACCTGGCAGCTGTTGTTGCAATTGTGTGAACGGGAATTGGAGCAGTTGACCCGCACCCGCAGCCTGCGCGAGCGCATTACCCGCTTGCTCGGGCCAATGCTCAATGGCGGCCGGGAACCCGACCTGGAAGAAGTGGCGGCACGCCTGAAGCTGCCAACCTGGACACTGCGCCGCAAACTGACCGAAGAAGGTACTCAGTTCCGCGCGATTCTCAACGATACCCGCCGCGACCTGGCCATGACCTACATCCGCGATACGGAACTGGCGTTCGGCGAGATCGCCTACTTGCTCGGTTTTGCCTCGGCCCAAGCATTCCAACGGGCGTTCAGGCGGTGGAACAACCAGACCCCAGGGGAGTTTCGCCGCAGTCAGCGGCAGTACGCCTGAAATCGGTCCTACAGCTCGGTGGCGTCGTCGGCCGGATCCAGCGGATCCCATTCAAAGGCCTGGTACTCCAGCAGTTCTTCCTGGTAATCATCCATCGCGGACTCCTTGTTGACGTTAAAAGCGGCTGCACACAGATGACCTGCATGAGCAGCTTAAAGTGCCGTCATGACGAAAAAATGTCTGCGTCATGGCGTTCCCGCACTCCAAGATTAAACGTAGCAGCGTTATCCGAATTTAGCCCCTGAGCTTCGAGGCGGCGCAGTGATTGCGGTAACCGGGTATCCGCAGGCGATTGTCGATCAGTTAGCGGCCTACGTGGACTCAAGGTTTATCGCGCTGGGAGCAGGTTCGGTGCAGCCATCGGCACCAGCGGTGCATCAGCCAACGCATCTGTAGCTGACCCGGTGCTATCGGGAGCAAGCCCCCTCCCACACGGGATCGGCTTCGACTTCAGGATTTGCGGCGGCTGCGGGTCTGCACACTCGCCTCCATCGCCAGCCCGGCCGTGCGCTCCAACGCATCGGCAAACCCCTGGCGCTGTTCGGGCTCGATCTGCGAGAGGAACAGCTCATCTACCGTACTTTCATAGATCTTCCACATCTTTTTTCGCAGCGCCCGCCCGGCCTCGGTAATCGAGGCAAACGCCGCGCGGCCATCGCCGTCCGAGCGGGAACGCTCCACCAGGCCGTCTTTTTCCAGGCGGTCTACCAGGCGCGTGAGGTTGTAGCGCTCGATGGCCAGCACATCGGCCAATTCGTGCATGCGGCGGGTGCCGTCGGGGCCGCTTTCCAGGCCCCACAAGGCGTCGTACCAGGCGTAAGGCGGCAGGTTCGCCTCGGCCAGGCGGCGTTCGATTTCACGGATGACCGTCCTGTGAGCCCTGACAAAACGGAACCATACATCAGGCTCTTTCGACGACATGCAACACCATCCGGGGGATTTCAAGAAGGTTGCAATAGTAGCTCATCCCGCGCTAGATTCGTTTATGTAGTTGCAATTGCAATTACTTTGGCGACCCTCCCACAAGGAGCCCGCCACTCGATATCCGCCTACCCTGGAGCCTCACATGACCCCCAATACCGCAGTGCGCCGCGACGACGACCCACAGGAAACCCGCGAGTGGCTGGAGTCCATCGAATCGGTGCTGTCCACCGAAGGCCGCCCGCGCGCCCACTACCTGATCGATCAATTGCTGGATTTCGACGTGGCGCGTCACGGTGATTTCTACGGGCGGGTGACAACCCCCTACGTCAACACCATCGCGGTGGAGCGCCAACTGCCCTACCCCGGCAACCTGGCCATCGAACGCCGCACCAACGCGTTTATCCGCTGGAACGCCATGGCGATGGTGCTGCGTGCGGGCAAACATTCGGGCGTCGGTGGGCACATTGCGACCTATGCGTCAGCCGCCGTCCTGTACGACGTAGGTTTTGACCATTTCTTCCGTGGCCGCACCGATAGCTTCGATGGCGACCTGGTGTACATCCAGGGCCACTCCTCACCCGGTATCTACGGCCGCGCCTATCTCGAAGGGCGCATCAGCGAAGCGCAGTTGGACAATTTCCGGCGCGAGGCCAATGGCGAAGGGATTTCGTCCTACCCGCACCCACGACTCATGCCGGACTTCTGGCAATTTCCTACGGTATCAATGGGCCTCGGGCCGATCACTGCCGCCTATCAAGCGCGCTTTATGCGCTACCTGGAGTACCGCGGCCTCAAGCAACACCAAGGCCGCAAGGTCTGGGCGTTCCTCGGTGATGGCGAAATGGACCAGCCGGAATCCCTCGCCGCCATTTCCCTGGCCGGGCGCGAGAAACTCGACAACCTGATCTTCGTGGTCAACTGCAACCTGCAACGCCTGGACGGGCCGGTGCGCGGCAATGCCAAGGTGATCCAGGAATTCGAAAGCCTGTACCGCGCCGCCGGTTGGAATGTGATCAAGGTGATCTGGGGCGGTGGCTGGGATGCGTTGCTCGACAAAGACCAGAGCGGCCTGCTGCGCCAGCGCATGATGGAATGCGTAGACGGCGACTATCAGAACTACAAATCGCAGAACGGCGCCTACGTGCGCGAGCATTTCTTCGGTAAATACCCAGAATTGCTGGCACTGGTTGCGGACATGTCCGACGACGATATCTGGAAACTCTCACGCGGCGGGCACGACCCGGACAAGGTTTACAACGCCTACGCCGCCGCCGTGCGCCATACCGGCCAACCCACTGTGATCCTGGCCAAAACCGTCAAGGGCTTCGGCATGGGCGAAGCCGGCGAAGGCCAGAACATCAACCACCAACTGAAGAAGATGGGCGCCGACGCCGTCAAGGCCTTCCGCGACCGCTTCGGCCTGGACGTGGCCGACGAACAACTCGCCGACATCCCTTACCTCAAGCCCGCCGTCGACAGCGAAGAAGCCCGCTACTTCGCTGCCCGCCGCCGAGCCCTGGGTGGTCACGTGCCGGCGCGTCACAGTGCCGTCGAGCCTTTGCAGATCCCCGACCTGGCCGCCTTCGCCACTCAACTCAAGGACACCGGCGAGCGGGCCATTTCGACCACCATGGCGTTCGTGCGCATCCTCGGCACCCTGCTCAAGGACCCACAGATGGGCAAGTTGATCGTCCCCATCGTGCCGGATGAGTCACGCACCTTCGGCATGGAAAGCCTGTTCCGACAGATCGGCATCCACTCTGCTGTCGGCCAGCTCTATACGCCACAGGACGCCGGGCAACTGAGCTACTACAAGGAGAGCAAGGACGGACAGATTATGCAGGAAGGCCTGAATGAGTCCGGCGCTATTTCCTCGTGGATAGCGGCCAGTACGTCCTACAGCAACCACGGTTTGATGACCGTACCGTTCTATATTTTTTATTCGATGTTCGGCTTCCAGCGCGTCGGCGACCTGGCCTGGGCGGCGGCCGATGCGCGGGCGCGTGGCTTCCTGCTGGGCGCTACGGCCGGGCGTACCACGCTGATGGGCGAAGGCCTGCAGCATGACGACGGCCATAGCCATATCCTGGCGTCGGTCATTCCGTGCTGCGTGTCGTATGACCCGACTTTTGCCTACGAGCTGGCAGTGATCATTCGCGAAGGCATGCGGCGCATGTATGTCGAGCAAGAGGACATTTACTACTACATCACGCTGCTCAACGAAAACTACCCGCACCCGGCCATGCCAGAAGATGTGGAAGAAGGCATTCTCAAGGGCATGTACCCGCTCGGCGTCAGCCCGCAGGCCCAGGTGCAACTGATGGGCAGTGGTTCGATCCTGCGCGAAGTGATCGCGGCGGCGCAATTGCTCGCCAAGGATTTCGCGGTGTACAGCAACGTGTGGAGCGTGACCAGCCTCACCGAATTGCGCCGTGACGGGCAGGCAGTCGAGCGCTGGAACCTGTTGCACCCGGAAGGCGAGCCACGCATGGGTTATGTGGAGCAATGCCTGGCCGGACAGACGGGGCCGGTGGTGGTGGCGACGGACTACATGAAACTGTTCGCCGACCAGATCCGCCCATTCGTGCACAACCGACGCTTTGTGGCGCTGGGCACCGACGGCTTCGGGCAATCGGATACGCGGGAGGCCTTGCGCGAGTTCTTTGAGGTGGACCGACACTTCATCGCACTCGCGGCCTTGAAGGCACTGGCCGATGACGGCGTGATCGGTCGCGATAAAGTCAGTGAGGCAATCAAGCGCTACGGGATCAACGTCGACAAGACCGACCCCGCAGCGGTCTGATTTATGGAGCAGGCGTCGGCAGCGGTGGAATCGCCTCTGTCGGCGCCGGCAGCTCAGGATTGGTCGGCGACGGTGCCGGCTCTGACTGAGGCGCGATCGGCGTAGGTTCGGCCGGCGGTGCCACAGGTTCCGAAGCGGCGGGTTCTTCCTTCGGCGCTTCGACCTTCTCGGCAGCCGGTGCGGCCTTGGGTTCCGGAACACCCAGCTCCGCCTTGGGCTGCTCGGGAATGTGCGCCGCCTGCTTCACTTCCTGAGGCAGGAACACGTCCACCAGCGCAAAGTAACGCTCGTAGAACTTCGGTGCCGAAACGGTCTCACTGGCCACTTTCACCATCGAGTCATCGGTGGAGCCGATCGGCATCGACACCGACCCCAGCACACCCACACCCAGGCTTGCCGAGTTGTTGACCTTCTTCAGCGCATAACGGTCCTGCAAGGCGTTGGCGAACATCGTCGAATGGTGGGTGCCTTTGCCGTCATCGGCGCACACCACGTTGAAGCTGATCTGCAGATGGGTTTCGCCGGTCTGCTGGAAACTCTTGTTACCCACTACCAACTTCGGATCGCTGCTGGTGATGATGTAACCCTGGCTCAGCAAGGCACGCCGGGCAGCTTCGCACGCGGCGGTATCACTGACCGGATAATCCCGGGAAAACGTGCCGGAGTCGTCGAAATTCTCATGTTCGTAAATAGCGGTCTTGGGTGACGAGCAGCCCGCGGCGCCCGCCAACACCAGCGCCATCCCGAGGCAACGCAAGTGAAATGATGTCGACATTGAAAATCCTGAGGAAAACGGTCTGGCCGGTATTGTGCAACAGAACGTGGCCTTGGCGCGCGCATTCCTGTCGGTAAAACGTCACAGACCTACACGACGGCGCCTGCAGGAAAAAGCTGCGCGCACATATGATCGATAAACACGCGCAATTTGGCCGATGCATGGCGGCTGGATGGCCACAACATCCAGAAACTGCCCCGGTGTTCCAGGTAGTCGTCCAGCACACGCTGCAAACGCCCCTCCCGCACTGCCTGGTGGACCATATAGTCCGGCAGGCAGGCAATGCCCAAGCCTTCATGCACCACATGGTTAAGGGACTCGATGGTGGTGCTGACCAACGGCGTACGCAAGGTGGGCTCCACCTCGTCGAGTGCCCGCCGCAGCGGCCAGGGCTCCAGTTGACCGGTGGCGCAAAACTTGTGGCGCAGGCAGGCGTGACCGCTCAAATGCTGGGGCAGCAGCGGCGTGCCGTGCTGTTGAAAGTAGCCCGGCGTCGCCACCAGCACCAGTTGATAGTGCCCCAGATGACGGGCCATCAAGCGCGAATCTTCTGGCTTGCCGGTGCGAATCACCGCATCGAAACCTTCCTCGATCACGTCAACCATGCGGTCGGAAAAATCCACATCCAACTCAATGTCCGGGTAAGCGCGCATAAAGTCGCTGAGCACCGGCATCAACAAGCCACGCACTTGCGGCACACTGATGCGCAACTTGCCTCGAGGCGCCACGCGGGCGTCGGTCAATTCGCGCTCGGCGGCCTCGATCTCGAGCAGGATCCGCCGCGAACGCTCAAGGAACAGTGCGCCTTCGCCAGTCAGGGTGATGCTGCGCGTACTGCGATGAAACAACCGCACGCCCAGGCGCTCCTCCATGCGCGCAATGCTTTTGCCCACCGCCGATGACGATACGCCCAGCACACGCGCGGCAGCGGTGAAACTGCGGGTCTGCGCCACCTGCACGAATACCGCGAGGCTGCCCAAGCTATCCATGATTTTGCCTTTGCCGATTGCGGACACCCACGTCCGATAAGTTCGGAACCTTAGCCTGTTTTTCCGCAAGGCACAGCCCCCTACGCTGCGCCCTCGCCCCTTTTTTGCATGGACACACTATGAGCGCTAACCCCTTAGTGACTGAGATCGGCACCACCGCCCCACGGGAAACACTGCCCTTGGGTGGCCTTTTGGCCCTGGCCTGCGCTGGTTTTATCACCATTCTCACCGAAGCGATGCCCGCCGGGCTCTTGCCGCAAATGGGCCAAGGCCTGGGCGTGTCGCCGGCACTGGTCGGCCAGTTGGTCACCCTCTACGCCCTAGGGTCATTGCTGGCGGCCATCCCCCTCACGCTGCTGACCCGAGGCTGGCGCCGCCGACCGCTGCTGTTGATGGCCATCGGCGGCTTTGCCGTGGTCAACAGTGTGACGGCATTCTCCAGCCACTACGGGCTGACCCTGGTGGCACGCTTCTTTGCCGGCGTGTTCGCCGGGCTGCTTTGGGCATTGCTCGCCGGCTACGCCAGCCGCATGGTGGCACCGCACCTGCAAGGCCGGGCAATCGCGGTGGCGATGCTCGGCGCACCGTTGGCGTTGTGCCTGGGCCTGCCGGCCGGCACCTGGCTCGGCACCATCGTGGGCTGGCGCCTGAGTTTTGCGATCATGACCGGGCTCACACTGGTGTTGCTGATATGGGCACGCTGGCAGCTTCCGGACTTTGCCGGCCAAGCCGCTCAAAAGCGCCTGCGCCTGCACCAGGTATTGACCCTGCCCGGTATTCGCTCGGTGCTGTGGGTGACCTTTACCTACGTATTGGCCCACAACATCCTCTACACCTATGTGGCACCGCTGTTGGAGCCCGCCGGTATCGCTGCCGATATCGACCGAGTGCTGCTGGTGTTTGGTCTCGCCGCGCTGTTGAGCATCTGGCTGGCCGGCGTGCTGATTAATCGGTGGTTGCGCACACTGCTGCTCATCAGTTGCGCACTGTTCGGCATGATCGCCCTGGCGTTGGCGTTATGGATCGAGGTGCCGACCGTCATCTACCTCGCGGTGGTGTTTTGGGGCCTGGCGTTTGGCGGCCTGCCGGCTTTGTTGCAAACCGCCCTGGCCCAATCGGCGGGCGAATCGGCGGACGCCGCGCAATCGATGCTCGTGACCGTATGGAACCTGGGGATAGCCGGCGGCGGGTTGGCTGGCGGCGTGTTGCTTCAGGGCTGGGGCGTTGCGACGTTCCCCTGGGCGATCGTGTTATTGATGCTGTTGGCCCTGGCAGGTGCATCACAGGTCGGCGTCCAGCGCACATAAAAAAACCCCCGGTCTTTTCAGGCCGGGGGCTTCTTATTCAAACCGCCATCAATACTTCTTGATGTCAGCCTGGGTTTCCAACTGCTTGCGGTATGCCGCGAAGTCCTGCTGGCCAACACGGGAAGCGAGGAAGCGACGGTATTGCGCCTTTTCTTCTTCCGTTGGAGCGCTCGCTTCGTTCACGCCGTTCAAACGCACGATCACCAGGCTGCCGTCAGCGAGGGTCACGGTGGTGAAGGTCGGCTTGTCCTTGGCCGCAGGCTTGGGCATGCGGAACAGCGCTTGCAGCACGGCCGGGTCGACCGCGTCCGCGCTACGGGTAGCCGCTTCAGTGACTTTCCAGGCCTGGCCGTCGACCGGCTGGTTCAGCGGTGTCTTGCCATCACGCAGGCTGGCGATCAGCTCGTCGGCGTGAGTCTTGGCAGCGGCGCTGGCGCTCTCCTTGGCCATCTGGGTGCGGATCGCCGCGGCAACGCTTTCCAGCGGCAGTTGCGCAGGTTTGCGGTGCTCTTTGGCACGCAGCACGATGATGGTTTCCGGGTCCAGCTCGATGGCGGTGCTGTTGGCACCCTCATCCAGCACTTCCGGGCTGAACGCTGCGGTGACCACGGCACGGTTGGCCGCAACACCTTCACCACCTTCACGGCCGAATGGCGCGGAGGTGTGCACGGTCAGCTTCAGGTCAGATGCGGGTTGAGCCAGGTCGGACGCTTCGAATGCCGCATCTTCCAATTGCTTGGTGGCTTCGACAAAACGCTGCTCGACTTGCTGGGCCTTGAGCTCACGGGTCAGCTTGTCTTTCAGGCTGGCGAAGGTCGGCACCTGTGGTGCTTCAACGCCCAACAGCTTGATCAGATGCCAGCCGAAGGTACTGCGCACCGGCGCCGATACCTGGTCCTGTTTCAACGCGTACAAGGCGGTTTCGAAGTCCGGGTCGTAGACGCCAGGGCCGGCAAAGCCAAGGTCACCACCGTTATTGGCCGAGCCTGGGTCCTGGGAGAACTCCTTGGCCAGGGCTTCGAACTTCTCGCCTTTGGCCAGGCGCGCCTGGATCTCTTCGATCTTGGCCTTGGCTTGCGCCTCGGTGACCTTGTCGTTGACTTCAATCAGGATGTGCGCGGCACGACGCTGTTCGGCGAGGTTGGCGGTTTCTTTCTCGTAGGCCGCCTGCAGTTCATCATCCTTGACGCTGACCTGGTCGAAGAAGGACGACTTCTTCAATTCCAGATAGTCGATGACCACTTGGTCCGGCGTCATGAACTCTTTGGCGTGCTGGTCGTAGTAGGCCTTGACCTCGTCGTCGGTGAGCTTCACCGCTGCGGGGTTGGCCTTGATGTTGACCGTGGCGAAATCGCGAGTCTGTTTTTCCAGACGGGCGAAGGCCAGTACTTCGGCATCGGTGACGAAACCGCTGCCCGCGATACCTGCGCGAACCTGACCGATCAGCATTTCCTGGGTCAGCATCTGACGGAACTGCAGACGGCTGTAGCCCAGCTGACGGATCACCTGGTCAAAGCGTTCGGCGTTGAATTTGCCGTCCACCTGGAATTCCGGCGTTTGCAGGATCACCTGGTCCAGTGCCGCTTCAGAGAAGCCGAACTTGGAATCGGCGGCACCTTGCAGCAACAGCTTGCGGTCGATCAGGCCCTTGAGCGCCGCTTCGCGCAGCAGTTTTTCGTCCAGCAGCGAAGCATCGAAATCCTTGCCCAACTGTTGCATCAGTTGGCGACGTTGCATGTCGACAGCCTGGCTCAGTTCGGTCTGGGTGATGGCTTCACCGTTGACCTTGGCCACGTCCTGCTTGTTAGTACCCGAAGCCTGGAAAATGGCCTCGATACCGGTGAACGCCATCAATGCGACGATGATCCCGATAATGGTCTTGGCAATCCAGCCTTGTGAATTGTCCCTGATATTTTGCAGCATGCGTCCCCCAGAAACGGTTGAACTTCAAAAATAGGCAACCGTGGAGCGTGGGTAGAGTCCGGATAGAAGAAAGGCGCATCCGAGGATGCGCCTTCTCGTAACTGGCGGAGCGGACGGGGGTTTGACTTCTCACCCCCGGCGTGGCGACCCGATGGATACGTGGGTCGGCTACCGCTCCGCTGCCAGGCCGGACATGCGTCCGACCCGGGTAAGCAAGGCTTGATCGAAGCTTAGTTAACGGCTTCTTTCAGGGCTTTACCGGCTTTGAAACCTGGTTTCTTGGCAGCAGCGATTTGCAGTGCTTTGCCAGTCTGTGGGTTGCGGCCAGTGCGAGCTGGGCGGTCAGTCACAGAGAAAGTACCGAAGCCTACCAGTACCACGGAGTCGCCGGCCTTCAGAGCGCCAGTGACGGATTCGATTACTGCATCCAGCGCACGGCCAGCAGCAGCTTTCGGGATATCAGCGGATGCAGCGATAGCATCAATCAGTTCCGACTTGTTCACTCTAAGTCCCCTTATATATCTATTGAGTATGATTCTAAGTTTTTTTGGTAAACAGCAAAAACGAGTGCTGAATGGCCTACAGACACTTAAGAGCCGCTTTATAACAAGGGCTCTAAAATGCTGTCAAGGAAGCCCCCAGGCTTAATTGCATTAATGCGTGCTAATTCTTTCCTTGGAATCAGACTCTCGCTTTTCGTCCTTAGCGACTATCTCCGGAGCCACATCCGGCAAGGGCTCCGGCGCGTATTGCAGCGCAATTTGCAGGACCTCGTCAATCCATTTAACCGGTTTAATCTGAAGATCCTGCTTGATGTTGTCAGGAATTTCCTTCAAGTCGCGAACATTCTCTTCAGGAATGATCACGGTCTTGATACCCCCCCGGTGTGCGGCAAGCAATTTCTCTTTCAGACCACCGATGGCCAATACCTGACCCCGCAGGGTAATTTCCCCGGTCATGGCGACATCGGCGCGCACCGGGATGCCGGTCAATGCCGACACCAACGCAGTGCACATACCTACGCCAGCGCTGGGACCGTCTTTGGGCGTTGCCCCTTCCGGCATGTGGATATGGGTATCGTGCTTCTCGTGGAAGTCCAGGGGAATTCCCAGGCTACGGGCGCGACTGCGCACCACGGTCTGCGCTGCGGTGATGGATTCGACCATCACATCACCCAGGGAACCGGTCTTGATCAGTTGGCCCTTGCCCGGGATCACCGCGGCCTCGATGGTCAGCAACTCACCGCCCACCTGGGTCCATGCCAGGCCAGTCACCTGCCCTACCTGATCCTGCTGCTCAGCCAAGCCGTAGCGGAATTTCTTCACACCCAGGAAGTGCTCGAGAGAGTCGGCCGTGACCTTCACCGAGAAGCGTTTTTCCAGGGCATGTTCCTTGACCGCCTTGCGGCAGATCTTCGCGACCTGACGCTCAAGGCCACGCACACCGGCCTCGCGGGTGTAGTAACGCACGATGTCGCGGATTGCCTCGACGTCGAATTCAATCTCGCCCTTCTTCAGGCCATTGGCCGAAATCTGCTTGGGCGCGAGGTATTTGACGGCAATGTTGATTTTCTCGTCTTCGGTATAACCCGGCAGACGAATCACCTCCATCCGGTCCAGCAAGGCCGGCGGAATATTCATGGAGTTGGAGGTGCACAGGAACATCACGTCGGACAGGTCGTAGTCGACTTCCAGGTAATGGTCGTTGAAGTTGTGGTTCTGCTCCGGATCGAGCACTTCAAGCAACGCCGACGCCGGATCGCCGCGCATGTCGCTGCCCATTTTGTCAATTTCATCAAGCAGGAACAGCGGGTTGCGCACGCCCACTTTGGTCATCTTTTGAATCAATCTTCCTGGCATGGAACCGATGTACGTACGGCGATGCCCACGGATTTCCGCTTCGTCACGCACGCCACCCAAGGCCATACGCACGAATTTACGGTTGGTGGCACTGGCAATCGACTCAGCCAGGGAGGTTTTACCTACACCCGGAGGACCGACCAGGCACAACACCGGACCACGGATTTTCTTCACGCGCTTTTGCACGGCGAGGTATTCGAGGATGCGTTCTTTGACTTCTTCGAGGCCATAGTGATCGGCATCAAGGATTTCTTCGGCGCGGGCCAGATCCAGGCGCACCTTGGTCTGGGCCTTCCACGGCACCTGAACCAGCCAGTCAATGTACGAGCGCACCACGGTGGCTTCGGCCGACATCGGCGACATTTGCTTGAGCTTATTCAGCTCGGCAGTGGCTTTGGTCAGAGCGTCTTTTGGCAGGCCAGCCGCATCGATACGCTTTTTCAGCTCCTCGATCTCGTTGTGGCCTTCCTCGCTGTCGCCGAGCTCTTTCTGAATGGCCTTCATCTGCTCATTCAGGTAGTACTCGCGCTGGCTGCGCTCCATTTGTTTCTTCACACGACCACGGATGCGCTTCTCGACCTGCAACAAGTCAATTTCGGCATCCAGCAGCGCCAACACGTGTTCGACACGGGTCGGCAGGTCGATGATTTCGAGGATGTCTTGCTTCTGCTCGATCTTCAGCGCCATGTGCGCGGCCATGGTATCGACCAGGCGGCTTGGCTCATCGATGCTGTTGAGCGAAGACAGGACCTCAGCCGGGACTTTCTTGCCCAACTGCACATACTGCTCGAACTGCGAGAGCAGGCTGCGTACGAAAACTTCGGACTCGCGCTCAGGCGCTTCGACTTCGTCGATCAGCGCCACTTCGGCGCGCAGGTGGCCGTCTACTTCCATGAAACGTTCGACCGCACCGCGCTGTTCGCCTTCCACCAGCACCTTGACGGTGCCATCCGGCAGCTTGAGCAATTGCAGCACGGTGGCAATGGTACCGACGCGATACAGGGCATCTTCGCCTGGATCATCATCGGCAGGATTTCTCTGGGCCAACAGCAGGATCTGCTTGTCGCCCGTCATCGCGGCCTCGAGGGCTTCGATAGACTTCTCGCGCCCCACGAACAGCGGGATAACCATGTGCGGATAGACGACGACATCACGCAACGGCAGGAGAGGCAATTCAATGGTTGTCTTCATGATTTCGCCTCTATGACAGTTGAAAAATATGCTTGAAGCCAAGATGGGGGCTGCATGCAAAAAAAACAAGCTTATTGCCCGCGGTTAAACGCAGTAAAACTCTTAGAAAAAACAAAGGGGCCCCTAGAGGCCCCTTGTTTGTACCGAAACTGCGAAACGCTTACGCGTCTGGCGCAGCCTTGGCAGCCGGCTCACTGTTTTCGTAGATATACAGTGGCTTGGACTTGCCTTCTATAACGCTTTCGTCGATCACCACTTTACTCACCTCGGACTGCGAGGGGATTTCGTACATGGTGTCGAGCAACACGCCTTCGAGGATGGAACGCAGGCCACGCGCACCGGTCTTGCGCTCCAGTGCCCGCTTGGCCACCGATTTGAGTGCATCGGTGCGGAACTCGAGGTCCACGCCTTCCATTTCGAACAGCTTCGCGTACTGCTTGGTCAGAGCGTTTTTGGGCTCGGTGAGGATCTGAATCAGAGCGGCCTCATCCAGTTCATCCAGCGTAGCCAAAACCGGCAGACGGCCAACGAATTCCGGGATCAGACCGAACTTGACGAGATCGTCAGGCTCGACTTCACGCAGGGACTCGCCCACCTTCTTGCCTTCTTCCTTGCTGCGCACTTCCGCACTGAACCCAATGCCGCCACGGGTGGAGCGTTGCTGAATGACCTTTTCCAGACCCGAGAACGCACCACCACAGATAAACAGGATGTTACGCGTATCCACCTGAAGGAATTCCTGCTGCGGGTGCTTGCGGCCGCCTTGTGGCGGTACGGAAGCAACCGTGCCTTCGATCAGTTTCAACAGGGCCTGCTGCACGCCTTCACCGGAAACGTCCCGAGTGATCGACGGGTTGTCGGACTTGCGCGAAATCTTGTCGATTTCGTCGATGTAGACGATACCCATCTGGGCCTTCTCTACGTCGTAGTCGCACTTCTGCAGTAGCTTCTGAATGATGTTCTCGACGTCCTCGCCAACGTAGCCAGCCTCGGTGAGAGTGGTGGCGTCGGCGATGGTGAAGGGAACGTTGAGCAGACGAGCGAGGGTTTCTGCAAGCAGGGTCTTACCCGAGCCTGTAGGACCGATCAGCAAGATGTTGCTCTTGCCGAGTTCGACTTCGTCGCCTTTCTTGTCACGCTGGTTCAGACGCTTGTAGTGGTTGTACACCGCTACGGCCAGAACCTTCTTTGCACGCTCTTGACCGATGACGTATTGGTCAAGGATGCCGCTGATTTCTTTAGGCGAAGGCAATTTATGCGCGCTGCTTTCGGCCTGTGCTTCCTGCACCTCCTCGCGGATGATGTCATTGCACAAGTCGACGCACTCGTCGCAGATAAAGACCGAGGGGCCGGCAATCAATTTGCGTACTTCATGCTGGCTTTTGCCACAGAAGGAGCAATAGAGCAGCTTGCCGTTGTCCTCGCCGTTGCGGGTGTCAGTCATTCGTTCGATCCAAATCCGATAGGCTTGCAACACAAGATGAAGGCTTATGCGGGCTTTTTCAAGCCCGCCGATGATCGGAAAAGCCGACCAGCCTTATTTTGAGGTGCTTATATTAAGCGGGGCGCTTTTCGATCACTGCGTCGATCAACCCGTATTCACGTGCGGCTTCGGCGCTCATGAAGTTGTCGCGGTTGGTGTCGCGCTCGATTTCTTCCAGGGTGTGCCCGCTGTGCTTGGCCATCAGCGTGTTGAGGCGCTCGCGGATGAAAAGGATTTCCTTGGCGTGGATTTCTATGTCCGACGCCTGGCCCTGGAAACCGCCCAGTGGCTGGTGAATCATCACGCGTGAGTTCGGCAGGCAGTAACGCTTGCCCTCGGCACCGGCGGTCAGCAGGAAGGCGCCCATGCTGCAGGCCTGGCCAATACAGGTCGTCGATACGTTCGGCTTGATGAACTGCATGGTGTCGTAGATCGACATGCCCGCGGTCACCGAACCGCCTGGCGAGTTAATGTAGAGATGGATGTCCTTGTCCGGGTTTTCCGCTTCAAGGAACAGCAGTTGCGCACAGATCAGGTTGGCCATGTAGTCCTCTACCGGGCCCACCAGAAAGATCACTCGCTCCTTGAGCAGGCGCGAGTAGATGTCGTAGGCGCGTTCGCCACGAGCGGACTGCTCGACAACCATCGGGACCAGGCCGCCTGCGGCCTGGATATCAGAGTTCTGCTGAATATAGGAATTACGGAACATGCTCTGCAGTTACTCCCAAATAGTCATGTCTTGAAAACGCATAAGCCAGCGCGAGGCTGGCTTATGGTTGTATTTCCAACGAGTTGGACAATCAGTCGGCTTGTGCTGCTTCCGCCGGTTTGACTGCTTCTTCGTAAGAGACCGCTTTATCGGTCACCTTAGCCTTCTGCAGAACAGTATCCACAACTTGTTCTTCCAGCACAACCGAACGTACTTCGTTCAGCTGTTGGTCGTTCTTGTAGTACCAAGCCACAACCTGCTCAGGCTCCTGGTAGGCCGAAGCCATTTCCTGGATCATTTCGCGAACGCGGTCTTCGTCAGGCTTGAGGTCGAACTGCTTGACCACTTCCGCCACGATCAGACCCAACACAACGCGACGCTTGGCTTGCTCTTCGAACAGCTCGGCCGGCAGTTGGTCAGGCTTGATGTTGCCACCGAACTGCTGAACCGCTTGAACGCGCAGGCGATCCACTTCATTGGACAGCAGAGCCTTAGGCACTTCGATCGGGTTGGTCGCCAGCAGACCGTCCATGACCTGGTTCTTGACCTTGGACTTGATGGCCTGACGCAGCTCGCGCTCCATGTTCTTGCGAACTTCGGTGCGGAAACCTTCGATACCGGTTTCCTTGATACCGAACTGGGCGAAGAACTCTTCGTTCAGCTCTGGCAGCTTAGGCTCGGAAACACTGTTGACAGTCACGGTGAACTCGGCGGCTTTGCCGGCCAGGTCCAGGTTCTGGTAGTCAGCAGGGAAAGTCAGGTTCAGAACGCGCTCTTCGCCAGCCTTGGCGCCAACCAGGCCGTCTTCGAAACCAGGGATCATGCGGTTGGAACCCAGCACCAGCTGAGTACCCTTGGCGGAGCCGCCAGCGAACACTTCGCCGTCAACCTTGCCCACGAAATCGATGTTCAACTGGTCTTCGCTCTGAGCGGCACGGTCGGCCACTTCGAAACGGGTGTTCTGCTTGCGCAGGATTTCCAGCATGTTGTCCAGGTCGGCATCAGCGACGTCGGCGCTCAGGCGCTCGACTTCGATACCGTCAAAGCCGGCAACCTCAAACTCTGGGAACACTTCGAATACGGCAACGTATTCCAGGTCCTTGCCAGCTTCCAGGGACTTCGGCTCAATCGAAGGCGAGCCAGCCGGGTTCAGCTTTTGCTCGACAACGGCTTCGTAGAAAGAAGCCTGGATGACGTCACCCACAGCTTCCTGGCGCGCATCGGCACCAAAACGGCGCTTGATTTCGCTCATCGGCACTTTGCCTGGACGGAAACCAGCGATCTTGGCCTTTTGGGCAGTCTGCTGCAGACGCTTGTTGACCGCAGTCTCAATACGTTCTGCCGGCACGGTGATGCTCAGGCGGCGCTCGAGAGCAGTAGTATTTTCAACAGAAACTTGCATGGATATTCCTCGTTGCACAGACGTTAGCCGGCCATTTCCGACCCCAATCAAGGGCATGCATTCTAGAGGGTCAAACTCAAGAAGTCACCCTACTGGAAATACGCCCGAAAACAGCCGGCAATTTATCGGTACGAAGGCACTGATGCACCTCGCCCCGGTGACAAATACAGCCCATCACGCCAGGGCTCTGCGCCGCCCCTTCTATATATAGAAGAAGTCGTCATCCACTTCCCTGACGGCCAACCCGCAAACGGGGCCGGCAGGCAGCGCGGCATCATCGAGCAACACAAATACGACGAAACGCCCTGCCGTTGCGACCCAGCACCTGCAGTCGCGAATATTTGAACCGCTAAAACCAAAAAAGGCGCCAGACTGTTAAATCTGGCGCCTTTCGAATATGGGGTGGACGAAGGGGATCGAACCCTCGACAACGGGAGTCACAATCCCGTGCTCTACCAACTGAGCTACGCCCACCATATTGCGTTAACAAAGAAACCAAACCACTTCTTTGTTGAGCCCTACCCTGCCTGTCGACTGGGCCAAGCTATATTGGTGCGGATGAAGAGACTCGAACTCTTACGCCTCGCGGCGCTGGAACCTAAATCCAGTGTGTCTACCAATTCCACCACATCCGCGCTTGTAGCTCTTAAAGCAAAGGCGCCAGACGATTAATCTGGCGCCTTTTCAAAATATGGGGTGGACGAAGGGGATCGAACCCTCGACAACGGGAGTCACAATCCCGTGCTCTACCAACTGAGCTACGCCCACCATATAGCGCTACTTGTGCCAAAGCTGCCTAATGGCGCACCCGGCAGGACTCGAACCTGCGACCATCCGCTTAGAAGGCGGATGCTCTATCCAGCTGAGCTACGGGCGCCTTATTAATCTGTACTCTTTGAGGATTACAAACTAAGTGCTTTCCAGCCTTGCAGAACAGCAATTCTGCTTGACCTTCTTAACCAGTGCTAGGCTGTGCCCGACAAGTGCGACGAATAGTATAGAGGGGCTGGAAACCCGTCAAATCTTTTTTGAAAAAAATTCATTTTATTTAAGGGGTTAGGCCAATTTGCAGACCAAGCGCCTTTGCCCTCACGTCTTGGCGTGCGAGAATGCGCGCACTTTTCTTCCCCCTCTCGATGGTTAATCACGCGTAATGACTGCACAACTTATCGACGGCAAATCAATCGCCGCCAGCCTGCGCCAGCAGATCGCCAAACGAGTCACCGAGCGCAGCCAGCAAGGCCTGCGCACGCCGGGCCTCGCGGTGATCCTGGTCGGCAGCGATCCTGCCTCTCAGGTTTATGTCTCGCACAAGCGTAAAGACTGTGAAGAGGTCGGCTTTATTTCCAAGGCCTACGACTTGCCTTCCGAGACCACCCAGCAGGCCCTTACCGACCTGATCGACAGCCTCAATGACGACCCGGCGATGGACGGCATCCTGTTGCAACTGCCGCTGCCCGAGCACCTGGACGCTTCCAAGCTGTTGGAGCGCATCCGCCCGGACAAAGACGTCGACGGTTTCCACCCCTATAACGTCGGCCGCCTGGCCCAGCGTATCCCGCTGCTGCGCCCGTGCACGCCCAAAGGCATCATGACCCTGCTGGAAAGCACCGGCATCGACCTGTACGGCCTTGATGCCGTGGTCGTCGGCGCGTCCAACATCGTCGGTCGCCCAATGGCCATGGAACTGCTGCTGGCCGGCTGCACCGTGACCGTCACGCACCGTTTCACCAAGGACCTCGCTGGCCACGTCGGTCGTGCCGACCTGGTAGTGGTTGCCGCCGGCAAGCCTGGCCTGGTCAAGGGGGAATGGATCAAGGAAGGCGCCATCGTCATCGACGTGGGCATCAACCGTCAGGAAGACGGCAAGTTGGTGGGCGACGTGGTGTACGAAACCGCACTGCCTCGCGCCGGCTGGATCACCCCGGTGCCGGGCGGCGTTGGCCCGATGACGCGTGCCTGCCTGCTGGAAAACACCCTGTACGCCGCAGAGACCCTGCACGCTTAATAACCAGGCGTACTGAAAAAGCCCTGCCTTATCGCAGGGCTTTTTTATTGCCCGGAAGAAACCCTGTTTTTTCTTAGTTTTTAAGCACTTTCATCTGTATGTAGAAGAACATTCGACAGTTTCTGATCCATACTCCTAAAATGTAACGCCATTTTTCACAAAACCCGTTTTTTAACGGTATTTCTTACTTTTTAGCGAGTTCATCCGCGTGAAAATTCGTATTTCTATCGTCAGCCTATTTTTTGCTTTCACAGGCACCTTTGCGCACGCGGCCGAATCCACCCTGGCGCCGCGCGATCCGTCCAAACTGCAGATTGCTTCCGGCAGCGCCATGCTGGTCGACCTGCAAACCAACAAAGTCATCTACGCCAGCAACCCGGACGTAGTCGTGCCCATCGCCTCGGTGAGCAAATTGATGACCGGCCTTATCGTGCTTGAAGCCAAGCAGAACATGGACGAATACATCGACATCAACATCACCGACACCCCGGAAATGAAAGGCGTGTTTTCGCGGGTGAAGATCGGCAGCCAAATGCCGCGCAAGGAAATGCTGCTGATCGCCCTGATGTCCTCCGAAAACCGCGCCGCAGCCAGCCTGGCCCACCACTACCCAGGCGGCTACGCAGCCTTTATTGCAGCGATGAACGCCAAAGCCAAGGCGCTGGGCATGACCAGCACTCATTATGTGGAACCCACCGGTCTGTCGATCCATAACGTGTCCACCGCCCGCGACCTGAGCAAACTGCTGGCCGCCGCCCGTCATTACCCTATGTTGAGCCAGTTGAGCACCACCAAGGAAAAGACCGTTTCGTTCCGCAAACCCAACTACACCCTCGGTTTCTCCAACACCGACCACCTGATCAACCGCGCCAATTGGGACATCAAGCTGACCAAGACCGGCTTCACCAACCAGGCCGGCCACTGCCTGGTGCTGGTGACCAGTATGGGTAATCGTCCGGTGTCGCTGGTGATTCTGGATGCGTTCGGCAAGTTCACTCACTTCGCTGATGCCAGCCGTATTCGCAGCTGGGTCGAGACCGGCAAGGGCGGTTCGGTGCCGGATGTGGCGCTGCGCTATAAAGCCGACAAGAACCTGAAGAGCCGCCCGAATGCCGCAGAAGTCCGTCGGTAACCGATAAATGAAAAAGGCGCCATGAGCGCCTTTTTTTATTTTCCTTGCGCCAGCACCTTGAGTGCCTGCGCCGCGGCCTGTTCCTGCCCGGCCTGAGCCGTCGCATGGGCGGCCTCGCGCCAGCGCTGCGCATCCACATTGGCCGGCAACTGGCTGGGGCGCTGAATGAGGATCGCCCAGTTCCCGGCACTTGCCCACTTCGATTCAAAGTCGCTGAAGCTCATCAACAAGCGCCGGTCCATGCCCGAGCGCAGCAGCACCGTGCTTTTCTGCTGGTTGAACCCCACCACGACCACATAGTGCGCGTCAGACCACAGCCCACCGCCCACCCGCGCCATCACCGGATAACCCGCCGCCACTTGCGCCAGCACCGCCGTCAGCCTGGCATCCAGTGGATACACCATCAGCCCGTATTCACGCGCCAACACCTGCATGTTGCGCTCAAGGTCCGCTTCGCCGCCCGGTAAACGCAGCGGCTTATCCAACAAGCCTGGTGTCATGACAATGCCTTGTTGCGACAGCATGCTGGCCAGAGCCGTAGGACCGCTCTGATACGCCTCGCTGCGAAAGGTCGGCACACCGTTGAGTTCAACGCGCTCAGGCAAGCCGGCGAGTTTCGACGGCTGCCCGGCACACGCCGCCAGCCCCAGGGCGCAGGCCAATAACAAGGAGGTTTTAACGTTCGACCGTAACCGCAATTTTTTACTCTCTTGATCAACTGCCGGTAAGGGCCCTGATCATAGGACGCTCTGCCACGCGGGTATAGCCCAAAGCCTGGGTTTACCGCTCGCATAGAGCAAACAAGTTGGACAGACACGACCATTGGTCAATAGCAGGCAACCGTCAGGTGGCTAGACTGTCCATTGAGAAGACTGTGTGTGCCCCCTGCGGGGCGAAAGGAGGCCCAAATGAGCCTTGCAACGACGATTATGCTGTTGATCTGCGGTTGGCTGGCGGTTGCCGGCGCCATGCTGTGGGGGGTATTGCGCATTACCCGTCGCCATCACCCCCACGTCAAAACCGCCAAGCCCCCTAAGGCTGCGGTACGCCACGCCTAGCCAGGCATACAGTTGAAGTCTTGCGTCGCCGCCACTTCCTTGCCGTGGTCATCCTTCAAGGATGCGCGCACGGTGGTGCCCAGGCTGGATTCCACCAGGGTGTAGTGCTCACCCGCCTTGAAGTGCCTGTACTCGACGCGCCCCTGGCAGTCCTGCTGGTTGTCCTCGCCCGCCTCTTCCTCAAATAACGTCACATCCAGGCGATGATCGCCCGGTGTCACTTCAAAGAAGCGCCCGTCATCCACACGCTTGCCGTCCACGCGTTCGGCCATCAGGTCGTTCGGCGCTTCTTCTTGAAGACCAATCCAGGCCTCGCTCGGGTCTGCCTTGGGGATCGGGCCGGCGCACGCCGACAACAACAGGACGGCACCGAGTGCAGGGATCAACAACAAGGGTTTAAGTGACATGGCAGGGCTCCAATAAAGACAATGTGTCCGATGGGTTACAAGCTTGGCGAGCAGCCCTGTGCAGAACAAATGAATACCCATGAAACGATTTTCAGCCTCGACCTAAATGTTCCTTCACCTGGCTGAAAGGTGCGTGTTAGGTGGGTCGGGCAAGACTGCCGGGGTTTGCAATCCTGCTTTCTCCGGAGATCACGCATGCTCGGGCTGGTAAAGACCGCACTGCAAAAGCCTTACACGTTTATCGTGCTGGCCATATTCATCTGCATCATCGGGCCGATGGCGGCCCTGCGTACCCCCACTGACGTTTTCCCCGATATCGGCATCCCCGTGGTCGCCGTGGTGTGGCAGTACAACGGCCTGTCGCCGGACGCCATGGCCGGTCGGGTGATCTACACCTACGAACGCTCCCTGAGCACCACCGTCAACGACATCCAACACATCGAGTCGCAATCGCTGCCCGGCATGGGCATCGTCAAGATCTTCTTCCAGCCCGGCGTGGATATACGCACCGCCAACGCTCAAGTAACCGCCGTGTCGCAAACCGTGCTCAAGCAGATGCCGCCGGGCATCACGCCGCCGCTGATCCTCAACTACAGCGCGTCCACGGTACCGATCCTGCAAATGGCGTTTTCCAGCCCCAGCCTGTCGGAAGCCAAAATCCGCGACCTGGTGCAGAACAACATCCGCCTGCCCCTGAGCGCCCTGCCCGGCCTGGCCATGCCCACCCCGATGGGCGGCAAGCAACGCCAGATCACCCTCGACCTCAACCCCCAGGCACTGGCTGCCAAAGGCCTGTCGGCACAGGACGTGGGCAACGCCCTGGCGCTGCAGAACCAGATCATCCCAGTGGGCACCGCCAAGCTCGGCCCCAACGAATACACGATCCTGCTCAATAACAGCCCCAAGGCCATCGATGAACTCAACGACCTGCCGATCAAGACCGTCGACGGCGCGTTGATCACCATCGGCCAGGTGGCCCATGTGCGCGACGGTTCGCCGCCACAAACCAACATCGTGCGCGTCGACGGCCACCGCGCGGTGCTGATGCCGGCGCTGAAAAACGGCAGCATCTCCACCCTGTCGATCATCGACGGCATCCGCCAGATGCTGCCGCGCATCAACGAAACCCTGCCGCCGTCGCTGAAGACCTCGCTGCTGGGCGACGCCTCGGTGTTCGTCAAGCAATCGGTGGGCAGCGTGGCTCAGGAAGGCATCATCGCCGCACTGTTGACCAGCGCGATGATCCTGCTGTTTCTGGGTAGCTGGCGCTCCACCCTGATCATCGCCGCGTCGATCCCGCTGGCGGTGCTGTCGGCCATTGCGCTGCTGGCGGCCACCGGGCAAACCCTCAACGTGATGACCCTCGGCGGGCTGGCGTTGGCCGTGGGGATCCTGGTGGATGACGCCACGGTGACCATCGAAAATATCAACTGGCACCTGGAACAAGGCAAGGCGGTGAAGACTGCGATCCTCGACGGCGCCGCGCAGATTGTCGGCCCGGCCTTTGTCTCGCTGCTGTGCATCTGCATCGTGTTTGTGCCGATGTTCCTGCTGCAAGGCATCGCCGGCTACCTGTTCCGGCCGATGGCGCTGGCGGTGATCTTTGCCATGGTCAGCTCGTTCGTCCTCTCGCGCACGCTGGTGCCGACACTGGCGATGTTCCTGCTCAAGCCGCATATACCCGAGCAGGGCGCAGGCCATCACCCGGAAGATGCATTCATCAACCACCATGAGGGTGAGCAGCACAACAAGCCGCGTAACCGCGCACTGCAAGCGGTGCTGAATTTTCAGCAGGGCTTCGAGCGCCATTTCTCGAATATCCGCGATACCTATCACGGCCTGCTCACCCTTGCGCTGGGCCATCGCCGCCGCTTTATCATCGGTTTCCTGGCCTGCGTCCTCGCTTCCATGCTGTTGCTGCCCAGCCTGGGCCAGGACTTTTTCCCGGCCACCGACGCGGGAGCACTGGCCCTCCACGTTCGCCTGCCGCTGGGCACACGCATCGAAGAAAGCGCCGCCGCCTTCGACCGCATCGAAGCGCGGATTCGCGAGGTCATTCCCGCCGAGGAACTGGACACCATCGTCGACAACATCGGCATCCCGCTCAGCGGCATCGACATGGCCTACAGCAGCAGCGGCACCATCGGCCCGCAGGATGGCGACATCCAGGTCAGCCTGAAACCGCAGCATGCGCCCACCGCCGCTTACGTAAAAAAACTGCGCGAAGCCTTGCCGCAGAGTTTCCCCGGCAGCCACTTCGCGTTCCTGCCGGCGGATATCAGCAGCCAGATCCTCAACTTCGGCGCCCCGGCTCCGCTGGACGTAAAAATCTCCGGGCGCAACGACGCCGAAAACCGCGCCTACGCCATCGAACTTGAACGCCGCCTGCAACATGTACCGGGCATCGCCGACCTGCGGATCCAGCAATCCACCGGCTACCCGTCACTGCAGGTCAATGTTGACCGCCTGCGCGCCAACGGCCTGGGCATTACTGAACGTGACGTGACCAACAGCATGGTCGCGTCGCTGGCCGGCAGTTCGCAAACCGCGCCGACCTTCTGGCTCAACCCGGCCAACGGCGTGTCGTATTCCATCGTCGCCGCCACCCCGCAATATCGCCTCGACAGCCTGCCGTCGCTGGAAGCCTTGCCGGTCACCGGTGCCGATGGCCAATCACAGATCCTCGGCGGCGTGGCCACGATCTCCCGGGTACAAAGCCCGGCGGTGGTCACCCACTACAACATCGAACCGACCCTGGACCTGTACGCCAACGTGCAGGGCCGCGACCTCGGTGGCGTGGCTCGCGACGTGCAAAAAGTGCTGGATGACACCGCGCACCTGCGCCCCAAAGGCGCGACGATCAGCCTGCATGGGCAAATCGATGCACTGCATGAAGCCTTCAGCGGCCTGAGCCTGGGCCTGCTCGGCGCGGTGGTGCTGATTTACCTGCTGATCGTGGTCAACTTCCAGTCCTGGGCCGACCCGTTCGTGATCATCACCGCGCTGCCGGCCGCGCTGGCGGGAATCGTGTGGATGCTGTTCCTCAGCAGCACCTCGCTGTCGGTACCCGCCTTGACCGGGGCGATCCTGTGCATGGGCGTGGCCACCGCCAACTCGATCCTGGTGGTGAGCTTTTGCCGTGAACGCCTGGCCGAACATGGCGACGCGCTCAAGGCCGCGCTGGAAGCCGGCTATACGCGCTTTCGCCCGGTGTGCATGACCGCCCTGGCGATGATCATCGGCATGTTGCCGCTGGCCTTGTCCGAGGAGCAAAACGCGCCGCTGGGCCGCGCCGTCATCGGTGGCCTCATCTTTGCCACCGTCGCCACCCTATTGTTCGTTCCCGTGGTCTTCAGCCTGGTCCACGGGCGTCACCCCACTCGCGCAGCTGTTGGAGAAACCCCACATGTCGTCTGATCACACACCCTCGCGCAAGCGCCTGATGCTGCTGGGTATCGGTGGCCTGACCCTCGCCGCCCTGCTGGTCGCCAACGGCCTGCACGCGCGCACTTTGCACGCACAAACCGTCACTGCCTGGACCGAAACCACTGCGATCCCCCAAGTGATGGTGTTTCAACCCAAACAGAACGCCACCGGCGACACCCTGCGCTTGCCCGCGCACCTGGAAGCCTGGAGCAAGGCGCCGATTCACGCACGGGTCAGCGGTTACCTCAAGGACTGGAAAGTCGACATCGGCAGCCCGGTCAAAGCCGGGCAAATACTTGCACAAATCGACAGCCCGGACCTGGACCAACAGCTTGCACAAACCCAGGCAAGGCTGGTGCAGGAACAAGCCAATGCGCGGCTGGCGCAAACCACCGCCACGCGCTGGCAGAACCTGTTGGCCAGCCACTCGGTGTCGCGCCAGGAAGCCGATGAAAAAACCTCCAACGCCGCGGCCGCCAAAGCCAATGCCGAGGCGGCGGCCGCCGACGTCGCACGGCTGTCGGCGCTGGAAAGCTACAAGACCATTCGTGCGCCGTTCGCCGGCACCATCACCGCGCGCAATACCGATATCGGCCAGTTGATCAAGGCCGACGCCGACAGCGATCCGGAGCTGTTCAACATTGCCGACACCCATCAACTGCGCCTGTACGTGCCGGTGCCGCAGAACTACGCGGCGGTGATCCACCCCGGCCTGGAGGCCGCGTTGACCGTGCCCGAACACCCCGGCAAGCATTTCACCGCACGCTTGATCGGCGACTCCACCGCCATCGACCGCCGCTCCGGTACCCTGCTCGCGCAGTTCGTGGTCGACAACCCCAGCGGGCAGTTGCTGCCCGGCGACTACGCCGAAGCCACCCTACCGATTCCGGCGGATACCCATGGTGTGAGCATCCCGGCCAGCGCCTTGATTTTCCGCGCCCAGGGCACCCAGGTCGCGGTGCTGGATGCGCAGAATCATGTGCACCTGCAAGCGATCCATATCGGCCTGGACCTGGGCGAACGCCTGGTGATCGACCAAGGTTTGAAACCCGCCGACCGCATCGTCGACAACCCGCCCGATGCTCTGCGCGAAGGCGATGCCGTACAGCTGGCCGACGCCGGAGGTGCGCATGCACCCAAGGCTTAAACCGCTCGCGGCGGTGATGCTGCTGGCATTGCAAGGCTGCTCGATGGCGCCGACCTATAAGGTGCCGACGCTCGACCTGCCGGCCAACTACCGCGAACAAATCAGCGACGGCCCCTGGCACAGCGCGCAACCGTCCGACCTACTGGCCCCCGAATGGTGGCAGCTCTATCACGATTCGCGCCTGAATGACCTGCAACAGCAACTGCTCAAGGCCAACCCGGACCTGGCGGCGGCACTCGCGCACTTCGACGCCTCACAGGCGTACGCCAGCCAGCTGCAGGCGGGGTTGTTCCCGCAGCTCACCGCCAGCGCGCAGCCCCTGCGCCAGCGCCAATCGGACTCGCGGCCGTTGCGGGGCACCACGCAGCCGTCGGTGTACGACAGCAACAGCGCCGGGTTTTCGTTGAGTTACGAGCTGGACCTGTGGGGCAGAATCCGCAACCAGGTCGCGGCCGGCGATGCCCAGGCACAAGCGTGCGGAGATGACTTGGCGGTGGCGCGCCTGAGCTTGCAGCGTCAATTGGCAACCTTGTACGTGCAGCTCAACGGGCTGGACGCCCAGAGCCGGATCCTCACTGGCTCGCTGGAGGATTTCAACCAGGCACTGCAACTGACCCGCAGCCGTTACAAAGGCCAGATTGCCTCGGAGCTGGACCTGACCCGTGCGCAAAATCAACTGGCGCAGGCCAAGGCGCAATGGGATGAGGTGCGCGGGCAACGCCGCCTCACTGAGCATGCCATCGGTGAGTTGGTGGGCGTGGCAGCCGGCGACTTTAGCTTGCCGCCCGACAAGCACTTGATCGCCCTGCCGGTAGTTCCGTCGCAGTTGCCAAGTCAACTGCTGCAACGTCGCCCGGATATCGCGGCGGCAGAACGACGGGTGTTTGCGGCCAACGCGACTATCGGCGTGGCCAAGGCGGCGTGGTATCCGGATTTCAGTTTGACCGGGGTGGTCGGTGGGCAGACGCAGGGCGTGGGGAATTTGCTTTCGGCGGGTAATCGGTACTGGGCGCTGGGGCCGCTGATGAATCTGCCGATTTTCGACGGCGGGCGTTTAAGCGCCAATGAGCGCCAGGCCAAGGCCGAGTTTGAAGAAGCCAGCGCGCAGTACCGCAGCCAAGTGCTCAAAGCCGTACGCGAAGTGGAAGACAACCTGGCGCAACTGCGCGATTTGCAACAGCAGGCACAGGATGAACAAGCAGCGGCGGATGCAGCCCAGCATACCGAGGCCTTGGCAATGAACAGCTATCAGGCGGGCGCGGTCAGCTACCTGGACGTGGTAACCGCCCAAACGGCGGCATTGCAGGCGCAACGGACGTTGCAGGCGGTGCAGACGCGGCAGTTGCAAGCGAGTGTGGGGTTGCTGACGGCGTTGGGGGGTGGTTGGCAGCCTGGGGCATGAGGCGGTTTTTTCGATGGCACTGCTTCAGTTGATGCATGCAGTGCCCACCCCACCGTCATCGGGAGCAAGCCCCCTCCCCACACTGGCTCTATGCCAGACACACAATGTATAAACACCACAGGCTCCATGTGGGAGCAAGCCCCCACATTGTTTAGCGCATTTCAGGCCGCAAGCTTACCGCTGGCAATCGCGGCCGAAGCAGCAACCATGGCGCGCAACAGCACCGCGCACCCCGCCGCCAGATCATCCGGCGCGGCATTCTCGATTTCGTTATGGCTGATGCCGCCTTCGCACGGCACGAAGATCATCCCCGCCGGGCCCAGTTCGGCGACGAAGATCGCGTCGTGCCCTGCCCCACTGACGATGTCCATGTTCGACAACCCCAAACCATTGGCGGCATCGCGCACGGCGTCCACGCAACCTTTATCGAAGTACAGCGGCGGGAAGTCGGCGGTGGGCTGCATCTCGAAGCTCAAGCCATGCTTGGCACAGGTGTCGTCGATCACCTTGCGCACCTGGGCAATCATCGCATCCAACCGCGCCGGTTCCAGGTGACGAAAGTCCAGGGTCATGCGCACTTCACCCGGAATGACATTGCGTGAACCCGGATATGCCTGCAGGCAACCGACCGTGCCGCACGCATGGGGCTGGTGCGCCAATGCTGCCGCGTTCACCGCCGCGACCACGGCCGCTGCACCCACCAGGGCGTCCTTGCGCAGGTGCATCGGCGTTGGCCCGGCATGCGCCTCGACGCCGCGCAACTTCAAGTCAAACCATTTTTGCCCGAGGGCACCAAGCACCACGCCGATGGTCTTTTTCTCATCCTCCAGAATCGGCCCCTGCTCGATATGCGCCTCAAAGTAAGCGCCGACCTTGTGCCCGCTGACCGGCCGCGTTCCCGCATAGCCAATGGCATTCAACGCCTCACCCACGCTGACCCCATCCGCATCCACCTTGGCCAGGGTGTCCGCCAGCGTGAACTTCTCGGCGAACACCCCGGAGCCCATCATGCACGGTGGAAAACGCGAGCCCTCTTCGTTGGTCCACACCACCACTTCCAATGGCGCCTCGGTTTGCAGGTTCAGGTCATTGAGGGTACGCAGCACTTCCACCCCCGCCAGCACACCGAAGCAACCGTCGAACTTACCGCCGGTAGGCTGGGTGTCGATATGGCTGCCGGTCATCACTGGCGGCAAATCGGGATTTCGCCCCGGACGGCGGGCGAAAATATTGCCGATGCCATCCACCGTCACGGTGCAGCCGGCCGCTTCGCACCACTGCACAAACAGGTCGCGGGCCTTGCGGTCGAGGTCGGTGAGGGCCAGCCGGCACACGCCGCCCTTGGGCGTGGCGCCGAGCGTGGCCAGGTCCATCAGCGACTGCCACAAGCGGTCGCGATTGATGTGCTGATCGGTCGATTGCAGAACGTCCAGGGCAGCGTTCATGGGGATCTCCTCAGGCTGAGTTTCTTATGATTGGAACAGGTGAAACGCGATTCAGTGTGGGAGGGGGCTTGCTCCCGATAGCAGCCCTTCAGCCAGTGCATGGGCGGCTGACCCACCGCAATCGGGAGCAAGCCCCCTCCCACATTTGGCAGTGTTTACAACGGGGATTTAGCCGCGACCGGAATCACGCCACGTCTGGCATTCAACCCGTAATACAACACCCCGCCCAACGCCGAGCCGGTAAACCAGCCATAGCTGTAGAACCAGCTGAACGCATCGCTGCCCAGCGACAGCAAGGTCAGTACCACCGGCACGCCAAAGGCGATAAAGCCGCTCCAGTTCCATGCCGGGTACACGTCGTCGCGGTAAAGGCCGGCCAGGTCCAATTGCTGTCTGCGGGTAATGAAATAGTCCACCACCATGATCCCGGCGATCGGCCCCAACAGGCTTGAATAGCCCAGCAACCAGTTGGAATAAACGGTCTCCAGGCTCACATCGGAGACGATCAGGCCGAGTTTTTTCAGCAGTTCATGGGCCATCAGCACCAGCCCGACCAGGCCCGTGAGGATCACCGCCGTGGTGCGGTTGATCAGCTTGGGCGCGATGTTCTGGAAGTCGTTGGTGGGCGAGACGATGTTGGCCGCCGTGTTGGTGGACAACGTGGCGACAATGATCAGCGCCATGGCCACGGCCACCCAGACAGGGCTGTGGATATGACCGATCAAGGTGACCGGGTCGGACACGCTCACGCCCACCAGTTTTACCGAGGCGGCGGTCATTACCACGCCAAGCGCGGCGAACAGGAACATGGTCAGCGGCAGGCCGAAAATCTGCCCGAGGATCTGGTCTTTCTGGCTCTTGGCGTAGCGGCTGAAGTCGGGAATGTTCAGCGACAAGGTGGCCCAGAACCCCACCATCGCGGTAAGCCCCGCCATGAAATAACCGGTGAGGCTCGCGCCTTCCGGACGCTTGGGCGGGATCGCCATCAGCTCGCTGAGCGACACATTGGGCATCGCCCACACCAGCAGGCCGATCCCCACCGCCACCAGCAGCGGCGCCGACAGGGTCTCCAGGCGCTTGATCGATTCGGCGCCACGCAGCACCACCCACAGGTTAAGCGTCCAGAACACCATGAAACCGATCACTTCACCGGTGCCGCCGAGGGACTTCCAGCCCTCGAAGATCGACCCCAGGAACAGGTGAATCGCCAGCCCGCCAAACATCGTCTGGATACCAAACCAGCCGCATGCCACCAGCGCCCGTATCAAACACGGCACGTTGGAGCCGAGAATGCCGAACGATGAACGCAACAACACTGGAAATGGAATGCCGTACTTGGTGCCCGGGAAGGCGTTGAGGGTCAACGGGATCAGCACCACGATATTGGCCAGCAAAATCGCCACCAGCGCCTCGCCCACCGACAACCCGAAATACGCCGTGAGCACCCCGCCCAGGGTGTAGGTGGGCACGCAGATCGACATGCCAACCCACAGCGCGGTGATGTGCCATGTGTTCCAGGTTCGTTCGTGCACCTTGGTCGGTGCCATGTCGTGGTTGTAGCGAGGGCTGTCGAGGACGTCGGGGCCGGCGTCGAGTTCGTACAGGCCGTTGCGTTCAATGACTTGCGATCTGTTCTGTTGCATGGCCGCTCCACGGTTTTTTCGAATTATTTTTGCTCACCTGCGTAGTGAATGCAGGTGGCCGGAGTACCTCGTAAACAACATGACATCACGGGCCCGGCCAGCCGTTACCGCACTCAATAACCGTGCCGAAAACCACCACCACGCCCGCACCGCTTATATAACTTGCTGATGTTAATCAGCTTTCCGATTAAACCTTACGCACTTGCCGCGTTACCCAGGCGCAATAACCTGCAAGTTGCCCGAACTGTCGGGGTTCAATCTGGTGCGACACAATTATTTTTATTTCCCGACGCCGTCAAGAGGCATATCTCAAGCACCTGATTTGCAATAGAAAATGTTGCTAAAATCTCGAACCTGTCAAGTGCGTCAAAATGGGGAGAGGCCGCTACATTTTGGTGATATTTGATTTTTTCCTCTAAAAATCAAGTATTTACTATCTGAATAAGCTTATAAAAAATCTGCTTGCCCAATCGAAAAACTCGGGCTAGTTTCTATTCCTGTCACCGATGACAAGAATCAACCAGCCATCGGCAAGCAGCATTACAACACTTAGAACTGGCCCAAGCCGGTCAAGCCTGTGAGGAACTCGACATGTCGCTGTTGATCCGTGGCGCCACCGTTATTACCCATGATGAAAGTTACCGCGCCGATGTTTTATGTGTGGGCGGCTTGATTCGCGCCATTGGCACCGGTCTGGATATTCCGGCCGGTACTGAAGTACTCGATGGCAGTGGCCAATACTTGATGCCCGGCGGCATCGACCCCCATACCCATATGCAACTGCCCTTCATGGGCACCGTGGCCAGTGAAGACTTTTTCAGTGGCACGGCGGCGGGTTTGGCGGGCGGCACCACGTCGATCATCGACTTTGTGATTCCCAACCCGCAGCAGTCGCTGATGGAAGCTTTTCACCAGTGGCGCGGCTGGGCCGAAAAGTGCGCATCCGACTACGGTTTTCACGTGGCGATCACCTGGTGGAGCGAGCAAGTGCGCGCGGAAATGGCCGAGTTGGTCAGCCATCACGGCATCAACAGCTTCAAACACTTCATGGCCTACAAGAACGCAATCATGGCGGCGGACGATACCCTGGTCGCCAGCTTCGAGCGCTGCCTGGAACTAGGCGCGGTGCCCACCGTGCATGCGGAAAACGGCGAGCTGGTGTACCACCTGCAACGCAAGCTGATGGCCCAAGGCATCACCGGGCCGGAAGCGCATCCGCTGTCGCGCCCGTCCCAGGTTGAAGGCGAAGCGGCCAGCCGCGCTATCCGCATCGCCGAGACCCTCGGCACGCCGTTGTACCTGGTGCATGTGTCCACCAAGGAGGCGCTCGATGAAATCACCTATGCCCGCGCCAAGGGCCAGCCGGTGTACGGCGAAGTGCTCGCCGGCCACCTGTTGCTGGACGACAGCGTCTACCAGCACCCCGACTGGCAAACCGCCGCCGGCTACGTGATGAGCCCGCCGTTCCGCCCGCGTGGGCACCAGGAGGCGCTTTGGCACGGCCTGCAAGCGGGCAACCTGCACACCACCGCCACCGACCACTGTTGCTTCTGCGCCGAGCAAAAAGCCGCGGGGCGCGACGATTTCAGCAAGATCCCCAACGGTACCGCCGGTATCGAAGACCGCATGGCGCTGCTGTGGCATGAAGGCGTCAACAGTGGGCGCCTGTCCATGCAGGAGTTCGTCGCACTCACGTCCACCAACACCGCGAAGATCTTCAACCTCTACCCACGCAAAGGCGCGATCCGCGTGGGGGCCGATGCCGACCTGGTGCTATGGGACCCCGAAGGCACCCGGACCATCTCCGCCAAGACCCATCACCAGCAAGTCGACTTCAACATCTTCGAAGGCAAGACCGTGCGCGGCGTGCCGAGCCATACCATCAGCCAGGGCAAGCTGGTCTGGGCCGATGGCGACCTGCGCGCCGAGCGCGGGGCCGGGCGTTATGTGGAACGGCCGGCGTACCCGCCGGTGTTCGAGCAGTTGAGCAAGCGGGCCGAGCATTCCAGGCCCACGGCCGTGAAACGCTGAGACCGCTATCGGGAGCAAGTCGCCCCCTCCCACACTGATCTCATTCCAATTGGAAAAACGCGGTCAAATGTGGGAGGGGGCTCGCCCCCGATGAGGCCAGCACAGGCAACAAAAATGCCCATTTAGAGGCAATCCAAAAAAACCGTGAGGCCACCACCGTGATCCAGACCCTGACCCACCTCCCCCACCCCCGTGAAGACGGCACAACCCTCGCCGCCCATTTCACCGACCTGGCGCCCCCGCTCAACGCCCGCCAGGCCCAGCTGGAAGCCTCGCGCTGCCTGTATTGCTACGACGCGCCGTGCGTGAATGCATGCCCCAGCGAGATCGATATCCCGTCGTTCATCCGCAACATCCACACCGACAATGTGCAAGGTGCCGCGCAGAAAATCCTCTCGGCCAACATCCTCGGCGGCAGTTGCGCGCGGGTGTGCCCCACGGAGATCCTCTGCCAACAGGCGTGCGTGCGTAACCACGCCGAAGAGTGCGCACCGGTGCTGATCGGCCTGCTGCAACGCTACGCCATCGACAACGCGCACTTTGGCGAGCACCCTTTCCAACGCGCCGCGCCCACCGGTAAACGCATTGCCGTGGTCGGCGCCGGGCCCGCCGGCCTGGCCTGCGCCCATCGCGCTGCCTTGCATGGCCATGACGTGGTGATTTTCGAAGCGCGGGAAAAGGCCGGCGGCCTGAATGAATACGGGATCGCCAAGTACAAGCTGGTGGACGACTTCGCCCAGAAGGAGCTGGAGTTCCTGCTGCAAATCGGCGGGATCGAGATTCGACACGGCCAGCGCCTGGGCGACAACCTCACCCTGAGCGAACTGCACCAGCAATACGATTCGGTGTTCCTCGGCCTCGGCCTCGCCGCCAGCAAACAACTGGGTCTGCCCCATGAAGACGCCCCCGGCCTGCTCGCCGCCACCGACTACATCCGCGAACTGCGCCAGGCCGATGACCTGACCCAACTGCCGCTGGCCGACCGCTGCATCGTGCTCGGCGCCGGCAATACGGCCATCGACATGGCCGTGCAAATGGCCCGTCTCGGTGCCCGCGACGTCAACCTTGTCTACCGTCGCGGCCTGGCGGACATGGGCGCCACTCACCACGAACAGGACATCGCCAAGGCCAACCAGGTACGCCTGCTGACCTGGGCCCAACCCGAGGAAGTCTTGCTCGACGCTCAAGGCCATGTGCGCGGCATGCGCTTTGCCCGCACGCGCCTGGAAAACGGCCGCCTGAGCGCCACCGCAGACACCTTCGAACTGGCCGCCGATGCGATTTTCAAGGCCATCGGGCAAGGCTTCGACAACGCGGCATTGCACGACCCACTGGCCCAGCAACTGCATCGCGTGGGCGAGCGGATTTTCGTCGACGAGCACCTGCGCACCAGCATTCCAGGCATTTACGCCGGCGGCGATTGCGTGAGCCTCGGCCAGGACCTCACCGTGCAGGCGGTGCAACACGGCAAGCTGGCCGCCGAAGCCATGCACGCCCAACTCATGCTCAATGTGGAGGCTGCGTAATGGCCGATCTCTCGATTGTCTTCGCCGGTATCAAAGCCCCCAACCCGTTCTGGCTGGCCTCCGCGCCACCCACCGACAAGGCTTACAACGTGGTCCGCGCCTTTGAGGCCGGCTGGGGCGGCGTGGTGTGGAAAACCCTGGGTGAAGACCCGGCGGCGGTCAACGTGTCGTCGCGCTATTCGGCACATTACGGCGCCAACCGTGAAGTGCTGGGCATCAACAATATCGAGCTGATCACCGACCGTTCCCTGGAGATCAACCTGCGGGAAATCACCCAGGTGAAAAAGGACTGGCCCGACCGTGCGCTCATCGTGTCGCTGATGGTGCCCTGTGTTGAAGCGTCCTGGAAAAACATCCTGCCGCTGGTGCAAGCCACTGGCTGCGACGGCATCGAACTGAACTTCGGCTGCCCCCACGGCATGCCCGAACGCGGCATGGGCGCGGCGGTGGGCCAGGTGCCGGAATACGTGGAACAGGTGACGCGCTGGTGCAAGACCTATTGCTCACTGCCGGTGATCGTCAAGCTCACGCCGAACATCACCGATATCCGCGTGGCCGCGCGTGCCGCTTACAGAGGCGGTGCGGATGCGGTATCGCTGATCAATACCATCAACTCCATCACCAGCGTCGACCTCGAACACATGGTTGCCCTGCCCACCGTCGGTACGCAAAGCACCCACGGCGGTTATTGCGGCTCGGCAGTCAAGCCGATCGCCTTGAACATGGTCGCCGAAATCGCTCGCGACCCGCAGACCCAAGGCCTGCCGATCTGCGGCATCGGCGGCATCGGCAACTGGCGCGACGCCGCGGAATTCGTCGCCCTGGGTTGCGGCGCGGTGCAGGTGTGCACGGCGGCGATGCTGCATGGGTTCCGCATCGTTGAAGAGATGAAGGATGGGCTGTCGCGGTGGATGGACAGCCAGGGCTACACCAGCCTGCAAGCGTTTTCCGGGAAGGCGGTGGGCAATACCACGGATTGGAAGTACCTGGACATCAACTACCAGGTGATCGCCAAGATCGACCAAGAGGCCTGTATTGGCTGTGGCCGTTGCCATATTGCCTGTGAAGACACCTCGCACCAGGCCATCGCCAGCGTGAAACAGGCAGACGGTACGCACACCTACGAGGTCATCGATGATGAGTGCGTGGGCTGCAACCTGTGCCAGATCACCTGCCCGGTGGCCGACTGCATCGAGATGGTGCCGGTGGACACGGGCAAGCCGTTTTTGAACTGGACCCAGGACCCCCGCAATCCCTACCGGGAGGCTGTGTAGTCCTTTAGGCCGCTATCGGGAGCAAGCCCCCTCCCACATTTCGATGTGTGAACACATTCAAAATGTGGGAGGGGCTTGCTCCCGATAGGGCCATCAGCCTCACCACAAGACTCAAGGCTCCAACCCAATCCCCCGCAATATCACCGCCGTCACCGTCTGGATCGCCTTCTCGAACTGCCTATCCGACAGCGGCTGGTGATCATTCAAAATCTTCACCTGGTGGTCAAAGTCAGCGTAGTGCTGGGTCGAGGCCCAGATCATGTACAGCAGGCTCGACGGCTCCACCGGCAGGATGCGTTTGTCTTCCACCCACTGGCGGATTTTCGCCTCCTTCATCTTGGCCCAGTCGTACAGGCTTTCATCCAATGCCTCACCCAGAGTGGGCGCACCATGGATGATCTCGTTGGCCCAGACTTTGGAGCCATAGGGCCGCGTGCGCGAGCGTTGCATCTTGGCGCGGATGTAGCTGCTGAGCACCACCCGAGGGTCATCGAAAGTTTCGAAACTCAGGGCGTCCTGCTTCCACACATCGAGCAGGTCGAACAGCACCGCGCTGTACAACTCGCTCTTGGTGGTGAAGTAGTAATGCAGGTTGGAGCGCGGCAGTTGCGCTTGCTCGGCGATGTCGGCCATGGCAGTGCTGCCATAGCCTTTCTCGGCGAAGACTTTCTCCGCCGCCAGCAGGATTTTCTCGACGTTGACCCGACGAATTCCGATCTTGTGATTGCCCATAAGGGCTCCCTGACAACTACTTGGCCCAAAGACTACCATCCGCTCTAGATCGGGGCGACAGGGGCAACTGAAACTTCGTACACTGCCCGCTCCTGCCCATTGATTGGTATTGAACAATGTTGATCAAGAAATCCCTCACCGCCATCGCCCTGTTTGCTTCCCTGCTGGGTGCCTCGGCGGCCTTTGCCCACGCCCATCTGAAAAGCTCGGAACCTGCCGCCGACAGCAGCGGCGCGGCGCCGAAGGAGCTGCGCCTGACGTTCAGCGAAGGCCTCGAGGCCACCTTCACCAAGGTATCCCTGAGCAAGGACGGCACCGAAGTTGCCATCAAGGGCGTAGAAACACCGGACGCCGACAAAAAAGTCCTGGTGGTCACCCCCGCTGCGCCATTGGCCGCCGGCAACTACAAAGTCGTGTGGAACGCCGTCTCGGTCGACACCCACAAGAGCAACGGTGAATACAGCTTCAAGGTTGGCCAATAACCGATGATGACGCTGCTGGTGCTGTGCCGCTTCCTGCATTTCAGCGTGGTGTTGCTGATGTTCGGGGCCTGCGTGTTCAGGCCCCGGCTTTTGGGCGCTGCACCGCAGCCGAGGCTGGACCGGCAACTGCTGCGCATCACCCGTGGCCTGGCCTGGGTGGCGCTGGTTTCCGGGGTGGCCTGGTTGTTGTTGATCACCGCAAGCATGGCCGGCAGTTGGAGCGCAGCGCTGCAACCGAGCACGGTGCGATTGGTGCTGGGCAAGACTTTTTTGGCCAGGTGTGGGGCTGGCACTTGCTGCTCAACCTGCTACTGCTGATCGCGCTGATCAAACCCTGGCCGGCCTTGCGCCTGGCGTTGCTGGCGCTATTGCTTGTAACCCTGGCGCCCGTCGGCCATGGCGCGATGCTCGACGGCCTCAGCGGGCAGTTGCTGATCCTTAATCAAATGGCGCACCTGGCCTGTGTCGGTGCATGGCTGGGTGGGTTGTTGTCGCTGGTCTTGATCCTCAGGCAACCGCCGGGGTATGCGTTGCAGACGGTCCTGCGGCGCTTCAGCGGTGTGGGCTACGGTTTGGTTGCCGGCTTGCTGGTCACCGGGCTGATCAACGTGCGCGTGCTCACCGGGCAACTGTGGCCCACGCCATTGTTCAGCGGGTTTGCGCTGATTCTGTTGATCAAGGCGATGCTCGTGCTGGGCATGGTAGCGCTGGCGTTGCTCAACCGGTTGCGCCTGGAGCAGTGCGAGCAGCGCCTGGCCGCCCTGAAAACCAGTGTGATGCTGGAATGGGCCCTGGGTGTGGGCGCGGTAGCGGCCGTGTCAGTGCTTGGCACCTTGCCTCCGATGGTCCTGGCTGGCTGAACCCCACCGCTCTCAAGTTTGAATGCAGCCCCCTCCCGCATTGACCGTGTCCGCTTTTTTAGATCACCTCCCGCTTGGTCATCGTATAACTTCTGCTTGACACTCCACGAAAACCCCGCAAATATCCCTTCAAATGTTGTACGACGACGTATAACAAATAATAAAAACAACAAAGAAGGGAGCACCGCTGTGAGTCAATTCGCCCGCAATTCCTCTTCACGCCTGGGCCTTATCGGCCTCGGCAGCCTGGCCTTCACCCTGCCTCTCGGTGCTCACGCCGAAGGTTTTGTCGATGACGCCAAGGCCACGCTCAACCTGCGCAACGCCTACTTCAACCGCAATTTCACCAACCCGGCCAATGCCCAGGGCAAGGCTGAAGAATGGACGCAGAGTTTCATTCTCGACGCCAAGTCCGGCTTCACCCAAGGCACCGTGGGCTTTGGCCTGGATGTGCTGGGCCTGTATTCGCAGAAGCTCGATGGCGGCAAAGGCACCGGGGGTACTCAGTTGCTGCCGATCCACGACGACGGCCGCCCCGCCGATAACTTCGGGCGCCTGGGCGTGGCGTTGAAAACCAAGCTATCGAAGACCGAGTTGAAGGTCGGCGAATGGATGCCGGTATTGCCGATCCTGCGTTCCGACGATGGCCGCTCCCTGCCCCAAACGTTCCGCGGCGGCCAGGTGACCTCCAATGAAATCGCCGGCCTGACCCTCTACGGCGGGCAGTTCCGGGGTAACAGCCCACGCAACGACGCGAGCATGGAAGACATGTTCATGAACGGCAAAGCCGCGTTCACCTCCGACCGTTTCAACTTCGGCGGCGGCGAATACAGCTTCAACGAAAAACGCACCCAGGTCGGCCTGTGGTACGCCGAACTCACCGATATCTACCAGCAGCGCTACATAAACCTGACCCACAGCCAACCCGTGGGCGACTGGACCCTGGGCGCCAACCTCGGGTTTTTCAGCGGCAAGGAAGACGGCAGCGCCCTGGCCGGCGACCTCGACAACAAAACCACCTTCGCCCTGCTCTCGGCCAAATACGGTGGCAACACCTTCTACGTGGGCCTGCAAAAACTCACCGGCGACAGCGTGTGGATGCGCGTCAACGGCACCAGCGGCGGCACCCTGGCCAACGACAGCTACAACTCCAGTTATGACAACGCCAAGGAAAAATCCTGGCAGGTGCGCCACGACTTCAACTTCGCGGCACTCGGCGTGCCGGGGCTGACCTTGATGAACCGCTATATCAGCGGCAGCAACGTGCACACCGGGACGATCACCGATGGCAAGGAATGGGGCCGTGAATCGGAGCTGGCCTACACCGTGCAGAGCGGCGCGCTGAAGAACCTCAACGTGAAATGGCGCAACGCGTCAATTCGTCGGGACTTCAGCACCAACGAGTTTGACGAGAACCGGATTTTTGTCAGCTATCCGATTTCCCTGCTGTAGAACTTAGTCGTCCTCCTACAGCGAATCCCCTGTGGGAGGGCGGTGCGACGATTCGACTTGCTCCCGATATAGGTCAGTCAGTAACAGATACATTCACTGGCACTCCCTCATCGGGAGCCCCCTCCCACATTTTGACTCTCACTCGTCGGCAAGAGCGTTGACAACCTGGGGCTGCATCACAATACTTCGACACAGTCATACGACAACCTACAACAAAAATTTGGAATCCCCATGACCACGACCACCCAAGCGCCCTTCAACCGCCTGCTCCTCACCGGCGCCGCCGGCGGCCTCGGCAAAGTCCTGCGCGAGCGCCTGCGCCCCTACGCCCACGTCCTGCGCCTGTCCGATATCGCCGCCATGGCCCCGGCTGCCGATGTTTCGGAAGAAGTCCAGCCCTGCGACCTCGCCGACAAACAAGCTGTGCATCACTTGGTCGAAGGCGTCGACGCCATCCTGCATTTCGGCGGTGTCTCGGTAGAGCGCCCATTTGAAGAAATCCTCGGCGCCAATATCAGCGGCACCTTCCACATCTACGAAGCCGCCCGCCGCCATGGCGTCAAACGCGTGATCTTCGCCAGTTCCAACCATGTGATCGGCTTCTACAAGCAAACCGAAACCATCGACGCCCACTCCCCTCGCCGCCCGGACAGCTACTACGGCCTGTCCAAGTCCTATGGCGAAGACATGGCCAGTTTCTACTTCGACCGCTACGGCATCGAGACCGTGAGCATCCGCATCGGCTCCTCGTTCCCGCAGCCGCAGAACCGCCGCATGATGCATACCTGGCTGAGCTTCGATGACCTCACCCAACTGCTCGAACGTGCGCTGTACACGCCAAATGTGGGCCACACCGTGGTCTACGGCGTGTCGGACAACCTCGCTACCTGGTGGGACAACCGCTACGCCGCGCACCTGGGTTTTGTACCCAAGGACAGCTCCGAAGTGTTCCGCGCCCAGGTCGAAGCCCAACCGCCGGTGCCCGCCGATGACCCGGCCGCGGTGTATCAGGGCGGTGCGTTCTGCGCAGCCGGGCCGTTTGGTGACTGAGTTCACATCAACCCAAGGGAATGCGTTGCCATGACTGCTGAATTGATCGTCGATGCCCGCAACGCCGTGGGCGAATGCCCGGTGTGGGTGCCAGAGGAAAACGCGTTGTACTGGGTGGACATCCCCAATGGTCGCCTGCAACGCTGGAGCGCCGACAGCGGCCACCTCGCCGCGTGGAAAGCCCCGCAGATGCTGGCCTGCATCGCCCGCACCGAGGCGGGTAAGTGGGTCGCCGGCATGCAAACCGGTTTTTTCCAACTCACCCCGCACAACGACGGCAGCCTCGACACCGTGGCTTTGGCCAGCGTCGAGCACCCGCGTGAAGACATGCGCCTGAACGACGGCCGCTGCGATCGCCAGGGCCGCTTCTGGGCCGGCAGCATGGTCTTGAACATGGGCGAAAATGCCGCCGAGGGCATCCTCTACCGCTATGCGTCAGGCTCAGCACCCCACGCCCAACTGGATGGCTTCATCACCCTCAACGGCCTGGCCTTCAGCCCCGATGGCCGCACGATGTACGCCTCGGATTCGCACCCGCTGGTGCAACAGATCTGGGCTTTTGACTACGACATCGACACCGGCACGCCGTCCAATCGCCGCGTGTTCGTGGACATGCATAACCACCCCGGCCGCCCCGACGGCGCCGCGGTGGACGCCGACGGCTGCTATTGGATCTGCGCCAACGACGCCGGGTTGATCCACCGTTTCACCCCTGACGGCCGGCTGGATCGCTCCCTCAGCGTGCCGGTGAAAAAACCCACCATGTGTGCCTTTGGCGGCAGTCGCCTGGACACCCTGTTCGTCACCTCGATCCGTGACGACCAAAGTGAAGAGTCATTGTCCGGCGGCGTGTTCGCCCTCAACCCCGGCGTCACCGGATTGCCGGAGCCCACCTTCACCCTCTAGCTGCATCGCTGTGCCTTGAATAAAAAAATAACAACACAGGAGACACACCCATGGACTTCAAACGCACCTTGCTCGCCGCCGCAGTCTTCACCCTCAGCAGCGCCGCCCACGCGCTGGAAATCAAATTTGCCGATATCCACCCCGCCGGCTACCCCACCGTGGTTGCCGAAGAGAACATGGGCAAGGCACTGACGAAGGAAACCAACGGCGAACTGACCTTCAAGTACTTCCCTGGTGGTGTGCTCGGTTCCGAAAAAGAGGTGGTCGAACAGGCCCAGGTCGGCGCCGTGCAAATGACCCGCGTCAGCCTCGGCATTGTCGGGCCGGTGGTGCCCGATGTGAATGTGTTCAACCTGCCGTTCGTATTCCGTGACCAGGCGCACATGCGCAAGATCATCGACGGCGAGATCGGTGACGAAATCCTCGCCAAAATCACCAACTCCGAATTCGGCCTGGTGGCCCTGGCCTGGATGGACGGCGGCACGCGCAACCTCTACACCAAGAAACCGGTGCGCAAAATCGAAGACCTCAAGGGCATGAAGATTCGCGTGCAGGGCAACCCGATCTTCATCGAAGCCTTCAACGCGATGGGCGCCAATGGCATCGCCATGGACACCGGCGAGATCTTCAGCGCCTTGCAGACCGGGGTCATCGACGGCGCGGAGAACAACCCGCCGACCATGCTCGAGCACAACCACTACCAGAACGCCAAGTACTACACCCTCACCGAACACCTGATCCTGCCCGAACCCATCGTGATGTCTAAAATCACCTGGAACAAACTCACCCCCGCCCAGCAAGACATGGTGAAAAAAGCCGCCAAGGCCGCCCAGGCCGATGAGCGCACGCTGTGGGACGCCAAGTCCGCCAGCAGTGAGAAAAAACTCAAGGATGCCGGCGTCGAGTTCATCAGCGTCGACAAAAAACCCTTCTACGACGCCACCGCAGCGGTGCAGGCCAAGTACGGCGCGCCTTACGCCGACCTGATCAAGCGTATCGACGCCGTGCAGTAACGCCCTCCTCTCTGACAAGGCCCGGCGCGGTGGGTACTGACGCGCCCGGTCACGGTGAACGCCATGAAGAATTTACTGCTGCGCATCAACGACCGTATCTATATGACCTGTATCTGGGTCGCCGGCCTTTCGGTTCTCGGCGTCGCCCTGATCATCCCCTGGGGCATCTTCGCCCGCTACGTCCTGGGTACCGGCGCAAGCTGGCCGGAACCCACCGCTATCCTGCTGATGCTGGTGTTCACCTTTATCGGTGCCGCCGCCAGTTATCGCGCCGGCGCGCATATGTCGGTGGCCATGGTCGTTGACCGCCTGCCGCCCGCACAACGCCGCCTCGTCGGCATTTTCTCGCAACTGCTGATGGCGACCATCTGTCTGTTCATGGCCATTTGGGGCACCAAGCTGTGCCTGTCCACCTGGAACCAATTCATGAGCGCCATCCCCACCCTGCGCGTGGGCATCACCTACATGCCGATCCCTATCGGCGGTGTGTTGACGCTGATTTTTGTGGTGGAAAAACTCCTGCTCGGTGACCAGAGCAACCGTCGTGTGGTGCGCTTCGACCTCGTCGAAGAAAGTGAAGGGGCTGCGTGAAATGGATGCTTTAGTTCTGTTGGGCAGCTTTATCGCCTTGATCCTGATCGGCATGCCGGTGGCCTACGCCCTGGGCTTGTCAGCGCTGATTGGCGCATGGTGGATCGACATCCCCTTCCAGGCCCTGATGATTCAGGTGGCCGGCGGCGTGAACAAGTTTTCGCTGATGGCGATCCCGTTCTTTGTGCTGGCCGGGGCGATCATGGCCGAGGGCGGCATGTCGCGGCGCCTGGTGGCGTTTGCCGGGGTGCTGGTGGGCTTCGTGCGCGGTGGCCTGTCCCTGGTGAATATCGTGGCCTCGACCTTTTTTGGCGCCATCTCGGGCTCGTCGGTGGCGGATACCGCCTCGGTCGGCTCGGTGCTGATCCCGGAAATGGAACGGCGTGGCTACCCGCGTGAGTTCGCGACCGCCGTGACCGTCAGCGGCTCGGTGCAGGCGCTGTTGACGCCGCCCAGCCACAACTCGGTGCTCTACTCCCTGGCGGCCGGCGGCACGGTGTCCATCGCCTCGCTGTTCATGGCCGGCGTGGTCCCGGGCCTGTTGATGAGCGCGTGCCTGATGGTGCTGTGCCTGATCTTCGCGAAAAAACGCGACTACCCCAAAGGCGAAGTCATCCCCCTCAAGCAGGCGCTGAAAATCGCCGCCGATGCACTCTGGGGCCTGATGGCCATGGTGATCATTCTGGGCGGTATCCTCTCAGGGATCTTCACCGCCACTGAATCGGCCGCGATTGCCGTGTTGTGGGCGTTCTTCGTGACCATGTTTATCTACCGCGACTATAAGTGGAACGAACTGCCCAAGCTGATGCACCGCACGGTGCGCACCATTTCCATCGTGATGATCCTGATCGCCTTCGCCGCCAGCTTCGGCTACATCATGACCCTGATGCAGATCCCGGCGAAGATCACCACGCTGTTCCTGACCCTGTCGGACAACCGCTACGTGATCCTGATGTGCATCAACGTCATGCTGCTGTTGCTCGGCACGGTGATGGACATGGCGCCGCTGATCCTGATCCTCACGCCGATCCTGTTGCCGGTGGTGCTGGGTATCGGCGTCGACCCGGTGCACTTCGGCATGATCATGCTGGTGAACCTCGGCATCGGCCTAATCACCCCGCCGGTGGGCGCGGTGCTGTTCGTCGGCGCGGCAGTGGGCAAAACCACGATCGAGAAAACCGTGAAGGCGCTGCTGCCGTTTTACGCGGTGCTGTTCCTGATCCTGATAGCCGTGACCTACATCCCGGCCTTGTCGCTGTGGCTGCCGAGTGTGGTGCTGTAAACCCGCTCTCAAGCACAAAGCAGATCAAATGTGGGAGGGGGCTTGCTCCCTCCCACAATTTGCCCCTGCGACCGTCCCCCTTCATCCGGCGAAAGACCATGCCTTCAAACCTCATCGAAATCAGCGATCAACTCACACACCTCACCCTCGCCCCCGCCATCGGCGGCAGCCTCGTCAACTGGACCGCACGCGCCACGGGCCAGCCGTTGTTGCGGCATAACGACCAGCAGGCATTGAACATCGGCCTGCCCGGCAAGCTGGGCTGTTACCCCTTGGCGCCCTGGTCCAACCGCATTGCAAAAGAAGGGTTCGACAATCCCGACGGCTGGCTGGCGCTGACGCCCAACAGCGCCACCGATCCGTTTCCGATTCACGGCTCGGCCTGGCAGCAGGCGTGGCAGGTGGTCAGCCAAACGGCGAATGAAGTGGTGCTTGAGGTGCGGTGCGAGACACCGTTTACCTATCGCGCCGAGCAACGGATTGGGTTGAACAATGGGGAGCTGAGTATCGAATTGCGCGTCACCCACCTGGCGGAAAAAGCCGCGTGGTACGGGCTGGGGTTGCATCCCTACTTCCCGCGCCGGCCGGACACACGATTGCAGGCCTCGGCGGCACAGGTGTGGTCGAGTGATACCACGAAGTTGCCGACAGGCTTGGCGCCAGTGCCGCCCGAATGGGATTTTCAGCTATTGAAGGCGCTGCCCGAAGGTCTCGTGGACAACGGCTTTTGCCAGTGGGACGGGCATTGCCGCATTGAACAGCCCGAGCTGGGTTACGCCCTGGAATGCCAGGCCAGCGGCGCCGATTACTTCCTGCTGTACTGCCCGCCGGGGCTGGGGTTCTTTTGCATCGAGCCGGTGAGTCATCCGGTGAATGCTCATCACCTGCCGGGCAAACCGGGCCTGAAACTGCTAGAGCAAGGCCAATCAACCCACCTCGATTTCACCTTGAAATACATTCCAACTGTGGGAGGGGGTTTGCTCCCTCCCACATTTTGATTTGTGTTGTGTCAGGGATGTCAGGGCGGGCTGTTTTTCAGGCGCCCCGCCGTATCAATGCTCACCACCACCGATAACCCCGGCCGCAGCCGCTCACTCTCAACCTGGTCGGGATCCACCATAATCCGCACCGGCACGCGCTGAGCGATCTTCACAAAGTTGCCGGTGGCATTGTCCGCCTGCAACAGGCTGAACTCGGACCCGGTGGCCGGGGAAATATGCTGCACCGTGCCGTGGAATTTGCGGTGGTTCAGCGCATCCACGGTGAAGGTCACCGGTTGGCCGACCTGCACGTTGTCCATCTGGGTCTCTTTCATGTTCGCGATCACCCACAACTGCTTGGGCACCAGCGCCATCAACTGCGCGCCGGAATTGACGTAGGCCCCCAGGCGCACACCGATCTGCCCCAATTGACCGTCACGCGGCGCGGTAATGCGCGTGTTGGACAGGTCGATCCGCGCCAACTCCACCGCCGCATCGGCACTCGCGACCGCCGCTTCCAGGGAGCCGCGATTGACGATCACCGTTTGCAGGTCCTGCCGGGCAATTTCCAGGCTGGCCTGGGCTTGCGTCACGGCGGCGAGGGTTTGCGCATGGGCGGCACGGGTCACGTCCAGCTCGCGCCGGGACACCGACCCGTCGCTGATCAGCTCTTCGTTGCGGCGCAGGTCGGCGGTGCTTTTGCGCGCCTGGGCCTGGCTGTCCGCCAATGCCGCCTGGCGCAGCTTGATGGTCGCTTCGGCGCTGTTACGTTGCTGCACCACATTGGCCAAGGCGGCCTTCTGCACCGCCAACTGTGCCAGGGCCTGGTCCAGGCGCTGCTTGTAGATACGGTCGTCCAGACGCACCAGCAAATCGCCGGCCTTGACGTACTGAAAGTCCTGCACCGGCACTTCAAATACATAGCCACTGAGCTGCGGACCAATGATCGTCACCTGCCCGCGCACCAGCGCGTTTTCGGTGGTTTCCACGGCGCTGCTGAACGGCGGCAACTGCCAGGCGTAAAGCACAATCAACACCCCCACCACGGCAATCGCGGCAAAGCCCAGGGACGAGAGTATGCGCACCCGCAACGAACGCGGCTCGGTAACGGTGGCGCCCGGCGGCGTAGTGCCTTCCGGGGTGGAGGCGATGGCATTGGTGGTCGTGGTCGTGGGTTCGGTCATGAAGTCGCGCCGCTGGGTTGAACGGGAGTGGCCGTTTTGGTGGTGCTCATCAACCACAGACTGCGGATAAAGATCCAGGTCATGGTCAGCATCGCGATAATCGCGATCAGCATAAAGACATCGTTGTAAGCCATGACGTTTGCCTCACGGGTAGCCGCCGTGGCCAGGCTGCGAATGCCCATGAGGTTGCGCAGTTCCGGGTCGGCGACAAGACCGCCATAAGCCGAACCGCCGCTCTGCACCCGTGCGGCCACACGCGGGTCAATCAGGCTCAGGTGTTCGACGATCATGCTGGAATGGTACTTCTCGCGCACCACCTGGAAGGTGCCGAGCAACGCTGCGCCAATCAGCCCGCCGAGGTTCTGGCAAATGCCGAACATCACCGAAAAGCTCACCAGGTTGCGCGGGTTGGCCAATACGTTTTTGGTGCCCAGCACCATGGTCGGCCCCAGGAAGAACGTGCCGCCAAAGCCCAGCAGGAACTGGCTGACGTACAGATTCTCGGGGCGGGTCAGGTTGCTGGAAAAGCTGTCCATTACCGAGCCGGTTGCCATCAGCGCCAGGGAAATCACCAGCGGCATCAACAAGTGGGCCGGGTTGATGGTTAACGCGCTGACCACCAACCCGCTGATTGCCCCGGCCAGCATCACCACGTACAGGGTGTGCATCTGCTGGTAACTCATGTTCAGCATCTGCATGAAGCCCACCGCACCGGTGGACTGCTCGGACAGCACCATGCGAATCAGGATCACTGCCAGCGCCAGGCGAATCATGGTGCCGCTGCCCAGCCAGCGGGTCATCAACATCGGGTTGGCGCGGTTATGTTCGATGGCCAGGCCGGCCATGATCAACACCAGCGAACAGGCCGAGGCGACGCCGATCCACGGCGCTTCCAGCCACCAGTCGATACGCCCCAGGGACAGCACCGCGCAGAGCAGCGCGACGCCGCTGGCGAGAATGGCGAAGGTGAGAAAGTCGAGTTTTTCAAAGGTCTTGAAACGATCGCCAGGCGGCAGCTTGAGCAGGAACACGCAGCCGAGGCAGATCAGCGCCAGGCCCAGCTCGAACAGGTACAGGCCCCGCCATTCGGCGATTTGCAGCAGGTCTTCGGAGAACAGCCGCGCCAGCGGCAACGCCAGTTGCGCCGTGCCCAGGCCCAGCACCAGCGACTTCAAGCGCCACTTCGCCGGGAACGCCTGGATCATGTAGTACAAGCCCAACGAACTCAGCGCCGCCCCCACCATCCCATGCGCCGCACGCACCGCGATGGCTGAACTGAGGTCGTTGACGAACAAATGGCCGAAGGTCACCAGCGCATACAACACCAGGAACACCTCGGTAAACGCGCGCAGGCCGAACTGTTGGCGAAACTTCACCAGCAGCAGGTTCATGCAAACGTTGGTCATCACATAAGCGGCGGGCAGCCAGGCCATTTCCGCCGTGGTCGCGCCGAGGGCGCCTTGCAGGTATTGCAGGTTGGCGATGACCAGGGCGTTACCCAGGCCACCGGTGATGGCGACCAGCACGCCCACCAGTGCGAACAGCCAACGCTTGTGCGTGGGGTGCAACGGTGTCGACGGCGAACCCGGCAGGCTCGGGCGCTCGTGGGGTTCCCAGGTGTGGGGGGTGTATTTGTCCATTCAATGACCTGGATGAGCCGGCGGTTGGGATCGCGGGGGCGTTATTCAGGGAGTAGTAAACCTGAATGGAGTTCATCTTGTCATGTTGGCGGGGAATTAACGGCTGAAGCGGGCACGGTCAAAAATGTGGGAGGGGGCTTGCTCCCGACGGCAGTGGGTCAGCAACAGATGCATCCACTGACACTTCCTCATTGGGAACAAGCCCCACATTCAGATCTCTTGTGCATTCAGAAGAGCAATCAGATCCAACCGAGCCAACTCCAGTAGGTCGCGGCAAACACCAGCATCAGCCCGTACCCGATCAGCGTCACCAGGATGCCCACCTTGGCAAACTGGCGCGCCGTGAACGTGCCGGTGCCCAAGCACACCATGTTCTGCGGCGCATTGATCGGCAGGATAAACCCGTAGCTCATCACAAACCCCAACAGCATGGTCATCCCCAACCGGCTGAAATCCCCCGGCAAGGTCTGCAGTACCGCAATCAATATCGGCAGCAACGCCGAGGTCAACGCCGTGGCGCTGGCAAACCCCAGGTGAATCACGATCAAAAACGCCCCCAGAATCGCAAACACCCCCAACGGCCCCACCTGATCCAGCCCGGTGTGGGCCACGACGGCAGAACCCAGCCACTGCCCGGCCTGGGTGGTCAGCAACGCCGTACCGAGGCTGATCCCCACGCCGAACACAATCACCGTGCCCCACGGAATCCGCGACTGCACATCCTTCCAGGTCATCACGCCGATACCCGGCAACAGCAGGAATACCAACCCGGCGTAGGTGGTCGAGGTGGTGTCGAACGCGTGCAGGCGCCCTTCCGTGGCCCAGGCCAGCAGCAGCAAGACCGACACGCTCAGCAGGCGTTTCTGTGGGCCGGTCATGGGGCCGATATCGACCAGGGACTGCGCCACCGCCTCCTTGCCACCGGGGATGCTGTCGGTTTCGGGAGGCAGCAACTTGAGCACCAGAAACAGCAACACCGCCGACATGATCAGCGCCCACGGCGCACCGGCGATCAGCCAGTCGATCCACGACACGCGCTGGCCGAGCATTTTGTCCATGAAGCCCACGGTCAGCAGGTTCTGCGCGGCGGCGGTCTGGATGCCGACGTTCCAGAGGCTGGTGCCCTGGGCCACCACGATCATGATCCCGGCGGCGATGTTCGAGCGTTTATCGACGCCGAACGCGGCAATCACGCCCATCATGATCGGCACCACACAGGCGCTGCGCGCAGTGGCGCTGGGCACCACCAGGCTGAGCAGAATAGTCACCGCAATCGCCCCCAGCAGAATGCGCCGGGTGCTGGTGCCGACGCGGCTCAAGGTAACCAGGGCGATGCGCCGGTCCAGGCCGGTGTGGGTCATCGCGGCGGCGATAAACAACGCGCCCGCCACCAGCGCCAGCGCCGGGTTGGAAAACCCGGTGAGGGCCATGCTGATCGCCGGGCTGCTGCCGATCAGGTGCGCGGGGTCTTGCAGCGACGGCGCGGTACCGAGCAAAAACGCCATGAGCGAGGTGATCATGATCGCGCTGGCCTCATAGGACACCGCTTCGGTAATCCACACCACCACCGCAAACGCGAGGATCGCCAGCATCCGCTGCCCCGCTACCGGCAAGTCGGCGGGCAGCGGCAACAGCAGCACACCGGTCATCACCAGTACGGCGACCACCAGGCCCAACGGTAATTTGAAATGTGCCGCGCTCATGGGGTGCTCCAGGGCTCTAAATCAAGCCTTGAGCATGAGGCAAAGCGCCGCGCCGCGTGTTGACAGGTGTCAATGGGCTAGCCCAATAACTGACTCAACACCGCCCGCAACTTTCCAGGTTTGACCGGCTTGTTCAACAGCGGCGCATCCAACCGCCGCAGCGCACGGCGGCACTGGTCGGTGCGGTCCGCGGTGATGATCACCGCCGGGATCTTCTGCGCGAAATGCTCGCGCAACTGCCGCACCACCTGGCAGCCCAGTACGCCGTGGTCCAGGTGATAGTCCGCCAGGATCAGCTCCGGCGCCCTGCCCTGCAACGCCAGCAACGCGCCGGCCTGGTCGGTGGCGATGACGACCTCGCAGCCCCACTGGCCGAGCAACGCACGCATGCTCTCCAGGATGCTGGTTTCGTTATCGATCACCAGCAAGCGCCGGCCCGGCAGCGGGTTGCCCGTGGTCGGTTGCACCGGCAACTGGCTGATCGCCGCTGGCATCTGGGCGCTCAGCGGCACTTCGATGCTGAACAGCGAGCCCCGCCCCGGCCACGAACGCACGGCGATGCTATAACCGAGCACCTCGGCGATACGCTCGACAATCGCCAGGCCCAGCCCCACCCCTTTGCGGTCGGCGGCGCGGCCCACGTCCAGTTGGTTGAACTCAAGGAAGATCGCCTCCAGCCGGTCGGCCGCAATGCCGCGCCCGGTGTCCCACACCTCCAGGCGCAGGTAATCACCACGGCGGCGTGCGCCGAGCAGGATGCAGCCTTCATCGGTGTAGCGGCAGGCATTGCTGAGGAAATTACGCAGGATCCGCGTGAGCAGGCGCAGGTCGGTATGCACCGCGTAGTGCCCCATGCGCACCCGCAGGTTGAGGCCGGCGGCCTGGGCCACCGATTGAAACTCCGAGACCAGCGGCGCAAACACTTCATCCAGCCGATACAGGGCCACGTCCGGCTTGACCGCCGCTTGGTCCAGCCGCGAAATGTCGAGCAAGTCGGTGAGCAGATCTTCCGCGCCTTCCAGGGCCTGGTGGGTGCGTTCCACCAGCACCTGCTCGACGCTGGGCAGGTTACGTTCACGCAACGTGGCAATCAGCAGCCGCGCGGCATTGAGCGGTTGCAGCAGGTCATGGCTGGCGGCGGCGAGGTATTTGTCCTTGCTGCGGTTGGCCGCCTGGGCGGCATCGCGGGCGTCGCGCAGGGCTTGCTCGACCTGTTCGCGCTGGGCGATCTGCTGTTGCAGGTTGTGGTTGGCTTCCAGCAGCTCGTCGGTGCGCGCGGCCACGCGCTGCTCCAGCTCGTCGTTCAGGCGGATGTAGCGCCTGCGCTCGTCCTCCAACTCATCCAGGCGCGCCGTCAGCTCCGGGTAGTGGCTCTTGCGCGCCGACTGGTCACCCAGCCCCAGCAGCCCGGCGAGGGCGCGTTGCTGCTCGTCAGAGCGCTTCGCCATACACGACCTCGACGTCACGCTGGCTCGACTCACGTGGGTTGGTAAGGATGCACGGGTCGTCCATCGCATGCTCGGACAAGAACGGAATATCCGCCACGCGCACCCCATGCAGGCCGAGGGTTTCGTGGAAGCCGATCGCGTGCTTCAACGCGATCAGGTGCTCCACCAGCCGCGCGCAGATCTGCCGATGGTTAAGGCCCCGGCAGTCGATGCCGAAGGTCTCGGCGATCACCTTGAAGCGCTCTGGCGCCGAGTTGTAGTTGAACGCCACCACATGTTCCACCAGCACCGCGTTACACAACCCGTGAGGCAGGTCGAGGAAGCCGCCGAGGCTGTGGGACATGGCGTGTACCGCGCCGAGAATCGCATTGGAAAACGCCAGGCCCGCCTGCATGCTGCCGAGCATGATTTTTTCACGCAGGGCAATGTCGCTGGGGTTGGCGATCATCTGCACCAGGTTGCCGTTGATCAGGCGCATCGCTTCCAGCGCATGGGGGTCGGTCAATGGGCCATGGCCGGTGGACACGAACGCTTCGATGGCATGCACCAGCGCATCGATACCGGTACAGGCCGACAGGAACGGGTCCATGCTGGCCGTGGTTTCCGGGTCGATCAGCGACACATCCGGCACCACCGCCTTGCTGACGATGGAGAACTTCATGCGCTCCTGCTGGTTGGAAATGATCACGAACTGCGACACATCCGCCGACGTACCGGCGGTGGTGGGGATGAGAATCAGCGGCGGGCTGGGCACGCGAATGGTGTCCACCCCTTCGAATTCGAGGATGCTGCGCCCGTGAGCGACCACAATGCCGATGGCCTTGGCGCAGTCCATGGGGCTGCCGCCGCCGATGGCCACGATCACGTCGCAATGGTGTTCGCGGTACACCTCGGCGCCCTGCATCACTTCTTCGACGCGGGGGTTGGGCGACACGGCGCTGTACAGGCAGTAGTCGATGCCGATGGCTTGCAGGCTGGCTTCCACGTCCGCCACCCAGCCGGCGGCGATCACGCCGGGGTCGCTGACCACCAGCACCTTGCGCGCGCCGAAGGTCTTGGCGTAATTGCCCACGTTATGCCGGCAGCCGGCGCCAAAGATGATTTCAGGCGAGACGAATTTACGCAGGAGGCTCAAGTTGGGGCTCATTGGAAAGCCTGTTTTTATTATTTTGGAAGATGCGCTCCACACTAACCGATCCGGCCGCGAATGCAATCAGACCAAAGAGGCATCCTCCGTGCGGCGCCCGCGATCAGCGGCTGGCGAAGTACATGGTCACTTCAAAGCCGATACGCAGGTCGGTGTAGGTCGGTTTAGTCCACATGGGGTAGTCCTCTTGTTATGCCGGAAGATTCCGGTAGAGGCATTAATGCATGGGGGGATGGGTGTGCGAATGCTACTTTCGAAGGAGTGAATGCACTGCAATAGTCGCGAATGTACCCAGGACAAAATGTGGGAGGGGGCTTGCTCCCGATGGCGGTGGGTCAGTCAACATTCATGTCACTGACCCACTGCTATCGGGAGCAAGCCCCCTCCCACAGGGGACCGCGTTGCAATCAGGGGGTCAGAAGAACCCCAGCGGATTGATGTCGTAGCTCACCAGCAGGTTCTTGGTCTGCTGGTAGTGATCGAGCATCATCTTGTGGTTCTCACGCCCCACGCCCGATTTCTTGTACCCGCCAAATGCCGCGTGCGCCGGGTACAGGTGGTAGCAGTTGGTCCACACACGCCCGGCCTTGATCGCCCGGCCCATGCGATAGGCGCGGTTGATGTCGCGGGTCCACAAACCGGCGCCCAGGCCGAACTCGCTGTCGTTGGCAATCGCCAGGGCCTCGGCTTCGTCCTTGAAGGTGGTCACACCCACCACTGGGCCGAAGATTTCCTCCTGGAACACGCGCATCTTGTTGTGGCCCTTGAGCAGCGTCGGCTGGATGTAATACCCGCTGGCCAGGTCGCCATCCAAACGCTCGGCCGCGCCGCCGGTGAGCAGCACCGCGCCCTCTTCCTGGGCGATCTTGAGGTACGAGAGGATCTTGTCGTATTGCTGCTCGGACGCCTGGGCGCCGACCATGGTCTCGGTGTCCAGCGGGTTGCCGCGCTTGATCTTGACGATCTTCTTCATCACTTCGGCCATGAACGGCTCGTAGATCGACTCCTGCACCAGCGCCCGCGACGGGCAGGTGCACACTTCGCCCTGGTTGAAAAATGCCAGCACCAGGCCTTCGGCGGCTTTTTCAATGAACGCAGGCTCGGCGTTCATGATGTCTTCAAAGAAGATGTTCGGCGATTTGCCGCCCAGCTCCACCGTGGACGGAATAATGTTTTCGGCCGCGCAATGCATGATGTGCGCGCCCACCGGGGTGGAGCCGGTAAAGGCGATCTTGGCGATGCGCTTGCTGGTGGCTAGCGCCTCTCCCGCCTCGCGGCCAAAGCCCTGCACGATGTTCAGCACGCCCGGTGGCAGCAGATCGGCGATCAGCTCGGCAAACACCATGATCGACAGCGGCGTCTGCTCGGCCGGCTTGAGCACGATGCAGTTACCGGCGGCCAGGGCCGGGGCGAGTTTCCAGGCGGCCATCAGCAGCGGGAAGTTCCACGGAATGATCTGCCCGACCACGCCCAGCGGCTCGTGGAAATGATAGGCCGTGGTCAGTTCGTTGATCTCGGCGGCGCCGCCTTCCTGGGCGCGGATGCAACCGGCGAAGTAGCGGAAGTGGTCGGCAGCCAGGGGTACGTCGGCGTTGAGGGTTTCGCGCACGGCCTTGCCGTTGTCCCAGGTCTCGCTCACGGCCAGCACTTCGAGGTGTTGCTCGATGCGGTCGGCGATTTTCAGCAGCACCAGGGAACGGTCCTGGGCCGAGGTCTTGCCCCAGGCGTCGGCGGCGGCGTGCGCGGCATCCAGGGCCTTGTCGATGTCGGCGGCGTTGGAACGCGGGAACTCGGCGATGACTTCACCGGTGACCGGCGAGGAATTGGTGAAGTACTCACCACTGAGCGGCGCAACGAACTCGCCGCCGATGAAATTGCCGTAGCGCGATTTGAAGCTGACGATAGCGCCAGGGGTACCAGGTTGTGCGTAGATCATGTTGAAGCCTCTGTCTGGGTCCGGGCCTGTCGGTCAACAGGCGATGACCCGATAGTAAGAGCCCCCGCCGCCGGGCGAATGCGCCGTTGGCAGGGGGGGCTCTTGTTATTTGGTCGTAGATTTAGTGCTTGGCGACCAGCTCTTTAGGCAATTTGAACGTCCAGAGCATGCCGCCCTGGTTGAAGTCCTTGACCCGCTTGGCCACCTCGCCGCCCCACAACGGCACCGCGCCGCCCCAGCCGGAGAGCACCGACACGTACTGTTCGCCGTCCATTTCCCAGGTCACAGGCGAGCCGAGCACGCCGGAACCGGTCTGGAATTCCCAGACCTTCTCACCGGTCTTGGCGTTGAACGCCTGCAGGAACCCTTCCGGCGTGCCGGTGAACACCAGGTTGCCCTTGGTGGTGAGCACCCCGCCCCACAGCGGCGCGAAGTTCTTGTGGCGCCAGACTTCCTTGCCGGTTTTAGGGTCGATGGCGCGCAGCACGCCGATATAGTCTTCGTTCAGCGGCTTGATGGTGAAACCTGCGCCAAGGAACGCCGCGCCTTTCTTGTAGGCAATGCCTTCGTTCCAGATATCCATGCCCCATTCGTTGGACGGCACATAGAACAGCCCGGTGTCGCGGTTGTAGGCCATCGGCATCCAGTTCTTCGCGCCGAGGAACGCCGGCGCGACAAACACCGAGGTGCCCTTGGTTTCACTGCCCGGCGCGCCGGGGCGGCTGGCTTCGTTGTAGATCGGCCGGCCGTTCTTATCCAGGCCGGTGGCCCAGGTGATCTTGTCGACAAACGGGAAGCCACGGATGAACTTGCCGTTGGTGCGGTCGAGCACATAGAAGAAGCCGTTACGGTCAGCGGTCGCCGCCGCTTTGATTTCCTTGCCGCCGTCGGTGTAGTTGAAGGAGATCAGCTCGTTGACGCCGTCATAGTCCCAACCGTCGTGGGGCGTGCTCTGAAAGTGCCACTTGATGGTGCCGTCGTCCGGGTTCAGCGCCAGGCGCGACGACGAATAGAGGTTGTCGCCAGGGCGCAGGTGCGAGTTCCACGGCGCCGGGTTGCCGGTGCCGAACAACAGCAGGTTGGTTTCCGGGTCGTAGTAGCCGCCCAGCCACGGTGCTGCGCCGCCGGTCTTCCACAGGTCGCCGGGCCAGGTCTTGCCCGCCTCGCCACCGGAGATACCGTTTTCCACGGCCTTGCCGTCCTTGTAGACGTAACCCATATGGCCTTCGACGGTCGGACGGCTCCACAACAGGTCGCCGTTTTTCGGGTCGTAGGCCTCGATCTTGCCCACCACACCGAACTCGCCCCCGGCCACGCCGGTGATCAGTTTGCCGTTGATCACCAGCGGCGCGGCGCTGATCGAGTAGCCTTCCTTGTGGTCGGCGACTTTCTTGCTCCACACCACTTTGCCGGTGTCTTTGTTCAGGGCCACCAGCTTGGCGTCGAGGGTGCCGAAGAACACCAGGTCGCCATACAGCGCCACGCCACGGTTGATCACGTCACAGCAGGGGCGGATGTCATCGGGCAGGCGCGCATCGTATTGCCAGAGCTTCTTGCCGGTGCGCGCGTCCACCGCGAACACCCGCGAGTAGGAACCGGTGAGGTACATGACCCCGTCCTTGACCATCGGCTGCGCCTGCTGCCCGCGCTGTTTCTCGCCACCAAACGAAAATGCCCAGACCGGGCGCAGCTCCTTGACGTTGTCCACGTTGAGCGTATCGAGCGGGCTATAACGCTGGCCCTGCACGCCAAGGCCGTTGGTGACGATCTGCCCGGGGGTTTTCGGGTCCTGGAGGATGTCCTGGTCGGTCACGGCCGCCATGGTTTGGCCGGATAACAGGATGGCACCGAGCAACACACTCAAGGCGAAGGGTTGGCGACGTGCGGGTTGGGTCATGACGGCTACCTCTGCGGTTTTGTTATATCCGGGAAATTTTCCCGGTCTGGTGCAGATTCTTGGGCGCAGGGGCGATTGTCACAATTGACCGCAGTATCGAGATCGCTAGTTCCTTAGTAGCGGGTATCCACCCGTTGCATCTGCGCGCGCTCGTAGCGCGGGTACAGGTGGCTGACGCTGCGGATCAGTTCATAGCGGCCCAGGCTGATCGCGGCGAACCGCTCGGGGATGGGGCTGCGGATCATCTCGGCCATGTCGCTGCCCTGGGCGGCGCCGTCGCGCAGCAGTTGATCGAGCCAGGTGAGGTAGTCGCGCATCTGCGCGAAGGGCTGCGCATCGCTGGCCACCGGGCCATGGCCGGGCACGATCAGGCTCCAGGGCAAGGCTTGCAGGGTGTCGAGGTCGGCCAGCCACACCGCCAGCCCAGGGCTGTTGGGGGTGGTAAGGGCGCGCTGATAAAACACCAGGTCACCGGCAAACAGCACGCCGGTACTCTGGTCGAGAATCGCCAGGTCAGCGCCGGTGTGCCCGGTGAGTGCCAGCAGGCGCAGGTCGTGGCCGCCCACGCTGAGCACACCGGGCTCCAGCACCTGGGTGGGCAACACCACTTCGGTGCCGCGCATCCAGTCGCCGACCATGCGGTAGAGGTTCTGCGCCATGCTGTCGCCCTGCTCGTGCAGTAACTGCGTGGTGTCGGCCAGCGCGCCGATGGGGACGTCCTTGAACGCCTGGTTGCCCAGCGCATGGTCGGGGTGATGATGGGTAATCAGCACCCGGACCACCGGTTTGGCGGTGACCTTGGCAATGGCCTGGCGCAGGGCTTCGCCGTAGCGCCGCGACGGGCCAGTGTCGATCACCACCACGCCGGCCTCGGTGACGATGAACGCCGTGTTGACGATATTGCCGCCATTGGCCTTGGCAAAGTTGTCGGTGCTGCCTTCGAGCAGCCAGGTGTCGTCGGCGATCAGTCGGGGTTTGAGGGCGTAGTCGAGGTCTGCCAGGGCGGGCAGGCTCAGGCCCAGGCACAACAAGAGAATCCAGCGCATGCCGCGCTCCTTCTGGTCAGGGGATGGCCGCGTCGAATTCGTTGCCGCTGTTGTCACGCAGCACCAGGCGGGTGGGCCCTGGCGCGTCGATATCGAACGCCAGGTTGGGGTTTTCGCTGACCGCCGGGAACAGCTCCAGTTCGGCCAGCACCTGATCATCCCGGCCACGCAATTGCGCATGGTTGAGAAAAAATTCCGGGATGCCGCTGACCATGCCGTTGTCCATCGGGTGCGCCACCTGCACGCGCACCCGGCTGAATTCGCCACGTGGGTAACGCCCGCCGAGCACCTCGCCGATATGCTCCTCCCACCCCGGTTGGCTACGCACCACGCTGGGTGCGGTGCAGCCACCACCGGCGGCGTCGATCAGGGTCGAGCCGACGTGCCACAGCCCGTCCGTGGTGAGTACCGCCGCGCGCAACGGCGTGGCCTGTTCGATGCGAATACGGATCGCCAGCCACGGCAACACCCCGGCCTTGGGTTCAAACTCGACAATCTTCGGCAGCGGGTTCAGCTCGGCCCAGGCCAGGATCTTCACCACCTCGCCGTTGAACGCACGGGCGTCGATTTCCAGCGGCACCTGGCGCGCATCCTCGGCGAACGGCGGCGCCAGCAGCTTGACCCGCTCGTCGAACACAAACGGCGCATCCGCCAGGAACTGCTTGTGGTAGAAGGCCCACATCACCGACGGCACCGGGTCGACCTCCACGGCGTGCGCCGCCAACGGCAGCCAGCAGGCCAATATGCAGCTCAGTCGCCAGTTCATCGCCTGCTCCTATTGGTACATGTCGGGCACTTCGTACTGCAGGCCATAGTGGCTATAGATGCGCTGCACCGAGCCATCGCGGATCAGCGCTTCCAGCGCCTCTTCCACGGCATAGGCCAACTGGCGATTGCTCTCGTGCACCGCCATGCCGATCTCCCAGCGCTGCTTGCCCATGTTGGGGTAAGCGTTTTGCGCCAGGGCCAGTTGCGGGTCGTGGGCCTCGTGCACCTGCCAGTCGATTTCACCGCGCATGGCCATCACCGCGTCGACCTCGCCGGCCTTCATCGCCGCGAACGCCTGGGGCACGCCGGGGTAGTGACGGGTCTTGCCGGCGAGCATGCCGTTGAATACCGAGGTGAGGTAGAACGACGGCACGCTGTCGACTTCGACGCCAATCGGGTGCTGCTCGAACACCGCCACACTGGCGACCTTGTCCAGGCGTCGGCGGTCATACGCCACCTGCCATTGTTCGTTCTGGTAGGGCCCGAACATCACCACGTGGCCGTTTTCCAACTCGCCCTGGTCGTTGCGCTTTTGTGCGTAGGCAGGGTCGTAGGGCGCGCGCATCATCAGGTCGGCCAGTTGCTGGTGGTGCAACGGGCTGCCGCGCCAGATGTAGTCGCGCAGGTCGTCGTCGAGTTTCTCGCCGGCCGGCGCCCAGATCAGCGTCAGTTGCACACCGAGGGCCTTGGCCAGGGCCTGGGCCAGCTCCACGTCGACACCCCGTGGGGAGCTGCCCTCCTGGAAGCTGTAGGGGGCGAAGTCCTTGTACACCGCCACCTTGATCTCACCGTCGGCGATCATCTGGTCATAGCCGCGCACCTGCGCCTGTGCCGTCTGGCAACACAGCAGGGCCAGGCCAAGCACATACGCGAACAGGCGCATGGGTTACTCCTCGACGTGCACGGAGTCCAGGTAGGTACGCACCGCCCACAAGGCCTCCTGGCTCAGGTAATCGGCCATTTTCGGCATATACACCCGGCCGTCGCGCACGGCGCCATGGCGTACACGCTCGACAAACCACTCATCACCGGCCTCACCCGCATCCAGCATGCGCAGGTCCGGGGCGATACCTCCGGACTTGGCTTCCAGACCGTGGCAGGCGGCGCAGTTCTGGTTGTAGGCGGACGAGCCGATTTCCACCGCTTTGTCATGTTCCGGCGAGGTGCGGTACGGGTTCACCGCCGCCCAGCCATCGGCGTCCACCGGTACTCCGGCGTCCTTGACCGAGGTCAGGCCCTTGGTTTCCACCGCTTGCGGAACCACGTTGCCGTGCGCCCAGGCGGAGCCGGCACCGATCACACCCACCAACAGGCCAGCCACGAGCCAGGCATTGTGTTTTGTTGTCATTATTTTGCCCTCAGAATTGCACGCAAAACCTCATTACAGAGGCTATGGCAACCATCTTAGAAAGCCCTGGGCATGGGCCGTATGCTGCTTTGGTGGTCGGCCTCTCCTCCCTTGGTAGTAGGGCTTGAGGGGCACGCCTAAAACAGCGGCGGTCCGGGAAGTCTTCCCGGCCACAGCGGGACTTTTCCGTATCCGCCCAATGCCCCGGCGCTCCACCCTGTGCAGGCCAAAACCTCCACTGGGAACTGCAACCATGACAATAAGATCGCTACCCGCCCGTTCACCGTTGAGCCTTGCCGTGCAGGCCTTGCTGCTGGTCGGCAGCCTGTCGTTGAGTGCCACCGGCTTTGCCGCCGCCGAGCCTGCCCCTTCTACCCAAAAACCGACGCGCAACGTCACCTGGGAAGACATCGCCAACGACCACCTGACCACCCAGGACGTGCTGCAATACGGCATGGGCACCAACGCCCAGCGCTGGAGCCCGCTGGCGCAGGTCAACGACAAGAACGTGTTCAAGCTCACCCCGGCCTGGTCCTATTCGTTCGGCGATGAGAAGCAGCGCGGCCAGGAGTCCCAGGCCATCGTCAACGACGGCGTGGTCTACGTCACCGGGTCCTATTCCCGCGTATTTGCCCTCGACGCCAAGACTGGCAAGCGCCTGTGGACGTACAACCACCGCCTGCCCGACAACATTCGCCCGTGCTGTGACGTGGTCAACCGCGGTGCGGCGATTTTCGGCGACAAGATCTACTTCGGCACCCTCGACGCGCGCCTGATCGCCCTCGACAAAAACACCGGCAAAGTGGTGTGGAACAAAAAATTCGGCGACCACGCCGCCGGCTACACCATGACCGGCGCCCCGGTGCTGATCAAAGACAAAGTCAGCGGCAAAGTACTGCTGATCCACGGCAGCTCCGGCGATGAATTCGGCGTGGTCGGCCAGCTGTATGCGCGCGACCCGGACACCGGCGAAGAAGTCTGGATGCGCCCGTTCGTGGAGGGCCACATGGGTCGCCTGAACGGCAAGGACAGCACGCCCACCGGCGACGTGAAAGCACCGTCGTGGCCGAACGACCCGACCACCGAAACCGGCAAGGTCGAAGCCTGGAGCCACGGGGGCGGCGCACCTTGGCAGAGCGCGAGTTTCGATGCCGAGACCAATCACCATCATCGTCGGCGCCGGCAACCCCGGCCCGTGGAACACCTGGGCGCGGACGGCCAAGGACGGCAACCCCCACGACTTCGACAGCCTCTACACCTCCGGCCAGGTCGGCGTCGACCCCAGCACCGGTGAAGTGAAGTGGTTCTACCAGCACACCCCCAACGACGCGTGGGATTTCTCCGGCAACAACGAGCTGGTGCTGTTCGACTACAAGGGCAAGGACGGCAAAGTGGTCAAGGCCACCGGCCACGCCGACCGCAACGGTTTCTTCTACGTGGTCGACCGCAACAACGGCAAGCTGCAGAACGCCTTCCCGTTCGTGGACAACATCACCTGGGCCAGCCACATCGACCTGAAGACCGGCCGCCCGGTCGAGAACGAAGGCCAGCGCCCGGCCAAGCCATTGCCCGGCGAAACCAAAGGCAAACCGGTGGAAGTCTCGCCGCCGTTCCTGGGGGGCAAGAACTGGAACCCCATGGCCTACAGCCAGGACACCGGGCTGTTCTACATCCCGGGCAACCAGTGGAAAGAGGAATATTGGACCGAAGAGGTCAACTACAAGAAGGGCTCGGCGTACCTGGGCATGGGGTTTCGCATCAAGCGCATGTATGACGACCACGTCGGCACCCTGCGGGCGATGAACCCCACCACCGGCAAGGTGGTGTGGGAGCACAAGGAACACCTGCCATTGTGGGCCGGCGTGCTGGCGACCAAGGGCAACCTGGTGTTCACCGGCACCGGCGACGGTTTCTTCAAGGCCTTCGACGCGAAAACCGGCAAGGAGCTGTGGAAGTTCCAGACCGGCAGCGGCATCGTCTCGCCGCCGATCACCTGGGAGCAGGATGGCGAGCAGTACATCGGCGTGACTGTCGGTTATGGCGGCGCGGTGCCGTTGTGGGGCGGCGACATGGCTGAGCTGACCAAGCCGGTGGCACAGGGTGGGTCGTTCTGGGTGTTCAAGATCCCGAGTTGGGATAACAAGACCGCCCAGAAATAACCCATCAACCAATGCCGGGCCGCGCTTTTTTGTGGTGAACGGGCTTGCCCGCTCACCCCACAAGCTCGCTCGCTACAGGATCCCCAGAGGTCTCGTGATGAACTACATACCCTTGTTACTCCTGCTCGCCCTGCCCCTGGCCCACGCCGATGATGGCGACGACGCCCCGCTGATCATCAACGGCTGCACCATCGCCGAACACAGCCAATGCCCCGGCGCCAACCTGCAGGGTGCCAACCTGCGCAACCAGAACCTCGGCAACATGAACCTGGCCGGCGCCGACCTGCGCGGTGCGGACCTGCGCCACGCCACGCTCGACCTGGCCAACCTGGAAAAAGCCCAACTGCAAGGCGCCAACCTCACCCGCGCCAGCCTGCAACAAAGCAACCTGCGCCTGGCCGACTTTACCGGCGCCACGCTGATAGCGATCCAGGGTTGGGGCCTGTTTGCCCAGGGCGCGCAGTTTGAAAACGCCAACCTCAGCGCGGCCTACCTGCAATTCGCACGGCTGTCGGGGAGCGAAGATGCACAAGGCCAACCTGCGTGCAGCGGATCTGGAAATGACCTGGTTGAGCAAGGCGGACCTGCAAGGGGCAGACCTGCGTGACGCGAACTTGCAGGAAGCCAAGTTTGGCGAGAGCAACCTGGAAAAAGCGACACTCACCGGCAGTCGCCAGCACTACGCGAACTTCCAGGACGCCAACCTGGAGGGCTGCACGGACTGCCCCACCACCTGGGACCGTTAGCACACCGCCATTCAAATGTGAGAGGGCTTGCTCCCGATAGCCGTACATCAGTTGCAGATACGTCAACTGACCCACCGCTATCGGGAGCAAGCCCCCTCCCACAGTTTTATCTCCATCGATCAAATAGAGCTCAGCCAGCCTCAGCTCTGGCTTTTGCTGTTGCCCGAGCTTTTGATCTCAGGCTCCCGTCAAACACGCTGGCCCGCTTATCCAGCCACCCGCACCACCCCCATGTCGATTCCCAAATGCACCAGTTCAGCATGGGAACTGACCTGCAATTTGCTCTTGAGCAGGGTCAGGTGGTTGGACACGGTCTTGCTGCTGATATTGAGCCGGTCGGCTATCGCACGGGTGGGGGTGCCCTTGGCCAGCATCAGGAAGATTTCCAGCTCGCGTGGGGTCATGCCCTGCAGGCGTTGATCGCTGGGGGTATAGGCCAGTTCGGTGGCCAGGGCCTGTTCGATGTAGGCGTGGCCGTCGAGGATGCGCCGCACCGCTTCGATCAACACTTCGGGCGCCGAGCTTTTGGTCAGGTAGCCCCAGGCCCCGGCCTCCAGGGCCTGGCGCACCAGCGGCAATTCGTCGTGCATGCTGAAAAACAGCACGCGCAGCTGCGGCAGGCGCTGGCGCAGGCGGCGGGTGGTTTCCAGGCCGCTGATGCCCGGCAGGCCGAAGTCCATGATCACTAGGTGCGGCACCGCTTCCTGCACCCGGCTCAACGCTTCTTCGCCACTGGCGGCCTCGCGTACCTCGACCGCCGGCAGCACGGCGCGCAACAGGCTGGCGTAACCCTGGCGCACCACGGCGTGGTCATCCACCAACAGAATATTCATCCGGCCTCCAATGGCATGTTCAACGCCAGCGCCCAACCGGCGCCGGGGTGGCTGAGGATCTTCAGTTCGCCGCCCAGGCAGCGCGCGCGTTCGGCCATCGAATGCAGGCCCACGCCGGGCTGCTGGGGGGTGTCTGCGCCGCGTCCGTTATCGCGCACCCACAGGCGCAGGCGTGAACCGCGATGCTGCAGGCGCACGCGCACCTGGCTGGCGTCGGCATGCCGCAGGATGTTGGTCAGGGCTTCCTGGAGAAGGCGATACAGGTGGGTCTTGCTGGCGCCGGATAGCGCCGGCAGATCGGCACTGACCTGCAACCGGCACGGGATGCCATGGCTGGCCTGCCACTGCGTCACCAGCATGGCGAACGCCTCAGCCATCGGCAGATGTTGCAGGGCCACCGGGTACAGGTCGTGAACCAGCGCGCGAAAACCTTGCTGCAAATGCTCGCAATGCGCCTCCAGCAACCCCACGGTGCGCGTGAGCATTTGCGGCTGATCGGCCACCAGGCGCAACAGGCACGCCTGGGCGCGGATACCGGCCAGGTATTGGCCAAGGTCGTCGTGCAGGGTCTGGGCCAGGTGGGTGCGTTCCTGCTCCTGCACCGCCAGCAAGGTTTGGGTGAGTTGGGTGTTGTCGGTGCGGGCCTGTTCCAGGGCGTGGGTCATGCGATTGAAGTGCAGCGCCAATTGCCGCGCTTCCGGCGCGCCTTCGCTGCGCAGGCGCACATTGAGCCGGCCGGCACACACCTGTTGCAGGGCGCGCAGCAGCTCATCGAGCACGCCCATGCCACGGCGCACCGCCCAGCGGATGGTCAACAGGCTCAGCGCCAGCGCCAGGGCGCACAGGCCCAACAGTTGTTGCAGGGAGTCCCAGACTTCGTCGATTTCATCCCGTGGGTCTACCGCGATGGACACGCGTCGACCGTCCGGTAAGTCCAGCACTTGGGCCGTGCGCCGTGCCTCGACGAACAACAGGCGCCCGAGCCAGGCATCCAGGCCCTGCGCCGTGGGCGCCTGCGCGGTCTCGCCAGGCTTGAGCCAGTGCACGCGCACATGGCGCAGGCTGGCGGTGAGCCTGGGTTGCAGGCTGGCGGGGTCGCGTTCGGCGGTCTCGCTCAGGTAGTGCACCACCGCTTCGGCCGATTGCAGCTCGCGTTCCACATCCGCCAGGGCCTGGTGCAGCAACAACGCAGTGCAGGCACAGGTGACCAGCACGAAGAAGCCGCACACCCACAGGTTGATCCGCCACAAGGCCGACAAGACGCGCATGCTGGTGTCACTCCTGTGAATAGGCCCGTGGTGCTCCATGCTAAAACCGCGCAGCGCGCGGGGGGGCTACTACCTTGGTACTGGCTCGGCGGTACTTTCTGCATATTTGCAGCGACCGTAAGGCTTCCTATGCTGGCGCTACCTGTCATGGAGTGCCTTATGCGCCAGCTCGCCCCTATGCCGTGGTCTGCCTGATGGCGATCGCCTGGGCCACCACCGGCCAGGCTGCCCAGACGCCGTTGCAGGTGCAGCTCGGCTACCTGGGCTATCGACCTGACCCTGGGCCGCTGCTGTCGAATGTGATTACCGAACCCGCCGATGCCGGGCAACGCGGCGCCGAACTGGCGATCATCGACAGCAACAGCACCGGCGCCTTTCTCAATCAACGCTACAGCCTGGCCAGCGCCACGGTGGACACGGCCGAGGCGCTGCTTGCCGCCGCCAAGGTGCAACATGACCAGGGCCTGCGCCTGTTCGTGGTGAACGCGCCCACCGCCAGCCTGCGTCAACTCAGCGCCGCCCTGCCCGACAGCCTGTTGTTCAACGCCGGCAGCCCCGATGACAGCCTGCGCAGCACCGACTGCCTGGGCAACGTGCTGCATACCCTGCCCAGCCGCGCGATGCTCGCCGACGCGCTGGCGCAGTTTTTGGTGCTGCGCAAATGGCAAAAGGCGCTGCTGATCGTCGGCCCCACCGAAGACGACCAGGCCTACGCCGCCGCCCTGCGCCGCGCCGCCAAGCGTTTTGGCGTGCAACTGGTGGCGGAAAAAGCCTGGCGTTTCGATAACGACCAACGCCGCAGCGCCCAGGCGGATATGCCGCTGTTCACCCAGACCGCCGAATACGAGGTGGTGCTGGTGGCCGATGAGCGCGGCGACTTCGGCGAGTACGTCCCCTATCAAACCTGGTACCCGCGCCCCGTCGCCGGTACGCAGGGCCTCACGCCGACCGGCTGGCACAAAACCGTCGAGACCTACGGCGCGGCCCAATTGCAAAAACGCTTCGAGGCCCTGACCGGGCGCTGGATGAACGACCGCGACTTCGCCGCCTGGATGGCCGTGCGCAGCGTTGCCAGTGCAGTGAGCCGGTTACGCCAGGCCGACCCCATGGCGATCCGCCAACTGGCGATCAGCGAACAGCTGCCGCTGGACGGTTTCAAGGGTCGCAAGCTCAGCTATCGCCCCTGGAACGGCCAGTTGCGCCAGCCGATTCCTATCGTGCAACCGCGCGCCCTGGTGAGCACCTCACCCCAGGACGGCTTCCTGCACCCCACCAATGAAATGGACAGCCTGGGCTATGACAAGCCCGAGGTGACGTGCCGCTATCCCTGATCGCCACCCCACAATAATAAGGAATCCGCCATGCGCCGCACCCTGCTCTCATGCGCCCTGCTGCTTGCCGCCGGGCACGCCGTGGCCAGTACCGCCTGGGTCTCCAATGAAAAAGACAACAGCCTGAGCCTGATCGACCTGCAGACCCTGCAAGTCACCGACACGCTCAAGGTCGGCCAGCGCCCGCGGGGCCTGCTGCTGTCCCATGACAACAAGCTGCTGTACATCTGCGCCAGCGACTCGGACCGTGTGCAGGTGATGGACGTGGCCACGCGCAAGATCATCAAGGAACTGCCCTCCGGCAAAGACCCCGAGCAGTTCGCCCTGCACCCCAATAACCGCTGGTTGTATGTGTCCAACGAAGACGATGCGCTGGTCACGGTGATCGACACCGAGACGTCCAAGGTGCTCGGCCAGATCAACGTCGGCGTCGAGCCCGAGGGCATGGCGGTGAGCCCGGACGGCAAATGGGCGGTGAACACCAGCGAAACCACGAACATGCTGCACTGGATCGACACCAGCACCCAGACCCTGGCCGACAGCACCCTGGTGGATCAGCGCCCACGGTTTGTCGAATTCAACAGCGATGGCTCGCAGCTGTGGGCCTCGGCGGAAATCGGCGGCACCGTGACCATTCTCGACGTGGCCAGCCGCGCGGTTCTCAAGACCCTGACGTTCAAGATCAAGGGCGTCCACCCGGACAAGGTGCAACCGGTGGGCATCAAACTCAGCGCCGACGGCAAATACGGCTTTGTCGCCCTCGGCCCGGCCAACCATGTGGCGGTGATCGACGCCAAGACTTTCGAGATCCTCGACTACCTGCTGGTGGGCCGCCGCGTTTGGCAGATGGCGTTTACCCCGGACCAAAAACAACTGCTGGCCACCAACGGCGTGAGCGGTGATGTGTCGGTGATCGATGTGGACAGCCTCAAGGTGATCAAGTCGGTAAAGTCGGGCGCTACCCCTGGGGCGTGGTGGTAACGCCATGAGCGCCCTGGAGGTCAGCGCGCTGAGTTTCGCCTATGGCTCGCGCCAGGCCTTGAACGAGGTGGGTTTCAGCCTCGCAGCCGGGCAATTTGCGGCGTTGCTGGGCCCCAATGGCGCCGGCAAATCGACCTTGATCGCCCTGCTGACCCGGCTGTATGACCTGCAGTCGGGCGACATTCGCGTGAGCGGGCATTCCCTGCGCGAGGCACCGCGCGCCGCCCTCACCCAGTTGGGCGTGGTGTTCCAGCAAAGCACCCTGGACCTGGACTTGAGCGTGGAGCAGAACCTGCGTTACCACGCCGCGCTGCATGGCTTGTCGCGACGCCAGGCCAACACGCGGGTCGAAGCCGAACTGGCGCGCCAGGCCCTCACTGAGCGACGCCGCGAAAAGGTTCGCGAACTCAACGGCGGGCACCGGCGCCGTGTGGAAATTGCCCGCGCGTTGCTGCACGCGCCGCGCGTGCTGCTGCTCGACGAAGCCAGCGTCGGCCTCGACCCCGCCAGCCGCCTGGCCCTGAACCGGCACGTGCGCAGCCTGTGCGCCGAACACGGCATCAGCGTGCTGTGGACCACCCACTTGCTGGATGAGGTGCAGGCCAGCGACGCACTGATGGTTCTGCATCAGGGCCGCTTGGTGGCCAGCGGGCAAGTCGATGTGCTCACTCAACAACAGGGCGATGACCTGGGCAGCCTGTTCGCCCGGCTGACGCGCCCCGCCATTGCGGGGGCCACGGCATGAACGCTTATTGGCAGTGCCTGCGCGGCATCGTGCTGCGCGAATGGCTGCGCTTTGTGTTGCAGCGCACGCGGTTTCTCAGCGCGCTGGTGCGCCCGCTGTTGTGGCTGGTGGTGTTTGCCGCCGGGTTCCGCGCGGCCCTGGGCATCTCGGTGATCGAGCCCTACGACACCTACATCCCCTATGAGGTCTACATCATCCCCGGCCTGGCCTGCATGATCCTGCTGTTCAACGGCATGCAGGGCTCGCTGTCGATGGTCTACGACCGCGAGATGGGCAGCATGCGCGTGCTGTTGACCAGCCCGCTGCCGCGCACGTTTTTGCTGTGCAGCAAACTATTGGCCACTGCGTTGATCTCGCTGTTGCAGGTGTATGCGTTCCTCGCCATTGCCTGGGTTTACGGCGTGCGCCCGCCGGCCATGGGGCTGTTGATCGCCCTGCCCGCGTTGCTGCTGGTGGCGTTGATGCTCAGCGCCCTGGGCTTGTTGCTGTCGAATGCGATTCGCCAATTGGAGAACTTTGCCGGCGTGATGAACTTCGTGATCTTCCCGCTGTTTTTCCTGTCGTCGGCGCTGTACCCGCTGTGGAAGATGCGCGACTCCAGCGAAGGGTTGTACTGGTTGTGCGCGATCAACCCGTTTACCCACGCCGTGGAACTGGTGCGCTTTGCCCTGTATGAGCGCTTCGCCGGGCTGGCGATGGCGGTGTGCGTGGGGCTGACGGCGTTGTTCGCATTGTTGGCGGTGCTGACCTTCAACCCCCAGCACGCGGCACTGCGCAAAAAAGGCTGAGGGCGGCAAAACTACTACTTTAGTACTGGTTTTGCTGTCTATCGTCGCATTCCCAAGGCAGCGCGACTCACGTGTAATGGCGACATAACGATAAGGATTGACCCGCCATGCTGCCTGCCCGACTGCCTCTGTTGGCGTTACTGTGCCTGCTCTGTGTCAACGCCCAGGCCGACTCCCCGCTGTTTTCCGCCGACGGCTATCGCATCAGCCTGTACCGCAGCCCCACGCCCGATCAACTGCCGGGGGCGGCCGTTGTCGACACCCCGGCCCTGCAAACCCTGCTCGAGCAAACGCCGGCGCCGGTGCTGATTGACGTGTATCGCCGCCCATGGCTGCAAGGTCGCTTCATCGAAGACCAGCCCCACGCCAACCTGCCCGGCAGCCACTGGCTGGCCAACACCGGCGACGGCGACCTCACGCCCGAGTGGCAGGGGTACTTCGTGCGCCACCTGTATAAGTTCACCGACGGCGACCTCGCACGCCCGCTGGTGTTCTATTGCCGCGCCGATTGCTGGCTGAGTTGGAACGCGGTAAAACGTGCCGCCAACCTGGGCTATACCTCTGTGTATTGGTATCGCGACGGGTTGGATGCCTGGGAAGCGGCACAACTGCCAGTGACGGCTGCGACACCCGAACCCTTTCAATAAAAAACCACAACAAGAAGGTGAACGGCCATGTACAAGATCTTGATTGCCGACGATCACCCGCTGTTTCGCGAGGCGATCCACAACGTCATCAGCGACGGCTTCCCCGGCAGCGAGGTGATGGAAACCGCCGACCTGGACAGCGCGCTTGCCCTGACCCAGGAACACGATGACCTCGATTTGATCCTGCTGGACCTGAACATGCCCGGCATGCACGGCCTCAACGGTTTGATCAACCTGCGCAACGAGGCACCGACCATCCCGGTGGTGATCGTCTCGGCCGAGCAGGACAAGCAGATCGTGCTGCAAGCCATCACCTATGGCGCGGTGGGCTTCATCACCAAGTCCTCGCCACGCCTGCAAATGACCGAGGCGATCCAGCAGATTCTCAACGGCAATGTGTACTTGCCGCCCGACATCATCCGCACCCAGAAAACCGGCACCCACAGGCGCCTCAACGAAAACCCGGGCTTCGCCCCCGAGCTATTGCAGGCCCTCACGCGCAAGCAGTTGCTGGTGCTCGAACGCATGACCAAGGGCGAGTCGAACAAACAGATCGCGTACACCCTGGAAATTGCCGAAACCACGGTAAAGGCCCATGTATCGGCGATCTTGCGCAAGCTGAATGTGCATAACCGCGTGCAGGCGATATTGAGTGCCGGAGATATCGATTTCGGCTCCTACCTGCGCCGCTGAGCCCACAGCAACCACACAGCCCCCTCCCACACTGGTTTTGTGTTTGTCAGGGACGGCCGAGCAGGTGGCTCATGGCGGTTTTGAGCTTCATCGGCCGCACCGGCTTGTGCATCAAGGTGTGCCCCAACTCGCGGATCTGCTGTTTGAGCTCGTTGCTGTAGTTGGCGGTGATCATCATCGCCGGGATGGCGCTGGCGCGCCGGGCGTTGATGCGGGCCACGGCGTCGACGCCGTTCTGGTCGTCATCGAGGTGGTAATCGGCAATCAGCAAATCCGCCTCGGCATGGTAGTTGTCCACCTGTCGCGCCAGGTCTTCTTCGGATAACGCCGTCACGACCTGGCAGCCCCAACCTTCGAGCAAGGTGCGCATGCCTGCGCAGATCGCCGCGTCGTTATCCAGCACCCACACCCGGGCGCCCTGCAAGCGCTCCAGCAACGCCTCGCTCATGCACGGCAGGGGCAATGACTTGGGCGCGGTGGCGCTCAACGGCACCTCCATTGCAAACATCGAGCCCTTGCCCGGCCAGGATTTGACTGTGATGCGGTGCCCCAGAATGCCGGCAATTTTTTCCACAATCGCCAGCCCCAGGCCCAAGCCGCGATCCTGGTCCGGGCGCTGCACATCGCCGCGCTTGAACTCCTGGAAAATCTCCTCCAGCCGCTCCTCGGCAATGCCCATGCCGCTGTCCCACACCTGGATCGACAAGCGCTGATGCTGGCGCCGACACCCCAGCACAATGCGCCCTTGATAGGTGTAGCGAATCGCGTTGCTCAGCAGGTTGCGCAGGATCCGCGCCAATAGCTGGATGTCGCTGCGCACCAGCGCGGAACAGCCGATGAAGTGCAGCTCCAGCCCTTCGCTGCGGGCCAATTCGGTGTACTCGACGGCCAGGTTATCGAGCAATTCGCTCAAGGCGAACGGCGCGATATCGGCCTTGATCACCCCGGCGTCCAGCTTGGAAATATCCACCAGGGTACCCAGCAGGTTTTCCACGTCTTCCAGGGAATTGCTCACGTTGCGCACCAGTTTTTCACTCGGGCGCTCCAACAAGGCGCTGGTGAACAGCCGTGCGGCGTTGAGCGGTTGCAGCAGGTCGTGGCTGACGGCCGCGAGGAACTTGGTTTTGGACAGGTTGGCCTGTTCAGCCTCCAGCTTGGCCTCGCGCAGGCGGCTTTCCATGCGCCGGCGCTCGTCGATTTCCTTGAGCAATTGGTCATTGAGCGCCGTGAGTTCCGAGGTGCGCTGGGCGACGCGCTGTTCCAGGTGCTGATAGGCCTGATGCAGCGCTTCAGCGGTGCGGCGGCGTTCGGTGATGTCGCGGATCAACACAAAGATCCCCACCACTTCGCCACTGGCCAGCATGTTCGGCACGTAGGAGCGCAGCATGTAGCGTTCCTGGTTATTGATATTGGTCTCGGCGAATTCGAAGGTCACGCTCTCCCCGGCCAGGGCGCGGGCGACGTAGGCGTCCAGGCGCTGGCAGTGCTGTTCGCTGTGCACTTCGCGCAGGCTCTGGCCGAGCATCATGCCGCGCGGCCAGCAGTACCATTCTTCGTAGACTTTATTGGTGAACTCATAGACCAGGTCGGCATTCAGGTAGCCGATCAGCGCCGGTACGTTATCGGTGATCAGGCGAATCCAGCGCTCGCTTTCCTGGGCTTTCTGCGCCGCCACTTGTTCGCCGCGCAGGGTTTCGGCGCGCAGCCGGGCGTTGATCAGCAGGTGGTTGCTGGCCTTGAGTTCGGCCATCGCCTGGTTCAGCGCATCGGTACGTTCGCGCACTTGCTCGGCCAGCACCACCGAATGCTGGAAGGTGGTGTACGGGTTATTGCCCTGGCTCATGCCGGACTCGATGCGTTCGATCAGCGCGGCGTTGATCCGGGCCAGCTTGTGGTTGTCCTGTTGCAGCTGGGCAACCTGGGCGAGCAGTTCAGCGCCGGCCTCTGGCAATGGCGACCCCGGTGAAGGTCTGGTTGATATGCATGCCATTGAACTGTTCTCCGTAGGTGTTGAAGCCCATCACCCGTTTGGCTTGCAGGAAACTGCCGATCTGTTCCAGGTTGCCGGCGTCTTCCAATTCCAGGCGGCGCAGGAAGCAGTCGCAGCCGATGGTCAGCAAGAGTTCGCCGAGGCGCGACTGCAGGCCGTCGAACAGGCTGTCCAGGTTGGGCAGGATCGGGCCTGGCTTCATCACGGTCAGTACGATGCCGTTTTCCACGGCGCAGTAGAAACTCAAGCTGAGGTCTTCATGCACCTGCTGGATGGCGCGCACGTAGTACTGGTCATGGATGCGCACCGCCAGCGGGTGAGCGGCAAAGACCCGATGGTCGAGGTCGGCCACCGCCACGCCGATATGCCGCGCGTATTCTTCGGCGGCGGGTTCGGCGTTGAGCTCGTAGACCCGGCGCGAGGGGCTGTCGGCACCGGTCACCACCAGTTTTTCGGCACGCGGCAGGATGTGGTGGGTGGTGAACACTTCGAAATCCAGCCAGGTATTGACCAGCACCACCACCGCCGCGCCGCTGTGAAAGGCGCCGTTGAAGTAGACGTGGGTGTGGGTGAGGAAGTTGTCGTCGCCGGCCGAGCCGCCAAAGTGCGGGATATCGCCAAGGGCGGCGCTGAGGGCGGCGAGCACCATCTCTTCGCGGCTGGACAGGCCATCGAGCAGGGTCAGGGCAAACGTGTTGCCTTTGATGGGGGCCAGGGTATTGCTGCGACAGCCGCCGACCAGCCGTTCGACCATGTGCTGGGCGTCGATCAGGCTGAAGTGCTCGACCTGGTCGATCAGCTCGGTGGCGATGGAAAAATGCGCATGGTTGAAACCCATCGCGGTAATGCAATTGCGGCCGTAGCCTTGGGGCGTGATCTCGCCGGCGCTGGTGCAACCCACCACGCGCACATTGCCGAAACACTGCTGCAAGGCCTGGCCCAACGCCTGCAAATCGTAGGAAGCCGAACAGAAAAACAGCACAAACCCCAGGTAGGGGTGCAGCAGTTGGCGGGCCAACTCCTCAGCCGCCTGCCCCGCGTCGGTGGCCTGGGACATGGCGCTGACTACGCCTTCACTGTTATGCATCGTTGGTTCCCCCTCTGAGGCATGAGTGTACGAAGGGCTGGGGGCGGGACCTATGCTACTTGTGTACTGGGTAGGGGGATGCGATGGGATGACTCTCTCAAGACTGATGGAGATCAAAATGTGGGAGGGGCAAGTCGAATCGTCGCACCGCCCCTCCCACAGTTAACCGCATTACCAAGTCAAGACAGCACCAACGGCGAAGGTATCGGTGTCTTCATTCTGGGCGCTGGTGTCATGCCCCTTGATCTGGAACTGGTTGTACTCGGCCACCAGCTTCAGGTTGTCGTTCACGTCATGAAACAGCGCAACCCCGCGCGTCTCATAATCCGCGCCACTGCCCACCACGCCGTTGCCGTCATCCTTTGTTTTACCGTAGGACAGCGCCAGGCGGTTCTTGCCCAGTTTGTACGAGCCCTGCACCAGGTAGCCGTTGCTGTCCACATTACGCAGGGTGGCTTCCCCGGCATTGTTGGTGAAGAACGGGTTGATGCCCTTGGCCTGGAAGCCGGAACCGGTCAGCGACAAGCCGCCCATTTTGGCTTGCACGCCATAACCCAGGCCCTTGGAGGTGACCGAGGCCACGGAGGAGTCGGTGTTATCGGAGGTCTGGTAGCTGCCGTTGAGCCAACTGTAGATCTTCGCCCCGCCCAGGTCGAACTGGTAGGTGACCTCGCTTTCGGTGCGCGGGTTCTCCTGGTAGGCCTTGCCCACGGCGCTGCTGTCGTTGGTGTCGACCGGGTCCATGATGCCGACGGCCACGCGCAGGCCGTCCATCACCGGAGTGCGATAGGTGATCTGCGAGGTGGGGAACGGGTACGGGTAACCGCTGCCGATATTGCCGAACGACACTCCGCCGCCGTCCACCAGGCCGAGGCTGTCGCTGACCTGGCCGTAACCGGCGAGCAGTTCATCGAGCAGGATGTTGGAGCGGGCGAACAGGCCGAAGTCCTTGCCGATCAGCACTTCGCCCCACTCGGGGTTGGCCACGGTGCCGTAGAACTGGCGCACGTCGATGGCGGTGTCGGTGCCGTTGGTTTCGCTGTCGTTGATGGTGACCCAGAACGAGGCGCGGGCGCCGAGCTTGAGGTCGTCGACCTGCTTGCTCATGTTGAAGCCCAGGTAGTTGGGCAGAAAGCCCATCTTCACGCGGGATTGACGGCGGTCGTACTGGTCGCCGGCGCGGTCCACATCGCTGTTGACGTAGAAAGCGTTGATGTAGCCGTCGGTGGAAAAGGTGGTTTCGTCCTTGTCGTACAGCATGATTTCGGCGCCAGCCAACGGGCTGAGGCTCAGGCCGACGATAAACGCAGGTAACAGACGCAGGGGGACATTTTTATTGTTATGCATAACGCGCTCCGCAACGGGGACTTGATGTCGGAGGCGATTATCGAAAGGCGCCAGGCCACGGCCTACGCTGCCTTGGCCGTGGTTTGAAGGTGCTTTGGGCGGGCAGCGGGTGCCCGGCAATTCTGGCGTAAGACGGGCCCGCTCGCAGGCCCGGCACTTAATGCGTAAGACCGGCCTTGGCCAACATGCCCACGGCAACCAGTACACAGAGGCCGGCAAACCCCACCTGCAAGGCACGCGCGGGGATCACCGAACACAGGCGTCGGCCGACCAGCATGCCGAAGATGCTGGCGCCGATGAACATCCACCCGACCGGTTCGATGCGCACGCCGGCATGCAACGCCCCCGCCACGCCGATCAGCGAAATCAGGCTGATGACCATCAGCGACGTGGCAACGATGCCGCGCATCTGTACATCGGTGAGCTGCTTGAACGCTGGCACGATCAGAAAACCGCCGCCCACGCCAAGCAAACCGGACACCGCGCCGGTCACGGCGCCGAGCGCAGCCAGGGTGGCGCTGCATTTGGCGGTCCAGGCCAGGCGCCCGGTCTGCTGGTTGAGCATGCAGTTCTTCTGGCCCCAGGACGCGGCGCCATGGTCGCTCGGCCCGGCGTCGACTTTTTCCCGCTGCAACATGCGCCAGGCCACCAGCACCATCAGCGCACTGAACAGGCCCATCAGCAACGGCTCCGGCAGTTGATGGGCGACAAACACTCCCAACGGCGAAAACAGTGCGCCGAGCAAGGCGATCAGCAGCGCGGCGCGGTAACGCACCAGGCCGTGGCGCAAGCCATCAATCGCACCGACGGCCGCCGCCGCGCCCACCGCCAGCAACGACACCGGCGCGGCCTGGGTCATGCTCAAGCCCAGGCCCAGCACCAACGCCGGCACGCCGAGGATGCCGCCACCCGCGCCGGTAAGGCCCATGACCAGGCCCATCAACAACCCCAACACACTGGCCAGCAGCATTCAGTCCACCTTGCTCAAGCGGGTCAGCCACTCGCGCCCCTTGAGCATGCCGTTCCAGTAGAACCACGGCAGCAGCGTGGCCTTGAGGAACCACATCGAACGCCGCGCCTTGGTAGCGTCGAGGGGGAACGTCGGCAGCAGTTTGCCGCCGTAGCCGAACTCGGCCAGTACCACCTTGCCCTTCTCTACCGTCAGCGGGCAGGAACCGTAGCCGTCGTACTTGAGCGGCAGCGGCGCCTGCTTGCGCAGGGCCAGCAGGTTTTCGGCAACCACTACGATCTGTTTGCGCACGGCGGCGGCGGTCTTGGCATTGGTGGTGCCGCACACATCGCCCAGGCCGAAAATGTGCGGGTAGCGCAGGTGTTGCAAGCTGTGGGGGTTCACTTCGCACCAGCCGGCAGCATCGGCCAGTGGGCTGTGGCGGATAAAGTCCGGGGAGACCTGCGGGGGAACAACGTGCAACAGGTCGAAGGATTTTTCCTCGACGGTGACATTGCCCTCGGCGTCCTTCACTTCAAACAAGGCCTTGCGTGCCGGGCCGTCGACCTTTACCAGGTTGGCATTGAAGGCCAGGCGCGCGTTGTATTTTTTGCTACGTAGTTCATCAGCGGCGGCACAAAGGTCGCCACGCCGGAACAACGCTGCGCCAGCCAGGTTGAATTCCACGTCGATGTGCTTGAGGTTGCCCTGCTTGAGCCAATGGTCGCAAGACAGGTACATGGCCTTTTGCGGCGCACCGGCGCATTTGATCGGCATCGCCGGCTGGGTAAAGATCGCCTTGCCGCCCTTGAGCTGCCGCACCAATTGCCAGGTGTAGGCCGCGTGTTCGTAGCGGTAGTTGGAGGTGACGCCGTGCTGGCCCAGGGTGTTTTCCAGGCCTTCGATTTTTTCCCAGGCCAGGCGCAGGCCGGGGCAGACGATCAGGTTGTTCCAGGTGACGCGCTGGCCGCTGTCGAGTACCAGGGTGTGTTCGTCCGGCAGCAGCTCAGTGACGGCCGCCTGCACCCAGGTGACACCGTTGGGCAGCACGTCCGCCAGGGGGCGACGGGTCTTTTTAATGTCGTAGGCGCCACCGCCGACCAGGGTCCAGGCCGGTTGGTAACAGTGGTGATCGCTGGGTTCGACAAGGGTGATATTCAGGTGCGGGTCTCGCTTGAGCAGGCTGGCCAGCAGGCCGATGCCTGCCGAACCGCCGCCGATGACGACGATATCGCCACTGATGGTTGGGCCCCAGTGTTGGTCGGTCATGGTCTATTGCCTTTTATCGTCAATGCACACAAGGGTCGCTGCCGTATGGCGTCACGCCCAGCTTTTTATCACCGCGCCGCAGTACAGGCCGGACAGGGTCTTCATCACTTGAATCACTTCGTGGCTGGCCAACCCGTAGAAGATGTATTTGCCTTCCCGACGGGTGGCGACCAACCCTTCATCACGCAAGATGCCCAGCTGCTGTGACAGCGTGGGCTGGCGCACGCCGGTCATGGTTTCCAACTCACCGACGTTGCGCTCGCCCTGGGTGAGTTGGCACAGGATCAACAAGCGATCCTCATTGGCCAGGGCCTTGAGCAAGGCACAGGCCTTGGACGCCGATGCGCGCAACTGGGCGACTTCGCCTTCACTCAGAGTAGATTCCATTTGCCTCGGGTCCTTTGCGTCACTTAAGCTCGAAACATTATGTGTAAATGTAAAGTGATTGTAATCACTTTTTTCAGCAGCAGGGGTAGCCGTCATGTCAGCGTTGATTCATTCCTTTTTGGACGAGGCGTCGTCGACCTACACCTACGTCGTCTATGCAGCGGACGGCGGCCCCCTGCGCCATTGTCGACTCGGTGCTCAACTACGACCCGGCATCCGGGCGCACCGACACGCGCCAGGCCGACAAGGTCATCGCCTTTGTCCGCGAGCACGGTTTGCAGGTGCAGTGGCTGCTGGAGACCCACGCCCATGCTGACCATCTGTCGGCCGCGCCGTATCTGCGCCGCACGCTGGGCGGCAAGATCGCCATTGGCCAGTGCATCAGCCAGGTACAGGACGTGTTCAAGCACCTGTTCAACCTGGAGCCTGAATTTCGCGCCGATGGCTCGCAGTTCGATCATTTGTTCGCGCCGGATGAAATCTTTCATATCGGCGCGATAAAAGCCCAGGCGCTGCATGTACCGGGGCATACCCCGGCAGACATGGCCTACCTGATCGACGACCGCTTGATCCTGGTGGGTGACACGCTGTTCATGCCCGACGTGGGCACCGCCCGCTGCGACTTCCCCGGCGGCGATGCGCGGCAGTTGTATGCGTCGATGCGCAGGTTGCTGGCCTTCCCACCGCACACCCAACTGTACGTATGCCATGACTACCCGCCTGAAGGTCGCGAAGCCAAATGCCTGACCACCGTGGCCGAGCAGCGCGCGGGGAATATCCATGTGCATGACGGCGTGGATGAGGCGGCGTTCGTGGCGATGCGCACCCAGCGCGATGCCGGGTTGGGTATGCCGACATTACTGCTGCCGGCGATCCAGGTGAATGTGCGGGCGGGGAATATGCCGCCGGCGGAAGAGAACGGCGTGACCTACCTGAAGATCCCACTCAACCAACTATGAAATGCGATTAAACAATGTGGGGGGACCCCCTCCCACATTCTGTCTTGTGTTAATTCAAGAACCGAGGCTGATGCCATTCGCCGGCAGCGGCAACGCGGTTTTGTAGCGTACTTGCTTGAGTGCAAAGCTCGAGCGGATGTTGGCGACACCCGGCACCTTGGTCAAAAAATCCATCATGAAGCGCTCCAGCGACTGGATCGTCGGCACCAGCACCCGGATCAGGTAATCCGGGTCGCCGGCCATCAGGTAGCACTCCATCACCTCGGGTCGGTCCGAGATCGCCCCTTCGAACTGCTGCAGTGCCAGCTCGTTCTGCTTTTCCAGGCTCACGTGGATAAACACGTTGACGTGCAGCCCCAGCAGGTCGGCGTCGAGCAAGGTTACCTGCTCGCGAATCAAGCCGAGTTCTTCCATTGCCTTCACCCGGTTAAAGCACGGCGTGGGCGACAGGTTGACCGAGCGGGCCAGGTCGGCGTTGGTGATGCGGGCATTCTCCTGCAGGGCGTTAAGAATGCCGATGTCGGTACGGTCCAGTTTGCGCATGAGACAAAATCACCTGTTTATTATGTTTATGCAGTTTTTTTATCCGCAAATGAGCCCCAGCGCAACGAAACACAGATAAATATTCTTCTGCGCCCCGCCTATGATTGTTGTAGGACAAGATTTCTTCTACCCGAAGACTGACTGTCAGCTAGCGCGCCCACTACAAGAAATTCACAAGATCGAGCGTAGAAGCCATGAACCAGCCGTATGCACCATTGCGCCTGCACGTTCCCGAACCCTCGGGCCGACCAGGCTGCAAGACCGACTTTACCTACCTGCGCCTGACCGACGCGGGCCTGGTGCGCAAACCCGCCATCGACGTAGAACCCGCCGACACCGCCGACCTGGCCAAGGGCCTGATCCGTGTACTCGACGACCAGGGCCAGGCCCTGGGCCCGTGGGCCGAAGGCGTTCCCGCCGACATCCTGCGCAAGGGCATGCGCGCCATGCTCAAGACGCGCATCTTCGACAACCGCATGGTGGTCGCCCAGCGTCAGAAAAAAATGTCGTTCTACATGCAAAGCCTTGGCGAAGAAGCCATCGGCAGCGCCCAGGCCCTGGCCTTGAACATCGACGACATGTGCTTCCCCACCTACCGCCAGCAAAGCATCCTGATGGCCCGGAAGTGCCGCTGGTGGACCTGATCTGCCAGTTGCTGTCCAACGAGCGCGACCCGCTCAAGGGCCGCCAGTTGCCGATCATGTATTCGGTGAAGGACGCGGGGTTTTTCACCATTTCCGGCAACCTCGCCACTCAATTCGTACAGGGCGTGGGCTGGGGCATGGCCTCGGCGATCAAGGGCGACACCAAGATCGCCTCGGCCTGGATCGGCGACGGCGCCACCGCCGAATCCGACTTCCACACCGCCCTCACCTTTGCCCACGTGTACCGGGCGCCGGTGATTCTCAACGTGGTCAACAACCAATGGGCGATCTCCACCTTCCAGGCCATCGCCGGCGGTGAAGCCACCACCTTCGCCGGACGCGGCGTCGGTTGCGGCATCGCCTCGCTGCGCGTGGACGGCAACGACTTTATCGCCGTATACGCCGCCTCCACCTGGGCCGCCGAACGTGCGCGCCGCAACCTCGGCCCCACCCTGATCGAATGGGTCACCTACCGCGCCGGCCCGCATTCCACGTCCGATGACCCGTCCAAATATCGCCCCGCCGACGATTGGAGCCACTTCCCGCTGGGCGACCCGATTGCGCGCCTCAAGCAGCACTTGATCAAGATTGGCCAGTGGTCCGAAGAGGAACACGCGGCGGTCAGTGCCGAACTGGAAGCCGAAGTGATCGCCGCGCAAAAACAAGCCGAACAATACGGCACCCTCGCCGGCGGCCAGATTCCAAGCGCCGCGACCATGTTCGAGGACGTTTACAAAGAGATGCCGGAGCACTTGAAGCGCCAGCGTCAAGAGTTGGGGGTCTGACATGAACGATCACAACAACAGCATTGAAGTGGAAACCGCCATGACCACTACCACCATGACCATGATCCAGGCGCTGCGCTCGGCCATGGACGTGATGCTCGAACGCGACGACAACGTGGTGGTGTTCGGCCAGGACGTCGGTTATTTCGGCGGCGTATTCCGCTGCACCGAAGGCTTGCAGACCAAGTACGGCAGCTCGCGGGTATTCGACGCACCGATTTCCGAGAGCGGCATCATCGGCGTGGCCGTGGGCATGGGCGCCTACGGCCTGCGACCGGTCGCGGAAATCCAGTTTGCCGACTACGTCTACCCCGCCACCGACCAGATCATCTCCGAAGCCGCGCGCCTGCGTTATCGCTCGGCCGGCCAGTTCACCGCGCCGCTGACCATGCGCATGCCCTGCGGCGGCGGCATCTATGGCGGGCAGACCCACAGCCAGAGTATCGAAGCGGTGTTTACCCAGGTCTGCGGCCTGCGCACGGTGATGCCGTCCAACCCTTATGACGCCAAGGGTTTGCTGATCGCATCCATCGAAAACGATGACCCGGTGATCTTCCTGGAGCCCAAGCGCCTGTACAACGGCCCGTTCGACGGCCATCACGACCGCCCGGTAACGCCGTGGTCGAAACACCCCAAGCGCAAGTGCCGGACGGTTACTACACCGTGCCGCTGGACGTGGCCGCCATCGTGCGTCCGGGTTCGGCCGTGACGGTGCTGACCTACGGCACCACGGTGTATGTGTCGCAAGTCGCCGCCGAGGAAACCGGCATCGACGCCGAAGTCATCGACCTGCGCAGCCTGTGGCCGCTGGACCTGGAGACCATCGTCAAGTCAGTCAAAAAGACCGGCCGCTGCGTGGTGGTGCACGAAGCTACCCGCACTTGCGGCTTTGGCGCCGAGCTGGTGTCGCTGGTGCAGGAGCATTGCTTCCACCACCTGGAAGCCCCGATCGAACGCGTCACCGGCTGGGACACGCCCTACCCGCACGCGCAGGAATGGGCGTATTTCCCAGGGCCGTCCCGAGTGGGCGCGGCGTTGAAACGGGTCATGGAGGTCTGAATGGGCACGCACGTTATCAAGATGCCGGACATCGGCGAAGGCATCGCGGAAGTTGAATTGTCGCAGTGGCATGTGAAGGTCGGCGACCTGGTCGTCGAAGACCAGGTGCTGGCGGATGTAATGACCGACAAGGCGATGGTGGACATCCCCTCGCCGGTGCACGGCAAGGTGATTTCCCTCGGCGGCGAGCCGGGCGAGGTCATGGCCGTGGGCAGTATTTTGATCAGCATTGAAGTGGAAGGCGCTGGTAACGCCAAGGACGCGCCGACAGTGGCTGAGCCGCCGAAGGCAGCGCCTGTGCCTGAAGCCAGGCCGGCACCGGTCGAAAGCAAACCAGCGCCGGTCGCGGTGACCGCTCAGGCGCCAGTGGCCCGTGCAGCCGATGAACGCCCGCTGGCCTCGCCGGCGGTGCGCAAACATGCGCTGGACGCGGGCATTCAACTGCGCCTGGTGCAAGGCACCGGCCCGGCGGGCCGGGTTCTGCATGAAGACCTCGAGACGTACCTGCAACAAGGCTCGTCCAGGCCATCAACAGCGGCCAACCCCTACGCCGAACGCAACGACGAACAGCAGATCCCGGTGATCGGCATGCGCCGCAAGATCGCCCAGCGCATGCAGGACGCCACCCGGCGGGCCGCGCATTTCAGCTATGTGGAAGAGATCGACGTCACCGCGCTGGACGAGCTGCGTGTACACCTCAACGAAAAACACGGCGCTACGCGCGGCAAGCTGACCCTGCTGCCATTCATCGTGCGCGCCATGGTCGTGGCGTTGCGCGACTTCCCGCAGATCAACGCGCGTTACGACGACGAAGCCCAGATCATCACCCGCCTCGGCGCGGTGCATGTGGGCGTCGCCACCCAGAGCGATGTGGGCCTGATGGTACCGGTGGTGCGTCACGCCGAGGCGCGCAGCCTGTGGGGCAATGCCGAGGAAATCGCACGCCTGGCCACGGCCGCGCGCAACGGCAAGGCCAGTCGTGACGAGCTGTCGGGCTCGAGCATTACCTTGACGAGCCTCGGCGCCCTGGGCGGTATCGTCAGCACGCCGGTGCTGAACCTGCCGGAAGTGGCGATTGTCGGGGTTAACCGCATCGTTGAGCGGCCCATGGTGATCAAGGGCCAGATCGTGGTGCGCAAGATGATGAACCTCTCCAGCTCGTTCGATCACCGCGTGGTCGACGGCATGGACGCGGCGCAATTCATCCAGGCCATTCGCGGCCTGCTCGAACAACCCGCCAGCCTGTTCCTGGAGTAAGGGCATGACCCAGACATTGCAAACAACGCTGCTGATTATCGGCGGCGGCCCCGGCGGTTATGTGGCGGCGATCCGCGCAGGCCAGCTGGGCATCCCGACCGTTCTGGTGGAAGGCCAGGCGCTGGGCGGCACCTGCCTGAACATCGGCTGCATTCCGTCCAAGGCCTTGATCCACGTGGCCGAGCAGTTCCAGCAGAGCGTGCACCACAGCCAGGGCTCGCCGCTGGGTATCGAAGTGGATGTACCGACCCTGGACATCCGCAAGAGCGTGGAATGGAAGGACGGCATCGTCGACCGCCTGACCACCGGCGTCGCCGCGCTGCTCAAGAAGCACAAAGTGCAGGTGATCCACGGCTGGGCCAAGGTGGTCGACGGCAAGACCGTCGATGTCGGCGACCAGCGTATCCAGTGCGAACACCTGCTGCTGGCCACCGGCTCGACCAGCGTCAACCTGCCGATGCTGCCGATTGGCGGGCCGATCATCTCGTCCACCGAAGCCCTGGCGCCGACTCGCGTGCCCAAGCGCCTGATCGTGGTGGGCGGCGGGTATATCGGCCTGGAGCTGGGGATTGCCTACCGCAAACTCGGCGCCGAGGTCAGTGTGGTCGAGGCGCAGGATCGCATCCTGCCGGCCTACGACGCCGAACTGACGCAGCCGGTCGGCGAATCCCTCAAGCAACTGGGCGTCAAGCTGTACCTCAAGCACAGCGTCATCGGCTTTGCCGACCACTGCCTGCAAGTGCGTGACCCGAATGGCGACACCTTGTCGCTGGAAACGGATCAAGTGCTGGTGGCCGTTGGTCGCAAACCCAACACCCAGGGCTGGAACCTCGAAGCGCTGAACCTGGACATGCACGGCGCGGCGATCAAGATCGACAGCCGTTGCCAGACCAGCATGCGCAATGTGTATGCCATTGGCGACCTGAGCGGCGAGCCGATGCTGGCGCACCGGGCCATGGCCCAGGGTGAAATGGTGGCCGAACTGATCAGCGGTCAACACCGCGAATTCAACCCGGCGGCCATCCCGGCGGTGTGCTTTACCGACCCGGAACTGGTGGTGGTCGGCAAGACCCCGGACGAGGCCAAGGCGGCCGGCCTGGACTGCATCGTGTCGAGCTTTCCGTTCGCCGCCAATGGCCGGGCCATGACCCTGGAGTCGAAAACCGGCTTCGTGCGGGTAGTGGCGCGACGTGACAACCACCTGATCGTCGGCTGGCAAGCGGTGGGCGTGGGCGTGTCGGAACTGTCCACCGCGTTTGGCCTGAGCCTGGAAATGGGTTCGCGCCTGGAAGACGTGGCCGGCACCATCCATGCCCATCCAACCTTGGGTGAGGCGGTACAGGAAGCTGCGCTGCGGGCATTGGGGCACGCGTTGCACCTTTGAAGGGGGTGCTAAGGCACCGGCTAATGCAGTATTGTTGCGCCCATTCAGAAAAAAATCCGACTTGACCAGAGATAGAGGGTGTCATGGGTAACGAAAGCATCAATTGGGACAAGCTGGGTTTTGACTACATCAAGACCGACAAGCGGTTTCTCCAGACCTGGAAAAACGGCGAATGGCAAGCTGGCACCCTGACCGACGACAACGTGCTGCACATCAGTGAGGGCTCCACCGCCCTGCACTATGGCCAGCAGTGCTTCGAAGGCCTCAAGGCCTACCGCTGCAAGGACGGCTCGATCAACCTGTTCCGTCCGGACCAGAACGCCGCGCGCATGCAGCGCAGCTGCGCCCGCCTGCTGATGCCGCACGTGCCCACCGAGGACTTCATCGAAGCCTGCAAACAAGTGGTCAAGGCCAACGAGCGATTCATCCCGCCGTACGGCAGCGGCGGCGCGCTGTACCTGCGCCCGTTCGTGATCGGCACCGGTGACAACATTGGCGTGCGTACCGCGCCGGAGTTCATCTTCTCGGTGTTCTGCATCCCGGTTGGCGCCTACTTCAAGGGCGGCCTGGTGCCACACAACTTCCAGATCTCCACGTTCGACCGCGCCGCGCCGCAAGGCACCGGTGCCGCGAAAGTCGGCGGCAACTACGCCGCCAGCCTGATGCCGGGCTCGGAAGCGAAAAAATCCGGGTTCGCCGACGCGATCTACCTGGACCCGATGACCCACTCGAAGATCGAAGAAGTCGGCTCGGCCAACTTCTTCGGGATCACCCACGACAATAAGTTCATCACGCCGAAGTCGCCTTCGGTGCTGCCAGGCATCACCCGCCTGTCGCTGATCGAACTGGCCCAGACCCGCCTGGGCCTGGAAGTGGTCGAGGGCGAAGTGTTCATTGACAAGCTGTCCGACTTCAAAGAAGCGGGCGCCTGCGGCACCGCTGCGGTGATCTCGCCGATCGGCGGCATCCAGTACAACGGCCAGCTGCACGTGTTCCACAGCGAAACCGAAGTGGGCCCGCTCACCCAGAAGCTCTACAAAGAGCTGACCGGCGTGCAGACCGGCGATGTTGAAGCGCCAGCGGGTTGGATCGTAAAAGTCTAATCCAGCCACCCTGCAATACCCTGTGGGAGGGGGCTACACCCCTCCCACATGGGGCCCGCCATGGGTTCAGGGAATATTCGCCGCAATCTTCTTGCCCATACTGATCCTCGGCTCCACCGCATACCCCAGCGCCTCATAGAACCCTGCCACTGCGTCATTGCCGCCGGTGATCTGCAGGTTGATCTTCATGCAGCCCAGCGCCGCCAACGCCTGTTCCGCATGCCGCACCAACGACGAACCCAGGCCATGGCGCTGATAGTCAGCGTGCACCGCCACCGAATACAGCCAGCCTCGATGGCCGTCATAGCCGGCGAGAATTGTGCCGATCACCGTTTTTTTATCCGTCGCGACGAAGAACAACCCATCATTGACCGCCAGCTTCTTATCGATCGCCAGGCTCGGCAGGTTGTGCGCGGTGTCATAGCCAAATGCTTGCTGCCATAGCGCGACCACCTGTGTGCGGTGTTGACGGTCGCGATACGGCCCGATGGGGTGGCGCGACAGCAGCGTCTTTTCCATCACCAGCGTGCGCTCGTTGCCGTGGTAGACGTCGCGCACGGTGTGAAACCCCAGCTTGGTATAGAACGGCTCGGCGGTCAGCGAGGCCGGCACGCTCAGCACCGTTACCCCGGCTTCACGGGCGCGCACCTCAATCTCGAGCATCAGCAGGCGACCAATGCCCTGCCCTTGCAGCGCCGGGTTGACGAACACCGAGCGCACCACGTTCGCCTCAAGGGCCGCCGTGGCGACAATCAATTGAGCCTGGACCGCCACCAGCACGACGCGGCGCTTGAGTAGTTCCAGCACAGCGTCGGCGGTGAAGTTGCTCGCCACTCGAGCGATCACATCCGCCGGGTAATCCCGCGCATTGCTGCTGTGCAGGGCCGCTAATATGACCTGGCTGATGCCTTCGGCATCGGTGGGCTGAGCGAGACGAACGGCGGTAGACATGATTCCTCCTGCCTGACACGACTATGACAAACACCACAATACCAATGTGGGAGGGAGCAAGCCCACTCCCACAGTTTGACCCTATTTCAATCCTGCAGCCGATTCGGCTGCCGCACCCACCTTTTCAGCTTTCCCGGCTGAACCGCTGCGTTGTTTCAGCCGGGATTCACCCCGTACAGCGCCCAAAATAGCGGCACAAGATCCCCCATGGACCCGTGCCCCCATGCAAACCACCAACACCGTCCTGATGATTCGCCCGGCGCGCTTTGCCTTCAACCCGGACACCGCGATCAACAACCGTTTCCAGCGCCAGCCCCTGGACCCGCTCAACGCACAGCACAAAGCGCTGGAAGAGTTCGACGGGTATGTCGCGACCCTGCGCCGGCACGGCGTGGAAGTGCTGGTGGTGCAAGACACCCCGGCGCCCCACACGCCCGACTCGATCTTCCCCAACAACTGGTGGAGCAGCCACGCCGACGGCAGCCTGGTGCTGTACCCGATGGAAGGCCAGAACCGACGATTGGAGCGCAACAAAGGTGTGCTGCACGTGTTGGAGCAACGTTTTACGGTCAAGCACACCATTGACCTCAGCCATCTGGAACAGCAGAACATCTTCCTCGAGGGCACCGGCAGCATGGTGCTCGACCGCCAGCACCGCATCAGCTACGCCTGCCACTCCGGGCGCACTCATCAGGACGCCCTGCGCCAATTCGCCGAACGCCTCGACTACCAACTGTGTGTATTCCACGCGGTCGACCGTCACCGCACGCCGATCTACCACAGCAACGTGATGATGAGCGTGGGCCGCGACCTCTCGGTGGTGTGCCTGCAAGCCCTGCCCGACGAAGGTGAACGCCAGGCCCTGGAACGCTCCCTGCGCGACACCGGCAAGGACATCGTCGCGCTGGACTTCGACCAGTTGGAAGCCTTCGCCGGCAACATGCTCGAAGTGCATGACCGCGACGGCCAGCCGCTGCTGGTGATGTCCGCGAGTGCCTGGGGCGCGTTGCAACCGGCCCAGCGTCAACACGTGGAACGCCATACGCGACCGGTGGTGGTGAACATCGACAACATCGAACGCATCGGCGGCGGTAGTGCCCGCTGCATGCTGGCGGAAGTCCATCTGCCCGCCCGCGCCTCATTTCAATAAGGAGTCTTGCCATGACCCGCTATATCGACGTAAACGACCTCAGCTACCTGGTCTCGCAAAAAGGCTTGCAAACCTGCATCAGCGAGATGGCCGAATACATCCACGCCGACTACCTGCGCTGGCAGGATTTCGAAAAATGCGCACGTCTGGCCAACCACTCGCCGGAGGGCGTGATCGAGCTGATGCCGGTGTCCGACGCGTCGCTGTACGCGTTCAAATACGTTAACGGTCACCCGAAAAACACCCTGGCCGGCATGCTCACCGTCATGGCCTTTGGCGCCCTGGGCGATGTCGACACCGGTAAACCCGTACTGCTGGCGGAAATGACCCTGACCACCGCCATCCGCACCGCCGCCACCTCGGCGCTGGTGGCGCGCTACCTGGCCCGCGACAACAGCCGCAGCATGGCGTTGATCGGCAACGGCTCCCAAAGCGAATTCCAGGCCCTGGCCTTCCACGCCATGCTCGGCATCAATGAAATTCGCCTGTTCGATATCGACGCCAAGGCCACCGCCAAGCTGGCGGCCAACCTCAAGGCGTTCCCGGCGATCAAGGTGATCCTGGCCGCCAGCGTGGCCGAAGCGGTCAAAGGCGCGGACATCGTCACCACCGTGACCGCCGACAAGGCCTACGCCACCATCCTCACCAACGAGATGATCGAGCCGGGCATGCACCTCAACGCCGTGGGCGGCGACTGCCCGGGCAAGACCGAGCTGGACCGCCGCATCGTCGAGCGCGCCCGGGTGATCGTCGAGTACGAACCGCAAAGCCGCATCGAAGGTGAGATCCAACACATGCCGCCAGACTCACCGGTGACCGAACTGTGGCAAGTGATCAACGGCCAGCAACCCGGCCGCGAAAACCCACGCCAGATCACGCTGTTCGACTCGGTGGGCTTTGCCATCGAAGACTACTCGGCCCTGCGTTACGTGTTGGACGTGGCCCAGGCCCTGGATGTAGGCCGCGAGCTGGAGCTGGTGCCTGACCTCGCCGACCCCAAGGACCTGTTCGCACGCCTGGCCCAACAGCCCGGCGTACAGCACAAAAAGCGCGCCTGAGACCGCTCTGGCCTGCCGCTTTGCGCCCAGGCCAGGTCAGATTTCGACGAGTAAAAGCCGATTTAGCGCGTGCGGCAGCCGATTCCGCTGCATTGCGCTTTTTAACAGCGCAATTTGCCCTTTGCGCACGGGGTAAACGACACAAAAAACGCACCATCATGAAGCATTCTGAGCCCGACCAAAGCGTCACCCAATGCATGTAAGCCGCACCTTTTTCTACTGCCCTGACATCAATTACAAAATATAGGGACTACACCATGACCCCATTGCGATCACTCATCGCTGCGTTGCTGTTGCCACTGTGCGCCACCGCCGCCCACGCCCAGGAATGGAAAGAAATCCGCTTCGGCGTGTTCCCCGAATACCCTCCCTTCGAATCCGTCGCCGCCGACGGCAGCCTGCAAGGCTTCGATATCGAATTAGGCAATGCGATCTGCGCCAAGCTCGAAGTGAAATGCACCTGGGTGCACAACGAATTCGACGGCATGATCCCGGCACTGCGCGCGCGTAAGTTCGACGCCATCATGTCGTCGATGGCCGTGACCCCGGCCCGCGAAAAACAGATCGACTTCACCGACCGCCTGTTCCTCAGCCCGACTTCGGTGATCACCCGCAAAAATGCCGACTTCGGCGACACCCCGCAATCGCTCAAGGGCAAGCAGGTCGGCGTGCTGCAAGGCTCGCTGCAGGAAGCCTATGCCCGCGCGCAGTTGACCAGGCTCGGTGCCCAGGTCAAGGCGTACCAGTCCCAGGACCAGAACTACGCCGACCTGCAGAACGGGCGCCTCGACGCCACCCTGACCGACAAGCTCGAAGCGCAGCTCAACTTCCTGTCCAAGCCTGAAGGCGCCGACTTCAAGACCGGCCCGGCCTTCAAGGACCCGACCCTGCCCCTGGACATCGCCATGGGCCTGCGCAAGAACGATCAGGAACTGCGTGCGCTGATCAACAAGGGCATCGCTGCCGTGCAGGCCGATGGCACTTATGCGCAGATCCAGCAAAAGTACTTCGGCGACCAAGACATCTACCACGAGTAAGCCATCACAATTCCCTGTGTGAGATCGCTTATGTGGGAGGGGGCTTGCTCCCGATGAGGGCGCGCCAGTCGGCACATGTATTGACTGACCCACCGCTATCGGGAGCAAGCCCCCTCCCCAAAAGCCTCTCCCACAAGGGTATGTCTGCGCCCTTCAGAGATTCTTCCGATGAACGACTTTCTCAACCTGCACGGCTACGGCCCGATGCTGGCCCAGGGTGCCTGGATGACGCTCAAGCTGGCGTTCCTCGCACTGGCCCTGAGCCTCGCCCTGGGCCTGATTGCCGCCGGCGCGAAGCTGTCCAGCGCCAAATGGCTGCGCATACCGGCCACGCTGTACACCACGCTGATCCGCAGCGTGCCGGACCTGGTGCTGATCCTGCTGATTTTCTACAGCCTGCAACTGTGGCTGAACGACCTGACCGAAACCTTCGGCTGGGACTACTTCGAAATCGACCCCTTCACCGCTGGGGTGATCACCCTGGGCTTTATCTACGGGGCATATTTCACCGAGAACTTCCGTGGCGCGATCCTCAGCGTGCCGGCCGGCCAACTGGAAGCCGCCACCGCCTACGGCCTGAGCCGCTGGCAGCGTTTCCATCTGGTGCTATTCCCGCAATTGATGCGCTTTGCGCTGCCGGGTCTGGGCAATAACTGGCTGGTGCTGCTCAAGTCCACGGCGCTGGTTTCGATCATCGGCCTGTCGGACCTGGTAAAGGCCGCGCAAAACGCCGGCAAGACCACCAGCGAGCCGCTGTACTTCCTGATCCTCGCGGGCCTGGTGTACCTGGTGATCACCACCCTCTCCAACCGCATCTTCAAGCGCCTCGAACGGCGCTACAACCTCGGCATCAAGGGGATGGCGCGATGATCGAACTGTTCCAGCAATACGGCCTGGCCTACGTGTTCAGCGATGGCGCGGGGTTATCCGGCGTGGCCATGACGCTATGGCTGTTCATTGTCTCGGTGGTACTCGGCTTTTTCTGTCGATCCCGTTGGCACTGGCCCGGGTCTCGGCGCATTTCTGGCTGCGCTGGCCGGTCGAGATGTACACCTACCTGTTCCGTGGCACGCCGTTGTATATCCAACTGCTGATTTGCTACACCGGGCTGTACAGCCTGGAGGTGGTGCAGGACAACGCCCTGCTCAATCAATTTTTCCGCAATGCATTGAACTGCACCCTGCTGGCCTTTGTGCTCAACACCTGCGCCTACACCGTGGAAATCTTCGCCGGCGCTATCCGCAATATTCCCCACGGCGAGATCGAAGCCGCGCGCGCCTATGGCCTGCACGGCTGGCGGCTGAATCTGTTTGTGGTGGTTCCGGCGGCCTTGCGCCGTGCGTTGCCGGCCTACAGCAACGAAATGATCCTGATGCTGCACGCCACGTCGCTGGCGTTCACCGCCACGGTCGCCGACATTCTCAAAGTGGCCCGCGACGCCAATGCCGAAACCTTCCTGACCTTCCAGGCCTTCGGTATCGCGGCCCTGCTGTACATGCTGCTGTCCTTTGCACTGGTGGGCCTGTTTCGACTGGCCGAACGTCGCTGGATGCGTTTTCTTGTTCCTACCCGAGGCTAACCCATGAATCAGTCCGCGCAGGCCCTGGCCACCTATCCTGTCGATATTCCCGCGGCCAAAACCGCAACCGCTGCCGTCAAGCTCCAGGTCGAAGGCATCCATAAACGCTACGGCGAACACGAGGTGCTCAAGGGCGTGTCCCTCAACGCCCGCCACGGCGATGTGATCAGCCTGATCGGCGCCAGCGGCTCGGGCAAAAGCACCCTGCTGCGCTGCATCAACTTTCTGGAACAGCCGGACGCCGGGGTCATCACCCTGGACGGCATCAGCATTCAAATGCAACAAGGCCGCGCAGGTACCCGCGCACCGCATCAGGCGCAATTGCAGAACCTGCGCACGCGCCTGGCCATGGTGTTCCAGCACTTCAACCTGTGGAGCCACATGACCGTGCTGGAGAACATCACCATGGCCCCGCGCCGAGTGCTGGGGGTGAGCGCGGCCGAGGCGGAACAACGTGCGCGCCTGTACCTGGACAAAGTCGGCCTGCCCGGCCGCGTGGCGGATCAATACCCGGCATTTCTGTCCGGCGGCCAGCAACAGCGCGTGGCCATCGCACGCGCCCTGGCGATGGAACCGGAAATTATCCTGTTCGACGAACCCACCTCCGCACTGGACCCAGAACTTGTAGGAGAAGTCCTCAAAGTCATACAGACGTTGGCCGAGGAAGGCCGTACCATGCTGATGGTCACCCACGAGATGGGCTTTGCCCGCCAGGTGTCCAGCCAAGTGCTGTTCCTGCATCAGGGTAGGGTCGAGGAACAAGGCGGTGCCGAGATCCTCGACCACCCCAACAGCGAACGCTTGCAGCAATTTCTTTCCAACCGTTTGAAGTGAAACCCATGGATACCAAGGCCAACGGACCCCATACCTCCCCCGCGCTGGACCGCATCGATGAGGCAATCATCGAAGTACTGCGCCATCAGGGGCGTATCACCTACGAAAAGCTCTCGTCGCTGGTGCATCTCACCCCCAGGCCCTGCCTGGAACGGGTGCGCAAGCTGGAGCGACGCGGGGTGATCCGTGGGTACGGGGCGATCATCGATGTGCAGATGGTCTCACCGGGGCTGTCGCTGCTGGTGCTGGTGGCCTTGTCCAACCAAAGCGGGCGCTCGGCACAAAGGGCGTTCGAGGCCTGCGTGAAAGCGTGCCCCCAGGTGTTCGAATGCCAGTTGATCAGCGGGCCGTTTGACTACAGCCTGAGGATGCGCTGCCGGGACATGGAGCATTACCGGGTGCTGACGGAGACCTGGTTGAACAATGATGAGCTGCATATCGACAAGCTCGTGGCGCATCCCGAACTCGCGGTCGTCAAGAACACCGCCACTGAACTGACCTGATCGTCCGCCCCACAACACTGGAGATTTAATGTGGGCGGGGGGCATCAGTTAGATAGTCACCCGCCCGCTCGCCACAGGTTACTTTTTGCCCACCCTTAACTGACTGGCATCGGGTCAAGCCTCCCAGATTTTTAACCCTGCCCGCTTGAAATACGTTTGCCGGGTCTAGCGCCAACCAGCTTCGCCTGCCCATCCTTTTGCTTGCCGGTACGCGCCTCGCTGATCAACCCCGGTATCAGCTTGCCCTCCGGCAGGTTCTTCCAGAACCGACTTGGCAGGTGCCCCTCCATCACCTTGGGGTTCAGCCGCGCCGGATTGAAAATATGGCTGTAGTACGTCAACCACATGGCGCTGTGCGGGTCTTCAACAGTTTGCGCCAGCTGGCGCCAGGCTTCGGGACATTGGCGCTCGTGAATCAATTGCTCGCCGTCGTAATACACCGCGTCCAATGGCGTGGCGATCATCCAGCGATGACGCCCCATGCGCCCGACAAAATGCTGGCTGGCGGGTTTAAGGATGTCATGAGCCGGTTCGTGCCAGGCTACGTACTCCGGCAAATGCGGCCCCGCCTCGGCTGGCAGCGCAATGAACCGCACAAACGCGTGCAGGTGATGGGCTTCACGGCTGACCTGCTTGATGCGCCGCTGCAACTCGCTGCCCAATTTGTCACCTGCCAGCATCGCCGTGCGATCCCCATGGCTGACCCGCCATAGCACTTCGTACAACAGGCTCCAGCGTTGATCGCCGTGGTAGCAGGCGGCTGATTCAAGCAGCTCGATCAACGCTTTGGGGATCCGCGCCTGAAACGGCCCAAGCCCGGTGGGTATCGGCTCATCGGTGGCAAACAGGTCCGCCACCTCGGCCTCGCCCCAACAGACCTGGCTGGGGTCGACCTGATGGCTGAGCAACCAGCGCGCCTGTTCGCGCCAGGTGCTGAACAGGTTGTCGCATTCCAGGCTGATCATCCCCACAACCCCATCTGCTGCGGCTGCGGGCGGTCACGCAGTTGTTCGCGCAGCAGCACGCTGGTGCTTTCAGCCTGTTGCGGGTGGTAGTCGCTGGTGATGAAAAACGGCTTGGCCTTGGCCAGCACGCAACGCATGCGGGTCAGGTCTTCGAAGCGGATCTTGCGCTCGCGGCGCAGGTCCACCAGCCGCTGGGTGGTGCGCAGGCCAATGCCTGGGATACGCGCGATCAGGGTGGGTTCGGCGCGGTTCAGGTCCAGCGGGAACACCTCGCGATGCTCCAGGGCCCAGGCCAGCTTGGGATCGATGTCCAACGCCAAATGGCCAGGGCCCTGGAACAGTTCGCCCGCGTTGAAGCCATAGCTGCGCAGCAGAAAATCCGCCTGATACAAACGGTGCTCGCGCATCAGCGGCGGCGCCGCCAGGGGCACGCTCTTGGGGCTGTTGGGAATGGGGCTGAACGCCGAGTAATACACGCGGCGCAACTTGAAGTTGCCGTACAACGCCTCGGCACCGTGGAGGATGGTGCTGTCGTCGGTGTCGTCGGCGCCGACGATCATCTGCGTGCTCTGCCCAGCCGGTGCAAACCGTGGCGCGCGGGGTTCGTTGAAGACGGTCTGCTCGCCGGTATAGATGGTCTGCATGGCCTGCTTGATCGAGCCGATCTGCTTCTCCGGCGCCAACGTCCGCAGGCTGGCGTCAGTGGGCAGCTCGATGTTCACACTGAGGCGATCGGCATAGCGCCCGGCCTCGGCAATCAGCGCCGGGTCGGCTTCAGGGATGGTCTTGAGGTGGATATAACCGCGAAAGTCATGCTCTTGGCGCAACAGCTTGGCCACGCGCACCAACTGCTCCATGGTGTAGTCGGCCGAACGGATGATGCCGGAGCTGAGAAACAACCCGCTGACGCAATTGCGCCGGTAGAAATCCAGGGTCAGGGACACCACCTCCTCCGGGCTGAAACGTGCACGGGGCACATCGCTGGAGCGGCGGTTGACGCAGTATTGGCAGTCGTAGAGACAGAAGTTGGTGAGCAACACCTTGAGCAGCGATACGCAGCGCCCATCGGGTGTGTAGCTATGGCAGATGCCCATGCCATCGGTGGAACCCAGCCCCGCCTTGCCCTCGGAGCTGCGCTTGGGCGCGCCGCTGCTGGCGCACGAAGCGTCGTACTTGGCGGCGTCGGCGAGAATGCTGAGTTTTTCGATCAACTGCATGGAGGGCTGCCTGATACTGGTTTTTTGTACAGTATCAGCCAACCCTTCGGCTCACAAGCGCAGCCCGTCAGCTGGCGGAGGCCAGCAACAGGTCCTGCACCGAGCGGCCCTTGCCGCGGTTACGGTCGTTTTCGTACAACGACGCAGCAATTTCATCGGCGCGAATCGGCAGGATCGACAACAGCGTGTCGCTCAACCCGTGGCTGGCCTGGCTGAACCCCTGGATGTAGATGCCGGCCTTGCAGCGCTCATCGGTCACGATGCGGTAGTCACGGGCCACTTCGAAGTCACCCATGTAGGCTTCCAGCGGCGCCAGCAGTTCGCGGTGCATCTGGCGCTCGTAACCGGTGGCCAACACCACGGCATCGTAGTGATTGACGGTGACCTCGCCGGTGGCATTGTTGCGCAGGGTCAACTCCACACCCAGCGGGCCCGCCACAGCCTTTTCGACCACGGTCATGGTGCGGAACGCATGGCGGGCAATACCGGAGACTTTCTGGCGGTAGAAAATCCCGTAGATACGTTCGATCAGGTCCAGGTCCACCACCGAATAGTTGGTGTTCTGGTACTCGGCGACCAGCCGCTCACGCTCGGCCCCGACCTGCTGGAACACCAGGTCGGTAAAGGCCGGCGAGAACACCTCATTGACGAACGGGCTATCATCGGCCGGCTTGAGCGCCGAGCCGCGCAGGATCATGTCGACCTGCACCGACGGGTAGCTGTCATTGAGGTCGATAAAGGCCTCGGCAGCGCTCTGGCCACCGCCGATGATCGCGATACGCATCGCCTTGCCCTCGACACACGGCTGCTGCGCCATGCGCGCCAGGTATTGCGAGTGGTGGAACACGCGGCCGTCGTCCCTGAGCGCCTTGAATGCCTCGGGTACCCGAGGGTGCCGCCGGCGCTGACCACCACCGAACGGGTGGTGCGCACATGCTGCTCGCCCAGGGCATCGCGGGAAATCACACGCAGCGCCTCGACCTGCTGCTGATGCAGGATCGGTTCGATCGCCAGCACTTCTTCGCCATATCGGCCCTGGCCCTGGAATTGCGCCGCGACCCAGCGCAGGTAGTCGTTGTATTCCATGCGGCACGGATAAAAGGTGCCCAGGTTAATGAAGTCGACCAGGCGATCGTGGGCTTTCAGATAATTGACAAAGGAGTACGGGCTGGTGGGGTTGCGCAGGGTCACCAGGTCCTTGAGGAACGAAATCTGCAGTTCGCTCTGGGTCACCAGGGTATTGCCGTGCCAGCGGTAGTCGGCCTGCTTGTCGAGAAACAACGCATCCAGTTTGCCCTGGGTTTTCTCGCGTTCCTGCAGGGCGATGGCCAGCGCCAGGTTCGATGGGCCGAAACCGATACCGATAAGGTCGTGAACCGCGGGCGAAGCAATTGCCTGTGTCATTCCAGTGTCCTCTGGATAAGCCCCTGGCGATGGGGCGGGGAATACCTTCAAGACCTGCACAACAGGTCGTGTGTTGATAGGAAACGAGGACAGTGAAATAAAATTTAACTGATCGGCGATCAGTGCGCGTCCCACTCGCGCATCCGCACGCGGCAATGTTTCATGGCATTGACGATGTGTTTTTCCACCAGTGCGCGGGAAATATTCAGGCGCTCGGCGATTTGCAGATGAGTCAAACCATCGAGCTTGCGCAGCAGGAAGCTGTTGCGACAGGCCGCCGGCAACTCGGCCAGGGCGCGCTCAAGCAGCTCCAGGCGCTGGCTCTGGTCGTGACTGGCATGGGGGAAGTGGCAGAAAAGCGCTCTTCGCTGTCGAGGGTTTCCAGCGGTTCGTGCTGACGCAGGGCATTGCGCCGATGGCCATCGATCACCAGGTTGAGCGCGGTGCGGTATAGAAACGCGCGCGGCTGATCGATGGGGGTGTCGCTGGAACGCTCGAGTACCCGCACATAAGCGTCATGCACCACATCTTCGGCCACCTGACGGTTGCCCAGCTTGGCGTTGAGGAAACACACCAGCTCGCGATAGTAGTTTTCCAACATGACTCCCGTCCGCCGAAAGGGGCGGTATCCGTTCCTTGAGCACCTGAAAATGACAGCCGATTGGGTAATGGCAGTTTGACCAAGTGCAATTTATAGTAATTCTCATCTACTTTTAAAGAAGTCTTACGCCAGCGGTCGATTTTTTTGCGTATTCCACCTGTTACACGGTGTGTAACGGCCTAAATCCTCGGGCATTTTTCTCGTTTAACTGTCAGCTCCGCGCAACCGCGCTCCGAACTTTCCCGGCTGGAACCTAAGCATGAAACGCCCTCGACCTGCCCGACGCGCCCTGCTTGTTGTAGCGTGCCTGATCCCCGTGCTTGCCGTCGCCGCCTGGCAGGTACTGCCGCCGGGTCGCGATACGCTGACCACCGTCGCCGTCACGCGCGGCACTATCGAAAACAGCGTGACCGCCCTGGGCACTCTGCAACCACGGCGTTACGTGGATGTCGGCGCCCAGGCCTCCGGGCAGATCCGCAAGATCCACGTCGAGGCCGGCGATCAGGTCCAGGAAGGCCAATTGCTGGTGGAGATCGACCCGTCCACGCAAAAAGCCAAGCTCGACGCCAGCCGCTATGCCATCGAAAACCTCAAGGCCCAGTTTCGGGAGCAACAGGCCCAGCACGCACTGGCCCGCCAGAAGTACCAACGCCAGCAGCGCCTGGTGGCCGGCAACGCCACCCGCGAAGAGGATGTGCAAACCGCCAAGGCGCAATTGAACGCCACCCAGGCCCGGGTCGACATGTTCCAGGCGCAGATTCTCCAGGCCCAGGCCAGCCTGCGCAGCGATGAGGCCGAGCTGGGCTATACACGCATCTATGCGCCGATGAGCGGCACAGTGGTTGCGGTGGACGCGCGGGTCGGCCAGACCCTCAACGCCCAGCAGCAAACGCCGCTGATCCTGCGTATCGCCAAGTTGTCGCCGATGACCGTGTGGGCTGAAGTGTCGGAGGCCGATATCGGCCACGTCAAACCCGGCATGACCGCGTATTTCACCACGCTGAGCGGCGGCAACCGGCGTTGGGCCAGCACTGTGCGGCAGATCCTGCCGATCCCGCCCAAGCCCTTGAGCGAGACCCAGGGCAGCGGCAGCCCCAACGGTTTCGGCAAAAGCGGCACCGGCCGCGTGGTGCTGTACACCGTGCTGCTGGATGTGGACAACAGCGACAATGCCTTGATGGCGGAAATGACCACCCAGGTGTTTTTTGTCGCCGGCCAAGCCAAGGACACACTCACCGCGCCGGTTGCCGCGCTGCTCGGCAACGGCAGCACCGACAAGCAGAATCGCCCGGGTGGTCCTGCCGAACGGGCGCATCGAAGAGCGCGAAGTGCAACTGGGCCTCAGCGACCGCCTGCGGGTGCAGGTACTCGGCGGCCTGAGCGAAGGCGATCACCTGGTGATCGGCCCAGCCGACGGCACCGGGGTTGAATTGACCACACCGCTGATTGAACTCAAGCACATCCGCAAATCCTACGGCGGCGGCGACAGCCCGCAGGTCGACGTCTTGCGTGGCATCGACCTGTCGATCCACGCCGGCGAGTTTGTCGCCATCGTCGGCGCTTCCGGTTCCGGCAAGTCCACCTTGATGAACATCCTCGGTTGCCTCGACCGCCCGAGTGCGGGCGACTACCTGTTCGCCGGGGAAAACGTCGCCCATCTGGACAGCGACGAGCTGGCCTGGCTGCGTCGCGAGGCGTTTGGCTTCGTCTTCCAGGGCTACCACCTGATCCCCTCGGGCTCGGCCCAGGAAAACGTCGAAATGCCGGCGATCTATGCCGGTACCAGTACCACCGAGCGCCAGGCCCGGGCCACCGCCCTGCTCACCCGCCTGGGCCTGGCGGAGCGCACCGGCAACCGTCCTCATCAACTGTCCGGCGGGCAGCAGCAACGGGTCTCGATTGCCCGCGCCCTGATGAACGGCGGCCATATCATCCTCGCCGATGAACCCACCGGCGCCCTCGACAGCCACAGCGGCGCCGAGGTGATGACCCTGCTGGACGAACTGGCCGGCCAGGGCCATGTGGTCATCCTGATTACCCACGACCGCGAGGTGGCGGCGCGGGCCAACCGCATCATCGAGATTCGTGACGGCCTGATCATCAGCGATTCGGCCGAGCACCGCCCGCTCGCCCCTACCGCCCACAGCGGCGCCCTGCAAGCCGTGGACCTGCGCCGGCGGCTGAGCGACGGCGTCGAACACAATGGCGCCTGGAAGGCCGAAGTGGTGGATGCCGTGCAAGCGGCCTGGCGCGTCATGTGGATCAACCGTTTTCGCACGGCGCTGACCCTGCTGGGGATCATCATCGGCGTGGCCTCGGTGGTGGTAATGCTGGCGGTCGGCGAAGGCAGCAAACGCCAGGTCATGGCGCAAATGGGCGCGTTCGGCTCCAACATCCTCTACCTGAGCGGCGCATCGCCCAACCCGCGCACGCCGCCGGGGGTGATTACGCTCAGTGACGTCGCGGCGCTGGCGGCGTTGCCTCAGGTCAAGCGCATCATGCCGGTCAACGGCAGCGCAGCCGGCGTGCGCTATGGCAACCTCGACTACATGGCCTATGTGGGCGGCAACGACACCAACTTCCCGGACATCTTCAACTGGCCAGTGGTCGAGGGCAGCTATTTCACCGCCGCCGACGAACGCACCGGCGCCACGGTCGCCGTGATCGGCCATCGTATCCGCCAGCGGCTGTTCAAGGCCCCGGTCAACCCGATCGGCCAGTACATCCTGATTGAAAACGTGCCCTTCCAAGTGATCGGCGTGCTCGCGGAAAAAGGCGCCGCCTCCGGCGACAAGGACAGCGACGACCGCATCGCCATCCCCTACACCGCCGCCAGCGTGCGCCTGTTCGGCAGCTACAACCCCGAATACGTGGTGATTGCCGCCGCTGATGCGCGCCGGGTTCACGAAACCGAAGTGGCGATCGACCAGTTGATGCAAAAGCTGCACAACGGTAAACGCGACTACGAGTTGACCAACAACGCCGCGATGATCCAGGCCGAAGCGCGTACCCAGAACACCCTGTCGCTGATGCTCGGTTCGATTGCCGCGATTTCGCTGCTGGTGGGAGGGATCGGTGTCATGAACATCATGCTGATGACCGTGCGCGAGCGCACCCGTGAGATCGGCATCCGCATGGCCACCGGCGCCCGCCAGCGCGACATCCTGCGCCAGTTCCTCCACCGAAGCGGTGATGCTCTCGGTGGTCGGCGGCCTGTGCGGTATCGCCCTGGCGCTGCTGGTGGGTGGCGTGCTGGTGCTGGCCAAGGTGGCGGTGCAGTTTTCCTTGGTGGCGGTACTCGGCGCATTTGGTTGTGCGCTGGTCACCGGCGTCGTATTCGGCTTTATGCCGGCCCGTGCAGCTGCCCGGCTCGATCCGGTTAAGGCGTTGACCAGTGAATAAACGACCCATCCCCGCTCACCCGTGCGTGCTCAGCCTGTGCCTGTTGCTCGGCGCCTGCGCCGGCAACCCTGCGGCCGTCGACAGCGAAATCACGCCGCCGGCGGCCTGGCAATACGTCGGGGGCGAAGCCGCCCAGACCGCCCACCCACAATGGTGGGCGCAGTTCGGCAGCCCGCAACTCAACCGCCTGGTCGTTCCAGGCCCGGCATGACAGCGTTGACGTGGCCGCGGCCATGGCTCGCGTGCGCCAGGCCCAGGCCACGGCGGTGATCGCCGGGGCGCCGCTGTTACCCGAGGTGAAGTTCGACCTGAGCACCAGCCACCAGAAACTGATGCGCGGGCCCGGCGGCCCGAACCTGGATGCCTCGCCCAGCGAACGCACGGTCGACGGCTTCGGCGTCAACCTTGCCGCCAGTTACGAAGTGGACTTCTGGGGCGGCCGCGCCGCCGCCCGCGACAGCGCCCTGCACAGCCTGCGCGCCAGCGAATTCGACCGCGCCACCGTGGAGCTGACCCTGGTCAGCAACGTGGCCGACCGCTACGCACAAACCCTGGCCACCCGCCAGCGCCAGCAGATCGCCGAGTTGAACCTGGCCAATGCGCGCAATGTGCTCAAGCTGGTGCAAACCCGCTATGACGCAGGTTCCGCCACCGCCCTGGAATTGGCCCAGCAGAAAAGCCTGGTGGCCAGCCAACAGCGCCAGTTGCCATTGCTTGCCCAACTGGCCGAAGAATCCCGGATCACCCTCGCCGCCCTCCTCGGCCAACCGGTGCAAGCCCTGGACCTGGGCACCGAACCTTTCCAGGCCCTGACCTGGCCGACCATCGGCGCCGGCCTGCCCAGCCAACTGCTCAGCCGCCGACCGGATATCGCCAAGGCCGAAGCGGAACTCTCGGCGGCGCAAGCCAACGTCACGGTGGCCCGCGCCGCCATGCTGCCGACCGTGACCCTCGGCGCGACCTTTGGCTCCGACGCCTACAAAGCCCTGGACATCCTGCGCAGCCCTTACTACACCCTGACCGCCGGCCTGGTGGGGCCGATCTTCAACAACGGTCGTTTAAGCGCCGAGCGCGACAAGGCCCGTGCGCGCCAGGATGAACTGTTGCAAACCTATCGCGGCGCAATCATCAATGGGTTTGCCGATGTGGAAAAATCCCTCAGCAGCATCACGCGCCTGAACCAGCAGCGCGAATGGCAGGCAGAAGAACTGCAACAGGCGCAGACCGCCTTCCAGATCGCCGAAAGCCGCTACCAGGCGGGTGCCGAAGACCTGCTGACGGTACTGGAAACCCAACGCACCCTGTACGCCGCCCAGGACGCCCATGTGCAATTGCGTCTGTCGCGCCTGCAAGCCAGCATCGGGTTGTACAAGGCATTGGGGAGTGGCTGGCAAAGCGAACACTGATAAAAAATCCAAAATCCTACACAAGCTGTCTTCTCACCCTACATTCTTTAGACCGGGGTCGCTGGTACATGCCGCCCTAACACGGCTGCCCAGGACCTCCCGATGACTGTCGCAAAGCACCTCGCCTGGGGCTGTCTCTGGCTGGCCGCAGGCGCTGGCCATGCCGAGCCGCTGATCAGGCCCACCGCCATCGACTGGCTGCTGGACTGCCCCCTCCCCATCGCGCAGCGTCTGGACCCCGAGGTACTGGCGCGCACCCAGTGCGGCATCGTGAGCGTACCGCGTAACCATGCCGCTCCCAGGCAAGGCCACCTGAACCTTTACCTGACCCGGGTCGGTGCCCGCGAGCCGTTGAACCGCGAGGGTGTGGTATTCGCCCAGTCCGGCGACCCGCCACCCCCCAACAGCGGCGGCACCTTCGCCATTCAACTGGCCAGCCAGTGGGGAGCTTCCGCGGCCAGCGCCTATCGCACATTGCTCAACCGCTACGACGTGATTGAGCTGGGCACGCGCGACCTGGGCCGCGATGAGGATGTCGAACAAGCCGCACGCGACTTGGAATTCGTACGCACCCAACTGGGCGACGCACAACTGCACTTCCTGGGTAACGCCGCCGCCACGCGCCTGGGCAACCGCTACGCGGCGCTGTTTCCCGAACGCGTCGCGCGCATGGTGCTGGTCAACGGCGAACGCGGCATGACGGACGCGCCTCAAGTGCAACAACTGCACCTCAAGGAACCCGCCAAACCCGGCGCCAACCGTTGCGTGACCCAATGGGCGGGGCCTTTCTGGCGTATGGCAAACAGCCGCCACCGTCGACCCGCTGTGTGGGTTCAGATGACGGGTGACAGCACGCCGTTTACGACCTCCTTGCCCCGAAAACGACGCGCTGCGTTGACGCTCCGTGCCAATCGTTATTAAGTGCTATTTATCCGCATTAATACGATAAATCGAACCCATGCTAAGCCGACCGCTGCGACGCAAACGCCAGAAGCTCTCCGATGTGATTGTCGAGTCGGTCAAGCGCTCCATCGTCACCGATGCCTTGAAACCCGGCGACCGCCTGCCCACCGAGCGCGAGCTGATGGAAAGTTTCCAGTGCTCCAAAGGCTCGGCCCGCGAGGCGCTCAAGGCCCTGGAAGTGGAAGGTTTGGTGAGTACACGCACTGGCCTCAGCGGCGGCGCGTACCTGAACCAGGCCGGCACCGAACCCGCCAGCCGCGCCTTGCGCAACTACCTGCACTTCCAGCATCTGGACGGCGAGCAGGTGTACCAACTGCGCAAGGTGATCGAGGTGGAGCTGGCGGTCTCCGTGCTCGGGCGTTTGAGTGAAAACGACTTCCAGGCCTTGCAGGACAACGTGGATTTTTGCAGCGACCCGGAAGACAGCGAGGCCGGCCAGCGCGAACAGCGCCTGGCGGAACTGGAGTTTCACAACCTGCTGGCCAAGGCCTGCCCCAACCCGTTGCTGAGCTTTATGGCGCAGTTTCTCAATGACCTGTTGCGCGACCTCGTGGTGCTGAAAAAAGCCTACAAACCCAAGCGCAAACAGTTCGACGCGGCCAACCTGGACTATCACAAACAGCTGCTGATCGCCTTTCGCTCCGGGGATGAAAGCGCGGTGCGCAGCCTGATGCATGAACACATGTGCGATGCCGAACACCATATGACCGCGCTGGAAGGCCAGGTCAGCCCGCACTTTCTGCTGGAGTTCGATCACAACCACTGAATACACCGCGTTACCCCAATAAAAAACGCCTGCCCACAGGCCCCAGCTTCACCGTATCGCCCTTGCCGCTCCTGCCAATAACTAAACCAGGGAGTCACCCCATGCAGCGTCGTACGTTATTGAAAGCCAGTCTTACCGCCGCAGCCGCCCTCAGCCTCCCGCTGAGCGTGCGTTCGGCATTCGCCGCCGAGCCCTTTACCTTTTACGGCCTCAAGTCCATGTCCGGCGCTTTTGCCAGCTATGGCAAGTTTGCCGACATGGGGTCGCGCCTGGCGGTGGAACAGCATCCCGAGATTCTCGGGCGCCCGCTCAACTACAAAGTCATCGACACCGAAGGCAATGCCGGCAAGGCCGTGCGTAAGGTGCAAGAGGCCATCCAGCAGGATGGCGCGCAGTTCTTCCAGGGCTGCACCCTGTCGTCATCAGCCCTTGCGGTGGCCAAGGAAGTCGACAAGGTGGGTGGCGTGTTCATGACCCCGGTGGGCGCCGATGAAGTCACCGGCAAGGACTCGCAACAAGGCGACGTTCCGCTGGTCGGTGCCCACCTACGGCGCGATCCGCCAAACCATGGTGCCGCTGATCAAACTGCTGCCCGACGCCAAGCGCTGGTACACCATCACCCCGCAATATGTGTTCGGCGAAGCGCTGCTCGAAGGCGCAAAGACGGTGCTCAAAGAGCACGGCCTGGAGCACGTCGGCAACAGCTACCACTCATTGCAGGAACAGGAATTTTCCGGCTACCTGACCAACGCCATCTCAACCAGGCCCGACGTGCTGGTGCTGCTCAACTTTGGCAGCCAGTCGTCCAACACCCTGCGCCAGGCGGTGAATTTCGGCATCAAGGAGCGCATGAAAGTGCTGCTGGTGTGGTCCGCCGGGCTTGACCAATTCCAGGAACTGGGCAGCGATGTACTCGAAGGCGTGTACCTCGGCGCGCAGTACTGGCACCAGGTCGACACCCCGCTCAACCGCGAGCTGGTCAAGCTGACGAAAGCCAAATACGGCATCAACCCCACCTACCCGCTGGCCGCCGACTACATCAGCACCAAGGTCATGCTGGACAGCATCATCGCCACCGGCAGCTTCGACGGGCCGACCGTGGCCAAGGCCATGCAGGGCCTGAGCTTCGAGGGCCCGACCGGCAAGGAGTCGATCCGCGCAGGCGACCACCAGGTGATCAAGGACTACTACCTGCTGATCGGCAAAGCCACGGCTGATATGGCCGACAAGGACGACCTGGCCAAGGTGCTCAGCGCCGGCCAATCGTTCCCACCGGTAGACGCCACGGGCTGCACGCTCGCCTGATCCTGAACGGTTAAACACGACAAGGCGGCCCCAAGCCGCCTGTTCGAGGGTTTCTGCATGCTTAATCTTTACCTGTTCCAGATACTCAACGGCCTGGGGTTGGGGATGATCTACTTCCTGATCGCAGTCGGGCTGACGATCATTTTCGGCCTGCTCAACTTCGTCAACTTCGCCCACGGCGCGTTCTTTCTGTTGGGCGCCTACATCTGCTACACCGCCGTGAGCCTCACCGGCAACTTTTGGCTGGCGCTGCTGATCGCGCCGCTGGTGGTGGCCGCCCTGGCCTGGGTGATTGAACGCTTGCTGATCCAGCGCATTTACCACTTGCCGCACATGTTCCAGATCCTGGTGACCTTGGGCATTGCGCTGATCATCCAGGAAGCCAGCGTGATGATCTGGGGCCCGGTGGGCAAAAGCGTGGCGGTGCCGGAACTGCTGCGCGGCGTACTGGTGGTGGGCGATTTCGTCTACCCCTACTACCGCCTGTTCCTCATTGTGTTTTCCGGGCTGGTGGGCCTGGGCCTGTGGCTGTTGCTGGAACGCACGCGCTTCGGCGCCCTGGTGCGTGCCGGCAGTGAGAGCACCGAAACCGTGTCGCTGCTGGGCACCAATATCTTGCGTCTGTTCTCCATGACCTTCGCCCTCGGCGTGGCCCTGGCCGGGGTAGCCGGGGTGCTGTTCGCGCCCTTGCGCGGCGCGCAGCCATTCGTGGGCCCGGAAATTCTCGGCATCGCCTTCGTGGTGGTGGTGATCGGCGGCATGGGCTCGTTCAGCGGTGCGCTGGTCGGCGGTTTGCTGGTCGGCGTGGTGCAGAGCCTGATGACCACACTCTGGCCCCAGGGCGCGAGCCTGATGATCTACGGCGCGATGGCCGTGGTGATTCTGGTACGCCCTTATGGCCTGTTCGGGAGAGCCTGACATGAGCGAGAAAACCCCTGCCGTTTGCCAAGACCCAGTCCAAAGCCATGTTGCTGTGGGTGCTGGCGGTGCTGATCGGCCTGCCGTTGATCCTGCCTTCGGCAACCCTGGCCAGCGAGATCCTGATCTTCGCCATGGCGGCCCTGGCCTGCAACCTGCTGCTGGGCTACACCGGGCTGTTGTCGTTCGGCCAAGGCATTTTCTTTGGCGCCGGTGCGTATTGCGCGGCGCTGCTGATGATCCACCTGCAATGGGGCCTGTTCACCGCGTTGCTCGGTGCCGCTGTCGCCGGTGGTTTCCTGGCGTTGCTGGTGGGTGCGTTGGCGATCCGACGTACCGGCATTTACTTTGTGATGCTCACCTTGGCGTTCAGCCAGATGGCTTACTTCGTCGCCTACACCTTGAGCGACTGGACCGGCGGCGACAACGGTCTGCTCAGCGTGCCGCGCCCGCAGGTCCGCATCGGTGACACCGTGCTGCTGTCGCTGGCCGACGCCCGTGCCTTCTATGGTTTTGTCGCGGTGCTGTTCCTGCTGATCTTCATCGGCGCGCGCCGCGTCATCGCCTCGCCGTTCGGCAGCACGCTGATGGCAATCCGCGAAAACGAAACCCGCGCCTCGGCCATCGGCTACGACACGCGCCACTTCAAGATCCTGGTGTTTGTGTTGTCGGGCGCCGTCACCGGTATCGCCGGTGCGTTATACGCCATGCTGCTGCACTTCGTGCCGTTGTCGAACATCGACCTGGCGATGTCCGAGAACATTTTGATCATGACCATCGTCGGCGGCACCGGTTCGTTGTTCGGCTCGTTGCTGGGCGCCGGCTCCATCGTATTGCTGGGGGATTTCCTCTCCGACCTGTGGCCGCGCTGGCTGATGCTGCTGGGGGTGATTTTGATCCTGGTGGTGATCTTCATGCGCGGCGGTTTGTGGGGCGGCCTGGCCTCACTGTTCGACAAGGTGCGCCGCAGCCGCAAGGCTAGTGTGGTGAACAAGGAGCACGTGCTATGAGCATCCTTTTGGAAACCAGAAACCTGGAACTGGCCTACGGCGCGTTCCATGCGGTGAACGGCGTCAACCTCAAGGTCGAGGCCGGCACCATCCACACCATCATCGGCCCTAACGGCGCCGGCAAGACCAGCCTGTTCCATTGCCTGACCGGCGAACGCCAGGCCACCGCCGGGGCGATTCATTTCGACGGCAACAACCTGATGCGCAAGCCGGCCCACGCCCGTGTCGGCCTGGGCATGGCGCGTTCGTTCCAGCTCACCAGCCTGTTCCAGAACCTCAGCGTGCGCGAAAACCTGCGCCTGGCCGCCCAGGGCCGCGACGGCGCCCGCGCCCTGAACTTCTGGCGCCGGGTCGATAGCAAACGCGAACACCTGGAGATGGCCGACCAGGTACTCGAACGCCTGCAACTCAGCGCCCGCGCCGACACCCTGGCCGGCGAGTTGTCCCACGGCCAGCAACGGGTGCTGGAGGTGGGCATGTCGATCTGCTCCAAGCCCAAACTGCTGATGCTCGACGAGCCGACCTCGGGCATGGGCATCGATGACATCCCCATCATGACCCAGTTGATCAGCGACCTCGGCCGCGACCACACGGTGCTGTTGATCGAACACAACATGAGCATCGTCATGTCCATCAGCCAACGCATCACCGTGATGAGCCACGGCCAGATCCTGGTCGAAGGCACCCTGCAATTCGTGCGCGCCGATGAGCGCGTACGCACGGCGTATCTGGGGGGAGGCTGCCTGATGCTGATCGTCGAGAATATCCATTCCTACTACGACAAGAGCCATGTGCTCGAAGGCGTGTCGCTGACGGTCAACCCCGGCGAACTGGTGACCCTGCTGGGGCGCAACGGTGCCGGCAAGACCACCACCCTGCGCAGCATCCTCGGCATCATTTGCCCGCGCCAGGGCCAGATTCACTTCAACGGCCAGGCGCTGGTCGGGCGGAAGATCTTTGAAATCGCCCGCCAAGGGTTGGCACTGGTGCCGGAGAACCGTGGGATTTTCCGCCTGCTCACGGTAGAGGAAAACCTGCGCATCGCCGCACGCAAAACCAGCCGCTGGCAGTTGGAGGACGTGTACGCCATGTTCCCGCGCCTCAAGGAGCGCCGCAAAAACGCCGGCCACGCCCTCTCCGGCGGCGAGCAGCAGATGCTCGCCATCGCCCGCGCCCTGCTCAACGATCCCAAGCTGCTGATCCTCGATGAACCCACCGAAGGCCTGGCCCCGGTGATCGTCGACGAACTGGTGAAGATCCTGCGCAAGGTCAAGGACGACGGCCTGCCGGTGCTGCTGGTGGAACAGAACCTGATGGTCTGCGACAAACTCGCCGACCGCCATTACGTACTCGAACAGGGCCGCGTGGTGTACGAAGGCAGCGCCGAAGCCTTCCGCGCCGACCCGACCATCAAGAACCGCTACCTGGCCCTGAGTGCCTGATCGGAGATTGCAGATGAATAGTTTTGCGCAACCGCTCAAGAGCAATGCCCCGCTGATCAACCGCGACCGCCTGTGGCAATCGCTGATGGACCTGGCGCAACTGGGCGCCACGGTCAAAGGCGGCGTGTGTCGCCTGGCCCTCACCGACCTGGACCGCCAGGCCCGTGACCTGTTTGTGCAGTGGTGCGAGGCCGCCGGGTGCAGCGTCACCGTCGATGCCATCGGCAATATCTTCGCCCGCCGCGCGGGACGTAACCCGGCCCTGCCGCCGGTGATGACCGGCAGCCATATCGACACCCAACCCACCGGCGGCAAGTTCGACGGTTGCTACGGCGTGATGGCCGGGCTGGAGGTGATCCGCACCCTGAATGATTTGAAGATCGAAACCGATGCGCCGATTGAAGTGGTGGTGTGGACCAACGAAGAAGGCTCGCGCTTCCCGCCGTGCATGATGGGCTCCGGGGTGTTTGCCGGGAAGTTCGACTTGCAGGACACCCTCGACAAGCGGGATGAACAAGGCCTGTCGGTGGGCGCCGAATTACAGCGCATCGGTTATGCCGGTTCACGTGCGGTGCTGGGCCACCCGGTCGGTGCGTACTTCGAGGCACACATCGAGCAGGGCCCGGTGCTGGAAGACCAGGCCACCACCATCGGCGTGGTCATGGGGTGCCTGGGCCAGAAGTGGTTCGACCTGACCCTCACCGGTGTCGAAGCCCACGCCGGCCCAACACCGATGCACCTGCGCAAGGACGCCCTGGTCGGCGCCGCCGAGGTGGTCAGCGCGGTCAACCGCATCGCCCATCAACAACAACCTCACGCCTGCGGCACGGTTGGTTGCCTGGCCCTGCACCCCGGCTCGCGCAATGTGATTCCCGGCCAGGTGCACATGACCCTCGACTTGCGCCACCTGCACGCCGACAAACTGCAAGCGATGGTCGATGAAGTGCGCGGCGTGATCGACGCCACCGCCCAGCGTCACGGCCTGAGCGTTGAGCTGACCCCTACCGCCGACTTCCCACCGCTGGATTTCAACCCGGCTTGCGTGAAAGCCGTGCGTGACGGCGCCCAGGCGTTGGGCTTGAGCCATATGGATATCGTCAGCGGCGCCGGGCATGACGCGATTTTCGTCGCCGAGTTGGGGCCGGCCGGGATGATCTTTGTGCCCTGCGAAGGCGGCATCAGCCATAACGAAATCGAGAATGCCGCGCCGGATGACCTGGCGGCCGGTTGCGCGGTGCTGCTGCGCGCCATGGTCAATGCGGCGCAGGGGGACCTGGCATGAGCGAGATAGGCCAACTGACAGCGGTGCAACTGCTGGAGCATTTTCGCAACAAGACCTTATCGCCGGTGGAGGTCACCGAAGATGCGTTGCTGCGTATCGAGCGCTACAACCCGGTGGTCAACGCTTATTGCCACGTGGACCCGCAAGGCGCGCTGAACGCCGCACGCGCCTCGGAGCAGCGCTGGTTCAAGGGCGAGCCGTGCGGTGCGCTGGACGGTGTGCCGGCTTCGATCAAAGACCTGACGCTGACTGTCGGCATGCCCACCCGCAAGGGCTCGCGCACCACCTGCGCTGCAGGCCCGTGGGACATCGATGCACCCTTCACAGCCTTTATGCGCAAGGCCGGCGCGGTGCTGCTGGGCAAAACCACCACCCCGGAATTCGGCTGGAAAGGCGTTACCGACAACCCCTTGTACGGCATCACCCGCAACCCGTGGAACACGCGTACCACCGCCGGCGGATCATCCGGCGGTGCCGGCGCGGCGGCGGCGCTGAACCTGGGCGTGCTGCACCAGGGCAGCGATGCCGGCGGCTCGATCCGGATCCCGTGCGCGTTTACCGGCACGTTCGGCATCAAGCCGAGCTTCGGCTATGTGCCGCAATGGCCGGCCAGCTCCATGACGATCCTGTCGCACTTGGGCCCGATGACGCGCACGGTAGAAGACAGTGTGTTGATGCTGCAAACCGTGGCGCGGCCGGATGCGCGGGATGGTTTGATCGGAGCGCCACGCAGCACGCCGTGGTTATCGCACGCGACGGACTTGAAGGGTGTGCGTATCGCGTACAGCCCCAACTTCGGTTACATCGACGTTGACCCGCAGGTGGCCGAAGTCGTCGCCCGGGCGGTGGAGGGCCTGGCGCAGCTGGGCGCTCATGTCGAGCAGATCGACCCCGGTTTCAGCGACCCACAGCAGGTATTCAGCACCCTCTGGGCCGCCGGCGCCGCACGCCTGACCCGCACGATGAGCGACGCCCAAAAACAGCTGTTGGACCCCGGCCTGCGGCGCATTGCGGAGCGTGGCGAGCGGTTGAGCCTGGATGATTTCAACACGGCCCTCGAAGCTCGCGCCGCGTTGGTGGCAAAGATGGCGGCGTTCCACCAGCACTACGATGTGCTGGTGTCGCCGATGATGCCGATCACCGCGTTCGAGGCCGGGCACAACGTACCGCCCGGCTCGGGCCTGCAGGAATGGACCGAGTGGACGCGGTTCACCTACCCCTTCAACCTCACCCAGCAACCGGCGGCGTCGGTGCCGTGCGGCTTGGCGGCGAATGGCTTGCCGGTGGGGCTGCATGTGGTGGCGGCGCGGTTTGCCGATGAGCAGGTGTTGAGGGTGTGCCAGGTGTATGCGCGCGCTTTTCCAACCCGACATTTGCAGGCACCGGTCTGACGGATAACCGCCGTGCCTTCGGCATGCGCTGACGCCTGGCTCAGTGCTATTCTCGCGCCCCCAACGTTTTCAGGAGTTTTATGCAATGCCAAGAACACTCACACGGATAGGTCTTTTCTTGGCGCTGGCCTGCTTGCAAGGCTGCGCGCATACCGACCCACTGCTGGGGCAGCCCTACTTCACCGCGCCGGCCCAAACCGCCAACGACAAGGCAACCGTTTACTTCGTGCGCGAGTATCGCCTCATGAGCCCGCAGTTCACCACCGAAGTCCATGTGGACGGCAAGAGCCTTGGGGAACTGCCTACCGGCGGCTACTTCAAGGTTGACTTGCCCGCCGGCGTGCACCGCATCAGCTCCAACAAAACCTCAATCCTCACCGACGAAGCCACGCGTCAGTTTGACTTGCCCGTCAAGGCCGGCCAGAGCTACTTCGTGGTGGACCAGGATTTGTGGGCAGAACCCAAGGACGGTTTCACCCTGGGGGAGATGAACAACAATCGCTATCGAGGCGCCATGCACTATTTTCGCTGGGCGCTGCTACCTGCCGATACTGCGCAGACATTCATGCCCAAGTACCGGCTGGCCAAGTCTGAATAGAACCGTCCCTGTTAGCCCGATAACCGCCCCTCCCACATTTTTGACTGCATTCCAGTTCCTAGCCTTTACACTGTCGCCCATTCTTCCCAGGGGGCTTCATGGACATCGAACTGGCACGCACTTTCCTTGAAATCAGCCGTTGCGGCAGCCTGGCCGCGGCGGCCGAGAAACTGCACGTCACCCAGACCGCCATTACCGCACGCGTCAAAAACCTGGAAAACCAATTGGGCTGTACGCTGTTCGTGCGCAACCGCGCCGGCGCCCGGCTGACGGCCGACGGCGAGGCGTTTGTGGTATACGCCAACCAATTGCTGCAAACCTGGGAAGCCGCGCGCCGCGACTTGCCGTTGCCCGATGGCTATCGCAATGTGCTGCATATCGGCGGCGAGGTGAGCCTGTGCAACCCGTTGATGCTCGGCTGGGCCCAGGCCCTGCGCGAACACATCCCCGGGCACGCCCTGCGCACGGAAATCCGCGAAGGCGAATACCTGCTGCGCCAACTGGAACTGGGTGTGCTCGATGCCGCACTGGTGTTCCAGCCGCAATACTGGCCGGGGTTGCAGGTGGAGCAAGTGCTGGAAGAAAAACTGATCCTGGTGCAGTTGGTGAGCAAGCCTGAGCCCTACGTGTACATCGATTGGGGCCAGGGCTTTCGTCAGCAGCATGACGCCGCCCTGCCCGACAAGGCCCGCGCCGCCGTGAGTTTCAACCTGGGGCCACTGGCGTTGCAGTACATCCTCGAACATGGCGGCGCGGGCTATTTCCGCACACGCGTGGTGCAAAGCTACCTGGACAGCGGCGTGATGCGGCGCGTGCCCAAGGCGCCGGAGTTCAGTTTCCCGACGTACCTGGTGTACTCGCGGGCACGGGATTCGGCGGTATTGCAGCAGGCGCTGGAATTGCTGCGCGGGGTGGTCAAGGCCGAAAGTGACTGGTCACAGCGCTGGGACCCACTGATTTGAATCACTGTCAGTCGCCGCCCATGCTAGCCTGCGTGGGTGTCCTCTGGCAGCCTTACCGATGAACAAGAAAAAGTCCGTCACCATCAGCGACATCGCCAAACGCGTCGGCATGACCACCATCACCGTGTCCCGGGCGTTGAGCAAACCTGACCTGGTCAAACCCGCCACCCTGGCACGCATCCTGGAAGTGGCGCGCGAACTCGACTACGTGCCGAACGCCTTTGCACGCGGGCTCAAACGCAGTGAAAGCCTGATCATCGGCGTGATTACCGCGTCAGTCGACAACCCGTTCTACAGCGAGATGATCAAGGCGATTTCCCGCGAGGCCAAACAACACGGCTACACCATCATGCTGGTGGACACCGATGAGTTGGAGGAACTGGAAAGCAAAGCGGTCGATACGTTATTGGGCTACCGCGTGGCGGGGATCATCCTGTCACCGGTCTCCGACGAGCCGAGCTACCAACCCGACTACCTGGAGCGCCTGCGCAACGGCAAGACCCCGGTGGTGCTGCTCGATCGCACCCTCCATGACAGCCCGTTCAGTCGCGTGGTGCTCGACAACTACCACAGCGGCATCCAGGCTGCGCAGTACCTGTTGCGCCAAACCCCCGCCCTCAAGCACCTGCTGGTGCTCACCGGCCCCGCGCATTCGCGCATCACCGTCGAACGCCTCAAAGGCCTGCGCGAAGTGCTGGCCGAACATCCACAGGTACAGGTGCACGTGCAAGCCGGCGACTACACGCTGATGCCCTCCTACCTGCACACCCTCGACTACCTGGCCGAACATCCGGCGCCGGACGCGATCATGGGCTTCAACCAGTTGATCACCCTGGGCGCCCTGCGCGCCCTGCGCATGCACAACATTCCCCATGACAGCCTGACCATCTGCGGCATCGACCGCCTGCCGTTCGCCGATATCTTCGGCGTGCCGATCGCCTGCGTGGCCCACGATGCGTCCCTGGCGGGCAGCAGCGCGGTACGCCTGCTGCTCGATCGCCTGCAAGATCCGTACAAACCACGGGACAAAGTGGTGATCGCCGGCAAGCTGGAGAACGGCTAGCGGCTGGTGTAACCACCGTCGATCGGCAGGCTCACGCCGCTGATCATGCTGGCGGCATCGCTGAGCAGAAACAACACCGGCAGCGCCACTTCCACGGTCTCGGCAAAGCGCCCCAGTGGGATCGCCGCCAGCGCCGGATCGCGCTTGGCCGGGTCGGACCAGGCCATGGTGGCCATGGGCGTGAGGGTGACGGTGGGGTTGACGCTGTTCACGCGGATGCCAAAGCGGCCCCATTCGGCGCACTGCACGCGGGTGATCGCGTCCAGCGCGGCCTTGGAGGCGCAGTAGCCGAGGTGCTCGTCCAGCGCCACCAATGACGCCTGGCTGGAGACGTTGACGATGCTGCCGGCGATATGCGCCTGGATCATGTTGGCCGCCACACGGCTGGCCACCTGCGCGGCGGCGCGGGCGTTGACCTGCATAACCTGGTCAAAGGCCTCGGCACTGATGGCGGCGGCAGGCTCCAGGCGCGAGATACCGGCGCAGTTGACCAGGCCGTGCAAGGGCGGCAAGCCTTGCAGGGCCTTGTCGAGGGCGGTGCTGTCGGCGATGTCCAGGCACAGGGTGTGACAGCCCAGTTGCGACAGGGCCTCGGCGTCGCGGCCAAGCGCAAAGACCTCGGCGCCGCTGGCGATCAGTTGCCGGGCAATTTCGCGGCCGATGCCACTGCTGGCGCCGGTGACGAGAATGCGCTGGTGGGTGAAGTCGAAGGTTGCGTTCATGATCACTTTTCCATAGGCGATAAAGTTACCCACATTTTTGGACCGTGTTGATTCAGGTAGTTTGCAGGTTGTGCATGATCGGCCTCAGGGCTGGATACAACTTCACATACTCGGCGAAGACCCGGTCATACACCTCGGCGTTCTGCGCCTTGGGTTCGGCGCGCAACGCCAGGTGCACCCAGCCTTTGTCCATCGCCTCATCACTCACCAACCCCACCGCGTGCGCCGCCAGCAGCGCCGCGCCCAAGGCCGCCTCGACTTCCTGAACAATGGTGTACACCGGTAACCGCGTGACATCCGCGATGATCTGCATCCACAAATCCGAGCGGCTCGCGCCCCCCACCACGATCAAGCGTGGGTCCAGTGAGTGCGCGCCGCGAGTACCCGCCTCGATGTTATGGCGCAGGGCAAAAACTCACCCCCTCCAATACCGCGCGGTACAGGTGGATACGGCTGTGATACAGGTTCAGGCCAACAAAACTGCCACTGGCGCGGTCGTCCCACACCGGGCTGCGCTCGCCCATCAGGTAGGGCAGGAACACCACCCCTTCGCTGCCCGCCGGAATATTCATCGCGCTCTGTTCCAGCAGTACCAGGCTGTCCAGGCCGCGGGCCTTGGCCTGTTGTTCCTCGGCCTGGCAGAACTGTTCGCGAAACCAGCTCACCGACGCCCCTGCGGTAATCGCGCCGCCGAAGATGTACAGGTCCCGATGACCGTTGTAGACGTGGGGCATGCTGACCAAGCCGTGACGCGCATCCACCTGCTGGTTCAGGTAGCCCCAGCACATACTGGTGCCGATCATCGCCACGTGGTTGCCCGGCTGCGTGACGCCGGCGGCCAGCGTTGCCATGGCTGCATCCACGCCCCCGGCAAGCACCGGGGTGCCCGCCTGCAAGCCCAGGCGGGTGGCCCAGCCGTCAAGCAAACCACCGACGACGTCGGCGCCATACAGCAGGCGCTGCGGCATCATCGCCAACGGTATGCCCAGCTCGGCCAGCAGTGCTTCGGACCAACCCCGCGCCGCCACATCGTAGACCCCACCGATATTGCCGGCACTGCTATGGTCCACCGCCAGCTCACCCGTGAGGCACCAGTTGATGTAACTGTTGGGCGGCAGCAAGTAGCGGGTGTTCGCCCAGACCTCGGGCTGGTGCTGCTTGAGCCAGAGCATCTTGGTGAAGCCGTAATAACTGTCCACCGAGTTGCCGGTGATCCTGAACAAGCGCTCCAGGTCCACATGCTCGCGTACCCACGCCACCTGCTCGCCGGCACGCCGGTCCATCCAGATCAGGCATGGGTGCAGCGGCGTCATCTGCGCATCCACCGGGATGCCCGAGCCGCCATACAGGCTGCTGATGCACAGCGCCTTGACCTGCCCCGCCGCCACCTCGGCCTTGGCCATGCACTGCGCCACGCAGGCCTCGACGGCATCCAGCCAGACCTGCGGCCATTGCTCGGCCCAGCGCACCTTGGGGGTATCCACGCGATACCCCTGGCTATGCTGGGCGATGATCGTGCCTTGAGCATCCACCAGCAGCGCCTTGGTACTTTGGGTTCCTATGTCCACACCCATCACGTAATGCATGATCAGCGCACCGGCTTGAGCAGCACCTTGATCGACTTGGTCGAATTGGCCAGTTCGAAAGCCTCGGCAAAGTCATCCAACGGGAAATCATGGGTGACAATGCCCTTGGACGTCACCAGCCCGCGTTCGAACAGGTCGATGGCGATCGGGTAGCAATACGGCCCGAGGTGAGCGCCGCGTACGTCCAGTTCCTTGCGGTCGCCGATGATCGACCAGTCCACGCTGGTCTCGGCGCCAAACACACTGAACTCGACAAAACGCCCAAGCTTGCGGATCAGGTCCAGGCCCTGGGTAACGCCGGCCGGCACGCCGGTGGTCTCGATGTAAACGTCGCAGCCATAGTTGTCGGTCAGGCCATTGATGATCTCGCGGGCATTCTCGCGGGCCGGGTTGATCACCACGTCGGCGCCGAATTTTTTCGCCAGTTCCAGGCGCTCGTCGACCATGTCGATCACCACCAGTTTCTTCGGGGTTTTCAGCGCCGCGACCTGCACCATGCACAGCCCGAGGGTGCCCGCACCGGCGATCACCACCACATCGTCAAGCTGGATATCACCACGGTTGACGGTGTGGATCGAGCAGGCCATCGGCTCCACCAGCGCCGAGTCTTCCAGCGACACCGCCGCCGGAATCTTGTGCACGATGGCGGTCTTGGGAATGCGCATGTACTGCGCCATGCCGCCTTCGGCCACTTCACGCTGGAAGCCGAAGATGTTGTGCACTTCACACATCCAATACTGACCCGACTTGCAGAAACGACACTTGGCGCACGGCACGATCTGCTCGGCGATGACCTTGTCGCCCACCTGCACCTCGAAGTGTTCCTCGGCGCCCTCGCCCACTTGCTCCACATAGCCGAAAAACTCATGGCCCGGTACCACCGGCGCCTTGACCCATGGGTTGTCGCCGCCCCAGAACATCGCCGCGCCCGAGTGGCACTTGCAGTCACTGGCGCAGATGCCGCACGCGGCGATGCGGATCACCAGTTCATTGGGGCGCGCCTGCGGTTTGCCGATGCGTTCCAGGCGGTAGTCTTTAGGGCCGTGGCAGACGACGGCTTGCATTTGGGTGTGCTTGTCCATGATGGTTGACCTATATGAGAGGAGTTTATTTATGGCGCTGACGGCTGATAAAAATCGCCAGCAAAATGATCCCGCCCTTGATCACGCTCTGGACGTAGGGCGACACGCCGAGCATGTTCAATCCGTTGTTCAAGACGCCGAGCAGCATGGCGCCGAGCAAGGTGCCGACGATCACCCCGCGGCCCCCGGCAATCGACGCACCGCCGAGTACCACGGCGGCAATCGCATCCAGCTCGAACGACACACCGGCATTGGGCTGGCCACTCATCAAGCGCGAGGTGAGCACCAGCCCGGCAATCGCGGCGGTCAGGCCGCTGATGCCGTACACCAGCAACTTGAAGCGCGCCGCGCGCACGCCGGACAAACGCACGGCTTCCTCATTGCCGCCGATGGCGTAGATGTAGCGGCCGACGCGGGTGTGTTGCAGCAGCACGTAGGCGGCCAGGTAAGTGATCAGCATGATCAGGATCGGCACCTGGATGCCGAACACGCTTTCGCGACCGAAGAAGGCAAACCAGTCCGGCAGGCCGGAAATCGGGTAGCCGTCGGTGTACATCAGGCCCAGGCCCCGGGCGATGCCCATGGTCGCCAGGGTGACGATGATCGGCGGCATGTGCAGGTAGGCCACGAATAAACCGTTGCCGATGCCGAAGGCCACGCCGATCAGCATGCCGGCTCCAATCGCCAGCCCCGGTGGCAGCCCCGCGACCATCAGCCCGGCCGTCAGCGTGCCGGACAACGCCATCACCGGCCCTACCGATAAATCGATGCCACCGGTGAGAATCACGCAGGTCATGCCCACCGCAATAATCGCGTTGATCGACACCTGCCGGGCGATGTTCGACAGGTTGCTGGCGGTCAGGAACGTGTCGCTGGCGAGGATCATCACCAGGGTCACCACCACCAGCCCCACGAACGGATAGAACGCCGGCGAACGCACCAGCCGCGCCAGGTTCAGGCGCAGCCGAGCGGTGTCGGCGCGGTTAATGGACGTATTCACTTGAGCCCCCTGTTGCATGGCGCATGACCTCTTGAGGATTGACGGCGGACGCTTCCAGGACCTTGACGATCGCGCCTTTGTGGAACACGGCGACGCGGTCGCACATGCCGATGATTTCGGGCAGTTCGGAGGAAATCATGATGATCGCGTAGCCCTGTTCGGTGAGGCTGCGCATCAGCGCGTAGATCTGTGCCTTGGCGCCCACGTCGATGCCGCGCGTGGGTTCGTCGAACACCAGCACGTCGCAGTGGTGGTTGACCCAACGCGCGATCACCACCTTTTGCTGGTTGCCGCCACTGAGGTTGAACACCCGGCTTTCGCCGCTCGGGGCCTTGATCGACAGCTGCTTCATCAATGCCTCGACGCTGGCGCATTCCTTGGCCTTGTCGATCAGGCCACCGGCGTTCTGGTACTTGGGCAGGTTGTTCAGGGAGATGTTTTCGCGAATGCTGAAATCGGTGATCAGCCCTTCGCTCTTGCGGCTTTCCGGCAGCAGGCCGATGCCATGGGCCAGTGCCTGGGCCGGGTCGTCGAGGCGGATTTTTTCACCGCGCAGCCACACCTCCTTGCTCACCGACGGCAGCGCGCCGAGCATGCCCAGGGCCAGCTCAGTGCGGCCGGAGCCGACCAGGCCGGCAAACCCGAGGATCTCGCCCTGGTGCAGTTGGAAGCTGTTATGCGGGCCGTTGCGCACCAACTGGATGTCCTTGACCTCCAGCAATAACGGACCGCGCCCGGTGCCGGGCTTGGGCGGGAAACTGCATTCCAGGCGGCGGCCCACCATCATTTCCACCAGGCGGTCGATATCGCTGTCGGCCACATCGGTGACGCCCACGTTAGCGCCGTCGCGCAGCACGCTGATGCGGTCGCAGACCTGGAAAATCTCTTCCAAATGATGGGAGATAAAAATCACCGCCACGCCCTGGCGCTTGAGCTCACGCATGATCTCGAACAGCAGCTCGGCCTCGCTGGGCGTCAGGGTCGCGGTGGGTTCATCGAGCACCAGCAAACGCGCATCCAGCGCCAGGGCCTTGGCGATTTCGACGAACTGCTGCTCGGCCACGCTCAAATGCTCGACCGCGCAATGCAGGTCGATGCTCACGCCCAGGCGCTGGAACAATGCCTCGGCGGCCGCGACCATCTCACGCTTGCGCAACAGGCCGAAGCGGTTGCTCAGCTCGTGGCCGAGGAAGATATTTTCCACTGCCGTGAGATAGGGAATCAGGCTGAATTCCTGGAACACGATGCCGATTCCGGCGGCAATGGCGTCGCGGTAAGTGGCGAAACGCTGTGCCTGGCCATTGATGAGGATCCGCCCTTCGTCCTGGTGCTCGACGCCGCCGAGGATCTTCATCAGGGTCGATTTGCCCGCGCCATTTTCGCCGAGCAAGGCATGGATCTCGCCGCGCTCGACTTGCAGGTTGATGGACTTGAGGGCCTGCACCCCCTGGGTAACGCTTACAGATATTTTCCAGCTTCAGAAGACTGCTCATGCCGCCGACCTCTCGCTCAGAAGGAGCCCCAGGCCCCACGCCTTCCGTGGGGCCATGGGCGGTTTACCAGCTGAAGTCCTTGGCCTTGGCCTGGTCGATCAGAGTGATGTCCACCGGAATAGTGGCGGGCACTTGCGCGCCCCACTTCTTGGCCAGGGCAACGCCCAGGGCCAGGCGGATCTGGTCGCGGGGGTACTGGGCCGAGGTGGCGATGAATTTGCTGCCGGGTTTCTGGATCGCCTTGATCGCTTCCGGCGCGCCATCGACACTGACCAGTTTCACGTCCAGGCCACTGGCTTCGATGGCCGACAGGGCACCGAGGGAGCCGTTGTCGTTGACGCTGAAAATGCCCTTGAGGCCGGGTTGGGCCTGCAACATGTTTTCGGTGACGGTCAGCGCCTGGTCACGCTCCTGCTTGCCGTTCTGGATGCTCACGACCTTGATGCCAGGGTGCTTGGCCACGGCATCTTTGCAACCGCGCACACGCTCCAGGATCGGCACCACGGCAATGCCGTCGAGGATCGCGATGTTGCCTTTGTTGCCAATGTTTTTAGCCAGGTATTCACAGGCCTGGAAACCGGCATCGAAGTTCTTCGAACCGACGAATGAATCCAGAGGGCCTTCGGCCTGGGCGTCCACCGCCACCACCACGACACCGGCGGCGTGAGCGGATTTGACGGCCGATTGCACGCCGACCGAATCGGTGGGGTTGATCAGCAGGATATCGATGCCTTTTTGCAGCATGTCTTCCACGTCGCTGACCTGCTTGGACACGTCGTGGCGGGCGTCGGTGATGATGAGTTTCGCACCGATGCTCGCGCCGGCTTCTTCCAGGGCGTTTTTCATGGTGACGAAATAGGGGTTGTTGATTTCCTGGAATGACGCGCCGATGCGGATCGGCTTGGCGGCGTCGGCAAATGCCGGTGCAACGGTGCCGAGGGTGATGCTTACAGCCAATAAACACAGGGTTTTCGGGAGCATTTTCATGGCGTGGGTCTCTGTTTTGTTTTTATTTTTAGAGCAAATGTTATCGTTAACATTTTGCGAGAAGCTAGCAAGGAAATCCCGGGCGTGCAAGCCCCCGTTGGTCGTACCGCCTGCAAACAGCCTCTTGAGAGGTGCGCATAACAGGCGCAAAAAAAGGGGGCAGCCCTATGGACTGCCCCCCGCCTCACTTGCATGAATCAGTTAGCGCACAATGCTCTGGCTGCAAATATGACCCAGGCTAACGTATTGCACGATATTGCCACCTACCCCGACACCCACGCCTGGGAATTCCTTGAGTTCAATCCGCCAGCCGCCGTCGTTGAACCAGGTTCTCCAGTTGTAGGTCTGGCCGGACGAACTGTCCGGGTAGATCGCGTTGTGGTCACCCGAGCAGGTACCCAGCGCGACATTGCCCGAAGCTGCCCCAGTGATGCCGGTGGTGGCCTCGTAATTGACAAAGTTATAGGCGCCGCTGAACTGCTTATCGACCCGCAATACCGGGGTGACGCCGCGCAGGGGTTCGCCGGTACTGTCAGACCATTGCGTGCTCCAGCTCAGGTTGCGGGCCGCCTGGGTGGCCAGTTGGAAAATCGAACTGGGGATGCGCACCACATTGTCGCCAATCACGTCGTACTGGTTCAGGCGGGGTGCCGAACCCAGCGTCAACTTGTATTGCGCCTGGGGGTTCAATGCCACCGCTGGGTTGGCGCGCACGCGAACCTTCACGGTATAGCCCACGGGCACGCTCGGGTAGGTCGAGGTATTTTCCGGCTGGACCACTATCCAGTTATTCCCATCAAACCGTTCGAACACCCACTGGTTGCGCGCGCCTGTGCTTTCTTCATCCAGGTACACGGCCACGCCTTGACCGCGCAGCGAAGTGAAGTCGAAGTAATCGACATCGTTGACGGAGTCGATGTTGCCCGTCACCTGGTTCAGCGCATCCGGCAAGGCAAACGCGGTTTGTGCGGTGTCGTTGGGCTCGAAGGCATCGATGTTGCTGTCCACCGCCACACCAAAGCTGAACTGTGCGTTGCTCGCGGTGTTCGCCACCATGTACCAGTAGTAGTCACCGGCCGGCATTACACCGTTGAGGTACTCATCGGCATTGCCGGCGGCGTCGGAAGTGCCCAGGGGCGTCAAATTACCCTGGCCGTCATCGTGGAACAGCGTCAACGACATGTCCGTGCCGGCGCTCTGGTTCAGCAGTTGCACCTGAATGCGCGCGTTTTTCGGCAGGTTGAAGTGATAGGCGATTTGCGCACCGGTTTCCACACCGCTGACGGTGTACAGCGTATTGATATCCAGGGTCGGGAACAGCGGCGTGAACGCAGCAATCGCCGAGCCTTTCAGTTGCGCCGGGTCAGCTGTGTTCAATGCATCGACCTGCACGTCAACCGGCGCGCCACTGACTGCGGCCTTGCTCTGCGCTGGCTTCGAATTGCCGGCCATCGCCGCCTTGAGCTTTTGCTTGAGCGCGGTTGAAACTTGGGTTGTTTCCAGCTTGCCGCCGGATTTTAGCGCTTTGTCCACGGCCAGCCTGACCGCTTCGGCGCTGAGCTTCTGAGGGTATTGCTCGGCCAGGGCAAAGGCCGACACGAAGCAGGAGGCCGCCATGGCCGCGCCCAACATAAAGGCTTTTTTCGATTTCATTTTTTATCCATCCATAGTTAAAAACTGAAGGTCAGGTGACATCCGGTCACCTGGGATGGAATCTAGCCAACAACTGTATGTATGTCCAGTATTTTTGTAGGAAATTTTACCTATTCAATACCCGGTCATTTCCAGATACCCCACCCCGCCGTCAAACCGCACCGGCCCTTCCCAATAGGGAATGCTCAGGTTCATCCAGGCGTTCGGGTTGACGGCCTCAGGGCTGATGTCCAGCTGTTTGCCCGGAATTTTAAGCGACCAGCGCGTGGGCATGTTGCGCCCCTCGATGGCCGTGGTTGCCAGCGGCGCAAGTTGAATATTGGCGTTGTGCAACGTCTCGGCGTGGCCTTGCGGGTCGATCCAGGTGCCGGTGAGGTAACCGGCGCCGTCCTGCTGGCGCACACGGAACAACATCAGTTGCGCCCCGCTGTCCAGGTGCAGGGAGAACCAGTCCCAACCGGTTTGGCTGGCGCTCAAGGGTTGGCTGCTCCATTCGCGATCCAGCCAGGCAGGGCCCGTGACTTGGTACACCTTGCCATCAATGCTCAGGCTGCCGCTGGCGTTGAAAAACGGCTGGCTGTAGTAGTACGACGCCTGGCCCAGATCGGATTTTCGGCTGTAGCCGTTGGCGCCTTGCAGCACCAGCGGGCGGCTGGAGGTCAGGTGCAGATCGTAGGCGAATTGCGCACCGCCGGCCTTGAGTTGCATATCCGCCAACGCACTGGCGGCGCCGGGGCGGCTGGCAAAATTCCAATCGTCGATCCAGGCGTTGAAGGGCACCGCCTGGGCACCGGCCTGGCCGACGCCGCCACGGGCCAAACGTTCAGCGGCGTAGTGGCGAGTGGCGCTGGTGACGGCGGCGTGGCCGAGCCACACGGTGGAGTCATGCCAGCCCGCTTGCGTCGGCCCGGGCTTGAGGGCATTGCGGAACAGCGTCCATTGCACCCCGAATACGTTGCCCTGTGCGTCCTTGAGGTTGGCGGTGACGTACCACCACTCGATCCGAAAACCGTCATGGGGGCCGTGGTCGTCTGGAAAGCTGAACACCTTGCCCGGCACCACCTGGGCAAAGTCCGCCGCATCATTGCCCAGGCCCGCGAAGCTCTGCGCCGGCGCGGGGGCTTTGTCGCAACCGGCCAGCAGCAAAGCGGCGCACAACAACGCTTTAACCTTCATGGGCAAACGTCCTCAACAAGTCTGCCGGACGGCTGCGGTACAGCTGCCACAGTGGCCACGCCGATGCCAGCAATGTCGCCAGTAACGCCAGCCCGAGCAGTTGCGCCAACTGCCACGGGAACACCTGCAACGGCAGGCGCCAGCCAAAGGCTTGCACGTTGATCACCGCATCCAGGCACCACGCCAGCAGCAGGCCCAGCGGCACCGCCAGCACCAGGGTGAGCACCGCCAGCAGCCAGGTCTGCCCCAGGTTCAGCAGCATCAATTGCCGGCGCGTCACGCCCAGCGCCCACAGCGGTGCGAGTTGGCCCAGGCGGCTCTGGCTCTGGGTCAACAGGCTGATGAACAGCGCTACGCCGGCCACGCCCAACATCAGGCTATTGAGGGCCGCGGTGGCGGCGAAGGTGCGCTCGAACACTTGGCTCGACCAGCCTTTGAGTTGCTGCTGATCGATGATCCGGCTGTCCTCCAGGGCAAATGCGCGCTGCACTTCACGCACCAGCGGCGCCACGTCGGGCGCAGCGACACGCAGGTTGAAGCGTGCCGGCGAGAGTGTCGGCCAATGCGCCAGCAGGTGCTGCGAATTGACCAGTAGGTGGCCCTTGGGGTTGCCGTAGTCGGCGTAGATCGCCACGACTCTGGGCGACCATACACCTTGCGCTGTTGGGATAGGGAGCACATCCCCCAGTGTCACTGAAAGGCGACGCGCCAACTGCTCGCTGAGCATCAGCGTGTCGTTTGTGTGCAATTGGTCCCACGGCTGGTCTACAGCCTCCAACAACGGCCAATGCTGACGATAAGTAGGGTCATCGACCACCCCGAACAGGTCCGCCGGCCAACCCTGTATTTGCACGGCGACTTGCCAGGTGGGGAGCACCGCCCTTACCCACGGCTGTTGCGCCAGCCAGCCGCCGAGCTGTTCGGCCTGGGCCGGGGTTTGCGGGTTGAGGTACAGCTCGGCGGTGAGGCGTTGTTCCAGCCAGTTGTTGAAGGTATGGCGAAAGCCCGATGTCATCGAACCCGCGCCGATATTCGCGGCCAGGGCCAGCAGCAGAGCCATCAAGGCCAGGCTCAGCGCCGGCAACTGCTGGCGGCAGTCGGCGAGAAACCATTGGCCGAGCACTGAGCGGCTGCGCCCGAGCACGGCGTTGAGCACGCCATTGAGCAGCACCGGCAAACCGAGGGCCGCGCCAAGCAGCAACGCCGCCATCAGCACAAAGCCGGCCGCCAGGCTATCGCCCAGCCACAGCGCCAACAGTGCGATCAGCAGCGCGGCCGCCGCCACCCCACCCTGGCGTTGCAACCAACGGCCATGGGCCTCATGCCACGCCTGATCGTTGGCCAGCGCCAGCAATGGCAAGCGCGCGGCCCGCCACAGGCTGCTTGCGCCGGCAAGCAACGCGCCGAGCAGGCTCAGGCCCAACCCCGCCAGCCACCACCCCGGGCTCAGGCTCAATTGCCCCGGCACTTCGGCGCCATACAAGCCGCGCAGGCTGGCGGCCACATCCGGCAGCAACAGGCTGGCCAGCCCGTAGCCGCTGGCGACGCCGAGGATGCCCCCGAGCAGCGCCAACGCGGCCAACTCCACGCCCAGGCTGAAGATCAAACGCCGCGCACTGACCCCACAGGCACGCAAGGTACGCAGCAGCCCGCGCCGTTGTTCCAGGGCCAGGCCGATGGCGGCGTGCACGATAAACAGCCCCACCACAAACGAGAGGAAACCCAAGGCGTCCAGGTTCAGGTGAAAGCTCTCGGTGAGGCGCGCCAGGTTATTGTCCTCGGCCTGGCGCAGTTGCAGGTCGGTGGGCGGCGTGGGCTGGCCGGCGGCGAACGCCTTGTCTACCAGCAGGCGCGACAGTCGCCCGGGCATGTCGAGCAGCGGTTGGGCGAAGCTGATATCGGTCAACAACAGGCCGGGCGCCATGTCCGCCTGGGCTTGCAGGGGCGGCAGGCGCTGGCCATTGAGCGTCAGTGGTTGCATGCCTTCCTGCAAACCCAGCGACCGCAAGGTCTGCGGGGCAACCCAGGTGCGTCCCGGCGGGTCAAAGAAGGCCAGCAGTTGCGCCTGGCTCAAGCGTTGCCCCGCCACTGTCGCGCTGCCGGGCAACGACAACGGCTCGATGCCCATCAATTGCAGGCGCACATCCTCATGGCTCTGCAACTGCACCCGCCCTTGCACCACCGGCGACACCGGCCAGCCGGTGCGGCGCAGTTGCGCAAACACCCCCTCGGGGAAACTCGCCGAGTCCGCAGCGCTGAGGCTGGCCTGGGCTTCGCCGCCGATCAACTGGCTGGCGCGCACGTAGCTGTCGCGAGCCTGGCTGTTGAGGGCCTGCACCCCGGTCAACAGCGCCGTGGCCAGCCACAGCCCGGTGAGCACGCTGAAAAACTGCACCGGATGGCGTCGCCAATGGCTGAGCAACGCGCGTAGCGTCCAATAAAACACCGCCATCTCAGCGCGCGTCCGCAGGCACGATATGGCCATGATGCAACACCACCTGGCGGTCCAGCCGCGCTGCGATGCGCGGGCTGTGGGTGACCATCAACAGGCTGGTGGCGCTGTCCCGCAGCAGGTCCAGCAGCAGTTGCAGCACCTCGTCGCTGGTAGCCTCATCCAGGTTGCCGGTGGGCTCATCCGCCAACAACAAGCCGGGCCTGGATGCCAGCGCGCGCCCTACGGCGACGCGCTGTTGCTGGCCGCCCGAGAGTTGTTCCGGGTAGCGCTTGAGCAAATCGCCCAAGCCCAGGCGCTCGACCAGATGCGCCTGCCAGTGCGGATCAAAACGCCCCGCCAGCCGGGCCTGGAACGCCAGGTTGTCGTCGACACGCAAACTGCCGATCAGGTTGAACTGCTGGAACACCAGGCCGATGTCGGTACGTCGCCACTGGGCCAGTTGCGCTTCGCTCATCTGGTCGAGGCGCTGCTCACCCACCTGGATGCTGCCGCGGTCCACTCGGTCGAGCCCCGCCACCAGGTGCAACAACGTGCTCTTGCCGCTGCCCGACTCGCCCATCAACGCCAGGCTGCTGCGCTCGGCCAAGTGCAGGTCGACCCCCGACAGCACCGCCAATGGGCCTTGGGGCGTGGCATAGCTTTTAAACACAGCGTGCACCTGCAACATGACAACACTCGTTTGATGGGGGGCAATCGAGGATAACGGCTATGTATTGATCCTACGCAAATTTTTCACATGGATTTCACCGGTTGCCCACTCCCCCGCTTTAAATTACCGGTCAAGCGCCACGCGTCGGCAACTTGTTAGTTACAACGCCTGGTAACTTTTTTAACCGCCACGTGTTCAGCGAAAAGACAGCAGCCCTATGACAGCCTCCTGTTTCACTGCGGCGAATAGCCGACACGTTGCGCCAAACAAATACAACATTGCCAACAGCGCCCATGGTGAATGAAGTGGTTGACCTTACCCTGACCAAACCACGTTCGCGGCGGGCTTTTTCCAAGCGCCTGCAACGGCTGTGGCTAGGCATTAGCGTGGTCACCTTGCTGCTCGTGTGCAGCCTGCTGTGGCCGGCGTCCCCACGGAACCTGGGGGTGGGCGATCGTCTCCTGACCTCGCAAGTGATCCCCCTTTGGCGCGACGGCGAAGTGATTGTGCTGGTGCGCCATGAAGAACGCTGCGACCGTTCGAGCAACCCGTGCCTGGGCCCGCTCGAAGGCCTCACGATCAACGGCAGCCAACACGCGCAGACACTCGGCAACGCCTTTAAATCGCTGGGCATGGCCCAGAGCGACGTGCTCGCCAGCCCCGCTATCCGCACCGCCCAGACTTTGCGCTTCATGTTCGACAAACATGAGCTGACCTCCGGCGAGAGAGCCGTCTGCGGCGCAGCCATGGGCGAAGAATTGCTGCGCTACAAACAGCCTGGGCGCAACCTGGTATTCGTCACCCACAGCGGCTGCATCGCCGACTTCGAAACCAGCCTGGGCTTCCCTCGCGCCAGGTTCCCCGAGTACGGCAGCGCACTGTTCGTACAGGTTTTGCCCAATGGCAAATTCAAGACCCTGGGCATCATGAATAACCCCGACTGGCCCGCTGCCCTCAAACAATTCTAAGTCATCGCGCCAACGCGATTACCGCCCATGTTCAGCAAAAAGACAGGCCTGTTCTGGCATGTTTAATTGCGCCTTTTAACTAAGAACTTCATGACTCATTCACGCTATTCAATAAACGCTGTGAACACTTGCGTGATGACTTCATCACTTCAAAACCTCAACTTTGAACGTCAAGGAGCGACGTGTTCGTGAACCGTTTAAAACCCCTGCCGGTGCTGCTTTTGGCTCTCGCCGCGTTTTATCTATTACCCCCTGGGCCTGCACGGTTTGTGGACCCCGGATGAAACCCGCTACGCCCAGATCAGCCAGGAGATGCTCCAGAGTGGCAACTGGGTGGCGCCGCACTTCATGGGCATCCGCTATTTCGAAAAACCGGCCGGCGGCTATTGGCTGATCGCCCTGGGCCAGGCCGTGTTTGGCCAGAACCTGTTCGGCGTGCGCATTGCCTCTGCGCTCACCAGTGGCTTGAGCGTGCTGCTGGCCTACCTCATCGCCCGCCGCCTGTGGAACGACCCGCGCAAAAGCTTCGCCTGTGCCCTGCTATACCTGAGCTTTGGCCTGATCGCCGGGCAGGCCGGGTATTCGAACCTCGATCCGCAGTTCACCTTGTGGGTCAACCTCAGCCTCGTGGCATTGTGGTTTGCCCTCGACAGCAGCACCCCACGCAGCCGCCTGGGGGCTTGGGCCGTGTTGGGGTTTGCCTGCGCGATGGGTTTCATGACCAAGGGCTTCCTGGCCTGGGCGCTGCCGGTGTTGATCGCGCTGCCGTACATGCTCTGGCAACGGCGCCTGGGCGAGTTGCTGCGCTATGGCCCGCTGGCGATCTGTGTCGCGGTGCTGGTGTGCTTGCCGTGGGTGCTGGCGATTCACAGCCAGGAGCCGGACTTCTGGCGCTTCTTTTTCTGGAATGAACACATCCGCCGCTTCAGCGCCGACAACGCGCAACACGTGCGACCGTGGTGGTTCTTCCTGCCGATCATCGCCGTGTCCTGCCTGCCGTGGGCCGGGTTGCTGCCCAGCACCCTGCGCGCCACCTGGCAGCAGAAACGCCAGCCGGCCATCGCTTTCCTGGCGCTGTGGCTGTTGCTGCCGCTGGTGTTCTTCAGCCTGAGCAACGGCAAGCTGCCAACCTACATCATGCCGTGCCTGCTGCCGCTGGCGTTGCTGATGGGGCATACCTTGAGCGACCTGCTGCGCCTACGCCAGGCCCGCACGATCTCGCCTCAATGGCCTGCTCAACTTCGTGATCGGCATGGCGGCCATGGTCGGCCTGATCTATCTGCAAATCGCCAGGCCCGTGTACAGCAACAGCCACGCCGAGATGTTCAGCCTGTCCCTGGCGTTTATCGTGTTGCTGGGGTGGATACTCACCAACCTGCTGCAAGCCTTTCGCCCGTTGACGCTGTGGGCCATGCCGGTGCTGGGTATCGGCCTGTTGGTGATTCTGTTGCCGGCGAGCATGCCGCAAGTGATCGCCGATAACGAAATGCCCGACACGTTCGTCTCGGAGCATCAGCAAGTCCTGCAACAGACCCACGCCCTGCTCAGCAACGACCTGAGCCTCGCCGCCGCCCTCGCCTGGCGCCTGCAACGCCCGCAAGTGGCGTTGTATGACACCGAAGGCGAGCTGCGCTACGGCCTGCAATATGCCGATTCGGTCCACCGCAAGATCGACCTGGACCAGGTGCAAGCCTGGCTCAAGGACGCCCGCCAACAGGGGTCGGTCGGCGTGCTGATACGCGTCGGCAGCACCAGCGAAATGCGCGAGGCCGGGCAACTGCCACCGGGGGGCAAGCGCTATTACAAAGGGGCACTGGAATTGATCGTGTATCCACAACTCCCCCTCACGAACGCAGGCTCGCCGCATGAATAAACGCCTCATCCAGGCTCTTGGCCTTGTACGCACTCATAAAGCCTTGCGCATCATTGAAACGATTGAAGCGCCGCTGGCTGAGCATGTAGAAATCATCGCAGTGCGTGACGATCTCATCGACGTGTGACGGTTCGAACAACTCTCTAACTGAGGCCCCGCGATCCAAATGTGGGGGCTTGCTCCCGATGGCAGTGGGTCAGCTATAAATGCATTCACTGCCCCTACCGCCCCTCCACTCACAATCACTCCCCAAACAACTCCCCAATCAGGTTGAACACGGTGCTCTTCACCGCACTGTCCAGTTCGGTCCAGGCCAACCCGGTGCTGGCCTTGAACGCGCCCAGTTGCAGAGGCCGTGACACGCAGTTGGTCGGCAGCGCCCGCGCCGCCTGCTCTGGCAATACGCCAATGCCCAACCCGGCAGAGACCAGTGCAAGCATGGTGGTGAACTCGCCCAGTTCGGCAGCGATCTGCAAGGGCATGCCCAGTGCCTGGATAAATTCATCGTAAAAACCCGGCGCATAGCGACGCGCGAGGATATACACGGGCAGGTCGAGCAAATCGCTGGGCAGCACGCAGGGCTGCGCCGCCAGCGGATGGTCCGCCGGCAACGCCACACAAAAACTTTCCTGTAGCACCGCGCGCGTCTGCACGCCGGGATGTGTGGCGGGCAGGCGCATCAGGCCGAAATCCAGCAGGCCGTTTTTCAAGGCGGCGGCTTGATCGGGGCCGGGCATGTCCTTGAGTTCCAGCTCGATGCGCGGGTAGCGCTGGTGCACCGCGCGGATCAACTCGGGCAGCCATTGCGGCAACACCGACGAGACAAAACCCAGGCGCACACGGCCGATTTCACCACGGTTGGACGCCCGCGCCGCATCGGCCGCCCGTGCGGCCTGATGCAAGGTGGCCTGGGCTTCGGGCAAGAACACACGGCCGGCTTCGGTCAGCGTCACCGAATGGCGATTGCGGTCGAGCAGGCGCACACCCAAGCCACTTTCGAGCAATTTGATCTGCATGCTCAGCGCCGGCTGCACAATCGACAATTGCGCGGCGGCCCGGCCGAAATGCAGCTCCTGGGCCAGCACCACGAACGCCCGCAAGTGCTTGAGTTCCATCCCGCCTCCTCGGTTATCACAAAAATTGATCAGCCGATCATAAATGAATATTGGCCCCCCACCGCGCCTTGGGGTGAACTAAGGTCACTCGCGATGATTGAAGATGGGTTTGCTTATAACAATAAGCACGTCAGGAGACAGGCTCCATGCACAGCGTTTTAGATAACTTCCGCCTCGACGGCCGGCTCGCGCTGGTCACCGGTTCCAGTGCCGGCATCGGCCTGGCCATCGCGCGCGGTCTGGCCCAGGCCGGCGCGCGGGTGGTACTCAACGGGCGCAACCGCAGCACCTTGCGTGACGCGGCCGCCTTGCTCACGTTGGAGGGCCTGGAGGTGCACACCCAGCCGTTCGATGTGACCGACAGCGCGGCGATCCAGGCCGCCGTTGCGAGCATCGAGGAGCGCCTCGGCCCGCTGGAGATTCTGGTGAACAACGCCGGCATGCAACGCCGTGGGCCGCTGGAAGACTACAGCGAGCACCACTGGCGCGAGCTGATCAGCACCAACCTCGACAGTGCGTTCCTGGTGGGCCAGGCCGTGGCGCGGGCGATGATCCCGCGCAAGCGTGGGCGCATTATTAACATCTGCTCGGTGCAAAGTGAGCTGGGCCGCCCAGGCATTGCGCCGTATGCGGCAAGCAAGGGCGCGCTGAAGATGCTGACCAAAGGCATGGCGATTGATTGGGGCCCGCACGGGCTGACGGTCAACGGCATCGGCCCCGGTTATTTCAAGACCGAACTGAACGCCAACCTGGTGGCCAACCCCGAATTCAGCGACTGGCTGGTGCAACGCACGCCGAGCCGACGCTGGGGCGACGTGGCCGAACTGGCCGGCGCGGCGGTGTTTCTGGCCAGTGACGCGGCCAGTTTCGTCAACGGCCATATCCTGTATGTCGACGGCGGCATCACCGCATCGCTGTAACCCGGAGAAACTCATGCACGCTATCGTCTGCCATGCCTCAAAAGACCTGCGGGTCAGCCCTCAGGATGAACCGCAAACCCTCGTCCCCGGCCAACTGCGCGTGCGCATCGCCCGCGGCGGTATCTGCGGGTCGGATTTGCATTACTACCAACACGGCGGTTTCGGCACTGTGCGCCTGCGTGAACCGATGGTGCTCGGCCATGAAGTGTCGGCGGTGATCGATGCCGTGGGCGTGGACGCCGGGCCGTTCAAGGTCGGCCAGCGCATCGCGGTCTCGCCGTCGCGCCCCTGCGGCGGTTGCCGTTATTGCCAGCAGGGCTTGCCCAATCATTGCCTGAATATGCGCTTCTACGGCAGCGCCATGCCCTTCCCGCATGTCCAAGGCGCGTTTCGCCAAAGCCTGGTGATCGAAACGCACCAGGCCCATCGCCTGGCCGACCACGTGACCCTCGCCGAAGGTGCGCTGGCCGAGCCGTTGTCGGTGGGTTTGCACGCCATCCAACGCGCCGGCGCGGTGTTCGGCAAGCGTGTGCTGGTGACCGGTTGCGGCCCCATCGGCAACCTGCTGATCGGCGGTTTGCGCGCAGCGGGCGCGGCTGAAATCGTCGCCGTGGACTTGTCGGCCAGCGCCCTCGCCTGCGCCGAAAAAATGGGCGCCAGCCGCACCCACAACCTTGCCGACGGCAACGATGCACTCAAGCGCTACACCAGCGAAAAAGGCTACTTCGATGTGATGTTCGAAGTGTCCGGCAGCGCCCAGGCCCTGCGCAACGGCCTGGAATGCATCGCCCCGCGCGGCGTGTTGGTGACGGTCGGGTTGGGCGGTGACGTGACGCTGCCGCTCAACCTGCTGGTCAGCCGCGAGATCGACCTGCGCGGCACCTTCCGCTTTCATCCGGAATTTGCCCAGGCAGTGGATTTGCTCAACCGCCGGATCATTGATGTACGGCCGGTGATCTCGCACACCGTGCCATTCGAACAGGCGGTGCGGGCATTTGAGCTGGCGGCGGACAAGACCCAGGCGATGAAGGTGGTGTTGGATTTTGGCGTGAGCGATCTGGATTAACGCCCGTTTGTGACTTTGCTGTGGGCGCGGTGGTTGCCAGGCAGTGCGACTTTTGCCTGAAAAAATCAAACTATCGCCACCTGCGCGGTTCAGAACTTCAGGTTCCGGCACCGCGCTGCCACACGCGAGCCAGCGCCTCCTGTGAAACTTCAGAACATGGAGCACGCCCCTTGATCGCACAAATCATGATCGCCGCCCTCGGCGTCGTCGCCATCTGGTTCAGCCAGAGCAAACGCCTGAAGGTGCGCCGCTACGCCTGCCTGTTCGGCATGGCGGGCCAGCCGTTCTGGTTCTGGTCTTCGATCAATGCCGAGCAATGGGGCATCGTATTGCTCAGCTGTTTCTACACGGTGGCGTGGGCCAAGGGCATCAAGACGCACTGGATCGACCGCAAGCCCGATGCGCGCGCCTGATTTGCAATCGCGCACCGCACTGCCTATATTTGCCGCCTGGCGCTCTCTACGCCACCTTCCGCGGAAAGGGCTGCGCCCAAGACAGTGAAGCACCCTCTTATTTCTACGACTCCACACCTTAAAGCGGAAAAGGTTTGTGCAAGGAGCTCGTATGTCGCAACGTCCCGTCACCTCCAACACCGATGGCCGTCTGAACCTTGAGCAGCAGCGCAAGCGTGCCAAGGAACTGTTATCCCAGCTCAAGACCCAAGACCCGGCAGCCACGCTATCCCAGGCCCAATGGCAAGTCGCCAGACAGCTCGGTTTCAGCAGTTGGCCCAAGCTCAAGGCGCATGTCGACGCCCTCGACTTCGCGGCTCGCCACCCGGGCTTCGATGCCAGCGATGAAGCGCGCACCACCCACTGGCGTTGCGGCAGCGACATTGCCCACACACTGAAGGTGGCAGGCTTCAAGGGCCGCTTCCGGATGCTGACCGACCCGCTGTGCATGGGCCCGGTGCGCGACCTGCCCCGCCAGGCATTCCACGACATGCGCGGCGCGTTCATCAGCCGGGCCTTCGCCATGGACGAAACAGACACCGCACGCCGCGTGGTCGACGAATACACCCAACTGCAAACCCTGGCCAGCGCCGAACACAGCGTGCTGTGGTGCGAGGCGGATGCCTATGACCAGCTGTTCCTGATCCGCGCCCTGGCCGGTCTCGAGCAGGCTCCGCCCAGGCTGGAACTGATCGAGGTGGACCGCATTCCCGGCGTCGAGCGTTTTATCGGCATTGGCCAACTGGCACCGGATGTATTGGCCTGGTTATGGCCGCAACGGCGCGTGATCGATGACGACGCGGTTCACCTGGCCAAACAGGCCTGGGCGGCGTACTGCGACAGCTCACCCATCGCACTGGCGCAGTTGGCCCATGCCGAGCACACCGCCCTGCCGCTTATGGCACCCGCCCTGTTGCGCCAGTTGCAGGAATTGCCGGGGCTTGAGGACGGCCTGTCGCTGACCGAACGTCTTGCCCTCACTTACATCGCCGAAGCCGGGCCGGTAGCGTTCGGCCGGGTGTTCGCCGAGTTGATGGCCAAGCGCGAGCCGCTGCCGTTCCTGGGGGACATGATGTTTCATGCGCTGCTGCGGCCGTTGATCGATGGGGCACAGCCGTTACTGCTGGAAACCGAGGCCCACCTGCCATGGCCTCAGCGCAGGCTGGCGTTGACGCCGTTGGGAAGCGAGGTATTGAGTGGCAACGCCAACTGGATAGCCCACACCCAATCAGAGCGGTGGGTAGGCGGTGTTTGCACGCGGCCGGGTGAGGCGCATTGGGCGTTGGACCGCCACCTCAAGCCGGTGTGGCGCGAGCGCTAGCAACGCGCCCTGACGTGGCTGCGTCTGCAGCGTGGGTGACACACCGCACACGCAGCCGCGCCAAGACCCCGCAGCGGCTACGCAAAGGGCTCGTCCATGAGCGTCGAGACTCAGCGGCGAGCACTGACCGCCGAGGCACCGTTGGACACGATCACTTCCACGCGGCGGTTCAGCTGGCGCGAGTGTGCGCTCAGGTTGTCAGCGACCGGGAACTGCTTGCCGTAACCGGTTACCGTCACGCGCTCGGCCGCGACGCCGAGCCGTTGCAGGCCACGGGCGACCGCCTGGGCACGTCGCTCGGACAAGCTCTGGTTGAAAGCATCAGCCCCCGTGCTGTCGGTGAAACCTTCCACGCGCACCTGGCGCTCCGGGTTCTGTAACAGGAAATCCGCCAGCCCCTGAAGATCACGCGCGCTGGCGGGCTTGAGGTCGGCCTTGGCGGTATCGAACAGCACATCCCCAAAGGTGATGACCTGGCCACGCTCGGACGGCTTGGCCTTCATCGCCTGCAAAGCCTTGAGCTGCGCGGTGCGCACATCAAGCTGTACCTGGGTGCGGTCGGCCGCGATGTTGTCGAGCTGGGCATCGGTTGTGCGACCAATGATGGTCTGTTCCGCCAGGGCGATTTTCTGCGTGGCGAGGTAGGCCAACTGGTTGACCTGCGGGTCGGTGCGACTGTGCAGGGAGAGTTGATTGGCGCGGTCCAGCGCGTTGGCGGCAATACGGGTTTCAACCGCCGCCAGGGTATTGGACTCGGGCTTTTGTTGCAGGTCGGAGAACTGGCTGCGGGCTTGCAGCAGTTGCGGGTTTTCCGGCGCAGTCGCACAACCGGCCAACGCCAGGCTCAGGACCGACAGGGCAGGAATGAAAAAAATGGCACGCATGGCAAAGTCCTCAGTGGGTGGTCGCGGGGGCGTTGAGCATTTCTTGCTTGAGCACCTGGATGCCCTCCCGCGCCTGCTTCAAGACCTGTTGTTTACGCGCGGCATTGGCCTTGACTTCGGCCAGGTTGGCGTCGGCTTCGATCTGCTCGGCCAACGTGTGGACCTGGACCGAGTTCTTTTCCCCGATGGCTTGCTCCATGCGCGCCAATTTGTCCTGGGCTGTCCTCAGTTCCAGCGGGGCGAATTGAGTGGCTTGCGCCGACAGCGCGCGCTCTACCGAGTCACGGGCCAGGGAGATTTTTTCTGCGGGCAGAGGCGTTGCGGCGCAGCCCGCCAATGCACTCACGACGATGACGGCGAAAGCCGAGCGGCGCAGGTAGTTACTGACACTCGTCATTTTCACGGTTCGGCTCCTAAGCATTGGGTTCGAGTGGCCCTTAAGGGCCCGCCTGAGTTCAAGCGGGGGCCATGCTAGGGAGGAAAAACATTAATCAGAATGGTGAGATTTCCTGCTTATGTGTAGGAAATCTCCCAATAACCAGCGCCCCGGCGCACGCCCTGCACCGTTGCTGTCAGGCCGGCCTGGCGGCGACCGCTTCAACCTCCACCAACGCCCCCGGCAACGGCAAAGCCACCACTTGCAGCGCCGTGCGCGCCGGTTTGTTCGGCTGTTCGGGCGTGCCGAAAAATTGCGTGTAGCCGCGCTGCAACCCGGCAAAGTCGAGCTTGCCCTGGGTCTGCTCGGCGCCCACCAGAAACACCCGCAGTTGCACGATGTCGCCCAGGTCGAGGCCTTGTTGGCGCAAGATCTGGCGCAGCTTGTTGAACACCGACACCGTCTGAACCTCGGTATCGCCAAACACCCCTGGCACGTTCGGGTCGGCCAGGTCGGGCAAGGTGCCGCTGACGAAAACCAGGCTGGCGCAGGCCGGTACGGTAACGGTCTGCGAGATCGGGAAATCACCGACGCTGGTGCGTTGGATGCTGTCGCTCATGATGAGTCTCCTTAAGAAGCGGCCAGTGCCGCGACCTGTCGTTGTTGGGTAACCCGTTCAGCCAGTTGCGCAATCACGTGCCGCGCCGAGTTGGCCGCCGACTCCTGCCAGATGCCCACGCCGCTTTGCACCAGGCCGTCACCGGCGAAATACACGCGACCGTGGCCGGCTTCGAGCAAGGCGCTGGCATCGGCCGCAAAGTGTTCGCGTTGCAGCCATGGGCCTTCGCTGTAGGGGATCTGCTCCCAGGACACGGCCAAGGGGTTGCGCAGGTGTTTTGAATTGCCGGGGTGCAGCAGCTCCACGGCCTCCTTGGAGGCGGCGTATTGCTCGGCAAAAGGCGTTGCGCCAAACGCATCGGCGCCCTCGCCGGTCACATAGCCCGCCACCAGCACGCCGTCGCGGGTGTTGAGGTCGTTGCTGGGGTACCACAGCAGGCGCGCCGGGTGATCGATCCACGACAGGCCGCCGTAGGTGCGGTAGTCGGTTTCCCAGAAGCGCAGCGATTGCCAGGCCACTTTGGTCGCCTGGTCGTTGCGCGTGCCGTGCAACGCGGCTTTGATCGGCTCGCTGAAGTCGGTGTCGAGCCTGGCCAGCAGCGGCAACGGCAGGGTCGAGATCAAATAATCGGCGCGTACCACCTGTTCGCGGCCGCTGCCGCGGTCGTGGTAGGTCACCGCCACGCCGTCATCCCGTTGGCGAATCTGGCGAACCACCGCGCCCAACTGCACATGGTCACGCACGCGCTGGTAGAAGGCGTCGGTGATGCGGTCCATGCCGCCGACGGGCTGGAACATGGTCGCGGAAAATTCCGGGAACTCGGTGTGCAGCAACGCGCCCCACAGCTCGGGATGCAGCAACCGATCCAACCCCAGCGGTGCGCGGCTGGCCGGCAAGGCGCCGGGATGGGCAAGAGATTCCAAGTGCCCCGAACGAAGCGTGCCCTCAAAGGCCAGCTCCTGGGACAAGTCGCCATACACCTGCAAAAAGCCCAGCAAGCGCGTGCGCTCCTCACCGCTCAGTACGTCATCGAGGGCATCGCGTTGCACCGCTTTGGCCAGCAAGCCGGACACATGCCCGCGCGCATCGTTGATCGCCTGGCCGACCGTGAACGCCGGTTGCCGCAGATCGGGCCGTACCTGGGCGCCGTGGCTGCTGTTGACCAGCACTTCCAGGGGCACACCGAGTTCGCTGCAATAGTCGAGGAGCGTGCGGTGCTGGCTCGGAATCCTGGCCGGGCCGGCGTTGAAATACAGGCCCGGATCGAAGGCCACGGTTTGCGTGCGGCCATTGGTGTAGGCCACGCGATCACCCTGGCGCAGGGTCCAGGTGCGCCCGCCGACGCGGTCGCGCGCCTCCAGCACCTGTACGTCGAACCCGGCGCGGCCGAGTTCCAGGGCGGTGACCAACCCGGCAATCCCCGCGCCCAGCACCAGCACGCGGGTGCCCTGCCCCAGGCCCTCCTGGAGTTGCAACGGTTGCGGGCGGCGGTGCGATGACGGCCCCAACCCCAACACCGCGAGTGCATCCTTGACCGCCTTTTCACCGCCGACCGCAGCGATGCTCGACAACGCTTCACGTCGTGTCAGTCCCATGCTCATTGCTCCTCAGTCCGGCAAGCCGGGTGGGTTGATCTGCGATGCGTCGACACGCTCCACGTCCAGGCCCCAGCGTTGCAGCACCTGCTCGTATTGGCCGCCGGCAATTGCGCCTTGCAGGGCGGTGTGGATCGGCTGCACCAGGCCATTGTCCTTGCGCGTGGTCACCGCGATATCCGCCTGCAACGGCCAGCCGCCATTGACCGTGCCGACGCGCTTGATACCCCCGGTGATCGCCGCCGAATAGGCGTACACCGAGTTGGGCCCGAACAGCGCATCGCTGCGCCCCGACTGCACCGCCAGTTGCGCGGCGGCCTGGTCGTCGAAGTACTGCAACAGCGCGGGCTTGAGGCCGGCCTTTTCATTGGCCTCGTTCCAGGCCAGCAGGACTTTCTCCTGATTGGTGCCGGAGCCGACGATGATCTTCAACCCGGCGATGTCCGCCGCCTGTTTGATCTCGGTGATCCTGCTGGTGGTTTTGACGTAGAAGCCGAGCACATCCTGGCGATAGGTGGCGAAATCAAAGCGCTTCTTGCGCGCCTCGGTCACGGTGACATTGCTGATCACGGCGTCGTATTTGCCCGAGCTGACCCCCAGCGGCCAATCCTCCCAACTGGTCTGCACCACGTTGAGTTGCAGGCCCAGGCTGTCGGCGATCAACTGCGCGGTGTCGGCTTCGCTGCCGATGGTGGTCTTGTCGTCACTGGCCAGCAGCGCCAGGGGCGGCCCGGCCACGCCGGACACGGCCACGGTGAACTTGCCCGGCTGGGCGAACTTGAAGCCCGGCAGGATCTGCGCGATGGCCGCCGCGTTGCGCGGCGCATGAATGCGCGCGCGGTCCGGGCTCAGATCCACCGGTTGCACGGCAGCGAATGCACTGTGCGCGGCACTCAGGGCCAGCGTCAACCAGGCCACGCGGGCGGTTTTGATAGACATGGCAGTCACTCCGTTAACTAAAGCACCTTGCCGAGAAAGGCGGCGGTGCGGGGATGTCGGGGTTGGCGAAGATCTGTTCGGGCGGGCCCTCTTCGATCAGTTGGCCGTCGCAGAGAAACACCACGTGGTCGGCCACCTCGCGGGCAAAACCGATCTCGTGGGTGACGATCACCAGGGTCACGCCCAGCTGGGTCAGGCCCTTGATCACGTCGAGCACCTCGCCCACCAGTTCCGGGTCGAGGGCTGAGGTGGGTTCATCGAACAGCAGCACTTTCGGGTCCAGCGCCAGGGCGCGGGCAATGGCCACGCGTTGCTGCTGGCCGCCGGAGAGTTGGCGGGGGTAAGCGTCGACCTTGTCCGCCAGGCCGACCTTGGCCAGCAGTTCACCCGCCTTGGCCTGCGCCTCGGCCTTGCCCCAGCGCTTGTGGGCAAGGGGCGCTTCGGCGACGTTTTCCCAGGCGGTGAGATGCGGGAACAGGTTGAAGTTCTGGAACACAAAACCCACGTCGATACGCCGCTTGAGAATCTCGCGTTCCTTGAGTTCAAAGAGCAGGTCGCCCTTGCGTCGATAGCCGACGTATTCACCGTCGATGGTGATGTGGCCGCTGTCGATCTTCTCCAGGTGGTTGATAGTGCGCAGCAAGGTGGACTTGCCCGAGCCGGAGGGCCCGAGAATCACCGTAACCTTGCCAGGGTCGATGGTCAGGTCGATGTCCTTGAGCACCTGTTGGTTGCCAAAGCGTTTGCCCACGCCCTGGATTTGAATGCGCCCGGCGTGTGTTTCACCCATGGTGTTTCTCCTTGAACCAGCGGCGCACCCGTTGCACCGGCGTGGGCGGCAGCACTCTTGCCGTACCCCGTGCGAAATGCCGCTCGACGTAGTACTGCGCGCTGGTGAGCACGGTGGTGATGATCAGGTACCACACGGTGGCCACAATCAGCAGCGGGATCACCGCCTGGGTGCGGTTGTAGATGACCTGCACGGTGTAGAACAGCTCCGGCAAGGCCAGCACGTAGACGATGGAGGTGCCCTTGACCAGGCCGATAATTTCGTTGAAACCCGACGGCAGGATCGAGCGCAGCGCCTGGGGCAGGATGATGCGAAAGATCCGTCGCGACGCCGGCAGCCCCAGGGCCGCTGCCGCTTCATGCTGGCCGGCGTCGACACCGATCAGCCCGCCGCGAATGATCTCCGCCGCGTACGCCGCCTGCATCAGGCTCAAGCCCAGCACCGCCGTGGTGAACTGGCTGAGCACGTCCACCGTCGACCACTCGGCGAACACCACGCTGGTGAACGGCACGCCGAGCACGATGTGGTCATACAGGTAGGCAAAGTTGTACAGGATGATCAGCACCAGCAGCGCCGGCATCGAGGCGGAAGAACCAGATATAACCCCAGGCCAGCGCCGCCAGCAGCGGCGAGCCCGACAGCCGCGCCAGGGCCAACGCGGTGCCGAGGATGACGCTGAACAGCGTGCTCAACAGGGTCAGCAACAAGGTCTGGCCGAGGCCGCGCAGTACCGACGGCGAGAAGAACCACTGGCCGAACACGCCCCACTCCCAGCGCGGGTTGGTGGCCAGGGAATGCACGACGGCCAGCAGCACCAGCGCGGCGAAGATCGACCCGGCCCAGCGCCAGGGATGCCGCGCGGGTACCACCCGCAGGGCTTTGATCGGTGTGGAAATGCGCGCCTGGCGAACCGGGCGGTGCGTGTCGATCAGGTCATAGGATTTGGCGACGATAGGCATGCTGTATTCCTCGGCCTCAGAAGGCATAGGTCAGGCGGGTGTAGTAATACCCACCGGTAAAACCGTAGGGCGAATAGGTGCCATAGCTGCTGAGCATGGTGCTGCTGGGCACGCCTTGTTTCTTGGGGTAGAGGTCGAACAGGTTCTTGGCGCCGATGGCCACGTTGAGGTCCTTGGTGAGGCTGTAGCCAAGGTCGAGGTCGGTGATCCATTTGGCGCTGTAGACCCGGTCGAGGCCGCGGTCGGCGGAGACGTTGACCTCCTTGTAGGCGCCGTAGCGGGTCAGGGCCAGGTTGAGGTTGAAACGGTCGATGCTCCAGTCACCGCCGAGAATCAACTTGGTGCTCGGTTGCACCCCGGTGATCAGGTTGCGCGCCTGGCGGTCCATCAGGTCGTAGGCGGTGCCGAGGATCGTGGTGGACGCTTTGTAGTTGAGGATTTTGGTCTGGTTCCAGTTGAATGCCGCGGTCCACTTCAGCGCGCCATAAGGGCCTAGGTCCTGGTTGTAGTTGCCGACCAGGTCCAGGCCTTTGGTGCGGGTGTCGGCGCCGTTGATAAAGTACTGGCCGCCGGAGGTGGAAGTGATGCCGTTGCCTTGCAGCACCTGGGTGATTTCGGGGCCGAGCAAGGTGCCGGTCAGGGTGATGCGGTCGCGCAGGTTGATCACGTAGGCGTCAGCGGTGAAGTTCAGGCGGTCGGTGGGCGTGAGGGTGAAACCCAGGCTGAAGTTGGTCGAGCGCTCGGGCTTGAGTTCCTCGGCGCCCAGCGCTTTGGCGGCCGCCGAACCCACCGGCAGCACCCCGTAGTTGATCGACTGATACACCCCGTTCACTACGCCATAGGTGGTGGAGCGCGCACTGAACAGGCTGTTGGCCAACGACGGCGCTCGAAAGCCATTGCTGACCGTGGCGCGCACGGCAAATTGCGGGGTGAAGTCGTAGCGGGTGGTCAGCTTGCCGCTGCGGGTGGCGCCCACGCCCTGGTTGTAGTGCTCATAGCGAAACGCGGTGCCCACGTACCAGTCCGGCAGCGGGTTGAAGCCCACATCGACGTAACTGGCCAGGCTGTTGCGCGAGGCGCTGCTCTCTTCATCCGGCGAAATGCCGTTGGTGACCTGGGCCCCGGAGGAAGCGCAATTGCCCGGCGCCACGCAGTAACCGCCGTTGGCATAGGAGGCGTAGTCACCGGCCCGGACCTCATAGGTGTCGCGGCGATGTTCGAAGCCGTAGCTCAGGTCCAACGGTTTTTGCAGGCCCACATCGAAGCCGCGCTTGAAGTCGAGGTTGGTGGTCAGCTCGGTGCTGATCCAGGTGCCGGAGGTAAAGCTATTGGGCGTGGCCTCGCCCAGTGACGGGTTCTGGTTGTGGGTGGTGCCCTGCTCCGCTTCGTTGCGCCCGTAGGTGCTGGACAAATCCCAGTCCCACTCCCCAAGCGTACCCTTGCCGCCGAACGCGGCCTGGAAATCGTCCTCGTCGATGTACCAGGTCGGCGTATAGCCGCCGGGGTAGCCATTGGGACCGGTGGTGATGGTGTTGGTGATGGTCGGCAGGCGGAAATTCTGGCCCTGCTCGGCCTTGCGTCGGGAGTAGGTGGTGAAGGAGTACAGGCTGAAGCTGTCGTCGATGGGCAGTTCGGCGTTGTAGCCCAGGGTCAGCAGGTTGGTCTTGGGCGTGCCGTAGCCGCCATAGGTGGCACGGCCGGCCTGTTCAAAGCCTGGGCGTAGGTGTAGCCGTTGGCACTGGCCTTGTTGTCATCATTCTGGCTGCGCGCATCCAGCGCCAGTTGCAGGATGCCGCCATTGCCGATCTCGAAACCCTTGTTGAGGCTTTGTTGCACGGTCTGCTTTTTACCGTCATAGCCCAGGCCGGCATTGGTCACCGAGGTGCCGCTGGTGTCGGCCTTGAGGATCACATTGATCACCCCGGCGATGGCGTCGGAGCCGTATTGCGCGGCGGCGCCATCGCGCAGCACTTCCACATGGTCGATGGCGCTGATGGGGATCAGGTCGAGGTCCGCCGGTGCGGCGCCGGTGTTGATGCCGTTGATGTTCAAGGTGGCGGCGGTATGGCGACGCTTGCCGTTGACCAGCACCAGCACCTCGGCGGCGCTCAAGCCGCGCAGGTTGGGCGCACGGGCAATGCCGCTGGCGTCCCAACCGGTTTTTTCCGGCAGGGTCAGCGACGGGATCACCGCGCTCAAGGCTTCCATCAAACCGGGCTTGCCGGTGCTTTGCAGTTGCCTGGCGCTGACCACATCGATCGGCACCGGGCTGCTGGTGACGGTACGTTGTTCGGCGCCTCGGTTACCGGTGACGACGACGGTGGACAGGGTGCTGTCGTCCTGGGCTTGCGCGGTGTTCCCCAGGATCGCCAGCGCCAGCACCGTGGTGGGTTGTAAAACGTGCTTCATAGCTACTCCCAGCGTTGCAAATCGCGAAGTCGGGCAGGCACGCGGTCGTGCGCGGTGCTCGGGTTTTGTGAGGGGTGTTGCGGCGATTTGGCGCTAGGTGTGGCGTGGGGGTTGAATCGGCAACATACGTTGAGCTCCCTTCCAACGATTCTGCCGCGGGATGATCACCCCGTTATGGCGCGCAGAATCTTGATTACGCTGGGTACCATCCGAGGTCAGGGGTAGGCTGTTGCGATCAAACATAACGGAATGGGTTTTGAAAATATAATGCTGTTTTGGTATAAGCTAATATTCTCTACTTTTATTATTTTATTGATATAAATAATATATTTTGATATTGGCCTTAGCTTAGACGGAGGCCTACCTGATCTGTGCAGATCAACGTGTGGGAGGGGGCTTGCTCCCAATGGCAGTGGGTCAGTCATAGATGCATCACTGCACTCCCTCATCGGGAGCAAGCCCCCTCTCCACATTTTTAACCGCGTTCCTTCAGTATTTCGCCGGGCGTAACAGCTGCATCTGATGATCGCCCGGGCAACCATCAGGATCAACGCCAAGCAGCAGTCGCTCCCACCTCTCATACAGCCGGGTGGGACTTATCCAATGCCCTGTCCACCAACAGTTGCACGCCTTCAAGCATTCGACACATGCCCAGCGCGACATTGCGTTGGGCACCGTCGATTTCAAAGGCCAGATGGGTGGCGATGTTGCTGATAGAGGCCAAGTCCTGGGAGGCATTGACCAGTAAGGTTTCCGTGTCCAGATCGGCGCGTACGGTGAAGAGCCCGTAACGGGTATCGGTGTCTGAAGCGCTTGGAGGATTTGGGCTGTCTTTGATCATGGTGGAACTCCTACGAAAATGGAGCCGCCACGATTCGCGGTCAAACGAAATAAGGTGGCAGCTATACGCGGGTTGACCGACCGGCTCGTAGGAACACCGGCATACCCGAAGGTATCCCGCGCACAGCTGCCGCGACACGATACAACAGACGTAAAAAAAACGCCTGAGTCGATGTTGGCACAGAAGCACTACGAGTCGGACGGTCAAATCCGGTCGCTGAATTGGCAGCGACGGCCAGGAGGTTAGTCAGCGCAGTTCCGAGCGACAACCTGAAAGCTTTGTCCGGAAAGATCCGAGACTCGCACCTGCGGAACTCCGTTTCATAGGTGGCTGCGATCTGCTTGCTCTTGCTCCCGCTCCCGCGCTGTTGCTGTTGCCGTGGCTCTGGCTCTGGCTCTGGCTCTGGCTTTTGATCTTGATCTCAGGCGCCCCGTCAAACACGCTGGCCGAACGCAGGCTTGAATCCGTGGGTAACCCGGCAGGACGCCGGGTTAGCCGCCCTGCGCCATGGATGGCGCATGGCGGCGGCCCACGGATTCAAGCCTGTGTTCGGGCACACCGAGCCTAAGCGAGGTGCCGAGTGTTGGGGCGAAGCGTTTTTGGTTACTTTTGGCGCTCTTCCAAAAGTGACACGCCGTAAGGGCGTAACCCTAAGTGGCCGTTACCGCAGAAATGGATATGTACTCGATCTGATCCAACATCCAGGTCGGCTGTCAGGCCGTCACGGGAGCAAGCTCCCTCGCCACAGGTACAGTGTTCCCCGCTCTATCGCTTAACTGACTGGCATCAGGGCAAGCCCTCCCGCCCACCTTTCCAACCGCATTCCTTCAGTTTTTCTCCGGCCGCAACAGCTGCATCTGCTGCCGATAATCATCCGTCACCTGCCTTGCCTGACTGCTGCTGGTGATGACCCTAGGCGTAATCAACACAATCAATTCGGTACGGTCCTTGGACTTACTGGTGCTCCCAAACAGCCACCGCAACCCCGGAATCTTCCCCAGGTACGGCACGGCGCTCACCGTGTCGGCGTTGTCCTGTTTGATCAACCCCCCCCAGCAATACCGTCTGCCCGCTCTGCACCGCCACCTGGGTCGACACCGACCGTGTGGAAATACGCGGATTAGTCGGCGTGTCGCTGTTGGCGTTCGCCTGGTCCTGGGCATCGCTGACCTGCTGCTGGATATCCATGTACACCAACCCGCCCGGGTTGATGCGCGGCACCACATCCAGGATCACACCGGTCTGCACATACTCGACGCTGCTCAACGTCGTGTCTGAGGTGCCGGTGTTCACCGTGGTCTGGCTGATGGGAATGTTGTCCCCCACCTGGATCTGCGCCGGCTGGTTGTTCATTACCACCAGCGACGGCGCCGACAGCACCTGGGTGCGGCCGTTGGTTTCCAGCGCATGCAACGCCACTTGCAGGTTGGAGCTGACAAAGGAGTAGAACAACGAATCCGCCGCGCCCAACCCCGCCCCGCCACCACCCAGCGCGCCCTGGCTGCCGGCGGCATTGGCCACGGTGGTGCTGGTGGAATTGCCGGCCAGGCGCCCGAGGTACCACTGCACGCCCAAGTCCAATTCACCGGTGAGTTTGACTTCGAGGATGCGTGTTTCGATCTGCACTTGCAGCGGTGGGTTGTCGAGGCGCTTGATCGCCGATTCGATCTCCTTCCACTGCACCGGGCGGGTGCGCACCAGCAGTTGGTTGCTGCTTTTTTGCGCGGTGATGCGGGTGCCGGCGTCGAGGCTTTTGGCGGGAGCGCCGTCGGTAACCTCTGGCTCGGCGGTCTCTTCGGCCTCGGCTTCTGGCGCCTGGTCATCGGCGGCGGGTTGGTTATTGAGCGTACTGCTCAGCCCACCCGGGGTGTTGCCGGAGGTGCTGTTGGTACCGGGCGATGACAGCGTCGCGGTGCGCAAACCGGGGGCGACCTTGGCCGGGGCGTCGTCCTTGATCGCGCCGCTGCCGTAGATCTGCCGCAAGTACTTGGCCAGGTCGCTGGCTTTCATGTTGCGCACGTCGTACACGTACATCTGCGGCTCGTTGCCGCCGCCTTCGTCGATGGTGTGGATCCAGTCGCCGACTTCGCTCAGGTACTGCGGCTGCGACGAGATTGCCACCACCGAGTTGGTGCGCTCGATCGGCAGGAACCGCACCATGCCCGCCAGGGGCATGCCGCTGTCGGGGCCGAACATCTTTTGCAGCTCGGGCATCAGCTCGGCCACGGAGGCGCGTTGCAGGCCGAATACGCCGACGGACATGCCTTTGAGCCAGTCCACATCGAAGGTGTCGATGGTGTCCTGATAGTTGGCCAGTTCCTCCGGCGTACCGGCCAGGCTCAGCACGTTGCGCGCCGGGTCCACCAGCAAAAACGCATTTTCACGGGCGAACGGCTTGAGCAGCTTCTGCATCTCGGTGGCGGAGATATAACGCAGTGGAAACAGGCGCGCCGACAACCCGCTGGCGGGCTGCGACACGCGCATTTGCGGCACCAGCTTGCCCGCCACCGCCTGGTTGGCCGCCAGGATCACGTAGCGATTGCCCTGCTTGATCATGGCGTTGTCGGTCCAGGACAACAGGGTTTCCAGGATCGACAGCGCCTGCTGCTTGTTCACCGGTTTGGAGGTGGAAAAACTCACATTGCCCTTCACGCCCTGGGCAATGCTGTAGTTCTCGTGCAGCAGGTCGCCCATCACGCTGTTGATCACCGCTTCAATCGGCTGGTCGGCAAAATTGAACACGATGTCGCCACCGCCCTCCTCCTTGAGTGCCGACGCCGCGGCGGGCTGACGCACGAACTGCTGGTTGCCGCGAATCAACTGGCGTTGGGCCGCAGGGTTTGCCGCAGGCTGGCCGCTGTTGACCGGCGCTTGTTCACTGGCCGGATCCACGGGCGGGCGTTGCGCACCGGTACCCTGCATCGCTTCGTGCAACAGGGCCTCGTCCGGGTCGAGGTGGTCGGGGAATGTCCCGCAGCCCGCCAGGGAAATAGCGGTTGCCAGGCAAAGCACGGTGGTGCGCAAGGCGCCAGGGTAGGTATCGATCAAGGGGCGGACTCGTGAGGAAGGGTAATCGGGGGCGTCGTCGACGGCGGCGGTAGACGCAAGGCCCGCAGGCTCAGGGTTTGCCTGCGGCCATCGAGCACAAAGCGCGCGTCGCGCGGGGTCAGGTGTTCCAGGCGCCAACCGTTGGGCAGGGTCTGGTCTTGGTGGACTTTCAACGGCGGGCCGTCGGCGCGCTTGAGCAGTGCCACGCGCAGGTCGCCGTCCAGCACGATGCCGGTGAGGGTCAGGCCCGACAGGCTGGAGACCGCCGCCTGGCCCACCGTAGGATCCGGGCTGCGGTCGGTGCTGAACAGCGGCGCCTGCCAGGTACCGGCCAGGCTGTCCAGGCTTGCATCCGGCGCGGTCAGCGCCTTGGCCGCGGCATTTGCGGGGGTGGCGGGCTCAGGCTCCGGCAGCCACTGCGGCGCGTCGCCGATGCTGCTCAAAATACCCAGCATCAGCACGCCCAACGCGGCGGACAGACCGAGCAAAACCCACTCAATCGGGCGCAATGGGTTGATCATCGGGCCACCTGCCGCGCGCCGGCCGGTTGCAGGTAACCGCGCACCAGCAAGTGCACCACCAGTTTGCCGGCGCCTCCGGTGGCGGGCGCGTGCGGGCCACGGCGGATGCTCATTTCATCGACGAACAGAAACGGGCGCTGGTACTCCAGCTCATGCAGGATCGCGGTCAGCGGTTCGATGGCGCAGTTGAGGGTCAGGCTGACTTTGACCTGGCGATAAGGCTCGGCATCGTCCTGCTCCGGGGTGATCGGCATGCGCTGGGTCAGGCTGCAACCGCCACCGAGACCGGCGCGGCTGTTGATCAGGTCGACGATGCGTTGCATCAGGTCGGCCGCGACCGCGCTGGGGTCATTGCCCGGCAACAGACTGGTGCTGCTGGCCGGGTCTTGCCGCGCCTGTTCGAGCTGCTCGCGCAAGCTGTCGCGCTGGCGCAGTACCCCGGCATAACGCTGTTGCTGTTCACGCAATTGTTCGGCCTGCTCGCCCATGGCGCGCAAGGGGCCGGCGAACCAACTGTCGATCAATAACCAGTAAGCGGCGCCGAGCACCACGGCCAGGCCGATCAAGGCCGCGCCACGGCGCTCACGGGGTGTCAGTGGTCGGCGCATCGGCGGCCTCCTGGTGCAGGTGGGCGCGCAAGGAGAACTGATCCTTGCCGGTTTGCGCATCGGGTTGAATCACCCCTTCGAACTGGGCGTTTTCCAGGCTGTGGCAGTTCTTGATACGGGTGATCAACGCACTGGCCTTGGCGCTTTGCCCGGAGAAAGACACCTGGGCGCCGTCGTTGACTTCCAACTGGTCGACCCAGGTGTCGGCCGGCAGGCACGCGGTCAGTTCATTGAGCAACGCGGCCAACGGCGGCTGGGCCATTTTGCGGCGAATCAGGTACTGCGCGGCGCCCCGCGTATTGAGCAGTTGCTGGCGCAACGCCTGGACCTCGGCGACCTCGGCTTTCTGTTCGCGCACGCTGTGCTGCATGGCGTCGAGCACCCGCTGGCGGTCGTCGAGCCACAGCAACATGGCCGCAATCAGCAAGGCACCGCACAGCCACGGCAGGCTGCGTTGCAAGCCTTTGCCGGCCGGGCGTTGGCGTGGACGCAACGGTGCCGGCAGCAAGTCGATGCCCATGGGCCTGCCCGTGTCATCCGCCACATCCACGGCATGCGGTTGCAGGCCGAGGGCGGCGCAGTCACTGAGGACCCGGTCCAGGCGCTCGCGCAGGATCGCCACCAGCATCACCTGCAAATGGCTGGCTGTGCGGCGCTCCTGGCGCGCGACGAAGTACAGCTGCGCGGCCTCGAACGGGGTGAAGCGGTCCAGTTCATAACCGACCACCGTCGACAGGTTGCGCGCGGCGGCCAGTGGCAATTGCAGGGTTTGCACCAGCACAGCATCAGGCGCCAGTAACAGCACTTGGCGCGCCTGCCCGGTGGGTTTGGCCACGGCCCCAGTGAGCGGCCACGGGTAAACGTGCTCGGGGATGTCGTGCAAGGACAGCCACGCGGGCAGGCAGCCACGCAGTTCCTTGAGCCACCAGCGCCACCCCTGTTGCAGCAGGCTGGCGCGCCAGCGCCGGGCAATCGGCGCGGCCAGCGCCTCCAGCCGCGCGGTTACGTGTTGATTTATTCTTGCCAACGCAATACTCGATAAGGTTGTGCGCTACCTTGCGCGGGGCTCAATAAAACCGTGGCTTGTACTTCGGCGCGGTAGCCACCGGGGCGTTGTGCACGGCTGATCACCACCAGCACCTCGCCGGGGTCGGCGCCCACCGCACTCTGATGCGGCAGGTTGAGGGCGTGGCGCATCAACGGGCTGGCGAAGGCCGGGTCGGGGCGGTCGAGGCCGCTCCACAGGCTGATTTGCGGCACCAGGGCGCTGTACAGCGCTTGGGTCATGCCGGGCAATTGCCGCACTTCTTCCACCACCCGGAACGGCGCCAGGCCCTGGTTGCGCCGCACTTGCAGCGCCCTGGCCAGTTGCCTGGCCTGGGCCTGGGTGGCACCGCACGCCAGGGCCAGACGGGCAAAGTCAGCCACCTCGGCGCTGTTGAGGTACAACTTGCCACGCTCGCTGTACAGACTGACGTGCAACTGCGCATCGTCGAACACCAGCGGGACGTCACGCCCATCGGCAATCCACTGCTTGCGCTGCAACGGGTCGGCCACGGCTTGCATCGCCAGCGCCACGCCCGCCTCGGCCGCCAATACCGCCTGGGTATGCTGGCGATGCCAGGCCGCCTGGCGTGTTTCCAGTTGCACCCAAGCGGCGAGGCCGCCCAGCAACAAGCTGAGCAACGCCAGCACCCAGAGCACCAGCAACAGCGCGACACCGCGTTGATGCCTGATCATTCGGGGGAGCCGCTCGACAGGTTCAGGCGCAAGGCAATCACTTGCGTCACCCAAGGCACCGGCCCGTTCACGTGCGCACTGATGCGCACCGCATACGGCAGGCGCCTGGGCCACGGCCACTCACTGATCCAACCGGTGGCCTGGCCCTTGGGCGACAGGCCGCGATAGCTGAAGTGCAAACCCTCAACGCCCTTGAGCAACACCTGCGGTTCGCTGCGCGAGGCCGGCACGCTGACCTGCGCCTTGGACTCAAACTGCGCGAACGCCACCTGTAAATCGCGCGATGCCTCGGGGCCGGTCAACTGCAAGGTGAAGCGCTGGATGCCGCCGCCAAGCACGCCGGGCAAGGTCGCGACAAATTGCATGCGCTGCGGGCCACCGGCGAAAAAACCATCGACCTGGCTGTCGTCCTCGGTCACGTCCAACGGCAACGACTCGCTGATGGCGGTGCGCAAGAACTGCTGGGCGGCACGCATTTCATCCAGGCTGACCGTGTAGCGCTGGGCCTTTAGCACCGCGCGATTGGCGCCGAGCAACGCGCCGCCGACCAGGGTCAGCAACACCCCGAGCAGGCTCAGCACGAGCATGATTTCGAGCAAGGTAAAACCCTGCTGGCGCCGCTTCACGGAGCGTTCCCGGCAGTGCGCAGCTTCAGGGTGCTGAACGTGGCCTGACGCGGGCCTTCGCGCACCGTCAGGTCCAGGCGATACAGGTGGGGCTGGCCGACACGACTCGGTTGCCGGGCAATACGCAGCTGCCAGCCGATGCCGTCCATCTCGCCCTCATGAGTGCCGTTGGCGAGGGGCCCACTCCCCTGCTCATCCATCACGCTCACGGCGGCGTGGGTAAGGCGGTCGCTGTGGGCAACCTGCAACAGCGAGCGCGCGCTCTGGCCGAACGCGACCAGCAGCACGGTGCTACAGATCGCCATCAGCGTCAGCGCGGCGAGCATTTCCAGCAAGGTGAACCCGCGCTGGCGCTTCATGGCAACGCCCTGGACTGAACGCTGCCGGTGAGCCAGCCAATATCGATGCGCCAACGCCGGCTGCCATTGGCCAACAGCAGGTTGCCGCCGGTGGAGCTGCCATCGGCATAAAACGCCACCGCCGAACCGGCTTGTTCGGCGGTGTGCAGGGTCACTTGCAGGTCGGCCGGCCAGTGTTTTTTCGGGCGCCCGGATGCTTGAAAACTCAATTGCTGTAAATCGAAGACGGTGCTTTGGGGGGTACCACTCACAATTGCCCGCGCCCGCGTGCTGCGCAGCGCCTCGACGATCTGCCCGACGGCCTGGCGCTCCTTGGCGGCGCGCAGGCCCTGTTGCAGGCCGAAGCCGATCAACCCGGCCGCGACGCTGATCAGCACGATCACCACCAGCATTTCCAGCAGGGTAAAGCCGCGTTGAGGGTTGGCCATGGGGGCGGCTTATTCCCAGTTGCCCAGGTCGGCGCCGTAGCCTTCGCCACCGGGTTGGCCGTCCTGGCCGTAGAAAATCAGGTCGAACGCGCCGTGCTCACCGGGGAAGCGATAACCGAAGGCATGACCGAACGGGTCCTTGAGGTCCGACGGCTTGGCGTATGGCCCGGCCCAGCCGGCGCTGTTGCCGGGCTTGTCGACCAACTGTTGCAGGGTCTTGGGCGGCGAGCCGACGTCCAGCCCGTAGCTTTCGATCTTCATGCTCAGGCTGGCCAGTTGCGCCTTGCCCGCGCCGTACTTGCCCTTGTCCACATTGCCGCCGACCTGGCGCACAACGATGGTCGCGACGATGCCCAACAGGACGATCACCGCGAGCATTTCCAACAGGGTAAAACCGCCCTGGCGGCGGGCGGGTTTGAATCGGGTCTGACGCATCGGTTTGCTTCCTTGAGGGTTCATATATTGCTGGTCAGGCTCATCAGCGGCAGCATGATCGCCAGCATGATCACCGCCACCAGCACCGCCATGACCACGGTCAGGGACGGCACCAGCGCGGCGAGCAGGCGGTCGATGCCGCGCTTGGCTCGACGTCGAACACCTCGGCGACTTTGAGCAGCATGCTGTCCAGTTCACCGGCCTGTTCGCCGACTTCAATCATTTGCAGGGCCAGGTCCGGCAGCAATGGCTCGCTGCCGAAGGCGGCGGCCAGGGTGCCGCCGCCCTTGACCGCTTCGGCGGCCTGCGCGACTTGCGCTTGCAGGGCGCGGTTGGTGCAAACCTGTCTCGCGATGACCAACGCCTGCAGCAGGGCCACGCCGTTGCTGAGCAAGGTGCCCAGGGTGCGCGCCAACCGCGCGGCTTCGACCCGTTGCAACAGCGGGCCGATCACGCGAAGGCCCAGCACACGTCGATCATGGCGTTCACGCCGCTGGGGATCACGCAGCCGCGCGGCGAGGCTCCAGACGGTCACGATCAACCCGGCCAACACCGCCAGGCCATAAGCGCCGAGGAACTGGCCGAGCCCCAGGATCACTTCGGTGATCAGCGGGATCGGCACCCCCAGGTCCTTGAAGATCGGCACGAACTGCGGCACCACATACGCCAGCAACAGCGCCAGCGAGCCGAGCACGCCCACGACCAGGAACGCCGGGTAGATCAGAGCGTTGATCACTTCGCCTCGGAGCAACTGGCTGCGTTCCAGGTAGTCGCTGAGTTGGCGCAGCGTGTTTTCCAGCGCGCCGCCGGCCTCACCGGCACGCACCATGCTCTGGTACAGCGGCGAGAACTGGCTGCCCTCTTCTTCCAGAGCCTTGGACAAGGGCTGGCCCGCCTTGACCTGTTCGCGGATACGCTCGATCAACGCACGGGTCTGCGGCGGGCCGGGCTGTTTGAGCAGGATGCCGAGGGAGCGTTCCAGCGGTTGGCCGGCCCCCAGCAGGGTCGCCAGTTGCTGGGTGAAGCTGACCAGCGCCGCGCCGGTCAATTGGCCTCGCCCAAACGCCTTGCGCAGCCCTTGGGCGCCGGCCGCATCGATGTGCAGTAACAACAACCCGCGCTTGTGCAGCGCGGCGACGGCGGCGTCCTGGTCCTTGGCCTCCAGGGAGCCGTTTTGCGGCTGGCCCTGGCTGTCGAGGGCGCGGTACTTGAACAGACTCATGCGCCCTCACCACGGGTGACGCGCAGCACTTCTTCGAGCGAGGTAACGCCGGCCACCGCCTGGCGCAGGCCCTCTTCATGCAAGGTGCGCAGGCCACCGCGACGCGCGGCCTGTTCGAGGGTGGCGGCGTCGGCCTGGCGCATCAGCAGGCTACGCAGTTCGTCATTCATCACCAGCAATTCGGTGATCGCACTGCGCCCGTGATAGCCGCCGCCCGGCGCATCCGCGCGGGGGCGGTAGAGCAGGATCGGGCGCTGGTCGGTAAAGCGATCCAGGCCGTGTTCGGCGATCAATGGCGGCGGTGCTTCAAAGGCCTCTCGGGTGGCCGGGTCGAGGCGTCGCACCAGGCGCTGGGCGAGGATACCGTTGACTGTCGAGGCGATCAGGTAGCTTTCCACGCCCATGTCCAGCAGGCGCGTGATACTCGCCGCCGCGCTGTTGGTGTGCAGGGTCGAGAGCACCAGGTGCCCGGTCAAGGAAGACTGGATAGCGATGCGGCAGGTTTCCAGGTCGCGGATTTCACCGATCATGATCACGTCCGGGTCCTGGCGCACGATGGAACGCAGCGCCCCGGCAAAGTCCAGGCCGATGGCCGGCTTGACCTGGATCTGGTTGATGCCTTCGAGCTGGTATTCCACCGGGTCTTCGACGGTGATGATCTTGCGCTCGGCGGTGTTGAGGCGCGACAGCGCGGTGTACAGCGTGGTGGTCTTGCCCGAGCCGGTGGGGCCGGTGACCAGCAGGATGCCGTGGGGGCGTTCGAGCACTTCAAGGAAGGTTTCGAGGCGCCGGCCATCGAAACCCAGGCTCTGGAAATCGAACTGCACGGTTTGGCGGTCAAGCAGGCGCATCACCACCGATTCGCCAAAACTGGTCGGTACCGTGGACACGCGCAAGTCCAGCTCCTTGCCCTGGATGCGCAGCATGATGCGCCCGTCCTGGGGCAGGCGCCGCTCGGCGATGTCCAGGCGCGCCATGATCTTTACCCGTGAAATCACCGCCGCCGACGAACTGGATGGCGGCGCCTCGGCCTCGTGCAGCACGCCGTCGATGCGGTAGCGCACCTTGAGCTGGTTTTCGAAGGGTTCGATATGAATGTCCGAGGCACGATGTTCCACGGCGCGCTGCAGGATCAGGTTGACCAGGCGGATCACCGGCGCTTCGGAGGCCATGTCCTTGAGGTGTTCGATGTCTTCCAGCGCACCGCCCTGCTCGTCGAGGTTTTCGATCAGGGTGCCCATGGCCGAACGGCCCTGGCCGTAGTAACGCTCGATCAGGGTTTCGACTTCGTTGCGCGGACCCACCGCCAGCCACACCGGCACGCCGCAGGCATAGGCCATGGCCTGGAACGGATAGACCAGCGCAGGGTTGGCCGCCAGCACGCGCAGGCCACCGTGGCTCCAGCCCACCGGCACCACTTGATAGTGGCGCATGAAACGCTCGGTCAAGGCCGGCAATGGGTCCAGCAAGGGCGGCGCGGCTTCCGCCAACAACAGCGGCGCGCCGAGCAGATCGGCCCAGGCGCGAGCCAGCTCCACTTCGGAGACCAGCCCCAGGCGCGTCAACAGGCCGAGCAATTGGCTGTCGCCAGACTCCTGGGACAAGCGCCGGGCGCGCTCCAGGTCAACGGTTTTCAAGCCGGCGTGTCGCATCAGCCACGCGCAGACCTGTTCGGTGTGCGGGATGTGCAGTTGGCAGGCATCGATGGGGGTTGAGGAGCTGGGCATGGGTGACTGTCTGAGGGGCTATGTTCTAAGGACGGTGGAAAACCCTGTGGGAGGGGGCTTGCTCCCTCCCACTTTTTGATCGCGTTTTCCCCGTTAGTTGGAGGTCTTCGGCGCGGCCTCGCTGCTGCCAGTCAACGGCCGCCCACCCTTGGTGGTTTCAGCCTTCTGTTTTTTCGCGGCCTTGGCATCCTGGGCCTGGGTCAGCACGGTGGAATCGGTGGCGCCGGACTTGGCGTCAGCGTCGGTGGCTTCAGCCGCCATGGCCGCGCTACTCAATGCAACGCCCAGCACAAAACCGGCACCCAACAGGGACATCTTCATGAACATTCTCCAGACAAAAAACAACGGACCGCTCAAGTAGCGCCCTGAATGCGTTCAAGACCCTACACCAAAGCGTTGTGTATGACAGCTTGTATAAAACATGGCCTTTTAGAACTACCGGACGGAGCCACTAGTTTGACATGCCGCCCTTTAATTTCTTAAACCAATCGACTGGTAGGTTTAGACTAAGTTCAAAATCGTAATGAAATATTTCTTATTTCTCGCAAAAATTAGCTTTCATTTGACTTACCGTCGCAATAATTGCCCTAATTATGCCGCTTTAGCGGTTCAAACTGCCATCTCGTGATGTCGCCAAGACATTACCCACAAGAACAATCAATACAATTATTAAACTTTTATAACTGAAAAATCCGCCAAGTAATTGCAATTAGCCATCGGTTAAACATTGCGATCAAGGTGAACTATTGCCCACGAAAAAGTGACGCGTGACGTCGCATTTTTCAACGAAGAGTTGTCGGAGTACCCATGAGTAAACGCAAGATGATCGGTGCACAGTCGGCATTCGCCCTGCTGGCCCTGGCCGTGTCCCACGTGCAGGCAGCCACCAGCCCTGCGCTGGATGAAGGCCGGGTGAACCGTGCGGAAAAAGCCGCGGATAACACCCTGGCGAAGATGACGATGGAAGAAAAACTCGCCTACATCGGCGGCACCGGCGGTTGGGACGTCAAGCCGCTGAGCCGGTACGGCATCCCGCAGATCCACGGCGCCGATGGCGGCGTCGGCGTGCGCTACACCAGCGAAGGCAATGCCCAGGGCGTGGTGTACCCGTCCGGCCCGAACCTGGCGGCCAGCTGGAACCCGCGCCGCGCCATTGACCTGGGTCGCGCCCTGGGCTATGACACCGCCAGCGGCGGGTATCAGTTCGTCACCGGCCCCGGCATGAACCTGTACCGCATGCCGTACAGCGGCCGTGCGTTCGAGTACTTGTCCGGTGAAGACCCGTTTCTCGGCGCCAGCCTGGGGCCGGCGGTGATCAATGGCATCCAGTCGCGCGGGGTGTGGGCCAACGCCAAGCACTACGCGGCCAACGACCAGGAAAGCAACCGCTTCCACCTCGATGAAAGCATCAGCGAGCGGGTGCTGCGCGAGATGACCCTGCCATCGTTCGAGTCCGCCTCGAAGAACAGCAAAGTCGCCATGATGATGTGCGCCTTCCAGAAGGTGAATGGCGAGTTCGCCTGCGAAAACGCGCACCTGATCCACGACATCCTGAAGACCGAGTGGGGTTACCCAGGCTTCGTACAGAGCGACTACAACGCAGTGGTCAACGGCTTGCCGGCGGCGCAGGCCGGCACCGACCTGGACATGATGGGCTACCAGATGAACAGCACGGTGCTCAAGCCGTACCTGGACAGCGGCGAGCTGAGCAGCGCGACTCTCGATGACAAGGTGCGCCGCATCCTCAAGCAGATCTACCTGTACGCGTTCGACAGCAAGGCGCCGCTGACCCGCCACAACATGAACAGCGCCACCAGCAACCGCGTGGCCCTGAACGCGGCGCGCGAAGGCATTGTGCTGCTGAAGAACCAGAACAACCTGTTACCGCTGGACGCCAAGCAGGTCAAGACCATCGCGGTGGTCGGCAACCTGGCCAAGTACGCCCCACCGACCGGTTTCGGCAGCGCGAACGTGATGGCGGCCAATTACATCAGCGAGCTGAGCGGCCTGCGGCAATTGGCGCCGGGGGCCAAGGTCGAGTTTATCGACGGGTTGTCCCTGGACCCGGCCAGCTCCAGCTGGACCCATGCCGACAGCAATGGCAACCGTGTCAAAGGCTTGAAGACTGAGTTCTTCAGCAACAGCAACTGGTCCGGTGACCCGGCCGCCAGCCGCACCGACAACCATGTCGACCTGGACTGGTCCACCGATAGCCTGCCGGTGAACGGTGACACCGCCGCCACCTCGATCCGCTACAGCGGCCAAATCACCCCGACCGTCAGCGGCGAGCAGGTGTTCAAGGTACGCGCCGACGGTGCCGTGCGCCTCTACGTCAACGGCCAGAAAGTCCTCGACAACGGCGACGGCAAACCACTGCCCAACAACAGCATTCCGCCGACCATCCCGGTGTTCGCCAAGGTCAATCTGCAAGCCGGCCAACCGGTCGATATCAAGCTGGACTATTCGCGCCGCAACGGCTACCTCTCGACCATGGGCGGCCTGGTGGGCGTGCAGATGAGCTGGGCGTCGCTGGTTGCGCCACAGGACCTGGCCAAGTACGACGCCGTGCTGGTGGCCGCAGGCAACAGCAATGAGTACGAAGGTGAAGGCTTCGACCACGGATTCGACCTGCCGGAATTCCAGGGCCAATTGATCCAGAGCATCGCCAGGGTCAACCCCCACACCATCGTCACCCTGCACGGCGGCACCGGGCTGAAGATGAGCGACTGGATCGACCAGGTGCCGGCCGCGCTGCATGCGTTCTACCCAGGGCAGAACGGCGGCCAGGCGTTGGCGGAGATCCTGCTGGGCAAGGTCAACCCATCGGCCAAGTTGCCGATCAGCATTGAGCGCAACATCGAAGACAACCCGACCTACGCGACCTTCCCGACATTCGACAATCAGGAAACCCTGGCCACGATGAGCTACAAGAACGACCTGTTCCTGGGCTATCGCGGTTACGAGAAAAAAGGCATCAAGCCGCTCTACCCGTTCGGCTACGGCCTGTCGTACACCACCTTCGGCTACAGCAACATCAGTGTGACCCCAGGGGTCGCGGTGGCGGGCGCGCCGATCAAGGTGTCGTTCGACCTGACCAACACCGGCAAGGTGGCGGGCGCCGAAGTCGCCGAGCTGTACGTGGGCCAGAACGCGCCGAAAGTCGAGCGCGCGCTCAAGGAACTCAAAGGCTACAAGAAGGTGTTCCTGAAACCTGGCGAGAGCAAGCGCGTGACGATCGAGCTCAACGATCGCTCACTGGCCTACTACGACGTCAAGCGCAAGCAATGGGTGGTGGACGCCGACAGCTTCACTCTGTCGGTGGGCGCCTCGTCCCAGGACATTCGCCTGAACGCCAGGCTGGTCAACCCGTTCCGCCAGGAACTGTCGACCACCACCAGCAACCCATTGCCGCGCTCGGCCCTCAATTCGACCCTGCGTGAGTCCACGGTCAAGACCGGCGGCGTACTGCATCAGGATGAAAGTGACAGCGGCACCGGTGACGGTGATGGTTACGACAGCAGCCAAGGCAGCGCTGCCGGTAACTGATGCTGGCGCGGTCTAGGGTGGAGGGGGTTTGCTTCCGATGAGGGTGGGTCAGTCACAGGTGTATCAGTTGACCCGCCGCCATCGGGGGCAAGCCCCCTCCCACATTTGAATGGTGTTCGGCTCAGGTTCTGATTGCCGCTTCGACCCGCGCAAGGTAGGTATCGAAGCGCGCCACCAGGTCCACCTGTTCCGCAAAGCGCAGCCATTGGATCTGCAGGCCATCCATCATGGCCAGGATTTCTTCCACCAGCCCGGCGATGTCGACATCGCCGCGCACCTCTCCGGCCGCGACCAGTTCGGCGAACTGACCCTGCAGGCGCTGGTGAATCGCCGCGTAGCGCACCTGGAACCAACTCCACGCCGGGTGGGTATCCAACAGACTCTCCGCATTCAAAATACTGAATGCCCGCACCACGCCCGGCGCCGTGGCATTGGAACGATTGATCGCCCGCAGGCTGCCGAGCAAACCGTTGAGGGATTTCTCTGCGCGCACTTCATCGGCAATCCGTTGATTGACCTCATCGCGCCGCTGCAACACGCCCATCAACAGCGAGATTTTGCTGGGAAAATGATGCAGCAACCCGGCCACGGAAATGCCGACTATCCCGGCCACCTGGGCCATTGAAGCGCCGCCGTAGCCCTCCAGGGAAAACACCTGCAAGGCCGCGTCCAGCAGCTCTTCGCGGCGTTTTTCACCTTTGGGCGCGCGGCGGGTCTTGGGGGGCAGATCGCTCATGAGAAAGTCCTTGATGGCTGGGTTGCACCCTATCCAAATTGACGGGGGCCGCAAATAAAGCTCAGCCTTGCGCGATAGGGGACGCTGCCTTGCGATGCAGGCGTACGCCGCACGCCCCTATGTGCTGGCGGTGAAGTGCGCCTAGGCACTTTGCCGCTCGATCACCCGCTGATTTGGCCTGTGTACATCGGTCAGAAGTCGACCGTGGCCGACAGCAGATAGGTGCGCGGCGTCGACAAGGTCAGCCCCGGCTCGCTGTCATCCGACGCGCCCGCCGAACTCCAGTAGCGTTTATCGGCGACGTTCTCCACATTCGCGCGCAAGGTGATGTGTTTGTCGTCCACGTTGAAGGCATAGCGCGCGCCGACGTCGATGCGGTTCCAGGCATCGATTTGCTTGACGTTGGATTGGTCCAGGTACTGCGAACTGGAGTGGATGCCGCGGCTGGTCAGGGTCAGGCCTTCGAAGGTCGGCACGTCCCATTCGGCACCCAGGTTGACGTTGTACTTGGGCGTGGCCGGGGCGCGGTTGCCGTCGAAGGTGCCGTTGGTGGTGCCCTTGAGCTTGCTGTCGATATACATCACACCGCCGAGCAAGCGCATGCCCTTGAGCGGTTCGCCGAACACGCTCAGCTCCGCACCGGTGTTCTGGCGCTTGCCGTTGGGGCCGAACAGCTGCGTGGTGGCGTTGGTTTCGTAAGCCGGCTGCTTGATGCGAAACACCGCGGCGGTTACGGCGAAGGCGCCGGCGTCGTACTTGGCGCCCACTTCCATCTGGCGGCTGATAAACGGCGGGAAGATCTGGTCTTCGTTTTTCGACGTGGACGGTGCGATTTTGCCCTGGCTCAACCCCTCCATGTAGTTGGCATACAGCGACAGCGCGTCGGTGGCTTTGAACAGAAGCCCGCCCGACGGAGAGACCTTTTCTTCGTCGTAGTTGGTGTCGCCCTTGATGCCATCGCTCCAGTCGTCGACGGCCACGCGCTGCCAGCGCGCGCCGAGGGTGAGCAACAGGCGGTCATCGAAAAAGCCCAGGGTGTCGGACAGTGCCACGCCGCTGAATTTGTTCTCGGTGTACACCTTCGCGTCCCGGCGCGTGATCGTAGACGGCGTCGGGGTTTGCACCGGGTTGTACAGATTGCTCGTCGAATTGGTATAGCGTGCGCCGCCGTTGGTGAAGTCCATGTAGAAGTAGCTGGCCGCCAGGTTGACCTCATGGCTCACCGGCCCGGTGTGGAACCAGTTGCGCACGCCGGCGGTGGCGGTCTGCACGTTTTCATCGCGGGTGAAATCCCGGGGCTGCACGCTGAACGCGCCGGCCGCATTGGCCACCGACACGGCGTGGCGCAGGAACTCATGGTTACTTTTGCGCGCGCCGACACCGCCATAGAGCATCACCGAATCGCTGAGGTCATATTCGGCATTCACCGTGCCGAAGGTGTCCTTGGTGCGTGCCTTGCTCCAGGATTGCGCGTAATTGCGGCGCACATCGTTGGCGCTGGGTACCGGTGCGGCGGCGGCCACTTGTACACGCTCCTGCGGGGCATCGGTGTCACGCTCGGTGCGGCCGATGTCGGTGGAAAGGCGCAGGCGTTCGCCGCGAAAATCCAGGCCCAGCACGGCCATCTCGCGGTCGACACTCTGGTGGTCCCATTCGGTATCGCCGGACTGCTTCACGCCGTTGAAACGCAGGCCGAACTTATTGTCTTCGCCAAAGCGTCGGCCGACGTCCACCGCGCCGCCCGCCTGGCTGTCGGAAGCCCAGGTGCCGGTGAACGAGGTGATGTCCTTGTCGGTGGCGCGCTTGGGCACCACGTTGATGCCGCCGCCCACGCTGCCGCGCGGCGAGATGCCGTTGATCAACTGGGTGGGCCCTTTGAAGATATCGACGCGATCGGCCATTTCCATGTCGATGGTGTAGGTCGGCAGTACGCCATAGAGGCCGTTGTACGACACATCACTGTTGAACAGGCTGAAGCCTCGAATGGTGAACTGCTCATAGCGCCCACCGGCCGGGTTGGTGGCGCGCACCGACGGGTCGCTGGCGATCAGGTCGCCGAGGGTACGTGCCTGCTGGTTTTTTACCGCGTCCGCCGTGTAGGTGGTCATGCTGAACGGCGTTTCCATGAAGTCTCGCGTGCCCAGCAAACCTTGCGAGCCACGGCGCGCCACTTGGCCACCGGCATAGGTATCGCCATCGTACAGGCCGGTGGTGCCGAGGATGGCGGTAGGCGCCAGTTCCAGGCTGCTGCCCTGCGGCGCCGGCACCAGCGTGTAGGCTTGCGCGCCCATGGGTTGCAGTTGCAGGCCGGAGCCTTGCAGCAGGCGCGCGAAGCCCTCCTCCACGCCGTATTCGCCGGTCAGACCGCTGCTGCTGCGCCCGCTGACCAGCGCCGGGTCCACCGACAGGTTGACCCCCGACAGCCCGGCAAACCGGGTCAACGCCGCGCTCAGGCTGCCGGCCGGCACCTGGTAGCTGCGCCGGGCGGCGCTGTCTTCGGCAAAACTGAAAGGGACGAACAGTGGGCTGGCGCTGAGGCTCAGCATCAGGCTCAGTTTGAGCAACGGGCGCAAGCGCAGGGGGAGGACGGCGGGCATGGGAGGAAACTCTCGATTTTATTCACTTGCCTGGAATGACAGGCGAGGTGAAAAAAAGGGACAGGCTTCGACGATTATTTTTCAACCCACTGGGGTTTCCAGGCCGACGTTGACCCGGTCCAGCGCCAGCAGGGTCTTGAACCACTTCACGTTGGGGCACTGGGCAAACAACGCAGTCGCACTGCTGCACCTGGGGTACACAGAAGCGACGGGGGTGAGAAAAACTTACCGAAAACAACCTCGATTCAGAGACCAATGACCACCGCGGAGGAAGAAGGTCAGTTGGTGCGCTTCGGCTTTGCATTGGCCTGCTTGAATACCGCATTGGTGGCCCTGGCGGGGTGGGTGTCGCTGGGCGCGCAGTGACGCGCTGCGCCAGGCCAATGTCGACTTTGCCGGCGGCCACGCTTGCGAGCGCGAGGGAAATAAATGAAAACGGGCGCTCTTTACAGGGCGCCCGTTTGCTCAAAGCCGCGTGCGGCAGACGTCGCGAATCAGTGAGATTTTTTTGAAACCGACGCCCCGGCCTTACTCAACCCTTTGGCGTTGTGATCCCCCGGTGTGGACGCAGAGATGGCACCCGCCTTGGCCACGCCGCGCGTGTCTTTGGAAGGCGTTTTCAATCGCGGCGCAGCGTCAGAAGGACAAAGCTATCGCCTGGGCAAGTTGTGCATCCGACATCAGCGGTGGGGAATAGGTGGAACGATAGTGCCGCGAAGCCTGCTCGAACTGTGCCCCACGAATTTCACCATCAGAGCCAATGAACGCCAGCGCATCGGTCTTGGCTGATTTGAAGACCGTTGGCGGCTCGGTCGTGAGGGAGGTGAGGCCTCCAATCACCAGGGTTGGCAAGAACGTCGTGATCATAAACCCCGCAGCGACAGGGTTGACGTTTTCGCCGGACACCGCCGGCGTGTTGATCAACACCATTGCGGATATGGCCAGGATCTTCCATGAGTCCATTCTTCGAGGCTTCCGTTGCTATCAGAGGAGCGCCACCATAGCAGAGTAGGTGTCGCTAGAAACAACAATCACGGCGCCGGGCGCGCTGCTGAAAGGCCGGTCTGTCTGCACTCTTCTTAAAGTCTCCAAAGACTGATAGGTCGCCGGCACACGAGATATTCGCGCGTGCAACCACACACATCGACCTGCTCGCGCTCAGCATTTTCATCCTGTATAAAGTGGCAATTTTTAACTTCGCCGAGGAGAAAACAACATGGCATTTCTGACAGAGGCTCAGTTAAAGGAAATGGGTTTCAAGCATCTCGGCAAGAATGTAAAGATCAGCGATAAAGCCTCTCTCTACAACTGCGACAGAATTTCAATTGGCGATAACACTCGAATCGACGACTTTTGCATGATCTCGGGGACAGTAACACTTGGGCGTAACGTTCACATTGCCGTGTTCAGCAACGTCGCCGGCGGCGAGCCAGGTGTGACGATGGAAGACTTTTCTGGACTGGCTTATGGCTGCCAAGTGTTTGCTCAGTCAGATGACTATTCAGGAAAGACACTGACCAATCCAACCGTTCCCAACGAGTACAAGGCCGAAACCAAGAGCGCCATTTATATTGGTCGGCACGTCATTATTGGCACCCACTCCATCGTACTTCCCGGTGTAAACCTGGCTGAGGGTTGCTCTGTTGGGGCTATGTCAATGGTCACAAAGTCGACCGAGGAATGGGGAATCTACTTTGGGGTCCCGGCCAAGCGTATAAAAAACAGGAGCCGTCAGCTTCTTGATCTTGAAGCCAAGTATCTTGCCTCGGAAATCCAATAGGCAGGCGCTCACTTTAGTTTATTGGTCATGCCCGTTAATCTCGTGGCGCCCTCTGACCGCAATGGATGCATCGAAGAATGGGTTTATGGAAGACGTTGACAGCCGTTATCACGCTATCGATCAGCGCTGACGCTATGGCGTGGTACGTCGAGAATCCGGTCGAGAGAGCGTTGTCCGCTACCACCCTGGTCCCCACTATGATCCTCGGCGGGACGACAGCGTTTACCGTTTATGGCCCATCAATGATGAAGAAAGCGAAGAGCGATGCGCTCGCATTTGTAGGCTCTGATGGTGAGATCCGCGGCGCTCAGTTTGAGCAGGCGTCTCACTACTATCGCGCCACCTACCCATCGCCACTGATGTCTGACATGCAACTGGCCCAGGTAATCGCAGCGCAGTACTGAGTGGGGCTTTCACGCCTGCGATTGCCTGGCCGAGACTCGCTCTCGCAGTTCCACACAACACCGGCTATACGTGGCAGCCCACAAAATGACACGATAACGCCTCGTCTTTGTCAGCAGGAATACAGGATGTTCAGTCATATCACCGTAGGGACAAACGATCTCGATAGGGCCGCTACCTTCTATGAAGCGGTACTGACTCCCCTGGGCCTTCGCCGTCGGGTTGTAAGCCCTGATGGAGGGCCACCTTCCGCATGCTGGGTTAACCCCGACCATCCCCTGCCTCGCTTCTATGTTTACTGCCCCTACAATCTTAAAAAGGCCGCCGCGGGAAATGGCAGCATGGTGGCTTTTGCCGCGCCACATCCGGAGGCAGTCGATGCGGCCTATACCGCTGGCCTTCGCGCTGGAGGTATTGATGAGGGCAAGCCAGGACCGCGCCCACATTATGGAAACGGATATTATGGCGCCTACCTGCGCGACCCGGATGGCAATAAAGTGCACATCGTGCATCGTGGCGATGTGCACTTGCCCGTGTAGGCAACGCTCCAACGGGAGTTGTTTGAAGCACACCGATCACGGGCTGTTATTTGCCTGCGGCCAGGGTTATAACGTGTCGGGCAAGTACCTTTATATCAGCGCTTCAATCATGTTGAGGCAGGATTAAACTGCCCCAGCACAAATGACTATTTGATCACAACCGGATTAACCGGCGACCCGGTCGCGCGGTGCACTTTGAGCGGTGCAGCCACATAAAGAAAAGTATACTGCCCATCTTTAGCGCAACTTTCAGCCAGCGTTTCCAAGTTGCAGATTTCCGTAAAGGCGATACCGAGATTACGCATCAAAGCGCAGTGCAGAGGCAGCGCCACGCCTGATACGGGGTCTATCGTCACTTCATTGGCGATGGTATCGGTGACAAGGTTTGGAATTTCCTTATCATAAAACCATTGAACAAGTTCCTGCGAATACGTAAGGCCTGGTTCGCAGAAACCGTCATAAAACGCTTCGCCCTGCTCATAGAACGCTTGAAGAAAGTTGGTTCTGATAATCAGGATATCGTGAGGCTCGATTGAATGGCCCTGAGCCTCTGCGCACGCCTCAAGATCCCTATGAGTGAACGTCTCACCTTTATCCAGCATGCGCTTACCGCGATGCCGTGCCATATCCAGTAATACTCCGCGCCCGACGACTCCTCGTTCGCCGATAGGCGCGACACTGGCCTTGTCGAGGCCGCCCACTGTTGTTCGCGCGTCGTACCCGTTCCATATTTTTCCGCCGTACCAAAGGTGGCCAAGCGCATCATATTGCGTGGATCCTTGCAGGAACGCGTCGATCTTGTCATCCGCGTAGTGCAAGCCGCCCGGATAACAAGGGCCATGATCATTGTCCCAACTCGACTCATCAAGAACCATCGTACGTTCTGCCGGGGTACGGCCTGGCCACACTGGATCGCCAGCAGGATCGCCGATCATCCGTTGTAAGGTAAATACGCTTCCGGTCTTAATGTGCGCAACCCCGCGCATGACTTCCTGCGCAGTCAGGTAATTCAGAGAGCCAACTTCATCTTCCGCGCCCCATCTGCCCCAATTAGAAGGAGCATCGCCCAATAGTTCTTCCATAGTAGGAACTGAAGTCGTCATAGTTTTTCCTTTTTAGTTGCAGTGGTTATTAAGCGCACACCCGTGCGCCTTGCTTCCCCTATCAATCAGAGCACACAAAAACCCAATAAAGCGCTCGCTTAATGACGACACGTCTTTAAATGGATGTTCATGTCAGTGAGCGGCTACGCCTATCATTCAACTATAGGTTCTTCTAATCCCCGCTTAACAGCCGTGGCCGACTCAGCATCTTTAACAGGCGCAGCCTTCAGGTCCTTGGTAAATATCCCATCCACCTCTCCCTTGAAGAAATTTTTGCCATAGATCAGCAAGCACAACACAACGCCAATCCCGAATGCCCAGCTCGCGCCTTTGATCGCCAGTACCGCGCCGATCACGCCGGCGATACCCAGGTCGCGCTGGCTTTTGGCTTCAAGAATGCCCAGGCGCACGCTCACGTAACCCTGGATCAGTAACGTCAGCGACAGGGCAACGCCGAGAATCGGCTGTACCAATGTCACGACCGGCAACAGCAGCAGACCGCTGTTGGTGCCCCAGCGGAACGACCCGACGCCGCCGATGATTGACTGCATCGCTTTCGGCCCACCTTTGAAACGCTCGATTACCACCACCAGCATCGCCGCCCATTTCGGGCCGCACATGGCGACGTCCGGGCCGAAGATGCTCATGAACGCGTTACGCGCACCGAAGATCAGGTGGGCGCGGTCGGCGTTGTAGTCGACGACTTCGTCAGTGCGGACGGTTTCTGCTTCGTCGAGAAGCGACTTCGCGCTGAGGACGTCACCGAAAACGATGATGTACGCCGCAAGCATGGTCGGCAGCGCGGAGATGAACATCGACAGTGGCGGCATGCCCAGGCCGAATACCGTGTAGTTGTTCCATAGGCCGGCGAAATCCGGTTGGCTGATGCCCCACTGGAGGGTTGGCCATGGCGCTTCCCCGAACAACGGGGCAAGCACTACGGCCAACAGCACGATCGGCAAGATGCCGAGCTTGGCGAAGTTCCACCAGAAACGGTTGCGTTGCTTGAGCTCATTGAAGTGCTGGGAAAAGATCAAATAGAAGGCGATGCCGACCGCAATGGAAATGGTCCAGGGCAGCACATTGAACTTACCGCCGACCTGGAACACTGCGATCACTGCACTCAAGCCGGCGCCGACGATAATCCCGGACTTGATCGCCGAGGGCACGTATTCCACCACCTTTTTCGCCATTCCGGTCGCGCCCAGGGCGATTGAAAAAATCCCCAGCATCAACTGAAAGGCAATCAACGCGTGGACACGCTCCGGGCCCACTGGAAACTGCGCACAGTACGCCATCAACAACGGCACTGCCGGGGTGATCCAGCCCGGCACGGTCGGGTCGCCGAGCAGATGGTGTGCGAGATACAGCAGGCCGTTGAGCATCACGACGGCAAGCGCGACCTCGAAGGGCATGCCGAGCAGTTCGGTCATCAGCGGAATCGCAGCCAGGTCCACGGCGCACATCAGCAAGCCCTGGAGATAATCTGGAAGCTCGATCTTGTAGTGGATAAACGGCAGCCGGACCTTGAAAGGGCCCAGCGGGATGTACGGGCTTTCGCTCCGTTGCGCAGGAGTGTCAGACATTCGGTTCACCTGTTTTATTGGTTTTGTAATGGCGGGCGCACGCTCCGGCGGCACCGGAATCGTGGCTTTTTCGGATCAATACGCAGCGCGGTAGATCTTCTCGATATCGGCGGCGCTGAGCTTGCGCGGGTTGTTGCGCATCAGGCGGTCGATCTTGCTGGCCTCTTGCGCCATCGCCGGGATGGCATCCTCGGGCACGTTGAAAGTGCGCAGGCCGGACGGGATGTCAACGGCGGCACATAGATCAGCCATGGCTTTGACAGCCTGGTCTGCCGCCTCGTTGTCGTTCAGGTTCGCCACGCGCACGCCCATGGCTTCGGCGATGTCGCGAAAACGCTCGACGCAGGCGGTCTTGTTCCACTCCATCACGTACGGCAGCAGCAAGGCGTTACTGACACCATGGGCAATGTTGAATCTCCCGCCCAGCGGGTATGCCAGCGCATGCACCGCCCCTACCCCGGCATTGCCGAACGCCATGCCGGCCATCAGGCTGGCGGTGGCCATGTCTTCCCGAGCCCGCAGGTTGGTTGGATTGGCATAAGCCTTCGGCAGCGCCTTGGTGATCAGCTTGATCGCGCCCAGGGCGATGGCATCGGTGATGGGCGAAGCGTTCACCGAAATATACGACTCGACCGCATGCACCAGCGCATCGACACCACTGGCTGCCGTCACACCGCGGGGACAGGTCAATGTCATCGCCGGACTGACCAAGGCCACGTCGGGCAGCAGGTAGTCGCTGACGATGCCTTTCTTCAACTGCGCTTGCTTGTCGGAAAAAATGGCGACGTTGGTCACTTCCGAGCCTCGTCCCGGCGGTCGTCGGGATGGCAATCAACACAGGGCCTTTGCGTTTCACCAGGTCGACACCGAACAGTTCGCTCAGCGGACCTGCATGCCCGGCATACGCCGCGACGCCCTTGGCGATATCGATGGCACTGCCGCCACCCACCGCAATCAATCCGTCGTGGCCACCCTCGCGATAAGCGCGGGTGCACGCCTCGACGATGGCCACTTCAGGTTCCGGTTCGACCTGATCGAAAATGCCGTAACGGCGATCGCCGAGTTGCGCCAGGGCCAGGCCAACGGTGCCGGAGTTCACTAGGATGACGTCTGTGACGATCAGCGGATTCTTGACCTCAAGGCGCGTCAGTTCCGCGCAAAGCTGTTCGACAGCACCAGGTCCGGTAATCAACTTATTAGCGATTTTGAAAGCAGAGATATTCATCGGGCTCGTCCAGTTGATGTTGTTTTATTGGAAGACGTGCCACAGGAGATAGCGAAAGGCGTGCCAATACCCGCAAAGCCCCTGCGGCATGGGGCTCTGCGCGACTCGCACGAAAACAGGAGGGCTTTTTTGGGTCAGTGCCGATTAGTTTTCTGATCGATTTATCCGAAGCCGATCAGAATCCTAATCAGACTGTTCCCAGCGTTTCATTTTCTGCACCACGGTAGCTTGGCTCACCCCCAGTGCCTTGGCCGCAAGGCGCGTGGTCTTGTGCGCAAGCAACGCGGCACGAATCGCACTGCGCTCGGCATTTTCCAACACCTTGCGCAGCGGCAAGCCTGCGTCCGAGGTGCTGGGTGGATTGAGGTCGAGGATCTCTTCCGGCATATCGAGCGGCTCGACAGTCCCGGTCTGATTGGTCACCACCAACCGCTCGACAAGGTTGATCAACTCGCGGATGTTGCCGGGCCAGTCGTAGTCGCACATCAAGTCTAGGGCCTCGAGACTCCATTGGACTTGGCGTTCGTAACGAGCATTGAACCGGTCGAGGTAGTAATGCAGCAGCGGCGCGATTTCCTCCCGACGTTCACGCAGTGCCGGAATGTGGATCGGCACCACGTTGAGCCGGTAATACAAGTCCGCCCGAAAACGCCCCTGCGCCACCTGCTGTTTGAGGTCATGGTGGGTGGCGCTGATGATGCGTACATCGACCTCCTTCAGCTCCAGGCCCCAACAGGAATGAAGCGGTTCTCTTCGATCACCTTGAGCAACTTGACCTGCACCGGCAATGGCAAATCACCTATCTCGTCTAGAAACAATGTGCCGTGATGCGCCAGCTCCAGTAGGCCACGCTTGCCTTTTGGACCTGCGCCGGTGAACGCTCCGGGAGCGTAGCCAAACAGCTCGGCTTCGATCAGGTTCTCGGGCAGCGCACCGCAGTTGAGCGCGAGAAAGGGTTCGCTGGCACGCGGGCTGGCGTTGTGAATGAATTGCGCAACGAGGGTCTTGCCGACGCCGGTTTCACCTTGGAGCAACACCTTGACCGAGCTGCTGGCAACCTGGCGGGCCAGCGAGAGAACGCGACCGGACATTTCCTGATTGGCCATCAGGGGAGAAAGCAGGAGGTTGTCTCGTTGGCCGGCATGAAGTTTGGCGGTGCTGTTGCGCAGTTGTTTAAGCTGTTGCAGTTCATCACGCTCATGCTTCATGCGCAGCAGTTCCGTCATGTCGCGCACGGTACTGACCACGTATGAAATCCGCCTTCCAGCGTCAAGAATCGGCGTGGCGCTAACGAGCAATTTCTTGCCCTGGCTCAGGCTCTGCATGACCGACACCGGCCGCCCGCCCTGCAATACCCGCAAGGTGGCCGATTGCGAGATGACACCCTCCTTCACCAGCTCCTGCATGGATCGGCCGACGAGATCCGCACCGCTGAGCCCGGTCAGACGTTCATAGGCTTGATTGACCTTCAGCGTCTTGCCGTCGCCATCCGTAATGTAGACGCCGTCATGTAAAGCGTTGAGCAGTTCTTCGAAACTGGTGTCGTTGAGATTCACCGGGGTCCGTTCCTTCGAGTGGGCGCTGCTTTCAGAAGAGTTTTTTGGGTGGGCCCGCTATTCGCTAACCTCTGGAGAGGCGTACGCTCACCGTGCACAGCTAGCTTTCAGTTTGACAGCAAGTAGCTAAGTAGACAGTGGACGAATGCGGTGCCAAATTCGGAGCCAACTACACTTACACGCAGCGCTACCAAGATCCAAGATATCCGTGGGTGTAATTGTGGGGGTATTTTTCAAGCATGAAAAAGCCCAACCGTTACCGATTGGGCTAAGTCATTGAATAATATGGTCGGGACGGAGTGATTCGAACACTCTACCCCTAGCACCCCATGGGTTTAAGAGCGGTTCGTCGGGCAACCTGGCGACACGTAAAAACGCAGACTAGTCTATATAAAACATAGGCTTAGGTGATTTTTTGATGTGTAGTGAAGAAGATCAACTTGCGCATCGCACACCTCCGATCGACAGACACAGATGCGAACTGAACGGCCACAGAAGGTGGGCGAAAAGCACATCTGCCATCAGCGTTTATACGACGGTGCTGCCAGGGGTTCCAGCGAACCAACATTGAGTTACAAAATTGGTGACGGGCGCTACAAATTCAGTGTGAGATCGCTCACACCTTCAACGTCAACCCGCCCCCAGCACCCGCGTCAAGGGTTACGCAATAGCCATGTACGTCTTCTACCTTGGCCTGATTGGGTAATTTCAGCCAATCAATGACTTCCTTGTCGAGGCCCCTTATGTCGCTTACTCACACCGCCTGCGTCTTCCTGTATTTCCTGTTGCTCGGCACTGTCTGGCCCAGCCACGCCAGAGACCTGGCCGAGGGACTTACGGAACAGTCACCTTCCGTGGCACTTGAAAATAAAAACCAACGGTACCCGCAATGGACCGGCATCGGCTCACTGAAAAACGCCTTAGGCCAGACCTGCAATGCCGTTCTGCTCGACACGCTCAATCGCCAGGGTAAGGCCGTCGGCCCGGCTTATGTGCTGACCGCCGGGCATTGTGTGTTCTACAGCTACGGTACGGCGCGCGTGCGCCAGGCATTCACCGCCGAGGTGACCTTCAATTACTTTCATGACACGCCCGAACAGCGCGCCACTTACGCCGTCAAGACAGCACATTGGAGCAGCATGGCGGGCACTGACCTGGCCGTGCTCGAACTGGATACATCTCTGGGCGTGCTGGTGGCCGGTGCGATCATGCCACTCAAGCTGGCCTCCCAGCGGCAGACGTCGAATCGAGAAGTGATCAACGTGGGAGCGCCGACCGGTTTTCTGAAAAAGGGCCTGCGCATGAGCGCCTGCGTGGAGTCGACCCTCAACAGTTTTGCCGAGCATCCTGGCGTGTTCCCCAGCGCCTTGCGCAACCGCTGCAACGGTCTGCGCCCAGGCAGCTCCGGCAGTCCGATGCTGGACCGGAACACCAATGAAATCACCAGCATCATCAGCAAGGTCGCGTCTGCCATTCAGAAAGACATTCTCAACAGTTGCCAGAACAACTCTGCATGCGAAGCCGCGAAATTCAACTACAGCTATCCCGCCAACGACTTGTACTACTGCTTTGTAGACGGTGTTTTCCGTAACGACACCCCGACCTGCCAGCTCAAGGCGGTTGACATCACGCTGGACGAGCCGTGGAACCTGAAACCCTATGTGCATTTACAACGTGACGACGCCGACCAGGTTACCCGTCCGACCTGGAACCTGAGGTTTTCGATCCAGGAACCGTTCTACCGATTCAAGGCCGTGAATGACGTCAGTGAGTGCGCACGCACGCAGGGCTACCAAGTGGCTGCCGCCTCTGACGAGGCCTATATCAACCAGCCCATTGGACCAGTGCTGGGGCCGCATGTGCTATGCATACTCGGGGTGCAAAAGGCCGAGCAGCCGCTGACCGAAGCGCTGCTGCGCAATGTGTTCACCCATTCGGTGTTCCTGACCAACCCGGCACCTGCACCACAGCTCAAGCACCGCTATCACATCGCCTGGGAAACCCAGCACAACGGTTTTAGCCAGCATTACTACTACAGCGTGAACGCGTCGATCAGCACCACCTGTGGCGATATTGACGACGATCGCTACGCCCTGGCCATGGACGGCATTTTCCTTGATATAGCAGAGCTGCCAATCGCGCTATGCAGCTATGCACGCAACAACGCTGGGCAACCGTCCGCCATTCGCACAGACGTGATCACAGGCGCAACGGTTCGCTCGCAGCGTCAGGCCAGGTGAGGCAGCGAGATGTTTTAAGCAAATGTTAATGACTCAAGTCAGCGCAATCGAGGGCAATGCCCGAAAGGCACGACTTGAGCGGGATCACTGGGCTCTCCCCGCCGAACCACAGCGGGGGCGACCCGGTTACCATTGGCCAGAGAGCCAACAGGTTGCCGCTTCAATCATGCTGAAGTGGTACCACGGCTGAGAATCCTGGCAACTGGTGGCGAACGACGCATGCACGCTTGAAGTCGCTAACAGGCAGGCTGCAGCAGTCGTATAAACGTACTTTTTTATAGTCATCTTCACTCCCCTTCCCATCATTAATACATTGGCTTGCGCTTCAAACTCTAATAGTGGGCTTGAGCGAGGATCAATTAGGGCAGGTGTGCTAATGGAGTATCGACATGCCCGGGACAACGCCTATCAACTTCACGCCAGCCATTTCAGGGGAGTGTCGTGCAGCACATGGGAATCATGCACGCTGCCTTGCCGCAGCAATATGTTCGCTGTGCCCAGCCGTCGTCAGCGCAGATAACACTTATCGAACCAGAACGGCTCTAGCATCTCGCTCAGGTGTGTCTGCGCCTGTGGATGAGCGGCATTGATCAGATAGTTAGTCGCGTGCGGCAGCAATGCAGACGGCACTGGCAGGAGGAACTCCACGCTCTCATTCAACCAACGGTTGCCGACCGACTGCGAAGTCGGTTCATTAGCCTGCCAGCCCACCGGCAACTCCGGCGATGCGCCCATCAACGCCCCTGGCGCCACATCCATGCGTCAGACGCACGACCCGCTCTGACTCGGCCTCGCTAAAGCGTGCATTGCTGCTCAACCGGCGTCGGATGGTGCTCTCCGGCGCCACCAGTGACAGCGACAGCTTCAGCTTGCTGGCGACGCGCTTGTAGCTGTGGGTGGAAATGCCCGCAACCACGATACGCAAGGCATCGGACTCCGATGCGAACTGAATATCCAACAAACGCGAAACGCGCCATTCGCCCGAACACGGACTCGTCAGAGACGTGGGACTGAACTGCCGTGCTCATAGACATGCCCACCATTTGATCAAATTTATACGTCAAATGGCGCCAGGTTTACAATGACCAGACAAGGTCACGGAGGCGCGAAAACCTCGGGCCCACAACAGCCCACGGTGCGGTAGGGGTTTTAGTAGGGGTTTTTTCGCAGACATGAAAAAGCCCAACCGGTGAAAATTGGGCTAAGTCATTGAATAATATGGTCGGGACGGAGTGATTCGAACACTCGACCCCTAGCACCCCATGCTAGTGCGCTACCGGACTGCGCTACGCCCCGACTAGGCGTGTTACTGGGTTTGCTTCGCAACGAAGCGATCAGGAATATACCGCAAGCTTTTGAAATGTGGAAGTATTTTAAAAGCCTGAATCACTTCTTCAAAACCACCAGCACATCTTCGAGTTCGGAGATCATCTGGCGAATCAGTTGCTTGTACTGGGTGGTGTCATCTTTGGCTTCATCGCCGGACATACGCTGGCGTGCGCCGCTGATGGTGAAACCCTGGTCGTACAGCAATGCACGGATCTGTCGGATCATCAGCACATCCTGGCGCTGATAATACCGACGGTTCCCGGTACGTTTGACGGGGTTGAGTTGAGGAAACTCCTGCTCCCAATAGCGCAGCACGTGCGGCTTTACCGCACATAGCTCGCTGACTTCACCGATGGTGAAGTAGCGTTTGCCTGGGATGACGGGTAGCTCGTCGTTATGACTTGGTTCCAGCATAAGCCTCAACTCGGGCCTTCAACTTCTGCCCTGGACGAAAGGTGACCACACGGCGGGCCGTGATCGGGATTTCTTCTCCCGTTTTTGGATTGCGGCCAGGCCGCTGGCGTTTGTCCCGCAGGTCAAAATTGCCGAAACCGGACAATTTGACCTGTTCGTTGTCTTCCAGAGCGTGTCTGATTTCTTCAAAAAACAGCTCGACCAATTCCTTGGCCTCGCGCTTGTTCAGACCCAACTCTTCGTACAGACGTTCCGCCATCTCAGCTTTCGTCAAAGCCCCCATACGTCACTTCCTTAACGTGGCGTTCAACCTTTGTTCGAGCGAGGTGAGGATATTTTGTGTCGTGGTATTCACCTCATCGTCATTAAGAGTGCGCGATGGATGCTGCCAGGTCAAGCCAACTGCGAGGCTTTTTCTATGCGGATCAATGCCTTTACCCTGATAGACGTCAAATAGCCTGAGGTCTGTCAGCCATTCCCCTGCATTTTCACGGATTACATCCAGAACGGCAGTTGCGGCGACTTCGCTGTCGGCGATCAGGGCCAGGTCGCGACGCACTTCAGGGAAGCGCGACAACTCGCTGAATTTCGGCATCTTGCCCGACGCCACTTCAGCCAATACCAGTTCGAAAACGAAGACCGGGCGATCAAGACCAAGGGTTTTCGACAATTCAGGATGGATCGCACCCACGAAGCCCACCAGGCGACCTTCACGTTCTATACGTGCAGTCTGGCCCGGATGCAGTGCGGGGTGGCTACCCCGAATAAAGGTGAAGGCATCCAATGCGCCGGCGAAGCCCAGCACCGCTTCAACGTCAGCCTTGACGTCAAAGAAGTCCACAGCGTCGCGGCCCTGTGCCCAGCCTTCCGGCAGACGGCTGCCACACACCACGCCAGCCAGCATCGGCTCTTGCTTCAGGCCGTCCAACTGACCGACGAAACGCAGGCCGCTTTCGAACATGCGTACACGATCTTGCTGACGGTTCAGGTTATGGGACAGCGCCTTCACCAGGCCCGGCCACAGCGACGAACGCATGGCGGCCATGTCGTTGGAGATCGGGTTGGCCAGCAGCAGTGGCTCGACGCCTGGGCTGAACAGTTCGAACTGCTTAGGATCGATGAAGCTGTAGGTCACCGCTTCCTGGTAACCACGAGCCACCAACAGGCGACGCAACTCAGGCAAATGCGCACGCGCCTCGGCCTTGGGTTGCGGTGCCAGGCGCGCTTGCGGATAACGAACCGGCAGGCGGTTGTAGCCGTACAAACGGGCCAGCTCTTCGATCAAATCGACTTCCAGGCTGATATCGAAGCGATGGCTTGGCACTTCGACCTGCCACTGCCCTTCCCCGCCCGCAGAAATGCCAAGGCCGAGGGCCGACAACAATTGCTCGATTTCGGCCGGCTCAATCACCAGACCCAACATTTGCTCAACGCTCTTGGCGCGCAAAGTGATCGGTGCTACAGACGGCAGGTACTGTTCGCTGACGGTTTCGGTGATCGGGCCAGCTTCGCCACCGGTGATTTCCAGCAGCAGACCAGTGGCGCGCTCCATGGCTTCACGGGCCAGCTTCCAGTCCACGCCACGCTCGTAGCGGTGCGATGCATCGGTGTGCAGGCCATAGGAACGGGCCTTGCCAGCGATGGCGATCTGGTCGAAAAATGCGCTTTCAAGGAACACGTCACGGGTGGTTGCGGACACTCCGCTGTGCTCGCCACCCATCACGCCGGCAATCGCCAAGGCACGGGAGTGGTCGGCGATGACCAAGGTGTCAGCACGCAGGCTGACTTCCTGACCGTCAAGCAGCACCAGCTTCTCGCCTTCTTCGGCCATGCGTACGCGGATGCCACCGTTGATTTCGGCAAGATCGAACGCATGCAGCGGTTGGCCCAGCTCCAACATGACGTAGTTGGTGATATCTACGGCAGCATCGATGCTGCGCACGTCCGCGCGACGCAGACGCTCGACCATCCACAGCGGAGTTGGCTTGGACAAATCAACGTTACGGATCACACGCCCCAGATAACGTGGGCAGGCGTTTGGTGCCAGCACTTCAATCGGACGCACTTCGTCGTGCACAGCAGCTACGCTGGCAACCACCGGACGGGTCACCGGAGCGTTGTACAGCGCGCCCACTTCACGGGCAAGGCCAGCCAGCGACAAGCAATCGCCGCGGTTAGGGGTCAGGTCGACCTCGATGCTGGCATCTTCCAGCTCCAGGTAAACGCGGATGTCCTGGCCCACCGGCGCGTCGCCCGGCAGTTCCATCAGGCCATCATTCCCTTCGCCTACCTGCAACTCCGCTTGGGAGCACAGCATGCCGTTGGATTCGACGCCACGCAGCTTAGCCTTCTTGATCTTGAAGTCGCCCGGCAGTTCAGCACCGATCATGGCAAACGGAATCTTCAGGCCCGGGCGCACGTTGGGCGCTCCGCACACGACCTGGAAGGTTTGCGCGCCATTGCTGACCTGGCATACGCGCAATTTATCGGCGTCCGGGTGCTGCTCGGTGCTCAGCACTTCGCCCACGACCACGCCACTGAAAACACCGGCGGCCGGAGTAACACTATCGACCTCAAGGCCGGCCATCGACAGACGCGCAACCAGCGCGTCGCGATCCACCTGCGGGCTTACCCAGCCGCGCAGCCATTGTTCACTGAATTTCATCCTGCTCTCCTAAAGATTCGTTACGACTAGCGAAATTGCGCGAGGAACCGCAAGTCGTTGTCGAAGAACAGACGCAAGTCGTTCACGCCGTAACGCAGCATGGCCAGACGCTCAACGCCCATGCCGAAGGCAAAGCCCGAGAACTCTTCCGGATCGATACCGGACATACGCAGCACGTTAGGGTGAACCATCCCGCAACCCATCACTTCCAGCCAGCCGGTCTGCTTGCAGACACGGCAGCCTTTGCCGCTGCACATTACGCATTCCATGTCGACTTCAGCGGACGGTTCGGTGAACGGAAAGAACGAGGGACGGAAACGTACCGCCAGTTCTTTCTCGAAGAACACCCGCAGGAACTCTTCGATGGTGCCCTTGAGATCAGCGAAATTGATATCGCGATCAACGAGCAAGCCTTCGACCTGGTGGAACATTGGCGAGTGGGTGATATCGGAGTCGCTACGATACACGCGGCCTGGGCAGACGATGCGGATCGGCGGTTTGTTCGCTTCCATGGTGCGCACTTGTACCGGCGAGGTATGGGTGCGCAGCAACATGTTCGCGTTGAAATAGAAGGTGTCGTGCATCGACCGGGCCGGGTGATGGCCTGGGATGTTGAGCGCCTCGAAGTTGTGATAGTCGTCTTCGACCTCAGGACCTTCGGCAATGCCGTAGCCGATATGGGTGAAGAACTGCTCGATACGTTCCAGAGTCCGGGTAATCGGGTGCAGACCGCCTGAGGCCTGACCACGGCCAGGCAGGGTGACATCAATGGATTCGGCGGCGAGTTTGGCCGCAAGGTCGGCCTCCTCCAGCGACGCCTTGCGCGCATTGAGAACCTCTGTGACACGCTCCTTGGCAACGTTGATCAGCGCACCAACTTGCGGACGCTCTTCAGCCGGCAAATTCCCCAGGGTCTTCATCACCTGAGTCAATTCACCTTTTTTGCCAAGGTAGTGAACCCGGATTTGCTCCAGGGCATTGATATCTTCAGCGCTATGCACAGCCTCAAGAGCTTGGGCAACGAGCGCGTCCAGGTTTTCCATGTACAGACTCCAGATACAAAATAGGGGAAGAGCTTGAAGGCTCTTCCCCTATTTATGACGTTTACCACCTTGGGGTACAGGAGTAACCCAAGGTGACTGTCGGGGGTACTTAAGCCAAGGAGGCTTTAGCTTTCTCGACAATCGCAGCAAACACCGCTTTTTCGTTCACGGCCAGTTCAGCCAGAACCTTACGGTCGATTTCGATGGACGCTTTTTTCAGGCCAGCGATGAAACGGCTGTAGGACAGACCGTTAACACGTGCACCAGCGTTGATACGAGCGATCCACAGAGCGCGGAACTGACGTTTTTTCTGACGACGGTCACGGTAGGCGTATTGGCCAGCCTTGATTACCGCTTGCTTGGCAACACGGAATACGCGTGAACGCGCGCCGTAGTAGCCTTTAGCAAGTTTCAGAATTTTTTTGTGACGCTTACGGGCAATGACGCCACGCTTTACACGAGCCATGAGTTACTTCCTCTATTCTTGATCCAAAAATTAACGAAGGCGCAGCATGCGCTCGACTTTTGCCACGTCAGACGGATGCAGCAAGCTGCTACCGCGCAGTTGACGCTTACGCTTGGTCGACATTTTGGTCAGGATGTGGCTCTTGAAAGCGTGCTTGTGCTTGATACCGTTAGCAGTTTTCAGAAACCGCTTAGCAGCACCACTTTTAGTCTTCATCTTTGGCATGTTCGGATACTCCGCATTCAGTTGATAAACATAATCAGAAGGCCTGCCGTGCCCTGTTGATTACTTCTTCTTTTTCGGGGCGATGACCATGATCAGTTGGCGTCCTTCCATCTTAGGATGCTGTTCGACCGAACCGTACTCGAGCAGGTCAGCTTCAACCCGCTTGAGGAGTTCCATCCCCAGCTCCTGGTGGGCCATCTCACGGCCGCGGAATCGCAAGGATACCTTGGCCCTGTCCCCATCACTCAGGAAACGTACCAGGTTGCGCAGTTTTACCTGGTAATCCCCTTCCTCCGTCCCTGGACGAAACTTGATTTCTTTTACTTGAATCTGCTTCTGGTTCTTCTTCGCCGCAGCAATCTGCTTCTTCTTTTCGAAGATCGACTTGCCGTAGTCCATCACCCGGCAAACAGGCGGGACTGCGTCGGCGGAGATTTCCACCAGGTCCAATTTGGACTCTTCAGCGATACGAAGCGCTTCATCAATCGAGACGATGCCAATCTGCTCGCCGTCAGCGCCAATTAACCGAACCTCGCGTGCCGAGATATTCTCGTTGATCGGGGCTTTCGGTGCAGCTCGTTTATCTTGTCTCATTTCACGCTTAATAATAATTACTCCGAATCTGGGCGACCACGCCGGGAAACCGCTTGCGCGAGGAACTCAGCGAACTGGGCGACGGGCATCGAGCCCAGGTCAGCACCTTCACGAGTACGCACAGCGACAGTCTGCATCTCGACTTCCCGATCTCCGATAACCAAAAGATAGGGAACCTTGAGCAAAGTATGCTCGCGGATTTTAAAGCCGATCTTTTCATTTCTCAAGTCGGACTTGGCACGAAATCCGCTTTCGTTGAGAGTTTTTTCAACCTCAGCGGCAAAATCTGCCTGTTTATCAGTGATATTCATGATCACTGCCTGGGTCGGAGCCAGCCACGCAGGGAATGCACCCTCGTAGTGCTCGATCAGGATACCGACGAACCGTTCGAACGAGCCAAGGATCGCCCGGTGCAGCATAACCGGGTGTTTACGGCTGTTGTCTTCGGAGACATATTCGGCTCCCAGACGGATCGGCAGGTTAAAATCGAGCTGCAGGGTACCACACTGCCAGACGCGGCCAAGGCAATCTTTCAGCGAGAACTCGATCTTGGGACCATAGAAGGCGCCCTCGCCCGGCTGTAGGTCGTACGCAAGCCCCGCGCTGTCCAGCGCAGCGGCCAAGGCCGCCTCGGCGCGATCCCACAGCTCGTCGGAGCCGACGCGTTTTTCCGGACGAGTGGACAGTTTCATTTCGACTTCGGTAAAACCGAAATCGCGATAAACGTCCATGGTCAGCTTGATGAACGCGGCGGACTCGGCCTGCATCTGCTCTTCGGTGCAGAAGATATGCGCATCGTCCTGGGTGAAGCCGCGCACGCGCATGATGCCGTGCAGCGCACCGGATGGCTCATTACGGTGGCAAGCACCGAACTCGGCAAGGCGCATCGGCAACTCGCGGTAGCTCTTCAGGCCTTGATTGAACACCTGCACGTGGCAAGGGCAGTTCATCGGCTTGATGGCGTAATCGCGGTTTTCCGACTGGGTGGTGAACATGTTGTCGGCGTAGTTGGCCCAATGCCCGGATTTCTCCCACAGGCTGCGGTCAACGACCTGTGGAGTCTTGATCTCCAGGTAGCCATTTTCGCGCTGTACCTTGCGCATGTACTGCTCAAGCACTTGGTAAAGAGTCCAGCCGTTGGGGTGCCAAAACACCATGCCCGGCGCTTCTTCCTGGAGGTGGAACAGGTTCAGGCGCTTGCCGATCTTGCGGTGGTCGCGTTTTTCGGCTTCTTCAATGCGCTGGATGTAGGCGGCCAGCTGTTTCTTGTCAGCCCAGGCGGTGCCGTAGATACGTTGCAATTGCTCGTTCTTCGCGTCGCCGCGCCAGTAGGCACCGGACAGCTTGGTCAGCTTGAACGACTTGAGGAAGCGCGTATTCGGCACATGCGGGCCACGGCACATGTCGACATATTCTTCGTGGTAGTACAGACCCATGGCCTGCTCATCCGGCATGTCTTCCACCAGACGCAGCTTGTAGTCCTCGCCACGGGCGGTGAACACGTCGATCACTTCGGCGCGCGGGGCGACTTTCTTGATGACGTCGTAATCTTTTTCGATCAGCGCATGCATGCGCTGCTCGATGGCGGCCAGGTCGTCCGGCGTAAAAGGACGCTCGTAGGCGATGTCGTAATAGAAGCCTTCTTCAATAACCGGGCCGATCACCATCTTCGCGGTCGGGTACAACTGCTTGACCGCATGGCCAATCAGGTGCGCGCAAGAGTGGCGAATGATCTCCAGCCCCTCTTGATCCTTGGGCGTGATGATTTGCAGGCTGGCGTCGGCGGTGATCAGGTCACTGGCATCGACCAGCTTGCCGTCGACCTTGCCGGCCACGGTGGCCTTGGCCAGGCCGGCACCAATGGATGCGGCGACCTCGGCTACGGAAACCGCATGATCGAATGAACGTTGACTGCCATCGGGAAGAGTAATAGTTGGCATGGCGCCTCCTCTCCTAGTGGTGACCCCTACCAAAGGTCACGTGGGTTGGGATGAGCCAGTACAAGATCCAATACCAGGCCGTTCAAGGATGAACGCCTGCCTTACAGCGGCAGGAGCCTTTCGGCCAACCGATAATCGAACCAGAGTGACTGGAGTGAGCTAAAAAAGAACATGGCAAGGCGGCAAATGGCGCGCCCGTAAGAGCCAGGGCGACGATGCTAGCACAGATGGACGGTCATCGCGCCGGCCCGCCTTCGGGTAAAGACAAAATAGCGGCAAAAATGAACTTGGGCTGTACGCAAGGCCTCAAACCCACTGAGAATCGCCGTTCGTCCTCGACCCAAAGGAGCATCCTCATGATGCGTTTTACCTCTACCCTCGCTCTAGCCGCTTCCCTGACCCTCCTTTCCCTCGGCGCACAAGCTGCGGCCCCGTCGAACTGGCCTGCCGGTGCCCGCGACAGCTTCGTCAGCGATTGCAGTGCCGCCGCCAGCCAGAACGTGGACGTCAAAACCGCCAAAGCCCATTGCGAATGCGGCGCCGACAAGATCAACGCGGAATTGAGCACTGCCGAAATCAAGGAACTCATGACCAACCAGAACGCCAGCCCGCAGCTCAAAAACAAAGCAGTCGCGGCTATTTCGTCCTGCAAAGTGGTGAAGAAAAAGTAACAACGCCCCATGACCAGCGGGATTTTGCGCAGTAAAAACAGCCAAAAAACTGCTATTTCTCACAAATTACGCAGCTTTTACGGCTTTTTTTACCAACTGATATTTCGTGCGAAAGCCCCGTAGATCGGGGCTTTCAGCCAACAAAGATGCCAAACGCAACGCTATTGATTAGCAAACAGTGCCTTGGGGGGGCTCCCAAGCCGAACATTTCGACTATGATAGCCCGGTGTGCCCAGTTGGCCTGAGCAGCACAGCACTACTGAAAATATATGTTTCTTGGAGATACACCATGTCTAATCGCCAAACCGGCACCGTTAAATGGTTCAACGATGAAAAAGGCTTCGGCTTCATCACTCCTCAAGGTGGCGGTGACGACCTGTTCGTACACTTCAAAGCTATCGAAAGCGACGGTTTCAAAAGCCTGAAAGAAGGCCAAACCGTTTCCTTCGTGGCTGAGAAAGGCCAAAAGGGTATGCAAGCTGCACAGGTTCGCCCAGAGTAATTTCTGCGCTGATCAAAAAAACCCCGTCCATGTGACGGGGTTTTTTATGGGTGCAACAAAAGCCCGAGCTCGATCAGCCGCAGTTGACCCGCGTGATCACCAGATTGTCATCGGTATTGAGGTTAAGGCGGTCGGAACGGTATTCCAGCGTGATCATGTCGTTGGGCTTGAGGATCCGCGCATTCTGCGCACCGGCACGGGTACGGGCCTGTTCCAGCAACTGGGGCGAGGCTTTCTGGCCGATGGTGAATTCGGCGGCCTTCGACTCACAGCGGCTATGACCGGCATCGGTCACGGCGGCATCTTTGCCTGGCTCAGAGGCACCCGGGGTGCTGCAACCCGCCAACGCGAGTGCTGCCAACAAAGTACCGAATGATGCGAGCTTCCAAGGCATGAAGCCTCCTATGGTTAAAAATGGACAGAGATCGTGCGACAGCGGTATGGCGGATTGGTTTCAAGACGTAAACCGCCGATGGCCAAGTCTGCCTGAGTCTGCGCAGGCATTCGCCCGGTCAATCGTGACCGGATATGAACGTGATCAGTAGATATCGATATAGTCGAACGGCGGTTTTGGCCAATTCTGCTTGAGGGCGTTGAAAATCTGCATGACCCAGACTTCATCGCTGGCAGCCACATTACCGACATAGCCGGAGCCCTTGGCCCAGGTCTCCAGACGAAACAACAGCCCGTCGATATCAGTACCCCCCACTGTTCCGCAAGAGATGTAGGCAATACCCGCCTTGGTGACGCGCAATTGAGTATGTTGATCGTCGCTGGCACTGGCGAGCAGTTGACGCACGCTTTCCAGGGTCAGGTTCTCGGGGGTGTTCAAATCGATTTGCACGCGGTGTTCCCCGGCAATTAAACAGAAGGACAGTGTCGCATAGCGCCGGCCTCATTCTGAAACGCTTCATGCCTAAGTAGCAGTGCCAAACGCGGCGCAAAGTGCTTAACTGCGCCCGCTGGAACCGCGTTCCAGCGCATTGCCCAGTATTTCAAGCCCGTGAGATTTCCATGACCACCGTAACGCTCCAAGCCGACATCAAAGCCAAGTGGCCCCTGGGACAGAGTTCCTACAGCCCCGGCAGCCCAGAGGAATTGGCAATCATCGGCATCGACCTGCTGGTCAAGGAGCTGGGCACCCAAGCGGCCCAAGCCTTCATCGGCCAGGTATTCGAGAAATACCCAGCCGATCATATGGGCGTGGGCAGCGTCGAGCGCGAATAAACGCCGGGCGACGCGCGTCGACCGGCAAACGCTTTACTTCAGGCGCGCCAGGCGCTCGGTCAGCAGATCGAAGAAGCCTTGGGCATCGCCGCTTTCAACCCAGAACGCGTTCTTCGGCTGTTTCAGGCCGTCGTACCAATCGACGATGGTCTGACCGAAGGTCGGGCCTTCTCTGCTGTCTACCACCACGTTGACCTCGCGCCCGCTGAACAGCGAAGGCTTGAGCAGGTAGGCAACGACAGTGGCGTCGTGCACCGGGCCGCCAGGAATGCCGTAGTGCTCCATATCGCCTTTGACGTACTCATTGAGAATATCCCCAACGATCTTGCTCGCGTTGTTGTTGATCTCGGCGATCGTCTTCAAGCGCGCCTCGCTGGTCAGCACTTTGTGGGTCACGTCCAACGGCAGGTAAGTCAGCTTCACGCCACTCTTGAGCACAATCTCCGCCGCCACCGGGTCGGCAAACAGATTGAACTCCGCGACCGGCGTGATATTGCCGCCATTGAAGTGCGCGCCGCCCATCACCACCACTTCCTTGATGCCTTGGGTGATTTCCGGGTCCTGGGTCAATGCCAGCGCAAGGTTGGTCTGCGGGCCGAGCATGGCAATCGTGATGCTGTGAGGTTTGGCCGCACGAAGGGTCTTGATCAGGTAGTCAACGGCATTGCCGTCCGCCAGGCCTTTTTTTGGTTCATGCACGGTGACACCGGAAATGCCTTCCTTGCCGTGAATGTTCTCGGCATAGATCGGTTTGCGCAGTAGCGGCGCCGGAGCACCGGCGTACACCGGGATGTCCTCGCGCCCCGCCCACTCGCGGGCCAGACGCGCGTTACGGGAGGTCTTGTCCAGACGCACGTTGCCGGCGACGGTGGTCAATGCGCGAATGTTCAGCTCTTGCGGGGACGCCATGGCGAAGAGCAAGGCCACCACATCGTCGGCGCCTGGGTCGGTATCGATGATCAGATCGATTTTTTCCGCCGCATGGGCGCTTGCTGCTGTGAGCGCGGACAAAAGCAGGACACTCCGAAACAGATTTCTCAGGGTTGGGAGACCACGTTGCATAAAAACACTCCTTGTCGTTGGGGAACTCTAGAACGTGACGCCGGACACCAGCGCGATATTGCAATAAGGCTGGCATTCGCCGGTACGCACAACCGCACGTGCCTTTTGGCTCAGTTGCTTGAACGCCTCATGACTGACCAGGCGTCGTGCGCCAAGGGCGGCCTGTTCGGTCAGGGTGTTCAGCTCGGTCAGCGCCGGCGGCTGCTTGAGCAGGATTTCTTCGGCCAGTACATGGCTTTCCACCTGCATCTCGCTGAGCACGACGCGCAAGGTGCTGATGAAGTCGGGAATGCCCTGGGTCAGCGCCAGATCGATCAATTCAACACCCGGAGGGACCGGCAAGCCGGCATCGCCGATCACCAGGATGTCGCCGTGGCCCAGGGATGCAATCACCCGCGACAGGGCGATATTGAGCAGAGGAGTCTTTTTCATGAGGGCACAAAACCTTGAACGTCATGCAGCGTGGGAATGGAGGGTTGCGCACCGGCGCGAGTAACCGACAGCGCTGCCGCCACCTGACCGAAACGAATGGCCTCGGCTTCGCTTTTACCGTCGGCCAACGCGGCAGCAAAACCACCGACGAACGTGTCGCCGGCGGCGGTGGTATCCACCGCCTTGACCTTGGGTGCCGCAAGATGCTCAAAGCCGTTGCCATCGGCAAACAAGGCGCCCTCACCGCCCAAGGTAATAATGACTTTACCCGCCCCCGCCTCGATCAGTTTTGTGGCAGCCAGCTTGGCGCTGTCGATGGAATCCACCGTCACGCCGCTGAGTGCGCTGGCTTCACTTTCGTTGGGAATCAGGTAGTCGACCGACGCGTACCATTCAGCCGGCAACGGACCACTGGCCGGCGCCGGATTCAGGATCACCACCTTGTTTAACTCACGGCCACGCCTGAGGGCATATCCGACGGTAGCCATCGGCACCTCAAGCTGGCAGATGATCACATCGCCAGCCTGCAACACCGCCTCAGCGGCCTGCAATGACGCCGGGGTCAGCTCACCGTTGCTGCCGGCGACAATCACAATTGCGTTCTGGCTGCTGTCATCCACCACGATCAACGCCACGCCGCTGGAGCCATTCACGGTGCTCACGGCCTGGCAATCGATACCTTCCACCAGCAACGCGCCACGCAGCTCAGCGCCGTAGGCATCGGTGCCGACACAGCCAATCATCGCCACCTCGGCGCCCAATCGTGCCGAGGCCACGGCCTGGTTGGCGCCCTTGCCACCGGAAACGGTGGAGAATGTGCGGCCAATCAGGGTTTCACCGGCACGGGGCAGCCGACTGGCACGGGTGACCAGGTCCATATTCAGGCTGCCTACTACCACTACTTTTGCTGGCATACATCAGTACTCATCAATTCGGTTCAACGGTATTGGGCAAACACACCGGCGACGGGGGCCGTCGACTCACGCAACACGATGCTCGGCGTTACGACGCGTTGATCGATCGGCAATTGGGGGGTTGCAATTCGTCGCAGTAAAAGCTCGGCTGCGGTCTCGCCAAGGTGCAGGATCGACTGCCCGACCGTCGTCAGCGCCGGGTATACGTAGCGGCTCATTTGAATGTCATCAAAGCCAATGACCGACAGCTCGCCGGGCACGCGGATATTACGCTCCGCTGCCGCACGTAACACACCGAAACCAATCATATCGTTGCTGGCAAAAATCGCACTGGGCGGGTTCTCCGCCAGCAACTCAACGGCGGCGGTGTAACCGCCAGTACTGGTGAAGTCGCTCTCCCGGGTGCGATTGGCCGCCACCTCCACGCCCGCTTCCCGCAGCGCACGGTGATACCCCGCCAGACGCATCTGCGCCACACGGGTATGCGCCGGGCCGCCAATGCAGGCGATGTCACGATGGCCCAACTCGAGCAAATGCCGGGTCGCCAAATAAGCGCCCTCCTCGTGATCGATACGCACCAGATCGACATCGATACCATCCAGCGCGCGGTCGACAATCACCATCGGCGTGCGCACCGCACTCAAGCCTGCGGCCAATCCGCTGTCATCGCCACCCACCGAGGTGACGATCAAGCCGTCGATGCGCTTCTCCAGCAACACCCGTAAATAGCTGCGTTGTTTTTCAGCGTTGTCATCGGAGTTGCACAGGATCACGCAGTAACCATTACGCTCGCAGTAATCCTCAATACCTCGCGCCAGCTCGGCAAAATACGGGTTGAGACTATTGGGCACCAGCAAGCCGATGGTGGCTGTGGTCTTGGCCTTGAGCGAGCGCGCGACGGCGCTGGGCACGTAGTCGAGCTGCTTGATAGCTGCCTCGACCTTGACCCGTACCGGCTCGCTAACAGGGCGCGTCTTGTTCACCACATGGGACACCGTGGTGTAGGAAATACCTGCAAGCGCCGCCACATCCTTGATCGTTGCCATGGTTCAGCCCCGCCGACTGGCGCGTCGGCTGCGGTACGTGTCGAGGACCACCGCAATCACGATCACCGCACCGGTGATGATGCGCTTGGTAGGTTCTGTAGCACCGATCTGCGCCAAGCCAGCGGCCAATACAGAAATAATCAACACCCCAAAGAACGTGCTGATCACCGAACCGCGTCCGCCCATCAGGCTGGTGCCGCCGATCACCACCGCCGCAATCACTTGCAGCTCCAGGCCGGAACCGGCATTCGGGTCCGCCGCTTCCAGGCGCGATATCTGGAACAACGCTGCCACGCCGGCCAACAGGCCCATCAGGCTGAACACCAGGATCTTGTATGGCTTGGGGTTGATCCCCGCCAGGCGCACGGCTTCCTCGTTGGTGCCGATGCCGATCAGGTAACGACCAAACACCGTGCGGGTGAGTACCAACTGGGCGACGATGATCACCAGCAAGGCGATGATGAACGATGGCGAAATACCGAAGGCAATCGGGTTGGACAGCCAGGCAAACGAATCACCGATATACGCCGTGCGCGAACCGGTCATCTGGTACGCCACGCCCCGCGCCATTTCCAGCACGCCCAGGGATACGATAAACGACGGAATTCGCCAGGCCACGGTGATCGACCCAGTGATGGTGCCGGCCAACGCGGCGCAGCCCATGCCAAGCACAGCAGCCGGCAACACGCTCCAACCCCAGCCAAGAATCGCCACGCTGACCGCCGACGCCGCCAGCGCCAGCACCGAGCCCACCGACAGGTCAATCCCGCCGATAATCAGAATAAAGGTCATGCCCACCGCCAGTACCATCAGATCCGGGATCTGGTTGGCCAGGGTGCTGAAGGTGTCATAGGACAGGAAGTGATCGCTGAGCACCGAAAACAGCGCGATCATCGCGAGTAAAGCGCCCGCCAACCCCAGGTAAGTACCCAGGCCGTAGAAGTTGCCGCCGGTTTTGCCGGGGATGTTGTGGTTTTCATGGGGTATTCCTAGGCGCGGCTTCGTTGAGCAGCGCATCACGTTTCTGATAGCCGGCAAACGCGGCGGCGAGCAATTCGTCCTGGGTCCAGCTGTCGCGCTCGAAGGTTTCGATCAGGCGCCCGGCGGACAGCACGCCGATGCGATCACAGATCAGCATGAGCTCACGCAGGTCACTGGACACCACCACCAGCGCTTTGCCCTGGCGGGTCAGCTCGCCGAGCAAGGCATAAATGTCGAACTTGGCCCCGACGTCGATGCCGCGAGTGGGCTCGTCGAACAGCATCACCGAGCAGTCACGCTCCAGCCAGCGGCCGATCACGACTTTCTGCTGGTTGCCGCCCGACAGTTCCGACACCAATTGCGCCGGGCTGGAGCTGCGGATGCGCATGGCGTCGATCTGACGCTTGGCCAGGGCCGTTTCATCGCGACTGTTCACCACGCCGCCGCCGGAAATTTCCGGCATATTGCCCAGGGCGATATTGGCGCTGATGGATTGGGTGAGCAGCAGGCCTTCACCTTTACGGTCCTCGGTGATCAAGGCGATGCCATGCCCTACTGCATCCACCGGCGAGCGAATGCTCACCACCTCGGCCGCAGGCCCCAGGGCCACGGTGCCGCTGTCCGCCAGGTCGGCACCGAAGATCAGGCGCAGTAACTCCGTACGGCCCGCGCCAATCAGGCCGGAGATGCCATAGATCTCACCGGCACGCACTTCAAAGGACACGTCTTGGACTTTATCCGAGCGGCTCAAGCCTTTGACCGTCAGGGCCGGGCCGCCAATCGTGCGGGGGCCCAGGTCGATGTGCTCACCCAGCTCGCGACCGACCATCAAGGTCACCAGTTGCTCGCTGTTGTAGTTGGCCATCGGCTCAACGCAGACCAGCTTGCCGTCACGCAGTACCGCAATGCGCTGGGCGACACGGGCCAGCTCTTCGAGCCGGTGCGAAATATAAATGATCGCCACGCCCCGGGCCTGCAGACGGGTGATTTGCTCAAATAGCATTTCGACTTCACGGGCAGTAAGCATCGCCGTGGGTTCGTCGAGGATCAGCACATGGCAGTCGCCGATCAGGTTGCGGGCAATCTCGACCATCTGCTGGTGGCCGATGCCCAGGCTGCCGACCAGAGTGTCCGGGTCGATGGCATCCAGGCCGACCTGGGCCATGGCCTCGATCGCGGCCTTGCGCAGTTGCTTACGGCTGATCCAGCCACAGTGGCTGGGCAAGTTATCCAGGAACAGGTTTTCGGCAACGGTCAGGGTCGGTAACAGGTTGAGTTCCTGCATGACCATACGCACGCCTAGCGCTTCGGCCTGGGTACGGCTAGCCGGATGATAGTCCTGGCCATTGAACTGCATGTGCCCGGTAGTCGGCGTGACCAGCCCGCCGATGATCTTCGACAAGGTGCTTTTGCCTGCGCCGTTCTCACCGGTCAGCGCCAGCACTTCCCCGCGGTTAAGCGTGAGGGTGATGTCAGAGAGAACCGGCTGGGCATAGGTTTTACCGATACCGCTGACCGAGAGGACAGCGTTCGGGGCGGAAGATGACATAGGAAAATCTCCAGGCGTCCGCTCAGGGCGAGCGGACGCTGTTGGGTGCTGCCAGGATTACTGCTTGATGACGAGTTCGACCGGGGTTTCGATCACGCCGTCGTTGGCATCGACTTTCTCACCCTTGACCAACTTAAGCGCGTTCTGGATACCGAATACGGCTTGTTGCGCAGCCGCCTGGTCGGCGGTGGCCAGCACGCGGCCGTCCTGCAGCATTGGCTTGATGGCTTCGATGTTGTCGTAGCCCACCACCAGCACTTTGCCCGCCTTGCCCGCCGCACGCACGGCGGAGACAGCGCCCAGCGCCATGTTGTCGTTACCCGCCAACAAGGCCTTGAGGTCCGGGTATTCGCTGAGCATGGCCGAGGCAACTTTCTGGCCCTGGTCGATTTCCCAGTTACCGGACTGGGTAGAGACGATCTTCATGCCGGCCGCGTCCATCGCATCCTTGTAGCCTGCGGTGCGCTGCTGGGCGTTGGTGGTGGTCGGAACCCCTTCGATGATGCCGACCTTGTCACCTGCCGCCAGTTGCTTGGCCAGATAATCGCCCACCAGCTTGGAGCCTTTTCGGTTGTCCGGACCGACAAAAGGGATCTCGAGTTTTTTGCTTTTCAGTACGTCCGGGTCCAGGCGGTTGTCGATGTTAACCACCTTGATACCCGCATCGGAGGCTTTCTTCAGCACCGTGACCAGCGCCTTGGAGTCGGCAGGCGCGATGACGATGGCGTTGACCTTGGCGAGGATCATCTGGTTGACGATGTCGATCTGCGCGCTGGTATCGGTCTCGTTCTTGATGCCGTTGGTGATCATGTCGAAATCGGCGGCGTGCTCTTTCTGGTACGCCTTGGCACCGTCCTGCATGGTCACGAAAAATTCGTTGGCGAGGGATTTCATCACCAGGCCGACCTTGGGCTTGGCGGCGGTGTCATCGGCGAATGCCGAGGAAAGAGGTAAAGCGGCGGATGCGGCAGCAAGCACAGCGACAGCAAGAAGACGTGCAGCGAATGGCAGCTTCATGGGTTCACTCCGATCTTATGATTATTGTGAGCAACGCTTGCACCGAAAGACGCTTCGGCAGCCCCCCACCCGGGAGGCTGGTACGAGTGATCACAGGGCTCAGGGAGCATCCAGCGAAACATCTCGCAAACGTTTGCGTTATTCAAACTATGCGAACCTTGTCGAGATTTGTCAACGGTAGAACACAGCCTTTCATGCAAGGCCTCTGGCGCCTGCCTTGGCGCCCCGTGCTGGCCCCCCTTAAACAGCCAGCGCTCGCCATGATTTTCTGAAACGCCGTTTTTTTCGAGCCTTCCAGGATTTTTTTGTCATATTTTTCGGACAACCGAACGCGACACTTCAGGTTGTTCGGAAAGCCGGACGACGGTTCGGCCAGAAGCCTGTTGAAAACACTGAAAATCCTTACATATCAAATAGTTAATTTATATTCATAAATACCATCAGCCTGGTACAGATCCTGCTCCTAACAGGCGCCTCGTGGCATTCAGCACCGCCCGGGTGTTCTAGATGAACCGGCTACAGCACTCATCAAAAACCAGAGAGAAAAATAATGAAATCTGCATTGAAGAACTTTGTCCCGGGCGCATTAGCCCTTCTGCTGCTGTTCCCCGTTGCCGCCCAGGCAAAGGAAGTTGAAGCCAAGACCAAACTGTCCAACGTAGTGATCCTCGCTACCGGCGGCACCATTGCCGGCGCTGGCGCCAGTGCGGCCAATAGCGCCACCTACCAGGCGGCCAAAGTCGGTATCGAGCAGTTGATCGCCGGTGTGCCTGAACTGAGCCAGATCGCCAACGTGCGCGGCGAACAAGTGATGCAAATTGCATCCGAAAGCATCAACAACGAAAACCTGCTGCAACTGGGTCGCCGCGTCGCCGAACTGGCCGACAGCAAAGACGTTGATGGCATCGTGATCACCCACGGTACCGACACCCTGGAAGAGACCGCCTACTTCCTGAACCTGGTGGAAAAAACCGACAAGCCTATCGTGGTGGTCGGCTCCATGCGCCCGGGCACCGCCATGTCGGCCGACGGCATGCTCAACCTGTACAACGCCGTGGCCGTAGCCGGCAGCAAGGACGCGCGCGGTAAAGGCGTGCTGGTGACCATGAACGACGAGATCCAATCGGGTCGCGACGTCAGCAAGATGATCAACATCAAGACCGAAGCGTTCAAAAGCCCATGGGGCCCATTGGGCATGGTAGTTGAAGGCAAATCCTACTGGTTCCGCCTGCCGGCCAAGCGTCACACCATGGATTCGGAATTCGACATCAAGAACATCAAGAGCCTGCCCGATGTCGAAATCGCCTACGGCTACGGCAACGTGAGCGACACCGCCTACAAGGCCCTGGCCCAGGCTGGCGCCAAAGCCATCATCCACGCCGGTACCGGTAATGGTTCGGTGTCGTCCAAAGTCGTCCCTGCCCTGGTGGAACTGCGCAAGCAAGGCGTGCAGATCATTCGCTCTTCCCACGTAAATGCCGGCGGCATGGTGCTGCGCAATGCCGAACAGCCAGACGACAAATACGACTGGGTTGCAGCCCTTGACCTGAACCCGCAGAAAGCGCGGATTCTGGCAATGGTCGCCCTGACCAAGACCCAGGACAGCAAAGAGCTGCAACGGATGTTCTGGGAGTATTGATTCGCGCTGACACCTCTGTAGAGGCGGGCATGCCCGCCTCTACCTTCCTCGCTTCCCGCCCTATCCCACTCTGCGTCCTACGCCAAGCCTCCCAATTCGCTGTCAGACGAACTTCTTGAGTTTTAAGTAGTTGCGAAATCGCCCGCAGTTAAATACTGTATGTGCGTACAGCTTATTAAGGAATACCCCGTGGCAAAGTCCTCTTCCGCAGCGCCTACCCCGCCTGATGCCTATGAGCGCCTGGCTATTCGTGTGCAAAAGATCATCAACTCCACCAACGCCCAAAAAGCCAAGGCCGCGTTGATTTTCCGTCTACCGGACGAGCCCGAGGATGAGTGGCAGCGTTTGCTGGAGGAAATTGCAGAGAACGACAACGTTACCCTCGCTTATCGCGACGATGGCGGCGTGCAGATTTTCTGGGTTGTGCCGAAGGAAGATTGATTCGATGAGTGCCCGTTTTATTGCTCTGTGCTGCCTGTTTTTTGCCATTACCGCCCACGCGCAGGCGCCCCGAACCTTCAGCGAAGCCAAGAAAGTCGCCTGGAAGCTCTATTCGCCGCAGTCCACCGAGTTCTATTGCGGCTGCAAATACACCGGCAACCGCGTGGACCTGAAGGCCTGCGGTTATATCCCCCGCAAGAACGCCAGCCGCGCCGCGCGCATCGAGTGGGAGCATATTGTTCCGGCCTGGCAAATCGGGCACCAGCGCCAATGCTGGCAGAACGGTGGGCGCAAGAACTGCACGCGCAATGACAATGTGTTCAAGCGCGCCGAAGCCGACTTGCACAACCTGGTGCCGAGCATCGGCGAGGTCAACGGTGACCGTAACAATTTTAGTTTTGGCTGGCTGCCGGTGCAAAGCGGGCAGTACGGCTCCTGTCTGACCCAGGTGGACTTCAAGGCCAAGAAGGTCATGCCGCGCCCGTCCATTCGCGGGATGATTGCGCGCACGTATTTCTACATGAGCAAACAGTATGGCTTGCGCCTGTCGAAACAGGATCGCCAGCTGTATGAGGCCTGGAACAAGACCTACCCGGTACAAGCCTGGGAGCGCCAGCGTAATCAGACCGTGGCGTGTGTGATGGGGCGCGGCAATGAATTTGTCGGCCCGGTGAACCTTAAAGCCTGCGGTTGAACATGGGCGGCGCCGCCGCCCAATCGGCCTGTTACTGCGCGGCCTTGTGCTCGATAATTTCGGAGACGGTGTCGTTTTTCTTGGCGCGGGCCATTTTTTCGTTCAACAGCGTCTGCTTGGCCTCGGCCTCGGCCCTGGTGGCGAATGGGCCCAGCAAAACCTCATCCTTGCCGTCGACCTTCACGATATAGAAGTTGAAACCGTGTTCGAGCAACCAGGCGGTCAGGTCGGTGATTGCCTGCAACTTATGATCAGGCGGCCCTACCCGCAGGTCCCATTCCTGGGCGGCAATTGCGCCGGTTTGTGGCTGGCTTTCGGTCGCGGCGGGCTTGGCCTTGGGGGCATCGACAGGCTTGCCCTCACCGCATCCGGCCAATGCCAACACCGCCATTGCCATCGCTACTTTACGCACTACCCTGCTCCTTCAACGGATAAAGAGGCGACTTTATCATTCACTGTCTATTCTGGCCGTCATAAACGTTGGCTTAAACAATGCGAATGATGTATCCCAGACCTGTATGATGCCGCCACGGGAATTAATGCCGCCTCTATGCGTCCTAAAAGAGGCAGTCACAGGGACGCGCTTAGCAGTAAGCTACATACATCCGACACCAGCCCTGTCTGAAACATGTGTCCTTAAAAGTAATCAAGGAGAAGTCCATGCTTATACTCACCCGCAAAGTCGGTGAAAGCATAAACATCGGTGATGACATTACTATCACCATCCTGGGCGTCAGCGGCCAGCAAGTACGAATCGGCATCAACGCACCCAAGGATGTTGCCGTGCATCGCGAGGAAATCTATCAGCGCATCCAGGCTGGCCTGACCGCTCCGGACAAAAACCAGACGCCTTGAAGCGCCCTCAGTAGCCAGCCCTTTCGTTCACTGTAACGGCTGGCGAAAACCCCTCCGGACTGTCCTTGTTTGTGTTGCGCGGTTCGCAGCGCCCTTTATTTCATCCGCGCCCCAAGATGAAACTGTCTTCACGCCCGGAACTTGTCGCGCGCTCTACGGCCGAATCCCCTGACTGACATCCTGCCACTCGTGCGCATTCAGGCGCGCGTCGATGAGGCCCACTGCCGTGCAGCCATTTCTCCCCAGATCCTGGGTGATCACCCTGCTGATAGGGCTGGTATTTGTCGGTTTGGAGTATGGCCTGAGGCTCGAAGTAGAAGGCACAGGCGCCGCGCGCTCGCCGCTGGACCTGGCATTGCTGCTGTGCGGCTATTTGTTCATATTCTGCCTCAAGCCCATCCAGAAGGCCGTGCAGCGTAAGCTGTGCCAGCGGCCCGGGCCAAAAAAAGCAGGCCGAGCCCGATAACGCGGCTCGGCCTTTTTGCGTCAGCCCGTCGTGTGTTGCAAACGCAGCAAGCCATCGGCGTCGCGCTGCACCTGCAACTGCCCATACCCCTCAATCGACGGATGACGCGTGACCATAGGCACAGAGTGCGTCGACGTCACGACCATCACATCCGCCCCCGCTGCCTCCCCGGCTCGAATGCCCACCGCAGCGTCTTCAAATACCAGGCAATCTTGCACCGACACCCCCAAGCGTTGCGCACCCAACACATAACAAGCGGGGTTCGGCTTGCCGATAGCCACGTCTTCGGCGGTAACCAGCGCTGCCGGCGCCGCGATCCCCGCCGCTTCGAGCCGACGTAGTGCCAGCTTCCGGGGCGCAGAGGTCACCAACGCCCACTGATCAGCGGGCAAGCGCTTTAAAAATTCGATGGCCCCGGGAATCGCCACGACGCCCCGCACATCCTTGATTTCAGCCTCGGTAATCCATTGCGCCTCAACTTCAGGATCCACGCCGGGCAGGGCCTGGCGCGTGATGGTATCGATTGCGCGGGCACCATGAATGGTCTTCAGGAACGCCGCCACATCCAACCCATGGCGTTCAGCCCAGATGCTCCACACTCGCTCGGCGGCGGCGATGGAGTTGAGCAGGGTTCCATCCATATCGAACAGGAAAGCGCGGTAACGGCGGGCAAAGACGGCTGAACCTCGGACGGACACTGCGGAGCTTCCTCGTGAGCTGAAACGAATAATCGGCCCGATGCAATCTACGGATCACCCCACGACTTGTAAACGCTGCGGGTGTGTCGCGCCGCCAATCATTACGAACTTGTCATCATCCTGTTGGCCGGCTGTTCGGGTGCACTGGTTACCGTGAGCGCACTGCCATGACCTGGCAGCCCCCCTTTTTAAACGAGAGACCGCCATGAAACTGTTAACCCTCGCCATTGCCGCGCTGTTGGCCACCGGCCCGGTATTTGCTGCTGACCAGAACACTGTTATCCACGACAAGACCGGCTTTTTCGTGCATCTGGACGTGGCCAAAGTGCTGTCGAGCAGCGACACCAACGGCCAGTGCGGCATCGTCCCCGCCCGGCTCGACTACCTCGACCACCAGGGCCGCGAACACGTGCTCGACTATCAGGTCCAGGGCACCGGCTGCGCCAGTGACAATTGATCGGGCTACACTGGCGCCACGTATTGAATCAGGGCATCTCCCATGAACATCCTCGTAGTCGAAGACGAACCCAAGGCCGGCAACTACCTGCTCAATGGCTTGCAGGAATTGGGCTACTCCGTAAGCCTCGCCCGGGATGGCGTGGACGGCTTGCACCTGGCCTTGGAAACGCCGTTCGACGTGATCGTGCTGGATGTGATGATGCCGAAAATGGACGGTTGGGAAGTGCTGCGCCGCCTGCGCAAGGAAACCGACACGCCGGTACTTTTCCTGACGGCGCGCGATGATATTGCCGACCGCATCAAAGGCCTGGAACTGGGCGCCGATGATTACCTGATCAAGCCGTTTTCCTTCGCCGAACTGGTGGCGCGCCTACGCACCCTGACCCGTCGCGGCCCGATCCGTGAAGAAGAGCAACTGCACATCGCCGATCTGCAAATCGATGTGCTCAAGCGTCGCGTCACCCGCGCCGGCACGCGCATTACCCTGACCAACAAGGAGTTCGCATTGTTGCACCTGTTCGCCACCCACCAGGACCAAGTGCTCTCACGTTCTCTGATCGCCTCCAGGGTCTGGGACATGAACTTCGACAGCGACACGAACGTGGTGGACGTCGCCGTGCGGCGCCTGCGCCTTAAAGTCGACGACCCGTTCCCGCTCAAGTTGATCCACAGCGTGCGGGGCATCGGCTACCGCTTCGATACCCAGCCATGAGCACTCGTCGGCATTATTCACTGACCCTGCGCCTGGCGCTGATTTTCGCGCTGCTCGCCTTCGCCCTGCTGGCAACACTGGGGGTGGCGTTGTATCGCGAGCTGGAGCGCGAGTTGATCCGCCGCGACGACGCCCAGTTGATCTCCCGTGTGGACCAGTTGCGCAACCTGCTCAACGACAGCAACACGCTGGATCTGATCAAGACCAAGCCGGAATTGTTCCAGAACATGTTGGGCAACCGTGAATCAGTGCTGAGCATCGCCGCGCCCGGCCAAGCGCCGCTGCTACTGGTAAACCCCGCCAATATAGACTTGCCGACAATCAAACCGGTGCCCAAGGATCACGTGCTTGCGCTAAGCGATGTGCAGCATCTGCCAGGCCTGAATGGCGTGCCCTTCTCCACTCTCGCCGCCTCCATCGACTCCGGCGACCTGGGCAGCCTGCAAGTTACCAGCGGGCGCCTGATGACCGAGCGCACCGCCATGCTCGCCAGCTACCGGCTCAGCGTTTATATCCTGGCGAGTATCGCTGCAATTATTCTCGCGCTGGCAGGCTATCTACTGGTGTATCGCGGCCTGCTGCCGTTGAGGCGCCTGGCACGACATGCCGAGAATATTGGCGTAGGCAACCTCGCAGAACGCCTCGACAGCCACGGCGCGCCGAAAGAACTGCTGCCGATGATTGACTCGTTCAATACCATGCTGGAGCGCCTGGCCAAGGGCTTTGTGCAACTGGGGCAGGTGGCCACCGACATGGCCCACGAACTGCGCACGCCAATCAACAACCTGCTGGGGGAAACCCAGGTCGCCCTGCAACAGCCGCGCAGCATCGAAAACTACCAGCAACTCCTGGCCTCCAACGTCGAGGAGCTGGAGCGCCTGGCGCGAATGCTCGACAACATGTTGTTTCTGGCGCGCACCGACCCGGCCAGCGCCCTGCGCCAACGCCAGGAACTCAGCGCAGCCGATGAAGTGCAACGCATCGCCGATTACTTTGAAGGCTTGGCGAGCGACGTAAACATCAATATTCGCGCCGAAGGGAAAGGTGTGATCTGGGCTGAACCGATGCTGCTGCGTCGGGCCCTGGCAAATTTGTGCGCCAACGCCATCAAATACGGGGCGCCGAACTCCGAACTGGTGATCCAGGCGGTTCCAAACGCTGAAGGCATTCAGTTGTGCGTCAACAACCAGGGTGAAACCATCCCCGCCGAGCATTTATCGCGGCTGTTCGAGCGGTTTTACCGGGTGGACGAATCCAGGGAACGGTCGGCCCACTCCAACGGGTTGGGCCTGTCCATTGTGGCGACCATCATGCAGTTGCATAACGGCCGCTACAGCGTCAGCAGCGACGAAGGCGTGACGCGTTTCGAGCTGTTTTTCCCTGGGCGTAAAGCACAGGAGGCATCGGCTCAATCAAAGGCGCCATTGAGCACTTCGTAGATAATGCCTGTCGCGACAGCCACCAATATCAGGTCGGTGCCCGCCTGCTGCCACTCATACCCGTCGTAACGGGGCAACTGGCCCAATAAACGGCCATCGAGTTTTTTGGCAATGCCCGGTGGCAGCGGCTTGCCGCGCGCCAGGTTCTTCTGGATACCCGGCGGTAAAGACGGCCCCGGGCTCCAGTAGTCGCGATACCCCCCCAACACATTCAGCACGCTGCCGCGATCAACACTAGGGCCGTGGCTGCTCGACCCACCTTTGCCTTTGGGCTTGTCATGGCCCTGCCCGCCTTGGCTATTGCCTTTATTGTTACCTTGCCCCTTGCCATTGCCTGGATCAGCCAGCGCCATGCCGCTCCCGGCAAACAGCACAATCGACAGCGCAACAGACACGAACTTCAACGATTTGATCATGACGATAATCCAAGGCCGGGACGTGATTGAACTGTAGTTGAAGTTGATGAGTAATGCGCCACGTCAACTCACCTGGCCGCCACCTTCGACCACATCCACCGGCGTGTTCCACGCCGCCGACACTGCGCTACGCAGCCCATCTACCAAGGTAGGCAACGCCATCGACGATTGACTGGGCACATGGATAAACCCACTGCGCACCTCTGAGCCCGTCAGCACATGTTGCAAACGGTAGAACACCTGATTGCAGACAAAGGTCCCCGCCGTCTGCGACACCGACGCCGCAATGCCCGCCTCGCGCACCGCCCTGACCATGGCCTTGATCGGCAGCGTCGAGAAATAAGCCGCCGGACCACCGGCCACAACCGCCGTGTCGACGGGCTGCTCACCCAGGTTATCGGGGATGCGCGCGTCGTTGATATTGATCGCTACCCGCTCGATGGATATCTCGCTGCGCCCGGTTGCCAGGCCTGTGGCAATCACCATTGCCGGACGCAACTCCTCGATCAGCTTCACCAGGCATTCGCCCGCGGTGGTGAACGCGCAGGGCAACCTACGCGCGACGATTGTCACCTGTTCGTCGATTTTAAAACCATCCAGCCGGCGCGCAGCCTCCCAGGACGGGTTCACCGAGTCTTGGTCAAAGGGCTCGAAGCCCGTCAGCAATACAGTTCGCATCCCGGCCTCACATCAACAGATAAAGCAGCACGATATTGACCACCAGCATCATCAACGCTGTCGGCAACTGCGCCTTGATCACCGCGTTCTTGTCCGGCAACTCCAGCAACGCCGCCGGCACGATATTGAAGTTGGCCGCCATTGGCGTCATCAGGGTACCGCAATAACCGGAAAACATGCCGATGGCGGCCATTACCGCCGGGTTACCGCCGTAGATGCCCACCAACACCGGCACCCCGACCCCGCCGGTCATCACCGGGAATGCCGCGAAGCCATTGCCCATGATCACGGTGAACAGGGCCATGCCCAACACATAGACCATCACGGCCACCAACTTGTAATCCAGGTTGATATAGGTGGTGGTGACGTGCGCAACGGCCGTGCCGACCCCGGCTTCGTTGAACAACAACCCGAGCATCGCCAGCATCTGCGGCAGCACCATGGCCCAGCCCAAGGCCTCAGTGAGGCGACGCGACTCGCGCAAGGCTTGCACCGGTGTGTCGCGGGTCAGCCAACAGGCCAGGCCGAGGGCGATCAGGCAACCGATGCCAAGCGAAACAAACGTGGTGTTTTTCGGGTCCAGCAGCGGCACGCCGCCGATCTCGGTGTGCTTGAGCACTACAGAGCCGATCACCGTGGTCAGCGGGATGGCCAAGGCCGGGATAAACAGTTTGTGCCCCAGGCGCCCGGCACTGGCGCGGGAGGCCTTGTCATGCAACTCGGCATGGCTACCGCGACCAACGCCGCCCAATCCTGCGATCAACGCCATCACCACCACGCCCACGCCGATGGCCACCGATGGCAGCCGCTCCCCGACCAGGAACGGGATCGCGAACAACAGCCAGAACAGTGCGCTGGACCAACGTTTAGGATGGGTGCGATCCATCAGGATCATGCCTGCGGTAATGAGCAGCAGCACGCCGGCAAGCCAGTACAGGTATTGAATGGAGATAATCATTGCGCAGCCTCCACGGACGTCGCGGCGGGCGTCAGCTCGCGGGTGAGCCTTCGATCAAAGCGATGCAAGCGGATCGCGTGGATAATAAACGCACAGATCGCCGTGGGAATCCCCCACACCGCGATATGCAGCGGCTCGACATCAATCCCCGAACCCAGAAGAAAGGTGTGCATCAGTGCAATCGCACCAAAGGCCACAAAGATATCTTCGCCAAAAAACAGACCGACGTTGTCCGTCGCCGCGCACATGGCCAAGACCTTGTGGCGCAGCTTGTCGGGCAGTTTGCCGTAGCGTTTTTCAGCGGCGCCTTCGGCCATCGGCGCGAGCAACGGGCGCACCATCTGCGGGTGCCCGCCCAGGCTGGTCAAGCCCATGGCGGCCGTGGATTCGCGCACAAACAGGTAGATGATCAACAGGCGCCCAACCGTGGCGCGCTCAAATCGTGCAATCCAGTTCTGCGCATGCAGGCGCAGCCCATGGCGCTCCAGCAAGCCGATGACCGCCAGGGGCAGTAACAGGATCAATTGCAGGGCACGGGTTTGAAGGAAGCCATCACCCATGGTGGCGAGGATTTTTTCCAGCGGGAAATGGGCGGCAAGCCCGGTGGCGATAGCGGCGGCGGTGACCACCAACAGCGGATTGAAGCGCAAAACAAAGCCAACCACGATCACAAGTACGCCGATCAACGGCCATAAGTTCACAACAGTTTGCATGGCGATGAAGTCCTTAAGTGCGCGCTGCGGCGCCATTACAGCAGGATGTGAACAAAGGGTTCACAGCAGGAAGTGGCGTGCAGTCGGCTCGGTTTTTTATTGTTGACCCGTAAGGGCGAGCGTCAGTGGCGGCAACTTTGCTGCCTGGAAGCGGGAGGTGTCCAACAAGAAAAATTGTTGCTGTGAACCAATAAATTTTGTCGGCGCAAGGCGTCAGCGCTAATTGAACGGTGCCGGCTTGAACAGCAGAGGCCGGGCAAGACTAATGGCACGCCGATCTTGCATCGCACGCGCGCAGTCATCAGGATGGCGCACTGTTTTCAAGATCTGCGAAAGGCCAAGGCATGAAGCTACTGCGTAAATGGCGCGAACATCAGGAACGCAAAGCGTTACGGGCAATGACTGCGCTGGAACGTTCCACCCAGAAATTGCGTAACCGTTACCCGAAGTACAGCTTCGGCCTGGGCACCTATGGTGATGTGAAAGTCCACGACTGGAATGAAGGCACCACCCTGCGCGTAGGCGCCTATACCTCTATCGCAGGCGATGTCGAAGTCTATCTGGGCGGCCACCATCGCACCGATTGGCTCAGCTGCTATCCATTCCCGGCGAAGATCAAGGCGCTTGCTCACATCACCGACTTCGGCGGCAGCAACGGCGACGTCAGCATTGGCAACGATTGCTGGATAAGCTCCCATGCCATCATTTTGTCTGGCATCACCATCGGCAATGGCGCAGTGGTCGCGGCCGGTTCAGTGGTAACAAAAAACGTCGCGCCCTACTCCATCGTCGGAGGCAACCCGGCCAAGCACATCCGCTGGCGTTTCGATGAACCGACTCGCCAAATCCTTGAACAATCCGCCTGGTGGGAGTGGCCCGAGGCGGAGGTTCGCGCAGTGGCCCATCTGCTCTGCAGCAGCGACATCGAGCCTTTCGTCGAGTACCTCAAACAGCGGGCTCGCTGATTTCACTGGGAATACACCGAGCGTCCCTCTTGAACCGGCCTCAGCACGAGGTCGGGTTGGCAAGGAGGATGCAGAGCTGGCGTTCTGAGGTGGGATTAGCAACGTTTTGCAAATCGCAGACAGCAAAAAGGGGTCACCGTTTCCGATGACCCCTCTAGACCGCCCAGCAGAGCGGATTTTGTTTGGTAGGCGCGATTGGACTCGAACCAACGACCCCCACCATGTCAAGAGCCACCATGCTAGGCGCTAGGCCACGCAGCCTATGGCCCTAAGAGAACGCCCATTCACATTATGAGGCGTCAATCATGGCTAACATTCGCTCCCTTCCCTCTGGCAATTGGAACGCTCAGGTTCGGTTGAGAGGAAGTCCCCCGCAATCCAAAACGTTCCCCACTCAAGTGTTGGCCCAGGCATGGGCTGACCAGCTAGAGGCTGTTACCAAGACGCATCAGACGCACACTCTGTACACGCTTGGCATGACCTATTGCGAAACCATGCTCAAGGGCAAGGGTAGCTATGACCACGCAATCAAGATTGTTGACCAGCTCTTTGCTGCCTTCCCTCAGTCAATCCATGACATCACCCCTCAGCTAGTCAACGACTTCAAGCTGAAGCGTTTACAAACGGTCAAGCCTGCTACCTGTCGCATACAGCTAGCGTTCATGTCTCGTTTCTTCAGGTTCGCTAAGCGTGGCCTGCTCATAGACATACATAACCCCGTAAGTGACATAGTGTAGTGGTCAACTAATCCCGGACACGACGTTAAGTTTTTCCTCGGCCCGCGCTGGGGCCAACCCATCGTTGAATTGATGAGGCCTAATCCAGTTGTAGCGATGCATCAAAAAATGGCTGATATCGCGCTGTGCTTCCTGCGCAGTTCGATAGCCCACGGTCGGTATCCATTCTGTTTTCAAGCTGCGAAATACGCGCTCCATCGGTGCGTTATCCCAGCAGTTTCCTCGTCGGCTCATGCTCTGGCGCATGCGGTATCGCCACAACCGCTGGCGAAAGAGTCGGCTTGCATATTGCGATCCCTGGTCCGAGTGGAATAGCAGATCCGAAGGCCTGCCACGCTGCTCGTAAGCCATATCCAGCGCTTTGATCACCAGCTCAGCGTCTGGCTTTTCCGACAGCGCCCAGCCCACGATCCGACGCGTACAAAGATCCAGGACGACAGCCAGGTAATGCCACTTTCCTTGCGCCCAAATGTAGGTGATATCGCCGCACCAGACTTGATTGGGCGCTGGCACGTCGAACTCGCGGTTCAATGTGTTCGGGATATCCAGTCTTTCTACTGTTGCTCGTTTGTAGGCATGGGAGCCAGGTTGTTTGCTGACTAAATCAAGCTCGCGCATCAAGCTACGCACTTTGAATCGACCGAGTTGCTCACCGTCTTCACGCATCAGCGACAAGATGCTGCGACTGCCCGCAGAGCTGCGACTTTGCGAGAACAGCTCACTGACGCGACTTCGCAATCGAAGCCGTTCAACATCGGGCGTGCGGCGCCGCAGGCGCTGGGCGTAGTAACACGAGCGCGTGACGTCAAACACCTTGCACAGCCAATCAACCGGCTCATGTGCACTCAACTGGTCAATCAGCGCGAACGCTCGTGATCTTCCGACATCAAGAGCGCGGTAGCCTTTTTAGTATTGATTTCTCTCGCTCAAGCCGAGCAATCCGGGCTTCCAGCTCCTGAATTTTTTGCTGTTCCGGAGTCAGAGCCTTGCTCTGCGGGGTGATGCCTTTATGTTCTTTCTGAATCTGGTCAACCCAGCGGCGCAATGCCGACTCACCAATGCCGAGTGAACGGCTGGCTTCGATGTAGCTGTAGTTTTGTTTGAGCACGAGGTCGGCAGCCTCGCGTTTGAATTCAGGAGTAAAGGAGCGGCGTTGTTTGGTCATCTGACACCTCGATCTGGCGAGCATTCTCGCCTAAATGGGTGTCCGGTTTCATTAGACCACTACATAGCCCTACCCAAGCCCGACAAGTCGAGCGACAAGGTAATCAGTGCTGGCGAGCTTAGACAGTTGCTCAACAAGCTCTCCCCCCACCATGGCCCTAATCGTTGAGCTGGCCTATGAGACAGCAATGAGACGCTCAGAAATACTCAAGCTCACAACCCAATGCCTTCACCTGGATGAACGTATTGCGGATGTAGTGGACGGTAAGAACGGCACTAGGTCTGTGCCCTTGACCATGCGTGCCATAGAGCTATTGAAAGAAGCACAGAGGCTGGCTATAGCAAACAAGGCACACAGAGGAAGACTGTTTATTGTGACGCCTCATGCTGTGTCACAGGCCGTTAGGCTGGCAAGGAACAAAGCACGACTCGACTGTAGCGTGAGGCTTCACCAGTTAAGGCATACGCGTATTACTAACGTAGCCAAGAAGGGATTCAACAACGCTCAGATAATGATTGTTTCAGGACATAGAGATACTAGGTCAGTGGCTAGATACTCACATTTGAATGCGAAGGATGTACTTCACCTCATTGATTAAGCCACCTGTAAGCGCACAGGAACCACGATAGGCGATCAACTGCCACCCATATAGCAATATAAGCCTGTAGCCCCCTCACAGGGGCTTACAGTGGCAACGAGTAAAGGAATGGGTGTGCATGGGGGTTACGGATAGACATTAATTTTAAGAATCCGTGTAGGGTTTTCTCTCAGATTTAAGTATATACATATAGGAAATGAAATTATTTTCGCAATCGCTGTCTCCTTTTGCTTTAAAAAACAGTATATAGGATATAGGGCCTGAAAATATTTACGTCACGCCTTGTAGACCTTTATCCCTAATAAGCAGTATAGCTTATACCAGTATAAAGATTGCTTCCTCACACTGCTTACACAGAGTCAGTAGGTTGCGGTCTTTTTTATTGCCTAAATAGCGGGCTTTCCACAACAGGAAATCAGAGAGAAATGAAAGAGAGAACGTGATGGATATAGACAAAATCATAGAAAGTAAGATCATGCACCTAAACACAGCAGATCGTAAATTAGTATGGCTGATGATCAGGAACAAGAGTGACGATGGGTTACGGTGGTGTGAAATTTCGCTTGAAGAGTTTTCCGCAGCAACTGGTAAAACACGCAGCTCATCTAGCAAGACCATCCAACACTTAGTCGAACATAAACTCATTGCGATTCGAAAGAATTGTCTTGGGTCCACAACTTACAATCAATATAAAACAATCCCACTGGAGCAAGACCAATGAAAACAATCACCATGACCGACGTTAACGAACTAGCACGCCGTACAGGTAATACTCCGATGGGGGTTTTAACTGAACTGATTGAGAACGGCTACCAGCTTATTGAGGAAGCGGTACAACCTAAAGGAAACGCACTATCCTCTTCCAAGGATGCCCTAGCCCAATGGAAAGCGTCTAAGCAACAAGTGGCGGACGATATGTATAAATCTGACCCACTCGTCCGACAGCTAATGGATGCTGACAATGCTTACCAAGCCTTCGCACCTCAAGCTAAGAAGAGCGTTCTACAGCGTGATGACCAAGGCAATGTAACAGGTACATCTAAAAGCATGCTCACTGGAGCCACACAGAGGGAGCAGGCTGAACTTATGGCCGCCATCCGTGCCACCTATAATCAAGGAGGTAACTAATGGGAAACACTTACATGAGCGACTCTGACCTAAAGGGCCTGCAAGAGCGTCGCTCCGAGCTAGGGGCAATTGATTGCAGCATTGAGCAAAAGAATAAACTCATAACAGGCATTCGCGACTACAAGCTTGTTGAGTATGGGATGACCCAGTATGGCTACTATCAGGTGCTGACAATCAAAGGGAGCAAGTCTATACCCGATGAGCTTACAGGCAGCTTCACGCACCCAAGCTACATTATCAAACTGGTAAACGACCTAATCAAAGAAGGAAAACTGATTGAGCCTAAGTGAGTCCAAGGTTATACACGTAGCAGAAGCTACACCGGGCACAGGCAAGACAGAGCAATTCATCAGAGAGCTAGACTCAGCCCCTTATAAACGATACCTATACGCTGTGCCTACCAAAGTCCTGTCGAAGGATGTAGTTAGACGTATCCAAGCTATCGGCATTAATCACATTTGCGTAATCAATAGTGACACCCACAAGCATGTCACTGACACCGTAGAATGTACGCTGCTAGAAGATGACCCTAAGATTCTTATCATCACGCATAAAACTTTGTTAGACCTTGACCCTTGCTACCTGCAAGACTGGATTGTGGTCATTGATGAAGTGCCCTCAGTCGCTAATAATCTTACCAGAGATATTGGAGACCACGCCTATACAAACTTCCTAGAAAAATTCATTGAGATTGATAGCGTCTCGACCAAAGCGTCCATCAAACAAGGAATGACAAAGGAAGCACGAGCCATCTACTCAGATGTAATAGACGACAAGGGAATGTCAACTATCACTACTTGTCTAGGGGCATTGCTCAGGGGAAAAGCAGACGTATTCATCAAGGAGTATCTAAGCAAGAAGGAGAGCAAATGGAAATGGCAAGTCAGGGTCATAGATTACTTTGACTTGAGCGGTATCTATGAGCACGCCTTTGAGACACACATCTTAGGGGCTAACGTCACTGGGACCCTCGCCTATCAGCACGCCCTCACCAAGGGGTACACCATTACAGCGTCTAAATTCACACCAGAGTACAGACGATATAAATTTGAAAGCTACATCTATCCGTTGATTGGTGGTAGTAAGGTTAGCAAGACTATGCTTCTTACGCTTCCTGATGGTGCTGTGGCTGAAGAGTGGAACGATAGGGTCTATGGTCACTCGCTATTACGCGACGCTATAGAATTCGTACAGGGTGAACCCCTCCTTGTACAAGTTCATGAATGGTGCAAGTTTCCTTTTGAGGACTATCCCAATGTGTTACGCATTCCCTTTGACGCTAGGGGATTGAATGGATACTCAGACGTACACCATACGCTGTCATTGATTCATGGCAACCCTAACCCTATTGATGATCAGAACAACTCTGAGATGTTGGCTAAGATGGCTATCTGCTCAGTGGTAGGCAAGCAAGCCCTGCGCAACGAACGCTACAGAGAGTTAATATTTCAAGCTGCTACACGCAGTAGCATCAGGACATTTACCAATGATAGACCTACGGTTCACTTTGTACCAACAGAGGAATCAGCACGACACTTGGCGTTCGACCTTAGAGGCAATCACCTAATCCTAAAAGACCTTACTCGACCAGCACCTCACACACGCTCACGAAGCAAGTTAGAAGACAACATTCTAATTGCCAAAGGGTTATCATCGGATGGGTTGTCTGCAAGGAAGATCGCTAATCTTATGGGAGTCAGCAATAGAACTGTAAGCTTATGGCTGAAGCAGACTGTGTAATTTCCCTTAAAGATACTCTAAGAGATTTTACACACTCTCGCCCACCTAAAATCAAGAGCAACGTCGGCAGAGCCGACAAAGAGCACGCATTAAAGAAGAATCAAAAGCAGAGCACCTACCAGTGTATCGCTCTTGATCTTTTCTTTATGCGTATGCCACTCCGTGGCGTGCTCTTGCTTTTGCTTCTGTCACGCAGTGACGTTAAGACAATTCACCCAGGACAATACAATGTCAGACAATGATAATATACGAATACCTGATTTAACCTCTTTCGTAATTCATAGCATCATCATACGAAGGGGTTTAGCCAAAGAAATTATTGCTAAGCGTGAGGACCACCAAGCTCTGTATTACATCTCATATAATCACGGCATCTCTCTTCAAGCGGTAGGCTATCTATCAAGGTGTACGCTAGAGGAAATAGAGAGAGCGTCAGCTATAAAAATGTGACGTACCTCCTAAGCGCCCTACTCCTCATACAATACACCCAACTAGTAGTGCTTCAGATTATGCATGACTATAGCTTCATAGCTATAACACTTAACATCATCTGCTACTTACTCATCCTGACAATAACAATCAAATACCGAGAAGAGCCATGAACCTTACAGACACAGACAAGACAGAATACATTGAGACAAACTCACATTGCGTCCTAGCTAAGCGCTTAGGCGTCAGCATGATTACGCTTGACACTTATGCAGAAGAACAAGGTTGGAAAGAGGAACACCGTATCTATTGGCATGACAAATCAATTGAGATATTGAAACAAGAGCTAGTCAATGGAAACATCAGTGCCGTTAAGGAGATGTTAAAATTAACTGGTGGCGTAAGACCTGTAGGACGCCCACGTAAATTAGAGGCTGAGCGTGAAATTGCAATTGGTAAACGCATTCAGGAAGAATACGACGCAGACATTCGACGAATGAAGCTCGTAGACAGCAAACCAAGATAATTATTTATTAAGACAGGAGGGGTTCATTGACCCTGGAGGCTAGCATTCAATTTAAAACAGTGAGCATTGGACATAGCAAGGGCAGGTAGAGCGTGATGCTCAGATTCTAGGCGTACCTAGATGCCCCTCAGGGGTGCTCAATGCGTTACCACACTGGCCGTTCTTCATAGGGGCCAAGCCCTCTATGCCTGATAGTTCAGCTACCAGTCACCTGCCCTCCTAACCACGCCAGAAGGGGTAAGCGTTCCACGTCTGAGCGTGGCTGCTCCCACCGCTTATAGTCTCGATGCGACCGAATGAGCGTTCCTGATAGAACTACGCCATTGAAGGTTCGCTCTACCACTACTTACACAATCGCGCCCCTCAAAGTCAGGGACATACGGTTCAGCTTAAGCTAGGCCCGTTTGCCCGAACATCTGTATACGCCGGAAAGTAAATAGCGTCAAGCCCTAGCCTCGCCGAACTTGGCAGGTCATCGCAGCCAATGCACGCGTAGAAGCATCATCGGATTTTGCTTGGGTCACATAGCCCGCCACACAGTCACGAAACGGCATACTGATAGCGTAGGAAAGAACCAACGCAGCAAACACAATTGACGCAGCTAACCACTTCATCCGAAACATACCCTTACAAATTTAGCGGTTATAATACCACGACCATGATGCCAAATTGAAATCATCGCCTACGCTCCTTGAGCAACCATGACGTTGCGACTGGCCTACAGGAGCGAAACGAAGATGGCAAAGGCACCAATTGGTACTACGGGGACAACAGGTCAAAGCTGCCCAGAAAGCGGGATTTGGAAAGTAGTAGGCACTCCAAGCACCACGGCACCTATCGCCAAGGGTAATCGCTTCCCGCCTTACAGCGGCAAATCGGTGACCTGGAAGCTGACTCAGTACGCTTAAGATTGACCGAGGGCAGGGGCAACTCTGCTCTCACTATCTGTATTTAGCGGATGCCAGCCCCTGGAGTTTTGATTAGAAATTAACTAGCACCATTGCATACATAAGCACCCCACCCTACACCCCCTGCCCCACCCCTAGAGAGACACCCCCGCCAGCCCTACAGCAGCACACAGAGCGTTCAGGATTCACCACAGAGCGTAGGGCGTTGAGCGTGGCCGACAGGCGTACCCGCCTCACAGCAGGCAAGTAGCTCAGTTGGTTAGAAGCCTGCCCTTGCGAGGCACGAGCAACGGGCAAGGGAGTGAGCCTGCGAACGTACCACCACCTAGACAAGATAGTGAACGAGCCATGTATATCAATGGGTTAGGTAGAGTCGTTCACAAATATGAGTGTGAACAGGGGAAGTAAAGATCTACGCTCACATTGCCTTGTGTGAACGAAGCCTATAATTTGTGAACGTTTTCTTAGGCAAAGAAAAAGGGGAACCCTTTCGGATTCCCCCTCACACCGCCCAGCAGAGCGGATTTTGTTTGGTAGGCGCGATTGGACTCGAACCAACGACCCCCACCATGTCAAGGTGGTGCTCTAACCAACTGAGCTACGTGCCTGCTGTGAGGCGGCATTCTACGGAATTGCGCAGGGGTGTCAACATCTTTTTTGCAGCTAAGCCTATGAATATGCGAATTTTTTATTTGCAGCTGGCACACCCGCCTTTTCCGGGTGGCTGGCAGGCAATTTTCAACTGAGGTAGGATCTGGCCACTCGTAAAAAATATAAAACAGAGGTTCCAGGATGGCGAACACCCCCTACCCCCAATCGTATTACGCCGCTTCCGCGAATGCCGTTCCGCCTCGCCCGACGTTGCAAGGCGACGTCGAAACCGATGTCTGCGTGATCGGCGCCGGCTATACGGGCTTGTCCAGCGCGCTGTTTCTGCTGGAGAACGGTTTTCGCGTGACGGTACTGGAAGCCGCCAAAGGTGGGCTTTGGCGCGTCGGGCCGCAATGGCGGGCAGATCGTCAACAGTTACAGCCGCGATATCGATGTGATTGAGCGCAGCGTCGGGGCTCAGCAAGCCCAACTGCTGGGGCAGATGGCGTTCGAGGGCGGCAGGATCATTCGCGAGCGGGTCGCCAAGTATCAGATCCAGTGCGACCTGAAGGACGGCGGCGTGTTCGCCGCGCTCAACAGCAAGCACATGGGCCATCTGGAGTCGCAGAAGCGCCTGTGGGAGCGCTACGGCCATACGCAGCTGGAGTTGCTGGACGAACGCCGTATCCGCGAGGTGGTGGCCTGCGACAATTATGTCGGCGGCCTGCTGGACATGAGTGGCGGGCATATCCACCCGCTCAACCTGGCGCTCGGTGAAGCGGCCGCGGTGGAGTCGCTGGGCGGCACGATCTATGAGCAATCGGCGGCGGTGCGTATCGAGCGCGGCGCCAATCCGGTGGTGCACACCGCCGAGGGCAAGGTCCGGGCCAAGTTCATCATCGTCGCGGGCAATGCCTACTTGGGCAACCTGGTGCCGGAGCTGGCGGCCAAGTCGATGCCGTGCGGCACACAGGTGATCACCACCGCGCCACTGGGGGACGAACTCGCCAGGACGCTTCTGCCGCAGGATTACTGCGTGGAAGACTGCAACTACCTGCTCGACTACTACCGCCTTACGAGCGACAAGCGCCTGATCTTCGGCGGCGGCGTGGTGTACGGCGCGCGCGATCCGGCGAATATCGAGGCAATCATCCGGCCGAAAATGCTCAAGGCCTTCCCGCAACTCAAGGATGTGAAGATCGACTACGCCTGGACCGGCAATTTCCTACTGACCTTGTCGCGACTGCCGCAGGTGGGTCGCCTGGGTGACAACATTTACTACTCGCAGGGCTGCAGCGGCCATGGCGTGACCTACACGCACCTGGCAGGCAAGGTACTGGCCGAAGCATTGAGAGGCCAGGCCGAACGTTTTGACGCGTTTGCCGACCTGCCGCACTACCCGTTCCCGGGCGGGCAACTGTTGCGCACGCCGTTTGCGGCGCTGGGGGCTTGGTACTACGGCTTGCGGGACAAGTTGGGGTTCTGACACTGCCAAGGGGGCCGGCTCGCCGGCTCTCGCAACACATCACCAAATCGCAGACACAAAAAACCCCGGTCTTTCGACCAGGGTCTTTGCTATCGGATCAAAGCAGCCAATGGCTTTCTTTGTGCTTCAAGGCGTTCAGTGGGCCTTGAGGCAGATATGGCGCAGCGGACGGGACTCGAACCCGCGACCCCCGGCGTGACAGGCCGGTATTCTAACCGACTGAACTACCGCTGCGTATCGCTTGACTGGCTGAGCGTAAACCCTCAACCGTCTTTAAACGTCTGACCGAGCAACCTTGGCTGTTCGATCTCAAGCCCGATAACTCGAACCTGGAAAATATGGCGCAGCGGACGGGACTCGAACCCGCGACCCCCGGCGTGACAGGCCGGTATTCTAACCGACTGAACTACCGCTGCGCGTCGGTTGCAACCTTTAACGTTGCGTCTTGCCCAAGGGCAAAACTCTCAAGAAGTGGTGGGTGATGACGGGATCGAACCGCCGACCCTCTGCTTGTAAGGCAGATGCTCTCCCAGCTGAGCTAATCACCCTTTGCTTCGTTGAGGCCGCGAAATTTACGCAGGTAGCAGACCTAAGTCAATAGCCTGCTTGAAGTTTTTCTGAAAAAGACAAAATTGCTTCAAGACCGCTACCGGCCCTACTCGCTGTAAATCATCTTCTTGCTCATGCCGCCGTCCACCACAAACTCCTGCCCGGTCACAAAGCCCGCCTGGCGCGACAGCAGCCACGCCACCATCGCAGCCACGTCCTCGACTGTGCCCACCCTGCCCGCCGGATGCTGGGCGTGATCTGCGTCGGTCAAAGGCTCGGCACGCCGTGCGGCAGGATCACGCGCATCGATCCAGCCAGGGCTGACGGCATTGACCCGCACCTCCGGCCCGAGGCTGATGGCCAGCGCGTGCGTCAAGGCCAACAAACCGCCCTTGCTCGCCGCATAAGCTTCGGTGTCCGGCTCCGATTGACGGGCCCGCGTCGATGCCAGGTTGACGATCGCGCCGCCGTGGGCACGCAGGTAAGGCGCGCAGTGCTTGGCCAGCAACATCGGCCCACTGAGGTTCACCGCCAGCACGCGATTCCAGTAGGCCAGGTCAAGGCTTTCCAGGGTGATATTGCGCGGGTCGGCCACCGCCGCGTTGCACACCAACGCATCCAGGCGGCCAAACTGCCCGAGCACTTCGGCAACGCCTTGGGCGACCTGCTTCTCATCGGCCACATCCATGGTGATGAACCAGGCGTTTTCACCCAGCACCTTGGACACCTTGGCACCGCGCTCGCGGTCCAGGTCGGTCAACACCACTTGCCAACCTTCACTGATCAACCACGCCGCGATCCCAAGGCCAATGCCTCGCGCAGCGCCTGTCACCAGCGCGACGCGCCCGTTAGTGGCCGCCGCGGCTTCCATGGACCACTCGATCACAACGCCGCCAACCCGCGAGCCAGGTCTGCCTGCAGGTCAGCCACGTCTTCCAGGCCCACCGCGATGCGGATCAGACTGTCACGAATACCCGCCGCCTCACGCTCCTGCGGCGCCAGACGGCCGTGGGAAGTGGTACTCGGATGGGTAATCGTGGTTTTGCTGTCGCCCAGGTTAGCCGTGATGGAGATCAGGCGCGTCGCATCGATAAAGCGCCACGCCCCCTCTTTGCCCCCCTTCACTTCGAAGCTCACCACCGCGCCGAAACCACGCTGCTGGCGCTGCGCCAATTCGTGTTGCGGATGGCTCCGGAGCCCGGCGTAGTGGACTTTTTCGATGGCGTCCTGCTGCTCCAACCACTCGGCCAGGGCCTGGGCATTGGCGCAATGGGCTTTCATGCGCAGGCTCAGGGTTTCCAGGCCCTTGAGAAAAATCCAGGCGTTGAACGGGCTCAAGGTCGGGCCGGCGGTGCGCAGGAAGCCCACCACTTCCTTCATCTGCTCGCCACGACCGGCCACCACACCGCCCATGCAACGGCCCTGGCCGTCGATGAACTTGGTGGCCGAGTGCACCACAACGTCCGCGCCCAGCTTCAGCGGCTGCTGCAACGCAGGCGTGCAGAAGCAGTTGTCGACTACCAGCATGGCGCCCTTGGCATGAGCGACTTCGGACAACGCAGCGATATCCACCAATTCAGCCAGCGGGTTCGAGGGCGACTCGACGAACAACAATTTGGTGTTGGCCTTGATCGCCGCATCCCAACCGGACAGATCGGCCAAGGGCACGTAGTCCACTTCGATGCCGAAGCGCTTGAAGTACTTCTCGAACAGGCTGATGGTCGAACCGAACACACTACGCGACACCAGCACATGGTCGCCGGCACTGCACAGGCTCATCACCACCGCCAGGATCGCCGCCATGCCGGTCGCCGTCGCCACTGCCTGCTCGGCACCTTCCAGGGCCGCGATACGCTCTTCGAACGCACGCACGGTCGGGTTGGTGTAGCGCGAGTAGACGTTGCCCGGCACCTCGCCAGCAAAGCGCGCAGCCGCATCGGCTGCCGTGCGGAACACGTAGCTGGAGGTGAAGAACATCGGGTCGCCGTGCTCACCTTCAGGGGTCCGGTGCTGGCCTGCGCGCACAGCCAGAGTATCGAAAGCTACGCCATCGAGGTCGCTGTCCAACCGACCGGCATCCCATTCCTGACTCATGCTGCCACTCCTTGCTCAATGCTTTATTTATGATGCAAAACCGGCCCCTCAGGGCCGGTGTCTACTCAGTTGTTGTACAGATCGATGATCGCGCTGACCGCCTGGGTCTTGATCTTCGAGGAGTCGTTACGCGCCTGCTCGATCTTGTTCAGGTAGGCCTCGTCGACGTCACCGGTCACATATTTGCCGTCGAACACCGCGCAGTCGAACTGCTCGATCTTGATCTTGCCACCACCGACCGCTTCGATCAGGTCCGGCAGGTCCTGATAGATCAGCCAATCGGCGCCGATCAGGTCGGCCACGTCCTGGGTGCTGCGGTTGTGGGCGATCAATTCGTGGGCGCTCGGCATGTCGATACCGTACACGTTCGGGTAACGCACGGCAGGCGCGGCGGAACAGAAGTACACGTTCTTCGCCCCGGCTTCGCGGGCCATCTGGATGATCTGCTTACAGGTGGTACCGCGCACGATGGAGTCATCCACCAGCATCACGTTCTTGCCGCGAAATTCCAGCTCGATGGCGTTGAGCTTCTGGCGTACCGACTTCTTGCGCGCCGCCTGGCCCGGCATGATGAAGGTACGACCGATGTAGCGGTTCTTGACGAAGCCTTCGCGGAACTTGACGCCCAGGTGGTTGGCCAGTTCCAGCGCGGCGGTGCGGCTGGTGTCCGGGATCGGGATGACCACATCGATATCGTGCTCGGGACGCTCGCGCAGGATCTTGTCGGCCAGCTTCTCGCCCATGCGCAGGCGCGCCTTGTATACCGAAACACCATCGATGATCGAATCCGGACGCGCCAGGTAGACGTGTTCGAAGATGCACGGGGTGAGTTTCGGCGCCACGGCGCACTGGCGGGTGTGCAGCTTGCCATCTTCGGTGATGTACACCGCTTCGCCCGGCGCGAGGTCGCGGATCAGGGTAAAGCCCAGCACATCCAGGGACACGCTTTCGGAAGCGATCATGTACTCGACGCCTTCGTCGGTGTGACGCTGGCCGAACACGATCGGGCGGATGCCGTGCGGGTCGCGGAAACCAACGATGCCGTAACCGGTGATCATCGCCACCACGGCATAACCACCGACGCAACGGTTGTGCACATCGATCACGGCGGCGAACACGTCTTCTTCGGTCGGCTGCAGCTTGCCGCGCTGGGCCAGCTCGTGGGCAAACACGTTGAGCAGCACTTCCGAGTCGGAACTGGTGTTGACGTGGCGCAGGTCAGATTCGTAAATCTCCTTGGCCAGTTGTTCCACGTTGGTCAGGTTGCCGTTATGCGCCAGGGTGATGCCGTAAGGCGAGTTGACGTAAAACGGTTGAGCTTCGGCCGAGGTCGAGCTGCCGGCAGTCGGGTAACGCACATGACCAATGCCCATGTGCCCGACCAGCCGCTGCATGTGACGCTGGTGGAACACGTCACGCACCAGGCCATTATCCTTGCGCAGGAATAACCGGCCGTCATGGCTGGTCACAATACCGGCAGCGTCCTGGCCGCGGTGCTGGAGGACGGTTAGCGCGTCATACAGCGCCTGATTGACGTTCGACTTACCGACGATACCGACGATGCCACACATGCGACGCAACCCCTACTTAATGGATCTTGACTGAACACAGCTCACTGAGGCGTTTTGGCCGGCAAGAGGTGTTCCTTGAACGGAAGATCAGCGGGTACGCTGATTCCGCTGGCCAGCCACTGACTGCTCCACCCCAAAATGAGGTTCTTGGACCAGTCTGCAACCAATAGAAATTTTGGCACGAGTACCGACTCCTGCCACCACGAATCCTGCTGTACCGGCCCCAGGCTCAACAGCCCGACCGCCACGACCACCAGCAATGCGCCACGCGCGGCACCAAAGGCCATGCCGAGAAATCGATCGGTCCCGGAGAGGCCGGTGACACGTATCAACTCGCCAATAAGATAATTGACCATTGCTCCCACCAGCAGCGTGGCGATGAACATGATGGCGCAGCCCGCGATGACGCGAGCCGAAGGTGTTTCGATGTAACCGGCCAGGTAAACCGACAATGAACCACCAAACATCCAGGCTACGACTCCTGCGATGATCCAGGTCAGCAACGACAGTGCTTCTTTTACAAAGCCGCGGCTCAGACTGATCAACGCGGAGATGGCGACGATGGCAACAATCGCCCAATCAACCCAGGTAAATGGCACAGTGCAGCCTACGTACGGATAAGGCGGCGCATTTTAGCAGAGCGCCGGGCTGTCGGTAAGCTGTGATTGCGGCTGCTTTGCAAATCAATAGTTTGTGGCGAGCCAATCGCATTTCAACCCCCACCACATCAATGTGGAAGGGGGCTTGCTCCCGATGGCGGTGGGTCAGTCAGAAAGTCTGATACTGATACACCGCTATCGGGAGCAAGCCCCCTCCCACACTTAACTGCATTCCAAGCTGAAATCGATGCGGAATCAGCCGCGCTCAGGCTGGAAACGGGTCACGAACCCCTTCAGGTTCTGCTGACGATCCAGCAAATCGCGCAGGCGATCCGCCTCGGCGCGCTCGATCAGCGGCCCGATAAACACACGGTTCTTGCCATCGGCACTGCGGATGTAAGCGTTGTACCCCTGGGCACGCAGCTTCTTCTGCAAAGCGTCGGCACCTTCGCGATTGCCCAGGCTGGCCACCTGGATCGACCAACTGATCGGCAAGCCATTCGGGTCGATGCGGCTCTGCCCCACATCCGGCTTGCCTGGCGCCGCAGGTTGCGGCGCTACCGGCCTGGGCGGGGACGCAGGAGCAGCAGGCTTGGCGGCGACAGCCGGCGCAGCGGGCGCCGGCTTGACCACCGGCACGCTTGGCTGCACCGGCATCGACGGCGCCTGCTGCGCGGCCACTTCCTCATCCGTTGGCACAGGCTCTTGTTCCGGCAACGCCTGGGGCTCGGGCACCACCACAGGCTCAACCTGCACCTGCGGCACGGCCGGCGCCTGCGGCGCAGCCGGGGCTTCAACCACGACCTGGCGTTGCTCGTCCTGGCGGGAAAACAACATCGGCAGGAAAATCACCGCCAGCGCCACCAGAACCAGGGCTCCAACCATTCGCTGCTTGTACGCGCTATCGAGTAATGCCATGTGCAGCTTCCTCCGTGGAGCGCCGGGCCAACCACTCAAGCGCCTCGGCAACACAATAAAATGATCCGAACAACAGAATCTCGTCCTCCGCCGTCGCCACCGCGCACTGCGCCTCAAGGGCCGCCGTCACGCTTGCATACGATGCCACGGACGCACCAAGGTTCTGCAAGGCCACTTCGAGTTCTGCCGCCGGACGACTGCGCGGCGTATCCAGCGGCGCTACCGCCCAAGCCTGGACACTGCTCGACAACGGTGCAAGCACACCCTCCAGGTCCTTGTCGGCCAGCAAACCGAACACGGCAAGGCGCCGACCGGCCGGCGCCGTGCGCGCCAAACGCCGGGCCAGATAGTCCGCCGCATGGGGGTTATGCCCAACGTCCAACAAGAGGCTCAAGCGCTTGCCCTGCCAGTCGACTACGCGACGGTCCAGGCGCCCTACCACGCGCGTCGCCAGCAAGGTCGCGGCAATCTGCTCGGCATTCCACGGCAGATCCAGCAGCAGATAAGCTTGCAGCGCGAGCGCAGCGTTTTCCATCGGCAGGTTCAGCAGCGGCAGGTCGCGCAGCTCTACGGCTTGACCTCGGGCATCACGCCCACGCCACTGCCAAGACTGCTCGCCGACCTCGAGATTGAATTCGCGCCCCCGCAGGAAAAATGGGCAGGCCAGTTCTCGCACCTTGTCCAGCAAGGGTTGTGGCGGGTCCAGATCACCGCACAGCGCCGGCTTGCCCTGACGGAAGATTCCGGCCTTTTCGTAGGACACGGACTCACGGGTATTACCCAGGTAGTCAGCATGGTCCACGCCAATACTGGTGACCAGCGCCAGGTCCGCATCCACCACATTGACCGTGTCCAGACGCCCACCCAGCCCCACTTCCAGCACGACCACATCCAGTTGCGCGCGCTCGAACAGCCAGAACGCCGCCAGGGTGCCCATCTCGAAGTAAGTCAGGGAAGTTTCGCCCCGGCCGGCATCCAGTGCCGCGAAGGCTTCGCAGAGCTGCTCGTCGGTGGCTTCGACACCATTGAGCTGCACGCGCTCGTTATAGCGCAGCAGGTGCGGTGAGCTGTACACGCCCACTTTCAGCCCTTGGGCTTGCAGCAGCGCGGCAACGAAGGCGCAGGTAGAGCCTTTGCCATTGGTGCCGGTCACCGTGATCACACGCGGTGCCGGCCGGCCCAACCCAAGGCGGGCCGCTACCTGTTGCGAGCGCTCCAGGCCCATGTCGATGGCGGACGGATGCAACTGCTCAAGGTAGGCGAGCCATTCGCCCAGGGTTCGCTGGGTCATAGGTTCGCAGGCACAGGCGGTACGACAATCGGCTCTACTTTAGGCGCGATGTAGACCGGCGTCGGCAGCCCCATCATTTGCGCCAGCAGGTTACCCAGGCGTGGACGCAACTCACCGCGCGCAATGATCATGTCGATCGCGCCATGCTCCAGCAGGAACTCGCTGCGCTGGAAGCCTTCCGGCAGTTTTTCGCGAACGGTCTGCTCGATCACGCGCGGGCCGGCAAAGCCGATCAGGGCTTTCGGCTCGCCGACGATTACATCGCCCAGCATCGCCAGGCTGGCGGATACGCCGCCGTAGACCGGGTCGGTCAGCACGGAGATAAACGGAATACCTTCTTCGCGCAGACGCGCCAATACTGCGGAGGTCTTGGCCATTTGCATCAGGGAAATCAGCGCTTCCTGCATGCGTGCACCACCGGAAGCGGCGAAGCAGATCATCGGGCAACGGTTTTCCAGGGCATAGTTGGCGGCGCGAACAAAACGCTCGCCAACGATGGCGCCCATGGAGCCGCCCATGAAGGAGAACTCGAACGCCGACACGACCACAGGCATGCCCAGCAGCTTGCCGCTGACGGAGATCAAGGCATCCTTCTCACCCGTCTGCTTTTGCGCAGCGCTCAGGCGGTCCTTGTACTTCTTGCCGTCGCGGAACTTGAGACGGTCAACCGGCTCCAGGTCCGCGCCCAGCTCGTTACGGCCGTCGGCATCCAGGAAGATGTCGATACGCGCGCGCGCGCCGATACGCATGTGATGGTTGCACTTGGGGCAAACGTCCAGGGTCTTTTCCAGCTCCGGGCGGTACAGCACCGCGTCGCAGGAAGGGCATTTGTGCCACAGACCTTCAGGAACCGAGCTTTTTTTCACCTCGGAACGCATGATCGAAGGGATCAGTTTGTCTACTAACCAGTTGCTCATGCTTTCTTTCTCCAGTACCGGTGGCTTGAACACAGCCCCGCGTATGCCCTTGAGCTAAATTCATTTATGTGACGATGACGCCAGTTGGACGGGGTCAGACGTTCGACCTGCCATTTCCAACCCGCACCCTCAGCCTTCCAGACAACCTGCCAGTGCAGGGTTGCCACTTCTGTTTCCAGGCCACCCACAGGCGGCACCGGACTGTTTTACACAGTGGTAGTTATGGACGGCGGCAGACTGCCAGCCGTCACATCCCACCGTTGCTGTTGCGCACCGCGTGTAGGAATGCGCGAATCTTGGCGTGGTCCTTGATACCCTTGCCCTGCTCCACCCCGCCACTGACATCCACGGCATACGGCCGGACCTGGGCGATGGCCGCCCCGACGTTCGCCGGGTCAAGGCCGCCGGCCAGGATGATCGGCGTGCCCAGCCCTTCGGGAATCAGCGTCCAATCGAACGCCTCCCCCGTACCACCCGGTACACCTTCGACGTAGGTGTCGAGCAGGATCCCGCGCGCCCCGGCGTACGCGGCACAGGCGGCGGCGATGTCATCACCGGCCTTGACGCGCAGCGCCTTGATGTACGGGCGCTGGTAGCTGTCACATTCGTCCGGGGTTTCGTCGCCGTGAAACTGCAGCATGTCCAGCGGCACGGCATCCAGGGTTTCGTTGAGTTCGCAACGGCTGGCATTGACGAACAATCCCACAGTGGTGACGAACGGCGGCAGTGCCTGGATGATCGCACGCGCCTGCAGCACATTCACTGCGCGCGGGCTCTTGGCATAAAACACAAAACCGATGGCATCCGCCCCCGCCTCGACCGCCGCCAGCGCGTCTTCTATGCGGGTAATCCCGCAAATCTTGCTGCGAACGGCTGACATGTCGTAGAAACCTCAGGGTTTGGCCGAGAAAGTCCCGGATGGTAACAAAAGCTTTTCCGGGCGTCAGCCGCCAAGTTCGCTGAAACCGGTAAGGAAATGTGGCCCGATAAAACGATCCGGCAGTTCGAACTCGTCGCGGTACTCCACATCGACCAGATACAGCCCGAACGGATGCGCCGTGACGCCACCCGTGCGGCGGATGCGGCTCTCGAGCACTTCCCTGGCCCACTCCACCGGACGCTCGCCGGTGCCGATGGTCATCAGCACGCCGGCAATGTTGCGCACCATATGGTGCAGGAACGCACCGGCACGGATGTCCAGCACAATCATCTTGCCGTGGCGACTCACCCGCAGGTGATGCACCTCCTTGATCGGCGACTTGGCCTGGCACTGGCCGGCACGGAAGGCACTGAAATCATGCACGCCCACCAGATGCTGCGCGGCTTCGGCCATGCGCTCGGCGTCCAGCGGGCGGTGGTTCCAGGTAATTTCTTCGTTAAGGTGCGCCGGGCGGATCTGGTCGTTGTAGATCACATAGCGATAGCGCCGGGCAATCGCCTTGAAGCGTGCATGAAAATGCGCCGGCATGACCTTGGCCCAACTGACGCTCACATCATGAGGCAGATTGATATTAGCGCCCATCACCCACGCCTTCATCGTGCGCTCGGCCTGGGTGTCAAAGTGCACCACTTGGCCACAGGCGTGTACCCCGGCGTCGGTACGCCCGGCGCACATCAGCGAGACCGGCGAATCGGCGACCTTGGACAGGGCCTTTTCCAGAGTTTCCTGTACGGTCGGCACGCCCGATGCCTGGCGCTGCCAGCCGCGATAGCGCGAACCTTTGTATTCCACGCCCAGGGCGATGCGGTGAAAGCCTGCGGCCGCCATTTCGGCGGCCGCGTTATCTATATTTGCCAAGAATTGAGAGCCTGATGGGTTGCGCAAAGGCGGCCATTATAAAGACGGCGCAAGGGTGGCGGGCGATTTTGTTATGGAGTGCCCCCTCCCACAACCGTCAGATTCTGCCGAGCATTTCCTTGGCTTCGCCGCGCTGGGACTCATCGCCCTCAGTCAGCACTTCGGCCAGGATGTCTTTCGCGCCATCCGCATCGCCCATATCGATATAGGCCTGGGCCAGGTCCAGCTTGGTGGCAACCTCATTGGCGCCGGAGAGGAAGTCGAACTCCGGCTCATCATCACCCAGTGCAGCGTCTTCGGCCGTGAAGGACGGCCCGATAGGAGGATGCTCAAGGCTCTGGGACAGGCGGTCCAGCTCGGCGTTGACATCATCCAGTTCGGACGCGAAGGCATCGGGCTTGGCATCGGCTTGAGGCTCGTCCGCCAGTGACAGGTCGAAATCTTCCGGCAGATCGAAATCATCCAGCGCTGCGGGGGTGAGGGTCGGCGGCTCCACGGCCGGGACGTCCTTCATCTGCTCTTCCAAGCCCGAAAGGAAGTCATCATCGGACAGGGTCGAAGCCGGCCCATCCACTTGCAGATCCAAGTCGAAGTCCGACAATTCGTTGGCTGCGGTTTGCTGTTGCAGCACCGATTCAAAACTCAACACATCATCCGGATCGGCCGGCGACGCTGCTTCAAGGTCGTCCAGACTCAGATCAAAATCGGTGTCGGCCGCTTCAGGTTCAGGCGCCGCAGCTGCCGGTTTGTCCTCCAGCAACTCCTTGACGTACTGAGCATCCAGCGCCGCAGCAGCTACCGCAGCACTGACGCCTGCCGCCACGACGGCCATCGCAGGGAAGCGCGACTTGAGCTGCTCGACCTGGGCATGGTTTTCACCATTGGCCACCAACTGACGCTCCTGGGTCACGAAGCCGTCTTTGTCGCTTTGCAGGCCGTAGACTTCCATCAGCTTCAAACGCAGGTCGCTGCGCTTGGGCTCCTGCTTGATCGCCTGCTCCAGCACATCGGCGGCCTGGTTCAGATGACCACGATCGATATGGGACTGGGCTTGCGCCAGCGCATCGTTGGAGTTGACCGGCGCCACGGCGACGGCCAGCGGCGCGAGCACGGAAGCAACCGTTGGCACCACGGCTGCCGGCTGCACTGGCGCCGGGGCGGGCGCGGCCGTCAGCTTGACGTTTGGCGGCGGCGTTTCCAGGCCTTCAAAACTGTCCGATGGCAGGTCCTGCTCGATGTTCGAGCTGAACAGAGGCTCTTCAGCCAGGGCCCGCGCCATGCGCAGGTGCTTTTCCTCTTCACGGCGGGCGTTGCGATGGCGCGCCCACAGCAGCAGGAGCAACAGCACCACCAGCCCCGCCGCGCCGCCGATAACGCCAAGCACAACCGGGTTGGTCAGCAGCTCGTTGAATTTGCCTTCGGCGGTGTCAGCCGCAGCGACTGGCTTGACCGGCTCGGGCGCGGGCGTCGGCGCCGCGACGGGGGCCGCTGGGGCCGCCACGGGCGCGGCAGGCTCAGTGGCCAACTGTGCGGGCATTACCGCCGTCGGTTGCGCGGCCGGCTCGACTTTTTCCGCCTGCAGACGGGCCAATTGATCGTTCTTCAGTTGAATCAGCTTTTGCAGCTTATCCAACTGGCTTTGCAAATCGGCCGCGCGGCTTTTCAGCTCTTCGTTGTCGCGGCGAGTCGTGTCCAGTTGCTCCTGGGTCATCGCCAGTTTGTCGCTCAGGGCCTGACTGTCACCGGACTTGCCTTTGCCACCCTTCTTGGCCGCTTCGGCCGAAACCAAGCTCAAATTGTCCTTGGCATTGGTGGTAGACGGTGCGTTGCCCGCCTGGGTGCGCTTGGTGGCGTCCAGTTGCTGTTTGCCGGCGGCCTGGTTATTGGCCGAGCGCCGGCCCTGGCGCCACGCATCGTTCTGCGCACGCACTTCGGCGATCGCCTGGGGTTGCGGCAGCGCCGTGCTTTGCACCGTGTCCGGCAGGCGCAGCACCTGGCCGGTTTTAAGGCGATTGATATTGCCGCCGACAAAGGCGCCAGGGTTCAACGCCTGGATGGCCAGCATGGTCTGCTGCACCGAGCCGCCGTTGCGGTATTTCTCGGCAATTTCCCACAGGGTGTCGCGGGAGGTGGTGGTGTGTTGGGCCGAGGTGCTGGCGGCGGGCGCGCTGCTGGCAGGCGCACTCAAGCGCGGCGCGGCGGCCTTGGCCACCGGTGCGGGTTGGTCGAATTTGGCCGGGTCGAGCAATACGCTGTAGTCGCGCATCAGGCGACCGTTGGGCCATTGCACCTGCGGCAGAAAGCGCACATAGGAATCAGGCAGCGGCTTGCTGGAGGTGACACGCACCACGCTGCGACCATTGGGGTTGATCACCGGGGTAAACGTCAGGTCATTGAGAAACGCCTGGCGATCCACGCCCGCATCCACAAACGCCTGGGATGAAGCCAGGCTCGGGGTGATCTCGGCCGCCGTGAGGCCACCGACATCCAGCAATTCGATTTCCACCGACAGGGGCTGGTTCAACTTCGACTTGAGGGTCATTTCCCCGAGCTGCAGCGCCTGCGCCATACCGGAGGACAGCGCCGAGGCGGCCGCTATTGCTAACACCAGTTTGCGAACTTGAACCATAGCCTCATCCTTTGTCTGAACACTCCCCGGCCTGCGAGAAGGTTGGTAACCGCTTGCCATAAGGCATGGCGAGCCGATAGGTCACCGACACGCAACTGTTCCTGCTTGGGGCCAAGCATAGCGCCTGGTTAGAATCAATCTACAAATTGCCGCCAAGTATCTTTTACACAAGGCCTTTTATCAACAACTGCGCCAGTTGCACCGCGTTAAGGGCTGCGCCTTTACGTACGTTATCTGACGTCAACCACAAATTTAGTTCCGCAGGGTCATCCACGCCGGTGCGAACACGGCCCACATAGACCACATCCTGCCCCACGGCATCGCCCACGGCAGTGGGGTAATCCCCTCCTCTACCAGCTCTATGCCTGGTGCGGTGCCGAGCACGCGGTTGACCGCCGCCAGGTCAACCGGCGCGCCCAACTGCAACGACACAGTCAGGCTATCGCCAAAAAACACCGGGGCTTGAACGCAAGTTGCGGAAATCTTTAGCAAAGGTAATTCCAGCACTGCACGAAGTTCGTGTACGAGACGCTTCTCCAGGGCGGTATGACCTTGAGCATCTGGCGTGCCGACTTGTGCCAGCAGGTTGAAGGCCATCTGCCGATCAAAGAACTTCGGCTCCAGCGGGCGTACGTTCAGCAGTTCCGCCGTCTGACGGGCCAACTCACTGACCGCCTCACGGCCTTGGGCCGACACCGCCAGGTTGGCGGTAACGCTGACGCGCTGGATATCCAGCACCGCGCGCAACGGCGCCAGCACCACGGCCAGGTTGGTGGCGGACGGGCTCGGGCTGCCAAGCTGGAAGGGTTTTTTCAGGCTGCCCAGAACGTGTGCATTGGCTTCGGGCACCACCTGGGGCGCTTGGTCGACGGGCAAGGCACCCGACAAATCGATCACCGCACACCCTGCCGCCGTGGCGCGCGGTGCAAAGCTCAGGGTTACCGCAGGGCCAGCGGCGAAAAACGCCAGTTGCGCCTTGCTGAAGTCGAACTCGTCGACTTCCTTGACCCGCACGTTCTTGCCACGAAACGGGACCGATGCACCGGCGGAGTTACTGCCCGCCAGCAAGTACAAGGTGCCCACCGGGAAATTCAGCTCTTCGAGAATCTGCACCAGGGTTTCGCCAACGGTGCCGGTGGCGCCGATTACGGCAATTTCAAAGGTCTGGGTCATGGGGGCTGCCTCGGGCATTGCGGGGGAGCGGCACTTTACCGGGTGGCAGGGGGTGAGGCAATTAGCCTGGGGGTTGTGGTGTGGCTGATGGCCTCATCGGGAGCAAGCCCCTCCCACATTTTGTTCTGCGCAGTGTGCGAGGGGGCTTGCTCCCGATGAGGCCCGAAAGCCCATTAAAAACCCCGCGCCTGTCACCAGAGCGCGGGGTTTTTAAACAGCCTACAAGCAATCAACGCTCCAGCAAAATCCGCAGCATACGGCGCAGCGGTTCAGCCGCGCCCCACAGCAGCTGGTCGCCCACGGTGAACGCGCCGAGGAACTGGCTGCCCATATTCAGCTTGCGCAGGCGGCCCACCGGTACATTCAGAGTGCCGGTGACCTTGGTCGGGCTCAGCTCCTGCATGCTGATATCGCGGTTGTTCGGCACCAGCTTGACCCATGGGTTGTGCTGGCTGATCAGCCCTTCGATATCGGCGATCGGCACATCTTTGTTCAACTTGATGGTCAGCGCCTGGCTGTGGCAACGCATGGCGCCGATACGCACGCAAATGCCGTCAACCGGGATCGGGCTCTTGAAGCGACCGAGGATCTTGTTGGTCTCGGCCTGGGCCTTCCACTCTTCACGGCTCTGGCCGTTGGGCAGTTCCTTGTCGATCCACGGGATCAGGCTACCGGCCAATGGCACGCCGAAGTTCTCGGTCGGGTAGGCATCGCTGCGCATGGCTTCGGCCACGCGGCGATCAATGTCGAGGATCGCGCTGGCCGGGTCGGCCAGTTGATCGGCGACAGCGGCGTGGGTCGCGCCCATCTGCTTGATCAGTTCGCGCATGTTCTGCGCGCCGGCGCCGGACGCCGCCTGATAGGTCATGGCGCTCATCCACTCCACCAGGCCAGCCTCGAACAGACCACCCAGGCCCATCAGCATCAGGCTGACGGTGCAGTTGCCGCCCACGTAATTCTTGGTGCCGGCGTCCAGTTGCTGGTCGATGACCTTGCGGTTGACCGGGTCGAGGATGATCACCGCATCGTCCTGCATGCGCAGGCTCGACGCGGCGTCGATCCAACAACCCTGCCAGCCGGCTTCGCGCAGCTTGGGGAAGACTTCGCTGGTGTAGTCGCCGCCCTGGCAGGTCAGGATCACGTCGAGGGTTTTGAGCTCGTCAATGCTGTAGGCGTCCTTGAGCGGGGCAATATCCTTGCCCACGGACGGCCCTTGGCCACCCACGTTCGATGTGGTGAAAAACACCGGCTCAATAAGATCGAAATCCTGCTCTTCCAGCATCCGCTGCATGAGCACGGAACCGACCATACCGCGCCAACCGATCAGACCTACACGTTTCATCGCAACTACACCTTGTTAAAAAGTGGGCCGCCTGGCGGCAATAACTGCCAGCGGGCCCGAGAGATTACAGATTCCGCAGCGCGGCGACTACTGCGTCGCCCATTTCTTGCGTTCCGACTTTGGTGCAACCCTGCGACCAGATGTCGCCGGTGCGCAGGCCTTGGTCCAGCACCAGGCTTACAGCCTTCTCGATGGCGTCCGCCGCATCGGACAGGTTGAAGCTGTAACGCAACATCATAGAGACCGACAAAATCGTCGCCAGCGGGTTGGCGATGCCCTGGCCCGCGATGTCCGGCGCCGAACCGTGGCAAGGCTCGTACATGCCCTTGTTGTTGGTATCCAGCGACGCCGACGGCAGCATGCCGATGGAACCGGTGAGCATGGAGGCCTGGTCGGACAGGATGTCGCCGAACAGGTTGTCGGTGACGATCACGTCGAACTGCTTCGGCGAGCGCACCAGTTGCATGGCGGCGTTGTCGACGTACATGTGGCTCAGCTCGACGTCCGGGTAGTCCTTGGCGACTTCTTCAACGATTTCGCGCCACAGCTGGCTGGAAGCCAGGACGTTGGCCTTGTCGACCGAGCAAACCTTTTTGCCGCGCACGCGAGCCATGTCGAAACCGACACGGGCGATACGGCGGATTTCGCTCTCGCTGTACGGCAGGGTGTCGTAGGCCTGGCGTTCGCCATTTTCCAACTCACGCACGCCGCGTGGCGAGCCGAAGTAGATACCGCCGGTCAGCTCACGCACGATCAGGATATCCAGGCCCGCCACTACTTCCGGCTTGAGGCTCGACGCATCGGCCAGTTGCGGGTAGAGGATCGCGGGGCGCAGGTTGCCGAACAGGCCCAGTTGCGCGCGGATTTTCAGCAGGCCGCGCTCAGGGCGGATATCACGTTCGATCTTGTCCCACTTCGGGCCACCCACGGCGCCGAGCAGTACGGCGTCGGCGGCGCGGGCGCGGTCCAAGGTTTCGTCGGCCAGGGGCACGCCGTGCTTGTCGATGGCTGCGCCGCCGATCACGTCGTGGCTCAGCTCGAAACCCAGGCTGTACTTGCTGTTGGCGAGTTCCAGCACCTTGACCGCTTCGGCCATGATTTCCGGACCAATACCGTCGCCAGGGAGAATCAGAATCTGCTTGCTCATGCGTTCCTCATTTCATCAAGCAACCCGCCCGTGGGCAGGTCGGGAAAAATCAATCAGCGTTCAGCGAAGACCACCAGCACGTCGGTGCTGAAGGTGCCGTCGGCTTGAATCTCATAGTAATCGCGTACTTCCTGGCCCATCGCCTGCTGCAACTGCAGGATCGCGACGCGCAAGGCTTGGGGCGTGCGCATGCGTTCGACCCAGGAGGTGTATTCCAGGCGCAGGCGCTGGCGACTGCTGTTGCGTACATGCAAACCGGCTTCGCTGAGCTGGCGCATCCACTCGGCGGCGGAGTAATCGCGCACGTGGCTGGTGTCGCGCAGCACTTCGACGGTTTGCAGGTAAGTGTCCAACAGCGGGCTGCCCGGTGACAAGACGTCGACAAACGCCGCCACACCGCCCGGCTTGAGCACGCGGCGCACTTCGCGCAGGGCCAGGCCAAGATCGCTCCAGTGGTGAGCCGAGTAGCGGCTGAACACGAAGTCAAACTCGCCATCGGCAAATGGCAGGCGTTCGGCGGCGCCCTGTACGGTGCTGATGTTGGTGAAGCCGCGATCTTGCGCAGCGCCAGCCACTACATCGAGCATCTGCTGGGACAGGTCATAGGCCACCACGTCTTTAACCAACGGCGCCACGTGGAAGCTGACATGCCCGGCGCCGCAGCCCAGATCCAGTAGCCGTGCACCGCCCTGCCCGGCCAGCTCGGCCTGCAGCAGCGCGAACTCGGTGCCTTGGGCGTGCACGGCACTGCTCAGGTAGGCCGCAGCCTGTTCGCCGAATTGTTTTTGCACGACTTGGGTATGGGCGGTGGTGGTCATGGTGGCTTTCCTTGGGTGGTGTGTTGTTAACACTGGCCATATCGGGGGCAAGCCCCCTCCCACCTTTGACTGCATTCACAGATCAAAATGTGGGAGGGGCGGTGCGACGATTCGACTTGCTCCCGATGGCGGCAGTCCTGCCTACAGCAAATCAGGCGTCGCGAAACAACCAAGGCTGGCTAGCCCGGTGTTTGGCTTCAAACGCGGCAATCGCCTCGCCGTCCTGCAAGGTCAGGCCAATATCATCCAGGCCGTTGATCAGGCAGTGTTTGCGGAAGGCGTCCACTTCAAAGTGATACACCTTGCCATCCGGACGGGTCACGGTTTGCGCGGCCAGGTCGACGGTCAATTGGTAGCCCACATCGGCTTCCACCTGCTTGAACAGTTCGTCGACTTCTGCGTCGGTCAAGATGATCGGCAACAGGCCGTTCTTGAAGCTGTTATTGAAGAAAATGTCGGCGTAGCTCGGCGCGATGATGCTGCGAAAGCCATATTCTTCCAGGGCCCACGGCGCGTGTTCACGGCTGGAGCCGCAACCGAAGTTTTCCCGGGCCAGCAATACACTGGCACCCTGGTAACGCTCGGCGTTGAGCACAAAGTCCTTGTTCAACGGGCGCTTGGAGTTGTCCTGGTAGGCGTAGCCCACATCCAGGTAGCGCCATTCGTCGAACAGGTTAGGGCCGAAACCGGTGCGCTTGATCGACTTCAAGAACTGCTTGGGGATGATCTGGTCGGTGTCCACGTTGGCACGGTCCAACGGCGCGACAAGACCTGTGTGTTGGGTAAAAGCTCTCATCGGGTATTCCTCAGATCAATTCGCGAACGTCGATGAAACGACCGTTGACGGCAGCCGCGGCGGCCATGGCCGGGCTGACCAGGTGGGTACGCCCGCCGGCGCCCTGACGCCCTTCGAAGTTACGGTTGGAGGTGGACGCGCAATGCTCGCCCGACTCCAGCCGGTCCGGGTTCATCGCCAGGCACATCGAACAGCCCGGCTCGCGCCACTCAAAACCGGCTTCCAGGAAGATTTTGTCCAGGCCTTCGGCTTCGGCTTGCGCTTTGACCAGGCCCGAGCCCGGCACCACGATGGCTTGCTTGATGGTCGAGGCGACCTTGCGGCCCTTGGCGATCACCGCCGCAGCGCGCAGGTCTTCGATCCGCGAGTTGGTGCAGGAGCCGATGAATACGCGGTCCAACTGGATGTCGGTGATCGCCTGGTTGGCTTTCAACCCCATGTATTTCAAGGCGCGCTCGATGGAACCGCGCTTGACCAGGTCGGCCTCTTTGGCCGGGTCCGGCACGTTCTGGTCAACGGCCAAGACCATTTCCGGCGAAGTGCCCCAGCTGACTTGCGGCTTGATCTGCGCGGCGTCGAGCTCAACCACGGTGTCGAACACCGCGTCGGCGTCCGACACCAGGTCTTTCCAGGCTTCGACCGCGGCGTCCCAATCGGCGCCGCTTGGCGCGAACGGACGACCTTTGACGTATTCAACGGTCTTCTCATCCGCCGCCACCATGCCCACACGGGCACCGGCTTCGATGGACATGTTGCAAATGGTCATGCGGCCTTCGATGGACAGGTCGCGGATCGCACTGCCGGCGAATTCAATGGCGTGGCCATTACCGCCGGCGGTGCCGATCTTGCCGATCACGGCGAGCACGATGTCCTTGGCGGTGACGCCGAACGGCAAGGTGCCTTCGACACGCACCAGCATGTTCTTCATCTTTTTGGCGACCAGGCACTGGGTGGCGAACACATGCTCCACCTCGGACGTACCGATGCCATGGGCCAAGGCGCCAAAGGCCCCGTGGGTGGAGGTGTGCGAGTCGCCGCAAACCACGGTCATGCCCGGCAACGTGGCGCCCTGCTCCGGGCCGATGACGTGGACGATGCCTTGACGCACGTCATTCATCTTGAATTCGGTGATGCCATATTCGTCGCAGTAGTCATCCAGGGTCTGTACCTGCAGACGCGATACCTGGTCGGCAATCGCTTCGATGCCGCCCTTGCGCTCCGGGGTGGTCGGTACGTTGTGGTCCGGGGTAGCGATGATCGAGTCGACACGCCAAGGCTTGCGCCCTGCCAGTCGCAGGCCTTCGAACGCTTGGGGCGAGGTCACTTCATGGATGATGTGACGGTCGATGTAGATCAGCGACGACCCATCATCGCGCCGTTTCACTTCATGGGAATCCCAAAGCTTGTCGTAAAGCGTTTTGCCGGCCATCAGTCGGTCCTCATCAGCGGTATTTCATGCGCCGGGCTTTTCAATAACCCTTTGGCTTGTGAGGCTGATGGTATGGCGCTACATTAAATAACTCAAATTCATATTTTTTATGCTTTGGATTACCAACTGGAATAGCACCATGGACCTGGCCAACCTGAATGCCTTTATTGCCATCGCCGAGACCGGCAGCTTCTCCGGCGCGGGCGAACGCCTGCACCTGACCCAACCGGCCATCAGCAAGCGCATCGCCGGCCTGGAGCAACAACTGAAGGTGCGCCTGTTCGATCGTTTGGGCCGTGAAGTGGGTTTGACCGAAGCCGGGCGGGCCCTGCTGCCGCGCGCTTATCAGATTCTGAATGTGCTGGACGACACCCGCCGCGCCCTTACCAACCTCACCGGTGAAGTCAGTGGCCGCCTGACTTTGGCCACCAGTCACCATATCGGCCTGCACCGCCTGCCACCCGTGCTGCGCACCTTTACCCGGGAATACCCGAACGTGGCGCTGGATATTCAGTTTCTCGATTCGGAAGTGGCCTACGAAGAAATCCTCCACGGCCGCGCCGAAGTGGCCGTCATCACCCTGGCGCCCGAACCGCACAACCTGGTGCGCGCCACGCCGGTGTGGGACGACCCCCTGGACTTTGTAGTCGCGCCGGAGCACAGCCTGATCAGCAACGGCGCTATCAGCCTGGCCGATATTGCCGGCCATCCGGCGGTTTTCCCTGGCGGCAACACCTTTACCCATCATATTGTCAGCCGGTTGTTCGAAGCCCAGGGCCTGACGCCGAATATCGCAATGAGCACTAACTACCTGGAAACGATCAAGATGATGGTGTCGATCGGCCTGGCCTGGAGCGTTTTACCGCGCACCATGCTCGATGATCAGGTGGCAAGTATCGCTTTGCCGGGCATACAGCTCAGTCGCCAGCTAGGCTATATCGTGCACACCGAAAGGACGCTGTCGAACGCTGCGCGGGCTTTTATGAGCCTGTTGGATGCACAGGTGGATTTGCCAGGGATACCGGCATGACGCCGTGCGGCCTCAGGTTCTGAGTAGAACCGCGCTGTTTGCCCATCGGATCAAGGCCCTTTGATAATGCGCAACCCCGTCGATTCCCTGCCACCCCTGCCGCGCATCTACGCCCTGGACCCCCAAGAGGCGGAGCAAAGCTGGGAGAGTGCCCCGCAACTGCTGGCCGCCCTCAACGCTGCCCGGCTGGGCGCATGGTGCTGGGAAATCGACACCGGCAGGATCAACTGGTCGCGGGGCACCCAGGCACTGTTTGGTTTTGACCCGCGCCAACCACTGCCCAATGACCTCGATTACCTTGACCTGCTGGCCGCCGAAGATCGCGCGCGGGTGATACGGGCTTTTCATGCGGTATTGGCGGGCGAGCCGTTCGAGCAGGCCATGCACCACCGCATCCAATGGCCGGACGGCAGCTTTCACTGGCTGGAAATCAATGGCAGTTTGCTGCCGGACAAAAGCGGTCGGCGCCGTATGATCGGCGTGATCCGTGAGATCACCCATCAGCGCGAACGGGAAAGCGCCCTCAGCCACTCCGAAAAACGCTTCGCCACGCTGTTTCACCTGTGCCCGAACATGGTGCTGCTCACGCGCCAGTCAGACGGCCTGATCAGCGAAGCCAACCAATATTTCGAGATGCTCTTCGGCTGGCCCGTCGCCGATGTGATCGGCCGCACCACCCTCGACCTGGGCCTGTGGCGCCATCCCGAGCAGCGCGCGCAGTTGGTCAAGTCCACTCAGCGCAAGGGCGAGCCGATCACCATGGAGGTGCAGTTTTGCGCCAGCAACGGACAGATCCACGACGGCACCCTTAGCGCGCAAAAGGTCGAGCTGGACGGCGAGGCCTATCTGATCAGCACCTTCCTCGACACCACCGAACGCAAAAATGCCGAGCAGGCGCTCAAGGACAGCCAGGAGCGCCTTGACCTGGCCCTGGACTCCGCGCAACTGGGCACCTGGGACTGGCACATCCCCAGCGGCATGCTCTACGGCTCGGCGCGCGCCGCCCAGCTACACGGCTTGCCGCCCGAGCCGTTCCATGAATCCTTCGACGCCTTTTTCGAGGGCATGCCCAATGAAGAGCGCGAGAGCATGCGCAATGCCTACCGCACCCTGCGTGAAGGCCCGGCCGGCAATTATCAACTGACCTACCGCGTCCCCATGGAAGACGGCACCTCGCGCTACCTGGAAAGCCGCGCCCGCTTGTACCGTGATGCGAAACGTGCGCCGTTGCGCATGGCCGGCACCTTGCTGGACATCACCGACCAGGTGGAACGCGAACAACGCTTGATCGCCTCCGAAGAAAAATTCGCCAGCCTGTTCCAGGCCAGCCCCGACCCCATCTGCGTCACGCGCCTTGAAACCGGGACCTTTATCGAGATCAACCCGGCTTTTACCCAAACCTTCGGCTGGACCGCCGCCGAGGTGCTCGACCAGCGCGCAGACCAAATAGGCTTGTGGGACGACTCCAGCAAGCGCCTGGAGCGTATCGAGCGCGTCATTCGCGAACAGGCATTGAGCAACGTGGCCGTGGTGGTGCGCCACAAAAGCGGCCAGAGCCTGACCTGTGTGATTTCCAGCCGCTTGATCAAGGTCGGCGACCAACCCTGCATCGTCACCACCTTGCGCGATATCACCCAGCAACAACGCTCGGAGGCGGCGCTCAAGGCCAGCGAAGAGAAATTCGCCAAGGCTTTCCACTCCAGCCCCGACGCAATTTCCATCACCGAACGCGATACCGGCCGTTATGTGGAGGTCAACGACGGCTTCTGCCGCCTGACCGGCTACCGCGCCGAAGAGGCGATTGGCCTGACGCTGTACCAGATCGGTATCTGGGCCGATGAGAACCAGCGTTCGGCGCTATTGGCCGAGCTGAAGATCAAAGGCCGTATTCATCACATGGAGATGCTCTGGCACAACAAACGTGGCGAACTGCTGGCGGTGGAAGTCTCGGTGGAGCCCATCAGCCTGAATGAAACCGCGTGCCTGTTGCTGACCGCGCGAGACGTGAGCCTGTTGAAAAACGCCCAGGCGCAGATCCGGCACCTGGCCTATCACGACCCGCTGACCAACCTGCCCAACCGCGCATTGCTGATGGACCGCCTGAGCCAGCAGATCGCCTTGCTCAAGCGCCATAATTTACGCGGAGCCCTGCTGTTTCTCGACCTCGACCACTTCAAGCACATCAACGATTCCCTCGGCCATCCGGTGGGCGACACGGTGCTGAAAATCGTCACCGCGCGCCTCGAAGCCAGCGTACGCATGGAAGACACCGTGGCACGCCTGGGCGGCGATGAGTTTGTGGTGCTGCTCAGCGGCCTGGACGGCTCACGCGTGGAAGTCACCCATCAAGTGCAGGACCTGGCCAATACCCTGCGCGAACTGCTTTCGGAGCCGATGTTCCTCGATGGCCATCGCTTGCAGGTCACGCCGAGCATCGGTGTGGCATTGATTCCCGATCATGGCTCCACCCCGGCCGACCTGCTCAAACGCGCTGACATCGCCCTTTATCGTGCCAAGGACTCCGGGCGCAACACCACGCAGATGTTCCACAACAGCATGCAAAAGACCGCCAGCGAGCGCTTGCGCATGGAAACCGACCTGCGCCTGGCCCTGTCGCGCGGCGAATTCAGTGTGCATTACCAGCCTCAGGTAGACGCGCGCGGCAACAAAATCGTCGGCGCGGAGGCGTTGGTGCGCTGGCAGCACCCGCAGTTGGGTGCGCAGTCGCCGTCCGACTTTATCAAGGTGCTGGAAGACAGCGGCCTGATCCTCGAAGTGGGCACCTGGATCCTCGATGAAGCCTGCGCCGCCTTTGAGCAGTTGATTGCGCAAGGCCTGGTGGACCCACTCAATTTCAGCCTCTGCGTGAATATCAGCCCCCGGCAGTTTCGCCAGAATGACTTCGTCGAACAGGTGGAGCACAGCCTCAAGCAGCACTCACTGCCCTGCAGCCTGCTGAAATTGGAAATCACCGAAGGCATCGTGATCCAGAACCTCGACGACACGATCAGCAAAATGCGCCGCCTGAAAAAGCTCGGAGTGAGCTTTGCGATGGATGACTTCGGCACCGGCTACTCATCGCTGACCTACCTCAAGCGCCTGCCGGTGGATGCGTTGAAGATCGACCAGTCGTTTGTACGCGATGCGACTCACGACCCGAACGACGCCGAGATCATCCGTGCCATTGTGGCCATGGCCCGCAGTCTGAACCTGGAAGTGATCGCCGAGGGCGTGGAAACCCTGGAACAATTGGCGTTTCTGCAAAAGCTGGGGTGCCATTTGTTCCAAGGGTATTTACACAGCCGACCATTGCCTATCGAGGGCTTCAGGCGGTTATTGGAGTAGCGCTCAAATAAGGGCCACCGCTTGCCCTCGGGTGGGAGAGCTGCCGCGTCGCCCCCAGAGTTCTTCGCGACCGTTGATCACCGCTACCGAATGCCCGGCGCGATTGCACATGCCCAATTGCCCGGCCGCCAGTTCGCGCACGGAGACTCTTTTCATGTGCTTGCGCAACCCCAGCCGCAGGAACCCCTCGCCCGGCCCGGTCTCGTCTTCGCCGTTGTTCAAACTACGAACCGCCGCCTGATAACTGCTGCTGGCCGTACGGTCGTTATTCTCCATCTGGGCACGCTTGGCGCTGGCGGCAAACAGAAACCGCGCATCCTTGAGCATTTCCTGATCTGAACCGGTGAATTTCGCCGCCCGCGCACCTTCGGCCAATTCACGCTCCGTTAAATTGAGCCGAAAATCATCGCGCATGACGATATGGTACAAGTCGCCGGTCTTGCGCACTTCCTTGAAGATGTCCGTGGGGCTTTGACCGAATCGATACATCGCCGCTTTGATGGCCGAGACCGTCACACAGTTACCATCCGGGCCCTGGCGAAACCCACTCCAGATATTGTTCGGCTTTGCGCCATTGCGCTTATTCGACAAGGCCGGAAGATTCACGTCGGAAGTGGGCAGGGGTGCCACCTGCGCGGGTAACACTTTGGGGGTGATTTTGGCTGGCGACGGGGTTATAACCGACACTCTTGTATCGGGGATTATCCTGTTCTGCTTCCCGCCCAGCACGTTCATTAACCGGGTGAAAAAAGAAGCAAACAGAGAGGTCAATGTCTTGAACGATCCTGATGCTCGCCTTACACCGGATTTACTTTGCGAGAGGGCGCGTGGCCGAGCATAAAAGCGAGAAGACCGCCCTTCACCGGCAGGCATAATTTTTGGCGCTACTTCATCAATCGCACGCACGGGCTCAACAGCGACCAACCGACCCACCCTTACCATCTGCTGCATACTTTTAATTGAACAGCACGACATAAACCCCTCCGTAAGCACGCACTTCTCCACACCTTTTAAACCGGGAGAAATGCATGCACTTAATTAACCACACTTAAAAGCCGGGGCTAACCTCAGCGTTATAAAGTTCGGCGCGAATTGAATCGCCAGTGCCTTGGACTGAATCGTTTATCAGTCGGGGGCGGGCTGGTCAGATCCGAGTCAGTCTCATCCGGGCTCGGATTGACAGCAGGTGCAGGCGTTGGGGTCACGCTTGGCAATTTGCCCAGGTCGGGTTGTACCGGCGGCTCATTGACATCCGGCTTTATTCGTAAATCGACCGGTTCCTGGCGTGCATCAGGCATTACGGTTCTGGCGGGAAACATATCGCGGATTATTTTGAATACCAGTTCCAGCATATCGAACAACCTCGCAAAGACCGATGCGTCGCGCATTACCTCACTGCGCGGAGCCCAGCTATTATCCTGCCGCAAAGGCGCGCAATGGACGTTGTTATGCGAAGCCGTGGATGCCGGATGCGCGGCTGTTTTCATGAGGGGGACGGCGGTTTGATCATTGGATGATGTATCAAGTTGGACGACAGGGCGATTACCAATCGATAAAGACATGAGCACGTTCCTTTGTTCGGTGTCATCTGGCGCGACAGCGGGCCAGAAAAAGTTGATCGACTGAAAACAACAGCGTTGCTTTGCAGACGATACTTACGTGGACTGTGACGCTATCGAGTTCCAGAAAATGACACTTCATATAAGGAAATCAAAAAATCTCTCGACTTTTTTATCATGCCCCGCTTTAAACACCACGCGCCAAGCGACTTGGATGGCACTTCAATCGACACACATAATAATAAACCGTCGAGTATGCAATTCACCGATATACATTCGCACACCACACCACTTCAGATTGTGATATTCCGCGCAGCGCGAGCCCGCTCATGCCAGCCAAGTCATTCTTTGCGCACCGATGCAATACAACAAATACGCTTACACACCGATCCATTATGAAACTTAAAACATATGAACTTTTCAGTTGTTTTCCAAAAGCCGCCAATACCCTGCGATGGGAGCGGATTCCCGGTGAGAGGCGCCCAGAAACGCAAAATGCTCCGCATCTTTCGATACGGAGCATTCATTTGTTACACCCAAAGCGCTACCGATAACTCACCGCAGCCCTCTCACGTCACTCAAGCGTTACCGCATGCCTCAGAGGCCGCGGCATGCTCCATCCCGAGCAAGCGGCTGACCCGCTCCAAGTCGACTTCCCGACGCATAGCGGTAAACAGCTCCACCGCTTCAGGGTAATTGCGCGTCAGCATCGCCAGCCACTGCTTCAAACGACCAGGCGCTTGTTTTTCGGTGAGTTGCGCTACCGACTGGCGCCAGAACGACTGGAGCATCGGCTGCATCTGCGCCCACGTCATCTCGATCACCTCTTCGCCTGCGCGTGCAGCGGCGATCTGCCGAGCCAGGTCCGGACGGGCCACCAGGCCGCGCCCGAGCATGATGTCTTCGGCGCCGCTGACCTCGCGGCAACGCCTCCAGTCTTCGACGCTCCAGATATCGCCATTGGCGAACACCGGCACCTTGACGACGTCCTGCACCCTCGGGATCCATTCCCAATGGGCCGGTGGCTTGTAGCCGTCGGTCTTGGTGCGCGCATGGACCACAATGTGCGCCGCGCCGCCTTCAGCCAAGGCCGTGGCGCACACCAGCGCGCCGTCCGGGCTGTCGAAGCCCAGGCGCATCTTGGCGGTCACTGGGATATGCGCCGGGACCGCGCGGCGTACGTGCTCGACGATCTGGTTGAGCAACTCCGGCTCCTTGAGCAACACCGCGCCGCCGCGCGACTTGTTCACGGTCTTGGCCGGGCAGCCGAAGTTCAGGTCGATCACTTGCGAACCCAGCTCACAGGCCAACGCGGCGTTTTCCGCCAGGCACACCGGGTCGGAGCCGAGCAATTGCACGCGCAAAGGCACGCCTGCGGCGGTATGGGCACCGCACAGCAACTCAGGAGCAAGTTTGTGGAAATAGGCGGGGGTGAGCAGGCGGTCGTTGACGCGAATGAATTCGGTCACGCACCAATCAATACCGCCCACGCGGGTCAACACGTCCCGCAGGATGTTGTCGACCAACCCCTCCATGGGCGCCAAAGCAATTTGCATGGAAAACACTCAACAAAAATCGTGGCGCAGTTTACTGGGTTTCCCGCAACAAACGTTAACCCCCGGTCAGGGCGGGGCCATACCCGTCGAGAAACTCGGAGGGCATGCGCTTGGGCTTGCCGCTGGACAGTTCGATGCAGACAAACGTGGTGTGTGCCCGCAGCAGGGTCGTGCCATCGCACGGGCGCATCAGTTGGAAGCGGCGGGTCATTTTCAGGCGCTGATCCCAATCGACGATCCAGGTGGCCAGTTGCAGTTCGTCGCCTTCATAGCCCGCCGCCAGGTAGTCGATCTCATGGCGTACCACGGCCATGGCGCGATCCAGGCGGCGATACTCGGTGAGGTCCAGCCCCAGCCGCTGGGAGTGGCGCCAGGCGCAACGCTCCAGCCAGGAAACGTACACCGCATTGTTGGCGTGCCCCAGGCCGTCAATGTCTTCAGCCGCTACCTGCAGATCAATGATAAACGGCGTTGCCAAATCCCAGCCCATGCCTTGCTCCCGGTCGATTAATGTCGGCGGCAGCAGTGTATCAGGCGCTCTGGCGCTGCTGTAGTCGACCGTCAGCCAGCAGCGCCAGCACGGCGTCGATCACCCGGGGGTCGGCCAGCACTTTCTGGTGACCGCCCTGCTCCAGGCGTAGCAGGCGGCTGTCGAACCAGGCATCGTGAATGGCTTGAGAGGCCCGGACCGGCACAAAGGTGTCGTCTTCGGCATGTACGATCAGGCCGGGGATGTTCATCTGATAGTGGGCCACGTCCAAGTGCTTGAGAGGCATGCCGAACGAGTGCTCCACCTCCTGGATAAACGCCGAACGCGCCCGCGGCGGCAAGCCAACCATGCGGGTGAAGCCGCGCAGCACATCCAGAAAGCGTGACGGCGCCGCAATACTAACCAACACCTCGGTACGCAAACCGAGCTGCACCGCCAGCATCGCACTGGCACCGCCCATGGAATGGCCAATGACCGCATGCAGCGGTGGCAACTCGGCCGCCGCCTCCAGCATGGCGCGGGCAAACAGCAGCACATGGGCTTCACGCCCCGGCGAACGACCGTGGGCGGGGCCGTCCAGGGCGATCACTGAATAGCCCGTGTCGACCAGCGCCGTGATCAGGCTGGCAAATTGCGTGGGGCGCCCTTCCCAGCCATGCATCAGCAACACCGTCGGCCCTTGCCCCCAACGCAGGGCCGACAAGCCAAAACGCAAGGTGATGCGCTCTGACTGGGCCAACAGCGGCAATTCCCAGTCACGCGGCGGCAGATCGCGCGGGGTCATGAAGGTGCGGCGCATCCGGTTGGCAACCATGTGCGGCGCCAGGCGGCCAACGGTGCCGTTGAAACTGCGAACCCAGGTCAATGCGCCCATGCTGCAAACCCTCTTCAGCGCACCGCCGACTTGGCCGCGCGTATCACCCGGTCCGACAACTCGCCCGGCCCCAGCGCCCGCGCCAGGGTCAGGCCACCCACCATCAAGGCCATGTCTGCCAAGGCCTTGTCGGTGTCTTCGGGGCTGCCCGCCAATTGTGCGGCCATTAACTCGACATGCTCGCTCAAGACCTCGCGAAAAGCCTCCGGCAAACGTCCCATCTCGCCAACCGTGGCCGGCAAGGGGCACGCCTGGGAGGTGGAGTCACGATGCTTGCGCGACAGGTAAAACGCCGCCACCAATGCACGGCGCTCTTCGCCGGTGATCTGTTCGTCCATGTCGTCGATGGAGGCGCGGCGCTGCGCCAGCAACTGGCTGAACGCCTCCAGCATCAGCGCGTCCTTGCTTTCGAAGTGCGCATAGAAGCCACCGACGGTCAGCCCCGCCGCCCCCATCACTTCGCCGACGCTCGGCTCGGCCGGGCCACGCTGGATCAACGCGGCGCTGGCGGCTTGAAGAATGCGTTCGCGGGTTTGTGCTTTTTTATCGCTCATCAAAGCCTCCGACTCTCATGGGGTGGATATTATTACCATAATAATATTAAGCAAGCGAACGCTATGACCACTGGTCAGAACACAGGAAAGGAGTCGAGAGGAAAATTGGCTAAACGCCAGACAAACAAAAGGGCCATTCAATAATTGAATGACCCTTAAAAAATCCCGCAGAGCGGGTAATCGTGGCGTCCCCTAGGGGACTCGAACCCCTGTTACCGCCGTGAAAGGGCGGTGTCCTAGGCCACTAGACGAAGGGGACACAAACCTTCTATACAACTGATCAGGGCTGAGACCTGATCGATTCAAGGACGGTGTGGCCAGACCTTGAACCTGTAAATTGGTGGAGCTAAACGGGATCGAACCGTTGACCTCTTGCATGCCATGCAAGCGCTCTCCCAGCTGAGCTATAGCCCCGGATTTTTCGTCTCGCGACGCAGCAGACCTTTCGAACTGCTTGTTGAAACTGGCGTCCCCTAGGGGACTCGAACCCCTGTTACCGCCGTGAAAGGGCGGTGTCCTAGGCCACTAGACGAAGGGGACAAAACCTTCTGTACAACCGATCAGTGCTGAGTACTGATCAATTCAAGGACGGTGTGGCCAGACCTTGAACCTGTAAATTGGTGGAGCTAAACGGGATCGAACCGTTGACCTCTTGCATGCCATGCAAGCGCTCTCCCAGCTGAGCTATAGCCCCTCATCGGTGAGGACGGGGCGAATCTTAATGGCGGTTTGGAAGTGTGTCAAATTTATTTTCAACAATTTCCAAAGTTTTTTGCCGGGATAACAATCACTTACCGGCGAAACCCCGGAAAACCGGGGTTTCGCCGTTGCAACAGCCTGCTTAAGCGATAGCGCCCAGCAGCTTTTCCCACTCTTTGTTTTCTTTCTTCGACACACCACCAAGCAAATCAAGGGCTTGGCGCAGACGGAAACGCGTGAGGTCCGGGCCGAGGATTTCCATCGCATCGAGCACCGACACCGAACTGGCCTGCCCGGTGATCGCGGCAAACATCAGCGGCATGGCGTCGCGCAATTTCAGCTCCAGGGATTCCACCACCGCCTGGATCGTCGCGGTGATCGCGTCCTTCTCCCACTGGCGCAGGCTTTCGAGCTTCCACAGGATCAACTGCATCAACTGACGAACCTGATCGCCCGAGAGTTTCTTGGACTCGAATAACGTGGCATCCGGGTTCACGCCGCCAGCAAAGAAGAAACCGGCCAAGGGTGCAACCTGGCTGAACGTCTCCACCCTGCCCTGCACCAGCGGCGCGATCTTCATCATGTACTCAGGGTTCAACGCCCACTGCTGCACACGGCTGGCGAACTCTTGCACCGGCAAGTCACGCAGCCACTGGCCGTTGAGCCACGACAATTTCTCGATATCGAAGATCGGCCCGCCGAGGGACACGCGGGACAGGTCGAAATTGTCGACCATTTCCTGCAGCGAGAACTTCTCACGCTCGTCCGGCATCGACCAGCCCATGCGGCCCAGGTAGTTGAGCATGGCCTCAGGCATGAAGCCCATACGCTCGTAGAAGGTCACCGAGGTCGGGTTCTTGCGCTTGGACAGCTTGCTCTTGTCCGGGTTACGCAGCAACGGCATGTAGCACAACTGCGGCTGTTCCCAGCCGAAATATTCGTAGAGCAGGATCAGCTTAGGTGCCGAGGGCAGCCATTCTTCGCCGCGCAGTACGTGAGTGATGCCCATCAGGTGGTCGTCGACGACGTTGGCCAGGAAGTACGTCGGCAGGCCGTCGGTCTTCATCAGCACTTGCATGTCCATGCGGTCCCACGGGATCTCGACGTCGCCGCGCAGCATGTCCGGCACCACGCACACACCTTCGCTCGGCACCTTCATACGGATCACATGGGGCTCGCCGGCGGCCAGGCGGCGCGCCACTTCTTCCTTCGACAACAGCAGCGCACGGCCATCGTAGCGCGGGGTTTCGCCACGGGCCTGTTGCTCGGCGCGCATCTGATCGAGTTCTTCGGCGGTGCAGAAGCACGGGAACGCATGGCCCATGTCTACCAGTTGCTGGGTGTATTGCTTGTAGATATCGCTGCGCTCGCTCTGGCGATACGGGCCATGCGGGCCGCCGACGTCCGGGCCTTCGGCCCAGGTGATGCCCAACCAGCGCAGGGCATCGAAGATCTGCTGTTCCGACTCGCGGGTGGAACGCAGTTGATCGGTGTCTTCGATCCGCAGGATGAACTCACCGCCGTGCTGCTTGGCAAAGCAGTAGTTGAACAAGGCGATGTAGGCAGTACCGACGTGGGGATCCCCAGTAGGCGATGGCGCGATGCGCGTGCGGACGGTGGTCATGGCGGGTCTCGAATGGGCAATAAAACTGAAAATTGAAACAAGAGGCGAATGGTAACAGCCTGGGGGATTTCTGGAAAACCGAGGCGCGGCCGTCGGGGGCAAGCCCCCTCTCACATTGATGTGCGAATACAGTCAAATGTGGGAGGGGGCTTGCCCCCGATGAGGCCAGTGGCATCACCCCCAATCAAACAGCCAGCAAGCGCTCGCGCAACTTGCCAATCTCATCGCGCGTCTGCGCCGCCGCTTCGAACTCCAGGTCCCGCGCCAACTGGTACATCTTCTCTTCCAGTTGACGAATGCGCTTGGTGATCTCACTCGGCGAGCGCAGTTCGTTCTCGTACTTGGCGCTTTCCTCGGCGGCCTTGGCCATGCCCTTGCGCTTCTTGCTGCGCGAGCCGGGCACGGTGGCGCCTTCCATGATGTCGGCGACGTCTTTGAACACACCCTTGGGGGTGATGCCGTTTTCCAGGTTGAACGCGATCTGCTTGTCGCGACGCCGCTGGGTCTCGCCGATCGCCCGCTCCATGGAGCCGGTAATGCGGTCCGCATAAAGAATCGCGCGACCATTGAGGTTACGCGCGGCGCGGCCGATGGTCTGGATCAGCGAGCGCTCGGAGCGCAGGAAGCCCTCCTTGTCGGCATCCAGGATCGCCACCAGCGACACCTCCGGCATGTCCAGGCCCTCACGCAGCAGGTTGATCCCCACCAGCACATCAAAAGTGCCCAGGCGCAGGTCGCGGATGATCTCCACGCGCTCCACGGTATCGATGTCCGAGTGCAGGTAGCGCACACGCACGCCGTGGTCGGCCAGGTAATCGGTCAAGTCTTCGGACATGCGCTTGGTCAGCGTGGTCACCAGCACACGTTCTTCCAGGGCCACGCGCTTGTTGATTTCCGAGAGCAGATCGTCGACCTGCGTCAGCGCCGGGCGGATCTCGATCTCAGGGTCCACCAGGCCGGTGGGGCGCACCAGTTGCTCGATCACGCGGCCGGCATGTTCGGCCTCGTAGTTGCCGGGCGTTGCCGAAACAAAGATGGTCTGCGGGCTGATGGCTTCCCATTCGTCGAAGCGCATCGGCCGGTTATCCAGCGCCGACGGCAGGCGGAAGCCGTACTCCACCAAGGTTTCCTTGCGCGAGCGGTCGCCCTTATACATCGCCCCCACTTGCGGCACGCTGACGTGGGATTCGTCGATCACCAGCAATGCGTCGTCCGGCAGGTAGTCATAGAGCGTCGGCGGCGGCGCCCCCGAATCGCGACCCGAGAGGTAACGCGAGTAGTTTTCGATGCCGTTGCAGTAGCCCAGCTCAAGGATCATCTCCAGGTCAAAGCGGGTGCGCTGTTCCAGGCGCTGAGCCTCCACCAGCTTGTTGTTGGCGCGCAGGTACTCCAGGCGCTCGGCCAATTCAACCTTGATACCCTCGATAGCGCCCATCAGGGTTTCACGCGGCGTCACATAGTGGCTTTTCGGGTAGAAGGTAAAGCGCGGCAACTTGCGGATCACCTCGCCGGTCAACGGGTCGAAGGCCGAGAGGCTCTCGACTTCATCGTCGAACAGTTCAATGCGGATCGCTTCCAGGTCGGATTCGGCCGGGTAGATGTCGATCACATCACCGCGCACGCGGAACGTGGCGCGGGCAAAATCCATGTCGTTGCGGGTGTATTGCAGGCTGGTCAGACGGCGCAGCAATTCGCGCTGGTCGAGTTTGTCGCCGCGATCGACGTGCAGCACCATCTTCAAATAGGTTTCCGGGCTGCCCAGGCCGTAGATGCACGACACCGTGGTGACGATGATCGCGTCCTTGCGCTCCAGCAGCGCCTTGGTCGCCGACAGGCGCATCTGCTCGATATGGTCGTTGATCGACGCATCCTTCTCGATAAAGGTATCGGAGGACGGCACATAGGCTTCGGGCTGGTAGTAGTCGTAATAGGAGACGAAGTACTCCACCGCGTTGTTCGGGAAGAACGCCTTGAACTCGCCGTACAACTGCGCGGCGAGGGTCTTGTTCGGCGCCAGCACCAGCGTCGGGCGGTTGATCTGCGCGATCACATTGGCAATGCTGAAGGTCTTGCCTGAACCGGTCACCCCCAGCAACGTCTGGTGCGCCAGGCCGGCCTCGATGCCCTCGACCATCTGACGAATGGCTTCCGGCTGATCGCCGGCGGGTTCAAAACGGGTGACGAGTTGGAAATCCGACATAACGTACCTCGTGAAGTCACCCCGGACTGTAGACCCGTCGGGGACGAAATAGACCACGACCCGCGAAGTTTCAGAGCGGGCAGTAGGAAAAAACCATGATAGCTGTAGAAGTGGAGACGAATGTGACGGGTTTCAAGGCAATCGCCCTACCCCGCGATCCTGGCGCAATGTTGCAATAAGACTGACGGTCAGCAAATAAACCGAAAAACTTGGCCGAAAAGCCATTTCGGTTGTCGCTCTCAGCCGTGATGGCCTCTATACTAGCTCCCCGTTTGTGCACCGCTCTAGTGCATTCGGCTGGAGCGCGACACGTCCCTCCCTTCCCCCATAGAGCTGCCGCAAAAATGAGCCTGTTCTCCGCTGTCGAAATGGCACCACGCGATCCTATCCTGGGCCTCAACGAAGCATTCAACGCCGATACACGAACCACCAAGGTCAACCTTGGCGTCGGCGTTTACTGCGACGAGGAGGGGAAGATTCCACTCTTGCGTGCCGTTGCCGAAGCGGAAGCCATTCGCGTGGCACAACACGCCGCCCGTGGCTACTTGCCGATCGACGGCATCGCCGCGTACGACAAGGCGGTGCAAACCCTGCTGTTCGGCGGCGAGTCGCCATTGCTGCAAGCCGGCCGCGTGGTCACCGTGCAAGCTGTCGGCGGTACCGGCGCGCTGAAGCTCGGCGCGGACTTCCTCAAGCAACTGCTGCCTGACGCGGTCGTTGCCATCAGCGACCCAAGCTGGGAAAACCACCGCGCACTGTTCGAAACCGCCGGCTTCCCGGTGCAGAACTACCGCTACTACGACGCAGCCTCCCACGATGTGAACCGTGCCGGCCTGCTCGAAGACCTCAAAGCCCTGCCACCCCAGTCCATCGTGGTCCTGCACGCCTGCTGCCACAACCCGACCGGCGTCGACCTGAGCCCGGCCGACTGGCAAAACGTGCTGGACGTGGTCAAGGCCAACAATCTGGTGCCGTTCCTCGACATGGCCTACCAGGGCTTTGGTGATGGCATCCACGAAGACGCTGCTGCCGTGCGTCTGTTCGCGGAATCGGGCCTGACCTTCTTCGTTTCCAGTTCGTTCTCCAAATCGTTCTCGCTGTACGGCGAGCGCGTGGGCGCGCTGTCGATCGTCGGCGACTCCAAGGAAGAAAGCGCGCGCATCCTGTCCCAGGTCAAGCGTGTGATCCGCACCAACTATTCCAACCCGCCGACCCATGGCGCAGCGATTGTGGCGGCAGTGCTCAACAACCCCGAGTTGCGCGCCCAGTGGGAAGCCGAACTGGCCGAGATGCGCCTGCGCATCCGTGGCATGCGCGAGCAGATGGTCGCCGCACTGGCCAAGGCCGCTCCAGGCCACGACTTCAGCTTCGTCGGCCGCCAGCGTGGGATGTTCTCCTACTCCGGCCTGACCGTTGAGCAAGTCACCCGTTTGCGCACCGAGTTCGGCATCTACGCGCTGGATACCGGGCGTATCTGTGTGGCGGCGCTGAACCAGTCGAACATTGACGCGGTAACAAAGGCAATCGTTCAGGTTCTATAACCCTGACGGCGCTATACGAAGGGAAGCCGCGGCTTCCCTTTTTTAATGCCTGTCGGAAAACACCCTGCTCCCCTAGACTGCCCCTGATCGCCCCTTTGCTGTGAGAGCCCTATGAGAAACGACGACCTGGACCTGCGCGCCGACCGCGACGAACTGCACGACTACACCCCACGCGCCCCGCAAGCCAAACGCCAGAAAAGCCTCGTGCTGCAAGTGGCCCTGGGGGTGTTTCTCGGCGGATTGGCCTTATGGCTGGTGCAACTGGGCGCGACGGCAATCATGGCGAAGCTGGCCATGGGCACCTTCCAGTTCGGCGGCTGATACACAACAAGATGTGGGAGATGGCTTGCCTACTCCCGCCTTCGATTCACGCCGCTACCAGCCCGCGCTCCTCCAATAACTTTACAAAGCTGTTCAAACTCTGCGACACCGTGCCGCGCCGCCAGATCAACCAGGTATTCAACAGGCGAAAGCTGTCGGCCAACGGCCATACACTCACCGCAGCCGACCCCGGCATGCTTTCCAACATACTGCGCGGCATCAGTGCCAAGCCGGCACCGGCGCTGACGCACGCGAGCATGCCGTGGTACGACTCGATCTCGAAGATCTTGCCCGGCACCGCGCCGTCCTGCGCAAACCAGCGCTCGAAGTGGTGTCGGTAAGAGCAGTTGGAACGGAACGTGTAAATGTTCTCGCCGTTGACCTCCCTGCCCCGCGTGATCGGCGCATGATGCAGCGGCGCAATCACCACCATCTCTTCCTCGAACACCGCCACGCCCTCCAGCGTCGAGTGCAACACCGGGCCGTCGACAAACGCCGCCGTCAACCGCCCCGACAACACGCCTTCGATCATCGTGCCCGAAGGCCCCGTGCTCAGGTCCAACTCGACCTTGGTGTGTTTCTGGTTATATGCCGCCAGCAACGCCGGAATACGCACCGCCGCCGTGCTCTCCAGCGAACCCAAGGCAAACGCGCCCTGGGGCTCCTCCCCCGCCACCGTGGCGCGGGCCTCTTGTACCAGGTCGAGAATACGCCGCACATAGCCGAGGAAATTCCACCCGGCCGGCGACAGGCGCAAACGGCTCTTTTCACGGATAAACAACTCCACGCCCAGGTCCTGCTCCAATTGCTTGATGCGCGTGGTGAGGTTCGACGGCACCCGATGAATCAACTGCGCGGCGGCGCTGATGCTGCCTTGCTCGGCAACCGCCTTGAAAATTTCCAGCTGCACCAGATCCAAGTCATTCTCCAATCGTGAATGTATTGCTTAATATTATTCAGTTTCCAGAAAACATCCAGCCCCGTACGCTCACCACCATCCCAACGTACTTACAGGACGGTGCCATGAACGCGATTTCCTCCCAGACCCACGCCCTGTCGATCAACCCCGCCAACGGCGAAACGGTCGGCAGCTACCCGTACGAGACCGCCTCGCAATTGGACACAGCGCTCAACCGCGCCACGGGTGCCTTCCGCACCTGGCGCCGTACACCGGTGAGCCAACGCGCCGAACTGCTGCTGGGCCTGGCGACCGCGCTGCGCGGTCAAGCCGAAACCATGGCACAGATGATCACCCTGGAAATGGGCAAGCCCATTGCCCAGGCCCGTGCCGAAATCGAAAAATGCGCGCAACTGAGTGAATGGTACGCCGCCCAAGGCCCGGCCATGCTTGAGCCGGAGCCAACCCTGGTGGACAACGGCACTGCCCACATCGAATACCGCCCGCTGGGCCCGATCCTCGCCGTGATGCCGTGGAACTTCCCGGTATGGCAAGTACTGCGCGGCGCCGTGCCGACGCTGCTCGCCGGCAATACCTACGTGCTCAAACACGCGCCGAACGTGATGGGCAGCGCCTACCTGATCCAGCAAGCCTTCCAGAAAGCCGGTTTTATCGAAGGCCTGTTTGAAGTGATCAACGTGACCACCGAGGGTGTGTCCAGCGCCATCGCCGACCCGCGCATCGCTGCCGTCACCCTCACCGGCAGTGTGCGTGCCGGCATCGCCATCGGCTCCCAGGCGGGCGCGGCGCTGAAAAAATGCGTGCTGGAACTGGGCGGCTCCGACCCGTTCATCGTGCTCAACGATGCCGACCTCGACGCCGCCGTACAGGCCGCGCTGATTGGCCGCTTCCAAAACAGCGGCCAAGTTTGCGCCGCCGCCAAGCGCCTGATCATTGAGGCCGGTGTGGTCGAAGCCTTCACCGCCAAATTCGTCGAGGCCAGCCGCGCCATGGTGATGGGCGACCCGACCTCAGCCGACACCTACGTCGGCCCGATGGCCCGCTTCGACCTGCGGGACGAGTTGCACGGCCAGGTCCAGGCCACTCTGCAAGAAGGCGCCACATTGTTATTGGGCGGCAATAAAGTCGCAGGGGCCGGTAACTATTACGAACCGACCGTACTGGCAGACGTCACCGACCAGATGACCTCGTTCAAACAGGAGCTGTTCGGGCCGGTGGCCTCGATCATCACCGCCCGCGACGCTGACCACGCGGTGGCGCTGGCCAATGACAGCGAATTCGGCCTCACCGCCAGCATTTTCACCACCGACGCGGCCAAGGCGCGGGATATTGCCAATCAGTTGGAAACCGGCGGGATCTTCGTCAACGCCTTCAGCGTCTCCGACCCACGCGTGGCGTTTGGTGGCGTGAAAAAGAGCGGGTTCGGCCGCGAGCTGTCGCACTTTGGTGTGCGCGAGTTCTGCAATGCACAGACGGTGTGGCGGGATCGCAAATAAAACAGGCAACACCCGTCAACTGTGGGAGCGGGCGTGCTCCCACCTTTGACCTGCGGTGCTTTTCGACCAATCGACCGTCACTTCCCCCACTGCTTTTGCAGCATGCCCTTACTTGCTTCCAGCCGTTGCTCGCGCAGTAAGCCAGTCGCATGCCCGACAGGAAAGCAGCTGCGTCAAAGCGCCCACAGGCGGATCAAGGCAAACCCCAGGTCTACGTTGACGCAGTCACGCCCATCTACCCACTCATCCCCGCGAAGGCGTCGTCCGGTGTTGGTCTCGCGCTCACCTTTGGCAATCACCAGCACAAACAACCGGACCGGGCATTCGAATGAGCGCAACCGCTCAACATCAGCCCCTCACTGACCAATTGCCCTCCAGGCACTTGGCTTGGGATATGTCGCCCAGACACTTGATTTCAGCAACCATGCTCGTTGAGCCACTGTCGTCCAGGGCATACAGGTCGGCTTTGCGCCGCTCGCCAATCGGCAAATCGGTCCAGAGGCTGATGTCATTCTTGAACCAGGCATACAAGCTGATTTCGGCCTGAATCCAGTGCTCGCGGCAACTGTTCAGTTGCAACACCTGTTCGAGTTTATCGCCCATTTCACGAAAGGCCCGCTCGAACAAAACAATCCATTGATCAGCATTCATGACTGACTCCCTGTGTATGACGTATCGAGGCTAGTGCTTGACTGGTGCATCCCAGCAATCCGGGTGGCGTGCGCAGACATCGTATTGGCGATCCATCAAGGCCATGCGGTTAATGTGGGCGTCCGTGGCCGCCCGGAACGACTGATTGCTGGTTGTGATATAGGCCGCGGTGCGGTCAGTCAGGCGTGCGTTTAACTGGCTGCGGGTGTGGGCATCCAGTGCCTGGGGGCGAATCGAAAGGGCGCGGCAAATAATATCATTGAGCCATCACTGCGTATCACCCCATCGCCCAAGCATTCGCAGGGCGGTACAGCGCATCAATCCAGCATCCGGCTAAGCAGCCGGTGCCCATCTGCCGTCACCTCGACCATCGCCGACAACATCACGCCGTCGGCACCGTCCGTGGAGAGCAGGCTCCAAAAGTCCGGTGGCTGATACCTCACACCAACGGTGCCCGCCTTGGCGATCACATACACGTTGAGCACTTGCCCGGGTTGCATCAACGGGCTGTCACCCTCGACCTTGTAACCGAGCACTTGCGGCTTTTGTATGCGCGCCTGCCCCATGGCATAGCCCGCAAACTCACGCACCGCGACGGCATGGCCCGCGTCCAGTTCCTGTTGTATCGCCGCCCCCACATTGGCCAGCCGCTCGCCGCCCTGAACGTGGGCGACTCCGTTGGCCAGCGCACGGCGCGCAGTCATCAGCAATTGGCGTTGCGCCGGGGTGGCATTGGGTGTGGCAAACGTCCAGACCTGAGCAACATGGGCCTGCGCCGATGCCGCGATCAACTCCACTTTTACCAGCGCCGCGTCCGGGAACGGCACATCGGTGGGCGGCGCGGCGCTCACCTGGTTATTCACCGACACCGCCACCGCTGCCGGGTAGCCGCGATAACCGAACATCATCGGCAGCCAGCCGTGCTGTGCGTACTGGTCGAGTAAAAATTCCTGGACCGCAGTGCCGGTGCCGCCCTTGCGGATCAGCGGCGCGACCTTGCGCAACAGGTCACTGGCGATGGGCGCCAGTTTGGCTTCCTCGGCAAGAATGGTTGCGTCATCCAACTGGGCGATGGCGCGGGCCCTGTCGCCGATCGCGTCGGTGTAGCGGGCGAGCGCAGGGTCAGCGGCGTGTGCGCTCATGCAAAACAACAGTGGCACTATTCCCAGACGTATCAACATGGCCTTCCTTGGGTTGGTTATGGACGGACCCGAATTGTACCTCCACCCAGCGCCCAAGATGGACTACCATACCGCGCCGGTTCCCAAACGGGACTAATAGGGAATTCGAAACGCCGCACGCGGCGCCAATCGAAACTGCCCCCGCAACTGTAGATGCCGAGCCTGCTCCTTCATGCCACTGGACACCGTCCGGGAAGGCCGGAGCGAGGCGACGACGCATCAGTCAGGAGACCTGCCGGCCCAGCAACATCACTCACCGGCGGGGTGTCCGGGAAGGACATCCTCGCCTGCCCGAGCGGCAGCGTTCGAGGGCGTATTTCCGAGCCGTAACGCCCCTGCTGCACGTACGGTTCACACGGAGATTGCCCCATGCTGCCACGCGTTACCGCCCTGATCGCCGGGCTGGGCTTATGTGCCCTGGCCCAAGCGGCGCCCACTCATTACCCGCTGGCGGTCGAAAACTGCGGCAGCACCGTGACCTTCCAGCACGCCCCCGAGCGCAGCGTGACCATCGGCCAGGCCGCCACCGAAATGCTCTACGCCCTGGGCGTGGGTGACAAAGTGGTCGGCACCTCGCTGTGGTTCAACAGCGTGTTGGCGCCGTTCAAGGCGCAGAACGACGGCATCGACCGCCTGGCCAACAACGAGCCGAGCTTTGAAGCGGTGATCGCCAAGCGCCCGCAACTGGTGGCGGCCGAGCTGGAATGGGTGGTCGGCGCGCAAGGGGTGGTGGGCACGCGCGAGCAGTTCCATGAATTGCAAATCCCCACCTACCTGCTGCCCTCCGACTGTGAAGGCAAAGACAACCTGGTCGGCGCCGACGGCACGCGGCTGGAGCCGTTCCGCATCGAGACGATCTACAAAAGCATCCACCAACTGGCGCAGATCTTCGACGTGCAGGATCGCGGCCAACAACTGAACGACGAACTCAAAGCGCGCCTGGCCAAATCCGTCGCCACCGCGCAAGGCAAGGGCTTGAAACACGCCAGCGCACTGGTCTGGTTCTCCAGCGCCGAGATGGCCAGCGACCCTTATGTGGCCGGGCACAAGGGCGTTCCCGAATTCATGTTGGAAACCCTCGGTTTGCACAACGTGGTGCAGTCCGATGAAGAGTGGCCCGCCGTCGGCTGGGAGACCCTCGCCAAAGCCAACCCGACCTTCCTGGTGATCGCCCGCATGGACCGCCGCCGCTACCCCGCCGACGACCATGAAAAGAAACTCGCCTTCCTGCGCAGCGACCCGGTCACGCGCAACATGGACGCGGTAAAAAACAACCGCATCATCATCCTCGATGCCCTGGCGCTGCAGGCAAGCCTGCGCACCTTTGATGGCCTTGAACAACTGGCCGCGGCCATCGACGGCTACAACCTGCCCAAATGATCCGTACCCTACTCGCCCTCGCGCTGCTGCTGGCCGCCGTCCTCGCCGGCGTGGCCATCGGCGAAACCGCCATCGAACCGCAGGTGGTGTTGCAGGTGCTCGCCAATAAACTGTGGAACGCCGGCTACCTGCTGGACCCCATCGACGAAGGCGTGGTGTGGAACTACCGCCTCACGCGCACCCTGGTCGCCGCCGCCTGCGGCGCCGGGCTGGCCACCTGCGGGGTGATTCTGCAATCGTTGTTGCGTAACCCGTTGGCCGACCCGTACTTGTTGGGCATCAGCGCCGGCGCCTCGACCGGCGCGGTGCTGGTGGCGTTGATGGGCGTGGGCGGCGGCTTGGTTTCGCTGTCGGCCGGCGCGTTTGTCGGGGCCATGGCGGCATTCGCCCTGGTGATTTTATTGGCGCGGGCCAGTGGCTCCATGAGCGGCACCGGGCAGATCATCCTCGCGGGCATCGCCGGCTCGCAGCTGTTCAATGCGCTCACCGCATTCCTGATCACCAAGTCCGCCAGCTCGGAACAGGCGCGCGGCATCCTGTTCTGGCTGCTCGGCAACCTCAGCGGCGTGCGCTGGCCGTCGGTGTGGCTGGCGGTGCCGGTCGCCGTGGCGGGCTTGGCCGTGCGCCTGTGGCACCGGCGTGCGCTGGATGCGTTTACCTTCGGCAGCGACTCGGCGGCGTCCCTCGGCATTGCGGTGCGCCGCGTACAGTTTGTGCTGGTGGGCTGCGCCGCGCTGGTCACCGCGGTGATGGTGTCGATTGTCGGCTCCATTGGCTTTGTCGGCCTGGTGATCCCCCACGCCGTGCGCTTGTTGCTCGGCACCGGGCACTCGCGACTGCTGCCGGCCAGTGCGTTGGGCGGCGCCTTGTTCCTGATCGCGGCCGATGTGCTATCGCGCACCTTGATCAAGGGCCAGGTGATCCCGGTGGGCGTGGTCACGGCGCTGGTCGGCGCGCCGGTGTTTGCGCTGATCCTGATCGGCCGGAGGAATGCCCGATGACAGTGCTCAGTTGCACGGGCCTGGGCTTCAAGGTGCGCGAGGCCGAGTTGCTGCGCGAGATTCACCTGGAGGTAAACCTGGGTGAAACCTTGGGCATCGTCGGCCCGAACGGTTCCGGCAAATCCACCCTGCTCAAACTGCTGGCGGGCTTGCGTACGCCCGCCAGCGGCGAGGTGCGACTGGGCGGCCAACGCCTGGGCGACCTCTCGCGCCGCACCATCGCGCAACAGTTGGCGGTGGTGGAGCAGCAGGCCGACACCGACGACGCGATCCGCGTGTTCGACGCCGTGGCGCTGGGCCGCACACCCTGGCTGTCGGCGCTGAGCCCATGGTCACACGACCACGACACAATCGTGCGCCAGGCCCTGCACGACGTGGACGCCACCCACCTGAGCCAACGCGCCTGGCGCAGCCTCTCCGGCGGCGAGCGCCAACGCGTGCACATCGCCCGTGCCCTGGCGCAACGGCCACAGATTCTGTTGCTGGATGAGCCGACCAACCATCTGGATATCCAGCATCAACTGGCGATTTTGAAAGGCGTCCAGGCGCTGCCGGTGACGACATTGATTGCGCTGCACGATCTCAACCAGGCACTGACCTGTGATCGGTTGGCCGTGCTGGATCGCGGGCGATTGGTGGCGCTGGGCAAGCCGATGGATGTACTCACACCGCAACGCCTGCAGGACACGTTCGGCGTGCAGGGGCACTACCTGACGGACCCGTTTGATGGGGCGCAAATACTGCGGTTGCGCTCTAACTGAGCGACCATGCCGTCGGGCAGCAAAGATCAGCGCTGGGAAACCCACAACAAACAGCCCACCATGCGCCCGCCGACCGTCACGTCTGGCCAAACTTCACTAATGGCGGCCTGAAAAATGGGTGGATATGTGTGCTGAGAATCTGGGGATACCTGCCAAAGTGCTATAAGGACTTTCCGCCTGCCTAGCCTTTTAAATCATGCCGATCAGCCGTTGTGGCGAACGGCTTTATTGTTCGCCATTGATACGTTTCGTGATCCACCTTCGGCCATACCCCAACACCTCATCCGCCATCGCCACCGGAAAATGAATGAACCCGTGCGCCGACTCCGGCAGCAGATGGGCCTCGGCCTGCGGCCATCGTTCAGCAATGAGCAACGTGTCGTCCCTGAGCGGGTCCAACTCGCCCACGAACATCAACGCTGGCGGCATACCTTCAAAGTCGCCATACAACGGCGACAACGGCGGTTGCCTGCGCTGTTCATCACTTAATCCCGGCGTGAGCAAGCGCAACGCCTCGACCATCCCCGGCCCGTCCAGCAATAACGTGCTCGGCCCGGCCTGGCGCACGCTCGGTGTGCCAGTCAAATCGTAAACGCCGTAATACAACACCGCACCGCTTACCCGTTTGAGCAACTCTGGCCATTGTTTGAACACCAGCAACGTCGCCGCCGCCAGATGCCCGCCGGCCGATTCGCCGACGAAGACCACCGGCAAATGCGCAAACTCTTCCTCGGCGAGCAACCAATGCGCCGCCGCCAGGCAGTCCTCCAACAGCCCTTCAACCGGCGTATCCACCGCCAGCCGATAATCCACCGACACCACCGCCACGTCGCACGCGTTGACCATGCCGAGGTTGAGGTCGTCGTCCATCTGCGCATTGCCGATCACCCAACCGCCGCCGTGAATATCCAGTACCACCCCCTTGGGCGGGCCGCTCGGGCGCAGGATGCGCACGGGCACGCCCGCCACCACTTTGCATTCGACCACGGGCGCCTGCTTGAACGTTTGGCTTGCACGCAACAGCGCCTGGATCAGACGCGGTGTGACGCGGTTGCGGATTTTAAAGCGCGGCATCCACGCGAGCTTTTGATTGAAGCGGCGCATTTGGGCCAGTTCAGCCTCGCTCGCAGGCCAGAGTTTGTGAGCCATCAGCGGTTATTGCGCAAGATCGAGAAATTCAGCGCCGCCGCCACGCAGAGCCACGCCAGGTACGGGAACAGGATCAAGCCGGTGATCAGGTCCAGGCGCACCGCCAATACCACCATCGCCGCCACGGTGAGCCATAGCAGCACGATAACCACCATGCCGGCGAGCAGGCGATGGGCACCGAAGAACACCGGCGTCCACAAGGTGTTCAAGGCGATTTGTGCGGCCCACAGCGCCAACACCATTTCGCTGCCCGGTATCAGGCTCAGACGATAACCGGCCCAGGCCAGCAGCAGGTAGATGATGGTCCACGCGACCGGGAACAGCCAATTGGGCGGGGTGAAGCTGGGCTTGACCAGGGATTCGTACCAGGCGCCGGGCTTGAAGATAATGCCGGTGCTGGCGGCGGCGGCGCAGGCGAGCAGGAAGATGAAGAAGGTCATGGTCGGTCCTTGAGCTGGAGGGTAGAAAGCAACGCTATGCTTGAGTGACTCGAACTACCGCGAATAAATTCAATAACGGCGGCAAAAATGGCACTCTTCCACCTTTTTTGAGCACCACCAGAGACCCCAACCGTGACCAACACCCGCGCCGATTGCTCCAACAGCCCCTGGTCGGTGTTCCTGATCTTCCTGCGCCTGGGCCTCACCTCGTTCGGCGGCCCCATCGCCCACCTCGGCTATTTTCGCGCCGAGTTCGTGACGCGGCGGCGCTGGCTCAGTGAGCGCAGCTATGCCGACCTGGTCGCGCTGTGCCAACCTGCCCGGCCCCGCCAGCAGTCAGGTCGGCATCGCTCTGGGCCTGTCGCGGGCGGGTTATGGCGGTGCCGTGGCCGCCTGGGCCGGGTTCACCTTGCCATCCGCCGTGCTGCTGGTGCTGTTCGCCCTGGGCATTGCGCACCACAGCAGCGCCCTGCCGCCCGGCGTGCTGCACGGCCTTAAAGTGGTCGCTGTGGCCGTGGTCGCCCAAGCCGTGTGGGGCATGGCGCGCAATCTGTGCCAGGGCGCGGCCCGCCTCATGCTGATGCTGATCGCCGGTGGCGTGGCCTTGCTCGAGCCTTCCGCCTGGGGCCAGGTGGGCGTGATTGTGGTCACCGGCATGATCGGCCTGCTGCTTTTAAAACCCACGCCGAACGCCGAACACGAAGCGCTGCCCATGCCCATCCGCCGTCGCACCGGCGCCCTGTGGCTACTGCTGTTTGCGCTGTTGCTGATGGCCTTGCCGCTGCTGGCGCAAAACCTGCCCAACCAAGGCCTGGCGCTGGTAGACGCCTTCTACCGCGCCGGTGCATTGGTGTTCGGCGGCGGCCACGTGGTGCTGCCGCTGCTGCAAGCCGAAGTGGTGCCGCCGCAGTGGATCAGCAACGACCTGTTCCTCGCCGGCTACGGCGCCGCCCAAGCCGTGCCCGGCCCTCTGTTCACGTTCGCGGCTTTCCTCGGCGCCGCCATGCAACCTGACCCGAACGGCTGGCTGGGCGGCCTGATTCGCCTGCCCGCCATCTTCGCCCCATCGTTCCTGCTGGTGTTCGGCGCCCTGCCTTTTGGGAAACCCTGCGCCGCAGCCCACGCACCCAAGCCGCCCTGACCGGCGTGAATGCCGGCGTGGTGGGCCTGCTGTTGGCCGCGCTGTATCGCCCGGTGTGGACCAGCGCGATTTTCAGCGTCTACGACCTCGGTTTGGCCGTGCTCGCGCTGGTGGCGTTGATGGCCTGGAAGTTGCCGCCGTGGCTGGTGGTGGCGGCAAGCGCTGGGCTGGGATGGCTGCTCAGCCTCACTGCCGGATAAAAAGCCGCTGGCACCACGGGATTAACCGGTGGGAGCTGTCGAGCCCCAGCGAGGCTGCGATGGGATCGCCTCAGTCTCCTTGCCTGGCCAAGGCACCTGCATCGCCCTCTCACTAAAGCCCTATTGCCCGGCCGACGGCTCCACAATCGTGAGCCAAGGCCACCGCGCCTGATAACTCCTGGCCTTCTCAGCAAACAGCGCCTGCTCCGGATGCAACGGGTTGATCCGCAACACCCCTTGCTCCACATCCGCCAGCCCATACGGGGCGTACACCTCACCGCTGGCGATATCCAACGCGATGCACGTCCCCGCCACCAGGTAACGATCCACCCCCTGCCGGGCCGATTGCAATTGTGGGTAAGGCCGACCGAAGCGCTGCCCATACCAAAGGTGCACCCGCGCCTGGTTCTTGACCTCCACATTCACGCCCAGGTCCTTGAACAAGCCGTCAGCCCGGCGAATCACCGCGTCCTCCGCCTCGTAGGACAGGTCCGTATCGAAGTAAAAGACGTCGTAGTCTTTCACCCCCTGATCGGCCGGTAGCTTCATCTGGTGATTCCACACCGCCTGGAACAGACAACCCGCCGTGAGCATGCACTGGTCCACACCGAGGTCGGGTAGACGCGCGGTGATTTCGGCGTTGATGGGGTTGGCCATGGCCAGTTCGAGGAAGGTGTCGACGGTCAATGTCATGGTGCGTCCTTGGTAAGCAGTCCTTGTCCAGGAGCCGACTGTACACGTTCTCACAAGCGAAAATCGAGCGACTCCAACTTGCTGCATTGCCTACGCGTGCGTCAGAATCCGCCGACTTGTGCACCTGGGTAGCCGTCTCTAAGGTGGCTCGGTCGCCGACATCTCGGGGATCGGGTTTAGTAGCCTGACGGTTTATCCAGACAAAAGTGCACAAGCGTTATCAACCAGACATTCCAGTCTGTACTTGATGGTGGCTGTGCGCAGGGCGCCTTCGGGCGCGCCGGCTTTCGTTTGGATTCCCCGGTCTACTAACCTGCGCACAGCTGCCACCCTTTTGTTTAGTAGCTAAAGGATGGCGGCCCTAGACGGAATTCAAACATGTATAAGGCCGCACCAGATTCAGCCGCACTTTTCAGCGTCGCACCCAACGCCAGCAACGAAACCCTCATCACCAACAGCTACGAAACCTTCACCAGCGTCAGCACCCTGCTGCTCGACCTGTGCGAAGACCTCAACGGCAAACACCGCGACATCGCCCTGGCCATCCACCAACTGAGCGAACTGGGCGTACTCCTCACCGCCAGACTCCTCGACCGCGAAGCGCCCTGCCCCGGCTGATCATCAGCCCTTCAACTCACTCGCCCGATGGGCCGCCGCGTCGTCGTAGGCCACATACAACGACTCGGCGATCTGGCTTTTGATGGCCTTGGTGGATTCAAGCCCCAACACAAAACCCTCGGCCTTGCCGCCTGCGCGGTTGAGCTCGTCATGGGTGGTGGCGCCGGTGATGGCGTCGAGCAGCTTGGTGGCGTGAGGGCCAACGCCTTTGGGGAGGGAGATTTGCTCGATGGACATTGCGATACCTTTAACAGTTGAGTCGGTAGCGCTTGGAACCACTGCCGGGGGAGGCATAGTAGACCGGTTTGCGATGAGAGGGGCTGCTTTCGGCCAAAAAGCGGACGGTCACCGTTTCAAGGCGAGACGGTAAGGGTTTCCGTACGGGCGTAATTCCGATTTTCATCGAAGTGTGCTCGGTCTTGGATACAGCGTTGCACGAGGAAGCACTACCTCGTCATGTAGACGTTTCATCGTATCAAGGTTATCTTCCCGACACCTTGTAACGCCTACGGACACGGCCTCTTCGCCGAAATATTCTCTGCTCTAGGTATTGGAATTTGATCAATCCACCACTTTTAACTTTGAAACGAAGGGCTGAGGAGCTCCACACCTCTGGTTGTCGCGAACTACCGCACAACCCTGAGTCTGGAGCACTATTACTTTTCTATGCAGCGGAATGCGCACTCAAAGCTGCTTACATGTATAAAAATAACCTAAAGGATACTGGAGAGGAGCGTGGTCCATACCGTGCTGCGCGAAGCTTCATCCACAATCTCGTTGCACTCACTAAGTCACTCAACATCCCTACGGCCTCCTTACCGCGCACTCCAGAGGTTTTTCTAGTTAGAAATGGCCAGAGAAACGAAATCAGCGATCTGCATCAAGCATGGCGTTATGGCGAAAAAGTTAGAGAAACGGGCCACGATTATACAGTGGCTCCTAAAATTAATTGAATGGTGCAAAAGGAACACATGAATCCCATCGACCAAACTCCAATGACATGGATGGACGTAGCTCGACGGTTTGCGTCTGTTTCATTTGAAGACTGCAACACACCGCTAACTGTAATCCGGGCTCGAGTGGGTTGGTTTGGATTGATTATTGAAATCACCAAAGGTGCTGATCATCAGGAGATTCTAAGTTGGCTGATGGTGTTATTCCCCACTAGGTTAAAATCTGAACCTCTGTCCTTAGCGCTAGAAGGTCCGCTAGATCACAATGAACTGGGTATCGAAATCATTGAAGAGGAGGCTGAGCATCACTATAGGCAGTCCTTCGGGATTGTTGATGGAGTTATAGAGTTCACCAGCTCGACCTGCGAATCTAGTTGATCGACCAGTTCCAGTTGTCGCCGCATTGAGTGTCAAAGGTGGAACTGGACGAACGACGACAGCGATCGCATTTTCGCTTCGATGGGCTGAACTTTCACAAGGGCCGGTGATGCTGGTGGACGCTGACCTCGAAGCGCCTGGAGTTAGCTACCTATTCGAGAACTACGCAGGCACACCAAAAATTTCTCTTGAGGACATCATTACACTTTGCCCACTCAGAGGAGTCGGAAGGAGCGCCCGGCACAGTGGCATTCGCTGCTGAGCGCTTAAAGATCACACGATCAGTGGGAATCTGATCGTCCTTCCTTTGAGAAGAAATATTGATGAACTTGCTAGCTCTTCCATACGTCCTGAGCATCTTTCGACCCCCGAACATCCTTTGCTTTAGCCGATATCCTTTCAAAAATTGCCGCAGAGTTAGGTTGCTGCGGCGTAGTAGTTGATGTGCGAGCGGGTTTAGTACCTCTAGGCGTCACCATGGCGATGGATCCAAACGTTTCTCCGATAATTGTCTCGACTCTTTGCAGATCAGTCGATCAGAGCTACATCTGGATTGGTGAGGTTTCTGTCGCGAGAAATTAAACGCCAAGGCGGCTGGCTCCGCAAGCCCCTGATAGTAATTAACAGGGTGCCAGCAATATTCAAACAAGCCGGTTTGGACAAGAAACTCATTGAACCATTAACGATTGAGTTGCTGTCTAGCCTAGTACCTGATACGGCGAAAAATATTTCCGCGCAGTCCGATATTTTCAGCGATGAAGTTGAGCTTGAACCATACATACAAGTTGAAGTTCCTGAGCTGCCAGACATTCAAGTATCCTCAAAGGAGTGGGAAACCTACACTTCCCAAATCACTGGAAGCGGTTCTCTAAAATAATTGGCTCAGGTATTGACCACTGGATTACCACCGAACTCAATATCTCAAGCAGAGGCAGACTTGACATCAGCTCCCCTAAAAAGGTTGAGCCCAGTGACGCACGTCGCCTGCTCTCGACTTTCGCCAACCAATTGATTGCTGCTGAGAATGCCGATGGAAAGGTCCCTAAGCCTCTTGTAACACAATCACTTGCTGCCCTAGCTCAAAGATTTCAATCTGAGGTCCCCATTGCAGTGAGCGAAGGCGCCAAAGGCACCGGCAAAACTTTAGCAGCGCGATATTTTATTTCCCAAGGACACTGGGATACAGCCGTTAATGAACTTGTTCATAAAACAGGAGCAGTAAACTCTCCGCTTCTTCCGATTTGTGCTTCTATTCAATCCAGCGGTAATTTTCAAGCTGAAGTCGATGCTGCTAGAATCGCCGTGGCAAGTGAACTTGGCCTAGACGAACCAATCTCCTCTATATCAGAGTACGGCATGGCTTAAAGATGAATTAAGTAAAGATCACTCTGAGCAAAAGTGGGTCGAACTATGGCTGGACCTGATCGCTTGGTGTTCTGGGTATCGTGCTAACACCTCAAATGTAGGAGGTGAGTTCCTAGAGTTCCTCAGATCCACGGGCAAAACATGCATTGCAGTTTTTGAGGGTTTGGAAGAGCTGTATAGCTCAGCTACTGATCCAGGTGTAGATAAAGCAATGCGAGGCAATCCTCGTCTCGCTCCACAACGTCTCAGGTCTGAAGCCCGCAGACCAATTGGTGCCTTGATTTTCGCTCGACGAGATACTGTGGAAGCGGCAGTAAACAAAACTTGGATCAATTCCGTCGTGAGTACGCATTCTTTTGCACTTTCATGGACCGAGGATGACGTGCTTGAACTGGCGGCATGGCTGGCAGATCAGTCGGGGGCGATGCCTGGGTTGTGGACTAACGATTTCAATCTCATAAGTTCCTCTGAGAAAGCAACTCGCCTCGAGAAGCTCTGGGGCAGTAAACTTGGTCCAGATGACATACCTGGAAAACGCACTAGAGAAGCGTACACAGCAACGTGGATAATCGCGGTACTCTCTGATCTTCGAGGAAGATTAGTACCTCGGGATTTAGTGCGGTTCCTAGCAAGCGCCGCCCACCAATCGCCTGAGCCTGAAGAAGAAATAACCTTTGCAGGTCGGCTGCTTTCTCCACGGTGTTTTAAAGAATTCTGTCGAGCCAACTAGCAATGCAAAAGTCAGAGAAACTGAAGAAGAGATCTCAGAGCTTAAACCAATTTTCGTAAAGTTCAGGACGCGGGCAGAGGAAATCGTTGCACCACTCACGACGGAGTCGTTGGCTGAGATAGGTATTGGCGATGCCGAAATTGAAACTTTAACGAGGCACGGTATTGTTTATGGAGAAACTGCACCTTATGAGGTTCCAAGAGTTATACCGACGTGGTTTAGGATTGCGCCACACCGGAGCTCGTCGTAGTGTAGTTAACCTTTATAGAAAGGCGCGTAAAACTTAACTATTAGGCTCCTCAGTCCCCATTTTATACTGGGGAGCCTAGTGGTTTTTTTGTAGTGGAACTTCAACATTAGATAAAAAATTGTTAGCTTCAATATTTAACAAATCTGGCGTGACACGCCTCCTTTCAGGATGAAAGCACTGACAGCTTTTGGCCGTTTTCTGCCTGTCGCGAAGGGTAGCCTCGGCCAAAAGCGGACGTTGGATCGCGGCTACTCTAAGGTTGAGATTGACATTGAGTTAGGATTGACTCTACTCCCAGGGCGGGACAAAAAATACTTCGAACGTGGCACTTAGTTAAGTCGATTAGCAAAAAAGCATTACGGTCGGCACATATTAATATGAATGCTATTCGGCGAGCGCTCTTTACCACCTTCAGAAAACTTTGCCTAAAATTTACAGCAGTTTTTGGCGCTGCCATTACAATAATGGCAGCGGCTTGTGGAGCTAATTAGTGGGTGTCAAGCGGGAATTCCCAGTCGCTGAGGATTTGAAGTCCAGTTCTTGATGCTCCCCATAAAGTCCCATACATCTCCATTACCAGGATGTACGAAGTTTTTATCAGTAGGATCCTCTCCCATTGCAGCGAAAATTGAGGTCAACCAAGCATTCTTATTAGTACTGACACCTAAATCTGGCAGCCAATTTTCAATTTCACCTCTGTCTACTACGAATATCCCATAAGTGGCGAGGCGTGAAAAAAAGTCGTTGCATGCCTGCTGTTGTTCTGCTGGTAAAACATTTATTCCGCCCTCGCGCTTAAAGTCTTTGCCCGTGTCGTTAAATGCTTTTAACAAATTAGCACGCTCTAACCCCAGAGAGGCATGACTTAAGGATGGGACAAATGCGCCGTTCATGGGTTTCTGCCAAACAACTCCACCCTCTTTAATAACATCGATGTCACATATACCCACGCACGGAATTCCAAGCTCACGTAAAGGATGAACAATATCCCAAATAGTTTGTTTGTTTTGAGCATTCAGAAAAAGGCATCCTTCAATGCCGCGCGAATCTGAAGATTGCAAAAGGCGTTCATTGATTTCTTGATAGAAAGCCCGATCAGCATCGGCTTCGGTTACGACGACAGCATTGTAAAACAAAGCATTGAGAACACCAACCGATCTCAGCAAGGGTTTCTCATAAGGTGGGACAGTTTCTCCATCGCAAGAAGGCGCGCGGTCGAGACCTTATAATCATATGTAAGTCGAACAATATTTATGGGTACTCCGCTTTGAACGCAGCCCATGAGAAATGCTGCACTGTGGGTTGAGACGAATAAGCGTCGATTCGAGTCCGCTAATGCCTTAGAAAGCTCTTTCCCTAATCGGGCACATAACGCGGGATGGAGGAACGCCTCAGGCTCATCGATCAGGGAAACCTTTGGCTCGCCTGCTATGACAGTGCTTAGCATTCCTACGAACGCTTTCACTCCATCGCTTGCTTCTGAAATTTCAACAGCATTGGCGTGAAATTCCCGTGAAGCCTCATCCCAACCTTTCTCCTCTCGTTCATCACTGGGAGGTCGCGGTGACAGGCGAAGTCTGAACGAGCCAATTTTTGTAGGGTCAATAACTAGATACTGACCAAATGCATCAAAAACTATACGGCGAATCTCCTCTAGCAGGTCGTTATCTACAAACAGTTTCGCAAGATTATTAGTAGGTGCAGACTGCAAATCACCAGCGGATTGCTCACTGGTAAGTGTAAGGCGGTTTTGCCCATTCATGCGTAGAGTAAAAAAATTTAAGTACTGGTGGTAGTTACTATGTCCCGCGCCAGCGCTTGTAGGCTTCATTCAATATGGTTGGAATGTGTACAAATGCGCGTTGAATCGCATTATTCTGCGGTTTCAATCTTGAAATGTACATATGGTCTGCGTGATGTACCTCACCTGGCCCCGGCGGAGCCTCAACCTTGCTCAAAGCAGACTTGAATTCATCACTAGTCCATTTCAAAAACTCTATACTTTGTATTAGCTTCGTTTCGCCTGGATGGCTTTTAGTGGCGAAGTTTTCAATCTCCACTAGCGCCCTTGACTTCCCGCTGTTATTAGGACCTACAAAAACAGTAACTGCTGAGAGATCGAGCTCTAGGCTCGGTTCATTTGGGCTGGAGCCGCTTTTAAAGATTATTCGCGAGAGCATCTGATAGTACGGCCTCTATATGAATGAATATTTTTATGTCTATTACAAAAATATAAAACAAACATACCACAACTAAGAAGGGTGCAGGCGATGCTCAAAGAACGCTACCAGCATCCGATAGCGTCGTTTTCCGTTTCGGGACGGGACTGCTACAAGGTGAGCGTCCATATCTGCCCATTTTCAGCCAGTCTCGAAAGGCAGTAAATGGCCGAATTCAATCGGTCGTCACAGGCAGAAAACGGCCAGACGAGCCCATTCGATCTACGAAATCCCCCTTTCAGTTAACGTCGATGCCGGGATAGAGATCCGCAGGTGGGTGGTAGTTGGGGTCTTCAAAGCGGCTATTGTTGTAATGCATTTTGGCAGTGGGCCCCTCGCCTATGTACGTAACCTCAGGATTGGGCGTCAGATGCCATCCGGTCCCGTCGTTATCGCGTTCGATCAGCGACGGATACAACGTACAGGTCCCCCCCGAACCGGATGTCAGCCTGAATTGATAATAGCGCCCGGCCTGTGGCGTGAATTGAGTTGTGACGTAGCACGAGCGGTGCGCGAGCCCTTCCAGAACATACTCACCTGCGTCTCGATGCCCGGCCTTATGGGTGTTTCATAGTAGTCGGAAGTCAAATTCTGCCCGGCCTTGGGCATGCCCACGTCTTGCGTGTGGGTAAATGGAAGAGGCCCCGTCCGGACGGAGCCTCCCGAACGCACGCCGTTCTCGTATTGATAAATATCGGCATGCTGAGTGAAATTCACGACCCTGACCCAAGCGGGGTTCGGCTCGTTTTCAGGCGCTTTGAAGTAATGGAAATGAGGGAAATACTGACAGCCGGCAAATAACGGCAGCGTCAGAAAACAAAGAGTACGGCGAATAGGCATTGGTACCAGTCCTTTACGGGATCGTTGTACAGACCACAGAACTGGAGATGAATTTCACAGCCGGCTCACTCAAGCAACGTTCAGTGGGCATCTGTTTGTTTCACCGGGGACGATGACAGGGTGTCGGCGAGCGCGGAAATCATCCCCTGGGGATTGGCACCGACGGTGACCGCATGGACGGAGGCTGTCATCTGGATGGGATGCGCTTAGAAAGCAGGCCCTGCATACGGTATTCTGCGCGACATCAACCTCGACCCCAGCCTACCGGCCCCTGAAGCGGTATTGAGCCCGGCGCCCATGGATCTCGACATGCTAATCGGCCACCGCTTCGAACATCTCGCCAACGGCGATCTGCATATCCATTCACGCAACCTCGTGCAAAGCGCATTTATGCTGCTGACCGGCGCAATCACCTTCATCCTGCCGGTGGCCTGCGTCGGGTTCTGGCTTACCGAATGGCAAGCGCAGCTGGCTGATCTGAATCCGTTGTCGACCCTCCTGTTAATACTCTCGCTGCTGCTGATGCCTGCCTTGGGCCTGTCCCTGATGGTGTACATGGGCTCGCGCGAGTCGTTGTTGTTGTCACGCGTCGGCGGCGAAGGCAAGCGCCGCACGCAGAACTTTTTCGGGCGCCGAGAGCGTGTGAAGTCTGTATTCAACATCGATAACCCGCGCGCCCTGGAACTGCGTCCGTCGCGAGCAGGCCGAGCCCATCCACACCCAGTTGTGGCTGGTAATGCGTGATGGCGGCGAGCACCGGTTGACCACCGACAACATTCCGGTGGTGCCGGGCAGCAAACGCACCGACCTGTGGCTGCGCACACTGGCCGACTACCTCGACGTGGCCGTGCCTGGCGAGGTCGTCCTTGAATCGGCGGTCGCTAAACCGGCACCCTATCGGCCGGCGCCAACGCCGGCGAAGATCGCCAGGCAGCGCAAAACCAAAGGCCCCGTGCCGGCGGCTGAGTCGACCGAACAACTCGGCATCCCCGCGCGCGCCCTGCTCGCGCTGATAGGCACTTTCCTCGCAGTGCTGGAGCTGAATCAGATCGTCGCATTAGTGCCGGCGGTGATCAGCGGGCGACTGCGAATCAGCGGTTTTAGATCGGGATACACGACGTTCTACTGGGCCGAGCAGCCGGTCGCGTTTTCATTCAACGTATTTTTGGGCGTGGCCGAGGTTCTGGTGATCGGGTTTATCGCCTGGCAATGCCTGCGCACGGCGATTCTGGGGCGGATGAAAGCCAATCCTTGAACGTAGGATGTTGGCGCATCCGCAAGCTCAAAACCCCTTCCTCATAAACCAGATCCCTACACCTGGCCGCACCGCGTACGTACCGCAGGCGTCCGGCTTCGTTACGCCCAGGGGTATGAGATCGCCAAGATCCAGAACACCACCGCTAACCCCCAGCAGATGGGCCCCGCCGTGGAAAAATCCTGGATGCTGCCCGTCGACATTCCGCCAGCAACCCATCGCTGCCTGGTCCAAAAACCCCGGCCATCGAAAAACTCGCACGCAACCGGAAGTTCTCTGCGACGCGCCCAAGACCTACAACGTAACCGTGGCCAAGGTGAAGGGCGAACAGGCGCTGAAACTGATCGACCCACGTTTCTCGATTATGCGCGGCATCAGCTTCAGCCAAGGGTTCTGACGCAAGCGTCGGCATGGGAGAGACGCATGAAAAAAATGCCCCTCCGATGCGCACACACTAGCCTTGCAGTGTTCGCAGTTTTTCTTCGAAGTAGCGGATTTGCGCCAAGTCATCGGGGTCGACCTGCCTGAGTATCTGAAGAGCCTTTGTATAGGCGGCGCGTGCCTTGGCGGTGTCGCCTTGAGCCTCGTAGACTCGCGCAAGGTTGAAGTGGCGCAAAATTATTTTGGGGTGATGCTCGCCAAACGTTGCCTGGTCACTGTTCAGCGCCATCGTCAGGAAGGCTTCCGCTTTATCGTACTGGCCCAGGCCGCGATAGGCGTCGCCGAGGTTGTTCCAGCGGATGGCGACCGTCGGATGGCGCGGACCATGCAGGGCCATGTCGATATCCAGCGCCTGTTGAAAAAGCGGCAGCGCCGCCTCGTACTTGCCCTGGAGGTTATAGGCATTGCCCAAGTTGTTCAGCGAGACGGCTACCGAAGCGTCGTTGTCGCCGAGCAGTCGCTTTCTCAACGCGATATTTTTGCGCAGGTTTTCGAAGGCCTCTTCATATCGGCCCAGTTTGCTCTGCGCGGTACCGATGTTGTTGTAGCTGTCGGCAATTATCAGGTCATCCGTGCCAAGTACCGCGAGGCGCATCTTCAAGGATGTTTCATAGTAGCCAAGGGCAATCTCGAAATTGCGTAGTCGCTCGTGAAGATAGCCGAGGTTGTTCCAGTAGGTCGCCTGTTGCGCGGTCGAGGCTTGGCCGTTCTGTTTAGCCGCCTCCAGTGCCTGGGTAACCAGGACGATGGCGGTACGGTCATCGCCCAGCACAGAGACTGCCAGCGCCTTGATATTCAACGCCTCGGAGTTGGCAGGGTCGGCTTCAAGCACGCGATCCGCTTCCTCAATCGTCGCCTGATACTGCCCTGCCGCGAAAAGGCTAACTGCTTTGTCGCTCACGGCCCCCAGGGCGGCCTCAGAGCCAAACATCAGAAAGAGCAATGAGAACGGCAATAGCGCTTTCAGCCAACGAATGCGCAGGGAGGTTCTTGGGTTTGAAATGCAGATCTGACTCATAGTTTTTTTCGATCCAACACACTCATTAAATTGAAGTAACGAAGCGGGCTTTGACGCGGAACGGGGGTGGGTTCGTTTACCCGCCCCCTTCCCAGACGCATGCTATTAAAAGACATCCATCGCTCTACAAAGCCCCGCCTTCTCAACAGCCTCATTTGCAGGTTCCCCCCTGCATTCAAACGCTGCAACGCGACCAGACACCGGCCACTGTCCAACAGGATCAATTCATAGTCCTGATGCGCCGTTGGGGTGAAACGAAAGGTTTGTTGGCAGCTATAGGAATAGCCGGCGCAAACGTGGCCTTCACTCTGGAAGTTCATCGCGAACGGTTTACCCGCCGGGACCTTCAGTTCGGTACGCGCCAGCGCTTGGCCTTTCGCCTCCACCCGACGGTTGCTCTCGGGCATGCCCAGGCTGCGGCCGTTATTCTGGTCGGCAAAGCCGGATTCGGCCACCGCCATCACGCCAGCGCCGGGAACACGCCAGTCGATGCAATCGCTGCCCGGCACGCCACGCGCCATGCCATTGGTGATGATGCGCAAGCGTGCGGTATCACCCGCGGCGGGTTCAACATAAGCCGTGGAATAAGCACGGATATTGGAAATATTGCCGCAGCCGCTCACGGCAAAGGCCAGGCCTGCCATCAGAAACGCTCTCATGAAAATCCCTTTCTTACGGTTCAACGGCAGAAGTATGGACTCTGGATACACAGTGCCTCACCGGCCTTGGCCCCAGGAGTGGTCACCGTAACAGCTGGCGCGTTGACGTGGCACGAATATCCAAAGCGGCCCGATTAAGTTTCCCAACGTCAGGTCGATACCCTGACTAACCCGCACCCCCTCGCAGCCAGGAAGCTCACATGAACCTTAGAAACCTTAACGTAGCTCCACGAGCTTCCATGTTTTTCGCGTCAATCATCGTATTGGTCTTTGTACTCGGCGCAGTCGCCGCAGTGCAGATGGGCAAACTGCGGGATGCAGAAAAAGATATTGAAACCAACTGGCTGCCAAGTATCAGGCAAACAGCATTAATGAACTCCGGCGTGATGCGGCTGAGGCTTGAAACTCAGCGCGCGCTCGCTGACCCTAAAACCCTTCAGTCGACCGTTGCCTCCTTTGCAGGCTACCGGAAGGTCTTGGCGGATGCGGTAGCCCAGTATGAACCACTGATCGCGAGCAACGACGAGCGCACCCTGTATCTAGTGGTTAAAGCGTCCGCCGATGCATATGCCAAACAGCTGGACATTCTCGAACCTTTGATGGCGCGCGCTGACATACCTGCAGCGGTAAGCCAGGTGAGTACAGGCATCCGCCCGTTGACGAATCGGTTGGAGGGCGAGATCAAAGCCCTGACTGACTACAACAACAATGGCGCGACAGCCGCTGGGCAATACGCAACCGCCACTTACGCCGAAGGCATCTGGGTAATCAGTGGCCTTATTGCCGGTGTCGTAGTCCTGACTATCGCGCTGGCGACCCTTCTGACCAAGAGCATCACCACTCCGATAGGTACAGCCCTGTCCGTGGCCGAACGCATTGCCGGCAGTGATCTGTCCAAAGAAGTGCAGGTCAGCGGGAAGGATGAAGCCGCACGCCTGTTAAAAGCGCTGGCCCAGATGCAGGAAAACCTGCGCAAAACCATCATGCAGATCAGTGATTCATCCACGCAGCTGGCCTCGGCCGCAGAAGAAATGACGGCGGTCACGGAGGAATCCAGTCGAGGCCTTGTTTCACAAAATGATGAGGTCAACCAGGCGGCCACCGCCGTAACCGAAATGAGCGCGGCGGTTGACGAGGTGGCCCGCAATGCAGAGTCGGCCTCCGAAGAGTCGCGTCGCACCCAGGGGTTCACTGAGACCGGCCTGGAGCGCGTCTCTCAAACACTGAAGTCCATTCAAAAACTGAGCGGCAACGTTGAAACCACGAGCGACAAGATTCAGGTGCTGTCAGAGCGCGCTCAAAGCATTAACAAAGTCGTCGAAGTGATCAGGGCCATCGCCGAGCAGACCAACCTGCTGGCGCTGAACGCAGCCATTGAAGCCGCAAGGGCCGGTGAGCAAGGGCGCGGCTTTGCCGTGGTGGCGGACGAGGTCAGGGCGCTGGCGCACCGAACGCAGTCTTCCACGCAAGAGATCGAACAGATGATCTCCGCCATGCAGAGCGACTCAGCCGAAGCGGTGGAAGCCATGAGCAAAAGCAAAGAGCTGGCGACCCAATCCCTCGACGTCGCCCAGGAAGCCAGCACTTCACTGGACCAGATCGCCAAGGCCATTACGCAGATCAATGAGCGCAACACCTTGATAGCCACTGCGTCTGAAGAACAAGCTCATGTAGCGCGTGAAGTCGACCGTAATCTGGTCAGCATTCGAGAGCTGGCCGTGCAGAGTTCCGCGGGCGCCAGTCAAACCGCCAGCGCGTGCGGAGAAATGTCAAAGTTGGCGGTCGACCTTAACAGGATGGTGAGTCGCTTCGTCGTTTGAAACATCAGGCCCCACGCGTTCCGCCAGGGGTGTATTGAAGGCGGCGGCAATACCCGCTGCGCCACCGGCCGGGATCAGGTCTTCAGGGCGGACGATGCGTGCGTTAGGCAGATAGCGGTGAAAGAAATGCAGGCAGCACCGCAAAATCATAGCGGTGCTTGCGCCCCAGGGCTTGAGCCGCCCCATCTACCACCGGCATTTCACGCAATACGGGCAGAAACTGTGCTATCGATGCACTCCCCCAATCCCCGAAGGCTGTCCCGACCATGAGCCTCTCCGCCGATTTCACCCCATGGACCTCCCTGCTCGGCGGTGCCTTGATAGGTTTGTCCGCCGGCCTGTTCATGCTGCTCAACGGGCGCATTGCCGGTATCAGCGGTCTGCTCGGCAGCCTGCTGTCCAGGCGTAGCGATGGTCGGGGGGAGGCGCTGGTGTTCGTCGCGGGGTTGATCGCCTCGCCCCTGATCTGGTTACTCGGCGCGCCGTTGCCGCAGCCCTCGTTCCAGGTCGGTGGCGTGGCGCTGGTACTGGCGGGGGTGTTGGTGGGGATCGGTACGCGCTATGGCGCCGGCTGCACCAGCGGGCACGGGGTCTGCGGGCTTTCACGGTTGTCGGTGCGCTCGCTGGTGGCGGTGGGTTGTTTCATGGGCAGCGGCTTTGCCGGCGTCTACGTGCTACGTCATGTAGTGGGGGCTTGAGCATGCGCAAAATCACGGCTTTGATGGCGGGCTTGATCTTCGGGCTGGGGCTGTACCTCAGCGGGATGACAAACCCGGCCAAGGTGCTGGGTTTTCTCGACCTCGCTGGCGACTGGGACCCTTCGTTGGCCTTGGTCATGCTCGGGGCGCTGATGGTGAGCAGCGTGTTTTTCTTCTTCGCCAGGCGGCGTGACACCGCATTGCTCGGCGCGCCGATGCAGATGCCGACACGGCGCAACATCGACCGCCGGCTGGTGCTGGGCAGCATCGTGTTCGGTATCGGCTGGGCGATTGCCGGGCTCTGTCCCGGACCGGCCGTGGCCTTGCTGCTGACGGGGCGATGGCAGGCGGTGCTGTTCAGCGTGGCCATGCTGGCGGGCATGCTGGTGTTCGCGGGCCTCGAATCACGCAAGCAGCGCTGAACATTGCGGCTGGCGTCAGCCCCTCAATCCGCGGCCTGTTGGAAGGCATAGCCGCTCACCGCCAGCAACACACCGGAGATGGCGTAAGTAAAGCTGATCATCACGCGGCGGCCGATCACGTCAAACAAGCGCCCCAGCAAGACTACCGCTGCGGTGTCGCGTTGGAGCGCGTGTTGCTGGGTCATGGCCACGTCCGTCATGTGCAAGTCCCTCCCCCGTTATGAGTAAGCGCCTGAAACGGGAGTTCAAATTCAATGGCGTCGGTTATGCGCTGAACGAAGCAAGCTCCGGCGTAGTCGGAACAGCAGGCCACCGGCAAGGAACCCGCTCATGCCCTTACGCTTCGCCACCCTGGCAACCCTTTTCAGCCTGGCTGCCACGGCCAGCGCAGCCCAACCACCGCTGCGCCTGGAAAACCTGCAACGCTGCGGCGACGTGTTGGAAAACCGCCAGCAGGACTGGTGCCTGACCGTTCGCGGCCTGAACGATGCCCCGCCACAGCTGAAACTGGCGGGCAAGGCCCTGCCGGCGGATGCGGTACAACGCGACGGCAACCACGTGCGCCTGCGCCTGGACAGCGCCCGCTATCAGAGCGGCCCGCTGTGGTTGGAAGACGGCCCGCGCGTCAGCAATGCCGCCTGGCTGAGCGTGCGCAACAGCCAGGTGGTAGCGGCCGGCCCCAGCGAAGTGGCGAAGAACATGGACGGCCTGACCACCTATGTGAACCTGGTCAGCGTGCTGATCGAAGAAGACCAGAACGGCCGCCAGGAAGCCGAGCGCCTGGCGCGCAAATATGGAGCGACGGTGGTCGGCAGCATCGCGCCGTTGAATGTCTTCCAGTTGCGCCTGCCGGCCACGGACCTGATGCAACGGGATGCGCTGGTGCTGCGCCTGGGCAGCGAGACCGGCGTGGATGCCGTGGTGATCGAAGAGTCCGCCGCCGAAGAAACCGAGCACGCCGCCACGCGCCGTGAAGCGCCGAAAAAACCGCCCGCCGACTCCGATGAATGGGCCGCCAACCGCTTTCTCGACGCGGTGGCCTACTATCAGCGGCGCATCCCGGGGCAGCACTCGCCGATCCTGCCAAAACCGGTGCGCGTAGGCGTGATCGAGCGCGGCGTGGACTTCGACACGGCGGATTTCGCCGACTACCTGGGTGCCTGCGCGCCCAGTCGAACCTGCGTGTACGCACGCGACACCGACGCAGCAAACGGCCACGGCACCACCGTCGCCGGCATCCTTGCGGCGCGTTGGCACAACGGCGGCAACAGCGGTTTTTTGCGTGGCCTGGACAAGGCCAGCGGTGGTTTCGACGTGATCGTCGAGCGTAATTCCGATGCCGGCATCACGGCCAACATCGCGGCATCGGTCAACCTCGTGGAAGACGGCGTACGCGTGCTCAACTGGAGTTGGGGCATCCATCGCGTCGGCACCCGGGACGTCAACGGCCAGGACGTCGACTCACTGGTGCGCTCAGGCATTGCCATGAGCGGCTACGAAGAATTGCTGGAAGAATTTTTCCTATGGCTGCGCAAGGAACATCCCGACGTGATCGTGGTGAATTCCGCCGGTAACGGCTCGGCGTTCTCCGGCACGGATGACTACCGCCTGCCCTCCTCGTTTATCACCGAGCAACTGTTGGTGGTGGGCGGCCACCAGCGCGGCGAGCAGGCCGGCCTCGCCGTGGATGACCCGGCCTATGCGGTCACGCGCAGTTCCTCGAACGTCGACATGCGCGTCGATATCACCGCCGCCGCCTGCGCCCATGCATCCACGGCCGACGCCGGCGAGGAAGGCGCCGTGCATTGCGGCACCTCCTATGCCACCCCGATGGTCGCGGGCCTGCTGGCGGCCATGCTGTCGATCAACCCGCAACTGCAACCCGAACAATTGCGCACACTCTTGCGCCGCAGCTCGATGGCGATTGGCGACAACCATGACTTTGAACGCAGCGACGCCCAGGACCTTACCGCGCCGATCCTGCCGTCGGAGCGTAGCTATCAGCTCAATGACAAGGACGTGGGGCGTTCCGCGCGGCTGGACATGCAAAAGGCACTGGACCTGGCCGTACAGAGCAGGACGCGGGTGCGTTGAACCTGAGGGCGACGGTTCTGCGTTATCAGTGGGGCTGAAAACCAGCCCCCCTGCCGAGCGTCAGCGCCGTTGAATCTGCACACTCGCAAAGGTCGGCTCATCGCGCGCCTGTTCCAGCGTGTTCTTCGGCTTTGCCGACGAGCGCGGATGCACCACCGGCCGGCTCGCCTGCGGGGGTTGCAGGCGCATGTCGCAGCGTTCGTCGCTGGGCGCTACGCCGAAGAAATCCCGATAGCACTTGGAAAAATGCGGCGTGGACACGAAGCCGCAGATCACCGCCAGTTCCACAATCGAAATAGGCGTTTGCATCAGTAACTGACGCGCACGCGTGAGGCGCAGCTTGAGGTAATAACGTGACGGCGTGCAGTACAGGTAACGCTGGAACATGCGCTCCAGTTGGCGCCGGGATACCTGCACATAAGCCGCCAGGTCATCAAGATCAAGGGGTTCTTCCAGGTTGGCTTCCATCAAGGCCACCACTTCCTGCAGTTTGGGCTGTTGCGTGCCAAGCAGGTGCTTAAGTGGCACGCGCTGGTGGTCGCGTTCGTTGCGGATGCGCTCGTACACGAACATCTGCGATATCGCCGCCGACAGCTCATGCCCGTGATCGCGGCCAATCAGGTGCAGCATCATGTCCAGCGGCGCGGTGCCGCCGGAGCTGGTGAAGCGGTTGCCGTCGAGGGTGAACACACTGGAGCTGACAGTGACCCGCGCAAAGGCTTCCTGCATCGACGCCATCAGCTCCCAATGCACGCTGCATTGGAAGCCATCGAGCAAGCCTGCCATGGCCAGTGCCCAACTGCCGGTACACACCGCGCCGAGGCGCTTGCAATGCACGCGGGCCTGGTTGCGCAGCCAGGCGATGTGCTCAGGCTTCACCGCCGTGCGAATACCCACGCCACCGCACACGATCACAGCGTCGAAGCTGTGCGGGTCCTGCGTCGAGGCATCCGGCGTGACCGGCACGCCATCGCTCGCCCACACCGGCTGGCCGTTGAAGCTGAGGGTTTGCCAGCGGTAGAGCTCTTCGCCGGCCAGTTGGTTGGCCATGCGCAGCGGCTCGACCGCCGAGGCCAGTGAAATCAGGGTGAACTGGTCCAGCAGCAAAAAGCCGATGTTCTGGCAAGCAGGCGCGTGAGGCGTCATGACCGGTACCCCCCAACGGCTGATCAGGATTGCCCCAGCGAAACCGGTTCGGCCGTCGGGCCGTGCGGACGCGCCGTGAGCAGGCCGATCAAGGAGATGACCAGCGCCAGGCCAATGGTCGACGACACTTCGGTACGGTGCTCCGGCGTGACCATCATCACCCCCAGCGCCAGGCAGATGAACACGATCACCAGGTAGGTCAGCCAGGGAAACAGCCACATGCGAAAGGTCAACTCGACGTTCTGTCGACGCAGCAACCGACGCATGCGCAGTTGGGAGATGGCAATCACCAAATACACCAGCAGCGCGATGGCGCCGGAACTGGCCAGCAGAAACTGGAACAACCCGGCCGGCATGAAGTAACTGAGCAATGTCACGCCCGCGCCGATGATGGTGCTGGCAACCACCGCGGCCCTGGGCACGCCTGCCGTCGAGGTGCGTTTGAGCGCTTGCGGTGCGTCGCCACGTTTGCCCAGGGAAAACAACATGCGCGAAGAGATGTAGATCGAGGAGTTCATGCAGCTGGCCACGGCGATCAACACCACGAGGTCGACCATGAATTTGGCATGGGGGATGTTCATCAACTCCAGCGCGCGTTGATAAGAACCGACCGACGCCAGCAGCGGGTCATTCCACGGCACCACCGAAATGACGATGGAAATCGACAACAGGTAAAAAATGCCGATGCGCCAGATCACCGAACGGGTGGCCTTGGCGATGTTCTGCGCCGGGTTACTCGACTCGGCCGCCGCGATAGTCACGGCTTCGGTGCCGATGAAACTGAACATAATGGTGATAAACGCGCCCACCACCGCCGACAGGCCGTTGGGTGCGAAACCGCCGTGTTCCTGCATCAACCGGCTGAGGCCGCTGGCCTCGCGGTCGGGAACCCAGCCCATCAACACGCTGAAACCCAGGCCGATGAACCCCATGATCGCGAGCACCTTGGCCATCGCGAACCAGAACTCGAACTCACCGTACTTGGCCACGCTGAACAGGTTGGTGATGACCAGCAGGATGATCGACAGCAAGGCGAACAGCCACGCGTCCACCTGCGGGAACCACTGGTTGAGCACATGCCCGGCCGCCAGCGCCTCGATCGGGATGACCAGCACCCAGAACCACCAATACAGCCAACCGATGGTGAACCCCGCCCAAGGGCCGATGGCCTGGTCGGCGTAGGTGGAAAACGAGCCCGTGTCCGGCCGCGCCACGGCCATTTCACCGAGCATGCGCATCACCAGCACCACCAGCAGCCCCGAGGCCAGATAGGCCAGCAACACCGCCGGCCCGGCGGCCGCAATGGCATGCCCGGAACCGACAAACAACCCGGCACCGATGATGCCGGCGATGGACAGCATGGTCACGTGGCGCGGCTTGAAGCCTTGCGCCAACTGGCCGTTGGAATCCGTGGAGTTCAGGCTATTCATTGTTCTTGTTGTGCTCTGCGACCGAATTCGCACCACCTTAAGGGGGCTCGGCAAGGCCAAAGTAGCCTGGTTGCGCCATTGTCATGCTCGATGTCGACACGCAGGCAAACCGTGGGCGTCAGCGGCAGTCGACCCAATCACAACGCAGTTCCAAATGTGGGGCTTGCTCCCGATTGCGGTGTGCCAGCCAACTTATCTGTATCTGACACTCTGCCATCGGGAGCAAGCCCCCTCCCACAGTGGATCTGCGGGCACTTGCGCCTCAGCGCAACGCCGGGTGCTCGCGCAGATGGTCGACCAGGAAATCGACCAGGCTGCGTACACGCACCGGCGCCTTGAGGCCTTCGCGGTATACCACCTGCACCGGAATCGATGCCGGCTCGCAGGCGGATAACACCCGGCGCAGGCGCCCGCTCTGCAAATAGTCGTACAGCGCATAACTCTCGCACCGCACCAGCCCGGCGCCATGGGCAGCGGCGTTGATGGCTGCCTGCACGGTGGAGCAACTGAGGTGAGGGCGCGCCTTGAGCAGGCAGGTTTCGACGCCGGCCTGGAACGGCCATTGCACCTTGTCCTGATGGGCCTGCACGGCGATCAGTCGGTGCTGCAGCAGGTCGTGTGGAACCTGGGGTTGGCCATGGGCGGCCAGATACGCCGGGCTGGCGCAGATGATCGAGCGCACCTGCCCGACCGGGCGCGCAATCAACGAGGAGTTGGGCAAATGCCCCATCACCACGGCCACATCCACGCCTTCCTCATGCAGGTTGACGAGGCGGTCATGATAATGCGCAAAGAGCCGCACCTGCGGGTACAGGTCCATGTAGCGCGTCAGCATCGGCGCCATGACATAACGACTGAACAACAACGGCAGATGCACCCGCAGGCTGCCTTGTGCCTGCACGTGCAAGCCCTTGGCAAACGCTTCGGCCTGCTCGACGTCATCCAGGATGCGCGAACAGTCAGCCATGAACGCCGCGCCCGCTTCTGTCAGCGCCACACCGCGCGTGCTGCGCACCACCAGCGGTACGCCAAGCCGCGCCTCCAGGCGGGCGATGGCGCGCACCAGTGTCGGGCCGGAGACCTCCAGCAGGCGCGCCGCCGAGGCAAGGCTGGGGCGCTGCGACAAGGCGCGAAACATCAGCATTTCATGGTAGCGGTCCATCACGCGGCGCCGGGGTGTACAGGCTTGAGCCTGAAATCCTGGCGCAGACGCTCGACCAGAAAGTCCACGCAGGTGCGCACCTTGGCCGGCACCCGTGTGGTGTTCTGGTACACCACATGAATCGGCAACGCGGCAGGCTCGAACGCTTCGAGCACCAGGCTCAGCTCGCCATCGGCCACACGTTGCGCCACTTGATAGGACAACACCCGGGTCAGCCCCCAGCCCTCACAGGCGACATGGATCGCCGCCTGGTTGGCACTCACCACCAGGCGTGGGTCCACGCGCACGCTCAAGGGGCCGGCATCACTGCGAAAGTGCCAGTCGCTCAGCAGCGTGCTGGCGCTGGACATCACCACATTGGCGCGGCTCAACTCGTGGGGATGGCTGGGCCGACCGTGACGCGCAAAATACACCGGCGCGCCGCAAACCACCTGGCGCACCTCACCGACCTTGATCGCGTGCTGCTGGCTGTCGTGCAGATGGCCGATGCGGATGGCCACATCGATGCCTTCCTCCGACAGGTTAACCAGCCGGTCGACCAGCAATGCGTTGACCTGTACGGCGGGAAACAGGTCAAGGTAATCGGCCAGCAACGGCGCGATGTAGAGTTCGCCGAACAGCACCGGCGCGGTCACTGTGAGGGCGCCGCGCGGCAAGGAGTAGCCGCCCGAGGCGGATTGCTCCGCCTCGTCCAGCTCGCTCAGGATGCGCCGGCAGTCTTCCAGGTAGCGCTGGCCCGCTTCGGTCAGGTGCAGGCTGCGCGTGGTTCGCGCCAGCAACTGCGTGCCGATGCGCGCCTCCATGGCCGCAATCGCCCGAGTCACGCTCGGCGCGGAAATGTGCAGGCGACGCGCCGCGGCGGCGAAACCCTCTTCTTCCGCGACGCTGACAAACACCTGCATTTCTTGAAAGCGATCCATGGCAAACCCGTTGTGGTGGTGTGAATCACGCCTGTTGCAGGCCTATGGCGGTACGTTGCATGCCGGCAAAACCGGGCAACGCTTCAATGCGGCCCAGCCATGCACGCACCTGCGGGTAGTCGCTCAAGTCGACATTGCCTTCCGGCGCGTGGGACACGTAAGTGTAGGCGGCGATATCGGCGATGGTTCGCGCGCTGCCGGCCAGGAAGGGGCTGTCGCCCAGTTCTTCTTCCATGACCTTGAGCAAGGCGTGGGAGCGCGCGATCGCGTCCTCGGCGTTATACGCTGCACCGAACACCGTGATCAACCGCGCCGTGGCAGGGCCCGCATGGATCTGCCCGGCCGCTACCGACAACCAACGCTGCACCCTGGCCTGCCCCAGCGCGTCGGCGGGCAACCATTGGCCATCGCCGTACTTGACGGCAAGGTAGGTGAGGATGGCATTCGAATCGGCCAACACCGTGCCGTTGTCGTCGATGACCGGCACTTGGCCAAAGCGATTGAGGGCCAGGAATTCGCGGGTCTTGTGCGCGCCGTTGGCCAGGTCCACCGAGATCAGCTCGGTGGGCAAGCCCAGCAGCGACAGCATCAACTCGACCCGGTGGGCGTGGCCGGACAGAGGGTGGCGGTACAGTTTGATCGGGTTGCGGGACATGACGTGCTCCATTTATCAAAGGTAGGGTTCAAGACGCTAGTGCGTCTGTGGGGCCATGTTCGGCCGTCGCGTTCAACAGCGGAATTACCAGGGTGTGCAATCCAGCATTTCACAAAGCGCAATGATCGGCGCCACGCCTGGGGCTTAGATGTCCAGCACCAGCGGCTCGCTGCCCTGAGCCGGCACGGCGCAGCAGATCAGCACTTCGTTGGGCGCCAAAGGCTCGGCGGGGGTGTTGAGGTAATGCACCTGGCCACGGCGCAAGGTGGATTTGCAGGTGCCGCACGAACCGCCGCGACAACTGAAGGGCGGCGTGAGGCCGCGTGCTTCGGCCAGCTCCAGCAAGGTGCCGGCGCCGGGTTCCCAGCGCGCCTCTTTAGCGGAGGTGGCAAACAGCACTTTCACCGCTTCGCTGGAGACCGGCGTTTGTGGCGCCGCGGCCACGCTCACCTCGCTGTCGCGTACCAGCGTGGATGGCCCGAAGGTTTCGGCATGAATGCGCTCGTCCGGGATACGCAGCGCGCGCAGGCCGTCGTACAGCGCCTGGGTGAAGGTGCCGGGGCCGCACAGGTAATAGTCGTAGTCATCCAACGGCAGCACCGACTTGAGCAGCGAAATGTCGATCCTGCCCACCGCGTCGTAGCCCGGCCCCGGCCCAGGCGCCTGGCTGACAACCCGCAACCAATGCAGCTTGTCCCCGGCTCGTGCCAGCAGCGCCTTCAGTTCATCGGTAAACGCCAGCTCCTGCACCGTGCGCGCACTTTGGATCAGCCAGGTCGGGCGCATGCGGTTGATGCGTTTGCCTTCGTATACCACCTCGCGCAGCATCGACAGCAACGGCGTGATCCCCACGCCGGCGCCCAGCAACACCAACGGCCGACGCTCGGCGGGCCGCACCGTGAAGTGCCCCTGGGGCGCCCGCACTTGCAGCCGGTCGCCAACCTGAAGCTGCGCATGCAAATGCGAAGACACCGCGCCGTCGCGCTTGACGCTGATGCGCAGGAAATCATCGGACGGCGCACTGGAGACGCTGTAGGTGCGAATCACCGCCGCCGCGTGGCCCGGCAATGTCACGCGCACCGGCAGATGCTGCCCCGGCGCATAGACCGGCAGCCCCGCACCGTCGTCGGCGTGCAGGTAAAACGAGCGGATGTGTACACTTTCATCAACCACCCGCGCCACCCGCAGCGCCCGCCATTGCGCGCTGAGGGCCTGGGCCTTGAACCGTTCGGCGGCCTGCGACCAATTGCCGGTCATCAGTGAGCTGGGAGACACCCCTTCGGCCTGGTCTTCCCAGCGCAACCCGAGCGCGGCCTTGCGGTAGACGCTGCGTTGCGGGGTAAACCGCCACAGCCGCTCGGCGCCCTGGAACGCGGCGATTTCGGGGTCATCCAACAGCACTTGGGCGCTGCCGCTCATTTGCAACAGGTCACCGCTGGCAAAATCGACAAAAACCAGGCCCGCACGCGGGTTCAGCAGAATATTGCCCAGGGTGTTGAAGAACAGGTTGCCGGAGAAATCCGGCACGGTCAGGCTGCCGTCCGCCTCCACGCGCACGAAGCCGGGCAGCCCGCCGCGATGGGACGCATCGACCTGCATCTGGCCGTCGCGGATCACGTAAGTGGCCACATAGAACGAGTCCGCCGTGGTCACCAGGCGCCGGATCAACGGGTCGTTGGCGGGCAACTCGACCACAGGGCCAGGCTGTTCGTCGACCACGCGGTACTGGCGCAGGTTGATATAACGCGGGCAGTTGCCATAGGCCTGGGTGACTTCGATCTCAACGCCCTGCTTGAGTTGGCGACGCACAATGCCGTTCATGCGGTTGCGGCGTCGGGTATGCAACTCGATGCCCAGCATGCCGATCGCACGCCCCTCGCCCAAGCCCTCCTGGGCCGGGTCCTGGGGTTGCGGCGCCAGCGTAATCCGCAGGGTTTGCGGGGTGGGCGACTGCATGAAGCCCGGCTGCCCGCTGCGCAGGGTCGCCCACACATCGCCCTGGCGGTCCACGCTGCCCAGCACCACAAAGGGCAGTTGCGCATAGAACTCGCGGTGCTGGTCTGGCATCCAGTCGCGTGCCATTTGCCGCTGGCCCACGCCGGCCATCATGTCTACCGCGCCCACGCTGCGCTGCAAGGCCAGTTCGCCCGCGTGCCACGGTGAGGCCGGCGGTGTCGAGATCTCATCCATTGGTGCTCTCCTCGATCGCGCCTTGGGTTAAGCAAGCACAGCGCGCGGTTGGATTTTTGCGCTATCGGCTGCTGGGCGGAACCTGCACGAATGGCAATTGAGTGTTTCAGTGCCTGAAAGGATGCCGTCGAGATGGATATCCCTGTGATACCTATCGTGGTTACGATGGTCGTCGATTCGCAAAGGAGGCACCCCATGGATCTGAAATTCAGTCACGTCGACGTACTGGTCGCCAACCTTGAAGACGCCTGCGCCTACTACGCGCAAACCCTCAAGGCGCGTATTTCCAGGACTTTCATCTGGGACCGGGGCGGCCTGCATGTGCGTTATGCCGTGGCGCTGATGGGCCAGGAGCGCTTCATGCTGGTTCAGCCGATCGCGGGCAACCTGCGGGAATTGTTGGACGCCCATGGCGAAGGCATGATCTATCGTCATTGCTACTCGACGCCGGACATTGAGGTTGCTTACGACGAACTGGTGGCCTCGGGCGTGCAACCCGAAGATGAAAATGGCCAGCCATTGGCGAAGCAAAACCTGCAAACGCCGGCCGGCGGGCGCATTATCTGGCTGCCCAAGCGCTTTGGGCATTTCTCTATCGAGATCCTCGAAGAGAAGGGCCTGGACGCGTTCATCGAGGCGGCGTTCGCCGATTGAGGGCACTCTGCGCCCGCACAGTAGTCTGTTCCTACACCTACCCCTCAGCCGCCGGAGTTTCCATGATCATTGTTCACCACCTCAACAACTCACGTTCGCAGCGCATCCTGTGGCTGCTCGAAGAGCTCGGCCTGCCCTACGAGATCAAGCGCTACCAACGCGACCCGAAGACCAACCTCGCGCCGCCTGAACTCAAGGCGATCAATGCGCTGGGCAAGTCGCCGGTGATCGAAGACGCTGGCAAGGTGGTGATCGAGTCCGGCGCCATCGTCGACTACCTGATCCGCCGCCATGGCGCAGGCCGCCTGCAACCGGACCCGGCGGGCGCGCGCTACGATCAGTACGTGCAGTGGCTGCACTTCGCCGAAGGCTCGGCCATGCTGCCGTTGATGCTCAACCTGTACGTGGGGCGGTTGGGCGATGCCGGTGCGCCGTTGCACCCGCGGATTGAATCGGAAGTGGCCAACTACCTCGGTTATCTCAACGACGCGCTGGCAACGACGCCGTACCTTTTGGGCGATGAGCTGAGCGGCGCGGATATCCAGATGAGCTTTATCGGCGAAATCGCCAAGGCGCAGGGCAAGTTGCAGGCATACCCGCACTTGGCGGCGTGGGTGCAACGGTTTCAGGCACGGCCGGCGTATCGCCAGGCGCTGGAACAGGGTGGCGAGTATGCGTTTGCCAAGTAGATAACAGGCGCTCAATGGTGGCTGCTATCCGAGCATCTGCCATAACGACGCCCCTACCCCGGTAATGCTCTCCCCGGCAATCAATCCCGCCGCCGCGGTAATCGCGAAACGCTCGGTGAGGCTCGGCCAGCGGCAGCTCACCAGCCAGGTCAGTATCGCGCCCAGCGCCATCATCAGCGATACCGAGGCCGGCAACACAAAGGCCAGCCCCAGTGCGGCGGCACTGGGCAGGTAACGGGAGCGATGCGCGGGCAACAGGCTGTCAAGCCCCCCCAACAACACGCCCATCACAGCGCCAATGGCAATCGCCCAACGGATACTCAGCGACAACGAATCCAGCCCATGGGTGAGGGTTTGCGCCACGGCTTTCCAGGTCGCCACTGCCGGGGCCGGCCATTCCTCGGTGAGCAACATGGACTGCGGATCGGGAATCAGCGCCAGGTAGGCGCACACGCCGACGATGCTGCCGATGAAAATCCCCAGGATCTGCGCGATCACCTGCTTGTGCGGCGTGGCGCCAATCGCCTTGCCTACCTTGAAGTCGTTCATCAGGTCGGTGCACTGTCCGGCCGAGCCGCCGGCGGTGTTGGCGCTCATCAGGTTGATCGGCACCTGGCCGGGCGCGACGATGCCGAAACTCAGTTGGGACAATTGCCCGATGGCGCCAATCGGCGGAATGCCGGTGGCTCCCACTACACGGGCGGCCACGGCGGCCAGGCAAATCGCCAAGGGGATGGTCAATAACGCCATCCACAGGTTGATGCCGAACAACAGCGCCTGCAGGCTCACCACGAATGCAATCGACAACACGAAGCCTGCGGCAGGCCCAGGTTTTGGCAGAGTCCAGATGGCGCCACCGCCGGCCTTGATGGAGGAGCGCAACGCCCACAGACGGATCGTCAACGAGGCCAACGTGGAGCACACCATCAGGCTCACGCCCGGCCACAGCAGCCATTCCACCAAAGCGGCGAACTGCGGGCCGCTGCTGTCGGCCGGCAACGTCACCAAACCTTGCGCCAGCAGCCACGGGCCCAGGCCGCCCCAGGCGAGCAACGCGCCAAGCAGCAGCGTGAGACCGACGCGGATGCCGATGATGCCGCCAAACCCCAGCAACAGCAGCGAAGGGTCGGCGGTAAAGGTCAGGCGTTCCAGATGGGCCGTCGGTGACCAACGCGGGAAGGTCCACATAAAGGTGTCTACCCACTTCACCATGCCGGACAACAACGCCGCGCTGAGCAACACCTTAAGGCGTGTCGCAGCTTCGCGGCCGTGGTTATAGATATGCAGCAGGGTTTCCAGGGTGGCCATGCCTTCGGGGAATTTCAGCGCCTTGTCATTGAGGAGCGACGGCCGCAGGTACCAGGCGATCCAAATACCCAGGAAACTCACCGAAAACACCCAGGCAATCATCGGCAGCGCGTCCAGTTGGTTACCGGTCAGCAGGGTGTAGGCCGGGATCGGCGCGACCAACCCGCCGGAGATGATCGAAGCGGCGGCCGAAGCGACCGTCTGGTTGATATTGCTTTCATGCAGCGTCCACGGCAGTTGCCCGGACGAACGCTTGGCCACGCCCTGGAAAATCGCATAACCCACCAACAGAGCAATGATGGACATGTTGAACGACCAGCCGATCTTCAGGCCGGCGTACACGTTGGAAGGGGTGAGCAGGATGCCGAGCAGCGTCCCCATGATGACAGCGCGCAGGCTGAGTTCGCGTTCGACGGGGGGGTGCTGGGCAAAGGCTGGCGAGGCTGAAAGCATGCGGATTCCTTTCGGCGATCAAACGGAGCGACCTGACAAGTGAGCCCCTTGGAGCGCGAAAGGTTCCTGAGCCAGCCGCTGACGCACCCGCGTTTGTGGGCAGATCCGTTAAGCGCAGATCCCTGTGGGAGGAGGCTTGCTCACAGGGGATCTTCATTGCTTTGAACATTGCGTTCGCTTAACTGATCGGCACTTTGGGGCGAATAGGCCGTATGGGCCAGGGGATCGGCTCGCCGCCAAACCGTCGGCCCAGGACCAGGTTGGTGCGAGGCGCCAAGATGAAGAAGTCAGTGCGCCGACCAAACACCCATTGCCGAGACTCCCGCAGAGTCATACGATGACTGACCACAATCAAAACAATAAAGGTCCGCTCGTGAATAAACCTCTCATTCTGGCCGCCGCCATTGCCTGCGGCCTCGTCGCACACGCCAACGCCACCACCTTTGCCTACATCTCCAGCCCCGGCGATGGCTTGATTTCTCAATATCGCCTCGATGAAAGCAACGGTGCACTGAGCCTAGTCGAGCAAGTAACGGCGGGCGATCAGGTCAACCCGATGGCCCTGAGCCCGGACGGCAAGACCTTGTTTGCCGCGCTGCGGGTCAAGCCGTTTCAGGTGCAGGCGTTCAGCATTGACCCGGCCAACGGGCATTTGACGCCAACGTCCAAGGCGCCGCTGGCCGACAGCATGGCCTACCTGGCCACCGACCGCGCCGGGCGTTATCTGCTCGCGGCCTCCTACGGTGCCGACCTGCTCAGCGTGCAGCCCGTCGACAAGGCCGAGCCGATCCTCACCTACAAAACCGGCCTGCACGCGCACTCGTTGCGTACCGACCCGAGCAATCGCTTCGCGTACGCCGGCAACCTGGGCACCGACCATGTGCTGCAATACCGCTTCGACGCCAACACCGGCGCACTCACGCCGATCGGCACGGGCTTTGTCAGCGTGCCGGCCAATACCGGCCCTCGGCACCTGGCGTTCTCGGCCAACGGTCAATACCTGTATGTGGTCGGCGAAATGAGCGGTACCGTGACCGCGTTTGCCATCGACCACAACACCGGCGCGCTGACCCAGGTCGGCGTGGCCAACGGCATCCCCGCACGCTTGAAACTGGCCCACGGCGAAGTGCGCGATGCGCGCAACAATGACCTCAAAGACGACCCGACACCGCGCATCTGGGCCGCCGACCTGCGTCTGTCGCCGGATGGCAAGCTGCTGCTGATGAGCGAGCGCACCAGCAGTTCGGTATCGGCGTTTGCGCTGGACACAGCCACGGGCGGCCTGCGCTTTCTCGACAACTACCCGGTGCAAGAAAAGCAGCCGCGTAATATCGCGTTTTCGCCCAATGGCCGATGGTTGCTGGTGACGGGCGAGAAAAGCGACACGGTCGGGGCGTATGCGGTCAGCGCCAACGGGGCATTGAAGCGGGTGGGAGAAGCGGCGTCGGGCAAGGGGGCGTTGTGGATTGAGGTGTTGCACACCCAAGCGAAGTAACCCTCAGCACCCTTCGGGAACGATGCAGGTGGTGAGCGGGCTTGCCCCGCTCACCACAACGCCGCTCAGCCCAAACGAAACCGCGCCGTGTTGTCACTCAACGCCTGGCTGCCCCTGCTCAAGGTGTCGGCCGCGCGGTTGACTGCGCGGGCGCCGTCCAATAAGCGCCCTGCGGCCTGATCGACTTGCTGGATATTGCCGCTCACTTCGTCCGCCGTCGCCGCTTGTTCTTCCACGGCCGTGGCGATTTGCGCCAGGGTGTCGGTGACGTTCTGCACCGCGCCGGCAATCTCGCCCAAGCGCGCGCCCAGGCCGGTGACGGACTCGGCATCGGTGAGTGCTTGCTCGCACGCGGCGCCCATCAAGGTGACCGCCTGGCTGACGGTCGCGCGCAGGCTGTCGACGGTGCCGGCGATCTGCGCCGTGGAAGCCTGGGTGCGTTGCGACAGGCTGCGCACTTCATCGGCCACCACCGCAAACCCCCTGCCCTGCTCACCGGCACGCGCCGCCTCGATGGCCGCGTTGAGTGCCAGCAGGTTGGTCTGTTCGGCAATGCCGCGAATGGTGTCGACCACCGATTGAATCTGCTGCCCCTGCTGGCTCACCTGCTGCAACGCATCGGCGGTGTCGGTAAGGCGTTGGTTGAGCTGCTGGATGCTCGCGGTGGTGCGCTGGCTGTCACGGCTGCTGTCTTCGGCAATGCGCCGGGTCTGCTGGGCGCTGCCCGAGGCTTGCTCGCAGCTTCTGGCGACGCCCATGGAGGTGGCGGCCAACTGCGTGGCGGCAGCGGCAATCTGGCTGATCTGGTGTTGCTGGTCTTCGACTTCAGTGAGGGTGCTGCCCGATTGCGAATTGAGGGTGAGCACCGCTGAGCCCAGTTGCTGGGTTTCGTGATTGACCCCCAGCAGGCTGGTGCGCAGCTGCATCACCGCCACGTTCAGTGCCGTGCTGATAGCCGCCAGTTCGTCACGCCCTTCCACCGCCACTTCCACGCACAGGTTACCGTCGCGCAGGGACTCGGCCAGGGTGGTGATGCCACTGGCGCTGCGGCGGATGGAAGCTTGCAGGCACACGAACAGGTACAGCGCCGCCAGGGCCAGCAGGCCGAACGTCAGCGCCAGGGGAATGAAGCGTTGGTTGGCGTGGCTGTGGTAGTAGCTCAAGCGCGCATCCAGCGAGGTGAGCGACTGCACACGCAGCGCGCCAAGCGAGGCGAGCGTGGTGTCGACACTGCGCTCAAAGCTGGTGGTGTCAAGCTTGATACTGCCGCCGAACACGCCGTCATCGAGCACTTTGAGTTCGTTATCCAGCAACTGCAGGCTGTTGTCGTACTGCGCGGTCCAGGGTTGCATGCCGTCGAATTGCTTGGCTTTGAGCGCAGTCGCAGCCTTGTCCAACTGGTCGCGCGCGTCGCCGATGCGGCTGCGCAGGTCGCGCATCTGCAAACGGCTTTGCAGGGTGAATTGCCCGGACGCGATGGACGATTGACCGACACTGGCCATGCGACCGATGCGCTCGATCAGGTCCGGCGTCTGCTGCGTGCCCATCTGCATCAGCATGTAGGTTTCCAGCCAGGGGTCGAGGATCAGGCCGGCGTCCAGGGTGATCTGCTCACGCAGGGTTTGCATCGCGCTCAGGGCCGAGGTGAAACGGTCGTAGCCGTCCGGCCACCAGCCCACGGTGCGCAGGGACGCGGAGTCCATGCCCTTGACCGTGGCCTGCAACGCGTCGAAGCGCGCCAGGATATCGGCCCCGGCGTTCTGGGTTTTGAGGGTATCGCCCAAGGTTTGCAGGCTTTGCTGGATCAGTGGGAAATTCGCATCGACCTTGTCCATCGCCGCCTTCGCCGCCGGCGTCGGGGCGTGCAGGATGTCTGCTGCTTTCCAGCGCGCGGCCAGGTTGCGCTGGGCGGTCAATTGGCCGTCCAGTGTGTCCAGGGCCAACAGTTGGCGGACGCCGGACTGTTCGTTGGAAATCACGCTTAATTTTTCACGATAGTCCTGCCCGATCATCCACAGGCTACCGGCCAGGGGCAGCATGAACAGGAAAAACAGAATCTGGAATTTACGTGCGAAACCGAGACGTCCGAGCAGGCGGATACCGGGTGATAACAAGCTGTGCATGTCCGACCACTCCCAAAAACAACCCACGCGAATAAACGGCGGGCCAAGCCTTGAAATGACTAACGGCAAAATGCCATGTCATTGATTAGCTTGGCACTAGCAAGATACGAGCCGCCGGCACGCAGCCCCGAAACAGCGCGCTCGGTGTGCTTATGGTGCCGGTGGCGTGCACGAAAATGGGGCAAAAGCACTCAGTGTCGGCCAGGGTGTTGTAACCGGCGGAGACGACTACCTGAGATGCGCTCCAAAACATCTTCAATTACAGGCATCCTATCGGCCGCGAACCGAACAAACTTGAAGGGCTGAATGCGTCTGACGGCAATCAAGCTCACCTCGGAAAAGGAAATCCTCTTGAATAAGAAACAACGCGACGATATCAGCAGATTCCTCAGCTACGTACTGCGCCATGCCCCGGAGTCATTGAGTATTGCACTGGACAGCGACGGCTGGACCGATATTGACGAACTGATCACAAAAGCCAACCGGCACGGGCATAACGTTGACCGCCAGGCCTTGCTCGATGTCGTTGAGACCAACGATAAAAAGCGCTTCACACTCTCCGACGATGGCTACCGCATCCGCGCCGCCCAAGGCCATAGCACTGAACACGTGCAGGTGCAGCACATCGAAAAGGAACCGCCGGCCGTGCTCTACCACGGTACCGCCAGCCGCTTCATGGCCTCCATCGACATTCAAGGACTGATTCCGGGCAGCCGGCACCATGTGCACCTCACAGAGAACCCTGAGACCGCGATGGCCGTCGGCAAGCGCTATGGGCAACCGGTGCTGCTCAGCATTGATACGCACGCGATGAGAAAGGCAGGCATGCGGTTCTTCCAGGCGGACAACGGCGTATGGCTGGTGGACGCAGTACCGGCGCCCTATTTGACTTGCATGTACTGAGTAAAATTATTGATGTGATCGTCCAGATTGTCTTCAAGCATCATCCGGTACTGCTCACAGAAATACTTCAGCATCGCCTCGCGCTCCTCGGCCATGTGCGCGCCGGATTTAAAATTACGCGCACACGCCCAGGCATTGAACCGGGTGGTGCCGAACATCATTGAGGCGCTGACCTGACCGAGGTCTTCGAAGGTTTTGAGCTGCTCGTTCGACAGTTCGATATGTGCGTCTGCGCGGTCGTAGAAGGCTTGGTCGGTGGCGTCGGCCATGGCGGGCGTCCTGGGTGAGCGAATGAGGCGGTTATTGGAGCATATCCGGCGCCATGGATGCGGATCCGGCGACAACAGCGATCAACCCAGCAATTGAATCATCCACTGAATCTGCCGGGCTATCTCTTGGCGCTTAGCCTCGGGCAGCGTCTGCCGTGCCTGTTCGAAGCCGGCCAGGGTCTTGTGCTTGAGGCGCAGCGCGCGTTGCCACTTGGCCAGGAAGACCGGCGTACGCGCCTGCATGTGCAGCGGGCCGAAGTACAATTCTTCAGCGCTGTACACCACCGGCTCCGAGCGCTCGGCGACGATGATTTCGTAGTAGAAGCGGTTTTCGTGCAGCAACTCTTCACTGACGATGCGGTAGCCGTTGTGCATCAACCACACGCGCAGCGGTTGCTCGCCGCCGTTGGGTTGCAGGACCAGCCGCTCATGACCGCTCAAATGGGCCTTGCCGGCTTCGAGGATGTCGCGGATCGTTTCGCCGCCCATGCCGCACAGGCTGACGGCGGTGATACGGTCGTCGGGTTCGATGGCCGACAAACCATCGGCCAAGCGCACGCGGATGCGCTGCTCCAGGCCGTTGTCACACACGGTACGCTTGGCCGCTTGAAAAGGCGTGGCGGCCACCTCCCCCGCCACGGCCGCCTCGATCACGCCACGGCGCAACAATGCCACCGGCAGGTAGGCGTGGTCCGAGCCGATATCGGCCAGGCGTGCGCCGTGCGGTATATGCGCCGCCACGCGCTCCAGGCGCTGGGACAATGTCTGTTCGTTCAACCTTGAGTCCTTGTCATTCGCCGGAAAACCGATCCCGGCTGTTGGTCAGGTGCAGCACCATGGCGGCCCGCGCCGCGTCCGGGTCCTGGCGTTTGATCGCATTAAAAATCGCCTCATGCTCAAGGTTCGCCAATTGCCCGAGCTTGGCAAAATCGGCGCCGCCGCGCTCGGCGCCCTTGACCTGAGTGCGGGGAATCATCGCATTGCCCAGGTGCGACATGATTTCGCTGAAGAACGTATTGCCGGTGGCCTCGGCGATCAGTTGGTGAAAGCGCTTGTCCTCTTCCACACAGCTGTCGTGGTTGGCCAGGCAGGCCTGGTAGTCATCCAGCGCCTGGCGCATATCGGCCAGTTGCACCTCGCTTCTGCGCAGCGCGGCCAGCGCTACCGCTTGTACTTCCAGACCCAGGCGCAGTTCCAGCATGTTACGCACGCTGGCCACCGTATCCACATGCAGGCGCAAGCCCTGCTGGGCGTTTTGCTCCAGCACGAAGGTGCCGATGCCATGCCGCGTCTCCACCAGCCCCGAGGCCTGCAACTTGGAAAGCGCCTCGCGCACCACCGTACGGCTGACGCCGTGCTCACGCACGATGGTGGATTCGGAAGGCAGTTTTTCACCGGGTTTCAATTGCCCGAGCTGGATGCGCTGGGTCAGGGCATCGACCACGCCTTGGGCCAGGTTGTTAGAGCGTCTACGCAGGGGCGCTGGGCTTTCAATGGGCATTGCGGGAGGTCCACGAGGTTGGGCTGGGCGGAGCTTAACATCCTGCTGGAGGGACATTGCTGAGCGCGTGAGAAAACCATCATCTTGTATGACAACCAATCTGTAGCGTTTAACAACTGACGCTATCGAGCGGGCATTTTCAAACAGAGGAATTCAACGCAAGCGCTCACAAAACCCCAATAAATACGGACTAATAACTAAACCAAGCAGCCCCCTGGTCACCTTATAAACACAAAAAACACCCCGCCATGGATTGCGAACCCCAGAAATGCACTTGTATGATGTCTATCAACAACGCATACAAACCCGCATAAAAATAATCAGGGGGAGTTTTCCATTGTGACTCGTTCAAGCCATGCATCCGTTGCACCCACCCGCGATCCCGTCCTCACGCGCGCCGTGAGCAAAGTGAAGCGCCATGTGCTTCCACTGTTCGTGATCATGTTCATCCTCAACTACATCGACCGGGTCAATATCGGCTTCGTGCGCACGCACATGGAGCATGACCTGGGCATCGGCGCCGCGGCCTATGGCTTTGGCGCCGGGTTGTTCTTCATTGGCTACGCCCTGTTCGAAGTACCGTCCAACATGCTGCTGCAAAAGGTCGGCGCGCGCATCTGGCTGACCCGCATCATGTTCACCTGGGGCATCGTCGCGACGATGATGGCGTTCATCCAGAACGAAACCCACTTCTACATCCTGCGTTTTCTGCTGGGCGTGGCCGAGGCCGGTTTTTTCCCTGGGGTGATCTACTACTTCACGCGCTGGTTGCCGGGCGTGGAGCGCGGTAAAGCCATCGCGATTTTCCTCAGCGGCTCGGCGGTGGCGTCGTTGATCTCGGGCCCTCTGTCGGGGGTGCTGTTGCAGATCGAAGGCTTTGGTTTTCATGGCTGGCAATGGATGTTCGCCATCGAAGGCCTGGCCTCGGTGGTGATCGGGTTCTTTGTGTGGTTCTGGCTCGACTCCAAGCCCCACGATGCCAAATGGATGAGCCGTGAAGAGCAGGACGCACTGGTCGGCGCCATCGACGCCGAACAACGCCAGCGTGAAGCGCTGACCAGCGTCAAACCCACCCTCGGCAAGCTGCTCAAGGACCGCCAGATCCTGCTGTTTTGCGCGTTGTACTTCTGCATCCAACTGACGATTTACGCGGCGACATTCTGGCTGCCGAGCATCATCAAAAAGATGGGCGACTTGAGTGACGTGCAGGTGGGCTTCTTCAACTCGATCCCCTGGCTGATCTCGATCATCGCCATGTACGCCTTCGCGTCGCTGTCGGGCAAGTTCAAGTTCCAGCAGGCCTGGGTCGCGGCGGCACTGTTGATTGCCGCGGCAGGCATGTTCATGTCTACCACCGGTGGGCCGATTTTCGCCTTCGTGGCGATCTGCTTTGCGGCCATCGGTTTCAAGTCGGCGTCATCGCTGTTCTGGCCGATCCCCCAGGGTTACCTGGATGTGCGCATCGCGGCGGCGGTGATCGCGCTGATCAACTCCATCGGCAACCTCGGCGGCTTCGTTGCGCCGACCACCTTCGGCTTCCTGGAACAGACCACCGGTTCGATCCAAGGCGGCCTCTACGGCCTGGCCGGCACCTCGGTGCTGGCGGCGATCCTGGTGTTCTTCGCCAAGACCGCGCCCTCTGCCGTATTGACCCCGACAAGCGTGGCGCCCAACAGCGCCGCCGTCAGCAAACCTCTTTGAACCTTTCAGGACACTTGCCATGAATACTCCAGTCGTCACGCACTTGCAGGTTATCCCCGTCGCCGGCCACGACAGCATGCTGCTTAACCTCAGCGGCGCCCACGGGCCTTTTTTCACACGCAATATCGTCATCCTCAAGGACAGCTGCGGCAACACCGGCGTGGGTGAAGTGCCCGGTGGCGAACGCATCCGCGAAACCCTGGAAGACGCACGCAGCCTGGTGATCGGCCAACCGATCGGCCAGTACCAGCGCGTGCTGAATCAAATGCGCAGCACCTTTGCCTCGCGGGACTCGGCCGGGCGCGGCCTGCAAACCTTTGACCTGCGCATCACCATCCACGCGGTCACCGCCATGGAGGCCGCGCTGCTCGACCTGCTGGGGCAGTTTCTCGACGTGCCGGTGGCCGCCCTGCTCGGCGAAGGCCAGCAGCGCGATGCGGTGAAAATGCTCGGTTACCTGTTCTACGTCGGCGACCGCAACGCCACCGACCTGGCTTACCGTAACGAAGCGGACGCCGACGACGATTGGTTGCGCCTGCGCCATGAAACCGCGCTCACCCCCGAAGCGGTTGTGCGCCTGGCCGAAGCCGCCAAAGCCCGGTACGGCTTCAACGACTTCAAGCTCAAGGGCGGCGTATTGAGCGGCGACGCGGAAATCGAAGCGGTCACCGCCCTGGCCGAGCGTTTCCCCGATGCACGTATCACCCTCGACCCGAACGGCGCCTGGTCTCTGAAAGAAGCCATTCGCCTGTGCCGCGACCAGCACCACGTGCTCGCCTACGCCGAAGACCCATGCGGTGCCGAAAACGGTTACTCGGGCCGCGAAGTGATGGCTGAGTTCCGTCGCGCCACGGGCCTCAAGACCGCCACCAACATGATCGCCACCGACTGGCGCGAAATGGGCCATGCGATCCAGCTGCAATCGGTGGACATTCCGCTGGCCGACCCGCACTTCTGGACCTTGCAAGGCTCGGTGCGCGTGGCGCAGATGTGCCATGAATGGGGCCTGACCTGGGGCTCGCACTCCAACAACCACTTCGATATTTCCCTGGCCATGTTCACCCAGGTGGCTGCCGCCGCGCCGGGCGACATCACCGCCATCGACACTCACTGGATCTGGCAGGACGGCCAGCGCCTGACCCGTGAACCCCTGAAAATCGAAGGCGGCTATGTGAAAGTACCGGCCAAGCCTGGCCTGGGCGTGGACATCGACATGGACGCCGTGGCCAAGGCCCATGAGCTGTACCAAGGCATGGGCCTCGGCGCGCGGGATGACAGCGTGGCGATGCAGTTTTTGATACCGGGTTGGCGCTATAACAACAAGCAGCCTTGCCTGGTGCGCTGATCAAGCATGCTCGGCGCGCGCCGGAGACGGCGTGCGCGAAGGCCGTGCGGCAGCGTCGGGCATTGAAGCGACGTGCACGGTGCGCGCCGGGAAAGCAAAGCAAGCGCCAAGCTCAGCGACCGCCTTCATGATGCTCAGGTTGATCCGCTGCTGCACGTCCATATAAACGTTATAGCTCGCGTCCAGGACGATATAGACCGTCTCGAACTCGAGCGCGCTCTCGCCAAAATTCCTGAAATGGCAGCGATCGAACCTGGCCAATTCTTCACGCTTGATGATCTCCTGCACCCGTTGCGTGACTTGGCGGACCTGTTCGGTGGAGCAGTCATAGGTCAGGCGAAACTCGAACACAATGCGGCGTTCCTGCAGCCGCTTGTAGTTCTGGATGGTGCTGCTGATCATGTCGGCGTTGGCCATGACAATCTGCTCGCCACCCAGGCTTCGGATGCGCGTGGTCTTCAGGCCCACATGCTCAACCGTACCGGCCAGCGTGCCCACTACGATGAAATCGCCGACTTCAAAGGGCTTGTCGACGGCAATGGACAGCGAGGCGAACACATCGCCCAGGATGTTCTGCACCGCCAGCGCCACCGCGATACCGCCCACGCCGAGGCTGGCGACAAACGCGGTGATGTTGACGCCCAGGTTCGACAGCATCGCGAGCAGAATCACTGCCCATAACAACACCCTCCCCCCCCACAAACTCAAGGTTGCCAGGGCGCTGGCCTGAAACACCCCGTTGGCGCTGTGGCGAGAGAAATAACGGTGCAGCCCCAGCGCCAGGGCACGGTTGGCCCACAGGCCGATCTGCAACGCCGCCACCACAAACCACAGGCTGCTGACCCGACCGAGCCAGCGCTGCGGCAAATCCAGCAAACCGACCCCGACCAGAATCGAGGCCAACAGCAACAACGTGGTGCTGGTCGCCGACAGCACTTGGCTGGCGATCAAACTGAGATGACCATTACCGGCGCTCGCCCTGGCCTGGACCTTGCGAAACACGAAGCGGATGGCGGTTCTCGCCAGCCAGTAACTGAGCGCTGCGGCGCACACGGCAAGCGCCCAACTGGCCAATGAAATGCCCAGGATCGTGTAGGTGCTGAAAAAGTCTGCGAATTCCTCGGTCATTCAAACCCCCTTTGAAGCCTGCGACGGCGCATGCGCCTCAGCGCATGGCCGACTGCAGCCCGGTAAACGCCGCTTGCTCTGGCGGTGCCGTCAAACAGCCTGTTTGGGTTAGGCGCCGTGGGTATGCGGCTGTTCAATCTAATCAAAGGCTGGGGCGATAACTGACCGCGCCGTGTTGCTGGGCAAGCTGGCAATCAAAGGTGCGGCGCCGGCGTGGTCCGGGCAGCGCCGTGGGCAGAAGGAACGCGCACACGCCATGCAATCAGCGACGCGGCCAGCAGCATCAGCACGGCCGCCGCTAGGAATACACCGGCGCTGCCACCGAGGCTGAACATTGCCCCGCCAGCGGCTGCGCCCGTTGCGATGGCCGACTGCACAGACGCCACCACCATGCCCCCGGCGCTTTCCGCCTGATCCGGGACCGCGCTGGCGACCCAGTTCGACCACGCCACCGGCACACCCCCAAAGGCCAGGCCCCACACCGCCAGCAGCACCGCCTGCCCCGGCACCGAGGCCGGCAGCAGCACCAATGCCAGCGCTGCAACGCCTACCAACGCGGGCATCAACACCAGGGTGCCCAGCGGATGACGGGGCAGCAGCCACCCGGCCACCAGCGTGCCGACAAAATTCGCCACACCAAAACCCAACAGCATCAGCGACAGCCCTTGCGGGCCGATGCCGGTGGTGCCTTCGAGAAATGGCCGAATATAGGTGAACATCGCGAAGTGGCCGCTGTGCACCAGCACACAGCCGAACATGCCCATGGCGATGCCCGGACGCAGCAACACCTCAAGCACGGTGCGCAGGCGTGCCGGCCGGCGCGGCGCAAGGCGCGGCAGGGTGAACGACTGGAAAGCCAGGGTCACCACGCCCACCGCCGCCGCGGCGAAGAACGCGCTGCGCCAGCCATAAAGCCCTCCCAGATAGCTGCCCAGCGGGACCGCAACCACCGTCCCTATGGCAATCCCGCTAAAAATGATCGAAAGCGCTCGGGGCAACAAAGCCCCCGGTACCAAGCGCATCGCCACCGCCGCCGCCATGCTCCAGAACCCACCAAGGGCGATGCCCAACAAGATACGCATCAACAGCAGCACTGCGAAACTGGAGGAAATAGCGACCAGCAGGTTGGACGCGATCATCAACGTAGAAAACCCCAGCAGCACCCAGCGACGATCGATACTGCGGGTCAGGCCGGGCACCAGAAGGCCGGCGAACAGCGCCACCACGGCGGTCACCGTCACCGCCTGGCCAGCCAGCGCTTCAGACACTCCCAGCTCGCCCGCCATCGGCGTCAGCAGGCTGGCCGGAAGGTACTCGGCGGTCAGCAAGCCGAACACGCCCATTGCCAGCGAAAATACGGCCATCCACGCCGGGGTTGCAGGTTCCACATCCGGCCCGGCATCAAGACGGCGGTCGGCTACGGCATTGCATACAAGGTCAGTCATTTGCACAGATCTCCCAATCTTCATGGCGTCCCGCAGTCTAGGCACCTGAAACCGGATGATCTATGATCCAAAACCTCAATTTATTGACTGAAACACCTGAGCCATGTCTACAGATCAATTTGCCCTGTCCTCGGACCTCATCAATGAGCTGTTGCGCGGCATGCGCCTGCGCGGCGTCGAGTACCGCCGTATCCAAACGGGCCCCACCTTCGGCTTGGGCTTCGCCGCCAGACCTGGGCATGCCTGGTTCCACTTCCTGGCGGTCGGCAACGCAGTGCTGCGGATGGAAGACGGCACCCCCTATGCGCTGTCCGCCGGCAACGCCGTGTTCATCTCCCATGGCGCGGCCCATCAACTGCTCTCCCACATGGACGTGCCTGTTCAGGACATCGACCTGCTGGATCGCGAGCCCCTCGGAGACACCGTCAGCGCGGTGGACACCGGAACCAACGCCGGCCCCACACCGACCGCGATTGTGTTCAGTGGCTGCATGGAGTTCGAATTGGGCAGTATTCATGGCCTGGGCAAGCTGATGCCGGGCCTGATGCTGATCGACGCCGGCGGCCAACGTTACCCCGGACTTGTGCCTATCCTCACCACCATGGAGCGCGAGGTCAGCGCCGCACGCGTCGGCTTCGCCGGCATCCTCGCACGACTGGCCGACGTGGTCGCCGCCATGGTCGTTCGCGGTTGGGTCGAGTGTGCGTGCGGCAATGCCTCCGGCCTGGTTGCCGCCTTGCGCGATCCACGGCTGGCGGGTGCGCTTCTGGCGCTCCATCAGCAACCGGGCCGCGACTGGACCGTCGGCCAGTTGGCCGAGCAATGCAATACCTCTCGCTCGGTCTTCGCGGACCGTTTCCAGATGACTATCGGCATGACCCCACTGCGCTACGTCACCGAAGTGCGGATGCGCCTTGCCAGCCAGTGGCTGACGCTCGAAAGGCTGCCGATAGAAGAAGTGGCGCAGCGCTTGGGCTATACCTCCCAAGCCGCTTTCAGTCGCGCATTCAAGCGCATTACAGGCAAGACACCTGGGTTAAGCCGGAAATCGAGGCAGGTTGCTGTCTCTTGAAGGCGGGTGGAGGTGGTGGATGAGTTAGGGGGCATTGGACGGGTTTCGGCCAGAAGCGAATAGTGTTTTGAATGTGGTCTGCCCCCCCATTTTCTTGGTGAAGGCTTGGCGTCGCGGTCCATATCAAGACAAGAACCCCACCAACCCAGCCCCCCCACCTTTCTCAGTGACCTGATCATCGTGACCGCGCGAACGATGCCTGGGAATCGAATGATCGACGACAAAATTGAAGCGTCGCGGTGGCGGGAAACCTACACTAGCGCTCCCCTTCCTGCCGAATCGCCACCATGCCACGCCTTCTTCCCTTGCTGCTGTTGGTTTTACCTTCCCTGGCGTTCGCGCTGCCGCCTCTGGAAGACACTACCCTCTACAGCCAAACCGCCAGAGACTGCCAAGACGTCGACCTCACCACGTGGCAGCACCCAACCCGCGCTTTGCTGGAAAAAAACCACTTCGCGCTGGACCGCATACAACTGTGCAATGGCGGGCACTATCCGATATTCCACGTGCAAGCCCCCTACGACCCACGCGGTCAAACCAAGGATTTTTTCCTACCGCTGTATGAGCGTATGCGTAAGGCGAACGGCAAATGGCCCTACGCATTGGTGGACAGCAGCGATGCGGTGGTGGTGTACGTGAGTTATCCGAAAGAGGATCGGATTGCATTGGATTATGAGGGGTATGCGCTGCCGTAGCTCGACGAGCCCAGGGCGCAACATGGTGGCCTCAGCCTCGGCGTGGGGCGGTTCACCGGTATGCAAACGACTGGTTTCAAGTCATGCTGCGCCGCTCACTTCAAGGACGATAACAACAGTGAAAACCCACTTCGCCGCCCTGCTGCTGATCTGCCTGACCGCACCTGCATTCGCCAACGAAAATCCCGTGGGCTTCAAGACCGTCACCCTGCCCGACGCACAACACAGCCGACCACTCGAATTGGCCGTCTGGTACCCCGCCGCCACCACAGCCAAACCCGAATGGATCGCCGACAACGCGGTGTTCATCGGTGCCCTCGCGGTGTCCGACGCGCCACCGGCTGCGGGTGAGCATCCGTTGGCAGTGCTCTCCCACGGCTATGGCGGCAATTGGGGCAACCAGGTGTGGCTGGCCAGTGCGTTGGCACGCCAGGGGTATATCGTGGCGGCGGTCAACCACCCCGGCACCACCAGCAAGGACCGCAGCCCCGCAGCCGCCGCGCAGTTATGGCAACGACCCAGAGACCTGAGCCGCGTCATTGATGCGGTGCTTGCGCAGCCGCAGCAGTTCGGCGCGGTAGCGAACAACCAGATTGCCGCGGTGGGCCATTCCATTGGCGGCTGGACGGTGATGGAAATCGCCGGTGCGCGGTTTGACCCCGACCTGTTCGCTCAGGACTGCAACGCCCACCCCAAGCTGGGCGGCTGCATCGGCTACACGCGGATGAGCCCTGCCGGCACGCCAACCGGCAAGGCCAAACTGGCCGCTGACTTGAGCGACAAGCGCGTCACCGCCATCGTGTCGTTGGACCTGGGCCTGTCGCGCGGCTTCACCGACGCCAGCCTGGCCGCGCTGCCGGTGCCTGCGCTGGTGATTGCCGGGGGTGTACCCACCGACGATATGGCGCCTGAATTGGAGTCCGCCCACATGGTTGGGCGCATGCCCAAGGCATCCACGCAGTACGTGGAGATCGGCGACGCTACTCACTTCAGCTTTATGGCGATCTGCAAGCCGGGCGGCATGGCGTTGATTGAAGAGGACTCGCCTGGGGATGGGATGATTTGCCGGGATGGTGAGGGGGCTCGGCCAAGGGCGGTCATTCAACAGCAGGTGGTGGGGCTGATCAGTGAGTTTCTGGGGCGATCGTTTCGGCACTGAATAAAGCGCAAACCGTTCTCGAAGCGAGGTGCCCAAGGGCTTCGCATCGATAGCACTGATGATTACTATCGAACCGCTCGCCTATAGCCCGCCAAACACCCCTTCCTATAATCGCCTCCTACTTTTTCCCCTGCGCCTGTCTTCAGGCGCATCCCCTCTTGGAACTCAACACCATGCCAAGCGCGAGCCAGGCCCCCAGCGGCCTTCCCGAACATAATCAACAAAGCGTCAAACAGCAGTGGCTGGCGATTCTCTCGGTTGCCGTGGGTGCCTTTGCCCTGGTGACCAGTGAATTCCTGCCGGTGGGCGTACTCAACGACGTCGCTGCCGACCTCGGCATCAGCGCCGGTCACGCCGGCCTGATGGTGACGCTGCCCGGCATCATGGCCGCGCTCGCTGCGCCTTTTCTGTCGGTGAGCATTGGCGCCATGGACCGCCGTTACCTGCTGATCGGCCTGACGCTGATCATGATCATCGCCAACTCGGTGGTGGCCTTTGCCGGTGATTTCAACCTGCTGCTGTTCGGCCGCGTGTTGCTGGGTATCAGCATCGGCGGGTTCTGGGCCACGGCCATTGCGCTCAGCGGCCGCCTGGCGCCCAAGGGTGTGGGCGTGGCGAAGGCCACGTCGATCATCATGATGGGGGTGACCCTGGCCACCGTGCTCGGCGTGCCCGTCGGCACCTGGCTCAGTGGTTTGATGGGCTGGCGCATGACGTTCCTGGTGACGGCGCTGGTGGGCATCCCGGTGCTGTTGGCGCAGGTGTTTCTGCTGCCGCGCCTCACCCCGGAGAAGGCCATTCGCATCAGTGACCTGCCGGCGCTGTTTATCAACCCACAGGCGCGGGTCGGTTTGATCGCGGTGTTGTTGATTGGCCTGGCGCACTTTGCGGCTTACACCTACGTCGCACCGTTCTTTAAACACAGCTCCGGCTTCGATGGGCCGACCATTGGTTCACTGCTGTTGCTGTATGGCGTAGCGGGCGTGATGGGGAATGTTTTTGCCGGGTTCGCGGCCAATCGTAGTGTGCGTCACACCTTGCTGCTGGTGGCGTTGATGATCGGCACGAGCACCGCGTTGTTCCCGTACTTCGCCACCGGCATGACCGGCGCGGCGATGTTGATCGCACTGTGGGGCTTTGCCTTTGGCGCTTTCCCGGCGTGCGCGAGTATCTGGATGTTCGTGGTGGCGCCCAAGGATGTCGAGCGTGGCATGCCGCTGTTCGTCGCGTTGTTCCAGGTGATTATTGCGTTGGGCTCGTTCTTTGGCGGGCAGATCGTCGACCAGATGGGCAGTGCGGTGCTGTTGAGCCTGGCGACGGCCCTGGTGGGCTGCGGGTTCGTGACGGTGCTGGTGCTGGGGCGCAGCGTCAGTAACAGCTTGGCGGCGCAGCCTTGCTAGGCATTGGCTGCGGTTTTTAAGCTGGTATCATCCGGGCACGTTTAGCCCAGGTAAGAACTCCATGAATCGCCAGAAAAAACTGCAGCAGCTGTTCAAGGCCAAGGCCAAAAAGGCCAGCGCCAAATTGGCGCCCAAATCCAAGGACCGCTACATCAGTAAAGCCGAACGGGAAAAGCTGGCGGCGGAAGCCGATCAGGCGCCAAGCCTTTCCCTGCAGGACTGATCTCAGCAACCGCTCAGCGCCACCTGCGGCCGCTCGCCAGCAAAGAACAACGGCCGCAGGCGCACCCCCACGCCGTTGCCGATAAACGCCGCCACCAGCCACACCCAGCCATGCAGGCTGCCCGAGGCGATGCCGCTGAAGTACGCGCCGATATTGCAGCCGTACGCCAGGCGCGAACCGTAACCGAGCAGCAGGCCGCCGATCACGGCAGCGATCAGCGAGCGGGCCGGGATGTTCAGGCTGGGGGCAAAACGCCCGGCCAGGCCGGCGGCCAATAGCGCACCGAGCACGATGCCGATGTCCATGACGCTGGTGATGTCCTGCCACACCGGCGCCGCCAGGGCCTTGGCATTGCCCGGCATCTGCCAGAACGCCCAGGCGCCGACATCCACACCCAAACCGCTTGCCACTTTGGCGCCCCACAGGGCGAACGCCGAAGTAATGCCCCATGGCCGTCCGGCCAGCGCCAGGGTGGCGTAGTTGAGCAGCGCCAGGCCAACCGCGCCCCAGACCAATGGCCATGGGCCGCGCAGGAAGCGGCGCAGGCCTTGGTGTTCGCTTTGCACGCCGTGTTCAAGCTGGCCGTGGCGGCGTTTTTCGAGGCGGACGGTGACGGCGGCGATGAGTGCGAACATCGCCAGGCTGGCGAACAAGGCCGGTATGACGCCAAAACTGTTGACGATCGATACCGCCGGGAACGCAGGCAGTGCGAACCACCAGTCCACATGATGAGTGGCGATCAGCGAACCGCAGATAAAGAACAGCAACGTCACCAGCATGCGCGCATTACCACCGCCCACGGTGAACAGCGTGCCCGACGCACAACCGCCGCCCAGTTGCATGCCGATGCCGAAAATAAACGCACCAAACACCACGGAGACACCGGCCGGCGCGACCAGCCCGACCACCGGCTGCCCGAACAAGGTCCCCGCCCCCAGCGCCGGGAAGAACAGCAAGACCGCCAGCGCCAGCATCACCATCTGCGCGCGCAAACCGGCGCCACGGCGTTCGTTGATGAACACACGCCAGGCCGAGGTGAAGCCGAAAGCGGCGTGGTAGAGGGTCAGGCCCAATGCGGCACCGACCACCAGCAACAGCACCTGGCGCGAGCCGACGCTGGCTTGCAAAAACAAGGCGCCCAGCACCAGGACGATAAAGGCCACCAGCGGCGCAAAGGGTTTGCGCGTGGCGGCGATAGGCAAGGAGGTACTCATGGCGTATCTCGGTGGGTGGGTAGGAACGGGTTGCGAAGCGGGTGAGTATAAACCCAGACCGGCACTGGGCTGTCGCTTCAGCGCGGCCGGGATGCGCGCGACTCGGTTCGGCGGGTGTACCGAGGCTGCGCAAGCGCTGGCGAGGGCAGCGAACACAGTCACTGCCGCACCGCTGTCAGCCGCGCCCCACCGATCCCGACACGGGAAGGTTACCCAGCAACTTGAGCCCGGTGGTCTTCACAAAGGTGTCGTAGTCCATCGGCCGCTGGATACGCGTTTCGGCGTTGGGCAGCACATACGCCCAGGCCCGCTTGGACGAAGCGTCGTACACCAGTTTGAACAGCCGCGTCGGCACCCACACCTGGTTATCGCCGATGGTGCCGTAACCGGCATCGAACAACGGCCCGGTGAACACATACACGTCACCGCCGGCGCGTACGGCGAATTTGCGCACATCGGCCTCGACCTTGCTCCAGATCTTGCGGTTGTTGGTGGGGTCTTGCGGCACCATGTTCGACAGCGCAAAAGACTGGGCCATGGCTTTGGCGTCGGGGGCATCGGCGGCCGGGGACTGATGCCCGCGGTCCATGGCCGGGTGTTGGCCGTGGTAGTCGCTCAACTCCGCGCGCCCTGCCTTGGGGATGCGCGGGTCGGCGTAGAAGTGGTTGGTGCGTTCTTCGCCTTTGGCGTCGTTGAGCTGGCGCGCGTTGAGACGTTCGACCACCAGCAGCGGGGTCTTGCTGGTTTGTGAATACAGCACGGCAAAATGGTCGGAGCACAGCGCCAGCGGTTTCATGCTGGCGGGGACGGTCGCGGTTTTGATCGGTGTGGCGGTCGGGAAAATATCGGCGCAGCTGTCGAACGAAAGGCGTTGTTCCTGGCTGGAATAGAGGTCCATCGCACCCCGGGCGTGCGCCCCGGTGGACAGCAGAAAAAAGGCCGAGAGCCCAATAGCAATGTTGCGTAAGTGCATGTTTTTAAATCTTATCGTGAGGATTGAGCGGGACCTATGGACCCTCACATTGCACTTTAGTGCTGGCCCTGGCGGTTGCGCTGGCGTTTCCAGCCGCCGCCGGCCCATCGGCAGACCGTTTTCCCGGTTTGAAGCCATGGGCCCGCGCCGTCCACGCGATACTCAGCGCCACGCCCACCAACACCAGCATCGCCCACGCAAACGCAGCCACGCCCCAGGTGTCCAGCAACACCCCACCCAGTACGCCGCTGCCGGCAATTGCGCTGTTCCACGCCACCACGTTCAACGACAACGCCACATCAGCGCCCTCGCCCGCCGCATCCGCCAGCGCGGTTTGCAACAACGTGGCGGCGCCGCCAAAGCTCAGGCCCCATACCGCCACGCCGAGGTAGATCACCTCAGGCATTGCTCCCAGCAAACCGAACACCACACAGACCAGCGCAAACGTCGCCAGGCTCGCCAACACGGTGTTGCGCAGCAACGGCTCGACCAATCGGGCGGTGATCCAGATACCCGCCAGCGCGGCGATCCCGAACACCAGCAACACCAGATCCACACGCTCGGCCAACCCCGCCGGCGCCAAGAACGGTGCGATGTAGGTGTACAAAATGTTGTGCGCTAGCATCCAACTGATCACCACCGCCAGCACCGGGCGCACGCCGGGCGTGGTCAGCACTTTGCCCAACGACAGCCGTTGATTCGCGGGTTGTGGTGCGTAGTCCGGCACTGTCACCAGCACCCACGCGATCAATATCAGGGTCAGCCCCGACATCAGGCCAAACGTGGTACGCCACCCCACCCACCCACCTAGCCAAGTGCCCAGCGGTACGCCTAATGACAGCGCAATCGGCGTACCGACCATTGCCAGCGCCAGCGCCTTGCCCTGTTGATGCGGCTCGACCATGCGTCGTGCGTAACCGGCCAATAGGCTCCAGGCCAAACCCGCCACCGCCCCGGCAAAAAACCGCGCCACCAGGGTCACGCCATAGTGGGAGGACAACGCCGTAATCGAATTGAACAGCAAAAAACCGACGACGGTCAGCAGCAACACATTGCGCCGACGCCAGCCACGGGTGGCGATGGTCATGGGGATCACCGCCAGCACCGAACCCAGCGCGTAGGCCGTGACCATCTGCCCGGCCATCGACGGCGAGATCGCCAGGCCTTCGCTGATCAACGGCAAAAGGCCGGCGGGCAGGGTTTCAGTGACGATGCAGATGAAGCCGGTCATGGCCAGGGCGAGCAAAGCGCCGACGGGCAAGCGTTCGGATGAAGCCGATAGGGCCAGTGAGGCGGTCATGTGAAGCTCCTTGGAGGCAGACTTAAATACTGATCGATACAAATGTTGCAGGCTCGCACCGCGCATTGTCAACGACTTATGTATCGAATAGTATTTATCTCGCTTTCCACAGGAGACCTCCCATGGCAAAAATGGGCCGCCCGCGTAACTTCGATCGTGAACAGGCCGTGGAACAGGCGCTGCACCTGTTCTGGCAGCATGGCTATGACGCCACTTCCCTCGCCCAGCTCAAGGCCGGCCTGGGCGGCGGCATTTCCGCGCCGAGTTTTTACGCCGCGTTCGGCTCCAAAGAAGCACTCTTCGAGGAGTGCGTGCAGCGTTACTTGGCCACCTACGCCCAAGTCACCGAATGCCTGTGGGACGAATCCCTATTGCCGCGTCAAGCCATCGAAACCGCGCTGCGCCAATCGGCGCGCATGCAATGCGAAGACGGCCACCCCAAAGGCTGCATGGTGGCACTCGGCGTGATGAGTGCGCCCAGCCCGGAAAACGCGCGGGTGGCGGATGCGCTGACCCAGTCGCGGCTGCGCACGCGCGCAGGGATCGTGGCGTGTGTGGAACGCGCGGTACGCCTGGGCCAGTTGCCAGCGCACACTCAGGTGAGCGTGATGGCCACAGTGTTCGATAGTTTCTTGCAGGGTGTTTCGATCCTCGCGCGCGACGGTGTGCCGGCGCAAACCATCGATGCCGCGATCAGCCGGCTCCTGCGCACCTGGGATGTCGCGGCGTCGATCACGCCTGCGTCGCCCCATTCGAAGGCTTAACTACAAATCAGTGCTGGCCACGCTTGCTTTCGTTGATGGCACACCGCTAATCTTGCGAATAATTCTTATCCGCAGACGTAACTTCCGATGTCGGCCAGCGACCTTCCCTTGAACCAGGCTGTCCATGCGCTCTACACCGAGCACCATGGCTGGTTGTTCGGCTGGCTGCGAAAAAACTCGGTTGCCCGCAAAACGCGGCGGACCTCTCCCACGACACCTTTATGCGCATCCTCGCATCACGCGAGGCCCTGGGCGCCATGCGCGAACCACGGGCGTTCTTGACGACCACGGCGCGCCACCTGATCATCGACCGCGCGCGCCGCCGTCAGTTGGAAGGCACCTATCTGCGCGAGCTGGCGCTGACCATCGAGATCATGGAGCAGTGCCAGCAATCGCCGGAGCAGATCCTCGTCACCCTCGAGGCACTGGAACAGATCGCCTTCGTACTCGACGGCCTGGCCCTGAACGCGCGGCAGGCGTTCCTGCTGTACTTCCTCGAAGGCCTGCGCCAAAGCGACATCGCCCGCCGCCTGGGGATTTCCGAGCGCATGGTGCGCAAGCATCTGATGAACGCCTTGCTGCACTGCCACCATGCGCTGGATGTATGAACGCCGACCTCGATCAACAGGCCGCCAACTGGGTAATCCGCCTGAGCGAAGGCGACCTCAGCGAACGCGAGCAACAGCAGTTCGAACGCTGGAGAGCCGCCGACCCACGGCATGCGGCGGCGTTCGAGCGCCTGCAAGGGTTCGTGGGGCGCTTGCAGGCGTTGCGCCCGCAACAGGCGCCGGTGCAGGCCGCACTGGAAGCCGCCCGGGTACGCCGACGCAACCCGAGCGGCCGGGTGTTGCTGGGCCTGTTGCTGGCATTGCCGGTGGCCCTGGCGCTGCGGGCCTACCCGCCGAGCTATCTGTTGGCCGACCAGCGCACCGCCCCGGCGCAATGGCAGCAGGTCAACCTGGACGACGGCTCGCAACTGACTCTTGGTGGCAACAGCGCCGTAGACCTGACCTTCAATGACCAGCAACGCCAGGTGCGCTTGCTGCGCGGTGGAATCCTGGTGCAGGTGGCCCACGATGCCGCGCGGCCGTTTGTGGTGGTGACCGACGACGGCCAGATGCGCGCCCTCGGCACGCGTTTCACGGTCAAGCGCGAAGCACCGGGTACGCTGCTGACCCTGCTCGAGTCAACGGTCGCAGCCACCGATGCCGGCCATCACGCCACGGTGAACGTCAGCGCGGGCGAGCAGGCGCGCATCACGCCAAACGCGGTGACACGCGTGGGCAAGGTTGACCCGCGCACCCTGAACGACGCCTGGCAATACCATCAGTTGGTGGTACAGGACCGACCGTTGCCAGAGGTCCTCGATGAACTCGCACGCCAATATGGCGGCCATCTGCAGTTCGATCGCGAGCAACTGGCCGACCTGCGCGTATCCGCCGTCTTGCCCTTGGATAACCCGCGCCGCGCCCTGCAACTGATTGCCGATGGCCTGCCGGTGCGCATCCGCGCGTTCAGCCCGTTGTGGCTGCGGATCGAGCGTCACGAAAAATAATCGCGCAGGCCGGGTTCCGCTTTTACGTACTGCCCCGTCAAGGAAGAAAGCACCTCAATAACAGGAATGTCTTCCATGCCGCGCCACTTCCAGCGTTCCCCCTTGCCCCTCGCCCTGGCGATCAACCTGGCCAGCGTTGCCGCGCTGAGCCTGGCCCTGTGCAGCCCGGCTGCCGCGCAAGAGGCGGCGCGTTATGCCATCGCCGCGGGGCCGCTCGGCCCGGCGCTGAACCTGTTCGCCCAGCAGGCCCATGTGGCGTTGTTGTTCGACAGCAAAACCGTCGCCGGTTTGACTACGGCTGGCCTGCACGGTGAGTTCCCGATCAACCAGGGCTTTGCCCAACTGCTGAGCGGCAGTGGTTTGCAGGCTGCGCAAGGCGCCAATGGCTATGTACTGGTGCCGGTCAACACCAGCGGCTCGCTGGAACTGGGGCTGACGTCGATTACGGGCCTGACCGAAGAACGCAGCACCGAGCACGTCAAGGGCTACGTGGCCACGCGTAACCTGAGTGCTACCAAGACCGACACGCCGATCATCGAAACCCCGCAATCGCTGTCGGTGGTCACCAGCGATGAGATCCGCGATCGGCAATCGGAAACCCTCTCGCAAACCCTTGACCTGACGCCGGGGTTCACCAGCCAACCCACCAGTTTCAACCGCACCTCGGACCGTTTCCGCATTCGCGGCTTCGACGTGGAGTCGGCCACCGGTGGCTCCCTGCGCGATGGCCTGCGCCTGCAAAACAACTCGTACGATGGCGTACAGGAACCCTATGGGCTGGAACGCGCCGAGGTGATTCGCGGCGCGGCGTCGGTGCTGTACGGGCAGCTCTCGCCCGGCGGGTTGATCAACACCGTGAGCAAGCGCCCCAGCCAAACGCCTTACCATGAGCTCAACCTGCAGGCCGGGCAGAACAACCGTAAACAACTGTCCGCCGACTTCACCGGCCCGCTGGGCGACAGCGACACCCTGAGTTACCGCCTGACCCTGCTCGACCGCAAGAGCGACACCGCCGCCGACCATATCCGCAACGACAAGGTCTACGTCGCGCCGGCCCTGACCTGGCAGCCCAACGACGACACCTCGCTGACCTTGTTGTCGTTCTACCAGAAGACCGAAACCGGCTTCTCCGCGCCCCTGCCCTATCAACTGACCAAGGGCGTGGGCAGCGGCCGGTCCCAGATCGGCCGCCACGACTTTATCGGTGAACCGGACTACGACGAAATGAACGGCGAGATGTCGGCGCTGGGCTATGAGTTCGAGCACCGTTTCGATGAGCACACGCGCATCAGCCACAAGCTGCGCTACTACCAGTCGGACGTGACCTGGCGCTACCTGCAGGTCAACATCGCCGGCAACAACATCGCCACCGCGCAGACCACCGGCCTGCTGCGCCGTCAATACAGCGACCGCGAAGAACGCTCGCGGGGCCTGGCCAGCGACACCCATATCGAAAGCAAATGGCAGTTCGGTGACTGGCAGCACACCTTCCTGCTGGGCTTCGATGGTTACGACACCAGCTACGACTCGCATAACTTTCGCGGCACCGCACAGCCGTTGAACCTGGCGACCTATCAATATGGCCAGCCGGTAGTGGTCAACACAAACCCCGCCACCGACCGTGGCTCGCAGATCGACACCCTGCAAAAAGGCATCTACTTCCAGGACCAGATCAAGTTCGACGAACGCTGGATCCTGCTGTTGGGCGGCCGTCACGACTGGGCCGACCAGCACACCGAACTGTTCCGCAACGGGGTCGACAGCGGCAAAAGCGATGAAGCCACCACCTGGCGCGCCGGCCTGGTGTACAAGGCCGACAATGGCCTGGCGCCCTACATCAGCTACAGCGAATCGTTCTTTCCGGTGGCCGGCACCAACAAGGCCGAAGAGAGCTTTATTCCCACCGAAGGCAAGCAGTATGAAATCGGTATCCGCTATCAACCCGAAGGCAGCGCCACGCTGTTGAGCGCGGCGGTGTATCAGTTGGAACAGCGCAACGTGCTGAGCCAGGACCGCACCGACCTCAACTTCTCGGTACAGGTCGGCGAGGTGCGCTCGCGTGGTTTTGAACTGGAAGCCAAGACCGAAGCCACCCCCAACCTCAGCCTGATCGCGTCCTACGCCTACATCGACGCGCGCATCACAAAAAGCGATATCGCCAGCGAAATCGGCCAACGCAGCGAAGACACTCCCTATCATCAGGCCGCCCTGTGGGCCGATTACCGCCTGGCGGCACTGGGTATCCCGCACCTGCGCATCGGCGGCGGCGCCCGCTACAAGGGCACCACCCAAGCCTCCGGCGTACCCTCGTCGATGCCCGCCTACACCCTGTACGACGCTCGCGCCAGTTATGAGCTCGACGAGCATTGGGAGGTCGCGGTCAACGCCAATAACGTCACCAACAAGCGCTACACCTATTGTGAATTCGCGATTTGCCGGTATGGGGATGAGCGGCAGTTGATCAGTTCGTTGACGTATCGCTGGTAATCGGCTGGAACAACCCCCGTTGACATTCATAGGACTGTCTAGTCCTGAAATAGGTTTACACCTGTTTCACCCTAACGCCCGATGCATCGCATCGGGCGTTTTGTATTTCAAAGACAGGTGTGGACGCTCACGGTTGTAGATCGATACCGACTCGCTGACCATCTTCTTCGCCTGCGTTAAATCCTGTGGCCGCTGGAGCAAAAGCTCTGTCTTCAATATCCCGTTGACCCGCTCTGCCAAGGCGTTTTGGTAGCAGTCATAGCCATCCGTCATCGAACACCTGATGCCGTGCTTCGCATGCAACTCCTGATACATTCCCGAGCAATATTGGCTGCCTCTATCTGAGTGATGCACCAGCGGCTGCTCCGTTCGACGATATTTCACCGCTCGGCGCAGCGCCTGCGCGACCGACTCGGTGTGCAGGCTTTCATGGACGTGATAGCCCACGATCTTTCGTGAAAAAGCATCCGTCACAAGGCTCAAATAGGCCACACCTTCCTGAGTGGGCAGATAGGTGATGTCAGCCACCCAGACTTGTTCCGGGCCGCTGGGAATAACTTGATCAGGGCCGGGTTTGAGCAGGTTTGGATGACGCCGAAAGCGGTGATGGCTGTCGGTTGTCTTGTGATACGCCCGCTTGCGGGCTACCAATAAACGCCGTTCACGCAGAATCGAAAACAGGCGATCTCGACCCACTTGCAGCTCAAGCTGAGGTTGGCACTGCAGCAAGTAATGCAGCTTTCGGGTGCCCAAACGTGGCTGCCGCTGACGTTTTTGCTGAACGAAATCGGCAACTTTCTGATCCAGAGCGAGACGTGCCGCATCGGCGCGATTGCGTTTGTAGTAAGCCTGGCGGCTTATCCCCATGAACTGGCAAGCCCTGCTGATGCTCAGGTTTTGGATTCGTTTTTGGGCGAGGACTTGCCGGGACGCTTTTTTACGACAGAGAGACCGTAGTCATTTTTCAAGACATCCACGACTGCCTCAAAAAACTGCGCTTTCTGATTGGACAGCGCCAACTGCTCTTCAAGCTCTTTGATGCGTTGCTCTGGCGTTAATGGTCGGTTTTTGTCGGGCATAGACCCCATCCTCGGCGAGCCAATGTATGTGCCCGGGCTCCAATCCTGCCGACCGTGCTTGCGTAACCAGGTCAGAACGGTCGTTTTGCCTTGAATCCCGTAGCGCTCCTGAGCCTCTTTATAACTCAGCTCGCCTTTTTCGACCTGATCGACGACCGATAATTTGAAGGTCAACGTGTAGTCTCGCTGACTGCGCCTTTTTACTGATTCCATTACGTCCTCCTGAAAAGCAGATCAGAAGGTGTAAACCTTATTCAGGACGGGACAGACCAAACAATAAAGGCGCTCCAAAGAGCGCCTTTATTCATCGCGACATTACTGCTCGCTGATGGATTTCACCTCAGCCTTGGCCGCACCGCCAATCGCAATGCGCTTCGGCTTGGCTTCCTCCGGTACCACCCTGAGCAAGTCGATGCTCAGCAAACCGTTGGAGAGCTGTGCGCCCTGCACTTCGATGTGGTCGACCAGGCGGAACGACAGGCGGAACGCGCGCTGGGCGATGCCCTGGTGCAGGTAGGTGATGTTTTCATCGTGTTCACGCTTGCCACCGGCGACGGTCAACACACCTTTTTCCACCTGGATCTCCAGGTCGTCCTCCACCAGGCCGGCAGCTGCGATGACGATCCGGTAGTGGTCATCACCGTGCTTCTCGACGTTGTGAGGCGGATACGTGGTACCGGCCTCGCTGCGAAGCGCCGATTCGAAAAGGTCGTTGAAACGGTCAAAGCCAACAGAATGGCGGAACAGTGGGGCCAACGAGAGAGTAGTAGCCATTGCAAAATCTCCTGAGTTTTCTCCAAGTGATTTGATACGCGACCCGTATTCGGCATCGCGTAAAACCTAAGTAGGTTCAGGCGAAAAAATTTCAAGCGGCGTCCCTAAAAATTTTTTTGCTGGGCTCTGATCCCGTGAATACAGGCCACAGCACCGACGGATGAGCAGTGCCGCGAGCAATCTTCCAGGGCCGCATAGCTAAACGGCAGTTCCTGACTAGACTGATGAGCGCACAGACTTGGTCATGGGAATCGTTGGATGAGTGAAGTAAACGCACGGGCCGGCATGTTTTCCAGCCCGTGGCGACATCGAGAACTGTTGGTTTCCATGGTTCAGCGGGAAGTGATTGGTCGGTATCGCGGCTCCATCATGGGGCTGTTGTGGTCGTTCCTGAACCCTCTGTTCATGTTGCTGGTGTACACCTTCGTGTTCAGCATGATGTTCAAGCTGCGCTGGCCTCAAGGCAGCGGTTCCAGGAGCGAATTCGCGCTGCTGGTGTTTGCCGGCCTGCTGGTGTTCAACGTGTTCGCCGAATGTGTGGGCCGTGCGCCCGGCCTGATCATCGCCAACGCCAACTACGTCAAAAAAGTCATGTTCCCCCTGGAGATCCTGCCTTGGGTGGTGCTGGGCGCGGTGCTGTTCCATACCCTGGCCAGCTTATTGATCTGGCTGGTCTTCCACCTGCTGTTTTTCGGTTTTCCGCCCCTGACCAGCCTGCTGCTGCCCCTGGTGCTATTGCCGCTGGTGCTCTTTACCCTGGGCATCTCATGGCTGCTGGCCTCACTGGGGGTTTACCTGCGCGATGTCGGCCAGATAGTTGGCGTATTGACGACGGCCTTGATGTTCGTCTCCGCGATTTTTTACCCGGCCAGCGCCTTTCCGCCGGCCTATCAAGGCCTCCTGCGCCTCAACCCACTCACGTTGGTGGTCGAGCAAACCCGTGACGTGCTGTTCTGGGGCGTCTTGCCCGACCCTCTCACTTGGGTCTGCGGCCTACTCGCGGCCGGGGGCGTAGCCTGGCTGGGGTTCAGCTGGTTCCAGAAGTCTCGTAAAGGATTTGCCGATGTGCTCTGACATCGCCGTAAAAACGGCCCACCTGAGTAAGAGCTATCACATCTATGACACGCCCAGGGATCGTCTGTGGCAGCTGTTGTCCCGGGGTAAAAAGCATTTTTATCGCGAGTTCTGGGCGCTGCAGGATGTGTCACTGACACTGCGCAAAGGCGAAACGGTGGGGATCATCGGCCGTAACGGCAGTGGCAAATCGACGTTGCTGCAACTGATCTGCGGCACATTGAGCGCCACGTCCGGCAGCATTCACAGCCATGGGCGCGTGGCCGCGTTGCTGGAGCTGGGGTCGGGTTTCAATCACGACTTCACCGGGCGCGAAAACGTCTATATGAACGGCGCGGTGCTGGGGCTCAGTCGTGCTGAAATCGACGCGCGTTTTGCCCAGATTACTGACTTTGCCAATATCGGCGACTTTATCGACCAACCGACCAAGACCTACTCAAGCGGCATGCTCGTGCGGTTGGCCTTTGCGGTGGCCGTGTGCGTACAGCCCGACATCCTGATCGTCGATGAAGCCCTTGCGGTGGGTGACGCATCGTTTCAGTTCAAGTGCCTCAATCGCCTGGAGGCGCTGACCCAGCAAGGCACCACGTTGCTGTTCGTGTCCCATGACATGGGCATGGTCAAACGCTTTTGCAATCGAGTCATTTACCTGCGCGAAGGCCGGGTGCGCGCCAGTGGGTCTCCCGAAGAAATGGCCGAACTCTATCTGCTGGAAATGCGCGACGAACAGCGCCGCTGGGCCAGTGGCGGTGCGGTGCCGGTCGCTCCCAAGGCGTTTCTCGACAAACAAGGCGGCATCGCCTTCGGCACCGATGAGGGGCATATCGTGGCCGCCTGCTTTACCAATACCGACAGCCTCTATTCGAGCTTTGTGTACGGCGAAACCATCCAGATATGCATCCAGGCCCAGGTTCGCGACACCATCGAGTTGCCCTCCATCAGCGTGACAATCCAGGAAGCCCGGCTGCTGGTGATCGGCGGCGCCAACCTGCCGCTGCAGATGGAGGCGGCGCACGATGGCTGGCGCAAGGCGACCATCACCGTCCACTTCCCCGCCGCCCTCGCGGCGGGCAAATACCACATCACACTGAAACTGATGAACGGCCACAGCGAAGAAACCGCACAGCTCATCGAGAAGCAGGTCGCGCTGCTGGCGTTCGACACCCTGCCCGGCACCAAGGACTTCCTTGGGTTCGTCGACCTGGGAATCGAGGCCGGTCACGCCCTGCAAACGAGCACTCTGGGGGAGCGCCAATGAGTCGCGCGTGGCAGGTAGGGATCTTCGGCACGTTCGATGTCGCCAACTATGGCGACTTGCTGTTTCCCATCATCGCTGAAGTGGAATTGACCAGGCGCCTGGGCGCGGTAAAGCTCCATCGGTTTTCCTATCACGCAAAAACCCCACCCGAATGGCCGTACGAGGTCACCTCACTGACCGCTTTGCCGGACATCGCCGGCGAGTTGGATGGCGTACTGATCGGCGGCGGTTTCATTATTCGCTTCGACAAAGTGGTTGCCACCGGCTATTACCCGCCGGATGCCTCCATTCACCACCCCACCGGTTACTGGCTGACGCCGGCGCTGATCGCCTTGCAACACGCAATCCCGCTGATCTGGAATGCGCCCGGCATGCATTGCAACGAGATTCCGTCGTGGGCCGTGCCGCTGGTGAAGCTGAGCCTGGATCACAGCCCGCATATCCGGGTGCGGGATGCACTCTCGCAGTCAGCCCTGGCGCAGGTGTCGCCGACCGCCCAGGTCGAGGTGCTCCCCGATACCGCCTTCGGCCTTGCGCGGTTGCTCGACGTGCAAGCGCCGTCGGCCGCCTTCCTGGCACTTCGCGCCAGCGCCGGGCTGACTCAACCGTATCTGGTGGTGCATGCGATGTGGGGGTTGGACAGCTTCCTGCACCTGTGGCGAACCCATGCCGGATTGTTCGAAGACTTGCAGCTGCTGCTGTTGCCCATAGGACCGGTGCTGGGCGACCACGAAAGCGTTCTGGGCGAGGGCCTGGAACGCTCGCGATGCCTGCCGTTCTGGCCTGATCCTTTGCTGCTGGCGGAACTGCTGGCCCATGCCGAGGGCGTCATCGGGCACAGCTATCACTTGGCGATCAGCTCACTGGTGTTTGGCGTGCCGATCTTCTGCTCGGCGGACCTGGGCACCGGTAAATACACCGCGCTGCCCAGCCATGGGCGCATCTTCCAGATACGCCGGGACCAGCCCATTGAGCCGCAGTGGTTTCGCGCCCAATTGGGCAGGCAGCCCCTGTCCCAGGTCACCGCCCACGCGACGGAGCAGCTCGACGCACACTGGGACCGCGTGGCCGAGCTGATCCGTGAAGGCCCGAGGTCGACCCCAGCCGCGCTCAACCGTTATTGGCAAGGCTTGCCTGGGGTACTCGAAGACCTGCATGCACAGGTCCAACATCAGGTCGCCGAGCGGCAAAGCGACCACGCGCAACACCAACACGCGCTTGAGGCGCTGTACCGCTCCAACTCTTTCAAGCTGACGGCGCCGTTGCGCCACATCCGCCGTACCCTGACGAAATGGCTGGGAGCCCTTCGACATGATTGACCTGAGCAAACTGAGCGCCAATCGCTTGAAAAGCGCGCCTTATTCCTGGGCGCAGATCGACGCGCTGTATAGCCCCGAAGACGCCAAGGCACTGGCCCGAACCTACCCCCACGACCACTTCAAGACGGTATCGGGCTACGGCGGGGCAAAGGATTACGAATACGAGGCACGGCAATTGATCGCCATGGGCAGCCACGAGGTGGTCAACCCACAGGCCCTGAGCCGCGCATGGCTGGCATTGAGCGACAGCCTGCGCTCGGCGCAGTACCGCCATGCGATGTCCACATTGACCGGCCAGGACCTGAGCCACGCGCCCATGGAGGTGAATGTCTTCCATTACGGCCCTGGCGCCAACCTGGGGCCCCATCCCGACCTGGACGACAAACGGGTCACGCACATTCTGTATTTCAACGAGACATGGAACCCCGCCGACGGCGGTTGCCTGCAAATCCTCGGCTCTGCCGACCCTGCCGACGTCGTCGCCCAAGTGCCCCCCGTGATCGGCAACTCGGCGGTCCTGGTGCGCGCCGACAACTCGTGGCACGCGGTTTCGCGAGTCGTGGATGGCTGTCGGTCCTCCCGGCGCAGCGTGACCGTGACCTTCTACCGTCCAGGCTCACGCAGCTCGATGTGGCCGGCCGATGACCCGACACCGCTGCACCCTTACAGTGAACCGAACAACGCAACGATTGTGTAAAGGACGCCCCCATGGACAAGGACAATCTGGCCACACTTGAGCGCGAAAACGCACGGGTAGAACGCGATGCGGCCATCAGGGAACGAGACGCGGCGATTGCCTACATCGCAATGCTGAAAAATACCCGCTCATGGCGCATTACCCGCCCCTTGCGCACGCTGCTGCATTGGCTCAAGTACAAATCCAGGCACACCGAACCCGACACCCTGGAATTCCTGCGTGCTGAAGATCTCCCCTTAAGCCCCACCGCGAAAACTACCCAGCCATCCTTGCCGGACGAATCGCCGACAGAGGCCCGCTTCGACATTCTCTGTTTTGCCAATATCGACTGGGCCGCACGCTTTCAGCGCCCTCAGCAACTGATGAGCCAGTTTGCCCGGCATGGCTACCGTGTCTTCTACATCGTCCCCTCCCGCAGCGCCGAGCCTGGGCATGCCTACAGCAGCGTAGAAGTGGCGCCTGGCGTGTTCGAGGTTGCGTTGCGGCGCGATGAGTTCGTGGACTGCTACAACCAACGCCTCACTGAAGACACCCTGCGGGGCTACACAAAGGCGATCGATGCGCTGGCCAGGGACCTGCGTATAAAGACTGCGGTTTCAGTGATTCACCTGGCCTTCTGGGCCCCGCTCGCGTATCAACTGCGCAACGATCACGGCTGGAAAATTCAGTACGACTGCATGGATGACTGGGTTGGCTTCCCGGGTATCGGCGAGGTCTTGCTCGAAGAAGAACAAACCCTGGTCAAGCAGGCCGATTTGATGACGGTCACCGCGGCCTCGCTCCAGGAAAAATGGGCCACCGCGAGCGACAACTGCCTGCTGCTGCGCAACGGCGTGGATTTTGAGTTCTTCGAACGCAACTGCGTGCCCAACAACCTGCTGGCGGACATCAAGCGGCCTTTGATCGGCTTTTATGGCGGCCTGGCCGAATGGGTGGACCTGCCGTTGATCGCGGCCATCGCCCGGCAGCGGCCGGACTGGAACTTCGTATTGATCGGCGACCTGTTCGTCAAAGACCTGGCCGGGCTGGACCGCCTGCCCAACGTGCATTTGCTCGGCAGGAAGCCCTATGCGCAGATGCCGTTGTACCTGTACCACTTCAATGCCTGCCTGATCCCGTTCCGCTTGTATAACGTGACCCATGCGGTCGACCCGGTGAAGTTCTACGAATTCATCAGCGCAGGCAAACCGGTGGTATCGGTGCCGCTGGAAGAAATGAAGATCTACCAGGACTTCGTTTATTTCGCCAGCGAACCGCGGGCCTTCATCGAACAGATCGAGTGCGCCCTGAACGAGACCGACACCCGCGCCGCCACCGAACGCGTGGCGCTCGCCAGCGCCAATGACTGGCATCATCGCTTCGAAACCAATCTGAACGCGCTGACGGCCTTGCATGCGAAAGTGTCGATCATCGTGGTCACCTACAACAACGTCGAGCTGACCCAAGGCTGCATCCAGAGCCTGTTGCGCAATACCACCTACCCCAACTACGAATTGATCATCGTCGACAACGCCTCTTCGGACGATACGCGCAACTACCTGCGTTACCTGAGCCGCACCCAGGCGAATGTCACCGTCGTGCTCAATGACCGCAACCTCGGCTTCGCCGCCGCGAACAACCAGGGGCTGCGCCTGGCAACCGGTGACTGCCTGGTGCTGCTCAATAACGATACCGTGCTACCCAAGGGGTGGATCGACCCCTTGTTGCGCCACCTGCAAGACCCGCAAATTGGCCTGGTCGGCCCGATGACGAACGCGGTCGGCAACGAAGCCAAGGTGGACGTCGACTATGTTGACCTTGAACACATGGAAGCCTTCGCCGACCGCCATGTCGCACGGCACCGCGGCCGCACCTTCGATATCAGCATGCTCGCCATGTTCTGCGTGGCCATGCGCCGCGAGGTGTTCGAGCGCATAGGCCTGCTGGACGAAGCATTCGGCATCGGTATGTTTGAAGATGACGACTACAGCCGGCGCATCCAGGCGGCCGGGCTGAGGACGGTTTGCGCCCAGGATGCATACATTCATCACTATGGGCAGGCCTCGTTCAAGAAGCTGATCGCCAGCGGTGAATACCAGGCGCTGTGGGACAAGAACCAGGCCTATTTCGAGAGCAAGTGGGGTAAATGGAAGCGCCCTGAACCCCGCCTGCAATCGCGCGCGCGCTGACCAACCGGAGGATGACATCGTGTTCAAGCGAATCATGAAAAAGCTCAACGCCCAGCCGGAAGCGGTCAGCGCCGACAAGCAAGTCACCGCCGATCATTGGTCGGAGAACATGGCCGGCTCCGACGCATTTTCCGCGGATGTGTATTGGCTCGCGGTCCCCGCCGTACAACGGCGCCATCAGCACAAAGCGACTGCCGGCAGCGGCCACCCTGGCTGGGTGCAGTACTGCCTCAAGGAGTTTTTGGGCCACTCGGTTTCCGGCGCGCGGATGCTGAGTATCGGTTGCGGCACCGGCACCCTGGAGCGAGAGCTCTACAAGCTCAACGCCTTCGAGCAGTGCGATGCCGTGGACATAGCGCCTGGCGCACTCGACGTTGCCAGAACCGAGGCGCTGGCGATCGGCGCGTCGAGCATCAACTATTCATTGTGCGACATCGAACAGACGGACCTGCCCGGCAACTGCTACGACGCGGTCTGGTTCAATGGCTCGCTGCACCACATCCGCGAACTGGAAATCGTCTGCCAACGGGTTCGCCACAGCCTGAAGCCCGGTGGCTGGCTGTTTTTCAATGAGTACGTCGGGGCCAATCACTTTGCCTTTGATGCGCAACAATGTGCGGCCATCAGCCATGCGTTCGGCTTGATTCCAGAACCGTTTCGCCGCTCATTCGTCAAGGGTTCCTACGGCCAGGTGCAACAGGCCGTGCCATTACCCGACCCCATCGAAGTGGTGAAGGTCGACCCCTCGGAAGCCGTGCGCTCCGCCGACATTTTGCGCGTGGTGCAGGAGCACTTCGAGATTCGCGCGCTGAACCGCTGCGGCGGCTCGCTCCTGCAATTTCTGCTGCACGGCATCGCCGGCAACTTCACGCCGGATAATCCACAGTCGCTCAGGGTGCTGCAAATGTTGTTCGACATCGAGGACGGCCTTATCGAGTCGGGCACGCTGAAAAGTGACTTCGTGGTGGTCGCCGCATCGCCGGGGAAAACCGCATGAAACGGCCCGCGCCATGCTGATCGATCGACGCCCCTCGCGGCTTAGCCGCTGGCGCGCGGCTTACCATCGGCTGCCGTTGCCGGCCAGTATAAAAAAGCTGCTCGCCGCGATTTATCGACGGGTGTTGCTGGGCGCTGTGCGCGCCATACGAAATGCCATGAACGCAGGACAAACCTTTATCAGCCCCTCACCGGTGCCGCAGCCCCAACAGGCAGGGCTGGCCGACTACATCATCTGGGGCGCCATCGACTGGGACTTGCGCCACCAACGCCCGCAACAACTGGCCCAGGCACTGGGCGCCACGGGGCGCCGGGTGATCTACGTGTCGTCGTCGTTGATCGATGCGCGCCATGCCGGCTTTGAACTGGCGCCGCTGGATGAACAGGGCCGGCTGTTCCAGGTCAGCCTGTTCGCCCATGGCGCGCCGCGTATCTACGCCGGTGCCCCAAACGCGGCGCAGGTTCACCAATTGCTGCGCAGTATCGGTGAGGTGCTGCTGTGGTCCGGATCTACCCGTGTTATTTCATTGGTGCAACATCCCTTCTGGTGCGACATCGCCGGTGAATTGCCCGACAGTCGATTGATCTACGATTGCATGGACCATCACCAAGGGTTCGACGACAACGCCCCGGACATCCTGCAGCTTGAGCGGCGACTGGTGCGCGACGCCGACCTCCGGCTGTTTACCTCCGACTGGCTGGCCCGGCAATGGCCGGCCCAGCCACACGAACCCAGCGCTATCGTCCGTAACGCGGCTGACTTCGCGCATTTTTCCAGCCCCCCGGCGTCGGTCTATCGGGATCGCCTGCAACGCCGGGTGATCGGCTATTACGGCGCCATTGCCGGTTGGTTCGACGCCGAACTGGTAGCCAGCATCGCCGAGGCCTTTGCACAGCATGTGGTGCTGCTGATCGGTGCCGATACGGCCGGGGTGCAGGCACGCTTGCGCGGCTGCCCGAACGTCGAGTTCATGGGCGAAGTGCCCTATGGCGCCCTGCCCTATTACGCGCATGGTTTCGACGTGTGCATCGTGCCGTTTCGCGTGACGCCGCTGACGCTCGCCACCAACCCGGTAAAGGTTTACGAGTACTTGAGCGCCGGCAAACCGGTGGTTTCGGTGGACCTGCCGGAAATGCAGCAATTTGGCGCGCTGGTGCAGGTCGCCAGGGATACGCCTGGGTTTATTGCCGCGATCACCCAGGCACTGGCACCCTCCACCGCCGAACACCTCGCTCAACGACAGGCGTTCGCGGCTCAACAAACCTGGACGCACCGCGCCGATGCGCTCATCACCCTGGCCGAACACCGCGACCACGCCGCGCGGGTCAGCGTGATCGTCGTGACCTATAACAACCTGGCATTGACCCGCGCCTGCCTCGAAAGCCTTGAGCGCCACCGCGAAGGCATCGCGCTGCAGATTATCGTGGTGGACAATGCCTCCAGCGACGCCACCGCGGACTTCCTGGCGCAGTGGGCCGCCGACAGCGGGCACAGGGTCATCCTCAACCCGGACAACCGAGGCTTCGCGGCAGCCAATAACCAGGGGTTGGCGGTCGCCACCGGCGATTATCTGGTGCTGCTCAACAACGACACCCAGGTGACTTCAGGCTGGGCGAGTACCTTGCAGCGGCATTTGCAACGTAACCCTGAACTCGGCCTGATTGGCCCGGTGACCAATAATATCGGCAATCAAGCCAAGGTTGATGTCACCTACACCAGCCTGGCGCAGATGCCGCAAGCGGCTCGACGCTTTACCTGCCGGCACCTTGGCGAGCGTGTCCGGCAGCCGACCCTGGCGTTCTTCTGCGTGATGATGCGGCGCAGTACCTACACGCAAATCGGCCCGCTCGACGAGGTGTATGGCCGAGGCTTTTTCGAAGATGACGATTACTGCCGACGTGTCGAACACGCCGGCCTCGCCTGCGCATGCGCGCGCGATGTGTTCATTCATCACCAGCTGTCGGCCTCGTTCGGGCAAATAAACCAGAGCGAACGCCAGGCACTGTTCGAGAAAAACAAAGCGATCTACGAGGCCAAATGGGGCCCATGGGTGCCCCATCAACATGAATAAGGCCGCGACGACGTTGCGCGCACCACTGGCCTGCGGCAACGTCGCGCTCATGAATGAAGTTTAGTGGCATCAAAACGCGCCTCCCAAGAGTGTTGCAAGGCAAACGCATGGGCCTCATCCGCGTCACGTTCACAGCACAAGGCTGCCTCGGCCAGCGCCGCAAGATCGGTCAGCGAATGACTGATAAACACACCTGGCAGGTCTGAGCGGCAGTGCATTTCGCCAAAGTCGGTGGAGATCACGGGCAACGCCAGGGCGCGGTATTCGTAATATTTAATGGGGTCGACAGAGGCGGTGAGTACGTTCGGTTTGAAGGGGATCAACCCCACGTCGAACTCAGCCATGGCTTGCAGTGCCGCGTCATGATCACAGGCGGGCAGCAAGACGACGTTAGGGGGTAGCTGATGGGCGGCCGGCTCGAACACGGGGCCGATCAAGCGGATTTCGTCGTGGGGCCTGGCCAGGGCCAAGGCGGCTACCCAGCCCCAGTCAAACCAGAAGGCCATCGTGCCCACATAGCCGAACACCTTTCGCGTGGAGGACGTCGGCGCAGGTTGTATGCCGAGCACTGCCGCCAGATCCAGACCGTTATGCACCAGGTGCACATCGTCCCGATAACCGCGCCATTGCGCATTAATGCCAGAGCTCGACGCCCAGATGACATCCACTCGCTGAGCGATCAACCGCTCCCATCGCGCCAGGGACGCGCGCGAAAAACCGGTGTAGAACGCCGGAAAATCGTCCATGGCGTCATACAGCGACGGGCAATGCGGCAGACGCTGCAACAGCAACCCCGCCAGCGCCGACGGCTTGCCGACCACCAGCAAGGTGGGCGCCTCGCGCGCGAAACCTTCGATCAAGCTCAAGGCATGCCGCCACACAAAACGGTTTACCCAGCCTGCCCCCGGTAGCGGCTCAATGGGCAACCCGCCCGGCTTCAAAACCGTTAGCCAGGCGGGCGTTGGGCTGGGTGGCTGAACAACTGGGGATGCGCGCAGACGCCGCAGATCGCTCCACTTGGGCAGCCGCGTGGGGTAAGGGTCCACCCATAGCACCGACACGCCCGTGCGGCGGTGAAGCCAGTCGACAAACTTATGTGGCCGCTGAGCGAAGCTCTCCCAGGGTAGCGGCGAAAGGATGACTACGCGGTTCAAACAAAGTGCTCGCGCAGGGCGTTGACGATACGTCCGGCCGCCTGCCCGTCGCCATAGGGCGAAATGCCGAGCGCCATGGCCCGATAGGCCGATTCATCATCAAGCAGGTGCTGCACGGCCTCAATAATGTGATCGCCGTTCGTACCAATCAGTTTTACGCAACCCTGTTCAACCGCCTCGGGTCGCTCGGTTTCATCCCGCATGACCAGTACAGGCTTACCCAGTGCCGGGGCTTCTTCCTGCACCCCGCCCGAGTCGGTCAGGATCAGATAGGCGGCTTGCATGGCGGCGATGAAGGTCGTGTAATCGAGCGGCGCGCAGAGCCTGAAATTGGGTATCCCGGCCAAACACGCATGCGCGACCTCCTTGATATTCGGGTTCGGATGCACGGGGTACAGGAACTGCACCTCAGGGTTGCGCTCGGCCAGGGTACGCAATGCCCGGCAAATATCGAGAAACGGCGCGCCGAAATGTTCCCTGCGGTGAGAGGTCACCAGCACCAGGCGTCGGCTGGGGTCAAGATCAAGGTTGAGCGCCGGCGCCCTGGCCGCTGCCGTGAGCAGGGCATCAATCACCGTGTTGCCGGTGACCACAATATCTGCAGCGCAGACGCCCTCTTTCAACAGGTTTTGCCGGGCGCTTGCCGTCGGTGCAAAGTGCCAACGCACCAACCTGCCGGTCATCACACGGTTGGCTTCCTCTGGAAACGGTTGTTGCATATCCCAGGTGCGCAGGCCGGCCTCAACATGACCCACCGGTATACGGTGATAAAAACAGGCCAAGGCGCAGGCCAGCACCGACGTGGTATCGCCCTGTGCCAAAACGGCATCGGGCCGCTCTTGCAGGAGCACGGTGTCCAGGTCGAGCAACAAATGGGCGGTCAAGCTGGTGAGGGTCTGATTGGGCCGCATCGCGTCCAGGTCGATGTCGGGTTCGATCCCGAAAGACACCAGGATCTGGTCCAGCAGATGACGGTGTTGCGCCGTGGCAAGTACACGCACATCCACCCAACGTTCTTTTTTCAGGGCCAAAATAACCGGGGCCATTTTGATCGCTTCGGGACGAGTCCCGACAACACACAAGATTTTTTTCAGAGACACGTCGAGCCTATTTCCATATTCAGGGAGTAGCTGAATAACTGCTGAGGTTCGTGACTCAACTGAATTCAAGCCATTGCACGCACATTCCGCTGTGCTTAAGCAGCATAGACACAGAACGCGCTTCCTGCCCGATAGCGCGACGCGCTTTCCCAGATCGGAAAGGTTGCCCTATTTTTTGCTCAGCGCACCGGCCAGGCGCTGCATGGCGACTTCGATTTCATGGGCGGTCAGGGACGAGTATCCCAATAGCCAACCGTGTTTTTTCTCTACGCCGGCATAGAGCCGACTGAGGCCGGGCAGTTGCACGCCCACGCGGGCAGCCTGGCGGATGGTGTTTTCTTCCGACCAACCCTCGGCCAGCAAACAGGGAATCTGCAGCCCGCCCTGGGGGCTTAAGGCCGTGACAATTGCGCCAAGGTGCCGGCCGATCGCATCCAGCATGGCTGCACGGCGCGCGGCGTAGAGTTTGCGCATGGCGCGGACATGCGCGTTGTAATGGCCGTCTTCCATGAAGCGCGCCAGGGTCAGTTGAAGGCTCTGCGGTGTGTGGCCGTCCATGATGCTGCGTGCGTAGGTGAAGGCTTTGACCAACTCAAGAGGCAGCACCATGTAGCCGATCCGCAACCCCGGATACAGGGTTTTGCTGAAGGTACCGAGGTAGATCGTGCGTTGATCGTTGTCCAGGCCCTGCACGCACGCAATCGGCAGCCCGTCGTAGTGGAACTCGCTGTCGTAGTCGTCCTCGATGATCCACTTGCCATGCTCGGTCGCCCAGTTGATCAGCTCGAGTCGACGCTCCAGCGGTAAGGTCGCACCGGTGGGGTATTGATGCGAGGGCGTTACATAGACGCAATTGGCACCGCTGCGATCGGCCCGCAGCAGGTCCGTGCGTATGCCCTGGGCATCGACATCGATGGGCACCACGTTGGCCTCGGCGGTTTCAAAGGCCTTTTTGGCACCGAAGTAGCCCGGGTTTTCCAGCAGGATCGGTTTGCCGGCGTCCACCAGCAACTGGGCGCACAGGAACAGGGCTTGGCGCGTGCTGCTTAACACCAGGATCTGCTCAGGCGAGCATTTGGCCCCGCGCTCAAGGTTCAGGTACGTGGCGATTGCCTTGCGCAGAGGCTCGGCGCCTTGGGGGTCGCCATGCAGCAGGACATTGGCCTGGTAATCCTTCGTGACCTGGCGTTGCAGGCGCTCCCATATCCGGGTGGGGAAGGTTCGGGTTTCCGGCAACCCGGTGGCAAATGCCTTGATTACTTGTTGATCGTTAACGCCACCGCTGTTGAAAATCATCCGCCCGCGCTGGCTCAGGCCCGCCCCCGGCGGCGCCTCGCTGTGCGGGGCGCCTTGCACGTTCGTGCGCCGGCGCGCAGCCCCGCGCAATTCGGCGCCGACCGCCGCGGATACGTAGCTGCCCGAGCCCTCGCGCCGCACGATGAAACCGTCACGGTGCAAATGCACATAAGCGTTCTCGACCGTGTCGCGGGCCACGCCGAGCGTCTTGGCCAGGACCCTGGACGCCGGCAACTTCAGGCCTGGGCCGAGGGCACCTTCAAGGATCAAGGCACGCAGGGCGCGCTGGATCCGCTGATGCAAGTCCAGCCTCTGAAACTCGGCATCGTTGAGGCGTATCTGCAACGTTTCGAGTTCGAACGTATTTGCCATGCGGTCTGCCCTACGTGAATAAATTGGCCGTAAATGACAGGCCAGTTTATCCGTAGACTTTGCTCATCGCCATTTGCAAGGAGCAACGTAACGCCATGTCTTCGTCACCCGCCAACTCATCCATTCGCCTCAGAGATCTTATCCATCCGATTGTCGCCGCGCTGATCTCGGTCATCGTCAACTATGGCGGTACCTTCATCCTGGTGTTCCAGGCGGCCAAGGTCGCGGGGCTGAGCCCTGAGTTGACCGCTTCGTGGGTGTGGTCCGTATCGATTGGCGTGGGGGTGACCGGGCTGTTGCTCAGTTGGGTCGCGCGCGAACCGATCATCACCGCCTGGTCGACGCCTGCGGCGGCGTTCCTGGTCGTCGCCCTGGCCACCACGCCCTATGCCGAGGCGGTGGGCGCGTACATGATTTCGGGCGCGGCCTTCGTGCTGTTGGGCGTGTCGGGCTATTTCGAGAAAGTCATCCGCCTGATCCCGCCAGGCGTGGCCGCAGGGCTGCTGGCCGGTATCCTGTTGCAGTTCGGCATCGGCGCCTTTGGCGGCATGAGCGTCGAGCCGACGCTGGTCGGGGTGCTGATTGTTGCTTACCTGCTGCTCAAACGCTTTACCGCGCGCTACGCAGTGGTGGGCGTGCTGGCGCTGGGCCTGGTCGTTTTGCTGATTCAGGGACGTTTCGATGTGTCAGGGCTTGGGTTGCAGTTTGCAGCCCCCGTGTTCACCCGGCCTGAGTTCTCGCTCAATGCCTTGCTCAGCGTCGCGTTGCCGCTGTTTCTGATCACCCTGACCGGCCAATACATGCCTGGCATGCTGGTACTGCGCAACGATGGGTTCCGCACCAGCGCCAATCCAATCGTGGCCCTCACCGGGCTGGGTTCCTTGCTGATGGCACCGTTTGGCTCCCACGCGTTCAACATCGCAGCGATTACAGCGGCTATCTGCACCGGCAAGGAGGCGCACGAAGAACCCTCCAAGCGCTGGATCGCCGGCATCGCCGCAGGCGTGTTTTATATTCTGGTGGGGATTTTCGGCGTGACCCTCGCCGCGGTGTTCATGGTCTTCCCGGCCGCCTTCATCACAACCCTGGCCGGGCTCGCCCTGCTGGGCACCCTCGGCGGCAGCCTGGCTGGCGCCATGGTCGACGCCAAATCCCGCGAAGCCGCGCTGATAACCTTCCTGGCGGCTGCCGCCAACATTACCGTGTTCGGCATCGGCGGGGCGTTCTGGGGGTTGTTGATCGGGCTGGTGGCGTATGCCGTGCTCAACGGCCGCTTGCCACGTCGCGAGGCGGGTTCCGATGCTGCGCCAACGCGCGGGTGAAATAGCAGAGGTCGGTGCAACGCAGTGCGTTGAGACGGGTAGCCATAGAGGTCTGCTTGATGTGGCCTTCCTGGTATCCGGCAGGTTAACGCACGTTGGCGGCACGCCAGTGCTCGACTGCCGCAGCCGGATCACACATCACAGTCATCGACTGGAAAATAGAACCCAGCCCAACGAGAAGGGTCTGCTCCTTTATCAGAACCTGGGAATACATCGAATGTCCGCGCAACATAGCCTAGTGATACTTGCTCGGGGAGGCTACGCCGCTCGGGGGCTGCTTTATTTGATCATCGGTCTCTTCGCACTGCTGGCAGCGCAGGATTCGACAAAACCCAAAGACAGCCATAAGAGCCTGGAAGCACTGCTAAGCCAACCATTTGGCTATTTTTTAGTGGGGCTGGTGGTGGCGGGTCTGCTCGCATTTGCGGCGTGGCGCGTGCTGCAAGCTACGCGTGATGTCGATCATCACGGCAAAGCACTCAAAGGCCTGGTGATTCGTGCAGGCCTGTTGGCGGGAGGTCTGGTCAACGGCGCTCTAGCGTTCTTTGCATTGGGCCTGCTCATTAGCGGCATTGAACGTTCGGGTCATTCCGGTGGGCAGTCCAAAGACTGGCTGGCGCATGTCTTGTCTTGGGATCACTCGAATTTGATGCTGTACCTGATCGCACTCATTCCGCTGGGCGTCGGTATTGCTCACATCATCAAGGGATGGAAGGCGTCGTTCGAGAAATATTTTGAGGCCGATGAAGACGTCATGCGGTATGTCCGCCCTGTATCTCGATTCGGTCTAGTTGCCCGTGGGGTCGTGTTTATAGAGATTGCGCTGCTGCTGGCAATCAGCGGCTCCACTTATCAAGCCATGGACCCACCGGGGATGAAGGAAGCACTGAACGCGCTGCAAAACCTACCCGCTGGTTGGTTGATTTTGATGGTGATGGCATCAGGGCTGATAGCTTTCTCGGTTTATAGCTTCTCGCAAGCCTTCTGGCGCAAGATCAACATGGATGTGCCGGGAATACCGAGACCCTAGTGCCAGCCATCGCCGTACAAGCCCGTTCGGATCACGAAAGTTAGTCGGGCTGGATTGGGTTGTCAAAGCGTGGCAAAGCAATGACTTGTAGGAAAAGGAGGCGGCAACAGTCAGCTCACGGACCCGTGACCTCTGTGTTTAAATCGCAGAATATCCACGTAAACATGCGGCCAGTGATGCATAGCCCTCCAACCGGCGCGGTCGGAACCTGTACCGGCACCAGAACACCTCCGCCCGGTAGAGCAGAAGCTCCGCCCTTCTCCAGCCCACTCAAGATTAATCAAAAGTGACAGATTCATAAATTCGCCAAAGCTTTCAGGCTCTGATAGTCCTATACACTCAGCCTACTCACGCACGCTGCCAGTCGATTGACACTGAGACGCTGATAGCCGAGATTTGGGCCCAATAGCGCCCGATCCTCTGGGGCTGGCTTGTCCAGCTCTATGTTCGGGCCTTCTTGTTTATGGAACACGGAAGTTGCAGCAGCTCTCGCCACCGAAGCCCTTTCGGACTTACCCAGACCTCGTTGCGTTACTGATTGAACGCGGTATGGGCATCGCCAACCCAGCCCGTTCGGAACGCAAAATCGCTCAGGTAGGCTACTACCGTCTGAGCGGTTACTGGTTCCCGGCTCGTGATTTTGTACGAGACCACCTGCAGAATGTGGTGCTCTGCTAGGTGACCCAAAAGCCCCTTCGACAAAACTCCTTCCTTCCAGACACCACATTCGACGACGCGTTTAGCCTTTACCTTTTCGACAAAAAGCTGCGCCAGTTAATGCTTGATGCCATCGAGCGAATCGAGATCCACGTTCGAACTGTCACTGCCCATGAAGTCGGGTATTACGGGGCATTGGCCTATACGGATCCCAGTTTCATCGTCCCAAAGCAGACCCAAAACTGGACGGATAGAAGCAAAAGGCAACGCAACACCTGGCGAGAGTGGCTTGAAAGACAAAACGGTCTAGTTGCCCGCAGCCAAGAGGACTGCATTGAGTGGCACAAACGAAACCGCAAGGCGATTCCTTTCTGGGTAGCCATTGAGGCCTGGGACTTCGGTACGCTCTCCAAGTACTACGAGATACTCAAGGGCAACCATCAAAACCGTATCGCACAGCGCCTGGGTGTCTCGAACACCAGGACACTCAAGCTTTGGCTGCAAGAAATTAACACCCTTCGAAATCGCTGTGCACATCACAGTCGTATTTGGAACCAGGTGTCAGCGAATGCGCTCCCTGACCTTGCTGCAGAGCCATACTTCCAAACGTTGAAGTTGGATCACAGTGCACTCACCCGTCTTTATGGACAGATCGCTATCATCTGGTTCCTGGTACAGCGTATCGGACCAAGCTCAGACTGGATCCGACATGTAGCGGATGTCATAGATTCCAAACCGAACCTTCCTGGGTGCCCGTTCGGGTCCCTTGGGCTTCCTTCTGAAGATGGTTTTCCGCGGCACTTGTTCGGCATCTGAAATCCCGTCTTTAATCGTCCGGTGAACGGCGGTGAGTAGGGACGCGATATTCCAGGCGGTGGGCAGGAATGCCTTCTGTGGCAGCCCGACGAAAACTCACTGCCGCCGGGATCGTGGTCTGGGTCATCTGGACCTTCGGATAATCAGCAAAGGTTTCGGTCAGCGTGTGATAAATCAGGTTTGCATCATTGGTTGCATCAAGCTTGTTGATCACGACATTCAGCATTGGCGTCACTGCGCCCAGTGCTGCCAACGGCTCAAGGTCTCGATAAAGCTGAAGCATCCCACGCTGAAACTCTCGTGCAGTCAGCATATCCGGGGTGATGGGCGAAATCGCCATGTGTGCCCCAAGCAAGGCCATCTCCAGCACGATGGAGCGAGCTCCTTGGGTATCGATCAGAATCAGATCAAAGTCCTGCTCGAAAGCAGGCAACAGATTCTTGAGACGAAGACGCCTGTCAGCAGCATGCCGCGACAGATTTCCCAACTGATTGAACGGATCATTGGAGTGGATCAGCGAGAGATTAGGAGTGCAGGTCCGCGAAATGACCTGGTCGGCCCGAGTTTCGTTATTCGCGATCAGTGGATAGGTGCCACCAGGCGCCTCATGCGATAGCGCATAAAACGACGACAGCGACGGCTGGTTATCCAGATCGATGAGCAGGGTACGGATCCCTGCATCGGCGCAGAACGCGCCCAGATTGACGCCAACCGTGGTTTTACCCGGCCCGCCTTTGGTTGAAACGACCGCAGTGACTTTCATGATATTGACCTCGGAATCGTAGGATTTGAGATGCTTTCATGCAGGTCACGCTGTGCGCTTTGATCACCCCGGAAAATCCAAGGCAAAAAAAAGCCTGCATCGCTGCAGGCTTTTCCCTATCTGGCTCCACGACCTGGACTCGAACCAGGGACCCAATGATTAACAGTCATTTGCTCTACCAACTGAGCTATCGCGGAATGCGCCGTATGTTACTGATTGAAAAGGATAAGTCAAGCTTTGCACAGCATTTCGGCGGATTAATCCGGATGACCGGTCGAACGTTGCGGCTCCCTGGCCAATTCCAGCCAGGCCCGCGCGGCGGGTGGCAGGTGGGCGCTGGCGCGCCAGGCCAGGGCGATGTGCCAGTCGGTGTGGGGTTCGTCCAGGGGGATCAGGGCGATGCCAGCGTGTTGGTGCTTGTGGGCCAGCATGCGCGGCAGGAAGGCGACGCCGAGTCCGGCGGACACCAGGTCGACGATGAAGTCGATCTGCCCGCTGCGGGCGGTTATCTTCGGCATGACGCCTTTGCGCTCGCACGCTTTGAGGATCTTGGCGTTCAGGGCAAAGCCGGCTTCGAACAGGATAAAGGGTGAATCCGCCAGGTCAGTGAAGTCGATGCTCGCGCGTGCGGCCAGCGGGTGGCTGATGGGCAGTACGGCCATCAGCGGTTCGTTGCGCACGGGTTGATAGTCGAAGCCTTCATCTATCGGCAGCAGGAGGGCCGCCAGGTCGACCTCCCCGGCGTCCAGGCATTCACGCAGTTTTTTGCTGCCATATTCGGTCAGTTCGATGTCGATGTCCGGGTAGCGGCTGCGGTAGGTGGCGAACATCGTCGCGAACACCACCCCACATCCCACCGGCGGCAGGCCGATGCGTAACACACCGCGCTTGAGGCCGCGCAGGTCATTGATTTGAGCGACGAGGTCGTTATGTTCGGCAAGCATGACCAAAGCGCGGCTGTAGGCGATTTCGCCGGCGGCGGTGAGTTCGTTCTTATGCCCCAGGCGACTGAGCAGCGGCGTGCCCAGTTCGTCTTCCAGGGTCTTGACCGCCTTGCTCACACTCGATTGGGTCAGGGACACCACCTCGGCGGCCTGGGAGAAGCCGCCTTGGCGCACGACTTCGACGAAGGCGCGCAATGTTCTGAGGTTCATCAGTATTCCTTTAGCGACTGGCAACTAGCGATAAAAGTTGCTTTTATCATGACAGATGTTTGCTTATCTTGGAGCCACCCTGCCCTGCCGAGATCCCGTGCATGATCATTTCGTCCGCCTCAGACTACCGCGCCGCCGCCAAGCGCAAGCTGCCGCGCTTTCTGTTTGACTACATTGACGGTGGCGCCTACGCCGAACATACGCTGCGCGCCAACAGCTCGGACCTGGCGGATATCAGCCTGCGCCAACGCATCCTGCGCAATGTCGACAACCTGAGCCTGAAGACCACGCTGCTGGGCGAGGAACTGGACATGCCGGTCATCCTCAGCCCCGTGGGCTTGACCGGTATGTATGCGCGACGCGGCGAAGTGCAAGCGGCCCAGGCAGCGGCCAATAAAGGCATCCCGTTCTGCCTGTCGACGGTGTCGGTGTGTTCGATCGAAGAGGTGGCGTCACAAAGCCCGCGGTCGATCTGGTTCCAGCTGTATGTGCTCAAAGACCGTGGTTTTATGCGCAATGCGCTGGAGCGCGCCCAGGCAGCCGGGGTGACCACGCTGGTGTTTACTGTGGACATGCCGACACCGGGCGCGCGCTATCGCGATGCCCACTCGGGCATGTCCGGGCCGTTTGCGGCGCAGCGGCGCATGCTGCAAGCCGTCACCAAGCCGCAGTGGGCGTTCGATGTGGGCTTGATGGGCCGCCCCCACGACTTGGGCAATATCTCCAAGTACCTGGGTAAACCCACGCACCTGGAAGACTACATCGGCTGGCTGGCCAACAACTTCGACCCGTCGATCAGTTGGAAAGACCTGGAATGGATACGCGAATTCTGGAAGGGCCCGATGATCATCAAGGGCATCCTCGACCCTCAGGACGCCAAGGACGCGGTCAGTTTCGGCGCCGATGCCATCGTGGTGTCCAATCACGGCGGCCGTCAGCTCGATGGCGTGCTGTCTACCGCCAAAGCCCTGCCACCGATTGCCGACGCGGTGGGCGAGGACCTGACGGTGCTGGTGGACTCCGGCATCCGTTCCGGGCTGGATGTGGTGCGCATGCTCGCCCTGGGCGCCAAAGCTTGCCTGCTGGGCCGCGCGACCGCCTATGCGTTGGCCGCCGATGGCCGGCACGGGGTGGAAAACCTGTTGGATATCTTCGCCAGGGAGATGCGCGTGGCAATGACATTGACCGGCGTGACGTCGATTGAGCAGATTGACGCCAACACATTGGTTCAAGCAGCCAAATAACCGGCGTCATACCCCGACGACTGTTTTCCAGCCGGAAAACGGTCGTTGATTTATAAGGATATTTATTAATTTGTAACTATTGGCATGAATATCGCTCTATTAATTTTCAAGCAGGTCACGCAATGACAAGACGTGCGGCAGGGCCCAAGGGTTATACGCCCTGGCAAAGCGGACTAAACTGTTTCCAATGTTTTACGGAACTGAAGGAACAGTAATACGCTTGGCACTCGCCGCGCTCATCGAGCCTGTAAGACAGTTAAGTACTTAGAGGCCGATTGCTGATGAAAACACCGACCCAGACCCACGCAATCGACTTCGACAGTGCCAAATTGCAACGCCTTGGGTTTGGCCACCCCACCGCCCTGCCCCGTCGCCCCGCGACCATCGTGCAGCTTCGCCAGCAACTGGTGCAGCAACTGCAAACCAGCCTGGAAGTGGAGCGTGTCCTCGGCGCATTTTTTCGCGAGGTTCAACGCCTGGTCCCCTTGGACGCCCTGCACTACCGGCACGAAGCCAGCGACCTGCGCCTGGAGTTCGGCCATCGCGGCCACCATTCGGTGAGCTACAGCCTGAGCCACGAAGGCGAGCATTTGGGCGAACTGGTGTTTCGCCGCAACCAACGCCTGACGGAAGAGGAACTCGGCCAGCTCGAATCCCTGCTGTCGACGCTGCTCTACCCGATGCGCAATGCCCTGCTCTACCGCGCCGCCACCCGCAGTGCCCTGCGTGATCCCTTGACCGAAACGGGCAATCGTATTGCCATGGACCAGACGCTGCAGCGCGAAATCGATATGGCGCGTCGGCATCTGAGCCCGCTCTCCGTGCTGATGCTGGACATCGACCATTTCAAAACCATCAACGATACCCACGGCCACGCGGCCGGCGACAACGTCTTGCGCACTATCGCGGCGGCGATCAAGAGCCAGTTGCGCAACGTCGATATGGTGTTCCGGTTTGGCGGGGAAGAGTTTCTGATCCTGCTGTCCAACACCGGGCGGGATGCGGCCAGGATGGTTGGAGAACGTCTGCGCCAGGCGGCACAGGCCCAGGACTATTGGGCGGAAGGTGCGCGGATTGAATTGACGGTGAGCCTGGGTTGCTCGACGTTGCTGGCCGCCGAGTCGGCAGAAAGCCTGTTGCGCCGGGCCGACAGCGCGTTGTATGTGGCCAAGCGCGAAGGTCGCAACCGCTTGGCAATGGCGGGGTAAAACCCCGCCATCCCTTTTACGTCACGCTTCGCTGGCGACGCGCATCTGGCGCTCGCGCACCACCGCCGGCGCTTTCTCCTTCTCCAGGCGCATGCAGCTTTCCAAGAACAGGTACATGTAGTCGTAGCTCTTGCACACGGCTTGGCGCAGCTCTACCTGCAAGGCCCTGCTCGGGTTCATCCCGGCCAGGGTGCAGATGATTTCCAGAGCCTCCCAAGGGTGCGCGTCGTCGTACTGCGCGTGCATCTTCAGCCACTTCATCGCACGCTTGCGGTCTTCCTCGGGAAAGGCTGCCGCATACACACCGGTGGAACACACCACTGCGGACCACTCCCCTGTCGCCCCCCTCGATCGCGTAGTTGGTGGCGGCAATCGCCACGATCAACGAATCGGCCGAGCTGGTGTGCCAGCACCAATGGCTCAGTGCATGCAACTCCGGCGGTACGTTCTGCGCTTGCAGCTCTTCAAGGCTGACACCGTGGGCGCGCGCCCAATGCACCCAATAGTCGGCATGGTTCAGTTCCACCCGAATATTGCGCATCAGCCAACGTCGCGCCATATCCTCACCAGGATGACGGGCAAACTTGGTTTTGGTGAGGTTCTGTGCCATGTACAAAGCAAACTGTTCCACGACGGGCCAACCACCGATCAAGTAGTGGCGCAGGGTCTTGGCGCTGAGCGTGTTATCGCGCATGCGCTGGTACAGTTCGTGTTCGACAACGCGGCGCTTGCTCTCGCTACAGTCCAGGATCAATTGCTGTGCCCAGGCGGGGTAACTTGAGGCTTCCATAAGCGGACCGGTTCGGTTGAATGTGTCGATCACTGTAAGGCTCCTTTTTAAGTGTGATGTTGTACAGACCAGCAGTTGTTTCAGCGGAATGTGCCGGGCGCCTTGAATAACACAGGCTGCGGCCGCGCAGGTCGACACTGCAAGCTATCAAAGGTAAACAATTGCGGTCGTTCAATCAGGTAACCCTGAGCGTAATCCACACCAATTTCGAGCAGAGCCTTTTCGATTTGCGGTGTTTCAACAAACTCGGCAATTGTGCGCTTACCCATGACATGGCCGATGTGGTTGATCACTTCGACCATGGCGCGGTTAATCGGGTCGTCCAGCATATCCTTTACGAAACTTCCATCGATCTTCAGGAAGTCTACAGGTAAATGTTTCAAATACGCGAACGAGGACATTCCGGCGCAAAAATCATCAAGTGAAAAATGGCAGCCTAAGGCTTTGAGTTCATTAATAAATCGAATCGCGCTACCCAAGTTTGCGATCGCGCTGGTTTCAGTTATTTCAAAACAAATCATTTCTGGGGGAATGCGGTAAGTCTCGAATTTCTCACGTAAAAATCCTAAAAATTCGTCGTCTCCAATAGTTATGCCTGACAGATTAATCGCACATATAGCCATAGGCCGGGCCGGACGCTCGAGCATGCAACGAGCGATGATCTTGAATACGTTTTCCACCACCCAGCGATCCAGGGAAGTCATCAAGCCATAACGTTCGGCCGCAGGAATAAAACTATCGGGAAGGATGATGCGGCCCGCTTCATCATGCAGGCGCAGCAGGATTTCGATATGCCCATTGCCGGCGTCGGTAGCACCCAGGGGTGAAATTTCCTGGGCGTACAGGCAAAAGCGGTTTTCCTCCAACGCCATGTGCAAACGCTGCACCCAGGCCATTTCGCCAAAGCGCAGCGACAGCTCCGAATCATCGGCATGGTAGACCTGCACGCGGTTGCGCCCCTTCTCCTTGGCCATATAGCAGGCCATGTCGGCAGCCCGTAGCGAGGTTTCCAGCGTGGTCGGCGTTTGGGATGACAGATGCACCAGGCCAATGCTCACGGTGGTCATGAACGGCCGACCCTTCCACACAAAATGCAGATTTTGCACAGTATGGCGAAGGCTCTCGGCGATTTTTTCCGCCGCCGACGCCGGACAGTTTTCCAACAGGATGCCGAACTCATCGCCGCCCAGACGCGCCAGCGTGTCGCCCTCACGCAGGTCCGATTGCAGCAACGCACAGATGTGTCGCAGCAACTCATCGCCAGCGGCATGGCCGCAGGTGTCATTGACCAGCTTGAACTGGTCCAGATCCAGGAACATCAGCGCATGCCGCCCGCCCTGCTGCCCCCCGGCCGGGTGCAGTACCTGTTCCAGGCGATACTCGAATTCACGACGGTTGGCCAGCCCCGTCAAGGCATCGTGCGTCGCCTGCCACGACAGGTTGGCAATATATTGACGCTCCTGGGTCATGTCGTGCAGCACCAGCACCGCACCGCTGACCCTGCCGGCGCTGCGGATCGGCGCGCCCACCAGAGTGACCGACACCGTGCTGCCATCCAGGCGCTGGATGGTCTTGGCATGCTCGCTGCCGCCCCGCAACTGGCCCTTGACGATGTGTTCGATCAGGGTAAACCCGTCGGGCTGGGCATCGTCATCCAGCAAGCTGAACAGCGCCGCCAGGGGCAGGCCTTGGGCCTGGACCGAGTTCCAGTGGGTCAGCGCTTCGGCGGCGGGGTTCATATAGGTGATGGCGCCATCGACGTCGGTGGTGATCACGCCGTCGCCAATCGACTCCAGGGTAATTTGCGCCCGCTCCTTCTCTTCTCGCAGGGCATCAGCAAAGGCATGGCGCTGCGCCAACAGTTTATGCGTGCGCAGAAGCGCCAGTACGATCAGGCCCAGGGCCGTGGCCAGGTTGGTGATCAGCAGCAACCGCAGGATCATGCGCGAGCCTTCGCCCAACGCATCGCTGAAGGCTTTGGCGGCCGGCGTCACGCCCTCGTTGATGGCGGTGATATGCGCCTTCCATTCGCGCACATCGTTGGCACTGACCTGGTCGCGGCTGATCGCGTCGTGCATCTGGCGGGCGAGGTCATCCAATTGCACCAGGTAACCATCACCGACGGTCCACAGTTCGATGGCTTTTTCCAGGTAGCTGAAATGACGAAAATTAAGGTACAGCCAGATCAGGCTGGAGACGTCATCGGCATGGTTGCCGCCCTTGAGGATGCCCTGGCGCGCGGCGGCGAGGTCAGGGCTGGGGCGGTCCAGGGCAATGCGCAATTCATGCCCGCCCTGGGGCACGGCGATGGCCTGCTGGTATTTGAGGTAGGTGGCTGCGTCGCGGTTATCGGCGTAAAGCGTCAGGTAATAGATAGCGTCCTTCTGGCCCTTGGACCACAAGCTCTCGCCGCCCACATAACCACGCACCGCTGAAAGCACGTAGAGACTGACGCAACCCAACAATGCCTGGAACAGGACGACGGCTATAAAAGGCCAGACAATGCCCAACAGCCGAGGCGTTCCGAGAGTCCGCTTTTGCTTCATGAAGTCCCTTGCATATGCACTGCTGGATACGCACGCAAACACCCGCTTCCGATAGCACAGACTAGGCTAAATCAACGCACTTGTTGCAAGTGTCCATAAAGTTTGGCGTAAAGCCCGCCATCGGCAATCAATTGCTGATGATCGCCATCCTCAGCGATATGACCGCCGTCAAACACCAACACTCGATCTGCCTGTTTTACCGCCGACAAACGGTGGGCGATGATCAGTGTAGTACGCCCATTCAGAAACCGCGCCAGGGCCTGGTGCAGGTTGTACTCGGTGGCGGCATCCAGCGCAGACGTGGCTTCATCGAGTATCACCACCTTGGGCTCGGCCAGCACCATGCGCGCAATCGCCAGGCGCTGGCGCTGCCCGCCGGAGAAGCGCACGCCGGAACGCCCCACCACGCTGTCCAACCCCAGCGGCAATGCCTTGACGGTGGCATCCAGTTGGGCGATTTCCAGCGCCTGCCAGCAGGCCTGGTCACTGCGTTCGCGGCCCATGGTCAGGTTGGCGCGCACGGTGTCGTTAAACAGCGCCGGGTGTTGCAGCACCACCGCGACATGCTCGCGAATGGTCTCCAGGCCAATCTCCTGCTGGGTGGCACCGCCAAAACGGATACTCCCCGCCTGGGGCGTGTACAGCCCGAGTAACAATTGCACCAGCGTGCTCTTGCCACCGCCGCTGGCGCCGACAATCGCGACTTTTTCGCCAGGCGCAATCTGCAGGTTCAACTGGTTGAGCACCCGCTCTTCCCCATAGCCGAAATTGAGGCCGCGCACCTCGATGCCGACGGTCTCATGCCCGGTGAACGGGTCTTCGCCGCCAACGTATTGCGGCTCATCGGCACGCGCCAGCAGCTCGTTGATACGGCTCAGCGCGCCGCCCGCCGCGTAGTAGGCATATTGCAGGTTAAGCAGTTGCTCCACCGGGCCGATCATGAACCACAGGTAGCTGAACACCGCGAGCATCTGGCCGATGGACAGGTCGGAAAACAGCACGGTAAGCATCGCCGCCGCGCGAAAAATGTCGATACCGAACTGGAACAGCAGCCCGCTGGCACGGCTGGACGCGTCGGTTTTCCACTGGGAATGGATCGCATAGTCACGCACTTCCTGGGCGCGCTGGCCCAGGCGCCCGAGGAAAAAGCCCTGGCGGTTGCCCGCGCGCACTTCCTGGATGGCGTCGAGGGTTTCGGTCAGGGCCTGGGTAAACCGCGAGGTGCTGTCGTTTTCCAGTTTCTTGAGGTGTTTGACGCGCTTGCCCAACTGCACCGTGGCGTAGATTACCAACGGGTTGAACAGCAGGATCAGCAATGCCAATTGCCAGTGCATCCACACCAGGATCGCCGAGGTGCCGACCAGGGTCAGCATGGCGACCAGGAAACGGCTGAGGGTTTCGCCGACGAATTTATCCAGGGTGTCCAGGTCGGTCACCAAGTGCGTGGTGACCGTTCCGCTGCCCAGGCTTTCGTATTCACCCAGCGAGATACGCTTGAGGCGCTCGATCAGGCGCACGCGGATGCGGTACACGATGTCCTTGGCCAGGCGCGCGAACAGCCGCGCCTGTAACACGTTGAACACCAGCGCGCCGCAGCGCAGCAGCAGGGTCACCAGCAGCATCAGGCCGATATACCCGGCGGCTTTCTGCCAAACCAGGGGCAGCGCGTGGTTCATCACCTTGAGCGCCGCATCGCCACGGCCCAACAACACTTCGTCCACCAGCAACGGCAACAGCAAGGGGATGGGCACGCTGCACAGGGTCGCCAACACGGCGACACCATTGGCGGCCCATAGGGATTTCTTGTGACGCAGGGCCAGGCGGCGAATTTCCGCCCAGGTCAGGCGATCGGTGCGTGTATTGGGGTCATACACAGGCGGCTCGCTCCAGCCATCGGCCCAACAAAGGCGACAACTCGGACAGCGGCTGGTAACCGTTGGTCAGCAAGGCCAACTGGCCCTTGCGTTCGGCGAGCAGGGTCGGGAACCCGGCAATGCCCAGATCCTGCACCCAGGTGAAATCGGCAGCCGTGGCGGCGTGCTGCTCGGCACGGTCGAACTCGCCGGCAAATTCGATGCGCGGTATGCCCGCCTGCTCAGCCAACTCCACCAGCACGCTGGCGAGGGTCACGTCGCGGCCCTCGACATAAAACGCCTGCTGGATCAGCCCCAACAGCGTCCAGGCGCAATCCGGCGCCAGGCTGCGCGCGGTGACGATGGCGCGGCACGCAGGCTCGGTGTCATAGACAAAACCGTCCGGCAGCGCCCCCTCGCGCTTGAACGGCTGGCCGGTAGCCTCGGTGACGGCCTGCCAGTGCTCAAGGATGTAGCGCCGGGTGGTCGGTTCCAGCGCCGCGCCGCTGCCGGTGCGCAAGCCGCCCACCACCAGGTGCACGTCCACGCCGACCGCCCGGGCCTGCTCCACCAAGGCCGTCGCCACCGGGGCAAAGCCCCAGCACCAGGAACACATCGGGTCCATTACGTAGAGCAGGCGCGCGGACATGGGTCAGACCTCGGAAGGGGTTTGCTTATAGTTGAAGCCAATCGGGTGCGGCATGTTGCGGGCCTTGGCCAGCTCTATCTGCTTCTGCCGGTCGATGGCGCTGCGACGGGTTTTCTCCGGCAGCTTATCCCAGCAATGCGGGCAACTGATGCCGGCCACGTAGTGCTCGGATGCACGGTCTTCCACGCTCACCGGTGTGCGACAGGCATGACATTGATCGTAGTCGCCTTCGCTCAGGTCGTGGCGCACGGTCACGCGATTGTCGAAAACAAAGCAGTCGCCCTGCCATTTGGTCTCTTCCTGAGGCACTTCCTCAAGGTATTTGAGGATGCCGCCCTTGAGGTGATACACCTCATCGAAGCCTTCGCTGAGCATGTAGCTCGAGGCTTTCTCGCAACGAATGCCGCCGGTGCAGAACATGGCGACTTTCTTGTGCTTGGCCGGGTCGAAGTTGGCTTTGATGTAGTCGGGAAATTCGCGAAAACTGGTGGTTTTCGGGTCGATTGCGCCTTCAAAGGTGCCAATCGACACTTCGTAGTCGTTGCGGGTGTCGATCAACAGCACTTCAGGGTCGCTGATCAGCGCGTTCCAGTCTTTTGGGTCGACATAGGTGCCGACCTTTTTGTTCGGGTCCACGCCTTCGACGCCCAGGGTCACGATCTCTTTCTTGAGCTTGACCTTGGTGCGGTAGAACGGCTGGTCGTCGCAGTACGATTCCTTGTGGTCGATGTCGACCATGCGTGGGTCGTTCTTCAGCCAGGCCATCAGGCCATCAATGCCTTCGCGGCTGCCGGAAACAGTGCCGTTGATGCCTTCTTCGGCGATCAGCAAGGTGCCTTTGATGCCGTTGTCGACCATCGCCTGCAGCAATGGCTCGCGCAGGGCGACGTAATCTTCGAGGGTGACGAACTTGTACAGTGCCGCCACGACGATGGGTTGGGTCATGGGTGTTCTCTCCAGGTGGCTACCCTCGTAAGGGGTGAACCGGATGCAAAAAATCGCCGGCCGCAGCCGTGCGGCGCGCAGTTTAACAAAACCCCGGCGCCATCGACACGCAGCCAGTGATATTTCCCCCCACGCCCATCGCGACATGGCTGACCTGAACCTTGGGGACCTGCGTGATAGCGTTTCCCGCTACCCGCCGACTCACCGGCGAAGCCCAAGGAAACGTATGGATATGGACGCCGACAGCAGCCCTTTACTGACTCGACTGATCGACCACGCAAACCCTCCCGCGCCGGGCCGGGACGACCTGAAGACCGCCTTGCAACGCTTGAACATCCATTCGGTGTTCGACATTGTGCGGTTATCCGAAAAGCAATTCGCCAGGCAACTGGCTGCATATAACGACGACGACGCCCAATCGATATACCTCAAGGCCCAGAGTGCAGTCGCCCAACTGGAAGGGGTATTTCGCGAAAACCAGGTCGGCTCGGACGCTTCGTCGCTGCGCCACAAACGGCGCATCGGCGCAGCCAAAAGCGCAGCAGGTGCCACCTATAAAGCCCTGTTCGAAGAAAACTGGGATCAGTTCTGCGCCAGCACATCCATTGCCGCGGTCGATTCGCCGGCCGCTTACCTGCGCGAACTCTATCTATTCGCCGAGCAACTGGAAAAAAACGCCCTGGGGCCCAGCGCCACCAAGCTGACCGAGCGCCGCCCGACCTGAAGGGCCTGCTGATCGACTCGCGCAGCGTGTCGGAACAACGGCCCATGTTGTCGATCATCAACCACACCCTGCTAAGCAATATCGCGGACACGCCAACAACCGATACCTATGCCTTATTGAGCGACACGTGGTACCCCTACTCCCTGCCGTTCAACGTCTACCATTACACCTGCCACTACGCGCTCTCTGGGGCAAAACCCGCGCTGGGGGAGCTCAGTTATCGCATCAGCCGCAAGCTGCCCATAGCAGGCAACTCCAGCGTCTACGGACTCGTCACCGCCCCTAATGATGAGGTGCAGTGCTTACTCAGCGGGTTAAGCCCCGAACAGCAGAACATGCTCAAAAGCCCATTGGCCAACGCCTACGGCGCCGCTGGCTTCTATCGAACGTATTACAACGCTGATGTGGGCGCGCCGGAAAAGATCGCGGATTTTCTGCAACATACTCAGCTGGACGCCGAACAGCTTCAGGCGCTGCTTGCGCAACAGGCCCATCAACCCAGCAAATCGCCCAACTGCCTGCAAGACACCGGCCTTACCTATGGCGCCTGCTACGTCAACGCGCCAGGGCATTCCCCCATCAGCCTGGACGCGCAAGCGCCGGACAAACTGTCAAACGTGTCGCTTGAACGTTTTGACCGTTTGCAGCGCATGATCCGTTTGCAGCGCTGGCTCGATATCCCGTTTGCACACTTGGACACGCTGATCGTCAGCGTCATGCGCGGCGAGAACAGCACCAATAGCACGCTGCTGATGATCAACCACAACACCCTGCGCGCACTGGGCGTCTATCGCTACCTGAATAAACGCTACGGGTTACACGCCGAAGAGTTTGCCGCGCTGGTCCATCAAATGCCCGTTCACGGCTCGGGCCAAGATCTGTCGCTGTTCGATCAGGTGTTCAACCGCACCGACTCGCCGCCACTGCGCCTGGATAACAGGCCATTCGATATGAACACCCGGCAACAACTCAGCGCCGCCCTTGGCCTGCAAGACACACCCGACTCGCTGGGGTTGCTGATCAGCACAAACACCTTTGCAGAACGCAACATCCTCACCCTCAGCAAAATCTACAGGCAAGCACGCATTGCCCGTCTGTTTGGCCTGTCCGTCCTGGAATGCCAGCAACTGGCCAACCTGCTGCAACTCCAGCCACAACTGCTCAACCCGAATTTGCGCGCCGCACCACAGGGGTTGCCTGACTTCCTGGATCTACTGATGCAACTGGACTGGGCCAGCCAATGGCTCAAGGCCCAGGGCACTGGCCCATCGTGGTTGCGTCGCCAATGGTTGCAAGGGCTGGCGAGCACTGACTCGGCGGTTAACGCACTGCTGAAGAGGTTCGCCGACTACGACCAAAACGCCCTGACAGATCGAGTGAACAAGCTGACGCTTCCGCAACAACCCTACGACGAGACACCACGGCTGACAGCGATTAACTGGCAGTCAATCATTCACAGCGCCATGTCGCGGGCGCGTTTCACAGGCACTGTGGAGCAGGCGCTCGACGAAGCCCTCGGCACCTGCCCTATCAGCGTTCAACATGACCGTCAGAAGCATTTCATTGAGCAAGCGAAGGAAAAACTACTCCCCGAACTGGTCAAGACCATCGGCGAGTTATGGGAACTCTACCTTCGCCTGCGCCCCCTCATTAACGCTCACCCCCACCCCGCCGGCGAGTCCGAGCTGCGCCTGAAATATGAGTGCCATAGCGCGCTCTCCCGGTTGTACATGCCCCTCACCCCATCAGCCGCGCCTCTGCAAACCCTGGGTTACCTGATCCTGTTGCTGCCCAACGCCACCGAGCTGTTGCAACTGTCGATCAGCCAGCAGGCGCTGCATCAATTCCTGGCCAAACCGCACTGGCTTGATCAGGCATATCCAACGTTTTCACTGCTGGAATTGTCTCTGAACACCCTCTACCTGCTGCAACGGTTCAAACACTGCATCGACCGCTACAGCCTGTCGGAACAACAATTATTCGACTACTTCGATTATGCCAATCGCCCACCCAACGATGTCTCGCTGACCAGCCGTCATGAAACCGATGAGCACCTCGCGCAACTATTGGGCTGGCGCACTGAAGAAATCGAAGTGCTGAGCCACCATTTAAGCCCTCCCCGTATTACCTCAATGAGCCGTCTGGACTGGGTGCTGCGCTGCCACCAGGCAAGTCTCGACACCCAACTGTCGGCCGGCATGCTCCTGCGCGCCTGCCAATTGCAAAGCACCTCGACGCTGGAGGAATGGAAGGTCGTCAGCGAGGCGCTCGCGCGTACTGATCAATAAATAGCCGCACCTTCACCACCGCCCCTTTCGACCTGTTCAAGGACTGATCATGTCTCACCTGTTCAATCAACACCCCGATGAACGCCTGCGCGATGCGATGCTCGCGTACTACCTGGCCCACAAAGTACCTGCCTCACTCAAAGACAAAATCAGCAACGCCGATGACCTCTACGAATACTGGCTGCTCGACGTTCAAGTCAGCCGAGCGGTACCGACCAGCCCCGTGGCCTGCGCCATTGCCAGCCTTCAGCAATACATCACGCGCATTCAACTGGGCCTGGAAGCGGGTTACGAAAACCAGGGGATGAGCGCGCAGCATGACCGGCTTTGGCGTGAGCAACTGCACACTTACCCGGTCTGGAGCGCCAGCCAGCAATTGCGTTACCACCCGGCCAACTACCTGGACCCGACGCTGCGTCGCAATAAAACCGATAGTTTCCAGCAGTTGGAAAACGAGCTGAGCCAGTATCGAGTGCAATCAGACAGCGTCGTGACGGCGGTACAGAGTTACCTGGCGCGTTTCGAAGAAATCGCCAATATCCGTACGCTCAACGGCTATATCGACGGCAACACCACTGCGCTGTACCGCAGCACCTATTACTTCGTTGGCAAGTCCAGCTCCGAGAATACCTATTACTGGCGCAGCCTTGACCTCTCCAGGCGCTCCGGCGAGCGGCTTTTTCCAGACGCTTGGTCGGCGTGGAAAAAGATCAACCTGACACCCTCCGAAGACACCATCGAGGCAAGTATTCGCCCGGTATTTTTTAATAACCGGCTGTTTTTAGTCTGGGCCGAATGCAGTAAACCCGCGCCGACCAGCGCCTTCAAAACCACGCCAGCGAAACCGGACACTAAACAACGCCTCAACGAATGGGCGGACAGTCACTTTCCTAAATTCCGTCTTAATTTTTCTTATAAAAAACACAATGACAGCTGGAGCGCGGCCCAGACCTGTATTGAGGAGTACTGTGCAGCGCAGGAAATCAATGGGGTTGACCTTGCCGCGATCAAATCCTTCACGCACACCGTGGCGATCGTGGATGCCGCTTCTTCGAATACGCCGGCTCGGCTGTTTTTAGGCTTGCATACGACCGATCCGAAACAACAGGAACCCTTCAGTGGCAAATTTTTCCAGGCCGTAGAGGTAGATCCCCACTTCAACATGATAAAAATCGCCGACGGCGGCACGCCTGGGCGCTACAAAGTGCCACAGGGCTCGGAGTTATCCGAAGAAATACATGAGTTATTGAAGTACTTTCAGCCGTCCCAGCAGCAACAAGTCAAACAGGCCCTCGCCGGCAACGACCCGGAACATGAAGAGTATTACAACGAATTATTGCTCGGCACTTCTCGACAACACTTCACGCTGTTCGGGCATACAAACCAAGGCAATCTCCAGTTCAAGTTCGCCCCTTCCACCAAACACTCGATCACCCAGGCCACCCTGGAGCCGAACTATACAAACTGGGACTATCTGGGCAATAAAACATCCATTGAAGAGGCCAAATACAACTCATCGAGTTTCGACCCAGACACTCAGGAGCTGGTATTCACTTCCACCCTCAAGGGCACATTTCAGCACCCTTACACGGTCACCATAAAGAAAGGGGATTACACGTTAACCCTGACCACCGAAACGCTGGGCGATGCCACTACCCCCCAGCTAAAACTCAGTGCCGGTTCGCGCTTCACCGATGCGTACTCAAATTACAAAGCGGGCTTCTATGCCATCTTCCTCAGAGATGGGGTTACTCACGAAGAGTTCATCAACTGCATCCACGATGACGAGTCGCGCTTGATCAAGCCGACACCGGATGGCGAAGAGGCTATATCGCTGGAAGGTAAGTTCATCGACAGGAGCGCTTTCATACACCTGTATCAAAACACCCATCACACGTTCGACGTCCTGACCAACCGCCTCACCACGTCCACCCTGCCCAGCGGCCTGGTCGCACTTCACGGAACGAATGCGCTATCGCTCATTCGCTGCGACGCAAAAATCGAGAAATATCGCGTGTATAAGCATGTCGTCATGCGTTCCAACTTTGCCGAATACCCCCTTGTAGAGCAGATCAACGAAGGCTCGGCCCGAATCCTCAACTTGCAGGACACCGCCCATACCAGCCTCGTCGGCTCCAGCCCCGAATTGTCGATCGGGCATAAAGTCACCGCCCGCATTCCGATGACAGCCGAAATGTTGAAAGCGGGCGTTACGCTTATCCATGGGGTGTTGACGCTTGAGATTAACGAGAACCGCACCCAGACGCTTGGCTGTGCCCTGAAAGCGGTTGAACTGAAATCAACCGCCGTCTCCACGATATCCGCGGCCCTCCAACAACTTGCCCCGCGTATCAACACCTACACGTCGCTCCCGCTCGGCACCGCCCAATTCATTGATTTCTCGGGCAGCACGCCCAACGCGGCCAGCGATACGCCCAAGACCCTTCGTATGAACACCTGCGTTGCCGACAAGCTGGTCAAGGCCGCCAATACAGGCCTGGAACAGGTGTTTTCGTTAACCCCGCAACACTGGCAAGAGCCTCCCTGGCGGAAAAACAAGTGGCCGAGGCTATCGACTTTCAAGGGGCTTACGGCCAGTACTTCTGGGAATTGTTTCTGTACCTGCCCTGGCTGGTCGCTCACCGCCTGGATCAGGAGCAGCAACACGAAGAAGCCCAAGCCTGGCTCACTTACATCTTCGACCCCGCACGCGCAGCCGACGCCGCCATCGGCCGCCCGGCCTACTGGGGCTTCAACGAACTGGCCCGGCGGGAGGCCGTGCCTGGCGCAATCTCACACGACCCGCACGAACTGGCGATTCGTACTCCCCTGTACTTTCGCAAGGCGGTGTACCTGTTTTTCCTCGATATCCTGATCAACCGTGGCGATGCCGCCTACCGACAGCTGACGCCCGACAGCCTGACACAGGCCAAACTCTGGTACACGCGGGTCAATCGGCTGCTGGGCGCACGCCCCACCATCACCACTACCGAGCCCTGGGCCAGCATCACGCTGCGTACGTTGGTCACAACCCCTTCGCAGGCGCTACGCGAATTGGAATGGTCGACACCGTCAATCGATATGGACAGACCGGTCGACGACGCCGCACGCGCGCTGCCGGCCCCCACCGACAAGCTCTGCCTGCCGTTCAACACCGACCTCGTGGCGCGCTGGGACAAACTCGAAAGCCGCCTGCATAACCTGCGGCACAACCTCGACATCACCGGCAAACCGCTGCAGCTGGCGTTGTACGGCGCGCCATTGGCAGCGCTAACGCTGTTGGCCAGCCAGGTCAAAGACGGCCTCGTCCCGGCAGTGGGCGCGGCGGCCTTTCCCTCTGCGCAGGTTGGCCACTATCGTTTCCAGATCATGCTCGGCCATGCCCTGGCGGCCACCGACGCAGTGATCCAATTCGGCAATACGCTGCTGACGCTCAATGAGCGCAAGGACCAGGCCGAATACCTGGAACTGCAACATCAACAAGCCTGGGACCTGGCCAATATCGTGGTCATGCAACACACCCAGGCGTTGTTGATCGACGAGAAAAACCGCCAGGCGCTGTCTATCAGCCGACAGATCATCGAAGCCCGGCTGGGCTATTACCAGCATCTGCTCACCGAGGGTGTCAGCCACCACGAAACCAAGGCGGGGCAGCTTTACCTGGCCAGTAATGTGTTCGATGCCGCAGGCGCGGTCGCGGGCGCCGGGGCCGGCATTGCGATGATGGCGCCGAACATCGTCGGCACGTCGGTCGGTGGTTCGCGCTGGGAAGGCCCATTCCATGCCGCACAAGCACTGGCCCAAGGGGCCGCGACAGCCCTGCGCAGCACCGCGTCGGACCTGGACCGTACCGAACAATTCAAGCGTCGCGCACAAGAGTGGGCCCATGCCCAGGAACAGGCCCGATTCGAACTGGCCCAGGTCGATGCCCAGTTGCAAGCCTATGCCGAGCAGGAAAAGGCCACGCGCCTGCAATTGCGCCTGGCGCAGACGACCCTCGCCCAGGCCTGGTCGAGCTATCAATTGCTGATCAAACGCTTCGCCAACGCCCAGCTCTACGATTGGCTCAATGCTCAGCTCGGCCAGTTCTTCTACCAGGCCTACGACCTGAGCCTGGGCCTGTGCCGGGCAGCCGAAGCGAGCTGGCAATACGAAATGGCCGACAACCGCTCATTTATCCAAACAGGGGCCTGGAACACCCGTTACCGCGGTTACCTCGCGGGCGAAGCCCTGAAGCTGTCGCTGCTGAAAATGAACGACGCGTACCTGCAAACCAATGTTCGCGATCTGGAAATCGTCAAGACCCTGTCTCTGCGACATCGCGTGCTCGACTGCAACGTCCAACCCCTTGTCCCGACCAACACCTCCGAACTCAGTGAGACCGCTCAAGCCGACACTCCGGCGCGGTGGGCCCACTTGAAAAAACAACTGGTCAGCGATGGCGCGCTTTGCTTCAAATTGCCCCAAACGCTCTTCGAAGAGGACTACCCCAACCACATCCTGCGGCGCATCAAAGGCATCAGCGTGTCGTTGCCGGCGACACTGGGCGCGTATGAAGACATCAAGGCGATACTGACCCAGACCAGCCACGAGATCGAATTGCCCAACGGTACCTCGATCAAGGATAAGCGCGCCCATCAGCAAATCGCGCTGTCCACCGGTTTGGATGACAACGGCCTGTTTGCGCTCACGTTCGACAGTCACGAGCGCTACTTGCCGTTCGAGTACACGGGCGCCATTTCCGAATGGACCCTGACGTTTCCCAATCACGACATGCAAAAAGCCATCCTGGAATCGATCAACGACATTGTCATTCACCTGCGCTACACCGCGCGGGTCAAGCCCGCAGCGGGGGCCCAGGTATGAGCAACGATACGCCTGACCTGCAGATCAACCCACCCACGCTGCCCAAAGGCGGCGGCGCCATTCAAGGCACCGGCAAGGGCTGGGCCAACGTCGGCATCAGCGGTACGGCGACCTTTGAGATTGCCTTACCGATTTCTCCCGCCAGGGGGTATGCGCCGGCCATGACGCTGAGTTACCACAGCACGGCGGGAAACGGCCCCTTCGGCTTGGGGTGGACGATCAACCTGAGCGCCATCCGCCGACGCACGGCCCATGGCGTGCCTGCCTACACGGAACACGACGAGTTCATCGGGCCCGACGCGCAAACCTGGTTGCCCGAGCGCGACGCCCAAGGCACGACGCTCGACCGCCCGTCCACGGTAGCGGGCACGGCCTATCGTGTGGTTCGCTACTTTGCGCGAGTCGAAAGCAGCTTCGACATCATCGAGCATTGGCGATCAGCAACCGATACCGCAGGCTTCTGGCTGATACACGGCGCTGACGGCAGCCAGCACTTCTATGGCAAAACCGCGCTGGCGCGCATTGCCGACCCGGACGAACCACAGCACGTGGCGCAATGGTTGTTGCAGGAAAGCCTGAATGCCCACGGCGAGCATATTTACTATCACTACACGCCAGAAACCGACACCTCGCGCCACCCACGCGATTGCCGTGCCCAGCACTACCTGGAACGCATCTGCTACGGCAACTTCACGGCCAGGAAACAAGAACACCTGTACCTGTGGCATACCGACGAGAAGCCGGCTATGGGCTGGCACTTTCAATTGCTGTTCGATTACGACGAGCGCGCCATCCAATGGTCCAAGCCGACGACCTATGAACCCACCCGCGCCTGGCGCATACGACCTGACGCCAGCTCGGACTTTTCCTTCGGTTTTGAGTTACGCACCCTGCGCCTGTGCCGGCAGATCCTGATGTTTCACCACTTTCCCGATGAGCCCAAAATGGCTGCCGAACCGGTGCTGGTCAGGCGCCTGTTGCTGGAATACCACCTCATCGGCAAGGTCAATCTGTTGGGCGCCGTGCATGAGCAGGCCTTCGACAGCGCGGGCCAATGCGTGAGCCGCCCACCGCTGGAATGTGCCTATGAATCGAGCCGGCTCAGGACGGATCAGAGCCGTTACCAACCGCTTGGTGCGATGGCGGGACTCAACGATGGCAATCGCTACCAATTGGTCGATCTGTATGGCGAAGGGATCCCGGGGATCCTCTACCGCAGCGACAAAAGTTGGTACTACCGAGAGCCGCTCAGGGCACCCGCCGCACCTACCGGTGACGAAGTGACGTACGGCATCGCCCAAGCGCTGGCGCGAGTGCCGGTCGCTGACAGCAGCCGCCCCATCCACCAGGCACTGGCCGACCTTGAGGGCGACGGCCGCTTGGACTGGATCGTCGCCCAGCCTGGAATGAGTGGTTTTTTCGCCCTGGACGAACAGCGCAACTGGTCGGCATTTACCCCATTCGATGCGTTCCCATCGGAGTTTTTCCATCCCCGGGGCGCGCTGGCTGACTTGATGGGCGCCGGACGCAGTGATTTCGCCATGATCGGCCCCCGCAGCGTGCGCCTGTATGCCAACCGCAGAAAATCCGGCTTCGCGCCGGCCACCGAAGTCCTTCACTTGGACGACGACAGCTTGCCGACGCTCTCGTCCTCGCCTGACGAACTGGTGGCCTTCAGCGACGTCCTCGCCAGCGGGCAACAGCACTTGGTGCGCATCCGTCACAACGAAGTGAAATGCTGGCCAAACCTGGGCCGGGGGCGTTTCGCCAAGGGTTTTGTACTGGCCACGCTGCCGTTCTCTTACCGTACGTTCAAGGCAAGCAATGTGCTGCTCGCCGATCTGGCGGGCAGCGGTGCCACGGACTTGCTGTACCCGAGCCCCGAACACCTGCTGGTTTTCCTCAACAACGGCGGCAACGGCTTCGAGACGGAGCCGGTCAAGGTGCCCTGGCCCAAGGGCATCGTGCATGACGATCACTGCCAGGTCAGCCTGGTCGATGTGCAAGGCCTGGGCTGCCCGAGCCTGATCCTGAGCGCCGCCCACCAGTCGCCCATTCACTGGCGCTATGACTTTTTCCACAACAAGCCCTGCCTGCTGATCAAAACCTCTAACAACATGGGCGCCCAAGCCTCCATCCAGTACCGCAGCAGCGCCCAAGAGTGGCTGGATGAAAAACACGAACTCAAGGCCGCCGGCCAGCCCGCCATCAGCCATTTGCCCTTTGCGATCCACGTGGTGCGCGCGCATACCCAACAAGACGAAATTACCGGCAACCGGCTTACCCATCACCTGCGTTACCGCTGCGCCTACTACGACCGCGAAGACCTTGAATTTCGCGGCTTTGGCCTACTGCTGCAAACCGACACCGAGGCCGACGGTAACCCATCAGGCGCGGCCGGTTTCAGCGCACCGGTGGTGCACAAAACCTGGTTCCATACCGGGCAACAGCTGGACATGCCGACCCGCGGCGCCAGCGCGCATGACCGGCAAGCCAAGGCATTGGGCCCCACGTTGCTCAGCAAACACCGGGCCGTCGACCCGGCCGATCCCATCGGCCATCACGATGAGGTGATCCATGCGCCCGCGCCCGCGCTGTTGCGTCAGGCCGCGCGCGCACTCAGCGGGATGGTTTTACGCAGCGAAGTGGTGGCCGTGGATACCGCGCCACACCGGCCGCCCTATTCAGTGCAGGTGCATCGTTATCAGGTTCGCGAACTGGCCCCCATCAGCACGCACGCGCGCGATGCCAGGCTGCTGTTACTGCCGCTGGAATCGATCAGTTATCAATATGAAGGCGTAGCGGACGATCCTGTGTGCCGGCACCAGATCAACCTGCGCCGGGACGCCTATGGCTGCCTGGTGCATGGCGTGACGGTTCACTACGCGCGCCGGACCACCGCCGAGGACGCGCCACCCGCCGTGCTCACCGACGACCCTCAACGGCAATGGTGGCGCGACACCCATGACAGCGCGCAACAGTCCTATTACCTGAGCGAGACGTTGGCGCACTACATTCATCTGGATAACGCGCGGCCGCAGCGCCTGGCCCTGCCGTATCGCCAGCGCAGCAACGCGCTGGTACTGGGCAAGGCCCCTGCGGCGGGTGGGTTAAGCCTGGAGCAGATCAGCCATGAAACCCTCATCGACCTGAAAAACGGCCCCTTGGCCGCAGATGCCGCGCGCGAACTGAGCGGCTTGACGGTGCAACGTTACCGGGAAGCCGGCGGCCATGGGGAAACCCTCGCGCCAGGCGTCGCGACCCCGCAGGCCCTGACCGATTATCTTGAAGCGGCAGAGCTGGATGAAAAGGCGCTGGGTATCTATGAAGACATACCGGTGATGCCGAACCAACCCACGGTTGAGTTGACGCAAAAGCTCAAGGACAGCGGTTACCACACCATGGAGCGGTTTTTCGTTCGCGGGCGAGGCCGGCAACCTGTGGTCGATCCGACGCTATTTCCCACAGTATGGAAATGCCACACAGTTCTACCGGCTCAAAGCGCTGCAAGCGACCCAGGCGCATGGCAGAACAAGCATTACTTACGACCCTTATTGGCTTCAGGTCACCCAGGTAAAACTGCCCGATGGTTGTTTGACCACCGCCGAATATGACTATGGGTCGCTGCTGCCGACCAAAATCGTCGACCCCAATGGCACTGTTCAAGAGGCACGGTATGACGGGTTTGGACAGCTACTCGCCCATACCTTTTACGGTCATGAGCAGGGGCTCAGAGTGGGCTTCTCAGCGTTGGCCGACGACACCCGGGCCGACGATACAACGCCTGCCTTTGCCATTGAAAACAGCAAGACCGTGTTGCGGAACATGGCCGGCGCTCACTGCTACGCCCCCTTCAGCTGGATGGGCGCGATCAATAAAGACCAGGTAAAAAAGACTGGGTGACCCGTGGTTATGTTCTGCCCACTGGGCATATTCGGCCCCTTGCACGCTCACGTCTGAAAGACACTCGTCGACCGCTCAACGACAGCGAAAAAGAACTCAAGGTGTTGATCGACGCGGCCCGGCAAACGCCGGTACACGCGCTTACGCTGCTGGCCGATCGTTACCCAGACGATGCCGAACAGCAGGTGCGCATGACCCTGACCTACTGGGACGGTTTTGGCCGCACCCTGCAGAGCAAGCAAAAAACCGAACCAGGACCGGCCAACGCCGTGGACGCCCAAGGCAACCTGCTGGTCGACGAAACGCCTGACGCTGATGCCAACACGGTAAAAAAACAGCTGCGCCAGGTGCAGGCCGATCCTCGCTGGCGAGTCAGCGAACGGGTCGAGTTCAACCACCAAGGCCTGATCATTCGCACCTACCGCCCTTACTTTGCCGACAGGCACGGTTACATCAATGATCAATCCCTGCGCGAACTCGGCTACAGCGACCGGCAGTTCTACGATTCCCTTGGGCGCCCGACACGGACACTCACCGCCGCCGGTTTCATGCGGCGCATGACGTATTGGGCCTGGTATACGGTGAGCGAGGATGAAAACGATACCTACCAAGAGGTAAAGCCTGCGCTGGATTCACCGCTGCGCTGATGCCTCTCGAAAAAAGGCCGTCACCGGTTGCCGGTGACGGCCTGGCCTCCACGGCCGCAGTCAACGCCTGTGGGGGTCACGTACCCCCTGAACGCGATAATGCAGCCCGCCCATATGCTGCAGCATGAGCCGATAGGCACCGCGCCCGCGCGCGCCGGGATACCCATGCAAATCAACGGACCACAGTCGATCCCGATGCTGGTGCCAATGAACCGCAGTAAAGCGCGCCTCGCGCAAGTGGCTGAGCGCCAGAGCAATACTGCGCCCCTGGGTACTCAGGGGGTCTATTCCTTGCACGGCCGTCGTGTCGATCTCAAAGCCGGATGCTGTTACCGCCTGGCTTTGCTGAACCGGCGTATGCGCCTCGGCCACCGCTGACCTGCGCTGGCGGCGTGCACGGGAAGCATGGGACGTAGACGCCACTTCAAATGATGGAGCGGAGGACGCTTGTACGTTTTCCAGGGTTTGCGAGCGGGTTGGACCGCGCAGCTGGCGAGTGTCCCAGCCTATGCGAGCCAACTCGGGTGCGGGGTTGCGGTGCTGGGCGATCAGCGCCTCGGCTTGAGGTTTTGCAGCAAACGGGCCCGCATGCGCGTAAATAAGGTCTTGTTCGTAGGAAACGAGGAAAGAGACCCCTTCCACTTCCCGTCGCTGTTCATAGGCAAGCGACAGCAGCCTGGAAGCCTCTTCGTTGCTCAACCGGTAATGCTCAGCCATCCGCAGGGCGAGGCTCGTCAACTGTTCACCATATTGGCTGTCGGTCATCTGAGCAGGTTCGGTTCGAGGGCGTCGTTGGTGGCGATACACCACAGCAGCCCCCACCAATGCGCCGATAGAAGCGCCTGCCATTTCATGTCCCATCAACGCACCGCCTATAACCCCCAAAAGCATCATCAAAACAGCCACCGCGGTCAGCGCTAGCGGTGACACAGGTGCTGCGCGCTGCCCTTGCAGGCCGTCGCGATCAACAAACGTCACCGGGTTATTGCCCACCATGGCGTAGAGATTCAGCCCATCAACGGCGCCTGCCGGGTCGGGGCTGATCCAGCGCTGCAACCAAGGCGCGTAATACCGAGCCCCGTAGTAATACAGCCCACTGGCATCTCGCTCTTTAGCCGAATAGCGCAGGGTTTTGTAGTTGGCTTCAACGGCATTCCCTGGCCGCCCACCAGGCCGTACCACCGAACGGATAAAACACTTCCTGACTGATCAATTGCGCCTGGCCATCCAGTTCCAGCGAACGGCTAGCCAAATGGTCGCCGATGCTGAAGCGGACCTGCTCGTTCGCCAGCCCCTCGGGTTGCCCTGCCTCCATTGCAGTATCCGTGCGGGGCTACGCCCCAGCGACGCGGTGATTACATTCAACTGTTTCCCGGTGGCCGTATTGCTGCGGATTTCGAGCCCCGGCAAATAACGCACCTCTTGCACGAACGTGCGCATCCGGCCGCGGCTGCGCCGGCGCTTGAACACGCGCTGGCCGCCGCCGTCGTAGCCGTATGTTTCGTCATCGTCGTCGGCATCCTGGCCACGCCGCACTTGGGTCACCCGCGTCAACTGGTTGCGCACATTCCATGACATGGCCTGCCCTTGCACCAACTCCAGCTGATTGCCACATGCATCGAAACCTCGGCCCAAGCCTGGCGCATCCACCGCCGTCGGTTGCAGGCAAGCGTGGTTGCTGTAGCGGCCAACCGTGAAGTCGCGGGTGTACCCCGTGCCGACGGCCGGCCGGTGTTGGACGGTCTTGAGATTGCCACTCGCGTCGTAGCTGTACTGCTGGGTGTAGGCGCGCCACTGGCTGTCATCCACGGCACCGAACAGCACCATCGGCGCCGGCCCCTGTCCCGCCAGGGCGTGTGCATGTTCACGTCCCGTGGCGCGGATCAGTTGATAAGCCGTGTCATAGGCATAAACCGCGTCAGCGGCGCTGTGCGCGTTATTGAACCAGCGCGTCGGCTGCACCGCGTCCTGAATACGCACAACGTTGCCAACACCGTCGTATTCATAATTCAAGACTTGCAGTGACGGGTTCTGACCACCCGCGCGATGCACCCGCAAACGCTGCAACCGGTTATCCGCCTCAGCGTAATCGGCCGAGGTAACGACGCCGTTACCGGCTCGCTCCGACAGCAATTGACCCGCCGCGTTGTAGGTACAGCGCTCCACCAGCACCTGTCGACGGCCGCCGGCAAGCAACACCGCGCCGGACATGAGCTGCCCCTCCAGGCCATAGCGCGACTGCGCGCGGTTGCCCTTGGCGTCGACTTGCTCCAGCAGCTGGCCCGACGCCGCATAGTGCCAGGTGGTGACAAACCGTTGCGCTTCCAGCAACGGCTCACGGGCCGTTGGCGATTCAGGCCAATCGAGCATCTGCGGTTGTTGCGCAAAGGCTCGACTTTGCCGCACAACCTGACCCTGCACGCCATAAGCCTCATAAAACAGCGTGCCGGCGGTGTCGTCATGGCGTACCAGGCGCCCGGCGTGCAGGCCACCCTGCGTGGCGGTGCCGTGGGAATAGGTCAGGCGTTCGACGCAACGCGGGGCAGGCTGATCGGCGGCGTGTTCAAACGTCGCCACGGTACGGAGCAGACGGTCGTATTCATAACGCTGATGAGCACCGCGGGCGTCCCACTGCTCCAGCAATTGCCCAGCCGCTCCCGGCAGCCTCAACTGCCAGCCGGCATCCACGCGGTCGATGCGCAGCAACGCTCCAGAAAGGCTCAACTGCACGCGCTCATTGGGTTTAACCGCTGGGTCTGCCGCCTGCAGCGCGATCAGCCGCGAATCCCACTGCTCGTGCAACGCCCCCTGGGCGCCGAACACTCGGCGGGTGATACGTGGCTGGGGGCGCTCCCGCGCGGTCTCGCGATGATAAGCCACGCCGCGAACCGGTAACCCGCGCGGGTCAATGGCAGAACAGCGTAGGGGTGTGTTGGTGTTGGGCGTAAGACATGGCACATAACCTCAATAATCCAAAGGTGCGCAAAGCGAAGACATGGCGGATGGGCACAAGGGCGGCTTTGGGCGGTGTTGTAAGTGGGCATCAGAGCCGCGCAACCCGGCTTCGCGACCATCTCGACGCCAGGTTCGAATACCCTTCCCTGGCCGCCTGTACCGCGAACCCGCGCCATTCGGTGAGCGCTGAAGTCAGGCCGCGCGCGGCCGTCACAGCGGTACGCGCCAATGCACTTTGCCCGGCCATGGACGAGCCGGTCAGGCGCACGGCCAATGCCTCTATGCCTGTCGAGACCCAGTACGCCCATGTTTGATTGAACATCCGGCTCAGGCCGCCGTGCATCATCGCCGTCGGGTCCGGAAGCTGCAGGGTCTCACCATGCGTATCAGCGACGGCGGTTGCATGGCCGGCACGAATCAACGTGCCCATGGCCCCGTCATAGGCCTCGACCATGGGGGTGACATTCGGCACGAGGGGCACCGGCACGTCCGCGCCGAAAAACGCGTTGCCAACGGTCGCGACCGCATAGGCCGCCGTCGCGCCGGCGGTTCTTGTGAGCCTGGCGCGCAGGGGCGTCGCGCCCCAAGAGAAACCGCTGCCGTGCCCGCGAATAATCTGTTGCACCAGTTCCCTGGCGAACGAGCGCACATGCCCAGCCAAGCGCAGGCGCGCTACAGGGTCCCAACCCTCCTCTGCGGACGGATGCAGCGACTCGGCATGCCCGGCGTACCCCTCCTCCCGCCACACCGCCCGCTATCAGCCCGACCAGTGGCGCATAGCGCGTCCACCGACCGGCGAGCCCGGTACTCATGTGCACGACAGCCAGTGCATCCAGCGCCGCGACGGTATAGCGCAACGCCTGGTTGCCTGCCGCTGTCGGCGCAGTGCTGCCAAAGATCGCCATATCGACCCCCGCCGCGATGGCGTTGGCCAGATACGTCGACAACCCATCGCGAATCGCCGCCGAACCGGCCGCTTGGATCCGCGGCCTCAGGATTCGACCAATGTGCGCGGCAGTGCGTGTCCAGGAAATTGTGCGCAGTCGCCTGGGCCGGGAAACTGCCGTGGGTATTGAGGGCGCCAACCCCCTGTTCATCCCCGTGGGTGACGGGATTACCGCCGACCATGGCATACAGGTTCAACCCATCGATATCGCCGGCCGGGTCCGGGCTGATCCAGCGGCATAGCCACGGCGCGTAGTACCTGAAACCGTAGTAATACAGCCCGCTGGCATCGCGTTCCTTACCCGAATAACGAATGAATGTGTAATCCGCCTCGCTGGCATTCCTGGCTGCCCACCACGCGGTGCCGCCATAAGGGTAGTAGCTCTCGTGGCTGATGCGTTGCGCCTGCTCATCCAATTCCAGCGTGCTGCTGCCCAAGTGGTCCGACAGCCCGAAACGAATCTGCGCCGGCTGAGCAACCCCGCCGGGATGCCGATCCCATTGCAACACCCGCACGGTCGTCGTGCCGACAGCCAGGTTGAGCACGTTCAACTGTTCGTCGGTGGCACTGTCATGGCGGATTTCCAGCCCCGGCAGGTATCGCACCTCGGCCGTATGCAGGCGGCCGCGAGCCTTGAACGACCGACGTTTGCGTATTCGTTGCCCTGCGGCATCGTACTCATAACGTTCCTCGTCATCGTCATCACCCGCGCGCGCTACCTGAATCAGGTGGGTCAATTGGCCGCGCGCATTCCACCCCATCCCGCGAATACCCTCCAGGGCCTGAAGATTGCCGCAGCGGTCATAACCCTGCCCCAGTCCCGGCGCAGCCGCACCATCGATCCGGGGCAAAAGATGATTGCTGTGCGCAGCTATCGTCATGTTGCGGGTGTAGCCCACCCCGCTGCTCGGCACATGGCGCAGTTGAAGCAGATTGCCGGCCGGGTCATAGCGAAAGTGTTGGGTGTAACGACGCCAGACACTGTCGTCGGTGGAGCCGAACGCCACCCAACCCGGTAACGCAGGGCCACCGCTGTTGCCGACGGTTTCCCGTCCGCTGGCCTTGGTCAGTCGCGACAGTGTGTCGTACTCATAGGTGCTGAGCGCATCAACCCGGGTGTTGCGCGACCAGTGCGTCAGTTGTTCACGATCGTCGATCCGCACGATATTGCCGACGGGGTCATAGTCGTATTGCACGTCTTGCAACCGTTGCGCCGCAGCCCCCGGTAAATGGGCGATCATCTGTCGGCAGCGACCATCACACGGGTGATAGTGCAAGGTGCGCACGACGCCGTTTCCAGCCCGTTGGTGGAGCAACTGCCCTGCGGCGTTGTAACGGTATTGATCCGACAGGCACTGGCGCACGCTGCCCCTGAGCACCAGGAAAACGCCCGTCGTTTGACCGTCCACCCCATAGGCGTATTCAACGCGGTGCCCCTTGGCATCGGTGTGATACAAGCGCTCACCGAGCGCGTTGAACCCGGCGGTCGTGGCGAAACGTTCGGGCTCCAGGCGTGCCTCTCGTTGCGCCTCGGGCTGCGGCCAATCCAACACTGCATCCCACTGCCGAAAACGCCGGGTCTGCAGCGCGACCTCCCCGTGTACGCCATAACGCTCATGGAACACGCTGCCGCCGCCGTCATCATGACGAATGACCCGGCCACAGCGATTGAGTGCCGCCTCTGCCACCGAATAGGCGCCATATTCAAGTCGCTCGACACAGTGAGGTTGCGCGTCACCGGAGGCTTGTTCGAACACCGCCACGGCCCGCAGGTACGGGTCATAGCGATAGGCCTGGTGTGCACCGCCGCCGCTCCAGATGTCGAGCACCTGCCCTGCCTCCCCGGGCAGCATTAACCGCAGGCCCGCGTCCACACTGTCGGTGCGCAAAGCTAGGCCGCCAAGACTGTAGACCGTGCGTTGATTGGCGAGCGTCGCAGGCTGCGAACGTTGCAATTGGAACAGACGCGGGTCCCACTGCTCGACCATCGAACCGGCGCTGTCATGCACCTGCCGGCAAATGTGCGGCTGAGGAGGGTCGGAGGCTGTCGCGCGATAGTAGTCGACGTTACGCACAGTCAAGCCGCGAGGATCGTACGCCGTCAGCGAAGGGGGGGGGGGGTGAATTGATGCAGGGCATGGGACATGGGGTTGTGATCATCGGTTGTTAAATGATCACGAAGGCTATTGCTGGGGTCGCGCTGAAAAGCGGTAGTAGTGGTGCGTTTTGTGTATCCGGATGCGCAAAGCGAATACAGGCGTCAGCGTTCTAGGGGACCGCGTATTGCGGGGCTTGGCCGATAAGCATCGGTGCAAACCCCGCACACGGTCTCAATGCCCGCCGGCGCAGGTCGGCGAGGCCGGAGCCGCGTCGATTGTGGCCCACTCCTCGGGCGTGTAGGTGTGCAGCGCCAGCGCATGGAACTCGCCCATCAGGTCGCCCAGGGTGGCGTAGACCTTCTGGTGGCGCTTGACCCGGTTGAGCCCCTCGAACTGCTGGCTGACCAGCACGGCCTTGAAGTGGGTCTGCAACCCCCGGCTGTGCATGTGGCTTTCATCCAGCACGCTCAAGTGTTGCGGGCCCAGGGCGGCGAGGGCCGTTTCGATACGCTGTTGCATAGTCATTGCTGCTTACTTCTTCTTGGCCGGTGCGGCGGCTTTGGGCGACAGTTCGTTGGTCATGTCTTCCAACAGCTTGTTGACCACCGGCACGGCGCTTTCCAGCTTGGCCTGGGTCATCTGGGCCGATTGCTGGGTCAGTTGCGGCATTTTTTCCAGGACTTTCTTGCCCAGTGGCGACTGGTAGAACGCAACCAGGTCCTTGAGTTCGGATTCACTGAAGTTGGTGGTGTAGAGTTTGACCATGTCCGGCTTCAGCTTAGGCCAGCCAATGGCCTGGTCCAGCGCGGCGTTGGCCTTGGCCTGGTAGCTGTCGAGCACGGACTGCTTGGCGGCGGGCGCCTTGGTCTGTTCGAAGCGCTGGGCGAACATTTGCTGCACTTGCATGTACACCGGGGTACCCAGCTTGTCGGCATGGGCCAGGGTCAGGAAGGCTTCGGCACTGGCGTTGTGGCTGGCGGTATCGGCAAAAACCTGGCCGCTGGCGCACACCAGAGCAACCGCGGTACAGATGGCACGAAGACGAGTCATCGAGTTTCCTTTCTAGCTGGCGGGGTAAGACCCCAAGGGCGCCCATTCTGCGCCTAAAAAACCTCACGGCTCAACCCCGAGCCTTATCCGGCATGGATTGGCCGATGAAACGTCTTTTAGGGAACCCACCTGGCCGATCACGGCCTAAACTGCGCAAACGAACCTGAAGGAGTGTGCCCGATGAGCCGAATTGAAACCGACAGCCTGGGAGAAGTGGAAGTCCCGGAGAGCTGCTTACTGGGGCGCCCAGACCCAACGTTCGCTGGTGAATTTCGCCATCGGCGAGCAACGCATGCCCCTGGCGGTGCTGCACGCGCTGGCCCTGGTCAGAAGGCCGCCGCCCGGGTCAACGACCGCCATGGCGACCTGCCCGCCGACATCGCCCGCTGATCGAGCAGGCCGCCGATGAAGTGCTCGACGGCCAGCACGACGACCAGTTCCCGCTGGTGGTGTGGCAGACCGGCAGCGGTACCCAAAGCAACATGAACGCCAACGAAGTGATCGCCGGCCGTGCCAATGAGTTGGCGGGCAACGAACGCGGCGGCAAGAGCCCGGTGCACCCCAACGACCATGTGAACCGCTCCCAGAGCTCCAATGACTGCTTCCCCACGGCCATGAGCATCGCGGCCGTGCAGGCCGTGCATCAACGCTTGCTGCCGGCGATCGCCACGCTGTCCGGCGGTTTGGCGGAACTGGCGGCGCGGCACATGAAGCTGGTGAAGACCGGGCGCACCCACATGATGGATGCGACACCGATTACCTTCGGCCAGGAACTGTCGGCGTTCATCGCCCAACTCGATTACGCCGAACGCGCCATTCGCAGCGCCCTGCCCGCCGTGTGTGAACTGGCCCAGGGCGGCACCGCAGTGGGCACGGGCCTTAACGCCCCATGGCTTCGGCGAGGCGATTGCTTCTGAACTGGCCGCCCTCTCCGGCCTGCCGTTTGTGACCGCACCGAACAAATTCGCTGCCCTCTCCGGTCACGAGCCGTTGGTGACCTTGCATGGCGCGCTGAAAACCCTGGCCGTGGCCCTGATGAAAATCGCCAACGACCTGCGCCTGCTGGGCTCCGGCCCGCGCGCCGGCCTGGCAGAGGTGAAGCTGCCCGCCAACGAGCCGGGCAGTTCGATCATGCCGGGTAAGGTCAACCCCACTCAGTGCGAAGCGCTGTCGATGCTGGCCTGCCAGGTCATGGGCAACGATGTGACCATCGGCATGGCCGCCAGCCAAGGCCTTGCAGTTGAACGTGTACAAGCCGGTGATCATCCACAACCTGCTGGAGTCGATCCGCCTGCTGGCCGATGGCTGCAATAACTTCCAGGAACACTGCATCGCCGGCCTTGAGCCAGACGTCGAGCAAATGGCCGCGCACCTGGAGCGTGGGCTGATGTTGGTAACAGCGCTCAACCCGCATATCGGCTATGACAAGGCGGCGCAAATCGCCAAGAAAGCCTACGCCGAAGGGTTGACGCTAAGGGAAGCGGCGCTGTCGCTGGGCTACCTCACTGACCAAGAATTCGATCAGTGGGTACGCCCTGAAGACATGCTCGGCAGCTAAGCCGTCGCACGCAGCCGCCGGGCCTTGAGCCCGGCGAGCAGCGAGGGCGCCAACGCCACGGCCGCCGAGCCGAGCACCACCACGAATGCGCCGAAATAGCCCAAGGCATTGATCTCTTCGGCCTGCACGTAATCCGGCCACAACCAGGCCGCCAAGGCCACCGCCACAAAGGTCACCAGCGGCGTGAGGGCCAGGGTCGCACTCACCCGCGACGCCTCCCAATGGGCCAGCGCTTCAGCAAACGCACCGTAAGCCACCAGGGTGTTCAGGCAGCACGCCAGCAACAGCCAGCCTTGCAGCGGGCTCAGTTGCAGGGCCTCCAGCGGATGCGCCCAGGGCGTAAGCAGCAAGGCACAGCTCAGGTAGATCACCATCATCACTTGCAGCGAGTTCCATACCGTCAGCAATTGCTTTTGGCCCAGGGCGTAGAACACCCAGAGAGAGGTGGCGAGCAACACTGTGAGCACGCCGGCGGTGTAGGCGCCGAAGGAGGTCAAGAGTTCGACCAGGCGCTGATTGAAGAACAGGCCAAAACCGATGATCAGTACCACCAGCCCGATCATCTGCCCCAGGCTGAAACGCTCGTTGAACACGAATACGCTGGCGACCATCAGAAAGATCGGCCCCATCTGGATCACCAACTGCGCGGTGCCGGCGCTGAGGGTTTTAAGGCCCACCAGGTACAACACGTAGTTGCCCACCAGGCCGCACACGGCCATCGCCACCAACCAGCCGCCCCTGGGCCCCAGCACTTTGCGGGTTGGCAAACGTCGGGTGGCCGCGAGGTAGACAAACAGGCAACCACCGGCAACCGTCAGGCGAAACCAGGTCACGGTGATCGGGTCCATTGCCTGCAACACCTGCTTGAGTTTGACCGGCAGAATGCCCCAGAGCAGCGCGGTCAACAGGGTCAGGAAAAAACCGTAGACCCAGCGGCCTGAAGAAATGTGCATGAGTGCCCCAAAAAGCCAGAGGTGGAAGAGCAGGCATTCTAGGGCGCTACGGTGCGGTTTGGGTATAGATGATTCCCCCCGATGGACATCACAAATGGCTCACGGCACCCCCATCACCAGTACTCCGCTGCCGCTTATGGCCCCGGCGGCCGGCAGCGATGCCGCTTGCCGCACGAGCGAGAACGTCACGTCGTCGCCACCCACGCTGTTAGTGATGCGGGTCAGGAACGACCCATTCACGGGAACGGCAGTGCCGGCACGCACAAGGGCTGTACCCACTTGCGGGTTGCTCATCATCAGCAACCGGGCGTCGAACGACGACCGGGTTCCCTTGTAGGTAATGGTGATCGGTGTGCTGATCCCGCCTTGAGGGCATGAATAAGTCAGCCTGCGATTGCTGACGATGGGGGTGGTCAACGGGTCGCTGCCGATTGCGCGTTGGTTGACCTGGCCGAAGTTGATTTCGATCGGGTTGTTATTGTTGATCGTGCAGGTCGATGGGGAGATGGTGAAGTTGTTGTTGGCCACATAGGTGACCGCAAGCCTGGATGAACCGCTCCCCGCGTTGTTTGTCTGGGTCATGCGCAGCAGCCCCAGGTTGTCGCCGATCCGGATGCTGATCGGGTTCCCCGGGCTGTTACGCATAATAATGTAGGGCGTGACATCAATCGGGTAGCCGACCCTGTTGTCCGGCAGCGTCGCCACCCGGATACCGCCGGCCACCGGATAGTTTCGGTACACGCCATTGACGCGCAGGCCAGTGCCTTCCGAGGCGAACTTGGGACCGGGCGTCCACGGGATACCGGCGGTGCTGCCGGTGGCCCAGTAGTCTTCGGCGCGAGAGGGGTTTGAGGGCCGGGCGTGTATCGACATTGGAGGTTCGCCCCGTCCATTAGGATTCGGTTCTGGTTGGTGTCCAGCCGAACAGTCACCGGTACCTGCAAGTTGATATCCTGCCCCCCGCCAACCGTGATCCACGGTCCGCCATTCATACGACAGTCCACGGCGCGAGCCGTCGTAGCCACACAGACAAGGAACAAAAGCGTCATGGCGCTAGCTGTTTTTCTCATGTTTATTTCTCGTCGCGCTGCCCTATCCAGGCACAGCCTATGGATAGTCCAACATAAAGGTTGAGGTCACCGAGTACGCCCCGTGCCCAATGGTTCGATCCCTGATCGCGGCCGGCTCGCCCTGCACATAGGCTTTGAGCTCGATCACATAGCTGCCATCACTGAGCACCTGCCTGTCGCTCACACTATTGACGGGCAATGGCTTGTCGCCGAGGGTTTCCAGCCCGACCCCGATACCCGAGGCACCACTGCCGGCGTCCAGCGCGAGCAGACCGGGGAGCTCAGGGTTTCCCGTGCCGCCAAAGGTGATGGTCACCGAGTCGCTGATGGTGGTGTCGCACTCTTGCAGGTGCAGTTGGAAACGCCGGCCCACCGAACGCGTGCTGATATAGAGATACTTGCTGGTCAGGTCCCACAGCTCCAAGGTGATGGCCTCGTCACCGGGGCGCAGGGTGCAGGCTTCTTCCACCAGATTGCCCTTGAAACGCAGGTTGTCCGCTGCCTGCCCAAGCGGGGCCAGGCCGCAGGTGAGCAGCAGCGCCAGTGCGCCCTTTTGAACCCTTTCATGTCGCATAGACTCGACTCCTACTGATATTCGGCCAACAGCGTCGCCACCGCCGTGAAGCTGGCGGCGCTCAGGGTTGCGCCGGGTTGTTGGACGGGCACCACTTCCAATGTCGGCGGTGACGACAGGGTTATGTCCAGGGGGGGTATTGAGTGGAAACGGCTGGCTGTCCTGGAAAACCCGTATCCCCAGCGCCGGCACGCTGGTCTGCACCGCCGAGCCGTCAAACGTCGTGGGTGTGCCGTTGACGCTCAACTTCAGCACCCAAGGCAGCGTGTCGGTGCCACAGGTGATGGTGTAACCCACGTGCTTGCGGTACTTCACGCCATCGACGCGCTTGACCCCCACATCGCCAAAATCGACTTCAATGGTGTTGCCCCCCTCAATCGTGCAGGGCGGTGGTTCATTCAATGTTCCGCTGAATGTCACGTTGGCCGATGCGCCGCCATGCAGGCCGACGGCGCACAGGAAAAACAGCGCTCGCTGCTGCCTGAATGTCATGGGTCGTTCCTCTTTATCGCCGTCATTGATAATCGACCACCAGGGTGGCGGTCGCATCGAACGCCCCGCCGGTCAGTCGGCTGCCCGCACGCTTGACGGGCACCGCCTGCACCGCGGGGAACTGGGGGTAGGTAAAGTTCACGGCGGTATTCAACGGCCAGTCGGCGCCATTGACGAACAGCTTGACCCCGGGTCCGTCTTGCGGGTCGCGAGCACGCGCCGGTCGAACGCGGCGCCCGTGCCCCTGAGTTCCAGGGTCAAGGCGTTACTGAAGGGGGAATCACAGGTGACGGTATAAGGCACCTCGCGACGATAGTTGACCCCATCGATCCGTGACGTCAGCAGGTCATTTCCAAACGGTACATTCAGCGTACCGCCGCTGTTGATGACGCACGGTGGTGGCGCAACGATCACCGCGCGGATGGTCAGGTTAGTATCGGCCTGCGCCATCCGGCAGGCCACCCACAGCAAGGCGCCCCCGACCAGAATGGCGCGCGACCCGTTTGTGTAAGCCATTGTTCTGCCCTCACTCATAGTTGAGCCTGAAATCCACGACGGCCCTGAACGCCCCGCTGGTCAAGGTGCGGCGGTGCGCGTGGGTTGAACCTTCCAGGTCTGGGTGGTGGCGCCCACAGCCAGGAACAACGGTTCGCCCCGCGCCCCCAATTGCACATCCCGCCCCAGCGCATCGGTCAGGCGCAGGCCCATCCCGGTGATGCCTTGCACCCTGACCAGCCGCGGGTCATCGGCATCGGCGGGTGCGATAAACGCAACCGACAGCACCGGCTGATAGGCACTCCATGTCAGGTTCCCGGTACGTTCATTGCGGAGGCTGCCGGCGGTTCGCTGGCAATCATCGAAGCGCAGTTGAAAGGCCACCGGGTTCGCCTGATCGCCGGGCCGTTGCAGTTGGCTGGTCGAGACCTCACCCAGGTCAATCGTTTGGTTGACGGCGGTCATCTCCAGGCTGCATGGGCTCTCATGCAGGGACCCGAGCACGTTCAGCAGTCCATTCATACCTTCCACGTCCTGGGCGTGCGCCCGCCCCATCAGCATCAGCAGCAGGCCGGCGAAGACTTTCACGGTGTTCGACTTCATGACGTTCTCCAACCCCAGGCGTTACTCATTGGACGGCGCTACCTGGCACGTTTCGCCACGGCAGGTGAAGGCCAGCAACGGACGTCCGCCGTAGTCGTTCACATAACTCAAATAGGGGGCCGTCCCCAATGCCGTCGCCGTGGGTTTCAACTTCAGCGAGTCTTTGGGCGCCACCATCATGGGCTCGAAACCCGCCACGGTTTTGCCGTCCTTGGTGCTGCGTGCATCCACCAGGGTCACGTAGTAAGGCGTGGGGTTGTTGACGATGTAGTGATCGCCCGCACGGGTCAGGGTGAGCTTTTCCTGCCAAGGGTTGGACAGGTCTTGCTGGCTCGGCTCGATTGCCTGCGGCCGGTAGAACAACTTGATGCGGGTCTGCAGGGCAATTTGCAGGGTGTTGGATTTGTCGCTGCGCGGTGGAATCTCCCTCAGGTTGAAGTAGTACACCGTTTCCCGGTCCTGGGGCAGCAACCTGGCCGCCGGCAACGCCTGCACCTTGACCTGGCTTTGCGTGCCGGGCTCCAGGCGTTGCACCGGCGGCAGGACGATCAACGGCGTGGTGATTTTCTGGCCGGCTTCATCCTCGATCCAGCCCTGGGCCAGGTACGGTAGTTGGGTGTTGTTATTGGTGATGTTCACACTGGTGGCCTGTTTGCCCCCGTCGAAAATCACGCGGGTGCGGTCCAGGCCGACAGCGGCGCTGGCGCTTTGAGTCAAGCCAGGCCCCAGCAGCGCGAAGGCCAGGGCGATGAGGCGCATGTTCGGCATCATGAGGATGTGTTCTCCGTATCGATAGGCGTCCCGGTCAATGCTGCCGGGTCGGTTGAAGATTGATCAGCGGCCAACAGTTGGCAGCGCAGGTTCAGGGCATCGGTCAGGCCGTCCATGGGCAAAATGGTCGGCAGCGTGACGGTGCAGCGCTCGGCACCGCCCCAACTGACGATCATCCGTTCGCCGGCCTGAATCCCGCTGAGGTAGACATGGCCGTCGTCATTCACAATGCCGGTGTCCTGCTGCCTGAGGTTTTTCACCGTCGCGCCGAAGGGCGGTGCGCTGCTGTCCGGCAGGCGAAGTACCGCCATCGCCTTCTCACCGGAAATCACTTCCAGCGAGCGATAGCCGATAGCCCCTTCGGTGAGCGTCAGTTGTGTCACCGATTGGGTGGCTTCGACATTGGCTGGCAAGCGCTCCAGATCGACACTGGCAGAGGTGCGCTGGTAGCTGCCGATGTCGGCAATGACCGCCTTGCCGAACGCGTTGCTGCGGGTGGGCGAGCCATAACCGCGCACTGGCACATCGGGCACACCCGCGGTATCGATCATCAACCGGGTACCGCCGGTGCTTTGGGTGCGATGCAGGGCCGCACCGTAGGGCGTGAGCGTGCCACCGCCACGCGCCGACACACCGAGGCTGCTGTAACTGCCTTTCTGTGTACTGGCGCTCAGATCAATGTCGGCTGCATCCCCCATGTGGCTCAGATAACCACTGGCCGATTGGTTGCTCGCACCGATCTGGTAACTGTTGCGTTCATCCAGGCGATCGCTGTAGCGCGCCGCCAATGGGTTTTTACCCGAACCGCTGTTGGCATCCAGCGACAAGGTACCGGTGCGCCCCAATGGCAGGCTGACCATCAGCGACATGCCGTTGCCCTTGTAGTTGTAATCCTCGCTGCGGTACATGTTCAGCGACAGGCTCATGTTTTTTACGGTGCCCACGTTGAAGTAGCGCGACACCGCCAGGTTCCAGCGCTGAGTGTCGGAACGGTTCCAATACGTCTGTTTGTTGTAACTGGCATAGACGGTGGCACCCAGGTCACGAAACTGCTTATTGAGCGTCACGGTATAAAGGGCCTTGCTGGCGCCAAGCGGTTTCCAGCTGTCGCGCCCTTCAACGTACTCATCGCGACTGCCGCGTTCGCCATTGAGGCCGTAATAACGCGCGTCCAGGTATTCACTCATGCTCAAGAAGTTCTCTTGGGAGAACCGGTAACCAGCAAACGTCACCTGACTGTCGTAGGCTTCAAAGTTCTTCGAGTATTGAAGACGCAACGACTTACCCGAGAGGGTTTCATTCCAGACGCTGGCGCGCGATTGCGTCACGTCCAGCGAGACGGCGCCGAACGCCAGCAGGTCGCGCCCCGCCCCCACCGACATTGCCCGGTAGTTGCTATCGGTGATGCCGCCGCCAAACAAGGACCAACCATTGCTGATGCCCCAGGAGAATTCGCCGGTGGCAAACGTCTTACCCTCGGCGCCGTGTTGAAGCCGGGTCGGTCGCCCACTCGCCAACTTGTAACGAACTTGGCCGGGGCGGGTCAGGTAGGGAACGCCTGCCGTATCGATCTTGAACGTGTGTACCGAACCGTCCTGCTCCTCGACCCGCACATCCAGGGTGCCCGACACTGCGTCATTGAGGTCCTGGATACGGAAAGGTCCCGCCGCCACCAGGGTTTCATACAGCACACGGCCCTGCTGGCTGACGATCACCTTGGCATTGGTTTTGGCCACCCCGACCACCTCCGGTGCGTATCCACGCAGGTTGGGGGGCAACTGGCTTTCGTCCGAGTTGAGCGCAGCACCGGTAAAACGGAAGCTGTCAAACAGGTCCGAATACAGGTAGTTCTCACCCACCAGCAAACGGGCACTCAGGGCGGGCACCGCGCGATACGCGTAATAGCGGCTCCATTCCAGCTTCTGGGGCCCGGCCGCCGACTCGCGACCATTCTCGACACGCCCCTGCCAATCCGCCCTCAGGCGCCAGGCCCCGGCATTGGCCCCCACCGTTCCGTTACCACTCAGGTTCTTGCGCTGGCCGTCGTTGCGCTGGAAGATCGACTGCGCCGTCAGGTTGTAGTCAACCAGCAACCCCGGCACGCCTTCATCCCAGCGTGAGGGCGGGTCCCAATTGATAGCGCTGTATTGAAGGTACGCCTGGGGCAGGCTGATGTTCAGCGTGGACGTGGCCAGGTCGGCACTGACCTGCGTGCCGGGCAAGCCCTTGAGATCAAGGCATTCGCCACCGCGCCACGACGCAAGGCCGGCGGCCTGCGTGGCCTTGAGGCCCAGTTGCTCAACCAGGGCCGGCGACAAACACGCCTGACTGCCCTTTGGATCATCGTCAGGCGGATAGAACGTGACTGATTGTTCTGAAACAGGCTGGGCATTGACCTGCACCACCATTGAGTAAGTGCCCGGCAGAATAAACCCGCTGTGCGCAAACCGGGACAAATCAATATTGCGGCGATCACTCAGGTCAAGCACGTCAGTATTGAACTCGATATCCCCAGCACCCAATGCCGTTCCGGCCAACGACATCAGCCCACCCAACACACTTGGGGCGAACGTGTGTCTGACTTTCAATGTATTCAACATGCAAGCAATCCATCACTGTTCAAAAGTATTCCAACTTGAACCGCACGGCGGCACTGTGGGGGCCAACGATCAGTGGCAATCCGTTGCCGATCAAACTGAGCGTGTAGTCAAGAGTCATGCTGCCTTCACTCAATGGCCTGGGCGCCATGCGCTCACCCGGCACGCTTTCCTCGCCGGCGGAATCGACGATATGCAGGGCAACGCCCTGTGAACCGCCGAAGACCGCAAATGAGCGCCCGCTTCGATCGGTCGGGCCGTCAAACGTCACTCGCATGTGCTGCCAATCCGGCAAGGTTCCCCCGGGGCGCGAAGGGTCCGGCCGACTCAACGTGCAATTGACCAGGCGCAACTGGAAGGGATGCGTTTCACCCCGCGTGTTTCGCAGCAGCCGCCCCACCGGTTCCGCAGGCATCTCGACGGTTTGATCGAGGCTGCTCAGCTCCAGCCCGCAGGCCGAATCAACCACCTCGCCGCCTAACGTGACGACCCCCTCGCCCTGGGAAGATGACTGCGCAAAAACGCAAGGGCCAAGGAGCAACGTCACTGAAAAGGCGATAGGGATATGTATGGATATATTCACGTGGACCTCCCGCCAGCGTGCCCCCGCCACCCGCAGTGGCGGGGGCGCAACTTACTGATAGGCCAAGGTGAAATTGGCCACCGCGCTGAAGTCACCGGGAACGATGTCCCCCGTGGCGACGCCTTGCACATAGGCACCGAACTGCAGGGTGTTATCACCGGCGCTGATTGGCTGCGGGGCAGTAGGCACCCCCAATTTCACCGCGCTGCCGCCGTGGGTCATCATGATGCCGATGCCGCCGGCGCCCCCCACGGTGCCGATAGCGCCCGGTACTACGGCCGACGGTGCCCCGGTGAACGTGGTGGTCACCGTGTTATCGGTCAGGTCGGCCAAATCGCACCCTTGCAGTTCGATCAGCACAGGCCGGGCCTCGGACTTGCCACCGGTTTGCAGTTGGTGCTTTGCAATGGCGCCCAAGTTAACGGTTTGATCAACGGATTCAGGCTTGATGGAACACGCCCCCGAATGAACCGAGCCCAAAACGTCACCGTCCCTTGAGACGCTTGCGCAACGGACAACGAACCGGCCAACACACCGGCAGACAACAGCGCAACGTTCAATATCGTTTTCATTCACAGTTTCCTACTTATCAAGTGTCATTAAAAAGCGCCGCCACGGACGTGCAAGGCGCTTACTAATCAGCGGTTTAAACAATGCGTTTGATCGGGCGACCGTATTGGCCCTGGCAACTTTTTATTGTGCTTTCGGGCCGCCAATCAACGGCATGCAAGTTCCCACTCCACACTTGGATAAACAACCCATCAACATCAGATGATTGCGTAGGCAAAGTCCATCACGACAAATAGGAAACTTATGGCGTCCTACATAAATAATAAGTTGATCTGAAGGAAGCGGACTACATTGGCGTTAGTTAACGCACCTACTCACCAGCAAAAACTGTCAGAAGCAAACGAGATAAACTTGAAAGTCCAACCGTGTTAAACATCGACCCATTAATGGCTTATTGATTATTTGAAGGTAAAGAAAAGGGGGAGCAAGCTCCCCCTTTCAATGGTTATCGGATGCCGCAGGGCATCACTGCGCTAGCGCACCGCCTCGAACAACCCTGTCGCGCCCATGCCACCGCCCACGCACATGGTGACGATGCCGTAACGCAGGTTGCGCCGTTGCAACTCGCGCACCAGATGCCCGACTTGCCGCGAGCCGGTCATGCCGAACGGATGGCCGATGGCGATCGAACCACCGTTGACGTTGTACTTGGCGTTATCGATTTCCAGGCGATTGCGGGCGTAGAGGCATTGGGAGGCGAACGCTTCGTTGAGCTCCCACACATCGATGTCCGCCACCTGCAAGCCGCGCGCCTTGAGCAACTTGGGCACCGAGAACACCGGGCCGATGCCCATCTCGTCCGGCTCGCAACCCGCGACGGTAAAGCCGCGGAAGAACGCCTTGGGCTTGAGCCCCAGCGCCAGGGCTTTTTCCAGGCTCATCACCAGGGTCATCGAAGCGCCGTCGGACAGCTGCGAGGAATTGCCCGCCGTCACCGAGCCATCTTCGGCGAATACCGGTTTCAAGCCCTGCAGGCTGGCCAGGGTGGTGTCGGGTCGGTTGCAGTCGTCGCGGTCCACCACGCCTTCCAGTAGCTGCACCTCGCCGGTGGCCTTGTCCTCGACCTTGTAGGTGACCTTCATGGGTACGATTTCATCATTGAACAACCCGTCCGCCTGGGCCTGGGCGGTACGTTGCTGGCTCTGCAGGGCGTACAGATCCTGTTCCTCGCGGCTGACGTTATAGCGGCGCGCGACGATTTCGGCGGTCTGGCCCATGGGGAAATAAATACCCGGCACCTGCGCCTTGAGCAGTGGGTTGATCAGGTTGTCGGTGTTGACGCTTTTCATGGTCAGGCTGATGGACTCGACGCCCCCGGCGACGATGATATCGCTGCAGCCGGAGGCGATCTGGTTGGCGGCAATCGCAATCGCCTGCAAGCCCGAGGAACAAAAGCGGTTGAGGGTCATGCCTGCCGTGCCGGTGCCCAGTTGCGACAGCACCGCCACGTTGCGCCCGATGTTGTAGCCCTGGGCGCCTTCATTGGAGCCGGCGCCGACGATGCAGTCTTCTACCGTGGCCGGGTCGATGCCATTGCGGGTCAGCAGCGCGTTGACGCAATGGGCCGCCATGTCGTCCGGACGGGTCTGGTTGAACTTGCCGCGAAAAGACTTGGCCAGGCCGGTTCGCACACTGTCGACGATCACTACTTCACGCATGGGCTACCTCGATCTTGTGGTTGTTGGGAGATGGATCGAGGATAGATCCAGGCCTGCCCGACCGCGACGATCATTCACCCCATGGATGCGAAAGCATGACGGTGAGGTTATTTCTTTTTCTTCTTGTCGCGCTTATCGGTTTCGGCGAACGCCTCCTCCAGCGCCTGGTTGATGGTGCGCAACACCTTGACCCGCGCCCAGCGCTTGTCGTTGGCTTCCACCAAGGTCCAGGGCGAGACTTCGGTGCTGGTGCGATCGACCATGTCGCCCACGGCGGTGCGGTAGGCGTCCCATTTGTCGCGGTTGCGCCAGTCGTCTTCGGTGATCTTGAAGCGTTTGAAGGGGATTTCTTCACGGGCCTGGAAGCGTTCCAGTTGGGTGTCTTTATCGATGGCCAGCCAGAACTTGACCACGATCACGCCCGCATCGCGCAGTTGCTCTTCAAAGTCATTGATCTCGCCATAGGCGCGCATCCAGTCCGCCGGTGTGCAAAAGCCTTCGATGCGCTCCACCAGCACGCGGCCGTACCAGGAGCGGTCGAACACCGTGAACATGCCCCGCGCCGGGATTTTCTGCCAGAACCGCCACAGGTAGGGTTGGGCGCGCTCGTCTTCGCTCGGCGCGGCAATCGGTACGATGTGGTACTGGCGCGGGTCCAGCGCCGCCGCCACGCGACGGATCGCGCCGCCCTTGCCGGCCGCATCGTTACCTTCGAACACCGTAATCAACGCGTGTTTGCGCATGCGCTTGTCGCGCATCAGGCCAGAGAGCCGCGCCTGCTCGGTGATCAGCTGTTCTTCGTAGTCGTCCTTGTCCAGGCGCAGGGTCATGTCGAGGCTGTCGAGCAGGCCCTTCTTGTCCACGGCGGCGATCAGCGGCGCCGGGTTCATGCCGCTGGCCTTGCCCTTGGGCTGCTTCAGGGCATTCTGCATGCCTTCCAGCAGCAGTTTGCCCACGGTGAGCCCGCGATAATTGCTGTCCACCCCTTCGATCACATGCCACGGCGCGTAATCACGGCTGGTGCGGCGCAGCACGCGCTCGCCGAAGTGCACGAACTTGTCGTAGGTCTGCGATTGCTGCCAATCCAATGGGCTGATGCGCCAACTGTGCAGCGGGTCGTCGGCCAGGGCTTTGAGTCGCGCCTTCATTTGTTTCTTGGAAAGGTGGAACCAGAATTTGAAGATCAGCGCGCCTTCATCGCAAAACATTTTTTCCAGGCGCTCGGCGCCGGCGATGGCCTGGTCGAGCCGCGCGTCCTTGATGTGCCCATGCACCCGGCCTTGCAGCATCTGGCTGTACCAGTTGCCGAAAAAGATGCCCATGCGGCCTTTGGCGAGCAACTGGCGCCAGTAGCGCCAGGCGGGTGGCCGGGCCAGTTCTTCGTCGGTCTGCTGGTCGAAGGTGCGCACTTCGATCAGGCGCGGGTCCATCCATTCATTGAGCAGCTTGACCGTCTCGCCCTTGCCGGCGCCTTCGATGCCATTGATCAAGATGATCACCGGGAAGCGCTTTTGCTGTTGCAGCTCGTACTGCGCCTCCAGCAGGGCCTCGCGCAAGGCCGGCACTTCGGCGTCGTAGGTGTCTTTGTCGATGGCGTGACCGATTTCGGCGGATTCGAACATGGGCAGCTCCGTTTCAAGATGGCTCAAGACTAGCGGATTGGGCAGCAACACGCGGGAGGAAATTCCACGCATGCTTGCCATGGGTCAATTGATTGCCTGTTGATCAGCTAGAATGGCGGCCTTGCCTTTGCCGAGCCGCCCATGAACCCCGTATTGCCCCACGCCCAGCTCGACTGGGATGACCAAGGTCGCCCGCGCTCGCGGGTGTTCGACGACGTGTACTTCTCCGACAAGTCGGGCCTTGAAGAAACCCGCTATGTGTTCCTTGAACAGAACCGTTTGCAGGAACGCTTTGCCGCCCTGCCGGTGGGTGGGCGGTTGGTGATTGGCGAGACCGGCTTCGGCACCGGCTTGAATTTCCTGTGTACCTGGCAGTTGTTCGCGCAACAGGCGGTGGCCGGGGCGCACCTGCATTTCGTCAGCGTGGAAAAGTACCCGCTGAGTTACGCCGATCTGCAACGGGCACTGGCCCTGTGGCCGGAACTGCAGCCCTTCGCCGAACAGTTGCTGGCCCAGTACGTCGCCATCCACCAAGGCTTCCAGCGTTTAGTGCTGGACGGCGGTCGCGTGACCCTGACGCTGTTGATCGGCGATGCCCTGGAGCAACTGCCGCAGCTGGATGCCCAGGTCGACGCGTGGTTTCTCGACGGCTTTGCGCCGGCGAAAAACCCCGACATGTGGACCGCCGAGTTGTTCGCCGAATTGGCGCGGTTGGCCGCGCCCGGCGCAACCATCAGCACCTTTACCAGCACGGGTTGGGTAAGGCGGCTGATCAACGCCGCCGGCTTCAAAATGAAGCGCACGCCGGGGATCGGCCATAAATGGGAAATTTTGCGCGGTGAGTTCATCGGCTGGCCCGAACAACTGCCTGCGCCAGCGGCCGGCGCGCCGTGGTTCGCCCGCCCGGCGCGGCACACGGGCGAGCGCCACGCGCTGGTCATCGGCGCCGGCCTGGCCGGTTGCGCCACCGCTGCCAGCCTGGCCGCCAGGGGCTGGCGCGTCAGCCTGCTGGAACGCCATGGGGCGTTGGCCCAGGAAGCCTCGGGCAATCCGCAGGGGGTGTTGTACCTCAAGCTGTCGGCCCACGGCACGGCACTGTCGCAACTGATTGTCAGCGGGTTCGGCTACACACGCCGCCTGCTCGAGCATTTGCAGCAAGACGTCGACTGGCAGGCCTGCGGCGTGCTGCAACTGGCGTTCAATGCCAAGGAAGGCGAGCGCCAGGCGCAATTGGCCCAGGCCTTTGCCCCTGACCTGCTGCATACCCTGGACCGCGCCGAGGCCCAGGCCCGCGCCGGTGTGCAACTGGCGCACGGCGGGCTGTTTTTTCCGCAGGGTGGCTGGGTACATCCGCCCGCGCTGTGCCAGTGGCAAGCGCAGCAGCCGGGGGTGCAGTCGCTGCTGCATCAAGAGGCCCTCACCTTGCAGCAGGTCGACGGGCAATGGCAGGCACGCGACGGCGAGACTCTGCTGGCCAGCGCGCCGGTGGTGGTGTTGGCCGGCGCCGCCGAGATCAAGCGCTTCCCGTTCAGCGCCCAGCTGCCGCTCAAGCGCATTCGCGGCCAGATCACCCGGTTGCCGCAAACCGCCGACAGCCAGGCACTGGCCACAGTGGTCTGCGGCGAGGGTTATATCGCGCCGGCACGGTTGGGCGAACATACCCTCGGCGCCAGTTTTGACTTCGCCAGCGATGACCTGACGCCCACGGCCGGCGAGCACAGCGGCAACCTGCAGATGCTGCGCGACATCTCGGTCGACTTGCTCGAACGCCTGGCCGCCGACCAGGCAGACCCCACGCAGCTCCAGGGGCGCGCCGCGTTTCGCTGCACCAGCCCGGATTACTTGCCGATTGTCGGCCCGTTGGCCCACAGCGAAGACTTCGCCCAGGCCTACGCCGTATTGCGCAAGGACGCACGCCAGGTCCCGCAAACGCCCTGCCCCTGGCTCGAAGGCCTGTACATCAACAGCGGCCACGGCTCACGCGGCCTGATCACCGCGCCACTGTGCGGCGAGCTGCTCGCGGCGTGGCTCAACGACGAACCGCTGCCGGTGCCCGTCAGCGTCGCACAGGCCTGCCACCCCAATCGGTTTGCCGTGCGCGGCCTGATGCGCAATCAAAAGTAACGGCGTCGCTCAGTCCACGAGCGCTTGGCAGCCCATGTCCACGGTTTTCATTTCCTCGTGGGTCAGCTCCCTGAACAACGTGCGTTCGGCGGCCTCCCTGCGATCGCCAATGGCTTCAAACTCACGCCGAAATTGCGCATCGTCCATGGAGTGAGCGCGTTCCATGATCGCATCCTGCTCCTCGTGAAACGGCGTGTTCATCAAGTCAAACCGGCCGGGATAGCGTTTACGCAAATGGGTACGCCAGAACTTGCGCCCGGTGAGGGAGTCCATGAAGGCCGGCGAAAGTTCGGCCGTGCGCACTCGCATGGAAGCCTTTTCCAGGTCCTCGCGCGTTACTCCGCTTAACCCGGCAAAACGCATATGCGTCGGCTGCCCAGGCAAGTCCAGCGATTCCACAAGGCCGGTGCGATAGGCCAGGCTGACTTCCGCCGGATCCGCCGAGGGGTCGGCCTGGCTGTGTTCATGGGCCAGTTTTTCCAGCTCATCAAGCCGAAACAGGCCACGCCCCTCGCGCAGCAATGCCGCCGTCGAAGTGCCCCGCTCACTCGCCACGCCGGCCTTGTGCACCCGCACCGCCACTTCCAGATGGCTGAAGTTGATGGCCGCCGAGTCCGTACAGTTGAAGGGGTTGGCCGCCAGGTTGAATACCTCGTTACGCAGCTCGGTGTTGTCATGCGCCGCTTCCAGCACCTCCCATACGCGCGTGTGCATGTCTTCTCTGACAAATTCGCTGTCAGCACTGTTACCCAGTTCGGATAACAACGCGAACAGGCTCTCTGAACGCTGGTCGTCTTTCAGATCGGTCCAGATCGCTTTGGGGGCGGCAGGGGACTCCGGCATCCAGATACCGCGTGCGGTCGACTCATTCATCGCCGCGATATCGTCGTGCAGGTAGCCCATGCCGATACCGGTTCGCCTACGGTAAGCGTCGAGGCTCGCGACCGTGGTCGACGACAAGAGGTTGAAACGCAGGTTAATGGTTTGGGCGATACGCCGTGGTGCGGCAAACACCCAATCAGGCAGTTGTCGAATGGCGTTGTTGCGCAGATCCACAAAGTCCAGGAAGGGCAACCGCCCCAAGCCCACCGGGAGTTCGCGAAGGTCACAATTACGCAGTTTGAGATGCACCATATCCAGCATCTTGCCCACCTCCGGCGTTGCGCCGAGGCGGTTTTCACTCAAGTCCAGGGCAATCAGGTTGCGCATATCGGCGAGTTTTTTCAGCGTGTACTCGGACAGCGTCAGGGCGTTGGACGACATCAGCAAACGTTTGAGCCCGGGCATGTGCGCCAGGATTTCCGGCAGCCGGGTAATGTTGTTGCGCTCAAGGCTCAATGATTCGACGTGGGTAAATGCCTTGAGAAAGTACGCCACGCTGTCGTCGAGTTGCATATCGTTGAGTGACACCAGCCGCAGGTGATCGAACTTGACCGCGCCAGGCAGCGACGGCAGATCGCCGACGCGCATGCCGTCGAGCTTGAGGCCCGCGACGCTTTCACGCCCCTCCCCCGGGACGAAGGTCAGACGGCGCCAGGCGTCTTCGATCAGGCCGGCCACTTGCAGGCGGCTGGTGTGCAGCTCGCCGGTAATGCCTTGGGTGGCGCGGGTCCAGCTTTTCAAACTGGCGCGCAACACCTGTAGCTGCTGCTCATGCGCCTTGATCGATTCGGCACGCTCCAGGTGGTCGGCGCCTCGCTCATCCAGGAAATGGTTGATCTGGATCTCGGTAAACAATGGAAACAGTCTGCGCGTGCGACGCACCAACGCCCGCGAGTGAGCGGCAGGCACTGGGGGGCCGGCGGGCTGGCCTGGACGCACGCGGGAAGCGGTTCAGTTTTATCCAGAGACTCGCCGCGCAACAACGCCATGACCGCCGGACGATCATTGACGGCATGCTCAAAGAGTTCGTTGCGTAGCTTGAACCCATGGGAGCGCTCGCGCTCAGACAACCCCAGCGCGTTCAATTGTTCCGCGGGCAGCGCACGCAGCGCCGCGTCGTACAGACTCTGGCGCCCGGAGGTGGGAAGCCCCAAGATTCGCCCCGAGACGTCGTAGGCTTCATGCAGCTCGCCCTGCTTGGCGATAATCCGGCGGACCTTGGCATCCGACGGCCCCACCCGCTCCAGCAACGGCCCCCCGATACTGCCGTCGCGAACTTCCAGGGCAAAATCCGCCGGCCAGCCGGGCATGCGTTTGAGCAACTGGAGCACCTGGTGCCGGCTCTCGGATAACCCCCCGCGCGGGCAGGAATAATTCGGCACAGGCCCGGTCCGCCGCTACCTGTTCCATCATTTCTCGAGCCTCCTGGGCCAGGCGCATGGGGATACGCTGGTCATTGACAACCCGCAGGCGCTCAACGCTGCTGGCCCGATCAATCAGACGCTGAGCAACGCGCACCGGCAATTGGGCAAATCGCTGCTTGAACAGGGTTTGCGAAGGCCCGTTGGGCCGGTCATAGGCCTCATACAGCTTGCCGAAAAACAGCGCTGCGTTTTTCTCCATCCAGTCCGCTACCGCCCGGGGCGAGGCGACGCGCGGGCGTGCCACTAGCGGGCGCCTCCTTGAGCAACTGTGCCGTGGCTTGCTCATCCAGCTTATCGAGGGCCAAGCCCAGTACTCCGTCTTCACGCAATGAGTGCTCGGTCAGACGAATACCGGTGTGCTCGGGCGTGAGGCGCAGCCCCTGCGGGTAGTTCGCGATATGCACGCCGTTGTCGTTGAACAATTCGAAATAGACGTGCTTGGGCCATGCCGGCAGCATGGGTAACGCATGCAGCAACAACCGTTGATTCTCGGCGGTGGGCTGGCCCTCATTCACCAGGTGCCAGATACAGTCACGAATGCGCTGCTCCAGGATGAACCGTTCGGCCTGGTCTCTGAAGCGCCTGGACACGGGTTGGTTCTGCCGCGCCCACGCTTGCAATCGCGGCAGCGGCGCCTGGGTGATGTCCTGGACTGCTTCCAGCCGCAGCGCACTGAGCGCTTTGAGATCGAGGCGCTATACGCCGCAGCACATACAGGCTGTTATCCCATTCGGCCGGCCGTTCGCCGCGGTAACGCCAGCCGCCTTCGCCGTTGAGCTCCACAGGCGGGGCAAACAGGTCGTGACCCGCCTGGGGTTGCAAGCGCCAGCCCCCGGACAGCTCATCGAAACGCACCTCCAGCGCATGCCCCTGCAACCGCACAAATGTCTTGTCGCCTATTTGGTAGAGGCCGTTGCTGTCCGGCGTGTCAGACAGGTCTATCGGCTGGCGATAACGACGCAGGTTGCGCTTCCACAGCCGACGCCACCCCCTCGGGTGACCGCTTCGAAGCCATCGAACCAATCAGCCGTGTCTTGCTGCGGGTGCAGTTTGAGCGCGGAGCTGGCCTTTGCGAACGCGGCCATCAGCGCGACATTGGCCAGCACATTGGTCAGGTGCGAAAACGCTTTGCGCTTATCCCCGGCCTGCCAATCCTCATAACCGTCAAAGATCTCGCCGAGCAACTGCCCCAGGGTCACCCCCATCATCAGTTCGCCCATGACGGGGATGAACATCGCGCAGATGTTGGCCAGGGTGAGCCCGGCCTCCCAGTAGCCCTCAAGACGTTTTTGCCGTTGCTCGGCATCCACATCGGCGGTCGGCACCGCCAGGGTCCGACTGTCCACTTGCGGTTTGCCCAGCAGGCTCTCGAAGAAAAACCTGTTGAGGTCATGGGTCATCGGGCGTTGTTTGATAACCCCCAACTCGGCCTGGTCCGTCAGCGCCTTGAAAAAATCCAGCCGATTGGCCTCATCGATATAACGGGTGAAGGTCTGCCGGTAGGCCTTCGTTTTCAATTTGAGGCTGAGGTACTGCTGGAATTGGCTGAATGCCGCGTACTCGTACACCGGGCGAAAAGGTTCGCCGGGCATGTAAACCATGCATTTTTCGGTAGGGAATTGTTCAACCGAGCGTGCGGAAAACACCACCACGCCCCAGAGGCAGGCGCCGTGGATTTCCAGGCCCTGCAGGCTCACCGGCTTAGCGTTATAAAGCACATCACCTGACGCCAGCGTCGCGCCTTTTTCGAGGAACAGCTGCAGCGTGTCGTAGCCGTCTTTGGACAGGTGCTGCTTCTGATAGGCAATCAGCACCTCCGTTTTCAACACGGCGACTCTCAGCTGTTTTATCGATCGCGCGACCGGTGTGAACAACGCCTGGTCATCGTTGGCGGACCGCCCCTGGGTGAGCACGTGCAGCAGGTGTTCTTGATAGCGCTTACCCAGGTCCAAGCGGCGACAGCACTTGGCAAAAGCCGCCGGCGAGGGCTTTGCCGGTGCCTGGGTGGCCAACATCGCCACCGCCGGCATGCCGTCCTCACCGACACCTTCCTGCGCTTGGGTGAAGTTCTGCATCGCGGCTTCCAACAAGCTGTGGCTGACCCACCGCGCCGGCGTGGGCACATCCCGATACAGCGGCGGCCCCAGGTTGAACCACTCGCGCTGTGGCAGCCACAGACGGTCTTCATCCACGTCGAAGCCGTCGCCAAACTCGCTGGACAGCGCGGCTTTCAGGTGTTTGCGGCAAAAAGCCTGGACATCGTCCAAGGTACTCAAGCGCACTTTTACGGCTTCCTGAAGGGACAGCGCCTCGTCTGCGGCCTCATTGAGTTGTTCCAGGAATGTGCCACCGGCGTTCATCAACCAGTCGGGCACGTTCTGTTGCAGTACCTCGGCCTTTTCCAGCTCGCCGGTGAGCTCCAATAACGCCATCGATAACTCACGCGTCGTCATCGGCTGAAGACCCTGCGACACACTGACGTCCTGATCCATGGGGGGTGCTCCTTGAAAAAATGAGGCGTCAGCTTAGGCACCTCACGCCGCAATCAAGGCCGTAATAATTAATACAACGACGCGCCCGCCAGCCTGCTTATAACCGATTGATCTAAAACTACCGCAACACAGGTGGGTCAGTTTTCGGGTACCCCCAAACCTCCCCAACGGAAAAACCGGTAAGGAACTTATGTGTGGATTAGCTGGCGAGTTACGCTTTGATCATCAACCTGCAAGCCTTGCAGACGTAGAACGCATCACCCATCACCTCGCCCCCCGAGGCCCCGATGCCTGGGGTTTTCATGCCCAAGGGCCGATTGCCCTGGGCCATCGCCGCCTGAAGATCATGGACTTGTCGGACGGCTCCGCCCAACCGATGGTCGACGCTCAACTGGGGCTTTCCCTGGCGTTCAACGGCGCGATCTACAACTTCCCCGAATTGCGCCAGGAGCTTGAAGCGCTGGGCTATGCGTTCTATTCCGGTGGCGACACCGAAGTGCTGCTCAAGGGCTATCACGCTTGGGGCGAAGCGCTGCTGCCCAAGCTCAACGGCATGTTCGCCTTCGCCATTTGGGAGCGCGATGCCCAGCGCTTGTTCATCGCGCGTGACCGCCTGGGTGTGAAGCCGCTGTACCTGTCGCGCACCGGCCAGCGCCTGCGCTTTGCCTCCGCGCTGCCTGCGCTGCTCAAGGGTGGCGACATCAACCCGATCCTCGATCCGGTGGCGCTGAACCATTACCTGAACTTCCACGCGGTGGTGCCTGCGCCGCGCACGTTGCTGGCGGGCATTGAAAAACTGCCGCCGGCCAGCTGGATGCGTATCGAGGCCAACGGCAACACCGAGCAGAAAACCTGGTGGACCCTGCCCTACGGCCCGCGTGAAGATGAGAAGTACCTGAGCCTGGAAGACTGGACCGACCGTGTGCTCGACAGCACCCGCGAAGCCGTGGCGATTCGCCAACGGGCGGCGGTGGATGTGGGCGTGTTGCTCTCCGGCGGCGTCGATTCGAGCATGCTCGTGGGCCTGTTGCGTGAGGTTGGCGTGCAGGATCTGTCGACCTTCTCCATCGGTTTTGAAGATGCCGGCGGCGAGCGCGGTGACGAGTTCCAGTATTCGGACCTGATCGCCAAGCACTACGGCACCCGTCACCACCAACTGCGTATCGCCGAAAGCGAAATCATCGAGCAACTGCCGGCGGCGTTCCGCGCCATGAGCGAGCCGATGGTCAGCCATGACTGCATCGCCTTCTACCTGTTGTCGCGGGAAGTGGCCAAGCATTGCAAGGTTGTGCAGAGCGGCCAGGGTGCCGATGAGTTGTTCGCCGGTTACCACTGGTACCCGCAAGTGGACGGCGCAAGCGACCCGTATGCTGCCTACCGTGAGGCGTTTTTCGACCGCAGCTATGACGACTATGCCGCCACCGTCGCACCAAAATGGCTGACCGCCCATGACGCCGCCGGCGACTTCGTGCGCGAGCATTTTGCGATGCCGGGCGCCGATGCCGCCGTGGACAAGGCCCTGCGCCTGGACAGCACGGTGATGCTGGTGGACGACCCGGTCAAACGTGTCGACAACATGACCATGGCCTGGGGCCTGGAAGCGCGCACACCGTTCCTCGACTACCGCCTGGTAGAACTTTCGGCCCGTGTGCCGGGCCGGTTCAAGCTGCCCGACGGCGGCAAACACGTGCTCAAGGAAGCGGCGCGCCGGGTGATCCCGAGCGAGGTTATCGACCGCAAAAAAGGTTACTTCCCGGTACCGGGCCTCAAGCATTTGCAAGGCGACACCCTGAACTGGGTGCGCGACCTGCTGCTGGACCCGAGCCAGGACCGCGGCCTCTTCAACCCCGCCATGCTCGACCGCTTGCTCACCGACCCCCAGGGCCAATTGACCCCGCTGCGCGGCTCCAAGCTGTGGCAACTGGCAGCGCTGAACCTGTGGCTCAGCGAACAAGGAATTTGATCCATGAAACCTAACGCCGCGGCGTATAGCCAACGCTTGCTCAAGGCCAGGCCCCCACTTACGAACGCCTGCAGGCGCGCCTGGCCGAAGACGGCAGCGCGTTGGCCGCCGAACTCGATTGCCGTGCATTGCGGCTGGGGCCGGTTGTTGATCGGCCATACCTTCCCCGACCCGGCCAGCCTGGCGGGGGAACTGCTGAATGAACAGCCCGGCGAACGCGACATCGCGCTGTACGTGGCCGCGCCCCAGCAGATCCTCGGGATTGACCCGCAGCAATTGTTTCTCGACCCCTCCGACACCCTGCGCCTGTGGTTCAGCGACTATCGCCCGGCCACCCGTGTGTTTCGCGGCTTTCGTATCCGCCGGGTACAGAGCGAAGCCGACTGGCAGGCGGTGAACCAGTTGTATCAAGGGCGCGGCATGTTGCCGGTCGACGCCGAACGCCTCACGCCGCGTCATCAGGGTGGCCCGGTGTATTGGCTGGCGGAGGACGAAGACAGCGGCGCGGTGATCGGCAGCGTGATGGGGCTCAACCACCAGAAAGCCTTTCACGACCCGGAAAACGGTTGCAGCCTGTGGTGCCTGGCCGTCGACCCGCTATGCACGCGCCCCGGCGTCGGCGAAGTGCTGGTGCGTCACTTGGTGGAGCACTTTATGAGCCGTGGCTTGAGCTACCTGGACCTGTCGGTGCTGCACGATAACCGTCAGGCCAAGGGGCTTTATGCCAAGCTCGGTTTCCGTGCGCTGACCACGTTTGCGATCAAGCACAAGAACGGCATCAACCAGCCGCTGTTTCTCGGCCCTGGGCCGCAGGCGGGGTTCAACCCGTATGCGCGGATCATCGTTGAAGAAGCCCACCGACGCGGTATCGATGTGCAGGTGGATGATGCCGATGCCGGTTTGTTCACCCTCAGCCATGGCGGGCGCCGCGTGCGCTGCCGTGAGTCACTGAGCGACCTGACCAGCGCCATCAGCATGACCCTGTGCCAGGACAAGAGCCTGACCCACAAGGTGCTCAAGGCCGCCGGTTTGCAGTTGCCGTCGCAGCAATTGGCGGGCAGTGCCGACGAGAACCTGGAGTTCCTCGACGAGCACCAGCGCGTGGTGGTCAAGCCGCTGGATGGCGAGCAGGGCCAAGGCGTGGCGGTGGACCTGCAGACCATCGAAGAGGTGCAGCAGGCAATCGAAAACGCGCGCCAGTTCGACAACCGCGTACTGCTGGAGAGCTTTCATGAAGGCCTAGACTTGCGCATCCTGGTGATCGGCTTCGAGGTGGTTGCCGCCGCGATTCGCCGCCCCGCCGAGGTGACCGGTGACGGCCAGCACTCCATCCGCGCCCTGATCGAGGCCCAAAGCCGTCGCCGTCAGGCCGCCACCGACGGCGAAAGCAAAATCCCCCTGGACGCCGAAACCGAACGCACCCTCGCCGCCGCAGGCTACGACTACAGCAGCGTCCTGCCCCGTGGCCTCAACCCTGGCGGTACGCCGTACCGCCAACCTGCACACCGGCGGTTGCCTGGAAGATGTCACCGCGATCCTGCATCCCACGCTCAAGGACGCCGCCGTGCGCGCCGCCCGCGCCCTGGACATCCCCATGGTGGGCCTGGACCTGCTGGTGCCCGCCGCCGATCAACCAGAGTACGTATTTATCGAGGCGAACGAACGGGCCGGCCTGGCCAACCATGAACCGCAGCCCACCGCGCAAAAGTTTGTGGACCTGCTGTTTCCACACAGCCAACCGGCCGCCCAATGACCTGAGCACGCTTATCTCATCAGGAATTTTTATGACTCGAACCATTCCCGAACCTGATCTCAACTACCTGCAAAAAGTCCTGCTGGAAATGCTCGCCATTCCCAGCCCTACCGGGTTCACCGATACCATCGTGCGCTACGTCGCCGAGCGTTTGGAAGAACTCGGCATCCCGTTTGAAATGACCCGGCGCGGCACCATCCGCGCGACGCTCAAGGGCCAGAAAAACAGCCCGGACCGCGCCGTCTCCGCGCACCTGGACACCATCGGTGCCGCCGTGCGCGCAATCAAGGACAACGGCCGCCTGACACTTGCCCCCGTAGGCTGCTGGTCGAGCCGCTTTGCCGAAGGCAGCCGCGTCAGCCTGTTCACCGACAACGGCGTGATCCGTGGCAGCGTACTGCCGCTGATGGCCTCCGGGCATGCGTTCAACACCGCCGTGGATGAAATGCCGGTGAGTTGGGACCATGTGGAACTGCGCCTGGACGCCTACTGCGCCACCCGCGCCGATTGCGACTCGCTGGGCATCAGCGTCGGCGACTACGTGGCCTTCGACCCCTTGCCCGAGTTCACCGAGAGTGGGCATATCAGCGCACGCCACCTGGACGACAAAGCCGGCGTCGCTGCCCTGCTCGCTGCGCTCAAGGCGATTGTCGACAGTGGCGAACCCCTGCTGATCGACTGTCACCCGCTGTTCACCATTACCGAGGAAACCGGCAGCGGTGCCGCAGCCGCGCTGCCGTGGGATGAGTGAGTTCGTCGGCATCGATATCGCCCCGGTCGCTCCCGGCCAGCACTCCAGTGAGCATGCGGTGAGCGTGGCGATGCAGGATTCCGGCGGGCCCTACGACTATCACCTGTCGCGTCATTTACTGCGCCTGGCCGCGGACAATGACCTACCGGTGCGCCGCGACCTGTTCCGCTATTACTTCAGCGATGCGCATTCCGCCGTGACCGCCGGCCACGACATTCGCACCGCGCTGCTGGCGTTCGGTTGCGACGCGACCCACGGTTACGAGCGCACCCATATCGACAGCCTGGCCGCGCTGAGCCGCCTGTTGGGCGCGTATATCCTCAGCCCGCCGGTGTTTGCCAGCGACGCGCAGCCGGCCCAGGGCTCACTGGACCGCTTCAGTCACCAGTTGGAACATGAGACGCAGATGGAGAGCGACACGCGTGTGCCGCCGGTGGACAGCCTGGTCGGCCACAAGTCCTGACGCTGGTCAGCAAGGCCCCGGCGCAGTAGCATCGCCGGGACCTGACACCTGAGGCTTGTATGCTGATTCCCTACGACGCACTTGAAGTCGACACCCTGACCCGCCTGATCGAGGACTTCGTCACCCGCGACGGCACCGACAACGGCGACGACACGCCCTTGGAAACCCGTGTACTGCGTGTGCGCCAGGCGCTGACCAAAGGCCAGGCGCTGATCGTGTTCGACCCCGAAAGCGAACAATGCCAATTGATGCTCAAGCATGACGTGCCCAAGCATCTGTTCGACTGAGGGCGTTCTAGAGTTGGATGACGGGTTGGGCAGACGGCGTCTGGCGTTCTAGGATCTTGCGGTAGACCTCGGCACGATGTACGTGCACGCCAGGCGGCGCTTGGATGCCGAGTTTCACTTGGTTGCCCTTCAGTTCGAGGATATGCACGGTGATGTCATCACCGATGGAGATGATTTCGCCTACGGCGCGGCTTAAAACCAGCATGGCGGTGGACCTTTTGGAGTGACAGGACCCCGACCATGCGCGCTGAGGATGGAGGCTTCAATGGCTCGCGGCGAAATCAGGCAACACCTACGGATGCAGGTAATTTGCCTGACAGACCGCTGCCGAATCAGCCCTTAACTGCCTGCGCCTTGGCGCGCATTTTGTCGGCCATGGTGGTCATTTCGTCGTACAGCAACTGCGGGTTCTTCTGCTTCAACGCCCACGCCATCCGGCCCTGCTCGTGGGGCAGGATCATGAATTCGCCCTGTGCCACGCGCTGATAAATGTAATCGGCAATATCCGCCGCCGGGATCGGCGAACTTTCCAGCAGTTTGCCCACTTGGGCTTTCATGGCGGGGGTCGGCCCACGGAACGAGTCCAGCAGGTTGGTCTGGAAGAACGACGGGCACACCACATGCACGCCGACCTCCTGCTGCTTGAGCTCCACCAGCAAACTCTCCGACAACGCCACGACGCCAGCCTTGGCCACGTTGTAGTTGCTCATGGCCGGCCCTTGCATCAGCGCCGCCATGGAGGCGATGTTGATGATACGGCCCTTGCTCTTTTCCAGCAGCGGCAGGAATGCCTTGCAGCCCTTGACCACGCCCATCAGGTTGATTGCGATCTGCCAATCCCAATCTTCCAGGGACAACTCGGCGAAAAAGCCCCCCGAGGCCACGCCGGCATTGTTGACGATCACATCGATACCCCCGAGCTTGACCTCGCAGGCCTGGGCAAACGCGGTGAGCTGGCTGTAGTCACGTACGTCGCAGCGCTGGATAAACCCGTCGCCACCGGCCTCACGCACCCGCTTCAGGGTTTCCTGCAAGCCGGGCTCACTGACATCCGACAAGGCCAATTGCCAACCCTCGCGAGCCCAGCGCAGAGCGATTTCGCGACCCAGGCCGGACCCGGCGCCAGTGATCATCATGCGATTTTGCATAGGAAGTAGCCTTGTGGTTCACAGAAGAAGTGATCGGCAGTGTAGCGAAGGTTTTTCCCGTACCCACGCACCATCAGAATGATGAATGCCCCAGGCAAACCGAAGGCCGGGTCGGATGCCCGCGCGGGGCCTAAGTTCAATCTTTTTTGACTAACGAGGCGTACGGACGCGTGCGTTAAAAGAAATAAGCGAGCGATCGAAATGCTTTAAAAAACTTGGAATTTTCTTTGAAGTGACAGAGTCGGAGTTATTAAGGCGTCCGTCATTAAGTGCCGGGCCTATCGTTAATAACCGGTCTTTGCAGAAAGCCAATAAGGAAAAAAAACATGAGCCTGATTCTGATCATTATCTTGATCCTGCTGCTGGTCGGTGGCCTGCCAGTGTTCCCTCACTCGCGTAACTGGGGTTATGGCCCGTCGGGCATCCTCGGGGTTGTGCTGGTGGTACTGCTGGTGCTGTTGTTGCTCGGTCGGATATAAACGCCGGATAAAAAAGAGGCCTTCACAGGCCTCTTTTTTATTGCCGGTTAGTTAGTCCGGCTTGCCGTCAACCACACCGGCGGTGTTGTTCAACAGGCTCTTGGTGGCCGTTTGCAGGAACGATTCAAGTTTCTGCTTGAGTGCCGCCTCGTCCGGCGAGTCGGGGATCACTTTACCGCTCGGGTTGGCGCCCAATTCGTATTCCCACAACTTCGGCGGCATCTCCTTGGGCAGTACCAGAATGCGCTCGGCGGTGACCAGCGCCACCGTCTGATCGCTGCCCGATGGCTTGATCACGCCGAAGCCCTTGTCGCCTTCCGGCAGGTTCAGCAGGTCGCGACCCCAGCACTGGTGCAGGGTGTCGCCACCGAGGCGGCCCATGATGGTCGGCACGATGTCGATCTGGGTGCCCACGGTGTGGTCGCGCTCGCCGAACTTCTCCTGCATGCCGGGTGCGATCATCAGCATCGGCACGTTGAAGCGGCCCAGGTCCATCTCGGTGATCTGCTGTTCGTTGCCGAAGCCGTGGTCGCCCACGATCACAAACAGGGTTTCCTTGAAGTACGGCTCTTTGCGGGCCTTTTCAAAGAACTGGCCCAGGGCCCAATCGGAGTAGCGCATGGCCGTCAAATGCTCGTTGAGGCTGCCACGGTCTGTGACTTTCTCGACCGGCAACGGCGTCGGCAATGCGTACGGCGTATGGTTGGACAGGGTTTGCAGCAGTGCGTAGAACGGCTTGCCGCCCTCACGCGCCTTCAACTCTTCCAGGCCGCGGTTGAACATGTCCTGGTCGGACACGCCCCACGTCGGGTCGGAGAACACCGGGTTAACGAAGTCGTTGCGACCAATGAAGTTGGTCATGCCCTGGTTGCTGAAGAAACCCGACTGGTTGTCCCAGGCGAAATCGCCGTTGTAGACATACACGTCGTCAAACTTGCGGGCACTGAGCAACTGCGGCAGGCCCGACAGCTTGTGGCTGCCTTCCGGGGTCTGCATCAGGTATTCGAAGCCCGGCAGGTTCGGGAAGCAGGCCATGGTGGCGAACATGCCCTGGTGGGTGTGGGTACCGTTGGAGAAGAAGCGGTCGAACAGCAGGCCCTCCTTGGACAGTTTGTCGAAATACGGCGTGATGTTGCCCGGCCGGCCCAAGGCGCCCACCGAGTGACCGGCGAAGCTTTCCATCAGGATCACGACCACGTTCTTGATCGGCAGGGTCTTCTCGGCCGGTGGCATGTAGTCACGGCGCACGGCGGCGGTATCGGTGTCTACCAGCTTTTCTTGCGGCAGCACCAGCATGTCACGCACGGTCTGGGTGGCCAGCGGCTGGTCCAGGGTAGCCTTCCAGATGTTGGAACGGTCTTCACCGAACCGCGCCTTGGCCGCCGCGATCAGCGACAAGGTGCCATTGAGGCCCAACTGGTTGGCGAAGTTCGAATCGGTGGTGTACACATCGCCCCAACGCAGCGGCGGGCCTTGGCGCAGGGTGCCACGGGCGGCGACCACGGCGATCAGCAGGCAGACCACGAATACCGCGATGCGCGAGTACCACGGGGCCACCTGGCGGGTGCCGATGCTGCCGCCGCTGAACGGCCCGCGTGGGCGCGTGGCGCGGTCGGCGCCTTTGAACGCCATGCTCAGGATCAGCGTGCCCACGGCCCAGGCCAGCAGGTAGCGCACCACTGGGAAACCGTACCAGAGCATGCTCATGACGGTTTTCGGGTCTTCCTTTACGTACTGGAAGACCAGCCCGTTGAGGCGCTGGTGGAACTCGCGGTAGAAGTCCATCTCCATCAAGCCCAGGAACAGGGCGATGCTGGATGCAATAGTCAGCCAGAAACGGAAGAACCCCCGCGCGGCCATGGCGCGTACGCTGAACAATGCCAGCAGCAACGGGATAAGCAGGTACACCACCAGGCGGATATCCAGGCGCAGGCCGTTGGCGAACGCTTCAAGGAAGGTCGAGGCCGGCGTGTCGAGGATCATCTCGCGGTTGTATACCAGCAGCGCCAGGCGCAGCAGGGAGAGCATCACCATCATGACCAGTGCGCAGAGCAGCGTGTACGCCAGATGGGATTTGACGGTCGGTTGCAGCAGGCGATTAGAAGCTCGCTGCTGACTCAGGGCGTCCGGGTTTGCCATGTCGTTTCAGGACCCATTGGAAGTTTATGTGACGAAATATCGCGGTGGCGCGAATGGTGCCCGATCAATCACAGCAAGGCTATTAATTAGTGAACGAGCACCGCTGCGCCACCTTTAATAGCAGGCAGGTAAAGCCGGGGAATTGTCTTGGACGGGGTGTGAAAATTATGTGCAGCGAATATTTCGATACATAAATCTATGGAGCACGCCCAAAGCAAATGTGGAAGGGGGCTTGCTCCCGATAGCGGTGGATCAGTCAGAACAGCTGTGACTGATAAACCGTCATCGGGAGCAAGCCCCCTTCCATATTGACTGTGCCCACTCCAGCAGGAGTGAAGCGATCAGATCCGCACGTTACCCCGCGGCCCGGCAATCGCCCAGATGATCAGGCCAAGTACCGGCAGCAGCAGGATCAGCAGGATCCACAGCACCTTGGCGCCGGTGCTCGCGCCGCTTTTGAATACGTTGATGATCGCCCAGATATCCAGCGCCAGGATGATCAGCCCGATCAAGCCGTTAAAAGTGGAACCCATGGTGTCGCTCCTAAGTGAGGGCATGCACTTGTAGGATAGTCAGCCCTGGCAGGGGTTCCGTTTTATTTCAGATGTGCACGCCGATCTTCAGCGCTTCCAGGGACGGCTCGGCCTTGATACCCACTTCGGCACACAGTTGCAGCACACGCGGCAGGTCGTTACCGAACACCAGCACGGCCTGGATCTCGTCATCCAACAGTTGGCTGAAGTTGAGCAGCACATAGCCACCCTCTTCGGGGCTAAGCGCACTCATCTGGATCTGGATGCGGTTCAGTGCAGTGAGGTCCTCGGTCTTGGCCAATTGCTTGGGCTTGAGGTTGAACGCCACACCCGGACCAAACGACGCGACGATTTGTGCAAACAGGTCGGCATAGGTATCGGCCTGGAACAGCGCGGTGTCCGGCAGGCTACCGACCACCACCCACTCTCCCAGCGGGATCGGAAAGCTGTCGTCGTAGTTGATGTCCGGGTTGGCCGCCAGGAATGCCGCGGGATCGGCGTAGGCCCGGGCGGCTTCCTCGGCGATGCGCGCCACTTCGTCCTCGCCCATGACCCCGGCGCTGATTTTGCTGATGAGTTCGACGAGGGCGGTTTTCATGGGGCAATCCTGTGACGGGCGGGTTTTGGAGGGCGCGTAGCCTACACCAGTTTCTGCAACCGCGCCGCCGTATCCACCGCGCCCATGGTTTGGGCCGCCGCCAGCGCGGTCGCGCCCTGCGCATCGGTGGCCTTGGGGTCAGCGCCCTGGTCGAGCAGGTAGTCGAGCATTTCGACGCGGTTGAACATGGCCGCCATCATCAAGGCCGTGCGCCCGTCGGATGAAGCCGCTGCCACCGGCGTACCGCCTTCGATGAGCGCCTGGACCACAGGCAAATGGCCCTTGAACGCCGCGCCGGCAATCGGCAGTTGGTTCTTGTCATTGGCAATCAGCGGGTCCGCCTTGAATTCGAGCAGTACTTTTACCGCCTCGGCGTGGCCGTGGTAGGCCGCGAGCATCAACAAGGTATCGCCGTTGTGGTTGCGAAAATTGGCCGGCAAGCCCTTGGCCAGCAAGGCGGCGAGCATCGCGGCATCGCCTCGGCGGGCCACGTCGAAGACCTGCTCGGCAAATTCGGCGGCTTCGTCTTCGGTCATTTGTTTTGGCTGGTCGGACATGCGGGGCTCCTGGTGTGGCGACGTCGGGTATTCAATAGAGGCGCCCAGTGTCGCGATGGAGTTCCCACCTGTCATGGCTTTTTTGTCAAAAGCCGCCATAGGCATAATCAATAACGGAACTGGCCGCCCTGAATCTGCGCCAGCAATTGACCCGTCACCGGTACGTAGCAGTCGGACCCCGGCAGCCACGCGTACACCGGGTCATTGCCGGCCTTGTCCGGATCAAACGCCTCCTCCTTGAGCTTGACCTTCTGGTACTTGAACGTACCGGTGGTTTCCATCTTGACCTTGATTCGCAGGAACAACGGCACCGCATAGGCCGGCAACTGGCCATGGGCAAATTGCAGCAATTCGCGCATGTCCAATGCCGCCAGGGATTCGCTCGGCGTGATGGCGACCATGCCTGCGCGACCGTTGGTGTTGTCGATCTCGACGCCATAGGCCACCACTTCGGCGATCTGTGGGTGTTGCAGCAGGACGTTCTCGACTTCGGTGGTGGAGACGTTTTCGCCTTTCCAGCGGTAGGTGTCCCCCAGTCGATCGACGAATTGCGCGTGGCCAAAGCCGATGCTGCGCAACAAATCACCGGTATTAAAGTAGCGATCGCCCTTTTCAAACACGTCGGTGAGCACCACCTTGCCGTTCTTTTGCGGGTCGGTGTAACCGTCGAAGGGTGATTTTTCGTCAATCCTGGCCAGCAACAGGCCTTGCCCGCCGGTGGGCACCTTGCGCATATAGCCATCGCTGCCACGCAGCGGCTCGCCGTTGTCGTGAACGTAGTCCACCAGGGCCCAATGCTGCAGGCAGAAGCCGATGGTGTTGTCGAAATTCAGCACGTTGGTAAACCCGATATTGCCGTCGCTGGCCGCGTACAACTCACAGATGTGTTCGACGCCATACCGCGCCTTGAACTGCGCCCATACGCCGGGGCGCAAACCATTGCCGACCATTTTGGTCACGCGGTTATCGCGGTCGCTTGCACTGGGCGGCTGGTCCAGCAGGTAACGGCACAGCTCACCGACATAGCCAAGGGTGGTCGCCTTGAATTTGCGCGCATCGTCCCAGAACTGGCTCGCGCTGAACTTGCGGCGGATGGCAAACCCCGAAGCCCCGACAATCGCCGAGCCCCAGCACACACACAGACCGGTGGCGTGGTAGAGCGGCAAGGTGCAATACAGAACGTCGTCCCGGCCCATGTCCAGCGCAATGCGGCCAAAGCTGACGGCGGTTTTGGTCCAGCGGCCGTGTTTCATGATGCCCGCTTTGGGCAGGCCCGTGGTACCGGAGGTGTAGATATAAAAGCAGGGGTCGTTGAAGAAGATCTGCGCGGTGCTGGCGGGGTTGTCCACCGGGCACTCGGCGCTGGCCGCCAGCAGGTCGATGTACCCCTCGGGCATTTCGCCGGATAGCTGATCGGCGACGAACCAGGTTCGCGCCGCCGGGATCTGCACCTGATCGCGCACTGCCCCGTAGGCAGCCACGAGTTCCGTGCCCACCACAATCGCCACCGGGCTCACCAGGTTCAGGCTGTGCACCAGCGCAGCTTGAGTTTGCGCGGTATTGAGCATGGCGCAGATGCCACCGAGCTTGGCCACGGCCAATACGCTGAGGAGTAATTCGGGACGGTTTTCGATAAACAGTGCCACCACGTCGCCCTTGCCGATGCCCTGGGCCTGCAGGTGGTAGGCGATGCGGTTGGCATATTGATTGGCTTCGCGATAGCTGAGGACCCGGTCGCCATACAACAATGCCTGGCCGTCGGGGTTGCTCAGGGTGGCTTGCTCAAAGTGCCAGCCCAACCCGCACGGCTGCGCGGGGTCGGTTACGTTGGCGGCACGCATGCCGCGAACCACCCGAGGTAAGGCACGCACAATGGCGGGCACCTTACGCAGCAGCTTGGCCCAGGTGATCATGTCGCTCTGCGGATGCCTCATGGGAACGTCCTTTTTCTTATTCTTCGTATGATCCGGCAACACCGGCATTTTCCACGCAAGCTTCGTAGGCGAGAGGCCCAATGCCATGCAGGAAAATACGCCAGCCATTCTTCGGCTGTACACGCGCGATTTGAAAAGTTTTGTATCCCAGCCCATGCCCTTGCAAAAGGGAATTTACCTACGCCACGGCGGTCTTTATGAATAAGCGCGCCCCCAGCCGCCTCCGCGAGTAGAGCAAAATGCAGTGTGCATGATGGCCATTCATGCAAATTGCACGAAATCGAAAAATCACGATTTTTATAAGTGACTGATTTATAAAGATATTTAACAAAATCACTAGCTGGCACAATCACTGCACCTATCACTCCATGCTTGCCCACTTGAGCCAACGGAGCTGATAGACATGAGCCTGATCCAAGATAAATTCGCTTCAGTATTCTCCAACTACGACGTCACCACCCAACCACGTCCAGACGGCGGCATCCTGTTGACCCTGCGTAACAGTGAAGGCAAACAGGTCAAGCGGTCGATTTCTTACCAGCAATTGCACACCGCCGATCAACTGACGTGGGTGATCAGCGCCATTCGCCGTGATTTGGCTGAACAAGCCAGCGAACTGCCGCAAATTTCGATGTTGCAAAGCCAGAACCGCTTTGCTCTGCCGACCTACCATTCGGCTTAACGCCACACCCCGAAAAAAAAGGCCGGGACGCCGTTGAGCGTCCCGGCCTTTTTTTCATGGGCCTACCATAGGCCTTGGCGGGCCGCTTCATTCATGGCCTGCACGCGGTTGGTCACTTGCAATTTGCCGTAGATATTGCGCAGGTGAAATTTAACCGTGGCCTCGGACGTGGCACGGATCTGGCTGATCTCCCAGACGGTCTTGCCTTCCGAAGCCCAGCGCAGAATCTCCAACTCCGCCGGGGTCAGGGGCTTGCCGGACAAGCCAAGCCGCCTCCTGACGGCAGTGGGTACGAAATACGGCGGCGAACACAACTCCTCTGGGCCATTCATCACGTTCTCTCCTTTTTATTTGGCTGATGCCTTAATCACCCCTCGGATTCCTCCTGTTGACAGGCGATATATAAACGTTGAGGCCGCAGAGAGTTACACAATGAATGGAGCCAGTGCGCAGGGCTCGTGATAAACAGCGCTGCCCTACATATATTTAGGCGTCTTCCCACAGCAGTTTCAAACCCACTGGGGTTGAACATTCCAATGGCTGGGGGCTCAGTCGTCCAGACCCGGGAAGCGACTGGCAATTGAGTCACCGGTCAACTCCGGCTCACCGCCCGCGTGGAATAACCGCAAGGCCACGAAGTGCGGGTTCTCGCCCATGTCAAACCAATGCGCCATACCCGCCGGAATCATCAGCAGGTCGTTTTTCTCACAGCGCACGGCATACACGTAGTCGCCGATGTGCAGGCAAAACAGACCAAGGCCTGCGATGAAAAAACGCACCTCATCTTTCTCGCCGCGGCGCTCCTTGCGAGCCTGCTCGCGCAGCTCGGCTTTGTGCGGGTGGTCGCTGGTGATGCTGAGCACTTGCACCTGAGCGTAGCCGAGGCGGTCGATCTGCATCTGGTACGCCGAGATCATTGCCGCATCGCTGGCCCCCTTCTCGATCGGACTGGGCTGCCAGCGCTCGAACCGTACGCCGTGTTCGGCCAGGATGGCGGCGATGTCGTCGAAATGGGTCAATACCTTGTTCGGGGTATCCGGTGTAGCAACGGGGTAGACGGCGACATAACTCATTGAAGGGTTCCTTGGTTCTGCTCGTGCAATCGAAGGCCAATGATAACGGCCGCGGCCAGGGCGGCGATGCTCGCAATACTAAAGGTGAAGGTCGGCCCCAGCAGGTTCCAGCTATAGCCGCAATACAATGCGCCCAATGCGCCGCCGGTGCCGGCCAGGGCGGCGTACAGCGCCTGGCCCTGGCCTTGTTGTTTAGCGTCGAAACTGCGTTGCACAAAGGCGATCGCCGCCGCATGGAAGCTGCCGAAAGTCGCGGCATGCATCACCTGCGCCAGCAACAGCACCCAGAAGAACTCGGCAAACGACCCCAGCAGCAGCCAGCGCAACGCCGCCAACAGGAAGCTGGCCAGCAGCACCCGGCGTACCGAAAAGCGTGTGAGGATACGGCTCATGCCCAGGAACATCAGCACTTCGGCCACCACCCCCAGCGCCCACAGCATGCCGATCACGCCACGGCTGTAGCCCAGGTGTTCCAGATGCAGGGTGAGGAAGGTGTAATACGGGCCATGGCTCATTTGCATCAACGCCACGCAAGCGTAAAACGCCAATACCCCAGGGCTGCGCAGTTGCTTGAGGAACCCGTCGCCTGCGACTCGACTGCCGTGGGTGACGGGCTGCGCGTTCGGCACCCACAGGCTGGCGCCGACGATGCCGGCCATGATCACCACGATCACGACCGGGTAGATATCCAGGCTCAACCGGTCGAACAGGCGGCCCATGATCACCACCGCAAGGATGAAACCGATGGAGCCCCACAGGCGGATCTGGCTATAGCGCGAGGTTTGTTTTTGCAGGTGAGCCAGGGTGATCACTTCAAACTGCGGCAGCACCGCATGCCAGAAGAACGCATGCAGGGCCATCACCAGCGCCAGCCAGGCGTAGGTTTGGCTGACGAAAATCAGCGAAAAACTCACCAGGGTGCACACCGCGCCAAACCGCACGATGGCCAGGCGCCGGCCGGTGTAATCGCCCAGCCAGCCCCACAGGTTAGGCGCCACGCAGCGCATCAACATGGGAATGGCCACCAGCTCGCCGATGCGCGCGCTGGAGAACCCCAGGTGATCGAAATACAGCGCCAGGAATGGCGCCGTCGCCCCCAGCAGGGCGAAATAGAACAGGTAGAAACTGGAGAGGCGCCAATAAGGAAGGGCTGTCACAACCAGCCCGTCACAGCTGGCCGAGCACCGGGGTACTGACGCGCACATCGGCGTTCTGCCCGCGGTTGCGCAGCAGGTGGTCCATCAACACGATAGCCATCATCGCTTCGGCAATCGGCGTGGCGCGGATGCCCACGCACGGGTCGTGGCGGCCCTTGGTGATGACGTCCACCGGATTGCCGTGCACATCGATCGAACGGCCCGCAGTGGTGATGCTCGACGTGGCCTTGAGCGCCAGGTGCGCCACAATCGGCTGGCCGGAAGAAATACCGCCGAGGATGCCGCCGGCATTATTGCTGAGGAAACCTTGCGGGGTCAGCTCATCGCGATGCTCGGTGCCGCGTTGGGAGACGCAGGCGAAACCCGCGCCGATTTCCACGCCCTTGACCGCGTTGATGCTCATCAATGCATGGGCCAGCTCAGCGTCGAGACGGTCGAAGATCGGTTCGCCCAGGCCAGGCTTCACCCCTTCAGCGACCACGGTGATCTTGGCGCCAACGGAGTCCTGATCGCGGCGCAGCTGGTCCATGTAGGCTTCCAGTTCCGGCACTTTGTCCGGGTCCGGGCTGAAAAAAGCGTTGTCGTCAACGCTGTCCCAGGTCTTGAACGGGATTTCAATCGGGCCCAGCTGGCTCATGTAGCCACGGATCACGATGCCCTGGGTGGCGAGGTATTTCTTGGCGATGGCGCCGGCGGCCACGCGCATGGCGGTTTCACGCGCCGAGCTGCGGCCGCCGCCACGGTAGTCGCGTTCGCCGTATTTGTGGTGGTAGGTATAGTCGGCGTGGGCTGGCCGGAACAGGTCCTTGATCGCGGAATAATCCTTGGACTTCTGATCCGTGTTGCGGATCAAGAGGCCGATGGCGCAGCCGGTGGTGCGGCCTTCGAACACGCCGGAGAGGATCTCGACTTCGTCGGGCTCCTGGCGCTGGGTGGTGTGGCGGCTGGTGCCGGGCTTGCGGCGGTCGAGATCACGCTGCAGGTCTTCCAGAGACAGCTCGAGGCCGGGCGGGCAGCCGTCGACAATGGCGACCAACGCCGGGCCATGGCTTTCGCCCGCGGTGGTGACAGTGAACAGCTTGCCGAAGGTATTGCCGGACATGCGGGGCGCTCCGTGAAATCAGTTGAATCGAGTCAACCGTAATAACTTAAGGCGGCCAGTATACGCAGGCTAACCGACTAGTTCATCCTCGAAACCTTACCGGTGGACGTTGGTCCAACCGGCACCTCCTCATGATGGCGCGATGATGCTTCGAGTCCTGCTTCTTACCCTGACCTTGTTTACCGCCGTGGCCCACGCCGCCTCCCCCGTCGTACTGCAACGCCCTATCAGCCTGGACACCGGCAGCGGCGAGCTGTTCGGCTCACTGCTGTTGCCACAGTCCGACAAGCCGGTGCCGGTGGTGCTGATCATCGCCGGTTCCGGCCCCACCGACCGCAACGGCAACAGCGCCGACGGCGCGCGCAACGACAGCCTCAAGCGCCTGGCCTGGGTACTGGCCCGGCATAACATCGCCAGCGTGCGCTATGACAAGCGCGGCGTGGCCGCCAGCCTCGCCGCCACCCCGGATGAACGCAACCTGACCCTTGATGCCTACGTCGCCGATGCGGTGGCCTGGGGCCAATTGCTCAAGACCGACAAACGCATGGGCCCGTTGATTGTGCTGGGCCATAGTGAAGGTGCGCTGGTGGCAGCCCTGGCTGCGCCGCAATTAGACCCGGCGGGCGTCATCTCGCTGTCCGGCAGCGCGCGCCCGGTAGACCAGGTGATCCGCCAGCAACTGGCCGATCACCTGCCCCCAGCCCTGCTGCTGCGCAGTAATGAAATCCTTGATCACCTGAAGGCCGGCCAAGTGGATACCGACGTGCCCGGCCCGCTGGAAGGCATTTTCCGGCCCAGCGTCCAGCCTTACCTGATCAGCCTGTTTCGCGCCGACCCTCGCGCGGCCTTTGCCAAACTGCGCATGCCTGCGCTGATCATCCAGGGCACGCATGATATCCAGGTAGGCGTCGGCGATGCCCAGCAACTGAAACGGGCCAAGCCGGACGCGCAGTTGACGGTGATTGAAGGCATGAATCATGTGATGCGCATCGTGCCCAACGAGGTGAAGCAACAACTGGCCTCCTATAACGACCCGAAGCTGCCCCTCGCCGCCGAACTGGGTGAACGGGTGGTGCGCTTTATCGATGAACTTCAACCCAATTAAGCGGCAATTGGCCTCCAGTCTTGGGAAAAGCGGCCGATAAGCCCACAGTCGGCAGTCAAAAGACTGTCGGCTCGCAAGGCTTGGACAGGATCGCGTCGCATGACTACCACAGAAGCAACACCCGAACCGACCGCCGACACCACGGCTGAAAAAAACGCGGCCGTCGACATGGCGTCGCTGCCGTGGGCAGACGTTCAGGCCGAGCATTTCAAGATGCTGCGCCTGGCCCCACTGGCCACGGACCGTGCCACCGGTGCGCGGCCGTTGCGGTTCGTGCAGTTCGGCTATGCCGAGCGCCATGACAAACACCACAGCCTGTTGCGCATGGTCATCCAACTTCCGGGGCAACGTGTGCGCCGCGAGCAGAACCATCTGGATATCTGGGTCGACCACGATACCCATCGCGTGCACTTCGGCCCGGGCAACAGCCTGGAAATCGAACCGGCCAACCGCGGCATCGGCCGTTTCCTCGTGGCCCAAGCGGCGGCGTGGGCGAAAAAGAAGTGGTCGCATTACCGCGTCGACGGTGTCGACCTGTCCAACAAAGACGCGCTCAACGAAGCCACGCGCCTGCGTCGCGATCACTTCCTGCGTATCCAGGGCTTTGATGTGGCCTACGCCGATGTGCAGCATTTGAAAGGCAACGTGCAGCCCGGCAAGGTCAGCGACGTGCTGGACAGCTGGAACACCGAGAAAGTGCAGTTCGTGGAGATCCTCGAAGCCGCGCAGATGTTGCAACAGGCCGAGCACAACCTGCTGGAGCAGGAAGTGAAGCTGCGCAAGGAGGAAGAAAAGGTCACCAAGTTCAAGCGTGAGGACAGCGGGCTACGGTTTACCATCACCTGTTTGGTGGCATTTACGGTGTTTCAGGCGGGGTTGCTGATCTGGATTGCCACGCACCGGTAATGGACCGGCATGCAATCAAACATGCATGAGGGGGGTGTCAGTCACTCAATGCAGTGACTGACAGACCGCTATCGGGAGCAAGCCCCTCTCACATTGGCTCTGTTTACAGTTAGATACGCGCCGCAAACACCGCCTGGTGCTGGCGGCACTGCTCGGCAGTGAGCATAAACACGCCGTGCCCACCGCGCTGGAACTCCAGCCAGGCAAAGTCCACTTCCGGGTACAGCGCCTCGACGTGCACTTGGCTGTTGCCCACTTCGACAATCAGCAAACCTTTCTCGGTCAGGTGGTCCGCCGCTTCGGCGAGCATCCGTCGCACCAGGTTCAAGCCGTCGTCACCACAGGCCAGGCCCAGTTCCGGCTCGTGCTGGTATTCGTCGGGCATGTCGGCGAAGTCTTCGGCATCCACATACGGCGGGTTCGACACAATCAGGTCAAAGCGCTGGCCCGGCAGGCCGTCGAAGCCATCGCCCTGCACGGTGTACACGCGCTCGTCGGCGCCATGGCGCTCAATGTTCTGGTTAGCCACTTCCAAGGCTTCGAAGGACAAGTCGCCCAGCACCACTTCGGCGTCCGGGAACTCGTAGGCGCAGGCAATGCCGATGCAGCCGGAGCCGGTACACAAATCGAGAATGCGGGCCGGCGGCTGCGCCAGCCAGGGTTCGAAGCGGTTTTCGATCAACTCTCCAATGGGAGAGCGCGGGATCAGCACCCGCTTGTCGACGATAAACGACATGCCGCAGAACCAGGCCTCACCCAGCAGGTAGGCGGTGGGCACGCGCTCGTGGATACGGCGATGCAGCAAGCGCTGAACGTGAGAGATTTCCTCTTCTTCCAGGTTGCAGTCCAGGTAGCTGTCGGCAATTTCCCACGGCAAATGCACGGCGCCGAGCACCAATTGCCGGGCTTCGTCCCAGGCATTGTCGGTACCGTGTCCAAAAAACAGGTCTTCCCCATGGAAACGGCTGACAGCCCAACGGATATGGTCGCGCAAGGTGCGCAGGCGGGAAGTGATCACGGGGGCAGACTCCTGAAAAAACGACTGGCGATTCTAACAGCCTTCGCCTGTACCGACGATGTACGAAACCCTCGGCACCGTATGTCGGATTTCATCCAATTTGCCACTATTGCGATAAACAAGCCGCCTACTTGACAAGGCTGCACGCCAGCAACGGCGTACCTTACGATAGTAGCGATTCACAGAACCGCTCAGCCAGTGGACAATGTCGCAAAAGCCCCCCTCACAGGAGCCCCCAGAATGTCCGTTCCAAAGACGATGTTTCAACTCAGCGGTCGCGGTTATGCAGCAGCCAACCTCAACCATGCGACCCTCGTGATCATCGACGCCCAGAAGGAATACCTCAGCGGCCCGCTCGCCCTTTCGGGCATGGACGCCGCCGTCGGCAACATCAAACAATTGGTTGACGCGGCACGCAACGCCGGGCGCCCGATCGTGCATGTGCGCCACCTGGGCACCGTCGGCGGCCTGTTTGACCCGCAAGGCGAGCGCGGGGAATTCATTCCCGGCCTTGAGCCCGAAGGCGACGAAACCATCATCGGCAAGTTGCTGCCGAGCGCCTTCCACGGCACTGGCCTGGAAAAACACCTGCAGGACCTCGGCTCCCTGGACCTGATCGTGTGCGGTTTCATGAGCCACTCCAGCGTCAGCACCACGGTGCGCGCCGCCAAGAACCTGGGTTTTCGCTGCACGCTGGTGGAAGACGCCTGCGCCACCCGCGACCTGCCCTATAAAGGCGGCATCCTGAGCGCCGAGCACGTGCAGCAGACTGAAATGGCGATCATGGCGGACAACTTCGCCACCCTCGCGCTGACCAAGGATCTGATCTGACTGCCCCTCGATGAGCGGTGCCGGGTACGGCCCGCTCATCCGCAAAGCCTCCTCATTTGGCGCATTTACCTTCGGTACAGGAACAACCTGTGTATCTTCCGGTCGAAGGGCCGATACCCTGGAGGAAAGGTCGGAATGAAGATATCCGATGGTTTTGACGCTCGTCGCTTGCGCCCCAAGGGCCCGAGCAATTGGCGTCTGCGCCTGTTGGCGTGCATCGCGGCGCTGCTGGCGATTGTTGGTCTGTTGCTGGCCGGCGCAGGTGGCGCCGGTTTGTTGGGGCATTCACCGGCCCTTGGCGAACTGAATGCCAGCCCTGGCGGTTCGGCCCTCCTGGCGGGGATCGGCCTACTGGTGCTGTGGCTGGGCGTGTGGTTGTGGCGCCGCAGCCGGCGCAAAATGCGCCAGCCACTGTCGCTTAACATCGCTTCGCACCTGATGAAAAAGCACGACTAGTGGCGCTTGGATAGCGTTTCCTGCGCCCTGGCCGCCGCGATTAGGTAAACTGCCCGCCCTTCGCGGAGGCTGACATGCAAGACGACGATTTTTCCCTGTTCAAAAACGAGCTGCGCGGCGTCAAGCCTATCAAGCACGACCGCGCCGACACCGGTAAACCCAAAGCTGACCGCGCGCAGATCGCCACGCTGCGCCAGGCCGCGACCGTGCGTACCCACGCCACCACCGTGGATGGCCTGTCGGATCAGTTCGTGATCGATGTCGGGCCCGAAGACGAGCTGATGTGGGCCCGCGACGGCGTGCAGGAAAACCAGATGCGCAAGCTCAAGGCTGGCCAGATCCCATTCGAAGGCAGCCTGGACCTGCACGGCATGACCGTGGAAAAAGCCCGGGAAACCCTGTGGGCCTTCCTCGCCGAAGCCACCAAATTCGAAATCCGCTGCGTGCGCGTCACCCACGGCAAGGCCGTGCGACTGGACGGCAAGCGGCCGATGATCAAGAGCCACGTCAATACCTGGCTGCGCCAGCATGCCCAGGTACTCGGCTTTACCTCCTGCCAGGCCCGTCACGGCGGCGCGGGCGCGGTGTATGTGATGCTCAAGCGCACGATGATGGAAGGGCGGGACGAGTAACAAGTGCCATCGTCAGGCTTGCAGCGATGTGTCCACCACCGTAACCTTGCGCTTTGCGAAAATCCCACAGGTAGTTTCATGTCCCTGGAACACAATTACACAGAGATCCTCGGCCAACTCGGCGAGGACGTCTCCCGCGAGGGCCTGCTCGACACGCCAAAGCGTGCCGCCAAGGCGATGCAGTATCTCTGCCGCGGTTATGAGCAGACGCTCGAAGAAGTCACCAACGGTGCCTTGTTCAGCTCCGATAACAGCGAAATGGTGCTGGTCAAGGACATCGAGCTGTACTCGCTGTGCGAACATCACCTGCTGCCGTTTATCGGCAAGGCTCACGTCGCGTATATCCCGAGCGGCAAAGTGCTGGGCCTGTCGAAGGTCGCGCGGATTGTCGACATGTATGCGCGTCGCCTGCAGATCCAGGAAAACCTCAGCCGCCAGATCGCCGATGCGGTACTGCAAGTGACCGGCGCCCTGGGCGTGGCGGTAGTGATCGAGGCCAAGCACATGTGCATGATGATGCGCGGTGTGGAGAAGCAGAATTCGTCGATGATCACCTCGGTGATGCTGGGTGAGTTCCGCGAAAACGCGGCCACCCGCAGCGAATTCCTCAGCCTGATCAAGTAAAGGCTGCGTAGAAAGCAACCGGCGTTCATCGCCGGTTTTTTTTCGCCCGCAAAATTCAGGTAAGCTGCGACCCCTTCTTCATGGGCAAGAGGCTTTCAGCCATGTTCGTCAAAGCACTTCGAGTCGGTCTCGGCCAAATCATCATCGTGGGCGACTTCCTGACCCGCCCGCGCAAAAAGCAGCGCACCGCCGAGCAACAGGCGCAGGTCAACGATGCCGCCAAGGGCTTGACCCTGTATCAATTCCACGCCTGCCCGTTCTGCGTGAAGACCCGCCGTACCCTGCACCGCCTGAATGTGCCGGTGGCGCTCAAGGACGCGAAGAACAACGAACAGGACCGCCAGACCCTGCTGGAGCAAGGCGGCAAGATCAAGGTGCCGTGCCTGCGTATCGAAGAAAATGGCCAGACCAGCTGGATGTACGATTCCAAGGTGATCATCGACTACCTGGACAAACGCTTCGCCGCCATCTGAGAGGCGTGTGCCATCTAATGTGGGGGCTTGCATCCCTCCCACATTAGTTCGGTATTGGCAGATCCATGCTCAACAGTGCCGAGCCCAGGCACTTGCCATGAGCATCCAGCGCCAGCGAGCGGGTCACGCCGCCGCGCAATATCCCCGGCAACACGAAGTTCAGCGCCTGCACATTCGGCAACTCATAGCGTCGCACCGGCGCCGCGCCCGGCTCCAGCAGCCCGGCAAAAAACTCGGCCACCCGCGCAGCCGTGAGCTGCTCGCACAGTAACGGGTAGTCTTCCTTGCGATAGGCAATGATCGAAATGTTCGAGGTATCGCCCTTGTCCCCGGTACGGGAATGGGCCAGGTTATGCAGTTTCATGCTTCGATCCTCGGGTTGACCGCACCACGCGGCAGCAGCAGCGACGCCACCGCCACCACCTGCCGTAGGCTTTTACTGGCCCCGCCGCCGCCGGACGGGCCGTTGGTGTAGAGGGTTTCCACCTCGTTGCCCACGCGCACCGCGTCGCTGCGCTCCTCACAACGCGCGGCGATGCGCAGGCGCACTTCCCAGGGTTCGACACTGCTGCGCGGGCCGTGCAGCGCGTCCATACCGATCAACTCGGCGCGCACGTCGTGCATCTTTACACCCATCAATTCCAGGCGTTTGAGTACGACATCCCGCGCCAACTGCGCCCGTGCGACTGCGCCGGGGCCGCCGTAGGACATCTGCCCTTCACCGATCCAACCGTCCAGATAACCGACGCTGACCTTCAATTGCTCCGGCCGTGCCCGCCCCGCCGCGCCTTGGGCACGTACCCGATCAAGGCTATCCTCGACAAAACCCACCTGGGAAAAGTCGGCGGTCACATCGGGCGTCAGGTACGCCGCCGGATCGTGCACTTCGTAGATCAATTGCTCGATGCAGGTTGCCCGGCTCACCCGTCCACCGGAGCCTGCGACCTTGGTGATCACAGCTTCACCTTCGGCGTCGACTTCAGCCAGCGGGAAACCCAGGCGCGCCAAGTCGTCAACATCCTTGAAACCAGGGTCGGCAAAATAACCGCCGCTGACCTGCCCCGCACATTCCAGCAAATGCCCCACCAACGTGCCGCGCCCCAGCCGTTGCCAATCGTCCGCCGCCCAGCCGAACTCAAACATCTGCGGCGCCAGGAACAGCGAAGGGTCAGCCACGCGCCCGGTGATCACCACATCGGCCTCGGCGCGCAGGGCCTCTAGGATGCCGTCGACGCCCAGGTAGGCATTCGCGGAAATCAGCCGTTTACCCAGCGCGCCAACCGTCTGGCCGTTATCCAACAACTGCTCGGGGTTCAAGACGCTGAGCACGTCATCGCCCACCACGGCGACGACCTTGAGGTTCAAGCCCAGCTCCCCGGCTATCCGCCGCACTTCAATCGCCGCCGCCACCGGGTTGGCCGCGCCCATGTTGGTGATCACCCGCAGGCGACGGCGCCCGGCCTGCGCGCCTACACACGGCAAAACACGCCGCATACGCTCACTCAGCAGCGGGTCATAGCCGCCCTGTGGGTCGCTGATACGCGCCTGTTGCGCCAGGGCGATGGTGCGTTCGGCCAGGCATTCGAACACCAGGTAATCCAGGTCGCCCTGTTCGGCCAGTTCCACGGCAGGTTCGATACGGTCGCCGGAATAGCCGGCGCCGGAACCGATGCGCAAGGTTTTCATTTAAATCACTCCCAGGAGCAGCGCCGTCAGGGTCATCAACACCGACGCGGCGAACAGAAATGGAATGGTGAAGCGCTGGTGATCGGCTAATTCGATCTTGCACAGGCCCACCAGCAGGAAGGTCGCGGGGGTCAGCGGGCTGACCGGGAATCCGGTGGTATGCACGCCCAACAGCGAAGCCTGGGCCACTTGCAACGGGTCGACCCCCAGGGCTTTGCCCACTTCGGCGATCACCGGCATCACGCCAAAATAATAGGAGTCGGGGTCAAACAGCATGCTCAGCGGCATGGACATAAAGCCCACCACTGCGGGGATCAGCTTGCCGTGGCCGGCGGGAATCTGCGCCACCGCCACTTCGGCAATCGCCTTGAGCATGCCGGTGCCTTGCATGATGCCGGTGAACACGCCGGCGGCGAGCAGAATGCTGGCCATGGTCAACGCGGTTTTGGCATGGGCGTCGATACGTGCGCGCTGGGCGTCGACATTGGGGTAGTTGATGCACAACGCCACCACGGTGCCGAGCATGAACATCACCACCGGGTCGACCCAGCCGGCGATCATCACCACCATCACCAGCACGGTGAGCATCAGGTTGAGCCAAAACAGCCCTGGACGACGCAGCTTGATGTCGTCGTCGCTGAGCACCCGTTGTGGCACCGCCTCCACGCTGGAACCGGCCCCCAGGCCCAGGCGTTTTTCTTCACGGTGGCCCAGCCACCAGGCACAGGCGAAAACAAAGATAAGCCCGACGATCTGCACCGGGATCAGCGGCTGGAACAGGTCCGCGACCGGCACATGCAGCGCCGCCGACGAGCGCAGCACCGGCCCGGTCCAAGGCAGGAAATTGACCCCGGCGGCCATGGCGCACACACAGGCGAGGATGCGCTTGTCGATGCCCAGCCGCGTGTACAGCGGCAGCATCGCCGGCACCGTCACCAGGAACGTCACCGCGCCGGAACCGTCCAGGTGTACCAACAGCGCCAGGGTCGCGGTGCCGACCACAATGCGCGTGGGCCGCGTGCCGACCGTGCGCAGGATGCGATCAATGATGGGGTCGAGCATGCCGGCATCGGTCATGATCCCGAAAAACAGAATCGCAAAGACAAACATGCCCACCACCGGGGCGACGTTCTTGATCCCGGTAATGATGAAGGCACTGGTTTGCAGGCCGAACCCGCCGAGCAGCGCGGCGATGATCGGCAAGGCGATCAGGGCCACCAATGGCGAGAGGCGTTTGCTCATGACGGCAGCGAGCAGGCACAGGATGGTGATGACACCCAGGGTAGCGAGCATGGGTTACTCCAGAGCGGCCTTTGCGGCCGGTTATTGTTTTCCCAGGAGTATTGGAAGCGGGTTAGTCTTTGTAAATTGGAATATTCGGCCTGGCATGTTCGGAAAAACAAAATGAAGCGATCGCTATGAAGAACTCTATCCAGCACATACAAGCCTTTCTCGCGGTAGCGCGGACGGGCAGCTTCACCAAGGCTGCCAACGAATTGCATCTGTCACCTTCGGCCCTCACCGTGCAAGTGCAACAGTTGGAAGACTGGCTCGGCGTCGCCCTGCTCGATCGCAGCCCGCGCCATGTGAGCATCACCGCCGCCGGCCAGGAAGCGCGCGGCCCCATGGAAAAGCTGCTGCTGGACCTGGACAACATCGTCACGGGCTCACGCGACCTCGCCGCCTTGCGCCGCGGCGTGGTCAGCATTGCCGCCCTGCCCTCGGTGTGCGCAGGAGCCCTGCCGCCGGCCTTGCGCCTGTTTCGCGAACGCTTTGCCGGGATCGACGTGCGCTTGCATGACCTGGTCGCGCACCGCATCCATGCCCAGGTGCGTGAAGGCCTGGTGGACTTCGGCATCGGCGTACGCGCACGGCTGAGCCACGGGCTGGATTTTGTACCGGTGCTGAATGACCGGCTGTGTGCGTTCGTGCCGCTGGGTCATCCCCTCGCCCGTCACCGCCGGTTGACGCTGGAGCAATTGGCGGACCAGCCGATCATCCTGACCGGGCGCGACAGCAGTGTGCGCGAGCAGGTGGACGCCTTGTTCGATCAGATGCGGCTGACGATGACCGCAGGCATGGAGGCCAACTACATGTCGACGGTGCTGGCGTTGGTGCGCCAGGGCTTGGGGATCAGCGTGCTGCCGGAATCGGCGGCGGACAGCCTGGAGGGGTTGAAGCGCATCAACATCGACCATCCCGGCGTAAACCGGGAGATCGGGCTGATCAGTCGCAGCGGGATGGGGCTGAGCCCGGCGGCGCGGCAGTGTTTTGACCTATTGAGCGACGAACTATCTGACAAACCACCCCACATTTAATCTGTGTTTAGTCCAGCATCGAGACATGCTTGGGGTGGCTGGCCACTCGTTGCAACCATGCCTGCACAGCCGGGTAAGGCGCCAGGTCGAAACCACCTTCATGCGCCACATGGGTGTAGGCATACAACGCGATGTCGGCAATCGAATACTGCTCGCCCACCAGGTAGGGCGTGGCCTGCAGTTGCCGTTCCATCACGCGCAGGGCTTTGTAACCGCCCTTGTGGGTCGTCTTGTATTCCTCAAGACGATCCTCCGGCATGTTCAGGTAAAACTGGATAAACCGCGCCACTGCAATGTACGGCTCGTGGCTGTACTGCTCGAAGAACTGCCATTGCAGCACTTGCGTGCGCAAGCGCGGCTCGCTCGGCAAAAATTCGCTGCCGTCGGCGAGGAAGTTGAGAATCGCGTTGGACTCCCACAGGCAGGTGCCGTCTTCCAGTTCCAGCACCGGGATCTTGCCGTTGGGGTTCTTGGCCAGGAACTCTGCGGTCTGGGTGTCGCCGTTGAGGATGTCGACATTCACCCATTCGTACCGGATGCCCAACAGGTTCAGCATCAACTTGACCTTGTAGCAGTTGCCCGAACGGTAATCGCCATAAACCTTGTACATGGGGCTCCCCTTATGCCGCTTGCGCGTGCTGTGCTTGACGGATCACGCTGGCCAGGCGCTTGAGGCCTTCATCCAGGCGGGCCGGGTCGATATGGCTGAAATTGAGGCGCAACGAGCCCAGGTGCTGGTCCGGCTCGGAGAAGAACGGTTCACCGGGCATGAACGCCACATTCTGCTGCAACGCTTGGGGCAATAAGGTGCGGGTGTCCAGCGGCCGTTTCAAGGTCAGCCAGAAGAATAATCCGCCCTGAGGCACCTGCCAGTCGGCCAAATCGCCAAAGTGATGCTCGAGCGCGGTCTGGAACGCATCGCGGCGCTCACGGTAAAAGCTGCGCAATTGCAGCAGGTGTTGCTGATATTTTTCGCTGCCGACCCACTGCATCGCCTGCCACTGGCCCACACGGTTGGTATGCAGGTCTGCCGATTGCTTGAGCTTGAGCAGGTGCGGGAACAGGTCCGGGCTGGCGATCAGGTAGCCGACACGCAAGCCGGGCAACAGGGTTTTGGACACGGTGCCGGTGTAGATCCAGCTGGCCTTGTGCAGGCGGCTGACGATCGGTCGCGCGCTGCCACCGTCGAAGGACAGTTCGCGGTAGGGTTCGTCTTCGATCAGGGTCACGCCGAACTCATCGAGCAGGGCCGCCACGGCGTCACGCTTGGCTTCGCTGTAGCGCACGGCCGACGGGTTCTGGAAGGTCGGGATCAGGTAGATGAAGGCCGGATGATGGCGTTCGAGATTGGCGCGCAACGCGGCCAGGTCCGGGCCGTCGGCTTCCAGCGGCACGGTGAGGCATTCGGCGCCGAACAGCTGGAAGATCTGCAATGCGGCCAGGTAGGTCGGGCCTTCCAGCAGGATCTGCGTGCCTTTATCGATATACAGCTTGGCCGCCAGGTCCAGGGTTTGCTGGGAACCGCTGACCACCAGCACCTGGCTGGCCTGGCACGGCACGCCCAGGGCGCGGGCTTGGGCGGCGAGCAACTCGCGCAGCTGCGGCTCGCCTTCGCTCATGCCGTATTGGCCGATGTTCAGCGGCATGTCGTCCCAGTTCAGCGCGGGCAACATGGCTTCGGCCGGCAGGCCTGCGGCAAATGACATCACTTCCGGGCGCTGGGCTGCCGCGAGGATTTCACGGATCAAGGAGCTTTTAAGGCGGGTAACACGTTCAGAGAAGGGCATGGAGGTCACCGCTGGCGGAGGCTGTGGGAAATACGTCAAACTGGTTGACCGAAACTACGACGACTTGAGTGGATACGTCAATATGCTTGACCTTAAAAACCAGACCAGTCAGCAACTCGCCATGGAAGCGTTCTTCTTCGGCTACCAGGCCTTTACCGCCAAGGCTGACGAAATGCTCGAGCGGCGCGGCCTGAGCCGGGTGCACCAGCGCATTGTGTTTTTTATCGCGCGCTACCCGGCGTTGAGCGTCAAAGAGCTGTTGGAATTACTCGGCGTGAGCAAGCAGGCGCTGAACATGCCGCTGCGCCAATTGCAGGAAATGCACCTGGTGCAGAGCATTGCGTCCGAGACCGACAAGCGCAAACGCTTGCTGGAGTTGACCGACGAAGGCCGGCGTTTCGAGCAGTCGTTGCGCCGTGAACAGGTAAAGCTGTTGCAGCGTGCGTTCAGTGAAACCGGGGAAGAGGCGGTGGCCGGATGGTTGGCGGTCAATCAGGCCCTGAGTGGGTGAATTAGCCTTTCATCCAATTCTGAGTACATAATCAAAAACATTATTTGCTTTATTTGTATACAAAAGCATAATTCGCTTCGTGCGAGTTCCTGACCTATTAGTCAACAAACCCGCCAGTACCTCACAGCGCCCGCGCGCTGGCCATAACAATAAAATGCTTGAGGAGTACTCGCTGTGGATAGCCGCAAATCCGAAGCCCCAACGCTCGACCACGCCATACCGCACAGCGGCTGGCTGGAACGCCTGTTTAAACTGCGCTTGCATGGCACCACAGTGAAGACCGAGCTGATCGCCGGCCTCACCACCTTCATCACCATGGCCTACATCATCTTCGTCAACCCCAACATCATGGCCGACGCCGGCATCGATCATGGTGCGGCCTTTGTCGCCACCTGCATCGCCGCCGCGCTGGGCTGCCTGTTGATGGGCCTGTATGCCAACTGGCCTGTAGGCCTGGCACCAGGGATGGGGCTGAATGCGTTTTTTACCTACACCGTGGTCGGCACCATGGGCTACACCTGGGAGACCGCACTGGGTGCGGTGTTTATCTCAGGGGTGCTGTTCATGATCCTGACCCTGTCGCGCATTCGTGAATGGCTGCTCAACAGCATTCCCGTGAGCCTGCGCCACGCCATGGGCGCGGGCGTCGGTTTGTTCCTGGGGGTGATCGGCCTGAAAACCGCCGGCATCATCGTCGACAGCCCAGCCACTCTGATCAAGCTGGGCCCGCTGCATGAGCCCGCGCCGCTGCTGGCGGCCATCTGTTTTCTGTTAATCGCGATCCTCAGCTATCACCGCGTGTTCGGCGCGATCCTGCTCAGCATCATCGCCGTGACCCTGGCGGGTTGGGGCCTGGGCCTGGTGCAGTACCAAGGCATCGTCGCCAGCCCGCCGAGCCTGGCGCCGACCTGGATGGCCATGGACGTGATGGGCGTGTTCAACGTCAGCATGATCAGCGTGGTGTTTGCGTTCCTGTTCGTGCACATGTTCGACACCGCCGGCACCTTGATGGGCGTGGCCCAGCGCGCGGGCCTGGTGAACGCCGACGGCCGGATCGAAAACCTGTCCCGTGCCTTGAAGGCCGACAGTGCGTCCAGCGTGTTCGGCGCCATGGTCGGCGTGCCACCGGTGACCAGTTATGTGGAAAGCGCCGCAGGCGTGGCCGCGGGTGGGCGCACCGGGTTGACCGCCGTCACCGTGGGCGTTTTGTTTGTCGCCGCGATGTTTTTCGCGCCGCTGGCCGGCATGATTCCGGCGTATGCCACAGCGGGTGCGTTGATCTACGTGGCGATGCTGATGATGAGCGGCATGGCGCAAATCCGAGTGGGACGACGCCACCGACAGCATTCCGGCGATTGTCACCATGATCATGATGCCGCTGACCTTTTCGGTCGCCGACGGTATCGCCCTGGGCTTTATCACCTACGTGGCGCTCAAGGCCGGCACCGGCAAGCACAAGGAAATTTCCGTGAGCCTGTGGGTGTTGTGTGCGATTTTCATTGCCAAGTTTGTCTTCCTGTAACCGCGGAAGTGGCGAATACCGCCTCGCCTTCGGGCGGGGCTTTTGCATGAATGGAGGACTGTAATGAGCGTGGAAACCTGGCTGCTGTTCAGCGGCGCTGCATTGATCGTGATCCTGATCCCCGGCCCGCTGTCGCTGCTGATGATCAGCAACAGCCTCAACTATGGCCTGCGCCGCTCCTACCCGGCGTTCCTCGGCGGGGTATTTGCGTCGATTTGTCTGTTGAGCGCGTCGGCCTTGGGCCTGGGCGCGCTGTTGCTGGCATCGGAACAGTTGTTCAGCGCCCTGAAGATCGTCGGCGCGCTGTACCTGTTCTACCTCGCCTGGCAGAGCTGGCAGCAATCGCGGCAACCGGCCCAGGGGGCCGAAGTCCCGCAGGCGCCGGCCGTGCCGCGTTTTCGCGCGCTGTTTGGCCGGGCCTTCGTGTTGGGCGCCAGCAACCCCAAGGACATCCTGTTTTTTGCCGCCTTTCTGCCGCAGTTTCTCGATAGCCAAGGGCCGTTTTTGCCGCAACTGCTGGTGATGATCGCGACGTGGACCGTGCTCGACCTGTTGTGCAAGCTGGCCTATGGCCTGGGCGCCCATGGCGCTGCGCGGTATCTGCGCAGCGGCAAGGGCCAAAGCTGGTTCAACCGGGTCAGTGCCGGCCTGTTCGGCGGCGCCGGCGCGGCTTCGTTGCTCAGCCGGTAGACGTTCTGGGCGGATTTAGCGTCAGTCCAGGTCGGCCGGCCTCAAAAAGTAAATTGTCGGCCGATTGGCATTCTGGATGCCGGCGAATAGCTTGACCAGTCGGCCCTCATTCTGGGCCGTCAGGAACGGTTGATAGACCGTTGGATGCGAGCTGTGTTTGTCCGTGAACCATGCACGAGACATCAAACGTCCCCGTCCGCTTTTCATCTCGAGAGATACCCCATCCAGCCATTTGATCCATATGAAATACACGTTATTTGAAGCTGTATGTGCGCAAACCAGATAGGCAAGCTGCCTGCTGCCAGAGGTGACGCGCTTCAGCGTGACCGTAAATCCGAGAGACTGAAGGACATCAGTCACGGCAGTGATACTGGCGCTTATCCGAGCATTGGTGATCGCTATGTCACCGTGTGATGGTCCGAGCAGCCTGGCCTCCAGCGCACCTGGCAGACCGAAGTCCACACGCTCGTACCCTCCCACCTCGCCATCCAGTCCCACGTACAGATTGGTTTTTTTGCGCGGTCTGACAGGCCGCAGCATTGTCAGTAGATCGTCGGTCGGTGCCATCTGCCCCAGTGCGGGAGGCACCCATCTATTCAGCGTTGCACGGATGGTTAATAAACGAGTGCTCGTGACGGATGTGCCAGTGTCGGCCAGCTCCACCATTCTGTGCGTCAACTGTCGCAGACTGGCCGGTGTCAGGCCCGGGAAACGGTTAGCCAGTGATTGTGAAAGCGGCTGGAGGAACAGGTCTCGACGCGGGCTCCAACGCAGGTCGGCGCCGTATGTGAGCATCAACGGTTGCGGTGTGGGGGTTTGCCCCAGGTGCATGGCCAAACCATCGAGGCTGTCAATCACCCCGCCTGGTGGTCTGAGGAAGACGAGGTCGGCATGGGGCTGCGAGCCGTCGGCAAGTGTCTCATAAAAGTTCGCGCCCACTTTAACGAGCCGGCGCGGCGAGCCGGTTGCCTGATACAGGTTTTTGCCTGGCGTTATCTCGGTGAGTTCTCCGATGTTCAGCGTCTGCCCCCATTCGCGCCATTGACTGGTGATGTTGGTCGGACGTCTCGTCAAATCACCCAGCAAGCGTGACGACGGTGGCGACCAACTGACCGGGGTGGGCGCGGGTGTCGGCCGCCAGGAAGCACTTGCGCCGGTACTCGTTCCCGGCTGCGGGTTGTCGGCGCCCAGCAGCCATTCACGGGGCTCTTCGATAAATACAAACAGCTCATTCTCGCCAGGTTTCTGGGTGTTTTTGAAACGCAGCCGTTGCTCACCTTTGCGTCGATAGACACCCAGGCGCTGGCCTGTGGCGTCGAGCACGAACTGCTCGCCGTCGCGTATCCGTGTCCCCTTGTCCACCGGCGCCTTGAGCTCGACCGCATCGACCGCCTCGCCTGCCATCTTGTAGGGAGACGGCCCCTTGAACCTGGACGACGACAGAGGCCGCACGGCAAGGCTGGCTTGCCTGCGCTGGCCTTGATGCAGACGCCTTAGCGCCGCGCCCATCGAGCGCTTTGACGAGCCGGTGGCCAGCTTACCCGCTGCGGCCCCTTTTACCGGCAGGAACAGCATTACGCATTCGAGCAATAACAGGTGCACGCTGGACACCAACTCGATCACATCATCGGCACTGCCGCTGTGATAAAGCCGTCGCGCGGCCAATATCGCCTCCCAAGCCATGACCCCCACACCCACCAGGGGGATCATCGATAACAGCCCCCTGTTGGTTCGACCCGTCGCCTCGCCATATCGCCACTGACGATACGTCTGCAGCCTTTCGAGAGAATTGGATTGAGCATGCGCCTCACGCTGCACCCGCAATACCCTGTGCGTGGGCCAGGAGACCGAGCATATCCGTGGCATCCGTTGCGCTGATGCCGAGCCATTCGTGCGGACCATGCGCTCGCTGCTCGAGGATCTCGGCCTCTATCTCGCTCAAGGCCGCCGCAGGGAACACTCGGTGGGTCTTGAACCATCGATACAGGTATTTGCCCGTCTCAACCGCCCCGTGAACGAGAGGCAAGACTGAAAACATCCCGTTGCGTTCCAGCATGCGGCGCCAGATCGAAGCGGGCTCGACCAGCGCTTTGATATAGCCAGGGTAACCAAGCAGAGCTTGCGACTCGGAACCAGGCGCAACATGTTCAGCCAACCGGGAGATGGGTTCTCCGGGCTGCAGGTGCGCTATCAAGGCCTCGCGCAACGCCTTGAGGCTCGTGTATTCGGACAGCGCCGGGTAACCAATGGCGCCGGGCCAGTAAAGCAGGCAATAACCGCTGCCTGGGTCATGAATCACCACCCTCGCGGCAATATGCCGCGCCCATGGCAGCGTCAGCGCCTCCAGCCGTAGAAAACACAGTTGCAGCGGCGCCAGGCTCACGCCACGCTTGTTCGCCAACACCTTTGCAAACAGCTGCCGGCCCCGCTCGCTCAGCACGCACTGCTGCTGATCGAGCAGCGCCAGCTTCGCCTGACGCTTGACCGGCCGGCGCAATAACTCGTGCAGCAATGGCGACACCTGCGCGGTCCGGGCCATGCCCTCTTCGCCATAACAGACCTCAAGGATTTTGCGCTCAAATTGCCCGCCAAGGTCCAGGCCAGAGATAGTCTTGATCAGGTAATCCACGTTCAGGCGCGTTGTCCAGACCGGGTCCAGGCAGGTCATATGCTGCAGGCGCCAGCGCGTCCATGGCGCTTGTGGGTCGAGATTGTTCAGGGCCAGTTGCACGAAGCTGTAGGTGGTGCGCTCCGGACTCACCAGCGTTTTCGCGCCGGCTTCCCCCACCGCGCGCTCAGGGTGGGCGGCCCAGACCTTGCTCACGTCGTCTGGAATATCGAAAAGCGGCTTGTCGATATCCAACCCAGGGTAAAAACCATCCTGGGTCAATTGCAGGATCAAGCGCTGGCGGCCGAAACTTTCTATGTCGCCCAACTGAGTGGCCAACCAACGCTGGAGATTGAACTCACTGTGTTGCTGTCTCAAAAGCAAGCGCCGGTGATCCGTGCCAAGGGGGGCAGCGTGGCGCTGAACCTGGCAGCGGCGATGACCAGTTGGATATTATTCAAGGCCATTTCCCGCGCATCGTTGGCCGGCACCTGCAGGTTCTGCACGGCCTCCATCGCCAGCAAGGTCGTGGTCAACGATCTGTCGCTGACTTCGGTGAACATCCGCTCGCCTCGTCCAAGCCGCTCGTGCGCCTCCACCAGCGCCGCTATCTGCTCCTGAAGGCCGATTTTCAGCGCATCGGCCCCAAGCGCTTCGACAGTCACCTCCAGCGCTTCGTCCACCGCCAAGCTTCGGACCCAGTCACGCGCAGCGTTGCGCTCGGCACGCCCGATGCATTGCCAGAGCGCAGCGGGTTCAGCGGCCTTGAAACTGGCCTGTACACACTGCTTCAGGTACGTCAGGGATTTAAACCGTTGCAAGCCACCGTCAATGCCAGGCACATACAACAACACCGCCTGGCTGGAGGCTGCGGGCTTATCCGCACCGGCGAGTACGCATGCACCACGCAATCGGTACCTGGGCTGCGACGCCGAACCGATACTGAGCGCCAACACCCGATCTGCACGGGTGTCGCTCGCCTGTGCCTGCGCCGGCGTCGCGGTGAGCGCCGTGACGCGTGCCAAGAGCGTCGGATCAATCAAGCCCATCCGGTGTCCCAGCAGTGCCTCGAGCTCCAACGCCGCGCCACGAGCGCTCAGCAGGCGCTGCTCCAGACTAAGCTGGTCGATGCCGATGTCGGCCCAAGACGCCGACTCATGCAATCGGTGCGCCTGCGCTTGCAGCAACTCCACGCATTGATCGCGTTTTTCCAGCCATTGTTTGTGCAGGGCCACGGCGGTGTTGAATGCCTGGGTCTGCTCGCCTGGTTTCTCGGGGTTGAGCAGACGTTGAAAGGCGAGTTCCTGATGCCGCACCTTCGCTTCGCAGGCACGCAAGGGTAAGTGGGTCGAGAGGCTGGAAAAGCTGATCTCACGATGACGCCGTTGCTTGTCCCTTTCCAGCAACCGCGACAGAACGGTGTTCAACTCGGGTTGCACGGATATCACGCCCCGTTCCTGCTCCACCTGCAGCAGGCGTTCGAGCGGTCGCATATGCGCGCCCTTGATTGCGTTGCCGGCAAACAGATAGGGGATATTGATCTCCAGCAATGTGGCCAGTTCGTTGTCCCACTGCACCTTTAACAGCGCCTCGGCGCTATGGGACAAGGCATCCATGCTGATGTGCGGGCCTATCCGGCCTGCGGCGAAGGGCAGCAGTGCGACTGCTGTGGCCGGTGCTAACTGGTGACGTCGAGGCAACTCCAACAGCGGCCACAACAGCAGCGCATGCTTATTGACCAGCGTGGCGAATTGGGCCTGCCATTCTTGCAAGCTGCTGAACTCATAAAACGCTTGAGCCAGGCCGGGTAGGTAGCAGGACCTGTCGCTTATCCTCAGTCCCCTCCTGATAGAAAAAATGCAAGGCCCCACTGAACGGGATCTGGCTGTCACCCTCTCCTGGACACACTACTTGCGCCACGTGCAGTTTCGCGCGCACGCCTCCCGCCAGTGCACGGGCCTGAGGCGTTGGCGCTTCGACCACGGTCATGACCATCTGCAACCCGGCGTCGGACAGTTGATTCAACCCGTGGGCCAGCACTGCCTGGTCAGCCGCGAACTCCCGGTACAGCGTGCACCAGCGATCCTTGCGCGAACAGACCTCGTTTTCAGCCAGCACTTGCCAATACGCCGGCACAGCGGCCTCAATGCGTTCGAGCAGATCCACATCGAAAATCTCATCCAGCACTCTGTCGGTTTGGCCCTCCGGTCGGCATACCTGCTCGCTCCATACACCTGCTCTCGTACACGCATGTTCGGCCAGCAGATGCATGATCGTGTCGGTCAAGTTGCGACGCCATGGCGGCGCATCGGGCACCAATGGCACATTGAGCAACAGGGAATCGGGGTCAGTCTCGAATGTTTCGCGCAACGTCTTGCGGATCAGCCGGGTAATTCTTGGCGAACTAACCTGCATCTTTTGCAACAGGTGCGCGTGCCGCGCGCATCGCGCCTGAGCGTGGTAAAGCTGATTGAGCATTTGGCTGGGGTGAGCGCTGGTGGACAAGCGCTCAATCAGGACCGACTCCATCCACGCCACGGAGCCTGGTGGGTCGGAGGAAGACGCTGACCCTTGCGTACGTTCAGGGGTTTTATCAGTCGCGGCCAACTCTTCGGGTTCCATGCCTGCATCCATTCTCTGCTGTAAAACCGCAGATTAGGGGCTGGCTCACCGCTCTGGCGCTACATAAATAGCTCGAGATCGTTGGCGATCAGCCACATCGGACGAAAAAAAGCCCGCAGTGTGCGCGGGCCAAACCTTTGAGTCGCTTTGGGGGTGTGAAGCGAGGTGACGCTCAGCTACCGCGATAAGTGGAGTAGCTGTAGGGCGAAATCAGCAGGGGCACATGGTAATGGTCCTGTTCGGCACTGATGCCAAAGCGCAGCACCACCACCTCGAGGAACGCAGGTTCCGGCAACTGCACGCCACGGGCACGGTAGTAATCGCCGGCACTGAACTGTAACTGGTAGACGCCGCTGCGGTAGTCATCGCCTTGCAGCAGCGGCGCGTCGCAACGGCCATCGCTGTTGGTGACTGCGCTGGCGACCCGCTCGAGCTGCGCGCCTTCGACGCGGTACAGTTCAACCTGGATGGCGCTGCCGGGGCAGCCGTGAGCCGCATCCAGTACGTGTGTGGTCAGTCGTCCCATGGATCCGGGCTCCCTTATTGAGTCGAATGAAGATAGGCCGCACCTTTGCAGGGCATGAAAAAGCCGGTGACGGGCTAATTAAGACACTTTTAATGAAAATTGTACACAATAAAAATCACAAACTTTTGCGCGAGCCTTTGAACCTCCCTCCTTGCAGCAGATCCTCATTGAGCCTTGCTTTTTAAAGACCTTTCATCCATTTACTGACCAGTTGGGCAAGTTTCTGCAATGCCAGGCGCTAACGCTGGGCTGGAAAAAATGCAGAATTACAGGCTTACAAAGTGACCAGCAAGTTGTATACAATCATCCCATCGCTGTGACGCCACCCGATCTTTTCCGCCGGCCGCCACACACTTGCTACCACGCACAAGAAGGAAGACTGCAGTGAGCGCTGACTACCCACGCGACCTGATCGGTTACGGCAGTAACCCTCCTCACCCCCACTGGCCGGGCAAGGCGCGCATCGCGTTGTCTTTCGTACTCAACTACGAAGAAGGCGGCGAGCGCAACATCTTGCACGGCGACAAAGAGTCCGAAGCCTTCCTCTCGGAAATGGTCTCGGCCCAACCGCTTCAGGGCGAGCGCAACATGAGCATGGAGTCGCTGTACGAATACGGCAGCCGTGCCGGCGTGTGGCGCATCCTCAAGCTGTTCAAGGCATTCGATATTCCGTTGACCATCTTCGCCGTGGCCATGGCCGCCCAGCGCCATCCGGATGTGATCCGTGCCATGGTCCAGGCCGGCCACGAGATCTGCAGCCACGGTTACCGCTGGATCGACTATCAGTACATGGACGAGGCCCAGGAGCGCGAGCACATGCTCGAAGCCATCCGCATCCTCACCGAGCTGACCGGCGAACGCCCGCTGGGCTGGTACACCGGCCGCACCGGCCCCAATACGCGGCGGCTGGTAATGGAAGAAGGCGGTTTCCTCTACGACTGCGACACCTACGACGACGACCTGCCCTACTGGGAGCCGAACACCCCCACCGGCAAGCCGCACCTGGTGATCCCTTATACGCTGGACACCAACGACATGCGCTTCACTCAGGTGCAGGGTTTCAACAAGGGCGATGATTTTTTCGAGTACCTCAAAGACGCTTTCGACGTGCTTTACGCCGAAGGGGCCGAGGCGCCGAAGATGCTCTCCATCGGCCTGCATTGCCGCCTGATCGGCCGCCCTGCCCGCTTGGCGTCGTTGAAGCGCTTTATCGAGTACGCCAAAAGCCACGAACAGGTGTGGTTCACCCGTCGCGTCGATATTGCCCGCCACTGGCACGAAACCCACCCCTGCACGGGAGCGGTGAAATGACTGCGTTTCACAGCCTGAAACCGTCGACCTTGAGCCGTGACGCCTTTGTCGCCGCCTTCGCCGATATCTACGAACATTCGCCATGGGTGGCCGAAAAGGCCTACGACCTGGGCCAGGACGCGTCGATCGACCAGATCGAAACCCTGCACCAGCGCATGAGCGACATCCTGTTGAGCGCCGATCATGCCAGCCAACTGGCGTTGATCAATGCTCACCCGGACCTGGCCGGCAAAGCGGCCGTCCAGGGCCAACTCACCCAAGCCAGCACCGATGAACAGGCTGGCGCGGGGATTCACCAATGCACGGCCGAAGAGTTCTCACGCTTCACCGAGCTGAACGATGCCTACAAGGCCAAGTTCAAGTTTCCCTTCATCATGGCGGTAAAAGGCAGCAACCGGCACCAGATCCTTGCCGCGTTCGAAACGCGCATCCACAACTCTGCGGACGCCGAGTTCAAATGCGCGCTGGACGAGATCAACAAGATCGCGTTGTTCCGCTTACTGACCCTCTAAGCAGTCCATCCCCAGCCACTCTATCTAAGGCAGACAAGAAGAATGAAAGCGCAACCCGTACCTTTCGAGAAGTTCGTCAACCTGGCCGACGCCCGCCTGGGCACCAAGATTCTCTCGGTGACCGATGACTGGTTCGCTGACGCCAACCGCCTGTTCCAGCCGACCCCGGCCGTGTGGAAGGAGGGCGTTTTCGATGACAACGGCAAGTGGATGGACGGCTGGGAATCGCGCCGCAAGCGCTTCGAAGGCTACGACAGCGCGGTGATCCAACTCGGCGTACCGGGCCGAATCAAGGGCGTGGACATCGACACTTCATTCTTCACCGGCAACTTCCCGCCGTCGGCCTCCCTGGAAGCCTGCTTCCTGGCTTCGGGCGAGCCGGACGAAAACACCCAGTGGACCGAAGTGCTGTCGGCCGTCGAGCTGCAAGGCAACAGCCACCACTACCACGAGATCAACCACGAACAGGCGTTCAGCCACCTGCGCTTCAACATTTACCCGGATGGCGGCGTGGCCCGCCTGCGGGTGTACGGCGTGCCGTACCGCGACTGGTCGTCTGTAGGCGACAACGAACAGGTCGACCTGGCCGCCGCGCTCAATGGTGGCCGTGCCCTGGCCTGTTCCGATGAACACTTCGGCCGCATGAGCAACATCCTCAACCCCGGCCGCGGCATCAACATGGGCGACGGCTGGGAAACCGCACGGCGTCGTACACCGGGCAATGACTGGGTGATCGTCGCGCTGGGCCACCCGGGCGAGATCGAAAAAATCATCGTCGATACCCTGCACTTCAAGGGCAACTACCCGGACACCTGCTCGATCCAGGGCGCCTTCGTAAAAGGCGGCACCGACAGCCAGATCGAAACCCAATCGTTGTTCTGGCGCGAACTGCTGCCGGCGCAGAAACTGGAAATGCACGCCGAACACACCTTCGCCGAGCAGATCAAGGCGCTGGGGCCGATTACCCACATCCGCTTGAATGTGTTCCCGGACGGTGGTGTGAGTCGCCTGCGTGTGTTGGGCAAGGTAGCCAAATAAGGGTCGACCCAATCGCGGTAGACCAGACAACATCAAATTCGAAAACTTAAGAAGACAGCCATGCGCACACTGATGATCGAACCCCTGACCAAAGAAGCCTTCGCCCCTTTCGGAGACGTTATCGAAACCGACGGCAGCGATCACTTCATGATCAACAACGGGTCGACCATGCGCTTTCACAAACTGGCGACGGTCGAAACAGCACAGCCTGAAGACCGCGCCATCATCAGCATCTTCCGCGCCGACGCGCTGGATATGCCGTTGACCGTGTGCATGCTGGAGCGACACCCGCTGGGCAGCCAGGCTTTCATTCCGCTGCTCGGCAACCCCTTTCTGATCGTGGTCGCGCCACTTGGCGATGCACCTGTATCGGGCTTGGTCCGCGCCTTCGTTACCAACGGCAGGCAGGGCATTAATTACCATCGCGGCGTCTGGCACCACCCGGTGCTGACGATCGAAAAGCGGGATGACTTCCTGGTGGTTGATCGCAGTGGCACAGGCAATAACTGCGATGAGCATTTTTTTGAAGAGGATGAGCGGTTGATCCTCGCCCCCCACCAATAAGAGAAGGCCGGATCACCCGACAACAAGGGTGACAGGCGAGAGGTAAAGACTGTGGAAGCACATCTGTTGGAATGGCTGAACCTGAGCGTGCGCTGGGTTCACATGATCACTGGCGTCGCCTGGATCGGCGCTTCTTTCTACTTTGTCTGGCTGGAAAACAACCTTAATCGCGTCAATCCCAAGAGCGGCCTGGCCGGTGACTTGTGGGCGATCCACGGTGGCGGTATCTACCACCTGGAAAAATACAAACTGGCCCCACCGACCATGCCGGACAACCTGCACTGGTTCAAATGGGAAGCCTATTTCACCTGGATGTCGGGCGTCGCGCTGCTGTGCGTGGTGTTCTACTGGAACCCCACGCTGTACCTGCTCGCCCCCGGCAGCACACTCAGCGGCACCGAAGGCGTGTTGCTGGGCATCGGCTCACTGTTCGCCGGCTGGTTTATCTATTCCTTCCTGTGCGACTCGGCCCTGGGCAAGCGCCCTGCCCTGCTCGGTTTTATCCTGTTCGTGCTGTTGATTGCGGCCGCCTATGGCTTCAGCAAAGTGTTCAGCGGCCGTGGCGCCTACCTGCACGTGGGTGCGGTGATCGGCACCATCATGGTGGGCAACGTGTTCCGCATCATCATGCCGGCGCAGCGCGCGCTGGTGGCCGCCATCGCCGAGAACCGCACACCCGACCCGGCCCTGCCGGCCAAGGGCTTGCTGCGTTCACGCCACAACAACTACTTCACCTTGCCGGTGCTGTTCATCATGATCAGCAACCACTTCCCGAGCACCTACGGCAGCCAATACAACTGGCTGATCCTGGCGGGTATCGCGGTGGCGGCGGTGTTGGTGCGGCATTACTTCAACACCCGTCACAACAGCCAGAAGTACGCGTGGACCCTGCCGGTGGGCGCGTTGGCGATGATCAGCCTGGCGTACGTCACCGGGCCCAAGCCGGCGGAGCCGATTGCCAAGGCACCCGCGGCCATCGAATACCAGCCACTGCCGGAAACGGCGTTGGGCGGCGGCTTGAAACCCGCAGCGCCCGCCGCGCCGGCCGCTGAACCGGCACCGGCCCAGGCCGGCACCGACTTCGGCCAGGTGCACCATGTGATCGAGCAACGCTGCACGGTGTGCCACTCGGCCAAACCCACCAGCCCGTTGTTCAGCACCGCACCGGCCGGCGTGATGTTCGACACCCCGCAGCAGATCCAGCAGCAGGCCGCGCGCATCCAGGCGCAAGCCGTGGCGAGCCAGATCATGCCACTGGGCAACATCACGCAGATGACCCAGCAGGAGCGGGATTTGATTGGTGCCTGGATCAATCAGGGGGCGCGAACCAACTGATCTGATACATACAGGATTGCTCCAGAGGGCGGTGTTTGAGTCACTGATGCTTTGAATGACACACCGCCATCGGGAGCAAGCCCCCTCCCACTGGGGATCAGCAGTGTTTTGAAGAGTGCGTTCCACACAACACAACAATAAAAGATTCGAGGTGTTGCATGTCCCAGTTAGAACCGCAGACTCCTGCCGCGCCCGCAATGGCGCGGCTGCCCCTCTTGCAACTGATCCTGGTAGGCCTGCAACACGTCTTGCTGATGTACGGCGGCGCCGTCGCCGTGCCTTTGATCATCGGCCAGGCCGCGGGCCTGAGCCGTGAAGAAATCGCCTTCCTGATCAACGCCGACCTGCTGGTGGCCGGTATTGCCACCATGGTGCAGTCGTTCGGCATCGGCCCGGTGGGCATTCGCATGCCGGTGATGATGGGCGCCAGTTTCGCCGCCGTCGGCAGCATGGTCGCCATGGCCGGCATGCCCGGTATCGGCTTGCAAGGCATCTTCGGCGCAACCATCGCCGCCGGGTTCTTCGGCATGTTGATCGCGCCGTTCATGTCCAAGGTGGTGCGCTTCTTTCCCCCCTGGTGACCGGCACGGTGATCACCGCCATCGGCCTGTCGCTGTTTCCCGTAGCCGTGAACTGGGCCGGTGGCGGCAGCGCCGCCGCTACCTTCGGTTCGCCGATTTACCTGGCGATTGCCGCCCTGGTACTGGCCACCATCCTGCTGATCAACCGCTTCATGCGGGGTTTCTGGGTGAATATCTCCGTGTTGATCGGCATGGGCCTGGGCTACGGCCTGTGCGGCATGATCGGCATGGTCGACCTCAGTGGCCTGGCCCAGGCGCCCTGGGTGCAGGTGGTGACACCGCTGCACTTCGGTATGCCGACGTTCGAGCTGGCGCCGATCCTGTCGATGTGCCTGGTGGTGGTGATCATCTTTGTCGAATCCACCGGCCTGTTCCTCGCCCTGGGCAAGATCACCGACCAGGAGGTCACGCCGAAGATGCTGCGCCGCGGTTTGCTGTGTGACGCCGGCGCATCGTTCTTCGCCGGGTTTTTCAACACGTTTACCCATTCCTCCTTCGCGCAGAATATCGGCCTGGTGCAGATGACCGGCGTGCGCTGCCGCTCGGTGACGATCATGGCCGGCGCGTTCCTGATCGTGCTCAGCCTGCTACCCAAGGCCGCCTATCTGGTGGCGTCGATACCGCCGGCAGTGCTCGGCGGCGCGGCCATTGCCATGTTCGGCATGGTTGCGGCCACCGGTATCAAGATCCTCCAGGAAGCCGACATCGCTGACCGTCGCAACCAGTTGCTGGTGGCGGTGAGCATCGGCATGGGCCTGATCCCGGTGGTGCGCCCGGAATTCTTTGCACAACTGCCGCTGTGGATGAACCCGATTACCCATAGCGGCATCGCCATGGCCACCCTCAGCGCGTTGTCGCTGAACATACTGTTCAACATCCTTGGCGGCGCTGAACGCGTTGCGGTTGAGCACGCCCATACCTGAAACATGCCCCATTGTCGCCCTGTGCGCGCTGTAACGGCGCACTTGAGCCCAGACGTGGGAGCCAGTATTCTCCGCGCCCGCTTGTATCGACGGTGGTTTTACCGCCTTGGCGCGGCTTTTGCTGTAGCCATAAAGCTGACCAATCAGACGAGTTTTTCAGCGAAACCAAAGGCGCCACATCAGAGCGCCACATGAGAAAAACCATAAAACCTTAACTCGGGAGCAACCGAATGAAACCTCTGTTCAAAGGCCTGGTGTTGGCAGGATCCCTGCTGGCCGGCGGCCAGGCCGTGGCGGGTGACTTGTTGCAGTGGCAGAACAACAGCCTGACCTACCTGTGGGGCAAGAGCTTTACCATCAACCCGCAGATCCAGCAGACCGTCACCTTCGAACACGCCGACGCGTGGAAGTACGGCGACAACTTCTTCTTCCTCGACCGCATCTTTTACAACGGCAAGGAAGACGGCAACGTCGGCCCGAATACTTACTACGGCGAGTTCAGCCCACGGTTGTCATTCGGCAAGATTCTCGACAAAGACCTGTCCTTCGGCCCGATCAAAGATGTGCTGCTGGCCATGACTTATGAGTTCGGCGAAGGCGACAACGAGTCGTACCTGGTCGGCCCGGGCTTTGACTTGAACATCCCCGGTTTCGATTATTTCCAGCTGAACTTCTACCAGCGCCAGACCGAAGGCAATCGCCCGGGTGATGGCGTGTGGCAGATCACCCCGGTGTGGTCGTACACCCTGCCGGTGGGCAACTCCAATATCCTGATCGACGGCTTTATGGATTGGGTGGTGGACAACGACAAGAACGCCCGTGGCACCTATCACGCCAACCTGCACTTCAACCCACAGGTCAAATATGACTTGGGCAAGGCGCTGCATTGGGGCGACAAGCAGCTGTATGTCGGCTTTGAATACGACTATTGGAAGAACAAGTACGGGATCGAAGATTCGGGCGCGTTCAAGACGACGCAGGACACGGCGAGTTTCCTGGTCAAGTACCACTTCTAAAGAGCACTGCAAACCTATGTGTGAGGGGCTTGCCCCTCACACATTCAGATTGGGTTTATGCCCAGGAACCGCGTGATTTCTTCGCGCTTGGCCAACGCATCGCTGCGCCCCAACCTCGATCAACTCGCTGCAATACCCCGCCTCGAACAGCAAATAACTCAACACCCCCGCCCCGCTCGTCTTGGTCGCCCCTGGGCCACGCAAGAACAAACGCAACGCCGCCGGCAGCTCCTGGCGATGCCGTGCCGCGATTTCATCGATCGGCTGGCTGGGTGCGATCACCAACACGTCTACAGGCGCCAGGCCACGGGCCGTGCTGTCGGCCGGTTGCAAATGGCTGAACTGGTTCAGGCGTTCCAGCAGTTCGATGTCGCTTTCCAGGCTGTCAATGAACGTGCTGTTGAGCATATGCCCACCGATCTGCGCCAGCGTGGGTTGCTGGCCGGTGTACGTGCGTTGTATCGCCGGCTCGTTGCCCCGTGGGTTGCCGCTGACGCCCACCACCAGTACGCGACTGGCGCCCAGGTGCAGGGCCGGGCTGATGGGTGCGGATTGGCGCACGGCACCGTCGCCGAAGTACTCCTCGTCGAGTTTGACCGGGGCAAATAACAACGGGATCGCCGAACTGGCCAGCAGGTGTTCAACCGTCAGTTGGGTGGGTATGCCGATACGGCGGTGCCGCAGCCATGCGTCGATGGTGCCGCCGCCTTGGTAGAAGGTCACCGCTTGCCCGGACTCGTAGCCGAACGCGGTCACCGCTACCGCATGCAGGTGCTGTTGCCGGATGGCTTCGTCGATCCCCGCCAGGTGCAGCTTGTCCTGCAGCAAGTCGCGCAGCGGTGAACTGTTGAGCAATGCCACAGGAAATTGCCGGCCCAGGCCGAACAGGCTGTGGATCAGGAAGCGACTCGCCTGGCGGACCACGCCAGGCCAATCGCTGCGCAACACCAGATGGCTGCGAAAGCCCTGCCAGAACGCGGTAAGGCGTTGCACCGCCGCCCTGAAGTCCATCGCACCGCTGGCCAGGCTCACCGCATTGATCGCGCCGGCCGAGGTGCCGACGATCACCGGAAATGGGTTGGGTGCCCCCGGCGGCAGCAGTTCGGCAATTGCCGCCAACACCCCCACCTGATACGCCGCGCGCGCACCGCCGCCGGAAAGAATCAAACCTGTAACCGGTTCAGATGGGGGCATTGCGTCACTCCATGTGGGGAAAAGTCGGTCTTATCGACGGCGTTTTTCGTACAGTTTGGGTTCACCCGGTGGCCGGCTCTTGAAACGCCGGTGGGTCCACAGGTATTGCTCGGGGCACTCACGCACCGCGGCTTCGACCCATTGATTGATGCGCAGGCAATCGATTTCGTCGGTCTCGCCGGGGAAGTCGGTCAACGGTGGGTGGATCACCAAGCGGTAACCGCTGCCGTCGGCCAGGCGCTCCTGGGTGAACGGCACCACCAACGCCTTGCCCAGGCGCGCGAACTTGCTGGTGGCGGTGACGGTGGCGGCCTGGATGCCGAACAATGGCACAAAGATGCTTTGCTTGGCGCCGTAGTCCTGGTCCGGCGCGTACCAGATGGCACGGCCGGCACGCAGCAGCTTGAGCATGCCGCGCACGTCTTCGCGCTCGATGGCCAGGGAGTCGAGGTTATGGCGTTCGCGGCCACGGCGCTGGATAAAGTCGAACAAGGGGTTGCCGTGCTCACGGTACATGCCATCGATGGTGTGCTTCTGGCCAAGCAGCGCCGCGCCGATTTCCAGGGTGGTGAAGTGCAGGGCCATGAGGATCACGCCCTTGCCATCCAACTGCGCTTGTTTGAGATGCTCCAGGCCTTCGACGTGGGCCAGCCGCGCCAGGCGCTGGCGCGACCACCACCAGCTCATGGCCATTTCAAAGAAGGCGATGCCGGTGGACGCAAAGTTTTGCTTGAGCAGTTGCTTGCGCTCTTTGGCGGTTTTTTCCGGGAAGCACAATTGCAGGTTACGCGCGGCGATGCGACGACGTTCGCCCGCCACGTGGTACATGCCGGCGCCAAGCAACCGACCAATGGTCAGCAGCGTGCGGTAGGGCAACTGGGTGACCAGCCACAGCAGGCCTAGCCCCAGCCATAACAGCCAGAAACGCGGGTGACAAAATGCAGCTCGAAAACGCGGGCGATCCATTACAGATTCCGGTAAAGACAGGGCCGCGCATTCTACAACGGTTCGACCCGGCTTGCGGCGGGTGAGTGTTCTCGTTATAAGTCTCGACACTTTTCGTGACAAGCCGCTTTATGCCGACCATGAGCCAAACCGAACCGCTAGACCAAGATCCCGTGTTCCAGCTGAAAGGCAGCATGCTCGCCATTACCGTGCTGGAACTGGCCCGCAACGACCTCGACGCCCTGGACCGCCAGCTCGCCGCCAAGGTCGCGCTGGCGCCGAACTTTTTCAATAATGCCCCGCTGGTACTGGCCCTGGACAAACTGCCCGCCGGCCAGGGCGTGATCGACTTGCCCGGCCTGATGCGCGTGTGCCGCTCCCATGGCCTGCGCACCCTGGCCATTCGCGCCAGCCGTATCGAAGACATTGCCGCCGCCATCGCTATTGAACTGCCAGTACTGCCGCCGTCCGGCGCTCGCGAGCGTCCGCTGGACCCGAGCGAAGGTGAAGTGAAGAAAAAACCGGAAAAACCACCCGAGCCGACGATCAAGCCTACAAAGATCATCACCTCGCCCGTACGCGGCGGGCAGCAAATTTACGCCGAAGGAAGCGACCTGGTGGTGATCGCTTCGGTCAGCCCCGGCGCGGAACTTCTCGCCGATGGCAACATCCATGTATACGGCCCGATGCGCGGACGTGCACTCGCCGGCATCAAGGGTGATACCAAGGCGCGTATTTTCTGTCAGCAGTTGACCGCTGAGCTGGTCTCCATTGCAGGCCGGTACAAGGTTTCCGAAGATTTGCGCCGTGATCCGCTATGGGGGGCCGGGGTGCAGGTCAGCCTGGCGGGCGATGTGTTGAACATCACCCGGCTTTAACGGATACTGCCGCATTTTCCAAGCATCTCTAGACTCTGATAGCACAGCGAAACCGGCAATACTTGTGTAGGAATCTTCTGAAGTTGGCGTTTCCTTTACGCAAACGACATCTTTTTCCTACAAGGGCTGTCCGCCTGCAGCGAGTTTCAAGAGATGTTTTTCAGGGGCTGAAAAGTCCTTTTTCCTTAGGGGTGAAACACCTTGGCCAAGATTCTCGTGGTTACATCCGGCAAGGGTGGTGTGGGTAAGACCACCACCAGCGCCGCTATCGGTACCGGCCTCGCTCTGCGCGGCCACAAGACAGATCATCGTCGACTTCGACGTCGGTTTGCGTAACCTCGACCTGATCATGGGCTGCGAACGCCGCGTGGTGTACGACTTCGTCAACGTGGTAAACGGCGAAGCCAACCTGCAACAGGCCCTGATCAAGGACAAGCGCCTTGAGAACCTGTACGTACTGGCCGCCAGCCAGACCCGTGACAAAGACGCGCTGACCAAAGAAGGCGTGGGCAAGGTCCTGGCCGAGCTGAAGGAAACCTTCGAATACGTGGTGTGCGACTCCCCGGCCGGCATCGAAACCGGTGCTCACCTGGCGATGTACTTCGCCGATGAAGCCATCGTGGTGACCAACCCGGAAGTTTCGTCGGTACGTGACTCGGACCGCATGCTGGGCCTGTTGGCGAGCAAATCCCAGCGCGCCGAGAAAGGCGAATCGCCGATCAAGGAGCACTTGCTGCTCACCCGCTACAACCCTGAGCGCGTCAGCAACGGCGAGATGCTCGGTGTTGAAGACGTGAAGGAAATCCTCGCGGTGACCCTGCTGGGCGTGATCCCGGAATCCCAGGCCGTGCTGAAGGCTTCCAACCAGGGCGTGCCGGTGATTCTTGACGACCAGAGCGACGCCGGCCAGGCGTACAGCGATGCCGTCGATCGTTTGCTGGGCAAGACCGTGGAACATCGCTTCCTCGATGTAAAGAAGAAGGGATTCTTCGAGCGTATCTTTGGAGGCAACTAAACAATGAAATTTCTCGACTTCTTTCGCGCCAACAAAAAGCCAAGCACCGCGTCGGTCGCGAAAGAGCGTCTACAGATCATCGTGGCGCACGAACGCGGCCAACGCAGTACCCCGGACTACCTGCCCGCCTTGCAAAAGGAACTGGTCGAGGTGATCCGCAAGTACGTCAATATCGGCAACGATGACGTGCATGTCGCCCTGGAAAACGACGGCAGCTGCTCGATTCTGGAACTCAATATCACCCTGCCTGATCGTTGATCGAACAGGCGGCCGCCACGGCGGCTCGATCACCTTGATCTCTGTGCGAGAGCGGGGTGGTCGAGCCGCCGTTGGCGTTTGTTACGAGGCTGTTTAATGCCGTTGTCCAACATCCATATCCTTCATCAGGACGCCGCCGTCCTGGTGGTGAACAAGCCGACCCTGCTGCTCTCGGTGCCTGGTCGCGCCGACGACAACAAAGACTGCCTGATCACCCGCCTGCAGGAAAACGGCTACCCCGAAGCCCGCATCGTCCATCGACTGGACTGGGAAACCTCGGGGATCATTCTGCTGGCCAGGGACGCCGATACCCATCGCGAACTGTCCCGCCAATTTCACGACCGTGAAACCGAGAAGGCCTACACCGCCCTGGCCTGGGGCCAACCGGCACTGGACAGCGGCAGCATCGACCTGCCCCTGCGCTACGACCCCCCGACCAAGCCCCGCCACGTGGTGGATCATGAGTTCGGCAAGCACGCGCTGACCTTCTGGAAAGTGCTGGAGCGTTGTGGCGAGTGGTGCCGGGTAGAACTGACGCCGATCACCGGGCGTTCGCACCAGTTGCGTGTGCATATGCTGTCCATCGGCCACCCGTTGCTGGGTGATGGCCTGTACGCCCACGAACAAGCCCTGGCCGCCTGGCCGCGCCTGTGCCTGCATGCCAGCATGTTGAGCTTCACGCACCCGCAAAGCGGTGAGCGCTTGCGCTTCGAGTGCCCAGCTCCTTTTTAAGCTGTGAACACCGTCAAATGTGGGAGGGGCGGTGCGACGATTCGACTTGCTCCCGATGGCGGTGTATCAGCTCCAGAGGTATGGGCCTGACCCACCGCCATCGGGAGCAAGCCCCTCCACATTTGTTCTGTGCACTTGCCGCTATCGAACGGTAAACTTGCGGCACTGCTGTCTGGAGCTATTTATGCGCGAAGCGTTGAATCAAGGCCTGATTGACTTCCTCAAGGCCTCCCCTACTCCTTTTCATGCCACTGCCGCCCTGGCCCAGCGCCTCGAAGCGGCCGGTTACCAGCGTCTCGACGAACGCGAGACCTGGACCACCGAAGCCAACGGTCGCTACTACGTGACCCGCAACGACTCCTCGATCATCGCCTTCAAGCTCGGCCGTCACTCGCCGCTGCTGGGCGGTATCCGCCTGGTCGGCGCCCATACCGACAGCCCGTGCCTGCGGGTCAAGCCCCAGCCGGAGCTGCAACGCCAGGGCTTCTGGCAACTGGGCGTTGAAGTCTATGGCGGCGCACTGCTGGCACCGTGGTTCGACCGTGACCTGTCCCTGGCCGGCCGCGTGACTTTCCGCCGCGACGGCAAGGTCGAGAGCCAGTTGATCGACTTCAAGCTGCCCATTGCCATCATCCCCAACCTGGCCATTCACCTGAACCGTGAGGCCAACCAGGGTTGGGCGATCAATGCCCAGACCGAGCTGCCGCCGATCCTCGCGCAGTTTGCCGGTGACGAGCGCGTGGACTTCCGCGCCGTACTCACCGAGCAATTGGCACGCGAACATGGGTTGAACGCCGATGTGGTGCTCGATTACGAGCTGAGCTTCTACGACACGCAAAGTGCTGCGGTGATTGGCCTGAACGGCGACTTTATCGCCGGTGCGCGCCTGGACAACCTGCTGTCGTGCTACGCCGGCCTGCAAGCCTTGCTCACCAGCGACAGTGATGAAACCTGCGTGCTGGTGTGCAACGACCACGAAGAAGTCGGTTCCTGCTCGGCGTGCGGTGCCGACGGCCCGATGCTGGAACAGACCCTGCGTCGCCTGTTGCCCGAAGGTGACGAGTTCGTACGCACCATCCAGAAATCCCTGCTGGTGTCTGCCGACAATGCGCATGGCGTGCACCCCAACTATGCCGACAAGCACGACGCCAACCACGGCCCCAAGCTCAATGCCGGCCCGGTGATCAAGGTCAACAGCAACCAGCGCTACGCCACCAACAGCGAAACCGCCGGGTTCTTCCGCCACTTGTGCATGGCCGAAGAAGTGCCCGTACAGAGCTTCGTGGTGCGCAGCGACATGGGTTGCGGCTCGACCATCGGCCCGATCACCGCCAGCCACCTGGGCGTGCGCACCGTCGATATCGGCCTGCCGACGTTCGCCATGCACTCCATCCGTGAACTGTGCGGCAGCCATGACCTGGCGCATTTGGTGAAAGTGTTGGGTGCGTTCTACGCGAGCCACGACCTGCCCTGATCTCAAGGGCTGAATGCGGTCAAAAAATGTGGGAGGGGCGGTGCGACGATTCGACTTGCTCACGATAGCGGTGTATCAGTCAATGAATCTGGTGACTGAAACTCTGCTATCGGGAGCAAGCCCCACACACATTGGGTTCTGTGTGTTTCTGGAAATATGACCCAGGCCAAACTGATCTGCATCATCTGCACTTTCCATAATCCGACCTAGACTTGTCAGTATTCCCACTCCGACAAGGCCGTCGCCCCATGATCTCCATGTCCGCCTTCCACGCCATGCTTATCCCTATCCTGATCGGCATGTTCCTGCTTGCCGTGGGGTTCAATTTTCGGGACAAGCCCGTCGGCGTGTTCGGCATGTGGGTCGGTATGCTGCTGATCCTGGGTACCGTGGTGTACAAGATCCTCGCCAAACTGGCCGAATGACGCCTGCCCTCGTACACTCGGTCAACCTGCCGTCTCCAAGGTTGACCGCCTCGTGCTTTCCCGTCTGTTCGCCCTGCCCTGCTACCTGTTGATCGCCCTGCTCATCCTGCTTCCCACTTCGCCTGCCCACGCCGTGGGTTTGCCCGGACTGTTGGGGGGCACCGCCAAGGCTCAACCTCAGGCCGAGGTACCTCTGGGGCAGTCGCTGGATGAGGTGATCAAGACCCTGGAAAACGACCAGCAGCGCAGCCAACTGCTCAGCGACCTGAAAAAGCTGCGTGCCGCCACGCAAAAGGCCCAGCCCGTGGCCGAGCAAGGTGTGCTCGGGCTGATCGGCAGCACGCTGTCCGGTTTTGAACAGCAATTTTCGGGTAACGACAGCCCGCTGGGACGCTGGTCCAATGAAGTCGACCAGGCCAAGGAGGAACTCGACGCCTTGATGCTGCCGGCCAGTGAGTGGCTGCCGATCATCTTCGGTTTTGCGCTGATCCTGGCGGTGTGGAGCCTGTTGGCGGCCGCGCTGATCTGGCTCAGCCACCGTGTGCGCGAGCGCTTCGGCCTGCCGGAAGAACTTCCCCAACACCCGCGCACCTGGGACATGCTGCGCTTTGCCCTGCGCAAACTGGGGCCTTGGCTGATCGCATTGGTGATCACGGTTTACCTGAGCTATGCCCTGCCCTCGTCCCTGGGCAAATCCCTGGCGATGGTGCTGGCCTACGCGCTGGTGGTGGGTACCTGTTTTTCGGCGATCTGCGTGATTGCCTTTTCCCTGCTCGACGGCCCGCACCGTCACCGCGCGCTGTATATCCTGCGCCACCAGGCATTTCGCCCACTGTGGCTGATCGGCAGCTTTGCCGCCTTTGGCGAAGCGTTGAGCGACCCGCGCCTGGTGACCGCCCTGGGCCAGCACCTGGCCCATACCGCTGCGACCGTGGCCAATGTAATGGCGGCGCTCTCCACCGGCGTGTTTATCCTGCGTTTCCGCCGGCCGATTGCGCACCTGATCCGCAACCAGCCGCTGTCGCGCCGCCTCACCCGACGCGCGCTCACCGACACGCTGTCGATCATCGGCACCTTCTGGTACCTGCCGGCGATGTTATTGGTGGGTATTTCGCTGTTTGCCACCTTCCTGTCGGCCGGCGACACCAGCACCGCCCTGCGCCAATCGTTGTTATGCACGGTGTTGCTGGTGTTGTGCATGGTGATCAATGGCCTGGTGCGGCGCCATGCCCTGAAACCCCAACGGCACAAACGTCATGCGCTGTATTCCGAGCGCCTGAAAAGCTTCATCTACACCCTGGCCCACTTGGCGGTGTGGCTGGTGTTTATCGAGCTGGGCCTACGGGTGTGGGGCCTGTCGCTGATTGGCTTTGCCGAAGGCGAGGGCCATGAAATCGCGGTCAAGCTGTTTGGCCTGGCCGGCACGCTGCTGTTTGCCTGGCTGATCTGGATCCTCAGCGACACCGCGATCCACCACGCGCTCACCCGTTCGCGCAAAGGCCTGGCGAATGCGCGGGCGCAGACCATGATGCCGTTGATCCGCAACGTGCTGTTCGTAACCATCTTTATCATCGCCGCCATCGTGGCCCTGGCGAACATGGGCATGAACGTCACTCCACTGCTGGCCGGTGCCGGTGTGATCGGGCTGGCCATCGGTTTTGGTGCGCAGTCGCTGGTGGCGGATTTGATCACCGGCCTGTTCATCATCATCGAAGACTCCCTGGCCATCGACGACTACGTGGATGTGGGCGGCCACCTCGGTACTGTCGAGGGCCTGACCATCCGCACCGTGCGCCTGCGCGACATCGACGGCATCGTGCACACCATCCCGTTCAGCGAAATCAAGAGCATCAAGAACTACTCCCGTGAGTTCGGCTATGCGATCTTCCGGGTGGCGATCCCCTACAACATGCAGATCGATGCCGCGATCAAGTTGATCCGCGACGTGGGCCAGAAAATCCGCAACGACCCGCTACAGCGCCGCAATATCTGGTCGCCGCTGGAGATCCAGGGGGTGGAGAGTTTCGAATCAGGCAGCGCGATCCTGCGTGCACGCTTCAAGACGGCGCCGATCAAGCAATGGGAAGTGTCGCGGGCATTCAACCTGGCGCTCAAGCGGCAACTCGACGAAGCAGGGCTGGACCTGGCCACGCCGCGCTTGAGTGTGCAGGTGGTGACGGGCGCTACGGGCGGGCTGGAAAAAGACAAGACCGCGTGAACCCGCAGAAGCCGTCCGGTGGTGGCGAGAAAGCGTGCTTGCTCGCCACACGGGGTGAGTCAGGCCAGCGCAGCGCCGTCCATTTTCTGGCGCAGGCTTAACGGGCGCATGTCGGTCCAGGTTTCTTCAATGTAGGCCAGGCATTCTTTTTTCAGACCGCTCTTGCCCACGGTGCGCCAACCTTCCGGCACGGCCTTGTAGTCGGGCCAGATGGAATATTGTTCTTCATGGTTGACCACTACCTGAAACAGGATGTCGTCGCGGTCAAATACTGAGGTCATTGCTGTTCTCCGTTGCTCAAAGGCTGGCTGCGCACCACGCGCAGCGCTGATATCTGTAGAAACGTACCAAGTCGTCGAAAAATTAGAGGCTGGCGACCGCGGCCGCCAGGGCTCGCCCGAAAATCTCGGCCACACGGTCGACTTCGGCGGCGGTAATCACCAGCGGCGGCAGGAAGCGCACCACGCTACCGTGTCGGCCGCCCAGCTCCAGGATCAGCCCGCGCTTGAGGCATTCGCGCTGCACACGCGGCGCCAATTGGCGGTCCACGGGCGGATGGCCCTGGATATCCGGCGTACCGTGCGGGTCTACCAGTTCCACGCCGAGCATCAGCCCACGACCACGAATATCCCCCAGTTGCGGGAAATCCCGTTGCAGGATGCGCAGATGCTCGCCAAGGCGTTCGCCCATGGCCGCGGCATGGCCGGCCAGGTCGTGTTCCTTGAGGTAGCGCATCACCGCCGAGCCTGCCGCCATGGCCATCTGATTGCCACGGAACGTCCCGGCATGCGCGCCCGGCAGCCAGGTGTCCAGCCAGTCGCGATACACCACCACCGCCAGCGGCAAGCTACCGCCGATGGCCTTGGACAGCACCACCACATCCGGGATGATCCCGGCGTGTTCAAAGGCAAACATCTTGCCGGTGCGCGCAAAACCGCTCTGGATCTCATCGACGATCAACGCCACACCGGCCTGCTCGGTGATGCGCCGCAGGCCACGCAGCCAGTCGAGGTCCGCCGGGATCACACCGCCTTCGCCCTGTACCACTTCAACAATCACCGCCGCCGGCAGCAGCACCCCGGCCTCCGGGTCGTTGAGCAGGTTTTCCAGGTAATGCAGGTTGACACGCACGCCTTGCGCGCCGCCCAGGCCGAACGGGCAGCGATAGTCATAGGGGTACGGCAAAAACTGCACGCCATTGCCCAGCAATGCACCCAAGGGTTTCTTCGGCCCCAGGCTGCCCATCAAGCTCAACGCGCCCTGGCTCATGCCGTGATAACCGCCCTGGAACGAAAGCACGGTGCTGCGCCCGGTGGCAGTGCGCACCAGTTTCAACGCGGCTTCCACCGCATCGGTGCCGGTGGGGCCACAGAACTGGATCTTGGCTTGCCGCGCCAGCGCTTCAGGCAACAGGCCGAACAGGTCCTGTACGAATTGGTCTTTGACCGGCGTGGTCAGGTCGAGGGTGTGCAACGGCAATTCGTCGCTCAGCACCTGCTGGATGGCCTGGATCACCACCGGGTGGTTGTGCCCCAGCGCCAGGGTACCCGCACCGGCCAGGCAGTCGATGAACTGGCGACCTTCCACGTCTTCCACGTAAATGCCCCTGGCACGTTTGAGCGCCAGGGGGATACGCCGTGGGTAGCTGCGGGCGTTGGACTCCTGCTGACGCTGACGGGCCAGCAGCGGCGTCTCGTCGAACTGGTAGAGCGTTTCATGCACCTGGGCGTCTTCGATACGACTGGTAGCGACTGACATTTCTCGATCCCTCAATACGCTGATGATGGTGACCAAACTGCCGATCCGTTGGCGTCTGGCCCAAGGGCATGCGCACGGATTTCCTGTTCTGGAAACGCATCAGCGCCGCAGGGATTTAGGGCCGGTAATCGTTATGGGCGGATCAAGCCTGAAAGGTGAAAGCGATCAGCGTTACAGGCCGCGGTATTTTTCGTTCAGCGCATACAAAATCGCGCAGGTCTCGGCATCCAGAAACCCACAATAATCCCGCGCCCGAAAATGCATCTGAAACGCCCGCGTCCGGAGCTCAAAGCCCTGGCGATTTTTGGCCGGTGCATAGCCATAGCGCTGGAACGCCCGCTCCACTTCCACCTCCGGCGGCAGCCCGAGGCAAAACCGGCGCTGGTACATGGCACGCGTCGCCTCATCAAACCAGGCGCCGACGCCCGCCTCGAACAAACGCCGCCAGGGCAGACGAGGTCCGGGATCGCTCTTGCGCCAAAAGGCCACGTCCGAATGTCCGAGGATGTCCGTCGGCCCAACCCGTGGGTAGCGGCCAAGAATGTCGCGCAGCAGCGCTATCAACACCTCGATCTGTTCCTCGCCATACGCAGGAAAGGTGAACACGCCACCGTCATCCCTTGCCAGGTTGACGATCTCGATGCCAATCGAGCGGCTATTGAGGTTATCCCGCCCGTCCCACTGGCTTACGCCGGCATGCCAGGCGCGCTTGTCTTCGTCGACCAGGCGAAACGCGCGCAACTCGTCGTAACCGGCGGCGCGATAGCTGGGTTCATGCGGGTCGGGCAGCAAGTAGTGAGCGCTGACGCCGTCCCGGGTCAGGGTGCGCAGGGACGACGCAAAAGGCGCCGCGGTGTAATGCACAAGCAACTGCCCAACGGGCTCGCCGTTGCGATCGTTGAAACCGGTGGCGGGGAAACTGGTGTCGATGACCAACATAAGAACCGTCCTTTTCAATACAGGCCGAGTCTTTCGGCCCGTTCAAGCACAAAAAAATTACCGCCATCCTGAAGGCTTGAACCCCAGGCGGGCGGTAACTATTTGGCACTTGGAAAAAGGATCAGCGTCGCAGTGGCATGCCCAGGTCGACACGCAACCCATCGACCTGACTGTCAAATTTCAGCGAGCACGAACAGCGCTGCACGATCGCTTGCACGATTGCCAGGCCCAGCCCGCAGCCTTCGCTGTTGCCGTTGCGCCAGAAGCGCTGGGTCAGGTATTGCAGGTCTTCGCTGGAAATCTGCTGGCCATGGTCACGCACGCGGAACACCACGTGATCCTTGGCAGTGAACACACTGAGTTCGACCCGAGTGTCCGCCGGGGTGTGGCGCAAGGCGTTATCCAGCAGGTTGCGCAGGGCCGCAACCGCCAGGCCAACGGGCATTTCCACCGGCGCGCCGGTGAGGTTTTGCGCCAGGATCAGGTCGATACGTGCGTTATCCCCCGCATTGGCATCCTCAATCGCCAGCCGCGCGACCTCTTCGGCGCTGGACTGCAAGCCATCGTCAAACGACAGGCTGCCTTCCACCCGCGCCAGCAGCAGCAATTGTTCCAGGGTGCGATGCAGGCGGTCGGCGCCCTCCTCGGCATGTGCCAGCGACTGGTCGCGGGCCGCGCCGTCGGTCATGCGCGCCACTTGCAGGTGGGTCTTGATCGCGGTCAACGGGCTGCGCAGTTCGTGGGCGGCGTCGCCGGTCAGGCGGCGTTCGCGCTCGATGGTCTTGGCGATGCGTTGCAACAGTTGGTTCTGGGTGTCGAGCAGCGGCTTGAGCTCACTGGGCAACGGGTGGATCTGCAGCGGCTCAAGGGAGTCGGCACTGCGCCGCATCAGCGCGTCACGCATGCGGTTGAGCGGCAGCAGGCTTTGGCCGATGCCCAGCCACAGCAGGCACAGGCAGCCCAGCATGGCCACGCCCACCGGCACCGACGCCGCCAGCAGGATCGACATGTTCAGCGCTTCACGCTCCACCTGGCGGTCGGCGGTGGTAATCAACAGGTCGCCACGGGACAGGGTAAAGCTGCGCCAGCCTACGCCGTCGATCGTCTGGTCGCGAAAGCCACTGCGTTGCGACTCAAGGCCCTGATCCGGCGTGGTGTGGCTGCGCGCGAGGATTTCCCCGCGCAACGAGCTGACCTGACAGGCCATGCCGCCCGGCACATGCAGCTGTTCGGTACGCAAGTGCGCGCCGCCGCTGATACTGGCCAGGCCCGGCATCTGTTCGGTCAGCCCCGCCACCATGCGCGCCGACGCCACCAGGCGCTGGTCGAGGGAAAACATCATCTGGTTACGCAGATCGTTGAGCATCCAGGCCGCCGCCAGGGCCCAGATCACTACAAAGGCAGCGCCGAGCTTGAAGGTCAGGCGCAGGCGCAGGCTCTTCACGACGCACTCTCGCCGTCGTCCGCCGGGCCCAGGCGGTAACCGAGGCCGCGCACGGTTTCGACGATGCCATTCCCCAGTTTTCGGCGCAGGTGATGGATATGCACATTGAGCGCGTTGCTTTCCAGTTCGTCGTTAAAACCGTAGACGCTGTCTTTGAGTTGTTCGCTGGAGAGCACTCGCCCCTTGTTGTGCAGCAGGGCCTGCAACAGCGCCTGCTCGCGGCGCGACAAATCAACCGGCTGGCCGCCGAGCAAGGTTTCGCGGCTGCTCGGGTCGTAGCTCAACCGGCCATGCTCGATCAAATTGACACTGCGCCCCGCCATGCGACGCAGCAAGGTTTGCAGGCGGGCGGCCAATTCGCGCAGGTCGAAGGGTTTGAGCAGGTAGTCGTCTGCGCCGGCTTGCAGGCCGTCGACGCGGTTGGTCACCGAATCGCGCGCGGTGAGGATCAGCACTGGAATTTCCAGGCCCTGGCTGCGCAGTTGTTGCAGCAGCTTGAGGCCATCTTCGTCGGGCAGGCCCAGGTCCAGCACCATGATGTCGAAGGTCGCGGCCTTGAGCATCGCCCGCGCGGCAGCGGCCGTCGCCACGCGCTCGACGGTAAAGCCCTGGGCACCGAGGCCGGCCACGATGCCGCTGGCGATCAGTTCGTCGTCTTCACAGACCAGTACGTGCATGCTGAACCCTTCATAAAAGATGGGGCGATTAGAGAAGCCGTGGATTAAGCGCGCATTATGCCGTCAAAGTTCACAACACCCGGCAATCCCTACACTCTAGAATAGCGACCGGTTAATCATCGGTTAATCAACGCCACACATTGTGTGCCTCACTTGCATCGAACTAAGGCTTGACCATGCGGCATCTGTTTACCTTTCTGCTGGTGTTGTTCGCAGGGTTCGCCCAGGCCGCGCCGGGCAACCCGTTTGAGACCAAACCCGATTTCCTGCCGGTGGGCAAGGCATTCACCTTTACCTCCGAACGTCTTGAAAGCGGCGAGACCCAGCTGTATTGGCAGATTGCCGACGGATATTACCTGTACCAGCAGCGCATGAAGTTCGATGGCCTGGCCGAAAAGCCCGTGCTGCCCCAGGGCGAAGCCCACAGCGACGAGTTCTTTGGCGAGCAGCAAGTGTATCGCCAGGGCCTGGAAGTGAAGATCCCGGCCGGCGTCACCGGCCAGGTCAAGCTGGGCTGGCAGGGCTGCGCCGATGCGGGGCTGTGCTACCCGCCGCAGTCGATCACCGTGGACCTGGGCGGCAACCCGGCAGTTGCGGCCACCACCCAGGCTCAGGACCAGAGCCTGGCCAGCGGCCTGCAACAGCGCAGCCTGGGTTGGAGCTTGCTGGTGTTCTTCGGGCTGGGCCTGTTGCTGGCGTTTGCCCCGTGTTCGCTGCCGATGTTGCCGATCCTCGCCGGCCTGGTGGTAGGCAGTGGCGCCAGTGCGCGTCGCGGCTTTGCCTTGGCCGGCAGCTACGTGGTGTGCATGGCGCTGGTGTATGCGGCGCTGGGCGTGCTGGCCGCCCTGCTTGGCGCCAACCTCGCCGCATGGCTGCAAACCCCCTGGATCCTGGGCAGTTTCGCCGCGCTGTTTGTACTCCTCGCGCTGCCGATGTTCGGCTTCTTTGAACTGCAATTGCCGGCCTTCCTGCGCGATCGCCTGGACACCGTCAGCCGCCAGCAAAGCGGCGGCAGCCTGGTGGGTGCGGGTATTCTCGGCGCCTTGTCCGGCCTGCTGGTGGGCCCGTGCATGACCGCGCCCCTGGCTGGCGCGCTGTTGTATATCGCACAAAGCGGCAATGCGCTGCACGGTGGCCTGGTGTTGTTCGCCATGGGTATCGGCATCGGTATTCCGCTGTTGCTGCTGGTGACCGTGGGTAACCGCTTCCTGCCCAAGCCGGGCACCTGGATGAACGTGCTCAAGGGCGTCTTCGGCTTCCTGTTCCTGGGCACCGCCGTGCTGATGCTTCGCCCGATCATCGGCGACAGCCTGTGGCTCGGCCTGTGGGGCGCGCTGGCGCTGGCGATGGCTTATTGCGGCTGGCGCCTGGCCCAGGATTTCGGCCGCGTGGCCATGCTGTTCGGCGCCGGCGCCGTGGTACTGGGTGTATGGGGTTGCGTGCTGGTGGTGGGCGCCGCCGGTGGCAGCGACGACCTGTGGCAACCGTTGAAGGTGTACAGCGGCTCGCGGGTTGCCGAGGCGCCGAGCGCCCATCAAGCCTTCATGACGATTAACGACCCGGCCGTGCTGCAAAGCCAGCTCGACAGCGCCAAGGCCCAGGGCCAATGGGTACTGCTGGACTACTACGCCGACTGGTGCGTGTCGTGCAAGATCATGGAAAAACAGGTGTTCGGTAAACCCGACGTGCTCGACGCGTTGAAAGACGTACGCCTGCTGCGCCTGGACGTGACCGCCGACAACGCGGCCAGCCGCGAGCTGCTTAGCCGCTACAAGGTGCCGGGGCCGCCCAGCTTTGTGTGGATCGGCCCCAACGGTGAAGAACGCCGCGCCCAGCGCATCACCGGCGAAGTGAATGCCGATGCCTTCCTGCAACGCTGGACCCAAGCCCGGGACGCCCTCTGATGCTGACCCTGACCATCGGCACCTTCGCCATTGCGCTGAATCACATCCTGCTGATCAGCGCACTGATTCTCGCCACCCTGGTGGGCTGGCGAGTGGCAAAGCGTGGCGGTGAGAACCCGGAGTCGGTGCTGTTCAGCCTGTTCCTGCTGGGCATGCTCGCAGCGCGCGTGAGCTTTGTGTTGATGTACTGGAATTATTACAGCAGCGACTGGTTGCAGATGGTCGACCTGCGCGACGGTGGTTTTCTCGCCTGGCCCGGCGTGGTCGCCCTGGTCCTGGGCGCGCTGGCCTACGGCTGGCGGCGCCCGGCGCTGCGCAAGCCGCTGAGCGCCGGGGTGGTCACCGGCCTGCTGTTCTGGGGCATGACCAGCCTGGCCCTGAGCCTCTACGACAAGGGCACGCAGCTACCGCACATCACCTTGCGCACGGCCGATGGCCAAGAGGTGCAACTGACCGACTACAAGGGTGGCCCGCTGGTGATCAACCTGTGGGCCACCTGGTGCCCGCCGTGCCGCCGCGAAATGCCGGTACTGGAACGCGCGCAGCACCAACGCCCCGACGTGACCTTCCTGTTCGTCAACCAGGCCGAAAGCATGCAAAGCGTCAGCACCTACCTGGCCACGCAAGGCCTGACCCTGGACAACGTGCTGTTCGACGCCAGCGGCCACCTCGGCCAGGCCGTGGGTTCCATGGCATTGCCGACCACGCTGTTCTACTCAGCCGACGGACGCCTGATCAACAGTCACCTGGGCGAGTTGTCCCAGGCCAGCCTGGCCCATGCCATGGAACCCTTCGACACCGCCCTGAAAGGAAACCCTCATGCCAAGCCTCCGCCACCTGCTGACCCTGCTGCCGCTGATGGCGGCGGCCACTCTGGTGCAAGCCGAAGACTGGCCGGCGCCCATCAAACAGATCGAAGCCAAGGGCGCCAAGATCATCGGCAAATTCGACGCCCCCAGCGGCCTCACTGGCTACGCCGCGCAATACCAGAACCACGGCATGGCCCTGTACCTGACCGCCGACGGCAAAAGCGTGATCGCCGGCAGCCTGTACGATGCCCAGGGCAATGACCTGAGCAGCGCGCCCCTGGAACAACTGGTGTACGCCCCGATGGCCAAGGAAGTGTGGGCCAAGATGGAAAAAAGCAGCTGGATCCAGGACGGCGACAAGAACGCCCCACGCACCGTTTACTTGTTCAGCGACCCCAACTGCCCGTACTGCAACATGTTCTGGGAACAGGCGCGGCCGTGGGTCAAAGCCGGCAAGGTGCAGTTGCGCCACATCATGGTAGGGATCATTCGCGAAGACAGCCCCGGTAAATCCGCCGCACTGTTCGCCGCCAAAGACCCGCAAAAAGCCCTGGAAGAACACGAAGCCGCCGGCAAAGGCAGCACATTGCAGGCGCTGACCAAGATCCCGGCGAATATCGAAGCCAAGCTCGAAGCCAACATGAAGTTGATGGACGAGCTGGAACTGTCGGCGACGCCGGCGATTTTCTACCTGGATGACAAGGGCGGGTTGCAGCAACAGCAAGGGGCGCCGTCGCCGGATAAGCTGGTGAAGATACTCGGGCCCAAATAGGCCGTGCCTGGGCGGGCGCTATCGGGGGCAAGCCCTCTTCCACAGGTTGACTGTGAATACATTCAAACTGTGGAAGAGGGCATGCCCCCGATGAGGCCCTGACAGGCAACCAAATCTACAGCCCTTCCAACTCCGCCATCAGGTCACTCAACCGATCCGCCTTCTGCGCGCTGATCTCGTTGGCCGCCAGCCCATCAATGTATTCGGCCAACTGCGCCACCGTGCTGCACTCGAACATCGCCCGCAACGGCACATCGCGCTGTAGCGTCTTCTGTACCCGCGAGGCGATCTGCGTGGCCAGCAACGAGTGCCCACCCAGTTCGAAGAAGTTGTCCTGCACACCGACTTTTTCGACTTTCAGCACTTCGGCCCAGATGGCGGCCAACGTGGTTTCCAGTTCGTTGCGTGGCGCCAGGTAATCCTGGCCCTGCAACTGGCCGATCTCCAGCGCCGGCAGGGCCTTGCGGTCGAGTTTGCCGTTGGCGTTGAGCGGCAGGCGCTCCAGCCACAGCCAGTGCAGCGGCACCATGTATTCCGGCAGTTCGGCACGCAGGCGTTGCTTGATACGGTCCAGGCGTTCGCCTGAACTCAGCGTTTCATCAGTTGGCACCAGATAACCCACCAGATGCCTGCCATTGGCGCCGTCCTGGACGCCGACCGCCGCGTCACGCACTTCGGGTTGCTCATGCAGGCGCGCTTCGATTTCGCCCAGTTCGATGCGGTAGCCGCGAATCTTCACCTGATGATCGATCCGCCCGACGTATTCCAGCACACCGTCGCTGCGGCGGCGGGCCAGGTCCCCCGTGCGGTACACGTTCCCCCGGCGCACCGAACGGGTTCGGCACAAACACCTGGGCGGTGCGCAGCGGGTCGCTGACATAACCGCGCCCTACCCCGGTACCGGCCACGCACAACTCGCCCACCGCCCCTTGAGGCACCAACTCCAGCGCGCCATCGAGCAGGTACAAACGGTTGTTGTCAGTGGGCGTGCCGATCGGCAAGTAGGGGCCTCGGGTCGACGCCAGGTCGACGCGGAAGAACGCCACGTCATCCGAGCATTCCGCCGGGCCATACGCATTCACCAGGCCGATCTGCGGGTAACGCAGCAACCATTGGTGCGCCAGCTCCGGTGGCATGGCTTCGCCGGTGGGCAGCATCCAGCGCAGGCCGTCGAGGCTGATGCGGTCCTGGGCGAGCATGCCCTGGATCAGCGACGGCACGCTCTCCAGCACCGTGATGCCCTGGGCCTGCACATGTGCGAGCAAGCCCTGGGGGTCATGGGCGATGCTGTTCGGCACAATGTCCACCCGCGCGCCGAACAGCGGCGCGGCGAGGAATTGCCACACGGAAATATCGAAACTTTGCGAGGCCGTCTGAGCGATCACATCCGCCGCGCTCAGGTCCAGGTAGGGCAGTTTGCTCAACTGGTTATTGAGCATGCCGCGCTGTTCAACCATCACGCCTTTGGGCAGGCCGGTGGAACCCGAGGTGTAGATCACATAGGCGAGGTTGTCCGGGCCACTGTAGATACCCGGGTTCTGCTCTGATGCCGCCAGCGTTTCCCATACCAGCAACGTCGGCCGAATCGCACAGCCCAATTGCGCCAGCAGTTCCAGTGCCTGCTCGTGGCACGCCTCGGTGCATACCAGCAACGGCGTGCGGCTCAAATCGATAATGCGGCTCAGACGCTGGCTTGGCAGGCCGGGGTCCAGCGGCAAGTAACCGGCACCGGCCTTGAAGCTGCCGATGATCATGCCCAGCAGGTCCAGGTTGCGCTCGGCCAGCAACGCCACCGGCTGATCCAGGCCGACGCCCGCCGCGACCAGCGCATGACCCAAGCCGTTACTGCGACGGTTGAGTTCGTCAAAGCTCCAGTGCCGGCCCAGGCAACTGGCCGCGATCCGCTGCGGATGCGCGGCCACTTGCGCTTCGAACAGCTCGACATAACTACGCGCCAACGGGTAGTCGTGCTCACTCTGGTTGCAGCCTTCCACCAGGAACTCGCGTTCCTGCTCGCCGATCAGCGGCAGGTCGGCCATGTCGCCATGGAAGCCTTGCACCAGCGCCAGCAGCAAGCGCTTGAACTCGCCGAGCATGCCTTGCACTGTGGTTTCGTCAAAATAACGCTGGTCATACGACAAGTGCAGGCCGAGGTCATCACCGGGGTAGCACACGGCGGTCAACGGGAAGTTGGTGTGGGTGCGGCCGGAGTCCGAGGTGGCGTTCAGGCTTTGCGCACGGTCCAGCACCGAGGTTTCCACAGGGGCGTTTTCGAACACGAACAGGCTGTCGAACAACGGTTGGCCCTTGGGCAGTTCGCTGTGTTCCTGGATCGTCACCAGCGGCAGGTATTCGTACTCGCGCAGCTGCATATTGCTGTCGAGCAGGTCGCTCAGCCACTGGCGCACGCTGCACCGCTGGTCATCCTCGGGCAGTTTCACGCGCAGCGCGACGCTGTTGATGAACAGGCCGACGGTGCGTTGCATCTCTGGCATGTCTACCGGGCGACCGGCCACGGTGACGCCGAACAGCACGTCACGCTCCCCGCTCAAGCGCCGCAATACCAAGGCCCAGGCCGCTTGGGCGAAGGTGTTTACGGTGAGCTGATGGGCCTGGGCCAATTCGCGCAGTTGCACGCCATCAGCGGCGTCGAGGCGGGTGTAACAATCGCCCACTACCATGCCACCGCTGTGGCCGGCGTGTTCACGCAGGAACGGCCGGTCACTCGGGATCGGCGTAGTGCGCTCGAAACCCTGCAGGTTGTGTTGCCACCACTGGCGGGCCTCATTCAGGTTCTGGCGTTGCAGCCAGGCGATGTAGTCGCGGTAGCGCGGCGGCGTGGCCAGTTGCGCGTCGCGGCCTTCACCGAGCGCCAGGTAGATTTCGAAGAAGTCATTCATCAGCAGCGAACGGCACCAGGCATCGATCAGAATGTGGTGGTTGCTCATCATAAACCAGTAGCGCGCTTCGCCGACGCGAATCAGGCGCAGGTGGAACGGCGCCTGGTTGAGCAGATCGAAACCAGCTTCGCGCTCGGCTTTGAGCAGCGCTTGCAGGCGCGGCTCCTGCTCGGCCTCAGGCGCGGCGCTCCAATCGAGATATTCAATGGGCGTGCTGCCCGGGTGTGGATCACTTGCAGCATGTCTTCGCCGACGTTCCAGCAGAACGAGGCGCGCAGGGCTTCGTGACGGGCGATCACCGCGTGCCAGGCCTGGGCGAAACGCTCAGGGTCCAACGCGCTGTTGATACGGTAGCGGTCCTGCATGTAATACAGGCCAGTACCCGGTTCCAGCAGGGTGTGCAGCAGCAGGCCTTCCTGCATCGGGGTCAGCGGGTAGACGTCTTCGATGGCATTGGCCGGTACCGGCAACGCATCCAGTTGCGGCTGGGTCAGGTGCGCCAGGGGGAAGTCGGACGGGGTGAGGCCGCCGGCATCGTCCTGAAGGCAGTGGGCAATCAGGCTTTGCAGCTCAGCCAGGTACGCCCCGGCCAATTCGCGGACGGTGTGGGCGTCGTGGCGTTCGCGGCTGAAGGTCCAGCGCAGCACCAGTTCCCCGCCGTACACCTGGCTGTCGACGCTCAGCTGATTGGGCAGCGGCGCGTCCGGGTCATGGGCCAGGCCGGCAGGCTCCTCCAGCGGATGGAACAGCGCATCGCCGCCGAAGCTCTGGTCGAACTGGCCGAGGTAGTTGAAGGTGATGTCGGCGGTTGGCAACGCCGCCAGGGTCCGCCTGCACAGGTCGTCCGCCAGGTAACGCAGCACGCCATAGCCGAGGCCCTTGTGCGGCACGCCGCGCAGTTGTTCCTTGATCGCCTTGATCGAGGCGCCCTGCTCCGCTTGCGGGGTCAGGCGCAATGGATAGGCGCTGGTGAACCAGCCGACGCTGCGGGTCAGGTCGATCTCATCGAACAGGGGTTCACGGCCGTGGCCCTCCAGTTGGATCAGAGCCGATGCATGCCCGCTCCAGCGGCACAGCACGCGGGCCAAGGCGGTCAGCAGCAGGTCGTTGACCTGGGTGCGGTAGGCGCTCGGCGCTTGTTGCAGCAATTGGCGGGTGTGTTCGGCGCCCAGGCGCACGCTGACGGTCTCGGCATCGCGATTACGCAACGTACCGTGCGCACGGTCCACCGGTAACGCCACGGCGGGCCCGGCCAATTGCTGCTGCCACACCGTCAGTTCTTCGCGCAGGGATTCGCTGCCCGCATACGCCTGCAAGCGCGCGGCCCAGTCACGCAGGGCGCTGGTCTTGGCCGGCAGGTTCACCGACTGGCCGTCGCTCAATTGGCGATAGACGTTCTGCAGGTCTTCGAGCAACACACGCCACGACACACCGTCCACCACCAGGTGATGGATCGCGATCAGCAGGCGTTGCTGGCCGTCGGGGCCATCCACCAGCAAGGCGCGCAGCAGCGGGCCGTGTGCCAGGTCGAGGCTGCGCTGGGTGTCGGTGAACAGCGCGGCGCATTGATCCATATCGCGCACATGCGCCTGCATCAGCACGCCGCCCTGGGGCACGGCCAAGTGTTCGGCGTGCCACTGGGCGTCCCGCTGCGTGAAGCTCAGGCGCAGGGCATCGTGGTGTTCGAGCACGGCCAGCAGCGCTTGCTCCAGGCGCTGGGGGTCGAGCAGTTGCAGCGGCTTGAGCAGCAGGGCCTGGTCCCAGTGCTGGCGATCAGGAATATCGGTGTCGAAGAACCAATGCTGGATCGGCGTCAGGCCCGAGCTGCCGGTGAGCACGCCTTGCTCAGCCGTGACGCGCTCGGAGCGCGTGGCAACGGCGGCCAGGGTGCGCACCGTCTGGTGCTGGAACAGGTCGCGCGGGCTGAAATGAACCCCGGCCTGGCGCGCGCGGCTGACCACTTGGATCGACAGGATCGAGTCGCCCCCCAGCTCGAAAAAGTTATCGTCCAGGCCGACTTGCCGCACGTTCAACACCGCGCACCAGATCGCGGCCAGGGTTTGCTCCAACTCGCTGCGTGGCGCCACGTACTGCTGACGATTGGCCTCGGCGTCCGGTTGCGGCAAGGCGCGGCGGTCGAGTTTGCCGTTGGCGGTCAGCGGCATGGCATCCAGCACGATCAGGTGCGCAGGGACCATGTAGTCCGGCAGTTGCGCCTTGAGGTGGGCCTTCAACGCATCGCGCAGCGTGACCGGCGCCTGGTCGCTGACCAGGTACGCCACGAGCTGCTTGCCGCTTGGCGAGTCGAGCGCCAGCACCACGGCTTCGCGCACGGCCGGGTGTTCCAGCAGGCGGGTTTCGATCTCGCCCAACTCGATACGGAAGCCGCGAATCTTCACCTGATGGTCGATCCGCCCCAGGTATTCCACCAGACCATCGGCGCGTTGGCGCACCAGGTCACCGGTGCGGTACAGACGGCCGCCCCGGGTGCTGAACGGATCGGCCACAAAGCGTTCCGCCGTCATGCCCGGACGCTGGTGGTAACCCTGGGCCAGGCCGGCACCGCCGACGTACAGCTCGCCGGTCGCGCCTTGCGGTACCAACGCCAGGTCGGCGTCGAAAATATACGCCACGCGGTCACCGATAATGCTGCCGATCGGCACGCTGCCGGCGCCCTCCTCCAACTGCTGCGGCGCCAGGCAGGCCAGCGGCATCACCACGGTTTCGGTCGGGCCATAGGCGTTGAAAAACACCTGGGGCTGGAATGCCGCACGGATGCGCTGCAAATGCTCGCCGGTCAGCGCCTCGCCACCGGTGATGCACATGCGCACCGGCAGGGTTTGTTGCTGGGTCGCCAGCCATTGCGCCAACTGGCTGCCATAGCTGGGGGTAAAGCCAAGGACATTGATGCGATGGGCACGGATCAGCCCGCAGATTTCTTCGGCATCCCACTGCCCCTGGGCACGCAACACTACCTGCGCGCCGCTGAGCAACGGCACCAGCAAACGCTCGGTGGCGGCGTCGAAGTTGATCGAATAGAAATGCAGCTCGCAATCATCCGGGCGCATGCCGAAGCGTTCGATCACCGCCTGGCAATGCATAGCGATTTCGCCGTGAGAGACCACCACGCCTTTAGGCTTGCCGGTGGAGCCGGAGGTGTAGATCAGGTACGCCTGGTGTTGCGCCAGGCTGATAAACGGCAGCTCATCCGCCGGGTAATCGGCAAGCCTTGGCGAGTCGTCTTCCAGGCACCAGCACGCCAGCGTGGCCGGCAGTTCACCGAGGGCTTGGAACATCGCCGCATCGCTGAGCAACAGGCCGATACCGCTGTCTTCGATCATGTAGTGCAGGCGGTCCAGCGGGTATTCCGGGTCCAGCGGCACATAGGCACCGCCGGCCTTGAGGATCGCCAGCAGGCCGACGACCATTTCCAGCGATCGCGGCAGCGCCAGGCCAACCCGCACCTGCGGGCCCACGCCGCGCTCGCGCAACATCCAGGCCAGGCGATTGGCGCGGGCGTCGAGTTCGGCGTAAGTCAGGGTCACGCCGGCAAAGGTCAGGGCCGGTGCATCCGGGCGACTGACCGCCTGCCGGCTGAACAGCGCGTGGATGCACTGGTCGAGACGATGTTCACCGGCCTCCACACCGAGGCTGCCGCGCAACGCCCGTTGCTCGTCGGCATTGAGCAACGGCAGTTCACTGAGACGTTGTTCGGGACCTGCAATCAGCGCTTCCAACAGGTTGCGCCAATGCGCGGCCATGCGCGCGATGCGCGGTTCGTCGAACAGGTCAGTGCTGTACGTCAGGCAGCAGCCCAGTCGATGGTCGAGGTCGGTGACCTCCAGGTTGAGGTCAAACTTGGTCGCGCGGGCATCGTTGGCCAGGTACTCGACGGTCATGCCAGCCAGTTGGCGGCTCTGCTGGAACTCCCAGCGCTGCACGTTGCACATCACCTGGAACAACGGGTTATACGCGGCACTACGCGGCGGTTGCAGGGCTTCCACCAAGTGGTCGAACGGCAAGTCCTGATGGGACTGGCCTTCGATCACGGTGTGGCGCACCTGCTCAAACAGCTCGCCGACCTGCATCTGCCCATTGAGCCGGCAACGCAGCACTTGGGTGTTGAGGAACGCACCGATCAGCCCTTCGCTTTCAGGGCGAATACGGTTGGCCACCGGCGCGCCGATGCGCAGGTCGGTCTGGCCGCTGTAGCGGTAGAGCAACACGGCGAGGGTCGCGGTCATGGTCATGAACAGCGTGAGGCCGCGTTCGGCGTTGAAGGCGCGCACGCGGGCGGCCAATTCGTCGCTGAGATCGAAACGGTACAGCTCGCCCTGGTGGCTTTGCACCGGTGGCCGTGGCCGGTCGGCAGGCAGTTCGAGCAGTGGATGTTCATTGCCCAGTTGTGCCGTCCAGTAATCGAGCTGGCGTTGGCGCTCCCCGGCTTCCATCCACTGGCGTTGCCACACGCTGTAGTCGAGGTATTGCACCGGCAACGGCGCCAGCGGCGACTCGCGCTCGTCGATAAAGGCTTCGTACAGCGCGCTGAGTTCACGGGCAAAGATGTCCATGGCCCAGCCTTCGGTGACGATATGGTGCAGGGTCAGCACCAGGTAGTGTTCCTGCTCGCCGGCCTTGACCAGGCACGCACGCAGCAATGGCCCGGTTTCCAGGTTGAACGGCGTGTGGGCTTCATGCTCGGCCAACTCCTGCAAACGCTGCGCGCGGCGGCTTCATCCAGCGCCGAAATATCCTGCCAGGCCATGCGCAGGCCGGTCTGCGGCGAGACCTTTTGACAGGCCACGCCATCGACATTCGGGAAGGTGGTGCGCAGGGTTTCGTGGCGCATGATCAACGCTTGCAACGCGGCCTCGAAACGCCCCACGTCGAGCACGCCGCGCAGGCGCGCCATGCCGCCGACGTTGTAGGCCGGGCTGTCCGGTTCCATTTGCCAGAGGAACCACATGCGCTGCTGGGAATAGGACAGCGGCACCGGTTGGCTGCGGTCGACCTTGGCGATTGCGGTTTGCCGGTTACGCTGGCCCGAGGCCTGGATCAGGCTGATCTGCTCAACGAACGCCCCCAGTTCACTGGCTTCGAACAAGGTACGCAGCGGCAACTCGACGTCACAGGCCTGGCGGGTGCGCGAGATGATTTGCGTGGCCAGCAACGAATGGCCGCCGAGGGCGAAGAAGTCGTCGCGCAGGCCGATACGCGGCAGGCCGAGGACTTCGCGCCAGATGGCGGCAATTTGTTGCTGCAACGGCGATTCGGGTTCGAGGTGTTCACGCACCTGCCACACCGGTTCCGGCAGCGCACGGCGGTCGAGTTTGCCGCTGGGGCTCAGGGGCATGGCGTCCAGGCGCATCAGCAGCGCGGGCACCATGTACTCCGGCAATTCGGCGGCCAGGGCGGCCTTCACGTCCTGCTCCACCCATGCGGTGTGGGCGGTGTAGTAGCCGATCAACGTGGCGTTGCGCACCAGCACCACGGCCTGGGCGATACCGTCCAGGGCCAGCAGGCGTGCTTCGATTTCCTGCGGCTCCAGGCGCACACCGCGCAGCTTGATTTGTTGATCGAGACGGCCGAGGTATTCGAGCACTCCATCGTTGCTCCAGCGCACGCGGTCACCGGTGCGGTACAGGCGCGCACCCGGCTCGCCCAACGGGTCGGCCACGAAGCGTTCGGCGGTCAACCCGGCACGGCCAAGGTAACCCCGCGCCAGGCCGATGCCGCCGATGCACAGTTCACCCGGCACACCGGCCGGCAACAGGTTGAGCTGGTCGTCCAACACGCGACAGATCACATTGCCCAGGGGTCGGCCAATCGGCGAGCGCTCGCCATCTTCGGCCTGGCAATGCCAGTGCGTGACGTTGATCGCGGTCTCGGTCGGGCCATAACGGTTGTGCAATTGCACCGCCGGCAACTGCGCCAGGACGCGGTTGCGCAACTCGGCAGGCAAGGCCTCGCCACCGGAGAACAGGCGACGCAGGCTGGTGCACCCGGCCGCCAGCGGTTCGTCGATAAACAGCTGCAACAGCGGCGGCACAAAATGCAGGGTGGTCACGCCGTGTTCCTGCACCAGTTGCGCAATGCGGTGCGGGTCGCGATGTTCACCGGGGCCGGCCAGCACCAATCGGCAACCGGTGATCAGTGGCCAGAAGCACTCCCACACCGACACGTCAAAACTGATCGGCGCCTTTTGCAGTAGCACGTCGGTGGTGTCCAGTTGATAGGTGGCCTGCATCCACTGCAAGCGCTCGGCCAGGGCCGCGTGGGTGTTGCCCACCCCTTTGGGGCGGCCGGTGGAGCCGGAGGTGTAGATCACGTACGCCAGGTTGTCGCCGTGCAGGTTCAGGCCCGGTGCCTGGGTCGGCCATTGATCCAGATGCAGGCTGTCCATGGCAATCACGCACACGCCGGCGGGCGTCGGCAGGTGGTCAAGCAATGAGGTCTGGGTCAGCAGCAGGTGTACGCCGCTGTCCTCCAGCATGTAGGCCAGGCGTTCGGCGGGGTAGTCCGGGTCGAGCGGCACATAGGCGCCACCGGCCTTGATGATCGCCAGCAAGCCGATCAACAGTTGCGGCGAACGCTCGGCGGCGATGGCCACGCAGACGTCGGGGCCGACGCCCTTGTCGCGCAGGTAATGGGCCAGGCGGTTGGCCTGGGTATGCAGGTGGGCGAAGCTCAGGCTGCCGCCCTGCCAGACCACTGCGGTGTCGTCCGAAGCCGCTTGATTGAGCTGTTCAGGCAACCACTGCCGGGCCGGCGCGCACGGCGCCTGGGCCCACGGTTGTGGTTCGTTCGCCGGCATCAACGGCAGGTCGCCGAGGGCTTGGCGCGGTTGTGCGCAGACCGCCTGCAGCAGGTGGCTGAAGTGTTCGGCCAGGCGCTGGATCGTCCCAGGGTCGAACAGTTCGTCGGCGTAGTCGAACGACAGGCTCAGGCGCCCGTTACGGTCTTCTTCGCTGTGCAGTTGCAGGTCGAACTTGGCTTCGCGGCTGTGCCACGGCAGTTCATCGGCCAGTATGCCCGGCAGGCGGCGCAAGGCGCTGAGGTCGCGTTGCTGGTGGTTGAACATGACCTGGAACAGGCCCTGCTCGCGCGCTTGCGCAAAGGCTTCGAGCAGTTGCTCGAACGGCAAGTCCTGATGGGCCTGAGCGCCCAGCGCCGTCTCGCGGGTGGCCGCCAGCAGTTGGTCGAACGGCAGGCGCCCGTCCAGCTCGGCGCGAAACACCAGCGTGTTGATGAAGAAGCCGACCAGGCCTTGGGTTTCCTGGCGCGGGCGGTTGGCGTTGGGCACGCCGATGCGGATATCGCGCTGGCCGCTGTAGCGGTAGAGCAAGGTCTGGAACGCCGCCAGCAACAGCATGAACGGCGTGGACTCATGGGCCTGGGCGGTCTGGCGAATCGCTTGGCTGAGGTTGACGCTCAGGCGCGTGGTGTGGCGCGCGGCACTGTTGAGGCGCCGCGCCGAACGCGGGTGATCGCCAACCAGGTTGAGCGTCGGCTGCTCGTCGCCCAGGTGGGCTTTCCAGTACGCCAGTTGGCGCTGGCCTTCACCTTCGGCCAGCCATTGGCGCTGCCAGGTGCCGTAGTCGGCGTATTGCAGGGCCAGTGCTGGCAGCTCCAGGGGCTGGCCCTGTGAAGCGGCGGCGTACAACCGCGAGAATTCATCGATCAGAATGTTCAGCGACCAGCCGTCGGCAATGATGTGATGCAGCGTCACCAGCAACTGGTGGTCTTCATCATCCAGGCGCACCAGGGTCACCCTCAGCAACGGGCCTTTCTCCAGATCGAACCGGGTGCGCGCTTCATCCTCGCGGATCTGCTGCGCGCGGGCTTCGCGTTCCACGGCGGGCACGTCGCTGAGGTCGATGACGTGCAGCTCGAACGCCCCGTGTTCATCGATGCGCTGGAAGCCCCGGCCGTCGCGCTCGTAGAAACGCGTGCGCAGGGCTTCGTGGCGCTGGACCAACTGCTGGAAGCTCAGGCGCACGGCGTCTTCGTCCAGCTCGCCGCGCAGGCGCAGCGCGCCGGGGATGGTGTAGGCGCTGCTGTGCGGGTCCAGTTGCCAGGTGATCCACAGGCGATTCTGGGCCAGGGATTGCGGTAGTTCGTGCTGGCGCGAGAGGGGCTGGATCGCACCTTGGGCTACGCCACCCTCCTGTTGCAACTGCGCAACGCGGGTAGCAAAGGCGGCCAGCGTGGGCGCTTCGAAGAGCATGCGCAGGTTCAGCTCCAGGCCCAGGGTTTCACGCAGGCGTGCGACCACCTGGGTGGCAATGATGGAGTTGCCGCCGAGCAGGAAGAAGTGATCGTCGGCGGCGACATGGGCCACCTGCAACTGCTCACACCAGATCGCGGCGATCCGGTTGTGCAGTGCGGACTCCGGCGCGGCCTCGCTGACCGGCGCTTGCACACCGGGGAACTGCGCATAGCTGTCGAAGCTGCCGTCGGCATGACGCAGCGCGCACGCGGCACGCTGCAGCTTGCCGCTGGAGGTCTTCGGCAACGCGCCGGGGTTGAGCAGCACCACCACGCTTGGCGCTTCTTGACAGGCCTCGGCCACGGCCTGGCGGATGGCTTTGATGAGGGCTTCGGGCGGCAGAATCTTCTGCACGCTGCGGCTGATTTCGGCGGCAATGCCGATGCCTTCCAGGCCCTGGTCATTCACCGCGAACGCCGCGACGCGGCCCTTGCGCACCACTTCCACTTCGCGCTCGATGGTCTGTTCGATGTCTTGCGGGTACAGGTTATGGCCACGCACGATCAGCAGGTCTTTCAGGCGCCCCGTGATGTACACCTCGCCTTCACGGATAAAGCCCAGGTCACCGGTGCGCAGCCAGGTGCGCCCGGCGTGCTGCACGAAGGTCTTGGCGGTGGCTTCGGGGTTGCGCCAGTAGCCGTGGGCGATGCTCGGGCCGGTGGCCCAGAGTTCGCCGACGCGGTTGTCGGCCAGTTCACTCAAGGTGTGCGGGTCGACGATCAGTACCGCGTGTTCGGGCTGGGGGTGCCGCAGCTCATGATCGCGCTGCCCTGCCCGGGCTCGGCGCGATTGGCGGCCAAGGCCTGCTCGTCGACGCGCAGCGTCGGGATACCGTGGCCACGGCGGCCACCGGCGACAAACAGCGTCGCTTCCGCCAGGCCATAGGAGGCGAAGAATTGCTTCGAGCTGAAGCCACAGACGGCGAACTTCTCGGCGAAGCGTTCCAGGGTGTCGAGGCGAATCGGCTCGGAACCGGAATAGGCCACGCGCCACTGGCTCAAGTCCAAGCGATCCAGAGCCGACTCGCTGACCCGCTCGCTGCACAGGCGGTAGGCGAAGTCCGGGCCGCCGCTGATGGTGCCGCCGTATTCGCTGATCGCCTCCAGCCAGCGCAACGGCCGAGCGAGGAAATACGCCGGCGACATGAGCACGCACGGCACGCCGCTGAAGATCGGCTGCAGCAGGCCGCCGATCAAGCCCATGTCGTGGTACAGCGGCAGCCAGCTGACGATCACGTCATCCGGGTTCAGATCAATGCCGAAACCACGCCGGATCAGCACTTCGTTGGCCACCAGGTTGCCGTGGCTGACTTGCACACCCTTGGGCAGCGCGGTGGAGCCGGAGGTGTATTGCAGGAAGGCAATGTCGCCGGGTTGCAGGTCGGGGGCAATCCAATGGTCGGCCAGTGGCGCATCGAGGGTGTCGACGCTCAGCAGCGGCGGCGCATGCTCGATCTGCGCCAGGCCATCGGCGAGGCTGGCGATGGTCAGCAGCAGGCGCGGCTCGGCGTCGCTGATGATCGACAGCAAACGCTCCTGGTGATGACGGCGGGCGGATTCCGGCGGGTAGGCCGGCACCGCGATCACGCCGGCGTACAGGCAGCCAAAGAACGCCGCGACGTAATCCGGGCCGCTGGGAAACAACAGTACCGCGCGGTCGCCCGGCTCGACGTTGGCTTGCAGCGCGGCGGCGATGGTGCGGGCACGCTGGTCGAGGTCGCGGTAACTGAGCACCACGCTGTGCTCGGCGGACTCGGCGAGGAAGCGCAGGGCCACCTGGTCCGGGGTCTGCGCGGCACGGCGTTGAAGGGACTGGACCAGAGTAGAGGGAAGTTCGAAGGCGTCCATCATGGGGTTCCTGCCTGAAATCGGCTTACGGGAAATTATGAAATTGGGGGGCTTCAGCCGGCAACCCGTTGCCGCGCCGCGCCATTGCGCCAGCGGGCCAGATGTTCTTCGGCGTAGCGCCGCAGGCAGCGCAGCACGGCGCTTTCGTGCTGCACGAGGAAGAAGTGGTGGCCGTCGAACAGGTCGAGGGAGAAGCCGCTGGCGGCATCGAGTTGCCAGTCGAGCAATTGGTCGGCACGCACGCTGTCCTGCTTGCCGCCGAACACATGAATCGGCATGCCCAGCGGCGCGCCGGCCGTAGGTGAAACTGCCGCAAAGCAGGAAGTCGGCGCGCAGGATTGGCAGCATCAGTTGCATCAATTCGGGGTTGGCCAAGGCTTCTTCGGCAGTGCCCTGCAACTCGCGCAGGCGGTCGATCAGTTGTGCATCGGTCTTTTCGATGGCGTATTCGCTGACATCGCGGCGCGCGGGGCCTGCGGTGCCGGAGGCGAACAGGGCCAGTGGCGCCGGCAGGTTGCGTGCGGCCAGCGCATGGACCAGCTCGAAGGCCAGCAGCCCGCCAAGACTGTGACCGAACACGGCATAAGGGCCGCTCAGGTCATGGCTGATCTCCTCGGCGAGTTGCGCGGCCAACGCCTTGATATCGCGCTGCAAGGGCTCGTCCATGCGCATGCCACGACCGGGCAATTCCAGCGGGCACACGTGCAACCAGTCCGGCAGGCTTCGCCGCCAACGCGCATAAACCATGGCACTGGCGCCGGAATAGGGCAGGCAGAACAGGCGCAGTCTGGTCGGTGCACTCATCGCTTGAGCACTCCCCACTGAAACACGCTGTGTGCACGGTAAAAACCCATTTCGTCCTCCTGCGGGTGGCTGATCCTTGGCCGCTTGACTAACGGACCTGTCACCCAGAAGAACGGACGGCACCGGCAAATAATTAGTCGCAGGCGCCGAGCGAGAGGTGGTTCACATCGAACCGGAAGGCATAAGATTAGTTCGTCTTCTCATTTGACAATAATTATCATTAAGCATAATTTGTTGCCCGATGTGTAGGAGGCCTCAGCAAGGACGCCCTCTCCCAACCTCTTTTGCGACAAGGTGATTTCCATGACGGAACAAGTATCCACAGGCAGGTGCGACTCACCCCTTCTCCAGGCATTCGTCGACAATCGGCTGATTCTGGTGAAGATCGCGGCACGCATTACCGGTTGCCGCTCCCGTGCCGAAGACGTTGTGCAGGACGCCTACTTTCGACTGCAATCGGCGCCTACGATCACCTCATCGTTCAAGGCCCAGTTGAGTTACCTGTTCCAGATCGTGCGCAACCTGGCGATCGACCACTACCGCAAGCAGGCCCTGGAGCTCAAATATTCAGGGCCGGAGGAGGAAGGCTTGAATGTGGTGATTCACGGCGCCTCGCCGGAAACCTCGCACATCAACTTCAACACCCTGGAAAACATCGCCGACGCGCTGACCGAGTTGCCCCAGCGCACCCGCTACGCGTTCGAGATGTACCGCCTGCATGGCGTGCCGCAAAAGGACATCGCCAAGGAGCTGGGGGTTTCGCCCACACTGGTGAACTTCATGATTCGCGATGCGCTGGTGCACTGCCGCAAGGTTTCGGGCAACCACAGCGACACCTTCGCGCGGCGGGTATGACCGCCCGCTGATCGTTCCCACGACGGGAACGATCAGCGCCCCTTCACGCTAACCCACACCGCTCAAAAAACCGCTCGCGCCCCAGCAGCATCAGCGCCGCGCGCTTGTGCGGGAAGTCGAACTCCTTTTCGCAGTGGAAACACTGGTTGTGCATATGGCCGATCATCTTCGCGTTGTCGGCACGCGGCTCCGCCACCACACGCTGGGTGCGCGGGTCATCCAGGAACACGTAGTGCACCAGCGCCGATAGCCAACTGCCGACCTTGTGCGGGCCGCGATGATGCTCCTCGCCTACCAGCATGTGGATGCCGCGATCGTAGTCAGCGGCGTCGTAGAACGGTGCGATGCGATCTTCCTTGGCCCAGTACGCTTCAAAATAGGCAAAGGGTTCGTCATCGAAGCAGCCGATCAAGGTGAGGGTGTGCGGGTCGGCCTCAAGCTTGTCCAGGTACTCGCGATGCTGTTGCAGGCTGCCGCTTTCCTGCCAGAAACTCGCCACGCGCGGGCTGTTCTGCCAGCGATTGAAGCGCGCCAGGTCGACGTCAATCTCCACGGTTCGCAGGGAAATCCAGGCACCCAGGCGCGCGTCGAAACGGCGATAAACCTCACCCCGTGGTTTCGGCGGGCGCGCAGGGTGGCGCTTGCCGGCACTGATAACCATCTGTTGCGGGTAACTGCCAGCAGGGGAATGCCCGAGCCACGGCTGGGGCAGTTGCCAAAACAGGGTGCGCTTACAGTGATACTGCCCGGCAATCTCGGTGGTCCGCAGCAAACCGCTGCGCAACGCATCCTCCGGCACATGTTCATGGTGCCAGGCCAGGCGCTGGCGGGTCGGCTCTTTGGCGAACAACCAATAGCAGGCGGCCCACAACGCCCTTGCGGACGGCACCTCGCCGGGTTGCTGCCAATGCACATGCAGTTCGTCGCCGCGCTCCAGGCGCAAGCGGGCCAGTGGCTGGCCTTCCAGGGTCAGGCTCAGGTGGTTTTCGGTTTCATCGGCATTCAGGGCCGGCCCGGCCGGCAAGGGCAAGACCGACGGGTCATTCGGATTGGACATGGAGAGGGCTCACGGTAGCGTCGACTGGATAAAGAAGTGACGTGAGCCGCGTGCACAAATTTAGCCGATCAGGGTACTGCCATCACATCGATGCGGTACGGCTCGAAAATTTTCAGCATCTGGCCGCTGTCGCGCAAACGCTTGAGCATGGCGCTGAACGCTTCGCCGGTAATCGGCGCCCCGGGCCGTAGCAAGGCGTAATGGTGATACACCTGGTCGATGCGCTGCGAGACCAGGAACGTGCCGGCTATGTCGGCGTTGCGCACCATGAAGTCGCTCAAGTAAGAACGGGTCACCAAGGCGATATCAGCACGGTCACGGGCGACCATTTGCAGGTTGCTGTCATGGGAGTAGGTCAACGTGGCGTTGAAGTGCTCGGCCATGTACTTGGGGTCGGGGTTGAAGTGAGCGAAGGCATAGTGATAACCACTGAACACTGCCAGGCGTTTGCCATCGAGGTCAGCGAAATAGCGCTGCTCACGACCTGGCTTGCGCTGCGCGACAAACACTTCCGCATCTTCCAGGCCCATGTCGACGGCTGTGTGTTGAATGTTTTTCCAGCCCCAATCGGGGTTCTCGAAAATCGCCATGTCGACCCGGCCTTGTTCGAAATCGCGAAAACGTCGGGGGATGGAGGTGGGCACCAGCACAAACTGGTAGTCGCTTTGCGAGGCATTCAGGGCCTCGACCAATTGCGGCAGCAAACCGGTGTCGGCGCCCTGCTCCGGGCGCACGGTGTAGGGCGGAAAATGCGCCGCGCCGATGCGTACCAGTTGCGCAGCCGAAGCCGGCATCCACCACGCGGTGCCCAGTGCCCATAAAGTAAGTCCTGCAGCCAACCGCCATGGCGATAACATCAAGGCACACACCGTTCAACACATTGATGGCGATAAGCTAGGCGTTTTTGCCTGGCGAAACAACTTTCCGTCGGCAAATTAATAGCTTGCGCCTCAGTCAGGTTTGAGCACCATCAACAGCGCCTCTTGGGCCAATTGCTCAAGGGTCAGGCTGCCCTCGGCGCGAAACCAGGTGGTGGTCCAGGACAACGCGCCGGTGAGGAAACGTCGGACGATAAACACATCGCCTTTGATGTAGCCGGCCGCCTTGGCCTCCCCCAGTACCTGCAACCAGAGCTCTTCATACACGTCGCGCAGGGCCAGGACTTGGGCCTGGCCCTCGGCCGACAGTGAGCGCCATTCGTACACCAGCACCGCCATGGCCTCGCCGCTGCCGCCCATGATCGACTGCAATTCGCAGCGAATCAGCGCCAGCACACGCTCGCGCACGGTGCCGGCCTCTTCCAGCGAAGCCCGCATCAGCGCGGTGTTGTAATGGATGGTTTCCTCCATCACCGCACGCAGGATCTCATCCTTGCTCTTGAAGTGATGAAAGATGCTGCCGCTCTGAATGCCCACCGCGCCTGCCAGGTCGCGCACGGTGGTGCGTTCAAAGCCTTTGTGGCGAAACAGGTGAGCCGCGGTTTGCAGCAACTTGCCCCGGGCGCTGTCGGGGTCGGTCAATTGGCCGCCGTCGACCATGGTGCGCATCACCCGCAGGGCTGTTTGCTCATCCATGCTGCTCTCCTTTACTTCTACTGACGTCTTGGCCGGCAATTTAGGCGGTGCCGGCCAACCAAGCAAGCGCTTGGGTGAAACTTGTATCCAATGTTTACAAACCAAGCGCTTGCTTGGTAGTCTCATCGCCAGCCACTCGAGGAAGGATTTCTCATGAGCAAGACGGTTCGTATCGGCTGCGCCAGTGCCTTTGGGGCGACACCTGCACCGCCGCCGCGCAGTTGGTACACGGCGGCGCGCTGGATTACCTCGTGTTCGATTACCTGGCGGAAGTCACCCTGTCGATCCTCGCCGGTGCGCGGCTGAAAGACCCACAGGCCGGTTACGCCACGGATTTCGTCGAAGTGCTCACGCCGCTGCTGGCCGAGATCCAGCGCCAGGGCATCCGCGTGATCAGCAATGCCGGCGGCATCCACCCCCAGGCCTGCGCCACCGTCCTGCAAGCGGCCTGCGACAAGGCCGGCATCGCGTTGAAAATCGCGGTATTGCTCGGGGATGACCTGCACCCCCGACTCAAGCAATTGCCCAATATCCGCGACATGTTCAGCGGCGCGCCATTGCCGCCGGTGTGCGTATCGGCCAATGCCTACCTCGGTGCTCCGGGCATCGCACAGGCTTTGACGCTGGGCGCCGACATCGTCATCACCGGCCGGGTCGTCGACAGTGCGGTCGTCAGCGCGGCGTTGGTGCATGAATTCAAGTGGGCATGGCATGACTATGACCAGCTCGCCCAGGCCGCGCTCGCCGGCCATATCATCGAATGCGGCGCCCAATGCACCGGCGGCAACTTCACCGATTGGCGCGAGGTGCCCGACTACGAGCACATCGGTTTTCCCATCGTCGAGGTCAGCGCCGACGGCTCGTTCACCGTCGCTAAAGTCGACGGCAGTGGCGGGCTGATCAGCGAACTCAGCGTGGCCGAACAACTGCTGTATGAGATCGGCGACCCGCGCGCGTATCTGTTGCCCGACGTGATCTGCGATTTCAGCCAGGTCACCTTGCAGCAACAAGGGGAGAACCGCGTTCACCTGCGCGGCGCCAAGGGCTGCCGCCGACCGACCAGTACAAGGTCAGCGCCACCTACCCCGACGGATTCCGCTGCACCGCCAGTTGCCTGATCGCCGGGATCGACGCGGTGGCCAAGGCCGAGCGCGTCAGCCAGGCGATCATCCACAAGACCTCGCAGCTGTTCAGCCAACGCGGCTGGGCGCCTTACACCGACGTGAATATAGAACTGCTGGGCAGCGAAGCGACCTATGGCGCCCACGCCCGGCGCCACGACTGCCGCGAGGTGGTGATGAAACTGGCGGTGCGGCACCCGAGCAAGCAGGCACTGGTGCTGTTCGCCCGCGAAATCGCCCAGGCCGCCACGGGCATGGCGCCGGGGCTGACCGGCATCGTCGGCGGGCGGCCCACGGTGTATCCGTTGATTCGGCTGTTTTCGTTCCTGGTCGACAAAACCCTGTGTGAGCCGCTGATCGAGTTCGAAGGCAAGCGCCACCCTGCACCTTGCCTGCCGCTACCGTATTGGCCACTCCCGCAGCGCCACTTGATCCGCCAACCGCGCAAGGCTGCGCCGACGCCAGCGTGCCGCTGGTGAAACTCGCGGTGGCGCGCTCCGGCGACAAGGGCAACCACAGCAATATCGGCGTGATCGCCCGCCAGCCCGAGTACCTGCCGTGGATCGCCGAAACGCTGACCCCACAAGTCGTCGTCGACTGGATGAGCCACGTCCTCGACCCCGTGTATGGCCGCGTCGAGCGCTGGTACCTGCCCGGCAGCCACAGCCTGAATTTCCTGCTGGAAAACGCCCTGGGCGGCGGCGGTATCGCCAGCTTGCGCATCGACCCGCAAGGCAAGGCCTTCGCCCAGCAGTTGCTGGAAATCCCCATCGCGGTGCCGCAACACATCGCCGATCAATTCAAATAAGGAGCGCTGCCGTGGCTTTCGACTCGATCTTCAAAGCCGACCTTTTCCAGGGGCACACCCTGATCGTCACCGGTGGCGGCAGCGGTATTGGCCGGTGCACCGCCCACGAGCTGGCAGCCCTGGGCGCCCGCGTGGTTCTGGTGGGGCGCAAGGCGTCAAAGCTGCAACAGGTCGCGCAGGAAATCACCGAGGACGGTGGCAGCGCCCATTGGCACGCCTGTGATATTCGCGACGAAGAGGCGGTGACGGCGCTGGTCACGCAGATCGTCAACGAGCACGGCCCCGTGCACGGGTTGGTCAACAATGCCGGGGGCCAGTACCCTCGCCGCTTGCCTCGATCAATCAAAAGGGCTTTGAAACCGTACTGCGCACCAACCTGGTGGGCGGCTTCCTGATGGCGCGGGAAGTGTTCCAACCAGTCGATGAGCACGCACGGCGGCGCCATCGTCAATATGCTCGCCGACATGTGGGGCGGCATGCCTGGCATGGGCCACTCGGGCGCGGCGCGCGCGGGCATGGACAACTTCACCAAGACCGCCGCCGTCGAATGGGCCTGCGCCGGCGTGCGGGTCAACGCCGTAGCGCCAGGCTGGATCGCATCCAGCGGCATGGACACCTACGAAGGCGCATTCAAGGCAGTGATCCCGACCTTGCGCGAACATGTGCCACTCAAACGCATCGGCACCGAATCGGAAGTCAGCGCCGCCATTGTGTTCCTGCTCAGCCCCGCCGCCGCGTTCATCAGCGGCAGCACCCTGCGCATCGACGGCGCCGCCAGCCTGGGCAGCCGCGCCTGGCCGCTGCACAAGGCGCAGCCGCCAAGCGAGCCCTTCAATGGTTTTCATCGGGCGTATCTACCCGATGTGCTCAAGACGGAGCAATAGCGCATGCCGGTGATTGAAAGCCTGATCGACCCGCACAGCCCGCAGTTCGCGCAGAACCGCCAGGCCCTGCTGGAAAGCCTCCAGCACCTGCGCCAACTGGAGCAGAACCTGCTGAGCAAAGCCCAGGAAGCCAAGCCCAAGTTCGACACACGCGGCCAATTGCTGCCCCGCGAGCGTCTGGACCTGCTGCTGGACCCTGGGGCGCCGTTCCTGGAACTGGCCAGCCTGGCCGGCTACAAGCTGCATGACGACAAGGACGGCAGCGCCGCCGGTGGCGGGTTGATCGCCGGTATCGGCTATGTCAGCGGGGTGCGCACGCTGGTGGTGGCCAACAACAGCGCGATCAAGGGCGGCACCATCTCCCCTACCGGCCTGAAAAAATCCCTGCGCCTGCAACAGATCGCCCTGGAAAACAAACTGCCGGTGGTGACCCTGGCCGAAAGCGGCGGCGCCAACCTCAACTACGCCGCCGAGATCTTCGTCGAAGGCGCGCGCAGCTTTGCCAACCAGGCGCGCATGTCGGCCATGGGCTTGCCGCAGATCACCGTGGTGCATGGCTCGGCCACGGCCGGCGGGGCGTATCAGCCGGGGTTGTCGGATTACGTGGTGGTGGTGCGCGGCAAGGCCAAACTGTTCCTCGCCGGGCCGCCCCTGCTCAAGGCCGCGACGGGTGAAGTGGCCACCGATGAAGAACTGGGCGGCGCCCAGATGCACGCGCAAACCGCCGGCACCGCAGAATACCTGGCGCAAAACGACGCCGACGGCGTGCGCATCGTACGGGAGATCGTCGGCCTGCTGCCGTGGAATGATCGCCTGCCGGCAGCGCCACAACGCACCTACACAGAACCGCTGTACCCCGTCGACGAACTGCTGGGATTGATCCCCGATGACCCGAAAAAGCCCTACGACGTGCGCGAGATCCTCGCGCGCCTGGGCGACGGCTCGCGCTTCCTCGAATTCAAGGGTGAGTTCGACGCCCACACCGTCTGCGGCCATTTGCACATCCAGGGTCGCGCCGTCGGCGTGATCGGTAACAACGGCCCCATCACGCCCAAGGGCGCCAGCAAGGCCGCGCAGTTTATCCAGCTGTGCGACCAGAGCCGCACGCCGCTGCTGTTCCTGCATAACACCACCGGCTTCATGGTCGGCACCGAATCGGAGCAGCAAGGGGTGATCAAGCACGGCGCGAAGATGATCCAGGCGGTGGCCAATGCACGGGTGCCTAAACTCACGATTGTGGTGGGCGGCTCCTACGGCGCCGGCAATTACGCGATGTGCGGCCGCGGCCTCGACCCGCGCTTTATCTTCGCCTGGCCCAACAGCCGCACGGCGGTGATGGGCGGGGCGCAGGCAGGCAAGGTGCTGCGTATCGTCACCGAGGCCAAGCAACTCAAGGATGGCCTGGTGCCCGACCCCAAGATGCTGGACATGCTGGAGCAGGTCACCGCGCAGAAACTCGACAGCCAGTCCACTGCGCTGTATGGCAGCGCGAACCTGTGGGACGACGGGCTGATCGATCCTCGGGATACGCGAACGCTGCTCGGTTTTTTGCTGGATATCTGCCACGAGGCCGAAGTACGGCAATTGCAACCGAACAGCTTCGGCGTGGCGCGTTTCTAACAGGAGAACAAAACCATGATCTTCACCCAGGAACACCAGGAACTGCGCCGCAGCGTGCGCGCCTTCGTTGACCGCGAGATCAACCCCCATGTGGACGAATGGGAAAAGGCCGGGCGTTTTCCCATCCACGAGATCTTCCGCAAGGCCGGCGACCTCGGCCTGCTGGGCATTTGCAAGCCGCAAAAGTTCGGCGGCATGGGGCTGGACTACAGCTACTCGATTGTCGCCGCCGAAGAGTTCGGCACCATCCATTGCGGCGGCATTCCCATGTCCATCGGCGTGCAGACCGACATGTGCACCCCCGCCCTCGCCCGCTTCGGCTCCGATGAGCTGCGCGAGCAATTCCTGCGCCCGGCCATCAGTGGCGAGCAGGTCGGTTGCATCGGGGTCTCGGAAACCGGCGCCGGCTCCGACGTGGCCGGGCTCAAGACCCACGCGCGCAAGGATGGCGATGACTACGTGATCAACGGCAGCAGAAATGTGGATCACCAACTCGCCCAGCGCCGACTTCATTTGCCTGCTGGCCAACACCTCCGACGACAAGCCGCACATCAACAAATCACTGATCATGGTGCCCATGAACACCCCCGGTGTCAGCGTCAGCCCGCCCCTGGAAAAGCTCGGCATGCACAGCTCCGAAACCGCCCAGGTGTTCTTCGATGGCGTGCGCGTGCCACAACGCAACCGCATCGGCCATGAAGGCGCGGGTTTCATGATGCAGATGCTGCAATTCCAGGAAGAACGCCTGTTCGGCGCGGCCAACATGATCAAGGGCCTGGAGCACTGCATCGACAGCACCATCGACTATTGCAAGGAGCGCCAGACCTTCGGCAAGGCGCTGATCGACAACCAGGTGATCCATTTTCGTCTGGCCGAACTGAGCACCGAAATCGAATGCCTGCGGGCGCTGGTGTACCAGGCCACCGAGCAATACATCAAGGGCCAGGACGTGACCCGCCTGGCGTCCATGGCCAAACTCAAGGCCGGGCGCCTGGGCCGCGAAGTCAGTGACAGCTGCCTGCAATATTGGGGCGGCATGGGCTTTATGTGGGACAACCCGGTAGCGCGGGCCTATCGCGACGTGCGCCTGGTGTCGATCGGCGGCGGCGCCGACGAAATCATGCTGGGCATCATCTGCAAACTGATGGGCACCCTGCCGGGGAAAAACCATGAACACTCTACTGCTCGAACCGCACAACGGCGTGCTGCACATTACCCTCAACCGGCCGGAATGCCGCAACGCCATGAGCCTGCAGATGGTCAACGAACTGCGCACGGCCCTGGCGCAATTGGACAGCCAGGTGCGGGCCGTGGTGATCAGCGGCGCGGGCGGACACTTCTGCGCTGGGGCGGATGTGAAGGACCTGGTTACTGCGGGCGATCAGCTGGCCGCATTAAACCGAGCTTTCGGCGCCTTGTTGCAAGAGGTCGAAGCCGTTTCGCAGGTGGTGATCGTGGTGCTGCAAGGTGCGGTGTTGGGCGGTGGATTTGGCCTGGCATGCGTCAGCGATATCGCCATTGCCGACCACAAGGCGCAGTTCGGCTTGCCGGAAACCAGCCTGGGCCTGTTGCCGGCGCAGATCGCACCGTTCGTGGTCAAGCGCATCGGCCTCACCCAGGCCCGACGACTGGCCCTGACGGCAGCGCGCTTTGATGGGGTCGAGGCCGAGCGGTTGGGGCTGGTGCACTTTACCGAAAGCGATCCACAGGCATTGGCGCAGCGATTGGACGCGTTGCTGGGCCAGGTGTTGCAGTGCGCGCCGAAGGCCAATGCGCGCACCAAAGCGCTGTTGCTGGCCAGCGCGCAACAGCCGTTGGGGCCGCTGCTGGATCAGGCGGCGCAGTGGTTTGCCGAGGCGGTGACCGGTGAAGAAGGGATTGAGGGGACCCAGGCTTTTGTGCAGAAGCGCAAGCCTGGGTGGTGCAAATGACGCTATCGGGGGCAAGTCGAATCGTCGCAACGCTTCTCCCACAGGGGAACGCGTTTCAAATGTGGGAGGGGGCTTGCCCCCGATGAGGCCGGAACAGACACCCGTATAACCCGAGGGATAACCCAATGCCCGCATTCAACAAAATCCTCATCGCCAACCGCGGCGAAATCGCCTGCCGCATCCAGCGCACTGCCCAAGCCCTGGGCTACCGCACCGTGGCGGTGTACAGCGAGGCCGACAGCCAGGCCCTGCATGTGCAAATGGCGGACGAAGCGGTGAATATCGGCGCGGCGCCGGTGCAGCAGTCGTACCTCAACATCCCGGCCATCCTCGACGCAGCCCGACGCACAGGTGCCGACGCCATCCACCCCGGCTACGGCTTCCTTTCGGAAAACCCCGACTTTGCCCGCGCCTGCCGGCAGGCCAACCTCACCTTTATCGGCCCCAGCGTCGAGGCCATCGAGTTGATGGGCAGCAAGCGCCTGTCCAAACTGGCCATGCTCGACGCCGGTGTGCCCTGCATCGCCGGTTACCAGGGCAGCGCCCAGGACGACACCACGTTGCAACGGGAAGCCGAGCGCATCGGCTACCCGTTGATGATCAAGGCCAGCGCCGGTGGCGGCGGGCGTGGCATGCGCCTGGTGCATCAGCGCGAACATTTGCTGGAACACGTGCGCACCGCGCGCTCCGAGGCGCAGAACGCGTTCGGCAGTGATGAGCTGATTCTGGAACAGGCGCTGATCGAGCCGCGCCACGTCGAAATCCAACTGTTCGGCGACACCCATGGCCACCTCATCTACCTCGGTGAGCGCGACTGTTCGATCCAGCGCCGCCATCAAAAAGTCATTGAAGAAGCGCCGTGCCCGGTGATGACGCCCGAGCTGCGCCAGGCCATGGGCGCAGCCGCGCTCAGGGCCGGCCGCGCGGTGACGTATGTGGGCGCCGGTACCGTGGAGTTCCTGCTCGACCGCAACGGCCGGTTTTACTTCCTGGAAATGAACACCCGCCTGCAAGTGGAGCACCCGGTCACGGAGTTGATTACCGGCCTGGACCTGGTTCAGTTGCAATTGCAGATCGCCGCCGGCCAGGCGCTGCCCCTGACCAAGAAGACGTGACGTTGACCGGCCACGCCATCGAAGCGCGCCTGTACGCCGAAGACCCGGCCCAGGGCTTTCTGCCGCAGACCGGTGAGGTGCTGCGCTGGGAACCCGCGCCCGGTGTGCGAATCGACCACGGGCTGTGCGAGGGCGATACCATCGGCCCGTTCTACGACGCCATGCAAGGCAAGATCATCGCCCACGGTGCCACCCGCGAAGAGGCACGGCGCAAGTTGTTGCGCGCGGTGCAAGACACGCAACTGCTCGGAGTAACCACCAACCAGCGCCTGTTGGCCGACCTGCTCACGCATCCAGGCTTTATCGGCGGCGATTTCACCACCGGGTTTATCGCCGAGCACTTCAGCGTCATTGCCCGACAGCCTGCGACCGACGAACAACTCGCCCTGGCCGCCGCGCTGTTTTATCACCACAGCGCCCGCCCGCATCCCCCAGGCTTGGCGGGATGGCGCAACAACGCCAGCACGCCCTGGACCTGCCGCCTTGAGGTCAACGACCAGATCCACAGCGTCACCGCCGCCGCCCTGCCGCTCACCACCGACGGCCGTCACGCCACGTTTGTGCTCAACGGCATTCGCCGTCGCATCGCCTACCACCTCGACGGCGACCGCCTGTGGCTGCCGGGCCTGGCGCTGACCAACCGCACCCAACCCGTCGCCAACCCTCAGGCCGACGCCGGCAGCGGTACGCTCAAGGCACCGATGGACGGCGCCATTGTCGATGTGCGCGTCAATGCCGGTGAGCGTGTGAGCAAAGGCCAACTGCTGCTGGTGCTGGAAGCCATGAAAATGGAGCATCCACTGACCGCGGGCATTGATGGCATCGTCAAAGGCGTGCAAGTCGCAACCGGCGATCAGGTGCGCAATCGCCAGGTTTTACTGGAGATTGAATAGGCCCTGGGCGGAACTACAAGGCCGGGCTACGCTCTATCCCCATCAGGAAGAGACGAGTACGGGAACCTGCACGATGCCTCATTGGCTGATTATTGACCTTGAAGCCACAACGGATGAAGGCGGCTGGCCCGTGACGGAAATGGAAGTCATCGAGATCGGCGCGAGCCTGGTCAACCGCCAGGGCCGCGAACTGGACCACTTCCAGCGCTTTGTGCGGCCGCTGCGCCGCCCCTTGCTGACGCCGTTTTGCCGCCAGCTCACCCACATCACCCAGGCGAACATCGACAGCGCGGCGCCCATCACCGAGGTGTGGCCGCTGTTCGAACGCTGGCTGGGCCAGCATCAACCGCGCCTGGAGGGCTGGGCCAGTTGGGGCGACTATGATCGCGCGCAGTTGGAGCTCGAATGGCAGCGCAATGGCCTGGCCAGCGCACTCACCGAAAAGCCCCATGTGAACCTCAAGCAGCGCTTCGCCAAGGCCCGGCGCCTGGACAAGCCCCTGGGGCTCAATGGCGCCCTGCAATTGGCGGGGATGCAGTTCCATGGCCAGCAACATCGGGCACTCGAAGATGCGCGCAACACCGCGCGCCTGCTGCCGCTGATTTTGCCGGTCTAGGCAGCCCCGTTGGCCTTGGGCATACTGGCCGACCTTTTCAGACCCTTTTCCGAGGAATCGCCCATGTTTAAAGTCAACGAGTACTTCGACGGCACCGTCAAGTCGATCGCTTTCGGCACCGCAGAAGGTCCGGCGACCATCGGCGTCATGGCCCCGGGCGAATACGAATTCGGCACGGCCCAGCGTGAAATCATGCATGTGGTCTCCGGCGCCCTTATCGTCAAGCTGCCTGACGCCGAGTGGGAAACCTTCGCCGCCGGCAGCCAGTTCAACGTACCAGCCAACAGCAAGTTCCAGCTGAAGGTCGCCGTCGATACCGCTTACCTGTGCGAATACCGCGGCTGAGGGTTCAACCGAACAAAAAAATGCCCGTCTCCTGCGAGACGGGCATTTTTTATGGGCACTGAAAATTATTCCAGGACAGTCACCGGCATGCCTACTTCCAGGCGCCCTACCCCGTCGTTGACCAGGTTTTGGCCGAACATCGCGCCCTCTTGCGTGTTGCGGTAGGTTTGCAGCGTGGCAAAGGGTTCGCGGTCGGCGCTGCGCTCGCCGGTCTGTGGGTCGATGGTGGTGAGGATGCAGCGCGAGCAGGGCTTGACCACACGAAATTCGATATCGCCGATGCGCAGGCGCTTCCAGCCGTCCTCGGCAAAGGCTTCAGCGCCTTCGATCACCAGGTTGGGGCGAAAACGCAGCATCGGCATGGGGCGGCCGATTTTTGCGCAGAGGTCATCGAGGGAGCCCTGGCCGATGAGCAGCAACGGGTAACCATCGGCGAACGCCACCTGGTCATCATCGCGGCCATAACCCGCCTGGGTGCTGCGCGCATATTCCACGGGCATCTGCACCAGGCGCGTCGGCTTGCCGATGAAATCGCTGACCCAGGCAGCGGCGGCGTCACCGGCATCCGGCACACGCAGGGTGTCGCGCCAAATGGTCACGCCGCGCAGTTCGTTGGCGCTGCCGGGCAACGCCACGTCCAACGGCAGGTAGCCCGGCGAACTCAGGGTGAGCCCGCCGGCAGCGTTCCACAACGCCGACAATTGGCTCATCTTCGCCACGGCGCGCTGCGTGAGGAAACGCCCGCTGGCTTCGTCCACCAGCATCCAGCGTCGATCGCCCTCCAGCCCGAGTTTATCCAGGCCGACAGCCTGCAAGGTTTCGGCCTTGCCGGACTTCAAGGGGTAACGGTACAACGCGCTGAGACGAAGCATGGGCCTGCATTCCTCGGGGGGCAAAGAGTGCAACCCTAAGGTCAAGCCGAGGCTTCGTCCAGCATCAGTCGCTGACGCACCACATCCACCAGTTTGTCGGGCTGGAATTTGGACAGGAAATTGTCGCAGCCGACCTTCTTCACCATCGATTCGTTGAAGCTGCCCGACAGCGAGGTGTGCAGCACCACGTAGAGTTTGCGCAGGCGCGGGTCGTTGCGGATTTCGGTGGTGAGGCGGTAGCCGTCCATCTCGGGCATTTCGGCGTCGGTGAAGATCATCAGCAGTTTGTCGGTCATCACGTGACCCTCATCGGCCCAGGCCTTGAGCATGTTCAACGCCTTGAGGCCGTCGCTGGCGATGTGCATCTTCACGCCCAGTTGGCCCAGGGTGTCGCGCAGTTGCGAGAGGGCAACGTTGGAGTCGTCCACCAGCAGCACTTCGCGCCCACGGGCACGTTCCAGCACCGGGTCTTCGAGTTTTTCACGCGAGACCTTGGCGTTGTAGGGCACGATTTCGGCGAGGACTTTTTCGACGTCGATGATTTCCACCAACTGGTCATCGACCTTACTGATGGCGGTGAGGTAATGCTGGCGCCCGGCGCTGGTCGGCGGCGGCAGGATGGCTTCCCAGTTCATGTTGACGATGCGGTCCACGCCACCGACCAGGAACGCCTGCACCGAGCGGTTGTACTCGGTGACGATGATGGTGCTGTTCGGGCCCGGTACCAGTGGGCGCATGCCGATCGCCTGGGACAGGTCGATCACCGGCAGGGTCTGGCCACGCAGGTTGACCACGCCACACACAAAGGGTGGCGCTGGGGCATCAGCGTGAGCTTGGGCAGTTGCAGGACCTCCTGCACCTTGAACACGTTGATCGCAAACAGTTGCCGGCCGAACAGGCGGAACATGAGGATCTCCAGGCGATTCTCACCCACCAGTTGCGTACGTTGATCTACGGTGTCGAGAATGCCGGCCATTAAATGCTCCTGATGTGCGCTGGAAATGTGGCGCGAACGGATTATGCAGTTCACTTGAGCTAGTTATCGGCGGCAAATGCCAGACCTTGACCCCCTGTAAAGTGCCACGGAAATTGATTGATGTCACACTGACATCATGCTTTACTGCGCGGGCCTCTCCAGACGGCAGTACAGCGACGTTGCGTGACATTCAAATCGACGCAAGGTTCCGCTATGTAAGGGGTTCCCCTATGCACAATCAGGCAAAACCTGATATTCGCAGTATCTAATAGCCATTAATGTGACGCCATTCTCATTGCATGAATGGAGTCAGGCTTTTTTGTTTGCCATGCCAAGCCCTCGGCCCACAGGCCTTTCAGACGTCCATGTCACGGCAAGTGAAGGTGTGCAACAAAGCCCACTCACCAAGGCTACGCACGGCCCTTGCCGTCATTCCAATAAACGTCTTACTAAAAAATCAGAAGCGACCTACAGGTCCAAGCCAAATTTCAGCGCTATTTTTAAGCCATCCACCCAGTGCGACATCTCATCACCCGACCGTATGTTGTGGAGGCTTGCATGATGAATAGCGCAAATGAATGGCAGACCACCTTCCCCGAGTTCTTGATTGAAGCAGAAAAACTGCTGGCAAAATCAGAAGAATGCTTGAGCCATCTGCACTTGATCCGCGACGACAGCGATGCCATCGAGTGCATGAAAAACAGCTTGGCCAAACTGGCCGAGACAGCCGACAGCCTGGCCCTGCAAGCTATCAGCGAATTCTCCCGGCATATCGAGTATCTGATCGCCAACGCCGCCAGCCCCCTGCAATTGCATGATCAGGCGCTGGACGCGTTGCACGCCTGCTTGAGCCTGCTGGCCTGGCAACTGGAATTGATCGACACCCGCACGGGTGAGCTGGGCATGGACGACACCGAGCAAACCACCTTGATTGCCACGGTAAGCCTGCAGATTCCGCAAAAAAGCTTCAGTTATAAGCCGCAGCAACGCCTGCATCACGCGAGTTGATGGGTCGTCTTCAACTCGCGTGTTCTTTACAGCCCAGAAGCTTGTTCACCCGTTAAAACGGCGCGCATAGATATCAATTAGCTATTAATGTTTATCACCACACCCCCACTCAAGTACGACAACTTCCTCTCACTGCCTACACTCCGGGAATGCCGCCTGGGGCAAGGCCGCCGCCAAGTAAGCCTGCCGGTCATGGCACCAGGCGACCAACGGTAAGAGTGGTGGTACTATGCCTGCGCTCGAAGTGACCCAACTTCATGATGCGAATAAACGACTCGATAACGTATTCCAAACAAGACCGCTCAGCCGCCGTGACCGGTCTTCCCGCAGCGAACCTTTATTGGCTCCATCCGCTATGAATGCCAGCCTCAAGACACTCATTGCCAGGTCCGCGTCCCGCAGCAATGCACGCCGTTTGATCCTCACCCTGTGCCTTGGCTCGCTGCTGTTGAGCCTGTGGGCCTACGTTCGATCCGCGCCGCTGCCGCTGATGGTGTTGCTGCTCAACCTCGCTATCTTGCTGGTGGTGGGCCTGCAGCAGTGGTATTCGCGCAAGTCCATCAAGTTCCAGCCTCACGAACTGGCCAAGCGCCTGTTGCAAGTGCAAGAAAACGAACGCCACCGCCTCAGCCGCGAATTGCATGACGATATCGGCCAACTGCTGACCGCCGCCAAGCTGCAAAGCGAATGGCTCAAGCGGCGCCTGCCGGACGAACTGCAAAGCCAGTGCAGCGTGTTGTGCAACACCTTGAACGAGACCCTGGCCAAGGTGCGCGACGTGTCCGCCATCCTCAACCCGCGACAGCTCGCCAGCCTGGGCCTGGAAGCCAGCCTGCGCGCGCACTTGCTCAAGACGCTGGCAAACACCCCGGTGCACTGGAGCCTGGAATGCCAGCAACGGCTGACCGGCATCCCCGAAGAAATGGCCGTGGCGGCCTTTCGCATTACCCAGGAAGCGGTGACCAACATGCTGCGCCACGCCCAGGCGCGCAACGTGCTGGTTCGCCTGCAACGCCTGCCTGAAGGGCTGTCGCTGAGTATCTGTGATGACGGCCAGGGCTTTTCGCCCGCCATCGACCCAGGTAGCGAAGGCCAACGGGGCATGGCCGGCATGGCCGAGCGGATCGATCAGTTGGGAGGCACCCTGTCCGTGAGCAGCCAGCCTGGCGCCGGCACGCGCATCGAAGCACTTTTCCCCTGGGCGCCGCGCGCCCTCGAACGGGCCAGCTCCCCTAAGGTTCTCGAGTGACCTGTACATTATTGCTGGTGGATGACCACGCACTGATCAGGGCCGGCGTACGCGCGCTGATCCAAGACATTCCCGGCTATGCGGTGGCCGGCGAAGCCAGCGATGGCGCGCAATTGCTGGAGCAGTTCAGCGCGCTGCAGCCGGATATCGTCCTGTTGGACCTGTCGATGAAGCACACCAGCGGCCTGGATGCCTTGCAGCAACTCAAGCGCGCCTACCCCAGGAGCAAAGTGCTGATCCTGTCGATGCACACCGACCCGCAGTTGATCATGTGTGCGCTGGAGGCCGGCGCCCATGGCTACCTGCTCAAGGACACCACCGCCAATGAGCTGGAACACGCGCTGGCGGCCTTATCCAACAACGAGCGCTACCTGAGCCCGGCCATCGCCCACACCGTGATCAACCAGGCCTTGGTGCGTAACCAGGCGACCAGCGCGCCTGCCGGCCACAGCCATAACCTTACGGCGCGCCAATTGGAGATCCTGCGCCTGATCGTGCGTGGCAAATCCACCCGGGAGATTGCCCACGGCCTGGGCCTGAGCATCAAGACCGTGGAAGCGCACCGTTCGCAAATCATGAAGCGCCTGCAGATATTCGACGTCGCGGGCCTGGTGTTATTCGCGGTGCGCGAGCAGATCATCAGCCTGGATGACTAGCGGCGAACCCAGCGGCAGGTGCACACGAAGCGCCTTGGGCAAGGCTTCAAAACGCAGATCGTCACCCTGCAGCGGCTCACCGTCGAGGTTGATGTAAAGCCCTTCAGCCTGCTGGATCCGGACCCACGGCAGGCGCGCGCGGACAAACATGGTGTCCAGGCCCCACCCGTTGCTCATCAGCTCACGCAACGTGCCGACCACCTCCTGGGGTGCCGGCAGAATACTCACGTCGAGCAAGCCATCATCGGCCATGGCACCCGGGCACAGCTCATGCCCACCGCCGGCCTGGCGACCATTGCCGATGCCCAGCGCCAGCAGCTCGCCCTTCCAATGAAAATCCGGCCCGTCCAGCTCGGCATAGGCCGCCGTCAATTCGCTGAAACGCGTCAAGCCGGTAAACAGGTAGGCGGCGCCGCCCAGGACTTTTTCCAGGTCTTCGGAGGTGTTGGCGGTGACCTGGCTGCCGAAGCCGCCGGTGGCCATATTGAGAAAGATCTGCCCGCCGACCTGGCCGAGGTCGATCGCCCGCGGCGGCACGTCCAGCATCGCCAGCGCCAGGGCCGGCTCCAGCGGCACACCGGCGGCCTTGGCGAAATCATTGGCGGTGCCCAGGGGCATCAGCACCAGGCTGGCGTCGGTCCTGGCCAGGGCCATCGCTTCGGCCACATCGCGCAAGGTACCGTCGCCGCCACCGGCGATCAGGCAGGTGTATCCGTCGTCCAGGGCTTCGTTGACCAAGCGCTGGGCGTCGCCCCCCTCCCAGGTCACCCGTACCGCCAGCTCCCAGCCCTGCTCACGCCGGGCCTGCACGGCTGCGCGCACGTCCTCGTTGAGGGCTTGCTTGCCGTGGAGGATCAACAGTGCCTTGGGGCTGGTCATGGACGAGGTACTCCTGGATTCAAAGGTGCTTGAAGGATGTGGACCTTGAACCCGTAGCAAAAGTGCGGCAGCAAGTGACAAGCTTGTCGCACTCAGCCCTTGTGCAACTTACTCATCAACTGCGCCTCAGCCTGGGTCAGCCCGCACGACTGGGTCAGCTCGTCCACCGTCGCGCCCATGCCGACCAATTTCGCGGCCTGAGCGAACGACAGGCTGGCGGGATCACGCTGCTCGAGCTGCACCAGTTTGTCCGGCAACGGCGCGAGAATGGCGCGCAGTTCATGCACCTCATCCCCGACCTTCACCGCGCTGCGCTGGTACTGGTCGACCCGCTTGACCAGCTCCAATACACGCCGGTCGCGCACAGCGTCGCGCTCGGCCTGCTGCATCGCCAATTCCCGTTGCTGGCGCAGGTAGCGCAGCAAAAAACCCAGGGTCCCGGCCCACAACAGGGCCAGGACAATCACCGCAGCCTCAAAGAACAATCAGATACTCTCCAGTTCCGACCATTCTTCTTCGCTCATCATCTTGTCCAGCTCAACCAGAATCAGCAGTTCGTTGTTCTTGTTGCACACGCCCTGGATGAACTTGGCCGATTCTTCGTTGCCCACGTTCGGCGCGGTTTCCACTTCCGATTGGCGCAGGTAAACCACTTCCGCCACGCTGTCGACCATGATGCCGACCACTTGCTTGTCGGCTTCGATGATGACGATACGGGTGTTGTCGCTGACTTCGACGGTACCCAGACCGAAGCGCTGGCGGGTGTCGATTACCGTCACCACGTTGCCGCGCAGGTTGATGATGCCCAGTACGTAGCTCGGCGCACCCGGAACCGGAGCGATCTCGGTGTAGCGCAGCACTTCCTGCACGCGCATCACGTTAATGCCGTAGGTCTCGTTGTCCAGCTTGAAGGTAACCCATTGCAGGATCGGATCATCCAAACCTTGTGCGGACGCTGACTTGTTCATATCTCTGACCCCTTCAGATGCCGATGTAGGCGGCGTATTTACTGCTTTTGACCACACTTGCGCGCGGCCCTTATTGTTCAATCAACTGCGTTTGTTGGCAGGCATCGCCTTGACGGCACCGCTGGCGATCAATTCGGCCAGTTCGGCAACGTCGAGCAACGCGCACATATGTTCGATCACGGTGCCCGCCAGCCAAGGCCGCTGGCCCCGGTGGCTGCGCCATTTGATTTCATTGGGATCCAGGCGCAGCGAGCGGCTGACTTGATGCACCGCCAACCCCCACTCGTAGCCCTGCACCGAAATCACGTATTGCAAGCCTTGGCGGAAGTCATCGCGGTAGCGGTCGGGCATCACCCAGCGCGCGGTGTCCAGCACCTTGAGGTTGCCGGCCTGGCTGGGCAGGATGCCGAGGAACCACTCCGGTTGCCCGAACAGCGGCGTCAATTCCTGGCCTTCCAGGGAATAGATCGAGCCCAGGCACACCAGCGGCACCGCCAAGGTCAACCCGGCGACGTCGAACAGCAAGCACTCGAACGGCTCGGCGGCCCACGACGGACGACCGTCGCCGGTGACCGGCGGCGGTGTGATGCTGGGCGGCAGGTGCACTTGCACCACCGGCTCGACCACCACCGGCGGCGTCAGCGCTTCCACGACAACCGGCGCCTCGGGCGCCACGGTCAGCGGCGCGGCGTGTGCATCGCGGGCCTGCTCTTCCAATACAGCCAACTGGAACTCATCCAGGGCGTCCGACGGCGGCACTTCTACCGCCGGTTCCAGCACCAGGATCGGTTCCGGTAATTCTTCTGCGGTCGCGTCTTGCAGCAGGGCGTCCAGGTAGGACTCCAGCGCCAGTTGCGGCCGGGTCTTGGTCTTGAGTTCAACGGGGCGGTTCATCATCAAGCCACCTGCGCCACGAGTTGCTGCGACAGCAGATGCTTGAGCAACGCACGGTAAGCCATGACGCCACGGCTCTTGGCGTCGAACTGCGAAGGCGTGAGCCCGGCGCGGCTGGCATCGCGCAGGCGCGTGTCCACCGGGATGTAGCCGTTCCAGATGCTCTGCGGGTAGGCGTCGCGCAATACGCGCAAGGTACCGAGGGAGGCCTGGGTGCGGCGGTCGAACAAGGTGGGGACGATGCTGTACGGCAGCGGCTGCTTGCGCGAGCGGTTGATCATGGCCAAGGTGCTGACCATGCGCTCCAGGCCTTTGACCGCCAGGTGTTCGGTCTGCACCGGGATCACCAGTTGCTGGCTCGCCGCCAAGGCATTGACCATCAGCACGCCGAGCAACGGCGGGCTGTCGATGATCGCGTAGTCGAAGTCCTGCCACAGTTGCGCCAGGGTCTTGGCGATCACCAGGCCCAGGCCGCTCTGCCCCGGCGACTGACGCTCCAGGGTGGCCAGCGCGGTGCTGGACGGCAACAGGGAAATGCTCTCGTTGCTGGTTGGCAGCAGCAATTGGCCGGGCAAGTCGCCAGGCACACTGCCCTTGTGCAGGAACAGGTCGAAACAGCTGTGCTCCAGCGCATCCGGGTCATAGCCGAAGTAGCTGGTCATCGAGCCGTGGGGGTCAAGGTCAACCACGACCACGCGCTTGCCCGCTTCGGCCAGCAAGCCGGCTAAGGCGATGGAGGTGGTGGTCTTGCCGACTCCACCTTTTTGATTGGCAACTGCCCAGACTCTCATTCGGATGGTTCCTCCCGGTGGGCACAAGCGCGACCGAGACATTGCATAGGTTATTGAGCCGGTGACGGAGAATTGACGGCACTCTGCCGAACCAGCGGTTTTACCGGGGCCGGTGCAGTTTGTGTGCCAGCGCGCTTCAGGGCCGCGTCCGGTGTTGCATTGGCGGTGCCGGTCCCGGTCAGGCTGCGGCGCACATCCAGGTTTCGCGAGACCACCAACACCACGCGCCGGTTGCGCGCGCGGCCTTCCAGCGTGGCGTTATTGGCCACCGGCTGAAACTCGCCGTACCCCACCGAGGCCAGGCGCCCGGGGTTTACGCCCTGCATCGCGAGCATGCGCACGATGCTCGCGGCACGCGCCGATGACAGTTCCCAGTTGGTCGGGTACTGCGCGGTGCTGATCGGCACGTTGTCGGTAAAGCCCTCGACGTGCACCGGGTTCTCGAACGGTTTGAGGATCGCCGCCACCTTGTCGATGATGGTGAACGCCTGATCGCTGGGCATTGCATCGGCGCTGGCGAACAACAGGCTGGAGTTGAGTTCGATCTCTACCCACAACTCATTGCCGCGCACGGTCATCTGGTTGGAGCTGATCAAGTCGCCGAACGCGGCACTGATGTCATCGGCGATGCTTTTCAGCGGGTCGCTGGTGCCCCCCACGCCGGCGGCTGTTTCGTCACTGTCGTTGACCAGCGGCTTGGCCGGCGTCACGGTCTTGGGTCGCTCTTCACCGATGGGGATCGGCTTGAGCGCGCGGTCGGCGTCGTTGAACACGCCGATCAGCGCCTGGGAAATGACTTTGTACTTGCCTTCGTTGATCGACGAGATGGAATACATCACCACGAAAAACGCAAACAGCAAGGTGATGAAGTCCGCGTAGGACACCAGCCAGCGCTCGTGGTTGACGTGTTCTTCAGGCTCGCGGCGGCGACGGCTCACAGGCAGGCACCTCTCTGTACACCACTTATGTAACCGCCCCGCTCACAGGGGTGAGCGAGCAAGCTCGCTGGCCACACGTCATTGTTCATATCCATCAGTCCATGAAGCCCTGGAGCTTCAATTCGATGGAGCGCGGGTTCTCGCCCTCGGCAATCGACAGGATGCCTTCGAGCAGCATTTCGCGGTAACGGGATTGGCGCATGGCAATCGACTTGAGCTTGCTCGCTACCGGCAACAACACCAGGTTGGCGCTGGCCACACCGTAGATGGTGGCAACGAACGCCACGGCAATCCCGCTGCCCAGTTGCGAAGGGTCGGCGAGGTTGCCCATCACATGGATCAAGCCCATCACCGCACCGATGATGCCGATGGTCGGCGCGTAACCGCCCATGCTTTCGTAGACTTTGGCCGCGTTGATGTCGCGGCTTTCCTGGGTGTAGAAATCCACCTCAAGGATGCTGCGGATCGCTTCCGGCTCGGCGCCGTCCACCAGCAACTGCAAGCCTTTGCGCGCGTAGCTGTCGGGCTCGGCATCGGCCACGCCTTCCAGCCCCAGCAGGCCTTCCTTGCGGGCGGTGAGGCTCCAGTTGACCACGCGGTCGATGCCACCGGCCAAGTCGACGCGTGGAGGGAAATGATCCAGATCGCGATCTGCATTGCACGCTTGAACGAACTCATCGGCGACTGCAGCAACGCGGCGCCCACGGTGCCGCCAATCACGATCAGCGCCGCCGGCCCGTTGGCCAAGGCGCCCAGGTGGCCGCCTTCGAGGTAGTTGCCGCCAATGATTGCGACAAACGCCATGGTGATGCCGATCAGGCTCAACACATCCATTAGAGGCAGGCCTCCACCAAATGCTTGCCGATGTCGTCCAGGCTGTACACGGCGTCGGCCAGGTCCGCCTTGACGATGGCCATGGGCATGCCATAGATCACACAGCTGGCTTCGTCCTGGGCCCAGATCGCACTGCCGCCCTGCTTGAGCAGGCGCGCGCCTTCACGGCCGTCGGCGCCCATGCCGGTGAGCACCACCGCCAGAACTTTGTCACCGTAGGACTTGGCCGCCGAACCGAAGGTGATGTCCACGCACGGCTTGTAGTTGAGGCGCTCATCGCCCGGCAGGATTTTGATCGCGCCACGGCCGTCGACCATCATCTGCTTGCCGCCGGGGGCCAGCAGCGCCAGGCCAGGGCGCAGAATGTCGCCATCCTCGGCTTCCTTGACACTGATGCGGCACAGCTTGTCCAGGCGTTCGGCAAAGGCTTTGGTGAACGCGGCGGGCATGTGCTGGATCAACACGATCGGCGCCGGAAAGTTGGCCGGCAACTGGGTCAACACGCGCTGCAAGGCGACCGGGCCACCCGTGGAGGTGCCGATGGCGACCAGCTTGTAGGCTTTGCGCTTGGGTGCCGGCGAATGCGCCGTTGCAGTGGCCGGGGCCGACGTGCGTACCGGTGGCGGTGCAGGCCGTGCAAGCGGCGCGGGCGCCGGGCGACCGAACGAGGCACGGCTGGAGGCAGCCGGCGGAGCCACCGCTGCCGGGGCAGGCGTCGGTGTCGGTGTCGGCGCGCTGAACAGGCTGCGGCGGTTACTGCGCGAGATGCTGTGGACTTTCTCGCACAGCATCTGCTTGACCTTCTCGGGGTTGCGCGAGATGTCTTCGAAATTCTTCGGCAAAAGTCCACCGCACCGGCATCCAGCGCATCGAGGGTCACTCGGGCGCCTTCATGGGTCAGCGAGGAGAACATCAATACCGGGGTGGGGCAGCGTTGCATGATGTGCCGGACTGCCGTGATGCCATCCATCATCGGCATCTCGTAGTCCATGGTGATCACGTCCGGCTTCAGCGCAATGGCTTGATCAATCGCCTCTTTGCCGTTGGTGGCCGTGCCGACCACCTGGATGCTTGGATCGGCGGAAAGAATTTCCGAGACGCGGCGGCGGAAGAAACCCGAATCGTCCACCACCAGGACCTTGACTGCCATAAACACTCCGTTAGGTGGGGCGGGCGAGACCGCCCTGCCCCACCAGAATCAAATACGCCGAGCGGCGTAACGCTTGAGCATGCTCGGAACATCGAGAATCAGCGCGATCCGACCGTCACCGGTGATGGTCGCACCCGACATGCCCGGGGTTCCCTGCAGCATTTTGCCCAAAGGCTTGATGACCACTTCTTCCTGGCCCACCAGTTGATCGACGACAAAGCCGATACGCTGGGTACCCACGGAGAGAATCACCACATGACCTTCGTGCTGCTCTTCATGGGCGGCCGATGCAACCAGCCAGCGCTTGAGGTAGAACAGGGGCAGCGCCTTGTCGCGCACGATCACCACTTCCTGGCCGTCCACCACGTTGGTGCGCGACAGGTCGAGGTGGAAGATCTCGTTGACGTTGACCAGCGGGAAGGCGAACGCCTGGTTGCCCAGCATCACCATCAGGGTCGGCATGATCGCCAGGGTCAACGGCACCTTGATCACGATCTTCGAGCCTTGGCCCTTGGTCGAGTAGATGTTGATCGAACCATTGAGCTGGCTGATCTTGGTCTTCACCACGTCCATGCCCACGCCACGGCCCGACACGTCGGAGATCTCGGTCTTGGTCGAGAAGCCAGGGGCGAAGATCAGGTTGTAGCACTCGGTGTCGGTCAGGCGGTCGGCGGCGTCCTTGTCCATCACGCCACGCTTGACCGCGATATTGCGCAGGATGGTCGGGTCCATGCCCTTGCCGTCATCGGTGATCGACAGCAGGATGTGGTCGCCTTCCTGCTCCGCCGCCAGGATGACTTTGCCGCCACGGGACTTGCCCGAGGCTTCGCGTTCTTCCGGGGTTTCGACGCCGTGGTCGACCGCGTTGCGCACCAAGTGGACCAGCGGGTCGGCCAGGGCCTCGACAAGGTTTTTGTCGAGGTCGGTTTCTTCACCCACCAGTTCCAGGTTGATCTCTTTCTTCAGTTGGCGCGCCAAGTCACGCACCAGGCGCGGGAAGCGGCCGAAGACTTTCTTGATCGGCTGCATCCGCGTTTTCATCACGGCGGTTTGCAGGTCGGCGGTCACCACGTCGAGGTTCGACACGGCCTTTTGCATGGCTTCATCGCCACTGCTCAGGCCCAGGCGCACCAGGCGGTTACGTACCAGCACCAGCTCGCCGACCATGTTCATGATGTCGTCCAGGCGCGCGGTGTCCACGCGCACGGTGGTTTCGGCTTCACTGGCGGGTTTGTCCGCAGGCGGCGCCGCGGCGGCGGCACGCGCTGGGGCCGCAGCCGGCGCCGCCGCTGGGGCAGGTGCCGGTTTGGCGGCTGGAGCGGCTGGAGCGGCAGCTTTGGCGGGTGCAGCCGCTTTGGCGGCAACCGGTGCTGCCGTAGCGGCGGCAGGTGCAACCTCGCTGAACTTGCCCTTGCCGTGCAAATCGTCAAGCAGGGCTTCGAATTCGTTATCCGTGATCAGGCCATCAGCGGCAGGCTGCGCAGGGGCGGCAGGCGCAGCGGCGGTGGCGGCGACTGCCGGCAAGGCGTCGGCCGCAAAGGTGCCTTTGCCGTGCAGTTGGTCGAGCAACGCTTCGAATTCGTCGTCGGTGATGTCGGTGCTGACCGGCCCGCCCGCTGCGGCAGGTGCAGGAGCGGCAGCGGCAGGCGCCACCGCATCAGCGGCGAACTGGCCTTTGCCATGCAGCTGGTCGAGCAGCGATTCGAATTCCGCGTCGGTAATGTCTTCGCTGGTCGGCGCCGCTGCCGGGGCTTCGGCGGCCGGTGCTTCGGCTTCGGCCTTGACGGCACTGAGGGAGTTGAGCAGTTGTTCGAACTCAGTGTCCGTGACATCCGCTTCAGGCTCCGCCACAGGCTCCGGCGCCGCTTCAACCACCGGCGCGCAAGTGTCCGCAGGCTCTGCATAGCGCGCCAGGGCCGCCAACAGTTCCGGCGTGGCCGCCGTGATCGGGGCACGTTCACGCACTTGGCTGAACATGCCGTTGACCGCATCCAGTGCTTCGAGAATCACGTCCATCAACTCCGAATCAACGTGACGCTCACCCTTGCGCAGGATGTCGAACACGTTCTCGGCGATGTGGCAGCACTCCACCAGCTCATGGAGCTGGAGGAAGCCGGCGCCCCCTTTTACAGTGTGAAAACCGCGAAAAATTGCATTGAGCAGGTTCGCATCATCCGGGCGGCTTTCCAGCTCGACCAGTTGCTCGGACAGTTGCTCTAAAATTTCGCCGGCCTCTACAAGGAAATCCTGAAGGATCTCTTCATCGGCGCCGAAGCTCATGTGGGTGCTCCTTAGAAGCCTAAACTGGATAACAGGTCATCTACGTCATCCTGACCTGACACAACGTCTTCACGTTTATCGGCATGAATCTGCGGACCTTCACCCTTGGCGAGATGTTTTTGTGGATCTTTTTCCGAGAGGATCGCTTCGCGGTCATGTTCAATGCCGGCAAAACGGTCAACCTGGCCTGCCATAAGCACCAATTTGAGCAAGTTGCTTTCCACTTCGGTGACCAACTGGGTCACACGCTTGATCACCTGACCGGTGAGGTCCTGGTAATCCTGGGCCAGCAAAATATCGTTGAGGTTGCTGGAAACCGTGCGGTTTTCCTGCTCGCTGCGCGACAAGAAGCCTTCAACCCGACGTGCCAGCTCACGAAACTCCTCAGCCCCGACTTCCCGGCGCATGAAGCGGCCCCAATCGGCGCTCAGGGCCTGGGCTTCAGTGGCCATGCCGTTGACCAGGGGCGTGGCGTTCTCCACCAGGTCCATGGTGCGGTTGGCCGCCGCCTCAGTCAGCCTGACCACATAGGACAGGCGTTCGGTGGCATCGGTGATCTGTGAGATTTCTTCGGCCTGGGGCATGTGCGGGTCAATCTGGAAATTGACAATCGCACTGTGCAGCTCGCGTGTGAGCTTGCCCACTTCCTGATACAGGCCGCGGTCACGGGTCTGGTTGAGCTCATGGATCAACTGCACCGCGTCGCCGAACTGGCCTTTTTCAAGGCTGTCGACCAACTGGTGAGCATGTTTTTTCAGGGTCGACTCAAAGTCTCCCTGTGACGTTTCGTTATGCTCCATAGCTCCCCCGCGATGGCATCAGCCGTGGATGCGTTCGAAGATTTTTTCGATCTTCTCTTTCAAGGCCAGTGCAGTGAATGGCTTGACCACGTAACCGTTAACACCCGCCTGGGCAGCTTCGATGATCTGCTCACGCTTGGCTTCGGCGGTGACCATCAGCACGGGAAGGCTGCGCAGCTTTTCGTCGGCCCGCACATGACGCAGCAAGTCGATACCGGTCATGCCCGGCATGTTCCAGTCGGTTACCAGAAAGTCGATGCTCCCGCTGTTGAGGATCGGAATCGCCGTAAGGCCATCATCCGCCTCGACCGTGTTTGTGAACCCAAGGTCACGCAACAGGTTTTTTATGATCCGCCGCATCGTTGAGAAGTCATCAACGATGAGGATTTTCATGTTCTTGTCCAATTCGACCTCCAAGCAGTCTTAAACGCGCCCAGCACCTGGACGCGTCATTTCAATCAACAGGCATTACACAAAAAGGACTGCCGGGGGCACCACGGGCCGAACCCGCGAAGATCCATCACCTTCGCGGTATCGCTTTGCAGTGTCCCCACACTGCCTGTCAGCGCGCTCGCCACTCTCCCAAACGCCCCCGCAAGCGAGCGGCGCACTGGCTGTGTAACTGGCTGACTCGCGATTCGCTGACCCCCAGGACCTCACCGATTTCCTTGAGGTTCAGCTCTTCGTCGTAGTACAGCGCCAATACCAGTCGCTCACGCTCAGGCAAATTGGCAATCGCGTCCGCCAACGCACCCTGAAAGCGTTCATCTTCCAGGTCTCGCGCCGGCTCCATATGAGTACTCGCGCCGTCCTCGTGCAGCCCTTCATGTTCACCGTCCTGCAACAGGTCGTCGAAACTGAACAGGCGGCTGCCCAAGGTGTCGTTCAAAATCCCGTAATAATCGTCGAGACTCAATTGGAGTTCGGCCGCAACTTCGTGATCTTTAGCGTCGCGACCGGTTTTTGCTTCAATTGCGCGAATTGCGTCACTGACCATGCGCGTATTGCGGTGTACCGAACGAGGCGCCCAATCACCCTTGCGCACTTCATCGAGCATGGCGCCCCGGATACGGATACCCGCATACGTCTCGAAACTCGCGCCTTTGGTGGCATCGTATTTGGTTGACACTTCGAGCAGGCCAATCATGCCGGCCTGGATCAGGTCTTCGACCTGGACGCTGGCGGGCAGGCGTGCCAGCAGGTGATAGGCGATGCGCTTGACCAGCGGCGCATAACGCTCGATCAACTCGCCCTGACCGTCACGGGCGGACTTCTTGTAGGCGTTATAGCCGTTCGCTGTCATAGCACGGGTCCTGCGCTCGTCTGATGTACCAATCGCTCGACGAAAAACTCCAGATGCCCCCGTGGGTTGGCGGGCAACGGCCAAGTATCGACCTTTTGGGCAATAGCCTTGAACGCCAATGCGCATTTGGAACGAGGGAACGCTTCGTAGACCGCACGCTGCTTTTGCACAGCCTTGCGCACACACTCGTCGTAGGGAACTGCACCGACGTATTGTAAGGCGACATCGAGGAAGCGATCCGTGACCTTGGTCAACTTGGCGAACAGGTTGCGCCCTTCCTGCGGGCTCTGGGCCATGTTGGCCAGTACGCGGAAGCGGTTCATGCCGTAGTCACGGTTAAGTAATTTGATCAGGGCGTAGGCGTCGGTGATCGAGGTGGGTTCATCGCAGACCACCAGCAACACTTCCTGCGCCGCGCGCACGAAGCTGACCACGGATTCGCCGATCCCGGCGGCGGTGTCGATCACCAGCACGTCGAGGTTGTCGCCGATATCGCTGAATGCCTGGATAAGGCCGGCATGCTGCGCCGGGCTCAGGTGCACCATGCTCTGGGTGCCGGAGGCGGCCGGCACGATGCGGATCCCGCCAGGGCCTTGAAGCAGCACATCGCGCAGCTCACAGCGCCCCTCGATCACATCGGCAAGCGTGTGTTTGGGCGTCAACCCCAGCAGAACGTCGACGTTCGCCAGTCCCAGGTCAGCATCCAGCAGCATGACGCGACGGCCAAGTTCTGCCAGGGCCAGGGACAAATTCACTGACACGTTAGTTTTTCCGACGCCACCTTTGCCGCCGGTCACCGCGATCACCTGTACGGGATGCATGCTGCCCATTTTATTTCTTTACCTTGTCTTGCTTAGACGCAGGCTACATGGCTTGGCCGCGTGAATCGCTTGCAGACCATCGATGTAGATACTTTTCACGGTGTTCATCTGACTCAACCGACCCGTTTTGCCGGGTTGTGATAGAGATCGGCGAACATGTCGGCCATCGCTTCCTCGCTAGGCTCGTCTTGCATTTGTACGCTGACGGCGCGGCTGACCAACTGATGACGGCGCGGCAGATGCAGATCATCCGGGATCCGCGGCCCATCGGTCAGGTAAGCCACCGGCAGTTCGTGGCTGATAGCCAGGCTCAGCACTTCACCCAGGCTGGCGGTTTCATCCAGTTTAGTCAGGATGCAACCGGCCAGCCCGCAGCGTTTGTAGCTGTGATACGCAGCGGTAAGAACCTGTTTCTGGCTGGTGGTTGCAAGCACCAGGTAATTTTTTGACTTGATGCCACGCCCGGCCAGGCTTTCGAGCTGCATACGCAACGCCGGGTCGCTGGCTTGCAGGCCGGCGGTGTCGATCAGCACCACGCGCTTGCGCAGCAGCGGGTCGAGGGCATTGGCCAGGGATTGACCGGGGTCGACATGGGTAACCGGCACATTGAGGATGCGGCCCAGGGTCTTGAGCTGTTCCTGGGCGCCGATACGGTAGCTGTCCATGCTCACCAGCGCGATATTCTGGGCGCCGTACTTAAGCACATAACGGGCGGCAAGCTTGGCCAGCGTGGTGGTCTTGCCCATGCCGGCCGGGCCGACCATGGCGATCACTCCGCCCTCTTCCAAGGGTTCGATCTGTGGCGTGGTGATCATCCGCGCCAAGTGGGCCAGCAACATGCGCCAGGCCTGGCGAGGCTCTTCGATTTCGTGGGTCAGCGCCAACAGGTCGCGGGACAACGGGCCGGACAGGCCGATGCGTTGCAGGCGACGCCACAAGTTGGCCTGTTGCGGTTTGCTGCCTTGCAGTTGGGTCCAGGCCAGCGAGCCGAGCTGCACTTCGAGCAACTCGCGCAGGCCATTGAGTTCAAAGCGCATCGAGTCGAACGCGCGCTGGTCGACTGCGGCGGCCGGGGCGGGCGCGGCAGGACGCGGCGGTTCGATGAAAGTGGGCTCGACCAACGGCTCGGCAGCCGTCAGCGGCAGGCCGGCGAACAACTGGCGATTGGTGGTGGCATCGCTGTCGCCGCGCATGCTCAGTTCGGCCTGGGCCGAGACGATGCGCGAGGCAGTCTTGCGCAGCTCGTCTTCAAGCTCCATGTTCGGCACGCGCGGCGCCAGGGCCTGGGGGGTGTAATCCAGGGCAGCCGTCAGCTCGACACCGCCGGCAATACGACGGTTACCGATAATCGCGGCGTCGGCGCCCAGCTCATCACGGACCAGTTTCATGGCCTGACGCATATCGGCGGCGAAAAAACGCTTCACTTGCATAACCCACTACCCTCAGCCGTTGGGCCCTACTGTCGCGACGATAGTCACTTGCTTGTTGTCAGGAATTTCCTGATAAGCCAAAACGTGCAAATTCGGTACTGCCAGGCGCCCGAACCGCGACAACATTGCCCGGACCGGGCCTGCCACCAGCAGAATCACCGGCTGGCCCTGCATTTCCTGGCGCTGCGCGGCCTCGATCAACGAACGCTGCAGTTTTTCAGCCATGCTTGGCTCCAACAGAACGCCCTCTTCCTGGCCTTGTCCTGCCTTCTGAATACTATTGAGCAATATTTGTTCCAACCTTGGTTCCAAGGTGATCACAGGCAGCTCAGAGTCAAGCCCTACAATGCTTTGCACGATTGCACGCGACAATCCGACACGCACCGCCGCCACCAGCGCGGCGGTATCTTGACTCTTGGCGGCATTGTTGGCGATGGCCTCGGCAATGCTGCGAATGTCGCGCACCGGCACCTGTTCGGCCAGCAGCGCCTGCAGCACTTTGAGCAGTTGCGACAGCGACAGCACGCCCGGCACCAGCTCTTCGGCGAGTTTTGGCGAGGCCTTGCCCAGCAAACCCATCAATTGCTGGACTTCTTCGTGACCGATCAACTCGTGGGAGTGCTTGTACAAAATCTGGTTGAGGTGGGTGGCGACCACGGTGCTGGCGTCCACCACGGTATAGCCCAGGGACTGCGCCTGGCTGCGCTGGCTGATTTCGATCCATACCGCCTCCAGGCCAAAAGCCGGATCTTTGGCGGTAATGCCGTTGAGGCTGCCGAACACCTGGCCGGGGTTGATCGCCAGCTCGCGGTCCGGGTAAATCTCGGCTTCGGCCAGGATCACCCCCATCAGCGTCAGGCGGTAGGCACTGGGCGCCAGGTCGAGGTTGTCGCGGATGTGCACGGTGGGCATCAAAAAGCCCAGGTCCTGGGACAACTTCTTGCGCACCCCCTTGATCCGCGCGAGCAATTGGCCGCCCTGGTTGCGGTCCACCAGCGGAATCAGGCGGTAGCCGACTTCCAGGCCGATCATGTCGATGGGCGTCACGTCGTCCCAGCCCAACTCCTTGGTTTCCTGGGCACGGGCCGGGGATGGCAGCAGCTCCTGCTGGCGCGCGACCTCCTGCAGCGCCTGCACTTTGACTGCGTTTTGCTTTTTCCAAAACAGGTAGGCACCGCCGCCGGCCAATGCGGCCATGGTCAGGAACGACACATGAGGCATGCCCGGCACGATACCCATGATCGCCATAATGCCCGCCGCCACGGCCAGGGCCTTGGGCGAGGCGAACATCTGCCGGCTGATCTGCTTGCCCATGTCTTCGGAGCCCGACGCACGGGTCACCATGATTGCAGCGGCTGTTGATAACAACAGTGATGGCAATTGCGCCACTAAACCGTCACCGATGGTCAGCAAGGCGTAGACCTTGCCCGCGTCGCCGAAGGTCATACCGTGCTGGAAGATACCCACGGCAATGCCGCCGATCAGGTTGATGAACAGAATCAGCAGGCCGGCGATGGCGTCACCGCGCACGAATTTGCTGGCGCCGTCCATGGAGCCGTAGAACTCGGCTTCCTGGGCCACTTCCAGGCGGCGCGATTTGGCCTGGTTCTGGTCGATCAGGCCGGCGTTGAGGTCGGCGTCGATGGCCATCTGCTTGCCGGGCATGGCGTCGAGGGTAAACCGCGCGCTCACCTCGGAAATCCGTCCGGCGCCTTTGGTCACCACCACGAAGTTGATGATCATCAGGATCGCGAACACCACGATACCGACCACGTAGTTACCACCGATCACCACTTCACCGAAGGCCTGGATCACCTTACCGGCCGCGGCGTGGCCGTCCTGGCCATGAAGCATCACCACGCGGGTAGAGGCCACGTTCAACGCCAGGCGCAGCAGGGTCGCCACCAGCAAAATCGTCGGGAACACCGCAAAATCCAGGGGCCGCAGGGCATACACGCACACCAGCAGCACCACCACCGACAGGGCGATGTTGAAAGTGAAGAACACGTCGAGCAGGAACGGCGGCATCGGCAACATCATCATTGCCAGCATCACCAGCAACAACAACGGCACACCCAGATTGCCCCGCGAGAGGTCAGTCAGGGTCGTACGGGCCGTGCCGAGCATTTGAGAGCGATCCACCACCGGTATTCCTCGTAACGTAAAGCAAACTTTTGACGCCGGGAGGCATCCTGGTGGCGGTATTGCAAGAAGCTGTCCAACTTTGGTTTGGGGGCGTGAACAACCTCACAAGCGAGCGTTTCTACAGCCCTAGCCCCAGTTAAATGTGGGAGGGGGCTTGCTCCCGATGGCGGTGTATCAGGCAATAGATTAATTGGCTGAACCACCGCTATCGGGAGCAAGCCCCCTTGTGTCTTGATACGGGATTAAGCTGAGAGTGAGAGGGTGAGTGGCAAGCTGAATGCCCGAAGTGCTTAAAGCACGTGTGGGAGCCCATGCTGCCACTCACTTCTCCGCTCTGGACATGAGCCCGAACAGTTGAACGAGCCCACCTCGAACAGTTACAAGCGTGGGCCAAGCCAGAGCGCTCTCACTTTTAGTGTAAGAGGGTTTGGCTATGTTTTCCTATCCAGCAGGCATTGATGTTTCCAAGGACAGCCTTGAAGCTCGAGTTCATCAGGTTGACGTTGGGGTAAATTGCGCTAACGCCGAAGAAGATTTCCCTGGGTTGATTGGGTGGCTATTGCTTCACCAGGTCGGACGCGTGGTGTTGGAGGCTACTGGCGGTTATGAGCGCAAAGTCATGAAGGCGCTTCAGGCTGCGGGCCTTAATGTCATCTGCGTCAATCCCCGTCGGGCCAAGAGTTTTTCCAGGGCGATGGGGCAACACGCTAAAACCGACCCGATAGACGCAAAGTCTCTTGCGCAGTTCGCAGCGGTTCTCGACTCACCAAGCAGCCGAATCACCAGCCCGGAACATGACGAGTTGCGCGCGTTAGTCCAGCAGCGAGAGAACTTTGTTCAGCAGAGGGACGATGACAGAAGGCGCCTGAAAACAGCCTCCTGCGACGTAGTAAAACCGGCGTTGCAGAGCCATATCGACTACTTGAGCAAGGCTGTGAACGCGATAGAGCAGCTGATTCGCGAAACCGCCAACAGGCTAGACCGCGAAAAGGTCGAACGCCTGTGCTCAGTTAAGGGCATCGGGCTCATTACGGCGGCTAGCCTAATGGCATATCTGCCGGAGCTGGGCGAGATTGGCAGGCGTCCGATCACGGCGCTAGCGGGCCTCGCTCCGTATAACAACGACAGTGGGAAACACCAAGGTGCGCGTCACATTAGCGGCGGGAGGTTTTCCGTGCGTCGCTCGCTCTACATGGCCTGCTGGGTTGTCATCCGGGAACAGCCTGAATTCCAGGCCCGCTATAAAGCACTGCGCGACAAAGGCAAACGCGCAAAAGTTGCGCTAATCGCATGCATGCGTGTTTTGTTAGTCAGGCTGAACGCGATGCTGCGTTATAGAGCCGAATGGAAAGAACACGCTGCCTGAATCGGTAGCGATTGTAGTGGTCAACTAATCCCGGACACGACGTTAAGTTTTTCCTCGGCCCGCGCTGGGGCCAACCCATCGTTGAATTGATGAGGCCTAATCCAGTTGTAGCGATGCATCAAAAAATGGCTGATATCGCGCTGTGCTTCCTGCGCAGTTCGATAGCCCACGGTCGGTATCCATTCTGTTTTCAAGCTGCGAAATACGCGCTCCATCGGTGCGTTATCCCAGCAGTTTCCTCGTCGGCTCATGCTCTGGCGCATGCGGTATCGCCACAACCGCTGGCGAAAGAGTCGGCTTGCATATTGCGATCCCTGGTCCGAGTGGAATAGCAGATCCGAAGGCCTGCCACGCTGCTCGTAAGCCATATCCAGCGCTTTGATCACCAGCTCAGCGTCTGGCTTTTCCGACAGCGCCCAGCCCACGATCCGACGCGTACAAAGATCCAGGACGACAGCCAGGTAATGCCACTTTCCTTGCGCCCAAATGTAGGTGATATCGCCGCACCAGACTTGATTGGGCGCTGGCACGTCGAACTCGCGGTTCAATGTGTTCGGGATATCCAGTCTTTCTACTGTTGCTCGTTTGTAGGCATGGGAGCCAGGTTGTTTGCTGACTAAATCAAGCTCGCGCATCAAGCTACGCACTTTGAATCGACCGAGTTGCTCACCGTCTTCACGCATCAGCGACAAGATGCTGCGACTGCCCGCAGAGCTGCGACTTTGCGAGAACAGCTCACTGACGCGACTTCGCAATCGAAGCCGTTCAACATCGGGCGTGCGGCGCCGCAGGCGCTGGGCGTAGTAACACGAGCGCGTGACGTCAAACACCTTGCACAGCCAATCAACCGGCTCATGTGCACTCAACTGGTCAATCAGCGCGAACGCTCGTGATCTTCCGACATCAAGAGCGCGGTAGCCTTTTTTAGTATTGATTTCTCTCGCTCAAGCCGAGCAATCCGGGCTTCCAGCTCCTGAATTTTTTGCTGTTCCGGAGTCAGAGCCTTGCTCTGCGGGGTGATGCCTTTATGTTCTTTCTGAATCTGGTCAACCCAGCGGCGCAATGCCGACTCACCAATGCCGAGTGAACGGCTGGCTTCGATGTAGCTGTAGTTTTGTTTGAGCACGAGGTCGGCAGCCTCGCGTTTGAATTCAGGAGTAAAGGAGCGGCGTTGTTTGGTCATCTGACACCTCGATCTGGCGAGCATTCTCGCCTAAATGGGTGTCCGGTTTCATTAGACCACTACAGATATGTGGTTGAAGGTCACACGGCTTGAAGCTGTGGGAGCTTGGCTGTCTTAAAAAGCGATGCCAAAGTTAGGGTCATCAAGACAGTTGCTCCCACATTTGGATGTGTGTGCGTCCAGCGCTACCCCGCAACGGGTCGTACGTTCATAGCCTGAGGCCCTTTCTTTCCTTGCTCGCTCTCGAACTCAACCTTCTGATTTTCTTCGAGCGTCCTGAACCCTTCACCCTGGATCGCGGAAAAGTGAACAAAGAGATCAGCTCCACCCTCATCCTGAGTAATAAACCCAAAGCCCTTTTCCGCGTTGAACCACTTCACCGTACCCCTAGCCATTGTCGTTCTCCCTAATCGTGACTGAGCCGCGACTCAGATATCGGCGCTCGCATCAACACGCAACGCATAAATGCCATCGGGCCGATGAATCATTCGAAACGTCAGTTTTTTACCTGCATAAAGCACCGTCCCAGCCCAATCGTCCCGGCGAATCATCACGCCCTCTTCCCCGGAGCGCGGCACAACCCACCCCAACCCGGTCTCGGGGTCATACGATCCGACACGCCCTCTGTACCTATTCACCGCCACGCTCCCAGCCTCTCGTCTACGACCTGTGCGCCGTGCCTGCTGTAATGAAACCCGGGCGAGCGGCGGCTGGCTACTGTCAGAGTTGACAGGTAGACACCGATTGAGAAGAGGTGGTAGCGGCAACCGTTGAAGGCCAGGTGAGATGCGAATTAAGAGTCGCGGCGCAATTCCGGCGGAATCGGCAGGTCCTTGAGCGGGTCCGGGCGTTTGCCCGTGCCGGCGCGGTATTGGCGGATTTGATAGACATACGCCAACACCTGCGCCACGGCCAGGTACAACCCGGCAGGGATTTCCTGGTCGAGGTCGGTGGAGTAGAAGATCGAACGCGCCAGCTCCGGCGATTCCAACAGCAGGATGTCGTTGGCCACGGCGATTTCGCGGATTTTAAGGGCGGTGAAGTCACTGCCCTTGGCCAGCAGCATCGGCGCGCCGCCCTTCTCCGGGTCGTACTTGAGGGCCACCGCATAATGGGTCGGGTTGGTGATGACCACATCGGCGTCAGGCACTGCGGCCATCATCTTGCGCTGGGACATTTCGCGCTGCAGTTGGCGGATACGTTGCTTGACCTCGGGCCGGCCTTCCTGGTCCTTGTGCTCGTCACGCACTTCCTGCTTGGTCATCAGCAATTTCTTGTGGCTTTCCCACAGTTGGATCGGCGCATCCACCGCCGCAATGATGATCAAACCGGCCGACATCCACAGCGCGCTCCAGCCGACCACCTGCACGCTGTGGATGATCGCCGACTCCAGCGGCTCGTGGGCGATGCGCAGCAAATCGTCGACGTCGGACGACAACACCGACAGCGCCACGAACAGAATCAGGATGAATTTGGCCAACGCCTTGAGCAGTTCCACCAGCGCCTTGGCGGAAAACATGCGTTTGAGCCCGGCGGCCGGGTTCATGCGGCTGAATTTGGGCGCCATGCTGCCCGCCGCGAACAACCAGCCACCAAGGGCGACCGGGCCGATCAGCGCGGCCAGCAGCAAGGTAATCAGAATCGGCTGTACCGCCAGGATCGCGATTTTCCCCGAGTGCAGCAGGTATTGCCCCATGGAGTCCGGGTTGAGCAACACTTCACGGGGCAGGCTGAAGTTGTGCTTCATCAATTCCAGCAGGTCCAGCGCCAGACCACCGCCGTAGATCAGCAAGGCGCCGGCACCGGCCATCATGGTCGCAACGGTATTGAGTTCTTTGGAACGGGCAATCTCGCCTTTTTCCCGGGAGTCCTTTTTACGTTTCTCCGTGGGGTCTTCTGTCTTGTCCTGACCACTCTCGCTCTCGGCCATGGCTCAGCGCGCCCGTGCCAGGTCACGTAAGAACTGCAGGGCATCGGTCGCCAGCGGTTGATACTGATTGAGAATGTCGGCCATGCCGATCCAGAAAATCCACATGCCCAATACGAGGGTCAATGGGAAACCAATGGAGAAGATGTTCAGTTGCGGCGCGGCGCGGGTCATTACGCCGAACGCGATATTGACCACCAGCAGCGCAGTGATCGCCGGCAGTACCAACAACAGGGACGCGCCCAACACCCAGCCCAGGCGCCCCACCACTTCCCAGAAGTGATTGACCACCAGCCCCGAGCCCACCGGCAGGGTGGTGAAGCTTTCGGTCAGCACCTCGAACGCCACCAAGTGGCCGTTCATGGCCAGGAACAGCAAGGTCACCAGCATGGTCAGAAATTGCCCGATCACCGCCGCCGACACGCCGTTGGTGGGGTCGACCATGGACGCGAAACCCATGCCCATCTGGATCGAAATGATCTGCCCGGCAATCACGAACGCCTGAAAAAACAGCGACAGGGAAAACCCCAGCATGGCACCGATCAACACCTGCTCGGCGATCAGCAGCAACGCGCTCAGGTCCAGCGCATTGACCGGCGGCATCGGCGGCAACCCCGGCACGATCACCACGGTAATCGCCACCGCGAAATACAGGCGAATACGCCGTGGCACCAAGGTCGTGCCGAACACCGGCATAGCCATCAACATGGCCGTCACACGGAACAACGGCAGGATGAACGAAGCCACCCAGGTACTGATCTGGGTATCGGTCAACGCCAGCAGCGAGTTCATCGGATCAGCCGATCAACTGCGGAATACTGCCGTACAACTGCAGGATGTATTCCATGAAGGTCTGCACCAGCCACGGGCCGGCGACAATCAGCGTGACCAGCATCACCAGCAGGCGCGGCAAAAAGCTCAAGGTCTGTTCGTTGATCTGCGTCGCGGCCTGGAACATCGCCACCAGCAGGCCCACCAACAGGCTCGGTACCACCAGCACCGCGACCATCATGGTGGTCAGCCACAGCGCTTCACGGAACAGGTCAACGGCTACTTCTGGAGTCATCGCGCTATACCCCGCCGAAGCTGCCGGCCAAGGTGCCGATAATCAGCGCCCAGCCATCCACCAGCACAAACAGCATGATCTTGAACGGCAACGAAATGATCAGCGGCGAGAGCATCATCATCCCCATGGCCATCAGCACGCTCGCCACCACCAGGTCGATAATCAGGAACGGGATAAAAATCATGAAGCCGATCTGGAACGCCGTCTTGAGTTCCGAGGTCACGAATGCCGGCACCAGAATGGTCAGCGGCGCCTGGTCCGGGGTGGCGATATCGGTACGTTTGGATAGACGCATAAACAGCTCAAGGTCGCTGGAACGGGTCTGCGACAGCATAAAATCCTTAATCGGCCCCTGCGCCTTGTCGATTGCATCCTGGGCCGTCATTTTTTCCGCGAGGTACGGTTGCAGGGCTTGCTGGTTCACCTTGTCGAACACCGGCGCCATGATGAACATCGTCAAGAACAGCGCCATGCCGGTGAGGATCTGGTTCGATGGCGTCTGTTGCAGGCCCAGTGCCTGGCGCAGGATCGAGAACACAATGATGATCCGCGTGAAACTGGTCATCAGCATGACGAACGCCGGAATAAAACTCAGCGCGGTCATGATCAGCAGGATCTGCAGGCTGACCGAATATTCCTGGGCCCCGGCGGCGTTGGTACCCAGCGTAATGGCCGGGATCGACAACGGATCGGCGCCAAACGCCAACGGCGCAGCCAGCAACAGCATGAGCGTCAATAAAACGCGCATTACTTCTTATCCTTCTGATCCTTGCCCAGCAACTCCATGAGGCGCTGAGCGAATTCGGGCGTGGCGGGCTGGGATTGGGTGGTTTGTACCGGCGTCTTGAGCACGTGCAGCGGGGTGATGCGGCCAGGGGTGATGCCCAGCAGGATCTGCTCCTCGCCTACCTGCACCAGCACCAGCCGATCACGCGGACCAAGCGCACGCGAGCCGACCAGCTCAATCACCTGGGCGTTGCCCGGGCCGATGCTCTGCACGCGGCGCATCAGCCAGGCCAGCACGAAAATTACACCGACCACCAGCAGCAGGCCCAACACCAGTTGTGTCAATTGCCCTGCGACGCTGCCGGTAACCGGCGCGGCGACGGCCTGCACCACCGGCTCGGCGGCCCAGGCATCCAGTGGCAGCGCGACCAACAGTCCCACCATCAGCCGTTTCATATCAGCGCAACTTCTTGATGCGTTCACTTGGGCTGATCACGTCAGTCAGGCGGATGCCGAACTTCTCGTTGACCACCACCACTTCACCGTGGGCAATCAGGGTGCCGTTGACCAGTACGTCCAACGGCTCGCCGGCCAGGCGGTCCAACTCGATCACCGAACCCTGGTTGAGTTGCAGCAGGTTGCGGATGTTGATGTCGGTGCTGCCCACTTCCATGGAAATCGACACCGGAATGTCGAGAATCACGTCCAGGTTCGGACCGTCCAGGCTCACCGGCTCGTTGTTCTTGGGCACGCTGCCGAATTCTTCCATTTGCAGGCGGTTGCCGGCAGGCGCGGTGGCGGCGTCAGCGGCCAGCAGTGCGTCGATATCGTCCTGGCCAACTTCGCCGGTTTCTTCCAGGGCAGCCGCCCATTCGTCAGCCAGAGCCTGGTCTTCGGCGGAAGTGTTTTCGTGTTCGGTAGCCATTACATGTCCTCGGCGGAGCAAACATTCATAAATAGGGATGTTTCAAACGGGTGGCGTCAACGACGAGTGATCGACTCCACCACCTGCAGCGCCAGGTTGCCCTTGTGGGAACCAAGCTTGACCTTGAACGACGGCACGCCGTTGGCGCGCATGATCATTTCTTCCGGCAACTCGACGGGAATGATGTCCCCCGGTTGCATATGCAAAATATCTCGCAGGCGCAACTGGCGACGGGCCACGGTGGCGCTCAGCGGTACGTCGACGTCCAGCAGGTCTTCGCGCAGGGCCTTGACCCAACGCTCGTCCTGGTCGTCCAGGTCGGACTGGAAACCGGCGTCGAGCATCTCGCGCACCGGCTCGATCATCGAGTACGGCATGGTCACGTGCAGGTCGCCGCCGCCGCCATCGAGTTCGATGTGGAAGGTGGACACCACAATCGCTTCGCTGGGGCCGACGATGTTGGCCATGGCCGGGTTCACTTCCGAGTTGATGTACTCGAAATTGACTTCCATGATCGCCTGCCAGGCTTCCTTCAAATCGATGAAGGCTTGCTCCAGCACCATGCGCACCACGCGCAATTCGGTTGGGGTGAATTCGCGCCCTTCGATCTTGGCGTGACGGCCGTCACCGCCGAAGAAGTTATCCACCAGCTTGAACACCAGTTTGGCGTCGAGGATGAACAACGCGGTGCCGCGCAGCGGCTTGATCTTGACCAGGTTGAGGCTGGTGGGCACGTACAGCGAGTGCACGTACTCGCCGAACTTCATCACCTGCACGCCGCCCACCGCCACGTCCGCCGAACGGCGCAGCATGTTGAACATGCTGATGCGGGTATAACGGGCAAAACGCTCGTTGATCATCTCCAGGGTCGGCATGCGCCCACGGACGATACGATCCTGGCTGGTGAGGTCATAACTTTTGACGCTGCCGGGGTCGGCAACCATTTCGGTCTGTACCAGACCATCGTCCACACCATGCAGCAGCGCGTCGATTTCATCCTGGGACAGCAGGTCTTGCACGGCCATGTCGTGATCCTACTGCAATACGAAGTTAGTGAAGAGCGCCTGCTCGATCACGACTTTGCCGAGTTCCTTCTGGGCCACTTCCTGCACACTGGCAGTGACCTTCTGACGCAGCATTTCCTGGCCCACCGGAGTGGCCAGGGTGTCGAAGCTCTGGGCGGAGAACAGCATGACCAGGTTGTTGCGGATCACCGGCATGTGCACCTTGAGTGCGTCCAGGTCCGACTGGTTGCGCGCCAGCAAGGTAATGCTCACCTGCAAATAGCGTTGGCGACCGTTCTGGTTGAAGTTGGCGACAAAGGCCGGAAGCATCGGTTCGAAGATAGCCGGTTGCTTGGCGTTACTGGCGGTTTCGGCAACCGGCGCCGGTTTGCTTGCACTGCTGTGCATGATGTACCAGGTGCCACCCACCGAAGCGCCGATGGCCAGGAGCAGGCCCACGACTATCAACAGGATAAGCTTGAGCTTACCTTTGCCTGCGGGTGCTTTTGCTGCGTCGTCGCTCTTCGCCATGCCAATAATCCGTCACTATTCGGGGATTCATAGATCTACGCAAAGGCAAGAGCAAGTGTTATGCCAGAGTTGTCCGGCAAGTCGCAGACGAAAGCACACCCCAAAGCAAATGTGGGAGGGGGCAAGCCCCCTCCCACATTTTGTCCTACGCCAGGCTCAGGTCAGGCGTAGTAGTCCACGGCGCTGGAGCCGATCACGGTTGAGGTCAGGGGCGCCACGGCCTCAGCCACATCAATGGGGTTGCCGCCATCGCCATTATCACCACCGCGCCCGCCGCTGCCGCTCACACCACGGGTCTGGGCCTGCTGTTGTTGTTGCTCCTGGCCACGGGACTGGTCGGAAACGTTGACGTCCACCTGGCCCATGCCCTGCTGCGCGAACATTTCCCGCAGGCGGCCGGACTGGCTTTCCAGCGCTTCACGCACCACCGGGTGGGCGCTCATGAAGTTGACCTGGGCCTGTTGATCGGCGGTCATGTTGACTTTGATATCCAGGCGTCCGAGTTCGGCGGGCTGTAATTGGATCTCCGCCGATTTGAGGTTGGCGCTGGACAGGTACATCACACGGTTGACGATTTCGTCGGTCCAGCCGCTCTGGTGCATGGCCAACGGTGCGTTGGCCACCGGCGGCAAGGCGTTGGCGGTTTTCGGCGTGGCCGCCTGGGTCAGTGCCGCCAGGCGATTGGCGAAGTCGTCGACACGGGTGTCGCTGCTGGCGCCCTTGAGGTCCTTGAGGCCCTCTTCGATCAGCCCGGTAAAAGCTTTGTCGCCGCCCTGGTCGGTGCTGTCCTTGGTGGCCTGCTGGTCGACCATGCCGGCCAGGCCGGCGGCGAAATTCTGCGCGGCGGTCGGCTGATCCTGGGCGGGCGGCGGCGCAGTCTTGGCCGAGGCCTGACTGCTGGCCGACACATGCCCGCCCTGCTCCATCGCCAGGCGCACGGCCGGCATCGCATCCAGCGGGTCGGCCGCGGGGTCGAAGGCGGGCTTGATCTCATCGGTGGCCGTGATCGGCGCGGCAACCTGCGCCTTGGGATCAGTCGGCGCAGCGGCGGGTGCCGGCGTCTCGACGGGAACCGGTACCGCCACCGGGGTGACGGTGGCTACCAACGCCGGATCGACCACCGGGTCAACCGCAGGCTGTTGCGCCAGGGTCGGGTCAACCGGCGCCGCCTCATCCGTACTGGCGCTGTCATCGGAGGTGGCCGCCGGCTTGGCAGGCAAGCTATTGCCGCTATCGGCAACCGCCGGTTTGCTGGCGGCAGGCTTGTCGCTGCCGGCTGCCGGTTTGGCGGCGGCATCGGCGGTCTTGTCGCGCATCGGCTTGGTCGGGGTATCGTCGCCCTTTACCGTCGGTTTCGAGCCTTGGCTGGCAAACACTTGAGCGAAGCCTGGGCCCTTGTCCCGTGGCTCCGCGGCTACCACCGGCGGGTTGGCGGCAGGTGCCTGGGGTTTGGCCGCGGCGGCAGTCTGAAGCAGCGAATTGGGAGCGACTGGCATAGGTAAAGGTCTCCACTGCATGGGGATCGGGGATGCAGTATCAGGAGGTAGAGCAAGAGTCGGGCCAGGTTCGCGATTAACCTGCCATCACAGCTGAAACCGTTGCCGCTCGCGCTCATACAAAGGCCGAACCAGGGCGAACTCAAGGTCAATCTCGTTCACCAGCTTCCCCAGGTCTATGTGGGCAGGTTCGGCCGACCCGTCTTCCAGTCGCCGGCAAAGATCGGCCAGCCGCACCGCCCCCAGGTTGCTGCTGCTGCCCTTGAAGCTATGCGCGATCCGCCCCAGCGCTTTGGCATCGTCACGCGCCTTGCGCAGCGCTTCGACGCGTTTCTGGGAGTCGTCAAGAAAGGTGTCGAGCAGCTTGGGATACTCACTTTCCATGACTTCCTGCAAACCCGACAACACCTGCGGGTCCAAATGAATCTCAGCCACTTGCTCGCTCCTTGATCAAGAATCGGCGGATTATGCCAGAGCCTCCCAGCAAAACTCTACGCAGACGCTGCGCCCACCGTCAGACCAGCCTACATCGCTGCTCAATTGGCGCACCAGGCTCAAGCCCCGGCCGGACAGGCGGTCCGTATCCAACGGTCGGGCCAGCACCTGCTCCACGTCGAACCCCGCGCCGCTGTCCTCCAGGCACAGGGTCATTTTGCCGCCCGTCGCGGTCGGCACCACGTGGATGCGCACCCGCACGTACCCATCGCTCAACTGCGCCAGGCGGTCATTGCGCTGGCGGTAGTACTCGGCGAAACCCTCGGCATCGCGTTTGAGCCGCGAGTCCAGGCCAAGCACGCCATGCTCCAGGGCGTTGGAATACAACTCGGCCATCACGCTATAGAGCGCCCCGCTCTGCTCGCGCAGGCCATGGATCTCCAGCAACAGCTGCAGCAGATAAGGCAACGGGTTGTAGCGCTTGAGGGTGTCGGCCCTGAACTCGAAATCCACCGACCAATCCAGCGGGCACGACTGGCCGCTGTCGGCATACAGCGGCCCCGTCACGCGCACCGCCGGGCCGGGCTCCAGGGTGATTTCCACCATGCTTACGTCATCGCGCGCCTCACCACGAAACGCGGCCAGCGCCTGTTCGATATCTTCGAACAGGCGGTCCGGCTCGCGGTTGGCGGCGAACACCTGATGCAAACGCTGCGTGCCAAACAGTTGCTCATTGGCATCGGCCGTCTCCAGTACACCGTCGGAGAGCAGGAACACCCGGTCGCCAAGCGCCATCGGCCAGACTTCGGTGCGGTCATCGAACGCTTGCGGCGACAGCACCCCCAAGGGCAAATGCCGCGATTGCAGCGGCGTGCGCTTGCCGCTGGCCACTTCATGCACATAGCCGTCGGGCATGCCGCCGTTCCACACCTCGACCACGCGCCGCTGGGTGCTCAGGCACAGCAGCGTGGCGCAGCAGAACATGTCCACCGGCAGGATGCGTTTGAGCTTGGCGTTCATCTCCCGCAGGGTTTGCGCCAGGCCATAGCCTTTGGCGGTCATTCCATAGAACACTTCGGCCAGGGGCATGGCGCCCACCGCCGCCGGCAGGCCGTGCCCGGTGAAGTCGCCGAGCAGCACGTGCATATCGCCGGACGGCGTGTAGGCCGCCAGCAATAAATCACCGTTGAACAGCGCATAGGGCGATTGCAGATAGCGGATATTCGGCGCGGCGTTGATACAGCCCGAATGCGCGACCTTGTCGAACACCGCCTTGGCCACCCGCTGCTCGTGCAGCAGGTAATCATTGTGCTTGGCGATCAGGTCGCGCTGCTCCAGCACCGTGGCTTGCAGGCGGCGCAGGCGGTCCATGGCATTGATCTTGGCCGCCAGGATCAATGCGTTGTAGGGCTTGGGCAGGAAATCATCGCCACCCGCATCCAGGCATTCGGCGAGGTCGGCGCTTTCGCTCAGAGAGGTCAGAAAAATAATCGGGACCAGCGCTTCACCCGCCAACTGCTTGATCCATCGCGCGGCGATAAAACCGTCCATCACCGGCATCATGGCGTCCATCAGCACCAAGTGCGGACGCGCGCGGGCAAAGACTTCCACGGCTTCCTCGCCGTTGGTGGCGGTGAGCACGTGGTGACCCTGGCGCCGCACGATAGTCGACAGCAGCAACAGGTCGGCCGCGCTGTCTTCGGCGATCAGAATGCTCAGCGGCTCGGAGACTGGGGCCAGGACTCTCAATTGATATCGAACAGCTTGTCGAAGTTGGAGATGGCGAGGATCTTGCGCACGTCGGAGTGGGTGTTGATAACCCTGACTTCCGCGTCGTCACCGCCCGCGTGGTCGCGCAACAGCAGGAGCATGCCCAGGGCCGAGCTGTCCATGTAGGTGGTTTCTTTCAGGTCGACGATGTAAGTCTCGGGAACCTTGTAGAAACGCTCATATGAATCTCGAAACGCCCGGTGACTGCCGAAATCGAACCGGCCCTTGATTGCAATCGTCAACTTCTTCCCATCCAGGGATACTTCTGACTCGACTGACATATGACAGCTTCCTTGTCATTGAGATACACACAAGGTTTAGCAGGTGAACCGGAAGTGGGCAACACAACAAATCAAATGTGGGAGCAAGCCCCCCATTTTTTCCTGCCGGGCGTAGTTAGAACTGTTGTTGGCGCGGAAGGCGTTGTGATAATTCGTCGAGCAGTTTTTGCTCGCGCTTGTCTTCCAGCGCTCGCGCCTCGTCGATATAGCGCTGCACCAGCTTGCGCAGCCCCTCGACCCTGGCAAACGCCGCTTGCCAGCTTTCGCGGGCTTTATCGAGATTGTTCTGATGCCAGGCCAGGCTCTGGCGCTGCTGGGCGACCGCCGTTTCCAACTGGTTGAGAAAGCCCTGGTAGCCCATCAACCACTGGCCCGACACGCCCTTTGTGCCGCGTTCGATCCATTGCTGCTGGTACTCGCTGCGAAAGCGCTCCAGGTCGCCCAGCTTGCTTTCGGCCAGGCGTACCTGGCCTTGGAAGTAACCCAGGCGCTGAACCGCGGTTTTCTCGGCCTTTTCGGCCATCTCCACCACGGGAGCCAGGCGCGCGGCGCGGCTGTTGGCCATGGCTTAGCCGCCTGGCGCAGGGGCAAAAATGGACTGCAAATGCGCTTCGCTTTCACCCATGCTGATCTTGTCATTGAGGCCCTGGCGCAGGTAGGTCACCAACTGCGGCTGCAGGGCGATCGCCAGGTCGGTGTCGCGATCACCACCGGCCACGTAGGCACCGACGCTGATCAGGTCACGACTCTGTTGATAGCGCGACCACAGCTGCTTGAACTGCTGCGCGCGGGTCATATGCTCGGGCGTGACCACCGCCGGCATCACCCGGCTGATGGACGCTTCGATATCAATGGCCGGGTAGTGCCCTTCCTCCGCCAGGCGCCGCGACAGCACGATGTGGCCGTCGAGCACGCCCCGCGCCGAGTCGGCAATCGGGTCCTGCTGGTCGTCGCCTTCGGACAAAACGGTATAGAACGCGGTGATCGAACCGCCACCGGCCTCGGCGTTACCGGCACGCTCCACCAGCTTGGGCAGCTTGGCGAACACCGACGGCGGGTAGCCTTTGGTGGCGGGCGGCTCGCCGATGGCCAGGGCGATTTCCCGCTGGGCCTGGGCGAAACGCGTGAGCGAGTCCATCAGCAACAGGACGTTCTTGCCCTTGTCGCGAAAATATTCGGCAATGCGCGTGCAGTACATGGCAGCGCGCAAGCGCATCAGCGGCGCATCGTCCGCAGGCGAGGCGACCACCACCGAGCGCTTGAGGCCTTCTTCACCGAGGCTGTGCTCGATGAACTCCTTGACTTCCCTGCCCCGCTCGCCGATCAGCCCGACCACGATGATGTCGGCCTCGGTAAAGCGGGTCATCATGCCCAGCAACACCGACTTGCCCACGCCGGTACCGGCGAACAGGCCCAGACGCTGGCCACGGCCGACCGTCAATAAACCGTTGATGCTGCGAATACCCACGTCCAGCGGCACGCTGATGGGGTTACGGTTGAGGGGGTTGATGGTCGGCCCGTCCATCGGCACCCAATCTTCGGCCTTCATGCCGCCCTTGCCGTCCAGCGCGCGGCCGGCACCGTCGAGCACACGGCCGAGCATGCTCATGCCCATGGGCAGGCGGCCGGTATCGGCCAGTGGCACTACACGCGCACCGGGGGCGATGCCCGCCAGGCTGCCGACCGGCATCAGGAAAATCTTGTTGCCGGAGAAGCCCATCACTTCAGCCTCCACCTGCACCGGGTGGTAGCTGTCGTCGTTGATCACCATGCAGCGGCTGCCCATGGCGGCACGCAGGCCTTCGGCTTCGAGCGTCAGGCCGACCATGCGCAACAGACGCCCTTCGAGGATCGGCTGGCCGGGCAACTCGGTGGCCTCGACGTAGCCGCCCAGGCGCTTGGCGAAGCTGGTGCGATCAAGGCGCATCGGCGGCGTCCAGGTCCACGCTCAGGTCGGGTTCGGCCGGGTTCAGCGCTTGCTCGTGCTGTTGGTCCAACAGCTTGGCCATGATCTGACTGATGCGGGTTTCCACCGTGGCATCGATGCGGCTGTGTTCGGTCTCGACCCGGCATCCACCGGGCTGCAAGGCCGCATCTTCGACGATGCGCCAGGTTTCTTCATGGCGCTCGCGCAGGGCTTTGACCTGCTCGAAATCCTGCGGGTTGATGTACAAGCGCACATTGCCGACGCCCAGGGGCAGCAGCTTGAGGGCCTCGCGCATCACGCTTTCAATATGGCTGGAGTCCAGCACCAGTTCGCGCTGGATCACTTGGCGGGCGATGTGCTCCACCAGGCGCACCATGGCTTTTTCGATCTGCGAGTCCTGCTCGGCGATGGGCTCGAACAGCCCGCCCATCAAGCGCTCCAGGCTGCCCAGCTTGACGCTCAACGCCGCCTCGGCTTCCTGGCGCACTTTGAGGGTGGTGCTGCGAAAGCCGTCTTTCTCACCGGCGGCGAAGCCTTCGTTGTAGGCCTCCTGACGGATGCTTTCCAACTCTTCCAGGGTCAGTGGCTGGACTTCTTCCAGCGGCACTTCTTCCATTTCCACCGGCAGTTCGACCACCGGTTCCGGCTCGGGCTCCGGCACATGCGGGTCGAAACTGGGCAACGACCAGATGTCGAACCCACCGACATCCCGTGCGCGAATCAGATCGCTGGGCGCCTCATCTTTGTTCGACATGCGTGGCGCCTTAGATCATTTCTTCGCCGCCCTTCCCACCGAGAACGATTTCTCCGGCTTCGGCCATACGGCGGGCAATGGTGAGGATTTCTTTCTGCGCGGTTTCCACGTCGCTGACACGCACCGGCCCCTTGGCCTCGAGGTCGTCGCGCAGCAGCTCGGAAGCACGTTTGGACATGTTCTTGAAGATCTTCTCCTTGACGCCTTCGTCGGACCCCTTGAGGGCCAATACCAGCACGTCGGAGGACACTTCGCGCAGCAACGCCTGGATGCCACGGTCGTCGACATCGGAGAGGTTGTTGAACACGAACATCAGGTCTTCGATCTGGCCGGACAGGGTGTCGTCGATCTCGCGGATCGAGTCCATCAACTGGCCTTCGACCGAGCTGTCGAGGAAGTTCATGATGTCGGCCGCGCGCTTGATACCACCCAGGGTGGTGCGCGAGGCGTTCGAGTTGCCGGAGAACTGCTTTTCCAGAATCGTGTTCAATTCTTTCAAGGCCGCCGGCTGTACGGTGTTCAGCGATGACACGCGCAGGATGATGTCCAGGCGCACCTTATGGTCGAAGTGGCCGAGCACTTCACCGGCCTGGTCGGGGTCGAGGTACGCCACCACGATCGCCTGGATTTGCGGGTGCTCGTAGCGGATCACGTCGGCGACGGCGCGCGGCTCCATCCACTTGAGGCTGTCCAGGCCGCTGGTGTTGCCGCCCAGCAGGATGCGGTCGATCAGGCCGTTGGCTTTGTCTTCGCCCAGGGCCGAGGTGAGCATCTTGCGGATGTAGCTGTCGGAACCGACGCCCAGGCTGGTCTGGTCGCCGACGATCTCGACGAACTCGCTCATCACCTGTTCGACTTGCTCACGGTGCACATTGCGCATCTGCGCCATGGCCACGCCCACGCGCTGGACCTCTTTGGGGCCCATGTGGCGCAGCACTTGGGCGGCGTCGGTTTCACCCAGCGACAGCAGCAGTACTGCGGCTTTGTCGACCCGGGAGAGTTTGGCAACTGCGGCTCGATCACTCATCTGCGTTAATCCACTCTTTCACGACCTGGGCCACACGGCCCGGGTCTTCTGCCACCAGACTTTTGATTGCGTTCAACTGAGCGTCGTAACCTTCGCTCGGGCTTGGCAACAGAATGCTTTGCGGGCCGCCGAGGCTGACGCGGTCGTTGGCCAGTTCGCCGTCCAGGCCGCCCATGCCACCCAGCTCCACGTCGCCGCCACCAAAGGCCGCCAGTTGTTGTTTCTTGCCGTTGCCGGTGATGTTATTGAGCACCGGACGCAGCACGCCGAACACCAGCACCAGGATGAACAACACACCCAGCACTTGCTTGACGATGTCCCAGAACCACGGCTGCGAGTAGAACGCAGGCTCGGCGATGGTTTCGCCACGCTCGGCGGAGAACGGCATGTTGATCACGCTGACGCTGTCACCCCGGCTGGCATCAAAACCAACGGCGTCCTGCACCAGGCGTGTGAAGCGCGCCAATTCGTCGGCGCTCCACGGAGCGCGGGTGACCACGCCGTCAGCGGGGTTGACCTTGACCTGGTCATCGACCACCACCGACACCGACAGGCGATTGACGCGCCCTTGTTGTTGCTTGGTGTGGCTGATGGAGCGGTCGAGTTCGAAGTTCTTGGTGGACTGGTTCCGCTTGTCCGCCGGGTACGGGGCGAGCATCGGTTGGCCGGTGGCCGGGTCCATGATCTGCTGACCGTTGGCGTCCAACAGTGGCTGCCCAGGCTGGATCGCGCCCGCAGCGGCTGTGGCGCCGCCGGTGGTTTGCGGTGCCGAGGCCGGCGATGGTGGCTGGTTGCTCAGGGCCCCCGGCACACCTTGCGGGCCATTGCTGGCGGTACGTTGTTCGCTGGTGGACTGCTCACTGCGCAGGGCCGGCTGGTCTGGGTTGAACTGCTCGGAGGTCGACTCGACCGCGCTGAAGTCCACGTCGGCGGACACTTCAGCCTTGTAGCGGTCGTTGCCCAGCACCGGCTGCAAGATGTTATGCACACGCTGGGTGAGCATGCTTTCCATACGGCGGCTGTAGTCGAACTGCTTGCCGGCCATGGTCAATGCCGAGTTCTCGGCCTGGTCGGACAGCAGGTTGCCCTTCTGGTCGACCACGGTGATCTGAGACTTGCTCAGCTCGGGAACGCTGGTGGCCACCAGATTGATGATCGCCATGACCTGGCCAGGCTCCAGGGAGCGGCCGGAAAACAGCTCGACCAATACCGAAGCACTTGGCTTGCGTTCATCGCGCACAAACACCGAGCTTTTTGGAATGGCCAGGTGCACGCGGGCACCCTTGACGTTGTTCAAGCTGGAAATGGTGCGCGCCAACTCGCCTTCCAGGCCACGACGGTAGCGGGTGGCTTCCATGAACTGGCTGGTACCCAGGCCCTGGTCCTTGTCGAGGATCTCAAAACCGATGTTGCTGTCGGACGGGGTCACGCCGGCGGCGGCGAGCTTCATGCGCGCGCGGGCCACGTCATCGGCCTTGACCAGCAGCGCGCCGGAGTTGGGCTCCACGGTATAAGCGATGTCGGCGGCGGCCAGGGTTTCCATGATCTGCTTGGAATCCATGCCCGCCAGGCTGCCGTACAGCGGCCGGTAATCGGGTTGCTGCGACCACAACACCACGGCAAAACCAATCGCCACGCTGGCAGCCAGGCCGACCAACAGGCCCACCTGACGCAACATGGTCATTTCCGAGAGGTTTTCCAGGAACGACAGGCCAAACAGCGGCGGTTTGCCGTCTGCCTTGGCGGGGACGTTGTCGGAGACTGCTTCTGCCATGATTTAAATCTCGCCCTTAAACCGGCATCTGCATGATGTCTTGATAGGCCTGAACCAGCTTGTTGCGCACTTGGGTCAGGGCCTGGAAGGAGACGCTGGCCTTTTGCGAGGCAACCATCACATCGGTAAGGTCCACGCCACTTTTGCCGATCTCGAACGCATTGGCCAACTGGCTGGAGGCTTGCTGGGTATCACTGACTTTGTTGATCGCCTGGCCGAGCATGTCGGCAAAGCTGCTTTGGCCCAATTCCGGCGCTGGCGCGACGGATTTCGGTTGAGCCATGGCATCCATCTGCATGGAGCGCATATCCAACATCAACCGATTGAACTCAATACCCTGGCTCATGACCTTTCTCTCTCCGACAACCCGTATTTTTTTGACGCTACGCCGTACTTACCTGGGGAGGTAGCAACAAGGGTGCCAGATTCCTATCAGCTCGTAAGAAAAGGCGACAAAGCTTGTCCAAATTGTTACCGGCTATAGGCATGGGTATCTACACGACTGCAGGCTGTTGCTCTGGCTTTTGATCTTGATCTAAGGCGCCCCGTCAAACACGCTGGGCGAACGCAGGTTCGGGCACACCGAGCCTAAGCGAGGGGCCGAGTGTTGGGGCAAGAGCCCTTTGGTTACTTTTGGGGCTCTTTTCCAAAAGTGACCCGCTGTAAAAGCGGAACCAATAGCCGCCGTTACCGCAGAAACGGATATGTACTCGGTCAGATCCAAAAAATAGTCGCCTGACACGCCGCCATCGGGGGCAAGCCCCCTCCCACATTTTTAGTCGCGGGGCATCAGTTAGATAGTCGTCTGCGCCCGAACCGCCACAGGTTCAAACCCACGCCAACGTTGTGTAGAGACCAATGGCTATAGGGCGAAGTCAGGTGGCAAACAGATACGCCTCCACATCCATCCCGGCATCACGCATTTGCGCCAGCTTGTAGCGCAGGGTGCGCGGGCTGATACCCAGGCGTTCAGCCGCCTCTTTGCGGCGGCCGCGCTCGGCGCGCAGGGTGTCGATGATCATCTGGAACTCGCGACGGCGCAGGTCGTCGCCCAGGGCACCGGCAGACTCCGCCTCGGCAACCACCGGCGCGGCGGCCAACGTGGGCAGCGGCGCGGCGCCGCTGCCCATGGCCAGGCAAAAATCCTGGGGCTGGATCAGGCCGCCCTGCTGCAGGATCAACGCACGCTGGATGGCGTTGTCCAGTTCACGCACGTTGCCGGGCCATGGGTAACCGACCAGGCACGCCTGGGCCTCGGCCGACAGCCGTGCCTGGGCGTGCTTCATTTTTTTGACGTGGTTATTCAGCAGGCGCTCGGCCAGCGGGAGGATGTCCGCCGGACGCTCGCGCAGCGGGCGCCAGGCCAGCGGAAATACCGAGAGCCGGTAGAACAGGTCTTCACGGAAACGCCCCGCCGCCACTTCGCCGGCGAGGTCGCGGTTGGTCGTAGCGATCACCCGGATATCCAATTGGATCGGCTTGCGCGCGCCCACCCGCTCCACTTCGCGCTCCTGCAACACCCGCAGCAGCTTGGCTTGCAGGCCCAGGGGCATTTCCGAGATTTCATCGAGCAGCAGGGTGCCGCCGTCGGCCTGTTCGAACTTGCCCGCCTGGGACGCGATGGCACCGGTGAACGAGCCCTTTTCGTGACCGAACAACGTGGCTTCGAGCATGTTGTCGGGGATCGCCGCGCAGTTGATGGCGATAAACGGTTGCGTGGCGCGGGTCGATTGCTGGTGGATATACCGCGCCAGCACCTCTTTACCGGTACCCGACTCGCCGGAAATCAGCACCGTGGAATCACTGCGTGCGACACGGGCCGCCAGGTCGAGCAATTGCGCGCTGGCCGGCTCGAACGCAATCGGGCCTTCACCTTCGCCGGCCGCGACCACGCCCAGGGCATGCCGCGCCACCAGTTCGATCAGCGCCTTGGGCTCGAACGGCTTGACTAAATAATCCGCCGCGCCTTGGCGCATGGCGTCCACCGCCCGCTCCACGGCACCGTGGGCGGTCATCAGCAACACCGGCAGTTGCGGCTGGCGCGCGCGCAGCAGGCCCAGCAACTGATGGCCGTCCATGCCGGGCATATTCACGTCGCTGACCACCAGGCTGAAGGCCTCTTGTTCCACCGCTTCCAAGGCGTCCTCGGCGGAACCGACCGCACGGTAGTCATGGCCCGCCAGCAGCAGCGTGTCAGCCAATGCTTCACGCAGGGCGCGATCGTCTTCGACCAATAGAACCTTGATAGCCATTTCCTTTTACTCCGCGCTTGCCGCGCATGAAAACAGCGGCAAGGTCATCAATGCACAAGTGCCACGCCCGACACGGGAACGCAGTTGCAATTCTCCCTGATGGGCACGCGCCACGGCCTTGACCACGGTCAGGCCCAGCCCGGTGCCGTTGGTCTTGGTGGTAAAAAAGGGTTCGCCGAGGCGTCGCAACACGGTCGGCTCAATGCCGCTGCCGTTGTCGCTGATGCACAGGCGCAGGGTTTGCTCGCGGTGGTACAGGTGCACCTTGAGCCGCACGCCGGGGCCGCTGGCCTGGATGGCGTTTTCGATCAGGTTGAGCAGCGAGCCCACCAGGGTGTCGCGGTTGCACAGCAACTCACCAAGGTGGCTGTCGCATTGCCAGCGCACGTGGGCATCCTGGATATGCGTGGAGGCCGCCGCTTGCAGGGCCTGCATCAACTGGCCGGGGGTGACGCGGTCGGTCAGCGGCAATTCGCCACGGGCGAACACCAGCATATCGCGCACCTGATGCTCCAACTCGTGCAGGCGCTCTTTGAGGCGCCCGGCAAAACGTTGGTGGGTGGCGGCGGGCAACTGCTCGTCGGTCAAATGGCTGGCATAGATCAACGCCGCCGACAATGGCGTGCGGATCTGATGGGCCAACGAAGCAACCATGCGTCCCAACGACGACAAACGCTCGTGGCGCGCCAGTTGGTCTTGCAGGTGACGGGTTTCAGTCAGGTCATTGAGCAGCACCAACTGACCGGGCTCGGCATCCAGAGAACGCGTGGCGATAGACAGGCGGCGCCCGTCCTTGAGGGAGATTTCGTGGCCGTCGTCTTCACGCGGCGCAAAGCAGCGGGTGATGACATGACGCCACAGCTCGCCTTCCAGCGGCAGGCCGAGCAGGTCGCAGGCTGCCGGGTTGGCTTCGCGCACGCGGCCCTGGTCGTCGATGACGATGACGCCACCGGGCAACAAATCCAGCAGGTTTTGCAAACGGTTGGCCAGGCGCTCTTTCTCGGCCAGCTCTTCCATGCGCTGGGCGCTGACCACCGCCAGTTCGCCCTTGAGCTCGGATACTCGGGCTTCCAGCAGGCTGTAGGAATCGCTCAGTTGGCTCGACATCTGGCTGAACTGCGAGAACGCGTGCTCAAGCCCCTGCCGGGCCAGCGGTTCTACAGGCGGAACCAGCCCCTGGATGGCAGGGGCCGAAGGAAGTTGGGCGGCGTGGGGCATCATGCTCTCTCGCTTGGCTGACCGTCAGTTAAACGGAACGTTGCGAGGGCTGTAGCAATACCCGTGCCTAAAAAAAACCAGCTATAAATCAGTCAGTTGAAAAACAGGCGTCAATCATCCGCCTGTTCATCACCTTCGCGACGGCTCATACCGTACTTGCGCATCTTCTCCACCAGGGTGGTTCGGCGGATGCGCAAGCGCTCGGCGGCACGGGCGACGATGCCGTTGGCGTCGTCCAGGGCCTGTTGGATCAAGCCTTGTTCCAGGTTGCCGAGGTAGTCTTTGAGGTCCAGGCCTTCCGGCGGCAGCATGGCGGTGGACGCGAAGTCCGGCGCATGGCCGTTGATGGCCACTCGCTCTTCCATGTCGCTGCGCAGGCTGTCGACCATTTGCTCGTCTTCGTCGTCGACATAGCGGAATTTCTTCGGCAACTCGACCACGCCGATCACACCGTAGGGGTGCATGATCGCCATGCGCTCCACCAGGTTGGCCAGTTCACGGACGTTGCCCGGCCAGCCATGACGGCACAGGGACATGATCGCGGCGGAATTGAAGCGAATCGAGCCGCGTTTTTCGTGTTCCATGCGCGAGATCAATTCGTTCATCAGCAGCGGGATGTCTTCCACGCGCTCACGCAGCGGGGCCATCTCGATAGGGAAGACGTTGAGGCGGTAGTAAAGGTCTTCGCGGAAGCTGCCGACCTCGATCATGCTTTCGAGGTTCTTGTGGGTCGCGGCAATGATGCGCACGTCGACGCTCTGGGTCTTGTTGCTGCCCACGCGTTCGAACGTACGTTCCTGCAACACGCGCAGCAGCTTGACCTGCATCGGCAGCGGCATGTCGCCGATTTCGTCAAGGAACAGGGTGCCGCCGTTGGCCAGCTCGAAACGCCCGGCACGGCTGGTGATCGCCCCGGTAAAGGCGCCCTTCTCGTGGCCGAACAACTCACTTTCAAGCAACTCTGCCGGGATCGCCCCGCAGTTGACCGGCACAAACGGCCCGTCGCGACGCTTGGAATGGTAGTGCAGGTTGCGCGCGACCACTTCCTTGCCGGTGCCCGACTCGCCGAGGATCAGCACGCTGGCGTCGGTATCGGCCACTTGCTGCATCATCTGGCGCACGTGCTGGATGGCACGGCTGGTGCCGACCAGGCTGCGGAACAGGTTGGGTTCGCGGTGGCGACCGCGCTCGCGGGCCTGGTCGTACATCTCGCGATAGACCTGGGCACGGTGCAGGGAATCGAGCAATTTGCTGTAGCTGGGTGGCATTTCCAGGGTGGAAAGCACACGGCGGCGCTGGTCTTCCGGCAGCTCGACAGAAGAAATATCGCCGATCAGCAACACCGGAAGGAACTCATCCCAGGTAGACAGTGTCTTTAACAAGCCCAAAACAGCGCCAGGAGCATTTACCGTCCCGATCAGTACACAAATGACTTCACGGCTCGATGACAATGAGCTCGCAGCCTGCTGCCAATCATGGCTACCGCAGGGCAAATTTTCTTCGCCAAGAAAATTTAAAATCACCGCCAAGTCGCGGCGACGGACGCTATCGTCATCAATCAGCAGAATTTTGGTTTCACGCCACATGCAATAGCAACTTCCCTAGTAAAACTTCCTGCCCGGTGTAAGGGCAATCGAGACGGCTGTAGGACTTCGTACTCTATAGACGTCTGAACTCTGAAAACAGCACTAGTTAAGTCAAAAAAGCTGGCACGGTCAAATTTATGACGCGCCGGTTGGATTAACTGCGTCTGCTCAGCCGAAAAGATGGTAGACCTTTGACGCATTCTTCGCTTGGTTGATCTGCGACATCTCTTCAAAAATCGCCTGGCGCTCGCCCGTCGTCACCTCGAGCAACTGCTGGTAAACCGCCAACAGGCTCTCTAGCTTCTCGCGCAATGCAGCTTCGTCCACCGGTGGCTCACTGAGCACCTCATCAATCGCCGCGCGGCATCCCAGGTCCAACTCGCCAACGGCCTCCCAGTTGCGCTCAGCCAGCGCGCCGATCAGGGCTTCGCGGGTTTCGTCGATGCGTTGCAGTGCTTGGCTCATGATGCGTACCTCAAGGCGATCCGCCTTATTGTGGAGCGATGGCATCCCAGCCGGTCTTGACTGTGATCAGCAGACGGGCGACTTCGTCGATCATGTCGGCATCATTGACCTGATTAGCCTCTACCAAACGATTGCCCATGTAGTTATACAGCGCATCCAGACGCTGTATGGCTGCCGGATCTTCAGCTTTCTCCGGCTCCAGCCCATCGCGCAGGCCGGAAATAATTTCAATTGCCTTGCCCAGCATCAGCCCTTTTTGTGCAATATCACCGCGACTCAACGCCCCCTTGGCCTGCGCCATACGATCCAGACCGCCTTCCATCAGCATCTGCACCAGGCGATGCGGGCTGGCCTCGGAGACCTGAGCATGGGAATTGACCTTCTGGTACTGGCGAAGGGCTCTCATCGGGTTCATGTTGCTACCTCGTTACTGGCGACAATCGAATAGGTTTGCTTAACCAGTTTTTCGACCGTGGCGGCTAAAACTTTAATCCAGAACCACGCGCCAGGGCCCTGAAGCAGGGCCTGCCGGCGCACCGCCCATCAGCTCGACTTCGGATTATTCAGCGAGTTGAGGGTGGTCATGATGCTGGAGCTGCTGGAGTTGATCTGCGCGATCATGGTGTCCATGGCGGTGTACTTGGCCGTCAGGGATTTTTGCAAAGCATCCATACGCCGTGTCAGGTCGTCCGTCTCTTTGGTCAAGTCGGTCAACTTGTTATTCAGATCAGTGGCACGGGTCGCCAGGGTGCCCGTGGTGCCCACGTAGCTGCTGGTCGCCTTGTTCATGCGCGTGATCAAGCCAGTGTCGCCTGTGAACAGCTTGGCAATATCGCCAGCGCCCTTGACCACCGCCTTGTTCCACGCCGTATCGTCCAGGCTCAGCAGGCCGGTTTTCTGGTCAGTGGTGATCCCCATCTGCGCCAGGCTGGTCATGGTGCCCGCGCCGGAGCCGCTCACCAGTTCGGAACGCAGGCTGTTCACCAATTGACGCATCGAGGCATCGCCGGTCAACGCGCCTGCGGTGGTGGTCGAGGCGTCGCCGGTCGCGGTGACTTTGGTCTGGGTGTTGACGGCCGTCATCAGGGCGTTGTACGCGGTAACGAAGGACTGCACCGAGGTTTTCAGCGTGTCGGTGTTACTGGACACGGTGATAGTCGTCGGCTTGGCGATGTCGAATGTGTCCAACAGATCCAGGGTCACGCCACTGATGGCATTCGTGATCTTGTTGCTGGTGGATGACATGGCAACGCCATCAATGGAGTATTTGGCGTTAGTCGGCGCCGCACCCTTGTCATAACCGACAGCCAGTTGCGAGTCGCCTGTCAGGGTGATGTCGGTGCCTTCACCCATATTGGTCGAGGTCAACACGAGGCGCGCGCCGTTGGAGTCACTCAGCACGTTGGCGCTGATGCCCTGGGACGAGAACTGGGCATTGATGGACTCGCGCACCTGCTGCAAGGTCGCGCCGCCCGGAATCACCACGTCGTAGCTCTTGCCCGACTGGTTGATGGTCAGCGTCTGGTCTTCGTCCGTGCTGTTGGCCTTGCCCGATGCGCCGTCCGCATTGACGGCTGTAGTGACTTTCGAGGCCGTGGCTAGGCTGGCAATTTCCAATCGGTATTTGCCGCTGGACGCACCGTCAGTCAGGGTGACCTTAGCGTTTTTCTCTTCCGAAGAAGTCGCCGCCAGACCGTTGAAGGCCGAGGCATTGTTCAACTTGGTGATCGCCGCCTGGTAGGCTTCCAGCGCCGTCTTGACCGAACCAACCGCAGACAGCTGCACGGTGGCCTTTTTCTGCTCGCTGGTGATCTGAGCTTGCTTGGGTGCCTGTTCAGCCCCCACCAATGCCTTGACGATAGCCTGGGTGTCATAGCCCGAACCTGGGCCGGAAATCGTTGAACTAGCCATTTGCCATTCTCCTTGTTCTGCAGCGGCCGTTTTTTTGGCGCGAGCGCGCCCTGACCGCAATCAGAAACATGTTTCGTGCCAACTCAAGCCTTGCTGTCAAACAACAGGCTGCTGGCATCGCTCAGGTTCTGCGCCAACTTCAGCGCAGTTTCCGATGGAATCTGTCGAATTACTTCACCACTGTCAGTGGCGATCACCTTGACGACCACTTTGCCGGTGGAGTCATCGATGGAAAAATCCAGGTTGCGCTGTGAAGCCTGCACAAACTCACGTATATCGGTTACCGCTTTTTCCAGCGCAACGCGCTGTGGCTCTTCGCCTTGGACTGGCTCAATGCTGGCTGCAGGCTTGGCCTGAGCGACCACGGGTGTGGCGCTGGGCTGGACTGTGCCAGAGAGGTAAGGCGTGTTCAGCTTGATGCTCATGTCCATGTCACCACCTCCAAACTGAAAAAACGGAAGGGCACGTTGTTAAACGCACCCTCCCGTTATTTAACCGCTACCGCCTATTACTGAAGCAGCTTCAGAACAGAGGATGGCAGTTGGTTGGCCTGGGACAGGATCGCAGTGGAAGCCTGTTGCAGGGTTTGTTGCTTGGTCAGTTCAGCAGCTTCAGAAGCAAAGTCAGCGTCTTCTACGCGGCCTTTGGCAGCGGAGGAGTTCTGCGAAATGCTCTGCAGGTTGGCCACGGTGCTGGCGAAGCGGTTTTGTACGGCACCCAGCTGCGAACGCTGGCTGTCGATCTGCTGCATGGCGTCGTCCAGAGCCTGGATAGCCTGCTGCGAAGAAGCGGCAGTCAGGATGTTCAGGTCGGAAACGGTGGTTTCCATGGTCACAGCAGCCTTGGTGCCGGCAGCAGCGACAGTGGTCAGACCCAGTGCAGCCAGGCCAGTACCTGCGCTGCCGTCTTTAACGGTAATGTCTTTGTCAGCGAACAAGTTCAGAGTGCCGTCAGCGTTTTTGCTGGCTTGAACACCGGTGCTGGCGCTGTTGATCGAAGAAACGATCGCGTCAGCGGTATCGCCTTTCTTGAACTTGACTTCAACACCGTTGAGGCTGATCGAGGTATCTGCGGTCAACTTGGCCTGAGTAGTACCGGCGGACAGACCCAACTGCGACAGAGAACCGCTGGTGTTGTTGGCCAGCTTGATGTCAGCGCCCTGACCAGAGGTCACCTGGAAACGACCGTTGGTGAACGATGCAGTACCACCAGTACCGGCAGCGGTTGTCAGGCTTGTTACGACGCTGGCGATGGTAGCGTTCGCAGCCCAAGTCACGTTGTTGCCATTTACAGAAACCGAACCGGCAGCAGCCAGAGTGGTCGGGGTAGCGGCAGCGGTAGTACCAGCTGTCATGCCCAGAGCGGTAGGACCGGTAGCTGGGGTGGCACCAATGGTGATTGCACTGCTGGAAGACAGAGAGACAATGCCTGCAGCGGTTGTGCTTGCGGTAACGCCAGTGGTTGCTGTTTGTGCGTTGATAGCGGCGACAGCAGCGGTACCAGCAGCTGCACCAGCAGCAACTGCACCAGTGGCCAGAGTGATTGAAGTACCGTTAATGGTAATTGCATCACCAGCAGCAAGTGCAGTCGCAGCGGCGGAACCTGTAACAGTTGCCTTATCGCCAACAACCGAACCAGTAGCGGTAGCAGCTAGGCCAGTCATTGCAGCGCCGTTTACGGCAGCTTCTTTGTAGTTACCTTTCAGAGCGGTAGAGCTGATATCGGTCATACCGAACGAGATAGTCTCGTTGGCGTTGGCGCCGATCTGGAATGCTACGTTGTTGAACGAGCCATCCAGCAGGTTACGACCACCGAAGGTGGTGGTGCTGGCGATACGGTTCAGCTCGCCCACTTTAGCGGTGAATTCTTGCTGCAGGGAAACACGGTCAGCGTCGCTTTTATCACCGTTCGCCGCTTGCAGGGCGAGTTCACGCAGACGCTGCAGGGTGTTGGTGGATTCTTGCATCGCGCCTTCAGCGGTCTGGGCAATCGACACGCCGTTGTTGGCGTTGGAGATTGCAACGTTCAGGCCTTTGACCTGGTTGTTCAGACGGTTGGCGATCTGCATGCCGGCAGCGTCGTCTTTGGCGCTGTTGATTTTCAGGCCGGAGGACAGACGGTTCATCGACTGGCTCAGAGCGTCGGAAGCTTTGTTCAGGTTCTTCTGGACACCCAGGGAAGTGATGTTGGTGTTTACTGATAATGCCATGACGAAATCCTCGTTGATTGGATGCTGCGGCTTCCGGCCCTGGCAACCGCCGGGTGTGGCCTAGAGAACCTACGTAATAGTTATCGTCGTGGTAGCCGGTTGCTTGAGGGTTTTTTTGATTTTTTTTACTGGCGCGGTGCCACCCCTTGTAATTCAAGGGTTTAGACCCCCGCAAATACCCACTTTTACGGGTTTTTTTGGCGCCAAATAAAAAACGCCGATGATCTTTTGATCATCGGCGTTTGCTTTTGCGGTGAACGCGGTCTACGGCAGCCTCACGGACGATAAAGAATCGCCGACCCCCACGACAACCCCACGCCAAAACCACTGACTGCCACGCGTTTCCAGGTGGCATCCATCACGTGCTTTTCCAGCAGCAACGGAATGCTCGACGACACGGTGTTACCGGTCTCGACCATGTCCTTGATGAACTTGTCCACCGGTGCATCTTCGAAACGGCGCGCCACGGCGTCGACAATCGCCGCGCTGCCCTGGTGAATACAGAACGCATCGATCTCATCGGCCTTGAGGTCAGACTCGTTGAGCAGCTCGTGCAGATGCGCCGGCACCTTGAGCAAGGCGAAGTTGAAGACCTGGCGGCCGTTCATGAAGAACACGCCGTCGCTGACCTTCAAGTGCGGCGCGCCTGAACCGTCGGTGCCGAACTTGGCCTTGCCGAGCTGCCAGAAGGCGTCTTCGCCCATCCAGGTGGCGGTGGCGGCATCGCCGAACAGCATGGTGGTGTTGCGGTCTTCCGGGTCGACGATCTTGGAGTACGGGTCGGCGGTGACCAGCAGGCCGTTTTTCAGGCCGGCGGCTTCCATGAAGCCCTTCATCGCGTAGATGCCGTAGACATAACCGGAGCAGCCCAGGGAAATATCAAACGCGGCAACGTGGGTCGGCAGGCCCAGTTTGTCCTGGACGATGGCCGCTGTGTGGGGCAAGCCCTCTTCATCACCGTTCTGGGTGACGACGATCAGCGCGTCAATCGATTCGCGCTTCAAATCCGGGTTGTTGGCAAACAAAGCGTTGACCGCCTCGACACACAGATCGGAGGTTTCCTGCGCAGCTGCCTTGCGCGGCAGGAACGCGGAACCGATCTTGCCGATGATGAATTCTTCATCCTTGGCGAATTTGGCACCCTGGGCGTAGTTATCGATCCCGTCTACCGGCACGTAACTGGCGATGCTTTTTATGCCAATCATTGTGGCTTCCCAATACTAAATAGCTGGAGAACACCCCTCGGGCTACGCCTGGAGTGCTGACAATAAAGGGGATAACCCCGTAACAATCTCACTGAAAGCCGCCCCGCAAGGACCCTGTGACGACTTATCCTTTTCACACGATACAGTGAAGATGCGCTTTATGACTCACAGGTCACCTAATTGTGTGTGGTTTATGCAAAACCTTCAAACAATTAAGCCGCGAAAACGACAATGGCCCAGCCTGTTTCCAGGCTGGGCCATTGCATGACAGAGCGCCGATCACATCTTGTTGAACAGGCTCAACTGCGAGATTTTCACGAACGCCAGCTGCGACGCCTGCAGCATGGTTTGTTGCAGGCTGAGGTTGATGGCGGCTTCGGCGAAGTCGACATTGCCCAACGAATTCATGGTGGTGGTGTTGGCCAGGCTGAGGCTGGTGTTTTCCTGCACCTGAATATCCAGGGTATTGAGGCGCGCACCGATGCCCCCGCGGATCTGGTCGACCTGACTGTAGGCATTGGTCAGGTTACCGATGGACCTGGCCACCACATCCTTGAGTTCCTTTTGCGCTGCCGGGTTGCCATCCGACGGTGTCTCCAGGGTTTTACGCAGACGCCCCAGGGTATCGAGCACATTTTCATTCTTGTTGCTGGTGGCACCGACCAGGAACTGGTCACCGTCTTGCGGGTCGGCACTCACGCCCAGCGTGACGCCCGCCACTGTGATCGAGGTGGCACCGGCGGCGAGTGTATCGCTGGCAATGGCTTTGCTGTCGGCAGTGTATGGCTGGGCATAGACACTGTAAGCCCCCGCCGCGCCAAACTTGACCACCATGCCGGAGTTGGGAAAGGTACTCGAATAGGCCGCCGGATCGGTCACTGCGCCGCCCGTCAACTGCGCCGTGCTCGGGTTGCTCGGCGTACGGGATACGCTGAACGAGTCTGGCTTGATCGAGAGGCTGAACTCACGTCCCGCGACCACGGCGTCCGACGGCGCGCCCGGCAATACGCCTTGGCCCAGGTTCAAGCCGATATCGAACTTGACCCCACGCAGGTTGATGGTGGAAGCCCCTTCCTTGGTGGAATCGAAGGTGCCGTTGCCCGGGATCTCGGCGGTGATGTCCTGGCCGGCGGCGTCCTGGACGGTGTACTGCGTACTGCTGACAAACGTCAGCTTATACGGTTGGCCGTCGGCAAATTTAACGCTGGTGGTGCCTGAAGCGATCAGGCCCGCCGACACGGTGACTTTACCGTCATCCACATCCACAAGCGGGTTCGGCAGCACGCGCGTGGCTTGCGTACGCCCGGTGTTGGCGGCCGTCTCAAGCATGCTCTTGGCGGTATCACCCATCGAAATCGACAAGTTCTCCGCCACTTTCAGGGTCAGCGGAGTGTCGTCGCCCTTATACGTGTAGGTGCCGTCGTTGTTGCGCGAATACGGCGGGGTATCGGTCTTGCTTCCGGAAAACAGGTAATTGCCGCTGGCGTCCTTGGTGTTGAGCAGGCCCATGATCTGGTCTTCAAGGGAACCGACCTCAGCTGCAATCGACTTGCGGTCGGCATCACTGATACCCACGTTACCCGCCTTCAGGGCCAACTCACTGGCCTTCTGCACAGCGATATTGATGTTTTCCAGCACGCTGTCTTCGGTACTCAATGAATTTTTCAGCGTGTCGATATTGCCATTGAACTGCGCCAGCATATCTTTCTGCTGTTGCAGCATCAGCAACCGCGCCGCCGCCACCGGATCATCCGCCGCCGTTTGCACGCGCACGCCGCTGCTGGCCTGATCCTGGGCCTTCACCACGCTGGAATAATTCTGCTGGTAGTTGGCGGAGCTGGTTTCGAAATATTGCTGTGTAGAAATACGCATCTTCCCAGGCTCCCTTAAAGGCTATTGATCAATGTGGTGAAGGTTTCTTGCGCAGCCTTAATGATCTGTGACGATGCGGTGTAGTACTGCTGGAACTTGATCATGTCGCCCGCCTCGTCATCCAGGTTGACCCCGGACACCGAGTTACGCGCGGCTTTGTTGGCTGCCAGCAACGCCCCTGTCGCGGAAACATCAACGCCAGACTGGTTCGCCTTGGCACCCACCTGAGAAACCAGGCGGCTGTTGGCGCCGGTCAGGCTCACCCCCACGTTACCGTCGCCCAGGCCGACCGTGGCCTTGGTCTGCAGATCGAGCAACTGCTGAGCGTTACGGCCATCGGATTTGCCGCCACTGTTGAACGAAAAGGTCGTGCTGTCACCACCCGCCGGCGAACCGTTGATGGTGGTGTCGAATTTGAAACCGGACCCCGGGATCACGGCGCCAGTGGCGTCCAGTTCGGGCACATTCACGGTGATCTTGTTGCCCTGCCCCGGAATGATGGTGCCGGTACCCAGCGGTTTGCCCTGGGCATTGCTGATCGTGTACGACTGCGTGCCATCCGCCGCCGGCTTGTCGAAGACCATTTTTACCGGCATCAGCGCTTTGATATCCGTACGCAACTGCGCAGTCGCAGCGCCCCCGTGGATATCCAGCGGCACGGTCAACGACGGCTGGGTAAACGTGCCCGTGCCAGCGTTGGTCTTGCCACTTTCGCCAATCAGCGGCCCGGCAAACGCGAGCTTGTTGGCATCGACCATATCCACTCCGATGGCGCTGGCCCCGGTGGCGGTTGGACTGACCTTGAAGCTGTCCGGGTAGCTCATGGTGCCCTTACCATCAAGCGCCAGAGTGAAGCCGTCCATCGGCACCTGGTTCGCGGCCGTGATGTCGAAGGTGCCCATGGCCTTACCGTCGGAGCGCAGCACCGTCACCATGTTCGGGTTGGCCTGGTCGCTGAAGGTGACCTTGTAGTCGAATGTCGTGAGCTTACTGCTGTCGGTGATCGTCACGTTCAGGTTGCTTGCCGTCGCGCTGTTACCCGACGCGCCCTGGCTGCGTGAAGCGATGGCCGTGGCACTGTTGATGTCCTTGAACAGCGAGGTGCCGAATTCACCGTTCAGGTCCAGGCCCTGGCCCAGCTGATTGTTGACGGTGTCCGCGGTGGCCACGGCCAGACGGCCCAGCTCATTGATGGCGGGCATCAACGCATCGCTGCGATAACGCAACAGGCCACCAATGCTGCCGCCGGTGACGACCGAACCGAGGTCCAGGGTGGTGCCGCTGACATTCAACTGAATGGTGTATTGGCTGTTATCGCTTTTGCTCGGCACCGCCGAAATAGTGTTGGAAATACCACCTTCCACCAGCGACTGCCCGGTACCGGTGTTAATGCTGAACTGGCCGTTCTTTTCCGTCGCCGTCACGCCGATCAGCTCGTTGAGCGCACGCACGGCCTCGTTGCGCGAGTCCAGCAGGTTAGCCGGTGGGCTGCTGGCCGAACCCTGGGCCTGTTTGATCTGCTTGTTGAGCGAAGCGATCGAAGACGTCAGTTGGTTGACCTGATCGCTCATCGTGCTCAACTGGCTATTGATGGTTTCTTTTTGCTGGGTCAGTTGCGTCGACAGCGAGTTGAAGCGATTGGTCAGGGTCTGGGCATTGGCAACCAGCAGCTGCCGGGCCGAAAGATCATTGGGGTTCGAAGACGCCGTCTGCAACGTTGCGAAAAACGTGCTGAGGACCGACGACATGCCCGTGGTGCGATCCGACAACAGCTTGTCCACGCTGCTGACCTGCCCCAGGTACGCATTGGCATCGGCACTCAGCGAGGTACTGTTCTGATACGCGGCATCGAGGTACTCGTTGTACACCCGGCGCACATCCGCCAGGGTCGTACCGCTGCCGATAAACACACCGCCGAACTGGTTCGACGCATTGGCGGTCTGACTGCTCTGCTGGCGCGAATAGCCCGGCGTATTAACGTTGGCGATGTTGTTACTCAAGACCGACAACGATCCTTGAGCGGCGTTAAGACCCGACATCCCGATATTGAGCAAACTCATGGTTCAGACCTTATAAATGAGTGGTCGCGCCAGCGGCAGCGTAATTCTGGTAACTGTTCATCGTTTTTGCGATCTGCGAAATCTTGCTGGCGTAGGCCGGGTCGGTGGCGTAACCGGCTTTTTGCAACTCGCGCACAAACTGTTCCGGGTTGTCGGCCGACTTCAGTACTTCTTTATAGCGATCATTGCTTTGCAGCAAAGTCACCAGGTCATGGAAGCTGTCCTGGTAGGAGTCGTAGGAGCGGAACTGCGCCGTTTCCTTGACCATCGCCCCATCACGAAACTCGCTGGTAATCGCACGTGCCTGGCCGCCCTGCCAGCTCTGGCCGGCCTTGATGCCGAACAGGTTGTGGCTGCTGCTGCCGTCCTCGGCGCGCATCACCGATTTGCCCCAACCGGTCTCCAGGGCGGCCTGGGCCACCAGGTACTTCGGATCGACACCGATGCGCGCAGCGGCCGCCTTGGCCATCGGCAACATGGTGGCGACGAATTCATCCTGTGAACTGAACGCCTTTTTCGCCGGCGCCAATGGCGGCTGGGCCACGGCGCGACTGTAGATCTGCATGCGGTCGCTGGGCACGGCAAAGCTGCGCGCGGCGCTGTTGACCACGTTGTCTTGCAAGGCGCTGTTACGCAGCGGCGCGGCCTTGGCCTCGCTGGCGGCCTGGGTGGTCGGCACGATGCCGGCGAGCAGGCGATCGGTCAGCTTGCTCGGCAAGGCGATACGGCGCTGGTTCATCAGCTCCATGTCGTTGCTGTGGGCAGCCGCGGCACCGGCCTGGGGCTCGGCTACGCGGTAAGCCCACAGCGGGCGCTGACCATTGGAGCGGCCCAGCGGCCCGGTGGCCTGGGTGCCGGCGGCAATTTCGGTCGGCACATCGGCTTTTTTCGCAGGCTCGGCAGCCGCCGGGCCCTGCAAGGTGGCCGCCTGGGCGTCCACCGGTTTGTTCTTCTGCATCTGGCGCATCAGCACGTCGGCCAGGCCGATACCGCCGCCTTCGCGGGACATCGACACGGCCAATTGCTGGTCGTACATCTCCTGATACTGCTTGGCGGCCGGGGTGTTCATCGGGTTGTCCTTGCCCAACACCTCGGTGGCCGAGCGCATCGACTTGAGCATCTCGTTGAGGAACAGCGACTCGAACTCCTGCGCCACCTTGCGCATGTTGCCTTCGCTGTTCTTGTCGTCACCGACCTTGAGCTGGTTAAGCCGGTTCAGGTCGGAGTAAGACCCCGAGTCCGCCGTGCTGGTAAGACCGCTCTTGCGCATATCCATGACCATGGCCTCAGATCACGATCAGGTCGGCTTGAAGGGCGCCGGCCTGTTTCAAGGCTTCGAGGATCGCCATCAAGTCGCCGGGGGCTGCGCCCACCTGGTTCACCGCGCGGACAATTTCATCCAGGGTGGTACCGGGGCCGAACTTGAACATCGGCTTGGCTTCTTGCTGGGCATTGACCCGCGAGCGTGGCACCACGGCAGTCTGGCCATTGGACAGCGGCCCGGGCTGGCTGACGATCGGGTCTTCGGTGATGGTCACGGTCAGGCTGCCGTGGGTCACCGCGGCCGGCGACACCTTGACGTTCTGGCCGATCACGATGGTGCCGGTACGCGAGTTGATGATGACTTTGGCCACGGCCTGGCCCGGGTCGACTTCGAGGTTTTCCAGGATCGACAGGTAATCCACGCGCTGGCTTGGGTCCAGCGGCGCGGTTACACGGATCGAGCCGCCATCGATGGCCTGGGCCACGCCAGGGCCGAGCATATCGTTGATCTTGTCGACCACGCGCTTGGCGGTGGTGAAGTCGGAGCGGTTGAGGTTCAGGGTCAGGCTGTTGCCCTGGTTGAAACCGCTGGGCACGGTACGTTCCACCGTGGCGCCGCCGGGAATACGACCGGCCGACGGTACGTTAACGGTGATCTTCGAGCCGTCACGGCCCTCGGCGTCAAACCCGCCCACCACCAGGTTGCCCTGGGCGATGGCGTAGACGTTGCCGTCGATACCTTTGAGCGGCGTCATCAGCAAGGTGCCACCACGCAGGCTTTTCGAGTTACCGATGGACGACACGGTAATGTCCACCGCCTGGCCCGGCTTTGAAAACGCCGGTAATTCGGCGCTGATGGACACTGCCGCGACGTTCTTGAGTTGCACGTTGCCCGAGCCCGCCGGCACCTTGATGCCGAACTGCGAGAGCATGTTGTTGAAGGTCTGCAGGGTGAACGGGGTCTGAGTGGTCTGGTCACCCGTACCGTTGAGCCCTACCACCAGGCCGTAGCCGATCAACTGGTTGGACCGCACGCCGGAGATGCTGGCGATGTCTTTCAGGCGCTCGGCCTGGGCGACAGCGCTCAACGAGAGCAGGAGTGCGGCCGCCATCAGCTGTTTGAGTTTCAAAGTGGCCACCTAGAAAGGGAACAGCGGGCTAAGGAAGAAACGGTCGAACCAGCCCGGCTGGCTTGCATCAGCGAACGCGCCGGTGCCGGAATAGGTAATGCGTGCATCGGCAATCCGCGTGGACGGCACGGTGTTGTCGGTGGAGATGTCATCGGCGCGCACCATGCCGGCGATGCGTACCAGCTCGTCACCGGTGTTGAGGGTCATCCACTTCTCACCGCGCACGGCGATGATGCCGTTGGGCAATACATCGGCCACGGTCACGGTGATCGAACCGGTCAGGCTGTTGCCCTGCCCTGCCGCGCTCTTGCCGTTGGTGGCACGGTCGCCGCTGTAGCCGGCGCTCAGGCTCAGGTCGCCATCGCCCAACGGGTTATTGACGTTGGGCACCGCACCGAACAACGAGGTCAGGCCAATGCCCGCCTTGCTGGTTTTACCCACCTGGGAGTTGGCGTTCTTGCTCGCCTGGGTGCGCTCGTTGAGGGTGATGGTGATGATGTCACCGACCCGGAACGCCTTGCGGTCGCTGTACAGGTTCTGCTCGAAACCGGCCTGGTAGATCGAGCCATTGTTGGCCGCCGCCGGCAACGGCGTGCGCGGCAACACCGGCGCGTAGTACGGGTCATTGGGTTTTGGCGTCGGGGCGACGCAGCCCGCGAGCACGGCAATCCCACTCAATGCCAGAACGGAAACATAGCGATTCATGACCCTACCTCACGGTGTTGCAGGCGCCCTCAAGAGCGCCCCATAGACTTGATTACAGATTCTGCGTTACGAACGAAAGCATCTGGTCGGCGGTGGAGATCACCTTGGAGTTCATCTCGTAGGCGCGCTGAGTGGTGATCATGTTGACCATCTCTTCAACGGTGCTCACGTTGGACGTTTCCAGGGTGCTTTGCAGCGTGGTACCGAAACCGTTCAGGCCAGGGGTGCCGATTTGCGGCGCGCCGCTGGAGGCGGTTTCCAGGAACAGGTTGTTGCCCATCGCCTGCAGGCCGGCCGGGTTGATGAAGTCGGCGGTTTGCAGGTTGCCGATCACTTGCGACGCCGGGTTGCCGGCCACGGTGATCGACACGGTGCCGTCGTTGCCGACAGTGAAGGTCTTGGCATCGGCCGGCACGATCACGGCCGGTTCCAGGGAGAACCCGTTGGCGGTGACGATCTGGCCATTGGAGTCCAGGTGGAAGGTACCGTCACGGGTGTAGGACGTGGTGCCATCCGGTTGAAGGATCTGGAAGAAACCACGGCCGTTGATGGCCATGTCCAGCGGCTGGCCGGTCTGCTGCAGGTTGCCGGCGCTGAAGTTTTTCTGGGTGCCGACAATTGCCACACCTGTACCCAATTGCAGGCCCGACGGCAGTTCGCTGTCCTGGGTCGACTGGGCGCCAGGCTGCTTCTTGATCTGATAGAGCAGGTCCTGGAATTCGGCGCGGTCACGTTTGAAACCCGTGGTCGACACGTTGGCCAGGTTGTTGGAAATGGTGGTCAGGTTGGTGTCCTGGGCGGACAGGCCTGTTTTGGCAACCCATAGAGCCGGAAGCATGCTGTTCTCCTCTGTGCGCCTGTTTGTTGGCGCCGTGCTGCGAAATTAGTGAATGACTTAGCTCATCTGCATGACGCGAGTCATGGCCTGGTCGTCTTCCTTGGCGCTGTTCATCATCTTGATGTGCAGCTCGAATTGCTTGGAGAGCGCCAATACCGCCGTCATTTCTTCCACAGCATTGACGTTGCTCGCCTGCAGGAAACCCGAGGTCAGCTTGACGCTCGCATCGACCACGGCCGGCTGGCCATCCTTGGTGTGGATGGTGCCATCGAGGCCCTTGTTCATGTTCTTGAGGTCCGGCTGGACCAGCTTGATGCGGTCTACCTCGGCCATCACGCGCGGGCCTTCGCCCATGGCGCGAATGCTGATGGTGCCGTCGGCGCCCACTTCAATCTTCTGCTGCGGCGGTACGGCAATCGGCCCACCGTTGCCCATGATCGGCATGCCGTTACCGGCACGCAGCACGCCCAATGCATCGACGTTCATGCTGGCGCTGCGCACGTAGGCTTCGCCGCCATCCGGGGTTTGCACGGCCATCCAGCCATCACCATTGACGGCCACGTCCAGGTCACGACCGGTTTCGATCATCGCGCCAGGGCTGAAATCGGTGGCTGGGCGTTCGGTCATGGCAAACGCCCGCGCCGGAAAGCTGTCACCGAACACCGGCATCGAACGCGCCTGTTCCAGGTCACGCTGAAAACCGTTGGTGGAAATGTTCGCCAAGTTGTTGGCATGGGCCTTCTGCGCCAGTGCATTCTGGCTGGCGCCGGTCATTGCCACATAAAGGTACTTGTCCACACTCTTTCCTCTTTCTGACGCAGGCTTGCCGCCTACCGCTGTACTGAGGAGGCTTAAGCAATTTGCGAACCAACTTCTCAAAAGAGGACGAAGCCCAGCAACCACGGGGGCTTGCGCAAAGGCATTAAAAAATATGGAGGGAGGGATAGTCGAAAAAAACGGCGGACTACTGCCGCTTACGGCAACGGCGCAGATCAATGTGAGAGGGTGTAGCCCCCTCCCACCTTGGGTTATTTGTCGGCCTTGAGAATCTCGTAATCGCGCAGTTTGTTGGCGATGGTGGTATGCGACACGCCCAGTCGCTTGCCCAATTGCCGACTGCTGGGGTGCTCGGCATACAAACTTTCCAGCACCGCCTTCTCGAAGCGCCCGACAATCGCCTCCAAGCCGCCCTCCAGGGAAAAATCGCCAAGCGGCTGACGCACGCCATAGTCCGGCAGGCGAATATGCTCAGCCTTGACCGTCCCGCCCTCGCACAACGACACCGCCTGGAACAGCACGTTTTCCAACTGCCGCACATTGCCCGGCCAGTGGTAGTGGCTGAGCTTGTCCATCGCGGCAGGCGCCAACCTGGGCAGCGGGCAGCCGATCTGCCGACTGGCCTGATCGAGAAAGTGCTCGACCAACGGCGCCAGGCCATCGAGGCATTCGCGCAGTGGCGGAATATGCAACGACAGCACGTTGAGGCGGTGATAGAGGTCCTGGCGGAATTCGCCACGGGCGCACAGTTCGGACAAATCGACCTGGGTCGCGCAGATCACCCGCACATCCAGGTACACCTCCTCATCGCTGCCGACCCGTCGGAAGCAGCCGTCCTGCAGAAAGCGCAGCAATTTCACCTGCAGGCGCGCGCTCATTTCCCCGACGCCATCCAGAAACAACGTACCGCCCGCCGTCAGTTCCAACAGCCCCAACTTGCCCTCGGCCCGCGCGCCTTCAAACGCGCCAGGTCCATAGCCGAACAGCTCGGTCTCGGCCATCGATTCGGGCAAGCCGGCGCAGTTCAACGCCATCAGCGGCGATTGGCCACGCGGGCTGGCCAGGTGACAGGCGCGCGCCAGCAGCTCTTTGCCGGTGCCGGTTTCGCCTTCTATTAATAGAGGCGCGTCCAGCGGTGCCATGCGCCGGGCTTCACGCACCACCGCCGCCATGACTCTGGAACTTTGGAAAATGCTGTCAAAGCCGCGCAGCTCCTGCTTGCGCACGTTGTAGATGCGCTCCCCCACACGGTCGGCGCGGTGCAGGGTCAGCACGGCGCCGGCCATGGCTTCGCTGTCATCGTGCTCGGACGATTGCAGCGGCGCGATATCCGCCAGGAACACGTCGCCCTTGACCTTGACCCGCAGGCCGTTGATCCGCGATTTGCTCGCACGCACCAGCTCCGGCAGGTCGAAATCCTCGGCATAGCGCGACAGCGGAATGCCCGGCACCTCGTCCACCCGCACACCGAGCAACTGCGCCGCCGCACGGTTGGCGGCGACGATGGAGCCGCCCATATCGATGGACAGCACCGGGAACTCCAGGGCGCCGAGCAACGCGTTGAGTTCCATGTGTCGACGCTCGCTGGGCATCAGCCCTACCCTTTTCACGCCAAACACCCCGGCAATCGCTTCGAACTGCGGGCGCAGTGCCTGGAACTGCATGTTCACCAGGTTCGGGCAAAACAAATAGATGGCATTGCCATGTTCCCCGCCGACCTCGCCCTTGGCGACGTTGACGCCGTACTCCACCAGCAGGTTGAGAATGTCCCGCAGGATGCCGATGCGGTTCTGGCAGTGCACTTTGATACGCATGAAGAGGCTCGAACAATGGGTAGGCGCCGCGTCTTTTTGTCGCTGGGCGCAGATAGTCGTCAAGATTATGTTACAGCCTGTGAGCTTTTCACAGCCCGGCGCGGCGATGGGCTACAGAAACGTAACGAATACTTTACGAAAAGCCGCGTCTTTCCCTACAAGAACACCGCGCAGGCGGGTGGAATCCTGCCCTTCACGGGTTATCAATAGGTACATCGCAGGACATAACAAGAACGAATGCCTAGCAGGAGAACCGTATGAAGCAGACGCACTACGTGGCCCGCGAGCCCGATGCGCAAGGTTTTATCCACTACCCGCCGGAAGAACACGCGGTGTGGAACACCCTGATCACACGTCAGTTGAAAGTGATCGAGGGTCGCGCCTGCCAGGAATACCTGGACGGCATCGACAAGCTCGGCCTGCCGCTGGACCGCATCCCCCAGTTGGGCGAAATCAACGCCGTGCTGGCCGAAACCACCGGCTGGCAAGTCGCACGGGTACCGGCGTTGATTCCCTTCCAGACTTTTTTCGAATTGCTCGCCAGCAAGCAGTTTCCGGTGGCGACCTTTATTCGTACCCGTGAAGAACTGGACTACCTGCAAGAGCCGGATATTTTCCACGAGATCTTCGGCCACTGCCCCCTGCTGACCAACCCCTGGTTCGCTGAATTCACCCACACCTACGGCAAACTCGGCCTGGCGGCCACCAAGGTGCAGCGGGTGTACCTGGCGCGCCTGTACTGGATGACCATCGAGTTCGGCCTGGTGGACACTCCCCTGGGTCGACGCATCTACGGCGGCGGGATCCTGTCGTCGCCCAAGGAGACGGTGTACAGCCTGTCCTCCGAGCCCGAGCACCAGGCCTTCGACCCGCTGGAGGCGATGCGCACGCCGTATCGCATCGACATCCTGCAACCGCTCTATTTTGTGCTGCCCGAGCTCAAGCGCCTGTTCGAGGTAGCCCAGGAAGACATCATGGGCATGGTCGAACGTGGTATGCGGCTGGGTCTGCACGCCCCCAAGTTCCCGCCCAAACCCAAAGCCGCGTGAACCACGATTTTTATGGCCAGGTGAGCCTTTTCCCTGGCCCCGCGTTGCTTTAGGGTGACGCTCACTGATCTTCAATCATTCGAATTCAGGACACCGCACATGACCACCTTGAACCAAGCCCACTGCGAAGCCTGCCGCGCCGATGCCCCACAGGTCAGCGATGAAGAACTGCCGGTACTGATCAAGCAGATCCCCGACTGGAACATCGAAGTACGCGACGGTGTGATGCAGCTGGAAAAAGTCTTCCTGTTCAAGAACTTCAAGTTTGCCCTGGCCTTTACCAACGCCATGGGTGAAATCTCCGAAGCCGAAGGCCATCACCCAGGCCTGCTCACCGAGTGGGGCAAAGTCACCGTGACCTGGTGGAGCCACTCGATCAAGGGCCTGCACCGCAACGACTTCATCATGGCCGCGCGCACCGACGAAGTGGCCAAGACCGCCGAGGGCCGCAAGTAATGCATTTCGATGCCATTGGCCGCGTACCCGGCGACCCGATCCTGGGGCTGATGGACCTGTACGCCCAGGATCCCAACCCGAACAAGTTCGATCTGGGCGTGGGCGTGTACAAGGACGACCAGGGCCTGACGCCGATTCCCCCTTCGGTGAAGCTGGCGGAGCAGCGCCTGGTGGAGCGGCAAACCACCAAGACCTACATCGGCGGCCACGGCGATGCAGCCTTCGGCGCGTTGATCAGCGAACTGGTGCTCGGTGCCGATTGCGCGCTGATTCGCGACCGCCGTGCCGGCGCCACCCAGACGCCTGGCGGCACCGGCGCCCTGCGCCTGAGCGCCGACTTTATCGCCCACAGCCTGCCCGGCCGGGGCGTGTGGCTGAGCAACCCGACCTGGCCGATCCACGAAACCATCTTCGCCAAGGCCGGCCTCAAGGTCAGCCACTACCCCTACGTAGGCGCGGACAACCGCCTGGATGTAGCCGCGATGCTGGCAACATTGGCCCGCGTACCCGAGGGTGATGTGGTGCTGCTGCATGCCTGTTGCCACAACCCCACCGGTTTCGACCTGTCCCGGGATGACTGGCGCCAAGTGCTGCAGATCGTGCGCGAGCGCCAGTTGCTGCCGCTGATCGACTTTGCCTACCAGGGTTTCGGCGATGGCCTGGAGCAAGACGCCTGGGCCGTGCGATTGTTTGCCGCCGAACTGCCGGAAGTGCTGGTCACCAGTTCTTGCTCGAAGAACTTCGGCCTGTACCGCGACCGGGTCGGCGCGCTGATCGTGTGCGCCGCGGATGCCGAGAAGCTGACGGATGTACGCAGCCAACTGGCGAATATCGCGCGCAACCTGTGGTCGACGCCGCCGGATCATGGCGCGGCCGTGGTCGCGACCATCCTCGGTGATGCCCAGTTGAAAAAGCAGTGGAGCGACGAGGTCGAAGCCATGCGTTCACGGATCGCGCAGTTGCGTTCCGGGCTGGTGGAGGCGCTCGCGCCCCATGGGCTGGCCGAGCGGTTTGCGCATATTGGCGCGCAACGCGGGATGTTTTCCTACACCGGTTTGAACGCCGAGCAGGTCAAGCAACTGCGCGAGAAGCACAGTGTGTATATGGTCAGTTCGGGCCGGGCCAACGTGGCCGGGGCGGATGCAACGCGGTTGGCGCTATTGGCCGAAGCGATCGCCGACGTCTGCAACTGAACAAACCGGTTCAAATGAGGGAGGGGTTTTCCACCTCCCTCATTTGGACTGTGGTTGGCCTTCAGCTTGCGACCATCTCAGCCTTGAGCAGTGCCTCTCTGGCCTGCGCATCCGCCAGCCGATACAACTCGATATGCCCATCCCAGTGCTCGATCAGCGCCGTGCACGACTCCACCCAATCCCCACAGTTGAGGTAGTCCACCTCGCCCACTTTGCGGATCTCCGCATGGTGGATATGCCCGCACACCACGCCATGCAATTCGCGCTTGGTCACTTCGTGGGCGATGGCTTCTTCGAAATCGCTGATAAAACTCACGGCGGTTTTGACCTTGTGCTTCAAATACGCCGAGAGTGACCAATAGCCATAGCCGTACCGTGCGCGCCAATGGTTCAGCCAGCGGTTCAAGGTGAGGGTGAACTCGTAGGCCGAGTCGCCGAGAAACGCCAGCCAACGGTGATAACGGGTGATCACATCGAACTGATCGCCATGGATCACCAACAGATGACGGCCATCGGCAGTCACGTGCACCGCCTCATCGACCAATTGGATATTGCCCAGGATCAACTTGGAATAGCGGCGCAGGAACTCGTCATGGTTACCGGTGACGTAGATCACCTCGGTGCCGCGCTTGGCCATGGTCAGCAGGCGGCGGATGACGTTGGTGTGCGCTTGTGGCCAATACATGCCCCCGCGCATTTTCCAGCCGTCGATGATGTCACCCACCAAGTACACTTTGTCGGCGTGGTAGCCCTTGAGGAACTGCGACAAGTGTTCGGCCTGGCAATCCCGGGTGCCCAGGTGCACATCGGAAATCCATAAAGTACGTACGCGCTGTTTACGGCTGGGCTGGGTGAGCTCGGCACTGGTCATGGGCATCCCTCGACGCTGTTTTGGCGAGCTTGCGCCCTGGCGATTAATAGCCCATGACAGCTGTGCGTCAGTCTGATGACAGCGACGAGCCTGTTCGGCCGGGTTTGGCCAAACGCGCTGCAACCCACAGACATCGGCATGACCAACCCATTAGACTGCGAGGCTGTTAGCTCGTTTGCTCAAGGATCGCAATGACTCCCCGCTCAGCCCTCGGCGCCCTGCATATCGGCGCATTGATGTTTGGCCTCACCGGCGTCTTCGGCAAGCTGGCGGCCGCCTCACCGTCGATCATCGTATTTGGGCGCGCCCTGTTTGCCGTGCTGGCGCTGGCGGTATTCGCCCGATTTGCCAGCAACACCGCGTGGAAAACCCTGGAGCGGCGCGATTGGCGCCGCCTGTTGGTCAGCGGCGTATTGCTGGCGGCGCATTGGGTGACGTTCTTCATCGCGGTCAAGGTGGCCGGTGTGGCCGTCGCCACGCTGGGGTTCACGGCGTTCCCGGCGTTTACCGTGATCCTTGAGGGGCTGATTTTCCGCGAACGCATCCGCGCCAATGAAATCGTACTGGTGGTACTGGTGAGCGTTGGCCTGGTGCTGGTCACCCCGGACTTCAACCTGGCCAGCGAAGCCACCGGTGGCTTGCTGTGGGGCATCGCCTCGGGGCTGCTGTTCTCCCTGCTTTCGCTGAACAATCGCGCCAGCTCCGGGCGTATACCGGCGGTGCAGGCGGCGTTGTGCCAGAACGTGGTGGTCGCGGTATGCCTGCTGCCCGTGGCCGCGCCGGGCCTGATGCAAGTAAGCGCGCTGGACTGGTTGTGGATCGGCCTGCTCGGCGTGTTCTGCACTGGCCTGGCCCACAGCCTGTTTGTGGCCAGCCTCGCGGTGATCAAGGCCCGTACCGCCTCGGTGGTGTTTGCCATGGAACCGGTCTACGGCATCACGGCGGCCTGGCTGTTGTTCGCCGAAACGCCGACGCTGCGCATGCTGCTGGGCGGCGTGCTGATCATCGTCGCCATCGTGCTTTCGGGGCTGCTGGGCAGCGCCAGCCAGGCTAAACAACCGGCTGCAACGGCCTGATCTATACTTTAAACATCCGCAACAGTCTGTAGTCGTTCAACGGATAAAGACCGCTCGACGGCAGCCATGGCGTTTTCTGAAGTTGCTGCACGTGGGTGGTTATCCCTCAACGCGATGCAGGAGCTTTAACCATGGAAATGCTCATCAGCTTGCTGGTTCAGGTGATCAGCGGCGCCGTCGGCGGTAACCTCGCCGGCATGACCAAACAAAGCCTGGGCACCGGGCTCAATACCACTCTCGGTGGCGTCGGCGGCCTGATCCTGGGCCAGGTTGTTTCGGCGCTGACCGGCACCTCCGGTGGCGAAGCACTGGATGTGGCGGCGGTCGGCAGCAATATTGTCGGCGGTGGCGTCGGCGGCCTGGTGCTCACCTGGGTGGTAGGCTTGATCAAAAGCAAGATGGCCGAGAAATAACGGCGCACCACCGGGTCACCGCCCAACAGCGGCGGTGACTTTTACTGCGTACGGTCGTTGTGCCCCAGGTCGCGCTGCGGGTCGATCCGATCGCGCACGCGCTGCTTGAGCACCTTGGCTTCGGGGAAACCACCGTCCGCCTTGCGCTCCCAGATCTGCACGCCATCACAGGTGATGCGGAACGCCCCACCGCTGGCCGGCTCCAGCGACACCTTGGCCAGGTCATCGCTGAAAGTGCTCAACAGCTCCTGGGCCAGCCAGGCCGCACGCAACAGCCACTGACACTGGGTGCAATAGGTGATGACGATCTCGGGTTTGCTCGCGGACATAATTCAGAAATTCCTGGCGTAACGAGGGATGAGGGTCAGGCGGCTATAATAGCGGCCTTTATCGCCCAGCCTCGAGATTCACGATGTGCCGCCTGTTGCCCTACCTGTTTCTGTGCCTCATCCCTCTGTTTGCCGATGCCGTCGAAGCCCCACGCCCTAAAATCGGCCTGGTGCTGTCTGGTGGCGCCGCCCGTGGGCTGGCGCATATCGGTGTGCTCAAGGCGCTGGAGGAACAAGGTATCCACATCGACGCCATCGCCGGCACCAGCATGGGCGCGGTGATCGGCGGGCTGTACGCCTCGGGCTACAAGATCGATGAGCTGGAAAAACTCGCGCTGAGTATCGACTGGCAGCAGGCCTTGTCCGATGCGCCGCCGCGCGAAGACGTGCCGTTTCGGCGCAAGCAGGACGACCGTGATTTCCTGGTCAAGCAAAAGCTGAGCTTTCGTGATGACGGCAGCCTCGGCCTGCCGCTCGGAGTGATCCAGGGCCAGAACCTGGCGCTGCTGCTGGAAAGCATGTTCGCCCACAGCAGCAACACGCGTAATTTCGACAAGCTGCCGATCCCCTTCCGCGCCGTGGCCACCGATATCACCACCGGCGAAAAGGTGGTGTTCAGCAAGGGCCACCTGCCCCAGGTAATCCGCGCCAGCATGTCGATCCCGGCGGTGTTCGCCCCGGTGGAGCTGGACGGCCGCCTGCTGGTGGATGGCGGCATGACCGACAACATCCCCCTGGATGTGGCACGGGAGATGGGGGTCGATATCGCCATCGTCGTCGATATCGGCACCCCGCTGCGCTCGCGCAAACAACTGGCAACGGTGGTGGACGTGCTCAACCAGTCCATTACCCTGATGACCCGGCGCAATTCCGAAGAGCAGCTCAAGGCGCTGAACCCCAAGGACGTGCTGATCCAGCCGCCCCTGGCCGCCTATGGCGTGACCGACTTCGGCCGCGCCAAAGACATGATCGACGCCGGCTACCGTGCCACCCGCGCCCTGGACTTGCGCCTGGCCCACTTGCGCCCCGCCGAACCCATCGACCCCACACTGGTGGCCGCGCGTACACCGGGCGAACGCACCCCGGTGATCACTGCAATCAAGCTGGAGAACGACTCGAAAGTCAGCGACGACGTGATCCGCTACTACATCCGTCAACCGCTGGGTGAACCGCTGAACCTCGGCCGTTTGCAAACCGACATGGGCACCCTGTATGGCCTGGACTACTTCGATCAGGTGCAATACCGCGTCGTGAAAAAAGGCCAGGACAATACGCTGGTCATCAGCGCACGCGGCAAACGCAGCGGCACCGATTACCTGCGCCTGGGCTTGAACCTGTCGGACGACATGCGCGGCGACAGCGCCTTCAACCTCGGCGCCAGCTACCGCATCAATGGCATCAACCGCCTCGGCGCCGAATGGCTGACGCGCGTGCAGATCGGTGATCGGCAAGAACTGTACAGCGAGTTCTACCAACCGATGGACGCCGGTTCACGCTACTTTATCGCGCCCTATCTCAGCGCCCAGGCGCAGAACGTCGAGTTGATCCTGGACAACGACCCCATCTCCGAATACCGCCTGGAACGCTATGGTTTCGGTTTGAACGTGGGGCGCCAGATCGGCAACAGCGGCGAGATCCGCTTCGGCGTCGGCGAGGCCTGGGGCAAAGCCGATGTGCGCATTGGCGACCGCGACCTACCGAGTTTGAGCTTCAACGAGGGTTTCTATGAGTTGAAGTATTCCTTCGACTCCCTGGACAACGTGTACTTCCCGCACACCGGCGAGGACATTGGCCTGGCCTTCCGTGAGTTCGAGCCCGGCCTGGGCTCGGACCAGCGTTACCGGCAGTGGGAATTCAAGCTCGACAAAGCCATGAGCCACGGCCCGGACACGTTGGTGCTGGGCGGTCGCTACGGGCGCACCCTGGATGATTCGGACGTGGTGATTTCCAGCTTCCTGCTGGGCGGTGCGCGGCAATTGTCGGGCTTTCGCCAGGATGCGATTTCAGGGCAGAACATCAGCCTGATGCGCGCGGTGTACTACCGCCGGCTGACGCCGCGTTCGTACCTGCCGCTGGATTTCCCGCTGTACCTCGGCGCGTCGCTGGAACGCGGTCGGGCGTGGAACAACGACAATGAATTCGATAGCGGTTATATCAACGCCGCGAGTATTTTCCTGGGGTTTGATACACCGCTGGGGCCGCTGAATTTCAGCTATGGCTTCAATGATGATAATCAGAAGGCGGTGTACCTGAACCTCGGGCAGACGTTCTAGAGCCCTACGCAAATCAAATGTGGGGGGTGGTGATGAGCGGGACTTAATGAGGTGAGCGGGCCCGCTCACCACAACAAGTCCGGCCGGCATACATCAGCGTTCAGGTCAGGACTTTTCCAGATTCGCCAGGATGTGCCCATGCACGCGCATGCACACGCGCAGATCCGCCTCGTCCACGCCCACAAAGAGCTCGTGGCGCAAAGCGGTGGCAATGGTTTCAATCTGCTCGATCAACGGCCGGGCGGTGTCACACAGCAGGATGCGTTTGGCGCGACGGTCTTCCACCACGGCCTGGCGTTGCACCAGGCCTTGGCCTTCGAGGCTGTCGAGCAAACGGGCCAGGGTCGGCCCTTCTACACCGACGCTTTGCGCCAGCTCACGCTGTGTCGGTGCTTCTTCGAAACGGGCCAGGTGCAACAGCACCAGCCAGCGCGCCTGGGACAAACCCAGCCCCGCCAAACGGCGGTCCAGCTCAGCGCGCCAACCTCGGGACATTTGCGCCAGCTGCATGCCAAAACGGTGTTGATCGGTTAACGGCATAAAAAACTCATGATTTAGACTAAAAACAAATTGTGGCTAATTATTAGTCAGCTAAGCATGCGCCATGCCCGTAGGCAAGAGTCGCTATGTACTGATTCGTTACATTGTCGTAATTGGCACACTAAATTTCGAATTCAGACTGCAAAGCGGCCCGCACGCAGTACAACACACCGTCTGGAACGCGCCCTGAAAACAGCGGCGCGATCTCGGCCACCGGTGGCAGTTCGCCCTCGCCATCAAGAAACGCGTCCTGGATCTCGCCGAGCAAATCTTCCGGCAAATCAAGCGCCTGCTCCAGCGACAGCTGTTGTTTGCCGATGGCTTCGGCCAGCAACGTGTAGACGTTCTTTTCCGAGCATTGCAACTGGCCGGCGATCTGGATCGGCGTCATGCCGGCACGTGCCAGGCTGATCAGCTCGTGGCGAATATCCGCGATTTCCTTCGGCGCTTCGGCCTGGCCGCCGAGCACTTCGAGGAACGCCTGGCCGTAGCGCTCAAGCTTGCGCGCCCCCACACCACTGACCCGCCCCATTTGCGCCATCGTGGTCGGCTGCTCGCGCAGCATCTCCAGCAAGGTGGAGTCGGGGAAAATAACGTAAGGCGGCACGCTGTGTTCCTGCGCCAGTTTGCGTCGAAGGGTACGCAGGGCTTCCCACTGTTCGCGTTCCTCCAAGCGCACCAACTGGCTGGCCTGGCTGGTGCTGCTCTTGGCCGTGGTCTGCGGCTTGAGGTCGCGGCGCAGCTCCAGGCTCACCTCGCCCTTGAGCAGCGGCCGGCAACTGTCGTTCAGGCGCAGGCCGCCATAGCCCTCAATGTCGATGTCCACCAGGCCGCGCGCGACCATCTGCCGGAACAGCGAACGCCACTCACCTTCGGCGCGGGCCTTGCCGACCCCATAGACCGACAGCTTTTCGTGACCGAAGCTGCGCACCTTTTCGTTGTCCTTGCCCAGCAGTACATCCACCAGATGCCCCACGCCATAACGCTGGCCGGTGCGATAGATCGTGGACAAGGCCTGACGCGCAGGCTCAGTGGCGTCCCAGGTCTGCACGCCGTCCATGCAGTTATCGCAGTGGCCACACGGCTGTGGCATGTCTTCGTCGAAGTACGCCAGCAAGGTCTGGCGCCGGCAGCGGGTCTCTTCACACAGGGAGAGCATGGCGTCGAGCTTGTGCTGCTCCAGTCGCTTGTGGCGTTCGTCGCCTTCGGAGTTCTGCAACATCTGCTTGAGCATCACCACGTCTTGCAGGCCGTAGACCATCCAGGCATCCGCCGGCAGGCCATCACGGCCGGCACGACCGGTTTCCTGGTAGTACGCCTCAAGGGACTTGGGAAGGTCCATATGAGCCACGAAACGTACGTTGGATTTGTCGATACCCATGCCGAACGCGATGGTGGCCACCATGATCAGGCCTTCCTCGTTAAGGAAGCGCTTCTGGTGCGCAGAGCGCGTTTCATTCGGCAACCCTGCGTGGTACGGCAGTGCCGGGTAGCCCTGCTCGCAGAGGAACGCGGCCACTTCGTCGACCTTCTTGCGCGACAGGCAATAAACGATGCCCGCATCGCTGCGCCGTTCGGAGAGGAACGCCAGCAACTGCTTGCGCGGCTGCTCCTTGGGCACAATGCGGTAGAAGATATTCGGACGGTCGAAGCTCGACAGGAAACGCTCGGCATTCTGCAGGTGCAGGCGCTCGACGATTTCTTCGCGGGTGCGCTTGTCGGCAGTGGCGGTCAGGGCGATACGTGGCACATCGGGGAACAGTTCGGCCAACTGACCCAGTTGCAGGTATTCGCGACGGAAATCGTGGCCCCACTGCGAGACGCAGTGCGCTTCATCGATGGCGAACAAGGCGATTTCCAGGCTTTGCAAAAAGGCCAGCATGCGCGGCTGCACCAGGCGCTCAGGGGCCAGGTACAGCATTTTCACTTCGCCACGCTTGATGCGCGCAGCCAGATCGCGCTGCTGCTCGGCGCTGAGGGTGGAATTCAAGGACGCAGCCGCGACGCCGAGTTCTTCCAGGGTAGCGACCTGATCGTCCATCAACGCGATCAACGGCGACACCACCACGGCCAACCCATTGCGCAGCAAGGCCGGCACCTGGAAGCACAAGGATTTGCCGCCGCCGGTAGGCATCAATACCAGGGCGTCTCCACCACTGGCCACGCGCTCAATGATCGCACCCTGGCGGCCACGAAAACTGTCGTAGCCGAAGATGTCCTTGAGGACGCGTTGAGCCTGCTCGAGCATGTAAAACTCCAAAAATAGTCCCGAAAACCCTCTGTACAGGCTGGCCGAAAAAATACGGCTTTACGGGAAATAATCCGTAAGCGAAGTTTTCGCGGACTGGCGCCTAACCTGTAAGGGCATCACAAAACGCGGCAGTATACCCGAGGCGTCATCCACCGAAGGGCACCACTGACGAATTGCAGCCCGTCTCTAAAACCTGGCAAATCTGCATGGCGACTGGCTTGGGCGCGCAAGAACGCCTAGAATTCAGCATCGTTTATTCCCAAGGTAGTCCTTCAATGTCCTTCGCTGAGCAACTAACCCGCCTGCAAGCCTTCCTCGACGCCGATGAGCTGCATGACGAGGCGCTGGACTATGTGGCCGCCCACGGCTACCTGACCGCCCTGTCGATCTGCGCCGAAGAAGTGCCTGATCGTGAATGGATCGACGCACTGTTCGCCGAAGAGCCGCATTACGCCAACGACGCCCAGCGCGAAGAAATCGAAGCCACCCTGCTCGCCCTCAAGGCCCACATCGGTCGTCAACTGGCCTCCGACGAGGAATTCGAGCTGCCATGCGAGCTGGACCTGGGTGAAGACCCGGATGACTCCGACCTGCGCGGCTGGTGCATCGGCTTCATGGAAGGCGTGTTCCTGCGCGAAGCCGCCTGGTTCGAAACCGCCGAGGAAGAAGTCAGCGAAATGCTCCTGCCGATCATGGTCGGTTCGGGCCTGTTCGACGACCAGCCGGAATTCGCCGACATCGCCAGCGATGCCAACCTGATGGACGACATGATCGTCCAGATCCCGGAAGCCCTGACCGCGCTGTACCTGCTGTGCAACGCGCCTGACGAAAAACCGGCGATCCTCAAGCCTCGTCACCACTGAGTCGCTTGCCCGTGACACCCATGGGCAACCGCTCGCTGCTCCTGCGTTACGCACTGCTGGCCATCGGCTGGTTGAGCGTTGCGCTGGGAGTGATCGGCATTTTCCTCCCGGTGCTGCCGACCACGCCCTTCCTCCTGCTCGCTGCCGCCTGCTTCGCTCGAAGCTCACCGCGCTTCTACCAGTGGCTGGTCGAACACCCACGCCTGGGCCCCTGGATCCGTGACTATTTGGAGGGCAACGGCATCCCGCTCAAGGGCAAGGTCTACGCCATCGGCCTGATGTGGCTGAGTATCGGCCTCTCCTGCTACCTGGTGCCGCTGCCGTGGGCACGTGGGTTCATGCTGACCAGTGCCGTGCTGGTGACTGTCTACATCCTGCGCCAGAAAACCCTGCCGCCTCGATAGGCCGCGACATCACGTCGCGCTCAGACCATGGTCGACACTGACTAACCCCAAGCATCATGCGAGACTGTCCAACCGGGCCTGGAATGCCCGGGCGTTCTTATGCTCGGAGTTACCATGACGCTGTCCAGCGGGCTGATTGCCGCCGTTGCCCTGGCCTATATGGCCATTATGTTTGCCATCGCCTTCTACGGTGACCGTCGCCACGCGCCCTTGCCGCCGCGTGTGCGCGCCTGGGTGTACAGCCTGTCGCTGGCGGTTTACTGCACCAGTTGGACTTTCTTCGGCGCTGTAGGCCAGGCCGCCGAACAGTTGTGGGCGTTCTTACCGATATACCTGGGGCCGGTGCTGCTGCTGGTGTTAGCGCCCTGGGTTCTGCAGAAGATGATCCTGATCAGCAAGCAGGAAAACATCACCTCAATCGCCGACTTTATCGCCGCGCGCTACGGTAAATCCCAAGCCCTGGCGGTCGTGGTCGCACTGATCTGCCTCGTCGGCGTATTGCCTTATATCGCCCTGCAACTCAAAGGCATCGTGCTGGGGGTGAACCTGCTGATTGGCGCGGGTGCCGACACCACCGGCACCCGCGCCCAGGACACGGCATTGATCGTGTCGCTGGTGCTGGCGTTGTTCACCATTGTGTTTGGTACGCGCAACCTCGACGCCACCGAACACCACCGTGGCATGGTGTTGGCGATTGCATTTGAATCTCTGGTCAAGCTGCTGGCTTTTCTTGCCGTCGGCGCGTTTGTGACCTACGGCCTGTACGACGGTTTCGGCGACCTGTTCAGCCAGGCGATGCTCGCACCACGGCTGGAAGAGTACTGGAAAGAAACCATCAACTGGCCGTCGATGGTGGTACAGACCGGCGTGGCGATGATGGCGATCATTTGCCTGCCGCGCCAGTTCCACGTGACGGTGGTGGAGAACATCGACCCTCAGGATCTGCGCCTGGCCAAATGGGTCTTCCCTGCCTACCTGATCCTCGCCGCGCTGTTTGTGGTACCCATCGCCCTCGGCGGCAAAATGATGTTACCCACGTCGGTATTGCCGGACTCCTACGTGATCAGCCTGCCCATGGCCGAAGCTCACCCGGCACTCGCCGTGCTGGCCTTTATCGGCGGCGCCTCGGCAGCCACGGGCATGGTGATTGTGGCCAGCATCGCCTTGTCGACCATGGTCTCCAACGACATGCTGCTGCCATGGCTGTTGCGCCGCTCCAGCGCCGAGCGGCCATTCGAAGTGTTCCGCCACTGGATGCTCTCGGTACGCCGGGTCAGCATCGTGATCATTCTGTTGCTGGCGTATGTCAGCTACCGGTTGCTGGGGTCTACCGCGAGCCTGGCCACCATCGGCCAGATCGCGTTTGCCGCCGTGACCCAGCTCGCCCCCGCCATGCTCGGTGCGCTGTACTGGAAACAGGCTAACCGACGGGGCGTGTTTGCCGGCTTGGCGGCAGGTACATTCCTATGGTTCTACACCTTGGTCCTACCGGTAACGGCGAAAAGCCTGGGTTGGTCACTCAGCCTTTTCCCTGGGCTGACGTGGATGCATTCACACCCGCTCGGCTTGTCGGTGACCTCTCTTACACTGGGCACGGTGTTTTCCCTGGCGGGGAATTTCACCTTATTTGTGTGGGTGTCGATGTTGTCGCGCACGCGGGTGTCCGAACACTGGCAAGCCGGGCGTTTCATCGGCCAGGAAATCAGCCAGCGTGCCAGCGCCCGCTCGATGTTGTCGGTACAGATCAGCGACCTGCTCAGCCTGGCGGCGCGCTTTGTCGGTGAAGAACGCGCCCAACAGAGCTTTATCCGCTTCGCTTACCGCCAGGGCAAAGGCTTCAACCCCAACCAGAATGCCGACAACGACTGGATTGCTCACACCGAGCGCCTGCTGGCCGGTGTACTCGGCGCTTCTTCGACACGCGCCGTAGTAAAAGCTGCGATTGAAGGGCGGGAAATGCAGCTGGAGGACGTGGTACGCATTGCCGACGAAGCGTCTGAAGTGCTGCAATTCAACCGCGCGCTGTTACAAGGCGCCATCGAGAACATCACCCAGGGCATCAGCGTGGTGGACCAGTCCCTCAAGCTGGTGGCCTGGAACCGGCGCTACCTGGAGCTGTTCAATTACCCGGACGGTTTGATCAGCGTGGGCCGACCGATTGCCGATATCATCCGCTACAACGCCGAGCGCGGCCTGTGTGGCCCCGGCGAGGCCGAAGTGCATGTGGCGCGACGCCTGCACTGGATGCGCCAGGGCCGCGCGCACACCTCTGAGCGCTTGTTCCCCAATGGGCGGGTGATCGAACTGATCGGCAACCCAATGCCGGGCGGCGGTTTTGTCATGAGTTTCACCGACATCACCGCGTTCCGCGAAGCCGAACAGGCCCTCACCGAGGCCAACGAAGGCCTTGAACAACGGGTGACCGAACGTACCCATGAACTGTCGCAGCTCAATGTGGCGCTGACCGATGCCAAAGGCGTGGCCGAATCCGCCAGCCAGTCGAAGACACGCTTCCTCGCGGCCGTCAGCCATGACTTGATGCAGCCGTTGAACGCCGCACGCCTATTCTCCGCCGCCCTCTCCCACCAGAACGACGGGCTGTCCAGCGAAGCCCGGCAACTGGTGCAGCACCTGGACAGTTCGCTGCGCTCCGCCGAAGACCTGATCAGTGACTTGCTGGATATCTCACGACTGGAAAACGGCAAGATCAACCCGCAACGTCAGCCCTTTGTCCTCAACGAGCTGTTCGACACCCTGGGTGCCGAATTCAAGGCGCTCGCCCACGAACAAGGCCTGCGCTTTCGCTTGCGCGGCAGCCGTTTGCGCGTCGACAGTGACATCAAGCTGCTACGGCGGATTTTGCAGAATTTCCTGACCAACGCCTTCCGCTATGCCGACGGCCCGGTGCTGCTGGCGTACGTCGACGCAAGGGCGAACTGTGCCTGGAAGTCTGGGATCGTGGCCCCGGTATTCCGCAGGACAAACAGAAGGTGATCTTCGAAGAGTTCAAGCGCCTGGACAGCCATCAGACTCGCGCTGAAAAAGGCCTGGGCCTGGGCCTGGCGATTGCCGATGGCCTATGTCGCGTGCTGGGCCATCGCCTCAGCGTGCGCTCATGGCCGGGCCAAGGCAGCGTGTTCAGCGTGCGCGTGCCATTGGCGCGCAACCAAACCGCTGCACCGGTCAAGGCCCCGCAGGAAAATGGCCTGCCACTGAGCGGCGCGCAAGTACTGTGCGTGGATAACGAGGAGAGCATCCTGATCGGCATGCGCAGTTTGCTGACACGCTGGGGTTGCGAAGTGTGGACCGCCACCGACCAGGCGCAGTGCGCGGCGTTGCTGGCAGAGGGTGTGCGGCCACAACTGGCACTGGTGGATTACCACCTGGACCACGGCGAGACCGGCACCGAATTGATGGGCTGGCTGCGCGCGCAATTGGCGGAGCCGATTCCCGGCGTGGTCATCAGTGCCGACGGCCGCCCCGAGATGGTCGCCGAAGTGCATGCAGCGGGGCTGGACTACCTGGCCAAACCGGTGAAGCCGGCGGCGTTGCGTGCGTTGATCAGCCGGCACTTACCGCTGTAGGCAAGCAGATCAACCTGTGGGAGCGGCTTGCTCCGCCAGCGGGATGCCAGTCAATAAATACCGACTGGCACTGCGCTATCGGGAGCAAGCCCCCACATTTAGCACTGCGTTTACTCGGGAAAGTGCGCCACGCCGTCTGAGTCGGTCATGGCCCGTTCCAGCAAATCTGCCGACAGGCTTTTACTGGCGCGCGCGCCGAGCAATTTTAATTGCTCGGTGCGGCTGACCAGATTTCCACGTCCATCCGTCAGCTTGTTTCTCGCAGCGCTGTAAGCCTTGTCCAACTGCTGCAGACGGTTGCCCACCTCATCCAGGTCTTCGATAAACAGCACAAACTTGTCATACAGCCAGCCGGCGCGCTCGGCGATTTCACGGGCGTTCTGGCTTTGGCGTTCCTGCTTCCACAGGCTGTCGATCACCCGCAAGGTGGCCAGCAAGGTGGTGGGGCTGACGATCACGATGTGGCGGTCGAAGGCTTCCTGAAACAGGTTCGGCTCAGCCTGCAACGCGGCGGAAAACGCCGCTTCGATCGGCACGAACAACAACACGAAATCCAGGCTGTGCAAGCCTTCCAGGCGCTTGTAGTCCTTGCCGGCCAAACCTTTGACGTGATTACGCAATGACAGCACATGCTGTTTCAACGCCGCCTGGCCGATCAGTTCATCATCGGCGGCGACGTATTGTTGATAGGCCGTCAGGCTGACCTTGGAATCCACCACCACCTGCTTGTCGCCGGGCAACATGATCAGCACATCCGGTTGGAAGCGCTCACCATCCGGCCCCTTGAGGCTGACCTGGGTCTGGTACTCGCGACCCTTCTCAAGACCTGCATGTTCCAGCACCCGCTCTAGGATCAGTTCACCCCAGTTGCCCTGGGTTTTCTGGCCCTTGAGCGCGCGGGTCAGGTTGGTGGCTTCATCCGACAGACGCAGGTTCAATTGCTGTAGGCGCTCAAGCTCCTTGGCCAGGGAAAAACGCTCGCGCGCTTCGTTCTGGTAGCTCTCTTCCACGCGTTTTTCGAAGGACTGAATGCGCTCCTTCAGCGGGTCGAGCAACTGCCCGAGGCGTTCCTGGCTGGTTTGCGCAAAGCGCTGTTCACGCTCATCGAAGATCTTGCCGGCCAGCTCGGCGAACTGTGCACGCAGTTCATCCCGCGAACCTTGCAGGTCATTGAGGCGCTGTTGCTGGCTTTCCTGTTGCTCGCGCAGTTCGGCGCGCAGGGCGGCCGACAACGCATCGAGGCGCCGCAATTCGGTTTCCTTGGCGCTGCGGTCGAGGCTCCAGGCGTGGGCGGCGTCGCGTGCGTTGTCGCGGTCGATGTGGAGCAACTCGACTTCGCGGCGCAGCGCGGCCAGGTCGGCTTGCTTGGCGGCATTGGCGTGGCTCAGGTCGCTGATTTCATCGCGGCTGGCATCCAACTGCGCAGCGAGGCCTTCCTGGGCCAATTGCGCCGTGGCCAGGCGTTCTTCCAGCAATTCCCAGCCGGTGGTGCGCGCGGTCAGCCGCCGTTGAAGCTGCCAGCACACCGCCAATAAAGGCACTGCGGCACCCGCCAGGCCCAAGGCAATACTGGTCCAGTCAAAAGCCATAGCCATCTCTGCCATCACCGAAAAAGAGCAAGGTTAACCAAGCATAGAGCGGGAGGACAGCTCAGTCTTCGACCTGACCCAGTTCACGTTGGGCGCGGCGGTCACCGGCGCGCGCAGCTGAACGCAGCAGCTCATGGCCAATGCGGCGGTCGCGCGCGTTGCCGCACTCACGGCACATCAATTGGCCCAGGCGGCTTTGCGCGGCGACTACGCCTTCACGGGCCGACTGCTTGAGCAAGCGCCCGGCAAAGTGCTTGACGTTGGTGCTGTGGCCCAGGCGCGGGCTGTCGAGCAACCACAGGGCGACTTTCAAGGAGAAGCGCCTGGGTGCGGTAACAGCTTGCGGGGCGTCGGTAACAGAAGGTGATACTGAGCGAAACTTCATAAAGCACTGTGGGACAGAACGGAAGGCGCGCAACTCTACTCTTTTTTTCGTACAGGTAAAGCTGAAAAAACCGTGCACGCCCGTCCTAGAGCAAGCGCTTGGGACAATCCACAGAAGCTGTGGATAACTCAGTGGACAACCTCCCTCTAACTCGCGCAAACGCCCATGGAACGGGCCTCGCAGTCAAACTGACGATTTTTTCACCAATTAAAAAAAGCCAGATTTTTCATTGACTTAAATTTCCATTACAGGCAAATGGCGACCCTGCCTTACCCTTGACAGCCTGGCTACACACGCCGCAACTAATGTGCACAAGTACCCACCCGATGGTTATATCACCGGCTTTTTTTGGAGCTGCCGGCCTCAAAAATGTTACCGGCAGGACATAACAGGCACTTTTCAAACCCTCAAAGGCTCGCCACACTGCCCGACCGACAGCGCAACGGTGGGAGGCGCGATGAAAGGAATTCTGATATTCGCCGGGTTATTGCTGGTGATTTGCGCCACTTCCCTGGGGATCAACGCCGCACTGCCGTCGCCGGACGGGGCCTTGTTTGCCATTGCGATCTTGCTGTCGGCGGCTTTCACAGCCGTGAGCCTGTGTATCGAACTGGGTGAAGGCCGCATCAATGACATGGGCGATGTGATGAAGGTGGTCGAGACCGGCCAATCCCTGCGCCTGACCCTGGCCGCTTACGCACTGGGCTGTTCACTGGCCGCGGCCGTCACGGTGCTGGTCTATCGCGGCGTGTTGGGGGGCTGATTGAAGTTTTTTGGTCAGTGCGCTTCCTTTCCCTGTATCAATCCGTTACTATCCGCGGCGTTAGTACCAAGCTGAAAGTCAATTCTGGTCGAACAACTCCCCTGAACAACACGGGATCGACCACCTCGATGGTTTCCAGGTATCACTTGCGACGACACTGCCTTTGAATAAGCAAAGGGTGGCGCGAAGTTTTCATACTCTGACCGAACCAACCTGCAAATTGATCAGGATCTTCACCCCGGGCCCAGAACCTTTGCCCCTGTTGTGATGCCTGCCCTCCTAAGTACCTACCTGCCAGCCCAAGCGCGCCAATTAACAGCGCTTTAAACTGGCTGCTTTGTTCCAGTCGGGTTCTTCGTTTGATCAATGGTGATCAACGTTACTGGAACGTTTTAACGTTGCACGGTTCTTATCCGTGTCATTTGTAGGAACACCAATAATATGTCCACTCAAATCCATACTCAGGATGCCATTCGCACCCTCACCAATGCTTTTGCCCCGATGAACTGCCTGATCATGGCCGCTCGCAAAGGCTGCTTCAGTTTTACCCTGGTCAACGAACACGGTATCGCTCGTCACAGCGAACGCCTGTACCCCGATCAATACTCCAGCGCAGAACCGCTGCAGGCCGTGATCGAGCGTACCCGTCAGGCACTGGTTGCCTGATCGACCCGAGTTGCTGAAACCCAAAAAACCCTGTTTAAAACACAGGGTTTTTTATTGCCTGATATTTACGTATTGAGCTTTTGCACTAAGTTCAAATAGATATAAACGTTATAACTGAATAACGAAGATGTTTTAAAAACAGGCCTTTACATCATGAATATGACACTACACTTCAACTCAAGCGGCGTGATCCGCTTCCGGCGAGCCTGAGATCCGATTCACTGCTGCCAAGCCCCCCCTCTCAGGCCTCGCCAACCACTTTCACGGATTGAGGTATGTATGGGTATCGCAGCCAGTGAATTGTGTTGTTATGTGGTCCGACCGACATTGTCGTACCTCGGCCGGCAGAGCCCGACGGCCGAGGCTCTGCTGCTGGGCATTGCGGCCAGCCAGTCGGAACTGGGCTCGGCACTGCACGACCGGCGCGGCCACGGCCTGTACAGCATCACCGAACCCCGGCATCGCGCCTTGTGGGACACCTACCTGGCGCTCGATCCAGAACGTGCCAGCCTGGTACGCGGGCTGGCCAGTCAACATGCCTTTCTCAGCGCCCCCCAGTTGGAACTCACGGTAAACCTGCGTTACGCCACGGCCATCGCCTGGCTCCTGGTGGAACAACACAGCCCCGCCCTGCCACCACCCGGTGATGTTTTAGCCATGGCGCGTATCTGGAAAGAAATATTTCATCCGCAAGGAAGGCTGCGTGATTTCAGCCAAACCTGGAAAACCTGTGTTTCACCCTTGAATCACGTGGTTTGCTGACCGGGCAATTTGCAAGATTCGCCAAAAACGCTGAATTTTGGTCGGATTGTCCTACAAAACTGCTCTATCTCCTACATTACAGCCTATAGCGCGATGTTAATTTTATTGTTACTTTCCGCAGCGGTGATCACCCCGGAGTTCTAATAATGAAAAAAGTAATGCTCAAGACCACACTTAGCCTCGCCGTTGCCATGGCATCCTCCCAACTGTTCGCGAGCGGTTTCGCACTGAACGAACAGAGCGTCAGCGGGATGGGTACGGGTTTCGCAGGTCGCTCTTCCTCTGCCGATGATGCAAGCACTGTCTACGGTAACCCTGCCGGTATGGCGCGCCTCAATGGCCAGCAGATTACCGGCGGTGTCGCGGCGATTGACGCCTCCAGCGATATCAGCGATACCAGCGGCCGTTCGCGTGGCAGCAACAAAGGCGACATGGTGCCTTTCACTGCGGTTCCTTTCGGTTTCTACACCAATAAACTCAATGATCAGTGGGCTGTCGGCTTCGGCGTCTATGCGCCGTTCGGCCTGGTGACCGATTACGAAAAAAACTTCCAGGGCCGCAGTTTCGGCAGCAACAGCGAAGTTAAAGTCATGACCTTTCAACCGACCGTCAGCTACGCCTTCAATGATCGCGTTTCCGTTGGTTTTGGCCCGACCATCAACCGCATCTCCGGCACGCTGGAATCGGATCTGTCGTTCAACCAAGCGTTACCCGACACCAATATCAAGATCAAGGGCGACGACACGGCGCTCGGCTTCAACGTCGGCGTACTGGTGCAAGCCACCGACACCACTCGCGTGGGCCTGACCTATCACTCCAAGGTCAGCTACAAGCTGGACGGTCACACCGAAGTCAGCGCGCCCGCTGCAACGTCCGGCCTCTTGCGCAGCAACCGTTATGACGCGTCTCTGAAAATCGACACGCCTGAGTCCTATGACCTTTCGGTGACTCAAGACCTGACCGACGCCTGGAAACTCTACGCAGGCGCCACCTGGACCCGCTGGAGCCGCCTGAAAGACATCACCGTCAAGAACGAAGGTGTCGTTGGCGGTGCCAGCGGCGGCGCGCTCGCGCCTAGTCTGGTCGGCACCATCAAGGAAGATCAGAACTGGCACGATACCTGGGCTTACGCCGTGGGTACTTCGTACCAGTTGACCAAACAGGTCGTGCTGCGTACCGGCCTGACATTCGACCAGTCGCCAACCAACAACACTGATCGTTCGCCACGCATTCCTACCGGCGACCGCACCATCTTCAGCCTGGGCCTGGGCTACGAGGTCATGCCGAACATGACCATCGACGTCGCCTACTCCTACCTGAAGGAAGAAGACGTCAAGGTCACGCGCTCCAACCAACTGGCCAGCTACAACGCCAAATATGAAAACAGCGCCAACGGCTTCGGCCTGGGCATGACCTACCGCTTCTGATTCACAGTGGTGTAAAAAAGCCCCGCTCTCCTGCAAAGGAGGCGGGGCTTTTTAGTCGGGGTTGCTCAGGGTTTGGAGGCGATGGCCTTCTCCACCGCCTCGATCAGCTCCGGGCTGTCCGGCTTGGTCAGGCTGGAGAAATCGGCGACCACCTTGCCCTGACGGTCCACCACGTACTTGTAGAAATTCCACTTCGGCGCATTGCTCTGCTGCGCCAGCACCTTGAACAGGTGTACCGCGTCCGGCCCCTTGACCTTCTGCGGCTCGGTCATGGTGAAGGTCACGCCATAATTCACGTAGCAGACCTTGGCGGTTTCCTCGCCCGTCTTGGCTTCCTGCTTGAAGTCATCGGACGGCACGCCGATCACTTCCAGCCCTTGGTCCTTGTAGCGCTGATACAAGGCTTCGAGGCCTTTGAACTGCGGCGCGAACCCACAAAAGCTTGCGGTGTTGACGATGACCAGTGGCTTGCCGGCAAAGCGCTGGCACAGGTCGATGGACTCCTTGGCGCGCAGCTTGGGCAATTGGCCCTCAAGCAAGGAAGGGCACTCGGCGGCCAACGCCACGCCGCCAAAGGTCGCCATCAGCACAGGTACAGCCAGCCAGCGCATCTGCATGTCAAAAAGTCCTTTAAAGAATCCGGACATCGAACTTAACAGATCGACATACCCAGTTGCATCAATGCCAGCCCACCCCGCTGCCAGCCCCACCATGCCAACACCAGCAGCAGCGCTATCGCGCCAACCCCGCCGAACAGGTACCCCATCGAATTCATGCTGCCTCCATCTGTGCCTGCAATCGCGCGACCGGCCGCTCACGCACCGGCCAATTCAGGGCCGCAGCGAGCAGGCTAAGCAGGATCGCCATTTGCCAGATCAAATCGTAGTTGCCGGTTCGATCATAGACCACTCCGCCTAACCAACCGCCCAGGAATGAACCCAGTTGATGGAACAGGAACACGATCCCACCGAGCATGGACAGGTTTCGCACACCAAACAGCGTGGCGACCGTGCCGTTGGTCAGCGGCACCGTGGACAGCCACAGAAAGCCCATGGCCATGCCGAACAGATAAGCGCTGATTTCGGTGACCGGCGCCCACAGGAACAACACGATCACCACCGCGCGCAACAGGTACAAACCCGTCAACAAGCGTGGTTTGGACATGCGCCCACCGAGCCAGCCGGCGGTGTAGGTACCGAAGATGTTGAACAGGCCGATCAGCGCCAATACGGTCGTGCCGACGGTGGCCGGCAAGTGTTGGTCCACCAGGTATGCCGGCAGATGCACGCCGATAAACACCACCTGGAAACCGCAGACGAAAAAGCCAAAGGCCAGCAGCCAGAACCCGGAGTGCGAGCAGGCTTCCTTCAAAGCTTCGCGCAGGGTTTGCTGGCCGGCCAGCACCGGCAGCGGCCGGTCCTTGAGCATTATCACCAGCGGCAGGATCAGCGCCACCATCAAGCCCAGCGCCAGCAGCGCGGCCGACCACCCCAACCAACTGATCAAGCCCAACGTGCCCGGCACCATGGCGAATTGGCCAAAAGAACCGGCGGCGCTGGCAATGCCCATGGCCATGCTGCGTTTTTCCGGCGCCACCGCGCGGCCGACCACACCCAGAATCACCGAGAACGAGGTGCCGGACAGGCCAATGCCGATGAGCAGGCCCGCACTCAACGACAACGTCCAGGCCGAATCGGACATGCCCATCAGCACCAGGCCGGCGGCGTACAACACCCCACCGACAAAGACGGCCTTGGTGGCGCCGAAACGGTCGGCCAACGCACCGGTAAATGGCTGCGCCAGACCCCAGATCAGGTTCTGCAAGGCGATGGCGAAGGCAAAGGTCTCACGGCCCCAGCCGAATTCGCTGCTCATCGGCGCCAGAAACAGGCCGAAACCATGCCGCACGCCCAAAGACAGCGCCAGGATCAGCGCACTCCCCACAAGGATCCAACCGCTGGTGCGCCACATCGAGGTCATTTCTTATTCTCCGCTCACGGGTATATACCCGCTTGTGTTCGAACAAACCCGCACTCAGGCGAGTTCATCCAGCAAGGCCAACAAGGTTTCGCGTTTTTGCGCGCCGAGTCGATCGATCAATTTCTGTTGTGCCGCTTCCCAGGCCGGCAAGGCGTCGGCCAGGCGCTGCGCACCCGCTTCGGTGAGCAACACCAGGCGGTTGCGCAGGTCATTGCCCTCGACCAATTGCACCAAGCCTTCGCATTCCAGCACCCGCAGGTTTCGCCCCAGGGTGCTGCGATCCAGGCCCATGGCCTCGGCCAGGCTGGAAATGCTCGGTTGATCGAGGCGCTGCAGATTACACAGCAAGGAATACTGGGCGACGTTGATCCCGAAGCCGTCGAGAGCGCCGTCATAGTGCCTGCTGACGCCACGGGCGGCACGTCGCAGGTTGGTGCATAAACATTGGGAGGCAAGCATGGAACGTGTATATACCCGCGATTAAGGGAATGCAAGAAAGTGTTACAGCGCCAGGCCGACCACTACCGCGACCTCAAGCAACTCCAGCAAGGCCCCAGCGGTGTCGCCCGTGGTGCCGCCGAGACGCTTGATCATCAATTGGCGCAGCCCCATAAAGCACAGCGTGGCGAGCAACACGGCCACCCCGCCGTTGAAACCGCCGATGAGGACGCACGCCAGACCGCTGAAAACCAGCACCTGCTGGCCGACGGTCCTGGGTAAATGATCCGACAGTGCCTGACCCAATCCGCCTGCCCGCACATAGCGCGTGGTGAGGAACAACGCCAGCATCGAGGCCCGCCCGATCAGCGGCGCCAGGATCAATGCCGCACCGTTGTGCTGTTCGATCAAGGCCACCAACGCGGTGAATTTGAGCAGCAGCACCAAACTCAGCGTGACCACGGCAATCGGCCCGCTGCGTGGGTCTTTCATGATGGTAAGGGTGCGTTCGCGGTCGCCGAAGCCACCCAGCCAGGCATCGGCGCTGTCCGCCAGGCCATCCAGGTGCAGGCCGCCGCTGAGCAACACCCAGGCGGTCAACAGCAGCGCGGCATGCAGCAACAGCGGCGCGCCCAGCAGGGCCGCATTCAAACTCCACAGCAGCAACCCGAACAGCAACCCGACCAACGGATAAAACAGCAATGAACGCCCCAATTCCAGGGGCTGCGGCATCCCCGGCAGGCGAATCGGCAAACTGCTGAGAAATTGCAGAGCGATCCAGAACGGCAGCATCGTCAGATTCCTTCCTTCAACCCACCATCGGCGGCCACCCGCAGACTGAACAAGCCGCCATGGCCGACCTCCACATTCAGCAGTTGCTCACGGGGCAACCCCCGCGCACGCGCCAGCAGCAAGCGCATCACGCCGCCATGGCTGATCAACAACACCCGCTTACCGGCATAGGCCTGATACAAGCGTGAGACAGCGCCCAGAACCCGCTCAGAAAATTCGCCCACCGGCTCGCCATCGGGCGGCGTAAAGCTGTAGGGATCGGCCCAGAACAGCCCCAGGCCTTCGGCATCGGTGTTCATCAACGCCGCCGCGCTCTGCCCTTCCCAAGCGCCGAAATGCAGTTCTTGCAGATCGTTCTCCAGGCTCACCGGCAGGTTGAACCGCGCACCCAATTCATCGGCGAACCGCGCGCAGCGCTGCAATGGCGAACTGACCACCCGGTCCCAAGGTCCTCGCTGCGCCACTGCGGCGCGCATCTGCTCCCAGCCCCTGACGGTCAATGCGTCGTCCAGGCTGCCACGCAGGCCGCCGCCCAGTTCGGTTTCGCCGTGACGCAGCAGGTCCAGGTGCAAGGTCATGCCGGGCGGTCCGCCACGGCCGCTTCGGCAAAGGTCGCCATTTGCCCGTGCAACGCACAGGCCAGGCGCAGCAGCGGCACGGCCAACGCGGCGCCACTGCCCTCACCCAGGCGCAGGCCCAGGTCGAGCAACGGTTGCGCATCAAGGCTGTGCAACACGTGCCGATGGCCGGGCTCCGCCCCGCGATGGCCGAACAGCAACCAGTCGCGGCATGCCGGGTTCAACCGCGTGGCGACCAGCGCAGCGACGGTGCAGATAAACCCGTCCACCAGCACGACGATGCCTTCCTGGGCGCACGCCAGGTAGGCCCCCACCAATGCGGCAATCTCAAAACCGCCAAGATTGAACAGGGTGTGCAGGGCATCATCGCGCTGCCCGGCGTGCAGCGCCAACGCGCGTTCAATCACGGCCACCTTGTGGCTGACACCGTCGGCGTTCAAGCCCGTGCCAGGGCCTGTCAGGTCACTGGCCTGGCACTTGAGCAACGCACACGCCAGCGCGCTGGCGGCGGTGGTGTTGCCGATGCCCATTTCGCCGCCGATAAACAATTGCGCAACGTTTTCACGGGCACGCAGCACGCTATCGCGACCCGCTTGCAGCGCCAATCTGCCCTGGGCAGCGGTCATTGCCGGGCCCTTGACGAAATTGGCGGTGCCGACGCCTATGTTCAGGTGATGCACGCCAGGCAAGCTCAGCGAAGGGTTCACCGTGCCGAGGTCCACCACTTCCAGCTGCGCGCCCAACTGACGCGCCAACACGCTGATGGCCGCACCGCCGGTGACAAAGTTATGCAGCATTTGCCCGGTGACTTCCTGGGGATAGGCCGACACGCCCTCGGCGACCACGCCGTGGTCACCGGCAAAAATAGCGATCCACAGCCGGTCCATCGACGGTTTGACCTGGCCCTGCAAGCTGGCCAATTGCACGGCCAGCGCTTCCAACTGGCCGAGGGAGCCGGCAGGTTTGGTCAATTGCTGTTGGCGCGCCAGCGCCTGCTCGTACGCAGAGGCGTCAATCGCCTTACACGGGTTGAGCCACCAAGTGTCAGTCATAACGCAGTACCTTTCAAAGTCAGGGGCAGGCCGGCAACGGTCAGGACCACGCGCTGACACCGTTCGGCCAAGGCTTGATGCAGCCAACCGGCTTCATCCACATAGCGGCGAGTCAATTCGCCCAGCGGCACGACACCCAGACCGGTCTCGTTGCTGACAAAAATGATTTCACCCGCCAGCGTGCCCAGGCTTTCCAACAATTGCTCGCGCTCGAACGCCAGGCGCTCCGGGTCTTCGAGCATGAGCAGGTTGGTCAACCACAACGTCAGGCAATCCACTAGCAGGCAGCGGCCGGGGGCGGCGTTTTCGCGCAGCACCCGCGCCAACTCGATCGGTTCTTCGATCAAGCCCCACTGCTCGGGGCGACGCTTGCGATGCAAGGCCACGCGGGTGTTCATCTCGCCGTCCAGCGGTTGGCTGGTAGCGATATAAATGACAGGCAACGCGCTGTCGCTGGCGAGTTTTTCGGCGAGGCGACTTTTACCGGAACGGGCGCCGCCCAGGATCAGTTGGTGCATCAGGCGACTCCACACAAGGTGCGCAACAAATCCGTATCCAGGTGGCGCTCCACCAGGTCCGCCAACCGCTCGATGTCGCGCTCGCGCAGGGCGTGGTAATCCACCGCCTGCACGTTGGCCAACCCCGCCCAGCGCAGCAAGGCGCTGCACGCGGCCGGGGTTTCGAACAGCCCGTGCAGGTAGGTGCCGAGGATCTGCCCGTCGGCACTCAGGGCGCCATCGGTACGGCCGTCATCCAAGTGCACGGCAGCGCTCGACAAGGCTTCGCCCGATGTTACGCCGGCATGGATCTCATAGCCGCTGACCTCGGCATCTTCCAGCAACAAGCGACCGCGAACGTTGCGCAGCTGTTTTTCGTGCTCCAGCGTGGTGCTGAACGCCAGCAGGCCCAGGCCATCGCTGGAACCCGCCGGCCCTTCCAGGCCCAACGGGTCGTGCACCTGCTCGCCAAGCATCTGCAAGCCGCCGCAAATACCGAGCACCTTGCCGCCATAACGCAGGTGCCGCGCCACGGCGGTGTGCCAGCCATTGGCGCGCAGATACGCCAGATCGCTGCGCACGCTTTTCGAGCCCGGCAGGATAATCAGGTCGGCGGCGGGTATAGGTTGGCCCGGCCCGACGAACTGCAGATCCACTTGGGGATGCAGGCGCAGCGGGTCGAAATCCGTATGGTTGCTGATGCGCGGCAACACCGGGACCACCACCTTGAGTACCTGCGCGGCCTTGTCGATCTGGCGATGGTCAATGCCGTCTTCGGCTTCCAGGTGCAGGTCCATCACGTACGGCAATACGCCCACTACCGGTTTGCCGGTACGCGCTTGCAGCCAATCGAGGCCAGGCTGCAGCAGCGCGATATCACCGCGAAAACGGTTGATGATGAAGCCTTTGACCCGCGCCTGTTCGCTGGGTGAGAGCAACTCCAGCGTGCCGACCAAATGGGCGAACACCCCGCCCCGATTGATATCGGCGATCAACAACACCGGGCAATCCACCGCCTCGGCGAAGCCCATATTGGCGATGTCGTTGGCGCGCAGGTTGATCTCGCCGGCGACCCCGCCCCTTCCACCATCACCACCGGGTAGGCCTGGCTCAAGCGCGAGTGGGACGCCAGCACCGCTTGCATCGCGATGGCTTTGTAGTCGTGATAGGCCACCGCGTTCATGCTGGTGACCGCACGACCATGGATGATCACTTGGGAGCCGGTGTCGCTGTTGGGTTTGAGCAGCACCGGGTTCATATCGGTATGCGGCGCCAGGTTGGCCGCCTGGGCCTGCACCGCCTGGGCGCGGCCTATTTCGCCGCCTTCGGCGGTCACCGCACTGTTGAGCGCCATGTTCTGCGGTTTGAACGGTGCCACTGCAATGCCTTGGCGCACCAGCCAACGGCACAGCGCAGTCACCAGGGTGCTTTTACCCGCATCGGAGGTGGTGCCTTGCACCATCAGCGTACTCATGCAGCGTCCTTATAGGCAGCCAGCGCCGCGTCGAGGCGCAGCCAATCGACCTCGGTGTCGGGCAGGCCGAAGCGCAGGCTGCTGTCGTGCACAAACAGGCGCAGCAGAATGCCGCGCTGGGCCATGAATTCGTGCATGCGTTCGGCATGCGGAGTGATCAACCATTGGAACAAGGCGCAGCCGCCCTGCGGTTCAAAGCCATGGCGTTGCAGCAACTCGAACAAGCGCCGGCCGGCCTCCAGGCACCGGGCGCGCTGGTGCGCGTGGCCGGCGGTGTCGCGCAGGCACGCTTGGCCAAGCACCCGCGTCGGCCCACTGACCGCCCACGGCCCGACCTGCTCGGCGAGCAACTTGAGCAGCCGGCGCTCGGCCAGCACAAAGCCCAGCCGTACACCCGCCAGGCCGAAAAACTTGCCGAACGAGCGCAGTACAATCAGGCCAACCTGATGGGCCTGGCTCGCCAGGCTCAATTGCGGGGTCACGTCCATAAACGCTTCGTCCACCACCAGCCAGCCGCCGCGCTGGGCCAGCCGCGTGTGCCAATCCAGCAGGCGCTGCGGGCTGAGGCTCAGACCGGTGGGGTTGTTGGGGTTGACCACCACCAGCACATCGAGGCCATCGAGGAAAAAGTCGACTTCCTGCTCCTGCACCTCACGCACCACGTAACCCGCGCGGCGCCAAGCTTCGGCGTGTTCGGCGTAGCACGGCGATAACACGCCGACCTTGCCCGCACGGCGCAGGCGTGGCAGCAACTGGATCGCCGCCTGGGAACCGGGCACCGGCAACACGTGCGCCGCGCCGTAATACTCGCCGGCGGCCTGCTCCAGGCCGTCGTCGGTTTCCGGCAGGCGCGCCCAAGCGCGTAGCGGTATCTCGGGGATCGGCCAGGGCCAGGGCGCAAGGCCGCTGGAGAGATCCAGCCAGTTGGCCTCGGCAATCCCGTATTGAACCGACGCTTTGCGCAGCCGACCACCGTGTTCAAGCATAGAATTGCGCCCCCGCGCATAGGATCAGCAGCCACAGCCAAACGCCGCGCTGCACCAGTTGCCAGCCTCGTTCGATTGAATCGGCATCCGCCGCCGGGCCTTCGCCCAATGGCGGGCGCTGGTGCAGCTCGCCGTGATAAATCGCCGCACCGCCCAATTCGACGCCCAGTGCGCCGGCCCCGGACGCCATCACCGGCCCCGCGTTGGGGCTGTCCCATGTCGGCCCCTGGGTACGCCAGCATTTGAGCGCCAGGGCGGTTTTGCCCAGCACCGCGTAGGTCAAGGCCACCAGGCGCGCAGGAATGTAGTTCAGTACGTCGTCGATTTTCGCCGCCGCCCAGCCAAAGCGTTCGAAGCGCTCATTGCGATAGCCCCACATGGCGTCGAGGGTATTGCTCAAACGGTAGAGCACCACCCCCGGTACGCCAGCGACCACGAACCAGAACAACGCGGCAAACACCGCATCACTGCCGTTTTCGAGCACCGATTCGGTGGCGGCGCGGGCTACTTCGGTGCTGTCCAGCTCGCTGGTCTGGCGGCTCACCAGGTAACTCACCCGCGTGCGCGCTTCATCCAGGTCATCGCTGCGCAACGCCTGGGCGACAGGCAGTACATGTTCACCCAGGCTGCGCATGCCGAGGGCACAGTACAGCGCCAGAATCTCCAGCGCCCACCCGATAGAGGGCGCCCACGACAGCGCGGTGGCCAGCAGCGTCAACGGCACCACGGCGATAAACCATGCCGTCACGCCATGGCTGCGCCAGCCACGGCCACCGCTATTGAAGCGTTGCTCGATGCGCCCGGCAAAATTGCCGAACGCCACCAGCGGATGCCGACGCCTGGGTTCACCCAGCAGCGCATCCAACGCCACCCCGGCGACACACAGCAAGGCCACACTCATTGACTCGCTCCCCACGTATTCTCATACAACATGTCTTTCAGCGGCCGCGGTTCGGCCCAGCCTTCGAGCTGCAACATCGGTGCCGGATAGAATTCGGCCACCGGCCCCAGGCACAGCACGGCCAGGGGTTTGGCGCCGGGCGGCAGGCCCAGCAGATCGGCCAGGGCCTGGGGGTCGAACAACGATACCCAGCCCATGCCCAGCCCTTCGACACGGGCAGCCAGCCATAGATTCTGGATCGCACAGGACAGCGAAGCCATGTCCATTTCCGGCAAGGTACGGCGGCCGAAAATGTGCCGCTCGCGATCATCCATCAACGCCGCCACCAGTACTTCAGCGCAGTCGTGAATGCCTTCGACCTTGAGCTTCATGAATTCATCGGAACGTTCGCCCAGGGCTTGGGCGGTGCGCACGCGCTCTTCTTCGACCACTTGCTGGATTTGCCCACGCAGGTGGCGGTCGCTGATGCGGATAAAACGCCACGGCTGCATCAAACCCACACTGGGTGCCTGATGCGCGGCCTGGAGCAGGCGATGAAGCAATTCGGGAGCCACCGTACCGCCGCTGAAGTGGCGCATGTCGCGGCGCTCGGCGATGGCGCGGTAGACGGCGTCGCGGTCGGCCGGGGCAAATGCGTTGTCGGTCATGGCCCTATCGAGGGCAAGCCCCTCCCACATTGGGTGCAAACAAGGCGGCGACCGCTGATGGGTTCGATGGGAAATAAAAGTGCACATAAGAGGCTGTCATCCGCCCCTGTCGGTAAACCGCCTCGGCACCGCGCCCACCGTTAGGGCTCAGGCCACGGGCAATCGGCTCGCACTCGGTGCTGGTCAGGGAATGGTGATACGTGTGCCCGCGCAACACGCCTTCCGGCAATTCGACGCTTTGCAGGGCCAGGGCCGCGAGTTTCTTTTGCATCACCGCATCGCCCGGTAAAAGGCCGAGCAGTTCGGCACGGTTGCCGTCGACGTCGGTGAGCGAGTCCAGCAGGTAGAGCATGCCGCCGCATTCGGCGAGCAACGGCTTGCCGGCGGCGTGGTGGGCGCGGATGGCAGCGAGCATCGGGGTATTTTCCGACAGCGCCTGGTGGTGCAGTTCCGGGTAACCACCGGGCAGATAGAGGCTGTCGGCGTCGGGCAGTGCGTGATCATGGATCGGCGAAAAGAAGCTCAACTGAGCCCCCATCGCTCGCAGCAGGTCGAGGCTGGCGCCGTAGGTGAACGCGAAGGCTTCGTCACGGGCGACGGCGATGCGCACGCCCTTGAGCAATGGCTCCGCCTCGATCACCTGCGGTGCGGCGAAGGCCACCGGCGGCGGCAGCGCGACTTTGCAACTACCGCCCAGGGCTTGGGCGGCGGCGTCCAGGCGCACATCGAGATCATTCAATTCGCTGGCCTGCACCAGCCCCAGGTGACGGCTGGGCAGCTCGATACCGGTCTCACGTGACAACGCGCCGTACCAGCGCAGGCCTTCGGTGAGGCTGCCTTCGAGCAACTGCGCATGGCGCAGCGTGCCGACGCGGTTGGCCAGTACCCCGGCAAACGGCAGGTCCGGCTGATAGCGCGCCAGGCCCAATGCCAGCGCGCCAAAGGTCTGGGCCATGGCGGTGCCGTCGATCACGCCCAACACCGGCACGCCGAAGTGCCGCGCCAGGTCGGCGCTGGACGGCGTGCCGTCGAACAGGCCCATCACGCCCTCGATCAGGATCAGGTCCGCCTCCCCCGCCGCTTCCCATAACAAGCGGCGACTTTCCTGCTCGCCCACCATCCACATGTCCAATTGATAAACCGGCGCACCGCTGGCGCGCTCATGGATCATCGGGTCCAGAAAGTCCGGGCCGCATTTGAACACGCGCACGTTGCGCCCCAGGTTACGATGCAAACGGGCGAGCGCGGCGGTGACGGTGGTTTTGCCCTGGCCGGACGCCGGAGCGGCGATCAATACAGCCGGGCAATGACGGGGCGGGTTCACAGTTCGACGCCCTTCTGTGCCTTGATACCGGCCTGGAACGCATGCTTGAGCATGCCCATTTCAGTGACGGTGTCGCCCATTTCGATCAACTCGGGCTTGGCGCCACGGCCGGTGACGACCACGTGTTGCATCGGTGGGCGGGCTTGCAGGTCGCTCAGAACATGATCGAGGTCGAGGTAGCCATGCTTGAGGGCAATATTGAGCTCATCCAGCACCACCAGGCCAATGGACGGGTCTTGCAGTAATTGGCGCGACACGGCCCAGGCGGCTTCGGCGGCGGCAATATCGCGCTGCCGGTCCTGGGTTTCCCAAGTGAAGCCTTCGCCCATCACGTGAAAGCGCACTTGCTCGGGGGAAACGGCGGAAAAACAATTCTTCGCCGGTACTGTTACGCCCCTTGATGAACTGCACCACGCCGCACTGCATGCCATGGCCCATGGCGCGGGCGAGCATGCCGAATGCCGAGCTGCTCTTGCCTTTGCCATTACCGGTGAGCACCAATAGCAAGCCGCATTCATTGGGTGAATTGGCGATGCGCTCGTCAATCACGGCTTTTTTGCGCAGCATGCGTGCCAGGTGGCGTTCATCGCGGTCGGGGGTATCGGTCATGGCAGCTCTCCGTTGGGGCTGAACAAAAACGGCGGGCAGGGAAAAGAAAAAACAGACAGCCAAGCATCGCCCACCGTGATGCTGTTGGATGATCCTGGCCGGTCTCCGGGCTCATGAGTGGCGTTCTGAAGCGAACAGGCCGACGCTGCGCCTTCCCATATCGCGAGCGATACAGTGGCTCAATGCAGGGTCTTGACTCATTTACCGTTGCGGGGGCAGCGCCGGAATTGCGGCGGCGCTGTGTATAAGCGCGCTCACTCACCGGCTTCCCTGTTTCACTCTGTCGACCCACGGGTCACAGAGCACCTGGAACAAGCGGCGAAGGTTAGTGGGTTGGAGGGCTAGCTGCAAGCGTCAAGCCTAAAGCTACAAGCAGGCATTGCGCCGTCTTGCAGCTTTAAGCGTGCAACGTGGCATTGATTCTAAGGATTACGCGCCAGATTGCCCGGCAATACGCGCTTGGCACTCAGGTAAGCATTCTGCCAATACGCTTTGGACAGGGTGTCCAGTTTCACCGTGCCACCGGTTTGCGGCGCATGGACAAAGCGACCTTCACCCACGTAGATCCCAGCATGGCTGACCTGCGAGCCACCACCGGTGGCGAAGAACAATAGGTCGCCGGTTTGCAGGTTCTGCTCGCTCACATCCTGGGCGCGCATCACGATCAGCTCGCGCGTGGTGCGTGGCAGGGAAATGCCGGCGGCGTCGCGGTAGACGAAGCCGATCAGGCCGCTGCAATCAAAACCGGAGTCCGGCGTGTTACCGCCCCAGCGATAAGGCGTGCCGACCAGGCCCAGCGCACGAAAGAGCACGTCTTCGGCAGCAGGCGAAAAGTTCTGGGTGGAATAATTGAACACCGGCTTGGGCTTGACCGCGATGGGCGCAGGCGGCGGTGTGCGGCTGGCGCAGGCGCTGAGAAGCGCGGCGCAAACAATTAGAATCAGGCGGGCCGAGGTCGACATGTGCAGAACAATCCTGGTCTGGATGCGGCTTTCGCTGCCGAACGCTGAAAACCAGAACGCGCAAGCAAAGCTCGCGCGAACGGGTTACAACAATATCCAGGGATTCTAGCGCTTACGCGTCAAACTTCAAGTATCACTTTAAGTTTACTTACTGGCGGTAACCGTAGTCGGGGCCATGGCGAGTGCGCGCTTGGCTTCGATGAAGGTTTTGCTCCAGTAGCTGTCACCCAGGCTGTCGACTCGCACACCGCCACTGCGACGGCTGCTGGAGTGGATAAACTGGTTGTCACCCAAGTAGATACCGGCGTGACTGACACGACCACGGCCTGCCGTACTGAAGAAAAGCAGATCACCGGGCTTGAGGTTGTTGCGTGCGACCAACGGTGCTTTCACGTTGATCATTTCGCGCGTGGAGCGTGGCAGGTTCATGCCGGCTTCTTCGCGAAACAGATAGCCGATAAAACCGCTGCAATCGAAACCGGCTTCGGAGGTACCGCCGAAACGGTAACGGGTACCGATCAGGGACATGCCGCGTTCTAGGATACTGTCGGCCAGAACTGGAAGCTGGTAAGGCTTGTTGCCGGAGAAATCGGCCAGTTCTTTCTCGGTTGCCAGCTCTTCTTCATAAACGGAAGCAGACTGCGCAGCGACGAATTTTGCCTGGGACTGTTGTTGAGGCTTCTGCTGCTCTGCCACGTGTTGAGGGTGGGAGGCGCAACCAAACAACAGGGTAACGAGTGCGAGAGGCACGAGGGGTGCGAAGCGATTTAGCATGGGCACGACCGTGGCTGATGTGTAAAGAAGCCGAGACTATGCCCTCTATCACATCGATTTGCAAATTCAATCGTGCGCTATGTGACTTCGCGATTGGACCGTGACATCTAAGCCCTGATTCCAATTAATGACGTAAATGCGTAGCCCGCCGGGCTCAGACGCAGGTTTTCTGGCGCCTGAAAAGTGCCGAATCGTGACAAATCAACGTGTTACCAACCCAACGTCTCTTTGAGAAAAGGGATCGTCAATTTTCGTTGCGCCTGCAAAGAGGCCTGATCGAGCTGCTCAAGCAAATCGAACAAGGCGCTCATGCTGCGGGTACCGCGGGTGAGGATAAAGTGCCCCACTTCGTCGGTGAGGTGCAGGCCACGACGGGATGCACGCAATTGCAGGGCGCGCAGCTTGTCTTCGTCGGACAGGGGGCGCATCTGGAAGATCAGCGCCAGGGTCAGGCGTGACTTGAGGTCGGCCAACTTGACCGGCAATTCCCGAGGCGACGTGGCGGCGGCAATCAGCAAGCGCCGGCCGCTGTCACGCAAGCGATTGAATAAATGGAACAGCGCCTCTTCCCAATCCGCCTTGCCGGCGATCACCTGCAGGTCATCCAGGCACACCAGTTCGTACTGTTCAAGGTTGTCGAAGATGCCGATGCCGCGATCCATCAGCTCAGCCAACGGCAGGTATACCGCCGGCTCACCCATTTGCTCGAAGCGCAGGCAGGCGGCCTGCAACAGGTGGGTACGCCCCACGCCATGCTTGCCCCACAGATAGATCAGGCTTTCAGTCCACCCGGCGTCGGCTTCGCAGAGCCGCTCGACATAGCCGAGTGCAGCGGCATTGGCGCCTGGGTAGTAATTGATAAAGGTGGCGTCATCACGCAGACGCACACCTAAGGGCAGCTGAATCGGTTTCATGCTGACTGAACGGCTCCCATCGAACCGTTAGTGGCCTCTGTGTAAAGTTTGCAAAGTTTATACCCGTGAAGCCGGGCGCACAATGCAGCAGACCACAAGCAAAATCAAAGGTTTGCGTTAACTTGCCGGTTTTTTGCGGTTTGTTTGACGGCACAGGGCCATAAACGCCAAACCCGGCCGAAGCCGGGTTTGTGACGCCGCGATTACAACTCGGGGTCTTCGACGCCCGTGTACACCTCGGAATCCTTGTACAAATCATGTACATGGCGCACCAGCACCATAATCACCGCCGCCACCGGCAGCGCCAGGAGGATGCCCGTAAAGCCAAACAGCTCGCCGCCCGCCAGGATCGCAAAGATCACCGCCACGGGGTGCAGGCCGATTCGATCGCCCACCAGCAATGGGGTGAGCACCATGCCTTCCAGGGCCTGGCCGACCATGAATACCGCAACAATGCCCAGCATCGGGTAAAGGTCACCGCCAAACTGGAACAGCCCGGCCACCAGCGCCGCACCGATACCAATCACAAACCCCATGTACGGCACGATGGCGGCCAAGCCCGCGATCAGGCCGATCAACAGGCCCAGCTCCAAGCCTATCGCCATCAAGCCGGCGGCGTAGATGATCCCCAGTGCCAGCATCACCAGCAACTGCCCGCGCACGAACGCCCCGAGCACTTCATGACACTCACCGGCCAGGGCGACGATGCGCTCCTCGCGGTTGCGCGGCAGCAGGCTGCGGATCTTGGCCATCATCACATCCCAATCGCGCAGCAAATAGAACGCTACCACCGGGATCAGCACCAGGTTGGTCAGCCAGCCGATCAATGCCAGGCTGGAGGCGGTGGCCTGGCTGAGGATCACACCCACGATATCGGTGGTCTGGCCCATATGTTCGCTGATCGCCGCCTTGACCTTGTCGAACTTCCAGAAGCCGTCCGACAGCCCGAGCTTGGCCTGGGCCCACGGCATCGCCGTGTGTTGCAACCAGTCGAGCATCTGTGGCGCCAGTTCATAGAGGCGGAACAATTGCTTGGCCAACATCGGCACCAGCACCAATACCAACGCGGTGATGATCAGGGTAAACAGCGCGAACACCGCGACAACCCCCAAGGTCCGCGACAGCCCGGCCTTCTCCAGGCGATCCACCACGGGATCGAACAGATAGGCGAGCAGCAACGCAACCAGGAACGGCGTCAGGATCGAATGCAGCAAGAACACAAAAACGCACAGCAGGACAATCCCGCCAAGCCACACCCAACGACGCGTATCCGCCATACACCACTCCATGCTTCTATCTATATAAGGAAGAACTGTTTACCAACGAAACCGCAGTTGCGCCTGAGGCTCAGGTGCGGCGGGCGGTTGCGCGCCTGGCGCTAACGGTTGCGGCGCAGGCTCGCCCGCGGGAATTTCCTGCAACTTGGCCAGGCTCAACTGGGTGCGCAACTGATCGGCGCTGCCATTGACGCGATACACGATGCGATCGCCCTCCACCCGCAGCGGCTGGCCACCAAACGGCTCAAGCAAATGCCCCAGCGCCGCATAGCGTTCCAGGGTCATGCCCTGCACTTGCAGCAATTGTTCGGTGCTCACGCCCGGCTTGACCGCAAAACGCGGCGCCAGCTTTTGGCTGATCGCCAGCATCACCGCGTCGGCCACGGCGCCGGTATCGGCACCTTGGGCGGTGCCCTGCTCGCTCTTGTCACCCAGCCACAGGCGCCATTTGGCTTGCCATTGGTTGCCTTCCTGGCGCGCATGCACCGCCAGCAAGGCGTCGGCACCGTAACGTTCGGAAGCGGCGCGCAAGGGGGTGGCATCGGCGCTTTCCAGGTTCGGCGCGGTGGCCACGACCTGCTCGTCCAGATCCCCCAGGGGCAGGCGCAGCGGCAAACCGCGATGTTGTGCCGCGCGGCGCAGGGCCTGGGCAACGCTCTGGCCATCGCCTACCAGGCTGCTGCCTTCGGTGGAATCGTTGAGCCACCAGCCGAGGATCGACGGCCGATTGCTGCCCCAGATCGACAGGCCCGCGTCACGCAGGGCGCGGTCGGTGCTGACCGGATCGAAGTCCACTTGCAGGCTCTCGGGCGGCCCGGCGTCATAGCCATATTGGGTGATGATTTGCTGCGGGTCCTTGCGAATCGCCGCCAGGCCCGGGCCCTCGGCGGCTTTGGCGTCGCCGGTCAGGCGGATCACCATCGTCTGCACCGCACGCTGGGTGGCCTGATCGCGCTCTTGCGGCGATTGGCTGCTAACCGGTTCAAGTACTTGATACAGGCCATTGAGGGTTTCGGCATGACTCGCCAGGCTGACCAACGACAAGCAGCCCACAAAGAAGAATTTACACAGACGCATGGAAGATTCCCGAACGACAAATTTAGCGGCTGGAACAGACCGCATGAACTCGGTTTGCCATGGCTGTGACCATGGCGACCGACAAAACATTCACAGGGCCTCGGTAAGTTTTCGCGCCGTCATAACGATAGCGGGTTCAAGGCTATACCTTAATACGGCCCGAAGCAGAGCCGATTAGCATTTTTTTAACGCGCTTTTTTCAGCTATATAGCCCTGCCCGTCGGCCCGAGGATGGCCGCTGCCCCTCAAGCCTGATAAAATCGCGCGCCTTCGCAGACCGTCAACGGCTGGGCCTTTTACCAAAAGCGCCTGCCCGCTCGGTCGTTACCCAGAAATCCCCCCTAAAGGCCTGGATCATGAGCAAGCAACCCTCCCTGAGCTACAAGGACGCCGGTGTAGACATCGACGCCGGTGAAGCATTGGTCGAACGCATCAAGAGCGTCGCCAAGCGCACTGCGCGCCCCGAAGTCATGGGCGGCCTGGGCGGTTTTGGCGCCCTCTGCGAAATCCCGGCCGGCTACAAACAGCCTGTATTGGTGTCCGGCACCGACGGCGTGGGCACCAAGCTGCGCCTGGCACTGAACCTGAACAAGCACGACAGCATCGGCATCGACCTGGTGGCCATGTGCGTCAACGACCTGGTGGTGTGCGGCGCCGAGCCGTTGTTCTTCCTTGACTATTACGCCACCGGCAAGCTCAACGTCGAGACCGCTACCCAGGTAGTGACCGGCATTGGCGCGGGTTGCGAACTGTCGGGTTGCTCGCTGGTCGGTGGCGAAACCGCCGAAATGCCCGGCATGTACGAAGGCGAAGACTACGACCTGGCTGGCTTCTGCGTCGGCGTGGTAGAGAAAGCCGAAATCATCGACGGCTCCAAAGTGACGGCCGGCGACGCCCTGCTCGCCCTGCCATCGTCCGGTCCGCACTCCAACGGTTACTCGCTGATCCGCAAGATCATCGAAGTGTCCGGTGCCGACATCGAGAATATCCAGCTCGACGGCAAGCCGCTGACCGACCTGCTGATGGCCCCGACCCGCATCTACGTCAAGCCACTGCTCAAGCTGATCAAGGACACCGGCGCGGTCAAGGCCATGGCCCACATCACTGGAGGCGGCCTGCTGGACAACATCCCGCGCGTGCTGCCAAAAGGCGCCCAGGCGATTGTCGACGTAGCCAGCTGGCAGCGTCCTGCGGTCTTCGACTGGCTGCAGGAAAAAGGCAACGTCAACGAAACCGAAATGCACCGCGTGCTGAACTGCGGCGTGGGCATGGTGATCTGCGTGGCCCAGGAGCACGTCGAAACCGCGTTGAACGTATTGCGTGAAGCCGGCGAGCAGCCTTGGGTCATCGGCCAGATCGCCACCGCTGCCGAAGGCGCGGCTCAGGTTGAACTGAAGAACCTCAAGGCTCATTAATGTCTCAGACCTGTGATGTCGTGGTGCTGCTTTCCGGCACCGGCAGTAACTTGCAGGCCCTGATCGACAGCACGCGCACCGGCGACAGCCCGGTGCGCATCGCTGCGGTGATCTCCAACCGCAGCGACGCCTATGGCCTGCAACGCGCCAGAGACGCGGGTATCGAAACCCGCTCGCTGGATCACAAGGCTTTCGAAGGCCGCGAGGCCTTCGATGCCGCCTTGATCGAACTGATCGACGCCTTCAATCCAAAACTCGTGGTACTGGCCGGTTTCATGCGCATCCTCAGCGCTGATTTCGTTCGGCACTATGAAGGGCGCCTGCTCAATATCCACCCTTCCCTGCTGCCCAAATACAAAGGCATGCACACCCACCAGCGCGCACTCGATGCCGGTGACAGCGAACATGGCTGCAGCGTGCATTTTGTCACCGAGGAACTCGATGGCGGGCCTCTGGTCGTACAGGCAGTGGTTCCGGTAGAGTCTGACGACTCGGCGCAGACGCTTGCGCAACGGGTCCATACCCAGGAACACAGGATTTACCCGCTGGCGGTACGCTGGTTTGCCGAGGGGCGATTGATTCTTGGTGACCAGGGTGCATTATTGGACGGTCAGCTACTCGCGGCCAGCGGCCACTTGATTCGAACCTAGGAGATTTTATGCGTCGCGCCTTGCTCTTCGCTTTCGCTCTGTTTGCCTTGCCTGCCGTGCAAGCGGCAGACCTTCACCCTTTCTCCGCCAGCTACACCGCCGACTGGAAACAGCTGCCCATGAGTGGTTCGGCTGAACGCAGCCTGACCAAGAATGGCGACGGTACGTGGACCTTGAATTTCAAGGCCTCGATGATGATCGCCAGCCTGACCGAAACCAGCGTCATCCAGTTTGACAAGGACGCCCTGCAACCCAAGAGCTACAGCTTCGAGCGCGGCGGCCTGGGCAAGGCCAAGAAGATCAACCTGGACTTCGACCAGACCGCCAAGAAAGTCACCGGCTTTGAAAACAAAGACCCGGTCAACGTGCCCCTGCAAAGCGGCATGCTCGACAAGTCGACCTACCAACTGGCGCTGCAGCGCGATGTGGCGGCCGGCAAAAAGAGCATGAGCTACAACGTGGTGGAAGGCACCGACGTCGACACCTACGACTTCCGTGTGATCGGCCCGGAAAAGGTCCAGACCAAGGTCGGTTCCATTGATGCGATCAAGGTCGAGCGCGTGCGCGACCCGACGCAAAGCAAGCGCATCACCCAGATGTGGTTTGCCAAGGACCAGGGCGGCATTCTGGTTGCATTGCGTCAGGTGGAAACCGACGGCAAGGAATACAACATCATGCTGCAGGACGGTACCGTTGACGGTAAGGCCGTCAAAGGCAGCTGATTGCGCAGATGAGCTGAACCGGAGCCTCGCTGAATGCGGGGCTTTTTTTCGCCTGGATATTTTGTGTTGAAGCTTCTACCGCCATCGAGAGCGAGCCCCTCCCAGTTTTGGACTGCGAACACTTTTAAATGTGGGAGGGGCTTGCTCCCGATAGCGGCGGCATGACCCACCCAGCCCTATCAAGCTGCCATACAACATGAAACTTCTGTCATAAACCGTCAAAGCCGTTTACTTAGCAAGCTAACAAATCATATAACAAAGGCCTGCGACGACTTGCCGCAGGTCCACCAGAGATTGGAGCAAGCAGATGACTGTAAAAGTAACTGAACGCGACGACGAACATATGTCCCACGAAGCCTTGGGCCATGGGATTCACATCTGGGATGTACACCAACAAGACCTGCTGGTCGGCATGTTCCATAACGAGAGCGACGCTCATAATTATAAAAACGAGCTCGAAGCCCTTGAGATGCAACGTCAGCCGCAAAGCTCCTGAAACGCTGAAATCGCGCCAATGCCCAGGCCCCACGCAGCCTGGGCACTGCAACCAAAAAACCCGTCTTTGAACGGGTTTTTTGCTTTTCCAAGCCCCCTGCTCCCCCGCATGAGCGCTGCAACCGCTCTAAAACAAGGCCCTGGGGAAATGTTTCCAACAAATATATGTAACAACAAATAGACAATTGGTAATGGTTCTCGATAACATCCCGACGCGTTTTACCTAGCCCCACGAATAAGGAATTCGATTGTGACGCACGGAAACTGCAGGACGCCGGAGATTTCATTGCTGGAACGTTGGACGCAGGCACTTGCTACCCCACAGTTTCAAACCGATCGCATCTCCCTCGACTCATTGGTCTGCACGCTGGCCCCCGCCGCCGAGCGCAGCTTTCAACGCTTGGTCCAGGCACTGTTTCGTGAAGGCCTATTGGCCTGCGACGCCCTTGCTTACAACGAGCGCGGTCAATGCTCGCTGGCACTCCCGGACCACAGCCACCTGCGTTTCGATCACCTTGTTCCCGGACGCATGGGCAGTTGGGACCTGCGCGGTCACGTCACCCTCTGCCGCGCAGATCAGCCTGCACAAAAAATTCAGTTCCCTTCGCAGCTGTTGACGCTGCTCAACGGTTGCCTTGAATCGCCCGCCACCTCAGAGGTACTGGCCCGGCTCAACACAGAGATCGACGACAGCTTCGTCAACGACACCCTGTGCCTCGCCTTCCATGAGCAGTGGACACTCAAGCTGCACGCCGCCATGGCCCCTGCGCATCAACACAACCTGCTCAGCCATCTCAAGCACGACCCTAGCGTCAGCAACCCTACCTCGGTGCTTGAACAGTGGGGCACGCTGGGCCATCCGTGGCATCCCAACTACAAAACCAAACTGGGTTTGAGCACGCACCAGGTCATCGACTTTTCGCCGGAATTCGAAGCTCGTTTCCCCGTGCTCCTGTGTGCGCTGCACCGCCAGTTCGCGCATGTCGAGACATTGGCCGGTACGGCGGATTATTGGCCGTGGTGGCAACACCACTTCCCACAGGCCGCCCAACAACTGACCGCGCAGTTGGCATCCCAGGGGCTTGAGGCCAGCGACTATCTTCCATTGCCGGCCCACCCTTGGCAGGCACGCCAGGAATTGCCGCAACTGTTCGCCAACGAAATTGGCGACCGCCTGCTGGTGCTGACCGACATCGTCGCGTTCAACGCCCACCCCACCATGTCCTTCCGAACCGTGCTGCCCGAGGGCCGGCGCGACGCGCCGATGGTCAAACTGCCGGTTTCACTGCGACTGACCAGTGTGCAGCGCACTGTTTCACCCCGTTCGGCCCGTATGGGCCCGCGCATCAGCCATCTGTTGCAGACCATTTTGAAGCGCGAGCCTGCGATTCAGAAAATGCTCAGCATCGTTCCCGAGCGCATCGGCGTGCACTTCAAGCCTCAGCCCGCCAATGACGAAAGCTCCCGCCACTTGGCCGTGCTCTACCGCGACAACCCGCTGAGCCTGCTCGCGCCCGGCGAAATGGCCGTGCCCGTGGGCAGCCTGTTTGCCATCGACCAGCATGGGCAACCCCTGCTGAGGCAATGGGTACGCCTGAGCAAAGGCATTGACGACGCGGATGCGATGCTCGCCTTCTTTCGGGACTACGCCGCGATCACGGTGCCGGCGCTGCTGGGTATGTACCTGCGCTACGGTGTGGCTTTCGAGGCCCATCAACAAAATGCCTTTATGGTCATGGCGGCGGATGGGCAACCGAACCGCCTGTTGTTGCGTGACTTCGGTGATATCCGGATCGACCGCAAGACCTTGCACGCCCAAGGTCTTGACATCGAACTGCACGATCCCAAGATGACCCTGTACGACGACGCGAGCTTCGTGCGTGACAAGCTCTTGCACACGGTCTTCATGTGCCATCTGGGAGAGCTGGTGTTGCTCAGCGCCCGCTACTTCGATATTCCCCAGGCGTTGCTATGGGATGAACTGTCGGCGCAGGTCAACCAGTGTTTTGATGATTTGCGCAGCCAAGTCGAACCGCAGCGCTGGGAGACTGAACGCAAAGCGCTGCTGGAGCAGGACTGGCCGGCCAAGTCGTTTATGCGCATGCGCTTGCTTGAAAGCCATGCCGACATTGTGGGTCGCCTGCCGAACCCGCTGAGCAGCCTCGCCCGTGCAGGCTAACCACACTGCGCTACGCCTGCTGGTGGTGATTCAGTTGGTGTCCATGGGGGCCATGGAAATGAGCGGGCCGTTCTGGCCGCTGCAAATCCAGAAGCTGCTGGGAGTTGCCGACGCCCACTACACCGGCCTGCTGTCGTCCCTGGTATATGCCGGGCCGATGATGGCGGCGATGCTGCTCACGCCGATGTGGGGGCGCCTGGGTGATCGTACCGGCCATAAGCCGATGATCATCCGGGCACTGCTGGCGCTGGCGGTGTGCCAGGCGTTGGCTGCCTTCACCACCGACCCGTGGCTACTGGTGGCCATCAGAGTGGCACAAGGTGCACTGGCCGGCTTCATTGCCGCGGCCCAAGCCTATGCGCTGGCCTGCTGCGGCGATGGCGGGCGCGGCCACATTTTGGCGCGCCTGCAATCGGCCACCGCCGTGGGCTCGCTGGCCGGGCCAGTGCTGGGCGGCTGGCTGATGGATATCTCGGGCTTCGCCCTGCTGTGCTACAGCGCTACCGCGGTCTGCTTGTTGTGTGCGGTGATCAGCCTGTTCTTGCCGGGCGATACGCAGCACGTGCGGCCGGCGCGTACCACGCCCGCCAGCGCGCTGCCCAAGGGCTGGCTGGGCGCAATGCTGGGAATCATCGTGCTGATTCAAGCCGCCAAGATGATGCCGCAACCGTTTTATGCCCTATACGTCGCCGACGTATTACACGCCCCGGCGTGGCTGATCGGTGCCAGCTATGCCGCCAGTGCGCTCACCCTGGCAGTGTCCGCTCCGTTGTGGGGGCGCCTGTTCGACCGTCATCAGCCGGCGCAGACGCTACGCATCATCGAATGGGTCACGTGGTCCTGCGCCCTGACGTTGGCCTTGACGGCGATCGCAAGCGAATGGCTGGGGTTCCTCGCCAGCCGGTTGATATGGGGCGTGTGGCAAGGCGCTTTGTTGCCGGTCGCGTACACCCTCATCGCCAATACCGTGGCGCCCAGCCAACAAGGTTTCGCGCTCGGCCTGGGCAACAGCGCCGCCAAAGCCGGCGCGCTGTGCGGCGTCCTGATAGGCGGTATCGGCATGGGCCTAGTCGGTCTGGCTCATAGCTTCTGGCTGGTAGCACTCACGTATGCCCTGGCCGCCCTGGGTATCCGCGCAATCCGTTCGTTCACCCGAACGCCCGAAACATCGCGTTTTTCTGTCAATACTTCTAATAACTGAAAGGCAAGGTCATGAACAAATCGCAATGGGCGGTTTTGCTGCCCCTCCTCGGATCGATCAGCGCGCCGGCCTGGGCCGATCAATCCGAGCAAACGCAGGCAGCCCCCACCAACCTGCAGCTACAGGCCACAGTGGTTTCCGCCACACGCAGTGAAACCAGCATTGCAGCGATCCCAGGCTCCGTGCAGGTCATCGACGAAAATCAGATTCGCCAGCAGGCAGGCGCGGGGCGCCGGGTCGCCGACATCCTCGGCCAGTTGGTACCGGGCATTTCGCCTTCCAGCGGCGGTATGAGCAACTTCGGCCAGACACTGCGCGGGCGCAGTACGCTGATCCTGATCGACGGCGTGTCCCAGAACGCAACGCGCGATAACTTCCGTCAGCTCAACAGCGTGGCGCCGGAAAGCATTGAACGTATCGAAGTGATATCCGGCGCCAGCAGTGTCTATGGCGCAGGCGCATCGGGCGGCATCATCAACATCATCACCAAGCGCAACAAAGGTGAAGACCTGGCGTTCAGCAGCAAGCTCGGCATGACCTCCGGCAACAACCTCAGCCACAAGGGCTTCGCCTACGAGGCCTTTCAGAGCGCAACGGGCCGTCAAGGCCCCGTGGACTGGTACTTATCGGCCAACACCGTACAGCGCAACGACCAGTTTGACGGCAACGGCAAGCGCATTCCCCAGGACACGTCCCAGGGCAGCAACATGGACACCGACACCTACGACCTGCAAGGTCGTTTCGGCTATGAGTTGGATGACGACAAGAAGATCAGCCTGTCACTGCAAGACTACAAAGACGAACAAGACACCCGCTACACCAAGAACCCACGCATCACCAGCAATGCCGTCGCGGTAAAAGGCCTGGACCTGGATGACCAGCCTTATACCCACAACCAGGCGGTCAATCTCAACTACACCGATAAGGATTTCTACGGTCAGGGCTTACAGATCGAAAGCTACTGGCGGCGCGCCGACGCGCTGTTCTTCCCGGACCTGTCGCGCGGCCGCGCCGGCGTGGCCGACAACAACAGCGTGCAAGATGTGTATGGGCTGCGCGCGGCGATTGACAGCCAGATGCCAGACATCGGCCCGGCAACCGGCAACCTGGTGTGGGGCGCGGACTATGACCATGAAACCTCACGCCAGCGCGGCGACCAATACCGCGTCAATGGCCTGACCTACACCAAGACCGGCACTACCTTCGAACTGGGCCCGGACATCGAGACCACCACCAAAGCCATTTTTGGTCAGCTGTCCTACGACATCGGTGACTGGACCCTGCGTGGCGGTGTGCGTCGCGAGTGGATCGAAAGCGACGTTGCCGACAGCATCGCCTACGGGGAAATCGTTCAGACCGGCAACCGTGCAACCCTGCCCGGCGGCACCCTTAAATACGATGACACGCTCTACAACCTCGGCGCGGTGTATCACCTGAGTGAAAACCAGGACGTGTTCGCCAACTTCAGCCAGGGCTTTTCGCTGCCGGATATCCAGCGCTTCCTGCGCGACGTCAGCAGCACCTATGACATTCAGAAACTCAACGCACAAGCGCTCAAGGTCGATAGCTACGAGTTGGGCTGGCGTGGCAATTGGGACAAGTGGCTGGCCAACGTAACGGCCTATGAGAACACCTCGGATGTCACCCAGTTCTACGACGCAAACGATCGTGTGCTGCGCCTGGTCAACCAGAAAGAGCGCGTGCGCGGCATCGAAACCAGCCTCACCTACAACGTGACCGAGCAATGGTCGGTTGGCGGCACCTACGCTTACGCCAAAGGTGAAACCAAGCAAAACGGCAAATGGATCGACCTGCCCGCCACGCGTATCTCGCCGGCCAAGACCACCGTCTTCGTCGGTTATGACCACGATGACTACAGCCTGCGCCTGCAAGGCATGCAACTGGCGGACTATGACGCTGCGTTCAAAGACAACAATGGTCGCGATATAAAAGGCTATACGTTGGTCGACCTGCTGGGCTCAGTGCGGTTGCCGGTCGGGCGCCTGGAAGGGGCGATCTACAACCTCAGCGACCGCAACTACCAGAACATGTTCGCCCAGGCCAACGCACGCGCGCCTTACCCGAATGCTCAAGGGCGCACGTTCAGCCTGAGCTATGCGGTGGATTGGTGATTGCTTGATGTAGCCCGCGGTCGGCCATACGCCGCGTAGAAACGACAAACCCCGCCTGTTGAGCGGGGTTTGTCGTTTACGGGGTTAGCGCCTTACCACATCAGATCATCCGGGATCTGGTAGGCCGCATACGGGTCATCCTCATCCGGCACCTGGCTTTCGGTCAGGATATTGAGCTGCACAATACGCTCCGGTGCCCGTTCCTGGATCTTCAGCGCCGCTTCACGGGGGATCACCTCGTAACCGCCACCGTGGTGCACGATCGCCAGTGAGCCGTTGCTCAGCTTGTTGCGCATCAGCGTATTGACCGACAGGCGCTTGACCTTCTTGTCATCCACGAAGTTGTAGTAGTCCTCGGTGGTCAGCTTGGGCAGGCGCGAGGTCTCGATCAGTTGCTTGACCTGCGCCGTGCGCGCCTTGGCCTCGGCTTTTTCCTGCTGCTGGCGGTTCAGCTCCTGATCGCGCTTGACCTTCTCGGCCTGCGCTTCCTGGGCCAGGCGCGCCTGGGTGTCATCAACCTCGGCCTGACCTTTGTGAACCAGGCGCTGCTGCTTCTGTTTCTCTTTGCCGACCTGCTTGGCCTGCTTTTGGTTGACCAGACCTGCTTTGAGCAACTGGTCGCGAAGGGAAAGGCTCATGGTGCTTACTCACTTAGGCAACTGCTCAACCGCAGCTGGACACGTTCTTTTCCTGACGTTTGGCTTCGCCCCAGAGGGCGTCCAATTCTTCAAGGGTGCAATCTTCTATGGGACGCTGGGTATCGCGCAATGCCTGTTCGATAAATCGGAAACGTCGTTCGAACTTGGCATTGGCGCCACGCAGCGCGGTTTCCGGGTCGACCTTCAGGTGCCGGGCCAGGTTGACCGCCGCAAACAGCAGGTCACCGACCTCATCGGCAATGGCCACCGAGTCGTTATCGGCCATGGCTTCGAGCACTTCATCCAGCTCTTCGCGCACGTTATCCACCACCGGCAAGGCGGATGGCCAGTCGAAGCCGACCTGGCTGGCGCGTTTTTGCAATTTGGCGGCACGGGATAACGACGGCAATGCGCCAGGCACATCATCCAGCAGGGAGAGCTGCTCCGGCGCGTCAGACTTTTGTGCACGCTCCTCGGCCTTGATCTGCTCCCAGCGCAGCTTGACCTGCTCTTCGCTCAATTGCGGGATATCCAGCGGCGCATACAGGTCGCCCGTGGGGAACACGTGCGGGTGGCGACGGATCAGCTTGCGGGTGATGCCGTCGATCACCCCGGCAAATTCGAAACGCCCTTCTTCCCGCGCCAGCTGGCTGTAATACACCACCTGGAACAGCAGGTCGCCCAGTTCACCTTGCAGATGGTCGAAGTCACCGCGCTCGATGGCATCGGCGACTTCGTAAGCCTCTTCCAGGGTGTGCGGCACGATGCTCGCGTAGGTTTGCTTGATGTCCCACGGGCACCCGTATTGCGGGTCCCGCAGGCGATTCATCAAGTGCAGCAGGTCATCCAGTGAATACATCAGTCTCTTTCCGATCAGGTACGAACACTGCCGATCATCTGTGGGAGGGGGCTTGCTCCCGATGAGGGTGGATCAGTCAGTACCTATATCGACTGACCCACCGCTATCGGGAGCAAACCCCCCTCCCACACGTTGGAACCGTGTTCATCCAGCTATTCATGAGGGTGTGCGGTTGCGCCGGGTCTCGATGATGTTCGGCAACTGGGAAATACGCCCCAGCAACCGCCCCAACGCGTCCAACCCCGGGATCTCGATGGTCAAGGACATCAACGCCGTGTTGTCCTCTTTATTCGAGCGGGTATTGACCGCCAGTACGTTGATCCGCTCATTGAGCAGTACTTGCGACACGTCACGCAGCAAACCGGAACGGTCGTAGGCACGGATGATGATGTCTACCGGGTAGGTGAGCACCGGCACCGGGCCCCAACTGACCTGGATAATCCGCTCCGGCTCGCGCCCACCCAGTTGCAGCACCGAGGCACAGTCCTGGCGGTGAATGCTCACGCCACGGCCCTGTGTGATGTAACCGACGATGGCGTCGCCCGGCAGCGGCTGGCAGCAACCGGCGATTTGCGTCAACAGGTTGCCCACGCCCTGGATCTGGATATCGCCGCGCTTGCCGGGCTTGTAGCCGGTGGCTTTGCGTGGGATCAGTTCCAACTGTTCGTTACCGCGTTCGGGCTCGACCAGTTGCTGGGCCAGGTTGACCAGTTGCGCCAGGCGCAGGTCGCCGGCGCCAAGGGCGGCGAACATGTCTTCGGCGATCTTCATGTTGGCCTTTTCGGCCAGCTTGTCGAAGTCCACCTGAGGCAGGCCCAGGCGCGCCAGTTCGCGTTCGAGCAAGGTCTTGCCGGCGGCGACGTTCTGGTCGCGCGCCTGCAGCTTGAACCAGTGCACGATCTTAGCCCGCGCCCGCGAGGTGGTGATGTAACCCAGGTTCGGGTTCAGCCAGTCGCGGCTTGGCGTGCCGTGTTTGCTGGTGATGATCTCGACCTGCTCACCGGTCTGCAGGCTGTAGTTGAGCGGCACGATGCGCCCGTTGATCTTCGCGCCCCGGCAGTTGTGGCCGATTTCGGTGTGTACGCGGTAGGCGAAGTCCAGCGGCGTGGCCCCCTTGGGCAGGTCGATGGCGTGGCCGTCGGGGGTGAAGATATAGACCCGGTCCGGCTCGATATCCACCCGCAGCTGTTCGGCCAGGCCGCCGATGTCACCCAGCTCTTCATGCCATTCGAGCACTTGGCGCAGCCAGGAGATTTTTTCTTCGTATTGATTGGAGCCGGCCTTGACGTCGGTACCCTTGTAGCGCCAGTGCGCGCATACGCCCAGCTCTGCCTCTTCGTGCATGGCGTGGGTGCGGATCTGCACCTCGAGCACCTTGCCCTCGGGGCCGATCACCGCCGTGTGCAACGAGCGATAGCCGTTTTCCTTGGGGTTGGCGATGTAGTCGTCGAACTCCTTGGGGATGTGCCGCCACAGGGTGTGCACGATGCCCAGCGCGGTGTAGCAGTCGCGCATTTCCGGCACCAACACGCGCACGGCACGCACGTCGTAGATCTGGCTGAAGGCCAGGCCCTTGCGCTGCATTTTGCGCCAGATGGAATAGATGTGCTTGGCGCGGCCGCTGATGTCGGCATCAACGCCGGTGGCCTGCAATTCGGCACGCAGTTGGCCCATCACGTCGGTAATGAAGCGTTCGCGGTCGAGCCGCCGCTCATGCAGCAACGTGGCGATCTGCTTGTATTGATCGGGCTCCAGGTAGCGGAAGGACAAATCCTCCAGCTCCCATTTGATATGGCCGATACCCAGGCGGTGCGCCAACGGCGCGTAGATGTCGAAGACTTCGCGGGCGACGCGGTTGCGCTTTTCGTCGTCGGCGGTCTTCACCGCACGAATCGCGCAGGTGCGTTCGGCCAGCTTGATCAGCGCGACGCGTACGTCGTCGACCATCGCCACCAGCATCTTGCGCAGGTTCTCGACCTGGCCCTGGGTGCCCAACACCAGGGACTGGCGCGGGCTGAGGCTGGCGCTGATGGCAGCCATGCGCAGCACGCCGTCGATCAGCTTGGCCACCACGGAGCCGAAACGCTGGCCCACGGTGGCCAACGGGATGTGCCCTTCGCGCACGCCGCGATAGAGCACGGCGGCGATCAGCGAATCCTGGTCCAGCTTGAGGTCGGCGAGGATCTCGGCGATCTCAAGGCCGGTGCGAAAGCTGGAAGTGCCCTCGGCCCACAGGTTCTTGGCCGCATTGTCTTGCTGTTCAGACTCACGAGCGAACTCGCAGGCTGCTTTCAAGGCTTCACGGTCCAGTGCCGGATCGACACTGACGGCATGATCCAACCATGCCTCGAGATTGATACTGCCGTCAGTGTTGATCGGCTGGTGTGCTCTCACCTGTACCATCTTGCTTACCTTCCCTATGACGCATCTTCGATGCGCCAGAATCATCGCCGACCTTTTACTGCGAGCTCCGTGGCAGTTCACAGGCCTTGGAGAACGCAGGCCAGTCGGATTAAACGGGCATCCTAGCCCGCTTCAAATAACGCCATGGCCTCGACATGCGCTGTCTGCGGAAACATGTCGAGGATCCCGGCACGTTTTAGCCGGTAGCCTTGCTTGACCAACTCAACTGTGTCCCGCGCCAGCGTGGCGGGGTTGCAGGACACATACACCAGGCGCTTGGCCCCTAGAGTGGCGAGCTTGCGCACAACCTCATGGGCACCATCGCGGGGTGGGTCCAAGAGTACCGCAGAAAAGCCCTGTTTGGCCCATTCCGCGTCAGTCAAAGGCTGGGACAAATCGGCCTGAAAAAACTGCGCATTATGCAAATTGTTGCTGAGGGCATTGTGTGCCGCCCGGTCCACCATGGTCTGCACACCCTCCACCGCCACCACTTCCCGCGCCTGCTTGGCCAGCGGCAAGGCAAAGTTGCCCAGGCCGCAGAACAGGTCCAGAACCCGCTCATCAGGCTGCGGTGCCAGCCATTCCAGAGCCTGGGCAACCATCGCCTCGTTGACCCCGGCATTGACCTGCACGAAATCTCCTGGCCGGTAAGCCAGATCCAGATCCCATGCGTCCAAGCGAAAACCGAGGGCCTGATCGGGCTCGACGGGTTCCGGCCGGCCTTCGCCATGCAGCCATAATTGAGCCTCATGAAAGCTGCAAAATTCTTTCAAGACGTGCAGGTCCGCTTCGGACAGCGGCGCCATATGCCGCAGCAACACGGCGATGGACGAACCGCTGAACAGCTCCACATGCCCCAGCGCCTGGGGTTTGCTCAGGCGGCGCAGCATGTTCGGCAAGCGCTGCATGATCGGTTGCAAGGCCTGTACCAGCACCGGGCAATCATCGATGGCGACGATATCCTGGCTGGCCACGGCGCGAAAACCCACCTCGAGTTTTTTCGCCTTGGCATCCCAGCGCACAGCCACGCGGGCGCGGCGTCGGTAGCCAAACTCCGGACCACTCAAAGGTGGCGCCCACTCTTGCGGCTCGACACCGGCCACTCGGGACAGTTGTTCGGCGAGCATGCGCTGTTTCAGGGCGAGTTGTTCGTGGTGGGGCAAGTGCTGCACGCTGCAACCGCCACAGCGGCCAACATGCGCGCACGGCGCCGGACGACGCAGTTCGCTGGGCTTGAACACCCGCTCCGTGCGGGCCTCGACCACTTTGCCATGGGCCCCCAACACGCGCGCTTCGACATCTTCGCCGGCCAGCGCGCCATTGACGAACCAGGTGCGGCCTTCAAAGAACACGATGCCACGGCCGTCGTTGGCCAGCCGCTCGATGGTCAGGCGTTGCTTCTTGCCCACTGGAACCTGCGGGGCCCGGCTGCCGCCCGTCGGTTGGAAGCGCAGGCCTCTCTCGTGCTTGGCCATCAGTTGGGTTCGTCGAAGATGCCGGTCGACAGGTAACGGTCGCCTCGGTCACAGATGATCGCGACGATCACCGCGTTTTCCACTTCTTTGGAGAGGCGCAACATACCGGCCACGGCACCGCCGGACGACACGCCGCAGAAAATACCTTCTTCACGAGCCAGACGGCGAGTGGTGTCTTCAGCCTCACGCTGGGCCATGTCGATGATGCGATCCACCCGCGCAGCGTTGTAGATCTTCGGCAGATATTCTTCGGGCCAGCGGCGAATACCCGGGATGGCCGCGCCTTCCATCGGCTGCAGGCCAACGATCTGGATCGCCGGGTTCTGCTCCTTGAGGTAGCGCGAGTTGCCCATGATGGTGCCGGTGGTGCCCATGGAGCTGACGAAATGCGTGATGGTGCCCTGGGTCTGGCGCCAGATCTCCGGGCCGGTGCTGGTGTAGTGCGCCTCGGGGTTATCGCCGTTGGCGAACTGGTCCAGCACTTGGCCACGGCCTTCGGCGGCCATACGCTCGGCGAGGTCGCGGGCGCCTTCCATGCCCTCTTCCTGGGTCACCAGCACCAGCTCGGCGCCATAAGCGGTCATCGCCGCCTTGCGCTCGGCGCTGCCGTTGTCGGGCATGATCAGCACCATCTTGTAACCCTTGATCGCCGCAGCCATGGCCAGGGCGATTCCGGTATTGCCCGAGGTGGCTTCGATGAGGGTGTCGCCGGGCTTGATCTGCCCGCGCAACTCGGCACGGGTGATCATCGACAGCGCCGGGCGGTCTTTTACCGAGCCGGCCGGGTTGTTGCCTTCGAGCTTGAGCAACAGGGTATTGCTGGTTTCACCCGCCATGCGTTGCAAGCGGACCAGGGGCGTGTTGCCGACGCAATCGGCGATTGTTGGGTACTGCAAGGTCATGGCGTATTCGCAATCCAGACTGCGGGGCGCACATCATACCGGGAAAGGCCGGCGGGCCATATCACGCAAAGTACGGTGCTTATGGCTTAAAGGCATAAGGTGACTGTGAGGGGGCCCATCGGGGCAAGCCCCCCTCGGTGAACCTGCTAGCCAGGCCGACCGTCACCATGATTTTTATGGAAGACCTCATCACCCATCGCCGCAATCTGCCCCTCGATCAGCGCTTCAAAGGGTTTGAGCAACGGCTCGAATGACAAGGGCGCTTCCAATACCTGTAACGCCTGCACGATGGCTTCAATGGTCGACAATGCCCCCGGCCCCGGCGCCTTGCGCAGTCGATAACGCGAGACGCCGCCATCGGCCAACGTCACCCGTGGCAATGCGGCCAGCAACGGGTTGAGATGCAGCAGCTTGCGCGCCTTGCGCCAGGTGCCGTCGGGCACCACCAGCAACAGCGGTTGCTCATCAGGCGCATAGGTTTGCAGCGGCTGGGCGTCGTCGGCGGGAAACAACAGCCGGGCCTGATAACCGGGCGGGGTCAATAGCGTGGCCAGGTCATCGAATACCTCCCCCACCACCAATCGCGCGTTATTGAGACCCAACGCCGCCAACCGCGCGGTATTGAGCGCATGGTTGACCTCGCTCGGGTGTTGCAGCAACAGCACGCGGGTGCGGCTGTCGAGGGTGGGGATTAGCGCGCAAAGGCAATGGGTGACGGGCCTGAGGCAACGGGAACACTGGGGTCTGGACATGGTTTTTCAGGCCTGGTTGAGCTGTGCTTTGAGTAGATCGCGAAACGTTTGGATCAGCGGCTCGCGGCTGCGGCCACGGCGCATGATCATTGAGAACGGCGCCTGGTAACCGAAGGTCGCAGGCAGCAGCACGCGCAAATCGCCTTTATCCGCCCAGGCCTGGGCGTAGTGCTCCGGCAGGTACCCGATGTAGGCACCGGACAGGACCAGGATCAGTTGCGCCTCCATGCTTTCCACCGTGGCGGCGCTGTGCTTGAAGCCGTGGCGCGCCAGCTCCGCCTGGCTCCAGTAGCCGCGCCCGACCATGCGCTGCTGAGTGATCACTGGCTCGGGAATGCGCCGCTCATTGAATAGCGGATGCCGCGTGCTGCAATACAACCAGTGCTGCTCGCGGTACAGCGGCATGTAGATCAGCCCGCTCATGCGGTTGGAGAAAGCGCCGATGGCCAGGTCCAGACGGTTGTCCTGCACGCCCAGTTGCAATTCGTAAGGGCTCATCACCGATAAATTCAGGTGCACCGCCGGGTGTTCCAGGCTGTAGGCGCCGATCACTTCGGCGAACGGCAGAGCCTTGTCGCTGACGGTTGAGTCGAGCACGCCAAGCTTGAGGGTACCGCGCAACTCGCCTTTCAACGCGGCGGCGTACTGCTCGAAGCCTTCGAGCTCAGCGAGCAGGCGCAGGGTTTCCTGATGGAACAACTCGCCCTTGCTGGTCAGGCTGAAGCCGCCCCGGCCGCGATGGCACAGCACCAGCCCGAGTGCCGATTCCAGTTGGCTCATATAAGTGCTGATGGCCGACGTCGACAGGTTGAGTTCGTGCTGGGCATTGGCGAACCCCTGGTGCCGCACGACGCTGACGAAGATGCGCAGCAGTTTCAGGTCGGGCAAGGCGTTGGCCATGAAGGCTCCAGGAACACATTTTGTGGCGAGTTTACCCCAGGCGTTAGTTTAGAAAAATCTGAACTAAGTATTTGCCCCAGCCGATTCTTCCCCGCCTCAGCTTTTCGCAGAATCGGCCCAAGACAAACACAACAACGCTGAGGCACTCCCGTGGACAAGACTTACCATCAACCACTGGGCGGCAATGAAATGCCGCGCTTTGCCGGCATCGCCACCATGATGCGTCTTCCCCACCTGCAAACGGCCAAGGGCCTGGATGCCGCCTTTATCGGCGTGCCGCTGGACATCGGCACTTCGCTGCGCGCCGGCACCCGTTTCGGGCCACGCGAGATTCGCGCCGAATCGGTGATGATCCGTCCGTACAACATGGCCACCGGCGCCGCACCCTTCGACTCGCTGTCGGTGGCCGATGTCGGCGACGTGGCGATCAACACCTTCAACCTACTCGACGCCGTGCGCATCATCGAAGAGGCCTACGACGAGATCCTCGAACACAACGTGATTCCCATGACCCTCGGCGGTGACCACACCATCACCCTGCCGATCCTGCGGGCGATCCACAAAAAACACGGCAAGGTCGGGCTGGTGCACATCGATGCCCACGCCGACGTCAATGACCATATGTTCGGCGAGAAAATCGCCCACGGCACCACCTTCCGCCGCGCCGTGGAAGAAGGCCTGCTCGATTGCGACCGCGTGGTGCAGATAGGCCTGCGTGCCCAGGGCTACACCGCCGAAGACTTCAACTGGAGCCGCAAACAGGGGTTTCGTGTGGTGCAGGCCGAAGAGTGCTGGCATCGCTCCCTCGCACCGCTGATGGCCGAAGTACGCGAAAAAGTCGGCGGCGGCCCGGTGTACCTGAGCTTCGACATCGACGGTATCGACCCGGCCTGGGCACCCGGTACAGGCACCCCGGAAATCGGCGGGCTGACCACCATCCAGGCGATCGAGATCATCCGTGGCTGCCAGGGCCTCGACCTGATTGGTTGCGACCTGGTCGAAGTTTCGCCGCCCTACGACACCACCGGCAACACCTCGTTGCTCGGCGCCAACCTGCTGTACGAGATGCTCTGCGTACTGCCCGGCGTGGCGCATCGCTGATGAGCACGCGCGAGGTACTGCACGCCGCCGCCGTGCTGGTGGCGGCCTTCGCTCGCAATGACCGCGACGCCTACTTCGGCGCGTTCACGGCCGATGCCAGCTTCGTGTTTTATACCCTCCCCGGCCGCTGCTCAGTCGCGAGGCCTACCAGGCGTTGTGGGACGGCTGGCGTCGGGACGAGGGCTTTGAAGTGTTGTCATGCACTTCAAGCAATGCGTTCGTCAGCCTACAAGGTGAGGACGTGGCGATATTTGTGCATGACGTGGCCACCGAGCTGCGCATGAACGGGGAGCAATTCTCTAGCCAGGAACGCGAGACCATTGTCTTCAAACGGCAAAGGCTGCGCGCACAACAAAAACAAGGCCTGTGGCTGGCCTGTCACGAACATTTGTCCGCTATGCCGGAAGGGCTGCCGCCCCCTTAGCCAATGTGATCGGAGCTGATCATGAATAATAAAAACAACGACAACAGTATTCGCAAAATAGAAACCAACGGGGTCGAACAGATCCCGGACCACGAACGTACCGCCAGCCCCACGGATCTGTTTCGTCTGATCTTCGGCGGTGCCAATACCTTTGCCACCGCCGTACTGGGCGCGTTCCCGGTGCTGTTCGGCCTGTCGTTCCAGGCCGGTGCCTGGGCGATTGTGCTGGGCGTGCTGGTGGGCGCGCTGATCCTGGCGCCCATGGGTCTGTTCGGGCCAATCACTGGCACCAATAACGCGGTGTCTTCCGGTGCGCACTTTGGTGTGCATGGGCGGATTGTCGGCTCGTTCCTGTCGCTGCTGACGGCAATTGCCTTCTTCTCACTGTCGGTGTGGAGTTCAGGCGATGCGCTGGTCGGCGGTGCGAAACGTCTGGTTGGCCTGCCGGAAACCGACCTGACCCTGGGCTTGGCCTATGGCCTGTTCGCCGTGCTGGTGCTCACCGTGTGCATCTACGGGTTTCGCTTCATGCTGTGGGTCAACCGCATCGCGGTGTGGGCGGCGAGCCTGCTGTTCCTGTTGGGGATATTCGCGTTCGCGAAGGCTTTCGACAGCCACTTCGCCGGCAGCGTCGCCATGGGCCAGCCCGGGTTCTGGGCGGCGTTTATCGGTGCGGCGCTGGTGGCCATGAGCAACCCGATTTCCTTCGGCGCGTTCCTCGGTGACTGGTCGCGCTACATTGCGCGTGAAACGCCGAAAGCGCGCATCCTTCTTGCCGTGATTGCGGCACAGATCGCCACGTTGATTCCGTTCCTGTTCGGCCTCGCCACCGCGACCATCGTGGCGATCAAGGCCCCGGACTACATCGCGGCCAACAACTACGTCGGCGGTCTGCTGGCGGTGGCACCCACGTGGTTTTTCCTGCCGGTGTGCCTGATCGCGGTGATTGGCGGCATGTCTACCGGCACCACCGCGTTGTATGGCACCGGGTTGGACATGTCCAGTGTGTTTCCGCGCCTGCTGTCAAGGGTCAAGGCCACGTTGCTGATTGGGGTGATGTCGATTGCCTTCATCTTTATCGGACGTTTCGCCGCCAACCTGGTGCAAAGCGTGTCGACCTTCGCCGTGCTGATCATCACCTGCACCACGCCGTGGATGGTGATGATGATCATCGGCCTGATCGCACGTCGCGGTTTCTACTGCCCGGATGACCTGCAAGTGTTCACCCGCGGTGAAACCGGCGGGCGCTACTGGTTCAGCCATGGCTGGAACTGGCGTGGGCTGGGGGCGTGGATCCCAAGTGCGCTGGTGGGCCTGTGTTTCGTGAATCTGCCGGGGCAGTTTGTCGGGCCGCTGGGCAATTTGGCCGACGGCATTGATATCAGTTTGCCGGTGAGCCTGGGGTTGGCGTCGGTGGTGTACCTGACGTTGCTGCGCCTGTTTCCGGAACCGGCTGCGGTGTATGGCCCCGAAGGGCCGCTTCGCAGCCCAGCGGGAGCAAGCTCCCTCGCCACAACGAGCGCACCTACAACGTAAAAAATCGGATCTTACCTGCGCCGAGGACGACGCTGCTCGTCATCTGTACGAATTGGCACGGGCTGCAGCGGCGGCTCGATCAAGCCCAGGGCCACGCCGAGGTCATGGAGCCAGTTCTGGATTTTCTCTTTCATGATTGCCCCCTTTGAGGGTAGTACGGTTCGGCGCAGTTTTGTCGCCTTTTCCTACATAGATAGTAGCCCTAAGTCCTACGTATTGCTTGTACGAAACCACAACGAACTATTACTGGATTCATCCAAATGCTGACGGACCGGTCAAGCAATGGCGCGCGTGTCGTTCGCCAACGCGGCCGTGCCTTCTTGCTGCAGGTCGATCCATGCATTGAGGTTAGCGCCGAGCATACCCTTTCGCCACATCAGCCAGGTTGTCGCAGTGGCAAAATGCCCAGTCAGCGGATGAACGGACACGCTGTCCTTGCCGGGCAGGCTGTCGAGCATGGACTGGGACATCAACGCCACACCTGAACCGGCGATCACACAGGCGAGCATGCCTTGGTACGACTCAATCTCAATGGCCCGCCCCATGGGCACGTGTTCGTTGGAGAACCAGTTTTCCAGACGCGTGCGATAGGCGCAGCTGCGTCGGAACGTGAATACCGAGCGCCCGATCACATCCTGAGGACCCTGTACGGGTGGGTGATCGGCTTCGCAGATCAGCACCAGTTTTTCCTCGCACAATTGCACGCCGTCCAAGGTGGCGATGGTCACTGGGCCGTCCACAAAGGCTGCATCCAGGCGCCCGGTGATCAGCCCTTCCAGCAGCTCACCGCTGGGCGCGGACTGCACCTGCAAATTCACCATCGGGTAAGCCTTGTGATAACGCGCCAGCAGCCCGGGTAAATGCACTGCGCCGGTGCTGTACATGCTGCCCAACACGAAGTCGCCGACCGGCTGCCCTCCTTGCACGGCACCGTGGGCTTCGTCGTGCAGCGCCAGCAGGCGAGCACTGTAGTCCAGTAACACTTTGCCCGCAGGAGAAAGCTGCAAACGCTGGCGTTCGCGTATGAACAGGTCAACACCGAGCTGCTCTTCCATCTGTTTAAGTCGGGTCGACAGGTTCGACGGCACACGGTGCAGGCGCTCGGCCGCCCGGGTAATAGAGCCTTCTTGCGCCACGGCCTGGAAAATGCGCAATTGACTGAACTCCATACCTTTCTCCAAAACTAAACAAGTTGCTCACTATTATTCAATTTTACAGAAAGTCAATCCACCTTAGGCTGAAGGTCATTCGTTTTCTCAGCAGGACACTGACCATGTCACCCCTCACTCGCTTACTCGCCAGTTGTATCGCCCTGATGATGGCCATGGGCATTGGCCGCTTCGCCCTCACCCCCCAAATGCCCCATATGCTGAGTGAAGGGCAGATCGACCTGACCGACGCCGGCCTGATCGCCGCCGCGAATTACCTCGGCTATTTGGTGGGCGCGGTGGATTCGATTTTCGCCCGCAGCCATCACCATGTCAGGAGCCGGCTGTACGCGGGGCTGTGGCTATGTGTGCTGCTCACGTTCGTGTCGTACTGGGCCCATGGCTTCTTGCCGCACCTGTTATTGCGCTTTGGTACCGGCGTGGCGAGTGCCTGGGTATTGGTGATGATCACCAGCCTGAGCCAGCCGTTGGCGATCGCTGCCGGACGCCCGCACCTGGGTGCCCTGGTATTTGCCGGGCCGGGACTAGGGATTTTGTTGACCGGTTTGCTGGCGCTGGGCTCAAACCTGCTGGGGCAAAATTCCGCCACGTTGTGGCTGCTGTATGGCGCCGTAGCGCTGGCGATGTTGCTGGCGATCCTGCCGTTTTTACCCAAACCCTGCGCCAGCGCCCCGTCCCCCCACCACAGCGCTTCGGGCAACGCCGGCAGCATCACGCACCTGTGCTGGGTTTATGTGCTATTCGGGCTGGGCTACATCATTCCGGCGACCTTTCTGTCACAAATGGCCAGCGCGCAGTTCAACGGTGCCTGGCAGGCCGACCTGTTCTGGCCATGTTTTGGCCTGATCGCCGCGATTGGCGTGGGAGTCGCAAGCCTGCGCCGCAAGGACCCGACCACTACACGTCGCTGGCTGATGACCACGTTATGGCTGCAAGCGGCCGGGGTGTTCGCCTGCTTGCTGGGCAATGGCTGGGGGTTGGCACTGGGCGTGTTGCTGTGCGGCGGGCCATTTCTGGCGTGCATGCAATTGGTGATGGCCCGTCTGCGCGATGTCGCGCCACAAGGCTACCAGCGCAGCACCGGGTTGCTCACCGCCAGCTTCGCCATCGGCCAATTGGGCGGGCCATTGCTGGCCTCGGTGAGCAGTCACCTGAGCGGCGGCCTGCAACCGGCGTTGGTGGTCGCCGGTGCAGGCCTGTTACTGGCGGGAGGCGTGTTGGTCAGCTGGCAACCAACGGTGCAGGCGCGCGAATCTGTTCACGCCGTGACAGCACCAGGAAAAACAACCCACCCAGCAAGCACCCGGTAAACCAGGCGAAGTTGGCCAAACCTTGCAGCGCCGGCGTGAAGGTGATCGCGACGCCCGTCAGCGTCGCGGGCACCAGCGCCTTGATCGCCGTCCAGTTCACGCCGCCGTCAAAGTAGTAACGCCCATTCGCGCTGTCGTCGAACAGCGCATCCACGTCGATCTGCTGTTTTTTGATCAGGTAAAAATCCACCAGCAAAATCCCGAACAGCGGCCCGATGAACGCCGCGAGGATGTCCAGGGTGTAATGGATCATCAGCGGGTTGTTGAACAGGTTCCACGGGGTGATGAAGATCGAGGCCACGGCGGCGATCATCCCGCCGGCGCGCCAGCTGATTTTGCTTGGCGCCACGTTGGCGAAATCGAAGGCCGGCGAAACGAAGTTGGCGACAATGTTGATGCCGATGGTCGCCGTCACAAAGGCAAAGGCGCCCAGCAGCACGGCCATGCTGTTGTCGATGCGCGAAACGGTGGCGATCGGGTCATGAAGCATTTCACCAAACACCGGCAAGGTGCCCGAGACGATCACCACGGTGACCAGGGAGAACGCCAGGAAATTCACCGGCAAGCCCCAGAAGTTGCCGCGCCGCACGTCTTGCATGCTGCGGCAGTAACGGCTGAAATCGCCGAAATTCAGGGTGGGCCCGGAAAAATACGACACCACCAACGCGGTGGCCACGATCACTTGACCAACCGCTTGCCAGCCCGACAGGGCCTTTTCCGACAGCGTAAAACTGATATTCGCCCAACCGGCCTTCCACACAATCCAACCGGCCAGGGCAAACATCACCGCATACACCACCGGCCCGGCCCAGTCGATAAAGCGCCGAATGGATTCCATGCCGGCCCAGAACACTGCAGCCTGCAGCACCCACAGGCTAAGGAAACCAAACCAGCCCAGGTAAGACAGACCGGCGAAATGCGGCTCTGCATACACCGCCATCTGTGGGAAAAAACGCAGCACCACAATGATCAAGGCGCTGGAGGCAAGGTAGGTCTGAATGCCGTACCAGGCAACCGCAATCAAACCGCGAATCACCGCAGGAATGTTCGCGCCAAATACACCAAACGCCAGTCGGCAAATCACCGGATAAGGCACCGCCGCCTGTTGGCTGGGTTTGGCCACCAGGTTGGCGACCAACTGCACGATGCAGATGCCGGCGAGCAAGGCGATCAGCACCTGCCAACTGGCCAGGCCCAAGGCGAACAGGCTGGCGGCAAATACATAACCCCCGACGCTGTGCACGTCGCTCATCCAGAAGGCGAAGATGTTGTACCAAGTCCATTTTTGCGGCAGTGGGCCCAGGTCTTGGTTGTACAGACGCGGGCTGTAGCCTTTGGGCAATTGTTCGGTCATCGCTGGCTCCTCGAAATACCAGCCCGCGCTTCCGTTGCGGTGGTGCATACGGGAGGCGGCATGGTTTGTATACGAGGCAGTCAGCAGAATACGTGCCAATAGCACACAATCCCTCTAACACGGGACACCAAAGACACTGACGTGGGTTTAGTCGTAAGGGCTACGCTCAGCAACGGTGCATAGGGATCCTGTACACAATCATCGGTGCACCCGTTGTGCACACAAGTAGCCAACCGTGCAGCAAGCGGCGCTCAGGAAGGTTCCCCAGACCATGTCCATCAGCGCCAACCCGGCGGACCAGCCTTGCAGCGTGGCCCAATTGCTCAGGTCATACGTGCCGTAGGCAACCAGGCCAAGCAGCGCCCCCAGGCGCGCAGAACGCTGCCAACTGACGCTGGGCAAGACCACGAACACCACGCAACCAAGAACGTATAAGAGATAGAAGAGTACAGCGGGCAACAGCCGTGGCTGATCGAGCATCAGCGGGCCCAGCAGGGATTTGTAGGTAGGGCCCATGAGGACGCCGAGCCAGAGCCCGTCCAGGATCAGAAAGGCGAGCAAAGTGCCGAGGTAGGCAAACAGTATTTTCTTGGACATGGACGCAGCCTCTGTAGGCGCCGATTGGCGCCTACAAAAGAGCAAAGCGCATTCAGCTTAGTTCAATGCGATCGGCATGAATCACAATCTGGCCCTGTTTGTAGAGCGCACCAATGGCTTTCTTGAAGTTGCCTTTGCTCACGCCGAACAAGTTGCTGATCAGCACCGGATCGCTCTTATCGCTGACCGGCAGGGTGCCGTTGTTTTCGCGCAACTTGGCGAGGATCTTCGAGTTCAGGCTGGAGGCCGCTTCCTGGCCAACCGGCTGCAGGCTCAGGCTGATGTTGCCATCGGCGCGGATCTCTTTGATAAAACCTTTCTCTTCCTTGCCTGGGCGCAGGAACTTGAACACTTCGTTCTTGTGGATCAGGCCCCAGTGCTTGTTGTTGATGATCGCCTTGAAGCCCATGTCAGTGGCTTCGGCCACCAGCAGGTCGACTTCCTGGCCGACCTGGTAGTTGGCCGGGGTTTTGTCCAGGTAGCGGTCAAGACGTGCGGTCGCGGTAATACGCTTGGTGTGCTTGTCGAGGTAGACGTGCACGACGCAATATTCACCGGCGGTCAGCTGACGCTTTTCTTCCGAATACGGCAGCAACAGGTCCTTTGGCAAACCCCAATCGAGGAATACACCAATACTGTTGACTTCCACTACTTTCAAACTGGCGAATTCGCCAACTTGAACTTTGGGTTTTTCGGTGGTCGCGATAAGTTTGTCATCGCTGTCCAGATAAATGAAAACGTTAAGCCAGTCTTCATCTTCACTGGGAATATCTTTGGGGATATACCGATTAGGCAAGAGGATTTCGCCATCTTGCGCACCATCGAGGTACAAACCAAAGTGAGTGTGTTTAACCACTTGCAAGCTGTTGTAGCGCCCGACTAAAGCCATTTCCAATACCCTCATTGCGTGGGCGGCATTCTACCCGAGTTGCGCCCGCCACGCGCGCGCACCTGAAAAATCGCGGCCTGGCGTGGCCTTCCAGTGGCACCGCCCCGCTCGTCCGATCAATCGGCTGAATTTCGTTACCCCCGCCAGCGCCGATTCGCCGCGTGGTTTCGAGTTAAAACAGTAAGTTAGCGGCTAATTTCCAACAGCAAGTTTGCCGATGATTCGACGCAACGCTTATTCCTGGGGGGATATTTACCAAGCAATTGTCAAGTATTTCCTGTACGATGCCTGGCCAAGTTAATTTTCTACAGGTTAGTGGCCGCCATGCGCGTAAAAGCATCCAACAGCAAAGCAAAGCCAGCTCCCGCCGTTGAAACCAGCGAATCGATCAACAACCAAATCGCGGCTTTCCTCAAGTCCGGTGGCGAAATCCAACAAATTGCCAAGGGCGTCAGCGGCCAGACTTTCGGCCCATCCAAGCAGATCAGCCTGGGTAAAAAGTAAAGCCTCGCAACATGCCTGGTCCCTAAGCGTCTTGTTCTCAAGGCGCTAGGACTAGAGTCCGCAATACCTCGCCCACCGATTCAATATCGTGCTAATCGACGAACGGGCCTCACCGCCTGGCATACGTCGGTATCCTTGCACACGTCTAGCACGGGCATCTGCCCGATTTTCCCGTTACTGCTCCTCGCTTTTCATGGAGTGAAGCATGCTTAAACCCTGCATTTTCCTGGTCTGTGCCTTAGTGGCTTGCCCCCTCGCCGAAGCGCAGATTTTCCAGCGCGAGTTGGGCGACTTCGACCTCAAATTAGGCACCACGCCCAGCCGCAGCATGGCCCAGGGCCTGGTCAAGCCCACCTCACCGGGCAGCGATTCGTTCCATGGCGGTCTGGACCTGAGCCACGACAGTGGGCTGTACTTCGGTCAATTTTCACCCAACATGGGGTTTTCTTCGGCCAATACCCTCGAAGTCGACTCCTATATGGGTTTCAAACATCCCTTCGACCAGACACTGGGCTACGAAGTGGGGTTGATTCACTACAGCTATCCCAAGCTCAGCCCACTCGACAGCCAGGAGTTCTACGGCGGCCTGAACCTGCTGGGCAATCGTTTCGGCGCCTCGTTCAGCAACGATCCGGACCGCCAGGACAGCACCCTGTTCGCCGACCTGGGCGGCACCCAGCCCTTCGGCATCGGCGTGAGCATGAAGTACACCACCCATCAATTGGGCACCCCGGCCTCGGTGGAGGGCGGCACCATCAGCAGTTTCAGCGACTGGTCGGTGCAGTTCTCCCGCGCGTGGAAGGGCGTTGACCTGAACCTGATCTACAGCGACTCCAGCCTCAGCGGCGGCGATTGCTCAGCCTATTCAGGGCACAATTCGCAATGCGACGGCCTGTTGACCTTGAAGGCCGTGCGGCCGTTTTATTGATGGGCTGAACTGTCGCCCTCGGCGTGGGTTCACATGCATTAACCCACTCTGCGCCAGGACCTACCCATGCTGCGTCGGCTCAAACTGCTGGTGATACTGCTTACCCTGAGCCTGGCGCTCGCCGGCTGCAATCGCGTAGGCCTGGCCTATCGCAACCTGGATGTGATCATCCCCTGGACCCTCAACGACTACCTGGACATGAACGCCGGGCAAAAGAGCTGGTTCAACGACACGCTCAAGGAACACCTGGCCTGGCATTGCACCACGCAATTGCCCGGTTACCTGGACTGGCTCGACCGCCTGCAACGGATGGTCGATGACAACCAGGTCAACGACGCCGCGCTGCAAAGCCGTACCCTCGAGGCCAAACAGGCCATCGCCGACGTCGCCCGCGAAATCACGCCGTCAGCCATCGAGTTGCTCCAGGGGCTGGATGATCAACAAGTCCAGGATATGAACGAGGCGTTGGCCAAGGACCTGCGCAAACGCCAGGACGAATACCTCAAGCCGCCGCTGGCCGAGCAAATCAAGCAACGCGCCGAGCGCATGACCAAACGCCTGGATACCTGGATGGGCCCGCTCAGTGCCGGCCAGCAGAACCGCGTCATGGCCTGGTCCATCGCCCTGGGTGAGCAGAATACGCAGTGGATAGGCAACCGTGCGAACTGGCAGGCGCAATTTATCGACGCCGTGCGACAACGCCACAACGCCGACTTCCCGCAAAAGATGCAGCAACTACTGGTGGACCGCGAAAGCCTGTGGACGCCCGAATACCGCGCCGCCTATGCCCAGACCGAAGCCGCCGCACGCAGCCTGCTGGTCGATCTGATGGCGCAAAGCACTGCGCAGCAACGCCGCAAGCTCACGCAAAAAATCGACGGCGTACGCAGCGACTTCAAGGCACTCAAATGCCTGAAGAGCGCCGCGCCCTAAACAGGTGACAGTGTCCCCAGCCAGGCCACCAAGCCGAGTATCAGCACCACGGCGCCAAACTCCAGGGCCATGCTGCGCCGCAGTGCGGCAATGGCCGGCGCAGTGTCGCCCGCCGCTACGGCGCGTTGCAGAAACGGCGTGAGATGAAAGCGATTGAGCGCCGCCAGCCCCAACATCACGCCGAACAAGCCCAATTTCAGGCTCAACAGCAACGCGTAGATGCCGCCGGTGAGGCCGTCCAGATTCGGCCCCACCACCCATAGATAATTCGCCACCCCGCTGACGATCAGCACGGCGACGAACCCCGCGCCGATTCGCTCGAACCCCGCCAATGCAGCGGCCAATGCCTCAACGCGGCGCGCGTCCGGCACCGACGCGCGCATCAGCAACAGGCCAAACGCCGCCAACGCACCCACCCACCCCGCCGCCGCCAGCAGGTGCGCACCGTCGCTGAGCATGTGCCACACCCCTTGCGCGCCCTCGTGCATCGCGCCGTGCCCGCTCCACATCAGCGTCACCAGGGCAACACCGCCAAACAGCGTGGCCAGATGCAGGCTGGCGCTGAAGGCGACCAGCACCAGCGCCGCCAGGCGCAGGCACGCTGTCCATCCCAAGTCTGTCTGCGCCAGCATCATGTACAGGTGCGGCCACAACGTCGGCCAATCCGTGGCTCCGCTCATGGCCTGGGTGATGCTCAACATCGATGCGATCGACAGCAACACGCCAAGGCCCGCCGTACACCCCAGCAGTCTCTTGAAATTCAACAGCGTACGCTCTGCGGCCTTCAGCCCGTAGAGGCCAAAAAGCCCCAGGCCAAACACCAGCATCAGGTCCAGATAAAGCGCGAAGCGCAACAGGATTTGGCTCAGTTCGCTCATGGCTGGACGCTGAACACGACGTTACCGGTGATCGGGTGGGTATCGGATGACACCGCGCGCCAGTCGACCCGGTAGGTGCCTGCCGTCAGCGCAGACGCAGGCTTGATCAGCATGACTTTGGGGTCAGTGCCCGCCGCCACACTGGCCTTCACCGGCATCGGCGAATTGGGCATGCCGGGCATATCGGTCATGGTCAGCTTGGCCCCGGAAAACTGCGTCAGCAGGTTTTCCGAGAAGCGCAGTTCAATCACCCCCGGCGCGGCCCCCTGGGCACCGGCCGCAGGGGCGGAGGACAGCAGTTTCGGATGGGCCGAAACCGACACGCTGAACATTAATCCGGCCCATAGGGCACCTCCCGCTAACGCAGTTTTCAACATCGACATGCAAGGCTCCAGGCCGCTCCAGGCGGCGAGTTATAGGTATAAGAAAAAGCTCAAAACCACAGGCGCACACCGACGACCCAGCGCCATTGGCTGATGTCTTCGTCTTCTTCCCGGGCGTAGTGCGCCGTCTGGCCATAGGTGCGGTTCCAGCTGACACCCACGTAAGGCGCAAACTCCCGGCGTATTTCGTAACGCAAGCGCAGGCCCAGTTCGCTCTGCGACAAGCCCGCCCCCACGCCACGCTGCGGATCGTTTTGCGCATAAAAGTTGAGTTCGGCGGTCGGCTGCAGAATCAGGCGATTGGTCAGCAGGACGTCGTAATCCCCTTCCAGCCGCGCGGCGGTGCGTCCCGACTCGCCGACAAACAGCGTCGCCTCGGCTTCGACGTTGTACAGCGCCATGCCCTGCACACCGAACGCGGCCCAGGTTTGGCTGTCATCGGGCTTGAAGTCCTGGCGCACGCCACCCACCACATCCCACCATGGGCTGATCGCATGCCCCCACAACGCCTGGGCTTCGGCGCTGTCGGTACGCCCGGCGCTGCGCTCGCCTTCGCTGCGCAGCCACAGGCGGTCGACGTCACCGCCGACCCAGCCCTTGACGTCCCAATTCAGCGCCCCACTGCCTTCACCGCCCTGCCATTCCAACTGGTTGAACAGCAGCATCGAATGCACGGCACTGTCATGCACGTTGTGCCCGCCCGGCTCGTTGTACACCGCCGCGCGGTCCGCGTCGGTCAGCACCGGGATCGGCGTGCGGCTTTCGGTCAACGCCGGCACTGCGGGGCTCATCCCCTGGAACTCTTCTTCGGCGGTCGCCAGCGAACTGAACACCAGCGCCATGCAAACCGCTAAAACCCGGTGGCTCATATTCGCTTCCTTATTCATGCACGCGCACTTCACGGAACATGCCCATTTCCATGTGGTACAGCAGGTGGCAGTGATAGGCCCAGCGGCCCAAGGCATCGGCGGTCACGCGGTAACTGCGGCGCGACCCCGGCGGCATATCAATGGTGTGTTTGCGCACCTGGAACTGGCCGTTCTCGTCCTCCAGGTCGCTCCACAGGCCATGCAAGTGGATCGGGTGACTCATCATGGTGTCGTTGACCAGTACCAGCCGCACGCGCTCGCCATAGGTGAGTTGCAGAGGCTCGGCATCGGAAAACTTCACACCATTGAATGACCAGGCGAACTTCTCCATATGCCCGGTGAGGTGTAACTCGATGGTACGCGCGGGATCACGGCCATCAGGGTCCTCGAACGTGCTGCGCAGGTCGGCGTAGGTCAGCACCCGCCGGCCGTTGTCGCGCAGGCCGATACCGGGGTCGTCGAGCTTGGGCAGCGGGTTCATGGCCTGCATGTCCACCAGCGGGTTGTTTGCCTCGCTGGCCGGGTGCGCCTGCATCGGCATCGCGCCCATGCTGTGGTCCATGCCTTCCATTGCGGGCATATCCGCCATGGCGCCGTGGTCCATGCCGCCCATGCTCATGTCTTGCATGCTCAGCCAGACACGTGGGTCGAGCGGCGGCACCGGGGCCACCGCGCCGGCCCGCCGGGCCAGGGTGCCTCGGGCATAGCCGGTGCGGTCCATCGATTGGGCAAACAAGGTGTAAGCCTCGGCCGTGGGCTCCACCAGCACATCAAAGGTTTCGGCGACCGCGATGCGCAACTCGTCCACGCTCACCGGCGTCACCGGCTGGCCGTCGGCGGCGATGACGGTCATTTTCAGGCCCGGAATGCGCACATCGAAATAGGTCATCGCCGAGCCATTGATAAAGCGCAGGCGAATCGTTTCCCCGGCCTGAAACAGCCCGGTCCAGTTCCGACCGGGCGGCTGGCCGTTGAGCAGGTAGGTGTAGGTTTGGCCGCTGACGTCGGCAAGGTCGGTGGGGTTCATCTTCATCTGCGCCCACATCCAGCGGTCGGCAACGGTGGCCGACCAGCCCTGCTTGCCCACATCGCGCGCAAAATCACCCACGGTAGGTTTGTGCAGGTTGTAGTAATCGGACTGCTTTTTGAGGGTCTTCATCAGGGCCACCGGGTCTTCGTCGGTCCAGTCCGACAGCATCACCACGTAATCGCGCTGATAGGTGTAAGGCTCCGGCTCCCTGGGGTCGATCACCAAAGGGCCGTACACGCCCTGTTGCTCCTGGAACCCCGAATGGCTGTGGTACCAGTAGGTGCCGTGCTGCCTGAGCGTGAACTGATAGACAAACACGCCGCCCGGCTCGATGCCCTTGAAGCTCAGCCCTGGCACGCCGTCCATGGTCGAAGGCAGCACAATCCCGTGCCAGTGAATCGAGGTAGGCGCGGCCAACTGGTTTTTTACGCGCAGGGTCACGGTGTCGCCTTCGCGCCAGCGCAACAGCGGGCCGGGCAGGCTGCCGTTGATGGTCAACGCGGTGCGCGCCTGGCCGGTAAGGTTGACGACGGTCTGGCCGATGAACACATCAAATTCAGTGCCCGCCAGCACCGTCGGCTGGCCGGGGCTGGTCAGCGCCCACACCGGGGGGCGCCAAAGCCCGAGCCCGCCCAACAGGCCGCCGGCGGCCAGGCCTTTGACGAAAGTACGTCTGGAGGTAGTGGAATGCATGCCGATTCAAGTCCATGAGTTGAATGGCAGCAGATTAGGCGGCGCCGGCTGTCAGCAACCTTAGCGGCAGATTACCGATCCGACAGTTTCGCGCCGGCCAGGCGGGTGCCGGCGCGTGATGAGGTCAGGCGATCTGGGCCTTGGAGGCCACGTCGGCAAATGTCGCTGGGTCCAGCGCATCCGCTTGCTCGTCCAGCACCTGGCGCGGGTGGTCATTGCCCGGAATGGAACTGTCGATCAGCGCCAGCAATTGCGCGCCCAGCGCCGTCAAAATGAAATTCTCGCCATTGCCGCCCTCTTCCTCCGGGCGTGATTCGATAAAACCGCGCTTGAACAGCAACGCCTCGTAATCGGCGGCGGTCTTCTTCAGCGCATCCAGGTTGCCGGTGTCCTCGCCTGCCGTGGCCTTATCCGCTGCTTCCTGTTCGGCGTATTTGCGTGGGGCAAAGCTGCCTTCGCCGTTCTGCACTTCATGCAGCAGACGTTCGATCAAATCCCAGTTGTAAGTCGTCATCCTGATTCCTCCTGCAGGCGAAAAAGTAGCCCGTCATAAGGAGTGACACACCGCGTCGGCAGCCGTTCAGCCAAACGGACGAGCGTCACTTCTCTGAACTTTCCAGACGTTCGCCCCCTCAACCGCACATCATTACCAAGGAGGTCCGAACCATGAGCACCCTGAAAACCCTGGCCATCGCCGCCGCCCTGCTCACCGCCCTGCCCGCCTGGGCCTGCACGCCCGAAGAAGCCACGGCCAAGCGTGAAGCGCTGGCCAAGGAAGTCACCCGTTTGACCGAGCAAAACCCGACCCAGGCCAAGGAGATGAATGCCGAGCTACAAAAAATGGACCTGGACACCGAAAGCGCGCGATTGCCCGATAAGTGCCAGTTGATCGACGCACGCCTCAAAGAGCTGAAAGAAGCCGCCGCCAAGGCCAAAAACTGAAGGCAAAAAAAACCGGACAATGTCCGGTTTTTTTCACAGCAGCCAGCGCCTTACTCGGCAGCGGGTGCTTCTGGCTTGCGGCGCTTGAGCGGGGCCATGCCGTCCTTGCTGACGAGCGACAGGTTGTCGGTCTTCGGCCGGTTGGCGATCTTGCGCTTGGTCGGCGACTTGGCACCGGTTTTCTTCTTGTCACCCTTGGCGTCGGTCTTTTTCTTCTTCACCCCAACTGCCTTGCCCGAGGCCTTGACCTTTTTCGGCCCGGTGTAGGTGCCTTTGACTTCCTTGATGGTACGGCGCTCGAACGACTGCTTAAGGTAGCGCTCGATGCTCGACATCAGGTTCCAGTCGCCGTGGCAGATCAGCGAGATGGCCAGGCCATCGTTGCCGGCACGCCCGGTACGGCCGATACGGTGCACGTATTCGTCGCCGCTGCGCGGCATGTCGAAGTTGATCACCAGATCCAGGCCGTCCACGTCCAGACCGCGGGCAGCGACGTCGGTGGCGACCAGAATCTTCACGCCACCGGCCTTGAGGCGGTCGATGGCCAGCTTGCGGTCCTTCTGGTCTTTTTCGCCGTGCAGCACGAACGCCTTGTATTCCTGGGCCACCAGGCGACCGTAGATGCGGTCGGCCGCCGCGCGGGTGTTGGTGAACACGATGGCCTTCTGATAGGTCTCGTTGGCCAACAGCCAGTTGAGGATCTGCTCTTTGTGCACGTTATGGTCGGCAGTGACGATCTGCTGACGCGTGGTCGCGTTCAGGTCGCTGACGTTGTTGACCTGCAAGTGCTCAGGGTTGTTCAGCACCTTGGCGACCATGTCGCGCAGGGTCGAACCGCCGGTGGTGGCGGAGAACAGCATGGTCTGCTGACGGTTGACGCATTCGCCGACCAGGCGCTGCACGTCGTCGGCAAAGCCCATGTCGAGCATGCGGTCGGCTTCGTCCAGCACCAGCACTTCGACTTCCTTGAGGTCAAGGTTGCCGGCGTTGAGTTGCTCGATCATGCGGCCCGGGGTGCCGATGAGGATGTCCGGCACCTTGCGCAGCATGGCCGCCTGGACCTTGAAGTCTTCGCCGCCGGTGATAATGCCGGACTTGATGAACGTGAACTGCGAGAAGCGCTCGACTTCCTTGAGGGTCTGCTGGGCCAACTCGCGGGTCGGCAGCAGAATCAGGGTCTTGATGCTGACGCGGACCTTGGCCGGGCCAATCAAACGGTTCAGGACCGGCAGGACGAACGCGGCGGTCTTGCCGCTACCGGTTTGAGCCGTCACCCGCAGGTCACGCCCTTGAAGCGCGAGCGGGATGGCCGCTGCTTGCACAGGCGTAGGCTCGACAAATTTAAGCTCGGCCACGGCTTTGAGCAGGCGTTCGTGCAGGGCGAATTGGGAAAACACGGGTGCTACCTCGAAGAAATACAAAATATCAGCTGCATAGGGTAACGGTTTCGGGCGTCCAAACCGAGTTTCTTTACGCGCACGGGGCTAAACAGCTGATTTTTGTCATGGAATTTATACGCAAGGTCAACTTTGCAGCACTTAAATGCTCTAATCGCCCCATCTTGTCTTAACAGAAGAATCGGTTTCACCCATGGATATCAAACAGCTCTGGCTCAACGTCCAAGACCTCTGGGGCGCCCTCGACGAACACCCGATGCTGCATGCCAGCCTGGGTTTTCTGGTGTTGCTGGTCGTCGCCCTGTTACTCGGACGGGTGGCGCGTTACCTCATCCTCCACGCCGTCAAACTGCTCGGCCGGCAACCGGCGCTGCACTGGCTCAATGACCTTCGGCACAACAAAGTCTTCCACCGCCTGGCGCAGATGACGCCGTCGCTGGTGATCCAGTTCGGCCTGTACCTGGTGCCGGCCCTGAGTAAGACCGCCATCCTGTTTATCGGCAATGTTGCGCTGGCCCTGTCCATTCTGTTCCTGGTGTTGGCGATGAGCGCCCTGCTCAATGCCCTGCTGGACATCTACGCACGCACCGAACACGCGCGTACCCGCTCGATCAAGGGCTACGTGCAATTGGCGAAGATGGTGCTGTTCGTGTTTGGCGCGATCATCATCGTCGCCACCCTGATCGATCGTTCGCCGCTGTTGCTGCTCTCGGGCCTGGGTGCGATGTCGGCGGTAATTCTGTTGGTGTACAAGGACACCCTGCTCTCGTTCGTCGCCAGTGTGCAGCTCACCAGCAACGACATGCTGCGCGTGGGCGACTGGATCGAAATGCCCCAGGTCGGCGCCGACGGCGATGTGGTGGACATCACCCTGCACACGGTCAAGGTGCAGAATTTCGACAAGACCATCGTCTCCATTCCCACGTGGCGACTGATGTCCGAGTCGTTCAAGAACTGGCGCGGCATGCAGGCCTCGGGCGGCCGCCGGATCAAGCGCAGCCTGTACATCGACGCCAGCGGCGTACGCTTTTTGCATGACGATGAAGAAGTCCGCATGACCCAGGTTCGCCTGCTCACCGACTACATCAGCCGCAAACAGGCCGAGCTCAAGGCCTGGAACGAGGCCCAGGGCAACACCGCGCAACTGTCGGCCAACCGCCGGCGCATGACCAACCTCGGCACCTTCCGCGCCTACGCCCTGGCTTATCTGAAAAGCCATCCGGACATCCAGCCGAACATGACGTGCATGGTGCGCCAGATGCAAACCACCGCCCAGGGGGTGCCGCTGGAGATCTACTGCTTTACCCGCACCACGGCGTGGGCCGATTACGAGCGCATCCAGGGCGATATCTTCGATTACCTGCTGGCGGTGCTGCCGGAGTTCGGCTTGAGCTTATATCAGCAGCCGAGTGGCAATGACTTACGCGCGGGGATGTTGCCGGCGGTGGTGGGGGCCAGCCACTTGCCGACCACCGAACACCGCGCTATATAACGCCTCGGCTCAGCGGTGTGCTCAGGCGCGGGTCGGGGCTTTGCGCACACCCAACCGACTGATCCACACCGCCCCCAGAATCACCAACCCGCCCAATGCCAAACGCCCCAGCGGCTCGTGCTGGTTCCAGATCAGCAAGTTCAGCAACAACCCCACCGGCACATGCAGGTTATTCATCACTGCCAGCGTGCCGCCATGCACCAGGCACGCGCCTTTGTTCCACCAATACATGCCGAGCGCGGTGCTGACCAGGCCCAGGAACACCAGCACGCCCCATTGCAGCGGCGCTTGCGGCAGGAAATCGGCCTTGGCGAACAACAGGAATGCCGGCAGCACCACCAACAAGGCGCCGAGGTAGAAGTAGCCGAAACGCCGGTAATGCGGCAGGTCACTCGGATAACGCGCCACCAGGTGCTTGTACATCACTTGCCCGGCGGCGTAGGTGAAGTTGGCCAGTTGCAGCAGCAAAAAGCCCATCAGGAAGTGCGGGGTAATCTGGTCGAAACGAATCACCGCCGCGCCCGCCACCGCCACCAGTGCGGCGACCAGCGCCCACGGGTTGAAGCGTCGGTTGAGGGCATCTTCGATCAAGGTCACGTGTAACGGCGTAAGAATGGTGAACAGCAACACCTCCGGCACCGTGAGCACACGAAAGCTCAGGTACAGGCACACGTAGGTCACACCGAACTGCAGGGCGCCGATCACCAGCATGCCGCGCATGAACGCAGGCTCCACCGAGCGCCAGCGCGTCAGCGGGATAAACACCAGCCCGGCCAGTACCACACGCACCAGCACCGCGAAGTAGCTGTCGACGTGGCCGGCGAGGTATTCGCCGATCAAGCTGAAGGAAAAAGCCTGTATCAGGGTGACAACCAGTAGATAGCCCATGCGCACCTCGTTTTGAATGGGCGCGACATTAAAGGTTTTCGGGATGTGAAGAAACTCGGGGCAAAAAAACCCGACCTCGCTAAAGCGTCAGTCGGGCAGGAGCACTCAGGAGCAACAAGTGCAAAGGGAGGTTCGATACGCGTACTTGAAGGGTTTGCGTGAAGCGATATAAACACCGGGCGATTACGTGACGATTAAAGGATCACGCCACCTGGGCGATCAGCGCCTTGGCGTGATTGATGCCCTTCTCCTGGAAGTCACCGCTCAGGTTCACCCCTTCGGCATGGATGAAAGTCACATCGTGAATCCCGATAAAGGCCATGACCTGGCGCAGGTACGGTTCCTGGTGATCGGAGCTGGCGCCGGTATGAATGCCGCCGCGAGCGGTGAGCACAATGGCGCGCTTGCCGGTCAGCAAACCCTGCGGTCCGGTCGCGGTGTACTTGAAGGTCACGCCGGCCCGCAACACGTGGTCCAGCCAGGCTTTCAAGGTGCTCGGGATGGCGAAGTTGTACATCGGTGCAGCCATGACCAGCACGTCGGCGGCCAGCAGTTCGTCGGTCAACTCGTTGGAGCGGTCCAGAGAAATCTGTTCGTCGTCGTTGCGCTGCTCCGCCGGTTTCATCCAGCCGCCGAGCAAGTTGGCGTCCAGGTGCGGCACCGGTTCACGGGCCACGTCACGCACGGTGATCCGATCCGCCGGGTGGGCGGCCTGCCATTGGCTGATGAACTGCCGGGTCAATTGGCGGGAGATCGAATCCGTTTGGCGGGCGCTGCTTTCGATGATCAGAACGTTGGACATGGCTTCGTAGGCTCCATCTGAAACTGCTGTAAGTCGATGGAGAAAAGATTAACCAAGGCTCATTCGATAAAAAAGCGCAAAAAACTGCTGCAACCCATCTAGAAATTTGTTGATAAGCGGAGTATTCCTGTGGGCATGCTCCGCTGCCGCTTTATTTCGGCGCGCAAGCCAGGGCAATACGCATCTTGATAATGGCGCGGTTGAACTTCACCGTGGTGTTGGTGCTTTTGCCCACCGGTACCGTGACCGTGCGACGTCGCGGCGCTTCCGGGCCGTTGGTGAAGGTTACTGAGCACACCGCGTCTCGGGTGCCGTAGTTATTGAGTTGAATCGAACTGATGTCGCCGTCCACATCGGAGGCGGTGTAGTCCACGCTCACGCCATCGATCTTTTTGGTCACGTCGATGGGGTAGGCGAACGCGCTCATCGGCAGCAGCGCCAGCAACACACAACAGAATTTTCTCATTCGGCAGTCTCCAATAAGGACCGCCAGCTTAGGACAAGAGGAACCTATCTTGAAAGCGCCCCGCGTTACCCTCGATCAATGGCGCACGCTGCAAGCCGTGGTCGACCATGACGGCTTCGCCCAGGCGGCCGAAGCGCTGCACCGTTCGCAGTCCTCGGTGAGCTACACCGTGGCCCGCATGCAAGACCAGCTCGGCGTGCCACTGCTGCGCATCGATGGGCGCAAGGCGGTGCTGACCGATGCCGGCGAAGTGCTATTGAGGCGCTCCCGGCAGTTAGTCAAAAACGCCAGCCAACTGGAAGACCTCGCCCACCATATGGAACAGGGCTGGGAAGCCGAAGTGCGGCTGGTGGTCGATGCCGCCTACCCTAACGCACGCCTGGTACGTGCGCTCAGCGCTTTTATGCCGCAGAGCCGTGGCTGCCGCGTGCGCCTGCGTGAAGAGGTGTTGTCGGGCGTCGAGGAACTGCTGATCGAGGGCGTGGCCGACCTGGCGATCTGCGGCTTCAGCATCCCCGGTTACCTGGGCACGGAAATGAGCGACGTGGAATTCGTCGCCGTGGCCCATCCCGAGCACGCCCTGCACCGCATGAATCGCGAGCTGAGCTTCCAGGACCTGGAAAGCCAGATGCAAGTGGTGATCCGCGACTCCGGCCGCCAGCAACCCCGCGATGTGGGCTGGCTCGGCGCCGAGCAGCGCTGGACCGTCGGCAGCCTGGCCACCGCGGCATCCTTCGTCGGCAGCGGCCTGGGCTTTGCCTGGTTGCCCCGGCACATGATCGAGCGCGAACTCGCCGAGGGCGTGCTCAAGCAACTACCCTTGGAGCAGGGTGGCAGCCGCCACCCTACGTTCTACCTGTACTCAAACAAAGACAAACCCTTGGGGCCCGCAACGCAGATCCTGGTGGAGTTGCTGCGCACTTTTGACACGGCCCCGCTGGACGCACCTTTCGCCGCCCCCGGCAAGCCTGAGACGGAGTTCATGCATGGCCTGGTTCGACCACGACGACTGCAGCCTGCACTACGAGGAATACGGCCACGGCACCCCGCTGCTGCTGATCCACGGCCTCGGCTCCAGCAGCCAGGACTGGGAACTGCAAGTGCCGGTACTGGCCAGGCACTACCGCCTGGTCGTGGTCGACGTTCGCGGCCACGGGCGCTCCGACAAACCCCGCGAGCGCTACAGCATCCAGGGGTTTGCCCATGACCTGCTGGCACTGTTCGACCACTTGAACCTGCCGCCCGCCCATGTAGTGGGCCTGTCCATGGGCGGCATGATCGCGTTTCAGTTGGCCGTGGACCAACCCGCCCTGGTCAGGAGCCTGTGCATCGTCAACAGTGCCCCCGAGGTAAAAGTGCGCAGCGCCGATGATTACTGGCAATGGGCCAAGCGCCGGACCCTGGCCCGCGTACTCAGCCTGAGCACCATCGGCAAGGCGCTGGGTGACCGATTATTTCCCAAACCGGAGCAGGCCGACCTGCGCCGCAAGATGGCCGAACGCTGGGCAAAAAACGACAAACGTGCTTATCTCGCCAGCTTCGATGCGATTGTGGGCTGGGGTGTGCAGGAACGACTTTGGCGGATTACCTGTCCAACCCTGGTCATCAGCGCCGACCACGACTACCCCCCCGTGGCCCAGAAAGAAATCTATGTAAAACTGCTGCCCGATGCGCGACTGGTGGTGATCGAGGATTCCCGTCACGCCACGCCCTTGGATCAACCCGAAGTCTTTAACGCTACCCTGCTCGACTTTCTAACGACCGTCGACACCACTACCCAGGATCACTGACCCATGCTGAAAAAAATCGCCTTCTTTGCCGGTTCCGCCTTGTTCGCTGCCAACCTGATGGCGGCTGAGCCGGCCAAGGCGCCGCACGTTTTGCTCGACACCACCAACGGCCAGATTGAAATCGAACTGGACCCGGTGAAGGCGCCGATCAGTACCAAGAACTTCCTGGCCTATGTCGACAAGGGCTTTTACACCAACACGATTTTCCACCGGGTGATCCCAGGCTTCATGGTCCAGGGCGGCGGCTTCACCCAGCAGATGTCGCAAAAGCCGACCGAAGCGCCGATCAAGAACGAAGCCAGCAACGGCCTGCATAACGTGCGCGGCACACTGTCGATGGCCCGCACCTCGAACCCGGATTCGGCCACCAGCCAGTTCTTCATCAACGTGGCCGACAATGCCTTCCTCGACCCAGGTCGCGATGCCGGTTATGCCGTGTTCGCCAAAGTGGTCAAGGGCATGGACGTGGTCGACATCATCGTCAACTCCCAGACCACCACCAAGCAGGGCATGCAAAACGTGCCAATCGATCCTGTGATCATCAAGTCGGCCAAGCGCATCGACTGAGGTTTGCAGGAAGCTTCGCGCGTAGCCCACAAGGCTGCGCGCGCATTTGAAAGGAGAGCCCGCCCGGCGGGCGTCAACCCTAATGCTCTATCGTCGTTTTGAACAACTGATCGATATTTTCCGCGACGCCCCCAGCGCCGCCCCGCCCGATAAAGTCCTGCCCTTCTACCTCTACTACCTGCGCCAGGTGTGGCCGTGCTTTGCCGCGCTGCTCGTGGTGGGGCTGGTCGGCGCATTGATCGAAGTCGCGCTGTTCAGCTACCTGAGCCGCATTATCGACCTGGCCCAGGGCACACCGCCCGCCAACTTCTTCCAAGTGCACAGCGCCGAGCTGATCTGGATGGCCGTGGTCGCCCTGCTGCTGCGGCCGATTTTCAACAGCCTGCATGATCTGCTGGTGCACCAGACCATCAACCCCGGCATGACCAGCCAGATCCGCTGGCAGAACCACAGCTACGTGCTCAAGCAGAGCTTGAATTTCTTCCAGAATGATTTCGCCGGGCGCATTGCCCAGCGCATCATGCAAACCGGCAACGCCCTGCGTGACTCTGCGGTGGCAACCGCGGAGGCCATCTGGCATGTATCGATCTACGCCATCACTTCGCTGGTGTTGTTTGCCGAGGCCGACTGGCGGCTGATGATCCCGCTGATCACCTGGATCATTTGCTACTGCCTGGCTTTGCGTTACTTCGTGCCAAGGGTCAAGGAACGCTCGGTGATTTCTTCCGAAGCGCGCTCCAAACTCATGGGCCGCATCGTCGACGGCTACACCAACATCACCACCTTGAAGCTGTTCGCCCATACGCAGAATGAGCAGGAATACGCCAAGGAAGCGATCATTGAGCAAACCGAAAAAACCCAGCTGGCGGCACGCGTGCTCACCAGCATGGATGCGGTGATCACCGTGCTGAACGGTCTGCTGATCGTCACCACCACCGGCCTGGCCCTGTGGCTGTGGACGCAATCGCTGATCTCCGTAGGCGCCATCGCGCTGGCCACGGGCCTGGTGATTCGCATCGTCAATATGTCCGGCTGGATCATGTGGGTGGTCAACGGCATTTTCGAAAACATCGGCATCGTGCAGGACGGCCTCAAGACCATCGCCCAACCATTGGCGGTGGTCGACCGCGACAACGCCCCACGCCTGAGCGTGCCCCACGGCGAAGTGCGTTTTGAACAGGTGGATTTTCACTACGGCAAACGCAGCGGGATCATTGGCAACTTGAACCTTGAGATCAAGGCCGGCGAAAAAATCGGCCTTATCGGCCCGTCGGGGGCGGGCAAGTCGACCCTGGTCAACCTGCTGCTGCGCCTCTATGACCTGCAAGGCGGGCGCATTCTGATCGACGGCCAGAACATCGCCGAGGTGGCCCAGGAGTCCCTGCGCGAGCGGATCGGCATGATCACCCAGGACACCTCATTGCTGCACCGCTCGATCCGCGACAACCTGCTGTACGGCAAGCCCGACGCCACCGACGAAGAACTCTGGGCCGCCGTGCACAAGGCCCGCGCCGATGAGTTCATCCCGCTGCTGTCGGACGCCGAAGGCCGCACCGGGCTGGATGCCCACGTGGGCGAACGCGGGGTGAAACTGTCGGGCGGGCAACGCCAGCGCATCGCTATCGCCCGCGTACTGCTCAAGGACGCGCCGATCCTGATCATGGACGAAGCCACGTCGGCGCTCGACTCGGAAGTCGAGTCGGCGATCCAGGAAAGCCTGGAGACCCTGATGCAAGGCAAGACGGTAATCGCGATTGCGCACCGCTTGTCGACCATTGCGCGGATGGATCGCCTGGTGGTGCTGGAAAAAGGCCAGATTGCCGAAAGTGGCAGCCATGCCGAGCTGCTGGCGCATAAGGGGCTGTATGCCCGGTTGTGGCAGCACCAGACCGGGGGGTTTGTGGGTATCGATTGAATACTGCCCCGCCTCTACCACAGCGGGCTTGCTCCCGATAGCGCTGGGGCAGTCAACAGTGCGTTGACGGGTTAGTGCTATCGGGACGACTCACGCCTGCCGATAAGGCAGGGCCGCCCTCGCCTCTTCGGCATAGGCCACAATCCCCACCCGCTCGCGCTCGAGGAAGTCCTCCACGGCATTCTTCAACCCCGGATGACGCAGGTAGTGCCAGGAACGGGTGATCACCGGTTCGAACCCGCGAATCAGTTTGTGCTCGCCCTGGGCGCCGGCGTCGAAGCGTTGCAGGCCCTGAGCGATGGCGTAGTCCATGCCCTGGTAAAAACAGGTTTCGAAATGCAGGCGATCGAATTCCGCCAGGCAGCCCCAGTAGCGACCATAAAAACTGTCACCCCCGATCAGGCTGAAGGCCATGGCCACGGGCCGCGGGCCTTGCTTGGCCAGTACCACGCGGATGGCCTGGGGCATGCGTTCGGCCAGCAGACTGAAAAACGCGCGGGTCAGGTACGGGGCCTTGCGGCGTACCGCGTAGGTGTTGGCATAGCAGGCGTAGACAAAATCCCACTGCGCCTCGCTCAGTTCACCACCTTGCAACCATTCGAAATCGATGCCCTGCCCCGCCACTTGTTCACGTTCTTTACGCATCTGCTTGCGCTTGCGTGAACTGAGGGCGTCGAGGAAATCCTGGAAGTCGCGATAACCACGGTTCTGCCAATGAAACTGGCAGCCCAGGCGCTGCATCCAGCCCGGTTGCCGGGCCAGCGCCTCATCGGCCAACGCATCGGTGAAATTGACGTGCGCACTGCTAAGCCCTTCGATTTCCAGATAACCCGGCAGGCTGTTGAGCAGTTCAAAGCCATCCTCGGCGTTGGCGGCCAATAGCCGTGGCCCGCTGACCGGGCTGAAGGGCACGGCCGTGAGCAGCTTGGGGTAGTAGTCGATACCCGCCCGCGCACAGGCGTCGGCCCAGCCATGGTCGAACACATACTCACCGTAGGAATGCCACTTGCGATAACCCGGCAGTGCCGCCACCAGCCGATCACCCTCCCAGTGCAGCAAATGCTCGGGTCGCCAGCCCGATTGCGGGCCCAGGCTGGCGCTGTCTTCCAGTGCGCTCAGGAACGCATGCCGCACAAAAGGCTGGGCCTGCGGCGCGAGGGCGTCCCACACCTGCGGGTCGATTTCGGACAGGCTGTCCAGGCGTTGCAGCGGCATCGGCATCCTCACTACTTCAGGGCGTGAAAGCCTGGCGAGTATCGCTTATCGGCGGGCCTGGCACACCTTCAAATCGCACGACAAGGCTCTAAACCATTAGTTCCAAGGCTGAGTGATTTGTCATGTAGATGACATCACTTCGCCACTGCTGCGTCATAAACCCTCGCGATACTGACGCCTGTTTTTAGAGCGCCTGGTTCTAGCAGGCGGCTATTTTTCCGTCCGTCATCGGTCGGTTGTGTCCTGGATGGTTTGCCATCCCTCCTCACTTTCGGAGATTGATATGCGTCTTGCTTCCACTAAAACTGCGGCGGCCCTGTGCGGCGGCCTGTTACTGGCCCTGAGCGTTCCGGCCAGCGCCGCAGTCGACGCTAAATTGCTCGACATGCTCAAGGCCAACGGCCAGATTACCGCTGCGCAGTACACCGAACTGCAAAGTGAGTTGGCCAAAGACCAGAAAGAACAGCAGATCGCACGGCAAGCTCAACAAGAGACCAACGAACAGATCGCGGCCACCGCGAAAAAAACCAACGAGCTGAGCAGCTTCGACCAGAAGCTGGCCTGGGCCGCCAAGACGCAGTTCAAGGGTGATGTGCGGTTCCGTCAGGAAACCATCAAGATCGATGGCGAACCCAACAACGGCGGGCGCGACAAGGACCGTCAGCGTATTCGTGCCCGCCTGGGCGCCTACACCGAAATCAACCCGCAAGTGGACACCGGTATTCGTATCGCCACCGGCGGCGGCGACGATGCGCGTTCCACCAACCAGGACCAGGATGGTTACTTCGACAAGAAGTCGATCTGGCTGGACCTGGGCTATATCGACTACCACCCCGACCAGATCAAGAACCTGCACGTGATCGGCGGCAAGATGCTGCAACCCTGGGTCAACATGGGCGACGTGATCTGGGATAGCGATATCAACCCGGAAGGCCTGGCCCTGACCTACAAGTACCCATTGGGTGGCAGCGCCGAGGTGTTCGGCAGCATCGGCAACTACAACCTCAAGGACAACGTGGACGGCGACGGCGTGCAGTTCCGTCACGACCTGCGCCTGACGGCCGGCCAACTGGGTTCGCGCTTCGCGCTGACCGACAACCTCAAACTGACCGTGGGCGGCAGCGTGTACGCCTACCAGAACGATGAGGACAGCCGCTGCACCACGACCACCACGCCATGCGCCCTGGCGGTCAACGGTAACTCGGCCAACGAAGAGTTCCGCCTGTACGAAGGTTTCAGCCAACTGGACATCGGCGGCCTGGCTGTTCCGCTGTCGCTGTATGGCCAATACGTGAAAAACAACGACGCCTCTACCGATCAGGACACCGCCTGGTTGCTGGGCGCCAAGTCCAAGGTGTTCGGTTTCAACCTGGACTACAACTACCGCGATACGCAACGTAACGCCGTGGTGGGTGCCTTCACCGACTCGGACTTTGCCAACGGCACCACCGGCTCGCGCGGGCACAAGCTCAAAGTGGGTTACGACATCGACAAGAACTTCGCGGTCGGCGCCACCTACTTCCTGACCAAGGCGGATTTCGCCAGCCGCACCCAGCGTGACGCCAACGCCAATACCTTGCAGTTGGATGCCGAGGCCAAGTTCTAAACAAGCAGCGTCAAGCGGCAAGCGGCACGCTTCAAGGAGAAGCGCGTCACTTGCCGTTTTTGATTTGCAACCGTCTTACAGATCCTTGAGCCGCTCGGCCGCCAGCCGCTGCGCCAGGGCATCAGCCTCTTTCACCGGCTCCTGCGGCATGATCTTCAGCGTCGCCTGCAGCAGGCGCATCTGACGAATAAACCGGCGGCAGTTCGGGCAGAACATCAAGTGATGACGCACCAGCAGACGCTCGCGAAAGGTCAATTGCCCATCGAGATAATCACTGGATCGCGCCACTTGTTCCTTGCAGGTCAACATTCGCCCGTTTCCTCAAAATGCTCCACCGTGGCGAAGACTTTCAGCCGCGCTCGGTGCAACAGCACACGGACATTGGAGAGCGTGAGGCTCAGGAGATTACAGATCTCTTCCAATTCCAGGCCCTGGCGCTCGCGCAGCACCAGCACGCTGCTTTGCAGTTGCGACAAACTGAGTAACGTATGTTCCAGGCATTTGCGCAGTTCGTCTTCGGTGAGCAGCGCTTCCGGGGTGTCCTGGTGCCAGGCATACGGGGCAACAGCCCAGTGACCGTCGTCGGGGCTGAAGCGATCATCGCCGATGGTGCCGTGGGGCGACGGTAAATCGTCGAGCAGCACTTCGCGACGATTCTGTTTGTAGCGGCCCTTGGCAGCGTTGGCGGTGATGGTCAGCAGCCAGGTCTTGAGGCTGGAGCGCCCTTCGAATTTCCCCAGGTTGCGCACCACCGACAGCCAGGCGTCCTGCACCACTTCATCGGCATGGCGCTGGCCGACAATCGCATAAGCCACCGCGCGCATGGCGCTCTGGTAGGTGACGACCAATTCCTTGTAGGCCCGCTGCTCACCCTTGAGCAAACGTTCAAGCAGGTGCGTGTCGTCCACTGCTGCCATCGTTAACCTCGATCTTGCCGTGGAATACGGTCAATGTGGGAGCGGGCTTGCTCGCGAAGGGGCCGTGTCAGCCACAGTATCCGGTGACTGGCCGAGCGCTTTCGCAAGCCCGCTCCCGCAGTTGATCGCGCGCCAGCGCATTCTCAGCGCTTGCGCAGGATCACGCTGCCGATTGAATAGCCCGCGCCAAACGAGCTGAGTACCGCGACCGCGCCCTTGGGCAGATCATCCTGATAAGTGTGAAACGCAATCACCGAACCGGCCGAGCTGGTATTGGCGTACGTATCGAGAATCACCGGGGCCTCTTCCACGGTAGCTTCGCGGCCCAGCAGCTTCTTCACGATCAGGTGGTTCATGCTCAGGTTGGCCTGGTGCAGCCAGAAGCGCTTCACATCAGCCACCTCCAGCTGGTTTTCCGCCAGATGCACGCCGATCAGCTCGGCCACCATCGGGCACACGTCGCGGAAGACTTTGCGGCCTTCCTGCACGAACAGTTTGTCCGGCGCGCCGATGCCTTCCTCCGCCGCGCGGTTGAGGAAGCCGAAGTTGTTGCGGATGGTATTGGAGAACTTGGTCAGCAGCTTGGTGCTCACCACGTCGAACTGGTGCTTGGAGGTCGCCAGGTCGGCGCGCTCGAGGACGACCGCCGTGGCCGCATCGCCAAAGATGAAGTGGCTGTCGCGGTCGCGGAAATTAAGGTGACCGGTGCAGACCTCCGGGTTGACCATCAAGATCGCCCGGGCCTGGCCCAGCTGGATGCTGTTGGCGGCATTCTGGATGCCGAACGTGGCCGAGGAACACGCCACGTTCATGTCAAAGCCGAAGCCTTCGATGCCCAGGGCTTCCTGGACTTCGATGGCGATGGCCGGGTAAGCACGCTGCAGGTTGGAACAGGCGACGATCACGCCATCGATGTCGGCGGCGGTCTTGCCGGCGCGCTGCAAGGCTTGCTCGGCAGCGCCGATAGCCATCTGGCAGAGTACCGACCACTCGTCATTGCTGCGCTCGGGCAGGCGCGGGGTCATGCGTTGCGGGTCAAGGATGCCGTCCTTGTCCATCACAAAGCGGCTCTTGATGCCGGATGCCTTCTCGATAAACGCCGCGCTGGATTCGGTCAGCGCCTGCACGTCCCCGCGCTCGATGGCGGCAGCGTTGTCGCGGTTGAACTGTTGCACATAGGTATTGAAAGACTGCACCAGCTCTTCGTTGGAGATGCTGTTGGCAGGGGTGTACAGGCCAGTGCCGCTGATGACGACGTTATGCACGGTCGTTCCTCTATGTCTGTCAGGCAGAAGATATTGGTACCGTCGTACCAAACTTTAAGTAGTTTTATTCCGCCTGGCGGACATCAAACTGGCAATGCTTTATTCCATCGGGCCGCCGCCGTTTGCGGCGATCCCGGGATTTATAGCGGCGAAGTTTGCCACAAACCCAGGAATTTGGCGCCCTCTCTCAAAAGCGCCTCTTTTAAATGTGGGAGCAAGCCCCCTTGTGTCTTGATACGGGATTAAGCTGAGAGTGAGAGGGTGAGTGGCAAGCTGAATGCCCGAAGTGCTTAAAGCACGTGTGGGAGCCCATGCTGCCACTCACTTCTCCGCTCTGGACATGAGCCCGAACAGTTGAACGAGCCCACCTCGAACAGTTACAAGCGTGGGCCAAGCCAGAGCGCTCTCACTTTTAGTGTAAGAGGGTTTGGCTATGTTTTCCTATCCAGCAGGCATTGATGTTTCCAAGGACAGCCTTGAAGCTCGAGTTCATCAGGTTGACGTTGGGGTAAATTGCGCTAACGCCGAAGAAGATTTCCCTGGGTTGATTGGGTGGCTATTGCTTCACCAGGTCGGACGCGTGGTGTTGGAGGCTACTGGCGGTTATGAGCGCAAAGTCATGAAGGCGCTTCAGGCTGCGGGCCTTAATGTCATCTGCGTCAATCCCCGTCGGGCCAAGAGTTTTTCCAGGGCGATGGGGCAACACGCTAAAACCGACCCGATAGACGCAAAGTCTCTTGCGCAGTTCGCAGCGGTTCTCGACTCACCAAGCAGCCGAATCACCAGCCCGGAACATGACGAGTTGCGCGCGTTAGTCCAGCAGCGAGAGAACTTTGTTCAGCAGAGGGACGATGACAGAAGGCGCCTGAAAACAGCCTCCTGCGACGTAGTAAAACCGGCGTTGCAGAGCCATATCGACTACTTGAGCAAGGCTGTGAACGCGATAGAGCAGCTGATTCGCGAAACCGCCAACAGGCTAGACCGCGAAAAGGTCGAACGCCTGTGCTCAGTTAAGGGCATCGGGCTCATTACGGCGGCTAGCCTAATGGCATATCTGCCGGAGCTGGGCGAGATTGGCAGGCGTCCGATCACGGCGCTAGCGGGCCTCGCTCCGTATAACAACGACAGTGGGAAACACCAAGGTGCGCGTCACATTAGCGGCGGGAGGTTTTCCGTGCGTCGCTCGCTCTACATGGCCTGCTGGGTTGTCATCCGGGAACAGCCTGAATTCCAAGCCCGCTATAAAGCACTGCGCGACAAAGGCAAACGCGCAAAAGTTGCGCTAATCGCATGCATGCGTGTTTTGTTAGTCAGGCTGAACGCGATGCTGCGTTATAGAGCCGAATGGAAAGAACACGCTGCCTGAATCGGTAGCGATATGTGGTTGAAGGTCACACGGCTTGAAGCTGTGGGAGCTTGGCTGTCTTAAAAAGCGATGCCAAAGTTAGGGTCATCAAGACAGTTGCTCCCACATTTGAACCTGCTGTGTGCTGGAAACCGAGCAAGGCTTCAGGGCTCTACCTGGCCCCATTGCTTGCTCAAGCGTTTGTCGGAAATCGGTACCTTGGCGCCCAATTGCTGGCCAAACAACGACACGCGATATTCCTCCAACCACCAGCGGTAGAGCTCCAACTGAGGGTCGCGCTTGCCTTCCTGGGTATGTTTATTCAGACGGTTCTGGTACTGCGCCCACAACCCGCCGAGTTCGCCGCTCCACACCCGATCCTTCTGCAACTGGCCCGGCAGTTTCTCCAGGCGCAGTTCGATGGCCTTGAGGTATCGCGGCAGCTCCTTGAGCCACTGTGCCGGGGTTTCGCGCACAAAACCCGGGTACACCAGGTTGCTCAACTGCTGCTTGATATCGTTGAGCGCCACGGCCTGGGCCAGGTCGATCTTGCCTTTGAAGCACTTTTGCAGGCCATGCCAGAGTTTCAGCACGTCCAGGGTCAAGCGCGCCAGGCGTTCGGCATGCTCGGTCCAACTGCCACGCTTGCGCTCGGCCAAGGCGGCCAGGCCCGCGCCATCACGCGGCAGGCTGGCTTCGCCGTCCAGCACGCAGGTGTCGAGGCTGGCCAGCAGGATGTCTTCCACCAGCGCGTCGATACGCCCCAATTCGCGGTACATCAGGCCCAACTCAGTCAGGCCGGGCAATTTGCCGCGCAGGAACTTGGCCGGTTCCGCCAGTTGCTGCATCAACAGACGCTGCAAGGCGCGGCGGTGCTGAAACTCGGCTTCGGCTGCGGTGGAAAAACGCCCTTCCTTGACCGTGCCGTTTTCTTCCACCAGCGCCGGATACACGGTCATCGACAGCCCGGCGATGTTCTGCTGGGTTTTCTCGGCCACGGCGGCGAACACCTTGGCCTCCACCGGTTGCTGGCTCTTCGCGGTTTGCGGCACGGCCAGGGCGGCCTGGCTGGCTTCGGCGAACCGTGCGGTCAGCTCGGCCAGGTCACGGCCTTCGCCGAGGAACTTGCCCTGGGCGTCGACGACTTCCAGGTTCATCTTCAGGTGGTTTTCCACCTGCTGCGCCGCTTCAGCCCAGGCTTCATCGCTGACCCGCGCGCCGGTCATGCGCAGCAGTTCGCGGCCCAGTGCCTGCGGCAAAGAGCCCTGGCCGAATTCGATGCGTTGCAGCGCGGCTTTGATGAAGTCCGGCACCGGCACGAAGTTCTTGCGCAGGGCCTTGGGCAAGTTGCGCACCAAGGCAATGCACTTGGCTTCGATCAACCCCGGTACCAGCCATTCCAGGCGCTCCGGCGGCAAGGCCGGCAGCAGCGGCGCCGGCACGCGCAAGGTCACGCCATCGCGCGGGTGGTTGGGTTCGAAGTGGTAGCTGAGCGCCAGGGCCAGGTCGCCCAGGTGCAAGGTGTCCGGGTAATGCGCGGCGGTGACTTCACTGGCTTCGCGGGCCAGCACATCTTCCTCACGCATGATCAGCAACTGCGGGTCTTTCTGGCTGTTGACCTTGTACCAACTGTCAAAAGTCGCGGTCTGGTGGATCTCCGCCGGCAAGCGCGCGTCGTAGAAGGCGTACAGGGTTTCTTCGTCGGCCAGGATGTCGCGGCGGCGCGCCTTGGCTTCCAGTTCGTCGAGCTGCTCCAGCAACTGCTGGTTGGCCGTGAGGCACTTGGCGCGGGACTGAATCTCGCCACGCACCAGGCCTTCGCGGATAAACAGCTCGCGGGACACCACCGGGTCAATCGGCCCGTAATGCACCGGCCGGCGCCCGACCACAATCAGCCCGAACAGGGTGATCTGCTCGAAGGCCACTACTTGGCCGCGCTTTTTTTCCCAGTGCGGTTCGAAGTGGTTTTTCTTGATCAGGTGCCCGGCCAACGGCTCGATCCAGTCGGCATCGATCTTGGCCACCATGCGCGCATAGAGCTTGGTGGTTTCCACCAGCTCGGCGGTCATCAGCCATTGCGGGCGTTTTTTGCCGATGCCCGATGACGGGTGAATCCAGAAGCGACGCTGACGCGCGCCGAGGTAATCGCCCTCTTCGGTCTTCTGGCCGATCTGGCTGAGCAGGCCCACCAGCACGGCCTTGTGCAGTTTCGGATAGTCGGCCGGCTCTTTGTTGAGGGCCAGCTGCATGTCGCGGCAGATCAGGCTCAACTGGCGATGGGAGTCACGCCATTCGCGCAGGCGCAAATAGTTGAGGAAATTTTTGCGGCACCAGTTGCGCAGCGGGCTGGCGGTGAGCGCCTGGCGTTGTTCTTCAAAGCCGCGCCACAAGTTGACCAGCCCGGCGAAGTCCGAGTCCGGGTCTTTCCATTGGGCGTGGGCCTGGTCGGCGGCCTGTTGACGCTCGGGCGGGCGTTCGCGCGGATCCTGGATCGACATCGCGCTGGCGACGATCAGCACTTCCTGCAAGCTGCCGAGCTTGGCGGCTTCGAGCAGCATGCGGCCCATGCGCGGGTCCACCGGCAGGCGCGCCAGTTGACGGCCCAGCGGCGTGAGCTGGCTGTTGCGGTCGACCGCCGACAGCTCTTGCAGCAGGTTGAAACCGTCGCTGATGGCCTTGCCATCCGGCGGTTCGATAAACGGGAAATCGGTGATCTCGCCCAGGCGCAGGTGCAGCATTTGCAGGATCACGGCGGCCAGGTTGGTGCGCAGGATCTCCGGGTCGGTGAATTCCGGGCGGCCGATAAAATCTTCTTCGCTGTACAGGCGGATACAGATGCCCGGCTCCACCCGGCCACAACGGCCTTTACGCTGGTTGGCGCTGGCCTGGGAAATGGCCTCGATCGGCAGCCGCTGCACCTTGGCGCGGTAGCTGTAGCGGCTGATGCGCGCGGTGCCGCTGTCGATCACGTAACGAATGCCCGGCACGGTCAGCGAGGTTTCCGCGACGTTGGTCGCCAGCACCACCCGGCGGCCGGGGTGGGACTGGAAAATGCGCTGCTGCTCGGCCGGCGACAGGCGCGCATACAGTGGCAGGATTTCGGTGTGCTTGAGCTGGGCCTTGCGCAGCATCTCGGCGGCGTCGCGAATCTCGCGCTCACCCGGCAAAAACACCAGCACATCGCCGGGGCTGCGCCGTTCGCTGCGCTCATAGGCGGCGATTTCGTCGAGGGTGGCGAGGATCGCCTGGTCAACGGTCAAGTCGTCCTCGACGCGGTTGCCCTCCTCGTCCTGTTCCAGCGTCAGCGGGCGATACCAGGTGTCCACCGGGAAGGTGCGGCCCGAGACCTCGACAATCGGCGCATCGTCGAAGTGCTTGGAAAACCGTTCAAGGTCGATGGTCGCCGAGGTGATGATGACTTTCAGGTCCGGGCGCCGCGGCAGCAGGGTCTTGAGGTAACCCAGCAGGAAGTCGATGTTCAGGCTGCGTTCGTGGGCTTCGTCGACAATGATCGTGTCGTAGCGTTCCAGGTAGCGGTCGTTCTGGGTTTCCGCCAGCAGGATGCCGTCGGTCATCAGCTTGACCAGGGTATTGGAGTCGCTCTGGTCTTCGAAGCGTACTTGATAGCCGACCAACGCCCCGAGCGGCGTGGCCAGCTCTTCGGCCACGCGGCTGGCGACGCTGCGCGCGGCGATCCGGCGTGGCTGGGTGTGACCGATCAGGCCGTACTGGCCGCGGCCGATCTCCAGGCAGATTTTCGGTAACTGGGTGGTTTTACCCGAGCCGGTTTCGCCGGCAATGATCAGCACCTGATGCTTTTGCAGCGCCGTCTTGATCTCGTCGCGCTTGGCCGCGATCGGCAGGCTGTCGTCGTAGCGAATCACCGGCAGGCTGGCGCGCCGCGCCGTGACCTGGGCGCAGGAAGCCTGCAGGCGCGTGACCCACTGCGCCAGCTTCTCCTCGTCGGGTTTCTTGCGCAGCTCAAGCAACTGCCGACGCAAGCGGTGGCGGTCGGCGAGCATGGCGTGATCGAGGTTTTTGAGCAGTTGGTCGATAGTGGGCGCTTGGTCGGTCATCAGGTACGCAAGGGTCTTCTATATAGGCAGGGGGCGGATTGTCGCAGAAAAGCAGCAGCAAGCGGCAAGCTTCAAGCAGTCAGTAAGCACCGTGTGGTTTTCTCTTGCCGTTTGACGCTTACAGCGGCTCTTTCTGCGATACGGAAACACATCAATCACCTTGCCGGCCCGAATCGCGTCTTGCAGGCCCTTCCAATAGTCGGCGTTGTACAACTCGCCGTGCAGTTCATTGAACAGCTTGCGCTGGCCGGCATCGGCAAACAGGAACGGTGGGAACTCTTCCGGGAACACGTCCAGCGGGCCGATGGAGTACCAGGGCTCGGAGGCCATTTCATCCTCCGGGGTACGCGGTGCCGGGATGTGGCGGAAGTTGGCTTCGGTAAGAAAGCAGATCTCGTCGTAGTCGTAGAACACCACGCGACCGTGGCGGGTGACACCGAAATTCTTCAGCAGCATGTCGCCGGGGAAGATATTGGCCGCCGCCAGTTGCTTGATGGCCAGGCCGTAGTCTTCCAGGGCTTCACGCACCTGGGCGGGGTTGGCGTTGTCGAGATAGAGGTTGAGCGGGGTCATGCGCCGTTCGGTCCAACAGTGGCGAATCAGCACCGTGTCGCCCTCCACCTCGACCGTGTCGGCGGCCACTTCCAACAGCTCGGCAAGGCACTCGGGCTCGAACTTGCTCAGCGGAAAACGGAAGTCGGCGAACTCCTGGGTATCGGCCATGCGCCCGACACGATCAACGCTTTTAACCAGGCGGTACTTCTCGATCACTGTGGCGCGGTTGACGTTTTTCGACGGTGAGAAGCGGTCCTTGATGATCTTGAACACGGTGTTGAAGCCCGGCAGGGTAAACACGCTCATGACCATGCCGCGCACACCGGGAGCCATGATGAATTGATCGTCAGTGGTCGCCAGGTGGTTGATCAGCGCGCGGTAGAACTCCGACTTGCCGTGTTTATAGAAGCCGATGGAGGTGTACAACTCGGCGATGTGTTTGCCCGGCAGGATGCGCTTGAGAAAGCCGATGAATTCCGCCGGTACCGGCACGTCGACCATGAAGTAGGAGCGGGTGAACGAAAAGATGATCGACACCTCGGCTTCGTCGGTGATCAACGCATCGATCTGGATCCCCTGCCCCTCGCGGTGCAACAGCGGGATCACCAAGGGCCATTGTTCGTCACGGGTGTAGATGCGCCCTACGAGGTAGGCGCCTTTGTTGCGGTAGAGCACCGAGGCAAACAGCTCGATCTTGAGGTCCGGGTCCTTGCACACCCAATCCGGCAGGTTCTCGCGCAGTTGCGCTTGGAGGCGCCGCAGGTCGGCGGGCAAGTCGGCGTAGGGTTCGCTGAAGCTGAAGTCCGTGAAAATTTGCGCCAGCACCGGCGCAATGTTGCCGGCCGGTGCGTACGTGCGAGTTTGCGCCGCGCGTGCCCGGCGCAGGCTTGGCCGTGTGGTGTGAATGAACATGCAGCCGTCGCTGATCAGGTCGTGGCTGAACAGGCCGCAAAAGATCGAGTTGTACCAGGTCTCCGACAGTTCATCGTCGAAGCGCAGGTCGATCAGGCCGATGTAGGCGCTTTTAACCAGGGGCCACAGGTCAATCTTCAGCAACAGCGCGGCATCGAAGCTGGCGCGCAGGCGTGTGGTCACCTCAAGAACTTTGTCCTCATACAGGTTGATGCGCGCCGCCGACGCCGCCTGGCCCTGTTGCCACTGGGCCTTTTCGAATCGCTCGCGGGCGCCGTCGGTGATCTGGCGGAAGTGCTCGCGGTAATCATCGAAGCCATCGAGGATCATTCGGGCGATGGCGGGGGCGGACTGCGGCATGCGGGAAACCTCGAACGGGCATCTGGAAGCCCTGAGCTTAGCCAGTGTAGGAGAGCAGGAGAAGGACGATTTTTTACGCCGCGTTGTACAGCTTCGTTCACTTCATGCATTTATTTTGATTTTTTATAAGTCGACCAATCGGTCAATAAACGTGCGCACACGTCACCCGCCGCCGCGCCTCTAGCCCCGCAAACGCGTGGCTTGCCACCCCGCCCTGGAAAAGCGCCAACGGTCTTGAACCTGGCAATGCGCCATGATTTTGGATCCAAGTAAGGGAAACCCCGATTACTAGCTTGATGGCACTTTGATATACAGCGCGCCCTCTCCCGCCCTGACAAGGTCAAAAGACCGCTACGGGAGCAGGTTTTAATCGCACAAGGAGCATTGAGATGTCGTTGAGGAATATGCGGATCGGGCTACGCGCCAGCCTGAGTTTTGGGGTTTTGGCCGCTTTGCTGGTGATCGTGGGGCTGTTTGGGCTGGGCCAGATGGTCAAACTGCGCGAAAGTGCGCTGGTCATTGAACAGAATTGGATGCCGAGCATCGAGAACATCCACGACAGCGCCGCCTTGATCGCCACGGTCCGCCTGGAGTCCCTGCGCATGGTGAGCACCGACGAATCGCGGGTGCGTGACACCAGCCGAGGCCTGATCACCCGCACCGGCAGCGAGCTGCAAGCCTTGCTCGACCGGCATGAAACCTTGCTGAGCAACGACGAAGAACGCGAGTTGCTCAAAACCCTGAGAACCAATGTGGCGACCTACCTCGCCATCGCTAGCCAAATGATCGCGCTGGTGGACAAGGATCAGCAGCAGGACGCCCTCGACCTGCTCGTCAGTCGCCTCGCCCCCCAGGGTGCGGTCCTCAGCCAGAGCCTGGAAAACCTGATCGTGTTCAACCAGAACGGCGTCGAGGCCGCCGCCGATTCGGCGGCACAGATGTATTCGAGCGCGCAGTGGGTGGTCAGCCTGATTATCGTGGGTGCGCTGATCGCCACCTTGCTGATGGCCTGGTTGTTGACTCGCAGCATCACCCACCCAATCGCCCAGGCCCTGAGCGTGGCACGCACCATCGCCAACGGCGACTTGAGCCAGCCGATCAAGGTCAGTGGCACCGATGAACCGGCCCAACTGCTCAGCGCGCTGGCCAGCATGCAGGCGCAGTTGCAGAGCACCATCCGAGGCATCAGCGAGTCGGCCCAGCAACTGGCCTCGGCGGCCGAGGAAATGAGTTCGGTGATGGACCAGAGCACCCGTGGCCTGCAGGCACAGAACGATGAAATCGAACAGGCCGCCACCGCCGTCAACCAGATGAGCGCAGCGGTGGACGAAGTGGCGGGTAACGCGGTGTCCAGCGCCGAAGCGTCCCAGGCCTCGGACGAAGACAGCAAGCACGGCCACTACCAGATCAGCGAAACCATCAGTTCGATCCAGAACCTGGTGGAGGAAGTGCTCGGCGCCTCGAACAAGGCCGAAGGCCTGGCCGTACAGGCGCAGGACATCAGCAAGGTGCTGGAGGTGATCCGTGGCATTGCCGGGCAAACCAACCTGCTGGCGCTCAACGCCGCCATTGAAGCCGCGCGCGCCGGTGAAGCCGGGCGCGGGTTTGCGGTAGTCGCCGATGAGGTGCGCTCGCTCGCCCAGCGCACCCAGGACTCCACCCAGGAAATCGAGCAGATGATCACCAGCATCCAGCAAGGTACCCAGAACACCGTCGAGGCCCTCAACAGCAGCGCCGAACACGCCGGCCAAACCCTGCAACGGGCCAACAGCGCCGGCAGCGCCCTGGAGAAAATCACCGCCGCCATCTCGCAGATCAGCCAGCGCAACCTGGTGATCGCCAGCGCCGCCGAGCAACAAGCACTGGTGGCGCGGGAGGTGGACCGCAGCCTGGTAAATATTCGCGACCTGTCCACCCAGACCGCCGCCGGCGCCACCCAAACCTGCGCCGCCAGCCAGGAACTGTCGCGCCTGGCGGTGGACCTGAATGGGCTGGTGACGCGGTTTGTTCTGTAATCAATGAAAGCGGCGTGCAACACTCGCCGCCTGATTGATGTAGGAGCGTTGCGTGAGACCTGTCGACACCCTCTACCTGCTGGGGCTGGCTGCCATCTGGGGCGCGAGCTTCCTGTTCATGCGCATTATTGCGCCGGAAATCGGCACCGTGCCCACCGCGTTTTTCCGCGTATCGATTGCCGCCGCCGGGCTGCTGGTGATGTTGACAGTGATGCGGGTGAGCTGGGACTTCCAGGGCAAGTTCAAAACCGTGCTGCTGCTGGGCGTGATCAACTCCGGCATCCCCGCAACCTTGTATTCGCTGGCGGCCCAGGTGCTGCCGGCGGGCTATTCGGCGATTTTCAACGCGACCACGCCACTGATGGGCGTACTGATCGGCGGGCTGTTCTTCAGCGAGCGCCTCACCCCCTCGAAACTCGCCGGCGTGTGCCTGGGCTTGTTCGGCGTGGGCGTACTGACCCGCGCGGGGCCAGTGGCGTTTGACCTGGAATTGTTGACGGGTGCGCTGGCCTGCTTGCTGGCCACCACCTGTTATGGCTTTGCCGGGTTCCTGGCGCGGCGCTGGTTGGACCAACGCGGCGGCTTGGACAGCCGCCTGTCGGCGTTGGGCAGCATGCTCGGCGCCACGTTGTTCCTGCTGCCGTTGTTTGCCTACAGCGCCATCAGCCATCCGCCCGCGAGCTGGGGTGGGTGGCAGGTGTGGATGTCGCTGCTGGGGTTGGGCTTGGTGTGTACAGCGTTCGCGTATGTTTTGTACTTCCGGCTGCTGACATCCATCGGACCGGTGAAATCGATGACCACGACGTTTTTGATCCCACCGTTTGGAGTGTTGTGGGGGGCTTTGCTATTGGGGGAGCCGTTGTCGATGGCGCACGTGTATGGAGGGGTGTTGATTGGGGGGGCGTTGGGGTTGGTGTTGCGCCCGCAAAAATTGTAGGCGCGAGTTGCTCGGTGAGGACACGTTTTATGCGTCTGTGCGCGACCGCCAGTCAGCCAACAACGAAGCCAGGGTGTCTTCCAGCGGGATAGTTGGCTGCCAGCCGAGCACGTCGCGGATGCGGTCACAGTTACCCACCGCGACCGGGATATCGGACGGCCGCAAGCGTTGAGGGTCAAGCTCAACAGAAATAGCCACGGTACTTTGGCTGATCATCTCGTCAAGAATGTCGCGAATTTTGCGCGACTGCCCCGATGCGATATTGAACAAACGGGGATAATCGTGACGATCGCTCAGCTTGAGCAACTGCACGTAAGCGGCACACACATCCTGCACATCGAGGAAATCGCGGCATGCCTCCAGATTGCCGACTTGCATGACCGGCGCTTGTTCTGCGCTTTCGATGCGTGCGATCTGTCGGGCAAACGATGCCGTCACGAAGTCAGGAGACTGGCCGCTGCCAATATGGTTGAAAGGGCGCGCAATCACGCCTCGCACACCCTGCTTGAAATACTGCTCGAGTGCCAACTCCGCAGCCAATTTACTGGCCGCATAAGGGTTCATCGGCAAGCACGGGCTGCTTTCGTCCAGCGCTACGCCAGCCTTGAACGCCTCGCCATACACTTCAGAGGAACTGGCGAACACAACAAAGGCATCCGGGGCCTTCTGTTTCACGGCTTCCAGCAGATTCAGGCTGCCCATGACATTGGTATTCCAAGTCAGCAGAGGGTCTTGAAAACTGGTTGGCACGTGGGAAATGGCCGCCAGGTGAATAATATGGGTTGGCTTTAACCGTTCAAGCGTCGCCGCACAGGCACTTGGATCACGGATATCCAGTATGGCCTGCTCCACGCCTTCACGAGGTGACGGGTTGGGCGTAGTGCAAGCACAACTTACTCGATAGCCTGCCGCCAATAGTTGCCCGAGCAGGACTTTACCGACAAAGCCGTTGGCTCCAGTCACCAGAACATGTTTCACCGCTATTCACCTTTGGCCTGAACAACATAAGTAGGACCGAACGGGTTCAAATAGAACCCGCCCACTGCAACGCAAGTGACTGCGCTCTTCTGGCCTTAGAACGAAAAGCCTTGTTCGTTACGACGCAAGTCTTCTTGAACCATCATCCGGCACAGTTCCTCCAGGCTGGTTTTTGGTTCCCAACCCAGGACCGCCTTGGCTTTTGCTGGATCGCCGATCAACAACTCCACCTCGGTAGGTCGGTAGAACTTCGGGTTGACCCGCACCACGGTGTTGCCGGTGCGTGCGTCAATCGCGTGCTCCTGGTCACCCTTGTCTTTCCATTCCAGGTCGATCTCAACCGCTTTGAATGCCAGCGATACAAAGTCACGTACTGTTTCAGTGCGATTGGTCGCCAGCACGAAGGTGTCTGGCTCATCGACTTGCAGCATGCGCCACATACCTTCCACGTACTCTTTGGCAAAACCCCAATCGCGCTTGGCGTCCATGTTGCCCAGCTCCAGGACGCTCAGTTTGCCTTGGGTGATCTTGGCGACGGAGTCAGTGATCTTACGGGTAACGAACTCACGGCCGCGCAGTGGCGACTCGTGATTGAACAAGATACCGCTGGTCCCGAATATCCCGTAGGACTCGCGGTAGTTGATGGTCATCCAGTGCGCGTACAACTTGGCAACGCCGTATGGGCTGCGCGGATAAAAGGGCGTGGATTCGACCTGTGGAATCGCTTGAACCTTGCCGAACATTTCCGAAGTAGAGGCCTGGTAGAAGCGCACCTTCGGGTTAACGATGCGGATGGCTTCCAGCAAATTGACCGCGCCTAAGCCCGTGATTTCACCGGTGGTCACCGGCTGGTCGAAGGACACACCGACGAAGCTCTGGGCAGCCAGGTTGTAGACTTCAGTGGCCTGCGTGGTCTGCAGCAGACGAATGCTGGAGGACAGATCAGTCAGATCGTATTCGACCAGGTGCAGGTTTGGGTGCTGGGTGACACCTAGCTCATCCATCCGCCAGAAATTGACCGAACTGGTACGGCGATAGGTGCCATATACGGTGTAGCCTTTTTCCAGCAAGAGCTGAGCAAGGTACGCACCGTCTTGGCCAGTAACACCGGTGATAATTGCTTTTTTCATGAAAAATCCCCTTCGAAAATAAATCCTATAACGAACGAGGCTGACCTACTCAGATCGTAATGAAGAGTACAGTCCATTACCCGTTCTATCCGAAAACATGAGCACGCCCAAGCGACGCGCTTACCAAAAATTGATCTTGTTACACCAGCAAAAAACCAGCGGCACAATTGCCCCATGAATGCTCTTGGGCATGCGCAATGGAGTTTCACTTTATATTCGGCTCAACTGTAAATACGGCGGTGTGAACCTCATCAAAATCTCTGCGTCGCAAACAATCCCGACAGTGCATTTACTTCAATACCCTGCAACTTCGCAGGCGGCACGCTGGGCAACATCAGCACTTAAATCGCAACCTGCGCCAATGGGTGAATAATCCTCTACCCCAACCCAAGCGATGCCGGGCAAACCGCGAGCCCTCAAACGTGTTTCCAACGGCGCATGACTCAGATGCCGGCCCGACCGTAAATATCCTCGAACCGCACGATATCGTCTTCACCCAAGTAATCACCGCTCTGCACTTCGATCAATACCAAGTCAATGACCCCCGGATTCTCCAGCCGATGGGTGTGCCCGGCAGGAATGAAGGTTGATTCATTGGTATTGAGTAGAAATTCGCGGTCATTATTGACCACGCGTGCCATACCGCTGACCACAATCCAGTGCTCGCTGCGGTGATGGTGCATCTGCAGCGACAACGAACCTTGGGGCTTGACGACAATGCGCTTGATCTTGAACCGCTGCCCGTCTTCCAAGGTGGTGTAGGCCCCCCACGGACGGCGCACGGTGGTGTGGTCCAGATGGGACTGATGCCCATTTTTCTTCAACTGAGCAGTGATAGCCTTGATGTCTTGCGCGTGATCTTTGTGTGCAACCAGCAGGGCATCGGTCGTGTCGACAATGATCAGGTCTTGAACGCCGACCAAAGCCGCCAGTCGGCGATGGCTGCGCACATAGTTGTTGTTGGAGTTATGACAAATAGCCTCGCCGTCAATGCGATTGCCGTGCTCATCCGCCGGGGACAGTTCACTCATGGCGTTCCACGAACCGATATCGCTCCAACCGATGTCACAAGGCACCGTCGCCACTTTGCTTGAGCGCTCCATCAGTGCGAAGTCGATGGAGATGTCCGGCACCCTGGCAAAGCTGCCCGGCTCCAAGTGCAGGCTGCGGTGGCTGTGACCCGTCATCGTGCCGGAACCTGCGAGGCACGCGTCCACGGCGCTGGATACATCCGGCGCGCACAATTGCATTTCTTGGATCAGCGTACCCGCGCGGAAGCAGAACATGCCGGAGTTCCAAAAATAATCGCCCGACGCCACATACCCTTGAGCCGTTTCCAGGTCCGGTTTCTCGACGAAACGTTTGACCTTGAACCCATTACCAAGGGGGCCGTCATTATCTTTTTGGATATAGCCGTAACCGGTTTCCGCAAACTCCGGTTTTACACCGAACGTCACCAGCCAGCCGTCTTTTGCCAGTTCCGAAGCAGAGCAAACGGCCTGGGCAAATGCAGCGTGATTATCTATTAAGTGATCGGCAGGCAGCACTAACATGATGGCATCTTGCCCATGAGTTCGTGCAACTTCCTGGGCCGCGAGTGCGACTGCGGCAGCCGTATTACGTCCGAATGGCTCCAGAACGAAACTTAAATTGGTGAATTCCGGAGCCTGCGCGCCGTACTCATCGAGCGTCTTGAAATAAAGATCACGATTGGTGATGGTCAATACTTCGCTGACCGACTCCAAAGCCAAGGCACGGGCATAAGTCTTCCGAATTAAATTGCCACCATCTGGCAATTCAATAAACGGTTTGGGATGCGCTGAACGGGAAACAGGCCACAGACGGCTACCCGCACCGCCGCAAATAATGACTGGAACGAGTGCCACACTGTACTCCTTTACGCAATGTCATTTTATTTCGGCCGTCGCCCTCGCCTCCTCGCGACGAACAGACTCGAAAGCAAAGCGACTAGAGTCTTTGAGCTAAAAAATCAAATCGCCGGAGCGTTTGGAGGAGGTTATGGCGTTTCTCTTACAAATTACCCCGAACATTCTTATTTAAATGGTCATTTATGTCTAGGAAAAGACCCGTCATCCGACAGACAAAAACTATTTTTTATGGCCCAGGAAAAAAGCCTGCCAAGGGACGTGTCGATTTTGCGCCTCAAACAACCGAACGCCCGCAAAAACACCCCACGCTCTGCAGCCCATCGGTGTACGCCACATGAATGCTCGCGCCCTTGCGCCGGGACTGTGTCTACACTGCTTATCGGAAAATCCACTCAACAATCACAGATCACGGCCGACAACCCTTCAAAGCCTTGCGGATAAAAAAACCATGCGTAATAACCAACCCGTTACCCAGCGCGAACGTACCTTCCCCGCTCAGCAACGGTTGATCTCCACCACAGATGCCAAAGGCGTGATCACTTACTGCAACGACGCGTTCGTCGAGATCAGTGGGTTCTCCCGTGAAGAACTGCTGCGTGCGCCGCACAACCTGGTACGTCACCCGGATGTGCCGGCTGCAGTGTTCGGGCATATGTGGTCAACGCTCAAACAAGGCTTGCCATGGATGGGCATTGTCAAGAACCGCTGCAAGACGGGCGATCATTACTGGGTTAACGCCTATGTGACGCCGGTCTTCGAAGGCAATCAGGTGGTCGGCTACGAATCGGTACGCATCAAGCCCACCACCGAGCAGATCCGCCGGGCCGAAGCGCTCTACCAACGCATCAACCAGGGCAAGTCGGCCGTTCCCCAGCGGGACAAGTGGCTGCCGGTGTTGCAGGACTGGGTGCCATTTATCCTGATCAGCCAGTTAAGTTTCATGATCGGCGCGTCGCTCAATTCCCACTGGGGCTTTGCCCTGGCGGCGGGCTTGTCGGTACCGTTGGGCCTGCTGGGCCTGAGCTGGCAGCAGCGCGGGCTCAAGCGCCTGTTGCGCCTGGCCGAGCAAACCACGTCCGACCCGCTGATCGCGCAGATGTACACCGACAGCCGTGGCGCCCAGGCGCGCCTGGAGATGTCGATCCTCAGCCAGGAGGCACGTCTGAAGACCTGTCTTACGCGCTTGCAGGACACCGCCGAACACCTCAACGACCAAGCCGCGCAGTCCAACACCCTGGCGCACAACAGCTCCAGCGGCCTGGAACGCCAGCGCGTCGAAACCGAACAGGTGGCCACGGCGGTCAACCAGATGGCGGCGACGACCCAGGAAGTGGCCAGCCACGTGCAGCGCACCGCCGATGCGACCCAGGAGGCCAACCGCCTGACCGGTCGCGGGCGCGATATCGCCGGGGAAACCCGCGAGGCGATTCAGCGCTTGTCGCTGGCCGTCGGGGAAACGGGGGTGACCGTCACGCAGTTGGCCAAGGACAGCGATGAGATCGGTGGCGTGGTTGACGTGATCAAAGGCATTGCCGACCAGACCAACTTGCTGGCATTGAACGCAGCCATCGAAGCGGCACGTGCCGGCGAAATGGGCCGTGGTTTTGCGGTAGTGGCTGACGAGGTTCGCCAACTGGCGCAACGCACGGCTGAATCGACCGGGCAGATCCATGCCCTGATCGCCAAGCTGCAGCAAACCGCCTCCGCCGCCGTACAGACCATGGACGCCGGGCATCGCCAGGCCGAAGAAGGCGTGGCGCGGGTGATGGAAGCAGACCAGGCGCTGGTGGGCATCAGTGAGGCGGTGGCGCATATCACCGACATGACAACCCAAATCGCCGCGGCGACCGAGGAACAAAGCTCGGTGGCCGAGGAGATCAGTCGCAATATCAGCACCATTGCGTTGCTGGCGGACCAGACCTCGGAGCAGGCGTTGAACTCGGCGCAGTTGAGTGAAGAGCTGACGCATACCGCTAATACCCAGTACTCGCTGGTGGAGCGGTTTAACCGGTAAACCGCTATCGGGGGCTTGCCCCCGATAGGGCCCTAGAGGGCGCCGAGAAACCCGGCCACCCTCACTGCCGCAGCCTCCACATGCTGCTCATGGCTAAACCCGGAAGCCTTCAACGGCTTCAAGTCATGATCCCCCGCCTCCAGCCACATCACCTCGATGCTCGGCGACAAATCATAGCCTTCTACCGCCGCCCGATTGCCCAAGGCATCGCGCTCGCCCTGCACAATCAGCGTCGGTGTTTTCAAGCCCGCCAGGTGCTCGACCCGTGGTTTCTCAGGCTTACCCACCGCATAGAAGGGATACCCCAGGCACACCAGGCCATCGGCGCCGACTTCATCGGCCAACAAACTGGCCATGCGCCCACCCATCGACTTGCCACCGATGGCCAGTTTCCCAGCGACATGGCGTCGCACTACGGTATGCACCTCACGCCAGGCACCCAGCAGTTTCGGCGCCGGGTTCGGTGGGCGTTTGCCGCCGTCCAGCCGACGCTGGGCCATATAGGGAAACTCGAAGCGCAACACGTTCACGCCATGCCCGGCAAGGCGTGCAGCCATGTCGCTCATGAAAGACGAGTCCATCGGGGCGCCGGCGCCGTGGGCCAGGATCAGCGTCGGCGCGGTACCCGCCGCCGGGCCCGATGCGACATCCCATAACCACCCATGTTCCCGCGCACACTGCGCCCATTGATCCCCGTCAATACTGGCCTTGTGCTCTTTGCCCATGCTTGCCTCGCTATTTAGTCTGCCTATAACTCCAGCCCAAGTGCCGCACTTGCTTGGGTTGAACCGTGGATGGGGAACCATGAACACTACTTTAAGTACCGCCTATAACTACAAGGTGGTCCGCCAATTCGCCATTATGACGGTGGTGTGGGGCATCGTCGGCATGGGGCTCGGGGTTTTTCTCGCCGCCCAATTGGTTTGGCCCGCGCTCAACTTCGATTTGCCCTGGACCAGCTTCGGCCGCTTGCGCCCGCTGCACACCAACGCGGTGATCTTCGCCTTCGGTGGCTGCGCGCTGTTTGCCAGCTCGTTCTACTCGGTGCAGCGCACCTGCCAGACTCAGCTGTTCGCGCCGAAAATCGCCGCGTTCTGCTTCTGGGGCTGGCAGTTGGTCATCCTCTTGGCCGCGATCACCTTGCCGCTGGGCTACACCAGTTCCAAGGAATACGCCGAGCTGGAATGGCCGATCGACATCCTGATCACCATTGTCTGGGTGGCCTACGCCATCGTGTTCTTCGGCACGGTGATGAAGCGCAACACCAAGCACATCTACGTCGGCAACTGGTTCTTCGGTGCGTTCATCATCACCGTGGCCATCCTGCATATCGTCAATAACCTGGAAATCCCGGTCAGCCTGACCAAGTCCTACTCCCTCTACGGCGGTGCGACGGATGCCATGGTGCAGTGGTGGTATGGGCACAACGCGGTAGGCTTTTTCCTCACCGCCGGTTTCCTGGGGATGATGTACTACTTCGTACCCAAGCAGGCCGAGCGCCCGGTGTATTCCTATCGCTTGTCCATCGTGCACTTCTGGGCGCTGATCACCCTGTACATCTGGGCCGGCCCGCACCACTTGCACTACACCGCGCTGCCGGACTGGGCGCAGTCGTTGGGCATGGTGATGTCGCTGGTGCTGCTGGCGCCAAGCTGGGGCGGCATGATCAACGGCATGATGACGCTCTCGGGGGCTTGGCATAAGTTGCGCAGCGACCCGATCCTGCGCTTCCTTGTTGTCTCCCTGGCCTTCTACGGCATGTCGACCTTCGAAGGTCCGATGATGGCGATCAAGACCGTCAACGCCCTCTCCCACTACACCGACTGGACCATCGGCCACGTACACGCCGGGGCGCTGGGTTGGGTGGCGATGATCTCCATCGGCGCGCTGTACCACATGATCCCGAAAATCTTCGGTCGCGAGCAGATGTACAGCCTCGGCCTGATCAACGCGCACTTCTGGCTGGCCACCATCGGCACCGTGCTCTACATCGCTTCGATGTGGGTCAACGGCATCGCCCAGGGCCTGATGTGGCGTGCGGTCAACGAAGACGGCACCTTGACCTACTCCTTCGTCGAAACCCTGGTGGCCAGCCACCCAGGCTTCATCGTGCGGCTGGTGGGCGGCGCGGTGTTCCTCAGCGGCATGCTGCTGATGGCTTACAACACGTGGCGCACCGTGCGTTCGCCGCAGCCTGTCGAAGCCACTGCCACTGCGCAGTTGGCCTGAGGAGTCCGTGATGAAACACGAAACGATTGAAAAAAACGTCGGCCTGCTGATGTTGCTGATGGTACTCGCCGTGAGTATCGGCGGCCTGACCCAGATCGTCCCGCTGTTCTTCCAGGACGTGACCAACAAGCCGGTCGAAGGCATGAAGCCCTACACCGCGCTGCAACTGGAAGGCCGCGACATTTACATCCGCGAAGGCTGCGTACAGTGCCACTCGCAGATGATCCGTCCGTTCCGCGCCGAAACCGAACGTTACGGCCACTACTCGGTCGCCGGTGAAAGCGTGTGGGACCACCCCTTCCTGTGGGGTTCCAAGCGCACCGGGCCGGACCTGGCACGCGTCGGCGCACGCTACTCGGACGACTGGCATCGCGCGCACTTGTACAACCCGCGCAACGTGGTACCGGAGTCGAAAATGCCGGCCTATCCATGGCTGGTCACGGCCCAGGTCGACAGCAGCCACACCGAGAGCAAGTTGAAGGTGATGCGCACCCTCGGCGTGCCGTACACCGACGACGACATCAGTGGCGCCGTCGCCAGCCTCAAGGGCAAGACCGAAATGGACGCGCTGGTTTCATACCTGCAAGTGCTCGGCACCGCCATCAAGAGCAAGAGGTGAGCCATGGGATTTGAATTCGATGCGGGCACCATCCGCGGCCTTGGCACGCTGGTCGTCGCCATCGCCTTTATCGGCCTGTCACTGTGGGTGTTCAACAACCGGCGCAATGCGGAATTCGAGCAGGCGCGCCTGCTGCCCTTCGCCGATGAACCTTCTCCATCCGACGCTCAAGAAGAGCCTGCAATAAGGAGCACCCGGCCATGACCCTATTCTGGAGTACATGGATCTGTGTACTGACCATCGGCAGCCTGATCGGCCTGACCTGGCTGTTGATCGGCACCCGCAAGGGCGAGACCAAGGGCAGCGTCGACCAGACCATGGGCCACGCCTTCGACGGTATCGAGGAATACGACAACCCCCTGCCGCAGTGGTGGTTCATGCTGTTCGCCGGCACCCTGGTGTTTGCCGTCGGCTACCTGGTGCTCTACCCGGGCCTGGGCAACTGGAAAGGCATATTGCCCGGTTATGAAGGCGGCTGGACCCAGGCCAAGGAGTGGGACAAGGAAATGGCCAAGGCCGACGCCAAGTTCGGGCCGATCTTCGCCAAATTCTCGGCCATGCCCGTGGAAGAAGTGGCCAAGGACCCGCAAGCGCTGAAAATGGGCGGGCGTTTGTTCGCCTCCAACTGCGCGGTGTGCCACGGTTCGGATGCCAAGGGCGCGTACGGTTTCCCTAACCTGGCAGACACTATCTGGCGCTGGGGCGGTTCGGCCGAAGCGATCAAGACCACCATCCTGAACGGTCGCCACGCGGCGATGCCGGCCTGGGGTGAGATATTGGGTGATGATGGTGTAAGAAACGTCGCCGCCTATGTGCGTCACGACTTGGCCAAACTGCCACTGCCGGCCGACAGCACTGCTGACCTGGCCGCCGGTCAAGCTGCGTTCAACACCACCTGCGTAGCCTGCCATGGCCCACAAGGCCACGGCATGGAAGCCATGGGCGCGCCGAACCTGACGCTGCCCGGCGGTTATATCTACGGCACCGGCCTGGCGCAGTTGCAGCAGACTATCCGTCACGGCCGCCAGGGCCAGATGCCGGCGCAGGACGTGCTGCAAGGCAATGACAAGGTGCATTTGCTGGCGGCTTACGTGTACAGCCTGTCCCATAACGCCAACGGCGCAACGCCGCAAGCCCAACCGCAGTAAGCGTTGACGACCGCCCCGACCCTGGGGCGGTCACTTTCCACGGGGAGCTTGCTCCCTTACCCCAGCAAGATCCCTTGCCACAGGTTTTTTGTTCGCTCGTTACCGTGCGGCATCTTTTGGCGCGACCAAGTGTCGCACCCTTCCAAAGCACACCTTTCCCCTCCTGCCATTCGGGTCTACGCTTGCTTTCAAGCGCAGCGATTGCGGTACGCCCAACGACACCCGTTGTGACCCCGCAATTTTCCTGTCCACTTGATCAGCTTTCCATTTCGGATTTGTCCTTACGCCAAACATGGAAAGGGCGCAGAATCTGGCGTGGAACGCATTGATCCAGGTCAGCCGTTGCGTTGCAATGGCCCCTCGCTTTCTCCATACTTGCGGCCGATTTTACCTATAAAAAAACCTAAACCGTGGAACCTTAGAATGAGCACAGCAATCAGTCCGACTGCTTATAACTATAAGGTAGTCCGCCAGTTCGCCATCATGACGGTGGTCTGGGGGATCCTTGGCATGGGGCTCGGGGTGTTCATCGCCTCGCAACTGGTCTGGCCGGAATTGAATTTCGACCTGCCTTGGACGACCTTCGGCCGTCTACGCCCACTGCACACCAACCTGGTGATTTTCGCTTTCGGCGGATGCGCGCTGTTTGCCACCTCTTACTATGTCGTGCAGCGCACCTGCCAGACGCGGCTGATCTCCGACGGCCTCGCCGCCTTTACCTTCTGGGGTTGGCAAGCGGTCATCATCGGCGCCATCGTCAGCCTGCCGCTGGGCTACACCACCACCAAGGAATACGCCGAGCTGGAATGGCCGATCGCCATTTTGCTGGCGATTGTCTGGGTGACCTACGGTGCGGTGTTCTTCGGCACCATCGTCAAGCGCAAGACCAAACATATCTACGTGGGCAACTGGTTCTACGGTGCCTTCATCGTGGTCACGGCGATGCTGCACATCGTCAACCACGCGTCGTTGCCGGTCAGCCTGTTCAAGTCCTACTCGGCCTACGCCGGCGCGACGGACGCGATGATCCAGTGGTGGTACGGCCACAACGCCGTAGGTTTTTTCCTCACCACCGGTTTCCTGGGGATGATGTACTACTTCGTGCCTAAACAGGCCGAACGTCCTATTTACTCGTATCGCCTGTCCATCGTGCACTTCTGGGCACTGATCACCCTGTACATCTGGGCCGGTCCGCACCATTTGCACTACACCGCCCTGCCGGACTGGGCGCAGTCCCTGGGCATGGCGATGTCGATCATCCTGCTGGCCCCGAGCTGGGGCGGCATGATCAACGGCATGATGACCCTGTCGGGCGCCTGGCATAAATTGCGCACCGACCCGATCCTGCGCTTCCTCGTGGTGTCCCTGGCGTTCTACGGCATGTCGACCTTCGAAGGGCCGATGATGGCAATCAAGACCGTCAACTCGCTGTCCCACTACACCGACTGGACCATCGGCCACGTACACGCCGGTGCCCTCGGTTGGGTGGCAATGATCTCCATCGGCGCGCTGTACCACATGATTCCCAAGCTGTTCGGCCGCGCGCAGATGCACAGCGTCGGGCTGATCAACACGCACTTCTGGCTGGCGACCATCGGTACCGTGCTCTACATCGCCTCGATGTGGGTCAACGGCATCACCCAAGGCCTGATGTGGCGTGCGATCAACGATGACGGCACCCTCACCTACTCCTTCGTCGAAGCGCTGCAAGCCAGCCACCCTGGCTACATTGTCCGTGCCCTGGGCGGTGCGTTCTTTGCCGCCGGCATGCTGTTCATGGCCTACAACGTCTGGCGCACCGTGCGTGCCTCGGACCCTGCACAAGCCGAAGCCGCCGCCAAGATCGCCGTTGTGGGAGCCCACTGATGAAGCATGAAGTAGTCGAGAAGAATATCGGCCTGCTGGCCTTCTTCATGGTCATCGCCGTGAGCATCGGCGGCCTGACCCAGATCGTTCCGCTGTTTTTCCAGGATGTCACCAACAAGCCGGTCGAAGGCATGAAGCCACGCACCGCCCTTGAACTGGAAGGCCGCGACGTCTACATCGCCAACGGTTGTGTCGGCTGCCACTCGCAGATGATCCGGCCGTTCCGTGCCGAAACCGAACGCTATGGCCACTATTCGGTGGCCGGTGAAAGCGTATGGGACCACCCGTTCCTGTGGGGCTCCAAGCGTACCGGCCCGGACCTGGCGCGTGTGGGCGGGCGTTACTCCGATGACTGGCAGCGTGCGCACTTGTACAACCCGCGCAACGTTGTGCCCGAGTCGAAAATGCCGGCGTACCCGTTCCTCGTGGAAAACAAGCTGGACGGCAAGGACACCGCGAAGAAGATGGAAGTCTTGCGCACCCTGGGCGTGCCCTACACCGACGAAGATATCGCCGGTGCAGCCGCAGCCGTGAAGGGCAAGACCGAAATGGACGCACTGGTGGCCTACCTGCAGGGCCTGGGCACCATCATCAAAAGCAAACGGTGATTCTTCATGGATATCGGGATGATTCGTGGCCTGGGCACCGTTGTCGTGATGGTGGCTTTTATCGGTCTGGCGTTGTGGGTGTTCAGCCCCAAGCGCAAGTCGGAGTTTGAAGACGCGACCTTGCTGCCCTTTGCGGATGACCCCGAAGCCATCAAGCACGTCGAGCAAGCTTCTAGGAGTAACAAAGAATGACTACGTTCTGGAGTCTGTACGTCACAGTCCTCAGCCTGGGCACCATCTTCGCCCTGACCTGGCTGCTGCTGTCGACCCGCAAGGGCCAGCGCGCCGAACAAACCGACGAAACCGTCGGCCACTCGTTCGACGGCATCGAGGAGTACGACAACCCGCTGCCCAAGTGGTGGTTCATGCTGTTCGTCGGCACCATCATCTTCGCCCTTGGCTACCTGGTGCTGTACCCGGGCCTGGGCAACTGGAAAGGCCTGCTGCCGGGCTACAACTACCTCGACACCGAAAAACAGACCCCTTTCGCCAACGGCCAGACCGGTTGGACCGGCGTACACGAATGGGAAAAGGAAATGGCCAGGTCGGACGCCAAGTTCGGGCCGATCTTCGCCAAATTCGCATCGATGCCGATTGAAGAAGTGGCCAAGGACCCGCAAGCCTTGAAGATGGGTGGCCGTCTGTTCGCCTCCAACTGCTCGGTGTGCCACGGTTCCGACGCCAAGGGCGCCTATGGTTTCCCCAACCTGACCGACGCCGACTGGCGCTGGGGTGGCGAGGCGAACACCATCAAGGAAACCATCATGAAGGGCCGCCACGCGGTGATGCCGGGCTGGGCCGCAGTCATCGGCGAGCAAGGCGTGGCCGACGTAGCGGGCTTTGTGGTGACCAAGCTCGACGGTCGCACCTTGCCGGAAGGCGCCAAGGCTGACGTGGCCAACGGCGAAAAACTCTTCGCCGCCAACTGCGTGGCCTGTCACGGCCCGGCCGGTAAAGGCACCCCCGCCATGGGCGCGCCCGACCTGACCCACCCCGGTGCGTTCATCTACGGCTCAAGCTTCGCCCAACTGCAACAGACCATCCGTTATGGCCGCCAGGGCCAGATGCCGGCGCAGGAGCAACTGCAAGGCAACGACAAAGTGCATTTGTTGGCGGCGTATGTGTACAGCTTGTCCCATGGGGATAAGAAGGCTGAAGAGCAGTAAAAGCGCTCAGACAACAGAGCCCCGCGCAGCGAAAGCTGGCGGGGCTTTTTGTTCAGTGATTTCAGTTCCAGTGGCGTTCCACTGATAAATCCATGGGACGAATGACCGGCTTACCCGCAAAAACCGTCCATACTTCCCAAGTCAATTGATCCAGATCACGTACACCATCAATTCATTTCCCCCAACGCGACCAAAGGTCGCACCCTTGGCGTACCATCGGGGGCGTATCATTAAGCCACTGCAAGACCCTTAATTTGACCCCGGTTGGCACGTACTGGCCGAGGCAAATCTCCACCGCCGTGGGATGCAATGATGAGCAACCAAATACCGGTACATGACGTTACCCCGCTTGCCAAAACCGAGAGTAAAACGGTCGATCTCTACGCCGCGCGCGAGAAGATCTATACCCGCGCCTTCACCGGCCTGTTCCGCAATCTGCGCATGCTCGGCGGCGCCGGGCTGTTCCTGCTTTACTTCGGCACGGTGTGGCTGAACTGGGGCGGTCACCAGGCAGTGTGGTGGAACCTGCCGGAGCGTAAGTTCTTTATTTTTGGCGCGACCTTCTGGCCTCAGGACTTCATTCTGCTGTCGGGCATCCTGATCGTGGCGGCGTTTGGCCTGTTCTTTATCACGGTGTACGCCGGCCGCGTGTGGTGCGGCTATACCTGCCCGCAAAGCGTGTGGACATGGATCTTCATGTGGTGCGAAAAAGTCACCGAAGGCGACCGCAACCAGCGCATCAAGCTGGACAAGGCGCCGATGGGCGCCAACAAGTTCCTGCGCAAATTCAGCAAGCACACCCTGTGGCTATTGATCGGTTTTGTCACCGGCATGACCTTTGTCGGCTACTTCTCGCCGATCCGCGAACTGGTGTTCGACTTCTTCACCGGCCAGGCCGACGGCTGGTCGTATTTCTGGGTGGGTTTCTTCACCCTCGCCACCTACGGCAACGCCGGCTGGCTGCGCGAACAGGTGTGCATCTACATGTGCCCATACGCCCGTTTCCAGAGCGTGATGTTCGACAAAGACACCCTGATCGTGTCCTACGACCCGCGCCGTGGCGAACTGCGCGGCCCGCGTAAAAAAGGTAGCGACTACCAGGCCCAGGGCCTGGGCGACTGCATCGATTGCACGATGTGCGTACAGGTGTGCCCCACCGGCATCGACATCCGTGACGGCCTGCAGATCGAGTGCATCGGTTGCGCCGCGTGCATCGACGCCTGCGACAACATCATGGACAAGATGGAGTACCCGCGCGGCCTGATCAGCTACACCACCGAACACAACCTGTCGGGGCAAAAGACCCACAAATTGCGCCCACGCCTGATCGGTTACGCCCTGGTGCTACTGGCGATGATGAGCCTGTTGGCCGCCGCGTTTTTCATGCGTTCACTGGTGGGTTTCGACGTGAGCAAAGACCGCGTGCTGTACCGCGAAAACGCCGAAGGCCGTATCGAAAACGTCTACAGCCTGAAGATCATGAACAAAGACCAGCGCGACCACACCTACGTGCTCGACGCCGCCGGCCTGCCGGACCTCAAGCTGCAAGGCCGACGCGAAATCAAAGTGGCCGCCGGGGATATCGTGAGCATGCCGGTGGAGCTGTCGAGCGCGCCGGAACAACTGCCGTCGAGTACCAACGAGGTGACTTTCATCCTCAAGGATGCCGATGACACCAGCGTCCGTATTGAAGCCAAGAGCCGGTTCATCGGCCCACAAGTTCGTTAAACAGGGAACACGAGAATGCCCGCAACCACTGCCGCAAGCCCTTGGTACAAGCACCTCTGGCCCTGGATCATCATTGGAATCCTCGCCTGCTCGGTGACCTTGACCTTGTCCATGGTAACCATCGCGGTGAACAACCCGGACAACCTGGTCAACGACAATTACTACGAGGCTGGCAAGGGCATCAACCGTTCCCTGGACCGCGAACGCCTGGGCCAGACCCTGCAATTGCGCGCCAAGCTGCATCTGGATGAACTGACCGGTGAAGTCGAGCTGAACCTCACCGGCTACAGCAACCCGACCACCCTGGAACTCAATCTGATTTCCCCGACCCAGCCGGAGAAGGATCGCAAGATCAACCTGGCGCGCAGCGACAGCGAGCCGGGCCGCTATATTGGCCAGGTCACCGACAAGGTCCAGGGTCGTCGCTTCGTCGAACTGCTGGGCGTGGAAGGCGACAAGACCTGGCGCCTGTTCGAAGAAGAAGAGGTCAGCCACGACAAGGACTTGCTGCTGGGCGACGAGCCGCTGCAAGGGGCCGAAGACCTCAAGAAGTAAAAGCCCGCGCTTCGCGCATCCGGGGCAAGCCCCCCTCCACAGTTGGAATGCGTTCCCCTGTGAGAGGGGGCTTGCCCCCGATGAGGCCCTCCCAGCCAACCAAGATCCAAACCAATGACCAGCCCAACTCCCTGCTACCACTGCGCCCTGCCCGTTCCGCCGGGCAGCCGGTTCACCGCCGATATCCTCGGCGAGCGCCGTGAGCTCTGCTGCCCGGGCTGCCAGGCAGTCGCCGAAGCCATCGTCGCCGGCGGCCTGGAAAGCTATTACCAGCACCGCAGCGAAGCCTCGGCCAACCCCGAAACGCTGCCGGTGCAACTGGTGGACGAACTGGCGCTGTACGACCGCGCCGACGTGCAAAAACCGTTCGTGCGCCACCAGGGCGAACTGGCTGAAACCACCCTGCTGATGGAAGGCATCAGCTGCGCCGCCTGTGGCTGGTTGATCGAAAAACACCTGCGCAGCCTGCCCGCCGTGGCCGAGGCGCGGCTGAACCTGTCCAACCATCGCCTGCAAGTGCGTTGGGCCGACGGGCAACTGCCACTGAGCCAAGTGCTCAGTGAACTGCGCCATATCGGCTACGCCGCTCACCCGTATCAAGCCGACCGCGCCGCCGAGCAACTGGCCGGCGAAAACCGCCTGGCCCTGCGCCAACTCGGTGTGGCCGGGCTGTTGTGGTTCCAGGCGATGATGGCGACCATGGCCACCTGGCCCGAATTCAATATCGACCTGAGCCCGGAACTGCACGTCATCTTGCGTTGGGTTGCGATGTTTCTGACCACGCCCATCGTGTTCTACAGCTGCGCGCCGTTCTTCAAGGGCGCCATGCGCGACTTGCGCACGCGCCACCTGACCATGGACGTGTCGGTCTCCCTGGCCATTGGCGGGGCTTATCTGGCGGGAATCTGGACCGCGATCACCGGTGTCGGCGAACTCTACTTCGATGCGGTGGGCATGTTTGCGCTGTTCCTGCTGGCGGGGCGCTACCTGGAACGGCGTGCCCGCGAGCGCACGGCGGCGGCCACTGCGCAGTTGGTCAACCTGTTGCCCGCCTCGTGCCTGCGCGTGCAGGCCGATGGCCAGAGCGAGCGCATCCTGTTGAGCGAACTGGCCCTGGGCGACCGTGTACTGGTGCATCCGGGCGCGGTGCTGCCGGCGGATGGTGTGATCCTCGACGGCCAGTCCAGCATCGATGAATCGCTGCTCACTGGCGAGTACCTGCCGCAACCGCGTCAGGTCGGTGATGCGGTCACGGCCGGCACCCTGAATGTCGAGGGCCCGTTGACCGTCCAAGTGCGCGCCCTGGGCCATGAGACGCGTTTGTCCGCCATTGTGCGCCTGCTGGAACGGGCCCAGGCCGAGAAGCCGCGCCTGGCGCAAATCGCCGACCGCGCCGCGCAGTGGTTCTTGCTGTGTTCGCTGATCGCCGCCGCGCTGATCGGCCTGCTGTGGTGGGAACTGGATGCATCGCGAGCATTCTGGATCGTACTGGCCATGCTGGTCGCGACTTGCCCGTGCGCCTTGTCCCTGGCCACGCCGACGGCCCTCACCGCCGCCACCGGGACCCTGCATAAACTCGGGCTGCTGCTGACTCGCGGTCATGTGCTGGAAGGCCTGAACCAGATCGACACGGTGATTTTCGACAAGACCGGCACCCTCACCGAGGGCCGCTTGGCACTGCGGGCGATTCGGCCGTTGGGCGAACTGAGCAGCGACCGCTGCCTGAGCCTTGCGGCCGCCCTGGAAAACCGCTCGGAACACCCGATTGCCCGAGCCTTTGGCCGCGCGCCGCTGGCCGCCGATGAGGTACTCAGCTCCCCGGGCCTGGGCCTGGAGGGTTGTGTGGGCGGGCGCTTATTGCGCATCGGCCAGCCGGGTTTTGTGTGTGAACTCAGTGGTTGCCCGGCCCCTGCTTCACCGGACGACGCCGGGCAATGGCTGCTGCTGGGCGACCGCGACGGCGCCCTCGCCTGGTTCGTACTCGACGATCGCCTGCGCAGCGATGCCCCCGCCCTGCTCGCCGCCTGCAAGGCACGCGGCTGGCGTACCTTGCTGCTGTCGGGGGACAGCTCGCCGATGGTCGCCAGCGTCGCCCTTGAGCTGGGTATCGACGAGGCCCACGGTGGCCTGCGCCCCGACGACAAGTTGCAGGTGCTGCAACAACTGCACAAGGAAGGCCGCAAGGTGCTGATGCTCGGCGACGGCGTCAATGACGTACCGGTACTCGCCGCCGCCGATATCAGCGTGGCCATGGGCTCGGCCACCGACCTGGCCAAGACCAGCGCCGACGCGGTGCTGCTGTCCAACCGCCTCGACGCCCTGGTGCAGGCCTTCAGCCTGGCGCGGCGCACCCGACGAGTGATTCTTGAAAACCTGCTGTGGGCGGGTCTATACAATGGCCTGATGCTGCCGTTCGCCGCCCTCGGCTGGATCACCCCCATCTGGGCGGCGGTCGGCATGTCCATCAGTTCATTGACCGTGGTGCTCAACGCCCTGCGCCTGACTCGCCTGCCGAGCGCGCCAGCAGGCGGCGCCCCCTCAATCACCCGCCCGCTGCCGGCGTGAGCCGCGCGGGCATGGAGTGCAGATGCCAGCTTTATACGTGATGATTCCAGCGGCGCTGCTGATCGTGGCGATCGCCATTTACATCTTTTTCTGGGCCGTGGACAGCGGCCAGTACGACGACCTCGACGGCCCGGCCCACAGCGTGCTGTTCGATGACCAGGACCCTAACCACCTGGCCGCCGTCGACGAAGCCAATAGCGCCGAACAACCGCCCAAGCCCCAAGACCCGCCCCATGCTTGAATTGGCCCCCTTGCTGGTCTCCGCGCTGATCCTGGGCTTGCTGGGCGGCGGCCATTGCCTGGGCATGTGCGGCGGGCTGATGGGCGCGCTGACCCTGGCCATTCCCAAGGAGCAACGACGCCGCAGGTTTCGCCTGCTGCTGGCGTACAACCTGGGGCGCATCTTCAGTTATGCCACCGCCGGGCTGTTGATCGGCCTGGCCGGCTGGGCCGTGGCCAATAGCCCGGCGGCGATGTTCATGCGCGTGCTGGCCGGCCTGTTGCTGATTTGCATGGGCCTGTACCTGGCCGGTTGGTGGAGCGGCCTCACCCGCATCGAAAGCCTCGGGCGCGGCCTGTGGCGGCATATCCAGCCCGTCGCCAACCGTTTGCTGCCGGTGTCGAGCCTGCCCCGCGCCTTGCTGCTGGGTGCGCTGTGGGGCTGGTTGCCGTGCGGGTTGGTCTACAGCACCCTGCTGTGGGCCGCGAGCCAGGGCAATGCGCTGAACAGTGCACTGCTGATGCTGGCGTTCGGCCTGGGCACCTGGCCAGTGTTGCTGGCGACAGGGCTCGCGGCCGAACGCGTGACCGCACTCTTGCGTAAACGCAGTGTGCGTATGGCCGGTGGCTTGCTGGTGATGGTGTTTGGCATATGGACCTTGCCGGGGCCGCATCAGCACTGGCTAATGGGCCACTAAAGGGCCATGTGGCATAGCGCCGCTCCCTGTTGATGCAAATCAAGGTGCCAGCCCCGCACAGCCCCTAGACTCGGCCCACTAGCCTATCCGGGGGACGCCCGCATGCTCGACGCCATTCGTTGGGATACCGATCTGATTCATCGCTACGACCTGGCAGGACCGCGCTACACGTCCTACCCCACCGCCGTACAATTCGACAGCCAGGTCGGCACCTTCGACCTGCTCCATGCCCTGCGCGAAAGCCGCAAGGCCGTGCGACCATTGTCGCTGTATGTGCATGTGCCGTTCTGCGCGAACATCTGCTACTACTGCGCCTGCAACAAGGTGATCACCAAGGACCGTGGCCGCGCCCACGCCTACCTGCAACGCCTTGAGCAGGAGATTCAACTGGTGGCCTGCCACCTCGACCCGAAACAGCCGGTTGAACAGCTGCATTTCGGCGGCGGCACCCCCACCTTTCTCAGCCACGACGAATTGCGCCAGGTCATGGCCTGCCTGCGCCAGCACTTCAATTTGCTTGAGGATGATTCCGGCGACTACGGCATCGAGATCGACCCGCGCGAAGCCGACTGGGCCACCATGGGCCTGCTGCGCGAGCTGGGTTTCAACCGTATCAGCGTGGGCCTGCAAGACCTCGACCCCGAGGTACAACGGGCGGTCAATCGCCTGCAAAGCCTGGAGGAAACCCGCGCGGTGATCGACGCCGCGCGCACCCTGCAATTTCGCTCGATCAACATCGACTTGATCTACGGCCTGCCCAAGCAAACGCCGATCAACTTCGCGCGCACCGTGGAAGAAGTGATCAAGCTGCAACCGGACCGCCTGTCGGTGTTCAACTACGCGCATCTGCCGGAGCGCTTCATGCCCCAGCGGCGCATCAACACCGACGACCTGCCGTCGCCCGCCGAAAAACTGCTGATGCTGCACACCACCATCGAGCAACTGACCCTGGCCGGCTATCGTTACATCGGCATGGACCATTTCGCCCTGCCCGATGACGAATTGGCCATCGCCCAGGAAGAAGGCACCCTGCAACGCAACTTCCAGGGCTATACCACTCACGGTCACTGCGACCTGATCGGGCTCGGCGTGTCGGCAATCAGCCAGATCGGCGACCTGTACTGCCAGAACAGCAGCGACCTCAACGGCTACCAGAACACCTTGGCCGGCGCGCAACTGGCCACCAGCCGTGGCTTGGTCTGCACCACGGACGATCGGTTGCGGCGGGAGGTGATTCAGCAGTTGATCTGTAATTTCAGCCTGGCATTCGAACGCATCGAACAGGCCTTCAACATTGATTTTCGCGGGTACTTCGACGAGATCTGGCCGCAACTGGAGACCATGGCCACCGACGGCCTGATCGAGCTCGACGCCCAGGGCATTCGCGTATTGCCTGCCGGGCGCTTGCTGGTGCGGTCGGTGTGCATGGTGTTCGATACGTACCTGGAACACCAGAACCGGCAGCGGTTTTCGCGGGTGATCTAAGCGCGGCTATTTCATCGCCAGGCCGGAGGCCTTGATCGCATCGCCGGCGCTCATATCCTTCATCGCCTTGGCCAAGGATGCCTGAGCACTGGTCAAGCCGGCCTGCAAGCCGCTCAAGGCCGATTGCAGGCCGGCGAGCCTGGCCCTGGCCTGTTCAGGGCTGAGGTTCTTGTCGGCCATCACGGCCGCCATTTCGGCTTGTTTCTCGGCGATCTGCTTTTTGATGTCGCGAATCATCTTCAGCAGTTGCTTGACGTTGTCTGCCAGGCCACTGTCATCAATATCGTTGTTGGAGGTTTTCTGCGCCGCCGCGGCTTTCATTGCGGCACCGGAAATCGTTACCGAAACGCCAGGCTTGGCTACTTCCGCCACACCCGTCACGTCATCCTTCTCTTTCACAGCGTCGTCTTTAGTGGCCTGAGCCGCTGGGATGCTGACGCTGGCTGCGAGATTAGTATTGAAAGAAAGCATCAATTTAGCCCGTGAATGAAGAGTCGATAGCAGACTATCGGCCGTTTTTTGCGGATCTTTATACCGACCGCGTTTTTTTGTACAGGCTGGCCTCACCCCCTCACTGTGCGTTACCCTTACGTCTTATGTGTGTTTTCCCACAAGGATTTAAGAAATGTCCGAGCCAGCCAAACTGCGCGCTCACGGCCAGGCCCACTGCAAGGATTGCAGCCTGGCCCCGCTCTGCTTGCCACTTTCATTGAATCTGGAAGACATGGACGCGCTGGACGACATCGTAAAACGTGGTCGCCCGCTGAAAAAAGGCGAGTTTCTGTTTCGCCAGGGCGACAAATTCGATTCCGTCTATGCAGTACGTTCGGGCGCCTTGAAAACCTTCAGCCTCAGCGACAGCGGCGAAGAACAGATCACCGGTTTTCACCTGCCCAGCGAGCTGGTCGGGCTGTCGGGCATGGACACCGAGATTCACCCGGTGTCGGCCCAGGCGCTGGAGACCACATCGGTATGCGAAATTCCCTTCGAACGCCTCGACGAACTGGCCCTGCAACTGCCACAACTGCGCCGCCAGTTGATGCGCGTGATGAGCCGCGAAATTCGTGACGACCAGCAAATGATGTTGTTGCTGTCGAAGAAAACCGCCGATGAGCGCATTGCCACCTTCCTGGTCAACCTATCGGCGCGCTTCCGTGCCCGTGGCTTCTCGGCCAACCAGTTCCGCCTGAGCATGTCGCGCAACGAAATCGGCAACTACCTGGGCCTCGCGGTGGAAACCGTGTCCCGCGTATTTACCCGTTTCCAGCAGAACGAACTGCTGGCCGCCGAAGGCAAGGAAGTGCACATCCTCGATCCGATCCAGCTGTGCGCGCTGGCCGGCGGCTCTCTGGAAGGCTGAGCCAGACATCTGCGGCCGCGCCAAGCAGCGAGGCCGCAGGTATACTCCGAGTCCGTTTTCCTCCCAGGACTCTTCGACGATGACCTTCGATTCGTTCGACATCAAATCCCTGATCCGCCCTGTCATCGACTTCCCCAAGCCTGGGGTGATCTTCCGTGACATCACGCCGTTGTTCCAATCGCCCAAGGCCCTGCGCCTGGTGGCCGACACCTTTGCCCACCGTTATGTCGAAGCCGATTTCAGCCATATCGGCGCCATGGATGCGCGTGGTTTCCTGATCGGGTCGATCATCGCCTACCAACTGAACAAGCCGCTGATTCTGTTCCGCAAGCAGGGCAAGCTGCCGGCCGATGTGCTGGCCGAGGGTTACCAGACCGAGTACGGCGAAGCCTTCCTGGAAGTGCACGCCGACAGCCTGTGCGAAGGTGACTCGGTGCTGATCTTCGATGACCTGATCGCCACCGGCGGAACCTTGATCGCAGCGGCGAACCTGGTGCGGCGCATGGGCGCCAAGGTCTTTGAAGCGGCGGCGATTATTGACCTGCCGGAACTGGGCGGCTCGCAGCGCTTGGAAGATATGGGGATTCCGACTTTTTGCCTGACGCAGTTTGCGTTGACTGAACGTTAACGAGTGGCCGGGCTGAGGACATCGCGGACAACATATATCTCACTAACACTGCAAAACCATTGTGGGAGGGGGCTTGCTCCCGATGGCGGTGTATCAGTTAACACATTCATTGACTGACCCACTGCTATCGGGAGCAAGCCCCCTCCCACATTTTTAGCCCTGCAGTGTCCGCTAGAGCGCGATCGGCTTGCGACCGGCGAACGAGTGCGCCAGGGTGCCGCCGTCCACCAACTCCAACTCTCCGCCCAACGGCACGCCATGGGCGATGCGCGACGTGATCAGGCCTTTGTTGCTCAGCAGTTGGGCGATGTAATGCGCAGTGGCTTCACCTTCCACGGTCGGGTTGGTGGCCAGGATCACTTCGGTAAAGGTGCCCTGCTCTTCGATCCGCGCCACCAGTTGCGGAATGCCGATAGCCTCCGGGCCCAGGCCGTCCAGGGGTGACAGATGGCCCTTGAGCACAAAGTAGCGCCCGCGATAACCGGTCTGCTCCACCGCGTACACGTCCATCGGCCCTTCCACCACGCACAACAGCGTGTCGTCGCGGCGCGGGTCGGCGCATTGCGGGCAGAGTTCTTCTTCGGTGAGGGTGCGGCACTGGCGGCAGTGGCCCACACCTTCCATGGCCTGGCTCAGGGCCTGGGCCAACCGGGAACCGCCGCTGCGATCGCGCTCCAGTAGTTGCAGCGCCATGCGCTGGGCGGTTTTCTGGCCGACGCCGGGCAACGTGCGCAGGGCGTCGATCAGTTGGCGAATCAGGGGGCTGAAGCTCATGGGGCAATGGTCCGACAAAACAACGAGACGCGGTTTATACCCGCGCCCCGGATTAGCGTCAAATCCTCAATCCTGGGCGACGCGCACCACCAACTTGCCGAAGTTGCGCCCCTCGAGCAAACCGATAAAGGCTTCGGGCGCGCGCTCCAGGCCCTCGACCACGTCTTCGCGGAACTTGATCTTAGCGTCGCGTACCCAAGGCGCCATGGCGCTGAGGAACTCGGGCTGACGGTCGCCGTAGTCGTCGAATACGATAAAGCCCTGGATCCGCACACGCTTGGTCAACAGGGTACGTTGCAAGGCCGGCAAGCGATCAGGCCCGCTGGGCGCCTCATGGGCGTTGTAGCCGGCGATGAGCCCGCACAGGGGAATGCGAGCCTTGGGGTTGAGCAAGGGCACTATGGCGTCGAATACTTTGCCACCGACGTTCTCGAAGTAGATGTCCACACCGTTGAAGCAGGCTTGGGCCAACTCATCGGCAAACTCCGCGCTCTTGTGGTCGATACAGGCATCAAAGCCAAGCTCATCCACCACATAACGGCACTTGTCGGCGCCGCCCGCGACGCCGACCACACGCAAGCCCTTGAGCTTGGCCACCTGGCCCACCACCGAGCCCACCGCGCCGGATGCCGCGGCGACCACCAGGGTTTCGCCGGCCTTGGGTTGACCGATGTCCATCAGGCCCATGTAGGCAGTCATGCCAGGCATGCCCAGCACACCCAGGGCCATTGACGGACTGGGCAGGCCTTTGGGCACCGGCATCAGGTTGCGGCCGTCGGAAATACTGTGGCTCTGCCAGCCGGTGGCGCCGACCACCAGGTCGCCCACCTCGAATTTAGGATGACGCGACTGTTCGATACGGCTGACAGCGCCCCCGGTCATTACCTCGTCGATTTCCACCGGTGCGGCGTAGGACGGGGCATCGCTCATACGCCCACGCATGTAGGGATCGAGGGACAGGTACAGCGTTTTGAGCAGTACCTGGCCGTCCGCCAACTCCGGCAGGCTCACGCGCTCCAGGCGGAAGTTTTCCGGGGTGGGCGCGCCGTGAGGGCGCGAGACCAGGACGATGCGCTGGTTGAGTGTCGGTTCTTGAGGCATGAAGGGGCTCCTTTATCGAATTCATCGGTACAGGGTGCAGACCATCATCAGGTGGTTGGGGTTCAGATCGTTCCCACCTGCTGGAGCGATCACCGGCAGACAAAAAAAATGCCAGGCACGAGGCCTGGCATTGGAGCTTAGCGCAGACTGCCGATCAGAACGGCAGCTTCATGCCCGGTGGCAGCTGCATGCCAGCGGTCACACCGGACATTTTGTCCTGGCTGTTGGCTTCGATCTTGCGCACGGCGTCGTTGACGGCGGCGGCGAACAAGTCTTCCAGCACTTCACGGTCGTCATCGCTGACGCCTTCGAGCAGGCTTGGGTCGATGCTCACGCGCTTGATGTCGTGACGACCGGTCATCACCACGCTGACCATATCGCCACCGGCTTTACCGGTGACTTCGGCGTTGGCCAGTTCTTCCTGCATCTTGGCCATTTTTTCCTGCATCTGCTGCGCCTGCTTCATCAGGCCGGCCATGCCACCTTTCATCATGGGAATCACCTCAAACGTTCGTGGATCAGTTAATAGCCCGGTGTTATGACGCCTGGGGCACCGGGGCTTCGACAGGTTCAATAGTATCGTGGCGGACGACCGCACCGAACTGTTGCATCATTTGTTGGATGAGCGGATCGCCGTGGATCGACTCTTCAGCCTCGCGCTGGCGGTTGAGGCGCCGGCGTGTGGCGGCCTGGGCGGGGGTTTCCTGCTCGGGCTTGATCAACTCGATGGCGATGGTCAGCGTGCGCCCATGGTACTGGTTGAGCGCGTCATTGAGCCGGCGTTGCTGGGTCGCGTTGAACAGGGCGCTATGGGCCGGGTCCAGGTGCAGCAACCAGTGGTCGCCCTCGATGGAGATCAGCGTGCAGTTGGCGGCGATGCTACCGGTCATGCCGGAGATCGGCAGTTTCGGGAACAGTTCCAGCCATTGCAACGCCAGGCCGGTGGCCGGGGCCGCAGCGGGTTCAGGCTCGGGCTCGGGCGCAGGCTCGGCGGTGTGTTCGCTGGCCAGGTCGTCCAGGTAGCTGTAGGCCGAATCCATGTCCGGCTCGATGTAGTCTTCGTCCAGCGGCGGCTCGTCGTCATCGAGGTCGATGCCCGGCGTGGCGCTATCGACCTGGGCCACGGTCGGCTCGGGCACCGGCGCCGACACCCACTCCGGCGCGGCCGGCACTGCGCTGTCCGGGGTCGGCGCAGGCATTGGCGTCAGCTCGGGCTGCTCGCCGGTGGTTTCCAGCACGGGCTCCACGGCGGGTTGCAGCTCGACTTCGGGTTCGGGCTCGGGTTCTACCGGGTCGTTCCACGGCAGGTCGACGACAGGCGCGGGCTCGGCTTCGATAACCGGGGCAGGCTCGGCCACCGGCGCCGCCGCGACAGGCGCAGGCGCCGGGGCAGGCGCAGCAACCACTGGCGCGACGACCGCCGCGCCAGCCACTGGTTTGGCGGAATCAACTGTGGCCTGGCTGATCCCCACTGGCTTTAGCGGCTGCCTCGGTGCGTCTGCCGAGTCCGCAGGCCGGAAGGCCAGCATCCGCAGCAGCACCATCTCGAAGCCACCCCGCGGGTCCGGCGCCAGCGGCAGGTCGCGGCGACCGATCAGCCCCATCTGGTAGTAGAACTGCACATCTTCGGCCGGCAGCGCCTGGGCCAGGGCCAATACGCGGTCGCGGTCGCCATGACCGTTGTCGACCCCTTCCGGCAGGGCCTGGGCGATGGCAACGCGGTGCAGCACATTAAGAATTTCCGACAGCACGCCGTTCCAATCCGGGCCCTGTTCCGACAAGTGGCGCACCGCTTCAAGCAACGCCTTGGCGTCACCTTCGATCAGCGCGTGCAGCACGTCGAACACCTGGCCGTGGTCGAGGGTGCCGAGCATCGCGCGCACATCGGCGGCCATGACCTTGCCTTCACCAAAGGCGATGGCTTGGTCGGTGAGGCTCATGGCATCCCGCATCGAGCCATCGGCGGCGCGGCCGAGCAGCCACAGTGCGTCGTCTTCGAACGGCACGTTCTCGACGCCCAGCACGTGGGTCAAATGCTCGACCACGCGCTCGGGGGTCATGTTTTTCAGAGAGAACTGCAGGCACCGCGACAGAATCGTTGCAGGAAGCTTCTGCGGGTCGGTGGTGGCCAGGATGAATTTGACGTAGGGCGGCGGCTCTTCCAGGGTTTTCAACAACGCGTTGAAGGAATGGCTGGACAGCATGTGCACTTCGTCGATCAGGTAGACCTTGAAGCGGCCGCGGCTCGGCGCGTACTGCACGTTGTCCAGCAGTTCGCGGGTGTCTTCGACCTTGGTGCGGCTCGCGGCATCGATTTCGATCAGGTCGACGAAACGCCCTTCGTCGATTTCCCGGCACACCGAACAGGTGCCGCAGGGCGTCGAGGTGATGCCGGTTTCACAGTTCAGGCATTTGGCGATGATGCGCGCAATAGTGGTCTTGCCCACCCCACGGGTGCCGGTGAACAGGTAGGCATGGTGCAGCCGTTGGCTGTCCAAGGCATTGATCAGAGCCTTGAGCACATGGGTCTGGCCGACCATTTCGCGGAACGAGCGCGGGCGCCATTTACGTGCAAGAACCTGATAACTCATCGAAAACCGTCGCAACTGGGAAGCGGAAGCCCGTAATGCTAGCGGAGCAAGGGGGAAATTGCATCCGGCACGCTCGTCTAATCTGACTAAGCTCTGCGCAGTGGCCTGCAAAGGCCTGAACCCGGAGAGAATATGCGCGTAGTCCTGGGCGCTTTATGGATGATCACCACGGCGAGCCTTGCGGCGCCTGCACCGCTGCGCTTTTCGGTGTCCGACAGTTGGGCGATGCCCATGGTGCAACTGGATAATGGCCGGCCAACCCAGGGTATTGTGTATGACTTGATGTCGAGCCTGGCCACCCACGTTGGCCATCCGGCGCACTTCCAGGTACTGGCACGCGCACGGATCGCCGCGTCCATGGCCCATGGTGAAATTGACGTGCGCTGTTACGTCACGCCGTCATGGGTCGATAACCTGTCGGGCGATTACATCTGGAGCGTGCCGCTGATGGTGCAGCGCAACGTACTGGTAAGTACCCGCAGCCAGCCGGTACAGATACTCAAGCTGGCGCCACAGTCGATCGGCACGGTGCTCAATTATCGCTATGCCATCCTCGATCCGCTGTTTGCCAACGGCCAGCTCAGCCGGGACGATGCACGCAGCGAAGAACAGGTGCTGCACAAACTGGTGGCCGGGCGTTACACCTACGCGGCGAGCAACGAATGGAGCGTCGACCGCTTCAACCAAAAAATGCCGATCGGCCAACGGCTGCACAAGGTGGCCGTGATTAATGAGCAAGACCTCGGCTGCGTCGTGCGCAATGACCCCACCGTACCGGTGCAAAAAATTCTGCGCGCGCTGCTGCACATGAAGATGTCCGGCGAAATCGACGACATCATCAAGCTGTACACCGGCGAGGATCCGGTGCCGCTGCACACTCCTGACAGGAACTGACAGGGCTGCCTTATAGACTCGGCGCCACTCAACGTTCGTACCCCAAGGAGCCTGCATGAACACCCTCGCCCATTACTTCCTGCTGTATGTCGACAGCCCGGCCACCAGCGCCAATTTCTACAGCCGCCTGCTGGGCAAGCCGCCCGTGGAGCTCAATCCGACCTTTGCCCTGTTCATCCTCGACAACGGCGTGAAGCTGGGCCTGTGGTCGCGCCACACCGTGCAGCCGGCCGCCACGGCCACCGGCGGGGGCGGCGAAGTGGGCTTTGCCCTGGCTGACACTGCCGCCGTCAGGGCGCTGCACGATCAATGGGTAGAGCGCGGCGCGCCGATCCTGCAGTCACCGACCGCCGTGGACTTCGGCTACACCTTCGTCGCCCAAGACCCCGACGGTCACCGCTTGCGCGCGTTCAGCCTGAACGACTGAGCGCCAACGCCCCTCCAGACTGATGGCCGCCACGCTCGCCAACACAATCACGCCGCCGAGCACCACCTGCAGGGTGATCCGTTCACCCAGCAGCGTCGCGGCCATCACCATCGCCACCGGCGGGATCAGATACATCGCCACCGACGCACGGCTGACCTCGACATGCTTGAGCACATAGCCCCAGGCAAGGTAGGCCAAGGCGCTGGGGAAAATACCCAGCACCAGCACCGCCAGGTTCTGCTGCAACGGCGCCCGCATCACGGCGGTTGGCAGGCCCGGCAGGTTGACGCAGAGCATCAGGGTGCCCGACCACACCATGTAGCACGCCACGGTCAACGGGCTGTAGCGGTGGGCATAGTGTTTTTGGATGGCGAAATACACGCTCCATGACAGCGCCGCCAGCAGGATCAGCAACCCGCGCGGGTCGACATCGCCCACGCCCAGGTCGCCCCAGATCACCACCAGCACCCCCAGCAAGCCCAGCAGCACACAGCCCCAACGCCAGGCGCTGACGCGTTCCTTCAGGCAGCAAAACGCAATGAGCACGCTGAACAGCGGCACCGACTGCGCCAATACGCTGGACGCCGCCGCCGTCACCCATTGCTGCCCGGCATTGAGGCTCATGTGGTGCAGGAACACGCCGAAAAAACCCAACACCAGCAACCAGGGCACATCCCGCAGGCGCGGCCGGCCGATGCCCACCACCAGCGCCACACCGCCCATGAACACCGAGGCAATCAGAAACCGCAGCAACGCCAGTTGGCCCGGGCTGTAGCTGTGCAGGCCCATGTGCACGCCAGTCGGCGAAAAAGCCCAACAGAGGATCACGCCGGCAATGACTAGCGTAAGCTTCACGGGTGACGGGGTTTTCATCGATGGCGTCCAGAAACTGCGAAGGGATTGCGTCAGTCTTGGCCCGTGCGCCTCGTAGGACAATTAAGTGTTTCTGACTTCTGAAATCAGCGGAACTGAGCAATGGAACTGGCCCAACTGAAAATGGTGCAAGCCGTGGCGCAAACCGGCAGCGTGGCCCAGGCCGCACAGCAATTGCACTGCGTGCCCTCCAACATCACCACACGCATCAAGCAGCTGGAAAGCGAGTTGGGCACGCCGCTGTTTATCCGCTCCGGACGCGGGCTGGCCATCAGTGCCGCCGGTGAAATTTTCCTGGAATACTGCGAGCGCATCCTCGCGCTGGTGGACGAATCCAAGCGCGCGGTGGACGCCACCGCGATTCCCCGTGGCACCTTGCGCATCGGCGCGGTGGAGTCCAGCGCGAGCGGCCGCCTGCCGCCGCTGCTGGCCGAATATCACCGACGCTACCCCGACGTCAGCCTGGAGCTGGTGACCGGCTCCTGGGCCCAGTTGCTCGACGACCTGCAGCACCATCGCCTGGATGTCGCCCTGGTGGCTGCCAGCAACCCGCGCGCCAAGCTCGAACACAGCGTGGTCTACAGCGAACGCCTGGTGCTGATCGCCAGCGCCTGCAGCGCGCCGATCCACAGTGCCGAGGACCTCTCCGGGCGCACCCTGCTGGTGTGGCCGCCGGGCTGCCCTTACCGGGCGGCGCTGGAAAACTGGCTCAAACCCCACGCCTTCAAGCCGACCGTCGCCAGCTATGCCAGTTGGGGCACGATCATTGGTTGTGTGAGTGCCGGTATTGGCGTGGCCCTGGCGCCGGAGGGCATCCTGGCGCGCTATGAGCAGGCCGATCAGTTGGCGTCGTACCGGTTTGACGAATTGCAGGCCGTGGACAACCTGCTGTTCTGGCACAAGGACACCCAACGCCACCTGGCACGGGATGCGTTTGCCGGCCTGCTGCGCGAGACCTTCAGCTAACCTGTAACAGGTTATTTCGGTTATCCTTCCGCGAAATTAATTCAAAATGTAAGGGACTACCATGAATTACTTCCGCCTATTGCTGGCGGCGGCCGTGCTGAGCCTGCCTGTCGCCCCCGCTTTTGCCGCTTCCACACCCGCTGCCCCGGTTGAAGCCAGTGCGCCCGCCGAGACCGCCGAGCATTTTCTCGCGTCGCTCAAACAACAAACCGGCACGGTCACCCTGCCCAGTGGCATTGCCACCCTCAAGCTCAACGACGAATTCTATTACCTCAACCCCGCCGACACCGAGCGCCTGCTCACCGATGGCTGGGGCAACCCGCCGGGCTTCAAGACCCTGGGCATGATCGTGCCCAAAGCGGTCAGCCCGTTGTCCGAGCGTGGCTGGGGCGTGATCGTGAGCTATAAGGCCGACGGGCATATTTCCGACGAGGACGCTGCAAAAATCGACTACACCGACCTGCTCAAGCAGATGCAAGAAGAAGACGAAGCCGACAACAAAGAACGCCAGAAACAAGGCTACGCCGGCCTGCACCTGCTGGGCTGGGCCGAACCGCCGCACTACGACGAAACCTCGCACAAGATGTATTGGGCGCGGGAACTGAAAGCCGACGACGCCGAGCAGAACACACTCAACTACAGCATCCGCGTGCTGGGTCGTGAAGGCGTGCTGGAACTCAACGCCGTCGCGGCCATGGCCGACCTGCCGACCATCAAGCAAGAGCTGCCCAAGGTCCTGGCCTTTACCAACTTCACCGACGGCAACCTCTACACCGACTTCAATCCCAAAACCGACAAGCTGGCCACGTACGGCCTGGCCGCGCTGGTGGCCGGCGGGATTGCCGCCAAGGCCGGGCTGTTCGCCAAGATCGGCATATTCCTGCTGGCGGCAAAGAAGTTTCTGGTGATTGGCGTAGTGGCGTTACTCGCCGGGGTACGCAAGCTGTTCGGCCGTAACAAGTCCTGAGCCCAGGCATGAAAACGCCGCTGCGTGCCTGGCACACAGCGGCGCGGGGGAAGTCACTCAGTTCTGGACAGTGGGCGCGGCGAGGCGGCTGTATTGATCCTGGCTGATCCAGCCGGTGAACGAACGATCATCGGCGTTGGTGAACTCCACCTCAGCCCAGCCGTCCTTGAGTGCCAGCAGGCCCACTACATCACCCTTGACGATGTAGGGACGCTTGGCGGGCTTGGCGCTGGGAGTTTTCAGCAGGTACGCCTTGTCGGCCGACACGGTGACCAGGCCGATCCATTTTTTGTCGGCGGTCTGGGTCAGGTCCAGGCCGGTGGCGATCTCCGGCATCAGCACATTCAGACAACCGGGATGCTGGCGCCCTTCTTCCACGGTCAAGGTCACGCCATCCGCTGAAGGCGCCACGCTGCCGGGGTAGGTTGTGTCGAGCCAGGTGGTCAGCGCGCCAGGCTTGCCTTGCAGGTAGAACGTGCAACCGCGGCTGACGCCCTCGCCCATTGATTCCGAATAGAAGCCTTCGACCTGATGGTCCGGCGTCACCGCCAACATCAGCCCTTCGTATTTGCCTGAATGCAACGCGGCCGAACCGGCCAAGGCGGGTGCCACGGCGCACAACGACAACACACCTACCGCTAGTAAACGGATCATCCTATTTTTTCCCTTCCAGTTTTTCGTAGGCTTTTTTCATCAGGACGTCGTAGTTACCGTAGTCCTCGCCGTTATAGTTGCGCGCCATGCCGGTAAAATCCTTGGCCTTCATGGCTTTCATCAACGCCGGGCTCTTGCTGCAAAAACCGAGAAATGCCTTGAGTTGGTTGCCGGCATTCACTTTCAACGCCGCCGAAAATTCAAATACCGTCTTGTAACCGCACGATGCAAAGTTGAAGCCCATGATCTGGAACATGCCCCACGAGGCCGACATCAGTGCGGCTTCCTGGTCCAGGGCAAACGCAGTGGCCATGGTTTCCCAGGCTTTGATCTGGTCCTTGTTGTTTGTTTGCCACTGCGGTCCGGCTTTTTTCACGTAAGGGTAAGACAGCAGCGGGTGCGCCTGGTCGTAGATGTGCTTGGTGTACTTGCGAAACAAGTGACCTTCAAAGGCGATCACCGGCAACTTGGCCGGCCCGAACCCGGAGCGCCCGCCGGACTCCACGGTGGCGAAGGCCTTGATGATGTTCACCGGGATACCGCTGCCCAGTTGCGTGGCGGCGTTCTGGAAATCGGTTTCGCTGAGCGTCATGCCGCCGTCGCACGTGGCCTGGAGCATCAGCTGCCGGTTACGTCGCTCGGCCTCTATCATTGCGCGCATGCGGTCCAGGTACACATTGACCGTCGCCTGCACCGCATCGCCGTTGCCATTACCGAACGCGTTGAGAAAGCTCGGGATACGCATGGTTGGAAAGGCTTTGACCGGCACTTTCACCGCTTCTTCGATCAGGCTGTTAAACGTGCGACCGGTAGGGTCGATCACACCGTCAGGGTGCGCGTACTTGAGATGACGGAACTGATACTGGCTGATGCATTGCACCAACTGGCTATCACACTTGCCGTTTTCGGCCAGCGGAAAACCCATCTTGGGAATGATCAAATTGAACAGATACTGGATGCACTGAACATCGGCGGGCAAGTTGCGGGCTTTACCCGGCGCGCCGACCGAAGCACTGATAAGACGGGGTAACCCTTGCAGGCTTTTCATCACATACATCCTTGTTAGTTAAAGAAGTGATAGCACTTCAATATCAATTCGGCGCCATTGTCATACTCTGATACAAGTGGCCGGCGGAAACTAACAAGATGGTTTTGAGTTGTCCAGTGATCGCCTCAGACGTTGTGAAACACCCATCATGCTCGGCTATTTTTTCTTTTCCAGCGCCTCATAGGCTTTTTGGATACGCCGGTCATAGTCGCCATAGTCTGCTCCGTTGTAATACCGAGCCATGCCGGCAAAATCCTTATTCTTCATGGCCTTGATCAACGCCGGGCTTTTGCGGCAAAACCCGACGAACGCGATCAATTGCTGGCCGGCATTGAGTTTCATCGCCGTGACAAAATCGACCACCGACTTATAACCACACGCGGCGTAATTGAAGCCCATGATCTGAAACATGCCATAAGACACCGACATCAGCGCTGCGTCCGCGTCCAGGTTATACGCCGCGGCCAGCGTGGCCCAAGCCGTTACCTGAGTCTTGTTATTGGCACGCCATTGCGCACCGGCCTTTTCCACATAAGGGTACGAAAGAAAAGGATAGGCCTTGTCGAATCTATGCTGTGTGTACCTGCGGAAGATGTGCCCTTCATAGGCGATCACGGGCATTAATGTTGGCCCGAACCCGGAACGCCCACCGGACTCCACCGTGGCGAACGCCTTGAGGATATTCACCGAAATACCGTTGCCCAATACAGCGGCGGCGCTTTGAAAGTCCGCGTCTGTCAGCGCTACATGACCGTCGCACACAGGCGTGGTGACCAACGGTGATTTACCTGGCGCGGCGAGCGGCATGCCGCGACTTGCCTTGTGCGCATCTTCGACCAGGCGGTTGAACGTCCGGCCGGCCGGGTCAATCACCCCGTCGGGATGCGTGAACTGGAGGCGATTGGATTGATAGTCCTTGATGCGTTGAAGCAATAAAGGGCCGCACTTGCCGTCGACCACCAGCAGCGAAGCGGATGCGGGCGTGATCAAATTAAACAGACGTTGAACGGCTTGAACATCGGCAAGCACATTGCGCGCCTTGCCTGGGGTGCCGACTGAGGCACTGAGGGATTCGGGAACACCTTGAACACTCGTCATGGCACTTATCCTTATTGATTAAAGGAGTGCCATCACTTCTTCACTACTCCAGCACGGGGTCGCTTACACGATTCAAGCTAGCAGGTGGTTAAGGGTTTTCCAGCGATAGGTCGTCGCCACTGCATAAAAATCGGCAGATGGGCGTAAAAAAAGTTTTTTGGTTTGAAACAGGCAGGGTTGCCACAAGGAAGAGCGTTATGGAGGCAACCCCACCAGCCACACCCCGGCACACAATGTTCCCGCTGTGGCTGCTGCCTTCCGGCTCTGACCAGGTTCACGGGTAATCGTTGCGGGGGGACCGATGGGGTCACCATAACGACGCCTGCCTCTCGGCAAGCGGGGCCATTGTACCGATCTGATCGGAACTTACAACCGTTGGTTTTGGATTAAAAAATCAAGGGGTTCAAGTACTTGTCGCCCTACAGAATCACAGCCTCATCCGCCCTGCCACCTTCTTGCTGGATCACCAGGTGAATAAAGTGCAGCTTGGCGATCACCGCCGGGGGCAGCACGAAGGGGTAGAAATCCGGCTGGCCCATGCTGCGTGACAGCTCGTTGAGCATGGCGGCCAGTTCGATCCAGGCGTTGATGAACGACAGAAACGCCGGGCCGCCGGGGTGTTGAGGGTCGTAGAGGGTGGTGAGCGGAAACGGCTGATATTCCAGGTCCATCTCGCGGGCGCTCATGCCAAAGCCCAGGGCAGTGTCGACGGCGTCCATCATGTGCAGGTAATGGGCCCAGGTTTCGGCCCAGTCTTCCCAAGGGTGCATGGTGGCGTAAGCGCTGACGCAGGTGTGCTGCCAATCCGGGCGCGGGCCGTTCTGGTAATGCTGGTCGAGCGCGTCGGCATAACTGGCGCGCTCGTCACCGAACAACTGGCGAAACGGCTCCAGCCAGTGAGCAGTGGCGATCAACCGATCCCAGTAGTAATGGCCGACTTCATGGCGAAAATGGCCGAGCAACGTGCGATAAGGCTCGCGCATCTGCACGCGAATTTTCTCACGGTGGGCGTCGTCGGCCTCTTTGATGTCCAGGGTGATCAGGCCGTTCGCGTGGCCGGTCATGGGCGCGTTGCCTTCAAGGTCAATGCCGACGAAATCGAACGCCAGGCCAGTGTCTTCGTCAACGCGCTTGGGCACCACTTGCAGGCCCAGGCTGATCAGTTGCGCTACCAGCCGGCGCTTGGCGGTCTCGACTTTGAGCCAGCGCTCGTGGTTTTCCGGCATCGACAGATCGGGAATGGTGCGGTTGAGGCTGCAGGCGACACACAGCGTTGCGGTGCTATGAGCGGGGATCAGCCAGTTGCAGGCGGCCGGAGTGTCAAGATTGGCGCAGCGGCGGAAGGCGCCTGCATCGAGGTTGCCGTCTTGTAGCCAGGTGCCTTCGACAGGGCCGGGTTGCAGGGAAGACAAACGACTCTGCTGCGGCTGATAGCCCAACAGCGCCTGGCAGGCCAGGCACTGGCTGTTGCGAAAGAACAGCGATTGGCCGCAGCGGCACTGCCAGACCTTGCTGTCACGCGAGGTGTCGGCCATGAACGGTGCGGCGATGCGCGAACTGAGTTGCTCGAAGTAGCGGAACATGGCGATCTCTCCCTGGATGACTGAGACTAGATCATCTGGGGGTTGGGATCGTTCCACTTTGTTTGGTGCTGCCTGGCGGCCCGGCGCGGGGCAAGCCCGCTACCACAGGCGCCGCGTCAGAGCACAATGTTGTGTTTGGCAAGGAACGCGACAAACGCCTCTTCGTCCAGCACCTTCAACCCCAGTTCGCTGGCCTTGGCCAGCTTTGAACCGGCACCCGGCCCGGCGACCACGCAATGGGTTTTCGCCGACACCGAGCCTGCCACTTTGGCGCCCAGGCTTTCGAGTTTTTCCTTGGCCACGTCCCGGCTCATCAGCTCCAGGGAGCCCGTGAGCACCCAGGTGTGGCCTGCCTCAGGCAAGCCTTCGACGACCTTCTTCTCGCTCTGCCAGTGCATGCCGAAATCCTTGAGCTGCTGCTCGATGGCCAGGGCATGACGGGCGTTTTCGGCATTGTCGAAGAAGTCCCGTACGGCCTTGGCCTGCTTCTCGGGCAGCGCTTGGCGCATGTCCAGCCAGTCGGCCTGGATCACGCCTTCGAGGCTGCCGAACTTGTCCGCGAGTTTCTGCGCGGCGCCCGGGCCCACGCTGGGTACGTGCAATTTATCGAGCAAACCGCCCAAGGTAGTGCTGGCGGCAAACTCGGCGCTCAGCTCACCCTGGTCCTGCAACTGCAAGCCGCATTCGTGCGGCGCCAGCAGCGCGCCGATCACCTGTTGGTTATGGCTGTCTTCAAAGAAGCTGTGGATCTCGTGCGCCACTTCCAGGCCCACGTCGGGCAAATACGTCAGCACTTCGGGCAAGGCCTTCTGCACGCGTTCCAGGGACGCCAGGGAGCGCGCCAGCACCTTGGCGGTCTCCTCGCCCACATCGGGAATGCCCAAGGCATAGATAAACCGCGCCAGGGTCGGCGCCTTGCTGTTTTCGATGGCCGCGATCAGCTTCTTGCTGGAAATATCGGCAAAGCCTTCCAGGTCGATGATCTGCTCGTATTTGAGTTTGTAGAGGTCTGCCGGCGAACCGATGAGTTTTTCATCCACCAGTTGCTCGATGGTTTTATCGCCCAGGCCGTCGATGTCCATGGCCCGGCGCGAGACAAAATGGATGATCGCCTGCTTGAGCTGCGCACCGCAGGCCAGGCGCCCGACGCACCGGTACACCGCGCCTTCGCTGACGGTTTCCTTGCCTTTGCTGCGCTTGACCAGTTGTGTGCGCTCAACGTGAGAGCCGCACACCGGGCAGCTCTCGGGGATCTGCACGGCGCGGGCGTCTTGCGGACGGCGCTCAGTGACCACCGACACCACCTGCGGGATCACGTCACCGGCACGGCGGATGATCACGGTATCGCCGATCATCAGGCCCAGGCGCGCGACTTCGTCCATGTTGTGCAAGGTGGCGTTGGACACGGTTACCCCGGCGACCTTGACCGGCTTCAAGCGCGCCACCGGGGTGACGGCGCCTGTGCGGCCGACCTGGAACTCCACGTCGAGCAGCTCGGTAAGTTCTTCCATGGCCGGGAATTTATGCGCGATGGCCCAACGCGGCTCCCGCGCACGGAAGCCCAGTTCGCGCTGGGAGGCGATGCTGTTGACCTTGAACACCACGCCGTCGATTTCATAGGGCAGGCTGTTACGCCGCTCGCCGATGTCGCGGTAGTAATCCAGGCACTCCTGGATCCCCTTGGCCAGCTTCAGCTCGTGGCTGATGGGCATGCCCCACTGCTGCAACTGCTTCAGGTTGCCGATATGGGTGTCGCTGATATCGGCGGTCACCTGGCCGATGCCATAACAGCAGAATTCCAGCGGGCGGCTGGCGGTGATCTTTGAATCCAACTGGCGCAGGCTGCCGGCGGCGGCGTTGCGCGGGTTGGCGAAGGTCTTGCCCCCCACCTCCAGTTGCGAGGCGTTAAGCCGCTCGAAACCGGCCTTGGACATGAACACTTCGCCGCGCACTTCCAGGGTCGCCGGCCAGCCGCTGCCGTGCAGCTTCAACGGAATATTGCGCACCGTGCGCACGTTGACGCTGATGTCTTCGCCAGTGGTGCCGTCGCCACGGGTGGCGCCGCGCACCAGCTCGCCGTCCTGGTACAGCAGGCTGACCGCCAGGCCGTCCAGCTTGGGTTCGCAGCTGTATTCCACCGCCGCGCCACCACCAAACAGATCGCCCACCGGCAGGTCGAGGCCTTCGGTGACTCGGCGGTCAAACTCCAGCATGGTGGTTTCGTCAAAGGCGTTGCCCAGGCTGAGCATCGGGATCTCGTGCCTGACCTGGGTGAACGCCGACAACGCCGCACTGCCGACCCGCTGCGTCGGTGAATCACGCGTCACCAGGTCCGGGTGCTCGGCCTCCAGGGCCTTGAGCTCGTGGAACAGGCGGTCGTATTCGGCGTCCGGAATGCTCGGCTCGTCGAGGACGTGGTAACGGTAGTTGTGCTGATCCAGTTCAGCGCGCAGTTCGAGGATGCGGGTATGGGCGGCGGTCATGGGTGTTCTCTCATAAAGCAAAAGAGCAGCCGAAGCTGCTCAAATGTTGGTGCGCTTAATTCTATCGACAACGCTGGAAACCAAACCTCAGCGTTTCTGTGTCAGGGCGCGACGCTCGAATTCGACGATGCGCTGACGGTAGTGTTCGATGGTCTGGGCGGTGAGGACGCTGCGTTGGTCGTCCTTGAGCTCGCCGTTGAGTTCCTGCGACAGCTTGCGGGCAGCGGCCACCATCACGTCGAACGCTTGCTTGGGGTGACGCGGGCCTGGCAAGCCAAGGAAGAAACTCACCGCGGGCGTGCTGAACAGGTCGATATCGTCCAGGTCGAAGGTACCCGGCTTGACCGCGTTGGCCATGGAGAACAGCACTTCACCGTTACCGGCCATGCTTTCATGACGGTGGAAGATGTCCATCTCGCCGAAACGCAGGCCACTTTCGAGGATGTTCTGCAGCAGTGCCGGGCCCTTGAAGCCGGCGGCGTCGCGGCAGATTACGCTGATCACCAATACTTCTTCGGCGGCCGGCTGATCGTTGACCGACTGACGTGGCGCGCTGGAGGTCTTGCCGGTGTTTTCATCCGGGAAATCATCATCGCGGCTGCTGAAGCTCGGGCCTTCGTCCACATCCAGGTTCAGGTCGCCCTGATGCGGCTCGGCGGCGCCGGTATTGCCACGCTTGCCACGTTTGGACGACGGCTCGCGGGCTTCGCGCAACGGCGCGCTCATCGACGGCAAGTCGTGCTCGTCCAGCTGCGGCTCTTTATGCGTATCCAGCACACGGGGCGGCCCCAGCAGCTCGGCGCTGCCGTCGTCGTCGGGCAAGTTGGACAGGTTGCGGTCCAGACGGAATTTGAGCTTGCCCTTGCCACCGCGCATGCGGCGCCAGCCATCAAAAAGAATACCGGCAATGACAATAATGCCGATGACGATCAGCCACTCGCGCAGACCGATTTCCATGTAATCCCGTGCCTCTAATAAAAAATGCTGAAAAATAAGGGGTTTAGCACCGTGCAAACCGCTTTAAAACGTGGCGCCAACTCTATGTTCTGAATGGCGTTTTGCCCACGCACACGAAAAATTGACATTAAACTAGCACGACCAAAGATAACTTTACACCGTCTGTCAAAATGCCTTGAACAAATATGTCCATTTGCCACTTTCGCCAAGCCGGTAAATCGCCCTACGCCGTGCTAAGAAAATTCTCAGTCAGCATGGGTCAGGACTCCACCATCGCCATCGCCTCTTCGACATCCACCGCGACCAAACGCGAACAGCCCGGCTCGTGCATCGTCACCCCCATCAACTGATCGGCCATTTCCATGGCGATCTTGTTGTGGGTGATATAGATGAACTGCACGGTCTGGGACATCTCTTTGACCAGTCGCGCATAGCGTCCCACGTTCGCGTCATCCAACGGGGCATCCACTTCGTCGAGCATGCAAAACGGCGCCGGGTTCAACTTGAAGATGGCAAATACCAGGGCCAATGCAGTCAGGGCTTTCTCGCCGCCGGACAACAAATGGATGGTGCTGTTCTTCTTGCCCGGAGGCCGCGCCATGATCGTTACCCCTGTATCGAGTAGATCTTCGCCCGTCAGTTCCAAGTAGGCGCTGCCTCCACCGAAAACTTTTGGGAATAACGCCTGTAAACCGCCATTAATCTGATCAAAGGTATCTTTGAAGCGGTTGCGGGTTTCCTTGTCGATCTTGCGGATCACATTTTCCAGGGTGTCCAGCGCTTCGACCAGGTCGGCGTCCTGGGCATCCAGATAACGTTTGCGCTCGGACTGCTGCTGGTACTCGTCAATCGCGGCGAGGTTGATCGCGCCCAGGCGCTGGATACGCGCGGCAATCCGCTCAAGTTCTTCTTCGGCGTCTTTCTCATTGGCCTGGGCGGTCAGCGTGTTGAGCACGCCGTGCAAGTCGTAGCCGTCTTCGAGCAGTTGGTCTTGCAGGGTTTTGCGGCGCACGGTCAGGGCTTGCCATTCCATGCGCTGTTGTTCCAGCTGGCTGCGAATCAATTGGGATTGCTGCTCGGCCTGGGTCCGGCGTTTTTCCGCATCGCGCAGTTCGCGGTCGGCATCTTCCAGGGCGATTTGTGCAGTCTTGAGCTCTTCGTCGACGGTCATGCGCTTGTCGAGCAACTCTTCAAGCTTCAGGCGCAGTTCTTCCAGCGGCGCTTCGCCCTCCTCCAGGTTGAGGCTCAGTTGCTCGCGCTTTTCGGTGAGGCGCTCGGACTGCATCTCCAGGCGCTCAAGGGCCTGGGCGGTGGACGCGTGCTGGGCGCGCAGCGAGCCGAGGCGCACCGCCAGTTGATGCGCGTGGTCCTTGTGCTGGCGCGCTTCCTGGCGCACACGGTCGAGGCGTTCGCGCAGACTGTCGCGCTGGGCCAGCAGCAATTCGCGCTGCTCGGTGTCCAGCGCCATGCTGTCGAGGGCTTCCTGCAAGTGCAGGCGTGCTTCGCCGATCTGTTCGTGCTCCAGGGCGCGCTGCTCACCCATCTCAGCCACTTCTTCGTCGAGGCGGGTGCGGCGCAGGGTCAGTTGCTCGGCCTTGGCCTTGCTGGCCGACAGTTGTGCTTTCAATTCGCCCTGCTGGCGCGCTTCGTCCTGCAACAGGCGGCGCAGGTGTTCGCGCCCGGTCTCTTGCTGGCGCTGGGTGGCGCGCAGGGTTTGCAATTCGGTTTCCAGGCTGTGCAGGGTGGCTTCGCGCTCTTCACGCTCGGCGGTCAGGTTGACGATTTCCTGGCCTCGGGCCAATACGCCGCTCTCTGCCTCGCTGGCGCGACGCACCCGCAGAAAGTGCCGGCCCACCCAATAACCGTCGCGGCTGATCAAGCTTTCGCCGGCGGCCAGTTGACCGCGCCCGGCCAGGGCCTGCTCCAGGGAGTCCACCGGCTTGACCTGGCCCAACCACGGCGACAGGTCAATCGCGGCCTCGACCTTGTCCAGCAGGCTACCCGGCATCCGCGTGCCGTCGGCGGCGGGGCTGAGCAAACGCAGATCACCCTGGGCAAACCCGGCCAGGTCGAAGCCGCCAAAATCATCCACCAGCACCGCTTGCAGGTCGGCGCCCAGCACGGTTTCCACCGCCAGTTCCCAGCCGGCGTCCACCTTCAAACCTTCGGCCAGGCGCGGGCGCTCGGCCAAGTGTTGGTCGCGCAGCCATTCGGCGGTGCCGGTGCCAGGGTCCAGGGCGGCTTGCTGCAAGGCCTCAAGCGACGCCAGCCGGCCATTGAGGCGCTGCAAATCGCCCTGGGCCTGCTGTTGCGCCTGGGTCGCCTGTTGCAGTTGTTGACGCAATTGCTCCAGGCGCTCCACTTGCTGTTCTTCGCTGGCCTCCAGCTCTTCGAGGGTCATTTCGCTTTCGGCCAGTTGCTCGCTCAGCGCCATGATCGCCGCGTCTTCCGGGTCGGCGGCGAGCAATACGCGCTCTTCCTGCAAGCGACGCTGGCGCTCGGCCAGGCGCTCCATGCTGGTTTCCAGTTGCTGGATGCGCGACTGCTGCACCTCGGCCTGGCGACGCGGCTCGGCCGATTGCAGGTTGAAGGCGTCCCACTGCTCCTGCCAGCCGTGCATGGTGGTTTCGGCTTCTTCCAGGGCAGCGGCAGCCTCTTCGGCGGCGGCGCTGGTGACTTCCTGCTCGGGGGTGAGCAGGTCCAGCTCTTCGCCGAGGGTCAGCAGCAAGGTGCGGTCATGGCCCAGGTGAGATTCAGTCTCCAGGCGCGCGCGTTCGGCCTCCTTGAGATCGTCCTGTAACTGGCGCAGACGCTGCTGACCGTGCTGGATGCTCTGCTCCACGCGAGCAATATCGCCGCCCACCGAATAGAAGCGGCCCTGCACCAGATTGAAGCGCTCGGACAGGTCATGGTGGCCATCACGCAGGCGTTCGATGCTGGCGTCGGCATTGCGCTGCTCGGCCACCAGCGCTTCGAAGCTGATTTCCTGGGTGCCGATGATCGCTTCGCGCTGGCCCACTTGATCGTTCAAGGCCTGCCAGCGCAGGGCCGACAGTTGCGCCTTGAGCTGGCGTTCTTCGCCCTTGTATTCCTGGTATTTCTCGGCCGCCTGGGCCTGGCGATGCAGGCGCTCCAACTGGCGCTCCAACTCTTCGCGCAGGTCGGTCAGGCGAGCGAGGTTTTCGTGGGTACGGCGGATGCGGTTTTCGGTCTCGCGGCGGCGCTCCTTGTACTTGGAGATGCCGGCCGCTTCTTCGATAAAGTTACGCAAGTCTTCGGGCTTGGCTTCGATCAGCTTGGAGATCATGCCCTGCTCGATGATCGAGTAGCTGCGTGGCCCAAGCCCCGTGCCGAGGAAGATATCGGTGATGTCGCGTCGCCGGCACTTGGTGCCGTTGAGGAAGTAGCTGTTCTGGCTGTCGCGCGTGACTTTGCGGCGGATGGAGATTTCCGCGTAGGCCGCGTATTCGCCGATCAGAGTGCCGTCGGAGTTGTCGAACACCAGTTCGATACTGGCCTGGCTTACCGGTTTGCGGCTGGTGGAGCCGTTGAAGATGACGTCGGTCATCGACTCGCCGCGCAGGTTTTTCGCCGAGCTCTCGCCCATCACCCAACGTACGGCATCGATGATGTTCGACTTGCCGCAACCATTGGGCCCGACCACCGCCGCCATGTTACTGGGGAAGTTCACCGTGGTCGGGTCGACGAAGGATTTGAACCCCGCCAACTTGATGCACTTGAGCCGCACGCTTAGGCGTCCGCCAACGCTGCGATAACCAAGGAACTGCTGCGCTGGCAGTAGGCCGACAACACCAGGCGGATCTGCGGCAGGTCGCGGGCCAGCACGGCGGCGAGCAGTTGCTCGAACAACGCCAGGTACTCGCTCATGGACGCTTTGCGCTGATCCAGGGCCAGGTAATAAGCGCGGTTCATCGCCGGTTGCAGGTTCTCGACGGTTTCCTGCAGATACGGGTTGTTGGCGAAGGGGTACGCGGCGCGCATCACGTTGAAGCACTCTTCGACAAAGGCGCGGATGTCCTGGCGCTCGAAATTGCTTACCAGGCGCTGCTGGATCTGCACGAACGGCGCCATGTCGGCCTGAGTCTGCCAGCCCAGGGCAACCGCATTGCCGAGCAGGATATACAGCTCACTCATCAGCGTGCACAGGCTCTGCACCTTGTGCGCGGTGAGCTCGGTGACGTGCGCGCCCCGGCGCGGCAGGATCGCGATGAGGTGGCGCCGCTCGAGGATCAGCAAGGCTTCGCGCACGGAACCACGGCTGACATTGAGCGCCAGCGTGACTTTCTGTTCCTGGATCCGTTCCCCAGGCTTGAGATCGCCGCGAATGATGCGTTCGGCGAGGTGGTGAGCGATTTGCTCGGCGAGACTGTCCGGCGCCTTGAACGTCATGTTTTCCCTTCAAAATCTTCTATCGGTACAAGCGCGGCAGTGTAGCGCATTGGCCCGCTGATGGCGCTACGCCCACGGGGGCGAATTTGGCATGAAATAAGCAGACGTGAACCGCCACACACCGCCAAAAACAACGGTTGCAGAAGACTGAACCATAATTGAACAGGTTGTGATCGCAATTTCTTGACCCTTAGGTCAGAAAACCATTGACCGAAAAGTCAGACATGACTAGATTCGGCGCAAAGCGGTTAACAACAATAATGAGTCTGCGAGGCCTTCCGTGATCCAGTTTTTACTCAACCAGGAACTCCGTAGCGAGCACGCCCTGGACCCCAACCTGACCGTGCTCAACTATTTGCGTGAGCATGTGGGCAAGCCCGGCACCAAGGAAGGCTGCGCCAGCGGCGATTGCGGCGCGTGCACCGTGGTGGTCGGCGAGTTGCATACCGACGATCAAGGCGCCGAGCGGATCCGTTATCGCAGCCTCAATTCGTGCCTGACCTTTGTCTCGTCCCTGCACGGCAAGCAGCTGATCAGCGTCGAAGACCTCAAGCACCAGGGCCAACTGCATAGCGTGCAGCAGGCCATGGTCGAGTGCCACGGCTCACAGTGCGGCTTTTGCACACCGGGTTTTGTGATGTCGTTGTTTGCCCTGCAAAAGAACAGCGACACCCCCGACAGTGCCAAGGCCCACGAAGCCCTGGCCGGCAACCTGTGTCGCTGCACCGGTTACCGGCCGATCCTCGCCGCCGCCGAACAAGCTTGCTGCAACAAGCCGCAGGACCAGTTCGACAGCCGCCAGGCCGAGACCATTGCCCGCCTCAAGGCCATCGCCCCCACGCAAACCGGCGAACTCAACAGCGGCGACAAACGCTGCCTGGTGCCGCTCACCGTGGCCGACCTAGCCGATCTCTATGACGCCTACCCGCAAGCGCGCTTGCTGGCCGGCGGTACCGACCTGGCGCTGGAAGTCACGCAGTTTCACCGCGTGCTGCCGGTGATGATCTACGTGGGCAATATCGAAGAGATGAAACGCATCGAGTCGTTCGACGACCGCCTGGAAATCGGCGCCGCCACACCGCTGTCCGATTGCTACGGCGCGCTGCACCACGAATACCCGGACTTCGGCGATTTGCTGCACCGCTTCGCCTCCCTGCAAATCCGCAACCAGGGCACCCTGGGCGGCAATATCGGCAACGCCTCGCCGATAGGTGACTCGCCGCCGCTGTTGATCGCCCTGGGCGCGCAGATCGTGCTGTGCAAGGGTGAAGCCCGACGTACGCTGGCGCTGGAAGACTACTTTATCGACTACCGCGTCACCGCCCGCCAGGACAGCGAATTTATCGAAAAAATCATCGTGCCCAAGGGCCATGCTCTGTTCCGTGCCTACAAGGTCTCCAAGCGTCTGGACGATGATATTTCAGCGGTGTGCGCGGCCTTCAACCTTAAGCTCGACAACGGCGTGGTCAGCGATGCACGCGTGGCGTTCGGCGGCATGGCGGCCACGCCAAAACGCGCCAAGCACTGCGAAAGCGTACTGATCGGCGCCACCTGGAACGCCGCCACCGTGGAAAAAGCCTGCGCCGCCCTGGCCGAGGATTTCACCCCGCTGTCGGACTTTCGCGCCAGCAAGGAATACCGCCTGCTCAGCGCCCAGAACCTGCTGCGCAAATACTTCATCGAACTGCAAACGCCGCACATCGAGACTCGGGTGACCGCTTATGTCTAACCATCACGCCGTGGAAAAAACCCAGGCCGAACTCGCCCAATTGTTCGCCCAGGACCTGACCACCGGGGTAGGTCGCAGCGTCAAGCATGACAGCGCCGCCAAGCACGTCAGCGGTGAAGCGCAGTACATTGATGACCGCCTGGAATTCCCCAACCAATTGCACCTGTATGCGCGCATGTCCGACCGCGCCCACGCGAAAATCCTCAGTATCGACACCGCGCCGTGCTACGCCTTCGACGGCGTGCGCATCGTCATCACCCACGAAGACGTACCGGGCCTCAAAGACATCGGCCCGCTGCTGCCCGGCGACCCGCTGCTGGCCATCGACACGGTGCAGTTCGTCGGCCAGGTGGTGCTGGCGGTGGCCGCCCGCGACCTGGACACCGCACGCAAGGCCGCGATGGCCGCCGTGATCGAATATGAAGACCTGGCGCCGGTGCTGGATGTGGTCGAGGCCTATCGCAACAAGCACTTCGTGCTCGACAGCCACACCCACCAACGCGGTGATTCGGCGGGCGCACTGGCCACCGCGAAACACCGTATCCAGGGCACGCTGCATATCGGCGGCCAGGAACACTTCTACCTGGAAACCCAGATCTCTTCGGTAATGCCTACCGAAGACGGCGGCATGATCGTCTACTGCTCCACGCAAAACCCCACCGAAGTGCAAAAGCTGGTGGCCGAAGTACTCGACGTGTCGATGAACAAGATCGTCGTCGACATGCGCCGCATGGGCGGTGGTTTTGGCGGCAAGGAAACCCAAGCGGCCAGCCCGGCATGCCTGTGCGCGGTGGTCGCGCGCCTGACCGGCCAACCGACCAAAATGCGCCTGCCACGCGTGGAAGACATGCTGATGACCGGCAAGCGCCATCCCTTCTACATCGAATACGACGTGGGTTTTGACGACAACGGGCGCCTGCACGGCATCAACCTGGAGTTGGCGGGCAACTGCGGATGCTCGCCGGACCTGTCCAACTCGATTGTCGACCGGGCCATGTTCCACGCCGATAATGCGTATTACCTGGGCGACGCCACCGTCAACGGCCACCGCTGCAAGACCAACACCGCGTCCAACACCGCCTACCGTGGCTTCGGTGGCCCGCAAGGCATGGTCGCCATCGAGGAAGTGATGGACGCCATCGCCCGGCATCTGGCGCTGGACCCGCTGGCAGTGCGCAAGGCCAACTACTACGGCAAGACCGAGCGTAACGTCACCCACTACTACCAGACCGTCGAGCACAACATGCTCGAAGAAATGACCGCCGAGCTTGAGGCCAGCAGCCAGTACGCCGAGCGCCGCGAAGCGGTTCGCCTGTACAACGCGCACAGCCCGATCCTCAAGAAAGGCCTGGCGCTGACCCCGGTGAAATTCGGGATCTCGTTCACCGCCAGCTTCCTCAACCAGGCCGGCGCGCTGATCCATATCTACACTGACGGCAGCATCCACCTGAACCACGGCGGCACCGAAATGGGCCAGGGCCTGAATACCAAGGTCGCCCAGGTGGTGGCCGAGGTGTTCCAGGTCGACATCGACCGCGTGCAGATCACCGCCACCAACACCGACAAGGTTCCCAACACCTCGCCGACCGCCGCCTCCAGCGGTGCAGACCTGAACGGCAAGGCCGCGCAGAACGCCGCCGAAACCATCAAGCAGCGCCTGGTGGAATTTGCCGCGCGCAAGTACGACGTGAGCGAAGCCGACGTGCAATTCCATAACGGGCATGTGCGCGTGCGCGAGCAAATCCTGACCTTCGAGACGTTGATCCAGCAGGCGTATTTCGCCCAGGTGTCGCTGTCGAGCACCGGTTTCTACAAGACCCCGAAAATCTTCTACGACCGCAGCCAGTCCCGTGGGCGTCCGTTCTATTACTACGCCTTTGGCGCGGCCTGCTGCGAAGTGATCGTCGACACCCTGACCGGTGAATACAAAATGCTGCGCACCGATATCCTCCACGACGTCGGCGCCTCGTTGAACCCGGCCATCGACATCGGCCAGGTGGAAGGCGGCTTCATCCAGGGCATGGGCTGGCTGACCATGGAAGAGTTGGTGTGGAACGACAAGGGCAAGCTGATGACGAATGGCCCCGCCAGCTACAAGATCCCGGCCGTGGCCGACATGCCGCTGGACCTGCGCGTGAAGCTGGTGGAAAACCGCAAGAACCCGGAAGACACAGTGTTCCATTCCAAGGCTGTGGGCGAACCGCCGTTCATGCTCGGGATTGCGTCGTGGTGCGCGATCAAGGATGCCGTGGCGAGCCTGGCTGACTATCGCCAGCAGCCCAAGATCGATGCGCCGGCGACGCCGGAGCGGGTGTTGTGGGGGTGCGAGCAGATGCGGCGGTTGTGCCTGTAGAGACTGAAACCGAATCGGCTTCGCTTTAGGACCGAGGCGCTGCCCCCGATAGCGGCCTGGCAGACACCACAAGAGGTGACTATGAACAACTGGATCAGCGCCCTCGCCGACCTGCAACACCGTGGCGAACCCTGCGTACTCGTGACCATCATCGAAGAACTCGGCTCCACGCCGCGCAACGCCGGCTCCAAGATGGTGATCAGCGCCACGCAGACCTTCGACACCATCGGCGGCGGGCACCTGGAATACAAAGCCATGCAGCTCGCCCGCGATATGCTCGCGCACGGCCGGCAGACCACCCATCTGGAGCGCTTCAGCCTCGGCGCCAGCCTGGGCCAATGCTGCGGCGGCGCGACCGTGCTGCTGTTCGAACCCATGGGCCGGGTGCAGGCGCAGATCGCGGTGTTTGGCGCCGGCCATGTCGGCCGTGCGCTGGTGCCTTTGCTGGCAAGCCTGCCGTGCCGAGTGCGCTGGATCGACTCACGCGAGCAGGAGTTTCCGGAAAATATTCCTCCGGGCGTACGTAAAATCGTTAGCGACGAGCCGGTGGACGAAATTGCCGACTTGCCCATGGGCAGTTACTGCATCGTCATGACGCACAATCACGCGCTGGACCTGGAACTCACCGCCGCCCTGCTCAAACGCAATGACTTTGCCTACTTCGGCCTGATCGGTTCGAAGACCAAACGTGTGAAGTTCGAACACCGCCTGCGTGATCGAGGCTTCGACGCCGCGCAATTGCAACGCATGCGCTGCCCCATGGGCCTCACCGAGGTGAAGGGCAAATTGCCGGTGGAGATTGCCATCTCCATCGCCGGGGAAATCATCGCCACCTACAACGCCCATTTCGGCCAGCACACCGCGAACGCCGAACCCATTGCCAAACTGCTGCCGGCTTCGCGTCGCAGCCAAGCTATCAATTGAGAACAGCATGCCTTTGACTCGCAAAGCCTACCGCGCCGCCATCCTGCACAGCCTCGCCGACCCCGCCGAAGTGGGCATCGAAGCGTCCTACGAATATTTCGAAGACGGCCTGCTGGTAATCGATAACGGCCAGATCAGCGCCATCGGCCACGCCAGCGACCTGCTGCCGACCCTGCCGGCCGATATCGACATCACCCATTACCAGGACGCACTGATCACCCCAGGCCTGATCGACACCCATATCCACCTGCCGCAAACCGGCATGGTCGGCGCCTATGGCGAACAGTTGCTGGATTGGCTCAACACCTACACGTTCCCGTGTGAAAGCCAGTTCGCCGACAAGGCCCATGCCGAAGAAGTGGCGGACATTTTTATCAAGGAACTGCTGCGCAACGGCACCACCACCGCGCTGGTATTCGGCAGCGTGCACCCGCAATCGGTGAGTGCATTTTTTGAAGCGGCCGAGAAGCTCGACCTGCGCATGATCGCCGGCAAGGTGATGATGGACCGCAACGCGCCGGACTACCTCACCGACACCGCCGAATCCGGCTACCAGCAAAGCAAGGCACTGATCGAGCGCTGGCACGGCAAGGGCCGCCTGCACTATGCGGTCACGCCGCGGTTCGCGCCGACCAGCACGCCGGAACAATTGGCATTGGCCGGGCAACTGCTGGGGGAATACCCGGATCTGTACATGCAGACCCATATCAGTGAGAACAAACAGGAAGTCGAATGGGTGAAAGCGTTGTTCCCCGAGCGCAGCGGCTATCTGGATGTGTATGACCACTACAACCTGCTGGGCGAGCGTTCGGTGTTTGCCCACGGCGTACACCTGTGCGATGACGAATGCGCGCGGCTGGCGGAGACCGGCTCGGCGGTGGCGTTCTGCCCGACGTCGAACTTCTTCCTCGGCAGTGGCTTGTTCAACCTGCCGATGGCAGAGAAACACAAATTGAATGTCGGCCTGGGCACGGACGTGGGCGGCGGCACCAGCTTTTCGCTGCTGCAAACTCTCAACGAAGCCTACAAGGTCATGCAGTTGCAGGGCGCGCGCTTGAGCCCGTTCAAATCGCTGTACCTGGCGACGCTGGGCGGCGCGCGGGCGCTGCGCCTGGAAGACAAGATCGGCACCTTGCAGCCGGGCACCGATGCGGATTTTCTGGTGCTGGATTATAACGCCACGCCGCTGCTGAGCTATCGCCTGAAGCAGGCCAACAACATCGCCGAGACGTTGTTTGTACTCATGACGCTGGGGGATGATCGGACGGTGTTGCAGACCTATGCCGCCGGCCAACTCGTGCATCAACGCTAGTTTCAGCCACAACACAAAACAAATGTGGGAGGGGCTTGCTCCCGATAGCAGGGTGTCAGTCACTGAATGAGGTGACTGATACAGCACTATCGGGAGCAAGCCCTCTCCCACATTTCTGATCGGGTTTACAACTTTATAGAAGAGCGCCCCGGCTTCTTGGTCTGCAACAAATGCGAAAACACCGCATGCAAATCATCCGACGCGCTCTCTTCATCGAGGTTGAGCTTGCTGTCGATGTGATCCATGTGATGCATCATCAGGTTCACCGCCAGCGCCGCGTCGCGGGCTTCGATCGCATCGATCAATTGGGTGTGCTCATCGTAGGAACAGTGCGAGCGGTTGCCGCTTTCGTACTGGGCGATGATTAACGATGTCTGGGACACCAGGCTGCGCTGGAAGCTGATCAGCGGGGCGTTCTTGGCCGCCTCGGCCAGCTTGAGGTGGAACTCGCCGGAGAGGCGGATACCCGCACCACGGTCCCCACGGGAGAAACTGTCGCGTTCGTCATTAACCATCTGGCGCAACTCGGCCAACTGCTCGGCCGTGGCGTGTTGCACCGCCAATTCAGTGATCGCCCGCTCCACCAGCCGCCGCGCGAGGAACACCTGGCGCGCTTCTTCGACACTGGGGCTGGCAACCACCGCACCGCGATTGGGCCGCAGCAGCACCACGCCCTCATGGGCCAGGCGCGACAGGGCGCGGCGAATAATGGTGCGGCTCACGCCGAAGATTTCGCCCAGTGCCTCTTCGCTCAATTTGGTTCCGGGCGCCAGGCGTTGTTCGAGGATGGCCTCGAAGATATGTGCGTAGACGATATCGTCCTGGGTTCCGCTGCGTCCGGCCTTGCCGGCTCGCGGTTGTTTCTTGAGAGGTTGCAACTGTTCGTTCATGGGCACTCGGGTAGGGAGAACGGCGGCGAATTAACGGTAATACGGCAACTTTAGGGTAATACGGCAACAACGGGTCGCTGGCAAGTATCACCTAAAAACGTGGCACATTGTACACAACCCAATGCGCCAACACACTGTACGGCTGTTTGCGGCCTCGGCTGTATTGCAAGGGGCGGTCATGTTTGAGTTTAGGCTTGAATCTGTAATTTCTCCGGTAAAAGGAACACCTCACCATGACCGACGCCGCTCAAGCGCCCTTGCGCCCGCTGGCCGACACGTCCCCCTCGGCCATCGTCGCAGGCTTTATCGCCATGATGACCGGCTACACCAGCTCTCTGGTGCTGATGTTCCAGGCCGGCCAGGCCGCCGGCTTGACCACGGCGCAGATTTCGTCGTGGATCTGGGCGATTTCCATCGGTATGGCGGTGTGCAGCATCGGCCTGTCCCTGCGTTATCGCACGCCCATTACCATCGCCTGGTCCACGCCGGGTGCCGCGCTATTGATCACCAGCCTGGGCGGCGTGACTTATGGCGAAGCCATCGGTGCCTACATCACCTGTGCGGTGCTGGTAACCATCTGCGGGCTGACCGGCAGCTTTGAAAAACTGGTCAAGCGCATTCCGGCGTCGCTGGCGGCGGCCTTGCTCGCCGGCATTCTGTTCAAGATCGGCAGCGAGATTTTCGTCGCCGCGCAACATCGCACCGGCCTGGTGCTGGGGATGTTTTTCACTTACTTGATCATCAAGCGCCTGTCGCCGCGTTATGCGGTGCTGGCCGCGCTGGTGATCGGCACTGCACTGTCGGGTCTGATGGGGTTGCTGGATTTCAGCGGCTTTCACCTGGAAGTGGCAACGCCGGTATGGACCACGCCGCATTTTTCAGTGGCGGCGACCATCAGCATCGGCATTCCGCTGTTCGTGGTGGCGATGACCTCACAGAACATGCCGGGCGTCGCCGTGCTGCGGGCCGATGGCTACAACGTGCCGGCCTCGCCGCTGATCACCGCCACAGGCCTGGCCTCGTTGGTGCTGGCACCGTTCGGCTCCCATGGCATCAACCTGGCGGCCATCAGCGCGGCTATCTGCACCGGGCCCCATGCCCATGAAGACCGTAACAAGCGCTATACGGCAGCCGTGTGGTGCGGTGTGTTCTACGGGATTGCCGGGGTGTTCGGCGCGACGTTGGCGGCACTGTTCGCCGCGTTGCCCAAGGAACTGGTGCTGTCCATTGCGGCCTTGGCGTTGTTTGGCTCGATCATCAATGGCCTGAGCATCGCCATGAACGAGCCGAAGGAACGGGAAGCGGCGCTGATCACCTTTATGGTCACCGCGTCAGGCTTGACGTTGTTTTCCATCGGGTCGGCGTTCTGGGGAATTGTCGCGGGGGTGTTGACACTGCTGATTCTGAACTGGCGCAAGGCATAAAAAAACGGCGACCCTCAGGTCGCCGTTTTTTTCAGTATCACTTGGCCGCGTTGATCGGCTTTTCCGGATACCACACGTCCAGCAGCGGGCTGACTTCAGCCTTGGTCAGCTCGGAACGGGTTTTCAGCCAGGCTTCGACAGCAGCGCGCTGCTCTTCGGATACCGAGCCACGCTTCTGCAGGCAAACCAGACCGTAGTCATCGCCGCCGACGTAGCCCAGGCCATTGGCTTCCATGGCTTCTTTGATGAATGCTTCGAGGAAAGCGTCGATAGCTTCTTCACTCAGGCCTTCGTTGAAGTCCAGGTTCAGTTCGAAACCCAGCTCTTGAAATTCATCAACGCACAGTTTTTTGCGCAGACGCTGGGAACGGTTAGTCGCCATTGGAACAATCCTCTTAAGTAATAACGGGCGGCACTTTAGCAGTTTAAGGCGGCGATTGCCCGACTCTCTGGGACAGGCGGTGCGATGCGGGCAAAAAAACGCCGATTTCCAGCTATGGTTCAGCTACAAGTGCGCCTACCTTGGGGCATAATGCCGACACTTTCATGACCATTGAGGGATTTTCATCCATACCCCTCGCCTTTTTTCACCCTCCTCAGCAGTAGGGTTTTATTCTTTATGATCAAATCGTTGCGTTCCCCCTCGTTGCGTTCAGTTCTGTTTGCCGGTTTTCTTCTGCCACTGGCCTTCTGCGCCAAGGCCGCCCCAGTCAATAACACCCTGCCACCCAACGTTGCGCAGGCCCTTCAGAAGGCCAAGCTGCAAAATACCGCGCTGTCCCTGGTGATGATCCCCCTCAACGGGCCAGGCACCCCCACCGTCTTCAATGCCGACGTCTCGGTGAACCCCGCGTCCACCATGAAGTTGGTCACCACCTACGCGGCCCTGGAAATGCTCGGGCCCAACCATCAGTGGAAAACCGAGTTCTACACCGACGGCACCCTCAGCGGTGGCGTGTTGCAGGGCAACCTGTACCTCAAGGGCGGCGGCGATCCCAAGCTGAACATGGAAAAGCTCTGGCTGCTGATGCGCGACCTGCGCGCCAACGGCGTGCAGCAAGTCACCGGCGACCTGGTGCTGGACCGCGGCTTCTTTATCCAGCCGCAGTTGCCCGAGTTCAACGACGATGGCAATGACGAGAACAAACCGTTTCTGGTCAAGCCCGACGCGTTGCTGGTTAACCTCAAGGCCTTGCGCTTCGTGACCCGCAATGACTCCGGGCGCGTGATCGTGTCGGTCGAGCCGCCGATCGCCAGTATTCGCATCGACAATCAGGTCAAGGTTTCCAACGCCAAGCAATGCACCGGTGACGTGCGCTACAACCCGGTCACCGCCGCCGATGGCAGCGTAACGGTCACCGTCAGCGGCCAGTTGGCCGACGGCTGCAGTTCGCAGACCTACCTGTCACTGTTGGACCACGCCACCTACACCGCCGGCGCCGTGCGTGCGATCTGGAAGGAACTGGGCGGCAGCATCCAGGGCCGTGATATCCAGGCACCGGTCCCCAAGGATGCCAAGGTGCTGGCCCGTGCATTCTCGCCGGACCTGGCGGAAATCATCCGCGACATCAACAAATACAGTAACAACACCATGGCCCAGCAACTGTTCCTGAGCCTCGGCGCGCAGTTTCGCAACGATGCCGATGGTGACGATGCCAAGGCCGCGCAACGCGTGGTGCGCCAGTGGCTGGCGAAGAAAGGCATCACCGCGCCGCACCTGGTGATGGAGAACGGCTCCGGCCTGTCCCGTGCCGAACGGGTCAGCGCCCGCGAGATGGCCGCCATGCTGCAAGCCGCCTGGAAAAGTCCCTATGCCGCGGAATACATCAGCTCGATGCCGATTGCCGGCACTGACGGCACCATGCGCAAACGCCTGAAGACCACCGCCATGCGCGGCGAAGCCCACGTCAAGACCGGCACCTTGAACACCGTGCGCGCCATCGCCGGGTTCAGCCGTGATAACAACGGCAACACCTGGGCAGTGGTAGCGATTCTGAATGATCCGAAGCCATGGGGCGCTTCGTCGGTGTTGGATCAGGTGCTGCTGGACCTGTATCGCCAGCCTAAACTGGCGGCCGCGGCTCCCGTACTCTGACAGACACCGCACACCTGTTGCCCTGCGTCGGCCATCAGACCCGCAAGAGTTCGGTTTCCACCCGGTCCCTGCCCGTCTGCTTGGCCAAGTAAACCGCCGAGTCCGCGCGCAGCAACAAGCCATCGATGCCTTCGTCGACCCGCCAACTGGCCACACCAAAGCTGGCGGTGACGATACCCACCGGGGCCATCGGCTCGTTGCGCAGCGACTGCCACAGATCCATTGCCAGGTTATAGGCCTGCTCACCGTCAGTGTTGGGGCACAGCACCATGAACTCCTCGCCCCCCAAGCGGCAGAACACGTCGGTGCGCCGCAGGCGCTGGCTGATGCGTTTGCATAACTCCTGCAACACGCCATCGCCGACGGCATGCCCATGCTTGTCGTTGATCCGTTTGAAATGATCGATGTCCAGCATGATCACCGACAGCGCCCCGCAAGTCCGGTTGACCCGAACCATCTCGGCCTTCAGACGATCCTGGAAATAACGACGGTTATGAATACCGGTGAGAGAGTCGGTAATGGACAGCGCCCGCAGCTCTTCTTCCACCCGTTTGAGATCGGAAATGTCCGACACATAGCCGTGCCATAACGTACCGCCACCGGGTAACTCTTCGGGGGTAGCCTCGCCACGAATCCAGCGCAGGCCGCGTTGCGGCAGCATCACCCGGTACTCTTCGCGCCAGTGACTCAACTGCAACGCCGACAGCCGTATCGAGTCGCGCACACGTTCCACATCCAGCGGATGGATACGTTCGAAGGCCTTCTTCGCGTCCTGCTGCAACACCCCCGTTTCGATTTCATAAATGTCGCGCATGCCATCACTGGCATAGATAAAGCGCCAGTTCTCCTGGGGTTCCAGGGTGAACTGGAAAATCCCGCCGGGCACGTGGGCGCTGAGTTTCTTCAACAGGCGGTCGCGCGCCGCCAAGGCCTCGTAGGCGCGCTTCTGCTCGGTAACATCCAGGTAGATCGCCAAGTGCCCGATCCACAAACCATGATCATCGAGTAACACCGTGGCGAGCATGTTCACCGTCAACTGGCTGCCATCGCGGCGCACCAAGGTCCATTCGTGGGCTTCATGCAGGTTGTCGGTATTTTCTCCCAGCATCGCCTGGCTGGCGGGAATGCGCTTGCCCAGGGTCACGCTCAGGCTGGCGGAGCGCGTTTCCAGCTCTTGCGGCAGGTGCAGGCTCTCCAGGGTCAACTTGCCCACCACCTGCTCGGCCGTGAACCCGAGCATCTGTTCGGCACCGGCATTGAACGTATTGATGACGCCCCGCAGGTCAGTGGCGATGATCGCGACCTGGGTGGCGGCATTCAGCACACTGCGCAATTGGCCGTGGGCGTCGCGCAATTCCTGCTCGCGCAGGCGCAACTGTACGGTGCGTTGCTCCACCAGTTTCAAGGCGCGCTGGCGCTGGCTGACCAGCACATAGAGCAAGGCGCTGAGCAATAGGCTGAGCAACCCACCCATGGTCAGGATGGCGGTCAGCGAAGAATGGTTGGACTGGTCGAACACCCGGCTCGGGCGCAGGGTGAGCGCGTAAACATGGTCACCCAGGGTAAGACGGCGCGCGCCCACCAGCCCGCTGTCGCCCAACGTAGTGTCGGAGGCATACAGCACGCGGCTTTGCTGGTCGGAGGTATCGATGATCTGCATCACCAGGTTGTCCCGCTCCGGCTTGGGCAAACCGTCGGCCATCAGTTGGCGCATGCTGATGACGGCCATCACATAGCCACGAAACTCAGTCGCGGACTGCTCCGAAGCGACTGGCGCCACCAGCAATACCCCGGTGGCGTAGGCGGGCTCCACGCCCACCAATTGCATCGGTTGGGACACCGCCAACCGGCCGCTCTTTTGTGCGCGCTCAAGGGTTGAGCGCCGCAGGGGCTGGGCCAGCAGGTCAAAGCCCAGGGGCGACCCCAGCTGGCTTTGTGTCTGGATGTAGAGTACCGGCACGTACTCATCGCGCTCCGGCGCCGGGGCCAACTCACCGGCCGAGTTCAATTCACGGATCGTAAAAGGCTCACCGCGCAAGCGCGACGCTTCTTGCTCAAACTGGCTGCGCTGCTCATGAAATACCCGCGGCGCCCAGGCATAGGCACGGGCGCGCAGCAATAAAGGCTGGGCGAAACCATCGAACTCTTCGCGGGACACATCATTGGAGTTAACGAAGAACCTTCGCAGGCTGTTCAGGCGTTGTTCCTGATCATCGAAGCGTTCCTGCAAGCGGGTATACCGCTCGTTGACCAGCAACTGGAAGCGCTGGCGCACCTGTTGCTGATAGAGATCGGAGGCGGCCCAGGCCACGACGAGTGTCAGGGCACACCCTGACAGAAACACCACCAATGCCACCAGCCAAGCCGACGCCTGTTCACTGATAAAGCCTAGGATTTTCGGGCGGACAGCTTGCAACGGCATAGGCAACACTCACAACGCCAGCGTGCGGGGGTGTCACTTTGGCTAGGCCTTAGTTATAGCTACCGACCCAGGGTTTGACCAGCGCAAAAAAGCCGCAAGCGCGGAATAAACCAGGCGTGCGGCTGTTGGCTACGGCGATCAGCGAGCGGTGATTTTCCAGGCCCGGTGGATCTTGGCATTACGCGCAAAATCCGGGTCGATGGTTTTGTCGCTGATTTCCTCGACCGCATAGCGTGCGCTGAGGTTGTCCTCGAGCTGGAACTTGCGGAAGTTGTTCGAGAAGTACAGCACGCCGCCCGGTGCCAGGCGGGCCATGGCCAAGTCGAGCAACTGCACGTGGTCACGCTGCACGTCGAAGATGCCTTCCATGCGCTTGGAGTTGGAGAAGGTCGGCGGGTCGATGAAGATCATGTCGAACTCATCGCGGCTGGCCTCCAGCCACGCCATCACATCACCCTGCTCCAGACGGTTCTTGTCAGAGAAACCGTTGAGCGAGAAGTTGCGACGGGCCCAGTCCAGGTAGGTCTTGGACAGGTCGACGCTGGTGGTGCTGCGCGCGCCGCCCTTGGCCGCGTGCACACTGGCGGTGGCGGTGTAGCAATACAGGTTGAGGAAACGCCTGCCGGCCGCCTCTTTCTGAATGCGCATGCGCATCGGGCGGTGGTCCAGGAACAGGCCGGTGTCCAGGTAATCGGTGAGGTTGACCAGCAACTTCACGCCGCCTTCGCTGACCTCGGTGAACTTGCCCTGGGCGCTCTGGCGCTCGTACTGCTTGGTGCCGCTCTGGCGCTCGCGACGCTTGACCACGACGCGGCTCTTGTCGATGTTCAGTGCCTGGGGGATGGCGGCCAGGGCATCGAACATGCGCGCGGAGGCTTTTTCCGGGTCGATGGACTTGGGCGCGGCGTATTCCTGTACGTGGACCCAATCGTGGTACAGGTCGATGGCCATGGAGTATTCCGGCATATCGGCGTCGTACACACGGTAGCAGTCCACGCCTTCGCGCTTGGCCCACTTGCCCAGCAACTTAAGGTTCTTTTGCAGGCGATTGGCGAACATCTGCCCGCCTTCGCTCAAGCGCGCCTGCTCCACCACCGGGGCCGGGGCCGGCTTGATCGGGTTACCGTTCTTGTTGTACTGACGCTCTTGCGGCTCGACCGGGGCCTGATCGTAAGCGGCCTGCTCACGTTCGGCCTGGCGCTGCTCCGGGGTGCGGCGCTCGCCTGTGACGAACTGGTCCGGGTTGACGTTGATCAGCAGCAATTTGCACGGCAACGCGCCGTTCCAGAACGAGTACTGCTTGTGGCTGCGGATGCCCATGCGCTTGCCCAGGTCCGGCGCGCCGGTGAATACCGCCGCTTCCCAACCCATGCACGCCTGGCGCAGACGCTCGCCAAGGTTCTGGTAGAGGTACAACAGGCTGGCTTCGTCACCCAGGCGTTCGCCGTAGGGTGGGTTGCAGATCACCAGGCCTTTCTGGTTCTGGTCCGGGCGCGGCTCGAAGGTGCCCACTTCGCCCTGATACACCTTGATCCAGTGGCTCAGGCCGGCGCGCTCGATGTTGTTGCGCGCGGGCTGGATCAACCGCGGGTCCGCCTCGTAGCCACGTACCCACAGCGGGGTTTTGTTCATGCCGATGGCCGCGCGTTCAGTGGCCTCTGCGTGCAGTTTCTTCCACAGCGCCGGAACGTGACCCAGCCAGGTCGTAAAGCCCCACAGTTCGCGATTGAGGTTGGGCGCCATGTCGGCGGCAATCATCGCGCCTTCGACCAGGAACGTACCGACGCCGCACATCGGGTCGGTCAGCGCGCCGCCTTCAGCGGCAATACGCGGCCAGCCAGCGCGGATAAGGATCGCGGCCGCCAGGTTTTCCTTCAGCGGCGCCGCGCCTTGCTGCAAGCGATAACCGCGTTGGTGCAGGCTGTGGCCGGAGAGGTCGAGGGACAGGATGGCTTCACCACGGTCCAGGCGCAGGTGGATACGCAGGTCCGGGTTGATCTTGTCGATGGAGGGCCGTTCGCCGGTCGGGGTGCGCAATTTGTCGACGATTGCATCCTTGACCTTCAGCGCGCCGAAGTGGGTGTTGTCGATGCCCGAACCGTGACCGCTGAATTCCACCGCCAGGGTGCCGTCAGACACCATGTGATCGGCCCACTCGATATCCAGCACGCCGTGGTAGAGGTCTTCGGCGTCCTTCATCGGGAAGCGCTTGAGCACCAGCAGCACACGGTTGGCCAGGCGCGACCAGAGGCACAGGCGATAGGCGGTTTCCATGTCGGCCATGCCGCGCACGGCCGAGGTGTGCTCGCGCGCGTCCTCAAGGCCAAGCCCGACGGCTTCCTCGATCAGCAGGCCTTCGAGGCCTTTGGGGCAAGTGAGGAAGAGTTCAAAACGGTCCGACATGGGGCATTCCAGGCTTTTCAGCGATAAGTGAACGGGCGACGCATCGCCGGTTCGATTTTCAATCGAGCACTTTTCTTGAAGAGTGCTCGCGTGGCACGAATGTGCCGTTCCACCCCGTCTGCCGGGCCCTTGAGCCTTTAGTGACGGGGCAGGATGAATTTTTTAAGCAACAAAAAGAAATATTCCGACCCTTCGTCGAATAAAAACCGACTGCAACAGGAGGACATTCTCACTTAAGGACTCAACCCGTCCTCTATGCAGGCTGCATCATAGCTGGCTTTGCCACACAAATGGGGCGAAAAGCCAGCCCAGCTTATGGCTATAGCATCGTTATCGTTACGTGCTTATGACAAAACGATCATTGAATCCATGTGACCTATTGGTTAGAACTCAACACAGGTTGGCGCCGTAACGACGCCGACACTTGGCTCGCCACGCCGGCGGCGAGCCCACCAACGGCAGAAAAACTCTGCCCGGCCTCAGACGAGGCCGAAGGATATCAAGACAGTCAACAAGTGAGGGAAACACCCTATGAGAAGACTTAAGCGTGATCCGTTGGAAAGAGCTTTTTTACGCGGATATCAATATGGCGTTCATGGCAAATCCCGTGAGCTTTGCCCATTTACTCTACCGTCGGTACGCCAAGCCTGGATCAACGGCTGGCGAGAAGGACGCGGCGACAACTGGGACGGTATGACTGGCACTGCGGGAATCCACAGACTCAACGAACTTCACGCCGTCGGCTAATCAGGGCACTTAATTCCGACACACCACCTTTGAATATGTAACGACTTAACCACGCACGTCCTATCCGGGCGGCGGGCTTCGGCCCAGGGGGCTCCTTTATGGAGCCCTTTTTATGGGCGGTGGCTCAGGCTTTTTTGGGCAATGCCGCAATCGCATCCACCGACTGGCGGATCAGTTCAGGGCCCTTATAGATAAAACCGGAGTACAACTGCACCAGGCTGGCGCCCGCGGCGATCTTCTCGGCCGCATGCTTACCTTCGGTAATACCGCCTACCGCGATAATCGGCAAACGACCGGCCAGCTCGGCAGCCAGCACCTTGACGATATGGGTGCTCTTGTCCCGTACCGGCGCGCCCGACAGGCCACCGGCTTCATCGCCATGGGCCAGGCCTTCGACGCCGACCCGGCTCAGGGTAGTGTTGGTTGCAATCACCGCATCCATACCGGCATCCACCAGCGCCTGGGCTACCAGCACGGTTTCTTCATCGCTCATGTCCGGGGCAATCTTGATGGCCAGGGGCACGCGTTTGCCGTGGCGCACGGCCAGGTCTTCCTGGCGCTGGCGCAAGGCTTCGAGCAGTTGCTTGAGCGAGTCGCCAAATTGCAGGCTGCGCAGGCCCGGGGTGTTGGGCGAGCTGACGTTGACGGTGACGTAGCTGGCGTGGGCGTAGACCTTGTCCAGGCAGATCAGGTAATCATCCACCGCACGCTCGACCGGGGTGTCAACGTTCTTGCCGATGTTGATGCCCAGGATGCCTTTGTACTTGGCGGCCTGAACCCGCGACAGCAGATGATCAACGCCCAAGTTGTTGAAGCCCATGCGGTTGATGATCGCCTGCGCTTCCGGCAGGCGGAAAATACGCGGCTTGGGGTTACCCGGTTGCGGTCTCGGCGTCACGGTGCCGATCTCGACAAAGCCAAAACCCAATTGCGCGAAGCCGTCGATGGCCGAGCCATTCTTGTCCAGGCCCGCAGCCAGCCCGACCGGATTGGGAAAATCGAGCCCCATCACCGACACCGGCATTTTTGCCGGTGCCTTGCATACCAGGCCATTGAGCCCCAGGCGGCCGCCCGCGCCGATCAGGTCCAGGGACAGATCGTGGGAGGTTTCCGGGGAGAGTTTGAACAACAGCTGGCGGGCCAGGGTATACATGGGCGGGCTAGACTCGGATGGCAGCGAAAGGTGGCGCCGATTATAGCCGGGGTCACACCATGCACGCGAGGCGTGCCGGCCAAACCTTACTAACGCTGCTGCACCAGCGCCTCATAACGCGACCAGATCTTTTCTGCATAGCGCATGCGCAGTGCCTCACGCTCGGGCCCGGTGCCCGCGTTGTAGGCCCCCACCGCCGTCCAGTTGTAGCCAAACCGCTGGATGAATTCGGCCAGAATCGAAGCCGCCACCTCCACCGACAGGCAGGGCTCACGCAATAGCCGCTCCTCGGTAATGCCCGACTGGAGCAGGCGGGGCAAATGGATGCTGTTGATTTGCATCAGGCCGATATCCCGGCTGCCGTTGCGGTTGGCAGGGTTGACCGCCTCTGGCCGATTATCCGACTCCACGGCAGCGATGGCCTGCAGCAATTCCGGCTCGATATCGTAGCGACGGGCCGTTTCCTCCCAGCAAAAGGCCAGCGCCTGCTCACTGCTCATCACCGCCATAAACAGGAAGGCCCTGCGCCAGAACCTACCCATGGCTGACTCGGCCGCAGGTCGAGCACACCTGCCCAGCCGCTCTCATGCGCGTCTCGGTCTCCACTGGGCATGTAAAGCGATACCCTCTGCCATAGATCGTCTTGATAAATGTCTTGTCGGCGCCAAGGTGTTTGCGCAGCGAATAGATACAACGTGTCAGCGACTCCTCGGCAACTTCCCCCTGGGGCCACGCCTGCTCCAACAGATGATCCTTGGTCATCAGCACCCCGCCAGACCCCAACAGCAACCGCAGAACCTGCAACTCCTTGGGCGGCAGTTGAACGTCCGTGGTCCTGCCGGTCAGGCGGCCATCGCCATGCAACGTCCAATGGGCAAAGACCAGTGAAGTCGTCGGCATACGTTCATCCACGACGGCCATAGCTACCTCGGCATCCAACTAATGACATTGAAATCCTTATTTTCCATACGGGCTCCAGCGCCCACGCCACGACTATAGAAACCTGCTTCGCAAGCCACGCTAGGAAAAAGCCATAGATCCGGCGACTTCAAGAACTGCCCTGTCGGAATTTTCTTCAACCATCTGGCGCCCATTGTTGATAGACCTCGTACAGCTCAACCCCAAGTCGATCCTCCAACTGCACCAGCTCACCCAAGGCAAACAGCTGGCCGTTGACCCGCACCTCAACGCTATGGATGACCGTGGGCGCCAACGGCAACACCTTCCCAGGCGCAAAGGCGGCCAGGCGCCTGCGACTGATCAGTTGTTCCTGCAGAAGAATTTCCAGATGCATGGGTTAACGCCTTATTCACGGAGAGAGATCACTGCCCGGTCGTACAAACGCGCGTTGCACCCGCTCGTACTGCGCCGCAGTCAAGGGCGGAGGCCCCAAGCCTGCAGACATGCCCTGCCCTTCGCTGCTGACCACCCGGGCCTGAACCACAAACAGACGAACCTCGGCAGGATCGCTTCGCGCCACGCCGTACGCCGGCTCGCGCGCGTCACGCCGGAACGCTCCCAGCCACAGGCGCCGGCCCTGGGGCACGCGCACCACCGTGCTCACACTCACACGCCCAACGGCTGTGGGTTTACCACGCCGCCCCACCTCACTGACCTGGCGGCCATCCTGCACATTGAGCAACATCTCGATTTGATTCGCTTCAACAATGCGCGGCAGCACACTGACCTGAGAACCATAGGGCACAGGTTTCCAGTCAGCCGTGTCGTTTCCGGGAGCCGGCAGGTAAAAGGTATGGTTGTCTTCGAACACGGCCGGTACGTTCTCCTGGGTAAGCACCACCGGTAACGTCACCACCCTTGCACGGCGTCGACGTTCAAGCGCGGCGATCTGCTCCATCAACTGCCGGTCTTCCAGCGGCGCCGGAACGTGCGCGTTTGATGCGCTGGTTTGATTGTCCGGGACGAGGTTCAGCTTTTTCATGTCGTCACGGTTCATGTCCACCAGCCACAACGAGACTTCGACGGCTCGCCTGGGCGTGTCCAGTTCCGCCACCAGTTGCTCGATAAACTTCACCTGTGCAGGTTTACCCTTGATCAGCAGGCTGTTGGTATCGGCATAAGCGGTCACCCCAAGGCTCCGGTCAGCTAGCGGCCCCTTGTGCTCACTCGCCAGCAGGGCCTGGATCGTCGACGCCATGCCCGGCACGGTCACCTTCTGGTCGCCCATGGCGTACTCGCGGTCGGCCACAGGGGTATTCAGCACGTGAGCCACGCCAAAGGCCTGGCTACCCACGCGCAGCCCGGCGCGCTGGCGGTCCATCAATTGAGCCAGGCGCAACACCTGGTCGACGTAGTTGGGCGGCCCCGACACATAGAAGGTGCGCCCCTCGCTGACGCGCAAGGGGTAGCGCGTCTCATCGAGCCCCGAACGACGCATGAGGCTGCGAAACCGGTCGATGGAAAGATGCCGCAGCGCCACCACCGAGCTTTTCGCCTCACTGGCGTCATAGACAAAAATCGCTTGCCCATCGCCATACCAGATCAAGCCGTGCTGCAGCGCCAGGGACTCCAGCGTCTGTTGCGATGCGTCGAGCGCCAGCACCCCACTGAAACGTTGACGCGCCACTTCCCGGCTCACAACCACGGGCACGCCCAAGGGCACCGACAAAGCGCTGAAAACAGTGTGCAGGCTCTCGTCCCGCGCTTCATAGGTGGCGCCCCTGGCGAGCATGTTCCCCAGCATCAGCGCGGCAAACAGCAGCCCGCGACAACGCCGCAGGCGAGACATCAATGCAGTGAAATCAGCGTACACCGTGGGGTTCCTGGGGCGGCCTGGGTTTAAGAAGCGGCCATACTGAGAGCCAGCCCGATTTCAATCTTGATGGAAAGTTGACGAGCGATTGCCCCTGCCGGCCCGTGGCATGTGCCTTGCTATGCACTCCGTATCAAAGCGCGCACCAACGGCGGAGCGGGCTGATGGACAAAGGCGTCGTTACCCGCCATGGCGTGCACCGTCATCTGCGGGAACGGCGCTTTTTTTTTGAAAGAAAAGGTAGGTGTTGATGAGCGATTCGGTTGGCAACAGCCCGATAAACGACCCGCTGGCATGGGTCAACGGCAGTGATGCCCCGGAAAAGAGCAGCCTCGACCTGGGCTTCATGGCCTTGAGCGATTGCGCGTCCCTGGTGGTGGCCGCGACCCAGGGTTTCGCCCAGCCCTATGGCCTGACCCTGAACCTCAAGCGCCAATCCTCATGGGCCAACCTGCGGGATAAACTGGTCAGCGGCGAACTGCACGCCGCCCACAGCCTGTACGGGTTGATCTATGCCGTGCACCTGGGTATCGGCGGCGTCGCGCCCACCGAGATGGCGGTATTGATGGGGCTCAATCAGAACGGCCAGAGCATCAACCTCTCCCACGGCCTGCAGCAGCAGGGGGTGGTCACTCCTGAGGCACTGGACCGCCACGTGCACCAAAGCCGAACAAAACTGACCTTTGCCCAGACCTTTCCCACAGGCACGCACGCCATGTGGTTGTATTACTGGCTCGCAAGCCAAGGCATTCATCCGTTGCAGGACGTGGACAGCGTCGTGGTCCCGCCCCCGCAAATGGTTGCACACCTGCAGGCCGGGCGTATCGACGGCTTTTGCGTCGGCGAACCCTGGAGCGCCAGCGCAGTCGCGCAAAGCCAGGGCTTTACCCTGGCGACCACCCAGGCGATCTGGCCCGATCATCCGGAAAAAGTGCTCGGCTGCACCCAGGCATTCGTCGACCAATACCCCAATACCGCCCGGGTATTGGTGATGGCCATCCTCGAAGCCAGCCGGTTTATAGAAGAGAGCACCGAAAACCGCCGTTCCACCGCGCAGTTGCTCAGCGGCCGTGACTATCTGGATGCCCCGCTCAATTGCATCGAACCGCGCCTGCTGGGCACTTATGACGACGGCCTGGGCAACCAGTGGCAAGACCCCCACGCGCTGCGCTTTTTTGCTGACGGCGAGGTAAACCTGCCGTACCTCTCAGACGGCATGTGGTTCATGACCCAGTTTCGCCGCTGGGGCCTGCTGCGCGACGACCCCGACTACCTGGGCGTTGCGCGCCAGGTGCAGCAACTGGCGCTGTATCGCCAGGCGGCCGAGGCGTTGGGCATCAGTGCAGCGCAACGCGACATGCGCAGCAGCCAGTTGATCGACGGCAAGGTGTGGGATGGCTCTGACCCGGCCGACTACGCCCGCAGCTTTCGCCTGCATGCGCTGGCCGATCACGCCAGCCGCCAAGCCTTGCGCTGACAGGAGTACTTCCATGCTGCGAATCCTGTTGATCAATGACACCCCGCGCAAGGTCGGACGCCTCAGAACCGCACTGATCGAAGCCGGTTTTGAGGTGATCGATGAGTCGGGCCTGACCATCGACCTGCCGGCACGCGTCGAAACGGTGCGCCCGGACGTGATCCTGATCGATACCGAGTCACCGGGCCGCGATGTGATGGAACAGGTGGTGCTGGTCAGCCGCGACCAACCCCGGCCGATCGTGATGTTTACCGATGAACATGACCCGGATGTGATGCGCCAGGCAATCAAGTCTGGCGTCAGCGCCTACATCGTCGAAGGTATCCAGGCCCAGCGCCTGCAGCCGATTCTCGACGTGGCAATGGCCCGCTTCGAAAGCGACCAGGCCCTGCGCGCCCAGCTTCAGGCCCGGGACCAACAGTTGGCCGAGCGCAAACGCATCGAAATGGCCAAGGGCATGTTGATGAAAATGAAAGACTGCAATGAGGAAGAGGCCTACACCCTGATGCGCCGCCAGGCCATGAGCCGCCAGCAGAAACTGATCCAGGTGGCTGAGCAGATTATCGCCATGAGCGAGTTGCTCGGCTGATTTGGCTCATCTCTTGCTAAACAATCAACACAGGTAACCAACGGCGGTTGCCCCTCCACGACAAAGACGTCGCACATCCGGTTTGCCCACGCGAACCCGGTGGCGGCGTTTTTTCGTTTTTGGCCCCCGTCATGGGGGCCGGTGGGGTGGCCTCAGCCGGCGACTCCATCACCAGGCCTTCTTACAAGACTCCCAACCGTTGAGGTGCGTGATGAAATCAAGCTTCTGGAAATCCGGGCACACCCCGACCCTGTTTGCCGCGTTCCTGTATTTCGACCTGAGCTTCATGGTCTGGTATTTGTTGGGCCCGCTGGCGGTGCAGATTGCCGCCGACCTGCACCTGACCACCCAGCAACGCGGGCTGATGGTGGCCACTCCGATCCTGGCGGGCGCGGTGCTGCGCTTTTTGATGGGCATGCTGGCCGACAAGCTGTCGCCCAAGACCGCCGGGATGATGGGTCAGGTCATCGTGATCGTCGCGTTGTTCGGCGCCTGGAAACTGGGGATTCACACTTACGAGCAAGCGTTGCTGCTGGGACTGTTCCTCGGCATGGCCGGCGCTTCCTTCGCGGTGGCATTGCCCCTGGCCTCGCAGTGGTACCCGGCGGAACACCAGGGCAAGGCCATGGGCATTGCCGGTGCCGGTAACTCGGGCACCGTGTTCGCGGCCTTGCTGGCGCCCGTGCTGGCGGCGGCGTTTGGCTGGAGCAATGTATTCGGTTTCGCACTGATTCCGCTGATCCTGACCCTGATCGTGTTCGCCTGGCTGGCGCAAAATGCGCCTGAGCGCCCTAAAGCGAAATCCATGGCTGACTACTTCAAGGCCCTGGGTGACCGCGACAGTTGGTGGTTCATGTTTTTCTACAGCGTAACCTTCGGCGGCTTTATCGGCCTGGCCAGTGCCCTTCCCGGTTACTTCAACGACCAGTACGGCCTGAGCCCGGTGACCGCAGGCTACTACACCGCCGCCTGCGTGTTCGGTGGCAGCCTGATGCGCCCCCTGGGCGGTGCCCTGGCCGACCGCTTCGGCGGGATCCGTACCCTGCTCGGCATGTACAGCGTGGCGGCAATCTGCATTGCGGCGGTGGGTTTCAACCTGCCCAGTTCCTACGCGGCGCTGGCACTTTTCGTCTGCACGATGCTCGGCCTGGGCGCAGGCAACGGCGCGGTATTCCAATTGGTGCCACAGCGTTTCCGGCGTGAAATCGGCGTAATGACCGGCCTGATCGGCATGGCCGGCGGCATCGGCGGCTTCGCCCTCGCCGCCGGGATGGGCGCCATCAAGCAAAGCACCGGCAGCTATCAATTGGCCCTGTGGTTGTTCGCCAGCCTGGGCGTGCTGGCCTGGTTCGGCCTGCATGGCGTCAAGCGTCGCTGGAGAACCACCTGGGGCTCGGCGGCCGTGACTGCTGCGCGCGTCTGATGAGCCTGCAACTGAGCGTCGCCCAGGCCAGCGCCATCGGCCCCCGGGCAGAAAACCAGGACGCGCTGCGGGTGGTCACGCCCGTGGCGGAACTGGCCGCAAGCAAAGGTTACCTGTGCGCCATGGCCGACGGTGTCAGCCAATGCGCCGACGGTGGCCTGGCTGCCCGCTCGACCTTACAGGCCCTGGCCATGGACTACTACGCCACGCCGCAAACCTGGGGCGTGGCACAGGCACTGGAACGCTTGCTGCTGGCGCAAAACCGCTGGCTGCAGGCCAATGGCGGTGGCCAGCCGTTGCTGACCACGCTCAGCGCCCTGGTATTTCGCGGGCAACGTTTCACCCTGGCGCATGTGGGCGATTGTCGGGCGTATCGCTGGCTAGACGGCGAGTTGCAGCGCATCAGCGAAGATCACGTGTGGGAGCAGCCGGGCATGCAGCATGTGCTCAAGCGTGCGCTTGGCCTGGATCAACACCTGGTGCTGGATTTTCTCGACGGCCAATTGCGTGAGGGCGAATGCTTCCTGCTGCTCAGCGATGGCGTTTGGGCCACCCTGGGCGATCACAGCATCCGCGCGATCCTGCGCGAGCAGACTGACCTGGACCTGGCGGTAAACACGCTGGTCAACGCGGCGCACCTGGCCGGTAGCCAGGACAATGCAAGCGCCCTGCTGGTGCGCATCGATACCCTCGGCGAAGCCACGCTGGGCGATGCCCTGGTGCACTTGCAGCAGTGGCCCGTGCCGCCGACCTTGAAACCCGGCCAACACTTCGAGGGCTGGCAGGTAGACGCCCTGCTGACGCAAAGCCGCCAGTCATTGTTATACCGAGTACGCGATGCCCAGCAGCAACCCTGGCTCCTGAAAACCCTGCCGCTGAACCGCGACAACGACAGCGACGCCGGCCAGGCCCTGCTCGCGGAAGAATGGTTCTTGCGACGCGTGGCCGGTCGGGCGTTTCCCGAAGTTCATGCGGCCAGCGCGCGTCAGCATTTGTATTACGTGATGCGCGAATATCGGGGACAGACCCTCGCCGAACTTTTCCAGCGCCAGGGCCCGTTACCCCTGGCGCAGTGGCAGTGCGTGGCAGAGCGCTTGCTGCGAGCGGTGGGCATGTTGCATCGCCGCCAGATCCTGCACCGCGACATCAAGCCGGAAAACCTGCTGCTGGGAGACGACGGTGAGTTGCGTGTGCTGGATTTTGGGCTGGCATATTGCCCGGGCCTTTCAGAGGATCAAGCCCATGCGCTGCCCGGGACCCCAAGCTTTATCGCACCCGAGGCCTTCAATGGCGAGCGTCCTACGCCTCAGCAGGATTTATACAGTGTTGGCGTCACGCTGTATTACCTGCTGACCGGGCACTACCCCTACGGCGAAATCGAAGCCTTCCAGCGGCCCAGGTTCACTCAGCCGTTCAGCGCCAGCCGCTATCGCCCCGACCTGCCGGACTGGCTACCGCTCAGCCTGGAACGAGCCGTGGCGGCACAACCTGCACAACGCTACGAAACCGCCGAAGAATGGTTGCTGGTGCTGGAGCAAGCCGATCGACGCGAGCTGAGCATTCGCCCCAGGCCACTGCTGGAGCGCGAACCGTTGAAGGTCTGGCGAACCCTGGCGCTGCTGTCGCTGCTGATCAACCTGATACTGCTGTATTCACTCTTTCATAGCTGAATTCATCTACACGAGGGAACCCTCATGAATGCAAAAGTCTGGCTGGTGGGCGCTGGCCCCGGCGACCCGGAGTTGTTGACCCTCAAGGCGGTACGGGCAATGAACGAAGCCGATGTGGTGTTGATCGATGACCTGGTCAACCCAGTGGTACTACAGCACTGCACCGGGGCGCGGGTAGTTACTGTGGGTAAACGTGGCGGCTGCCGCTCAACCCCGCAGGACTTTATCCACCGCCTGATGCTCCGTTACGCACGCCAGGGCAAGTGTGTGGTGCGGCTTAAGGGCGGCGACCCGTGCATCTTCGGGCGCGGAGGCGAAGAAGCCATGTGGCTGCGCGAGCGCGGCGTCGAAGTGGAGCTGGTCAACGGGATTACCGCCGGGTTGGCGGGCGCGACCAACTGCGCCATTCCACTGACATTGCGTGGTGTCAGCCGCGGCGTGACCCTGGTTACGGCGCACACTCAGGACGACAGCCAACTCAATTGGCGTGCCTTGGCTGAAGGCGGCACAACGCTGGTGATTTATATGGGCGTGGCCAAGCTGGAAGAGATCCGTCAGCAGTTGCTGGAAGGCGGGATGGCCGCGGATATGCCTGTCGCGATGATAGAAAATGCGTCGCTGCCCCAGCAGCGCGAATGCCGCAGCGATCTATCGAGAATGCAGGAAGATGCACACGAATTTGCCTTGAAGAGCCCGGCCATCCTGGTGATAGGCCGTGTCGCCGCCGCCGAACAGGCGGCTTATGTCGCGACTGCGATAAGTGCCTGAGACAAATTTCACGCAAAAAAACCCGGCCGGAGCCGGGTTTTTTTCTACATCTCAGTGATTACTGAGCGGTAGCTTCAACCGACGCTTCTACGCGACGGTTAACAGCACGACCAGCTTCAGTTGCGTTGTCGGCAACTGGGCGGGATTCGCCGTAACCTACAGCAGTTACACGGCTAGGAGCCACGCCGTCTTTAACCAGGACTTGCTTAACAGCGTCAGCACGACGCTGGGACAGCTTCTGGTTGTAAGCGTCTGGACCTACGGAGTCAGTGTGACCAGCAACTTCTACGTTGGTAGCTGGGTACTGAGCCATGAAGTCGGCCAGGTTTTTCACGTCGCCGTAGCTGTTAGGCTTAACAACGGCCTTGTCGAAGTCGAACTTAACGTCCAGCTCAACACGAACAACCTGAGCAACTGGAGCTTCTGGCTCTGGAGTTGGCTCTGGAGCTGGTGCTGGGGTAGGAGCTGGAGCAGCTGCGCCAGCGTTACCGCCGAAGTTCACGCCCAGGCCGACCAGTGCGGAGTAGTCCCACTTGCCGTTGTCCAGACCGTAGTCAGCTTCAACACCGGCACGAGCGTACAGGTTGTTGGTGAAGTAGTACTTCACACCGGTACCAACGGTAGCGAAAGTGGTCTGGTCGCGACCGCTGTGGCCGTCAGCCAGTACGTTGGTACGGCTCTGGTGACCGAAACCGCCTTCTACGTATGGACGCAGGCTGTCTACGCCAGCTTGACCGAAGTGATATTGGGCAACGAGGCTGCCGGTATCACCTTTGATCTTCTGGTTGCCAGTACCGTCGTTCGAACGGGTGTGGTTGGTCTTGTCGTAGGACAGGTTCAAGGACAGGTCGTCGGTCAGGAAGTAACCGATGCGAGCGCCAGGGTTGAAGCCGTCTTCGATGTGCTTGACGCTATCGTTGTACTGCTTCTTGTAGAACAGCTCGCCTTCAACTGCGCCTTGGCCTTGTGCCAGAACGCCGAAAGAAGTAGCGGCAATAAGAGAACCAATGGCCAAGCCCAAGGTGTTTTTCAGTTTCATCCGTTAAATCCCCATCTGGTGATTGTAAAGCAGTCCCACAAACCGGGGGACAACTCGGCGACAAGTCTAACAGAACTTGCCTACACGTAAGAGATATTTGCCACGCACTAAGTTTCAGTCTCGCCCGCAAATTTCTCACGTAATTTATCTAGAGCACGCTTGTAACGCATTTTTGTAGCACTCAAACCCATGTGCATGATGTCAGCGATTTCCTGGAATTCCAGCTCTGCGACAAAACGTAGCACCAGAATTTCCCGGTCAATCGGGTTCACATACACCAACCAGCGATCAAGTCCGCCCTTCTCCTCGGGTGCCGGCGCCTTTTCTTCAGACGCCTCCTCAAGGGGGTCAAGACTCAACGCGTCCATCAAGCGACGCTTTCGCCGTTCCTTGCGATACTGCGTGATGCACTCGTTGTACGTGATGCTGTATAGCCAGGTCTTGAACTTCGATTTGCCCTCGAAGTTCTTCAGGCCGTACAACACCTTGAGCATCACTTCCTGACAGACATCATCCGCATCTCTATCGTTCCCTAAATACCTTGAACAAACGTTGAACAGAGTGCGTTGATATCTGCGCATCAATTCTTCGTACGCGCGAGTTACGTGAAACAGCTCCGTGTGCGCGCGCGCGACCAACTCCTCATCAGAGAGCTCACGGGGGTCATAGCGCGTGGACAGCGTTTGGGCTTTATTCAAAACAAGTCGTGCCGACAGTCAGGTCAATGTCCGCTACAGCCCGGTCAGCCGGGTTTGCGGCGGCGTACATTAGCAGGGTTTGCCGGATTAGCGGCTATTGACCTGCTGCTCCAGGAGAATCCGATTGGACAACGACACCAGGTCGCCGTCGTCGGTCAGCACCGTCGTCTTGACTGTACCGATCTCCTCGATTTGCCCTTCGACCTCGCCCACACGTACGTGTTGCCCCACCTGATACAACTCACGCACATAGATTCCAGCCAGGATCTGACCGGCAATTTCCCGACTTCCCAAGCCCATGGCCAGCGCAACAGCCAGACCAACGGTAATCAAAACGATCACGATCACGTGGTTCAGCAGGTCAGTCTTGACTTCCAATTGGCTGATCGCGACCGAAATACTGATGATGATCACCAGCCCTTGGGCGATTCGCCCCAGGCCGGCGGCATAGTCCAGCCCAACGCCTTCGGCGGCGCCGCGCACCAGCCCATTGGCCAGTTGCGCCAGCAGAACGCCTACCAGCAGCACCAGCGCGCCGCCGAAAACCTTCGGCAAATACAGCGCCAGCATGTCGAGCGTAGCTGAAACTCGCTCGAGTCCAAGGGATTGAGCGGCAGAAACCAGGAAAATCAGCAGCACAAACCAATAAACGATCTTGCCGATCAATGTGGAGATCGGCACTTGCAACCCGGCGCGCCCCAGCAGCTTGGTCAGGCCGGTACCCGCCATCAGGCGGTCAAGGCCTAGTTTCGCAAGCAACTTCGATAGCAGGGTGTCGAGCAGCTTGGCCACGACAAAGCCCAGCAATACCAGCACCAACGCACCAAACAGGTTGGGAATGAAGTTCGCCACCTTGGTCCACAATGCGGTCATCGCGGTGACCAGGCTCTGGGTCCAGAGATCAAGTTCCATATTCAATCAGCCTTATCAGCAGTGCGAGCAAGAGGTTTATGACGGGAAACCGGCGATACGTGGGCCGAACCGTTGTTCAGGGCCATCATCAACGCAGGCAGCCAGCGACCGAGCAGACCGAACAGATCACCCGCCCCCACCTGCCGGTTGGCGGTTTTCAACACGCGGCCAAGGCAAGCATCGTCGTCGCGGTTGGACGGCGAGGCATTGAGCATGTCACGCAAAGACTGTTCGAACGGATCGTGCATAAAAGACCTCTCGCAAGTGTTTTAAAAGACGAGGGTAAAATTCGTCGGGTCACATGAGACCCTTCCTACGTTCAGGTCATATTCAGCTCAAACCCAGCGTAATCGTCGAAATAGCCACCATTGTCCCAGGGCGACCGACACCATCAACAGGCAAGCAACCATGAATCCATAAGGGCTCGTCGATAACGGTATGCCGCCCACATTGATCCCCAGCAAGCCGGTCAAAAAACTCATCGGCAGGAAAATTCCGGTGATGATCCCGAAGCGGTACATGGTGCGATTCATGCGCACGCTCAAGCGCCGGTCTTCGGCCTCAAGCACAAGCCCCACGCGCTCTCGGGTCAGTTCGAGCTCCTCGAGGTAACGCGTCAGGCTGTTGTTCAATTCGTTCCAGTAGTCGGCATCGTCGTCACAAAACCATGGCAACTTGATGCGTGTGAGCTGGGCAAAAATATCCCGTTGCGGCGCCAGGAAACGCTTGAGCCCGGCCGCGCGCCGACGGATCTGCAAAATGCTGCCGTGCTCCGGCGTATACCGTTCGTCGGTATCGAGTTTTTCTTCCTCGGTATCCACGACTTCCGACAGGTCCGTGACCAGATCCTGCACTTTATTGGTCAGGTACTGCGCCATATAAAGGATGAGTTCAGACGCGGTTTTGGGGCCTTTGCCGTCCGCCAGCTCCACCAGTAGCTCATCGGTGGCGCGCAGCGGGCGCAAGCGCAGGGAGATCACGCGGCTGGCGGCAGCGAAAATGCGCACCGAGACCATGTCTTCCGGCTCGGCCCCTGGGTTGAGGTTAACCCCGCGCAGAAACAACAGCAGTTCGGCCTCCGGCAACGGCAACAAGCGCGGGCGGGTGTTTTCCTCCAGCAAAAGGTCGCAGGCGAACTCGCTCAGCCCACTGGATTTGCGCAGCCAGGTCTGGGTTTGGGGGTGGCTGCGATCCCAGTGCAACCACAGGCTTTCCTGGGGCTGCAGTTGCAGGTCGTCGAGCTCAGTCCGGGCAATCGAACGCGCACCGCCTTTACCGTCCAGCACCAGGGCGTGCACCAGCCCCCATTGCGCGTTTTCTTCCTCGAACATCCTCACCCCTGTCGGCTATTGCTGTTTATTCAGGCATTTTCAGCGGGCTTGGAGAGACGATCACACCGTTATTGTCGGCGTAGATGTACTCGCCCGGGCGGAACGTCACACCCGCAAAGGTGACCACCACGTTCAGGTCGCCAATACCGCGCTTGTCGGTCTTCATTGGATGGCTGGCCAGGGCCTGCACACCCAGATCGGTCTGGGCAATGACATCGACATCACGGATGCAACCGTAGATCACCAGGCCTTCCCAGCCATTTTTCGCGGCTTTTTCGGCGATCATGTCGCCCAGCAACGCGCGGCGCAGAGAACCACCACCGTCGACTACCAATACCTTGCCGGCACCCGGCTGGTCAGCTTGTTCCTTGACCAGCGAGTTATCTTCGAAGCACTTGATGGTGACAATTTCACCACCAAAGGAATCACGGCCGCCGAAATTGCTGAACATCGGCTCGACCACCTGCACCAGTTCCGGGTAGGCGTCGCACAAGTCTGGGGTCACGTAATGGTTCATTGAAAAATTCCTTTCTGCCAAAGAAGTGTCTTTCGAAAGAGGCGCCAGCGAGGCCGGCGCGCAACATCCCACCCGCTTCACCGCAACGCAATAGCGGCGAAGCGACTGAATATGACCAGAAGCGTTTAACGCGTCATATCTTAGCCGCAACCTTGCAGGAGCGAAACGCCCATGGCAGAGCCCTGCATCAGACCGGCGCCAAAGCCTCGGCCGGCGCCGCAAATAAAGGTGTGAGCGGGTCTTTCAACCAGCGCTCGACCAACGGCCACACTTCGACCTGGGCGGCTTTACTGACCAGCATCTCCACGTGGCCGAAATCTCCGCTAAAACCCTGCTGGCGCCCCAGGCACAGGTACTGGCGATGCTCGGCGCCGACCTGCTCGAACAGCTTGCGACAAGCCCAGTCCGGGTCCTGTTGGTCGCCCACGGCACTGACTGCCAGCAGCGGCACATCGACGTCCGCCAGGCCCTTCCACCAGTCACGCTCGCGGTCGCCGAACCGCCCGAACAGGCCGTTCCAGCGCATGGCCTCGATCATCACCCCGGCCGGTTCATCCTCGGGGCCCCGTTTGAATCGCGGGCCGGACAGTTGGGCAAGACGCTTGAGAATGAAACGGCCGCCCCACTCCACCGGTGGAATTTTCAACGGCCAGTGGGTACGGCTCACCTGACAGCCGAACAACGCCACCGACGCCACCGCCGGCGCCCCCAGAAACTGCCCACCAAGGGCGGCCGCCAGGGTAATACCGCCAAGGGAGTGGCCGATCCAGTGCGGAATCTGCGCGCTTTGCTCACGCACAAACGCACCGATGGCCGGTAAATCGTAACGCGCGTAATCGGCGATACGATTTTTGACGTAGTCGTGGTTGCGTTTGGACAGGCCATGACCGCGCATTTCCGGGATCCACACATCAAACCCCTGCCGCGCCAGGTAGGCGCCCAGGCCGATGCCCTTAGGCGAGTACCAGAAGCGCCGATTGGAAAAACTGCCATGCAACAAAATAACCGGGGTGCCGCGGGTTTGCGCGACATCGGCCAGGCCCAACCGGGTAACCGCCAGCTCGACGGTGCCGTCGGGGCTGTTACCGGGTTTGAGGCGGTACACGTCTTCACTCAAGTCGCCACGACGTTCAGCGCTGATCAAGGCGACAGGAAACAAATTGCTGCTGCTTTGCATAATGCTCTTGCACAAAAAAGGGCGGCGTCCGCAAGGATTCCCGCCCTGTACAGATAAGAATGCCGGTCACCCTCAACGAGTGACCGGCACTTTTGACGTAGCGACCTTAGGCGGACGCCTGGCCCTCGGCCAGGAAGAACCAGGTTTCCAGCACCGAATCGGGGTTCAGCGAGACGCTTTCGATGCCCTGTTCCATCAGCCACTTGGCCAGGTCAGGGTGATCGGACGGGCCTTGGCCGCAAATACCGATGTACTTGCCGGCCTTGTTACAGGCCTGAATGGCGTTGGCCAGCAGCTTCTTGACCGCGGGGTTACGCTCGTCGAACAAGTGGGCGATGATCCCCGAGTCGCGGTCCAGGCCCAGGGTCAATTGGGTCAGGTCGTTGGAGCCGATGGAGAAGCCGTCGAAGAACTCCAGGAACTCTTCGGCCAGGATGGCGTTGGACGGCAGTTCGCACATCATGATGACGCGCAGGCCGTTTTCGCCACGGGACAGGCCATTTTCAGCCAGCAGGTCCACCACCTGGCTCGCTTCGCCCAGGGTGCGCACGAACGGCACCATGATCTCGACGTTGGTCAGGCCCATCTCATTACGCACGCGCTTCAGTGCGCGACACTCAAGCTCGAAGCAGTCACGGAACGCTTCGCTGATGTAACGCGAGGCGCCACGGAAGCCCAGCATCGGGTTTTCTTCTTCCGGCTCGTAGAGCTTGCCGCCGATCAGGTTGGCGTACTCGTTGGACTTGAAGTCCGACAGGCGCACGATGACCTTTTTCGGGTAGAACGCCGCTGCCAGGGTGCTGATGCCTTCCACCAGCTTCTCGACGTAGAAGCCCACCGGGTCGTTGTAGCCGGCGATGCGCTTGTCGACGCTGTCTTTGATCTCTGGCGGCAGGCCGTCGTAATTGAGCAGTGCCTTGGGGTGCACGCCGATCATGCGGTTGATGATGAATTCCAGGCGGGCCAGGCCCACGCCGGCGTTCGGCAGTTGCGCGAAGTCGAAGGCGCGGTCCGGGTTACCGACGTTCATCATGATCTTGAACGGCAGGTCCGGCATGGCATCAATGGAGTTCTGCTTGATGTCGAAGCCCAGCTCACCTTCGAAGATGAAACCGGTATCGCCTTCGGCGCAGGAAACGGTTACGCCCTGGCCATCCTTGAGCAGTTGGGTTGCATTGCCACACCCGACCACGGCTGGAATCCCCAGCTCACGGGCAATAATCGCCGCGTGGCAGGTACGCCCGCCACGGTTGGTGACGATGGCGCTGGCGCGCTTCATGACCGGTTCCCAGTCCGGGTCGGTCATGTCCGAGACCAGTACGTCGCCTGGCTGGACCTTGTCCATTTCGGACACGTCCTTGATGATCCGCACCTTGCCGGCGCCGATACGCTGGCCGATGGCGCGGCCTTCAACCAGCACGGTGCCGGTCTCTTTGAGCAGGTAGCGTTCCATGACATTGGCCGAGGTACGGCTTTTCACGGTTTCCGGGCGAGCCTGCACGATGTAGAGCTTGCCGTCGTCGCCGTCCTTGGCCCACTCGATGTCCATCGGGCACTTGTAGTGCTTCTCGATGATCATCGCTTGCTTGGCCAATTCGCTGACTTCAGCGTCGGTCAGGCAGAAACGCGCGCGCTCGGCCTTGTCGACTTCAACGGTTTTCACCGAGCGACCGGCCTTGGCCTCGTCGCCGTAGATCATCTTGATGGCCTTGCTGCCCAGGTTGCGGCGCAGGATGGCCGGACGGCCGGCCTCGAGGGTTTGCTTGTGTACGTAGAATTCGTCCGGGTTCACCGCGCCTTGTACGACGGTTTCGCCCAGGCCGTAGGCGCCGGTGATAAACACCACGTCACGGAAACCGGATTCGGTATCGAGGGTGAACATCACGCCGGCGGTGCCGGTTTCCGAACGCACCATGCGCTGCACGCCGGCAGACAGGGCCACCAGCTTGTGGTCGAAGCCCTGGTGTACGCGGTAGGAAATAGCGCGGTCATTGAACAGCGAGGCAAATACTTCCTTGGCTGCGCGGATCACGTTTTCCACGCCGCGGATGTTCAGGAAGGTCTCTTGCTGGCCGGCGAAAGAAGCGTCCGGCAAGTCTTCGGCGGTGGCCGAGGAGCGCACTGCAACGGCCATGTCCGGGTTGCCCGCAGACAATGTGGCGAAGGCGGTGCGAATTTCTTCGTTGAGCTTTTCAGGGAACTCGGCTTCCATGATCCATTGGCGGATCTGGGCGCCGGTCTTGGCCAGGGCGTTGACGTCATCGACGTCCAGGGCATCCAGCGCGGCGTGGATCTGAGCGTTCAGGCCGCTCAGTTCGAGGAAATCGCGGTAAGCCTGGGCCGTGGTGGCGAAACCACCGGGCACCGACACACCTGCGCCTGCAAGATTACTGATCATCTCGCCGAGGGATGCGTTCTTGCCCCCTACGTGCTCTACATCATGGACGCCGAGCTTATCGAGGGAAACTACGTACTCTACCAAGGTGATCTCTCCACTTTCTGTGTTGGAAAAGCTCAGGACGCCGGCTGCTCAGTAGGAGCGTTCGCCAGCGCTTGTGGCCTGGACCTGGAAAATAAGTGAGAATGCGGCCCACTGCGGGACGGCAAAATCGCGCCTATCATATCCAAGATTCGCCATCAGCTTAAGGCCCAGGGCTCAAATGAAACGATCTGCTTTCTTTATTTCCGACGGCACCGGCATCACAGCCGAGACACTGGGTCAAAGCCTGCTCGCGCAGTTCGAAAACATTACCTTCGCCAAATTCACGCGCCCCTACATCGACAGCGTGGATAAAGCGCGGGCCATGGTACAACAAATCAATCTGGCGGCTGAAAAAGACGGCTTTCGGCCGATCATTTTCGACACCATCGTCAACCAGGACATTCGTGAGATTCTCGCAACGTCGAATGGTTTCATGATCGACATTTTCTCGACGTTCCTGGCGCCACTGGAGCAGGAGCTGAGTGAACATTCCTCATACTCTGTCGGAAAGTCCCATTCCATTGGGCATAACTCCAATTATATGGAGCGTATCGAGGCGGTTAACTTCGCGCTCGACAACGACGACGGTGCACGTACCCACTACTACGACAAGGCCGACCTGATCCTGGTCGGCGTGTCGCGCTGCGGCAAAACGCCCACCTGCCTGTACATGGCCATGCAATTCGGTATTCGCGCGGCCAACTACCCGCTCACCGAGGACGACATGGAGCACTTGACGCTCCCGGCCGCCCTGCGCGCGCACTCGCACAAGCTGTTCGGCCTGACCATCGACCCGGACCGCCTCACGGCCATCCGCAACGAGCGCAAGCCCAACAGCCGCTACTCCAGCTACGCCCAGTGCGAGTTCGAAGTGCGCGAAGTAGAAAATTTGTTCCGGCGCGAGAATATTGCGCACATCAATTCCACACATTTTTCGGTGGAAGAGATTTCGGCGAAGATTCTGGTGGAGAAAGGCGTGGAGCGGCGCTTCAAATAACCTGCGGGAGGGGCAGCAGCCCCTCCCAAAGGTGGGTCGGTGTACATTCGGATCTACAGATGAAACCTGCCCCCACCCTGCCCCAACGCCGTCGCCAACGCATCAAACCCTGCCCGCAACAACTGATCATTCCCTGACGTATTGCAGATACTCGCCCGTATAAACTGCGGCACCGCCGTCTGCCCCACGGCGAAGGCCTCGGCGGTGGCGATCAGGTAATTGTGCTGCTTGAGCTCCGCCTCGATTTCCGATGCACGCCACGGCTCCGGTACCTCAATCCAAAAGTGCGGGCTGTTGAGGTGGGTGCGGTACGCCAGGCCGGCCAACAGGTCACGCACCAGGGCTTTGCGCCGACTGATCTCAGTGATCTGCTGGCGCAGCAGGTATTCGGCCGTACCATTCTCGATCCACTGCGTGGCCAACTCCAGGGTCACCGGCGTGGCCATCCAGCAGGTTGAACGTAGCGCGGCCGAAATCCGGCTGACCAGCGCCGGCGGCGCATGCACGTAACCCACCCGCAAGCCCGCGGACACCGCCTTGCTCAGGCTGCTGATCAAAATCGTCCGTTCGGGCGCGAAATGGCTCAGGGGGGGCGGCCGGTCTTCCACCAGCACGCCGTGGGCTTCGTCCTCAAGAATCAGCAGATTGTGTTCGCGGCATACCTTGACCAACGCTTCGCGGCGCGCCACCGAAAGCACCGCGGTGGTGGGGTTCTGGATCGTCGGCGTGCAGTACAACGCCGAAATCCGATGGTTACGACACACTTCATCCAGCGCGCTCGGCAACACGCCTTCTTCGTCCATTTCCAGGCCGATCAGGCGTATGCCGAGCATGCGCGCGGCAGTGATCAGCCCTGGGTACGTCAACTGTTCGGTGACCACCGTGTCGCCGGCACGCAACAGCGCCATCATCGAGCAGAGCAGACCATGCTGGCCGCCATTGACGCAGATAACCTGCTCGGGAATCGGATGAAAATCACGCTGCACCAGCCACTGCGCGCCGGCATCGCGATAACGCGGCAGCCCGGCATCGGGGGTGTAGGCGCTGATGTCCTGGAGGAATTTGGCATTAGTCGACAGGGTCTGGAAGCTCTGGGCCAGGAAGGTCGTTTCCTGCCCAGGGATGTGCATGTTGCGACTCATATCAAAATACTGGCGCGGCTCCTCGCTGACGTTGCGAAAGCCTTCATCGCGCTGGCGTTCCATCCCACGCTTGCGTACGAAAGTACCGTCACCGACTCGCGCCACCACCAACCCAAGGCGCTCCAGTTCGCCGTAGGCCCGGCTGATGGTGCCGATGGTCACCCCCAAATTGTCGGAAAGCACCCGATGGGGCGGCAGTTTTCGTCCGGGTTCAATCAAGCCTTCGAGGATGCCCCGCTCCATGACATCAGACAGGCGCTTGTACTTCACGCCCTGCCCGTTGGACAAGCCCTCACGCATAATTGACACCATGTCAATATTTGTTTTGACAGCCATCTTTCGCCCTAATAGTGTGCTTTTACGGGTTCAATCGCCGATTTTTACAACTCATTACAAGCTCAATATAGAGTTCAATTCCGGCTCAGGGAAGCAATAAACGATGCCAATGTCCGCCGTTATCGAAAACACCGCCAAAACCAAAACCCAAAAACAGTGGTTGGCCGGGCTGGTGACCAGTGTGATGTTTCTTATCGTTTGCCTGAGTTGGGGTACTACCTGGCTGGGGATCAAAATCGCCGTGGAGAGCGTGCCACCCCTCACCTCCGCCGGCCTGCGCTTTCTTATCGCGTTTCCGCTGTTCCTGTGTTTTGCCATGGTGCGCCGCGAGCCGATCCTGTTTCCCAGGGAAAGCCGATGGTTCTTCGTATTCGTGACCCTGTCCTACTTCAGCGTGCCCTACTACCTGCTCAACTATGGCGAGATGCATGTCTCGTCCGGCCTCACTGCCCTGCTGTTCAGTTGCATGCCCGTCTTCATCCTGATCTTCTCCGCGTTGTTCCTGCGCGAGCGCATCTACTTTTCCCAGGTGGTCGGTATCGGTATCGGCTTCGGCAGCCTGTACATGATCATCAAGAGCCAGGGCCTGCATTTGGACCACGCCGAGTTCCTAGGGGTACTGGCGATTCTCACTGCCGCGATCATGCATGCCTTGTGCTATGTCATCACCAAGCAAAAAGGCAGCGCGATCAGCGTCATCACCTACAACACCCTGCCCATCGGCATTGCCGGGCTGATGCTGTTCGTGGCCGGCCTGTGGTTTGAAACGCCCACCTTCGAAAACATCACCCTGCGCTCCTGGAGCGCGCTGTTCTACCTTGGGCTGGTGGCCTCGGTGGGCGGGTTCATCGTGTACTTCATGCTGCTCAAGCGCTTGAGCCCGATCATCCTGTCGTTCGTATTCATCATCTTCCCGGTGTTCGCGGTGATCATCGGCGCCTGGTACGAAGGCGTGTCGATTTCCCGCGACCTGATGCTGTACTCGGCCATCCTGCTGGCCGGCTTCGCAATCACCAAGTTGCCCGTTGAAAAACTCCTGGCCAAGAAAAATTGACCCTCCCACAACTACGCGAGAGAAACATGGAAGTCCTCCGCCCCACCGCCCTGGAACAGATCTACGCCCACGCCAGCCGCAGCTATCCCGAGGAATGCTGTGGCTTCGTCTTCGCCGACGGCAGCGTGTACCTGGGCAGCAATATCCAGAATGAGCTGCACCGCAAGAACCCCGAGATGTACCCACGCAGCGCGGCCAACGGCTACACCTTTTCGGTCGCCGACACCCTGCTGATGAACAAGGCGTTTCGCAGCGACAACCCGGTGGTAGTGATCTATCACTCCCACCCGGACGTGGGCGCCTATTTCAGCGATGAAGACCAGGACAAGGCCCTGTTCATGGGCGAACCGATCTACCCCGTCAGCTACCTAGTGGTCGACGTTCGCCGGGGCCAGGCCCTGGGTTCCAAATTGTTTGCCTGGGATGGCAAACATTTCGCACTTAAACCTTTCAACGACCTGCACACGGAGTTGTCCATGAACGCTGTCTCTTTCCCCGACATTCTGGTTCGCGTGGCCAAGCTGCCGGAATCGACCCTCGTGGGCCCCGGATCGACATTGCGCGAAGTCATTGAAAACCTCTGCACCAACCACCCGCAGTTGCGCCAGCATCTGTTTCACGACAAGAACAACCAGCTCAAGGAACACTTCCTGTTTACCGCGGAGGAAGCGTTGATTGAAGCCGATGAACCCTTGCCGGAAAAAGCCCGGATCGAAGTGTTGCTCGCGACGTCCGGCGGCATCGACGTCGACACCCTGAGCAACGAAGAGGTACAGCGTTATGTGCGCCACATCACCCTGCCGGGCGTCGGCCGCGAAGGCCAACTGAACCTCAAGAAAGCCAAGGTACTGATCATCGGCACCGGCGGCCTGGGCTCGCCCATCAGCCTGTACCTGGCGGCAGCCGGTATCGGCACCCTGGGCCTGGTGGATTTCGACGTGGTGGAAAGCAGCAACCTGCAACGCCAGATCGTCCACGGCAACGGCACGCTGGGCATGCCCAAAGTCGAGTCCGCCAAGCAGCGCCTGCAGGACCTCAACCGCCATATCCAGATCAACGCCCACAACACCGCCCTGAATGCCGACAACGCCCTGGAGCTGGTGGGGGCCTATGACCTGGTGATCGACGGCACCGATAATTTCGACACGCGCTACTTGGTCAACGACGCCTGTGTGCAATTGGGCAAGCCGTTGGTGTATGGCGCCATCTATCGCTTCGACGGCCAGATCAGCGTGCTCAACTATAAAGGCGGGCCGTGCTATCGCTGCCTGTTCCCCCAGGCACCGCCGGCGGAACTGGCCCCCAATTGCAGCGCGGGCGGGGTGATCGGCGTGCTGCCTGGCGTGGTCGGGATGATCCAGGCCACCGAGGCGATCAAATTGCTGATCGGCATTGGCGAGCCTCTGTCCGGGCGCCTGATGCGCTTCGATGCGCTGGCGATGAAGTTCAGCGAGATCCGCTTCAAGCGCCGCGCCGACTGCCCGTGCTGTTCGCAGCTGCGCCACAGCGAATCGGTGGCGCCGGCCGTGTGCGCCGACGCCGTACCCAGCGCGCCGTCACTGGCCCAAGAGCGCTACATCAAACCACGGGTACTCAAGCAACTGCTCGAACACCCTCGCAGCGCCGACGTACTGCTGGATGTGCGTGACGCCAGCGAACTGGAGGTGTGCAAGTTGCCGGGCGTGGTGCATATCCCCCTGGCCGAGCTGGACGGGCAACTCGACCGCCTCAGCCGCGATAACACCCATTATCTGATCTGCTACGCCGGCACCCGCGCCGAGCAAGCCGCCAGCACACTGATTGCCGCCGGCTTCGCCAACACCAAAGTCCTGCAAGGCGGCATGAAACACTGGGTTCGCGACGTCGAACCCGACATGCCGTTGTACTGAGCAGGGGCTGAACGATGCTGCATAACTCAATTCTCGACGCCATCGGCCATACGCCGATCGTGCGCCTGGCGCAGTTTTCCGAAGACCTCGGTATCGAGGTCTACGCCAAACTGGAATCCCTGAACCCCGGCGGCAGCCACAAGGCGCGCATCGCCCTGGGCATGATCCTCGACGCCGAACGCCGCGGCGTGCTGATCCGTGATGCCGGGCAAACCATTATCGAGCCCAGCGGCGGCAATACCGGCATTGGTCTGGTAATGGCCGGCAATGTGCTGGGCTACAAGGTGGTGCTGGTGATTCCCGACAACTACAGCCCCGAAAAACAGAAGCTACTGCGCCTGTACGGGGCCAAGGTGGTGCTGTCGGACAGCCGTCTCGGTAACAACTCCCACGGTGAAAAGTGCATGGAACTGCAGCTGGAAAACCCCAGCTACGTGATGCTCAACCAGCAACGCAACGGCGCCAACCCGCAGACCCACCGCGACACCACCGCACCGGAAATCCTCCGCGCCTTTGGTGACCGTCACGTGGATTACTTCATCAGCGGCATCGGCACCGGCGGCCATATCACCGGCATCGGCGAAACCCTCAAAGCCGCCTGGCCCGGGCTTCGCGTAATGGGCGTGGAACCTGAGGAATGTGACCTGCTGAAAAACCAGCACGCGCCGCATCATATCCAAGGCCTGTCGATTGGCCTGATCCCGAGCATCCTCAACCTCGATGTCATCGACGGCATGCTCAAGGTCTCGCGCCAGGACTGCCTCGACATGATGAAACGCATCATGCGCACCGACGCCATCAGCCTGGGACTGTCCTCCGCCGCCAACATGGTGGCCATCGCCAGGCTCGCCCCCGAACTACCGCCCGAAACGGTGGTGTTGACCATGGTCTACGACAATGCCGACAGCTACCTGCCCAACTTCGAATAACCGGGTTTCCAACCATCCAGACTGCGGGGGTGCCTCCATGGGCGGCTTTATCGACATGCAACAACTGCACGATGAGTTGCTCACCCACCTCATCAGAACCCTCACGCCCATGCAGATGAAACAGCTCGAACCGCATCTGGCGCCGCTGGTGCAAAACGCTGCGCAGGCGGTGGCCGAAGACCTGATCGCCTATGCCTACCGCGACCCGGCGTCCCGTGGGCGCGGTGAACTGATCCTGGAGTCCTATGCTTCGTTCAAAGCCGTTCTGTATTACCGGCTTGCACACTTGGTGTGGAACTTCCCCGACCAGACCAACGGCGTGTTCTCACGCATCGCCCTCAAGCTGAGCAATCAGGGCAAGGTGTTGTCGGGGGCCGAGATTCACCCGGCAGCGCGCATCGGCAGGCGCTTTGTGCTGGACCACGGCTACGGCACGGTGATCGGTGAAACCTGTGAGATCGGCAACGACTGCTACATCCTCTGCGGCGTGACCCTGGGAGCTCGCGGTATCGCCAACAACCCCGACGGCAAGCGCCACCCGCGCCTGGGCAACAATGTCGAAGTCGGCTCCGGGGCTCGCGTGCTGGGCTATGTACTGATCGGCGATAACGTGTTTATCAGCCCTTCGTGCGTGATCACCCAGGACGTGCCCGCCGGAACCAAGGTCAAGGTGGTCAACCAGATCCAACTGCAAAAAAACGATGAATCGGACCACAGCAACTACCTCGGAGCCTTCGCCCTGGATGAGCGCCTGCACGTGGTCGGCGAGATCAATGCCAGCCACAAGGTCACGGTGCTCGACGCCGATTTCCACCCTTTGCCGGGGCTGATGCTCGAACCCACGGTCAAGGAACGCCACCACCTGCAATTTCGCCTGCACCGCGTGGCAACTGGCGACCACCTGCCGCGCCTGCCGCTGAACCTGAAAGTCTGCGGCCCCGAATTTGAAATCACCCTGCTCTCTCCCCCTGGCTTGAGCGCAATGGTGCGTCACCTGTTGCAAGCCAGCCCACTGATCGTCGGAGGTTGAACATGTCCGTGCACACCATGGAAACCCTGGCGCTGTTCGACAGCGCGCCCTACCAGAACGCCTTCAGCGCACGGGTGATTGCCGTCAGCGAACACGGCGTTGCCCTGGAGCACACGCTGTTTTACCCCACCGGTGGCGGCCAGCCGGGCGACACCGGGCATTTGAGCCTGCCCGATGGCACGCAGGTAGCCGTGACCGGCACGGTGCGCGATCCGGTATTGCGTTCGATCATCTGGCACCAGGTGGAACACTGCCCGCAGCAACTGGCCGCCGGCGTGCAGGTAGACGCCGGCCTGGATTGGGAGCGGCGCTACCAACACATGAAAATGCACACCTGCCTGCATCTGTTGTGCTCGATCATTGACGCCCCCGTGACCGGTTGCAGCATCAGCGCCGACAAGGGCCGCCTGGATTTCGATTTACCGGAAATGACCCTCGACAAAGACAGCATCACTCGCGACCTCAATACGCTGATAGAACAGGCCCACCCGGTTAAAACCCTGTCGATGGCCGCCACGGAATACGCCACCCTGCTGCAGATCACCCGCACCCAGGCGGTGGCGCCGCCGGTGATCCAGGGCTCGGTACGGGTGATTGAAATCGCCGGCATCGATATCCAGCCCTGCGGCGGCACCCACGTGCTCAACACCGAGGAAATCGGCCGGGTGTTCTGCGAAAAAATCGAGAAAAAGAGCAAGCACAACCGCAGGGTGATACTGCGATTTGAGTAAACGCGATCATGAATGTGGGAGGGGCACCGCCCCTCCCACAATTTAGTCCTGCACCGTTTTTCAGATCACGAACAGGTCCATGAAGCGGTTGACCGGCGTGGCCTCAAGCTGCGCCTGATCCTTGCACAAGGCAAAAATTTCGGCACTGCGCTGGCCGGTAAACCGCGTGCACAGGTTGGCCTTGAACTTGTCTTCCAGCAACGAAATGCCCTGCGCACGACGGCGACGATGGCCAATCGGATACTCCACCGCCACCTGCTCGGTAAAGGTGCCATCGACGAAGAACACTTGCACCGCATTGGCGATGGAACGCTTGTCGGCTTCCAGGTACTCACGGCTGTAGCGCGGTTCCTCGACGATTTCCATCTTGTCGCGCAACACGTCGATGATCGGGTGCGCGGCGTGGAACGCATCCTCGTAGTGCTCGGCCACCAGCGTGCCGAACGCCAAGGGCACGGCGGTCATGTATTGCAGGCAGTGGTCGCGGTCGGCGGCATTGGCCAGTGGGCCGACCTTGGAGATGATGCGGATCGCCGACTCGTGGGTGGTGATCACGATACGCTCGATTTCATGCAGGCGATGTTTGACTTGCGGGTGCAAGGTCACCGCCGCTTCGCAAGCCGTTTGCGCGTGGAACTCGGCGGGGAAGCTGATCTTGAACAGCACGTTTTCCATCACGTAGGTGCCATAGGCTTGGGACAGGCTGAACGCACGTTTGTCTTCGGGCTTGAGGGCCAGATCCTTGTTGGTGTGGCTGAACAGCACGTCATAGAACCCCCACTGCGGCGCACTCAATACACCAGGGATGCCCATCTCGCCCCGCAGCGCGATATCCGCCAGGCGTACGCCACGACTCGACGCATCACCCGCCGCCCAGGATTTACGCGAACCGGCGTTCGGCGCATGTCGGTAAGTCCGCAGCGCCTGCCCGTCGACAAACGCGTGGGACAAGGCCGCAAGCAATTGCTCACGATTGGCCCCCATCAGTTTGGCGGTGACGGCGGTGGAGGCGACTTTCACCAACAGCACATGGTCGAGGCCGACGCGGTTGAACGAGTTTTCCAGCGCGATCACGCCCTGGATTTCGTGAGCCATGATCATCGCTTCCAGCACCACGCGCACGGTCAGCGGCGCGTCGCCATTGGCCAGGCGTTTTTGCGACAGGTGATCGGCCACGGCGAGGATGCCGCCGAGGTTGTCGGAAGGGTGGCCCCATTCGGCGGCGAGCCAGGTGTCGTTGTAGTCGAGCCAGCGCACGATGCAGCCGATGTCCCACGCCGCCTTGACCGGGTCCAGCCGAAATGACGTGCCCGGCACGCGTGCGCCGAACGGCACCACGCTGCCTTCGACGAGCGGCCCGAGGTGCTTGGTGCATTCGGGGAAACGCAGGGCCAGCAGGCCACAGCCGAGCGTGTCCATCAGGCAGTTGCGCGCGGTGTCCAGTGCGAGCGGCGAGTCGATTCGGTAGCTGAGGACGTAGTCGGCGATGTCCTGCAGGACCTGGTCGTAGTCGGGGCGATTGTTCTGGTCGACGTTGGTGCTCATGGCAGTGCTCCAAAAGTTAGGGTTGTTCCATCCTCAGGGTCAGGGTTGATCGTGTCGCAGGTCTGTATGCCTGCTTATGTCCCTTGTGGGGGGAGGCTTGCTTCCTCCCACAGGGAATTGGTGTTGGGCTTTAGAAAGAGTCGCCGGGGACGCGCACGCAACCTTCCATCAACACCCGCGCACTGCGGCTCATGATGGCTTTTTTCACGACCCATTCGCCGTTCACCTGGGTGGCTTCAGCACCCACGCGCAAGGTGCCGGACGGATGCCCGAAGCGCACGGCGTTACGTTCAATGCCACCGGCCGCGAGGTTGACCAAGGTCCCGGAAATCGCCGCCGCCGTGCCAATTGCCACCGCCGCCGTGCCCATCATCGCGTGGTGCAGCTTGCCCATGGACAGCGCACGCACCAGCAAATCCACATCCCCGGCCTTGATCGCCTTGCCGCTGGAGGCCACGTAATCGGAAGGCTTGGCCACAAACGCGACCTTCGGCGTGTGCTGGCGCTGGGCCGCTTCGTCCAGGTGCTTGATCAAGCCCATGCGCAGCGCGCCGTGGGCACGCACGGTCTCGAACATGGCCAGGGCCTTGGGGTCGCCGTTGATCGCACCTTGCAGCTCGGTGCCGGTATAACCCAAGTCTTGGGCGTTGATGAAAATCGTCGGGATACCGGCGTTGATCAGCGTGGCCTTGAAGGTGCCGATACCAGGTACTTCCAGATCGTCGACCAGGTTGCCGGTGGGGAACATCGAGCCACCGCCGCCCTCTTCTTCCGCCGCCGGATCCATGAATTCCAGCTGCACTTCGGCAGCCGGAAACGTCACGCCGTCCAGTTCGAAGTCGCCGGTTTCCTGTACCGCGCCGTCGGTGATCGGCACGCGGGCGATGATGGTCTTGCCGATATTGGCCTGCCAGACGCGCACCACGGCCACGCCGTTGTGTGGGATTCGAGCCGGCTCGACCAAACCCGCACTGATCGCGAACGAACCCACCGCCGCCGACAGGTTGCCGCAGTTGCCGCTCCAGTCGACAAAGGGCTTATCGATGGAGACCTGGCCAAACAGGTAGTCCACGTCGTGATCGGCACGGGTGCTCTTGGAAAGAATCACGGTCTTGCTGGTGCTGGACGTGGCGCCGCCCATGCCATCGATTTGCTTGTCGTAGGGATCGGGGCTGCCGATCACTCGCAGCAACAAGGCATCGCGGGCCTTCCCCGGGACCTGCGCCGAAGCGGGCAGGTCCTGGAGGCGGAAAAATACGCCCTTGCTGGTGCCGCCACGCATATAGGTGGCGGGGATCTTGATTTGCGCTACAGGTGCCATATGCATCCTCTTCTCAGGCGGTCGCCGCCGATTCCAGGAAGTCCTGGGCGAAACGTTGCAACACGCCGCCCGCCTCGTAGATCGACACTTCTTCGGCGGTGTCCAGGCGGCAGGTCACCGGCACCTCGACACGTTCGCCGTTCTTGCGGTTGATCACCAGGGTCAACTGCGCACGCGGTGTGCGTTCGCCGACCACGTCATAGGTTTCACTGCCGTCGATGTGCAAGGTGTGGCGGTCGGTGCCCGGCAGAAACTCCAGCGGCAACACGCCCATGCCCACCAGGTTGGTGCGGTGGATACGTTCGAACCCTTCGGCGGCAATCGCTTCCACACCGGCCAGGCGTACGCCCTTGGCGGCCCAGTCGCGGGAGGAGCCTTGGCCGTAGTCGGCACCGGCGATGATGATCAGCGGCTGCTTGCGTTCCATGTAGGTTTCGATGGCTTCCCACATGCGCGTAACCTTGCCTTCGGGCTCGATGCGCGCCAGGGAGCCCTGCTTGACCTTGCCGTTTTCCTGCACCATTTCGTTGAACAGTTTCGGGTTGGCGAAGGTGGCGCGTTGCGCGGTCAGGTGGTCGCCACGGTGGGTCGCGTAAGAGTTGAAGTCGACTTCCGGCAGGCCCATTTTCGCCAGGTATTCGCCGGCGGCGCTGTCGAGCATGATCGCGTTCGAAGGCGACAGGTGGTCGGTGGTGATGTTGTCCGGCAGCACCGCCAGCGGGCGCATGCCCTTGAGCGGGCGCGCACCGGCCAATGCGCCTTCCCAGTACGGCGGGCGGCGGATATAGGTGCTTTGCGGGCGCCAGTCGTACAGCGGCGTGACCTTGGGGCCGGTGTCTTCGTGGATCGCGAACATCGGAATGTACACCGCGCGGAACTGCTCGGGCTTGACCGAGGCCTTGACCACCGCGTCGATTTCTTCGTCGCTCGGCCAGATGTCCTGCAGGCGGATCTCCTTGCCGTCGGCATCCAGGCCAAGCACGTCCTTTTCGATGTCGAACCGGATGGTGCCGGCAATCGCATAGGCCACCACCAGCGGCGGCGACGCCAGGAACGCTTGCTTGGCGTACGGGTGAATCCGCCCGTCGAAGTTGCGGTTGCCCGAAAGCACGGCGGTGGCGTACAGGTCGCGGTCGATGATCTCTTGCTGGATCACCGGGTCCAGCGCGCCGGACATGCCATTGCAGGTGGTGCAGGCGAAGGCCACTACGCCAAAGCCGAGTTTTTCCAGCTCATGGCCCAGGCCGGCTTCTTCCAGGTACATCGCCACGGTTTTCGAGCCGGGCGCCAGGGACGATTTGACCCACGGCTTGCGCGTCAGCCCCAGCCGGTTGGCATTGCGCGCCAGCAGGCCGGCGGCGATCACGTTGCGCGGGTTGCTGGTGTTGGTGCAACTGGTGATGGCGGCGATGATCACCGCGCCGTCCGGCATCTGCCCCGGTACGTCGTCCCACTGGCCGCAAATGCCTTGAGCAGCCAGGTCACGCGTGGCGACGCGGGCGTGGGGGTTGCTCGGGCCGGCCATGTTGCGCACGACGCTGGACAGGTCGAAGCTCAGGCCACGCTCGTATTGCGCCCCCTTGAGGTCATCGGCCCACAGCCCGGTGTGGCGTGCGTACTGCTCGACCAGCGCGACTTGTTCGTCTTCGCGGCCGGTGAGCTTGAGGTAGGCAATGGTTTGCTGGTCGATGTAGAACATCGCCGCCGTGGCACCGTATTCCGGGGCCATGTTGGAGATGGTCGCGCGGTCGCCCAGGGTGAGCGCCGACGCACCTTCACCAAAGAACTCCAGCCACGCGCCGACGACTTTTTGCTTGCGCAGGAACTCGGTCAGCGCCAGCACCATATCGGTGGCCGTGATGCCCGGCTGCAGCTTGCCGGTGAGCTCGACGCCCACGCTTTCGGGCAGGCGCATCCACGAGGCGCGGCCGAGCATCACGCTCTCGGCTTCCAGGCCACCGACGCCGATGGCGATCACGCCCAAGGCGTCCACATGCGGGGTGTGGCTGTCGGTGCCGACACAGGTGTCGGGGAAGGCCACGCCGTCGCGCACCTGGATCACCGGGGACATTTTCTCCAGGTTGATCTGGTGCATGATGCCGTTACCCGGCGGGATCACGTCGACGTTCTTGAAGGCTTTTTTGGTCCATTCGATAAAGTGAAAACGGTCTTCGTTGCGGCGGTCCTCGATGGCGCGGTTCTTCTGGAACGCATCCGGATCGAAACCACCGGCCTCGACGGCCAGGGAGTGGTCGACAATCAACTGGGTCGGCACCACCGGGTTGACCTGCGCCGGGTCACCGCCTTGCAGGGCGATGGCGTCGCGCAGGCCGGCGAGGTCGACCAGCGCGGTCTGGCCAAGGATGTCGTGGCACACCACCCGCGCCGGGAACCAGGGAAAGTCGAGGTCGCGTTTGCGTTCGATCAGTTGGCTCAGGGACGCCTCAAGGGTGGCCGGGTCGCAACGGCGCACCAGGTTTTCAGCGAGCACGCGGGAGGTATAGGGCAACGTGGCGTAGGCGCCGGGGGTGATGGCTTCGACTGCCGCGCGGGCGTCGAAGTAATCCAGGCGGCTGCCGGGCAGCGGTTTGCGAAATTCAGTGTTCATCGTCAGGACTCGGTCACGGTGGTTGCAAGAGGGACCCACTGATCCAGATTTGACATGCGATTTAAATGTGGAAGGGGGCAAGTCGAGTCGTCGCACCGCCCTCCCACATTTGATCTCATTCCACTTCAGGATCGCCGGTCTTCAGCGACGTTCGATTGGCACGAACTTGCGCTGTTCGACGCCGGTGTACTCGGCGCTTGGACGGATGATGCGGTTGTTGGCACGCTGCTCAAACACATGCGCGGCCCAGCCGGTCAGGCGCGAGCAGACAAAGATCGGCGTGAACAGCTTGGTCGGGATGCCCATGAAGTGGTACGCCGAGGCATGGTAGAAGTCGGCGTTGGGGAAGAGTTTTTTCTGCTCCCACATGGTTTTGTCGATGGCTTCGGAGACCGGGAACAACACGGTGTCGCCCACTTCGTCGGCGAGTTTTTTCGACCAGCCCTTGATCACTTCATTGCGCGGGTCGTTGTCTTTGTAGATCGCGTGGCCGAAGCCCATGATCTTGTCTTTGCGCGCCAGCATGCCGAGGGTGCCTTCCACCGCTTCTGCGGCAGAGCCGAAACGTTCGATCATCTCCATCGCCGCTTCGTTGGCGCCGCCATGCAGCGGGCCGCGCAGCGAGCCGATGGCAGCGGTGACGCAGGAATACAGGTCCGACAGGGTCGAAGCGCACACTCGTGCGGTGAAGGTCGACGCGTTGAACTCGTGCTCGGCGTAGAGGATCAGCGACACATTCATGACTTTCTCATGCAGCTCGCTCGGCCTCTTGCCGTGCAGCAGGTGCAGGAAGTGGCCGCCGATGCCTGGCTCGTCAGTCACGCAGTCGATGCGCTTGCCGTCATGGCTGAAGCGGTACCAGTAACACATGATCGCCGGAAACGCGGCGAGCAGGCGGTCGGTGACATCCCGTTGCACACTGAAGTCTTTCTCGGGTTCGATATTGCCCAGGAACGAACAACCGGTGCGCATCACGTCCATCGGATGGGCGTCGGCGGGGATGCGTTCCAGCACTTCTTTCAGTGCCTGGGGCAGGTCGCGCAGCTTGCTCAGCTTGTGGCGATAGTCGGTCAGTTGGGCCTGGGTCGGCAGTTCGCCGTACAACAGCAGGTAGGCGACTTCTTCAAACTGCGCGTCGGCGGCCAGTTCGCGTACGTCGTAGCCGCGATAGGTCAGGCCGGCACCGGCCTGGCCCACGGTGGACAGAGCGGTCTGCCCGGCGACCTGGCCACGCAGGCCGGCGCCACTCAATACTTTTGCTTCAGCCATGTTCGTTCTCCAATTTTGTAGTTATGGGAGGCGCGTTCGTTACTTTTTCGCGGCGAACAGCGCGTCGAGCTTCTGCTCGAAGGTGTGGTAGTCGATGCGGTCGTAAAGCTCCATGCGGGTTTGCATGGTGTCGATCACGTTCTGCTGGGTGCCGTCGCGACGGATCGCGGTGTAGACGTTTTCGGCGGCCTTGTTCATGGCGCGAAAGGCCGAGAGCGGGTACAGCACCAGGGAAACATCGGCAGATTTCAACTGTTCGGTGGTGTACAGCGGCGTCGCACCGAATTCGGTGATATTGGCCAGGATCGGCGCTTTCACCCGGGCAGCGAACAGTTTGTACATCTCCAGTTCAGTGATGGCTTCCGGGAAGACCATGTCGGCACCGGCCTCGATACAGGCGGCGGCACGCTCCAGGGCGGATTCCAGGCCTTCGACGGCCAGGGCATCGGTACGCGCCATGATCACAAAGCTGTCATCGGTGCGCGCATCCACGGCGGCCTTGATGCGGTCGACCATCTCCTGCTGGGAGACGATTTCTTTGTTCGGGCGATGCCCGCAGCGTTTGGCGCCGACCTGGTCTTCGATGTGGATGGCGGCCGCGCCGAACTTGATCATCGACTTGACGGTGCGCGCCACGTTGAACGCCGAGGAACCGAACCCGGTGTCCACGTCCACCAGCAGCGGCAGGTCGCATACGTCGGTGATACGGCGCACGTCGGTGAGCACGTCGTCCAGGCCGGTGATGCCCAGGTCCGGCACGCCCAGGGAGCCGGCAGCCACGCCGCCGCCTGACAGATAAATCGCCTTGAAGCCGGCGCGCTTGGCCAACAGGGCGTGGTTGGCGTTGATCGTGCCGACCACCTGCAACGGATGCTCGCTGGCGACCGCGTCACGGAAACGCTGGCCGGGTGTGCTGTTATTATTCGAACTCATGACTCACCTCTATCAGGGGCGCCGTCCGGAAAGTGACGGGCAATATTGCGTTTGGAAGCGCCGATATGCCGGCGCATCAACAATTCGGCCAATTCACCGTCGCGATCGGCAATCGCGTCCAGAATGCGGTGATGCTCGGCAAAAGCCTGGCGTGGACGATTCGGCGTGGCGGAGAACTGGATGCGGTACATGCGCACCAACTGGTACAGCTCGCCGCAGAGCATTTGAGTGAGGGTGCGGTTGCCCGCGCCTTGAATTATCCGGTAATGAAAGTCGAAGTCGCCTTCCTGCTGGTAGTAACCGACGCCGGCCTGGAATGCCGCATCCCGTTCATGGGTATGCAGCACTTGGCGCAGTTCTTCGATTTCGGCGTCGGTCATGCGCTCGGCGGCCAAGCGGCAGGCCATGCCTTCCAGGGACTCGCGGATCTCATAGAGCTCGACCAGCTCGGCATGGCTCAACGACACAACGCGGGCGCCCACATGGGGCACGCGCACCAGCAGGCGCTGGCCTTCCAGACGATGGATCGCTTCGCGCAGCGGGCCGCGGCTGATGCCGTAGGTGCGCGCCAGTTCCGGCTCGGAGATCTTGCTGCCGGGGGCGATCTCGCCCTTGACGATGGCGGCCTGGATACGCCGGAAGACGTTCTCCGACATTGTCTGGGACTCGTCGGAAGCAGCGACCGGAGATTCCGATTGAACCCACATATTGTCGACACCTTTAAAAGCAATGCCGCAAAAACTAGCCAATCAGCCTGCATTAGTCAAAGAATAAATCCACATTGTCGACAATCGTCTAATAACCCTCAACGTATTCACCGAGAGCATGGCCGCCTGCCAGCGCTGGCGCCAAAAAAGCATCATGTTAGAATGCCCGCCGATTTTGCCTGACATCATTGGATGAAACGGCGCACGAGGGAGTTTGCGCAGCAATGCCAGTCGCCTTGAATTGAACATCGCACTGCACCGCCTCAGGATCTATGAGACTCAAGCCCTTCCCCCTGTTTTGCCTACTGTGCCTACCGAGCCTTGGCGTTGCCGCCGAGAAGACCGTGTATGGCCTCAACGAATATGCCCAATTGGCTGATATCGACCTGGAGGTCGCCGCCAAGCTGGACACCGGTGCCAAGACCGCGTCCCTCAGCGCCCGCGATATCAAGCGTTTCAAGCGCAACGGCGAATCCTGGGTGCGGTTCTACCTGGCCATCGACGCCGCCCATTCCCACCCCATCGAGCGCCCCCTGGCCCGCGTCAGCAAGATCAAGCGCCGCGCTGGCGACTACGACCCCGATGAAGACAAGAACTACACCGCCCGCCCGGTGATTTCCCTGGATATCTGCATGGGCAGCGCTTTACGCAGCATCGAAGTGAACTTGACTGACCGCAGCGCTTTCCAATACCCGCTGCTGATCGGCTCCGAAGCGTTGAAACGCTTTGATGCGCTGATCGACCCCAGTCTTAAATACGCAGCAGGCAAACCCGCCTGCGCCGCCGACGCTCATACCGCCGAGTAAACCGAATGCGCTCTCTTACCCTGCACCTGAAAATCCTGATCGCCATCCTGGTGGTGCTGGGTATTTCGGTCACCGCCTATCAGATTTTCGTGCTGGGCATTCCCGTCACCGAGGACGCCACCGACGACCTGTGGAACATCGACGCCAAAGTCGAGTTCGTCGCCAGCCCGAAAGACCCGGTGAAAATCCAGATGTTCGTGCCCCCCTTGAGCCGCGACTTCGTCAGCCTTAATGAGAGTTTCATTTCCAATAACTACGGGGTCAGCGTCAACCGCATCGACGGTAACCGCAAGGTCACCTGGTCGGCACGCCGGGCCAAGGGCAACCAGACCCTGTATTACCGCCTGGTGCTGACCAAGCGTTACAGCGGCGAAAAAGCCAAGATCAAAGGCCCGACCTTCCGCGACAGCATCGCCGTGGAAGGCCCGGAAAAAATCGCCGCCGAAGCCCTGCTGGCACCGATCCGCCAGCATTCGGCCGACGTCGAGACCTTCATTACCGAAGCGATCAAGCGCACCAACAACCTCAATGACGACAATGTGAAGTTGTTGCTGGCGGGCGACCCGTCGACGCCGCACAAGGCCAAGATCGTCGAGTTGCTGTTGTCCATCGCCCATGTGCCGGTGGAAAAGGTGCACACCATCCGCCTGGTCGCCGACCAACCGCAAACCCCGGAACTGTGGCTGCGCAGCTTCAATGGCAATGACTGGCTGTATTTCAACCCGGAAACCGGCGAACAGGGCCTGCCCGCCGACCGCCTGCTGTGGTGGACCGGCGATGAAAACCTGATCACCGTCGATGGCGGCAAGAAAGCCATGGTCACCTTCAGCCTGAACAACAGCGAGATGAACGCCATTCGCCTGGCCAAGCTGACCGACGAAAACACCGACGCCAATTTCCTCGAATACTCGCTGTATGGCTTGCCGCTGCAAACCCAGCAGACCTTCATGATCATGGTGATGATCCCGATCGGCGTGCTGGTGATTCTGATCCTGCGTAACCTGATCGGCCTGCAGACCCTGGGCACGTTCACCCCGGTGTTGATCGCCCTGGCGTTCCGCGAAACGCAGTTGGGCTTCGGGATCATGCTGTTTACGGTGATCACCGCGCTGGGGCTGTCGCTCAGGTCGTACCTTGAACATTTGAAGCTGCAGATGCTGCCGAGGCTGTCGGTGGTGCTGACGTTCGTGGTGGTACTGATCGCGGCCATCAGCCTGTTCAGCCATAAGCTGGGCCTGGAACGCGGCCTCTCCGTGGCACTGTTCCCGATGGTGATCCTGACCATGACCATCGAACGCCTGTCGATTACCTGGGAAGAACGCGGCGGTGGCCATGCGATGAAGGTGGCGATTGGTACGCTGTTCGCCGCGTCCCTGGCGCACATCATCATGAGCGTGCCGGAGTTGATCTACTTCGTGTTCACCTTCCCGGCGATCCTGCTGATCCTGGTGGGCTTCATGCTGGCCATGGGGCGTTATCGCGGCTATCGCCTGACCGAACTGGTGCGCTTCAAGGCCTTCCTCAAGGCTGACTCGTAATGTTCGGCTTCTGGAAGACCTGGAAAGCCCTCGAAGCGCGGGGGATCATGGGCATCAACCGGCGTAACGCCGACTACGTGCTCAAGTACAACAAGCGCAGCCTGTACCCGATCGTGGATGACAAAATCATCACCAAGGAACGCGCGATCGCCGCCGGCATCCATGTGCCGCAAATGTACGGGGTGATCTCCACCGAGAAGGAAATCGACAAGCTCGACGAAATTATCGCCGGGCGCAGCGACTTCGTGATCAAGCCGGCCCAGGGTGCCGGCGGGGATGGCATCCTCGTCGTGGCCGACCGCTTTGAAGGGCGCTATCGCACGGTGTCCGGCAAAATCATCAGCCATGAAGAGATCGAACATCAGATCTCCAGCATCCTCACCGGCCTGTACTCCCTGGGCGGCCACCGTGACCGTGCGCTGATCGAATACCGCGTGGTGCCCGACCAGATCTTCAAAAGCATCAGTTACGAAGGCGTACCGGATATCCGCATCATTGTGCTGATGGGCTACCCGGTGATGGCCATGCTGCGCTTGCCGACCCGCCAGTCCGGCGGCAAGGCCAACCTGCACCAGGGCGCGATCGGCGTGGGCGTGGACCTGGCCACCGGCCTGACCCTACGTGGCACCTGGCTGAATAACATCATTACCAAGCACCCCGACACCACCAACGCGGTGGACGGCGTGCAGTTGCCCAACTGGGACGGTTTCATGAAGCTCGCCGCGGGCTGCTACGAGCTGTGCGGGTTGGGCTATATCGGCGTGGACATGGTGCTGGACCAGGAAAAAGGCCCGCTGATTCTGGAGCTGAATGCACGGCCGGGGCTGAATATCCAGATCGCCAACGACTGTGGGCTGACCCTGCGCACCCATGCGGTGGAGGCCCGATTGGAAGCGCTGAAAGCTGCCGGCGTGACGGAAACGGTGGAAGAACGAGTGAAGTTCGTACAGGAAATGTTTGGGCATATTCCGCCCGTCGAAGGTTGATCCGGCCTTCGAACTGTCTATCCCCGACATCCCCTCTAGGAGCAAATCCTACGGGGGACTACAATCCCCTCCCCGCGCCTTGGCTGATCCACCCCGCATGTCGACCTGTTCCGTACACCCGCTGCCCTACCGGGCCAACCCCGCCGAGTATTTTGCGGCGATTCGCCATGCGCCCGGCGCGGTGCTACTCGACAGCGGCCGGCCGGTGGCCGAGCGCGGGCGTTATGACCTGCTCAGCGCCTGGCCCGAGGCGACCTTGGCGGTGGAGCCCGACGAAAGCGGCAGCGATTTCCTGCAGCGTTTGCGTAAAAACCTGACTCAGTTGGGTAACGCCAGCCTGCCCCACGGTTACACCTTGCCGTTTGTCGGTGGTTTGATCGGCTACCTGAGCTATGACTTTGGCCGACACCTGGAGCAAATGCCGCACCTGGCGGTGGATGACTTGCACCTGCCGGACGCGCGCTTCGGTTTGTATGCCTGGGCGCTGATCAGTGATCACCAGGTGCAAACCAGTCAACTGGTGTTCCACCCGGCGCTGGCTGACAGCGAGCGGCAACGCTTGATCGCGCTGTTCAGTCAACCGACGGCCGAGACCACGGCGCCGTTCGCGCTGAAGGGACCAATGAAGTCGGACCTGACCCCTGAGGCTTACCACCAGGCCATCGTGCGCATTCAGGATTACATCCAGGCCGGTGACTGCTACCAGGTCAACTTTGCCCAGCGTTTTCGCGCGCCGTGCATCGGTGATCCATGGGCGGCTTATTGCGCCTTGCGCGCAGCCTGCCCAACGCCTTTTCCGGTTTCCAGAGCCTGCCGGATGCCGGCGCGGTGCTGAGCTTGTCACCGGAACGCTTCGTCAGGGTCAGCGAGGGCCAGGTTGAAACCCGCCCGATCAAAGGCACGCGGCCACGCGGCGCAACGCCTGAACAAGACGCCTCCCACGCCGCCGAACTGCTGGCCAGCCCCAAGGATCGCGCCGAAAACCTGATGATTGTCGACCTGCTGCGCAACGACCTCGGCCGCACCTGTCGCACCGGCTCGGTGAGCGTGCCGGAGTTGTTCAGCCTGGAAAGCTACCCCAACGTGCATCACCTGGTCAGCAGCGTTATCGGCGAGTTGGCCGACAACAAAGACGCCCTCGACCTGATCGCCGGCAGCTTCCCCGGCGGGTCCATTACCGGTGCGCCGAAGATCCGCGCAATGCAGATCATCGACGAACTGGAGCCGACGCGACGCGGCTTGTATTGCGGCTCCCTGGTGTACCTGGACGTGCGCGGCGAGATGGACAGCTCCATCGCCATCCGCACTTTGCTGGTCAAGGATGGCCAGGTGTGCTGCTGGGGCGGAGGCGGGATCGTGGCGGATTCGCAGTGGGAGGCGGAGTATCAGGAGTCGCTGACCAAGGTACGGGTGCTGTTACAAACCTTGGAAAGTTTGTAACGCACGACCCTCGTGGCTTTGGGCATCAACTGAATGACTTACAGGCTCAACGTCCGATTCGAAGCCTTGATGAACTCCCGCTTCAAATCCTCAAACGTATGCACCGCTGGGAACTGCGGGAACTCGCGAATCACATTCTCCGGCGCGTGGAACAGAATCCCACGGTCGGCTTCGCCCAGCATGGTGGTGTCGTTGTAGGAATCGCCGGCGGCGATCACGCGGTAGTACAGGCTCTTGAACGCCAGCACCGACTGGCGCTTGGGGTCTTTCTGGCGCAGTTGGTAGCTGATCACCCGGTCATTTTCATCGGTGATCAGACGGTGGCAAAGCAAGGTCGGGAAGCCCAGTTGGCGCATCAGCGGCTGGGAGAACTCGTAGAACGTGTCGGACAGGATCACCACCTGGAAGCGCTCGCGCAGCCAGTTGACGAACTCGATGGCGCCTTCCAGCGGCTTGAGCGTGGCGATCACGGCCTGTATGTCGGCAAGCTTGAGCCCGTGTTCGTCGAGGATGCGCAGACGTTGCTGCATCAGCACGTCGTAGTCGGGAATGTCGCGGGTGGTGGCCCGCAGGGATTGGATACCGGTTTTTTCGGCGAAGGCGATCCAGATTTCCGGAACCAGCACCCCTTCCAGGTCAAGACAGGCAATTTCCACAAGACACTCCATTGGATTTATTGGTTGAGCGGGCAAAACGACTGCCGAACTCTAGCGATTCAAGCTCGCCGCCGCAACGCAGAGCGGATTTTGTTACCATCGCCCACCTAGAGAGCGCTCAGCGCCACTGACCTGTAGGAACCGTCCTGATGAACCAAGCCTTCGACGTCGTTGAACTCGCCACGACCTATGCCAACAAATCCGCCCAGGACATTCTCAAGCTGGCGTTCAGCCAGTTCGGCGATGACCTGTGGATCTCTTTCAGCGGTGCCGAGGACGTGGTGCTGGTGGACATGGCCTGGAAGCTGAACAAGAACGTCAAGGTGTTCAGCCTCGACACCGGCCGCCTGCATCCGGAGACCTACCGATTTATCGAGCAGGTACGCGAGTTCTACAAAATCGACATCGAACTGATCTCGCCGGACCAGAGCAAGCTGGAGCCGTTCGTCAAGGAAAAGGGCCTGTTCAGCTTCTACAAGGATGGCCATGGCGAATGCTGCGGCGTGCGCAAGATCGAACCGCTGCGCCGCAAATTGTCCGGCGTGAGCGCCTGGGCCACCGGCCAACGCCGCGACCAGAGCCCCGGCACCCGCAGCCAGGTGGCGGTGCTGGAGATCGACACAGCCTTTTCCACCCCGGAACGCACCCTGTACAAGTTCAACCCGTTGGCGCAAATGACCAGCGAAGAGATCTGGGGTTATATCCGCATGCTGGAACTGCCCTACAACAGCCTGCATGAACGCGGCTTTATCAGCATCGGCTGCGAGCCATGCACCCGGCCGGTGTTGCCCAACCAACACGAGCGCGAAGGCCGCTGGTGGTGGGAAGAGGCCACGCAGAAGGAATGCGGGCTGCATGCGGGGAACATCATCAGCAAGGCGTGAGGGTTGACGCGGTTGGAAAATGTGGGAGGGGGCTTGCCCCGATAGCGGTCTGTCAGTCAGCGTATGTTTGACTGAAACACCGCTATCGGAGGCAAGCCCCTCCACATTTGTTTTGTATTTAGGCTTGAAATGTACACACACATGTAACCATTGGTGCCATTTATGTGTGCAATTCTTATTCAGACGCACCATAACGTAACACCTGCCCCCGACTATCGTCTGTCTCGTTGAACCCCACGCTTACACCTTAAAAATAAATAACTGTTCAATCGGTCAATTTATAAATCTTTAAATTCAGCCAGTTATTTAGATGCCCTATTAAAACGAAATTAGCCAGGGTTTTCATAGATCCAAAACTGGCACGCATGTGGCTTAAGGTGAAAAGTGATTTGTATACAATAAATACAAAACCTACATACACTTTGCCATCCGCCGCTTTGCTGCAGATGTGCTGGAGCCTGCCGGAATGCGTACTAGCCTCTCGAATGACCTCGCACTGGATCTGCCCTCTTCAGCCTTGAACCCCGAGGCCGCCGGCCCCGGCCCGCTGGTACTCAGCCCACGCCTGCACAACAAGGACCTGGCGCCTACCAAGGTGGAAGGCCGGCGTTGGGGGCGCTATAGCATTTTTGCGCTGTGGACCAATGACGTGCACAACATCGCCAATTATTCGTTCGCCATCGGCCTGTATGCGCTGGGCCTGGGCGGTTGGCAAATCCTGCTGTCCCTGGGGATCGGCGCGGCGCTGGTGTACTTCTTCATGAACCTGTCGGGGTATATGGGCCAGAAGACCGGGGTGCCGTTTCCAGTGATCAGCCGTATCAGTTTCGGTATTCATGGCGCGCAGCTTCCGGCGCTGATCCGTGCGGTGATTGCGATTGCCTGGTTTGGTATCCAGACCTACCTGGCATCGGTGGTTTTCCGCGTGCTGCTGACGGCAATTCATCCAGGCTTTGCCGAGTATGACCACAACGCGATCCTGGGCTTATCCACCCTGGGTTGGGTGTGTTTTGTGGCGATCTGGTTCGTGCAACTGGTGATCCTGGCCTACGGCATGGAGATGGTGCGGCGCTACGAAGGCTTCGCCGGGCCGGTGATCCTGGCAACGATGGCTGCCTTGGCCGGCTGGATGTACTTCCAGGCGGGCGGCAATATTGCCTGGTCGATCCGCGAACCCCTGAGCGGCGGCGAGATGTGGCGCAATATCTTTGCCGGCGGCGCGCTGTGGTTGGCGATCTACGGCACGCTGATCCTCAACTTCTGTGATTTCGCCCGCTCTTCACCGTGCCGCAGAACCATACAGGTCGGTAATTTCTGGGGCCTGCCGGTGAACATCCTGGTGTTCGCCGCCATCACCGTGCTGCTGTGCGGCGGGCAATTTCAGCTCAATGGCCGAGTGATCGAAAGCCCCACCGAAATCATCGCGGCCATCCCCAACACCTTCTTTCTCGTGCTGGGTTGCCTGGCGTTCCTGATTGTCACCGTGGCGGTGAACATCATGGCCAATTTCGTCGCCCCGGCCTTTGTGCTGAGCAACCTGGCGCCCAAGTACCTGAACTTTCGGCGTGCCGGGTTGATCAGCGCCACCGTGGCGGTGTTGATCCTGCCGTGGAACCTCTACAACAGCCCCTTGGTGATTGTGTATTTCCTCTCCGGCCTGGGCGCGCTGCTGGGGCCGCTGTACGGGGTGATAATGGTTGATTACTGGCTGATCCGTAAAAGCCAGGTGGATGTACCGCAGTTGTACAGCGAAGATCCGAAAGGCGTTTATCACTACAGCCGTGGGGTCAATTTACGTGCCGTCGCGGCGTTTATTCCTGCGGCGGTGATCGCCATCCTGCTGGCGCTGTTGCCGGGTTTTGCCAGCGTCTCGCCGTTTTCCTGGCTGTTTGGCGCCGGTATTGCAGGGGTGCTGTACCTGCTGATCGCCAAGCGCGAACCGTTTTACGCCGATGTCAGCGGCGAAAGCATTGCAGTCGATAACGTCAGTCATTAATCAAGGACATTCCATGCGTATCCTCGTGGTCAACGTCAACACCACCGCCTCCATCACCGACACCATCGCCCAGCAAGCGCGGGCCGTGGCGGCGCCGGGCACCGAAATCGTCGGACTCACCCCGTACTTTGGCGCCGAGTCGGTGGAGGGCAATTTCGAAAGCTACCTGGCGGCCATCGCCGTGATGGACCGGGTCATGGCTTACGACCAGCCATTCGACGCAGTGATCCAGGCCGGCTACGGCGAACATGGCCGCGAAGGCTTGCAGGAATTGTTGAACGTGCCGGTGGTGGATATCACCGAAGCCGCCGCCAGCACCGCCATGTTCCTGGGCCACGCTTATTCGGTGGTGACCACCCTGGACCGCACGGTGCCGCTGATTGAAGACCGCCTGAAGCTCGCCGGCCTGTACCAACGCTGCGCCTCGGTGCGGGCCAGCGGCATGGCTGTGCTGGAATTGGAAGAAAACCCGCTGGCCGCCATGGAAGCCATTGTGCGCCAGGCGGAGCTGGCCATTGGGGAAGACAAGGCCGAAGTGATCTGCCTGGGCTGCGGCGGCATGGCCGGGTTGGACGAACACATTCGCCAGCGCACCGGCGTGCCGGTGGTGGATGGGGTGACGGCGGCGGTGACGATTGCCGAATCGTTGGTGCGGTTGGGGCTGTCGACGTCCAAAATTCGGACTTATGCGACGCCAAGGCCTAAAAAGATCATGGGCTGGCCGGGCACGTTCGGCCGTTGAGATCGAATGTGAGGGCTTGCTCCCGATGCGAGGGTGTCAGCTGGCTGATGGATGACTGACCCACTGCTATCGGGGCACGCCCCCACACACGTCTTGAACTGTGCCTGGCCTTAGAGTGCGCTGAACCTCTGGCCCAAGTTCTGCTCGGCGAACTGCTCGATGATGAAATCCACAAACGCCCGGGTCTTGCCGGGCAGCAATTTATGCTCGGCGTAGTAGATGGAGATATTGCCGTCATCCACATACCAATCGGGCAACACACGAACCACCGCGCCGCTGTCGAGGAACGGCACGGCCATCGGCATGCTGACCAGGGCGATGCCCAGGCCCTGGGCGCTGGCGCAGCAGGCGGCTTCGGAGTCGCTCATGGTCATGCCGGGCTTGAGCACCAACGGGCTGTGGTCGCGCTCGATGCTGGTCAATTGCCAGGAACGCACACGGCCGGTTTGCGGTGAACGGATGAGGATGCCGGTGCAACGCGCCAAATCCTCAGGCACCGACACCGGCGGGCGCTTCGCCAGGTAATCCGGCGAGGCCACCAGCACCCGGTGCGCCGGGGTCAACTTGCGCGCCACCACACCCTGGGGCAGTTCGAAACCACCGCCGATGGCGGCATCAAAGCCCTGGCCGATCAGGTCGACTTGGCGATTATCGAAATGCCAGTCCGGGCGGATATCCGGAAAACGTTGCATGAACGCGCCAAGCAAAGGCACCACATAGCGATTGCCGAACACCGTGCCCATGCTGACCTTGAGCGTGCCCACCGGCCGCCCCTCGGCGCTGGCCAGGTTGGCCACGGCATTCTGGATGGTGATGAGGCTGGCGCTGACCTCTTCGAGGAACAGCTTGCCGGCCTCGGTCAGCGCGAGACGGCGCGTGCTGCGCTGGAACAACCGCACACCCAGACGCACTTCCAGCTTGGCCACGCTTTTGCCCACCGCCGCCGGCGTCAGGCTCAGGTGGCGCGCGGCTTCGGCAAAGCTGCCACCTTCGGCGCTGCGTACGAAGCATTCGATACTGCCAAAGCTCTCCATAAGGCCACACTCTAAACTTTTGGTTTACACAGACTATAGCAATCACGGTCTACCGGTTGGGGTGGGCGGGGTCGATACTCGGTTCCAACAACAAGGCATTGGGCCTTGCACAGCCAGGAGATCGACATGACCACCCCTAACCTCAGCGGCAAAGTCGCCTTGATACAAGGCGGTTCTCGCGGCATCGGCGCCGCCATCGTCAAACGTCTTGCAGCACAAGGCGCAGCCGTCGCCTTTACTTACGTGAGCTCAGCCGCCAAGGCTGAAGAATTGCAGAACAGCGTGATCAACGAAGGCGGCAAAGCCCTGGCGATTCAGGCCGACAGCGCCGATGCCAGCGCGATTCGCAACGCCGTCAACGCCACCGTCGCCGCTTTTGGGCGCCTGGATATCCTGGTGAACAACGCCGGCGTGCTGGCCATCGCCCCGCTGGAAGATTTCAAACTGGAAGACTTCGACCAGACCCTGGCGATCAACGTACGCAGCGTGTTTATCGCCACCCAGGAAGCGGCCCGGCATATGGGCGAAGGTGGCCGGGTGATCAATATCGGCAGCACCAATGCCGAGCGCATGCCGTTTGGCGGTGGCGGGCCGTATGCCATGAGCAAGGCCGCGCTGGTGGGATTGACCAAGGGCTTGGCGCGGGATCTGGGGCCACGGGGTATTACCATTAATAACGTGCAGCCTGGGCCGGTGGACACCGATATGAACCCGGCGAACAGTGAGTTCGCGGCAAGCTTGATGAATTTGATGGCGGTGGGGCGTTATGGGCACGTAGAGGAAATCGCCAGCTTTGTGGCTTACCTCGCAGGCCCGGAAGCCGGCTACATCACTGGCGCCAGCCTGACCATCGATGGCGGGTTCAGCGCATAGGTTTTCTGCAGAAATGCAAAACCCAATGTGGGGCGTGCTGCCGACGGTGGTGGTTCAGTCAATAACGATACCAACTGTCACACCGCCATCGGGAGCCTGCCCCCACATTTTGACCGACAGGTTCAGGAGAGGGGCGGCAGGCCGTACGCAGCCAGGTCAAAGTCCGCGAGTTTGCGGATGATCTGGTCGGCATGCGGGTACTTGCTGTCGGCCATGGCTTCATCGGGCACGGCGATGGCGGTCATATGGGCCGCCTTGGCAGCGGTGACGCCAAACGGTGAGTCTTCGAACACCAGGCAATCTTCGGGCGCCACGCCCAGGCGGCGGGCAGCGGTGAGGAAGATATCCGGCGCAGGTTTGGCAGCACCGACTTCCGGGTCGTCAGCAGTCACGATCGTGTCGAACAAGCCAAACCACTCGCGGTGCAGCGTGGTCTTGTGGCCAAACGAATTGCGCGACGAACTGGTGCCCACGGCAATCGGAATATTGTGCGCCTTCAAGTGCCGCACCAGCGCCTCGGCACCGGGCATGCCCAGGGCCTTGGGGAAGCGCTCGCTCATCAGCGGCTCACGGATTTCCAGAAACTGCGCCGGGGTGATCGGTAGATTCAACGCCTTGACCACATAATCCGCCAGGTCCTGTGCCCCGCGCCCGATGATGTGCTGCTTGATCCCCCAGTCATAGGTACGACCATAACGCTCGGCAATGATCTGCGTGACTTCGGTGTAGATGCCTTCAGTATCCAGCAACAACCCGTCCATATCGAAAATCACAGCCTTGATCGGAGCAGCGGTACGCGGTGCATTCATCACAACAGATCCTGGGAGGAAGGACTAAATGGATTCAGCACAATAGCGGCCGCGCTTACCTGCGAGCAACCCTTTAGACTGTACGCCTCGCCTTTCTGAAGTGCCCGCCATGCTCTACCGTCTCGCCGCCGACAGCCTCATGCTGTCGAACACTACATCCTCACCTTGATCTACCCGGCCGGGCTGACGCCGCAAATCCAGTGGCTGCTGGGCGCGGCGGTGCTGGCGATCAATATCGCGGTGTACACCCGGCTGATCCGACATTATCGACAGGCTGGAGACAGCTGCGGTGGTGAAGAATCACAGTCCCTCAGCCCCTTCATAGCCGCCGCCATGTCCGAAGCCTTCGAAGTCCCCAGCCCCCACGAAAAACATCTCGAACACACCACCGAACATGCCCACGCCCGCGGGGACAATTTCGCCAGCCGCATTGCCGTCATGACAGCACTGATGGCCACCCTCGGCGCCATGCTCAGCTACCAGGCCGGCTCCACCGAAAGCGAAGCGGCGATGGATAAGAACAACGCCGCCATCTTCAAGACCGAAGCCGCCAACCAGTGGAATTACTACCAGGCCAAATCCAGCCGACAGAACCTGGCGGAACTGGCCATGCATATTCCCGGCGTGGACGCCGCGCATTACAAGGACGAGAGCGAACGCTACAAAAACCAGAAGGAAGACGTGCGCAAACAAGCGGAGAAACTTGAGGCCACGTCTCGGCAATGGGATGAAAAATCCGAACAGGCCCTGCACCAGCATCACCGCTGGGCCCAGGCAATGACCGCGATTCAGATCGCAATTTCGCTGGCGGCGATTACGTTGCTGACAAGAAAGGAGTGGTTGAAACGCTTGGCGTATACGGCGGCAGGGGTAGCCGTGGTGTTAGGAAGTTTGGCGTGGTTGCATCTTTAGCATGAGGCTGGACAGCTGCGTACCCAGCATGACGAGGCCAACCCTTCCCGGGTTTTGACCTCGGGTGCGAGGCCCCTTCAGGCCTGCTCCACCACGACCCGATTACGCCCTTCTTGCTTGGCTTGGTACAACAACCGGTCAGCCCTCTCAAGCACGGCAGAGATCGGTTCACTTGCGGGGTGCCAAAGCGCCACGCCAAGCGAGACGGTGATGTGCCCGACTGTGTCGATATCCGCTGCCGCAATCGAGCATCGTAGTCGCTCGGCGACGTCGGCTGCGGCCTGAAGCGAACTGTTGGGCAATAACAGTACGAACTCCTCTCCCCCGACCCGGCAGGCCAAGTCGTTGGAGCGTGAATTCTGCTGCATGAGCGCCGCGATGGCCCGCAATGTGTGATCCCCCACAGCATGGCCAAACGTGTCGTTGACGCGCTTGAAGTGATCGATGTCCACGGAAACGACGGCGAACATTTTATCGGCGTCCTGCCAACGCGACAGAATGTCCTGCATCGCTCGACGATTGGCCAAGCCTGTCAATGCATCGGTTTGGGCTTGCTGGTTCAGCTTGCCGATTTTTTCCTGTAGCAGGCTGGCACCCAATAGCAGCGCCCTGCGAATCTGCCAGCTTTCGAAATAGTGCGCCGGGACTGCACTGATCCGCTCGTAGCTGTCAGGCGTATCCAACCGTTTGGCGCAGTCGGCGAGCTTGGACAGCGGCGCTGAGATCCTTGCCCCCAACCACCAGATCAGGAGGATTCCGAACAGCGCAAGGGGCGCTATCCCTTGTGCAACCTTGACCATGGTCTGGCGCAGGAGCGCGTGTATGTTGTCGAGTGGCTGCTGCGAAATCACTCCCCAACCGCTGCTGGCTACCTTGGCGAACCCCGCGAGCATTTCCACGCCATTTTCATCCGCTGCCTGCAACGTACCCGCGTCTTGACTGAGCGCGGCGTCGGCGATCGAACCCTTTGCGACAATGTTGCCGATTTGCTCGGGATCGTTGTGATAAAGCACCCGGCGTGAGCTATCGATCAAGTAAACATGCGCGCCATCCCGGCGCACATTGGTGTCCATCAATGCCTGGAGTGTATTCCTCTGCTCCAGTCGGACACTGCCCCCTATAACGCCCAGATACTGACCTTTCCCATCGAACACGGGCTGGGAGATAAACACCACCAGATTACCCGCGATGGACTCAAACGCATTGCTGATGATCGGCGCGCGAAGGCTGAGCGGTTCCTTGTGTTGCAGGGTACGGCCATTGAGCGCGAGGCTCTCGGGGGCTGACGCGATAATGGTTCCGGTGGCATCGGCGATAAGTACGGAGTTGAAACTGGCATCCTGCCCAAGCAGGCGCTGAGTTTCTTCTGTCAGATAGCGCTTGTCGTCAAACGTTTTGCCAATGGCGGCTGAAGCGTACTTCAACTTATCGAGGTCGGAGCGCAATACCTGCTCGACACTCGTGGCGATCCTATAGGCATAGGCTTTGTTGACCTCCAGCGCGTTCTCAATCAATTCCTGCTTACGAATCTTGAACATCACCCAGAAACTGTTGGCCAGGGTTGCGACCGCAGAGAGCAGGACAAAAATAAGGATCAGAGTGCGAAGGTTGAGCTTGGGCTTCGGTCGGGTGGTCATTTACGCAGTCCGGCTGGGGCGGGAGAGTTACCAAAGATTTCGAACAAGTATGCACTGTCCTGAGAGCCAGCCCGCAGGGGTCCTGCCTGTTTTTTACAAACGCCAGAAACCACAAACCCCCGGCTTTCGCTAGAAAACCGGGGGTTTGTGTTTACTTAATGTGGCGGTGAAGGAGAGATTCGAACTCTCGATACAATTTCTTGTATACACACTTTCCAGGCGTGCTCCTTAAGCCACTCGGACACTTCACCGTATCTCGTCAAACCAGTTCAGTCTGTCGAGGCGCGCTAATGTAGTCGAAAGCCTTGCTGATGGCAAAGGTTTTTTTCAGAATTTTCATGCGCTTAGGCGGGTATGCCGGATTCGCCCCGGTACGGGGTGGTGATTGTGCCAATCTCGGGCAGGTTAAAGAGGGTCTAGGCTGGGTACTACGCCCTGCGGCAGGCCATTTGCGGGCGGGGTTGAGTGAAAAGCCTGACTGGCCAGTCAGTCACAGCGCTTTACCGGCGCGGGCGTGGTGGGTAACGTCTGCTGCATTCTTCTATAACAAGTCCTACAAGGAACCGCGTCATGAGTGAGTTGATTGCCTACCACCTCGAAGACGGTATCGCGACCCTGACCTTGAGCAACGGCAAGGTGAACGCCATTTCTCCGGCGGTGGTGAGTGCGTTTAATGAGGCGCTGGACCAGGCCGAGAAAGATCGGGCGGTGGTGGTGATCACCGGCACGCCGGGGATTTTGTCGGGTGGTTACGACCTGAAGGTAATGACGGCCGGCCCAAAAGAGGCGATCAGCCTGGTGACGTCGGGCTCGACGTTGGCGCGGCGCCTGCTGTCGCACCCGTTCCCGGTGATTGTGGCGTGCCCTGGGCATGCGGTGGCCAAGGGCGCTTTCCTGTTGCTGTCGGCGGATTATCGGATTGGGGTGGAAGGCCCGTTCAGCATTGGCCTGAATGAAGTGGCGATCGGCATGACCATGCACCACGCCGGGATCGAGTTGGCGCGGGATCGTCTACGCAAGTCGGCGTTCCATCGCTCGGTGATCAATGCCGAGATGTTTGATCCACAAGGCGCGTTGCACGCCGGTTTCCTCGATAAGGTGGTCGCACCGGAAGACTTGCACGCAGCAGCCCTGGAAGCTGCGCGGCAGTTGAAGAAGATCAATATGAACGCCCACAAGCACACCAAGTTGAAAGTGCGTAAGGCGCTGCTGGAAGCCTTGGACGACGCGATCATTCGGGACCAGAGCCACAGCCTGAGCTAAGTGCTTACAGTTGTTGTGCCAGAGCCCGACCTTCGTCGGGCTTTTTCTTACACGCAAATCCGAAACGCCATCCCCTACCTCGATAGGGGCAATTGCTGAATACAGTGCACAACCGTACACTGAGCCACCTTTTGCCCGCATAGGCCGTGTCGATGCTTTTCCTGTTGCGTATGTTGTTGATGGGCCTGCACTTTATCCTCGCCGGCGTGCTAGGCGTGTTGATTGGGCTCTGTCGCCCTTTCAACCCGGACAACAGTCGCCTGTGCGCTCGCCTGTATGCGTTGCCGGCCATGTGGATATTGCGTTTAAACGTGAAGGCCGATGTCGACTCGTTGCGCAACAAGCCTGGCACCTGCGTGGTGATCGCCAATCACCAGTCCAATTACGATCTGTTTGTCTGTGGCAACGTGGTGCCCTACCGTACGGTGTGTATCGCCAAAAAGAGCCTGAAATGGGTGCCGCTGTTCGGCCAGTTGTTCTGGCTGGCAGGCAATGTGCTGATCGACCGGGGCAACGCGCACAAGGCGCGCCGCGCGATACTCACCACCACGCACACCTTGCAGCATGAAGACACCTCGATCTGGGTGTTTCCGGAAGGCACGCGCAACCTCGGCAAAGGCCTGCGGCCATTCAAGAAAGGCGCGTTTCATATGGCGATCGCGGCCGGCGTGCCCATCGTGCAGGTGTGTGTCAGCAATTACGTCACCCACATGCGGCTCAATCGCTGGAACAGCGGTGATGTGCTCATACGCTCGCTGACGCCGATTCCTACCGTCGGGCTGACGTCGGATGACGTCCCAGCATTGATGCAGGCTTGCCAGGCGCAGATGGATGAATGTATTGCCGCAATGGACCGCGAACTCAAAGCGCCGCAACAATAGAACTCCCTTCCAGCTAAGCTGCCCAACACCTGTCCCCTTTATAAGAAGTGACCAGCACCATGGGTAGAGTTGTTGCAGCCGCCGTCTACAGCGCCGGTAAGAAAGTCACGGATATCACCCTTGATGAAGGCGCGGCCTGGGCCGCCAAACCCGGGCACTTTGTGTGGATCGGCCTGGAAGAGCCCAATGCCCAGGAGCTGAGCAACCTGCAGCGCCAGTTCAACCTGCATGAACTGGCTATCGAAGACGCCCTGGAAAAACACAGCCGCCCCAAGCTGGAAACCTTCGGCGATGCGCTGTTTATCGTCACCTACTCACCGGTGCGCGAGAACGGCAAGCTGGAGTTTATCGAGACCCATATCTTCGCCGGCACCGGCTATATCATCACCGCGCGCAACGGCCACTCGGCGTCCTACGGCTTTGTGCGCCAGCGCTGTGAGGCGCGGCCGCTATTGTTGGAACATGGGGAAGATTTCGTACTGTATGCGTTGCTGGATTTCGTCACCGAAAATTACCAGCCGGTCAGCGAGGCCATCCACGCCGAGATCGATGAGCTGGAGCACAACGTGTTGTGCAGCTCGCTCAGCGAACGCGACATCCAGAAGATCCACGGCCTGCGCCGCGACGTGCTGCGGCTCAAGCGCTATGTAGCGCCGATGGTGGAGATCAGCCAGGAATTGCAGAAGCTGAGCTTCCCGTTTATCGATAAGAACATGCGCCCGTATTTCCGTGACGTGCAGATCCATGTGACACGGCAAATGGAAGACCTCACCACCCTACGCGATATTGCCAGCCAGACCATCGAGATCGGTGTGTTACTCGAGGCGTCGCGCCAGAGCGTGGTGCAACGCAAGTTTGCCGCGTGGGCGGCGATCCTCGCGTTCCCCACCGCAGTGGCGGGGATTTATGGGATGAACTTCCAGAACATGCCCGAACTGCAATGGCACTACGGCTATTTTGCGGTGCTCGGGCTTATTGCGACAGGTTGCACAGGCTTGTGGGCCAGCTTCAAGCGCTCTGGTTGGCTTTAAGCGCGCGCCTCAGGTTTGTGCGCCACAAAGCGCATCATCCATTCCGCCACCGTGGCGCCGTGGTGGTCACGCTTAAGGCTCGCTACGCCGTTCGTGTAGATCGTTTCACCCAGCGTTGTCTGAAGAATCTCCAACAGCTCGCGGGAATAGTCGTGGATGAACTCCGGGTGCCCTTGGAAGCACAGCACCTGGTCGCCAATGTGATACGCGGCGAACGGGCAGAAATCGCTGGAGGCAATAACCGTGGCATTGTCCGGCAAGGTGGTGACCTGGTCCTGATGGCTGATCAACAGCGTCAGTTCCGGTACCTCCGGGCTCATCCACGGCGCCTTGGTATCGAGTTTGTAATCATGGATGCCCATGCCCCAGCCTTTGCTGGCGCGTTCAGCCTTGCCGCCGAGCAGCAGCGCCAATAGCTGGTGACCGAAACAGATGCCCAGCAATTTGTCGCCACGCTCATAGCGCTGGAGCAGGTAGGTCTTGAGGGTCTGTATCCAGGGGTCGGTACCGAATGAATCGGCCTTGCTGCCGGTCACCAGATAGGCATCGAACACCTCATCGTCCGACGGGTATTCGCCTTGCACCACGTTGTAGACCACAAACTCGGCGGCAATCGGTTGCTTGGCGAACAGGCGCTTGAACATCTGCCCGTAACCTTGGTACTGATCGATCAAGCCTGGACGCAGGATATCGGTTTCCAGGATGCAGACGCGTAGCGACATAAAAAATACCTGACACGGCGATGGGAATATTGAACACCCAGAGCCTGCCTTGAAACACCCCTTCAAGGCAAGCCCCCTCCCACACGCCGATCACCGAAACACTTCATCTCGTGCGGCTTTGTCGAGCAACAACGCCGGCGGCGAAAACCGCTCGCCATACTGCTCAGCCAGATAACGGGCGCGGGCGATGAAGTCGTTCAAGCCGTACTGGTTGATAAACTGCAACGCTCCCCCACTCCACGCCGCAAAACCAATGCCGAAAATCGACCCCACGTTGGCGTCGGCAGTGGACATCAACACGCCCTCCTCCACGCAGCGCACGGTTTCGATGGCCTGGATAAACAGCAAACGGTCGCGCACATCCTGCGCAGAGATCTGTTGATCCGGCTGTTCAAAGCGCTTTTTCAGTTCGGGCCACAAGTACTTCTGCCCGCCACTGGGATATTCATAGAACCCGCCGCCTGCCGCCTTGCCTGAACGCTGGTATTCGTTCACCAGCAGATCGATGACCGCCGTCGCCGGATGCCCAGGTACATTCTTACCTTCAGCCAGCAGGTCTTTGGCCGCCTGCTGTCGGATATGGCTCATCAGGCTGAGGGAGACTTCATCGGAAACGGCCAGCGGCCCCACCGGCATACCCGCTTTGCGCGCTTCGGTTTCAATCATCGGCGCAGCCACGCCCTCGCCGAGCATGGCGATGCCTTCGTTGGTGAAAGTGCCGAACACCCGCGAGGTAAAGAAGCCGCGACGGTCGTTGACCACGATCGGGGTTTTCTTGATTTGCAGGACAAAATCGAACCCACGGGCCAGGGTTTCGTCCGAGGTGTTGGCGCCCTTGATGATTTCCACCAAAGGCATTTTGTGTACCGGGCTGAAAAAATGCAGGCCGATGAATTTGCCGGCATCCGGCACCGCCTTGGCCAGGCCGCTGATGGGCAAGGTGGAGGTATTGGAAGCGATCACCGCATCGGCGCCGACCACGTTTCGCGCGGCAGCCGAGACCTTGGCCTTGAGCTCACGGTCTTCGAACACTGCTTCGATGATCAGGTCACAGCCGGCCAGGTCGGCATCCGAGGCCGTAGGATGGATCCGCGCCAAGGTGCTTTCCCGCTGCTCGGCGCTCAATTGCCCACGGCCGACTTTTTTGTCCAGCAACGCCGCCGAATGCGCCTTGCCCTTCTCGGCACCGGCCTGGGTGATGTCCTTGAGCACCACGTCGACCCCCGCGCAGGCGCTGGCATAGGCAATACCCGCGCCCATCATCCCTGCGCCAAGCACGCCGACCTTGCGCGTCACATAGGGGGCAAAGCCCTGGGGCCGCGAGCGGCCGGCCTTGATTTGATTAAGCTGGAACCAGAAGGTGCCGATCATGTTTTTCGCCACTTGCCCCACGACCAGCTCGGTGAAGTAGCGGGTTTCAATCAGGTGCGCGGTGTCGACATCCACCTGGGCACCCTCGACGGCGGCGCAGAGGATTTTCTCCGGAGCCGGGAAACAGCCGTTGGTTTTGCTGCGCAGGATCGACGGCGCAATCGCCAGCATCTGTGCCACCTTGGGGCTCGCTGGAGTGCCGCCGGGGAGCTGATAGGCCTTGTTGTCCCAGGGCTGCCTGGCGTCCGGGTTGGCCAGGATCCAGGCACGGGATTTGGCCAGCAACTCGTCGCGGTTCACCGCCAGCTCATTGATCAAACCGGCTTGCAGCGCCTGCTGCGGCCGAATTTTTTTACCCTCCAGCAAATACGGCAAGGCCTTTTCCAGGCCGAGCATGCGCACCATGCGCACCACGCCACCGCCGCCGGGCAACAGGCCCAGAGTGACTTCCGGCAGACCGAGCTGCACCGATTTATCGTCCAGCGCAACCCGGTAATGACACGCCAGGCAAATCTCCCAACCGCCCCCCAGGGCCGCGCCGTTGATCGCCGCCACCACCGGTTTGCCGAGGGTTTCCAGACGGCGCAGTTGCGCTTTTAACACCCGCACGCCGTCGTAGAAGTCCTTGGCGTGGGCCTTGTCGACCTGGATCAGTTCATTAAGGTCACCGCCGGCGAAGAAGGTCTTCTTCGCCGAGGTGATAATCACCCCAGCGATGTGGTCCTTTTCTGCTTCCAAACGTAGGACGGTGGCCGCCATGGCCTCGCGGTATGCGCCGTTCATGGTGTTGGCGCTCTGGCCGGGCATGTCGAGGATAAGCACCACGATCCGGTCCTGGCCTTTTTCGTAACGAATGGCATCGGTCATCAGAAATTCCTTGGATCAGAGGCGTTCGATAATGGTGGCGATCCCCATGCCACCGCCGACACACAGGGTGGCCAGGCCGTAGCGTTGCCGGCGCACTTCTAGTTCGTCGAGCAAGGTGCCCAGGATCGCGCAACCGGTGGCGCCCAGTGGGTGGCCCATGGCGATGGAACCACCATTGACGTTGACTCGCGCCGCATCAATGCGCATGTCCTTGATGAATTTGAGCACCACCGAGGCAAACGCTTCGTTGACTTCGAACAGGTCGATGTCTTCCACGCGCAAACCGGCCTTGGCCAAGGCTTTGCGGGTAGCCGGCGCGGGGCCGGTCAGCATGATGGTGGGGTCGGTGCTGGTCACCGCGGTAGCGACGATGCGCGCCCGTGGCTGCAGGCCCAGCTCGCGGCCCTTGGCCTCGGAGCCGATCAACATCAGCGCGGCGCCATCGACGATGCCGGAGCTGTTGCCCGGCGTGTGCACATGCCGGATGCGCTCCACATGGCTGTAGACCCGCAACGCGGTGGCATCGAAGCCCATTTGCCCGATCATTTCGAAGCTGGGCTTGAGCTTGCCCAGACCGTCGAGCGTGGAGTCGCCACGGATAAATTCGTCATGGTCGAGCAGCACGATGCCGTTCTGGTCCTGCATCGCAATCAGCGATTTGTTGAAGGAACCATCGGCGCGCGCCCTGGCCGCTTTCTGCTGGGACTGTAGGGCAAAGGTGTCGACGTCTTCACGGGTAAAGCCTTCGAGGGTGGCGATCAGGTCGGCACCGATGCCCTGGGGCGTGAAGTGGCTGTGCATGTTGGTTTGCGGGTCGAGCACCCAGGCACCGCCATCACTGCCCATGGGCACGCGGGACATGGACTCGACGCCGCCTACCACCACCAGGTCTTCAAAGCCGGAACGCACTTTCATCGCGCCCAGGTTCACCGCTTCCAGGCCCGAGGCGCAGAAGCGGTTGACCTGTACACCGGCGACACTGATAGCCCAGTCCGCCACCAGAGCGGCGGTTTTGGCAATGTCGGCGCCCTGATCCCCCACCGGGGTCACGCAGCCCAGCACAATGTCATCCACTTGCTGGGTGTCGAGGTCGCTGCGTTGCGCCAGTGCGGTGAGCAGGCCTGCCACCAGGTTCACCGGCTTGACGCTGTGCAACGCACCGTCGGCCTTGCCCTTGCCACGGGGTGTGCGTATCGCATCAAAGATCAAAGCTTGGGTCATGACGTCCTCGGACCATTGCGCAGTAGTGCCCTTACCTTAGGCCCGATTGACACGGTTTCAATGACGGATGCGCTCATTGCTTTTGACCCCCACGCTCGGACGAACGGTAGGGCCCTAAGGTAATTCGCGGGTTAATCGTTTTAGCTGTCTAGCCAAGGCATTGGCGCCAAGATGGCGTTATGCCTCATACGTTTTTAAGCTGATTTCCTGCTTAGCTGATATGAAATGGATCTAAGCGTTGAAGAACGGGGGCTCTAAGGTTCAATCAGTAGGAGGTTGCTGCCGGGTTTTGCTGGAGCAGCTGTAAGAAAAGCGACACGTCAACGCGCCATACTGAAATAAACCGGCACGTATTTGACGCTCAGGAATAACAACAAAAGGCAGTCAGCCATGTTCAAGCACACAAAAGTACGTCAGGCGGGACTTATTCTGTTCGCCACCACCCTGATTCTGATCTTGCCCAACTTGACCAAAGTTATTGGGTGATGCCGCGTGCGCAGCACTGCATGCATCAGGACTACCGATTTTTGGCAGCACCTGCCGGGCCTTCGTGTATAGCGATCCTGTTGCAGGGGCTGCCTTTTTACGCGTGTTTTTGCGCTATCGTGAGCCCCATCGCGACTTAACACGGGGCCTGCGCCTTGAAACCGATCTTTGCATTTATCGCCTTGCTGCTTGCCCTGCCCGCTCATGCGGCGCAATTGACCATTGAGCTGGACCACACCAGCAAAACCTGGCAAACCGCCGACCTGCTCAAGCACCCGGATGCGCAGACGGTGCAGATCGTCGATGACGTTTCCTACAAGCGCAACATGACCTATCGCGCATTGCCATTGGCTGTACTCCTACCAGGCCTTAAGCCTGAAAATCACCTGCAAGCCGTGGCCCTCGACGGCTTCGCCGCTGAACTTACCGCCGCCCCGCTGCTGCAGAACCACGGCGCCCGCGCTTGGCTGGCGGTGGAAGACCCCGCCAAACCATGGCCTGCCCTGGCCGATGGCAAGCCCAGCGCCGGGCCGTTCTACCTGGTGTGGACCGACCCGCAGGCCGGGCATATCAGCCCTGAGCAATGGCCGTTCCAAGTTTCCAGAATCAAGCAACTGCAAACGGTGGCCGAGCGTTTTCCGGCGCTGTTGCCTGACCCGGCACTGGCCGCAAATGACCCGATCAATAGAGGCTTTGCGCTGTTCCAGAAAAACTGCCTGGCCTGCCATCGCCTAAATGGCGCAGGCGATGCACAGGTGGGCCCGGACTTGAATACGCCTTACAGCCCCACCGAATATTTCGGCGCTGATTTCCTCAAGCGCTATATCCGCGACCCCAAAGTCTGCGGCATTGGCCCCAGGCGAAGATGCCGGCATTCGCCGCCAGCGTGTTGCCTGACAGCGAGTTGGATTTGCTGGTGGGGTATTTGAAGCATATGGCGGGGCGTAAACAACAGCCTTGAGACCGCCCCACATTGATCTGCGGCGCCTTGAGATTATTGCTGCTGCACTGCGATCACCGGCGTGGGCGCCACGAACACCTTGGCATGCATCTGCTCATGCCCGCCGCCACGGCGCATGCCGCGCACCGGGCAGGCGTCAAGATAATCCAAGCCCACCGCGAGCTTGAGGTGCCGCTCCGGCCGTGCCAGTTGGTTGGTCACGTCAAAGCTGTACCAGGCGCCGTCCAACCAGGCTTCGGCCCAAGCGTGGCTGGCCAGGTGCGTGCTGTCTTCGGTGTACAAATACCCTGATACATAGCGTGCCGCGATCCCAAGGCTGCGCGCGCAGGCCAGGAACGCGTGAGTGTGGTCCTGACAAACACCCGCCCCGCCGGCAAAGGCCTGCGCGGCACTGGTGTCGACTTCGGTGGCGCCAGGGGTATAGACCATCACGTGGTTGAGCGCGTGCGTCAGGTCGATCAATGCCGTGCGGTCGCGACGTTGATAACAGTGCTGTTCGGCAAACTCACGCAACGCCTCGTCGGGCTCGGTCAGGCGCGTGCAGCGCAGGAACGGAAGCGGCGATTGGCTCTCGTGTTCGGCCTCGCGCAATTCGTCGATGTCCACTTGGCCACGGGCACCGATGATGATGGTGTCATGCGGCTCATCCAGGGTCAGCACGTGCAGGATATTGCCGAACGGGTCCACTTGGGCGCGCACCGGGCGCGGCAGGTCCAATTGCCAACTGAGTACGTGCTGGCGCTCGCTGTCGTGGGGGGTCACACGCAAGTACTGGATGCTGGCGCGCACTTGGTCTTCGTAGTGGTAGGTAGTTTCGTGGCTGATGGAGAGTCTCATGCCGCCTCCAGGTAGGAACTGTAGATGGCGTCGCCTAACTGGCGAACCAAAGGGATAAAGTCGGTCAGCCAGGCGTGCAGGCCTTCTTCGAGGATTTCATCAATGGCGGTAAAGCGCAGGCGCGCGTCCATCTCGGCGGCCAGGCGTTGCGCCGGTCGCCCGTTGAGGCCTGGCAGGCTGGCGAGGATCTGGTCGATCTCTTCGCTGCAGGCCCTGAGCGAGCGCGGCACGTCTGCGCGCAACAGCAACAGTTGCGCAACGTGTCGGGCGCCTGGGGCGTCGCGATAAATCTCGGTATAGGCCTCGAACGACGACAGCGCGCGCAACAAGGCGCTCCATTGGTAGTAGGCGTGAGCCGTGCCGTCGGTGACGGCTTCGGCGCGGTCGCCGGCCATTTCATAGCGTGCGTCCAGCAAACGCAGGGTGTTGTCGGCGCGCTCGATAAACGTGCCCAGACGAATGAAACGGAACGCGTCGTTGCGCATGATGGTGCCGTAGGTGGCGCCACGAAACAGATGTGAGCGCTCCTTGACCCACTCGCAGAAACGGCTCATGCCGTAGCGGCCCAGGCCTTGTTGGGCGATATCGCGGATATCCAGCCAGGTGGCGTTGATGTTTTCCCACATGTCGGCGGTAATTCGCCCACGCACCGCATGGGCACTGGCCCGCGCGGCGCCGAGACAACTGTAGATACTGGCCGGGTTGGCCGCGTCCAGAGCGAAGAAGTGCAGCAGGTTTTCGGCATGCAATTCACCGTGGCGCTCGCGGTAATCCTCCAGGGTGCCGGTGATCAATAACGGCATGGCCAGTTCATGCAGGCCATCGCCGCGCCCGTCCTGGGGCATCAGCGACAACGAATAACTGACATCGAGCATGCGCGCGAGGTTTTCGGCGCGCTCAAGGTAGCGCGACATCCAATATAAATCCGAGGCAGTTCTGCTCAACATGGCATCAATCCTCCACCACCCAGGTGTCTTTGGTGCCGCCGCCCTGGGACGAGTTGACCACCAGCGAACCTTCGCGCAGCGCCACACGGGTCAAGCCGCCGGGGACTACACGGGTTTCCTTGCCGGACAACACAAACGGGCGCAGGTCGATGTGCCGTGGGGCGATACCGTTTTCGACAAAGGTCGGGCAGGTGGACAGGCATAGGGTCGGTTGGGCGATATAGGCGTGGGGCTTGGCCTTGATACGCGCACGGAAGGCTTCGATCTCGGCCGCGGTGGACGCGGGCCCCACCAGCATGCCGTAGCCGCCGGAGCCTTGGGTTTCCTTGACCACCAAGTCCGGCAGGTTGGCCAGCACGTGGGACAGTTCATCAGGTTTGCGGCACTGGAAGGTCGGCACGTTCTTCAGGATCGGTTCTTCATCCAGGTAAAAACGGATCATCTCGGTGACGAAGGGATACACCGACTTGTCATCCGCCACCCCGGTGCCGATGGCATTGGCCAGCACCACGTTGCCTGAACGATAGGCGGCGAGCAGGCCGGGTACGCCGAGCATGGAGTGCGGATTGAACGCCAGCGGGTCGAGAAACGCGTCGTCGAGGCGACGGTAGATCACGTCCACCGCCTTGGGGCCGTCGGTGGTGCGCATAAATACGCGGTCATCACGTACGAACAAGTCAGCCCCTTCCACCAGTTCCACACCCATTTCCCGAGCGAGGAACGCATGCTCAAAAAAGGCGCTGTTGAACCGCCCCGGCGTCAGTACCACCACGCTGGGGTTATCCAGGGGGCTGGAGCTTTTCAGGGTATCGAGCAGCAGGTTGGGGTAATGGTCGATGGGCGCGATGCGCTGGGCCGCGAACAGTTCGGGGAACAGGCGCATCATCATCTTGCGGTCTTCGAGCATGTAGCTGACACCGCTGGGTGTACGCAGGTTGTCCTCCAGCACGTAGTAAGTGCCATCGCCATCACGTACGAGATCGACCCCGGAGATGTGGGAATACAGATCACGGTGCAGATCCAGCCCCTGCATCGCCAATTGATATTGCTCGTTGGCCAGCACCTGTTCGGCGGGAACGATGCCGGCCTTGATGATGCGTTGCTCGTGGTACAGGTCGGCGAGAAACATGTTCAGCGCCTTGACCCGCTGGATGCAACCGCGCTCGACCACCCGCCATTCACTGGCCGGAATACTGCGCGGGATGGTGTCGAAGGGGATCAGGCGCTCGGTGCCTTGCTCGTCCCCGTACAGGGTGAAGGTGATCCCGGCGCGGTGAAACAGCAAATCGGCTTCGCGGCGACGCTGGGCCAAGAGTTCTGCCGGGGTGTCGGCCAACCAGCGGGCGAATTCGCGGTAGTGCGGGCGCACCTGCCCCGCCCCATCGTACATCTCATCGTAATAAGTGCGGATCATGCCGTACTCCTTGTCACTCGGACGCAAGAACCATCGCAAGGCCCGTGCCATCGGCATAAACACTTAAAAATCAGTGCGTTGAATTAATCCAGGCACCTTGTCGCACCTTCCTGGTGCACAGAATGCCCGGCGTGTTGTCCTGCGCTTCATCGCAATGCAGGCTTTGACTATCAACAGCATAGCCAGAGTTGATTTCACTGCCCGGCCAAGCCTGCGGATAATCGCGCCATCTGCTGAATAACCTTTGGCGCTCCGCTCTTCCCTTTAGGCCACCCTCGTTGGGTGGCTTTTTTTTAGGGTTCAAAAAGTACGGTAGGCGTCGCGCGGCGTTTCAGGTCATACAAACAAAATCGGCCGACCCTGAGGTCAGCCGATACACGGTGTTGCGCGTGACAACCCACTACATGGGTAACGGGCGAACCGGGTGCTTGACGCCCCACCCTTCTATGATGCCGCCAAGGGGCTCCACCACTGCTTCAAAGTCCTGCTCGAAGTCTCCTATGCCGTCGTAGGTTGCAAACATGACCTTGCTTAGCTCCAGGTACCAGGCGCCATCGTCGCGCGCACTGACCTGGGCGTTCAGCGACTCGCCGCGAAACTCACCCGCCGCCCTGCGCGCCCGTTCCTCATCCGGGAAAATGGCGTAGAACTCGATGGGGTGGAAACGTGAAAAATCGAAGCCGCCTTCTTTCATGCGGCGCAGAACGTGGGTACTGATGTCTTCTTGATAGGCTGTGCTCATGAAACGTCCTCCTCAAACCGATGGATAGACTTTCCGTGCTTCCCGAAGCCCGCACCTACCGGCGCGGGAACGGCCATGACATCACCGCTGGAAAACAAGCATGTAGCTGACAAGACCAGACCTTAGCGATTCATTCGCTGATCTCGCTTGCAGAGTAGCGCGAAGCTATCACCTCCACCAGAGGGGCTTGATGGGCGTAAAGGGAATATTCAGGCTGAGGGAGAAATGTCGAGGATCTGGATACTGTTCTGGTCTTTGAGAATCTTGACCGTCGGCTCGGATTGGCGACCTTCGAGGTCGTTGAGGTCGAGTTCAGCGGCGACGGGCACCAGCTTGTTGCGAATCATGTGCGCAGCGTCTTCGAGGCTGGGCTTTTGTTCGCAGGTGAACTGCTCCACGGACTGCTCGCCGTGATCATCAACGAAGGTAATTTGCCACGTTTGCATCGGTGCCTCCTCGATAAAGCCCGCGTATGGGCTCACAGGTATCTGGACCTTGAGGGCGCGCTAAACGTTCCGCTCAAGGCCTGAGGCACCGGATCAACCGCGCTTATTTTTCAGCGTGGTCTTTCAAGGCTTTCAACGTGTTGAACGGGGCATCCACCACGAATTTGTTCGCCAGCCACGACGGCACGCTGCCGCCTGGCTCGGTGTGGACCTGGTAAGTCACTTCGGTCTGGTTGTCGCCTTTGGGCACCAGCTTCCAGAAACCCTCGACCTGGGCGACACGCACATAACCTTTTTCGTCCGGCTTGTAGGTCGGCACGCCCTCAAGCTTGCGGGTTACGCTGCCATCGGCGTTTTTGATGGTGGTGACATGAATATAGGAATCACGATCGGTCACCGGGAATGGGGCGTTGAACTGCGTGTAGGTCCAGGCCTCGTCGCCTTTTTTATCTACCAGCTTCTGGGATTTGCATTCGTGGATCCAGGAACAGGCACCGGCGACATCTTCTTGCAGCGCAACGATCTTGGCCACGGGCGCCTTGATCACGGTTACACCGCGATAGGCCTTGTATTTGGAACCCGCCACTTCGCTCAGGGACACCTTGATCCCCTCTTCGTCCTTGGCGACCTGCCAGTCTTCAGCTTGTGCAGTGGCAGCACACAACAGCGTAAAACCGCACAGCACCGCCATTCGTTTCAGCGAACCCATTGTTGTATTCCTTATTGTTGACGTTCCGAGAGTAAAGCCCATCAAGCCGCCGTCATCTGCTCCCACCAGCCGATCAACCGGATCGCATCGGCCTGGTCGGTGCCGCACACATCGATATCCGCCTTGAAATCACTGCACACCGCCGGGCGCTCCGGCTGCCCGAACAGTTGGCACAGCTGTTCGACCGACAGGTGCAGGCAGCGTTCGCCCGCGGGCTTGCCATTAGGCATTCCGGGTAACGGCGAACTGATGGAGGGGGCAATGCAGCAGGCGCCACAGCCTTCACGGCAATTCATGACCAGCAGGTCCTCGACGACTCAATAGGGATGGCCGGGCTAGGGTACGCCCTTAAACAGCCGTTTTAAAATGGGCTAACACGGGTTTTTCGCATAAAACAAACATGACCGACCGGTCTGCGACAGATGGTCAATGACTCGCGTCACGCACGGGGGAAAGTTTACTGCTTGAACTCAAACTCCAACGCGGCGCCTTCCACCTCCCGGCGCTCCTCGTTGCGCAATTGCAGCTTCATTTCATTGCTGAGCAAACGGCCGTTGATCTGGAAGGCACTGTTGTCAGTGGGCTTCTCGCCGAACATCGGTGGCAGCAACGGCACGCTCTTGGGCTTGGGCATGGTGCCTAGCGGCTGCAGGTGCCGGACCATGTCCGAAGGCAGGGACAGGTCCAACTGCGCCGGTGGCAGCTGGGTCTGTGCCACTTCCCGGGCTGACTTGGACTTTTTCGCCGACGCCCGCTTTTTAGCGGCTGCGGCTTTTTTCTTCGCCGCAGGTGCTTGCTGGGTTGGCGTGGTTTTTTTTGCGGAGGGCTTCTGTTCGCTGCTGGCAGCAGGCTTGTTTTCAGTCACGGGTGATGCCGCCAGCACGGTGCTGACGTTACACAGGCTTAACAGGCCAATCACCATAGCAGTGCGAAAAATACAGGTCATATCGCCTACAGCATTAACGGCAGAGGGCCATATGCTCGCTTGTTGTGCGCGGCATGACAAGCGCGGTGACTCGCCAGCTATCGGAGTTGCCCTCTTTTTACGGCTCAAAAACCCGCTGCGGTTTCCTGGCATAACTGGCTGGCCAGCATCCCCAGGGTCATCAGCGCGCGCTCTGCCTCGCGGTTCCAGGGTGTGCCGCAGTTAAGCCGAATACAGTGGTTGAACTGCTCGGTATTGCTGAAGATCAACCCCGGCGCAATGCTGATGCCCTGTTGCAGGGCGCGCACATGCAGTTCCTGGGTATTGACCCGGCCCGGCAAACTGACCCACAAAATAAAACCGCCGGTCGGGCGAGTCATCTGGGTGCCCTCCGGGAAATATTGCTGCACCGCCAGTTGAAACGCGCTGAGGTTCTTGCGGTACTCCTGACGAATGTAGCGCAGGTGTCGATCGTAGCCACCGTTCTCCAGGTAGGCCGCGACCCCCATCTGGGTCACGCTGCACGCCGAATGGGTGCTGAACATCTGCAAACGCTGGATTTCCTGCTGGTACTTGCCGGCAATCATCCAGCCGATCCGCACGCCCGGCGACAATGTCTTGGAGAAGCTTGAGCAATAGATCACCCGATCCAGGCGGTCATAGGCTTTGAGGGCTTTGGTGCGGCCCAGCTCGAACATCAGTTCGCCGTAGATATCATCCTCGACGATCTGGATATCGAAATCCGATGCCAGGCGCAGCAGCTGTTTCTGCCGCTCCTCGGGCATGGTGCCACCCAACGGGTTACTCAGGCGCGTGGTCAGTACCAACGCTTTGATCGACCATTGATTGGCCGCCAACTGCAATGCTTCAAGGCTCATGCCGGTGGACGGATCGCTGGGGATCTCGATGACCTTGAGGCCTAGCAGATCGGCCAGTTGCAGCAAACCATAATAGGTCGGTGATTCCGCTGCGATCAGATCGCCGGGACGGGTCAGCACCCGCAGCGACATCTGCAACGCATCGACACAGCCGTGGGTGATCACGACTTCGGAAGGGTCCACCACTACGCCGGCATCGCGCATGCGGATCGCCACTTGGCGTCGCAGCGGCTCGAAACCGGGGCTGAACATGTAGCTGAATGCCCGCGGGCTCTGGAACCGTGTGACCTTGGCCAGTTGCTGGTGCAACGCGCGGACCGGCAAGTAGTCGACACTCGGCACGGCGGCGCCCAACGGGAATACCCCTTCACGGCGCGACTCGCCCAATACCTGTTGAATGATGCTGCTGCGGGTGACCAACCCGGGGCGTTCGACCCGTGCGATATCCGGTGTCGGCGCAGTGAGCGCCGGCGTCTGATGCACGTAGTAGCCGGACTGCGGTCGCGCGCGGATCAGCCCCTGGTCTTCCAGGTTGGCATAGGCCTGCAATACCGTGGCATGGCTCACATTGAGTTGGGAGCTCATCTTGCGCACCGAAGGCACGCGCTCGCCCGGCTGATAGACACCGCGCCGGATATCCTCAGCCAGTTGCTGGGCGATACGTTGATAAAGCAGCAGATTGGTCATGACGCAGCACTCGATTTCACGGGTATTTATTTTTGTGTGAAACATACCGGCACAGTTTAAAAGTGTACGGGGACAGTTGCCACAATAGTCGAGCGCGGGCGGGAGTGACAGTAAAAACTGTAAACGGGATACACGACGTTTCAGGTGTACATCGAACAAAAAGTGGGAGGGGCGGTGCGACGATTCGACTTGCTCCCGATAGCGGTGAATCAGTCATAGATGTTCAATCTGACCCACCGCTATCGGGAGCAAGCCGCCCTCCCACATTTAACGGGCGGCGCCGAGTTGGCCTTTTTCGTCCGAGAATACTATCTCCACCCGGCGATTTTGCGCCCTGCCCCGTTCGGACGCATTGGCCTCCACCGGATACTGGTCGCCATAGCCTTCGACCTGGATGCGTTTTTCGTCGATCCCCAGGTCCACCAGCACATCGGCCACCGACTGCGCGCGGTCACGCGACAGTTTGAGGTTTTCCTGTTGGCCGCCGGTGTTGTCGGCGTAGCCCTCGATGCGCACCACGCGCTTGGGGTTCAGTTGCAGGAACTGCACAATTTTCAACACGGTGCGGTTGGCGGAGTTTTTCAGCTCCGCTTCGCCCGTGTCGAACAGCACGTCGCCCAGGGTCATCACCAGGCCACGGTCGGTCTGAGTGGTGGTCAGGCTGGCGATCTGTTCTTCAAGCCATTTGCCCTGCTGTTGCACGCTGATCAGCTTGTTTTCACGCAGGGCCAATTGCAGGCGCTGGCGTTCCAGTTCGAGCTTGGCGGCGCGTTCTTCGTTTAGCGCCTGCTCGGTGTGTTCGCGGGCTATGGCGCTGTAGCGCTGGCTCAGGTAGGCGTAATGCACCACGTCCGTGCCGCTGCCCCAATAGCTGGACAAACGATCGGCGCGCGCCAGGGATTCACCGGCGCGAATCACGTCCTTGGGCGCGATGCGCAGCACATTCGCGTCTTCCTTGACCTTCTGGAAATCATTGCCGGCCTGTTGCAAGGCTTGCTCGCCATTGGGATGGCTGGCACAACCGCCCAGTACCGCACTGCCCAGCAACACGGCACAGCTCATACCACGCATGATCGGGCTCATTGGGCTTCTCCCAGCTGCAATTGCTTGCGCAGGCGCGTGATGCGGGTGTTGAGCACGTTGAGTTGTTCCTGGCTTTTGCGGGTCAGCACTTGGGCTTCGGCAAGGCGTGCGTCCAGCTCGGCCTGTTCGGCCCGCATGCGCGCATCCTTGTAGGACTGGTCGGCCATGTCGGCCTTGGCCTGGGCGAATTTGTCTTCGGCCAGTTTCAGGTCAGGCGATTCATCGGCACTGGCACCGACGGCGTTGGCCTGTTCCAGGGCCTGCTGGGTGAGGCGAATCTGTTCATTCGGCGCAGGATCGGCTGCACATCCCGCCAGGGCTACAACAACGGCGAGGGCCGCGAAAAAAGGTCGAAGAGTCACTAAAAATCCCTACTGTGTTGGGGTGCCGACGGGTTGTTGCAATTGCGCCTTCCAGCGCTCGAGGTTGCGCTGCAGCGCGGCTTCCGTCACACCAGACCCGGGCAATTCTGTCATCTTTTTGGCAAGCTGTCCGCGCAACCACGGATCATTGCAGGCCGAGTTGTGGGAAATTGCCAGGTGCAGGCCGGCCTGATCGACAGGCGTATCGCGGGCAATCAAGTCATTGCTCATGCCCAGCGTCTGGGCCATGGCCATGCCGGAATAGCGCCCGGCGAGTACGTAGTCCACCTCGCCCAGCAGCAGTTTTTGGAAGGCGGGGGTCAAGCTCGGGAATCGTTGCAGGGTAAGGTGCTGGGCCAGGGTTTCGAATCCCTGGCTCAAGCGGGCACGCTCCGAGGCCGCCCCCTTGAAACCCTGCAGGTCGGTAGCGCTGGCATATACCAGTGCCGAATCCGCACGCGTCCAGACCCTATAGTCGGTCTGCACCAGGGCCGGGTGGATGTAGTCGAAGTTGCCCAGTTGCGCGTGGTTCAACGGCGCATCGGCAAAAATATCCATGCGCCCGCTGCGTACTTCATCCAGCGCCATCGAACGATTGCCACCGTAGAGCAGGTCGATTTTCACACCCAGGTCTTTCGCTACCTGCTGCAACACATCGGCGGTGGCACCGATCAGGTGGGTGGGGTCCTGGGGATCACGCCAGAGCAAAGGGGGTGTCCGGGCTGCCGGTGATCACCAGGCGCTCACATTTGCCGGCGGCCAGCGCCAGGCCCGGCAACAGCGACAGGCCCAGCAGTAAGGCCCAGGGGCGCAGTTCCATGGCGGTTTCTCCGAGGTTCACAAAGACCGGGCAAAAAAACCCGGTCATAAGACCGGGCTCTTTATAAGTGAAGCGGCTGGATTAGACCAGCTTCTCCAACTCCGGTACGGCTTCGAACAAGTCCGCGACCAGGCCGTAATCGGCCACCTGGAAGATCGGTGCTTCTTCGTCCTTGTTGATCGCAACGATCACTTTGGAGTCTTTCATACCGGCCAAGTGCTGGATCGCGCCGGAAATGCCGACGGCGATGTACAGCTGTGGCGCGACGATCTTGCCGGTCTGGCCGACCTGCATGTCGTTGGGTACGAAACCTGCGTCGACGGCCGCGCGGGAAGCGCCGACCGCAGCGCCGAGCTTGTCGGCCAGGGCGTACAGGTGCTTGAAGTTGTCACCGTTCTGCATGCCACGCCCGCCCGAAACGACGATCTTGGCAGCGGTCAGCTCAGGGCGATCCGACTTGGCCAGCTCTTCGCCAACAAAGCTGGAAGTACCGGCGTCATGGGCAGCGGCGACGGCCTCAACGGCAGCCGAACCACCTTCGGCGGCAACCGGGTCGAAACCGGTGGCGCGCACGGTGATGACTTTGATGGCAGCGCTCGATTGCACGGTGGCAATGGCGTTACCCGCGTAGATCGGGCGCTTGAAGGTGTCGGCGCTTTCGACCGAGATGATCTCGGAGATCTGGTCAACGTCCAGCTGCGCAGCAACGCGTGGCAGGATGTTTTTGCCGTTGGAAGTAGCGGCGGCCAGGATGTGGCTGTAGCCGGCGCCCAGCTCTGCAACCAGCGGGGCAACGTTTTCCGGCAGCTGATGCGCGTAAGCAGCATTGTCAGCGTTCAGGACCTTGCTCACACCGGCGATTTTCGCAGCGGCTTCAGCCACGGCGCCAGCGCCTTGACCTGCTACCAGTACGTGGATGTCGCCACCAATTTTAGCGGCAGCGGCCACGGTGTTCAGGGTGGCCGGGGCCAGCACCTTGTTGTCGTGTTCGGCGATTACGAGGATAGCCATGATCAGATCACCTTCGCTTCGTTTTTCAGTTTCTCGACCAGTTCAGCCACCGACTTGACCTTGATGCCGGCGCTGCGTGCAGCCGGCGCTTCGACTTTGACGGTCTTGTTGGTGGAGGCGGTGGAAACGCCCAAAGCATCCGGAGTCAGCACTTCGAGAGGCTTCTTCTTGGCTTTCATGATGTTTGGCAGGGACGCGTAGCGCGGCTCGTTCAAACGCAGGTCGGTGGTGACGATGGCTGGCAGTTTCAGGGAAACCGTCTGCGCGCCGCCGTCGATTTCGCGGGTCACGGCAACCTTGTCGCCGCTCACTTCCACTTTGGATGCGAAAGTACCCTGGCCGTAACCGGTCAGTGCAGCCAGCATCTGGCCAGTCTGGTTGTTGTCGCTGTCGATGGCTTGTTTGCCCAGGATCACCAGCGAAGGCTGCTCCTTGTCGACAACCGCCTTGAGCAGCTTGGCCACGGCCAGGGAGGTCAGTTCTTCAGCGGATTCGACGAGGATGGCACGGTCGGCACCCAGCGCCAGGGCGGTACGCAGCTGCTCTTGAGCAGTGGCAGGACCGATGGAAACCACGACGATTTCAGTCGCAACGCCTTTCTCTTTCAGGCGTACGGCTTCTTCCACGGCGATTTCACAGAATGGGTTCATCGACATCTTGACGTTAGCAAGATCGACGCCGGAATTGTCCGCCTTGACGCGAACTTTCACGTTGTAATCGACAACGCGTTTGACAGCTACAAGAACCTTCATGGATTCCTCGTTACTCTCCGGTGAAAAGAAAATCGCCTAGGCGAACCTGGCGGTTGATGCTCATCGGCACACAAGGGCACCTCCAAAAACCCAGGCAAATGACCTTGCTCACGGGAAACGATGACCGTTCGTCAGTGGTGACTGAGAGGTCATTCTTTATCGCGGCGTGTAAACTGCGCCCCGGTGGGTAGGCGCGCGTCACCTGTTTCGCTTTTGGACGTGCTCTTGAAACCTGCTGTCTGCCTACGGTAAGCGCAAAACCGACCGTATATTGACCGGAACGCCTATTCTGGTCAATACAGCAAAATAGCCAGTCATAAGCCGCGTTGCTTTGATTTACCTAGCCTGCGGGCAATTCAAACAAACGTTTGTATTGGACGCTGACAGTGGTCTATATATAATGCGCCACCTAGAGAGAAAGGTGGGTCCCGCCGTTGCCGCAGGACCACACCGAACCTCCACCCATTAGAAAAAAAGCCTGTTGAGCCTTGAGTAGGAGATAGCCTGTGGAACGCGAATACATGGAATTCGACGTGGTCATCGTCGGCGCCGGCCCGGCGGGCCTGTCCGCCGCCTGCCGACTGAAGCAGAAGGCCGCCGAAGCCGGTAAGGAAATCAGCGTCTGCGTGGTCGAGAAAGGCTCCGAGGTCGGCGCACACATCCTCTCCGGTGCCGTGTTTGAACCCCGCGCCCTGAACGAACTGTTCCCGGACTGGAAAGCCCTCGGCGCCCCGCTCAATACCCCCGTGGTGCGCGATGACATCTATGTACTGCGCAGCAGCGAGGCCTCCACCAAGGTGCCTGACTTCTTCGTGCCCAAGACCATGCACAACGAAGGCAACTACATCATCTCCCTCGGCAACCTGTGCCGCTGGCTGGCCCAACAGGCCGAAAACCTGGGCGTTGAAGTCTACCCAGGCTTCGCCGCCCAGGAAGCGCTGTTCGACGAAAACGGCGTGGTCCGCGGGATCATCACCGGCGACCTCGGCGTCGACCGTGAAGGCCACCCGAAAGAAGGCGTCTACACCCCAGGCATGGAGCTGCGTGGCAAGTACACGCTGTTCGCCGAAGGTTGCCGTGGCCACATCGGCAAGCAACTGATCAAGCGCTTCAACCTGGACAGCGACGCCGACGCCCAGCACTACGGCATCGGCCTCAAGGAAATCTGGGAAATCGACCCGGCCAAGCACCAACCCGGCCTGGTGGTACACACCGCCGGTTGGCCGCTGGACATCATGAGCAACGAGAACACCGGCGGCTCGCTCCTCTACCACTTGGAAAACAACCAGGTGGTCGTCGGCCTGATCGTCGACCTGTCCTACAGCAACGCCTTCCTGTCGCCGTTCGATGAGTTCCAGCGCCTCAAGCATCACCCGGTGCTGGCCCAGTACCTCGAAGGCGGCAAGCGCATCAGCTATGGCGCCCGCGCCCTGGCCAAAGGCGGCATCAACTCGTTGCCGAAGATGGTCTTCAAGGGCGGCGCCCTGATCGGTTGCGACCTGGGCACCATGAACGTGGCCAAGATCAAGGGCAGCCATACCGCCATGAAGTCCGGCATGCTCGCCGCCGACGCCGTGGCCGAGCGCCTGTTCGCCGAATCCGAAGGCGGCGATGAACTGACCAACTACGTCGACGGTTTCAAAACCAGCTGGCTCTACGAAGAACTGTTCGCCACCCGCAACTTCGGCCCGGCGATGCACAAGTTCGGCCCAATCCTCGGCGCCGGCTTCAACTGGTTCGACCAGAACATCCTCGGCGGCAAAATGCCGTTTACCCTGCACGACACCAAGCCGGACTACGCCTGCCTGAAGCTGGCCAAAGACAGCACGAAGATCGACTACCCCAAGCCCGACGGCAAGCTGAGCTTCGACAAGCTGAGTTCGGTGTTCATTTCCGGTACCAACCACGAAGAAGAACAGCCGTGCCACTTGAAGTTGAAAGACCCGAGCATCCCGATCGGCACCAACCTGCCGCTCTACGATGAACCGGCACAGCGTTACTGCCCGGCCGGCGTGTATGAAGTGATCACCCAGGAAGACGGCGAGAAGCGCTTCCAGATCAACGCCCAGAACTGCGTGCACTGCAAGACCTGTGACATCAAGGACCCTTCGCAGAACATCACCTGGGTTACACCGGAAGGCGCAGGTGGGCCGACTTACCCGAATATGTAACGCGGCTCCTCACAACGCATTTCGCCACACCTGAAAGCCAACGCCTCAAGCGTTGGCTTTTTTTGTACCCGCTCAAGCGCTCAACCCGTGCCTCATGGTCGGCTGCCCTCGGCGACAGCGGCGGCTTTGCTTTGCCGGGTGTAACTCAGCACACAGTGCGCGACGAGGCCGAAGATCAAGCCCCAGAACGCAGCGGCCAGCCCCAGGTAGCTCATGCCCGAAGCGGTGACCAGAAAGGTAATCAGCGCCGCTTCGCGTTGTTTCTCGTCGGCCATGGCGCCTGTCAACCCGGTGCTGATTGCGCCGAACAGTGCCAGGCCCGCCAGGGAGGCAATCAGCTCTTTGGGCAAGGCAGAAAATACCGAAGCCAGGGTCGCGCCAAAGATGCCCATCAGGATGTAGAACACCCCGCAGGCGATCCCGGCGATGTAGCGCTTGTCGCGGTCTTCATGGGCTTCGCGGCCGGTGCAGATGGCGGCGGTAATCGCTGCCAGGTTCAAACCATGGGAGCCGAACGGCGCCATCAGGATCGAGCCGATCGCCGTCACCGAAATGATTGAGCGCGCCGGCGTGTGGTAGCCCGAAGTGCGCAATACCGCCATGCCCGGCACGTACTGACCGGTCAGAGTCACCAGCGCCAGCGGCAAGCCGATATTAATGATGGCGTGCCAGCTCCACTGCGGCGCGATAAACACCGGCTGGGCGACGGCGATAGTCATTGCCCCGCTGTTGAGTTCACCAAACGAGGCAGCGACCGCGCAGCCGATAATCAGCACGGACAGGATGGCGTAACGTGGCGAGAAACGCTTGAACACCAGGTAAGTCGCGATCATCGCCAGCACCAGCGCCGGTTGCAGCTTGATCGAGGTGAACAGCTCGGCACCGAAGCGGAACAGGATGCCGGCGAGCATGGCGGCGGCGATGGCTTTGGGCAGGCGACTCATCAGCTTGTCGAACGCGCCAGACAAACCCACCACGGCAATAATCACTGACGCAACCACGTACGCGCCGATGGCCTGGGGCAGAGTCACCGTGGGCAGCATCGAGACCAGCAACGCCGCTCCCGGCGTCGACCACGCGGTGATTACCGGCACCCGCAGGCGCCAGCTCAAAAACAGGCCGGTAATCCCGCTGCCAATGGAAATTGCCCAGATCCACGATGACACCTCGTCATTGGGCAGGTGCGCTTCCTTAGCCGCCTGAAACACGATGATCAAGGGACCGGCATACGAAATGATCACGGCGATAAAACCCGCAATCACGGCTGACAGGGATAGATCCTTTCTGAGTGTGTCCATGATGTCTCGACTTGGCGCGGCAGCGTCGCGCAGTGACCAGGGGGATGATCGATTCGATTGACTCGATTCGAGGCGAGTGTATTTGATTAAATTGAGTTGATTCAATAAGCAACTCAATTATCACTCGATATTTTTTGCGATCACCAGCGCATCTCCTCAACGACTTGAATACAACCCTTTGATTACTAAATAAAATACTAAAATACACCCTCTACAATAAAAGCAATCAGCCATAAAATTATCGAATCAATCGAATCAATAAAGCGATTAGCTCATCTGATCAGGCATCCAATATCCCTGTGATATGCTCAACGCTTCATCATTTCTACGAAGGGCAGTGATCATTCATGTGGGTTCCCCAGCTAAGCGAGTTCAACCAGCCGGTGTATTTGGCGATTGCCGACGCATTAGCACGCGATATCAGCAACGGCGTGTTGAACAAAGGCGATCGCCTGCCGACCCTGCGGGAGCTGGCCACGGCCCTGGATGTCACGCCGGGCACTATCAGCCGCGCGTACAGCGAAGCGCAGCGCCGGGGCCTGGTGCAGGGGGAAGTGGGCCGCGGTACGTTTGTGCTCACTCAGAACCCACCGGGGCCGGCGGCGAGCAACAGCCCGGCGGCGCTGAATCTGGGGCAGCCGGAACTGCTCGACCTGTCGATCATCAAGCCCGGCAGCGAAACCCTGGAACACTGGCTGCGCGACGCATTGGTGAGCCTGGCCAGGAGCACCGATTTCGCGGGCGCCCTGGACTACGCCCCGGACGGCGGTCACCCGGCGCATCGCGAGGCGGGAGCACAGTGGCTACGGCATTCATTGCCCGAGGCACAGTGGCAGCAGGTGATCATCACCGCCGGCGCGCAGCATGGCTTGATGGTGGCGATGAGCGCCCTGACCAACGCCGGCGACCTGGTGCTCTGCGAGGCACTGTGCTACCCCGGCATCATTTCCCTGGCCCATGGCCTTGAACGCCGCCTGCGTGGCGTGCCGATGGATGACGAAGGCATCATTCCCGAGGCGCTGCGCGAACTGTGCCTGCGGGAAAAACCGGCGATGCTGGTGTGCGTCGCGACCTGCCAGAACCCGACGGCGGCGATCATGTCGCAACAACGTCGGGCGCAAATCGCAGCGTTGGCCGAAGAGTTCGACTTCATCATCCTCGACGACGACATCTACGGCTTTCTTGCCACCGACCCGTCCATCAAACCCCTTTCGGCGTTTGCCCCGGACCGCTCGGTGTACCTCACCAGCCTGTCGAAGTCGGTGATGCCCGCATTGCGTATCGGCTACCTGCACAGCCCGCCAAAATTGCTGTCGCGGCTCAGCTCGATGGTGCGTAGCAGCGTCTGGATGCCATCACCCCTGACCGCGCAACTGGCCAGCAATGTGATCACCGAAGGCATGGACCAAAAACTGATCCGCATCCACCGCAACGAGGCGGCCGGCCGGCAAGCGATTGCCCGCGAGATCTTCGCCAGGTTCGAGCTCAAGACCCAGCCCTACGCCTACCATGTGTGGCTGACATTGCCGGAGCCATGGACCAGCGACGAGTTCACCATGCTGGCTCGGGCCAATGGCGTGCTGGTACTTAGTGGCACGCAGTTCCAGGCCGAACGCTCTGAAATGACACGCTGCGTGCGACTGGTGCTGATGTCGCCCACCAGCCGCAACGAATTGCGCTTTGCCCTGACCAAACTGGCCAGCCTGATCGAAACCGACCCGCGCCGTTACTACTAGGCCGCGCGCTCCTCGCCGGGGTTGCGCTCGAAGTAGCGCTTGTATTCGCGACTGAACTGCGACGTGCTCTGGTACCCCACGCTGTGCGCCGCCTGCGCCACACTCATGCCGTCCACCAGCAGCAACTGCTGGGCCTTGAGCAAGCGCAGGCGCTTCAGATATTGCACCGGCGACAGCAAGGTGCAGCGCTTGAAGTGCTCATGAAAGGTCGAAGCGCTCATATGCGCATACCCGGCCAATGTCTCGATGTTCAGCGGCTCGGCGAAATGCGCGTGCAGGTGGTTCAACGAGGTGGCGATTCGCGAAAATTGCCCCTGTTGCTCCACCAGCGCGCGCAACACATCGGCCTGGGGCCCGCGCAACGCCGTGAACAATAATTCGCGCACTCGCGACGGGCCGATGATCCGGCTTTCCAGCGGATCGTGCAGGCACTGCAGCAGCCGCTCGACGCAACCGCGCATCGCATCATCAAGCACCACGGAGCTCATCGACGCCAGCGTCTGCGCCGTCGGCGGTGGCCCGGCCTGCATGCCCATGGCCATGACCAACTCACCCAGCACTACGCGGTCGATACCCACCGTCACCCCCAACAATGGCGCACCCGGCGCCATGGCGAAGGTCTCGCACTCGAACGGCACCGGCATGGCCTGGATCAGGTAATGCCCGGCGCCATACTCCAGCGTCCGCGGGCCCAGGTACGCGACTTTGCTGCCCTGCGCCACGAACATCAGGCTCGGCTCATAGATCTGCGGCCCGCGCGCCACGTCGCAACTGGCGCGCAATACCTTTACGCCGGGCAGGTGGGTCGGGGAGAAACCGTCGCGGGACGTGAGCCCCTCGATCAAGGAAACCAGCGTGGCATTGGCGTCGAGATGGCGGGTCAACAACATGGCAAAAAACTTCGTGAAAAAGAGATGCGAGCATCATCGCAGGTCTGACGGTACATAAATCCAAACAGAGGGCACTGCCGGACGAATAGGCATGAGACTCGGAGCAATCGCCATGGCCGCCCACAAGGTCGGCAGGGAGAATGGCCCACCTCACTTTCCAACGCTTTTGCGAGGTTTTCCATGTACACCGCCATCGGCTATGCCGCCCAATCGGCCACCACGCCCCTCGCCCCCATGTCGTTTGAACGCCGCAGCCCGCGCGCCGATGACGTGGCCATCGAGATCCTCTATTGCGGCGTCTGCCACTCCGACATCCATCAGGCACGCAACGAGTGGGGCATCGCCGTGTACCCGCTGATGCCCGGTCATGAGATCGTCGGCAAAGTTACCGCCGTCGGTGCCAGCGTCACCGCCCATAAAGTCGGCGACCTGGTCGGCGTAGGCTGCATGGTCGATTCATGCCGCCACTGCGACGCCTGCCAAGCGGACCTCGAGCAATATTGCCTCGAAGGCCCGACCATGACCTACGCCACCCCGGACCGCGTGGACGGCAGCAACACCATGGGCGGTTACTCCGACAGCATCGTGGTCAGCGAGCACTTCGTGGTGAAAATCCCGGCCACGCTCGACCTGGCCAGCGCCGCGCCGATCCTGTGCGCGGGCATCACCACTTATTCGCCGCTCAAGCATTACGGCGTCAAGGCTGGCGACAAGGTGGGGATCCTGGGCATGGGCGGCCTGGGCCACATGGGCATCAAGTTCGCCAAGGCCATGGGTGCCGAAGTCACGCTGTTCACCCGCTCGGCGAGCAAGGCCGAAGAAGGTCGCCGCCAGGGCGCCGACCACGTGATCGTGTCCACCGATGCCGAACAGATGAAAGCCGCCGCCGGGCACTTCGACTTCCTGCTGGACACCATCCCGGTGCAGCACGACCTGAACCCCTACCTCGATGTGCTGCGCTTTGATGGCGTGCATATTCTGGTCGGTTTGATCGAGCCGGTGGACCCGCCCGTCAACGCCGCCAAACTGGTGCTGGGGCGTAAAGTGCTGGCCGGCTCGCTGATCGGCGGCATTGCCGAAACCCAGGAAGTCCTGGATTTCTGCGCAGAGCATGGCATCACCTGCGACATCGAAATGCTCGACATCCGCCAGATCAACGAGGCCTACGCCCGCATGATCGCCGGTGACGTGAAGTACCGCTTTGTTATCGACATGGCAACCTTGAAAGCCTGATCAAACCTTCGCGCCCAACTGCGCGGAAAGCCGCGCTGCAACCTGTTTGATCACAGGGATCAGCTCGGCCATTTTCTCCAGCGGCATGTAGGGCACGGTACTGGCGATGCTGATGCCGGCGACGATTCGCCGGCTGGCATCGCGCACCGGTGCCGCGACGCAACGGATCGACGGTTCGTTGTCTTCCAGATCGAACGCATAACCGCCCAACACATATTCATGCATGCGCTGCTCGAACTGCGCCCAGGACTGTTCCGGGTGCTGCGGCCATTGCAGGTTTTTCCCACCCGCCGGCAAGCTGGTTTCGTACAAGCGTTGCCACTCCTGTACCGAGTCATCCAGCAACATCGCCTTGCCCACGCCCGTGCGTGCCAACGGCATGCGGTGGCCGACCCGCGAACGCATCTCCGGGCCGTTGCGGCCGGGGTTCTTGTGCAGGTACAGCACGTCGTCGTATTCGCGAATGGCCAGGTGGATGGTATCGCCGGTCAGCGCGGACAACTCATCCAGGTAGGGCACCGCCAGGGTCACCAAGGGCAATTCTTCGCGAGCCTGGAACCCCAGCTCGATCAACTTCGGCCCCAGCAGGTAACCGACTTGCGGCACCACGCGCAGGTAACGCTCCTCCACCAGGCAACTGGCCAGGCGGTGGGTGGTGCTGCGGGTGGTGCCGATGCGCTTGGCGATCTCTTTCAGATCCGCGCACCGGCCGCCACCGCTTGCACCACGCCCAGGCCACGCAGCAGGGTCTGGGTGCCGGTGGGAACGGCGTCTTTGACGGGGGTGTGGGGGGTTTCCTGCATATCGGGCCTATTGGGAAGTACGAAAACGGCGCCATTATGGCAAATGCTGAATATCAATACAGTGGAGATCCAAATGTGCTCTACAGACCGGTTTTCAACGTTGTTTCATGCGGTCGATGACCACCGCCAGCAACAGGATCGAACCACGGATCACGTACTGATAGAACGTGTCGATGTTCTTCAGGTTCATCGCGTTCTCGATGATCGCCAGGATCAGTACCCCGGCAATCACATGGCGGATCATGCCGACCCCGCCGCTCAACGACACACCGCCCAGCACGCACGCCGAGATCACCGTCAGCTCGAAGCCCTGGCCGATCATCGGCTGGCCCGAGGTCATGCGCGACGCGAGGATCACCCCGGCCAGCGCGCCGATCAGACCGTGCACGGCAAAGATCAGGATCTTGGTGCGATCAACGTTGACCCCCGCCAGCAATGCTGCTTCCGGGTTGCCGCCGATGGCCATGGTGTTGCGCCCGTAGGTCGTGTAGTTGAGCAGCCAACCGAAGAACAGGAAGCACAGGATGGTGATCAGGATCGGCACCGGCACGCCGAACAACTGGCCGTTGCCGAAGATGAAGAACTGGTCCTGGGACACGCCCACTGCCTTGCCGTCGGCAAAAATGTAAGCCAGGCCGCGCACGATCTGCATGGTCGCCAGGGTGGTGATCAGCGCATTGACCCGCAGCTTGGCAATGACGATACCGTTGATCAACCCGACGATCAGGCCCATCCCCAGCGCCGCGCCGATGCCGAGCATGACGCTGTCGGTATCGCGCATGACAATGGCCGCGACCACGCCGGCGCAGGCGATCACCGAGCCCACCGACAAGTCGAAATGCCCCGATGCCAGGCAAAACAGCATGGTGCACGCCGCGATGCCCACGGTGGACACCGCCAGGCCCAGCCCGCGCATGTTCAGCGGCGAAAGGAAGTTATCGATCAGCAAGGCGCACAGCACAAAAATGCCCACCGCCGCCAGCAGCATCGCCCAGTTGTCGAGCAGCGCGCGCATATCCAGGGGTTTGCGTGCGGTTGGCAACGCGTTGTTTTGAGTGGTCATGGTCTTCTCTCAGTTCGTCACGCGGCGCGGCAAGGCCAGCTGCAGCAGGTTGGATTCAGTGGCGTGCGCGCGCAGTTGTTCGCCGCGCATGGCGCCTTCGCACAGCACCAGGATGCGGTCGGAAATGCCCATGACTTCCATCAGGTCGCTGGACACCACGATCACCGCGATGCCTTGGGCTGCGAGGTTGTGAATGATCTGGTAGATCTCGGCCTTGGCGCCGATATCGATGCCCCGCGTCGGTTCGTCGAGCAGCAGCACTTTCATCGGCATCGACAGCCAGCGGCCGAGAATGGCCTTCTGCTGGTTGCCGCCGGAGAGGTACATGATTTTCTGCGCGGCGTTCGGGGTCTTGACCTTCATGGCCTTGATTTGATGCTCGGCGTTGCCCTTCTCCCAACCGTCGCGCAGCAGCCAGCCGAAGGTGGAATGGGCGCCCCGCGCGCTGATGTTGATGTTCTCGGCCACGCTCGACAGCGGAATGATGCCTTCCTTTTTACGGTCTTCCGGGCACAGCAAGACACCGGCGGCAATGGCGTCGCGGGGCGAGCGCAACTGCAACGGCTCGCCACAGAGTTCCAGGCTGCCGGCGCTGGCGCGTTCCAGGCCGCTGAGCAGGCGGAACAGCTCGGTGCGCCCTGCCCCCACCAGCCCGAACAGGCCAAGGATCTCGCCTTTGCGCACCGCGAAACTCACCGGCTCACGCAGGCCAGGGCCGAGCAAGCCGTCGACCTTGAGCGCTACCTCGCCATGCTCGCGCGGGCGGTAATCGTAGATGTCCTGAATGTCGCGACCGACCATGCAGGTCACCAACTGGTCGTGGGTCAGCGTGCTCATGTCATCGAAGGTGCGCACGTAGCGGCCGTCCTTGAACACCGTCACCGCGTTGCAGATGCGGAAGACTTCTTCCATGCGGTGCGACACATACAGCACCACTTTGCCCTCGTCGCGCAGGCGCGTGATGATCGCCATCAAACGGTCGATCTCGCGCGCCGAGAGGCTGCTGGTGGGTTCGTCGAAGGCGATCACATGGGCGCCACGGGACAGCGCCTTGGCGATTTCCACCAATTGGCGCTGGCCCAGGGACAAGCGCCCGAGCTTCTCGTCCGGGTCGATTTCATCGGCCAGGCCCTTGAGGCAGGCCAGGGCCTGCTTGCGCAGCAGGCCCCGGTTGACCACGCCGAAACGCGTCGGCAAATGCCCCAGGAACAGGTTCTCGGCCACGCTCATTTCCGGCACCAGGTGCAACTCCTGGTGGATCACCGCCACGCCGCTGGCGATGCTGTCGGCGGCGCACTTGAAGGCCATGGTCTGCTCGCCGATCTGCAGCGTGCCGCTGCTGGGGATATAGGCACCGCCCAATATCTTCAGCAGCGTCGACTTGCCGGCGCCGTTTTCGCCCATCAAGGCATGTACCTGCCCCGGGTGGGCGGTGAAACAGATGCCGTCGAGCGCCTTGACCCCGGGAAAGGTTTTGCCGATACCGTCAAACCGCAGGGCCGCAGCAGTCATTTCCACAGCCCGATTTTGGTCAGTTCTTCCTTGAAGTTCTCGCGGGTGATCAGGGTCACTTCGTCCATGGCGGTGTACTTAGGCGGCTCGGTGCCTTTGGTCACCCACTCGTACATCATCTCGGCGGTTTTGTAGCCTTCGATGTGCGGGCTGGGCAGCATCGAGCCGAAGAAGCCGCTGTTGGCTTTCTTCAATTCGCCGATGGCGTCAGTGCCGTTGATGCCGATGCCGATCACATTGGCCGCGGCAAAACCGGCGCTTTCGGTGGCGCGCACGCCGCCAAGCACGGTGTTGTCGTTCATGCCGCCGATGATCAGGTTTTTCGCGTCACGGGGCAGTTTGACCAGGGCCGAGTTGGTGGCGTCCATGCTGCCGGGAACGTCGAGGGTTTTCAGCGGGGCGGTGAGGATGTGGTCCTTGGGAATGCCGGCCTCTTCCAGGGATTTGATCGAGCCGTCGGTGCGCTTCTTGCCAGTGTCGAGTTCATTGAAGGTGTTGACCACGGCATAGGTCTCCTTCCAGTCCCACCCGCGTTTTTTCGCTTCGGCGGCCATCGCGGCGCCCTGCTTCTGGCCCACTTCGAAGGCGGCCATGCCCAGGTACGGCACGTCTTCCATGAAATTGCCCTTGGCATCGACGAAGCGGTCATCCACGGCGATCACTTTCATGTCGTTGAGCTTGGCCTTGGCCACGATGGCCGGGCCCAGGGACACGTCCGGCGGGCAGATCACAAAGCCCTTGGCGCCGTTGGCCGCCAGGCTGTCGATGGCCGAAAGGGTTTTTTCGCCATCGGGCACGGCGATTTTGATGAGTTTGAACCCCTTGTCCTGAGCGGCTTTTTCGGCAAAAGCCCATTCGGTCTGGAACCACGGCTCCTCGGCCTGCTTGACCAAGAAACCGATCTTCACTTCTTCAGCCGATACAACGCCGCTGAACGCCATCGCCAGTGCCAGGGCACCGAGTGTCTTCTTGAACCTGTTTTTGCCAAGCATGGAGCACCTCTTCTTGTTATTGAGCGTTTCAAGGACTAGTCGTGGTACATCACAGACCGCCCGCCATCGATCATCAGGCAGGTGGCATTGATAAAAGGCGCTTCATCGGTGGCCAGGAACAACGCCGTCATGGCCACCTCGACCGGTTGGCCGATGCGCTTGGGCGGGTGCAGGTCGAAGGCGCGCTGACGCTCGGCATGGGGGTCGGGGAAACCGTTCCAATAGTCGACGTTGAGCTGGGTTTCGATATAGCCGGGAGCGATGGCGTTGACGCGAATGCCCTTGGGCGCGTACTCGATACCGAGGGCGCGCGTAAGGCCAAGCAGGCCGTGCTTGGCCACCGGGTACGGGAAGCAACCGGGAATGATGTGGCTGGAATGGGTGGAGGCGATGTTGATGATGTTGCCGATGCCCTGCTCGATCATGTGCGGCAGCACCGCGCGGCAGCCGAACCAGGCGCCGTCGAGGTCGATGGCAAAGCAGCGGCGCCAGTCTTCGTCGGTCATTTGCAACGGGTCGCGGAACACGTTGACGCCGGCGCAGTTGACCAGCACATCCACCCTACCGAAGCGCGCAATGGCCGTATCGACCAGCGCCTGCCATTGCTCCTTGGAGGTGATGTCGACCGCCTGCGCGTGAATCTCGGCGCCACGCTCGCGCCAATGGGCGGCGACGCGCTCGACTTTTTCGCCCTGGATATCCGCGATGACCAGGCGCGCCTGCTGGGCCTGGAAACACGCGACGATCGCCTCGCCAATGCCCTGGGCGGCGCCGGTGATGATCACCACCTTGCCTTTGAGCCGCTCGCCGTAAGTGGGCTCGGGCACGGCGGGGAGTGACAACGGTTGTGCCTGCATCGCTTCACCTGTTTTATTTTTGGTAGTGAGTGCTGATGCCGCCGACTATAAACCCAGACTCAGAAACATCTCAATATATAAATTTGCATCCCATATTGTGAGCAAATTAATAAAAAAACCGGCGCTTCAAGGGCCGGTTTTTCCAAGCACCAAAACTCCATCAGCCGAGGGCAAAGTCGCGCAGCGCGTCGCCTTCCATGCGGTAGCGCACCCACTCCTCCTGGGGCTGGGCGCCGATGGATTTGTAGAAGGCAATCGCCGGCTCGTTCCAGTCCAGCACGCTCCACTCGAAACGCGCGCAACCGTTATCAAACGCAATCTTGGCCAGGTGGCGCAGTAACTTCTTGCCCGCTCCGCCGCCGCGTTGCTCGGGGTTGATATAGAGGTCTTCCAGGTACAGGCAATTGCTGCCCAGCCACGTGGAGTAACTGAAAAAGAACACCGCAAAGCCAATCGGCAAGCCATCGCGCAAGCAGATCAGGCCATGGGCGGTGGCGCCTTCGCCGAACAAGCTGCGCTGAATGTCCGCCACGCTGGCGATCACTTCATGCCGAGCCTTTTCGTACTCGGCAAGTTCAGTGATGAACGTCAGGATCTGCGCAGCATCGCTGGGCACCGCAGGGCGAATCTCGATGGTCATGGGCAAGCCTTGGGCAATTTCAAAGCACACATACTAAGGCGCTTTGATGACTGATTGCAGTGCAATTTCGCGGGTTGCCGGGTTACTCCGGCCTGAAGCAATGCAAGCACCACTAACCACAGAACAAACCCGGACGGTGTGCGTGGTAAACAGTGGCGCATCACTCCAATCACCTCCAGGCGGCCCCATGCAGTCCACGTCCCCGGTGAGCACGAAGCTGTTCGCGCTGTTTTGCCTTGCCAGTTTCCTGTTGTCGCTGTCCTACGGCTCGACGTTCCTATTGTCGTTGCTGATTCATGCGCGCGGCGGCAACGAGCACGACGCGGGCAGTGTGATCTCCACGGCGATGCTCAGTACCTTCGTGGCGGTGCTGCTTTGCGGGCATCTGGCGGATGCCTGGGGCGCGGCGCGGGCGATTGCGGGCATGGGTGGGTTGCTGGTGGTGGCGTGCCTGGGTTTTGCGCTGGCGCCGGGTTTTGGCGAGGGCTTGATGCTGTTCGGCTTGTCCCTCGGGCTGGGCTGGGGCGTGTTCTATACCTTGGGGCCGATCATCGTGGCGATGCTGGTGGAGCCGCAACAACGCGCCAGATATTTCGCTCTGCTGTCGGGCAGCATGATGAGCGGCATCGGCTCGGGACCGTTGCTGGGCCGGGCCGCGAATGCCCAGGGCCTGCCGTTGACCAGCGCTTTCTACATTGCCGCCCTGGCCAGCCTGCTCGGGGTGCTGGTGTTCTGGCGATTGGGCACCGCGCTCAAACGCCACACCACGGCGCCGGTGTCGAAAATTTCCTGGGCAGCTTGCCGCCGCGTGCTGTCTTCGCGGGCGGTATTTGCCATCGTCATGGTCGGCCTCGGAGGGTGTGTGTTTGGCGGGTTGTCTTCGTTCCAGACCAGCTATGCGGCGGCCCACGGGCTGGATTACTCGCTGTTCTTCGCAGGCTTCGTGAGTGCGGCGATTGCCAGCCGCCTGTTGATCGCCGGCTACGTGGTCAAGCGCGATGCCTATGTGGCCGCCTGTGCGCTGTCCGGGCTGATGCTGGGGGCTATCCTGCTGTTCACCTTTGGCGTGAGCGGGAATGCCAGTTACCTGTTCGCGGCCGTGACCCTGGGGGTCGGCTATGGCCTGACGTATTCGGTGATCAATGGCCAGGTGGCCAACGAGGCACCCGTTGGCACTACGCCCCAGGCCTTGCTGTTGTTCAGCCTCGCCTACTTCGTCGGTGTGTTCGGTTTCCCATGGCTGGCGGGCTGGATCATCGTTGACTTCGGCTTGCCCGCGCTGATGCTCAGCGTGCTGACAGTGGCTGCCGGCAATTGGTTGATCAGCGTGGCGCGGCTGGCGTGGCGCAGGGCGACAGCAGAGAAAATCTTGCAGCTGGGCTGATACCGTTCGTCGCCACCCAGGCACCAACGCAAAACGAGGACTGACCAATAAAGGGTAAGGACAATAACCCTATGGAGACATCCTCATGAACACGACCAAGTTTGCTGCCCTCGCCCTCACCGGCCTGCTGTCCGCCGCTTCGCTGAGCGCATTTGCCGCCGGCTCGACCACCGGCCCGACCGACCCGACCCCGGACGCCACCACCGATTCGCAAAAGTCCATGGGCACCGGCCTCGACACCAACGGCGGCGCGATCATCGACAACGGCACCGACCCACGCACCCGAGGTGACGACCCGCAACGCCAAGCACCTGCGGGCGTCGGCAACGGCAAGATGGGCCCCGGAATCAATCAGCCCGGCGTCAACAAAGGTGACGATTCCAACGTGCCAGGCACGCCGAAACAACCGGCGCCTTGAGCCTTCGCACGCAACACCGACACCTGATCATTTCCCAGTGAAGAGGTATGCATGAACGTTGATAGAAACCTCGAAAAAGAAGTGCTCACCCGCCTGTTGCACGCCCACCCCCAGGGCCTGGGCAAGGAGCTGCTGGACAACTACCGTGGCGAAAAGGAAGTGGCCGGCGTGTTGGCCGGCCTGCAAGACCGCGGTTTTATCAGGGATGGTCATGTCACCACCGACGACGCCGGCGAATATTCGTTGAACCTGCCCATCAAGCTGACCGCATCGGGCGTGGACGAAGCGCGCAAGCTCGACGGTGAACTCACTCAGTAATCTATTTTGCCTGGCCTGGCCCGGTTACCGAGGGCCAGAAGGAGTATCGCGATGCCTCGTGGAAGCAAAGCCAAATACACCGCCGAACAGAAGCGCAAAGCCGCTCATATCGAAGACAGTTACGAGCACAAGGGCGTGTCCAAGGAAGAAGCCGAAGCCCGTGCCTGGGCTACCGTCAACAAGCAGTCCGGCGGTGGCGAAAAGGCCGGGGGCTCGGGCCAACGCAAGGCCCCGGCGAAGAAGGCCCAGGACCGAGAGGAATCGGCCAAACGAGCGGCCGCCAGCCGGAAGGGTCATTCGCGTAGTAGCGGTGCTTCGCTGGGGACGCAAACCAAGGAAAGCCTGATGAAGGAAGCGCGGGCCAAGAATATTCCGGGGCGTTCGACGATGCGTAAGGATGAACTGATCGCGGCGCTGAAAAAGGCCGGCTAAACATAGCGCCAAATGTGTGAGGGGGCTTGCCCCTCCCACAGGTTGCCCGTGTTTATTCGGCGAGCAAGGCGTCAACTTCAGCGGTACCGGGAGAGGTAGCCGGCCCCCAGCGCGTCACCGCCAACGCCGCCGCCGCGTTCGCTCGGCGTGCCGCTTCAGCGGGTTCCAGACCGTTTGCCAACCCCGCAATAAACACCCCGGCATGCGCATCGCCTGCGCCGTTGCTGTCCACGGCACGCACCTTGAAGCCCTGCACGTGCTCAATGTGCCCCACGCGCCCGACCCAACAGCCATTGGGTCCATCACGCACCACCAGCAGCGTGTTGGCGGGCAGGTGCCGGCTCAACGCGGGCAGCGCTGCGTTGATATCCGACGCACCGGTAAACGCCAGCGCTTCCGGCCCGTTGCTGGTCCAGATGTCGATACGCGGCAACAGCCTGCGCATCAAGGCCGAACCCGGCGCCTTGACCAACGGGCCTGGGTCGAACACCACCACTGTGTTTCGTGGCAATGCCAGCAGCCAGTCAAGCAAGGGTTGGGCCTTGCCCTCAAGCAGCAGGCTGTAGCCGCTGACATAGATATAGTCGTCAGCACGCGGTACCACGTCAGCCAAGTCCTGGGCGCTGAGTTCGCCCTCGGCGCCGAGGTGGGAAATGAAGGTGCGCTCGGTGGTGGCTTCGGTCAGCGACACACACAGGCCGGTATCCTTGTCAGGGCTTGTGGCAAGGGCCATGTCGATACCCTCGGCCTGCATCGCCGCGCGTGCCAGGTCACCAAAGCGCCCGTTGCCATGACGCCCCAGGTAGACCACCGGCAACCCGTTGCGACGGGCAGCGGCCATGACGTTGAAACCACCTCCGGCCTCGAAACTGGCCGATTTGGCGAGTACATCACCGCCGGTCGCGGGCAAGGTATCCAGGGCCATGACCAAGTCGACGATGACCTGGCCGGTGTGCAGCAATCTAGACATTGTGGCTTTCTACCGGCACTGGGCGACGGTCAGCCGCGCCACCCAACACCGCATAAACCCCGCCGGCCAGCAGGAAGGTAACGATCCAGCCCAAGCCGTTATGGCCCAGCCAGGAGTCGGACAATGGGCCGGCAAACCAGATGTTCTCGGCCGTGGTGCCAATGGTGGTGAAACTGAACCCCAGCACGATGGCCACGGCCCAGGCGCCGAAGGCACGCCATTCCACACCGCCGCGATACCAATAGGCGCTGCTTGGGCTCACGTCCAGCAGGTCTTTGGCGCTGTAGTGGTGACGGTGGATCAGGTCGACCACGAAAATTCCGACCCACGCGGTGATCGGCACCGCCAGCAGCGAGATGAAGGTAATGAATGGGCCGTAGAAACTGTCGGCGATCAGCATGAAGTAGATCGAACCGGCAAAGATCGCGACAATGTCGACGATCACCGCATGTACGCGCTTGACCTTCAACCCGAGGGTCAAGGTGGTGAGCCCGGCCGAATACACCGACAGGTTATTGGACAGCAACAGCCCGCCGAACGCGGTGATCAGGTACGGCACGGCCATCCAGGTGGGCAGCATGTCGCGAATCGCAATAATCGGGTCGGTGGCCGAGGCCAAGTCGTTGTTACCCACCGACAGCAGGCCGCCGAGGGTGATCAGCAGCACCAGCGGAATGCCCGCACCGAACGCGGCGGACGCCACCAGGCGCGCGGCCTTGACGCTGCGATGCTGGTAGCGCGACATATCGGCGCCGGCGTTGGCCCATCCAATACCGGTGCCGGCGGCCATGGTGCCGATGCCGATGATCATCGCGCTGAGCGGGGCCGGTGTGGCGTTGAACACGGCGCTCCAGTCGATGGTGGCGCAGAGGAAGCCGCCTACCAGGATATTCAACGCACCGAACACATAGGTGGCCCACTTCTGGATCACCAGCAACGTGGCATGGCCCAGGCCGGAAACGGCCAGGGTCAGCAGCACGAAAATACCGATAAAGATCAACGTCAGCAGCGGTGCGCTTTTCGCCTCTACCGCTGACCCGAAGAGGATCGAACACAGCGACAGCAACACGAACGCCGCCGTGGTGGTGTTGACCGTTTCCCAGCCCAGGCGCGACATCAGCGAGACCAGCGTAGGACCGATATTGCCGCGCACGCCGAAAATGGCGCGAGACAAGGTCAGGCTCGGCGCACGGCCCCGACGACCGGCAATGGAGATGATGCCCACCACTGCAAAGGAACCGGCGGCGCCGAGGATCGCCACGATGATCGCCTGCCAGATCGCCAGGCCACGAAACGCCACCAGCGTCGCCCCCAGCGGCAAACCCAGGATGCTGATGTTGGCGGCAAACCACACCCAGAACAGTTGCAGCGGATGGCCGTTGCACTCGCTTTCGGGGACCGGTTCGATGCCGCGTGTTTCCAATTGCCCGGCGCTTTGGCCGCAAGAGGTGCTGCTCATGAGGATGCTCCCTGATGCCTGCATTGTTGTGGTTGTGGCAGATGTCTTCCTGACTGAACGAGCCCCGTGTGGCAGAGGGCTTGCCTGCGGTGCTTAGCGCATGTTGAGCAGCGCCTGCACCAGCGGCTGCAGATCCAGGCCGTTGACCCGCTTGACCTGCTCGATCATCGCCTCGGGCCAGCACTGCATGCCCAGGCACGCCCCCAGCATCGCTCCCAGAATCGCCGCGATGGTGTCGGTGTCGCCGCCCAGGCTGGCGGCCAGGCACAGGGCTTCGAACGCGTTCATGTCGCCCACCGCCACTTGCTGAGCCAGGGCGAACGACACCACCACCGACTCCTGGGAGGCGACGGAGGTGCCAATCAGTTCATACACCAGGTCGGCAAACAGGGCTTTGTCGCCACTGCCGACGCTCAAGGTGCGCGCCCAACTGATACGGGTGGAAATACGCCCGCCGGCAACCCAATGGCCGTGGCCTTGCGCCTGTTGGGCGATCTGGGTGCCGATGTTCAAGGCTTCGCCCAAGTCGACGCCATTGATGCCGGCGGACACTACCGCAGCCACCGCCGCCGCGCTGGAGATGCCCAATGTGGTGTTGTGGGTGACCTGGCACGCCTGGATCACCGCCTGGATAAACTTTGCCGGGTCGCTCACATCCACGGCGATGCCCACGGGCGTGATGCGCATGGCGGCGCCATTGGTGGTGCCGTAGCGTCCGGACTCTTGGGGCGTGTGCCCGGCAAGGATCAGGTCGATGGCACGCTTGGTCGACGGCCCGAGCAAATCCTGGGAGCCCTTGGCGCGCATCCGTGCTTCCCAGTCGATCAACCGCTGGGCGAGTACGGTGGGTGCGATCTTGCCCTGGCCCTCGACCAGCAACTCACCGACCAGGATCGCCTGTTCAGTGTCGTCGGTGATGGCGCCCGCGGGCATATTCGGTGCGATGGGTTGGTCGGGGCCAGCCGCTTCCAGGGCAGTGATGGCCCCGAAGCGCTGTTGCACTTGCTCACGGCTCAGGGACTGGGTAGGCATACCCAGGGCATCGCCCAGGGCCAGACCGTAGAAGGCGCCGAGGGCGCGGGTTTGAGGGTCATTTCGAAGATCCAAACTGCAAGTGCAGGCGAAAATGCACAGGGTCGAGCAAGCTCTCGACGTATTCCATGAAACGCTCACGACGGTCGTAAGTGGTACGCGACGCCTTGAGGAACACGCTACCCGCCGGGCGACCCAGCAGTTCGGCGTCTTCATCGCTCAGTGGCTCGGCGCCGATCCATTGGTCACCGTCGGCGCCGATGTAACCATAGGCCGCCAGGGTGATTGTCAGGGAATCATCGATGAGGCCGACCCTGGGCAGGCTTTCCAGCCCGCCGGACGCCGGCATCAGCGAACGCTCCAGGGATACGGCGGTACCGTCAGTGGTGCGCCGGCGGCGGTCGAGAGCAATGAATTGGTCGCTGCCGAATCGGCTGAGCAGGTCCGGCCGGGTCACCGCTTCCAGACGCAGGATATCGGTGGTCACCAGCGCACCGGTGTCAGCCAGGGCCTGGGCCCAGCCGCTATTTTGATCCAGCACCATGCCGTCGAAGGTGACGATGGAACCTACGCCGCTCTGGGTCGCAATGTAATGACGCCGCTTGAGTTCGGCCAGGGCCTCGCGCAGGGTGCCGCGACTGACCGCAAACTCCTGGGCCAATTGATGTTCTCCAGGCAGCAGGACACCGTCGGCCATCACCCCACCCTCGATACGGCGGATGAGCTCGTCGACGACGCGTTTTTTCTTATCAAATCGCACATGTCTAATCATGTCCAAATTGATAACCGAAAGCGTCAGATTGCAGCAAGCGAATTATTTCAGCGAGGTGAAAATACCGACCTCAGGGCTCCAGGCCAATGCGGAAAAACTCGCCGCCGCTCCATACGCCCAGCCAGTTCTGACCGTTGATTGGGCGGCTTACCGCCAACTCGACCAATTGGTAGAACACGTTGCGATGCACCAGGGCTTCGAGGTTGGTGCGCACACGCAAGTAAGGTGACGGCTCCTGGGTGACGGGGTCTGTGACGACCCGCAGCGGGTGTTCGAGGCCCGCCTCGATCTGCTCGTCGACGTTGCTGGTAAAGCGCAGCACCTGGCTTTCACCCTGCCCTTCGACCTCCAGGGTCACCGCGACGAAGGGCGCGTCATCGACGCGGATGCCGACTTTTTCGACGGGAGTCACCAGGAAGTAATCATCGCCATCGCGGCGGATGATGTTGGAGAACAACTTGACCATCGGTTTACGCCCGATCGGCGTGCCCTGGTAGAACCAGGTGCCGTCGCGGGCGATGCGCATGTCGATGTCGCCGCAGAAATCCGGGTTCCACAGGTGCACCGGCGCCGGTCCCTTGCCTTTGGGCAGTTGGGCGAGCAGATCGTTGGCCTTGGCGGAATCGGTCATGAGGTCTCCCTTTTTTACCTGCCGGGCTTACTGATCACCCATGCCCAGCAGCCCTCGTGCGTACTGCGCCAGTGGGCGGGCGATCAGGTCTTCCGGCTTGTTGTCGTGGAACGTCAGTAAACCGCCACGACTGCGGATACGTGCGGTATCAATTAAATACTGCGTGCTGGTCTCGATCAACATGATCTGGACAACACCATTGTCCAGGCCGACACGATCCAGGGCCTCTTGGTCCGCCCATTCATCGGCGTTGCCGATACGGTCATCCGCCTTGGCGAAGCGGCAGTACAGCAAGTAGTGCGCACCCGCCGCACGGGCTTCGGCCAGCGCCTGCTCCAAGCCTTCGGGCTGACGGGCGCGGCGCACCATGGGAAAGTACTCAACGAAGCCATTGAAGGCTTCTTCGGCCACTACGTTCGGGCGCGGATAGGCGCTGCCCGGCGGCACGAAAGCGCCTTGGGCTATAAAGACAAAGGAGTCCGGTTGTATGCGAACCGATGCGGTTCGACGGGTATCGCTATGGTCAAGCAAGCCGGCGTCGCTCATCTGATAGCGGGTGCCTTCGGCCATATCGCTGACGGTCATGCAACCACTCAGCGTCAACGACGCCAGCAACAAAACCAGACTACGCATCCTAATCCTCCAGAAGCCGGTGACGGAAAACCGGCGAATGGGCGTGAGATGCAGAAACCGCGCCATCTGCAAACAACGCATAACTCAAGGTGGGAGGGTGCTTGCGAACCCCCTCCACCTTCAGTTATGTGAAATGGTTGGAATAGGCTCAGCCGCCAATGATTTTCATGATGGTGGCCCCTCCGGAGAACGCCACTTCCTGCTTGTCGCCCAGCGCCTTCATCAGCAAGCCTTGCAGGGCCGGCAGCGCTTGATGACGCGGTTTGTCCAGCAAGTCGCCGACGTAGTGACGGTTGCTCGACGACAAGCAGCCATGCAGCCACCCGGTGGATGACAAGCGCAGCCGCGAACAGGTGCGGCAGAACGGCACGCTTTCGTTGGCGATCACGCCAAAGAAGCCTTTGCCCGGTACTTCGTAGCGTACCGCCGTGGCATCCACGGGCGCGTTGGCTTGCAGGTATTCATGGTGTTCGCCGATCAAGCCAAGCAGCTGCTGCAGGCTGACGAATTGCTGCAGGAACGCATTGGAATCCTTGGCCAGGTGGCCCATGCGCATCAACTCGATAAATCGCAATTCGTAGCCGCGCTCCAGGCAGTAGTCGAGCAGCGGCATGACCTGGTCCAGGTTCTGGCCACGCAACGGCACCATATTGACTTTGATCTTGATTCCGGCCGCGCGAGCCTGGTCCATGCCATCAAGTACGGTGGCGAGGTCGCCGCCCCGGGCGATTCCGCGGAAGGCGTCGGCATCTAGTGTGTCGAGGGAAACGTTGATGCGCTTGATACCCGCATCCACCAATAGCGGAAGTTTGCGTGCCAGCAGTTGGCCATTGGTCGTCAGGCTGATATCACTGAGGCCCATTTGCCCCACGGCCCCCATGAAGGCTTCCAGCTTGGGGCTCACCAGCGGCTCACCGCCCGTGATGCGCAGGCGGTCGATGCCCGCCGCTTCGATCAGGTACGCCACGCCACGGGCCATGGCCTCGGCCGAGAGTTCGTCCTGGGCAGCCACCAGCCGCTTGCCGTTAGGCACGCAGTAGGTACACGCATAATTGCAGGCTGAGGTCAGGCTGATCCGCAAATTGCGAAAACGCCTGCCTTGACGATCAACGATCATGGATCACTCCGGCAGAGGATAATTCGGGCGCACTGAAAGCTGACTTATAAATCAGTTTTTAGCAAGGTCCTTGCCTGAGTATATTCCTGGGGTACTACGCCTGGCAGCAAATCATTACGTGGCAGGCGCGTCGACGGGTGCGGCTTCCACCGGCGCCGGCTCGCTGCTGTGCTTACGCTTGTTGCCCATGCGTACGCCGATGTCCATCAGGAATTGGAAGAATCCTTCCTGATCTTCCAGCACATTGCTCCAGAACGGCGAGTGATACAGCGCCACGGCACCGTGCACCAGGGCCCAGGCGGCGCAGTAGTGGAAATACGGCGGTACGTCTTCAAGCTTGCCTTCGCTGATACGGCCCTTGATCAGCAGGGTCAGACGCTCGAAGTTCGAGGCACGGATCTTGTGCAACTCCTCGACCATCTCCGGCACCTGATGGCCCTTGACAACTTTCTCTTCCAGGCGGTCGAACAGACGATAGCGCTGCGGGTCACGCATGCGGAACTCGAAATAAGCGCGGGACAGGGCTTCCTTATCCTTGTCCACATCGGCCGAATGCAGCAGCTCGTTCAAGTCGCGCTCGTAATCGAGCATCAGCCGCAGGTAGATTTCGGCCTTGGACTTGAAGTGCTTGTAGATGGTGCCTTTGCCGATACCCACGGCATCCGCGATCATCTCGACGGTGACGCTGTCTTCGCCTTGTTCGAGGAACAACTTGAGGGCGGTGTCGAGAATTTCCTGCTCACGGCGGCGAAACTCACGGACCTTACGGGGTTCTTTGTGCATGAGGAAGAGGTCTGCAAAGGTCGGAATAGGAAGGGTTGCGCAGGGCCACGAATACATGGCGATACGATTTACCCAGTGCAAGGGATTATCCCGACTGAACGGTCGTTGGGCAACGCCTATGTGAACCCGACACGCACTTACTTTCAGCACGCCAACGTTTTCATGGGAATCAGTCAGAAATAATACGCAACATCTATCCCCGTACACCCCGCCATGAGAACTCAAGCGAAGTGGACGTATTCCAAATCTGTTTAAAAAACGAGCAGCAAAGACTGGACTGAATCAGAACATGATCAATACTTCAACTGTCGGCGTGACATCTCCCCCAAGTGAAGCGCCGGCCTGGGTACCGACGGACTGTGTGCCCTTGTTTTACTCCTAATGGTCTTAACCCGGATTCACCCCCCAGAACCCGGGTTTTTTTGCCCGCGATTTGGCCTCGTTACCCGCCAACGCGGGCCAATGGGAACAGGCGCTTGAAATTCTCGGTGGTCTGTTCGGCAAACCGCTCGTAAGGCTCGCCGCGCAGCATCGCCAGGTAATCCGCCACCTCGCGCACATACTGCGGCAGGTTCGGCTTGCCACGATAAGGGATGGGGGCCAGGTACGGCGAGTCGGTCTCCACCAGCAGCCGATCCGCCGGCACTTGCCGCGCCACGTCACGCAGGGCATCGGCATTGCGAAAGGTGACGATACCCGACAGGGAAATATAGAACCCCAGGTCCAGGGCGGCCTTGGCCATGTCCCAGTCTTCGGTAAAGCAATGCAGCACACCGGCCTGGGGCAAGGCGGCTTCGCGCAATAGCGCCAAGGTGTCGGCGCGGGCGCCACGGGTGTGGATGATCACCGGTTTGCCGGTGTGCTGGGCGGCTTGCAGGTGCAACCGGAAGGAAGCCTGCTGCAACTCGGCGGCTTCAGGCTCGTAGTGATAATCCAGGCCGGTTTCGCCGATGGCGACCACACGCGGATGGTTGAGCTCACTCAGCAGCCAATCAAGGGCGGGGGCTTCGCCGGGCTTGAGGTCCAGTGGGTGGATACCCACCGAGCAGTCTACGTCGGCATAACGGTCCGCCAGGGCCTTGACGTCGGCGGCGTTGTCGGCACTGACGCCGATACACAGGAAGTGCCCTACCCCACGCTGGCGAGCGGCTTGCAGCGCTGCATCCAGGGAGCCGTTGTGCTGGGCGAGGTCGAGACGATCAAGGTGGCAATGGGAGTCTACGAGCATAGGAAATTACGACTTGAGATCACAGAAAGTTGTCTGGCCGACGATACACCTGTCGGCCACGGAAATTAACGTCGGCCAAGCAACCCGACCCACTGCACCAGCAGCGCTTCGAGCAACAGCACACGGTTGAGGTTGGCCTTGCCGAGCACCTTCTGGCGCTGGGCGAGGATCCAGTCCTGAATATTCAGTACTTTTTCCTGGGCGCTTTTCTGCGCGAGGTATTGCACCACCTTGCGCATATCCGGCAGGCCAAGGCCGTTTTCATCCTGGGTCAACTGGTAACGCAGGATCAGGCTCGACCAGTCGCAGAACCAATCGAACAACAACAGCAGTGGAATATCCTTCCAGGCGCTCTCGGCCAGTTGTGTCGCGGAGAGTTCCTGCTTGAGCAGCTTTTTAACGCCATCCACCACCAGTGCCCGTTGCTCGCGCACGCCTTGGGCCTGCAACTTTACTGCGGCCAGAGGCGAGCCGGCTGCCAGGGTGAGCAATTCCACCCGCTCGTCTTCGGAGCAGTCCGGCAACGCCTGCCCCAGCCATTGCAAGCTCATAGCCTCGCTGGGCAAGGGGCACGCCTGCTGCACGCAACGGCTGCGAATGGTCGGCAGCAAGCGACTGGACTGATGGCTCACCAGCAACAGCACGGTGTCGCCGGAAGGTTCCTCCAGGCTTTTGAGCAAGGCGTTGGCGGCGTTGATATTCATCGCCTCCACGGGCTCGATCAGCACCACCTTGCGCCCGCCCATTTGCGCGGTCTGCACCACGAAGCTGACAAGGTCGCGCACTTGGTCGACCTTGATCGCCTTATCGGCTTCCTCGGGTTCCAGCAGGTAGTTATCGGGGTGGCTGCCGGCCTTGAGCAGCAGGCAGGATTTGCATTCGCCACAGGCGTTCAGGTTGACCGGGCGTTCGCACAGCAAGCTGGCCATCAGGCGCTCGGCAAGGTCGCGCTTACCGATACCGATTGGCCCGTGCAGCAAGTAGGCATGGGCGTGCTGGGCACGGCCGGCCAACTGCTGCCAAAGGCTGTCCTGCCACGGATAGGCCTCAGCCACGGGCGCGCTCCAATAACGTGGGCAGCAGCGCATCAATGCTTTGCTGCACCTGGGCCAATGGCCGGGCGGCGTCCAGCCGGTGATAGCGCGCCGGCTCAGCCTCGGCACGCGCGAGGAAGGCCCTGCGTACGGCATCGAAAAATGCCTGGCCTTCCAGCTCGAAACGATCAAGACGGCCACGGGCGCTGGCGCGGGCCATACCGACTTCCACCGGCAGGTCGAACAGTAACGTCAGGTCAGGGCGTAGATCGCCCTGCACGAAGGTTTCCAAAGTGGCGATACGCTCCAGAGACAAGCCACGACCACCTCCCTGGTAGGCGTAGGTAGAATCGGTGAAACGGTCGCAAATCACCACCGCTCCACGTGCCAGGGCCGGGCAAATCACCTCGGCCAGGTGCTGGGCACGGGCGGCAAACACCAGCAGCAGCTCGGTGTCCGGGTTCATCTGTTCCTCGCCTGGGGCAAGCAGCACTTCACGAATGCGCTCGGCCAGCGGCGTACCGCCAGGCTCGCGGGTCAACACCACTTCGATACCTTCGGCGCGCAAGCGCTCGGCCAGGTAATCGCGGTTGGTGCTTTTGCCGGCGCCTTCCGGGCCTTCCAGGGTAATAAACAAGCCAGTCACAGGCAGTCCTTAGTCAGAGTCATTGCGGGCTTTGCGGCGCGGCGGTGTCCGGCGTGGGCTCGGCGGGTGCGTCTGCGGGCGGCATCACGTCTTCGGCAGGCTTTGCCACCGGCGCCGGGCTGGAGCGGTAGTCGGCGCGGCGCTTGAGCTGAAACTCTCGCACGGCGGCATTATGCGCACCCAGGTCATCGGAGAAAATATGGCTGCCATCGCCACGGGCGACGAAATACAGACTGCTGCCCGGCACCGGGTTCAGCGCGGCATGGATCGCCTCGCGGCCGACCATGGCGATCGGCGTCGGCGGCAGGCCAGCCACCATGTAGGTGTTGTAGGGGTTGGCTTCCTTGAGGTGGGCGCGGGTCAACTTGCCGTTATAGCGCTCGCCCAGGCCGTAGATCACCGTGGGGTCGGTCTGCAGTAACATACCGACCTTCAACCGCCGCACAAAAACCCCGGCGATCTGCCCGCGCTCTTGCGGTACGCCGGTTTCCTTCTCGACAAGGGAGGCCATGATCAGTGCCTGATACGGATCGGTGTACGGCACATCGGCGGCGCGAGTGTTCCACTCCTGGGCAAGCACGTCATCCAGGCGGTTGTAGGCTTTCTTGAGAAATTCGACGTCCGTCATGCCACGCACGAAGCGGTAGGTATCGGGGAAGAACCGTCCTTCGGGAAATACGCCGGGGTGGCCGAGCTTCTCCATCACTTCGCTGTCACTCAGCCCCGGCAGGCTCTGCACAATCTTTTCGTGCTTGGCCAAGGCCGAGCGCACTTGGCGGAAATTCCAGCCTTCTACCAGGGTCAGGCTGTATTGCACCACTTCGCCGCGCTGCCACAGGCCGATCAGGCCTTGGGCGGTCATGCCGGGAGCCATACGGTATTCGCCGCTGTGCAGCGGCTGCCCATCGAGGTTGAAGCGCCAGTAAAGGCGCAACCAGAAGGCGCCATCGAGCACGCCGTCGGCTTCAAGGCGATTGAACATACCGGTAGGGGTCGCCCCAGCCGGCACATCGAGCAACTGCTCCTGGGTCAGGTTCAACGGTTGCTTCAAGGCAGCGTCGTATTTCCAGACAGAAAAGCCCAACAGCAACGCCGCCGAGAACAGACCGACCAGCAGCAGTACAACCAGTTTTCGTATCAACTCAAATATCCAATAGCGCGCGAACAATGCCCTGCAGTTTACGGGTGAGCGGGCCAACCGGCCAGCGCATCGCAGCGTACCCGCGCACCGGCCAAATGCCATAAACGCTGTTGCACATGAAAACTTCGTCGGCCTGCTGCAGTTGCTCGACAGTGATATCAGCCACGGCCACCGGGACGCCCAGCGTTTGTGCCTGGGCCAGGATCTCGGCGCGCATCACCCCGGCTACGCCGCAACGATTCAGATCGGCGGTTAGTAACAAGCCGTTGCGCACCAGGAACAGGTTGCTGAATACACCCTCGATCACACGCCCGGACATATCCAGCATCAAGCCTTCGGCGTGCTCGGCATCCTGCCACTCGGCACGGGCGATCACCTGCTCCAAGCGATTAAGGTGCTTGAGACCGGCCAGCAACGGCTGTTCAGCCAGGCGGGTGGCACACGCAAACAGGCGGATGCCATCGATTGCATGGGCGGGGGGATAAGTAGCGGGCGGACTGCCCTGCAAGATACGACGCACCGGCGCGTCAGGGTTGATCCCATAACCGCGCAGGCTGTCGCCGCGGGTGAGGATCAGTTTGAGGATACCGCTGCCAAGGGCGCCAGCGTAGGCCAGCACTTCGTGGCGGATCACGGTCGGCTCCGCCACCAGCGCAAGGCGCCTGCAACCCTCGTCGAGGCGCTGCAGGTGGCGGTCGAGCAGCACAGGCTGCCCGGCCTTGACCACCATGGTCTCAAACAGCCCATCGCCATACGCCAGGCCGCGATCTTTCAGGGGCACGCTGTCCGCTGGCTGACCGTCGACCCAGCTGTACATCACTCGGCGAACCGGCGGAACACCAGGGAACCGTTGGTGCCACCAAACCCGAAGGAGTTCGAGATTGCCACATCAATCGGCATCGGCTGGGCTTCGTGAGGCACGAAGTTCAGATCGCAGCCTTCGTCCGGCTCATCCAGGTTGATGGTCGGCGGAGCGACCTGATCCTTGATGGCCATGACGCTGAAGATCGCCTCGACCGCGCCCGCCGCGCCCAACAGGTGGCCGGTCATGGACTTGGTGGAACTCACGGCCAGCTTGTAGGCGTGCTCGCCGAACACCGACTTGATGGCTTCGGCTTCCGCCAGATCGCCCGTCGGGGTCGAAGTGCCATGGGCGTTGATGTACTGCACCTGGTCCGCATTGACCTTCGCATCGCGCAGTGCGTTGGTGATGCAACGCGCAGCACCGGCACCGTCGGACGGTGGCGAGGTCATGTGGTAGGCGTCGCCGCTCATACCAAAACCGATCAGCTCGGCGTAGATGGTGGCACCGCGCGCCTTGGCGTGCTCCAGCTCCTCGAGCACCAGCGCACCGGCGCCGTCGGACAGCACGAAGCCGTCACGGCCCTTGTCCCACGGACGGCTGGCACGGGTCGGCTCGTCATTGCGCGTCGATAATGCACGCGACGCGCCGAAGCCGCCCATGCCGAGGCCGCAGGCGGCCATCTCGGCGCCGCCGGCGATCATCACGTCGGCTTCGTCATAGGCGATGTTGCGCGCCGCCATCCCGATGCAGTGAGTGCCCGTGGTACAGGCTGTGGCGATGGCGTAGTTAGGCCCCTGTGCACCCAAGTGGATGGACAGGAAACCGGAAATCATGTTGATGATCGAGCCAGGCACGAAGAACGGTGAAATTCGACGAGGGCCGGATTCATGCAGCGTGCGGCTGGTTTCTTCGATATTGGTCAAACCACCAATACCCGACCCCATGGCCACGCCGATGCGCTCACGGTTGGCGTCGGTGACTTCCAGGCCGGCGTTACGCACCGCCTGAAAACCGGCTGCCAGGCCGTATTGAATGAACAGGTCGAGTTTGCGGGATTCTTTGATCGAGAGATATTCCTCGACATTGAAACCCTTTACCGAGCCGCCAAAACGGGTGGAATAGGCAGAAAGGTCCGTGTGTTCGATCAGACCAATACCACTGTGGCCAGCCAGAATGCCCTGCCAACTGCTCGGCACATCCGTACCCAGTGGCGACAACATACCCATACCGGTGACTACGACGCGTCTACGCGACACAGCACTCTCCTTTTTCTTGATGACGACACTTCGTTTCAGAGCTCACTTTTCATCGGCGCCAGTTTTCATAGACGCTAAAGAAAAAACCGCACGCCGTTACAGCAGTGCGGTTTTTCCCTGACAGCAAGCGACGACTACAAACTATTACGCCTGGTGGCTAGTAACGTAGTCGATGGCAGCTTGAACAGTAGTGATTTTTTCAGCTTCTTCGTCCGGGATTTCGGTCTCGAATTCCTCTTCCAGAGCCATCACCAGCTCAACGGTGTCAAGGGAATCGGCACCCAGGTCTTCTACGAAGGAAGCAGTGTTGACCACTTCGTCTTCTTTAACGCCCAGTTGCTCGGCAACGATTTTCTTGACGCGCTCTTCGATGGTGCTCATACCTTGTTTAACTCCTAATGGACAAATTCAGGCAGCTGGCCAGTGGGTAAGTGTATAGAAAGCCATTTCAGCTTTTCAACTGAAAGCTTCACCCTGTACCCGCTCGGCCACCTGTCTATAAATTAAGTTGCAGCTTTATAACGGATTTTAGACAGCTCGTATGACATTTTTTTGAAGCGATCCGTCACAATTTAACTCATGTACATCCCGCCGTTCACCGGGATTGTAGCCCCAGTCACGTATGCCGCACCGTCGGATGCCAGGAAAGTGACCACATTCGCGATCTCTTGAGCCTGGCCCAGACGGCCCAGCGGAATCTGCGTCAGCAAGGCTTCACGCTGTGCTTCAGGCAGTTCGCGGGTCATATCGGTGTCGATGAACCCTGGGGCCACCGAGTTGACCGTAATCGACCGCGAGCCGACTTCACGCGCCAGTGCACGGCTGAAACCCTCCAGACCGGCCTTGGCGGCTGCATAGTTTACTTGGCCTGCGTTGCCCATGGCACCCACTACGGAGCCAATATTGATAATTCGACCCCAACGCGCCTTGGTCATCCCACGCAAAACACCCTTGGACAGGCGAAACAGACTGTTCAGGTTAGTATCGACCACGTCGTGCCACTCGTCGTCTTTCATGCGCATCATTAGGTTGTCACGGGTGATACCGGCGTTATTCACCAGAATCGCCGGCGCACCGAACTGTGCGGTGATCTCGGCCAGTACGGCAGCCACGGACTCGTCGCTGGTCACGTTCAGCTCAAGGCCGGTGCCTTGAACGTCGTTTTCCTTCAGGGTAGCGGCGATACGCTCGGCGCCCGAAGCAGACGTGGCGGTGCCGATCACGATAGCGCCCTGACGGCCCAGTTCCAGGGCGATCGCCTGGCCAATGCCACGGCTGGCGCCGGTAACCAGTGCAACTTTACCTTGCAGACTCATGCAGGCTTCTCCTAAGTTCGAGGGGTCAGGCCTGCGCCGCGCGAGCGGCAGCGAAGGCATCCGGGGTATTGAGGTTGGCAGTCGACACGCCATCGGCGCAGCGTTTGTTCAGGCCGGCCAGGACTTTGCCTGGGCCGCATTCGACCAGCTCGGTAGCGCCGTTAGCAGCCAGGGTCTGGACCGATTCAACCCAGCGCACCGGCTTGTACAGTTGTTCCAGCAGGTCGCGCTTGAGGGTCTCGAGGTCGGCGGCTACCGCCGCGCTGACGTTCTGTACCAGCGGGATCTGCGGCGCCTGCCAGTTGATGGCGGCGATGGACTCGGCAAAACGCTCGGCCGCCGGGCGCATCAGCTCGCAGTGCGACGGCACGCTCACCGGCAACGGCAACGCGCGCTTGGCGCCACGGGCCTTGCAGCCTTCAATGGCACGCTCGACTGCCGCCTTGGCACCGGCAATCACCACCTGGCCTGGGGAGTTGAAGTTCACCGCACTGACCACTTCACCCTGGGCCGCTTCGGCGCAGGCTTCGATCACTACCGCGTCGTCCAGGCCCAGGATAGCGGCCATGCCGCCCTGCCCAGCCGGGACGGCTTCCTGCATCAATTGACCACGGCGCTCGACCAGCTTGACGGCCTCACCCAGGGTCAGGCTGCCCGCCGCTACCAGGGCGCTGTATTCACCCAGGCTGTGACCGGCCACGAATGCCGGGCGCGCGCCGCCTTCGGCCAGCCACAAGCGCCACAGGGCGATCGAAGCGGTCAGGATGGCCGGTTGGGTTTTATCGGTTTGATTGAGTTGCTCTTCCGGCCCTTGCTGGGTCAGCGCCCACAGGTCGTAACCCAGGGCGTCGGAAGCTTCCTTAAAGGTGTCCAGGATCAACGGGTATTGCGCGCCCAGCTCGGCCAGCATGCCGAGGGACTGCGAACCCTGCCCTGGAAAGACGAATGCGAGGGATGTAGACATGTAACAAGCCCCTAAATGATCAGGTCGTCGGAAATGGTCGCTCCCGATCTTAAAATGAAGGGTGGGAGCGCACGAAACTGACAGATTGGATGGTCAATTGAACTGGCCGGTCACATTTAAGCACTCCCGGGCCAATTCGCCTAAGGCAACAGATCCTCAAGACGGCCGTGCAACCGTTGCGGCAGGTTTTCCTGGATCTCGATCACGGCTCGCGCAATGGCACTTTGAAACCCTTCCACACCGGCCGAACCGTGGCTTTTCACCACAATGCCCTGCAACCCCAGAAAGCTCGCGCCGTTGTGCCTTGCCGGCGCCAGGTCAGCCTGTAACCGCCGCATCAATGGCAGCGCCAGGGCGCCGACAAAGCGCGAGACCATGCTCTGCTTGAACAACGCCTCAATGCGCGCGGCGATCATGGTCGCCAGCCCTTCACTGGACTTGAGCAGGATATTGCCGACAAACCCGTCGCACACCACCACATCCGCTTCGCCGCGGTATACACCGTCACCCTCGACAAAACCGATGTAGTTCAGGCCGCGCGCGCCTTGCAACAGGGTAGCGGCCAGCTTGACCTGCTGGTTGCCCTTGATGTCTTCGGTGCCGATATTCAGCAGGGCGACTCGCGGGCGGGCCACGCCCAGCGCTTCGGCGGCCACCGAGCCCATCACGGCGAACTGGAACAGGTGCTCGGCACTGCAATCCACATTCGCGCCCAGGTCCAACAGCTGGCAATAGCCTTTCTGCGTCGGAATCGCCGCGACCATCGCCGGTCGGTCAATACCCGGCAGAGTCTTGAGCACGTGCCGCGATAACGCCATCAACGCCCCGGTATTACCGGCACTGACGCAGGCTTGCACCTTGCCATCACGCAGCAACTCCAAGGCCACCCGCATTGAGGAGTCGGGCTTGCCGCGCAACGCTGCCGCCGGCTTTTCATCCATGGTGATGGTTTCGCTGGCTGGCGTAATCGTCAGGCGCGCGCGATCCACAACCGGATGGCTGGCAATCAATTCTTCAAGGAGTGAGGGTTGACCGACAAGGGTCAGGTGCAACGAGGGCGTGGCAGACAGGCTGGCAATGCAGGCCTGAACAATGCTGCGGGGACCGAAGTCCCCGCCCATTGCGTCAATCGCGATGACTTGAGCAGACAAGTGATTACTCGTCAGCGCCCTTGTCGATCACTTTACGGCCACGGTATACGCCTTCTGGCGATACGTGGTGACGCAGGTGAACTTCACCAGTGGTCTTTTCCACGGACAGGGTGCTAGCCTCGAGAGCGTCGTGCGAACGGCGCATGTCACGGGCGGAGCGGGATTTTTTGTTCTGCTGAACAGCCATAATTGATTAACTCCTAAACGTTTGGGTCACGCTTTAACTGCGCCAATACACTGAACGGGTTGGACCGCGTTACCTCGTCCTCGCTCGGCTCGGCCTCGTCATCGAGACCCTCCGGCTGCTGGCATTCTTCCGGATGATGAGCAGGCACAATGGGCAAGGCGAGCAGAAGCTCCTCCTCGATCAGTGCATGCAGATCCAATGGATCTTCGCCCAGTTCCAGCACGTCATAACCTTTCGGCAACGACTGGGTATTCGCACCCTCCTTCACCACGGCGTAACTGCATTCGCTGTGGATCGGCAGGGTGACCAGCTCAAGACAACGCTGGCAAACCATTTTGACTTCGGTGTCGACAAAGCTGTGGATCACCACAGATTTGCGTTCATCTCGTTCAAAAACGAATTTGGCCTGCACCGTACCGACATCGTCGGAAAGCGGGTCGCAGAGTCTCTTCAAATCGGCCAGCAGCAGTTCACCTTGAAGGGTGGTGCCACGGTCAGCCAATTTGCGCGGGTCAACGTGAGGTGGAATCGGGTCATTCAACATAGGCGCAGCATTATAGGGATGCACCCGGCCATGTCAAAGGAAATTCAGCCCTGTGCGTCAGCCGGTCGCCCCGCTAGAATCCGCGACTGCTTTGAGGAGATGCCCATGCTGCCTTTATTACTTGCTTCCAGCTCGGTTTATCGCCGGGATTTGCTGAGCCGCCTACGCCTGCCGTTCATCTGCAGCTCGCCGGATATCGACGAAAGCCACCGTGCCAACGAGCCTGCCGTGGAACTGGTCAAGCGCCTGGCTGAACAGAAGGCACGCGCCCTTGCAGCTCAATACCCCGAGCACCTGATTATCGGATCGGACCAGGTTGCCGCACTGGACGGGCGGATTATCGGCAAACCGCACACCTTCGAAAACGCCCGCGAGCAGTTGTTGGCGGCCAGCGGCAAGCGTGTGAGCTTTCTCACCGGCCTGACGCTGCTCAATACCAAGACAGGGCACTGCCAGGTGGACTGCGTTCCGTTTACCGTACACATGCGCGAACTAGACGTTGAGCGCATCGAGCGCTATCTGCGGACCGAACAGCCTTATGACTGCGCGGGCAGCTTCAAGGCCGAAGGGCTGGGCGTGAGCCTGTTCCAGAGTACCGAAGGGCCGGATGCCAGCAGCCTTGTAGGCCTGCCACTGATTCGACTGGTGGACATGCTGCTGGCCGAAGGCGTGCAAATCCCCTAGGAGAAACATAAATCAAAATGTGGGAGGGGCTTGCCCCCGATAGCGATGGACCCACCAGCTTCTTTATGGCTGACACACCGTCATCGGGCACAAGCCCCCTCCACATTTTTGATATCTACCTGCCCCGAACTGTCAGCGCAGGCTCGGGCCCTGGAAGCCCATGTACAGGGCCAGCTTCTCCGCCACGCTGGCACCGAGTTTTTTGGAGAAGCGATCAAACGGCGATTCCTCAACCGTGAAATCCACCAACTCCTTCTCGCCAATCACGTCACGCGCCACCGAACTGGCACTGCCCAGGCCATCGACCAAGCCCAGCGGCAGCGCCTGCTCGCCTGACCAAACCAGACCCGAGAACAACTCCGGGTGCTCTTTGTCTTTCAGACGATCGCCACGCCCCTGCTTCACGCTGGCAATGAACTGGCGATGGGTAGTATCAAGTACGCCCTGCCAGAACTGGGTCTCATCGGCCTTTTGCGGCTGGAATGGGTCAAGGAACGCTTTGTGCTCGCCTGAGGTATAGGTGCGACGCTCTACCCCGAGCTTCTCCATGGTGCCAACAAAGCCGTAACCCGCCGCTGTCACACCAATGGAACCCACCAGGCTGGCCTTGTCGGCATAAATCTGGTCAGCGGCGCTGGCAATATAATAGGCACCCGAAGCCCCCAGGTCGGAAATCACCGCATACAGCTTGATATCCGGATGCAGGCCGCGCAGACGGCGAATCTCGTCATACACATAACCCGACTGCACCGGGCTGCCGCCCGGGCTGTTGATGCGCAGGATCACGCCCTTGACCTTTGGGTCCTCAAATGCGGCACGCAGACTGGCGACGATGTTATCGGCGCTGGCCGGCTCCTTGTCGGCGATGACCCCACGCACTTCGATCAACGCGGTGTAGTTGGCGCCGCGCGTCGCGCTTTTTTCCATGTCCATCAGCGGGCTGAACAAGGCCAGCATGAGCAACAGATAAGTAAAGGTCAGCAGCTTGAAGAAAATCCCCCAGCGCCGTGCGCGACGTTGCTCCTGGACGCTGGCCAGAAGCGTCTTCTCCAGCAGCTTCCAGCTTTTGTCGTCACCACTTTCTGCCTTTTCAGGCGCTTTCCACTCGTCACTCATGTGCCATCAACCCCGGCTAAGACTTATCGGGCCCGGCTGAGCCAGGCCTGCAATTGCGAAAAATGATCGATCATGACCCTGGGCTCGTATGGCTGCAACGCCTCGGCGGATTGGGCGCCATAGCTGACCGCCACACTGTCCATGCCGGCGTTGCGCGCCATCATCAAGTCGAAGGAGGCGTCACCCACCATCAGTGCCTGGCGGGCAGACACGCCGCAATGAGCCAGGATCTGCTCCAGCATCAGAGGATGTGGTTTGCTGGCGGTTTCATCGGCGGCGCGGGTGATATCGAAATAGTCTTCCCAGCCATGGGCCCTGAGCACCCGATCCAGCCCGCGACGCGCCTTGCCGGTGGCGACCGCCAGGTAGTAACCCTCGGCACGGAAGGTGTCCAGCGATTGCACAACCCCTTCAAACAGCGGCGAAGGCTCAGCCTCCAGCGCAATGTAGTGATCGGCGTAGTGCTCGCGAAAAGTGATCAACTCAGGGTCGGTGATTTCGGGATACAGGGTGCGAATCGCCTCAGGCAAGCCCAGACCGATAATGCCCTTGACCGCCAGGTCGCTGCACAACGCAAAGCCTGAACGGGTAGACGCCACGTGTATTGATTCAACGATACGGCCAATGGAGTTGGCCAGGGTCCCGTCCCAATCAAAAATCAGCAGCTTGTAATCAAGGTGCGACACTCAAACGCTCCACGGTCTTGGCCCACATCTCATCGACCGGCGCCTGCAGCTTCAATTCGCCACCATCCGGCAGCGGCACGGTAAGCATGTAGGCATGCAGGAACAGGCGCTTACCGCCCAGGTCGCGGATTTCCTTGGAGAAACCCTCATCACCGTACTTGGTATCGCCCGCAATGCAGTGGCCCGCATGCAGGGTATGCACGCGGATCTGGTGGGTACGCCCGGTCACCGGCTTGGCCTCGACCATGGTGGCGAAGTCACCGAAGCGGCGCAGCACCTTGAACAGGGTCAGGGCTTCTTTGCCCTCCTCGTCCACTTCGACCATGCGCTCGCCCGAACGCAGGTTGCTCTTTTGCAGCGGCGCGCGGACGCTCTTGATCGAACTGGCCCAGTTGCCGCGCACCAGCGCCATGTAGCGCTTGTCCACGCCATCGCCACGCAGGGCGGTGTGCAAGTGGCGCAGCATGCTGCGTTTTTTGGCAATCATCAGCAGGCCAGAGGTATCGCGGTCCAGCCGATGGACCAGCTCAAGCTCCTTGGCATCCGGGCGCAATTGACGGAAGGCTTCGATCACGCCGAAGTTCAGGCCGCTGCCACCGTGAACCGCAATGCCACACGGCTTGTTGATCACGATCAGCTTGTTGTCTTCGAACACGATCGATGCTTCCAGGCGCTGCAACAGCCCCTGGGCCAAGGGCACAGGCTCGTCACGCTCAGGCACGCGCACGGGCGGCACACGAACGATATCGCCCGCCTGCAACTTGTACTCGGGCTTGATGCGCCCCTTGTTCACGCGCACTTCGCCTTTACGCAAGATGCGGTAAATCAAGGTCTTGGGCACGCCTTTGAGCCTGGCCAGGAGAAAATTGTCGATGCGTTGGCCGGCATATTCCGGCGAGACCTCAAGCAGCTGGACGCTGGGGGTCGGGGGGGCGGTAGTCGTCATGGCGGCGATGATAACAATTTTTTATGGAATTGAAGCACTTAATCATTGCTGCTATAGTCGCGAACGCCGCCAAAAGCGGCCTGGCCAGAGGACATGCGGCAAACTGCCGGCCCTGACCATCGCAATTCATCAGGACGCGAGGCCGTCCTACGGGGCTTTCGCCACCTTGGAAGGCTCAGGATTGTAACAAGCGCAGGTGACATGAGGCCTGAAGCGAGTGCGATGCGCAGAGTGAATACTCGCGTTGCGCGCCGATATTTACGGCCAGTTCACAAAGTGCAGTCAGTCTTGTGCCAGACCATGGCGAATGCTTCGGAAACAACGCCTGTTAAGAGCTGAGTGAGAGCGCAATCGCCCACATTCAGTCTTGTTTAGCCATGAGCGTGGACTCCCCATTGGAGAACACGGTAAATGCCAACCCGCTGCGGATTCTGCGCGCGGCAGCACCCGAATTATCAGGGATACGTGTAGGGTGGAGATGCACAACCGTCGGACCGTGTAGCACTAGGCTTATATTTAGACGCTTCATCTCGTCCACAGTCGTCGGTTGATTCCTCCTCCTGACCTTAGCTTTTGTTGAAGTGGTGCCTTTGTCACCACCGCTAACAAGCAGGACGCGTCCGTCGCGATGCCCGCCCAATTGGCAGGCTTTGCTGGACACTGGAGTGGCCAACCACTCTTGACGCACCTGACACCGACCGTGAGAAGTCGTGTGTGCCGAACGCCGTTTCCGGCAGCCCGGAAACCGACGGTACAACATGAAAAGAATGCTGATTAACGCAACTCAACCCGAAGAGTTGCGTGTTGCACTGGTAGATGGCCAACGCCTCTACGACCTGGACATCGAGTCCGGTGCACGCGAGCAAAAGAAGGCCAACATCTACAAAGGCCGTATTACTCGCATCGAACCAAGCCTTGAGGCAGCCTTTGTCGATTTCGGCTCCGAGCGCCACGGCTTCCTGCCCCTTAAAGAAATCTCCCGCGAGTACTTCAAGAAAGCCCCTGAAGGTCGCGTGAATATCAAGGACGTCCTGAGCGAAGGCCAGGAAGTCATCGTTCAGGTCGAAAAAGAAGAACGTGGCAACAAGGGCGCAGCCCTGACCACTTTCATCAGTCTGGCCGGCCGTTACCTGGTGCTGATGCCGAACAACCCACGTGCCGGCGGTATCTCCCGTCGCATCGAAGGCGAAGAGCGCAACGAACTGCGTGAAGCGCTGAACGGCCTGATCGCACCGGCCGACATGGGCCTGATCGTGCGCACTGCGGGCCTGGGCCGCAGCAGCGAAGAAATGCAGTGGGACCTCGACTACCTGCTGCAACTGTGGACCGCCATTAAAGAAGCCTCGCTGGATCGTTCCGCGCCGTTCCTGATCTACCAGGAAAGCAACGTGATCATCCGCGCTATCCGCGATTACCTGCGCCAGGACATCGGCGAAGTGCTGATCGACAGCGTTGAAGCCCAGGACGAAGCCCTGACCTTCATTCGCCAGGTGATGCCGCAGTACGCCAGCAAGATCAAGCTGTACGAAGACAGCGTGCCACTGTTCAACCGTTTCCAGATCGAAAGCCAGATCGAAACCGCCTTCCAGCGCGTGGTTGAACTGCCTTCCGGCGGCTCCATCGTGATCGACCCGACCGAAGCCCTGGTGTCCATCGACATCAACTCCGCGCGCGCCACGAAGGGTAGCGACATCGAAGAAACCGCCCTGCAGACCAACCTGGAAGCGGCTGAAGAAATCGCCCGCCAGCTGCGTCTGCGTGACATCGGCGGCCTGATCGTGATCGACTTCATCGACATGACCCCCGCCAAGAACCAGCGCGCCGTGGAAGAGAAAGTCCGCGAATGCCTGGAAGCTGACCGTGCCCGCGTACAGGTCGGCCGCATCTCGCGCTTCGGCCTGCTGGAGATGTCCCGTCAGCGCCTGCGCCCTTCCCTGGGCGAGAGCAGCGGCATCGTCTGCCCGCGCTGCAACGGCACCGGCATCATCCGTGACGTTGAATCGCTGTCCCTGGCGATCCTGCGCCTGATCGAAGAAGAAGCCCTGAAAGACCGCACCGCCGAAGTCCGCGCGCAAGTGCCGATCCCGGTTGCAGCCTTCCTGCTCAACGAAAAACGCAACTCGATCACCAAGATCGAACTGCGCACCCGCGCCCGTATCGTGATCCTGCCGAACGATCACCTCGAAACGCCGCACTTCGAAGTGCAGCGCCTGCGTGATGACAGCCCGGAAGCCCACAGCGGCCAGTCCAGCTATGAAATCGCCGCGGCAGCTGCCGAAGTGGAAGAAGTCCAGCCAGCTGCCGCGACCCGCACCCTGGTTCGCCAGGAAGCAGCCGTGAAGACCGCGCCGGCCCGCGCCAACGCACCGGTGCCGGTTGAAGTCGCAGCCCCGGTTGCCGCGCCGGCCGCCCTGCCTGAGCCAAGCCTGTTCAAAGGGCTGGTGAAGTCGCTGGTCAGCCTGTTCGCCAGCAAGGAAGAGCCTGTGGCACCGGTAGTGGTTGAAAAACCCGCATCCGAACGCCCGGCACGCAACGAAGAGCGTCGCAACGGTCGCCAGCAAAGCCGTAACCGCAACGGTCGCCGTGACGAAGAGCGCAAGCCTCGCGAAGAACGTGCACCGCGTGAAGATCGCGCGCCACGTGAAGAGCGTGCGCCTCGCGAAGCCCGTGAAGACACCCCGGCCGTCGCCCGTGAAGAACGTGCACCCCGCGAAGAGCGCGCACCCCGCACCCCGCGCGCCCCACGTGAAGACCGCAAGCCACGTGGCGAGCGTGAAGAGCGCGTGCGTGAACTGCGCGAGCCGCTGGACGCCGCCGCGCCAGCCGTTGCTGGCGCTGCCGCCACTACCGAAGAGCGCCCGGCCCGCCAGCCGCGTGAAGAACGCGCCCCACGTGAAGAGCGCCAGCCGCGCCCTGCGCGTGAAGAGCGTCAACCACGCGCCGAGCAAGCCGCTGCCGCCAGCGAAGAAGAAGTGCTGACCGGTGAAGAGCACTCGCAGGAAGATGGCCAGGAAGGCGCCGAAGGCGACCGTCCACGCCGCCGCTCCCGTGGCCAGCGTCGTCGCAGCAACCGTCGCGAGCGTCAGCGTGATGCCAACGGCAACGTGATCGAAGGCTCGGAAGAAGCCGGCGAGAACGCGCAAGCCCACACCAGCGAACCGACCGGCGCCGAACTGGCTGCCGGGCTGGCCGTTACCGCTGCCGTTGCCAGCTCGGTCATCAGCGCACCTGCTGAAGCCCAGGCTCACGAGCAAGCTGAACGCGCCACGGCTGCTGTCGAAGAAACCGCTGCTGTAGAAGCGCCTGTTGCCGAGACTCCCGTAGTTGAAGCACCTGTCGTTGAAGCCACCACCCCGATCGAAGCCCCAGTGGTTCCGGAAGTGGAAGTGGCACCGGTTCGCGACGCCCAGCCAGAAACCGAAGTGGTTGCCGTTGAACCGGCTCCAGTGGTTGAACCTCAGCCAGTGGTTGAAGCCCCGGTTGAAATCGCGGCTCAAGCCCCGGTTGCCGAAGAAGCCGCCCCGACAGTGCGTGAAGTTCGTGAAGAACAGACCGCCTTCCAATGGGCTGCCGAGCCCGCCGCTCCGATTGAAGCCCCAGCGCCTGCGCCTGTCGTAGAAGAAGCGCCGGCACCGGTTGCCGAAGTGGTTGAAGCGGCTCCGGCTGTGGTTGCCGAGCCTGCGCCAGCGGTCGAAGTGCCGGCCGTCGCCGAAGTTGAAGCGCCAGTGGTCGAAACGCCCCCTGCCAGCGCCCTGACCGAAAACGGCCGCGCACCGAACGACCCTCGTGAAGTGCGTCGCCGTCGCAAGGAAGCTGAAGCCGCCGCTGCCGCCGCTGCTGCTGCTCCAGCCGTAGTCGAAGCCGTCGAGGCGCCAGCCCCGGTTGCTGAAACCGTGGTTGAGCACGCCGCTGCTGAAGCAGTGGTAGAGCACCAGGCCCAGGAAGAAGAACACGAGACCAAACCTCTCGTCTGATTCCATGAGCCACTAAAAAGCCCCGCCTGAGTGATCAGGCGGGGCTTTTTTATGGTTGCTGATTAGCGGTAATCCAACGACGCGGGCACATCCACATCCCATGACACACCGGGGTCATCCACCGGCACTTCCTTCAGCGCAGCCTGCGCAAACAGCGATTTGGCACCACGGTCCCCGATCAATGCCACCAAGGCAGGCCCGAATGCGCGGGCAAACGCGACCGGATGCCCATACCGCCCGGCATGCACGGGCACGTTGATGCTATCGAGACCTTCCATCACGCGCTCGATTGTCGAGGCCTGAATAAACGGCATATCCCCCAGCACCACCAGCCAGCCCTGCGCCGAAGCGCTGGCCGCGACGCCTGCGGCAATGCTGTGGCCCATGCCGGCCGATCGCAGCAACAAGACCTTGCAGCCATACGTTTTGGCCAACTGAATAACGGCCGTACGATCCGGCGAAGTCACCACCCAGCGCTCCACCAGCCCCTGCGGCAGATTCACCAGCACTTGTTCGATCACCGGCCGCGTCACGCCGTCCCGGCCGACGCAGGGCGCCAGCAACTTATCCTGATCCCTCCCCGCTTCAGCGCGAAACCGGCTGCCCTGCCCTGCCGCCAGCACAATCGCGGCGAGCGTCACTCAACCACCACTGGCAAGGGTTTTTTCTGCATCGGCGCCACGCCATTTTTGATCGCGACAATTTCCGCCAGTAGCGACAGAGCGATTTCCGCCGGTGTGTGGCTGCCGATATGCAACCCAATCGGCCCGTGCAACCGCGCGATCGCCGCCGCCGATAAGCCCAATGCAGCGAGGGTTTCCCGGCGTTTTTGCGTGTTGACCCGCGACCCCAGCGCACCGATGTAAAAAGCACTCGAATTCAACGCAGTCAGCAATGCCATATCGTCCAGACGCGGGTCGTGAGTCAGGCAGACAATGGCCGTGCGCTCGTCGGTCTGGATACTCAATACCGCTTCATCAGGCATGCCCGGCACAAAACGACCATGTTGCTCTTCCCAGCCGTACACAAACTCTTCACGCGGGTCGCAGATCAACACTTCAAAATCCAGCAAACGCGCCATTTCGGCCACGTAGCGCGACAGTTGCCCGGCACCGATCAACAGTAGGCGCCAGCGCGGGCCGTAGATGGCCCGCAAGCGTTCACCGTCGAAGCTCACCACGTCGGTCTTGCTCGCGCTGCTCAAGGTGACTTCGCCGGTGGCCAGGTTCAGCTCGCGCGCGACGACTTGATGGTCCTCACAACGCGCCAGCAGTTCCTCGACCCAACCCCAGTCATCCACCCGCTCTTCGGTCAGGCGCAGGGTGCCGCCGCAAGGCAGGCCAAAACGCGCCGCTTCATCGCGCGTCACGCCGTAGGTCACCAATTGCACGGGCGGGCCGTCAGCGGGTAAGCGGCCATCCTGCAGGCGCGCGATCAGGTCATCCTCGATGCACCCACCCGAAACCGAGCCAATCACCACCCCATCGCCGCGCAAGGCCAGCATCGCCCCCGGTGGGCGCGGGGCACTGCCCCAGGTCTGCACCACGCTGTACAACACCACTCGCTGCCCGGCGCGGCGCCATTCGAGCACGCTGCGCAGGACATTCAGATCCACACTGTCCATCACGCCTCCCGCCAGCGTTGTTGCTGAAATATTTATTTACTGTAAAGCAAAAGAATTCAAAAGTGGCCGCGCACAAACGCAAACGCCCCGAACCAGTCGGGGCGTTTGCAGATGACCGCTAGCGTGAGTTCACGCCATCAGTCGTTTACTTGACCACAGGTGCAGGGCCTTCGGCCACGCCCAGGTCATCGAGTTCGCGGGTTTCGGAGATACCGGTACCACCGGACGCCAGCTCGCTTTGCAGCTTGTCGGTGTCCAGTTCCTTGACCCACTTGGCCACAACGATAGTGGCAACTGCGTTACCCACCAGGTTGGTCAGTGCGCGGGCTTCGGACATGAAGCGGTCGATGCCCAGGATCAGCGCCAGGCCGGCAACCGGCAGGTGGCCGACGGCCGACAGGGTTGCCGCCAGTACGATGAAACCACTACCGGTCACGCCGGCAGCACCTTTGGAGGACAACAGCAGCACCAGCAGCAGGGTGATCTGGTGGGTAATGTCCATGTGGGTGTCGGTCGCCTGGGCGATGAACACGGCCGCCATGGTCAGGTAGATCGAGGTACCGTCGAGGTTGAACGAGTAGCCGGTCGGGATCACCAGGCCTACCACGGATTTCTTCGCGCCCAGACGCTCCATCTTGATCAGCATGCGTGGCAGTGCGGATTCGGAAGAAGAAGTACCCAGTACGATCAACAGCTCTTCACGGATGTAGCGGATCAGTTTGATCACACTGAAGCCGTGGGCGCGGCAGATGGCGCCCAGCACCACCAGCACGAACAGGACGCAGGTGATGTAGAAGCAGATCATCAACTGGCCCAGTTGCACCAGCGAACCTACACCGTAGGCACCGATGGTGAACGCCATCGCACCCAGGGCACCGATCGGCGCAAGCTTCATGATCATGTTGATGATGTTGAACATCACGTGGGCGAAGCGATCAATGAAGTCCAGTACCGGCTTGCCGTAGGCGCCCAGGCGGTGCAGGGCGAAACCGAAGATCACCGAGAACATCAGCACTTGCAGGATGTCGCCGTTGGCGAAGGCGCCGACAATGGTGTTCGGGATAACGTTGAGGATAAAGCCGACGATGCTCTGGTCTTTACCGGCAGTCACGTAAGCCGCGACTTTGGACGCGTCCAGGGTGGCCACGTCGATGTGCATGCCGGCGCCCGGTTGCACAACGTTCACGACAACCAGACCGATCAGCAGGGCGATGGTGGATACGATTTCGAAGTACAGCAGCGCGTAGCCGCCGGTTTTGCCGACCGATTTCATGCTCTGCATGCCGGCGATGCCGCTGACAACGGTGCAGAAGATGATCGGCGCAATGACCATTTTGATCAGTTTGATAAACCCGTCACCCAGCGGCTTGAGGGCCACACCGGTCTGCGGGTAGAAGTGGCCCAGCAAAATACCGATAACGATTGCAACGATCACCTGGAAATACAGGGATTTGTAGATTGGCTGACGAGTCGTCATTGCGAAATTCCTCAAACGTCCCATGGGGCAAATATCCGCCATTGCCCACGGCACTTGAATTGCGAACCCTCCTGCACTGGAGGGATTTGTTGTTTACGAGGCCTGTAGGACTAAGCCTGCGCTGTCTTGTGTATCGCAAACGCCGTGCCACTTTCGGCAAATCCGCTAAAGGCCTTTAGACATCAGGGTTTAGGGTTTCCAAGCAGGGTTCCCGCCACCGAAGCGGTTGGCGGATTTCCGCCGCACGGCCCGATCCCGTCCTACAATTTGGCGGATATCCGCCTTGTTGCCCTGCTCGTCAATGACTACCCTCTGGCCTTCCGCAACGAGGGCCCCGCATGCGTGAACGTACCATCGCCAGTCACTACGCCCGCGCTGCCCTCGGGGGTGCGCGTCGGGCCGGTTACGATTATTCGGGCCTGCTCCAGCAGGTGGGCATCACTCCTGAATTGTTGACCGAAGCGCGTGCACGCATCACCCCGGAACAATTTACCCACTTGCTGCAAATGCTCTGGCAGGGGCTGGACGACGAATACCTGGGGTTCGCCGAGGCCCCGAGCAAACGCGGCACCTTTGCCATGATGTGCCACGCGCTGATTCACTGCCGCACGCTGGAGAAGGCCCTGGAACGCGGCTTATTATTTTATAGCCTATTCCCACAAGGCCCGCGCTGGCAGCTGACGCTAGATGGCGAAATGGCCCACTTGAGCCTGGATGACTCGCACCTATGGGACCCGGACCACTTTCTCAGCGAATGCCTGCTGGTGATCTGGCATCGCCTGGGCAGTTGGCTGATTGGCCAGCGCATCCGGCTGCACCAGGCCACGTTCAGCTACCCGATGCCCGCCCACGCCAGTGAATATGACCTGCTGTTCCCCTGCCCCCTGGTGTTCGGTGCACCGAACAGCAGCCTGGTGTTTCCCGCCCGCTATTTGAGCCTGCCGCTGTTGCAGGACGAACGCACCCTCAAACATTTTCTCGAACGCTCCCCCGCCGACCTGCTGTCACGCCCGGATGAAGGCGATAGCCTGAGCAGCCAGTTGCGTCGTCTGTTAAGTCGCGACCGCACGCCCTGGCCGGATCTGGAAGCCGTCGCCCAACACCTGCACGTCAGCCCGCAAACCCTGCGTCGGCATTTGCGCGAAGAAGGCACCAGTTTCCAGACGCTCAAGGACGAACTGCGGCGGGACATCGCCATCTACCACTTGGGCCGGGCGGATTTGTCGTTGCAAGCGATCGCCGAGCAGTTGGGCTTTTCAGAACCGTCGGCGTTTCATCGGGCGTTCAAGAAGTGGACGGGGCTCACGCCGGGGGCCTACAGAGCGCAGGAGCGTTAAAGATGTGTCGCCTGGCCGGGCCTCATCGGGGGCAAGCCCCCTCCCACACTTGAATGTATTCAGAGATCAAAATGTGGGAGGGGCTTGCCCCCGATGAGGCCTTTACAGCCCATAAGGATCAAACAGCCGGAAAATGAATCCTGAACGCCGCCCCACCCAAAGGTGAATCGCCCAGGGTCAGCCGCGCGCCGTAGCTTTCGATGATGTCCTTGACCACCGCCAGCCCAATCCCCTGTCCAGGGTGCTGGCGGTCCAGCCGCTCGCCGCGCTGCAAAATCCGCGCGCGCTGATCCGGCGGTACGCCGGGGCCGTCATCTTCGATGCACAACTCGATGCCTTCAAGGCTTTCTACCAGGCTGATGTGCACTTCGCTCAGGCACAGGCGGTAGGCGTTTTCCAGCAGGTTGCCGAGCAACTCGAGCAAGGCGCCCTTCTCGATTGGTATGTCGCACGCCTGCGGCAAGTCAAAAGACACCGTGACGCCCTTGTCGCGGTACACCTTGCCCAGCGTATCGCACAGGCTTTGCAGCACCGGTTCAAGGCGCACCTGATGGCGCACCAGGCCGCTTTTGCGCAAGCTGGCACGTTGGAGCTGATAGCTGATCTGCTGGCTCATGCGCTCGATCTGCGATTGCAGCACCCAGGCCTGGTCGCGGTCCTCGGGGCGCTGGGCCATGTCTTCGCTCACGCCTTGCAACACCGCAAGCGGGGTTTTCAGGCTATGGGCCAGGTCGTCCAGAGAATCGCGGTAGCGCGCCCGCTGCTCGCGTTCACTGTGCAGCAAGCGGTTGAGGGAGCCGGTAAGGCGCAGTAATTCACGGGGGTGTTGTTCGGAGAGACTTTCACGGGTGCCGCCCTCGATCTGGTCCAACTCCTGGCTCAACCGCCGCAAGGCTTGCAGGCCCCAGGTCAGGCCCAGCCACAGTAAGGTCAGTAGCACCAGCAATGCCGCGCCGAAACCCAGGTAAAGGTTCTCGCGCAGGCCCTCCAGGGTCAGCTGGTATTCACGCACCGGTTGCAGGGCCACGATACTGAACGCCGCGCTCTTGCCGCCAAGCAGCTTGACCTCCACGTCATAGACGAAGAATTCCTGGCCGTCGGCCTCGCGGATCCGCGCAAACTCATTGCCACGCCCGTCGTAACGCGGCTTGTAGTTGATGTTTTCGTCGCGGGTCGCCCGCGAGCGCCACACCAGGTGGCCTTCGCGGTCGTAGATATAGCCGAGCAACCGGCTATCGGTGAGGTTGAAACGCTCATCCGGCAATTGCGCCGGCATCAGCAGACGATTGTTTTCGACCCGCGCGGCCGAGATCAACGTCGTGACATCCGACGCCAGGCGCTGCTCGATAGAGTCCTGCAACGCCAGGCTGAACGCACCTTGCATGGCGGGCAACAAGCCCAGCATAAACAGCACGGCCAGGGTGGTAGCCGCCAGCATCAAGCGCACGCGTAACGAGCGAATCAACGGCAGCGCTCATTGAACAGGTAGCCCAGGCCGCGCACGGTGTCGATCGGTTTGAACCCGGCCGGGCCTTCCAATTTGCGGCGCAGGCGGCCGACCAGCACTTCAATGACGTTTGGATCACGCTCGTCATCATCGGGGTAGAGCTGTTCCATCAAGCGGTCCTTGGCGACGACTTGCTGGTGATGGCGCATCAGGTATTCGAGGATGCGGTATTCGTAGGCGGTCAATGCCAAGGGCTGTTCGTCGAGCGACGCTTGCTTGCGGTTGAGGTCCAGCAGCAGAGGCCCGGCGACGATGGTCGACTGGGTAAACCCGCTGGAGCGACGCAGCAAGGCGTTCATGCGCGCCTCCAGCTCTTCGAACTGGAACGGCTTGACCACATAGTCGTCGGCACCGGCGGCCAGGCCTTCGACCTTGTCCTGCCAGTTACCGCGTGCGGTGAGGATCAGGATCGGGAAGGTCTTGGCCTGGGTGCGCAATTGGCGGATCAGGTCCAGGCCGCCCATGCCGGGCAGGCCCAGGTCGATGATCGCCAGGTCGTGGTTGAATTGGCCGGTCTGGTAAAGCGCCTCTTCGGCATTCGCCACAGCCTCGACCACATGGCCGCTGTCGGTCAGGCGGGTAAACAAGTGATGACGCAACAGCGCCTCATCTTCCACCACCAGCAATTTCATAAGGCTCTCCAAAGCAAATCAACTGTCCGACAGGAGGACATCATAGCGGCCCTGCAGGTCTTGCGGGCGCAGTTTAATGCCATTGAACCGGCCGCTCAGATGTTCATAGCCGACGCGGTAGGTTGGCTGCGGGGCAGCAAGCCCCAGGGCCTGGCCCCAAGGCTGGGGCTGGCTGCCTGCATCCTCGAAACTCACACGCTGGATCAGGCTACTGGTTTTCTTGGTTTTCTCCCTGCCGAACTCGGCGAAGGCACCTTCCGAGGCTTGGGCCCCGGCGGTGGCACTGAGCAGGGTCAAGGCCAACATCAGCTTTTTGATCGCAGTCATGGTGGGTTACCTCATACGCGTTTGGGCTGTTGTGACCAGCCTACGCAAACGCCCCTGAACTCCCCCTGAACAGCCGCGGGCTATCCGCGGGCGCTGCAACTCGGCAAAATACCGCCCCATGACGCCCCTACCCGCTTGCTGCACTCCACTCGATGCCCATTGGCCGCTGCCCGTTCCCTTGCCGGGCACGGTGTTTCTCAGCACCCGTTTTGACCCGGCGCTATTAACCGCTGGGGACTTCCAGCGCAGCGCCGTGCCGCCACCGCCGAGCATCCAGCGCTCGGTGGCCAAGCGCCAGGCCGAGTTTCTCGCCGGTCGAGTGTGTGCCCGCGCCGCACTGCAACAGCTCGACCACCTCAACTGCATCCCCGCGATCGGCGAAGACCGTGCGCCGGTATGGCCTTCGCATATCAGTGGCTCGATCACCCACAGCACCGGGCATGCGGCAGCGATTGTCGGGCACAAGGCCCAATGGCGCGGGCTGGGCATGGATCTGGAAAATGTGCTGACACGAGAACGGGCGGAGCGCCTGGCCGGGGAGATTCTCACCGCTGATGAATTGCAGCGCATGGTCACGGTAGACCGCGAGCAGGCGGCCCTGTTGGTGACGCTGACGTTTTCGGTCAAAGAGAGCCTGTTCAAGGCGCTGTATCCGATTGTGCAGACGCGCTTCTACTTTGAGCATGCCGAGGTGGTGCAATGGTCGCCGGCCGGGCACGTGCGCTTGCGGCTGTTGATCGACCTGTCCAGCGAGTGGTGCCACGGCAAGGAGCTGGTTGGGCAGTTTGCGGTGGCTGATGGGCAGTTGTTGAGCCTGGTGGCCGTCGGCGTCTGATCGATCGCTATTGGGAGCAAGCCCCCTCCCACACTGTGATCTGTGGCTACCTTCGACAGCGGTGTCAGGGCTTGTCCTGATCCCTCGGCCAACTCAGGCTGAAGCATGCCCCGCCCAGGTTATTGCTCTTGCCGATCAGCGCCCGCCCGCCATGCCAGTAAATAATCCGCCGCACAATCGACAAGCCCAGGCCATGCCCGCCGGACGCGCGGGTGCGGCTGTCGTCGAGACGCAGGAACGGCGTAAAAATGCGTTCCCAGGCACTTTCCGGCACACCGGGGCCGTCATCTTCCACATCGATGCGGCAACGTACCTGGCCGACCTGATAACTGATCAACACCTGGCCCTGGGCATGGCGCATGGCGTTGCTCACCAGGTTTTGCAGGGCGCGGTGCAGGTAACGCGGTTCGGCGTCGACCCAGGCATCGTCCCAATGCGCCGATGACAGGCAGATCCCACGGGCGACGGTCACTTGCGGGCGCAGTGGCGATAATTCGCCGATCACTTGGTCGAGCAACGCATCAAGATCGACCCGCTGGAAATTCAGCTCCGGCGCGCCCTGCTCAAGCCGGGCGTAGGTGAGCATTTCATCCACCAGGCCGTCGAGGTCCTGGATATCACTGTCCATGCCGTCCAGGTACTTGCGCCGCGTTTCAGGGGTGGCGGCTTCGCCAATCATCTCCAGCCCAAAACGCAGGCGCGCCACCGGTGTGCGCAGTTCATGGGACACGGCGCGCACCAGTTCTCGCTGGATCGCCAGCAATTGTTGCAAGTGCTCGGCCATGCCATTGAACGCCGCGGCCAGGCGCCCTACCGAGTCGGCGCCACGGGCCGGTACCCGCACCTCCAGATTGCCTTTGGCGATGCGTGTGGCGGCGGCTTCCAGGCCGCGCAGCCGACGCTCGAGCTGACGCACCAAGAGATAGACGATCAGGCCGATCAGGGTCAGGCCGATCAAGGCGATCAGCACCAGCCATTGCGGCGGATACGGGTTCATCTGGTACAACGGGCCGAGCTCCAGCACCCAGGGCGTGCCGACCATACCGGCAAACACGCGGATCGAGTCGCCGCCCTTGCCCAGGGCCATCACCGTATCGCCTTCCGACACACGGCGACGCTGGTCATCGTCCATGTCCGCCTGATCGAGTGTCATCAAGTGCATGTCGAAGCCAAAGCCCTTGGCCTGTTTTATATCCGCCAGCCGTTGCGGTTGCTCGGCCACCGCAAAGCGCACCAGTTCGTCGGCCAACAGGTAAATGGTCGCACGGGCCAGCTGCTCGCTGATCTGCTGCACCTCCCCCGTGAGCACCCACTGCTCTTTATCACTGACCAGGCGCAGCACGCGGGCGGCATGGGGCCCGGTCTGCTGTACCAGCACGTGGCCGCGTTGCAGGCGATTGCGCTGGCTGAGGTCCAGCTGGGCGTCGGTGAGGCTGCGCAGTTCCAGCGGAATGCCCAGCAAACGCTCCCATACCGCCAACGCGCGCTGACGCTCGATGGCGCTCATGGGGCGCAGGTTGTCGCCCATCAAGGCGAAGGTGCCATGGGCCAGGCGTTCGCGGTACTGGCCGCTGCGCACCTCGTTGAGCAAGTGCAGGGCCAGCACACCGAGCAGCGCCACCAGAATCAGCGCCGCGCACATGCCGCCGTAGATGCGCAGGAAGATCGAGTTCACAGCGGCATGTCGGCGCAGGCTTCGGGGACGAACAGGTAGCCTTTGCTGCGGATGGTCTTGATCAGGCGCGGGTGAATCGGGTCGTCGCCGATTTTGGGGCGAATGCGCGAAATGCGCACATCAATGGAGCGATCCTGACCGTCATAGCCGACGCCACGCAGGGCGATAAAGATTTCTTCGCGGGACAGAATGCGCCCGGCATTCGCCACCAGTAGCCACAACAGGTCGAATTCGGCGCTGGTCAGTTCGATGCCGCTGTCATGCAGCCAGGCTTCGCGCAGGGCGTTGTCCACCACCAACGGGCCGAATTGCAGGCGGCGCTGGTTTTCCACCGCCACGGGCTCGACCGGCTCGCTGCGCCGTAGCAAGGCCTGGATGCGCGCCAGCAACAGGCGCGGGCGCACGGGTTTGCATACGTAGTCGTCGGCGCCCATGTCCAGGCCGAGCACCTGGTCCATGTCGTCGGTGCGCGCGGTCAGCATCAGGATCACGCCGTCATAGCGTTCGCGCACCTTACGGCAGATGCTCAGGCCGTCTTCACCGGGCAGCATCAGGTCGAGGATCACCAGGTCCGGTTGCTCGGCGATGATCCGCGCCGCGGCCAGGGCGCCGTCACCCTCGACCGACACGCGCAGGCCGTTGCTCTCCAGGTACTCGCGGGTCAACTCGGCCAATCGCTGGTCGTCCTCGACAATCAATATGTGCCAGGCTTCTTGCTCCATGCGTTGTCCTCATTGTTATAAAAAATGCCCCCTCCCACAGGTTGGTCTTCACCAGACAGATACCCTGTTTGTCATGTTGGGAAGGCATAAAAGGAGGCGATTGTAGCCATGCCCCAACCCTTGCGCACAAGCCGGGAAATCCATTCGGTGATCGCATTTTTTTGTGATAGGGTTCGCGCCCTTCGAAATTCGCCGGGCTGTTTGGTCCTTGGAACATTTAGTGACAAACGGCGCAATGCAGCAGTGATGCGGCCTACACGGCAGTTCCACCTTTCATACACATTTTACTCACAGCGTTATCCACAGGTTAGTGCGTTGCTAAGGCGTCCAAAACGCATTATCTTGTAGCTCGGCGACAACACAGACCCTACATGTAGGGTTTTTGAACAAATTGCCCAACCACACAAGTGGCACGAAATTCAAGCGTTTTATTGCTGACACAGCGTGGAACCAACCGATTTTCAGTAGACCAAACCGCTCACGCGGATGGCACCTGTTTCTCCATCCCGATATGGAAAACGGTACGGGTGTTGCAGGAAGAGCCTGGCACTCGCAATCAAATATAGAACGTGGAGACAACCCCCCATGCAAACCGACACAACTCGCGAGAACCCGCAGGGCTCCGTGCCGCAGGCCGCTGATTCGAATATGGATCTGTCCGCTACCGCACCTGGCCAATTGCGTGTGATCAAGCGTAACGGCACTGTCGTTCCTTACACCGATGACAAAATCACCGTCGCCATCACCAAAGCGTTTCTCGCAGTTGAAGGCGGCACCGCTGCCGCTTCGTCGCGCATCCACGACACCGTTGCCCGCCTGACCGAACAGGTCACCGCGACCTTCAAGCGTCGCATGCCGTCGGGCGGCACCATCCACATCGAAGAAATCCAGGACCAGGTCGAACTGGCCCTGATGCGTGCCGGCGAGCAGAAAGTCGCCCGCGACTACGTGATCTACCGCGATTCGCGCGCCAAGGAACGTGCCGTGCACGCACCGGCCGCCGAAGCCGTGCAAGCCCACCCCTCGATCCGCATCACCCTGGCCGACGGCAGCTTTGCGCCGCTGGACCTGGGCCGCCTGAACACCATCATCACCGAGGCCTGCGAAGGCCTGGAAGAAGTCGACGGTGACCTGATCCAGCGCGAAACCCTGAAGAACCTATACGACGGCGTGGCCCTGACCGACGTCAACACCGCCCTGGTGATGACCGCCCGTACCCTGGTTGAACGCGAGCCGAACTACTCGTTCGTCACCGCGCGCCTGCTGATGGACACCCTGCGTGCCGAAGGCCTGGGCTTCCTGGGCGTGGCCGACAGCGCCACCCATCACGAAATGGCCGACCTGTACGCCAAGGCCCTGCCTGCCTACATCGCCAAGGGTATCGAATTCGAATTGCTCAACCCGGTCCTGGCCACCTTCGACCTGGAAAAACTCGGCAAGGCGATCAACCACGAGCGTGACCAGCAGTTCACCTACCTGGGCCTGCAAACGCTTTACGACCGTTATTTCATCCACAAGGACGGTATCCGTTTCGAACTGCCGCAGGTGTTCTTCATGCGCGTGGCCATGGGCCTGGCCATCGAAGAGAAGCACAAGGAAGACCGTGCGATCGAGTTCTACAACCTGCTGTCATCCTTCGACTACATGTCGTCGACCCCGACCCTGTTCAACGCCGGTACCCTGCGCCCACAGCTGTCGAGCTGCTACCTGACCACCGTGCCGGATGACCTGTCGGGCATCTACCACGCGATCCACGACAACGCCATGCTGTCCAAATTCGCCGGTGGCCTGGGCAACGACTGGACCCCGGTACGTGCACTGGGTTCCTACATCAAGGGCACCAACGGCAAGTCCCAGGGCGTCGTACCGTTCCTCAAAGTCGTGAACGACACCGCCGTTGCGGTCAACCAGGGCGGCAAGCGCAAAGGCGCGGTGTGTGCCTACCTGGAAACCTGGCACATGGACATCGAAGAGTTCATCGAGCTGCGCAAGAACACCGGTGATGACCGTCGTCGTACCCACGACATGAACACCGCCAACTGGATCCCCGACCTGTTCATGAAGCGTGTCTTCGATGACGGCAAGTGGACCCTGTTCTCGCCATCCGAAGTGCCGGACCTGCACGACCTGACCGGCAAAGCCTTCGAAGAGCGCTACGAGTACTACGAAGCCCTCACCGAGTACCCAGGCAAGGTCAAGCTGTTCAAGACCATCCAGGCCAAAGACCTGTGGCGCAAGATGCTGTCCATGCTGTTCGAAACCGGCCACCCATGGCTGACCTTCAAAGACCCATGCAACCTGCGCAGCCCGCAGCAGCACGTGGGCGTGGTCCACAGCTCGAACCTGTGCACCGAGATCACCTTGAACACCAACAAGGACGAGATCGCCGTTTGCAACCTGGGCTCGATCAACCTGCCGAACCACATCGTCAACGGCAAGCTGGACACCGCCAAGCTGGAACGCACTGTCAACACCGCCGTACGCATGCTCGATAACGTGATCGACATCAACTACTACTCGGTGCCGCAGGCGCAGAACTCCAACTTCAAGCACCGTCCGGTCGGCTTGGGCATCATGGGCTTCCAGGACGCTTTGTACCTGCAGCACATTCCGTACGGTTCGGATGCGGCGGTCGAGTTCGCCGACAAGTCCATGGAAGCGGTCAGCTACTACGCGATCCAGGCCTCCTGCGACCTGGCCGACGAGCGCGGCGCCTACGAGACGTTCCAGGGTTCGCTGTGGTCCAAGGGCATCCTGCCGCTGGATTCGCAACAGATCCTGATCGAAGCCCGTGGCCAGAAGTACATCGATGTCGACCTGAACGAAACCCTGGACTGGGCACCGGTACGTGCCCGTGTGCAGAAAGGTATTCGTAACTCCAACATCATGGCCATCGCGCCGACCGCGACCATCGCCAACATCACCGGCGTATCGCAGTCGATCGAACCGACCTACCAGAACCTGTATGTGAAATCGAACCTGTCGGGCGAATTCACCGTGATCAACCCGTACCTGGTTCGCGACCTGAAAGCTCGCGGCCTGTGGGACTCGGTGATGATCAACGACCTCAAGTACTACGACGGTTCCGTGCAGCAGATCGAGCGCATCCCGCAGGAGCTCAAAGAGCTCTACGCGACTGCATTCGAAGTGGACACCAAGTGGATCGTTGACGCCGCCAGCCGTCGTCAGAAGTGGATCGACCAGGCGCAGTCCCTGAACCTGTACATCGCCGGCGCTTCGGGCAAGAAGCTTGACGTGACCTACCGCATGGCCTGGTACCGTGGTCTGAAAACCACTTACTACCTCCGTGCCCTGGCAGCGACCAGCACCGAGAAGTCGACCATCAACACCGGCAAGCTGAACGCAGTGTCCAGCGGCAACCATGGTGATGATTCGGTTCTGGCTGCTCCAGCCGGCCCGGCACCCGTGCCAAAAGCCTGCGCGATTGACGAGCCGGATTGCGAAGCTTGCCAATAAGCTGAGCCCATTGGGTTAACCACCCAAGTTGAAAGCCCCCGATAGGCTTACGGCGTATCGGGGGCTTTCTTTTGCTGGGTGAAAAGCGCTCGCGATTTAAACCAATACGGTCGCGATACCTGATTGAGGCATGCCGCCGCGCTTGCCCCACAACTCAATCCGGCCATCAATCACGGCCATCGAATGGCCACCGAACTCCACGGTGCCCACCTTGCTGTTTCTCAAATCAGCAACGGTTGTCTGCCTGTAGAACCCTCTCAAACCCAAACGGTCCAGCCCTTCACGCGAGTGTTCGCCATCGTTGAGGCTGTTCATGGCCGCCTGGAAACTGCGCCCGGCAGTACCGTCATTGTTTTCCATCTGCGCCCGCTTGGCGCTCGCGGCATACATGAAGTTGGCATCCGTCATCATTGCCGGGTCATCGCCCTTGAAACGCGCATGAATGGCCGCCTGCCTCACCTCGTCATTGGACAGAGAAAGCTTGAAGCCATCACGCATGGTCACCTCGTAGCCGTGGCCCAACGCCTTAACGTCTTTGAAAATGTCCGTAGGTTTTTGCCCATACCGCATCATCGCCGCCTTTATCGCCGATACAGTCACGCAATTGCCGTCAGGCCCCTGCCTGAAGCCACTCCAGATATTGTCCGGCTTTTTCCCGGGGTTGCTCGTGTCGGGCTTGTAGTGGTGATGCCGTGAGCCTTCGGTAATCGGCTTGTTGCTCATCGACTCACTGGGACCGAAGCCGCCGCGACCGGGAAAATCACCGCCGCCACCGCCATCCCTAGGCGATGGTGGTGCCGGAGAAGGGGCAGGCGTATCCGGAAACAGGTCCGGAAACAGCATCTTTAAAAGCTCCAGCCATCGCTTGGAGCGTTCTTCCTTGAGTTGCTCAAGGATTTTCTTGAACGTGTCGTCCCCCAATGCTGTGCGTTTTTCATTGAGCCTGTCGCGCAATTCCCGGACAGTCTGGTTTTTGCCGGTACTGTGCGCGTCATCAAGCTCCTTGAGCAGTTGTGCGACGGCCTCCTTATTTTTTGCGTCCCGGTCTTCGTTGATCGCGTGTGTCGCGCCTTTGCCGCTCAAATAGAACTGTGCCGCTCCCGCGTCAAAATGCACGCCGGCCTCGCTGCGACCCATCCCCCACTGATTTCCCATTGTTATTCCCCACCCAAGGTCACAAGCTCGATAGCTTCCGGCTTCATGGGTGGCATTCAGGGCGTAGGACGTTCCAGACGACGTTTGTCAGGGCAAAAAAAACCCCTCGATCGAGGGGTTTTCAGTCAAGCGCATTACGCCATGGCATCAAGTCATCTGAATGATGGTCTGCATGATGGTGCTCTGGGTGGAGATAGTCTTGGCGTTGGCCTGGTAGTTGCTCTGGGCCTTGATCAGGTCCACCAGCTCGTTGGTCAGGTTGACGTTGGAGTTCTCCAGGGAGTTAGCCACGATCGAACCCAAGGTACCGGATTGCGGGGTGTCGTAACCCGGCTGGCCCGAAGCGAACGTCTCTCTCCAAGTGGTGCTGCCGGCTGGCTGCAGGCCCTGCTCGTTGTTGAAGCTGGCCAGGGAGATCTGGCCGATGGCCTTGCTCTGCTGATTGCTGAACGTGGCGAACAACACGCCGCTGCCGTCGATTTTCAGGCCGGTGATCTGGCCGGTGGCATAGCCGTCGGTGATCGGTGGGTTGCGGTAGGTGGCCGAGTTGTACTGGGTGATGTTCGCCATGTTGATGGCGATGCCGTCAGGGTTGGCATCCGCGCCGTTGGCTTTCCAGACGCCATTGGTCACGGTACCTGGCACCCAACCGGTCAAGGTCAGCGTCGTGCTGGACGCGCCGGCGGTGACGATGCTGGTGAGCTTGCCATAGCCGTCAAAGGTCAGGGTCGAAGACACAGGCGGAGTGGGTGGCGTACCGCCCGTTGGTGACGAACCGTTAGGGTTGCGCCCATCAATCAGCGTATAGGCGTTCCACTTGTTGCCGTCGGTTTTCACCAGGTATTGCACCATCGGGTGCGCATTGCCTTGGGCGTCGTACAAGGTGGTGCTGTATTGGGTGGTGAAAGTACTGGTATCCGTCGGGTCGAATGGCTTGAGCGTCTGGTTGATCACCGGCTCCGAGGAGTTCAGGTTACTGGTGGAATCCACCTTGGTGGACGCCTTCGGCGGCAGGTTCGACAGGTTCAGTTGCAGGTCGGTCAGGCCACCCTTGATGATTTTGCCGTCATCGTCCGCCGCATAGCCTTGCAAACGCGAGGTACCGGTGTTGTTGGTGATATAGCCGTCTTTGTCGGCACGGAAGGCACCGCTGCGAGTGTACTCCAGCGAACCGTCGCTGCCCTTCTGCACGAAGAAGCCACCACCCTGGATCGCCATGTCCAGGATACCGCCGCTGCCGTTGACGTCACCCTGGGTGAATTGCTGGGACACCGCCGCCAGGTTCACGCCGTTGCCGATGCTGTTCTGGCCGGTACCCAGTTTGGACGCGGCATAGATGTCGGAGAATTCCGCACGGGACGACTTGAAGCCGGTGGTCGCGACGTTGGCGATGTTGTTGCCGGTCACGTCCAGTTGTTTATTGGCCGCATAGAGGCCGCTAAGGCCGATGTTAAAAGACATGTTTCTCTCCCTCTGCCGTATCTAGCCGGCTCTATGTACCAATAGTCTGAATTTGCGACAGCTTCACGCTGCCCATGCCACCTGCAAGGTTCAGCAGCATTTCGCCGCCGGTCTTGCTCAACGTCACGCTGGTCACGGTTGCCGGCAGCGATGTTGCCAGGGCCACTGCGTCGCCCTTGTCATTCTTGGTCGTGGCCGCAAAGGTGTAGGTGCCGGCTGGGGCGACCTCGCCGTTGCCGTTCTTGCCATCCCAGATAAAGTCCGACGTACCGGCACTCTGGGCGCCCAAATCGAGGGTGCGCACCAGGTTGCCGTCTTTGTCGGTGATCTTGACGGTGACGTTACCCGTCGCCGCGGTCACGGCCACCGAGCCGGTCATGCTCTTGCTGGTATCCACCAGGGCCTTGTCGGTCTGGGTGATGATCGAACGCCCGACCAGCGAAGAAGCCTGCAGCGCTTGCGAGGAGCTGAAGTTGCTGGAGATGTTATTCACCGAGTCGTTCAGGGTGTTGATGCCTTCGAGGCTGCTGAACTGCGCCAGCTGGGCCACGAATGCACCGTTGTCCTGGGGTGACAGCGGGTTCTGGTTTTTCAGTTGGGTCACCAGCAGTTGCAGGAACGCGTCCTTGCCCAGCGACTGGTTGCCCGTCGCGGTCTTGGAAGCATCACCCAGGCTGCTGTTGTCCGTTGCAGTCTTGACCTTGGAATTGAACAGGTCCTGGACTGCCGTGTTGTTAGACGTATCAACGATGGCCATTATTTGGCGCCCCTTATCACTGACCCAGGGTCAGGACCTTTTGCATCATGGTTTTGGCGGTGTTCATCATTTCCGCGTTGGTCTGGAACGAGCGGCTGGCGGAGATCATGTCGGCCATCTCCTCGACCACGTTGACGTTCGGGTAATACACGTAGCCTTTTTCGTTCGCTGCCGGGTGGTTAGGCTCGTAGCGCGCTTCGAGGTTGCTCTGGTCTTCGACCACACCGAGTACCTGCACGCCTTTGCCGGCGGCGTCCTGTTCCTGGAACAACGAATCGCTGCCACCGTTCTGGCCGGCCTGGAACATGGTGGCGAACACCGGGTGCCGGGCGCGATAGGTTTGGTCAATGCTCGAAGACACAGTCTCGGCGTTGGCGATGTTACTGGCGACGGTGTTGAGGCGCGTGGTCTGGGCGCTCATGCCACTGCCGGCAATATTGAAAACACTGGACAGGGACATGGCTTACTCTCCACGCAGGGCTGACATCAGCCCTTTGAATTTGCTGTTGAGCAGGGTAAAGCTGGCCTGAAAGTTCACCGAGTTCTCGGCATAAGCCGATTGCTCCAGTTGGGCGTCGACGGTGTTCTGGTCGATCGATGGCTGCATCGGCGTGCGATACAGCAACGACTCGTCACCACTGCTCAGGCCTTGCGCTTCGATATGACGGTTGTTGGTCATGTTCAAGGCGAAGGTGCCGTTCTTGGTCTTGTCCTGCTGTGCAGCGAGCACAGCGGAGAAGTCCAGGTCCCGAGCCTTGTAGTTCGGGGTGTCGGCGTTGGCAATGTTGTTGGCCAGGACTTCGGCACGCTGGGCGCGGAAGCCCAGGGCTTGTTCGTGGATACCGAGCGCTTTATCGAAGCTGATGCTCATGGCGGAAACCTTTAGGCTGACCTGCTGTTCGTTAACAGGACTATAGCAAGGTGCATGCCAACCTGAGCAGAGCCCGAATTTCAAGGGCTTGCGGCAATGTTGCCGGCGGTGATGCCAGAAAAGCGGCAAGCGATTTCCGCGTAGCGCCAGTAAAGCGGCAATCGGGCTTGCCGCTTGCGAGTGGAGGGCTATAAACGGTGTGCGCAGGGGGCCGGGGTATTTAACCGTTTGTCCGTACTGTTATTTATGACAATTGCGACACGCGCAGGCTTTGATGCTTTATCAACCGACCCCCTTAAGCACAACGCAGAGGCTCGACATGTTGATAATCCCGGCCCCCAGGTTTGTCGAACAGGATTCGACACAGCCGATCCCGAATCTTGACCCTGCCCGACTGAGCGGCGACGTCGCCATACTGAGGTTGGATTTTCCTATGCAGCCAGCCGATTATTTCTATTTGAGCCTCAACAGCACCGTTCTTGGTGGCACGCACAATCAAAGCTTTAATATTGCCCACAGCACCGCTTCGCTGCGGATTCTGATTCCCACGAACATTGTCATCGCCAGTGCGGGCACCGAAGTCCAGTTGCGGGCCCGCATCCTGCGTGGAGGGCTGTATTCCACTGCAGGGGAGGCGAGAATAAACATCGGTCGCCTGCCCATTGTGGTGCCACCAGACCAGTCATGGGACTTCAGCGACGGCACCTTTCAAGGCTGGGTAGCACAAGGCGTCTATGTGTCGCGGCTAAGCGTGATCGGTAGCCGCGTGGTCGTTAACCAGTTCAACAATCAGGCCACCAGCTCCCACATCATCACCCGTGCAGTTCCGGTAACGGCAGGACGCACCTATAACTGCAGCTTCGAGGTGACGGGAAGTACAGCCGTCAGCGACGGGTCGACCCTGCACATGACGATAAACGGCAGCCGGATCGGGCCTGACGTCACCACTATTACCGATGCCCGACGCCAAATCGGAACAGGAACATTTACCGCCGCCACGACGGGAACCGTGCGACTCGGCATCTTCAACGCAACAGTGCCCAGCGGGCAACATGGCCTGTCCCTGGGGCCCCTCCAAATGAGCACCACGCCCTGAGCGCTGTTGATGAGGACCGGCAGCGATTTTGCGCGAATAAAAACCGGGAGACTTTGCAAAGGTCTCCCGTTTTTGTTTTTAAAGCGCCGGTTATTTGGCCTGGTAAATGATGCCGGGGCTGCACTGCACCATCTGGAAGTGATCCGGCAGGCCGTTCAGCGCTTCGGAAGCACCCAGGAACAGGTAGCCGCCACGCTTGAGCGTGCCATGGATGCGCAACAGGATGTCTTTCTTCACCTCGGCCGAGAAGTAGATCAGCACGTTGCGGCAAAACACCATGTCGAACTTGCCCAGGCTGGCGTAGCTGTCGAGCAGGTTGAACGAGCGAAACTCCACGCGGTTTTTGATCGGCGCCTTGATCGCCCAGCGCCCGGCGCCTTTAGGCTCGAAGTAGCGCTGCAACCGGTCTTGGGACAAACCACGGCCCAGGGCCAGGCTGTCGTACTCACCGGTCTTGCAGTTGGTGAGCATGGTGCCGGACAGATCGGTGGCGACAATTTGCGCACCGGCCTTCAATTGCCCGATGTTGGTCCGCTCGAACTCATCGATGGACATCGAGATGGAATACGGCTCCTGCCCCGAAGAACAGGCCGCCGACCAGATGCGCAGACGCTGGCCCGGGCTGGCCTTGATAGCCTCCGGCAGCACCTTGCTCTTGAGCACCTCAAAGGGGTAGGTGTCACGAAACCACAGGGTTTCGTTGGTGGTCATGGCATCGACCACCATCTCTTTGAGCCCACTGCGCGGCTGGCCCTGGATCCGTTGAACCAACTCACCCAGGGACTTGATACCCTGCTGCTCCATTAGTTTGTTAAGACGACTGGATACCAGGTATTGCTTGTTTTCACCGAGCAATATCCCACAGGCTTTTTCCAGGAAGACCCGGAACTGCTCAAAATCCAAATTACCTGTAGACACTGATACCGCCTCTAAAATCGTATGACCGCCAGGGAAAAAGCCCCTGGCTATTATTATTCTGCTGCCTTGATCCGGTCGACCACCCGGGATGCCAGGTCATCAGGACGGAATTTGGCCAGGAAGTCATCGGCACCGACTTTCTTGACCATCGCCTGATTGAATACACCCGACAACGAAGTATGCAGGACGATATGCAATTTTTGCATGCGTGGATCGCTGCGTATTTCGGCCGTGAGAGTGTAGCCATCCATTTCCGGCATCTCGATGTCGGAAATCATCATCAAGAATTCTTCTTCCGGCTTCTTACCCTCATCCACCAGTTTGCGCAGATAGTCCAGCGCCTGGCGGCCGTCGTTGAGCGCCACCACGTCCACGCCGACGGTTTGCAGGCAACGGGTCACCTGCTTACGCGCCACCGAGGAGTCGTCCACTGTGAGCACCCGCAGCGAGACCGCCTTGTGCGCCGTCTCCGCGTCAACCACACCGACCGAAATCGATTCCGAGGTCGGCGCCACTTCGGCGAGGATCTTCTCTACGTCGATGATTTCCACCAACTGGTTATCGACCCGCGTCACCGCCGTGAGGTAGTGATCGCGGCCGGTGCCCTTGGGTGGCGGATGGATCTCTTCCCAGTTCATGTTGACGATGCGCTCCACCGAGCGCACCAGGAAACCCTGGGTCTTGGTGTTGTATTCGGTAATGATCACGAATGGGCTTTCGCGGTCCTGCAAGCCTGCCGAACCTGTGGCCAGGGCTAGGTCGAGAATCGGAATGGTCGCACCACGAATATTGGCCACGCCACACACCACCGGGCTGGATTTGGGCATGATCGTCAGCTTGGGGCACTGCAGCACTTCCCGTACCTTGAACACATTGATGCCATAGAGTTGCTTGCCATCGAGGCGAAAAAGCAACAACTCCAGGCGATTCTGCCCTACCAGCTGTGTGCGCTGGTTTACTGAATCCATTACACCTGCCATGCCTTTACTCCTACGCTAAAACCTTGGGCTGTACCTACACGGCAGCGCGCACCCAACACTAAACGGCACGAGCCTTGCTATTTATTGGCCATGGACATTAAAACGACAGTTTCCCGACGCCTTCGACTCCCACGTTACCGCAGATTGCTCTGCGCCTCGGTGGCGTTGCTTGCTTTGAGCCTGAACACCACGGCCCGCGCAGAGAACGTCACCTTGCCTGATCTCCTTATCGGCGTCACTCAGGGCTTTCTTGAGTTCACTGTAGAAGATTATCTGGCAACCACACAGACACCGGGGCGTTATGAAATCCAAGTCAACCAATTGGACCCCCGCCTGCGCATGCCGATGTGCGACAAGGAATTGACAGCGACCCTTGAAAGCCCGGCCCAGCCCATCGGCCGCGTGACGGTACGGGTGCGCTGCGACGGAGCCTCGCCTTGGACGGTGTTTGTGCCGGCGCAGGTAAAGTTGTTTCGCGATGTTGTGGTAGTGGCCCGACCACTGAAACGCACCGGCATCATCGGTTTTGAGGACGTTGTATTACGCGAACGCGACATCAGCCTGATCAGCCAGGGCTACCTGACGTCCCTGGATCAGGCCGTCGGCCAACGATTGACCCGACCAGTGGTCACCGATCAGGTGATCACGCTGGTCCACCTGGAACAGGCCGAAGTGATTCGCAAGGGCGACCAAGTGGTAATTTCCGCCAGCAGCGGTACGCTGAATGTAAAAATGCCCGGTGAAGCGTTGTCCAACGGCGGCATGAGTGAACAAATTCGAGTCAAGAATCTCAATTCCAATCGCGTGATCAAAGCGCGGGTCACAGCCCCCGGACAGGTAGAGGTCGCTTTATAGATTACTGGTACAGGACGCTGGGTTTTCCTACACTGTGCACGCGGTTTACCGTGCGGAGATTTATTGTCATTCGCGCCTAAAGTTTGTCCGGGTATGGCCGAAAACATGGCAAGCGTCCAAATACCCAGAGGTTTTTTTATCATGGTCATCGATTTCAGCCGTTTGAATAACACCCCGTCGACGTCAGGCGCTACGCGTACCAGCGCTGCCAAAGAAAGCGTCGAAGCCAAGGCCCAGCCGCTGACAGAACAGGCCAGCGTCAGCCAAAGCGGGGAATCCGTACACCTGAGCAATGAGGCTCAACAGTTGCAGAAGGTCACTGACTCGCTGCGCGATCAACCAGTGGTCAATAAAGCCCGCGTGGCCGAGTTGAAACAGGCAATCGCCGATGGCAGCTATAAAGTCGACAGCAACCGTGTAGCCAGCAAGCTGCTTAATTTCGAAGCCGAGCGCTAGGCAAAGGCCTGCGCAGGGCTTTTGGACGCTTAAACCCCAAGGCCAGCCATGCATCACGACGAAAATTTGCTGCAACTGATCATTGATGATCTAGCGCCGACGCAACAATTGCTCGAGCTGCTCAAAGAAGAATCCCTGGCCCTCTATGGCCGGGATATGCCGCTGCTGGAAGAAATTCTGGCGCGCAAGCAATCGCTGATTGTGCTGCTGGAGCAACACGGCAAAAAACGCAGCCAGATCCTCAGTAGTCTCGGCCTGCCGGCAGACCATGACGGCCTGGCGCAGTTGGCCAGCCACTCCTCGGTTGGCGACCAATTGCTGTCCCAGAGCAAAGAACTCAATCAGTTGCTCGCCCAGTGCCAGGAAGCCAACCGGCTCAACGGTCAGTCGATCCAGCTTCAGCAAGCCACGACCGCCAACCAGTTACGCATACTTCACGGCGGAGAGCCGCCGGCGCTGTATAACGCCCAGGGTTCCACCTCGCGTCTGGTCAAACCAAGCACCCGCAGCCAAGCCTGACATCGGTTTACCGTGCGCCCTATCCAAGGCGCGCCACATGCTGGCAAAATGCCGGTTCTTGCGTGTAGTCGTATTTTGTCTGGAGATGGAAGAACCGTGTTCAACGCCCTTAATGCGGAAGATGCCCCGCAGCCACCCAAGGTGCTCACCACGCCTCTGGAAATCGCCGGCACCTTGCGGATGCTGCAAGACAGCCATGACCCGCTGATCATCACCTTCCACGAACGCAGCCAGCGCTTCCAAAGCTATCTGGTGGACGTCAACCGTGACAGCAACACGCTGGCACTGGACGAAATGATTCCACGCGACGGCGAACGCTACCTTGAGAGCGGCGAGCCCTTCCGCATCGAAGGCTTCCACGATGGCGTTCGCGTTGCCTGGGAAAGCAAGGGCACCCTGGCTATCAGCGCGAAAGACGGCCACCGCATTTACACCGGCAGCCTGCCGGACGAGGTGGTCTACCATCAGCGTCGAAATGCGTTCCGTGCCGCGTTGAAGCTGGCGCAATTGGTCAACATCGAACTGGGTGGCGAAAAACTCAAGGCGCCGGTCAACGGTAAATTGCTGGATATTTCCGCCACCGGCTGCAAGCTGCGTTTTGAAGGCAATATCTCCGAGCGCCTGCAATTGGGCCAGGTCTACGACCGATTTATTGCCGCCCTGCCCTTTGGCAGCATGACCACCTCGGTCGAATTGCGTTACCTGCACTTCGAAGAAAAGATCAATACCACCTTTGCCGGCGTACGCTTCCACAACATGAGTGGGCTGGTACAGCGCCAGGTCGAGCGCTTTGTGTACCAGTTGCAGCGTGAAGCGCGACGGTTCGATAAAGACGACGATTTTTAATACATACAGGTCGTCTGTCTAGTCCTGAAATAGGTTTACACCTGTTTCACCCTAACGCCCGATGCATCGCATCGGGCGTTTTGTATTTCAAAGACAGGTGTGGACGCTCACGGTTGTAGATCGATACCGACTCGCTGACCATCTTCTTCGCCTGCGTTAAATCCTGTGGCCGCTGGAGCAAAAGCTCTGTCTTCAATATCCCGTTGACCCGCTCTGCCAAGGCGTTTTGGTAGCAGTCATAGCCATCCGTCATCGAACACCTGATGCCGTGCTTCGCATGCAACTCCTGATACATTCCCGAGCAATATTGGCTGCCTCTATCTGAGTGATGCACCAGCGGCTGCTCCGTTCGACGATATTTCACCGCTCGGCGCAGCGCCTGCGCGACCGACTCGGTGTGCAGGCTTTCATGGACGTGATAGCCCACGATCTTTCGTGAAAAAGCATCCGTCACAAGGCTCAAATAGGCCACACCTTCCTGAGTGGGCAGATAGGTGATGTCAGCCACCCAGACTTGTTCCGGGCCGCTGGGAATAACTTGATCAGGGCCGGGTTTGAGCAGGTTTGGATGACGCCGAAAGCGGTGATGGCTGTCGGTTGTCTTGTGATACGCCCGCTTGCGGGCTACCAATAAACGCCGTTCACGCAGAATCGAAAACAGGCGATCTCGACCCACTTGCAGCTCAAGCTGAGGTTGGCACTGCAGCAAGTAATGCAGCTTTCGGGTGCCCAAACGTGGCTGCCGCTGACGTTTTTGCTGAACGAAATCGGCAACTTTCTGATCCAGAGCGAGACGTGCCGCATCGGCGCGATTGCGTTTGTAGTAAGCCTGGCGGCTTATCCCCATGAACTGGCAAGCCCTGCTGATGCTCAGGTTTTGGATTCGTTTTTGGGCGAGGACTTGCCGGGACGCTTTTTTACGACAGAGAGACCGTAGTCATTTTTCAAGACATCCACGACTGCCTCAAAAAACTGCGCTTTCTGATTGGACAGCGCCAACTGCTCTTCAAGCTCTTTGATGCGTTGCTCTGGCGTTAATGGTCGGTTTTTGTCGGGCATAGACCCCATCCTCGGCGAGCCAATGTATGTGCCCGGGCTCCAATCCTGCCGACCGTGCTTGCGTAACCAGGTCAGAACGGTCGTTTTGCCTTGAATCCCGTAGCGCTCCTGAGCCTCTTTATAACTCAGCTCGCCTTTTTCGACCTGATCGACGACCGATAATTTGAAGGTCAACGTGTAGTCTCGCTGACTGCGCCTTTTTACTGATTCCATTACGTCCTCCTGAAAAGCAGATCAGAAGGTGTAAACCTTATTCAGGACGGGACAGTCACAAAAAAACGGGCAGATCCTTTGGGGATCTGCCCGTTTTTTTTCGTTCAGGGGCGTGCCCTGCTGAGGTCATGGGGATGCTCGTCCGGGTCCGGATGCTCGGATGGCGCTTCGCAGCCTGGCTCCTCTATCGGCGGCTGCTCTGGCTCGGTTTCAGGCTCAGGCTCAGGCGCAGTGGTCTGCATCTGCTCCTGGACCACGGCCTCATCCACCCGCGGGTCAAGTGCAGCCACCAGCGGTGAGCTGGACATACTGTCGGGCATCGCCACGTGATGCAGGGGGGCGTCCTCCACCTGGTGCAGGTTGGTGACGGCTTTTGGCCGGATGCGCCACACCAGAATCAACGCACACAGGCTGAAAAACGCGTAAAGCATCTGGCTACCGAACATCTTCATCACCACACCCGCCAGCAAAGGCCCGATACTGGCGCCGATACCATATGTCACCAGCAACATGGCTGTCAGCGACACGCGGCGATCACCTTCGACATGGTCATTGGAAAACGCCACGGCCAGCGGGTATAAACAGAACTGCACCAGCGAGCAGAGGAAGCCTGCGACGAACAAAACCTCCAGCGGCACCTGGGTCATGATTGCGAGCGGCAATGCCGCCACCGCCAGGCACAGGGCAAAACAACGAATCAACAGCGCGCGATCATAGCGGTCAGACAACCATCCCAGCGGCCACTGCACCAGCAGTCCGGCAAAAATGCAGCTACCCATGAACAAACCCACTTGCTCGGTGGTGAGCCCCTGCTGGGACGCATACAGCGGTGCCAGGCCATAGAAAGAGCCGACAATCAACCCCGCCCCCAATACCGTGCTCAGCGACTGCGGCACGCGCTTGATAAAGAAACGCGGCTCCATCGGTGCGGGGTGCAGGGGCGCGGGGTGGATGCGTCGGGTCATGGCCACCGGCACAAGGCACAGGGCAAAGCACAGCGCGACCAGCATCAACAACTCCAGGCCGAGTTGGGGATGCATGACCAGAATCAACTGCCCCAACACCAAGCCAAGGTAGGAAGCGATCATATAGCCGCTGAACACCACGCCACGCTGCTTGGCATCCGCCTGCTCGTTGAGCCAGCTTTCGATCACCATGTACTGGCACATCATGCCCAGGCCAACGATCACCCGCAGCACGATCCAGGCCGGCAACCAGTCGACCAAACCATGCCCCAGCACCGCCGCACCGACGATACCGGCACAGGTCGCATACGCGCGAATATGCCCGACCCGGGCGATCAGGCGATGCCCGATCTTGCCGCCCAGCACCAGGCCGAAATAGTTGGCCGCCATCAGCGCACCCACCCACAAGCTGTCGACATGGTCAGCCGCCAGGCGCAAGGCCAGGTAAGTACTGAGCAGGCCGGAGCCGATCAGCATCATCAAGGAAGCGAAATAAAGGGCTCGAAAAGATTTCCAGATCTGGCGCATCGGCGTTCCGAGCGGCTCCTTGCAGTTAGAAACAGGGCTATCGGCATGATAGTCCCGGGTGGCAGGTTCCGGACAGGCGGCAGAGGCTGTTTCCGGGGATTATTTTGCTTAACCGCTCAGACGCTGCCGGGTGGCGTGCAAGGTACATCGTTACGATAAAAGACACGACGCACCTGCTGTGAACCTCGATCGGCGGCAAGGTTCGATTGGTAGGTGAAAAGACCGAATGCCAATAAAAAATGTAGCCCAGATGCAATACGCGCAAAACAGATGTCGAGTGTCCAGGGCGCAGGCAAAAAACGAAGTCGTTGGAAAGATCGCAAAGGCAGAATTTATGAATGGGATTATGAGAACGGCAGAGTCGAGCTATACGACAAACAAGGCAAGCACCTGGGGGAGTTCAACCCAGGAACAGGAGAGCGAACAAAGGACGCTGAACCAGGACGTACCACATCAAAGTGATATTGGAGGGCCAAGATGTTTTTAGAAATTACGGGGTTTCTCGCTGACGCCAACGAAGATGACTCAATTAAATTTGAGCTCGATATAAGCCCTGAGTTTCAGCAAGCGGTTATGGAGGTGCTGGGCTGGAAAAGTTTGGCGGCGGAGGCCGACGGAGAGCTTCCACTAACAGAAAACCAAGTGCAGCAAATTGCCTTAGCAATCAATGAACAATTGCCGATGAGCTTGGACCTCTTCATCGGGGTAAGAGCATAGCAACGACGATCATGACCGCCCGCCTGACATCGCCTGAATACCACCGATTGGAAGTGAGTATTCAGGTAATGGGGCTCGAAATCCAAACCGTAACCAAGCGGTGGGGGAAATCTCTCACTCCGTAGCACAACGGATAAGCATTCTTCGTCACCATCCGGCGAAAAAAGTCTCACCAGGTCAAACCTTAGCGGGGATTTTTTCTGCCTGAATTGTTACTGCTGCACCCACGCTGTCCACATGAGAGCCAAGAGAAGAAAAAAAAGCGCTACAAGCCTTGAATAATATGGTGTCCCAGGGCCGGTTCGAACGGCCAACCTTCCCCTTAGGAGGGGGATGCTCTATCCAATTGAGCTACTGGGACAAATGACAGCCATCGGGCTCAGGGGCACTGCGACGGACGGCGTGCATGTTAACGGTCGAGTTAGGTTTTGTCATGTCGTCCGTGGGCTTTTTGAGCGTAGGCCGATACTTGCGAATGCGATCGTCGCTCAACCCTGTAAACACCGGCACATGACGCCATCGTGCAGAATGCACTGCGACAAAATGCCAGCATTGCAAATTGCAACCCGAAAGCCACTCAAGATAGACTCAACCCTTTGATTTTATTGAAATAATAGATTGGCACGCGACCTGCAATGTTTCATGTGAACCCCCTCAGCCACGGCGTTAAACGGAGAACATGACCATGAACAGTGCCCTTCTGTTAGCCCTCAATACCGTCGCCCTGGCTGCGCTGGTGATGTTTCATTTCCAATCGACCGGCAGCAACGACCCCGCGCAGATCAGCCAGGCCGTGCCACACCATCTGCAACAACGCCCGCAACTGGCGGTGATGACCCCGACCGCGCAAGCGCCACTGCGCTTGGCTCAAGGTAGTCAGGCTTCGCCAGCCTCTGAACATTGGGTTTTCTGAGAAAAGCACTCATGAGCAAATCTGCCTGGCTGTTTCTGTGCCTGTTCATTGCCACCGCCGGGTTCGGCTTGGGAACCGGCCACACCACCGCACAGATTGCCAGCGGCGTATTCGCCTGCCTTCTGCTGCTGACGCTTATCGTAGGCCGACGCATCAAGTTCGACCCGATTTTGCGCTAGCCCGTTCCCCGCCCTACCTTATGTCGCCTCAACCTAGTAAATCAGCAAATTGCCACTAGTCTTAAACAACAGGGCAAAAGGCCAGTTTGCGATAGGATGTTCGGCCTCAAACCCTTATGCAGCTTGGTTCTGCGCGGAAATCGCCCTGGGCATCCCGCGCGAAAGATTTTTCCAACCAGTCCGCAAAAATGCAAATGAGTGCTGGCATAAAGCCTTTAGGCAGTTCAATATTTGTCACAGAATTGACGCCAAGGAACTGGCAAATCTGAGGCATGATGCGGCCTCTTTGCAATTCGGGTTGAACTTTGGTCGTGAGTCTTGTCTTAACACTCATCTTGCGGCCAATTCCAAAAACCGCTCCCCTGAACTAACCGGTTAAATATATGCGCCCATTGAAACAGGCAATCTATTCAAGCCGTACGGCTGACAAGTTCGTCGTACGTCTGCCAGACGGAATGCGGGAACGCATTGCCGAGGTGGCTCGCAATCATCATCGCAGCATGAACTCTGAAATCATCGCGCGCCTGGAACAAAGCCTTATTCAGGAAGGTGCGCTGGGCGACGAGTTGAGCATGCGCCTGGACAGCCCAGAGCTGTCACTGCACGAACGCGAACTGCTGCAGCGTTTTCGTCAGCTCTCCCATCGCCAGCAAAATGCCCTGGTCTCGCTTATCGCGCACGACGTAGAGGCAGCCGCAGAAGCCAATTGATCTGCAACTGATAGCCGAAGCCAGCCATGTGCTGGCTTTTTTTTGCGCGTCTTTCAAGGGCGCCCGGACTGGGCAAGGGTTGGGGCCGGCCTGCTGCGGCAAGGGAAGCTTGCTCACCAACGCAAGCCGCCCCCACAAGGGATCAAAGCAGGAAGATTGTCGCCAGCCCCAGGAAGATGAAGAAACCGCCACTGTCGGTCATGGCAGTGATCATGACACTGGCCCCCATGGCAGGGTCGCGACCGAGACGTGCCAGCGTCATGGGGATCAGCACCCCCATCAACGCAGCCAGCAGCAGGTTGAGGGTCATGGCGGCGGTCATGACCACCCCCAGGGACCAACTGCCATACAGCAAGTAGGCGACAACCCCGATCACGCCTCCCCACACCAGACCGTTGACCAGCCCCACCGCCAGCTCCTTGCGCAACAGGCGCGAAGAGTTAGCCGTACTCACCTGGTCCAGCGCCATTGCCCGCACGATCATGGTAATGGTCTGGTTACCGGAGTTGCCGCCGATACCCGCCACAATCGGCATCAATGCCGCCAAGGCCACCAGTTTTTCGATGGAGCCTTCGAACAAGCCGATCACCCGAGAAGCGATAAACGCGGTAATCAGGTTAACGGCCAGCCAGGCCCAGCGGTTATGCAGCGAACGCCAGACTGACGCAAAAATATCTTCCTCTTCACGCAAACCCGCCATGTTGAGGACTTCGGTTTCACTTTCTTCACGAATCAGGTCGACCATTTCATCGATGGTCAGACGGCCGATCAACTTGCCGTTTTTGTCGACCACCGGCGCCGAAATCAAGTCGTAACGCTCAAACGCCTGCGCCGCATCGTAGGCATCTTCATCCGGATGAAAGCTCACGGTATCGCTGGCCATTAAATCAGCCACTTTCTTCTCAGGGTCGTTGACCAGCAGGCGCTTGATCGGCAGCACCCCCTTGAGAATGCCTTCGTAGTCGACCACGAACAACTTGTCGGTATGGCCCGGCAGCTCTTTGAGCCGGCGCAGGTAACGCAGTACCACTTCCAGGCTGACGTCTTCGCGAATGGTGACCATCTCGAAGTCCATCAGGGCGCCGACCTGGTCCTCGTCATAGGACAACGCGGAGCGCACACGCTCACGCTGCTGGCCGTCGAGAGCCTCCATCAGCTCGTGGACAACATCTCGAGGCAGCTCAGGCGCCAGGTCAGCCAGCTCGTCGGCGTCCATCTCCTTGGCCGCGGCCAGGAGTTCGTGATCGTCCATGTCGGCGATCAGGGTTTCACGGACCGAGTCGGATACTTCGAGGAGGATGTCGCCGTCGCGGTCAGCCTTGACCAACTGCCAGAGGGTCAGTCGATCATCGAGCGGCAAAGCTTCGAGAATGTAGGCGACGTCGGCGGAGTGCAGGTCGTCGAGCTTGCGCTGCAACTCGACGAGATTTTGCCGATGGACCAGGTTTTCAACGCGGTCGTGATGCGGACCTTCCTGGCGGTGCGTGAGGTCTTCGACCACACGCTGGCGCTGCAGCAGCTCGATGACTTGAGCCAGGCGATCCTGCAGGCTTTCTTGTGTTTTCTTTACTTCTACTTCGGTCATAGGCGAACTCCACTCCCAGCAGCGGGGCACGCCGGAAGGATCAATCAGTCAATTCATGATTGGTAAAACGGGGTACTGAGTAACTACTGGGTAAGTCCATGGAGGTATTCCACAAGCCCCGGCGGGGCTGACGGGCGCAATGATACACCGCTCGGCTGGTTTTAACGTCAAAAAACTGGAAAGAACAAGCGCTTGCGAGCCAAAGTTGAGTATTGGCTGCATCTAGGATCTGCGACGACGCAGCGCGAAAGGAAAACACATGAAGGCGAGAGAAAAACAGCGCTTGGGATAAATCTTACTCAAACCCCAGACGGCAAAAAGCCCGCACTAGGCGGGCTTTTTGTTTGTATGGTGCACTCGACAGGATTCGAACCTGTGACCGCTCGGTTCGTAGCCGAGTACTCTATCCAGCTGAGCTACGAGTGCAGATTGTGTTTTTAGACCAGATCACAACTGGCTGAAGCCAAGCTACCTGCATTGCTGCAACTAACTCTTAAATGGTGCACTCGACAGGATTCGAACCTGTGACCGCTCGGTTCGTAGCCGAGTACTCTATCCAGCTGAGCTACGAGTGCATTTGTTGCCGCGCATTATAGGCCGTTCAATCTCTATGTAAAGCTATTTTTTCGTTTAACTTCAACAACTTAACGAAAAAACCAGACCGCAACGTACTAAGCAAATAATGGCGGAGAACGGGGGATTCGAACCCCCGACACCCTTTTGAGGTGTACTCCCTTAGCAGGGGAGCGCCTTCGGCCACTCGGCCAGCTCTCCGCAACACGGGGCGTATATTAACCACGTTCATCCCCGTTTGCAAACATAAAAAACGATAAAAATTAAAGGCTTGGTTCTTCGTCCTTCTCTTTCTTGATCCGCAGGTAGATTTCCTCGCGGTGGACCGCTACCTCTTTCGGAGCGTTAACCCCGATACGTACTTGATTGCCTTTGACGCCGAGCACGGTCACGGTGATTTCGCCATCACCGATAATCAGGCTTTCTGCGCACCGACGAGTCAGAATCAGCATACCTTTCTCCTCACGCATTTCAGTTCAGGAACAACAGTCTGCAAAAAAAAGGCGTTCGACCTACGACCTGATGGACGCAGCCCTAACGGCCTAAGTATTGTCGAGCGCAGGCAAAAGACCATGCGCCCTACAAAAAAAGGAAAGGCGCGGTAGTCCGCGCCTTCCTGGCAACACATCACTCGCCCTGTCGGGCCGGAGCGTCCAGCTCAAAAGCGGTATGCAGTGCGCGTACAGCCAGCTCCAGGTACTTCTCTTCGATCACCACCGAGACCTTGATTTCCGAGGTGGAGATCATCTGGATGTTGATGCTTTCCTTGGCCAGTGCGCCAAACATGCGGCTGGCAACGCCGGCGTGGGAACGCATGCCTACACCCACGATCGAGACCTTGGCGATCTTGGTATCGCCCACCACTTCGCGGGCGCCAATTTCGCGCGCAGTGTTCTCCAGGATTTTCAGCGCCGCATCGTACTCATTGCGGTGCACAGTGAAGGTGAAATCGGTGGTGTTATCGTGCGAGACGTTCTGCACGATCATGTCGACTTCAACATTCGCATCGCTGATAGGGCCCAGAATCTTGAAAGCCACGCCCGGGGTGTCTGGCACGCCACGGATAGTCAGCTTGGCTTCATCACGGTTGAAAGCGATACCGGAAATGATCGGCTGTTCCATGGATTCCTCTTCATCAATAGTAATGAGGGTGCCCGGACCCTCTTTGAAGCTGTGCAATACGCGCAGCGGAACGTTGTACTTACCGGCGAACTCCACCGCGCGGATCTGCAACACCTTGGAACCGAGGCTGGCCATTTCCAGCATCTCTTCAAAGGTGATCTTGTCCAGGCGCTGGGCCACCGACACCACGCGCGGGTCGGTGGTGTAGACGCCGTCCACATCGGTGTAGATCTGGCATTCATCAGCCTTGAGGGCTGCAGCCAGGGCCACACCGGTGGTGTCCGAACCACCGCGCCCGAGGGTGGTGATGTTGCCGTGCTCGTCCACACCCTGGAAACCCGCTACAACTACCACGCGGCCTGCTTTCAGATCAGTACGAATTTTCTGATCATCAATTTGCAGGATGCGCGCCTTGGTGTGCGCACTGTCGGTAAGGATGCGCACCTGGCTGCCCGTGTAGGACACCGCCGGTACGCCACGCTTGTTCAGCGCCATGGCCAACAAGGCGATGGTCACCTGCTCACCGGTGGACACGATCACATCCAGCTCACGCGGCAGCGGTTGCTGGTCGCCGCTAATGGCCTTGGCCAGATCGATCAGGCGATTGGTCTCGCCGCTCATGGCCGACAGCACCACCACCAGGTCGTCGCCGGCATCGCGGAACTTCTTAACCTTGTCGGCCACCTGCTCGATTCTTTCAACAGAGCCGACCGAGGTGCCTCCAAATTTCTGTACGATCAAAGCCATTTCCAAGCCGCCTCAGCCCGTAAAGGGGCGCCTAATATCCAATCAACCCACACCGCATGGCCCGCGAGTGAACCACGGGCCAGTCAGCTGTGCCTTAAATACCCGCTTCGACAAACGGCACGGTCAAGGCCAGGGCCGCGTCCAGGGCACCGGCGTCTACACCACCGCCTTGCGCCATGTCCGGACGCCCACCGCCCTTGCCGCCCACTGCCGCAGCGGCTTGCTTCATCAAATCACCAGCCTTGAGTTGGCCAGTCAGGTCCTTGGTTACACCGGCAACCAGAACGACCTTATCCTCATGGACACTGCCGAGCAGGATCACTGCGCGGCCGAGCTTGTTCTTCAACTGATCGACCAGGGCCAACAACGCCTTGCCGTCCTGACCGTCCAGGCGTGCGGCCAGGACCTTCACGTCCTTGACGTCCACCGCAGAAGCCGACAGATCGTCGCCCGCTGCGCTGGCTGCCTTGGCTTGCAACTGCTCCAGCTGTTTTTCCAGCGCACGGTTGCGCTCCAGCACGGCGGACAGTTTGTCGATCAGATTGTCGCGGCTGCCCTTGACCAGGCTGGCCGCCTCCTTGAGTTGTTCTTCACCCGCATTCAAATAGGCCAGGGCCGCAGCGCCGGTGACCGCTTCGATACGACGCACACCAGAGGCCACGCCACCTTCGCTGATGATTTTCAGCAAGGCGATGTCGCCGGTCCGGTTGGCGTGGATACCGCCGCACAGTTCTACCGAGAAATCGCCGCCCATGCTCAATACACGCACGCTGTCGCCGTACTTCTCGCCGAACAGCGCCATGGCGCCCTTGGCCTTGGCGGTCTCGATATCGGTCTCTTCGGTTTCTACGGCGGTGTTCTTGCGAATCTCGGCGTTGACGATGTCTTCCAGGGCCTTGATCTGCTCAGGCTTGATCGCTTCAAAGTGGCTGAAGTCGAAGCGCAGGCGCTGGCTGTCGACCAACGAACCTTTCTGCTGAACGTGATCGCCCAGCACCTGGCGCAGCGCGGCGTGCAGCAAGTGCGTGGCCGAGTGGTTCAGCGCGGTGGCGTGGCGTACATCGGCATCTACCTGGGTGTCGACCGGCGCACCGATGGTCAGGTTGCCCAGCACCAGCACGCCGTGATGCAGGAACGCACCGCCGGTCTTGGTGGTGTCGCGCACTTCAAAGCGCCCGGAAGTCGAACTCAGGAAACCACAGTCGCCGACCTGGCCACCGGATTCGGCGTAGAACGGCGTCTGGTCCAGGACCACCACCGCCGCGTCGCCTTCGTTCAGCACGTCGACCGATTTGCCGTCTTTGTAAATGGCAACGATCTTGGCCGAGCCAACGGTTGCGTTGTAGCCGGTGAACTCGGTCGGTACGTCAACCTTGACCAGGGTGTTGTAGTCCAGGCCAAAGGAGCTGGCGGAACGCGCACGCACGCGCTGGGCCTCCATCTCACGCTCAAAACCGGCTTCATCGACGGTCAGCTCACGCTCACGGGCGATGTCGGCGGTCAGGTCCATCGGGAAACCATAGGTGTCGTAGAGCTTGAACACCACGTCGCCCGGCACCACGGTGCCTTTGAGCTCAGCCAGGTCCTGCTCCAGAATCTTCAGGCCGTGTTCCAGGGTCTTGGAGAATTGCTCCTCCTCGGCCTTAAGCACACGCTCGATGTTGCTTTGCTGCTGCTTGAGTTCCGGGAACGCTTCGCCCATCTCGGCAACCAGCGCGGCCACGATTTTGTAGAAGAAGCTGCCGGTGGCGCCCAGCTTGTTACCGTGACGGCAAGCGCGACGGATGATACGGCGCAACACGTAGCCACGGCCTTCGTTGGACGGCAGCACACCGTCGGCGATCAGGAAACCGCAGGAACGGATGTGGTCCGACACCACCTTGAGCGAAGACTGGCTTTCATTGGCGCAACCAATGGCCGCCGCCGACGCGCTCAGCAGGTTGGTGAATAGGTCGATTTCATAGTTGGAATGAACGTGCTGCATCACCGCACTGATCCGCTCCAGGCCCATGCCGGTGTCCACCGACGGCGCCGGCAGCGGATGCAACACGCCATCGGCGGTGCGGTTGAACTGCATGAACACGTTGTTCCAGATCTCGATATAGCGGTCGCCGTCTTCTTCCGGCGAGCCTGGCGGGCCGCCCCAGATATCGGCGCCGTGATCGTAGAAAATCTCGGTGCAGGGGCCGCACGGGCCGGTATCGCCCATGGTCCAGAAGTTATCGGAGGCATACGGCGCGCCTTTGTTGTCGCCGATGCGGATCATGCGCTCGACGGGCACGCCGATGTGCTGGGTCCAGATGTCATACGCTTCGTCGTCCGTGGCGTACACGGTGACCCAGAGTTTTTCCTGGGGCAGCTTCAACACGCCGGTCAGGAAGGTCCAGGCGAAGGTAATCGCGTCTTTCTTGAAATAGTCACCGAAGCTGAAGTTACCCAGCATTTCGAAGAATGTGTGGTGGCGAGCGGTGTAACCGACGTTCTCCAGGTCACTGTTCTTACCGCCGGCGCGTACGCACTTCTGGCTGCTGGTGGCGCGGGTGTAGGCGCGTTTTTCCTGGCCCAGGAAGCAGTCCTTGAACTGGTTCATCCCCGCGTTAGTGAACAGCAGGGTCGGGTCATTGCCTGGGATCAAGGAGCTGGAGGAGACACGGGTGTGACCTTGCTCTTCGAAGAAGCGAAGGAAGGCTTCACGGATTTCTGCGCTTTTCATTAGGTTCTTCCACGGAGGCTGCGGCCAAAGGCCAGTGCGCAACATCATCAGACGGAGCGACGGCAAAAGGCCGCATTATATCGGCCCTTTGCCGGTGGTACAGCGTGTTTATGCGATAGAGAAGCTCAATTAGACGGTCAACACGCTCATTTGCGCGAAAAATCGACGAATGCCTTGAGCACCTGCTCAATCTGAGCCCGGCTCACATCCAAATGGGTGACCATACGCAGGCGCGGCGCGGCGCTCAACTTGATCCCGCGTTCGGCGGCAAAGGCTTGGAGCGCCGGGGCCAGGTCACCGACGCGCAGATAGACCATGTTGGTCTGCACCGGCTCCACCTCATACCCCGCTTTGCGCAATTGGTCCCCCAGCCACTGGGCGTTGGCGTGGTCGTCAGCCAGGCGCTGCACCTGATGATCCAGCGCATACAACCCGGCTGCCGCCAGAGAACCGGCCTGTCGCATGCCGCCGCCGACCATCTTGCGCAAACGGCGGGCCTTGGCGATCAGCGCGGTGGAGCCGCATAGCACCGAGCCAATCGGCGCACCGAGGCCTTTGGACAGGCACACCGACACCGAATCGAAATGCCGGGCGATCTCCCGCGCGTCTACCCCCAACTTGACTGCTGCGTTATAGAGGCGCGCCCCGTCCAGATGCAGAGCCAGGCCATGCTCACGGGTAAAGGCCCGCGCCTGGGCCAGGTAATCCAAGGGCAACACCTTGCCCTGCATGGTGTTTTCCAGTGCCAGCAGGCGGGTGCGGGCGAAGTGGAAATCGTCCGGTTTGATCGCTTCCAGCACGTGCTTCAAATCCAGGGAGCCGTCTGCCTGCACTTCCAGCGGTTGCGGCTGGATCGAGGCCCAGTACCGCCGCGCCACCGCCTTCGTATTTGTAAGTGTGGGCCTGCTGGCCAACGATATATTCCTCGCCGCGCTCACAGTGAGCCATCAACGCCAGCAGGTTGCTCATGGTGCCGGTGGGCACGAACAACGCGGCCGCAAACCCCAGGCGCTTGGCCAGTTCGGCTTCCAGACGATTGACGCTGGGGTCCTCACCGTAGACGTCATCGCCGCTGACGGCACTGGCCATCGCATCGAGCATGCCGGGGGTGGGCTGGGTCACAGTATCGCTACGCAGGTCAATCACAGTCATGAAGCAGGCCTCGGGCAAGTTGGATAAGTCCTTTTGTGAGTGATTACTGCGGGCAAAGCCGAGGAATATCAAGCCCCGTCTGCACTCAATCGAATACCAACCAAACAAACCGATATAGCTTATCGATACGGCGCTCGTGCAGTTTTTGAAAAACCATGTTAAAAACTCTCCGCCGCCAGGGTTCTGGCGGTAACGTTCTCAGGGCGGGGTGTAATTCCCCACCGGCGGTAATTACACGCAATGTGTATAGCCCGCGAGCGCTTGGCGCCTCGAACTGCTCACGCGGGACGGCGACAAGGTCAGCAGACCCGGTGTGATCCCGGGGCCGACGGTCATAGTCCGGATGAAGAGAGAACGGGATTGGCACCTAAGGGCCGCGCGCCTGTTCGCGCATGCGTACCCTTAAATCCCATTCGATTCATAACGCCCTGTTTTTTTCTTAAACAGGAGTCAGAACATGCAACCCACCGCTATCGACAGCAAAAGCAAAAACCATCATGGCGAGCGCGTCGCGTTTATCCAGGCCTGCTGGCACAAGGATATTGTCGACCAATCCCGTAAAGGCTTCCTCGCCGAAATGCTCGTTCAGGGCTACCAGGAATCGGACATCGATTTCTTCGAAGTCGGCGGCGCCTTTGAAATGCCCCTGCACGCCAAACTGCTGGCCAAGACCGGCCGTTATGCCGGTATCGTCGCCGCCGCACTGGTGGTGGACGGTGGTATCTACCGTCACGAATTCGTCGCCCAGTCGGTGGTCAGTGGCCTGATGCAAGTGCAACTGGAAACAGAAGTACCGGTGTTCTCGGTCTCCCTGACCCCACACCATTTCCATGCGGGCAGCGAACACCATGCATTCTTCCACGATCACTTCGTGCACAAGGGCCAGGAAGCGGCACGCACCTGCGCCGACACGCTGCACAAAGTCCGTGCGATCCGTCGCAGCGAACCGCGTGCGGTAGCGGTCTAAGCCACACCGCCAAACAAAATGTGGGAGGGGGCTTGCTCCTCCCACATTTGGAACTACACGAGCCTTGAGATCTACGCCAGACCGGCCTCTGTAGTCGGCACAATCAGAATCCCCGCCCGCAAGCCGTTCTTGACCTTCGGGTTGGGGAAGATGATGCGTGCGCCCTCCTCCTCGATCACCCAGCGGGTCTTCGCCACGTCTTCGGCCAGCAAATAGCCCTTTTCCAATTCCGAAAAGTTTTCCACGTCTGCCGGTAGGTGCAGCAGGAAGGCGTCGCTGTGCTTGATCACCTCCCGCGCAACGGCAAACAGCTTCAGACCGTCGAGGCTGTCAGCCTCAGGCTCGGTGCCTTCGATGATCTGCTTCAGGCGCAGCTCCAGGCGCGACACATCCACCCCCTGGTTCTGCCCGAACGGCCGGGCCTTGCCCAGTTCCAGGGTGAAGGCCTCGGCGTCCAACTGCTCGTAGGTAAAGGCCGAGAAGGTGATCGAGGCCTTGTTCTGCATCAGCACCGCTTCCATGCCGGCGGCGCGCAGGCGCGAAAGCTCACGACGCGAGTGCTGGCGCCCTTCCTTCCAGGGGTACAGGGCGAACTGCTCGATCTTCGAGCCGCGGATGGCCGTGTGCAGGTCGTAATGCAGGCGCGAACGGCCAGGCTGGCTGAAAAAGCTGCGGGCCAGTTGCTCCAGTTCGGCGGCGCGCATGGCTTCGGGGCCGATGTTGCTTTCATGACGGCCGTTGAACAGCCGGTTGATGTCCAGTTCGAGATAACGCTCGCCGCGGCGCATGGCCTCGGGGTTGCCGAACAGGAACAGAATACGGGTGCGGGGCTTGATCTCCCCACGGGCGATGCCATGCAACAGGCGGTCGAGCAGTTCGATCGGCGCGGTTTCGTTGCCATGGATGCCGGACGACAGCAGCAGGTCGCCGCCGTTGTCCCGAGCCTGCGGCGGGCGCACTTCAAGCGCACCCTCGCTGAGCCAGCGCATCTGCACGCCGTCGACAGTCAGTTGAATTTCTTGCGCCGGTTCGCGACCGGCGAGGGTCAGTTCAAGCAGTTTGCCGAGGGCGAGCATACGCAGCTTCCTTAGTGGTTGCAGCCTGGGCCGTGGACGTGATCGTCGTCATCACCTTCGACGTCGGCCGGTTCCATTTCCAGTTGCAGGCTCATCAGGTTGGTGGCCAGTGGGCGCATCAGCAGGTTGGCGTACTCGGCATCGCCTTCTTCCACATCCACGCCGATCAGCAGTTGGCCGCGGCCGTCGTGCTGGATCCAGATCTCCTTGCCCTGCCAGACCACGGCGACGCGGGTGCAGGAGGTTTCCAACTGGGTGCCGTCGGTGTCTTCAAGGATAAGTTGCAGGGTGTCGGTCATAAATAAAAGCTCTCAGCCGTGCGGCATTAATTGATCTGGAAAGGATAAACCGAGCCCAGTTTAAGGATTTGCGTCAATTCATCCAGTGCCGTCCGGCACTCAAGCAGCAATTGCGGGTCAGCCAGGTCGGTTTCACGCAGGCTGTCGCGGTAGTGCTTGTGGACCCACTGGGTCAGCGTGTCGTACAACGGCGCGGTCATGATAACCCCTGGGTTCACGGCCGCCAGTTCAGTTTCGTTCAGCGCCACGCGCAAGCGCAGGCACGCCGGGCCACCGCCGTTCTGCATGCTTTGCTTGAGGTCGAACACCTTCACTTCGCGGATCAGCCCACCGGAGGCGGTGAGGCCTTGCAGGTAGTGCCACACACGTTCGTTGGCACGGCATTCCTCCGGCACGATCAACAGCATCGAGCCGTCCGGGCGGGTCAGCAATTGGCTGTTGAACAGGTAGGAACGCACCGCGTCCTCGACACTGACCTGCGCACGTGGCACGCACACCGACTGGAAGTTGCCGCCCAGCTTGCCCAACTTGCCTTGCAGCTCGGCGAGCATCGGTTCGGTATTGAGGAACGCATCCTCGTGATAGAACAGCACTTCGCCATTGCCCACCGCGATCACGTCGTTATGGAACACGCCGGCATCGATCACCGCCGGGTTCTGCTGGGCATAGACCACGCCTTCGTCCTTCAGGCCGTGCAGGCGTGCAACGGCCTGGGACGCTTCGAGGGTCTGGCGCGCCGGGTATTTCTGCGGCGCGGGGTAACGCGGGTCGAATGCACTGCGCCCGAACACAAAAAACTCCACGCCCGCCTCGCCGTATTCACGGCAGAAACGCGTGTGGTTGGCCGCGCCTTCGTCGCCGAACTGCGCCACAGCCGGCAACGCGGCGTGGTGGGCGAAGTGCTTGCCATCGGCAAACATCGCCCCCAGCACGCGGCTGGTGGTCGGATGCTCGATGCTGCGGTGGTATTTGCAGTTGAGGTTGGCGGCGGTGAAGTGCACGCGGCCGTCAGACGTGTCGGCGCTCGGGCTGACGGTGGCGGCGTTGGCCACCCACATGCTTGATGCCGAGCAACTGGCCACCAGCAACGGCATGGCTTGCCTGGCCGCCTGCTCGATCACCTGGGCATCAGTGCCACCGAAACCGAGGCTGCGCAAAGCGGCTACGTCCGGGCGTTCCTGCGGTGCAAGCACGCCTTGCACAAACCCCATGTCCATCAGGGCTTTCATTTTTTGCAGGCCCTGCAACGCGGCTTCCTTGGGGTTGGAATGCTGCTGGCTGTTGCTCTGGGACGCGACGTTGCCGAAGGACAAACCGCCATAGTTATGGGTCGGCCCCACTAGACCGTCAAAATTGACTTCATAGGATTTCATCGGCGAGGCTCCACGAACATCTGTTTTTATAAGGCAGCAAAAGTCTTTAAAACACCATAAATCCAGTGTGGGAGGGGGCTTGCTCCCGATAGCAGTCTGTCAGTTATGAATCAGGTGACTGACACACCGCTATCGGGAGCAAGCCCCCTCCCACATTCAGATCAGTGTTATGCCGGGGGTCAGCGTGGCCGGCACCACCAGGCTCGGGGTCTCCAGCGACGCCACCGGGTACGCGCAATAATCCGCCGCGTAATACGCACTGGCGCGATGGTTGCCCGAAGCCCCTACCCCACCGAATGGCGCGGTGCTGGCGGCGCCGGTCAGTTGTTTGTTCCAGTTGACGATACCGGCGCGACTTTGCAGCCAGAACTGCTGGTAACGCGCTTCGGAATCCGACAGCAAACCGGCAGCCAGGCCGTACTGGGTGTTGTTGGCCTCGGTGATCGCCGCTTCGAAATCAACGTAGCGAATCACCTGCAGCAGCGGGCCGAACAGTTCTTCGTCTTCGCGCTCGGTGACGCCGGTCACATCAATGATGCCGGGGGTCAGCAACGCCGCCTGATCCTGCGGCTGGGTCATTTCAAGCAGCGCCACGGCGCCGTTGGCCAGCATCAACTCCTGGGCTTGCATCAAGGCCTTGGCCGCGCCGAGGGAAATCACCGAGCCCATGAACGGCGCCGGTTGTTGATCGAAGGCGCCCACCTCAATCGTGGCGCTGACCGCCACCAGGCGCGCCAGCAACGCATCGCCCCAGGCACCTTGCGGCACCAACAGGCGACGGGCACAGGTGCAGCGCTGGCCGGCCGAGATAAACGCCGATTGGATAATCGTGTAAACCGCCGCATCCACGTCGGCCACTTCGTCGACCACCAGCGGGTTGTTGCCCCCCATTTCCAGCGCCAGGATCTTGTCCGGACGCCCGGAGAACTGCTGGTGCAGGTGATTGCCGGTGCGGCTGGAACCGGTGAAGAACAAACCGTCGATGCCTGGGTTGGCCGCCAACGCGATGCCGGTCTCCCGCGCGCCTTGCAGCAGGTTCAGCACGCCCGCCGGCAAGCCGGCTTCGATCCAGCATTGCACGGTCAGCTCGGCGACTTTGGGGGTCAGTTCGCTCGGCTTGAACAACACGGTGTTACCCGCCAGCAAGGCCGGGACGATATGCCCGTTGGGCAAGTGCCCAGGGAAGTTGTAGGGGCCGAACACCGCCACCACGCCGTGAGGTTTGTGGCGCAATACGGCGGTGGCGTCGCCCAGGGGGCCGCTCTTCTCGCCAGTACGTTCACGGTAGCTTTGCACGGAGATGGCGATCTTGTTGGCCATGCTGGTGACTTCGGTGGCCGATTCCCACAGCGGCTTGCCGGTTTCCTCACCGATGCAGCGGGCGATTTCATCAGCGCGGCGTTTCAGGATACTGGCGAAGGCTTCCAGCACGCCGATGCGCGCCTCCAACGAGCGCTGGGCCCACGCCGGGAACGCCTGGCGCGCGGCCTGCACGGCGGATTCAACCTGCTCGACGCTGGCGCCATTGCCGGCCCACAACACCTGTTGGGTTACCGGGTTACGCGATTCAAACAGCTCACCCTGGCCAGCCAGCCAGCTCCCTGCGATATACAACGAATTCATTATTTCGACTCCCGAGCAGCGGACAACGGTACAGCGCGCACTTGATCACCCACCACCAGTTGCAGGCGTTTGGCGGTCTGCGGATCAACCACCAGGGTGCCGGCGGCAAGGCGCGCCGGTGCGGCGGTGATGCGGCAATCTTCGCGCTTGCGGTTATGGATCAGGAACGGCGTGGCGTCGTCCCCCGGCGTGCCAATGGCCAGCACCAGCGACTGGCTGTCGCGCACCGCACGGATCTTGGCGGTTTCGCACTCCACCGCCGGGCCGGCGTCAAAGATGTCGACATAGCCCTGGTAGCTGAAACCTTCGCTCTTGAGCATGCTCAGCGCCGGCTCGGTGTCTGGATGCACCTTGCCGATCACGTTGCGCGCATCCTCGGACAGGAAGCAGCTGTACAACGGAAACTTCGGCATCAGCTCGGCGATAAACGCCTTGTTCCCCACGCCGGTGAGATAGTCGGCCTGGCTGAATTCCATCTTGAAAAAGTGCCGGCCCAGGCTTTCCCAGAACGGCGAACGCCCGGCCTCGTTGGACACGCCGCGCATCTCGGCGATGATCTTGTTACCGAACAGCTGCGGGAATTCGGCGATAAACAGCAGGCGCGCCTTGGCCAGCATGCGACCGTTGAGGCCGTTGCGGTAATCGGCGTGCAAAAACAACGAACACAGCTCGGAATTGCCGGTGAGGTCGTTGGCCAGGAACAGCGTCGGGATCTCGCGGTAGATGTTCAGCTCCTGGGAGGCGCTGACCGTCAGGCCGACCCGGAAGTTGTACCAAGGTTCACGTAGTCCAACGGCACCGGCGATGGCGGAAATACCCACCACGCGGCCTTCATCGTTTTCCAGCACGAACAGGTAGTCCGCGTCGCCGCGCCCGGCGTCGCCGCGAAAGGTTTTTTCGGCCCAGCCAACCCGGTGGGTCAGGCGCTCTTCGTTGGCCGGCAAGGTGGTCAAGCCGGTGCCGGTGCTGCGCGCCAGATCAATCAGGGCCGGTAAATCGCTGCTGCGTACGGGACGAACGATCATGCTATCTCCTCAGACGGGCCGCTTTGCAGTCACCCGCGAAACTCTGTTTTATACCGGCTCTCAAACTGCAACAAGACGCACGCTGGCGCCTTCGCCAACGCCCAGCGCTTCAGCCGCCGCCAGGTCCAGGGTCACCGGCTTGCCGGGGGCGTAGTCCAGTTCCAGCATCACCGCGCGGTAATCCTGCAATTGCGCGTTGCTCACCAGGTACTGGCGGCCGACACCCTTGGCCATCTCACCGATCTTCACCGGCACCACGCGGCTCTGGGCGATCGAGCGAATGCCCGAAACCCGTGCATGCAGCGTCGGGCCGCCATCGAAGATGTCGATGTAATGGTCGGTCTCGAAGCCTTCGCGCATGAGGATGTCGAAGGTGATCTGCGCACGCGGGTGCACCTGGCCCATGGCTTCCTGGGCTTCGTCCGGCAGCAGCGGCACGTAGATCGGGTAATGCGGCATCAGTTCGGCGAGAAAGGTGCGGCTCTTCAGCCCGCACAAGCGCTCGGCGGCGGCGTAGTTGAGGTCGAAGAAGTTGCGGCCGATGGCGTCCCAGAACGGCGAATCACCGTTCTCGTCGCTGTAGCCGACGATCTCGGTCACCACCGAGTCGGCAAAGCGCTCGGGGTGGCTGGCGACGAACAACAGACGGCCACGGGAGTTGAGTTCCGACCACGGCGAACCGACCAGCGCAGGCTTCACATAGAAACTGGTAAGCAGGCTGTTGCCGGTGAGATCGTGGCACTGGGAAAGCACATGGATCTTGTTGTGGATCTTCAGCTCGCGGGAGGCGTGCACAAAGGTTTCGTTACGGAAACTGTAAAAGGGCTCCGAGTAGCCGGCCGAGGCGACGATGGCCGAACAACCGGCGAGCTGGCCGGTCTCGGTGTCTTCGAGTACGAAGAAATAGCTTTCTTCACCGTTGAAACTCACCTCGGCCGCGAAGGACGCTTCGCTGGCGGCGATCTTGTCGCTCAGGCGTTCCACATCGTCCGGCAAGGAAGTGACACCAATCGGGCTGTCCGCAGCCAGACGCTGTACCTCGCCCAGATCAGCCATTTGCGCGGGGCGCATCACCAGCATGGTGTCACTCCTTAACTCGAAAAACTCATAGGAAAAAATACCAGGCACAGTCCAGAAACCAGTGACGTCCGGTGTGGGAGGGGGCTTGCTCCCGATGGCAGTGTGTCAGTTGATGAATGAATTCACTGACACACCGCCATCGGGAGCAAGTCGAATCGTCGCACCGCCCCTCCCACATTTGGATCTTCACCGCTCCAACTGACGGGCCCGGCATAAAAATTTGGGTTCGATGCTCAATCGCGCGGGCATCGAACGGTCCATCATGCTTGCGTCAGTGTTTTTACAGCCCGCTCAAAACGATCCAGGCCTTCATTGATGTCCGCTTCGTCCACCACCAGGCTCGGGGCAAAACGCACTACGTCGGGGCCGGCTTGCAGGATCATCAGGTTTTCTTTTTCGGCCGCGTTGAACACGTCCTTGGCCTTGCCTTTGAACGCGTCGCTGAGCACGCAACCGATCAACAGGCCCATGCCGCGCACTTGGGTGAAGATGCCGTATTGCGTGCCGATCCGCTCCAGGCGCGCCTTGAACTGTTCATGCCTGGTCTTGACGCCGGCCAGCACCTCGGGTGTGTTGATCACGTCGATCACCGCCTCAGCCACCGCGCACGCCAGCGGGTTGCCGCCGTAGGTGGTGCCGTGAGTGCCGACCACCAGGTGCTTGGCCAGCGCTTCAGTCGTCAGCATGGCCGCGATCGGGAAACCGCCGCCCAGGCTCTTGGCGCTGGTGAGGATGTCCGGCACGACGCCGTAGTGCTGGTAGGCAAACAGGTGGCCGCTGCGGCCCATGCCGGTTTGCACTTCGTCGAATACCAGCAGCGCGTCGTTGGCGTCGCACAGCTCGCGGGCCCCTTGCAGGTAAGCCAGTTCGGCCGGCAGTACACCGCCTTCGCCCTGGATCGGTTCCAGCACCACCGCGCAGGTCTTGCCCGACACGGCGGCTTTCAGCGCCGCCAGGTCGTTATAAGGCACGTGGGTGATGCCGGTAATTTTAGGCCCGAAGCCATCGGAGTACTTGGACTGGCCACCGACGTTGACGGTGAACAGGGTACGGCCGTGGAAGCTGTTCAGTGCGGCGATGATTTCGTACTTTTCACTGCCGAAACGGTCGAACGCCACGCGACGGGCCAGCTTGAACGCGGCCTCGTTGGCTTCGGCGCCGGAGTTGCAGAAGAACACGCGCTCGGCAAAGGTGGCGTCGATCAATTTATGCGCCAGGCGCAGGGCCGGCTCATTGGTGAAGACGTTGGAGACATGCCACAGCTTGTTGGCCTGTTCGGTCAGCGCACCGACCAGCGCCGGGTGGGCGTGGCCCAACACGTTGACCGCGATGCCGCCGGCAAAGTCGATCAGCTCGCGACCCGCCTGGTCCCATACGCGGGACCCTGCGCCACGCACAGGTATGAACGCGGCAGGTGCGTAGTTGGGAACCATGACCTGGTCGAAATCGGCACGTTGCACCGGGGCTTGCTCAACGGACATCGGAGTCTCCTGAAGAGGAACGCCTGCCTGGAACTGGCGGGCGATGCAGGGATTGTAAGGACAGTTTTCAGCGCGGCCTTGCCGCCAAGCGACAACTTCTTATAGCGCCAACCCGCGTTTTTGGCGGGTTTACGCCAATGCGACAAATAGCGTCGCAAAGGCGCAGTTTAAACCGTGCAGGGCCCGAGAGGCAGAGGCACGCACGGCTGATTTGCCGCCACGCGCTAACTATTTGAAGCCAGGACGAGCCCAAAGCCTGTTTTGATCACGGTGACTCAATTCACTGAAGGATCAGCCACATGGCTTCCGCTGTCATTCAAAGCGTTATCCAGGCCACACGCATCGCGCCCGCCGGTGTACACACAACGCTGCCAAGCTGGCTGGGAAACGCCTCAGCCGCCAAGCGCCAGGCATTAAAAGCCACACCGATGGTATTTGCCGACTGGCATGCCACCACCAGCCGCGAACGGCAGGCGCCGCTCAAACTGGCGCAGGCGACGAACTGGAACGCGCACAATCAGGTGGACAGCGCCCTGGCGACACTCCAGACCCCGCAACAGTTCGCCGCGCCCCTGCTGCAGCAAGCGCTCAAGCAACGGTTGGGCCTGGACGCCGATGTAACGACCACCTACCTGCGCCTGTACACACCGCTGACGACCCCGCTGCTGCCCGTGCCGACCGGCGGCGCGAAAGTCTGGACCGTGTCGCTGCTTTCGGCCGCGCTGCATAACTTCGACGCGGCCGAAAGCCAGCCGCACGCTTACACAAACGACTCAACCTTTATCACCCAACCCAGCGCCACCGGGCAGTTCGACACGTTGCCCTCGTTCGCCAGCAAGGTCAGCATCCGACAGTTCATCCAGCTGTGCCGCGAGCTGGATATCGGCGCGCGCTACCAACGCTACCTCAAGCGCTTTTTCGGCTTCGAAGACGCCACCGTCAAGGCCACCCTGCGCGACACGCTGATCCAAAGCCTCAAGGCCGAGGCCAACACCAGCCTGCATATGGCGCGCCTGAAAAAAGACGTGAGCGACGCCGCCTTTTACACCCTTCAGGGCCAACTCGAAGGCCTGCGCGGCATGATGCTGGAAGGCAAATTGCTGCTCAGCCACGACCTGAGCCTGATGGCAGCGCCGCTGACCGGTATCGTGCTGTTCGCCGCCGACCTGGAGGCGCACCACGATTCAACGCCCGTGGTGGCTTACATCCCCGGTGACCCACAGGCGCCGCTCAAGTACTACCCCAACGGCACGGCGTTCATGCTCGACCTCACCTCGAAGCTGCGCAGCGCCGACTACCAGAAGTTCTTCTGCCGCTTCGTCAAACAGGAGCACCGCGGCTATTTTTTTGCCGACCTTAACAATCGCCTGTCGCAAGTGGCCTGGCACAAGCCCAAACCCGGCGACCCACGACCGGCCTGGCGCGAAAAGCCCGTGGCGGAGCCCAACCTGCAGTTTTTCGCCACCAAGATCAGCGGCGGCCTGTACGAACACCTCTACGAAAACAAACTCAACCAGCTGCTCAATGACGCACGCGTGACCGCCGTGTCCAGCGCCGACGCCGATCGCCAGGCGCGCTGGCAACGCTGGAGCATCGTGCAAAAAGTCGCCAAGGCGATTCTCGAAGTGGCGGCCTTTATCGCCACCCCCTTCATACCGCCGCTGGGGGCGTTGATGCTCGGCTATACCGCCTTCCAACTGCTCGACGACACCTTCGAAGGCATCCTCGATTGGGCCGAAGGGCTCAAGCGCCAGGCCTTCGGCCACCTGATGTCGATCCTTGAACAAATGGTGCAACTGGGGATGTTCGCGGTGGGCGCGCCGATTGCCGAAAGCCTGCTACGACAGGCGCTGCCCCAGCCACTGTGGGATTTTTTCGACACGCTTCACCCGGTCAGCGGCGAAGACGGCAAAACCCGCCGTTGGAAGCCTGACCTCACGCCCTACGCCCACGACATCACCCTGGCTGCCGAATCATCTGCCAACCCCGAAGGGCTGCACACCCACCAAGGCAAACAGATCCTGGCGCTCGACGGCAAACACTTCGCCGTTGAGCAACGCGCCGGCCACGCATTCATGCAACACCCGACCCGCCCGCACGCCTACCGCCCCCGGATCATGGGCAACGGCGCGGGCGCCTGGGTCACCGAAGTGGATCAGCCTTTGAGCTGGGACCGCGCCACCCTCCTGCGCCGACAAGGCCCACTCGCCGAGCACCTCAGCGACGCACGCCTGGAGGAGGCGCGGCTGATCAGCGGTACCGATGAACCGGCCCTGCGCAAGCAGTTCATGGACCGCCAGCCACCGCCGCCCCTGCTAGCCGACGCACTCAAGCGCGTCACCCTCGACCAACAACTGCAAGACTTCATCGACCAGATGAACAGCGACGACCCTGAGCTGTTTCAAAAAGCCGATTCACAGACCCAACTCTGGTTGCTCAGCAATACGGCCCTGTGGCCTGCATCCAAAACCCTGCGCTTTCTCGACGCCGAAGGCCGCACGTTGTGGGAACTCAAAGGCAAGGAAAACGCCGCAGTGGTGCAGGTCCACCAAGCGCAGTTGAAAAATGGCGACCTGCTCAAGACCCTGCTCGAAACCCTCGACGAACCCGAACGCAAAATCCTACTGGAAGAAGAGTTTGGCGCGGCCGTCACACAGCCCCACGTGCGCGCGGCCAAACTGCGCAAACGCCTGGCGCGCAAAGCCGAGGAGAAACGCTTTGCCCTGTTTGACGCGCGTTATCGCAGCCGGGAGGTCACCCACGACCCTCGCGTGCAAAAAATCATCGACACCACGCCCGGCCTGCCTACCAGCACCGCCGAAGAGGTGTTGCGCGAAGCGACCGGCCAGGAGCTGCTGGAAATCGACCAGGGCAGCCTGCCCGCAACCTTGACGGAACGTGCACGTTGGGCGGCGCACCAAGTCAGGATCAGCCGCGCCTACGAAGGGCTGTACCTGGACTCGGTGGACAGCAGCGACACCCATCGCCTTGCCCTGCACACCTTGCAAAAGCTGCCGGGCTGGTCGCCCCAGGTGCGCCTGGTCGTCACCGACTACTCGCGCACAGGCCGCGTGCGCGACTCAATCGGCACGCCTCAAGCGCCGATCCAACGTACGTTGGTGCGTACGGCCGAGGGCGCTTACGTTCCAGAAAACGGCGAGGGCACGCTCTTTGGAGAAACCGACTTCTATACAGCGGTGCTCCAGGCACTCCCCGACGCCCAGCGCGACGCGCTGGGCATGCAGATCGGCCAAGGCCGATTGCTGCGCCAGACCTTGCGCCAACACGCGCTGACGCGCGAAGAGGTTGGCACGCTGCTCGCCGAGATGCCCGTGCGCAAGCCTCTTTACGACCCGAAACTGATGCGCCTGCCAGGGGGCATGGAAGGCTATGACCGGACCTCACCCACGCCTGGCCCCAGTGGGCAACCGTCGCTGGAAGATCGGCTGCGCGATCTTTACCCCAGCCTGAACCCGGAAGAAGTGCGCAATGTGCTGGAAGCCATGCGCGCCCAGGCGGGTTCGCCGTTGCTGACGCTGCAATCCGTCAAAGAGAATTGCTGAGATTGCAAGCCGACCTGGCGACCTGGCTTCACAACACGCCGCAGACGTTCCTCGATACGCAGATCCCCCTGAGCCGCGCGGTGATCACGGCCGAGCGGCACAATCGAGCGCGGTGGGTAGAAGAAATAGTTCACGCCTGGCGCCATGAAACCCCGTCCGATAGCCATTTCCCCAACCCCGATGACAACGGCCTCACGCTGCGCCTCACCCAGCCGATCTATGGCGAACTGCCAAAACTGAGCGCCAACTTCGACCACATCTCCTACCTGGAATTGAACGGCTATGTGTCCACCCGAGGCACACCGGCGTTCCTGGCCCAATTCCCCAAGCTGCGCAGCCTGAATATCCACGGCATAGCCCTGCGAACACTGTCCACCGAGGTAACGTCGCAACCCCATCTCAATGACCTGACACTGCGCAACACGGCCATCAAGTTGACCGCGCAAAGCCGTGAAAACCTGGCCAGCCTGCGCGGGTTAAAGACCCTCGACCTGTCCAGCAACCCGCTGACGCTGGCGCCCAACCTTGAACACATGACCGACTTGCAGCTGCTGAACCTGAGCCACACAGAGATTGCCCAAGCGCCCCAAGGCCTGACGGACCTGCCCCACTTGATCGACGCCAGCCTCAGCGACAACCAGTTTCAAGCACTGCCCGATGCCCTCTTTACGTTGCCGGCCGAACGCGCCAAGGCCTTTGATTTTTCCGGCAACCCGCTCTCGCGGGCCACCCTGGAGCGGGTCAAAACCTATTGCCAGCAAACCGGCGAACACTTCGGCGCGGATGCCGGCCTTGAAGAGCGGCGCCGGGTCCATGAGCTCTACCCTACCTTCACCGACAGGGAGGCCAGCCAATTTATCTTCAAGCTGCCGGGCAGCCTGGACGACGCAATGGCTACCCTCACCGACATGAAAGCGGACTACGAGCGCCTGCAAACAGACCTTGAGCAGTGGGCGGTGGAAGTCCCCGAGCGACACCCCGTCACCCACGCCCCCCTGGACACCCGAACGCGCGCGCAACAGCAAATCACACGGCGGGCGTTCAAGACGTTGCTGCAAGACTGCTGGCGCCGGGAAACCGCCCTGTACGCGGATCATGAGTCGCCGCGAGACACTCACGAACTGGTCAGCACCCACGCGATCCTGGGGGATTTGCCGGCACTGAACGTGAGCTTTAACCATGTCGCGAGGATTGAACTGGTGGGCGAGCACCATACGTCGATCCCGCCGGGCTTCCTCAAGCGCTTCCCTCAGCTTGAAAGCTTGCTGGTGCATCGCTACGCATTGCCGGACATCCCACTGGAGGTGTTCAACCTGGCCAAGCTCAGGTCGCTGAGCCTGACGTTCAGCGGCCTGCGCCTGAGCCCTGCCAGCGCCGACGCGTTAAGCGGCCTGGAGCACCTTAACTACCTGGACCTGAGCGAAAACCCGCTGGGCATTACACCGAACGTACGCTTGATGACCGGGCTCTCAACGCTGATGCTCTCGAATGCCGGGCTTACCGAAGCCCCCGCGGGCGCATTCAACCTGCCGCTGCTCGATCAACTGGATTTGAGCGACAACCAGATCACCGAGCTTCCCAGCGACATTCTTGAAATCACGCCTGACCTGGCCGATGGCTTCGATCTGAATGGCAACCCACTCTCACCCGCGACAATTGCCATGCTGCGCCCTTACTACCGACGCCATGCGGTGGACTTTGGCGTAGTAGAAGTCACGCTGGACCCGCAGATGAACCCGCTTGCTGCGTCACCCGACGTGTCCGAGGAGGAAATGGAACAATAGAGCCTGCGGGTCAACCGCGTTCGGACGGCACCGAGGACAATTCAAAGGGGCTGCTGCTGCGTCGTTGGTTGCGGTCTTCACGCGGCGTGGCGCCGAAAAAGTTGCGGTAGGCACTGGAGAAATGCGGCCCCGAGGAAAAGCCGCAGGAGAGGCCGATCTGGATGATCGACTTGCTGGTTTGCATGAGCATCTGGCGCGCCTTGTTCAGGCGCAGTTCCAGGTAATACTGGCTGGGAACGCGGTTGAGGTACTGCTTGAAGATGCGTTCAAGTTGTCGTCGCGACACGCACACGTGCTGGGCGATTTCGTCGGTGGTCAGCGGTTCTTCGATATTGGCTTCCATCAACAACACCGCCTGGGTCAGCTTCGGGTGGCTGGAACCCAGGCGGTTTTGCAGCGGAATCCGCTGGCGTTCGCCGCCTTCGCGGATGCGCTCCACCACCAGCTCTTCGGACACCGCGCCGGCAAGCTCGGCGCCGTGATCACGGGCAAGTACCGCCAGCAGCAGGTCGAGCACCGACATGCCACCGCAGGCGGTCAAGCGGTCTCGGTCCCAGTCGAACAGATGGCTGGTGGCGATGACCTTGGGGAAGCGCTCGGCGAAATCGTCCTGCCAGCGCCAGTGCACGGCGGCGCGGTAGCCGTCGAGCAGACCGAGTTGGGCCAGTGGATACACGCCTGCCGACAGACCACCGATCACGCAGCCGGCCCGCACAAGTTGCTTGAGGGCACTGCTCAGTTGAGAGGCGATGACGGTGGGCGGTTCGTCAGCCAGCAGGAACAGTTTCTGGAAGCCTTCGAGCTTGCCGGCCCATGGCTCGCCCGGCAGTTGCCAGGCGCCGTCGGTGGCAGGTTCGGCGAGCAGGAACGACAGCTCGTAGACCACATCCGGATGCACCCGCTGAGCAACGCGCAAGGCCTCCTCAGCCAGCGCAAGCGTGAGCGCTTTGTGCTGGGCCAAATCAGGAAACCAATTTTGTGGGCGGTCATGTGGGAGCTATCCGAAACAAAAACAGTGAAAGAAACTGTGGGGCAATGCTAGCCCGTAAACCAATACAAAGCTCAAAAACAAATCTGGGAGGGGCTTGCTCCCGATAGCGGTGTACCAGTCAGCACATGTGTATCTGATGGACCGCTATCGGGAGCAAGCCCCCTCCCACCTAAAGCGCCAGCAATTTCAGCAGGGGTGTTATTTCAAGCTGCCGGACAGGAACTGCTGAAGGCGCTCGGACTGTGGATTGACCAGCACTTCCCTCGGGTTGCCGCGCTCTTCAACAATGCCTTTGTGCAGGAACACCAACTGGTTGGACACTTCGCGGGCAAAGCCCATTTCGTGGGTCACCACCACCATGGTGCGGCCTTCCTGAGCCAGGTCCTGCATCACCTTGAGCACCTCGCCAACCAACTCCGGGTCGAGCGCCGAGGTGGGTTCGTCGAACAGCATCACCTCCGGCTCCATCGCCAGGGCACGGGCAATCGCCACGCGCTGCTGCTCGCCGCCGGACATGTGGCCGGGGAACGCATCCTTACGATGCCCAACGCCGACTTTGGCCAGGTAGTGCTCGGCCTTTTCACGGGCTTCTTTCTTCGACACGCCCAGCACATGCACCGGGGCTTCCATCACGTTCTCAACGGCGGTCATATGCGACCACAAGTTGAAATGCTGGAACACCATGGACAAGCGCGAACGCATGCGTTGCAGTTGCTTGGGGTCGGCGGCCTTCAAGGCGCCGTCCTTGTTGGCCACCAGTTTCAGCTCTTCGTTATTGAGCAGGATCTTGCCGGCGTGGGGTTGCTCCAGCAGGTTGATGCAGCGCAAAAAGGTACTTTTGCCCGAACCGCTGGAACCGATGATGCTGATCACATCACCGGCCGCGGCGGCCAGGGACACGCCTTTGAGCACTTCATGACTGCCATAGCGTTTATGCAGGTCTTGGACTTCAAGCTTGTACATGCGGTCGGTTCTCACAAAAACAGGTGGTCAGTCGTTGAGCAAGCGCCCGTGCCGCAGCGCATCGCGCCCCGCCACCTTGGCCAGCCAGAAACCCGCTTGGGCATAACGTAGCCGTTCAACGGCAAACAACACCCCCGAGGTGCCCGCGCAGATGACGCTCACGCGGTCTTCCAGGGGGTCAATCACTTCAAAAATCGCATCGCCCTTCTCAACCCAGTCACCGGCCTTACGCAGGTAACTGATGACCCCGGCGTGGGGGGCGAACAGCAATTGCGTACCTTCGAAAGGCATGCCTTCGCAAGGCTCGAACTGCGGCTCCGGCCATTGACCTTTGATCAGGCCCTGCTCGGCGAGGAATGCGAGGATGCCTTCGGCGTGGAAGATCGCTTCATCCCGGCCGGTATCGGCCTGGCCACCCAATTCCAGGGTCGTCGCCAGGCACGCCAGCGGGATCTGCGCCTCAGGGAACATCCGCGACAGACGCAACCACGGCAACGAGCACGCTTCATCGAACGAGCTGCCGCCGGAATCTTCCGCCAGCAGGCCGACCTTCACGTTCAAATGCGCCGACAGCGAACGCCACTGCGGCCAATGCTGGGGCAACGCGTACATATGCAGCGCGGCCTCGGCGTCGCAGTGCAAGTCGAGCACCACATCGGCGGTGCAGGCGTGGCTCAGCAAGATACGCTGCATGCCTTGCAACTGGCTGCTCGGGGCCGGCAACGCGCTGAGCGCGGCGCTCATGGCCTGACGAATCATGCCCACGTTGGCGTGGGCATCATCGCCCAGCCGGCCTTGCAGCAACGCCGCGACCGGCTCGCTCAATTCGACGAAATCACGGTTGAAATTCTTGCCGCTGCCTACCTCGAAACGCCCTTGGTGGCTGCCTTGCAGCAACTGGCCCAGGCCCATCGGGTTGGCCACCGGTACCAACTCGATTACCCCGTTGAGGGCGCCTTGACGTTCCAGTTCGCCGAGGCGTTTTTTCAGTTCCCAGGCGGCGCGCATGCCGGGCAGTTCATCGGCGTGCAGGCTGGCCTGGATATAGGCCTTGCGCTCGCCACTGCCAAAGCGGAATACGCTCAGTTGGCGTTCGCAGCCCAGATGCCCCCAGGGCAATAGGTGATCGATACGTTCCATATCAATGCTTCCGTGGCGCCAGGTAGCTCAGCCAGCGGCGCTCGGCCAACTTGAACAGGCGTACCAGGATGAAGGTGAGGCACAGGTAGAACACGCCAGCGGTGACGTAGGCCTCGAACGGCAGGTAAAACTGCGCATTCACCGTGCGCGCGGCACCGGTGATGTCGATCAGGGTGACGATGGACGCCAGGCTGGTGGTCTGCAGCATCATGATCACTTCGTTGCTGTACTGCGGCAGCGCGCGGCGCAAGGCCGACGGCAGCAGGATGCGGCGGTACAGCTTATAGCGCGACATGCCCATGGCCTTGGCTGCCTCGATCTCGCCATTGGGCGTGGCCTTGAGGCTGCCGGCGATGATTTCTGCGGTGTAGGCGCTGGTGTTGATCGCAAAGGCCAGGCACGCGCAGAAGGTGGCGCTGGACAGCAGCGGCCACAGGAAGCTCTCGCGTACCGCTTGGAACTGCGCCAGCCCGTAGTAGATCAAAAACAGCTGCACCAGCATCGGCGTGCCGCGGATGATGTAGGTGTAGAGCCACGCTGCGCCGTTGACGATCGGCTGCTTGGACACGCGCATCAAGCCCAGCGGCAAGGCGGCGAGCAGGCCGAAAAACAGCGAAATGGCGAGCAGTTTCAGGGTGGTCAGCAAACCGCCAAGGTACAGCGGCATGGATTCCCAGATGACGTTGTAGTCGAAGATCATAGATCAGCCGCCCTTACGCCTACCGAGTAGCGCTTCTCAAGATGACGCAGGGCCAGCAACGACACGCTGGTGATCACCAGGTACATCGCCGCCACCGCGAGGAAGAAGGTAAAGGCTCGCGGGTGGCATCTGCCGCCTGCTTGGCCTTGAACATCATGTCTTGCAGGCCCACCACCGAAATCAGCGCAGTGGCCTTGGTGAGTACCAGCCAGTTATTGGTGAACCCAGGGATAGCCAGCCGAATCATCTGCGGCACCATCACCCGGAAAAACACCTGGAAGCTGCTCATGCCATAGGCAAGGCCGGCTTCGGCCTGCCCCTTGGGGATGGCCATGAAGGCACCGCGGAAGGTTTCCGACAGGTAGGCGCCAAAGATGAAACCCAGGGTGCCGATACCGGCGGCCAAGGGGTTCAGGTCGATATAGTCGTCGTAGCCGAGCATCGGCGCGACGCGGTTGAGCAGGTCCTGACCGCCGTAGAAAATCAGCAGGATCAGCACCAGGTCGGGGATCCCGCGGATCACCGTGGAGTACAAGTCACCCAGCCAGGCCAGCCAGCGCACCGGCGACAGGCGTAACGCGACCCCGATCAGACCCAGAACAATGGCCAAGGCCATGGACGACAAGGCGAGCTGAAGCGTCAACCATGCGCCATCGAGGATGACGGCCCCGTAGCCTTTCAACATGATTCAGGTCCTCGAAAAGGGGGATGAAAAAATGGCGCAAACTTCAGAGTGTTCTGTTGCTTGCGCCATTTTGCACAGACAGCCGCGACGATTTACTTGGCGTCAGCGCCGTAGATATCGAAGTCGAAGTACTTGTCCTGGATTTTCTTGTATTCGCCGTTGGCACGGATCGCGGCGATGGCTGCGTTGATGCGGTCCAGGTTTTCCTTGTCGCCCTTGCGTACCGCGATGCCGATGCCGTCGCCGAAGTATTTGGCTTCGGTGAACGACGGGCCTACAAACGCGTAGCCTTTGCCGGCGTCGGTTTTCAGGAAACCGTCCTGCAGCAGGGTAGCGTCAGCCACGGTACCGTCGAGACGACCGGCAGCCACGTCCAGGTAGATTTCGTTCTGGGTGCTGTAACCCTTGATGTCCGCACCTTTTGGCGCCAGGACTTCATGGGCGAAACGGTCATGGATCGAGCCACGCTGTACGCCGATCTTCTTGCCTTTCAACTCATCCAGGCTGTCGCTGACCGCAGTGCCGTCCTTCATCACCAGGCGCGCCGGGCTCAGGTAGTAGCGGTTGGTGAAGTCCACGGACTTCTTGCGGTCGTCGGTAATGGACATGGACGACAGGATCGCGTCGATCTTGCGCACTTTGAGCGCTGGGATCAGGCCATCGAATTCCTGCTCGACCCAGGTGCACTTGACGTCCATCTGCTTGCACAGGGCGTTGCCGATGTCGTAGTCAAAACCGACGATGCTGCCATCCGGCGCCTTCGAGGCAAACGGAGGGTAGGCCGCTTCGATACCAATTTTCAGAGGCTTGCCTTCAGCGAAAGCCTGCATGGACAGCACGGACAGCGCCAGGGCGCCCAACAGCACGAGTTTCTTCATCTTGGGACTCCATCGGTATAGGGCAAAACAGCAGTATGAGCCATGGCCCACGATGCGGCGAAGGTGAAACCGAATAGCGGTGCTGCGTCCTACGCCAGTTCAACACTGGAGACGACGAGCGAGTGATCGGCATTCTAACGACAGGCCGGAAGCCGATATTTCCTCAATGCGACAACAATTTACAGAAGCACCGAGAAAGCGGTTCCAGCTCATTGACAGCCCCTGAATTTTATGCAGAGACAAAAGACACTAAACCTGTAGACGCTGCAAATTGCGGGCCTATTATTCGCAAACCCTTCTAGCACGGCAAGTGTGGCGTTTGATCTTATTTGCGGGGGTGTCTAAAACGCGGTTTTTCGCGGCGCGGGCGTAGCGCTTTGCCTCATGTTTGGGCGCAGGGTTACACATTTGCGCCGCTCGGTAACATTCAGAAACCTCCTACGTGAAAAACCGATATTTATTGGACTGGTAATGAGCCTGACCTGAAATGCAGCCCAAATGTGGAAGGGGGCTTGCTCCCGATTGCAGTGTGTCAGCCAACACCTAGGCCACTGGACCTCCGCTATCGGAGCAAGCTCCCTCCCACAGGGGATCTTCGTGGTTTCGAGAACGCACAAAAAAGCCCCAGCCGGCTCATGCCGAATGGGGCTCTTTGCCACCTAGCCCGCGTTACGCGACGTTCATGGTCTTGTGGGTTTCGATCAAATGCGCCACCACACCTGGGTCGGCCAGGGTGGAGATATCACCCAGCCCGTCGTACTCAGCCGTGGCAATCTTGCGCAGGATGCGGCGCATGATTTTGCCCGAACGGGTCTTCGGCAAGCCCGGCGCCCACTGGATCACATCCGGCGAAGCGATCGGCCCGATCTCCTTGCGTACCCAGTTTTTCAACTCCAGGCGCAGCGCTTCGTTCGGCTCTTCGCCATTTTTAAGGGTGACGTACACATAAATGCCCTGCCCCTTGATGTCGTGTGGCACACCCACCACCGCCGCTTCGGCGACTTTAGGGTGGGCGACCATCGCGCTTTCGATCTCGGCGGTGCCCATGCGGTGGCCGGACACGTTAAGCACGTCGTCCACACGCCCGGTGATCCACCAGTAGCCGTCTTCGTCACGACGCGCACCGTCGCCGGTGAAGTACATGCCGCGGAAGGTCTTGAAGTAAGTGTCCACAAAACGGTCATGATCGCCGTACAGCGTACGCGCCTGGCCTGGCCACGAATCGAGGATCACCAGGTTGCCTTCGGCGGCGCCTTCGATGATGTTGCCCAGGTTGTCCACCAACGCCGGCACCACGCCAAAGAACGGCCGTGCGGCCGAACCCGGCTTGAGCGCATGAGCGCCCGGCAGCGGGCTCATCAGGGTGGCGCCGGTTTCGGTCTGCCACCAGGTATCGACGATCGGGCAACGGGATTGGCCGACGTTCTTGTAGTACCAGTCCCACGCCTCGGGGTTGATCGGCTCACCCACCGAACCCAGCAAGCGCAGGCTGCTGCCATCCACGCCTTCGCAAGCGGCGGTGCCCGAGGCCATCATCGCGCGGATCGCAGTCGGCGCGGTGTAGAGGATGTTGACCTTGTGCTTGTCGACGATCTTGCCCACCCGGGTGATGTCCGGGTAGTTCGGCACGCCTTCGAACAGCAGCGTGGTCGCGCCATTGGCCAGCGGGCCATAGACGATATAGGTGTGGCCGGTGACCCAGCCAACGTCGGCGGTGCACCAGTAGATTTCGCCCGGGCGGTAGTCGAACACGCGCTCGTGGGTCAGGGCTGCGTATAACAGGTAGCCGCCGGTGGTGTGCTGCACGCCTTTAGGCTTGCCGGTGGAACCGGAGGTATAGAGGATGAACAGCGCTTCTTCGGCGCCCATTTCTTTAGGCGCACACACGGTGCCGGCCACTTTCATCAGGTCTTCGTACCAGATGTCGCGATGCTGGTTCCACTTGATCGCGCCATTGGTGCGCTTGCACACGATGACCTTTTGAATGCTGCTGGTTTCCGGGTTGGTCAGGGCGTCATCGACGTTGGCCTTGAGCGGAATTTTCTTACCTGCGCGGATGCCTTCGTCGGCGGTGATCACCACCTTCGACTTACAGTCGATGATACGGCCGGCCAGGGCCTCCGGCGAGAAACCGCCGAACACCACCGAGTGGATCGCACCGATGCGGGTACAGGCCAGCATGGCGACCACGGCTTCGGGGATCATCGGCATGTAGATCGTCACCACGTCGCCGCGGTGCACGTCCTGGCCACGCAGGGCGTTGGCGAACTTGCAGACTTCTTCGTGCAGCTCGCGGTAGGTGATGGTGCGGCTTTCGGCAGGGTCATCACCCTCCCAGATGATCGCCGCCTGATCGCCACGCTCGGCGAGATGACGGTCCAGGCAGTTGTAGGAAACGTTCAGGGTGCCGTCGGCAAACCACTTGATGTCGACATGGTGGTCGTCGAAAGAGGTCTGCTTCACCGCGGTGAAAGGCTTGACCCAGTCAAGACGCTTGGCTTGCTCACGCCAGAAACCATCGGGGTTGACCACCGACTGCTGGTACATGGCCTTGTAGGTCGCCTCATCGGTCAGCGTGTTGGCTGCTACTTCGGGGCGAACGGGGTACAGGGAAGCCGCACTCATCTTTCTTACCTCGGTGACAATAGTTGTTTTTGTATGGCCCTGTTGTAGCCGGGGCCGGCCTATAGAACCATTCGACGATGGTAGTAACAAGCCCCTACAAATTGCCCCGGTATCCAGCTTTGGCGCTCTGGCCCGCGGCCTGCGGCGCTTCGACGGTTTGTGAAAAAACCTTTAACACGGGATTGTTACAAAAACCGCTAAAAGTGTTTATCAAAACCACGGGTATATGAATATAACCCCCACGCCTAAAATCAACTCCGCCAACAAGGCAATCTGATTAACACCGCAACAGCCCCCACGAAGGCAACGTTAATCCGAACTCCCAAACTTCAAGTTACGCACGCGGCCTCACAAGGGCCCCGTGACCCCTTTCGCCCCAAAGAAGGTAAGTAAAGAAATGAAAGTTCTAGTAGCAATGGCCCTCAGCAGCCTGTTTGCCACCACCGTCCTGGCCGACGAAGCCCCGACCGAGCTGGCCGGCCAGAACGCCCCGATTGTTGAAGACTACACCTACAGCACGCACTTGGATGTCGCCAAAGTAGTGTCCATGAGTAATATCCCGGAAGTCTGCGAAGTTGTACCGGTGAAGATGGAATATGAAGACTCGCACGGCCAACGGCATATTCTTAATTATCACGTGATGGGCAATGGTTGCTCCAACGGGTAATGAGTTTTCAAGTTGAATGCTTGCTCGCCGCAAGAAATCGTTCTTGCGGCAAAGGCCCAGCCTCTTTTATCGCCCCAGCCGCGCGACGTTCATAAACCGACGAGCAGGCTTGCCTGTGGTGCGATCATCCGGCAACCCCCAGTACACCACGCCTGCGCATATCAGGCAGAACGGTGCCAGCGCCAACATGCCAAGGTAGGTGTTGCCGCTTACATCGTTGATGTAGCCCACCAGCAACGGCGCGACCATCCCACTGAGCTGCCCCACCGTATTCACGGCGGCAATCCCCCCGGCGATAGCAATGCTGCGGTTGATCGCACTCACCGTTACTTGGTCCGCGCGCGTGGATGACCCCGGCCCACAGTTCGCGCAGGCGCCACACCCGGGCATGATCATTTCGACGCCCAGGCGCTCGAAGGTGGCCAGGTAGCCCTTTTCGATGCAGTAGTCGCGAACTGCCAGCGTGCCATATTGCAGGTAGAGCCGGGTGCGCTCATGCAGGGACAAGCCCTGGGCCTCAGGCGCGAACAGTCGATCGCCAACCGCTCTTTGTACTCGGCCTGCGCATCGCTGAATAACCACCCTTCCAATTCAATAGCCACGCCCCGGCGCTCAAGGATGAAATCGACAGTTTTCTGGTCGGGCTGCACGATACCGGTGAACCCGCCCAGCTCCGCCACCATATTGGTCAACGTGGCCCGCTCATCAATGGACATGGCCCGCACCGCTTCGCCGGTGTACTCGAACACCGCGCCAATCCCATGGCCCTGACGAATGAATGCCAGGCTCAGCAACTGCAGTACCACGTCCTTGGCGGTAACCCCCGGCACAAGCCGGCCATTGAGCTCGACACGGATGATCTCGGGCACCCGGCAACGGATGTAACCCGTGGCCCAACTGTTGGCAATGTCGGTGGCGCTGGCCCCGAAGGCCAGGCAGCCCAGCGCGCCGGAGTGCGGGGAATGTGAGTCGGTACCGACGACGACCTGACCGGGCAGCGCGTACTTCTCGGTCATCAAGGCGTGACAGATACCCTCCGAGCCAGGCCTGTCGTGCAATGCGCCGTGCTCGATCACCGGGTAGCGCCGTACAAACGCGTGATGGGCGCTGGCCAGCCCACCGACCGCAGCGAGCAGGTTGTCTCGCACATGGGCCACACTCTGGCTGGCCAGGATGAGATGGTCTTGAAAAGCAATAATTTCATGGGCACGCACCAGCGCCACATCGTCACCAAAAGCGTCGTGCATCAAGTGCGCGCACATCCCGGTGAAGTAATCGTGGCTAAAACACCAGTCCGCCGAGATAAATACGCCATCCCCTTTCGCCACCGCCTTATCAGGCCCGAGGCGACGACGCTCGATGATCTTTTCGACCAACGTGAGAGGCCGGCTGCTCGGGAGCGGGTTGAACACGCAACGCGGGTCGTCGATGACTTATTGCAGATGAGCGCGCAGATGTCCGGCTTCGCCAAGGGCCGACGCGGCATATCAGGATCGGCGAACCGCTCCAGCATCATTCAGTTCCTGCCCCACGACCTTCGCGCCTTCCGTACGGAGTACCCCGATATTGAAATAGCACTGGAGGAACAGACCAGCGAAGAGGTCCTGGAATCGGTGCTCGGCAATCAACATGACCTGGGTATTGGCACGGGCCTGTGCGACGCGGTAGAGCGCGGGCTGCAGGTGCATGATTACCACTGGGACGAACTGGTGCTGGTGGTGCCGATGGGCCGCCCGTTGTGCCAGCATCGCGTGATCGCCTTTTCAGACAGCCTGTCGTTCCGCCATATCGCCCTGCACACGGACAGCCCGCTGTACCGAATGCTGGACCACGCGGCCCGCAGCGACAGCCAAACGATCCAGTACGACGTGCATGTAAAGAGCTTCGATGCGGTGTGCCGGATGATCCAGGCACACATGGGTATCGCCGTCATTCCCCGCAAAGCGGTCAGCTACACGGACGGGCCGGGGCTGGTCAGCATCGGATTGAGCGACAGTTGGGCGTCCAGGCGCTTTCACATCATCACCCGGCCCACGCCGTATCAATCGGCGGCATGCAGAAGCCTGCTGCAGTTTCTGCGCGCTCAAATACCCGGCCCTGCACATTGAGCCCTACCCCGCCAACTGCCCGATTTACAGGGCTGGCGCCTGCATGCGGCAAATGCCCACTGAAATCTCGTCACCGTCCGTCAAAAAATTCCTACCCCGCCAACCCCTGTAAACCCGCACTCCGGGTAAAAAAGTCTTCATTTTGTGCGCGCGCCGAGACCATCCGCCGCAACACAGCGCCGAATTTTTCCCTATAATGCGCGGGTAAATCGGGCCTGCAATATCCCATTACATTGGGACGAAGAGCCAGACCTGAGGCCTCCGCTGGAGCAAGCGCGCACCGCTCCGCACCTCAAGCCTCACGCAGAGTACCCGTAACCCTATTCCGTTTAATGCCTGCGCGAGCTGCTGCAACAAACGATTCCTTAAGATCCACCGCGGCCTCAGGGCCGTGTGAACACCCAACCACACGGTTTCACACGGGCACCTTTGAGCCCTCACGCAGGAGACGACACGTCATGCTGAGCTGGGACGAATTCGACAAAGAAGAAGAAGGCGAAGTAGCCGCTAAAGGCGCCAACGCCGGCCACGCCACCGAAGCCAACATGGACCGCCTCGACGGTGCCGGCGCCGCTGCCGCCGTCGAAGCCCGCGCCGTCACCGCCAACGACTCCGCCGCCATCATCCGCGCCAAGGCTGCCCTGGACAAACTCGACGTCGCCGAAGGCCTCGCCGAACTCGAAGGCGCCTCCGCCCGCGTCGCCGTTGACGAAAAACGCATGATCAACTGCCGCGCCGACCTCAACCAACTCGTGCCCTTCAAGTACGACTGGGCCTGGCAGAAGTACCTCGACGGCTGCGCCAACCACTGGATGCCGCAAGAGGTCAACATGACCGCCGACATCGCCCTGTGGAAAAACCCCGAAGGCCTCACCGACGACGAACGCCGTATCGTCATGCGTAACCTGGGCTTCTTCTCCACCGCCGATTCCCTGGTCGCCAACAACCTGGTGCTGGCCGTGTACCGCCTGATCACCAACCCGGAGTGCCGCCAGTACATCCTGCGCCAGGCCTTCGAAGAAGCGATCCACACCCACGCCTACCAGTACTGCATCGAATCGCTGGCCATGGATGAAGGCGAGATCTTCAACATGTACCACGAGATCCCATCGGTGGCTAAAAAGGCCGCGTGGGGCCTGAAATACACCCGCTCGATCTCCGACCCCAAGTTCGAAACCGGCACCGTCGACACCGACAAAGAACTGCTGCGCAACTTGGTCGCCTACTACTGCGTACTGGAAGGCATCTTCTTCTACTGCGGCTTCACCCAGATCCTCTCCATGGGCCGCCGCAACAAAATGACCGGCGTGGCCGAGCAGTTCCAGTACATCCTGCGCGATGAGTCGATGCACCTGAACTTCGGTATCGACGTGATCAACCAGATCAAAATCGAAAACCCGCATTTGTGGGATGCCGAGATGAAGGAAGAAGCGACCCAGATGATCCTGCAAGGGACTCAGCTGGAGATCGAATATGCGCGTGACACCATGCCGCGTGGGGTGCTGGGGATGAATGCGGCGATGATGGAGGATTACCTCAAGTTCATTGCTAACCGCCGTTTGTCGCAGATTGGGCTGAAGGAAGAGTATCCAGGCACGACCAACCCGTTCCCGTGGATGAGCGAGATTATGGATTTGAAGAAAGAGAAGAATTTCTTTGAGACCCGTGTGATTGAGTACCAGACCGGCGGCGCGCTGAGCTGGGATTGAAGTTACAAACACCAGATAGAGCCGCCCATGGGCGGCTCTTTTTTTATATATGGAAGTTAGAAGGTCCAATCAGCACATGGAAATGCTCTACGCCACCCTAATCATAATCGCGTCAATCGGACTGGCTACCTGGATGTTTCTCGGTGGGTTTGTCTTCAGAAAACCGTTCGTTCTCTGCGTCATGGGTTTTGTCCTGGCCCTCGCCGGCGGATACCTTTCCTACAGTTTGCAAGAAGCCGCCGATAACGCCGAAGTCGCTAAGTACTTTAGCGACCTTAAGCTGGCCGCCGCACTTGTCAGCTACACCATCGCAGCTGCCGGCGGAAGTTTGATTGCAAGCGGCATCCTATTGAAAGCCCAGCATCTAGCCAAAGCGGACAAACACTCTGCAAAGGCTGCCGTGAGGCTGGTTTACAACCACATCGCGATGATCCAACAGCATGCGCAGCGGCTATTGGATAACCCCACGAAGCTATCGATAGCACAGCGGAGAGAACAGCTTGACGACCTGCGCTGTCGGTTGTGCGTGCAACAAACTGCGTTGGACAAGGCCCTTGAACGGCTGGAACAAATGGACTACCCATAAACGTTTGCCATTCCTCGAAGTACATCACGTCAAGCACCTGGCCCAGAAGGGTTCGGATCGCATCACCAATGCTGTAGCCTTGTGCCCCAATTGCCATCAGCGTCGTCACCGGTCGAGTGATCGGGAGGCTTTCACCGAAGGGCTTTACGCCAAAATCGGAAGATTGGCACGGGAGTAGACTCCTGCTGTCACAGCTGATGCACGTTCAAAACTATTAGATAGGACCGAGGCCAACCCGTGAACCCAGACATGCTCGAAGCCGGCCCCGTTGATGCCAAAGTACTTTCCGTCTTTGACTTCGACGGCACCCTCACCCACCACGACAGTTTTGTGCCCTTCCTCAAGTTTGCCTTTGGCCCCGGCGAGTTTTATGGCCGGATGGTCAAGCTGGCGGTGCCGGGGCTGCGCTTTTTGGTGCGGCAGATCAGCCGGGATGAGTTGAAGGCGCAGTTGATCCGCACCTTTATGACGGGGGTGGAGAAGACGTGGGTGCAGCAGAAGGCCGAGGAGTATTGCCAGCGCAATTGGGCGCGGTTGATGCGCCCGGCGGGGGTGTTGTCGGTGGAGCAGGAGTTGGGCTCGGGGGCGGTGGTGACGCTGTGTTCGGCGTCGCCGGCGTTGGTGTTGCAGCCGTTTGCCGATCGGCTTGGCATCCGCTTGATCGGCACTGAGCTTGAAGTGGTGGATGGGGTGTTGACCGGCAAGCTCACCGGGAATAATTGCCGCTGTGAGGACAAGGTGCTGCGGCTCGAAGCGGTGTATGGCGACCTGGGGGAGTACCGGCTCAGGGCCTGGGGCGATACGCGCGGGGACCGGGAGTTGCTGGCGGCGGCGCAGGACGCGCATTTTCGGCATTTTCATGCGAAGAAGAAAAAGCGGGCTCGGTTGCAGCGCTAATGCGGTGGAGGGTTGGCGGGTAGCCTCGCCGGGGGCCGTAAGCCTGTACATTCGATCGCTGCAATGACCGATATCTGCGTAATATCCAGCGAAACTTCTCCCGGACCCAAGCCCCATGAAATTCGATACGGCCTACAGCCTGAGCCTCGATGACAAGCTGTCGATCTACGACGTCCGAGAGCTGAATTTCGATGAAACCGCAGCCTACGACTCCGAACAGGATAGCTTCCTCTGCCCCAACGACGCCTGCCGTGGGGCGTTCGATACGGGCAATGCACTGGGCACCTTCAACGCGAAAAACGTCAATTATGTGCGCACGCCGCATTTCAAGAACAAAACCAGCACCCGGCATATCGAAGGCTGCCGCTATGCCAGTACGCACAAGGCCGCTGCGGGTGAAAATGACGACGAGCGCGAGGACAACTTCCCGTCGGAATGGGTGCTGACGCGGCGTCAGTACCCACGCAAACCCGCACCCGCCGGTACCGAAGGAAGCCTCCCACAAGCCCACACAAAGGTGCCGTCACCTCAAGCAACCCCATCCCACGGCGCCAGCGACCATACCCCGGATAAAACCAGCGTATTCGCCCACCCGGTGGAATGCTACGTGTCCAATATCGACGACAAGGATACGCTCAAGCGCATGCCGCTGAAGATCGGTGATCACACGGCGACCTATTGGGCTTTTTTCAAGAAAATCGAATACCTGCAAGACAACAAGGGCTTGATCTACTGGGGCAAGATCAAAGCGATCAAGGATTACACCAGCAGCTTTCGCATCGACTTCGAAAAGAAGGTATGGCACGACAAGAAGCCGTATTCGGTGAACGTCTACCTGAGCAAAAAACTCATCGACAACTACCGCAAGCGCACCGCATTCCTGGAGCAGATCAAAGCCGCTGCGAGCAGTGAGCGGTCGCTGTATTGCTTCTTTTATGGAGTGACGCCCGAGCTGAAACAGGTGCCGAGCAAGAAGAACCCCGAGCAGACGTTCGGGGTGTTCAGCGCGAATATCGAGAACCTGGACCACCTGATTATTCGGGAGGCGCCGAGGGTCGAATAGAGGGAGGCTGAAAAGCCATCAAAAAAATCCAGTTGATGAGCGGTCGAAACAACTGTACAAAAACACAGTATAGTTTGCCCTCCCCGTCGAACCCTGGAGAAACCCGATGTCCTCTCTGGCAATGAGCTCTTTTGTAGAACAGCAGATCGTCCTGCACCAATTCACCGCCAAACATAGCGCACAGGCCCGGCTCATGCTGGGCTGGAGCCGCGAAGACCTGGCCCGTCACGCGGGCGTCGCGGTCGAATCGGTTCAACAGTTTGAAGGCCTGGGCGAGGTGGATGACAAAACCCGTCTGGCCCTGGCGTTTCGGCTGGAAGCAGAAGGGCTGGTATTTTTTCCAGGGTTTGCGCCGGGGTGGGGAATGAGGGCCGACGCCAGGTGCGCAGGCTAAACCCCCCAGGTTTGACGCCTACTTTGGCGGGGTTCGCTCCACGGCGTTGGAACACCGCGGGCACAATGATGGAGCCATTGGTTTCAGTGCCCAGGGTCAGGCGTGGGGTTGTTCAAACGCACGCTGCGATACCCCTGCACCACCACGGCCAGTGATTCCCTCGACCATCGCGCACCGTAGAACCACACCGTAGTGCCGCCCTCGAGTGGCTCGCCAAACCGTGGATACCCAGCCCAACACGCCTCATGGAACGCGGCACTCTGGCTGTCGGATACCAGGGCATCCAGCCGATACTCGTTCACCAGTTCGTCGATTTCATTGTGGGTGTGCAGGTTGAACTGGAGGCTTGCGTCAACCCGTCGTGCCGGTACCGGAACCAGCTTTACCCCGGCCCGACACAGGGTTTCCAGCGCCCGCGTGAAGGGCGGCCGGTGTGCGATAGACGTTTGATCAGGGCCACTCCCGTAGCAGTCGGCAAACCCTATGCGTTTGCCGGACAACCCGTAGACGGTCGTAAACGTGCAATTGTCTTGCACCGGCGGCACCGCCACCATGACTGGCTCCCTTGGGTCGACACCGCTCAAGGCGATCAGCGACAACGAGGGATCCCGCATGGGCTTTATGGGAAGTGCCGGTGCGTCATAACCCGGGATCGGGACGCGGCTGTCGGCATGCACCTGAGGCAAGGGAACACCACCAAACGCAATGCTGGGCGGGCTCGCGGGTTCGACGGCGGAATGGCAGGTTGCCGTCGCCAGGCCGGTGGATTCCGTGAGCGCGGGCCCCCACGCTCCGACCTGACAACCCATGCCCGGCCACCCATATTTCTTACACTTGCCTTCCATCAGATCTGCCCCCTGAACACTCATTTTCGGGGGATCATCGCACCCTTCATGGGCACGTGTCGCAGTCCTGAAACAGCTTGAAAACTCCTTTTTCCGATCCCCCCTCATCAGCTCACGAGGGGCTGTTGCGCATCCTGAGTTTCCACCTCCAACCACCATGCATACCCACGCTCAGGGTGATTCAAACTGAACGCGCGCCCCATCGGCGGCGTGGTAATCGACACATTGCGCTCCCACGCCAGCGCCATGATGCGGTCGAACGGTTCGTGCCAGGCATGGAAAGCCAGGTCGAAGGTGCCGTTGTGAATCGGCAGCAGCCAACGCCCTTTGAGGTCGATGTGCGCCTGCAGGGTTTGCTCCGGCTGCATGTGCACGTGTGGCCAGTCGACGTTGTAGGCACCGGTTTCCATCAGCGTCAGGTCAAATGGGCCGTACTGTTCGCCGATCCGCTTGAAGCCGTCGAAGTAACCGGTGTCACCGCTGAAAAAGATCCGCCGCGCGCCGTCGATCATCACCCAGGAACACCACAGCGTCTGGTTGGCATCAAACAGCCCGCGCCCGGAAAAATGCTGCGCCGGCGTCGCCACGAAACGAATGCCCTGCACCTCGGTGCCCTGCCACCAATCCAGCTGGCGCACCTTGTCGGCCGCCACGCCCCACTTGACCAGAAGGTCACCCACGCCCAGCGGCGCAAGAAAATAACGGGTCTTGGCGGCCAGTTGGATGACAGCCTTGCGGTCAAGATGATCGTAGTGGTTGTGGGAAAGAATCACCGCTTCCAGCTCAGGCAGCTCATCCAGACTGATCGGTGGCTGGTGAAAGCGCTTGGGGCCGGCCCAACTGAATGGCGAGGCGCGTTCGGCGAATACCGGGTCGGTCACCCAGAACTTACCGCGCATCTTGAGTAATACGGTGGAATGCCCAAGGCGAAACACGCTGTGATCGGGTGCTGCCAGCAATTGGTCGCGGGACAACGGTTGCACCGGAATCACCCCTACCGGCCGCGTGGTACGCGGTTTGTTGAACAGCATGTTCCAAAAGATACGCAAGGTTTTACCGAAGCCACCGTGCGGCACAGGGGGGGCGTTACTGAAATGCGATTTGCCCTGCACGGCGGTGGAGGAAGGGTCGATGCGGGGTGAGACGGTGGCCATTGCAGAGTGACTCCTACGTTCGCAGCTAAACTACACTGCACAGTGTAGTTTCAAGATTGCAACAAAACCGTTAGCAAGTAAACTACCGAGTGTAATTTTACTTCAAGAGCCGAACGCCACCCATGACTGCCCCTCAGCGCCTCACCGACCGTAAACGCCAAGCCATCGTGGCAGCGGCCATCGCCGAGTTTCGCGAGAACGGTTTCGAGGTCACCAGCATGGACAAAATCGCCGCCACCGCCGGGGTTTCCAAACGCACCGTGTACAACCACTTCCCCAGCAAGGAAGAGTTGTTCGCCGAAATCCTGCACCAACTCTGGGCCAGCAGCGTCGCGCAACTCGATGTCAGCTACGCCAGCGAACGCCCGCTGCGCGAACAATTGCGCGGGTTGCTGGAGGCCAAGATGAAGATGATGTCGGATGCCAATTTCCTCGACCTGGCCCGCGTCGCCATCGCTGCGACCATTCATTCGCCGGACCGCGCGCAAGACATGGTCAACCGCCTGAGCCAGCGCGAAGAAGGTTTCACCCAATGGGTACGTGCCGCCCAGGAAGATGGCCGCCTCTGCTGCACCGACCCGGCGTTTGCCGCCCACCAGATCCAAAGCCTGCTCAAAGCCTTCGCTTTCTGGCCCCAGATCACCCTCGGCCAACCCATCCTCGACACTGCCAGCCAGGCCAATGTCATCGAGTCGGCCATCGACCTGTTCCTGGCCGGCTACGAAGTCACTGCCCCGCGCCGCCCATAAAAGGTGTTGCAGGCGCGACATTCCAGGTCGTTTTTGACGCTTTCGCCCTCTGCTCTGCGCAAATGGCCTGGAAGGACACTGATTATTCCCCTGCGAGTCCCCACAATATTCACCGCGCTTATCCGATCAACGGTTAATCCACCGAGCGTGCATCGCCGTGCAGGTCAAGCAGCTGAACCGGGAATCTATGGAAAACAGACAAGGCAAAGGGCTTTCGTTTGCCAGACGCATCTACAGGCCAAGGATCATCGGCGCGGCCATGTGCAGCATCGGCGTGATTGCAGCCCTGTATCCGTTGGCCATGCCTGGCTGGGTCTGGGCATTACTGCTGTTCAATGGCGTGGTCTGGCCTCACCTGGCGTATCAGTGGGCGGCCCATTCCAAGGTTCCCTATGACGGCGAACAGCGCAACCTGGTGTATGACGCCTTGTTCAGTGGGTTCTGGGTCGCGACGCTGCAGTTCACACCGTTAACCAGCGTCACCCTGCTGTCGATGGTGTCCATGAACAACGTGGCCGCCGGCGGCAAACGCCTGTTGATTCGCGGCGCACTGGCCCAACTGTTCGGCGCCGGGGTGGCCGTGCTGCTGTTTGGCTTGCACTTCAACCCCAGCGTCGGTTTGGTGCAAGTTTATGCCTGCCTGCCGATGCTGACCCTCTACCCGATGGCCATCGGCATGGTCTGCTATCAATTGGCGATCAACCTGTCGGCACACAAACGCACCCTCAGCGCGTTAAGCCGCATCGACAGCCTCACCGGCCTGCTCAATCACGGCTCATGGAAAGACCTGCTGCACCTCACGTTCCACAAGTGCCGGCAGCAACAAAGCCACGCCACCATCGCGCTGATCGATATCGACCACTTCAAGCAGATCAACGATACCCACGGCCATATCGTCGGCGACGCCGTGCTGCGCCAACTGAGCCTGGAGCTCCGGCGCAACCTGGGGAATAACGACTTGGCGGGACGTTATGGCGGCGATGAATTCTGTGTGATTCTTCCGCAGATGCATCAGGAGGAAGCGGCGCGAATCATGGAGCGCATGCGCGAAAAATTCAGCAACTACCGTCCCGCGCATATCCCCGAACTGCGCGTGAGCCTGAGCATCGGCCTGGCAGATTTCCATCCTTCCTTCACCGACGCCGCGATGTGGCTGAATGCGGCGGACCGGGCGCTGTATGCCGCCAAGGACACCGGGCGCAACCGGGTCAACCTCAGTGAGAAAAAGGTCGCTCACTGCAGTTGAAAGGCCTTACGCACCTCGTCTGATTCTCCCGTCAGGCCGGCTGAGCGATAGCACAATGCTACCACTGGTCGCCTACCCAAAAAAGGTCCTGCCCCTGGGGCGAACTTCTTGTCACGCTGACCACTCTGAGCCCCTTGTTCCCCCCGCTGTCAGAAACAGGACACTGACAATGAGCAGGTCAACCGTAAGGCAGAATGCCTTACGGGGACAGGCGCACATTCATGGATACCTCACGTCTGCCTGTACGAGCCCCCGAACATGTTATTCAACGCCCATAAAAAAACCATCAGCCTCTTGCACCACACCCTCGCGCAACAGGCCAGCCTGCTGAACGCCATCGAGTGCTCCATGGCGGTGATCGAATTCGACCTGCAGGGCCATGTGTTGCGGGCCAATGACAATTTCCTCAAAACCATGGGCTACCGCGCCGAGCAGATCGTGGGCCAGCCCCACCGTCTGTTGTGTCCCCCCGCGTTCGCCCGTAGCGCCGAGTACCAGCAGTTGTGGTCGAACCTGCGCAGCGGCCAATTTCAGGCCGGTACGTACGAACGCGTGGGCGACAAGGGGCAGTCGGTGTGGCTGGAGGCAAGCTACAACCCGGTACGTGATGAGGCAGGCCAAGTGATCAAGGTGGTCAAGTACGCCATGGACGTCACACACCGCCTGCAGGCCGAGAGCGAAGCCAATGCCAAATTGGCGGCTATCGGCCGGGCAATGGCGGTGATCGAATTCAACCTCGACGGCACCATCATCACGGCCAATGCGAACTTCCTGCAGCGCATGGGCTACAGCCTGGCGCAGATCCAGGGCCAGCATCATCGCCTGTTCTGCCCGGCGCAACTGGCCAACAGTGCGGCCTACAAAGAATTCTGGAAACGTTTGAACCAGGGCGAACTGTTCAGCGGCCAGTTCGAACGCGTGGACAAAAACGGCCAGACCGTCTGGCTCGAAGCCAACTACAACCCGGTGTATGACGCCAGCGGCCAGCTGTGCAAAGTGGTCAAGTTCGCCTCGGACGTGACCGCGAGCGTGCAACAACACGCGGCCGATGCGGCCAGCGCGGCCCAGGCGTATCACATTTCCCTGAGTACCCGGGACATCGCCGAAAAAGGCGCCGAGGTGATCCAGCAAAGCGCCAACGGCATGCGCGACATCGCCGCCGACATCGACGACTCTTCGCACCTGATCGCCAAGCTGGGCGAGCGTTCGCAGCAGATCACCACCATCGTCAATACCATTCGCGGCATCGCCGAGCAGACCAACCTGCTGGCCCTCAACGCAGCCATCGAAGCAGCCCGCGCGGGTGAGCAAGGCCGCGGATTTGCCGTGGTGGCCGACGAAGTCCGGCAATTGGCGGCACGCACCAGTGGCTCAACGGCGGAAATTTCCAGCATGATCGCGATGATCCAGGACGAAACCCGCCAGGCCATCGAGAGCATGGACGGCACCCGCGACCGCGCCGCTCAAGCCGTGGACCTGGCCAACCGAGCCGGCACGGTCATCCTGCGAGATCCGCGAGGGCACCAGCGAGGCGGTGCAGGCGGTGAGTGCGTTTGCCAACGAGCGCGCCGGGCGCTAAGCAGGCTACGGGTTATTCATGCGTAAGACAGGTCGCCAGGGCTATAGTCACCCCCTGTCTTAACGATGACCCGAGCCCGCCATGCACTCAGAAAAGCCCGACACAGCCCCCGTCGACCACCTGCGCTTCCATCGTGCCCACGCGCACTTGGCGCCCACCTTTGGCAACGACACCTTTGCGCTCAAGGCTGAAGCGTTCGCGCGCTTCTTTGGCACGCCGACCTTCCTCGGCGCGCAAACCGCCATCGTGGTGCTGTGGGTGGCATTGAACGCCACCGGCATCACCCACTTCGACGTGTACCCGTTCATCCTGCTCAACCTGGCCTTCAGCCTGCAGTCAGCCTATGCCGCACCGCTGATTCTGCTGGCCCAGACCCGGCAAGCCGCACGGGATAAAGCCCAGTCAGACGCCGACGCGCAACACCGCGAAGCCCTGGCCATCGCCAATACCGAACGCCAGGCCCAGGCCGCGCAGACCACCAGACAACTGCTGGAACTGCTCGAACAAAACACCCGGCTGACAGAAATGACCAAGCAACTGACGGAACACATCGAAACCCTGACGTGTGAAATGCATGAGCACTTTGTGAGAAAAACCTGAAGCCAAGGTCGGTGCAGTTCGCCCCAAACGTTCATTTATTCAAGCGCACGTGCCGTCCCAGCTCGTCAAACAACGTCACCACCGAGCGTAACGCCCGGCAGTCGGGGCGCGTGAGCAACCACAGCGCAGTGTCGTGCCCTGCCAATGCCGGCCCCAGCGGTTGCAGGGCGTCATCCAATAAAAAGTCGGGCAACGCCGCCACGCCGAGCCCGGCCTTCACCAGTTCGGTGACCGACAACATGCTGTTGCAACGATAGCTGGGGCGCACGCCTGGCAGGTGTTCGCGGCGCCAGGCGACGGTGGGGTGGTCGGGCAGGAAATCATCCGGTGCGATCCAGGCCAACTCGGCCAACTCCCGACCGGCATGGCACCGGGCATAGTCGGCATTGGCACACACGACGTACGACACAGTACCGAGGCAGCGCCCTACAAGATGCTCCGGTGGCGTCCTGGTCAAGCGTAGGGCGATATCCGCATCACGACGGCTGAGGTTGGCGAAATCATTGGAGGTGCTCAACTCCAGAGTGAGCGCGGGATACTGCGGCATAAACTGCGCCAGCGCAGGCAGCAGCAGGCCTTGCAGTACCGAGTCGGTACATGTCAGGCGCACCGTGCCGCTGATCACTTCGCCGCCCTGCTCCACACCAATGCGCGCGGCCTCCAACGCCTGCTCGGCGCGCTCGGCCTGCTGCGCCAGGGTGCTGGCCAGGCTGGTCGGCAAGTAACCCGCGCGGCTTTTTTCAAACAGCGTCTGGCCCAGCGCCGCCTCCAGGCGCCGCACCGCGCGGAACACCGTGGACACATCCACGCGCAGCAACGCCGCCGCGCGTGCCAGGCTGCCGCCGCGCACCAGGGCGAGGATCAGCGACAGGTCGGTATAATCGATTGAATAGTGCGTGGCCGCATTGAGCATATGGGTAAACGCCAATATTGATTGCGTGAGCGCCAATCTATAGTGCACCCCAGCCCCACCACAAGCCATGGAACGCCTACGATGACAACCCGCCCTCTGAGCCTTGCCCTGATCGGTGACTACAACCCTGAGGTGATCGCCCACCAGGCCATCCCCCTGGCGCTGCAACAGGCTGCCGCCAACTTGGGCGTGACAGTTAACGCCCACTGGCTCGACACCGATACGCTCACGCACTCCCTGCACGACTTCGACGGTTTCTGGTGCGTGCCCGCCAGCCCCTATCGCGACACCGAAGCCGCACTGCGCGCGATCCGTTTTGCCCGCGAACAACGGCGACCGTTCCTCGGCACCTGCGGCGGTTTTCAACATGCGGTGCTGGAATATGCCCGCAACGTACTGGGCTGGGCCGACGCCGAACATGGTGAACTGGCTCCGGATGCCAAGCGCGCGGTGATCACGCCCCTGAGCTGCGCCTTGGTGGAAGCGCGCGACACCATACGCTTGGCGCCTTACACACGCATCGCCGAGGCCTACGACACGCTTGAGGTTGAGGAAGGCTACCGCTGTCGCTATGGCATCAACCCTGATTTTGCCGCGGCGTTGCTCGCACGTGACTTGATAGCCAGCGGCCACGATTCGGCAGGCGACCTGCGCGCCATCGAGTCGCTGGACCATCCGTTCTTCGTCGCCACCCTGTTCCAACCCGAACGCGCGGCGCTCGAGGGTCGCACACCACCCTTGGCGCTGGCCTTGCTCAAGGCTTGCCAGGCGCAAACGGCATGATCGCCAAGACGCCCGCCCCGCCCTACTACGCAGTGATTTTCAGCTCACTGCGCACCGACGGTGACCACGGTTACGTTGAGGCGGCCGGCCGCATGCTGGAACTGGCGCGGGAACAACCAGGCTTCCTCGGGGTGGAATCGGCACGAGAAGATGGGCTGGGGATTACCGTGTCGTACTGGAGCAGCAAAGCCGCGATCCTGGCCTGGAAGCAGCAGGCCGAGCACCGCGCCGTGCGTGAGAGAGGACGCTCCACCTGGTACGCGGCGTTTCATACGCGGGTGTGCAAGGTGGAACGAGACTATGGATTCGCGCATTGAAAGGCAGTCGATAACACACTGCAAAACCCTGCGGGCAACGCGCAAACCTAGCTCACAAGACTGCGCAACGCGCTGATCTGCGGGATCTCTACCCGGCGCATGTACACACGCAGCGGCTCGGTGATGTTGATGCGGTCGTCGATGTTCTGGTCCAGCAGCAACCGGATGCGCTCGCGCGACAGGGTCATGGTTTGCCCGGGGGCCGGCAACCAGACGAATTCGGCGGTGGGGATGATGCCGTCGTCGGCAACGTCCATGCCGAAGGAGTCTTCGCTGAAACGCACGATGTATTGGCCGGTCTTGCGGTTAAGGCCCACAAACCCGTTAAGTTGGTCGGCGGCCTGGCAGATAAGCTCGGAGGTGATGCGCATGGTAAACCTCACTGAAAAGTCCTATATGGACTGGAAAGATGGTTTACACGCGTGGCGGAAAGTACTGCCCTCTGACGGGGCGGCTGCGAACAAGAGTACTGCAATGCCTGGCAAAAAAAACCGAAAAAATTGGCGCGGGCGCACGTTAATGTCGGTTTGGTGATAGCGCCTTTCGCAATCAATTGTTAAAAAGGAGGCCATCTCAAAGCTACCTCCACGAAAGGACTTCGCATATGCCTGTCACGTTTACCAAGAGCGCCTTGCTGCTGGCCCTGATGCTCGGCCTTGGCCAGGCGCAGGCTGCCGACCCGATCAGCCCGGCTGAATTGGCAACTAACGAAGGCATCCCGTACCCCGCCGTGATCGCCCACCGTGGCGCCTCGTACGACGCGCCTGAATCCACCGCCGCAGCCTACAAGGTCGCGCGTGACCTGGGCGCCGACTATCTGGAGCTGGACTTGCAGCGCAGCAAGGACGGCGTGCTGTTCGCCCTGCACGACAACAACCTGCAGCGCACCACCGACGTGGCCACCAAGTTCCCTGAGCGCAAAGACGCGCCGGCCAACGAATTCACCTGGAAAGAGCTGCAAACCCTCGACGCCGGCAGCTGGTTCAACGCGGCTTACCCGGACCGCGCACGCCCCGGTTTCGTCGGCCTGAAGATCCTGAGCCTGGACGACATCATCAAGATCGCCGAAGGCAACCCGCAGCACAAACCCGGCCTGTACATCGAAACCAAAGAGCCCAAGCAATTTCCTGGAATCGAAGCCGACCTGAAAAACAAACTGCTGGATAAAGGCTGGTTGAGTTCCGCCGGTTCCAAGCTGGGCAAGAGCAACACCGGCGTCGGCCAGGGCAAGGGCCGCGTGGTGCTGCAAACCTTCGAAACCGCCAGCCTCAAAGAGCTGCAAAAAGAAATGCCCAACACCCCGAAAATCCTGCTGTTGTGGGTCGGTGAAGGCAGCATCGAACCCAAATCCAAGCAGACCTTCGCCGAGTCCGGCGAACCCACCAAGGCCGCCTACTACGCCAAACAAGAGCCGAAGGACGCCGCCGAGTTCGAAAAATGGGTCGACGAAGCCAAGAGCCTCGGCGCCATCGGCACCGGCCCGTCGGCCGAGCTGACCGATCATGGCGACCAGAGCTACACCGACCTGGTCAAGCCTGAAATGAACCAGCTGACCCACGACAAAGGCCTGCTGGTGCATGTGTACACCGTGGATGAGCCGGTGGACTTCGAAAAAGTCATGAAGGCCGGCGTCGATGGCATCTTCACCAACCGCGCCGCCGAACTGCTGAAGTTCTACAAGCGCTGGCCGTCATCGAGCGTGCAGGATTTGCTCAACGACTATAAATACTGAGTGACGGCCCCATGGTCAGGCCGCCTGTGGCTGGGGCGCGACTACGGCTTGATCCTCGGCGAGCTGGGGCGTACCGCGCCCCATGCGCACTACGCCCATCAGTTGATGTTCTGCCCCGGCGGCGCCATCACGGTCCGCCTCAATGGCCAGATCACCGTGGCCCAGCGCTTGTTTATCCCTTCGCGAAAAACCCATGCCATTCTCGACAGCGAGGGTGAGGTGCGGGTGCTGTACGCCGAACCCGCCGTATTTGATACCGCCCCTTTGCAACAGCTGTTGACCGGCGCCGACCTGTCACTGGACGCCCTGCACCAACTGCCCCGGCGCAGCCTCGGTGATCCACGCCTGGAGCGCGCCCTCGACACCTTGGACCAACAGCTCGGCGGCAAGGTGTCGGCCCAGGCTTTGGCCGAGGTGGCACATTTGTCACTGAGCCAGTTGGAACGCCTGTTCACCCATCAGTTGGGTTTGCCGGTGCGCCGCCTGGTGGTGTGGCGACGATTGCGCGTCGCCCTGGGATTGGCGCTCGCCGGTAGTACGTTGACCGAGGCTGCCCATGCCGCAGGCTTTGCCGATTCGGCGCACTTCTCGCGGACCATGAAGCAGTTGTTCGGCGTAACGGCCGCCGCATCGCTGCGCCAACTGAACGTGCAATTTCTAGCGTAACTCTTCCGGCAGCGGCGGCTCCTTGCGCACGCAAACGGGCAGGAACGGATCACGCAACTGCGCCCCATAGGCCACTGGAAAATCCGGGCGACTGCCAATGCCCAGATCCCCCGGCCCCATGCGATAGCGGTCGCGATAAAACGCCGTGCCCAGCAGCCAGTCCCAGAGGTTGAAAAACAGGCCGAAATTGACATCCCCGGCGCGGCCGTACTTCATGTGATGAAACCGATGCACGGGTGCCCAGGCGAACACCCAGCGCAGCGGCCCCAGGCGCATATCCACATTGGAATGCTGCAGCAACAGTTGAACGGCAATAGCCAGGGCCAACAGCTGCGCCACCTCCAGCGGGATGCCCAGCAGGATCAGCGGCAGCAAGCCGGCAGTCGCTTCCAGCATCTGGTGTAACGGGTGCTTCATCAAACCGTTGAACCCGTAGAGCCGCTGCACGCTGTGGTGCACCGCATGCAAACGCCACAGCGGCGCGATGCGGTGGCTGGCGTAATGCATCAAGGTAATGCCTGCGTCGGCGAGTACGATGGCCATCAGCAGTTGCTCCCACAACGGCCAACCACGCGGCCAGATGCTTTCGAACGCCAACAGCGCAGTCAGCCCCGGCAGCATCAGCAGGCCCACGGCATTCAGGCTTTCGTTGACCAACGCGTGGAGCGTATCGCGCCGCCGGTCCCCCAGGCTGCGATTCCACTGCGGCTCATAGGGCAACCACTGCTCCATGAAAAATGACACCCCTACCGCCGTGGCAAACACCAGCACCAGCCCATTTGGCTGCGCGATGGCCCAACCGATAAATCCCGTCATAAACGCCGGTGCATAGATCCAGCTCATTAACCGTTTCATCCGAGTCTCCTTCCAAGTGAGCCCCAGCATGAAAGTGTCGGCGGCGGGCGGATTGAACAAACTGCGCAACCACTTGACATAATTAAGCGTGAATTAAGTTGCGCGGGATAACCTGATCCCACTTAAACAGCTCACCCCCAGAAGGACACACCATGAAAACCATGACCACTTTGTTCGCCGCCGCGGCCCTGACTCTGACTGCCGGCCTGGCCCAGGCTGATGTTCGTCCGGACCACATCGAAGGCTTGGTCAAATCCGGCGCCGTCATGCAGTTCGACAAACTCAACGCAGCCGCCGTAGCCACCCACCCAGGGGCGACGATTACCGATACCGAACTGGACACCAAACACGGTGTAGCCAATGAATATGTGTACGAAGTCGACCTGACTGACACGGCGGGCAAGAAGTTTGAAGTCAAGCTCGACGCCAAGACCGGCGCCGTACTCGAAAACAAGCAAGACACTTGAGTCACCCCGCTGTAAAACCGCGCCACCTTCGGGTGGCGCGGTTTTTTTATGGGCGCCGCTAAACCGTCACATAACCGTCATACCGCCTTGCAATGATTCGCCCACGCGATCCTGTGAAACGTCCTACAGGCGCTTTCTCTGCGAGCCTCCATGAACCACAGCATTGACCACAGCCATCAGGACTCCGATCTGTTTGGCTTGCTTTACGGTTTTCGTTTTCGCCCAGGTGAAAAAGGCGGAACAGATTGATTCAGCCGCTGCGCTGGCGGCGCTGACAAGCCCTCAAGACCCCGAAGAGTTTTTGTGGCTGCACCTGAACCTGGCCCACGCCGCCTGTGAGCGCTGGATGCAGACGCACCTGCAATTGCCCGAAGAGTTCTTCGAAGCCCTGCACGAGGGCTCGCGCTCCACGCGGATCGAGCACGTCGACTCGGCCTTGTTGGCGGTGGTCAACGACGTGGTGTTCAACTTCAGCAGTTTAGTTTCGTCGGACATTTCCACGCTGTGGGTATGCGCCCGCAGCCGCCTGTTGGTCAGCGCGCGCCTGCAACCGCTGCACTCGGTGGACAAACTGCGCTCATCGGTAAAGGCCGGTGAGCGCTTTCGCTCGCCCCTGGAGTTGCTGGTGCATTTGCTGCGCGACCAGGGCGAAGTACTCACGCAGATCGTGCGCAAGACCAGCCTCAGCGTCGACCATATCGAAGACCAGTTGCTGTCCTCGCGCCTGTCCACCAACCGCGCTGAGCTGGGCGCCGCGCGCCGCGTGCTGGTGCGCCTGCAGCGCCTGCTGGCGCTGGAGCCGGGGTCGCTGCTGCGCCTGCTCAACCGTCCACCGCAATGGCTGCAAAAGGAAGACGTCAAGGAACTGCGCAAATCCACCGAGGAATTTGCGCTGGTCATCAACGACCTGACGGCCTTGGGCGAACGAATCAAGTTATTGCAGGAAGAGATCGCCGCCAACCTCAACGAGCAAAGCAACCGCACGTTGTTCACCCTCACGGTGGTCACGGTGCTGGCGTTGCCGATCAACATCATCGCCGGTTTCTTTGGCATGAACGTGGGCGGTGTACCGCTTTCACAAGACCCCGAGGGGTTCTGGATTCTGGTGGCGCTGGTCGCGACATTCACGCTGATCGCGGGGCGCTGGGCCTTTCGCAAATTCTCGAATTGAAAGGCGACCGGCTGTGGGAAGGGGTAGATCGCAGGGCTCTACGGGGTGTTGTAGACGAGCGGCATAGCCAATTTCACAAACAGTGACTTATCGCAGCATCTCTGTAACATTCTGCAATGACTATGAACGACATCCTTCATTACCTGGATGCTCCGGCATGGCCACCCCTTCCCTGACTGCTTCCACACACACCTCGACTGCCAACCCCAAACCCAGGCTGGACAAGAAACCCGGCCTGGTGACGGTGATCATTTTCTTCGCCGTGCTCGCCATGGGCCTGCTGTTCACCGCCTACAGCCTGATGCACGACATGAGGGAGCTGGGCACGGTGGTCACCACCTGGACGCCGTTCCTGCTGCTGGGCGTGGCGCTGCTGATCGCCCTCGGCTTTGAGTTCGTCAATGGCTTCCACGACACCGCCAACGCGGTGGCGACGGTGATCTACACCAACTCGCTGCCGCCGCATTTCGCGGTGGTGTGGTCGGGTTTCTTCAATTTCCTCGGGGTGCTGCTGTCCAGCGGCGCGGTGGCCTTCGGCATCATCGCCCTGCTGCCCGTCGAGCTGATTTTGCAGGTGGGCTCCTCGGCCGGCTTCGCAATGATTTTTGCGCTGCTGATCGCCGCGATCCTGTGGAACCTGGGTACCTGGTGGCTGGGCCTGCCGGCGTCGTCGTCCCATACACTGATCGGTTCGATCATCGGCGTGGGCGTGGCCAATGCCCTGATGCACGGGCGTGACGGCACCAGCGGTGTGGACTGGAGCCAGGCGATCAAGATCGGTTACGCGCTGCTCCTGTCGCCACTGATCGGCTTCGCGTTTGCCGCATTGCTGTTGCTGGCCCTGCGCGCCTTCGTGAAAAACCGCGCGCTGTACAAGGCCCCCAAAGGTGACACCCCGCCGCCATGGTGGATTCGCGGCATGCTGATCGCCACCTGCACCGGTGTGTCGTTCGCCCACGGTTCCAACGACGGGCAAAAAGGCATGGGGCTGATCATGTTGATCCTGGTCGGCACCCTGCCGATGGCCTACGCACTGAACCGCACGATGCCGGCCGAGCAATCGTTGCAGTTTGCGGCGGTGGCGGAAGTCACCCAGGTGGCCTTGATGAAAACCGCGCCGCAGGCACTGGCGGCTGACCCACGGCCGATCCTGTCGACCTACGTGCGCACCAAGGAAGCCACCCCGCAACTGGTACCGGCCCTGGCGGCCCTCACCGGGCATATCGGCGAAGAGGTAAAAGGCTACGGCTCCCTGGCCAAGGTCCCCGCCGAAGCGGTGGGTAACGTACGTAACGACATGTACCTGACCAGCGAAACCATCCGCTTGATGGACAAGGGCAAAGTCGGCAATTTTGACGCCGACACCCAAGGCAAGCTGCAACTGTTCAAGCAACAGATCGATAACTCCACGCGCTTTATTCCGCTGTGGGTCAAGATCGCCGTGGCCATCGCATTGGGCCTGGGCACCATGGTCGGCTGGAAGCGCATCGTGGTCACCGTCGGCGAAAAAATCGGCAAGACCCACATGACCTACGCCCAGGGCGCCTCGGCGGAAACCGTGGCGATGCTGACCATCGGCGCGGCGGATATGTATGGGTTGCCGGTATCGACCACCCATGTGTTGTCGTCCGGTGTGGCGGGCACCATGGTGGCCAATGGCGGTGGGTTGCAGATGCGGACCATCCGCAATCTGTTGATGGCCTGGGTGTTGACATTGCCGGCAGCGATTCTTCTGTCGGGCAGCCTCTACTGGCTGTTCACCAAGCTTTTCTGACACACCATCGCTTGAATGTGGAAGGGGGCTTGCTCCCTTCCACATGAGTACCGTGCGGTGTCAGTGACTAAAGAGTGCAGCCATCGCCTTCAGCCGTTTTTTGTACACCCGCCGCGCCTCCAACGCTTCCTCCAGCGTCACCGCCACAAACCCCGCCCGCTGGTTCGGCTGCATCTGCCCGATCAAATCCAGGTCGGCACTGATCACCGTGCCGATCATTGCGTAGCCGCCGCCCGACACCGCATCGCGATGCAACACGATCGGTTCCAGCCCCGCCGGCACCTGGATCGAGCCGATGGGGTAGCAACTGTCGACGATATTCGAAGGGTCCGAGCCCGCACCAAATGGCTGCTCCCGTGGCTGGAAGCTCAGCGCGCTGCCGCCCTTGAAGCGATAACCGATGCGGTCGGCTTCGGAGCCGACTGTCCACGGCTCGGCAAAAAAGCTGTGTTTGGCCGTATCCATCAGGCGTTCGTAATACAGACCGGGCACCACGCGCAGGGTAATGTCGCCGCCCACCGAGCGCCGCAAAGCCATCGGCAGGCTGTTACCCGCCCGGCCCTGCCCGCTCGCCACGCCGATGGGCAGTTCGTCGCCCTCCTGCACACGCCGCCCGTGAAACCCACCCAGTGCGCCGAGGGTATAAGTGGAGCGGCTGCCGAGCACCTGCGGCACGTCGATGCCACCGGCCACCGCAAGGTACGTGCGCGCACCGGCCTGGGGAAATTCGAAGCGCAATACCTGCCCCGCGCGCACGTGAAAGGCGGTGTCCTGGTGCACCACTTCACCGTCCAGACGCGGCGACATCAGTGCGCCGCTTAACGCCACTAACGCATCCTGCCGGAACGCCAACTCAGGCCCGATCAACGTGCACTCCAGGCCCGCCGCGCCGAGTGGGTTGCCCACCAGATGGTTGGCCGCGCTCAACGCATATTGGTCCAGCGCGCCCGAAGGCGGGATGCCCAAGTGGTAATAACCTTCGCGCCCAAGGTCCTGCACGGAGGTGGCGAGACCGGGCTTGAGCACTTTGATCATGCCAACGCCTCCTGCAGGGTTTTCGGATAACCGATCGGGTCGGCGAGGAACGCATCGAGGGAAAACTCCACCGGGCGGATACGCAGGTCGAAACGTCCCGCGTCCACCTCGGCGAGGGCCCGGTCGTAGGCTTCGCGGTCAATCGGTTTGAACTGCACGATGTCACCGGGGCGGAAGAACACCATATGTTCCTTGAGGTAGGCCAACTGCTGCGCCGGGTCATAGATCGGTGCCGGGGTCACGCCGAACATCTGGTAACCGCCGGCGCCGCGCACCGAGTAGATACAACCGAAACAACCGCCGTGCCCCAGGGTGAGTTTCGGTGTGTCGGTGCGTGGGCGCAGGTACTTGGGCACCTGCAATTGCCGCGCGCGCTCGACCATCTGGAACATGAACGGCAGACCCGCAACAAACCCGACCATCGACACAAACCACGGCGCACCGCTGTGGGCGGCGATAAACGCGTCCACATCGGCCAGGCCATTGATGCGTGCGGCGTACTCCAGGTCGGTACCGCTGGGGGTCTTGATGGCGGTCGCGAAAACGCATCAAGGTCTCCAAGGTCCAGGGGTCGTTGTAGAGCACCGGGATTTCGATGATGCGCGTGTGCAGACGGCGTTCGGCCACGGCCTGGGCTTCGGCGCTTTGCACGGCGTCGAGCAGCACATGAGGCGCGATGCGGTCGGGGTCGAAGCGGACCTGGAACGAGGCGTTGGCCAGGCACACATCCAGCACACCGTCCAGCGCCAGGCGTTCCACCGCGCGGGTCACGGCCATGCCCTTGAAAAAGGCCTCCAGCGACATGCTGTCGCTGACCTCGGCAAACAGGTGTTCATCACCGCCGAAGCTGTAGCGGATGGGCGACGTTTCAGCCATGGGTGTTCCTCGGGTGGGATGAGCGGGCCTGCCCGATGACACAAGCCGCGTTGCGCACCGCAATCCCCGCTTGGTCCAACGCTTCGCGGGTGGCTTCCACCAGTTCCAGCGCACCGGGGGTGTCGCTGTGCAGGCAGATCGAATCGAACTCGATAACCAGGTCTTCGCCTTCCACGGTTCGCACCAGCCCGGTCTGGCAAGCCCGCAGCACACGTGCCGCGACCGTTGCGGGGTCCAACGCCCGGACCTTACGGGTAAACACAATGGAGCCGCTCAGATCATATTCACGATCGGCATAAAATTCGCGCACCACCGGGTGCCCAAGCTCCTTGGCGACCTGCCAGATCACCGAGTTGGGCATGCAGTACAGCAGCAGCGTCGGCTCGACGACTTGCAGGTTTTGCACCAGCAGTCGCGCGGCTTCTTCGTCGCGGGCCAAGTGCATGTAGAGCGCGCCGTGGGGCTTGATGTGTTGCAGGCTGACGCCCTGGGCACGGGCAATTTCACGCAGGGCGCCCAGTTGGTAGAGCATGTCGTCCACCAATTCCTGGGCCGGCGCATTGATGTGCCTGCGGCCAAACCCCACCAGGTCGCGAAAGCCTGGGTGCGCGCCGATGGCCACGCCCAGTTGCTTGGCGCGTTCGACGGTACGGCGCATGGTGCCGGGGTCGCCGGCATGGAAGCCGGTGGCGATATTGGCCGAGCTGATATAGGCCATCAGTTCTGCATCGACACCATCGCCGATGGTCCAGGGGCCGAAGCCTTCGCCCATGTCCGAGTTGAAATCCACTGCCTGCATCAAGGTCGCTCCGCCAAGGTGATGCTGGAAAAGTAGGCGCGGCTTGACCCCTTGGGAAGATCTATTATCAGATGGCCCTTCTTCTGAAAAACAGATAACCCGATGCTGGGAGCGATGATGTCCCTGACCTTGCGCCAAGTGCGTTACTTCATCGCCACCGCCGAGATCGGCCAGATCTCCCAGGCGGCGATTCACCTGAATATCTCCCAGTCGGCGGTGACCACGGCGATCAAGGAGCTGGAGGCGATGCTCGGCGTGCAGCTGTTTGTGCGCTCGGCCCAGGGCATGAACCTGACCGACGCCGGGCGGCATTTTCTCAACCGCGCCTATGTGATTGCGCGCAGTGTCGACGATGCGTTGAACAGCCCCCTGCCCGACCATCGCGCCAGCGGCGTACTGCGCCTGGCCGCCAGTTACACGGTGCTCGGTTACTTCCTGCCCCACCACTTGCAGCGCCTGGAGCATTGGCATCCGGACGTGACCATCGAGGTGTTCGAGCAGGAGCGCCAGGCCATCGAACAGGGCTTGCTCGACGGCCAGTTCGACATGGCCGTGGTGCTCACTGCCAACCTGACCCACCCCGATATCGTCTCCGAAATCCTGTTTAACTCGGAACGGCGCCTGTGGCTGCCCAGCCATCACCCACTGTGCGAACACGCCAGCGTCAGCCTGGCCGAGGTGGCCCGGCACCCCTACATCCTGCTCACCGTGGATGAAGCCGAACACAGCGCCATGCGCTACTGGGAACAGGCCGGGCAGACACCCAAGGTGCGGCTGCGCACCAGTTCGGTGGAGGCGGTACGCAGCATGGTCGCCAACGGCAGCGGCGTGGCGATCCTGTCAGACCTGGTGCACCGGCCCTGGTCACTGGAAGGCAAGCGCATCGAAACCCTGACCGTCACCGACCCCGTCACGCCCATGAGCGTCGGCCTGGCCTGGCACCGCGAGCGTGCGTTTACCCCGGCGATGCAGGCGCTGCGCGATTACTTCCACGACGCGTTCCTGGCGCCGCAGCAGTTGTCGGCGCGGCGTTAAAGATGGGTTTGCACGATGGCCGCCAACCAGTCCATGAACACCCGCACCCGCAATGGCAAATGCCGCTGCCCGGCGTAGAGTAACGACACGTCCAGGGGCGGCGCCGGGTACTGCGGCAGTACCGCGATCAGCTCGCCGCTGGCCAACTCATCGCCGATGCCCAGGGCCGGCACCTGGATAATCCCGAAGCCGCCCAGGCACGCCGACTTGTACGCATCGGTGCTGCTGACAGTGACACGCCCAGCCATGGGGATACGTTGCACTTTGTTGCCTTGCAGGTATTCGAACCCCGCCGAGCGCGAACCCAACGGTCGCACGTAGTGCACCAAGTGGTGGCCGGCCAAGTCAGCCAGGGTTTGCGGCACACCAAAGCGTTGCAGGTAGGCGGCGCTGACACAGTTGATCATCGGCATGCTGCACAGCAGCCGCGCCACCACCGTCTGGTCCGGTTGCGCGCCGACCCGCAACACGCAATCAAACCCTTCGGCGAGCAGGTCGACCTGGCGGTCGGTGGTGCTGATTTCCAGCTCGATCAGCGGGTGCGCGGCCATGAACTGCGGCAGGCGCGGCAAGATCAAATCGCGGGCCATCACGTTGGGCATGTCCACACGGATGCGCCCGGCCAACTGCGCTTCATCCTGGCGGAACAGGCCTTCCAGCTCGTCCATATGGGCCAGCAGATCCTTGCTGCGCTCATACAAAACGCGGCCGTCCTGGGTGGCTTGCACCTTGCGCGTGGTGCGTTGCAACAGGCGCGCACCGAGCAGTTCTTCCAATGCCTGCACATGCTCGGACACCGTGGAGCGCGGCAGCCCCAGGCTCTCGCCGGCCTGGGTAAAACTCGACAGTTCGGTAACGCGCACAAAGGTGCGCAGCAACTCCAACTTGTTCATGGATTGTTCGCCTTATCCGGCCAGTGATTCCGGTTCTGCTCTGTTTATCACGTTATAAGCGGACAAATACACTCGGTCCCACGCTCACATCTGAAGAGGACTGCACCATGACCCGTAAAATCGCACTCATCACCGGCGCCAGCCGTGGCCTGGGCAAGAACGCCGCGCTGCATCTGGCGGCGCAAGGCGTCGACATCATCGGCACTTACCACAGCAAGGCCGACGAAGCACAAGCCTTGGTAGCGCAGATCGAACAATTGGGTGGCCGCGCCGCCATGCTCAAGCTGGACGTGAGCCAGAGCGCGACCTTCGGCGCTTTCGTCGGTGAAGTGGCCGGCGTGCTCAAGGAAGTTTTCGCACAGGATCACTTCGACTTTCTGATCAATAACGCCGGTATCGGCATTCACGCCAGCTTTGCTGAAACCACCGAGGAGCAGTTCGATCAACTGGTGGCGATTCAATTCAAGGGCCCTTTCTTCCTGACCCAGAAGTTGCTGCCGTTGATCCGCGACGGTGGGCGCATCCTTAACGTCTCCAGCGGCCTGGCGCGCTTCAGCCTGCCAGGTTACGCGGCCTATGCGGCGATGAAAGGCGCGATGGAAGTGCTGACCCGCTACCAGGCCAAGGAATTGGGCGGGCGCGGCATCAGCGTCAACGTCCTCGCACCCGGCGCCATCGAGACCGATTTCGGCGGCGGCGCCGTGCGCGACAACGCCAGCCTGAATGCCATGGTCGCCAACAACACCGCGCTGGGCCGCGCCGGTTTACCGGATGACATTGGCGGGGCCATCGCCAGCCTGTTGGCCGACGGCAGCCACTGGATCACCGGCCAACGGATCGAGGCTTCGGGCGGTATGTTTTTGTAGGAGCTTTTCGCGCAGCACGTCATACCCCCAGTGATACACATAGGTATACGGCAGGAAGAACAGCAGTATGCCGATGTCGAGGACAAACGCCTGCAACAGGCTGATCTTCAGCCACGCCGCGATCAACGGCACGCACACCAGGATCAGCCCGCCTTCGAACAGCAACGCATGAAGCACGCGGGTCCAGGCGGTGTTGGCCAGTTGCAGGCGCACCTTGAGGCGGTCGAACAGGCCGTTGAAAATCACGTTCCATGTCAGCGCCATAAGGCTGATCGCCAGGGTGACCATGCCCATTTCCAGGGCCGGCTTGCCCATGATCCACGCCAGCAAGGGCGTACAGATCAACAACGCCAAGGCTTCGAAACCAATGGCTTGGCACACGCGTTCAGCGATGGATTTGGTAGGGCTCATGACCGGTCTCCGTGAGTGAGGAAGGTTGCCATGATTACCCCTTGTCTCGATACTTCATAACCAATAACCATCGATCAAGGCGATAGTCATGGCCTCTCATGAAGTGCTGCAGGCGTTTGTCCAGGCGGCGACCCAAGGCTCGTTTTCCGCAGCCGCGCGCAAGCTGGGCAAGAGCCAGTCCACCGTCAGCGCGGCAGTGGCCAGCCTGGAGATTGACTTGGATGTGGTGCTGTTCGACCGCAGCAGCCGCAAACCAGCCCTCACCCCCGCCGGCCATGTGTTGCTGCAACGCGCCGAGCAGGTGCTGGAGGCCAGCAGCCGCCTGGAACTGGCGGCGAGCCAGTTGGCCCAGGGCCTGGAGCCGAAGCTGACCATCGCCATGTCCGATACCTACCAATCCGACCGTTTCGAGTGCGCCCTCAGCGCATTTGAACAGCGCTATCCGGACCTAGAGCTGGAATGCCTGATCGCCGAATGCGAAGACTTGATTGCCTTGGTGCAGAGCGGTCGGGCGCAGATTGCGTTTATTGAGCACCAGGCGGTTTACCCGCCGGACCTGACCTGCGCAACCGTGGACGAGCGCACGGAAATTGCGTTGTTCGTGTCGCCGAAACACCCGTTGGCGGCGCTCAAGTCCATCACCGCACACGCCCTGCAACAACACCGCGAATTGCGCCTGGCCAGCATCATCAACCCGAATGAAACCCGCGCCACCGGGCGCGTGTGGTCGGCGCCCAGTTACCTGATGCTGATGGAGATGGCTCAACTGGGTTTCGGCTGGGCACCGATTCCGCGCTGGCTGGTAGAGCGGTTTGGCGGCGGGCAACTGGTCGAACTCACCGCACGCAGTTGGCCGCGTTCGGTGGCGGTGGATGCGCTGTGGTCGCGCCACCATGCGCCGGGGCCGGCAGGGAGTTGGTTGTTGGGCAAGATGCTGGAGTGACGAGCACTGCCGTTGCTGACACTGAGATCACCTGTGGGAGGGGGCTTGCTCCCGATGGCGGTGTGACAGTATCCGATGTGCTGGCTGAACCTCCGCTATCGGGAGCAAGCCCCTCCCACAGTTTGATCTTCATTGCATGGACGATTTGAGTTCAGCCAGGCGGCTGTCAAGAAAGCGCTGTTCCGGGACCTGCTGGGTCAGGGACAGGGCTTTTTCGTATGCCAGGCGTGCGTCTTCCCACCGCCCCAACCGCCGGCAGAACTCCCCACGCGCCGAGTGTGCCAAGTGGTAATCGAGCAATTCGCCGCGCGCCAGGATCGCTTCCACCTGCTGCAACCCCGCCAGCGGCCCATCACGCATGGCCAGTGCCACCGCGCGGTTCAACTCGATCACCGGCGACGGCATGGCCCTGAGCAATACATCGTAAAGCCCGACAATTTGCGGCCAGTCCGTTTGCCCTGCGCTCGGCGCCTCGGCATGCACCGCCGCAATCGCCGCTTGCAGGCAGTAGGGGCCGAAGCGCCGCGTGGTCAGCGCGCGTTCGACCAGCGTGCAGCCTTCGGCAATCAGGGACGCATCCCACAACGAGCGGTCCTGTTCATCCAACAGCACCAGTTCGCCATTGGCCGAGGTACGCGCCGCGCGGCGAGATTCGTGCAGCAGCATCAGCGCCAGCAGGCCCATCACTTCCGGTTCCGCCAGCAATTCCATGAGCAAGCGCGTCAGGCGAATGGCTTCGCCGGTTAATGCTTCGCGGGTGAGGTCGGCGCCCATGGACGCCGAATAGCCTTCATTGAACACTAGGTAAATCACGCGCAATACGCTGTCGAGGCGCTCGGGCAATTCGGCCAGGGACGGTACTTGATAGGGGATTTTCGCCTCACGGATCTTGCCCTTGGCGCGCACGATGCGCTGGGCGATGGTGGTGGGCGTGACGAGAAACGCATGGGCAATTTCTTCCGTGGTGAGGTCGCAGATCTCGCGTAAGGTCAGCGCCGCCTGGGCATCAGGTGCCAGCGCGGGATGGCAACAGGTGAAGATCAGGCGCAGGCGATCGTCTTGCACGTCTTCAACGCTCCAGTCGGCCGCTTCCAGTTCGTCGGCCTGCGCTTGCAACAACGGGGTGAACCGCGCCTGGCGGCGCAGGCGGTCGATGGCCTTGAAGCGCCCGGTGGAGACCAGCCAGGCGCGGGGGTTGTTGGGTACGCCGTCCTGCGGCCAGCGTTCGACCGCGACGAAGAACGCCTCGTGGAGGGCTTCTTCGGCGAGGTCGAAATCACCCAGCAGGCGGATCAGCGTGGCGAGCACGCGCCGCGATTCACTGCGGTAGATCGCCTCGATCTGCGGCGTCAATCGCGCATGCCTTCGGTCGAGGCTCTGGCCCCGGCCATTATGAAAACCCATGGCTTGGCGCATTGATCAAGCAGCTGATGGACGGTTCAAACGCGGCAGGTTGTCGGAACATGGGAAAAACCTCCTGATTGTTGGGATTGTTGTACTCAGAGATTCAATTCGCGCACCGGGCGCACTTCCACGCTGCCGACCCGAGCAGCCGGGATGCCGCCGGCTACCTGGAGCGCTTCGTTAAGGTCCCGGGCTTCGATCAGGTAAAAGCCGGCGAGCTGCTCCTTGGTTTCGGCAAACGGCCCGTCGGTGATCGACAGCTTGCCGTTGCGCATGCGCACGGTGGTGGCGGTGCTCACTGACTCCAGCGGCTCGGCGGCAAGCATGCGCCCGCTGGCCTGGATGGCCTGGGCGTAAGCGAGGCATTCCGGGTCGGCAGGGCTGTCGGGCGAGGTGTGCAGCACCTGTTCGTTGCTGTAGATCAGGCACAGGTATTTCATGGCGTTCTCCGTTTTCGGACTATTGACTATAGTTCGCGACGCTCAAGGTTTCAGGTCGAACAGCGCGGTGCCTGTCGCCATATCGAACGGGGCCGACCAATGCTCATGCACCACTTTCCATTCGCCGTTGAATCGCTGATAACCGGCGGTGACGCGCATCCAGCAGGCCTTTACCTCGCCATCCGGCCCGGCGCCGCCGCAATGGGCCAGCCAGTGGGCAAAGGCGCTGTCCTGGGCCTGCACGATGCGCAGTTCGTGGAACTCGAAAATACCGGGGCCAGGGCAATGCTCCATGCACGCCTTCCAGTGTTCGCGGTAAGCGGCCTTGCCCTTGAATTGCAGGGCGCTAACGGCGTCGAACGAGACGATATCGTCGGCGTAATAGCTGACAATTTTGTCGATATCACGGGCCAGTACGGCGTGTTTCCAGTGTTCGATCAGGGTGTTGATTGCAGTGCTCATGGTGTTGACTCCTGGGATGGAAAATCATGGAAGACACCCTTAGTCGAACGCGCCGTGGGCCAATCGACAGACCGCTGAAAATAATTTCAACCCCGCCAAACCCGATAGACTGCGGCCTTACTTGCAGCCGTTCGGACACCCCGATGCACACCCGCCTGGTCGATTACGCGGCGCTGACAGCCACACAGCAACAGCACGTCAGCGCCATCGAAGTGCATCCCGAGCAGTTACCGTTTTGCGGCGACATGTATTGCGCGCTCAATAGCCTGTTGGCTAAACCCAGCCCCGGCGTCAAAGGCTTTGCGCTGCTGGCCGATGATTTCCCCGTGGCCTTCCTGTTGCTCAAGCGCCCGCCGTGCCTGCCGCACTGGGCCGACGAACACAGCGCCACGCTGCATGCCTTGCAGGTGGATCGCCGGCAACAGGGCCGTGGGTTCGGCAAGGCGTGCCTGCAGGCATTGCCGGCGGCGGCGCTTGAGGCGTGGCCGCAGATCAAGGCGTTGGAGTTGTCGGTGGATACCGACAATGTGGCGGCGATGGGCTTGTATCTGGGGCTCGGATGGGTGGACAGCGGCGAGGCCTATAAAGGGCGGGTGGGCTACGAGCGCAGGTTGAGGTGGGTGTTTGGTCGGGCCACCGTTGACACTGCCGAAATGTAACGTATATATGACTTCACCTTTCAAAAGTAACGAATACGTAACATGGACGCCTCGGTTATTACCCAACGACTCGGTCATCAAATCCGCGCCATGCGCCTCAATCGGGGCTATAAACAGGCCGACCTGGCGAAGCTTGCGGGCATTACCCGGCAGAAACTGATTGAAATTGAACAAGGAAGCCTCTCGGTTTCCATGAATGCTTACGCCCGGGTGATGGCGGCCTTGGGCAGCGAGGTCAAATTGGTACCCGTGACCCTGCCGACGCTGGAGGAGTTAGAGGATTTGTTCGATGAATAGCCCAACGCTTCGAGTGCGTACCCCAAACACGCATCCAGACGTTCCTCCAGACGCTTGAAGTCGTGCTCAAGCGCGAAGACGATTACTGCCGGTCAGCGCCTGAAGTGGCGAAAGCCATACGGCAATCCGCTGAGGTTTACCAACGCAGCTTTGGTGGCTGAGGTGCCTCTGCAGGCGCCAGCAAGCCGGCACCCGCATGATTGCAGTCAGCCGCGCTCTCCAACCGGTAACCAGATCTCCACTGTGCCCGTGCCTTTGCGCGCATCAAAATCGGCGCTGTAGCGCTCGAAATCCGCGCCCATCACCTTGTAGCCCGAGTGCGGCAGCCACTCGAACATGATGCGCTCGTAGGTCTGTTCCAACGCCTGCACCGGGCCGTGATGCGGGAACACGGCATAGTTGAGCGGTGGAATTTCGATCACTTCAAAGTTGCTCGGCACCGCGCTTTTGGCCGGGACTTCCACGCCGGCCATGTAATCGAATTCGCCATGGTGGGGGTTATGGCAAACCCCATAGGTCACACCGCCGACACGCTTTTTGATGTCTTTGACGCAGGTGTCGAACAACTCCCACAACCTGGGTATATCGCCGACGGTGGCCTTCGAATAACGCCCTTGTACCCCGGCGATCACCAGCGCCTTGCCTGCTTCCATGCGTGGCTCCAGCGGTTGTCTTGTCTGCTGATCCATACGAACAGTCTCCTTCTTATGAGGGAACAAACCCGCATCGAGTATAGGGGCATTTTCACGCAGCGCTTCAACCGGAAAATTTTCCTACGCATCTAGACAACTGGCCATCACGGACCGTATTGTCTGCCCCGCAGGCCACCGCAGTGGCCGACGTCGCTCGGACGGTTCCGGGCGCTTACGTACTTCGAGGCAACAATGGCCGAACAAGGTTCGCCGCGCCGCTTTGCGCGCATCGATCGACTCCCCCCTTACGTATTCAACATCACTGCCGAGCTGAAGATGGCTGCGCGTCGGCGCGGCGAAGACATCATCGACTTGAGCATGGGTAACCCCGACGGCGCCACGCCGCCGCACATCGTCGAAAAACTCGTGCAAGTGGCCCAGCGTGAAGACACCCACGGCTACTCCACCTCCAAAGGTATTCCGCGGCTGCGCCGGGCGATTTCGCGCTGGTACAAAGACCGCTATGAAGTGGACATCGACCCCGAGTCGGAAGCCATTGTGACCATTGGTTCAAAAGAAGGCCTGGCGCACTTGATGCTGGCCACGCTGGACCAGGGCGACACTGTGCTGGTGCCCAACCCGAGCTACCCGATTCACATCTACGGCGCGGTGATTGCCGGCGCCCAAGTGCGCTCGGTGCCGCTGGTGCCCGGCGTGGACTTCTTCGACGAGCTGGAGCGGGCGATTCGCGGCTCGATCCCCAAGCCGAAGATGATGATTCTCGGCTTCCCGTCCAACCCCACCGCGCAGTGCGTGGAGCTGGATTTCTTTGAACGGGTGATTGCGCTGGCCAAGCAATACGACGTGCTGGTGATCCACGACCTGGCCTACGCCGATATCGTCTACGACGGCTGGAAAGCCCCGTCGATCATGCAGGTGCCGGGCGCCAAGGACGTTGCGGTGGAGTTTTTCACCCTGTCCAAGAGCTACAACATGGCCGGCTGGCGCATCGGCTTTATGGTGGGCAACCCGGAACTGGTCAACGCCCTGGCCCGCATCAAGAGTTACCACGACTACGGCACCTTCACCCCGCTGCAGGTGGCGGCGATTGCGGCATTGGAAGGCGACCAGCAATGCGTGAAAGACATCGCCGAGCAATACCGCCAGCGCCGCAATGTGCTGGTCAAGGGCCTGCATGAGCTGGGTTGGATGGTCGAGAACCCGAAGGCGTCGATGTACGTCTGGGCCAAGATCCCCGAACAGTACGCCGCCATGGGCTCGCTGGAATTTGCCAAGAAGCTGCTGCTGGAGGCCAAGGTGTGCGTGTCACCGGGCATCGGCTTTGGTGAGTATGGGGATGATCATGTGCGCTTTGCGCTGATCGAGAACCAGGACCGGATTCGCCAGGCGGTACGCGGGATTCGCGCGATGTTCCGAGCGGATGGGCTAGTCGCTAAAGCCTGAATCTGACTCGGTCAAAATGTGGGAGCAAGCCCCCTCCCACATTTTAATTGGGTTATCAGCCCGGTTTCATTGGGTGTCTGTTAGACCACCAACGACAGCAGCATGATGAAGATCAGTGCCACGATGGACAGGATGGTTTCCATCGCCGTCCAGGTCTTGAAGGTTTCTGCCACGGTCATGTTGAAGTACTGCTTCACCAGCCAGAACCCCGCATCGTTGACGTGAGACAAGATCAACGAGCCCGCCCCCGTCGCCAACACCAGCAATTCGCGGTTAACCCCTGGGATCATTCCTACCACCGGCACCACGATGCCCGCGCCAGTGATGGTCGCCACGGTCGCGGAACCGGTGGCCACGCGGATCACCGCCGCCACCAGCCACGCCAGCAGAATCGGGTTGATCTGCGCGTTCACCGCCATATGGCCGATCACGTCACCCACGCCGCTGGTCACCAGCATCTGCTTGAAGCCACCACCGGCACCGATGATCAGGATGATCGCAGCGGTGGGCGCCAGGCTTGCGTCGAGCAGCTTGAGGATCTGCTTGGCGTGGATGCCCTGGCGAGTGCCGAAGGTATACAGCGACAGCAGCAGCGCCAGCAGCAAGGCGGTGATCGGGTGACCGATCATGTCCATCCAGTTGCGCACTACGTTGCCTTCGGCAAACGCGATGTCGGCGAAGGTTTTGAGCAGCATCAGGAACACCGGCAACAGCACGGTGACCAGGGTGATGCCGAAGCTTGGCAGCGACTTGTTATCGGTCTCGCGGGCCAGTTGGTCGACCAGCTCCTGGGACGGGTTGCCGGGGATGTACTTGGCGATGAACGTACCGAAGATCGGGCCGGCAATGATGGCAGTCGGCAGGGCGACGATCAGGCCGTACAGGATGGTCTTGCCGATGTCCGCGCCAAACACGCCGATGGCCAGCAGCGGGCCCGGATGCGGTGGCACCAGGCCGTGCACCGCCGACAGGCCGGCCAGCAGCGGGATGCCGATCTTGATCAACGACACGCCGGTGCGGCGCGCAACAATAAACACCAGCGGGATCAGCAGTACAAAACCGATCTCGAAGAACAGCGGGATGCCCACCAGGAAGGCGGCAAACATCATGGCCCACTGGACCTTGTCCTTGCCGAAAGCGCGGATCAGGGTCTGGGCGATCTGATCGGCGCCGCCGGATTCGGCCATCATCTTGCCGAGCATGGTGCCCAGCGCGAGGATGATGCCGACAAAGCCGAGCACCCCGCCAAAACCGTCCTGGAACGCCTTGATGATCTTGTCCACGGGCATGCCCGAGGTCAGGCCGAGGAAGCCGGCCGCGATGATCAACGCAATAAAGGGGTGAACCTTGAACTTGGTGATCAGAACGATCAACCCGATGATGGTGACGACTGCATCTAGCAGCAGGTACGACTCGTGGGACATGCCAAACATGGGGGTCTCTCCTGTTTGTTGTTGTTATTAAAGCGGGTGTTGAATTTCCTTCCGGGGATAGCGCTATCTTTTCCGGCAAAAAATTAATCAGTTCGTTCAAAACCGTGCAGAAGCCACCAGGCGTTGGTTTGCTCGGCCAGGGCCTCAACGCTGTCTTCGCTGGCGTTGAGGGCCAGGGTCAGCGGCTCGCCTTTGGGCGATTCAAGGGTGGCGAACTGGCTGTCTATGAGGCTTGCCGGCATGAAATGGCCGGGGCGATGGGACACGCGGTCCGAGGCCACTTCACGGGTCAGTTCCAAAAAGACGAAACCCAGGCCCGGCGCGGCTTCACGCAGGTGGTCGCGGTATTTCTTCTTCAGGGCTGAACAGGTGAGCACCGGGTGTTCACCGGCTTTAAGAGAGCGGCGCAGTTCATCGCAGAGGATGTCGAGCCAGCCGGCGCGGTCGTCGTCGTCGAGGGGGTGGCCTGCGCTCATCTTTTCGATGTTGGCGGCGGGGTGAAAGCTGTCGCCTTCAATGGCAGTGGCGCCGTTCAGCCGGCACAGGGCCTCGCTGACACTGGTCTTGCCGCAGCCGGCGACGCCCATGATGACCAGGGCGGTAACAGGTTGACTCATGAAACACCTCAAGACGCAGATAGCGCTACCTTTGCACGCCTTGAGGCAAGTGCAAAAACAGGCTTTTCCCGCGCCGTCTTGTCATTTTTATGGAGTGACGCGTGCATCCGCTCCAATCATTTGAACCGGATCAGGCAACCCAGAGTTCAATAATTTGCAGCCATTTGGAGACAGCGCTACCTTAGTGCCTCGATTTTTGTTTGGCAAGCCGCCTGATGACCTCCAAGAACGATAAAAATACGCGCACCACGGGTCGCCCGACCCTTAACGAAGTCGCCCGCCTGGCCGGCGTCAGCCCGATTACCGCTTCCCGCGCCTTGCGTGGCATCAGCACCGTCGCCGTTGAGCTGGTCGAAAAAGTGCAGCACGCCGCCGCCGAACTCAACTACGTGGTCAACCCCGCCGCCCGCGCCCTGGCCTCGGCCCAGAGCCATTCGGTGGTGGTATTGGTGCCGTCGTTGTCCAACCTGCTGTTCATCGAAACCCTCGAAGCCATTCACCAGGTGCTGCGGCCCAAGGGCTTCGAAGTGCTGATCGGCAACTCCCACTATTCGCGCGATGAAGAAGAAAATCTGCTGCGCAACTACATGGCCTACCAGCCTCGGGGTTTGCTGCTGACGGGGTTCGATCGCACCGAAAGCGCCCGACGGATGGTCGAGGCCAGTAACGTGCCCTGCGTATACATGATGGACCTGGACCCGAATGCGGGCGTGAACTGCGTGGGCTTCTCGCAACTGGCCGCGGGCGAAACAGCGGCGGCGCATTTATTGTCCCGTGGGCGCAAACGCCTGGCCTATATCGGCGCCCAGTTGGACCAACGCACCCTGCTGCGCGGCGAAGGGTTCCGCCGGGCATTGCAACAGGCGGGCAAGTACGACCCGGCGTTGGAACTGCTCACGCCGCGCCCGTCTTCCGTGGGCCTGGGCGGTGAGTTGTTTTTGCAACTGCTGGCCGCGCATCCGGATGTGGATGCGGTCTTCTTCGGCAACGACGACCTGGCCCATGGCGCCCTGCTGGAAGCGATGCGCCATGGTATTAAAGTGCCGGAGCGCGTGGCGGTGCTGGGCTTCAACGACTTGCCCGCGTCGGCGTTCATGGTGCCGCGCTTGAGCAGCATCAGCACGCCACGGGAAGCCATTGGCCGGCGCGCGGCGGAACATTTGTTGACGATCATGGCGGGTAACAAGATCGCCAAACCGGTGGTGGATATGGGGTTTGAGTTGCAGGTACGGGAAAGCACGTAAGACGCCTGTAAGACGGGGCTGACATCGCGGTAAGCCCCTTGCCCGGTTGCCTACGCTTACGTCAGAATCCGCCGGCTTGTGTGCCTGGGAGGTGGTCTTTAAGGTTGGCCGGTCGCTGAATTTTTCGGTGATCGGGTTTAGTAGCCCGACTATTGGTCACTCTTAGTGCATGAGCCTTTTCTGTTTTATGGCGGCTGTGCGTAGGGCATCTTCGGGTGCGCCGGCTTTGAGTGTCCACCGGTCTACTAACCTGCGTACAGCTGCCACCCTCGTTGAGTAGCGATGAGGTATCAGCCACATCAGGTACGTCAACAATGCAAAGCATCCCCACGCATACGCTCTTCACTGTCACTCCTGGTTCCTCCACCGAAACCCTGCTGATCAACAGCTACGAAACCGTGTCTGCCGTGAGCACCTTGTTGCTCGACCTGTCCAATGACCTCAGTGGTAAACAGCGTGATGTGGCATTGGCCATTCATCAACTGAGCGAGCTGTCCGTCTTGCTGGTGGGCAAAGCCATGGACCAACATACTCCGCGCTGTTAAGACCTTTACTCGGTCAAAATGTGGGAGGGGGCTTGCTCCCGATGACGGCGTGTCAGCCAAGTATTCATTAGCTGGACCACTGCTATCGGGAGCAAGCCCCCTTGTTTTACCGTGCCCGCTTGGGCATCTCGCCGTAGCGTGCAGGCCCTGCTAGATTGTCTCCCTCTCCACTGCCAGGGAATCACCATGGGACACTCACTGAAAATCCTCGGCCGCACCTCTTCCATCAATGTGCGCAAAGTACTCTGGACCTGCCACGAACTGGGCATCGACTACGCGCACGAGGACAACTGGGGCATCGGCTTCAAACCCACCCAATCCGCCGAATTCCTCGCCCTCAACCCCAACGCGCAAATACCGGTGCTGATCGACGACCATGGCGTGCTGTGGGAATCCAACACCATCTGCCGCTACCTCGTCAGCCTCTATCAGCGCCACGACCTGTTGCCCGCCGAACCCGCGCCACGGGCGCGGGTGGAGCAATGGATGGACTGGCAGGCCACCGAACTCAATCCGTCTTGGGGTTACGCTTTCCATGCCTTGGTGCGCCAGCACCCCGACTATCAGGACCCGGAGCGTATCAAGGCCGGTGTAAAGGCCTGGAACGACAAGATGGGTCTGCTGGAGCAGCAGCTCGCGAAAACAAAGGCCTACGTCGCCGGTGAAGAGTTCACCCTGGCCGACATCCTCATCGGCCTTTCGGTGCACCGTTGGCGCATGACACTCCCGGAGCATCCGCCCTACCCCGCCATCGCGGCCTACTACGAACGCCTCAGGCAACATCAGGGCTTCAAGAACTTCGCCCTCGACGGTCACAACTAGAATCGGCAAGACGTTTTCCCGAATCAGACGGCAACGCCTGGCCGCTGGCGGCACAAGTCTTGCCGCAGCGGCCATGCCATCCCCAACAAACACGGGGCTTTGATGCCCGGCACGCTATTTGCTCCAGCGGTTGCACCGTACATTTTCCCAGGTGACCGATCATGCTGGTTAACAACAACACCCAAGCCCTGTCGACCGTGCAACAGATCAAGCGGCCCGACATGGACCCCGCCAACGCCGCCGCCAGCGCGCTGTACAGCGGTGCCCTGCAAGCGGTGCAACAAAGCGTGACCGTGCCGGCCGCGCAGAAGGAACTGGACAAGGCGACCGATCGTATCGATGAAGCCTTCGCCAAGACCCGCGTGCAGTTACAGGCCAGCGCAGCAACCAGCGATGTGCCGTCGACCACGGCAGCTTCGGGCGCGCGCGCCGAGTTCACCGACTACATGAGCAAATCCCCGGCCGAGCGGATTCGTGAGCAGTTGCTCAAGGAGCAAGGCTTGACCGAGGCGGATGTGCAGACCATGTCGCAGGAAAAACAGGACGCTATTTCCAAGCAAGTGGCCGAGCGCCTCAAGCAGCAGCAAGAGCAGCAGGTAGCGGCGAAAACGGCAGACCCGCAGGCCCGGACAGTGAAAGAAACCCTGGCGGCAATCTAGGCCGCGCCGCTGGCCTGATGCGTGTGGTTTGAGCGGGCTATCAAAACGATGACAGGGGTTTGCGCAAGGCTGCTATTGAGCCAGCATTTGCAACAAGGCGCTGGCACTGGAGGACAGCGGGCGTCGTGGGGTTGCCACCAGCGCAAATTCACGATGCACCGGCACCTTCAACGGCATGACGCGCAAGCCTCGGCGCTCGACGGGCAAGGTCATTTCCGGCACCAGGGTCACGCCCACTCCTTCACGCACCAGGCTGAAGGCGCTGCTCCATTCGCGCACTTGCACGCGGATATCGCCCAGCGCCAGCCCGGCCTCGGCGCCAAGGCTGCGGGCATTGGCGGTGCAGCCGCCGGTGGCGAGTACAAAGGGTTGTTGAAGTAGTTCTTCCAGCGACACGCTGGCCTCAGAGGGGCGCTGTGCCAGTGCATGGTCCGCGGGCAATACTGCCAACCACAGGTCACGCCCCAGCAATGTGGCATTGCGCTCAGGCTGGGGGTTGAGCACCACGCCCAAGTCAATCAGGCCGGCCTCGAGCAAGGTGTCCACTTCGCTGTCGGTCACTTCGAGGGGAGTGACCTCGATACCTGGATACAGCTGGGCGAAACGCTGCAACTGCGGCGTTAGAAACTTAGCCAGCACACTCGGGAAACTGGCGATACGAATGCTCCCACGCAGCATCGGCCGGGCATGATCCACAGTGCGGCGAATCGTCTGCAAGGCGCCCAGCATCACCCGCGCCTGTTCGATCACGCTCAATCCCAGGGCAGTGGGCAAGGTGTTGCGCGGGGCTCGGGTGAACAGTTGCGCGCCCAGGGCCGCCTCCATGCCGGCCATGGCCTGGCTGGCGGCGGATTGGGTCATGCCCACGCGCTCGGCGGCGGCGGTGATGCTGCCGTGGTCGGCCACGGCCACCAGAAGGCGCCAGTGCATCAGATTCATCATGGCAGTCGCTGTCCTTATGGCAGGGCGCTGAAGGTTTAATTTTACCCACGGTGGCATGCCCGCGAGACTGGCGCAAATTCTGCGGAGCCGCCCCCTGATGAAACTGTACTTTTCTCCAAACGCCTGCTCCCTCGCCCCGCATATCGTGCTGCGCGAATTGGCGCTGCCCTTTGACCTGGTGCGAGTCGACAACCAGGCAAAAACCACCGCCGATGGCGAAGATTTCTTGCAGATCAATCCCAAGGGTTATGTGGCGGCGCTGCAACTGGACAATGGTCAGGTGCTGACCGAAGCCAGCGCCATCCTGCAATACCTCGCCGACCTCAAACCCGACGCTGAGTTGGCCCCGGCCAATGGCAGCTGGGAGCGCGTGCGCTTGCAGGAATGGCTGAACTTCATTGCCAGCGAAGTGCATGGCGGGTTAGCGGTGTTCTTCAACAGCGCGATCCAAGGTGACATCAAGGCGATGTTCATGGCCACGCTACTCAAGCGCTTTGCGATTCTGGTACAGACGCTGGAGCGGCAGGACTACTTGATGGGTTCACAGTTTTCGGTAGCGGATGTGTATTTGTTCGTGGTGCTGCGCTGGGCCGACATTCACGCGATCAATCTGCGCGAGTGGCCGGCGCTGGCAGCGTTTCAACAACGGGTAAGTGCACGGCCAACGGTGATTGCCGCGTTGGCCGCTGAAAACCGCTGAAGCTAAGGTGATCAGTGCCCGAACAGCCCGGTTTCGGTCTTCTTGGCTTTTTTGTCGGCACGTTTTTCATCGGCGGTCTTTGCCGGTTTTTTCTTCGCGGCTTTCTTTGAATCCATACCTTTGGCCATGCTGCGTACTCCACTGTAAGGGGATGCAGCATTGGGTATACCACCTATTACCCGGCAGAAGGCGCTTATAATCGCCGGCTCTTCATAACGCGTGCTTGAACACCATGCCCGAGTTGCCCATTGATCTGCTGGCAGAGCCCCTGTGGCCGCTGCTGAACAAGTTTTATCGCCGCCATGACTCTTCGATGAAAGCCCTCAAGGGTGGACGACTATGGGTTGTGCGGGATACAGAAATTGTGGCCGGGCTGTGCCTGAGCCCCGTGGTGGGTGGACAGTGGCTGACGGGGATGTTCGTCGACCCGGCCTATCGCGGCCAGGGGCTGGCGACGCGGTTGATTCAACAGGCGGTCGCCGGGGTGGACGGCACGGTGTGGCTGCTGTGCCATCCGGATCTGGAAGGCCTGTATCAGCGCATGGGGTTTTCCCAGGACACCGTGCTGCCGCAGTCGCTAAGTGAGCGGTTGGTGCGCTACAAGCGTAATAAGCCAATGATTGCGATGGGTTTGCAATAACCAGGGTAGCGAGGCAAGCCCTCCACCCGTTTGATCGGTGTGGACGTTATTCGTCGGCCGTCGGATCCATGTCCGGGAACATCACCTCGATAAATCCGAACTTGCTGAAATCGGTAATCCGCGACGGGTACAACCGACCGATCAGGTGATCGCATTCATGCTGCACCACCCGCGCATGGAAACCGTCGGCAAAACGCACAATCGGCTCGCCCTTCGGGTCAAACCCCTCATAGCGAATCTGCTGGTAACGGTTCACCGCGCCGCGTAACCCGGGCACGGAAAGGCAGCCTTCATAGCCCTCTTCCAACACCGGGCTGAGCGGCGTGATCAGCGGGTTGATCAGGATGGTCTGCGGTACCGGCGGTGCATCCGGGTAACGTTCGCTGGCTTCGAAGCCAAAGATCACCAATTGCAGGTCCACGCCGATCTGCGGCGCGGCCAGGCCTACGCCACCGACATGCTCCATGGTCTGGAACATGTCGTCGATCAATTGCCACAGCTCGGGGCTGTCGAACATTTCCGGCGGAACCGCAGGGGCGATGCGCAGCAGGCGTTCGTCGCCCATTTTCAGGATGTCACGGATCATTGATCAGGCTCGACGGGGGTGGGTTTGGAGTGGTCCCGGCCGAGACCGGAGACATGCTGTTTTTCTTGCGCGGGCTCATCGATCCCCTTCGCGCCGGGCGCCTTGCCTTCGGCCGACATGTGCTCGATCACTGCATTCATCTCGGCACCGAGCAGCAGCACGGCGGCCGAAATGTAGAAGTACAGCAGCAGCACAATGATCGCGCCGATACTGCCATACATGGCGTTGTAGTCGGCAAAGGTTTTGACGTAATAACCAAAGCCCAGCGACGCGACGATCCACACCACCACCGCCAACACCGAGCCTGGGGTGATAAAGCGGAATTGCTGCTCCACGTCGGGCATCACGTAGTACATGAGGGCCACGGCGAACATCAGCAGAATCACGATCAGCGGCCAGCGCACGATGGTCCACAGGGTAACCACGAACTCCTGCATGCCGATCTGCCCGGCCAGCCACTCCATCACCTGCGGGCCGAGCACCATCAGCGCGGCGGCGGCCAGCAGCATGCCGGCGATGCCGACGGTGTAGAAAATCGACAGCGGGAAACGCTTCCAGATCGGCCGGCCTTCCACCACATCGTAGGCGGCGTTCATCGCGCTCATCATCAGGCGCACGCCGGCTGAAGCGGTCCACAACGCAATCACGATACCCACCGAAAGCAGGCCGCCCTTGGACTGTTGCAACTGGTCGATCACCGGGTTGACCTGCTCCAGGGCCTGGGGCGGCAATACCAGCTCCGACTGCAGGCGCAGCCAACTGAAAAAGTCCGGCAAGTGCAGGAAACCGATCAGGGCAATCAGGAACAGCAGGAAGGGAAACAGCGAAAACAGCATCTGGTAGGCCAGTGCCGAAGCGTAGGTGGACATCTCGTCATCGACGAATTCCTTGACGGTGCGCGCCAGTACCTTGTGCAGCTTGAGACCATCGAGAACCGGAAAGATCATAGCGTCTCCTTTCGCCGCAAAGAGGGTGAGGTCGTGGGCGACTCAGGGGCCGTTTTCTACATCAAAGTAGCCCATTTGGCGACTTTGAAACAATTTCGAAAGTTTAGTTGCAGTAACCGATACAAAAACGGCCATCCGTGGATGGCCGCAGCGCTGCATCAAGACCGCCGGCATATCGATTTACCGGGTGGCTTTTTTTACCGCATCTTTGGTATCGCCGACCGCTTGCTGCACTTCGCCTTTCTTCTCCTGGATCACACCTTCCGCGCGCAGCTTGTCGTTGCCGGTGACTTTGCCGACGCCTTGCTTGATGTTGCCAGCTGCTTCGTTCGCCAAACCTTTTGCCTTATCTGATGTGCTGCTCATGGTATTTCTCCGAAGGAACAATCAAAGGTTTTGGTCATTGCGTAGCGATTGACCCGAGGCCGTTCGACAGAGTTTCAATTATTTTGCGGCAGGCATTTCATCGAAAGCGGCAGGTTTGGCTTTATGTTTTGTGGCCAACCCACGAGAATGCCCGGCACATTCAGGCTATAACGCTGAATAACAGATCCCGTAGGAAGGTTATGAAACTCAATAAAGCACAGGCCATCGCCCGCAGAAACCAGGAATTGGGCGGTGCCGTACTCGGCGTCAACAACTGCCACTTCACCGACCTGGACCGCAAACGCAACATCTGGTGGTTCGACCTGCCGGTAGGCCGTATTGCCGTCGGCCAGTACGAGTGGATTCACCTGTTGATGCACAACGCCGAGTCCGACCAGTTGCTGCACCTGAAGGTGCCGACGGCGTTCCTGCGTGAGAAGCTCGAAGGCTTGGTGGTGCGTAACGCGGGCAAGCGCAGCCCGGAGATCACCCTGGAGCTGAGCGCGGACAAGGATTCGTTCTTGAAGGATGTACGCCCGGCGGGTGCGGGTGTGAGCTTCGCGCAGTTCGCCCTGTAAGCACACAGGACAAAAAATGTGGGAGGGGCGCACCGTCCCTCCCACATTTGGACCGGGTTACTTTTTAAGGCCGAGTTTCTTCAACTCTTCATCACGCAACTCACGCCGCAGGATCTTGCCCACGTTGGTGGTCGGCAGCGCATCGCGGAACTCCACGGCCTTGGGCACCTTGTAGCCGGTGACGTTGGCGCGCATGTGTTCCATCACCTGCTCCTTGGTCAGGGTGGCGCCCGGCTTGACCACGATGAAGATCTTGATGTGCTCCCCGGACTTTTCGTCCGGCACACCAATGGCCGCGCATTGCAGCACGCCCGGCAGGGTGGCCAGTACGTCTTCCAGCTCGTTGGGGTACACGTTGAAGCCCGAGACCAGGATCATGTCCTTCTTGCGGTCGACAATGCGCATGTAGCCATCCGGCTGGATGATCGCGATATCACCGGTCTTCAGCCAGCCTTCGCTGTCGAGCATCTCGTCGGTGGCGTCCTGGCGCTGCCAGTAGCCTTTCATCACCTGCGGGCCCTTGACGCACAGCTCGCCGACTTCCCCCAGGGCCAACTCGACGCCGTCATCGGTGATGACCTTGCACAGGGTCGAGGGCACCGGAATGCCGATGGTGCCAAGCTGGATATGCTGGATCGGGTTGACCGTAGCCACCGGGCTGGTTTCGGTCATGCCGTAGCCTTCGCAGATGCCACAGCCGGTCACGGCTTTCCAGCGTTCGGCGGCCGCCAGTTGCAGGGCCATGCCGCCCGACAGGGTGACCTTGAGCGCGGAGAAATCCAGCTTGCGAAAGGCTTCGTTGTTGCACAGCGCCACAAACAGCGTGTTAAGGCCGACAAAGCCGCTGAACTTCCACTTGGACAGTTCCTTGACCATCGCCGGCAGGTCACGCGGGTTGCTGATCAGGATGTTGTGGTTGCCGATCAGCATCATCGCCATGCAATGAAAGGTGAAAGCATAGATGTGATACAGCGGCAGCGGCGTGATCAGGATCTCGCAACCTTCGTTGAGGTTGGAGCCCATCAGTGCCTTGCACTGCAACATGTTGGCGACCAGGTTGCGGTGGGTGAGCATCGCCCCCTTGGCCACGCCGGTGGTGCCGCCGGTGTATTGCAGCACCGCCACTTCGCTGCTGGCCGGGCTGGCATCGCTGACCGGCTGGCCATGGCCTTTGGCGAGCACATCGTTGAACTTGATCGCGTGCGGTAAGTGGTACGCCGGGACCATTTTCTTCACGTACTTGATGACACTGTTGATCAGCAGGCGCTTGAGCGGCGGCAGCAGGTCGGCGACTTCGGTGACAATCACGTGCTTGACGGCGGTCTTGGGCACGACCTTTTCCGCCAGATGCGCCATGTTGGCCAGGCAGACCAGGGCCTTGGCGCCGGAATCGTTGAATTGGTGTTCCATTTCCCGCGCGGTGTACAGCGGGTTGGTGTTGACCACGATCAGGCCGGCACGGATGGCACCGAACACGGCGACGGGATATTGCAGGACGTTGGGCAGTTGCACGGCGATTCGGTCGCCGGGCTTCAAGTCGGTGTGCTGTTGCAGGTACGCGGCGAAGGCGCCGGACAATTCGTACAACTCACCGTAGGTGATTGTCTTGCCCAGGTTGCTGAAAGCCGGTTTGTTGGCGAAGCGCTGGCAGGACTGCTTCAGTACCGCCTGAATATTTGGATACTCGTCTGGATTGATGTCTGCAGCAATCCCGGCGGGGTACTTATCCTTCCAAAAGTCTTCGTGCATGGAAAGCCCACTCCTCAGCGACGCGAATTCATCATCGCATTTGATGCGATTATTATTGGTGTATGTTTTTTTAAGGTGAATCTGGCGCTTTCAAGCAGGCCTAGACGTCACAAAGCGCGCCGAGAGTAGCAGCTTTGCCAAGGGCCGACTAGAGCCAAACGAGGGCCCCACAGTCACTATCATGACTGTCCTACAATATTTGGTCACACTTTAAACAAAGCCGAAATGCCTCAGCGAGAGGCTCTGGAATAAGGCTTTCAGCACAACATAAAACACATGTGGGAGGGGCTTGCTCCCGATGGCAGTGGGTCAGTCACACAGTTGGTGACTGAACGCCGCCATCGGGAGCAAGCCCTCTCCCACATTTTGAATCTATTTCAACTCAGGCGATGTCGCGCAGCTCACGCCGCAAAATTTTCCCTACCGGCGTCATCGGCAACGAATCGCGCAGCACAATCTGCTTGGGTACCTTATAGCCCGTGAAGTTGGCCTTGCAGTAACTCTTGAGCTCTTCAAGGCTCACGCCTTCGGCACGCGCCACCACGAACAGCTTCACCGCCTCCCCCGTGCGTTCGTCCGGCACGCCGATCACCGCACAGTTGGCCACCCCCGGGTGAGCCATCACCACGTCTTCGATTTCATTGGGGTACACGTTGAAACCGGAGACGATGATCAGGTCTTTCTTGCGATCGACAATCCGTACAAAACCATCCTCATCAATCACCGCGATATCGCCAGTCCTGAGCCAGCCTTCGGCGTCCAGAGCCTCGGCGGTGGCGGCCGGCTGCTGCCAGTAGCCCTTCATCACCTGCGGCCCCTTGATGCACAACTCGCCGCGTTCACCCAGGGGCAACTCGACGCCATCATCATCAATCACCTTCATCGCGGTGGCCGGCACCGGAATGCCCACGGTGCCGAGGCGCGATTTGTTGCCATAGGGGTTGGTACTCGCCACGGGCGAGGTTTCCGTCAGGCCGTAGCCCTCGCCAATCGCACAGCCGGTCAGTTGCTCCCAGCGCTCGGCCGTGGCCTTGATCAGTGCGGTGCCGCCGGAGTTGGTGAGTTTGAGGTGGGAGAAATCCAGGCTCTTGAAGTCGGGGTGGTCCATCAACGCCACAAACAGCGTGTTGAGCCCCAGCAGCCCGGTAAAGCGCCACTTTTTCAGCTCCTTGATAAACCCGCCGATGTCCCGGGGGTTGGTGATGAGCACGTTGTGGTTGCCCGAGACCATCATGCACATGCAATTGGCGGTGAAGGCGTAGATATGGTAAAGCGGCAGCGGCGCGATCATCACCTCCTGCCCTTCCTTGATCAGCGGGTGGCCGTCCTCGCCGGTTTGCGACATGCAGGCACGCACCTGCTGCATGTTCGCCACCAGGTTGCCATGGGTGAGCATCGCGCCCTTGGCCAGGCCGGTGGTGCCACCGGTGTATTGCAGCACGGCGATGTCATCCAGGCCCACCGGATGGCGCGTTACGCCCAGGCCGGCGCCCATGCGCAGCGCGCGCTTGAACGACACCGCGCGCGGCAGGTGATAGGCGGGGACCATTTTCTTCACCTTGTCGACCACGGTATTGATCAGCCAGCCTTTGGCGGCGGGCATGAAGTCGCCCATCCTGGCCTCGATCAGGTAGTCGATCTCGGTATCGTTGCACACCTCCTGTACCCGCGAACCGAACAGGTTGAGGTAGACCAGGGCACGCACGCCGGCGTCCTTGAACTGGTGGCGCATCTCGCGCGGGGTGTACAGCGGGTTAGTGTTGACCACGATCAGGCCGGCGCGCAGGGCGCCGAACACGGCAATCGGGTAATGCAGCACGTTGGGCATTTGCACGGCGATGCGCTCGCCGGGCTTGAGGTCGGTGTGCTGTTGCAGGTAGCCGGCGAACGCCGCACTCTGGCGTTCAAGCTCGGCGTAGGTCAGGGTAATGCCCATGTTGCTGAACGCCGGACGGTCGGCAAAGGTCTTGCAGGAACGCTCGAAGACCTCGATCACCGACTTGTAGGCCGAGAGGTCGATGGCATTGGGAACCCCCGCCGCGCGTTTGTCATTCCAGAAATCAGGTTGCATTATTCTTGTCCTCTGTACCTGAAGGTGTCCGGCCGCTTATAAAAAGCGGAGCTTTGGGGACGTTAGCAGCTATAGCCAAACAGGCAAATACACTCAATCGTGTCATTGATTGTATGAATCTTGTCCCTGACGCGTAGGCAGATACCCCGCCCTCTGGCAGATGAGCTATACACTGCAACGACCCCCGAGCAACCTTGAAGAAAGGACGCGTCATGAATCACAGCACCCACTGGCTGACCGCGAATGACCACAGCCGCCTGTACGTCAATCAATGGATGCCCGACGAGCCGGCCCATGCGGTGGTCATGCTGTCCCACGGCATGGCCGAGCACAGCGGGCGCTATGCGCGGTTGGCCAAGGCCCTGTGCGCCGCCGGCTATGGTGTGTATGCGCCGGACCAGCGTGGCCACGGCCGCACCGCCGATGAAGGCACGCTGGGGTTGTACGCCGAGGAGGATGGCTGGAACAAAGTGGTGGGCGACCTGGCGAGTCTCAACCAGCACATTGGCCAGCAGCACCCAGGGTTGCCGATCATATTGTTGGGCCACAGCATGGGCAGCTACATCGCCCAGGCCTACCTGTTGCACCACAGCGCCAGCCTGCACGGGGCGATTCTCAGTGGGTCGAATTTCCAGCCGGTGGCGCTATACCGCGCCGCCCGCGTGATCGCCCGCGCCGAGCGTGTGCGCCAGGGTTTGCGCGGTCGCAGCGCGCTGATCGAGTTCCTGTCGTTCGGCTCGTTCAACAAAGCGTTCAAGCCCAACCGCACGGCGTTCGACTGGCTCAGCCGCGACCCCGCAGAGGTGGACAAGTACATCAATGACCCGCTTTGCGGTTTTCGCTGCACCAACCAACTGTGGGTCGATTTGCTCGGCGGCTTGCAGCAAATCAGCAAAGCGTCCAACCTCGCGCAGATCGATCCGGGCCTGCCGATCCTGGTCATAGGCGGCGAATGTGATCCGGTGAGTGAGGGCAAGCGTCTCAACAGTCTGGCCACCGCCCTGCGTGAGGCCGGCTGTCAGCATTTGCAACTCAATATCTACCCGCAGGCGCGTCACGAAGTGTTCAACGAAACCAACCGCGATGAAGTCACCGCGGATGTGCTGACGTGGCTCGACCAGGCCCTGACCCTGCGCAGGCCGGTCCACTGCGAATAAATTCCGCTTAAAAATCAGCCTGTTAAATTACCGATTAGCCACAGGATGCACCTTTAGATGACCCAGGTAACCAATACCCCTTACGAAGCCCTCGAAGTCGGCCAGACCGCCAGCTACAGCAAGACCGTCGAAGAGCGCGATATCCAGTTGTTCGCCGCCATGTCCGGCGACCACAACCCGGTGCACCTGGATGCCGAATACGCCAAGGCCACCCTGTTCAAGGAGCGTATCGCCCATGGCATGTTCAGCGGCGCGTTGATCAGTGCAGCCGTGGCCTGCGAGCTGCCTGGGCCGGGCACCATCTATATTGGCCAGCAGATGAGCTTTCAAAAACCGGTCAAGATCGGCGACACCCTGACCGTGCGCCTGGAAATCCTTGAAAAACTGCCGAAGTTTCGCGTACGCATCGCCACCCGTGTGTTCAACCAGCGCGATGAGCTGGTAGTGGATGGCGAGGCCGAGATCCTCGCGCCACGCAAGCAGCAAGTCGTGACCCTGACCGAACTGCCGCCGATCAGCATTGGTTGATTGCACTTTCATCATCAACACACAACAAATGTGGGAGGGGGCTTGCTCCCGATCGCGGTAGGTCAGGCACTTTATCGGTGACTGAACCACTGCCATCGGGGGCAAGCCCCCTCCCACATTTTTTTACTGCGTAGGGCTTACGACTGAGCGCGTGCCTGGTTACGCAGGGCTTTTACCTGATCATGGTTGCGCTGTGCGCCATGGTACTGGCGCTCAACCAGGTCACGAATGCCCAGCAGGTTGTGCTGGTTGATCTTCTCGATCGCTTCACGGTAAGCCTTGAGTGCATGGTCTTCACCGCGCTCGGCTTCGTTCAGCACAGCCTCTTCGTCTTTGCCGGTCACCATCGACTTCACGTCGACCCAGCCACGGTGCAGTGCGCCGGCGACGCTGCCGGAATCTTCCGGATCACCACCCAATGCACGCACAGCGGTTTTCAGTTCGGCAGCGGCAGTCGCGCAATCAGCGGAGCGCTTGGCGAACAGCGCTTTGAGTTCTGGGTGCTTGATGTCTTCGGCACATTCCTTGAAACCCTTCTGGCCGTCGATGCTGGTCTCGATCAGGTCGTTGAGTACAGAGATCGATTCTTTATTGATGTCAGTCATTTTTCAATTCCTTATGTGGGTTGAGGAAGGTTGCCTAGATGATTGCAGCGCTCATGCCAGGTTTTGAAAAATTATTTTCCTTTTAATTTTCAATAAGTTATGAATTATTGAACCATCTGTATGTACGTTATTTGCATGATCTGTCATTTGGCCTTCATGCAGAATGCCTGTATTTTCCAAGGTCTCGACGCAAGCGGCCGATCCCCATGAACCCCGAAAAACTCGAACTACTGATCACCCGCCAAATGCCCTTCGGCAAATACAAGGGCCGGATCATCGCCGACCTGCCGGGGCCTTACCTGAACTGGTTTGCCCGCGAAGGTTTCCCCCACGGCGAGCTGGGTGGTTTGCTGGCGTTGATGCAGGAAATCGACCACAACGGCCTGGCCGAATTACTTGAACCGCTACGCGCGAAACACGGCAAACCAGCCCCTCGCCATTGACTAAGAGCCCCGCCATGCCAAGGAACGCAGATAACGAAGATCACTGGCAGGCCATCGCCCGGTGCTATGACGTGGAACCGGGCCCGATCAATCTGGAAAACGGCTACTTCGGGCGCATGAGCCGTCCGGTGCAGGCGCAGTACCTGGACCACGTCGCGTTTATCAACCGCAGCAATTCGCTGCACGTGCGCCAACGCTTCGAGACCGGCGAAAACGTCGAGATCCGCCGCCAACTGGCCGGGTTGATCGATGTCGACCCGGAGTCCGTCGCCTTCACGCGCAATGCCACCGAAGCCTTGCAGTCGCTGATCCGCAACTACAACCGTCTGCAACCGGGCGACCAGGTGTTGATCAGTGACCTGGAGTACGACACGGTCAAAGGCGCCATGCGCTGGCTGACGGATGTTCGCGGGGTCGAAGTAGTCGAACTGTCCCACACGCACCCGGCGAGTTTCGACAGCCTGGTGCAGACGTATCGCGATGCCTTCGCCCAGCACCCGCGTTTAAAGCTGATGGCGCTGACCCACGTCACCCACCGCACCGGTCTGGTAATGCCGGTTGCGGCGATTGCCAAGGCCGCTCGCGAGCATGGCATCGATGTGATCCTCGACGGTGCCCACGCCCTGGGCCAAATCGAGTTCAACCTGGCCGACTTGGGTATCCAGTTCGCCGGCTTCAACCTGCACAAGTGGATTGGCGCGCCGCTGACGCTCGGCTTTCTCTATATCGCTCCCGAGCGCTTGGCCGATATCGACCCGGATATGGGCGAGTTCCACTACCCCGCCACCGATGTACGCGCACGTACGTCCTACAGCACGCCGAATTTTCCGGCGCTGATGACCCTGCCGCTGGTGTTTGAAGAACATCGGGCATTGGGCGGCGCGGCGGCCAAGGGCGCGCGGGTCAATTACCTGCGCGACCTTTGGGTGAGCCGGGTACGGCCGTTGGAAGGGATCGAGGTGCTGACGTCGGATGATCCGCGGCTGTATTGCGGGATCACCGCGTTCAAGTTCATGGGGCGCGATCAGCCAGTCATGGTGGATCGGTTGCTCAAGGAGTACGGCCTGTTTACCACGACGCGAACAGGAGCGGCGTTCGGTACCTGCATTCGGGTGACGCCGGGGTTGCTGACATCGGCGGCAGACATGAGTGTGCTGGTCGACGCCATTACCCAGCTAAACACACGCTGAAAATGTGGGAGGGGCTCGCCCCTTCCCACCTTCGGTTTTGTGGCGCTGTCGCGATTTTTTACAGGCAAAAAAAAGCGGTACACCGACCAAGTGCACCGCAAAAATGCCGTTAAGCACAGCAACAACGATTCGATAAATCAGCTCAATCGAGCAGCGCCAGCGCCTGTGCGGTGACTTCCTGGATGCGGGCCCAGTCGCCGTTCTTGACCCACTCCGGGTCCAGCATCCAGCTACCGCCCACGCACATCACGTTTTTCAACGCCATGTAGCTTTTGATATTGGCCGGGCCGACGCCGCCGGTCGGGCAGAACTTCACTTCGCCGAACGGGCCGCCCAGGGCCTTGATTGCGGCAACGCCGCCGCTGACTTCGGCCGGGAACAGCTTGAAGCGGCGGTAGCCCAGGCCATAGCCTTCCATGATTCCGGAGGCATTGCTGATGCCCGGCAGTAATGGGATCGGGCTGTGTACCGAGGCTTCCAGCAAGTCGCGGGTGATGCCGGGGGTGACGATAAATTGCGAGCCTGCCACTTCAGCCGCTTCGAGCATATGGCGGTCGAGCACAGTGCCGGCACCGGTGCACAGTTCCGGGCGCTGCTCACGCAACACCTGGATGGCCTTGAGGCCGAACTCGGAACGCAGGGTCACTTCCAATGCGGTCAAGCCACCGGCTGCCAGGGCATCGGCCAGCGGCAAAATGTCCTGTTCACGGGCGATGGTGATCACCGGCAGGATCCGCGCCTTGGCGCAGAGGCTGTCGATCAGGGCAACTTTATCCGCCATGGACACGGTCGGTTGTGGGCTTTTCATAGCGGCTGATCCTTGGCTCATGGGCACCAGTAAATCTCTAATGTAGGTTGCAAAAACGCGCGAATCGGCATGGCCGCAACATCGTCACTGGCCAGGGCCGCGCTCAAGGTGGTCAACTTCGAACTGCCGGAAATCGACAGCACGGTGTAATTGGCCGTGGCCAGCAACGCGCGACTCATGGTCAGGCGCTGATGCGGCACGGTCGGCGCCAGCATCGGCCAGCAACGGCGGGTACCGTCGGCCTTCAGCGCTTCGGCGAGGTTCGGGCTGTTGGGAAACAGCGAAGCGGTGTGGCCGTCGTCGCCCATGCCCAGCACCAGCACATCAATGGCCGGCAGTTCGGCCAGCAGGCGATCGGCCTGCTCGGCAGCGTCTTCAAGGGTTGGCGTCGCGCTGTACAAGCTCAAAAACCTGGCCTTGGCCGCCGGGCCTTGCAACAGGTGCTGCTTCAACAAACCGGCATTGCTGTCGGCGTGCTCCACCGGCACCCAGCGTTCATCGGCCAGGGTAATGGTGACCTTTGACCAGTCCAGGCCTTGCTTGGCCAGGTTCTGGAAAAACGCCACGGGGCTGCGGCCACCGGACACCACCAGGGTCGCTTCGCCACGGGCGCTGATGGCCACGCGCAATTGCTCGGCCACGTCATTAGCCAGGCCCTCCGCCAGCAGCACCGGCGAACGGTACTCATGGGCCGTTACGCCCTGAGGCAGTTTCAATTCAGATATCGCCATACCACGACCTCCCATCCCGCGTGATCAGTGCAATGGAGCTCATCGGCCCCCAAGACCCCGCCGCATACGGCTTGGGCGCGTCACCGGATTTCTTCCACCCGGCGATCAACTGGTCACACCATTTCCACGCGGCTTCGATTTCATCTTTGCGAACAAACAGGTTCTGATTACCGCGCATCACTTCCAACAGCAAACGCTCGTACGCATCGGGGATGCGCGCGCTGCGATAAGTGTCGGAAAAATTCAGTTGCAGTGGGCCGCTGCGCAGTTGCATGCCCTTGTCCAGGCCCTGTTCCTTGGTCATTACACGCAAGGAGATACCTTCATCCGGCTGCAGGCGAATGATCAGTTTGTTGCTGATCTGCAAGCGCTGCTCGGGGGCGAAGATGTAGTGGGACGGTTCCTTGAAGTGGATAACGATCTGCGACAGTTTTTGCGGCATGCGTTTGCCGGTACGCAGGTAGAACGGCACCCCGGCCCAACGCCAGTTACGGATATCGGCCCGCAGCGCGACGAAGGTTTCGGTGTCGCTCTGGGTATTGGAATTCTCTTCTTCCAGGTAACCCGGCACCGGTTTGCCGGCGCTGTAGCCGGCGATGTACTGGCCGCGTACCACCTGGGTGGTCAGGCCATCCGGGCTTATGGGCGCCAGGGCCTTGAGCACCTTGACCTTCTCGTCACGGATACTGTCGGCGGACAAGTCGGCCGGCGGGTCCATGGCAATCAGGCAAAGCAGTTGCAGCAGGTGGTTCTGGATCATGTCGCGCAGTTGGCCGGCCTTGTCGAAATAACCCCAACGGCCTTCGATACCGACCTGCTCGGCCACGGTGATTTCCACGTGGGAAATGTAGTTCTGGTTCCACTGGGTTTCGAACAGGCTATTGGCGAACCGCAGGGCAATGAGGTTCTGGACGGTCTCTTTGCCAAGGTAGTGGTCGATGCGGTAGGTGCGGTTCTCCGCAAAGAACTGCGCCACGGCGTCGTTGACCTTGCGCGAGGACTCCAGGTCCGAACCGATGGGCTTTTCCAGCACGACGCGGGTGTTTTGCGCCAGGCCGACCTTGGACAGGTTCTCGCAGAATCGCCCCGTACACCGCCGCTGGCGTGGCGAAGTAGGCGATCAGGCATTGCTCGGTGCCGGCTATTTCGGCCAAGGCCACATAATCGTCGGCCTTCATGAAGTCGACGTGTACGTAGGTCAGGCGCGCCAGGAACCGCTGGGCGATGGTCTCTTCCAGTTCTTTGCCGACGTATTTGCGCAGTTCTTTTTCGATATGGGCCAGGTGCTGTTGCTCGGAGCCGGCTTCACGGGCCAGGGCCAGGATGCGCGTATCGTCGTGCAGCAGCCCGGCGCCATCGAGTTGATAGAGGGCAGGAAATAACTTGCGCAGCGCCAGATCACCCAAGGCGCCAAACAGGGCAAAGGTGCAGGGTTCTACGGTTATCAAAGGCATGATGTTTGTTCTTTTATCAAGTTAAGCTACAAATACCTTTTTTCAAGGTATCACTCAAGGAAAAATGTAGTAATAACCACAACATTTTGCCGAAATGCGCATTCCGAGTGGTGGTGTTCAGCTACCCTCAGTAGGATAGGCCACCGCGAAAAGCCACTCGTCGATTGGCTGCCGCCCTTTATTTGCATCGTCGCCCGAAGGAAAGACTGAATGGACCGCGTGCGAAATCTTCTGGAACAGATCCGGAACCGCCTCGAAGAATTGAACAAGGCCGAGAAAAAAGTCGCCGAGGTCATCCTGCTCAACCCGCAGCAGGCGACCCGCTTCTCTATCGCCGCTCTCGCCCAAGCCGCGTCGGTCAGTGAACCGACGGTCAACCGTTTCTGCCGTTCGTTCGGCGTCAGCGGTTACCCTGAACTCAAATTGCAACTGGCGCAAAGCCTGGCCAGTGGCGCGGCCTATGTCAGCCGCGCCGTGGAGGCCGATGATAACCCTGAGGCCTATACCCAGAAGATCTTCGGCAGCGCCATCGCCTCCCTGGACAGTGCCTGCCAGGCGCTGGACCCCGCCCTTATCAGCAAGGCTGTGGACCTGTTGATCCAGGCGCGGCAGATCCACTTCTTCGGCCTGGGCGCTTCAGCCCCGGTGGCGATGGATGCCTTGCACAAATTCTTCCGCTTCAACCTGTCGGTCACCGCCCATGCCGACGTGCTGATGCAGCGCATGATCGCGTCGGTGGCGCATACCGGCGAGCTGTTCGTGATTATTTCCTACACCGGGCGTACGCGTGAACTGGTGGAAGTAGCCCGTATCGCCCGCGAAAACGGTGCCTCCGTGCTGGGCGTGACCGCCGAGAACTCGCCGCTGGCCAAGGCCAGTACAGTGAGCCTGAATATTCCGTTGCCGGAAGACACCGACATCTACATGCCGATGACTTCGCGGATCATCCAGCTGACGGTACTGGACGTGCTGGCCACCGGCATGACCTTGCGTCGCGGGGTGGATTTCCAGCCGCATTTGCGCAAGATCAAAGAGAGTTTGAATGACAGCCGGTATCCGGTTGGGGATGAGTTCAACTAAGCCGGCCTGTGTGTTGGCTTCACTGGCCCTATCGGGGGCAAGTCGAATCGTCGCACCGCTAAACCCCCGCTCTCGCCTGCAAACTCAGGTGCGCCCTCTCCCCCGGCGCCAAACTGGCACCGGCCATCGCCGACTCCACGCACACAAACCCCGACGCCTCGTTGAAACTGACGCCCAACAGCGGCCGGCTGCCAGGATGCCATACCACGGTGTCAGCGCTGTCACCGGTGTCGATACACAGTTCGCGCTGCCAGGCGTGGTCCTTGAGGTGTAACTCACCCTCATGCTGGAATACCCGCTGGCACCCACCGTCCACCCGCAATTCGCCTTCCTGCTGGCAAGCCTGACGATTGAGCTGGTCATAACCTTGAGCGCCGTCGAGCCCAGACAGCGCTATCTCGTCGACGTGACCAATACGCCAGTAAGCGTGCAAAGCATGGCTCAACTGGCACGGCAACTCGTCCTGATGCTCGGTGCTCAGGCGCAGCTCCAGGGTTTCGCCCAGGTGCGCATGCAAGTCCACCTGCCAATCGCACAGCTGCAATTGCCAGTGCAGGCGCACGCCTTCGTCGTCGGTGCTGCTGTCGAGCAGTTTCCAGTCGATCAAGCGCGCCCAACCATGGGACGGCCAGGCATTCTCGCTGGGGTGGCGGCCATACCACGGCCAGCACACCGGCACGCCACCCCGTATGGCGCCGACTTGCGGCCACTTGGCCGCGCACCACAGCCATGGTTTCTGGCCACGGGGCTGAAAATGCAGCAGTTGCGCGCCCTGACGACTGAACACCGCCTGGCACAGCGGATGGTCGATCACCAACACGTCGCGCATCTGAAAGCGCTCCCAGGCAAACACCGGACGCTCGCGCAGGGATTTGAAAAAGCGTTGCAGCGGTTGCTCATGCATGTGCCACGGTCCTGAATATCTTCACAGTGCCACCCAAAAAAAGCGGATAGCCATGGCTACCCGCAAAATGCGCACAGAGAGAAGGAGCTTATCGCAACAGCGTTAGAACGTAGACTGGATTTTCAGGCCAGCCACCAACGCGTTGTCGACTTTATCCACGCCGCCAGGTTGCACGACGTACTGCAGGTTGGGACGCACGGTCAGCCAGTTGGTAACGTGGAAGCCGTAGTTGATTTCGAAGTTGTATTCGGTTTCGCGGATCGGCGTGTACAACGGGTTGTCGTAATCGCTGACACCATTGGCGGCATTGAGCAGTTCGGCGTTTTTCTTCACGTCGTTGTTGACGTGCAGGCGCGCGGCGCCAATGCCGACGTCGTCTTTTGGACGCGCATCGAATGGGCCTTTGTACACCAGCATGAGCGACTGATAGTTGTCGACCAGGTTGGTTTCCTTGTCGTGGAAGGTCGCGTTGGCCGCGATGTTCAGACCACGGGAAGCGTCGCCGTTATGCGTGGTGAGTTGCTGTTGGGCAACGAACCAGTAGCCTTTCTTGCTGCTGCGGGTACGGAAGTCTGCGCCAGTGAGGACAGCATTGCCGCCGTTGACGTCTTCACGTACATCCGGAGCATCGGCCGCGCTCTTGTAGTAACCCACACGGTATTCGCCCGGCAGGTTATTAACCTTCGGCGACCAGACCAATTCCACCGGAATCACGGTGCCCTTGGTGCCGCTGCCGCTGAGCTTGAAGCCGTTGCCGTGTTCAAGCTGCGATGGGTTCTGGTTGTAGGCACCGATTTGCGCATACAGCTCTGGCGTGATGTTGTACTTCACGCGGATCGCCGCCTGGCTGACCGGCCAGTTGTACCAGGTGTTCACGTAGTTACCGACCTGGGAGCCGCAGAACGACAGGTTCTGGAAGTCGCACGGGAAGGTGTTGAAGTCTTCGCCTTCACCGAAGTAACCGAGTTTCACATCCAGTTTGTTGTCGAACATCTGGTGCTGGATCCAGAACTGGGTCAGACGCACCATGTGGCCACGACCGTAGACTTCCATGGACGAGCTCAGCGTGCCGGCACGCGGGTCGCCAATGCGGTCGTTGGAAATGTTCTGGCCATTACGGTTGGTGAACTGGATCTTGGCTTGGGTGTTGTCCCAGCCCCACAGTTTTTGCAGGTCCAGTGCCACGCCCAGACCGAACTGGTCGGAGTAGCGACCGGTCTTGTCGTCGTTGAAGCCACCGTGGGCGTTGTAGCCCATCTCCCCTACGTAGTCAGCCTTGATGTCGATACCTTGCTCGATCAGCTTGGTACGTTCGCCGCCCCAATCGCCGGTCATCCACTTGGAATCGGCGCTGAATGCATCGGCCGCCATCGCATTGGCGGACAATACCAGGGCTGCTGCCGCTGACAATTGGCAGATCAGCCGGGTGTTGTTGTGTTGCTTTTTCATCCCTACATCCTCGTCTTTATTGTTATTAAACTGTTTTTATCTAACGCGGGTTACATTTTTTTCAATTAAAACAATACGTTACCTGCTTCAGCGACCCTTGAATTGGGCCACATTGTCGGCATGCCCCTGTGCGGGCAATGAAGAAGCGGTGCCCAGCCGCTCGCCGGTGTTGGCGTCGAACAACAAGACCTTGGCCGGGTCGAATTGCAGGGTCAGCGTCTCCCCCACTTGGGGTGCTACGTCCGGTGCAAGACGGCAGCACACCTTGGTGTCATTGAGCTGCACGAACACCAGGGTGTCCGGGCCGGTGGGCTCGGTGACCTGGACTTCGGCACGAATGCTCGACGACCCATTGCCTTCCCCCGTCGCCAGCACGATTTGCTCCGGGCGCAGGCCCAGGATCACATCGCGGTCTTCCAGGCCCGTGTCGTTCATGCTCAGCGGCAATTCGCAACGGGCCTGGCCGCTGTCGAGCAGCGCAACCAAATGACCGTCTTTGCGTTTTAGGCGCATGGGAACGAAGTTCATGGGTGGTGAACCGATAAAGCTTGCCACAAATAGGTTAGCAGGGTCGTTGTAAATTTCTTTCGGCGTGCCGAATTGTTGGATGATGCCGTCCTTCATCACCGCCACTTTGTCGCCCAGGGTCATCGCCTCGATCTGGTCGTGGGTCACATAAACCGTGGTGGTCTTGAGGCGCTGGTGCATCAGCTTCATTTCGGTGCGCATCTCGACGCGCAGCTTGGCGTCGAGGTTGGACAGCGGTTCGTCGAACAGGTAGATCTTCGGGCGACGCGCCAACGCACGGCCCATGGCCACACGCTGTTGCTGACCACCAGACAGCTGGCCCGGCTTGCGATTGAGCAGGTGCTCGATCTGCAGCAGCTTGGCCACGCGCGCCACTTCGGCATCGATGTCGGCTTGCGGCATCTTGCGGATCTTGAGGCCGAACTCGATGTTCTCGCGCACGCTCATGGTCGGGTACAGCGCGTAGGACTGGAACACCATGGCGATGTCACGATCCTTGGGGCTCATGCCGCTCACGTCCTGGTCGCCGATCATGATCGCGCCACCGGTGATGGTTTCCAGGCCGGCGATGCAGTTCATCAGCGTGGATTTACCACAGCCCGACGGGCCGACCAGGATCAGGAATTCGCCTTCCTTGATCGACAGTTCGATGTTCTTCAAGGTGTCGGGCAGGCCGGCGCCATAGGTCTTGTTTACATTGCGAAGTTCAAGCGTAGCCATGATTACCCCTTGACCGCGCCGGCTGTGAGGCCGCGCACGAAATACTTGCCTGCGATCACATAGACCAGCAGGGTCGGCAGCCCGGCGATCATCGCCGCCGCCATATCCACGTTATATTCCTTGGCCCCGGTGCTGGTGTTGACCAGGTTGTTCAGCGCCACTGTGATGGGCTGGGAGTCGCCGCTGGAGAACACCACGCCGAACAGGAAGTCGTTCCAGATCTGGGTGAACTGCCAGATCAGGCAGACCATGATGATCGGGGTCGACATCGGCAGAATGATCTGACGGAAGATGGTGAAAAAGCCCGCACCGTCCAGGCGTGCGGCCTTGATCAGCGCGTCCGGAATGCTCACGTAGTAGTTACGGAAGAACAGCGTGGTAAACGCCAGGCCGTAGACCACGTGCACAAACACCAGGCCCGTGGTGGTGCTGGCCAGGCCCATCTTGCCGAGGGTGAACGACGCCGGCAGCAGTACGGTCTGGAACGGCAGGAAGCAGCCGAACAGCAGCAAGCCGAAGAACAACTGCGAACCGCGGAAACGCCAGAACGACAGCACGTAGCCATTCAGCGCACCGATGGCGGTGGAGATGAGCACGGCCGGAACGGTGATCTTGATCGAGTTCCAGAAGTAACCATCCACCGTATCCCAGGCCTTGATCCAGCCAATGCCGGTGACTACGGTCGGCCAGCTCAGCAGGTTGCCGGTGGTGATGTCTTCCGGGGTCTTGAAGCTGGTGAGCAACATCACCACCAGCGGCACCAGGTACAGCAGCACCGCGAGAATCAGCACCGCGTAGATCGCGATGCGACTCAGGCTGATGGCGGGTTTGGAGGCGAGACTAGTCATTACGTTTGGTCCTCAGCTCGGAGTAGAGGTAAGGCACGATGATCGCGAGGATCGCACCGAGCATCAGGATTGCACTGGCCGAACCCATGCCCATCTGGCCACGGCTGAAGGTGAACGAGTACATGAACATAGCAGGCAGGTCGGACGAGTAGCCCGGGCCACCGGCGGTCATCGCCGCCACCAGGTCGAAGCTCTTGATGGCGATGTGCGCCAGGATCATCACCGCACTGAAGAACACCGGACGCAGGCTGGGCAGCACCACGCTCCAGTAGATGCGCGGCAGGCTCGCGCCATCGATCTGGGCCGCACGGATGATCGATTGATCAACACCGCGCAGGCCGGCGAGGAACATCGCCATGATAAAGCCCGAGGCTTGCCAGACAGCAGCGATCACCAGGCAGTAAACGACGCGGTCCGGATCGATCAGCCAGTCCAGGCGGAAACCTTCCCAGCCCCAGTCACGCAGGAGTTTGTCCAGGCCCATGCCCGGGTTGAGCAGCCATTTCCAGGCGGTACCGGTGACGATCATCGAGAGCGCCATCGGGTACAGGTAGATGGTGCGGATAAAGCCTTCGCGGCGGATTTTCTGGTCGAGGAAAATCGCCAGCGTCACGCCGATCACCAGGGTGATGCCGATGAACATGCCGCCAAACAGCGCCAGGTTCTTGCTCGCCACCCACCAGCGATCGTTGTCGAACAACCGCTCGTATTGCGCAAGACCGGCCCATTTGTAACTCGGCAGGAATGTGGAGGTGGTGAACGACAACACGAACGTCCACAGGATGTAGCCGTAGAAGCCCACCAACACGATGAACATGCTGGGCGCCAGCACCAGTTTGGGTAGCCAGCGCTGCAGTGCATCGAACGGCGAGGCTTTGCTGAACACAGCAACAGAACTCATGGGAAAATCCAATACAGAGAAAAAGGACTACAGCTTGCAGGGGCCGGCTTGTGGGGTGAGCGAGCTTGCTCCCTCACTCCAAAAGCCGGGTTCCTACAACGGTGTTACTTGGCGGACTTGATCGCAGCGCCCAGTTTCTTGGCAGTGTCGGCCGGGTCGGCTTTCGGGTCGTTGATGTAGTTGGTCACGACGTCAAAGAACGCACCTTGCACAGCCAGGGTGGTGGCCATGTTGTGCGCCATGCTCGGCTGCAGGCCACCGGTCTTGGCGTCTGCCAGGAAGTCCTTGGCGGCGGTCTGGGCACAGGAGTCAAAGCCGTAGGAATCCATTTTGTTCAGCATGTCGTTGCGCACAGGGATCGAGCCCTTGTTGATGCTGAACACTTTCTGGAAGTTCTCACCCAGCACGACTTTGGCGATGTCCTGCTGACCGGCAGCCGTGCCTTTGTCTTTCTGCTTGAACACCGCCAGGGAGTCGATGTTGTAGGTGAAGGCTTTGTCGGTGCCAGGGAACGCTACGCACTCGTAGTCCTTGCCCGCGACTTTCTTGGCGGCGGTCCATTCGGACTTGGCCCAGTCACCCATGATCTGCATGCCGGCCTTGCCGTTGATGACCTTGCCCGCTTCGAGGTTCCAGTCCTGGCCTTTGCCGTCGACGTCCATGTAGGTCGCGACTTTCTTCAGCTCAGTGAGGGCCTTGACCATTTCCGGACCGGTCAGAGCGCCGTTATCCAGGTCGACCAGGGCTTTTTTGTAGCCATCAGCGCCCATCACCGACAGAACCACCGCTTCGAACACAGTACTGTCCTGCCATGGCTGGCCACCGTGGGCGAGCGCGATGAAGCCCGCTTTCTTCAGCTTGTCGCCGGCTGCGTAGAATTCTTCAAGGGTGGTGGGGTTCTTGGTGATGCCGGCTTTCTTGAAGACTTCCGGGTTGATCCACAGCCAGTTCACGCGGTGGATGTTCACCGGCACGGCCACGTAGTCACCTTCGTACTTCACGGTGTCGGAGACTTTCTTGTCGAGCAGGGAATCCCATTTTTCTTCTTTGGCCACGTCTTTCAGGACGTCGGTGTCGAGCAGGCCAGTGGACGCCCATTCCTGGATGTCGGGGCCTTTGATCTGGGCCACGCCTGGCGGGTTGCCGGCGACCGCGCGGCTTTTGAGCACGGTCATGGCCGTGGCGCCGCCGCCACCTGCGACGGCACCGTCTTTCCAGGTGAAGCCGTCTTTCTCAACTTGGGCCTTCAGGACATCTACAGCCGCTTTTTCGCCACCCGAGGTCCACCAATGCACAACTTCAACCGTCCCTTTGGAGTCGGCGGCAAATGCACTGAGGGGGAACAACGAGACAACGGAAATAGCTACGGCGAGGCGATTAATCGCGTTCATCTGAATACCTTTTCTTGTTGTTATGCATGCAAGTCTGGAGCTTGCGCTGCACGGAGTTTAAACATGGTTTTTTTGAGCGCAGGTAACAAAGGGATGCACAAATGTCACCACCTGGTGACATAGCGTCCAGCGCCTAAAGCGCTGGCCATGCTAGGTGCCAAAGGCAGTGCAGGCAGCACTACCGCTTGCCAGGCATGGTACAGGTCCGGCTTGCCACCCCAGATGTTGCAGCTGGGCTGGTTGTGCGGGCTGAGTTCGTGGTGCCAGCTGCCGTGGTGCCGATCGATGAAATGGGTCTCGCAAAACTCCCAGAAGCGTCGGTACCAGGTTTCATAGTGAAGCTCACCGGTACGCTTGAGCAGGGCCTGGGCCGCGGCGCTGGCCTCGGCGTGGGTCCAATGCAGGCGCTCGCGCACCACCGGCCGATGCTGCCAGTCCAGGGTGTAGACGATGCCGGGGGCGCCGTCCACGTTCCAGGCGTATTCGCAGGCACTGGCGAAAAGCCCCTTGGCATCGCTGACCAGCCAATCCGGCGTGACCAGGCCGGCCTGCAGGCGCGCAGCCTCCAGATGCAGCACCAGGCGCGCCCACTCGAAACCGTGGCCAGGGGTGATGCCATAAGGGCGGAAGCCGTCGGCGGGGTTGTCTTCGTTGTAACCGTGCACGGGTTGCCAGCGGCTGTCGAAATGCTCGATCACCATGAATTGGTTGTCGGCGGCATGACGGTGGATCACCCGCTCAACGATGCGCAACGCGCGGTCGAGCCACCGCGTGTCACCCGTGACATCCGCCAGCGCCAGAAAGGCTTCGGTGGCGTGCATATTGCTGTTGGCGCCGCGATAGGCTTCGATACCGCTCCAGTCTTGGGCAAACGATTCGAGCATCGCGCCCTCCTCCTCGCTCCAGAAGAACTGGTCGATGATGTGAATGGCGTCATTGAGCAGGGTTTGCGCACCGGGAGCCCCCGCCACCACCGCAGAGCTGGCCGCCAGGGCGACGAACGCATGCAGGTAGGCCGCCTTGCCAGTGTTGCCATCCTGGGCGTGTGGCGCGGCGAACCAACCGCCGTGCTCGCTATCGCGCAAAGGGCCACGCAGGACCGCCACACCGTGTTCAACCCATTCGGCATACCCCGGCAGCCCCATGGCATGGGCCATGGCGAAACTGTGGGTCATGCGGGCGGTGTTCATGGTTTCGGCGCGGGCACTGGCCGCAAGGCGGCCTTTATCGTCCAGGTTGCCGAACCCGTCTGGCAGACGGGACGACTTGGCGAATGACAGCAGGCGCTGGCCTTCGGCGGCAAGCCAGGCGTGATGGGCAGGTGCATTCAGCCAACTGCTGGCAGGCAGTGGTTGCGTGGTCATGGGTGGCCCTTATTGTTTTTTGTGGGGTGACGGGAGTCTAAACAAGGGCGTGAGAGGGGCAAGTAACGAAGGGGATCATAAATGTCACCAAGCAGTGACAATGCTACAAGCGAGCGTGATTCAACTCACGACAATGATCCAAATGTGGGAGCAACCCCCTCCCACATTTTGGCCAGCTTTAGTCATTGAGCCTGCGGGGTGATCTTCGCCGGCGTATTGAGCTGCTGTTGCAGGTTCTGCACCTGGCTCTGCAAGGTGGTGATATTGCGCGTGGTCTGGATGCGGAAGACGTCGAACTCTTTATTGGTGGGTGCATCGCTGTTGGCCGGCTGGGCGTCCTGTGCGCTTTTAAGCACTACAAGGTCCTGCTCCAGGCGGGCAATGGCCGCGCTCGGGTTGCCTTGTTTCTTCAGGGCGGCAACGTCGGCCACCAGTTCCTTTATCTCGGCATCGCGCTTGCCGGCATCGCCTTGCGCGGCCTTGAGGCTGGCCACGGCGTCGGTCAGGGCTTGTACCTGGCCTTGCAACTTGCTGTTGGCAGTGGAGAGGTCGGCGGTGCTGGCGGTCATTTGCGCCAGGCGCTTGTCCAGTTCGGTGGCCTGGCCGGCGACGCCGAGTTGCTGCTTGCCCTGCTCCTGCAACTGGCTTTCCAACTGTTTGATCTGCGACTTCAGCGCTTCGCTGCCGTTATTCACGCTGGCTTGGCTGGCGACGACCCTGCCGGAAATGTCCTGCAGGCGCCCCGCCGCTTCTTCGCTGATGCGTGCAAAGCTTTCCTGGGTGGCAACCAACTGCTGGCCCATCAGGGAGATCTGCTGGAAACTCCACCAGGCCAAGCCGGCAAAGGCGATCAGCAGCGCGCCGATCAATGCCCACAACGGGCCGGTGCTGGCACTCTTGACCTTGACTACCGGTGTGTTGCGCGAACGCACCGAAGTGGCCGGGGAAGGTTCGAAATCATCGTCATCCCCTGGATCGGCCCGCAGGCTGGGAACGTTGTCGAAGTCGTCGTTGGCATCGTTACGCATGAATCAACCCTGAATCGCTGAAATGGCTGGCGGGAACGCCAGGCGACGGGAGTATAAACCGCAGTCCCATCGCACTGATCGACCGGGAACCACCCATTCGGTTCCCGATGTGTTGCCTGGTGTGACCTTACTTGCCACCCGGGTCCTGGGCTTTCCACCAACCGCAGAACTCGTCGAGGGCGGCCCACAGGCTGACCTTGGGCTCGTAGTCCAGATAATGCCTGGCCCGGCTGATGTCGAGGGTGAAATCTTTGTTCATGACTTGCATGCCCAGGCGCGATAACGCCGGCTCCGGTCGCCCCGGCCACAGGGCGCAGAAAGCTTCGTTCAACGCCGCCACGCTGTAGGACAAGCCGTAGGATCGATAACGGGTCACCTGGGGTAACTCCATTTGGCGCATCACGTAGTTCACCACATCCCACACCGGCACCGGCGCGCCGTTGCTGATGTTGTAGGCCCTGCCCAGCGCCGAGCCAGGGGCCAGCAAGCTGCTGAGCAGTGCTTCATTGAGGTTGTGGATGCTGGTGAAGTCGACCTTGTTCAGACCGTCGCCGACAATCGCCAGGCGGTTCTTGCGCTGCATTTTAAGCAGGCGCGGGAAGATGCTCATATCGCCGGCGCCGGTAACAAAACGTGGGCGCAGGGCCAGCACTTCAAGGCCGAACTCCTGGGCACCGAACACTTTCTGCTCAGCCAGGTACTTGGTGGCCGCATAGGGATGCTTGAAGCGCTTGGGCACTTGTTCTTCAGTCAGGCCCAGATGGTCGCGACCATCAAAATAGATCGACGGCGACGACAGGTGTACCAGGCGCCCAACCCGCTGTTTCAGGCAGGCCTCGACGACGTTTTCGGTGACCAGCACGTTGCCCTGGTGAAAATCCTGGTAACGCCCCCACAGCCCCACGGCACCGGCGCAGTGCACCACCGCTTCGACATCGCGGCACAGGTCGCGCACCAGGTCGGCATCATTGAGGTCACCCTGGATAAACTCGGCACCGCGCCGTACCAGGTGCTCCACGCCCTCGGCGCGGCGCCCGTTAACCCGCACGTCCAGGCCCTGCTCCAGGGCGAAACGCGCAAAGCGCCCGCCAATGAAGCCGCTTGCGCCGGTGACCAGAATCTTCATGTGTTACCCCGTGTTCTTTCGTTTTTCATTGCTGTTGCCTTGACGCCCGCTGTCAGTCCAACGGCACCAACCATTGACCACACGCCTGGGCCAGATGGTCGGTCAACAGGCCCAACAATTGCCCGCCGCTGCGCCAATGATGCCAGTACAACGGCACATCGATCGGTTTATCGGGCAATAACTCCACTAACACGCCCTTTTCCAACTGGTGGCGCACCTGCAATTCCGGCACCAGCCCCCAGCCCAGCCCGGCCTCCGTGAGCCGGATAAAGCCTTCGGACGATGGGCATAAATGATGCTCGAAACCACCGTCCACCCCGAGGGATGCCAGGTAGCGATGCTGCAGGAAATCGTCCGGGCCAAACACCAGCGCGGGCGTGCGCGCCAGTTGATCGGCGCGCACGCCTTGCGGGAAATGCCGGGTAATAAAGGCCGGGCTGGCCAATGCGCGGTAGCGCATGGCGCCGAGCAGCAGGCTGCGGGCTCCGGCTACCGGGCGTTCGCTGGCGCAAATGCAGGCCGCCACTTCACCGGCGCGCATCCGCTTGAGGCTGACGGCCTGGTCTTCAACAACCAAGTCGAGCAACAGATGTTGCTCGGCGCAAAATTCGCTGACCGCCTCGGCCCACCACGTCGCCAGGCTGTCGGCGTTGAGGGCGATGCGCAGGCGTTCGGGCATGCCCTCTTCATCCAGCGCCGGCACCTGGCTTTGCAGGTCACGTTCCAGCAAGCGCACCTGTTGCACGTGATTGAGCAGGCGTCGGCCGATATCGGTGGGCGTCGGCGGCGTGGCCCGCACCAGCACCGGCTGGCCGACGCGCGCCTCCAGCAACTTGATGCGCTGGGAGATCGCCGATTGCGACAGCCCCAGCACCTGGGCGCCGCGCTCGAAGCCAGCCTGTTCCACTACGGCCGCGAGGGCAGACAGTAATTTATAGTCGAACATCAGTTTCTCTAATGAGCGATCAGCAATATTGGTTTTTCTTATACAGCCTCGACCCCGAGAATGACCAGCATCGCCTTGAGGATCTTTATTTATGTGGCAAAGCTATATGAACGGACTGCTGGTGGCCCTTGGCCTGATCATGGCAATCGGTACGCAAAATGCGTTTGTCCTGGCTCAGAGCCTGCGCCGCGAGCATCACCTGCCCGTCGCTGCCCTGTGTGTGATCTGTGATGCCGTGCTGGTGGCTGCCGGGGTTTTCGGCTTGGCGACGGTGCTGGCGCAGAGCCCGATACTGTTGGCCGTGGCGCGTTGGGGCGGTGCGGCATTCCTGTTGTGGTACGGCACGTGCGCGCTACGCAGGGCGTGTTCGAAACAGAGCCTGGACCAGGGCGCCAGTCTCAAGACCCGCTCATTGCGCGCCGTGCTGCTCAGTGCCCTGGCGGTGACCCTGCTCAACCCCCATGTCTACCTGGACACCGTGCTGCTGATCGGCTCCCTGGGCGCGCAACAAACCGAACCGGGCGCTTACGTGGCGGGGGCGGCCAGCGCGTCGTTCCTGTGGTTCGCCACGCTGGCACTCGGCGCGGCATGGCTGGCGCCCTGGCTCGCACGCCCGGCGACCTGGCGGCTGCTGGATCTGTTGGTGGCCTTGATGATGTTCAGCGTGGCCTATCAGTTAATAAGCGCGCCTTGAACTTATTCCAAAAGGCTCTGGAACCTCTATCCCACACAGTTGTTGCGTGGTTTTGCCGCACCCCCGGTGCTATGATCCTGCCCCTGCGCCGCAAAGAGTACAAACTCCCCGGCGCTTGTTTGGCCGCCCGTGATCGGCCTTGCGCTCACCGCAACTGACCTGATTAGGAGAATTATCATGGCTTTCGAATTGCCGCCGCTGCCCTACGCACACGATGCCCTGCAGCCGCACATCTCCAAGGAAACCTTGGAGTACCACCACGACAAGCACCACAACACCTATGTCGTGAACCTGAACAACCTGGTGCCAGGCACCGAGTTCGAAGGCAAGACCCTGGAAGAGATCGTTAAATCCTCTTCGGGCGGTATCTTCAACAACGCCGCTCAGGTCTGGAACCACACCTTCTACTGGAACTGCCTGGCGCCAAACGCCGGTGGCCAACCTACCGGCGCACTGGCTGAAGCTATCAACGCAGCGTTCGGTTCGTTCGACAAGTTCAAGGAAGAATTCACCAAGACGTCCGTCGGCACCTTCGGTTCCGGTTGGGGCTGGCTGGTGAAAAAAGCTGACGGTTCCCTGGCCCTGGCCAGCACCATCGGCGCCGGCAACCCGCTGACCAACGGCGACACCCCGCTGCTGACCTGCGACGTATGGGAACACGCCTACTACATCGACTACCGCAACGTGCGTCCCAAGTATGTGGAAGCGTTCTGGAACCTGGTCAACTGGAAGTTCGTGGCTGAGCAGTTCGAAGGCAAGACCTTCACTGCCTAAACAACGCGTGCAGTAGAAAGAGCCCGGCGATCGCCGGGCTTTTTTTGTGGGCGCTTGAAAAATGCACGCCGTGCAGGAAGTGTGGAACTCACTGAAACGAATTCGCCACCCAGACGACGAGAGAAATACCTCTCTCAGTTCATGTAGGAGACTCCGCAATGGATCCGTTATCGATGGGTATGTCGGCATTGTCATCAGTGATGCCAGTCGTCGGCCAAGGCCTGGATTTGCTGGGCAAAGGCTTGGATGTGCTCGGGAAGATCGTGGACGCAAAAAGCACCAGCGCCAATCAGGACCCAGGCAAAATCGGCGCCGATACGCACCAGAGCAACACTGTTCAGATCAGTTACAACGCATAAAACAGCGGGTCCCGCCAGGCGGGATAGCCAAAAGGTTCGCGCCCTTTGGGCCCCGCGCCACACCAGAGAGCGGCGGATTTTATCCGCCCTCTTCCTGCCCCACCTGCATTCGACCGCTTCCCGTTACCCCACGCCCCAATGTTCCTTTGACGGCCGCCATCAGATTGCCAATACTCATGGCATATTGAAGGCCACCCGCATGAGACAAGGAATGCCCCTTGAAGCTGGAACTCAAAAACAGCTTGTCGGTGAAGTTGCTAAGGGTGGTGCTGCTCTCGGCATTGATCGTTGGCGTGGCGCTGAGCGTGGCGCAGATCGTGTTCGATGCTTATAAGACACGCCAGGCCGTAGCCGGCGATGCCCAGCGCATCCTCGACATGTTTCGCGACCCTTCGACCCAGGCCGTCTACAGCCTGGACCGCGAAATGGGCATGCAGGTGATCGAAGGGCTGTTTCAGGACGAGGCCGTGCGCATGGCCTCCATCGGCCATCCCAACGAGACCATGCTGGCGGAAAAAAGCCGCGCGTTGCAGCAGTCCCCCAGCCGCTGGCTGACCGACCTGATTCTTGGCCAGGAACGCACCTTCACCACTGCATTGGTTGGCAAAGGCCCGTACAGCGAGTATTACGGCGACCTGAGCCTGACCCTCGACACCGCCACCTACGGCAAGGGTTTTATTGTCAGCTCGGTGGTCATCTTTATTTCCGGCGTGTTACGCGCGCTGGCCATGGGCCTGGTGCTGTACCTGGTGTATCACTGGCTGCTGACCAAACCGTTGTCGCGGATAATCGAACACCTGACCTCCATCAATCCGGATCGGCCCAGCGAGCATAAGATCCCGCAACTCAAGGGGCACGAGCACAACGAGTTGGGGCTGTGGATCAACACCGCCAACCAGTTGCTGGAATCCATCGAACGCAACACCCACCTGCGCCACGAAGCCGAAAGCAGCCTGTTGCGCATGGCCCAGTACGATTTCCTGACCGGTCTGCCCAACCGCCAGAAGCTGCAGGAGCAACTGGACAAGATCCTGATCGATGCCGGTCGCCGGCAACGCCGGGTGGCGGTGTTATGTGTAGGGTTGGATGACTTTAAAAGCATCAACGAGCAGTTCACCTACCAGGCCGGCGACAAATTGCTGCTGGCCCTGGCCGACCGCTTGCGTGCCCATAGTGGCCGCCTTGGGACCCTCGCGCGTCTGGGCGGCGACCAGTTCGCCCTGGTGCAGGCCGACATCGACCAACCTTACGAAGCCGCCGAGCTGGCGCAAAGCATCCTCGACGACCTGGAAGCGGAATTCGCCCTCGACCACGAGCAGATCCGTCTGCGCGCCACTATCGGCATCACCCTGTTCCCCGAAGACGGCGACAGCACCGAAAAGCTGCTGCAAAAGGCCGAACAGACCATGACCCTGGCCAAGAGCCGTTCGCGCAACCGCTATCAGTTCTATATCGCCAGCGTCGACAGCGAAATGCGCCGCCGCCGCGAACTGGAGAAAGACCTGCGCGACGCGTTGAGCCGCGACCAGTTTCACTTGGTGTACCAACCGCAGATCAGCTACCGCGATCAGCACGTGGTGGGCGTGGAAGCGCTGATTCGCTGGCAGCACCCGGAGCATGGGCTGGTACCGCCGGACCTGTTCATCCCACTGGCCGAGCAGAACGGCACCATTATTGCGATCGGTGAATGGGTGCTGGACCAGGCCTGCCGCCAATTGCGCGAATGGCACGACCAGGGCTTCACCGCCCTGCGCATGGCGGTCAACCTGTCCACCGTGCAGTTGCACCACTCCGAATTGCCGAGGGTGGTCAACAACCTGATGCAGATCTACCGCCTGCCGCCGCGCAGCCTGGAGCTGGAAGTCACCGAGACCGGCCTGATGGAAGACATCAGCACCGCCGCCCAGCACCTGTTGAGCCTGCGCCGCTCCGGTGCGTTGATCGCCATCGATGACTTCGGCACCGGCTACTCGTCCCTGAGCTACCTCAAGAGCCTGCCGCTGGACAAGATCAAGATCGACAAGAGCTTCGTCCAGGACCTGTTGGACGATGACGACGATGCGACCATCGTGCGCGCCATTATCCAACTGGGTAAAAGCCTGGGCATGCAGGTGATCGCCGAAGGCGTGGAAACTGCGGAACAGGAGGCTTACGTCATTTCCGAGGGCTGCCACGAAGGTCAGGGCTACTACTACAGCAAACCCTTGCAGGCACGCGAGCTGGCGGCTTTTTTGAAGCAGGCCGAGCGCAATAACGCGGCCATTCTCTGACGCGGCAATACGATACTGAATATTTCCCGCGTGTACCCCTTTACACAAAATGCAAATCTTTCGCATTATGTCGCAGTTTTTGCGCTCCCCCGCGCGTCCCATCAACAACCGAAGCAGGATGTTCGCCATGATTCGTATGCCCCTGGCCACCGCCAGTCTGCTGGCTATTGCCATTTCTCTCGCCGGTTGCGGCGAAGGTAAAGACAAGCCCGCAGCCAACCAGGCGCCGACCCCGGCTGCCAGCACTACCGCTCCAGCGGCTGCCACTCCTGCCGGCCAGGTCGACGAAGCCGCCGCCAAAGCCGTGGTCGCGCATTACGCCGACATGGTGTTCGCGGTGTACAGCGACGCCGAAGCCACTGCGAAAACCCTGCAGACCGCCATCGACGCCTTCCTCGCCAAGCCGAACGACGAAACCCTCAAGGCCGCCCGTGCTGCCTGGGTTGCCGCGCGCGTGCCTTACCTGCAGAGCGAAGTATTCCGCTTCGGCAACACCATCATTGATGACTGGGAAGGTCAGGTGAACGCCTGGCCCCTGGACGAAGGCCTGATCGACTACGTCGACAAATCCTACGAGCACGCCCTGGGTAACCCAGGCGCCACCGCCAACATCATCGCCAACACTCAAGTCCAGGTCGGCGAAGACAAGGTCGACGTGAAGGAAATCACCCCGGAAAAACTCGCCAGCCTCAACGAGCTGGGCGGTTCCGAGGCCAACGTCGCCACTGGCTACCACGCCATCGAATTCCTGCTCTGGGGCCAGGACCTGAACGGTACCGGCCCAGGCGCCGGCAACCGTCCCGCGTCGGACTACCTGACCGGCGACGGCGCCACTGGCGGTCACAACGAGCGTCGTCGTACCTACCTGCGCGCCGTGACCCAACTGCTGGTCAGCGACCTGCAAGAAATGGTCGGCAACTGGAAACCCAAGGTTGACGATAACTACCGCGCCACCCTGGAGGCAGAACCTGCCACCGACGGCCTGCGCAAGATGCTGTTCGGCATGGGCAGCCTGTCCCTGGGCGAGCTGGCCGGCGAGCGTATGAAAGTGTCCCTGGAAGCCAACTCGCCGGAAGATGAGCAGGACTGCTTCAGCGACAACACCCACTACTCGCACTTCTATGACGCCAAGGGCATCCGCAACGTCTACCTGGGCGAGTACACCCGTGTTGACGGCACCAAACTGACCGGCGCCAGCCTGTCGTCCCTGGTGGCCAAGGTGGACCCAGCCGCCGACACCGCGTTGAAGGCCGACCTGGCCGCGACCGAAGCGAAGATCCAGGTCATGGTTGACCACGCCAACAAGGGTGAGCACTACGACCAGTTGATCGCGGCCGGCAACGACGCGGGCAACCAGATCGTGCGCGACGCCATCGCCTCGCTGGTCAAGCAGACCGGTTCGATCGAAGCCGCGGCAGGCAAGCTGGGCATCAGCGACCTGAACCCCGACAGCGCTGATCACGAGTTCTGATCAGTGGTGCGTTGAACGAGGCGACCTTCGGGTCGCCTTTTTCATGCCTGTTGTCCACAGTAGTACCACCACCGGCAAACCCATGTGGAGGGCCCGGTTTACATGCCCCACACCCCAGGTAGAATGGCGCCTCTGCCCTATATCGAGCGAACTTCATGGCGTTGCCGACCCTACGTATCATCGGTTTCATCATCGGCATCTTCCTGATCACCCTCGCGATCGCCATGGTCGTGCCCATGGCGACCCTGGTGATTTTCGAACGCACCAGCGACCTGCCCTCGTTCCTCTGGGCCAGCATGATTACCTTTGTCGCCGGCCTGGCCCTGGTGATCCCCGGCCGCCCCGAACACGTCAACCTGCGCCCCCGCGACATGTACCTGCTGACCGTCACAAGCTGGCTGGTGGTCTGCGTGTTCGCCGCGCTACCGTTTCTGCTGACCCAGCACATCAGCTACACCGACTCGTTCTTCGAAAGCATGTCGGGCATCACCGCCACCGGCTCCACGGTATTGAGCGGGCTGGACAGCATGTCGCCGGGCATCCTGATATGGCGCTCGTTGCTCCACTGGCTGGGCGGTATCGGCTTTATCGGCATGGCGGTGGCGATCCTGCCGCTGCTGCGCATTGGTGGCATGCGCCTGTTCCAGACCGAGTCCTCGGACCGCTCGGAAAAGGTCATGCCGCGTTCGCACATGGTGGCACGCTTGATCGTGGCGGCTTACGTGGGCATCACCATCCTCGGCAGCCTGGCGTTCTGGTGGGCCGGCATGGGCTTGTTCGATGCGATCAACCACGCGATGTCGGCGATTTCCACCGGTGGGTTTTCCACCTCCGACGAGTCCCTGGCCCACTGGAAACAACCGGCGGTGCACTGGGTGGCGGTGGTGGTGATGATCCTCGGCAGCCTGCCGTTCACCCTGTACGTGGCCACCTTGCGTGGCAACCGCAAGGCACTGATAAAAGACCAACAGGTTCAGGGCTTGCTCGGCTTGCTGGTGGTGACCTGGCTGGTGCTCGGCACCTGGTATTGGTGGACCACCAACCTGCATTGGCTGGAAGCCCTGCGCCATGTGGCGCTGAACGTGACCTCCGTCGTGACGACCACCGGTTTTGCACTCGGGGACTACAGCCTGTGGGGCAACTTCTCACTGATGCTGTTCTTCTATCTGGGCTTTATCGGCGGTTGTTCGGGATCGACGGCCGGCGGGATCAAGATCTTCCGCTTCCAGGTCGCCTATATCCTGCTCAAGGCCAACTTGAACCAGCTGATTCACCCGCGCGCGGTCATCAAGCAGAAGTACAACGGCCACCGTCTGGATGAAGAGATTGTGCGTTCGATCCTGACCTTTTCGTTTTTCTTCGCCATCACCATCTGCGCCATCGCCCTGGCCCTATCGCTGCTGGGCCTGGACTGGATGACCGCGCTCACCGGCGCCGCCAGTACCGTATCCGGCGTAGGCCCGGGGCTTGGCGAAACCATCGGCCCGGCCGGCAACTTCGCCAGCCTGCCGGATGCGGCCAAGTGGATCCTGTCGCTGGGCATGCTGCTGGGCCGCTTGGAAATCATCACTGTCTTTGTTCTGTGCATCCCGGCGTTCTGGCGTCACTGATCGTCGACAACCGCGCCCGGTACTCGCCGGGCGTGGTATCGAACCAGCGGCGAAACGCGCGAAAGAAGTTGCTTGGGTCGGCAAACCCCAACAGGTAGGCGATCTCCAACAACGTCATGCTTGGCTGCGCCAGGTATTGCTCGGCCAGTTCGCGGCGGGTGTCGTCGAGCAGGGTCTGGAAACTGGTGCCCTCCTCCTGCAAACGCCGCTGCAAGGTGCGCTGGGACAGATGCAGCGTCTGGGCCACCACTTCGCGCTTGGGTTCGCCCTGAGGCAACAACCGGCACAAAACCTGTCGCGCCTTGTGGGTCACGCGGCTTTCGGAAAAACGCGCCAGGTATTCACCGGCAAACCGATCATGCAGCAGCGCCATGGCTTCGTTGGCCGTGGGCAACGGCGCGTCCATGTCGGCGCGCTCGAAGATCAATGCGTCGTAGGCCGCGTTGAATTGCAGCGGCGCGTGAAATGCCTGTTTGTAGGGCGCCAGGTCCACCGGTTGCTCGCCTTGCAACATGACTTTGCGCGGTTGCAGGGTGCGCCCGGTCAGCCAGCCGCACAGCGCCAATGCGCAGGCCAGCGAGGCTTCGGCGCTTTGCCGGGTGGGCGGCAGATGGTCGCCATGCACCGTCAGAATCAGCGCATAGCCTTCGGGCAACAGGCGAAAACTCAAGTCGGCGCTTTCGGCGATGATCCGCTGGTAGCGAACCAGTCGCATAAAGCCTTCGGCCAGCGTGTTACTGGACATCAAGGCGTAGCCGGCTACATGAAACGACGCCGGACGCACCACCTTGCCCATGTTCAGGCCGATCGCCGGGTTGCCCGACAACTCGACCGCGCGCTGCCACAGGCGCGTCATGGAATCCTGCGGGAATCGCGCGTCGGGGTCGTTGAGGGCGGCGTAATCCAGGCCCAGTTGCGTGAACAGAGTGCGGCAGTCCAGGCCATCCATTTCCAGCGCCTTGACTATCCCCATCGCCCAGCTTGCAGAAGTTGTTCGTTCGCTCATGGCGTCTTCTTAATAAAGCAGGCTCAAAACGGCAGCCAGGAAGTCAAGGATACTAAAGTGGCATTTAATGTCACTGGCTGTTACCACTGATCACTCTAGACTCAAATAATCCCCCCGCCGAACATCTGTTGGGCGGCACAACAATCAAAGGGCCGGCCACGTGGAAAACGTCAAGCAATTCAACAGTTTTGCCGAATTTTACCCGTACTACCTGCGCGAACACGGCAACAGCACTTGCCGACGCCTGCACTTTATCGGCACCACCTTGGTGATCGGCATTCTGGCCTATGCCATCGGCCGGGGCTCATTAGGCCTGCTGCTGGCGCTGCCGATCGCCGGCTACAGCTTTGCCTGGGTCGGCCATTTCTTCTTTGAAAAGAACCGCCCGGCCACGTTTCAGCACCCGTTCTACAGCTTGCTGGGGATTTTGTGATGTATCGCGACATGATTCTGGGCAAAGTGCCGTTCTAGGCCGGGTGGAGATAAAAGTCTTTTTGTCATTTGCAGTGCGGTATCCTGCCAAGGCTTTTTGAGAGCGCGGAATCACCTGCGATTGAAAAAACAGACTTTGCGAGGAGCGACGACGATGCACGAGATACCTAATCTCCCCTTCCCAAGCCTGCACGAAACTGAGCAGCCAACACCGCAGCAGGCCAGCCCAAAGCAGCCTGAGGCCAAAGAAGCCAAACCAGTCGACAGCAAACGCCAGGACTGACGCCGTACCAGACCGTGTGGAAAGCGCAGCTTTGAGCGCTTTCCACACTGCCTGAATCACCCGAGGTACCCGCCATGACCGACACGCTCCCCGACACCCCGGACACCGCCGTCCTCGATGCTGCCTTGCAGATGGTCGAGGTATGGAACCGCCTCAGCGCCGACAAGCAAGCCGTACTGCTCAAGCGCTTCGGCACCCAGGAAAACGCCCTGGCCGCCTTGGTTACTACCCAGTTGCTGGCACCCGCCAAGCCCTGACCCCTGACGTTTTTGCGTTTTACTACCCTGTTCGGGCCAAAGCACCGCTATCATTAGCAGCCTATCTTTACCTGCTGCGACAGTGGACCTCTCCCCATGCCAGATACCCAGCGCCCCTTGGCGGTCACGCTGCAAGTTGTTTCCATCGTGTTGTTCACCTTTATCGGCTACCTGAATATCGGCATCCCCCTGGCCGTGTTGCCCGGCTATGTCCACAGCGAGTTGGGCTACGGCGCGGTGATTGCCGGGCTGGTGATCAGCGTGCAATACCTGGCGACCCTGTTGAGCCGGCCGTATGCGGGCAAAATCATCGATAACCTGGGCAGCAAGCGTGCGGTGCTGATCGGCTTGACGGGCTGTGGCCTGAGCGGTGTGTTCATGTTATTCGCGGCGTGGTTTTCAAGCCTGCCGGCGCTGAGCCTGGGCAGCCTGTTGGTCGGCCGCCTGGTACTGGGCAGCGCGGAAAGCCTGGTGGGGTCCGGCGCGATCGGCTGGGGCATCGGCCGGGTAGGCGCGGCCAACACCGCCAAGGTCATCTCGTGGAATGGCATTGCCAGTTACGGGGCGCTGGCGGTCGGTGCACCGTTGGGGGTGTTGCTGGTCAGACAATTTGGGCTGTGGAGCATGGGCGTCAGCATTATCCTGCTGGCGGCGGTGGGCTTGTTGCTGGCGTGGAACAAGGTCGCCGCGCCGATTGTGGCCGGGGTACGCCTGCCGTTCATGAATGTCCTTGGCCGGGTACTCCCGCACGGCTGCGCCCTGGCCTTGGGTTCGATCGGCTTTGGCACCATCGCCACCTTCATCACCCTGTATTACACCACCCAGCACTGGGATAACGCGGTGTGGGCGCTGAGCCTGTTCGGCGCCAGCTTTATCGGCGCGCGCCTGCTGTTCGGCAATTTGATCAACCGCATCGGCGGTTTTCGCGTGGCGATCGCCTGCCTGTCGGTGGAGATCCTTGGCCTGCTGTTACTGTGGCTGGCGCCGGATGCCAACTTGGCGTTGGCCGGCGCGGCGTTGAGCGGCTTTGGGTTTTCCCTGGTGTTCCCGGCCTTGGGGGTCGAGGCCGTCAACCTAGTGCCCGCCTCCAGCCGCGGTTCGGCGGTGGGGGCTTACTCACTGTTTATCGACCTGTCCCTGGGAATCACCGGCCCGTTGGCCGGGGCCGTAGCGGCAGGCTTCGGTTTTGCGTCGATCTTCCTGTTCGCCGCTCTCGCCGCCTTGGGTGGCTTGCTGCTGAGCGTGTACCTGTACCGGCAGGCGCCCAAGGCCCGCGAAACACGCGACGCCTAGAAGTCGACCTTGCCGCGCCCCGCCTTGATGCTGCCGCGCTTGGTCTTGGATTCGAGGCGACGTTTTTTCGAGCCCAGGGTGGGCTTGGTCGGACGGCGCTTTTTCTCCACCTTGGTGGCGCTGAGGATCAGCTCCACCAGGCGCTCCAGCGCATCGGCACGGTTCTGCTCCTGGGTCCGGTATTGCTGGGCCTTGAGGATCAACACGCCGTCACTGGTGATGCGACTGTCACGCAGGGCCAGCAGGCGTTCCTTGTAGAACTCGGGCAGCGAGGACGCCGGAATATCAAAGCGCAGGTGCACCGCACTCGACACCTTGTTAACGTTCTGCCCGCCGGCGCCCTGCGCACGGATGGCCGTCAACTCGATCTCGGCGTCGGGCAGGTGCACGTTGTTGGAAATGACCAGCATGAATCAAAGACCTTAGGCAACGGATAAGCCAAACGTGGAACAACATCGACAACAAGGCCACCTGTAAAAATGAAAATACCCTTGATCGCTGTGCTAGGCACTTTATCACTCATTCAAACTGCGCAGGCCTTCGCCGATAGTGCCAACGGCAAGAATCTCTATTCCCAGCGATGCGCCATGTGCCATGGAGCGGACCTCAAGGCAACGGGACCATTGGCCAGGAAAAGCAGCCCGCCCACACCTGACCTTACAACCGCCGCGTTCAAAAAACGCCTGGCTGATTATCCGGGCGTGATTGTCTCTTCGGTGATCCTTCGTCCCAATGGGAACCTGATTCCAAAAACATTGCAGGAAAACGGTGTGCGCGTACCGCCGCATGCGTGGAGCGTTGAGGATTTTCGCGATTTGAATCAATACATGAGTGGTGTGATTTTAAAAAGCCGGTGAATGGCTCTCAATGTATGAGATCCCGGCGTGGGGGGTGTTTGTGTGTGACATTATCATCGGATTAAGCGACTACTTTCTCACCACCGAAGTTACCAATGCTCCGATCATATCTATCTCTTTCTTTGCCCTCATAGAAAACATGTTGGTCTGTATCACTCGTGTGCATCTTCGTAATCAAACGCGATGAAGTAGTCGCTTTCTGAAAAAACAATCTCATGAGAGAAGTATGCTTGGATCAGTGATAACCACTCCTGCCGCAGTTCAAACATGCCGTTATTGACGTCCTCGTTTACTGACAGCCCGAGCTTGGAAATCACGGAGTAATCGTTTCCTAAATCCGCAGAGTCCTCCCTTCCGCTTAGCCACTTTGTGGTTCTGTCGAACCATTCCAATCTCACTTTGAGTCCCATGTAATGCCTCACAGATACTTTTTGATGTTTCGTTTTTTTTTCGGCCCTTTTAGCTGCTCGCCGGTTATGTGGCTGAATGCACCTATATGGCTCCCATCACCTACTAGATAGATTTCCAGCTCGCCGTGTTGGGAGTCCCATTCAAAGATCCTGCGACCTTTTTCATCAATCCAGCGCTCTCTCAGGCCGGCACCTCCCTGCTTGGGAGTCATGGGCTTTTCTTTTTTCAGATTTTTAAAGCCAGTTATCTGTCCAGTATCAGGAGCCTTATGGTACTTGTGATCCCCTGCCCGAACACTCACCACCACATACAGCGGCCGAACCCCCGACTCCACCGGGAACACCAGAATAAAATCCCGATATTGCGGCGGATATACCGGGTTCACCAGAATTTGTGCCGCCTTCTCCGTCGGCGGGTAAATCCAGATCACCGGCGCTTGCGGTGCAGCCTCCAGAGCAGGAATACCCAGCGTGTCACTTGGATCAAGGGCGGGCGTCCAAATCAGCTCAACACCCTCACCCAAATCCGCAACAAACTGCTCGTCACGGTTTTTGAATTGCACCACGTCGATCATCTGCCAGGCGGCATGGTTGCCTGTGTAAAACCCATAACCCCTGAGCGTGCCGTCCTCACGCTGCTCAATTTGCAGTCGCATTTGCGACCGCGCTCGCTGCATCGAGCGCAACTGCTCTTCGCTATATAACGCGCTATCGCCCAACGTTCCCGGCCAAGCCAACCCCACTACACCGGCCAACAAGCCAGCGGCCATAGACCCGGCCGCGGCGATGGCCGACTCCACCACCGCCGTACGCAACGCCAACTGCCCCAAACCGACCGGCAAGGCGCTGCCACCGATCTTGCGCAAGGCCACCGCGCCCCGGGCGTCCACTTCCCGCCCACCCAACAGGCTGAAATGACCGTACTCGCTGATCAACTCCAGCGGTACATAACCGGCGGGGTCCGTGTAGTGAGTGAGGCCGTCTGGCAGTTGGCAGGGTTTGAGGAAGGTGCAGCCGGGAGGCTTGGCTGGCTTGGGCGTTGGGGCTGGGGGTGGGATGAATAAATCGATGGGTGGCGAATAGGGCACACGCGATGGCTGCGGGGTAAGGATTCGCCGTTTGAGTTGTTCTTCTTCGGTGATCGGGTAGGCGCGTTCAGACATGATGGGCTCACTTCCTTGTGTGGGGGAGTGAGCCTACGAGGGAGAATCAAGGAGCTGGAATCGGCATTATTCGATGATAAACGTGGGAAAAGTAGACGGAAAATTCAGTTTGTTTCGAATGCATTTTTTAATGCTGAGTGTGTACCACGCGACCCCCAGGGGGCTGACAGCGTTTCCGGATGCGGTACTCAGTCCCTCGAAAAGCTCAGTTAAAGGTGGGGGGCAAAAGCGTAAGCGCTAGAAAAATTGCAAAGGACGCGTTTATGAGAGGGACTATGAGAAAGGACGGGTTGAACTTTACGACAGGCAAGGCAAACATCCTGGAGCGTTCAACCCTGATACGGGAGAGCGCACAAAGGACGCCGAGCCAGGCCGAATCACGCCAAAATAACCTTGATAGGAGTCTCAGGCATGCAGCATGAAATTCTTGCATTTGATAAAAAAACCGAGGAGTTGGCTTTCAGTATTGAAATTCCTGCCGACCAGTACGACAAACTATCGGAGCTAATGTCTTGGAGTGAGCCTGAAGATGCGATCTATGAGTACGACCTATTACCAGAACAAGTAGGCCTTCTTGAAAGCATGACCGGCAAGATTTTCAATAGCCCGGACTACATTTTCCAGTTGTCTTGTAGTGAATGAGGCGATATAGCCGCGCTGTGTAGATGTTAAATGTATGGCAGCAGATGAAATAAGTGGGGAGGAGTGCAACTGTGCGGCTCATGACGTCCTGATGTGGTTGAGAGCACTGGAATACCAGACGTCCAGATCTCCTTTTTCATCAACCTTGAAAAGCAAATGCCCCGACAAGTCAGGGCATTTGCTTTCACCGGTGCAGGCAGCGTTTTCACACAGCCTGCATATTTCGCTTACTTCAATACGGCATTCGCCGTCGCCAACGCCGCTTCAGCACTACGTTTGTTCTTGAACCAGTAACACACCGCCATAAACGCCACCCATACCGGGATCGCGTACACCGACACCTGGATCCCCGGAATCATCAACATGATCACCAGGATAAACACCACGAACGCCAGGCAGACGTAGTTGCCATACGGGTACCACAGCGCCTTGAACAACGGCACCTGGCCGGTGCGGTTCATGTGCTGGCGGAACTTGAAGTGGGAATAGCTGATCATCGCCCAGTTGATCACCAACGTGGCCACCACCAGCGACATCAGCAACTCCAGCGCGTGCTGCGGGATGAAGTAATTCATCAGCACCGCCACCAGGGTCACCGCCGCCGAGGCGAGGATTGAACGCACCGGCACGCCGCGCTTGTCGATCTTGGCCAGGGCCTTGGGCGCATCGCCTTGCTCGGCCATGCCCAGCAGCATGCGGCTGTTGCAGTAGGTGCCGCTGTTGTACACCGACAAAGCCGCCGTCAGGACCACGAAGTTGAGGATGTGCGCGGCCGTGTTGCTGCCCAGCATCGAGAACACCTGCACGAACGGGCTTCCGCTATAGGCATCGCCGGACGCATTGAGCGTGGCCAGCAGGCTGTCCCACGGCGTCAGCGACAACAGCACCACCAGCGCACCGATGTAGAAGATCAGGATGCGGTAGATCACCTGATTGATTGCCTTGGGGATCACCGTGCGTGGCTGGTCGGCTTCGGCGGCGGTAAAGCCGAGCATTTCCAGGCCGCCGAAGGAGAACATGATGATCGCCATGGCCATCACCAACCCGCCAACGCCATGGGGGAAGAAGCCACCGTGTTCCCACAGGTTGCTCACCGAGGCTTGCGGGCCGCCGCTGCCGCTGACCAGCAGGTAGCTGCCCAAGGCGATCATGCCGACGATGGCCACCACCTTGATGATTGCAAACCAGAACTCGGCCTCACCGAACACTTTGACGTTGGCCAGGTTGATCAGGTTGATCAGCACGAAGAACGCGGCTGCCGAGACCCAGGTCGGGATCTCCGGCCACCAGTAATGCACATATTTGCCGACGGCCGTCAGCTCTGACATGCCCACCAGGATGTACAGGATCCAGCAGTTCCAGCCCGACAGGAAACCGGCGAAACCGCCCCAGTATTTGTGGGCAAAGTGGCTGAAGGAACCGGCGACCGGCTCTTCGACGATCATTTCGCCGAGCTGGCGCATGATCATGAAGGCAATGAAGCCACAGATCGCATAGCCCAGGATCATCGACGGGCCCGCGGATTTGAGCACCCCGGCCGAGCCCAGGAACAGGCCGGTACCGATGGCGCCACCGAGGGCGATCAACTGGATATGACGGTTTTTCAGGCCGCGTTTCAGCTCGCCTGAAGAGGAATGGGGTCCACTCATGAAAAGGGTCTCACGCAAGGCTTGATGATGTTGAATGCACGTTGCTGCGTTGAATCTCGACTCAAGCAGCGCCGCTCAAACCCCAGCGCAGGCACCTGGAATACAGCGTCTTTCTAACGGTCATGCGTCACCTGTTTGTTTTTATCTGTGACGAAATCGAACCCGCAGGGCTCGTGGCCGAGCGGAGTGATCAGGGTGGGTAAACCCTGAGGTCTTAGCCTTTTGCGTGGTTACGCAAGGGGGTCACAGTAAAACGCGGCGCATTGTACACCGCTCGACCGCTTACGCCCGCCCCTGAACGGTGCATGCGACGATCTGTCAGCTATTCCTTACACCGACCGGTAGGCCAATGATAATCAGGCCAAGTCGTAAATTAATCGTTACGTCACGGAAAACAGGCGTTACACCTGTCATCCGAAGAAAAATTGGCGATGGGAAATCTCTTCAACACCTACGACGCCAGCCTCCTGTATTTCCTCGATAAATAGCCACGGCCAAAAAACAGAACAAAAAATCCAAATGAAACCGTGTCAATAAATTTTTTGCATTAAACAACAGCTTCTCCTAGGTTCATTCCACTTGCCCGCGAAGCCCGCTGGCGAGCCTTTCTCAACTTTCGCCCTCTAGGAGATACACCATGCAAGCACTGGAAAACGACCTGGAAACCGAACTGCAACTCGACGACTGGTTCGAAGCCCCCACCCACGAAGCCGCCGTGGAAATGATGCAGGCCGATGCCGTTGTACCGTTTGGTACCGCGATGTGGCCGTTCTAACCCTCGACAGCCATCCGGCAGGCGCCGCGCACGGCGCCTGCCCTCCTTACCCAAGGCACACAAGGACACACGTCATGGACAAGGCCCGCGCCGTCGAACACTTTCTTTACTACCTGGCCCATCACCCGGCCGTTAGCGGCCTGAACTGCCCCACCGTGCTGCTGGGCCATACCGAGCGCTACGACGCCATCGCCCAGGCGATCGTCCACAGCAGCGCCGCCCGCTTCAACTTCCAGGTGCAGCGCCTCGACCTGGCTGCCAGCGATACCCTGGCCCAGGCCATCGAAACCTGCGACCTCTACCTGTTTTTGTACGACGCCTCGACCCTGGCCAACCCGCGCGCCGAGGGCCCCGACTTTATCCGCGCCTTGCAGGGCGTAATGGCCGAACACTGGAAAAAATCCCTGCTGTTCAAGGATTATGGGGATTATTTCTACGACACCTTCAGCGTCGAGCCCCAGCGCATCGCCGACCTGAATGCCACGCTGATCCGGCGCATGAGCCAGGCCCAGGTGCTGAGCTTTACCGACAAGCACGGCTCTCGCCTTGAAGCGCCGCTGAGCAGCATCAAGAAATGGACCAATATCAACGGCATCGGCAACCACGATCTCGCTCCCGGCGAAATCGCCACCCACAGCGAAGCCATCAATGGCCAGGTGAGGTTTGTCGGTACTTTCCTCAGTACCATTCCGTTTGCACGTAAATACGGCGTGCTGCAATCACCGCTTGAGCTGTGGATCGAAAACTCGACCGTCTGCAGCGTGGCCAGTGATGTGCCGGGGCTGGTGGAGGATTTCAACAAGTACTTGAACGCCAACCCGTCCAATCGGCGCGTGGAGGAACTGGGTATCGGGACCAACGAAGGCGTAAAGGATTTATATGCACGCAATGCGGGCTTTGAAGAGCGCCACTGCGGGTTGCATCTGGGCTTGGGCGGCGGACAGAAAGGCAGTCATCACCTGGACCTGATCTTCGCCAGCGGGGTGTTGGCCTTGGATGACAAGCCGGTATTCGATGGGGCCTTTACCTTCTGAGCAAAGGGCTCGAAAACACTGGAGATCCAAATGTGGAGGGGCTTGCCCCCTCCCACAATTTATTGCATTGCAGCTTTACATCACTGCGGCTTCTTGCGACCAAAGCCAGGACGTTGACCTGAACCGGCCGGTGCGCCACGGCGCTTGCCCGACGGCTCGTCGGCGACCAGTTTCGGACCGGGGCGCTTGTTCGCCGCCGGCTTGGCTGGACGCTTGGTGCTGGCGTTGTCGGCGGGGCGATCCGCTTCACCACGGTTGCTGCGACCACCGGACGGTGCAGGGCGCGGCGTACGTGGAGCACGCTCACCTTCCTGACGCGATGGCGCGGTTGGGCGACGCTCACCTTCGATGTGCGGCTGGCGCGAGATACGCCCGCCGGTTGCCGGTGCATCCAACGCCGGGCGCAGGGTGCGGGCAACGCGCTCGGTACGCGCTACAGGGCGCGACGATTTTCGCTGCATACGCTCAAGCTTGTCTTTGCTCTTGGCGTTCATTTGCGGCATGGCGACCGGCGTCAGGCCGACTTCGGCGCTGAGGATGTCGACTTCGTACTGGCTCATTTCGCGCCAGCGGCCCATCGGCAGGTCGGAATTGAGGAACACCGGGCCGAAACGCACGCGCTTCAGGCGACTGACCACCAGGCCCTGGGATTCCCACAAGCGACGTACTTCGCGGTTACGGCCTTCCATCACCACGCAGTGGTACCAGTGGTTGAAACCTTCGCCACCTGGCGCCTGCTTGATGTCAGTGAACTTGGCCGGGCCGTCTTCCAGCACCACGCCGGCCTTGAGGCGTTCGATCATTTCGTCATCGACTTCACCACGTACACGCACGGCGTACTCGCGGTCCATCTCGTAGGACGGGTGCATCAGGCGGTTGGCCAACTCACCGTCGGTGGTGAACATCAGCAAGCCGGTGGTGTTGATGTCCAAACGACCGATGTTGATCCAGCGGCCTTCTTTGGGCTTGGGCATCTTGTCGAACACCGTCGGACGGCCTTCCGGGTCGTCACGGGTGCAGATCTCGCCATCGGGCTTGTTGTACATGATCACGCGGCGCACCGATTCGGCGGCCTCTTCACGCTTGATGACCTTGCCATCAATGGTGATTGCATCGTGCAGGTCGACGCGCTGGCCGAGGGTGGCCTCGACGCCGTTGACCTTGATGCGCTTCTGGGTGATCCAGGCCTCGACGTCGCGGCGCGAGCCCACGCCGATACGCGCCAGCACCTTTTGCAGTTTTTCACCTGCTGGGCCGATTTCCTGGCTGTCGTTCTGGTCTTTGTCGTTCATCTTAAGCACCTCCCGGTGGGTCGATTCAGGCATGGCCTGAAGAGTGTTGAAAGCGGGGCCTTGGCCGAATAGGTCGGCAAAGGGTCGCGAATCATACGCGCATGGCGCGCGTTGCGCATCACAGAGTAGTCGATAAGCGCCAAGTCATTTGTTTTTCCGCCGACCGGTGGCGCCCAGCACACCACTGACTCCATGTGGGAGGGGCTTGCCCCCTCCCACATTGGACTGTGTCAGTCTTCGAACTGGCGGCGCTCGGCCTCAATCGCTTCGGCCAGCGCCCGGGCTTCGTCCTCTTCATCGCTCAGCGGCGGCTGTTCGAGGGCAGCGACGGCGGCCAGGAGTTTCTCGCGGGCATCGGCCACGCCGAGGATGTCTTCTTCGGGCTCGACCTCAGGCTCAACGTTCATCTCTGTTTCAGGCTCTGCCGCGCCATCGCGCAGCAAATCATCAAAGTCGGTCTTGATCCCCTGCTCCATGTCGTCCAGTTCCAGCAGCAAGGTGTGGAAGCTGGTTTCATCCTTTGGCTCTTCCGGCTCGGCCGTAGCATCAGCCAACTCCTGCAAACCCGCAGGCACCGGCGCGTCGTCGAAATCCAGCACCGGCTCGGCTTCCATCTCGCGCAATTCGGCGAGCGGCGGCAGGTCGTCGAGGTTTTTCAGGTTGAAGTGGTCAAGAAATACCTTGGTGGTGGCGAACATCGCCGGTTTGCCCGGCACGTCGCGGTAGCCGACGATGCGGATCCACTCGCGCTCCAGCAGCGTCTTGACGATATGGCTGTTGACCGCCACGCCCCGCACATCCTCGATTTCGCCGCGGGTGATCGGCTGGCGATAGGCGATCAACGCCATGGTCTCAAGCATCGCCCGGGAATAACGTTGCGGGCGCTCTTCCCACAGGCGGCCCACCCATGGGGAAAATTTCTCACGGATCTGCAGGCGATAGCCCGACGCCACTTCGCGCAATTCAAACGCACGGCCCTCGCAGGACTTGCGCAGGATCTCCAGCGCTTTCTTGAACACTGGCGGCTCGGGGCGCTCGGCCTCTTCAAACAGTTCGAACAGGCGCTCCAAAGATTGCGGTTTACCCGAGGCCAGTAGAAAAGCCTCCAGCAAGGGTGCCAGTTCGCGGGGTTCTGTCAGATTCATCGATTCAGCTCTTTATTCGGCTCGCGCCCGCACGTGGATAGCCGCAAAAGGCTCATTCTGGACCAGCTCGACCAAGGATTCCTTGACCAATTCAAGGATGGCCATAAAGGTCACCACGACACCCAGGCGCCCTTCTTCAGCGGTGAACAGCTCGACAAACGGCACAAAACCGCCGCCCTTCAAGCGCTCCAGCACATCGCTCATACGCTCGCGGGTCGACAACGCCTCGCGGCTGACCTGGTGGCTTTCGAACATATCGCCACGGCGCAGCACTTCGGCCATGGACATCAGCAATTCTTCAAGACTCACGTCCGGCAACAGCTTGCGCGCGCGGGCCTCGGGGGCGTCGAGCTTGGGCACCACCACATCGCGGCCCACGCGGCTCAAGCCGTCGATGCCTTCCGCCGCGGCCTTGAAGCGTTCGTACTCTTGCAGGCGGCGGATCAGTTCGGCGCGCGGGTCGTCCTCTTCGGCTTCGATTGTCTCCGAACGCGGCAACAGCATGCGCGACTTGATCTCGGCGAGCATGGCGGCCATCACCAGGTATTCGGCGGCCAGTTCCAGGCGCACCGACTGCATCAATTCGACATAACCCATGTATTGGCGAGTGATTTCCGCCACCGGGATGTCGAGGATGTTGATGTTCTGCTTGCGGATCAGGTACAGCAGCAAGTCCAGCGGGCCTTCGAACGCTTCAAGGAAGACCTCCAGCGCATCCGGCGGAATGTACAGGTCCAGCGGCATTTCCATGACCGCCTGGCCATACACCATGGCAAACGGCAGCTCCTGCTGGGCGCCTGCCTGGGGGTCGACGGTTTCCACTGACGACATTCAGGCCTCGACCATAAACGGCGCCGGGTCGCCGCAACCGACACGTACCACTTCGGGCTCGCCGTCGGCCAGGTTGATCACGGTGGAGGCCTTGCCGCCGCCGAAGCCGCCGTCGATGATCAGGTCCACCTGTTTTTCCAGCAGTTGGCGCATTTCGTAGGGATCTTCCAGCGGCTCGGTGTCGCCGGGCATGATCAACGACACACTCATCAACGGCTCACCCAACTCGGCGAGCAGCGCCAGGGCAATCGGGTGCTCCGGCACGCGCAGGCCGATGGTGCGCTTCTTGGGGTGCAGCAGCAGGCGCGGCACTTCGCGGGTGGCGTTCAGGATAAACGTGTAGGGCCCCGGCGTATGGGCCTTGAGCAGGCGGAACGTGCCAGTGTCGACCTTGGCGAACAGCCCGAGTTGGGACAGGTCGCTGCAGATCAGCGCGAAGTTGTGCTTGTCGTCCAGCTGACGCAGGCGTCTGACACGCTCAACTGCGCCTTTGTCGCCGATCTGACAACCGATGGCGTAGGACGAATCGGTTGGGTAGATCACCACCCCACCGGCGCGAATGATCTCCACGGCCTGCTTGATCAGGCGCGCCTGGGGATTTTCCGGATGAATCTGGAAGAATTGACTCACGTGTTCTACCTGTTCAGACGGTGGCAATAATGGGGTCATGCTTGAATCGCCCCCACAACAACGGCAGGTCGTCCGGGACGGGGCGATACTCGCCGATCTCGGACCAGCCACCTGGGCCATGAAAGTCACTGCCGGCACTGACCAGCAGACCAAATTCGCGGGCAAGAATCGCCAGGCTGCCGACCTGTTCGGCGGGTTGATGCCCGTTGACCACTTCGATGGCGTGGCCGCCCGCTCCAATATAGTCGCTGACCAGCTTGCGACGCTTGCTGCGGGTGAAATCGTAATGCCAGGGATGCGCCAGGCTGACCCAGGCCCCGGAGGCCCGCAGGGTCTCGACGGTGTCTTCAAGAGTCGGCCAGTGTTGCTTCACATCGCCCAACTTGCCGGCGCCCAGCCATTTGCGAAAGGCTTCGGCGCGGTCCTTAACAAAACCTTCACGCACCATCCAGTCGGCAAAGTGCGGACGGGCCGGTGCGTTGCCGCTGTCGCCCAGCTCTTGCTGGATGGCGCGGGCGCCCTCAAGGGCGTTGGGCATACCTTTAAGGCTGAGCTTGCGGCTTATTTCCTCGGACCGCAGCCAACGGCCATCGTGCAAATTGGCGATGGCCTGCACCAGCGGCGCAGCGGTTTGATCGAAGCCGTAGCCAAGCACATGAATGGTGGCACCGCCCCAGGTACACGACAATTCCACACCGTTGACCAACTGCATGCCCAGCGCATGGGCCGCGCTGCGGGCTTCATCGAGGCCTTCGAGGGTGTCGTGGTCGGTCAACGCCAGGACTCGCACGCCTTTTTCAAACGCACGCGCAACCAGTACCGCGGGCGCCAGGGCGCCGTCGGAGGCCGTACTGTGGCAGTGCAAATCAACATTCACGGGGGGTTTGAACCTCAAGTCAGCTGGCGCTTTCGCAACCAAGGATGTTTGTTATTATGCCGCCACATCCAGCTTCTGGCTCTTACTGTGAAACAATTCATCGACTTCATCCCGCTGTTGCTGTTTTTCATCGTGTACAAACTCGACCCCAGGGTCATCGATCTGGCCGGTCACGAACTCACGTTCGGCGGCATCTACAGTGCCACCGCCGTGCTGATCATCAGCTCCGTGGTGGTCTACGGCGCGATCTTCGTCTCCCAGCGCAAACTCGAAAAAAGCCAATGGCTGACCCTGGTCGCGTGCCTGGTCTTCGGCAGCCTGACCCTGGCCTTCCACAGCGAAACCTTCCTTAAATGGAAAGCGCCGGTGGTGAACTGGCTGTTCGCCCTGGCGTTCATCGGCAGCCACTTCATCGGCGACCGCCTGTTGATCAAGCGGATCATGGGCCACGCGCTGACACTGCCGGAACCGGTATGGACACGTTTGAACGTGGCCTGGATCGTGTTTTTCATCTTCTGCGGCGCCGCCAACCTGTTCGTGGCGTTTACCTTCCAGGACTACTGGGTCGACTTCAAAGTCTTCGGCAGCCTGGGCATGACCGTGCTGTTCCTGGTCGGCCAGGGTATCTACCTGTCGCGCCACCTGCATGACACCGACCCTTCCACGCCGAAAACCGAGGACTGACATGCTCTACGCCATCATTGCCACCGACGTTGAAAACTCGCTGGAAAAACGCCTTTCCGTTCGCCCGGCACACGTCGAGCGCCTGAAAGTGCTGCAAGCCGAGGGGCGCATCGTGCTCGCAGGCCCACACCCGGCGGTGGACAGCAACGACCCGGGCGACGCCGGTTTCACCGGCAGCCTGATCGTCGCCGAGTTCAACTCCCTGGCCGATGCCCAGGCCTGGGCCAAGGCCGATCCCTATGTCGCAGCGGGCGTTTACGCCGACGTGGTGATCAAGCCATTCAAACAAGTGCTGCCTTGACCCCGCCCGCGCCGAACCAATTGCGTTCGGCAAGCGCCTAAGGGCTCATTATTCTCGGTAACCTGCCGACAACGTTCTGAATATTCGTGTGGAATCAGGAGTTCCGATGCGCTTACGTCAGTTGTGTCTGTTGGCAGTGTTAATGATCGGGGCTACGGCCCACGCGGAAGAAACCTCGAACACCGGCAGTTCCACGCCCCTGTCCTTGAGTGCCGGCGCCCAGATCACCGAGTTGCAGCAACGTTTGAAAGAAAGCGAACGTCAGCGTGAAGAACTGAGCAAGCAACTGCAAAGCGCCGACGCTACCCGCGAAAGCGCTCAGTTGAGTCGCCTGCGCCAGGAGAACCAACGGCTGGCCCAGCAACTCAAAGATTCACAGGGCGGCGTCCTGACCCGATGGCTCACCGAGCAACAGCAATGGTTTGTCACTGGCGGGGCCGTCGCACTGATCGCCTTGCTGTGCGGGATCTTCGCCAGCGGGGGCACCGTCGCCGTCGACAATGGCTAAATTGAGTGAGTCATGAGCGAGCTGTTACTGATAGATGATGACCAGGAGCTCTGTGAGCTGCTGACCAGTTGGTTGAGCCAGGAAGGCTTCCAGGTGCGCGCCTGCCACGATGGCTTGAGCGCGCGCAAAGCCTTGGCCGACAGCGCGCCCGCCGCCGTGGTGCTCGACGTGATGCTGCCCGACGGCAGTGGCCTGGAATTACTCAAGCAATTGCGCAACGACCACCCGGAGCTGCCGGTGTTGATGCTCTCGGCCCGCGGCGAACCGCTGGACCGCATCCTCGGCCTGGAACTGGGCGCCGACGATTACCTGGCCAAACCCTGCGATCCGCGCGAACTCACCGCTCGCCTGCGCGCGGTATTGCGCCGCAGCCACCCGGCCGCCGTTTCCACCCAACTGGAACTGGGCGACCTGTGCTTCAGCCCCGTGCGCGGCGTGGTCAGCATTGATGAGCAGGAATTTGCCCTCACCGTCTCCGAAAGCCGCCTGCTCGAAGCCTTGCTGCGCCAACCCGGCGAGCCGCTGGATAAACAGGAACTGGCGCAGATCGCGTTGGGCCGCAAGCTGACCCTGTACGATCGCAGCCTGGACATGCACGTAAGCAACCTGCGCAAAAAGATCGGCCCGCACCCTGATGGAAGGCCACGCATCGTGGCGCTGCGCAGTCGCGGCTACTACTACAGCCTCTGAGCCTTTGCGCCGGCCAATGATCTGAGCGGTATGAACGTTTTGTCAGTTCGCATCAAAACCGCCTTTACAGAAGCTTTACCCACCCCTGACCGCCGCTGACCTTGATCTGCGTAGCCTACTCACATCCGGACTCACCGGAATAGAGACAGGAGAATCACCATGCGCAAGACCCTTATCGCTTTGATGTTCGCCGCTGCCCTGCCGACCGTTGCCATGGCCGCCATGCCTGAAGGCCCAGGCCCGATGGGCGAGCCTTCCGGTCACATGATGGGTGGCCCGGGCCACGGCGGTGAACACGGTCCGCGTGGCAAAGGCGGCCCCTTCAGCCAGCTGGACCTGAGCCGCGAACAGCGCGAGCAGATCGGCAAACTGATGGGCGACCAATGGCACGCTCGCAAAGACCTGACCAAAAAGTACCTGGACAAACTCCCGGCCGCCGACCAGAAAGCCATGCAGGATGAAATCGACGCCGGCCGCCAGAAAACCCAGGCCGATATCCGTACCGTGCTCAAGCCGGACCAGCAGAAGAAGTTCGACGAGATCGTCAAAAAGCAAGCCGAGCGCCGTGCCGAGTGGAAGGAATTCCAAGCCTGGAAAGCGCAACAGCCGCAAAAAGCGCAATAATGCCCTCGCGTTAATGCTCCCAGCCCAGTGGCCCCCCGCCACTGGGCTTTTCCAGTTTGAGGGTTTCCTGTGCGTTCATTGTTCTGGCGCATCCTGGCCAGTTTCTGGCTGGCCATCGCCTTGGTTGCCGGGCTGTCGATCCTGCTTGGGCACATGCTTAATCAAGATGCGTGGATTCTCAGCCGGCACCCCGGCCTCAATAACCTGGCCCAAGAGTGGACTCAACTCTACGAAGCCCAGGGTGAGGACGCTGCCCAGGATTTGCTGCAACAGCGCAAACGCCAGTACCACATTGACGTGCAAGTGTTGAACGAAAGTGGCGAGCCGGTGGTGCGCGGGACCTTCCCGCGTCGCGCCGCGGCCTTTGAAGCCCGCCAGAACGACAACAAGGACAGCCACCTGCCCTGGCGGCGCCTGACCGCCGAGTACACCAGCGAGAAAACCGGCGACACCTACCTGTTGATCTACCGCATTCCGCACCCGGAACTTGACCAATGGCACCGCAGCAGCCTGACCTGGCCCTTGAGCGCATTGGCCATTGCCCTGGTGGTGCTGACCCTGTTCAGCCTGTTCGTCACCTTGTCCATCACGCGCCCGCTCAGCCGCCTGCGCGGCGCGGTGCATGACCTCGGCCAAGCGAGCTATCAGCAAAACAGCCTGGCACGCCTGGCCAACCGTCGCGATGAGTTCGGCGTACTGGCCACCGACTTCAACCGCATGGGCGCGCGCCTGCAAAGCCTGATCGGCAGCCAGCGCCAGTTGCTGCGCGACGTTTCCCACGAACTGCGCTCGCCACTGGCCCGCCTGCGCATAGCCCTGGCACTGGCCGAACGCGCAAGCCCTGAAGAACGCGAAAAACTCTGGCCACGCCTGACCCGCGAATGCGACCGCCTCGAAGCGCTGATCAGTGAAATTCTGGTACTGGCCCGCGTCGATGCCGACAACGCCAGCGCCGAACAGGTCGACCTCATCCCACTGCTCAAGACCCTGCAAAAGGACGCCCAACTCAGCGCACCGGACCAGGTGGTGCAACTGAGCACCGACAGCGACCTGCACCTGAAGGGCTGGCCGACCATGATCGAACGCGCTGTGGATAACCTGCTGCGCAACGCCCAACGCTTCAACCCGCCAGGCCAACCAATCGAGTTGCAGGCACAGCGCCAGGGCGAACGCATCCTGATCAGCGTGCGCGACCATGGCCCCGGCGTCGACGCCGAACACCTCAGCCAACTGGGCGAACCGTTCTACCGCGCCCCCGGCCAGACCGCCCAAGGCCACGGCCTCGGGCTGGCAATCGCACGGCGCGCCGCCGAACGCCATGGCGGCAGCCTGAGCCTGGCCAACCACCCCGGCGGCGGGTTTATCGCCAGCATCGACCTGCCGTTGGAACCGGGGGTTGTCACTGCGGTGTGATGATCTCTTAGAGTGGCCCTTCTCAGACGGCCTGGGGCCAGGCACATCGCCTGCTGGCGCCGCTGACCATCGCGGCACGCCGTTGCAGTGGGATTTGCCGGCGGGGGAATTGGGGGCACATCGGGCTCAGTGGTGACTCGTCACACCGCTATCGAGGGCAAGCCCCCTCCCACATTTGACTGTGTTCACAAATCAAAATGTGGGAGGGGGCTCCCGATGAGGCCAGTACAGCCAACCCAGTCAAAGCGCCAAAACCCCGCTGTACAACCCATACGCCGCCAACCCCGCGCCCGCAATCACACAGCTGAAAATGCCTTTTTCCACGTGGGTAAACAACGGTTGCCCCTGTTCACGCTTGGCCAGGGCAAACAGGATCACGCCCGGCGCGTACAGCAGCGCCGACAGCAACAAATACTTCAAGCCGCCGGCATACAGCAGCCACACCGCATAACCCAAGGCAATCACCCCCACCAGCAGGTCCTTCATGCGTTGGCCCTGGGCGTCTTGGTAGGTTTCACCACGCCCGCTCAACAACACCGCATAGGCCGCCGACCACAGGTACGGCACCAGAATCATCGACGAGGCCAAGTAAATCAGCGTGGTGTAGGTGCTGTGGGAAAACAGCGTGATCACCAGAAAAACCTGGATCATCACGTTGGTCAGCCACAGCGCATTGACCGGCACCTGGTTGGCGTTTTCCTTTTTCAGGAAGGCCGGCATGGTCTTGTCATGGGCCGTGGCGTACAGAATTTCCGCGCAGAGCAGCGCCCATGACAGCAACGCCCCCAGCAGCGACACCGCCAGGCCGAGGCTGATGAGCATCGCGCCCCATGGCCCGACGATGTGCTCCAGCACGCCCGCCAACGACGGGTTTTGCAGGCTGGCCAACTCCGGCTGGCTCATGACGCCCAGGGACAGCACATTCACCATCACCAGCAGCGCCAGTACGCCGAGAAAACCGATGACCGTGGCCCGGCCAACGTCCGCGCGTTTCTCGGCCCGCGCCGAATACACGCTGGCGCCCTCGATGCCGATGAACACAAACACCGTGACCAGCATCATGTTGCGCACCTGGTCCACCACGCTGCCGAATTGCGGGTTGCCCAGGCCCCAGATGTCGCGGGTGAAGACATCGGCCTTGAACGCCACGGCGGCGATCACGATAAACATCAGCAGCGGTACGATCTTCGCCACGGTGGTGACCTGGTTGATGAACGCAGCCTCCTTGATCCCACGCATCACCAGAAAGTGCACAGCCCACAGCAGCACTGACGCACAACCGATGGCCACTGGCGTATTGCCTTGGCCAAACACCGGAAAAAAGTACCCGAGGGTGCTGAACAGCAACACGAAGTAACCGACGTTGCCCATCCACGCGCTGATCCAGTAACCCCAGGCCGATGAGAAACCCATGTAGTCGCCAAAACCTGCCTTGGCGTAGGCATACACCCCGGAGTCCAACTCAGGTTTGCGATTGGCCAGGGTCTGAAACACAAAGGCCAGGGTCAGCATGCCCACGGCGGTGATCGCCCAGCCGATCAGCACCGCGCCCACCTCGGCGCGCGCCGCCATATTCTGCGGCAAGGAAAAAATCCCCCCGCCGATCATCGAACCCACCACCAGGGCGATCAGGGCGCTGAGTCGAAGTTTCTGGGCCGGTTGAGACATGCACACTCCTGAGGATTTAACCGCTGACACTCGCACTCTCATTTAACTAACTGCGCGAGTGTAGCGTTTATTAGCGATGGCGATAAAAGCGCCGCGTTCATAACCCAACGGCATGACAACTTATAGCGTTCAGGCGTATTTATAATTTAAATACGACAAATACTTCAGCGTTTTATTTAAACGTTTGCACATTCCATAAAACGGTCTAGCGTCAAACGTCCATACGTAGCCCCAATGCGTGACCACAAAGCAGAAACCGCTCTGGCAAGCAGCTTTGCGCGAAAAACCATTGCCCAAGGATTTCCAGCCTAAGTCATTAATTCACAATGGAATGTGCCAATGAAGTGATCTGAGTCAGCTGTTTGATTAGCACACGGAATTATTCTGTGGTCTCTCTTCTCCTGCATTGGAGTTATGCGATGTCTGAATCTCCCGGAAAACTTCGCTTAGGCGCATTGGTTGCACTTGTCGTCGGCTCGACGATTGGCGGCGGTATTTTCTCGCTGCCGCAAAACATGGCGGCCAGCGCCGATGTCGGCGCCGTGCTAATCGGTTGGGTGATCACCGCCGTGGGCATGCTGACCCTCGCATTCGTATTCCAGACCCTGGCCAACCGCAAGCCCGACCTCGATGGCGGCGTGTACGCCTACGCCAAGGCCGGGTTTGGTGACTACATGGGTTTCTCATCGGCCTGGGGCTACTGGATCAGTGCCTGGCTGGGTAACGTCGGTTACTTCGTGTTGCTGTTCAGCACCCTCGGTTACTTTTTCCCGATCTTCGGCGAAGGCAACACCCCGGCTGCCGTGATCGGCGCTTCGGTGTTGCTGTGGGCCGTGCATTTTCTGGTGCTGCGCGGGATCAAGGAAGCGGCGTTCATCAACCTGGTGACCACCGTGGCCAAGGTTGTGCCGCTGGTGCTGTTCGTGTTGATCGCAGTGTTCGCGTTCAAGCTGGACATCTTCACCGCAGATATCTGGGGCGTGAAAAACCCGGACCTGGGCAGCGTGATGAACCAGGTGCGCAACATGATGCTGGTGACTGTGTGGGTGTTCATCGGTATCGAAGGGGCGAGCATCTTTTCGGCCCGCGCCGAAAAACGCAGCGACGTGGGCAAGGCCACCGTGATCGGCTTTATCACCGTGCTGCTGTTCCTGATGCTGGTGAACGTGCTGTCGCTGGGCATCATGACCCAACCTGAACTGGCCAAATTGCAGAACCCGTCGATGGCTGCCGTGCTGGAGCATGTGGTGGGCCACTGGGGCGCGGTGTTGATCAGCGTCGGCTTGATCATTTCGTTGCTGGGTGCGCTGCTGTCGTGGGTGCTGCTGTGTGCGGAGATCATGTTCGCCGCAGCCAAGGACCACACCATGCCGGAGTTCCTGCGCAAGGAAAACGCCAACCATGTGCCGGCCAACGCCCTGTGGCTGACCAACGCCATGGTGCAGGTGTTCCTGGTGATCACGCTGTTTTCCGCCAGCACTTACCTGTCGCTGATCTACCTCGCCACCTCGATGATCCTGGTGCCCTACCTGTGGTCGGCGGCCTATGCCCTGCTGCTGGCGGTACGCGGCGAAACCTACGAAAACGCCCTCAAGGAGCGCCGCAAAGACCTGTTCATCGGCGCCATCGCGCTGATCTACGCGGTGTGGCTGCTCTACGCCGGCGGCACCAAATACCTGCTGCTCTCCGCCCTGCTGTATGCGCCCGGCGCGATCCTGTTCGCCAAGGCCAAGCATGAACTGGGCAAACCGATTTTCACCCCTGTCGAGAAGCTGATTTTCGCCGCAGTGGTCATTGGCGCCCTGGTGGCGGCCTATGGGCTCTACGACGGCTTCCTGACTCTGTAATTCTGACTGGAGGATCTGTAATGACCACGGAAAAAGTGAAGTACGGCGTACATTCCGAAGCCGGCAAACTGCGCAAAGTCATGGTGTGTTCCCCAGGCTTGGCCCACCAGCGGCTGACCCCCAACAATTGCGATGAATTGCTGTTCGATGACGTGTTGTGGGTGGCCCAGGCCAAGCGCGATCATTTCGACTTTGTGACCAAGATGCGCGAGCGGGACATTGATGTGCTGGAAATGCACAACCTGCTGACCGACATCGTCGCAATCCCCGAGGCGCTGGACTGGATACTGCAACGCAAGATCACCGCCAATACGGTGGGCCTGGGCCTGGTCGATGAAGTCGGCTCGTGGCTGCGCAGCCTGGAGCCGCGCAAGATCGCCGAGTTCCTGATCGGCGGCGTGTCGGCCGATGACCTGCCGAGCAGCTTCGGTGGCAAAACCATCGAGATGTTCCGCGATTTCCTCGGCCACGCCAGTTTCATTCTGCCGCCGCTGCCCAACACCCAGTTCACCCGCGACACCACCTGCTGGATCTATGGCGGCGTGACGCTCAACCCGATGTACTGGCCGGCGCGACGCCAGGAAACCCTGCTGGCCAGCGCCATCTATAAATTCCACCCCGAGTTCACCAACGCCGACTTCCAGATCTGGTACGGCGACCCCGACCAGGAACACGGTGCCGCCACGCTGGAAGGCGGTGACGTGATGCCGATTGGCAACGGCGTGGTGTTGATCGGCATGGGTGAGCGCTCGTCCCACCAAGCCATCGGCCAATTGGCGCGCAACCTGTTCAAGAACAAAGCCGTGGAACGCGTGATCGTTGCCGGCCTGCCCAAATCCCGCGCGGCGATGCACCTGGACACCGTGTTCAGCTTCTGCGACCGCGACCTGGTGACCGTCTTCCCGGAAGTGGTCAACCAGATCGTCCCGTTCACCCTGCGCCCTGACGACAGCAAGCCGCACGGCATCGACATCCAGCGCGAGAAAACCAACTTCCTCGACACCGTGGCCGCAGCCCTCAACCTCAAGGCCCTGCGTGTGGTCGAGACCGGCGGCAACAGCTTCGCCGCCGAGCGCGAGCAGTGGGACGACGGCAACAACGTGGTGGCCGTGGAACCGGGCGTGGTGATCGGCTACGACCGCAACACCTACACCAACACCCTATTGCGCAAGGCGGGCGTGGAAGTCATCACCATCAGCGCCGGTGAACTCGGCCGCGGCCGTGGCGGCGGCCACTGCATGACCTGCCCGATCGTCCGCGACCCTATCGACTATTAAGGAGATCCATCATGGCTTTCAACATGCGCAACCGCAGCCTGCTGTCGCTGATGCACCACACCACCCGCGAGCTGAACTACCTGCTGGACCTGTCCCGCGACCTCAAGCGCGCCAAATACACCGGCACCGAGCGTCCGCACCTGCAAGGCAAGAACATCGCGTTGATCTTCGAAAAAACCTCGACGCGCACCCGTTGCGCCTTCGAAGTAGCGGCCCATGACCAAGGTGCGCACGTCACCTACATCGACCCGGTATCGTCGCAGATCGGCCACAAAGAGAGCATGAAAGACACTGCCCGTGTGCTCGGGCGCATGTTCGACGCCATTGAATACCGTGGTTTCGAACAGGAAATCGTCGAAGAGCTGGCCAAGTTCGCCGGCGTGCCGGTGTTCAACGGCCTTACCGCCGAATTCCACCCCACCCAAATGATCGCCGACACCCTGACCATGCGCGAACACAGCGACAAGCCGCTGCATGACATCAGCTACGCCTACCTGGGCGACGCCCGCTACAACATGGGCAACTCGCTGCTGATGATCGGCGCCAAGCTCGGCATGGACGTGCGCATCGGCGCGCCGAAAGCCCTGTGGCCACACGAAGATTTCATCAAGCAATGCCAGGCGTTCGCCGAAGAGAGCGGCGCACGCATCACCATCACCGAAGACCCTGCCGAGGCGGTGAAGGGCGTGGACTTCATCCACACCGACATCTGGGTATCCATGGGTGAGCCCGTGGAAGCGTGGGACGAGCGCATCGAGCAACTGCTGCCGTACCAGGTCAACGCCAAGATGATGAAAGCCTCGGGCAACCCCCGGGTGAAATTCATGCACTGCCTGCCGGCGTTCCATAACAGCGAAACCAAGGTCGGCAAAGACATCGCCGCACGCTATCCGAACCTGGCCAATGGCGTGGAAGTGACCGAAGAAGTGTTCGAGTCGCCGGCCAACATCGCCTTTGAGCAGGCGGAAAACCGCATGCATACCATCAAGGCGATCCTGGTGTCGGCACTGGCGGATATCTAACTTTTACTGCAGGAACGCAATCAATGTCGGAGGGGGCTTGCGCCCTCCCACATTTTTCCTGTGTTCACAACGATAAATCTTAGAAGGACATTCCTTATGCGCATCGTCGTAGCCCTGGGCGGCAACGCCCTGCTCCGCCGTGGTGAACCCATGACGGCGGACAACCAACGCGCCAATATCCGCGTCGCTACCCAACAGATCGCCAGGATCCACCCCGGCAACGAACTGGTGATCGCCCACGGCAATGGCTCCCAGGTCGGCCTGCTGTCGTTGCAGGCGGCGGCCTATACCAGCGTTTCGCCCTACCCACTGGACGTATTGGGCGCCGAAACCGAAGGCATGATCGGCTACATCATCGAACAGGAACTGGGCAACCTGCTGGACGTTGAAGTGCCCTTCGCCACCGTGCTCACCCAAGTGGAAGTCGACGCCAACGACCCCGCCTTCCAGAACCCCACCAAGCCGATCGGCCCGGTATACACCAAGGCCGAAGCGGAAAAACTCGCCGCCGAAAAAGGCTGGGCCATCGCCCCGGATGGCGACAAATACCGGCGCGTGGTCGCCAGCCCGCGCCCGAAACGCATCTTCGAAATCCGCCCGATCAAATGGCTGCTGGAGAAAAAAGCCATCGTGATCTGCGCCGGCGGCGGCGGCATCCCGACGATGTATGGCGAAGACGGCAAACTCCAAGGCATTGAAGCCGTGATCGACAAGGACCTGTGCTCGTCCTTGCTGGCCGCGCAACTGGACGCCGATTTGCTGGTGATCGCCACCGACGTCAGCGCCGCATTTATCGACTTCGGCAAGCCAACCCAAAAGGCCATCGCCCAGGCCCACCCCGACGCCATGGAAGACCTCGGTTTCGCCGCCGGCTCCATGGGCCCCAAGGTGCAAGCCGCCTGCGAGTTCGCCCGCCAGACTGGCAAAACCGCGGTGATCGGTTCACTCTCGGACATCGAAGCCATCGTCCAGGGCAGCGCCGGTACCCGCATCAGCACGGCAACACCTGGCATCACCTATCTGTGAAGTAGAGGAGATTCGCCTATGGCCACCTTTGAACCCGGTCACCTGCATATCGAGCGACATGCGCTGAACAAGGACGACGTCAGCTACGACCTGTGCCTGGACTACGAAGTCGTCACGGATAAAAGCGAGGGCAAAGGCATGCAATTCACCCTGCATGGCAGCGTCCAGGGCAAGGACATGAAGGAAACGTTCTTTCTGCCCAAGGATCAGGCCTACAACTTCGCCAGCAACGTGACCCGGATTGTCGAGAAATACGGTATCCCCAAAACCCACAGCAGCGTGGGATCGGACCACAAGCACTACGATCTGATGTTTGAAGATGTGCGGCATCAGTTGGACATGAAATCCGGGGACCCGGTCAAGCCCGAACACCTGGCGTGATGCGTTTGCACTGACACAACAGTGTTCAAATGTGGGAGGGAGCAAGCCCCCTCCCACATTTTGATCTCCATTATTTGTCAGATTTCACCTGTGCCTCGCGTCAAGGCATACTTGCCGCCTCTCGCTCCCCAGAATCGTCAGCCACTGCATGCGTATCCACGTCAGCTTCATCGACCGCGTCGGCATTACCCAGGAAGTCCTGGCCTTGCTCGGTGGGCGCAATCTCAACCTGGATGCGGTGGAAATGGTGCCGCCCAACGTCTACATCGACGCCCCGACCCTCAGCGCCGAGGTGCTGGAAGAACTGCGCGATGCCCTGTTCAGCGTGCACGGCGTACAAGCGGTGACGGTGGTGGACATCCTTCCCGGCCAACGCCGCCACCTGCAACTCGACGCCCTGCTGGCCGCCATGACCGACCCGGTGCTGGCCCTGGACAGCGCGGGCAAGATTCTGTTGGCCAACCCGGCGTTGATCGCCCTGTACGGGCGCGAACCGGCCGGCGAAAGTATCGCCGAGCTGTTCAACGACCCCGCGCTGCTGGAGACCTTGCTGGAAAACGGCTTTCGTTTGCCGCTGCGCGAGATCAGCGTCAACGGCCAGACCTTGCTGCTGGACGCCACGCCGATCACCGACGCCGGCGCCCTGCTGACCCTGTACCAACCCAACCGTATCGGCGAACAACTGTCGGCGTTGCACCATGACCATGCCGAAGGCTTTGATGCGCTGCTCGGCGAGTCCCCGGTCATTCGCACCCTCAAGGCGCGTGCGCAGCGGGTGGCGGCCCTGGATGCACCGTTGTTGATCCAGGGCGAGACCGGTACCGGCAAAGAGTTGGTGGCGCGTGCCTGCCATGCCATCAGCACGCGGCACAGTGCGCCGTTTCTGGCATTGAACTGCGCGGCGCTGCCGGAGAACCTCGCCGAGAGCGAGCTGTTCGGCTACGCACCGGGCGCCTTCACCGGCGCCCAGCGCGGCGGTAAGCCAGGGCTGATGGAACTGGCCAACCAGGGCACGGTGTTCCTCGATGAGATCGGCGAGATGTCGCCGTACCTGCAGGCCAAGCTGCTGCGGTTTCTCAATGACGGCAGCTTTCGCCGGGTGGGCGGCGACCGTGAAGTGAAAGTCAATGTGCGCATTCTCAGCGCCACTCACCGCGACCTGGAAAAAATGGTCAGCGAAGGCACCTTCCGCGAAGACCTGTTTTATCGCCTCAACGTCCTCAACGTCGAAGTACCGCCCCTGCGCGCACGCGGCCAGGACATCTTGCTGCTGGCCCGCTACTTCATGCAGCAGGCCTGTGCGCAGATCCAGCGCCCCGTCTGCCGCCTGGCACCCGGCACTTACCCGGCGCTGCTGGGCAACCGCTGGCCGGGCAATGTGCGCCAGTTGCAGAACGTGATCTTCCGCGCCGCCGCCATTTGCGAAAGCAGCCTGGTGGACATCGGCGACCTGGACATCGCCGGCACCTCGGTTGCGCGCCAGAACGACGGCGAAATCGACAGCCTGGAACAGGCCATGGAAGACTTCGAGCGCGACCTGCTGGAAAAGCTCTACACCAGCTACCCCTCGACCCGCCAGCTGGCCAGCCGGTTACAGACCTCGCACACCGCCATTGCCCATCGATTGCGCAAGTACGGCATACCCGGCAAGCCCTGATTCCAAAGGGAATGGGCTCTAAACCTGAAATACAAGCCCCCTCCCACATTGACCGCATTTTTGGTCCAGGAACGACATCCCGTGTACTGAAAGCGCTACAGCGTAACGATATCGCTACAACCCTGCTTTTTGCGCGCCATGCAAGGCTTTGATCCACATAGGCTTTTTTCCAAGGCCCAGCTGTAGCGAAATCGCTACAGCGCAGCCGTATAACCTCATAACCATTTTTATTAACTTCTTGAATTATAAGGAATTAATAACATTGGCCGCGATTTTGCTTAGCAACTCCTCATTATTCCAATCCCGCCCACCAGACGATTCTGGCCCTGAGGAGTTTCCATGAGCGAGTTGCGTTTCACTGAAGATCACGAATGGCTGCGCGCCGAAGCTGACGGCAGCGTTACCGTAGGCATTACCGCTTTTGCGCAGAACGCGCTGGGCGATGTGGTTTTCGTGCAACTGCCTGAGCTGCAGGTCTACGGCAAGGGCGCTGAAGCGTCCACCGTGGAGTCGGTCAAAGCCGCCAGCGGTGTATACATGCCGCTGGACGGCGAAGTACTGGAAGTGAACGACAAACTCGACGCCAGCCCGGAGCGGGTCAACGAAGACCCGATGGGCGAAGGCTGGTTCTTCCGTTTTAAACCGGCCGATGCCAGTGCAGTGGCTAAGCTGTTGGATCAGGATGCGTACGACCGCCTGATCAAAGCCAACGCTGAAGCCTGAGGAGCGCGCCATGGGTATTAATTTGAGCACCGCCAACGAATTCATCGCCCGCCACATCGGCCCGCGCCAGGCAGACGAGCAGCAGATGCTCGCAAGCCTGGGCTTTGATTCCCTCGAAGCCTTGAGCGCCAGCGTGATCCCGGAAAGCATCAAGGGCACCAGTGTGCTCGGCCTCGAAGACGGCCTGAGCGAAGCCCAGGCGCTGGCCAAGATCAAGGCTATCGCCAGCCAGAACCAACTGTTCAAGACCTACATCGGGCAGGGCTACTACAACTGCCACACACCGTCGCCGATCCTGCGCAACCTACTGGAAAACCCGGCCTGGTACACCGCCTACACCCCCTACCAGCCGGAGATTTCCCAAGGCCGCCTGGAAGCGCTGCTGAACTTCCAGACCCTGATCAGCGACCTCACCGGCCTGCCGATCGCCAACGCATCCTTGCTCGATGAAGCCACCGCCGCCGCCGAGGCCATGACCTTCTGCAAGCGCCTGAGCAAGAACAAAAGCAGCAACGCGTTCTTCGCCTCCGTACACAGCCACCCGCAAACCCTCGATGTGCTGCGCACGCGTGCCGAGCCGCTGGGCATCGATGTAGTGGTGGGCGATGAGCGCGAGTTGAGCGACGTGAGCGCCTTTTTCGGCGCCCTGCTGCAATACCCGGCGAGCAACGGTGACGTGTTCGACTACCGCGAGCTGACCGAACGCTTCCACGCCGCCAACGCCCTGGTGGCCGTGGCCGCCGACCTGCTGGCCCTGACCCTGCTGACCCCACCGGGTGAGTTCGGCGCCGACGTGGCCATCGGCAGCGCGCAACGCTTCGGCGTGCCGCTGGGCTTTGGTGGCCCGCACGCGGCGTATTTCTCCACCAAGGATGCGTTCAAGCGCGACATGCCGGGCCGCCTGGTCGGTGTGTCCGTCGACCGTTTCGGCAAGCCGGCCCTGCGCCTGGCCATGCAGACCCGCGAGCAACATATCCGCCGCGAGAAAGCCACCAGCAACATCTGCACCGCCCAAGTGCTGCTCGCCAATATCGCCAGCATGTACGCCGTGTATCACGGGCCTGAAGGCTTGACCCAGATCGCCCAGCGTATTCATCAGCTGACGGCAATCCTGGCGAAGGGCTTGACCGCCCTGGGCCTGAAGGTCGAACAAGCACACTTCTTCGACACCCTCACCCTCAACACCGGCGCCCACACCGCGGCCCTGCACGACAAGGCCCGCGCCCAGCGCATCAACCTGCGTGTGGTGGATGCCGAGCGTGTCGGCCTGTCGGTGGACGAAACCACCACCCAGGCCGATATCGAAACCCTGTGGGCGATCTTCGCCGACGGCAAGGCCCTGCCGGTTTTCGCCCACACTGAAAGCACCTTGCCGGCCGCGCTGCTGCGCCAGTCGCCGATCCTCAGCCACCCGGTGTTCAACCGCTACCACTCGGAAACCGAGCTGATGCGCTACCTGCGCAAGCTGGCGGACAAAGACCTGGCGCTGGACCGCACCATGATCCCGCTGGGCTCCTGCACCATGAAGCTCAACGCCGCCAGCGAAATGATCCCGGTGACCTGGGCCGAATTCGGTGCCCTGCACCCGTTCGCCCCCGCCGAGCAAAGCGCCGGTTACCAGCAACTGACCTCCGAGCTGGAAGCCATGCTCTGCGCGGCCACCGGTTACGACGCGATCTCCCTGCAGCCGAACGCCGGTTCCCAGGGTGAATACGCCGGCCTGCTGGCCATTCGTGCCTATCACCACAGCCGTGGCGAAGAACGTCGCGACATCTGCCTGATCCCATCGTCGGCCCACGGCACCAACCCGGCCACCGCCAACATGGCCGGCATGCGTGTGGTGGTGACCGCATGCGACGCGCGTGGCAACGTCGACATCGAAGACCTGCGCGCCAAGGCCATCGAGCATCGCGAACACCTCGCCGCGCTGATGATCACCTATCCGTCCACCCACGGCGTGTTCGAGGAAGGCATCCGCGAGATCTGCGCGATCATCCACGACCACGGCGGCCAGGTGTACATCGATGGCGCCAACATGAACGCGATGGTCGGCCTCTGCGCACCGGGCAAGTTCGGCGGCGATGTATCCCACCTCAACCTGCACAAGACCTTCTGCATTCCCCACGGCGGTGGCGGCCCGGGCGTTGGCCCGATCGGCGTCAAGTCGCATCTGGCGCCGTTCCTGCCAGGCCATGCGGCCATGCAACGCAAGGAGGGCGCGGTGTGCGCCGCACCGTTCGGCAGCGCGAGCATTTTGCCGATCACCTGGATGTACATCAGCATGATGGGCGGCGCGGGCCTCAAGCGCGCTTCGCAGTTGGCGATCCTGAATGCCAACTACATTTCCCGTCGCCTCGAAGAGCACTACCCGGTGCTTTACACCGGCAGCAACGGCCTGGTGGCGCATGAATGCATCCTCGACCTGCGCCCGCTCAAGGACAGCAGCGGCATCAGCGTGGATGACGTGGCCAAGCGCCTGATCGACTTCGGCTTCCACGCACCGACCATGTCGTTCCCGGTGGCGGGCACGCTGATGATCGAGCCGACCGAAAGTGAGTCCAAGGAAGAACTGGACCGCTTCTGCGACGCAATGGTCGCCATTCGCGAAGAGATCCGCGCGGTGGAAAACGGCACCCTGGACAAGGACGACAACCCACTCAAGAACGCGCCGCATACCGCCGCCGAACTGGTAGGCGAATGGAGCCACCCGTACAGCCGTGAGCAAGCGGTGTACCCGGTTGCGTCGCTGGTCGAAGGCAAGTACTGGCCGCCGGTGGGCCAGGTCGACAACGTGTTCGGCGATCGCAACCTCGTCTGCGCATGCCCATCGATCGAGAGCTACGCCTAACTCAAGGGTCAACTCGATCAAATGTGGGAGGGGGCTTGCCCCCTCCCACACTGACCGAGTACGATCTCAAAAATAATAAGAAACCGGAGAACAACCATGTCGTTAAGCGTGTTCGACCTGTTCAAGATTGGCATCGGCCCCTCCAGTTCCCACACCGTCGGCCCTATGCGCGCCGCCGCTCGTTTTGTCGAGGGCCTCAAGCGCGACAACCTGTTGAGCGCCACCACCGGCATCAAGGTGGAACTCTACGGGTCGCTGGGCGCCACCGGCAAAGGCCACGGCAGCGACAAGGCCGTGCTGCTCGGCCTGGAAGGCGAACACCCGGACACCGTAAACACTGAAACCGTCGCCGCGCGCCTCCTGGCGATGCGCAGCAGCGGCCGCTTGAACCTGCTCGGCGAACACAGCATTGCGTTCAACGAGAAAGAACACCTGGCGATGATCCGCAAACCCCTCGCCTACCACCCCAACGGCATGATTTTCCGTGCCTTCGATGGCGCGGGTATCCAGGTCCGCAGCCGCGAGTACTACTCGGTCGGCGGTGGGTTTGTGGTCGACGAAGACGCCGCCGGCGCCGACCGGATTGTCGAGGACGCCACGCCCCTGACCTTCCCGTTCAAGCACGCCAAAGACTTGCTCGGCCATTGCACCACTTACGGGCTGTCCATCAGCCAGGTGATGCTGACCAACGAAAGTGCGTGGCGCCCGGAAGCGCAAACCCGTAGCGGCCTGTTGAACATCTGGCAAGTGATGCAGGACTGCGTAGATGCGGGCTGCCGCAATGAAGGGATCTTGCCGGGGGGCTTGAAGGTCAAGCGGCGCGCGGCGGCCTGCATCGCCAGTTATGCAAGAACCCGGAGTCGGCGCTGCGCGATCCATTATCGGTGCTCGACTGGGTCAACCTGTACGCCCTGGCCGTCAACGAAGAAAACGCCAACGGCGGCCGCGTGGTCACGGCGCCTACCAACGGTGCGGCGGGAATCATCCCGGCGGTACTGCATTACTACATGCGCTTTATCCCAGGTGCGAACGAAGACGGCGTGGTGCGTTTCCTGCTCACCGCCGCCGCCATCGGTATTTTGTACAAGGAAAACGCCTCGATCTCGGGTGCCGAAGTCGGCTGCCAGGGCGAAGTCGGCGTGGCCTGTTCCATGGCCGCGGGCGCCTTGTGCGAGGTGTTGGGCGGCAGCGTGTCCCAAGTGGAAAACGCCGCCGAAATCGGCATGGAACACAACCTGGGCCTGACCTGCGACCCGATAGGCGGGCTGGTGCAGGTGCCCTGCATCGAGCGCAACGCGATGGGTTCGGTCAAGGCGATCAATGCAGTGCGCATGGCCTTGCGCGGGGATGGGCAGCACTTCGTATCCCTCGACAAGGTCATCCGCACCATGCGCCAGACCGGCGCCGATATGAAAAGCAAATACAAGGAAACCGCCCGTGGCGGTTTGGCGGTCAACATTATCGAGTGCTGACGCCTCAAGGCGCGCCGGCACGTTTTTCAGGAGCTGAACATGTCCACCGAAACCCTGTTGAAAACCCCCTTGCACGCTCTGCACCTCGAGTTGGGCGCACGCATGGTGCCCTTCGCCGGCTACGACATGCCGGTGCAGTACCCGCTGGGCGTGATGAAGGAACACCAACACACCCGTGAGCAGGCCGGGTTGTTCGACGTGTCCCACATGGGCCAGATCCGCCTGACCGGCGCCAACGCCGCCAAAGCCTTGGAAACCCTGGTGCCTGTCGACATTCTCGACCTGCCGGTGGGCATGCAGCGCTACGCCATGTTCACCAACGAACAAGGCGGCATCCTCGATGACCTGATGGTCGCCAACCTGGGTAACGATGAGCTGTTCCTGGTGGTCAACGCCGCCTGCAAGGATCAGGACCTGGCACACCTGCGCAAGCACATTGGCGACCAATGCACCATCGAGCCGCTGTTCGAAGAGCGCGCGCTGCTGGCCCTGCAAGGCCCGTTGGCGGTGAAGGTGCTGGCGCGCCTGGCGCCGGAGGTCAGCAAGATGACGTTCATGCAGTTCGCCGCGTTGCGTCTGCTGGGCGTGGACTGCTACGTGAGCCGCTCGGGTTACACCGGCGAAGACGGTTTTGAGATCTCCGTGCCTGCCGCCAGCGCCGAAAGCCTGGCCCGCAGCCTGCTGGCCGAGACCGAAGTACAGGCCATCGGCCTGGGCGCCCGCGACTCGCTGCGCCTTGAAGCTGGCCTGTGCCTGTACGGCCACGACATGAACACCGACACCACGCCGATCGAAGCCAGCCTGTTGTGGGCGATTTCCAAGGCGCGCCGTGCCGACGGTGCGCGTGCCGGCGGTTTCCCTGGCGCCGACCGGATCTTCACCCAGCAGCAAGCCGGCGTCGGCCGCAAGCGCGTGGGCCTGCTGCCGCAAGAGCGCACGCCCGTGCGGGAGGGCGCGGAAATCGTCGACGAACATGGCACGGTGATCGGCAGCGTGTGCAGCGGCGGCTTTGGTCCGAGCCTGGGCGGCCCGCTTGCCATGGGCTACCTGGACAGCGCATTCACCGCCTTGGATACCGAAGTCGCTGCGTTGGTGCGTGGGAAAAAGGTGCCTCTTCGTGTAAGTAAAATGCCATTCGTGCCGCAACGTTACTTCCGTGGCTGACTGTTCCTATAAGTAACGCGGTTGCGTTAACGTGCACTAATCTGTAACGCAACCGCCATAAAACAGTGCAGTAGCGATAGTCATTGTTATAGGGTTTTCCCTATAACAAGTGACTAACTCTATCGAATAAGTCCGTTCCATATTATTCAACCCAATCTCATGAAACCGAGCAAAACCTGGGGTTTGGCGGGGCTTGTTTTTTTCATATTAGTTGGCGTAGAGTTTGCCCACTGTGTTTGCATGGGTCGCTTGGAACCTGGACCTGGGCAGTAGCTGAAGTAGTTGCGCTACAACCCGTTCGACGTCTCTTACTTTCCTGCAACCCAGCCCAGTACTCTTTCATGTGAAAGGGGCTGTCATTAATTTTAGTGTCAAAGGAAAGAAGACAATGTCTACACGTCAGAGCGGTACCGTTAAATGGTTCAACGACGAGAAAGGGTTTGGTTTTATCACGCCAGAAAGCGGTCCGGATCTGTTCGTGCATTTCCGCGCTATCCAGGGCAACGGTTTCAAGAGCCTGAAAGAAGGCCAGAAAGTGACCTTCGTTGCCGTGCAAGGCCAAAAAGGCATGCAGGCTGACGAAGTACAAGCAGAAGCCTGATCTCTACCTGCGACAAAAAGCCCCTGATATGACATCAGGGGCTTTTTTATGGGCGCGATTCCGTAAACTGCGTGTTTTCTCCAGAAGCCCTGCCATGTCCAAACCCCTGCTGAGCCCCCAAGGCGAATTTCCCGCCGTTGGCCTGGGCCGTCGCCTGGCAGCGATGTTCTATGATTTGCTGCTGTGCACCGCACTGCTGATCGTCACCGCGTTTATCTACAAGCTGGTATGGATCGCGTTCGTCGGCGAAGCCGGGATGCGCACCCTCACCGAGTCCGGCGCCTTGGACGGCGATCCGCTGCTGTCGACGATTCTGTTGTTCGTGCTGTTTGGCTTCTTCGCCAAGTTCTGGACCCACTCGGGTCAGACCTTGGGCATGCAGGTGTGGGGGGTACGCGTGCAGAACGCCGACGGCTCACGCATCAGCCTGTGGCAGGCACTGTTGCGCTTTGTGGTGTCGATTGCGTCGTGGCTGTGCGTGGGGTTGGGGTTTATCTGGTCGCTGTTTGATAAGCACAAACGCAGCTGGCATGACATCTATTCGGACACGCAACTGGTGCGCGTCCCAAAGCAAAAGAAGTAACCCCCTGCCCAATGGAAATCAACCGGTGGGAGGGGCTTGCACCCCTGCCCACCGGTTTGACCGAGCCCGTCTCGGCTCAGGCGTTGCCGGCCAGCTTCAGACGTGCGGCCTGGGTAAAGTCCAGCATGCGCTTGAGCGGCCGCACGGCATGCGGGATCACCGACGGTTCGACGAAGATCTCATTGCTGCCCTCACGCAGGCACTGCAACGTGCGCTCCAGCGTGTTCATCGCCATCCACGGGCAATGCGCGCAACTGCGGCACGCAGCACCGTTGCCCGCCGTAGGCGCTTCCACGAAAACCTTGTCCGGGCAGAGCTGCTGCATCTTGTAGAAGATGCCGCGGTCGGTCGCCACGATGAAGGTCTTGTTCGGTAAGCGTTGCGCCGCAGCGATCAACTGGCTGGTGGAGCCCACCGCATCGGCGAGCTCGATCACCGAGGTCGGGGATTCGGGATGCACCAGAATGGCCGCATCCGGGTACAGCGCCTTCATGTCTTCCAACTGCTTGGACTTGAACTCTTCGTGCACGATGCACGCACCGTCCCACAGCAACATGTCGGCACCGGTCTGGCGCTGGATATAAGTGCCCAGGTGTTTGTCCGGGCCCCAGATGATGGTCTCGCCGTTGTCCATCAGGCTTTCGACGATTTCCAGCGCGCAGCTGGAGGTCACCACCCAGTCGGCCCGGGCTTTGACCGCAGCCGAGGTGTTGGCGTAGACCACCACGGTGCGCTCGGGATGCTGGTCGCAGAATGCCGAAAACTCATCCACCGGGCAGCCCAGGTCCAGCGAGCACGTGGCTTCCAGAGTGGGCATGAGGATGCGTTTGTCGGGTGTGAGGATCTTGGCGGTCTCACCCATGAAACGCACGCCGGCGACCAGTACGGTCTTGGCCGGGTGGGCGGCGCCGAAGCGGGCCATTTCCAGGGAGTCGGAGACACAGCCGCCGGTTTCTTCGGCCAGGGCCTGAATCACCGGGTCGCAATAGAAGTGGGCCACCAGCACCGCGTCCTGAGCCTTGAGCTCGGCGGCGATGGCGGCGCGCAGGCTCGCCTCTTCGTCGGCGCTGAGGGCCTTGGGCTGCTTGGCGTCGAGATGGGCTTGAACCAGTAGGCGTTCGGAAATGTGCGTCATATTCGCAAGACCTGCAGGCGCAGTTGCGCGAAAGTCGAGTTTACCACCGGCTCTGGAGCCCTTCGGGCGCCGCCGGACGAAGTGATCGTGTTCATCAAGCACGGGTAAAGGTGAAGCTGCGCAAGGCTACAGAATATCGAATGGATTCAAAAGCCTAATCTGGCCATGACACCTGCGCCTGCTCAGCAAAAAAAATAATGGCACATTGACTCTCCCCCTCGCAGGAGGGTTTACGCTCCCCGCCTTCAAAAACACCTCAAGCAAATCCCGTCAGGGTCACTGCTCACACCCCTCTCATTTACGCGTTATAGGGACATAACCTTTGAACAATCCATTGGACTTGGACAGCGTCATTACCACCACCCGCGAAATCCTCGCACAGCTACTGGTGATGGATGCCGCCGATGTAAATGAGCACAGCAGCATCGTGGAAGACCTGAGTGCCGACTCGCTGGATATCGTCGACCTGAGTTTTCAGCTCGGCCGCCACTACGGCTGCACGCTGCCCAAGACCAGCGTACTCGACCATGCGGTCGCGGTGTTTGGCGATGTCAGCGGGCTGGTCGAGAAAGGCCGCATCACGCAGGCCGGCGTGGAGCTTCTGGAACACAGCCTGAGCGCGTTTACCCCCGGACAGTTGCGCAGCGGCATGCAGCCGGCGGATGTGTTCGCGGCCACGACCGTGCGCAACTGGGCCGAGCAGTGCTACCGCATGTTCAACTACTTGCCCGCGACCTGCCCCGAGTGTGCCGCCGACCAGGCCCGTCTCAATGAGCGTAGCCAAGTCGTGTGTTGCGGTTGCAGTGCGCGCTTGACGCCGATGGAGGGCGATGAAATTTCTCGCCACCTGGTGGAGCAATTTGCCGCGTCGCGTTTGCCGCAAGCGGTCTGGGAGTTTGCTCATGGGGCCGCGAGAGGTTTTAGTCACGGGCTACGGGCTGGTAGCCCCCACGGCACTGGATGCTGCAACGCTGTTTGCACACATCCGTGGCAAGCGTTCGTGTATCCGTCAACATCCGGTGTTTGCCGAACTGGGCTTCGCGGTGAGCGCCGCCGGTTATATCGACCACGCGCAGTGGCAGGCCATGGCCGCGCAGGTGGCGGTGGATGCAACAACGCTACCGCGCCAGAGCCTGCTCGCCGAGTTCGTCGCCCGGCAGGCGCTGCAGCAGGCAGGCCTGGTTGCCGCCGATTTTTCCCGCGTGGCCAGCGGCGTGTTCCTCGGCGCCAACAAGCATTGCGTGAGCCGTGACCTGCAAGAAGCCAGTCGCCATATGGACGCCACCGGCAGCGTCGACCTGGATCGCTACCTGGACAACCACACCCTGGTGGGTGGCCCATTCGCTCGGCGGATCGACCAGCAGACGGTCCACATCGCCCGCCTGCTCGGCATTCGCGACCATATCAGCACCCACTCCGACGCCTGCGCGGCCGGAACCATGGCGATCGGCAGCGCGTTTCGCGCCATCGCGCGCGGCGACATCGACGTGGCCATCTGCGGCGCCGTCGAGTTGATGGCCCACGAATTGTCCTACTACAGCTTCGACGGCCTGGGTGCGATTTGCCAGCGTGCCGACCTCGCACCCGAGCAACAGAGTCGCCCGTTCATGAATGACCGCTGCGGGTTCGTCCTCGGCGAAGGCGCGGCGATGCTCGTGCTCGAGTCCAGGGAACATGCCGAACGACGCAAGGCCCGCGCCCTCGGCCGGGTCTTGGGCTACGCCAATATTGCGAAGCACAGAAGATCACCTCCAGCAGCCGCGATGGCAGCCACTACGCCCACTGCATGAACGCCGCCCTTGCCAGTGCCGGCCTGAGCCGCGACGCCGTGGACCACGTCAATACCCATGGCACCTCGACCCAGGCGAACGATCGCAGTGAAGCACTGGCCATCGAGCGTGTGTTCGGCGCGGCCGCAAGCACGATGACGTTTACCGCCAACAAATCGGCGATTGGCCACTCGCTGGCGGCCAGCGGCGCCATCGAGGCGGTGTTGTCATTGATGACCCTGCAGCAAGGCGTGGCGTTGCCCACCCTTAACTATGACCCGGCAAATGCCGAGTTCCCTGAGTTGAACTTCCTGACCGAAGCACAGCAACAGCCCATCAAGGTGGTGCTGTCCAATTCGTTCGGTTTTGGTGGCGTCAACAGTTCGCTGGTGTTGGGAAACGCATGAGATGAACAGCCTTCAAGCAAAACCCGTCTACCTGGTCGCCGCATCCGTGTTCAACAGCGCCGGTAGTGAGTGCGCCGACTTACATGGCTCGGCGCCGGTCGCCCACGTGTTGGATTTCCCCCCAGGCCCGTTGGCCTATCCAGTGACCGTACCGCGTTTGCCGACCACGGTGTTCGACCGCAAGATTCAACGCAATGTCGAACCGCAGGGCGCCAGGCTGCTGTATTGCGCCGGTCGTATGGCCGGCCCGCTGAATAACTTGCACCTCGCCGGCGAGCGGGTTGCGCTGATGGCCGCCATTCCGGAAGTGGATGGCCCCAGCTCCTGTTGGGAGGCCGTGCAGGCCATCGCCGAACAACCGGATGCGCTGCTCGCGCAACTGTTTGCGCATACCCCGCCGCTGCATGCGCTGATGATGCTCAACAGCAGCGTCATGGCCTACGTGGCCGAAGCCCTGCATTGCCACGGCCCCATGGGCGGTTTCTGCTCACAGAGCAATGCCGGGATCGATGCGCTGATCGAAGCGGTTGAACAGATCGCCGGTGATCGTGCCGATGCGGGTGTCGTGGTCAGCAGTAGCCCGAACCTCTCGCCTGCGCTGTATCTGCGCGACAGCACACAAAGCCCGCCTCAGGCAGACGCGAGCCTTTACGGCGAAGGCGCGGCAGCGCTGTTGCTGACCTCGCGCCCACCGGCAAACGGCACACATGCATTGCGCATTGCCGGGTTCGCCCGTGGCTACAGCGCCTCGCCCGAACGGTCGAGCGCCGTGGCGCAGCGAGTCGTCCAGCAAACATTAGCCAGGGAAAAACTCGGCATGCGCGACGTCGCACGGATTGTCGCCGCGCCAGGTACGCCGTTCCTGCCTCTTCTGTTCGCAGACACCCAGGCGATTTTCCACAGCAGCCGGCATATGACTGGCGACTTGGGGGCCAGCGCCTTGCTGACCGAAATCGCCCTGGCGCTTCACGATCACGCCGATGGCTACACCCTGCTGCTCGATCACAGCCGCGCAGGCCATTGGGGCGCCGTATTACTGGCCAACGAAACCACGGAGAAACAGGCATGAGCCCACCAAGGATTGTGATAACCGGCATGGGTGCCGTGACCGGCTTCGGTTTCGAATGGCAATCGATGTGGGCGCAGATGCTGCGCGGGGAGCACTGCATCCGCCCCTGGCAACCCGAAGGCGTGGCGGACGGGACGTTCCCGGTACGCTATGCGGCCGCCGTGGACAGCCGCCTGCTGCCCGACTACCTGCAAGGCCATCGCGCCTGGCAAATGCCCCTGGAAAAACGCAGCCGATTGGGTTGGGTGGCGGCCAGCCAAGCCATTACCGACAGTGGCCTGACCCGCGAGCAACTGCGCGATGCCGCGGTACTGTGTGCGTCCGGCGCCCCGGCCCACAGCATCCAAGACATGCTGCTCACCGTCTCCAGCGAGCGGGATGCGCCACCGGCGTGGCGCCATTTGATGGCCAGGGTCGACCAGGTCGATGCGGACCACTCGCTGCGCCAGAGCAACGACCGCCTGGCGCGGGTGATTGCCGATGACATCGGTTGCGAAGGCCCGGTGGTCAATATCAGCAGCGCCTGCGCGGGGGCCTCCCAGGCCATCGGCAATGCCTTCCAGATGATCCGCCGGGGTGAAGTCGAGGTCGCTATCGCCGGCGGCGCCGATTCGGTGCTGAGCCTGGACACCATGACCGCGCTGTACCTGTTGGGTGCCGCGAGCAGCGAACAACGCTGGGGCACCGGGCTTTGCCGGCCATTTGATCGCCACCGTAGCGGCCTGGTGGCCGGCGAAGGCGGCGGCTTTGTAGTGCTCGAAACCCTGGAGCGCGCCCTCGCCCGTGGCGCCGTGCCCTATGCCGAAGTGCTGGGTTTTGGCAGCAGCCTGGACGGCTACAAAGTCACTGCGCCCGACCCGCAGGGCCGGGGCGCCGCCCTCGCGATGCAGACCGCCCTGGACGACGCCGGCATCCGCCCGCAACAGGTGGACCTGATCAATGCCCACGGCACCTCCACCCCGCTCAACGATGCGGCCGAAACCCTCGCCATCAAGTCAGTGTTCGCCCAAGGCGAGCACTATCGACGGCTGGCGGTCAGCGCCAACAAATCCCAGTTCGGCCACTTGATCGCAGCCGCCGGCGCGCCGAGTTGATCGTCACAGCACTGGCCTGCAAGCACGACCGGATTACCCCGACCCTCAACCTGCACGATGCCGCCGACGACTGCGACCTGGATTACTGCGCCCATCAAACGGTGAACCGCCGCGTCGATGTGGCACTGAGCAACTCATTCGGTTTTGGCGGGCTCAATACCTGCCTGGTGCTGGGTAAATACCAGGAGCACGCACAATGAGCGGCGTACCCATCGCGATCGCCGGCAGCGGCTGCGTACTGGCCAGCGGTTGGGGCGTGGATGCGTTCTGGTCGGCGGCCTGCGAGTCGCGCAGCGGGATCAAGCCGCTGCGCTCGTTGCAGTTTCACAGTGAACGGGTCACAGCCTTCGGCCAGGTCCACTATGACGACCACCAACGCAGCCGTCAGGACCTTGCCCAAAACCTGCAACGTTACTGCACGCCCGCCGTCATCTGGGGCGTCAGCGCGGTACGCCAGGCATTGGCCGAGGCCAATCTGAACCCGGGCACCGACGACCTGACCTACGGTCTTTATTGCTGCCAGGGCGGGTATACCCATCCGTCGCTGGCGTCCTACGGCGAGTTGCTCCACGAATGTCGTCAAGCCGAAGGCGCCGACATGCGCCACCTGGCCCGACGCATCTTGCAGGAGCGGGCGCAGGACCCGTTCCTGGTGCTCAAAGGCCTGAGCAACATTCTGTTGGGCGTGACCAGCCTGGCGCTCAAGCTTGAATGCGAATGCAACGCCTACATGCAGGGCGTCAGCGGCAACCTCGCGGCATTGCGTGAGGCCTGCGCCGCCTTGCAGAGCGGGCGCATCGACGTGGCCATCATCGTCGGCGCGGGCAGCGAACTCGATGCATTGGCACTCAGCGCTCTGGTGCAGGCCGGCACGATCATCGCCGACGGCGCCCACACCCTGCTGCCTTTCGATGCGCAAGGCACTGGCGGTATCGCCGGCGAAGGCGCGGCGGCCTTGGTGTTGCGCCGGCGCGTAGAGCTTGGCGATGAAGCCCAGGTATGCCTGCAAACAATGACCGCCGATGTGGCGGTCGAAGCGTTGAACCTGCCTGACCGGCAAGCCGATTTGCTGGTGTGCGGCGCTACCGGCCAGCCCGACAAAGACCGGCGGTTGAGCCACACCCTGGCCCGAACCGGCGCCGCCCACATTACCAGCGGCGTGGCGGTAACCGGCCTGCTCAGCGCGGCCCCCAGCCTGGCGGACCTGATCCTCGCCCGCTGCGCCCTGCGCGCCCAGTGCGTGCCGCCGATTGCCGGGTTGCGCCAACCGGTGGCCGCGGACCTGCCCTTTGCGATGGGGGCCGCCCATTCGACAAAACTCGTCGACTGCCTGGTCCTCAACCAGGACGACAACGGTTTCAGTGCTTGTTACCACTTGACCTACAGCGAGCGGGCCGACAACGCCTGACGTTCTTGTACGACACCCTCCTCTTTTAAAGGACATGGATGTAATGGATTACCGTGATTTTGTGCGCCCCAAGTTTGTCGACTTGCTCCAGGCCCTGGGGCTGGAGTGCGAGTTCCAGCGCGCGCTGGGCAGCCAATTGTTCTACCGCAACCGCCAGGGTGACGAAGTCACCGTCACCGATTTTCTCGGCGGCTATGGCGCCGCCTTGTTCGGCCACAACGACCCAGGGTTTGTCGACCAACTCTGCACGTTGCTGCGCGCCGACGTGCCGTTTAACGCGCAGATGTCGATCCGCGGCACGGCCGGAACCTTGGGGCGTGCGCTGAGCGAAGCCTTCAACCGCGAATTGAAGAACAGCGAAGCGTACATTTCGACTTTTCCAACAGCGGCGCCGAGGCGGTGGAAATTGCCGTCAAGCATGCCGAGTTTCGCCGCCAGAAAAACCTGCAACGCCGGTTCGACGAACTGGACTTCGACCTGGCGCAACTGAGCGCCAGCGACCGCGCCTACCGTGAAGTGGACGTGGCCGACCTCGACCTGCCGGCGGGCCTGCTGCCCGCCCACCTGACCAGCGCCACGGTACGCCAGGTGGTTGAGGCCGTGCGCCAGCACAACCTCGCCGAGTTGCACATAGAGCCGGTGTTCGTCGCGTTGCGCGGCAGCTTCCACGGTAAGTTGGTCAACACGGTGCAACTGACGCATGGCCGGCAATATCGCCAGCCGTTCGCGCGCTTTGGCTTGAACGTGGAGTTCATCGACCCGCAGCAGCCCCACCAACTCCAGGAACTGCCGGCGCGCCACACCCGACATTGGCTGAGCGTGCAATGGAGCGCAGACCAACTGCTGGTCAAGCGCGATGCATTCAGCGCGATCACCGGCGTGCTGATGGAGCCGATCCAGGGGGAAGGCGGCATCATCGAGTTCCCGGCTGATTTTTACCGGGCGTTGCGCCGCCTGTGTAACGAGCAGCAATGCCCGCTGATCATCGACGAAGTGCAGTCGGGTTTCGGGCGTACGGGCACCTTCCTGGCCAGCAGTCATTTCAACTTGCAAGGTGATTACTACTGCCTGTCCAAGGCGCTGGGCGGCGGCTTGATGAAGATCGCGGCCACGGTGATCCGCAGCAGCCACTATGAAAAAGACTTCAGCTATATCCACAGCTCGACCTTCGCCGAAGACGACGCCTCGTGCCATATCGCCCTGGCGGCGCTCAATCGCCTGTTCGCCGATGACCATGCGATGCTCAAGGACGTGCGCAACAAGGGCGAATACCTCAAGTCGTCATTGCTTGAATTGCAAGCGGCGTACCCCGAGGTCATCGCCGATGTCCGGGGCCGTGGCCTGTTGCTGGGCATTGAACTGCACGACCAAAGCGGCAACAGCTCACTGGTGCAGGCATCGGCCCAGTACAACGATGCGTTGGGTTACCTGATCGCCGGCTACCTGTTGCAGTTCCAAGCCCTGCGCGTGGCGCCTTCGGGCAGCAACTCCAATGTGATCCGCCTGGAACCGCCCGCATGCATCACCTTTGCGGAGATCGACGGGCTGATCGGCGCGTTGCAAACAGTCTGCGACATGCTGCAACGCGGGGACGCCTTCCCGCTGGCCGCCACCGTCTGCAGTGACTTGATCCCGGTGATCGCCCCGCGTGACACCGGATTCCAGGTCGCCGCCGCTGCCCATGCCACGCAGGACACGCCTATCGTCGCGCGCGTGGCCTTTATCAACCACTTGATCGATGCCGACATTCTCGGTGATGTCGACCCGTCCTTGAGCCAACTGAGCGCCGAGCAAAAGCGCGTGTTCATGCAACGCACCGCACCGGAGCGCCGTGCCGCGCCCGTGGGCCCCGTGGTGATTCGCTCGCAGTTGGGCATGGCGGTGGAGTTCACCTTGTACCCGCTGAGCATGGACTCCAATGCCATGGCGGACTACATCATCAGCGGCGACCTGGAGGTGATTCGCACAGAAGTCGGCAATCGCGTCCTCGACGCCCGCGCCGACGGCTACCGCGTCGCCGGCTGGGAATGTACACCTCCATCGTGACTAACAATTGCCAGGCCCTGAAAATCCCGGACATGGCGCTCACCTCCGGCAACGCCCTGACCATCGGCATGGGCCTGGAGGCCATCGAGCAAGGTTGCAAGCAACAGGGCCTGGCGCTGCATGCGCAAACGGCAGCCGTGGTCGGTGCGGCCGGTAACGTGGCGTCGACCTACGCCTCTTTGCTGTCCGTCGCCGTCGACCATTTGATCCTGATTGGCAGCGGTCGTGATGGCTCGGTACGCCGCCTGGAAAAAACCGCCCAACTGATCTACGCCGACGCTGCGCGCTCGATACTCAAGGGCACGGCCAACGACGACCTGCTGGCGCGGCGCCTGCTCCAGATCGACGGTATCCGTGCATTGCTGCAGGAATACGGCAGCAGCCCGCAGTTGGGGTTGCAGGTCTCGCGCCTGGTGCAGGAGCGCCTGGGCGCCAACGCCTTCATCACCGTTACCGATGACCTGCAAGCCCTCAAGCGCGCACGCATCGTGCTGTGTGCGGCAAACGCGGCGCAGCCGTTTCTCGACGCCGGGCATTTTGCCGAACACAGCGTGATCTGCGACATCGCCGTGCCCTTGAACGTGGACCAAGCGATAAGCGCCCAGCGCAGCGACGTGCTGTACATGCATGGCGGCATTGTGCAGACGCCTTTCAACGATGGCCTGGCGCCGAATGTGCGGGCCTATCTGAAACAGGGCCAGTTGTATGCCTGCATGGCCGAGTCGGTGCTGATGGGGCTGGCGGGGATCACCAAGCATTACTCCTACGGCGACATCAGCCGCGAACAAGTGCAGCAGATCCGCGCCCTGGCGGCGATCCACGGTTTTGGCCTGGCGCAGTTCAAGACCCACAACTCACTCTAAGGAACGGCCATGAACCTCAAAACAGCGGTAGTCACCGGAGGCAGTCGCGGCATCGGCAAAGCGGTCGTCCTGGCACTGGCCGAGGCCGGTTACCAGGTTGCCTTCAGCTATGTGCGTGACGAAGCGGCGGCCCAGGCGGTGCGCGATGACGTCGAAAAGATGGGCCGCGCGTGTTTCACGGCGCAGTGCGATGTCGGCGACGCCCACAGCATCACGGCTTTTTCGCACAGGTTGAACAGCGCTTCGAGCGCATAGACCTGCTGGTCAACAACGCAGGGATTACCCGCGATGGTCTGTTGGCGACACTCTCGGTCGAGGCGATCAGTGAAGTGATCCAGACCAACCTGATAGGCACCCTGCTCTGCTGCCGGCAGGTGATGCCCGGCATGATGCGCCAGCGCCAGGGTTGCATCATCAACTGAGCTCGGTAGCCGCGCAAAAACCTGGCAAGGGTCAAAGCAGCTACGCCGCCGCCAAAGGCGGCGTGGAGGCGCTGACTCGCGCCCTGGCGGTGGAACTGGCGCCGCGCAATATCCGCGTCAACGCGGTAGCGCCGGGTATCGTCAGCACCGACATGACCGCCGCCTTGCTCGACCTCCACGCGCAAGAAGTGCAATCACGCCTGTTGATCAAGCGTTTCGCCTTGCCGGCTGACATCGCCGAGGCCGTGCTGTACCTGGCCGAACGCGCAACGTATGTGACCGGTGAAGTACTGTCGGTCAACGGCGGGCTGAAAATGCCATGAATGCATCTCGAACGTTTTTGATTTCCGGCGCCGCCAACGGTATCGGTCGCGCGGTGGCGGAGCACTTCGCCAACGACCCGGCCCATCGCCTGATCCTGGTGGATCGTGACCTGGCGCAGTTGCAAAGCTGGGTGGGCGCCGGGGCGTTTGCCGCAAGCATCGAAACCCATGGCGTCGATATCGCCGACCTGGCCTGCGTGCAGGCTTTGTTCAACGACCTGTCGGCACGCCTGGGTTACATCGACGTGCTGGTCAACAGCGCCGGCGTGTGCAACGAGAATGAACCGGAGGACCTGGATAACTGGCACAAGGTGATTTCGGTCAATCTGAACGGCACCTTTTATGTCACCTCGTTGTGCCTGCCGCTGCTGGCGGATCGCGGGCGAATCATCAATTTGTCGTCGATCCTGGGCCGCATCGGCAAGGTTCGCAACACCGCTTACTGTGCCTCCAAGCACGGCATTATCGGCATGACCAAGGCACTGGCGTTGGACCTGGCGCCGCGCCGGATCACCGTGAACGCCATTTTACCGGCCTGGATCGATACGCCGATGCTGCAAGGCGAGCTGGCGACGCAAGCCGGCATTACCGGGATGAGCCAGGAGCAGATCCTGCGCAATGCCAAGAAAAAGCTGCCATTGCGCCGTTTCATCCAAGCCGACGAAGTCGCCGCCATGGTGGGTTACCTGGTCAGCCCCGCAGCCAGCGGGGTCACGGCGCAGAGCCTGATGATCGATGGCGGCGCCGGGTTGGGGATGTAGCCATGAACACAGCATTGCTCACGCGCAGCCTGCTGCTGGGCCTGGTCGCGCTGGCGCCGCAACTGGCCGGCGCGGACCTGCTGCCGGCGCATGCCGATGCGGAAGTGGGCCTGGCCAGCGCATTGCGCTTGCACGGTGATGACCCGGTCACGCAGAAGGCGGTGTATTTCAAGGCCAATCTGGAAGACAACTGGGACAGCGGTTACTACAAGGCCAAGGGCCGGGTTCGCTACGACGCACGCTATGACGGGCATACCCCCTATAGCCAGGCGGCACGCGAGGACTATCGCTTCAGTGCCGACTGGCGCCACCTGTACTGGGGCCATTACCTGGGTGACGGTGAGGTCACGGTGGGCTGGCAGCAAGTGGTGTGGGGGCGCGCCGATGAGTTGCGGGTGCTGGACCAGGTCAACCCCATCGACTATCGCGAAGGGGTGACGGCCTTGCTCGAAGACAGCCGCATCGCCGTGCCGATGGTGCGCCTGACCCAACCCGTGGGCGAGTGGGAAGTGGAAGCCTTGTGGATCACCGACTTCCTGAAAAACCAGGCGCCGGCCACGGGCAGCGAATTCGACGCGCCGCTGTTCGCCGCACCGGCCCCGGACACGTTCGTGGTCGGCTCAAAGCCCGACTACAGCGGGCAGAAGGGGTTTTCGTATGGGTTGAGCGCCAACGGCCGGATCGGCGCGGTAGACGCCAGCTTTGTCGCCCTCAATGCACGCCAGCAAGACCCGGTGTATGCGGTCGAGGGCATCGCCGACGACCAGCGCGTGATCCTCGAGCGCCAGTTCCCTCGCTACAGCATGGGCGGCGCCGGCCTGGCGATCGACGCCGGCCACAGTATCGTGGTGCGCAGCGAGGTGGCTTACTTCGATCGCTGGCACGTCACCAACCCCTACCGCGCCCAGGGCAGCAGCCAGAGCCCGATGATCAAGTCGTTGCTGGGGGTGGACTACCTGCTGCGCAACTGGCTGATCTCGGTGCAATGGCAAGAGCAGCAATTGCTGGACTGGCAGGCCGGCATGGTGCAGGACAAACGCCAGCCGTTGTTCACCTTGTCCGCCGAGGGCACCCACCTGCGTGACCGGCTCAAATCCAGGCTGGTGCTGGCAATGTCCCCGCCGGCCAAAGACGACGCCTTGCTGCAAGGCATTTTCACCTACACCCCCGTGGACTGGCTGAAGCTGGGGCTGGAGGTGGATGTGTTTTTTGGCAAACAAGACCGCACGTTTGGCCAATACAGCCAACGCGACCAACTGCGCGTGTCGGCCGGTTATTTGTTCTGACCTTCGATAAAACCACTTAAAGAAAAGGAAATTTCTATGTTGCCGCCCCTCAAGGTCCTGACCACCAGCCTGCTGATGTTCACCAGCACGCTTGCGCTGGCCGCGCCGAACGCCGACGACATCATTCGCCAGGCCCGCGACCGCAATGACGGCAAGAGTTTTATGTCGCAGGTCTCGTTGATCCTGCTCGACAAGCAAGGCAACAGCCGTGTGCGCGAGTTCAGCTACCTGCAAAAGGATTACGCGGACAGTGACAAATTCACCATGTACTTCTCGGCGCCCAACGATGTGCGCAACGTGGCCTTCCACATCGAAAACCCCCACGAAGCCCTGAATGCCGAAGACAGCCAGTGGATGTATTTGCCGGTCAGCCGTCAGACCCGCCGGATCTCGACCACCGACAAGCGCGGCGCGTTTATGGGCAGTGATTACTCCTACGCAGACCTGGACAAGATCCGCGCCGAGGACTACCGCCAGACGCTGGTGGGCGAAGAGACCCTGGGCGGGCGCGAATGCTACGTCATCGAACGCACCCCGGTGTCCGCGCAGATTCTGGCCAAGACCGGCTACAACCAGCTCAAGGTGTGGATCGACAAGCAGAACAAGCTGGTCATGCGCCAGGATTTCTTCGACGTCAAAGGCGTGATGTTCAAGCAGATGCGTACGCTCAGAGTCGAGACCGTCGACCACATCGACAGCATCACCCTCAGCGAGACCGAAGACTTCATCGCCGGCACCCGCTCCCAGCTGCGCTTCAACCAGTTGCAATACAACGTTGAACTGGACGACTGGCTGTTCAACCAGACCGCGATCAAGCGCGGCCTCAAAACCGGTGACCTGCCGGAATTTGCCGTCTCCGCCCGCTGACTCCTGCGCCTGCCTTTCGTGGAACCGATTGAACTATGGAACGATACCTGAACTTCGTTGAGCGCTATGCGCGAACGATTGTGTTTGTGCTGGTGGCGATCACGGCCTACTTCACCTATGCCCTCGGCTCGCTGATGTCGGACACCAACCCCTACCTGCTCAAGGAAAGCCACCCCGCACGCAAAACCATCATCGAACTGCAACGCGAGTTCACAGGCACCTATGACTCGGTCATGGTCGCCCAGAATAATGCGCACAGCGTCTTTAACACGCAGTCGCTCAACGCCCAGTTCGAAATATCCCAAGCCCTGCGGCGGCTGATGCTGGCCAACGCCGATGACGAAGTCGAGTTGCGCCGCATTGTCGGCCAGCACGAGAACGACAGTCGTGCCCAACTGCTGGCCACCGATATCCTCGGCAACGGCTTCAGCCAAAACGATTATGCCCAGGCCAAAGCCTTGCGCGACCACGCGCGCAGCCAGGGCTGGGAGGCGCGCGACCTACAGTTTCTGACCTTTCTGGCCGAACGCATCAACCCGATCCAGGAAATGGCCTCGATGGCCGACCTGGAAAACATCAGCCTGAGCGCTGACGGCGAACTGTGGATCCACAAGACTCTGCACGGCCTGGACATGGACCCGCAGGCCGTCGAAGCGCAGATCATGGGCAACGAACAAATGGTCGGCGGGGTGGTGTCCCCGGACAAGAAAGTCGCGGTAGTGGTGGCCGAGCTAGGCACCAAGCAAGACGACGCCCAGGCGCAACTGCGGGCTTACCAACAGGTTCGCCAGATTGTCGCCGACTACCAGAGCCAAAACCCGCAATTCACCGATGAAGTGTTTATTGCCGGCACCCCCATTTTCATTGCCGCCCAACAAGAGATCATCGATCACGACCTGGCGTTGCTGTTTCCTATCGTGTTCCTGCTCGTGACCTCGATGCTGGTGTTTTTCTTCCGCAAGCCCCTGGGCGTGTTCCTGCCGCTGTTCAATATTCTGTTCTGCACGATTTGGACGCTGGGGCTGATGGCATTGCTGAAAGTGCCCATCGACCTGCTCACCAGTGTGCTGCCGGTGTTCTTGTTCACGATTTGCTGCGCCGACGCGATCCATGTGATGGCTGAGTATTACGAGCAACTCAACGCCGGCAAGACGTACCGCGAGGCCAACCGCGAGACCATGCGCCGCATGGTGGTGCCCGTGGTGTTGACCACGGTGACCACCATCGCCACGTTTATGATCTCTACGACCAACAACATCGTCAGCATCCGCAATTTCGGCATCTTCATGTCCATCGGGCTGACGGCCGCGTTGATCATCTCGCTGCTCTTGATTCCAGCGTGGATCTCCATCTGGGGCAAAGACCAGCCGCTGCGTAAAACCGTACACAAAGAGTCGATTATCTCGCGCTACCTGGTGGCTTTTTGCGCGCGCCTGATCCGCTGGCGCAAGCCGGTGCTCGTCGTGAGCCTGCCGTTGCTGGCACTGATGACGGTATTTACCTTCATGGTCGATATCGAGGACTCAGGTATCGCCTATTTCAAGAAAGACAGCCCGGTGCGCGTTTCCGATGAGTTCATCAACCGTTCCCGGATCGCGGGCACTTCCCCTGGCTGGATCGCCTTCGACACCAACACCCCGCGCGGCGCGCTGACCACCGAGACGGTACAGTTCCTCGACAAACTCGATCACTTTCTCAAGTCTCAGCCGAACGTCAGCTACACCTATTCAGTGGCGGCTTACGTCAAGCGCATGAACCTCGTGCTCAATGACATGAACCCCGCGTACCTGCGCGTGCCGCAGGCCATGGAGCAGGTGACGTCCGTCAACGATGAAGGGCAAACGGAAACCTTTGAGGTCGACGGTAACTTGCTGATCGAGCAGCACATCATGATGTTCGAGAACGGCGGCGGCTCCGACTTGCAGAACGTGCTTAACGCCGATTACTCCAAAGCCTTGACGCTCTATACCATGACCTCCTCGGTGGCCAGCGACTACAAGGACCTGCTGGACCGCCTGGACGCCTGGCTGTTGGTAAACAAACCGGCCAACCTGCAGGTCACCCATGCCGGCACACCCAAAATCTGGACCGGCATCCTGGCGGAGATCACCCAGGGCCAGGTGCTGAGCTTCTCGCTCGCGCTGCTGGTGGTCACGCTGATGATGATGTTCTGGCTCAAGTCAGTGCGGCTGGGGATCCTGGGCATGCTGACGCTGCTGACCACTTCGGTGACGGTGTATGGCTGTATGTACCTGTTGAACATCGAGCTGAACATCGGCACCACGCTGGTCACGTTCCTGGTGGTGGGCGTCGTGGATTACGCCGTACATCTGCTGTCGCGCATCAAGCTGCTGGTGCAGCAAGGTATCCACGTGGACGAGGCAATTCTGACGGCCATGCACAGTGTCGGGCGCTCGACGGTGGTCAACGTGGTGATTTTCTCGGTGGGGTTTCTGGCGCTGCTGTTTTCCGCGTACAAGCCCGTGATTGATCTGGGAACATTGGTGGCGCTGGCGCTGTTCTCCAGCGGGGTCATGACCATCTTGTTAGTGACGCTGATATCGCCCTGGTTCTTTGCAGCGATCGTGCCCGAGCAACCGGCAACTGAACGTGAACATCCAGCACACGAGGGCGCCCTGGGCTAGGTGCTGAAACGGGCGACGCCGGCAATAACCATTCAGTAACCATGGGTTGCCGGCGTTTGCGAACCGCGTGCACCGCTTCATGAGCTCATGCAGCACGTTCGTTCAGGCTGTTTTGGACAGGTGCTCAAACTGGCATTGGTATTGGGCATCCTTGAGGCTGCTTTCAAAGTGCTCAAGGCCGTCGTAGATGTTCTGCAACCCTTGGATCTGGGCTTTCAGCTCGATTTTTTTATCCGCAATGGCCTTGTTGGCCAAATCCCACGGCAGCTCCTGGCCGCGGTGATCCTGAAGGATCGCCTGCATTTCCTTGAGTTTGAACCCCAGTTGCTGAGCACACTTGATAAACGTCAGCAACTCGACGCTTTGCTGGCTATAGACCCGATACTTGCCCTCGCGCACCGGCGGCGGCAGTAAGCCGATGTCTTCATAGTGGCGGATCGTCTTGACGGTGGTGCCCGACAGCAGGGCCGCTTTGCCGATATACATGAAAAGTCCTTTTTTATGGCACACGTGTGGAAGCGCATTTTGGCGCGCGCATCTTCACACATGTCTCCGGAACCGGGAACCCGGAGATATCAAAAGGCTATGTATCTGTATGAATGAAGCTGGCATCGCCCGTTGCAGGCGATGCTGTGCCACGCGAGCATCAACGGCCGGCGATAGCCTGCGCTTGCTTGAGCCAGGCTTCACGCTGGGAGGCGCCGGAACCGAGGATTGGCCCAAACGTAAGCGTGTTCAACGGTTTTATGCCGCAAAACTCAAGGGTGGTTTTGCGCATCTGATGCAGGCCCGGCATGCGATAGACCCATTTGTAGTACCACGGCGGCGTGTCCATCGTGACCAGCAGATCAGCCGTACGCCCCTTTAGAAGCTTATCGGGAAAGGCTTTGCCTTCGCGGTACTTGAAGGCGAACCCCGGAAGGAATATTCGGTCGAAAAACCCCTTCATCAATGCCGGAATCCCACCCCACCAGATCGGATAGACAAATGCCAGGTGTTCAGCCCAAGTGATATCGGCCTGAGCCTTGAGCAGATCCGGCTCCAACAGCTGAACCTGTCTGTAGCCGTCGTGCAGCACGGGATCGAAGCGCAATGCGTCCAGCCGCAACAGACGCACATCGTGCCCGGCACGTGTGGCGGCATTCACGTACGTCTCGGTCAACGCCCCACAAAAACTGTCGGTTGAGGGGTGCCCCAGAATCACCAGTACTCGCTTACTCATCATCACCGCATCCTGAAAGTTGAACGTTCAGGATAGGGTGTGCCCGTAACAGGAGAGTCAACAGGCGCTTTGGCCAAATGCTGGCAGTGCCGGGTGCATTGCGCACCTGTCAGGCCCAAATGCCAGGCAAAAAAAAACCCGGAAATCCTCACTTGCGTGGGCCTTCCGGATTTTCTAAACCGCCAAAAATGGTGGGTCGTGTGGGATTCGAACCTACGACCAATTGGTTAAAAGCCAACTGCTCTACCAACTGAGCTAACGACCCGCTGTGTGGTGGCGCGTATAATACTGATTTCTAAGGATTATTCAACACCTTATTTTAAAAAAATCAGAAATAACGCGTTAGGGCTGCAATGACGGCCGTTTGTGCGCCCTCTCAGCGACCCGGCTCGTCGTTCCACAGGTACTTGTGCAACTGCAATTGCAGGCGCACCGGCAGGTTGTCCGCCACCACCCAGTCGGCCAGGTCGCGCGCGTTCAGGTCGTGATGGCTTGGGGAAAACAGCACTTCACCGGCTCGACGGTCGAGACCGTATTGGATCAACTTGGTGTTGGCCCAATCGTAATCCTCACGGGAACAGATGACGAACTTGACCTGATCGTTGGGCGTCAGCAGCTCGATGTTCTCGTAACGGTTGCGATGCGCTTCCTTGGAGCCTGGCGTCTTGAGGTCGACCACGCGGCTGACGCGTGGGTCGACTGCCGAGATGTCCAAGGCCCCGCTGGTTTCCAGGGACACTTCATAACCGGCATCACACAACTGCTTAAGCAACGGGATGGCATTGGGCTGGGCCAAGGGCTCGCCACCGGTCACGCAGACATAGCGAGGCTTGAAGCCGGCGACCTGCTCCAGGATGTCGTCGAGGGTGCGCAGGGTGCCGCCACTGAAGGCATAGGCACTGTCACAGTATTGGCAGCGCAAAGGGCAACCGGTAAGGCGCACGAAAACGGTGGGCAGCCCAGCGGTTCGCGTTTCACCCTGTAACGAGTAAAAAACTTCGGTAATACGTAATGTGTCTTGCATAGTCGCCACGGGCGTAACAGCTAAACAGGCTGTCCGCCTCCGTCAGGCACTTCAAGGAACCCCGCCAACGCGTAGGCTCCAAGGAGCGTGTTTCATAAAAGGGCGTGGATTCTAACGAAAAAACCCGCGCCAGGCGCGGGTTTCTTCTAAACGGGCGGCATTGCTTACAAGCGCTGCGAGATCCCGTTGAGCCAACTGTGCGGCGGAAGTCCCCGGATATTGGGCTACAACCTGCTGCAGAATGCCTTTTACCTTGTCGGTATGACCCAGGCGGCGTTCTACGTCAGCGAGCTTGTACAGCGAGTCGGGTACTTTGGCGTGTTTGGGGTACAACTGGCTGACCTTGGCAAATGCCTGGCCCGCCCCCTGCAGATCACCCTTCGCCAGGTTTACTTCGCCCAGCCAATATTGGGCATTGCCCGCGTACTGGCTGTTCGGGTATTTGCGCAGGAACGCGCTGAATGCCTGGCTGGCCTTATCGAAATCCTTGGCTTTGATCAGGTCGAAAGCTGCATCGTAATACAGCTTCTCCTTGGCCGGATCAGCCGGTTCGCTGCTGGCGGCAGGGGCTTGGCTGGCAGCCGCGGCGCCTGCTGCACCACCGGCGGCAGCGCTTGGCGCACCACCGGCAGAAGAATTATCAGGAGTAGCGGCAGGTGTAACACCGGCTCCTATGCGTCGATCAAGATCCTGGTAACGCTCCAGGCCTTCTTGCTTCAACTGGTTCACTTGATTCTGCAGAACTTCAATGGCGCCCTGTTGCTGGGCCAATTGATCCTGCATGCGTTGCAGTTGGTTGAACAGTTCGCCCTGTGCCGAAGGAGCGGCCGTAGCCGCCCCCCAGCATAGGCGCCGTTCGTGCCATAACCCGCTGGCGGATAGCTGCTCCCGCTATTGTTATAGCCAGAGTTGCTATCTTCCACAGGAACCGCAGCCCACACCGCAAGCGGTGCGAAGCTGAGAGCCAATACAGTTAGAGCACGACGGCACGTTCGCATGACGAATTACTTACGCAGTTCGACGCGACGGTTTTGAGCCCAGGACTGCTCGTCGTGGCCAGTAGCAACTGGACGCTCTTTACCGTAGGAAACCAGTTCCAGTTGGCCTGGAGCAACACCTTGCAGTACCAGGTAGCGCTGAACGGCTTTCGCACGACGCTCGCCCAGTGCCATGTTGTACTCACGAGTACCACGTTCGTCAGTGTTACCTTCCAGAACAACGCGAGCGCCGTTAGCTTTCAGGTCCTTGGCGTGAACGTCCAGAGCGCGCATGGCTTCTGGTTTCAGGTCCGAACTGTCGTATTCGAAGTAGAAAGTGGTGATAGCGCGCAGAGCAGCTTCTTCGCTCAGGGAGCCGTCAACTGCACCAGTGTTAGCGCCGTAACCAGCGTTTGGATCAACAGCTGCGCCTTCACCGGCATTGTCGCCGCCTTTAGACGAGCAACCAACGGCTACGGACAGAGCCAGAGCCAGAGCAGCAAACTTACCAAACTTCAGCATTTCCATCGTGAAACTCCTAATGAACCCCAGTGTGTTAAGTACTTCTTTTTGTAGCGCCGCGTCAGTTCAGGTAAGGGGACCAGGACGGTTCTCTGACTTCGCCTTGAGCGGTAGGAAGCGGGAGCCTTACGCGTCCGTTAATGGACACGAGCATCAAGACTCCCCGGCCCTGCTGGCGGGTGGCGTAGATTACCATGGTGCCGTTGGGCGCAACAGTAGCTGACTCATCAAGGTTGGTATCTGTAAGGATTTTTACCGTTCCACGCTGCAAATCCTGGGCCGCAACCCGGAAATTAGTGAAACCATCCTGACGGTGAATCATCACCAACGTCTTTTCATCAGCCGAAAGCTTAGGGTTGGCGTTGTAGTTACCAATAAAGGTCACTCGTTCCGCACCGCCACCGCCAATACTCGATTTGTAGATTTGTGGCTTGCCGCCCCGGTCAGAGGTGAAATAGATGGTCGAACCATCCTTACCCCAGAACGGTTCAGTGTTGATACCCGGGCCGCTGGTCACACGCGTGATCTGGCGCGAAGCCATGTTCATCACGTAGATGTCCGGGTTGCCGTCTTTGGACAATACGAACGCCAGGCGCGAACCATCCGGCGACCAGGCCGGCGCACCGTTGAGGCCTTCGAAGTTAGTGATCTGCTCACGACGGCCGGTGTCGATGTGCTGGACGAAGATACGCGGACGTTTCTGCTCGAAAGACACATAGGCAATGCGCTTGCCATCCGGCGCGAAGCGCGGCGACAGGATTGGCTCACGCGATTGCAGCAAGGTCACGGCGCGCGCGCCGTCATAGTCCGAGCGCTGCAGGGTGTAACGGGTGTTGTCTACGGAGAAACGCTCAGCCGTCACGTACAGCAGACGCGTCGAGAAAGCACCCTTGATGCCGGTAAGCTTTTCAAACGACTGGTCAGAGATGTAGTGGGCCATATCCCGCAGTTGTTCGGCGGTGCCCGATACGCTGCCGGTCAGCACCTGCTGCTCGGTGGCCACGTTGAACAAGGTGTAGGTGATCTGCAGGCGACCGCCGGCCGGCGTGATGTTGCCGACCATCAGGTACTGGGCGCCAACGGCTTTCCAGTCACGGAAGATCACTTCGCTGGCCTGGGCCGGCTGGCTGATCATGTTGCCTTTGGGAATCGGCGCGTAGTAGCCGGAATTGCGCAGGTCGTCGCTGACGATCTGGGCCATGTCGTCCGGCAGCACGCTGCCGCCCTGCCAACCGAACGGTACAACCGCGATCGGGGTGGCCCGATCGCTACCGCTGGTAACCAGAATGTTCTTTTCATCCGCCGCCGCTATCCCTGCCATACAGCAAATAACGACAAGCATTCCTCGAAGAAGGTTTCTCACAAGGCTAGATCCTCAGGTGTGAATGTCATCTTGAATGAACGATAGGGAGCGAAGTCGCTTGGTTTCATTCCCTGCATCTCGGTCAACCGGCCAATGTTCTTGACCGCGGCAACCGCCGAACTGTCGAACGATGGATCGCCACTGCCCTTGGCCACGCTGACCGAAGTCACCGTACCGTCCGGCAACATGCCGATCTGTAGCACTACTGTCATGCCTTTGCGTGCCGAAGGTGGACGAGTCCAGCCTTCTGCTGCCCGTGCCCGAATCAGGTCGTCGAAACTGCCCGCGACTTCATCACCACGCTCATCGGCCAAGGCTTGCTGACGCTGCGGCGTGTCGGAGAGCAAATCTGCCAAGGCCTGGGCCTTTTTCTCTTCGGCGGATTTACGCGCTGCTTCCTGGGCCTTTTTCTTGCTGGCATCGGCGGCAGCTTTCTTCTTCGCGTCGTCGGCGACTTTCTTCTTCGCCTCGTCTGCTTCAGCTTTTTTCTTGGCGTCTTCGGCGGCTTTCTTCTTCGCGTCTTCGACTATCTTCTTCTTGGCCTCTTCAGCGGCCTTTTTCTTGGCCTCTTCTTCGGCAGCCTTTTTGGCTTCTTCTTCAGATTTCTTCTTGGCTATATCAGCCAATTGTTTCTCTTCGGCTTTTTTCGCTTCGGCGGCTTTCTCGGCTTTCTTGGCTTCATCAGCCTTTTTCGCCTCGTCGGCCTTCTTCGCTTCGTCAGCCTTTTTCGATTCCTCGGCTTTTTGAGCCGCCTCTTCTTTCTTTTGTTCCGCAGCAGCCTTCACCGCTTCCTGCTCGACCTTTTTCTGTTCCATCTGCTCGACTTCAGTCTGGCGCGCGGCCGACTTCTGGGCTTCACCCGCAATCTTCTGATTGGTCTGGGTGGTGGCCTGACTTTTCGATTTCAGCTGATACAGGGTCGCCTGCACGATCGGCTTGGCTGGCGGCAGGTCCGGGGTCATGGCAAAGCTGACGAACAGCATGCCAAATACCAGGACGTGCAGGGCAATTGCCCAGACGCTCGGCCAGAAGTAGCTTTCCGAGGCGGACGGCTCTCGCTGTTGCTGCATCAGGGCGCCTCGGTAATCAAGCCAACGTTACCCACGCCGGCTTTCTGCAGCCCACCCATGGCACCCATGACGGAGCCGTAGTCGACCGACTTGTCGCCGCGAATGAACACCTGGGTGTGCTTGCCGCCTTCGTTGCCGGAGCGAATGATCTTGGTCACCGCATCGGTCATCGCCGGCAGGGTCAAGGCCTTGTCCTGCTGCTTCTGGGTGTCGACTTCGCTGCCAAGGTTCCAGTAATAGGTCTTGTCAGACTTGATCGAAATGGTCAGCACCTGGGTGTTGTTGTCCTGGGGCAAGGCTTCGCTGGAAACCTTGGGCAGGTCAACCTTCACGCCCTGGTTGAGCATCGGCGCAGTCACCATGAAGATCACCAGCAGCACCAGCATCACGTCGATGTAAGGCACTACGTTCATCTCGGCGACCGGCTTGCGCTTGGTTCGAGCTCGAGTGATTAAAGCCATCGGGGAGTACCTGCTTATTCTTCGCTGGTGTGCACTTTACGGTGCAGGATCGCCTGGAATTCATCGGCGAAGGTGTAGTAACGGCCAATCAGGTTTTCGCCGCGCGCGGCAAAACGGTTGTAGGCAATAACGGCCGGGATAGCGGCGAACAGGCCGATCGCGGTGGCGATCAGGGCTTCGGCGATACCCGGGGCCACGGTGGCCAGGGTGGCTTGCTGGGCCTGGGCCAGGCCGCGGAAGGAGTTCATGATGCCCCACACGGTACCGAACAGGCCGATGTACGGGCTGACGGAACCGACGGTGGCAAGGAACGGCAAGCTTTGCTCAAGCTTCTCTTCTTCGCGGGAAATGGCGACGCGCATGGCACGGGCCACGCCTTCCATCACGGCTTCCGGGTCAACCCCAGGTTGCTGGCGCAGGCGGGAAAATTCCTTGAAGCCGGCACGAAAGATCTGCTCGACGCCCGAATCGGGGTCCGGGTTGCTGCCGGCCTGGCGATACAGCTTGGACAGGTCGATACCCGACCAGAAGCGCTCTTCAAAGCTCTCCAGGGCGCGTCGACCGGCGCGCAGCAAGTTGCTGCGCTGAAAAATCATGACCCAAGAGGTAACCGATGCGGCTACCAGGGTCAGCATGACCAGTTGAACCACAACACTGGCATTGCTGACCAGGCTCCACATGGAGGAATGGTCGACGACGGTAGGTTCCACGCTAAATCTCCTGCTTTGATTGTTTACCCGCGCCGCTCACGGCGGCAAAGGCCGCACGTAGAGTTTCGGGAATGGCCCGAGGTTTCAAACTGTTGGTGCGCACACAGGCCACCAGGAACTGCCCCTCGCAGAGCAGCGTTGCATCCGTTGCCCGCCTGACCTGCTGCTTGAAACGCAGGCTGGCACGGTTCAATTCGATTACTTCAGCGCTGACCAGCAGTTCGTCGTCCAGTCGCGCCGGCGCGTGGTAACGCACCTCGCTGGAGTGCACGACGAATAACAGGTCCTCCCCTGCCAGCTGGGATTGGGCAAAGCCCAGCTCCCGTAGCCGCTCGGTTCGAGCCCGCTCCATGAACTTGAGGTAATTGACGTAATACACGATGCCGCCGGCATCGGTGTCCTCGTAATAAACGCGACAGCGATGTGCGAACGACTGATCCCCGTTTTGCGCGCGCATACTCTAGTGCTTACTCCTGAGGTTGCCAATCCGGCTGAGCAACTGTTTTTGCATTCTCAAAGACATTTCCAACCACTGACTGACGACGCCAGACACTGGGACAGCACAAACCTCGAATAAATCGGCCCGCATCGCCTTTTTAATCGTCCACTGCATCGAGAAACTCGTCTACCGCAGGCATCTCACCCAAACGTGACGGAATGTTTAACCCGAAGTGCAGATAGGCATGGCGTGTGACGACGCGGCCCCTTGGGGTGCGCATGATATAGCCCTGCTGGATCAGGTACGGCTCCAGCACATCTTCGATGGTATGGCGCTCCTCACTGATTGCGGCCGCCAGGCTGTCCACACCCACCGGGCCACCGTCGAATTTCTCGATCATGGTCAAGAGCAGGCGCCGGTCCTGGTGGTCGAAACCATGCTCATCCACGTCCAGCAGGTTCAACGCCAGGTCGGCCACGGCCTTGGTGATATGCCCCTTGGCTCGCACTTCGGCAAAGTCGCGCACGCGGCGCAGCAGGCGGTTGGCAATTCGCGGCGTGCCACGGGCGCGACGGGCGATTTCAAACGCGCCTTCCGGGTCCAGCGGCAACCCGAGAATGCTTGCCGAACGGCTGACGATGGTTGCCAGGTCGGCGGTGCTATAGAACTCTAGACGTTGAACAATGCCGAAACGGTCTCGCAACGGGTTGGTCAGCATACCGGCACGCGTCGTTGCGCCCACCAGCGTGAACGGTGGCAGGTCGAGCTTGATCGAACGGGCCGCCGGGCCTTCGCCGATCATGATGTCGAGCTGGAAGTCTTCCATCGCGGGGTACAGCACTTCCTCGACAATCGGCGACAGGCGGTGAATCTCGTCGATAAACAACACATCGTGAGGTTCAAGGTTGGTCAGCAGCGCGGCCAGGTCGCCTGGACGCTCCAGCACCGGGCCGGAGGTGGATTTGATCGACACGCCCATTTCCTGGGCAATGATGTTGGCCAGGGTGGTTTTACCCAAGCCCGGCGGGCCGAAGATCAAGGTGTGGTCCAAGGACTCACTGCGCCCACGCGCGGCCTGGATAAACAGCTCCATCTGCTCGCGCACGGTGGGCTGGCCGATGTAGTCGGCCAGGCTCAGCGGGCGAATGGCACGGTCCTGGACTTCTTCACGGTCGCGCGGGCCGGTGGCCGCGATCAGACGATCAGCTTCAATCACTTAAATCATTCCCTTCAGGGCTCGGCGGATCATGTCTTCACTGCTCAGGTTCTTGTCTTTGATGGCCGACACGGCTTTGCTGGCTTCCTGCGGCTTGTAGCCCAGGGAGATCAAGGCACTGACCGCATCGCTTTCGGCGCTGGCGACCTGGCCCGCCGGCATGTCCGGCTGGTTCGGCACCAGGGCGAACATGCTCGGTACGACTTCCCACGCTTTAAAGCGGTCCTTGAGCTCCACCAGCAGGCGCTCGGCGGTTTTCTTGCCCACGCCTGGCACCTTGGTCAGCGCCGAGGTGTCCTGGGCCGAAACCGCACGCACCAGTTCATCCACTTCCAGGCTCGACATCAAGGCCAGCGCCAATTTTGGCCCTACGCCATTGAGGCGAATCAGTTCACGGAAAAAGTCGCGGTCACGCTTGCCAATGAAACCATAGAGCAATTGCGCGTCTTCGCGCACCACCAGGTGAGTATGCAGCGTAATGGGTTCGCCGACCGAGGGCAGGCGGTACAGCGTAGTCATGGGCACTTCCAGCTCATACCCCAACCCATTGACATCCAGAATCAGGTGCGGCGGCTGTTTTTCAGCCAGAGTGCCGCGCAAGCGTCCAATCACGGTTCAGATCCTTAAAGCGTGGGGGTCAGATCAAAGGCCTGACCGCAAATATCGATTGCGCTGATGCTATCAGAGACGCAGCCGCCCGCCACGACTGCGTGCGGTGCCCAACCCATGAGGCAGCAGGCTGGAACGGGTATGCGCATGACAAATGGCGATGGCCAGGGCGTCGGAAGCGTCAATCTGCGGTTTTGAAGTGAGTTTTAGCATGTGCATGACCATCATCTGCACCTGTTCTTTATTGGCCGCGCCAGTGCCGACCACAGCCTGCTTGACCTGGGTCGCGGTGTATTCGGCGATCTCCATGCCCTCCTCGGCGCCAGCCACGATAGCAGCACCGCGGGCCTGACCAAGCTTCAACGCAGAATCGGCGTTCTTGGCCATGAATACTTTTTCGATGCCCATGGTCACAGGGCCGTAGGTCTGGATCACTTCACGCACGCCGCGATAGACAATCTGCAAACGCTCGGCCAGTTCGCCCGAACCGGTGCGGATGCACCCCGAAGCAACGTAGACGCAGCCGCGCGGGGTCTGTTGCACCACGCCAAAACCGGTAATGCGCGAACCGGGGTCGATACCTAGGATTAAAGTCATAACGCCTGCGGTTAGGGTAAACACATTTCTTGATACTCAGAGAATCCAATGTGGGAGGGGCTTGCCCCCGATGGCGGTGGGTCAGTCACAAATGTGCTTACTGACACTCCCTCATCGAGGGCAAGCCCCCTCCCACACAAGCCCCTCCCAGATTCGGAGCTACAGCGCTTTTCAGCCCAGTTGCTCCGCTACCGATTCCGGGATGTCGGCATTCGAGTAAACGTTCTGCACATCATCCAGGTCTTCGAGCATATCCAGCATCTTCAGCACTTTCTGCGCGCCGTCCAGGTCCAGTTCGGCACTGGTGGTCGGCAACATCACGATTTCCGCGTCGGTGCCCTTGAAGCCAGCAGCCTCCAACGCGTTACGCACGGCGTAGAAGCTGGCAAACGAGGTAAACACATCGATGGAGCCGTCTTCGTTGGTCACCACGTCGTCGGCATCGGCCTCCATCGCAGCTTCCATCAGCGCGTCTTCATCGGTGCCCGGCCCGAAGGATATCTGCCCTTTACGCTCGAACAGGTAAGCCACCGAGCCATCGGTACCCAAGTTGCCGCCGCATTTGCTGAATGCATGGCGCACGGCGGCGGCGGTGCGGTTGCGGTTATCGGTCATGCACTCGACCATCACCGCCACGCCGCCCGGACCATAACCTTCGTAGGTCAGCTCGACCATGTCGTCGGTGTCGGCCGCACCGGCGCCACGAGCCACGGCGCGGTCGATGATGTCGCGGCTCATGTTAGCGCCCAGGGCCTTGTCCAGTGCCAGGCGCAGACGCGGGTTGGAACCTGGGTCACCACCGCCCTGGCGGGCGGCGACGGTCAGCTCACGGATCCACTTGGTAAAAATCTTGCCTTTCTTGGCATCCTGACGCTCTTTGCGGTGCTTGATGTTCGCCCACTTGGAATGGCCAGCCATAACACAACTCCGAATTCTCTAGAAACCTTATCAATCCCGCCCCAGGCGAGATTTCCCTCTTTTAAACGCAAAGGCGCATCCGAAGATGCGCCTTTTTGACTGCCTACAACCCTATCGCGCTTTCACGCAGCAGCCTTACTCAGCCTTCGGCGTCTCGCGCAGGCGGATGTGCAGCTCGCGCAGTGCCTTGGCATCCACCACACCCGGAGCCTGGGTCATGACGTCCGCGGCGCTCTGGGTTTTCGGGAAGGCGATCACTTCACGGATCGACTGGGCGCCAGTCATCAGCATGACCAGACGGTCCAGGCCGAACGCCAGGCCACCGTGCGGCGGCGCGCCGTATTTCAGGGCGTCGAGCAGGAAGCCGAATTTCTCTTCCTGTTCCGCTTCGTTGATGCCCAACAGGCGGAAGACCGCTTGCTGCATCTCTTTGCGGTGGATACGGATCGAACCGCCACCCAGCTCGGTGCCGTTGAGCACCATGTCGTAGGCGCGGGACAACGCGCCTGCCGGGTTGGCTTCCAACTCGGCCGGGGAGCACTTCGGCGCGGTGAACGGGTGGTGCAAGGCGCTGAAGCTGCCGTCGTCGTTCTCTTCGAACATCGGGAAGTCAACGACCCACATCGGCGCCCATTCGCAGGTCAGCAGGTTCAGGTCGTGACCCAGCTTGATACGCAGCGCGCCCAGGGCTTCGCTGACGATCTTGGCCTTGTCGGCGCCGAAGAACACGATGTCACCGTCGACCGCACCCACGCGATCGAGGATCGCGTTCAGGTTGTCCAGCGGGATGTTTTTCACGATCGGCGATTGCAGGCCGTCAACGCCGTTGGCGCGCTCATTGACCTTGATGTACGCCAGGCCCTTGGCACCGTAGATGCCGACGAACTTGGTGTAGTCGTCGATCTGCTTGCGCGGCATGCTCGCGCCGCCTGGCACACGCAGGGCGGCGATGCGGCATTTAGGGTCGTTGGCCGGGCCGCTGAATACTTTGAAGTCGACTTCTTTGAGCTGGTCGGCCACGTCCACCAGTTCCAGCGGGTTACGCAGGTCTGGCTTGTCGGAACCGTAGCGGCGCATGGCCTCTTCGAAGGTCATGTGCGGGAAGTCGCCGAACTCCAGGTCCAGCACTTCCTTGAACAGGTTGCGGATCATTTGCTCGGTCAGGCCCATGATCTCTTTTTCATCGAGGAAGCTGGTCTCGATGTCGATCTGGGTGAATTCCGGTTGACGGTCAGCGCGCAGGTCTTCGTCGCGGAAGCATTTGGCGATCTGGTAGTAACGGTCGAAGCCGGCCACCATCAGCAATTGCTTGAACAACTGCGGCGATTGCGGCAGCGCGAAGAACGAACCGGCGTGGGTACGGCTCGGTACCAGGTAGTCACGCGCGCCTTCCGGGGTGGCCCGGGTGAGGATCGGCGTTTCGACGTCGAGGAAGCCGTTTTCATCCAGGAAGCGGCGGATGCTGGTGGTCATGCGCGAACGCAGGCGCAGCTTCTCGGCCATTTCCGGACGACGCAGGTCCAGGAAGCGGTACCGCAGGCGGGTTTCTTCGCCTACGTCGGAGTATTCGTTGAGCGGGAACGGCGGCGTTTCCGACTCGTTCAACACTTCCAGCTCGTAGCCCAGCACTTCGATGCCACCGGACGCCATGTTCTTGTTCACGGCACCGGCAGGACGCAGGCGGACCTTACCGGTGATCTTCACAACGTACTCGCTGCGCACACGGTCGGCGGCGGCGAAGCTCTCGGCGCGGTCCGGGTCGAACACTACCTGGGCCAGACCATCACGATCACGGATATCGAGGAAGATCACCCCGCCGTGGTCGCGGCGACGGTGAACCCATCCGCAAAGGGTGATTTCCTGACCTTCCAGGGTCTCGTTCAGTTGGCCGCAATAGTGGCTGCGCATCATGGTCGTGGTTTCACTTCTCGTAATTCGAAATTCGGTGGCAGGCCTGCCTCGTCACCGTACATTAAAGCAGGGGACGGATAATGCAGGAGCCTGCGCGTAGAGTTCAACTCAGTCTGCTTTGTCGCCGCCCGCCAGATTCTTCTTCGAGCCGGTCTTGAAATCGGTCTCGTACCAGCCGCTGCCGCTCAAGCGGAAGCCCGGCATGGACAACATCTTCTTGAGCTCCGGAGCCTGGCAGGCTGGGCAATCGACCAGCGGCGCTGCGCTGATCTTCTGAATGGCTTCCAACTGATGACCACAGGAAGCACATTGATAGTCGTACATGGGCATGGAGATGTCTCGGCGATCAGAACGTTACTGCGCCACGCCTGCCCTAAGGGTCGGCGGCATGCGCAGCAAAGCGCGGGATTATATCTGGTAAATCGAGGCAGCGCAGCCGGCTTTCTACCCGAAGCCTCGCCCGCCTGGGCGGCGGGCCGGCTGCGGGGTCACGGGTTTACTCAGGGTTCGGCGAGGTGGCGCAGCTTTTTAGCAAGTGAACGACGCACACCACCCTCACGAGCCCACTGAAATTTTTCACACCGCCGTAACGCAAATGCACTTCCCGGTCGACGTAAGACAACAATGCACTGACAGAACAGGCATTGATCCGGGCTATTTCCGTAAGGATGTTCCAATAGACCTGCTCAAGCCGCAGGCACGTTGAAAACCCATTGAGCCTGACCGATCGGGACAAGGGCCTGGCCAGCGCCATGTCGAACCCTTTAGCAAACGGGTCGACTTTTATCTTATGAAAACCACAGGTTTCCATCACTCCATTACCCACCGCGCGTGACATACACCTGACACTCCATTGCCAAACAGTAACCCAGGGGTTATTCCCATTGGGCGATGGCTCTATGGAACAGCAGGGAGACCGGTGGCAGCCAGAAGACGCGGAGTCGATAGTTGTAGGACAACGCCAGGAAGTGCGCAGAAACAAGCGAGTGGCGCCAGGACGGCGCCACTCCGATGCGTGACTTATTGATTTTCGAGCAGGGAACGCAGCATCCACGCGGTTTTCTCATGGACCTGCATGCGCTGGGTCAGCAGGTCCGCCGTCGGCTCATCGCTGACTTTATCGAGCAATGGGAAGATGCCACGCGCCGTGCGGGTGACCGCCTCCTGGCCGGCCACCAGCTGCTTGATCATCTCTTCGGCGCTGGGTACGCCTTCCTCTTCCTTGATAGAAGAAAGCCGGGCGTAGATCGAATAGGCGCCCGGTGCCGGGAACCCAAGGGCGCGGATACGCTCGGCAATGGAGTCCACCGCCAGCGCCAGCTCGTTGTACTGCTCTTCGAACATCAAGTGCAACGTACGAAACATGGGGCCTGTGACGTTCCAATGGAAGTTGTGGGTCTTCAGATACAGTACATAGGTATCGGAAAGCAGCCGCGAAAGCCCGTCGACGATGGATTTGCGATCTTCTTCACTGATGCCGATATCGATTGCCATGTTTATCCCCTTCAATTGAGCAACATTCATTGACCAGGTGCCGCACCACTCTAGCAAGAGTGCCGGCGATACGCAGCCGGATACACCCAGGCGACGTGCGGCAAATCGCGCGCACCTGTCTAGGACAAGTGTTTGCCCTGCAAATGCCCAAAGCCTCACGCGCCCCGTAAATGCTTGATTTGAGTAGGCACGGCCTTTGCTGTTAAATAGGCAGCGTGTCGCCGCCGTTAATGTCCACGGCAAGCGGCATAGGCTGATACCCGTGCACGTGCCCAACGCCTCCCATTGTTCAGAAGCGAACCGTGCCAGTCAGCTCTTCCTGGTGATCCGTCTTAACGTGAGTTAATCAAAATGTTGAAAATCGTCCACCTGCTAACGGGCGTTGCAGCGTTGCTGCTGTCCTTTATCCCGAGCCTGCAGCCTGAAAGCCTGCCCTACCTGCAACAACATGATGCTTTGTATCTGGCCTTGTTCGGCCTTCTTAACCTGACCCTCGCCCCGGTAATCCCTTACTGGAACAAAGGCACCCGTCATCAACTGCAAAACCTGGTCAGCGCGCTGCTGGTACTGACCGTTGTCGTACAAACCCTCACCCTCCTGGCACCCATGCCTGAAGTCGGTGGTCATCCGGCCATCCTGCTCAGCCTGGTGATTGCTGTGGTCGCCATCGTTCTTCACCTGGCCATCAGCTTCTACCGTTCGTCGCCGGCGGCCGCGTCGCAGAACTACGATATGACCAACCGGGATACCGGTACCGTCAAGTGGTTCAATACGTCCAAAGGCTTCGGCTTTATTTCCCGTGATTCGGGCGACGATATCTTCGTCCACTTCCGGGCCATTCGAGGTGAAGGCCATCGCGTCCTGGTGGAAGGCCAGCGCGTGGAATTCTCCGTGATGAATCGCGACAAGGGCCTGCAAGCCGAAGACGTGATCGCGGCATTGCCGCGTCGCTGATACCGCTTTAGCAGCCGTAAAAAAACCGCGATCCGGCGCTGCCGGGTCGCGGTTTTTTATTGCCCCCGGATCAATAGTGAGGCGGTGGCGCTTCTTCTTCGGACGTTTCGAACTGGCCACCCATTTCTTCCTGGCGCTTGAGCAGCGCAGTCATCTGCAGTTGCAGGCGCTCAACCGCGCGTTGCTGGGCGACGAGGATGTCATTGAGGGTCTCGATGGTGTCGTCCTGAAAGGCCAGGCGGCTTTCCAGGTCGGTAACGCGTGCTTGCAGATCCATGATTCAGCTCTGGGTAAATTTGAAATCGGCGGGCAGCAGCTCGCGCAGACGTGCGCGGATACCCGCCACTTGCTCGTCAGTATAGGGCTGCGCAGGATGCTTGCCCCACACCGGTGCCGGCCAGGCGGCGTCATCGCGCTTGCGTACGATCACATGCACATGCAGTTGGCTGACCACGTTGCCCAGTGCACCGATATTCATCTTGTCGGCGTCCAGGCCCTGGTTCAGCCATTGCGCCAGGGCTGTCGTCTCTTGCCACAGAGTTTGTTGATCTTGGACACTCAGCTGAAACACTTCGCTGATACCTTCGATGCGCGGCACCAGGATGAACCAGGGGTAGTTCGAGTCGTTGGTCAGCAGCAGGCGGCACAACGGGAAATCCCCGATGACCAGTGTGTCTTGTTGCAGGCGTTGATCTAAGGCGAACACCGCGGGCCTCCGTTCGGCAGGTCAGGTTCAGGGCGCCCAGCATACCGTTGAATGCCTCAGGCTTCACGGCGATTGCACACGCACCCGCGCAATCCTGCAAAAAACCTGCACCCTTTCGATGCAGGCAATTATTTGAGCTACGCTAACTCGGGCCTCACCGGGATGCACCAAAATGACCCACCTGTGCTTCAAAGGGGCCCGCGAACTACCCACTTCGTGGGGTGGACCGGTAACGTTTTTACCTGGAACAGCTTTTTTGTACCTGCGAACAGAAGTAACACTAGGGCGTCAAGCCCAAACCAAACGGCTTAAAAAGCCCGTGTTTATGAGGTTTTTACAGGACCATCACATTTTTCACGAAAAAATGACATTCGGTTACTGAGTTGGGCGCGCTTGTTGCATTCACCCCGTTATCGTCGGCAACGGCACCTGCCGGGAAGCAGGTGTTACGCGATAAAGAACAGTGGCGTTTCAATGCATCTCAGGGAAGGTTTCAAACTTCGAAAGGCGTTTGAAAACAGCATTGAAGTTGTCAGCCCATTTACAGTCGGGCTGTGAATTTGCGACACGGAGCTAGCAATTTACGACAGCCTCGTAAAGAAGCTGAAAGGAAAGATGGGTAAGTATCGTCAATAGAGCCGGCGTGATATAACTTTGCGCCGACACAAAAAAGAAAGAGCCGCCCAGATAAAAATACAGGTGGGACGGCAGTACTCTTCCTAAAACCAAAGGAGCAAATCACGATGCGCGTGATGAAGTGGAGCATGATCGCCCTGGCTGTTTCAGCAGGCACCTCGCAGTTCGCAATGGCGTCCGCCCAGGACGATTCCAAGGGCTTTATCGAAGACAGCACCGCCAGCATCCTGACGCGTGCCTTGTACTTCAGCCGTGACCGCCGTAATCACGATGCAGCGCAAAGCCGTATTGAAGAATCCGGTCTGGGCTTCCACGGCCTCTTCAGCTCGGGCTACACCCAAGGCACCGTCGGTGTTGGTGTCGATGTCATCGGCCTGCTGGGCGTCAAACTCGACAGCGGCAAAGGGCGCGCAGGTACCGGTCTGTTCCCTGAAGGTTCCGACGGCCGTTCGCAGGACGACTATTCCAAAGCCGGCGCTGCCGTGAAGTTCCGTATTTCCAACACGGTTCTGAAGGTCGGTGATCAATACACCACCGCTCCAGTATTCGCCTCCGATGACAGCCGTTTGCTGCCGGAACTGCCGCAAGGCGTTTCCATCACCAGCAACGAAATCAAAGATCTGAAACTGGAAGCCGGTCACTTCACCTCGATCGTTGCCCAAGACCAGACCTACCGCGACAGTATCCTCAGCTCTGAGCCAAACTCAAACCGCGGCCTGCGCGACGCCAACTTCGTGGGCGGCGTGTACTCCTGGACCCCAGAGTTCACCACCAGCCTCTACTACTCGAAAGTGGAAGACTACTGGAAGAAGATCTACGCCAACGTGAACTGGACACACGCGCTTAGCGATGACCAATCCGTGGCTGTCGACTTCAACATCTACGACACCAAGAGCGACGGCGCGGGCCTGGTACGGTCCGACAAAGACAAGACCACCAAGCTCGACAACCGTGCATTCAGCTTGCAAGGCGCGTACACCATTGGTGCTCACACCTTCACCCTGGCAGCTCAGAAAGTCAGCGGCGACGGCCAATACGGCTACGGCGTAGACGGCGGCGGCACGATTTTCCTGGCCAACTCCATCGCCCGTTCCGACTTCAACGCTGAAGACGAGAAGTCCTACCAAGCTCGTTATGACCTGAACATGGCGACCTTCGGCATTCCAGGCCTGAGCTTCATGACTCGTTACGTAACCGGTCGCGGCGCCAACATCGCCACGACTAACAACGGTAAAGAGTGGGAACGCGATATCGAAGCCAAGTACGTGATCCAGAGCGGTCCGGCCAAGGACCTGAGCCTGCGCGTACGTCAAGCGACCTATCGCTCGTCTGATCAGGTTTACTCGGGTTCTCTCGACGAACTGCGTCTGATCGCGCAATACCCGCTGAACATCCTGTAATTGCCCGTTCAATTACAACGATGACTTAAGGCTTCGGCCTTAAACAAAAAGCCGCTCCCCTGTTTGCAAGGGAGCGGCTTTTTTATTGCAGTTTCATGTCGCCCGATAATAACTAGCAAGCTAAGTAACTAATGAGATTAAACCAACACGTTTAACCTGACCTTTCGGCCAAGTTAAACATGACGCTTCCCGTTACTTCGGTGCGGCTTCCTGCATTACGCGAATAACCCGCTGCGGAAATGGAATATCAATTCCCGCCGCCTTCAAACGATCACGCGCCAATTCATTAAGCATGAACACTACGTCCCAATAATCCGGCGTATTGGTCCAGCAGCGCAGGGAAACGGTGATCGAGCTGTCGCCCAGGGTCGAAACCACCGCGACCGCGGCAGGATCGGTCAGTACGCGTGGGTCCTTGGCCAGCTCCAGCAGCACTTCGCGGGCTTTCTGCAGGTCCGCCTCGTAGTCCACACCCACGTCAAACACCACCTTGCGGGTCGGCTGGCGGTTGGTGTTGGTGATAAGGCCGTTGGACAGGCTGCCGTTAGGAATGATCACCGTCTTGTTGTCGCCGGTGCGCAACACCGTGTGGAAGATCTGGATGCTGTCGACGGTACCCGAGGTGCCCTGGGCTTCGATCCAGTCACCAATGCGGAACGGGCGGAACAACAGAATCAGCACGCCACCGGCAAAATTCGCCAGGCTGCCTTGCAAGGCCAGGCCAATAGCCAGGGTAGCGGCACCGATGGCGGCAACGAACGAGGTGGTCGCCACGCCGATCATCGAGGCCACGTTGACCACCAGCATGACTTTGAGCGCGATGTTCGCCAGGCTGGTGATGAAATGTTGCAGCGCCTGGTCTGCGTTACGCAGGGCCAGCAGGCGGCCCACTCGGTGGGTCAATACATTGATCAGCCACCAGCCAATGGCCAGGGTGATCATCGCCAGCAATACGCGGCTGCCATATTCCATGATCATCGGGATCCACGACTGTGAGGTCTTGATCAAGTGATCCATTTCAGCGTTTAAATCCATGGAGCTTCTCCTGTGTAGCGGATGTGCGGCTTTATTGACTGCCTAAAAACGCAAATGAGCCCCGTAGGGCTCAAGTGTAGGCGCGGATTCTGGGGCGTGGGACGTCAAAAACGCGCACAGGTTCCGCAAAGTGCCATCAGTCGCGGAAGTTATTGAACTGCAATGGCATGTCGAAGGTCTTGGCGCGCAGGGCCGCGATGGCCTCTTGCAGATCGTCACGCTTCTTGCCGGTCACACGAACTTGCTCACCCTGGATGGCGGCCTGGACTTTCAGCTTGGCATCCTTGATATGCGCGACGATTTTCTTCGCCAGCTCCTTGTCGATGCCTTCCTTGAGCACGGCTTCCTGCTTCATCAGCTTGCCGGAGGCGTAGGCGTCCTTGATTTCAAGGCATTGCGCGTCGATCTTGCGCTTGACCAGTGACAGCTTGAGGATCTCGATCATCGCTTCCAGCTGGAAATCGGCTTCAGCGGTCAGGTTGACGGTCAGTTCTTTTTCCTTGAACTCGAAGCTGCCCTTGCCTTTGAGGTCATAGCGACGGTCCAGCTCCTTGACGGCATTCTCGACGGCGTTGGTGACTTCGTGTTTGTCCAGTTCAGATACCACGTCGAACGAAGGCATGTGATTTCTCCAATAATAAAGGGGCGGGCTCAGTAGAGATGGAGCGCGCCCGAGCTAAAATGCCGGGGCATTATAGCGGTTCTTTCGCCCCGTTCACCGCAGGCGACCCTACGGAGCAAAAACTGATGTCGACCACCTGGCATATTCTCGGCGCCGGCAGCCTGGGCACACTCTGGGCCACGCGCCTGGCCCGCGCCGGGCTGCCCGTGAGGTTGATCCTGCGGGATGAGGCGCGCCTGGCCAACTATCAGGCCGCAAAGGGGCTGACGTTGGTCGAGCACGGCGTAGAGCAGACATATCCAGTCATTGGCGAAACGCCCCACGGCCCGGAGCCAATTCATCGCCTGCTGGTAGCGTGCAAAGCCTACGACGCCCAAAGCGCGGTCGCACAGCTGCAACACCGGCTGATGCAAGACGCGGAGTTGATCCTGCTGCAAAACGGCCTTGGCAGCCAAGACGCGGTGGCCGCGCAATTGCCCCAGGCACGCTGCATCTTTGCCTCCAGCACCGAAGGCGCGTTTCGCCAGGCGGACTGGCGCGTGGTCTTTGCTGGTCATGGCTACACCTGGCTGGGCGACTCGGCCCGGCCGACGCCACCGGTGTGGCTGGACGAGTTGCAAGCCGCCGGCATCCCCCACGAATGGAGTACCGATATCCTGACGCGGCTATGGCGCAAGCTGGCGCTCAATTGCGCGATCAACCCACTGACCGTGCTTTACCAGTGCCGCAATGGCGAGCTGCAAAAGCATCAATGCGAAGTGGCCACCCTGTGCGCCGAACTCGGCGAACTATTGGAATGCTGCGGCCAACCCGCCGCCGCGCAGGATCTGCAAGCAGAAGTGGAACGGGTGATCCACGCCACCGCCGCCAACTATTCCTCCATGTACCAGGACGTGGCCAACGCCCGCCGCACCGAAATCAGCTACTTGTTGGGCTATGCTTGCCAGGCGGCAACCCGCCACCAATTGACGCTGCCGCATTTGCAGCAGTTGCAGCAGCGCTTGATCGACCAGTTAGTGGTACGCCGATTGCCCCGCGACTGAACCACGCGCTACCCTGCCAGCCTGTCTATCACCTGGGAAAACCCTGATGCCGCTGCGCCAGCGTCTTGAAAACTTACCGGTAGGGCAGAAACTGCTGGCCGCCCTGCTGGTGCTGCTGACCACCGTATTACTGGTGGCCAACCTGACCTTTATCAGCGCCGCCTATTGGATCTCCCAGGAGAGCATGGCTCCCCAGGCCTTGCAGGCCATCGGTCGGCTGGTCTCCAACCCGGCCCTCGCCGCCGAAGCCCTCGAATCCAGCGCCAAAGCCCAAGCGCTGCTCAATGAACTGACCAGCTATTCACCCTTGCGCGCTGCCGCCTTGTACGACGGCGAAGGCAACCGCCTGGCGCAGATGCAACACGGTGATCGCTTGAATTTGCCCGACAACTATCGGCATATCGAGGCGTGGCGCGTGACCGAGTTTCGCAGCAACCAGGTGATCACCCTGCCCCGCGCCGGCCAGCCTTCAGGGCATTTGCTGCTGGTGGCCAGCAGTGAGCTGCCGGTGGCGTTCTATACCGGCACGCTGACGGCCAGCCTGGGCATCCTGATTTTCAGCGTGCTGTTGTGGTTAGTGATCGCGCGGCAGATCAAACGCCTGATCACCCGGCCGATCCACGAACTGGAAGAACTGTCACGCCAGGTAACCCGCGAAGAAAACTACGCCCTGCGCGCCGGCCGTGGCAACCACGATGAAATCGGCAGCCTGGCCGAAGCGTTCAACACGATGTTGTCGCGTATCGAAGCCCGCGAGCAACAGCTCAAGCGCGCCCGGGACGACTCCCAGGCCGCCTACGACCAGGCCCAGGGCCTGGCTGAAGAGACCCGCCACACCAACCGCAAGCTGGAGCTGGAAGTCCAGGTTCGCAGCAAAATCGAGAAAAAACTCACCGGTTTCCAGAACTACCTCAACAGCATCATCGACTCAATGCCCTCGGCGCTGATCGCCCTGGACGAGCAGCTCTATGTCACCCAGTGGAACCAGGAAGCCAGCGCGCTTTCCGGTACGCGCCTGGACGAAGCACTGAACCAGCCGATCTATCTCGCCTTCGAACCGCTCAAGCCTTTCCTGCCGCAAATCAAGGCCACGATCGAGCAACACACGGTAGAACGCATCGAACGTGTGACCTGGATCAAGGATGAAGAGCCCAAGCATTACGCCCTGACGTTCTATCCACTGATGGGCGGTGCCGGGCGCGGTGTGGTGATCCGCATCGATGACATCACCCAGCGCCTGTCCCTGGAAGAAATGATGGTGCAGTCGGAAAAAATGCTCTCCGTCGGCGGGCTGGCCGCCGGTATGGCCCACGAAATCAACAACCCGCTGGGGGCGATCCTGCACAACGTACAGAACATCCGCCGCCGTTTGTCCGCCGACCTGCCCAAGAATCTGGAATACGCCGAACAGACAGGCGTGGAACTGGCGACGATCAACCGCTACCTGGAAGGTCGCGAAGTGCCACAACTGCTCGATGGCATCCAGCAAGCCGGGGCACGAGCCGCCAAAATCGTCACGCACATGCTCAGTTTCAGCCGGCGCAGCAATCGACAGATGGCGCCTTGCGACTTACCCGCGCTGATCGATCAAGCCGTTGAAATTGCCGGCAACGACTTCGACCTGGCCATAGGGTTCGACTTCAAGGGCCAGGCGATCATCCGCCAGTTCGACCCGCAGTTGGGCCCGGTACCCGGCACCGCCAACGAACTGGAACAGGTGCTGCTCAACCTGCTGAAAAACGCTGCCCAGGCGATTCACCTGCGTGAAGACGATCGCGAGCCGGGGCGCATCATCCTGCGCACCCGCCTCAACCCGCCATGGGCAGAGATCCAGGTGGAAGATAACGGCATCGGCATGAGTGAGAATGTGCGCAAGCGCACCTTCGAGCCATTCTTCACCACCAAGGAAATCGGCCAGGGCACAGGGCTGGGGCTGTCGGTGTCGTATTTCATCATCACCAACAACCACAAAGGCCAAATGGAAGTACATTCCACCCTCGGCCAAGGCACCTGTTTTACCTTGCGCATCCCCTTGGCCGGCAGCCAACTGCCACCCTACGAACGCACCCAACTGGAGCACTGACCATGGGCTTTCGCCTGTCGAAAATCTACACACGTACCGGCGACAAAGGCGAAACCGGCCTCGGCGACGGCCGCCGGGTGCCCAAGGACCATCCGCGCGTGGAGGCCATCGGCGAAGTCGATGCGCTGAACAGCCAGCTGGGGTTGTTGCTGGCAGGCCTTGAAGAGCAAAGCGGCAAGCATCCGCAACTGAAGGATGTGGTTGAGGTACTGACGCCTTGCCAGCATCGATTGTTCGATTTGGGCGGTGAGCTGGCGATGCCGGTGTACAAGGCGTTGAACGCCGCGGAAGTGGATCGGCTGGAAGCGGCGATTGATCGCTGGAATGAAGAGGTCGGGCCACTGGAGAGACTTTATCCTGCCCGGTGGCTCGGCGCTGATTGCCCAGGCCCATGTGTGCCGTAGCCTGGCGCGCAGCGCGGAGCGGCGATGTCAGCACCTGAATGCGGTGGAGCCGTTGGAAGGCGTTGGGTTGGCGTATATCAATCGGTTGTCGGACTTGCTGTTTGTGGCGGCGCGGGTGATTGCCAGGCGCCAGGGAGTAGCGGAGGTTTTGTGGCAGGCGGCAGCCAAGCCACACTGAACCGCACTCCAAAGGGTATGCCCCGGTCAAATGTGGGAGGGGGCTTGCTCCCGATGAGGCCCGTCAGAACACCATCACTCCTGCGGCCAGAACGCCCTGATACCTGCCACACCCTGCGCCCCAGCCTCCCAAGCCTTCTCTCGTTCAGCCGGCCCAACACCACCCAGCAAAAACACCGGCTTGCTGAACCCACGGATCAACTCCATCGCCTGCTCCCAGCCCAACGGCTGCGCGTCAGGGTGGGTCAGGGTCGGTTGCACCGGCGACAGCGTGACAAAATCCACGTCCATCAATTGCGCCAATGCGAGTTCTTCAGCGTTGTGGCACGACGCCGCGAGCCAGCGGTCCTTCGGCAACGGTCGGCCTTTGCTCGCGTATTTACGCAGCTGGGCCGAGGTCATGTGCCAGCCGGCCGCAGGAAAATCCCCCAGCCATTCAAACGGCCCCTTGAGCATCAATTGTGCCTTGCCCGCGCACAGGCCCACCGCATCCACCGCCAGGTCGCGGTATTTGGGGTCGTAGCCGTTGGGCGCGCGCAGTTGAACCAGCTTGATGCCGCCAGCCACAGCCTTCTGAATCCCACGCAACAGTGTCGGGGTGTCCAGTTCGCCAGGGGTGATCAGGTAATCGGCGGGCAAGCGCGCGGCGGCAACGATCGGCGCGTTAGCGGCCGGGAATTCATAGTTGAGCAAATCCCGAGGCGCCACCCACTCCAGGGGTTGACCCTCGGCGCCATGCGGTTCGCCGGTAAACGCCGAAACTTCCCAGACATCCAGTAATACCTGTTTGTCCGGGTAGTCGTGTTGCACCTTGATCAGCGGCCGCGCCGTGGTGACCTGGATGCCCAACTCTTCCTGCAACTCGCGGGACAAGGCGGCGGCGACCGATTCATCCGCCTCCACCTTGCCGCCGGGAAACTCCCAGAGGCCGCCTTGATGCTGAGTATCGGCGCGGCGCGCCAGCAGGATCCTGCCATCGACACCGCGGATCACCGCTGCTGCTACATGCACTCGTTTCACCGCGCTCATCCTCCAGGCTTCAGGTACGGTATTCCGCGTTGATCTTCACGTACTCGTGGGACAGGTCGGTGGTCCAGATGGTTTCGCTGCAATCGCCACGGCCCAACTCGATACGGATGGTGATTTCTTCCTGCTGCATCACCGCCGAGCCCTGGGCTTCGGTGTAGCTCTCGGCGCGGGCGCCACGGCTGGCGATGCACACGTCACCGAGGAACACATCGATCTTGCTCACATCCAGGTCCGGCACACCGGCACGGCCAACAGCGGCGAGGATGCGGCCCCAGTTCGGGTCGGAAGCGAACAGCGCAGTCTTGATCAGTGGCGAGTGGGCCACGGTGTAGCCGACATCCAGGCATTCCTGGTGATTGCCGCCGCCGTTGACTTCGACCGTGACGAACTTGGTCGCCCCCTCACCGTCACGCACGATGGCCTGGGCCACGTCCATGCACACTTCGAACACCGCCTGCTTGAGGGCCGCGAACAGCGGGCCGCTGGCCTCGGTGATTTCCGGCAGGTTGGCCTGGCCGGTGGCGATCAGCATGCAGCAGTCATTGGTCGAAGTATCGCCATCAATGGTGATGCGGTTGAACGACTTGTTGGCACCGTCCAGGATCAGGCTGTGCAACACATCGCGAGAGACTTTGGCGTCGGTGGCAATGTAGCCGAGCATGGTGGCCATGTTCGGACGGATCATGCCCGCGCCTTTACTGATGCCGGTGACGGTGACGGTCTGACCGTCATGCACGAACTGGCGGCTCGCGCCTTTTGGCAGGGTGTCGGTGGTCATGATGCCAGTCGCGGCGGCGGCCCAGTTATCCACAGACAGGTCATCCAGTGCGGCTTGCAGGGCGCCTTCGATTTTCTCGACCGGCAGCGGTTCGCCGATGACGCCGGTGGAGTAAGGCAGCACTTGGCTGGCATCCACGCCGGCCAGTTGAGCCAGCTTGGCGCATGTGCGCGCGGCAGCCACCAGGCCAGGCTCGCCGGTACCGGCGTTGGCATTGCCGGTGTTGGTCAGCAGGTAACGAATGGAGCCTGCAACACGTTGCTTGGCCAGGATCACCGGTGCGGCGCAAAACGCATTGAGGGTGAACACACCGGCGACGGTCGAGCCTTCGGCACAGCGCATCACCACCACATCCTTGCGCCCCGCACGTTTAATGCCGGCCGAAGCGATACCCAGTTCAAAACCGGCAACCGGGTGCAATGTGGGCAAAGGACCAAGACCAACAGCCATGAATGCGCTCCTTAAAATTAGGTGATGTCTGTGCCGCCATGATCGACGGTGAAATTAATGGCAAAACGCCGCGACGGCAGAGGCCGGTCGCGGCGCGGAGTGTTGCAGCGTCAGGCGAAAATCTTATTCGATCTGGCCGTGGCAGTGTTTGAATTTCTTGCCCGAGCCGCAATAGCACAGCTCGTTGCGGCCCAGCTTCTGCTCGTTGCGCACCGGTGTCTGGGCCAGGGCCACATCGACCTCCTCGCCCAGTACTTCAGGTGCGTCCAGACTCGGTGCTTCGTCGTGCTGGAACTGCATGCGCGCCGCCAGTGCCTCGGCTTCCTGGCGCAGGCGAGCTTCCTCTTCGATAGGGTCTTCGCGACGCACCTGAACGTGGGACAGCACGCGAATCGAATCGCGCTTGATCGAATCCAGCAACTCGGAGAACAGCGTGAACGACTCGCGCTTGTATTCCTGCTTGGGGTTCTTCTGGGCGTAGCCACGCAGGTGGATACCGTGACGCAGGTGGTCCATGGTCGACAGGTGGTCTTTCCACAGGTCGTCCAGCACGCGCAGTACGATTTGTTTCTCGAAGGTGCGCAGCGCTTCGGCACTCGCCTGCTCTTCTTTCTCGTTGTACGCGGCCAGCAACTCGGCCATCAGTTTTTCGCGCAGGGTTTCTTCGTACAGGTGGTCGTCTTCGTCCAGCCATTGCTGAACCGGCAAGTCGACACCGAAGTCGCTCTTCAATGCCGCTTCCAGGCCGGCGACATCCCACTGTTCAGGCAGGGACTGTGGCGGAATGTGCGCGCTGACGGTGGCGTTGAGCACGTCCTGGCGGAAATCGGCGATGGTCTCGCCAATGTTGTCGGCGGCCAGCAACGTATTACGCATGTGATAGATCACTTTACGCTGTTCGTTGTTGACGTCATCGAACTCGAGCAGTTGCTTACGGATGTCGAAGTTGCGGCCTTCAACCTTGCGCTGGGCCTTCTCGATGGCGTTGGTCACCATGCGGTGCTCGATCGCTTCACCGGACTGCATGCCCAGGGCCTTCATGAAGTTTTTCACCCGGTCCGAGGCGAAAATGCGCATCAGGCTGTCTTCCAGGGACAGGTAGAAGCGGCTGGAACCGGCGTCACCCTGACGACCGGCACGACCACGCAACTGGTTGTCGATACGACGCGATTCGTGACGCTCGGAGGCGATCACCTGCAGGCCGCCGGACTCCAGCACGGCCTGGTGACGCTTCTGCCAATCGGCCTTGATCTGGGCGATTTGCTCAGGGGTCGGGTTGTCCAGGGAGGCCACTTCCACTTCCCAGTTGCCACCCAACAGGATGTCGGTACCACGACCGGCCATGTTGGTGGCGATGGTCAATGCGCCTGGGCGACCGGCCTGGGCGATGATCTCGGCTTCTTTTTCGTGGAACTTGGCGTTGAGCACTTTATGCTCGATGCCTTCCTTGTTGAGCAGGTTGGACACGTGCTCGGACGTTTCGATGGTGGCGGTACCCACCAGGATCGGGCGCCCCTGGGCCATGCCATCCTTGATGTCGTTGATGATCGCCGCGTATTTCTCTTCGGCGGTCAGGAACACCAGGTCGTTGAAATCTTTACGCGCCAGCGGCTTGTTCGGCGGGATGACCACTACCGACAGACCGTAGATCTGGTGGAACTCGAACGCTTCGGTGTCGGCCGTACCGGTCATGCCGGACAGCTTGTTGTACAAACGGAAGTAGTTCTGGAAGGTGGTGGACGCCAACGTCTGGCTTTCGGCCTGGATGTTGAGCATTTCCTTGGCTTCGATGGCCTGGTGCAGGCCTTCGGACAGACGGCGACCCGGCATGGTACGGCCGGTGTGTTCGTCGACCAGTACCACCTGGCCATCTTGCACGATGTATTCGACGTTGCGATGGAACAGCTTGTGGGCACGCAGGCCGGCATACACATGGGTCAGCAGGCCCAGGTTGTGCGCCGAGTACAGGCTTTCGCCTTCAGCCAGCAAACCGATCTGGGTCAGCATGTCTTCGACATACTGGTGGCCGGCTTCGTTGAGTTCGACCTGGCGGGTCTTCTCGTCGATGGTGAAGTGACCTTCTTTGGTCACCACGCCTTCCACTTCCTCGATGTGCTGCTCAAGGCGCGGGATCAACTTGTTGATCTCGGTGTACAGGCGCGAGCTGTCTTCGGCCTGGCCGGAGATGATCAGCGGGGTACGAGCTTCGTCGATGAGGATGGAGTCGACTTCGTCGATCACGGCAAAGTTGAGTTCGCGCTGGAATTTTTCTTCCATGCTGAACGCCATGTTGTCGCGCAGGTAGTCGAAACCGAATTCGTTGTTGGTACCGTAGGTGATGTCGGCGGCGTAGGCGGCGCGCTTCTCTTCCGGCGGCTGGAACGGCGTCACGACGCCGACGGTCAGGCCGAGGAATTCATACAGCGGGCGCATCCAGTTGGCGTCCCGGCGAGCCAGGTAGTCGTTCACCGTCACAACGTGCACGCCCTTGCCGGACAATGCGTTGAGATAAACACCCAGGGTTGCTACCAGGGTCTTGCCTTCACCTGTACGCATTTCGGCAATCATGCCTTCATGCAAGGTCATGCCGCCGATCAACTGCACGTCGAAGTGGCGCATGCCCATGACACGCTTACCGGCTTCACGGGCAACCGCGAAAGCTTCGGGCAGCAGTTTGTCGAGGGTTTCACCTTTGGCTATGCGGGCCTTGAACTCTTGGGTCTTGGCGCGCAATTGCTCGTCCGACAGGGCAACCATCTGCTCTTCGAAGGCATTGACCAGCTGCACCGTCTTGAGCATGCGTTTGACTTCGCGCTCATTCTTGCTTCCAAAAAGTTTCTTTAACAAAGGCGCAAACATATCGGCAGGTTCTTCCACACATAGGGATGGAGGGCGCACCGTGAGTGGCCCGAGCAGCCCTCACGGCCGCATGCGAACGCGCATTCTACCCGGAATCGTGGGTGAGGAAAGTGGCGTTATTCCCCGATGCGGGCACGGCGCTGTGAGAGGGCTTGTTTAAAATAAGGGCTTTTGTCGGAACTTCAACCCATGCCGCGCAGAAGTCACCTATTGATTTCACGCAAAAAACCGCGTCGACGCTTTGCCTGGAAGGCGTGCAGGCGCTTTCTGCTAAGATGGCCGCTCTGTTACCTAAGGTGTCCAATCATGGCATTTCGCCCTCTTACAGCCCGCGCGCCCAGCGTGTTGCTTCGCGAAGCCAAGCCGTTGAAAGCCATCTTTGGCCATGCGCAACGCTTGGGCCATTTGCAGCGCCTGCTCGAAAGCCAGTTGCAACCGGCCGCACGTGAACATTGCCATGTGGCGTCCTGGCGTGAAGGCAACCTGCTGCTGATTGTCACAGATGGCCATTGGGCGACCCGCTTGCGCTATCAGCAAAAACGCCTGCAGCGTCAATTAATGGCCTTTGAAGAGTTCGCCAGCCTGACGCGCATCCAGTTCAAGGTGCAACCGCCGACCGTTCAGCAAGGCGCGGCGGGGCACACCATGGACCTGTCGGAAAGTGCGGCCGAGACCATTCAGGCCACGGCCGACGGGATCAGCGACCCGGGCTTGCGCGCCGCGCTTGAGCGGCTGGCCGCCCACGGCAAGCCCAAGCCCTGAACCGTTACTTGCGCTTGCCGCCGCCCAGCAAAGACCCCAACAAGCCGCGCACCAATTGCCGCCCCATCTGATTGGCCGCCTGTTGCATCGCTGATTTGAGCGCCTTGCCCGCTGCCGTTCCCAGAAACGCACCGGCCTTGTCGGTAAAGCTCGGCTCCTCGGCAGCTGGCACAGCGTCTTCGGCAGGGCTCAAGTCCTTGCGTGCCATCAGCACTTCATAAGCGGACTCCCGGTCGATCGGTTTGTCATAGCGCCCTTGCAGGGGTGAACGGGCAATCAGTGCCGTGCGTTCGGCCTCGCTGAGCGGCCCGATACGCGATTGCGGCGGCGCTACCAGTACCCGTTGGACCACCTCCGGCGTGCCCTTTTCCTGCAAGGTGCCCACCAACGCCTCACCGGTGCCCAGCTCGGTAAGCACCGACAAGGCATCAAATGCCGGGTTGGGCCGGAAACCGTCTGCCACCGCGCGCAGGGATTTCTGCTCTTTAGTGGTGAATGCGCGCAGGCCGTGCTGGATGCGCAAGCCGAGTTGAGCCAGCACCGTGTCCGGCAGGTCGCCAGGCGATTGAGTCACGAAATACACGCCCACCCCTTTGGAACGAATCAAGCGCACCACCTGCTCCAGGCGCTCTTGCAAGGCCTTGGGGGTGTCGGCGAACAACAAATGCGCCTCATCGAAAAACAGCGCCAGCAGCGGTTTATCCGCATCGCCACGCTCGGGCAGTTGCTCGAACAATTCGGCCAACAGCCACAGCAGGAACGTCGCGTACACCTTCGGCGCCTCGTGCACCAGGCGGCTGGCATCCAGCAGGTGGATACGCCCGCGCCCATCACTGGCCGGCTGCAGGATATCTTCCAGCTGCAGGGCCGGCTCGCCGAACAACGCCTCCGCGCCCTGCTGTTCCAGCACCGCCAGGCGCCGCAACAGTGCCTGGCTGGAGCCGGTGGTCATCAGCGCGGCATCGTCACCCAATAACTCCGGGTGATAGCGCAGATGGTTGAGCAGTGCCTTGAGGTCCTTGAGGTCCAGCAGCAGCAAGCCTTCGCGATCCGCCACTTTGAACGCCGCATAGAGGGCCGACTGCTGGCTGTCCGTTAGCTCCAGCAAGCTGCCGAGCAACAACGGGCCCATTTCGCTGATGGTGGTGCGCAACGGATGACCGGACTGCCCGTGGATATCCCACAACGTGACGGGATACTCCTGAGCCGTGTAATTCAGGAAAGGCATGCCGGCGATACGCTCGGCCACCTTGCCCTGTGGAAAAGCCGCGGCGCCCAGGCCGCAGAGGTCACCTTTGATATCCGCGGCAAACACCGCCACGCCCGCATCACTGAAGGCTTCGGCCAGGCGTTGCAGCGTGACCGTCTTGCCCGTACCCGTGGCGCCGGCAATCAACCCGTGACGATTGGCCAGGCGCATGGCCTGGGCGATGGGCTGGCCATCAAGGCCGGCACCTATAAGGAGTTGCGTGGAGTCAGGCATTTCGTCACCCATGGTTAATCTTTAGTGTCGCCAGGTCGATAAGACAGATGTGAGACCCACAAAGTCTAAAAAACGCTCAGATAGTTCCTACAGGGAACAACGGAAATATCAAACTTTTTTTGACGCTACCCTCCAGCGTGTTCCACAAGGACGCGCGTTGGATATTTATGACCTTAGCGGACCCTTCAAGCCATGAATAAAAATCTGCGTTTCAGCCATAAGATCCTGCTTGCAGCCTCCCTTATTGTCATCGCCGCCTTCGCGTTGTTTACCCTCTATAACGATTACCTGCAGCGCAATGCCATACGCGAGGACCTCAACAGCTATCTGCATGAGATGGGTGACGTCACCGCCAGCAGCATTCAGACCTGGCTGAGCGGGCGTATTGCGCTGGTGGAAAACGCCGCACAGAACATCGCCATCAACCCTGAGCCCAGCGTCGTCGCGAGCCTGCTGGACCAGAAAACCCTGACCTCGTCGTTCATGGCCACCTACGTGGGTGACAGCCAGGGCGCGTTCACCATCCGCCCCGACACCAAAATGCCGGACGGCTTTGATCCGCGCGTTCGCCCTTGGTACAAAGGGGCGCAGAGCAGCAACGGCTCGACCCTGACCGAGCCCTATATCGATGCCGCCACCGGCAAGTTGATTATTTCCATCGCGACCCCCAGCACCAAGGGCGGCCAGGCTGTCGGCGTGGTCGGCGGCGACCTGAGCCTGCAGACACTGGTGGACAACATCGGCGCGCTGAACTTCGGCGGAATGGGCTATGCGTTCCTGGTCAGCGCCGACGGCAAGGTGCTGGTACACCCCGACAAAAACCTGGTGATGAAGACCCTCGCCGATGTCTACCCCAGCCACACGCCGGCAATCAGCGGCAACTTCAGCGAAGTCGAGAGCAACGGTAAGGTCAACATCGTCACCTTCACACCGATCAAAGGTTTGCCGTCGGTGAACTGGTATCTGGGAGTATCGGTGGATAAAGACGAAGCCTACGCGATGCTCAGCAAATTCCGCACCTCTGCCGTGATTGCCACCGTGATCGCCGTGGTGATCATCATCGCCCTGCTGGGCATGCTGATCCGCGTACTGCTGCAACCGCTGCACGTCATGACCCGCGCCATGCAGGACATCGCCGACGGCGAAGGTGACCTGACGCGCCGCCTGGCCATCCAGAACCACGATGAGTTCGGCACCTTGGCAAATGCCTTCAACAGCTTCGTAGAGCGCATTCACACATCGATCCGCGAAGTGTCCTCGGCCACCGAGCACGTCAATGAAGTGGCCCTGCGGGTGGTAAGCGCCTCCAACTCGTCGATGGTCAACTCCGACGAGCAGGCCAACCGAACCAACAGCGTGGCCGCCGCGATCAATCAGTTGGGGGCTGCCGCCCAGGAAATCGCGCGCAACGCCGCGCAGGCTTCAAACCAGGCCAGCGATGCCCGCCACTTGGCTGAGGACGGCCAACAGGTGGTCGATCGCAACATCAAGGCGATGACCCAACTGTCCGAGATGATCAGCGCCTCCAGCAGCAATATCGAAGCACTTAACAGCAAGACCGTGAATATCGGCCAGATTCTCGAGGTAATCACCAGTATCTCTCAGCAAACCAACCTGCTGGCGCTGAACGCTGCCATCGAGGCGGCACGGGCCGGTGAAGCGGGCCGTGGGTTTGCGGTGGTGGCCGACGAGGTGCGCAACCTGGCCCATCGCACGCAGGAATCGGCACAACAGGTACAAACCATGATCGAGGAGCTGCAAGTCGGCGCCCGGGAATCGGTGACCACCATGAGCCAGAGCCAGCGTCACAGCCATGACAGTGTGGAAATCGCCAACCTCGCCGGTGAACGCCTCAATAGCGTGACCCTGCGCATTGGCGAGATCGACGGCATGAACCAGTCAGTGGCCACCGCCACCGAGGAGCAAACCTCGGTGGTGGAATCGATCAACATGGACATCACGGAAATCAACACCCTCAATCAGGAAGGCGTGGAAAACCTGCAATCGACATTGCGTGCCTGTGCCGATCTGGAACAGCAGGCTGCGCGGCTGAAACAGCTGGTGGGCAGTTTCCGCATCTGAGCCACCCAGGCGCCGGACCGACGCCTGCACGATGAACACCAACCGAACATCTATCCTTAGCTCAGGTCCACGTTTAGGAGAGCAATGGATCGGAGGGATGTTCATCGTGCATATCGCTGACATAACCATGTTCTACGCCCCAGCCAGCGGCGGCGTACGCACTTATCTGGATGCCAAGCACCGCCGCCTGGCCCTCAAACCCGGCATTCGCCACAGCCTTTTAATACCCGGCGCGCACTTGAGCGAACGCGATGGCGTGTTCAAAGTGCCAGCGCCCGCCCTGCCCTTCGGCAAGGGCTATCGATTCCCGGTGCGCCTGGCTCCTTGGCGAAATGTCCTGCGCGATTTACAGCCCGATCTGATCGAGGTAGGAGACCCCTACCTCACTGCGTGGGCCGCACTGGATGCTCGGCGCCAGCTGGATGTGCCGGTCATCGGTTTTTACCACTCCGACTTACCGCTGCTGGTGAGCAACCGCATGGGGCCGTGGTTTACACCCAATGTTGAAGCCTATGTCAGAAAACTCTACGGGAATTTTGACCGGGTACTGGCGCCAAGCCAGGTGATGGCCGACAAACTCATAGGCCTGGGGGTGAAGAATGTCTTCGTCCAGCCCCTGGGGGTGGACCTGCAGACCTTTACTCCGCAGGCCGGCGACCCGGGCTTGCGCGCCGAACTGGGGATCGACCAGGACACCCGCCTGCTGATCTTTGCCGGGCGCGGCTCCAAGGAGAAAAACCTGCCGGTCCTGCTGCGCTGCATGAAACGCCTGGGCAACGGTTACCATTTATTGCTGGTGGGTTCCGGCATGCCGGCCAGCGTGCCGGGCAACGTCACCGTCATCGACGGGTTTCGCCCGGCCCCTTACGTTGCCCGTCTGATGGCCAGCGCCGACGCCTTGCTGCATGCCGGCGACCAGGAAACCTTTGGCCTGGTCATCCTCGAAGCCATGGCCTGCGGCACCCCCGTGGTCGCCGTGGCAGCCGGCGCATTCAATGAGATCGTCAATGAACGCTGCGGTCTGTTATGCAGGCCCAACCACCCACAGGCGATGGCCGACGCCGTACGCGAGTTGTTCAACACCGACAGCCGGCGCCTGGGAGCCCAGGCTCGGCGTTATGTGGAACAGCATTACGCATGGGACAGCGTGGTCGACAGCCTGCTCGGGCATTACCATGCCGTACTGGGCAGCCACGACACGATGCTTTGTCATGGCTGAAACCGCCGTGTTACTGGTGCTGCACGATGTCGCGCCGCACAATTGGGCGGACTATCGTCCCTTTGTCGAGGCCGTGGATGCACTCGGCGCGGTGCCTATCACGTGGCTGGTGGTGCCGGACTTTCACCATCGCGATGCCTTGCACGATCACGCTGAGTTCCGACGCCTGCTCGACAGCCGCGTCGCCAGGGGTGATGAACTGGCGTTGCACGGCTACTACCACTGCGATGACCAACCGGCACCGCGCACGCCCAAAGACTGGCTCATGCGCCGCGTGTATACCCACGAGGGTGAGTTTTATCGCCTGTCATATGTCCAGGCCCTGAATCGACTTCATGAGGGCATAGCAGTATTCCAACGCAACGACTGGCCATTGTCGGGTTTCGTCGCGCCCGCTTGGTTGATGAGCCAAGGCACCCGCCAGGCATTGCGCCAATTACCGCTGAGCTACACCAGCGACCCGCAGCACCTGTACCGGCTTCCCGACTTCACGCGTATCGACGCCCCCGGCCTGGTGTGGAGTGCCCGCAGCGCCTGGCGCCGGCGCCTGTCCAAAGCCCTCAGTGATTGCCGCGAGCACCGTTGGAAGACAGCCCAAGTCATCCGCCTGGGCCTGCACCCGGTGGACATGCGCCACGAGTTTTCCCGTCGCTATTGGCTTGAGACCTTGCAGCGCATGCTGAACGCGGGACGCATCCCAATGACCAAAGCCGCCTGGCTCGCTACCCGATCATGAACCGAGCCTTGTGCCAGGGCGGCTCAAGCGTCCTCTTCAGGTGCGGCAGGCGCTTCATCCAACGCCTGCAACTGCTTCCACAACTGCGCAGCGTCCGGGAAATCCGTGCCATCCTCGGCGTCCAGCGCATCCGGATCATAACGACTCAGGCACCCCTCACCGAGTGTGGCGGGCGCCCTGGACGTGGCTTTATCGAGCGGATCGTTCATGGCGTTGTCCTGACGGTCAGCTAACAACAAAAAAGGCCTGAAGCGATTAAACGCCCAGGCCCTTTCTTCAATCAACACGTATAAATCAGAACACCACAGTCTTGTTGCCGTGCACCAGCACTCGGTCTTCCAAGTGATATCGCAAGCCACGCGCCAAGACCATTTTCTCGACATCGCGGCCGAAACGCACCATGTCTTCAATGCTGTCGCTATGACTGACGCGCACCACGTCCTGCTCGATGATCGGACCGGCGTCCAACTCTTCGGTGACGTAGTGGCAGGTTGCGCCAATCAACTTCACGCCCCGCAGGGAAGCTTGGTGGTAAGGCTTGGCGCCGACAAACGACGGCAAGAAGCTGTGATGAATGTTGATCACCTTGCCGGCATATTCGCGGCACAGCTGCGGCGGCAGGATTTGCATATAGCGCGCCAGTACCACCACGTCGGCTTCATGTTGCTTGACCAGGCGGGAAACCTCGGTGAACGCCGGCTCCTTGTCCTGCGGGTTGACCGGCACGTGGTAGTACGGGATGCCATGCCATTCGACCATGCTGCGCAGGTCGTCATGGTTGGAAATTACACAGGCGATTTCGCAGTCCAGCTCATCGCTGTGCCAACGGTGAAGCAAGTCGGCCAGGCAATGGGATTCGCGACTGGCCATCAACACCACGCGCTTTTTCTGCTCGGTGTCGGTGATGCGCCAGGTCATCGAAAACTCTTCGGCGATTGGCGCGAATGCCTCGCGAAAAGCCTCAAGACCAAAGGGCAGCGTGTCGGCACGGATCTCGTGACGCATGAAAAACCAACCGCTGAGGTTGTCCGAGTGATGGCTCGCCTCGGTGATCCAGCCGTTGTGGGAGGCCAGAAAGTTACTGACTTTGGCAACGATGCCAACCCGGTCCGGGCAAGCAATCACCAGCCGAAAAGTGCGCATTAGGGGGAACTCCAGGACTTCGCAAAGGCCGCCATTCTAGCGTTTGCGCAGAAAAACTGCAGTATTCGTTATCACCTATTCTGACCGCGATGCCGCGTCATACCCCTCAATAGCCCAGGGTTTTATCCCTCATATATGAATCTATTGCGTTACCCGCGGGCGTTACCCTGAATACCTGGGGTATTGGCTTAAGCGCTGCGCCCTATAATTAACTCGATTGCATAGATTCGCTAAAAACAATCAAAGTAATTCACATAAATGCACGCTTAAATGTTTACTTGGGCAAACTGCCTGACTATTATTGGCCACTGTCCCTGTCAATCAGCTCTCTACATAAGGTAGTCCACATGTCTCTGATCAACGAATACCGTGCCACCGAAGAAGCTATCAAAGAGCTGCAAGCCCGATTGAAGAACCTGTCCCAAGACGACAAACTGAAAACCGAGCTGGAATTCGAAGGCAAACTGCGCACCCTCATGGGTGAATACTCCAAATCCCTGCGTGACATCATCGCGCTGCTGGATCCAGAGTCGAAAGTTAAAGCACCTCGCGGCGCCGTGAAAACTACCGGCACCAAACGTGCCCGTAAGGTCAAGCAATACAAAAACCCGCACAACGGCGAAGTGATTGAAACCAAAGGTGGCAACCACAAAACGCTGAAAGAGTGGAAAGCCAAGTGGGGCGGCGACGTCGTTGAAGGCTGGGCTACCCTGCTGGGCTAAGCTTCGACAGGCCTGCACCTGATACGCAACACATAAAAAACGCCAGCTTGCTGGCGTTTTTTAATGCCCGTCTATTTTGTTACAACGCTGATTACCGCGCCACGCGGGCCGCTAAAGAATCAGCATATTCCTGCCAAAGTGCCAACACCTGCTGCTGAAACGGAGTCGCATTAACGGCCAACTCCTGCCTGGCCAGCTTAAATGCCTCAAGGGTATTCGGCGCGCCCCATTCAGGATTTGACAAGCGCTGCTGACAGAAAAGTTTCCAGCGTTGTTGCTCCTCATTGTTCAACGTATCGGGGAAGTTGCGTGCCCGATAGCGAAACAATAATTCCGGTAACCGATGATCATCAAAAGGCCACTGCTGGAGCGCCAATTGCGCGGGTTCGGCCATGCGGACTTGTTCACATAAGCGTCGGTCGCGATCACCGATAAAACCGTCGTAAAGCTGCTGTTCCGGGTCTGCACTCGAGGCAAAATCTTCCGTGGCATAAATGGCCGCCAACTTATCGCACCAAAGTGCCTGTGCTTCAGTTAGCCGCAGCGCCCGCGCCTGATAAACGTCCATGTCCAATTGCAAACGTGCACGGTCTTCGGCGCGCAACACGCTCAAGGGCGCAACCACCGGGCAACGATTGATATGTACCAACTTGAGCGGCACCGGCAGTTCATCTTCGGCAAGCTCATCACGGCGGGTGTACAGGCGCTGGCGCAGCGTGTCGGCATCCTCGTTCAGCAGCGCCTGAGGGTCGAGCCCGAGGTCGCAGACAATCAACGCATTGCGATTGCGTGGGTGCCAAGCCAACGGCAGCACAACGCCCAGATAATGACGCTCGGCGGAAAACCGCCCGGAGATATGCACCATGGGTTGCAGCAAGCGCACCTGATCCATCACGCGCTGCTTGCTGCGCAGTTGAAACAGCCAGTCATAAAGCTTGGGCTGCTTCTGGCGAACCAACCGCGCCAGCGCAATCGTGGCGCGCACATCGGACAACGCATCGTGGGCCTGGCCATGGTCGATACCGTTGGCGGCGGTCAAGCGCTCAAGCTTGAGCGTCACGCGCCCGTCCTCCAGCGGCCACTCGATACCTTCCGGCCGCAGGGCGTAGGCGGTGCGAACCACGTCGATCAAGTCCCAACGGCTGTTACCGCCCTGCCATTCCCGCGCGTAAGGGTCGAAAAAATTGCGATACAGGCTGTAGCGGGTCATTTCATCGTCAAAGCGCAACGTGTTGTAGCCGGCGCCACAGGTACCCGGCGCGGCCAGCTGCGCATGCACCCGCGTCATGAAATCGGCTTCAGCCAGGCCTTTTTCCGCCAGTATTCCGGGGGTGATGCCGGTGATCGCACAGGCGGCGGGATGGGGCAGGATATCGTCGCTGGGCCGGCAATAAAGGTTGACCGGCGGGCCGACCTCGTTGAGCTCGAAATCGGTACGGATTCCCGCCACCTGCAATGGGCGATCGTTGCGCGGGTTGATGCCGGTGGTTTCGTAGTCGTACCAGAAAATCGAGGTCACGGGCTATTCCTGTGCTGAAGATCGACAAAGTCTAGGCGCTGAACAGCACTCGGGGCCAGCACCAAATATACTGTGCAAACATCCAGTAAAATCTTGGAGAGTTGCTTCCATCGCCGACACTGCTAGCATCCGTGTCTCCAAACGCTCCGCACTGCCAAGGATCGCGATGCCATCAACCCCGTTGGACACCCGCTACCAGATCGAAACCCCTGAGGGTATCGACCTCCCGCTGCGCCCCGCCGGCCTGGTGCCCAGGGCGCTGGCCTTCGCCTTCGACCTTGGTGCGCGCGGTGTGGTCATGGGTGTGCTTCTGGTGCCGCTGGCGCTGCTCGGCAATATTGGAATCGGCCTGGGCTCACTGCTGCTGTTCGTGGCGAGCTGGTGGTACATGGTGCTGTTCGAAGTGCTCAACCAAGGCTGCTCACCCGGTAAACAAGTCATGGGCCTGCGCGTCGTACAGGACGACGGCACCCCCATCGGCTGGTCGGCGTCGCTCATTCGCAACCTGCTGCGGTTTGTCGACATGTTGCCTTTCGGCTATTTTCTTGGCGCTATCAGCTGCCTGCAGCATCCTAATTTCAAACGCCTTGGCGACCTGGCCGCCGGCACGCTGGTGGTCTACCGCGAACTGCCCCTGGCGCGGCCTCGGGTCCCGCAAGCTGCGGCCCTGCGCTTGCCGTTTGCGCTGGAACTGAGTGAGCAACGGGCGATCCTCGGCTTCGCCGAACGCCAGGGTGAACTCTCTGCTGAACGCGTGCATGAACTGGCCGCTATCCTCGCGACGCCTTTGCAAGTATCCCCGGCGCGCGCCGCCGAGCAACTCAATGGCGTGGCCCGCGGCCTGTTGGGGCCGACATGAAGCAAAGCATGTTCGAAAGCCGCTACCAGCCCCAATGGCACGCCTTTGCCGAACGACTGACGCAGTTGGAACAAGGCAAGGCCAAGGCCGCTGATGTAGCCGATTTCCCCCATCAATACCGGCGTCTGTGCCAGCAGTTGGCCTTGGCTCAGGAGCGCGGCTACAGCAGTTACCTAGTGGATCCTTTGCAACAATTGGCGTTACGCGGCCATCAACAGCTGTACCGTCATCGCAGCCAATTGGCGACCAACGTGCTGAGCTTCGTCCTGGCGGACTTCCCGCGACTGGTGCGCGAGCAGTGGCGCTTCGTATTGATCGCCAGCCTGCTGTTCTTTACCAGCCTGTTGGGTATTGCACTGCTGGTCTACCTGTTTCCTGACCTGATCTACAGCATTGTCAGCGCGCAACAAGTGGCCGAGATGCAAAGTATGTATGACCCTGAAGCCAGCCGCCTGGGGCGCGCCGCCGAACGGGCATCGAGCGAAGACTGGATGATGTTCGGCTACTACGTGATGCATAACATCGGTATCGCCTTCCAGACGTTTGCCGCCGGTTTGCTGTTTGGCCTGGGCAGCGTATTTTTCCTGATTTTCAACGGGCTGATCATCGGCGCGATTTCCGGGCACTTGACCGAGATCGGCTACGGCCAGACCTTCTGGTCATTCGTCATCGGCCATGGTGCCTTTGAGTTGACGGCCATCGCCCTCGCCGGTGCGGCAGGCTTGCAGTTGGGCTGGGCGCTGATCGCCCCAGGGCAGTTGACCCGCGGGGAATCCTTGCGGCTCGCGGCACGCAAAAGCGTGCAATTGCTTTGCGGTGTGATGATGTTCTTGCTGATCGCCGCGTTCATCGAAGCCTACTGGTCGTCCACTACCCAGATCGCCCCCTGGGTCAAATACGTGGTTGGGGCTGCACTCTGGCTGCTGGTAATCGCTTACCTGACTTTTGCCGGGAGGGCTCGCCATGCGCCTGAGTGACTCCAGCGTGGTGATTCGACCGCGCACGGCCTGGGAAGCCATGGACCTCGGTGTACTAATGGCCAGGGAACATCGCCGGTTGCTAATGGGTAGCTGGGCGCTGGTGAGCTTGCCGGTATTCGCCGTGCTAAGCGCGCTGCTGTGGAAATACCCCTCCACCGCCATGTTCCTGTTCTGGTGGTTCAAACCGGCCTTCGACCGCTTGCCGCTCTATATCCTGTCCAAGGCCTTGTTCGGAGAAACGCCCAGCCTCAAGCAGGCCGTGCGCCAGTGGCCCCGCCTGCTCAAGGGTCAACTCTTGGCCAGCCTGACCTGGCGCCGACTCAGCCTCAGCCGCAGCTTTGTGATGCCGGTCAGTCAACTTGAAGGCCTGGACGGCCAGGCAAGGCAAAAACGCCTGGGCGTGCTGCAACAACGCAACGCCGGTGCCGCGAGGTGGTTGACCACGGTTGGCGTACACCTGGAAATCGGACTGTGGTTCGGCTGCATGGCGCTGTTCTACCTGTTCATTCCGCAGCAACTTGAACTGGATTGGGATTGGCAGCGCCTGGCACTGGCGACCACCACCGAAGGACTGTGGCTGGAGCATCTGGGCAACGCTTTCTACGCGTTGATCCTGGTGTTCTGGGAGCCCATTTACGTCGCGTGTGGTTTCAGCCTTTATCTCAATCGTCGCACCGTATTGGAGGCGTGGGACCTGGAGCTGGTGTTCCGCCGCTTGCGCCAACGCCTGAGTCATGTGGCCACGCTGTTATTGCTGGTGATCGGGCTGACACTGTTGCCCTTCAACCCTCCTGTCATGGCAGGCGAAGCCAAGCCGCTGAGTACCCAGGACGCGCGCCGATCCATCAAGTCGATGCTGGAAAAGCCCCCCTTCAAAAACCCGGAAACCGTGACCCGCTATCGCTTTGGCGAAGAAAAGCCCGCCGCAAAAAACAAGACACACGCCGACAGTAAACTGCCGGGATGGCTGCAAACGCTACTGGGCAACCTCAACAGCAATGCTTTCAAGCACATTGCCCAAGGCCTGGAGGTGCTGTTATGGAGTCTGCTGGCAGGTGGCCTGGCCCTGCTGGTCTGGCGCTATCGCGACTGGCTGCAAACATTTGTCAGCCGACGCGGGCCACCCAGCGCCAAAGCAACCCCACCGCTCCCCACGCAATTGTTCGGCCTGGAGCTGGGCACCGACACCTTGCCCGTCGATATCGCCAGCACCGCCGAGCAACTGTGGCCCACTCAACCGAGGGAAGCACTTGGCCTTCTGTATCGCGGCCTGCTGAGCCGGTTACTGCATGACTTCAACCTGCCGCTTAAGAGCGCCGATACCGAAGGCCAGGTGCTGGCACGCGTTCAACAATTACAGCAACCGCAACTGCTGGCCTTCAGCGACGAGTTGACCCGACACTGGCAAAACCTTGCCTACGGTCATCACCTTCCCTCTGCCTCAACCCAGCAAAAATTATGCAGTGATTGGCGCGCCCTGTTCAGTTACGGGGGTCATCAATGAGCCGGCTATTGGTGTGGGTTGGGCTGTTATTGATATGCCTGATCGGAGCGGGTGGCCTTTACGCCTGGAGCAACGCGACGCCCTATGACGAAGTCGTGGATCGCGGCCCTGCCCCACAAGTGCTGGCCAACCCTTACCTGGCGGCCGAACACTTTTTGCGCAAGCAAGGCCTGACGGTGGAGCATGTCAATAGCCTTGATCGCCTGGCCACCCTGCCCGCCAAGGGCAACAGCCTGTTGTTGCTGGGCGAACGTAGCAATATGTCGCCACGCCAGGCCGGGCAACTGCTCGACTGGGCCAAATCCGGCGGCCATCTGCTCCTGGTCGCCGAGGCGCTATGGGATGAAGAAACCGGCAAAAGCGGTGACTTATTACTCGATAGCCTGCATATCCACCAGGCCCTGAGTGAGGAGCCGGCTGAGCCCACCCCACCCCGCAAAAAGAAAGCGCCGGACCTGACCAAACTCTATGTCGACAATGAAACCGCCCCGGCGTACTTCAGCTTCGACACCGACTTCAACCTCACCGACCCCAAGCACCTTGCCCAGTTTTCAGCCAATAGCGCCAGGTCAAGTCACCTGATGCAACGAGACCTCGGGCAAGGCCGTGTGACCGTGATTACCGACAGCGACCTGTGGAAAACCACCGATATCGGCAAACACGACAACGCCTGGCTGCTGTGGTACCTGAACCAGGGTACGGCGGTGACTTTCTTGTTCAACAGTGACGTGGACAACCTGCTGACCCTGCTGCTGCGTTATTTCCCCCAGGCCGCGGTCGCGCTCATTGCGCTGGTCGCCCTGGCGCTCTGGCAGGCAGGTATGCGCCAAGGCCCGATCCAGGCACCCGCTCCCAAGGCTCGCCGGCAGTTGCAGGAACACTTGAAGGCCAGCGCCGACTTCCTGCTGCGCCGCAGCAGCCAGGGTTCGCTATTGCACGCGTTGCAGCGCGATATCCAGCGTGCCGCCCGGCGCCGCCATCCTGGCTTTGAGCACCTCGACAACACCGAACAATGGCGAGTACTTGAACACCTGACGCGCCAACCCCCTCATGTCATCAGCCAGGCCCTTGGCCCACTCCCGGCAAAACGGCTTTCCAGCGCCGATTTCAGCCGGCGGGTGGCATGCCTGCAAACCCTCAGGAACGCCCTATGAGCGAATTTACCAGCGCCAACACCCTGACGACCGAAACCCTGCAACGCGCCAGCCGGCAGGCCCAGGCTCTGCGCGTTGAACTGCGCAAAGCAGTGATTGGCCAGGAGCAGGTGATCGACGACGTGCTCACCGCACTGATCGCCGGCGGCCATGTATTGCTCGAAGGCGTCCCAGGGCTGGGCAAGACTCTGCTTGTACGTGCCCTGGCGCGATGCTTTGAGGGTGACTTCGCGCGGATCCAATTCACCCCGGACCTGATGCCCAGCGATGTCACCGGCCACGCCGTGTACGACCTGCACACCGAGCAATTCAAGTTGCGCAAGGGGCCGGTGTTCACCCACCTGTTGCTGGCCGATGAAATCAACCGAGCCCCGGCCAAGACCCAGGCAGCCTTGCTCGAAGCCATGCAGGAGCGGCAGGTGACCCTCGAAGGCGAGGCGCTGCCCATCGAGCAGCCGTTTATGGTGTTGGCCACGCAAAACCCCATCGAACAGGAAGGCACCTACCCCCTGCCGGAAGCAGAACTGGACCGTTTCATGCTCAAGGTGCGCATGGACTATCCCGATGCACAGCAAGAGCTGGAGATGGTGCGTGAAGTGACGCGCTCGTCACGGGCCGACATGCTGGATGTGCAACCGTTGCGCACCGTGCTGCAAGCCTCGGACGTGCTGCAATTGCAGCAAATCGCCAGTGAACTGGCCCTGGATGAACAAGTGCTCGACTATGCCGTGCGCCTGGCGCGGGCCACCCGCAGTTGGCCAGGGCTGGCCATAGGTGCCGGCCCACGTGCGTCCATTGCACTGGTGCGCGGCGCCCGCGCCCGGGCATTGTTACGCGGCGGCGAGTTCGTCACCCCGGATGACATCAAGGGCTGCGCTTTGGCGGTACTGCGCCATCGGGTACGCATTGCACCAGAACTGGACATCGATGGGCTGGAGGTCGACCAGGTGCTCAAGCAGCTGCTGGACCAGATCCCAGCACCCCGCCAATGAGCTGACCATGAAGCCAACCCGTCTGCTGTTGATCTGGCTCGGCCTATTGCTGGGTTTGAACATCTTGCTGGGCACTGCCGCAGCATTGCAGTTCAAAGTGCCCGACACCGTACATTCGGTGGCGTGGGGCTTGCTCCTGGCGCTGTTGCTGCTGGCCATGCTCGACGCGCTACGGTTGCGGCACCGGCCCTCGCCACGGGTGCAACGGCAGATGCCCGGCAGCTTGGCGTTGGGCCGCTGGGGCGAAGTACGCCTGAGCCTGGAATGCGACTACCCACAGCCGCTGACAGTCCAGGTGTTCGACCATGTCCCCGATGGTTTAGGCAGGGAAAACCTACCCCAGGCCATCGAACTGCGCCCCGGTGAACGCAGTGAGCTGGGCTATCGCCTGCGCCCTCTGCGACGGGGGCATTTCACGTTCAGTCGCTGTGAAGTCCACCTGCCGAGCCCCTTGGGGCTGTGGTCCGCGCGGCGCTTTATCGAAGCCCACGACACCACTCGCGTCTACCCGGACTTCGCCCGTTTGTATGGAGCGCAACTGCTGGGCGTAGACAACTGGCTGAGCCAAATGGGGGTGCGTCAACGCCAGCGGCGTGGGTTGGGCCTGGAGTTTCATCAGTTGCGCGAGTTTCGTGAGGGCGACAGCCTGCGGCAGATCGACTGGAAAGCCACCGCACGGCAACGTACGCCCATTGCCCGAGAGTACCAGGACGAGCGCGATCAACAGATCGTGTTCATGCTCGATTGCGGCCGACGTATGCGCAGCCAGGATGACGAACTGTCCCATTTTGACCACGCGCTCAACGCCTGCCTGCTACTCAGTTACGTCGCGTTGCGCCAGGGCGACGCGGTGGGGCTGTGCACTTTTGCCGGCGACCAACCACGCTACCTCGCTCCCGTCAAAGGCAGTGGCCAATTGAACCTGTTGCTCAACTCGGTCTACGACCTGGACACCACTCGACGAGCCGCCGACTACGAGGCGGCGGCCAGCCAACTGTTGGCCAGGCAAAAACGTCGGGCATTGGTGATTATGGTGACCAACCTGCGCGATGAAGATGACGAAGCGTTGATGACTGCCGTGAAGCGCATCAGTCGCCAGCATCGGGTGCTGGTGGCCAGCTTGCGTGAAGAAGTACTCGATCGACTGCGCCAGTCGCCCGTGCAAACAATGCCAGAAGCCTTGGCCTACAGCGCAACGGTGGACTACCTCAACACCCGGGATGAACTGCATGACCGTTTGAACGCGCACGGCCTCTCGGTATTGGACACTTTGCCATCAGCCATGGGAGCGGCCCTGGTGACGCATTATCTGGGCTGGAAAAAAGCCGGCGTGTTCTGAACCATTAACGCCTGGCCACGGCCCGGGTAGCATTACCCGAGCCGGGTCAACCACCGTGCGGTAATCAGACGGATGCCTGCAGGGGGTCAAACCTGAAGTACTGCACCAACACACCAATCAATTGCTCATATTCCTCGGGCGCCTGAAGCACGTTGAACCCCGAATCGTAATACTGCGGGTTGATATCTTCGTGGCTCCACAGGCAGGTCGCCGTAAGGTCAATTGCATGGAAAGTGCCGTCAGCCTCGGGGATCTTCAAGCGCAGCTCGAATTGCGCATTGACCATCATGGGCAACTGGCTGATCAACATCAGTCCATTCCCCGAGACATTACCCAAGAAGCCGATAGGTTTATCGGTAAGACGATTAAACACTTGCAGGAAATAAGGTAGTTGATGCCGCTCGATCCGTCGGTCGGTAAACATGGTGAGATCGCCATCCAGTGGCCATTATTTGGCCGTGCCAGTGATTCGGAACGAGCACAAACACTCGCTCTCCCTGGATCTCGGTGTGACAACAGAAAACGTTTTGTCACTGGACAGCTGCCGAGTCCGGGCCCCTCATTCGTTCGAGTAAAACTTATACAAACGAACATACAAAGGATAGCCCAAGACTGGCAAGAGGCCAGTTAACAAATGACGAATAGCATTACAGTGACGCTGGACTCGGCTTCGCAACGCTCGCACCGGGGTAATGCCCCAGTTGTTGCAGGGTGTCCAGTCTGGCGCGGGCACGGTAGGCGTACTCGCTCGACGGGTATTGGTTGATGATGAATTGATAGGTCTGCACCGCGTCGACGAACAGTTTCTGCCGTTCCAGGCATTGCCCACGCAGCATTGAGACCTCGGGCTGCACATAACGCCGAGTGCGGCTTGTGCGGTCGACCTGGGACAATTCCAGGGTAACGCGCTCACAGTCACCCACCTTGTAAGCACGGTAGGCGTTGTTCAAATGGTGGTCCATTGACCAGCGGGTGCAGCCGACAACACTGACGGCCAGTGCAGCAATGAGCAGAATTCGCATGAGGGTTCTCCAGTCTTGTGCAGTGTATCGACCCCTCGTCAAAAATCTTCAAGGCAGTTCGTCTATTCAGCCACAACCAAAACAAGTCAATCGTCGATAAGTAGTGCAAACGAACAATGACTACAACGAAAGAGCATAGTAGCCTTCCTCAGCGCTTGAACTCAGGAGTCCGTGCATGTCCGTCCGTCGTACCAAAATCGTCGCCACCCTTGGCCCGGCCAGCAACTCGCCGGAAGTCCTCGAACAGCTGATTCTGGCTGGTTTGGACGTTGCCCGTCTGAACTTCTCCCACGGCACCCCGGACGAGCACAAGGCTCGCGCCAAGCTGGTGCGTGACCTGGCCGCCAAACATGGCCGCTTCGTTGCACTGCTGGGTGACCTGCAAGGCCCGAAAATCCGTATCGCCAAATTTGCCAACAAGCGCATTGAGCTGAAGATCGGTGACAAGTTCACCTTCTCCACCAGCCATCCGCTGACCGAAGGCACCCAGGACGTGGTGGGTATCGACTACCCCGATCTGGTCAAGGACTGCGGCGTCGGCGACGAACTGCTGCTGGACGACGGCCGCGTCGTCATGCGCGTCGACACCGCCACTCCAACCGAACTGAACTGCACGGTGATCATCGGCGGCCCGCTGTCCGATCACAAAGGCATCAACCGTCGTGGCGGTGGCCTGACCGCACCAGCCCTGACTGAGAAAGACAAGGCCGACATCAAGCTCGCCGCAGAAATGGAAGTGGACTACCTTGCCGTTTCCTTCCCGCGCGACGCCGCCGACATGGAATACGCCCGCAGACTGCGCGACGAAGCTGGCGGTACCGCCTGGCTGGTGGCGAAGATCGAACGTGCCGAAGCCGTGGCCGATGACGAAACCCTCGACGGCCTGATCAAGGCGTCCGACGCCGTGATGGTTGCCCGTGGTGACCTGGGTGTGGAAATCGGTGATGCAGAGCTGATCGGCATTCAGAAAAAGATCATCCTGCACGCGCGCCGCCATAACAAAGCGGTGATCGTCGCGACCCAGATGATGGAGTCGATGATCCAGAACCCGATGCCGACCCGCGCCGAAGTGTCCGACGTGGCCAACGCCGTACTCGACTACACCGACGCCGTGATGCTCTCGGCTGAAAGTGCTGCCGGCCCGTACCCACTGGAAGCCGTGCAGGCCATGGCGCGTATCTGCGTCGGCGCCGAAAAGCACCCGACCAGCAAGACCTCCAGCCACCGTATCGGCAAGGTCTTCGAAAGCTGCGACCAGAGCATCGCCCTGGCTGCCATGTACACCGCCAACCACTTCCCTGGCGTGAAAGCGATCATTGCCCTGACCGAAAGCGGCTACACGCCGCTGATCATGTCGCGCATCCGCTCCTCGGTGCCGATCTACGCGTTCACCCCGCACCGCGAAGCCCAGGCCCGCGCGGCGATGTTCCGCGGCGTGTACACCATTCCGTTCGATCCGGCCTCGCTGGCACCGAACGAAGTCAGCCAGAAGGCTATCGATGAGCTGGTTAAACGCGGCGTCGTAGAGAAAGGCGACTGGGTCATCCTGACCAAGGGCGACAGTTACCACACCACCGGTGGCACCAACGGCATGAAGATCCTGCACGTGGGCGACCCGCAGGTCTGAGTGACACGCTGAAAAACAAGAGCCCCGCCATGTGAATGGCGGGGCTTTTTGCTGTAGCCGGCTACTGATTCATTCAATTCGACGGCCCCGCCGACACGCTTTATCTGCGCGTGATAAACCCCGACAACGCCGCAATCGCCTCCGGCGACCTCAACCGCTGGGTAAACAACGCGCCCTCCTCTTCGATCACCTGCCGCAACTGCTCACGGTCCACGCTCTTCATCAATTGCTTGGTCACCTGCACCGCCCCCAATGCCAGGTGTTCAAAGCGCAACGCAACTTCCCGCGCCTTGGCCAATGCCGCATCACCACTGCTCAGCGCCTCGGTGGCGATTCCCCACGCGGCGGCCTGTTCACCGCTGAACGCCTCGCCCAACAGCAGCAATTGCGCGGCTTTCGCATGCCCAAGCAGACGCGGCAGGATCAGGCTCGAACCAAACTCCGGACATAACCCCAGGTTGACGAACGGCATGCGCAATCTGGCATCGCGGCTGATATACACCAGGTCACAGTGCAGCAGCAGGGTTGTACCAATGCCTATCGCCGGCCCCGCTACCGCGGCAACCACCGGTTTGCGGCAGTTGAGCAGGCTCTGCATGAAGTGAAACGGCGGGCTGTCGAGATCGCTGGGCGGCTGATCGAGAAAGTCGCCTATATCATTGCCGGCCGTGAAGTACTCGTGGCTGCCCTGGATCAGTACGGCGTTGAGGGTGGCGTCCGCATCGGCCCGCTCCAGAGCCTCGGCCAGTTGCGTGTACATGGCGCGGGTCAGGGCGTTTTTCTTGTCCGGGCGGTTGAGCTGCAGGGTCAGCAACCCGCGCTCGCGTTGCAACAGGATGGCGTCGGTCATGGTGCGTCTCGCGGCTGTGAAGTTCAGCGCTCAACCACGGGGCAGGAACACATCGGCCAGCAGTTGATTGCGCGGCAACCCGGCCAGGAACAGGCGCTTGGAAAACGCCTCGACGCTGGCGGGGTGCCCGCAGAGTAAGGCCAGCGTTTGCCTTGAAACAAGCCGCAGTTGCGCCAATGCCTGGATCGACTCAGCCGCCGTCCACAGCTGCACCGTAAGGTTCGGATGCCCGGCGGCCAGCGCGGCCAAGGGTTCGGCCAGGTAATGGCCGCCAGCATCATGGGCCAGGTGAATCATACGGATGGGGCCCTGGTGATCCTGGCGCAACGCCTCGCGCAACACCCCCCACAACGGGCCCAGCCCGGTGCCGGACGCCAGCAGCCAGAGCGGCCGGGATTGCCAGTCGGGGTCGTATTGCAGCGCGCCGCCGCGTAGTTCGCCCAGGCGCAGGCGGTCGCCGATCTGCAGCAGCCGGGCCCTATCGCAGAATTCACCGGGTAGGCGGCAGTCGATATGAAACTCCAGAAACGCATCTTCCTGCGGCAGGCTCGCCAGGGAATACGGCCGCGCCAACTGCCCCGCCCACAGCACCAGATGTTGCCCGGCGCGGTAACGCAGGCCACGCTCCGGTTGCAGACGCAGGCGCAACACCGTCGCGCTCAGCCAATCGACCCCCACCACCTGGGCCGGCAAACCATCACGCAGCGGGTCAAACGCTTCGACCTGCACATCCGCCGTCACCCGGCACTGGCACGCCAGGCGCCAGCCATCCTGGCGTTGCGCCGGGCTCAGGGCGTCGGGTTGTTTGTCCTCGACCTCACCTCGGCAACGCACCAGGCAGGCATGGCAACTGCCTGCGCGGCAACTGTAGGGCACCGCCACGCCCGCCTGGTTCAAGGCGTCCAACAGGTTGCTGCCGGTGGATACCGACCAATGGCGTTCGCCGACGTACAGTTCAGGCATGGAAACTCTCGAATCAAAAAGGCCCGCACAGGGAATCATGCCCGGCAGAGTTTGACCATAGTCGGGTGTATCGGCCACCGCGCCGGGTTATACTGCCGCGCCTTTTTAGCGTCGCGCCTGCACCACTTGGCGTGCCTTGGAAAGGTGGCTCCAGCCGACCGATGCAACACTGAAGCCACCTTTATTGAATGTTCCCTTATAGAGGAGCGCGACTCATGACCGTGATCAAGCAAGACGACCTGATTCAGAGCGTTGCCGACGCCCTGCAATTCATTTCCTACTACCACCCCGTGGACTTCATCCAGGCGATGCACGAGGCCTACCTGCGCGAAGAATCGCCGGCAGCCCGTGACTCCATGGCCCAGATCCTGATCAACTCGCGCATGTGCGCCACCGGCCATCGCCCGATCTGCCAGGACACCGGTATCGTCACCGTGTTCGTGCGCGTGGGCATGGACGTGCGTTGGGATGGCGCCACCATGGGCCTGGACGACATGATCAACGAAGGCGTGCGTCGCGCCTACAACCTGCCGGAGAACGTACTGCGGGCATCCATCCTCGCCGACCCGGCCGGGGCGCGTAAAAACACCAAGGACAACACCCCGGCGGTGATCCACTATTCCATCGTCCCGGGTAACACCGTAGAAGTGGACGTGGCCGCCAAGGGCGGTGGTTCCGAGAACAAATCGAAGATGGCCATGCTCAACCCGTCCGACTCGATCGTCGACTGGGTGCTCAAGACCGTTCCGACCATGGGCGCCGGCTGGTGCCCACCGGGCATGCTCGGCATCGGCATCGGCGGCACCGCCGAGAAGGCCGCGGTGATGGCCAAGGAAGTGTTGATGGAATCCATCGACATCCACGAACTGATCAAGCGCGGCCCGTCCAACCGTATCGAAGAGATGCGCCTGGAGCTGTTCGAGAAGGTCAACCAACTGGGCATCGGCGCCCAGGGCCTGGGTGGCCTGACCACCGTGCTCGACGTGAAGATCATGGATTACCCGACCCACGCCGCCTCGTTGCCGGTGTGCATGATCCCCAACTGCGCCGCCACCCGTCACGCACACTTCGTGCTCGACGGTTCGGGCCCTGCGTCGCTGGAGGCGCCACCGCTGGACGCCTACCCGGAAATCGTCTGGGAAGCCGGCCCGTCGGCTCGTCGCGTAAACCTCGACACCCTGACCCCAGAAGACGTGCAAAGCTGGAAGCCGGGCGAAACCGTGCTGCTCAACGGCAAGATGCTCACCGGTCGCGATGCGGCGCACAAGCGTATGGTCGAGATGCTGAATAAGGGCGAAAGCCTGCCGGTGGACCTCAAAGGCCGCTTCATCTATTACGTCGGCCCGGTTGACCCGGTACGCGAAGAAGTGGTTGGCCCGGCGGGCCCGACCACCGCGACGCGGATGGACAAGTTCACCCGCCAGATCCTCGAGCAGACCGGCCTGTTGGGCATGATCGGCAAGTCCGAACGCGGCCCGACCGCCATCGAAGCGATCAAGGACAACAAGGCGGTGTACCTGATGGCCGTGGGCGGCGCCGCTTACCTGGTGGCGCAAGCCATCAAGAAGTCGCGCGTTGTCGCCTTCGCCGAACTGGGTATGGAAGCGATCTACGAGTTCGACGTCAAAGACATGCCGGTCACCGTCGCGGTAGACAGCAAGGGTGAGTCCGTGCACATCACCGGTCCTGCCATCTGGCAGAAAAAGATCAGTGAGAGCCTGGCGGTAGAGGTGCAGTAAGCACTTTAACTGGCCCATAAAGGCGACCGAGGCGATAAGCCCGGTCGCCTTTTTTTATGAGGGCGCGCCACCACAAGATCCGGGCAACGCGTGATATTGTGCTCACCCTTATTGCAGCTGTTCATCTTCGTATGATCGCGATTCCTCGCCCCCTGCGCCTGACCTTTTATTCCCTGTTGATCATCGCCGGTGCGGTGCTGGCCGCGGCATTGGCCACGCGCCATGCCGAACGTCAGGCCCTGATCGACGATGCCGCCCGCGCCAACCAGCAATTGGCGCTGTACGCCAACTCCCTGCACACCCTGATCGAACGCTATCGCGCGCTGCCCGCCGTGCTGGCGCTGGACTCGGAAATGATCAGCGCGCTCAAAGGCCCGATGGATGCCGCCACACAAGGCACGCTCAACCGCAAGCTCGAACGCATCAACGGCGCTGCGCAATCCTCCACCCTTGAGCTGATGGACCGCACCGGCCTGGCCGTAGCCGCCAGCAACTGGGCATTGCCGAGTAGTTATGTGGGGCATAACTATGCGTTTCGCCCGTATTTCAGCCAGACCAGAAGCCAGGGTACTGGGCGTTTCTATGCGGTGGGGGTGACCACGGGGATTCCGGGATACTTCCTCTCCAGCGCGGTGCTCGATGAACAGGAGCAGTTTCTCGGCGCCATGGTGGTCAAGCTGGAATTCCCGGAGCTTGAGCGCGAATGGGCCCAGGGCAATGACCTGCTGCTGGTGAGTGATGCGCGTGGCATCGTATTTATCGCCAACCAGCCGGGCTGGCGCTATCGCAACCTGCGCCCGTTGTCGGACAGCGACCTGGCCGAACTCAAGGCCACCCGCCAATACGACAAGAAACACCTGCAACCGCTGGACACCAGCACCCTGCAACGCTTTGACGAAAACAGCCACCTGATGCGTGTCAACGGCCCCGACGGCAGCGCCAATTACATCTGGGAATCCCTGCCGCTGAAGGCCGAAGGCTGGACCCTGCACCTGTTGCGCAAACCGCAGTTCCCGTTTGAAGACCAACGCAACGCTGGCCTGGCCGCCGCCGGTTCCTGGCTGGCGCTGGTGTTCCTGGCGCTGTTCCTGAGCCAACGCTGGCGCCTGGCCCGCTTGCGCCAACGCAGCCGCGAAGAGCTGGAACAACTGGTGGAAGAACGCACCCAGGCCCTGCGCACCGCCCAAGAGGGTTTGGTGCAATCGGCCAAGCTGGCCGCGCTGGGGCAGATGTCTGCCGCCCTCGCCCACGAAATCAACCAACCTCTGACCGCCCAGCGCATGCAGTTGGCGACCCTGCGCCTGCTGCTGGATCACGGTCGAGTGGACGACGCCTACAAGGCGCTTACGCCCCTGGACGACATGCTCACGCGCATGGCCGCGCTCACCGGCCACCTCAAGACCTTTGCGCGCAAGAGCCCCAGCGGCCTGCGCGAGCGCCTGGACCTGGCCACGGTCGTCGACCAGTCCCTGCACTTGCTCGATGCACGCCTGCGTGATGAAGGCATCGGCGTCGTGCTGGACCTGACCCGCCCGGCCTGGGTACGCGGCGACGCGATACGCCTGGAACAAGTGCTGATCAACCTGCTGCGCAACGCCCTCGACGCCATGGTGGACAAGCCGCGCAAACGCCTGGAAATCCGTGTGCATGCCGACCAGCAGCTTTGGGTTTTGAGCGTCAGCGACAGCGGCGGCGGCATTGCCGAAGAACACTTGAGCAATGTGTTCGACCCCTTTTTCACCACCAAGCCGGTGGGCGACGGCCTCGGCTTGGGGCTGGCGGTGTCCTACGCTATCGTGCATGAATTGGGCGGCCGCCTGATCGCCGGTAACCGCGGCGACGGCGCGGTGTTCACCCTGACCCTGCCCATCGCGCTGGAGACGCCGGACCTATGTTAAATGCGGTGATTGTGGTCGATGACGAAACCAGCATTCGCACGGCCGTGGAACAGTGGTTGAGCCTGTCGGGGTTTGAGGTGCAACTGTTCAGCCGTGCCCAAGAATGCCTGGCGCAATTGCCCAGGGACTTTGCCGGGGTCATTTTGAGCGACGTGCGCATGCCCGGGCTCAGCGGCCTGGAGCTGCTCGCCGAGGTGCAACGCCGCGACGCCGACTTGCCGGTGATCCTGCTCACCGGCCATGGCGATGTGCCGATGGCCGTCGAGGCGATGCGCGACGGCGCCTACGACTTTCTGGAAAAACCCTTCAGCCCCGATACCCTGCTCAACAGTCTGCGCCGCGCCCTGGATAAACGTGGGCTGATCCTGGAGAACCGTCGCCTGCATCAGCAGGCCGATCACCGCGCGCAACTCGAATCCAGCCTGCTTGGCGTGTCCCGTGGCTTGCAGAACCTGCGCCGCCAGGTGCTCGATTTGGCGAGCTTGCCGGTCAACGTGCTGATCCGAGGCGAAACCGGCAGCGGCAAAGAACGGGTCGCCCGTTGCCTGCACGACTGTGGGCCGCGGGCGAAAAAACCGTTCGTGGCGCTCAACTGTGCGGCGATCCCCGAGCAACTGTTCGAGGCCGAACTGTTCGGCCACGAAAGCGGCGCGTTTACCGGCGCCCAGGGCAAACGCATCGGCAAGCTGGAATACGCCCACGGCGGCACGTTGTTCCTGGATGAAATCGAAAGCATGCCCCTGGCCCAGCAGGTGAAATTGCTGCGGGTGTTGCAGGAGCAGAAGCTGGAGCGATTGGGGTCCAACCAGAGCATCCACGTAGACTTGCGCATCATCGCCGCCACCAAGCCGGACCTTTTGGAAGAGGCCCGCGCCGGACGCTTTCGTGAAGACTTGGCTTATCGTCTCAACGTGGCCCAGTTGCGCCTGCCACCGCTGCGCGAGCGCCGTGAAGACATCCCGCTGTTGTATGAACACTTCGCCCATGACGCCGCAGAGCGCTTGGGCCGCACTGCCCAGCCCTTGAGCGGTGCGGCGCTGGGGCGCCTGCTCAGTCACGACTGGCCAGGCAATGTGCGTGAACTGGCCAACGTCGCCGAGCGCCAGGTGCTGGGCCTCGGCGAGTCCGAACCGGAAGGCATCGAAGCCGGGCAATCCCTCGCCGCGCAGCAGGAAGCCTTTGAGGCCCATTGCCTGAAAGCCGCACTGACCCGGCATAAAGGCGATATCAAAGAGGTGTTGGCGGAGCTGCAACTGCCCCGCCGAACCTTCAATGAAAAGATGCAGCGCCATGGCCTTGCACGGGACATGTTTCTCAAGGATCAATGAGCGGATTTCCGCTCACCGCTGCAAAACCATCAGCAACATTCCGCTCAAAAAAACCGCAAACCCCTCTAGACCGGGCCTTCATCCACCTGGCACAGCTCCTGCTATAGCCCCAGCCAGGCAGCGTTCGCGCCGCTCCATAAAAACAACTAGATGAAGGATCCTTCAATGGATAACTCCAACTCCCTGCCTCTGGGCTCGGTGGCTGCGCCTGCGCAGGAACGCACCACCACCAGTCGCATCAAATCGATCTTCAGCGGTTCGGTCGGCAACATGGTCGAGTGGTACGACTGGTACGTCTACGCCGCCTTTTCGCTGTACTTCGCCAAAGCCTTCTTTCCAGCCGGCTCCTCCACCGCTCAGTTGATGAACACCGCCGCGATCTTCGCCGTCGGCTTCCTGATGCGCCCCATCGGCGGCTGGTTGATGGGCATGTACGCCGACTACAAGGGGCGCAAGGCTGCGCTGATGGCCTCGGTGCTGCTGATGTGCTTCGGCTCGCTGTTGATCGCGCTGAGCCCTGGCTACGAAACCATCGGTATCGGGGCTCCGATCCTGCTGGTGTTCGCCCGTTTGCTGCAAGGCTTGTCGGTAGGGGGCGAATACGGCACTTCCGCCACCTACCTCAGCGAAATGGCGACACGGGAACGTCGCGGATTCTTCTCCAGCTTCCAATATGTGACCTTGATTTCCGGTCAGCTCATTGCCCTGGCAGTGCTGATCGTGCTGCAACAGGTGCTCACCACCGAACAACTCTATGCCTGGGGCTGGCGCATCCCGTTCGCCATCGGCGCCCTGTGCGCAGTGGTCGCGCTGTACCTGCGTCGTGGCATGGAAGAAACCGAGTCGTTCAGCAAAAAAGAAAAAGCCAAGGAAAGCGCAATGCGCACCTTGATGCGCCACCCCAAGGAACTGATGACCGTGGTCGGCCTGACCATGGGCGGCACCCTGGCGTTCTACACCTACACCACCTACATGCAGAAATACCTGGTGAATACCGTCGGCATGAGCATCTCCGACTCCACCACCATCTCGGCGGCCACGTTGTTTCTGTTCATGTGCCTGCAGCCGATCGTCGGTGGGCTATCGGATAAAGTCGGTCGTCGGCCGATCCTGATCGCCTTCGGCATCCTCGGCACCCTGTTCACCGTACCGATCCTCACCACCCTGCACACCATCCAGACCTGGTGGGGCGCGTTCTTCCTGATCATGGCGGCGCTGATTATCGTCAGCGGCTACACCTCGATCAACGCCGTGGTGAAGGCCGAGTTATTCCCGACCGAAATCCGCGCCCTGGGCGTCGGCCTGCCCTATGCACTGACCGTGTCGATCTTCGGCGGTACCGCTGAATACATCGCACTGTGGTTCAAGAGCATCGGCATGGAAACCGGTTACTACTGGTACGTGACCGCCTGTATTGCGGTGTCGTTGTTGGTCTACGTGACCATGAAGGACACCCGCAAGCACTCGCGGATTACCACGGACTAAAAGCCTGACCCGCTAAACCTGTGGGAGGGGGCTTGCTCCCTCCCACATCGGTTTTATGTCGCTTGGTGAATCAGGACACCTCTGCCACTGGTGGTCGCCCATACCGTCGCTGTGCATACGCCGCGCCGACAATCATCACCACCAGGATTGCAGCCAACACGGCCGATGAACCAATGGTGCCGAAATCCAACCCGCCCTTTTCATGGGGCTTGGTCAGGAAGTCGCCCAGGGTCGCACCGAAAGGCCGGGTCAGCACAAACGCCACCCAGAACAACAGCACCGCCGAGATTTGGGTGAAGTACTTGAGCGCCACTACCGCAGCGATGGTCGAGCCGATCAACAAGGCGCCGCCGGCAAAGCCCAGCCCCGAATCATCCGCCAGGAAGTCACCCAATGCGGTGCCCAGGGTGTTGGAAAACAGGATCGCCATCCAATAGAACAACTCGCCCCGCAAGGTCTGCACCTTGTTCACGTTCAGCGAATCACCACTGAGGTGCCACAGCGCAAAGATGATCATCAGGATCACGATCAGGATCATTGAACCGGTGGCGTAGCCCAGGCCCAGGGTTCGGTCCATAAAGTCCGACATCGTCGTGCCAGCGGTGCTGGTGGACAAAATCACAATCCAGTACAGCATGGGGTTATAGGTTTTCGACCAGAGTTGTGTCACCAGGGTGACCAGGAACACGCTGATCAGGATCATCGAACTGAGTGCGTAGCCAACATTCAAGGTCATCGACAACAAGTCCCCGGCGGTTTCGCCCAGGGTGGTTGCGCAGATTTTCATGACCCAGAACGCCAGGGTGATCTGAGGAAGTTTATTCATAGGGGTAAAGGCTCCGAAGCTCAGTCTTTCAATGGCCGACTTATGGAGTGTCGACCTTGGCCGCAGACTGAACGGGACGCTGTGAAAAATAGGTGGGCAATCAATGAAAATTCCATGGGGCCAATGGAAATTCGCGCCCATGGGTTGCAGTATGGTCGCCTCCCAGAACCCCGCAGCAGGAACCCCGGCCCATGTCCGACGATATCCACTTCTACGAACCCGCCAACGGCCACCGCCTGCCTCATGATCCGTTCAATGCCATCGTCGGCCCACGGCCGATCGGCTGGATTTCGTCACACGACCGTGAAGGCCACCTGAACCTGGCGCCCTACAGTTTTTTCAATGCGTTCAATTACATTCCGCCGATCATTGGGTTTTCCAGTGTCGGGCGCAAAGACAGCCTGAACAACATCGAACAGACCGGCGAATTCGTGTGGAACCTGGCCACGCGCCCGCTGGCCGAGCAGATGAACCAGAGCTGCGCGGCGGTCTCGCCGCAGGTGGATGAATTCGAGTTGTCCGGCCTGACGCCGGTGGCTTCGAAAATCGTTGGCGTACCGCGCGTGGGTGAGAGCCCGGTGTCGTTCGAGTGCAAGGTGACGCAGATCATCCAGTTGCAACGCGCCGACAAGGAGCTGGTGCCAAGCTGGCTGGTACTGGGCGAGGTAGTCGCGGTGCACATCGCCAAGTGGCTGCTCAAGGACGGCATCTATGACACCGCTGCCGCCGAACCGATTCTACGCGGCGGCGGCCCGGCGGATTACTTCCAGCTGGGGCCCGAAGCGTTGTTCAAGATGTACCGGCCTGGCGCTGCAAAACCCTGAGTGGAATGCAACCTATGGTGGGAGGGGGCTTGCTCCCGATGGCGTTGTGTCAGTCAGCCTATCTGTAGCTGATACACCGCTATCGGGAGCAAGCCCCACCTTTAGTCAGCGGCAGGTGCCCACGTCAGTTGCCCCTCTACGTCCACATCGACCAGACGCTCAAGCTGCACAGTGGCGGCATCATCAGCATCCGAGGCGGTCTTGAACCTCTGCCCATCCAGGATCTTGTGAAACCGCGGGGCGCCCATGCCATCCAGCGCCTTGACGGCCACGGCGGCGCTGTAGCCTCCGTCACCCGGTACTACGGCGGAAACGGCTTCGTGGTGGGCAAATTGTTTACGTGCCATGTTGCAGGTCCTGGCCAATGGAAAGGCGGCCATTCTAAACCGGTTCAACCGGCGAGTTGCAGGTACTCGCCGTAGGCGCGTGCAGCGGATGCATCGGTGAAGGTCTGGAAGTCCATGCTGCGGATGACCATGTCGTTCAGCAGCTCGGTAAAGATCAGCAGGGCCGGCGAGTTGAAGTAGGCGCTCATCGCCTGCTCACTGCTCCAAAAGCCCGAAACCAGCCACACATCGGGGTCGACCTGAGAATGCTGCAACGAGAACTGCAGGCAACCCTGAGCCTGGCGGCCCGGTTCGATCAAACTGCTCAAGCGTGCACCGAGTTCGGTGCTGCACCCGGTGCGGGCGCGGATAAAGGCCATATGGCTCGCGGGAATGGGGGTGGACATGTTCGACTCTCCCGTTGAGAAGTGATGCTCGGCAAGCACTGTGAGGGTGTGTTGCCACAGGATCAACGATAACGGCGCGGGTGAGCGCGCGGTTAGTCAATTCCTGCCGGCTTATTGCACGATCCTGCGAGAAGCGTAGATAGGACGTTGGCCCAGCGCTTTTATTCCACGCACACACGCCATGTTTCAGGCAGATGAAACGCCTCGCGCTTGCCTGATTGACGACAGGCCGCAGGATCAGGCAAGGATTATGCAGAATCGACCTAACACTTTTTCAAAGGCCGCCGCTAAGCTGAGCCCCATCAAAGCCGCCGCAGAGGACGCGCCATGTCGTCGCCCGAACATAAGCCCACCCCCCCTCGATGCCGAGATGGAAAAACAGCGCGCCGAACTGGCCAGCATCGTGCACCGGCATACCTGGGAAGATGGTTCCTACGGCACCGCAATCACCTCGTTGTACCTGAACCGTCACAACACACCGCGAGACTTCATGCCGGTGCTGGTGGAGCCCGCGTTGTGCATCCTCGCCAACGGCAGCAAGGAAGTGCGCCTGGCTGACGAAATCTTCGCCTATGACCCGCTCAACTATCTGGTGTTTTCGGTGGCGATGCCGGTGGCCGGGCGCATCATCGATGCCACGCCGGACGACCCGAACCTGTCGGTGCGCATCAACATCGACCCGGCGCAACTCACAGCGCTGATCGCCGAGGCCGGCCCCATGGGCGTGCCTACACGCCCAACGTCGCGCGGGATGTACGTGGACCGGATCGACCATCAACTGCTCGACGCCGTACTGCGCCTGGCGCGCTTGCTGGATACGCCCAAAGACATCGCCATGCTGGCGCCGCTGATCAACCGCGAAATTCTCTACCGCTTGCTGCGTGGGCCACAGGGCTATCGTTTGTATGAAATTGCCGTGGCCAACAGTCAGAGCCATCGGGTGAGCCAGGCGATCAAGTGGCTCAATGGCAATTACGAACAGCCGTTGCGCATCGATGACCTGGCCAAGGAAGTCAACCTGAGCGTTTCGACCCTGCACCATCGCTTCAAGGCGATTACCGCCATGAGCCCGCTGCAGTACCAGAAACAGCTGCGCTTGCAGGAAGCGCGCAGGCTGATGATTGCCGAGGGGCTGGAAGCCTCGGCGGCCGGGTATCGGGTGGGGTATGAAAGCCCGTCGCAGTTCAGCCGGGAATACAGCCGGCTATTTGGTGCGCCGCCGCTCAGAGACTTGGCCCGGTTGCGCCAAAGCATCTGACCCACAGTTAGTCCAGCGTTCGCGGGAGCTGAAGGGTCACCCTCAGCCCGCCTTCGCGAAGGTTCTGCAAACTCACTTCCCCGCCATGGCTATGGGCAATATTGCGCGCGATCCCCAGGCCCAACCCATAACCCTGCTGCTGCCCGGCCAGACGAAAGTGGGGCTCGAACACCTGCTCCAAACGCTGTTCCGGCACCCCGGGCCCTTCGTCATCCACGTGCAGGATGAACTGCGCGCCATCATCTTCGATATGCAAATGGGCGTTCTGCCCGTACTTCAACGCGTTGTCGATCAGGTTGCCGATGCAGCGCTTGAGCGCCAGTGGCTTGCCTGGGTAGGCCGCCAGGGCGTAGCCATCCAGGGTCACGCGACCATTGCCGTTCGGCGCGACGTAAGGTTCCACCAGGCATTCGAGCACATGGTTGAGGTCGACGGGTTGGATGTTCTCGTGGATATCGGTGTCTTTGACGCATTGCAACGCGCCTTTCACCAGCAGCTCCAATTCATCCAGATCGCGACCGAATTTGGTTTGCAGGTTTTCGTCTTCCAGCAGCTCTACGCGCAGGCGCAGGCGGGTGATCGGGGTGCGCAGGTCGTGGGAAATCGCGCTGAATAACTGGCTGCGCTCGGTCAGGTAACGGCTGATGCGCTCGCGCATGGCGTTGAAGGCACGACCCACTTCCACCACTTCGCTGCCGCCGCCTTCGGCCACCGGCTCCACGTCGGCGCCCAGCGACATATCCCGCGCCGCCCGCGCCAGGCGCTTGAGTGGGCGGCTCTGCCAGTGCACCAACAGGCCGATGAATAACAGCAGAAAACCACTGGTCAGCACGATAAACCACACCTGCTGGGACGGCAGGCCTTGTTCCTCAAGGCTGGTGTAGGGCTCGGGCAACAGCGAGGCGATGTACAGCCATTCGCCGGGGGCGAGTTGAATCTGGGTGACCAGCACCGGCGGGTTCACGGGCTCCAGCGTCAAGGCGTAATGAGCCCAGGAGCGCGGCAGCTCATCAAGCTTGAGGCCGGCATTGAAGATGCGCAGGTCTTCGGCACTGACGAACTCCACTGAGATCACCACGTCGGCGCCAAGGGTCTGGCGCAGTACTTCATCGACCGCGACCAGCACCGCTTGTTTGCGCGGGGTTTCGGGCAGTACCTGCATCTCCAGCGGGCGATCGTTGAGCGTCACCACGAACCGGGTGCCGCCCATGCTGCGCAATTGGTCGAGGACCAACGGCCGATAGGCCACCGGCAACGAACGGAAGTAACTCACGCTGGCGGTCATCGAATGCGCCAGGCTCCGGGCGCTGGTGACCAGGCCTTCGAGCTGGGTCGCGCGTAACTGCGACACCCAGATCACGCTGGACAGCGCCTGGGCGAACAGCACCACCAGCAAGGTCAGCAGCAGCATGCGCCCCAGCAATGAGCGCGGCACCGGGAAGCGGCGGCGGCGTTCGGTTACAGGCTCAGTGGGCATTGCCGGCAACCACGCTGGCTGCCAGTTGATAACCGCTGCCACGCACGGTGCGGATCAGCCGCGGCGGCTTTTCGGTGTCGCGCAGGCGTTGGCGCAGGCGGCTCACGGCCATGTCGACGATACGGTCCAGCGGCATCAGGTCGCGGCCACGGGTGGCGTTGCCGATGGTGTCGCGGTCGAGGATTTCCTGTGGGTGGTCGAGAAACAATTTGAGCAAGGCAAAATCGGCACCGGAAAGGATCACCTCTTCGCCATCCACGTGAAACAGCCGATGGCTGATCATGTCCAGGCGCCATTCATCGAACACCAGCACATCGCCGCCGCTGCTGCGCTCCTGACCGAACTGGCAGCGGCGCAACAGGGCCTTGATCCGCGCCTGCAACTCACGGGGGCTGAACGGCTTGCCGATGTAATCGTCGGCGCCCAGCTCCAGGCCGATCACGCGGTCGGCCTCATCGGAACTGGCGGTCAGCATGATGATCGGCACCTGCGCCTGGCGCGGGTGCTGGCGGATCCAGCGGCAAAGGCTGAAGCCGTCTTCGTCCGGCAGCATGACATCGAGGATGACCAAGTCGCACGGCGCCTCGTTCATCGCCTGACGGAACCCCGCACCATCCGGTACGCCCCGCACCTGGAAACCGGCGCGACTGAGGTAGGTTTGCAGCAATTCGCGGATTTCCTGGTCGTCGTCGACGAGGAGAATCGATTTACTGATTACGCTCACGGGGTCCTCCTTGTTGTTATGGGGTGTTCTTGATGCCTACGTAAAAGCCTGCTCAAGCGCCACACCCGCCCCGGTCAACCCCGAATACGGCGCTGTCACCAGCCACACCGGAATGCCGTTGAAATAGTCACTCATGCAGCCTTTGTCCGCGAAGCTTTTGGCGAAACCGCTGGTGATAAAGAAGTCGGCAAACCTCGGTATCACCCCGCCCACGATGTACACGCCACCGCGCCCACCGGTGGTCAACACGTTATTGCCTGCAACCCGGCCCAGCCAGATGCTGAACTGGTCCAACACTTCCATGGCGATCGGATCGCCGGCCAAACCCGCCGCCGTGATGGCTTCGGGCGTTTCCAGCACCGGCGTGTGGCCGTCCACCGCACAGATCGCCCGGTACAGACGCGGCAACCCGCCGCCGCTCAAGGCGGTTTCGGCGCTGACGTGGCCGATTTCGTTGTAAATGTGTTGCCACAACTGAGTTTCCCGCGGGCTGCTCAGGGGCAGGTCGACATGGCCGCCCTCGCCCGGCAACGCCGCGTAACGACCTGCGCCGAGGTCCAGCAAGGTGCCGACACCCAGGCCAGTACCCGGGCCGATTACCACCGCCGGGCGCAACGGCTCCGGCGTGCCCGCGCACACCACACGGTATTCGTCGGGCTGCAAACGGGTCATGCCCAGGGCCATGGCCGAAAAATCATTCACCAACAGCAGTTGCTCCACCTGCAGCGTGTTGCAGAACGCAGCCTTGCTCAGGCGCCAGTGGTTGTTGGTGAATTTGAATTCATCGCCGCTCACCGGCCCGGCCACCGACAGGCAGACTGCGCCGATATCGCCGATGTTCAGGCCTTCTTGCTGCAAATAGACCTTGATCGCTTCTTCAGGGCTGGAGTAATCCACCGTGGCATGCACACGAATCGAATGCAGTGCCGAATCCCGCCACAACGCAAAACGGGCGTTGGTACCCCCGATATCACCGACCAGCGCAAGCTTCACTTAAGCGTCTCCAAGGCAGAGGTAAAGGCGCTGGCGCCCTGCTCTGCGGAGCTTGCGGCCAAGCGCATAAATGCAAACAGCTCGCGACCGGCGCCCACGTTATTGCCCAACAGGCCCGTGGCAGGCGTGCGCGCTGCAAATTCTTCGGCGTCTACCTTAAGCTCCAAGGTACCTGTCACGCCATCCACGCGAATGATATCGCCATCGCGCACCCGCGCCAGCGGCCCGCCGCTCTGGGCTTCGGGGTTGACGTGAATCGCGGCGGGGATCTTACCCGACGCGCCGGACATACGCCCGTCTGTCACCAACGCGACTTTGAAACCGCGGTCCTGCAACACACCGAGGAACGGCGTCATCTTGTGCAGCTCCGGCATGCCATTGGAGCGCGGGCCCTGGAAGCGCATGACCGCGACAAAGTCCTTTTCCAATTGGCCGGCCTTGAACGCATCGGCCAGGTCCTGCTGGTCCTGGAATACCACCGCCGGTGCTTCAACCACCTGATGCTCAGGGGCCACGGCGGAAACTTTCATCACGCCACGCCCCAGGTTGCCTTCCATCACGCGCAGGCCGCCCTCGGGCGAGAACGCGCGGGCCACGGGGCGCAGGATGGTTTCGTCGAGACTTTCGATGGGGCCGTCGCGCCAGACCAGTTCACCGTCGACCAGGAACGGCTCCTGGATGTAACGGCTCAGGCCCTTGCCCGCGACGGTATTAACGTCTTCATGGAGCAGGCCGGCCTCAAGCAACTCGCGGATCAGGAACGACATGCCCCCCGCCGCCTGGAAGTGGTTGATGTCGGCCTTGCCGTTCGGGTACACGTGGGACAGGGTCGGCACCACCTCGGAGAGGTCGGCCATGTCCTGCCAGGTGAGGATAATGCCCGCCGACATGGCGATGGCCGGCATGTGCAAGGTGTGGTTGGTGGAACCACCGGTGGCGTTGAGGGCGACGATGGAGTTGACGATGGATTTTTCGTCGACGATTTCGCCGATCGGCGTGAAGTTGCCGTTGGCCTTGGTCAGGCGTGTGACCTGATGCGCGGCCTCGCGGGTCAGGGCGTCACGCAGCGGTGTGTACGGGTTGACGAACGAGGCGCCCGGCAGGTGCAGGCCCATCACTTCCATCAGCAATTGGTTGGTGTTGGCGGTGCCGTAGAAGGTGCAGGTACCGGGGCTGTGGTAGGACTTCATCTCCGATTCCAGCAGCTCTTCGCGGGTGGCCTTGCCTTCGGCGTAGCGCTGGCGCACGTCGGCCTTCTGCTTGTTGGAAATGCCTGAGGGCATCGGGCCGCCCGGTACGAAGATCATCGGCAAGTGGCCGTAGCGCAGCGCGCCCATCATCAGGCCGGGGACGATCTTGTCGCAGATGCCCAGCATCAGCGCGGCATCGAACATGTTGTGGGACAGCGCAACCGCCGTGGACATGGCGATGACTTCACGGCTGAGCAGGCTCAGTTCCATGCCTGGCTCGCCTTGGGTCACGCCGTCGCACATGGCCGGGGTGCCGCCGGCGAACTGGCCGACCGAGCCGACTTCGCGCAGGGCTTTCTTGATCTGTTCCGGGAAATGTTCGTACGGCTGATGCGCCGAAAGCATGTCGTTATATGAAGAAACAATTGCCACGTTGGCGGCATTCATCATGCGCAGGCTGTTTTTGTCTTCGGTGCCGCAACCGGCCACGCCGTGGGCGAAGTTGGCGCATTGCAGCTTGCCACGCATCGGCCCGTCGCTGGCGGCACCGCGAATGAGCGCAAGGTAAGCCTCGCGAGTGGCGCGGCTGCGGGCGATAAGCCGTTCGGTGACCTCAAGAACGCGGGGATGCATGTGTAGAACTCCAGGCTAACGGATGTGGCGACCTGAGTGTCTATGCTGATCAAACGCCCGCAGCGCATGGGATGGCAGGGTGTCGTTTAAATCATCGGACCAGTTGATTCAGGTCACTCGTTGTAGATTGAACAAAATATTGCCACTAAAAAGGCTTGTTTTCTATTTTTATGCGAATAATCTTGTAATTCTTACAACAAATCGACGACAGGCACCTTCCAATGACTCTTCGTATCGCAATCAATGGTTTTGGCCGTATCGGCCGTAATGTCCTGCGCGCACTGTATACCCAAGGCTATCGCCAGGATTTGCAGATCGTCGCCATCAATGATCTGGGCGACAGCTCGATCAATGCCCACCTGCTTAAATTCGACACCGTGCACGGTACTTTCGACGCAGAGGTCGCCCACGATCAGGAAAGCCTGACCGTCAATGGTGACCGGATTGCCGTGAGTGCCATTCGCAACCCGGCCGACCTGCCATGGGCCGCACACAAGATCGACGTGGTATTTGAATGCACCGGTCTGTTCACCGACCGTGACAAGGCTGCCGCCCATATTACCGCCGGCGCACGCAAGGTGATCATCTCGGCACCGGCCAAGGGTGCGGACGCCACCGTGGTGTATGGCGTGAACCATGACATTCTGCGCCAGTCCCACCAGATCATCTCCAACGCCTCGTGCACCACCAACTGCCTGGCACCGGTCGCCCAGGTGCTGCATCGCGAGCTGGGTATCGAAAGCGGCTTGATGACCACCATCCATGCCTACACCAACGACCAGAACCTGACCGACGTCTACCACACCGACCCGTACCGTGCGCGTTCGGCCACCCAGAACATGATCCCGAGCAAGACCGGCGCCGCCGAAGCGGTGGGCCTGGTACTGCCGGAGCTGGCGGGCAAGCTGACCGGCATGGCCGTGCGTGTGCCGGTGATCAACGTGTCGCTGGTGGACCTCACCGTACAGTTGAAAAAAGAAGCCACCGCCGAAGAAGTCAACGCGCTGCTCAAGGAAGCCAGCCAGCACTCGAAAATCCTCGGCTACAACACCCTGCCGCTGGTTTCCAGCGACTTCAACCACAACCCGCTGTCGTCGATTTTTGACGCCAACCACACCAAGGTAAGCGGCAAGCTGCTCAAAGTGCTGGCCTGGTACGACAACGAGTGGGGCTTCTCCAACCGCATGCTGGATAACTGCCTGGCACTGTGCAACGCCGAATAACGAGCGTTGTGCATGTGGCTTTTGTGGGAGGGGGCTTGCTCCCGATGGCGATTTATCAGTCAGAGATGGGGTGACTGACACCGCGCTATCGGGGCAAGCCCCCTTCCCGCATTTGCTCTATGTAGGCCTGCAGCAATAGCCACTTGCCATTTCAGTTGATGATAAGCATTATCATTAACTGAAAATCGGTCGGGTACGCCTGTGAGCCAATCTCGCTTTAACCATGTCTTTCTCACCCAACGGGTGATTCTGCTACGCACCTTGCAGCGGATGGTGAATAACCACAGCACCGCCGAGGACCTGTTGCAGGAAACCTACCTGCGCGTCACCCGGGCCCTGAGCGAGCGGCCCATCGATCACCTCGAACCCTTCGTCTATCAAACCGCACGCAACCTGGCGCTGGATCACCTGCGCGCGCGTCGGATCCAGGCCCGTACGTTGCAGGAAGATGTACCGCTGGACATCCTACAAAGCGTTGCCGCCCCCATCAGCCCCCCGAAGACGCCACCCAGGCCGAGCAGTTGCTGGAACACCTGAGCGTCAGCCTGGGCCAGTTAAGCGCGCGCCAGCAGCAGATCTTCATCCTCAGCCGCCTGCACGGTTGCAGCTACCAGGAGATTGCCGATCAGTTGAACGTGTCCTTGAGCACCGTGCAAAAAGAACTGAAATTGATCATGGCCATTTGCGTAGGTGTGGCCGAACGGCTGGATCGGCCTTAAGCTGCATCCGACAGAAATGTCGACCCAAGCCGTAGGAAATGAATAGAACGTGGCGAAGACCCGAGGCACACCGTGACAGACCCGAACAAACTGCGCGCCCATGAGCTGGCTCATGAGGTGTTGCAAGACGCGGCTATGGACCAGGCCCTCGACTGGCTGATCGCCCTGCAGTGCCCGCAGCCCGGGCAGCAGGCCGAGTTTGAAAGCTGGCTGACCAGCGACCCGGCCCACGCCAATGCCTTCGAAAAAGCCCAGGCGGCCTGGGGTGGCGCGCCGGTACACAGCGCCGCCGCGGCCCTGGCGGCGCCGCGCACGCCCAGCGCCTGGCGCCGGATCAAACCGTACTGGAAGCCACTGGCAACAGCCGCCGTGCTGTTGATCGGCCTGTTCAGCTTCAGCAATTTGCCGGTGCGCCTGCAAGCCGACCACCTCACCGTGGTCGGCGAACGTCAGCGCTTGCAACTGGACGATGGCTCCAAAGTGCTGCTCAACACCAACTCGGCGTTTTCCAGCGACGTCAAGGATCACCAGCGCATCGCCCGCCTGTACCAGGGCGAAGCGTTTTTTGAAGTCACGCCGAACCACGACCAGCCCTTGCAGATCGACGCCGGCCCAGTGCGCGCCAGCGTACGTGACACCGCCTTCGCCGTGCGCTACCTCAATGGCGAGGCCCAGGTGCAAGTGCAGCGTGGTGATGTCGACCTGAGCAACACCGTCGACGACGCCCGCGTGCGCCTGAGCGCGGGGCAAAGTATCCGCATCGGCCCCAAAGGCTTCGGCCAGCCGGCCAAGCTGGATGCCAACAAAGACCTGGCCTGGGTCCAAGGCCGGCTGATCTTCGAAAACTGCCCGATGAGCGAAGTGCTTGCCGAATTGCGTCGGTATTATCCCGGCTGGATCGTCAACACCAACGACCGTCTCGCCCGCGTCGCCGTCACCGGAAATTACCGCCTCGACCAGCCGCTGGACGTGGTGCGTTCCCTGGCACACATCACCTCGGCCACGCTCTCGGAATACCCGGCGCTGGTTATCCTGAATTAAATGAGAACAATTTTTACTCGATAGCCCTCGGTGGTACGTCTCGTCTTAGCCAATGCAACTGATTCCTATTTGGTTCGGTTCGCAACTATAAGATTCGTACCCCGGAGCGCTCTCGATGTCCTCTCGTTTCAATCGCCGGTCTTCTTCGCCCGTCCTGTCCTTGCTGACCGCCGCCATCCTGCTGGCCGGCGTGCCGGTGATGACCGCCAGCGCCGCCGAGCCCGCCGCGCGCAGCCACGGCAATTACACCTTCAGCATCGAGCAGCAGCCGCTGGTCTCGGCGCTCAACGCATTTACTGCCGTGACCGGCTGGCAAGTCGGCCTGCCGGCAGAGCTCGGCCAAGGCGTGTCGTCGCCTGGCGTGCGCGGCCCGCTGCCGCCGGAAAAAGCGCTGGACCGGCTGTTGGTGGGGACCAACCTGGGCTACCGCAAACTGGGCAATAACAGCATCGTGCTGGAGAAACGCGCAGCCGGCGGCACCCTCAACCTGCAGCAGGTGACCATCAGCGCCACTCGCAACGAACAGGATGTGAACAGTGTGCCCAGCACCGTCAGCGTGCATGAACGCGAAGCGCTGGACCGTCAGAACGTGAACACCATCCGCGAACTGGCGCGCTACGAGCCCGGCGTGTCGGTGGGCGGCGCCGGCACACGGTCGGGCAATGCCGGTTTCAACATCCGCGGCATCGATGGCGACCGCATCCTCACCCAAGTGGACGGCGTGGAAGTACCCGACAACTTTTTCAACGGCCCCTACGCCAAGACCCGCCGCAACTATGTCGACCCGGAAATCGTCAAGCGCGTAGAGATCCTGCGTGGCCCCGCCTCAGCCCTGTATGGCAGCAGCGCCATCGGCGGCGCGGTGAGCTATTTCACCCTCGACCCGGATGACATCATCAAGCCCGGCCAGGATGTCGGCGCCCGCCTGAAGACCGGCTACAGCTCCGCCGATGAGAGCTGGCTGACGTCCGGCACCTTCGCCGGTCGCGTGCAGGACTTCGACGGCCTGCTGCACCTGAGCCAGCGCAACGGCCATGAAACCGAATCCTATGACGGCAATAACGCCACCGGGCTGGACCGCACCGGCGCCAACCCGGAAGACGCGCGCACCACCAACGTGCTGGCCAAGTTGGGCTGGAACTACGGTAACGACAACCGCCTGGGCCTGACATATGAGAAGTACAAGGATGATCGCGACATCAACCTCAAGAACGCGGTGGGCGGCCCGTTCATCGGCGGGCGCGGTTTCAACCTGTACCGTGACCGTCGCGGCAACGACACCATTACCCGCGAACGTTTCGGCCTGGAAAACAGCTTCGCCCTCGCGTCACCGATAGCCGACCGCATCAAGACCAGCCTCAATTACCAGATCGCCAAGACCGACCAGACGACCGCCGAAATCTATCAGTCGGGCCGGCGCGTGATGCGTACCCGCGACACGCTTTACGAAGAGAAACAGTGGGTTTTCGACGCTCAGTTGGACAAAGCATTCAGCCTGGGTGAAACCGATCACCAGGTGACCTACGGCACGACGCTCAAACAGCAAAAAGTCACCGGGTCCCGCGAGGGCTCGGCCTATTGCCTCGCTGTCGGCTCCGGTTGCACGGCCATCGGCGCGCCCAGCCCGCAAGCCGGCGACAGCGTGAAGAAGTCCAGTGACTTCCCCGACCCGACCATCAACGCTTACTCCTTGTTCGCACAAGACCAGATCAGCTGGGATAAATGGACGTTCCTGCCCGCCGTGCGCTACGACTACACCCGGCTCAAACCCAAGCTGACCGAGGAATTCCTCAACACCGTGAACCCCACCGGTGCGGACCAAGTGAGCGACAAGGAAAAAACCTGGCACCGTGTCACGCCCAAATTTGGCCTGACCTACGCCCTGACCGATCACTACACATGGTTCGGCCAGTACGCCGAAGGGTTCCGCACCCCCTCGGCCAAATCCCTCTATGGGCGCTTCGAGAACCTGAACATCGGCTATCTCGTGGAGCCGAACCCCGACCTCAAGCCGGAAACCAGCAAGGGCATCGAAACCGGGCTTCGCGGGAAGTTTGACGAGGGGTCTTTGAGATCGCGGTGTTCTACAACAAGTACCGCGACTTTATCGACGAAGACAACGCCGTGGTCGCGGGTACCGTCGAGCAGTTCAAGGCCGTGAACATCAAACGCGCCACCGTCAAGGGCGTAGAAGCCAAGGGCCGCCTGAACCTGGACGCATTCGGCGCGCCACAAGGCCTCTACACCCAAGGCGCGGTTGCCTACGCCCACGGCCGCAACGACGACAACGGTGAACCGCTTAACAGCGTCAACCCGCTCAAGGGCGTGTTCGGCCTGGGCTATGAGCAGGACAACTACGGTGGCCTGCTGAGCTGGACCCTGGTGAAAAAACAGAATCGCGTCGACAGCAGCACCTTTCACGCCCCCGACGGCAGCACCGAAGGCCCGTTCAAGACCCCGGGCTTCGGCATTCTCGACCTGACCGCCTACTACAAGGTGACCAACGACGTGACCCTCAACGGCGGCTTCTACAACCTGACCGACAAAAAGTACTGGAACTGGGATGACGTGCGCAGCTACGACAGCGTCGGCGAAGCCGCAGTGACGGGCCCCGCCAACCTTGACCGCCTGACCCAGCCGGGTCGCAACTTTGCGATCAACGTGGTCTGGGACATCTGACCACGCCTCCCTCACCTCGCCGAGATTTCATCGGCCAGGTGTGGATTTTTTACTGTGCCGCGTCTTCTTGTTCGTCTAGTTGATAACCGCTCTCTTTAGGGCAACAAGGCGCTTCCCTTCTCAAGGACTTTTTCATGACCGCTTCCCCTACCGCAGAACGCCCAAGCCTGCGCTCCCAGCGCTTGAACCAGATCACCAATGAGCCGCACACCAAGCTCGATGCGCTGGTAAAAGCCCATGCACCGTTCGAAACCCAGGCCAACTTTGCCCGTTTCGTGGTGGCGCAGTACTTGTTCCAATCGGAACTGGTGGGCCTGTACAACGATGCCGAACTGATCAAGATCGTCCCGGACCTGGCCGCGCGCTGCCGCGCCGACGCCGCCAAACTGGACCTTGCCGACCTGGACACTGAAGTGCCCGCACCGGTGGCCGGCGCGCTCAAGAACCCAAGCAAGGCCCAAGCGCTGGGCTGGCTGTTCGTGTCTGAAGGTTCCAAGCTGGGCGCCGCGTTCCTGATCAAACGCGCCGTGGGCCTGGGCCTGAGCGAAACCTTCGGGGCCCGCCACCTGGGCGAACCGGCCGGCGGTCGCGCCGAAGGCTGGAAGAGCTTCACCCGCACCCTGGATGCTCTGCAATTGAGCGCCGAAGAAGAAGCCGCCGTGGAACAAGGCGCGGTCGATGCGTTTGTACGCTTCACCGTGTTGCTGGAACAGGCGTACGCTAGCGCGCCTGAACTGGCCTGACGTCTGAATTGAAATGCGATCAACTGTGGGAGGGTGCAAGCCCCCTTCCACCGTTAAACTGCATTTCAGTTCGCACTTTTGTAAACCTTCTCCCCAGATAAGTTTCACCATGACCGGTAAAACCCAATCCACCTCGAAAATCGTCCAGCTCCTTTTCGGACTGCTGGCCTACGTCAGCCTGGGCATCGGGTTGGTGGCGATTGTCGTGCCGGGTTTGCCCACCACCGAATTCATCCTGCTGGCTGCCTGGGCTGCCACTAAAAGCTCGCCACGCCTCAGCGCCTGGCTGGAAAACCACCGCCTGTTCGGGCCGATCCTGTTCAACTGGCGCAACGGCAAGATCATCGCGCGCAGGGCCAAGGTCAGCGCCACCGTGAGCATGCTGCTGTGCGCCATAGTGATGCTGGTGATGCTCGACCACGGCTGGCCGATTTACCTGGCCATTGCCGGCATGAGCCTGGGCAACCTGTGGATCTGGTCACGCCCCGAACGGCATGCCCAGCCGCTCTGAACGCTCCTGCACCGCCAACGATCCGCTCACCAACGCCATGAAGCCGCTGTGGGAGCGAGGTTTGCCAGCGCCCACATCAAGCAGCTCAGTGATCGTTCAAAGACCGTTCCAGGCTTGAACAAACTGCGCCACATCTTCCTTCGGCGCCGTGCGCGGTGGGTTTTGCGGCGTGCCCAGGTAAAGGAAGCCAATCACTTCTTCATCCGGCTTCAGCCCCAGGCCCTTGGCGACATGAGCGGAGTAAGACAATTCGCCGGTGCGCCACACCGCGCCGATCCCCTGTGCGTATGCCGCCAGCAGAATGCCGTGGGCGGCGCAGGCAGCGGCCAGCAACTGTTCGGATTTGGGTACCTTGAAGTGTTCCTGCAAACGGGCAATCACCACCACCACCAGCGGTGCGCGCAACGGGCCGTTCTGCGCCTTGTCGATGGCGGCTTGCGGGGCGTCGGCGTCTTGCAGGCGCGCGGCTTCGGCCAGCAGCGTGCCCATCCGCTCGCGGGCGGCGCCCTCCACCGTGAGGAAACGCCAAGGACGCAGCTGGCCGTGGTCAGGCGCGCGCATGGCGGCGGCGAACAACACGTCGCGCTGCGCCTGGGTCGGTGCCGGCTCCAGCAAGCGCGGCACGGAAACACGGTTGAGCAAAGCGTCGATAGCCTGCATTGGTCACCTCCAAAAAAAATGTGCGGTCATTCTAGCGGGAATGAATCGGCTACCACCAAACGATAATTGCTCTTATTCATTCCCCCCGGCCCTGTTAGACTTTGCGACCAGATTTTTCGCCTTCGTTCAGGAAACTCGATGTTCCGCTCGCTTTTTCGTCTGTCCATCGCTTGCATGGCCCTGGGCCTCACTGCGTGCGATAACGCCCCCAGGTTTGCCAAGGCCGAGCCGGGTGAGGCGCGTGCGGGCGGCGCGGCGACGGTGAACAAGCGCGACCAGAACGCGTTTTCCCTGCCGTCGGCCAACCTGTCGCCCACGCGCCGCCTGGACTTCAGCGTCGGCAACAGCTTTTTCCGCAGCCCCTGGGTGATCGCGCCGTCCACCACCACCGCGCGTGATGGCCTGGGCCCGCTGTTCAACACCAACGCCTGCCAGAACTGCCATATCAAGGATGGCCGTGGCCACCCGCCGCTGCCCGACGCCGCCAATGCAGTGTCGATGCTGGTGCGTCTGTCGATCCCGGATGCGCCCACCTACGCCAAACTCATTGAGCAGGCCGGCGTGGTGCCCGAGCCGGTCTATGGCGGGCAATTGCAAGACATGGCCGTGCCCGGTGTAGAACCCGAAGGCAAGGTGCGCGTCGACTACACGCCGGTCAACGTCACCTTCAAGGACGGTACCGTCGTCGAGTTGCGCCAGCCAAACCTGCAGATCACCCAACTGGGCTATGGCCCGATGCACCCCGACACGCGTTTTTCTGCGCGCATCGCCCCGCCGATGATCGGCCTGGGCCTGCTCGAAGCCATCAGCGAGGCGGATATCCTGCGCAACACCGACGCGAAAACCGCCGATAAAGAAGCCCTGGTCGGCCGCGCGAATTGGGTGTGGGATGACGCCCGGCAAAAGACTGTTCTGGGGCGCTTTGGCTGGAAAGCCGGGCAACCCAACCTCAATCAACAAAATGTTCACGCGTTTTCTGGTGATATGGGCCTCACCACCTCCCTGAGACCCTTCGATGACTGCACCGACGCCCAAGTGGCCTGCAAGCAGGCGCCCAACGGCAACGGCCCCGACGGCGAGCCGGAGGTCAGCGATAACATCCTGCGCCTGGTGCTGTTCTACACCCGCAACCTCGCCGTACCCGTGCGTCGCGATGTCGACAGCCCACAAGTGCTGGACGGCAAGAACCTGTTTTACCAGGCGGGTTGCCAGGGTTGTCACAAACCGTCGTTCACCACCGCAGCGACGGCCGCCGAACCTGAACTGGCCAACCAAGTGATCCGCCCCTACAGCGACCTGCTGTTGCACGACATGGGCCCGGGCCTGGCCGACAACCGCAGCGAATTCAAGGCCGGCGGCCGCGACTGGCGCACCGCGCCGTTGTGGGGCATCGGCCTGACGCAAACCGTGAGTGGCCACACCCAGTTTCTGCATGACGGCCGCGCGCGCAACCTGCTGGAAGCCGTGCTCTGGCACGGCGGTGAGGCACAAGCGGCGCAGCAGCATGTGTTGTCCTTCAATGCCGAGCAGCGCGCTGCGTTGCTGGCGTTCCTGAATTCTTTATAAGCTTTGCCCCACTTACAGAAGGGAGCTCGACATGTTCCGTCCCAAGTTGTTGTTCACCAGCCTGGCCGCCCTTGCGCTGGGCGCCTGCTCGCCACAAGACCCGCAAGCCCTGACCTCGGCGGCGATCGCCAAGCAAGTGATCCTGCCGACCTACAGCCGCTGGGTCGAGGCCGACCGTCAACTGGCCGTCAGCGCCCTGGCCTACTGCCAAGGCAAGGAGAGCCTGGACACCGCCCGCGCAGACTTCCTCCACGCGCAAAAAGCCTGGGCCGAGTTGCAACCGCTGCTGATCGGCCCGCTGGCTGAAGGCAACCGTTCGTGGCAGGTGCAGTTCTGGCCGGACAAAAAGAACCTGGTGGGCCGTCAGGTAGAACAACTGGTCGCCAGCCAGCCGCAGATCGACGGCGCCGAACTGGCCAAGTCCAGCGTGGTGGTACAAGGCTTGTCGGCCTACGAATACATCCTCTACGACGCCAAGACCGACCTCGCCGACGCGGCACAGAAAGCGCGTTATTGCCCGCTGCTGGTGGCCATCGGCGACCGTCAGAAAGCCTTGGCTGAAGAGATCCTGGCCAGTTGGAATAGCACCGACGGCATGCTCGCGCAGATGAGCAAGTTTCCCAACCAGCGCTACGCCGATTCCCACGAAGCGATCGCTGATCTGCTGCGTGTGCAAGTGACCGCGCTGGACACCCTGAAGAAAAACTCGGCACGCCGATGGGCCGCCAGACCAAGGGCATCCCGCAGCCGTTCCAGGCTGACGCATGGCGCAGCCAGTCGTCCCTGCAAAGCCTGGAGGCCAGCCTCGCCGCCGCCCAGACCGTGTGGGTCGGCGTCGACAACAAGGGCCTGCGCGGCCTGCTGCCGGCGGATCAGAAGCCATTGGCCGACAAGATCGACGCTGCCTATGCAGCATCGCTGAAACTGTTCGCCAGCAACCAGCGCACCCTCAACGAACTGTTGAACGATGACGCCGGGCGCCAGCAACTCAATGACCTCTACGACAGCCTCAATGTGGTTCACCGCCTGCACGAAGGCGAACTGGCCAAGGCGCTGGGCATCCAACTGGGCTTTAACGCCAACGACGGTGACTGATGATGCTCAGGCGACAGGCTTTGGCCATTGGCAGCGTACTGCTCAGCGCACTCACCCTGGGTGGCTGGACGCTGTTCAAAAGCAAAGACAAACGCCCGCTGCTGTTGTCGGCGCGGGATGATGCGGACGGCAAGCACTACGCCGTGGGCTACCACCTGGACGGCAAACCCGTATTTGCCACCCAGGTTGGCCAGCGTTGCCACGACATCATCAACCACCCCACGCTACCGATTGCGTTGTTTGTTGCCCGACGCCCAGGCACCGAGAGTTACCTGATCGACCTGCGTGATGGCGCATTGCTGCAAACCATTACCTCGAACGCCAATCGCCACTTCTATGGCCATGCGGTGATTCACCAGAGCGGCGACTGGCTGTACGCCACCGAAAACGACACCTCCGACCCCGGTCGCGGCCTGCTCGGTGTGTATAAGTTCGAAGGCGAGCGGCTGGTGCACAGCGGTGAGCTTTCTACCCACGGTATCGGCCCGCACCAGGTGTCGTGGATGCCCGACGGCGAGACACTGATCGTGGCCAACGGCGGCATTCGCACCGAAGCCGAAAGCCGTGTGGAGATGAACCTCAACGCCATGGAGCCAAGCCTGGTATTGATGCGCCGCGACGGCACACTGATCAGCAAGGAAACCCTGGCGCAACAGATGAACAGCGTGCGCCACATGGGCATCGCCAGCGATGGCACCATCCTTACCGGTCAGCAATTCATGGGGCCGTCCCAAGAGCGTTCCGAGCTGCTGGCGATCAAGCGGCCAGGGCAGCCGTTCGTCCCCTTCCCGGTAGCCGATGAGCAGTTGCAGGCGATGGGGCATTACACCGCCAGCGTCGCGGTGCACAGCGAGTTGCGCCTGGTGGCGCTGACCGCGCCGCGTGGCAACCGCTTCTTTATCTGGGACATGGACAGCGGCGAGCTGCGCCTGGATGGGCCGTTACCGGACTGCGCGGGTGTCGGCGCGGTGGCGGATGGTTTTGTCGTCACCTCCGGTCAAGGGCGTTGCCGCTTCTACGATTGCCGCCAGCAACCGTTGGTGGCAACACCGCTGGAGTTGCCGGCGGGGCTCTGGGATAACCATCTGCACCTGATTTGAGCCGAGTTTGGCCGTTTCCCAGCGGTGAATAACGCAAAAAAAGGGCCTCGCATCGCAAGGCCCTTTTCGGCTGGCTTGATCGTTTCAACTCTGTGGCCTCATCCCTTGAGACATGCCAAACATGAACAGCAGCAGCTCGTGATCAGGCTTGGCCGCCACACTCGCCTTGGCGACGCGCGGCAAAAAGCATTGCGCGCCCTCCTGCGTTGCACTGAGTACCTGTGTGCGAGGCTGCTCCCACGCGGCCAGGGCCAAGGCAGCAACGCCCAACGCCCCCACCAGGAACAGACCTCGTGCTATTTCTAGCTTCATTTGGTTAAACCCTTGATAGCGCTGCCAAACGCCGTCTCGTAAAAGTAGCTGAGTTTTTGCCAGTCGCTATCGCTCCACGACGAATGGCGGCGCAGTTGCCGCATGTCATGGGACGCCGCCCGATGAGCGGTCAGGCGCTGGCGACATTTTTCAAAATCCAGCAGTGCCACGTCCACAGTGGCCGAGTCGCCCTCGCCCATCACCCGCACAAAAATATGCTTGATGTACAGGCAACCGTGCTGCCAGCGCCCCTTGTGCATACGCGCCAGGGTGCCGGCCAATTCCTTGAGCACACGCTCGTGCACTACTTCGCCGTAGCGTTCACGGCCACCGGCGGCGTACCAGTGTTCAATTTCGTCGAAACCGTCAAGCGCCGCTGTCACCAGCAGTGCCTTCCAGTGGTGATCCGCATCGCGACGCGCCTCGCAGAACACCAGCTCCGGTACGCGCACATCCAACAAGCGCAGGCCCTTGATGGCGTCCCGCTCGCGCAACACGGTGGGGCGACCGAACGGGTGCAGCCAACTGCGATAGATGTGCCCGGTCTGGCGCTTGCTGTAGAGCAAGCGGCCATTGGCGCTCATCACGCGTTGCACACCGCTTTCACCGCCGCGCCGACGATTGGGTTCCTCGACCCACTCGCCTTGCTGGCGCCAGAAATAATCAAACTTGTCTTCGGGAGCTACGTGACTGCCTGCTACGCACTCAACTGCCATCCTGCTACCTCTTGCGCAATACATACACTCGCCACATGGCGTACAACGGTATGAAGTCCAGAGACTCCTGGACACGAAAACCGGCTTCTTCGAACTCTGCCTCAACAGTAGCAGCTGGTAACACAAATCTGTTTTGGTAACTTTCCTGCTCACCTTTTCTACGCCGCTGCCCTTCGAGGCGCTTGCGTTTCCAGGCTTTGAAATTGCCGTCGACCCACAGCGAAATGATCACACTGTCGCGGGTAACCCGTTGGAACTCCCGCAATATCGCCAGCCGGTGCGCCGGGTCACCAATATGGTGCAGCAGGCGCATACAGAAAATGCTGTCGACCGCGTTATCTGGCAGGTCGATATCAAAGGCTGATGTCTGCAAGGGTCGTACCCGTTTCACAACTTCCGCGGGTTGGGCGACGGTTGCAACCTTCAACATCGACGCTGAATTGTCCGCGCCGATAATCACACGGTTGGGTTTCTCTGCCAGCAACGGCCAGAACCGCCCCGCGCCGCACGGCAGGTCCAGTACCAGACCTGGCTCACCGGCCATCGCCAGGGCGCCACGAGCCAATTGCTCGTCGCGTTTATGGGACAGGCGACGCGCCAGATTGTCTTGATGCTTGAGTAAATATTCCCGCGCATGCTCATCGTCATACTTTTCGGAAAATTCGAGCTTGATAGGGTTAGACATCACTGATCTCCAGTTACTGATGCCTACAACGTTAAGCACCGAACTGTGATCAACAGGTCAACCATGTGTGAAAAACCTGTCCTGTCCAACCCCATACATTTCAAAACTTTACAGACATAAACAATATCATGGGGCCATCTTCGCCGAATGACGACGATGTTTGGGAGGATTGCGGCAGGGTGGACGGGTCAGGCGCCGGGCTGACCCAGTTCGACATGAAAGCGGCAGCCATTGGGCTCCATGGTGCTGAGGCTGACGCTCCAGCCCTGGTTCTCGCAAATCCGTTGCACCAGCGACAAACCAAGCCCCAGGCCATCACCACGCTTCTCGCTGCCGCGCACGAAGGGCTCGAACATCGCTTCGCGTTTCTCTTCTGGAATGCCGACGCCACTGTCTTCCACCACAAAGCCCGCCGGCTCCAGGGTCAGCCGGATAAAACCATGCTCGGTGTAATGCAAGGCATTGCGCAGCAGGTTGCCCATCACCGCATGCAGGAACGTCGTGTTGTAGCGCGTGTCCAGGGGGTTGCCTGGCTGGTAGATCAGTTCCAACCCCTTGTGTTCGATTTGTTCACGCCAGATGCCGAGCAAATCGTCCGCCACCTGGCTGAGGGTGACCTGGGCCGACATAGAGGCATCGTTATGCTGGGCGCGGGCCAGCATCAGGAAGGTCTGTACCAGCTCGCGCATTTCTTCGCAGGCACGGGCAATGCGCTGCACCTGGTTACGCCCGCGCTGATCGATGGCCGGGTTTTCCAGCAGCAGCTCGCAGGAGCTAGCCAATACCATCAAGGGGGTGCGCAATTCGTGGCTCACATCGCTGGTAAACAACTGCTCGCGAGACAATGCCGCGCGCAGCCGCCCCAACGTGGCGTCGAACGCCACCGCCAGCTCACCCACTTCATCGGCCGCATAATCCGGCGCCAGGGGCGGTGCCAGGCCCAGTAACTGGTCGCGGTGACGCACCTGCCGGGCCAGGCGTACAACCGGCGCCATCACTTTGCGCGCCAGCACCCAGCCGAGGAACACCGCCAATGCCAGGCTGAGCACAAAGCCCACCAGCACCACGGCAAACAGCACACGCTCACGCTCTTCGAAATCGCTTTGGTCTTGCAGCAACACATAACGTCGCCCGTCAATCACTTCGACCATGGCGTGGTACGACAGCGATTCGCGAAATACTTCATGAAAGCCCGGCTCCAGATGCCGCAGGTCCTTGGGCAATTCAAAATCGCCCGGCCCGCCGCTGAAATAGAACAACTGGTCCGGCTCGGGTCGGTGGCGCCAGTCTTCGACCGTGTCCATCAGCAGCAAGCGTTGCAAGTCACCGCCCAGGCCCGCCGAGATCAACTTCTCTTCCACCAGGTGCACGGTCGCGATAATGCCCATGGCGAAGGCCCCCGCCACCAACGCACTCATCAAGGCAAAGGCGATGATGATCCGCTGGGAAAGGCTTTGCTTAAACTCCATCACGCCCCTCGGCCAGACGATAACCAACGCCGTGCACTGTCTGCAGTAACGGTTTGGCGAAGGGCTTGTCGATGACTTGGCGCAACTGGTGGACGTGGCTGCGCAGGCTGTCGCTGTCCGGGCAATCGTCGCCCCACAACGCCTCTTCGAGGATTTCCCGGCGCAGCACGTGCGGACTTTTTGCATCAGCACCGCCAGCAGCTTGAGGCCGACCGGGTTGAGCTTGAGCAGGCGCCCTTCGCGGGTGACTTCAAGGGTGTCGAGGTCGTAGCTCAAATCGCCGACCTGCAAGGCACGGCGGCCGCCGCCCTGGGCACGGCGCAGCACGGCTTCGATGCGCGCGGCCAGTTCCGACAGGGCAAACGGTTTGAGCAGGTAATCATCGGCGCCGGACTTGAAGCCCTGCAGCCTGTCGTCCAACTGGTCACGCGCGGTGAGCATGATCACCGGCGTGTCGCGGCGTGCGTCTTCGCGCAGGCGCTTGCACAGGGTGTAGCCATCGATACCGGGCAGCATGATGTCGAGCACGATCAGGTCGTAATGCTCGGTGGCCGCCAGGTGCAGGCCCGACAAACCGTCCTGCGCACAGTCCACGGTGTAGCCCTTGAGCCCCAGGTAATCCGCCAGGTTGGCCAGAATATCGCGGTTGTCTTCAACCAATAAAATTCGCATGGGCAGTGTCTCCGTACGCGGTAACGGCCGTGTTGGCTCGCGCAGCTTAAGGCCAAGCGGGGCTCAGGGATAGAGCCGGAAGGTGCGTCGATAAGGGTTTTCAACCGATTCAACCGTTCAACGAGTTTTTCACTATAGCTTCACAAACTGACTACAGCGTCAGGACGAATATCGCCGCCCATTGATATAAGGAACATGGACATGGGGTTTTTCAAATCGGCGCCAATGCGCTATCTGCAGTTGATCACCGGTGCCTGGTTGGTGGTTTTCCTGCTCACTCGCAGCGTGCTGCTCATTACTCACCTGGACGAAGTCGGCGGCAACCTGCTGCCGGTGTTTGGCGTCGGTGTGCTCTACGATCTGGGTTTCCTGGCCTATGCGGCGCTGCCGCTGGGACTTTACTTACTGCTCTGCCCTGCGGGACTGTGGCGCCGCCGTGGACACCGCTGGTTCCTGCAGGCGGTGTTGACCGTGAGCCTGTTCGCCATGCTGTTCACCGCGGTCGCCGAATGGCTGTTCTGGGACGAGTTCGGTGTGCGCTTCAACTTTATTGCCGTCGATTACCTGGTGTATTCCGACGAGGTGCTGAACAACCTGCTGGAGTCCTACCCGATCGGCAAGCTGCTGAGCCTGCTGGCGATGCTGGCCATTGTGCTGAGCCTGGCGCTGCGCAAACCGTTCAACGCGGCGATGAACGCTCCGCTGCCGGCCCTGCGCGGCCGCGTGTTGAACGCCGTGGCGCTGCTGGTCGCCGCCGGCCTCAGCCTGCAACTGATCAGTCAGGACAGCCCGCGCACCCAGGGCGGCAACGCCTACAAGAACGAGCTGGCGAGTAACGGCCCCTATCAGTTTTTCGCCGCGTTCCGTAACAACGAGCTGGACTACCCCCAGTTCTACAAAACCTTGCCAACCGACGTGGTCGCCCTGCAATTGCGCGCCGAACTCAGCGAACCCAACGCCCGCTTCGTCGGCCAGGACCCGCTGGATATCCGGCGCGAGATCAGCAACCCCGGCACCTTGCGCAAACCCAACATCGTGCTGGTGACCATCGAAAGTTTCAGCGCCAAGTACATGGGCAGCAATGGCGATGGGCGCAACCTCACGCCTAACCTGGATGAGCTGCGTAAACAAAGCCTGTATTTCAATAATTTCTACGCCACCGGCACCCGTACCGATCGAGGCCTTGAGGCCATCACCCTGGCGATCCCTCCGACGCCGGGGCGCTCGATCGTCAAGCGCATTGGCCGCGAGAGCGGGTTCGCCAGCCTCGGACAACAACTCTCCGCCATCGGCTACGACAGCGTGTTCGTCTACGGCGGGCGCGGTTACTTCGACAACATGAACGCGTTTTTCAGCGGTAACGGTTACCGGGTCGTAGACCAGAGCAGCGTGCCCGAAGCGGAAATTTCGTTTAAAAACGCCTGGGGCATGGCCGACGAAGATCTCTACAAACAGACCCTCAAGCTCGCCGACGCCGACTACGCCAGGCAGCAGCCGTTTTTGCTGCAACTGATGACCACCTCCAATCATCGTCCCTACACCTATCCGGATGGGCGCATCGACATCAAATCCGGCAATGGTCGCGACGGCGCGGTGAAATACACCGACCACGCCATCGGCGAATTCCTCGCCGCTGCGCGCAAGAAACCGTGGTTCGATAACACGATCTTTGTGTTCGTCGCCGACCACACCGCCGGCAGCGCGGGCAAGGAAGACCTGCCCATCACCAACTATCAGATCCCCTTGTTCATCTATGCGCCAACGCTGATCGATGCCCGGGAAACCGCGCAATTGGCCAGCCAGATCGACATTGCGCCGACGCTGTTGGGCCTGATCAACCTGAGCTACGAGTCGACCTTCTTTGGCCGCAACCTGCTGCAGGACAACCCACTGCCGCCTCGGGTCGTGGTCGGCAACTACCAGCATCTGGGGTTGTTCGACGGCACGGACCTGGCGATCCTCAGCCCACGCCTGGGCCTGCGTCGCCATGACCAGGCCCTGGGTGAGAGCCAGGAGTTGCGGGTGAACAGCGATGATCCATTAATCCAGCGCGCGATCACCTACTACCAGGCCGCCAGCTATGGGTTCAAACAACAATTGCTGAGTTGGAGGGGGCACAAGGACGAGGCCCCAGCGCTGAGCACACGCTAAACAGAGCGTCCCGCACAGGTGAGTGCGGGACGTCTTCGATCAAGGTCCGCCATGCCATCCCCTCCCGTTGCGCCGGCTTCCAAGCCGCTTGATTTTCGGCTGTACCTGGGCATTCCCGCCGCCGCCGCGCTGGCATTGCTGTTGCTGGAGCTGACGCCACTGGACATGGCTCTCGCCAAACGGTTCTACAACGCGGCGGAGGGCGGCTTCGTCGGTCGCTACAGCTTCTTGCTCGAAGACATCCTGCATGACCGCGCCAAGCAGTTGGTGATCCTGTTTTCGGTCATGGCGATCCTGGGGTTTGTCGGCACGTTTATCCTGCAACGCCTCAAGTCCTACCGCCGCGAACTGGGCTGCCTGGTGCTGTCCCTTGGACTGGCGACCGCCTTTGTCTCACCGTTGAAAACCCTGACCGGCGTGCAGTGCCCGTGGAGCCTCAAGGAGTTCGGTGGCGAGGAAACCTACAGCACACTGTTGAGCCATCGCCCCGCCACCGATAAACCCGGGCGCTGTTGGCCCGGCGGCCATGCGGCCACCGGGTTCGCCCTGTTCGCGCTGTTTTTTGCACTGCGTGACCGCAAGCCGCGGATGGCCCGCTACGCATTCCTCTTCGCGGCCGGCTTGGGCAGCATCTTTTCAGTGAGCCGCATGCTGCAAGGGGCGCACTTCTTTTCCCACAATGTGTGGACGGCGATTTTTTGCTGGCTGATCTGCCTGGGCCTGTATGGTTTGTTGCTGTATCGGCCATCGAGGCCCTTGGCGCCGCGCTGAACCTCAGACAGCGCGCACAAAAAAAGCCCCGCCTGCATCACTGCAGGCGGGGCTTTTTCAGTACAGGGGTAAGGCTGGCTTACATCATGCCGCCCATGCCACCCATGCCGCCCATGTCTGGCATACCGCCGCCAGCCGAGCCTTCTTTCTTCGGTGCATCAGCGATCGCCGCTTCGGTGGTCAGGATCAGACCGCCGATGGAGGATGCTGCTTGCAGCGCCGAACGGGTCACCTTGGTAGGGTCCAGGATGCCCATTTCGATCATGTCGCCGTAGACGCCAGTCGCAGCGTTGTAACCGTAGTTACCTTTGCCGTTCTTGACTTCGTTGACCACAACGCTTGGCTCGTCGCCGGAGTTGGCAGCGATCTGGCGCAGCGGTGCTTCAACAGCACGACGCAGCACAGCGATACCGACGTTCTGGTCAGCGTTGTCGCCGGTCAGGCCGGTCAGGGCTTCCAGAGCACGGATCAGCGCAACGCCACCGCCAGGTACCACGCCTTCTTCGACGGCTGCGCGGGTTGCGTGCAGGGCGTCTTCAACGCGGGCTTTCTTCTCTTTCATTTCAACTTCGGAACCGGCGCCAACCTTGATCACTGCAACGCCGCCGGACAGCTTGGCCAGACGCTCCTGCAGTTTTTCACGGTCGTAGTCCGAGGAGGTTTCAGCAACCTGCGCACGGATCTGGGCGATACGGGACTCGATGTCGCTTTCAACGCCAGCACCGTCAACGATGATGGTGTTTTCCTTGGAGATGGTCACGCGCTTGGCGCTACCCAGGTTTTCCAAGGTGGCGCTTTCCAGGCTCAGGCCGATCTCTTCGGAGATAACGGTACCGCCGGTCAATACGGCGATGTCCTGCAGCATGGCCTTGCGACGGTCGCCGAAGCCTGGAGCCTTGACGGCTGCGACTTTGACGATGCCACGCATGTTGTTCACAACCAGAGTGGCCAGGGCTTCGCCTTCAACGTCTTCGGAAACGATCAGCAGTGGGCGGCCGGCTTTGGCCACGGCTTCCAGTACTGGCAGCATTTCGCGGATGTTGGAGATCTTTTTGTCGACCAGCAGGATCAGCGGGCTGTCCAGCTCAGCAACCATGGTGTCTGGTTTGTTGACGAAGTACGGGGACAGGTAGCCACGGTCGAACTGCATGCCTTCTACAACCGACAGTTCGTTTTCCAGGCCCGAGCCTTCTTCAACGGTGATCACGCCTTCTTTGCCGACTTTTTCCATGGCTTCGGCAATGATGTCGCCGATGGAGCTGTCGGAGTTGGCGGAAATAGTACCCACCTGGGCGATAGCCTTGGTGTCAGCGCATGGCTTGGACAGGTTTTTCAGCTCGGCAACGATGGCGATGGTCGCCTTGTCGATGCCGCGCTTGAGGTCCATCGGGTTCATGCCGGCAGCGACGGCCTTGTAGCCTTCGTTGACGATGGCCTGAGCCAGAACGGTAGCGGTGGTGGTGCCGTCGCCTGCGTCATCGTTGGCACGGGAGGCAACGTCTTTGACCAGCTGCGCGCCCATGTTCTCGAAACGGTCTTCCAGTTCGATTTCTTTGGCTACGGAAACGCCGTCCTTGGTGATGGTCGGAGCGCCGAAGCTCTTCTCGATGATCACGTTACGGCCTTTCGGGCCCAGGGTCGCTTTTACTGCGTCAGCCAGGATGTTGACACCGGTGAGCATTTTCTTGCGGGCGGAGTCGCCGAATTTAACTTCTTTAGCAGCCATGATCGATATTCCTTAAATACTTTGTAGTAACGGGAAAATGAGCGGGAAATCAGCCTTCGAGTACGGCGAGAATTTCGTTCTCAGCCATCACCAGCAGGTCTTCGCCGTCGATTTTCACAGTATTGCTGCCGGAGTAAGGGCCGAAAACAACCTTGTCACCCACTTTCACGGCCAGTGCGCGGACATCACCGTTTTCCAGGGTCTTGCCTGGGCCCGCAGCGACGATCACACCGTGGTTGGCTTTTTCAGCAGCCGAACCTGGCAGAACGATGCCGCCAGCGGTTTTCTTTTCTTCTTCGCTGCGACGGATGACGACGCGGTCGTGCAGAGGACGAAGCTTGCTCATTGTCGATCTCTCCTAATTGTGTTTTTCATCGGCCGGTATCAATTCCGGCGGGTTAAATTCCGGCGGTGCCGGTCGCGGTTCGCTGGGCGAAACGCGGAAGTCTGTCTAGTGTCACCACCAGAAACCTTGCGGTGACCGATACATAAGGGCGCATAAGCTGATTACAAGGGGGCGTAGATGAAATTTTTTGTGTCTGCGGCCGGGGAAATGCAACACGGCACCCAAAGGTGCCGTGCCGATGAAGCAGTTATTTGCTGTCGCGGTGCTCGAACTCGCCTTCAATCACATCGCCTTCGCGCCCCAGCGGCTCGCGTGGAGCCGGGCCACCGCGCGATTGCAGGTCGTCGGCGAACGCTCGTTGGCGTATCGCCGCTTCTTCGGCGCGCTGGCGCATCTTGCCGGCCAGCAGTTTGCGGGTGAACGGCAGCAGCATGACCAGGCCGATCACATCGCTGATAAAACCCGGCAGGATCAATAGGCCACCCGCCAGGGCCATCATCAGGCCTTCGAGCATGGTCTGGGCCGGCAGCTCGCCGCGGTTCAGGCTTTCACGGGCACGCAGCGCCGTCGCCAGCCCGGCGACGCGCAGCACCAGAACGCCGAGCATCGAGCCGAGAATGATCAGCAACAGGGCCGGGAAAAAGCCGATCGCACTGCTGACTTGAACGAATACGAACAGCTCCAACACCGGGAACAGCAGAAAGAGCAATAAAAAAGGGCGCATCAAAAGAGTTCCTCAACGCAAGAATGCCTTGCAAGTACACACTAGGTGCCGCCACCCCTGCCTGAATTCAAGCTGAAGCCGGTTCTTTTTTTGGCCATGCCTGGGCATGAGCCAATGAAACGAGGGCTTCGCGCACTTGTGTCGGAGTGTTGCAAGACTCGGCAAAGGGCAACCAGTACAGTGATTGGCCAATGCGCAGGTGCATGCCCTCGCTGTCGATGCCGGCCAGTTGCGCCGGCTCGGAGGCGGGCAGCCCCGCCAGGTCGACATAGTGAGCAATTGCCTTGGCGTGATCGCTGTTCATGTGGTCGACCATACTGCGCTCGGCCTTGCCGAAGAACGGGTTGGCCAGGCTCAACTGGTCGATCCAGTGAATCGCGCCAAAGCCGCCGATATAGCGGTGGCGAACCGGCTTGAGCACCCAAAAGTCGAAATCGTGAGCCTTGTGGTAATTGGCCGAATCAGGAAAGTAGCGGTAGTAACGCTCGGCGGCCGCTTCAATGGCAGCGGTGTCTTCCAGCTTCTCGGCTTCGGCCAGATAGGTCAGGCGCCCCACCGCCTGCACATCATCCGCCTCGCGCTCGCCCACCAACAGCGAGCACTTGGGGTCTTTCTGCAGGTTGTGGGTGTGTTGGGCGATGCGGCTGATCAGGATCAGCGGGCGGCCCAGTTCGTCCAGGCAGTAAGGCACCACCGAACCGAACGGGAAGCCAGGCATGGCCTTGGATAATGTGGAGAGGGCTCCACGGTATTCCTTGAGCAACAGCTCTCGGGCGTTCTTGGCAACCTGTGCGCTCAACGTATGACTCCTCGGGTATTCAGCCGCCCACAGTCTATGGGAATCGATCTCAACACACGGTAATCAATATACGCACCGGTTGCCAGGGACTCGATTACCAGGCCACGCCGAAGCCTGCGGTGTAGCGGGTCTTGCTCAAGCTGCTTTCGGAGTCGCCGCTGATCATGTCGCGCTCGGCCTTGAGGTTGAGCGATGCCCATTCGGTGACTTTGTAGCGCAGGCCCATCTCAGCATCGAGAGAGTAGTCGACGGGCCCATCGATCGGCCGGCCCAGTTCCCCATTGGTGAAGAACTCGACGGTCTTGCCCACCAGGTAGCGGTTGTAATTCCATTTCATGGCCACCGAATAGAAGTTGTCTTTACCGCCTTCGGCATATTCATAGTCGGTACGGTTGACCAGCGAACCAAGGGAGAACGCCCCCAACTCGTCGTCCCAGAACTGGTACCCCGGGCCGGTACCGACGGTGCGTTGGCGGGCGAGGTCTTCGACTTTGTCGCGCTTGTAGGTCAAACGCCCCTGCCAGAACCAGTGCTCGGTGAGGAAACGGTCCAGGTCGTATTCCAGCGCCCAGTTGTCCGTGGTGCTCACATCATCCTGGAACTCGCGGTTGTATTCGCCCTGGCCAGTGTGACGCCATTGGCCATGACGCGCGGTGGTCTTGAAATCGATGTCGTAATCGTTGGTATCTTTCTCGGCGCGCTTATAGTCCAGCGCCATGTCGACGTTGCCCTTCCACACCAGGTCTTCAATCACCGGCTTGGGCTTGATGATTTGCTGGATGCTGGCCAGTTCGACGGTCTTGGGCGCCTCGCCATTGGCCAGCACTACTTTGCCGTCATCCGCAGCCTGCAGGGACTTGGCCTTTTCGCCGGTATAGGCATCCTGCTTGACCAGCAGTTCCTGGTCACTTTCCAGGGTCTTGACCTGCTTCCAGTCCACCGGGATGGCGCCGGCGTAATCGGTCTGGATCAACAGCTTACCGCCGTCGAAGACCTTGATCTTGCCGGTCAGGCGGTCACCGTTCTTCAACCAGACGGTGTCTGCTAGCAAGGGGGTTGAGGCGCTGAGAACAGCTAGGCACAGCAGGGTTCTGGACAACATAAGCGTATTCGAGGCTCGGGCTTTGGCAAAAGAGGGCATTATCGTGTTAGATAACGTCTGAGCAAGGACTGACTCAAGGATCGGGGTTGAGTTCAACGCTCACCACCATGTTTACAGACGTTTCTTACAAATATGCCGACGATTTCAACGGATCGCGCCATAAACCGGATAGCACCACAGTGAATCAATCAGCCCAAACCCCCGCCGAAATGCGCCGCACCGCGCTCTACCTGACTTTGGCGCAAGTCCCCGCTGGCTGCGTGGTGAGCTACGGCGAACTGGCGCAACTGGCTGGGCTGGGGCGCGCGGCTCGGTGGGTCGGGCGCACCTTGAGCCAACTGCCCGAGGACAGCCGACTGCCCTGGCACCGCGTGCTGGGTGCCGGTGGTCGGATAAGTCTGCCGGCGGGCAGTGCCTCGGGCGACGAGCAGCGCGCGCGTTTGCGCGATGAAGGCGTCACGGTGCGCAACAATCGCGTGGATATTCAGCGCCATGGCTGGCGCCCGGTAGAGCACAGCGGTTAGAGTGCGCGCTTTGTTTTCGCAAACCTGAGGCAGACTCCAGCCCATGCCCCGTAAAACCTGGCGCGCCGCGCTCGCTGCCTATGCCAGCCCCTCGACGTTAGTGCTGTTGTTGCTCGGCTTTGCCGCCGGCTTGCCTTACATGTTGGTGTTCTCGACGCTTTCGGTGTGGCTGCGCGAGGCCGGTGTGGCCCGCGAGACCATCGGCTATGCAAGCCTGATCGGTTTGGCGTACGCCTTCAAATGGGTCTGGTCGCCGCTGCTCGACCAATGGCGCCTGCCGCTGCTCGGCAAACTCGGACGTCGACGTTCCTGGCTGGTCTTGTCCCAGTCGCTGGTGATCCTCGGATTGATCGGCATGGGCTTCTGCGACCCACAGAAACACCTGTCCTGGCTGATCGCTATTGCCGTGGTCGTGGCCTTCGCCTCCGCCACCCAAGACATCGCGGTCGATGCCTATCGCCTGGAAATCGCCGACGACAGCCGCCAGGCCGCCTTGGCCGCCAGCTATATGTCCGGCTACCGCATCGCCGCCCTGCTGGCCACGGCCGGCGCGCTGTTCTTTGCCGAAGGCTTCGGCTCCACCGGTTTCAACTATAAACACGCGGCCTGGACCGGCACCTACGTGCTGTTCGGCGTGCTGATGATCCCGGCGCTGCTGACCACGCTGCTCATGCGCGAACCGAATGTGCCATTGCGCACCCAGTTGCAGGCCGGACGCTACAGTTTTGTGCACCAACTGGTATCGGTGTTTGTGCTGATTGTGCTGCTGGTGTCGGTTCCGGCGATGTTTACCCAACTGTTCAACACCGATTTCGCCAGTGTACTGTTCCAGGGTGTCAGCCTGTGGGACCTGCTGATGGAAGACCGCGCCTTCCTGCGCGCCATCCTCTATATCACGCTGACCGCCTTATGCCTTTCGGCCATGGGCCGCCGTGGGCTTGCGCCGGTGCTGACGCCGGTCAATGACTTTATCCTGCGCTACCGCTGGCAGGCCCTGCTGTTGCTGGGGTTGATCGCCACCTATCGCATGTCCGACACCGTGATGGGCGTGATGGCCAACGTGTTCTATATCGACCAGGGCTTTACCAAGGACCAGATTGCCGGGGTCAGCAAGATCTTCGGCCTGATCATGACCCTGCTCGGCGCCGGCATGGGCGGCCTGTTGATCGTGCGTTTCGGCATCCTGCCGATCCTGTTTATCGGCGGTGTGACGTCGGCCGGCACCAACCTGCTGTTCGTGATGCTTGCCGACATGGGCCCGGACCTGCAGATGCTGATCTTCACCATCTCCCTGGACAACTTCAGCTCGGGCCTGGCCACGTCGGCGTTTGTGGCCTACCTGTCGAGCCTGACCAACCTCAAGTTCTCCGCCACCCAATATGCGCTGCTCAGCTCGATCATGCTGTTGCTGCCACGCCTCATCGGCGGGTATTCGGGCGTGATGGTGGAGAAGTTCGGCTATCACAACTTCTTTATGATTACCTGCCTGCTGGGTGTGCCAACGCTGCTGCTGATTGCGTTGCACTGGTATCAGGAAAACCGGCGGATTCGGTTGAACCCACCCGCCGAAGACTGACACAACTCGGTCAATGTGGGAGGGGGCTTGCTCCCGATAGCGGTGGGCCAGTGCGCTATAAGCGCCTGACCCTGCTATCGGGAGCAAGCCCCCTCCCACAGACCCCTCTGCATTCTGACGCCTGTACTCCAGCAGTTTGCGCCCGTACAATCCCAAGTCATTTCAAGCCCAGCAACCGACAACGGCCTACCATGCGCACCAGTCAATATTTGCTCGCCACACAGAAAGAAACGCCTTCCGACGCGGTCGTGATCAGCCATCAGTTGATGCTGCGCGCCGGCATGATCCGCAAACTGGCCTCGGGCCTGTACACCTGGTTGCCCATGGGCTTGAAGGTGATGCGCAAGGTCGAAGCCATCGTTCGTGAAGAAATGAACGCTGCCGGTTCTCTGGAAGTGTTGATGCCGAGCACCCAACCGGCTGAACTGTGGCAGGAATCCGGGCGCTGGGAAGAGTACGGCCCTGAGTTGCTGCGCTTCAAGGACCGTCATGGCCGCGACTTCTGCGCCGGCCCGACCCATGAAGAAGTGATCACCGACCTGATGCGCAACGAGCTGAGCAGCTACAAACAGCTGCCGCTGAACCTGTATCAGATCCAGACCAAATTCCGTGATGAAATCCGCCCACGCTTCGGTTTGATGCGCGGCCGTGAGTTCATCATGAAGGACGCCTATTCGTTCCACGCCGACCAGGCTTCGCTGCAGGCGACCTACGACCGCATGCACCAGGCCTACTGCAACGTATTCACACGCCTGGGCCTGAAGTTCCGCGCGGTTGAAGCGGACAACGGTTCCATCGGCGGCGCCGGCTCCCACGAGTTCCACGTGCTGGCCGAGTCCGGCGAAGACGACATCGCCTTCAGCAACGGCTCCGACTACGCGGCGAATATCGAGAAAGCCGAAGCCGTGCCGCGTGAAACCTCGCGCCCAGCCCCAACTGAAGAGCTGCGCCTGGTGGATACCCCGGACACCAAGACCATCGCGGCCCTGGTGGAGAAATTCAATCTGCCGATTGAAAAGACCATCAAGACCCTGATCGTGCACGCCGAGGAAGAAGGCAAGCTGATCGCCCTGGTGATCCGTGGCGACCACGAACTCAACGAAATCAAGGCGGCCCAGCAACCTGGCGTGGCCAGCCCGCTGGTCATGGCCACCGATGCCGAACTGCGCGACGCCATTGGCGCCGGCGCCGGTTCCCTCGGCCCGCTGAACCTGCCGCTGCCGATCATCATCGACCGCTCGGTCGAACTGATGAGCGATTTCGGCATCGGCGCGAACATCGACGACAAGCACTACTTCGGCGTGAACTGGGAGCGAGACCTGCCGGTGCCGACCGTGGCCGACCTGCGCAACGTCGTGGCCGGTGACCCAAGCCCGGATGGCAAGGGCACCCTGGAAATCAAGCGCGGCATCGAAGTCGGGCACATCTTCCAGTTGGGCAACAAGTACAGCAAGGCGATGAAGTGCGAAGTGCTGGGCGAAAACGGCAAGCCGATCACCCTGGACATGGGTTGCTACGGCATTGGCGTGTCCCGCGTGGTTGCCGCTGCCATCGAGCAGAACAACGACGAGAAAGGCATCATCTGGAGTGACGCCCTGGCGCCGTTCCAGGTTGCCCTGGTGCCGCTGCGTTACGAAACCGAGCAAGTACGCGAAGCCACCGACAAACTGTATGCCGAACTCACGGCAGCCGGTTTTGAAGTGTTGCTCGATGACCGGGACAAGAAAACCAGCCCGGGCATCAAGTTCGCCGACATGGAACTGATTGGCATCCCACACCGCATCGTGGTCAGTGACCGCGGCCTGGCTGATGGCAATCTGGAATACAAGAGCCGGACCGAAGCCGAAGCCCAACCGTTGCCGGTGGCTGACGTGCTGTCTTTCCTTCAGGCGCGTATTCGTCGCTGAAAACCAGATCAAGAGAAGTCATGTTCAAGCGAAACACCAGAGCCCTGGGGGGCGCCGCCTTGTGCGGCGCCCTGCTGGTCAGCGGCTGCGCCAACCAGATGTCGCAACGCAGTGAGCACGAGGAGCGGGTCGAGCGTAAGTTGCTCAACCACAGCCTGCAGATCGATGTAGGCGAACCCAAAGTGCTTGAGCTGCCGCAACGCCGGGTGCGCATTCACGAACAGAAGACCTTCGAGGTCACCGAATTCGAAGTCACCCGTCGTTACGACCGCTACACGCCCTACCAACCCTGGCGCAAACTCTATGAGATGCCCCTGGGTGCGGTGGCGCTGGTGGCGGGCGCGGGTGCCAACGTGGCGAATATCTTCGCCCTCGGCCACCTGCCTACCAGCATGACCCACGACTGGCTGACCTACGGCGTGGACGGCCTCAACCCGTTCATGAACGTGCAGTCCCATGGCCGTGCGCAACAGAACCTGGCGGGTATCGATGAAGTCCAGCGCGACAAGCGCGTGGAGTATTCGAGCCTGCCGTGGAGCGAGCGCCCGGTACAGGTCACCGCCGGCAAACAAACCCATGAGCTGACCACCGACCGCAACGGCGTCCTGCGCCTGAACCTGTTGGACAGCCCATTTGCCGAGCAGGACCTGAACCGCATCACCACCTTGAAAATCAGCGTGGAAGATGGCCAGGACGATGTGCATTCGGACTCGACCCTGGCGATCAGCAGCGCCTTGCGCGGCAAATTGCTGGAAGCCCACGGCCTGATCTATGACGACCTGGAAGACGATGAAGTCAGCCAGTGGGTTCACCGGGTCAAGCGCCTCTCGGAGCTGGGCCTGGAAGAAGAAGCCAGCGAACTGGAACAAAGCTTGATCGAACTGACCCGCAATGATCCGGAGTTGCAGCAGGAATTTCTGCAAGCGCTGACCAAGGATGCGGGGCGGTTGGTGGCGGATCCGGAGCACGCTGAGGCTTCAAAAACGCTGTAGATCCAAATGACGGGGGCTTGCTCCCGATAGCGGTGCATCAGCCAGCTTATACATAGCTGACACACCGCAATCGGGAGCAAGCCCCCTCCCACATTTCGACTCCGGTTTCTACCAGGAGAATTCGAGCTGTTCGTTGCCGCCGCTCAAGTCCAGCAGCCGCACACCAATCCCCAACAGCCGCACCGGCTTGCCACCTCGGTTAAATGCCTGGGTCAGCAACTGTTGATAACTCTCCAGATCCCTCCCGCCCCCGCCTGCTCCAATGTCGTTTGGGTAAAGTCATGAAACTTCACCTTCACAAACGGCTTGCCTGCGCGGTAACTGCTGTCGATGCGCGCCATGCGCCCGGCCAGGGTTTCCATCAGTTCGGGGAGTTTTGCCAGGCAACTTGAAAGATCGGGCAGGTCGACGTCGTAGGTATTTTCCACACTGATGGATTGTCGCCGACTGTCGTTGTGCACCAAACGGTCATCGATCCCACGAGCCAGGCTCCAGAGTCGCTCACCAAAACTGCCGAATTCGCGCACCAGCGCCAGCTTGTTCCACTCGCGCAGTTGCAGGCAGTCTTCAATACCCAGGCGCGCCAGCTTATCGGCCGTCACCTTGCCTACACCGTGCAATTTGCTCACGCGCAACTGGGAGACAAAGTCTTCGACCTGGTCCGGGGTAATCACGAACAGGCCGTTGGGCTTTTTCCAGTCGCTGGCGATCTTCGCCAGGAACTTGTTCGGCGCCACCCCTGCGGACACGGTGATGTGCAACTGGTTGGATACCCGCCGGCGAATATCCTGGGCGATACGCGTGGCGCTGCCACCAAAATGCGGACTGTCGGAGACATCGAGGTAGGCCTCATCCAGCGACAAAGGCTCGATCAAATCGGTGTAATCGCGAAAGATCAGCTGGATTTCCTTTGACGCTTCTTTATAGGCATCCATCCGCGGCTTGACGATGGTCAGGTCCGGGCACAGCTTTAAGGCATGGCGCGACGACATGGCCGAGCGCACCCCATAGGCCCGCGCTTCGTAGTTGCAAGTGGCGATCACCCCACGCCGATCCGCCGAGCCCCCCACCGCCAGCGGCTTTTGCGCCAGGCTCGGGTCATCGCGCATCTCGATGGCGGCGTAGAAGCAATCACAGTCGACGTGGATGATTTTGCGCTGAGTCATATAAAAGAGGGCAATCCAACGGGCCGCCAGTATCGCATTCACCCCCTGTATATAGCACCAGTAGTTTGAATCTTCCGTCTGAGCGGTAGGAAAATTCCCAGCTAAATTTATTTTCTCAATCGAATTTGGCATTTCAATAGAGCTGAAAGCCCCGGCCGGACTGGCCCGCAGCGGTCATGCAGCCACTAATGGAGAGCTAACCGATTGAACCACAAGCGCTTTTCTTTCAATCTCGGGTTGACACACTCGCGTTCCTCTGTAGAATGCCGACACACAGACGCGGGATGGAGCAGTCTGGTAGCTCGTCGGGCTCATAACCCGAAGGTCGTCGGTTCAAATCCGGCTCCCGCAACCAAACATCAAAAAAGGCTACTCGAAAGAGTGGCCTTTTTTGTTTTGCCTGGGTGTCAGCTTCCTGATTCGGCCGGCATCGGGGCAAAGTGTTTTCAATCGCGAAGTCAGGTTGCCCGCGCAGTCAATTCACACTTATTTGACCCATTGGTTGATTAACGGTTGACACCTCGGCGTTGGACTGTACAATGCCGCCCACAGACGCGGGATGGAGCAGTCTGGTAGCTCGTCGGGCTCATAACCCGAAGGTCGTCGGTTCAAATCCGGCTCCCGCAACCAAACATCAAAAAAGGCTACTCGAAAGAGTGGCCTTTTTTGTATCCGGCGAAAAAGTTCTTTTGAAACAATGACATGGCATCTTTCATGAAACCGTACAGGGTTTGTAGAGTCCATCTCATCGCAAGCATGCTTACTTCTCTACGACCAATGGCCGCAGTCGCCGCACCCGGTGATCCGCGTTAATATTTGTAATTATTTTGTCCATAGGGATTGGTAACTTGGCTGGATACCTCCATCCTGTCGCGCACAATCCACGAGGTGATTGATGCGCGCCAACTCGTCTGAACCACAAGACACCGTCACAGCAGAACAACCGATCGCTCCCACCCGCTTACGCTGGCTGGATCTGTTGAGCAAATACCGGCAACCCATCGGGCTGGCCGTCACCTTGCTGCTGTTCGCAATTGCCCTGATCGCCTGCCGACACCTGTTGCTGGAACTGGACCTCTACGCCCTCCACGACTCGATCCTGGACGTGCCCAGGCCGGCGCTGCTGGGGGCATTCGCCGCAGCGGTGGCCGGGTTCGTCATTCTGTTGGGCTACGAATTTTCCGGAGCACGTTACGCCGGGGTAAACCTGCCCGCCAAAACCTTGGCCCTGGGCGGCTTTACCGCGTTTGCCATCGGCAATGCCATCGGCCTGTCGATGCTCTCGGGCGGCTCGGTGCGCTACCGTTTATATGCGCGCCATGGCATCGGGGCGTCGGAAGTGGCCCATATGACCGTATTCGCCAGCCTGGCCCTGGGCTGCGCCCTGCCGCCGCTGGCCGCCCTGGCGACACTGAGCAATTTGCCGGCCGCATCGACGTACCTGCATTTGCCGCAAACTGTACTCGGCGGCGTTGCCGGTGCGGTCCTGCTGTTATCGGCGATGCTGTGCATCGGTATTTATCGCCGACGCCTGCCGGAACAACCGTATCCGGACAACCTGCTGGTCAGGGCCGGCCGTCGCACCCTGCGCTTGCCTGGCCGGCGCCTGACGCTCCTGCAACTGGTCATCACCGCACTCGACGTCGCCGCTGCCGCTACTGTTCTTTATATGTTGCTGCCCGAAGCCCTGCCGTTCGGCCCGTTCCTGCTGGTGTACCTGCTGGCCCTGGCCGCCGGTGTACTCAGCCATGTACCGGGTGGCGTGGGGGTGTTCGAGGCGATTCTGCTGGCAGCCTTCGCCGACAAGCTCGGCGCCGCGCCATTGGCCGCCGCCCTGCTGCTGTACCGCATGATCTATGTCGTGCTGCCGCTGCTGATTGCCTGTGTATTCCTGCTGATCAATGAGGCCCAGCGACTGTTCCAGACCCAACAGAGCCTGCGCGTGGCTTCGGGCCTGGCGGCGCCGGTGTTGGCCGTACTGGCTTTTTTGTCCGGCGTGGTCCTACTGTTTTCCGGCGCCACGCCAGAGATCGACTCACGCCTGGAAAACATCGGTTTCCTGATTCCCCACCGCCTGATTGATGCATCGCACTTTGGTGCCAGCCTGATCGGCGTGCTGTGCCTGCTGCTGGCCCAGGGCTTGCGCCGGCGTTTGTCAGCCGCCTGGATGCTGACCATGGTGCTGCTGCTGACGGGCGCCCTGCTCTCGCTGCTCAAGGGTTTCGACTGGGAAGAAGCCAGTCTGATGACCATGACCGCGGTGCTGCTGGCGATCTTCCGGCGCTCGTTCTACCGCGCCAGCCGCCTCACCGAACTGCCGTTCTCGCCGCTCTACCTGGTGGCCAGCGTCTGCGTGCTGGGCGCGTCGATCTGGCTGCTGCTGTTCGCCTATCAAGATGTGCCTTACAGCCATCAACTGTGGTGGCAGTTCACCCTGGACGCCAACGCCCCACGTGGCCTGCGCTCACTGCTCGGGGCTGCGGTGCTGCTGGTGATCGTCTCGCTGACCTGGCTGCTGCGCACTGCTCGCCCGGTGATCCACCTGCCGACGCCGCAAGAGCTGGAGCGCGCCAGCAAGATCCTGATGGCCTCGTCACAGCCCGACGGCGGCCTGGCGCTGACCGGCGACAAGGCGCTGCTGTTCCACCCCAACGACGAAGCCTTCCTGATGTATGCCCGTCGCGGCCGCAGCCTGGTGGCCCTGTACGATCCGATCGGCCCGACCCAACCGCGCGCCGAGATGATCTGGCAGTTCCGTGACCTGTGCGACATCCACCATGCGCGCCCGGTGTTCTACCAGGTGCGGGCGGAGAACCTGCCGTACTACATGGACATCGGCCTTACCGCGATCAAGCTGGGCGAAGAAGCGCGCGTGGACCTCAAACGCTTTGACCTTGAAGCCAAGGGCAAAGAGATGAAGGATTTGCGCTACACCTGGAACCGTGGCACCCGGGACGGCCTGTCCCTGGAGATCTGCGAGCCGGGCACCGCGCCGATGGATGAATTAAAAGTTATCTCGGACGCCTGGCTTACCGGTAAGAATGTGCGCGAAAAAGGCTTTTCCCTGGGACGCTTCAGTGACGACTACCTCAAGCATTTTCGTATCGCGATCATTCGCTTCGAAGGGCGCCCGGTGGCCTTCGCCAACCTGCTCGAGACCTACAACCACGACCTGGCCAGCCTCGACCTGATGCGTGCCCACCCGGACGCGCCCAAGCTGACCATGGAGTTCATGATGGTCGGCCTGATTCAACACTATAAGAATCATGGCTACGCCCGCTTCAGCCTGGGCATGGTGCCATTGTCGGGCCTGCAACCGCGACGGGGCGCGCCATTGACCCAGCGTCTGGGTTCGATGGTGTTCCGTCGTGGCGAGCAACTGTATAACTTCCAAGGTTTGCGCCGCTTCAAAGACAAGTTCCAGCCCGACTGGGAACCCCGCTACATGGCCGTGCCCGCCGGACTGGATCCGCTGGTGGCACTGGCCGATACCGCCGCCCTGATCGCGGGCGGCTTGACTGGATTGGTGAAACGCTGATGATTCGACGCTCCTGGCGGTATGTATTGGCCTTTGTAGTGCTGCTCGCGCTGGTCCTGGGCGGTGGCTTTTGGTTCTGGAACCGCCCTGCCCCGCAGCCGACCCTGGAGCAACTGCCCCAGGCCGATGGTTCGGTGATGACCCGCGTCACTCCGGTCGGCACAGCCAAAGCACGCGTCGCCGTAGCGGTGATGGCCGACGAAACCCTGACCGACAGCCAACTGATGACGCTGAGCCAGGGGGGCAAGGCGCAGATCGTCCAGGTGATCCTGCCAAAAGACGACTGCAAGCTGCAGGAACAAGCGCTGCAAAGCGCCCTGGGCCAGCTCAAGGGCCCGGCGACGCTGGTCAGCGGCATCGGCCCTGGCGCCGCCCTCGCCTGGCGCTGGCTGGCCACCCAGAACGACGACAAGGCCAACGCCATCTCCGTCGGCTTTGCTCTGGTGCAGGAAGGCTGCAAGGACCCGCTGCCCAAGACCGCCGCTCACGGCAACTGGCTGGTGGCGTGGAACGATAACCCTGACGATGAAAGCGCCAGTTTCGTACGCGACACGCCACGCGCGACTACGAGCATCAGCGACTATGACATTCATTACCCGCAAGTCCTGAATAACGAACTGCGCAAGCAACTGGTGGGTTCGGACAACGGCGGGCTGGCGATTCCCGTGGTGGAAGTACCGGCTGGCCAGGCCAAAGACACGGTCACCCTGTTCCTCTCCGGTGACGGCGGCTGGCGTGACCTGGACCGCGACGTAGCGGGTGAAATGGCCAAGATCGGCTACCCGGTGGTCGGCATCGACACCCTGCGCTACTACTGGCAGCACAAAACCCCGGAACAAAGCGCCAAGGACCTCACCGAACTGATGCAGCACTACCGGCAGAAGTGGGGCACCAAGCGCTTCGTACTGACCGGCTATTCGTTCGGCGCCGACGTACTGCCGGCGATCTACAACCGCATGCCGGAGAACGAGCAGCAACGGGTCGATGCGATCATCCTGCTGGCCTTCGCCCGTACCGGCAGCTTTGAGATCGAAGTGGAAGGTTGGCTGGGCAATGCCGGCAAAGAAGCCGCCACCGGGCCGGAAATGGCCAAGCTGCCGCCTGAGAAAGTGGTGTGCATTTATGGCGCCGAAGAAGTCGACGAGAGTGGCTGCACCGACAAGACCGCTGTGGGTGAGGCACTGAAACTGCCAGGTGGGCATCACTTCGACGAGAACTACCCGGCGCTCGCCAAGCGGTTGGTGGATATCATCGTCAAGCACCAGGCCAAGGCCGAATAACCCCAGGCAACACACAGGACCCAATGTGGGAGGGGGCTTGCTCCCGATAGCTAAGTGTCAGTCAACAGCGTTGTGACTGATGCACCGCAATCGGGAGCAAGCCCCTCCCACATTTGCTTTATGGTGTGGCTGAAAATCAGCGCGGCTCGATGTGCGCGATCATCAGTTGAACCGTCTCATTCCCACGAAACTCGTTCACGTCCAGCTTGTAGGCCAATTCCACCCAACGCACGGTAGGGTTCGGCCAGACCTCCCGATCCACCCCAAACGCAATGCCATCGAGCTTCACCGAGCCGCATTCGCTCTTGAGCACCACTTTCAGGTGCCGCTCCCCCACAACGCGCTGCTCAACCAACTGGAACACACCGTGAAACAACGGCTCGGGAAAGTGCTGCCCCCACGGGCCTGCATGCCGTAGCGCACGGGCCAGTTCCAGATGAAACTCTTCCACCGCCAGGGTGCCATCGGACAGCAGGCGACCGGTGAGGTCTTCTTCACGCAGTTGACGACGCACCTCGGCGTCAAAGGCCTCGGCAAACAGTGGGAAATTTGCCTCGGGCAACGTCAGCCCGGCCGCCATGGCGTGGCCGCCGTACTTGGTGATCAGGCTGGGATGCTGGCTGGCGACGACCGCCAGGGCATCACGGATGTGAAAGCCCTGCACAGAGCGCCCCGAGCCCTTGAGCAGGCCATCACCGGCGTCGGCGAAGGCGATGGTCGGGCGGAAATAGCGCTCTTTCATGCGCGACGCCAGAATACCGATCACGCCCTGATGCCACTCGGGGTCGAACAGGCACAGGCCATAGGGCATCGATTCCATCGGCAAGTCCTTGAGCTGGGCCAGGGCCTCGCGCTGCATGCCTTGTTCGATGGATTTGCGGTCCTGGTTCATGCCATCCAATTGCGCGGCCATTTCCCGTGCGGCCGCAAAATCGGTGGTGAGCAGGCATTCGATGCCCAGACTCATATCGTCCAGACGCCCGGCGGCGTTGAGCCGTGGCCCGAGGATAAAGCCCAGGTCGGTTGAAGTGATGCGCGCGGCGTCGCGCTTGGCCACTTCCAGGATTGCCTTGATTCCCGGCCGCGCACGACCCGCGCGGATACGTTCCAGGCCCTGATGCACCAGAATGCGATTGTTGGCGTCCAGGGGCACCACGTCGGCGACGCTGCCCAGGGCGACCAGGTCGAGCAGATCGCCGATGTTCGGCTGCGGCGTGTTCGTGTACCAGCCCAGGTCACGCAGGCGCGCGCGCAGGGCCATCAATACGTAGAAGATCACGCCCACGCCGGCCAGGGCCTTGCTGGGGAACGCGCAGCCGGGTTGATTCGGATTGACGATCGCATCCGCTGCCGGCAACTCGTCACCGGGCAAGTGGTGGTCGGTCACCAGCACCCGCAGCCCCGCCGCCTTGGCCGCGGCCACCCCTTCCACACTGGAGATGCCGTTATCCACGGTGATCAGCAATTGCGGCTCGCGCTGCAGGGCCACGGCGACAATTTCCGGGGTCAGGCCATAGCCATATTCGAAGCGGTTGGGTACCAGGTAATCGACATGGGCCGCACCCAGCAAACGCAGGCCCAAGGTGCCCACGGTACTGGCGGTGGCGCCATCGGCATCGAAGTCGCCGACGATCAGGATGCGCTGACGTTGTTCCAGGGCCGTCACCAGCAGGTCTACCGCCGCGTCGATGCCCTTGAGCTGCTGATAGGGAATCAACCGTGCCAGGCTTTTATCCAGCTCAGCCTCCGATTGCACCCCGCGGGCGGCGTAAAGACGGGTCAACAGCGGCGGCAATTCACCGAGAAACGGCAGGACAGCGGGCAACGGGCGAGGATCGATACGCATACGGGGGTGATGACTTCTCTGCGGATAAACGGTTAAACGACAATGCTTCAAACGACACAAATCACTGTGGGAGGAGGCTTGCTCCCTCCCACATTTTTCAATCGCGTCCGCCAACCAGCCACTGCAACTGCACTTCATGCTGGCCACGGTCATCGGTCACGAAAACTGTGCCTTCGCTGATCATCACGTCCCACTTGATAACGCGGGGCATGTCCTTGGCCAGGGTTTCCAGCACTTCCTGTGGCACGGCAGCGATGTGCACGTTCTTCAGGTTAGTCGCCACCGGCACCACTTTGCCTTCCCAGACTCGCAGGCTGCCATACGCCAGCAGGCTGGTACGCTCGGTGCGGCGCGAGCACCAGGTCAGACGGTCGGCGTCGGGCTGGCCGACTTCGATCCAGTGCAAAACCCGATCATCCAGGCTTTTTTCCCACAGGGCCGGTTCATCTACATCTGACAGGCCACGACCGAACGCCAACTGCTCGTTATAAAACAGGGCATAAGCCAGCAGGCGCACGGTCATGCGCTCTTCGGTTTCCGAAGGGTGACGGGCGATGGTCTGTTTGACGCTCTCGTAGACCGAACGGTCGAGGTCGGTGAGGTTGAGTTCGAATTTGTAGGTCGTGGACGGCTGGGCCATGAACGGGCTTCTAGAGACAGGGAAAGGCGGCCAGTCTAACCGATGGTGGAGCCATTCAACGAATCATCATCCTTATCCCTCACCGCTCGCCTATGTTAAAAGGCATCACACACCCGTCCAGCGCCAGAAAGGATCCCCATGTCGTTCAATGCCAAACCGCTTGCCGGCCTCAAAGTCATCGAACTCGGCACCCTCATCGCCGGGCCGTTCGCCTCTCGCATCTGCGCCGAGTTCGGGGCCGAGGTGATCAAGGTCGAATCCCCCGACGGCGGCGACCCGCTGCGCAAATGGCGCAAGCTGTATGAGGGCACCTCGCTGTGGTGGTTTGTGCAGGCGCGCAACAAAAAGTCGCTGACGCTGAACCTCAAGCATCCGGACGGTTTGGCGGTTCTCAAACAGCTGCTGGCGGACGCCGATATGCTCATCGAGAATTTTCGTCCCGGCGTGCTCGAAAAACTCGGCCTGAGCTGGGAGACCCTGCACGCGCTGAACCCGAAGCTGGTGATGGTTCGCCTCTCGGGCTTCGGCCAGACCGGGCCGATGAAAGATCAGCCGGGGTTTGGTGCCGTGGGCGAATCCATGGGCGGGTTGCGCTATATCACCGGTTTCGAGGACCGCCCGCCGGTGCGCACCGGGATTTCCATCGGTGATTCCATCGCCGCCTTGTGGGCAGTGATCGGCGCGCTGATGGCGCTGCGGCACCGTGAGGTCAACGGCGGCCTGGGCCAAGTGGTGGATGTGGCGCTGTATGAAGCGATCTTCGCCATGATGGAAAGCATGATCCCCGAGTTCGACGTGTTCGGGTTTATTCGCGAGCGCACCGGCAACATCATGCCCGGCATTACGCCGTCCTCGATCCATACCAGCGCGGACGGCAAGCATGTGCAGATCGGCGCCAATGGCGATGCCATTTTCAAGCGTTTCATGAGCGCCATCGGCCGTGACGACTTGGCCAACGATCCGCAACTGGCCAGCAATGATGGACGCGACAGCCGCCGTGATGAGCTGTATGGCGTGATTGATCGCTGGGTCAATTCATTGCCACTGGAGCAGGTGGTCGATCAACTGAACAAAGCCGACGTACCGGCCAGCCGTATTTACAGCGCCGAAGACATGCTCGGCGACCCGCAATTCCTGGCCCGTGAAATGTTCCTGAAGGCGCAGTTGCCCGATGGCAAGGATTTCAAGATGCCGGGCATCGTGCCCAAACTGTCGGACACCCCCGGCAGCTGCGAGTGGGTCGGCCCGCAGTTGGGTGAACACAACGCGGTGGTGCTCGAAGCGTTGGGTTACGACGCCGCCGCCATCGCACGTCTGCGCGAACAGGGCGCCATCTGACACCTCAAGCAGCATCGCCCCACATAAATCGCAGGCAAAAAGAAACCCCGAAGCGTGGGGAGACACTTCGGGGTTAAACGTGGCCTTACAATGACCAGTACAACAAGCCACAAACACCGGAGCACAATGTTTGCTCTTGCTGTTACGAAATCTGACCGGCCATGCTGTAGGAAGTTTCCAAGGACAAATAATTCTTCATGCGCAGACCGGCGCACGTGTCATGGCGGCGTTGCGCAAGGCTGCGATAACCGAGGGTTCGAGGCGACCTTCAGCGATTTTCAAATCGCGCAGCAGGCAATCCACCACATCCACCAGGGCGCGTTTGTCGGTCAACTGCGCGCGGTTGACTTCGCGCTCGACCATGATGGCGCCACCGGGGTTCTTCACGGTCACCAGGCATTCGCCCTGCACACCTGAGGTGGTCAGCGTAACCAGATAAGGGCTCAGTGCTTCTTCGAGCAATAGGCTGATACTTTCCATCTCGATCACCACTCAATAGTTCGGGAACAATCGTTTCAACGGGTGCTGCATCTATCCTAAGTGACTGGTCGTGACGTAGGAAAGTTCGCTTTTTCGTTATCGCGGGGGATGACGTATTCAGCATGCGCTTGCAACATGACAACGAAAAAACTGCGGCACACAAACAAAAAACGCCGCTGACCCAGCAAGGGAAAGCGGCGTTTTGGTGTAAGCGGTTCGCCTTACAACGGTTTACCCCGATTGCCATGCTGGCTGACAAACGCCTGCACCGCTTTGAGGTCATTGGTCAACACCGTGCAACGTTCTTCACGCTCGAACAGGTCAGTCAGATGCGCCGGCAGTTCAAGGGCCTTGCCAACACCGGCCTTCTCCACCGCCTCCGGGAATTTGACCGGGTGAGCGGTCCCGAGGATGACCATCGGGGTATCCAGGCTGCGACGGCATTCGCGGGCGGCCTTCACACCGATCGCGGTGTGCGGGTCGAGCAGCTCACCGGTCTGGGCAAACACTTCGGCGATGGTTTCGCAAGTCTGCGCATCGTCCACCGCCAGGGAGTCGAAGAGCTTGCGGGTTTCAGTCCAGCGCTCCTCATCAACACTGAAACCGCCACCGCTTTTGAAGGTGTCCATCAAGCCGGCAATAGCGGCGCCGTTGCGACCATGCATATCGAACAGCAGACGCTCGAAGTTCGACGAAACCATGATGTCCATCGACGGCGACAGAGTGGCGTGCAGGGTTTCCTTGACGTACTGGTTGCCGCTCATGAAGCGGTGCAGGATGTCGTTGCGGTTGGTGGCGACGATCAACTGGTTGATCGGCAGGCCCATGTTGCGCGCCAGGTAACCGGCGAAGATGTCGCCGAAGTTGCCGGTGGGCACCGAGAACGACACCGAGCGCGCCGGGCCGCCCAGCTGCAGGGACGCGTGGAAGTAGTAGACGATCTGGGCCATGATCCGCGCCCAGTTGATCGAGTTCACCGCCACCAGGCGGGTGCCCTTGAGGAAGCTCTGGTCAGCGAAGCTGTTCTTGACCATTTCCTGGCAGTCATCGAAGTTGCCTTCGATGGCGATGTTGTGGATGTTCTCGCCAAAGATGGTGGTCATTTGCCGACGCTGCACTTCCGACACGCGCTTGTGCGGGTGCAGGATGAAGATGTCGACGTTTTCGCAGTGCTTGCAACCTTCGATGGCCGCCGAGCCGGTATCACCGGAGGTGGCGCCGATGATCACCACGCGCTCACCGCGCTTGGCCAATACGTAGTCCAACAGGCGACCGAGCAGTTGCAGGGCAAAGTCCTTGAACGCCAAGGTCGGGCCGTGGAACAGCTCCAGTACCCATTCATTGCCGTTCAGTTGGCGCAAAGGCGCGATGGCGCTGTGGGAAAACACGCCGTACGTCTCTTCCAGGATTTTTTTGAAGTCCGCATCCGGAATGCTGCCGGTGACGAACGGGCGCATCACCCGGAAGGCCAACTCGTGGTATGGCAAGCCGGCCCAGGAGGCGATTTCTTCCTGGGTGAAGCGTGGCAGGTTTTCCGGCACGTACAGGCCGCCGTCGGTGGCAAGGCCTGCCAGCAGAACGTCTTCGAAATTCAGGGCCGGTGCCTGGCCGCGGGTGCTGATGTAACGCATGACTGGCTCCTCTAAAACATTCTCGAACAGAAGCCGCCGAACGCACGGGGCCTCTGGAACAATCGGTTAGTTCAGGTGTTCGACACGAATGCGAACGACCGGGCCGACGACGCCTTGCAAGGCTTCCAGCGCGGTGATGGCATCGTTGATGTGCTGCTCGAGCACGCGATGAGTCAGCAGGATCATCGGCACCTGGCCGTTTTGCTCCTCGACTTCCTTCTGCATGATCGATTCGATATTGATACCGCGCTCCGACAGAATGCTGGCGACCTGGGCCAGTACGCCAGGGTGATCCTTGGCCTGGATACGCAGGTAGTAGGCGCTTTCGCAGGCCTCGATCGGCAGGATCGGGTGGGCCGACAGCGAATCCGGCTGGAAAGCCAGGTGCGGTACGCGGTTTTCCGGGTCGCTGGTCATGGCACGAACCACGTCCACCAGGTCGGCGATCACCGACGACGCCGTCGGCTCCATGCCGGCGCCAGCGCCGTAGAACAGGGTCGAGCCGGCGGCGTCGCCATTGACCATCACGGCGTTCATCACACCATTGACGTTGGCGATCAGGCGGTCGGCGGGGATCAGTGTCGGGTGTACGCGCAGCTCGATACCGGCCGGGGTGCTGCGCGCTACACCGAGGTGCTTGATGCGGTAGCCCAGGGCTTCGGCGTAGTTCACATCGGCGGTGGTCAGTTTGGTGATGCCTTCGGTGTAGGCCTTGTCGAACTGCAGCGGAATACCAAAGGCGATGGACGCCAGGATGGTCAGCTTGTGCGCAGCGTCGATGCCTTCCACGTCGAAGGTCGGATCGGCTTCGGCGTACCCCAGGGCCTGGGCTTCGGCCAATACGTCTTCGAAGGTACGGCCCTTCTCGCGCATTTCGGTAAGGATAAAGTTACCGGTGCCATTGATGATGCCGGCCACCCAGTTGATGCGGTTGGCGGACAGGCCTTCACGGATCGCCTTGATCACCGGGATACCCCCGGCTACAGCGGCTTCGAACGCGACAATCACGCCTTTTTCACGGGCCCTGGCGAAGATCTCGTTGCCGTGTACGGCGATCAGCGCCTTGTTGGCGGTGACTACGTGCTTGCCGTTCTCGATGGCCTTGAGCACCAATTCGCGGGCCACGGTGTAGCCGCCGACCAGTTCAATGACGATATCGATTTCAGGGTTGGTCGCCACGGCGAAGACATCGTTGGTAATTGCAATACCGGTCGTTTCGAACTGAGGCTTTGGCGAACGCGTGGCAATTTGCGCCACTTCAATCCCACGCCCTGCACGGCGGGAAATTTCTTCAGCATTACGCTGAAGTACGTTGAAGGTGCCGCCACCGACGGTCCCTAACCCACAGATGCCTACTTTGACCGGTTTCACTGAAGAACTCCCCATGAAACGGCCGACGCAAGGTCGGCCGTGGAAAACAGCCGCACGACTGCGGCTTTCAATTGATGGCCCGTCGACTTATGCGCGGGCCATGATCGTCAAAGGTTCGACGATGCTGGTTTATTTGGCACTGAGCGCCAGTTTGGCAACTTGTGGTGCCGGCTGGTAGCCCGGAATCACCTGGCCGTCAGCCAAAACGATGGCCGGTGTGCCGTTCACGCCAATCGACTGGCCCAGGGCGAACTGCTTGGACACTGGGTTGGCGCACTTGGCGGCCTTGATTTCCTTACCGTCGACCATTTTGTCCATGGCCGCTTTTTTGTCGCTCGAGCACCACACCGCTTGCAACTGCTCGTCACCTGGCGAACCCAGGCCCTGGCGCGGGAACGCAACGTAGCGCACTTCCACGCCGAGCTTGTTCAGCGCGGGCACTTCGGCGTGCAGCTTGTGGCAGTACGGGCAGGTGGTGTCGGTGAACACGGTGATGTGAGTCTTGGTCTCGCCGATGGCCGGGTAAACCACGGTTTCAGCCACCGGGATGCCGTTGATCAGCTTCGACACGCCCAGGCGTTCGGCTTTCTCGGTCAGGTTGACCGGTTTGCCGTCCTTGAGCTGGAACAGGTAGCCCTGGACGATGTACTGGCCATCGCCGCTGGCGTACAGCACGCGGCTGCCCTTGAGCTTGACTTCGTACAGGCCGGCCATCGGGCTGGCACTGATGCTTTCAATCGGCGTATCAAGCTGCAGGTTGGCCAGGCTCTTGCGGATGGTCTGCTCAGCGGCGTCATCGGCGACGGCAAAGGTGGATACCAACGCAATGGCTGCGACGGCAATAATCTGGGTCAAGCGCATGGAAACTCCTGAAGGCAGATGCTGGGACGGGTACAGGCAGGCCGATTGCAAACTCGGGTGTGGACCGTCGCCTTTGCGAACCGGCAAAGCCTACCACAGTTGGATCGCAGGGCAGCCGGTGGCGGGATAAATTGGGCGTTTTCAGCCTCGCGGGTGGTGCTTGGCGTGCATATCCTGCAAGCGCGCCCGTGCCACATGGGTGTAGATCTGGGTTGTGGATAAATCACTGTGCCCCAGCAGCATCTGGACCACGCGCAAGTCGGCGCCGTGGTTGAGCAAATGCGTGGCAAATGCATGGCGCAGCGTATGGGGCGACAGGGTCTTGCCGATCCCGGCGACCTTGGCCTGGTGCTTGATGCGGTGCCAGAACGTCTGGCGGGTCATTTGCTCACCGCGCAGGCTGGGGAACAGCACATCACTGGGGCGCCCGCCGAGCAGTTCGCTGCGGGCATCACGCATATAGCGCTCGACCCACACAATCGCTTCCTCGCCCATGGGCACCAGCCGCTCCTTGCTGCCCTTGCCCATGACCCGCAGCACGCCTTGGCGCAGGTTGACTTGCTCCAGGGTCAGGCTGATCAATTCCGTGACACGCAGGCCGCAGGCGTACAACACTTCGAGCATCGCACGGTCGCGCTGGCCAATGGCTTCGCTCAGGTCCGGGGCGGCGAGCAAGGCGTCAACATCGGCTTCCGACAACGATTTGGGCAAAGGCCTGCCCAGTTGGGGCATGTCGATTTGCAGGGTCGGGTCGAGCGCGATCAGTTTTTCTCGCAGCAAATACCGATAAAACCCACGTACGCCCGAGAGAAATCTCGCCGTGGAGCGTGGTTTATAGTTCTGTTCAAGGCGCCAGGCCAGGTGATCGAGGATCAGCTCACGGCCGGCGTTGATCAGTTCGAGGTTTTTTTCCTGTAGCCAGCCGTTGAACAGCGCCAGGTCACTGCGATAGGCCTGACGGGTGTTGTCCGACAGGCCTTTTTCCAGCCAGAGGGCGTCGAGGAAGCGGTCGATCAGGGGATGGTCGATAGCGGGCATGGGGGCTCGGGCTGATTATCGGGGGTGTCGGGTGGATCTTATCGCAGCCAAGCCAACGCCACACTTCAATGGCGTATGCCTGGTAGCGCTCAGACAAATTCCAGGCACAAAAAAGCAGCCCGTAGGCTGCTTTTTTCTGCATCGGGAAGCTGGACTTAAGCCAGTTTTTCCTTGATGCGAGCTGCTTTACCGGACAGGTCACGCAGGTAGTACAGCTTGGCTTTACGTACGTCACCGCGACGCTTGACGGCCATGCTGTCGATTTGCGGGCTGTAGGTCTGGAAAGTACGCTCTACGCCAACACCGTTGGAGATTTTACGAACAGTGAAAGCACTGTTCACACCACGGTTACGCTTGGCGATTACCACGCCTTCGAACGCTTGCAGACGCGAACGGTCGCCTTCCTTCACTTTCACCTGAACGACAATAGTGTCGCCTGGGGCAAAGGTAGGGATCTCTTTGGTCATCTGCTCTGCTTCGAGTGCAAGGATGATTTTGTTAGTCATGCTGTGCTCCTAAGGTAAGTCAATGGACCTACCATCGATACGTTGTTAACTATCGTCCCGCGCGAGGATGTATTCCTCGAGCAGCTTCTTCTCTTCTCCAGAAAGCGAGCGGCTTTCCAGAAGATCGGCGCGTCGTTCATAGGTCCGACCAAGGGACTGCTGTAAACGCCAACGCCGGATGTGTGCGTGATTGCCACTTAGCAATACGTCGGGAACACGCTGATCCGCATACACCTCCGGTCGGGTGTAGTGCGGGCAATCCAGCAAACCATCCGTGAAGGAATCTTCCTCCGCGGAGTCCACATGCCCTAAAGCTCCAGGCAGCAGTCGTGTAACCGCATCTATCAGGACCATCGCCGGCAGCTCACCGCCAGACAGGACATAGTCCCCAATCGACCACTCTTCATCGACATGAGCTTCAATAAAACGCTCGTCAATGCCTTCATAGCGACCGGCAATCAGGATCAAACTTTCCTCATTCGCCAGTTCGCGTACCCCAGCCTGTTTCAGCTGGCGGCCTTGAGGGGACAGGTAAATTACCTTCGCCTTCTCCCCGGCGGCGGCCTTGGCCTGGGCCAATGCGTCTTCCAGGGGCTTGATCTTCATCACCATGCCCGGGCCACCGCCAAATGGGCGATCGTCCACAGTGTGATGTCGATCCGTCGTGTAGTCTCGCGGGTTCCAACAGGTAAGCTGCAACAGCCCCTGCTTCACCGCCCGACTGGTGATGCCGTACTCGCTGACGGCGGAAAACATCTCGGGAAACAAACTGATCACTTCAATGCGCAAATTAGCCACGCTTAGAAGTCCGCGTCCCATTCCACCTTCATCTCGCCCGCTGCCAGGTCGACGGCCAACACGCATTGCTCCGTATAGGGCAACAGGCGTTCGCGATCATCCAGGCTGCCAGCGCAAGGCTTGACCACCATTACATCATTGGCGCCGGTTTCCAGAAGATGATCGATTTTCCCGAACAATTGCCCGAGTTGATCGATAACCTTCAGACCTTCCAGCTGGTACCAGTAGTACTCGCCGTCGGTCAATTCAGGGAACAGGTTGCGCGGCACGCAGATCTCATAACCGGCCAGAAGACGGGCTTCTTCGCGATCATCAAGACCCTTGAGCTTTGCGACCAGGAACTTATCGCTCCCGCGTCCACTGACCAGCTCGACCTGTTTCACACTACCTTCGCGCTTGAGCGTCCAGGTTTTGTACTGCAACAGGTTTTCGGTCGGATCAGTAAAGGAATACACCTTCACTTCGCCGCGAACGCCATGAACAGAATAAATCTTGCCGATAACGATCAAATCATCAGCAACAGCTGGCGTCGCGTTCATATTGCTCAGGCTGCGGCCTTAGCCGAGTCCTTCAACAGTTTTGCTACGCGCTCGGATGGTTGTGCGCCAACGCTCAGCCAGTAGGCTACGCGCTCTTGGTTCACGGACAGACGAACTTCTTGACCACGGGCAACAGGGTTGAAGAAACCAACCTGTTCCTTGTGCGAACCGTCGCGCGGGTTGCGGCTGTCGGTTACGGTCAAGTGGTAAAACGGGCGCTTTTTGGAGCCGCCAAGGGCAAGACGGATTGTTAGCATGTGAACATCGTTCCTGTAGTCGGTGCTGCAAATCTAAATGCACAGCGGGCATAGGTGCCTGAAAGGCCGCATATTCTAAGGAATATCCGGACTTTTGCAAATGTCTTTTTCTGGCGCCTATCAACGTGCCATTCAGATCTGCTAAAGAGCCGTCGATTAAAACGGCGAGTCAGCTCCCGCCAACGGCGGGTTTGCTGGAGATCCCACATCCCTGTGGGTCGGAGCGCAAGCAACGCTTACGCTCGAATTCTTTACATCTTCGGCATGCCGCCGCCGGGCAACATGCCGCCCATGCCGCGCATCATCTTGGCCATCCCGCCCTTGGCGGAGAATTTCTTCATCATTTTCTGCATCTGCTTGTGCTGCTTGATCAAGCGACCGATGTCCTGCACCTGGGTGCCGGAGCCCATGGCGATCCGACGCTTGCGCGAACCGCTGATCAGCTCAGGGTCGCGGCGCTCGGCCGGGGTCATGGAATTGATGATGGCTTCCATCTGCTTGAACTGCTTCTCTGCCGCGCCCTGGGCATTGCCCATTTGCGCCAGGTTCACACCGCCGATGTTCGGCAGCTTGTCCATAAGGCCGCCGAGGCCGCCCATGTTCTTCATTTGTTGCAGTTGATCGCGGAAGTCTTCGAGGTCGAAGCCCTTGCCCTTCTTCAACTTTTTAGCCAGTTTGTCGGCTTTGTCCTTGTCGAGCGTCGCTTCGGCCTGCTCGATCAGGCTGAGCACGTCGCCCATGCCGAGGATGCGCGAGGCGATACGCTCCGGGTGGAACGGTTCGAGCGCTTCGCTCTTCTCGCCCATGCCGATGAACTTGATCGGTTTGCCGGTAATGGCACGCACCGACAGCGCGGCACCGCCACGGGCGTCGCCGTCGACCTTGGTCAGGATCACGCCGGTCAGCGGCAGCGCGTCACCGAAGGCCTTGGCGGTGTTGGCCGCATCCTGGCCGGTCATGGCATCGACCACAAACAGCGTCTCGACCGGGTTGATCGCGGCGTGCAATGCCTTGATCTCGCCCATCATCTCTTCGTCGATGTGCAGGCGACCGGCGGTATCGACGATGACCACGTCGATGAATTTCAGCCGTGCTTCTTTAATAGCGGCGTTGGCAATGTCGACCGGCTTCTGGCTCAGGTCCGACGGGAAGAAGGTCACGCCCACTTCGCCGGCGAGCATTTCCAACTGCTTGATGGCGGCCGGACGGTAGACGTCCGCCGATACCACCATCACGGATTTTTTCTTGCGTTCTTTAAGGAAGCGCGCCAGCTTGCCGGCGGTGGTGGTTTTACCCGCACCTTGCAGACCGGCCATCAGCACCACGGCGGGCGGCACGGCGCTGAGGTTCAGGTCTTCGTTGGCCGCGCCCATCAGGCTTTCGAGTTCGGCCTGGACGATCTTCACAAAGGCCTGGCCCGGGGTCAGGCTGCGCGACACTTCAGTGCCGACCGCGCGTTCCTTGACCGAGTTGACGAAGTCCTTGACCACAGGCAACGCCACGTCGGCTTCCAGCAATGCCATGCGCACTTCGCGCAGGGTGTCTTTAATATTGTCCTCGGTCAGCTTGGCCTTGCCGGTTACGTGGCGCAGCGTCTGCGAGAGACGGTCAGTCAAGTTTTCAAACATGCGCGATCCTTTCAGGCCCTATGCATCGAAGTGCGTTGGTAGACCGAGGTAGTGACGGCCCAGGCTGCGGTAAATCGCTATTAAAAACAGCGTTCGGCGAGCCTGCGGCGTGGGCAGGTCGCGGATTATAGCGAAGACTGCGCGCATGCACACCCGCTGTCTGGCCTGGGAGTCTTTCGTGCAACGCTGGGGTGTGCCAAACTCAGCGCCTTTCGGGCTCGTCTATCAGGATTTATGGTCCCCTTGTCACCCAGTTTGCTACCCAGCCTCGCCGCCGCCATCTTGTATGCCGCTGCGACTCTCTATCAGGGCACTCGTCTGGCCCAAGGCACCAAGGCGGACAAACGTCTGCTGGTTGGGCTGGGCGTCCTCGCCCTGCTGGCCCACGCCGCGAGCCTGTTCACCCATCTGATGACACCCGTTGGCCTGGGCCTGGACTTTTTCAGCGCCGCCAGCCTGATCGCTGCGGCGGTCATCGCACTGACCGTGCTGGCCTGCTACCGGATCCCCGTCGAGAACCTGCTCGTCCTGCTCTTCCCGCTGGGCGTGCTGACGGTGTTGCTGGCGCAATTCGCCCCCACCGGCACGGTGCAGGTGATTGACGAAGAACCCGGCATCCTTGCCCACATCCTGCTGTCGATCCTGGCCTATGGCATGTTCACCATCGCTGTGTTCCAGGCCCTGCTGCTGCTGGTGCAAGACCACCAACTCAAGCACAAGCACCCGTCGGGTTTGATCAAGAACTTCCCGCCGTTGCAAACCATGGAAAGCCTGCTGTTCGGTTTCCTGTGGGCCGGCTGGACGCTGTTGTCGCTGTCGTTGATCTCGGGCTGGCTGTTCGTCGAAAACCTGTTTGCCCAGCATCTGGTACACAAGACCCTGCTGGCCTGCCTGGCCTGGATCGTGTTCAGCGTGCTGCTGTGGGGTCGTAACCGACTCGGCTGGCGCGGGCATAAGGCAATCCGCTGGACCCTGGCCGGTTTCTGCCTGCTGATGCTGGCCTATTTCGGCAGCAAGCTGGTTCGCGAATACATCCTGCATATCTGACGGGCAGCGATCATGGACAACTTGCCCCTTGGGCCGATGCTTGCGGTAATCGCCTTGCTGGTGTTATGGGCCGGGCTGTTTACCGCCATTGAAGCCGCCCAGCAACACCTGCTGGCGCTGCGCCCCGGCACGCGCCAGGGTGACAAGGCCGCGGCCCGCCTGAATTTTCCACGTAACAGCCTGATCCTGTGCAACAGCCTGTGTCGCGCCGCCGTGGTCATTCTGTGCACATTGCTGGCGATCTATGCCTGGGCAGAGAACGGCCCGTGGCTGGGTTGGCTGATCGCCTGCGCCCTGCTGCTGATACTGGCCGACTACATGCCCCGCGCCTTGGCCACCCGCCATCCGCAAGCGGTGCTGGGTTTTGGCAACAGCCTGCTGGGTGTACCGCTGAAAATCCTCTACCCCGCAGCCTGGCTGCTCAATGGCATCAGCCTGCTGTTGTTGCGCCCGTTCACGCGCAAATCCGGCGTGGTGAAAAAGAGCGACGAGCCGCTGCCCGACCACGATGACGAGCCCGAGCCCGACACCGACGAAAACCGCACACCCGGCATGCCCGGCATCCACGCCCTGGACAACATCACGGTCAATGACATCCTGGTGCCCCGCAGCGAAGTGGATGGCATCAACCTGGATGACCCGATCGAAGACATCATCGAGCAACTGCGCACCTCCCAGCGCACGCGCCTGCCGGTGTTCCACAGCGATATCAACCAAGTGCAGGCCGTGCTCAACACGCGGCAAATCCAGCACCTGCTGCCTGACGCCAGCCTGACCAAAGAGGCGCTCCTCGCCGCCTGCCATGAACCCTACTTCGTTCCCGAAAGCACGCCTCTGCAACTGCAATTGCTGAACTTCCACAAACAGCAGCGGCGCCTGGGCATGGTGGTGGATGAATATGGCGAAGTGCTGGGTATCGTGACCCTCGAAGATATCCTCGAAGAAATCGTCGGCGAGTTCGAAAACGAGCAAAGCACCGACAACCCGCATATCGAGCCCCAACCCGACGGTCGCTATATCATCGACGGCGCCGCATCGATCCGTGAGCTGAACAAAAGCCTGGGCTGGCACCTGCCCAGCGACGGTCCCAAGACCCTCAATGGTCTGGTGACCGAGGCGCTGGAGACGATTCCGGATTGCGCGGTGTGCCTGAAAATCGGTCGCTACCGCCTGGAAATCCTCGAGACCGAGGACAACCGGGTGAGCAAGGTGCTGATCTGGCATACCAGCCGGATACCCGTCGCCGCCTAACTGCCTGACCGTAAATAGCCGTCACACATTTGTTTTGCGGCGTGCGGGCTCTTGTTGTAATTCCAGACCCCTTCTTATAATCCCTGCGGCTTACCCAAGCTTCGCCCGACCGCGTGCAACCCTGATCAATGGGTGTTCGACCAATAATAATCCGCGTCCAAACGCGCAATGACCGTCAGGGATACCGCCATGAGTACCACCTATAACGAAGCCGCGCCCGCCGCCCCGGCCAACTCGACCGCACGGGTCGCGACCGCCAGCATCGTCGGCACCGCCATCGAGTTCTACGACTTCTATATCTACGCCACCGCCGCGGCGCTGGTGATCGGCCCGGTGTTTTTTCCGCAGACCTCCGGCACCGCGCAAATGCTGGCGTCGTTCCTGACCTTCGGTATCGCTTTTATCGCCCGGCCGCTGGGCTCGGCGTTGTTCGGCCACTTCGGGGACCGTATCGGGCGCAAATCCACACTGGTGGCCTCGCTGTTGCTGATGGGCGTATGCACGACGTTGATCGGCTTGCTGCCCGGCTATGACAGTATCGGCGCTTGGGCGCCTATCCTGTTGTGTGTGCTGCGTTTCGGCCAGGGCCTTGGCCTGGGTGGCGAATGGGGCGGCGCGGCGTTACTGGCCACCGAAAACGCGCCCAAAGGCAAACGCGCCTGGTTCGGCATGTTCCCGCAGTTGGGCCCGTCGATCGGCTTCCTTGCCGCAAACGGCTTGTTCCTGATCCTGGCCATGAGCCTGAACGACGAGCAGTTCCGCAGTTGGGGCTGGCGCATTCCGTTCATCCTCAGCGCGGCGCTGGTGATGGTCGGTTTATACGCACGCTTGAAGCTGCATGAAACCCCGGTATTCGCCAACGCAGTGGCCAGGGAAAAACCAGTAAAAGTGCCGCTGGTGGAATTGTTCAGCCAGCATTGGCTGCCGGTGGTGTTGGGCGCCGCCTCTATGGTGGTGTGCTATGCGCTGTTCTATATCACCACAGCGTTTTCCCTGAGCTACGGCGTATCGACCCTGGGCTACAGCCGCGAAACCTTCCTCGCCCTGCTGTGCTTTGCCGTGTTGTTCATGGGCCTGGCCACCCCTTGGCCGCCCTGGCCAGTGATCGCTATGGGCGCAAGCCGGTGCTGATCGTCGGTGCGATCCTCGCCATCCTGTCGGGCTTCACCATGGAGCCCCTGCTGACCCACGGCTCAACCTGGGCCGTGGCACTGTTTCTGGCCTTGGAGCTGTTCCTGATGGGCGTGACTTTCGCCCCGATGGGCGCGCTGTTGCCCGAACTGTTCCCGACCCGCGTGCGTTATACCGGTGCTTCGGCGGCGTATAACCTGGGTGGAATCGTCGGTGCATCGGCCGCACCGTTCTTCGCAACCAAGCTGGTGGCGATGGGTGGCCTGAGTTATGTCGGAGGGTATGTGTCGGCGGCAGCGTTGCTCAGCTTGATTGCCGTGCTGTGCCTGAAAGAGACGCGGGATAACGACTTGAACAAGGTCGCCTGATAAACCGCAATCGGGAGCAAGCCCCCTTCCCACACTCGACCGCATTCCAAAGGCTATACGCGGTTAAATGTGGGAGGGGCTTGCTCCCGATGCTGTCAGAGCTCTACGACAACAGCTTGGGAAGCCCGGGTCGCCTTGGCCCGCGCCGCTTCGATCGACTCATCCCGCGCCAACGCCACGCCCATGCGGCGCTGGCCATTGACTTCTGGCTTACCAAACAAACGCAACGCCGTATCCGGCTCGCTCAAGGCGGCGCCGAGGTTGGCGAATGCGGTCTGGGTTGACTGCCCTTCCACCAGAATCACCGCCGAAGCCGAAGGCCCGAACTGACGGATCAAAGCGAATCGGCAGGCCGAGAATCGCGCGCGCGTGCAGGGCGAATTGCGACAGGTCCTGGGAAATCAACGTGACCAAACCGGTGTCATGCGGGCGCGGCGATACTTCGCTGAACCACACCTGGTCGCCTTTGATGAACAGTTCCACGCCAAACAGGCCGCGGCCCCCCAAGGCTTCGGTCACGGCTTTGGCAACGCGCTCGGATTCGGCCAGGGCTACCGGGCTCATGGCCTGTGGCTGCCAGGATTCCTGATAGTCGCCTTTCTCCTGACGGTGGCCGACTGGCGCACAGAACGTGGTGCCTCCGATGTGGCGTACGGTCAGCAGGGTGATCTCGTAGTCGAAGTCGATAAAGCCTTCGATGATCACGCGGCCTTTACCGGCACGCCCACCCTCTTGGGCGTAGTCCCAGGCCTTCTGCACGTCGTCGGCGCTGCGCAGCAGGCTCTGGCCCTTGCCCGACGAACTCATCACCGGCTTGACCACGCAGGGGAAGCCCAGGTCTTGCACGGCCTTGCTGTAGTCTTCGAAGGTATCGGCGAAGTGGTAAGGCGAGGTCGGCAGGTCCAGCTCTTCGGCGGCCAGGCGGCGGATGCCTTCACGGTTCATGGTCAGCGACGCGGCGCGCGCGGTCGGGATCACCGTGAAGCCTTCAGCTTCCAGTTCCACCAGGGTGGCGGTGGCGATGGCTTCGATTTCCGGCACGATGAAGTGCGGCTTTTCGGCTTCGATCACCGCACGCAGGGCGGCGCCATCGAGCATATTGATCACGTGGCTGCGATGCGCCACTTGCATGGCCGGCGCGTTGGCATAGCGATCCACGGCAATCACTTCAACGCCCAGGCGTTGCAGTTCGATTACCACTTCCTTGCCCAGCTCACCGCAGCCACACAGCAAAACGCGGGTCGCGGTTGGCGACAATGGAGTTCCGATTCGGGTCATCTCAGGTCCTCAGGGGAGCGGATCATGGGGAGAAAGGCCGGCATTTTACATGAACTACAACAATTGGCCTCAGTTGGCGACAGCCCGCTTGCGCAAGCGCCAGGCCATGATCAGCCACACCACCGTAACCCCGGCGAATTTCGAGGCCAGTGCGGTGCCCACCACCGCCGGCGTCAGGGCGCCGATCAGGCCGAAGAAAATGAAGGTGTCGAGGGGAATGCTCAGCGCCGAACTTATCCACAGGCGGTCGTGCAACGGGCGCTTGGTGATGCTGAACACCAGCCAGTCGATGCACTCGGACACCGCAAATGCCGTGGCACTGGCCAGGGCAATGGCCGGGTCGGAGGTGATGTACGAGAGCACCAGCGCCGCCAGCATGGCAATGATCGCACCATGGCCGAAGCGGGTTTGCACCATGTCGCGCAAGACGAATACCAGGCCGCCCCAGGCGGACCAGATCACGTCCAGGTGCGGAGCGGTGGAAAAGGCGAAGTTGATCAGCACGACGCTGCTGATGTAGGCGATCAGGAAGAGCATTGGAAGTGGACCTGTGGATAATCTCGCACAGGGTACACAAATAAATACACGTCGTCTGGGAGGGCCTCATCGGGGGCTTGCTCCCGATAGCAATCGATCAGGCATCCGAGCGCTTGGGCGTCATCCATACCAACCCACTCGCCACCGCCCGCGCATGGCACAACACCAGCACCGCCCGGCGCTCGGCGTTATCCATGCGGCTCCAGCGCGTAATCTCATCCACAGTGCGCTGGCAGCCGGTGCACATATCGTCATCATCCAGCGCGCAAATACTTACGCACGGCGAGGCAACGGGGCGTTCAACCGGGTTCATTCCGGCTGCTCGATCAGGTCCCGCGCGTAACGCTGAGCGTTATGCACATAGTGCGCAGCGCTGGCTTCGAGCATCCGTTTCTGCGCGTCGGTCAGCTCACGCACCACCTTGCCCGGCGAGCCCATCACCAGCGAACCATCGGGGATTTCCTTGCCTTCGCCAATCAGCGAGTTGGCGCCGATGATGCAATGCTTGCCGATCCTGGCGCCGTTGAGGATCACCGCATTGATACCGATCAGGCTGTAATCGTCCACCGTGCAACCGTGCAGCATGGCGTTGTGGCCGATGGTCACGCCGGTGCCGAGGGTCAGCGGGTAGCCCATGTCGGTGTGCATCACGCTGCCGTCCTGCACGTTGCTGTTCTTGCCGATCAGGATCAGTTCGTTATCGCCACGCAACACCGCGTTGAACCAGACGTTAGCGCCCTCCTCCAGCTTGACCTTGCCCACCAGCGTTGCATTGGGGGCCACCCAACTCTGCGGATGCGTCTCGACGCGGGCGTCGCCCAAGCGGTATTTCATGGTGTGTCCTCACGGCTCGCCATTCACACGATGGCTTAGATATTGATGAAACTCTTGGGCGGCTGATGCAGGCTGATCTTGGCATCGTCATAGAGCAGGTTGATCAGCTCCACGATCATGATCGCCGTCAGCCCCCAGATTTTGTATTCGCCGAACCGATAGCTGGGCACATACCAACTGCGGCCCTGGTAATCGATGCGGTGGGTATGTTCGCGTGGGTCCTGTCGGAAAAAGTCCAGGGGCACGCTGAAAACGGCGGCGATCTCGGCGTCGTTGGCCAAGTATTCGACGTAGTCGGGTATCACCCCCACATACGGCGTTACGCGGATGCCATGCAGGGAAATCAGCGGGCTCAACGGGCCGATCACCTCGACCAGCCCAGGTGGCAGGCCGATTTCTTCTTCGGCTTCACGCAGGGCGGTGAAGATCAGGTCCGGGTCTTCGGGGTCGCGGCGCCCGCCGGGAAAGGCCACTTCGCCACCGTGGGTCGACAGGCCACTGGCGCGCAGGGTCAGGATCAGCTCAGGTTCGTCACTGCGGGTAATCGGCACCAGCACCGCAGCCTCGGGGAAACGCCCATCGGTTTCCAGCGTGTGGGGGGTGTGATTGCTTACCCGGCGAAGTAGCTCGTCCAGCATGAGTCATCTCGGTCTGTTGGCTACCTTGCATCATGCACCAAAGCGTGCGGGCGCCCAACCCCAAAACCCGGTGGGTGTCGCTAAACGACAACTTGCAGGGCCTTGCCCGCCACGCCAAGATAGGCGCACTTTCCAGGAACCCCAGCATGAATTTCTGCAGCCAGTGCGGCAAACCGGTGACCCAACGCATTCCCGAAGGCGACGCGCGCCTGCGCTTTGTGTGCGATCACTGCTCGACCATCCATTACCAGAACCCCAATATCGTTGCCGGTACCGTGCCGGTGTGGGGCGACAAAGTGCTGCTGTGCCGCCGCGCCATCGAGCCGCGCCTGGGTTACTGGACCCTGCCCGCAGGCTTCATGGAAAACGGCGAAACCGTCGAACAGGCGGCCATGCGTGAAACCCTGGAAGAAGCCTGCGCCCGCGTGCGCAACCTGAACATCTATACCCTGATCAATGTGCCGCACATCAGCCAGGTGCACATCTTCTACCGCGCCGAGCTGATCGACCTGGACTTTGCCGCAGGCCAGGAAAGCCTTGAAGTGAAGCTGTTCGATGAAGCCGATATCCCTTGGTCCGAGCTGGCTTTCCGCACGGTAGGGCGTACCTTAGAATGCTTTTTCGCTGACCGTCGCCAACAGGCGTACCCGGTGCGCAGCGAGTCCGTGCCACCACTTGCCAAGCCCGCCCAATAACAAGCCGGCCGATCGTCGCCAAAGGGATACCGTTTCAATGCGTTGGTTGCTTGCTCTGCTCTGCCTGTCGTTCGCTACGCTGTCGTCGGCCTCCACCCTGCAAACCCTGGGCGGCAAACCTGTCGAAAAAGTCCTGGTGCTTAAATCCGCCCATCAGTTGCAACTGATCAACGACGGCAAGCCGTTCAAGACCTACCGTATTTCCCTGGGCAAAAACCCCAAGGGCCACAAGCTGATCGAAGGCGACCGCCGCACCCCCGAGGGTTTCTATTGGATCGACTGGCGCAAGACCAGCGACCGCTTCAACCTGGCCATGCATATTTCCTACCCCAACATCAGCGACGCCGCCCGCGCGCGCCGCGAAGGGGTGAAGCCCGGCAGCATGATCATGATCCACGGCACTCCCGACACCGAGGACTACCCCGAGCAGTGGTTCCACACCCTGGACTGGACCGACGGCTGCATCGGCATGCGCAACGTCGACATGCGTGAAGTCTGGAGCCTGGTCAAAGACGGCACGCTGATCGAGATTCGCCCGTAATCGTCGACCGTTCGTAAAATAATTCAAAAAAAATCCCCTTCCCCCACAGCCCCCGCCGGTGAATACCAGTGCACGGCACGGGCTGCGTCGTTCTGCGCGCGATAAAGACCTCTGTAATACCACTTGCCGCCAAGCCCCGTTTCAGGGCCTTGGAATGGCGATTTGCACCGTTTTGGCGGCATTGACATGGTATTTAAGTGGTATTAATTTCCGGCCAATACCGGGCGACAACACTCCAATAACGCATCGGAAACCTGACAGATGAATCCCATCCTGGCCCTGCGCCCCGACGGTAAACAGTCCACGCCGCTGTACCTGCAATTGGCGCGCAAGCTCGAAGCCGCCATTCACGCCGGCGAGTGGAAACTGAACAGGCGTTGCCCTCCGAGCGCGTACTCAGCGAGCAATTGAGCATCTCGCGAGTCACCGCTCGCAAGGCGCTGCAAGTGCTGTTTGACCAAGGCCTGATCCGCCGCAGCCAGGGCTCCGGCACCTTTATCACACCACGCCTGGAACAGCCGCTGTCGCGCCTCTCGGGGTTCAGCGAGATGTTGCGCCTCAAGGGTTTTGTGCCTACCTCCCAATGGCTGGAGCGCGATATCACCCAGCCCACCCACGAAGAGCTGATCCGCCTGGCCTTGTCGCCTACCGACAAAGTGGCGCGCCTGAAGCGGTTGCGCAAAGCCGATGACACGGTCATGGCGATTGAAATGACCACCCTGCCCGCCACCGTGCTGCCGCAACCGCAAGCCATCGGCAACTCGCTCTACGAGTACCTGGAAAGCATCGGCAAACCCATCGTGCGTGCCCTGCAGCACATCCAGGCGATCAACGCCTCGGACGAGTTCGCCGCCCTGGTAGGCATCGCCCCGGGCACCGCCATGTTGCTGATGACCCGCGTGGGCTACACCGCTGACAACACGCCGATAGAAATCACCGACACCTACTGCCGCAACGACTACTACGACTTCGTGGCAGAGCTGCGCAGATACGACTTTGCCGCCGAGTTGCGGCCTTAGAGAACTGCCATGTCCGAAGACAATATCCTCACGCCACACGGCTGGATTCGCGGCCGCCTGGTACACGCACACGGCAAGGTGGTGGCCATTGAAGGCACGCCTTGCGACCCGGCTGAAAACGACTTGCCCTACCTGCTGCCGGGCTTTATCGACCTGCATGTGCACGGCGGTGGCGGTAAGGACATCATGGAGGGCATCGAGGCCTTCGAGACCATCACCCGCACCCACGTGCGCTTTGGCACCACCTCGCTGCTGGCCACCACCATGACCGCGCCGGTGGCAGAGATCTCGCGCGTGCTCGGCCAGCTCGGCGCCTTCTGCGAGCAGCGCCCTACGGGCAGCGCCCGAGTACTTGGCGTGCATCTGGAAGGCCCCTACATCAATCCGGGAAAACTCGGCGCCCAGCCCAATTTCGCCCACACCGCCTTGATGGAAGAAGTCGAAGCCTACCTGCGCCTGGCGCCGATCCGCGTGATCACCATCGCCCCCGAAATCGCCGGCCACGACCTGCTGATCCGCACCCTCAGCGAGCGCGGGGTACGCATGCAGATCGGCCATACCCTGGGTAGCTATGAAGAAGGCGTCGCCGCCCTCGCCGCCGGCGCCACCAGTTTCACTCACTTGTATAACGCCATGAGCCCGCTGCATCACCGCGAGCCGGGCATCGTCGGCGCCGCGCTGGCTCACGCCCAATACGCCGAATTGATCCCGGACTTGCTCCACGTCCACCCCGGCGCCATGCGCGTGGCCCTGCGTGCGATCCCGTGCCTGTACTGCGTGACCGACTCCACCGCTGCCGCCGGTATGCCCGACGGCGAGTACAAGTTGGGCAGCCACACCGTGACCAAGTGCCTGGGCGGCGTGCGCCTGGCCGACGGCACCCTGGCCGGCAGCACGCTGACCATGGACCAGGCACTGCGCAACCTGGTGAAGATCGGCCTGCCCATCAGCGAAGCCTCACAACGCCTGTCGCAATTTCCTGCGGACTACCTGGGCCTGGAAGAACGCGGTCGCCTGCAACCCGGCAGCTTTGCCGATTGTGTGCGCCTGGACCGCTCCCTGCATCTGACCGACGTAATGGTCGAAGGAGACACCCTTGACTTCAAAATGCTTGAAGAGGCCTTGGCCTCCTGTGACGCGGTCGTCGCCCAATTACAGCGCCTGACCCCGATACTGGAAGAGATCGCCGGCCGCCTGCGCCGCCAGCCGCCGCAAGTGGCGATGACCATTGCCCGTGGCAGTTCGGACCACGCCGCCAGCTACTTCGCCTACCTGACCATGCAGCATCTGGGGGTTGCGGTCGCGTCGTTGCCGATGTCGGTGGTGACCTTGTTGCAAGCGCCGTTGAAGGTCAGCGGCCAAGTGGCCTTCGGGTTTTCGCAGTCGGGGCAAAGCCCGGACCTGGTCAACAGCCTGCGCCTGCTGCGCAAGCGCGGTGCCTTGAGCATCTCGCTGGTCAACGCTGAAGACTCACCGCTGGAAGCTGCGTGCGAGTTCCACGTGCCGCTGTGCGCCGGGCCCGAACTCAGTGTGGCCGCCACCAAGAGTTTTATCGCCACCCTCAGCGCCAGCGCCCTGTTGGTCGGGCACTGGAATCAGCAAGCGGACTTGTTGCAAGCATGCCAGGCGCTGCCCGAGGGCTTGCGCGACGCCGCCAAACAGGATTGGCGCCATGCCGTCGACGCCCTGCGTGACAGCCAGCGCTTGATGGTGATCGGCCGTGGCGCCGGTTTTGCCATCGCCCAGGAAGCCGCGCTCAAGCTCAAGGAAACCTCGGCGATCCAGGCCGAAGCCTTCAGCAGCGCCGAAGTGCGCCACGGGCCGATGGCCTTGATCAATGAGAACTACCCGCTGCTGGTGTTCGCCCCGCGCGGCGCCGAGCAAGCCGGTTTGCTGAGCCTGGCCGCCGACATGCGCCAACGCGGCGCCCGTGTATTGCTGGCCGCGCCGGACGATATTGCCGAACGCGACCTGACCCTGAGCCGCGCCGAGCACCCGAGCCTGGATCCGATCCTGGCCATCCAGAGTTTTTATGTGATGGCGGCAGGGCTGGCGGTCGCACGTGGCATGGACCCGGACCAGCCGCGTCATCTGAGCAAAGTCACCCGCACCCACTGAGTCGATCGCCGCGTTTTTCCTGATGAGTACCGTGCCCATGTCCAACAACAATAAAGAACTCACACTCAGCGCCCCGTTGAGCGGCCCCGTGCTGACCCTGGGCCACGTTCCCGACGAAGTGTTCGCAAGCCACGCCATGGGCGACGGCATTGCCATCGACCCCCTCAATGACAGCCTGCATGCGCCGTGTGACGGGGTGATCCTTCATGTCGCGCGCACCGGCCATGCCCTGACGATCCGCGCCGACAACGGTGCCGAACTGCTCATGCACGTGGGGATCGACACTGTGCAATTGAACGGCGAAGGCTTTGCGTTGCTGGTCAAGGAGGGCGCGCGAGTGACAGAGGGCCAGGCGCTGCTGCGCTTTGATCTGGACCGCATTGCGCGCCAGTGCAAAAGCCTGGTCAGCCTGATCATCCTGACCAATGGCGAGCGCTTCGAGTTGCAGCCTCTGGCGCGCCAAACGGTCAAGGTCGGCGAGCCGCTGATGCGTGTACTCGCTCGCTCGACAGCCCTTGATGACACCGCTGTGGATAACTCGAGCGCTGAAGCCGGCGCCAGCGTACGCGTGACCCATCGGGGCGGCTTGCATGCGCGGCCTGCGGCGCTGATCCGCAAGACAGCGCTGGCGTTCAGCAGCCAGGCACGCGTGCATTACGGCGCGAAATCGGCGCCGTGCGACAGCCTGGTTGGCTTGATGGGGCTGGGGATTGGCGAAGGCGATGAAGTACGGGTCACCTGCCGTGGCGAGGATGGCGAAGCGGCGTTGCAGGCGTTGATTGCCGCCCTGTCAGTGCCGGCCAAGGGCGAACATTCCGAGCCTGTCGCGGCGACACCCCGCCGGGCGAGTACCGAAGCCAACGTATTGCAAGGCGTGTGCGCGGCGCCGGGCCTGGCGTGCGGGCCGTTGTTCCGCCTCGCCGGGATTGAATTGCCGGCCGATACCGGCACCCATTCGGCCGATGACCAACAGCAACGCCTGGACACCGCCCTGGAGCAAGTGCGCAGCGACATCCGCACCACCCTGGGCCACGCCCGCCAACGCAAACATGTCGAAGAGCAAGAGATCTTCGCCGCCCATCTGGCCCTGCTGGAAGACCCGGCCCTGCTCGAAACCGCCACCGCCGCCATCCAACACGGCAGCGCCGCCACCCACGCCTGGCGCGATGCGATCCAGGCTCAATGCACGGTGCTGCTCGCCCTGGGGGAAGCCCCTGTTTGCCGAACGGGCCAATGACCTGCGTGACCTGCAACAACGCGTACTGCGCGCATTGCTGGGCGAGGCCTGGCACTTCGAGGTGCCGACGGGCTCGATCGTCAGCGCTCACGAGTTGACCCCGTCGGACCTTTTGCAACTGAGCGCGCAGCGTGCGGCGGGCATCTGCATGGCCGAAGGCGGCGCCACTTCACATGTGGCGATCCTGGCGCGCGGCAAAGGCCTGCCCTGTGTGGTCGCGTTGGGCGCTGAAGTGCTCGACGTGCCCCAGGGCCAGCGCGTGGTACTCGACGCCGCCAACGGCCGCCTGGAGCTGGCGCCCAGCGAAGCCCGTCACGCCGAGGTGCACCAGATTCGCGACGCGCAAAAACTGCGCCGCCAACAGCAGCAGGCCCAGGCCCAACTGCCCGCGCGCACCACTGACGGGGTCAGCATTGAAGTGGCCGCCAATGTAGCCTCCAGCAGCGAGGCCCAAGTGGCCTTTGAAAACGGCGCCGATGGCGTTGGCCTGCTGCGCACCGAATTCCTGTTCGTCGACCGCCACACGGCGCCGGATGAACAGGAGCAGCGCCAAGCCTATCAAGCCGTGCTGGATGCCATGGGCGACAAGTCGGTGATCATCCGCACCATTGACGTGGGCGGTGACAAGCAACTCGACTACCTGCCGCTACCCGTCGAGGCGAACCCGGTGCTGGGCCTGCGCGGTATTCGTCTGGCCCAGGTGCGCCCGGAATTGCTCGACCAGCAATTGCGCGCACTGCTGCAAGTGAGCCCGTTGGGGCGCTGCCGCATCCTGTTGCCGATGGTGAGCGAGGTCGACGAACTGCTGCAGATACGCCGGCGTCTGGATGAGTTGTGCGTCGAGCTGGGCCTGACCCAGCGCCCCGAACTCGGCGTGATGATCGAAGTGCCCGCCGCCGCGTTGATGGCCGAGCAACTGGCCGAACATGCGGACTTTCTGTCCATCGGCACCAATGACCTGTCCCAGTACACCCTGGCCATGGACCGTGACCACGCGGGCCTGGCCGCGCGCGTCGACGCCTTGCACCCGGCGCTATTGCGGCTGATCGCCCAGACCTGCACCGGCGCCGCCAAACATGGGCGTTGGGTCGGCGTGTGCGGTGCGTTGGCGTCCGACCCGCTGGCAACCCCCGTGCTGGTGGGCCTGGGCGTGCGCGAGCTGTCGGTCAGCGCGCCGCAGATCGGTGAAATCAAGGACCGCGTTCGCCACCTGGACGCGGCGCAATGCCGCCGACTGAGCCAAGACCTGCTCGACCTGAACAGCGCCAAGGCCGTTCGCCAAGCCTGTGAACTGCACTGGCCGCTGAGCTGACAACAACAAGAAAAAGGAGACTCGCCATGTATCAACACTTTATTGAAGGGCTGCAACGCCTGGGCCGTGCGCTGATGCTGCCGATCGCGATTTTACCGATCGCCGGCCTCCTGCTGCGCCTGGGCGACACCGACTTGCTTAGCATCGCGGTGATGCACGATGCGGGGCAGGCGATTTTCGCCAACCTCGCCTTGATCTTCGCCATCGGCATCGCCGTGGGCTTTGCCCGCGACAACAACGGCACGGCGGGCCTGGCCGGTGCGATTGGTTATCTGGTGATGATCTCCACGCTCAAGGTCATGGACTCGACCATCAACATGGGCATGCTCGCCGGGATCGCCAGCGGCCTGATGGCCGGCGCGCTGTATAACCGCTTCAAGGACATTAAGCTGCCGGAGTACCTCGCATTCTTTGGTGGGCGGCGGTTTGTGCCGATTGTCACCGGGTTCTCGGCGGTAGGCTTGGGCGTGATCTTTGGTCTTATCTGGCCGCCGATCCAGCACGGCATCAACAGCTTCGGTGTACTGCTGATGGAAAGCGGCAGCCTCGGCGCGTTCGTGTTTGGCGTGTTCAACCGCCTGCTGATCGTCACCGGGCTGCACCATATCCTCAACAATATGGCGTGGTTTGTGTTCGGCACGTTTACCGATCCGGCGACCGGCGCAGTCGTGACAGGCGACCTGACCCGCTACTTTGCCGGCGACCCCAAAGGCGGCCAATTCATGACCGGCATGTTCCCGGTGATGCTGTTCGGGCTACCGGCGGCGTGCCTGGCGATGTACCGCAATGCACTGCCGGAGCGCCGCAAAGTCATGGGCGGGATCTTCCTGTCAATGGCGCTGACCTCGTTCCTCACCGGGGTGACCGAGCCGATTGAGTTCGCCTTCATGTTCCTCGCGCCGTTCCTCTATTTGTTGCATGCGCTGCTCACCGGCCTGTCGATGGCCGTGACGAATATGCTGAATATCCACCTCGGTTTTACCTTCTCCGGTGGGTTTATCGACATGGTGCTGGGCTGGGGCAAATCGACCAATGGCTGGCGGGTGATACCGGTAGGCCTGGCCTACTCGGTCATCTACTACACGGTGTTCAGCTACTGCATTCGCCGCTTCAACCTCAAGACACCGGGGCGGGAAGATGTCCAGGTGACGCAGGCGCATGTAATGAATGATAACCAGCGCGCAACGGCGTATATCCGAGCCCTGGGCGGTGCCGATAACTTGCTCAGCGTCGGTGCTTGCACCACGCGCCTGCGCTTGGACATGGTCGATCGCAACAAGGCGGTGGATGCCGAGTTGAAAGCACTGGGTGCGATGGCCGTGGTGCGGCCGGGTAACGGCGGCAGTTTGCAGGTGGTGGTCGGCCCGATGGCCGATAGCATCGCCGACGAAATTCGCCTGGCGATGCCGGGTTTTGTTGCCACGCCTGCGGTCGCGGCGGCCCCTGTGGATAACCCGGCTGCGGTGAATGTGCAGGAAGCCGAGAAATGGCTGAGCGCCCTGGGTGGCCGGGCCAATGTGCGCCAGTTGGAGGCGGTGGCGATGACCCGGCTGCGGGTGGAGTTGGGGGATGATTCGAGGGTGTCCGAAGCCGAGCTGACGGCGCTCGGATGCCAAGGTGTGAGCCGACTGGATAGCGGGGTCTGGCACCTGTTGGTGGGCGATGACGCTTCGGGGTTGGGTGAAGCGTTGGAGCGGTTGGTTACTCGCCCGATCAATGCCTGATCCGCTCTAAGGCCTGAGGCCCTGCTGCCAACAAAAAACCCGCTGACCAAACTGGTCCAGCGGGTTTCTTTTTTTATGCAATTAACGAATCAAAAATCCGCCAACTGCCACACCTCATACGCCGGTGTCTCATACGGATGGCTGAGCTTCAACGCAGCCACGACAGCCACGATTAACTCATCCGCCACCACCAACTCAACCTTCCACTCATCAACCACTTCAACCTGGCCCACCTGCCCGATAAACGGCTGACTGCCGTCCAACGCGCGAAACTGGCCCTGGCCCAGCACTTGCCAGGCGCAGCTGTCGTAGTCGCCGATGCGCCCGCCGCCGGCTGCGAAGATGGCGGTTTTCACCGTCTCCACATGGCTGTCGGGCACGAAGAAGGCGAGCTTGTACACCGTCTTAGTTCACCCACACGCGCGCGTTGCGGAACATGCGCATCCAGGCGCCGTCTTCGTTCCACTCTTCGGGGCGCCACGAGTTCTGCACCGCGCGGAATACCCGCTCCGGGTGCGGCATCATGATGGTCACACGGCCGTCGCGGCTGGTGAGGCCGGTGATTCCGCGCGGCGAGCCGTTCGGGTTGGCCGGGTAGGTCTCGGTGACCTTGCCGTGGTTATCCACAAAGCGCAGGGCCACGGTGCCGGACAGGTCGGCTTCGAGCAACGCTTCTTCGCTGCTGAATTCGGCATGGCCTTCGCCGTGGGCGATGGCGATGGGCATGCGCGAACCGGCCATGCCTTGCAGGAAGATCGAGTTGGACTCCTGCACCTGCACCATGGCCACGCGCGCTTCAAACTGCTCGGAACGGTTACGCACAAAGTGCGGCCAGAACTCGCTGCCCGGGATCAGTTCGCTGAGGTTGGACATCATCTGGCAACCGTTGCACACACCCAGGGTGAAGCTGTCGTTGCGTTCGAAGAAACCCTGGAACGCATCGCGGGCACGGCTGTTGAACAGCGCCGACTTGGCCCAGCCTTCACCGGCACCCAGCACGTCGCCGTAGGAGAAACCGCCGCAGGCCACCAGGCCTTTGAACTCATTGAGGTCAACGCGACCGGCGAGGATGTCGCTCATGTGCACGTCGATTGCGTTGAAGCCGGCACGGTCGAACGCAGCCGCCATTTCCACCTGGCCGTTGACGCCCTGCTCACGCAGTACGGCAACTTGTGGGCGGATGCCTTTCTTGATGTAAGGCGCGGCGATGTCCTGGTTGACGTCGAAGCTGAGCATGGTGCTCAAGCCCGGGTTGTCTTCTTCCAGGATCACGTCGAATTCCTGCTCGGCGCAGTCGGCGTTATCACGCAGGCGCTGGATCTGGTAGCTGGTCTCGGCCCACTGGCGTTGCAGCAAGCGGCGCTGACCGGTAAAGACCGTGTCGCCGTTGAACGAGATATTGATTTCGCCGTTGTTGATCGGCTGGCCGATCACGGCCACGCAGTCGTCCAGGCCAGCGGCACTGAATTGGGCGAGCACGTCCGGGGTAGCGTCCTGGCGCACCTGGATCACCGCACCCAACTCTTCGTTGAACAGGATGCCGTTGATTTCGGCAGCATCCTCGGCAACGCTGTCGAGCACGATGTTCAAGCCGCAGTGACCGGCGAAGGCCATCTCGACCACGCTTGTCAGCAAACCACCGTCGGAACGGTCGTGGTAGGCCAGCAGGTGACCGTCGGCGTTGAGGCCCTGGATCACGGCGAAGAAGGCCTTGAGGTCTTCGGCGTCGTCGACGTCCGGGGCCTGCTTGCCGAGCTTGCCGTGGGTCTGCGCCAGGATCGAAGCGCCCATGCGGTTCTGGCCACGGCCCAGGTCGATCAGGATCAGGTCGGTGGTGCCCTTGTCCATGCGCAGTTGCGGGGTGAGGGTCTGGCGGATATCGGTAACCGGCGCAAAACCGGTAACGATCAGCGACAGCGGCGAGGTCACGCTCTTGTCGGTGCCTTCATCGTTCCAGCGGGTGGCCATGGACATGGAGTCCTTGCCCACCGGAATGGTGATGCCCAGTTCCGGGCACAGCTCCATGCCGACAGCCTTGACGGTGTCGTACAGGCGCGCATCTTCGCCGGGGTGGCCGGCAGCGGACATCCAGTTGGCCGACAATTTGATGTCGGACAGCTTGCCGATGCGGGAAGCGGCGATGTTGGTGAGGGTTTCACCGATGGCCATGCGGCCCGACGCCGGAGCGTCCAGCAGGGCCAGCGGCGTGCGCTCGCCCATGGCCATGGCTTCACCGGTGTACACGTCGAAGCTGGTGGCCGTGACGGCAACGTCAGCCACCGGCACTTGCCATGGGCCGACCATTTGGTCACGGGCAACGAGGCCGGTGATGGTGCGGTCGCCGATGGTGATCAGGAAGCTTTTGCTGGCCACGGCCGGGTGGTGCAGCACGCGCTCGATACTGTTGGCCAGGTCGAGGTGGCTTGGGTCGAAATCATCGCCCAGCTCGGTTTCGCGTACGGCCGAACGGTGCATGCGCGGGGCTTTGCCCAGCAGCACTTCGAGTGGCATGTCCACCGGGCTGTTGCCGAAGTGGCTGTCGGTAACAGTAAGCTGCGGTTCGGCAGTGGCTTCGCCGACCACGGCGAACGGGCAACGCTCGCGTTCGCAGATGGCCTGGAAGCGCGCGAAATCGTCAGGGCCGACGGCCAGTACGTAGCGTTCCTGGGATTCGTTGCTCCAGATTTCGTGCGGGGCCATGCCCGGCTCGTCGTTTGGAATATTGCGCAGTTCGAAACGGCCACCCCGCTCGCCATCGTTGACCAGTTCCGGGAAGGCGTTGGACAAACCACCGGCGCCGACGTCATGGATGAAGCTGATCGGGTTCTTGTCACCCAACTGCCAGCAACGGTCGATGACTTCCTGGCAGCGACGTTCCATCTCAGGGTTTTCGCGCTGTACGGAGGCGAAGTCCAGGTCGGCCGAGCTGGTGCCGGTGGCCATGGAGGAAGCCGCGCCGCCGCCCAGGCCGATGAGCATGGCCGGGCCGCCGAGCACGATCAGCTTGGAGCCGACCAGGATCTCGCCTTTCTTGACGTGCTCTTCACGGATGTTGCCCATGCCGCCGGCCAACATGATCGGCTTGTGGTAACCGCGCACTTCATCGCCACGCGGGGTGGTGATGGACTGCTCGAACGTACGGAAGTAACCGGTAAGTGCCGGGCGCCCGAACTCGTTGTTGAACGCGGCGCCGCCGAGCGGGCCTTCGATCATGATGTCCAGCGCGGTGACGATGCGCTCAGGCTTGCCGTACGGCACTTCCCACGGCTGTTCGAAGCCTGGGATTTGCAAGTTGGACACGGTGAAACCGGTGAGGCCCGCCTTTGGCTTGGCGCCACGCCCGGTAGCGCCTTCGTCGCGAATCTCGCCGCCGGAACCGGTGGCTGCGCCCGGGAACGGGGCAATCGCGGTCGGGTGGTTGTGGGTTTCAACCTTCATCAGAATGTGCACCGGCTCCTGCACCGCGCCGTACTGGCGGGTTTGCGGGTCCGGGAAGAAACGGCCGGCGACGCTGCCGACGATGACCGAGGCGTTGTCCTTATAAGCCGACAGAACGCCTTCGCTGTGCATCACGTAGGTGTTCTTGATCATGCCGAACAGGCTTTTTTCCTGGCTTTGGCCGTCGATATCCCAACTGGCGTTGAAGATCTTGTGCCGGCAGTGCTCGGAGTTGGCCTGGGCGAACATCATCAGTTCGATGTCGTGCGGGTTGCGCTTCAAGCCGTTGAAGGCGTTGACCAGGTAGTCGATCTCGTCTTCGGCCAGGGCCAGGCCCAGTTCGGTGTTGGCCTTTTCGAGAGCGGCGCGGCCGCCGCCGAGTACGTCAATCGCGGTGAGCGGCTTGGGTTCGGCGTGGCTGAACAGGCCGGCGGCCTGTTCCAGCTGGCTGACGATGATCTGGGTCATGCGGTCGTGCAGGCTGCTGGCGATCAGCTCGGCCTCGGCATCGCTGAACTGGCCAGCCACGTAGAAGGCGATCCCACGTTCCAGGCGCTGGATCTTGTCCAGGCCGCAGTTGCGGGCGATGTCGCTGGCCTTGCTCGACCAGGGCGAGATGGTGCCGAACCGTGGCAGAACCAGGAACAAGCGGCCGGTCGGCTCTTGAACGGGAACGCTTGGGCCGTACTTCAGAAGGCGTGCCAGCACTTGCTGTTCGTCGGCGGTCAATACGCCGGTAACGTCGGCGAAGTGAGCAAATTCAGCATACAGGCCTGTAACCGCTGGAACCTTCTGGCTCAGTTGTTCAAGGAGTTTGCTGTGGCGAAAGGCAGAAAGGGCAGGAGCGCCGCGCAGGATCAACATCTTCGGGACAGCCTCGGGAAGGGGTGTGCTTTGAGGCCGTGCATTCTAGCGTAAACCTGCGCCAACGGCACTCGAAACGGCATGGCTGGCCGCTGCCGAACGTCAGTTGGCACGGATTGCCCCGTATCGGGGCGCGATACCAGGCATTCCGAGCAGTTATTTTAACCGTCACAATTGGGCGCCAAGCCACGTTTCTGCGGGCTGCAGCACAGTTTTCCCCGTGCTAGCAGACAAGACCCTCGCTGTCGAGATATGGCGCCGTGGGCCGTTTGCGTATACTGCGCAGATGTTCTCACCAACTGCTTTGCGCCCGCGATGCGCCAAATGGCTCTTCGCCACCGGACTCTTTTTGCTGCTCAGCGCCTGTGTTGATAAACCCAGCACGCTCGAGCGAATCAAGGAGGATGGCGTATTGCGGGTGATAACCCGAAACAGCCCGGCCACGTATTTCCAGGACCGTAACGGCGAAACCGGCTTCGAATACGAACTGGTCAAACGCTTTGCCGACGACCTGGGCGTGAAACTGGAGATAGAGACCGCCGACAACCTCGACGACCTGTTCGGCCAGTTGAGCAAACCCAACGGTCCGGTGCTCGCCGCCGCCGGCCTGGTGAGCAGCGAGCAGCGCCAGCAGCAGGTGCGGTTCTCCCACCCTTACCTTGAAGTCACCCCGCAGATTATCTACCGCAACGGCCAGTCGCGCCCGACCAACGCGGCGGACCTGGCGGGCAAGAAGATCATGGTGCTCAAGGGCAGCACCCACGCCGAACAATTGGCTGAGCTTAAAAAGCAGAATCCTGCAATCGAATACGAAGAGTCCGACGCCGTTGAAGTCGTCGACTTGCTGCGCATGGTGGACGAGGGGCAAATCGACCTGACCCTGGTGGACTCCAACGAAGTGGCGATGAACCAGGTGTACTTCCCCAACGTGCGCGTGGCGTTCGACCTCGGCAACGCCAGCAACCAGAGCTGGGCCGTAGCCCCCGGCGAAGACAACAGCCTGCTCAACGAGATCAACAGCTACCTGGACAAGGTTGAAAAAAACGGCACCCTGCAGCGTCTCAAGGATCGCTACTACGGACATGTCGATGTACTCGGTTATGTCGGCGCCTACACCTTCGCCCAGCATCTGCAGCAACGCCTGCCCAAGTACGAGAAACACTTTCGCGCCTACGCCAAGGAAGAAAAAGTCGATTGGCGCTTACTGGCCGCCATCGGTTATCAGGAATCGCTTTGGCAACCGGCGGTCACCTCCAAGACCGGCGTGCGCGGCCTGATGATGCTGACCCAGAACACCGCCCAGGCGATGGGCGTATCCAACCGCCTGGACGCCAGGCAGAGCATCATGGGCGGCGCCAAGTACCTGGCCAAGATCAAGGATGAGTTGGACGACAGCATCGCCGAGCCGGACCGTACCTGGTTTGCCCTCGCCGCCTACAACGTAGGCACCGGCCACTTGGACGACGCGCGTCTGCTGGCGAAAAAAGAAGGCCTGAACCCGAACAAGTGGCTGGACGTAAAGAAGATGCTGCCGCGCCTGTCGCAGAAGCAGTGGTACAGCAAAACCCGCTATGGCTACGCCCGGGGCGGCGAGCCGGTGCACTTCGTGGCGAACATCCGGCGCTACTACGACATCCTCACCTGGGTAACCCAGCCGCAGCTCGAAGGCAACCAGGTGGTCGAAGGCAACTTGCATGTGCCGGGCGTAGACAAGACCAAGCCGCCGGAAGATAACCCGCAACTGTAAGAATGCTCACTGGAGGAAGGGCTCCTCCCCCTCCCACGTCCTGATCGCTATTCGGTCTGGAGGCCGGTCAGCAGATGGACCACCCCGCCCGCTAGCACCATCACCCCCGCTACCCCCGCCGCTTTTAACGCCACGGCATCAAGCTTGTTCGGGTCCTGCAGGTGCACGCGCACCCGCGTCAGCGCCACACGCTGTTGCGACTTAAGGTTATCCACACCCCCCAGCGCCGCCAGCACCTGCGCCGACACCAGGCCTGGCGCGGGCGCCGCTACCGTCTCCGCAATCAAATCCGGGGTCAGGGCTTTCCAGAACGCCTGCTTCAATTTATCCAACATGCTCAGTTCTCCAGCACAGGTGATGGTTCGACGGTGGCCGCGTGATAGACGCGCAACGCCTCACGCACCTGCGCCGCTTCCGCAAGGCCCAGCACCTGCTGGGCGATGACCTGACAGTCGGCCAGCGCCAACTCCCGCACGGCGGCCTTGATAGTGGGGATCAACGGCACGCTGACCGACAGCTCATCCACCCCCAGCCCAATCAATACCGGCACGGCCAGGGCTTCGGAGGCCAGTGCTCCACAGACGCCGACCCACTTGCCATGGGCGTGGGCCGCCGTGACGGTGGTGGCGATCAGGCGCAGCACGGCCGGGTGAAAGCTGTCGGCCTGGCTGGCCAGGCGTGGGTGGTCACGGTCCATGGCCAGGGTGTATTGCGTCAGGTCATTGGTGCCGATGGAGAAAAAATCCACATGGGGCGCGAAGACATCCGCCATCAGCGCGGCAGACGGTACTTCGATCATGATGCCCAGCTTCGGTAACTCACTGAGCCCCAGCGCCAGCGCTTCCTCTTCAAGGATCTCGCGCGCCAGCTGCAGCTCCGACAGCAGGCTGACCATCGGCAACATGATGTGCAACCGCGCAAAACCGGCGCTGGCCAGGATCGCGCGAAACTGTTCGCGCAGCAGTTCCGGTCGCTCCAGGCACAAGCGAATGCCGCGCAGGCCAAGAAACGGGTTGGTCTCGGCCGCCATGGGCACGTAGGCCAACGGTTTGTCGCCACCGACGTCCAGGGTGCGTACCACCAGGTTACGCCCGGCGCCCAGGGCTTGGGCGATCGCGGTGTAAGTGCCGGCCTGCTCGTCGGGGCTCGGCGCGCGGTTGCGGTCCAGGTAGAGGAATTCCGAACGCAACAGGCCCACGCCCTCACCGCCGAGAGCCAGGGATTGCTGCACTTCCTGCAACGAAGCGACGTTGGCGGTGATTTCCACGTGATGGCCGTCGCGGGTGGTGGCCGGCAATGCCGCCTGCGCCAGATCACGCTGGTGTCGTACAACCTGCTGTTGGCGCGCGGCTTCCAGGTGTTCGATCTCAGCCAGGTCCGGGTCCAGGTGCAGTTCGCCTTTGTCGGCATCGAGCAGCACCTGCTTGCCATTGGCCAGGGCCAAGACGTGAACCGGCACACCACAAATGGCCGGCAAGCCGAGGGCGCGGGCGAGGATCGCCACGTGGCTGGTCGCGCCGCCGCCGACGGTGACAAAGCCCAGCACCTTGCGGGTATCCAGGCTGGCGGTTTGCGAGGGGGTGAGCTGTTCGGCCACCAGGATCGCGCATTCGGGCACATCCCAGGCGCTGTCTTGAATACCGAGGATCAGCTTGAGTACGCGCTGGCCGACATCGGCCAGGTCTGCAGCGCGCTCGGCGATCAGCGTATTGCCCAAGCCCTGGAACAGTTTGACGGTGGCCTGCGTGGCGCTGCGCCAGGCAAATGCGGCACTCTTGCCAGCGGCCAACAGCGCATGGGCTTGCTCCAGCAACGTCGGGTCTTCGAGCAGTTCCTGATGAGCGCGGAAAATCTCTGCCTGGGCACTGCCGGCTGCTTGGTTTTGCAAGGCTTGCAATGCCTCGGTTGCGGCGCGCAGGCCGCGTTCCAGCGCAGCGCGTTCGGCGGCTTCACCGGTGCCCTCTTCGATAATGTTCAGCTCGGGCTCACGCACTTGAACCACTTGGCCAAACGCCGAACCCGGCGAAGCACACACGCCCGTCAGCAAGGTCGACGACAACAGCGGTGCAACCACCGCAGCGGGTGCGACGACGGGCTCGCCGCACCCTTGCAGCAACAACGCGACCAATGCCGTGATTGCCGCGTCGGCATCTTGCCCCGCCGCGCTGACTTGCAACGTATCACCCTGCACGGTTTGCAGCGCCATGATCGCCACCAGCGACTTGGCGTTGGCGCTCTGGGTTTGCTTGTGCAGGTAGATGCTCGCGTTGAAGCCCTTCGCCGCCTGGGCGAACACCGCCGCAGGGCGCGCGTGCAAGCCGTTGGCGTTGGGCAAGGTCAGCGGCTTGGAGAACAGTGCGTCGCCCTCCTCCTCGTCCACCGCGTCAAGGGCTTCAATGGGGGATAACCGCAGCAGCGGCTGGCCGGTCTCCACCACATCGTCGGCCAATAGCGTAAACGGTTCGCCGCTGACCACCAGCATCAACGTCAGCAGGCTGCGGGCATTTAGCGCCACATAGTCGGCCTCGAATTCGATCAACGCCTGCCCGGCTTCCACGCTCTGGCCCTCTTCGACCAATCGGGTGAAGCCCTTGCCCGCCAGGTTCACCGTGTCCAGGCCGATATGCAGCAGCACCTGCACACCGTTGTCGTCGGTGATACTCACCGCATGCCCCGTGTCCTGGATGTTGCTGATCACGCCAGCCAACGGCGCACAGAGTGTCTGCGAGGTGGGGTCGATGCACAGGCCGTCGCCGATCATGCGGCTGGCGAATACCGGGTCGGGCACCTGACCCAGCTCCAGCAGCACACCCGACAAGGGCGCCAGCAATTCCAAGGGTTTAGATGGGGTCATGGAGGTCACCTGCTGTTTTGTTCCGTAAAAATCATTGGGCGGATTCACATCCCGTGAATACAAGGAGCGGCTGTGGGAGGGGCTTACCCCGCCCGCCTTTATTTCCACCAGTATTCGACTTGCACACCGAAGTTCGAGCCATGCCGCGCGGTGCCGTAGGAACCGGTGTCGGACAACGCCGAACCCGCCGCCAGTTCATTCGCCGCTCGTTTGGCCGCTTCGTTCCAGGTCGCATAGGTGTAGTACACGCGCACCTCCGGCCGGGCCCAGAAATCCGGGCCTTTGGGCGACCAGGTGGGGGCGAAGGTAAATTTGCTCAGCTTGCGTGTACCGCCGCTGGCGTCGACTTGATCATGGCCCAACTCGGCAACCAGTTTGAATTGTTCACTGACCGCATACGCCGGGCGCACGCCGAGCGACATCCAGGTCTGGTCCTGGCTGCCGGGACGAATGTCCTTCTGGTATACGGCCTCGATCTGGCCACCGAAACGTGGGGTTACCTGCCAGTCAAAAAACTCCACGGCGCGGTAGCTTTTGCTGCTCTTGTCCAAGAAGGTATTGCCGGTGTACCCAAGGCCGGTACCGGGGCCTTCGCCGTACTGCAGGGCGAACTTGTTCTTGCCGCCCAGAAACGGCTTTTGCACATGCTGCGCGGTCAGGGCCCAGCCGCTGTGGGTGTCGCGCCCACCGGCCCTTTCGATGTAGCTGGCGCCCAGCTCCAACTCGCCGCCGGGGTTGGTCTTGAAACCCGCGACGTTGAAGTCATGACGGGTGGCGTATTCCTTCTGGTACAGGTTGTCCTTGCGCGAAATCGCGTAGCTGTATTTGAGATCGCCGATCAGCACGTCCTCGATACCGCCGCCCGTGGCGCTCTGGTTCCAGTAGTAGAAATCGGAGATATGGATGTCATTACGCTTGTAGTAACGCCGACCGGCCCACAGCGAACCGCCGTTGAGGGCGGGCAGGTTCGACCATTGCGCGTACATCTGCGGCATGCGCGCCGAGCCGTTGTCCTCGCCCTGGAACTTCAGCTCCCGGTCGTACTTGTTGTAGAGCGAGGCCATGGCGTCGACGCTGAGCACCGAGCCGTCGTCGAGCGTGAGCAGGTCCTGGCGCAACTCCAGTTCGCCGTATTGCTCGCATTCGTTGCCCAGACGGTATTTGGATTGCGCCCCGGCAGTTGGAAACACTGCTGCGGGCCGCTGCCTGTCGAAGTGCCTGCACCGCTACGCAAGTAACCGGCAAATTCCAGGGCCTGAGCGCCGAACGGCAGGCTCAGGCAGGATGCAACGAGGCCCAGCTTTATTGTTGTTTTCATGAAGCACTCCGATATTTTTATTATGTTTTGGGTCAAGCGCCCCGCACTCCCATACGGGGTTTACAACGGGTGTCAGTACTTGAGGTGAAGCACAAAGGACTCATACGGACGCAACACCACAGTGCGCGTGCGCAACGGGCAATCGGGGTAGTTGCTGATCAACAGGCGCTGCTCGCTCGCCGCGCCGATCACACCATCGGGCAGTTGGATTTCGCAGGGCCGGCCATAAAAGTTGTTCAGCACCAGCAGGCGCTCGGCGGCGCCTTCGCGCAGGTACGCCCAGACCTGGGGGTGGTCTTGCAGCAGTTCGCGGTAAATGCCTGCCTGGATCAGCGGTTCGTGGCGCCGCAGGGCGATCAGCGCACGGTAGTGATGCAGTACCGAGTCCGGATCATCCCGCTGGCTGTCGACGTTGATCCGCGCCGCGTTGGCCGGAATGCCGATCCACGGTTCACCGCTGCTGAAACCGGCATTGGGCTGCGCACTCCACTGCATCGGCGTGCGCCCGTTGTCGCGGGACTTCTGCATGATCGCCGCCATGCTCGACGCCTCGGACTCACCGGCATCACGCTTGAGACGAAAGATGTTCAGGGTTTCCACATCGCGGTATTGCTCGATGCTGTTAAACCCCGGATTGGTCATGCCCAGCTCTTCGCCCTGGTACACAAACGGTGTGCCCTGGAGGAAGTGCAGCGCCGTGGCGAGCATCTTGGCCGAGACCACGCGGTATTCGCCGTCATCGCCAAAGCGCGAGACCACTCGCGGCTGGTCGTGGTTACACCAGAACAACGCGTTCCAACCGCCGCCGGCCTGCATGCCCTGTTGCCAGTCCGAGAAAATCCGTTTGAGTTGGAGGAAGTCGAAGTCGGCCTTCACCCACTTTTGCAGGTTGGGGTAATCCACTTTCAGGTGATGAAAGTTGAAGGTCATCGACAGCTCTTTCGACGCTGGGTTCGAATAGCGAATGCAGTGTTCCAGGCTGGTAGAGGACATCTCGCCGACGTTGATCAACTCATGACCTTCGAAGACTTCGCGGTGCATCTCTTGCAGGTATTCATGCACGTTGGGGCCATCGGTGTAGAAGCGGCGGCCGTCGCTGCTGTCTTCTGGAAAGTCGGCAGGCTTGGAGATCAGGTTGATCACGTCCAGGCGGAAACCGCCCACGCCTTTATCGCGCCAGAAACGCATCAGCTTGAACACCTCGGCGCGCACCTTCGGGTTGTCCCAGTTGAGGTCTGCCTGGGTGTGATCGAACAGGTGCAGAAAGTACTGCCCGGTTTGCGCCTCGTACTCCCAGGCCGAGCCGCCGAACTTGGATTCCCAGTTGTTCGGTTGGTCGCGCCAGATGTAAAAGTCGCGGTACGGGTTGTCGAGGCTGCTGCGCGCTTGCTGGAACCACACATGTTCGACGGAGGTGTGGTTGACCACGATATCGAGCATCAGCTTGATGCCGCGCTTGGCCGCTTCGCGGATCAGCAATTCGCAGTCGGCCATGGTCCCGTAGCTGGGGTCGATGGCGTAGTAGTCACTGATGTCGTAGCCATTGTCGCGCTGCGGCGAGCGCAGGAACGGGGTGATCCACAGGCAATCCACGCCCAGCCATTGGAGGTAGTCGAGTTTGTCCACGATGCCCAGCAGGTCACCGGTGGCGTTACCCGCGTGGCTGTGGAAGCTTTTGGGGTAGATCTGGTAGATCACCGAGTGTTGCCAGTTTTGCATGGTGGGTTCCTTGAGTGGGTGGTGTGTTGGCTTTGAGGGCCTCATCGGGGGCAAGCCCCCTCCCACCGTTTTGAAATGCATTCCAACCTGTGAGAGGGGGCTCGCCCCAATGGCGGTAGATCAGGCAACCCGATACCCAGGCCGCACGATCTTCATGCTCAACATGCACGTCAGCGCAAACGGCACGACCATCGCCACCACCATGCCGATCACGAACATCGGGATGGCACCCGGCACGATCGAGATAAACCCTGGCAAGCCACCCACGCCGATGGCCGAGGCCTGCACCTTGTTCAGCGACAGGAAAATGCTGCCCAGTGCCGAGCCCACCAGGGCCGCATAAAACGGGAACTTGAAGCGCAGGTTTACCCCGAACATCGCCGGCTCAGTGATGCCGAAATAAGCGGAGATTGCTGACGTGGAGGCCATGCTTTTGTCCCGCGCGTTGCGGGTCATGTAGAACACCGCAAGCGCGGCGCTGCCTTGGGCCAGGTTGGACATCACGATCATCGGCCAGATAAAAGTGCCGCCCTGGGTGGAGATCAATTGCAGGTCCACGGCCAGGAACATGTGGTGCATGCCGGTGATCACCAGCGGCGCGTACAGCAGGCCGAAAATCGCCCCGCCCACCATCGGCGCCAAATCGAACAAGGTGACCACGCCTTCGGTGATCAGGATGCCGAGATGGCGGGTCACCGGGCCGATGATCGCCAGCGCCAGCACGCCGGTGACGACGATGGTCGTGATCGGCACGACGAGCAGTTGAATGGCATTCGGCACCCGGGCGCGCAGCCATTTCTCGATCACGCTCATCACATAGGCGGCCATCAGGATCGGCAGAATCTGGCCCTGGTAGCCGACTTTTTCGATCTTGAACCAGCCGAAAATATCGAAGTACGGCAGGCTCTGGCCGTCGAGCCCAGCCACTGCCTTGCCGTAGTTCCAGGCGTTGAGCAGGTCGGGGTGTACCAGCATCAGGCCGAGCACGATGCCGAGGATTTCACTGCCGCCAAAGCGCTTGGCCGCCGACCAGCCCACCAGCGCCGGGAGGAACACGAACGAGGTGTTGGCCATCAGGTTGATCAGGCTCCACAGGCCATCCAGGTTCGGGTAGGCCTCCAGCAACGTCTTGCCTTCGATGAACATGCCCTTGGCACCCATCAGGTTGTTGATGCCCATCAGCAGGCCGGCAATGATCAGCGCGGGCAGGATCGGCATGAACACGTCGGAAAACACCCGCACCAGACGCTGCATGGGGTTGGTCTTGTCGCCACCGGCTTTCTTGACGTCGGCAATGGTGGACGCCGCCAGGCCGGTCTGTTCGCGCAGGGCGGCGTAGACCTTTTCCACCTCGCCAGGGCCGATCACCACTTGGAACAGGCCGCCGGTGAAGAACGAACCTTTGACCAGATCAACCTGGTTCAACGCGCTGTTATTGACCAGGCCCGGGTCCTTGAGCGCCAGGCGCAGGCGGGTCACGCAGTGGGCGGCTTGCTCAAGGTTGTCGCGGCCCCCGAGGTTTCCGAGGATCTCGCGGGCAATGTTCGAATAGTCGTGGCTCATGCTTGGTTTCCACTTTGATTTTTTTATTTGAGGGCAGTCATTGGCAGCACGCCGAGAGCAAAAGTACTCGTCTGTACGAGTTAAAGCAACAACTCGTCTGTACGAGTTTGAAATTCTGCGTTTCGCAGGCTGATCGATATGCGTGGGTCTAATGGACAAACGCGAGCGGCACCACTAAGGTTCCTGCCTGAACGCGCAACCACCTTCACCAAAGTCGGGCACAGAGCCATCCCCATGAGCAAATACAACCAGATCTATACGGATCTGCTTGCCAGCATCACCACTGAACGCCTGCAGCGTGGCACGCGCCTTCCCTCCGAAACCGAACTGATGGACACCTACCAGGCGAGCCGAGGCACCGTACGCCGGGCCATCGAGCAGTTGCAGGAGCGTGGTTTTGCGCAAAAGATCCACGGTAAAGGCACCTTCGTGCTGTCCCCCAACCCGATCGAATTTCAACTGGGCGGCATCGTCAGCTTCCACGAAACCCACGCCGACCTGGGCGATGACGTACACACCGAAGTGGTGGAGTTCACCCAACTCCCACTGGAAGGTTCGCTGCTGCAACACATCGAGGCCGAACCCGGCACCCTCATCACGCGCATCAAACGCGTACGACGCATCGGCGGCAAACGGGTGATCCTTGACATCAACCACTTCGTCGCCGACCTGATCCCAGGGCTGGACCAGACGATTGCCGAACAGTCGATCTACGCGTTTATCGAGCAAACCTTGCAACTGCAAATCAGCTACGCCCAACGCACCATCGAAGCCCTGCCCCGCAGCAAGGACGACCAGGCGCACCTGGACCTTGAAGGGCAAAGTCATGTGATCGTGGTGAGTAACCAGACGTTTTTGCAGGATGGACGGCAATTCGAGTACACCGAGTCGCGGCATACGTTGGATAAGTTTTATTTTTCGGATGTGGCGCGACGGTGACAATCTGTGCCATTCCGGCGGCGGGAAACCCTGCTCCGCAAAAGTTTCTCTAATACCTACGCCAGCCTTTACCGCTCAAGGGTTTTTATCCAGAAACAAAAATGCCAGTCAGCGTGACTGACTGGCATTGGATAACCCCCTTACAGCGCTATTGAGAACCTAGCGCTGCACCCGTTGGCAGGGTCGAGACAGAATCATTCCCACTCAATCGTCGCCGGCGGCTTGCTCGACACGTCATACGTCACGCGCGAAATACCTTCGATCTCATTGATGATCCGGCCGCTGACCGTCTCCAGCAGTTCATACGGCAGGTGCGCCCAGCGCGCGGTCATGAAGTCGATGGTTTCCACCGCACGCAGGGCCACGACCCACGCGTAACGACGACCATCGCCTACAACGCCAACGGACTTCACTGGCTGGAACACCACGAACGCCTGGCTGACTTTGTGGTACCAGTCGGCCTTGCGCAGTTCTTCGATGAAGATGTGGTCAGCGCGACGCAGCAGGTCGGCGTATTCCTTCTTCACTTCACCCAGGATGCGCACGCCCAGGCCAGGGCCCGGGAATGGGTGGCGGTAGACCATGTCATACGGCAGGCCCAGTTCCAGGCCAAGGCGGCGGACTTCGTCCTTGAACAGTTCGCGCAGCGGTTCTACCAGCTTGAGGTTCATTTCCTCAGGCAGGCCGCCCACGTTGTGGTGGGACTTGATCACGTGGGCCTTGCCGCTCTTGGCGCCGGCCGACTCGATCACGTCAGGGTAGATGGTGCCCTGGGCGAGGTATTTGATGTTGTCCAGTTTGTTGGACTGGGCATCGAATACGTCGATGAAGGTGCGGCCGATGATTTTGCGCTTCTTCTCCGGGTCGGACTCGCCAGCCAGGTTGTTGAGGAACTGGTCCTCGGCGTTGGCGCGAATCACCTTGACGCCCATGTTCTCGGCGAACATGGCCATCACTTGCTCACCTTCGTGCAGGCGCAACAGGCCGTTGTCGACGAATACGCAGGTCAGTTGGTCGCCGATGGCTTTGTGCAGCAGCGCGGCAACCACGGAGGAGTCAACGCCGCCGGACAGGCCGAGCAATACGTTGTCGGTGCCGACCTGGGCGCGTACTTGGGCGATGGCGTCTTCAGCGATCTTCGACGGGGTCCACAGGGCTTCACACTCGCAAATGTCGAGAATGAAACGCGACAGGATGCGGCCGCCTTGCTTGGTATGGGTCACTTCCGGGTGGAACTGCACGCCGTAGTAACGACGCTCGTCGCTGAACATGCCGGCGATCGGGCAGCTCGGGGTGCTGGCCAGGATGTGGAAGTCTTCCGGCATTTTGGTGACCTTGTCACCGTGGCTCATCCACACGTCGAGGCCGAACAGGCCGTCGGCGTCGATGTGGTCTTCGATGCCGTCCAGCAGGCGGCTCTTGCCGACCACGTCGACACGGGCATAACCGAATTCACGCAGTTCGGAGCCTTCGACCTTGCCGCCCAGTTGCTCGGCCATGGTCTGCATGCCGTAGCAGATGCCGAACACCGGTACGCCCAGGTCGAATACGGCTTGCGGGCAACGCGGGCTGTTGGCTTCGTGCACGGACTCGGGGCCACCGGCGAGGATGACGCCTTTAGGTGCGAATTCGCGGATCGCTTCGTCATCCATGTCGAACGGATGCAGTTCGCAGTACACACCGATTTCACGCACGCGGCGAGCGATCAGCTGGGTGTACTGGGAACCGAAGTCGAGGATCAGGATGCGGTGGGCGTGAATGTCGAGGGCCATGAAGTCAGTCTCGTCTAATGAATCAGAAACAACTCGGGGCTGAAGAACAGCCCCGGTTACTTAACATTTTGCTGGAAGCCTCAACCTACGCGGTAGTTTGGCGCTTCCTTGGTGATCTGCACGTCGTGGACATGGGATTCAGCCATGCCGGCGCCGGTGATCCGTACGAACTCTGGCTTGGTGCGCATTTCTTCGATGTTGGCGCTGCCGGTGTAACCCATCGAAGAACGCAGGCCGCCCATCAGTTGATGGATGATGGCGCTCAGGGTGCCCTTGTACGGCACACGGCCCTCGATGCCTTCCGGTACGAGCTTCTCGGCGCCTGCCGAGGAGTCCTGGAAGTAACGGTCGGACGAGCCTTGGGCCTGGGACATGGCGCCCAGCGAACCCATGCCACGGTAAGCCTTGTACGAACGGCCCTGGAACAGTTCGATCTCGCCCGGCGCCTCTTCGGTACCGGCGAACATCGAGCCCATCATCACGCAGGAAGCACCGGCCACGATGGCCTTGGACAGGTCACCGGAGAAACGGATGCCGCCGTCGGCGATCAATGGCACGCCAGTGCCCTCAAGGGCTGCGGCGACGTTGGCGATGGCGCTGATTTGCGGCACGCCTACACCGGCGACGATACGCGTGGTGCAGATCGAGCCTGGGCCGATACCGACCTTGACTGCATCGGCGCCGGCTTCGGCCAGGGCCTTGGCGGCAGCGCCGGTGGCGATGTTACCGCCGATCACCTGCACCTCTGGGAAGTTCTGCTTGACCCAGCGCACGCGGTCGATCACGCCTTTGGAATGGCCGTGGGCAGTGTCGACCACTACCACGTCCACACCGGCGGCAACCAGCGCGGCAACGCGGTCACCAGTGTCTTTACCGGTACCGACGGCAGCACCCACGCGCAGGCGACCTTGGTCATCCTTGCTGGCCAGCGGGTAAGCCTTGGCTTTTTCGATGTCGTTGACAGTCATCATGCCTTTGAGGGCGAATTTGTCGTCGACGATCAGCACGCGCTCGATGCGGTGCTTGTGCAGCAGTTCACGCACATCGTTCTTGTCGGCGCCTTCCTTGACAGTGACCAGACGCTCTTTGGGCGTCATCACTTCGCGGACGGTGACTTCAAGACGGTTTTCGAAACGCACGTCACGGGAAGTGACGATGCCGACCAGGTCGCCATCGTGCAGCACGGGAACACCGGAGATGTTGTGCAGGCGGGTCAGGTCGAACAGGTCACGCACAGTGGCGTCGGCCTCGATGGTGATCGGATCTTTCACCACACCGGCTTCGTACCGCTTGACCTTGCGCACTTCGGCAGCTTGCTGCTCGATGGTCATGTTCTTGTGGATGATCCCGATACCGCCTTCCTGCGCCATGGCAATGGCCAGGCGGGCTTCGGTAACGGTGTCCATCGCAGCGGAAACCAGGGGAATATTCAGCTCGATGCCACGGGTTAGGCGGGTCTTGAGACTGACTTCGTTAGGAAGCACCTCGGAATAACCGGGCACTAGGAGAATGTCGTCGAATGTCAGAGCTTCTTGGCTGATACGCAGCATCGCGGGGGCTCCCGAGCGGGAAAATGGAAGCGCGCCATTATATACATGCACCCTGTCGGGCTCAATGTAAAACTCTGACAAACTTGGTAATACTGATAGATGGATTAAAGCTCGACTTTGACCCAGCTGATCTTCTGGTCCAGCCAATCGGCAAATTCGTCGATAAAGCTCTGCTTGAAACCGGCCTCCGCCCAGTTGTTGAAGATAAATCCCAGGTTGGAAAACCCGCACTCCTGCAGGAACAGGAAGCCGTTGATGTCATCTTCATGCCCACACAGCGGGCAGGTGAAGTTATCGGTGTGGCCGGGCATCCAGTCTTCCAGGCTTTCGAACAGCGCTTCACCCACTTCCTTGCGGCACTCCGGGCAGCCGGCCTCTTCGAGAAAGCCCTTGGCCGGCGTATAGATGCAACGCTTATAGATGATCTCCAGGCCGTTGACCGGTTCATTGAACGGCAGCGCCTCGGGGTACAGCACCACGGCGCGGGCACCGTCAGCCAAGGCGTAGGCCATGCGGTTGCCGGTGCGCCCGCAGGTGGTCAGTTCTTCCTTGATGATGTTCTTGCGCACCAGCCAGCGCACGATCGCCCGGGCGCGGGGTTCATGGACGGGCAAGGTGGAGATTTTCGGAACAAGGATACTTTGGGAGTTCATGGGAGTCCTGCGGTGTGGCTGCTGACGCCATCGGGGGTAGGCAGCTTAATCCCTGCCCCACACAGGTCAAGTACTCAAATACCGCCCGATCAACGCAATGCCGCTGGCCAGCACCAGCCATGTCACCAACCGTACAAACGCTTCACGGGACATGCGCATCGTCAACCTGCGCCCGCACCACAACCCCACGGCCATCGCCGGCAGCAGGCACAGCGCCAACATCAATAGCGGCAAATCAGCGTACACCCCGGCAATCAGGAACAAGCTCAGGCGCACCACTGTGCTGCAACTGATCAGCGCGCTTTGCGTCGCCCGCGCCGCATCCTTGGGCAGGCGGCTGTTCAGGTAGATCGCATATAAAAAGCCACCACTGCCGAACAGCGCACCAAACAACCCGCCGACAGTGCCCATGGGGATCGACCAAGCCGCCGCCAATTGCGTCGGCCGCGCTTTCACCGCCAGGGTGTAAAGGGCATAGGCGGTGATAAACAGCCCCATCAACAGCAGCAACAGGTCTGAATGCAGGTTGAGCAAAAACACCACGCCCAATGTGCAACCGATGGCCATGCACGGCAACAGGCGCAGCAGCTCCGCTTTGTTCACATCCCGTCGTGTTTGCAGCAGGCCGCCAAAGGCTGCGACAAAATCGAGCAATACCAGCAACGGGATGATCTTCGACAGCGGCATGAACAGAATCAAGACAGGCCCGGCCACCAGCGCCGTACCGAAGCCGGCGATACCGAACACGATGTACGCCACCACCACACCCAGGCCGATTACCAGCCAATCCGTACCACCAAACGACCACTGACTCATCAGTTCAACCGGGCTCATGGGTCATTCCTTGAAAGAGACGGCCTTTACTTTAGCCATCAACGAGCGATGCGACTAATATCTTCAAAGCCCTCTACCCATCTCGAAAAGGCATGACGCGTGATCTCCACCCGCCAACTGCGCTACTTCGTCGAAATCGCCGACAGTGGCAGCTTCAGCACGGCCGCCGAACGCCTGTTCGTGGCGCAATCGGCCCTGAGCCGGCAAATCAAGGCCCTCGAAACCCAGCTGCAAACACCGCTGTTCGAGCGCACCGCGCGCCAACCGCGCCTGACCGCCGCCGGCGAAGCCTTTTACCCACGGGCGCGCAACCTGCTGAGTGAGTTGCTCAAGGCCAGCGAACTGGCTACCCAAGTCGGCAATGGCCAGCTCGGCACCCTGCGCCTCAGCCATTCGAGCACCGTGCCGATGAGTGGTCGTTTGTTGCAGGGCATCAGTACCTGGCTGGCACGCTGCCCCGAGGTGTCGATGAATATCGTCAAATTGTCCTCCGAAGCCCAGTTGGAAGAGATCGCCGAGGGCCGCCTGGAAATCGGCCTGCTGCGCTTGCCGGTGTTGCGCCAGCGCGAGGGGGTGAGCGTATTGCCTTTATATAGCGAACAGGTGTTGCTGGCGGTGCCGTCGAATCACCCGTTATCACACACCGACAAGCCCATCGAACTGGGGCAACTCAAGGATGAGGCGTTTATCTCGATCCCTCACCCTCAGCGCGGTGGCCTGAGCTATCTGTCGGCTGAACTGTGCATGCGTGCCGGATTTTTCCCCAAGGCGGCGCGCGTCATGTCGCGCAAGACCACCCAGTTGCAACTGATCCAGGCCGGTTTCGGCATAGCCTTGTTACCAGAATCCATGCAGGACATCGCCCCCGCCAATGTGCGTTTTTTACCCCTGGCCGACCCGGACTGCCTGAGCACCGTGGCGCTGGCCTGCCAGCAGGCACCGGGCCCGCTGGTGGAGCAATTCTGCCAAACCTTGCGCGAATGCCTATAAACTGCCGCCCATGATTAAAGACCCCTTTGCCCGCCTGGGCCTGGACCGCGAAGTCCTGACTGTCAGCCAACTCAACGGCCGTGCGCGGGTGTTGCTGGAAGACGTATTCACCAATATCTGGGTCGAAGGCGAGATCTCCAACCTCGCCCGCCCGGCCTCCGGCCACGTGTACTTCACCCTCAAGGACAGCGGTGCGCAGGTGCGTTGCGCCCTGTTTCGCAATAACGCCGCCCGGGTGCGCCAGGCGCTGAAGGATGGCCTGGCGGTGAAAGTGCGCGGCAAGGTCTCGCTGTTCGAAGGCCGTGGCGATTACCAACTGATCCTCGACACCGTGGAGCCGGCCGGTGACGGCGCACTGCGCCTGGCCTTCGATGCGTTGAAGGAAAAGCTCAGCGCCGAAGGCCTGTTCAGTGCCGAGCGCAAGGTGCCGCTGCCGGCCCACCCTCGGCGCATCGGCATTATCAGCTCGCCTACCGGTGCGGTGATACGCGACATCATCAGTGTGTTCCGCCGCCGCGCGCCGAACATTGAACTGACTCTGATCCCGACGGCCGTGCAAGGCCGCGAAGCAATCGCGCAGATTGTGCGTGCGCTGAAACTCGCCGATGCGCGTGGCTTTGACGCGCTGATCCTGGCGCGTGGCGGCGGCTCGCTGGAAGACCTCTGGTGCTTCAACGAAGAGGCCGTGGCGCGCGCGGTGGATGCTTGCGTCACCCCGATCGTCAGCGCCGTGGGCCATGAAACCGATGTGTCCATCAGCGATTTCGTGGCGGATGTGCGCGCGCCCACCCCGTCTGCCGCCGCTGAACTGCTGGCGCCGGACGCCAGTCACCTCGTGCGCCAGGTGGAAAACCTGCATCGCCGCCTGGTGATGCTGATGCGCAATCGCCTGGCCCACAACCGCTTGCGCCTGGAAGGCATGGCGCGTCGCCTGCGCCACCCCGGCGAGCGCCTGCGCCAGCAGGCTCAGCGCTTGGACGATCTGGACATGCGCCTGCGCCGAGCATTCGAGCGCAGCCTCAATACCCGCCGCGAACGCTTGATCCGCCTGGAAACCCGCCTTGCCGGTCAGCACCCTGGCCGCCAGTTGGCCCTGCTGCGCCAGCGCCTGGACAGCCTTGCCGAACGCCTGCCCCGCGCCATGCGCGAAGGCCTCAAGGCACGGCGCCTGCAACTGCAAAGCCAGGTGCAGACGCTACAGGTGGTCAGCCCGCTGGCAACCCTGGGCCGTGGCTACAGCATCCTGCTGGATGAACGGGGCCAGGCCATCCGCAACGCGGCGCAAACCCACACCGGCCAGCGCCTCACCGCGCGTCTCGGCGAAGGCCAATTGCAAGTGCGGGTGGAAGACAACCACCTCACACCCGTCACCCTTTCGTTATTGGATTGATTGATGCCACGTTTCTTAAGTTTGTTGCTGCTGCTGTGCCTGGCCTTTAACGCGCATGCCGATAGCTACATCAGTCGCACCTTGAACAAACCGGTGCCGGGGGGCGTTGCAGTGGTCGACCTCGGGCCTTCGGCCGGCGCGCCCAAGGCCAGCTATCAGGGCAAACCGGTGCTGGTGGTCAAGGAGCAGGACAATTGGCTGGCGGTTGTCGGCATCCCGTTGAGCGTCAAGCCGGGTAACGAGCGCATCAGCAGTGGCGGGCGCAGCCTGCCGTTTATCGTCGGCTACAAGAAATACCCGGAACAGCGCATCACCTTGAAGAACAAAAGCCAGGTCAACCCGGCCCCCGCGCAACTCAAGCGCATCGAGGCGGAACTGGCGGTGCAGATCAAGGCCTATCGCAGCTTCAGCCCCAACCTGCCGAGCAATCTGGTGCTGGATAAGCCGGTGAACGGGCCGCTGTCGAGCAAGTTCGGTGTGCGCCGGTTCTTCAATGGCGAAGAACGCAACCCGCATTCGGGACTGGATTTTGCGGTGCCGGCGGGAACACCGATCAAGACCCCGGCGAACGGCAAGGTGATCCTGGTGGGTAACTACTTCTTTAACGGCAATACCGTATTCGTCGACCACGGCCAGGGCTTTATCAGCATGTTCTGCCATATGTCCAAGATCGACGTGAAGGTGGGCCAGCAACTGGTACGCGGTACGGTGGTGGGCAAGGTCGGCGCGACTGGCCGCGCCACCGGCCCCCATATGCACTGGAATGTGAGCCTGAACGATGCGCGGGTCGACCCGGCGATTTTCATCGGGGCGTTCCAACCTTGAATGAAGCGATTGCGCGCTGGATAACCGACGCGCAATTTAATCTAGCCTCCAAGCAATTCCAAACCATAAAATCCCGTTTCTCACGAATATAAAAGAACTTCTCTCAATTTTTAGCGACTGCTTGCCATCTTTCACCCCGACGGTTAGGGTTGAGCTTATGAAAACCTCTCACACCCTCATTCAGCTTCGCCAGCACCGCAGCCTGTGCCTCGTCAGCGCACGACTGCCAGGCTGAATCGATCTGCCTCGTCCCCAAGCTTTATCCCCAAACAACAGTTCTACGGCAGGCCGCCTTTTCTCGGCCCTACAACAAAGGATTTCCCGATGAGCATGCTCAAAGACCCGTCTTCGAAGTACCGTGCGTTCCCGACTATCGACATCCCGGACCGCACCTGGCCATCCAAAACCATCACCACCGCGCCGATCTGGTGCAGTTCCGACCTGCGTGATGGCAACCAGTCGCTGATCGAGCCGATGGACGCGGTGAAAAAGCTGCGCTTCTGGAAGACCCTGGTTGCCGTCGGCGTGAAGGAAATCGAAGCCTCGTTCCCCGCTGCGTCGCAAACCGACTTTGACTTCGTGCGTACCCTGATCGAAGACAACCACATCCCCGAGGACACCACCATACAGGTGCTGACCCAGGGCCGTGAAGACTTGATCGCGCGTACGTTCGAATCCCTGCGCGGCGCCAAAAAAGCCATCGTGCACTTGTACAACGCCACGTCGCCGTCGTTCCGCCGTATTGTGTTCAACCAGGACAAGGATGGCATCAAGGCCATCGCGGTCAACGCCGCCAAGCTGTTCGTCAAATACGCCGCCCAGCAGCCGGAAACCCAGTGGACGTTCGAGTATTCCCCGGAAACCTTCAGCGCCACTGAGCTGGAATTCGCCAAGGAAGTCTGTGATGCAGTGATCGAGGTGTGGAACCCGACGCCTGAGCACAAGATGATCCTCAACCTGCCGGCCACTGTCGAATGCGCCACGCCAAATATCTATGCCGACCAGATCGAGTGGTTCGGTCGCCATATCAACCGTCGTGACAGCGTGATCATCAGCTTGCACACCCACAACGACCGTGGCACCGGCGTAGCCGCCACCGAGCTGGGCCTGATGGCCGGCGCCGACCGTGTCGAAGGCTGCCTGTTCGGCAATGGCGAGCGCACCGGCAACGTCGATCTGGTGACCGTGGCACTGAACATGTACACCCAGGGCCTCGACCCGCAGCTGGATTTCTCCGACATCGATGGCGTGCGCAAAGTGGTTGAAGAGTGCAACCAGATCCAGGTGCACCCGCGTCACCCGTACGTCGGCGACCTGGTGCACACCGCGTTCTCCGGCTCCCACCAGGACGCCATCCGCAAAGGTTTCAGCCAGCAGAAAGACGATGCCCTGTGGGAAGTGCCGTACTTGCCGATCGACCCGGCGGACATCGGTCGCAGCTACGAAGCAGTGATTCGTGTGAACAGCCAGTCGGGTAAAGGCGGTATCGCCTACCTGCTGGAGCAGGAATACGACATCAGCTTGCCGCGTCGCATGCAGATTGAGTTCAGCCAGGTGGTACAGGCCGAAACCGACCGCGTGGGCCTGGAAATGACTGCACCGCAGATCTACGCCTTGCTGCAACGCGAGTACCTGCAAGCCAACACCCCGTACGCGCTGGTCAGCCATCGCTTGCAGGAAGAGAACGGCAACAGTTTTGTCGAGGTGGAAGTTTCCGGCAAGGGCCAGGGCGAGACCAACCTGCATTGGAAAGGCAAAGGCAACGGCGCCCTGGAAGCGCTGGTGGCCGGTTTGCCGATTGGCGTGGAGATCATGGACTACAACGAACATGCGATCGGTGCGGGCACCAACGCCAAGGCGGCGGCCTATATCGAGCTGCGCGTGAATGGCGAACGCCCGGTGCACGGTGTGGGTATTGACGAAAACATCACCACCGCCAGCTTCAAGGCGCTGTTCAGCGCACTGAATCGTTCGTTGAGCCAGCAAGAAGCGAAGGCGGCGTAAGCTATCGTCGCAATGCAAAAGGCCCCTGGGTGAGAATCCAGGGGCCTTTTTATTGAGTTTCAGATTTGGGTTGCCTGATAGCGCCTCATCGGGTTCAAGCCCCCTCCCACATTTTGAATATATTCACAAATCAAGGTGTGGGAGGGGCTTGCCCCCGATAGCGGTCTGTCAGACAAACTGAAAGCTATCGGCATCCAGGTTCGCCGGGAATCGGCTGCGATAAGCAGACAACTCGGCCGCATCCAGCATCACCTGGAACACCCCATCCGCCTCCCCCGCACTCAGCAAGGTTTCGCCCTGGAAATCCAGCACCTGGCTGTCGCCGGTATAGGCAAAGCCTTTGCCGTCCGTGCCCACCCGATTCACCGCCGCCACATAGCACAGGTTTTCAATCGCCCGCGCCGGCAGTAGACGGTTCCAGTGCTGACGCCGCGCGCCCGGCCAGTTGGCGGTGTACAACAGCAGGTCCGTATCCTGGGCATCGCGGCTCCACACCGGGAAGCGCAGGTCATAGCAAATCAGCGGCCGAATGCGCCAGCCCTTCAACTCGACCTGCACCTGGCGCTCGCCGGGGGTGTAGTGATCGTGTTCACCCGCCATACGGAACAGATGGCGCTTGTCATAGTGCAACACCTCGCCATCCGGCCGTGCCCACAGCAGGCGGTTGCGGTGACTGCCGTCGGCGGCCTGGATGATCACGCTGCCAGTGATCACCGCGTTGTACGTTGCCGCCTGGGCTTGGAGCCAAACATGGGTCGGACCGTTTTCAGGCTCGGCCAGGGCGGCCGACGCCATGGAAAACCCGGTCGTGAACATCTCCGGCAGCACGATCAAATCGGCGCCTTTGGCCTGTGCCAGCAGCAACTCGAAGTGATCAAGATTGGCTTGGCGGTCGTGCCAGGCCAATGTGGTCTGGATCAAAGCAATATTCAGATTCGGCAGTGCACTCAGATCACGCATAGTTTTTCAGCTGCTTGTCGCAGCGTCTCCTCGCGTTTGGCGAAGCACAGACGCACCAGGCGCTGGCCCTGGGGTGGGTTCTGGTAGAACACCGAGACTGGGATAGTGGCCACGCCGTGCTCACGGGTCATCCACAGCGACATGGCCACGTCGTCCAGGTCGGGGCGAATCCGGGAGTAATCCACCAGCTGGAAGTAGGTACCGGTAACCCGCGCAAAGCTGAAACGCGACGGCGCCAGCAGGTCACAGAACAGGTCGCGCTTGGCCTGGTAGAACGCCGGTAGTTCGTCGACATGTTCCGGGTGGTCGGCCATGAAGTCGGCCAGCGCGAACTGCAATGGCGTCACGCCGCAGAAATTGACGTACTGGTGCACCTTGCGCAGTTCTGCGGTGAGCGCGGGCGGCGCGACGACGTAGCCGGTTTTCCAACCGGTGACGTGGTAGGTCTTGCCAAACGAACTGACCACGAAAGCACGCTGATACAGCTCTTCGTGAGCCAGCACGCTGACATGAGGCACGCCATCGAATACCAAGTGTTCGTAGACCTCGTCGCTGACCAGGTAGATGTCACGGTCGCGGATCAGGTCGGCCAGTTGGTCCAGCTCGGCACGGCTGATCAGCGCGCCTGTGGGGTTGTGCGGCGTGTTGAGGATGATCATGCGCGTGCGGGGCGACAGCGCGGCCTGGATCTGCTCGAAGTCCAGCGCAAAGCCCGGCAGGCTCAGTTGCACATGCACGCACCGGCCCCCGGCCAGTTCCACCGAAGGCTCGTAGCTGTCATAGCTGGGGTCGAACACGATGACTTCGTCGCCGCTTCGAATCACGGCCTGGATCGCACAGAAAATCGCGGCGGTGGCGCCGGGGGTGATGGTCACTTCGGTGTCGGCATTGACCGTGGCGCCGTAGCTGCGCGCGATCTTGGCCGCCACCTGCTGGCGCAACGCCGGCAGGCCGGTCATCGGGGAATATTGGTTATGGCCGCTGGCAACGTGTTTGCCCACGGCGTCGAGCAAACCCTGGGGGCCATTGAAGTCGGGGAACCCCTGGGACAGGTTGAGCGCGCCGGTTTCGGCGGCGAGTTGTGACATGGTGGTGAAAATAGTCGTGCCGACATTCGGCAGCTTGCTGGTGATCATGGGAGCCCCCTTCGGGTTAGCTACAAGTTTTAAGCTGCAAGCTGCAAGCGGGTCAAGCGACAAACCACCGGACACAAAAAAGGGCTCCAAGGGAGCCCTCTCTTGCAGCGTGTCGCTTAACGTGAAACGGCTGCTATTTCTTATCGCGGCGCTTCTTGTCGGCCTTCTTGTGGTGAGTCATCAAACGACGCTTCTTGTTCACCTGACGGTCGGTCAGTGTGTTCTTGTTGCCTTCGTATGGGTTCTCGCCACCCTTGAACTCGATACGGATCGGCGTACCGACCAGTTTCAAGACACGGCGGTAGGTGTTTTCCAAATAACGCACGTAGGACTTGGGCACCTTCTCGATCTGGTTACCGTGGATCACGATAATCGGCGGGTTGGCACCGCCCAGGTGGGCGTAACGCAGTTTGATCCGGCGGTTGTTGACCATCGGCGGCGCGTGCTCGCCGACCGCATCTTCCAGGATCTGGGTGAGGCGGTTGGTCGGCCAGCGGGTCACCGCGGACTTGAACGAGTTCTGCACGGACGCGTAGAGGTTGCCCACGCCGGTACCGTGCAGGGCCGAGATAAAGTGGATATCGGCAAACTCAACGAAGAACAGGCGACGCTGCAGCTCGATCTTGACGAAATCGCGCTCGCTCGGCGTCATGCCGTCCCACTTGTTGATCGCGATTACCAACGCCCTACCGGCTTCCAGGGCAAACCCCAGCAGGTTGAGGTCGTGGTCCACCACGCCTTCGCGGGCATCCATCACAAAGATCACCACGTTGGCGTCTTTGATCGCTTGCAGGGTTTTGACCACGGAGAACTTTTCAACTTCCTCGTGGATCTTGCCGCGTTTGCGCACACCGGCGGTGTCGATCAGCGTGTACTTCTCGTCGTTACGCTCAAACGGGATGTAGATGCTGTCGCGAGTGGTGCCGGGCTGGTCATAGACGATGACGCGGTCTTCACCGAGCATGCGGTTGACCAGGGTCGACTTGCCGACGTTCGGGCGGCCGATGATGGCGATCTTGATGCCGTCTTTTTCACTTGGGCCAGGAATGCGCTTGGCTTCCTCACCTTCGGCAACGATCTCTTCCTCGCCTTCCTCTTCCTCAGCGTCATCCTTGGGGAAATCGCGCAGGGCAATTTCCAGCATTTGGGTGATGCCGCGACCGTGGGCGCCAGCGATAGGGATTGCGTCGCCCAGGCCCATCGGGCTGAATTCGGCACGGGCCTGCTCAGGATCGATGTTATCGATCTTGTTGGCGATCAAGTAGGAACGCTTGTTGCGCTTGCGCAGGTGCTCGCCAATCATCTGGTCGGCAGCGGTGTAGCCCGCACGAGCGTCCACCAGGAACAACACGACATCGGCTTCTTCAATGGCCAGCAGCGACTGCTCGGCCATTTTTTCGTCCATGCCATGCTCGTCACCGGAGATACCCCCAGTGTCGACAATAATATAGGAGCGCCCTTGCCACTTTGCCTCACCGTATTGGCGATCACGGGTCAGACCGGACAAGTCGCCGACGATGGCGTCGCGAGTCCTGGTCAGGCGGTTGAACAAGGTGGACTTGCCGACGTTAGGTCGGCCCACCAGGGCGATTACGGGAACCATGCGGCTCTCCACTTCGTTATTTCAGAAAATACAAAAGCCGCTGCAAGGCAGCGGCTGGTGCTCGGGGCAGCATCGTCAGATACCGCATGCCCCGCCGAAGCAGGGCCGCCTGGGTGTTACCCCAAGCATCGTTCTTACTTGATGGTCAGGGCTTCCAGCTTGCCGCTGTTGCCATACACATAAAGCATGTTACCCACCACCAGCGGACGCGCACGCAGGCCGTCGCTGTCGATACGCTCACGACCTACAAAGCGACCGTCCACCTGGCTCAGCAGGTGCAGGTAGCCTTCGAAGTCGCCGACCGCCACGTAGCTGGAGAATACTTCCGGTGCCGACAGCTGACGGCGAGCCAGGGAGTCGTTGCTCCACAATGCAGTGGTGGAACGCTCGTCGACACTTTCAACGGTGCCGGACGCCAGGCTGACGTAGACGCTGCCAAACCCTTGGGCGACACCGGCGTAGCTGGAAGCATCACGCTGCCAATTGACGCGGCCGCTTTGCAGGTCCAGCGCGGCAACGCGGCCCTGGTAGGTGGCGACATAAAGGGTTTCACCCGACAGCAGCAAGCCACCATCGATGTCCACGACGCGATCCAGTTCCGAACGACCTTGCGGGATGGCCACACGGGTTTCCCAGGCCGGCACGCCGTTCTGGGTGTCCAGGGCGACCACTTTACCGGTCGACAGGCCTGCAACGGCCAGATTGTTGGTCACAACCGGACCACTGGTACCGCGCAGGGTCAACACCGCAGGGGTGCTGTCGTACAACCAACGCTGTTCGCCGGTGCTGGCATCCAGGCCGATGACACGGTCGTCCTGAGTTTGTACCACGACGATATCGCCGTTGGTGGCAGGCGGCGCGAGGACTTCACTGGTCACGCGAGCGCGCCATTTCTCTTCACCGGTGCTGGAATCCAGGGCTACGACCTCACCTTTCAGCGTGCCGACCATCACCAGGCCGTAACCCACGCCTACGGCGCCGGACACTGGCAACTCGAGGTCTTTCTTCCACTTGACGTCGCCGTTCATGCGATCCATGGAGATCACCACGCCGGTCACGTCAGCGGCCACAATGTTGTCACCGTCGATTGCCGGTACCAACATGTTGTAGGTTTCGCCCTGACCGTCACCGATGGAGCGGCTCCACTGCTTTTGCAGGACCACTTCTTCCTTGAAACTGGTCAACTCCGCCGGTGGCAGTTCTTTTTACTGTTGCTGCTGCAACCCGCGGCCAGAACGGCCAGAGCCAGCAATGCTGCATGTTTCCAACGGATCACGTCACGCATCCCCTTTGGCCAAGTCGTCCAGCTTGATTTGTAAGCCACCGACCGCCGCTTCATCAGACAGCGCCGCCTTGGCTTTTTTATACGCAGCATTGGCTTCGTCGGTACGACCCAATTGGACCAACAGGTCGCCCTTGAGCTCTTCGCGAGTGGCTACAAATGCCTTGTCCGCATCGCCGTCGAGCAGTTTGAGTGCTTCGTCAGCCTTATTTTGTGCCGCCAGTACCTGGGCCAGACGCTGACGTGCGATTTCGCCCAGGGTCGGGTTGGCTGGCTTGTCAGCGATTGCCTTGAGTTCTGCGCCAGCGTCATCCAGCTTACCGGTGTCGACCGCAACTTTCGCGACGAACAGGCTACCGTATTGGGCGTAGGTGCTACCGCCGAATTCGTTTTTCAGCTTGCCGGCCAGGTCCGCAACTTGCGCCGGATCGGGCTTGCCGCTAGGCGTCAGCGTGGTTTCCAGCAGTTGCTGATAGAGGATCGAGGCGCCCTGGGACTGGTTGGCCTGATACTTGTGCCAGGCTTGCCAGCCGAACACCACCACTAAAGCCAGCAGACCGCCGGTAACCAGAGGCTTGCCGTTACGCTGCCACCAGTCCTTGAACTCGGCCAGTTGCTCATCATCAGTACTCGACACCCCAACACTCCTTAATCGCTAAATTCGGCTGTTCGACAGCTTCAACCCTGCACGACGCAGGTGGCCAAGTGCGCAGCGAGCGCATCGAAGGCAATGTTCTGTTGCTCACCCTGGCCACGCAGGGGCTTGAAACCTATCACTTGCTGGGCCAGTTCGTCATCGCCGAGGATCAGCGCATACAGCGCACCGCTCTTGTCGGCCTTCTTGAACTGGCTCTTGAAGCTGCCGGCACCGGCGTTGATCTGCAGGCGCAGGTTCGGCAGTTGGTCACGCACCTTCTCGCTCAAGGCCAAGGCAGCCAGTTCGGCGGCTTCGCCAAACGCACAGAGATACACGTCCACCTGACGGGAGATTTCTTCCGGGACCTGCTCCAGGGTTTCCAGCAGCAGGATCAGCCGCTCGATACCCATGGCAAAGCCTACGCCCGTGGTCGGCTTGCCGCCCATCTGCTCGACCAGGCCGTCGTAACGGCCGCCCGCGCACACGGTGCCCTGGGCGCCGAGCTTGTCGGTGACCCACTCGAACACGGTTTTGCTGTAGTAGTCGAGGCCGCGCACCAGTTTCGGGTTGATCACGTAGGGAATACCGGCCGCGTCCAGACGAGCCTTGAGGCCCTCGAAGTGCGTGCGGGATTCATCGTCCAGGTAGTCGGCCATTTTCGGCGCGTCGATCAGTACGGCCTGGGTGTCGGCGTTCTTGGTATCCAATACGCGCAACGGGTTGGTCTTCAGGCGACGCTGGCTGTCTTCGTCCAGCTTGTCCAGGCGAGCGGAGAGGAACTCCACCAGGGCTTCGCGATAGCGACCGCGGGACTCGCTGGTGCCCAGGCTGTTGAGCTCAAGCTTGACCGCATCGCGGATGCCCAGCATGCCCCACAGGCGCCAGGTCAGCACGATCAGCTCTGCGTCAATGTCCGGGCCGTCGAGGTTGAACACTTCGAGGCCGATCTGGTGGAACTGGCGATAACGGCCTTTTTGCGGGCGTTCGTGACGGAACATCGGGCCGATGTACCACAGTTTCTGCGGTTGACCGCCGCCGGTGAGACCATGCTCAAGCACGGCGCGCACGCACGCTGCGGTCCCTTCCGGACGCAAGGTCAGGGAGTCGCCGTTGCGGTCTTCAAAGGTGTACATCTCTTTTTCGACGATGTCGGTCACTTCACCGATGGAGCGTTTGAACAGCTCGGTGAACTCAACGATCGGCATGCGGATCTGCTTGTAACCGTAGTTATCCAGCAGACGCGCGACCGTGTTCTCGAAGTAGCGCCACAGGGGCGTCTGCTCCGGCAGGATGTCGTTCATGCCACGAATGGCTTGCAGAGACTTGCTCACATCAAATCCTTAAATTCGTTCTTAGCCGCGTGCGATAAGCGCTGCGTCAGCGGCGACCTTCTCGGCCGCTTTCTCGCGGATCAGCTTTTCCAGCTCATCCACAAGATTGTCATTCGTTAACTTCTGCGACGGTTTGCCATCGATGTAGATCAGGTTCGGAGTTCCGCCGGTCAAGCCCACATGGGCTTCCTTGGCTTCACCCGGCCCGTTGACCACACATCCGATCACGGCGACATCCAGCGGCACCAGCAGGTCCTCGAGGCGCAACTCCAGGTCGTTCATGGTTTTCACCACGTCGAAGTTCTGCCGCGAGCAGCTCGGGCAGGCGATGAAGTTGATGCCACGGGAACGCAAACGCAGGGATTTGAGAATGTCGTAGCCGACTTTCACTTCCTCTACGGGGTCTGCCGCCAACGAGATGCGGATAGTATCGCCAATCCCTTCGGCGAGCAGCATACCGAGACCCACCGCAGATTTCACTGTGCCTGAGCGCAAACCGCCCGCTTCAGTGATACCCAGGTGCAACGGTTGCACGATTTCCTTGGCCAGCAAGCGGTAGGCTTCAACCGCCATGAACACGTCGGAGGCCTTTACGCTGACCTTGAAGTCCTGGAAATTCAGGCGTTCAAGGTGCTCGACGTGGCGCAGCGCCGACTCAACCAGCGCCGCCGGAGTAGGCTCGCCGTATTTTTTTTGCAGGTCTTTTTCCAGGGAACCGGCGTTGACGCCGATGCGGATCGGAATCCCGCGGTCACGGGCTGCATCCACCACCGCGCGCACACGGTCTTCACGACCGATGTTGCCTGGGTTGATGCGCAGGCAGTCCACGCCCAGCTCGGCAACGCGCAGCGCGATCTTGTAGTCGAAATGGATGTCGGCAACCAACGGCACCTTGACCAATTGCTTGATGCGGCCAAAGGCTTCGGCAGCGTCCATGTCCGGCACTGAAACCCGCACGATATCGACGCCGGCAGCTTCCAGGCGGTTGATCTGGGCAACGGTGGCGGCCACGTCGTTGGTGTCGCTGTTGGTCATGCTCTGCACTGCGATGGGGGCATCGCCGCCCACCGGCACCGAGCCGACCCAGATCTTGCGCGATACGCGACGTTTGATTGGAGATTCGCCGTGCATGACTATTGTCCCAACTTGATGCGAGCAGTCTCGCCACTGGTGAACGGCGCCACGTCCACAGGCTGGCCGTTGTAGGCCACTTGCGCGCCACGGGCAAAGCCCAGACGCAGCGTCAAAGGAGGCTTGCCGCCCTGGTCGAGCGTATCGCCCTTACGCTTCAGCCCACTAAACAGCACTTTGCCATTGCCATCGGTGACTTGCGTCCAGCAGTCAGCGATGAACGTAACCTGTACCCGGCCGTCACCGGCGATCAACGCAGGGGTGGTGGGCGGCGAAATGGCGGGCGCTGCCGGGGCGGGCGTCGAAGTAGGTGCCGCAGGCGCATGGGGCTGGGCAGCAACGGAAGCCGCCGGCGTGGCAGGTGCTACCGGAGCAGGTATGGCAGCGGTGGCGGCAGGCGCCGTTTCCGGCACGGGCTGTTCGGTTGCGAGCGGGGCTTCAGGCGTGGCCTGGCCTTCGGCAACGGCCTGGTCTTCGGGCTCATCGAGCGGGTGAATCTGGGTGGTACCATCGGCGCTTTCGACTTCGACATGCTCCATGGCGTTGCTGGTCAGGTCCTTGGTGCGCAGAGACGTCTGGTCTTGCCACCACAAAAACCCGCCGCCGATCACGGCGATCAGCAGCAGCAGGCTGACAATTCGCAAAATAGTGTGGGAAACCCGCACCGGTTCTTCGATGCGACCCAAGCCATGGACATTGCTGCCCTGGGAGTCGGTACCGGTGAACTGGTCGAATTGCTGAACCAGGACGGCCTGGTCGATACCCAGCAACTTGGCGTAGGCGCGGATATAGCCGCGGGCAAACGTGTGCCCAGGCAGCTTATCGAACGCACCGGCTTCGAGGTTGGCCAGGGACGTAGTGGTCAAATTGAGCTTGAGGGCCACTTCCGACAGCGACCAACCATTGCTTTCGCGGGCCTGACGCAAGGTGTCGCCTGGGTTTACGCGATTAGCTGCTACAACTTCCGGGTGCGCCGCTTTCATCATTGCTCCGACAGGTATTGCTGATATTCCGGCGTACCGGGATAGAGTCGTTCGAGTTGCTGGCCAAAATGTGAGGCCGTGTCGCGTTCTTCGTGAACCGTCGCCAGGCGTACACCGAGCAATAGACTACGTGCATTCTGCCCGCCGAGCAGGCTAAAACGTTCGTAATAGTCACGTGCCGGCACATAATGCCTGTCTTCGTAAGACAACTCAGCCATTTCGAGCAATGCCCGTGGCTGACGGCTGTTCAGGTGCAGGGCTTTTTCCAACTGCTGGCGAGCGCTGTCGCGCTGGCCCAGACGCACCGAGGTCACCCCGAGGTTTTCGAACACCCGCGAGCGTTCCGGGTAGAGGGTATCGGCGGATGCTTGCTGGAAATAACGGGAGGCCTGGTCATAACGTTTCTGCTCGAACAGGAAGCTGCCGTAATTGTTCAGCAGTCGCGGGTCCGAAGGACGAGAGGCCAAGGCTTTATTGAAGTAGCGTTCGGCCAGTTCAGGCTCGGCCTGAGCCTGGAACACCAAAGCCAATGCGGCATTGGCATCGGCATCGTCGCCATCCAGCTCAAGGGCCTTTTTCAACGGCACCTTCGCTTGCTCGCTCATGCCCTGCTGCAAATAACCCAAGCCCAATCGCACATAAGCAACTCGCGCTTCGTCACGCCCCTTACCGGTTTGCAAAGGGCTGTCATGGCCCGATGAAACACAACCAGCCGCCAGGCCGGTAACAAGCAGAAGCAGCGCGAGGCGCAAGGGCATAGAGATCCTCTCTCAGATTCGATTCACAGCAATTTGCGGTAGATCGTCGGCGGCGTTCAGTTCACGCACGGCGATATAACGTTCACTGCGTCGGGTACGGTCCATCACCTGCCCAACCAACTGGCCACAGGCCGCGTCGATGTCTTCACCACGGGTGGTGCGTACCGTCACGTTGTAACCTGCCTGGTGCAATTGGTCCTGGAAACGGCGGATGGCGTTGTTGCTCGGCCGCTCGTAGCCGGAATGGGGAAACGGGTTAAACGGAATCAGGTTGATCTTGCACGGGGTGTTCTTGAGCAGCTCGATCATCTCGACCGCGTGCTCGACCTTGTCGTTGATGTCCTTGAGCATGGTGTACTCAATGGTCAGCACGCGCTTTTCACCCAAGGTCGCCATGTAGCGCTGGCAAGATTCGAGCAACATCTTAAGCGGATATTTTTTGTTGATCGGCACCAATTGATTACGCAATGCGTCATTGGGTGCGTGCAGCGACAACGCCAGGGAGACGTCAATGTGCTTGGCCAGCTCATCGATCATCGGTACCACGCCGGAGGTCGACAGGGTGACACGGCGCTTGGAGATGCCGTAACCCAGGTCGTCCATCATCAGGTGCATGGCCGCAACTACGTTGTCGAAGTTCAGCAGCGGCTCACCCATGCCCATCATCACCACGTTGGTGATGGCACGGTCGACGGTTGCCGGGACGCTGCCAAAGGATTTGTTGGCAATCCACACCTGGCCGATGACTTCGGCGGCGGTGAGGTTGCTATTGAAGCCTTGCTTGCCGGTGGAGCAGAAACTGCAGTCCAGGGCACAGCCAGCCTGGGACGAAACGCACAAGGTACCGCGTTTGCCCTGGGGGATATACACGGTCTCGACGCAACTGCCGGACGCCACGCGCACCACCCACTTACGGGTGCCGTCGCTGGAGATGTCTTCGCTGACAACCTCGGGACCACGGACCTCGGCAATGGCCTTGAGCTTGTCGCGCAGGGCCTTGCTGACGTTCGTCATGGCGTCGAAATCGTCGACGCCAAAGTGGTGAACCCATTTCATTACCTGACCGGCACGGAAACGCTTCTCCCCGATTGAGTCGAAGAATTTCTCCATTTCCGGCTGAGTCAGCCCCAGCAGGTTGGTTTTAACAGTCGATATAGTCATGGATTCACCCTCACTCTTTAAGCCGATGCTTAGCGAGCGGTTACTTCAGTAGCGGCGAAAAAGTACGAGATTTCGCGAGCAGCAGCGGCTTCGGAGTCCGAGCCGTGAACAGCGTTGGCGTCGATGGACTCAGCGAAGTCAGCACGGATGGTGCCGGCAGCCGCTTCTTTAGGGTTGGTAGCGCCCATCAGCTCACGGTTCAGAGCGATAGCGTTTTCGCCTTCCAGAACCTGAACAACAACAGGGCCAGAGATCATGAAGGCAACCAGGTCGCCGAAGAAGCCACGAGCGCTGTGCTCAGCGTAGAAGCCTTCAGCTTCAGCCTTGGACAGTTGCTTGAGTTTCGAAGCTACAACCTTCAGGCCGGCTTTTTCGAAACGAGTGGTGATCTCGCCGATGACGTTTTTTGCAACAGCGTCAGGCTTGATGATGGAGAAAGTACGTTGAACAGCCATGGTGTAACTCCAGAAACGGTAATTTACGAAAAATTAAACCCGCGAATTATACGCGGGTTATTGGGTATTGCCTAACTGCGTAAAAAGTCGGCTCAGTCGTCTGCTTCTTCGATCCACAGACCCTGAATCGCCTCCAGGACCTTTTCGCCACCCCGGTCAGGGATGTCGTCGAATTCCGGCAGTGCCATTACGAGGTCGCGCAACTTGACGAAGTTCACGGTAAGAGGATTGACCTCAGGATGAGCTTCCGCAAGTTGTATAGCGATTTCTTGTACATCAACCCATTTCAGGCTCATGACATTTCCTTGAATCAATGCGGCGCTTCGGCCGCATGGTTGAGGGAATATTTCGGAATTTCGACAGTGATGTCTTCCGTGCCGACCTTTGCCTGACAGCTTAGGCGAGAAGTCGCCTCCAGGCCCCAGGCGCGATCCAGAAAGTCCTCTTCCAGCTCGTCCGCTTCTTCGAGAGAGTTGAAACCCTCGCGAATTACGCAGTGGCAGGTCGTGCAGGCGCAGACACCGCCGCAGGCGCTTTCGATCTCGATATGGTTGTCATGGGCAACTTCGAGGATGGACTTGCCGGTCTCAGCCTCCACAACCATACCGTCCGGGCAATGCTCGGCGTGTGGCAGAAAAATGACCTGCGGCATTAATTATTCCTCGATTTCATTCAGGTTGCGCCCGGCCAGTGCGGCTTTCACCGTCTGATCCATGCGGCGGGCGGCAAAGGCATCAGTCACCTGCGACAGGCGCTTGGTCTGTTGCTCGATGGCGTAACCATCGTTGCCTTTCATCAGTTCGGCCAGTTCCTGCATCTGCAGGTCGATGACCATGCGCTCTTCAGCATCCAGCAGACGCTCGCCGTCGGCTTCCAGGGCGCCCTGCACGGCTTCGAGCAGGCGCTGGGCATCGACTTGCTGCTCGCGCAGCACGCGGGCGACCTTGTCGTCACCGGCATATTGGAACGAATCCTTGAGCATCTTGGCGATTTCGCCGTCGGTGAGGCCGTAGGACGGCTTGACCTGAATGCTGGCTTCAACGCCCGAGGCCAATTCACGTGCTGCCACGCTGAGCAGGCCATCGGCGTCGACCTGGAAGGTCACGCGAATTTTCGCCGCACCGGCCACCATCGCCGGGATGCCGCGCAGTTCAAAGCGCGCCAGGGAGCGGCAGTCGCTGATCAGTTCGCGCTCGCCTTGCAGCACATGAATCATCATGGCCGTCTGGCCATCTTTGTACGTGGTGAAATCCTGGGCGCGTGCGACGGGGATGGTGGTGTTGCGTGGAATCACCTTCTCCATCAGGCCGCCCATGGTTTCCAGCCCCAGGGACAGCGGGATCACGTCGAGCAGCAGCAGTTCGCCACCATCGCGTTTATTACCGGCCAGGGTGTCGGCCTGGATAGCGGCGCCGATGGCGACTACTTGATCCGGGTCGATTTCCGTCAATGGCTGGCGGCCAAACGCTTCGGCAACCGCTTCGCGAACGCGTGGGACGCGCGTCGAACCGCCGACCATGACCACAGCGGCCACGTCCTCCAGCTCGATACCGGAATCACGTACAGCCCGACGGCACGCCTTGAGGCTGCGAGCGACCATCGGTTCGATCAACGCATCAAAAGCTTCGCGAGTCAGCTGAGCGGACCAGCTGCCGTAGGAAACTTCAACAGAATCAGCGTCAGTCAGTGCTTCCTTGGCCGCGCAGGCGGTTTGCAGCAGATTACGCTGCGCGCCAGGGTCCAGGTCAGCCGACAAGCCGGCGCTGGTGATGATCCAGCCGGCAATGGCATGGTCAAAGTCATCGCCACCCAGGGCGCTGTCGCCACCGGTAGCCAGCACTTCAAACACACCGCCGGTCAGGCGCAGGATCGAAATATCAAAAGTGCCGCCGCCCAGGTCGTAAATCGCGACGAGGCCTTCGGCGTGCTGGTCCAGGCCATAGGCCACAGCGGCGGCCGTCGGCTCGTTGAGCAAACGCAGCACGTTCAGGCCGGCGAGCTTCGCCGCATCCTTGGTCGCCTGGCGTTGTGCGTCATCGAAATAGGCCGGAACCGTGATCACCGCACCGACCAGTTCGCCGCCCAAAGTGGTTTCGGCACGCTGGCGCAACACTTTGAGGATATCGGCCGACACTTCCACCGGGCTTTTAGGGCCCTGCACGGTGTCGATGAACGGCATATGGGATTCGCCGCCAACGAAGCGGTACGGCAGCTGGTCGCCCAACTGCTTGACGTCGGACAGACCGCGGCCCATCAAGCGTTTAACCGACAGCACGGTATTCAACGGGTCACTGGACGCCGCCAGCCTGGCCGATTCGCCTACTTCGGTGCGATCGGCGTGATAACGCACGGCAGAGGGCAGGATCACCTGGCCATCAGCGTCGGGCAGTGGTTCGGACAGGCCGCTGCGCAAGGCAGCGACCAGGGAGTTAGTGGTGCCCAGATCAATCCCCACCGCCAGACGACGCTGGTGCGGTTGAGGGCTTTGGCCGGGTTCGGCGATTTGCAGTAGAGCCATGGTAATCAGGTCTTATCTGTCTATCAGGCGTGCATCACGGGCAGCACACTGGGTTAATCGTCGAGGCGCTCTTCTAGCTGGCGCACTTCGTAGGAGAGCTTGTCGAGGAATTGCATGCGCCGCATCAGGCGTTCGGCCTGTTCGCGTTGCGCCGCATCATTCCAACAGGCTGCGAAGCTTTCGTTGAGCTCATCCTGGGCCGTTTTCAGACGACGCTTGAAGACCGCGACACCGGCTATATCAGCCTCGTCCTGCAAGTCTTCGAGTTCTTCGCGCCACTGCATCTGCTGCATCAGGAAGTCCGGGTCGTGCACCGTGACTTCGAGTGGCAGCTCACCGCCGTTCATCGCAAGCAGATATCGCGCGCGCTTGGGCGGGCTTTTTAGCGTCTGATAGGCTTCGTTGAGGCTGGCCGATTGCTCCAGCGCCAAGCGTTGCTCACGCTCGGAGGCGTCAGCGAAGCGGTCCGGATGCACGCCACGCGCCAATTCACGGTAGCGCGCGGCAAGCTGCTCAAGGTCCAGCCGAAAGCTCGGCTGCAGCTCGAATAAAGCGAAATGACAAGGAGTACCCACGAGTAGCCTCAGATGTTGAAGCTTTCGCCGCAGCCACATTCACCGCGCACGTTGGGGTTGTTGAACTTGAAGCCTTCGTTCAACCCTTCCTTGACGAAATCGAGTTCGGTGCCGTCCAGGTAGGTCAGGCTTTTAGGGTCGATGATCACTTTCTCGCCGTGACTTTCGAACACCTGGTCTTCCTCAACCACCTCGTCGACAAACTCCAGCACGTAGGCAAGGCCGGAACAGCCCGTGGTGCGTACACCCAGACGAATCCCCTCACCTTTACCGCGCCCATTCAGGGAGCGGCGAATGTGCTGCGCAGCCGCTTCTGTCATGCTGATAGCCATCGTTGACTCCTTACTCGTCGCCAAATACTTAGATCAAGCCTTTCTTCTGCTTGTAGTCGCGAACGGCCGCCTTGATGGCGTCTTCTGCGAGTACGGAGCAGTGGATTTTCACTGGCGGCAACGCCAGCTCTTCGGCCAGTTGGGTGTTGCTGATCGTCACAGCCTCATCCAGAGTCTTGCCTTTCATCCATTCGGTGGCCAGCGAGCTGGAGGCGATGGCCGAACCGCAGCCGTAAGTCTTGAACTTGGCGTCTTCGATAACGCCAGCTTCGTTGACCTTGATCTGCAGGCGCATTACGTCGCCGCATGCAGGAGCGCCGACCATGCCGGTGCCGACATCAGGGTCTTGCGCATCCATCTTGCCGACGTTGCGCGGGTTTTCGTAGTGGTCGATGACCTTTTCGCTGTAAGCCATGGTATTGAATCCTCACTCATCAGGGCCGCTCTGGAACCCTATAGAAACGCCTGCGTTTTCCGCCACGTTCCTACAGAGCTTGGGTGGCGGCTTCTATAGTTAGTGTGCCGCCCACTCGATCTTGGAAATATCGACACCGTCTTTGTACATGTCCCACAGCGGCGACAGAACGCGCAGCTTGTTGACGGCTTCGCAGACTTTCTGCGCGGCGTAGTCGACTTGCTCTTCGGTGGTGAAGCGGCCGAACGTAAAGCGGATCGAGCTGTGTGCCAGTTCGTCGTTGCGGCCCAGGGCGCGCAGTACGTACGAAGGCTCGAGGGACGCCGAAGTGCAGGCCGAACCGGACGAAACCGCCAGGTCCTTGAGCGCCATGATCAGCGACTCGCCTTCGACGTAGTTGAAGCTCAAATTCAGGTTGTGCGGCACACGGGCGGTCATGCTGCCGTTGATGTACAGCTCTTCAAGGTTTTCGACCTGCTTGTAGAAGCGATCGCTCAAAGCCTTGATGCGCACGTTTTCGGCAGCCATGTCTTCCTTGGCTACACGGAAGGCTTCGCCCATGCCGACGATCTGGTGGGTCGCCAGGGTACCCGAACGCATGCCGCGCTCGTGACCGCCGCCGTGCATGGTGGCTTCGATGCGCACACGCGGCTTGCGGCTTACGTAGAGGGCGCCGATGCCTTTAGGACCATAGGTCTTGTGGGCGGAGAACGACATCAGGTCGACTTTCAGCTTGGACAGGTCGATGTCGACCTTGCCGGTAGACTGGGCCGCATCGACATGCAGCAAAATGCCCTTGGAACGGGTCAGTTCGCCGATGGCTGCGATGTCGTTGATGGTGCCGATTTCGTTGTTAACGTGGATCACGGAAACCAGGATGGTGTCTTCACGCAGCGCGGCTTCGATCATGGCCGGGGTGACGATACCGTCGGTGGTTGGCTCAAGGTAAGTCACCTCGAAACCTTCACGCTCCAGTTGGCGCATGGTGTCGAGGACAGCCTTGTGCTCAATCTTGGTGGTGATCAGGTGTTTGCCCTTGGTCGCGTAGAAATGCGCGGCTCCCTTGATTGCCAGGTTGTCGGACTCGGTGGCACCGGAGGTCCAGACGATTTCACGCGGGTCTGCGCCAACCAGGTCAGCGACCTGGCGACGAGCGTTCTCGACCGCTTCCTCGGCTTTCCAGCCGAATACGTGGGAACGGGAGGCTGGGTTGCCGAAGTTTCCGTCAACCAGCAGGCACTCGCTCATTTTTTGCGCGACACGCGGATCAACCGGGGTAGTCGCAGAGTAATCAAGGTAAATCGGCAATTTCATGGACTTTCTCCTAAATCAGGCTGGCTGGCGCGCCGTTAGCTCTTCGGCTGTTACTCGACGGCGGACGCTTCAATCTTGTCCAGACGCGGCGCCTTGGTGTTGCAACGGCGCTGGTCCTGACGCTGGGCTACTTCTTGCACCTCACGGCGAGTCACAAGATCAGCCAAGCTGATACCACTCAAAAACTCATGGATCTGCAGGCTCAGGTCGCACCACAAATGGTGCGTCAGGCAGGTGTCGCCAGCGTGGCAATCACCCAGGCCCTGGCATTTGGTCGCGTCGACGGATTCGTTGACGGCGTCGATCACCTGGGCTACCTGGATGCCTTGCATGTCACGGGACAACTGATAACCGCCGCCCGGCCCACGTACGCTGGAGACCAGATTGCTACGGCGCAATTTGGCGAACAGTTGCTCGAGGTAGGACAGGGAAATGCCTTGGCGCTCGGAGATATCGGCCAGGGACACCGGCCCAGTTTGCGCGTGCAAGGCCAGGTCAAGCATGGCGGTTACCGCGTATCGGCCTTTTGTAGTCAGTCTCATGGACAAGTACCAAGGTGTTTCGGAATGGGAGCAAGTATGCGATTCCCGAGTATTTAAGTCAACTATAAGACCTAGTACTTTAGTCAGGATTACCCGTAAAAAGGGCGCGCGAATCATAGCAGGATGGGGTGGGAACGAACAGCAAGAACGGGGCCGAGCAAAAACTCCGCGCCCCATGGAGATCAACAGGTGGGAGCAAGCCCTCCCACCGCAGACCTCAGCTTGCCTTGGTGGCGGCTTCGTCCTTGATCTCGGCAAAGTCTTCTTCGCGCAGCTCGGGCAACTCTTTGGCGCAGTAAGTGCTGCCCAACTCCTTCAGCGCACCGCACATACCCTCCAGTTTGCCGTCCACCGCTTGCAGGTGGTCAAGCAACTGGCCAATGGCGCGCGCCACCGGGTCGGGCATGTCTTCGCTGACACCGTAGGCGTCGAAGCCGATTTTCTCGGCCATCGCCTTGCGCTTGGCTTCTTGCTCATCGCCTACCTGCGGCTTGACGATGATGCGACCCGGAATCCCCACCACGGTTGCGCCTGGCGGCACAGCCTTGGTGACGACAGCATTGGAACCGACCTTGGCACCGGCCCCCACGGTAAACGGGCCCAGCACCTTGGCGCCCGCCCCCACCACCACGCCGTTTTCCAAAGTCGGGTGGCGCTTGCCTTTGTTCCAAGTGGTGCCGCCCAGGGTCACGCCCTGGTACAACGTCACGTCATCGCCGATTTCCGCCGTCTCGCCAATCACGATCCCCATGCCATGATCAATGAAGAAGCGGCGCCCAACCTTGGCTCCCGGATGAATCTCGATCCCAGTCATCCAACGACCAAAATTCGACACCAGACGTGCCAGCCATTTCCAGCCCATCCCCCACAAGGCACCGGACAGGCGATGAATCCAGATGGCATGCATGCCTGGGTAGCAGGTGAGCACTTCAAAAGCGTTGCGCGCCGCAGGATCACGGTGGAAAACACTTTGGATATCTTCTCGCAAACGCTCGAACATTTTTAATCCTTCCGCTTAAGAAGCTCGCCACGGGCCGCTTTCTGGGTTTCCGTGAGGATGCCACGCAATATATTCATTTCCGCTCGGCTCACCGAGCTGCGCCCGTAAAGGCGACGCAGGCGCGCCATCAAATGCCGTGGCTTTTCCGGGTCGAGGAATTCGATGGCCACCAGGGTTTGCTCCAGGTGCTCGTAGAACCGCTCCAGTTCGTCCATGGTGGCCAGCTCGCCACTTTTGGTCGACGCCACCTCGTCCTTTTCCACTTTGCTCGGCTGCCCCTCGGCAGCCAGCCAAGCCATGCGCACTTCGTAGGTCAACACCTGTACCGCAGCCCCGAGGTTAAGCGAACTGAACTCGGGGTCGGATGGAATGTGCACGTGGTAATGACATCGCTGCAGCTCTTCGTTGGTGAGGCCGGAATCTTCACGACCGAAAACCAAGGCGATTTGCGCACCACCGGCCGCTTCTTCCACCACTTTGGTTCCGCACTCACGCGGATCCAAGAGCGGCCAGGGGATGCGCCGATCACGCGCACTGGTACCAAGCACCAGGTTGCAACCGACCAAGGCATCCTCCAAGGTGGCGACGACCTGGGCTTTTTCAAGCAGGTCATTGGCGCCGGAAGCACGAGCATCAGCTTCATGGTGCGGGAACACACGCGGCTCGACCAACACCAGGCGCGTCAGGCCCATGTTTTTCATGGCTCGCGCCACCCCACCGATATTGCCGGGATGACTGGTATTGACCAAGACGACACGAATGTTTTGCAGCAAGGGAGGCGCTCTCGGACACGGGAAAGGGGAGCAAATCTTACAGAACAGCCTAAGGTTATGCCATGAAAGCTAACGTCGTCCTTCACCTGAAGAAAGTTTCTGCTAGAATGCTCGGCTTTCTTTAACAACCTTAGGTGACACATCCATGCAGCCCATGCTGAATATCGCGCTGCGCGCCGCCCGCAGCGCCAGTGAATTGATCTTCCGCTCCATCGAGCGCCTGGATACCATCAAGGTCGACGAAAAAGACGCCAAGGATTATGTATCCGAGGTGGATCGCGCCGCCGAGCAGAAAATCATCGATGCGCTGCGCAAGGCCTACCCTACCCACGGCATACTCGGTGAAGAAACCGGCCTGCACAAAGGCAGCGGCGAAGGCGAAGACTACCTGTGGATCATCGACCCACTGGACGGCACCACCAACTTCCTGCGCGGCATTCCACACTTTGCGGTGAGCATTGCCTGCAAATACCGTGGCCGCCTGGAGCACGCCGTTGTCCTCGACCCGGTTCGCCAGGAAGAATTCACCGCCAGCCGTGGCCGTGGCGCCCAACTGAATGGTCGCCGCCTGCGCGTCAGCGGTCGTACCAGCCTGGACGGCGCGCTGCTGGGTACCGGTTTCCCGTTCCGTGACGACCAGATGGATAACCTGGAGAACTACCTGGGCATGTTCCGCGCCCTGGTTGGCCAGACCGCCGGCATCCGTCGCGCCGGCGCTGCCAGCCTGGACCTGGCTTATGTTGCTGCCGGTCGTTTTGATGCGTTCTGGGAGTCAGGCCTGTCCGAATGGGACATGGCTGCAGGCGCCCTACTGATCCAAGAAGCTGGCGGCCTGGTGAGCGACTTCACCGGCGGCCACGACTTCCTGGAAAAAGGCCACGTGGTTGCCGGCAACACCAAATGCTTCAAGGCAGTGCTGACAGCGATTCAGCCGCACCTGCCGGCTTCGCTGAAGCGCTAAGCGAACGCGCACAAAAAAGCACCCCTCGGGGTGCTTTTTTTATGCCTGGGGTTTAGCAAGAAACTAAATACCGGCTGCTTCCAAAATCAAATGTGTGAGAAGGCTTGCTCCCGATAGCGGTGAATCAGCCAAAAATCCGGTGACTGACACCCTGCTATCGGGAGCAAGCCCCCTCCCACATTCTGGACCGCACAGACCTTTGAATCCGCGCCAGGCCCAGGATTACTGTTGGTTCTGACCCAGGATCAGACGCCCTTCCTTGTCGACCGGAATCTGGCCGCCCGGATCACGATCCATACGCACCGAACCTTCCTTGCCATCCAGGGTGTAACGCACGTCGTAGCCAACAACCTTGTCACTGATGTCGTTCACGGTATTACAGCGAGTTTGCGTGGTGGTGTAGGTATCGCGGTTCTGCATGCCTTCCTGAACCTTGTTACCGGCGTAACCACCACCGACTGCACCGGCCACGGTCGCCAGCTTCTTACCGTTACCGCCACCAATCTGGTTACCCAGTAGGCCACCGGCCAGCGCGCCGACGACGGTACCGGCGATTTGATGCTGGTCCTGCACCGGACGCTGCCGGGTTACCGTGACATCCTTACAGACCTCGCGAGGGGTTTTGATCTGGGTTTTTACCGGCTGCACTGCCAGCACTTGCGCATACTCAGGGCCGCTTTTTACCAGGCTGTAGGTGGCAACAGCACCCCCGGCAGTCACACCGACAGCACCCAATACCGCACCAACCAGTAACGACTTGTTCACGTTGAACCTCCTGACCATCACAAACGGATCGAAAGATCCGCGCTATACCCAGCCTTGGAGCAAAAAAAAGGCGCGAGTTCAATACTCGCGCCTTCTTTGTAACAGCGTATCAACAACCGCCCATCAAGGGCGGTCGTCGACCTCCTTGTCAGTAGCGGCCGGAGGGATCAAGTCTTCGCTGTTGAGGTTCAACCAGATCAGCACCACGTTCGCGATGTAGATCGACGAGTAGGTACCCGCCAGTACGCCGATGAACAGCGCCAAGGAGAAGCCCCACAGGTTGTCGCCGCCGAAGATCATCAGTGCGGCAATCGCCAGCAGGGTGGAGATCGACGTCGCCATGGTCCGCAACAGGGTCTGGGTGGTGGAGATGTTGATGTTCTCGATCAACGTCGCCTTGCGCAGTACACGGAAGTTTTCGCGAACCCGGTCGAACACCACGATGGTGTCGTTGAGGGAGTAACCAATGATGGCCAGTACGGCCGCCAGTACGGTCAGGTCGAAGGTGATCTGAAAGTAGGCCAGGATGCCCACGGTCACGATCACGTCATGGATCAGCGACACAATGGCGCCGACACCGAACTTCCACTGAAACCGGAATGCCAGGTAGATCATGATGCCGACCAGCGCCATCAGCATGCCGAGGCCGCCCTGGTCGCGCAGCTCTTCACCGACTTGCGGGCCGACGAACTCGACGCGCTTGACCGACGCCGGGTTTTCACCGCCGACCTTCTGCAAGGCCTCGGCCACCTGGTGACCCAGCTGCGGGTCTTCGCCAGGCATACGCACCAACAAGTCGGTGGTCGCGCCGAAGCTCTGCACCACAGCTTCGTGGTAACCAGCCTTGACCAGTTCGTTGCGCACTAGGGTAACGTCGGCCGGCTTCTCGTAGGTCAGCTCGATGAGCGTACCGCCGGTGAAGTCCAGACCGTAGTTCAGGCCCTTATGGAACCAGCTGAACAACGCCAGAACGGTAAGGAGCACTGTGGCGCCGAACGCAATGTTGCGAACGCCCATGAAGTTGATTGTACGTAACATGGCAGCCCCTTAAATCCACAACTTCTTGAAGTCACGCCCGCCAAAGATCAGGTTGACCATTGCGCGGGTCACCATGATGGCCGTGAACATCGAGGTAAAGATACCGAGGGACATGGTCACCGCAAAACCTTTGACCGGGCCGGTGCCCATGGCAAAGAGAATCCCGCCGACCAACAGAGTGGTCAGGTTGGAGTCGAGAATCGCGGTAAATGCCCGGCCGAAGCCTTCGTTGATTGCACGCTGCACGGTCATGCCGGCGGCGATCTCTTCACGAATCCGCGAGAAGATCAGGACGTTGGCGTCTACCGCCATACCCATGGTGAGTACGATACCGGCGATACCTGGCAAGGTCAGCGTAGCGCCCAGCAACGACATCAGCGCCAGCAGCATCACCATGTTGCCCGCCAGGGCCACGGTGGCGATGACGCCGAAGAAACGGTAGATGGCGATGATAAACAGCGACACGAACAGCATGCCCCACAGCGCAGCGTCCACGCCCTTGGTGATGTTGTCCGCACCCAGGCTCGGGCCAATGGTGCGCTCTTCAGCGAAGTACATCGGAGCAGCCAGGCCACCGGCACGCAGCAGCAGGGCCAGCTCCGAGGATTCACCCTGACCGTTCAGGCCAGTGATACGGAATTGGGCCCCCAGTGGCGACTGGATGGTCGCCAGGCTGATGATCTTCTTCTCTTCCTTGAAAGTCTGCACCGGAACGTCTTTCTCGACGCCGTTGACGACCTGCTTGGTGTAGGTGGTCACCGGGCGTTGCTCGATGAAGATCACCGCCATGCTGCGACCGACATTGCTGCGCGTGGCGCGGCTCATCAGTTCGCCGCCATGACCATCCAGGCGGATGTTCACTTCAGGGGTACCGTGCTCGCCGAAACCAGCTTTGGCGTCGGTGACCTGGTCGCCCGTGATGATCAAACCGCGCTCGATCAGCGCTGGAGGACGGTTGCCTTCACGGAATTCGAACTCCTCGGACGTCGCGCGGGAAGCACCCGGCTCGGCCGCGAGGCGGAACTCCAGGTTGGCGGTCTTACCCAGGATACGCTTGGCTTCAGCAGTGTCCTGCACACCCGGCAGCTCAACCACAATGCGGTTGGCGCCCTGGCGCTGCACGATAGGCTCGGCTACACCCAGCTCGTTGACGCGGTTACGCACCGTGGTCAAGTTCTGCTTGATGGAGTATTCGCGGATTTCCGCGATCTTGACCGGGCTCATTGCCAGGCGCAGTACAGGCTGACCATTGAGGTCAGCCGGTACGATATCGAAATCATTGAAGTTCTTGCGGATCAGCGTACGGGCCTGTTCGCGGGAAGCTTCGTCGGAGAAGCCCAACTGGATGGCGCCGTTGAGCTGCGGCAGGCTGCGATAGCGCAACTTCTCTTTGCGCAGCAGGCTCTTCACATCGCCTTCATAGACCTTCAGACGTGCGTCGAGCGCTTTGTCCATGTCGACTTCCAGCAGGAAGTGCACACCACCGGACAAGTCCAGGCCCAGCTTCATCGGGTGCGCGCCAATGCTGCGCAGCCATTGTGGCGTGGTCTGTGCAAGGTTCAGCGCTACGACGTAGTCGTCGCCCATGGCCTTGCGCACGACATCTTTTGCCGGCAATTGGTCTTCTTGCTTGGTCAAGCGCAGCAAGCCGCCCTTCGCACCAGCTGCCAATGTTGCCGCTTTAACCTGGATACCCGCGTCGGTCAGAGCCTTGCTCGCGCGTTCCAAGTCAGCCTGAGTGACCTGCAGGGAAGTGCTGGCTCCAGTGATCTGGATAGCCGGGTCATCAGGATAAAGATTGGGAGCGGAATAAATAAAACCGATCGCCAGCACCGCCAGGATCAGTACGTATTTCCACAGAGGGTATTTGTTCAGCATCACGCCGCCCGCTTATAACGCGGGGCGCCTTGCGCGCCCCGTCGATTGGTAAAGGTTGTTACTTAGATCGCTTTGAGCGTGCCTTTTGGCAGCGTGGCGGCGATGGCGCCCTTCTGGAACTTCATTTCTACGGTGTCGGAGACTTCCAGTACAACGAAAGCGTCGGAAACCTTGGTGATCTTGCCGGCGATGCCGCCAGTGGTCACAACTTCGTCACCTTTCTGCAGGCTGCCCAGCAGGTTCTTCTGCTCTTTGGCACGCTTGGCCTGTGGGCGCCAGATCATCAGGTAGAAGATGACCAGGAAGCCGACCAGGAAAATCCACTCGAAACCACCGCCCATAGGGCCGGCAGCAGCAGGCGCAGCGGCGTCGGCCATGGCGTTAGAGATAAAAAAGCTCATTTAGCACTCCAGTTGCAAATAGTGAATCTTAGGGTCGGAAAACTCAGTCCAAGGGCGGCACAGGAAGCCCGCGCTTGGCATAGAAGGCATCGACGAAGGCGGCCAATGTACCCTGTTGAATAGCCTCGCGCAAACCAGCCATCAGGACTTGGTAGTGACGCAAATTGTGGATGGTATTCAACATGCTACCCAGCATTTCTCCGCACTTGTCCAGATGGTGCAGATAAGCACGTGAGAAGTTCTGGCAGGTATAGCAATCACAGGTCGAATCCAGCGGCGAGTCATCATGGCGATGGAACGCGTTACGGATCTTCAGCACGCCTGTATCGATGAACAGATGCCCATTGCGGGCATTACGGGTTGGCATCACGCAATCGAACATGTCCACACCGCGGCGCACACCCTCTACGAGATCTTCAGGTTTGCCAACGCCCATAAGGTAACGAGGTTTGTCAGCCGGCATCAGGCCCGGCAGGTAATCCAACACCTTGATCATTTCGTGCTTGGGCTCACCGACCGACAAGCCGCCGATGGCCAAGCCATCAAAGCCTATCTTGTCGAGGCCTTCGAGCGAGCGCTTGCGCAGGCTTTCGTGCATACCGCCCTGGACGATACCGAACAATGCAGCAGTGTTGTCGCCGTGTGCATTCTTCGAACGCTGGGCCCAACGCAGCGACAACTCCATGGAAATCCGCGCCACGTCCTCGTCAGCCGGGTACGGCGTGCATTCGTCAAAGATCATCACAATGTCGGAACCCAGGTCCCGTTGCACTTGCATCGACTCTTCCGGCCCCATGAATACTTTGGCGCCATCTACCGGCGAGGCGAAGGTCACGCCCTCCTCCTTGATCTTGCGCATGGCGCCCAGGCTGAACACCTGGAAGCCGCCGGAATCGGTGAGGATCGGGCCCTGCCATTTCATGAAGTCGTGCAAGTCGCCGTGCTTCTTGATCACTTCCGTGCCCGGGCGCAGCCACAGGTGGAAGGTATTGCCGAGGATAATTTCGGCGCCGGTGGCGACGATGTCGCGCGGCAGCATGCCTTTTACGGTGCCGTAGGTACCGACCGGCATGAACGCCGGGGTCTCTACAGTGCCGCGCGGGAAGGTCAGGCGACCTCGACGGGCTTTGCCATCAGTTGCGAGCAATTCAAACGACATACGACTCATAGTTGTTCCTCTGGGCCGCGTGGCGCCGGGTTACGGGTGATAAACATCGCATCACCGTAGCTAAAAAAACGGTACCCGTTATCGATGGCGGCCTGGTAGGCGGCCATGGTTTGCGGATAACCGGCAAATGCCGACACCAGCATCAATAGCGTGGATTCCGGCAGATGGAAGTTGGTCACAAGGCAATCGACCACATGGAATGGCCGGCCGGGGAAAATAAAGATATCGGTGTCGCCACTGAACGGTTTTAGCACGCCATCGCGCGCAGCACTTTCCAGGGAGCGCACGCTGGTGGTGCCAACGGCTACCACCCGTCCATTACGTGCCTTGCAGGCAGCGACCGCATCCACAACCGCCTGGCTGACCTCGAGCCATTCGCTGTGCATGTGGTGATCTTCGATGTTCTCCACACGCACCGGCTGAAACGTGCCGGCCCCCACGTGCAGGGTCACATAGGCGGTCTCGACGCCCTTGGCGGCAATCGCATCCAGCAGCGGCTGGTCGAAATGCAGGCCGGCAGTCGGAGCGGCAACCGCCCCGAGGTGGCGGGAGTAAACCGTCTGATAGCGCTCACGGTCCGAGTCTTCGTCAGGACGGTCGATATAAGGAGGCAATGGCATATGGCCTACGCGCTCCAGCAACGGCAATACTTCCTCGGCGAACTTGAGCTCGAACAACGCGTCATGACGCGCCACCATCTCGGCTTCACCACCGCCATTAATGACGATGTTCGAACCCGGCTTCGGTGACTTACTGGAGCGCACATGGGCAAGCACGCGATGGGTGTCCAGAACCCGCTCCACCAGAATTTCCAGCTTGCCGCCGGATGCTTTCTGGCCAAACAGCCGTGCAGGAATCACACGGGTATTGTTGAACACCATCAAATCGCCTGGGCGCAAATGCTCAAGCAAATCAGTGAATTGAAGGTGTGCGAGGGCGCCGCTGACCCCGTCCAGGGTCAGCAGTCGACTGGCGCGACGCTCGGCCAACGGGTGGCGAGCGATCAGCGAATCAGGGAGTTCAAAAGTAAAGTCAGCAACGCGCATGATGGGGTTCGTCTAGCAGGGCCGGGAAGTCTAGCGGAAATAGTGAAAATAGACCATGAAACGTGATTGACCAACGGTAATCTCATCTCTATACTTCGCCGCCATTGAGCCCTGATGGCGGAATTGGTAGACGCGGCGGATTCAAAATCCGTTTTCGAAAGGAGTGGGAGTTCGAGTCTCCCTCGGGGCACCATATAGCAGTATCTGAAAGTCTCTACCAGACTCTCAGCACCAAAGAAACCGGCCACTTGAGCCGGTTTTTTTGTGTCTGGCTATCTACCTCTGTATCCCCTTATCCGTTGTATCCCTGTATCCCTGCTTGTATCCTGAGAAAAATACCGAACTTTGGGATACAAGGATGAAGCGCGCAGATATCAAGCGCCGCCCTCTCGCAGACACAACGCTTGCAGGGCTGGAGCCGGAGTCAAAGGAATACCGGGAGCTAGATGGAAACGGCCTCTACTTCAGGGTCAAACCTGATGGTGGTAAATCCTGGCAGCTACGCTACAAACGTCCGGCAGGCAATTGGGCTTGGATGGGGCTCGGGGGTTACCCAGAGGTCAGTGGTGCGCTGGCAAGAGACAAAGCTGCCGATCTACGCAAAGTAGTGAGTAGCGGTGCCGATCCGCTTGAGCAGAAACGATCCGCTAAAGCTGCAATCGATGCGGCCAAAGCCCGAACTTTTAGAGCTGCTGCTGAAGCTTGGCTCAAGGCCAAGGAAGAAAAGGGCCTCGCCCCCTCCACCCTTCACAAAATCCGCACTTACCTCGACAAGGACATACTCCCCGCATTGGGAGACAAGCCCCTCGACGAAATCACCCGTACCGACTGTGCAGATCTCCAGGCATCCCTCGAAGCCAGAGACGCTCATAACGTGGCGGAAAAGTGCCGCACCTGGATCAACCAAATCTTCGGCCGAGCGATTGGTTTAGGACTCACCGAAAACGATCCAGGTAGCCGACTTCGCGATATTGCCGCGCAGGCACCCAAGACTCAGCAGCATCCACACTTGCTGGAGCCTGAATTGGCTGAGTTCCTCCAAGCACTCAAAAACACTCCGAGCAGACTGACGGCACGCACCGCCGCATGGCTTTGTATCTGGACGGCTTCCCGACCAGGCATGGTCCGCTTGGCTGAATGGAAAGAGTTCGACCTTGAGAAGGCAATTTGGACGACGCCTGCTGCCAAAATGAAGATGCGCCGAGACTTTGTATGCCCCCTTCCCCATCAAGCAGTTACAGCTTTGAGGGATCTGCACAGCTTAACGGGGCGGAGTCGTTGGCTTTTCCCCGGTGTAGGAGCGAAGAACCCAACCATCAGCGAAAACACAATCAACAAAGTCTTCGCAACCATCGGCTACAAAGGTCGTCTCGTAGGCCACGGCACTCGACACACCGCGAGCACGTTACTTAGAGAGCACGGCTGGCCGAAGGAACACGTTGAAGCGCAGTTGGCTCACAAAGAGGAAGGCATCTCGGGGGTATACAACAAGGCCCAATACTTTGAGCAACGCGTAAAAATGATGCAATGGTACGCCGATCACCTTGATTCCCTAGAGGCCGGAAATGTAGTGCTAGGTCAATTTGGGAAGGCCGTGTGAAGCCGTCAACCCTATACCCCCTCAAAAATCGTGTTACGGGTGTTACGCGTGTTACTAAAACCAATAACCTATTGTATTTATTGAATATATTCAGCGTTACACGCACTGAAAAACTTGTGAGCAGCACGTGTTACATGGAGGAGTCGTGTTACAGAACGGCCACACCCGTGACCCTGCTGGCATCGGCGTTTTTATCCGCAAATCGCTGCGTTAGCCCACTGACCTCGGGGCGTCGGGGAGACCTAAATGGACATTGAGCGAGGCATCGAGGCAGAGGAGCTAGAAATTGCAGGCGTCGACGTAACGTGTCTGGTGTGGGATCAGGACGAAGTCGAGATTGCCGTTCGCAATCTTGTGCTGTTTCCGCAGTTCAAAGAACACTTCAAAGATGCCTTCGATCTGATCAGCACCGCTACATCGTTCTGGCTTGAGGACGGCTCCTATGCTCCGTGCGCAGAGTCGGTAACAAGAACCCTTTATCGACTTCGCGATGCAATTAGCGAGCATGCCAGTTATGCAGAGGCAGGATCATTGCCTAGTGTCATTCGACGGTTTCTTGGGGTCAGTCATTCCGCAGCAGATTCACAGCTTGTGGCGACCTATGCCCTGGTACTTGCAACGCAGGCGGTTGAGACACTCGCAAATTGGCTGTTCGACCTTGAGCTCACCACTTACGGCATTGATGCAGACCTGATAGTGCAGCTGAAACATGACTCACCACGCCAGTACCTTGCCCTGATTGAAAAAGAGCGGGACCGCAGTAGCGGAAACGAAATCCGAGCACGAGAAGACTTCGCTACGTTATTAGGAGAGGCGAATCAGGCACTGTTGATGGCGAGTCTTTATCGCCAAGTGGAGCTGATGGATGTGTTTAAAAAAGGATTCAACACATCAAGCCTGATGCATCGAATTCTCGACGACGCTCTTTCGACAAAGGCAACAAGAAGGGGCCAGGAAGCCGGCAAGGGGAACCGAGACCCCAGCTCAAAAATACAGACCGACACAATGGATAGGCGAGCAAGAATTAAGGCGGCTGCTGAGCAAATCATTAACGGTCGGAAAATTGAAATGCGAAGTCTGACCGATGCTGAACTGACCAATATTCTGTCCAAACGGGAAGGCCTCGGCACAAAAAAAACCATTCGAGAGCATTTGACCGCCCTGGGCCTTAGGCCTCTGAAATAAAAGGGAGCGGACACAGTCCACTCTCCCTCCCCTGCGTAGCGTATGACCCGTTGTCTCAATTAACAAAGGGTTAGCTCGCTATGACTACCGTATTAAAAGCAATTCCCTCGCATGACCCCTCAATGACCCTCATCCGCATGCCCGAGGTCATTTCAATCGTAGGGCTCGCACGCCCGACTATCTACAAGCTGATGCGTCAACCTGAAAGCGGATTCCCGTTGCCGGTAAAGCTGAGTAACAGCAATGCCCGAAGCGCTCCGGTTGCGTGGGTATTGGGGGAAGTTCAGGCATGGACACGGGCACGCATCGCTGCCCGCGATCAGGTGGCAGCATGAAAAATCGAGTCGCCAACGGGGCCGTCCTGCAGCCCTTTTCTGTACTCAGAAAAGTGGGTTTCTCATCACGCGGTATGCAGCGTTTTGAACGTTACCGCACGGAGCAAAAACGCCTTAACCGGGACGTCATGGTGATGCGATGGAGAGATGGCATCTGGTGCGCATTGTCAGTTCCCTGCCAAGCCCCCCAAGCAATCATCGTTGACGAAGGCCAACAAATCGACGCCTACGAAGATGCACGCGCCTGCCTCGAAAGCGACTTCTTGCCCTTTGTTTCCCTGCGTTGGGAAGTCCATGCCTGAAATGAAAACGCCCCCGGCGGCAACCGGAGGCGTTGAGGTAAATCTACATGCCTGATCAATTTATGCCGCATCGAAAAAATCCGCAAGTGATCTGCACAGTTGCACTTTCAAAAAACGGGCGTTACTCTCTGGCTGTCGCTGCAAATTCAGCGACCGGGCTTGGTAACCCGACGAAATCAAGGCGCAACAGCGCCCCCATTACGATTGCAGGCGCTTTTTTTGTGCCCGCAGTTACGTGTTATGGCGGCTGTGCGTGGGAGGCATTCGTGCCTGCCGGGTTCCTTGATTCCCGGTTTACCAACCTGCGCACAGCTGCCACCCATTCGCTTGGTAACGAACGTGGCAGCTCCTCAAATCAAGGAGCTACACAGATGAAACACGCCTTCAATCCGTCCAAAATTCGCGCTGCTGCTCATCGAGCAATGGCTCTCGCCGCTTTACACGCCAACTCCAGCCTCGCTACACGCCTTTCCCGTTACAACGCCCATATGTCCAAGGCTCGCGCCCTGGAAGCCGCTGGGGGTGCCCAATGAGCATGCTCCCAGGCTTCTCACTTCCCGAGGATCTGCTCTGCGTCAGCCAGGACGTTGAAGCCGGTATTCCCATTGATGCCATCACCTGCGCCCTCGACCGTGCCGACTCAGTTCTGATGCTGCTGGAAGATCATTTAGACGGCGATAAACCCGTACTCTCCAACCGCGTTCTTTCATCCGTCATTTGGGACGTGCGCGGCACTTTGGGCTTGATCAAAACACTCGCCTTGTACGGTGATGCCTCCTCTGTGCCAATGGGCCAGAAAGGCGGTGCCCTGTGAACACTGCCACTACTCTCGGGCGTGCCGAATTCTCATGTGCTAACGACACTCACCAGAAGCTATTCCGAGTCAACGCAGGTGTGCCGCTTGAAGATGCGCTTGAAGCAATTTCACTGTTTCAGCACTACGCCAATCAACTAACCTTCGACGCCGCCATGAGTGACAAAGGCGAGCGTTTCAGTTGGCCGGCGTTCTACCTGGGCGAGATGGCTAAAGCGCTGATCGATGACGTGAACGATGCGCTGTGTGCAGCGAGTAAAGCGCCATGACCCCGCGCACCGGCAACACCTCAAAACGCCCCAGCTTTGCAGACGTAAAAAGCGCCGCTCTTACGAACATCGATCGTGTACTTGCTCACTGGCTGCCAAACGGCAAACGTGTCGACGGCGGCAAGGAATACACCGCACCGAACCCCACGCGTACAGACAAACGCGCTGGCTCACTCAAGGTCAATTTGAGCAAAGGCACCTGGGCGGATTTTGCCACCGGCGATAAGGGCGGAGACCTGATCGACCTAGTCCGCTACATCGACGGCGGCACGGACGTTGAGGCCTGCAAAAAACTGGCGGATTTGCTCAGCGTTTCCGCTGGTTCAGCGACAACCAAAAGCGCACCGGCCAAGAACGCAACGCCGGAGTGGATCGCGATTCGACCGATCCCGGCCGAGGCCATGAACAAGTGCCCAGCTAAACACCGGCAACACGGTGTTCCGTCAAAGGTGTGGATCTATCGCGACGCGCAGGGCCAGCCAGTCATGGCGCTGTATCGCTTCGACCTAGGCCCAGATGAAGACGGCAAACCGAGGAAGGTCTTTGCACCGCTTACCTGGTGCAAGCGTTCCGATGGGCAAACCAACCAATGGCGTTGGCAAGGATTGCCGGAGCCTCGGCCTCTGCTACGCCTGGATGAACTGGTACAGCGCGCCGACGCGCCTGTGGTTTTGTGTGAGGGTGAAAAGGCCGCTGACGCTGCCGCTGAACTGATGCCCGACCACGTAGCCACCTGCTGGCCGAACGGCTCCAACTCTTGGCACAAGGCCGACCTGACGCCACTCAAAGGACGCACGGTGGTGCTGTGGCCGGATAACGATGCCAGCGGCAAGACCTGCATGGACGCCATCGAGCTCAAGTTGATTGAGCTGGGCGCCGCGTCAGTACAACGAATTGCGCTCGACGTGTTCAAGCTCAAGCCAAGCAGCAAAGGCGGAAAACCCACGCTCATTAAGGGTGGAAAATGGGCAGACGGCGACGATGCAGCGGATGCGTTAGCCAAAGGCTGGACCGCTGCCCACGTCGCCGAGCTGGTGCGCAGCGATGAGTTTTTCGGCAGTGCCGCTGAGCCAACTGAACCTCAAGAACAGAAGGCGAAGACGCCCGCCAAACGCCCTGCGAAATCGAAAAATGACCTATTGCCGGGCGGCTTTCGCCTGACGTCTGAAGGGGTGTTTTATTCCGGCGATGATGGTGAGGCACGCCCCGTGTGTTCGCCTCTCGAAATCATCGCTCGCACTCGCGACGACAAGGGTCACAACTGGGGCTTGTTGGTTGAGTTCGATGACCCGGACGGCGCTAAAAAACGTTGGAACATTCCGGCCCGAACCATGACCGGTGACTTTGGCAAGGACGTACTCGGTCCCCTGGTAGACATGGGTTTGCGCCTTGCAGGAAGTCGATCTGGGCGTAACGCCCGCAATGATCTGCAGAGTTATCTCGGCGGCTTCGACAGCAGCCAGCGCGCACGCTTGGTAACGCGCTTAGGCTGGCACGACAAGGCGTTTCTATTGCCCGAGCAACAAATTGGCTCGCACGCCGAACACCTGCATTTTTATGAGGCCGGTGCGCAGTTGCCACCCATCAGCGAGGCGGGCTCTCTGGAGCAATGGCAGCAGCAAATCGGCGCGCTGTGCGTTGGTAACCATCGCTTGGCGTTTGTCGTCTCTGTGGCCTTTGCAGGCCCACTGTTGAACATGCTCGGACATGAGTCGGGCGGCTTCCACCTCTACGGCGACAGCTCCGGCGGCAAGACCACTCACTTGCAAGTCGCAGCCTCGGTTTATGGTGGGCCTCGTCTGGTGCGCTCGTGGCGCTCCACGGATAACGCCCTGGAGTCCATCGCCGCCGCACACTCAGACGGTCTCCTGGTACTGGATGAAATCGGCATGTGCGACCCGCGCATTATTGGCGAGACGGTGTACATGCTCGGCAACGGCACCGGCAAGGCCCGGGCGAATGATCGAGGACAAGCCGGCCGACAGGTGCAGGAGTGGCGCTTGCTGTTTCTCTCGACCGGCGAGAAGACGTTGGCGCAGCACATGGCGGATGCAAACAAGGAGCTGAAAGCCGGTATGGAGGTGCGCATGCTCGCCGTGCCAGCGGATGCCAGCAAAGGCCTCGGCATGTTCGATGTGCTGAATGGTTTTGAGGACGCTGCCGCCCTCTCCGATGCGCTCAAGGCCCGAGTAGCCAAATATTACGGCACGCCCCTCACCGCTTTCCTGCACGCATTGTGCGCGCCTGGGGAAATGCTCAGGTGGACAGTGATCGTGCGCCGCACGGTGGAACAGTTCATCACCCAAAACCTACCAGCCTCGGCCAGTGGTCAGGCGCAGCGTGCCGCCCTTCGCTTCGGCCTCGCAGCCGCCGCCGGAGAGTTGGCTACCGCCTTTGGTGTTACCGGCTGGCCGGATGGCACAGCCACGACCGCCGCTCGGGTGTGTCTGCATGCGTGGCTGGCCGAACGCGGCGGCGCCGGAAACTTCGAGGGCGATGCGATCTTGGCGCGGCTGCGCCAGGTCATCGAGCGGTTTGGAGAAAGCCGCTTTACCCGCTGGGAATCCGCCGCCGCCAAGCTCGATGAGCACGGGCCGCGCACGATTGATCGGTTGGGCTTTCGCAAGACGCTGGAACACGGCATGGGCGACGCCCTGCACACCACCAACACCTATTACGTACTGCCTGAAGCCTGGAGGACCGAGATCTTCAAAGGCATGAACATCAGTGCGGTGAACAAGGAGTTGCTGCAACGCGGCGTGCTTGAGCCGGGTAGTGACGGCAAGGCCTACAGCTTGATCCGTCTGCCCGGGTTAGGGCCCCAGCGCTGCTACGTGGTGAAGACCGTTCCAGGAACGGACGAAGGCGAGGCCAAGGCCGCCTGACGGCGAGCCTGCTGATCGAGGTAGCGCCGGCTCATTACCGGCCTTGCCAGCCATTCGACAACCATCCCTATTAACCGCAGTACCCAGAGACAATACAGATGAACACTATCCAAGAATTGAAAGACCGCCGCGACCAACTGACCCTCGAAGTGGAGAGCATTCAGGGTGACCTGGCTCCCTTCGAAGAGGCGCTGGAAAGCCCGGAGGTTATCCAGCAGGGCCGTCAACGAGCCGTGCAGGATGAAATCAACGATCACAAAAGACGCATCGACTCGCGAAATCTGGAGATCAGCAACCTGAATCAAAAGATTCATCGCCTTGAGAGATTGGCAAACCGTGAGAGCTTGGCTGCGGGATATCTCAGCGATATGGCGAACTGGAAAGCCGACGAGATGGAACTCAACGAAAAGCGCAGCAGCATCGAGACTCGGTTGCAGCAGGTCCGCCAGAGCGATCAGGAAGACATGGCAAAAGCTCGACAAGCTGAAACCGACGCGGCCACCGCTTATGCACAGGCCGTCGCCTGGGGCGATGTAGAGGGCGAAAAAGCGGCTAACGCAGAAGCTCAAAAGGCAGCAAAAAACCTCACGGCTGCGGCTGAGCATCACCGCCGCCAACAACTGCTCATCACCGCACTGGAGCAGGAGCTGGTGACGATTGATCTGCATATCACAGAGGCACAAAAGGAACGCACCGAGATCGAGAATAAAGCGGCTCATCTGGCGAACACTGTGCTGGAAGAACAGTGGAATGAGGCCGCCAAAACACTGCTGGAGACCGGCGGCAAGCTGTGGGCCGCACGCAACCTGATTAGTCGTGACCCGGTTGCACTGATGAAGCTGGATATCCCTGAACTGGGCGAGCACTTTGGAAGCTGGACCTGGCGAGAACTCGCGGCTCGCTCACACCAACACAGCCTGCTTGACCTGTTGGCGGCGTAACCTAAACCCTCCCCGAAACAACCGGCGAGGGCCGGTTGCTTCGGGCCTACCATCGGTCTAACCATGAACCAAACACCACAGAACAGCGCTCAGATGCCTGATGACCTAAAGGCCCGAAAGCTGCATTTAAACGGGATAATCGTCGGCATAGCTGGCGGGAAAAAGCTCAACGCAAGGGCAAACACTGACACTAAAGTTGAGACGCTCACGATTGATGCAATCAAGGCAGAGCTTGATTTCATTGACGTCCAACTCAAAAGAAAGGGAGGGTGAGGAAGAAGCGGAAGCTTAAGCAGCTTCCGCTTTGCTAGATCCTTCCATTACAAAGAATACCCCAGATTTTTCGGCTTTCGGTCTGTGGCGGCTGCGAGCTTATGACCGCTTCCGGCCAATTCTGTTGAAAAAGTCGGTTCTTCCAGACTGCCCTCATACTAACCGCTGAAAGCGCCTTTTTTACGCGCCGCTATGCGAAATCTGCCCCCGGAGCCGTCTGATCAAAGTAAAGATTTCAATCTCAAGCGCGTACTTTTCTGTCGTGGAAACCATGGCCTACTTTTTCAACAGAATCGGCCAAAAGCGGACCGCCGGCGCGGTTCTGGTTCAGCCAGATAGTCAAGGCTCACAGCATGCGACTGCATATCTAAAGTCATTCTGGCTTATTGCTTACACCTATATCCCTATAGGCCCCCTCTCAAATTCATAAGACTTGTATTGGCCGCTGGGTAATTGGCATAGTGCTACCACTCCCCAACTGACCCGGCGCCAAGGACTAAGTCAGCCAGAAGCTGACAGAAGTTCAGGGCCTTGCCAGGTTGCTTGTTCCAAGGATCTGGACATTTAGCCCATGAAAACATACGCAGCGCTGGCCCTTGCGCTCACCACCCTGTGCAGCCCCGTCCACGCGGCGAGCTGGCAGATTTGCCGGCTGGACGTACAGATCGTCAACGTCTTGAAACAACCGTACCCACAGCTGCAGGGGCGGATCCTCAAGGTCGCCCCGACCTCCCCCACCACGCAATGTCCCCAGCAAGGCTCGACGGTCACCTTCACCCCGGAAACCACCGATTACCAGAACACCCTCCCGCGTCGGCAATGGCCTCGAAGAGGCCAGTCGGTGCAGATTGACTACCGGTATCTGGATGGGATTTGCAAGGGCGACGGCCACCCGCATCCGTGTCGCATCGAGCACTACCCACTCATGGGGCGCTAATCGGGCGTCACTCGCTCACGCAACCTTCGCAGCAACCCATCGCATGGATATGCCCAGCACTCCTTCGCGCGGAATGCGTGGCGCTGTAGCATCATGAGTTCTGGCAGCAATCCAGCTCTAAGGACGATTGATGGCTATTAACTTTGAACCCAAGATAGGGCAGATCTTGGAGTGTAATTACGGCGACTATCAGTACGATGAAAACGCCATGGCTATCATTAGAGGGACTCAAGCGTACTAGCTGCCTATCAGCCATTCCAGCTCGGTCTTTCCAACCAGAAAGTCAGTTATCGGCCAGAAGCGGACCTTGAATATCCAAACAACTGCCGAGGTTCATAAACGCATCACGCGTGAGTGCTGGCTCGACGGGCTCGGATTCGGAACTACATGGCCCCGCAGAAACCCACGAACTCAAGATATGTCAAATGCGGGGTAAGCGTCCGGTTAAGGCACGTAGCGATGAGTAAACGCCTAGCAACTGGCTACATATGGCTCCATCAGCGAGCCTCCAACTGCGGATTTTCGATAAAAAAAGCCGCTTCACTGAAGCGGCTTTTCTTTACTTGGAGATGTTTGCTAATACTGCTGCTTTCGCGTCTCTACCGTCGACGGTAGTCACACCAGCCAGCCAGCTATCCAGAGTCTCAGGATGAGCGGCCAGCCATTTTTTCGCTGCACTCAAAGCGGGCTCCTTTTTGTCGAGGGAGTTCATGATGCTGCTCTCCATGTCGACCGTGAATTTCAGATTGCTGTACAACTTGCCAACGTTACCGCAGCGCTCGGCATAGCCTTTGGATGTGATAGTTTTGACCGTTGCTGCGCCGAAATCGGGACCGAAGGAATCATCACCACCCGTTAGATACACGATGTCCATGTTCACGTTCATTGGGTGAGGCGCCCACGCCAGGAACACAATGGGCTTCTTGCGTTGAATCGAACGACCTACCTCTTGGATCATGCCTGCTTCACCAGACTCGACCAGTTTGAAATCCTTCAAACCATACGAGTTGTCCTTGATGATCTTCTGCACCAACGTGTTTCCGCCGCTACCAGGCTGGATGCCGTAAATGCGGCCTCCGAGCTGGTCTTTAAATTTCTCTATGTCCTTGAAATCCTTCAACCCCTCATCGGCCAGAAATTTTGGAACTGCGAGTGTGTATTTTGCACCTGTGAGGTTAGGGGTTGGGAGAACGGACAAAGAGTCCTTTAGGGGGGTAATCAGAGGATCCTGAGATGGCGACCAGTAGTTAATGAACGTATCCAGCTTGCCATCGCTAAGAGACTTCAGAACGATTGGCAGTGAAAGCATGCTGTCGTCGAATTTATAGCCCAGGCCTTCGGCAACCACCTGAGTCAATGCGTTTGTCGATATACCATCGAGCCATCCCACGTTCGCCGTCTTGATGACTTGGCAACTGCTGGGTTCTTGAGCCATAACCAACACGCTTTGAGATGCCAAGGTTACCGCGATCACGGTTTTGTAAAACTTGTTCATCCGACTCCCCTCTAGAGTTGCACTAACTCTGTTTGACGTATCTGGATGGCTGTAGTGGTCAACTAATCCCGGACACGACGTTAAGTTTTTCCTCGGCCCGCGCTGGGGCCAACCCATCGTTGAATTGATGAGGCCTAATCCAGTTGTAGCGATGCATCAAAAAATGGCTGATATCGCGCTGTGCTTCCTGCGCAGTTCGATAGCCCACGGTCGGTATCCATTCTGTTTTCAAGCTGCGAAATACGCGCTCCATCGGTGCGTTATCCCAGCAGTTTCCTCGTCGGCTCATGCTCTGGCGCATGCGGTATCGCCACAACCGCTGGCGAAAGAGTCGGCTTGCATATTGCGATCCCTGGTCCGAGTGGAATAGCAGATCCGAAGGCCTGCCACGCTGCTCGTAAGCCATATCCAGCGCTTTGATCACCAGCTCAGCGTCTGGCTTTTCCGACAGCGCCCAGCCCACGATCCGACGCGTACAAAGATCCAGGACGACAGCCAGGTAATGCCACTTTCCTTGCGCCCAAATGTAGGTGATATCGCCGCACCAGACTTGATTGGGCGCTGGCACGTCGAACTCGCGGTTCAATGTGTTCGGGATATCCAGTCTTTCTACTGTTGCTCGTTTGTAGGCATGGGAGCCAGGTTGTTTGCTGACTAAATCAAGCTCGCGCATCAAGCTACGCACTTTGAATCGACCGAGTTGCTCACCGTCTTCACGCATCAGCGACAAGATGCTGCGACTGCCCGCAGAGCTGCGACTTTGCGAGAACAGCTCACTGACGCGACTTCGCAATCGAAGCCGTTCAACATCGGGCGTGCGGCGCCGCAGGCGCTGGGCGTAGTAACACGAGCGCGTGACGTCAAACACCTTGCACAGCCAATCAACCGGCTCATGTGCACTCAACTGGTCAATCAGCGCGAACGCTCGTGATCTTCCGACATCAAGAGCGCGGTAGCCTTTTTTAGTATTGATTTCTCTCGCTCAAGCCGAGCAATCCGGGCTTCCAGCTCCTGAATTTTTTGCTGTTCCGGAGTCAGAGCCTTGCTCTGCGGGGTGATGCCTTTATGTTCTTTCTGAATCTGGTCAACCCAGCGGCGCAATGCCGACTCACCAATGCCGAGTGAACGGCTGGCTTCGATGTAGCTGTAGTTTTGTTTGAGCACGAGGTCGGCAGCCTCGCGTTTGAATTCAGGAGTAAAGGAGCGGCGTTGTTTGGTCATCTGACACCTCGATCTGGCGAGCATTCTCGCCTAAATGGGTGTCCGGTTTCATTAGACCACTACAGTAGATCTTTAGCCCGGCCGGCTTTCATCATCGCTTTGATCAACTTGATTTTTTCCACAGTTTCAACCGTTCCCGAGAGTGGTTTGTTGAGTTTTTTGATTGAAACCTGTCGATGATCTCTTCTAGCAGATCACATCCATGAACGATACCTTGTCCGCTCCCGAGGTGAACGACAGTCTGCTCTTGGCCGGTAGCGGCCCTTCTAAACGAAGCCCCTAGGTCGACGGCACCCGCCGCAAGCATCACAGCCAGCCCCTGCCAAGGCATTAATTGATGTAACACCTCTTCGCCATGTAACACGCATATCGGCAAACCAGACCCAGCTGTGTAACGCAATATAAATCTATTAAAATCATATAGTTATATACTTATGTAACACGCGTAACACCGGTAACACGGTTTTATTTGGGTAGCCCCCTAGCCCCTGTGGTATTGCTCCTTCAGCGAAGCAAGGTGGATCATGCTCTTGGCCTGGGTTCGATGATGGGGCCCCTGGAGAATTCTTCTAGGTACGGGGCATAAAACCCGCGTGATCGTGGCAGCGGAAAGGTGCCCAGCTTAGTGAACAGGTGAACCGGGTGAACTGCTGTTCACCAATGCATTTGCCCTATGAATCGGAAAGCCGCTGGGGACCCTGGGCATTTCGGATATACACGGGGCATAGAACCCGCCGGATCTCGTTAGTGGCTGGGCTCCAAAGTTAGTTGACTGGTTGACCGAGTTGACCAGGACAATCGTTCACTATCCTGAACGAAACCCATGACCGTTACAGATCCGGTAAGGATGCCCTTTTCTCTTCAAGATCCTTTCAATTTCAACGTTGAAATTTCAGTAAGCTGGTGCGGCTGCCGCTACCACGATCCCGCGGGTTTCATGCCCCGTACCCTTCTCGAAGTGCCAGGGGCCCCGCCGATTTTTATGACGCGCGATGGGTTGGTGCAATTTAAAAGTAACGAATTCACCCTACGTGTAAAAGGCTAGCTGATCCAAAGTTAGAATCACCTGTAGCGCTCGCGTCATCGTGTAACTTTCTGCGGTCGCCGCACCATGTCCCACCGCGTGACGAGAGCTGGCAGTACCGGTTTGCAGCGCGGGGTCGAAATTTGCAAAGGTATGACTCGTCAGATATCTAGCAAAAGCGGCAGAAAAAAACAGAGTGTCGGAGTCACCGGACTTCTGTTCAGCAGAAGTGATCGCGAAGCTCAACAAATCCTTGAGCTTCGCGCTTTTCCCTCCATTGACTGCCCGATAAGCGTCCGCAAGAACACCTTCTATTTCTGTAAGAAGTATTTTTATTACTGCTATTGGCTCCCGTTTATTAAACGCATCAACAGCCACCTTTAAAATGATCCCTCTGGTGGCAAAATGGGGCTTTAAGGCCCATCGTTCCATCATTTTCTGCATTCGACTCTCATCGAAGCTCTCCAAGATGCTTGCCTCAATGACATCCACATCAAAACCAGCCGAGCAGTGGTCCGCTAGTCCTTTGAATTCCTTGGCGATTATCTCCACAAACGGAAACCACCCGGAACCTACCAAGCTCTCAAAAACAGCTCGATTGGCCATGGTTTGATACAAGTGACGGTATTTCAGTTGCCGATACAGGGAACCGAGTGCCGTATTGAAACCTTCTAAATCTAAATTGCCGTCCGTATTAAAGTCGAAGGCAAGGCCAAACCCCCAGTCTTGCCGAAATATGCACCAGACTCGATCCGTGCTTTGAATATCAACGCATGGGAAGGTCATTGCCGTTATATCTGCAATATCGTGCGCAAAAATAGCCATTCCTGCGGTGACACTTCGTGTCAATGAACAACGGAGAACCACAGCGGCGGTATCAATCCATAGCTCGGCTGTATCGTCCGCCTTCATGACCATCAAGACCGTATCTGCGCGGTCCAAGCTGATTACCACCCCTGCCTGTTGGGCCAGATGATTGACTACAGAGGTAAAGCTGCTAGCCATTTTATGGAACATGGGGTCGTCGGAGGTGGTGGCTAGCCTAGTGCACACCTTTACGTGACCGTCACTGCTCGGCTCAACCGATACCCCGCAGAGCGGCTCCACATTTGAAAATTTAAACGGTTGTCCCGAGTTTCTGATACTTCCTACGAGAGGAAACTCATTCGGGGCATTTGCAGCAACACCGCCTTCTGTGTCATTCATCGGTGAATTATCTCCATGGTCAGGTACGCAGTTTTCGAACGTCGACGAGACATTCATCCTTGACAGGTAAGTAATCGAAGGTCGAACAGAGGATAGCTCCCGCGCCTAGACCAAGCATTAAGAAAAACTATTGTGACAGCTATGCTGAAAAGCTTAGCAACTCGCAGCATGTATCCCCACGTGTATCCCTACAGCTATAATCCAGCTGAAAGCCATAGAGTATATGGAACTCGACAGTCTCCCTCGGGCACCATCTTAAAGAAAGACCTTGAATTTCAAGGTCTTTTTTTTCGTCTGCAGAAAAGTGTCAACCTGTCGGAGAGAGCCTGTAAGGCACCCAGAAAGCAAGCAGCAGCCTCCAGCCCCATGAGGAGCTGTAACGGCGATCAAAACCCCGTGAGGCGCCTTATAGGCCGCTGGTGCCTTATTCGCAAACCATCCACTTGGCGCAACTGTGCAGTGGAGCGTTATCAGCCTTATTAGGGAGGTCGAATCAATATTGTCCAGCGTTCGAAGCTGTAATCCAGAGCTTTGCCGATGACGATCCTTCCGACACAAAATCGCCTTGGGCCACGCCCAGGTATGCAGTGCATTGACCAAGGGCTGAAGCTCGGGATAATTGCGCAAATTTGTCGGTCACTCGCTGGAGAATTCCGTCTGGCTTTTCGAGCGCCCAAAACAAAACCCCATCTGCTTTCGCAAATGGGGTTTCGGAATTTAATCTTGACGATGACCTACTCTCACATGGGGAAACCCCACACTACCATCGGCGATGCATCGTTTCACTACTGAGTTCGGGATGGGATCAGGTGGTTCCAATGCTCTATGGTCGTCAAGAAATTCGGGTACTGACTCGTGACCAGATGGCCTCGCTTCAGCAAATTGGGTATGTGACAGCAGTCGGTGTTTTGTGAGTTACAAACTTTCGGTTCGTTTCGTCTTCACACACCGCAATCTGATGCTCTTTCGAGTAGTCAAATTGCTTGGGTGTTATATGGTCAAGCCTCACGGGCAATTAGTATTGGTTAGCTCAACGCCTCACAGCGCTTACACACCCAACCTATCAACGTCGTAGTCTTCGACGGCCCTTCAGGGAACTCAAGGTTCCAGTGAGATCTCATCTTGAGGCTAGTTTCCCGCTTAGATGCTTTCAGCGGTTATCTATTCCGAACATAGCTACCCGGCAATGCCACTGGCGTGACAACCGGAACACCAGAGGTTCGTCCACTCCGGTCCTCTCGTACTAGGAGCAGCCCCTCTCAAATCTCAAACGTCCACGGCAGATAGGGACCGAACTGTCTCACGACGTTCTAAACCCAGCTCGCGTACCACTTTAAATGGCGAACAGCCATACCCTTGGGACCGGCTTCAGCCCCAGGATGTGATGAGCCGACATCGAGGTGCCAAACACCGCCGTCGATATGAACTCTTGGGCGGTATCAGCCTGTTATCCCCGGAGTACCTTTTATCCGTTGAGCGATGGCCCTTCCATACAGAACCACCGGATCACTAAGACCTACTTTCGTACCTGCTCGACGTGTCTGTCTCGCAGTCAAGCGCGCTTTTGCCTTTATACTCTACGACCGATTTCCGACCGGTCTGAGCGCACCTTCGTACTCCTCCGTTACTCTTTAGGAGGAGACCGCCCCAGTCAAACTACCCACCATACACTGTCCTCGATCCGGATAACGGACCTGAGTTAGAACCTCAAAGTTGCCAGGGTGGTATTTCAAGGTTGGCTCCACGCAGACTGGCGTCCACGCTTCAAAGCCTCCCACCTATCCTACACAAGCAAATTCAAAGTCCAGTGCAAAGCTATAGTAAAGGTTCACGGGGTCTTTCCGTCTAGCCGCGGATACACTGCATCTTCACAGCGATTTCAATTTCACTGAGTCTCGGGTGGAGACAGCGCCGCCATCGTTACGCCATTCGTGCAGGTCGGAACTTACCCGACAAGGAATTTCGCTACCTTAGGACCGTTATAGTTACGGCCGCCGTTTACCGGGGCTTCGATCAAGAGCTTCGCGTTAGCTAACCCCATCAATTAACCTTCCGGCACCGGGCAGGCGTCACACCCTATACGTCCACTTTCGTGTTTGCAGAGTGCTGTGTTTTTAATAAACAGTCGCAGCGGCCTGGTATCTTCGACCGGCATGGGCTTACGGAGCAAGTCCTTCACCCTCACCGGCGCACCTTCTCCCGAAGTTACGGTGCCATTTTGCCTAGTTCCTTCACCCGAGTTCTCTCAAGCGCCTTGGTATTCTCTACCCAACCACCTGTGTCGGTTTGGGGTACGGTTCCTGGTTACCTGAAGCTTAGAAGCTTTTCTTGGAAGCATGGCATCAACCACTTCGCTAACTAAAAGTTAGCTCGTCATCAGCTCTCGGCCTTAGAATCCCGGATTTACCTAAGATTCCAGCCTACCACCTTAAACTTGGACAACCAACGCCAAGCTGGCCTAGCCTTCTCCGTCCCTCCATCGCAATAACCAGAAGTACAGGAATATTAACCTGTTTTCCATCGACTACGCTTTTCAGCCTCGCCTTAGGGACCGACTAACCCTGCGTCGATTAACGTTGCGCAGGAAACCTTGGTCTTTCGGCGTGGGTGTTTTTCACACCCATTGTCGTTACTCATGTCAGCATTCGCACTTCTGATACCTCCAGCAAGCTTCTCAACTCACCTTCACAGGCTTACAGAACGCTCCTCTACCGCATCACTTACGTGATACCCGTAGCTTCGGTGTATGGTTTGAGCCCCGTTACATCTTCCGCGCAGGCCGACTCGACTAGTGAGCTATTACGCTTTCTTTAAAGGGTGGCTGCTTCTAAGCCAACCTCCTAGCTGTCTAAGCCTTCCCACATCGTTTCCCACTTAACCATAACTTTGGGACCTTAGCTGACGGTCTGGGTTGTTTCCCTTTTCACGACGGACGTTAGCACCCGCCGTGTGTCTCCCATGCTCGGCACTTGTAGGTATTCGGAGTTTGCATCGGTTTGGTAAGTCGGGATGACCCCCTAGCCGAAACAGTGCTCTACCCCCTACAGTGATACATGAGGCGCTACCTAAATAGCTTTCGAGGAGAACCAGCTATCTCCGAGCTTGATTAGCCTTTCACTCCGATCCACAGGTCATCCGCTAACTTTTCAACGGTAGTCGGTTCGGTCCTCCAGTTAGTGTTACCCAACCTTCAACCTGCCCATGGATAGATCGCCCGGTTTCGGGTCTATTCCCAGCGACTAGACGCCCTATTAAGACTCGCTTTCGCTACGCCTCCCCTATTCGGTTAAGCTCGCCACTGAAAATAAGTCGCTGACCCATTATACAAAAGGTACGCAGTCACCCAACAAAGTGGGCTCCCACTGCTTGTACGCATACGGTTTCAGGATCTATTTCACTCCCCTCTCCGGGGTTCTTTTCGCCTTTCCCTCACGGTACTAGTTCACTATCGGTCAGTCAGTAGTATTTAGCCTTGGAGGATGGTCCCCCCATATTCAGACAAAGTTTCTCGTGCTCCGTCCTACTCGATTTCATGACTAAGAGACTTTCGCGTACAGGGCTATCACCCACTATGGCCGCACTTTCCAGAGCGTTCCGCTAATCTCAAAGCCACTTAAGGGCTAGTCCCCGTTCGCTCGCCACTACTAAGGGAATCTCGGTTGATTTCTTTTCCTCAGGGTACTTAGATGTTTCAGTTCCCCTGGTTCGCCTCTTGCACCTATGTATTCAGTACAAGATAACCATCTTATGATGGCTGGGTTCCCCCATTCAGACATCTCCGGATCAAAGTCTGTTTGCCGACTCCCCGAAGCTTTTCGCAGGCTACCACGTCTTTCATCGCCTCTGACTGCCAAGGCATCCACCGTATGCGCTTCTTCACTTGACCATATAACCCCAAGCAATCTGGTTATACTGTGAAGACGACATTCGCCGAAAATCTGTAATCACTCACAAATTTTACCTTAGCCTGATCCGTTACCAGTGAAAGTAACGTTCAGTCTATCTTTCTATCACATACCCAAATTTTTAAAGAACGATCTAATCAAAGACTAGAAATCAACATTCACCATCGCCAGGATGGAATGCTCATTTCTAAGCTTTCATACGTCAGAAGCAGTAGTGGTGGAGCCAAACGGGATCGAACCGTTGACCTCCTGCGTGCAAGGCAGGCGCTCTCCCAGCTGAGCTATGGCCCCATATTTCTACAGGCGTTTCCCACACAAAATTGGTGGGTCTGGGCAGATTCGAACTGCCGACCTCACCCTTATCAGGGGTGCGCTCTAACCAACTGAGCTACAGACCCAATTTCGGGCTGCTTCTTATCGTCTTCTTCAATGAATCAAGCAATTCGTGTGGGAACTTATGGAGCAGCTGATGTCGTCGATTAAGGAGGTGATCCAGCCGCAGGTTCCCCTACGGCTACCTTGTTACGACTTCACCCCAGTCATGAATCACACCGTGGTAACCGTCCTCCCGAAGGTTAGACTAGCTACTTCTGGTGCAACCCACTCCCATGGTGTGACGGGCGGTGTGTACAAGGCCCGGGAACGTATTCACCGCGACATTCTGATTCGCGATTACTAGCGATTCCGACTTCACGCAGTCGAGTTGCAGACTGCGATCCGGACTACGATCGGTTTTATGGGATTAGCTCCACCTCGCGGCTTGGCAACCCTCTGTACCGACCATTGTAGCACGTGTGTAGCCCAGGCCGTAAGGGCCATGATGACTTGACGTCATCCCCACCTTCCTCCGGTTTGTCACCGGCAGTCTCCTTAGAGTGCCCACCATGACGTGCTGGTAACTAAGGACAAGGGTTGCGCTCGTTACGGGACTTAACCCAACATCTCACGACACGAGCTGACGACAGCCATGCAGCACCTGTCTCAATGTTCCCGAAGGCACCAATCTATCTCTAGAAAGTTCATTGGATGTCAAGGCCTGGTAAGGTTCTTCGCGTTGCTTCGAATTAAACCACATGCTCCACCGCTTGTGCGGGCCCCCGTCAATTCATTTGAGTTTTAACCTTGCGGCCGTACTCCCCAGGCGGTCAACTTAATGCGTTAGCTGCGCCACTAAGAGCTCAAGGCTCCCAACGGCTAGTTGACATCGTTTACGGCGTGGACTACCAGGGTATCTAATCCTGTTTGCTCCCCACGCTTTCGCACCTCAGTGTCAGTATCAGTCCAGGTGGTCGCCTTCGCCACTGGTGTTCCTTCCTATATCTACGCATTTCACCGCTACACAGGAAATTCCACCACCCTCTACCATACTCTAGTCAGTCAGTTTTGAATGCAGTTCCCAGGTTGAGCCCGGGGATTTCACATCCAACTTAACAAACCACCTACGCGCGCTTTACGCCCAGTAATTCCGATTAACGCTTGCACCCTCTGTATTACCGCGGCTGCTGGCACAGAGTTAGCCGGTGCTTATTCTGTCGGTAACGTCAAAACAATCACGTATTAGGTAACTGCCCTTCCTCCCAACTTAAAGTGCTTTACAATCCGAAGACCTTCTTCACACACGCGGCATGGCTGGATCAGGCTTTCGCCCATTGTCCAATATTCCCCACTGCTGCCTCCCGTAGGAGTCTGGACCGTGTCTCAGTTCCAGTGTGACTGATCATCCTCTCAGACCAGTTACGGATCGTCGCCTTGGTGAGCCATTACCTCACCAACTAGCTAATCCGACCTAGGCTCATCTGATAGCGCAAGGCCCGAAGGTCCCCTGCTTTCTCCCGTAGGACGTATGCGGTATTAGCGTCCGTTTCCGAACGTTATCCCCCACTACCAGGCAGATTCCTAGGCATTACTCACCCGTCCGCCGCTCTCAAGAGAAGCAAGCTTCTCTCTACCGCTCGACTTGCATGTGTTAGGCCTGCCGCCAGCGTTCAATCTGAGCCATGATCAAACTCTTCAGTTCAAACATCTTTGGGTTTTTAAGAAACCCTAAACTTGGCTCAGCAATCGTTGGTTACATCTTTGATTTCTCGCGGAGTAACTTGTGATGCTGATAATCTTGTTGACTATCAGTCTGACTCCACAAGCACCCACACGAATTGCTTGATTCAGTTGTTAAAGAGCGGTTGGTTAAGAGCTTTCGTCTCAACCGAGGCGCGCATTCTACAGCAGCCTCATTTGCTGTCAAGCGGTTATTTTCAGAAGCTTTCGAAGATTTCTTCAACAACTTCAACCACTTGCGCTTCCGATCTCTCGTCAGCGGGAGGCGAATAATACAGTATTAAACTATGCGGTCAACCCTCCCATAGAAATTCTTTTCACGCCCCCCCCCCCCCCCGCTCCACCCCCGCCGTCAATGCAGTCTCTTATTAAGAGGTGACTGCAGGCGTGCAACCTTGGAGGCACCTCACACGCCGGCGCTGGGATTGCATTCGACTCGCCAGGTCTTTTTTTCATATAGAGAACAGTGATCATCGCCCTCCGTCCCGAACATCGAGAAACCAAAACCATGGAATTGATGCTGGAAGCTGTTGCGCTCTTTGCTCTAAAACTGGCGCATGAAGAATACGGCGGCAGTCCGGTTTTGCGAGATGACCCGGTGATGAGCAGCTTTGAAAGGGAGGTGTTTGGGTTGTTGGTAAGGCAGGGGCAACTGAAGGCGATCCTGCTCAAGATTGATGAGTGCGTCGTGCAAGCCTTGGCAGCCGTGGGCGGTGCCGATACGGTACTGGGGCGCGAATTGAAGCGGTTGTCTGTCGACGTCAGCCAAACCACCCGGCTGGAGGATCTGCCCCCTCCGCTCGACGCACTCCAGTACTACCTCAAAGCCATTCAGTGACGCCGCCCCTTGCGATCAAAGGGTTGCTGTTCCAGCGCCAGGCAAATCGTCGACACAACATTAGGCAAACGTAAATCGCAGCATTCAGAACAAGCTGGACCGTTTGCCTACCGCCCCACACTCATCCACCAAACCTTCAACCTTCCTTCGAACCATTCCCCGAGCCTTCAATCAGCACCCGATTTGCCGGATCCGTAATATCAAACACTTGTTGCGCACACGTCGAACGACCGTCCTTGAATTGAAACTCCACCAGATACACCTTCGCCTTCTCCGGACTGAACGTACTCATCACCGGCCCGCAGCTGTAGTAAACCCCGTTGCCCTGGCTTCCCGCCGAACTGGACACGGTGAGCTTCTTGCCTGGATCGGCCTGGATTTCAAGCTGCGGGAAACGCTTGAACCCTGCGCTGGCCACGGTCTGGTTGAGCTTGGCGATCCAGTTTAAGACCTTGCCCTCACCCGTATCCATCACAGTGCCGAGCTTTTCCATGCGTGAGTCGGGGTCGCCTTCGCGATGGATGGCAAATTCGACGGGGTTGGTGCCGCCACTGGCTTTCATGATGACTTTGGCGTGCTCGGCATCTACGGCTACGGTTTTCTGGCGCAACTGGATGCCATCCTTGAGCAGGCTGGGCGAGGAGTCGCGTTGGTTGGATTGGCAGGCGCACAGGGCAAGAACGAGGGAAAGCAGCGCGATTCGCTTCACGGAGGATGTCCTTATCGCAGGGAGGTCAGTGATGTCTTGACCGGCACTCGAACAAAATGTTCCCGAACACCAAACGGCTACTTGGGTTGAAACGTCTCAAGGTACGCCAGGATGTTTTCAATCTTGTCCTGATCACTGATCCCCCAGAAAATCATCCGCGTACCACTCACCACCTTCTTCGGGGCTTCTATATAGGCGGCAAGTTTGTCGCGAGTCCAGACTACCCCCGAGTTTTTCATCGCATCGGAATATTGGTAATCGGTGGTCGCCCCCGCAGGTCGGCCAATGATGCCGTTGAGTTCCGGGCCAAACCCTGCGCGCGCACCTTCGCCGACGCTATGGCAGCCGCCGCAGGTCTTGGTGAAGAGCTTGGCACCCGCCTGCGCATCGCCGGCTGCGAGGGCCGCGTGGGCATTCAAGATCAAAGCGAGGGTTAGCAAGGCGTATTTCATAGGGACTCCACATCAGCTGTTGCACACGATTATGCCTGCTTGCCAGGAACGCTTGACCATCCGGATCACAGCTTCAAGCCCTACCGCCAGCGCACCGGTCATACGCCACTCTTAATACACAATCAAGGCAATGGTCGCCACGTCGTTTGCAACTGTGGCTCGCGCCTCACCTCCCGGCAAATACGCAACCTAGACACTTGACCACCCATCGTTTAATCCACTTCCAATCGAACCTATCCAGCCGTGCCCCACTCCACCTTACTGAACCCTGATGGCGGAGTAAGGATCATGGCTCAGCCATCGATTTTGGTACTGGAGGACGACGAGATCATTCGCTCGTTAATGGTGGATGTACTGGAGGAATTTGGTGCCCATGTCACTTCGTTTCCTTCAGCGGACGAAGGAATGATTTTTCTGGAGCGTGATGATGAACAAGTCGATCTGATCGTCAGCGATATCCAGATGCCAGGCTTGTTGAATGGCTATGACTTGAGCCGGGTTGTAGCCCATCGCTGGCCAACCGTCGCGGTATTGCTCACCTCGGGCAACAGCGCCATGGCCTCGCAACTGAGCAGCCGAGTACGGTTTTTACCCAAACCCTGGAGCACTGAGCACCTGCTGGAGTGTGTGCAATCGGCGCTGACCCAACAAGGCTCGCCCATGCATCGATAGCGTCGCCATATCATTTAAACCGAACTTCAACACCAGCGCAGCGGTCACTAATGGGCAAGGAGCGACTTTTCTGATCCGCTGGTCAGGCTTTTCGCTTTGCGCCTACAGTCAGTGGCTATGAGTTGTGTAGAATCGTCGCCCATTTTCTCGCGTCATTCATGGCCGGCAGGCCCACAGTTCGAGCTTATTGAATGCACTCACAGGCCCATGACGTTGGTGCGCCCTCATTGCTGGAAACACTACGCGCCGGCACGGCCTGCTGCACATCGCGCTGGAAAAGCGCCTGCCGTTTTTCTCCGAACACCTGGATGCCGACGGCTACCTGAGCTTGCTCCGAGCGTATTACGGGTTTTATGCGCCGATTGAAGCCGCGCTGTATGAAGGTGATCTGATCCCGGAAGGCTTTGATCCGCAACTGCGCGTGAAAACGCCTACCCTGGTGAGCGACCTTCATGCCCTCGGCTTGAATGACGCAGCCATCGACGCCCTGCCCCGCTGCACCCACCTGCCGTCCCTTGATACCCCCGCTGCCTGCCTCGGCGCCGCCTATGTGCTGGAAGGCGCAACCCTGGGCGGTCAAGTATTGCGTCGCGAGATGGCCCGGCGCCTGGGCCTGGACGCCGACAACGGGGGTGCCTTTCTCAATGTGTACGGTGCCGAGACCGGTCGGCGCTGGAAAGACTTTCTCGATTACCTGGCCCGCCAGCCGATGGACGCGCAAGCCAGACCGTGCGCCGTGGATGCGGCCCGTTCGACATTTAGCTGCTTTGAGCAATGGCTCGACAGCCAGGAGGTACTGCTATGAAACCCGATGATTTTGAAGAGCTGCTTGCCAACTGCGCCGACGAGCCTATCCGCTTTCCCGGGGCTATCCAGCCCCATGGTGTGTTGCTGACGCTGTCGGACCCTGACTTGCAGATCCTCCAGGTCAGCGCCAATGTCGCCAGCCTGTTCGACCATGCGCCCGAGACCCTGCTGGGCCAACCGCTGCACGTATTGCTCGGTGCCGAGCCTGCTGCGGCCGTGCGGTGCATGGTCGAGCTCAACAATTTTACCGATGCGCCGCCGTTGCACATGACCTTCAATGGCACCAGGTTCGACGGCCTGCTGCATCGCCATCAGGGTGTGTTGGTGCTGGAGTTCGAGCCGTTGCTGGAGGACTTCCAGCCACGTGCAGTGAATGGCCGCACCAGTGACCTGGGCAAGATGCTGCAACGCTTGCAGGCAGCGAAAACCCTGCAGGCGTTATACGAAGTCAGCGTAAATGAAATCCAGGCCATGACCGGCTACGACCGCGTGCTGATCTACCGCTTTGAAGACGAAGGCCATGGCCAGGTAATCGCCGAAGCGTCTGCGCCGTCCATGGAGCTTTTCCACGGGTTGTTCTTCCCCGCGTCCGACATCCCGGAACAGGCTCGCGAGCTGTATCGCACCAACTGGCTGCGCATTATCCCCAACGCAGCCTACGAGCCGGTGCCGCTGCTGCCCAAGCTGCGCCCGGATACCGGCAAACCGTTGGATTTGAGCTTCGCCACCCTGCGCAGCGTGTCGCCGATTCACTGCCAGTACATGCAGAACATGGGCGTGCTGTCGTCCATGAGCATCTCGCTCATGAAGGGCGACAAACTTTGGGGCCTGATCAGTTGCGGTAACCGTGAGCCACTGCTGGTGCCCAACGAGTTGCGCATGGCCTGCCAGACTATCGGCCAGGTGCTGTCATTGCAGATCAGCGCCATGGAAGCGCTGGACCTGAGCCGTCAGCGCGAAGAAAAAGTCGAGGCCCTGCAACTGCTGGACAAGGCGATGAAAGCCTCGGAGTACAACGTGTTCGAAGGCTTGGCCCAGCGCGGCCAATTGCTGATGGACCTGACCCTGGCCGGCGGCGTAGCGATCATCGAAGACAAGCAACTGCACCGCTACGGCAACTGCCCCGAGCCGGCGCAGATCCGAGCGTTGCACAAGTGGCTGCAGGCACGCGGCGAACCCGTGTTTGCCAACCATAACCTGGCCTCGGTGTACGCGCCCGCTGCCGAGTTCCAGCAAGTGGCCAGCGGGTCTTGGCCATGAGCCTGCCCAAGCCAGTGGACAATGGTGTGCTGTGGTTCCGGCCGGAAGTGAAAGAGAACATCCACTGGAGCGGCGACCCGAACAAGCCACTGAACCTGGAAAGTTCCGACGCAGGCCTGCGCCTTCGCCCACGCACCTCGTTTGAAATCTGGAAAGTGGAAATGGCCGGTATCTCCACCAATTGGAGCCATGGCGACCTGTTCGCCGCCAATGACCTGCGCCGCTTTGCCTTGGAGAACGACCTGGCCCGCCAGGTGCTGCGCGAGCAACAAGCCGTGCGCGCCCGCGATGAACTGGTGGCGGTGGTGTCCCACGACTTGCGCAACCCCATGACGGTCATATCGATGCTGTGCGGCATGATGCAAAAGGCGTTCAGTTCCGACGGCCCACATACCTCGCGGCGGATTTCCTCGGCAATCGACACCATGCAGCAGGCTGCCGGACGCATGAACGTCCTGCTGGAAGACTTGCTGGACACCTCCAAAATCGAAGCCGGACGCTATGTGGTCAAGCCGGTGGCACTGGATGTCAGCCAAATGTTCGAAGAGGCGTACTCGTTGCTTGCGCCGCTGGCGATGGAAAAAGGCATCGACCTGTGCTTCAACGCCGAGCCAGGCCTGCAAATCAACGGCGACCCCGAGCGCCTGTTCCAGGTGCTCTCGAACCTGATCGGCAACGCCATCAAGTTCACCCCGCGCCAGGGCAATATCGGCATCAGTGCCATGAGCAATGGCGAAGAGATCGTATTCTCGGTGCGCGACTCCGGCGAAGGCATTGCGCCGGAGCAGTTACCTCATGTGTTCGAACGCTATTGGACACAAACCGAAAACAACCCCACCGGCAGTGGCCTGGGACTCTACATTACCCAGGGCATCGTCCAGGCCCATGGCGGCAGGATCGTGGCCGAGAGTGAAGTGGGACGTGGCAGTGAGTTCCGGTTCACGGTGCCGAAGGTGACTGAAAACTCACCGACCTGACGCCGTAAAACGCTGGGCGCGGCCTGCCCGCCAATGCCGTGTTCCAGCCATCCACCCTAGCCACGGGCAGTCGCGCTAACGCTGCCCTTGAAGGAAGGCGCTTAACAAAACACTGACATTCAGTGCGCTAATCTTGCCGGCTCAAACCTGCCTGGAAACCTCATCCGCATGCCGCTGACCGACCCATTGCCCACCGTTCTCGCAGGCCCCATGCTCCGCCGCCTGGAACCTCGGCGGCTGGTGATGTGGCTGGTGGGCAGCCGGGAGCTGGTACTGAGCCTGAGGCTGCACGTTGGCGAGCAGACGCGTGATATCCCACTGACCCCGCGCCACTGCCAAGTGGTGCCAGTGGGCCGCCAGGCGTTTATCCACCTCATCGATGTGTCGCTGGAGCAGGCGCTGCCGCAGAATGTAAGCATCGACTATGACCTGCTGATCGATGGCAACGGCATGGCACAGTGGGCGCCGCACCTGTTGTACGCCAACGCCCAATCCGCCTCTTTCATACTGCACAGCCGAATCCACCAACTGGTGCACGGCTCTTGCCGCAAACCTCACCATTGCGCCGATGAAGGCCTGCTGTGCGTCGACCGCCTGCTCGCCGAAACCCGTGCCGAGCGCCCGGCCCTGCTGATCATGAGTGGCGATCAGGTCTACGCCGACGATGTCGCCGGGCCGATGCTGCGGGCGATCCACGCGCTGATCGCTCGCCTGGGCCTGTTCGACGAATACCTGGAAGGGGCAGTGATAGATGACAGCGCCAGCCTCTACGGGCACCCCGCCAGTTATTACCATCGCGCGGACTTGCTGCCGGCACTGGACAGCAACGAGACCCTGCGCGAGCGTTTTTTTGGTGGCGTGAAAAAACCGATCTTCACCAGCAGCACGGCCGACAACCACTTGGTGAGCTTCGCCGAAGTCATGGCGATGTACCTGCTGGTATGGTCACCCACCCCGTGGCGCCTGATCGCCACGCAACCGCCACAATTGAACACCGATGAAGCGGCGCGCTATGCCCGCGAGCAAGTGCAGGTGGATGACTTCCGCGATGGCCTGCCCGGCGTGGCACGGGTATTCGCCCATCTGTCCACCTTGATGATCTTTGACGACCACGACATCACCGACGACTGGAACCTCAGCGCCCAGTGGGAAGAAACCGCCTACGGCCATCCGTTCTCCAAGCGCATCATCGGCAATGCCTTGCTCGCGTACCTGCTGTGCCAGGGCTGGGGTAACAACCCGGATGCGTTCGACACATTAATAAGTCAAACCCAGGCGCTCGGCCGCCAGGCGCACAACAATCACCTGGACGCGACCGAACAGGATAATTTGCTCGGCGCGCTGCTGAAATTTCAACAATGGCATTACGTGCTGCCCACCACCCCCGCCCTGGTGGTGCTCGACACCCGTACCCGGCGCTGGCGCAGTGAATTCACGCTCAAGCAACCGTCCGGCCTGCTGGACTGGGAAGCCTTGAGTGAACTGCAACAGGAACTGCTTGACCATCCCTCGGCCATCATCGTCTCGCCCGCGCCGATCTTTGGCGTGAAGCTGATCGAGACTGTGCAGAAAATCTTCAGTTGGTGCGGCCACCCCTTGCTGGTGGACGCGGAAAACTGGATGGCCCATCGCGGAGCCGCGCAGGTCATCCTCAACATTTTCCGTCACTCGCGCACGCCGGGTAACTACGTGATCCTGTCGGGCGACGTGCACTACTCCTTCGTTTATGAAGTGTTGATCCGTCATCGCAACGCGGGCCCGAGGATCTGGCAAATCACCAGCAGCGGCATCAAGAACGAATTCCCACCGCGCTTGCTGGAATGGTTCGACCGCCTCAACCGCTGGCTCTACTCCCCCGCTCGCCGCTCAACTGGTTCACCCGGCGTCGCACGATGCAGGTAGTGCCCCATATTCCGGAACATGCCGAAGCCGGTGAGCGCTTGTGGAATTCGGCCGGGATCGGCCAGGTATTTTTCAACGAGCAGGGCCAACCGGAAGCGATTTACCAGCACAACGCCGACGGGAAGCCACGGACGAGGATGGTGGCGCCGAAGCAGTAGCCCGCTGCCACTCTTTCACAGCGTCCCATCGCCTCTATTCAAAGTGCCCAAGCGCCGTTGTACAGTAGCGCCAGCCACGGAGTATCGGTGTCAACGTTGGCAGGCCTTTGTCGCCCGCCCAGGCAAGGAGTACGCAGATGGACGATATCTCCGGAAAAAGCTCAACGAAAAATGATTTCTCTCGCCTCAATGCCGATATGTTGCACACCATCCTGGAGCTCTCCAGCGACGGGATCTGGGACTGGAACGCCAATACCGGGTTCGTCTACCGCAACCCAGGCTGGTACGAAATGCTCGGCTACCCCCGCCACGCTCTGGACAACAACGTATTCACCTGGGAAAACGTGATCCACCCCGACGATTACAACCAAGTGATGACGGTGTTTGACGACTACATCAACCGTCGCGCCCCCCAGTATCAAACTGAATACCGCTGCCGCAAAAAAGACGGCAGCTACCTGTGGATCGAGGACCGCGGTTATGTGGTGGCGCGTAACCCCGACGGTTCGGTGGCGCGGATGGTCGGGGCCCTGCGCGATATCCAGCTGCGCAAATATTCCATCGAGCAACTGGAGCGGCGCAATCAATCCCTTGAGGCATTGGTGGCCGAGCGCACGCTTGAACTGTCGCGGGTCAATCAGCAATTGCAGCTGCAGGTGGATGAGAACCGCGTCCTGGCTGAACGGGATGCCTTGACCCTCGTCGCCAACCGTTATCGCCTGGAAAAAGTGTTGCTCCAAGAGTGCGAACGCGCCCAGCGCTTTCACCTGCCGTTGTCACTGATCGCGATGGATGTTGACGACTTCAAGCCGATCAATGATCGACACGGGCACGGCGTAGGCGACCAGACCCTGGTGCAGGTGGTGGAACGCCTGGAAAGCTGCGTCCGCCAGGGCGACCTGTTGGCTCGTTGGGGGGGCGATGAGTTTATGGTGGTCCTTCCCGAAAGCTCATTGGAAACAGCCAAGGCCCTGGCCGAGACTATCTGCCAGAGCTTGAGAACTCACCGGATAACCGACGACGTCAAGGTCACACTGAGCCTGGGCGTGGTCGAACGCCAAGTGAATGAAGCCCCCGCCGCCCTGATGGCGCGCGCCGATCAGGCCCTGTATCGAGCCAAAGCGGCGGGCAAAGACGGCGTATCGACATAGGCCGCCCCGGTATCAGCGCACCGGCGGCGCGTACTGAATGCCGCCGTTGTTCCATAAGGCATTGAGCCCGCGCTTGATCTTCAACACGCTGCCCTGGCCGATGTTGCGCTCGAATACTTCGCCGTAGTTGCCCACTTGCTTGACGATCTGCACCACCCAATCCTTACGCAGTTTGAGGTCCTTGCCGTATTCGCCGTCGGCACCCAGCAGCCGCGCCACATCCGGGTTCTTGGAATCCTTGGCCTGCGCTTCGACATTCTGCGACGTGATGCCCATCTCCTCGGCATTGAGCATGGCGAACAGGGTCCATTTGACGATGCTGAACCACTCGTCATCCCCCTTGCGCACCAACGGTCCCAGGGGTTCTTTGGAGATGACTTCCGGCAGCACCACAAACTCATCCGGGTGCGCCATCTTGATGCGCTGGGCATACAGGCCCGACTGGTCGGTGGTCAGCACATCGCAACGCCCGGCTTCCAGGCCCTTGGCGCTTTCGTCGGCGGTATCGAAGGTGATAGGCGTGTACTTCATGCCATGGGTGCGGAAGTAATCGGCCACGTTGAGTTCGGTGGTAGTGCCGGCCTGGATGCACACGGTGGCGCCATTCAACTGCTTGGCGGCGCTAACACCGAGTTTGTTGTTCACCAGAAAACCGATGCCGTCGTAGTAGGTAACGCCGGTAAACACCAGGCCCATGCCCGAATCGCGGGAGCTGGTCCAGGTGGTATTACGCGAGATCAGGTCGATCTCGCCGGACTGCAAGGCGGTGAAACGTTCCTTGGCGGTCAATTGGGTGAACTTCACTTTTGATGCATCGCCGAACACCGCGGCCGCCACGGCATGGCACACATCCACATCGATGCCGGTCATCTTGCCCGTACTGTCGGGCACGCCAAAGCCAGGCAACCCGTCGCTGACACCGCATTGAATAAAACCTTTTTTCTGGATTGCATCCAACGTCGCACCGGCGTGGGCGGTGCCGGCCAGGCCCAATAGGGCCGTGGCACTGATCGTGGCCAAGGTGGTTTTGAATAGGTTCATGCGAGGCGCTCCCTGTCGGTCCTTATTATTCGGCGCTGCACAGCCCGCGCCGGTTTCTGATGCTGCCGGGGAGAGTGACGGGTTTACAGCGCCGCCACAAACGACCTTTTGGCAACAGCTCCTTCCGATTTGGAATGACCCGGCGATTTTATTTCCTTTGCGCCAAGGCCCCGCCGGCAGCTTAGATAAAAAGACGCCCGCCACTGCCGAGTCCAGGATCCATGAGCCGCGAAACCATCAGCCAGTCGATTTCCGTCGTTCACCCCATCAGCCTCAGCCACGGTAAAAACGCCGAAGTCTGGGACACCTCGGGCAAGCGCTATATCGATTTTGTCGGTGGCATCGGCGTGCTCAACCTCGGCCATTGCCACCCCGCCGTGGTGGCGGCGATTCGTGAACAGGCGACCCAGCTGACCCACTACGCCTTCAACGCCGCGCCGCACAAGCCCTACCTCGAACTGATGGATCGCCTGACCGCGTTTATTCCGGTGGGCTATCCGGTCAGCGGCATGCTCACCAACAGCGGCGCCGAGGCCGCGGAAAATGCCTTGAAGATCGTGCGCGGGGCCACGGGCCGCACGGCGGTGATCGCCTTTGACGGCGCGTTCCACGGCCGCACCCTGGCCACGCTCAACCTCAATGGCAAAGTGGCGCCCTACAAGCAAAAGGTCGGCGTACTGCCCGGCCCGGTGTATCACCTGCCCTACCCCAGTGCCGATAACGGTGTCACCTGCGCTGAAGCATTGAAGGCCATGGACCGACTGTTCAGCGTAGAAATCGACGTCGACGATGTAGCCTGCTTCATCATCGAACCGGTACAGGGCGAAGCCGGCTTTCTGCTCCTGGACAGCGAATTCGCCCAAGCCCTGCGGCGTTTCTGCGATGAAAAAAATATCCTGCTGATCGCCGACGAAATCCAATCAGGGGTTTGGCCGCACCGGCCAGCGTTTCGCCTTTTCGCGCCTGGGCATCGAACCCGACCTGATCCTGCTCGGCAAAAGCATCGCCGGCGGCGTGCCACTGGGTGCGGTGGTCGGGCGCAAAGCGTTGATGGACAACCTGCCCAAGGGCGGGCTGGGCGGTACCTACTCCGGTAACCCCATCGCCTGCGCGGCGGCGTTGGCGACCCTGGATGCAATGACCGATGAACAGGTGCACGCGTGGGGCGCCCGGCAAGAAGCGGCCATCGTCAGTCGCTACCAGGCCTGGCGCGAGCAGCATCTGTCGCCCTACCTGGGCCGCTTGACTGGCGTTGGTGCCATGCGCGGCATAGAACTGGCGCATGCCGACGGTACACCCGCGCCCAAGCAACTGGCCCAGTTGCTGAGCCTGGCGCGGGACGCCGGCTTGCTGTTGATGCCCAGTGGCAAGTCTCGGCACATCATTCGCCTGCTGGCGCCGCTGACCATTGAACCTGCGGTACTGGAAGAAGGGTTGGATATTCTTCAAGCGTGTCTCAAGCAGTTGGTTTAACCCCCGCATCCGCCGGCCGGCAGCCCAACCGCACGATAAGGGCATTGTGCTGCCTTGACCTGATTCCCCCGCCCCCTGAAAATGCGCGACGTTTTTTTGTCTCCCCCGTTTACTGAAGTAGTGAAATTTCAATGTCCGATTCTTACACCGAACACACCGCCGAAGAATCCGTAGTCGCCTTGCACGCCAAAGCTGAATACGAAAATGCCATCAATCTTTCACAGCATGTACCCGCCGCCAAGATCATCAGCGAGATGGTGCTGGACGCGTTCCATACCTCCAAGGAAAGCGATCAGATCCGCGAACTGCGCATCGCCATCCGCCAGGCGCACGATGCCTTCGACGACGACAAAGCCTACGAACTGATGGGCCAGCTCAAGCAGTTGAAAGACGCCGAAGCCGCCGACAACATCGCACTGGAAGACCTGAGCAGCAAATTCTCGATCAGCCGCATCCTGTCCAGCTTCAAGGACGACCCCGAGTTCCAGGAGTTGGTCTACGGCCTGGCCCTCAAAGTGCTGAACCAGTCTCACCAGGCCATCAGCAACCCAAGCACCGGCAAGGGCAAGGCCGCACGCGCCAAGAAAGAAGCCGAAGTGTTTGTGATCAGCAAAGATGGCGTCAGCGTCACGCTGCCCCTGCGCACGCCGCGCTCCAAGTTGAATGTCGACCGTGAAGCCTTCGAGTTCCTGGGTTTGCGCTTTGTAGGCGAAGGCGATGAAGCGGAGTTGGAAGTGGACAGCTTTGTGGATAACGCCGGCATTGAACAGCCGCTGAGCCGCAAGAGCGTGATCACCGCCCTGCAGCAACAGAGCGCGTTCGAAGGCTACAGCATCGCGCAGCAATAACCCCTCCAGGCAACACCGCACAACTGAACGTGTGGGAGCAAACCCGCTCCCACACGTGGTATCAACCGACGCGCTCAACCTGCGCCGCGAACACCTCGCGAAAGCGCGCCATCTGCTGCTTGCTCCCCACCGTCACCCGCACCCACTGCGGCCAGTTTTCCCACACCCGTCCGATGAGTACGCCGTGTGCGGCGAGTGTCTCGATGACCTGCTCCGCCGGCCGCTTGACGTCGATCATGAAACAGTTGGCCTGGGAGGCCGTGCAGGCGAAACCGCGACCCTTGAGCCACGTGATGGTCTCATCGCGCAGTTGGGCATTGAGCGCCTTGCGTTGCGCCAATAATTTCACGTCTTCCAGGCTGGCAAGGCCTCCGAGCAAAGAAGCGCCCGCCGGAACGTTGTCGCCGCCAAATACCGCCAAGCGTTCCAGCAGCGCCGGGTGGCCGATCGCCAAGCCCAGGCGCGCACCGGCCATGCCATAGATTTTCGAAAAGGTGCGCAGCACCAGCAGGTCGTCGTGGTCCTTGACCCAATTGACCACGCTCGGCGTGTCGGCAAAGTCGATGTAAGCCTCGTCCACCACCAGCACGCTGCCCTTGGGTTTGTTGGTCAGCGCCTGGCGGATGGCTTCGAACGGGGTCAGGGTGCCGGTGGGGTTGTTAGGGTTGCACAGGTACAGCATGCCGGCCTGCGTGTCGGCCGCCAGCATGGCCGACACGTCGTGGGCATGCTCGGCGTTGAGGCTCACTTCCTTGACGGGCGCCTTGTGTGACTCGGCTGCCTGCCGTGGCACTTCGTACGACGGCGTGGCCATTACCAGGCCACGGGTTTGGCTGGTAAACGCCAGCACGGCATAACGCAATGCGGCCATGGAACCGGAAAATACCGCCACCTGCGTTTCGGCAAGCCCGTGTTGCTGGGCAAACAAACCGGCCAGCGCGTACATATGCGTGTAGGGATATCGCCCGGCCGTCGTGATCCCGCGCTGCATCGCCGCGCGGGCCGCCGGCGATGGTCCGTAGGGGCTTTCGTTATAGTTGAGCAGCACCTCGTCAGTCTCCGCCGCCGGCGGCGCGGCGACCGCCCAATTCAGGTGGCCCAGCACCGGCAGGGCGGCCCCCAGGGCCAGAAGGGATCGACGGCTGACGCTGACCATGGTGACTACTCCGTGTAGAGGGAATGGATGGGCACTGCTCCTAGTGAAAGGTATGACGAGACAAGCGTCGGATGATTTAACCGAGCCCCCGATAAACGAGCCGCGCGCGACCACTCAAGGCGGGGCTTTTTTCCAGCCACGGCCTCAGCTTTCCCAGTAGTCGGCGATGGGATATTTCGCGCACAGGTGCTCGAGTTCCGCACGCAATTGCGCCTGCATTGCCGGTTCCAACCGGTACTCGTGTTCGCCGAGCGGCGTCACCTGCTGCAGTATTCGGCACACCAGATCGACGACCTGTCGGCAGCCATCGGTGTCGATGTTACGTTGCGCCATGGATCCGGTGCCGATGCTCAACCCATTGTCGACAGCGCACGCGCGGACCTGGCCCGGCACGCGATGCGTGTTCACCACGATGCCGCAGCTTTCCAATGCCACTTCGGCGATGGAACCGCTAATACCGTCGCGCAAGCAGATCTGCACGGTATGGTTTTCACTGCGCCCGCCCACCACTTCATAGCCGCGGGCCAGGAATGCACCGGCCAGCTCATCGGCCAGGCTGCGAACCCGGCCCATGCAGGCGTCAAACTCCGCGGTCATCGCGTAGCCCAGCGCGGCCGCTTTGGCGGCGATCATATTGACCGCCGGCGCGCCCTGCATGCGCGGAAATACAGCCTGGTCGAGCACACGGCTGAACGTCGCCCGCAAGCCGGGCACCTTGGTATGTGCATCGCGACCGCAAAGGATCAGCCCGCCACGTGGGCCGCCCAGTTGTTTGTGAGTACAGGTGGTGGTGACGTGTGCCGCATTGATCGGGCTTGGGTGCCGACCTGTCGCCACCAGCCCGGCGATATGGGAGATGTCCGCCAGCAGGATCGCGCCCGCCTCATCGGCAATTGCACGGAACCGCTCGAAATCCACCACTCGCGAATAGGCCGAAGCACCGCAGAGGATAACGCGTGGCCGATGGGCCAGTGCCAGGCTGCGCACCTGCGCGTAATCAATCAGCCCCTCGGCGGTGGTGCCGTAGCGGATAGCCTTGTAATAGGCGCCGGTAAATATCGCCGGGCTGCCGTAGGTAAGGTGCCCACCATGATCAGGGGCCATGCCCAGCAGAGTATCGCCAGGTTCAAGCAGTGCGGACAGCACTTGGGCGTTGGCATGGGAGCCGGAGTGCGACTGAACATGGGCGTAGTGGGCATCAAACAGTTCACGGGCGCGGCCAATCGCCAGGGATTCGACCCGGTCGACATTCTCGCAACCGGCGCGATGGCGACTGCCCCGCGTGCCCTCGGCGGTGACGTTGACCAGTGCAGAAGCAGACGCCGCCAGAGTGCGGGGTTTTACAGCGCAGGAGGAAGGCACCAGCGACAGGGTTCGGTGTTGACGCTCGACTTCGGCGTCGAGGAGCATCGCCAGCTCCAAGTCCTCGGCGCGCAGATCTCGCCATGCCTCGGCGCAGCAAGTCAGCCTGATCCTGCAGTTGTACGGTGTTGACTGCCATGGGCGATGTCCTTTTCTGGGTTGCTGCTCGTCAGTTCGTCCTGAACCGTGGCGACCAATTAAACAGGAAATTAAACATTTTCCAAATTATATGTTCTCTTTCGTCCGCTCCAACCGAGTTAATGGCCATCTGCCTTGCCTGCTGCCAGCGCCGAGCATCTTGGACTTTATTGTTGAACCGCACGCGTGCAACACTTGCGCCCGCCACGCAGCCATAAACGCCCCGGATGGGCGCTCAATCGCTGGAAAACACCCCATGGCAGCGGCAAGGTCCAACGGTTCTGACTAAAAGGAAGTGGTGAGCACGTGATGCACAGACGCGAAAAAACCGAGCATTTGAAGAGCAACATCAAGTATCTGATCAAAAGCCGCGGCGAGACCCAGTTGTCGTTGTGCAACGCCGCCGGGCTCACCCGCACCACGATCTACAACATCCTCGAAGGCAAGGTCGTCAACGTACAGCAGTCGACCCTGCGCAAGATTTCAGATTTTTTCGGTGTGTCTTACAAAGAAATCGAGACCATCGATTTTGAAGCCAAAGAGCTTATCGAGAGCAGCGTTTCGCCCCAAGGCAACATGAACCCGGCGGCCGTGCCGGTGCTCAAGCAAAGCCAGGTCATGCAGCACCTGGACAAGCGCATTGGCGAACTGGCCACGCTCTTCCCCCTTACGTACTACTTCGGCACGTCCCACAACCTGATCGGCGTGCGGCTGGAGCAGGCCATACCGGGGGTGAACGAGCCGGGCGATCTGTTGATCATCCAAAAGGGCATGTCGAGCGACGATAAGGAAAAGTTGGTGTTCGACAGGGCCACCCAGACGCTGTCTATCCGCCGTGAACCCTGCGCCAGCTCAGAACGCCTGTGTGTACTGGGCGATATCATTGAGGAGCGCTTCAATGACGGCGTATGAAGGCGAGATCGAAAACAGCAAATACAAACTGCTTGGCTTTGAAAATGACAAGTGCCTGGCGGTGATCATGATCATCGCCACGGGCAAGATCATTCGGGTCAAGTTGAGCGAAGTCTTAAACAGCGAAATCATGGACAATCTGAACAAAATGGAAATTAAAAACCTGTACAAGAAGTTTTATTCCCAGGGCGGCGCGGTCACCGCGTACGACCTCAATGATCGCAATGAAAACTCCTGGATGATCTACATCATCCTGAACCTGCTGCTCTTCACGTTTTATATTTTTACCAGCATTGCCGCGACCAAACCGATCTACATCGAATCCCTCGACATCATCGTCACACCGGGCACTTTCCTGTATCCGCTGACCTTCCTGATCGTGGATCTGCTCAACGAGAACTTCGGCCTAAGGCTTGCCAGAAAGGCCATCCTGTTTGCCTTCGCCAGCAACGCGATGATTATTATCCTGCTCTACGGCTCGACCTTTCTGCCCGGCCTGCCAGGCTGGAAGCTCGATGGGCCTTACAACGCAGTGATCGTGCAGGTGTCATCGGTATTGATCGCGTCGTCGGTGTCGTTCCTGGTGTCGGAGAACATCAACTCGTATTTGCTGTGCAAGATCAAAGAGCTGACCAACTCCAGGTACTTGTACTTGCGCATCTTCCTCAGCACGTTCTTTGCGGTGATTATCGACAGCTTCCTGTTCTGTTTTATCGCGTTTTATGGCGCCATGCAGACCAGCGACATTGTGAGCATGATCTACGTGCAGATCGCGATCAAAGTCGGTTTTGCGTTCTTCAACATCTTGCCGGCCTATGGCGCACGTTCATTATTCAAACGCTACCTGACCAACGCCACTGCGTGATCGGCCGTTGCCTGGCGTCGTTGCAGCTGCCGAAGCAGCTGCCATGACGGTCGGCGGTCAGGCCAGTGGCAACTTCTGCTTGAGGCTCTGCATGACCTGCGCTTTGTTCTGCAGGTAATCATTCAAACCGCGCGCGCGCAGGTTGCACGCGTCGCAGTTGCCGCAGCCGGTGCCGATGATGCCGTTGTAGCAGGTCAGTGTCTGCTCACGGACCAAGTCCAGTTGCTGGTAGTAATCAGCCAATGCCCAGGTTTCAGCCTTGTTCAGCCACATCAACGGCGTGTCGAGGCGCACGTCGTATTCCATGCCCAGCTTGAGCGCCTGGTTCAACGCCTTGACGAACTCGTCGCGGCAGTCGGGGTAGCCCGAGAAGTCGGTTTCGCAGACGCCGGTGATCACCGTCTCAGCCTTGACCTGGTATGCGTAAATTGCCGCCAGGGTCAAAAACAGGATATTGCGCCCGGGCACAAAGGTGCTGGGCAGGCTGTCGCCCGAGCTGTTCACGGTGGGTACCGGGATGTTGTCACGCGTGAGGCTGCTGATGGCCAACTCGTTGAGCAACGACACATCCATCACTTTATGAACGGTGGCTCCCAACTGTTTGGCCAACTGTTGGGCGACTTCGACTTCCGCCACATGGCGCTGGCCGTAGTCGAAGGTGATGCAGTGCACTTCGTCATACAGCGCCAGCGCCTGGATCAGACAGGTCGTCGAATCCTGCCCGCCACTGAACACCATAACGGCTTTTTTACTCATTGCTTTGCTTCCTGCACGGATAGGGTTTAGCGCTAGTTTAAGGGTCACTCAATAAAAAACCCCGCGCTTCTTGCGAAGGCGGGGCTTTTTGTTGCTCATGCCACTCAGTGTGCGTAAGTCAGCAACAGCTCTTTGGGCACTTGGAAATCCAGGGACATCATCACGCTGAGCGCGGTGATGGTGAAGATCGAGAACACAAACAGCTTGCGCGCCCAGACGGTGTCATCCACCGCCTTGTAGCCGGTCCAGGCCATGTACAACCAGTACATGCCCATGGCGGCGGCGACGGCGAGGTAGCTCATGCCGGCGTAGCCACTGAAGGTCAACATCAAGGTCGCCACGAGGAAGGCCAGGATGTAGAGCAGGATGTGTTTCTTGGCGACCTGGATACCACGCTTGACCGGCAGGACCGGAATCGACGCAGCCAGGTAGTCGTTGAAACGGAAGATCGCAATGGCGTAGGAATGCGGCATCTGCCACAGGCTGAACATCACCAGCAGCGTCAGCGCGGCCATGTCGAAGCTATTGGTCACAGCCACATAACCAATCACCGGCGGCATCGCCCCCGACAGACTGCCCACCAGCGTGCCGTGAACCGACTTGCGCTTGAGGTACAGGCTGTAGAGGCCGACGTAGATGACAAAGCCGATCACGGCAAACAGCGCCGCCAGCGGGTTGGCCACCTTGTACAACAGCGCCACACCGGCAACACCCAAAACGGTCGCATAGATCAGTGCCAGCTTCAGGGAGATCAGGCCCTGGACCAGCACGCGATTCTTGGTGCGCTCCATCTTGATGTCGATGTCACGGTCGATGCAGTTGTTGAACACGCAACCGGAAGCCACCACCAGGGACGTACCGATCATCGCAGCCAGGAAGATGGCCAGATCGACATGTCCCTTGGAGGCCAGGAAGAAACCGCCCGCCACAGAAAGCACGTTACCGAAAATGATCCCCGGTTTGGTGATTTGGATAAAGTGCTTAAGCGACATCGGGTCTTACCTCACTTCGCCATCATGTAGGTGTGGATGCTGAACATGATCCACAGCGACAGACCAACCAGCAGAACGATCACCAGGCCTGCGAACACGAACGCAATCACGTTCTCGCGCTGGGCCTCGGAGCGGTCCAGGTGCAGGAAGTACACCAGGTGAACCAGCACCTGGATCACCGCGAACGCCAGGACGATCATCAGGGTGATCGACTTCGGCAAGGTCGGGTACATCACCAGGCCGAACGGGATCAGGGTCAGGATGACCGACAGGATGAAGCCGATAGCGTAAGACTTTACGCTGCCGTGGCTTGCATCGTGGCTGTCATGGGAGTGTGCATTAGCCATTACAGAGTCCCCATCAAGTAGACGACGGTGAATACGCAGATCCAGACCACGTCCAGGAAGTGCCAGAACAGGCTCAGGCAGCTCAGGCGCGTCTTGTTGGTGTTGGTCAGGCCGTGCTTATTGACCTGATACATCATCACCGCCATCCACAGCAGGCCGGCCGAAACGTGCAGGCCGTGGGTGCCAACCAGCGTGAAGAACGCCGACAGGAAGCCGCTGCGGTGCGGGCCGTAGCCTTCGGAGATCAGCAGGTGGAACTCGTTGATCTCCATGCCGATGAAGCCCAGGCCGAACAGGAACGTCAGGCCCAGCCAGCTCAGCACGCCTTTCTTGTTGCCCTTGTAGAAGGCCAACATGGCGAAGCCGTAGGTGATCGAACTGAACAACAGCAAGGCGGTTTCGCCGAGCACGTAAGGCAGTTCGAAGATGTCGTGGCCCGACGGGCCACCCGCTACGTTGTTTACCAGTACCGCGTACACCGCGAAGATCGACGCAAACAAGATGCAGTCGGTCATCAGGTAGAGCCAGAAACCGAAGACGGTCATTGGCCCCGAGTCGTGGTGATGGTCATCGTGCCCATGGTCATCGACATGGGCGTGTCCAGCATTGGTCACTAAGTTCGACATGGTTTAAGCCTGTTCCAACGAGGTTTCAACACGGTTGGCCGGGATTTTCTTCTCGGCTACCAGGCGAGCGTGCTGCTCGGCTTCGATGCGCTCGATTGTCTCGACCGGCACCATGTAGCCTTGATCATCACGTGCTGCGTGGACAATGAAGTAGCCGATGGTGCCCACCAGGCTCACGATTGCCAGCCACCAGATGTGCCAGATCATCGCGAAACCGAACACGGTCAACAGCGCACCCATCACCACGCCAGTGGCGGTGTTGCTTGGCATGTGGATCGGTTCGTAGTGCTTGGGTTGCTGGTACGCAGTACCGTCTTCCTTGGCTTCGGTGAACGCATCGATGGTGTTCGCAGTCGGGATCACGGCGAAGTTGTAGAACGGCGGTGGCGACGAGGTCGACCATTCCAGGGTGTGGCCATTCCACGGGTCGCCGGATTCGCACATGTTCTGCTTGCGATCACGCACGCTGACATACAGCTGGATCAGCTGGCAGGCGATGCCCACAGCGATCATCACCGCACCGAACATGGCGACGTACAGGTACGGCACCCACTCAGGGTTGGTGGTGGCGTTCAGACGACGGGTCATGCCCATGAAGCCCAGTGCATAGAGCGGCATGAACGCGACGAAGAAGCCCGAGATCCAGAACCAGAACGCAGCCTTGCCCCAACCTTCGTGCAGCTTGAAGCCGAACGCTTTCGGGAAGTAGAAGCTGAAGCCGGCAATGTAACCGAATACCGCACCACCGATGATCACGTTGTGGAAGTGCGCGATCACGAACAGGCTGTTGTGCAGCACGAAGTCAGCGCCCGGAATGGCCAGCAGTACGCCGGTCATGCCGCCGATGGCGAAGGTCACCATGAAGCCCAGAGTCCACAGGACCTGGCTGGTCATGCGCAGACGACCGTGATAGATGGTGAACAGCCAGTTGAATAGCTTCACCCCCGTCGGGATGGAAATCAGCATCGTCGCCAGGCCGAAGAAGGCGTTGACGCTGGCCCCCGAACCCATGGTGAAGAAGTGGTGCAGCCAGACCATGAAGCCCAGTACGGAGATCGCGCCCGAGGCGTAGACCATCGAGTGGTGACCGAACAGGCGCTTGCCGGTAAAGGTCGAGATCACTTCGGAGAAGATACCGAACGCCGGCAGGATCAGGATGTACACCTCAGGGTGACCCCATGCCCAGAACAGGTTCACGTACATCATCGGATTGCCACCAAGTTCATTGGTGAAAATGTGGAAATCCAGGTAACGGTCAAGCGACAGCAGCGCCATGGTAGCGGCCAGGATCGGGAACGAAGCCACGATCAGCACGTTTGCCCAGGTGCAGGTCCAGGTGAAGATCGGCATGTCCATCAGTTTCATGCCAGGGGCGCGCATCTTCAGCACGGTGGCCAGGAAGTTGACCCCCGTCAGCGTCGTCCCGAGCCCTGATAACTGTAGCGCCCAGATGTAGTAGTCCACACCCACGCCAGGGCTGTACTGAATGCCCGACAACGGCGGATACGCAACCCAACCGGTCTTGGCGAATTCGCCGACGCCCAGGGACACGTTGATCAGCACAACACCGGAAACCAGCAGCCAGAAGCTCAGGGAGTTCAGGAACGGGTAGGCAACGTCACGCGCACCGATCTGCAGCGGCACCGCAAGGTTCATCAGGCCGGTGAAGAAAGGCATCGCCATGAAGATGATCATGATCACACCGTGAGCGGTGAAGATCTGGTCATAGTGTTCAGGCGGCAGGTAGCCAGGCGAACCCTCGGTGGCCATGGCCAACTGGGTACGCATCATGATGGCGTCGGCAAAGCCGCGCAGCAGCATGACCATGGCAACGATGATGTACATCACGCCAATTTTCTTGTGGTCGACCGAAGTCAGCCACTCGGTCCACAGGTAGGTCCACTTCTTGAAGTAGGTGATACCTGCAAACAGTGCCAGACCACCCAGCGCGATCATGGCGATGGTAATCATCACAATCGGCTCGTGGAACGGGACCGCATCCCAACTTAATTTACCAAACATCGTTTACTCCTCTGCCCCAGCAGTTGAATGCGCGCCCGTGTCAGAACCTTCAACCGCGGCCACTTCTTTCTTCTCGTGCTTGACCGGTTTGCCTGGTTTCATGCCTTCGTACTTGTCGACGATTTTCTGAAACAGGTTCGGCTCGTACGCGGAGTACAGGGCGACTGGGTTGTTCTGGCTTGGTTTGGTCAGGGCGTCGTATTCAGCTTGATCAAGCTGTTTAGGTGCGGCCTTGACTTCGGCTACCCAGGCGTTGAAGTCTTCCTGGCTCGTCGAGATCGCTTTGAATTTCATGCCGGTGAAGCCAGCGCCGCTGTAGTTGGCGGAGATGCCTTCCATTTCAGCTTTCTGGTTGGCGATCAGGTGCAGCTTGGTCTGCATGCCTGCCATCGCGTAGATCTGACCGCCCAGGGCAGGGATGAAGAACGAGTTCATCACAGCGTCGGAGGTGATCTTGAAGTTCAGCGGAGTGTGCTCCGGGAAGCGGATCTGGTTAACCGTGGCGATACCCAGGTCCGGGTAGATGAACAGCCACTTCCAGTCCAGCGCGACCACTTCGATGTTGATCGGCTTGACGTCGGATTCCAGCGGACGGTACGGGTCCAGTGCGTGGGTCGACTTGTAGGTCACATAACCCAGGGCAATGATGATGAGGATCGGAACCAGCCACACCGCGATTTCAATCTTGGTGGAGTGCGACCACTTCGGCGCGTAGGTGGCGCTGGTGTTGGACGCGCGGTATTTCCAGGCGAAGGCGAAGGTCATGATGATCACAGGGACCACGACCAGCAGCATCAGCAGGGTGGCGGTGATGATCAGGTTTCGTTCATCCAGGCCGACCTGTCCTTTTGGGTCGAGCAAGGTCCACTTGCAGCCTCCCAGCATTAAGAACATGCCAAGCAGCGGCAAAAAGCCTAGTAATCGGGGGTACCTGTTTTTACTCATCTCACGACCTCTAAAGCAGCTTGCGCAATGCAGTTGGGTTTTGATCGCCAACACTTCACCCTGCCAAGGGTTGGCATTTCTCTTCGATTGAATAAGAGCCTGCCCGTCACGTCACACATGTACGTTGCACGGACCTGCGGTGAGTTCTTATTCGATTTCGTGGTTAAAGGCCTTGTTACAGACCAATTCCCTTTGGTGCGGATAGTTGAAAGGCTGCCGGAACCTGGGGTCGCACAGAGCCATCCATCTGCCCCCTCGACCGCTCCAATGCTCAAATATTGAACAGCACCGGACATTCAGTGCGGGCGATTGTAGTTAGCTGGCGATGTATAAACCATGTCTTATAAAGAAATAATTTTTATCGAAAGCAGCAATAATCCTTCACCAATATCGCAAAGGTTCGCGATCTTATCGCGTTCGATTCTCAACAAAAACCACAAAAATTGCCGTGTTATAGGGCAAACCGCCACACCCCATACGCCTTGTAAGGGCAGGTAAAACCTATGCAAGCCCCCAGAAAACAAGGCATTCAGACATCACGCAAACACGCGTGCGGCGTGAGGTTGGCGGCATTGTCCAAGCTGCAAACTGACAGCACACCCCGGCTGTTTTTTGCAAATTTAAAGTGCGGTTCGGCGGCGTGGAAACGTCCTGCGCCCGCTTCCGTGTGACAACATGTCGCACACTGCGCGCACCCAAAATTGTCCGGCGTCACGCTCTGTTCACAAAACCCGCACATGCAAAAACGCCCCGGCCTTCTTTGTAGAGGGACCGGGGCGTTTGAGCGAATGGGTCAGGCCTTGCGCTGGCGATTGCGATAGATGCCCAGCGGCACCAGGACCACCGTGAGCACGAACGCCACCAGCGCCCATTGCGCCAGCGACAAGCCCAGCACCGGCGGATACGGTGTGCTGCAAAACCATCGACCTGGAAGCCCAGCGGGAAGACCTTGGCCAGCGGCAGGTCATCGACAATCGGTTGCAGCACATCGACGCCGCAGCTCACCTGTGGGAAAAACTGGGTGTACACATGATGCCCGGCCGCCGCCACGCCCCCGAGGGCGCTGAGCACCACCAGCCCTTCGAAAAAGGTCAGCGCACCCTTGGTGCGCATGGCTGCGCCAATGAACGCGAAAAGCGCGATCAACAACAAGGCATAACGCTGCAGGATACACAGCGGGCATGGCGCCTCGCCCAGCACCACCTGCATGTACAACGCCCCGCCGATCAGCGCCAGGCAGATAATGCCCAGCAACACCAGAAAGCGCCGCTCCCTGCCTAAACGCAATTCGTCACTCATCCCCGTATTCCTTAGTTTGGTTGTGCCTATGGGCGCAAGTTTACACACAGGGAGTGGTTAAAACAGAAGGGGGTTAACAGCGGATTAATTTGGAGGAATAGAGAAGCAAATGTGGGAGGGGGGCAAGCCCCCTCCCACACTTTGAACAGTGTTGTTTCGAAAAATCTATTCCAGGGCAGCCGCCGGGCCAAAGAACTCGTAGCGGCTCTGTTTCTCCGGCACGCCCAACGCCTTGAGGTGGCGCTTGATCGCCGCCATGAAGCCTTTAGGCCCCAGGAAGTAGGCGTCCACATCCCGCTGCTCGGGCAGCCACTCGGCCAGTTGCTCCTGGCTCAGCAGCCCGACCTTATCCGCCGCCGCGCTCACCCCGTCATCCTCGGCATAGCAATAGAAGCGCTTGAGCTGTGGATGCTTGGCCGCCAGTGCATCCACCCACTCGCGGAACGCATGCACCCCGCCATTACGCGCGCAATGAATAAAGTGCACCGGGCGCTGGGTGGCCAGGGCCGCTTCGAGCATCGGCAAGGTTGGGGTGATGCCGACGCCGCCGCTGATCAGTACCAGTGGCCTGTCGCTGTCTGCCAGGGTGAACTCGCCCGCTGGCGGGAACAGCTCGATCGTCGCGCCGACCTGCAACTGATCGTGCAGGTAATTGGACACCCGCCCACCCACTTCGCGCTTGACGCTGATGCGGTACTGGCCGGCATCGCTCAAGGCCGACAGGGAATAGTTGCGGCGCACTTCTTCGCCGTCGAGCACCAGCTTCATGCCGATGTATTGGCCGGGCGCGGCCTTGAGGATCGGGCCGTTGTCCACCGGGGCGAAATAAAAGGAGGTGATCTCACCACTCTCTTGCACGCGCTGGACCACGGTAAACGATCGCGCACCGCGCCAGCCACCCACCGCATGGGCTTTCTCGTCATAGATCGCCGCCTCGGCGCCAATCAAAATATCCGCCAGTTGCCCATAGGCGGCGCCCCAGGCATTCATCACCTCGGGGGTGGCAATCTCGCTGCCCAGCACCTCGGATATCGCACGCAGCAAGCACGCCCCCACGATCGGGTAATGCTCGGGCAATATCTGCAACGCCACGTGCTTGTTGATGATCTTCGCCACCAGGTCGCCGAGTTGGTCAAGCTGGTCGATATGCCGCGCATACATCAACACGCCGTTGGCCAGGGCGCGAGGCTGGTCGCCGCTGGCTTGGTGAGCCTGGTTGAACAGCGGACGCACCTCAGGGTATTCGGCGAGCATCATGCGGTAAAAATGGGTAATCAGCGCCTCACCGCCGCTTTCCAGCAGAGGCACGGTGGATTTGACGATGGCACGGTCTTGGGCACTAAGCATGGGAGCCTCCTGGGCTTCTTTACTGACTGCCTTTACCTAGTCAGCATTCATGCCAACTAATAAACCGTTATTTTTCAATAGCTTAAATTATATGTAGTCAGTATGACTTCCCACACTTTATAGTCATAAGGACTACGAGGAGTCATTATGACCGCACAGTCGCTGCTCACCACCCTGCTGCCCCTGGTCGCCGACCTGTCCCGCGACCTGCCCGAAGGCGAGCGCTACCGCCGCCTGCTGCAAGCCATGCGCGCCCTGCTGCCCTGCGATGCCGCCGCCTTGCTGCGCCTGGATGGCGAATGGCTGGTACCGTTGGCGGTGGACGGCTTGAGCGCCGACACCCTCGGCCGGCGCTTCAAGGTCAGCGAACACCCGCGCTTCGGCGTGCTGCTGAGCAGCCCCGGCCCGACACGTTTCGACAGCGACAGCGAACTGCCCGACCCTTACGACGGCCTGGTCGATGGCCTGCACGGGCACCTTGAAGTCCACGACTGCATGGGCTGCCCGTTGTTTGTCGACGACCACCCCTGGGGCCTTCTGACCCTGGACGCCCTCGACACCGAACGTTTCGAACGGGTTGAGCTCGACGCCCTGCAAGCCTTCGCCAGCCTCGCCGCCGCCACCGTCAACGTCGCCGAACGCATCGAACGCCTGGCCCTGCGTGCCGAAGACGAACACCAGCGCGCCGAGATCTACCGTCAGGCCAGCGGCCAGCAACACAACGAGATGATCGGCCAAAGCAAGGCTCATAAACGCCTGGTCGAGGAAATCAAACTGGTGGGCGGCAGCGACCTGACCGTGCTGATCACCGGCGAAACCGGAGTGGGCAAGGAGCTCGTGGCCCAGGCCATTCACGCGGCATCAACCCGTGCGGACAAACCGCTGATCAGCCTCAACTGCGCAGCCCTGCCGGAAACCCTGGTGGAAAGCGAGCTGTTCGGCCACGTCCGCGGCGCCTTTACCGGCGCGTTGAACGAGCGCCGGGGCAAGTTCGAACTGGCCAATGGCGGCACGTTGTTCCTGGATGAAGTGGGCGAACTGTCGCTGGCCGTGCAAGCCAAGCTGCTGCGGGTACTGCAAAGCGGCCAGTTGCAGCGCCTGGGGTCGGACAAGGAGCACCAGGTGGATGTGCGCCTGATCGCCGCCACCAACCGCGACCTCGCCGATGAAGTGCGCAACGGCCGCTACCGCGCCGATTTCTACCACCGCCTCAGCGTGTACCCGTTGCAAGTGCCCGCGCTGCGCGAGCGCGGACGTGATGTATTGCTGCTGGCGGGTTTCTTCCTGGAGCAGAACCGCTCACGCATGGGCCTGGGCAGCCTGCGCCTGGGCAGCGACGCCCAGGCGGCACTGTTGGCCTATAACTGGCCAGGCAATGTGCGCGAACTGGAGCATCTGATCGGACGCAGCGCGTTGAAAGCCCTGGGCAACTGTCGCGAACGTCCGAAGATTCTCAGCCTGAGCGCCCAGGACCTGGACTTGCCTGATGTCGGCGCACCGGTCGCTGACGCGCCCAGCCCAGTGGCGCCGATAACCGGCGATCTGCGCCAGGCCACCGAGCACTACCAGCGCCAGGTGATCAACGCCTGCCTCGAACGCCACCAGCACAACTGGGCCGGCGCCGCCCGCGAACTGGGCCTGGACCGCGCCAACCTGGGCCGCATGGCCAAGCGCCTTGGCCTCAAATAACCACACAACTGGATCAAATGTATGAAATGCAGGAAATGTGGGAGAGGGCTTGCCCCGCTATAGCGGTCTGGCTGACACACTGCCATCGGAGGCAAGTCCCCTCCCACATTAGACGGTCTTCGCCTGGAAGGCCGGGCTGGCAGACTTCGGCTTACGAAACACCAACACATTCCCCACCATCACCAGCACCAACCCCGCCAACGCCGGCGCGGTCCACTGGTAGCCCTCGACAAACGCCGACACATTCAGCGCCACCACCGGAAACAGCACCGTGCAATACGCCGCCCGCTCCGGCCCCATGCGCCCCACCAAGGTGAGGTAGGCGGTAAAGCCGATCACCGACCCGGGAATCACCAGGTACCACAAGGCACCGATATAGCGTGCGCTCCAGTCCATCTCAAACGGATCCCGCTTACCGCGCAATAGGTCGCCAGCATCGCGGCGCCATAGGCCATGCCCCAGGCATTGGTCGTCAACGGCTTGAGCCCGGCCTTCTGTTGCAGGCTCGACAACATATTGCCCGCCGAGAAGCACATCGTACCCAGCAACGCCAAGCCGAGGCCGAGCAAGGTCTGCGGGCTGGCGGTATGCCCCACCAGTTCCGGCCAGAACAGCAAACCCAGGCCCGCCAGGCCGAGACCGCCGCCCATCAATACATTGCGCGCCACGCGCTGGCCGAAGAACACACGGGCGTTGAGGGCGTTCCACAACGTGGCCGTGGAAAATACCACCGCCACCAGGCCGCTGGGGATCCATTGGCTGGCGGTCAGGAAGCACATGAAATTGATGCAGAACAGGCACAGGCCCTGGGCCAGGCAGATCAGGTGCCCGCGTCGGTTCATCACCTGCAACTTGCGGCTGAGCAGCAACAACACAAACAGCACCAGCGCCGCGAGGCCGAAGCGATAGACGATGGACACCGGAATCGCCACCACGCCCAACTGCCATTTGAGTGCGATCCAGGTGGTACCCCAGATCAGCACGGTGAGTAGATACAGAGAAAGGTTCATAGCGGGCTCCATCGGTTGAGCCACAGTGTCGCCTTGAACCCGTACACCGTTCTTGCACAATCTTGCGCTTTTGTCGGGCGCCCGGATCACAGCGCAGGCTTCGCGGAGTAGGATGCAAAGCGTCGGAGAACACTCACCATGCCAGACCTGGAATCCCTGCAAGTCTTTCAAGCCCTTAACCGCTCGCCCAACGCACGCCTTGAAGCCTGCGCCGAGCTCGGTGACGGCTTGTCCGCAGCCTTGTGGAGCAACCACCACGACGCCCAGGATTACCAGGCGCCCAGCCATCACACTTTGTCCTGTTACATCGGCGGCGGCACCGGCACGTTTCGGCGTGACCAACCGGGCACCAAGGGTGGGCCCGACAAGTTGTGCATCCTGCCGGCCGAGCACCAGTCGGCGTGGGTGATCAACGGTGAGATCCGCCTGGCCCATGTGTATTTCAGCGCGGAGCAATTTGCCCTGGGTTGCGTCACCCTGCTCGACCGCGAACCGCGCGCGCTGGAGCTGCGCGAAAGCACCTTCCTGGAAGACGCCCGCCAGGCCCGGCGCTTCCACCAGCTCATCGCCCTCAACTGGGCCGAGCCCGCCGAACGCTTGCTGACCAGCAGCCTGGCCCATGAAATGCTCAGCCACACCTTGCTCAGCCAAGTCGGCAGCCGCGAAGGCCTGCGCCTCAAAGGTGGCTTGGCGGCATACCAGCGACGGCTATTGGTGGACTACATCGAGCAACACCTGGAAGAGCCGATCAGCCTCGGGCAACTGGCCGGGCTGTGTGCGCTGTCGCACTACCACTTCGCGCGGATGTTCCGCCAAAGCTTCGGCCTGCCGCCCCACCAGTACCTGCTGGCGCGCCGGCTCAGCCGCGCGCAACACCTGCTGCGCAGCGGCGCCCTGGCCCTGGGTGAAATTGCCTTGCTGTGCGGGTTTTCCAGCGCCAGCCACTTCACCCATCGCTTCCGCCAGGCCATGGGCGCGGCGCCTGGCGATTACCGCCAGGCCTTCATTTAAACCATCAAGCCCAGCGTCTTGGCCTTGGCCACCGCTTGGGTGCGTCGCTCCACCCCGAGCTTGCTGTGGATACGCCGCGCGTGGGTCTTGACGGTGTGCAGGGAAATAAACAGCCGGTCGGCGATTTCCAGGTTGGAACTGCCCAACGCGATCAACTGCAACACCTCCAACTCACGCTGGCTCAAGGGGTTTTCCACTGCCCCCGAAGTGCATGCGCGGGGTTCCATGCCCAGTTCACTCAACAACCCCGGCGAGCGTAGTCGCAGCTCGCGGATCGCTTGTTGCACCTGGCAACGCTCGGCCAACTCCAAGCCGTTTTGCAGCGAGCGACGCGCCAACGCGGGCTCGCCGACGTGCCAGGCGACTTCCCCAAGCACCAGGTGCAGTTCGGTTTCCAGGCAGAGCATGCCGCGCTGATGAGTCGCCTGCAGCAAGGCACTGAGCCGCGCCACCGGTTGCTCGGCGCAACCGAGCTTCACCTCCGCCAACACCAGCAGGTATTCGAGGCGCGGGATCAATTCCAGGGTGGCCGGCGGCGCTTGTTTGGCCTGGGGCCCACGGAAGTGGCGCAATACGCGACGCATCGCTTCCACGGTCAGTTCGGCGCGGCCCTGCTGCAACCAGAAGTGCCCACTGACCAACAACAGCACGGCGCGGTACACCGTGTCCGGCACCTGGCGTTGCTGCATCAGCCGCTCGGCCTCGCGCAACTGGAAAAATGCCTGGGCGTAATCGCCATGATTGGCAGCCACCAGCGCCAGGCCGAGAAACCCGTAGAGCACGCGTTTGTCCTGGCTGTGCAGGCACATCTTCATGCCGCTCTCGAAACACTCCACCGCCAGGCTATCCTGCCCCTGGCGCAGGGCCAGATGCCCACGGCGCAGAGCGATACGCCCAACCAACGGGCCCGCGCTGAGCCGCTGTTTAAGCAACATCGCCTGCACCCCTTCCAGCAGGCTTTGCGCACGGTAAGGCGCGCCGCGCTGTTCCAGCAACTGGGCGTGATCCAGCTCGAGCAGCGCCTCCAGCAACAATGAGCCATGGGCGCGAGCCAGGCACAACGCCTCGCGGTTCAGGCCCTGGGCCACGTCCAGTTCACCGCGCAGCAAGGCTTGCTGGGTCAGCCCCGACAGGCACATCAGGCGCGAGGTCCAGGCGCTGTCGGGCAAGGCTTGCAGGGCTTCCAGAAAATGCCCGCGAGAACCCTCGGCATCGCCGCCCAGGTGCAACAGCCAGCCCCACTGCGCCTGCCAGCGCGCCAGCAAATGTCGCTGGCGGGGCGCCGTGGATTGCGGGGCAAACCGCGCGAGCTGATCGATGCACACCGCCGCCTGATCGAAGCGCCCGGCGAACAGCAGCGCCGCCGTCAGCAGGCCCACCAGTTGCGCCGAACCGAGCATCAATTCATCGCCGTGCTGTTCATGCAGACGCAACAGCAGCGCGGCGTTTTGCTGGCGGAACAGGTCCTCGAAACTGAAGTGCTGCAACAGGCTCACCGCCACTTCATATTCTTCGGCCAACAGCGCCTGCTCGAAGGCGGCCTGCCAGTCCTGTTCGGCGCAGAACCATTGGCAGGCGCGCCGGTGCCACGAGCGCTTGGCCGGCCAGGGTGCGTTGCGCATCAACTGCGCCAGCGGCGGAAAAACCTGCAGCCAGTCGCTGTCTTCCCACGGCTGGATAAATGCACCGAGGGCCTGTAGATCGCGCAGATACTGGTCGCCATCACCGGCGCCGAACAGATGCTCGCACAGGCCAATGTTGAAACGCGGCAGATGGGCCAGCACCTGCCAGGCCTCCGTCAGTTCGGGCGGCAGGGTGCTGAAGAGTTCATGTTGCAGGTAATCGAGCAGGGTTTTGTCGGGATGGCCGTCGCCCAGCAAGGCGATGCGCACCCCGGCGCACCAGCCGGCGCTGAACTGCAACACACTGTCCAGCGTCTGCCCCGGCGCATGGCTGAGCAGTTGCTGGATTTCCGCCGGGTTGAACGCCAGTTCGGCGCCACATTCGAGCAGCTCATCGTCGAGCAGCAGCCGCGGCCAGTTACACGCCGGCCGCCGTCGCGCGCCCAGCCACCAGGTCAGCGCCGGGCTGCTGGCAATGAGTAGGCGATCGAGCAAGGCGTCGGTGGCAGGAGCGGGCAAGCGGCAAAATCATCGAGGAACAGCCAGGCAGGGGTCTGCCAACGGCTGAGGTCCAGCAACAAGGTGGCTTCATCGGTAAACGTCAGGCCCAGGTTCTGCGCCAGGTGTCGGCACAGGTCGAGCGGGCTGAGGGCCACGCCATTGAGGGGCAGCCAATACACCTGGCAACCCGTCGGCGCCTGCAATGCGCATTCAGCGAGCAAGGCACTCTTGCCGCTGCCGCCGGGAGCGCACAACAACTTGACCCGTACCTGCGCCGCCAGCAACGGCTCGGCCAGGCGCGGGCGCAGCAGATGATGGGCGGACAGCCGAGGCATGAATCCAGGACGGTCCAGGCAGCGTGTCATGGCAGTCATTGCTGCATCCTGCGTTTTTATTGTTATGCAACGTGATGCGTACCCTAGTCCTGAGGCGGGCGGTTGTTGAAGAAGTATTCAGCGGGGTGATTGAGGGCCATGCATAGAACCCCATGTGTACAAAACCAGTGTGGGAGGGGGCAGCAAGCCCCCTCCCAGATTTTGCCTCCACTTCGATCCGGGATCAGCGCACGCCCTCAGCCCGCAAGGCCGCCGGGGTGTAGTCCGCCGCCTTGGCCGCGAAGCCGAACACGAAGTTGCTTTTCTCCTCGTTTTTCATGCCCAGTGCGATGTAGCGCCCGGCGATCAGGTCATACAGGGTTTCCACCGTGTAGGCCGGCACCTGGTGGTCGTAGTAGAACTGCGCATGGCCTTCGGCAACCCGCCACAGTTGGCCGCGGCCGTCGTAGTGATCCACCAGCGCGACTTGCCAGCTGTCTTCGTCGATGTACATGTGGCGCTTGGCATAGATATGCCGCTCGCTGGGCTTGACCGTACCGACCACTTCCCACACCCGGTGCAGTTCGTAACGGGTCAGGTCCTGGTTGATGTGCCCGGCCTTGATGATGTCGTCGTACTTGAGCGAGGGCGAGTCGAGCTTGTAGCTGTTGTAGGGGATGTACATCTCTTTTTTGCCCACCAGCTTCCAGTCATAGCGGTCGGGTGCGCCGGAGAACATGTCGAAGTTGTCGGTGGTGCGCAGGCCGTCGGAGGCGGTGCCCGGGCCGTCGTAGGACACTTGCGGCGCACGTCGCACGCGGCGTTGGCCGGCGTTGTAGATCCAGGCCAGGCGTGGCTCCTTCACTTGGTCGAGGGTTTCATGCACCAACAGCACGTTGCCCGCCAGGCGCGCAGGGGCGGTGACCGATTGCTTGAAATAGCTGAGCACGTTGGCCGCCTTGGCCTGATCGATATCCGGGATCGCTTGCGGCACCGCCACTTCTTCTTCGAAGCGGATCGGCGTGTAGCTGCCGTTGGTCTGCGGGGTGGCCTGGGTGATGATGCGGCGCAAGTTACCGCCGTGGTAACGGGTGATGTGGTTCCACAGCACCTCCACGCCGTTCTTCGGAATCGGGAATGCGTAGTAACGGTTGCCGGTGAAGTTTTCCAGGCCGTTACCGTCATTGATCGCCTTGACGTTCAGCGCGCTGCGCTTGATCGACTCGTAGATATCCGCCGGCAGGTTGACCGTACGGTGGCTGGGGTACACCGGGATCTTGTAGGTCTCGGGGTAGCGCTTGAACATCGCCACCTGGCCGTCGGAGAGCTTGTCTTTGTACTTGTCGACGGTGGCGGCGGTGATCACGAACAGCGGTTTTTCGCTGGCGAATGGGTCGGCAAGGAAACCTTTGCTGTCCACCGCGCCGGCGTTTTTCGGGATGCCGCCGGTCCAGGCCGGGATCGAGCCGTCGGCGTTGCCGGCCTTTTCGGCACCGACCGGGGTCAGGGTGGTGCCCAGCTTGGCGGCTTCTTCCGGCGACACCGCCGCCATCACGTGGGCGGCCAACAGACTCAGGGCCAATACTGCAATTGTCTTACGCATAGGTTCTTGTCCTTCTTTAAGCCAGATCAGAAGTTCACGCCGAAGCTGAGGGCGAGGAAGTCACGGTCGGTCAGGGTGTTGTAGTCGCCACCGAAGAAATCGGTGTAGCTGAGGCTGGCGGTGTAGGTGCTGCGGTAGTCCGCATCCACGCCGACGCTGATGGCCTTGGCGCCTTTATTGAACAGACCGTTGGGACCGTAACCGGCCACGTCATGGGACCAGGACAGGTTGGGCTTGAGGTTCACCCCGGCAATCGCGTTGTTGTAGTCCAGGATCGCCCGCGCGCGGTAGCCCCACGAGGTGGAAGTGACGAAACCGTCGGTGTCGCCCTGGAAACCATAGGCGCCGTACACCGAATCACGGCCGTAACGCAGTTTGGATTTATCTTCCAGCCCGGCCACGTGTACCACGGCCGCTTCGCCCACCAGCGTCAGGCGTTCGGCGCCCAGCACCTGGTCGAAGAACTGAGTCAGGGAGCTTTGGATCTGGGTGATTTCCTTGCGGCGATAGCCTTTGTTGTCGCTGCCGAAATTGCTGCGGATGGGCGAGGCGAGTTGGCCGGCGATCGGGTTGACCAAGGCCAGGGTCAGGTCGGTGGTATTCAACTGCACCGGGGCATTCGGGCGATAGCTGATCTCACCGGTCCACGCGGTGCCGGTGGGCAAGGTGGTGGAGAAACTCGCGCCGAACAGACGGATGTCTTCCGGATATTCCAAGTAATACTGGCCGCGGCCAAGCATGGTGCTCTGGGCCAGGGCCGAACCGAAGCCCGCCGGGGCGGCGGCGGCGATGCCACCGATAGTCGCCAGGTTAGTGTTGGCGGTAATCGTGCCCACGGTCGGGGTGCGGCTATGGTAGTTCATGAAATACAGACCGTACTCGGTGTCGTCGCCCAACCAGCGCAAGGCCGCGCCGAACTGGCCGGAGTCCCTTGCATCGCGGTCGCCGGCGCGCTGCACCACCACCCCTTCGCGTGTCACCACAAAGCCTTGGCCGCGCGCCGCCGCGATGGGTTGCAACGGCGCAATCCCGGGGCTGCCCACCGTGTAGTTACCCGTGCAACCATCCGCCGCCACATCCCCACCGAAGAACGTGCCGCAGTTATCCAGCACGGTCTGGTCCCACTCCAACTGGTAGAAACCCTCCACGGTCAGCTGGCTGGTCAGGCTCTGGGACGCGAATAGCATGTTCACCGGGATCAGGCCTTCCTTGATCTCGGCACCGGGCCGACGGAACGCCGACACGTCAATCGGGTTGATGCTGTTGATGGAGTTGCCGATGAAGGTACTTTCGCCCCAACTGACCACTTGCTTACCGGCGCGCACGGTGCCCGGCAGGTCGCCCAGGGAGTAGTTGTGGTAGACGAACGCATCGAGGATCTGCGCGCCGCTGGACTTGGCGCCTTCCTTGCGGTTGTGGTCGCTGATCTGTTTGAACTCGCGGTCTTCGTCCTTGAGTTCAAAGTCGTACCAGTACTTGCCGCGAACGAACACACCGGTGTCGCCGTATTTGAGCTCAAGGTCGTGCAGGCCCTTGAAGATCTTGGAGAAGGTTTCGCCCTTCTTGAAATTGAGCCGCCCGTCATCCCCGGTGGACGCTTGCCCCGTACCGCCGTTGACGGTGCCGACCAGGCTCTTGTCGGCATCGCGCATGCCCCAACTCGCACCCACCGACAACGACGAATCGAATTGCCCTTCGATCTCGCCAATATTGAACGAAACAGCCTGAGCCTGGGCGCAGCAACCCAAGGCAACCGCAGCGGCCAGCGCCTGTGGCGTGAAGATGGCGCGCATTGTTGTTTTTGTCATGCGTCTTCCCCGGTGAGTGACAGAAGGCTCCACCCTACTGCCGCGCATCGGGAGCGATAAGCGCACCAAGGAGGGATTCGCGTTGTCGCTCAAAAAGGATTACCGGGCGCTCTGGCTGGGGTCTTGGCGACGGCATGGATCGGGTGGATGGTGGCTTATCAGGGGGATGGATGGCGCCCAGGGCAACTGTTGCCGTATCGGTAACAGTCCTTGTCCCGAAGCGCTATTACTCATTGTGTTACCAACGGCTATTCTTGCCGGGCTTTCAGGGCAAACCGCCCGCTTCCGCCACCGGAAGAAAAGCCATGTTCAAATGGATTGGTGCCTGTTTTCAATCTGTTACCGGTGTTCACTGACGTTGATTTGTCGCTCCTTGATCCAACGTCTTACTTCGGCCGCTGCGTTTGCAGCGGCCTTTTTTATGCCTGGAATAAAAAACGGGGCGCCCATGGCGCCCCGTCATATTCAAGGGTATTCAAGCAACGATCACAGGCTGTATTTCTGCAGGTTGGCCATCATCTCCTTCAACGCCTCGATGTTGTCTTGAGGATGGGCTGCGCCTTCGAAATCGCAGATCTGCTGCCAGTGCGCCGCCACGTCATCGGGCGAAAAACCGGCCTCGGGGTCAAAACCCACACCCAGGCTGCGCTCCCAGCGGGTCTTGCCGACCCAGCCGCCGCCCACTTCGAATAGACCCGAGGTTTCCTGGCACGCCTCGCTGCCCAGGTACACCACCAGCGGGCTGACCAGCTCCGGCTTGAGGCGCTCGAATACCTGCGGCGGGATCAGGCCTTCGGTCATGCGCGTGCCGCCGGTGGGGGCGATGGCATTGACTAGGATGTTGTTCTTGCGCCCTTCCAGCGCCAGGGTACGGGTCAGGCCATACAGGCCAAGCTTGGCCATGCCGTAGTTGGACTGGCCAAAGTTGCCGTAGATGCCCGAAGTGGACGCGGTGAAGATCACCCGGCCATACCCTTGCTCACGCAGATGGGGCCAGGCGGCGCGGGTGACTTTGTAGGCGCCTTCGACATGCACGCGGTAAACCAGGTCCCAGTCGGCGTCGTCCATTTTGTGGAAGGTTTTATCGCGCAGGATGCCGGCATTGTTGACCACCACATCGATGCGGCCGAAGGCGTCCAGTGCGTGCTGCACGATCTTGTCACCGTCGGTGACAGAGTCATGGTTGGCCTCGGCGATACCGCCCGCCGCGCGGATTTGAGCCACCACCCGATCAGCTGCCGACGCATTGGCGCCTTCGCCCTGGGTAGAACCACCCAGATCGTTGACCAGTACCTTGGCCCCGTGCCTGGCGAACAACAGCGCATGGGCCCGGCCCAAGCCGCCGCCGGCGCCGGTGACGATCACGACCTTATCCTGGAACTGCACTGACTCACTCATACCGAACTCCAATGGCGACAATGGCAATGGGTGGAGTGTCAGGCACAGCGTCTCTGGTCACAATAAAAACGGCCAGGGCTGAATGGTGCTCGATAAGGCTGGGGGATGATCCTGCGGCTCAGGAATAAGCCACTCGCGACTCAACCTGCCGGATGCGCTCACGAAACGCCAGGTAGTGCTTGAGCACCTGCACCGGCGCCTCGATCTGCGGGTAGTGGCCGATATTGGCGAGCAACACCGTGTCGGCGTGGGGCACCAACTGGTGGTAACGCTCCAGCATATGAACACCGGAGATGGGGTCGAGCTCGCCGTTGATCAGCTTCAGCGGTACCTCACCCTGTTGCATCGCCGTAACCCAGCGCTCACGCAGGCGCCGACGCTGAGGGATGTAGGCAATCAATTTGTGCAGGATGCGCGTGCCGTCATTGCCGTCGATCAGGCTCCAGAAGTCGTCCAGGGCGCTTTCGCTGGGGCGGGTATCGGGGCCGAAAATCTCGTTGAAGCTGTTCGCCAGGGCATTGCGCCCGAAGGCTCGACCGATCATCCAGCCCAATGGGCTGAGCAAGAGCTTTTGTACCAACGCCGGGCGATGGGTTTCCGGGAACAACCCGCCGTTGAGAAACACGCAACTGGCCATCCGGAACCGGCCCTCGGAATGGCGAGCCAACAGTTCCTGGGCGACGCTGTCCCCGTAGTCATGGGCCAGCACATGCACCGGCTGCTCAACCCGCAGGTGTTCGAGCAGGGCTTGTTGCACATCCGCCTGCTCCAACAGGCAGTAGCCGTGATCGAGCGGCTTGGCCGAATCGCCGAAGCCGAGCATGTCACACGCAATGACCAGGTTGTGCTGGGTCAGGGGCTGCCACAGGTAATGCCAGTCCCAACTGGCCGTGGGGGAAGCCATGGATCAACAGCAAGGGTTCGCCCTGCCCCGCCACCCAATAGCGGAGGGTGTGGCCGCGAAAATCGAAACTCTGGCTGCGCTTGCGCCAGGCTCTGAGGGGGATCTCGGCGAGTGGCATCAGCTTCTATACCCCGGGTCTTGAGCATCCAATTTACGTAGCAACGCCGGCCAGGCCAGCGCGCCCCCCATACCTTGAGCACTCTTGGTGACCGCCGCCACCATGGCCTTGGCGCCCGCCAGAATCTGCGGGCCGATGGCGATCAGTTCCGCGCCGCCGTTTTGCGCCAGCACCTGGATATCGCAGGCACGCTGGAAGGTAAACATCATCAGGAAGGTGTCGGCGATGGTGTTGGCGCAGGTCAGCAGCCCATGGTTGTGCAGCATCAGGAAATGCTTGTCGCCCAGGTCGGCTTGCAGGCGCGCCTTCTCTTCGTGATTCAGCGCCACACCCTCATAGGCGTGATAGGCCAGGCTCGACAGCACGAAGATCGATTGCTGGCTGATCGGCAACACACCTTGCTTTTGCGCGGCCACCGCAACACCGGCGGCGGTGTGGGTGTGCAGCACGCAGGTCACGTCGTGACGCACTTCATGGATGGCGCTGTGGATGGTGTAGCCCGCCGGGTTGATCTCGTAGGGGCTGTCCATCAGCTTGTTGCCGGCCTGGTCGACTTTGACCAGGCTCGACGCGGTGATCTCGTGGAACATCAGCCCGTAGGGGTTGATCAGGAAATCATCGGTGCCCGGCACCTTGGCCGAGATATGGGTGAAGATCAAATCATCCCAGCCATGCAGCGCCACCAGGCGGTAGCAGGCCGCCAGGTCGACACGGGTTTGCCATTCGGCAGCGCTGACCTGGTCTTTGACATTCTGCGGCGATACAACCGGGGCTAGGCTCACGGCAATGACCTCCTTGGCGCACGTTCTTATTGTTTTTTTAAGTGATGGGCCAGTCTAGTCAGACGCCCTGGCCGAAGGAGTTGCCTTCGCAGCCAGCTTGATGACCGAGCGAGTCAGCTGTGAGGATAGTTTAATTTTGTTTAAACGGCGTCAAAGAGACGCCGTCAATAAAACTGCCGCGCACCGTCGGCAAAGCCCGTTCAATTGCGCAGTGCGCTAACCAACTTCGGCCAGCCAAGGCTCGGCGTCGGCTTCCGGGGTGACGCTTTCGCTGGCGTCCAGGCGCAACATCGGCAGCACTTCATGTACACCCAACTCACCGAACAACTCGCGCATCTGTTCGCCGCCGCCACAGAAGGTATCGCCGTAGCTCGCATCGCCCAGGCCGATCACCGCGCCGGGCAGGCCACGCCAGGCGGCGGGCAACTGATCGCGAATGGTCGAGTACAGCGGTTGCAGGTTGTCGGGCAATTCGCCCATGCCGGTGGTGGAGGTCACGGCCAGGAAGGCGTCCGGGGCAAAAGCCTGCACGTCGGCCAAGGTGGCGCGCGGGTTGTGCCAGGTTTCGAAACCGGCCTTAGTGAGGATGCTTGCGGCGTGGCGGGCAACTTCTTCCGCCGTGCCGTACACCGAGCCCGAAAGGATGGCGACTTTCATCAATCTGATCCTGTAGTTGAGTGAAAGCCTGGGATATTAACAGCGACGCAAATATTTCGGGGCCCGTCGTGCAAGATTCCGAAGTTGCCATAAACTGCTCCTTTGCACATAAAAGCCACGGATCGCTCAATGATTAACGCCAAGCTGATGCAAATGGTCGTCAACGCTTCCAACGACGGCATTGTGGTCGCCGAACGCGAAGGCAAGGACAAGCCGCTGATTTACGTCAACCCGGCTTTCGAACGGCTGACCGGCTATACGCTGGATGAAATCCTCTATCAGGACTGCCGCTTCCTGCAGTCAGGCGACCGCGACCAGCCGGCCCTGATGGCGATTCGCGAAGCCTTGGAGGACGGCGGTGCGTGCCGGGAGATCCTGCGTAATTACCGCAAGGACGGCAGCCATTTCTGGAATGAGCTGTCACTTTCAACGGTGTATAACGAGGCCGATAAACAAACCTATTTTGTCGGCGTACAAAAGGACGTCACGCTCCAGGTCAAGGCCCAGCAGCGTGTTACCCAGTTGGAAAGCGAACTGGCGGGGGTCAAGGCCGAGCTGGCCGCGCTCAAGGCGACGAGCGGATCTAACAAAATTTAGAATCCGCAGCCATTCGGTAGGATAATGGCACTTTAATGCCCTTCTATTGAGCAACCGCGATGCCACGCAACGCACTCTTGACCCAAGACGAACTGGATTTCATCCAGAGCATGCAGCACAACCCGCAACTGAACCTGCATGAGGCTTCGTCGAGCCTGACCGTCAATGGAGGCGCACAGATTCGCGACTTGCTCACCCGGCTGGCGGCCCACGACCAGGTCACCATCCAGGCGCAGTTCGACAACCAGCAACTGACCTTCCCTCTGCATCTGGTCGAAGATGAGTTCAATGCGGTGCATCTGCGCTTGGGGGTACCGAGCATTTTCGAAGACGGGCCGATGATCCGGCCGTGGCGCATGGCACTTGAGGAACCGGTGGCATTGGAGAACGTCAGGGGTACTCCTGGCGCGCTTTGGGTGCATGAAGTGTCGTTCAAGGGCGTGCTGGTGGAAATTCGCGGCCGGATCAAACCACCCAGGACCTTTTCACTGTGGTTCAGCCCGTCCGGCTACGAACGCATCGCGTTGCGTGGCACGCTGGAGCGGGAAACCGCCCGTGGCCTGTTTGCCTACCGCTTGAGCCAGACTGATGGGGGCGAAACCGAGCGCCTGCGCCAGTTCATCCTGCATCAACATCGCCTGATGCACCCGCACGTGCACGCCTGACCTCAGGTATCCAGGCTGCCACGGAGAAACTGCTGCAAGCGGCGCTGCATCAAGCGCCCTTCACTGCCCAGGCAACCGACGGAAGACCCCGCGAGGTCGTGTTCCGCCAGGTCCGAAGCGGCCCCGGCGATGAACAGCGGGCAGTCCAGGGTCTGCGCCAGACGGTTCAGGCGCCCGACCAGTTCGTGGTTATGTGAATAGTTGGAGAACATCACCAGCGCCTTCGGACGAGCCTTCTCACACACCAGCGTCAACTCATCAAATGGCTGGCCCATGCCCAGCACCTTCACGGCCAGGTCTTCCCCGCTCATCAGCATTGCCGCCACCAGCAGCTCCAATTTACGGCACTCGCCGGGCATCGCCGCCAGCAATACCCGAGGCGCAGGCGACACGCTCGCCAGGTGCAAGCGCTCAAAGGTATGGATACGCAGGAAAGAGTCGTAAAACAGCCATTCACTGGCCTGGCCGAAACGGCCTTGATGACGCAACAGTTCATTCCAGAGGGGCATCAAGATGTCTTGGAATGCCACGCTGAGGGGGTAGGTCGCGCAGATTCGGCCATACAGGCATTCCAGTTGACGATCATCAAAGGCACTGACGGCCTGCCGCAGGCGGGCCCGCCACTGCGACCACTCGCACTCTTCGACGGCGCCCCGCTGAGCGCGAACCGCTTCGGCCTGCTGCTCGTCGCGGGCAAGAATTTTGCCCACTTTGCTGACCGCCACCCCGCGCTCAATCCAATCGAGAATACGATTGACGGTCACGATATCGGCTTGGGAGTAGAGACGGTGCCCGCTTTCGGTGCGCAGGGGCTGGATCAGGCCATAACGGCGCTCCCAGGCACGCAGGGTGACCGGGTTGACGCCTGTCAATCTCGAGACTTCACGGATTGGAAACAACGCGTCGGCGTCGACCGGTTCCAGATGCGAAAGACTATCAATGGGAGCAGTAATCACGGGCATTTGAGAGCAAAACACCGACGGATATTGGGCGCTTATTTAACGCCTTTACACCTGTCTTTTTCAAGTTCTGTGCTTTTCGGACCAATGTCGCTGATTTATTGCGCTAAAACAGGAATAATTCTTGCCTGTCTGCTCTGGTGAAAAGAGCAACGACGCGGCACCACCCCGCAGCGTCGTCCGTGCACCACCTACCCGGTTGAACGCACCCGAATACTTGGAGATACACAATGTCTACCTCTCCCGTCACCTTGATGGTTGCGCGCCGCGTCGCCAAAGGTCGTTACGAAGAACTGATGGCCTGGCTGCGCGAAGGCGAGCAACTGGCTACGGACTTCCCCGGTTACCTGGGTTCAGGCGTGCTCGCGCCACCGCCCAACGATGATGAGTTCCAGATCATTTTCCGCTTCGCCGACGAAAAGACCCTGCACGCCTGGGAGTTTTCCGCGTCCCGCGGCGCCTGGCTGAGCCGTGGCAGCGAGCTGTTTGCCGACCCCTCCGAGCACCGCGTGCGCGGCATCGATGGCTGGTTCGGTGCGGTGGGTTCAAGGCCGCCGCGCTGGAAGCAGGCCGTGGCGATCTGGCTGGCGTTTTTCCCGGTGTCGCTGCTGTTCAACTTTGTACTGGGGCCATTGCTCAACGAATTGGCCCTGCTGCCGCGCGTACTGGTCAGCACGCTGGCGCTCACACCGCTGATGGTTTACCTGTTCATTCCGCTGTCGACCCACCTGCTTTCGAACTGGCTGCATCCCGCGCCGGCACCGCGCAAGGCCACCGAAGCGGCGGCGTGAGTACAGGGGCGGCCCGTCGCTGGTATGATTTGCGCCTGCCAGCGACGCGAGCCTCCCATGACTGCAACGAACGCCCCGATCCTGATCACCGGCGCCGGCCAGCGCGTCGGCCAGCATTGCGCCCAGCGCCTGCTGGACGAGGGCCAGTCGGTGATTTTCAGCTACCGCAGCGAACGCCCCGGCGTGCAGGCCCTGCGCGAACGGGGTGCGATCGGCGTGTTTGCCGATTTCTCCAGCGAGGCCGGGATCCTGGCGTTTATTGCTGAACTGAACACCCATACCCAGAGCCTGCGTGCGATCATCCACAACGCTTCGGCCTGGGTCGCGGAAACGCCAGGCGATGAAAGTCGCGCGTTCAGCGACATGTTCAGCGTACACATGCTTGCGCCCTACCTGATCAACCTGCATTGTTCACCGTTGCTGCAACGCTCATCACCTGCCGATATCGTGCATATCAGCGACGATGTGGTGCGCAAGGGCAGCCGTCAGCACATCGCCTATTGCGCCACCAAGGCGGGGCTCAACAGCCTGACACTGTCATTTGCCGCGCAGTTGGCGCCGCAGATCAAGGTCAACGGCATCGCCCCGGCGATGGTGATGTTCAACGCGGACGACGACGCGGCCTACCGCGCCAAGGTCCTGGCCAAGTCGGCATTGGGCATCGAGCCCGGCCCCGAGGTGATCTACCAGAGCGTGCGTTACCTGCTGGACAATCCCTATGTCACCGGTACCACCCTGACCGTCAACGGCGGGCGGCATATCAAGTAAGCCGTTTGTGAGGATGTTGTATGACTTTATCCCTGCCCCACCATTACCGTGAGATTCTCAAGGGCTTGGGTGAAGACCCGGAGCGCGAAGGCCTGCTCGATACGCCCACACGCGCCGCCAAGGCCATGCAATACCTGTGTCATGGTTATGAGCAGAACCTGGAAACCATCGTCAACGGCGCACTGTTCGCCTCCGACAACGACGAGATGGTGATTCTCAAGGACATCGAGTTGTACTCGCTGTGCGAACACCACCTGCTGCCCTTTATCGGCAAGGCTCACGTGGCCTATATTCCAACCGGCAAGGTGCTGGGCCTGTCAAAGCTGGCGCGCATCGTCGACATGTTCGCCCGGCGCCTGCAGATCCAGGAAAACCTCACGCGGCAAATCGCCGACGCCATCCAGAACGTGACCCAGGCCGCCGGCGTGGCGGTGGTGATCGAGGCCAAGCACATGTGCATGATGATGCGCGGTGTGGAAAAACAGAATTCAACCATGAACACCTCGGTGATGCTCGGCGCCTTCCGCGAGTCGAACACCACGCGCATGGAGTTCCTGCAACTGATTGGACGGAGCAAGTAGCAATGCCACAATTTCAACCAGGCATGGCGCGCATCCGGGTCAAGGACCTGTGCCTGCGCACCTATATCGGCATCAATGAGGACGAGATCCTCAACAAGCAGGATGTGCTGATCAACCTGACCATCCTGTATGCCGCCCAGGAAGCCGTGCGCGACAACGACATCGACCATGCCCTGAACTACCGCACCATCACCAAGGCAATCATCGCCCACGTGGAGGGCAACCGTTTTGCCCTGCTCGAGCGCCTGACCCAGGAGTTGCTGGACCTGGTGATGAGCAATGAATCGGTCCTGTACGCCGAAGTCGAAGTGGACAAGCCCCATGCGCTGCGTTTTGCCGAGTCGGTTTCGATCACTCTGGCGGCCAGCCGCTGATAGTTAAGTGAGCCTTATGAACGACCAACAACGCCTCGAACTCGAAGCCGCAGCCTTCCGCAGGCTGGTGGCGCACCTGGACAGCCGCAAGGATGTGCAGAACATAGACCTGATGAACCTCGCCGGTTTCTGCCGCAACTGCTTATCCAAGTGGTACAAGGCCGAGGCCGATGAGCGCCAGATCGACGTCAGCCTCGATGACGCCCGTGAAGTGGTGTATGGCATGCCGTACGCCGAGTGGAAAGCCCACTACCAGAAAGAAGCCAGCGCCGAGCAACACGCGGCGTTCGTCAAAGGAAAAACCCATGACTGATTTGAACACCCTGCGCGCAAGCCTCAACAGTGGCGAACACGCGTTTGCCGACACCTTGGCCTTTGTCGCTGCCGGCTACGACTACCAGCCGCAAGCCTTCACCAACGGCGGCGTGGAAAACGCCGCCGGGCAGAACGAAGGTTCGTGCAAGACCCTGGGTTTGGCGCTGCTGGAAGGGTTGAGTGACCAGGAGGCGTTGCTGGCGTTTGGGGAGCATTACCGTTCGGTGGTGGCTACGCCTGAGGGCAGCGATCACGGCAATATTCGGGCGCTGATCGAGCATGGCCTGGCCGGTGTCAAATTCACCGCACAGCCTCTGATCCGCAAACCCTAAGCCAGACGCAAACCAAAATGTGGGAGGGGCGGTGCGACGATTCGACTTGCTCCCGATAGCGGTGAATCAGCCAAAAATCCGGTGACTGACACCCTGTTATCGGGAGCAAGTCGAATCGTCGCACCGCCCCTCCCACATTTGTTTTTTTGCGGCGTTGGTTAGAACGAAGCGTCCTTCAACCCATCGAGGTACCGCTCGGCATCCAGAGCCGCCATGCAACCGGCGCCGGCCGAGGTGATGGCCTGGCGGTACACGTGGTCAGCCACGTCACCCGCGGCAAAGATACCTTCGATGTTCGTCGCGGTGGCATTGCCTTCACGGCCGCCCTGCACCACCAGGTAACCATCCTTGGCTTCCAGCACACCTTCGAACAGCGAAGTGTTCGGGGTGTGGCCGATAGCGATGAACACACCGTCGACTTTCAGCTCGTCGAAGCTGCCGTCGTTGTTCTTCAGGCGGGCACCGGTCACGCCCATGTTGTCGCCCAGGACTTCGTCCAGGGTGGCATTGAGCTTGAGGATGATCTTGCCTTCAGCGACACGGGCGTGCAGCTTGTCGATCAGGATCTTCTCGGCGCGGAACGTTTCGCGGCGGTGAACCAGAGTCACGGTGCTGGCGATGTTGGCCAGGTACAGCGCCTCTTCCACGGCAGTGTTGCCGCCACCGACCACGGCGACCGGCTTGTTGCGGTAGAAGAACCCGTCGCAGGTGGCGCAGGCCGAAACGCCCTTGCCCATGAACGCCTCTTCCGACGGCAGGCCAAGGTAGCGGGCGCTGGCACCGGTGGCGATGATCAGCGCGTCACAGGTGTACACGCCGCTGTCGCCGGTCAGGCTGTAAGGCTTCTTGGAGAAGTCGACCTTGTTGATGTGATCAAACACGATCTCGGTTTCAAAGCGCTCGGCGTGCTCTTTCATGCGTTCCATCAGCGCCGGGCCGGTCAGGCCGTGGACATCCCCAGGCCAGTTGTCGACTTCGGTGGTGGTGGTCAACTGACCGCCCGCCTGCATGCCGGTGATCAGCAGCGGCTTGAGGTTGGCCCGGGCAGCATAGACGGCAGCGCTGTAACCGGCAGGGCCGGAACCCAGAATAATCACTCGCGAATGACGGGTATCAGACATGACTCGCTCCTATCGACCGCCCGGACTACAAGACGGCTGGAATAAAAAAGGACCGCGAAGCACTTGGGGAAGGCTTGAACTCGCAGATCCTGAAAATAATGGGTGCAGCGTATAGAGGGGGGCAAGATTAAGGAAATACGGAATAACAATCCAGCTCATAGGTGGTCTCTATGCAGTCGGCTCGGTCAATCGACAGGTTTGTTACCGCTGATGTCGCCGCTTTCGCCCGGAATACAAAGCCGGTAAGGTCGGCGCGTTCGTCCCTATGCTCGGAGTTTTCCATGCCTGCCCCTGCTCTTTCCGGCCCGCAATACCTGCGTGAAGGCCTCAAACTGGTGCTGAGCCCTGGCTTGCGCCTGTTTGTGCTGCTACCGCTGGTGATCAATCTCGTGCTGTTCGTCGGCCTGATTTATTTCGCCGGTCATCAGTTCAGCCTCTGGGTTGACCATTTGATGCCGACCCTGCCGAGTTGGCTGAGCTTTTTGAATTACCTGCTCTGGCCGTTGTTTGTGGTGCTGGTGGTGCTGATGGTGTTTTTCACCTTCACCATGCTCGCCAATATCATCGCGGCACCGTTCAATGGCTTTCTCTCGGAAAAGGTCGAAGTGGTGGTGCGTGGCACCGATGACTTCCCGGCCTTTAGTTGGGGCGAGCTGATCGCCATGGTGCCGCGCACCCTGGCCCGTGAAATGCGCAAGCTGGGTTATTTCCTGCCGCGGGCCATCGGCCTGTTTATCCTGTCGTTTATCCCGGTGGTCAACCTGATCGCCGCGCCGTTGTGGCTGTTGTTCGGCGTGTGGATGATGGCGATCCAATACATCGACTACCCGGCCGACAACCACAAGCTGGGCTGGAACGAAATGCTCGCCTGGCTGCGCCAGAAACGCTGGCAGAGCATGAGCTTCGGCGGGATCGTCTACCTGGTGCTGCTGGTGCCGGTGCTCAACCTGCTGATGATGCCGGCGGCGGTGGCCGGGGCGACGTTGTTCTGGGTGCGCGAGCAGGGTGCCGAGGCGATGGCCGTGGCGAAAGTGACCCCGTCATAAATCCATCATCTGCACGACACAATGGCGACATGGCCCACAGGGACACTGTGGGTCATGACGACTGCTTTGCTTCATATCACCCTGATTACCGAAACCTTCCCGCCAGAGATCAACGGAGTGGCCAATACCCTTGGCCGCCTGTGCGAAGGGCTACGTGCGCGTGGCCATCAAGTCGAACTGGTACGCCCACGCCAGGGCGCCGACCAAAGCCGCCCCAGCGACGACCAATTGTTGTTGTGCCGTGGCTGGCCGTTGCCCGGTTACCCAGGCCTGCAATGGGGTCAATCTTCGATGCACAAGCTGCTGCGACGCTGGACACGGCAGCGCCCGGACGTGCTGTATATCGCCACCGAGGGGCCGCTGGGGCTGTCGGCCTTGCGGGCGGCGCGGCGCTTGGGGATCAGCGTGGTCAGCGGTTTTCACACCAACTTCCAGCAGTACTCCAACCAGTACGGTTTGAGCCTGTTGAGCCGCATGGTCACGCAGTACCTGCGCTGGTTTCATAACCGCTCCACCCTGACCCTGGTGCCCAGCGCCAGCCAGCGCCTGGAACTGGAGCGTCGGCATTTCGAACGCCTGGGGATGTTGTCGCGTGGGGTCGACAGCCAACTGTTCCACCCGATCAAGCGCGACAACGCACTGCGTGAGGGCTGGGGCCTGGCAAACGACGATATTGCCGTGCTGCACGTTGGGCGCCTGGCCCAGGAGAAAAACCTCGGGTTACTCAAACGCTGTTTCGATGCCTTGCGGGCAACGTACCCACAGCGCCGAATGCGGCTGATCATCGTCGGCGACGGCCCGCAACGCCTGTTGCTGGAGCGCGAGCTGCCCGACGCGGTGTTTTGCGGGACCCAGCGCGGCGAGGAACTGGCAAGGCATTACGCCTCTGGGGATCTGTTCCTGTTCCCCAGCCTGACCGAAACCTTTGGCAATGTGGTGTTGGAAGCAATGGCTTCAGGGTTGGGCGTAGTGGCTTATGACCAGGCGGCCGCCACCCAGCACATCCGCCATGGCTACAACGGTGTGCTGGCGATGCCGGGGGATGAGGATGCGTTTTGCGATGCGGCCATTTGGCTGCTGGAAGAACGGGAAACGTTGCGCAGGGCGCGCCTGAATGCACGCCAACACGCCAGCCGCCAGGGCTGGCCGGCGATTATCGAGCAGTTCGAACAGCAACTGCGTGGGGCGTGCGGCGAGCAGCCTGCGCTTGCGGGGGCCTCGCGCCTGATCTGACACGCGTGAGGCTTGTCAGATCGCTGGCGCCGCTTAGACCAGGGTCGTCAACGCCTCACGACTGAACGGCAGAATATCGCCCTCGCGACCTTCCCGTACCTTCAACGCCCACTCCGGATCAACCAGCAGCGCACGGCCCACGGCAACCAGATCGAACTCATCGTTGTTCAGGCGCTCCAGCAGTTTCTCCAGGCTGGCTGGCTGCGCAACTTTGTCGGTGTTGACCATGAACTGCAGGAATTCGCCATCCAGGCCGACGCTGCCCACCGTAATGGTCGGTTTGCCGGTGAGTTGGCGGGTCCAGCCGGCCAGGTTGAGGTCGGAGCCTTCGAATTCCGGCTCCCAAAAACGGCGGGTGGAGCAGTGGAAAATATCCACGCCCGCGTCGGACAACGGCTTCAGGAACTCACCCAGCGCTTCAGGGGTTTGCACCAGGCGTGCGGTGTAATCCTGCTGCTTCCACTGGGAGAAACGGAAGATGATAGGGAAGTCCGGGCCGACGGCTGCGCGCGTGGCCTGGATCAATTCGATGGCAAACCGCGAACGGTTGGCCAGGCTGCCGCCATATTCGTCGGTACGCTGGTTGCTGCCTTCCCAGAAGAACTGGTCCACCAGATAGCCGTGGGCGCCGTGGATCTCTACACCGTCCATGCCGATGCTTTGTGCATCCTTGGCGGCTTGAGCGAAGGCATTGATCACGTCCTTGATGTCCTGGGCGCTCATGCCGTGGACGACCACCGTGCCATCTTTGAGTTTTTCCATCGGGCCATAAGCCGGCACGCTGGCATCCGGCTCGGTGCCGATACGCCGCACGCTGCCCACGTGCCAGAGTTGCGGGACGATCTTGCCACCCTCGGCGTGGACGGCATCCACCACCTTCTTCCAACCGGCCAACGCAGCCTCGCCGTAAAAATGCGGCACATTCGGGTACCCATTGGAGGCCTGGTGACCGACCACGGTGCCTTCGGTGATGATCAGGCCTACGCCGGCCGCCGCGCGGCGACGGTAGTACTCGATGACGTTGGAATTGGGAACGCCGCCAGGAGAAAACGAGCGCGTCATCGGCGCCATGACCACACGGGTCGACAGCTGCAGTGCACCGAGCTGGAAGGGTTTGAACAGGGCTTGGACAGGCATGCGGGCACTCCACGAAAGACGAGGTTTATGACGCGGATAATATGGGCCGTGCCCGGTGCTGAGTAGCACTATTGATCTGGGTGATTAAAGGGTAAAAGCGGCAAAGGTTAGACGGGGCTGCTGCGCAGCCCAACGCGGGCAAGCCCGCTCACCCCAAAAGCCCAGTGGGAAGGGTCAGATCAGGGCTTTTTCGATGGCCTGGATGACTGTGGGATCATCCGGCGCCGTGCGTGGCGAGAAACGCGCGAGTACGCGACCGTCTTTGCCGAGCAGGAATTTCTCGAAGTTCCAGGTGATATCCCCTGGAAACTCGGCGCCCTCGCCTGCCAGCAAGCGGTACAGTTGGTGACGATCAGGGCCGTTGACGTCGAGTTTGCTGCCCAGGGGGAAGGTCACGCCGTAGTTCCGGCTGCAGAACGCCTGAATCTCTTGCTCGGTACCCGGCTCCTGGCCTGCAAATTGGTTGCAGGGAAGGCCCAGCACGGTAAACCCCTGGTCCTTGTATTGCTGATAGAGGTTTTCCAACGCCGCATATTGCGGGGTCAAGCCACACTTGGACGCCACATTGACCACCAGCACGACTTGCCCCTTGAAGGGCGCCAGCGGCAGTTCCTGTCCGTCTAAAGCTTTGAGTTTAAGGTCGTGGAAAGCACTCATGACGAACTCCAGATATTCCAGGTCTTTGCATTGCAGTGATTCGAGATTACAACCCGCAAGCCTGCAATCATAGACGCCGATTACAAAACTCGCCTGCGGGTTACTGAGCGGTCGCCCACGGCAAAATCGGAATCGCGGTGACGGCGTTCTGCGGGCTGCCTTCGATGAGGCGATCGCTGTAGACCAGGTACACCAGGGTGTTGCGCTTCTTGTCGAGGAAACGCACCACTTGCATGGTCTTGAACACCAGCGAGGTGCGCTCTTTGAACACTTCGTCGCCGTCCTTGAGTTCGCCCTTGAAGCGGATCGGCCCCACCTGACGGCAGGCGATCGAGGCTTCGGCACGGTCTTCGGCCAGGCCCAGGCCGCCTTTGACCCCGCCGGTCTTGGCGCGCGACAGGTAGCACGTCACGCCTTCGACCTTGGGGTCGTCAAAGGCTTCAACGACGATCCGGTCATTGGGGCCGACAAACTTGAACACCGTCGACACCTGGCCAATCTCTTCGGCCGAGGCCAGCAGCGGCATGGCCAACAGCAGGCCGAGTAATCCCTTCATCACGCGCATCGTGTACTTCCTATGGTTAAACCAGGATCAGGTTGTCGCGGTGAACCAGTTCCGGTTCGGCCATATACCCCAAAAGCCCGACAATGGCGTCAGACGATTGCCCAATAATTTTCTGCGCTTCCAGGGCGCTGTAGTTGGCCAGGCCACGGGCGATCTCGCGACCGTCCGGCGCGACACACACCACCATTTCGCCACGGCGGAAGCTGCCCTGCACCAGCTTGACGCCCACCGGCAGCAGGCTTTTGTTGCCCTGGGAAAGTGCCGAGACCGCACCATCGTCCAGCACCAGGGTGCCACGGGTCTGCAGATGCCCGGCCAGCCACTGCTTGCGCGCCGCCAGCATGCCGCGCTCCGGTGACAGCAGCGTGCCAATGCGCTCACCGGCCTTGAGACGGTCCAGTACGCGCGCCAGGCGGCCACCGACGATGATGGTGTGGGCACCGGAACGCGCGGCCAGGCGCGCGGCGCGCAGCTTGGTCTGCATGCCGCCACGGCCCAGGGCACCGCCGACGCTGCCGGCCACGGCGTCCAGCGCCGGGTCATCGGCACGCGCTTCATAGATAAGCTGGGCATCGGGGTTGTTGCGCGGGTCGGCGTCGTACATGCCGTCGCGGTCGGTGAGGATCACCAGCAGGTCGGCTTCCACCAGGTTGGCCACCAGGGCGGCCAGGGTGTCGTTGTCGCCGAAGCGGATTTCGTCGGTGACCACCGTGTCGTTCTCGTTGATCACCGGAATCACCTTGAGCTCCACCAACGCGCGCAAGGTGCTGCGGGCGTTGAGGTAGCGCTTGCGGTCGGACAGGTCGTCGTGAGTCAGCAGGATCTGCGCCGTGTGGCGGCCGTGCTCGGCGAAGCTCGATTCCCAGGCTTGCACCAGGCCCATCTGGCCGATGGCGGCGGCGGCTTGCAGTTCGTGCATCGCGCTGGGTCGCGCGGTCCAGCCGAGGCGGCTCATCCCGGCGGCAACCGCTCCGGACGACACCAGCACCAACTCCACGCCCGCTTCATGCAAGGCCACCATCTGTTCAACCCAGACGCTCATGGCTGCCCGATCCAGGCCCTTGCCATCTGCCGTCAGCAATGCACTGCCGATCTTTACGACCCAGCGCTGCGCACCTGTCACTTTGCTCCGCATCATCTTCAACCTTAGAGTGAGGGCCGCGCGACCCAGCGCGCCCCATAACGTTATTAGTGACTACGTATACCCAGATACCAAAACGCCGCTCATGTGAGCGGCGCTTAAGTTTACTGCAACGAATCAGTCGCGCACGTAAATGATTTCCGGACCGTCTTCATCATCCACGTCTTCTTCGTCCCAATCGTCGTCGCCGATGTCATGGACCGACTTCACGCCGCTGCGGCGCAGGGCACGCTGGTCGTCCAGGGCTTGCAACTGGGCGCGGGCTTCGTCTTCGATCTGCTGGTCGAGTTCGGCGAGTTCGGCCTTGTACACCGGGTCGGCCGCCAGGCGGTCGGCGCGGTCTTCCAGGTAGCGCATGATGTCGCGGGTCAGGCGTTCGGTGCCTTCTTTGGCAATGGCCGAGATCACGTAGACCGGACCCGTCCACTCCAGGCGGTCGACGATTTCCTTGACGCGCTCCTCGTGCTCTTCTTCGAGGATCTGGTCGCACTTGTTCAGCACCAGCCAACGATCACGCTCGGCCAGAGCCGGGCTGAACTTGGTTAGTTCGCTGACGATCACTTCGGCCGCATCCGCTGCGCTGGTTTCATCCAGCGGCGCCATGTCGACGAGGTGCAGCAGCAAACGCGTGCGCGACAAGTGCTTGAGGAAGCGAATCCCCAGGCCCGCGCCATCGGAAGCACCTTCGATCAGGCCGGGAATATCGGCGATCACAAAGCTTTTCCAGCGGTCGACGCTGACCACGCCCAGGTTTGGCACCAGGGTGGTGAACGGGTAGTCGGCGACTTTCGGCTTGGCGGCCGAGACCGAGCGAATGAAGGTACTTTTGCCGGCGTTCGGCAGGCCCAACAGGCCAACGTCCGCCAGTACTTTCATTTCCAGCTTGAGGTCACGCTGCTCGCCCGGCTTGCCCGGCGTGGTCTGGCGTGGCGCACGGTTGGTACTGGATTTGAATCGGGTGTTACCCAGACCGTGCCAGCCGCCCTGCACCACCATCAGCTTCTGGCCGGCCTTGGTCAGGTCACCGATCACTTCCTGGGTCGCGGAGTCGATGATCGTGGTGCCGACCGGTACGCGCAGTACCAGGTCTTCACCTTTTTTACCGGTGCAATCGGTGCTGCCGCCGTTGGAGCCACGCTCGGCATCGAAGTGCCGGGTGTAACGGTAGTCGACCAGGGTGTTGAGGTTTTCGTCGGCCATCATGTAGATGGAACCGCCGTCACCGCCGTCACCGCCGTTGGGGCCACCGTTTTCGATGAATTTTTCGCGACGGAAACTCATGCAACCGTTACCGCCGTCGCCTGCTTTTACTCGGATGGAAACTTCATCAACGAACTTCATAACAAAACGCCTCTCGCCGCACGGACGAGCTTAAAAAACCAAGACATAAGACTCTTGCAAAAATGAGCGCAGCGACCTCAAACAGCGACCGCCTATCCAGCGCCTGAGCCCATTACAAACAGCTTTGCAAGAGACTCACTCCACAAACGAAAAAGCCCCGTCGCAAGACAGGGCTTTTCCAGCGATCTCGCAATTAAGCTGCGACAACGCTCACGTAACGGCGGTTGAACGCGCCTTTTACTTCAAACTTGATCACGCCTTCGATTTTCGCGAAGAGGGTGTGATCTTTACCCATGCCTACACCGTAACCGGCGTGGAATTGGGTGCCGCGCTGACGCACGATGATGTTGCCCGGAATGATTTTCTGGCCGCCATACATCTTAACGCCAAGGCGTTTGGCTTCTGAGTCGCGACCGTTACGGGTACTACCACCAGCTTTTTTGTGTGCCATGAGTCAATTCTCCTAGTGAGGAATTAGGCTGAAATTAAGCCTGAATACCGGTGATTTTGATCTCGGTGTACCACTGGCGGTGGCCCATACGCTTCATGTGGTGCTTACGACGACGGAACTTGATGATGCGGACTTTATCGTGACGACCTTGGGAGATCACTTCAGCCACAACGGTAGCGCCAGCAACAACTGGAGCGCCGATGTTCACGTCATCGCCATTGGCGACCAACAGAACGCGATCAAATGTCACGGAGTCGCCAGTAGCGAGTTCCAGTTTTTCGATCTTCAGGTATTCACCTGGGGCGACCTTGTATTGCTTGCCACCAGTAACAATTACTGCGTACGACATGGTATTTCTCCGATAATCCTGCTCACCCAGCTCTTTATAAGAAGAGGTATTGGCTGGCATGGCTGCATGGGATGGACGTCCCGAATGCAATTGCGTAAGGCAGGTGCTGCCCAGGAAGTTCAGGGTGCGCGATTGTACGCAAGCTATTGAGGCCTTGCAAGTGGCCGTCTATCGCGCCTTGACACTGCGGGGTCAGGGTCCTAGCATGCCGCGCAACCCTTCTGGAGCGACTGTCGCTGATGCAACCCCAAGCTTTCTACCGCGCGGTCGCGGACGATTTTAGCGCCGTCGACGGCATCATCAAGCAGCAGCTGACGTCTAAAGTGCCGCTGGTCTCCAAAATTGGCGACTACATTACGTCGGCGGGCGGTAAACGCCTGCGTCCTTTATTAGTGTTGCTGTGTGGCAAGGCCCTGGGCCGTGAAGGCGATGACCTGCGCCTGCTCGCCGCCACCATCGAATTCCTGCACACCGCCACCCTGCTGCATGACGACGTGGTCGACATGTCCGGCATGCGCCGTGGCCGCGAGACCGCCAACGCGATGTGGGGCAACGCCCCGAGCGTGCTGGTGGGCGACTTCCTGTACTCGCGCTCGTTCGAAATGATGGTCGAGCTGGGCTCGATGCCGGTGATGAAGATTCTCTCCCAGGCCACGCGCATCATCGCCGAAGGCGAAGTCTTGCAACTGTCGAAGGTGCGTGACGCCAGCACCACCGAAGAAACCTATATGGAAGTCATTCGCGGCAAGACCGCCATGCTCTTCGAAGCCTCCACCCACAGCGCCGCCGCGCTGTGTGGCGCCACCGTCGAACAGGCCGAAGCCCTGCGCACCTTTGGTGATCACCTGGGCGTGGCGTTCCAACTGGTGGACGACCTGCTCGACTACCGTGGCGACGCCGAAACCCTGGGCAAGAACGTCGGTGACGACCTGGCAGAAGGCAAGCCGACCCTGCCGCTGATCTACACCATGCGCGAAGGCACGCCGGAACAGGCCGCCCTGGTGCGCAAGGCGATCCAGAAAGGCGGCATCGAAGACCTGGAAAGCATCCGCGCTGCCGTGGAAGCCTCGGGCTCGCTGGACTACACCGCGCAACTGGCGCGTGACTACGTGGCCCGCGCAATCAAATGCCTGCAAGCCCTGCCGGCCAGCGAATACCGGGATGCCCTGGTTGAGCTGAGTGAATTTGCGGTGGCGCGTACGCACTAAAATAGTTGCATGTAGGAGGGGTTTGCTCCCGATGGCGGTATGTCAGTCACCGGATCTGCTGGCTGACACACCGCCATCGGGAGCAAGCCCCCCTCCCACATTTAGTGTGTATTGCCAATTCCAGACCGCCCAGCGCACAAAACCCTATATAATGTGCGACTTTTAGCCATCCCTGACTCCCGAGGAGCTTTAGTGAGCACGTTGCCACCCTGCCCGAAATGCAATTCCGAATTCACCTACGAAGACGGCGCCCAACTGATCTGCCCGGAATGCGCCCATGAGTGGTCCGCCAACGGCGAGGCCGAAGTGGCCGGCGATGAAACCGTGAAGAAAGACTCTGTGGGCAACGTCCTGCAGGACGGCGACACCATTACCGTGATCAAAGACCTCAAGGTCAAGGGCACGTCTCTGGTCGTGAAAGTCGGCACCAAGGTCAAGAACATCCGCTTGTGTGACGGTGACCACGATATCGATTGCAAGATCGACGGTATCGGCCCGATGAAGCTCAAGTCCGAATTCGTGCGCAAAGTCTGAATACGTTGCTTCCATCCCGCGCCCGCCGCGGGATGGCGTTTTGCCCTCTCCGTTGACCCTTCTCAATATCCACACAGAAAAAAACCGGAAACCGCCAATAGGCTCTTGCTATTCCACGAATAAGAATTATTCTCATTGAAACCCATCAAGGAGATGCGCCCCATGACTTATTTGATCGATGCCTGGCTGGACCGTCCACACCCTTACCTGCGCATCCTGCATCGGGAAACCGGTGAAGTCTGTGCGGTGCTGGAAGAAGAAGCGCTGAATGAGCTACAGGACCAGGGCGACCTGGACGTCAATGGCCTGAGTTCGAGTGAACCGAGTGTGTTGAAAGAGGTGGTGCGTAATCTGTTTCTGTTCTGCTATGCCCGTGCGTTGCGCCCGGCGACAGAGCTGAATGGCAAATTCCATCCATGAAAAAACCAGCCAACAACGGTGGGAACGAGCGGGCTCGCTCCCACCGCTTCAGCAGGTCTTACAGAACGTCGAGCAGCTCGACGTCGAACACCAGAACACTGTGCGGCGGGATGCTGCCAACGCCTTGAGCGCCGTAGGCCAGTTCGCTCGGCACGTACAGGCGCCATTTGCTCCCGGCATTCATCAGTTGCAGGGCTTCGGTCCAGCCGGCGATCACGCCGCCTACCGGGAATTCTGCAGGCTGGCCGCGCTCGTAGGAGCTGTCGAACACAGTGCCGTCGATCAGGGTGCCGTGGTAGTGGGTACGCACTTGGTCTTCACGGGTCGGCTTGGCGCCGTCACCGGCAGTCAACACCTCAAATTGCAGGCCGGAAGCCAGGGTGGTGATGCCATCACGCTTGGCGTTTTCAGCCAGGAACGCCAGACCGGCGCCAGCCGCCGCTTCAGCCTTGGCAGCTGCTTCGGCTTGCATGACTTCGCGGATAACCTTGAAGCTGGCCGCCATTTGCTCTTGGTCAACACGGCTTGGCTTGCCTGCGAACGCGTCGGTCAGGCCGGCCAGGATCGCGTCCAGGCTCACACCCGGTGGCGGGTTGTCGCGCAGTTGGTCGCCCAATTGACGGCCAATACCGTAGCTGACGCGGGTTTCGTCGGTGGACAGATTAACTTCGGACATGAAGAGGCTCCGCTGTAGGACGACACGATTTCCCGCGCCATCCAAAACTAAAAGGGCCCGCAGACTAGCACACAAGCCCCCTTCCTGATGAGCCCCGCGTCTGGCGGCTATGTATCTACTACCGAGCCCCGGGTACCGGGCGACAAGCTGAGCCCCTCAATATCAAGGAGCTTCAGACATGACCCCCACCCCACTTGACCGCCCACCGACGTTCCAGGAGATACGCAACGACCTGGGACAGATCAGTGATTACCTGTTGCAGGGCGCCCTGATCAAGGCTCAGGCCAAACCTGAGGAACTCGTTGAGTTGGAGCGCCTGAACCAGGCCCTCAAACCCCATAACCAGACCCTGCTGCACAGTGCCCGCGCCCTGTATCAACCCGTTGAAAACAGCGACCTGCAGACGGCGCAGGGTAAGGCACTGATCACCCGGCTGAAGGCTGAGCTGAACCCAGCACTCAAGGAGCTGGACGAGCGCACCCAGATCGAGAACAAAAGTCGCAAGACCTACCTCACCTTCGAGGCCGGCATTTTGGCCCTGGAACACGAGGCCAAGCTGCTCGCCAAGGATCGTCTGCTTCATCCGGACTGGAGCACAACGATCCAGAACATATCCCTGGGCCCCGACGCGCGCCCCGGCCTGTATGCACTGACCTTCACCTACCAGGACACACGTGTCGAAGTCGCCGGCGCCTTTGTGCTGACTGAAAAACCCACACCCGTGGTTACAAACCTGAGCGGCGACGCCAACGTTGGCCCCCTCCTGCTGTTCCTGCCTTCCCGCGGCCTGGAAGCCTTCGATTCGTTGGCGCAACTCGATACCTGGCTACAACACGCCGTTCACAGCGCCAGCCTGCGCCCAGCATTCGCCGACTGCCTGGCGCAGCAGTACCAAGCGCTCAGCGTGGCAGGAATCTGGCCCCTGGCCTTGGAAAAAATCGACGACGCGCCCCTTTTTGAACACCTCTACAACGCCCGCATCAGCAAGCGCACGCAGGACATCGAACGGGCACTGAGCCTTATCGACAACCCCGAGCACAGCGCAAGGCAGCTCTATCAATACCTGGACAAAGCCGTCGGCGCCGCCCTGCCCACCTACGACCAGCGTCTTGAGATGCGCGCCCAAGCCTTGTTGGAACGCAGCCTGCGCTACAGCGCACCGGACTGGTACCGCAGCGCCGATACAGCCAGGCGCACCTCGCTCGCCGAGCATGTTCAGCACTACAACCAGGCCCGCCAGGCACTGGCCGAGTTTTTTGGCCCCGCCGCCTCACCGCAGGCGCTGGCACACTATCAACTGATCGAACAGTTGGATGTCGATCTCGACATCCAGGACTTGGACCCCGATCAACTGATAGTTACCACGCAACGCCACGTGCCGCAGGTCGGTGCCTACGAGCATAAAAAGTCCCTGACCGACCTGGCCCTTCGCGGCCTGCATACCGGCGACGAAAATCCCGGCTCGGCCTTTCTCGAAAAAACCACGCTCAGTTACGCTGGCGCCCCACTGCCCGAGCGTTACCAAGACCTGACGCCGCGCTATCTGGCGCAACTGCTCAAAACCGTGCAGCCCCGCATGGCGTTCACCCAGCTCCAGCGTGAAATTCATGGCAGGCCCGGGCTCAAGGAGGCCATCCAGCACATGCTGGATCAACGCATCAATTGCCTGGCCTACGCCGCCCTGCTGCAACAGCACATCAGCGAGCCGGACTACCAACTGATCCAGAACCTGCGCCTGGGCAACGATCCGCGCCTGAGTGCATCGACCCTCTCGCTGCATGGGGCCCAACTCCAGGACCTGTGGGTACTGCGCCAGGTCGACAGCAACGGCAAGCCCATTCGCCTGTTGCTGTGTACGCCCTCCGCGCCCAGGCCAGAACAATTCATGGCGTTCGACAGTGAGATCGCCTGTCAGACCCACGTGCTGAGCTGGAGCCGAAACAGCGGCTCCGCTGCCGGCAAAACCATGAGCGATTACCTGCTGGAACGCGTTGCCCTACGGTTTCGCGAGGCCATGGCAAAAACCTTGATGGGCCTGAGCTTCACGCCCCACGAACAGGAATACAAAGAAGTCACATTCGCCCCCCCCCTGCAGCCATGCCGATTGCCTTGCAAGCATGGCCGCACATTTCATCGCCACCCAGTTGGACGACCACGACTCCAGCACTGCGCCGTGGTACCGATCGACGACCGCGGCCAACCGCAGCAAGTTGCTGACACTGGCCGACGACGCCGAAGGCGCGCTGCGCACCTACAACGCCGACCCGCAATCGGACAACGCCTTTGCCGGCTTCAAGGCCTATGTGCATCAACAGGCGAAAACCGCCCTTAACCGATTGCTTGGGCGTCGACAAAACGATGTCGACCCGGACAAGGTGTGGGCCTATTACCCCAAGCACTTTGTGACCTCGACACCGGCGCCGGTCAACTACACCACGCTGTACCGCGATGGGTATGACGACAGCATCGGTTTTCTGAACGAGGCATTCGCTGAATCCGCATCCTTCAAAGGCCCGGAAGGTATCGACCTGAGCCCACTGACTGCGCAAAAGGTCGCGGCGTCGGTGCGCGGTACCTGGATCGGCGAACGCTATATCAACCAAGTGCGTGCCAAGCTGCAAAACGCCAACAGCCCCGGCTACGACAAACGCCGCGAGGCGACCCTGGCAATCACGCAACTGCAAATGCGCAATGCCGCCCTGGAATGCCAGCTCAATGGCCATATCAGCAGCATGGATCTGGCTTGGCTTGAAGCCTCCATTCAAAGCATGGGCGATAAATCGGCAGCCGTTCGCCAGCAGTACAAGATCCATCGCCTGGTGATAGACGGTGACTGGATCATCGACACTTTGCTGTTCAGCCACGCGGATAACCCGGTGCTGCTCTACACCCCAAAAGCCCCCGATCACATCGTGTTTCGCGAAGCACGCCTGTTCAACCACACACTGAAAACGATCAGTGGGATGGTGGGCTACCTGACCGAGCGCGCGCCCATCCAGTCCCAGGCTCGCGTCGGGCAATTTCTTAAAAACGCCCGCGAGCAGTTGCCCGAGCACATCAATAGAACCACCCCCAGCGCGCCGCGCTACGACAGCCTCGAACGCGTCGCCCCGCTCATGGACTTGCGCCACGAGCTGTACAACATGAAGCTGCAACGCCGCATTGATGATGTGTTCGCCACCACCCATAACCGCACACAGATGATCATGGGGATTGTGTGGACCTGCGTTGAATGGGTCGTGGCGGTCGCGACCGCGCCCTTTCCAGTCCTGAGCCTGGGCACGGGCCTGCTGCTGGCCTTCAAGGACGCCATGTTGGCACTGGAGGCTTACGTTCAAGGCGATAACGATGCCGCCCTGCAACACCTGATCGGTTACTTGCTCAACGCAGGCGGCGCCTTGTTCACCGACCTGCGCCCCGCCCTCGGCTCGATCAAGGCGTTCAGCAAGCGCATACGCCCAAGCTTGCAAGGTACGCCTGCCAGCCAGGCCATCGCGCAGACGCGTTCTCTGCAAACCCCACTCCCATCACGCGAACACATGCAGCCTGTGCTGTTCCGTGGCGATTGGTACTGGGCGCCCGCCACGCCCGATCCGTTGGGGCGCTTCCTGCTGTTTCGCCTTGACCCCGCCAGCGGCCAGTTGCGTTCAACCGCACGACTGGTGGAAAAAACCACAGACGGTTGGCGACGTTCAGGCGTCGTGGGGGGCGCGCCCAAATATGAAAAACTGCCCGACACATACAACGCACTCAAGCCTTATGAAATCGATGCGCACCATTGGCGGGATGTCGAGCGCCTGCTCAAGCCGGACTTCAGGCGCTCACTGATCAGCGATGACCCGGTGCTTCCACGCCTGTATTTCGTCGACAAACATCGTGAACACATGGCACCCATTCATCAGGCGTACCTCAAGCAGGTCGACACGTTGAGCCGAGACGCCGAAGCGTTTTTCTCCGCCTCCAGGCCCAGCGTTGCGCGCCCTTCATTGCCGCCACTGGCCAGCGACGCCGCGCACCCGCAGATCCTTGATGCGCTGTTCAAACACAGCGACGGGTTGGTGCTCGGCGAGGTGAGCGAGTCGATCGCCAGCAAGCAGTTCCTGATCGATAACATGGGCGTGCTGGCCCGTCAGGGCGTCAAGCGCCTGTACATCGAACACCTGCCTAACGACGTGTTCCGCGAGAAGCTGCATAAACTCAACACCAAGGGTTCATCCCGGCATATCGAAAAACACCTGGGCAGCGTGGACCGTACCTTCAACCTCGCCGGCGGGTCTGCGCCGTCCTACCTGAACCTGATGAAAACGGCCCGCAAGCACGGCATTGAACTCAAGGCCCTCGACGCCGCGACCTCTTATGACTTGACCCACGCCTTCCATATCATCGAAAACGCCAAGGCCCCGCCACGCGCCAACGCCCTGCGCAATTTCTATTCACATAAAGCGATCAGCGCCGATCTGGCCGACCAGCCGGGAACACGCTGGGTGGCGCTGGTGGAACACAGCCGTGTACGCACCTCGGAGCAAATCCCCGGGCTGGCCGATTTGAACAACGCCATTGGCCTGCGTATCGACGACGTCGCCACGGACTCGGCAGTGGGCATCTGGAGCGACCCGGTGGATTTCAGGCTGACGCTGAAAACCACTTACCAACCGGCCGCCCGCCCCCCTTCGCCGACGCTGCCGCCGCCCCTTGTGCCGACCGTGGCTGCGTTACCCGAGCCGGCCCACTTCAACACATTCGATGTTGCCCCAGCCCTCAGGGAACAACTGCGCAAACTGCAGATGATGCGCAGAGGCCTGGACTCAAACTACACGCTGGCGCTTCCTGAAGCGCAAGCGGCTTACACCGCCTTTATCGAAACCCGGCGGCGCCTTCTCACCACCGCCGATGAGTTCTTCAGTGATTACACGGCGCCTGCCAGGCCCTCGCTACCCGACCCAACGTTGCTGCGCATGGAAAAAGACTTTATCGAGCAGGCGTACGCTTATTCTTCGGGCTTGGTGATCGGCGAAGCCCATTCTTCGGAAGCGGCCAAGAAATTCTTCATAGAGCACATGGCCGACCTGAAAAAACAGGGCGTTCAAACCCTCTACTTCGAGCACTTGCAAACCGATTTGCACCAGCTCGAGCTCAGCGCCTTCAACCAGACAGCAACACTGGCCGACAGCCTCAAAGCATTTGTGCAAAGCCAAGACCTGGGGCAGATGCGTTTTTACGATGGCAAGACCGTCAACTACACCGGCCCGTACACCTACACCAACGTGCTGCAGGCGGCCAACAAGTACGGGATTCGCGTGCAGGCCATTGACTGCGCGGCGAGCTATAACCTCAAAGGGCTCAAACGCACCTCGGCGCCACTCGGCGACCCGGATGCCCTACGCAACGTGATGTTCAGCTACTTCGCATCGCGCGTGATAGCGGCCGACCAGGCCGCGCGCGGTGCGCACAAGTGGGTGGCGTTCGTGGGCTCCGCGCATACCGATACTTACCTCGGCATCCCGGGCCTGGCGCCGATACACGGCGTATTGAGTTTGCACATACGCGACAGCGCCACCCACCTCGCAAAAGGTATTGAGCCGGGTAGTTGGCAGGTATTCAGCGAAACCAAATGGCGTGCCTTGCGCAGTGACTTCGTACTGAATATGGGCTTTGAGCGTATAAAAGCCCCTGAGCCGTTCGTGCCGTTGGACCGCTCGCGGCTGAGGGATACCGGCCATTTCCTGATCGAGCGCCCCACGCCTGAGCAAACCAACCTTCTGCACAAATCCAACAGCGGTCAGGTGGTCTCCACGCCCATCCAGATGGATGACACCGGGCACTTTTTCATTGACCGCTGGGAGGCGCTCAAAGATCAGCGCTTCCTGTCGCAGGACAGCCTGATTTATGCACTGAGGTTCGTCATACAACTGACACCCGCACCGTAACCGCCCCTCATTGATTGCCTCCACCCGGAGGCAATCTTACCCATTCGTCGGGGGCCACCCCTGCGCGGCTAAAAAATTACTACAGCTCAAGATTTTGCGGCCGATACGGGCGTACACCTTTGTGTGCTGGCATCAAGAACAAAAACTTCCAGCTCCAGAAAACAAATCGACTGCGTGCCTGGAGGCATAGTAATGAACAGCTGGTTCGGTAACATCAGCGTCAACCTCAAACTGGGCCTGGGTTTTGGCCTGGTGCTCGTCCTCACCTCGATCCTGGCCCTTACCGGCTGGACCAGCCTGGGCGGCCTGATCGACCGCAGCAACTGGATGAGCGACATCACCCAGCTCAATGCGTCGCTGACCAAACTGCGTATCGTGCGCTTGCAATACATGCTGGCCAACGGCGACGAAGCCGTGGCCCAAAACGTACAGACCAGCCTAGACGCCTTCGCCGCCCAGCAACAGAAACTGCTCGACAGTTTCAAGAGCCCGGAAAACGTCAAGCTGCTCAACGAACAGAAAGCGATCATCACCGCCTACCAGCAGTCCCTGAACAAAATGCGCGAGGCTTACCGTAACGGCAACGCCTCTCGCCAGGTGATGGGCGACAAGGCCGACATCGCCAACGCCCAGATCAATGCACTGGATGCCACGGTGCAGCAGATGCCAGACAGCCCGGAACGCTTCGCTCAGTTCCAGGCCGTGACCAATGCCAAATTCGAATTCCTGTCGGCCCGCTACGAAGTGCGTGGCTATACCGCTAACGTCAACCCCGACACCGAAGCCCGCGCTGCCGCGCAGATCGAAAAAACCATCACTGGCCTGAAAGACCTCGGCAGCGCCTTCGGTGCCAGCCAGCAAAGCGCACTGAGCGCGTTGGAAACCGCCCTGGGCGCGTACCGCACCGCCGTGCAGAACTACAAGGCGGCCAACGCCAACATCGTCGCCGCCCGTGCCGAAATGACCACTCAAGGCGCAGATATCGTCACCATCAGCGACAAGCTCTACGAGATCCAGCTCAACCGCCGCGACGCCGAAAGCGCCCAGGCCCGCAGCCTGCAATTGACCAGTACCTTGCTGGCCCTGCTGGTTGGCATCATCGCTGCCCTGGTTATCACCCGCCAAATCACCCGCCCATTGCAAGACACCCTGGCCGTGGTCGAGCGTATTGCCTCGGGCGATCTGAGCCACAACATCCAAGTCACCCGCCGCGATGAACTGGGTGTGTTGCAACAAGGCATCCAGCGCATGGGCAGCACCTTGCGTGAACTGATCAGCGGGATTCGCGACGGCGTGACGCAAATCGCCAGCGCCGCCGAAGAGTTATCGGCCGTGACCGAGCAAACCAGCGCCGGCGTCAACAGCCAGAAGATCGAGACCGATCAAGTCGCCACCGCGATGCATGAAATGACCGCCACGGTGCAGGAAGTAGCGCGCAACGCCGAACAGGCTTCGCTGGCGGCGGCGGATGCCGACGGCCAAGCGCGTGCAGGCGACAAGGTGGTGGCCGAAGCGATCGCCCAGATCGAGCGCCTGGCCGCCGAAGTGGCGCGCTCCACAGACGCCATGAGCCATCTGCAACAAGAGAGCAATAAGATCGGCAGCGTGATGGATGTGATCAAGGCCGTGGCCGAACAGACCAACCTGCTGGCGCTCAATGCGGCGATCGAAGCGGCGCGTGCCGGTGAAGCCGGCCGTGGGTTTGCGGTAGTGGCCGACGAAGTGCGGGGCCTGGCGCAGCGCACGCAGAAGTCCACCGAAGAAATCGAAGGCCTGGTCGCCGGTTTGCAGAACGGCACCCAGCAAGTGGCCAACGTGATGAACAACAGCCGCAGCCTCACCGACAGTAGCGTTGAGCTGACGCGCAAGGCCGGTGTATCGCTGGAGAACATCACCCGTACCGTCTCGAACATCCAGTCAATGAACCAGCAGATCGCCGCCGCGGCCGAACAGCAAAGTGCCGTGGCCGAAGAGATCAGCCGCAGCATCGTGAATGTGCGCGATGTGTCGGAGCAGACGGCCACGGCGAGTGATGAGACCGCCAAGTCGAGTGTGGAACTGGCACGCTTGGGTAGCCAGTTGCAGCAGATGGTCAGCCACTTCCGCGTTTAAACCCGGCCAATCACCGTGGCGAGGGAGCTTGTTCCCTCGCCACCGCCGTTAACTGACCGGCATTACCTGCCGCTCAGCCCTCGCCTTCCTCGACAAACACCACCCGATTGCCAAATGGGTCCTTGATGCTCATCTCCCGCGAGCCCCAGGGCGTTTGCTCAACCCCGGGCTTGGCGTAACGGTAGCTCTTGCCCTGCAATTGCTGCTGGTACACATCCACGCCTTGCGCCTGAATCCGCACCGCCGCACCCGGTGAGGCATCGCCATGGTGTTCGGACAGATGCAGCACGCACTCCCCCAACGACACCTGCAGATACAACGGGAAGTTCGCCTCGAAACGATGCTGCCAATCAACCTTGAACCCGAGGAAGTCCACGTAGAACTCCAGCGCCTTGGCTTCGTCGAATATGCGCAAAATCGGAACGACTTTCCCGCACTGCACAGGCTGCTCCATGACGTCAGTACTCCCTATTGATGGACCGCCACACTAACCGAGAAACAGGCGTGTGTGAACGTCAGGCCAGGCGCGCCTACCGCTGGCGAATGCGGCGGATCCTGCTGCTGCCCACCAAGTCGTTATCCAGATGGACCTCATCAAAATCAAAGGCCCCTTCGGAGAACCCTTTGAGCCCTCCATTCGCACGCGCGTGTGCGATCTCACCCGGATCCATGTGCTCGCGAAGCTCATAAAATTGCGGGTTGAGGTCGATATTTTCATTCAAGGAAACGGCCGGAATGCCCTGGCTGTCGATTTCATAGAGGTTGTAGTTGCCACCGAATTCGCTGTCCCCGAATTGCATGGCGCCCTCCATGGAACGCGACGTGACCAGCACATTGCCGTCGCGCATTTTTTCCGCTCCGGCAAAATAGTTGGAGTTCATGAAACCGTAATGCTCGGGGTCGCCACGGCGCTCTACACGCTCGGCCTTCTCTACGCGATAAACCTTGGGCAAGTCGGTGCGTTCGATCATGCCCCGACTGTTGAAATACCCACCGGCCGGCAACTGGACATTGGCCTGGAACGGGTTTTCCCGTATGACATCGCTATCATCGTAGGGCCTGTAGTCCGCCGATGATGTGGCGTCGGATGCCACAGAATCCGGCGAGTCAGGCGAGTCAGGCGAGGCCGGCGACTGCGCCTGCGGCTCGTGCAGTTTCAGCCTTTTTCCGGAGCCTGCCTGCTCTTCATCAACACGAGGGCCGGAAGCGGCGCGCCTGCGGCCTGGCTCAAGGTAAACCTCCATGGTCGGATCCCAGGCCGGGTTCAACTCGGGCTCGGGCAGCGCCAGCGCATGCGGCCGGGTCGGGCTCATCAATACGCCGACCTGCCCGTTGACCCGCCTGTAATTGAAGAACGGCTTGGCACCCCCACTATTCATGCCGGCAGAAACCCGTTCAGCAGGCGCCCGGGCGGCACCCAACGAAGCCCCTGCTTTGCCCGCCGCATGAAAGAACGCAAGCGTGGCAACGTCCATGACCGCCCCCTGCAACCCGGCCTGCCGCTCGGCCTGGGTATCACCCTCTAAGGCTTTGTCGACTTCCATCCCCACCTGGGCGCCGAGTGCCGCGCCGCCGATGGCGAGGCCGATAGGCCCCAGTAACGCCAAGGGAATGGAAAGCAGCGCATTCCCCGCCTGTAGCATGCCCAGCGCGTTGTCCTTGTAGACCTCTGCGTTGGATTTCATTTCAGTGTCGGTGTCGCTGGCAATCCGCTCTCGCGTTTGCCTGGCCATCACCGAAAACACGTCCTCGGCAATCGGGTAGTTGCGGCTGTTGATGTGGTTACCGTTCGCCGCCATGGTCCCGGCGCCTATTTTCTGTAGCGCGCTGTCGACGCCGTTGACACTCAGAGCCCCGAAAATACCTTGCTGGCGATCCTTGAGGGAGAAGTGCTGGGCCAGCGACATGGCCTTGGCCGGGTCCTTGCCTTGCTCCGCCACCCAGCGGTTCAACGCCGCGCGGTCATTGAATTTGAGGAGCGCAGGCGTCGCGCCGGGTACATACAACACCTCGGAGCCGTCCCTAGAGACAAACCGCAGAATATCGCTGGCGACGTACCCATTGATGTCAAAACCCAACACTTTGCTATCCGGATCAGGGGCCGCCAGCGCCAGACACTGTGCCGGGGTCGCCGGCCCCTCCAGTGGCACATTCGCAGCCGCCGCCCTCATCACGCTTTGATAATCCTGCGGGCTCAGGCCTTCAGCAGGGTTTGCCTGGTGAAGCGCCAAGGCCGCCTTGGCCTCCTTGACGAATTGCCCCTTGGCCATGGCTCGCCATTGCGGCATGTGCCCTGACCAAAACGCATCGAGCTTGGCCAGCACCTTCTTTTGCAGGTCGCCCTCGCGCACGATGTTCAACAGTTCGCTGGGCTTGAGGCGCAATTCGTTGTCGGCGTCATAACGGCCCTTTTCCGGGCCATCCAGATAGAGGCCATAGGCGGCATCCAGATCACGCCAGCTTTCCGTCAGTTGCGGCACATCGTCATGGATTTTCGAATAGATATAACCAGGCCCGGTTCTATCAAAGATCGTTCGCCCCAGGCGACTGAAGAAATCCGACACGCTTTCGCTGTGGAAGATGGAGAACGGACTGACATTGGACGACAGAAAATGCGTCACCGCCTGGGCTTCGCCGATTGCGCCATAACGCTCCGCCGAAAAGAAATCACTGGCGACAGCGTCGGTCAGCGTCATGGTTTTTTCGGGGCGGCCGTTGTGCTGCCAACCCGTAGACGTGCCGCCGGACGCTACGGTATGAGTGCTGGAAAACTGATGCAGGTAGGTTTTGTCCGGATCAATTCGCTGGCCGGTGGCAGCGAAGACTTTGTCCTGGATCCAGGCCTTGATCGTGTCGCGAGGAAAAGGAAATGCCCCCATGCCTTCAGCGAGGGGCGTTGGGGCCGACTTGGTGGGCGCAGCGGCGCGACGGGGAAGGTGGCTCGCATAATCTTTGTTGAAGCAACGCATTTCAGCCAGGGGTGCTCGCATACAGGTTCTCCATGAAAGGGCCTGCATCATAAGCAGTGCCCTTTCAGGGGCAACGGGCCTTTGTAAGCGCTCATTAGCCCGATATCCAGCTCTGCACGCGCGTTTCAACCGCGCCGACAACGGCCGTGAAACCTACTGGAAACCCGCGTTCAAATTGCCGGAACGCGCCAGGAAAACCCCGCCCCGCTGCCCGTTTGCCTGACCTTCGTGGTAGCTCAGAACGCCGTTGACCCACACCTCATCAATGCCCTGCGCCGCACGCTGCGGCGTTTTGAAATCCGCTACATCGCGCACCCGCAAGGGATCAAACAACACCAGATCCGCCCGGTGCCCTACACGAATTTCGCCGCGCTCCGACAACCCGAAACGCGCGGCCGACAAGCCGGTCATTTTGTGCACCGCCGTGTGCAACGGGAACAACCCCACATCCCGGCTGAAATGCCCCAACACGCGTGGAAACGCGCCCCACAATCGCGGGTGCGGAAACGGATCTTCCGGCAAGCCATCAGAGCCCACCATCGACAATGGATGCGCCAGGATGCGTCGTACATCCGCCTCGTCCATGCCGTAATACACCGCGCCCGCCGGTTGCAGGCGACGCGCGGCGTTCATCAGCGAAACGCCCCACTCTGCCGCGATAGCCTGCAGATCACGCCCGCCCATGTCAGGGTGCGGCGTGGACCAGGTGATGGTGATGCGAAACGCATCGGTCACTTGCTTGAGGTCCAGGGTCGAAGAGCTGGCCGCATAGGGATAACAATCGCAGCCCACCGGATGGCTTTTCGCGGCATGTTCCAACGCCGCCAACAGCTGCGGGCTACGCCCCCAGTTCCCCGCGCCGGCACATTTGAGGTGGGAAATAATCACCGGCGCCCTGGCATGCCGGCCAATCAAGAACGCCTCGCCCATGGCCTCCAGCACCGGTTCGAATTCGCTGCGCAAATGGGTGGTGTACACCGCGCCGCTGGCGGTCAGCTCTTCACTGAGTTGCAGCACCTCATCGGTCTTGGCATTAAACGCGCTGGCGTAGGCAAGCCCTGTGGATAAACCCAGCGCGCCAGCTTCAAGGCTCTGTCGCAACTGCACGCGCATGGCGGTAATTTCCTCCGCCGTGGCGGTACGGTGCAGGTCGTCCATATGGTTGCTGCGCAGCGCCGTGTGGCCGACCAGCGCCGCAACGTTGACGGCTGGGTGGGCGCGTTGCACCGCGGCGCGGTAGTCGGCGAAACGCGGATAGGTGAACGCCTTACGCGTGCCCAGCAGGTTCATCGGGTCTGGCGGATCACGGCGCAAACTGACCGGCGAGGCACTGATGCCGCAGTTGCCGACGATCACCGTGGTCACTCCCTGGCTGAGCTTGGGCAACATCTGCGGCTGGCGGATCACTACAGTGTCGTCGTGGGTATGCACGTCGATAAAACCTGGCGCCAATACGCGGTCACGGGCGTCGATATCATGCGCGGCCACGGCGGTGGACAAGTCACCGATCGCCTCGATACGCCCCTCGCGCAGCCCCACATCGGCGACGTAGCCAGGCGTGTTGCTGCCATCAATGACCATCGCCTGGCGAATCAGCGTGTCGTACTTCATATCAGTCTCCAAGCGGCAGGCTATCGGGGCCGCCACGGTAATCGTCCAGGGCCAGCTTGATTCGGCGCAGGCGTTCCTGGTTGGCGTCGGGTAGGGCCAGCGCCAGCTCGGTGGCGAGCAGGTCAATGGCCAGCAGCATGCCGTAGCGCGCCGCCGTGGGTTTGTAGATAAAGCTGGTTTCGGCCGGTTGCAGCGCCAGCACAACGTCTGCCAAGCGTGCCAGGGGCGAGTCGGCCAGGGTGATGGCGAGGATGCGCACATCGTAGTTGCGCGCCAGCTCCGTCACCGCCAGTAACTCGGGGGTGAGGCCGGTGAGGGAACACACGATCAGCGCGTGCTCCGCGCCCAAGGTGGCGGCGGTGACGCGCATCATCACCGGGTCATGACAGGCTGCAATCGGATAGCCCAGGCGCACCAGGCGCACTTGCAATTCATCGCTGCACAGGCTCGATGGGCCGCCCATGCCGAACGCATGGATCATCCGCGCCTTGCCCAACAGGCTGACCGCATCGGCAAAGCTCGCCTGACTGAACCCAGACAGGTGCTGACGCAACGTCGCCTCGATATCGCCGAGAATCTGCCGATGGAACGCCGACTGCTCGGGCAACCCCGCCGGGTCCAGGAAGCGGCTGCCGACGCCGCTGGCCTGGGCCAGTTGCAGGCGCAGATCGCGTAAATCCCGACATCCCACGCTGCGGGCAAAGCGCGACAACGTCGCCGTGCTCACCTCGGCCCGCTGGGACAGTTCTTCCAGGCTGGCGGACGCGGCAAAGCCCACGTCCTCCAGCATCAGTTGGGCAATACGCCCTTCGCCAGCGCTGAACGAGGCTTGGCGGGCGCGGATCTGGTAGAGGATGTCCATCGAGGCTCCGGGTTACAGAAGGCAAGACAGGCCGTAGGTCAGAGCGAAGGCAACCACCGAAATCAGCGTCTCCAATACGGTCCAGGTCTTGAAGGTTTGGATCACCGTCATATTGAAGTATTCCTTGATCAGCCAGAAGCCGCCGTCATTGACGTGGGAAAAAATCACCGAGCCTGCGCCCGTGGCCAACACCAGCAATTCCGGGTGTGGATAACCCAGGCCCAGGGCGACCGGCGCGACCACGCCGGACGCCGTCGTCATCGCCACGGTGGCCGAGCCGGTGGCGATGCGCATCAAGGCCGCGAACAGCCAGCCCATCACCAGCGGCGACAGCTGGAAGGCATGGGCCAGGCCAAGAATTTCGTGGGTCACGCCGGCATCCACCAGAATGCGGTTCAACCCGCCGCCCGCGCCCACCAGCAAGGTAATGCTGGCGGTCGGTGCCAGGCATTCATTGGTGAATTTGAGGATCGATTCGCGGTTCAAGCCCTGGGCCAGGCCCAGGGTCCAGAAACTCACCAGGGTCGCCAGCAACAGCGCGATCACCGAGTTGCCGATAAAGGCCAGGAACTGGTTAAAGCCCGTGCCCGGCGCTGAGATCACGTTGGCCCAACCGCCGATCATCATCAGCACCACCGGCAACAGGATAGTGCCCATGGTCAGGGCAAAACTCGGTAGACGGGTGCGCGGTTCACGCTCGATAAACTGGCGCTCCAGCGGGTTTTCCGCCGGCAGTTGAATGCGCGGCACGATGAACTTGGCATACACCGGGCCGGCGATGATCGCCGTAGGGATGCCGATCAAGATCGCGTACAACACGGTCTGCCCCACCGACGCGTTATACGCCAGCACCGCCATCATCGCGGCCGGGTGCGGCGGCACCAGCGCATGCACCACCGACAGGCCGGCGACCATCGGCAAGCCGACCATCAGGATCGACACACCGACGCGCCGCGCCACGGTAAAGGCGATCGGCACCAGCAACACAAAACCCACTTCGAAAAACAGCGGCAGCCCCACCAGGAACGCGATGCAGACCATCGCCCAATGGGCATTGCGCTCACCGAAACGGTTGATCAAGGTGCGCGCCACCTGCTCGGCGCCACCGGACTCGGCCATCATCTTGCCGAGCATGGTGCCCAGCGCCACCACCAGGGCAATGTGCCCCAGGGTCTTGCCCACGCCCGCTTCATAGGAGCCCATGATGGTGTCCGCCGGCATCCCGGCCATCAGCGCCAGGCCGATGGACACCAGGGTGATGACGATAAATGGGTTGAGCCGGTAGCGTGCGATCAGCACGATCAAAGCAATGATGGCGATGGCAGCATATGCCAGTAGCCCGAAGCCCGGTGATGCGGCCATGCGGTACTCCTCGTAAAAGGGTCACGTCGAATAGGTTGTGAAACTCATAAATCATTACCGAGGAGGGTTTTCAATTTTTATGAAAGTAAGTTTCGCCCACGGATAAGTGCTGTCGCGTCGGGATATGCGCGACACCCGCGGATGAAAATTCGCGGGGCGTTCTTACATGAAGATCACACGGCTGGAAACTCAACGGACGCGCTTGAGTCATAAAACTCACATCCCTTGATGCCCAGGAAAAACGCAGATGATTCGTACGCCATTCGCCGCCAGTATCTTGCTGCTCGCCCTGTGCGGTACTACTGCCACCGCCGCCGAGAACCCGGCCCTGAAAAAATGCATGGACGGCGCCAACACCACCGCCGAGATGGTCACGTGCAATATCAAGGAAACCAAAGTGCAGGACACGCGCCTGAACACCGCCTACACAACCGCACTCGCGGCGCAGGAAGGCAACCGCCGGCAGCAACTGCAAGACGTGCAGCGCCTGTGGATAAAGTACCGCGATGCCAATTGCCAATTTATCGGCTCGGCCACCGGCGGCACCATCGATCAGGTCAATGGCACCGGCTGCGTGCTGGACATGACCCAGGCACGCGCCCAGGAACTGGAAGACCTGGTCGGGCCGTGATCACTTATTCAGGATGAACGCGAGCGCGCTTGAGCAGCTTCTTGCAGCGCTCCGACAAGTGCAGCACGCGTAAATGCTTGCCGGCCTTGGTGTACCGCTCGCGCAGGGTCATCAGCGCGGCAATTGCCGAGTAGTCGACAAAGCTCAGGTGGCGGCAATCCAGTGTGACCTGCGCCGGGTCGTTGGCAGGATCGAACTGGTTCAAAAACCCGGTGGTAGAGGCAAAGAACAACGTGCCGTGCAGGCGATAGAGCTTGCTGCCATCAGCCTCCAGATGTTCATCGGCGTACAGCTCACGGGCCTGTTGCCAGGCAAAGTTCAACGCTGCGATGACGATCCCGCACAGCACGGCGGTTGCCAGGTCGGTGAATACCGTGATCACCGTTACCGCAATAATCACCAGCACGTCATTGGCCGGTACTTTGTTGATCACCCGCAGCGACGCCCAGGCGAACGTCTGCTGGGATACCACGAACATCACCCCCACCAGCGCCGCCAGCGGGATGCGCTCGATCAGCGGCGACAGAAACAGAATGAACAGTAGGATCATCACCCCGGCAAACACCCCGGAGAAACGCCCGCGCCCGCCGGAACTGAGGTTGATCACGGTTTGCCCGATCATCGCGCAACCGCCCATGCCGCCGAACAGGCCCGACACCATATTCGCCGCGCCCAGGGCCACGCTTTCGCGGTCCGGGTAGCCACGGGTCTCGGTGATTTCGTCGGTGAGGTTGAGGGTCAGCAGGGTTTCCAGCAGGCCGACCATGGCCATCAGGAACGCATAAGGCGCAATGATGCCCAGGGTTTCCAGGGTCCAGGGCACCTGCGGCAGCGCGAAGCCCGGCAGGCCGCCGGCGATGTGCGCCATGTCGCCGAGGGTGCGGGTCGGCAACCCCAGCAGATACACCGCCAGGCCTACGCCGAGGATCGCCACCAGCGCCGGTGGCACCGCGCGGGTGATGCGTGGCAGCACGTAGACGATGGCCATGGTCGCCACGACCAGCCCGCTCATCACATACAACGGCGTCCCGCTGAGCCAGTGCTCGCCGCTCTTGAAATGCTCCAACTGCGCCAGCGCGATGATGATCGCCAAGCCGTTGACGAAACCCAGCATCACCGGATGCGGCACCATGCGCACCAGTTTGCCCAGGCGCAACAGGCCGAACGTGAGCATGATCAACCCGCCCAGCAGCACCGTGGCGAGCAGGTAGCCCACGCCGTGCTGCACCACCAGCGCGACGATCACCACCGCCATCGACCCCGCCGCGCCCGAGACCATGCCCGGGCGCCCACCGAACAACGCGGTGAGGGTGCAGATGATAAAGGCGCCATACAGCCCCATCAGCGGGTTGAGGTGAGCGACCAACGCAAAGGCGATGCACTCGGGCAGCAGCGCGAAAGACGTGGTGAGGCCGGCCAGGGCATCGGCGCGCAGACGGGTGAGGTTCATGAGGTACCAGGGAATTGCGGGGGATTAGGCGGGGAATGGTACGAAATTGCAGCGGGTGGGGCCAGTAATGTGTAACAACAGATGAACCCGGTAGCCGCCCATTCAGCAGGCATACCGCGCCAACTTGGCCTGGATAAAGTCCAGGAAGCACTGGATCCGCAACGCCAACTGCGAGTTGCGATAGAACACCGCATGGATCGGCTGGCGATAGCCACTGTTGAACGCCTCCAGCACCGGCACCAGGCGCCCGGCGTCGATGTCGGCGCTGGTCATGAAGTTCGACAGGCAACAAATGCCCTGCCCTTCCAGCGCCAACTGACGCAGGGTTTCACCGCTGGACGCAGCAATACCCGGTTCGATCAGCCAGCGGTCGCCCTCCCCATGGCGCAACGGCCAGTGGTTGAGGGTTTCGGTGTGGGTGAAGCCAAGCAACGTGTGTTCCGCCAGTTCGGCAACGGCCTGCGGTGCGCCGTACTGCTTGAGGTAACCGGGGCTGGCGAGGATGTGCAACGGGGTGCAGCCAAGTGAGCGTGCGTGCAGGGTGGAATCCGCCAGGGCACCGATGCGAATGGCGATGTCGGTGCTTTGCTCAAGCAGGTCGATGATCAGGTCATCGCTGTTCAGCTCCAGCTGGATATCCGGGTAGAGGCTGCGAAACTCGGCGATGTACGGCACGATCCCATGCAGCATGAATGGCACGGCAGCGTTGATGCGCAAGCGCCCGGCGGGGTTCTGGCGGCGCGATGACATGCGCTCTTGCAGCTCATCCATCTGCGCCAGGATCAGCTTGGCCTGCTCGAAAAAGTACTTGCCCTCCTCGGTCAGGTCCATGCGCCGTGTGGTGCGGTTGATCAGCGTGGTGTCGAGCTTGGCTTCCAGACGCGACAACGTGCGGCTGACCGCCGAGGGCGTCTGCCCGACCTGCTCCGCCGCAGCGGAAATCGAGCCGCACTCGATCACGCTGACGAAGGTCTGTAGCTCATCGGATCGGGCTTTCATGGGCGGTCCTCGGTGTCGGTTGCGCGCAGCTTACACCGAGAGGCTGAACACCTGCGCCAGATGCTGCTCGTAGCGCGCCACGTCGGCCTCGATCGCCGGGCGTTTCATCACGTCCACGCAGAGGAAGGTCGGCAGGCGGCGCATGCCGAGGAACTCATTGGCCTTGTGGAACGGGAAGTACACCGCATCCACGCCCTTGGCCTCGAAGAAATCGCTCGGATCGTCGAAGGCTTGCTGCGGTGCATTCCAGGTCAGCGAGAGCATGTACTGCTTGCCCTGAATAAGACCGCCACTGCCGTACTTCTGCGAGGCATCGGAACGCGTACGACCGTCGCTGGCATACAGGCTGCCGTGGCCTTCGGTGAAGACTTCGTCGATGTATTTCTTGACGATCCACGGTGCGCCCATCCACCAGCCGGGCATCTGGTAGATGATCACGTCGGCCCAGAGAAACTTGGCGACCTCTTCAGCCACGTCGTAGCCCTGGTCGATGTGCGTGACCTTGACGTCGACGCCGCCACGGTCCAGCACGGCCAACGCGGCATCATGCAGGGTGTTGTTGTAGCGGCCATCGGAGTGGGCGAACTTTTTGCCGCCGTTGAGCAGGAGTACTTTTTTCATGGGAGGGCATCCAGAAGGTTGAAATGTCTGGACGCAGACTATCGACCTCAGCCCCTGGGAATAAGCCGCCACGCGGCAAAATACCTTTGACCAAAAAGCACGAATACCCAGCGCATTGTTAACCGCTGATCAGCAGATGCCCGCCCAACAGTGCCATGCCGATAAAAAACAGGCGCTTGAACAGCACCGCACTGATGCGCTGGCGCAGTGCCTGGCCCAGCCACATGCCCAACAGCGCCGGCACCAGCGCCAGCAGCGAGGCGCTGATTTCACCCGTGCCCAGCATGCCGCGCCAGGCCAACCCCGCCGCCAGCGCCAGCGTCGACACGCTGAACGACAGCCCCAACGCCTGCACCAGTTGATCGCGATTCAAGCCCAGCGCTTGCAGGTACGGCACCGCAGGAATCACAAACACCCCGGTCGTTGAGGTGATCACGCCAGTGACCAGCCCACACAGCGGGGCCAGCCAGCGCTCGGTTTCAGGCTTGACCCTGAAGGCGGGCAGGAACAACCCGCTCAGCGCGTACAACAGCAGTGCCCCGCCCAGCGCCCGCACCACCCAACGCCCGCCATCCATGCCCAGCCACACCGTGCCAAGCCCCGTGCCGAGGAAAATCAGCACGAGCATTGGCCACAGCCGCTTGAGCAAGCCACTCAGGTGGCCGCCGAATGCCAGTTGCCACAGGTTGGTCACCGTTGACGGAATGATCAGCAACGCCGCAGCCTGCGCCGGCAGCATAGCCAGGCCGAGCAGGCCCATTGCGACGGTCGGCAAGCCCAGGCCGATCACACCCTTGACGGTGCCGGCCAGCAGGAAGGTGCCGATCACCAGCAAAGTCAGGGCGGGGCCGAGGTTTTGGTAGAGCGCGAGGAAGGTATTCATGGGGCGATTGTGCGGGTTTGGAGCTGGGCTGGATATTCGCCATATACTGAGGCAGCCTCTTGTTTTATGTGAGGCTGAGGGCCTCATCGGGGGCAAGCCCCCCTCCCACATTTGAATGTATTCGCAAATCAACATGTGGGAAGGGGCTTGCCCCCGATGAGGCCAGTAACGCCATTCGAGAACCCCAGCCATGCACTTTGACCTGATCGACCTGCGCCTATACCTGCACACCCTCGACACCGGCAATATCACCGCCGGCGCCGGCCGCAGCCATTTATCCCTGGCCGCCGCCAGCGCCCGCATTCGCGCCATGGAAGCGTCGCTGGGCATCGAGTTGCTGGCGCGCGGTCGCCGTGGCGTCACGCCAACCGCCGCGGGCAAGGCGCTGGCCCGCCACGCGCGTCTGCTGCTGCAACAGGCCGACCATTTGCAACAGGACCTGGCCGAGTACGCCAAGGGCATCAAAGGCCAGGTGCGCCTGCTGTGCAACACCACGGCGCTGACGGAATACCTGCCGGAACTGCTGGCGGACTTTCTGTGCGAACACCCCAACCTTGAGATCGACCTGCAGGAGTTGCCCAGCCTGCGTATCACCCAGGCCCTGCGCCAGGGCACGGCGGACCTGGGGATTATTTCCGACGCCGTCGACACCCATGGCTTGCAGACATTGCCCTTTCGCGATGACCCGCTGGTGCTGATCCTGCCCCTGGAGCATCCCCTGGCGAATAAAACGGTGAGTTTTATCGACAGCCTGTCACACGATTACGTCGGCCTGGCCGCCCACAGTGCACTCGCGTCGTACCTGGAGGAACAAGCGCTGCACGCCGGCTTTCGCTTGCAGACGCGCGTCCGTGCCGAGGGGTTTGAGGGGGTGATTCGCATGGTCGCCCGGGGCGCGGGCCTGGGCATCGTGCCCCAGGCGGCACTGGACCGCTGGCCGTTGCAACGCGCCTTCACGGCCCAGCCTCTGCAAGAAGGCTGGGCCTGCCGCCAGTTGTTGCTCTGCGCGCGTTCGTTCGAGCAGTTGCCGGGTTACGCCAAAGCCTTGTTCGAGGCCTTGGCCCTGCCCTTGCGGAAAAACCCGTAATACACCGCGCTCAGAATCAACAGGAACGGCACGCCAAAGACCAAGGTCATCCTGAACGCGTCGGTGAAATACGTGGTGATCATCACCGCGCCCATCAGCACCAGGCCCAGCAGCGTACTGTAGGGAAACAGGCGCAGCTCGAAGGACAACTTCGCCCCGCCATGGCGCTTGCGATAGCGGCGGAAGAACAGGTGCGTGAGAAAGATCATGAACCAGGTGAAGATCGCGCCAAACATCGAGATCGCCATCATCAGGGTGAACGAGCTTTGCGGGTACAGCACGTTGAGCAAGGTCGCCAGCGCAATGCCCGAGCTGGACAGCAGCAACGCGTTCAACGGGATGCCGCTCTTGGTCAGGGCGCCCATGGACTTGGGCGCAAAGCCGGCGCGGGACAAGCTGAACATCATGCGCGTGGTGATGTAGAGCTGGCTGTTCATCGCCGACAACGCGGCAATCAGGATCACGAAGTTCATCACCCCGGTAGCGCCGGGAATGCCGATGGTCTGCATCACCGTGACGAACGGGCTCTGGGCCTGACCGGCCTGGTTCCACGGCACGATGGCCAGCATCAGCGCCAGGGTCAGCAGGTAAAACACCACCAGGCGCACGATGGTGGCGCGAAAGGCCTTCTTCACGGCCTGCTCCGGGTCGGCGGCTTCACCGGCGGCCACGGCAATCATTTCGACGCTGAGGTAGCTGAAGATCGATACGATCACCGCGATCCACATGCCGCTCAACCCATGCGGGAAAAAACCGCCGTGAGCCGTGTAGTGATGCACGCCGTATTCCGGGTTGCCGGAACCGAACACCACGTACACCGCCAGGATGATGAAGCCGACAATCGCGCTGATCTTGATGGTGGAGAACCAGTATTCAAAATTGCCGAAGGTCTTCACGCTGATGGCGTTGAGCACAATCAGCACACTGGAAAACGCCACGATCCACACCCACTCCGGCACGTTGGCGAACCAGTACTTCATGTACATCGCCACCGCCGTGACCTCGGCGCCCACCGCCAGCACAATCGCCGCCCAGTACGCATAACGCACCAGGAACCCGGCGAGTGGGCTTATGTAGAACTCGGCGTACGCGCCAAACGACCCCGAGGTGGAATGCGCCACCGTCATCTCCGCCAGGCAGCCCATCAATAGCAAGGTGATCAATGCGCCGATGGCGTAGCTCACCAGCACGCTGGGCCCGGCATAGCCGATGGCATAGGCACTGCCCATGAACAGCCCGGTGCCGATGGCGCCACCGATGGCGATCATGCTCATCTGGCCAGAAGTGAGCTGGCGCCTCAGGCCCAGTTCGCGGTGGGTGATTTCTGCAAAGCCTTGGTCTGGCGTGGTCACGTTGGTGTGCCTCTTTATTATTGTGATTGCACTGTTTGGATATTGGCGCCGATCCCCTGTGTCTAATTCAGGTGACGCTGTGGCGCACTTTGAACTGCGGTTGGTCCCAGGTGCTTTCATCGAGGATTTCACCGAGGATTTCCACCGCGTCCCACACCTCACTGAAACGGGTGTAGAGCGGCGTAAACCCAAAGCGCATGATGCGCGGCTCGCGGTAATCGCCGATCACCCCGCGCGCGATCAGCGCCTGGATCACCGCATAACCTTCAGGATGTTCGAAGCTCACATGGCTGCCGCGCCGGGCGTGTTCACGCGGGGTGATCAGCACAAGACCATGGGCGGCGCAACGCGCTTCGACCAACGCGATAAACAGGTCCGTCAACGCCAGGGATTTACGGCGCAGGCTGGCCATGTCGGTCTGTTCAAAAATCTGCAGCCCGCACTCGACCATGGCCAGCGAAGTGATCGGCTGGGTACCGCACAGGTAGCGGGCGATGCCGGCACTCGGCGCGTAGTTGGACTCCATGGCGAACTGCCGGGTATGCCCGAACCAGCCCGACAGCGGCTGACGCACCTGGTCGACCAACGCCGGGTTGACCCATACGAACGCCTGGGAACCGGGCCCGCCGTTGAGGTATTTGTAGGTACAGCCAATGGCGTAATCCGCCCCGGCGGCGCGCAGGTCGATAGGCACCGCGCCAGCCGAATGCGCCAGGTCCCAGATGCTCAGGGCGCCGCACTCATGGCTCAGGGCAGTGAGCGCCTGCATGTCGTACATGTAGCCGGTTTTGTAGTTGACGTGGGTAAGCATCACCACCGCCACGTCGGCGTCGATCGCCTGGGGCAGTTCGTCCGGGCTGTTCACCAGACGCAGGCAATAGCCCTGTTGCAGCAGCTCGGCCAGGCCTTCGGCGATGTACAGGTCGGTGGGAAAGTTGCTCGCTTCGCTGACGATCACCTTGCGCGCGGGTTCGCGTTCGCGCTGCACGGTCAAGGCGGCGCTGAGTACTTTGAACAGGTTGATCGACGTGGTATCGGTGATCGCCACTTCGCCCGCACCCGCGCCGATCAGGGGGGCCAGGCGATTGCCCAGGCGCAGCGACAGGTCGGCCCAGCCGGCGCTGTTCCAACTGCGGATCAAGCCATTGCCCCACTCCTCGGCGATCACCTGTTGCGCCCGCGCCAGCGAGGCCACCGGGCGCGCGCCGAGGGAGTTACCGTCGAGGTAGATCACCCCCGCCGGCAGCGCGAACTGATCGCGCAGAGGCGCCAGCGGGTCCTGGGCGTCGAGGGTTTGGCAATGGCTTCGGGAGGTCATGACAGGTCCTGGTTCTTATCAGTGAAGACGAAGCAAATAATGAACGAAGATTTGCAGAATTTTCGTGCAAAGTGGTGGGCAACAAGCTAATTAAGCTGTAGGAAATTCGAATTTAACACCTAAACACGCGGATTTATTCTAACCATGATTCTCGACGCCACCGACCTGCGCCTCCTGCATTTCCTGCAACAGGATGGCCGTATCAGCAACCAGGAACTGGCGGAAAAAGTCGCGCTGTCTCCCTCCGCCTGCCTGCGCCGTTTGCGCCTGCTGGAGAGCGAGGGAGTCATCAGCGGTTACCGCGCGGTGTTGAATGCCGAGCAACTGGGCATCGAGCTGGAAGCCATCGTGCACCTGTCGTTACGCCAGGATGTCGAGGACTGGCACGAAACGTTCATCAAGAAAGTGCAAGGCTGGCCGGAGGTGGCCAGCGCCTATGTGATCACCGGCGCGAGCAACTACGTGCTGCGGGTGCAGGCGAGGAACCTCAAGCATTTTTCGGACTTTATCGTGAACCACCTGAACCGCACGGCGGGGGTGATGGATATACGGTCGGAGATCGTGTTGCAGAAGATCAAGGATCGCGATGAGGTGCTGGATCTGGTCGTACGCAAATAGCGACAGCAACAAAGATCAAATGTGTGTGGGGCTTGCTCCCGATAACGGCGGATCAGTAGACATTTAAGTGACTGACACGCTGCTATCGGGAGCAAGTCGAATCGTCGCACCGCCCCTCCCACATTTTGACCGCGCTTATCAGTCTTCGAGGGCTCGCACTCGCTGCATGCGTTTCTGTTCCAGCGGTGCATCAGCCACCTGCAGCTCAAAATCAAAATCAATCTGCGCGAGGCGCCCTTGCACCCCAAACTCCCGCGCCAGTTGCTGGTCGTCACTGAAGCGGATCTCGGCGATCAATTCATCGCGTGTCGCATACGCAAAGTCGTCGTGCAGGTAGGGGTCGTCCGACAGGTTGATCTGCGTGGTCAGGTGCCGATAGCCCGGCGCCGAGATGAAGAAGTGGATATGCGCCGGCCGCTGCCCATGGCGCCCCAGTTGGTCGAGCAACTGCTGGGTCGGACCGGTCGGCGGGCAGCCGTAGCCCGACGGCACGATGCTGCGAAAACGGTAGTTGCCCTGGGCATCGGTCTGGATACGGCGGCGCAGGTTGAACTCCGATTGAGTGCCATCGAACCAGGAATAAGTGCCGCCGGTATTGGCCTGCCACACATCGACAATCGCGCCGGCCAACGGTTTGCCATTGGTATCGCGCACCTGGCCGCGCATGAACAGCGGCACTGCGGCGTCGGTCCCATCATCCAAGCGCGCTTCGTACTGGGAGAGTGGCGCGCCGGCTACGTACAGCGGGCCTTCGATGGTGCGCGGAGTGCCGCCGGTCTTGCCGGCCTCTTCATCGGCGGCATCCATCAACATGTCCAGGTAATGCTCCAGGCCCAGCCCGGCGACGAGTAGCCCGGCCTCTTGGTTCTTGCCCAGTTCGTTGAGGTAGTTGACTGCCTTCCAGAACTCTTCGGGCGTCACCTCCAGGTCTTCGATGATGTTCACGGTGTCGCGCAATATGCGGTAGATCAGCGCCTTGGTGCGCGGGTTACCGCCGTCATTAAGGTTGCCGCTGGCTTCTTCGAGAAACTGTTGGGCATGGGCAGTCTGGGACAGTCGAATGGACATGGTGCACTCCTCATCTTGTAGTTATCAGGTGTAGGACCGGCTTAACGGTCGTCCTCATGGATCGACGAAGGGTGGCGGCACAGGGCGTTCACTTCGATGGCCATGTAAGGGTAAAGCGGCAGTTGCATCAGCAGGTCATGCAGTTCCTGCACGCTATCGACATCGAACACGCTGTAGTTGGCGTAAAGCCCGGCAATGCGCCACAGGTGGCGCCATTTGCCCTCCTGTTGCAACCGCTGGGCAAGCGCTTTTTCGTCGGCCTTGAGGTGGGCGGCGCGCTCGGGGTTCATGTCGACGGGCAGGTTCACAGTCATTTTTACGTGGAACAGCATGGCGGGCGCCTCTTAGTGTTTATCACGGCGGAAGAACGCCAGGCGCTCTTCGTCGATGGCCAGGCCCAGGCCCGGCGCGGTGGAGACATGCAGATGGAAATCGCGGTACACCAGCGGCTCGGTGAGGATGTCTTCGGTGAGCAAAAGCGGGCCGAACAGCTCGGTATCCCAAGCCAGTTTGTTCAGGGTCAGGAAGGCGTGGGCCGAGGCCAGGGTGCCGATACCGCCCTCCAGCATGGTGCCGCCGTACAGGCCGATACCCGCCGCTTCGGCAATGGCCGCCGTGCGCAATACGGCACGCGGGCCGCCATTCTTGGCGATCTTGAGCGCAAACACCGAGGCCGCACCGTCACGGGCCAGGTTGAAGGCATCTTCGACACACTCGATGGACTCATCGGCCATGATCGGCGCCGGGCTCGACAGGTTCAGCCGCGCCATGCCGCCACGGTTGTTGCGCGAGATCGGCTGCTCGATCAGGTCGATGCCGTTATCGCCCAGCACCTTGCACGCCCGCAGCGCCACGGCTTCGTCCCAGGCCTGGTTGACGTCGACGCGCACACTGGCGCGCTCGCCCAGGGCCTTCTTGATCGCGATGACGTGGGCCAGGTCGCGGCTCACTTCACCGGCACCGATCTTCAGTTTGAAGATACGGTGGCGGCGCAGGTCGAGCATCTTCTCGGCTTCGGCGATGTCTTGTTCGGTATTGCCGCTGGCCAGGGTCCAGGCCACCGGCAAGGCGTCTCGCACACGGCCGCCGAGCAGTTCGCTCACGGGAAGATTCAGGCGTTTGCCCAATGCGTCGAGCAAGGCGCTTTCCACGCCGGACTTGGCAAAGGTATTGCCGCGGATACTGCGCTCCAAGCGCAACATGGCGGCGTTGATATTGCTGGCGTCCTGGCCGACCAACAGCGGTGCAAAGTGCCGGTCGATGTTGATCTTGATGCTGTCGGGGCTTTCGTTGCCGTAGCTCAGGCCACCAATGGTGGTGGACTCGCCGATGCCTTCGATGCCATCGGCGCAGCGAATGCGGATGATCACCAGCGTCTGGTTTTGCAGGGTGTGCATCGCCAGCTTGTGCGGGCGGATGGTGGGGAGGTCGACGATAATCGTCTCGATCGACTCGATGGCGCAAATCGGCATGGCAATACCCGTTGGGTTCTTTATAGGTCTGCGCTGATTCTGTGCCCGTGCTTTCCAAGCAGCCAATATAGAATTAGTCTCGAACAATACTTTTAAGGTATCAAAGGAGCCGTCATGGAACTGCGTCACCTGCGCTACTTCCAGGTGTTGGGCGAAACCCTCAACTTCACCCGCGCCGCCGAACGCCTGCATATCGCCCAGCCGCCGTTGAGCCGGCAGATCCAGCAATTGGAAGAGGAACTGGGCGTGGTCCTGCTGGAACGTGGCCGGCCCTTGCGGCTGACCGAGGCCGGGCGATTCTTCTATGAGCATGCCAATGTGTTGCTCGAACAGTTGAACAAAATCTGCGACAGCACGCGGCGTATCGGCCAGGGCGAAAAAACCTGGCTGGGCATCGGTTTTGCGCCGTCGACGCTGTATGGCGTGCTGCCCGAGCTGATCCGACGGCTGCGTACCCACGAGGCGCTGGAGTTGGAGTTGGGCCTGTCGGAAATGACCACGTTGCAGCAGGTCGACGCACTCAAGGCCGGGCGCATCGATGTGGGTTTTGGGCGGATCCGCATCGACGACCCGGCCATCGTGCAACGCGTGCTGGTGGAGGACCGGTTGGTGGCCGTGTTGCCCGCCGGTCACCCGTTGCTCGCCGCGCCCGCCACCCTCGCCCAATTGGCCGCCGAGCCGTTCGTGCTGTACCCCGGCAATCCGCGCCCCAGCTATGCCGACCACGTGATCGCACTGTTCGACGCCCATGGCTTGAGCCTCAAGGTGGCGCAGTGGACCAACGAACTGCAAACCGCCATCGGCCTGGTCGGCGCGGGCATGGGCGTAACGCTGGTGCCCGCGTCGGTGCAGGTGCTGCATCGGGCGGATATCGGCTACACGCCCGTGGTGGAGGCCACGGCGACGTCGCCGATTATTCTGAGCCGAAGGGTGAATGATCAGTCGCCGGGGGTGAGGCATTGTTTGCAGTTGGTTGAAGAGCTGATCTGAGTTCATTCAAACGCCAAGCCCCCTCCCACATTTTGATCTTCATTGCTTTCAAAGACTGCGCAGGCGCTTGCGCTGCAACGTCTGGCTGGGGGATTCATCGAACAGCTTTCTGTACTCTGCCGAAAACCGCCCCAGGTGGGTAAACCCCCAGCCCAGGGCGATCTCGGAGATGGTGCTCGTGCAGCCCTGTTCAAGAATGTCCTGGCGCACCCCCACCAGTCGGTATTTCTTCACGTAGGCCATGGGCGACAGCGCGAAGTACTTGCGGAACGCATCGAACAACTTGAACCGCGACACGCCCGCAGCCGCTTCCAGGTCTTCCAGATGCACCGGCTCGCGGGCGTTGTCGTGAATGTATTGGCGCGCCCGAATCAAGTAATGCGGCAGTTTCACGCCGAGGACAGCGCGCAGTTCTTCGGAATAGTTGTTCGGCTGGGCCAGGATCAGGCCCTTGATCAGCGAGCTTTCCAGGTCGCGGGTAAACGCGGCCTGTTCGTATAACTCGCTGCTGCGTTCCAGCTCGGCGATGAAGTAGCGCGCCATGCGCCACCACGAGGCCGGCGCGCCGTCCACCGCATCCATCACCGGTTCAAAGCGCAGCGGCGCATCGATGGGCCGTTGCAGCAGACCTTCCAGGGATTCACTCATCGCCGCCCGGGTGATCACCACTTGCAGCTTGCGACAGTCACCGGAAATCGCCAGCACCTGGTGCTCGTTGGGCGCGATGATGACCCCTTGATCGCGGTTGGAACTGAGGCGCTCGCCGTTCTTGCAGAGTTCCTGCTCGCCCACCAGCGGCAGGCTCAGGCTGTAGCTGCTGAAGTGCTCGGCGTCTTCGATGTCGATGGTCACGTCGGTGCCGTATTCGATCACGCCCAGGGTGGTCGCGCGGGACTTGAATACGTTGGCGCTGTGATGAAAACGCAGGCGTTCCGGCGTACTTGTCGCCAGGCGGTGCGGCCCGCAGATGCCGGACATCCAGCGGCAAGCGCCTTCAAGGTCGAAGCGTTGAATACTGATATCGCGTGTCTGGCTACTCATCAGGGGGCACCCACGGCGGTTAGGCGTTTGCGCGCTCTGGCGGCGCGTCATGGTTGTTGGACAGCAAGTTCCACGCCACGCGGCGCGGGGGCAACCAGGTGGATAGCAACGGCCGACTATGTGGATAAAACACAGACGTTTCCCACAATCGCCCAGCGGGACGGTAGCGCATTGCGTCACCGCGCCGCACCGTTATGAGTATTTGCTGCCCAACTTTGCGGCCCATCTTCCCCCATTAAGCGGATAGCCCGCGCCCTGCCCGGCTGCCTCTAATACCCCACCCGATCAGCCCCTATCAAATAAAGGTGCCTCCCATGAGTGGTGCAAGAAGCGTCGAGCAGTGGAAGAGCTTTATCGAAAGCTGCCTGGATTTTCGTCCGGCCGATGAGGTGTTCCGCATCGCCCGCGACATGTTCACCGAGCCTGCGCTGTTTGACCTGGAGATGGAATTGATCTTCGAGAAGAACTGGATCTACGCCTGCCACGAAAGCGAACTGGCCAATAACCATGACTTTGTGACAATGCGCGCCGGGCGCCAGCCGATGATCATCACCCGCGACGGCGAGGGCCGCCTGAATGCGTTGATCAACGCCTGCCAGCATCGCGGCACCACCCTCACCCGCGTCGGCAAGGGCAACCAGTCCACCTTCACCTGCCCCTTCCATGCCTGGTGCTACAAGAGCGATGGCCGGCTGGTGAAGGTCAAGGCGCCGGGGGAATACCCGGAAGGCTTCGACAAGGCCACGCGCGGCCTGAAAAAGGCGCGCATCGAGAGCTACAAGGGCTTTGTGTTCATCAGCCTGGACGTGAACGGCACCGACAGCCTGGAAGACTTCCTCGGCGACGCCAAAGTGTTCTTCGACATGATGGTCGCGCAGTCCGCCACTGGCGAGCTGGAAGTGCTGCCGGGTAAATCCGCCTACACCTACGACGGCAACTGGAAGCTGCAGAACGAAAACGGCCTGGACGGTTATCACGTCAGCACCGTGCACTACAACTACGTGGCCACGGTGCAGCATCGCCAACAGGTGAATACCGAGAACGGCACGGCCTCGGGCACCACGTTGGACTACAGCAAACTCGGCGCGGGCGATGCGAATACCGACGACGGCTGGTTCGCCTTCAACAATGGCCACAGTGTGCTGTTCAGCGACATGCCCAACCCCAGCGTGCGCTCCGGCTACGCCACCATCATGCCGCGCCTGGTGGAAGAACACGGCCAGCAAAAAGCCGAATGGATGATGCACCGCCTGCGCAACCTGAACATCTACCCCAGCTTGTTTTTTCTCGACCAGATCAGCTCGCAGCTGCGCATCATCCGCCCGGTGGCGTGGAACAAGACCGAGATCATCAGCCAGTGCCTGGGGGTGAAGAACGAGTCGGACGCCGACCGCGAAAACCGGATTCGCCAGTTCGAAGATTTCTTCAACGTCTCGGGCATGGGCACGCCGGATGACCTGGTGGAATTTCGTGAAGCCCAGCGCGGTTTCCAGGGCCGCCTGGAGCGCTGGAGCGACATCTCGCGCGGCAGCCACCGTTGGGCCACCGGGCCGACGCCCAACAGCGAAGCCATCGGTATTCAACCGGCCATGACCGGCACCGAATTCACCCACGAAGGGCTGTACGTCAACCAGCACCGCAACTGGCAACAGTTCCTGCTCAAGGGCCTGGACAAACAAGCGCTGACACTGCGGGAGGTGGAATGATGAACGCCGAGTTGCAATACCGGATCGAGCAGTTTTTTTATCGTAAATCCGAGCTGTGCGACGCCCAGGACTGGGACGCCTATGTGCAGCTGTTCGACCCGCTGAGCGAGTTCCACCTGCCGCAGTGGGACTCGGAACACGCGTACACCCGTGACCCCAAGCGCGAGATGTCATTGATCTATTACGCCAACCGTTCCGGCCTGGAAGATCGCGTGTTTCGCTTGCGCACCGGCAAGGCCGCGTCGGCCACGCCGATGCCACGCACGGTGCACCTGATCAACAACGTGCGCATCGCCGAGCAAGCCGGCGGCACGCTGGAAGTGAAGCTGAACTGGCACACGTTGTTCTATCGGCTGGCGACCTCGGAGCAGTTTTACGGGCAGGCCACTTACACATTAAAGCCCGATGGCGACAGCTGGTTGATCACGCGCAAGCATGCCTTGCTGCTCAACGACACCATCAATTCGGTGCTGGATTTCTATCACCTCTGACCGCGGCTGTTGCACGTTTGTACGGAGTTCAACCCATGAATCACAAAGTTGCCTTCAGTTTTGCCGACGGCAAGACCCTGTTTTTCCCGGTGGGCGCCAATGAGATCCTGCTGGATGCCGCACTGCGCAACGGCATCAAGATCCCGCTGGACTGCCGCGAGGGCGTATGCGGCACCTGTCAGGGCCGTTGCGAATCCGGCGAATACACCCAGGATTACGTGGACGACGAAGCGCTTTCCAGCCTCGACCTGCAACAGCGCAAAATGCTCAGTTGCCAGACCCGGGTGAAGTCCGACGCCACGTTCTACTTCGACTTTGATTCGAGCCTGTGCAACGCGCCTGGGCCGGCGCAGGTGCGCGGCACGTTGAGCGCAATGCAGTTGGTATCGGCCAGTACCGCGATCCTGCAGGTGCAATTGGACGCACCGCTGGATTTTCTGCCGGGCCAATATGCGCGGCTGGCGGTGCCGGGCACATCCAGTTGGCGCTCGTACTCCTTCGCCAATCGGCCGGGTAATCAAGTGCAATTCCTGATCCGCCTGCTGCCGGACGGGGTCATGAGCAACTATCTGCGTGAACGTTGCCAGGTCGGCGACGAGCTGCTGATGGAGGCGCCTTTGGGTGCGTTCTACCTGCGCCACGTCACTCAGCCGTTGGTGCTGGTGGCCGGCGGCACCGGCTTGTCGGCAATGCTGGGCATGCTCGACGAACTGGTCGCCTCAGGCTGCGAGCAACCTGTGCACCTCTATTACGGCGTACGCGGCGCCGAGGACTTATGCGAGGCCGCGCGCATCGCCGCCTACGCCTCGACACTGGCGGGTTTTCGCTACACCGAGGTGCTCAGCGACGCCTCACCCGAGTGGGCCGGCAAGCGCGGTTACCTCACCGAACATGTTGACCTGGCTCCCTTGCGCGACAGTTCGGCGGATATGTACGTGTGCGGCCCCCCGCCGATGGTTGAATCCATCCAACAATGGTTGGCGGATCAGGCACTTGATAGCGTTCAGCTGTATTACGAAAAGTTTACGCAGAGTAATATCTGACCCCTCAGCACTGAGGGGCTGGTGTGGCGTGCAATCAACCCCAAGAAAAACAAAGTAAAAGGGAACCTTAATGGCGGATGACATGGTTAACCCGGTGGGCCTCAAGCGTGGCCTGAAGAACCGGCATATTCAGTTGATCGCCTTGGGAGGGGCGATTGGTACGGGGTTGTTCCTCGGCTCGGCCGGGGTACTCAAGTCGGCGGGGCCGTCGATGATCCTCGGTTACGCGATTGCCGGTTTCATTGCGTTCCTGATCATGCGCCAGCTCGGTGAGATGATCGTCGAAGAGCCGGTGGCCGGGTCCTTCAGCCATTTCGCGCATAAATATTGGGGCGGCTACGCGGGCTTTCTGGCGGGCTGGAACTACTGGGTGCTGTACGTGCTGGTGGGCATGGCCGAATTGACGGCCGTGGGCAAATACATCCAGTTCTGGTGGCCTGAAATCCCGACCTGGGTCAGCGCGCTGGTGTTCTTTGTCGCGGTGAACCTGATCAACACGCTGAATGTGAAGTTCTTCGGCGAGACCGAGTTCTGGTTCGCGATCATCAAGGTCGTGGCGATCGTCGGCATGATCGTGCTCGGCTGCTACCTGCTGTTCAGCGGTACCGGCGGCCCGCAGGCGTCCATCAGCAACCTGTGGAGCCACGGCGGGTTCTTCCCCAATGGCGGCATGGGGCTGTTGATGTCGATGGCGTTCATCATGTTCTCGTTCGGTGGCCTGGAGCTGGTGGGCATCACCGCCGCCGAAGCCAGCGAACCGCGCAAGGTGATCCCCAAGGCGATCAACCAGGTGGTGTACCGGATCCTGATTTTCTACGTCGGTGCCCTGACCGTGCTGCTGTCGCTGTACCCATGGGACCAACTGCTGCAAACCCTCGGCGCCTCGGGCGACGCCTACAGCGGCAGCCCGTTTGTGCAGATCTTCTCGCTGATCGGCAACGACACCGCCGCGCACATCCTCAACTTCGTGGTGCTGACCGCGGCGCTGTCGGTGTACAACAGCGGCGTGTACTGCAATAGCCGCATGCTGTTCGGCCTGGCCGAACAGGGCGATGCGCCCAAGGCACTGATGAAGCTCAACAAGCAGGGCGTACCGCTGCGGGCGCTGGCGATTTCGGCATTGGTGACGATGCTGTGCGTGGTGGTCAACTACGTCGCGCCGCAAAGCGCCCTGGAATTGCTGTTTGCGCTGGTGGTTGCCTCACTGATGATCAACTGGGCGCTGATCAGCATCACCCACATCAAGTTCCGCAAGGCCATGGGCGAGCAAGGCGTGACGCCGTCGTTCAAGACCTTCTGGTTCCCGTTCAGCAACTACCTGTGCCTGGCGTTCATGCTGATGATCATCAGCGTGATGCTGGCGATCCCGGGCATCCGCGAGTCGGTGTATGCGATGCCGATTTGGGTGGGGGTTATCTATATGGCCTACCGGTTGCGCACGAATAAGGCGAAAGCGGTAGCCGCAGCGCAGTAATACCCATGTGGGAGGGGGCTTGCTCCCTCCCACATTTGATTGCGTTTACAGAGTAGAGCGTACTCGCCACAGTTCGGGGAACAACACCGTGTCGAGCATCTTGCGCAGATACCCCACGCCTTCGGTACCACCGGTGCCTGGCTGGAAGCCAATAATCCGCTCCACCGTGGTCACATGCCGAAAACGCCACTGGCGGAACGAATCTTCCAGGTCGATAAACTTCTCGGCCAACTGATACAAATCCCAATACCGGTTCGGATCGCGATACACCTCGCGCCACGCCGCCTCCACCGACTCATCATGCACCGTGGCCGCCGTCGGGTCGCGCTCGGCACGCTTCGGATCAATCGCCAGGCCCGCCTTGATCATCAGGTTGATCGCCTCGTCATACAGCGACGGCGTGGCAATCGCCACTTGCAGCTGTTGCAGCAGCTCCGGGCGATGGGCGTGCGGACGCAGCAGCGCTGGGCTTTTGTTACCGAGGATAAATTCGATCTCGCGGTACTGGAACGACTGGAACCCCGACGACTGCCCCAGGAACGGGCGGATCGCCTTGTACTCGGACGGCGTCATGGTCGCCAGCACCGCCCAGGCATGTACCAATTGATCAAAGATGCGCGAGACCCGCGCCAGCATCTTGAACGCCGGCGGCAACTCGCCCAGGCGCACATGTTCGCGGGCGGCCTTGAGTTCGTGGAGCATCAGTTTCATCCACAGCTCGGAGGTCTGGTGCTGGATGATGAAGAGCATTTCGTTGTGGTCCGGCGACAGCGGGTGCTGGGCACTGAGCACTTTGCCCAGGTCCAGATAGTCGCCATAGCTCATGGACTCGGAAAAATTCAGTTCGGCGTTATGCCATTCTTCCGGGGGTTGGTAATCGGCAGAGAAGGGACATTGGCTCATCGCGTGGGCTCCAGAAGCGGGCGCAGGATTGCGCGGACGGGGCTGGCGTCGAGGTTGGCAAAGCGCAGCGGCAGGGCGATCAACTCGTAGTCGCCCTCCGGCACGTCATCAAGCACGATGCCTTCAAGAATCGCCATGCCATGACGGGCCACGGCGTTGTGGGAATCCATGGTCTTGGACTGCTGCGGGTCCAGGGACGGGGTATCGATGCCGATCAAGCGCACGCCCAGGCTGGCGAGCAGCTCGATGGTTTGCGGCGCGATGGCGGTGAAGTTTGAATCCCACTCGGTCAGCGGCGCTTGTGGATAAGTGCGCAACAGCACACGTTCCGGCAAGTTATCCACACGCCCTTGCAACTGATGCGGCTGCACCAGCGCGCCGCTGTCCAGGCAATGCAGCACGCGACAAGGCCCCATGTACACATCCAGCGACACTTCGCCGATCGGCGCACCGTCGGCGCTGTAATGCAGCGGCGCATCCACATGGGCGCCGGTGTGCGGCGACAGGGTAATGCGCCCTACATTCACCGGGCACTCGGGGCCGAACTGCCACACGCGTTCTTCCTGGAACGGCGTATCACCCGGCCACGTCGGGGTCGCCGTACTCAAGGGCGGGCTGATATCCCACCACGTTTTTATTGGGTTCATTTGCAGGCTCTCGGCGGTTACTGAAGTGAATGATACGAGGGCCTGTCGTGAATTTTCTTGCGAATTCTGGCGCAGAGCGGGAAATCTTTCGCAGTTACTGCGAGGAAATGCCTGGTTTACGCTCGAAAGTGCCGCCCAACCACAGGGGAGCTGCCACCAAAGCCCCCACATTGTCCTCGCTGTGCCAGTAGAACCGTATGCGCCTGCGCTTCTGGGTATCCCAGTGTCGAGTTCAGACCACCGGCCCCGCGCCCAAGGCTTTAGGGTGCTTCTTTTAATTCCCTGCCTCGGAGTCATCATGCCCAAGCCCATCACTGTATTGCGCGACACCCATCCCCTGCCGGTCCTGGACGCCTGCAAATGGGAAAAGCTCGAAGGCGACCCGCACACCGTCAACCTCAATGCCTACACCAGCGAAGACGGCAGCAAGATCATGGGCACGTGGATCTGCACCCCGGGCAAGTGGTATGTGGACTACGTGAAGTGGGAATACTGCCACTTCCAGGAAGGCTACTGCATCATCACCCCTGAAGGGATGGCGCCGATCCACCTGCGGGCTGGGGATATCTTTGTGGTGGAGCCGGGGATGAAGGGAACGTGGGAAGTGGTCGAAACGGTGCGTAAGTATTTTGTGTTTGCCTGAAGCTGTTTTGTAGTGAGCGGGCTTGCCACCGCAAGCCCGCTCACCACAACGGGTTATTTGGGCTTGCGATAGCTGTTGATGATCGCCGAGAAGTCCTTGCCCCCCTCCCCGCGCTGGCTCATCGATTGATACAACTGCTGGGCCACCGCGCCGAGAATCACCGGTTGCCTGGCTTGGCGCGCCGCTTCGGTGGCCAGCCCCAGGTCCTTGAGCATCAAGTCCGCGCCGAACCCGCCGGTATAGCCGCGCGATGACGGCGCGGTTTCAATCACGCCCGGCCATGGGTTGTAGGTGTCGGAGCTCCAGCAACGCCCGGTGGAGCTGTTGATGATGCCGGCCAGCACCTGGGTGTCGATACCCAGCGCGTCGCCCAGCGCCATGGCTTCGCTGACGCCGACCATGCTGATGCCCAGCAGCAGGTTGTTGCAGATCTTGGCGATCTGCCCGGTGCCCACATCACCGCAATGCACGATGTTACGACCCATCTGCGCCAGCACCGGTTGCAGGGTGGCGAACAGTTCCGGGGTGGCGCCGACCATGAAGGTCAGGGTGCCGGCTTGTGCCCCGCCGGTACCGCCGGAGACCGGTGCGTCGGCCATCACTACACCGTGTTTGGCGGCAGCCGCCGCCACCTCGCGCGCGGTTTGCGGGTCGATGGTGCTGCAATCCACCGCCGGCACGCCCTTGCCGATACCGGCGAGTACGCCATCTTCGTTCAACCAGACGCTGCGCACATGGGCGGCGGCCGGCAGCATGGTAATGACCAGCTCGGCGCCACTGGCCGCATCACGCGGTGAGTCGCTGATGCGGCCGCCCAGTTCGGCGAGTTCCTTGAGCACGGCCTGGTTCAGGTCGAACAGGTTCAGCGCATGGCCGGCCTTGATCAGGTTGCGGGCCATGGGCGCGCCCATGTTGCCCAGGCCGATAAATGCAATTTTCATGGTCGTCTCCAAAATCAGCGCAGGTTGATGGTGGTGTTGACGCCATCGTTGACCGTGTCGTCATCGAACCAGCGGCTGGTGACGGTTTTGGTCTGGGTATAGAACTGCACCACTTGCTTGCCGTAAGGGCCGAGGTCGCCGAGCTTGGAGCCACGCGAGCCGGTAAAGCTGAAGAACGGCACCGGCACCGGGATCGGAATGTTGATGCCGACCTGGCCTACGTCGATCTCGCTCTGGAACTTGCGCGCCGCCGCCCCACTCTGGGTGAACAGACCGGTGCCGTTGCCGAACGGGTTGGCGTTGACCAGCGCAATGGCCTGGTCGAGGGTGTCGACTTCCAGCACCACCAGCACCGGGCCGAAGATTTCCTGGGTGTAGATCTGCATGTCCGTGGTCACGCCCGAGAACAGGGTCGGGCCGACGAAGTTGCCTTGCTCGAAGCCCGGCACTTGAATGTCACGGCCGTCCAGCTCCAGCTTGGCGCCTTCTTTGACGCCGCTTTCGATCAGCTCCAGGATGCGCGCTTTGGCGCGCTTGGAGATCACCGGGCCCACATCGGTGCCGGCTTCGCTGCCCGCGTTGACCTTGAGTTTCTGCGCCAGCGCCTTGAGGTCCGGCAGCCATTGCTTGGCGGCGCCCACCAGCACCACCACCGAGGTGGCCATGCAGCGCTGGCCCGCCGCGCCGAAACCGGCTCCCACCAAGGCGTTGAGCGTGTGTTCGCGATTGGCATCCGGCAGCACCACCGCGTGGTTCTTCGCGCCCATCATCGACTGCACGCGCTTGCCGTGTTTGCCGGCCAGGTCATAGACGTGAGTGCCGACCGCCGTCGAACCGACGAAGGAGACGGCCTTGATGTCTTTGTGGGTACAGAGCGCATCCACCACGTCCTTGCCGCCATGCACCACGTTGAGCACGCCGGCCGGTACACCGGCTTCCAGCGCCAGCTCCACCAGCAGCAGGGTCGACAGCGGGTCCTGCTCGGATGGCTTGAGGACGAAGGTGTTACCGCAGGCGATGGCCATCGGGAACATCCACAGCGGGATCATCGCCGGGAAGTTGAACGGGGTGATGCCGGCGCACACGCCGATGGGCTGGCGCAGGGTATAGGTGTCGACCCCGCCCGCGACGTTCTCGGCGAACTCGCCCATTTGCAGGGTGCCAATGGAACAGGCGTGTTCCACCACTTCCAGGCCACGGAAAATATCGCCCTCGGCGTCGGCAATAGTCTTGCCCTGCTCGGCGCTGAGGACGACGGCGATACGTTTGGAATGTTCACGGATCAAGGCTTGCAGCTTGAGCATGATGCGCATGCGTGCGCCGATCGGCGTGAGCTTCCAGGTCTGGAAGGCGCGATGGGCGGCGTCGATGGCGGCGTTGACTTCCTCGGCCGTGGCAAACGGGACTTTGGCCAGTACCTGCTGGGTGGCCGGGTTGACGATGTCTTGCCAGTGGGTGGTCTTGGACTCGACCCACTCGCCATTGATCAGCAATTTGACCTGTTGTACGGAAATATCGGCAGATGCGTTCATGGGGTCTCCAACTCTTATATTTATCTAGAGACAAGGCGCTTGAATCGCCTTGAAGAATGAGGCGTTCGGACTGTTTTTGGAGTATAGATGTGCAAATCTCTAATAAGAACGCACATAAAAGCCGGTCCAATATGCAAAAAAACATCACATCACTGGGTTCCCTGAACTGGGATGACCTGAAGTTTTTCCTCGAAGTGGCGCGCACCCGCAAGGCCAGCGTCGCCGCCAAGCGCCTGGCGGTGGACTACACCACCGTGTCGCGGCGCATCAGTTCACTGGAAGTGTCGCTCGGCACGCTGCTGTTCGAAAAATCCCGGACCAACGGCTTCGTGCTCACCGCCGAAGGCCAGCGTTTGCTGGGCTACGCCGAGTCCATCGAAAGCACCCTGCACATGGCCTGCGAGCAAGTCTCCGGCTCTGGCGTGGCGCTGTCCGGGCATGTGCGCATGGGGTGCACCGAGGGCTTCGGCAGTTTCTTTGTTACCCCGCAGTTGAGCCACTTCGTCGACACCTACCCGGCGATTTCGGTAGACATCCTGCCCCTGCCCCACTTCATCAGCCTGTCCAAGCGCGAAGCCGACATCGTCATCGCCCTGGAACGCCCGGAACACGGGCCCTATGTGTGCTGCAAACTGTGCGACTACAAATTGCAGTTGTACGCCACCCAGGGCTACCTCGACCAACATCCCCCCATCCAACGCCCGGCGGATTTGGCCGAGCATCCGTTTATCAGCTACGTGGACGACTTGGCGTTCAGCTCGGAGTTGCTGTACCTGGCGAACGTGGTGCCCGGCGCCAGCGCCAGCCTGCGCAGTACCAGCGTAATCGCGCAATACGTGGCGGCGCAGCAGGGCCGGTCGATGGCGATACTGCCGTGCTTTCTGGCGGCGCAGGACCCGCGGTTATTGCCGGTGCTGGGGGAGCAGATTGCGATTACCAGACAGTTTTGGATGTATTGCCGCGAGGATCTGAGGAAGTTGAAGCGCATTACGTTGCTGTGGGATTACATCCGCGAGGTGACGGAGCAGAACCAGGGGTTGTTGATGGGGGAGACGCGGGAGATGAGGTTTGCAGATTGAAGGCCAGCATTCGGCGGTTGAAATGTGGGAGGGGCTTGCCGCCGATAGCAGTGTGTCAGTCACTGGAGGTAGTGACTGATGCATTGCTATCGGGAGCAAGCCCCCTCCCACAGTTGATTGCATTTCAGATAAGAACTGGCGAGTGCGCTCAGTCGGCAATCACCACGATCGACACCCGCCGATTCTCGGTACGCCCTGCTGCGGTGTCGTTGGATGCCACCGGCTCGCTGCTGCCCAACCCGCGCAGTTGGACGTTTTCTTCTTTCATGCCTACGCCCGTCAACACCGTGGCCACGCTTTTGGCGCGGCGCAAGGAGAGTTGTTGGTTGTAGATTTCCTTGCCCGAGGTGTCGGTATGGCCGTCGATGCGCACACGTTCGATGCCGACGCCCAGCAGGGCCTTGCCGATGCGTTGGACGATCTCGGTGCTGGGTGGGTTGAGGGTTTCGACGTCGCTGCCAAACAGCACTTTGCCCGACAAGCCGAATGCCCAGCCTTCGTCGGTGAGTTCGAAACCTTGTTGTTTGAGGACCGCCACCTGCGCCGGGGTCAGGCCTTTGGGGGGTGGTGTCTGACAGCCGCCGAGGGCCAGCAGCGCCACCCATAACATGAAGAACATAACGCGTGCAGTCGAAAACAAGGGATCAACTCCTGTGTTGAACATTGACGGCGGAGTGCTCCGACTCTGCCGTTTGATGGCCGCCCTGGAAAAACCGTTTGGCCTGGTACATCGCCGTGTCGGCGGCATTGAGTAAGGCGCCGGGTGTCGCGCCATGGTCGGGATAGATCGCGATACCGATGCTCAGTGAGGTCAGCACCTGGGCGTCGCCAGGTACAACGATGGGTAAATCCATGCTGGCGATGATCTTGTCGGCGATGCCTTGGGCATCCTCGACCGTGTGCAAGGGTGCCAGCAGGATGGCGAACTCATCACCGCCCAGACGCGCCACCAGGTCGTCTTCACGCAGCTGCGCACGCACGCGGTTGGCCACGGCGACGAGGACGGTATCGCCGGCGGCGTGGCCAAAGCTGTCGTTGATTTCTTTGAAACGGTCGCTGTCGAGGAACAGCACCGCCACTTTTTCGTCGAGCTTCGCGGCGCTGCGCAGGGCGCGGATCAGCCGGCCTTCGAAGAACGCGCGGTTGGGCAGGCCGGTGAGGCTGTCGTGATTGGCCTGGTGCGCCAGGGTTTCGTTTTCGCTTTGCAGGTGGTTTTGCCAGGCTTGCATTTCGCCCAGCAAGGCATTGAAGTCGCTGCCCAGGCTGTCGAGTTCGGCGATGCGCGCCGGCGGCACGCGGCGGTTAAAATCGCGCTCGCTGCGTGCGGCGTGGGCCACGGCGGCAAGGCTTTGCAGCGGCTCGGTGATGCCCCGCAGCAGGCGCCGCGCCAAGTGCAGGGCCACCCAGGCGCTGAGGGCGGTACACACCAGAATGCCGGCCAGGCCGCTGAGCAAAAAGCGCAACAGGCTGCCGCCGTGGCCGCTCAGGTGGATGCTGCCGATGGTACGCCCCTGGTGCAGTATCGGCTGGCTGATGGGCTGTTCGAGCAGGGTGTGCGCCAGCGCCAGTTCCAGCCGCGAGAGCATGCCGGTTTCCGGGCGTTCCCAGTTCGCCAGTGACTTGCCGTTGGCATCCAGCACTTGGGCCTCGGCCACTTCCTCGGTAGACGCAATCAGGCTGAGCGCCTCGGTGGCAGCGGCGCGGTCGTTGAACACCACGGCGGCTTCCACGGTGTAGTTGATGGAGCGAGCGATCAGGTGCAGGTTGTGTTCGGCGTAGACCCTAAGCGCCAATACGCCGAGCAGGGTCAGCGACACACTGGCCAGGGTCACTGCCACCAGAGCCAGGATCAAGTGCCCTCGACCGATGACGGAACGCAGGGTCGGTCGCGCTTTCACGGCTGTCATGAACCGGGTGCCCGACGACGTGACAGTTGCAGCACACTGGGATGAATGCGCACGCCGCTGCGCGCCACCGAGTCGAGGTTGACCTCAAACGACACCTGCTCATCGCCCACTCGCAGGCAGAACAAACTGCCCACGGTGCATTGGTCGCCGCCTTCGCTGATGCTGAGCACCGGGTGGCCGATCAAGGAGGTAAACAGGCGGCTGCGTTCGTCATTGCTGAGCTTGCCGATGTACACCGCGTCACAGGCATTGACGATATCGGGATGGTCGGCCAACAAGCGCCGCACCTCCACCGGGCGCCCGGTGGCTTGGGTGGTGCCTTTGATCAGGTCATCGGTGTATTGGGTCGGGCCGACAATGCACAGGTGCAGTTGGGTGGGTTCTACCGGCCAGCGGGCATAGCTGAGAATACCGAGCACCACCTGGGTGACCGCCTGGGCACGCTGGTCCGCTGCGCTCGGCGCCTCGGCAAACGCGCACGGTGCCAGCAGGCAGAGAATCGCCACCAACCACACGCGTCTCCAGCTCAAGCTACGGCCTATGGGCGAGACAGCCACGTTCATGCAGCGATTCTCTTTGGTCTTGTTGGGATGATGCCGCAACGATAGCACACGGCAGGAAAACCCCGTGAGGGTGCCACCTCGAAGGGTCCTGCTATTTTTTCAGAAAACACCTACAACTCAACCAGAAAGATTAAATAACCGTTCAGTCAGTTTTGTCTGCTTCCTGGCCCAGCTCCAGCATCAACCCACTCAAGCGCTTGACCTTGCGCCGTACGGCCTCCTCAAACACCCCGCCACGCGGTTCGATCAGGCTGAACCAGCGCTTGGCGCGGGTAATGCCGGTGTAGATCAGCTCCTTGGTCAATACCGGGTTCAAGGCGTCTGGCAGGATCAATGCCGTGTGAGTGAACTCCGAGCCCTGGGATTTGTGCACGGTCATGGCGTACACGGTTTCCACATCGTTAAGCCGGCTGGGCAGCACAAATCGCACGCCGCCCTGGCCGTCGTTACGTGGGAACGCCACGCGCAACACGTGGGGGCCGCCGTTGCTTTCGGGGAGTTTGAGGGCGATGCCGATGTCGCCGTTCATCAGGCCCAGGCCATAGTCATTACGGGTCATGAGTACCGGGCGGCCTTCATACCATTGCTCTTCGCCCTCGATCAGCCGAACTTTGCGCAAGGCCGCGGTGATGCGCAGGTTCAGCCCTTCCACGCCCCACGGGCCCTTGCGCACCGCGCAGAGCAGCTGAAACGCATCGAAGGCTTGCAACAATTGCTGCGCCCAGTGGGTCCAGGCGGCGTCTTCACGCGGGGTGTCGAGGGACGGACGGGCGCTGTGCAGCAGCTTGAGGTAATAGCGATAGCCCTCGGCACCCTCACCCTGCCCGTCCAAAACCAGACGTTCCAAGGCGTGGTCGTGCTCACCCTTAAGGCCTACGCAGAACAGGTCGCGGTGGCTGCGCGCGGCCAGCAGTTTGCGCGCCTCTTCGGCGTTCTGCTGGTTAACCCAGCGTGCCAGTTGGCCGATGCCGCTGCCTTCGCCGAAACGTCGCGAGTAACGCAGCATCACCACTTGCTGGGCCAGGGGATGGCTACCGTCGAGGTCTTCGCGCAGGCCGCCGGCGCTGAGGTCTTCGCCGCTGACGGTTTGCAGCCATTGGCGGGTCTGGGGGCTGTACCAGCCGGCTTCGGCGTCGCGGCACAAGTCGCCGAGTACGGCGCCGGCCTCCACCGAGGCGAGTTGGTCCTTGTCGCCCAACAGCACCAGGCGCGCATGGGGCGGCAACGCGTCCAACAGGTTGGCCATCATCTCCAGGTCGATCATCGAGGCTTCGTCCACCACCAGCACATCCAATGGCAATGGGTTGCCCAGGTGATGACGGAAGTGCCGGGTGCCGGGGCGACTGCCCAGTAAACGGTGAACAGTGGTGACTTGGGTCGGGATCTTTTCCTTCACGCTTTGCGGCACTTTCAGCGACAGCACTTGCTGGCTGATGGACTCGGTAAGGCGCGCGGCGGCTTTACCGGTGGGCGCGGCAAGACGGATGCGCAACGGGCTGCCGGCCTCGACGGCAGGCGCCTGCAACAAGGCGAGCAAGCGCACCACGGTGGTGGTCTTGCCGGTACCGGGGCCGCCGGTGACGATGCTGAAGGCACCTCGGGTAGCCAGGGCGCAGGCGAGCTTTTGCCAGTCGATGACGCCATCGGGCGCCGGCTGGTCAAACAGACCGTTGAGGCGTTCGGGCAAATCGGCGGCGACCGCTTCTTCGCTCGCCAGCCGCTGGCGTAGAGCGCTGTCGATGCGGCGCTCGTAGGCCCAGTAGCGGCGCAGGTACAAGCGTTTGCCGGACAGCACCAGCGGACGGCTTTGCGCGGCTTCGCTGGCGTCCAACGCCAGGGCGACCAGCGGGCTCGCGGCCAGGGCATGGCACCAATGGGCACCGTCGAGACCATCAAGCAATTGCGACGGCAGTAGCATGGCACCGGTTTGCAGGTCGCCTTCGGGCGGCAAGGACAAGGCGAAATCCGGCGCCTTGAGGGTTTCAAACAGGTCGAGGCACACGTGACCGTGGCCCAATTGATGGCTGGTCAAGGCCGCCGCCAGCAGCACCAAGGGGTCGGCCTGCGGGTCGAGTTCATGCAGGAAACCGACAAAGGCCTTGTCCAACGCCCGCAGCCAACCACGGTCAACCCATCGCTCAAGCAACTGCACCAGGTCGGCGGCGCGGCCCAGGGGCTCCAGCGCTTCAAGCGGTAACGGCGACAGGCTCATAACAACACTCCTTGTTCCCAGGCGGGCTCAACCTTGGGCGGGATGGGCTTGCCCTGGAACAACAGGTCCAGGCCTTCGATCAGTTCTCGTGGCGGCCGGGTGAAATACGCGCCCCGGCTCGCGGACTGGGTGCCGCGCAGAAACACATACAGCGCACCACCGACGTGACGGTCGTAGTCATAGTCCGGCAGACGAGCCTTCAGTTGGCGGTGCAGGGCCAGCAGGTAAAGCACGTATTGCAAGTCATACCGATGCTCAAGGATCGAACGCTCCATGGCATCGAGGGTGTAGGCCGAATCGTCTGGGCCGAGCCAGTTGGATTTATAGTCGGCCACGTAATAGCGGCCGTCATGTTCGAAAGTCAGGTCGATAAAGCCCTTGAACATACCGTTGAGCAGCACCGGCTCGGCGGCTACCCGCGCGACACCGTTGTGGGTGTACTGGCACACCAGCTTATCGAGGGCGAGCACGTCGACTTTATGGCTGGCGAACCAGAACTCCATTTCGATCTGGTATTGCTGCAGGCTGCTGAGGGTAACGTGAGCGTTATCCACCGGCAGCGGCGTTTGCAGCAAATGGCCCAGCCAACCGCTGAGGGTGATGATCCAGCCTTCCCAGTTGCGGCGATTGCAACGGGCGCCTACGGCGTTTTCGATGGCCTGCGGTGACACGTTGAAGCCTTCTTCGCCGGCCCACTCCAGCAAGCCGTGGAGGAAGGTGCCGGGGTTGGGGCCGCGTGGGAAACGGTGTATGTCGCCGCCGGACACCGCCACTTCACGCGGTGCGTCGGGGTCGAGGCGTTCGTCATCGAACAGCTTTTGCGCTTGCGGGCTTTCTGGTGCCTCGAGATTGGCGACGCTCATGCTGTCGCCAATGCGCAAGGCGCTGTAGGACGCGATCCACCAGTTTTCGGCGGCCTTGCGCTTGGGCAATAACGGCGCGAGCAAGGTGGCCTGGTTGCGCGGTGGGTGAAACAGGCTTTCTTGCGCTTCGGGTACGTGGGCGTAGTGGATGGCCGGGCAGCCTTGCTGCAGGTCCAGCAGCCAACGCGCCAGGCCTGCCGATTCCGCCAACGAGGCCCCGCCGGCGAGCAAATAGCCCAGCGCCGACAGGTGCAATACCGAACTGGCGCTGTTGCCGCGCTTGAGGTCGGCAACGCCAAGCCAGCAGGCATGTTTGGCGCGCGTCAGGGCTACGTAGAACAGACGCAGGTCTTCGGCCAGACGCTCGTCATCGGCCTGGGCAATCAACTCGGCGGTTGGGCGCAGGCTGACCTGGGATTTACCGTGTTCGTCGTGGTAGTGCAGCGGCAATCGGCTGCCGTCTACCGGTTTGGCCGAACAAATGAACGGCAGGAACACCAAGTCGTACTCCAGGCCCTTGGATTTGTGGATGGTCACTACCTTGACCAATTGCTCATCACTTTCCAGCCGCAGGATCTGCTCTTCGCCGGCCTGGCCGGACGACGCCAGGTGTTCGGCCAGATGGCGGATCAGCGCCTGTTCGCCATCCAGCTCCGAAGCGGCCTGTTGCAGCAGTTCACTCAGGTGCAGCAGGTTGGTCAACACGCGCTCGCCGTCGCTGCGGGCGATCAGGGTTTGTGGCAGTTTGAAATCGTGGAGCAGGCGACGCAGCATCGGCAGCACGCCTTGGGTACGCCAGATCGCGCGATAGCCACGAAATTGCATCACACGGGTTTCCCACGCCAGTTCGTCCTGGTTCAGACGCTCCAGTTCCGGCAGGGAAAGGTTGAGCGTGACGCAGGCCAGCGCGGCGCGCAGCGGGCGCTCGACGTCGGGCTCTGCGCAGGCCTTGAGCCAGGCCAGCAGGTCGTGGGCTTCTTGGGCGGCGAACACCGAGTCCTTATCGGACAGGTACACGCTACGCACACCACGAGCAGCCAACTCGGCGCGCACGGCCTGGGCTTCTTTACCGTCGCGCACGAGGATGGCGATGTCTGACGGTAGTACGCCTTTGTAGCTGTCATCTGAGTGTAGGAAGCCGGCCGTGCCCTGCTGGCCGCCGTTGAGCAACGCGACAATCTGCGTGGCGCACGCGCCGGCCAATTGCTGGCGGTACACCGCGTTGGATACGGGTTGGTCGGTAGGCAGGTGCCAGAGGTTCATCGCCGGCAGCGTTTGGCCATCGACCTGGAGTTTTTCCTTGCGTCCTTGGGACAGCACCGGCTGGAACGGCACCGGGTTATCACCATTGGGTTCACGGAACAAGAACGCACCGCGACCTGTTTCCGCGCGCTGGAATACATGGTTTACCGCCTCGACCATCGCATGGCTGGAGCGGAAGTTGGTGCCCAAGGTGTGGTGCCGTCCGGTGGTGGACTGCCGCGCACGCAAGTAGGTATAGATATCGGCACCACGGAAGGCGTAGATCGCCTGCTTGGGGTCGCCGATCAGGAACAAGCCGCTGTCGGGGTGGTTTTCTTCGATGCGGTAAATGCTGTCGAAGATGTTGTATTGCACGGGGTCGGTGTCTTGGAATTCATCGATCAGGGCTACCGGGAACTGCTCACGAATCACGTTAGCCAGGCGCTCGCCGCCGTCGGCTTGCAAGGCCGCGTTGAGGCGGATCAGCATGTCGTCGAAGCCCATTTCGGCGCGGCGGCGTTTTTCTTCTTCGAAGCGCTTGCTCACCCAGCCGGCGGCGTGTTGCAACACGGCGGCATCGGGGGTAGGCAGGGCGTCAAGGCTGGCTTTAAGGCTGGCCATGGCGTCAATGCCGGGATGCTGCGGTGGGTCGCCCTTCCAGGCTTCGGCTATACCGTCGGGGGTGAGCCGGGTAAAACCGGTGCCGATGTCCAGTTGTTCCAGGGTGTCGTCTGCGGCCCAGGCGCTGATCTTCTCGAACCAGGGCTCAAAGTAGCGAGCTTGCATCTTGCGGCCGTCGACCGCTTTGGCGGCCACCGCTTGCAGGCAGATATCGCGTAGCTCAGCGGCCCATTGTTGCCAGGGAGCTTTGATGTTGATCAACGCTTCGCGGCGTTCTTGCAGGCAAGCGCTGATCAACTCGGCGGGTTCGCGGTTTTCATCTGTCGGCCGTTCGCTGCCGAACAGTGCGCGCACGCGTGGCATCAACGCAGCGGGGCCACCCCAGTTGCTGCGCACCCAGTTGAGGGCGTCGTCGTGCATGGGGTAGCAGAACAACCGCCAGTAATCGCGCAGCACTTGGCCCAGCAGGTCGCTGTGGTCGGTCTCCAGGGTCTGGGTAAACAGGCTGCCGCTGTCGAACGCATGTTCGCGCAGCATGCGCTGGCACCAACTATGAATGGTCGAAACGGCGGCCTCGTCCATCCACTGCGCGGCAATGTCCAAGCGGTTGGCGCAGCCGGGCCATTGCTCGGGTGGGTATTCTTCGCGCAGCTCTGCGATCAGGGCATCGGGCTGATCGATTTCGTCGCGAAAAAACCGCGCGGCTTCAGCCAGGCGAATGCGGATACGTTCACGCAACTCTTTCGTTGCCGCATCCGTGAAGGTCACCACCAGGATTTGCGGCGGCAGCAGTTCGCGGCCAAAGCCGGACTCTTGACCGCCGTGGCCAAGCACCAGGCGCAGGTACAACGCGGAGATGGTGAAGGTTTTGCCGGTACCGGCGCTGGCTTCAATCAGTTGGCTGCCTTTTAGCGGGAAGGCCAGGGCCAAGGGTTTGTTGTTCATGTGCCGACCTCCTCGCCTGTAAGTGATCGCCAGGGAGCATTGAGCAGTGGGCGATAGAGGGTTTCGCACCAACCTTCGAATTCTTCATTCGCGATCAAGGCGCTGTAATCGGGGAATTGTCGGGTGAGCGCGGGGGTTTCGCGGCGCTCGCCGTCGGAGGTCAAGCCGTCGCCTTCGTAGGCTTTGCGCGCTGCGGCGTGGGCCTTGTCCGGGTCGGTTTGGCTGAGCCAGGCGAAGGCAGTTTTAACGGCTACCGCAAGTGGTTTTTGCATGCCGTAGCGCCAGGCCAGCAGCAGTTCGCCGAGGGTTTCCCGGGCGGCGGCTTTATCCAGCGGGGCCAGCAGCAAGGTGTCGTCGCTGGCCACCAGACCGGTGCTCAGCGGCAGACCGCAGGCACACGCCACCAGGTGATTGACCCACGGACGGATCAGGCGATGCCACTTGCGCGTTTTGACCGAGCCAATGCTGTTGGGGATGGTGGTGATGCTTAGCAACCCGCCATCACTGCGTCGATGCAGCCCACTGATCCAGCCCTCCAGCGCAATGCCTTGATGCTCGAAACTGATCGGTTCGGCACCGGGATGCGGGGTTGGCCAGAGGGCCAGTAATTGGTGGTAGCGCTGTAGCAGGTCGGGCAAAGGCTCGATCAGTTCGTTGCGCAGGCACTCGCCGAAACCGACCATGGGCAACAGACCGCTGCCTTGCAAACGCAAGGCCTGGGCGTTGAGGGCTTGGTCGAGCTGAGCCGGCTGTGACAGCGCGGCGTTCAACAGGCTGTCACTCAAGCTGTAGCGTTGCAATGCATCGAGGACGAAGGGTTCTTCATCAGCCAAAGGCACTTCGGCAGCTTCGAAAAATACCTTGAGGCGCTGGCTGAAGAAGTGTTTGACCGGGTTGCGCAGGAAGTCTTGTAGCTGGCCAAGGCTCAGCGGTTCCTCCTGGTGGTGCTGCGCCAGCTCATCTGCATTAACCACGGCGTCGGCCGTTTGGTGGAGCAATTGCCACTCGCGGGCATAACTGAACAGCGGGTCGTCTTCGTGGAAATAGCGGGCGCTGAAAGGTTGAAGAGGGTGTTCCTGGGTCATCGCCTCCACTAGGGGGGTTGCTTGTGCGTTATGCCAGCCGCTGGCGATATGATCGCGCAGTTGGCCGATCAGTACTGATGCGGGGCGCTCGCTATTGTCGCGGATGCTGCGGCCCACCCAACTGATATAGAGCTGATCGCGGGCGGACAGCAAGGCTTCGAGTAGCAGGTAGCGGTCGTCTTCGCGGCGTGAACGATCACCGGGGCGGTAGTCGCTGCCCATCAGGTCGAAATCCAGCGGCGGTTGCGCGCGAGGGTAGTCGCCGTCGTTCATGCCGAGCAGGCAAACGAGCTTGAACGGGATCGCTCGCATAGGCATCAGGGTACAAAAATTGACAGCACCGGCGAGGAAACGCTGGGACAAGCGGCCTTGATCGAGACCGGCCAGCCAGGCTTCGCGCACTACAGTGAGAGGTAATTGGTCCTGCAGGCCAACGGACTCGCAGGTTTCCAGCCACGTTTCCCGGAGTTGTTCGAGTTGGCCGAGCAGGTAGTCGTCGTGCTCGCTGCTGGGCAGGAAGAAAAGTTGCATCAATCGTCGTAGACGTTCGCCCCACTCTTGGGGCGCGGCCGGTTGGGAGAGCGTTTGATGCGCGTCATGCAATGCGTCGAGCAGAGCGACCAAGGGGCCAATCAACGCCGCGTCGAGGCCACCGATTTCATCGTAGGGTTCAATGCCGTTGCAAGCGGCACCGGTGCCGACGGCGTACCCCAACAGCATACGACGCAGGCCAAATCGCCAGCTGTTCTGCTCCAGGTCTACCGGCAGACCGAGGCCGGCACGTTGTTCGGCGTTGAGGCCCCAACGAATGCCGGCGCCTTCGATCCAGCGGTGCAGCGTGGGCAGGTCGCGCTCCTTGATGGCGAAACGTTCGCGCAGCGCGGGAACGTCGAGCAGGTCAAGAATTTCGCTGACGGGGAAGCGGCTGTCAGGGAGTTTGAGCAGGTGTTCAACGGCGATCAGCAGCGGGTCGCGGCCACGCTGGCCTTGATCGGTAAGGGTGAAGGGGATGAAGCGGGAGTCGCTTCTTTCCAACTGGCCGAACACGGCGCGAATATGCGGCGCGTAGCTGTCGACATCGGGGACCATGACGATGATGTCACGGGGGCGCAGTGACGGATCGTCGCTGAAGCGTTGAAGCAATTGGTCGTGGAGAATTTCCACTTCGCGTTGAGCGCTGTGGGCAATGTGGAAGCGGATTGACGTATCACGTTGCAGATCGACAGCAGCCCATCGCTCACGCGTTTCATTGAGTGGGCGTAGCTCGAGGATATCGTCCTGGAGTTGGTTGAGCAGTGTGGTGGGGACGCTGTCGCTGAACAGGTCGATGCGACCGTCGTGGAAGGCTGCGCGGTAACTGTTGGGGTCGTCATAACTGTCCAGCAGGCTGATGTAGTCGCGGCCTTGCTTGCCCCAGGCAGCGAGTAACGGGTGGGCGTGCTGGTGCAGGGTCTGTGAATCGAGCGTGAGCGGCATGCCAGCTTTGCGCGCTTGGCGTTTGTATTCGTTACGCAGTAGGTCTTTGTCGGCAACGATGTCGGACCAATGATGGCGACAAGGGTTGTGCACGCACAGCAGGACTTGGCTGAAACGGGCGAGTCCGGCAAGGGCTTCGAGCGCTTGGGCAGGCAGGGAAGAAATCCCGAAAACGATCACCCGCGAAGGCAGCCCATTAGGTGCTTGCGCAAGGGCATTGATGCGTTCGATGAAGCGCTGATGAACACCGGCCCGGCTTTGGGCCATGCCCTCTGCCCCTACATCCAGTAGCAATGCGCGCCATAACTCAGCTTGCCAGCAGTTGGAGGGGTTGAGTGGCTTGGGTTCGCCTCGACCGTTGCGCAATTGGTGGCGACCGGCAGCCCAGTCTTCCAGCCAGTCGGCGCGGTAGACCTGATATTGGTCGAACAAGTCGGCCAGGCGCTCCGCCAGTTGGTAGCGTTTACGTAGATCCGTGTCGTGGGTCAAAAAGCGTTGTAATGGCTCGAAATGCGGTCGATCGATGAGTTCCGGAAGCAAGCGCATCAAGCGCCATGTGAGTGGAGCTTTATCGAGCAGAGACTTGGGGGGGATTTCGTCACGTCCCAAGACCATGCGATAGAGCTGCCACATGAAGCTGCCGGGAAGTTGCACGTCGATGGCGGCGGCGATGCCGCAGCCGCCCATATCGTCCTCTTGCGGGTCTTCCGCCAGGGCCAACTTGAGCCATTGAGCAATGCCGTTGCTTTGTACCAACGCGATTTCGTTTTCCAGGGGCGCCAGAGGGTAACGGCGCATCCAACTCACCACCAAGCTGCGCAGTTCGTCCAGGCGATTGCCGTGAACCACCATGAATCCAGCGCTGAGTGACGTCGCATCCGGCATAACGGCTTCCTTGGGAAAAGCTAAATCGAGGAAAGGACTTTAGCATTGAAGGTCGCTCTGATGAGCTTCTTCGCACTTTCCGAGCGCCCAAAACAAAACCCCATCTGCTTTCGCAAATGGGGTTTCGGAATTTAATCTTGACGATGACCTACTCTCACATGGGGAAACCCCACACTACCATCGGCGATGCATCGTTTCACTACTGAGTTCGGGATGGGATCAGGTGGTTCCAATGCTCTATGGTCGTCAAGAAATTCGGGTACTGACTCGTGACCAGATGGCCTCGCTTCAGCAAATTGGGTATGTGACAGCAGTCGGTGTTTTGTGAGTTACAAACTTTCGGTTCGTTTCGTCTTCACACACCGCAATCTGATGCTCTTTCGAGTAGTCAAATTGCTTGGGTGTTATATGGTCAAGCCTCACGGGCAATTAGTATTGGTTAGCTCAACGCCTCACAGCGCTTACACACCCAACCTATCAACGTCGTAGTCTTCGACGGCCCTTCAGGGAACTCAAGGTTCCAGTGAGATCTCATCTTGAGGCTAGTTTCCCGCTTAGATGCTTTCAGCGGTTATCTATTCCGAACATAGCTACCCGGCAATGCCACTGGCGTGACAACCGGAACACCAGAGGTTCGTCCACTCCGGTCCTCTCGTACTAGGAGCAGCCCCTCTCAAATCTCAAACGTCCACGGCAGATAGGGACCGAACTGTCTCACGACGTTCTAAACCCAGCTCGCGTACCACTTTAAATGGCGAACAGCCATACCCTTGGGACCGGCTTCAGCCCCAGGATGTGATGAGCCGACATCGAGGTGCCAAACACCGCCGTCGATATGAACTCTTGGGCGGTATCAGCCTGTTATCCCCGGAGTACCTTTTATCCGTTGAGCGATGGCCCTTCCATACAGAACCACCGGATCACTAAGACCTACTTTCGTACCTGCTCGACGTGTCTGTCTCGCAGTCAAGCGCGCTTTTGCCTTTATACTCTACGACCGATTTCCGACCGGTCTGAGCGCACCTTCGTACTCCTCCGTTACTCTTTAGGAGGAGACCGCCCCAGTCAAACTACCCACCATACACTGTCCTCGATCCGGATAACGGACCTGAGTTAGAACCTCAAAGTTGCCAGGGTGGTATTTCAAGGTTGGCTCCACGCAGACTGGCGTCCACGCTTCAAAGCCTCCCACCTATCCTACACAAGCAAATTCAAAGTCCAGTGCAAAGCTATAGTAAAGGTTCACGGGGTCTTTCCGTCTAGCCGCGGATACACTGCATCTTCACAGCGATTTCAATTTCACTGAGTCTCGGGTGGAGACAGCGCCGCCATCGTTACGCCATTCGTGCAGGTCGGAACTTACCCGACAAGGAATTTCGCTACCTTAGGACCGTTATAGTTACGGCCGCCGTTTACCGGGGCTTCGATCAAGAGCTTCGCGTTAGCTAACCCCATCAATTAACCTTCCGGCACCGGGCAGGCGTCACACCCTATACGTCCACTTTCGTGTTTGCAGAGTGCTGTGTTTTTAATAAACAGTCGCAGCGGCCTGGTATCTTCGACCGGCATGGGCTTACGGAGCAAGTCCTTCACCCTCACCGGCGCACCTTCTCCCGAAGTTACGGTGCCATTTTGCCTAGTTCCTTCACCCGAGTTCTCTCAAGCGCCTTGGTATTCTCTACCCAACCACCTGTGTCGGTTTGGGGTACGGTTCCTGGTTACCTGAAGCTTAGAAGCTTTTCTTGGAAGCATGGCATCAACCACTTCGCTAACTAAAAGTTAGCTCGTCATCAGCTCTCGGCCTTAGAATCCCGGATTTACCTAAGATTCCAGCCTACCACCTTAAACTTGGACAACCAACGCCAAGCTGGCCTAGCCTTCTCCGTCCCTCCATCGCAATAACCAGAAGTACAGGAATATTAACCTGTTTTCCATCGACTACGCTTTTCAGCCTCGCCTTAGGGACCGACTAACCCTGCGTCGATTAACGTTGCGCAGGAAACCTTGGTCTTTCGGCGTGGGTGTTTTTCACACCCATTGTCGTTACTCATGTCAGCATTCGCACTTCTGATACCTCCAGCAAGCTTCTCAACTCACCTTCACAGGCTTACAGAACGCTCCTCTACCGCATCACTTACGTGATACCCGTAGCTTCGGTGTATGGTTTGAGCCCCGTTACATCTTCCGCGCAGGCCGACTCGACTAGTGAGCTATTACGCTTTCTTTAAAGGGTGGCTGCTTCTAAGCCAACCTCCTAGCTGTCTAAGCCTTCCCACATCGTTTCCCACTTAACCATAACTTTGGGACCTTAGCTGACGGTCTGGGTTGTTTCCCTTTTCACGACGGACGTTAGCACCCGCCGTGTGTCTCCCATGCTCGGCACTTGTAGGTATTCGGAGTTTGCATCGGTTTGGTAAGTCGGGATGACCCCCTAGCCGAAACAGTGCTCTACCCCCTACAGTGATACATGAGGCGCTACCTAAATAGCTTTCGAGGAGAACCAGCTATCTCCGAGCTTGATTAGCCTTTCACTCCGATCCACAGGTCATCCGCTAACTTTTCAACGGTAGTCGGTTCGGTCCTCCAGTTAGTGTTACCCAACCTTCAACCTGCCCATGGATAGATCGCCCGGTTTCGGGTCTATTCCCAGCGACTAGACGCCCTATTAAGACTCGCTTTCGCTACGCCTCCCCTATTCGGTTAAGCTCGCCACTGAAAATAAGTCGCTGACCCATTATACAAAAGGTACGCAGTCACCCAACAAAGTGGGCTCCCACTGCTTGTACGCATACGGTTTCAGGATCTATTTCACTCCCCTCTCCGGGGTTCTTTTCGCCTTTCCCTCACGGTACTAGTTCACTATCGGTCAGTCAGTAGTATTTAGCCTTGGAGGATGGTCCCCCCATATTCAGACAAAGTTTCTCGTGCTCCGTCCTACTCGATTTCATGACTAAGAGACTTTCGCGTACAGGGCTATCACCCACTATGGCCGCACTTTCCAGAGCGTTCCGCTAATCTCAAAGCCACTTAAGGGCTAGTCCCCGTTCGCTCGCCACTACTAAGGGAATCTCGGTTGATTTCTTTTCCTCAGGGTACTTAGATGTTTCAGTTCCCCTGGTTCGCCTCTTGCACCTATGTATTCAGTACAAGATAACCATCTTATGATGGCTGGGTTCCCCCATTCAGACATCTCCGGATCAAAGTCTGTTTGCCGACTCCCCGAAGCTTTTCGCAGGCTACCACGTCTTTCATCGCCTCTGACTGCCAAGGCATCCACCGTATGCGCTTCTTCACTTGACCATATAACCCCAAGCAATCTGGTTATACTGTGAAGACGACATTCGCCGAAAATCTGTAATCACTCACAAATTTTACCTTAGCCTGATCCGTTACCAGTGAAAGTAACGTTCAGTCTATCTTTCTATCACATACCCAAATTTTTAAAGAACGATCTAATCAAAGACTAGAAATCAACATTCACCATCGCCAGGATGGAATGCTCATTTCTAAGCTTTCATACGTCAGAAGCAGTAGTGGTGGAGCCAAACGGGATCGAACCGTTGACCTCCTGCGTGCAAGGCAGGCGCTCTCCCAGCTGAGCTATGGCCCCATATTTCTACAGGCGTTTCCCACACAAAATTGGTGGGTCTGGGCAGATTCGAACTGCCGACCTCACCCTTATCAGGGGTGCGCTCTAACCAACTGAGCTACAGACCCAATTTCGGGCTGCTTCTTATCGTCTTCTTCAATGAATCAAGCAATTCGTGTGGGAACTTATGGAGCAGCTGATGTCGTCGATTAAGGAGGTGATCCAGCCGCAGGTTCCCCTACGGCTACCTTGTTACGACTTCACCCCAGTCATGAATCACACCGTGGTAACCGTCCTCCCGAAGGTTAGACTAGCTACTTCTGGTGCAACCCACTCCCATGGTGTGACGGGCGGTGTGTACAAGGCCCGGGAACGTATTCACCGCGACATTCTGATTCGCGATTACTAGCGATTCCGACTTCACGCAGTCGAGTTGCAGACTGCGATCCGGACTACGATCGGTTTTATGGGATTAGCTCCACCTCGCGGCTTGGCAACCCTCTGTACCGACCATTGTAGCACGTGTGTAGCCCAGGCCGTAAGGGCCATGATGACTTGACGTCATCCCCACCTTCCTCCGGTTTGTCACCGGCAGTCTCCTTAGAGTGCCCACCATGACGTGCTGGTAACTAAGGACAAGGGTTGCGCTCGTTACGGGACTTAACCCAACATCTCACGACACGAGCTGACGACAGCCATGCAGCACCTGTCTCAATGTTCCCGAAGGCACCAATCTATCTCTAGAAAGTTCATTGGATGTCAAGGCCTGGTAAGGTTCTTCGCGTTGCTTCGAATTAAACCACATGCTCCACCGCTTGTGCGGGCCCCCGTCAATTCATTTGAGTTTTAACCTTGCGGCCGTACTCCCCAGGCGGTCAACTTAATGCGTTAGCTGCGCCACTAAGAGCTCAAGGCTCCCAACGGCTAGTTGACATCGTTTACGGCGTGGACTACCAGGGTATCTAATCCTGTTTGCTCCCCACGCTTTCGCACCTCAGTGTCAGTATCAGTCCAGGTGGTCGCCTTCGCCACTGGTGTTCCTTCCTATATCTACGCATTTCACCGCTACACAGGAAATTCCACCACCCTCTACCATACTCTAGTCAGTCAGTTTTGAATGCAGTTCCCAGGTTGAGCCCGGGGATTTCACATCCAACTTAACAAACCACCTACGCGCGCTTTACGCCCAGTAATTCCGATTAACGCTTGCACCCTCTGTATTACCGCGGCTGCTGGCACAGAGTTAGCCGGTGCTTATTCTGTCGGTAACGTCAAAACAATCACGTATTAGGTAACTGCCCTTCCTCCCAACTTAAAGTGCTTTACAATCCGAAGACCTTCTTCACACACGCGGCATGGCTGGATCAGGCTTTCGCCCATTGTCCAATATTCCCCACTGCTGCCTCCCGTAGGAGTCTGGACCGTGTCTCAGTTCCAGTGTGACTGATCATCCTCTCAGACCAGTTACGGATCGTCGCCTTGGTGAGCCATTACCTCACCAACTAGCTAATCCGACCTAGGCTCATCTGATAGCGCAAGGCCCGAAGGTCCCCTGCTTTCTCCCGTAGGACGTATGCGGTATTAGCGTCCGTTTCCGAACGTTATCCCCCACTACCAGGCAGATTCCTAGGCATTACTCACCCGTCCGCCGCTCTCAAGAGAAGCAAGCTTCTCTCTACCGCTCGACTTGCATGTGTTAGGCCTGCCGCCAGCGTTCAATCTGAGCCATGATCAAACTCTTCAGTTCAAACATCTTTGGGTTTTTAAGAAACCCTAAACTTGGCTCAGCAATCGTTGGTTACATCTTTGATTTCTCGCGGAGTAACTTGTGATGCTGATAATCTTGTTGACTATCAGTCTGACTCCACAAGCACCCACACGAATTGCTTGATTCAGTTGTTAAAGAGCGGTTGGTTAAGAGCTTTCGTCTCAACCGAGGCGCGCATTCTACAGCAGCCTCATTTGCTGTCAAGCGGTTATTTTCAGAAGCTTTCGAAGATTTCTTCAACAACTTCAACCACTTGCGCTTCCGATCTCTCGTCAGCGGGAGGCGAATTCTACAGCGTTACACGCTGCTGTCAACACCTCTTTTTTCAACTTCCTTTTGGCTTCGATAAACTGAAGCAACTTGCTGTCGAAAACTGCGTAACTCATTGTTTACCAAGGAGTTTTCAGTTTCGACTGCGCCGGAAGTGGGGAGAATTATAGGCTTCCAGAATCTGCGGTCAAGCGTTAATTACACTTTCGTTGCAGAAGGTGCTTTTTTGCAATAAGGCGAGGGATTCGACGCATCAAGGGCGGAATCCGTAATACGAGGAGCAGCGTACCTATAGAAGCATAGATAGCCCACTCCTTCAGATCAGCCCGCACAATCCACAACATATGCAGTAGGCCAAGCCCCAGAATCACATAAACAAGGCGATGCAATTTCTTCCAGCGGCTACCCAGCCGACGCTGGCTATAGCGATTGGACGTTACCGCCAACACCAACAACGCCAAGAAGCCCAACGCCCCGACAATAATGTAAGGCCGCTTACGTAACTCCACGCCCAACTGTGACCAATCAAGGCCCAGGACAAACACACAATAGGCAGCCAGGTGCAGCACGACATAAGCGAAGCACCACAAACCAAGCTGGCGGCGCACAGCAATCCACCCCGCCCAACCACTGAGCTTCTGCAGTGGCGTCATACCCAGGGTAACCAACAACAGGATCAACGTACCCAAGCCGAGTCGATCAACCAATACCTTGCCCGGATCCGGCCCCAGCGCAAAGCTCCACGCTTGATATAGCCATAACAACGGCCACACCGCCGCAGCGATAAAGATGCCAATGCGCCAGATGGGGTAACGCATCAGTAGTTCTTCCGCGAGATCGAGACCGCTATAAAGAGAAGCAACCTCCTCTGAGTAGCCATTGAACATCTGCGTTTCACGCACATTGGGACTGAACAGGCCACTCGGCAAGCGACGCTCGCGCGCTTGGGTCCAACGAGGATGATCGACTGTCGGGTTCACATTTGCATAAAACCCATACTCATCCGCCGCAATGCTCTGCCAGGTGGTTTTCGGCTGCTCGCTTACCAAGCTGATCCGCACGATTGACTTCACGCTCTTGAAACCGTACTTCCACGGCACAACCAGACGCAACGGCGCGCCGTTCTGATTCGGCAGCTCCCGCCCATACATACCAACAGCAAGAATCGCCAAGGGATTCATTGCTTCATCCAGACGCAACCCTTCTACATACGGCCAGTCGATCAAGCCGAAACTCGAACGCTGCCCAGGCATGCTCTTGGGATCCTGAAGGGTTTCGAAACGAATGTATTTGGCCTTGGAAGTTGGCTCAACCTGCTTGAGCAAGGCAGAGATTGGAAAGCCTATCCATGGAATGACCATCGACCAAGCTTCCACACAGCGCAAACGATAGATCCGCTCTTCCAATTGATAGGGTTTCATGAAGTCTTCCAAGGCATAACGCCCCGGTTTTGCAACCTCACCATCAATCACCACGCTCCAGGGCTCGGTCTTGAGTGAGCCTGCATTGTTCGCAGGGTCGCCCTTATCTGTGCCGAACTCATAGAAGTTGTTGTAGTGGGTGGCATCCTTGAATGGCGTAATGGCTTCGTCTTTAACCGTCACTGCCTGCCATTTGGTAGCCGGCAGTTTCTCGGCAAACCAATCAGGCGCTTTGCCCGGTTCAACGTCGGCATAACGCGCAGCATCCTCGGCACTGGCCCAACGCGGCAAGCTGCTGGCGGCAATACCCGCCAACGCACCACCGAGCAAGCTGCGGCGAGAGAGATAAAAAGATTCAGGCGTGACATCCGATTCATGACAATCGGACGCTTTAGACAATTTGATTAACATGGCAACTCCGCAGCATTGGAGGACTGATGCACCAATAGACTGCGGAGTATGGGGGAAATTACATTAAGGCAACGTTTTGTCCCGACGCAGATGCAGCAGGTACTGAATCGGCCCCGAGACGGCATAAACCAGAAATGCCAACAGCAGGATACGCGGCGGATCACTGAAGACCACGGCGAACGCCAGCACGACCACCAGGATAGCCACGAAGGGAACGCGCCCCTTAAGGTCCAGCTCCTTGAAGCTGTTGTACTTGATGTTACTGACCATCAACATCCCGGCCGCAGCGACCATCAAGGCCACCAGGAACGACATTTTCGATCCCTGGATGCCATAGTCACTAAACGCCCAGACGATCCCCGCCACTACACCCGCCGCCGCCGGACTGGCCAGGCCGATGAAGTAACGCTTGTCGGCAGTTCCTACCTGGGTATTGAAGCGTGCCAGACGCAACGCCGCGCCCGCGACATAAATAAAGGCAACCATCCACCCCACCTTGCCCATATCACCCAGCGCCCAGGCGAATGCCAAAAGCGCCGGAGCGACACCAAAGGCAACCATGTCCGAGAGCGAGTCGTACTCGGCACCGAAGGCACTTTGAGTATTGGTCATACGCGCCACGCGACCATCCAGGCCGTCGAGCACCATGGCGACAAAGATCGCAATGGCAGCAAAGCCGAAATACTTGCTGGCACTCGCAGCATCACCCGCCGCCAGCGCGCTCTGAGCACTCATGGAGTTGATAATGGAATAGAACCCGGCGAACAGGTTCGCCGTGGTGAACAGGTTGGGCAAAAGATAGATGCCACGATGCCGGACCTTGCGGCCTTCCGCGTCATGCCCTTCTTCGACATGCTCATCGATCGGCAGCAGGCTTTCGGCGTCAGAAGCCTGGCTTGGCTCTTCGGGACGTTCGCTCATGGACTTTACCTTGCAACGGTGTGAAAAAATTCGACAAATACTCGCGGCGAGTGTTCGCACGCAAACGATGCAGCTTTATACCAGAACCAGCCTCTCAAACGAAAAAACGCGGCCTAGGCCGCGTTTTCTCTTGATGCGCTCGACTTAGTTTTTGGCTTTGTCGACGATCTTGTTGGCACCGATCCACGGCATCATCGAGCGTAGTTGCTCGCCGATCACTTCGATACCGTGAGCAGCGTTGTTACGACGCTTGGCGGTCATCGAAGGGTAGCCGGTAGCGCCTTCGCTGATGAACATTTTGGCGTACTCGCCGTCCTGAATACGTTTCAGGGCGTTGCGCATGGCCTGACGGGACTCGGCGTTGATCACTTCCGGGCCAGTCACGTACTCGCCGTATTCGGCGTTGTTGGAGATCGAGTAGTTCATGTTGGCGATACCGCCTTCGTACATGAGGTCAACGATCAGCTTCAGTTCGTGCAGGCATTCGAAGTAGGCCATTTCCGGCGCATAGCCAGCTTCAACCAGGGTTTCGAAACCTGCTTTGACCAGCTCAACGGTACCGCCACACAGAACGGCTTGCTCGCCGAACAGGTCGGTTTCGGTCTCGTCCTTGAAGGTAGTTTCGATGATGCCGGTACGACCGCCACCCACGCCGGCAGCGTAGGACAACGCAACGTTCTTGGCGTTGCCGGAGGCGTCCTGGTAGATAGCGATCAGGTCTGGAATACCGCCGCCTTTCACGAACTCGGAACGTACGGTGTGACCTGGCGCTTTTGGCGCGATCATGATCACGTCCAGGTCAGCGCGCGGCACAACCTGGTTGTAGTGAATCGCGAAGCCGTGGGAAAAGGCCAGGGTGGCGCCTTTCTTGATGTTCGGCTCGATTTCGTTTTTGTACAGCGAGGACTGGAACTCGTCCGGAGTCAGGATCATGACCAGGTCGGCAGCCGCAACAGCGGAAGCAACGTCAGTCACTTTCAGGCCGTGAGCTTCAGCCTTGGCAACAGTGGCCGAGCCTTTACGCAGGCCAACAGTCACGTCAACGCCGGAATCTTTCAGGTTGCAGGCTTGCGCGTGACCTTGGGAGCCGTAGCCGATGATGGCGACTTTCTTGCCCTGGATGATCGACAGGTCACAATCTTTATCGTAATAAACTTTCATGAGGTTCCTCTATATATCCAGGCCGTAAGGCCATTCACTAATTTGGGTTAGATGCTGAGTACTTTGTCGCCACGGGCAATCCCGGTGACACCACTGCGTACCGTTTCCAGAATCGAGGCCGTCCCGATCGACTGGATGAAGCTGTCCAGCTTGTCGCTTGTACCGGTCAGTTGAACGGTATAAACGCTGGCACTCACATCGACGATCTGCCCGCGATAGATGTCGGTAGTGCGCTTGATCTCGGCACGTTGAGCACCCGTGGCCTTGACTTTAACCAGCATCAGCTCGCGCTCGATGTGGGCACTTTCCGACAGGTCGACCAGCTTGACCACTTCGATCAGCTTGTTGAGGTTCTTGGTGATCTGTTCGATCACTTCATCATGACCCACGGTGGTCAACGTCAGGCGCGACAGGGTCGGGTCTTCGGTCGGGGCCACGGTGAGGCTTTCGATGTTGTAGTTGCGTTGCGAAAACAGGCCGACAACACGAGACAGAGCGCCGGGTTCGTTCTCCAGAAGCAGGGAGATAATATGCCGCATGATTAAGTACGCTCCGTCTTGTTCAGCCACATGTCGCGCATAGAGCCGTCTTTGATCTGCATCGGATAGACGTGCTCGCTGGTATCCACCTGAATATCGATGAACACCAGGCGGTCTTTCATGGCGAACGCTTCTTCCATCTTCGGCTTTAGATCTTTCAAATCAGTGATGCGAATGCCGACATGGCCATAGGCTTCAACCAACTTGATGAAATCCGGCAACGATTCCATGTAGGAATGGGAGTGACGGCTACCGTAGCTCATGTCCTGCCACTGACGAACCATGCCCAGTACGCCATTGTTCAAGCAGACGATCTTCACCGGAAGGCCGTACTGCAGGCACGTCGACAACTCCTGGATGTTCATCTGGATGCTGCCTTCGCCGGTGACGCAGGCAACGTCGGCATCCGGGAAGCTCAGTTTCACCCCCATGGCCGCGGGAAAACCGAAGCCCATCGTGCCCAGGCCACCGGAGTTGATCCAGCGGTTGGGCTTGTCGAACTTGTAATACTGCGCGGCGAACATTTGGTGCTGGCCTACGTCGGAGGTCACAAAGGCATCGCCCTTGGTCACTTCGCACAGGGTCTCAATCACGGTTTGTGGCTTGATGATGCTGCCGTCGCCCTTGTCGTAAGGGAACAAGCCGCGATCGCCGCGCCATTCATCGATCTGCTTCCACCAACTGGCAACGGATTCCTTGTTCGGCGTCTCGCCGATGTCCTTGAGCGCGGCGACCATTTCTGTCAACACGCTTTCCACCGGCCCAACGATCGGCACGTCGGCCTTGATGGTCTTGGAAATGGACGCCGGGTCGATGTCGATGTGAATGATCTTGGCATTCGGGCAGAACTTGCTCGCGCCGTTGATCACACGGTCATCAAACCGTGCGCCCACCGCCAGGATCACGTCGGCGTGGTGCATGGTCAGGTTGGCGGTGTAGCTGCCGTGCATGCCGAGCATGCCGACAAACTGACGATCCGTGCCTGGAAATGCGCCGAGGCCCATCAGGGTATTCGTGACCGGCAGGTTGAGCATCTTGGCCAGTTCGGTCAACGGTGCGGAACCGCCGCCCAGAATCACGCCACCGCCCGAGTACAGCACTGGGCGCTTGGCCGCCAGAAGCATTTCTGCTGCCTTGCGGATTTGCCCAGAGTGCCCACGCACGGCCGGGCTGTAGGAGCGCAGCTTGGCTTTCTTCGGGAAAACGTATTCGAATTTTTCAGCCGGGTTGGTCATGTCTTTCGGGATATCGACCACTACAGGACCCGGACGACCGGACTGAGCGAGGTAGAAGGCCTTTTTCATGACTTCCGGGATTTCCGACGCATGCTTGATCATGAAGCTGTGTTTCACGATCGGCCGGGAGATACCGATCATGTCGGTTTCCTGGAATGCATCGGTACCGACCATGGTGCTAGGCACCTGGCCAGAGATGATCACCATCGGGATAGAGTCCATATACGCAGTCGCGATGCCGGTAATGGCATTGGTTGCGCCTGGGCCAGAGGTCACCAGTACCACACCGGCTTTACCGGTGGCACGGGCATAACCGTCAGCCATATGGGTCGCGGCCTGTTCGTGGCGAACCAGGATGTGGGTAACAGCCGGCTCCTTGAACAGTGCGTCGTAAACATGCAGCAGAGCACCACCTGGGTACCCGTAGATATAGTCGACGCCTTCGTCACGCAAAAAGCGGACGAGCATCTCACCGCCAGATAAAAGCTCCACGTTGTTCACCTCTAAAACGCCAGAATACCGTCCGTTGAAAACCGACGGGTCTTAATAGGTTTACTTCTCAACAGAGCATGAGCGACGGTGGTCGCCGACTACGTCAGCACTGACTGAGCAAGTATTGGGATCGTCCCAAGTGTTGCGGGCTTTTCCCACCCAGCGCGAGGTAACGCGTTGCGGGTGTAACAGGTCGGCGCGGATGTGCGCCTCATGATCTGCCGAGCGGGCCTGCTTCTGGCAGTCCCGATACAGCGGACTTTGGATTCTTGTGTTTCAGGCCCTTCAAGTCAAGCAATAATTGCGCTTTTTTCCAACTAAGCGCATGAGAACGTAGAAGAAAGGCCTTTGAGGAGGGATAAAACTCGCCTGAATGTCGTCAAGCGGTAGAAATATGCGCAAGACTGCCGAAAAACCCGGCAGTCAGGCAATTAACGAGCGTCGACGATCAATTGATCGAACTTTTTCAGCGCATTGCGCAATCCAAGGCTCTCGCGTGGCCGATCGGCGTAAACCATCTCTGCCATTTCGAGGATGCCCGAGGCATTGGGCAACGGCAGGTCCTGTTCGAGGATCTGCTTCATACGTGCCAGGAAGATCCACTGCAGCCACTGATGGAAATCCAGTGTGTCCACCGAAAACGGCTCGACGCTGCTGAGCGCCTGCGCACTGGGGGACACTTCGTCCCACCAGCCCTGCACGCGCAACTCGCGCTCGATCAGCAATAACTGTTCGGCTATCGCGGGAAACCGTGCATCCATCAGAGGTTGACCTTGGCTTTTTGACGGGCCTGCGCAGCGCCGGCGGCATCGCCTTGCGCAGCACGTGCATCACCAATCAGAGCCCACAGGCTGGCTTGCAGGTCGGGACGACCATTGGCCAGCGAGAGCCCACGACGAGCGAACTGCTCGGCTTGCGGCGCATCCCCCTGGGCCATGCGGACCTGTGCCAGGCGGTACAGCACTTGCGGCTCGCGAGGCGCAACGCGTTGCGCGCGCTCAAGGCTGGACGACGCACCGTTCAAATCGCCCCCCGCCTGTTGTTGCTGCGCAGTGGTCAGCAGCGCCAGCACCGGGCCATCCAACTGCTCATCAGCCGACAGGCCGCCCGCATTGGAAGACGAAGGAATGCCACTCGGCGTCGACGGCATCGTGTAGGTGCCTTGGTTGACCGGCGCCGCCTGAATCGGCGCAGCGTCGATCGGCCCGGAAGTGCTTGGCCCTGGCGTCCACGGCTCCGCACTGATCGGCGCCGACGTGGCAGCACCGCCGCCCGGCACCATCACTACAACGCCCGAATCCTGAGGCATGGCCTGCGGCTTGGCTTGCGCCGGACGGTTGGTCACGGTCTGGCGGAAACCGCCATTGGCCGAGATGCGGTCGTTATTGGAAACGGCCGTGCTCGAGTCCACCACGGGAATGGAGCCGCGCTGCACGCTGGAACAGCCGCCGAGCAAAGCCAGAACTGTAATCGCTGGAATACACCACTTGTTCACTTGAAACCCTCTTTGCTTAATTCATCCAGCCCTTGACCCAGTCCATCACCGATTCCGCGTCAGCGGGGGCACCGCCACCGCACGCAGCTCCAGGAGGTGGTTCGCTGCCGCGAATATACGGCATCTGCACCGCGCCCGGGCAGTTGGCATCGGAGCCTTGACCTGTGTGCGGATCAATCCAGGCCTGCACGATGTTATCCGGCTGCGGCATGTTTAACGGCAGCGGGTCGGCCTTGCGCATGAAACTGGTCCAGACCTGCAGCGCACCGGTCGCACCGGTAAACGGCGTCTTGCCATTATCGTCACGACCCAGCCACACCACCGCCAGCACGTCCTGACCAAAACCGGCGAACCAACTGTCACGTGAGTCGTTACTGGTACCGGTCTTGCCCGCCAACGTGAGGTTGGACGGCAGCACTTTATAGACAGAACTGCCGGTACCTTCGCGCATCACGCGCTGCATCGCGTTCTGGATCAGGTAGATCGAACCCGCATCGAAACGCTGCTGGATCTGGAACGGGTAGCGCTTGAGCGGCTCACCTTCAGCGGTCAGCACACTGCGAATCCCGCGCATAGGGGTATTGAAACCGCCGTTGGCGAGGGTCTGATACATGGTCGCGACTTCCATCGGCGTCATTGCGCCAGCACCCAGCAGGATCGACGGAAAGGCCGGGAACTCACGGGTAATACCCAGTCGCGCCAGGGTCTTGAGAACATTCGGCACGCCCACTTCAAGGCCCAGGCGCGAAGTGGAAATGTTGTAGGAATGCGCCAGCCCCTGGTACAGGAATACGGTGCCATGGGAGCGGCGATCGAAGTTCTGCGGCGTCCACACCTGGCCATCCCCGCCTTTGACCGACAATGGGTCATCCGACAGCCAACTGGTCAGGGTGTATTTGCTCGGTTTTTCCAACGCCGTCAGGTAGACCGCCGGCTTGACCAGCGAGCCGATCGGCCGCACCGCATCCAGAGCACGGTTGAAGCCGGCAAAGCTGGCCTGGCGACTGCCGATCATGGCCTGGACTTCACCCGTTTCCGGGTTGGTCACCACCATCGCCGCTTCTACTTCATCGGAACCTTTACGGCCCGTCAGACGCTTGAAGGTGTCGTTGACCGACGCTTCCGCTTTCATCTGCAGGATCGGGTCAAAACTGGTAAAGATCCGCAGGCCTTCTTCGGTCAAGTCTTCGTCGCGGTAATCTTCACGTAACTGGCGTTTAACCAAATCGATGAAGCCGGGGAAAGAGCTGTCCGCCAATTTGCCACGAGTGGTCACACCCAATGGCATTTTCTTCGCTGCTGCAACTTGCTCAGCGGTGGCCACACCCTGCTGCTCCAACACATCAAGCACCAGGTTGCGACGCTCCAACGCACGCTCAGGGTTGCGGCGCGGGTTGTAGTAGGACGGGCCCTTGACCATGCCCACCAACAAGGCGACCTGATGCAACTTCAGCTCGGACAGCGGCTGACCGAAGAAGAACTGGCTGGCCAGACCGAAACCGTGTACCGCACGCTGGCCATCCTGGCCGACGAAGACCTCGTTGAGGTACGCCTCGAGGATTTCCTGCTTGCTGTAGTGCAGCTCAAGCAGCATCGCCATCATGGCTTCGGTGAGTTTGCGGGTCAGGCTGCGCTCGCTGGTCAGGTAGAAGTTCTTGACCAACTGCTGGGTCAGCGTACTGCCGCCCTGAGTCATCTTGCCGCCGGAGGTGTTGATCCAGATCGCGCGGGCAATCGACTTCGGCGAGACGCCCCAGTGGCTATAAAAGTCGCGGTCCTCGACGGCAACCAGGGTTTCAAGCAGATACGGCGGCACCTGATCAAGCTTGATCAAGATGCGATCTTCAAGGTTCTTCGGGTAAATCCCACCGATCATCAGTGGTTCGAGGCGCACCACCGGTAGCTTAGAGCCGTTGAGCGATGACAGCTCCGCCACATAGTCACCGGAAAAACGCACGCGTACCGGCTGGGCTTTTTCCAGGCCTTCATAGAATTGAAAGCCGCGGGTATTCAGGTCGACCGTATTACCGCTGACAGCCGCCGCGCCCGGCCCGTTGCTCACGGGTTCACGACGGTAGCCCAGGGCATCGAGCTCAGTGAGGAAGTCATCCTTGCTCAGCTTCTGGCCAGTGAACAGCTCCAGCGGGCGCGCGTACACCTTGGCCGGAATGGTCCAGCGCTTGCCGGAGAACTTCTCCTGGACCACGGCGTCGAGGTACACCGCGACGCCTGCGAGCACCACAAGGCCCACAAGGCCGAGCTTGAGCGCCCAGCCGAGCCACGGACGCAGGCCACTGGAAGGAGGTTTTTACGGGAACGGGGAGATCGGGTTCGAGTCATGGCGGCGGATTATACGCACTTTATTGATGTTCAACATGAGCCCGACAGCGGTTTGCACGACCGCCCGTAGCGGCCATAATGCCCGCCATGATTTCCCCCAGACTCTGAAGGATCGCCCGTGAGCCAAACACTGATCGCTGCCCTGCAAAACCCGGCTTTATACCCGCATCCGGTTGAAGCGTTCCACGTCATCGAAACCCATATTTCGTGGGTAGTGCTCACGGGGCCTTACGCTTATAAATTGAAGAAGCCGATGAACTTCGGCTTTCTGGATTTCACCGATCTGGAAAAACGCGGCCACTTTTGCAACGAAGAACTGCGCCTCAACCAACGCTTGACCCAGGATTTGTATCTGGACGTGCTGCCGATTACCGGTACGGCCGACGCACCTCGATTGGGCGGTGAAGGGCCGGTGATCGAGTACGCACTGAAGATGCGTCAGTTCCCGCAAAGCCAATTGCTCAGCACTTTGCAGGCCAACGGCGAGCTGACCAGCGTACACATCGATGAGATGGCCAAACAAATTGCGCACTTTCATCTCACCGCACCAAAGGTCCCGCAGGAACACCCCGCCGGTACCGCGAACGAAGTGATGGCACCGGTTCGGCAGAACTTCGATCAGATTCGCCCGTTTCTCAGCGATAAAGCCGACCTGGCCCAACTGGAAGCGCTCCAAGCCTGGGCCGAAAGCAGCTTCGAACGCCTTAGACCCCTGCTGGCACAGCGCAAAATCGACGGTTTCACTCGCGAGTGCCACGGTGACATTCACCTGGGTAACGCCACCTTGATCGATGGCCACGTAGTGATCTTCGACTGCATCGAGTTCAACGAACCGTTCCGTTTTACCGACGTGTACGCCGACACCGCGTTCCTGGCCATGGACCTGGAAGACCGCGGCCTCAAGTCCCTCGCTCGCCGCTTCATCAGCCAATACCTGGAGCTGACCGGCGATTATCAGGGCCTTGAACTGCTGAATTTCTACAAAGCCTACCGCGCACTGGTACGCGCCAAGGTGTCGCTGTTCAGTATGCCGAGCGAGGCAAGCCCGGTGCAGCGCGCCACCACCCTGCGTCAATACCGCAACTACGCCAACCTGGCGGAAAGCTACAGCACCATTCCGTCGCGTTTCCTGGCGATTACCCACGGCGTGTCCGCAGTGGGCAAAAGCCACGTCGCCATGCGCCTGGTAGAAGCACTGGGGGCCATACGCTTGCGGTCGGACGTGGAGCGCAAGCGCCTGTTCGGCGAGCAGCAGGTAGAAAACACCCCGCAGGCGGGTATTTACACCACAGATGCCAGCGCCAAGACCTACGCTCGCCTGAATGAAATCGCCGACACCGTGCTACGCGCCGGTTTCCCGGTGGTGCTGGATGCCACTTTCCTCAAGCGCGAGCAGCGCGACGCAGCCGCCAAGGTTGCCGAAGCCACTGGCGCTCCCTTCCTGATCCTGGATTGCAACGCGCCATCAGCTGTTATCGCCAGTTGGCTGGCACAACGTCAGACAGATAAAAATGATCCGTCTGACGCTACGCTGGCCGTTATTGAAGAACAGCAGGCCAACCGTGACCCGCTGACCGCTGAAGAGCTGCTGCTGAGCAAATGTGTCGAGACCAACCAAAGCGGAACCCTCGATGCGTTGGTTGCACAAATTCGTCAACGCCTGCCTGGTCTGTAAGAAAAATTTCTTGGGCGTGTCGTCTTCTTGGGCGCACGCCCCAGCAATAGTGGCACTATAATGGCGTCATAAATCCAACAGGAGGTGCCCTCATGAGTCAGCCTAAGCTTCTTGATACCCCGCTCTACGCGCTCCTGCATAAAGACGATATTCGAGGCTTCAATCATCAACGCCCGAAAGAAGGCGTCATCGACATGCGCGGTGGCGACTTCCGTGGGCTGGACTTACGCGACCTGCACGCGGATGACGTGGATTTCACTGATGCGTACTTCCGCTCCGCCGATCTGCGCGGCCTGGATTTGCGTCACTGCTCGCTGGAGGGCGCCAGCCTGGCCCATGCACAGATTTCGGGCACCTACTTCCCGCCTGAGTTGACCGCCGACGAAATCCTTATGTCGGTCAACTTCGGCACCCGCCTGCGCTATCGCACCAAGTAATACATCCGCCCAAGGCCCGACTACGCGCAATGCGTAGCGGGCGCTTTACCCTGCCCGCCGTCAAAATCCCCGCGCCATTCTTATAAGCTTTTGGGCCGTTTCGGACCAAAGAACCACGCTTTTCCTACTGAGCGCTACACTCCCTTTCAGGCTTGCCTGGTCACGATACCCACCGCACCATTCGGCCGTTGCAAGGAGGCTTGATGAACGATGAGCTGCAACACCTGAAGAACCTCGGCAAGACATCAGCACAATGGCTGCATGCGGTGGGCATCCACAGTGCATCGGACTTGCGTCGCCTGGGGGCGGTCGATGCGTATCGAGCCGTAAGGACCCGTGGCTTCCGGGCCTCCAAGGTTTTGTTGTACGCCATTGAAGGCGCCTTGATGGATGTGCACTGGAACGACATTCCTGCGGAGCGCAAGGAAGCATTGAACCGGCAACTGGAGGCGATTGCAGCGCGCCAGAAAATTTAAAATGGCCGGCAAACCCAAGGTCTACGCGGGTTTCGAACAGATGTTTGAGAAAAAACCAAAAGCAGGCAAAAACAACTGTTGACTCACAAATGAGAATCGTTATGATTATCACAACTGGTCGCGAGATCAGCCGATAACTGAAAGACCATTGGTTCGGACTCTCAGATTATCTCCTCATCAGGCTAATCACGGTTATTTGACCCGGCTCTTGCCGGGTCTTTTTTTGCCTGCGCGAAAGCTGGCATCACCGCGTGATAATCAACGGATGCCCACGTTCCGGATGCGGCTGCACCAACACATCCAGCCCAAACACCGCTTTAAGCGGCTCGGGCCGCATCACCTGTGCCGGCATATCCAGAGTATGCGGGCGCCCCTTCTCCAGCAGCAAAATGCGGTCACAGTAACGCGCGGCCAGGTTCAAGTCGTGAAGGATTACCAGCACCGCCGCCCCGCGATCGGCAAACGCCCGAATAGCCTGCAAGGTCGTGTGTTGGTGTAGAGGATCAAGCATTGATGTGGGCTCATCCAGCAACAAGGTCTGCCCCGCCTCTCCAGGCCATAGCTGCGCCAGCACGCGCGCCAGGTGCACGCGTTGACGCTCCCCGCCGGATAACGCCAGGTAACTGCGGCCCTTCAAGTGCGCGACATCCGCCGCCTGCAAGGCCGCCTGGATGATCTCGTCATCGCGTACGCGGCCGGTTTGATGAGGTAGACGGCCCATGCCGACCACCTCTTCGACACGGAACGCAAAATCCAGGGTCGAGGTTTGCGGCAACACCGCCAGTCGCTGTGCACGCTGCGATCCGCTCCAGTTTTCCAGCGCTTGCTGATCCAGCCACACCTTGCCCTGATTGGGGCGTAACTCACCGCATAACGCACCGAGCAGCGTACTTTTCCCGGCGCCGTTGGGGCCCAGCACGCCGAGCACTTCGCGCGGCAGCAGGTCCAGGGTGATATCCGCCAGCACAGTCTTGCCGCCGCGACGAATCTGCAGGTCTTGCACACTCAACATCAGGCACGCCCCCGCAACAACAGGTAAAGAAAAAACGGCGCGCCAATGAACGCGGTCACGATACCGATGGGCAGTTCAGCCGGTGCCAAGGCCAGCCGCGCGACCAGATCGGCAAACAACAGCAAACTCGCGCCCGCCAATACCGAAGCCGGCAACAACACCCGGTGATCAGGCCCCGCCAGCAACCGCACCAAATGCGGCACTACCAGCCCGACAAAACCAATCATGCCCGCCGCCGCCACCGCAGCCCCTACCCCCAAGGCAGTGCAAAACACCAATTCACGCTTGAGCCTTTCAACGTCAATTCCAAGATGATTGGCCTCGGATTCACCCAGCAACAATGCATTCAGTGCTTTCGCCCGGCGCGGCAACCACAGCGCCACCCCAGCGCTGACCAGCAGCAACGGCCACAACCGCGAATAACTGGCACCGTTGAGACTGCCCAGATTCCAGAACGCCAGAGTGCGCAGAGTGGCGTCATCCGCCAGGTAGGTGAACAGGCCTACCGCCGAACCGGCCAACGCCGTAAGGGCGATACCCGCGAGCAGCATCGTCGCGACATTGGTCTGGCCGTTATGCCGCCCCAGGCGATAGACCAGCGCGGTAACGCCCAACCCGCCCAAAAAAGCGCACAACGACAGCAAGTAGGGCCCGAGTGCATCCGGCAGCCCACCCAACAGCGAACCGCCGACAATCGCGATAGCCGCCCCCAGCGCCGCGCCACTGGAAACGCCCACCAAACCCGGATCTGCCAGCGGGTTGCGAAACAGCCCCTGCATCGCCACGCCCGACAAGGCCAATACGCCACCCACCGCCAGGCCCAGCAAGGTTCGCGGCAGACGAATCTGCCCCAGGATCAGTTCAGCCTGCTCCAAACCTTGCGCTTCGATCGGCACGCCGACCAACCGCAACGCCGCCTTGAGCGTATCCAGCAACGGCAAACTCACCGGCCCCAGTGCCAACGAGAGCCAGGTCGCTAACACACACAACAGCGACAGCCCGACAAACAGTGTTTTCGGTTTAACCAGAGAGGTCATGGGGAAGGCTTGGCCTGAGGCGGATAAAAGCCGCTGGATAAATGCACCAGGCTTTGCGGCAGGCGCGGCCCAAGCCCGCCCACCAACAGCGTCGGATCCAATTCAAATACTCGCCCATTCTTTGCGGCAGGCGTTGAAGCCAGGATCGGATTTTCCTTGAACAACGCCGCGCGTGCCGCATCCCCCGTAAGGGCACGGTCAGCAAATACCAGTACATCCGGGCTCAACCCTGCCAGCGACTCCACGGAAAACGGTTTGTAACCACTATGGGTGGCCAAGTTATGCCCACCCGCCTGCCGCAGCACCCAATCGCCCGCCGTGTCTTTACCGGCGATCAACGGCTTGCCCCCGGCATGGCCGATCAGCAACAACACACCCGGCGCCTTTTGCGTGGACCGGGCCTTGGCAACCCAGTTTTTTTGCTGAACCAGCGCCTGTTCATATTCGGCAAACAATTCGCGGGCCTTGGTTTCGTCCCCGAGTAATTTGCCCAGGTGTTGAAGATTGCCGTTCAAGCTCGGCAGATCTGGCTGCGCGGAGAACATTTCGACCTGGACACCTGCGTTGCGAATCTGCGCCAGCACCGGCGGCGGCCCCATCTCTTCGGTACCCACCAACACCTGGGGGCGCAGGCTGAGAATACCTTCGGCCGACAACTGCCGCTGATAACCAATGCTGGGTAGGGCCTTGAGCGATTCAGGATGCTGACTGGTGGTATCCACCCCCACCAGTTTCGACTCGCCGCCCAACGCCGTCACCCATTCAGACAGCGCCCCACCGGCACTCACCCAGCGTTGTGGCGGCTCAGAGGCTTGCGCCCCGGGGTTGACCAGCAGTCCGACAACAAGCGCAATAGCGCTGGCACTCAGGCGCATAACAGGGTTTCCTTCCAGAAGCAGGGCCTCTTGAGCGCTCACGAATGTGACAGATAATCCCTGCCAGGCATCGAACCGAGTACTCAGTCAGCAAACGGGCGAAGCCCGCATTTGATAATTGTTTGCATTTGAACGTCAAGGCACTTAAGGATTGTAATGAAGTTTCTCTGCCCCTCTGATGAGCTAGCGCCAGACAGCAGCCGCGGGTTTGATATCGACGGCTGCAAGCTATTGGCGGTGCGCCGGGAGGGCATTGCCTACTTCTATATCAACCGCTGCCCCCATCGAGGCATCCCCCTGGAATGGCACCCTGATCGCTTCCTCGACGACAGCGCCAGCCTGATCCAGTGCGCCACCCACGGTGCACTGTTCCTGATCGAGAGCGGCGAATGCATCGCAGGCCCGTGCGCCGGCAAGAGTCTCATTGCGCTGCCCGGCCGTGAAGACGAACAAGGCCTGTGGGTAGACGTCTAGTCGAGCAGCACGTCCAATCGGCGGTCCACGCCAATTTCCTCGGATGTCACCCGTACGCCATAGGCCAGCACTTCCACGCCGGCCGCCTTGGCTTCGCGCAGGGCCGCAGCGTAGATGGCGTCGATTTCCACCGCCGGGCGCACCGCATCAATGCCCGACAGGTTGACGCAATACAACTGCACCGCCCGCACACCCTGCCGCGCCAGGTGCGCCAGCTCGCGCAGATGCTTGGCGCCACGCTGGGTCACCGCATCGGGGAAAGCGGCAACCCTGCTGTCGTCAAAGCCTAGGGTGACGCTTTTAACTTCCACGTAGGCCGCGCCGTCCGGGTATTCCAGCCGGAAGTCGATCCGACTTTTCTCCTGACCGTAGGGCACTTCACGCTTCAATGCGGTGAAGCCGTTGAGTTCCGTGATCACGCCCGCGCGCAACGCTTCCTCCACCAACTGATTGGCGCGCGCCGTGTTCACACATGCCAGGCGCCCTTGCGGTGTTTCGGCAATTTCCCAGGTACCAGGCAATTTACGCTTGGGGTCACTGGAACGGCTGAACCAGACCTGCCCGCCTTCGACCATGCAATTGAGCATGGAACCGGTGTTTGGACAGTGAATGGTGAGCAACTCGCCGGTAACGGTTTCGATATCGGTGAGAAAGCGCTTGTAGCGCCGGATCAGCCGACCCTCTTCGAGGGGAGGATAAAAACGCATCAGCCTTGCCAACTCCGCAGACCACGGGCAATTCGCTCTACGGCTTCCTGTAGGCGCTCAAGGTTTTGGGTGTAGGCAAAACGCACGTGGTGGCCGGCTTGATAGCGACCAAAATCCAATCCGGGGGTAAAGGCGACGTGTTCGGTTTCCAGGAAGTGACGACAAAACGCGAAGGCATCACCGCCGAACGCGCTGATATCGGCGTACAAATAGAATGCACCTTGCGGCTCTATCGCGATGCCGAAACCCAGTTCGCGCAGGGCCGGCAATAGAAAGTCGCGACGGCGGCCAAATTCGGTGCGGCGCTCTTCCAGAATGCTCAGGGTTTGCGGGGTAAAGCAGGCCAGCGCCGCATGCTGAGCCATGCTGGGTGCGCTGATATAGAGGTTCTGCGCCAGTTTTTCCAGTTCACTTACCGCCGCCGGCGGGGCTACCAGCCACCCCAGGCGCCAGCCGGTCATACCGAAATACTTGGAAAAACTATTGAGCACGAAGGCATCGTCGTCGACTTCCAGCACACTCGCGGCGTCTGTGCCGTAAGTCAGACCGTGATAGATCTCGTCCACCACCAGATGGCCGTCACGTGCCTTGATCGCGCTCGAAAGCCCAGCCAACTCGTCCCGCGTGAGCATCGTCCCGGTAGGGTTGGCCGGAGAGGCGACCAGCGCGCCTACGCTGTCCTGGTCCCAGTGCTTGGCGACCAGGTCGGCAGTCAACTGGTAGCGCACTTCAGGGCCCACGGGCACCAGTTGGGCGGCACCTTCAACCAGCCGCAGAAAGTGCCGGTTACAGGGGTAACCGGGATCTGCCAGCAGCCAGTGCTTACCCGGATCGACCAGCAGGCTGCTGGCCAACAACAACGCGCCGGAACCGCCAGGCGTGATCAGAATGCGCTCGGGGTCTACGCACAATCCGTAACGCTGCTGGTAAAACCCGCTGATGGCTTCGCGCAACTCCGGCAAGCCACGAGCGGCCGTGTAACGGGTCTTGCCATTGGCCAGCGCCGCCTGGCCGGCCTGGATAATCGGCTCGGCGGTAGTGAAATCCGGCTCGCCGATTTCCAGGTGGATCACATCATGGCCAGCAGCCTGCAGCTCATTGGCCCGCGCCAGCAATGCCATGACATGAAAAGGTTCGATGGCGCGACTGCGCGCACTGTAGGGCTGAGCCATTAGCCTTCCTTAACGGTGAGGACAAAATCCGGATTCTACCGAACCCTGGCGCTAAAACATGCTCTATTGCCTGTTCGGCCGCCAGTGTGGTCCGGGCAAGCGCGTACAAAACGACTAAAATCAACATCCGAGCCGAGACATACCCAGCCACGACAGGCGATTGCAGTTTGCAACCTCTGCGCGACGGGCCTCGACAACCGGGAGTGGCGCACCCCGAATCTATCTGGTAAGTTCGCCCGCTTGCAGCCGCAGGGCCGGCAGGTGTCGGTGACGTTGCAATCCTGCGCAATGGATTAGAAGAGTGAGAGGCGGTCTATTCATGTCCACCCAAGACAAGCAAAACATCAGCGGCTTCGAACCTTACGTAGAAAAGAAAGGTGAGGAGTACATGGGCGAGCCCATGCGCGCGCATTTCACCAAGATCCTGAACAAGTGGAAACAGGACTTGATGCAGGAAGTTGACCGCACCGTTGACCACATGAAGGACGAAGCAGCCAATTTTCCTGACCCGGCCGACCGTGCCAGCCAGGAGGAAGAATTTGCCCTCGAACTGCGCGCCCGTGACCGCGAGCGCAAGCTGATCAAGAAGATCGACAAGACCCTGCAACTGATCAAGGACGAAGAATACGGCTGGTGCGAATCCTGCGGCGTCGAGATCGGCATTCGCCGCCTGGAAGCCCGCCCGACTGCGGACCTGTGCGTAGACTGCAAGACCTTGGCCGAAATCAAGGAAAAACAGGTCGGCAAGTAATCCTGCCGGGCTGAACGAATGGGGCGTGCGAACGCCCCATTTTTGTTTCTGGCGTTTACCGATTTTCCAGTAGTATCCGGCCCATGACAGCCTCTACCTATATCGGGCGTTTTGCCCCCACGCCCAGCGGCCATTTGCATTTCGGCTCACTGGTCGCCGCCCTCGCTTCTTACCTTGACGCCCGCGCCCACAAAGGCCGTTGGCTGATGCGCATGGAAGACCTTGACCCTCCCCGCGAAGAGCCCGGCGCACAGGCTGCGATTCTTCATGCATTGGAAAGCTATGGTTTCGAATGGGACGGTGAACTGGTCCGACAAAGCGAGCGGCATGATGCCTACGCCAAGGTATTGAACGACCTGTTCAACCATGGCTTGGCCTACGCCTGCACCTGCTCGCGCAAACAGCTGGAACCCTATAACGGGATCTATCCCGGCCTGTGCCGCAATGCCGGCCATGAGCAGCAGAATGCGGCCATCCGCTTGCGTGTTCCTGAGCTGGAATACCACTTTACCGACCGCGTGCAAGGCGAATTCCGACAACACTTGGGCCGCGATGCAGGAGACTTCGTTATCCGTCGCCGTGACGGTCTCTACGCCTACCAACTGGCCGTGGTGCTGGATGATGCCTGGCAAGGCGTTACCGATATCGTGCGCGGCGCCGACCTGCTCGATTCCACCCCGCGCCAGCTGTACCTGCAAGAGCTGCTGGGCCTGCGCCAACCACGCTATTTGCACGTGCCATTGATCGTCCAGCCGGACGGTAACAAGCTGGGCAAGTCCTACCGTTCACCGCCGTTGACGCCAGGCCAGGCCACCCCCTTGCTGGTCAGGGCCTTGCGCGCGCTCGGCCAGCAACCGGCGGCCGAACTGCTTCATGCCAGCCCGCGGGAGCTGCTCGACTGGGGCATCGAGCACTGGGATGCCACACTGATCCCACGCACACTGACGCTGGCCGAGGCGCAATTGAGCTGAAGGCGCTTGCAGCTTGCCCGGCATCCGTTACCATCGCCGCAGTTTTTTAATCAGAGGCCAACATGTACATCTATCGATTGGTCCTGCTGCTGGTCGTCGGGATCTACCTGTTTTCCCCCGCCATCATGGATTGGTGGATCGACGCCACGGGCGCCTGGTATCGCCCCTATCTGCTGTGGCTGATCCTGATCGTCGTGACTTTCATCCTGCAGAGCCAAAAAGATGCCGATGAGCTTTAGCCTCACCCAGATGTTGCTGATCAGCGCCGCCTACCTGGCCGCGCTGTTCGGCGTCGCCTGGATCAGTGAGCGCGGAATGATCCCGCGGGCGATCATTCGCCATCCGTTGACCTACACCTTGTCCCTTGGCGTGTACGCCAGCGCCTGGGCGTTTTATGGCACGGTCGGTCTGGCCTATCAGTACGGCTACGGTTTCCTGTCCAGCTACCTCGGCGTATCCGGCGCCTTTTTGCTGGCGCCGGTGCTGCTGTACCCGATCCTGAAGATCACCCGCACCTACCAACTGTCGTCCCTGGCCGACCTGTTTGCCTTCCGCTTTCGCAGCACCTGGGCCGGCGCATTGACAACCGTGTTCATGCTGATTGGCGTATTGCCCTTGCTGGCCTTGCAAATCCAGGCCGTGGCGGACTCCATCAGCATCCTCACCCGCGCACCGGTGCAACATGTGGTTGCCCTGGCCTTCTGTGCACTGATCAGCCTGTTTACGATTTTCTTCGGCTCGCGCCATATCGCCACCCGCGAGAAGCACGAAGGCCTGGTATTTGCGATTGCCTTCGAGTCGGTGATCAAGCTGATCGCCATCGGCGGCGTGGGCCTCTATGCGCTTTACGGCGTATTCGATGGTCCCCAACAGCTGGAACTGTGGCTGCTGCAAAACCAGACCGCCCTCGCCGCCCTGCACACGCCATTGCAGGAGGGCCCTTGGCGTACGCTGCTGCTGGTGTTCTTCGCCTCGGCAATCGTGATGCCGCACATGTACCACATGACATTTACCGAGAACCTCAACCCACGCTCGCTGGTCAGCGCCAGTTGGGGCTTGCCGCTGTTCCTGCTGCTGATGAGCCTGGCGGTGCCGTTGATTCTGTGGGCGGGCCTCAAGCTGGGCGCCACCACCAACCCCGAATATTTCACGCTCGGCATCGGCATTGCCGCCAATAGTCCCGCGCTGGCCCTGCTCGCGTATGTAGGTGGTTTGTCGGCCGCCAGCGGCTTGATCATCGTCACCACCCTGGCGCTGTCGGGCATGGCGCTTAACCACCTGGTGCTGCCGCTGTACCAGCCACCCGCCGAAGGCAATATCTACCGTTGGCTGAAGTGGACGCGTCGCGCGCTGATTGTCGCGATCATCATGGCCGGCTACGGCTTCTACCTGTTGCTGGGCGCCGGGCAAGACCTCGCCAACCTTGGCATCGTTGCGTTTGTCGCCACCCTGCAGTTCTTGCCGGGCGTGTTGTCGGTGCTGTACTGGCCGACCGCCAATCGCCGTGGGTTTATCGCCGGTCTGCTCGCCGGGATTCTGGTCTGGGTCGTGACCATGCTGCTACCGCTGGTCGGGAACCTGCAGGGCTTCTACATCCCGCTGCTGAATATGATCTATGTGCTGGACGACACCAGTTGGCACATGGCCGCGATTGCTTCGTTGGCCGCCAACGTACTGATGTTCACCCTGATCTCGCTGTTCACCAATGCCAGCCCCGAGGAAACCAGCGCCGCCGAAGCCTGCGCCGTGGATAACGTGCGTCGCCCGCAACGTCGCGAATTGCACGCCGCCTCGCCCCAGGAGTTCGCCACGCAGTTGGCCAAGCCACTGGGCGCCAAGGCCGCACAAAAGGAAGTCGAGCAGGCGCTGCGCGATCTGTACCTGCCGTTCGACGAGCGGCGCCCCTATGCGCTGCGCCGCTTGCGCGACAGGATCGAGGCCAACTTGTCCGGCCTGATGGGCCCCAGCGTGTCCCAGGACATGGTGGAAACCTTCCTGCCCTACAAGGCTGGCGGCGAAAACTATGTCACCGAAGACATCCACTTCATCGAGAGCCGGCTGGAGGATTACCACTCACGCCTTACCGGCCTTGCCGCCGAACTCGACGCCTTGCGCCGCTACCACCGCCAGACCCTGCAGGAACTGCCGATGGGCGTGTGCTCACTGGCCAAGGATCAAGAGATCCTGATGTGGAACAAAGCCATGGAAGAACTCACCGGTATCGCCGCGCAACGGGTCGTGGGGTCGCGCCTGAACACCCTGGGCGAGCCGTGGAAAGAACTGCTGCAAGGCTTTATCGACGTGCCCGATGAGCATTTGCACAAGCAGCACCTGGCCCTCGATGGCCAGACCCGCTGGCTCAACCTGCACAAAGCGGCCATCGACGAGCCCCTGGCCCCCGGTAACAGCGGCTTGGTGCTGCTGGTCGAGGACCTGACCGAAACCCAGATGCTCGAAGACAAACTGGTACACTCCGAACGTTTGGCCAGCATCGGGCGGCTGGCGGCGGGCGTGGCCCACGAGATCGGCAACCCGATTACCGGGATTGCCTGCCTGGCGCAAAACCTGCGCGAAGAACGCGAGGAAGATGGCGAAATCATCGAAATCAGCGGGCAGATCCTCGAACAGACCAAACGCGTGTCACGCATCGTGCAGTCGCTGATGAGTTTTGCCCACGCCGGCGCCCATCAGAACCTTGATGAGGCCGTGTGCCTGGCCGAAGTGGCACAGGACGCCATTGGGCTGCTGGCCTTGAACCGGCGCAATTTCGAAGTACAGTTTTTCAACCTGTGCGACCCGGACCATTGGGTCGACGGCGACTCACAACGCTTGGCCCAAGTGTTGATCAACCTGCTGTCAAACGCCCGCGATGCGACGCCCGCCGGTGGCGCAGTACGGGTCAAGAGTGAGGCTTTCGAGCACACGGTCGACCTGATCGTGGAGGACGAAGGCAGCGGCATTCCACAGAACATCATGGACCGATTGTTCGAACCCTTCTTCACCACCAAGGATCCGGGTGAAGGCACCGGTCTGGGCCTTGCACTGGTCTATTCCATCGTTGAAGAGCATTATGGACAAATCACCATCGACAGCCCGGCTGACACCGAAAGCCAACGCGGCACCCGTATTCGGGTGACCTTGCCGCGTCATGTCGAAGCGACGTCCGCTGTGAACTGAGACCGTCGAGAGAATTGAATCAATGCCGCACATTTTGATCGTCGAAGACGAAACCATTATCCGCTCTGCCTTGCGTCGCCTGCTTGAACGCAATCAGTACCAGGTCAGCGAAGCCGGCTCGGTGCAGGAAGCACAAGAGCGTTTCAGCATCCCCACGTTCGACCTGATTGTCAGCGACCTGCGCCTGCCTGGCGCACCTGGCACCGAGTTGATCAAGCTTGGCCAAGGCACCCCGGTGCTGATCATGACCAGCTACGCGAGCCTGCGCTCGGCGGTAGACTCGATGAAGATGGGCGCGGTGGACTACATTGCCAAGCCTTTCGATCACGATGAAATGCTCCAGGCCGTGGCGCGCATCCTGCGCGACCGTCAGTCGGCCAGCAGCGCACCGGCCGAACAACGCCCCACCGGCAAAGCCGCCGGCGGCGCCGACAAACCGGGCGTCGACAACAGTAATGGCGAGATCGGCATCATCGGCTCCTGCCCACCGATGCAGGACCTGTACGGCAAGATCCGCAAAGTGGCGCCTACCGACTCCAATGTGCTGATCCAGGGCGAGTCGGGCACCGGTAAGGAACTGGTGGCTCGCGCCCTGCACAACCTGTCCAAGCGCGCCAAGGCACCGATGATCTCGGTGAACTGCGCGGCAATCCCCGAATCCCTGATCGAGTCCGAATTGTTCGGCCACGAAAAAGGCGCGTTTACCGGTGCCAGCGCCGGGCGTGCGGGCCTGGTGGAAGCGGCGGACGGCGGTACATTGTTCCTCGACGAAATTGGCGAGTTGCCATTGGAAGCACAGGCGCGATTGCTGCGCGTGCTGCAGGAAGGCGAGATCCGCCGCGTGGGTTCGGTGCAGTCGCAGAAGGTCGATGTTCGCCTGATCGCGGCCACCCACCGTGACCTCAAGAGCCTGGCCAAGATCGGCCAGTTCCGTGAAGACTTGTATTACCGCCTGCATGTGATCGCGCTCAAGCTGCCGGCCTTGCGCGAGCGTGGTGCCGACGTCAACGAGATCGCCAACGCGTTCCTGCTGCGCCAGAGTGCGCGCATCAACCGTACCGACCTGAGGTTTGCGCCGGATGCCGAGCAGGCGATCAGGCACTACTCGTGGCCGGGTAACGTGCGGGAACTGGAGAATGCGGTCGAGCGCGCGGTGATCCTGTCCGAGAGCCCGGAAATTTCCGCCGAGCTGCTGGGCATCGATATCGAACTCAGCGACCTGGAGGATGACGATTTCATCGGCCTGGCCCCGCAACAGGGCGGTAGCAATACCAGCCATGAGCCAACCGAAGATTTGTCACTGGAAGATTACTTCCAGCATTTTGTTCTGGAACATCAGGACCATATGACCGAAACCGAACTGGCGCGCAAACTGGGCGTGAGCCGTAAATGCCTGTGGGAGCGGCGCCAGCGCCTGGGCATCCCACGGCGCAAGACCGGTGTGGCCAGCGAAAGTTGAGGGCGCGCGCCCTTAGGTAACACCCACAGATGTGAAAAAACTGTTACCGCTGATTTTTTGCGTAACAAAAGCCGGGGCTTACGGTAACGAAGCCCCGGCTTTTTTTGGCCCGTCAAAAACCCAAAAACCCCTCAAACCCCCGGTTTTGTTAGGCGGCGAAAAAAGTTGGCACGCACCCTGCTATATGCTTAGTACAAAAACAATAACAAGCTTTGTACAAGACAATAAAAATAAGACGAATCGACTCACGCATAACAAAAACAACACGGCGGAGGCGCAGCTAACTGATTCTTTTGGAGAGGCGTTGCATTTGGGGCTTGCCCCGCAACCAGGCCGAGAACAACAAAAACTGCCCTAAGGCAGAGCCTGAACTGGTTGGATCATAGATCAGCAACACAGCGACCAAAGCAATCCGTTTGCTCTTGACTCCCGATTGGGAGTGTCATGAAGGTGAAGCTTCATGGCGAGGGCGATCAACAAAAACAAGAAGCCCGAAACCAATAATAAAAATAGAGCACGCAACTACTTCTGGGGGAGCTTCGGCTCCCCTTGTAGTTTCTGGTAAATAGCTACGAATTCGACGCTCAAAGGCTTCTGGCGCAAAGCCTGCAGCTTGTTCCTACACCATCCCCCGACTAAATGCTAGAATCCCCGCCCATCATGCGGTCATTCTTCGTTATGGCCGAACATTCCTTCAAACAGTGCATCCCATGCTGAAGAAGTTGTTCCAGTCATTCCGTTCTCCCTTGCGTCGTACGCAACACAAACGCAGCACGCCTGAAGTGCTCAATAGCAGCCAACATTCGCTGCAACGCGCTCAGTTCAGCCGTTATGCGGTGAATATCGTCGAACGTTTGCAGAACGCCGGTTACCAGGCCTATCTGGTCGGCGGTTGCGTACGCGACATGCTACTTAATATCACGCCCAAGGATTTCGACGTCGCCACCAGTGCCACGCCTGAACAGGTGCGCGCCGAGTTTCGCAATGCGCGCATCATCGGCCGCCGCTTTAAGCTGGTGCACATCCATTTCGGGCGCGAAATCATCGAAGTCGCAACGTTCCGCGCCGGCCACCCGCAAAACGATGAAGAGGAAGACACCAATCAGTCCTCCCGCAACGAGAGCGGTCGCATCCTGCGTGACAACGTTTATGGCACCCTGGAAGAAGACGCGCAACGCCGCGACTTCACCATCAATGCCCTTTACTACGACCCGGTCAGCGAACGCATCCTCGATTACGCCAACGGCGTACACGACATCCGCAACAACCTGATCCGCCTCATCGGCGACCCGACGCAACGCTACCAGGAAGACCCGGTACGTATGCTGCGGGCCGTGCGCTTTGCCGCCAAGCTCAACTTCGGCATCGAGAAGCATACCGCTGCGCCGATTCGCGAACTGGCGCCCATGCTGCGGGAAATTCCCTCGGCACGTCTGTTCGAAGAAGTGCTCAAGCTGTTCCTCTCGGGCTACGCCGCCGACACGTTCGAGATGCTCGTCGACCTGCAGTTGTTCGACCCTCTGTTCCCGGCCAGCGCCGAAGCATTGGAATACAACCCAACCTATACCCACACGCTGATCAGCGAAGCGCTGATCAACACCGACCTGCGCATCAAGCAGAACAAACCGGTCACCCCGGCGTTCCTGTTTGCCGCCCTGTTGTGGCCAGCCCTGCCAAAACGTGTACTGCGTTTGCAGGACCGTGGCATGCCGCCGATTCCGGCCATGCAGGAAGCCGCTCACGAACTGATTGCCGAACAGTGCCAGCGCATCGCCATTCCAAAGCGCTTCACCATGCCGATCCGAGAGATTTGGGACATGCAGGAGCGCCTGCCGCGCCGCAGCGGAAAACGCGCCGACCTGCTGTTGGACAACCCACGCTTCCGCGCCGGCTACGATTTCCTGCTGCTGCGCGAAAGCGCCGGCGAACAGACCGACGGCCTGGGCGAATGGTGGACCGATTACCAGGACGCCAATGACAGCGAGCGTCGCGAGATGATTCGCGAGCTGGGCAGCAAAGGTGAAGCAACCGGCGAAGGGCCGAAGAAGCGCCGGCGCAGCGGTACCAAGCGCAAGCGCAGCGCAGCCGATGCCTCGGGCGCCGCAGGCGAATAACCGTGGAACGCATCTACATCGGCATGGGCAGCAACCTGGCCGCCCCGGACCAGCAATTGCGCAGCGCTATCCAAGCGCTGGCTCAGTTGCCAGGCACTTGCGTCGCGGGTGTGTCCGCCTTTTACCAAAGTGACTCCCTGCTCCCTGGCCAACCGCGCTACACCAACGCGGTTGCCGCCCTGGACAGCAGCCTTGCGCCTCTCGACTTGCTGGATGCGCTGCAAGCCATCGAAAACGACCAAGGCCGCGAGCGCCTGGAGCGCTGGGGCCCACGCACGCTTGACTTGGACATTCTGCTGTTTGGCGATCGCCTGATCGATGAACCGCGCCTGAAGGTGCCCCACTACCAGATGCACCTGCGTGCGTTTGTGTTGTATCCGCTGGCCGAACTGGCGCCCGCGGCATTGCAACTGCCGGATGGCACATGCCTCGGTGCCCTGCTTGAAGCCTGCCCGTTTGTCGGCCTGGAACGCCTTCGCGCTGCTGAATCGCATCAGTAACAGCGGTAACACCCCCGTCGTAACAATGCGGTAACACATCCAATTGACTTCCCGTGTCCTCCTCACGACTATAGGCGTCCCGCTGCCGCCAACCCGGCGCTAAAGGGCGCAATCCAGGCCTTATAAGCACTGCTCTCAAGACGGTGCGCCTGTATAAACGAAGACTCACGCGCGTTACTCGCTGTTTCCAAGCGCCTGAACGAGGACCCTTTTCATGCCAGACATTACCCTGACCACCTTGCAGAGCCTCAAGCTCAAAGGTGAAAAAATCACCATGCTGACCTGCTATGACGCCACCTTCGCCAACGCCTGCTGCCAGGCTGGGGTTGAAGTGTTATTGGTAGGCGACTCCCTGGGCATGGTTCTTCAAGGGAATGACAGCACCCTGCCCGTGACCACCGATGAACTCGCCTACCACACCGCCAGCGTCAAGCGCGGCAATGAGGGCGCGTTCATCATCGCCGACCTGCCGTTCATGGGCTATGCCACGCTTGAACAGACCCTCCTGAACGCCGGCAAACTCATGCAGGCCGGCGCACACATGATCAAGGTGGAAGGTGCCGTATGGCTTGCCGAATCGATCCGCCTGCTGGCTGAACGCGGCGTGCCGGTGTGTGCGCACATGGGCCTTACGCCGCAGTCGGTGAACATCCTCGGCGGCTATAAAGTGCAAGGTCGCAATGAAGCCCAGGCGCGCCAGATGCGTGCCGATGCCATCGCCCTGGAGCAAGCGGGCGTGGCGATGATCCTGCTTGAATGTGTGCCCAGCGAATTGGCCGCGGAAATCACCCAGGCCGTTAAGGTGCCGGTGATCGGTATTGGCGCAGGCTCGGCAACGGATGGCCAGGTGCTGGTATTGCACGACATGCTCGGCCTGTCGATCACCGGCCGCGTGCCGAAGTTCGTAAAGAACTTCATGACCGGCCAGGACAGCATCCATGCTGCGTTGAGTGCTTACGTCGCTGAAGTCAAAGGCGTGACCTTCCCAGGCGCCGAACACGGATTCTCTGCATGAACACCGTAAAAACCGTACGCGAACTACGCGCTGCCGTCGCCCACGCCCGCAAAGCCGGCAAACGCATCGGCTTCGTGCCCACCATGGGCAACCTGCACAGCGGCCATGCGACCCTGGTGAACAAGGCGGTGCAGCAGGCCGACTTTGTCGTCGCGAGCATCTTCGTCAACCCGCTGCAATTTGGCGCCGGCGAAGACTTGGACAAATACCCCCGCACCCTCGCCGCCGACCAGGAAAAACTCCTGCAAGCCGGGTGCAACCTGCTGTTCGCGCCCACCGTCGAAGAAATGTACCCCGGCGGCATGACCGGCCAGACCCGCGTCAGCGTTCCGCAATTGTCCGAAGGCTTGTGCGGCGCCAGCCGTCCCGGGCACTTCGAAGGCGTGGCCACGGTGGTCAGCAAGCTGTTCAACATGGTGCAGCCGGACATCGCGGTGTTTGGCCAAAAGGACTACCAGCAACTGGCGGTGATCCGCGCCATGGTCCACGACCTGAACATGCCGATCCAGATCATCGGCGAACCTACCGTGCGCGCCGACGACGGCCTCGCGCTGTCTTCACGCAATGGCTTTCTCAGCGAAGAGCAACGTGCGATTGCGCCGGTGCTGTTTCGCAGCCTCAGCCAGATTGCCGCCGCCATCAAGGACGGTGACCTCGATTTCGCCAAATTGCGCGCGCAACAGGTACAACAGATCCAAGCCGCCGGACTGCGCCTGGACTACCTGGAAGTTCGCCAAGGCCTGCACCTGCGCCCCGCCACGCCTGAAGATCGGGACATTGTGATTCTGGTCGCGGCCTTTCTGGGTACGACCCGCCTCATCGACAACTTGCACCTGAACCTCAACTGACCCCCTCCGAACAGCTCGCCTGTTGCCCTGAATGCTGCGCCGGTATAAAAAAGTACCGGCCACAGCGCAGACAAAGCCAAGACATATCGACACGCTAGGTTTAATGTAATCGCCCGGCGCTAAGGTTAGCGCTGTCTGGAACCCAATCATTGATAGAAAGACTGGATGTTCCGGACTTTGAAGTGTCCTAAAGGCAGTCCCCGTAATAAAAGGAAACCCGCAGCGATGGCGTACTACCGCACCCCTCATGACGTTACCGCTCTGCCCGCCTGGCAAGCGCTTAACCAACACCGCCAAGCCATGCAGGATTTCAGCATGCGCGAAGCGTTCAATGCCGATCCCCAGCGCTTCTCCCAGTTCACCTTGAGCAGCTGCGGACTTTTCCTCGATTACTCAAAAAACCTGATTACCAGCGAAACCCGCGACCTGCTGGTGGGTTTGGCCAAGGAAGTCGGTCTGAAAGACGCGATCGATTCGCTGTACGCCGGCGAGCCGGTCAACTCGTCCGAAGGCCGCCCTGCCCTACACACCGCCCTGCGCCGCCCGGTGGGCGACAAGCTGTCGGTAAACGGCGTGAACATCATGCCGGACGTGCATAAGGTGCTGAACCAGATCACCGATCTGGTCGGCCGCATCCACGATGGTCTGTGGCGTGGCTACACCGAAAAGCCGATTACCGACGTGGTGAACATCGGCATTGGTGGTTCGTTCCTCGGCCCGGAGCTGGTCTCTGAAGCGCTGTTGTCCTACGCCCATAAAGGCGTGCGCTGCCACTACCTGGCGAACATCGACGGCAGCGAGTTCCACGAGCTGACCATGAAGCTGCGCGCCGAGACCACGCTGTTTATCGTCTCGTCGAAATCCTTCAACACCCTGGAAACCCTGAAAAACGCCCAGGCCGCCCGCGCCTGGTATCTGGCCCAGGGTGGCTCGGAAGCCGAGTTGTACCGCCACTTTATCGCCGTATCGAGCAACAACGCGGCAGCCGTGGCGTTCGGCATCCGTGAAGAAAACATCTTCCCGATGTGGGACTGGGTCGGCGGCCGCTACTCGCTGTGGTCGGCCATCGGCTTGCCAATCGCCCTGGCCATTGGCATGTCCAACTTCAAGGAACTGCTGTCCGGTGCCTACACCATGGACCAGCATTTCCAGAACGCGCCGTTCGAGCAAAACATGCCCGTGTTGCTGGGCCTGCTGGGTGTCTGGTACGGCAACTTCTGGGGCGCGCAGAGCCATGCGATCCTGCCGTACGACCACTACCTGCGTAACATCACCAAACACTTGCAACAGTTGGACATGGAATCCAACGGCAAGAGCGTGCGCCAGGACGGTAAACCGGTGTCCACCGACACCGGCCCGGTGATCTGGGGGGGCGTGGGCTGCAACGGTCAGCACGCGTACCACCAACTGCTGCACCAAGGCACCCAACTGATCCCGGCCGACTTCATCGTGCCGATCGTCAGCTTCAACCCGGTGTCCGACCACCATCAGTGGCTGTACGCCAACTGCCTGTCGCAAAGCCAGGCGCTGATGCTCGGCAAGACCCGCAGCGAAGCCGAAGCCGAGCTGCGCGACAAGGGCATCGCCGAAGACGACGTGCAGAAGCTCGCCCCGCACAAGGTGATCCCGGGCAACCGTCCAAGCAACACCCTGGTGGTAGAGCGCATCAGCCCACGTCGCCTGGGCGCGCTGGTGGCAATGTATGAGCACAAGGTGTTCGTGCAGAGCGTGATCTGGGGCATCAATGCCTTCGACCAATGGGGCGTTGAGCTGGGCAAAGAGCTGGGCAAGGGCGTGTACAACCGCCTGACCGGCGCTGAAGAAACCTCAGCCGAGGATGCCTCGACCCAGGGCCTGATCAACTACTTCCGCGGTCGTCACCGCGGCTGATGCAGGTAACGCAAGGCCAACATCCGTTTGGACGTTGGCCTTGAACCCTCCTCCCACAGGGTGCATCTTTATCACTTGTCGCAAAAACAAGAATAAGGATCGCTCATGTTCGATATCAGCACGTTTCCAACCGCCGATGCCGTCCGCCGGGCTGCGCAACTCAGTCAAGAGGACTACCAGCGCCTCTATCGTCAATCCATCGAGCAACCCGATACCTTCTGGGGCGAACAGGCCAAGGGCTTTCTCGACTGGATAACCCCCTGGCACACCGTTCAACACTCGGATATCCACACCGGCGCAGCCCAATGGTTTGCCGGCGGCCAACTGAACGTCAGCTACAACTGCATCGACCGTCACCTGGCGCAACGCGCCGATCAAGTGGCCTTCATCTGGGAGGGCGACGATCCGACAAAGTCTGCCAAAATCACCTACCGCCAACTGCACCAAAACGTTTGCCGCCTGGCCAATGTGCTGAAAAGCCGTGGCGTGAAGAAAGGCGACCGCGTGTGCATCTACATGCCGATGATCCCGGAAGCGGCCTACGCCATGCTGGCCTGCACGCGGATTGGCGCGGTGCATTCGGTGGTGTTCGGGGGCTTCTCGCCGGATGCCCTGCGCGACCGCATCCTCGATGCCGACTGCCGCACCGTGATCACCGCCGATGAAGGCGTGCGCGGCGGTAAGCCAGTGGCCTTGAAAAAGAACGTCGACAAGGCCCTGGCAAGCTGCCCGGGGGTCAATACCGTGCTGATAGTGGAGCGTACCGGTGCGCCCTTGGACTGGAGCGAAGGCCGCGACCTCAAGTACCAGCAAGCCCTGGATGCCGCCAGCGATGACTGCCCCCCCGAGCCGATGGGCGCCGAAGACCCGCTGTTCATCCTGTACACCTCGGGTAGCACCGGTAAACCCAAGGGCGTGCTGCATACCACCGGCGGCTATCTGCTGCAGGCCGCGATGACCTTCAAGTACGTACTCGATTACCGTGATGGCGAAGTGTTCTGGTGTACGGCGGATGTGGGATGGGTCACCGGCCACAGCTATATCGTCTACGGCCCGCTGGCCAATGGCGCGACCTCGCTGATGTTCGAAGGCGTGCCGAGCTACCCGGACAATTCGCGCTTCTGGCAGGTGATCGATAAACATCAGGTGAATATCTTCTACACCGCGCCCACCGCCCTGCGCGCCTTGATGCGTGAGGGCCACGGCCCGCTGGAGAACACCTCCCGCGCCAGCCTGCGGCTGCTCGGCAGTGTGGGTGAGCCGATCAACCCGGAGGCCTGGGACTGGTATTTCAATGCGGTAGGCGAACAGCGCTGCCCGATTGTGGACACCTGGTGGCAGACCGAAACCGGCGGCATCATGCTCAGCCCACTGGTCAGCGCCCAACGGATCAAACCGGGTTGCGCGACCCAACCGATGTTTGGCGTACAGCCTGTGCTGCTGGATGAGCACGGCAAAGCAATCAGCGGCGCCGGCAGCGGCGTACTCGTCATCAAAGCCAGCTGGCCGGGGCAGATCCGCAGCGTCTATGGTGACCCGCAGCGCATGGTCGACACTTATTTCAAACCCTACCCCGGCTATTACTTCACCGGCGATGGCGCGCGCCGCGACGAGGACGGCGACTACTGGATCACCGGACGCATCGATGATGTGATCAACGTGTCCGGCCACCGTATCGGCACGGCCGAGGTGGAAAGCGCACTGGTGCTGCACGACCAGGTCGCCGAGGCCGCCGTGGTCGGCTACCCCCACGATGTCAAAGGCCAGGGCATCTACGCCTTCGTCACCCCGATGAATGGCGTGGAGCCCAGCGAAGCGCTGAAAAAACACCTGCTGGAACTGGTCAGCAAGGAAATCGGCAGCTTTGCCAAACCGGAACTGATTCAATGGGCACCGGCCTTGCCGAAAACCCGCTCCGGCAAGATCATGCGCAGGATTCTGCGCAAGATCGCCTGCAACGAACTGGACAGCCTCGGTGATACCTCAACCCTGGCCGACCCCAGCGTGGTGGACGGTCTTATCGACAAACGCCTGAACCGCTAGGAGACACCCCGAGTCGCCATGGAATTTATCCGCAGCCGTATCGAAACCCAGTTGATGAGCCTTACCGGTTTGTCACTGGGCCAACTGGACCTGGAAAACCCCAAGGGCGACCCCGGCCTGTTCGGACCGGATTCGGTCAGTTGGCAAGTGCATGGCGACTTCAGCAGCATGCTCATCGGCGGCATCAGCGCCTTGATGCTGCAAGCCTTGCACCCGCTGGCCCTGGCGGGCGTGTGGGACCATTCGAACTTTCGGCAGGACATGCTTGGGCGCTTGCGGCGCACATCACAGTTCATTTCCGGCACCACCTTCGGTTCGCGCAAGGACGCCGACTGGCTGATCGAAAAGGTGCGCACCATTCACTTGCAGGTCGTCGGCCATGCACCGGACGGGCGGCCATATGCGGCAAGCGACCCGGAACTGCTGACCTGGGTGCATGTTGCCGAAGTGAGCAACTTTCTGGCCGCTCACCTGCGCTACCGCAACCCCGGGCTTTCGGGGCGCGACCAAGACCGTTACTACAGTGAAATCGCCCTGGTGGCGGAACGCTTGGGCGCACGGCAAGTACCGCACTCACGGCAGGAAGTTTCCACTTACCTGGCACGCATCCGCCCGCAATTGCTGTGCGACGAGCGCAGCCGCGAAGTGCTGCGCCTGCTATTGAATGCGCCCGCGCCAAGTCCGCTGGCCAAGCCGTTTGGCGCATTAATGATGCAAGCCGGTATCGACCTGCTGCCGGACTGGGCCAGCGCCCTGCTCGACCAGCACCAAAGCCCGCTGCAGCGCCATCTGATTCGTGCCGGGGTCAAGCGCAGCGCGCCATTGTTGCGCTGGGCAATGCGCAATGGTTCGGTGCAACGGGCACACCGACGGATGGGGTTGATGTAGCCAAGGCCCCATAGCTGTTAAACTCCGCGCCCTCACTGCCCCCCCTTACTTAGCAAGGCGCGCTCCATGTCTTCCTTGAATCAGGCGCTGCGCGCCGCCCTCGATCATCGCCAAGACCTGATCAGCGAACTGCACGCCCAGGGTACCGATTGTTATCGCCTGTTCCACGGCAGCCAGGAAGGCGCCGGCGGCCTGACCATCGACCGCTATGGCCCGCAGTTGCTGGTGCAAAGCTTTCACCAGTCGCTGGAAACCGCAGAGCTGCTGGACCTGCACCAACTGATCAACCAGTACATGGGTTTGGAATTACTGTTGGTGTACAACGACCGCTCCCGCGGCAACTCGCGGATCGATCGCGAAGACTCGGTGTACCGCGCAGAACCCGCCGCGCTGCAAGACCTGGTCGGTCACGAATGGGGCCTGAATTACCGCGTACGTGGGCGCCATGTCGGGCAAGACCCGCTGCTGTTTCTGGACCTGCGCAACACCCGCGGCTGGGTCAAAGCCCACAGCGCCGGCAAAAGCGTGCTGAACCTGTTCGCCTACACCTGCGGCGTGGGCCTGAGCGCAGCCGCCGGGGGCGCACGCGAGGTGTGCAACCTGGACTTCGCCGAAAGCAACCTGGCGGTCGGCCGTGAGAACGGCCTGCTCAACCCGCAGTTGCCGGCCATGGAGTTCGTGCAATCGGACTACTTCCCGGCGATTCGCCAGTTGGCCGGCTTGCCGATCACCCAGCGTCGAGGGCAGAAACTGCCGAGCTATCCGCGCCTGGAACAACGCCAATACGACCTGGTGCTGCTCGACCCACCCGCCTGGGCCAAGAGTGCATTCGGCACCGTCGACCTGTTGCGCGACTACCAGAGCCTGCTCAAGCCCGCCCTGCTCGCCACTGCCGACAACGGCGTGCTGATCTGCTGCAACAACCTGGCAAAAGTCAGCATGCACGAGTGGCGCGAACAGGTCCTGCGTTGCGCGGAAAAAGCCGGGCGACCGGTACGTGACTGGAAAATCATGACGCCGGGGGCGGATTTTCCTTCACTGGACCAGCAGCCTCCCCTGAAAACTCTGATACTTCAGCTGTAGGACTCTTCCCATAGGCTCGGTTCTTCGGAACCGAAAACCCGTGCCATACTCCAAGGCACTCTTGTTCGACATAGATGGCGCCGCCCCATGCCCAAAGGATTGATCCGCGCCACTGGCGCCTTGTTGACTGCCCTTGCTCTGTACAGCTTGCTGGGCTTTTTGATTCTGCCCGGCATCGCCCTTCGCGTTGCCAACCAACAGTTGGCCCATTACGCCACGACACCTGCACGCATCGAGCGTATCGAACTCAACCCATTCAGCCTGGAACTGACGCTCTGGGGCCTGAAAATCGGCGAACCCGGCAAGGAGCAGGTGGGTTTCGAACGGCTCTATGCCAACCTGCAGATCGACAGCCTGTGGACCCGCGCCCTGCACCTGGCTGACGTGCAACTGGACAAACCCAAGACCGAGCTGTTGTTCGACAAGAGCGGGAAGTTGAACCTGGCGCAGCTGTTCAAACTGCCACCAAGCGAACCAACGCCGACTGACCCCGATGCCAAGCCGTTCCCGCTGCGCATCGACAGCATCAAGCTGGCCGGCGGCTACGTGCATTTCGAAGACCTGCGCCCCAGCGAGCCCATCGAGTTCCTCTACGACACACTCGACTTCGAACTGAAGAACCTCAGCACCCTGCCCGAAGACAATGCCGACATGACCCTCGTGGCGGCAGGCCCTGAAGGCGGGCAGATCGACTGGAAGGGCAACTTCAGCCTGGTGCCGATCACCTCCGAAGGCACCTTGAAAGTCACCGGCGGCAAGATGAAAGCCTGGTGGCCCTACGTGCGCGACGCACTGCCTCTGGTACTGGAAGACGGCGTGCTCAATTTCAGCACCGAGTATAAATTCAGCCTGGCCAAACAAACCGAACTGAACCTGACCAACACCGCCGCCAGCATCGCGCCATTCGCCATCAAGGCACCGGATGGCCGTCCGCTGGTACGCCTGGAGCGTCTGGACGTCAGCGAAGCCTCCGTAGACCTGGCCAAGCAGCAGGTGCTAGTCGGCAAGATTCGCAGCAATAAGCTGGAAACCTGGGCCGCCCTTGAAGCCGATGGTCAACTGGATTGGCAAAAACTGTTCGCCAGCCAACCGAGCAAACCCGCCAAGGCGCCGGAGCCGGCGACGGCCCCCGCCACCGCTGACTCGCCAAAGCCCGAGCCCGCTGCGCCAAGCAAACCCTGGCAAGTACTGCTCAAGGACGTACAGCTGCGCAACTATCAAGTGCACTTGGCTGACCGCCAGGCTAAGCCCGCTGTGGCACTGGAGTTGGGCCCATTGAACGTCGATGTGCAGAACTTCGATAGCCTCAACCAGAACCCCTTCACACTCAAGATCGACAGCGGCGTGGGCAAGCAAGGCAAGCTCCAGGCCGCCGGCGTGGTCAACCTCAACCCAGTCAGCGCCAAACTGAAGGTCAATACCAAAGACATCGACCTGCGGGTTGCGCAGTCCTACATCAGCCCGTTTATCCGCCTGGAACTGCGTAGCGGTATGCTCGGCAGCGACCTCGACGTGAACCTGAAAAGCACCGCGCCACTGGCCTTGCAGATCACCGGCCGTGCGCAGGTCGACCAACTGCACACCCTTGATACGCTCAAGACCCGTGATTTTCTCAAATGGCAGCGGTTGGTCATCGAGGGCCTGAACTATCAACACGGGGACAGCCTGTCGATCGACAAGGTCAACCTGTTGCAACCTTATGCGCGCTTCATGATCAACGACGACCGCACCACCAACGTTGACGACTTGCTGATTCCGCAGCCGGCCGACAGTGGCGCCAAGTCGTCGAGCAAAGCCCCCGCGAGCAAAGAGAAGCCCCTGGGCATTCATATCGGGCAGGTTGCGATCAACGACGGTTCGGCCAACTTTGCCGACTTCAGCCTCACGCCCAACTTTGCCACGGCGATTCAACAGCTCAACGGCCAGATCGGCACCATTGACAGTCGCCAGAACAAACCGGCCAGCGTCGATATCAAGGGCAAGGTGGATCGCTATGCCCCGGTGACCATCAAAGGCAGCGTGAATCCGTTTGATCCTATGGCCGCGCTGGATATCGCCACCAGCTTCAAGCGCGTAGAGCTGACCACACTGACGCCTTACTCCGGCAAATTCGCCGGCTTCCGTATCCGCAAGGGCCGTCTCAACCTCGACCTGCACTACGTGATCACCAAGGGCCAGCTGAAGGCCGAAAACAAAGTGGTGATCGAGCAGCTGCAACTGGGTGAGAAAGTCGACAGCGCCGATGCCGTGGATTTGCCGATTCGCCTGGCAATCGCCCTGCTCAAGGACACTGACGGCAAGATCTCCATCGAACTGCCGGTGAGCGGCGACCTGAATAACCCGCAATTCAGCGTGATGCCGATTGTGTGGCAGACCCTGCGCAACCTGGTGGCACGCGCGGCCACCGCGCCGTTCAAGTTTATCGGCGGGCTGGTCACCGGCGGCGGCGCGGAGGACCTTGGCAACGTGTCATTCGCCGCCGGGTCCAGCGAATTGAACAAAGATGCCGAAGGCGCTCTTAACACGCTGGCCAAGGCGCTCAAGGAACGTCCTGCCCTGCGCCTGGAAATCGAAGGCACGGCCGCTGCCAGCAGCGATGGCCCCTTCCTGGCCGCCCAGCGACTGGAACGTGAATACCAATACAACTATTACAAGATGCTCCAGCGTCGCGGCGACAAGGTTCCGGCCCAGGCCTCGTTGCTGGAAGTTCCGGAAAGCGAAAAAGCACCGTTGCTCGAAGGTATCTTCCGGACCCGCGTGAAACAACAGCCCCCGGCCGAGTGGAAGGACCTGAGCCGTGACGACCGCGCCGCCAAGCTGCGTGAAGGTGTGATCAAGTTCTGGAGCGGCAGCGATGTGCTGCTGCGCCAACTCGGCCAGGACCGTGCCAGCACCATCAAAGACTACCTGGTCGACAAGGGCCAACTGGAAGATGACCGGGTGTACTTCATCGATGCCAACCTGGGCCAGGCAGAGAAAGACGGCCGGGTGGTCACGCCGCTGCACCTGGACGCCGAATAACCGCCCCGCAATAGAACAGGCCCCGACACAAAGTGCCGGGGCCTGTAATGACCACATCCGTGTGGTCGGTCGCATGAACCTCAGAGGTGCATTGAGTGGATATCTAACTCACGCGCCGCCGCCGCTGTTTAGTTCAAACTCAGTGTCAGGCGTTACTCGGCTTTCAGACCGTCAGCCGATACAGCTTTAACGCCTTTGATTTTCTTGGTGATCGCTACAGCGGTGGCTTTCTGCGACTCCGTCACGGCAGTGGCGGACGACAGGGAAACCACGCCTTTATTGGTCTCGACCTTGATGTCGGTGCCAGGAATACCCTTCTCGGTCACCAAGTCAGCTTTCACTTTGGTGGTAATCCAGGTGTCGCTGGTGGTCTCTTTGGCGTCATGGGCTGCGCCTTTGGTTTTGTCGATGCCGTCTGCTTTGGTAGCGCCGCCAGCCAGCAGGCCATCAGCGGATACGGCAGTCACACCTTTGATTTTTTTGGTGATCGCTACAGCAGTCGCTTTCTGCGCGTCCGAGATAGCTACGTCCGACGACAGGGAAACCACACCTTTGTTGGTCTCAACCTTGATGTCCGAACCTGGGATGCCTTTTTCAGTCAGCAGGTCGGCTTTGACTTTGGTGGTGATCCAGGTATCCGAAGTGGACTCTTTGGCTTTGGTCATTTCGCCAGCGGCCAGGGTCATTGGCGCTTGGGTAGGCTGAGCAAAGGCGGCGTTAGCCATGGCCAGGGTCAGGGCAGTAGCAGTTGCGGTAGCGAGAGCGAACTTCTTCATACGAGTAACTCCTGTTTTATTAAAAGTCTGCAGTGTGTGAACCTTGATGCTGCAGCGTTAACAGGGATATTGCAGGCACTGTGCCAACTCCCAACCACCCATAAAAACCTTTTAAATCAACAGGTTACAAAAACATGTGCTTTTTGAAATCGTGCAACTTGCATGAAGTGGATCGCGCCTGCATGCAAGTTGCGGGTTTTGCAGTGTATTAAGCGACTGATTTTTAGGCACTTTCCGGTCCCCATAAAAAAAGGACTCCGAAGAGTCCTTTTTTCAGCTTGAGCTGTGGGGTGATTAAACGCCCGAAGCCTTGGCTGCTGCTACGTCCTTGATGGACAGCTTGATACGACCGCGGTTGTCCACGTCCAGTACCAGCACTTCCACTTCCTGGCCTTCTTTCAGAATGTCGGTCACTTTCTCAACGCGAGCGTCGCTCAGCATGGAGATGTGAACCAGACCGTCTTTGCCAGGCAGGATGTTGACGAATGCGCCGAAGTCGACGATGCGCTCAACCTTACCAACGTAGATCTTGCCGATTTCGGCTTCAGCGGTGATGCCCAGAACGCGCTGACGTGCTGCTTCAGCCGCTTCCTTGGTTTCGCCGAAGATCTTGATCGAGCCGTCGTCTTCGATGTCGATCGAAGCCTTGGTCTCTTCACAGATCGCACGAATGGTCGCGCCGCCTTTACCGATAACATCGCGGATTTTGTCGGTGTCGATTTTCATCGCGATCATGGTCGGAGCATTTTCCGACAGCTCGGTACGCGACTGACCAATGATCTGGTTCATCTGACCGAGGATGTTCAGGCGCGCTTCCAGGGCTTGGCCCAGGGCGATCTCCATGATTTCTTCGGTGATGCCCTTGATCTTGATGTCCATCTGCAGCGCGGTAACACCTTTAGCGGTACCGGCTACTTTGAAGTCCATGTCGCCCAGGTGGTCTTCGTCACCCAGGATGTCGGTCAGGATGGCGAACTTCTCGCCTTCTTTAACCAGGCCCATGGCGATACCGGCAACCGGTGCCTTCATCGGCACACCGGCATCCATCAGGGCCAGGGAAGCACCGCAAACGGAAGCCATGGAGCTGGAACCGTTGGACTCGGTGATTTCCGACACAACACGGATGGTGTACGGGAACACGTCAGCGGCAGGCAGCATGGCCTGGACCGAACGACGCGCCAAACGGCCGTGACCGATTTCGCGACGACCAGCACCGCCCATGCGACCACACTCGCCCACCGAGAACGGAGGGAAGTTGTAGTGCAGCATGAACGGGTCTTTTTTCTCGCCTTCCAGGGTGTCCAGCAGCTGTGCGTCACGGGCAGTACCCAGGGTCGCAACTACCAGAGCCTGAGTTTCGCCACGGGTGAACAGTGCCGAACCGTGAGTTTTCGGCAGAACGCCGACTTCGATGTTCAGCGGACGTACGGTGCGGGTGTCGCGACCGTCGATACGTGGCTTGCCGTTAACGATGTTCTCGCGAACGGTGCGGTATTCGATTTCACCGAATGCAGCTTTAACGTCGCTGGCCGAAGGCTGACCTTCTTCACCGGACAGTTTGGCTACAACCTGGTCTTTCAACTCGCCCAGGCGAGCATAACGGTCGGCCTTGACGGTGATGGTGTAGGCATCGGAGATGGCAGCGCCGAACTCGGAGCGGATAGCGCCCAGCAGTTCGGTGGCTTCCGGGGCAGCAGCCCAGGTCCAGGTTGGCTTGGCAGCTTCGGCAGCCAGCTCGGTGACAGCCTTGATAACCGCTTGGAACTCGTCATGGGCAAACAGTACGGCGCCCAGCATCTGGTCTTCGGTCAGCTCTTTGGCTTCCGATTCAACCATCAGGACGGCTTCCGAGGTACCGGCAACGACCATGTCCAGGCTCGATGCTTTCAGTTGCTCGTAAGTCGGGTTCAGCAGGTAACCAGTGCTTTCGTGGAACGCAACGCGGGCAGCGCCAATCGGGCCATCGAAAGGAATGCCGGAGATGGCCAGGGCCGCCGAAGTACCGATCATCGCAGCGATGTCCGGATCAGTCTTCTTGCTGGTGGAAACGACGGTGCAGACAACCTGCACTTCGTTCATGAAGCCTTCTGGGAACAGCGGACGGATCGGACGGTCGATCAGTCGGGAAGTCAGGGTTTCTTTCTCGGAAGGACGGCCTTCGCGCTTGAAGAAACCGCCAGGGATCTTACCGGCAGCGTAAGTCTTTTCCTGGTAGTGAACGGACAGAGGGAAGAAGCCCTTGCTCGGGTCAGCGGTCTTGGCGCCAACAACGGTCACCAATACGGTCACGTCATCGTCAACGGTAACCAGCACTGCGCCGGAGGCTTGACGGGCGATACGGCCTGTCTCGAGGGTAACGGTCGACTGACCGAACTGGAATTTTTTGATAACCGGGTTCACGGTGTCCTACCTTCTTTGTGGCTCTTGGGGGAACGTGTCTTCTTGCGAAATTCTTGGGCAATGTCGGGAATCGGCCCAACCCTTGTCCAGGGGTAAAACATGCATCCAGATAAAACTTGAGGCTGGGAGCCTACCATGGGCCAACGGGAATCCCGATGACACACGGCAGACAACCAACCTCTAGCGCAATCGCTGATTAGCGACGCAGACCCAGGCGACCGATCAGAGTCTGATAACGACCCAGATCCTTGCCTTTCAGGTAGTCCAGCAGCTTACGGCGCTGGTTTACCATGCGGATCAGACCACGACGGGAGTGGTGGTCTTTACCGTTGGCCTTGAAGTGACCTTGCAGTTTGTTGATGTTGTGGGTCAGCAGTGCAACTTGCACTTCTGGCGAACCAGTGTCACCAACAGCTTGCTGATAGTCAGCTACGATTTGTGCTTTTTCTTGAACGTCGAGAGCCATGAGGCAATCCTTTTTTCAGGAAACCACCCAAAGGGCAGTTTCAACAGGCCAGGGACAAATCCCTGTATCTAAAAATGAGTAGTGACCGTGCCTGTTAACAGCCACACTCGTTCGGTCATTCTGACCGAATCAGTCGACGCGGCGCGATACGCCCGTCTTCGCTCACTTCACCGATACCGATAAAGCGACCGTTGTGATCCTGTACTCGCACCATGCCGAACTTCGGGGCATCCGGGGCGCGTACCGGCTGGCCGTTGAGCCAGTAGAACGCGCTGTGCTCCGAGAAGTGCAGCAATGGCCAATCGAGCAAACCGCTGTCCGAAGGCATCAGGAAGCGATCAACCGCTTCGTTGCCGCCTTCGGCGTGTACCGCTTCCAACTCTTCCAGCGTGACCGTCTGGGCCAAGGTGAAAGGACCGGCTTGTGTACGTCGCAGTTCGGCAACGTATGCGCCGCAGCCCAGTTGCTCACCAATATCCTCTACCAGGGTACGGATATAGGTGCCTTTGCTGCAGTCCACCGCCAATCGGGCAGTGTCACCCTCACAGGCGAGCAATTCCAGCCGGGCAATAGTAACAGAACGCGGTTCACGCTCCACCACTTCGCCTGCACGTGCCAGCTTGTAAAGAGGCTGCCCGTCGCGCTTGAGAGCCGAGTACATCGGCGGTATCTGGCTGATTTGCCCACGAAAAGCGGGTAAAGCCGCTTCGATATCAGCGCGACCAACGGTCACGTCGCGAACCTGCAAGACGTCACCTTCAGCATCGGCCGTGGTGGTGGTCTTGCCCAGTTGCATCAGGGTTTCGTAACCCTTGTCGGAATCGAGCAGGTATTGCGAGAACTTGGTAGCTTCGCCAAAGCACAACGGCAACACACCGGTGGCCAGGGGGTCGAGGCTGCCGGTGTGCCCGGCCTTCTCGGCATTGAGCAGCCAGCGAACCTTCTGCAAAGCGGCATTGGAGGTAAAGCCAATGGGCTTGTCGAGCAGAATAATGCCGCTGACGTTGCGACGGATACGTTTGACCTGAGCCACCGCTTACTCCTTGGCGTCTTCAGGTGTGGACGGATGTTGGCTGTCTTCAGCCACCGCACGCTCGATCAGTGCCGACAGGTGCGCCCCCCGCACGACGCTTTCGTCGTAGTGGAAGTGCAACTGAGGCACGCTGCGCAGCTTCATTTCACGGGCCAACTGCATGCGCAGGAAGCCTGCAGCCGAGTTGAGCACCTTGATGCTTTGCGCGATTTCTTCGCTGTTGTCCTGGCCCATCACGGTGATGAAGATTTTGGCGTGACCCACGTCACGGCTCACTTCAACGGCGGTGATGGTGACCAGGCCAACGCGCGGGTCTTTGACTTCGCGACGGATCAGTTGGGCCAGCTCACGCTGCATCTGATCGCCGATACGTTGGGTGCGGCTGTATTCTTTTGCCATGTCTTGTTACCTGTTACTGCCACATGGTGAAACCCATGGGGTCTGAAAGCGGCAAACGCCCGGCCTGACAAAAGCCAGACCGGGCGTTGCGTTTAGAGTCCTGACACGGCGCGGGGCATGTGCATGCCCACACGCTGCGTGGCTCCTGAAGTGCGCGAGTTAGAGGCTGCGAGCAACCTGGACCTTCTCGTACACTTCGATCTTGTCGCCAGCTTTGACGTCGTTGTAGCTCTTGACGCCAATACCGCATTCCATACCGGCACGCACTTCGGAAGCGTCATCCTTGAAGCGGCGCAGGGATTCCAGCTCGCCTTCAAAAATAACGATGTCTTCACGCAGTACACGGATTGGACGGTTACGGTGCACAACACCTTCGATAACCATGCAACCGGCGATCGCGCCGAACTTCGGCGAACGGAACACATCACGCACCTCGGCAACACCCAGGATATTTTCCCGAACGTCGCTGCCAAGCATACCGGTGAGGGCTTTCTTGACGTCTTCGATGATGTCGTAGATGACGTTGTAGTAACGCATGTCCAGGCCTTCCTGCTCGACGATCTTGCGAGCGCCGGCATCGGCACGCACGTTGAAGCCGAACAGTACAGCGTTCGAAGCCAGTGCCAGGTTGGCGTCGGATTCGGTGATACCACCGACACCGCCACCCACCACACGCACTTGCACTTCGTCGTTACCCAGGCCATTCAAGGCGCCGTTCAACGCTTCGAGAGAACCGCGGACGTCAGATTTGAGGACGATATTGAGCGTCTTCTTCTCTGCCTGACCCATGTTCTCGAAGATATTTTCCAGCTTGCCGGCGTGAGCACGAGCCAGTTTGACTTCGCGGAACTTGCCTTGACGGAACAGAGCCACTTCACGGGCTTTCTTCTCGTCCGCAACCACGCTCATCTCGTCGCCAGCGTCCGGGGTACCGTCCAGGCCGAGGATCTCGACAGGGATGGAAGGACCGGCCTCTTTGATCGGCTTACCGTTTTCGTCGAGCATGGCACGTACACGGCCGTAGTTCGAACCGACCAGAACCATGTCGCCTTGGCGCAGGGTACCGTCTTGAACCAGTACGGTAGCAACCGGGCCACGACCTTTGTCGAGACGCGATTCAACCACAACACCGCGGCCTGGGGCCGATGGGGTTGCCTTGAGTTCGAGTACTTCAGCTTGCAGCAGGACCGCTTCGAGCAGTTCGTCTACGCCGGTACCGACTTTGGCCGAGACCGAAACGAACGGCGTATCACCGCCCCACTCCTCAGAGGTCACACCGTGAACCGACAGTTCGCTACGGATGCGATCCAGATCGGCGCCCGGCTTGTCGATCTTGTTCACGGCAACAACCAATGGAACACCTGCGGCCTTGGCATGCTGGACAGCTTCAATGGTCTGCGGCATCACGCCGTCGTCCGCTGCAACTACCAGGATCACAATGTCAGTCGCCTTGGCACCACGGGCACGCATCGCGGTAAACGCGGCGTGACCTGGGGTGTCGAGGAAGGTGACCATGCCGCGCTCGGTTTCAACGTGGTAGGCACCGATGTGCTGGGTGATGCCGCCGGCTTCGCCCGCAGCTACCTTGGCACGACGGATATAGTCGAGCAGCGATGTCTTACCATGGTCAACGTGACCCATTACGGTCACAACTGGCGCACGAGAGAACGTCTCGCCTTCAAACTTCAGGGACTCGGCCAGGGAGTCTTCCAGGGCCGTGTCGCTGACCAGGGTCACTTTGTGGCCCAGCTCTTCGGCTACCAGTTGAGCAGTTTCCTGATCAAGCACCTGGTTGATGGTCGCTGGAGTACCCAGTTTGAACATGAACTTGATGATTTCAGCAGCCTTGACCGACATCTGGTTGGCGAGGTCGCCAACCGTGATGGTCTCGCCGATCTGCACATCACGCACGACAGGGCCGGTTGGGCTCTGGAAACCGTGGGCGTTGCGCTTTTTCAGTTTGGCCTTGCCGCGACCACCACGACGGAAGCCATCGCTTTCTTCGTCGGTAGTACGTGGAGCAACGCGTGGTGCGGGCGCTTTTTCTTTGACCGACGCACGATGCGGAGCGTTTTTGCGCTCGCCATCGCCACCACCGCCACGACGATTGTTATCGTCGGCACGTGGTTTGTCCGGGCGACGAGGTTCGTCGCGCTTGCGCGCATCGGCAGCAGGTGCCGGCGCAGCGGCAACCGGAGCGGCCTCGCGTACAGCCTCTGCAGGAGCGCCGGGCGCGGCGACCGCTTCCAGTGGAAGCAGGTTGCGCAGCAGCAGGCTGGCGACGCGCTTCTTCTTCGGCGCGACGCTTGGCTTCTTCTTCAGCCTTCTGACGAGCAGCATTTTCTACTGCGCGACGTTCTTCCAGTTCGCGTTTGCGCTCGGCTTCGATTTCTTCCGGGCTGCGCTGTACGAAGACTTTCTTCTTGCGTACTTCAACGCTGATGCTTTTGCTACCAGCAACACGCAGGGTGCTGGTGGTTTTGCGCTGCAATGTAATCTTGCGCGGTTCTTCCACTTTCGCCTTGTGGCTGCTCTTCAAGTGAGTCAGCAAAGACTGCTTCTCACTATCGCTCACACCTTCATCGGCGGCGGTGTGCGGCAGACCTGCCTCACGCATCTGCTGCAACAGGCGCTCTACCGGTGTTTTGACCTCATCGGCCAGTTGTTTCACCGTGACTTGCGTCATGCACTTCTCTCCTCAGGCCGCGCCTAATTACTCGAACCAATGGGCTCGGGCGGCCATGATCAACTTGCCGGCACGATCATCGTCAATGCCGTCGATGTCGAGCAGATCGTCAATAGACTGCTCGGCCAGGTCTTCGCGGGTAATTACGCCGCGCACCGCCAGTTCCATCGCCAAATCCTTGTCCATACCCTCAAGCGAGAGCAGGTCTTCGGCCGGATGGGCGTCTGCCAGCTTTTCCTCAGTAGCGATGGCTTTGGTCAACAAACGATCCTTGGCCCGAGCGCGAAGCTCGTTGACGATATCCTCGTCAAAGCCGTCGATGTTGAGCATTTCCTCCACCGGTACGTAGGCAATCTCTTCCAGGCTGGTAAAGCCTTCGTCCACCAGCACCTGTGCCAGTTCTTCATCGACTTCAAGCTCTTCGATAAAGTTGCGCAGGATGTCGCCGGTTTCAGCTTGCTGCTTAGCCTGGATGTCCGATTCGGTCATCACGTTCAGGGTCCAACCGGTCAGTTGGCTGGCCAGACGCACGTTCTGACCACCACGACCAATGGCCTGAGCCAGATTGTCTGCGCCAACGGCGATGTCCATTGCATGGGCATCTTCGTCAACGATAATTGCCGCCACTTCAGCTGGCGACATGGCGTTGATCACGAACTGCGCCGGGTTATCGTCCCACAGGACGATGTCCACACGCTCACCACCCAACTCGCCCGACACGGCCTGGACGCGCGAACCGCGCATACCAATGCACGCGCCTTGCGGGTCGATGCGTTTGTCCTTGGAGCGAACCGCGATCTTGGCGCGCGAACCCGGGTCGCGGGACGCAGCCATGACTTCGATCAGGCCTTCGGCGATTTCCGGCACTTCGATACGGAACAGCTCGATCAGCATTTCCGGCGCAGTGCGCGACAGGATCAACTGAGGGCCACGGTTCTCGGTGCGGATTTCCTTGAGCAGCGCACGCAGACGCACGCCAACTCGGAAAGTTTCGCGAGAGATGATGTCTTCGCGAGCCAGCAGCGCCTCAGCGTTGTTGCCCAGGTCAACGATCACGTTGTCGCGAGTTACTTTTTTCACGGTGCCGGAGATGATTTCACCCAGGCGTTCGCGATAGGCGTCAACGACTTGAGCGCGCTCGGCTTCGCGAACCTTTTGCACGATCACCTGCTTGGCGGTCTGTGCAGCAATACGGCCGAATTCGATCGACTCGATCTTTTCTTCGACGACGTCCCCCACCTTGGCGCCCGGGTGCGTTTGCGCAACCTTGCTCGGCCAGGTCTCGATCGCCGGATCATCAAGATCGTCCTCTTCAACCACCGTCCAACGACGGAAAGTCTCATAGGCACCCGTGTGACGGTTGATTTCCACACGCAGATCTACTTCGTCTTCAAAACGTTTCTTGGTAGCAGTGGCCAGGGCCAGCTCCAACGCTTCAAAAATCACGCTTGCCGGTACGCCCTTTTCATTGGATACCGACTCAACAACCAGCAGTACTTCTTTGCTCATCGTACGCCTCGCCTTTCGCAAGCCATTGGATCCGCGGGATCCGCGTCTCAGTCAAAACTGGGAATAATGTTGGCCTTGTCGATCATATCGATCGGCAACAGGAACTCATGGTCTTCTACCTGCACCACGACATCCTGCTCTTCTACACCACGCAGAAGGCCCTGAAAGTTGCGTCGCCCCTCAAAGGGAGATCGCAGCTTGATCTTCACTTGTTCACCGGCAAATTTTGCAAACTGATCAATAGTGAACAGTGGGCGTTCCATGCCTGGCGAGGAAACTTCGAGGGTGTACTCAACGGCGATCGGATCTTCAACATCCAGGACACCGCTGATCTGACGGCTGACAATGGCACAATCGTCCACCAGCACGCCGCCCTCTTTATCGATATAAACGCGCAACATTGAGTGGCGACCTTGAGCCGAAAACTCAATACCCCAGCATTCATAGCCTAGGGCCACGACCACCGGGGCCAACAAGGCCTGCAACTCTTCTAGCTTGCTCGACACCTGAACCCCCTCGTGCATGTATGTGCATGCTGTGCAAAATAAAAAAATGGGCGAAACGCCCATCCTTGAAACGCCGTCGAATAGCGGCGTTGAAAGTGTCCAGCTAACAAAAAGCCCCTTAAAAGGGGCTCCGCTAAAACTGGTTGCGGGGGCCGGATTTGAACCGACGACCTTCGGGTTATGAGCCCGACGAGCTACCAGACTGCTCCACCCCGCGACAAAGCTGGGGCGGAAGTATACGACCGATCCCTTACAGGGTCAATGTAACCTTCCACCTACAAGAAAGCCCGCAACAGCGGGCTCTCCTGATAATTGGTACCGAGAAGGGGACTCGAACCCCTACACCCTATGGGCACAACCACCTCAAGGTTGCGTGTCTACCAATTCCACCACCTCGGCAATACAGCGTTTACAACCCTTCTTACTTCTGCTCTTGAGCTGGAGGCACGTCAGTCGCTGGAGTAGCCGACTTTTGCTCTTGAAGCACCGGGACATCATCAGAAGCCGGTTTTGCTTTTGGTACTTCCAACACTGCCGGGTTTGGCAAACCTGCCTGAGTCAGCACATGAGCTTTCTCTTTAGCAAAGTAACCTAACCCTAAGCTGGTTATGAAGAAACCGGCGGCAAGTATAGCAGTAAACTTACTAAGAAAGGTAGAGGAACCTTGGCTTCCGAACACAGTATTTGAAGCACCTGCACCGAAAGACGCACCAGCATCCGCACCTTTACCCTGTTGCAACAAAACCAGGGCAACTACGCCCAGGGCAGCCAACAGATGAAAAACGACTACGACTGTTTCCAGCATTTTTTCAGTTTCCCGCGGCGCGACAGATCGCACCGAACTCATCTGCATTCAGGGAGGCTCCACCAATGAGCCCCCCATCGATATCCGGCATGCCGAACAGTTCGACCGCATTGGCCGCCTTCACGCTGCCGCCGTATAGAAGACGCACACCTTGTGCGACTTCAGAATTCTCTGCCGCCAACTGAGCGCGAATGGCTGCATGCACATCCTGCGCTTGTTGTGGTGTAGCAGTCAGCCCGGTACCAATGGCCCAGACCGGCTCGTAAGCAATTACTGCCTTTGCAAACGCACCAACACCCAGCTCCTCGATAATGCTGCCAAGCTGACGCGAGACAACCTCAAGAGTTTTGCCCGATTCGCGCTGCTCAAGGGTTTCCCCTATGCACAACACCGGAATCAAGCCACAAGCCTGTGCCGCTGCGAACTTGCGATTGAGTGTCCCATCACGCTCGCCCATCATCTGACGGCGTTCGGAGTGCCCGACAAGCACATAGGAACAACCCGCATCAACCAGCTGACTCGGTGCAATCTCACCGGTCAAGGCACCTTGCATGGCTTCCACCGCAGAATTCTGCGCGCCGACCTGGATCGACTTACCTTTCAAGCCATCAACCACTTGGGTGATATGCAAGCAAGGCGGGAAAACCGCGATATCAACACCGCTAGGCAAGGCCAAGTGACGAAGGCCGTTGATCAGCTCAGCGACACTGGCGCGGGTACCGTGCATCTTCCAGTTACCAGCTACCATAGTGCGACGCATGCTGTACCTCGTCGGTCAAAGTGGGCGCAGATGTTACCCAACCACATCATCACTGGCAAGCCGAATTCAGACGCAAACTTCAGTTACTAGTTTTGCCAAGTCTTCGGCATGGCCACGAACCTGTATTTCATCGTCACCCTCGACCATAACGCGCACCAAAGGCTCTGTGCCGGACTTGCGCAACAGCACCCGGCCACGCCCCGCCATTGCCAGGGTCACACGCTCGCACGCTTCTTTGACAGCTGGGTGCTCAATCGGGTTTTCACCGCCCGCAAAACGCACATTAAGCAAGACTTGAGGGCATTTACGCAGCGCCTGACGCGCCTGGGCCAGGCTCTCGTCTCGACGACGCAAGGCCAGCAACACCTGCAATGCCGCAATAATCGCATCGCCCGTGGTGGTGTGCTGGAAGCACACGACATGCCCGGAGTTCTCACCACCTACTTGCCAGTTACGCTCCAACAGTTCGGCAATGACATAACGGTCACCGACATTGGCGCGCACAAAGGGAATACCCAGGTCTGCCAGCGCCAACTCGAGACCGAGATTGCTCATCAGCGTCCCGACGACACCACCTTGCAGCTTGTTACGCTCATGCAAATCGCGAGCAATGATAAACAACAGGTCGTCCCCATCGACCACTGCACCCGTATGATCGACCATCAAGACACGATCACCGTCACCATCGAAGGCGATACCCAGATCGGCATGCTCAGCAAGCACGGCTGCCTGCAACTGCTCCATATGGGTGGAACCGCAGTTTTCGTTGATGTTCAACCCGTTTGGCTGGGCCGACAGCACCGTCACATCCGCACCCAATTCTCTGAATACGCTTGGCGCCACTTTGTAGGTGGCGCCATGAGCACAGTCCACCACGACTTTCAGGCCTGCGAAGTTGGTGCTGGTTGGCACACTGCTCTTGCAGAATTCGATATAGCGGCCGGACGCGTCATTAATACGCGACACCTTGCCCAATTTACTGGACTCAACCACCGTCATCGGCGCATCCAGCAGCTCTTCGATCATCAGCTCGATTTCGTCCGGCAGCTTGGTGCCCTGCCCCGAGAAGAACTTGATGCCATTGTCATCATGGGGGTTGTGCGAGGCGCTGATCACGATACCGGCTTCAGCGTGAAAGGTACGCGTCAGGTAAGCGATCGCCGGTGTCGGCATTGGCCCCAGCAACATCACATCAGCACCTGCGGCAGACAGACCAGCCTCCAGCGCGGACTCAAACATGTATCCCGAAATTCGGGTGTCCTTGCCCACCAGGATGCGGCAAGCGCCCATGCTGCGGAACGCCATGCCTGCCGCCCAACCCAGCTTGAGCATAAAATCAGGAGTAATCGGAAATTCGCCGACCCGACCACGGATACCGTCGGTGCCAAAGTATTTTTTAGTCATAAGTGCTCCATCATTCTTATTCGGCTGATTCTACTGCGGCAAGCATGCGCACCACATCCACGGTTTCGGCGACGTCATGTACACGCAAAATACGCGCGCCCTTGGTCATCGCAAGCGCTGCCAGTGCAAGACCACCGTACAGCCGCTCACCCACCGGGCGATTCAACGCGAGCCCTATCATGCTCTTGCGCGAAACACCGACCAACAAAGGCCGACCAAGGGCATGCAGGGATTCCATATGCTTGAACAGGCTTAAGTTATGTTGCAGGGTCTTGGCGAAACCAAATCCGGGATCAAGGATGATTTTCTCCGGCGCAATTCCTACGCTGGCACATTGAGTCATCCTTTCAGCAAGAAACCCACTTACTTCACCAACGAGATCATCATAGTGCGGACTGTCCTGCATATTGCCGGGCTCTCCCAGCATATGCATAAGGCACACGGGCAAGCCGGTAGCCGCAGCCGCATCCAAGGCGCCGTCACGCTGAAGGGAACGCACATCATTGATCAGCCCCGCCCCCAGACGCGCCGTTTCGCGCATCACGGCAGGCGTCGATGTATCAACCGAGATGATCACATCCAGCTCACGGGCGATAAGCTCTACTATTGGAGCCACTCGCTCAAGCTCCTCCACAGGAGAAACTACGCGAGCGCCCGGCCGGGTGGACTCACCACCGACATCAATCAAGGTCGCGCCAGCGTTCATCATCGCCTCGGCATGACGTAACGCGGCATCCAACTGGCTGAAGCGGCCACCATCGGAAAAGGAATCGGGGGTGACATTGAGAATGCCCATGACATGCGTATGGGCCAAATCAAGAACCCGGTTGCCGCAAGGCAACCGGGTGGAGGACAACACAGAAGTCATTTCAAACCTTAGTGATCAGCTGCAGGGCCGCCGATAGGGGTTTCAGGCCGCTCATTCTGAACGACTGGCGGGGTGCCAGAAGTGCCCGAACCGCCTTCCCAATCGCGAGGCTCACGAGGCTCGCGACCCGCCATGATGTCATCGATCTGATCGGCATCTATGGTTTCGTACTTCATCAGCGCATCAGCCATTGCGTCCAGCTTGTCGCGGTTATCGGTCAGGATCTGCTTGGCCGTGCCATAGCACTGGTCAATGATGCTGCGCACTTCGGAGTCGATCAGCTTGGCTGTTTCACCGGAGAAGCTGGCACTCTGACCGCCACCGCCACGCCCCAAGAACACTTCACCTTCTTCCTCGGCATACATCAGAGGGCCCAGCTTTTCCGACAAGCCCCATTTCGTCACCATATTTCGTGCAATCTGACTGGCCCGCATGATGTCGTTGGAAGCGCCGGTGGTTACGCCGTCGAAACCCAAGGTCATCTCTTCAGCGATACGACCGCCATACAAAGAACAGATTTGGCTGATCAGCGCACGCTTGGAGAGGCTGTAACGATCTTCTTCCGGCAGAAACATGGTGACACCCAGCGCCCGACCACGAGGAATGATCGACACTTTGTAGACCGGATCGTGCTCAGGCACTACGCGACCGACAATGGCATGACCCGCCTCATGATAAGCAGTGTTCTGCTTCTCTTTTTCAGACATGACCATGGATTTACGCTCAGCGCCCATCATGATCTTGTCTTTAGCCAGCTCGAACTCCTTCATCTCAACGATGCGCTTGCCGGTACGGGCAGCAAACAGCGACGCTTCGTTCACCAGGTTGGCCAGGTCAGCACCAGAGAAGCCTGGCGTACCCCGCGCAATCACCGCTGGGGCTACGTCATCACCCATTGGCACTTTGCGCATGTGCACTTTCAAAATCTGCTCACGCCCACGAATATCTGGCAAGCCCACCACGACCTGCCGGTCGAAACGGCCTGGACGCAGCAACGCCGGGTCCAGTACGTCTGGTCGGTTGGTTGCGGCAATAACGATGATGCCGTCATTCATTTCGAAGCCATCCATCTCGACCAGCAACTGGTTGAGAGTCTGCTCACGCTCATCATGACCGCCACCCATGCCGGCGCCACGATGGCGACCTACGGCATCGATTTCGTCGATAAAAATGATGCAGGGAGCATGCTTCTTGGCCTGCTCGAACATATCGCGAACACGGCTGGCGCCCACACCGACAAACATTTCTACGAAGTCAGAACCGGAAATAGTGAAGAACGGCACCTTGGCCTCGCCGGCAATCGCCTTGGCCAGCAAGGTTTTACCGGTACCCGGAGGTCCAACCATCAGTACGCCACGGGGAATACGACCGCCCAGACGCTGGAACTTGCCTGGATCGCGCAGGAACTCGACCAGTTCGCCGACTTCCTCCTTGGCTTCGTCGCAACCGGCAACGTCCGCCAGGGTAGTCTTTACCTGATCTTCGGAGAGCAGGCGCGCCTTACTCTTGCCAAAGCTCATCGGCCCGCCCTTGCCTCCAGCACCGCCTTGCATCTGGCGCATGAAGAACATGAACACAGCAATAATCACCAGGATAGGAAAGCTGGCTACAAGCAGTTGAGTCCAGATGCTCTGCTGCTCAGGCTGCTTGCCCTCGACAACCACGTGGTTATCCACCAGGTCGCCGATCAAGCCATTGTCTGGGATATTCGGGCGAATGGTCTTGAAGCCATCGCCATCGTTGCGCTTGCCGGTGATAACCGCGCCATCGACCGTCACGCGCTCTACCTTGCCATCCTTGACTTGCTGGATGAAGTCGGAATAGTTGAGGGTCTGTGGCTCGTTAGGGCTGGAGAAGTTGTTCATCACCGTCACAAGGACAGCCGCGATGATCAACCACAGGATCAGATTCTTTGCCATATCGTTCAATTAACTACCCTCTGAAGCAAGCTCCGCTACTGGCGCGTGCTTCGCATGATATTCACCGGCCTAACTTACTACATTACCTACAACTCTGGCAGGCGCCGTCTGTAACCCTTTGTGAAACTTTGACTACACAATATTCGTAAAGCTTCGTGACGAAAGCGATGTAAAAAAACCTATCGACTCCCTTCAAACCTTCAAAGACGCTCATCACTGGCGGCACCTTCGATGCCGCGGTACCCCCGCGCCAACAGGTATTGCTCGCGCGAGCGGTCTCGGGAAGAGTCCGGCTTACGCATCTGAACCTTGTCGAACAGCTTGCGGATGTTCTTGTGATATTCGTCGAAGCCTTCCCCTTGGAAGACCTTGACCAGGAAATCCCCACCCGGACGCAATACCCGCCCGGCCAGGTCCAGCGCCAGCTCGCAAAGGAACATGGCTCGCGGCATATCAACAGCCGGTAATCCACTCATATTGGGGGCCATGTCGGAAATCACAAGGTCAACCTGTGAATTTCCCACAGCCTCCAGGATCTCGGCCAGAACGGCATCCTGGGTAAAATCGCCGTGCACGAAGGTCACATCGGGGATGCTGTCCATCTCCAGGATATCGGAAGCGATCAACCGACCTTGCCCACCAATCAGACGACTGGCCACCTGGGACCAGCCACCCGGCGCAGCGCCCAGGTCTATCACGCTCATGCCGGGGCGAAACAATTTGTCCTTGTCCTGCAGCTCCAGCAGCTTGTAGCTGGCCCGGGAACGGTAACCATCCTTTTGCGCCTTTTTGACGTAAGGATCGTTGAAATGCTCTTGTAGCCACTTAAGGCTGGTTTTGGAACGGGCCACGGGCCACCTCGAAAATAAAACGGGTCGTGATTAACTGGGCGGTCCCGGACTCGCTCGGGTAAACTGGCCGCCGCTTTTTACAAGATCAGACGCAGGGGTCAGATTATGCCGCTCACTCAAGAGCAGAAGAAACAGTACAAATCCATTGGCCACCATCTGAAACCAGTTCTGATTGTGGCAGACAACGGTTTGACTGAAGGTGTGTTAGCCGAATTTGAACGCGCACTCAATGATCATGAACTGATCAAGATCAAGGTCAATATCCTTGATCGCGAAGCGCGCCTGGCCGCCGTTGCAGAACTGTGCAAGGTGGGCAAGGCAGACTTGGTTCAAGTCATCGGCAAGATGGCGCTGCTGTATCGCAAGAATTTCAGCGCCAATAAGCAATTGTCGAACGTCCATCGCTTCAAGTGATGAAAAGGGTCAAGGGCGTGCTTCGCGCGCCCCGCCACTCCACCCCGGTGCAGGCTGCATAATCAGCACCAAGCCAGAGAACCCTAGCACAAGATAGCTGAATAACTGCCAGCGCAACGCTTCCGGCAGCCACACATGCAATACGCAAAACAATGCGCATGCATACAGCGCCATCAACAGCAGTTGGCCGCGAATATCCCGCCATAAACTCCCCAAGCCTTCAGCCTTGACCAGCACCAATGCCTGGATCGTCACGCACGCCGCCGAAAAACCCACCAGCAACCCGCTCAGCAATCCATCGATTTCATCGATGAGCAGCGGAGCCAGGCCTATCAGACCCAGCGCCGGCAATACACCGATGTGCAACAGCCAAAGGCCGCCCACCCACAACATCTGGACAAGCTGCCAAAGCATGGCGCCCGCACGAAGCGGGCGCCGCCTTTCAGATGTGACGAACTTCAACGATCTCGTACTCGATCACGCCGCCAGGCGTCTTGACGGCCACCACATCACCCTCTTCCTTGGCAATCAAGGCGCGGGCCAGCGGTGAACCCACAGAGATCTTGCCGAGCTTGAAGTCAGCTTCATCCTCTCCAACGATGTGGCAGACAACGCTTTCGTCAGTCTCAACGTTGGCGATTTCCACGGTAGTACCGAAAATCACCTTGCCGGTGCGAGGAATGGTCGTCACATCAATCACCACCGAATTTTGCAGGCGGCCTTCGATGTCACGGATCCGCGCCTCGACCATACCTTGCTGCTCGCGAGCAGCGTGGTATTCGGCGTTTTCCTTTAAGTCACCCAGCTCGCGGGCCGTACCGATGTCCTGGCTCAGCTTTGGACGTACGACCTTGGTCAGATGGGCGTGCTCCTCTTCCAGCGCCTTGAAGCCCTGGACTGTCATTGGGTATTTGGTCATGCCTTCAATCCTGCGTGTAGATCCTGCAAGCGACGCACGGTCTTTTCCGGACCGAACTTGAGCGCTTCGCAGATAGCTTCGCCAGCAGCAATGGTGGTGGTGCAGTAAATCTTGTGCTGCAGGGCGTTACGACGAATGGAGTAGGAGTCCGCGATCGACTGGCGACCTTCGGTGGTGTTGATGATCAGGGTGACTTCGTCATTCTTGATCATGTCGACCACATGCGGACGGCCTTCCGTTACCTTGTTCACGCGACGCACTTTCAGACCGGCAGCTTCGATCAGCTTGGCGGTCCCGGCAGTGGCGACGACTTCGAAGCCCAAGTTGATCAGATCACGCGCCACACCTGCAACCAGTGGCTTGTCGTCATCACGCACGCTGATGAACGCGGTACCGCCGGTCGGCAGCACTTCGCTTGCGCCCATCTGAGCCTTGGCGAACGCCTCGCCAAAGGTATCGCCCACGCCCATCACTTCACCGGTGGACTTCATCTCTGGGCCCAGGATCGGGTCCACGCCAGGGAATTTGGCGAATGGGAACACCGCCTCTTTCACGCTGTAGAAGTTCGGGATGATTTCCTTGGTGAAGCCGATTTCCTTCAAGGTCTTACCAGCCATCACGCGGGCAGCGATCATGGCCAGGGACACACCGATGCACTTGGAAACGAACGGCACGGTACGCGAAGCGCGCGGGTTGACTTCGATGACGTAGATGTCTTCGCCTTGCAGCGCCAACTGTACGTTCATCAGGCCGACCACGCCCAACTCCAGCGCCATCTTCTTGACCTGTTCACGCATCTCGTCCTGGATATGCAGCGGCAGCGAGTAAGGTGGCAGCGAGCACGCGGAGTCACCGGAGTGAACACCGGCCTGCTCGATGTGCTGCATGATCGCGCCGATCACCACGTCGGTACCGTCGCAGACCGCATCTACGTCCATTTCGATAGCACAGTTGAGGAAGTGATCCAGCAGCACCGGGCTGTCGTTGGATACTTTCACCGCATCACGCAGGTAACGCTTGAGCTCTTCTTCCTCGTAGACGATTTCCATCGCACGACCGCCCAGTACGTAGGACGGGCGCACCACCAACGGGTAGCCGATCTTGCTGGCTGCACGGATGGCTTCGTCTTCGCTGCGCACGGTGGCGTTCGGCGGCTGACGCAGGTTCAGGCGCTCAACCATCTGCTGGAAGCGCTCACGGTCTTCGGCACGGTCGATTGCATCCGGGCTGGTACCGATGATCGGCACGCCGGCGGCCTCAAGGGCACGCGCCAGTTTCAGCGGTGTCTGGCCGCCATACTGGACGATCACGCCTTTAGGCTTCTCGACGCGACAGATTTCCAGCACGTCTTCCAGCGTTACCGGCTCGAAATACAAACGGTCGGACGTGTCGTAGTCAGTTGAAACAGTTTCCGGGTTGCAGTTGACCATGATGGTCTCGTACCCGTCTTCGCGCAGCGCAAGCGCGGCGTGTACGCAGCAATAGTCGAACTCGATGCCCTGGCCGATACGGTTCGGACCGCCGCCCAGGATAATGATCTTGTCGCGGCCCGACGGTGCGGCTTCGCACTCTTCCTCGTAGGTGGAGTAAAGGTACGCAGTGTCGGTGGCAAATTCGGCGGCGCAGGTGTCAACGCGCTTGTAGACCGGAAAGATATCCAGCTTATGGCGATGCGTGCGCAGGTTTTTCTCGGTCACACCCAGCAATTTGGCCAGGCGCTGGTCGGAGAAGCCTTTGCGCTTGAGGCGGAACATCAGGTCGCGGTCGATAGACGACAGACCTAGGGTCTTGACCTTCTCTTCTTCCTTGATCAGATCTTCGATCTGCACCAGGAACCAAGGGTCAATCATGTTCATGCCAAAGATATCTTCGACGGTCATGCCCGCACGGAAGGCGTCAGCCACGTACCAGATACGCTCGGCACCCGGCACGGTCAGCTCGCGCTTGAGCACGCTCATGCTCTCCGGGTTGCTCAGGTCAAGCTTCTCGTCCAGACCGCAAACGCCCACTTCCAGGCCACGCAGGGCTTTCTGCAGGGATTCCTGGAAAGTGCGGCCGATGGCCATGACTTCACCCACAGACTTCATCTGGGTGGTCAGGCGCGCGTCAGCCTTGGCGAATTTCTCGAAGGCAAAGCGCGGCAGCTTGGTCACAACGTAGTCGATGGACGGCTCGAAAGAGGCCGGCGTAGCGCCGCCCGTGATTTCGTTTTGCAGCTCGTCCAGGGTATAGCCGATAGCCAGCTTGGCAGCGATACGCGCAATCGGGAAGCCAGTAGCTTTCGAGGCAAGCGCCGAAGAACGCGATACACGCGGGTTCATCTCGATCACGACCATGCGGCCGGTATCCGGGCAGATGCCAAACTGAACGTTGGAACCACCGGTTTCAACGCCGATCTCACGCAATACCGCCAGCGAGGCGTTACGCATGATCTGGTATTCCTTGTCCGTCAGGGTCTGCGCCGGAGCAACGGTGATCGAATCGCCGGTGTGCACACCCATCGGGTCGAAGTTTTCGATGGAGCAGACGATGATGCAGTTGTCCTTTTTGTCGCGGACAACCTCCATCTCATACTCTTTCCAGCCGATCAGGGACTCGTCGATCAGCAGCTCTTTGGTCGGCGACAGATCCAGACCACGGGCGCAGATTTCTTCGAACTCTTCACGGTTGTAAGCAATGCCACCGCCGGTGCCGCCCATGGTGAAGGACGGACGGATAATGCACGGGAAGCCCAGTTTTTCGAGAACCGCGTTGGCCTCTTCCATGCTGTGGGCGATTCCGGAACGCGGGCAGTCAAGGCCGATGGACTTCATGGCTTTGTCGAAACGCGAGCGGTCTTCAGCTTTGTCGATGGTATCGGCGTTGGCGCCGATCATCTCTACGCCAAACTTCTCCAGGACGCCTTCGCGCTCCAGGTCCAGGGCGCAGTTCAGGGCAGTCTGGCCACCCATGGTTGGCAACAACGCGTCCGGGCGCTCTTTTTCGATGATCTTGGCAACGGTCTGCCATTTGATCGGTTCGATGTAGGTGGCGTCGGCCATGTCCGGGTCGGTCATGATGGTGGCCGGGTTGGAGTTCACCAGGATGACGCGGTAGCCCTCTTCGCGCAGGGCTTTACAGGCCTGGGCGCCGGAGTAGTCGAATTCGCAGGCCTGGCCGATCACAATCGGGCCAGCGCCGAGAATCAGGATGCTTTTTATGTCTGTACGTTTTGGCATGGGTTTGTCACTCAAATCCGCAGGTCAGTCGGCAAGCCGTCTTGAACAATCTTTGAAGAGCCAGCGGGGGCCACCGAGGTTCGGGGCCGCCCGCAGGCCGCTCACTCAGCGTCGCTTGGCCATCTCATTGATGAAACGGTCGAACAGCGGCGCGACGTCGTTCGGGCCCGGGCTGGCTTCAGGGTGGCCCTGGAAGCTGAACGCGCTCTTGTCGGTGCGCTCGATGCCTTGCAGGGAGCCGTCGAACAGCGACTTGTGAATGGCGCGGACGTTGCCCGGCAAAGTCGCCTCATCCACCGCAAAACCGTGGTTCTGGCTGGTGATCATTACAACGCCGGTGTCCAGGTCTTGCACGGGATGGTTGGCACCATGATGGCCGTGACCCATTTTCAGGGTTTTGGCGCCGGAGGCCAGGGCCAGCAACTGGTGGCCGAGGCAGATACCGAATACCGGAATCTCGGTATCCAGCACTTCCTTGATTGCCTGGATGGCATAGTCGCAAGGTTCCGGGTCACCCGGCCCGTTGGACAGGAACACACCGTCCGGCTGCAGGGCCAGTACGTCGCTGGCAGGCGTTTGCGCCGGCACCACGGTAACGCGACAGCCACGCTCGACCAGCATGCGCAGGATGTTGTACTTCACACCGTAGTCATAAGCGACAACGTGGTAAGGCAGGTCCGCGGACTCGATGGTCGCGTGGCTGTCAGTCTTCAGATCCCAGACGGTGGAGCGCCACTCGTACTGTTCCTTGGTGCTGACGACTTTCGCCAGGTCCATGCCTTTCAGGCCAGGGAAGCCTTGCGCCGCGGCAATCGCCGCCTCTTCGGAAATATCGTCGCCGACCATGATGCAGCCGTTCTGCGAGCCTTTTTCACGCAGGATGCGCGTGAGGCGGCGCGTATCGATACCGGCAATCGCCACAACGTTGTTGGCTTTCAGGTAGTCCGACAGCGACATCGTGTTACGCCAGTTGCTTGCAACCAGCGGCAAGTCACGGATCACCAGGCCGGCCGACCAGACACGATCAGACTCGACGTCTTCCGGCGTAGTACCGGTGTTGCCGATGTGCGGATAGGTCAGGGTAACAATCTGTTGGGCGTAGGAAGGATCGGTAAGGATTTCCTGATAGCCGGTCATGGCGGTGTTAAACACCACCTCTCCAACGGTCTGACCGTCGGCTCCAATGGCTTCGCCGCGAAAAATGCTGCCATCAGCAAGGGCGAGTATGGCTGGCTTAGTCAAGAAGACCTCCCGTAAATAAAGCCTGAAAGGGCGATCGCAGGTTGTAAAAAAGCGGAGTGACGTATGGACACGTCACCCCGCTTCTTCACTGAATTATTCTGCGCGCTTTTAGTGGACACACTAAAGCTGTAGCTTACAGAAAAAGGGTTTTTTGGTCCACCGCTAAAGAGCCTTAAAGGCAGGAGAATGCGACAGGGCGTCGCTTAGCGGGTAAAAACGGGGCCTCAGGATAATCCCGAGGCCCTGTTTTAGCTACTGATTAGTGCAAATCCAGCACATCGCGCATGTCGTACAGGCCAGGTTCGCGACCTTCCAACCAGAGCGCCGCACGCACCGCGCCCTTGGCAAATGTCATGCGGCTGGAGGCCTTATGAGTGATTTCCAGCCGCTCGCCTTCTGTGGCGAACAGCACGGTATGGTCACCCACCACATCACCACCGCGAACAGTTGCAAAACCAATGGTGTCACGCGCACGTGCGCCGGTATGACCTTCACGACCGTACACCGCCACCTTCGACAGGTCGCGACCCAGCGCATCGGCAATCGCTTCTCCCATACGCAGCGCAGTCCCGGACGGGGCATCGATCTTGTGACGGTGATGAGTTTCGATGATCTCGATATCCGCTTCATCCCCAAGCACACGAGCCGCCATATCCAGCAACTTGAGCGACAGGTTCACGCCGACACTGAAGTTGGCGGCGAAGACGACAGGGATATCCTTGCCCGCCTCCACCAGCAATTGCTTTTGCTCAGCCGTCAAGCCGGTGGTACCAATGACCATGGCCTTGCCTGCCTTGCGGCAGAATGCAAGATTTTTGAGCATGACGTCGGGCAAGGTGAAATCGATCAGTACGTCGAACTCCTCAACCACCTGCTCAAGACTGCCGGACATCGACACCCCGATACGACCCAACGAGGCCAACTCACCGGCGTCCGCACCGATCAACGTGCTGCCAGGGCGAACAATGGCCGCTGTCAGCCCCGAGGCCGGCGAGCGCTGCTGCACCGCCTCGACCAATGTTTTGCCCATGCGCCCGGCGGCACCCATTACGGCTATACGTCGCATACTCACTTCCTTACAGGTCGCCGAAGAAGCGCTTCACGCCTTCGAAGAAGCCAGTGGTTTTCGGCGAATGGGTGTCGTCGCCTTCCAGCGAACTGCGAAACTCCTCAAGCAGCTCGCGTTGACGGCGATTCAGATTGACCGGTGTCTCCACCGCCACCCGACACATCAGGTCGCCAGCACCGCCGCCACGCACCGGGGCAACGCCCTTGCCGCGAATACGGAACTGCTTGCCGGTCTGCGTCCCCTCAGGGATCTTGAGCTTCACGCGACCATCAAGAGTCGGGATCTCCAGCTCGCCACCCAAGGCCGCATCGACAAAGCTGATTGGCACTTCACAGAACAGGTGCTTGCCGTCGCGCTGGAAGATCGAATGCTCGCGCACATTGATCACCACGTACAGGTCGCCCGTTGGGCCACCCTGAGCACCCGCCTCGCCTTCGCCCGACAGACGAATACGATCCCCGGTATCCACGCCGGCCGGCACTTTCACCGACAACGTCTTGTACTCTTCGACACGACCTTCGCCGTGGCAGGAGTCGCACGGATCGGAAATGATTTTGCCCTGGCCATGGCAGCGCGGGCAGGTCTGCTGCACCGAGAAGAAGCCCTGCTGCATCCGCACCTGGCCAATACCGCCACAGGTCGGACACGTAATCGGCGCGGAGCCTTTTTTGGCACCCGAACCGTCGCACGGCTTGCAGTTCACCAGCGTCGGCACACGGATATTGACGCTGGTACCGCGCACGGCTTCTTCCAGGTTCAGCTCAAGGGTGTAGCGCAAGTCGCTGCCACGCTGGGCGCCACCACGCTGGCCACCCCGACCACCACCGAAGAAGTCGCTGAATACATCGCCAAAAATATCGGAGAAATTCTGACCACCAAAACCGGCACCGCCGCCGCCCATGCTTGGATCGACACCAGCATGGCCATACTGGTCGTAGGCCGCACGTTTGTTGGGATCAGACAGGCATTCGTAGGCCTCGTTGGCCTCCTTGAACATTTCTTCGGATTCTTTGCTATCCGGATTACGGTCTGGGTGATGCTTCATCGCCAGGCGACGGTAAGCCTTTTTCAGGTCCGCCTCGCTGGAGCCACGCTCCACACCCAATACTTCGTAATAGTCACGCTTTGCCATAAGTCTTTGCACTCTTAAGGACGTTCAGCCAGACCCTCCTGAGCCTCGCCAAACTCGTTGAGCCCCAATACAGGCCCGGACCCAACTCACGTCAATTCAACGATCCTGGACATTACTGCTTTTAGCCAGGGACCCGGCCAAAAAAGCGGTATTTATTGCTCGGAAAGCAGGAGCATTCCCGATCACACCGCCAGCATCCGAACGTTGTCGCATGCTGTAAAAATTCGCATACCCCAGACACACCAACGCGGGAGCAAGCTCCCGCGCGGCGACATCCTACCAGTCACCGCTGGACAGCGGTCAACCGGGCGACCAACTTACTTGTGGTCTTTGACTTCTTCAAACTCAGCATCGACAACGTCATCATGCTTGGCTTCAGGCTCTGCTTGCTGCGCAGCACCTTCAGCCGGCTGGCCTTGCTCGGCGTACATCTTTTGGGCAACCGGCGCGGAGACTTTCGACAACTCCTCGACCTTGGCTTCGATGGCGGCCTTGTCGTCGCCCTTGATGGCAGCTTCCAGGGCAACCACGGCAGCTTCAATCGCGGTCTTCTCTTCAGCGGTCACTTTGTCGCCAGCATCCGCAACCATTTTGCGCGTCGAGTGAACAAGCGCATCACCCTGGTTACGCGCACCGGCCAGCTCTGCGAACTTGGCATCCGCTTCGGCGTTGGCTTCAGCATCACGAATCATCTGTTGAATTTCTTCATCAGACAGACCGGAGTTGGCCTTGATGGTGATCTTCTGCTCTTTGCCGGTCGCCTTGTCTTTCGCGCCGACGTGCAGGATGCCGTTGGCATCGATGTCGAAGGTCACTTCGATTTGCGGCACGCCACGTGGAGCCGGTGGAATCTCGGCCAAGTCGAACTTGCCCAGGGACTTGTTCTGCGCAGCCTGCTTACGCTCACCTTGCAGCACGTGGATGGTCACAGCGCCCTGGTTGTCATCAGCCGTCGAGAACACCTGGGATTTCTTGGTAGGAATCGTGGTGTTTTTCTCGATCAGCGCAGTCATCACGCCGCCCATGGTTTCGATACCCAGGGTCAGCGGGCTGACGTCCAGCAGCAGCACGTCTTTCACGTCACCGGCCAATACCGCGCCCTGGATGGCAGCACCCATGGCAACTGCTTCGTCCGGGTTCACATCTTTACGCGCTTCTTTACCGAAGAACTCGGTGACTTTCTGCTGCACCAGCGGCATACGAGTCTGACCACCAACGAGGATGACGTCATTGATGGAGCCAACGTCGATACCGGCGTCTTTCAGTGCGATACGGCAAGGCTCGATGGTGCGCTGCACCAAGTCTTCAACGAGCGCTTCCAGCTTGGCGCGGGAAATTTTCACGTTCAAGTGCTTAGGACCCGTGGCGTCTGCAGTGATGTACGGCAGGTTCACGTCGGTCGACTGAGCGGAAGACAGTTCGATCTTGGCTTTCTCGGCAGCTTCTTTCAGGCGCTGCATCGCCAGCGGGTCGCCCTTGAGGTTCATGCCGCTTTCTTTCTTGAATTCGTCAACGAGGTAGTCGATCAGACGAATGTCAAAGTCCTCGCCACCCAGGAAGGTGTCACCGTTGGTGGCCAACACTTCGAACTGGTGCTCGCCGTCCACTTCAGCGATCTCGATCACGGAAACGTCGAAGGTACCGCCACCCAGGTCATAAACGATCACGGTGTGATCGCCCTTGGCCTTGTCCATGCCGTAGGCCAGAGCAGCCGCGGTAGGTTCGTTGATGATACGTTTTACGTCCAGGCCCGCGATGCGGCCGGCGTCTTTGGTCGCCTGGCGCTGGCTGTCGTTAAAATAGGCCGGAACGGTGATCACCGCCTCGGTGACGGCTTCGCCCAGATAGTCTTCGGCTGTCTTCTTCATCTTTTTCAAGACTTCAGCCGAGATCTGCGGTGCAGACATTTTGTTGCCGTTTACTTCAACCCAGGCGTCACCATTGTCAGCCTTGGCGATTTTGTACGGCACCATCTTGATGTCTTTTTGTACGACTTCTTCGTCGAACTTACGACCGATCAGACGCTTTACCGCGTACAGGGTGTTGTGCGGGTTGGTGACAGCCTGACGCTTGGCCGACTGACCAACGAGGATCTCGCCATCGTTGGCGTAAGCAATGATCGACGGCGTAGTACGCGCACCTTCGGCGTTTTCGATAACTTTGGCTTTGCCGTTTTCCATGACGGAGACGCAGGAGTTGGTGGTCCCCAGGTCGATACCGATGATTTTGCCCATGATTTACTCTCCCGAAACTTGAATTTGGTTGCCGCAGCAGTGGTGGCTAACTGCGGTAGCACTTAAACGCTTGACTTATAAATGGGGGCCTTGCGGCAGATTTCAAGCCTGCTCATCAATAGAAGGCGAAACGGGTGCAGGAGCCTTGCTCACCACTACCATCGCCGGGCGCAGCAAGCGGCCGTTGAGCAGATAACCCTTCTGGAACACTTTCAACACGCTGTTTGGCTCAAGGTCATGGCTTTCCTGCATGGCCATTGCCTGGTGATGTTCAGCATTGAATGGCTCGCCGCCTTGCGGATCGATGGCTTCCAACTGATAACGCTTCAGGGTGTCCTGGAACATTTTCAGCGTCAGCTCGATCCCTTCGCGCATCGGACGGATGTTTTCGTCGTCCGGGTTGGACAGCTCAAGACCACGCTCCAGGCTGTCGATGATCGGCAGCAAATCACTGGCAAATTTTTCCAGCGCGAACTTGTGCGCTTTTTCTACATCCTGCTCGGCACGGCGGCGGACGTTCTGCAGATCGGCGGCAACACGCAAAGACTGATCCTGCGCAGCGACCAACTGCTCTTCGAGCACTTGCACGCGAGTTGCCAGTTCATCACCGACGGCCGAATTGGCGTCTGGAGCTTGCGTATCCTGCGTCTGTTCGTCAGCCATAGTTTTCTCCTTTCAAAATCATGCACGAGCTCAACTCGCGCTTCTGTTCCGGTATATGGGGTCACAATTTCCAGGTTCAAGAGCGCGAACGTCAGCAAAAGTCTTTCCGGTGCCCAGGATCAATTCCTGCTCCTTACATTCCCCGTCGCGCTTAAAAAACGTTCACATCAAACGAATCGAGCTAAGCGCGAGGATTGTCAGCTCCAGACAAAACACTGTATAAATAACCAGACCTAACATCTGGGAGCGGCCGTCATGCTCGTGCACCTGTCTGTACATAACTACGCCATCGTTGAACATCTGGATCTCGAACTGGATCGCGGGATGAGCGTAATCACAGGCGAAACCGGCGCCGGCAAGTCGATCATGCTCGACGCCCTGGGCCTGACCCTGGGCGACCGCGCCGACAGTGGCGTAGTGCGCCCCGGTGCAGAAAAGGCCGACATCCTCGCCACCTTCGATCTATCAGACATTCCCGAAGCCGAAACCTGGCTGACCGAGCGCGACCTCAATAATGAAGGCCCCTGCATTCTGCGCCGGGTCATCACCGCCGAAGGGCGCTCCCGCGGCTACATCAACGGCACCCCCTGCCCTCTTGGCGATTTGAAAGCCCTGGGCGAGTTGTTGATCGACATCCACAGCCAGCACGAACACCAGTCACTGCTCAAAACCGATACCCATCGCCGGCTGCTCGATGAATACGCAGGCGCCACTGACCTTGCGCGCCAAGTCCAGTTGGCTGCCCAACGCTGGCGCCAAACGCGCCAAGAGCTGGAACGCCTCTCCAACTCGGGCGATGAACAACGTGCTCGGCATCAACTTCTCAGCTACCAGCTTGAAGAATTGGAAAGCCTGGGTCTTGGCGAGACGGAGCTGGAGCAACTGGAGCAGGAACACAAAAACCTGACCAATGCCGAAACCCTGCTGGGTATCTGCCGCCAGGTGGTGGAGCAATGCAGCGAAAGCGATTCTGGCAATGTGCTCAACGCACTTACCGCCAGCCTCAATCGGCTATCCAGCGTAAATAGCGCCTCGGGGTCGCTAAGCGAGGCGACCACGCTGCTGACCAGTGCGCAAATACAAGTCGAGGAGGCTGTGGGCGAACTGAATCGTTTTCTGGACCACTTCGATGCCGACCCGGCGCGCCTGCAAGAAATAGAAGAGCGCCTGGACACCATCTATACCCTGGCGCGCAAACATCGAATCCAGCCCACTGAAGTGGCAACGATGCAGCAAAAACTGCTCGATGAAATCGAGACGTTGAATGCCAATGACGAATCCATTGAGCGACTGGGCGAAGAGCTCACCTCTTTTGCCCGCCACTATCAAGAGAAAGCCCGGGAACTGAGCGACCTGCGCCAACAGGCCGCCACAAGCCTGGCCAGCGCCGTAGAGCAGGAAATTCAGCGCCTGGGCATGCCGGGTGGGCGCTTCACCATTGAGCTGCGCGCCAACGCCGGCCATGAGCTGCAGCCCCACGGACTGGAACAGGTAGAACTACTGGTCAGCGCCAACCCAGGCCAACCGCTCAAGGCACTGGCAAAAGTGGCGTCTGGTGGCGAGCTGTCGCGAATCAGCCTGGCGATCCAGGTGATTACCGCGCAAACCTCACGGGTACCGACATTGGTATTCGACGAAGTTGACGTCGGTATCGGCGGGCCGACTGCGGAAATTGTTGGCCAGCTGTTGCGCCGCCTGGGGGACCGGGGCCAGGTGCTTACGGTCACGCACCTGCCACAAGTGGCAGCCCAAGGGCACCAGCACTTGTTTGTGCACAAGGTAAGAGGCAGCGATGCGACACATACTGCGGTATCCAAGCTGAACAAGTCGGAGCGAGTGGAAGAAGTGGCGCGAATGCTCGGCGGGATAGACTTGACCAAAGAGTCTTTGGCTCACGCCAAAAAAATGGTTGTAGCCGCCAAGGCCTGAATACCTCTCCTATAGAAAGCACGAAGGCGACCCTAAGGTCGCCTTCGATCGTTTCGCAGAGCAATTCTGCGTCGTTTTTACTTTTTCTTACGGATGTACAACACCAGATTGTGGTCGACCAGATCGAAGCCATGCTCTTCAGCAATCTTATGCTGCAGCGCTTCGATTTCGGGGCTGGTGAACTCGATAACCTCGTTGGTATCCAGGTCAACCATGTGATCGTGATGACCACCGTCAGCCAATTCGAACACCGCATGACCGCCGTCGAAATTATGACGAACCACCAGCCCTGCGGCTTCAAACTGGGTCAGTACACGGTAAACCGTGGCCAGGCCGACATCCTCGTTAGACTCCATCAGCGCCTTGTAAACATCCTCGGCACTCATGTGACGCTGCTCAGCAGAATCGAGCATTTGTAGAATCTTGACTCGTGGCAGAGTCACTTTAAGACCGGCTTTGCGTAGTTCGCTATTTTCAACCATGGTTAGCTTTCTCGCGGATGCTGCTTCGCAGCTTCTCTTAATACGGGTATGATCGGCGTTTACGTTGTCCCAGCCAAGATAGTGGAAGTCGCCCACCGATGCAAAACACCAAGCTCTTGCTAACCAGTTTCACCTTTGTGGGACTGCTCGCACTCGCCGGTTGTTCATTCCCCGGGGTTTACAAAATCGACATCCAGCAGGGCAATGTCGTCACGCAGGACATGATAGACCAGTTACGCCCGGGAATGACCCGACGGCAAGTAAGGTTTATCATGGGCAATCCCCTGCTGACCGACACTTTCCATGCCGATCGCTGGGATTATCTCTATAGCCTCCAGCCTGGTGGCGGTGAACGCCAACAGGAGCGCGTCAGCGTCATTTTCAATGGCAATGACCAGCTCGTCAGCCTGTCCGGCGACTTCATGCCTGGCGTAAGCCGTGACGAAGCCCTGCTCGGCAAGGACAACGGCACTAACGTGACCGCGCCAGCGCAGGAAAGCGAGAAGCCGAAGTCCGAAGTACCGGCCAAGCCTGGGTCCTTGCTCGACAAGATCCAGAAGGACGTCGACGGGGTCGAAACCGTTCCAGTCCCGACGCCTCAGCCTCTGGACACCAGCCCGCAGTAACTTCGTGGTGCTCAACAAAAAGCCCGGCATGCCGGGCTTTTTGTTGCCTGTGGTTTGGCGACTTTATAAAGACTGCTGCTTGGCCAGCGCCGCCTTGGCCGCACGTAGCCTGCGGACTTCCTTAGGGTCTACCAGCAAGGGGCGGTAGATTTCAATACGATCCCCCGCTTGCACAGCGCGCGCATCAGCGTCTGCGACTACCTTGCCGAAGACCCCCAAAGGGCAGCCCGCCAGGTCCACTCCAGGAAATTGCGCCGCCATCCCCGACGCCAGCACCGCGGCTCGCAGACTGGTTCCCGGCGCCACCGCAACCGCCAACAGAACCTGACGATCAACAGCGGCGTACACCACCTCAATCTCAACCATGCAGTTGCTTGGCTCGCTGGCAGAATGCATCGACCAAGGTGTTGGCCGCCTGATTGAACAAAGGCCCCAACGTCGCGCGCACAATCGGCCCCGCGTAATCGAACGAGAGGTCCAGACTGATCTTGCAAGCCTTGTCGGTCAGCGCCTTGAACACCCACACGCCGTGCAGTTGGGTAAATGGCCCTTCCTGCAGATTCATTTCAATGGACTTGCCCGGCACCAGCACATTGCGCGTCACAAAATGCTGGCTAAGGCCACCCTTGGCCACCCCGACACTGGCGACCATGTGCTCCTCACTGCCTTCCAACACTTCGGCGGTGGAGCACCACGGCAAGAATTCCGGGTAACGCGCCACGTCGTTGACCAGGTCATATAGCGCCTGCGCCGGGTAAGGCAGCAGGGCCGAGCGTTGAATATGCGTCGTCATGTGTGCGTTATTTCCACAGCTGAGCAGCAAACATCGCGAAAGAACAGGCCGATTCGCGAGAGAAAAAAACCAAAGAACTGCCCGCATTGTCCGGGATTCGTCCAACACGCTCAAGCACGCAGGTTGACCGTAGCCGATACGCTCGCAACTCCCTATAATGCCGCCCCTATGGCTAAACAAAAGAAACACCCCACAGGGACCATCGCGCAAAATAAAAAGGCGCGACACGATTACTTCATCGAACATCGTTTCGAGGCTGGTCTGGTCCTGGCCGGCTGGGAAGTAAAAAGTCTGCGCGCCAGCAAGCTGCAACTGGTCGACAGCTACGTACTGCTCAAAGATGGCGAGGCATGGCTGCTCGGCAGTCATATCACCCCGCTGACCACCGCGAGCACCCACGTGATTGCCGACCCGGTGCGCACGCGCAAGCTATTGCTCAATGCCCGCGAACTGGAAAAACTCGCTGCCGCCGTACAGCAGAAGGGCTATGCCTGCATCTGCCTGTCCTGGTATTGGAGCAAGCATCTGGTCAAGTGCGAGATCGCCCTGGGCAAGGGCAAGAAGGAATACGACAAGCGTGATACCGAGCGCGAGCGCGATTCCAACCGCGAGCTGCACCGCGCGGTACGCAACAAAGGCAAGGAAGAATAGCCGTTGCCACGATGTAGCCCTGGGTAACCCCTCGGCTACATTCCTTTACGCCGCTCCGCACGCGCTACCCGCTGAACCTCCTGACGCACTTCCTCCAACACCTCCTGCACATACTCCAAATGACGCGTTGAGACTTCTCGCGCCTGCTCGGCCCGCCCTTCGATAATCGCCAGGTACAAATCCCGGTGCTGACTGATCAGCATGTCGCGGGTTTCCGTACGCTGCTGGTACATGCCACCAATGTTGGTCACCACGTTACGCTTGAGCAGGTCGAACAAACCGCGAATGGTGTGCAGCAACACCGCATTATGGCTGGCCTCGGCAATTGCCAAGTGGAACCTCGCATCCGCCACCCCCTCCTCGGCCCGGCTCACTTCGTCGACACGGGTGTAGCAATCCTGAAGGGCATCAAACGCAGCGGTCAGCCGCTCGCGATCGACTTCGGTCGCACGCAACGCGGCGTAATAGGCACAGGACGCTTCAAGCGTCTGACGAAACTCCAGCAGGTCGCGCTGCGCTTCAGGGTTGTTTTCCAGCAAGTGCAGCAGCGGATCGCTGAAGGTCGACCCCAGGGACTCTGCGACATAATTGCCGCCGCCCTGACGACTCACCAACAGCCCTTTGGCCGCCAGCTTCTGGATAGCCTCCCGCAACGATGGGCGCGATACGCCAAACCGCTCAGCCAAGGCGCGCTCGGCCGGCAAGCGCTCGCCCGACTTCAACGTGCCCTCGAGAATCATGCCCTCAAGTTGCTCGACAATATCGTCAGACAAACGGCGCTGACGCACCTGATCAAACCCCATAACTCGCTCTCCACCATCCCGACCACTCGCCGGGCCCTTTATTCTGGCCTATCGCCAAACTTCCAGCACCTATCAGAACACCTTCGTTTTACCCGATCAGAGGCTTCCAGCAGCGACCTACGACCAAAGTTTCGCAGGCGGCAAATTGACACATCTTCCGAAGGCTTTTAACCTAGCCGACAGCGATTGTAAATTGGTATTACCAATTACCCAAGCTGACCAAACAACAACAATCAGGGGCCACCCCATATGCAAACCTGGCAACAGCTCTACAGCCCACTCGGCAGCCTCGGCCTGTCCGCATTGGCCGCCGTCATTCCGATCGTATTCTTCTTCCTGGCCCTGGCCGTGTTCCGCCTCAAAGGCCATGTAGCTGGCAGCATCACGCTCGCGCTGTCGATCCTGGTCGCAATCTTTGCCTTCCAGATGCCGGTGGACATGGCGTTCGCAGCCGCCGGTTATGGCTTCGCCTATGGCCTCTGGCCTATCGCGTGGATCATCGTCGCGGCCGTGTTCCTCTACAAACTCACCGTCAAGAGCGGCCAGTTCGAGATCATTCGCAGCTCAGTCCTGTCGATCACTGACGACCAGCGCCTGCAAGTCCTGCTGATCGGCTTCTGCTTCGGGGCCTTCCTCGAAGGTGCCGCCGGCTTCGGCGCTCCCGTGGCGATCACCGCCGCATTGCTGGTAGGCCTGGGTTTCAACCCGCTGTACGCAGCCGGGCTGTGCCTGATTGCCAACACCGCGCCCGTTGCCTTCGGCGCCCTGGGCATCCCGATCATCGTTGCCGGCCAAGTGACCGGCATCGATGCGTTCAAGATTGGCGCCATGACAGGCCGGCAACTGCCCCTGCTGTCACTGTTCGTGCCGTTCTGGCTAGTGTTCATGATGGACGGCCTGCGCGGCGTGCGCGAAACCTGGCCGGCAGCACTGGTGGCAGGCTTGAGCTTTGCTATCACCCAATACTTCACCTCCAACTTCATCGGCCCCGAACTGCCGGACATCACCTCGGCCCTGGCCAGCCTGATTTCCCTCACCCTATTTCTGAAAGTCTGGCAACCCAAGCGCACCGCAGGCGCGCAGATTGCCGGCGCCACCTCCGGCGTAGCGATCACCGCCAGCGCCGGCGGCTTCGGCTTACCCCGCAGCACCGTCGCCTCGCCTTACAGCTTGGGCCAGATCTTCAAAGCCTGGTCGCCGTTCCTGATCCTCACCGTACTCGTCACCATCTGGACCCTCAAACCGTTCAAGGCGATGTTCGCCGCCGGCGGGTCGATGTACAGCTGGGTGTTCAACTTCGCGATCCCACATCTGGACCAATTGGTGGTCAAAGTCGCGCCGATCGTCACCGCCCCGACCGCCGTTGCGGCCGTCTTCAAGCTGGACCCGATTTCAGCGACCGGCACCGCGATCTTCTTCTCTGCCCTGATCTCAATGCTGGTCCTGAAGATCGACATAAAAACTGGTCTTACCACTTTTAAAGAGACCTTTTACGAACTGCGCTGGCCAATCTTGTCTATCGGCATGGTGTTGGCATTCGCCTTTGTCACCAACTACTCCGGCATGTCCTCGACCATGGCCTTGGTATTGGCCGGCACCGGCGCAGCCTTCCCGTTCTTCTCGCCGTTCCTTGGCTGGCTGGGGGTTTTCCTGACAGGCTCCGACACATCCTCCAACGCCTTGTTCAGCTCGCTGCAAGCCACCACCGCGCACCAGATCGGCGTCAACGACACGCTGCTGGTGGCCGCGAACACCAGCGGCGGCGTGACCGGCAAAATGATCTCACCACAATCAATCGCCGTGGCCTGCGCCGCCACCGGGCTGGTCGGCAAAGAATCCGACCTGTTCCGCTTCACCCTCAAGCACAGCCTGTTTTTCGCCACGATCGTCGGGCTGATCACGCTGGCCCAGGCCTACTGGTTTACCGGCATGCTGGTGCACTGAGACCTGCACGTAATAGGGTAAGAACCGACGCCGGTCCCTTATACCGGCGTCAGCTACTTCTGGAGGACCCATGAGCCTGCCTGCCGCTTTCCTTGCTGACGTCGCACAGCTGATTCCGAAACAGCGGTGCTTTGACGACCCGCTTTCCACCCTCGCATTCGGCACAGACGCCAGCTTTTACCGACTGATCCCACAACTGGTTATCCGCGTGGAGTCGGAAGACGAAGTGGTCGCTCTGCTGCAACTGGCCCAGCGCGACCGCGTGCCGGTGACTTTTCGCGCAGCCGGCACCAGCCTGTCCGGGCAAGCGATAAGCGACTCGGTGCTGATCGTGCTGGGGGATAACTGGAACGGCCGCGAAATTCGCGGGCAAGGCACGCAGATCCGCTTGCAGCCCGGCGTGATCGGCGCCCAGGCCAATGCGTGGCTGGCACCGTTCGGGCGCAAGATCGGGCCGGACCCGGCGTCGATCAATGCCTGCAAGATCGGCGGAATCGCCGCCAACAATGCCAGCGGCATGTGTTGTGGTACCGCTCAAAACACCTATCACACCCTCGCCGGCATCCGCCTGGTGCTGGCCGACGGCAGTCGCCTGGACACCGAAGACGCGGCCAGCGTCAGTGCCTTTCGCGAACAGCACGGCGCTCTGCTTGAGCGCCTGGCGACATTGGGGCGCGAGACGCGGGCAAATGCCGAACTGGCTGCGAAAATCCGCCACAAATATCGCCTGAAAAATACCACCGGCCTGTCACTCAACGCCCTGGTCGATTTTGACGAGCCGCTGGATATTCTCAGCCATCTGCTGGTAGGTTCCGAAGGGACCTTGGGGTTTATCAGCGCCATCACCTACGACACTGTGGTCGATCACCCGAACAAGGCGTCGGCATTAATCGTGTTTCCGGACGTTGAAACCTGCTGCAACGCAGTGACCGTTCTGAAAACCCAACCAGTCTCAGCCGTAGAATTATTGGATCGACGCAGCATGCGCTCGGTGCAGGACAAACCGGGCATGCCGCCTTTCGTACAGCACCTTTCGGAAAATGCCTGCGCCCTGCTCATCGAGTCCCGCGCTGCGTCGCCCTCCCTGCTGCACGAACAACTGGCGCTGATCATGGCGTCCCTGGCCGTTTTTCCGGTTGAGAAACAGGTCGATTTCACCGAAGACTCCACAGAAAACGCGCGGCTGTGGGCAATCCGCAAAGACACCTTCCCCGCCGTCGGCGCGGTGCGCAAAACCGGCACCACGGTAATTATCGAAGACGTGACCTTCCCGGTCGAACAACTGGCCATCGGCGTGAACCGTTTGATCGAGCTGTTCGACAAACATCACTACGACGAAGCCATCCTTTTCGGACACGCCCTGGAAGGCAATCTGCACTTCGTGTTCACCCAAGGCTTCAACAGCGCGCAAGAAGTCGCACGCTATCAAGCGTTCATGGACGACGTCGCACAGTTGGTAGCCGTGGAGTTCGGCGGCTCATTGAAAGCCGAGCACGGCACCGGCCGCAATATGGCGCCTTTCGTGGAGTTGGAATGGGGCAGCGAGGCTTACCAGTTGATGTGGCAGCTCAAGCGCCTGCTCGACCCCAGCGGCATCCTCAACCCGGATGTGGTGCTCAGCGAAGACCCGCAGATTCACCTCAAGCACCTCAAACCGCTGCCTGCCGCCGATGAACTGGTGGACAAATGCATCGAGTGCGGGTTCTGCGAGCCGGTCTGCCCATCCAAGGGGCTGACCTTGAGCCCGCGCCAGCGCATCGTGATCTGGCGTGATATCCAGGCGAAGAAACGCGCCGGCATCGATACCGCAAAACTGGAAGAGGCCTACCACTATCAAGGCATCGACACCTGCGCGGCTACCGGGCTGTGTGCCCAACGCTGTCCTGTGGGAATAAATACCGGCGATCTGGTGAAAAAGTTGCGCAGCCGTAACGCCGACCGTACGAAAACGGCCGAATGGCTTGCCACCCATTTCGCCACCGCATTGCAGGGAGCACGCTTTACCCTGCACGTGGCTAATGGCGCACGCATGCTGCTGGGCGCACCTCGCCTGGCGAAGCTATCGGCTAAGGTGACCAAACTGTCCAACGGGCAAATCCCGCAGTGGACCAACGCCATGCCTCAGCCGGAAAAAGCCATTCGCTTCAGCCCGCCGGTGATGGACGAACGCCCTCGCGTGGTCTACCTCGCGGCTTGCGTGTCACGTGCCATGGGCCCGGCTGCCGATGATAAAGAGCAAATGTCGCTGTACGACAAAACTCGTGGCCTGCTGGAAAAAGCCGGTTACCAGGTGGTACTTCCCGACAACCAGGACAGCTTGTGCTGCGGCCAGCCGTTCGCCTCCAAAGGCTACACCGAACAGGCCGAACACAAACGCCAGGAACTGATCGGCGCCCTGCTCCACGCCAGCCGTGGTGGCCTTGACCCCATCTATTGCGACACCAGCCCCTGCACCCTGCGCCTGGTGCAAGACCTCGGCGAAACGCGGCTGGACCTCTACGACCCCGTGCGTTTTATCCGCACGCACCTGATCGACCGCCTTGATTTCACACCTCAGGATGCGCCAATCGCCGTGCACGTCACCTGCAGCACCCAGCACCTTGGCGAGAGCCAGGCATTGATCGACCTGGCCCGGCGCTGCGCTAAAACCGTAGTGATCCCGGAAGGCATCCACTGCTGTGGCTTTGCCGGTGACAAAGGCTTCACCACGCCGGAACTCAACGCCCACTCGCTGCGCTCCCTCAAAGACGCGGTGCAACATTGCAGCGAAGGTATCTCCACCAGCCGCACCTGCGAGATCGGCCTGAGCCAACATGGCGGCATCGACTACCACGGGTTGGTATACCTCGTGGACCGCGTTACCCAGGCCCGCGCCCTCCACTAATCCTGCAAAAAAACAGAACCCCTGCGCTCCGGCGCAGTCATCTGCATAGGCCTCGGCGAACGAGGCCCATCAGTGATGTCGCTGGCAGCACTTGAACGCCAGCAGCGTCGAGCCCTTTTGCGCAAGGAGATACCCTATGAAGCGTTCCGCTCTTGCTGGCTTGTTCATTACCGCGGCAATGCTGGCCTCCCCTGTTTTCGCGGCGGGCGAGCCCGATCTGTGCAAGATCAACCTGGATAAAATCAACAACGGCAAGGCGCTGCTCGCGACCGACACCACGGGCAAAAGCGGCGAAATCGACACCGCCGTCTCCCAGGCCAAAGCCGCCCACGCCGCCGGTGACGACAAGAAGTGCATCGAGATCACGTCCAAAGCCCTGCAAGATTTGCAGAACAACGAGAAAGGCGGTCAGTAAACGATGGGCCAACCTACGGGTTGGCCTTCCGTGAGCATTTGGCGTACACTGCACAGGCTTGTCACTCACTGGAAACAACGAGTTACAAGCACGGGGCCGTTTAGGATTCGACGCCGGTCGCGAAACTTTAGGTGCATGCCGAGTTGGTAACAGAACTCGTAAATCCACTGTTGCAACTACTTATAGTTGCCAATGACGAAAACTACGGCCAGGAATTCGCTATCGCTGCGTAAGCAGCCTTAGACCTGAGCTTCTGGTACCTTCGGGTCCAGCAATCACCAGGGGATGTCTGTAAACCCAAAGTGATTGTCATATAGAACAGAATCGCCGTGCAGTACGTTGTGGACGAAGCGGCTAAAACTTACACAACTCGCCCAAAGCACCCTGCCAGTCGGGTCGCTGAGGGTTAACTTAATAGACACGGCTAAGCATGTAGTACCGACAGCGGAGTACTGGCGGACGGGGGTTCAAATCCCCCCGGCTCCACCACTTCATCATCTAAAGACGTCCACGGACGTCTTTTTTTGTGCCTGAAACTTAGTGAAATCAAGGGTTTCAGCGCTTCTTAGGTTTTTTGGCATCCGCCGAGTTCTGACCGTTCAGGTATTCCAAGTGGTATTCCAGCCCCTCCGGGGTTAATCTCTGGAATACCCAAACAGCGCCTGAGGTAGATCTCATGCCTGCTCCAGCCCTCCGTCTCTCCGACCGACAACTCAAGGGAGTCAAACCGGCGTCCAAGGATTACGTCCTCACCGACGGCGACGGTTTGCAGCTCCGCGTACGCAGCAACGGCTCGTTGCTGTGGAATTTCAATTACCGCGAACCGGTGACCAAAAAACGCATCAACATGGGCTTCGGGACCTACCCCGAGCTGTCACTAGCGAATGCACGAAAGAAGGCTGTCGAAGCGCGCGAACTGCTCGCGCAAGGCATCGACCCCAAAGTGCAGCGCAACATGCTAAATGAAACCAGGCGAGCCGAAACTGAACACACCTTCGAGAACGTCGCTCTCGCCTGGTTCGAGCTCAAAAAAGACTCGGTCACCCCGGCCTACGCCGAAGATATTTGGCGCTCGCTCACGCTGCACGTGCTGCCGAGTATGAGAATCACGCCACTGGTGAAAATCACTGCCCCGATGGTGATCGAGCTGCTTCGCCCGCTCGAAGCCAAAGGCAGCTTGGAAACGGTGAAACGCTTGACCCAGCGGCTCAACGAGATCATGACCTACGGCGTTAACTCCGGGCTGATCTTCGCCAACCCGCTCAGTGGCATTCGCGCAGTGTTCAAAAAGCCCAAGAAAGAAAACATGGCCGCGCTTCCGCCCGAAGAGCTTCCCGAGCTTATGATGGAAATCGCCAACGCCAGTATTAAGCGCATCACCCGCTGCCTGCTCGAATGGCAACTGCACACCATGACCCGCCCCGCCGAAGCGGCCACCACTCGATGGGTCGATATCGACTTCGATAAAGCGTTATGGGTGATCCCCGCCGAGCGCATGAAGAAGCGCCGCCCCCACGCGGTCCCCCTCACCGAGCAGGCGCTCGCACTGCTTGCCACGGTTAGGCCGCACAGCGGCAATCGTGAATATGTATTTCCCTCTGACCGCAATCCCCGCACCCACGCCAATAGCCAGACCGCGAATATGGCGCTCAAGAGGATGGGCTTCCAAGACCGCCTGGTCAGCCACGGTCTGCGCTCGATGGCCAGCACCATTCTTAACGAGCATGGCTGGGACCCCGAGTTGATCGAGGTCGCGCTGGCGCATGTGGACAAGGATGAAGTGCGCAGTGCGTACAACCGTGCGGATTATATCGAGCGCCGACGGCCGATGATGGCGTGGTGGAGTGAATACATTCAGAAAGCGGCGACGGGCAACCTTTTGGCAACCGCGATCAACGTGACGCGTGATCGCATCGTGGTGCCGATCCGGTAGCGCTGCGGCATCGGTGGCAGAAAACGCGCCGTCAGACTCACCGGCGGCAGTGGCCAACTCACTTTGCTCTAAGCTTCTCCGGCCCAGCCCCTGGGTATGGGGAGGCTTCGCATCCCCATACCCAGGGGCTAACACTATAAAAGCGACGAGCGGCCGCGCCGCTACTGAATGCCACCGATTTCCACTCCACGCCAACGCTTTCAATTGGCGCAATTCCAGGCGCGTTTCGCCATTGACCCATACCCCCATCGCCATTAAAACGAAGCTTCCAAACGCTGCCGTTGGCAGCACCCCAGATGGCCAGAGCCTTCAAGGTCATGCCGCTAACGCGGTGGCTCAACCTAAGTACGATTCGCGTCCGGCAGCTCGTACGGTCACTACCCTCGTGATGGATGCCCACTTCACTTCGTTGCCCATGCGGCAACCACCCTACCCTCTTGCTGCCTTGTAGCAACCCATTCGCATCGCCATTTCATATGCGCCATCCCTTTGCCCGTCTCTTTCTAAGGAAAGAGACGGGCGCACATACCACCGCTGCCGGCAAGGTAATACGTGGCTTTGCCACAATCCTCCTCGTGACAATCGGCGTGACAAACGCCGAAGCCACCTACAACAACGATGTAGATGATGGCGCCGCAGACCTTAACTGGACTGCGCCTGGCTGACAGCCAGGCACGCCCCTGTCATCGCGTCGTTGCCTTCAACCGACTCAGGATCTCGCGGCGATGGTTTCGTCACCCAACGCAGCCTCCACCCGCCCACCGGTTTCGGTGCTCAGGGGGGCCAGATCATGAGATGCCCAAGCTCTCGGCCGTAAGGAGCCGCCAGTCCCGCGTAAGTGGACATCCCACAGGCCGCAGGGGCCTTGATCCCTGATAACACTCAGCATTCTTGGCGGGATGACGTGGGACGAAGACCTGGTGAATTAGGCGAGGGAACCGAAATGGTATTAGTAGGCAGGCGAGAAGGCCGCAATTTTGGCTACGGCAGGCAATTGAGCTACGCAGGGCCGCAGGCGCTGAAAGACATGTTCGGCGGAGGCCACTACGGCACGGTCAAGGCGCACTCTGATCGGTGGTTGGCATTCGTGAAGTGGTATCGGTCTGAAGCGGGGCCCGGGGTCAATGATGCGCGGCAGATTGATCGCCAGGTGTTGTCGGACTATGCCGCATACCTTCGCGGCCTGGTTGAGCACGGAGACCTAGCAATCAGCACTGCACAAAACCGGCTATCCAGCGTTAACAGAACCATGGCAGCGCTTCGCGGTGATCAATACGTGAAATTGCCAAGTCCGAGCAAGGCGTTAGGTATGCAGCGCACCGGGGTCCGTCAATCGGTGCCGCAAGGCCAAGACCGCGAACAGATACAGCAGATCGTCGAGACGCTTTGTAGCCGTGATCAGATGCGGGCAGCAGCGATAGTTCAGTTGACGCGAGCCACGGGGATGCGTTTGCGCGAGGCCATCCTGGCTGACCTGTCACGGCTGAGCCGTGAAGCCGCGCTCTACGGCAAAATCAATATCCAGGATGGCACCAAAGGCGGCCGCGCCGGTGCATCTGCACCCCGCTGGATTAAGGTGGATGACCATATTCGTGGCGCACTTAGATTTGCATTGCAAGTATCCCCCGCGGATAGCCGCAACCTGATTGCTCCAAACGAGAGCTATCTGAACGTTCTGCAGGAAATAGCCCGGCCAGCGAGAGAGGTCCTGAAAGCACACGACCTCAAAGGCTTTCACGAACTTCGGGCGGCGTTTGCATGTGAGCGCTATGAACAGATCACACATCACCATGCGCCTGTAAATGGTGGTCAGTGCTACGCCATAGACCGGCGCCTAGATCTTGAGGCTCGCATGCAGATCAGCAATGAGCTGGGGCATGGACGGATTGAGGTGGTCGCTGCCTACATAGGGGGCAGGGTATGACTAAGGCGTTTGATATGGAGTTGTTTTTGAGTGCCGTGCTGACAGGGTCGCATGCGACGCGGCACCGGCATTTGCGGCAGGCAAGAATCATCCAATCTGAAATCGCAAAACGCTGGCAGCGTTCAACTCCTTGGGCCTGGCAGCGAAAGCATTTGGTTTGGTTTCTTGAACATTCCCTCACCGGCCGCAGTGAGGCAACACAGTATTACTATTTGCTTACTGTCCAACTGCTCGCACGACGCCTGGAAAGGCCATGGGTTTTTAAGCGTTGAGTGGAGCTCCCGTTCCTAACCATCGGTATTCGCCACCGCCTCGGAAAATCACGGCGTCGACGCGCCTATTAGCAACCTCCTCAGTGCTGAGGAAATCATGACTTTTAAAGTCAGCCCGGTTATGCGCAAATCGCGCCGCATACAAGCGTAACGTCTCGCCCTCGGCCAGTAGCTGATCACGCTGGACCGACGGCATATGGTTATACACGCACCACGCTTCGTCTGGCATTATGCCCTTATAGCGCCACCATTCTCGGGATGGCTGGTGACGAACTCAAGGGATGGAACATGGCAGAGAACAGCAACTTCGCCTTTTTCAAAGAACACGATCCGGTTTTTTTCCAACTTGCCAATGCGGCCGAGCGAGTATTTTCCAGCGACCCCAACACGACGCTGATCAAACTGCGCCAGTTGGGCGAAGCGCTCGCCCAGGATCTGGCGGTAAGAGCAGGCATTGAGTTCGACGCCACTACTTCCCAAGCTGATCTGCTATTCCGCCTAAGCCGTGAAATCCAGCTCGACGGCAACATCCGCAACCTGCTCCATACGCTGCGCATCGAAGGCAATAAGGCTACCCACGAATTCCGCACCCAGCATCGTGAGGCACTGGACGGACTGAGGGTCGCACGCGCCTTGGCGATCTGGTATCACCAGTCATTTGGCACGGGCGGTAGCACCTTCAAACCTGGGCCTTTCATGGTTCCGGCCGATCCGAGTGAGCCTCTACGTGAGCTGCAGGGGCAGATCGAAAAACTTCGCGCAGAGCTGGGCGACAGTCGCCAGCAATTGGAGAACAACCACCAATTAGCCGAGCTACTGGCGCAAGAAAAGCATGAGCAAGCCAGTCTTGTTGGGCAGATGAACGAGGAAGCTCGCGTCTACGAGCAGATTGCCCTTGAACGCGAGGCAGAACTATCGAAGGCCCGAGTCGATTTCGAGGCACGGCTGAAAGTGCTGCAACAACAGCTTGAAGATCAGCCGCAAGCTGCCCAGCAGGTCACGCGTAAAACTCAGCAGGCAAGCAGCCAGTTCGACCTCAATGAAGACCTCACCCGTATTCTCATCGATCAACAGTTGAACGATACCGGCTGGGAAGCCGATTCGCTCGATCTTACCTACAGCAAGGGCGCTCGGCCCGAAAAGGGCAAGAACAAGGCCATCGCCGAATGGCCAACCAGCAAGCCGAAAGAAAACGCTGATTACGTGCTGTTCGCCGGCCTAATCCCAGTCGCCATCGTCGAAGCCAAGCGCAAGCGCGTCAACATAGCGGACCGCATTCCCCAAGCCGAGCGCTATTCACGCCAACTGATCGTTACCGATAATCTGCAACCGGCCGGGCAGAACACGGGCTGGGCGGATGGCCAGGGCGGCCACTTCAAAGTCCCGTTTGCCTTTGCCTGCAATGGCCGGCCCTTCATTAAGCAGCTCGCCGAGCTTTCTGGCATCTGGTTTCGTGACTTGCGCAGCCCGGCCAACCTGCGCCGGCCGCTGCAGGACTTCCACACGCCGGGCGGCCTACTCGACCTGCTCAAACGCAGCCGTGAGGACGCCGAGGCGAAACTACAGCAAGAAGGCTTCGCCTATCTCAAGCTGCGTGACTATCAGGAAAACGCCATCCGCGCCGTCGAACAGGCCCTAGCCGCAAATCGCCGCAACTGTCTGCTGGCCATGGCGACCGGAACCGGTAAAACGCGCACTATCATTGGCTTGATGTACCGCCTGCTGAAGGCCGAGCGCTTTCGCCGTATTCTTTTCCTGGTCGATCGCAGCGCCTTGGGGGAACAGGCCATCGAAGCCTTCAATGAGGCGACGCTGGAACAGAACCACACGCTGGCGCAGATCTACGATGTCAAAGAACTAGGTGACATGGCTGCCGAAGCTGAAACACGGGTTCAGGTCGCCACTGTGCAGGCCATGGTCAAGCGCATCTTCCAGTCGGACACTCCGCCCCCCATCGATGCCTTCGACTGCATCATCGTCGACGAAGCCCACCGCGGTTACACCCTCGATCAGGAAATGACTGAAGGCGAGCTGGCAGTGCGCGACTTCAACCAGTATCTATCGCAGTATCGTCGCGTGCTCGACTATTTCGACGCCTGCCGCGTCGGGCTCACCGCTACCCCAGCCAAGCACACCAGCGAGGTCTTCGGGGCTCCGATATACACCTACAGCTACCGTGAGGCCGTTGCTGACGACTGGCTGATTGATCACGAACCTCCAATCCGCTACCAAACCCTGCTGAGCCAGAATGGCATCCACTTTGCCAAGGGCGAGAGTGTCAGCGTCATCGATACGAGCACCGGCGAAGTAGATGTCGCCGAGCTCGAGGACGAACTCGACTTCGAAATCGAGTCCTTCAATCGCCGCGTGATTACGCCCGGCTTCGACAGGGTCATCTGCGAGCAACTGGCACACGAACTCGACCCGTCGGGCGACGAAAAAACGATGATCTTCTGCGTTAACCAAGCCCATGCCGAGCGGGTCAAAAACCTCCTCGACGAAACCTTCAAGGACGTTCACGGCGAAGATTACAACCAGGCGGCTGTACAGATCATCACCGGGCAAAGTGACAAGGTCAAACAACTGATCCGCCAGTACAAGAACGAGCGCTACCCGAGCATTGCCATCACGGTTGACCTGTTGACCACCGGTATCGACGTACCGCGCATTTGCCACTTGGTGTTCATGCGCCGGGTGCGTTCGCGCATCCTCTACGAACAGATGAAGGGCCGCGCGACTCGCCGCTGCGATGAAATCGGCAAGACGGTATTTAAGATCTACGACCCAGTTGACCTGTACGCTGCCCTCGAACCAGTAGATACAATGAAGCCGCTAGTGAAAGACCCAAGCATCAGCCTCGAACAACTGGTCAGCGAGCTAACCAACCCAGCCAGCCTCGATGCTCCTGGTAGCCAGCCAGACACTAGCCATGCCCACGACGTCCTGGACCAGCTCAGCCAGCGGGTTATGCGTATTCTGCGCAAGGCCAGCCATAAGGCCGAGCAAAAGCCAACCCTAAAGGCCAAGCTCGCCGAACTGGAGAACACCTGGGGTGTAGCCCCGGACAAACTGCATCAGCACCTGCACCAGCTCGGCCCACAGCAAGCTGCCCAGTTCATCCAACAGCATGCCCAACTGCTCGATCAGCTCGCCACGGTTAATGCCCTGCTGGGATCGCTGAACTACCCGGTGATCTCCACTCACACGGACGAACTGATGGTCCGTGAGCAGAACTACGGCGATTACCAAAAGCCCGCGGACTATCTGGAAAGCTTCAACGACTTCATTAAGAATCAGTTGAACCAGTCAGTGGCCCTCGGCGTAGTGGTCAACCGCCCGCAAGACCTGACCCGTGAACAATTGCGCGAAGTACGCCTGCTGCTCGACGGGCATGGCTACAGTGAGGTGAACCTGCAAAGCGCCTGGCGCAACCAGACGAACCAGGAAATCGCTGCCAGTATCGTCGGCTTCATCCGCCGCGCTGCCCTCGGAGAGGCGCTGCTGCCATTCGAGCAGCGCGTAACCAAGGCAATGGGGACGATTTACACCTTGCAGCCTTGGACTCAAGTCCAGCGTAAGTGGCTGGATCGCCTGGCTAAGCAGCTGGTTCACGAAGTCGTTATTGACAAGAAACAGATTGGTGAAGCGTTCAAGAACGATGGCGGCAGCACGCGGCTGGACAAAATGCTCGGCGGCAACCTGGGCGTGGTGCTGGATGCCCTGAATGACAACCTTTGGGCACAAACGGGATGAGACCGATCTGGAACGCCGGATTGGCCAGCGTGCTCGTTCATAAGGGATAATGCCCCGGCACTACGACTTATCGCCGCGCTACTTAGAGATGCCTCATGACCCCTGCTGAGCTTCATCAGATCCTTGCCCGTGGTGAAGACAGCCGCCATCAGTTCAAGCGCGATTTCAGCAATATCGATGCCTTGGCAGCCGAGTTGGTGGCGTTTGCCAATACGTGCGGTGGCTACTTGCTGATTGGCGTAGACGACTCCGGCACGGTGAGCGGGTTGAGTAGCGCCGACATTTCGCGACTCAATCAACTGCTCTCCAACGCGGCCTCACAAAATGTCCGTCCGGCGATCAATCCATTGTCCAGCAACCTTCAGACCGAGCACGGGCTGGTCATGGTGGTGACAGTCGAACAAGGGCTGAATAAACCCTACGTCGACAACCAGGGTCGCATCTGGGTAAAGAACGGCGCCGACAAGCGTCGGGTCACGGCCCGTGAAGAACTGCAGCGTTTGTTCCAGCAGGCCGGGCTGGTGTGCGCCGATGCGGTACCGGTCGCGGGCAGCAGCGTGGCGGATATCGATGCCAAGGCGCTCGGCGAGTACTTTCAAAGACGCTTTCGGCAAAGCCCCGAACAGACAGGTTTGGAAACCACCCGCATCCTGGAAAATCTTGGCCTCGCCAGTGGCGACACACCCAATTTGGCCGGTTTGCTGCTCTTCGGCCAGGCGCCACAACGCCTGTGCCCGGCGTTCGATATCAAGGCCGTGGCGTTTCCGGGCACGGTTCTGCATGACCGCCACTATCTAGACAGCGAAGATATCGACGGTAATCTGCAGGAGCAGTACCGACGCAGCCTTGCCTTCATAAAGCGCAACCTACACCACGTGCAGCGCCAGCAGGGCTTCAATACCCTCGGCCAACTGGAAGTGCCGGAGGAGGTGTTTGAAGAACTGCTGGTCAATGCCCTGATCCACCGCGATTACTTTGTCAGCGCCTCCATCCGGATCATGATCTTCGCCGATCGCATCGAACTGATCAGCCCCGGGCACCTGCCTGACGTGCTCGATACCGAGAAAATTCGATTCGGCCTGTCCAACCGTCGTAACCCGACGCTCACCTCCCATGCTGTGCACATTCTCCCCTATCGCGGTTTGGGCACCGGCATCCCGCGCGCTATCGATGCTTGGCCAATGATCCGGCTGGAGGACGACCGGCAAAGTAATCAGTTCAAGGTGGTGATTCAGCGCGCCGTTGAAAAAGGGCCTCTTTCGGGCCCAAGTGGGGACCAAGTAGGGACTAAGTCGGGACCAAGTAGGGACCAAGTAGGGACTGAGTCCGCTGTCGAAGAAGAACAAGCCGAAACTCGCCTGTCTTTGCAGCAAGAGCAGATAACGCTGCTGCGCAAGATGACAGGCGATCACACTGCGCCAGAGCTAATGACCTTCGTCGGGCGCAGCAACCGCAGCAAGTTCCGCGAGCAGGTTTTGACCCCACTACTGAGGCTTGGCGTTGTCGAGATGACCATTCCAGACAAGCCCAACAGCAGCAAGCAACGCTATCGCCTTACTGCGACGGGCCGAGCGCTAAAGGCCGAACAACGCTCCTCAGACGACTGAGCCCAGACAATCATTTCTTTGCGCCAGCGCGATCTGGTGCTTTAAACACTTCGCCACAGGTACCACATGACCAACTCCGATATCGTCCAAAAACTCTGGAACCTTTGCGACGTCCTGCGCGACGATGGCATCAACTACAGCGACTACGTCACCGAGCTCGTGCTGCTGCTGTTCATCAAGATGGAATTCGAACAGGTGCAAAACAACGACAGCTTCGGCCACAAGCTGCCCGAAGGCGCGCGCTGGCCAGACCTGGCTGGCAAGTCCGGCGTTAACCTGCTCGATCACTACCGGCAGATGCTGCTGGACCTTGGCAAAAACCCTGACCCGCTGATTGCCGCCATCTACGCCGACGCCCAGACTCGCCTCAAGGAACCGCGCCACCTCGAGCAGTTGATCAAGAGCCTCGACGGTATCGACTGGTTCAGCGCCCGCCAAGACGGCCTCGGCGATCTTTATGAAGGCCTGCTGGAAAAGAACGCCAGCGAGACCAAGTCCGGCGCCGGCCAGTACTTCACCCCGCGCTCGCTGATCGACAGCATCATCCGCTGCATCAAGCCGCAGCCGGGCGAGACCATACAAGACCCGGCCGCCGGTACTGCGGGCTTTTTGATCGCTGCTGACGCCTATATCAAAAGTCAAACCGACGATTACTACGACCTCGACGCCAGAGCCCAGGCATTCCAGCGCAATCGCGCCTTTGTTGGCGTAGAACTGGTGCCCGGCACTCGTCGTCTGGCGCTAATGAACACACTGCTGCATGGCATGGAAGGCGACGAAGAAGGCGTGGTACATCTGGGTAACGCACTAGGTCAGACCGGAGCTAACTTGCCCAAGGTCGACGTCATCCTCTCCAACCCACCGTTCGGCACTGCCAAGGGTGGCGGTGGCCCGACTCGTGATGACCTTACGTACCGCACCAGTAACAAGCAGTTGGCCTTTCTCCAACACATCTACCGTGGCCTCAAGCCCGGTGGCCGCGCCGCTGTGGTGTTGCCGGACAACGTGCTATTTGAGGCCGGCGTCGGCACTGATGTACGCCGCGACCTGATGAACAAGTGCAACCTGCACACCATCCTGCGTCTGCCAACCGGCATCTTCTATGCCCAGGGCGTGAAGACCAACGTACTGTTCTTTCAGAAGGGCACCATGGAAAACCCACGCCAGGAGGAAGGTTGCACCAAGCGCGTGTGGATCTATGACCTGCGCAGCAATATGCCTAGCTTCGGCAAGCGTACTCCCTTCGGCTCTACGCACCTCAAACCGTTCGAGGACGCCTATGGCGACACCCCCGACGGAGAAAGCCCACGCGCCGAGAACGTCGAGGGTATTGGTGAGACTAGCCGCTTCCGCTGTTTTACCCGCGATTACATTCGCAATGAACGTGGTGACTCGCTGGATCTCAGCTGGCTGAAGGACGAAAGCAGCTTGGATGCCGCCGATCTGCCCGCCCCGGAAGTGCTGGCGGGTGAGGCCATGGCTGAACTGACCGAGGCACTGCGTGAGCTGGAAGAGCTGATGAAGGCTTTGGGGGCGGGGGATGAGGTGATGGCGCAGAAGCAGTTGATGGCTGAGGTGATGGGGTTGGCGGTGGAGACGGGAGAATGATTAGGGAACTGCCGGCTGGCTGGGCTGCTTGCACACTCGGGGATCTTGTCGAGCGCATCGAGACGGGTAAAAGTGTCAAGTGTGACGAGCGACCGCCGCAAGGATTGGAAAATGGGCTTGTGAAGATCAGTGCAGTTACTTGGGGAGAGTTTGATGAGCAGGAAAGCAAGACACTGTTCGACTCATCGCATCTCAAACCGGAGGAAAAAATTCAACTCGGTGATTTCCTGATCTCGCGAGCCAATACGCTTGAATTAGTTGGCTCCTGCGTAATTGTTAAGAAAATCTCGAAGAATCTCTATCTTAGTGACAAGGTATTACGCCTTGTGCTTCCCGACGAGGCAAAACCGTGGCTACTGGTCTGCCTGCGCTCACAGTTTGGCCGGAAGGAAATCGAAAGCTCGGCAACGGGAAATCAATTGTCGATGCGCAACATTTCTCAGCAGGCGCTGAGAAATGTTCGTATGCATCTGCCGCCGCTCGCAGAACAAACCCGCATCGCCGCCAAGCTCGACAAACTGCTTACTCAAGTCGACACCCTGAAAGCCCGCATCGATGCTATTCCTGCGCTGCTCAAGCGCTTCCGCCAATCGGTATTGGCTGCAGCAGTTTCAGGACGATTGACGAAAAACATAGACGGCTCTGATCTGCCACCAGGATGGCAGCTAGTAAAGTTTTCCACCGTAGTGAGTGACCTAAGGTATGGGACCGCTCAAAAATGTGATTACAATGGAGGAGAAACAGGTGTACTGCGGATCCCTAATATTGGCGACAACGGCATAAGACTTAACGACCTAAAATCTTCAAACTTTTCCCCAGCCGAAACCAATAAATTATCCCTAAAAAAAGGGGATATTCTACTAATTCGTTCTAATGGCAGTGTCGAGCTAGTCGGAAAATCAGCAGTAGTAGGTCTCTAGAGAAGAAGGATTACTTTTTGCTGGCTACTTGATTCGCGTACGTCCGAACGCTGAAAAAGCCATTGCTGGATATATTAACTACTGGCTTAAATCACCTGCAGTTCGACAGATCGTCGAAATGACTGCAAGATCTACAAGTGGCGTCAACAATATCAACAGTGAAGAGATTAAGTCACTGATATTCACTATGCCTCCACTTCCTGAGCAGAACGAAATCGTCAGCCGCGTTGAACAGCTCTTCGCCATAGCTGATCAACTGGAAGCAAAGGTCGCTTCGGCCCAAAACCGTATCGACCGCCTGACCCAAAGCATCCTAGCCAAGGCGTTCCGTGGCGAACTAGAGCCCCAGGCCCCGAACGACGAACCAGCCAGCGTGCTATTGGTGCGCATCAAGGCCCAACGCGCCACCGCGCCCAAAGCCAGGCGTGGTCGCAAGGCCGCTCAGCTAAGCTAAGCCCTTACATCAGGAAGAAAACGAACCATGTCTGTCCCGACCTACGACAAGTTCATCGAGCCGATTCTGCATTTTCTCGCGGCCCACCCGGATGGCGCTACGGCGGGTGAAACCCACGAAGCGGCCGCACAGACATTAGGCCTTAGCGAGGCACAGAGGCAGGAGACCATCGCCAGCGGCCAGGCAACTTACAAGAACCGCTCCGGTTGGGCGCATGACCGCCTCAAGCGCGCCGGCTATTCCAGCAGCGCCAAGCGTGGCTACTGGCAGCTGACCGACACCGGCCGCATCTTCGCCCAGGCCAACCCGGCCCCGTTGAGCGCAGAGCAGGTCGAGCATCTAGCCGTGAACTTCATGAGCGTGAAGCTGAAGACAGCACCGGATGCGGCCTCATTGGATGAAAACAACGACACTTCGACGTCAATTGCCAAAACCGACCTCGCCACTAGCAGCCCGCAGGAGCGCTTGAACCAAGCCATCCTTGAGCTGCGTACCAGCGTCGCGGGCGACCTGCTGGACAGCCTGCTGCAAGCGAGCCCGACGCGCTTCGAGCACATTGTTCTCGACGTTTTGCACAGCTTGGGCTACGGCGCGAACCGTCAGGCGCTGCAGCAAGTCGGCGGTAGTGGCGACGGTGGCATTGACGGCGTGATCTCACTCGACGCGCTAGGGCTGGAGAAAGTCTATGTGCAGGCCAAGCGCTGGCAGAACACCGTCGGCCGCCCCGATTTGCAGGCGTTCTATGGCGCTCTGGCCGGGCAGAAAGCCAAACGCGGTGTATTCATCACCACTTCCGGCTTCACCGCGCAGGCCGTTGACTTCGCGCGCTCGGTCGAGGGGCTGGTGCTGGTCGACGGCAAACGCCTGGTCAATCTGATGCTCGACCACGAGGTGGGCATCAGCTCGCAGCTTTACAAGGTGCCCAGGCTCGACAGCGATTACTTTGACGAATCACTCGGCTGAGCCGACGTTGCAGCCCAAACACCTGAGCGCAACTGGGTGTCGCTCCTACGTACCTTAAAATCAGGGATGATCGTAGTTAGCAAAAGCCGTCGGCTACACTTCGATCTCGAATCCTGATAGAGACTGAGCTCAACAAGCATCATCCATGAGAAGCAGGTTTACGCAGCAATTATTCGCGCTCCTGGTAAAATCGCCATGAGCTGATACAGCGATGACCCCGCCTCGCCATTTAAGATCGAGTCCTCAAGGGCCTGCACGTCCACGAAAACTTTCCCTTGGGCTCGGAGGGCGAGGTATAGATGGTTCCCACTTACAGAGCTACTATTCATGATTTTCCAGAGATTCCAAAAAACGCTCTTCGCCGGGCGATAGCCGACTGGATCAATACGCCTGACAGATAATCTTTTCCACCCATAGCCCCAATAACTAGAACGCCACCCCAGACTCAGGTGACGCCCCCTCCTAGACGTTATTCTTCCAGCTCATAAAGGTCGGCCACTCCCCACCTTGTTGCATTTGCGCCCGAGAATACTTCTCGCTCATATCATCCATCTGCCGCTGCGCAGGCGCCTGGAAATCAAACTCCAGCTCATCGCGGTAAGGCATGCGTGGCCGCCAATAGCCCATGCCCTGATCAAATAGAATCTGGCTGACCCGTCCCGATTGCCATGTAACCGTCAAGGCTCTGCCGTGCAGCACGTCACGGCTATTACGCTCCAAGGTAAGTTGGGGTTCGATACCGACCAGCTCTGACAACCAATCAACCATGAGCGCCTTCTGATCCTCGGCTCGTTGCCAATCATGGTGCATCAACGTGCTGGCTGGGCCATTACCGACGGCCAGAGTGGCCAAAGAGATAGTCTTGAGCTCCGGCCCCTCGAACAACTTCAGAAAACCAGTAAACAACATCAACGACCATGGCGATTTAAGGTAACGATCGGAGTAGCTGATGCTCATCGCGTGATCGCTTGCCAGCAACTGCGCCAGCTCTGGCATTTTGTCTTCAATCAAGACGGCCAGACGCTTGCTCAACGTGTTGACCGGCCCATCAAGTTCAGCGGTGACTTCAACGATGCGTGCCGCCTGGTTGTCGCTCTGCCATCTGCTGGTGCTGAGGGGCTGCCCTTGTATTGCTGACTCCGCGCTGGTAGCAACCCAGGTGATGTCGCCTTGGCCGCTCAGCCAACCGGCCCCCGGTAGTGCTGCGGACTGTCCGCTCGCGTAGACGCTGTGGCAAAGGTTGCAAGTCTCCAGCTGAGCAAGCAGAAGCGAACGAGTTGGCACGTCGCTTCTGGGCAGTACGGCAAGGTCTATGCCCATTCGCGCCAGTTGCAGCAGTACGCTTTTCTGGTCGGAGTGCAGCGCACAGTCCACAGCTATGCCCAAGGTCACTTTGAGCCCATCGGAAATTGCCCAAGTGAGTACCTGCTGCCTGAAACGCGGGTTATCCAAGTCCCATTCCTGTGGATCGCCCTGCAGACACAGCAGCAACCGAGCGGGGGCGGCGCCCTGCTCATGGCTGTTGAGTGCACTGGCAAGATAGCGCAAGGGCCCGACCGGGCAATAGCGCGCGCCGGGGATTGGATCGAACACAGAGGGCAGACCTAGATGGTCGATCAAGGCGGCATCCTGCAGCCACTGTAGGGCAAGACGCCGATCAAGCTCCTCCCGTTCGACTCGGCTGTCCTGGCCGGCGAGGCAATGCGAGCACACCGTTTCGCAATCGGCAGGGCAATGAAGGCGCTGCATGGCTTTTTTCAGCAGGCTGGTAATGTCGTTGAGCCCCTCAAGAACAAAGCCTGCGCCGCCGCTGACCTCGTCGTACAGTTGAATCACGGCTCTGCCCTGACGGCTTTCGCGGTCGCGATCGACTCGATGGCTGAAACCCATTTCCGTACTGACGATTCCCAGTTGATCTGCGATAACATCTCGCAGCGCTGCGCCCAGAGTCGAGGCGATGACGCGGCCATCAGCCGAGTCGGGCAACCAGTGGCCGGTCAATGGATTACGCAGATAAAGCTCAAGTACGTCGGTATGAATTTGGTAGCCGAGATGTACGTGGTGAGTGACCGCCGCGCCGGAGCAATCCTTGTCCTTGCGACTGCCCGCCAGACCGCCGACCGGTCGATGCATTTGATCAGCGCGCAAACCAGGCGGCACCTCCGCTCCCGGAAGCATTGACCCTGCCCGCCCGCAACTCAGACACACGGCATACCCTTGCTCGTGCTCGCCAGAGGAATGGTGGAATACGGTGCCGTCGTGACCGAAGTGGAAGAATCCGCAACGAGGATCGGGTAATGCACAGCTCTCCCCACTCAGCTGGATACGTGGGTCCTCAACGCGGATGAATTTCTGTGAGCTGACGTCATTGGTGGTTTCTTCATAAAAATCGGTTACGAAACCCGCGGGACGCAGCACGCGGCGACGTAGATCGGCCGATATCAAGGTACTGCAGTAGGTGCAGCGCACGTTGTCACTGTTGGCATAAGCGTTTTCGATCATGCCGCTGTTCCCGCACTCCGGGCAGCGCCAGGCCAGATCGAATTTCTGTGCCTCGTTGATCTCGCCGTTAGCATGCCATTGCAGGCTTATTCCGGCCGAGCGGAACACTCGTCCATCGATTACGATTTGCGCGCCTGGTGCGTATTCGCGAATAGCGATGTTCAACCCGCGAGATGGCATTTCCCGACTGCTGGCCAAACTGTCCTCGCGGCTTTCCTTTTTCTCGTTGCGCTTTTGCACGAAGTCCTCGATGTTGTAGGTCTTGAGCGTGACCACATCGGTCGGGAAGCCATAACCTGGCAGGAAGGCCCGCGAAGCGAGGTCACGTAACAAGTACTCACCTTCATGGCGCTGCTTCTCGAGAGTGAGCGCACGCTTGTAGGCCTCGTCCTTGGCGCCTTGAATTTTTTCGTTGAGGTTGCGGTATTCGTCCAGCCAGCGATGCTCCAAAGCCTTGAGCGCGCCTAGCGTGCTCTCCACCACATAGATCATTGCCCGCCCAGCGAGGCTCGTACCCGCCACGAGATGTCGAACGGCCTGGGTGAACTCCTCCGGGCATGCCCGCAGCCAGCCCGCCATGATTTGGCAGGGCGAGTCGTCTGTGCCGAAAAACCAATGCAAGGTCAGTTTGGTGCGATCGCCGTCGGCGCTGCTGTGTGCTCGCAGAAAAATGCCCAGCAGTAGTGAGTTGACATGGCGCTGCACGATGCGGGTCGAACTCAAGGTAATTGCCGGTGCAGGAATTGCGGTCACGAAAGGCCATTTGGGATTGGCAAATGCACGCTGGTTATGCGGGTCGGCTTTGCACAGGGTGTAGGCAATGGCTCGCGCTTCGTCGCGACGGCCAGCTCGACCAGCTCGCTGCAGGTAATTGGCGGGATGAGGCGGGAGGTTATTCATCACCACTGCTGAGATACCGCCAATGTCCACACCCATTTCCATGGTGGTCGAACAGTTCAGCACATTGATATCGCCACGTTTGAACCATTCGACATATTTGTCCAATAATTCAGCTGGCTGTTGCGCTGAGTGCTCGGCAACGCGGTAGTAGAAACCGCCCTCCAGCGTGCGATCGCAAATGTCGCTCCATAGTCCTTGCTCACGCAAGTCAGCAACGGTGGCGTCGGCGTTGACTAGCTTGCGAACTTGCTGTTGCTTCGACTGAGCACTGGCGCCGGCGCCCAACATAGCGAACCTTGGCATGTCGACCCGCGTGCAGCGATAACTACGCGTACCCATGGTTCGTGGTAAGTAAGGGGTGAGCCCCCGGAACGTAGTTTCCAGCAGCCTATGGGTAACAGGGCAAAGCCAGGCGTTGGTGGGTAGTGAAAAGTTGAGAGTTTCCAATTTCAACCGGTGGCCGGTGTCGGAGCCTTCAAGAATCTGCGCTCCCACCAACGCAGCCCATGTACCCTCCAACCAGCAGCTCATCGTATCGGCATCGCCAGGGTGGCGACGGTCCAGTCCCGTAGCGGCTTCCAGTAATTTGACTAGCCTGTGTGCGCTGTGCAATTTGACCTGTGGCCATTTCTTGATGTTGCTGCTTTCCTGCACATCACTGGTGGGTGCATAGAGTGACTTCGGACTGAGCCGACTGCCCATCCAGCGACGCAGCTTGTTTTCCATGGGAATGAACGTGTTTTCCCTCACAAAGAAGTCCAGCGCCACATGCAGAAAGTCGCGCCAGTCTTGCAGGGTCAAGGCAGTGCGGGGCGCCTCGGTCTGACCAGTGGCAGCGTAAGCCTGCGTAGTCGTCCAGTGTGATGGCGTAGTGGCGACCTTTTCCAAGCCCGTATAGCCCACTTTGATAAGGCCCAGGGTCTCGGAACTGTTCTGATACTTCGGCCTTCTGGAAAACTCACGGCTCATCAACAGCCGCGCCATGGTCAGGCCGCCCTCATGGCCATCGAACAATGCCGGGTTGGCGTGGCGATTGTACTTGATGATGAAAGGGTCGATATCCTTGGCGGAAGCCAACTCATGAATAATTTGAGACCACGTCAGGGAAACGGAAGATGACGCCGCAGCAACGCCGCTTTGCATCTTTGCAGCCATTTGCCGAAGGTCCACAGCCGCGGCAGCCAAACCGAAACCTTCAAGCTCGATAGCTTTAGTCAGCAACTCTTCCGCGGTGGCAGTTGGCACGTCCTGCGGCTGTGCATCAGCTTTCGCCTGGGCGTTTCTCAAGGTCTCGAACACCAGGCCGCGCAGCCGCGAACGCTCTGCTTCCTGCTGCATGCGTACCGCCATGCGCGCTGTGCCTTGGCGGCTGTCGGTAAAGGTAATCAGCTTACGACCACGGCCCGGCAGCTCTTCAGGGGAGCGCCCCTCCGAGTCAGCTTTTTCCGGATCCGGGCAAAACTCCAGTAAGGTGGGGACGGCGTTAGCCACATAGAACGGGGCGCCTAGATAGGCGCCTCGCAGAAAACGACTGGTGCCCGACTTTGCGTGTTCGCAAACGCTGCAGCAGGAGAAATGTTCCGGCTCGCCGCCCTTTGGCTCACGCCCTTCCAGCGCAAACGCGATGGACAAAGGTCGCTGAGCATTGACCGTCCCCAGTTTAAGGCTGACAAGATCCAGCGGCTGGCGGTGAAACGGCTTGGCAAGCGTACTACCCCCAGCAATTACAACGCGTTGCGCAGCAGTTCGTACTCGTTTCGAAGGGCCAGTACCACCTGCGTCGCCATCATCAGCGCCAGCGTCATCGTCGTTCAGCGCAAACTCGTCGCCAGCGTAAGCCCGCGGCTGCAACAGCTCTCCATTCCGGTCCTCAGCCAAGAGGTGCGGCGCCTTGCACTCCTCGCAGAAGCCTATCTCGTAGACAGGGGCCTCGCATGCGCATCTTGTCTTTTGCGACACATATACGTTGCCGAAAGGCCAGTCACGCAGATGCTCGGACTTGCTGCTGCATTGCGGATCGATACATGACCAGAGCCCGTGCAGCATGCGCTGGTACATGTGGATACGTAACTTGAGAAAGGGAGGCTGCTTGGCAGCCGGCCGTGTACCAGTCAGCACATCCAGCCACTGCAACACTTCACGCTGCTGCCCAACGCGCTCCTTGCTCTCGAGCTGATCGGCAACTTCGGCCACGAGGTCATTGAGCCCGAGCGGTTTTCCTGAGCTGACCACGGCGTGGCGCAGTTGCCGGGCTATCGGATGTGCGCACAACGCCTGATAGCGCTCGCTGGAAGTCTCCTCTGCAGGCTGCATGGCCTGCAGCCCAGCGAGACTCAAAGTTTGCTGGCTGCCAGCCTCAGGCAAGTCGGGCCATTTACGCGAACCATCAATGACATCCACTTGCTCTTCCGCAACCCCAGCCAGACGAGCCAGGTAACGGCGCAGCCGGTCGGTGGCTTCAGCCCCGGCAATGGTTGCAGATGTGGCAACAAAGCGCAGCTGCTCCGGGCTTCGGCCGAAAGCGTGCACCACCCGACGCAACAACATCGAAAGCTCCGCGGCCTGCGAACCCACATAGGTATGTGCCTCGTCCAAGACGATCCAGCGCAACGATTGGCTCGCGCGCGAGATCTCCAATATGGGGCTGTCAACCTGACGGACCAGCATGTACTCCAACATGGTCGCATTGGTCATCAGAATTGGCGCAGGCTCGCGGCGAAGCAATTCGCGAGAGAGGATTTGGTTCGGCTTGAGCTTTTGCTCATTGCGTTTGGACGACGCCTTTTCCGCAGTTTTGCCGTTATACAAACAAAAGCGGATGTTATCGCCATAGCGCTGGGTCCAGGCGTCCAGACGCTCCTGCTGTGAATTGATGAGGGCATTGAGCGGGTAGAGAAATAGCGCGCGCACGCCAACCAACGCTTGCTGACTGCGCTGATATTCACAAATCAAGTCCTCCAGGATTGGCACCATGAAGCACTCGGTTTTACCAGAACCAGTGCCCGTGGTAACGATTGCCGAACGAGGTTTCTCATTGAGGAGTGAACGCCAAGCCTGCACCTGATGGACGTAGGGCCGCGCTGTTTTTGGAAAAACATAAGCAGGCGCCGTCGCCAGAGTTTCAAGTAGCTCAGCGCTGAGAAGCTTCTCTGCTTGCAGATCCTGCAGCTGCAGGTTGGCTTCGTGCCAGCCAAAAGTATGCTCGAACACGGGCGGGGCCAGCATGCAGCCATCGGCACCTAGTTCGTTGCACAGGCTCTGGTGCAAATGACGCCGCAGACCTCCATCGCTGATTCCCAATACGCCGAGGGTTGCTTCGCGCGTACGATCCAGGGTTTGCTCGACAAGCTCAGAGAAGTTACGCATGGCTATTCCTTAGCGATCTGTATGGGCAGCAAGCAGGTAGGAAACGGTAAGTGCATGAACAGGGTTGAACCAGCCATGCCGATCAAAATCAGCTAGCCAACGCGCGGCAAACTTGAAATAGGCCGTCGGTATGCCGAGGTCGTTGACCGAGGCTTTGCCGGCCGTTACGTAAGCCATGAAGATAGGCAGATAGGTCACTGCGTCGGTAAACTCGGCCAGGCTCATAGCCTTAACGCGGAGTGGCAACGGTTGCTCGGCCACCCAATGGGCCAATGCCTCTCCAAGGACGTTCGGCCAGTCCAGGTTAGCCGCATGAAGACGGCGCAGGTCCTGATACCACATTGGCAAGATATCTTCGGCCGACAAGCGCCTGAGTTCACAACAATCACCGGTACCCAGATAATTGCCTACATAGTCAAAGCCGGAAACGATGTAGCGCAATACAATCGCACGATCTTTCACCAGCCGCTCGACATGCTCAGACGGCAGGCCTGTCAACTTGAGCCCCTCAGCAAATATCTGGTAAGCAGAGGCCCACATGGGCAACGGTATGGTTTCCCACATCAGCGCCAGCTCATCGGCAATGCGAGCGCAAAAGGCTTCGTCCATTTCCAGTCGGAATACCGCCAGCCCTAATGCCTGAGGATTTTTAGCCAAGGCTTTCCAGGCTTCGAATGAAGACAATGGCAAGTGAGCGTATTGGCGCTTCAAGTCCGCGAGGTATTGCCAACCACTGTGAGCGAAATCATTCGCCATCGCGCGGATCTGCTCTTCGATGACGTCCGGACGGTGGATCGGATGGAACACTTGTGCGGCACGGTGCAATGAACGCACTTGCAAATCGACGGGCACGCTCATAGACGCAGGCAAGTATAGCTGGGGGCGGAATTGAATCGGTGATTCCTTGCCTGGGTAGATCAACCAAGGGCCATCAATCAGCATCGATTGAGGGATAGCGAAGCGATCCGTTCCGACCCCTTCCGTGGTGTTTTCAACCAATTGCAACGGAGCTTGCTTAGGGTCCGACAGCAGCATGGCTTCGGCACGCGCGTCATCAAGGATATCGGTGCCATCGACTCCGCATACGTAAAAAGCGCTGGCCTCCTCCATCAACACTCGACCACCGTATCTTCTGATGTCCAATTGCATCAGTAACTGTTCGGTTTCTACCGTCAAGTGTACATAGGCATCTTGCTCATCAACTGCAGCTAGCATAGTTTGCAGGTCAGCGACATAGCTGAAGAGATTGAGGACCATCGGCATCTGACCAACGCGTACCGCGAAGACCCTTTTGGGGTGAGACTGCTCTCGGCACATAAGTTCGAATTGCAGATAGAACATCTGTCCTTGTGGCAGACCGGAGCTTAGCTGCAACCGGTGCCCAGTCAGCTCGGCAAGGTTCAAAGTCTTCACTGCAGTATGCTGGCCGTCGACACCAAGCAGGCGTGCACCCTGATAAGGAAAGGGCAATCGCAGGTGCAATAGACCCGCTGCGGGGCCGATCTGCAACGTAAACGCCTGCGGACAATGCTGGCCGCTCAGCTCCATCTGGTAGCTGCCCTGACTGACCGAGCACAGCAATCCCTCACCCGCTACATGCAAAGACAGGTTATCGGCGTTCTTGACCTGTAACCTGGCCGGACGGCGGCCGTAAGCAGGGTATAGCCCCAGCTCGAAGCCGCGGGGCAACACACCAAATCGGCGCCGTAGCAGCGTTTCTCCTTTACGGCTGCGAACGATATAGTTGATTGCGCCGAACACTAGAGCGTTGCGTCGATCGAGTGGCCGGCCGTTGGCGAATTCGATCAATTCATCCCTTCGCCAGGTGCTACCTTCGGCCAACTCCAAGGTGGGCCAGCCCAGATAAACGGTAGATGGCGAGCATTCGAACAGCGCGTAAACCCCCGTCAACATTAAAGGCGCAACATCGCCGCCAGGCTGCGAAAGGCATATCTCGTAGCGCTCAGCATCATCCTTGAGAATCAGGTTGCCAGTGGTTTCGATCCATTGCCCGGACTCGACGTCAGTTAGCACCGGTACGGTCGACTCCAGTGCATCACTGAAGGTAAAACGCTCGGGCACTCGTACCCTAACCTTGCTGCTGGCGAGCTTGCAGCTGGATGTCCCTACTAGATGCCAACGATCCGCTCGGCACTCGAACACCAGCGGTACATCCTGATAATCCAGAGCGCTGTTCTCGAATAGGAGGGTGTGGATGGTGCTACCGCTTTCCATAACCCGCAAACTCACAGGTTTGTTCAGATATCGACGCCGCAGGGAGACCTGCACATTGGCAAAGCGGATCTTTACTGCTTTCTCCGCCAGCTGGGCATAAACAGCAGGCCCCCGCTCAAGCAGGGTTTCACCTTCGAAATAAGCCAGCTCGAGGCGGGTATTACGAAGTGAGGATGGATTGATCGGCAGTAAAGTCTCTGGGGGCAGATTAAGCTCGGTCAAGATTGTCCAGTGCGGTAACTGTCCCTGCTGAATGTGTTCGCAGGTAAACGCTCGTGCTTTGGCTAACGCCTCTTTGCGTTCCTGCCTTTTAATGCCTGCGTCACGTAGCCACTCGTTGAGTAGATGACGGGCGTTGGTCTCGTCCAACGGTATGGGAAAGGCTTCGTGCCAATGGGGATCAACTCGATCCAGATAGGCCGCCGGATCAACCTCGTCCTTGATAGGGTAACGATCAACCAGCGTCATCAGTTGATCGACGATTCCAGCCAGCAACGTGCGTGTTTCCAGATTGCGGAACGACAGCGGCAGCCCATCTTCAAAGTCGGCCAGCAGATCAGCGGTGGTGCGCCGGTGCCCCTCGGTACGGTAAAAGTGCTTGATACCACGGCGCACCGCTCGGCCAAACCCGTGGGACTCGCTGCTGAGCAGCGGCCAAGGCAGTCCACCCTCCGTAAACAATGTGCCCAGCCAATCCCGACCTTGGTCTCGGATGCGCACTTTCCGCTTCCAGTAACCTAAGCCCTTTCCGGTCAGGCTGGCGTGCTGCGCCGGTGTGAGGGTTATGCCTATACGAGACTCAGCCCCCTGCCACGACCAATTGCCGTCGTAATGGCGACGGTAATTTTCGCTGACGAATAGACAAAAACAAGCCGCCACATACAGCTCCTGCGTCGGGCTATTAGCTGTAAGCGCCATTTTCAGCATGGCTGCCAGCCCGGTATATTCGTCCTCCGTGACATGGTAGCTATAGAGCGGCTGACCAGTAGGCCCTGTGAACAAGACGCGAGTGAACAGAAATTCGGTCAGCCATGCTTTGGCTGGTAGATGGTTAACTGCCAACTGAGCCATCGAAAATCCCTTTTAGAATTGGGCGCCGAAACAGTGCCGCTTTAGCCAACACCTCGCTTTACACAGAGGGGCTTAGTGTGTACTGAATGGGTCAAGCGGAATACATTGTTGCCGGTCAAGGGATCAGCCGGAAGCCCGCTCGCTCCAAAGCGCCTACGACCTCGTCGACGCTCAATTCCATTTTCATTCCCTGAAAGCGCGATATTGAATGGCCACACCCTAAGCAACTGCGGTTGATTCGTCTAGATTTTTGATACAAACCTCGATCAGTTGCACTGCAAAACATTGGCGCGGTATCCATAAAACGCGAAATACGGCGCGCGCAGCTCAGCTGCAGTGCACGTGGCCGTTGCCCTACCCCCGCCGCTCGGTGAAAGGTGTTGGTGGCGTTATGACTGTACCGTACCCCACGTAAACACTGGCGGAAGGCGGTAGATTAAAATGGTTGGGACGACTCAGCGTTGTACCCGGTCTCGCCAATCACCCTGCCGGGCAAACGCGCTGGGTGGGTATTCCAAAGAGTGTTCCAGTGAAATTTCTAAACTGAAGAAATCTATTACAATCATTAAATTAAGTAGCGCGTTCAACTTACCCCGGCTCTAAAGACGTCCACGGACGTCTTTTTTGGTGCCTGAAATCCAATAAATACAGGGGCTTCAGCGCTTATGGGAGCTTTCTAGGTTTTTTAAACTCTAAGCATTTTGGCGTCCCATTTTGGGCATGTGGACCGCTGGTGCAACGCACTGCTCCCAAACCTCACCGCGAGGCGCCGAGGCAAGCCAGTCTGTCGGAGGCCGAAGACAGATTCGAGAATGTCGCCACGACCGGGTTCAAGTTGAAAAAACGCCGTCACCCCAGCCCGCACCGAAGACATTTGGTGTCTCACTCACTCTGCATGTTTTCCCCGCTTGAAAACCACACCATTCGCGGATATCACAGTGCCTATGCTCAGCAAGCTCCTTAGCGCCATAAAGTCCAGAACATGGCGCATTGCGAACCACAAAAAACGCCCCCTCGCAAACTTATTACAACCCCCTTTCAACCTTAATCATTCTCAACATCCCAAATAGCAAGTTAGCGAACTATCTATTCCACCCCATCAACTGGATAGACAAACACAAACCACCCATTGCTTTAACGATAAACCCCCTCGTTATTTTGTTTTCAAATGCATTTCAAATACCCACACCCATGCTAATGTCATTACGATATCAGTGCTGTTTAAGCAGGCCTGGGAGGTTATTCGTTGCCCCACATTCTCTCTACTACCAAAGTCTAATAACGATATTTGTGGAGTCACCAATATTCGAGGCGCGCGCATCCTCTTCTAGACGCGTAATAAGAAGACCATCAGCAGAGGGCATACCATGTTGAAGTGCAATGGACCCAATGATCGGGCTGCCGGCGAGGCGAAGCCATTTTGGCGAGATCGCGTGGAGGCACCGTGTATCCAGGAGTGCGATGTTCAACCCGCCTCTGACCCGGCAGAACCGGCCACCTTGGCTCCTCTAACGTCCATGAAAGACGAACTGATCGCCGCGCAGGCGATTTGTGGTCGCGCCAAGTCCGCGGTGGTCGAAATGTTCGGCCATGCCCGCATGGGCCGGGCGTTGGAGTTGGAGCATATCGGCGCATTGGTCGACGATATTTCAAGCTCCATTGCACGCCATCCCAATGCTTTTATCAGCCTGGCACGTCTGAAAAGCATCGATGACTACACCTACATGCATTCGGTCGCGGTGTGTGCGTTGATGATCGCCCTGGGCAATCAGTTAGGCCTGCCCACCGCCCTGATTCGCAAGGTCGGGCTGGCCGGACTGCTGCACGACATCGGCAAAATGGCGATTCCCGGTGCCATTCTCAACAAGCCCGGCCGCTTGAGCGATGACGAATTACAGGTGGTGCGAACGCATCCGCTTGAAGGGGAAAAAACATTGCTGGCCACCGCGCAAGTATGCGAGATGGTCGTGGATGTATGCCTGCATCACCACGAGAAAATCGACGGCACCGGCTACCCCCATCAGTTGGCTGGCGACCAGATCAGCCTTGTGGCTCGGATGGCCGCGGTCTGCGATGTCTACGACGCAATTACCTCGGACCGTTCGTACAACCAGGGCTGGGACCCTGCCGTGGCTATTCAACAAATGTCGACATGGGAAGGGCATTTTGACGATGACGTATTCCGCGCGTTTTTAAAGTCCGTGGGTATTTACCCCGTCGGTTCTATCGTTCAATTGCAAAGCGGCGGTATCGGTGTAGTGATAGAACAACATGCCGACTCATTATTGACGCCAAAAATCAAAGTGTTTTTCCTGCCGGCTTTAAATGTCTCTATCCCCTACCAAATAATAGACCTGGGCACCCCCAACCAACACGATCGTATTATTGCGCGGGTAGCGCCGCAACGTTATGGTTTCAAAAATACCGAGCGTTTATGGCTCGACGACGCCGCACCCAAAACGCGTTAAGCAACTTACAGCGCTGTACAGCATGCCAATGCCAAAGCAGCCGATGATCCAATAAGCCGTGCGAATACAAAGACACTGGAATGTCGACATCCGATTATTTTGGTCGTTATGAGCGTGGGCGAAAACATCATGAAATTCAAATCATTGCAGACTCGAATCTGTTTTACGGCCGGACTCTGCCTGTTTATTTCCTGCGCAAGTCTGGTGTTATATGGGCTGTATTCCTCAAAGGCCAACGAAGCCTATGTGGGCGCGCAAGTATCGGCATTGATTGAAACCGCCACCATCCGCGAAGTGCAGAATCTGGCAGAGTCTCGTGCTACCGCCATCCAGGCGAAGCTGCAAAACGCGCTGGACTCGGCACGCACACTGGCCAATACGCTGGGCGCGGGCAAAAGCGCCCAAAGCCCGCTGGTATTGGGTCGGGACTCAATCAATACAATGTTGCTCAGCGTGCTCAAGGACAACCCCGACTTCAACGGCACGTACTCCTGCTGGGAGCCCGACGCACTGGACGGCCAGGATCAAGCCTTTCGTAATAACGAGGGCGGTAACAACCCCTTGACTGGCCGCTTCACCCCTTATTGGACACGCAGTTCAGACGGTCATATCGCCGTGCAACCACTGGTCGAATATGACTCCGATGCCCGCCACCCCAACGGTGTGTTGAAGGGCGGCTGGTACTCCGGCCCCCGGGATACCCTGAAAGAAAGCGTACTCGACCCCCTCCCCTACGTGGTGCAAGGCAAGAATGTATGGCTGACCACCCTGTCGGTGCCGATCACCGCCAATGGCAAGTTCTACGGCGTGGTCGGTGCTGACTTCGATATCTCGTTTATCCAGAAACTCAGCGAGCAGATGTCCGCCGACCTTTATGGCGGCAACGGCTCCGTATCGATCCTCAGCCATCAAGGGCTGGTGGTGGCCGACAGCAAACGGCCGGAACTGATCGGCCAGCCGCTCAAAGCCTTGCTGCCCGACGCTTGGGAGAAGGTGTTGGCCAATGTTCAAAAAGGCCAGGGCGACAGCCAAATCAACCAGGGCACCCAGGAAATCGAGGTGCAGATGCCCATCAACCTGGGCCGCACCGGCAAGCCTTGGGCAATCGTGATTCACCTGCCGAAGGCGGTTGTCATGAGCCAGGCCCTGGCCCTGGAACAAGAACTTCAATCGCGCGGCGTCAACAGCAGCATCTGGCAGGTCGCAGTCGGCATAGTCATCTCCATATTGGCTTTGCTTACCCTGTGGTTGGCTACCGCCAAAATCGTCGGCCCGATTCGTGAAGCCGCCCACCTGGCCGCTAACATCAGCCTGGGCGACTTTTCGCGTCGGCTGGTGCAAACATCTGAAGATGAGGTCGGCCAATTGTCCTTTGCCCTGAACGATATGTCGGAAAGCCTGCAACGCCAGGTGCGCGTGGCCGAACGCATTTCCGAGGGTGATCTGGACCTGGAGGTACGTCTGTCCTCGCCCAATGACACGCTGGGCAAATCCTTGGAAAAAATGGTCGGCAACCTGAACACCTTGATTTCCCAGGTGCAGGCCAGCGCCACGCAAATCACCGGCAGCTCTGCACAGGTCACGCAGTTGAGCCAGTCGCTGTCCGACGGCGCATCCAATTCGGCGTCGTCGATCACTGAAATCAGTGCCGTCATGACCCAAATGGCGGCGCAGACCACCGACAACGCCGCCAATGCCAAAAAGGCCGACGAACAATCCCAGGCGGCGCGCGCCGACGCGGGGGAAAGTGACAAGCTGATGAGCGAACTGATCGCGGCCATGGCCGAGATCGATAATTCGGGCAAAGACATTACCGCCATCATCACCACCATCGACAACATTGCCGCGCAGACCAACCTGCTGGCGTTGAACGCCGCGATCGAAGCCGCACGTGCCGGGGAGCTGGGCCGCGGCTTTGCCGTGGTGGCCGATGAAGTGCGCAGCCTCGCGGCACGCAGTGCCGAGGCGGCACAACAGACCGCAGCGCTGATTGCCGACTCGTCGACCAAGACGCAACGCGGCATGATCATCGCCGGCCGCACCGCCGACTCGCTGCGCAACATTGTCACCGGCACCGGCACCGTCTCAAGTCTGGTGTCACTGATCTATCAGGCGTCCAGCGAACAGGCGTCCGGCTTGCAACAGGCGAGTATTGGGCTGGAGCAGATCGACGAGGTCACCCAGCAAAACCAGGCCAACTCCCAGCAATGCGCGATCGCGGCCAGGAACCTGTCAGAGCGGGCCAATGCAATGCAGCAGGGGTTGGGGCGTTTTAAAGTCAAAGCCTAAGGTGTTAACCGGCGCGCACTGACCGCCACGCAGGCGCAACCACTTGGACTCCACCCGACTTCCCATTACCCTGAGCGCCCCATCAGACAACCGGAAGTCAGATACCCGTGTTCAAGCCCGTCGCTGCTATCGCTCTTGCCTGCACACCTTTGCTCGCCAACGCCGCCGACCTCGCCGGCGTCTGGACCGGCACGCTGGGCAAATCCGCCATTACCGCCTGTTTCAACGGAGCTGACGGGGAGCACGGCAGTTATTACTACCAACGCATCCTCACCCCCATTCAACTGACCCAAGCCAGCGACAGCGCGCCGTGGGCGGAGGAAGGCGATACCGGGTTCTGGACGCTGGACAATCGCTCCGGCGATACGCTGGCGGGCGCTTGGCGTAAAACGCAAGGCGGCAAACCGCTGCCGATCACCCTGAAACGCGTCGGTACGCCAAACGACGGCTGCGGCAGCGATGCCTATAACGCCGCCCTGGAAGCGGCGCCGCTGCCGGTCAAGACGCAGGAAAAATCCTTCGGCGGTCACCGCTACGTGCTCAAGACCCAAGGCGCCCGAGTCACGCTCAAGCTTGAGGGTGATGGCCCGGCGGTGCAGAAAATCAATCGGCAACTCGCGGCGCTGGCGGTCAACGACGACGATCAGGCCGACTATTTGCGCGAGCGTCGCGAGTATCTGGGACGAAACGGCTCGGCCCTCACCAGTGAAATCACGGTTGAGCCGACGTATTGGTCGTCGCAGTGGATCACCGTGAAGTTCTACCGCTGGACCGCGGGCATGGGCGCCCGGGGCATCAGTTGGGGGCAGCATTCCTGGAACCTGCAGACCGGCGAAGCGGTTGACCCCTGGACGTGGCTGGGCGGGCACCAGCAGTGGTATGACGCCTATTCCGGCGAAGTGAAGCTGTCGACCCCGTTCAAGACATGGCTGGCCAAACAAACCACCACCGACGAGGGATGCCCGGCGATCAACAGCTATTCCACGTTCGACCTGAGCTTCAACACCCAAGGATTGCAGCTGTCGACACCCGCCAACGGTGACGGGTGCGACAACGAACTGAGCTTTACCTGGGAGCAATTGGCAGCCGTGTTGACAGCCGAGGGTAAAGCCGCGCTGCCCAGCTTGAAGGCGCCGTGAATACCTGAATACAAAAACCCTACACTCGTTCACGAAACATTCAGAAACGCCGACAGATACTAGCCGAATGCCACGGCCGCTCCCCCGAGCGGCCCACTGCCTCGGTAGCCACAACCCATGACACGCCCCGCCTCTTTATTGTTTCTGCTCGCCGGTCTTTTTATTTTTTTTCGCCCTAGGTAGCCACGACCTGCAAGGCTCCACCGAAGCCCGCGTCGCCGGGATCGCCATGGCCATGCATCTGGACAATAACTGGGTGGTGCCACAGTTATTTCGCGAGCCTTTTTTGGAAAAGCCGCCCTTGAGCCTGTGGCTGGATGCCGGGGCGATTCGCCTGTTTGGCGGCACCACCTGGGCTGTGCGCCTGGCGTCGGCGTTTGCCGGGTTGTTCAGCGTAATGCTGCTCTACGCAATGCTGCGCAGGTTCGGCCGGCCGCAGACATTGGCGTTCAGCGCAGCCTTGATCCTGGCGACCATGGCCAGTTACTGGAGCAACGTGCGCGGCGTGGGTGAGGACTCGTTGCTCAGCCTCGGCGTGACCACTGCGCTGCTGGCGTTCTATCAGGCGGTGCGGCCGGACCGCGAAGGCCCCAACATGGGCCATTGGGCGCTGTTTACCGTCGGGATGGCGATCGCCACGCTAAGCAAAGGTGTGCTGGGGCTGGCCATGCCGGGCATTGTGATTTTTGTGTACCTGGCCGCTACCAGCGTGATGGACAAACGCCTGCGCATCGGCAACTGGCTCAAACCCGCGCTGTGCACCCTATTGGCATTGGTGCCGCTGCTGATATGGCTGTGCTTCCTGTACCAACGTGGCGGCATGCAGGCTGTAGGCGAAGTACTGTGGACCAACAGCGTCGGCCGGTTCAGCGGCTCGTTTGTCGAAGCCGGGCATTACGAGCCGTTCTACTACTACATCGCCAAACTGCCGGAGGCGTTCCTGCCCTGGAACATCCTGGTGTACCTGGGGCTGTGGCATTTGCGTAAAAGCCTGGCGCGCAATCGCTATCACCTGTTTTTCAGCGTATGGCTGGTGGCGCAATTCACCTTGCTGACCCTGGCGTCCAGTAAGCGCACGGTGTACCTGATGACGCTGGCCCCGGCCGCCGCCGTGTTGGCCGCCGAATATGCACGGGTACTGCTGCAATGGCTCAAAGAGCACAAACCCGCCCTGTATAAACACCACCGACCTCTGGTGGGCGGCGTGTTCACCCTGGCCATTGCCAGCTACCTGATCGCTGCCTTCTGGTTTGCGCCCAAGGCTGATGTGCGCCAGTCATTCGTGCCGGTCATCCGCCAGATCCAGGCACTGCAAGCCGAAGGCAAAGAAGTCGTATTGTTCCAGCCCAATGAACGCATCGCCGGCGCCGGCGTGTTCTACATGCAGGGCTATTTGAAGATGCTGCAGACAGAACCCGAGCTGCACCGTTACCTGGCGGCCAAGCCCGGCAACGTTGCGCTGCTGGACCACACCAACGGCTTGAATCCCCAGGTGAAGGTGATCAAACACATGGCGATCAACCGCCAGCCCTACTACTTCGTCGAGCAGTAGGGCCGGCGCAAGGCATCAGTGCTTGGTGAGTTTGTCCAGGTAGCCCATCGCGAACGCGGAGATCACGAAGGTCATGTGGATGATCACGTACCACATCAGGTGCTGCGGATCGACGTTCTTGGCATCCATGAAGATGCGCAGCAAGTGGATCGAGGAAATCGCCACGATGGAGGCCGCCACTTTCATCTTCAGCGACGAAGAGTCCATGGTGCCCAGCCAGTTGAGTTTCTCTTTGTTGTCATCGATATCCAGCTGCGAGACGAAGTTCTCGTAGCCGGAAATCATCACCATCACCAGCAAGCCACCGACCAGCGCCATGTCGATCAACGACAGCAGCAGCAAGATGACGTCCGCCTCCAGCATGCTGAACACATTCGGCAGAACGTGGATGATTTCCTGAAAGAATTTCAATGCCAGGATCAGCAGGCCCAGGGACAAGCCGAGGTAGATCGGCGCCAACAGCCAGCGTGAAGCGTACATAGTATTTTCGATAAAGCGTTCCATGGGGGTCTCACACAGCTTGGCTAGAAATGGCGGCGAGTATACCAGCCGCCACAAGTCACCTGTAACCGCGAGAAAACTGACCCAGGCGGCTTCTGTAAGAGAATTTTTCTGCTAGTGTCGAGCCCATCAACTCGGCTCGATGACGTCGGACAGGAAAAACTCAGATGATGGATGTGCGCTCCCCCTTGGCCGGTGTTGGCCTGTGTGCGGCGTTGCTGATGGGCAGCGGTTGCTCCCCCAGTGATGAGCAGAAACAGACGACCCTCGAAGAGAAAACCGCCAAGTTCGAACAATCCCTCGACAGCATCCAGGACCCCAAGCTGCGCGACGCCATCGCCGACCTCGGCGGCTCGCTGTTATTGCTGGAGCGGGCCCAGGCCAAGCTCGCCACCAAGCCCATTGAGGCCGAGTACGGCGACGACACCCTGGCCCTGCTCAAGCACTACCCCACGCCGCAAGCGCTGGTGGACACCTACATCAATGGCCTGTTCGTGCTGCGCAAGACCTCTCACTCCGACTACCTGACGGATTTGCAGCCGGTCTTCCCGTTCAGCTTCAACATGCCCGACCAATTCCCCTTCCCACATGGCCTGGAGTGGCAATCGGTCACGTTGAGCAACAACAAAGTCATCCCCTTCCAGCCGGAATGGTCGGAAACCGACCCAGGTATCCAACTGAGCCCCAGCAGCTCCAACCTGACCAACCCCGATGACCTGACGGTGACCTATCCGTTCATCGATGGCCTCGAAACCGAAAACAAGAGCCAGCCTCAGCCTGTGAGCCTCAAGGGCCGCGTGGAAGTGATCGCGCCGGGCAGGGTGTTGACGTTCGACCTGTCGAAAAAAGACGTGGGCCATAAGCGCACCGAGGGCAATATCACCGTCAACCTGCTGCTCCTGGAAAAAAACTACGCCGAAATCGAACTGACCAACAGCCAGCCGCTCGCTCCGCAAGTGGGCGACGATTCGCCGAACCCGTTGCTGGTACAGGCACGCGATAGCACCGGGCAATTCCTCACACGTTCGGGCTCGATCAATGAAAGCGCCGCGCAGGTGGCGTTTTACCAGAAACAATTGGCCGAGATGCAAAAACAGAACACTTGGTCCGAAGCCTTCGAAAAACAGCTTATCGACGAACAAAAAGCCTTCGAGCACAAACAGGGCAGCCATTACGCCAAGGTATATTTCAATGGCCTGATCGATAGCGTGCAGGTCAACGTGCTGGACTTTTCCACAGCCTCCGTCACCCGCAAGGACCTCGACCTGCCGATACTGCGTTTCGACAAGAACAGCCTGCAAAAAACCGTACAAGCCTTGCCGATGCCAGTCACCGTGTACGACGACGGCGCCGCCAACTGGCTCAAGGGCGCCACGCTCAGCGAGGAACAACTGAAAAACAGCGTGACGATCACTCAGTCCGTCGAAGACGCCAGTGCCGCGCATATCACCTTCGATCACCCCTTCACCTTCAACGACGAATTGGTGGGCGCCGAGCGCAACAGCAGCGAATCGCCAGTGACGTTCTTTACCGCCGACGACAAGGGCGAACGCGGCGAGCCCATCGAATTGCCCAGCGAAGCCTACGAGCTGACCCCGGCGCGCGGCACGCTCACCTACGACCTCAACCTGTTCCCGGAAAACCCGGCGTTCGTGGTGGGCTCGATCCCGCTGTTCCTGGCGACCATCGAGAAAGGCGAGATTGACGTGGCCAAGCTGCCCAAGGGCCTGTTGCTCAAGGACAACGCGCTGATCGTCGACCAGAAGGCATTCCCCGCCGACAGCTGGCGCTTCTACGCCAAGGACGCCAGCGGCCATTACCTCAAGGAAATCCTCGGCGTCAGCCACCGTGCGCAGGAGTACGGCACGGCGATGTTTGACGTGCATTATTTCTATGGCAAGCCGACGGCGCTGGAAAGCTACCAGCGCACCGACCTGACGACCGTGCAATACGGCTTCGAGGTCAAGCTGGACAAGCCCGAGGGCAAATGACCCGGCCTACAGCGCAAGCTGCTCATGGTTGCCGTTGAGCTGTCGCAGGTGGGCCTGCATGTGCAGGCACCAGATCTGCGGATCGCCCGCCAGCTCGTAGCCATGCAGGGTCAGGCTGTCGACGATTGATTCCAGAATGGTCTGCGCCGCAATCGGCCCATGAAACGGGCCTTGGGACTTGATGGTGGACGGCTGTTCACCGGACATGCCGGCGGCAAACAATAAGGTCCACATGCCGGTATCCCCCGCGAGCGGGCGAATGGAACATTCGATACGGGTGACCAGGCCAAAGCACTGGCGGGTAAGGCAAAGGTTGCGCGACATGGCGGCGCCCCTCGGTAGATCGGTGTTCAACCCCGGCCAATGGCGAGGCTGTTTCTATCCAGCGACTCCTGTGGATATCCCTAAAACAGAGAATAGAAGAAAAACACGACAAACCAAGGCGCTAGAGACCAACGGTGGCGGCCACCGGAATCGAGTCAATTTTATGGCGGCCACAGGTCTGAAGGCACTGACATCCATTGTGGGGAGGGGGCTTGCTCCCGATAGCGGTGTACCAGCTACCCATAAGCTGGCTGACCCACCGCCATCGGGAGCAAGCCCCTCCCACATTGGGATCTGCTTCGTTCTACAGATCCTACTTACCACACGTCAGCTCGGCTTGGCCTCAGCCAACGCCTGCTGCGCCAACTCCTTCTCCGCCTCCTTCAAGTCTTCCTCGCTGATCATCTCGGCAATCGCACGCAAACGCTCAACCACCCGCGCGTTGACGCTGCCTTCGGGGAATTGCCCCTCGGCATCCGGCTCGCCGGCAGGTTCACCCACCAGCAGGCTCAAGGCCTCGTCCGCCTGGCGTACCGCGTAGATGTGGAATTGCCCGGCGCGTACGGCCTGCAACACCTTCTCATCGAGCATCAGCGTGGCGACGTTGGCCTGGGGGATGATCGCCCCTTGCTCGCCGGTCAAGCCGCGCGCTTCGCAGAGGCGGAAGAAGCCTTCGATTTTCTCGTTGACCCCACCCACCGCCTGCACTTCACCAAACTGGTTGATCGAGCCGGTGATGGCAAAACACTGCTTGAGCGGCGTTTTCGACAGCGCCGAGATCAGCGTGCAGGCTTCGCCCAAGGACGCACTGTCACCATCCACATACCCGTAGGACTGCTCCAGCGCGATACTCGCCGAAATCGCCAACGGGAATTCCTGGGCATAACGGCTGCCCAGGTAACCGGTGAGGATCATCACGCCCTTGGAGTGAATCGGCTGGCCGAGGTTAACCTCGCGCTCGATGTCGACAATACCGCTGCCGCCGGGGTACACCGTGGCGGAAATGCGTGCCGGCACGCCGAACGCCGAATCGCCCACCTCCAGTACCGTCAGCCCGTTGCATTTGCCGACGGCCGCACCCGCGGTATCGATCAGGATCACCCCGGCGAGCATGTCATCGAGAATCCGTGCCGACACGCGCCCGGTCCGCGTGGCCTTGGCCTTGAGCGCGCGCTCGATGTGGCCGGCGTCGGTCATGTCATCGCCCGCCAGGTGGCGGATAAAGTCCGCCTCGCTGACCAGTTGGAACAGGTCGCCAATGCGTGCCGACAAGCGCCCCTGGTGCTCGGCCAGCCGGGCGCTGTAGGTGGCCAACCGCGCCACTGCGTCCGAAGTCAGCGGCGCCATGCCTTCTTCCGAGGTGCGGGTTTTAAGCAACTGGGCGAACTGCTCCAGGCTCTCGTCCACCATCGGGATGTCTTCGTCGAAGTCCACCAGCACCCGGAACATCTCCTGGAAGTCCGGATCGGCGTCCTGCAATGCGTAATACAACTGGCGCGAACCGATGATGATCACCTTGACCTGCAACGGAATCATTTGCGGGTTGAGGGTGACGGTGGCCAGGCGGCCCAGCTCGCCCAGGGGCGATTCCATCTTCAGCTTGCGCGATTGCAGGGAGCGCTTGAGCGCGTCCCATACAAACGGTTCGCTGAGCATTTTTTCGGCTTCAAGAATCAGAAAACCGCCATTGGCACGGTGCAGGGCGCCCGGGCGCAACTGACGGTATGTGGTGTAGAGCGCGCCCTGGTCGGTGCTGTACTCGATACGGCCGAACAGGTTGTCGTAGGTCGGGTGCGGTTCGAACACCACCGGTGCGCCGCCGTTGACCGCATGGCCCACCACCAGGCTCGGGCAGTATTGCTCTTCAAGCAGCTTGCGCGCCTGGGCGTCGGTCTTGGCGTCGTCCACCAATTGCTCGACCACGGTTTTGAGCAGGTACACCTGCATGGCTTGCAGATAACCGCAGACTGCGGCGTTTTCCGCGTATTTTTCCGACAGCGGCGCCAGCAAAGGTTGCAGGGCCAGGGTGATGGTTTCTTCGTTGAACTGGCGCAGTTGGTTGTTGGACTCGCGCTTCCACTGCGGCAGGCTGGCCAACTCTTCGTTGAGGCGCTCTTCCAGCTCGGAGATGTCCGTGTGGAAACGTTCGCGATCCACTTCCGGCAGCTGCGAGAACTCAGCCTCGTCCAGCGCCTTGCCGTCGAGCATCGGCGTGAACGCGATGTTGGAACTGTCACGGTACAGCGCCACGTCTTTTTCCAGGGCCAGCCGTTCGATCACGTCCAGGGCCTTGTCGTAACGCTGGTTGAAGGCACGGTCGATGGCGCTTTTGCGCTGTTGATAGGTCGGGTGCTCGAAGGCAGCCGGGAACGTCGCCACCAGGTTGTCGACCAGGCCATTGATATCTGCGATGAACGCCGCCGCCGCGCCGCCAGGCAATTCCAGGGCGCGGGGTTCGCGAGGCTCATCGAAATTATTCACGTAGACCCAGTCCGCCGGGGTCTGCAGGCGCTTGCCTTCGGCCTTCAGGTAACGTTTGACGAACGAAAAGCGGCCAGTGCCCGGCTCGCCCATGACAAACACGTTGTAACCGGGGCGTGGCATCGCCACACCGAACTGCAACGCTTCAACCGCGCGTTCCTGGCCAAGCACACCGCGAAAGGGCTCCAATTCATTGGTGGTCGAGAAGCTGAACTGTTCAGCGGAGAAAGGGCGAGTCAGCGCTTCGGGCGCTAGGCGCAAGCTGGCAGCAACAGGATCAGGGCATCGGGCTTCCTTACATCAGGCGGGGCAGATGACGGCATTCTGGCTCCCCCTTGCGCGCTCTGGCAAGGCGCGCCGTAGGGAAAGCACAGGTACGGGACGCGTCCTACAAAAAATCGCGACAATGCTGATTGTTTTATAAAAACCCACGGAACCCTTGGAACCTGCCTAAACTCCAAACTGCGCGGGTTGGACTAATAACCGATCCCTAGGGCGCTATGAAGTGCCTGAACCCTTGTCCATTGGTTTGCACACAAAGAGAACAAAGCTATGAAACGGATCCTTCTCGGTACTCTCTTCACCGTTGTCTCCCTCAATGCAATGGCAGAATCACCAGGTGGCCCGAACTGCGGTTGGGGCAACATGTTGTTCGAAGGCCAGCGCGGTACTCCGGCTCACTTCCTGGCTTCCACCACCAACGGCACTTCGGGTAACGCCACCTTCGGCATGACCTCGGGCACCAACGGTTGCAGCACCAACAGCGCGCTGACCTACGGCGGCAAGTCCTGGATTGCCATGAATGGCATGATGAACGAGCTGTCCGAAGACATGGCCAAGGGTAATGGCGAAGCACTGACCACCTACGCCGTGGTACTGGGCGTTGCACCGGAAGATCGCGCGCACTTCGCGGCCGTGGCGCACGAACACTTCCAGCAAATCTTCAGCAAGGCCGACGTGACCGCTGAAGACGTGCACAACAACACACTGGCTGTACTCAAAGGCGATGCCCGCCTGGCGAAATACGCTACCCAGGCTTAAGCTCGACCTGCCCGCGCCTCCCGAGGCGCGGGTTTTATTTTTGGGCCCGCCTCCCCTTTGGGTCTGTCTAAATATCCGACTTAAGTTGCCCCTATGCTCAAACGCTTTGCCTGGATGGCACTCTTCGCCTGCGCCCCGCTGTACGCGGCACCGCATCTTGATGATCAACGTTTGCAGCAACTGGCCAATGATCCGTTCTGGCTGTCGCTGGGCCATTACGAAGCCGGCAAGCTAAAAGGCTGGCGCAGTTATGTCAGCGAGCAGAAATTCTTCCTCGCAGCCGATGGTGCCCACCACCCGGATGCGGAGCTCAAGGCTACCGTTGACGCCCTCTATGCGCCGGCCAGCCTGGGTGAAAAACATGCCCAATGCGTCTACCCCGCACGTACCCGCTGGCTCAAGGACCAGTTGCACCTGGCCGACCTGCCGGCCGTGGACTGCAAGGAATTCAAGCAATGGTTCAAGGACGTCGCCCCCCACAGCGCGGTGATGATCTTCCCGGCGGCCTACCTCAACAGCCCGTCATCGATGTTCGGCCACACCCTGCTGCGTATCGACCAGGCCGACGTGCAAAGCAACAATACGGCGCTGCTCAGCTACGCGATCAACTTCGGCGCGTACATTGAAGGCTCGGACAACAGCATCCTCTACGCCTGGAAAGGCCTGATGGGCGGCTATCCCGGCCTGTTCGCGCTGGTGCCCTACCAGGAAAAACTCTCCGAATACCGTAGCCTCGAAAACCGCGACCTGTGGGAATACCGCCTCAACCTCACCCAAGTCGAAACCGAGCGCATGGTCGAGCACGTGTGGGAGCTCAAGCAAATCCAGTTCGACTACTTCTTCTTCGACGAAAACTGCTCCTACCGCCTGCTGGAGCTGCTGCAAGTGGCCCGCCCAGGCCTGCGCCTGACCGAACAGTTCCCGCTGACCGCCATTCCTACCGACACGGTCAAAGCCGTTAAAGATGCGGGGCTGGTCGAGAAAATCGACTACCGGCCTTCCCGCGAGCGCGAACTGCTGGAGCGCGCCAAACCGCTGGACAGCGACGAGCAACAATGGGTATTGAAGGTCAGCGACGACCAGAACCAATTGCAAGAGCCCGCATTCAAAGCCCTGCCTCGCGACCGCCAGGCGCTGATCATCGACGCCGCCTATCGCCTGGGCCGCTACCGCGCCAATGGCCTGGAACGCGACACCGCACGCTCCCAGCGCAGCTTCGAACTCTTACGCGCGATCAACCAAAACCCCGCGCCGGACCTTGAGATCACGCCCCCCGGCCTGCCGGAAAACGGCCATGAATCCCGTACCTGGCAAGCCGGCATCGGCACCCGGGGCGACAAAACCTTTGGCGAATACGGCCTGCGCATGGCCTATCACGACCTCAACGACAACGCCGAAGGCTTCCCCCTCGGTGCGCAGATCGAAATCCTGCAAATGAAGTTGCGCCAGTACGAAGGCAACCACTGGCAACTGCAACAACTGGACCTGGCCACCATCCGCTCCCTGACGCCACGCAACGCCCTGTTGCAACCCTGGTCATGGCAAGTCACCGGCGGCCTGGAACGCGTACCGGGCAAACACGACGACGAAACCCTGGTGGCGCACGTCAATGGCGGCGCCGGCGGCACCTGGCAACTGAGCGACGACATGCTCGGCTTCGCCCTCGGCACCGTGCGGGTGGAGCACAACAATGACTTCAGCGAAGCCATCTCCCCCGCTGCTGGCTTCAACACTGGCGTGCTGTGGAAAAACCCGCTGGGCAACCTGAGCCTGGAAGCCAAGGGCGACTTCTTCACCAATGGCGAAGTGCGCCGCAGCATCAGCCTGAACCAACAATGGGAATTGTCCCGCAACCTGGGCCTGCGCCTGAGCGCACAGCGCGAGTACAGCCACTTATCGACGCCAGTCAATGAGGTGATGCTTGAAGTGAAGTGGTATCACTACTGACCACAGCCAGACCAGGACCCAAAATGTGGGAGGGCTTGCCCCTCCCACATTTGGCCTGCATTTATTCAGCTTTATCTCAAGGAGTTCAACCAACATGGCCGTTAACTGCAGCAGTCTCGAAGAAGTCCGCGACAATATCGACCGACTCGACCAGCAAATCGTCAGCCTGCTGGCTGAGCGTGGCCACTACGTATCCCAAGCCGCCCGCTTCAAAAAGGACACCGATGGCGTCAAGGCGCCGCAGCGGGTCGAACAGGTGATCGCCAAGGTGCGGGACTTGTCGCACACGCTGGGCGCCAATCCGGACGTTACCGAACAGGTGTATCGGGCGATGATTGCAGCGTTTATCCAGCAGGAGTTGGCTGAGCATGCGGCACTGACACCCCCTAGGTAGCCCGTTGACGTTGAATTGAGCGTTACCCCGACACCGTTATCACCTCGCCTTCACACCCTCCCGACAAATCCCCTTCTAAACTTCCCTTATCAGCCGTGAAACGGCCAGGGAGTATGTCATGTGGCGGTATGCGGTATTGCTGTGTGCGGTGGTGGGATTGTCGGGTTGCCAGTCCACCCATCAGGAATTACTCGCCCGCGGTTATCCACCCGCTTTTGCCGATGGCTTTGACGACGGTTGCAGCAGCGGTCGCCAGGCTGCCGGGGTGATTAGCGGGACGTTTCGCAAGAACGTGCCGCGTTACCTGAAGGACCGGCTATACGCCGAAGGCTGGGAGGACGGTTTCCGCCAGTGCAAGGCCATGCGCGAAAACGAGGAACTGCGCGACTACAAGAACAACCACTGGGATGACCGCGAACGCGCCTGGCAGCAAGAGAAGGATCGCGATGCGGCGCGGGCCTATCGCTCGCAATAGGTCGCTTTCAGACATTCATCGAAACTAAAGCACGGCGACCATGGCCCAAGCTCCAGAGAGGGAGAACACCATGAGCCGAGCTTTTGTGAATGAAGACAACGCCGCCGCTCAGGCCGATCAGCCGGTGGAGCGCCAGGTCAGTGAGCAACCCAATCGCCTGACCGCGCAGGGTTTGGCGCAGTTGCAGGCCAAGGTTGCGCAACTGCAGTCTGAATACGGCGCCGAATCCGCCAAGGGCGAGCAGGCCGATAAACAGCGCCAGGCCGACCTTGAGCGGGACCTGCGCTATTTCAACCAGCGGGTGCAGAGCGCCCAGGTAGTCGCGCCGGCCACCGCCACCGACAAGGTCCGGATTGGCAGTTGGGTGAGCTTTGCCAACGAGCAGGATGAGCAGCAGCGCATCCAGTTGGTCGGTGAAGACCAGGCGGACGCCAGCGCCGGCCTGATCAATTGGGGTTCGCCCCTGGGTCGCGCCTTGCTGGGCGCCCAGGTCGGTGACGAGGTGCTGTGGAAGCGCCCCGTCGGCGATCAGTTGATCGAAGTGCTGCGCATCGACGCCGAAGCCTAGACGATGCCTTGGGCCAGCATTGCATCGGCCACTTTCACGAAGCCTGCGATGTTGGCGCCCTTCACATAATTGATCCGGCCGTTTTCTTCGCCGTAGTGCACGCAGGCGTGGTGGATGGATTGCATGATGTTATGCAGCTTGCTGTCCACCTCCCCGGCGGTCCACAGCAAACGCATGGCGTTCTGCGACATTTCCAGGCCACTGACGGCCACACCACCGGCATTGGACGCCTTGCCCGGTGCGAACAGAATGCCCGCCTCGATAAAGATATCCACAGCCTCAAGCGTGGTCGGCATGTTGGCGCCTTCGGCCACGCAGATGCAGCCGTTGCGCAACAGCGTGCGGGCGGCGTCGGCGTCCAGCTCGTTCTGGGTAGCGCACGGCAGTGCGATATCGCACGCCAACTCCCAAGGCGTTTGGCCTTTGCGAAATTCCAGGCCGAAACGCTCGGCCAGTTCGCTGATGCGGCCGCGCTGTACGTTTTTCAGTGCCAGCAGGGCCGACCATTGCTCTTCGGTCAAACCACTTTCGGCGTACAGCGTCCCTTCGGAGTCAGACAGTGAAACCACTTTGCCGCCCAGGTCCATGACCTTGCGTGCGGCATACTGCGCCACGTTGCCGGAGCCGGACACCGCCACGCGCTTGCCTTCAACGCGCTGGCCGTTGCGCTTGAGCATCTCTTCGGCGAAGTACACGCAACCAAACCCGGTGGCCTCCGGACGGATCAGGCTGCCGCCGTAGGTCATGCCTTTGCCGGTGAGCACAGACGTGAACTGGTTGCTCAAGCGCTTGTACTGGCCGAACAGAAAGCCGATTTCGCGAGCGCCCACGCCGATATCACCGGCGGGTACGTCCACGTCTGCGCCGATATGGCGGTACAACTCGCTCATGAACGCCTGGCAGAAGCGCATGACTTCGGCATCGCTTTTACTTTTGGATCAAAGTCCGAGCCGCCTTTGCCGCCGCCCATGGGCAGCGAGGTCAGGGAATTTTTGAAGGTCTGCTCGAACGCGAGGAATTTCAGCACCCCCAGGTTCACCGACGGGTGGAAACGCAGGCCGCCCTTGTACGGGCCAATGGCGCTGTTCATCTGGATCCGGAAACCGCGATTGACCTGGACCTTGCCGTGGTCATCCACCCATGACACTCGGAAGGTGATTGCGCGTTCCGGCTCGCAGATGCGTTCCAGAATGCCCGAGGTCAGGTAATGCGGATTGGCTTCGAGAAACGGCCACAGGCTGCGTAGGACTTCTTCAACAGCCTGGTGGAATTCCGGCTGGTCTGGGTCGCGTTTCTTGAGGCGGGCGAGGAAGGATTCGACGGATTCGGTCATGAACAGTCTCGGCAAATTGATTGTTTTTAAGTGAGATTGGGCCGGACTTTATCAATTCATGTCGCACCGCGACAGGGCAAAATGTCGCTTTTGTGAATTTAAATGGTGCATTGGATATAACTGTATCCAGTTTTTTGGCGGTTTATGCACTTAAAAGAGGATTTAAAATCTGAGGGATGCACCAACAGGTAGATCGCTATCGGGGGCAAGCCCCCTCCCGCATTCGACTGCATTTCAAGGTTGGAACGCGATCAAATGTGGGGCTTGCTCGCGAATGAATTGAACGCGGTATTCCTGAAAACACCCAAAAAAAACGGAGCCCGAAGGCTCCGCTTGTTTCAAACCAGCCGGATCAGGCCAGTTTTTTGTGGCGTACGCGGTGCGGCTGGGCAGCCGCTTCGCCCAGGCGCTTCTTACGGTCGGCTTCGTACTCGGTGTAGTTGCCTTCGAAGAACACCGCTTGGGAGTCGTCTTCGTACGCCAGGATGTGGGTCGCGACGCGGTCAAGGAACCACCGATCGTGAGAGATCACAATGGCGGCGCCCGGGAAGTCCAGCAGGGCTTCTTCCAGGGAACGCAGGGTTTCCACGTCGAGGTCGTTGGACGGTTCGTCGAGCAGCAACACGTTGCCGCCCTCTTTCAGCGTCAGCGCCAGGTGCAAGCGGCCGCGCTCACCGCCGGACAGGTCCTTGACGAACTTCTGTTGGTCGCCGCCCTTGAAGTTGAAACGGCCGACGTAGGTGCGCGACGGGATTTCATAGTTGCCGATGCGGATCTGGTCGGAGCCATCGGAGATCTGCTGGAACACGGTCTTGCTGCCGTCGAGGTCGTCGCGGCTCTGGTCCACACAGGCCAGTTGCACGGTTTCGCCGATCTCGATGCTGCCGGAGTCCGGCGTTTCCTTGCCCATCAGCATGCGGAACAGCGTGGACTTACCCGCACCGTTACCGCCGATAACGCCGACGATCGCGCCTTTTGGCATGGAGAACGACAGGTTGTCGATCAACACGCGGTCGCCATAGCCTTTGCACACGTTTTTGAATTCGATGACCTTGTCACCCAGGCGCGGGCCGGCCGGGATGTAGATCTCGTTGGTTTCGCTGCGTTTCTGGAATTCCTGCGACTGCATTTCTTCAAAGCGCTGCAGACGGGCCTTGGATTTGGACTGGCGGGCCTTGGCGCCTTTGCGCACCCATTCCAGTTCTTCCTTCATGGCTTTTTCGTGGGCCGATTGCTGCTTGGATTCGGCGGCCAGACGGTCGGACTTGGCTTCCAGCCAACCGGAGTAGTTGCCCTCGTAAGGGATACCGGCGCCGCGGTCGAGTTCGAGGATCCAGCCGGCAACGTTGTCCAGGAAGTAGCGGTCGTGCGTGATCGCAACCACGGTGCCTGGGAAGTCGTGAAGGAAATGTTCCAGCCACGCGACGGAATCGGCGTCCAAGTGGTTGGTCGGTTCGTCGAGCAGCAACATATCGGGAGCCGACAGCAGCAGGCGGCACAGGGCCACGCGACGTTTTTCACCACCGGACAGGTGTTCGACCTTGGCGTCCCACGCCGGCAGGCGCAGCGCGTCGGCGGCAACTTCCAGCTGGCGCTCCAGGTTATGACCGTCGCCGGCCTGCAGGATGGCTTCGAGCTTGGCTTGTTCGGCGGCCAGCTTGTCGAAATCGGCATCCGGCTCGGCGTAGGCGGCGTAGACCTCATCCAGGCGAGCCTGGGCGTCCTTGATCACGCTGACGGCCTCTTCGACCACTTCACGCACGGTCTTGGCCGGATCCAGCTGCGGCTCCTGGGGCAGGTAGCCGATGTTCAGTTCGGGCATCGGACGGGCTTCGCCTTCGAACTCGGTGTCGACGCCGGCCATGATTTTCAGCAGCGTGGACTTACCCGAACCGTTGAGGCCGAGCACACCGATCTTGGCGCCGGGGAAGAAGGACAATGAAATGTTTTTCAGGATTTCCCGCTTCGGTGGGACAACTTTGCCCAGCCGATGCATGGTGAAGACGTATTGAGCCATGGTGAACCTAGCGTCAGTGACTGATGAATTGAGCGGGCGAAGCCCGTGCCAGACCATGCGCCGCGCGGGCCTTTGACTATCATCAATGCCAGCGAGCGGAAAAGGCCTGAATGTTTGGGGCTGGAACGCCCCGCGTAACCGGCAAAGCTACCTGAATGCGCTTGGTCAGTCCAGCCGAGCGGGACTGGCACTTTGCCACAACTCAAGGCATGCTAGCCGCCCTTTGGGCGTCCGGCTTATAGTGCACGTCGCGCGCCAATCCAGCCAAACCGCAGGATCACAGCTTGTCCAAAGTCACGCCGCCCACTCCTCTGCGCGCCGCTCATATAGCGCCGGGAGCACCCCTGCACGGCACCCTCAAAGGCGCGTTGGCGACGCTCGTCCTCATGCTGCTCGCGTTATTGTTCTGGCAACTGCTGGATCAACTGCAGCAAAACCAGAAAAACCAGCAGCAATACACCATCGACTACAGCGCCGACCTGGCGGAGCAGATCAGCCTGAATATGGCCCTGAGCGCAAAAATCGCCCTCAACCTGCTCCCGATGCTCGAACCGCCGCGCGACAACGAACAGCAACAAGCCTTGATGCGCACCTTGCAGCGCTCGCTGCCGGAGCTGCGCAGTATCGCCCTGCTCGCCCCCAGCGGCGCGATCATCAGCGACAGCGCCACCGACAGCCAGGACGGCGCCTGGCTCGAAAACTTGGTTCAACGCAGCCACGGCCAGTCCTATTACCTGAGCAACAACGACGACGGCACCCTCATTTATCTGCTCCTGCACCAGCCCAGCGGCGGCTCGCGGGTGTACTGGGCGCTGCGCCTGGCACCCGCCTACCTGGCCAACCTGACCCGCCAGGACAGTCAGGGCCAGCGGCCGATGTGGGCCATCGAGAACCGCCTGAACCACCGCGTAGTCAGCCGTGACAGCGGCATGCCGATGCAATGGGACGGGGCCCTGACCCCGGACGACCTGAATAAAAGCGTGCTGGTCACCCCGTTAAGCAAAAGCGACTGGCAACTGCGCGGGATGTTCGACCGTACGGCCGTGCTGGAGCAACTGTTGCCGGCGTTTATCGGCAAGTGCCTGCTAGGCCTGGCTTTTTCGCTGATCCCGGTGATCGTGCTGCTGAACATGCGCCGCCGCCAACGCCAAGTGCACGAAGGCCGCCGGCGCTACCAGGATATTTTCGAAGGCACCGGCGTCGCCCTCTGTGTACTTGACCTCTCGGGCCTGAACAGCTTTTTTGACAAGCCGTACATGCAGACCCGTGAGCAACTGCGTCTGTGGTTGCAGGACCATCCCGATGGGCATAAGCAATTGCTCAAGGAATTGCGCATCACCGAGGTCAACCAGGTGGCGGTGCGCCTGCTGAACGTGTCGTCCTGCGAAGACGCCTGGGAACGGCTTATCAATGATTGCCCGGACAACGCCACGTCCATCGGTCATCAGATACTCGAAGCGGTGCGCACTCACCAGAACCAGCTGGAGCTGGAAATCCAGTGCAAGGACATCGCCGGCAACGAGCAATACCTGTGGCTGGTCATGCGCCTGCCGGAGCAGCAAGACGACTTCAATGCGGTGATCCTCAGCATCAGCGATATCACCAGCCGCAAGCTGATCGAACTGTCGCTGGTCGAGCGTGAAGGTTTCTGGTCGGACGTCGTACGCACAGTGCCCGACCACCTGTACGTACAGGATGTGATCAGCCAGCGCATGATTTTCAGCAACCACCACCTCGGGCACACCCTCGGCTACACAAAGGCCGAACTGCAGCAAATGGGCGAGTACTTCTGGGAAATCCTGCTGCACCCCGAAGATGCCGAGCACTACCACGATTTGCGCCTGCAACAGCGCCAGGCCGGCTATAGCGCCCAACTGCAATGCCAGTTGCGCTTTCGCCATCGCAACAATCAATGGCGACGCTTCGATATTCGCGAACAGGCCCTGGCGCGGGACACGACCACCCAAGTCACGCGCATCATCGGCGTGGCCAAGGACATCACCGACCAGATCGAAGCCAGCGAATCCCTGCGCGACAGTGAACAGCGTTACCGCATGCTGGCCGAAAGCATCAGCGACGTGATCTGCTCCACCGACAGCCAGTTGGCGCTCAACTACATCAGCCCGTCGGTGAATGCCGTGCTGGGGTACGACGTGGACTGGGTGTTCAAGAACGGCTGGCAGTCGATCATCGCCAACCCAAAGCAACTGGCCGGCATTTATAGCCTGGTGGAGCAAGTCAGCCGTGCGCTGGGCGATACCGAGGCGCTGAACAAGCTGCGCGATGACGTGCAGACCCAACTGTTCCTGTTCGATTGCTTGCGCGCCGACGGTCGTAAAGTACCGATCGAGTTGCGCCTGGTGCTGGTGTGGGATGAACACGGCGCCTTCGAGGGCATCCTGGGGGTAGGCCGCGATATCAGCCAGCAACGCCGGGCCGAAAAAGACCTGCGCATGGCGGCCACGGTATTCGAGCACTCCACGTCGGCGATCCTGATCACCGACCCGGCGGGCTATATCGTGCAGGCCAACGAGGCGTTCAGCCGGGTCAGCGGCTATGAGGTGAGTGACGTACTCGACCAATTGCCGAACATGCTCACCGTTGACGAGCAACAGGAAGCGCACTTGCGCTACGTGCTCAAACAACTGCACCAGCACAGCACCTGGGAAGGCGAAGTGTGGCTCAAGCGCCGCAATGGCGAGCACTACCCTGCCTGGGTCGGCATTACCGCCGTGTTCGACGATGAAGGCGATTTGGCCAGCTACGTGTGCTTTTTCAGTGATATCAGCGAGCGCAAGGCCAGCGAACAACGCATCCACCGCCTGGCGTATTACGACGCCCTGACCCACCTGCCCAACCGCACACTGTTCCAGGACCGCCTGCACACCGCGTTGCAGTCGGCAGAGCGGCAGAAGTCGTGGGTGGTGCTGATGTTCCTCGACCTCGACCGTTTCAAGCCGATCAACGACTCCCTGGGCCACGCCGCCGGCGACCGCATGCTCAAGGAAATGGCCACCCGCCTGCTCGGCTGCGTGGCCGAAGACGATACGGTGGCGCGCATGGGGGGTGACGAGTTTACCTTGCTGCTGCAACCGCGCCTGAGCCGCGAGATGGCGCTGAACCGTGCGATTCACGTGGCCGAGCAGATCCTCGCCAGCCTGGTAAAACCCTTCGTGCTCGAAGGCCGCGAATTCTTCGTGACCGCCAGTATCGGCATCGCCCTCAGCCCCCAGGACGGCAACGAGCTGAGCCAACTGATGAAAAACGCCGACACCGCGATGTATCACGCCAAGGAGCGCGGCAAGAACAACTTCCAGTTCTACCAGGCCGACATGAACGCCAGCGCCCTGGAACGCCTGGAGCTGGAAAGCGACCTGCGCCACGCCCTGGACCAGAACGAATTCGTGCTTTATTACCAACCGCAGTTCAGCGGCGACGGCAAACGCCTCACCGGCGCCGAGGCTTTGCTGCGCTGGCGCCATCCACGTCGCGGGCTGGTGCCGCCGGGGGACTTTATCCCGGTGCTGGAAGAATTGGGCCTGGTCGTGGATGTCGGCGACTGGGTGATCAGCGAAGCCTGTCGCCAGCTCAAGACCTGGCATCAGAACAAGGTCCGCGTGCCGAAAGTGTCGGTGAACATCTCGGCGCGGCAGTTCTCCGACGGGCAACTGGGCACGCGCATCGCCACTATCCTCAAAGACACCGGCCTGCCGCCGGCGTGCCTGGAACTGGAGCTGACCGAAAGCATCCTGATGCGCGAAGTCAACGAAGCCATGCACATCCTCGACAGCCTGAAAAACCTGGGCCTGAGCATCGCGGTGGACGACTTCGGCACCGGTTATTCCTCGCTCAACTACCTCAAGCAGTTCCCTATCGACGTCTTGAAGATCGACCGTACCTTCGTCGACGGCCTGCCGTCCGGCGAGCAGGACGCGCAGATCGCCCGCGCGATTATCGCCATGGCCCACAGCCTGAACCTGGCGGTGATCGCCGAGGGTGTGGAAACCCATGAACAACTGGACTTCCTGCGCGAGCATGGCTGCGATGAAGTACAGGGCTACCTGTTTGGGCGACCGATGCCGGCGAATCGGTTCGAGGCGCAGTTCAGCAATGACGCGCTGTTCATGTTCGACTGACATGCTGCTGTGGTGGGGCTTGCTCCCGATGAGGCCGGCACAGACACCGCCCACCCCCAGATGAGCCCCACTTGTCCGCGACATGATGTCCTTTCATATGCCATCTAAAACCCATTGGGTTAGAATGCCCTCCTTTTCTGCCCCCGATCCTTGAGGACCGCCATGTTCAGCCGTGATTTGACCATTGCCAAGTACGACGCCGATCTCTTCGCCGCCATGGAGCAAGAAGCCGTGCGCCAGGAAGAGCACATCGAGCTGATCGCTTCGGAAAACTACACCAGCCCTGCGGTCATGGAGGCTCAAGGTTCGGTTCTGACCAACAAGTACGCCGAAGGCTACCCAGGCAAGCGCTACTACGGCGGTTGCGAGTACGTCGACGTGGTTGAGCAGTTGGCCATCGACCGTGCAAAAGAGCTGTTCGGCGCCGATTACGCCAACGTCCAGCCGCACGCCGGCTCCCAAGCCAACAGCGCGGTGTACCTGGCCCTGCTGCAAGGCGGCGACACCATCCTGGGCATGAGCCTGGCCCACGGCGGTCACCTGACCCACGGCGCCAGCGTTTCCTCCTCCGGCAAGCTGTACAACGCCGTTCAATACGGTATCGATGCCAACGGCCTGATCGACTACGACGAAGTCGAGCGCCTGGCGGTCGAGCACAAGCCAAAAATGATCGTGGCCGGTTTCTCGGCCTACTCGCAGATCCTGGATTTCCCGCGCTTTCGCGCAATCGCCGACAAAGTCGGCGCCTACCTGTTCGTCGACATGGCCCACGTGGCCGGTCTGGTCGCCGCTGGCGTCTACCCGAACCCGGTGCCTTTCGCTGACGTGGTCACCACCACCACGCACAAGACCCTGCGCGGTCCACGTGGCGGCCTGATCCTGGCGCGCGCCAACGCCGAGATCGAGAAGAAGCTGAACTCCGCCGTATTCCCTGGCGCCCAGGGTGGCCCGCTGGAGCACGTGATCGCCGCTAAAGCGATCTGCTTCAAGGAAGCCCTGCAGCCTGAGTTCAAGACCTACCAGCAACAAGTGGTGAAGAACGCCAAGGCCATGGCCGGCGTGTTTATCGAGCGCGGCTTTGATGTCGTGTCCGGCGGTACCGAGAACCACCTGTTCCTGCTGTCGCTGATCAAGCAGGACATTTCCGGTAAAGATGCGGACGCTGCCCTGGGCAAAGCCTTCATCACCGTGAACAAGAACTCCGTGCCAAACGACCCACGCTCGCCGTTCGTCACCTCGGGCCTGCGCTTCGGCACCCCGGCCGTGACCACTCGTGGCTTCAAGGAAACAGAGTGCAAGGAACTGGCCGGCTGGATCTGCGACATCCTGGCAGACCTGAACAACGAAGCCGTGATCGACGCGGTCCGTGAGAAGGTCAAGGCCATTTGCAAAAAGCTGCCGGTGTACGGCGCTTGATAGTAGCTGCCTGAATAAGAAGCCCGGCTCTTGAGCCGGGCTTTTTTATTTATGCCCGTTTGAAATGCAATCCCCAAATCAGGACTGGTAGACCTTGGCAAAGCCTTGGCGAATCTTGTCTTCCGGCAACTCATCGGCAATAAACACAATCACACTTTCCCGCGTCTCGCCTTCGGCCCATTCGGTATCCCAGTCGAAGCCATAGAGCTTCAACACCCCCTGGAACACCATGCGCCGATCCTCCCCGGCAATGTTCAGCACGCCCTTGTAGCGCAGCAGTTGCTTGCCGTGGTCTTCCAACAACTCGTTCATGAATTCACTGAGGCGGTCGATATCCAGCGGTTGGTTGGTGCGCAGCACCAGGCTGGAGATACGGTCGATGGACGGCGCCTTGCTCACCGGGCGCAGGCTCATGCCGGCGTTGAGGTTGAAGCCGCGCACATCGAGCAACTCGGCGAGGTCGATGTTGCCGTGGTTTACCACACGGATCGGCGCGCGACGGTTGATACGCGTCAGGCGTTCGCTGAGGGCGTCGAAGGTCGCGTCGTCTACCAGATCACGTTTGCTGACCAGCAGGCGGTCGGCGAAACCGATCTGCGCCTGGGCGATGGTTTGGGTCAGGTGATGCTCGGCGTGGGCCGCATCGACCAGGGTGATGATGCCGTCGAGGATGTAACGCTCGCGCAGGTCTTCATCGATGAAAAAGGTCTGGGCCACGGGAGCGGGGTCAGCCAGGCCGGTGCATTCGATGACCAGGCGGTCGAAGGCAATTTCACCGCTGTCCAGGCGCTCCAGCAGCAGGTAAAGGGCTTTGGTCAGGTCGGTGTGGATGGTGCAGCACACGCAACCGTTGGACAGGGTCATGACTTGCACCGGTTCTGCGCCCAACAGTTGGGTGTCGATGCCGGCGTCGCTGAATTCGTTTTCGATCACGGCGATTTTAAGGCCGTGCTCGGCTTTGAGCAGGTGGCGCAGCAAGGTGGTCTTGCCGGCGCCGAGGAAGCCACTGAGGACGGTGACGGGGATGGGAGAGGACAAAGACAGTTCTCCTTATGACTGAAGAAACACAAAACAAATGTGGGAGAGGGCCTGCTCCCGATAGCAGTGTGTCAGGCAGTTATCTGTCACTGACACACCGCTATCGGGAGCAAGCCCCCTCCCACAATAGATCACCACTGGCCCGAACTATCGGGTCAGCAGCACTTGGGCCCACCCTTGCCACCGTAACGGGCTTCCTGGCGTTCCCGGAAGAACGCCTTGTAGTCCATCACCGGTTTGTCCGGGTGTTTGGTCTGCATATGCTCGACGTAAGTGTCGTAGTCGGGCATGCCGACCATCAGGCGCGCGGCCTGACCGAGGTATTTACCGAGGCGACTGATGTCATTGAACATCGCTGCAATCCTCGATCAAGCGTCCGGTACGGCCTGGAACGGGGCTTCTTTATCCGTGCGTTCTTTGTTGCCCCAGGCGGCGACACCGACCTTGAGCGCATAGAACAGGATGCTGAATACCACGAACAGGAACAGCGCCGTCAGCGTTGCGTTGGTGTAGGCGTTCCAGATCACGTGCTGCATCTGGTCGATGCTCTTGGCCGGCGCCAGGATCTGGCCGCCTGCCAGGGCATCGCTGTACTTCTTGGCCAGCGACAGGAAGCCGATCGCCGGGTTAGCGTCGAACAGCTTGATGAAGCCCGCTGTGGTGGTGCAGATCAGCAGCCAGACCGCCGGCAGCATGGTCACCCAGATGTAGCGTTGGCGCTTCATTTTGATCAGCACAACGGTCGCCAGCATCAGCGCGATACCCGCCAGCATCTGGTTGGAGATACCGAACAGCGGCCACAAGGTGTTGATGCCGCCCAGTGGGTCGATCACGCCTTGGTACAGCAGGTAGCCCCACATCGCCACGCAACCGGCCGTTGCGATCAGGTTGGCGGTCCAGGATTCGGTGCGCTTGAGCGCCGGCACGAAGGAACCCAGCAGGTCCTGCAACATGAAGCGACCGGCACGGGTGCCGGCGTCAACCGCGGTCAGGATGAACAGCGCTTCGAACAGGATCGCAAAGTGGTACCAGAACGCCATGGTGTTTTCACCCGGCAGCACACTGTGCAGGATCTGCGCGATACCCACGGCCAATGTCGGCGCACCGCCGGCACGTGCCAGGATGGTGGTTTCACCGATGTCATGGGCCACGGCCGACAACGCCTCAGGGGTAATTGCAAAGCCCCAGTTGCTGACGGTCTGCGCCACGGTCACCACGTCGGTCCCGACAATCGCCGCAGGGCTGTTCATGGCGAAGTACACGCCAGGCTCGATCACCGACGCGGCAACCATCGCCATGATGGCGACGAACGACTCCATCAACATGCCGCCATAACCGATATAGCGGGCATGGCTTTCACTGGCCAGCAACTTGGGCGTGGTGCCCGAGGAGATCAGCGCGTGGAAGCCCGAGACCGCGCCGCAGGCGATGGTGATGAACAGGAATGGGAACAGGCCGCCCTTCCACACCGGGCCAGTGCCATCGATGAACTGGGTCAGCGCCGGCATTTTCAGGTCGGGCATGGTCACCAGGATGCCGATTGCCAGGGCAATGATGGTGCCGATTTTCAGGAACGTGGAGAGGTAGTCACGCGGTGCCAGAATCAGCCAGACCGGCAGCACTGCCGCGACGAAACCGTAGCCGATCAGCATCCAGGTGATCTGGATCCCGGTGAAGCTGAACGCCTTGGCCCAGACCGGGTCAGCGGCAATCTGCCCGCCCAGCCAGATCGAACCCAGCAGCAACGCCACGCCGATGACCGAAATTTCACCGATGCGGCCCGGGCGGATGTAGCGCATGTAAATGCCCATGAACATCGCGATCGGGATGGTCGCCATCACCGTGAAAATGCCCCATGGGCTCTCGGCCAGGGCCTTGACCACGATCAGCGCCAGCACCGCGAGGATGATGATCATGATCAGGAAGCAGCCAAACAGCGCGATGGTGCCCGGAATGCGGCCCATCTCTTCGCGAACCATGTCCCCCAGGGAACGGCCGTTGCGACGGGTGGACAGGAACAGGATCATGAAGTCCTGCACCGCACCGGCCAGCACCACGCCGGCGATCAGCCAGAGCGTGCCGGGCAGGTAGCCCATTTGCGCCGCCAGTACCGGGCCGACCAACGGGCCTGCGCCGGCAATCGCCGCAAAGTGGTGACCGAACAGAATGTGTTTGTTGGTCGGCACATAGTCCAGACCGTCGTTATTGATCACTGCGGGGGTGGCCCGCCGTGGGTCGAGTTGCATCACGTTATTCGCGATGAACAGGCTGTAGTAGCGATAAGCAACCAGGTAGATGGCCACTGCGGCAACCACAATCCACAAGGCGTTGATCGCCTCGCCGCGGCGCAATGCCACTACGCCAAGGGCGCACGCTCCTACGATTGCCAGCACCAGCCAGGGTAGGTGGCGTAGCAGGCTATTATTATTTTTCATTTTTATATTCCAGCCAGGGTGGACAGAAAGGACAGCATCCGGAGTTTAGCGCTGTTGGCTTTAAAGGCCACCCCCCTACGTTGGTCTAGAGCCTTGCAACGGCAAAAAAAGCCGAAATAAAGGCTAAGTGATGGCGCAGGGCTACACTGCTTCTATCCATCGAGGGTTTCACCATGACCGATCACCCGTCCGACCGCCGCTGTTTCCGCCGGATTGCGATTGACGCCAAGACCGAAGTTCGACAAAACGGCCAGGAATGGCCGGTTAAATTGCTGGATCTGTCGCTGAAAGGCTTGGCGATAAAACGGCCCGAGTCCTGGAAAGGCAATAACGCACTCCCCTTCGAAGTCGACATCCGCCTGGACCCGAAGGCGCATATAAAGATGCGGGTAAAACTGACCCACGACGACCACGGCCAATTAGGCTTTGAGTGCAAGGAAATCGATCTGGACTCGATCAGCCACCTGCGGCGGCTGGTCGAGTTGAACCTGGGTGATCAGCAAGAACTAGAGCGGGAACTCGGCGCGTTGCTGCACGTGTGATGGCTCAGGGAAACGCCTTACGCGCGGGAAACTCGCTTTCCGTGTCCCAATAGCCTTTTTTCTGGCTGGACACGCCCCGCCATTGCCCATCGACAAAACGATAGGTCTCGTATCGGGTGGCAAAATCGTCCTCGCCCTCGCCGTCCATGAAGGACGACACCTGCAACAGTTCATCCGCGCCGCCGCTGGCGCTCACGACCTTCCACTCGGCCTTGCCGGTACGCGCCAGGGTCAAGGGCTCGACCTTGCCGTCGGCGCCGGTGTAATTCACCGGTTTGAGTTGCTGTTTGGCCGGCAGCAGCAATTGGGTGGCAGGCCCGCTGTAACTGCCCATCGGCGCGGTCTGGTCGATGGTCAGAAAATACACAGGTTCAGGCTGCCCTTTAAGCGGCGCTTTCTTGACCTTGGCCAACGGATAGCCCAGGTTCTGGTGTGCGATCACATCACCGGCAGGCGATACCAGGCGCACTTGCGCCTCAAGCAGCGGGTTCTCCAGCAGATCGGCGGTGTCGTCGAACGAGTCCGCATCCAGCCCGCTGCCCCAGCTGTCTTTATGCATCTGCGCGCTGATGCGCTGGTCTTCCAGCACTTGCAACGCGCTGCCATCTTCCATCGACAGTTTTTGCGCCAGGCGATAACCCGCGGGCAGTTCAGCCGCCCACGCCATGGCCGGCGATACGGCCAGGGCGACACACAGGGCAGCGATTGCCCGGTAGTTCAAACGTTGCATAGCGTGCCTTCCTGATTCATTCGAAAAGTGCATCCAATGCCTGCTCCAGGCGTGTTACCGCAATAATCTGCAAGCCCGCCGGCGCCTCCTTCGGCGCATTGCCCTTGGGCACGATGGCGCGCTTGAAGCCGTGCTTGGCGGCCTCCTTGAGGCGTTCCTGGCCGCTGGGTACCGGGCGTACTTCGCCGGACAGGCCAACCTCGCCAAACACCAGCAAGTCGTGGGGCAACGGCCGGTTACGCAGGCTGGACATCACCGCTGCCATCAAGGCCAGGTCGGAAGCGGTTTCCAGCACTTTGACCCCGCCCACCACGTTGAGGAATACATCCTGGTCGTGGGTAGGAATGCCGCCGTGCCGGTGCAATACCGCCAGCAACATTGCCAGTCGGTTCTGATCCAGGCCAAGCGTTACCCGGCGAGGGTTGGCCAGGTGACTGTCATCCACCAGCGCCTGCACTTCCACCAGCATCGGCCGGGTACCTTCCCACGTTGCCATCACCACGCTCCCCGGGACTTCTTCCTGGGCACGGGTCAGAAAAATCGCCGACGGGTTGGAGACTTCTTTCAGCCCCCGGTCGGTCATGGCGAATACGCCCAACTCGTTCACGGCGCCGAAGCGGTTCTTCACCGCCCGCAGCAAGCGCAAGCGGCCGTCGGATTCGCCTTCGAAATACAGCACGGTATCGACCATATGCTCCAACACCCGTGGCCCGGCCAACGCGCCCTCCTTGGTCACATGGCCGACGAGGAAGATCGCCGTGCCGCTCTGCTTGGCATAACGCACCAGCAGCGCCGCACTCTCGCGCACCTGGGACACGCCGCCGGGCGCCGATTGCAGTTGCTCGGTGAAAATCGTCTGGATCGAGTCGATCACCATGACCTTGGGTTTTTCGATGCGGGCCGTGGCGATGATGCTTTCGATGCAGGTTTCGGTCATGACCCGCAGTTGATCCTGGGGCAAGCCCAGGCGGCGCGCGCGCATGGCCACTTGCTGCTGAGACTCTTCGCCGGTGACGTACAGCGCCGGCATGCGGCTGGCGATGCTGCACAGGGTTTGCAGCAGGATGGTGGATTTGCCGATACCGGGGTCGCCGCCGATCAGTACCACCGAACCGTCCACCAGGCCGCCGCCCAACACCCGGTCCAGCTCGCCGGAGGCGGTGGAAAACCTTGGGATCTCTTCGACGCTGACTTCGGCCAGGGTCTTGATCTGCGCCTGTTGCCCGGTCCAGCCGGCACGGCCGGTAGGGGCTGCCGCGCCGCCGCTCTCGATCATGGTTTCGGTGAGCGTGTTCCAGGCCCCACACTCGCCGCACTGGCCGGCCCACTTGGGAAAGGTCGCGCCGCACTCGGTGCAGCCGTACATGCGCTTGGCCTTTGCCATTTGAGAACCTCCAACCGAAAAACCGCGATGATAGCTCAGCGCGACGCCGGGGTCCGGATTTCACCGCCGGCCAATCGTGAAGCACTGTTGCCGACCGGGTCTTCGGCATTCAGGTCAGCGCCCTTGGCTTTCAAGGCGTCGAGCAACTCCACGCGCTTGAACAAGCCGGCGTACATGGCTGCCGTCTGCCCGGCACCGTTGCGTTGGTCGGGGTTGCAGTCAGTGGCCAGCAGGCGCTGGGCGATTTTCAGCTCGCCCTTGAAGATTGCGCCCATCAACGCCGTATTGCCGCGATTGTCCTGCACGCAGGCATCGGCGCCGGCGGCGAGCAGGCGGTCCACATAGGCGCCTTCACCGTGGTACGCGGCGAGGATCAGGGCGGTATAACCCTTGTCGTCCTGGGCGTTGAGGCTGTAGCCGGCCTCGATAAAGGTATTGAGCATGTCGACGTCGCCACGGCGGGCGGCGTCGAAGTAATAATCCTGCAGCTGTGCCTTGAGTGCCGCTGGCTCGGGTGGCTCGGCATGGGCGACAAGGGCCAGCATGGCCATCAATAAACCGATAGAAATACGCATAGGGTTCTCCTGTCAGAGGTCGACGCCCCCTTGGGCGTCGACCGGAACCAACGGGTCAGTCCGTCAGTTTTTCAGCCAGCGCCTTCACGCGCGCCAGGTCACCCTTGGCAACCTTGGTCACGCCCGTGCCGTACTCCGGGTCTGCCTTGTAGAGGAACGACAGGATGATGTGCTTGCTCTCGTCATCGGTGGTGGCCAGGGAGCCGCCGAAGTTGTCGATCAAGTCCTGGCGCTCCTTCTGGTTGTAGGAGCGGTACAGGTCACCGGCCTGCTTGAAGTTCTGCTCGCGCTGGATCTTCGCCTGCTGGGTACTGCCCACCAGCGCCGACTGGCTGTATCGCGCGGCTTGCGGCTCTTCGCGCGGCATCAGGCGGCTTGGCTGGTAATTCACACCCGTGGTGGTTTTGCCGACGTTCATCGCGCCATCCTGGTTACCGTTGTTGACGGTGGCCCGTGGGGCGTTGATCGGCAATTGCAACGCGTTGGCACCCAGGCGGTACATCTGCGTGTCGGCGTAGGAGAACACCCGGCCTTGCAGCAGGCGGTCTTCCGACGGCTCGATACCCGGCACCAGGTTGGCGGGGGCCATGGCTACTTGCTCGGTTTCCTGGAACACATTCGCCGGGTTGCGGTTCAGCACCATTTGCCCGACTTTGCGCTCGGGCACATTCGGCCAGATCTTGGTCGCGTCCAGCGGGTCGAAGTCGAACTTGGCCAAGTCTTCAGGTTTGAGCACTTGCACATACAGATCCCACTTGGGGAAGTCGCCCTTGTTGATGTGCGTGACCAAGTCGTTAGTCATATGGCTGTAGTCACGGCCCTGTACCTCGGTGACTTGTTTTGGGTCAAGGTTCTTGATGCCCTGCAGGCTCTTCCAATGGAACTTGACGTAGTGCACTTCGCCCTTGGCGTTAATCAACTTGTAGGCATGTACGCCGTTGCCGTCCATTTCCCGATAACTGGCAGGCGTGCCGGCATCGGAATACAACTCGGTGAGCGTACGCGTGGACTCGGGAACATGGGAGAAGAAGTCAAAACGGCGGGAGTCGTCATCCAGGTTAGTGCGGGGGTCCGGTTTAAAGGCGTGGACCATGTCCGGGAACTTGATGGCGTCGCGGATAAAGAACGTCGGGAAGTTATTACCCACTAAGTCCCAATTACCCTCGGCGGTGTAGAACTTGGTGGCGAAGCCGCGTGGATCACGCAGTGTTTCCGGCGAGTGGTTGCCATGCACCACGGCCGAGAAGCGCACGAATACCGGGGTCGCTTCGCCGGCGGCAAAGACTTTGGCCTTGGTCAGGTCGCTGAGGTTATCGGTGACGGTGAAGGTACCGTGGGCACCGGTGCCACGTGCGTGCACCACGCGCTCCGGGATACGCTCGCGGTCAAAGCGCTGCAGTTTCTGGATCAACTGCACGTCTTGCAGCAGCACCGGGCCGTTGGCGCCGGCGGTTTGCGAGTTCTGGTTGTCGCCTACCGCGGCGCCGTTATCGCGGGTCAGGTTGGCGGCCTGCACCGACAGGGAAAGCAGGCTGGCGGTCGCCAGCGCCACTACGTGACGCGCCAGCAACGGCCCGCGGCTCATTGACTTGTTCATCGAGGTTTCCTCTGGTTTTTTTAATGCACATTCAGTTGTGCTTGCCAGAGGCTAGTGACCCGCGAGTCAGAAGATAAATAGAAATAGCCCACCAGGGCGATTGAGAAAATAGTGTAGTAACCCACTGAAATGACGGGTATTCCGCGCGCGATTGATGGCACTTTGCAAACTATTTGCGATTTAATGTGTCGATAAAAACTAACAGTGTTAACAGTTGTGTCGGGCAAGCCTGCTACGTCTGACTTACACTGGGCTCCACCCTTCTCATCTGTAACAAGGAATAACCTATGGGCGTGATCAGTGAGTTCAAGGCCTTCGCGGTCAAAGGTAATGTGGTCGACATGGCCGTCGGTATCATCATCGGCGCCGCCTTCGGCAAAATTGTTTCCTCGTTCGTAGGCGACGTGGTGATGCCCCCGATTGGCCTGTTGATCGGCGGCGTGGATTTCGGTGACCTGGCGGTGACGCTCAAAGCGGCCCAGGGCGATGCGCCCGCCGTGGTGCTGGCGTACGGCAAGTTTATCCAGAGCGTGATCGACTTCGTGATTGTCGCGTTTGCGATCTCTTATGGGCGTGAAGGCCATCAACCGCCTCAAGCGCGAAGAAGCCGTGGCGCCAAGCCTGCCGCCGACGCCGAGCAAGGAAGAGGTGCTGCTGGGCGAGATTCGCGACCTGCTCAAGGCACAGAACGACAAACCGCTTTAATCCGCCTGAGCTAGCAAAAAAGGCGCCTGTTTGCAGGCGCCTTTTTTATTACCAGTAGTTTTCCACCGCCACTTGCCCTGGGCGGCGGCTCAGGCTCAGTTGCAGGTCACGTTGTTTGAGCAACTGGCGGGTGTCATCGACCATTTGCGGGTTACCGCAAATCAGCACGCGGGAATGCTCAGGGGTCAGTTCAACGCCGGCTGCGCGTTCCAGTTCGCCATTTTCAATCAACGCGGTAATGCGCCCATTCAGCGCGCCCGGATGCTGTTCACGGGTGACAATCGGTAGGTAGGTCAACTTATGTGCGTATTCGGCCAGGTACTCACGCTGCCCCAGCTCGTTGATCAACGATTGATAGGCCAGCTCTTTGGCTTCCCGGGCGCTGTACACCAGAATGATGCGCTCGAATTTTTCCCAGGCCTCGAAGTCCTGCAGGATCGAAAGAAATGGCGCTACCCCGGTGCCGGTGCCCAGCAGCCACAAGTCGCGGCCGTCCACGAAGCGGTTCAGGGTCAGGAAGCCCGTGGCCTGGCGTTCCACCATCAGCGTGTCGCCTACCCGCAGGCGACTCAGCTCACTGGTGAACTCGCCTCCTGGAACCACAATCGAGAAGAAATCCAAATGTTCATCAAAGGGTGAAGACACCACGGAATAGGCGCGCCACACCGTAGTGCCGTCGGCCTTGGTCACACCCAGGCGCACGAACTGGCCGGCGGTAAACCGAAAACCCGGATCGCGGGTGGTACGCAGGGTAAACAGGCTGGGGGTCAGCGATTGCACATCGAGCAATGTCTGGCGGGTGAATTTTTCAGCACTGGCCGTCATGGGGAACTCCGTTTTGCACAGAGCCCTAGTGTCCCTCAAAGTCGCACCGGCTAACACCGGTGATTTGTGCGGTATTGCGGCCCCGCATCTTTTACGCGCTGATACGTTGTAAAAACCTTTATTTTTTTGCGGGAATTCACCGCAAAAACCTTGTTTAAAATCAACTAATCATTTCGCTATTAATGGGCCGGCCTATACCGCCAGATGACGTAAATGATTTAACTAGCCATCAATTTGGCATCACTTACAACGCCTTAAATTAAATAAAATTTTTACTGATGCCTAAACCCTCTTATACAAAACAAAACACCTTGTACAAAATCAGATTTTTTAAATACTGCGGGGAGATAAACTTTTTTCCCACCAACAAGTAGCCGTTATCCTACAATCATTTCCGTGCTTCGTTGGGATTCAGGACGTACCCAAGTCACACAGACATTCATGGAGAGTTATAGATGGTCAACTGGCGCAACACACGGCTCCCAAGACAGGAAGAGGAAGACCAGATCACCGATGTTTTTGAAATGGTTATCAACGAGACATTCGCACTCGGCTTCCAATTCTGTTCCTTTAAGATGAGTACCCATCAACTTACGCACCCAAAAAATCTGTTTGAAAAAAACAACTATCCAGATGAGTGGAACCACCTTTATAAACAAGCAGCCTTCTCTGACGACGACCCGGTTGTAGCCCACTGCCAGCGCTCCGTACTGCCTTTCGTCTGGCACGAAACCTCTTTCAACGGCGCTCCTAATCTGTGGGCATTGGCCAAGACCCATGGTGTGCACTTGGGGTGGACCCAACCGCTGCACGGGCCAAGGGGCGTGTTCAGTATGCTGACGCTGGGCCGAAGTAAACGTGAGATCACCCCGGAGGAGCTTTACGAAAAAGCCGGCAATGCCCTGTGGCTGTGCCACGCAATGCACACCGTTGTAGCGCACAAATACACGAACGAACCCGCTGATAAGCCCTGCGGTAACTTGACGCCGCGTGAGATCGAAGTGCTCCGTTGGTCGGCATTGGGCAAGACCGCGGGCGAGATCGCCAAGATTTTGTGTTTGTCTGAACGTACCGTCGGTTTTCACAACTGCAGTTCGATGCGAAAGCTGGGCGTCAATAATAAGATCGCCGCCGTCATGGTGGCAGCGAAGGCCGGGTTTCTTTAAACGCCTCATGTAATCCTTGCGGAAAAAACGTAACATTCTCGACCAGTTCCGGGTGATGACGCAGTTAGCAATCTCGCGCCGCCGTTCCCCCGGATGGTTCGATTACCCAGAGTTTCCCCCGCCATGCCCCTGCTCGAAAGCCCCTTCGCCCAGCTCGATCTGATCCGCCAGCCCGAACAGCATAACGATCCGCTGCAAGCCTTCGATGCCGCCGATGAGTACTTGCTCAGCCACTTGGCCGAACAACAGCCTGATGCGGCAACCCGCGTGCTGGTGCTCAACGACAGCTTCGGCGCCCTGGCCGCCAGCCTGGCAGGCCGGGTGCAGGTGACGTCCAGTGGCGACTCATTCCTCGCCGCGCAAGGGCTGGAGAAAAACCTGGTACGCAACGGCAAGACGTTTGATGCCGTGACGTTCGTACCTGCCAGCCAAACCCCCACCGGCCCTTTCGACCGCGTGCTGGTCCGTGTGCCCAAGACCCTGGCGTTGTTGGAGGAGCAACTGATCCGCCTGCAAGGCCAACTGGCACCGGGCGCCGAAGTGATTGCCGGGGCAATGGTCAAGCATCTGCCACGGGCGGCCGGTGAATTGCTGGAGCGCTATATCGGGCCGATGCATGCTTCATTGGCCGTGAAGAAAGCACGACTGCTGATCGCGACCCTTGCGGATCGGCCGGCGGCGGTCTCGCCCTACCCGACGCGCTATACCCTGGAAACCCCCGCCATCGAACTGCTCAACCACGCCAACGTGTTCTGCCGCGAAGGCCTGGACATCGGCACCCGCGCGTTCCTGCCGCACCTGCCCAAGGGCCTGGGCAACGCGCGCGTGGCGGACCTGGGCTGCGGCAACGGCGTGTTGGCGATTGCCAGCGCGCTGTACAACCCTGACGCGCAGTACACCTTGCTGGACGAGTCGTATATGGCCGTGCAGTCCGCCGCCGAGAACTGGCAGGCCGCGCTGGGCGACCGCGCGGTGACGGTCCGCGCCGGCGATGGCCTGGCCGGCCAGGAACCGCAGTCCCTGGACGTGGTGCTGTGCAACCCACCGTTCCACCAGCAGCAGGTAGTGGGTGACTTCCTTGCCTGGCGCATGTTCCAGCAAGCCCGCGAAGCGCTGGTGGTCGGAGGCGCGCTGTATATCGTCGGCAACCGTCACCTGGGTTATCACAGCAAGCTGGCGCGCCTGTTCCGGGGTGTCGAGCAGGTGGCCGCGACGCCGAAATTCGTCATCCTCAAGGCACGCAAATAAAAAAACCCTGCCGATCTCGCGAACGGCAGGGTTGGAAAACCGGGCCGCGAGGCCCGGATCGGGATGTCAATGCGTGGTCAGGCCGGCCGCATTCATAAACATGCGCATCAGGCTGGCGACCATAAACAGGGCCAGCACACTGCCGGTCCAGATCATCGCGAGCCACCCCAGGCGCCGCCACAACGGCTGTTTCTCGGCCTGTTCGATATCGTGCAACGAAGGTTTGCCGGACATGCGACGACCCTCCTAGTGATAACCGTCTTCATGGGTGACCTTGCCGCGGAACACGTAGTAGCTCCAGAAGGTGTAGCCCAGGATGAACGGGATGATGAACAAGGTGCCCACCAGCATGAAGCCCTGGCTTTGCGGCGGCGCGGCGGCGTCCCAGATCGACACTGAAGGCGGAATGATGTTCGGCCACAGGCTGATGCCCAGCCCGCTGTAGCCGAGGAAGATCAGCACCAACGTCAGCAGGAACGGCGTGTAGTGCGCATTGCGCGCCACGGCGCGAACCAGCCCGTACATGGTCACCAGCACCAGGAGCGGCACCGGCAGGAACCAGAACAGGTTCGGCAGGGTGAACCAGCGCGAAGCGATTTCCGGGTGCGACAACGGGGTCCAGATACTGACGATGCCGATCACCGCCAACACCACGAAGGCCAACGGCCGCGCCAGGTTGTGCATCTGCTCTTGCAACTTGCCTTCGGTCTTCATGATCAGCCAGGTGCAGCCGAGCAAGGCATACGCCACGATCAGCGCCACGCCGCAGAACATCGTGAACGGTGTGAACCAGTCCAGCGAGCCGCCGGCGAACTGCCGGTTGACCACCGGGAAGCCGTCAATGAACGCCCCCAGCGCCACGCCCTGGAAGAAGGTGGCGGCAATCGAGCCGCCGATAAACGCCTTGTCCCACAGGTGCCGCTTGTGGTCCTTGGCCTTGAAGCGGAACTCGAACGCCACACCCCGGAAGATCAGCCCGATCAACATCAGGATCAACGGCAGGTACAGCGCCGACAACACCACCGAGTAGGCCAGCGGGAACGCGCCGAACAACCCCGCGCCGCCCAATACCAGCCAGGTTTCGTTGCCGTCCCATACGGGCGCCACGGTGTTCATCATCACGTCGCGGTCGGTCTTGCCCTTCACGAATGGAAACAGGATGCCGATGCCCAGGTCGAAGCCGTCCATGACCACGTACATCATGATCCCGAAGATGATGATCACAGCCCAGATCAGCGGAAGATCAATACCCATCTCAATGCCCCTTGTGCTGGATGTGGTCGTGGTCTTGGTCGGTGCCATCGTCGGCAGCCGACAACGGACGCGCCGGTGTGCGTTTCTGGCCAGGGCCACCGTGGGTCGACTCGCTGCCTTCGTGAATCACCGGGCCTTTGCGCACCAGGCGCATCATGTAGCCCAAGCCGGCGCCGAACAGCGCGAAGTACACCACCACGAACAACACCAGGGTGATGGTCATCTGCGCCAGGCTATGCCCGGAGGACGCATCCGCTGTGCGCATCAGCCCGTAGACCACCCACGGCTGGCGGCCGATTTCGGTGGTGAACCAACCGGCAAGAATCGCGATCAGGCCGGACGGCCCCATCCACAACGCCAGGTACAGGAACGGTTTGGACGTGTACATCTTGTCGCCCCGACGCAGCCACAAGCTGAACAGCCCGGTGAAGATCATCAGCAAGCCCAGGCCGACCATGACCCGGAACGACCAGAACACAACGGTCGAGTTCGGGCGATCCTCAGGCGGGAACTCCTTGAGCGCCGGCACCTGTTTGTCCAGCGAGTGGGTCAGGATCAGGCTGCCCAGGTACGGGATTTCCACCGCGTATTTGGTTTTTTCGGCCTGCATGTCCGGCCAGCCGAACAGGATCAGCGGCGTGGGCTCATTGCCTTTGTTTTCCCAGTGACCTTCAATCGCCGCGATTTTCGCCGGCTGGTGCTCAAGGGTATTGAGGCCGTGGAAGTCACCGATCACGGCCTGGATAGGCGCCACGATCAGGGCCATCCACATCGCCATCGAGAGCATTTTGCGGATCGCCGGGTTGTCCTTGCCGCGCAGCAAGTGCCAGGCCGCCGAGGAACCGACAAAGAACGCGGTGGCCACAAAAGCGGCCGTGGCCATGTGCATCAGGCGGTAGGGGAACGACGGGTTGAAGATCACCGCCAGCCAATCGGTAGGAATCACCCGGCCGTCGATGATTTCGAAACCTTGCGGCGTCTGCATCCAGCTGTTGGACGCGAGGATCCAGAACGTGGAAATCAACGTACCGACAGCCACCATCACAGTGGAGAAGAAGTGCAGCTTGCGCCCCACCTTGTTCCAGCCGAACAGCATCACGCCAAGGAAACCGGCCTCGAGGAAGAAGGCCGTCAGCACTTCATAGGTAAGCAGTGGCCCCGTGACAGCGCCGGCAAAGTCCGAGAAGCGACTCCAGTTGGTGCCGAACTGATAGGCCATGACCAGGCCCGAGACCACGCCCATGCCAAAGTTGACGGCAAATATCTTCGACCAGAAATGGTAGAGGTCACGGTAGGTGTCGTTGCGGGTCTTGAGCCACAACCCTTCCAGCACCGCGAGGTAACTGGCCAGGCCGATAGTGATCGCCGGGAACAGGATGTGAAACGAGATGGTGAACGCAAATTGAATTCGGGCGAGATCTAGCGCCTCCAAACCGAACATAAGTTTTCCTCTGTCAGGTAATACCGGCTGCTGGCGGGAGCCTGCACCCACTGCCCCCACGGATATGGAGTGTGGCGAATTTCAATTCGTTTCTTTTTTAAACCAGCCACGTAGGGATTCTGGCCTTGCGGCCGCCCGATCAGTTCCTCTGAAGGTTTTGATCTGGATCAAGCATTGCTCAAAGAGTAGTCCCATTTTGTGTGTGCAGTTATGTGGTCTTTTGCCGCGTGACAGCTTGCCTCATGGGGGCTTTCATCGAATCAGTCTTTGCAACTATTTGTTACAGCTTGATGCTAATCTGGCCATTCCCTCCCGCCTTGACCTGAACTCCCGATGCCTAGTGAACCCGCGTTGCTGTTGCGTCACCACCGCCCTTTCATCGCGTTCTGGCTGGCGCGGATCTTCACCGCCAGCGGCTTCCAGATGCTAACCGTGGCCATCGGCTGGAACCTTTACCAACTGACCGGCAACGTGCTGGACCTAGGCTTGGTCGGCCTGGTGGAATTTGTGCCCCGCGTGTTGTTCATGCTGCACACCGGGCATGTGGCCGATCGCTATGAGCGACGCAAAGTCGCGGCCATCTGCCAGACCGTGCAGGCGTTGATCGCGCTGTCCCTGGCCATCGGCGGCCTGACCGGCAATGTGACCCGCGAGATGATTTTTATCCTGGCCTTCGTGCTCGGCGCCGCACGCTCGTTCGAAATGCCCACCACCCAGGCGCTGCTGCCGAGCATTGTGCCCAGCGCGCTGTTCCCCAGGGCCGTGGCTTCGTCGCAATCAGCCCAGCAACTGGCAACCATCGTGGCCCCGGCCCTCGGCGGTTTGCTTTATGCGTTCGGCAGCGTCTGGGTGTATGGCCCCACGGTGGCGCTGTACCTCATCGCCTGCCTGCTGACCCTCAACCTGCCCGCCCGCCAGACCCCGCTGAACAAAGGCAAGGCGACCCTGGATTCGCTGCTGGCCGGCATCCGTTTTATCCGCAGCCGCCCCGACATCCTCGGGGCGATTTCCCTCGACCTGTTCGCCGTGCTGCTGGGCGGCGCCACCGCGCTGCTGCCGGTGTTCGCCAAGGACATCCTGCTGACCGGCGCCTGGGGCCTGGGCCTGTTGCGTTCGGCACCGGCGGTGGGCGCGTTGTTGATGTCATTGTGGCTGGCGCGCTTCTCGGTCGACCGCCAGGTGGGCCGCGTGATGTTCACCGCCGTCGGCGTGTTCGGCGTGGCGACCATTGCCTTCGGCCTGTCCACCTCGTTCTGGTTTTCCCTCGCGGTGCTGGTGGTGCTGGGCGCGGCGGACATGATCAGCATGGTTATCCGTGCGTCGTTCGTGCAACTGGAAACACCGGACGAAATGCGCGGGCGGGTCAGTGCGGTCAACGGCCTGTTTATCGGCGCCTCCAATCAATTGGGCGAGTTCGAATCCGGCATCACCGCGCACTGGTTCGGCACCGTGCCGGCGGTGGTGATGGGCGGCATCGGTACGCTGGTGGTGACCGGGGTGTGGATCAAACTGTTTCCGACGCTGGCGAATCGGGACCGGATGCATGTGCCGGTGGAAGAAGCCAAAGTCTGAGCGTCACCACGCGACCTTATTGGGTAATAAGCCCCCTCCCACAAGGGTTGTGCGGTGTTTTCAGAGCACCTTATCCAACGTGATCGGAAACTCCCGCACCCGCTTGCCGGTGGCGTGGTAGATCGCATTCGCCACCGCCGCCGCCACGCCGACAATGCCGATCTCCCCCACGCCCTTGGACCCCAGGGCGTTGACGATCTCGTCGTGCTCTTGAACAAACACCACGTCAATCTCGCCGATATCGGCATTCACCGGGATGTGATACTCGGCCAGGCTGTGGTTCATGTAGCGCCCCAACCGGTGGTCGACCTGGGTTTCTTCATGCAACGCCATGCCGATGCCCCACACCACGCCGCCGAGGATCTGGCTGCGCGCCATTTTCGGATTGACCACCCGCCCGGCGGCAATCGCGCTGACCACCCGGCTGACCTTGATAGTGCCCAGGTCTTCGTCGACGCGAACTTCCACAAAAACCGCCGAATGAGTGGCGGTGGCATAGCCCTCGCGTTTTTTGTCGGGCTGGCTGTCCACCTGTGCCTCCAGCGTCGCTTGACCACTGTCCTTGACCAGTTGCGCCAGCGACACACTCACATCACCGGTATGCAGTTGGCCGTCTTCAAAGCGCACGGACTCGGCCTCCTTGAATACCGGGTACGTCTGCCGAGCGATGCCCAGCAGTTTGGCCGTCAACGCTTCGCAGGCTTGCTGCACGGCGGTGCCCACCGACGACACGGTAAACGAGCCGCCCTGCAGCGGCGCGGGGGGCAGTGAGGAATCGCCGAGCAGGAAGCTCACATCACCCATGGCCACACCGCTGGCTTGCGCCGCAATCTGGGTCATCACCGTGTAGGTACCGGTGCCGATATCCGTGGTCGCGCTGCTGACCGTCAGTTTGCCTTCAGTGTCGATACGCGCCTTGGCGCTGGCCTTCATTTGCATGGCCTCCCACACGCCGCCGGCCATGCCCCAGCCGATCAACTGGCGGCCATCGCGCATGCTGCGCGGTTCCGGGTTGCGCTGCTTCCAGCCGAACCGCTCGGCGCCCTCGCGGTAGCATTCGCGCAGGGCTTTGCTCGACCAGGGTTTGTCTTCGTTGCCGTTGCGCTCTGCATAGTTGATCAGCCGCAGTTGCACCGGGTCGATGGCCAGGGCGCAGGCCAGTTCATCCATGGCGCATTCCAGGCCGATCAACCCCAGGGCGGCGCCGGGTGCGCGCATGTCCAGCGGCGTGAACACGTCCAGCGGCACCAGTTTGTAGGTCAGTTGCACGTTGTCGCAGTGGTAGAGCATGCCGCTCCACTCCACCACGTGCTCGCTGAAGTCTTCGAAGCGCGAGGTCTGGCCAATCGCCGTGCGCCCCAGCGCCAGCAACCGACCGTTGGCCGCCGCGCCCATTTGCAGGCGCTGCAAGGTGCGTGGGCGGTAGCCGAAGGTGAACATCTGCTGGCGCGTGAGGGTGACACGCACCGAACGCTTGAGCGCCAGCGCGGCCATCACCGCCAGCGGCAGTTGGTACTGCGGGCGCAGGCCCGAGCCGAACGCACCACCGACAAACGCGGCGAAGACGCGCACCTGGCTTTTATCCAGGCCGAAGACTTTTTGCACATAGGCCTGGCAGTTCTGCGGCCCCTGGGTTTTTTCATGGATATGCAACGTGCCGTCCGGCTGATACAGCACGGTACTGGCATGGGGTTCCATGGGGTTGTGGTGTTCGATGGGCGTGCTGTAGTGCAGATCGAGGCTGATGGCCGCGCCGGCCCACTCGGCCTGGAAGTCGCCGCGCGGCGCGGGCGGCGTTTGCGGTGAGGGGTGGGCCCGCTCCTGCTGGGTGAGCAGGTCCGTCTCGAAGGCGTCGCGGTCGTACTCGATTTCGACCAGGGAGCCCGCATGCCGGGCCAGTTCCAGGTTGTCTGCCACCACCAGGGCCAACGGCTGCCCGCTGTAGAGCACGCGGTCGTTGTAGAGCGGGCGAAACGGCGAGCCATCGGCGGCATCGGCGTCGGCAAAAGCGTCGTCGTAGCTGGCGATTGTCGGCCGGTTGAGGTGATGGATAACGTCCACCACACCCGGCAGTGCCAGGGCTTTTGAAGCATCGATACGGGTTACCCGGCCTTTGGCAATGCTGCTGGACACCACGCTGCCATGCAGCAGGCCGTCTTCGGGAAATTCCGCTGCATAACGCGCCTGGCCCGTGACCTTGAGCACACCGTCGACACGGTCCAGGGGTTTGCCGATGGCACTCATGGCTGTTCTCCTGCGACAGCGGCGTCGCTCAAGGCGCGAATAATTGCACGGCGCGCCAGCTTGATCTTGAAGCCGTTGTGTTCCAGCGGCTCGGCGTCTTGCAATAAGGCATCAGCGGCGTTGCTGAAGGTTTCGCGGCTGACGGCCTGGCCGATCAACGCGGTTTCCACTGCGCGGTCACGCCAGGGTTTGTGGGCCACGCCGCCGAGGGCCAGGCGCGCATCGGTGATCACATCGCCGTTCAGTTCAAGCGCGGCGGCGACGGAAACCAAGGCGAAGGCATAGGAGGCGCGATCGCGGACCTTGAGGTAATGGCTGTGCCGCGCCAACTGATCGGCGGGCAGTTCAATGGCGGTGATCAGTTCATCGTCGGCCAATTGGTTGTCGCGTTGCGGTGCATCGCCGGGCAAGCGGTGGAAGTCGGCGAACTCGATCACCCTGGCGCCGGCGCGGCCTTCGACATGCACTCGCGCCTCCAGCGCCGCCAGGGCCACGCACATGTCCGATGGGTGAGTGGCCACACACTGCTCGCTGGCACCGAGGATCGCATGGATGCGGTTCAAACCGCTGCGCGCCGGGCAGCCGCTGCCGGGCTCGCGCTTATTGCAGGGCACCGTGGCGTCATAGAAGTAATAGCAACGGGTGCGTTGCAACAGGTTGCCACCGGTACTGGCCATATTGCGCAGTTGCGGCGACGCCCCGGCCAGGATGGCCTGGGACAGCAAGGGGTAACGCTGTTCGATCAAGGGGTGCCAGGCCAGGTCGGCATTGCTCACCAGCGCGCCGATGCGCAGGCCGCCGTCGGCGGTTTGCTGGATGTCATGCAGCGGCAGGCCAGTGATGTCGATCAGGTGCTCAGGGTGGCTGATGTTCTCTTTCATCAGGTCCAGCAGGTTGGTGCCGCCGGCGATGAAGCGCGACACACCGCTGCTCAGGTGCACAGCTTCCTGCACATTAACGGGCTTGCTGTAATGGAAGGGATTCATCGCTCACCTCCCAGGGCATCTTCAATGGCATCGCGGATATTGGAATAGGCGCCGCAGCGGCACAGGTTGCCGCTCATCAATTCCTGGATTTGCGCCGTGTCGTGGGCACGGCCTTCATTGGCCAGGCCGACGGCGGAGCAGATCTGGCCGGGGGTGCAGTAGCCACATTGGAAGGCGTCATGCTTGATGAAGGCTTGCTGCATCGGGTGCAGTTGGTCGCCGTTGGCCAGGCCTTCGATGGTGGTCAGCTCGGCGCCATCGCACATCACCGCCAGGGTCAGGCAGGCATTGATGCGCTTGCCGTCGCGCAACACGGTGCAGGCGCCACATTGGCCGTGATCGCAGCCCTTTTTACTGCCGACCAGGTCGAGTTGTTCGCGCAGCAGGTCGAGCAAGGTGGTCCAGGGCAGGACGTCCAATTGGCGATCCTGGCCATTCAAGCTCAAGCGTATCGAGTGGGCGACGAACGGTTGGGCCGCCGCGCCATTGGGGGTCGCGCTCATAAACACCTCACGGTTGGTGTACGTCCGCGGCGTTCAGGGAAACCGCCGTCTCAAGGGGTACGACTTCCCGGGGTTTTGAGCGTTCAAGCTGATTGATCAGTGGATATTGAGCTGGGTTTTCAGGGTGTTGCGCGGGGGGTTGATCGAGGAGTTGCTGTATTCGAACCAGCCCTGGGCCTCGACGTCCAGGTCAAACACATAGATGTAGCCCATCAAGGTGCCCGCGCCATTGCAGGCCTGGCTGATGTTACCGACCTGGCACACCGCCGTGCGCTGGCCGTTGAGTACCGCGCCGTTGAACAGGCCGACCGGGTTGTTGCCCAGGCCCACCTCCATCACCGACACCTTGGTGGGCCCACGGTGGGTACACATCTGGGTGCTGCCGGCGCGCTCCGGGATGGTTTCCGTGCACCGCGCCGATTCGACCTTGAACACGCGCACCTCGCTCAAGGCCGGTGCAGTCGCGCTCCACGCTGGTGCCGCGCCCAGCCACAGGCCGAGACAAGGGATCAGGGCTAGACTCCACGCGTTGGCTTTTTTCATGCTGTCGATGACCCGCTGTTGAACGTCGGCGCAGTATGCCTCAAGGCCATGCGCCACACAGCCTCGGCTGCTGGTATGATGCGCCGCTTTTTCCGATCCTCTCTGAAACCACAGGCGCTTGGCGCAGTTTGTGCTTTGACTTAGAGGTCAACAAATCACGACGCAAAATAGCGTCACAGGGAGCCGGCATGCTGGAAAAGCTGTTTCAACTCAAGGCACACAACACCAACGTGCGCACCGAGATCCTCGCGGGTATCACGACATTCCTGGCCATGGCCTACATCCTGTTCGTGAACCCGAGCATCCTCGGCGAAACCGGCATGGACAAGGGCGCGGTGTTCGTCGCGACTTGCCTGGCGGCCGCCATCGGTTCCACCGTGATGGGCCTGATCGCCAACTACCCGATTGCGCTCGCGCCGGGCATGGGCCTCAACGCCTTCTTTACCTACACCGTGGTGCTGCACATGGGCCACACCTGGCAGGTGGCGTTGGGGGCGGTCTTTATTTCGGCGGTGCTGTTCTTCCTGCTGTCGATCTTCCGTATCCGTGAGTGGATCATCAACGCCATCCCCCTGCCCCTGCGCTCGGCGATTGCCGCCGGTATCGGCCTGTTCCTCGCGTTGATCGCACTGCACAACGCGCAGATCGTGGTCAGCAACCCGGCCACCATGGTTGGCCTGGGCGACCTGACAAAAGCCGCCCCCATCCTCGCCACCCTCGGTTTCGTGCTGATCGTCGCACTGGAAGCCTTGGCCGTGCGCGGTGCGGTGTTGATCGGTATTCTCGCGGTCACCATCGCCTCCATCGTATTGGGCGTGACCCCGTTCGGCGGCGTGACCTCGATGCCACCCTCCCTGGCCCCGACCTTCCTGCAGCTGGATATCAAGGGCGCGCTGGATATCGGCCTGGTCAGCGTGATCTTCGCCTTCCTGTTCGTCGACCTGTTCGACAACTCCGGCACCCTGATCGGCGTCGCCAAGCGCGCCGGCCTGATGAGCAAGGACGGCCACATGCCGAAAATGGGCCGTGCGCTGATCGCCGACAGCACCGCCGCCATGGCCGGCTCGCTGCTGGGCACCTCGACCACCACCAGTTACATCGAATCCGCCGCGGGCGTGAGTGCCGGTGGCCGAACCGGCCTGACGGCCATCGTGGTCGCGATCCTGTTCCTGCTGGCGTTGTTCTTCTCGCCGCTGGCCGCCAGCGTACCGGCCTTCGCCACCGCGCCGGCGCTGCTGTTCGTGGCGGTGCTGATGACCCAGGGCCTGGCCGAAATCGACTGGGATGACATTACTGTGGCCGCGCCGGTGGTGATCACCGCCCTGGCGATGCCCTTCACTTACTCCATCGCCAACGGCATCGCCTTCGGTTTCATCGCCTGGACCGCCATCAAGCTGCTTTCGGGCCGCTACCGTGAGCTGAACCCGGCGCTGGTGATTCTGTCGATTCTGTTTGTGATCAAGCTGGGCTGGTTCAACGCATGACTTTTGACGCCGCACACTACACCGCGCAACTGCAAGACAAGGTCACGCGCCTGCGTGACCTGCTGGCACCGTTCGACGCGCCCGAACCGCAGGTATTCGACTCGCCCCTGCAGCACTTTCGCCTGCGGGCGGAGTTCCGCCTGTGGCGCGAAGCCGGCGAGCGCCACTACGCGATGTTTTCCCAGGACGACAAGCGCACGCCGATCCTGATCGAAGAGTTCCCCATCGCCAGCCAGCGCATCAACCAATTGATGCCGCAGCTCAAGGCCGCCTGGCAGGCCAGCGCCGCCCTGAGCCACAAGCTGTTCCAGGTGGAGTTCCTCACCACACTGGCGGGCGACGCAATGATCACCCTGTGCTATCACCGCCCGCTGGATGAGCATTGGCACACGGCGGCGAACAAACTCGCGGCCGACCTGAACGTGAGCATCATCGGCCGCTCCAAGGGCAAGCGCGATGTGATCGGCCACGACTACGTGGTGGAAAAACTCGAGGTTGGCGGGCGCACCTTCAGCTACCGCCAACCTGAAGGCGCGTTCACCCAGCCCAACGGCACGGTAAACCAGAAGATGCTCAACTGGGCCTACGAAGCGTTGGGCGAGCGCCCGGATGACTTGCTGGAGCTGTATTGCGGCAACGGCAACTTCACCCTGCCGCTGGCGACCCGCGTACGCAAAGTGCTGGCCACCGAAATCAGCAAGACTTCGGTCAACGCAGCCTTGAGCAACCTCGATGAAAACGCGGTGGGTAACGTCAACCTGGTGCGCCTCTCCGCCGAAGAACTCACCGAAGCGCTCAACGACGTGCGCCCCTTCCGGCGCTTGCACGGCATCGACCTGAAGAGTTACGAGTTCGGTAGCGTATTCGTCGACCCGCCACGCGCCGGCATGGACCCGGACACCTGCGAACTGACCCGACGCTTCGACAACATCCTGTACATCTCCTGCAACCCGCAAACCTTGGCGGCGAACATCGCGCAACTGCATGACACGCACCGCATTACCCGCTGTGCGCTGTTTGACCAGTTCCCATGGACGCACCATATGGAATCCGGGGTGTTGCTGACCCGGCGATAAACCCGACGCACACCGCCGCCCGACATGTGAGAGCGGCGCTGTTCCGGCGGCTGATTAAAGGTTCGATAATCGAACACATCCGCCGCCTTTAATTGACCAAATTAACCATTCAGTACATTTTATCCCCACAACGAACAAGACCTGTGGAGATACATCTGATGCCGCCTATCGTGCTGGTGCTCAACGGCCCCAACCTCAACCTGCTCGGCACCCGCGAGCCCGCCACCTATGGCCACGAAACCCTGGCCGACGTCGCCGCCCTGTGCGGGCGCAGCGCCGAGAAACTCGGGCTGAAGATCGAATTTCGCCAGACCAACCACGAAGGTGAATTGCTCGAGTGGATCCACGGCGCCCGCGAACGTTGCGCCGGCATCGTGATCAACCCGGCGGCCTGGACCCACACCTCGGTAGCGATCCGCGATGCGCTGGTGGCCAGTGAAGTGCCGGTGATCGAAGTGCATTTATCCAACGTGCATGCACGTGAGGCGTTTCGTCATCACTCGTTCGTGTCGCCCATCGCCAAGGCAGTGCTCGCAGGCTTTGGCAGCCATGGTTACCACCTGGCCCTGGAACATTTCAGCCGGTTGCTCAAGGGTTCAGCTCAATGAAATCGCGCATCCTCGCCGGCCTGATCGGCGCCGGTATCCAAGCCTCCCGCACCCCAGCCCTGCATGAACAGGAAGGCGACGCCCAAGGCTTGCGTTACCTGTACCGTCTCATCGACCTTGAGCCCCTGGGCCTGGACATCAACGCCCTGCCCGACCTCCTACGCGCCGCCGAGCAGATGCACTTTACCGGGCTGAACATTACCTACCCGTGCAAACAGGCGATCCTGCCGTTGCTCGATGAACTGTCCGACGAAGCCAGGGGCATTGGCGCGGTGAATACGGTGGTGTTCAAAGACGGCAAACGCATCGGCCACAACACCGATTGCCTGGGGTTTGCTGAAGGGTTTCGACGCAACCTGAGTGATGCGCCGCGCCGGCGCGTGGTGCAGATGGGCGCCGGTGGCGCGGGCGCTGCGGTGGCCCATGCACTGCTGGCCGAAGGCGTGGAGCACTTGAGTATTTTTGACGTGGATGCCCAGCGTGCCCGCGAGCTTGTGGATAACCTCGCCCAGCGTTTCGGCAGCGGCCGCGCGCAAGTGGGTCAGGATTTGGAAAACGCCCTGGCCGAGGCGGATGGCCTGGTCAACACCACGCCAATGGGCATGGCCAAACTGCCCGGTATGCCGGTGCCGGCAGCCTTCTTGCGGGCGCAATTGTGGGTTGCGGAAATCGTGTATTTCCCACTCGAAACCGAACTGCTGCGCAACGCCCGCGCCCTGGGTTGCCGCACGCTGGATGGCGGCAACATGGCGGTGTTCCAGGCGGTGAAGGCGTTTGAGTTGTTCAGTGGCGAGGTGGCGGATGCGCAACGGATGTTGGCGCACTTCAAGAGCATGAATACCTGACTGTAGAAACCAAATCCAAATGTGGGAGGGGGCTTGCTCCCTCCCACATTTTGAGCCAGTTTTCACATGAGGTTCTGCGGTGAATTCAGGCCTGCAGGTACCGCAACACCGACTCACAGATCATCTCGCGATGCCGTTGTTTAACCGCCTCATCCGACAGCTCGATCTGAAAGATCTCACTGAACGTGTGGCGGTTGGACACCCGGTAAAAGCTGAATGAGTTGATCAGCAAGTGCACATCCAACGGCTCCAGCCCTTCCCGGAATACGCCCATTTCAGCCCCGCGGCGCAAGGTCTCCCCCAGCCCTTCCAGGATCTTGCTGTTCATCGCCTTGATCGTGTCGGTGCGCTTCACGTACTCGGCATTGTGGATATTTTCGATGCTGACGATCCGCACAAAATCCACGTTCTGGTCATGGTGATCAAAGGTGAATTCCACCAACCGCCGGATCGCCTCACGCGGTTCAAGCGCGGTGAGGTTCATGCGCGTTTCGGTATTGCGGATATCGCCGTAGAGCTTCTCCAGCACCTCGACGTACAGCTGCTCCTTGCTACCGAAGTAGTAATAGATCATGCGCTTGGAGGTGTGAATGCGCTCGGCGATGGCGTCCACCTCGAGCCCCGGAAAGGCCCTGCTGGACAAACTCCGCAATAGCCTCCTGGAGTATGTTTTCGCGGGTCTTTTCCGGGTTGTTCTTACGACTCTTGCGCGGTGCGTCTGACACCGCAGGGAGTTCGGGACTCGAGGTCATGGTGCGCTCACGGCCATTGTTGTGCAGGCGCTGATTATGGGCCGCGGCGCCTGCCGAAGGAAGCGCTCGACTCGCCGTTATAAACGCGCCTGGCGCAAGGCACCGCTGCGCGATTTGGCCATCGCCGCCAGACGCACGGCCACGTTGGCCGCTCCGTAGCCGGCATAGCCGTGCTTGCGCTGGATGATTTCGAAGAAAAACCGCCCTTCGAACGGTTCGGTGTACACGTGAAATAACTCACCGCCCTGGGCGTCACGGTCGTACAACACGTTGTAGTACGCCAGTTCGCTGAGGAACTCATCGTCAAAGTCGAAACGCGCCGCCAGGTCGTCGTAGTAGTTGAGCGGGATGTCCAGCAGCGGTACGCCGGCCTCTTTGGCGCGGCGCACCTCGGCGAAAATATCCGCACAGTCGAAGGCAATATGGTGCACGCCAGAGCCGCGATAGCTCGACAGCGCGTGGGAAATGGCGGTGTTGCGGTTCTCGGAGATGTTCAGGGGCAGGCGAATCGAGCTGCAGCGGCTACGCAATGCGCGGCTTTTAACCAGGCCATACGGGTCGGGCAGCACCACTTCGTCATCGGCTTCGAAATCCAGCAGGCTCTTGTAGAACAGCACCCAACTGTCGAGGCTGTCGGCCGGCAAGGCCATGGCCATATGGTCGATGCGCAGCAGGCCACCGCCATCGGTCGCGGCCGGTTGCAGGTTGAAATCGGTGTCGTACAGCCCGCCTTCGCCTTGGTCTACCAGGTAAATCAGGCTGCCATCCGGCGCGCGCACGGCCGCAAGTTCCAGTTCGTTGGGCCCGACCAGGCCACGATAGGGCTGGCCCTTGTAGGCCACCGCTCGTTCCAGGGCCTTGGCACTGTCCTTGACCCGGATGGCGGTGGCGCACAACGACGGCCCATGGGCTTCGAAAAAATTATGCGCGAAGGAATAGGGCTCGCAATTGAGGATCAAGTTGATATCGCCCTGGCGCAACAGGCTCACGCTCTTGGAACGGTGCTGCCCGGCCTTGACGAAACCCAGACGCTCCAGCCAATGGGTCAGCTTGGCGCCAAGGTTTTCATCCACGGCGAACTCAAGAAACTCAATGCCGTCGTACTCGCTGGCCGCCGGGGTTTCGAAGAGAATATCCAGCGGCGCGGCGGGCTGCTCCTCGGCCAGCCGTTCGCGGGTTTTCTCTTCCAGGTACAGCAGCGATCGCAGGCCATCGGCGGCATTCGCGCGGTTCGGCGCGGCGCGGAAGCCATCGTTGAAAATTTCCAGGGACAACGGCCCGGTGTAGCCACTCTTGATGATCGGCGCGAGGAAGCCCGCCAGGTCAAATTCACCCTGGCCAGGGAAGCAGCGAAAATGCCGGCTCCACTCCAGCACGTCCATGGCCAGGATCGGCGCGTCGGCCATTTGCACGAAGAAGATCTTATCGCCGGGGATCTGGGCGATGGCACTCGGGTCGCCCTTGAGCGACAAGGTGTGGAAACTGTCGAGCAACACGCCCAGGCTGGGGTGATCGACCTGACGCACCAGGTTCCACACCTGCTGCCAGGTGTTCACATGCCTGCCCCAGGCCAGCGCTTCATAGCCGATGCGCAAACCTCGGCGGCCGGCATGTTCGGCCAACAGGCTGAGGTCGTCGAGCAGAATACGTTCATCGCCCACCGAATCCGCCGCGGCGTTGCTGCACACCAGCACCAGGTCGGTGCCCAGTTCCTGCATCAGGTCGAACTTGCGCTCGGCGCGCTCCAGGTTGCGCGCCAGGCGGTCGCGTCGGCAGCCTTCAAAGTCGCGGAACGGCTGGAACAGCGTGATAGCGATACCCAGGTCGGCGCACATTTGTTTAACTTCGCGCGGGCTGCCGTCGTAATACAACAAGTCGTTTTCAAAGATCTCGACCCCATCAAACCCGGCGGCGGCAATGGCTTCGAGCTTTTCCGGCAGGGTGCCGCTCAAGGACACAGTGGCGATGGAACGTTGCATGGGCGACTCCCGGCAATTGTTGTTTGTGGCAAATTATTCGCCGCCAGCCTACGCGCAGCAATTAAAATGTACGAACCGGTTAGTTTTCAGTGCGATTATCGAACACAATGCCCCATAGCGAATTGACGATTTTTTAGCCACTGCGCACCATCGACTTCGCTTCTACCTGTAAGAAAAAGACCCAGAACACACCATAAAAATTTCAAAAAACGGGTACAACCACATGCCTCTGCAAAACTCCGCCCTGGCCTCGCGCCCCGGCACCCCGCACGCCGGCATCGGCGACAAGATCCGCGGCGCCATGGCCGTAGGCAAAACCCGCTGGGGCATGCTGGCCCTGGTGTTTTTCGCCACCACCCTCAACTACATCGACCGCGCCGCGTTGGGCGTGATGCAACCTATCCTCGCCAAAGAAATGAGCTGGACGGCGATGGACTACGCCAACATCAACTTCTGGTTCCAGGTGGGTTATGCGATCGGCTTTGTGCTGCAAGGCCGCTTGATCGACCGCGTCGGCGTGAAACGCGTGTTCTTTTGCGCGGTGCTGCTGTGGAGCCTGGCCACCGGCGCCCACGGCCTGGCCACCTCGGCCGTCGGCTTTATGGTGTGCCGCTTTATCCTCGGGCTGACCGAGGCCGCCAACTACCCGGCCTGCGTCAAGACCACACGCCTGTGGTTCCCGGCGGGTGAGCGCGCGGTGGCCACCGGTATCTTCAACGCCGGCACCAACGTCGGCGCGATGATGACGCCGATGCTGCTGCCGTTGATCCTGCATGTGTGGGGCTGGCAGGCGGCGTTCTTGTGCATGGCATCGCTCGGCGCGATCTGGCTGGTGTTCTGGGGGCTGAAATACTACAACCCGGAAGAGCACCCAACCGTCAAACAATCGGAACTGGACTACGTGCAACAGCACGCCGAGCCGGAACAACCCGGCGTCCCGTTCAGCCGCATCCTGCGCATGCGCGGCACCTGGGCGTTCGCCATCGCCTATGCGCTGACCGCGCCGGTGTTCTGGTTCTACCTGTATTGGCTGCCGCCGTTCCTGAACCAGCAATACAACCTGGGCATCAACGTGACCCAAATGGGCATCCCGCTGATCATCATCTACCTGACCGCCGACTTCGGCAGTGTGGGCGGTGGCATCCTGTCGTCATTCCTGATCGGCCGCGGGATGAACCCAATCAAGGCGCGGCTGCTATCGATGCTGCTGTTTGCCTGCTGCATCGTGGGCGTGATCATGGCGGCCGGTTCCAGCCAACTGTGGGTCGCGGTATTTGCGATCTCCCTGGCCATCGGCGCGCATCAGGCCTGGACGGCCAACATCTGGAGCCTGGTGATGGACTACACGCCCAAGCACATGATGAGCACGGTGTTCGGCTTCGGCGGCATGTGCGCGGCCATCGGCGGCATGTTCATGACCCAGATCGTCGGCCATATCCTCACCGTGACCAACAACAACTACACCGTGTTGTTCACCCTGATTCCGGCGATGTACTTCATTGCGCTGACGTGGATGTACTTCATGGCGCCGCGCAAGATTCCTACGGTAGACGTGTAATTCAACGACGCCGCTGCTGCCAGGCAGCGGCCAACCCGCTCATGCAGATCACCCCGATACCGGCCACCGTGGTCATGTCGGGGGTATGGCTGAATACCAGCCAGCCCAACAACCCCGCAAACACGATCTGGCAATAGCCGAACGGCGCCAGCAAGGCCGGCGCCGCAAAGCGGAACGCCTGGGTCAGCATCAAGTGCGCGGTCATCCCGCACGTGCCCAGCGCCAGCATCAACACGCCGTGCCACAGCGTCGGCACCTGCCAGAAGAACGGCACCATCGCACTCATCACCAGGGTATTGCACAGCCCGGCAAAGAAGTTGCTGGTAGTGGGCGTGTCGTATTGGCTGAGGATGCGTGTGAGCAACTGGTAAAAGCAGAAGAACATCGCCGAACACAATGGCAGCAGCACCGCCGGGGTGAACAGCTCGCCGCCGGGATGGATGATCACCAGCACGCCGACAAACCCGCAGATCACCGCCAGCCATTGGCCGCGCGTGACGTGTTCGCCCAGCAGCGGCACCGAGAGAGCCGTCACCAGGATCGGTGCGAGGAAGTTCACCGCCGTGGCTTCCGCCAGGGGGATGTAATGCAAGGCGCTGGTAAAAAACAGACTGGTGCCCAACAGGCACAACGCCCGCACCACCTGCATACCGGGCCGTTTGCTGCGCAGCACGCGCAGGCCCGATTGCGGCAGGAAGATGCCGGCCATCAGCAAGGTGTGCACCACATACCGCGCCCACACCACCATCACGATCGGGTAGAACCCGGCCAGGTATTTGGACAAGGCGTCGTGGCTGGAAAACAGGAACGTCGCCAGCACAATCAGCAGGATGCCTTTAAAGGGGTGGTTGACGCCGGAAAGTGGGGTACTGACAGTCATGGAATTCTCTTGCGTGGCGAGCGGAACACTGAGCACTGAACGAGGTAGCGCTAACCCGGTAATCTAGCAGCCGGGCCGGAGTCTGCCCCAAGAGCATAACCAAACACCGGGCGAACAGCGCACTAAATCAGCGGATTCGAGTCCAACCCTGCACGCCCGCCCCCGCGCTGCACACTTTTCAACCAAGGCTTTGCTATGAAAAAAATCTTCTTTGTTGTGTCTGCCCTTGCCCTGCTTACCGCCTGTAACGAGCAAGCCAAGGACGCGCCAAAACCCGCGCCGGCGTCGGTACAAGCCACCCTGGTACCGGAACACCCGCCCACCGATAAGTGGGTCGGCCAATGGGTTGGCGTCGAAGGCCTGAACCTGACCATCGCCAAGGACGACGCCATCGGCCGTGGCCATTATCGGCTCACCATGCAATACGGCCTCGACGCCACCGACAGCGGCACCTTCAAGGGTGAAGCCAATGAAGAGGGCATCGCCTTCGTACGCCCGGACGGCCCACAACTGCTGCGGGCCGGCGACGGCGAAGCCACCGGCCTGAAGTGGCTGGCCGATAAAAAAGACTGTTTGATCGTGAACACCGGTGAAGGGTATTGCCGCTAATAACGGCCATACTCCACCCATAACTTTGTAGGACCGTTCATCAAGAGGATTGCCCCATGCTATGGAAAAAGGCCGACGCAGCGACAACGTGGTGGATGCGCGGGATGACAGTGGCGGCGGTGGTGGCGGCATGCGCTTTGGTGGCGGCAAGGGCCTGAGCCTCACGGCGATTGTGCTGATCGTCGGCATCGGCTGGCTGACCGGCCAGGACCCGCTGCAGATCCTCGGCCAGTTGACCGGCCAGATGGAACAGGCGCCGTCGGTCAGCACACAGACGCGCCAGGCGCCGCCGGCCAACGATGAGCAGGCCGATTTCGTGCGTGCGGTGCTGGGCGACACTGAAGACACCTGGGCCCAGGTGTTCCAGGAAAACGGCCTGGCCTACAAGAACCCGAAACTGATCCTGTTCCGTGGCCGGGTCAATTCCGCCTGCGGTGGCGCCACCTCGGCCACTGGCCCGTTTTATTGCCCGGCGGATCAACAGGTGTACCTGGACCTGGACTTCTTCCGGGAAATGTCGCAACGCTTCCAGGCCGCCGGCGACTTTGCCCAGGCTTACGTGATCGCTCACGAAGTGGGGCACCACGTGCAGACCCTGCTGGGCATCTCGTCCAAGATCCAGGCCGCGCGCCAGCAAGGCCGACAGATGCAAGGCGACGGCGGCCTATTGGTACGCCAGGAACTGCAAGCCGACTGCTTTGCCGGCGTGTGGGCCAACCGCGCGCAAAAACGCTTGAACTGGCTGGAGCCCGGCGACATCGAAGAAGCCCTGAACGCGGCCAACGCCATTGGCGATGACCATTTGCAACAGCAGGGTCAGGGCCGCGTGGTGCCGGACTCGTTTACCCACGGCACTTCGGCGCAGCGGGTGCGCTGGTTCAAGACCGGCTTCGCCCAGGGCCAGATCACTCAATGCGATACGTTTGCCGCCAAGAGCCTTTGAATGAATAAACCATGGGGTGTGCTGCTGGGGGTTCTGGTCTCGTGTTCAACCCTGGCCGCCGAGCATGGCGTCGCGGTGGTCAGCCCCGAGCGGTTCCACCTGCAGGCCGGCGACCTCAGCCTGGGCCTGAGCCAGGACTGGCGCCAGCCGCTGCCCCGCGTGACCCGCGCGTTGATCATCGTGCATGGCCGCTTGCGCAATGCGCAGACCTACCTGCAAAGCGGCAAGGAGGCCGCTGAACACGCGGGGGTTGGCGCCGCGACCCTGGTGATTGCACCGCAGTTTCTCAACAACGCCGATGTGAGGCGCCACGCGTTGGGTCAACAGGTATTGCGCTGGAACGGCAACAGCTGGATGGCTGGCGAGCCGTCGGTCGGCCCTGGCCAACTCAGTTCTTACGGCGTGCTGGACCAACTCATCAAGCACCTGGGCAACCGCACACTGTTCCCGGCGCTCAAGGAAATCGTAGTGGCCGGGCATTCCGGCGGCGGGCAAGTCGTCCAGCGCTTCGCCCTCACCGGTCACGACCACCCGACTCTGCAAGCCGAAGGCATCCGCCTGCGCTATGTGGTGGCCAACCCTTCGTCCTACGCCTACTTCAGCCCGCAACGCCCGGTCCAGTTCGACGCAACCCTGTGCCCGGGTTTCAACGACTGGAAGTACGGCATGCAGCACCTGCCCGCCTACGCCCATGGCCAGAGCCCGCAACATCTGGAACAGGTCTATGTGTCACGGGACATCACCTACCTGCTGGGCCAGCAAGACACCAACCCCAACCACCCGGCGCTGGACAAAGGCTGCGAAGCCGAGACCCAGGGCGCGTATCGATTGATTCGCGGACACCACTACTTTGACTATCTCACGCTGCGCCATCCGCAACTGCGCCAGAAGCTGGTGGAAGTGCCGGGGGTGGGGCATGACGGGGATAGGATGTTTACCTCGCCGGAGGGGCAAAAGGCGCTGTTCCCCAATAACCCCTGAAGAAACCGGCTCAAAATGTGGGAGGGGCTTGCCCCCACATTTGATCTTTATTGACTGGGCTAAATCATTCGGCGCAGTACCGTGCAGTCTGGTGCATGCCAATCCGCCAACTCCGGCCAGGGGTTGTCCGGCAGGTTGACCAGCACCGTGCGGGCGCCCGCCGCCCGACCGCAATCCAGGTCAAAACGGTAATCGCCGACCATCACCAACTCACTCGGCGCCACGTCCCACGCGGCCGCCAGTTTCAACAACCCACCCGGGTCGGGCTTGGGCGGCGCATCCTCTCTGCCGAGTATGTCGTCGATGGCAAAACACTCTGCCAGGCCAATCGCTTCCAGCGTCACATGCGCCAATGCCTGCGCATTGCGCGTCAGAATCCCCAGGCGATACCCACGACTGGCCAATTCGCGCACCAACTCCACCGCGCCAGTGGCCGCCACCGAGCCCAGCGCCAACTCACGCTCATGCTCCAGCAACCAGGCATGCTTGGCCGCCGCGACATCGGCGGGCAATGCGGCCAGATGGGTGAGGATGTCGTCCTCGGGCGGTATCTCCAGCGCCACGCGGATGGCCGCAAAGTCATGCACGGCCACCGTGAGGGTGCCGTCCATATCAAATACCCAGTGCTTAACGTCGCTCAGGCTCATGCCCAATCCTTGCGATGGCGAATCAACCCTTCCTGGGTCACCGATGCCACCAGTTGGCCGGCGCGGTTGTACACACTGCCACGCGAGAATCCGCGGGAATTGCCGGCCCACGGGCTGTCCATGGCATACAGCAACCAGTCATCGGCGCGCAGGTCGGCGTGGAACCACAGCGCATGGTCGAGGCTGGCGACCTGCATGTCTTTTTGCCACACGGTCTTGCCATGCGGCAGTAGCGAGGTGGTCAACAGGCCGAAGTCCGAGGCGTACGCCAACAGGTATTTATGCAGCGCCGGCGTGTCGGCCAGCGCACCGTCGGCGCGAAACCACACGTATTTGACCGGGTCGGACGGCTGCGGGTTGAACGGGTCTTTTTCGGTGACCGGGCGCACTTCGATCGGCTTGGGGCACAGCAGCTTTTCGCGCATGTGCTCGGGGATCAGGTGCGCGCGCTGCTGGGTCAGCTCAAGCTCCGACGGCAGGTTTTCCGGGCCGACCACCACGGGCATGGTGGTTTGATGCTCAAAGCCTTTTTCGTCGTACTGGAACGATGCGCTGCAGGTGAAGATCGGGTGGCCCTTCTGGATCGCCGTGACGCGGCGCGTGCTGAAACTGCCGCCATCGCGCACGCGGTCCACCGAGTACACCACCGGCAACGCCGCATCGCCGGGGCGCAGGAAATAACCGTGCAACGAATGCACGTGGCGTGCTTCTTCGACGGTCTGGCTGGCCGCCGACAACGACTGGCCGAGCACCTGGCCGCCGAACAGTTGACGAAAACCCAGGTCCTGGCTGCGGCCGCGAAAGAGGTTTTCCTCGATCGGCTCCAGGGTCAGCAAGTCCACCAGATCTTCCAATACTTGGCTCATAGAGCAACTCCTACAATCTATGGGGCATTCCGGGCTGCTTATCCGTGCAGCGTGTCCAACCATTGGGCGCGGGTGATGCGGTACAAAACATGCGGGCGCAGCGGGTCATCGACTGCGACCTTGGGGTGTGCAAAATCTGCCTGCGGATCGTAATGCATACCGATGGCCTGCATGACTTTTTGTGAGGGCTGATTGGCCTCCGTGGTAAAGGCGACAATTTCATCCAACTGCAAACGGTCGAAACCACAGCGCAGTGCGGTCCAGGCCGCCTCACTGGCGTAACCCAGGCCCCAATGCTCGCGAGCCAGGCGCCAGCCAATTTCCACTGCCGGGGTAAAACCGGCTTCAAAGTTGACGTTCTGCAAACCGGTCAGGCCGATGAACTCACCAGTGTCCTTACGCTGCAACGCCCAAAAGCCAAAGCCGTATTCGGCGAAGTGGCCGCGGATCCGCCCTATCAGCGCAGCGCTTTCCAGGTGGCTGAGTTTGGCCGGGAAATAGCGCATCACCTGCGGGTCGGCGCACATGCGCGCAAACTCCGGCAAGTCGGTGTCGCGCCATGGGCGCAGCACCAGACGCGCGCTTTCCAATTCGAGTATCGGCTCCATGGGTCCCCTCCCCTTGCCATGTGCGTGAGTGTACAGCGCTGGTAAGATCCTTCGCAGTTTCCCGTCAGAAAATCCCATGCCTTTGCCATTGATCTACCACGACGACTACAGCCCCGAGTTCCCGCCGGACCACCGGTTCCCCATGGACAAATTTCGCCTGTTGCGCGACCACCTGGTGGACAGCGGCCTGACCCAGGACAGCCAACTGCTGCGCCCGCCGCTATGCCCGGCGGACATTCTGGCCCTGGCCCATGAACCTGGGTATATCGAGCGCTACATGAGCGGCGAGTTGTCCCGCGAAGACCAGCGCCGCCTCGGCCTGCCCTGGAGCGAAGCCCTGGCCCGGCGCACCGTACGGGCGGTGGGCGGTTCGATACTGGCCGCCGAGCAGGCGCTGGAACACGGCCTGGCCTGTCACCTGGCGGGCGGTACCCATCACGCGCATTACGATTACCCGGCGGGCTTTTGCATCTTCAATGACCTCGCGGTGATCAGCCGCTACCTGCTGGCCAGCGGCCGGGTCAACCGCGTGCTGATCTTCGACTGCGACGTGCATCAAGGGGACGGCACCGCACGCATCCTGCACGACACGCCGGAGGCGATCACCGTGTCGCTGCACTGCGAAAAGAACTTCCCGGCACGCAAGGCCCACAGCGACTGGGACATCCCGTTGCCCATGGGCATGGGCGACGCCGACTACCTCAAGGTGGTCGACGATGCCCTCAACTACCTGCTGCCGCTCTACCAGCCCGACCTGGTGCTGTACGACGCCGGTGTGGATGTGCATAAAGACGACGCCCTGGGCTACCTCAAACTGACAGACGCCGGCGTGGCCGCCCGCGATGAAAGCGTGATGCGCCATTGCCTGGGCCGCGACATTCCGGTGATGGGCGTGATCGGCGGCGGCTACAGCAAGGATCGCCCCGCCCTGGCGCGCCGCCACGGCATCCTGCACCACAGCGCGCAACGGGTGTGGACGTCATCAGGTTGTCATTGAGCTGTGAGCGTTACCCACAATGGCTGTGGAACGGCCTGTGGATAACTTGAGCGTAAGCGGCTGAGAGCGAGCCGCCATAAGGCTTGTAGGAAAGTGTACATTTTTTTGATCAGGCAGCCGCCGCTCCGTCCGGTAGAATGCTCGGCTTATTCACAGCCCGTGTAGCCTTGCCCATGCCTCACACCGCACCTCCACACGTCACTATTATCGGCGGCGGCCCAGCCGGGCTGATGGCCGCCGAAGTCTTGAGCCAGGCCGGGGTGCGCGTGGACCTGTACGACGGCATGCCTTCGGTGGGGCGCAAGTTCCTGCTGGCCGGCGTGGGCGGCATGAACATCACCCACTCCGAGGCGTACCCGGCTTTTGTGTCGCGCTACGCCGAACGCGCACCGCAGATGGCGCCGTTGCTGCTTGGGTTTGGTGCCCAGGCATTGTGCGAATGGATCCATGGTCTGGGCATCCAAACCTTTGTCGGCACTTCCGGCCGCGTATTTCCTACCGATATGAAAGCCGCCCCGCTGTTGCGTGCCTGGCTCAAACGCCTGCGCGACCAGGGCGTGGTTATCCACACCCGGCATCGCTGGGTGGGCTGGAATGCCGAGGGCGGTTTACTTATCCACAGCCCGGACGGCGAAAAGTTGTCCACAGCGCTGCCGTGCTGTTGGCGTTGGGCGGTGGCAGCTGGTCGCGCCTGGGCTCCGACGGGGCGTGGCTTAACCTGCTGGAGGGCAAAGGCGTGCCCTATGTTCGCCTGCAGCCGAGCAATTGCGGCTTCGACGTGTCGGCCTGGAGCGAACTGATGGTCAGCAAATTCGCCGGCGCGCCGTTGAAGAACGTCGCCATCGGCCTGGGGGACGACGCGCCCTCGACTGGGCGAGTGTGTCATCACCGCCACGGGCATCGAAGGCAGCCTGATCTATGCGCTGTCGGCGCCGATTCGCGAGACGATCAACCGCGACGGTTCGGCGACGGTGCATATCGATTTGTTGCCGAGCAAACCGTTGGACAAGGTCCGGGCCGCCCTGGCCAAGCCGCGTGGCTCGCGGTCGATGAGCAAGCATTTGCACAGCCAGTTGGGGTTGGATGGGGTCAAGGCCGCGTTGTTGCGCGAACTGACGCCGGCTGAGCACTTCAACGATCCGGCGCAGTTGGCGGTGGATATCAAGGCGTTGCCGTTGAGGCTGGTGAAGACGCGGCCGATAGATGAGGCGATCAGTACCGCCGGTGGCGTGCCGTTTGAGGCGCTGGATGAGCGGTTGATGCTCAAGCAATTGCCGGGGGTGTTTTGTGCGGGGGAGATGCTGGATTGGGAGGCGCCGACTGGGGGGTATTTGCTGACGGGGTGCTTTGCCAGCGGGCGGGCGGCTGGACGGGGGATGTTGGAGTGGCTTAGAAGCAGCCACAAGCTATAAGCGACAAGCTACAAGTAAAGGCACCACGGCGCCGACTTGCAGCTTGCGGCTTATAACTGCTTCACTTCTTCTTACGCGGCCCCGTGTTAAACACTGGCACCTTGCGCACCGGCTTGATCGACGGCTCCACCGGCGCGGCGTCCCCACTGTCCACCCACTTGCCCAGGTTGCGCTTACCGCCGCCACCGGAGGTTTTAGGCTTCTTCGGTTTTTTCGGCTTCTTCACCACTTGCCCGCTGGCATCGGTGTCCGGCACGCGGTGTTCCGGTTCGAAGTCGGCTTCCATTTTGCGGGTCAGGGTCTGACGAGTGAGCATCTCGATGGCCGACAGCATATTCACTTCATCAGCGCACACCAGGGAAATCGCCTCACCGGTGTTACCCGCACGACCGGTACGGCCGATGCGGTGGATGTAGTCTTCGGCGACGATCGGCAGGTCGAAATTGACCACCAGCGGCAGGTCTTCGATATCCAGGCCACGGGCGGCTACGTCGGTGGCTACCAGGATCTGCACTTCGCTGGCTTTGAAACGGTCCAGGGCACGCTGGCGGGTCGCTTGAGGTTTGTCGCCATGGATGCCGTCGGCGTTGATGCCCAAGCCCTGTAACTTGTCCACCAGCGCATCCACGCCGTTGCGGGTCTTGGCGAACACCAGCACCTGCTTCCAGCGACCTTTGCGCATCAGGTGGACGAACAACTCCGGCTTGCGCTTCTTGTCCACCGGCACCACCCATTGCTTCACGGTGTTGGCGGCGACGTTGCGCGGGCTGACTTCGATGCTCAGCGGGTCGTTGAGCATCTGCCCGGCCAGCAGGCGGATGTCGTCGGAGAAGGTCGCGGAGAACAGCAGGGTCTGGCGCTTTTTCGGCAGCATGCGATAGATGTTCGCCAGCTCTTCGGAAAAGCCCAGGTCGAGCATGCGGTCGGCTTCATCCAGCACCAGGGTTTGCAGCTGGTTGAGTTTCAGCGCGTTCTGGCGGAACAGGTCGATCAGGCGGCCAGGCGTGGCGACCAAAATGTCGACGCCCTTGCGCAGCTTCATCATCTGCGGGTTGATGCTCACGCCGCCGTACACCGCGTAGGTGGTCAGCGGCAGGTGTTGCGCGTATTCGGCGACGCTGGCGTGTACTTGCTCGGCCAGCTCCCGGGTGGGGCAGAGGATTAACGCGCGCGCCGAGTTAGCGGCGACTTTCGGCCCTTCCATGGTCAGCAGTTGCAGCAGCGGCAAGGCGAAACCGGCGGTCTTGCCGGTGCCGGTCTGGGCCGCGGCCATCAGGTCGCGACCGGCCAGCACCGCCGGAATGGCTTGCGCCTGCACCGGCGTCGGGGTCTGGTAGCCAAGCGTCTCAAGGGCGCGCAGCAAGGGTTCGATCAGGCCAAGGGTGGCGAAAGTCATGTAGTTACCGTAGGAAAATTCAGCGCAAGGTCGCAATTGCGCCGCAGTTTACCTTATTTCCGGCTTCGGCTTGCGCCACTGCGGCAGGCTGATCAGCAGCACCGCGCTGATGATCACCAGCATCGCCAGGGCTTCTTCCACGCCGATGGTTTCGCCCACGAACACGATCCCCAGCAACACTGCCACCGCCGGGTTCACATAGGCATAGCTGGTCGCCGCCGCCGGGCGCACGTGCTTGAGCAGGTACATATAGGCGTTGAAGGCGATGATCGAACCGAACACCGTCAAGTAGGCCAGCGCCAGCCAGCCTTCCAGCGGCGGCATGGCCTGCAGGTGTTCACCGGACACCGCGCTGCCGATCAACAGTGCCACACCGGCCACCAGCATCTCCGCCGCGCTGGCCATGGCGCCCTGGGGCAGCGGCAAATGCCGGCTCCATACCGAGCCGAACGCCCAGGAGGCCGCCGCGAACAACAGCAACGCGGCGCCCATCGGGCTCGATTGCAAGGTGCTGCCCATGTTGAGCATGGCAATGCCGACAATGCCCAGGATCACCCCGGCCCATTCCAGGCGCGTATTACGCGCGCCCCAGAAGTACCCGCACAGCAAGGTGAACAGCGGCACCGTCGCCACCGCTAGCGCGGCCACCCCGGATGACACGCCCGTGTGTTCGGCCACGCTGACCGCGCCATTACCGAAGGTGAGCAGCAAGATGCCGATCATCGCGGCTGCCTTCCATTGCGCCCAGGTCGGCGCCGGCACCCCGCGCCACCTGAGGTAGCCGTACATCAACGCCCCCGCCGTGCAGAACCGGATACCCGCTAGCAACAGCGGCGGCCAGTATTCCACGCCGATGCGAATCACCAGGTAGGTGGAACCCCAGATCACATACAGCGCAAAAAAGGCGGCGATCAACGGTAAGGGAAAGCGACGTGGGCCAGGCATTGGGCGGCTCTATGGCAGGAGTGGGAGGCTTATTCTAGAAACGAAGGAGAATAAACATAAGTTACAAAACCTGTTTAAACCGCCCATACACTTTTCAAAGCATGGTTATGAAGGCTATAACCCGTGCTTTCGAAAGCCACGCGCAATTGGAGCCTTATTATGGACAAATACGATCGTATGCTCCTCAGCGCCCTGCTCGAAGACGGCCGCGCCTCCTATGCGCAACTGGCCCGCACGGTAAACCTCTCCGCCCCCGCCGTGGCCGAGCGCGTGGCCAAGCTGGAGGCCAGTGGGGTGATCACCGGGTACCAGGCCAAGGTGGACTTATCCAAAGTGGGGTTGCCGATTCAATGCGTGATTGAACTGCGGCTGACCAATCATGGCAGCCAAAAGGTCTACGACGCCCTCGCCGAAATCCCCGAACTGACCGAATGCCACCGGGTAACCGGCGACCCGTGCGTGATCATGCAAGCCGCGGTGGGCTCGATGCCTGAGCTTGAGAATTTGATCAACCGGATAGCCAAGTTCGGCTTCAGCAAAACTTCGATTATTTTGTCGAGCGCGATAGAACGGCGCGTGCCGTTGGGGCAGTTGGTGTAGTGGTCAACTAATCCCGGACACGACGTTAAGTTTTTCCTCGGCCCGCGCTGGGGCCAACCCATCGTTGAATTGATGAGGCCTAATCCAGTTGTAGCGATGCATCAAAAAATGGCTGATATCGCGCTGTGCTTCCTGCGCAGTTCGATAGCCCACGGTCGGTATCCATTCTGTTTTCAAGCTGCGAAATACGCGCTCCATCGGTGCGTTATCCCAGCAGTTTCCTCGTCGGCTCATGCTCTGGCGCATGCGGTATCGCCACAACCGCTGGCGAAAGAGTCGGCTTGCATATTGCGATCCCTGGTCCGAGTGGAATAGCAGATCCGAAGGCCTGCCACGCTGCTCGTAAGCCATATCCAGCGCTTTGATCACCAGCTCAGCGTCTGGCTTTTCCGACAGCGCCCAGCCCACGATCCGACGCGTACAAAGATCCAGGACGACAGCCAGGTAATGCCACTTTCCTTGCGCCCAAATGTAGGTGATATCGCCGCACCAGACTTGATTGGGCGCTGGCACGTCGAACTCGCGGTTCAATGTGTTCGGGATATCCAGTCTTTCTACTGTTGCTCGTTTGTAGGCATGGGAGCCAGGTTGTTTGCTGACTAAATCAAGCTCGCGCATCAAGCTACGCACTTTGAATCGACCGAGTTGCTCACCGTCTTCACGCATCAGCGACAAGATGCTGCGACTGCCCGCAGAGCTGCGACTTTGCGAGAACAGCTCACTGACGCGACTTCGCAATCGAAGCCGTTCAACATCGGGCGTGCGGCGCCGCAGGCGCTGGGCGTAGTAACACGAGCGCGTGACGTCAAACACCTTGCACAGCCAATCAACCGGCTCATGTGCACTCAACTGGTCAATCAGCGCGAACGCTCGTGATCTTCCGACATCAAGAGCGCGGTAGCCTTTTTTAGTATTGATTTCTCTCGCTCAAGCCGAGCAATCCGGGCTTCCAGCTCCTGAATTTTTTGCTGTTCCGGAGTCAGAGCCTTGCTCTGCGGGGTGATGCCTTTATGTTCTTTCTGAATCTGGTCAACCCAGCGGCGCAATGCCGACTCACCAATGCCGAGTGAACGGCTGGCTTCGATGTAGCTGTAGTTTTGTTTGAGCACGAGGTCGGCAGCCTCGCGTTTGAATTCAGGAGTAAAGGAGCGGCGTTGTTTGGTCATCTGACACCTCGATCTGGCGAGCATTCTCGCCTAAATGGGTGTCCGGTTTCATTAGACCACTACATGGAGGGCAATGGGAAAAGTGGTGGCTGAGCGATCGCGATCGGGAGCAAGCCCCCTCCCACACTTGTGAACTCCTTCAAAAGGTCTGTTGAAATCGCCCTCGATTAAAAAAACGGAAGGCTCCGATAGCAGTGCAGGACTTAACCTACTGACTGTTCTGACGACACATAAAAAAGCCATCCACCGCGCAGTGTTTCGATGGCCAGCAAGACCAATCCCTTTCATTTGCGGGACGTTTCCGAGAGAATTCCACGGCCTTGTTTCCGTCGGATTCGGTAGCTAGTCTCGCTCCGTCATCGAGTTTTCGGTGATCGGACGTGCAAGTCCGACGACGGTAATACGCATAGCCTTAACTCTCTACGCCTGGGTTTATCTCAGGCGCTAAGTGTCATGGCAGCTGTACGCGGGAGGTCTTCGGATCTACCGGACTCCGTCTCGGTCTTGCACACCCGCGTACTGCTGCCACCCTAATTCGTGTGCAAGCGAACGGTTGCAGCTTCTTAACTGACGGAGAAGTTTCAACATGGTCAAAATCACCCCCGATCCACCCAAGCCCAACGCCGACTTCCCCAGCGAAGACGCCCTGCTCCATCGCCGTGCCATCGACTATTACCGCAAAGCGTGCGCCCCGGATGCGCCGACCTTCATCCTGAATGACAACCTGAGCCTGGAAGACGCCCTCGCCCATGCGGCGGATTTGCTGCATTGCGCGGTGGAGGCGGCGCATGCCTCGGGTGAAGTGATGAAGGCGCCGCAGCGGGCGGTGATGCATTTGGTGGAGATGGCCAAAGGCGTGGTGGACCAAGCCTTGGGCTGTGTGCAGCCTCGATAGGCGCCGCATAACTTAATGTGGGAGGGGGCTTGCTCCCGATGGCGGTGGGTCAGTGACAAATACATTGCCTGACACACTGCTATCGGGAGCAAGCCCCTCCCACATTTGGACCTCCAGTGTTCTTGAGGTCGTGGCTGGCTTAGAACCCGCGATGTTTCTTCAAATGCTCATTGATCTTCGCCGCCGGCACTTTCTGCAAGGTACATAGCAAATCATGGGACAACTCGCGCAGGCCGTGGGTCTGGCGCAGTTCCCGGGCCAGGTGCGCGGTGAGGTTGGCGGCCATTTCCGCATCCGCCAGCGCCCGGTGAGCCTGGCCGGTGTGGGGCAGTTTGGCGTAGGTGTTGAGAGTGCCGAGTTTGTGGTTCGGTGCCGCCGGCATGAGGCGCCGGGCCAGCAGCAGCGAGCAGGCAAATTTTTGCAGGCGGGTGCGGCGGATCAGGCCCAGCTCAAAGTCCCAGAACTTCTGGTCGAACGCGGCGTTATGCGCCATCAGCGGCGTGGTGCCGACGAATTCGTTGACCTCGTTCATCACCCGCTCGGCCGACGGCGCGCTGCGCAGCATGGCGTTGCTGATGCCGGTGAGTTGTTCGATAAAGCCCGGCACGCGTACGCCGGCATTCATGAGGCTCTGGTAGCGATCAACGATTTGCCCGCGCTCAAGGATGACCACGCCAATTTCCGTGGCCCGGCAGTGGCTGCTCGGGGTGATGCCGGTGGTTTCAAAGTCGATGACCGCTATACGTTCCAAACCTGTTTCAACTCCGTTAACGATTGATTGAGCCGCAGCGCTTACTTGAGCAGCAGCGCGCCTTCGATCGGCACGTAGCGGCTGGCGGCGCGTATCAATGAATTGGCCGTGAGCCCCGGCACGCCGTAGGCCACGGCGTGTACGCCATGCTTTTGGATGATGCGTTCGAGCAGCATGTCGAAATCACCGTCGCCGGAGGCCAGCACCACTTCGTCGACATGGTCGGCGGCGTCCATGATGTCAAGCGTGATGCCCACGTCCCAGTCGCCCTTGGCCGAGCCGTCGGCACGCTGGATATACGGTTTGAGTTTTACCGTAAAGCCCAGGTTGCGCAGGATCTGCTGGAATTGCTGCTGCTTGCTGTCGCCTCGGTCGATGGCATAGGCGTACGCCTCGACGATTTGCCCGCGTGCGCTGATGTCAGCCCACAGGGCCGCGTAATTGAAGTGGCAGCCATAGGCCTGGCGCACGGTGTAATAGAGGTTTTGCACATCGGCGAACACTGCAATTTTTTTCACCGCACTTCCCCATGACAGCCAGGCGCCAGCGCCCGGAAAGGGTGCCAGTATGCCAGCCGCGAGAAGGTTTCCGGGAAAAATCAGCCCGGCGCGACGAAGCGCACCGGGCGTGGGGAGGGTCAGACGAAGGAATCGTCGTCGCCAAAGGAGGATGAGTCGTCGGAATAGTCGCTGTCGGCGAAGCTGTCCGAGTTGTTGGCGCCCCAGCTGTCATTACCGGCGAACTTCTGGTCGTCATTGCCCCAGCCACCCTGGTCGCTGGCCGGTGCCGGTTGTTCGATGATTTCTTCCACCACCTGCGGCTGCTGGTTGTGATGGAACAGGCTGCTGATGCCTTCGGCCAGCAACACACCGCCGGCCACACCGGCGGCGGTTTTCATCGCACCGCCGAGGAAACCGCTGCCCACGGGCGCGGCGGCGGCCGGTTGTTGCGGCGGTTGCTGATAGTTCTGCTGCGGTGCGGGTTGGCTGAATGCCGGCCGCGCCGGTTCACGCCAGCCACCTCCCGCGTTGCTCGGCGCAGGTTGCGCCTCTCGCGAGCCACCGCCAAAGATGCTCGACAAAAAACCGCCACCGCTTGGCGCGGCCGCCTGCGGGGATCTGGCGCGCTGCAGCTCCTGCTGCAATTGCTCGATCTGTTGCGCCTGTTGCTTGTTCTGCGCGTCGAGGCTTTTGAGTGCGTGTTCCTGCACCAGGATCGACTGGGTCATGTAGTACCCGGCGGCGGGTTGGCGAGTCATGTGCTCCTTGATCCGCGCTTCGGCCTGGGCGTCGCGGGGGGCTGAGTCCGTTTCGGCTTGCTGCAACCGTGAAAACAGTCCATCGATCAGGGTTTGCTCTTCGCTGTTCATGGCGACCTCGTTAGATTGCCGGTAAAAATCGTGGTCCTGCCTGTGATCAGGCCAGGTGCGCTCTAGTTATGGGGGTGTTACGAGTTGTTTCAATGGTCTTTACGCAAGGTTTACGTTTGCGCCCTACAGACCCTGATCGGTTAAAGTGTCGCCCTTGCTTTTAAGCCAGCGATGAACCCGATGAATCCGTTAGATGTATTGCGCGACTCCTTCCGTTTTACCCGGCATAACCTGGGCGCCATCGTGCAGTTGTGCCTGCCGCTGGTGATCCTCGAGGCCCTGTTGCAACAGGTACTCGACCACACGCTCGGCCCGGATGCCTTCCCGGGTTACAGCGTGGTGGTGGGGTTATTGGTGTACCCGCTGTACACCGGCGCCTTGATCCTGTTCCTCGACGCGCGCACCCGTGGCGAGTCGCCGCGTACCAAAGACGTATGGGCCATGGCGCTCACGCTGTGGCCGCGTTTTGCGGTGTTGACGGCCATGAGCACCCTGCTGATCCTGCTGGGCTTGTCGATGTATTTGCTGCCGGGCCTGTGGCTGATGGTGGTGCTGGCGTTTGCCGAGTATTTACTGGTGCTGCGCGGCCTGTCGGCGCTGGAGGCGATGAAGGAAAGCTTTCGCCTGACACGCGGGCATTTCTGGCGAATCCTGGTGTGCCTGCTGTGCGTGATGACCCCGCTGTGGCTGCTCAAGGGCGCCAGCGTCGCGGCCTATCCCAACCCGGCGCCATGGCTGGGCCTGTTGATGGATAGCGCCCACAGCTTCCTGCAATTGTTTACCAGTGTGGTGTTGTTCCGTTTATTCATGTTGATCGGTGGCGATGCCGACGCACGGTGATATGCTCCGTGCCATTCCTGAAACGCCATAAGCCGAGCCGATGACCCGTTTATTGCGCATCACCTTGCTGGGCCTGTTGATCATCGCAGGCCTGCTCACCGCCCTTATCTACAGCCTGACCTGGCGCCCCGCCGCCAAGGAGACCTTGCCGGTAAGCTGCGTCGCGCCGCGTGCGCCGACCCTGCTGCCGGGGCAGGCGCTCAAGGTGATGACGTGGAACGTGCAATATCTGGCCGGCAAGAACTATGTGTTTTGGTACGACACCGCCGACGGCAGCGGCCCCGATGATCGCCCCACCGTGGAAGACATGGCCGTGAGCCTGGACGAAGTGGCACGGGTGATCCGCGACGAACAGCCCGACATTCTGCTGTTGCAGGAACTCGACGAAAACGCCAAGCCCTCCCACTACCAGGACCAGCTTGCCCTGTTGCAAGAGCGCCTGGTCGACCTCTACCCCTGCAGCGCCCAGGCGTTCGACTGGAAGGCCGATTTTGTGCCCGACCTGCATATCTTCGGCAGCGTCGGACGCAAACTCGCGACCCTGAGCCGTTACCAGATCGAACACGCCGAGCGCCTGCAATTGCCGGCACCGGAGGCCAACCTGATCAGCCGCCAATTCCAACCCAAGCCGGCCTTGCTGCTGACCTACCTGCCGCTGAGCGACGGCGGCCAACTGGCGGTGCTCAACACCCGTTTGGACGCTGGCGCGCCGGGGCGCAGCGCGGTGCAGGAACAGGTGAAAACCACGGTCAAGCTGCTGGATAAATTCGAAGGCCGCGGTACGCCCTGGCTGATCGGCGGCGATTTCAACCTGCTGCCCCTGGGCCAATTCCTGCGGTTGGACGCCAGCAAACGCGGGCAGTATTCGCCGGACAGCGAGCTGCACCTGCTGTGGGATAAATACCCGATGATCCCGAGCAACAGCCAGTCCAGCGGTATCGATCGCGAAAAATGGCTGACGCACTTCCCCAATGACCCAAGCCTGGATGGCCCGGATCGCACCTTGGATTACCTGTTCTACAGCCCGCGGATCAAACGGGTGGACACCAAGGTGCGGCAGGAGGATACCTTGCGTATCTCCAACCATCTGCCGGTGATTGCCCGGTTCCTGTTGCCCGCCGCGCAATAGCAAACAACACACAACCAAAAGTGGGAGGGGCTTGCTCCCGATAGCAATGGTTCAGTCAACAATACAGTGACTGATACACCGCTATTGGGAGCAAGCCCCCTCCCACTTTTGGATCTTTGGCGTTACGGCTTTCGGGGTTTGATCCTGGCAGTCGGCTCTGCGATCAGCGGATCATCCGGCCAATAATGTTTCGGGTACCGCCCCTTCAGATCCTTCTTCACTTCAGCGTAGGTACTGCGCCAGAAGTTCGCCAGATCCTGGGTAACCTGCACCGGCCGCCGCGCCGGCGACAGCAGGTGCAGCTTCACCACCTGGCGCCCACCGGCAATGCGCGGAGTATCCGCCAGCCCGAACAGTTCCTGTAGGCGCACCGCCAGGATCGGCGGCTGTTCGCTGTAGTCCACCCGCACCGATGACCCCGACGGCACTTTCACATGCTGCGGCGCCAGTTCGTCCAGGCGCTGGGGCAGCGGCCAGGGCAGCAGGTTGTGCAAGTAGCTGGAAATATCCAGGTGGGCGAAATGGCTCAGGCGCGAAACTTTGCCCAGGTAGGGCATCAGCCAATGCTCCAGGCCGGCGAGCAACGCCTTGTCGCTGACGTCCGGCCATTCGCTGGTTTTACCCGCGTCCAATTGGCGCAGCAGCATCACGCGGGCCTGCCATTGGCGCAGTTCGGGGGTCCAGGGCAGCAGTTCCAGGCCTTTGCGGCGCACCAGGTTGACCAGCGCCTGGCTGCGGGCGTTTTCGTCGAGGCCGGTAAGGGGTTCGCGGCTGAGTACCAGTTCGCCGACTTTGCGCTGGCGCTCGGCGCGCAGCACGCCTTCACGCTCATCCCAATCGAGCTGATCGACGTTGCGCACTTGCTCGGCGAGTACCGTATCAAACAACGCCGGGTCAAAATCCGCCGCGAGGTAGATGCGTTCTTCGCGCTGGCCCTGGCGGCTGCCGAGGTCGGCGATCACCAGCCAGGGTTGTTTCATCAGGCTGTCGGCTTCGGCGAACAGCGCCGCGCGGCCGTTGGCCAAGCGATATTCGGCGCCACCGGGACGACGTTGCTGGGCGACGCGGTCCGGGTAGGCCAGTGCCAGCAAGGCGCCCAGCCAGCGTGGGTGGTCAGGATCGGCCACGGGCTGCACGGCCTGGCCCCGCAAATAACCGCGATATTGCCGCGCCAGTTGCTTGGCCCGTTGCACGCCACTTTGAGTGGCGCGTGCGCGTTCTTCACCAGACAACAGCGCCAGACGGCTGTGCAAATCCGCACCGCCACCGCGCAAAATATCGCGCTCGCCCAACAACGCGGCGACGTCACAGGCCGTTGCCGCCAGCCCCAAAGCCTGCCCGCGCAGCAGTAGATGCGCGATACGCGGGTGCGCCGGCAGTTCGGCCATTTTGTGCCCATGGGCGGTGAGTTTTTCCTCATTCAACGCGCCAAGGCGCACCAGCAGATCCTGGGCCTGGGCATACGCGGCGGCCGGCGGCACATCCAGCCACACCAGTTGCGCGGGCGTGACGCCCCAGCGCGCCAGTTGCAAGGCCAGGCCTGCGAGGTCGGCGGCGAGGATTTCGGCACTGCCATAGGCGGCGAGCCCTTCGTGCTGGTCCTCGGACCACAAGCGATAACACACCCCCGGCTCCAAACGCCCTGCCCGGCCGGCACGCTGGGTGGCGCTGGCGCGGGAGATGCGTTGGGTGTCGAGGCGGGTCATGCCGCTGCCGGGGTCGAAACGCGGTACCCGCGCCAGCCCGGCGTCGATCACCACGCGCACGCCGTTGATGGTCAGGCTGGTCTCGGCGATGTTGGTGGCGAGCACTACTTTGCGCTTGCCGGCCGGCGCCGGGTCGATGGCGGCGCGTTGGGCGTTGAGGTCCAGTTCACCGTGCAGCGGGCACAGCAGCACATCCTGGCGATCACCCAGCGCGTCGGCCAGTTGCTGATGGACGCGGCGGATCTCGGCCTGCCCCGGCAAAAACACCAGCACGCTGCCGGTCTGGTCTTGCAAGGCTTCGAGGAGGGTCTGCACCACCCGAGGCTCAATGAATTCGCCCGGCTGGTACGGCCGGCCCCAGCGCATCTGCACCGGGAACATACGCCCTTCGCTGCGCAGGATCGGTGCGTCATCCAGCAGGCTGGCCAGGCGCTCGCCTTCGAGGGTGGCGGACATCAGCAAGATTTTCAGCGGTTGTTCATCGCGAAACAGCTCGCGGCCGTTCAGGCTCAGGGCCAGCGCCAGGTCGGCGTCGAGGCTGCGTTCGTGGAATTCGTCGAAGATCAAAAGCCCCACGCCGTCCAGCGCCGGGTCGTCCTGCAGGCGGCGGGTGAGGATGCCTTCGGTGACCACCTCGATCCGCGTGTTGGGGCCGACTTTGCTATCCAGGCGGATGCGATAACCCACTGTCTCACCGACTTTTTCCCCCAGTTCGCTGGCCAGGCGTTCAGCGGCGGCGCGGGCAGCCAGGCGGCGCGGTTCGAGCATCAGGATGGTTTGCCCGGCCAGCCAGGGCTCATTTAACAATGCCAAGGGCACGCGGGTGGTTTTACCGGCGCCGGGCGGTGCTTCCAGCACGGCTTCATGGCGGTTCGCCAAGGCGTCACGCAGGGCGGGTAAAACATCATCAATGGGCAACGAATTCATACTGGCTCCAAAGCAGAGCCGCGAGTATAACGGCGAACTGCCGCATGCCGACGCTGGTCTCAAGGTCAGTGTTATATAGTCGCGTACCAACCGAGTTCAGGAGAGTTTCCATGCGTATCGCTTCCCGTGTTATCGGCGGTGTTTTAGCCGTCACCCTGTTGAGCCAACTCACCGCCTGCGGTTCGATTTTCTACCCGGACCGCCGTGGCCAGATCGAAGGCAAAATCGACCCGACCATCGCCGTGCTCGATGCCGTAGGCCTGCTGTTTTATGTGATCCCAGGCCTGATTGCGTTTGGCGTCGACTTCGCCACCGGCGCGATTTATTTCGAGCCGGGCAAGACCGCCCAAGTCGCGCCGGAAAAACTCCACGAAGCCATCGGCGCCGACGGCCAGGTCGACAACGCCAAGCTGCAATCGATCATCCAGAAAGAAACCGGCCACAGCTTGCCGCTGGACGACCCGCGCCTGATCCAGTTCAAGGGCAGCGTGCAGCAACTCGCCGCCCTGGGCCTGCAACCTGCCGCGTAAGGACTGCTTATGACCAGCAGTCCCGAACACGCCAGGCTCCTGCGCCTGGCCACCCGCGCCTCTGTCGGTGTGGCCTGTGTGCTGATCATTACCAAGGCGATCGCCTGGTGGTTCAGCGGCTCGGTGAGCATGCTCGCCGGGCTGACCGACTCGCTGCTCGATGGCGTGACCTCGTTGCTGAACCTGCTGGCGGTGCATTACGCGCTACGCCCGGCGGACGATGACCACCGCTATGGCCACGGCAAGGCGGAGTCACTGGCGGGCATGGCCCAGGCGTTGTTTATTGGTGGCAGTGCGGTGTTGATCGCGCTGCAAGCCTACGAGCGGTTGCACAACCCGCAACCGGTCGGTGCGCCGTGGTTGAGCATCGGGGTGATCGTATTTTCGCTGGTGCTGACCGTTGCGCTGCTGATGCTGCAACACCGGGTAATCCGCGAAACCGGTTCCAACGCCGTGCGCGCGGACTCGCTGCACTATCGCTCGGACCTGCTGCTCAACGGCAGCATCCTGGTGGCGCTGGTACTGGCCGCCATCGGTTTGCATCAGGTGGACGCCTGGTTCGGCCTGGGCATCGCGGCTTATATTTTGTGGAGCGCGATCCACATCGCCAAGGAAAGCTTCGCGGTGCTGATGGATGAGGAACTGCCGCCGGACGTAAGCCAGCACATGCTCGAACTGGCCCGTGGCGTGCCGGGGGTATTGGGTGCCCATGACTTGCGCACGCGCGTGTCGGGCAACCATTGGTTTGTGCAACTGCACCTGGAGTTGCCGGGCGAGTTGACGCTGTCTGTGGCCCATGGCATCAGCGACCAGGCCGCCGATGCCATTCACAACGCCTACCCGCGCGCCGAAGTGCTGGTACACGCCGACCCACGGGAAGTGGTCACCGGCAACAAGGCTTAATACTGCACCTGGTAACCGCGACTGCTCAGGCAGTTACCCTGGGCCTGGCGGTAGGTTTGCACCACCGCCGGGTCCGGGGCGTACGTGGCGGCCTGCGGGTCGAAACCGCTTTGCTGCACGGCCCAGCGATAACAGTCGTAACCGTCCTGCTGCACTTGGGCCGGTGACTGGCCGTTGGCGGGATAAGCCACCACGTCATAGCCGTTGCCTTGCGGCGCGGGCGGTGCCGACGGCACTTGCGCCGGCGGTTGCACCACCACGTATTGCTGGGAGCTTTCTTCGTAGGCGTAGTAGGCACCCGCGGCAAGAAACAACAACGAGCCCCCCACCCACACTTCACGCGCATAGTCCGGCAGGTAATGCACGCGGATGCCATAGGGCGGCGCCACTACGACGTAGCGCGGCCCCTGTGGACGGTACCAGTAGCCCCCGGAAAAAAAGTAGTCCTGCCCGCGATACGGCACGCGGAAATTGCGCTCGGGGAAACGATCCACCACATAGCCGGGCCGATACTGCGGGCCCGGCCCCCAGCCATTGCCATGACCGTCGGGGCGACCGGGCCAGCGATGGTCATCGGGGCGGCCATTGTTGAAACCGCCGCCGTTATTGCCGGGGCGCTGGCCAGGGCCGCCAGCCTCCCAATGTCGGTTGTCGTCATTGCGCCGGGGGATGTCGCGGTAGTAACCCTGGCGCGGCTCCTGGGTCTGACGCACGGTGTCGGGCCGGCTCTGGATCGGCAGGTTGTTCGACGGTTGCGGTTGCGGTGCCGGCCGGCTCGGCTCATTGCCTTGCGGGCGACCTTGCCACTGGCCGGCGCGTTCACCGTGAGGGTTCTGCGGGCGTGGCTGATTGTTCTCGGGGCGCGGCGGCGCGTTTTCCGGCCGTCGCCCGCCTTCGGGACCTCGCTCATGCTGGCCCTGCGGCCCTTGGCCCTCGCGAGGTGCGTTATCGCGCTCATCGGCCATTACCTGCGCGCCGACGCTGACCACCAGCAAACCAACACCTGCCATACGCCAGATGCGCTTCATGCTTTTCCTCACTGCGGGTTAGGGCTTACAGATGAGACTGGAAAAGCCTCGCCCGGTTCTGAGACAGGTTATCAGTCACGAGAAGTATTTTCTTAAGTGTCTAGTCCTGAAATAGGTTTACACCTGTTTCACCCTAACGCCCGATGCATCGCATCGGGCGTTTTGTATTTCAAAGACAGGTGTGGACGCTCACGGTTGTAGATCGATACCGACTCGCTGACCATCTTCTTCGCCTGCGTTAAATCCTGTGGCCGCTGGAGCAAAAGCTCTGTCTTCAATATCCCGTTGACCCGCTCTGCCAAGGCGTTTTGGTAGCAGTCATAGCCATCCGTCATCGAACACCTGATGCCGTGCTTCGCATGCAACTCCTGATACATTCCCGAGCAATATTGGCTGCCTCTATCTGAGTGATGCACCAGCGGCTGCTCCGTTCGACGATATTTCACCGCTCGGCGCAGCGCCTGCGCGACCGACTCGGTGTGCAGGCTTTCATGGACGTGATAGCCCACGATCTTTCGTGAAAAAGCATCCGTCACAAGGCTCAAATAGGCCACACCTTCCTGAGTGGGCAGATAGGTGATGTCAGCCACCCAGACTTGTTCCGGGCCGCTGGGAATAACTTGATCAGGGCCGGGTTTGAGCAGGTTTGGATGACGCCGAAAGCGGTGATGGCTGTCGGTTGTCTTGTGATACGCCCGCTTGCGGGCTACCAATAAACGCCGTTCACGCAGAATCGAAAACAGGCGATCTCGACCCACTTGCAGCTCAAGCTGAGGTTGGCACTGCAGCAAGTAATGCAGCTTTCGGGTGCCCAAACGTGGCTGCCGCTGACGTTTTTGCTGAACGAAATCGGCAACTTTCTGATCCAGAGCGAGACGTGCCGCATCGGCGCGATTGCGTTTGTAGTAAGCCTGGCGGCTTATCCCCATGAACTGGCAAGCCCTGCTGATGCTCAGGTTTTGGATTCGTTTTTGGGCGAGGACTTGCCGGGACGCTTTTTTACGACAGAGAGACCGTAGTCATTTTTCAAGACATCCACGACTGCCTCAAAAAACTGCGCTTTCTGATTGGACAGCGCCAACTGCTCTTCAAGCTCTTTGATGCGTTGCTCTGGCGTTAATGGTCGGTTTTTGTCGGGCATAGACCCCATCCTCGGCGAGCCAATGTATGTGCCCGGGCTCCAATCCTGCCGACCGTGCTTGCGTAACCAGGTCAGAACGGTCGTTTTGCCTTGAATCCCGTAGCGCTCCTGAGCCTCTTTATAACTCAGCTCGCCTTTTTCGACCTGATCGACGACCGATAATTTGAAGGTCAACGTGTAGTCTCGCTGACTGCGCCTTTTTACTGATTCCATTACGTCCTCCTGAAAAGCAGATCAGAAGGTGTAAACCTTATTCAGGACGGGACAAAGGCAAAAAGAAAAGGGGCGACCCGTCGGCCACCCCTTGAGAACTTCGTCCATGCTCAACGCTTTTGACGTTGGCTCACCTCACGCCGTCTGGTGGACAGTGTGCAGCCTGGAGGCCGGCTCAACCCTGCTGGGGTGGCGGCCGCAGCAGGCCTGATTGGGCGCGCTGCGTGGACTGTTGTCCAGGCGGTGATTCTGTTGATAAAGATACCCGCCCGCGCCCGACAGAGGATTGCGAAGATTGCGTCAATAAACAGTGCTTGCGCAATTTTTAACCCTTCATGGATAATTCATCGCAATAGTTACGACAAAGGCTAACCCAATGAGCAAGCTTGACCGATACGATCTGAGTATTTTGGCGGAATTGCAGCGCGACGCGAGGATCTCCAACCAGGAGTTGGCCGAACGCATCGGCCTGTCACCGTCGCCCTGCTCGCGCCGGGTCAAGCAACTGGAGGACGACGGCTACATCGCCCGCCAGGTCGCCCTGCTCGACCGCAAGATGCTCGGCCTGAGCCTCACGGCTTATGTGCTGATCGGCATGGACCGGCACACTCCCGAGCGTTTCGAGAACTTCGAAGCGGCCATCCGCACCCTGCCCCAGGTGTTGGAGTGCAGCCTGGTGACCGGCATGGATGCGGACTATCAACTGAAGGTGGTGGTCCCGGACATGGATCACTACCAGAAACTGCTGCTGGGACACCTCACGCGGATTGAGGGCGTGACCAGCGTGCGGTCGAGCTTTGTGCTCAACCAGGTGCTCAACAGTACCGAGCTTCCCCTGACCCACCTGCGCACCTAAGATCAGTGAAGGTCAAATGTGGGAGGGGCTTGCCCCTCCCACATTTGGATTGCGCTTCGATCCAGATCAATGTTGCGCCTGTAGCGCTGCCCTATACTTGCCGCCTGCCCCAACGGAATAGCCCATGGACAACATCGACCCCGCCCTCTTCGAAGAATGGATGATGACCGGCCTGGTCACGATCCTGATCATTTTCATGGGTTTTATCGTCTGGGACCTGGCGAAGAAGTCCAAGGCCGGGCGCTTTGGTTCGTTCATCCTGTTTTTTGTGCTGGGGCTGGGCGTGGCCGCGTTTATCATCAAGAGCGTGGTGATCGGCCTGATCGAGTCCGGCGCCTTATAAGCGCGCCGGCACGGCTTTCCATTGGCCCTGATCGAGGCCTTCGATCGACCAATCGCCAATGCGCACGCGCACCAGGCGTAACGTCGGCAACCCTACCGCCGCCGTCATACGCCGCACCTGACGGTTGCGCCCCTCGCGAATCACCAGCTCCAGCCAATGGGTCGGCACGCTTTTACGAAAGCGCACCGGCGGGTTGCGCGGCCATAACTGGGGCTCTTCCAATGGCCACGCTTCGGCGGGCAAGGTCATGCCGTCATTGAGCTGCACGCCGTCGCGCAGGCGTTGCAATTGTTCTTCCGTCGGCTCGCCCTCGACTTGCACCCAGTAGGTTTTCGCCAACTTGTGCTTGGGGTCGGCAATACGCGCCTGCAACTGGCCATCGTTGGTCAGCAACAACAGGCCTTCACTGTCACGGTCCAGACGGCCCGCCGGGTAGATGCCGGGAATATCGATGAAATCCTTGAGAGTCGCCCGCCCGCCTTCGTCGCTGAACTGGGTCAGCACATCGAAAGGCTTGTTGAACAGGATCAGCTTGGGCTCGGCCGGCGGCGCCTTGGCGACACGACGGGCAGCGGAGTGCGGAGGTTTCACGCCAGGGCGGCGCGAATCAGGGCGAGCAGGACGGGACATGGCAAAGGAACATCTAACGGTCAGGGCCGACAATGCTAGTGGCCTGACCGTTAAATAACCATCCCAACCGCTTAGCGGAACGGGGGCTCGTCGAAGCTGCGCAGTTTGCGCGAATGCAGCGAGTTGAGTTCGGTGCGCAACAGGTCCACCGCTTCAATGCCGATCTTCAAGTGCTGGCTCACCGCACGCTCATAGAACGCGTTGGCCGAACCCGGCAGCTTGATCTCGCTGTGCAACGGTTTATCCGAGACACACAGCAACGTGCCGTACGGCACACGCAAACGATAGCCCTGCGCGGCGATGGTGCCGCTTTCCATGTCCACGGCCACGGCGCGGGACAGGTTGATCAGCGGCCGTTCCTGGGCCCAGCGCAGTTCCCAATTGCGGTCGTCGTAGGTCAGCACGGTGCCGGTGCGCAGACGTTTTTTCAGCTCTTCACCTTTTTCGCCGGTGACATTCGCCGCCGCCTGCTGCAACGCCATCTGCACTTCGGCCAGGGCCGGGATCGGAATGTTCGGCGGCACCACGCGGTCGAGGATTCCGTCGCGGCGCATATAAGCGTGGGCCAGTACGTAGTCACCGATGGTCTGGGATTGGCGCAGGCCGCCACAGTGGCCGATCATCAGCCAGCAATGTGGGCGCAGCACGGCGAGGTGGTCGGTGATGTTCTTGGCGTTGGACGGGCCTACGCCGATGTTCACCAGGGTCACGCCGTGGCCATCAGTGGCCTGCAGGTGATAGGCCGGCATTTGGTAGCGGTGCCAGACCACGCCGGCGGCGATGGCCGACGCTTCGCCGTGGTCCATGCTCTTGTCGATCACCACGTTGCCCGGCAACACCATGCGGATAAACCGCGGGTCGCTGCGCAGTTGCTCCAGGCCATGCAGGATGAACTGGTCGACATAGCGGTGGTAGTTGGTCAGCAGGATCCACGGTTGCACATGGCGCCAGTCGCTGCCGGTGTAGTGCACCAGGCGGCGCAGGGAAAAGTCCACGCGCGCCGCATCGAACAACGCCAGCGGCAGGGGGTCGGTGTTTTCCCAGTCATAGAGGCCATCGGCGATGCCATCGGTGGCGGCCGACAAGTCGGTGCTGGGGAACACGCGGGCCAGGGTCGCAGCGGTCACGCCGGAACCGGCCAGTTCGTCGCCCTGCTCCACCACGTACGGGTAGGGAATGTTCTGCTGGCTGACGCCCACTTCGACCGTCACGGTGAAGTCGTGCATCAATGGCACCAGTTGCTCCAGCAAATATTTACGGAACGCCGACGGATGGGTGACGGTAACGCTGTAGGTGCCCGGCAATTGCACCTTGGCATATGCCCGGGTGGTCTGTGGGACTTCGCCGTGGCAGTGGTAGGTCAAACGCAGTTCCGGGTAGCGAAACAGTGCGCGTTGCGCGGCGTCGGGTTCGACGCGGTCCTTGAGATATTGCTTGAGGGCCTGGTTGAGCGCGCCGGTGGCCCGCTCATGCAGAGCGGCCAGCCGGTCCACGGCTTCTTCGGCGGTTTGAACGACAACAAAAGCTTCGGTCACGGTAAGCATCCTGTGTTCTGACGTGCAGGCCTTTATCTTGCCTGTATCCAGGGCTCACCGAAACAGCAGAGTTGGAATGCAATCCAATGTGGACCGTGTTTACATAGGTGAATGAGGGGTTGAGCGGGCGACGATGGCTGCCACATCCACACCACGCGGCAACGCCCCATACACCCGCCCGGACGACTCGCCCAACCGACTGGCACTAAACCCATCACTGACCGCCGCATTCCCGGCTTCCAGCAACAACTTGGCCTGCAACGCCACGGCAATATCCTCGGTCAGTTGGCGTGCACGGTATTGAATATCCTGAGTGTCCATAAACGCCGACTTGAGCTGCTCGATACGCCGCGCCAGTTGCCTGTCGCCGTGTCCATCACCAAGCTCGACAAACAACACCTCCAGCACGCCCGGCTCTTTCGACAGCGCACGCAACACGTCCAGGCACTGCACATTGCCGGAACCTTCCCACGTGGAATTCACCGGCGCCTCACGGTAGAGGCGCGGCAGGATGCTGTCCTCCACGTAGCCGGCACCGCCCATGCATTCGGCAGCTTCGTTGATCATCGCCGGCGCGCGCTTGCAGATCCAATACTTGCCCACCGCCGTCACCAACCGGGCGAACTTGGCTTCCCGCTCATCGCCCAAGTGGTCCAGGGCGCGCCCCATGCGCATGCTCAAGGCCAGCGAGGCCTCGCTTTCCAACGCCAGGTCGGCGAGCACGTTTTGCATCAGCGGTTGTTCGCTGAGCACGCGCCCGCTGACCGAGCGATGGGCACAATGATGGCTGGCCTGGGTCAACGCCTGGCGCATCAAGGCGCTGGAGCCGACCATGCAATCGAAGCGGGTCATGGCGACCATCTCGATGATGGTGGGTACGCCACGGCCTTCTTCACCCACCATCCAGGCCAGTGCGCCACGCAATTCCACCTCGCTGGAAGCATTGGAGCAATTGCCGAGCTTGTTTTTCAGGCGTTGGATGTAGAACTCGTTGCGAGTGTCATCCGGACGCTGCCTGGGCAGTAGGAAACAGGTAAGGCCCTTGTCGGTCTGCGCCAGGGTCAGGAACGCATCGCACATCGGCGCCGAGCAAAACCACTTATGGCCAACCAGTTCATAGGCTTGCCCAGGGCCGCTCGCGCCTACCGGATAGGCGCGGGTGGTGTTGGCGCGCACGTCGGTACCGCCCTGTTTCTCGGTCATGGCCATGCCGATGGTGGCGCCCGGTTTGTGGGCGATGCCGACGTTGCGCGGGTCGTATTCGGTGCTGAGGACTTTTGGCAGCCAGGTCTTCGCCAGGTCCGGTTGCAGGCGCAGCGCCGGGACGCAGGCGAAGGTCATGGTCAGCGGGCAACCGGTGCCGGCTTCGGCCTGGCTGTGCAGATACGTCAGGGCGGCGCGAGCCACGTGGGCGCCGGATTGCGGATGGGCCCAGGGCAGCGACGGCAGGCCGTGTTCGACGGCGGTGCGCATCAGCTCGTGGTAGGCCGGATGAAACTCCACCAGGTCAATGCGATGGCCATAGCGGTCATGGCTGCTGAACACCGGCTTGTACTGATTCGCCAGGAACCCGGCCGCCATCAACGGCCCACCGGCCAGTGCACCGTAGGCATTGATGCGTGGCTCTGCCCAGCCGGCACCAAAGCGGCGCGACCAGTCTTGCAAGGGCAGATCGATGCGGTACAGGTTGGTGCCGTCCAGGGACGGCGGCTGGTTGGTGACGTCGTGGGTTTCGGCAAACGGGTGCGGGTGCATGACGGGCCTCCTGGAAAAAAGGCCGCGTTTGGATGGGGCCTGAAGGTCAGTTAAGCACCGTAACCTGGCTTAAAAAAGTGGCATACCTGCCGAATTGACGGCGCTTTCACCCTCCATTACAGCCAGAACCCGGCGCTCCAATACCCTCTGCAACGCGTCGAAGCGTACGGGTTTGGCGAGGCGCTCGGAGATGCCGATGCCCTCGCAGTGCTCACGCTCAGCCACGTTCAGCGATGGGCTCACAGCGATCACCGGCAGCTCGCCGCAGCCCGGCAGTGCACGGATCTGGCAGCACAACGAGAAATCACCTTCAGGCATATCCAACAGCACGCCGTCGAAATTGCCCGCCTGCAACGCCCCTAAAGCACTCGGGCCGCTGTCCACGGTTTTCACCCGGTAACCAAGCTTGAGCAACATGCCGCGCACCACCAGTTGCCCGACACTGTTGTCATCTACCAACAGCACCGTGCACTCCTGGGGCGAGCGCTGGTGATCGGGCGCGGGTTTAGGCTCGGACGCCACCGGGCTGACGCACAGGTCCAACTGGAACCGGCTGCCTTTGCGCGGTTCGGAGTGATGGGTGAGCCGCCCGCCCAACAACTCGATCAGTTGCCGGCAGATGGCCAGGCCGATGCCTAGGCCACCGTATTCGCGGGTAGTGGAACCATCAAGCTGGAAGAAGCGCTGATACAGCGTGGCCTCGTCGAGAAAGGCAAAACCGATACCGGTGTCCGTGACGATAAAGCTCAGGCGCAAGCCGCCATCACTCTCCGGCACGCCCACCACACGCAGGCGCACGGCACCTTGGTGGGTGAACTTGAAGGCGTTGTCCAGCAGGCAGTCCAGACACTGAAGCAGCTTGTCGGCGTCACCGCGCACGCGGTCCGGCAGTTCATCGGCCACGTCGATGGAAAACGCCAGGCCTTTGCTCTGGGCGCTGGCATTGAATTGCTGGCGCAGGCTGTCGAGCACGCCGCGCAGGCTGAACACCTGAGGCTGGGCACTCAAGCGCCCGGCCTGCAATTCGGTCAGGGTGAGGATGCCGTTGACCATGCGCATCATGTCCCGCGCCGAACCGGCGGCGGTTTGCTGGTACTGCGCCAGGTCGCTGTCCAGGGGCACGGTTTGCATCAGCTCCAACGAGCCGATCACCCCGTTCATCGGCGTGCGCAGTTCGTGGGTCAGGGTGGCGAGGAATTCATCCTTGAGCCGGTTGCTGCGCGCCAACTGTTGGTTGAGCACTTCGAGCTTCTGGCTCGCGTCGAGCAGAATCTGCGCCTGTTGTTCACGCATTGCGTTGATGCGGTCGGCCAGGGCCAGGGAAAGCAGCGCCACTTCAATCGCCGAGCCGATCTGGCTGGCGTACATCGTCAGGAACACATTAGGCAGGTAGCCCAGCACCATCAGTGTGTTCACCACCCCGCCCAGCAGGAACGCCGACCAGGCGATGATGAAATAGCGCGCCACCCGCTGGCCGCAGTACCAGGCATTGATGGCGGCCACAAAAATGCTCAGGGTGAAGACCAGCGCCAGGCCCGTAGCCAGGCGCAGCGCCAGTGCGTAGCTGGTCATTAGCGACAGCAACATCACCACCGCGCCGCAGGCCACCAGCGCCAGCAGCAGGCGGTTGATCCAGCGACTGTGTTGCGCGGTGTGCAGGAAACTGCGCGCAAACAGGCTGCCAAACAGCGCCGATGCACCGATCAGAAAAGGCGTCGCGGCATTCGCCCACCAGGGGTTGTTCGGCCAGAAGTACTCCACCGCCGCGCCGTTGACCGACAACTGGTACATGCCGAACGAGGCGATATAGAAGATGTAATAGAGGTAGCTGATGTCGCGCACGCTGAGGTAGATAAACAGGTTGTACACCAGCATTCCCAGCAGCACGCCATAGATCAGGCCCAGGACGTAAAGGCGCAACGGCTGTTGCTCAAGGTACGCCGTGCTGGACCAGAGGGTCAGCGGCGCCTGGATCGAGCCTTCGCTTTGCAGGCGCAGGTAAACGGTTTTCGCCTCGCCGGGGGTGAAGTCGAGCTTGAACAGGTAGTTGTTCTGGCGAATCTCACGAGCCGAAAACGGCAACGCATCCCCGGTGCGCCCGGCCAGGCGATAGGTGCCGGTGCTGTCGGGCTGGTACAGGTCGAGGTGGTCCAGCGGCGGGTAAGCCAGTTCCAGCAACCAGGTGCGCTGGGCCTCGCGGTTCTGAGGCAGGTAGTGCAGGTCGACCTTGAGCCAGAACACCGAGCGCGAGTAGCCGGCGTTGAGCGTGTCTTTATCGTGGGGCTTGAACTGCCGGGCGGCGGAAGGTGCGCTGACCTGGGCAATGGTGAGGGCATCGGTCGGGTCTTCGAGCACTTGCATGGCTCGGCCCAGCGGCAGGCTGCGCGTGTCCTGGTTGAACTCGATGGCGCTGGCGAGCATCGGTAGCCCGCACAACAATAAAATCAGCAAATAGCGCATAGAGCCCCAGCGTGGCCTGTCCGGTCGTGTCAAAAGCCCCCATTCCTTTTGAGCAGACGTACACCGGCAATACAGTTAAGTTGTTTGGATCCACTCTAGCATAGCCGGTAAAGGCCATTGGACACCATTGAAGATTTCCCACAAAGGCTCTAGTACAAGGCTTACAGAGCGCTGTAACGATTAATTGCGCATCCAAAAGCACTATTTCCCGTCAAAAATCCCCCTTCGCCCGACAGCCACGCAAAAAGCGTTTGGTGGTAAGCTCGCGCACCATGAATATCTACAGCTCTCGCCCTGTTGTTCTCTGTCTCTCCGGCCATGATCCCAGTGGTGGCGCCGGCTTGCAGGCAGATATCGAAGCCCTGCTCGCGCAGGGTTGCCACGCGGCTCCGGCCGTCACCGCGCTGACCGTGCAGAACACCGTCAATGTCAGCGATTTCCGCGTGCTCGACCGCGAGTGGGTGCTGGCCCAGGCCAATGCCGTGCTGGGCGACTCCGAAGTGGCGGCGGTCAAGCTGGGCATGCTCGGCTCCACCGCGATGGTCGACACCGTGGTCGAACTGCTGCAGGCGCACCCGCACCTGCCGGTGGTATGCGACCCAGTGCTGCGGGCCGGCGGCGGCGGCAGCCTGGGCAAGGATGAAGTGGGTTACGCCATGCGCGAGCGGCTGCTGCCCTTGTCGCTGATCGCCACGCCCAACCTGCCCGAAGCGCGCATCCTTGCCGAACTGCCGCACGGCACGGCGGACGAATGCGCCGACAAGCTGCTGCCGTTTATCAAGCACCTGTTGATCACCGGTGGCCATGGCGATGAGCATGAAGTGCATAACCGCTTGTACAGCCGCGATGGCACGCGCCAGACCTTTACCTGCCAGCGCCTGCCGGGCAGCTATCACGGTTCGGGCTGCACGTTGGCCAGCGCCCTGGCCGGGCGGATCGCCCAGGGCGAAAGCCTGGCCAGCGCGGTGCAATCGGCGCTCAACTACACTTGGCGCACCCTGCGTGACGCCGAGCAACTCGGGCAGGGCCAATTTGTACCGCGCCGCCTGCCACTGGATTTCTGCTCCTGATACCGAGAGGCCTGCACGATGAAATTACGTGGCCTTTACGCCATTACCGACAGCCAACTGTTGGCCGGCAAATTCCTCGCCTACGTCGAAGCGGCGCTGGAAGGTGGCGTGACCCTGCTGCAATACCGCGACAAAAGCAGCGATGACGCCCGGCGCCTGCGTGAAGCGCAAAAGCTCAAGGAGTTGTGCGCGCGCTATAAAACCCAGCTGATCATCAACGACGACGCCGAATTGGCCGCGCGCCTGGGCGTCGGCGTGCATCTGGGCCAGACCGACGGCCCATTGACGCCAGCCCGTGCGCTGCTCGGGTCCAAGGCGATCATTGGTGCCACCTGTCATAGCCGGATCGAACTGGCCGAGCAGGCCGCACAGGAAGGCGCCAGTTATGTCGCCTTCGGTCGCTTCTTCAATTCCACGACCAAGCCCGGCGCCCCGGCCGCCACCGTTGAAATGCTGGCCGATGCGCGCAAGCGCCTGCACCTGCCGATCTGCGTGATCGGCGGCGTCACCCTGGAGAACGCCGAACCCCTGGTGGCCCACGGCGCCGACCTGCTCGCGGTGGTGCACGGCCTATTCGGTGCCGACACCACCCAGGAAGTGACGCGCCGCGCCCGCGCCTTTAACGACCTTCTTAAATATTCAGTTTAGAGAGCCCGCACATGTCACGTTCCGAAACCCTGTTTGCCAATGCCCAGAAGCACATCCCCGGCGGTGTGAACTCGCCCGTGCGTGCGTTCAAAAGCGTCGGCGGCACGCCGTTGTTCTTCAAACATGCCGAAGGCGCCTACGTCACCGACGAAGACGACAAACGCTATGTGGACTACGTGGGTTCCTGGGGCCCGATGATCCTGGGCCACAGCCACCCGGACGTGCTCGATGCGGTGCGCAAACAGTTGGAACACGGTTTGTCCTATGGCGCGCCGACTGCCATGGAAACCGAAATGGCTGACCTGGTGTGCTCAATCGTGCCGTCGATGGAAATGGTGCGCATGGTCAGCTCCGGCACCGAAGCCACCATGAGCGCGATCCGCCTGGCGCGCGGTTTCACCGGCCGCGACAGCATCATCAAGTTCGAAGGCTGCTACCACGGTCACTCCGACAGCCTGCTGGTCAAAGCCGGCTCCGGCGCGCTGACGCAGGGCGTGCCAAGCTCGGCCGGCGTGCCGGCGGCGTTCGCCAAACACACCCTGACCCTGCCCTTCAACGACATCGGCGCCGTCGAGCAGATGCTCAGCGAAGTGGGCCAGGAGGTGGCGTGCATCATCGTCGAGCCGGTAGCCGGCAACATGAACTGCGTACCGCCGGCGCCGGGCTTCCTCGAAGGCCTGCGCGCGCAGTGCGACAAGTATGGCGTGGTGCTGATTTTCGACGAAGTGATGACCGGTTTTCGTGTTGCCCTCGGCGGCGCCCAGGCGCACTACGGCGTCACGCCGGACCTGAGCACCTTCGGCAAGATCATCGGCGGCGGCATGCCGGTCGGCTGCTTCGGCGGCAAGCGCGACATCATGCAGCACATCGCGCCGCTGGGCCCGGTCTACCAGGCCGGCACCCTGTCCGGTAACCCGTTGGCCATGGCCGCCGGCCTGACCACCCTGCGCCTGATCAGCCGCCCGGGCTTCCATGCCGAGCTGACCGACTACACCACGCGCCTGCTCGACGGCCTGCAACTACGTGCGGATGCAGCCGGTATCCCGTTCGTCACGACCCAGGCCGGCGGTATGTTCGGCCTGTACTTCAGCGGCGCCGACGATATCGTCACGTTCGATGACGTAATGGCCAGCGACGCCGGCCTGTTCAAGCGCTTCTTCCACCTGATGCTGGAAGGCGGTGTGTACCTGGCACCAAGCGCCTTTGAAGCAGGCTTTACGTCAATCGCCCATGGTGATGCCGAGTTGAAACTGACTCTGGATGCCGCTGAACGCGCGTTCGCAGCCCTGAAATAAACAGCCGCGCAGGTTTGACACCGCCCATGCGGTGTCAAATTTGCTACCTTGCTTACAGATATTTCCCTATTTGTCTGAGAATTCACCTGTAATCCGGCAGATAACTTGCCTGACCAGCAGAAAAACGAGTAAAGACTTTGTAAGCAGGGGCCTGCTTATTTCATAATGCGCGCTTATTGGACCCTACGAGGGTCCGCGTGCCCCGTCAGAGGTAAGTCGATTCCCATGAAACGCACCGGCCGCACCCTGGTTCTGGGCTGCCTGTTGCTCCTTCAGCCGCTGCTGGCACATGCACAAGCAGGCGGCAACTCGTTGTTAATCCCAGCGATGGGTCGTTGCACCCTCAATACCCAGCCGGACAGCCAGGCCGAAGCCCTGAGCGCGTGCCAGAAGCAGGCCGACGGTGGGGATGCGCAGGCGCAATACGAGTTGGGCGAGTACTACCACGACAGCAAAAACCCCGCCCGTGACCTTAACAAGGCCTTGAGTTACTTCGAGAAAGCCTCGTTGCAGGGCCACGCTCAGGCACAGTTCCAGCTCGGCACCATGTTCTTCAAAGGTGAAGGCGTACCGGCCAATAACGTTCAGGCGTACATCGTGCTGAAAATGGCCGCGGTCAACGGCGCCGAAGACGCGCTGGACACCGCCGACGAGGTCGCCGAGCACATGCAACGCGATGAACTGGAAGTGGCGACCCAGGTGCTGGGGCAGATTTTCCGCAACTACCTGCAGGAATTGCAGAGCGCCGATGGGCGCTCGCCCTTCTCGCCCCTGCCCTGACCCACCAGCCTTACTTCTCAGGCATCGGCATCGGAAACGGCATGACATTGCTCACGCCCCGCGCCTCGCTGATTTTCGGCGTGCCCAGGCGCTCCACTTCGTCGATGCGCACAATTGAATGCATCGGCACAAAACTGCGCACAACGCCTTCGAACTGAGCCTTGAGCTTTTCTTCGCCCGGGTCGACGACCAACTGGGTGCGCTCGCCAAAGACGAACTCTTCCACCTCCAGGAAGCCCCACAGATCACTTTGATAGATCTGCTTGGCGTACATTTCGAACACCTGGCCCTGGTTGAGGAAAATCACCTTGTAGATTGGAGCTTCACGTTTGGTCATGGTGGGCGAATAACACATCGGGGATATAAAAGAGGGCGCGAACTATAGCATGGCACCCGATGCACAACGCTAGGAACCAATGGGCATGCCCCCTATAATGCGCGGTTCTTTACCACCAGTTGACGATTCCCATGGCCAAGAAGCTTTATATCGAAACCCACGGTTGCCAAATGAACGAGTACGACAGCTCGCGCATGGTTGATCTGCTGGGCGAACACCAGGCCCTGGAAGTCACCGCCCGCGCCGAAGATGCCGACGTGATCCTGCTCAATACCTGCTCGATCCGCGAACGGGCCCAGGACCGTGTGTACTCGCAACTGGGTCGCTGGCGTGAACTGAAACTGGCCAACCCGGACATGGTGATCGCTGTCGGCGGTTGCGTGGCCAGCCAGGAAGGCGCCGCCATCCGCGATCGCGCGCCCTACGTAGATGTGGTGTTCGGCCCGCAAACCCTGCACCGCCTGCCGGAAATGATCGACGCCGCCCGCGTTACCAAGCTGCCGCAGGTTGACGTCTCGTTCCCCGAAATCGAAAAATTCGACCATTTGCCCGAGCCACGCATCGACGGGCCAAGCGCCTATGTGTCGGTCATGGAAGGTTGCAGCAAGTACTGCACGTTCTGCGTGGTGCCCTACACCCGTGGCGAAGAAGTCAGCCGGCCGTTTGACGACGTGCTGTCGGAAATCATCCACCTGGCCGAAAACGGCGTGCGCGAGGTGACCCTGCTCGGCCAGAACGTCAACGGCTATCGCGGCCAGACCCATGACGGGCGCCTGGCCGACCTGGCGGAACTGATCCGCGTGGTGGCGGCGGTGGACGGTATCGAACGCATTCGCTACACCACCTCGCACCCGCTGGAGTTCTCCGACAGCCTGATCCAGGCTCACGCCGAGGTACCGGAACTGGTCAAACACCTGCACTTGCCGGTGCAATCGGGTTCGGACCGCATTCTGTCGGCGATGAAGCGCAACCACACGGCCTTGGAATACAAATCCAAACTGCGCAAGTTACGCGCAGCGGTGCCGGGCATCTGCATCAGTTCGGACTTTATCGTCGGCTTCCCCGGCGAAACCGAGAAAGACTTCCAGCAAACCATGAAGCTGATCGAAGACGTTGGTTTCGACTTTTCCTACTCGTTCGTCTACAGCCAGCGCCCAGGCACACCGGCGGCCGACCTGCTGGACGAAACACCGGAGGCGCTGAAGAAGGAACGGCTAAATGCGCTGCAACATCGCTTGAACCAGCAGGGCTTCGAGATCAGCCGACAAATGGTCGGTTCGATCCAGCGCATTCTGGTGACCGATTACTCCAAAAAAGACCCCGGTGAATTGCAGGGCCGCACCGAGAACAATCGCATCGTCAATTTCCGCTGCGACAACCCGACCTTGATCGGCCAGTTTGCCGATGTGCATATCGATGCGGCGCAACCGCACTCGTTGCGCGGCTCGCTGGTGCAATAAATGTGATCCAGTGTGGCAGGGGGCTTGCTCCCGATAGCGGTGTGTCAGTATCAAATGTACTGACTGACCCATTGCTATCGGGAGCAAGCCCCCACATTGGAACCGTGCAGCATTGCGATGACGTAAGTGCTTTCGCACCCGCGCCACTGGCGTTATTCTCTCTTTCACATCAACAGCCAAAGGGCGGCTAAAAGCGACCTTGAACGCACCCATAGTAGAACCCCATCGTTTTCTCCTCGAGCCGTTTGAGGCTCGCCGTTTCGCCAATCTGTGCGGACAGTTCGACGAGCACCTGCGTCTGATCGAACAACGCCTGAGCATCGAGATCCGCAACCGCGGCAATCAGTTCGAGCTTATTGGTGAACCCCAACACACCACGTCCGCAGAGAACCTGCTGCGTCGTCTCTATCGCGAGACCAAAGGCAGTGAACTGTCGCCGGAAACGGTGCACTTGTACCTGCAAGAGTCCGCCGTGGAAGACCTGGCCAACAATCCCGTGGCCGAAGCCAGCGTGGCCCTGCGCACCAAAAAAGGCATGATTCGCCCTCGCGGCTTGAATCAGCAGCGCTACGTCAAGGAAATCCTCGGCAACGACATCAACTTCGGCATCGGCCCGGCCGGTACCGGCAAGACCTACTTGGCCGTGGCCTGCGCGGTCGATGCCCTGGAGCGCGAGCAAGTACGCCGCATCCTGCTGGTGCGCCCAGCGGTTGAAGCCGGTGAAAAGCTCGGTTTCCTGCCCGGCGACCTGGCCCAGAAGATCGACCCGTACCTGCGCCCGCTCTACGACGCGCTCTACGAGATGCTCGGCTTCGAATACGTGGCCAAGCTGATCGAGCGCCAGGTGATCGAGATCGCCCCGCTCGCCTACATGCGCGGCCGTACGCTGAACAACAGCTTCATCATCCTCGACGAAAGCCAGAACACCACCGTCGAGCAGATGAAGATGTTCCTGACCCGCATCGGTTTCGGCTCCACTGCCGTGATCACTGGCGACATCACCCAGGTCGACCTGCCCAAGGGCACCAAGTCGGGCCTGGGCCAGGTGATCGAGGTGCTCAAGGACGTGCCGGGCATCAGCTTTACGCACTTCATGCCCAAGGACGTGGTGCGCCACCCGTTGGTGCAGCGCATCGTCGAGGCCTACGAGCGCTTCGAACACCGTGATGACGGGCTGTCAAAGGACGTTCGCCGCGATGCTTGAGCTAGACCTGCAGCTTGAAAGCACAAAGCCCGCCCCCAGCGAAGCGCAGTTTCGCCAATGGTGCGAGCTGGCCCTGCGCCAGCGCAGCGCCGACTCGGAACTGACCATCCGCCTGGTGGACGAGCCCGAAGGCCGCGAACTGAACCACACCTGGCGCCAGAAGGACTACGCGACCAACGTGCTGTCCTTCCCCGCCGACGTACCCGATGAGTTACTGGACATTCCCTTGCTGGGCGATCTGGTGATCTGCGTCGCGGTCGTCGAGCGTGAGGCGAAGGAGCAAAACAAGGAACTTGAAGCCCACTGGGCTCATCTAGTCATTCACGGTTGCTTGCATCTCTTGGGTTACGACCATATAGACGATGAGGAAGCCGAGGAAATGGAAGCACTGGAACGAACGTTGCTTGCAGAACTGGGTCATCCCGACCCGTATGCAGCTGACGAAGCTTGAACATCACCTACTAACTGTAACGATAAAGGATTCAGAGTAATCGCTATGAGCGAAGACCGATCGAGCAACGGGCAGAAGTCGTGGCTGGGTAAACTGACCCAGGCTTTTGCCCACGAGCCGAAAAACCGCCAGGAGCTGCTGGAGCTGCTGCGCGAGGCCCATCAGAACAAGTTGCTGGACAGCGAAGCGCTGGCCATCGTCGAAGGCGCCATCCAGGTGGCTGACCTGCAAGTGCGTGACATCATGGTCCCGCGCTCGCAGATGATCAGCATCAAGGCGACCCAGACTCCACGGGAGTTCCTCCCGGCCGTGATCGACTCGGCGCACTCGCGCTACCCGGTCATTGGTGAAAGCCATGACGACGTCATGGGTGTCCTGCTGGCCAAGGACCTGCTGCCGCTGATCCTCAAGGAGAACGGTGACAGCTTCAACATCAAGGACCTGCTGCGTCCGGCCACGTTCGTCCCCGAATCCAAGCGCCTGAATGTGCTGCTGCGCGAATTTCGCGCCAACCACAATCACATGGCCATTGTGATCGACGAATACGGCGGCGTGGCGGGCCTGGTGACCATCGAAGACGTGCTGGAACAGATCGTCGGCGACATCGAAGACGAACACGACGTCGAAGAAGACAGCTACATCAAGCCGCTGCCCAGCGGTGACTTCCTGATCAAGGCGCTGACGCCGATCGAGAACTTCAACGAGTTCTTCGACAGCGAATTCTCCGACGATGAGTTCGACACCGTTGGCGGCCTGGTGATGAATGCGTTTGGCCATCTGCCCAAGCGTAACGAAACCACCGAGATCGGCGCCTATCGCTTCCGCATCCTGAATGCGGACAGCCGCAGGATCCATTTGATTCGCCTGACACCTATTGCCCGCTAAGGACTGACATGCGCCGTTTGATCGCACCCGGCTGGCCCGGTAACTTGCTGGCCGTGGTGGCCGGCGCCATCACCACCCTGGCGCTGGCGCCGTTCGATCTGTGGCCGTTTGCACTGGTGGCGGCGGGATTGTTCTACGTGGGCTTGCGGGAACTCACCCCGCGTCAGGCGCTTGGCCGTGGCTGGTGTTTCGGTTTCGGCCTGTTTGGCGCCGGCACCAGTTGGATCTACTACAGCATTCACCACTTCGGTGGCGCTTCGGTGCTGCTGGCTGGCTTTTTGATGCTGTTGTTTACCGCCGCCATCGCCTGGTTCTTCGCCCTGCCAGCCTGGTTATGGGCACGCTGGTTACGTCGCAATGAAGCGCCGTTGGCGGATGCGCTGACGTTCGCCGCGTTATGGGTGGGCCAGGAAGCCTTTCGCGGTTGGTTCCTCACCGGTTTCCCGTGGTTGTATTCCGGTTACAGCCAACTCGATGGCCCGCTCACCGGCCTGGCGCCCGTGGGCGGCATGTGGCTGATTTCCTTTGCCCTGGCACTCACGGCCGCCTTGCTGTGCAACCTGCCGCGCCTGCTGGCCGCCAAGCGCAATGCTTTTATCGGTGCGGGCCTGGTGCTGTTGGTTGCGCCGTGGGCTATCGGCTTGGCCCTCAAGCATCACGCCTGGACCAGCCCTTCCGGCGCCCCACTCACCGTGGCGGCCATTCAGGGCAACGTCGAACAAAGCATGAAATGGGACCCGCAGCAGCTCAACGCGCAATTGGCCCTGTACCGCGACATGAGCTTCACGTCCAAGCCCGTCGACCTGCTGGTTTGGCCGGAAACCGCCGTGCCGGTGCTCAAGGAATCGGTAGAGGGCTACCTGGGCATGATGGGCAAGTTCGCCGCCGACCGGCATACCGCGCTGATCACCGGGGTACCCATTCGCCAGGAAGTGCATCATCAGAAGCGCTACTTCAACGGCATCACCGTGGTGGGTGAAGGCGACGGCACCTACTTGAAGCAGAAACTGGTGCCTTTCGGTGAGTACGTACCGCTGCAGGACATGCTGCGCGGGCTGATCGCCTTCTTCGATCTGCCGATGTCGGACTTCGCCCGCGGCCCCGCTGACCAGGCCATGTTGCAGGCCAAGGGCTATCAGATCGCGCCGTTCATTTGCTACGAAGTGGTGTACCCGGAATTCGCCGCCAGCCTCTCGGCCCAGAGCGACCTGCTGCTGACCATCAGCAACGACACCTGGTTCGGCCGCTCGATCGGTCCGTTGCAACATTTGCAAATGGCGCAGATGCGCGCGCTGGAGGCCGGCCGCTGGATGATCCGCGCCACCAATAATGGCGTGACCGGGCTGATCAACCCGTTTGGGCAGATCACGGCGCAGATCCCGCAGTTCGAACGCGGCATCCTGTATGGCGAAGTAGTGCCGATGCACGACCTCACGCCGTACCTGCAATGGCGTTCGTGGCCGTTGATTATTGTGTGCCTGGTGCTGTTTGGCTGGGCGCTGCTGGCGGCCCGGATGGCCAAAACTGTCTGACTCAATGTGGGAGGGGGCAAACCCCCTCCCACATTTTTTGCATTTTAATCAGTAGGGTCAGCGATAGAACAACCGATAACCCACCTGCCCCACCGCCTCGTTGATCAACTGCCCGCTCTGCCACACCGCCTTGAACTCCGGCATCCAGCCGCCCAGCGGCCGGGCGTTGTCCACGCCCAGGAACCCCACAGGCGCCGGCACCACGGTGAGGCCAGCCTTTTCAAAACTCCAAACCGCCCGCGACATGTGCCAGGCCTGAGACACAACCACCACGCGCTTGACGCCCGCCGGCAATAGGATTTCAGCGCTCATCTGCGCGTTTTCCCAGGTGGTGCGGCTGCGCTCTTCCTTCCAGCGCACGCTCACGCCGAAATCGTCCTGCATCGACACCGCCATCAACTGCGCCTCGCTGGGCGGCGTACCGTAATGCAAGCCGCCTGTGGTGAGCACCGGCAACCCGGAGGCCTTGGCCAGTCGCGCGGCATAGCGCTGGCGCTCCAGGCCGACACCGGTAGGCTGGTCGCTGCCCCACGCCGGGTCCCCACGCTCGCGCCCCGACCCCAGCACCACAATGGCGTCGGCACGCTGCGCCAGTGTCGCCCACTGCTCGGGCGCCAATGGCGGCTCGGTCTCCAGGGCACGCGCGCCCCACTCCACCATCACCGGCAAACTGACCAACCACATGCCGCCCAGGCCCAAGGCGAAGCAACAGCCCGCCAACCGTGGGCGACTGCGGCGAAACCACCAGGCAAACGCCAGCAGCAGCAAAAGAATGCCGGGCGGCAGGAGCAGTTGTTTGATGAAGTAACGAATAGGCATCGGGCATCTCCAAAGATGCCCGAAGCCTAAGGTGTAACGGGGTTTAGCGACAATCTTTACAGTGACATACACGCGGGTGCGGCTGCGCGGGGAGTGAATTACTTGTAGCGGGCGGACCGGAGTGTTTCCGGGCCACGGCCGGCCGGCAAGTCCTTGAGCCACACCACCTTGGCAGAGTGCGTGGGCTCTTTGGCTGGCGGGGTTGCCACCCAGGGAGGCGCACTGCGCTTGTTGCGTTCCAGATAAGCCTTGATCAACTCCAGCTCCGCGCGGCTCAACCCGCGCAGTTCCAACTCCACAGGCCGCTCATCACGCAATCGGCCCGCAGTCCTCGCTGCATCCAATGCACGACCCAATCGGTCGATCAATCCTTCGTAGATTTCCGGTTTCGTTGCGGTTCGCTGCGATTCAACCATCCCCTCACCTCATTGAAGAAAGACTTGCTCCCCAATAAACAGCGTAGTCCCCGTGGCTGCGCCTGCCTGGCGCCGCGACAGACGGCCTCGACCGCGCAATCAGGGTTTCCCTCGATAGAGTGGGGTCATGTATGCTACGGCGCTTCCTGTAACTCCACTTCCCGCAAGGTTTGGGCACGGACGCGCCGCTTTTTGGTGTCGATCTACCTGGACAATGCTCCGAAGAGGATTAGGCCACCCCTATTCAGTTCAAAAGTAGCCATGCACGAACAATATCAGCCCCGTGAAATAGAAAATGCCGCCCAAACCTTCTGGGACGAGCAAAAGTCCTTTGAAGTCAGTGAACAGCCGGGCAAGGAGACTTACTACTGCCTATCGATGTTCCCTTACCCCAGCGGCAAGCTACACATGGGGCACGTGCGCAACTACACCATCGGTGACGTGATTTCCCGTTACCAGCGCATGCAAGGCAAGAATGTCCTGCAACCCATGGGTTGGGACGCCTTCGGCATGCCGGCGGAAAACGCCGCGATGAAAAACAACGTAGCTCCCGCCAAGTGGACCTACGAGAACATCGCCTACATGAAGACCCAACTGCGCAGCCTGGGCCTGGCGGTGGACTGGTCCCGCGAAGTGACCACCTGCAAGCCGGACTACTACCGCTGGGAGCAATGGCTGTTCACACGCCTGTTCGAAAAAGGCGTGATCTATCGCAAGAACGGCACCGTGAACTGGGACCCGGTCGACCAGACCGTACTGGCCAACGAACAGGTGATCGACGGTCGCGGCTGGCGTTCCGGCGCGGTGATCGAAAAGCGCCAGATCCCCATGTACTACTTCAAGATCACCGCCTACGCCGATGAGCTCTTGTCGGGCCTCGATGACCTGCCGGGCTGGCCTGAACAGGTCAAGACCATGCAGCGCAACTGGATCGGCAAATCCAAGGGCATGGAAGTACAGTTCCCGTACAACGTCGACTCGATCGGCGAGGCCGGTGCCCTCAAGGTCTTCACCACCCGCCCGGATACCCTGATGGGCGCGACCTACGTCGCCGTGGCCGCCGAACACCCGCTGGCCACCCAAGCCGCACAGAACAACCCTGAGCTTGCGGCGTTCATCGCCGAATGCAAAGGCGGCAGCGTGGCCGAAGCCGACGTCGCCACCCAAGCGAAAAAAGGCCTGCCGACCGGGCTGTTCGTCGAGCACCCATTGACGGCGGAGAAACTGCCGGTATGGGTCGCCAACTACGTGCTGATGCACTACGGCGATGGCGCCGTCATGGCCGTACCGGCCCACGACGAGCGCGACTTCGAATTCGCCACCCAGTACAACCTGCCGATCAAATCGGTAGTGCGTACCAGCTCGGGCGACACCAACCCGGCCCCGTGGCAGGACGCCTACGGCGAGCACGGCACTTTGATCAACTCCGGCGAGTTCGACGGCCTGGACTTCCAAGGTGCCTTCGACGCCATCGAAGTGGCGCTGATCAAGAAAAACCTCGGTGCCTCGCGCACCCAGTTCCGCCTGCGCGACTGGGGTATCAGCCGCCAACGCTACTGGGGCTGCCCGATCCCGATCATCCACTGCGACACCTGCGGCGACGTGCCGGTACCGGAAGACCAACTGCCGGTCGTGCTGCCGGAAGACGTGGTGCCGGACGGCGCCGGTTCGCCACTGGCGCGCATGCCTGAGTTCTACGAGTGCAGTTGCCCGAAATGCGGCGCGCCGGCCAAGCGTGAAACCGACACGATGGACACCTTCGTCGAGTCGTCGTGGTACTACGCGCGCTACGCCTCGCCGCACTACGAGGGTGGCCTAGTCGAGAAATCCGCGGCCGACCATTGGCTGCCGGTGGATCAGTACATCGGCGGTATCGAACACGCCATCCTCCACCTGCTGTACGCGCGCTTCTTCCACAAGCTGATGCGTGACGAAGGCCTGGTGACCTCCAACGAACCGTTCAAGAACCTGCTGACCCAGGGCATGGTGATCGCCGAGACTTACTATCGCCGCGAAGCCAATGGCGCCTACACCTGGTTCAACCCGGCGGATGTCCAACTTGAGCGCGACAGCAAAGCCAAGGTCATCAGCGCCAAGCTGATCGCCGACGGCCTGCCGGTGGAAATCGGCGGCACCGAGAAGATGGCCAAGTCGAAGAACAACGGCGTCGATCCGCAGTCGATGATCGATCAGTTCGGTGCCGACACTTGCCGCCTGTTCATGATGTTCGCCTCGCCGCCCGACATGAGCGCCGAATGGTCCGACTCCGGCGTCGAAGGTTCGCACCGTTTCCTCAAGCGCGTCTGGCGCCTGGCGCACGCCCATGTCAGCCAGGGCCTGCCGGCCAAGCTGGACGTGGCGGCCCTGAACGACGAGCAGAAAGCCATTCGCCGCAGCACTCACCTGGCCATCAAGCAAGCCAGCCAGGACGTGGGCCAGAACCACAAGTTCAACACCGCCATCGCCCAGGTGATGACCCTGATGAACGTGCTGGAAAAAGCCCCGCAGGTCACCGAACAAGACCGCGCACTGGTACAGGAAGGCCTGGAAACAGTCACCCTGCTACTGGCGCCGATCACGCCGCACATCAGTCACGAACTGTGGAACCGCCTGGGCCACAGCGACGCGGTTATCGATGCGCGCTGGCCGGTACAGGATGACAGCGCCCTGGTACAGGACACGCTGCAACTGGTTATCCAGGTCAACGGTAAATTGCGTGGCCATATCGACATGCCGGCCAGCGCCAGCCGCGAAGAAGTCGAAGCGGCCGCACGCTGCAACGAGAACGTGCTGCGCTTCACCGAAGGCCTGACGATCCGCAAAGTGATCGTGGTGCCTGGCAAACTGGTCAATATCGTCGCTAGCTAATCGGATCGGGCGCAGGGCTTGAGCCCTGCGCCGAACAAAGCCTTCAGGGCCTCGATAAGGCCCACATGGTTTCAAGGGGAGCAACAAAATGATCAAACGCAACCTGCTGGTTATGGGCCTGGCCGTACTGCTGAGCGCTTGCGGCTTCCAGCTGCGCGGCACCGGCACTACCGACCTGACGATCAAGGAACTGGACGTCAGCGCCCGCGACGCCTACAGCGAGACTGTCACCCAATTGCGCCAGGTCCTAAAAAGCAGCGGCGTGCACGTCTACACCGGCGCGACCTACAAGCTGTTCCTGGCCAACGAGAAAGAAACCCAGCGTAACCTGAGCTACGCCAGCGCCGGGCGTGCGTCCGATGTCGAAGTGAGCACCGAACTGAACTTCGAGATCCAGGGCCGCGACCATCAGCCATTGATGGGTGACAAGATCCAGATACAAAAAATCGTCAGCCACGACGGTAACAACCTGGTGGGTTCGGATTCCGAAGTCACCCAGGTTCGCAAGGAAATGCGTCGCGAGCTGGTGCAACGCCTGGTCCTGCGCCTGTCGATGCTGACCCCGGAACAACTCGAAACCTTGCAGCAAGCGGCTGACAACAAGGCCAAGGCTGATGCCGACGCGTTGAAGGCCGCCAAAGAGTACGAAGACAACACGCCGAAACAATCGCCTGTTGAAGTCCCTGTCGAGTAAGCCAGACGGGGCGCCACAGGCGCCCCGTTCGCCCTGCCTATGAAACTCGCACCCGCCCAACTCGCCAAACACCTGCAAGGTGGCCTTGCGCCCGTCTACATTGTCAGCGGAGATGACCCGCTGCTGTGCCAGGAAGCCGCGGACGCCATCCGCCTTGCCACCCGCCAACAAGGCTTTGATGAACGCCAGGTGTTCAGCGCCGACGCCAGTTTCGACTGGGGCACGCTGCTGCAAGCCGGCGCGAGCATGTCGCTGTTTGCCGAAAAGCGCCTGCTGGAACTGCGCCTGCCTTCGGGCAAGCCCGGTGACAAAGGCGCGGCGGCCTTGATGGAATACTGCGCACGCCCCGCGGACGACACAGTGCTGCTGATCAGCCTGCCCAAGCTCGACGGCAGCGCGCAGAAAACCAAGTGGGGCAAGGCCCTGGTGGAAGGGACACAGACCCAGTTCATCCAGATCTGGCCGGTGGACAGCAATCAGTTACCGCAATGGATTCGCCAGCGCCTGTCGCAATCGGGGCTGTCCGCGACTCAAGACGCGGTCGAGCTGATCGCGGCCCGGGTCGAAGGCAACCTGCTTGCCGCCGCCCAGGAAATCGAAAAGCTCAAGCTGATGGCCGAAGATGGGCAGATTACTGTCGAAACCGTCCAGGGCGCCGTGGCAGACAGTGCGCGTTTTGACGTGTTCGGGTTGGTGGATGCGATCCTTAACGGCGAACCCGCGCATGCCCTGCGCATGCTCGAAGGCCTGCGCGGCGAAGGCGTGGAGCCACCGGTGATTCTCTGGGCCTTGGCGCGCGAGTTACGGGTGCTGGCCAATATTTCCCTGCAATACAGCCAGGGAACGCCGCTCGACAAGTGCTTCAGCCAGGCCAGGCCGCCGGTATGGGACAAGCGCAAACCCTTGATGAGCAAAGCCCTGCAACGGCAATCGGCGCAACGCTGGGCGCAGCTCTTGCTGGAGGCTCAGCGCATTGATGCGCAGATCAAGGGCCAGGCGGCCGGTTCGCCATGGATGAGCCTCAGCCGTTTGTCGCTGCTGATGGCCGGTCAGCGCCTGGCACTGCCTGCCGAGTAACCTCAAGACAACTGCCCCTTCTACATTTTTGATTGTGTTTACCATTCATGGGCTTTACAGCGACCTGACTTAGGCAGATTATTTGCGCCGTTCAAACACCCCATGAGAGTAATCAGCATGAGCAAAAAGCCATCCAAGCATGGCCCCAACAAGGCCAAATCCATCATCGCCCAGCCACTGTTCCGCAGCCGTCAGGAACGCGCCGGCAAGGGCAAAGGCAGCTACCGCCGCGAAGCCTTCCAGTCTAATAGCTGGGAGGCTTCTTACTTTCTGGCTGCCTGAAGGCAAGCGCCCCTCTGGCATGATAAGGTCTGTACCTGATTTGTAATCCCTGGACCTGTGCATGCCCTCTAGTCTTTCTCGTCGTTGGCACCTTCGCCAACTGATCGCTGCCTCCAGCCTCATTCTGCTTGTCGCCTGCGCCGAAAAACCCACCGCCGCCGACGCCCAACCACTCCCCAAGCTCCAGGCCGCCCCGGTGGTAGCACCCGCTGTCGTAGCCCCGCTGGCCGTGGACAATCTCGATATCCAACCGACCCAGACTTTCGCCGAATGGCAGGCAGGCTTTCGCGTGGATGCGCTGAAAGCCGGGATTACCCCAGCCGTCTTCGATAACGCCTTCGCCAACGTCACCCCGGACATGGCGGTGATTCGTGCCGACCGCAGCCAACCGGAATTTTCCCGCCCTGTGTGGCAATACCTCGACGGCGCCCTGTCGCCAGTGCGTGTGCGTAACGGCCAGGCACTGCTGATCAAGTACGCCGATATCCTGCAAAGCATCGAGCAACGTTATGGCGTGGACCGCCAGGCGCTGGTGTCGGTATGGGGCATGGAGAGCAACTTCGGTCAGTTCCAGGGCAATAACTCAGTGATCCGATCGCTGGCGACCCTGGCCTATGAAGGCCGTCGCCCGGCATTTGCCCAGGCGCAACTGCTGGCGGCGCTGCAGATCATCCAGCACGGCGACATCCAGGCCGACCAGATGAAAGGCTCCTGGGCCGGTGCGATGGGCCAGACGCAATTTATCCCGACCACTTACAACACCCACGCCGTGGATTTCGACGGCGACGGCCGCCGCGACATCTGGAACAGCCCAGCCGACGCCCTCGCGTCTACCGCGCACTACCTGCAAAGCTCCGGCTGGCAGAAAGGCCAGCCGTGGGGCTTCGAGGTGCAACAACTGCCAGCGAACTTCGATTACGCACTGGCCGACGGTGGCGTGCGCAAAAGCGTAGGCGAATGGCTGAAACTGGGCATCCAGTTGCCAGCCGGGGCCAGCCTGCCGCCCAACGTCGACCAACTGTCGGCCGCCCTGCTGCTGCCTGCGGGCTACCGTGGCCCGGCGTTCCTGGTATTGGATAACTTCCGGGCAATCCTCAAGTACAACAACTCGTCGTCCTATGCGCTGGCCGTTGGCCTGCTGTCGGAGCGGTTTGGTGGCGGTGGTGTGATTCGCGGCGATTGGCCCAAGGATGAGCTGCCGCTGAGCCGCTCCCAGCGTATCGATTTGCAAACGGCGCTCAGCGCCAACGGCTACGACGCGGGTAACCCGGACGGGATTATCGGCGCCAATACGCGTAAGGCGATTCGTGCGGCGCAGCAGGCACTGGGCTGGCCGGCGGACGGGTATCCAACGGTGAAATTGCTGGAGTCGTTGCAGGGCCGATAGATTGGCTTATGACGCCTACTGCTATCGGGAGCAAGCCCCCTCCCACATTGACCGCATCCACAGTGCGCGCGTCCATGCGGCAGGGGGCTTGCCCCCGATGCGGTTCAGCAGTCAGCAACCGATTCAGGACCTCACGACCACGTCCTGCTCCAACACCACCCGCTGCTCCCCCGCATCCAACCGCACCAGCGCGCCCAGCGGCAACGTCAGGTTCGGATCACAATGCCCGCTGCGCCAGCCGGACAACACCGGAATGCGCAGCGGTGCGAAGGTCTGTTTCAGCAGCTGCTGCAACGCGGCGTTATCCACACCGGCTACATCCCCCACCAGCACACCGGCGATCTGAGCGAGCTTGCCCGACAGGCGCAGATGCGTCAGCAAGCGGTCGATGCGGTAGATCGGCTCGTTAACGTCTTCGATAAACAGAATGATGCCTTCAGCGTCGATTTCGTAAGGCGTGCCCATGACGGCCGCAATCATCGACAAGTTGCCACCCCGCAAGCGCCCACAGGCGATGCCCGGCTCAAGGGTGGTCAACGGGTAGGCAACCGGGTGCGCGAGCACACTACCGGCGCCAAGGTCACCGCGTAGCAGGCTGAACAGGGATGACTCGGTGGGGGGCTGTTTGTTGCCCAGCAGATCGGCATTAAGCATCGGGCCGTGAAAGGTCACGAACCCGGCGTAGCGGTTGATCGCCAGGTGCAAGGCGGTGATGTCGCTGTAGCCCACCAATGGTTTGGGGTTGGCGCGCAGCAGGTCGAAATCCAACGCGTCGAGCAGCCGTGGCGTGCCGTAGCCACCACGCAGGCAGAAGATCGCATCGATATCGGGATTGGCGAAAGCGGCATGCAGGTCGCGCAGGCGCACTGCATCGCTGCCGGCAAGATACCCGTCGCGCTCGTAGACGCCAGGAAAGATATGCAGGTCGTAGCCGCGGGCGCGCATCCATTGCCCGGCCTTTTCAACGTCCAGCGCGGCGGGGCCGGCGGGCGCGATCAGTGCGATGGTGCCTTCAGCACGAAGGGCTGGAACGGCGGCGGTCATACACAACTCTCCCTAATTAACGCGCAACGAAATGTGGGAGGGGGCTTGTTCCCGATAGCGGTGTATCAGTGACAGATAAGTGCCTGACACCCTGCTATCGGGGGCAAGCCCCCCTCCCACATTGGATCTGCGGTGTGGCGCAGATTTTTTACGAAACCAGGCTCGCCTTGACCAGCTTGGCCTGTTCGTCGGCGTGGTACGAAGAACGCACCAGCGGGCCAGAAGCGACGTTCTTGAAGCCCATCTTGTAGCCTTCCTCGGCGAACCAGGCGAAGGTGTCCGGGTGCACGAAACGCTGCACCGGCAAGTGGCTGCGCGACGGTTGCAGGTACTGGCCCAGGGTCAGCATATCGATGTCGTGCTCGCGCATGCGCTTCATGACTTCGATGACTTCTTCGTCGGTTTCGCCCAGGCCCAGCATCAGCCCGGACTTGGTTGGGATGTGCGGCATCATCTGCTTGAATTTCTGCAGCAGGGTCAGCGACCACTGGTAGTCCGAACCCGGACGCGCGGCCTTGTACAGGCGCGGCACGGTTTCCAGGTTGTGGTTGAACACGTCCGGTGGCTCGGCGGCGGTGATTTCCAGCGCCACGTCCATACGGCCACGGTAGTCCGGGACCAGGGTTTCGAGCATCACGTTCGGCGACAGTTTGCGGATTTCGCGGATGCAGTCGGCAAAGTGCTGGGCACCGCCGTCGCGCAGGTCATCGCGGTCTACCGAGGTGATCACCACGTATTTGAGTTTGAGGTCGGCGATGGCGATGGCCAGGCTTTCTGGCTCGTTGACGTCCAGTGGCTTCGGCCGGCCGTGGCCGACATCACAGAACGGGCAACGACGCGTGCAGATATCACCCATGATCATGAAGGTCGCGGTGCCGCCGGAGAAGCACTCGCCGAGGTTCGGGCAGGACGCCTCTTCGCACACGCTGTGCAGCTTGTGTTTGCGCAGCAGCGCCTTGATACGGTCGACTTCCGGCGAAACCGGGATGCGCACGCGGATCCAGTCGGGTTTCTTCGGCAGTTCGGTGGTCGGAATGATCTTCACCGGGATGCGTGCAACCTTCTCGGCGCCGCGCAGCTTGACGCCGGCTTCCACCTTGGCACGCGGGGCCGCAGCCGGACGCTCGGTGACGTCCAGCGTCGGGATCATGGTTTGCACTGCATCAGTAGTCATAGTCAGTCGATTCCGCCCGTAAGGGTCGTCTGCTCAGCATAGTCGAGGTGTTTGACGAGCTGCGCGCGCAGCCGGGCACTTACCTCGGCAAATTTAATCGGTGTCGCGTGGTCGCTCAACTGTGTCATCGCCAACCCGGCATAGCCACACGGGTTGATCCGCCGGAACGGCGCCAGGTCCATGTCCACATTCAGGGCCAGGCCGTGAAAGGAACAACCGTGACGAATGCGCAGCCCCAGGGAGGCGATTTTCGCGCCGTCGACGTACACACCCGGTGCATCCGGCTTGGCCATGGCGGTCACGCCGTAACTGGCCAGCAGTTCAATCAGGCAAGCCTCCATGCGGCTCACCAGTTCACGCACACCAAAGCCCAGTTTGCGCACATCCAGCAACAGATAAGCGACAAGCTGACCGGGGCCATGGTAAGTCACTTGGCCACCTCGGTCGACCTGCACCACCGGAATATCGCCCGGAAGCAGCAGATGCTCGGCCTTGCCGGCCTGCCCCTGGGTGAACACCGCAGGGTGCTCCACCAACCAGATTTCATCGGGGGCCGACGTGCCGCGTTCATTGGTGAAGCGCTGCATGGCGTGCCAGACCGGCTCGTAAGCCATCTGGCCGAGCTCGCGAAAGCCCAGGACCTGTGACATCAAAGCACCATGTGCACGAAGCCGGTGGCCCGCAGTTCGCTGTTGATGTCGTAGAGCTGGTCTTGACCGGTCGCAACGATGTGCAACTGGATCGTGGTGTATTTACCGGTCGAGCTGGATCGCTCATCCACACGGTTATCGTTGATCGTGGCGTGTTTACGCACGATGTCGAGAATCTGGTCTTTGCGGCCCACACCGGTGTCGCTGATCACCTTGATAGGGTAATCGGTTACCGGGAATTCGATCTTTGGCGCCTTTACTTCTTTATCGGTCATGGCGTAACGGCCTCGTAAGCGTAAGCCGTGGCGACGGGCAAAGCCCCGTGTCGGATCAACACGGGGCTCTGCAGGTGCACACTATCAGTTGAACAAGCCGTAGAAGAATAGACGGATGCTATCCCACACGCGGCGGAAGATACCACCTTCGTCGACGGCGTCCAGCGCGATCAGGTCGGCGCTGTGCACGACCTTGTCGTCCAGCTTGACTTCGACTTTACCGATCACGTCGCCCTTGGCGATTGGCGCAACCAATTGCGGGTTCATGGTCATGCTGGCAGCGAGCTTTTTCAGCTGGCCTTTAGGCATGGTCAGGGTCAGGTCTTCGGCCAGGCCGGCCTTGACTTGCGAGGTGGCGCCTTTCCACACCGGCGCGGTCGCAAGCTCTGCACCCTTCTGGTAGAAGGTCTGGGTTTCGAAGAAGCGGAAACCGTAGGTCAGCAGTTTTTGCGTCTCGGCCGCACGGGCCTGCTCGCTGTTGGTGCCGAAGACTACGGCGATCAGGCGTTGGCCATCACGCACGGCGGACGACACCATGCAGTAGCCGGCTTCGTCGGTGTGGCCGGTTTTCAGACCATCGACGGTCTTGTCGCGCCACAGCAGCAGGTTGCGGTTAGGCTGTTTGATGTTGTTCCAGAAGAACTCTTTCTGGGAGTAGATCGCGTAATGCACCGGGTCGACACGAATGATCGCGCGGGCCAGGATCGCCATGTCGTGAGCCGACGAATAATGCTCAGGGTTCGGCAGGCCGGTCGGGTTCATGAAGTGGCTGTTGGTCATGCCCAGGTCGGCCACGGTTTTGTTCATCATGTCGGCGAACGCGTCTTCGCTGCCGGCAATGTGCTCGGCCAGGGCGACGCTGGCATCGTTACCCGACTGGATGATGATGCCGTGCAGCAGGTCACTCACGGTGACTTGCGAACCCACCTTGATGAACATCCGCGAACCGCCGGTACGCCAGGCGTTTTCGCTGACGGTCACCGGGTCGTTTTCACCGATCTGGCCGCGACGGATTTCCAGGGTGGCAATGTAGGCGGTCATCAGCTTGGTCAGGCTGGCCGGCGGCAGGCGCTGGTCACCGTTGCTCTCGACCAACACGTTGCCGCTGGCGGCATCCATGAGCACCCAGGCCTTGGCGGCCAGTTGCGGTGAAGCCGGCACCATTTCAACCGCCCAGGCGGCGGGGGTGATGATCAGCGAAAGAAGCAGGCACGTGCGTTTGGCTAAGGTGGTGATGTTCATCCGTCTCTCGAAATTGCTTATGGAAACTTGCCCTCGCGGGCAAAACTTATTCAGACAGCCCGCTACCAGACTGTCACGTGTTCGGTTGCCCGCTCTCCCCTTGCCTTCGGGTTTTTATTGTTCAAAGAGCCAACAACCAGGGTTCGGGCACGCGCACGCGCCCGCACCATCAATCTTTTTATTCGGCGGTCACTACACTGGGTTGCCCCAGGTTGGCCAGGCGCACACTGTTCTGTACCTGGGCGACTTCGCTCGGCGAACCGATCGGCCCCATGCGCACGCGGTGCAGGGTCTGCTGGTTACGCACGATAGAGCTGATGAACACCGGGGCATTGACCATGCCGCTGAGCTTGGACCTTAACAGCTCTGCCGCATCCGGGTTGGCGAAAGCGCCGACCTGCAAGTACTGCCCACCCGCTGCCGAGGCGCCCGGTGCCGCATGGGGCACAACCACCGTGTCCGGCGCGTGCTGCTGCGGTGGCGGCGTCCACTGCTCGATCTTGCCGGTCGACGCGGTCACCTGGGGCTGCGGGGTCTGCGGTTCGTTGAGCATCAACGGTGCCGGCTTGCCACGCTGGGCCCAATACTGCGCCGGGTCGATACCTTCGACCTTGACCCGCGCGGTACCGGTTTCGGCATAGCCGAGTTTCTTCGCGGCAGCGTAGGACAAGTCGATGATGCGGTCCGAATAGAACGGCCCGCGGTCGTTGACCCGCAGGATCACCGTGCGGTTGTTGTCCAGGTTGGTCACCCGTACATAGCTGGGCAGCGGCAGCGTCTTATGCGCCGCGCTCATGCCATACAGGTCATACACTTCACCGTTGGCGGTGTTCTGGCCATGGAACTTGGTGCCATACCAGGACGCCGTGCCCGATTGCACGTAGGTCTTGGAATCCTGCAACGGGAAATAGGACTTGCCCAACACCGTATAAGGGTTGGCCTTATAGGGGCCGGTGTGCAGGGTCGGGGTGGCATCCGGGATTTTCGACACGTCGACATCCCACCACGGCGCGCCGTCTTTGTGCGCGCGGTTGATGTCCAGGCCCGGCTGTGAACGCACTGCCGTGCCGCCGGACTTCTGCGTCGGCGCCCGGCTGGTGGAGCAACTGACGACCAGCAGGGACAACGCGGCGAACGCCACCAGCTTGAGCGGTTGATTGAACAGCGATGCCCGCATTACTTGTTGCCCCGTGCTTGGATAAGCATGTCTGACAGCTGATGCACCGCCATGGCGTACATCACACTGCGGTTATAACGCGTGATTGCGTAAAAATTCTTCAGGCCCATCCAGTATTCAGGGCCATTTTCGCCTTCCAGGCGGAACGCCGTGACCGGCATGTCATCGCGTGGCGCATTCTGACTCGACCAGCCCAGCGCCCGCAACTCCCCGACCGTCTTGGCCGGTTCGATACCCTGGGTCAGCCCTTCATCGGCGCGGTCCCCGGTCACCTCGGCGCGGATCACGACCGGCTCGCCGGCGACCCAACCGTGGCGCTTGAAGTAGCTGGCCACGCTGCCGATGGCGTCGTCAGGGTTGCTCCAGATATTGATATGGCCGTCGCCGTCAAAATCCACCGCATAGGCGCGAAAGCTGCTCGGCATGAACTGCGGCAAGCCCATCGCACCGGCGTAGGAACCCTTGAGGGTCAGTGGGTCGAGTTGCTCTTCGCGGGCCAACAGCAGGAACTCGCGCAGTTCCTTGCGAAAGAAGTCGGCGCGCGGCGGGTAGTCGAAGCCCAGGGTCGACAAGGCGTCGATCACCCGGTAACTGCCGGTATTGCGCCCGTAAAAGGTTTCGATGCCGATGATCGCGACAATCACCTGGGCTGGCACGCCATATTCCTGCTCGGCGCGGGCCAGCACGGCCTCATGCTGGCGCCAGAAGTCCACACCCCGGGCCACACGGGCGTCGGTGAGGAACATCGGGCGATATTCTTTCCACTGCTTCACGCGCTCGGCGGGACGGGAAATGGCATCCAGGATCGCCTGCTTTTTCTGGGCTTCGCGGAACACGCCCATCAGTTGTTCACCGGCGAAACCGTAGTCGCGGGTCATTTCACCGACAAATTCGGCGACCTGGGGTGAACCATCGTAGTCACCGGCCAGCGCCTCTTGCGTTGCGCCCAGCAGCCCAATCAGGCTCATCCAGGACGCATGCCGAGTCGCCCAGCCGCGCATTACTTGCATTGACATCTTCACCTTATTCAAACCTGCGCGATCCACTTGCGATGCGTGTGAATCGACATCAAAACCCCAAACGCTGACAGCAATGTCACCAGCGAAGTTCCGCCGTAGCTAATGAACGGCAACGGCACCCCAACCACCGGCAACAGGCCACTGACCATACCGATGTTGACGAAAACGTAAACAAAAAAAGTCATGGTCAGGCTGCCGGCGAGCAATTTGCCGAACAGCGTCTGCGCCTGGGCGGTAATGACCAGGCCCCGCCCGATCAGCAGCAAATAGATCAGCAACAACGCGCAAATGCCCACCAGGCCGAACTCTTCGCCCAGCACCGCAATAATGAAGTCGGTGTGGCTTTCGGGCAAAAAGTCCAAATGGGATTGGGTGCCCAGTAACCAGCCCTTACCAAATACTCCGCCGGAACCAATGGCGGCCTTGGATTGGATAATGTTCCAGCCGGTACCCAGCGGGTCGCTTTCCGGGTCGAGGAAGGTGAGGATCCGCTGCTTCTGGTAGTCGTGCATGAAAAAGAACCACATGGCCACCGCCACAGGTACCGCGGCGGCCAGCACGCTGAGGATCCAGCGCCAGCGCAGCCCACCCATAAACAGTACGAACGCACCACCGGCCAGGATCAGCAGCGAGGTGCCGAGGTCCGGCTGACGCACAATCAGCACAAAGGGAACGCCGATCAGGATCAGGCTGATACCCACGTGCTTGAGCTGCGGCGGTAGTGTGCGCTTGGACAAATACCAGGCAATAGTGGCCGGCATCAGGATCTTCATGAATTCCGACGGCTGGAAGCGAATCACCCCTGGAATGTTGATCCAGCGGGTCGCCCCCATCGCGTTGTGGCCCATGACATCCACCACCACCAGCAGCAACACGCCGGCGACATACCCCAGCGGCACCCAACGCGCCATAAAGCGCGGCTCCAACTGGGCGATGACCACCATCGACAACAGGCCAAGGCCAAACGAGGACGCTTGCTTGATCAGCAGGTCCCAGTTTTTACCACTGGCCGAATACAGCACGAACAGGCTGCCGGCGGCCAGGGTCAGCAGCAGGATCAACAACGGGCCATCAATGTGCATGCGCTGCAGCAACGTCGCGCGGCGACGCATCACGTCTTCGCTGGAGAGGATGCGGTCAAAATTACTCTTCACTGGCCGTAACCTCGGGGGTTGAAGGGGGGCCGCCATATTCGGGCTTGAGCCTGCCGTCGGGGCCCAGCAGCCAGGCGTCCATCACCTGGCGCACCACGGGCGCGGCGACGCCGGAGCCGGACTCGCCGTTTTCCACCATCACCGCCACGACGATTTTAGGGTCGTCCGCCGGGGCAAAGCCGACAAACAACGCGTGGTCGCGGTGGCGTTCCTGGACCTTGGAGCGGTCGTATTTCTCGCCCTGCTTGATCGCAACCACCTGGGCCGTACCACTCTTGCCGGCAATGCGGTATTGCGCGCCGATCGCCGCTTTGCGCGCGGTACCACGGGCACCGTGCATCACTTGCTGCATGCCATGGTTGACCTTGGTCCAGTCGGACGGGTCACGCAGCACGATGTCCGGAATCGGATTGTCATCCACCGGCTTTTCGCCTTCGATGGTCTTGGCCAGGTGCGGTCGATTCCAGATGCCTTTGTTGGCCACCAGCGCGGTCGCCTGGGCCAGTTGCAATGGCGTTGCCTGCATATAGCCCTGGCCAATCCCGAGGATCAGCGTTTCACCAGGGAACCACGCCTGACGTCGGGTGGCACGCTTCCATTCCCGCGATGGCATCAGTCCGGGGGACTCTTCGAACATATCCAGGGAAACTTTCTGACCAAGGCCGAACTTGCCCATGTAGGCAGACAGACGATCGATCCCCAGCTTGTGGGCCAGGTCGTAGAAATAGGTGTCGTTGGACCGCATGATTGCCGTATCCAAATCGACATAGCCGTCACCGGTGCGGTTCCAGTTACGGTATTTGTGATCATAGTTGGGCAGCATGTAATAGCCGGGGTCATAGACCCGGCTCGATGCGGTCACCACACCGGCATCCAGGCCGGCAATCGCCACGGCCGGCTTGATGGTCGAGCCGGGCGGGTAGAGGCCGCGCAGCACGCGGTTGAACAATGGCCGGTCGATGGAATCGCGCAACTCGGCGTACGCCTTGAAGCTGATCCCGGTGACAAACAGGTTGGGGTCGAAACTCGGCTGGCTGACCATGGCCAGCACTTCACCCGTCTTCGGGTCCAGCGCCACCACGGCGCCGCGCCGACCGCCCAGGGCCATCTCGGCCGCTTCCTGCAACTTGATGTCCAGGCTCAGCACAATGTCTTTGCCGGGCACCGGATCGGTGCGCTTGAGCACGCGCAATACGCGGCCGCGGGCGTTGGTCTCGACTTCTTCGTAACCCACCTGGCCGTGCAGCTCGGGCTCGTAGAAACGCTCGATGCCGGTCTTGCCGATATGATGGGTGCCGCTGTAATTGACGGGGTCGAGGCTTTTGAGCTCTTTTTCGTTGATACGCCCCATATAGCCGACCGAGTGGGCAAAATGCGGCCCTTGCGGGTAGTGGCGCACCAACTGCGCCACCACTTCCACACCCGGCAGGCGGAACTGGTTGACCGCGATACGTGCGATCTGCTCTTCGGTCAGCTCGAACAGGATCGGCACCGGCTCGAATGGCCGTCGCCCCTGCTTCATGCGTTTTTCGAAGACCACTCGATCTTCCGGGGTCAACTGCAGCACCTCGACAATCACATCGAGTACCTGCTGCCAATCGCCGGAGCGTTCGCGGGTCATGCTCAGGCTGAAACTGGGCCGGTTATCCGCGACCACCACGCCGTTGCGGTCGAAGATCAACCCACGGGTCGGTGGAATCGGTTGCACATGCACCCGATTGTTTTCCGACAGCGTGGAGTGATAGTCGTACTGGACCACTTGCAGGAAATACAGGCGGGCGATCAGCACCCCAATCAACGCCACCACCATGATCGCGCCAAACACCACGCGCGCACGTACAAGACGTGCGTCTTTCTCATGGTCCTTGATGCGGATCGGCTGGGTCATCGGGAGGGGCGCAGATTATTTGTGGTAAGGGTGCCCGGACAGAACTGTCCAGGCGCGATACAGCTGTTCACCGATCAGAATCCTTACCAACGGGTGCGGCAGCGTCAGCGCCGAGAGCGACCAGCGCTGATCCGCCCGCGCGCACACTTCCGGCGCCAGCCCCTCGGGGCCACCGACCATGAAGTTGACCGTGCGCGAATCCAGGCGCCAGCGATCCAGTTCCACCGCCAGTTGCTCGGTGCTCCAGGGCTTGCCGTGCACTTCGAGGGTGACGATGCGCTCGTTGGGGCCGACCTTGGCCAGCATGGCTTCGCCTTCCTGGCGGATAAAACGCGCCACGTCGGCATTCTTGCCCCGGGTATTGAGCGGTATTTCCACCAGCTCAAGCGACAGCTCGGCGGGCAGACGCTTGGCATACTCGTGCCAGCCTTCTTCCACCCACTTGGGCATGCGTGAACCGACAGCGATCAGACGCAGGCGCACAGCCGTTCCTTATTCCTGGTCTTTGTTGAGCTTGTCGAAGTGTGCGTGGCCCACTTCCGGGCTGTGGTGCTTGCCATCGGCGGCACGGCTCTGCTCGGCGCCTTTCCACAGACGCTCCAGGTCGTAGAACTGGCGGGCGTTGGAGGTCATCATGTGAACGATCACGTCGTCCATGTCCAGCAACACCCAGTCGCTGTCGCCCTTGCCTTCTTCACCCAGTGGCTTGACGCCCTGGGCTTTGACGGCTTCGCGCACCTTGTCCAGCATCGCGCCGATCTGGCGGTTGGAGGTACCGGTGGCGATGATCATGAAATCGGTGATGCTCTGCTTGTCGCGTACGTCCAGGACCTGGATGTCCTGGGCCTTCACGTCTTCCAGGGCGGCAACGGCGACTTTCACCAGCTCTTCGCCAGCCAGTTCCGGGCCAACATGGGCTTCGACCGGCAGCGGGGCGCTTTTGAAGGTGCCTTTGCGCTTAACTTTGCTTACGTCTTTGTTCGTCATATAAAACTCGTTTTGCTCGTATGTTCGGGCGCTCGCTGCACGACTGTTCGTGCGTTCAAGCGCGCCTTTTCAGTTCGACGCACGGTAAAGCCCGTGCGCATCGATGTAGGCCAGGACCGCGTCAGGCACCAGGAAACGTACCGACTTCCCGCTGGCCAGCAGTTGACGGATCTGGGTGGCAGACACCGCAAGCGGGGTTTGCCAGACGAATGCAATATTCCCGTTCGGCCCGGTCAGGGCCGAGGGTCACTTACCGACCGCGCGGCCAGCAGGTTGCGCAAGGCATCCGGCGGTTCGCTGTCGGCATCCGGGCGTTGCAGCACCAGGATGTGGCAATGCTGGAGGAGTTCCTCCCAGCGATGCCAAGAGGGCAGGCCGCAAAATGCGTCCCAGCCCAAAAGCAGAAACAGCTGGTCATCCGCGGCCAACTCGGCGCGCATCAGTTCCAGGGTGTCGACAGTGTAGGACGGTTTATCGCGCTTGAGTTCACGATCGTCCACCACCAGCGGCGGTATGCCCTCTACGGCCAGGCGTACCATTTGCAAACGTTGTTGCGGTGACACTTGCGGCGTGTCGCGATGCGGCGGCCGGAAATTGGGGGTCAGGCGCAGCTCATCCAGCGCCAGGGCATCCGCGACTTCCAGGGCACTGCGCAAATGGCCGATGTGCACGGGGTCGAAAGTACCGCCGAGCAGCCCGATGCGTTTAGCCATCAAGTGCGCACATGACCGTCGCCAAACACCACGTACTTCTCGCTGGTCAGGCCTTCGAGGCCAACCGGGCCACGGGCGTGGAGCTTGTCGGTGGAAATACCGATCTCCGCCCCCAGGCCATACTCGAAGCCATCGGCAAAACGCGTCGAGGCGTTGACCATCACCGAAGCGGAATCCACTTCGTTGAGGAAACGTCGCGCATCGCTGAAATGCTCGGAAACAATGGCGTCGGTGTGCTTGGAACCGTACTTATTGATGTGTTCGATGGCTTGGTCCAGGTCGTCAACGATGCGGATCGACAGGATCGGCGCCGTGTATTCGGTGTACCAGTCCTGCTCGGTCGCCTCGATCACGTCCGCGCCCAACAGCGCACGGGTGCGCTCGCAGCCTCGCAACTCGACACCCTTATCGCGGTAGATGGCAGCCAGCGGCGGCAGCACGCGCTCGGCAATGCCGGCATGCACCAGCAGGGTTTCCATGGTGTTGCACGGCGCGTAGCGATGGGTCTTGGCGTTGTCGGCGATACGGATCGCCTTGTCGAGGTCGGCGGCGATGTCGATGAACACGTGGCATACACCGTCCAGGTGCTTGATGACAGGCACCTTGGCATCACGGCTGACACGCTCGATCAGGCTCTTGCCACCGCGCGGCACGATCACATCGACGTACTCCGGCATGGTGATCAGCGCCCCCACGGCGGCGCGGTCGGTGGTCTCGACCACTTGCACCACTTCGGCCGGCAACTCGGCCACGGCCAGGCCCTGCTGGATGCAGGCGGCAATGGCACGGTTGGAATTGATCGCCTCGGAGCCGCCACGCAGGATGGTGGCGTTGCCGGACTTGAGGCACAGGCTCGCGGCGTCGATGGTCACGTTCGGACGCGACTCATAGATGATACCGATCACGCCCAGGGGCACGCGCATCTTGCCGACCTGGATGCCGGACGGCAGGTAGCGCATATCGCGGATTTCACCGATGGGGTCAGGCAGCTTGGCCACCTGACGCAGGCCTTCGATCATGTCGTCGATACGTGCCGGCGTCAGTGCCAGGCGGTCCAGCAGGGCCGGCTCCAAGCCATTGGCGCGGCCGTTGGCCAGGTCCAGCTCGTTGGCGGCGGCGAGCTCGGAGCGCGAAGCATCCAGAGCATCGGCGGCCGCCAGCAAGGCGCGGTTCTTCTGCGCCGTGCTCGCACGGGCGATCAACCGCGAGGCCTGCCGGGCAGCGCGACCCAGGCGGGTCATGTAGTCAAGAACGGACTCAGTCATGGTCAGGGAGTCTTGGCAAAGAGGAAAGCGGCAGATTATAGCCGTGACGCCGCTCGACTGACAGCGGTGAGGGGCGGATGGTCGAAATGAACTGTAAAAACTTGGGGTTCAGCGGTAATTAAGGTGGGAGTTGTTATGATTCCGTCACATTTAGCCGTATTTCTCCTGACCACCATGCCCAGCCCATTGCCCAAACGCCCCGCCAGCGCCCTGCCCGACAGCTTCTTCGACCGTGACGCGCAGATACTCGCGTGCCAATTGCTCGGAAAAGTCATACGCCATCGCGTCGGCGAAATCTGGCTTTCGGCGCGAATTATTGAAACCGAAGCCTATTACCTGGCCGAAAAAGGCAGCCACGCCTCACTCGGCTACACAGAAAAGCGTAAGGCTTTGTTTCTGGATGGTGGCCATATCTACATGTACTACGCCCGTGGCGGCGACTCCCTGAACTTCAGTGCCCATGGCCCGGGCAATGCGGTGCTGATCAAATCGGCCTACCCGTGGGTCGATAATGTCTCCGGCCCCGCCAGCCTCGCGCAGATGCTGCTGAACAACCCAAACGCCGACGGCAGCCCGCGCACCTCGCAAAAGCTATGCGCGGGGCAGACGCTGCTATGCAAGGCATTGGGGCTGAAAGTGCCCATGTGGGATGCCAAGCGGTTCGACCAGGAGCTGCTGTATGTAGAAGATGTGGGCCAGGTGCCCACGCAGATTATCCAGACCACGCGGCTGGGTATTCCCAGCGGGCGTGACGCGCATTTGATGTACCGCTTCGTCGATGCTGGCTATGCGCCTTACTGCACACGGAACCCGCTGCGTCGGGGCCAGGTCGAAGGCCGCGACTATTTTTTGATTGGATGAATTGAACACAGCTGTTCGTGCTGCACATGGATACCCGCAGCGCTGAAGAGCCTGTATCGCATTGATGGAGTGGATCGTATGAGCCAATGGCTCGATAGCATTACCGGCTGGCTGACCCTGAACCCCCAATGGCTGGCCATGGCGGTGTTTGTCGTCGCGTGCGTGGAGTGCCTGGCCATTGCCGGCTTGATCGTGCCCGGCACGGTGTTGTTGTTCGCTATCGCCGCGCTGGCCGGCAGCGGTGCGCTGTCGTTGAGTGAAACCTTGCTGATGGGCTTTCTGGGAGGCTTATTGGGCGACGGGGTTTCCTACTTTTTAGGGCGCCATTTCCATCAGAACATCCGCCGCCTGCCCGGCCTGCGCCACCATCCGGAATGGATGAACGGCGCCGAAACCTACTTCCACAAGTACGGCATTGCCAGCCTGCTGGTCGGACGTTTCATTGGCCCATTGCGCCCCATGCTGCCGATGGTAGCGGGTATGTGCGATATGCCATTCCCGCGCTTTGCCCTGGTCAGCATGCTCGCCGCAGCCGGTTGGACGGTGGCGTATCTGCTGCCCGGCTGGGCCACCGGCGCCGCGTTCCGCTTGCCGTTGCCTGAAGGTTTCTGGCCTGAAGCGGGCGTGGTCACGGCGTGTCTGGCATTGCTGCTGGGCCTGAGCCTCAACAGCAGCCTGCGCCAACATCGACGCGCTACCTTATGGGTCGGTTGCGCCAGCCTGGTTCTGTTGATTGCGCTGTTTATCGGCTACCCGCACCTGAACGACTTCGACCAGGGCCTGAGTGCGCTGGTGCAAGAACATCGCAGCCCTTGGCTGGATGAAACCATGGTGAGGGTGACGCAGCTGGGCGAGTTCAAGAAGATGTTTATCGCCAGCGCCGTGTTCACCGGCCTGCTGTTGCTGGCTCGGCAGTGGCGTCACGCGATCTTTGTCGGCGCAGCATTGGCGGGTACGGCGGTCATCAACACCGGCACCAAGCTGTTTTTCGCGCGTGGCCGCCCCGAAATCCTGACCGACCCACTGACCAGTTTCAGCATGCCAAGCGGCCATGCATCCGGCGCCTTCGCGTTTTTCCTGGCGCTGGCGGTGTTGGCGGGTCGCGGCCAACCGATACGGCTGCGCCTGACCTGGATACTGCTGGGCTGCATTCCCGCCGCGTTTATCGCCTTGTCCCGCGTGTACCTGGGCGTGCACTGGCCCAGCGACATCCTCGCCGGCACGTTGCTGGCGATGACCGTGTGTGCGCTCAGCCTGACCGCTATCCAGTACCGCAGCCCGTTGCCGGCAATGCGCAAGAAAACCTGGTGGCTGCTGTTGCCGGCGATTGTGGCGGTGTTCAGTTTTATCGCACTCACCGGCACTTCCCACGCACTGTTGCGTTATGCCTACTAAGTGAAGAGTTCACCCTGCAACTCGTCGAGCAGCATCTGGATCGCGTCCAGGCGCTGCTGCGGGTCATCGAGTTGCAACAGGTCGATCTTGTCGGCTTCGGTGAAGGGCAAGAGGTAAGCCAACTGATTGCCCAAGGCTTGCTGGCCTTCGGCACTGGCGTCCATGTCCAACGATGCGACCATCGGGTGCTCCGCCAGTGCTTCAAGCAAGGCCAGCAAATCAGCATCTTCTTCGTGCAGTGGCTGGTCCGGCACCTCTTTAAGCCATTGCACGTCGGCCACCAGCAGTTGGTCCTTCTGCACCCCGGCCTCCCGCACCCGGAAACGGCGGCCGCCTTCGACGCGAATGCCGAGCAGGCCGTTGTCCTGCTGCTTGAAGTCGCGAATCAGCGCTTCGCAGCCAATCAATGCATAGCCATCCGCCGCCATGCCGACCTCCTTGCCGCCAAGGATGCAGACCACGCCGAAGCTTTCGCCCTTTTTCATGCAGCGGCTGATCATATCCAGATAGCGCGCCTCAAATATTTGCAGGTCGAGGGTGCAACCGGGGAACAACACGGTATTGAGCGGGAACAGCGCCAGACTCATAAAGGCTTCCTTAAACCTGGTTTAAACAATTACCGACACGGCCAGCGGTAGGAAGACCGCCGTAGCCACGCCCATCAGACTCATGGCCAGCGCCGCAAAGGCACCGCACTCTTCGCTTTCCTGCAGGGCCACCGAGGTGCCGACCGCGTGGGCGGTCATGCCCAGGGCCATGCCACGCGCCTCGGGGCCGTGTACGCGCAGAAGCGTCAGCAGCGCCGGGCCGACCATCGCGCCCACCACACCGGTTATCAGTACGAACACGGCCGCCAGGGCCGCCACGCCGCCAATCTGCTCGGCCACCAACATGGCAATCGGCGAGGTCACCGACTTGGGCGCCATGGTCATCAACATCATGTGTTCGGCGCCAAACCACCAGCCGAGCAGCACACACAGGCCGGTGGCCAGCACCCCGCCTATTACCAGCGTAGTAAAAATCGGCCAGAACAATTGGCGAATCCGTCGCAGGTTCAGATAAAGCGGCACGGCCAGGGCCACTGTCGCAGGGCCGAGCAGAACCCCCAGGATCTCGGTGCTCTTGCGGTACTCGGCGTAACTCAAGCCGCAAGTGAGCAACACCCCGATCACCAAAAGCATAGAGACCAGCACCGGTTGCAGGAAGATCCAGCGGGTTTTCTCAAAGCCCGCCAGCACCAGCTGATAGGCGCCGAGGGTGATGCCGATGCCGAACAGCGGGTGATGGATCACCGCCGTCCACGCGCCGTGCCAGTCGAACATCATTGGTCCTTCTCCTTGCGCTTGACCATCTGCTGCATCAGCACACCGACAAAGGCCATGGCCACCACCAGCGACAACACCAACGCGCCGACGATGGCCCAGAAGTCGGCGGCGATATCCTTGGCGTACACCATCACCCCCACCGCCGGCGGCACCAGCAGCAACGGTAGGTAACGCAGCAGGCTGCTGGCCGCCAGGCTCAGGGGCTCGCCGACTTCGCCACGCCACACCAGATAACCCAGCATCAGCAGCAGGCCGATGATCGGCCCCGGCAGCACCGGCAGCAATAAATGATTGATGGCCGTGCCGATCAATTGAAACAACACCAGCCATGTCAGCCCGCGTAACAGCATCCGCTCTCTCCCCTCAAGACCCGCCCGCATTATAAGCACGCCCGCGCTATGCATCGGCATTCGCCAAAAGCATGGTGGGTTGACCGGGCCGGGTGCCCATGATGATCTACATTGGTTCTCTGTAACCCCTAAAAACAGCATCGATGGACCAAGGAGAGACGCAATGCCCTATGTACCCGTAGCGCAGCTCAACGATTATGTCGGCAAGGAACTGGGACGTTCCGAATGGCTCACCATCGACCAGGCCCGTATCAACCTGTTCGCAGAGGCCACCGGCGATCATCAGTTCATCCACGTCGACCCGGTCAAGGCCGCGCAAACCCCGTTCGGCAGCACCATCGCCCACGGTTTCCTGTCGCTGTCGCTGATGCCCATGTTGATGGAAGACATTCTGATCATGCCCGAAGGCCTGAAGATGGCGATCAACTACGGCCTGGACAGCGTGCGCTTTATCCAGCCGGTGAAGGTCGACTCCAAGGTGCGCCTTAACGTGACCCTGACAAGCGTCACCGAGAAAAAACCTGGCCAGTGGCTGTTCAAGGCCACCGCCACCCTTGAGATCGAGGGCCAGGAAAAACCGGCTTACATCGCCGAGTCGCTGTCACTCTGCTTCGTATAAGGTTTTCCCTGTGGTGAGGCACTGAAACTCACCACAGGGTATGTAAATTTATGTATGAAACCTGCAGCTGCGGCATACTCGGCGCTCAATTATCCGGATCCCGCTATGCGCCCACTCGCCCCCCTCGCCCTTGCCCTGTTGCTCACCGCTTGCGGAGACGGCGAATCGCTGTTGCCGCCCGATGCGCGCCTGCCCGATGGCGGCCGTTACCGGGGCGATGTGGTCAATGGTTTGCTGCAAGGCCAGGGCCGCGTCGACTACCCCAATGGCAGTTGGTACGCCGGTGAGTTCGATAAGGGCCAGTGGCACGGCCAGGGCGAATGGCATGGCAGCAACGGCGAAGTCTATAAAGGCCAGTTCAAGCAGGGCCTGTTCGACGGCCAGGGCAGCCTGACCACGGCGGGCAGCCACTATGTCGGCGGTTTCAGCAACGGCCGGCGCAACGGCGAAGGCACCCTCAAAGAGGGGCAGATGACGTATCGCGGCGAATTCAAGGACGACCAGTATTCCGGCCTCGGCCGCCTGGAGCTGGCCGACGGCAGCCAATACCAGGGCCAGTTCGCCCACGGCAAGCCGAACGGCGAAGGCCAGCGCAACGACGACAGCGGCAACCAGTTCAGCGGCCATTTCGTCGATGGCCAGTTGGAGGGTAACGGCACCTTCAACAGCGCTGACGGCGACATCTATGTCGGCCAGTTCAAACAGAACCAACTCAACGGCAAGGGCCGTTATGAAAACGCCGACGGCGACGTGTGGATCGGCCAGTTCAAGGAGGGCGCGCTCAGCGGCAAGGGCGAGTTGATCGGGGTGGATGGCAGCCACTACGTCGGCCAGTTCAGCGACTGGCGCTTCACCGGCGAAGGCCGCCTGAACCTCACGGACGGCAGCTTCTACATCGGTGGCTTCGACAGCGACAACTATCAAGGCCGGGGCACCCTGGTACTCACCGACGGCACCGTACAGGCCGGCACATGGGTCAACGGCATGCGCGTGCGTGACGCCGACGGCAAGCTGCTGCCCGACCCTCTGGAAATCGGCGTATTGGCCCAGGGTCGCCTGCTCGATGCGGCACTCGCCGCCGTGCCCACCTCCACGCCGGCCGTCGAGCTGTATACCCTGGCGCTGGCCGGCGATGGCAAGCAAAGCGTGTTCCTGCGCGAAGCCGACTACGTCAGCAACATGCTCGCCTCACGCTTCGGCGCGCGCGGGCAGATCCGCCTGGTCAACCACCGCGACCATATCGCCGATCGCCCGCTGGCCACCCGTGAAAGCCTGCGCCGTGCCGTGCAAACCCTGGCCGAACGCACCGGGCCGGAAGACCTGGTGTTTATTTACCTGACCAGCCACGGCACCCACGAACACGAACTGGTCCTGGACCAACCGCGCATGGAACTCGCCGACCTGCCCGCCGACGAGCTGGCGGCCGTACTCGCCCCGCTGAAGAACCGCGACAAAATCGTGGTAATTTCCGCCTGCTACTCCGGAGGGTTTATCCCCGCGCTCAAAGACGATCGCACGCTGATCATGACCGCCTCGCGAGCCGACCGCGTGTCCTTCGGCTGCTCCGAAGAGGCTGACTTCACCTACTTCGGCGACGCCCTCTTCGCCCAAGCCTTCAACCAGACCGACGACCTGCAGCAAGCCTTCAAGCTGGCGCAACTGCACGTGACCGAGCGCGAACAGGCAGACAACTTCGAGCCCTCCGAACCGCAGATGTGGGCGCCTAAAGGGGTGATCGCTCACTGGCAACTATTACGCAAGCAGCAGGCACGAAAGGCGCTCGAAAGCGTCTCAATGAATAGCAAGGAAGCCAAAGGCAACTAAGCTGTAACGTGTAACAAGGGGGAAACACTATGTACCTGACACCTCAGCATATTTTGCTCGCTGGCGCCTCTGGCCTTACCGGCGAACACCTGCTCGATCGCCTGCTCAACGAACCCACCGTCACCCGCGTACTCGCGCCCAGCCGCAAGCCCTTGGCCGAACACCCGCACCTGGAAAACCCGGTGGGTGACCCGGCGGTATTGCTGGCGCAACTGAGCGGTCGCGTGGATATTGCTTTCTGCTGCCTGGGCACCACCATCAAGAAGGCCGGTTCCGAGGCGGCGTTCCGGGCTGTCGACCTGGACATGGTCGTGACCTTCGCCAAGCGCGCACGGGAAATGGGCGCGCGGCATCTGATCGTGATCAGTGCGATTGGCGCCGATCCGCAATCCTCGGTGTTCTACAACCGGGTCAAAGGCGAAATGGAGCAGGCGCTGAAGGCGCAGGATTGGCCGCAACTGACCATCGTGCGCCCGTCTCTATTACTGGGGGAACGGTTGGAACCCCGCCTGGCCGAGCAACTGGCCGGCCCGTTGTCGCGCTTGATTCCGGGCAAGTACCACGGCATCGAAGTGTGCGAACTGGCCCGCGCCATGTGGCGCCTGGCACTGGAAGAGCAGGATGGGGTGCGGATCGTCGAGTCGGATGAGCTGCGCAAACTCGGTAAGTAATGCGATCTAAAGACCTGCACCTATCCAACTGTGGGAGCAAGCCCCTCCCACATGAGTGATGTGGTGCCTTTAAAACCCAGGCTAGAGTCCGCCGGTTGCGTTGAATCCAACTCCCAGCACCGTCAACACCGACAACGGCAACAGCAGCGTATCGAGCAACGCACTGGCCGGCAAGTCGACGCCGGGGTAGCTCGGCGCCTCGGCGCCAAACCGGTCCTTGGCGCAGCAGCCACCATTTATCGCATACACGTCCAGCCGCGTGCCGGCATATACCACCGGCGCGCCCGGTTGCGCCGCGTCCAGCGTGCGCGCGGTGGCGCAGCCGCTCAGGTGCAGCGCCAACACCAGCAGCAGCGCCTTATTCATCGCTGCTCAGATGGTGCTCGCCCCAACGCGGCAGCATGTCCTGGGGGATGCTCAGCAGGTTGAGAATGCGAGCCACCACAAAATCCACCAGGTCATCGATGGTTTGCGGCTGGTGATAAAAGCCTGGCGATGCCGGCAAGATGGTCACGCCCATATTCGACAGCTTGAGCATGTGCTCCAGATGAATACTCGAATATGGCGCCTCGCGCGGTACCAGGATCAACTGGCGACGCTCCTTCAACGTCACGTCCGCCGCGCGCTCGATCAAATTATTGCAGGCCCCCGTGGCAATCGCCGACAAGGTGCCGGTAGAGCACGGCACCACCACCATCGCGGCCGGCGCACCGGAGCCCGAAGCCACCGGCGACATCCAGTCCTCTTTGCCATACACCTTGATCTGCCCCGCCGCCGCACCGGTGTATTCGGTGAGGAAGGCTTGCATCATCTGCACCTTGGGCGGCAGCTGCACCTCCGTCTCGGTAGCCAGCACCAATTGCGCCGCTTTGGAGATCAGGAAATGCACCTCACGGTCTTCACGCACCAAACAATCGAGCAGGCGCAGACCGTAAGGCGCGCCCGAGGCGCCGGTCATCGCCAGGGTAACGCGTTCCGGCCCGCTCACTTGAGCGCCTCGGCCAGCTTGCCGTGCAGGCCGCCGAAGCCGCCGTTGCTCATGATCACCACCTGGGTGCCGGGCTTGGCGTGGTGCTTGACGTCTTCGATGATGGCGTCGAGGGAATCACACACCTTCGATGGCACGGTGCACAGCGCGGCAATGGCCGGCAGGTCCCAGCCGAGGTTGGCCGGGGCGTACCACACCACCCGATCGGCGTCATTGACGCTTTGCGGCAACCCATCGCGGTGCGCGCCGAGCTTCATGGAGTTGGAGCGCGGCTCGACAATCGCGATCACTTGGGCATCCCCGACGCGCTTGCGCAGGCCATCAAGGGTGGTGGCGATCGCCGTGGGGTGGTGGGCAAAGTCGTCGTAGAGGGTAATCCCATTCACATCGGCGACTTTTTCCATGCGCCGCTTCACGCTTTTGAACGCGCTCAAGGCCGCGATGCCCATGGACGGCAGCACACCCACATGGCGCGCGGCAGCCAAGGTGACCAAGGCATTGGCAACGTTGTGCTGACCGGTCATGTCCCACTCGACGACGCCCTGGGCCTGGCCTTCGAACAGCACTTCAAAGCGCGAGCCGTCGTCGCTGAGCAACTTGACCTGCCACTGCCCGCCGACGCCGGTGGTTTGCACCGGGGTCCAGCAGCCCATGTCAATGACACGCTGCAAGGCCGGCTCGGTCGTGGGGTGAATCACCAGGCCTTCGCTGGGAATGGTGCGCACCAAATGGTGAAACTGCCGCTCGATGGCCGGTAGATCGGGGAAAATGTCGGCGTGATCGAACTCCAGGTTATTGAGGATCGCGGTGCGCGGACGGTAATGAACGAATTTGGAACGCTTGTCGAAGAAGGCGCTGTCATATTCATCCGCCTCAATCACGAAGAACGGCGTATCGCCCAGGCGCGCCGACACCGAGAAATTCTGCGGTACGCCGCCGATCAGGAAACCCGGGCTCATGCCCGCGTGTTCCAGCACCCAGGCCAGCATGCTGCTGGTGGTGGTCTTGCCATGCGTGCCGGCCACAGCCAGCACCCAGCGGCCTTGCAGCACATGATCGGCCAGCCATTGCGGGCCGGACACATAAGGCAAACCTTTGTTAAGCACGTATTCAACAGCAGGGTTACCACGGGACATGGCATTGCCGATGACCACCAGGTCAGGGACCGGGTCGAATTGCGCCGGGTCGTAACCCTGGGTCAACTCAATCCCCTGGGCCTCCAGTTGCGTGCTCATGGGCGGGTAAACATTGGCATCGGAGCCGGTCACGTGATGGCCGAGTTCCTTGGCCAGAACGGCCATCGAGCCCATGAATGTGCCGCAGATACCGAGAATATGAATGTGCATGGTTGACCTCTTAAACATCGAGGCAGGTTAGCGCAGGGAGGGGCAAATCGCACCTTTTATACGGTCAGCCGCCTGGTAAAATGCGCCAACGTTAACGCATGCACCGATAACCGCAGCGTGACTTTATGGCATGAACAACACGATAAGCAGTTGCCCCCCTGTTAAGTGAGCAACTGCTTATGAGCGGTTCAGTCGGAACCGCCCATTACACCGTGTATGAGGCGCGTATTAACTACACCTTGGGTTTTATGGCGCCCAACAGACCGTTGATGTATGCCATTCTGGACTCCATGCCAGTGGCCCGGCTCTTGATATCCTCTTCTTGCGCGCCGATTGACGGAGGCTGAGTTTGAATACCCCGCGAGTTCGCTTCTACAGCAAACTCCTTTTCAAGGTAGTCCAGCATCTCATCCAAGTAATCCATGCGTTCATCATTTGTTTTTGCCAACCACTCCACACTGGGTTTGACGCCCTCTTCCGAACGAAGACTACCCAGCGTATTTGCTAACAGAAATACGTTCCGTTGAGCATTATCAACCAGCCGCGACTCCATCACATGCTGCCCTGTAGCTGGAGTCTGCGCTGGATTGATTTTGGGTTTGAGAAATTCCAGAACGACGTTCGCGGCAAGTGTCGCGGTCGCCGTTATGGGTGCTGTGATCGCCGCCGTAATCGCGGCGGTCTTGGCTATATTTCGCGCCTCAAGCGGAAGCGCCCGATTCGCTTTCGCAGTTTTAGCCTTTACTACCGCCTCGGTGTTGTCTTCAAGGCCACTCTGCGAAAAAGGCTCAGCCTCCCTTCCGTCTACTCGACCTGGGGTCGGCTGATCAAACAACTTATCCCGGGCTTTAGCATCTTGTTCAGCCTGCCACTTCTTCCTGTTCGCCTCTCTGTATTGAGTGATTTCTGGAGAATCAGGAGTATCTGCATCGGGGGTATCCCCTGGCTGGCGCTTGCCACTGACGTGCCCCGGCCCTTCAAAGCCACTCACTTTTTTATCGACGAAGTCCTGATCGAAATCGTGCTTGCTGCTGCCTGCAGACTTGGGCCCGGCCTGGACTTCTATCTTTGTAAGTTCAAACCCCTTGATAGGGGGTGGGGTGGGGGTCCTGGTCCACCCCCCACTAAAAACATCCCCAATTTTTGAGAAAGCTACCCGCCGTGTCACTGAATTTGAAAATATCATAATGCCCTACCTAATGATTGATTTACATTAGAAAGCCATCCATTTCTTTCATCCACTGTGTAACTAAAAGAGCTTTAACGGTTCCAAATTAAAATTAAAAATTCATCACTAACACACAACGCGCCAACATTGACCACTGACACTGGAGCGTGTGAGGAGCAGTCAATTAGCCACCCGCAAATCATTTCGGTTTATTCGAGGACTGCAGTGCGCTCAACGTACCAAATTGCACTAACTGAGGGCCAAACGGGGTATTGGTGACACTACTGTACGCATACCACCCCCCTTTTTAAGTATCGCGACGATGGGCTTATACACGCCGTCAGATTCTATTTGATAGAACCCCTTGACAATATCACCTTCCTTATAAGTCCTAGTCACTTCATAAGATCCATAATTCCCTTTTAATCGAGGGAGCACCTCATCTGCATGTTTTTGCAGCGATCTTGCATCCTGACCCAATGCTACTGCCCCCCGCTTGAGGTTTTTCGGAAGCTCAATAGTATCGGTGACACCCGTAGAAGCGCCAAGGCCAGCAAAGAAAGAGCTTTTGAGTATTTTTCCGGTTGATTTTCCAAGTTTCGCCGCTCTGCTCGCGGCGCGCGCCCCAGGAAGAAAGAACCCTAAGAGGTCAAACCCGATATTAAAAACCGAGCCCGCAACATTACCCTTGATCGCATCTTTGATGCCGTCATAAAAAGGGACAAGCGAAAGAATAAAATCATTGATCGCCTTAATTTTTCTATTATTCTTTTCAATAATTGTTTCACCGGCAGCCCGTGCCTTTAAGTCGCCATAATCTTTGGTGAAGAATTTACCCACGACGGTCGCCAGCCTACCCGTCCGTCGAGAAAAATAAGGTGCGCTTTCTTCACCCGCTACGTCAGGCGAGGCTGGGTTCGGATCAACAGCATCAACTATCGTAAACACATTATTAGTACCCGGCACACGCGGCGTTGAGTCCGAGGGAAAATACTTGCTATCGTCAAAGTTCGACTGTTCTTCCGGCACGCCCTGTTCCTTAACTATTTTCCCTAGGCCTGGAAAATAACTGTAGTACTCCACCTTGCCATCCGCTGCCTTCACTTTCATAAGTAAACCGCACACCCCGTCTAGTTCTTTGAGTTCATGCGGAGTCGGCGTTCGTGGTATGCGCTCAGGGAACAGGCCGCCGCGACTATTTAGCTTCGTTCCCAAAAACGGGCGAGACACACCGACGAACGTTACCTCAGAGTTTTTTATACGCTCCTGTTCCACCCATGGTAGCAAAGACACTTGATACTTGAACTGAATAGCCCAGGCAGCTGCTTGAGTCTTCGTATACACTTCAAACTCATCAGAGAACTTTTTATCGATATTGTCATCAAGCTCAGAAAAGCGAGCTTTCACCTGTTCCCACGAAAATTCCTTTTCATTTCGCGACTTCCACCAATCCAAATGCTGAGGCTTCGTCATATAGACATCCAGGGGCGATACGACATACTCGGCTTCATGAACACTCCGTAACGTCGCCTTCGTCGGATCAACCTCAGGGAACACCCGTTTGAACTCGGCCAACGCCGCTTCCTGCCGAGTAGGCGCTGGTTTCATTAGCTCGGCGCGCGCCCACTCCAATTCCTTTTTCTGTTTTTTTAATACCTTTAATGATTGTTCAATCTCTTCGGACGTGTACTGCCCTTTTGGATTGCATTTAATCACCTGATTAGCGAGGCCCCACGCAATAAGCGGATCGGTTGACGCTGCGGCTAACGCCTCCCTCCCTTCAAGAATACGAAGTTGCGCATCCGCATAGCTCATGACTTGACTGAACGTCATGTTCCCCGACGCACCGGGTGCCTCATGCTCTACCAATGCAACCGCTATAGAGAACTCCGCCCACGTATGAGATCCATACACAAGGTTCGCAGGCGTGTTCTTCACCAGCAGTTCAGGAGCGACGGCTGATAGCAATAGTTGCGCAGCAAGCGGGGCGGCTTCAACTCCCACTTTACTTTCAAGGTGAGCAGTAAAGCGTTTGACGATTTCAGCAGCGCAGGCACCCACATTTTCGCTTTTATAAAGGTTATAGCCCGCCACGTTGAAACGTGACCGCTCTGGGTTAGGATCGAGCTCTTGCAAGAGCGCCGCAGTCAAGGCCTCAAGCGCACCGGTCGGCGATGCTGCTAGTTTGATACGCGTTTGTATAGCGCTGCCCAATGCCTGAGCATCGGGCGACCGAATGAGCTGGTCCACTCCCCATGAAGGATTGTCGGCAATTGCCTTCTTCTCAGATGCTGAAAGCGTGCTAATCAGGCTACGTAACAAGCTACCTGCCCCTGCCCCCACTTGCGGTTCAGCAGCTTGACTTGCATGCGCCAACTTCCACTGATCCACCACCGCTTTCATCTTGCGCAATGAGGTTTTGTTCAGCAGCCCAACAATATGCCTTACCCCCAGCATCGGCACCAGGCACCCGGTGGGCAAGGTCAAAGGACATAGCGTTGGCCAAGTCATGCGCCAGTTCGCTGCTCGCAGGTGGTTTCTGCCCTTGCTCTTCGAGCAGTTGCGCAACACTTATTTCCCGGCGCTGTTCGCGAAGGAACAAACTCGAACGTGGGTCAATCGCAACCCTGACGTTACTCAGGTCGATCTTCCCTTCGGCGTCGTCTACCTGTGACCTCAGCGCAGCAAGAAGCGCATGACGATTTGCTTCATTCCCCAGCGCCTCCTCGTGCCCCGCCAGCGCCTCTACAGATCGCTGCAGTGCCTGCTTTACAGGCGCAAACTCAAACGCGCGCCCTTCTTTCAATTGCTTAATGTGTGAGGCGGCTTGTGAAGGCGAGAGGTCGATAGGTTCGCCATAAAACCTCCCCACCGTGTACAACGGCACCTTCCCTTCGGGCCAGGGATAATCGAACGCCTGCCCGGACATTGGGGCGATCGCCTTTGCAATGGATAACAGCACTCGAGAAATATCTGACCAACCCGAATCGTCGGTCAGGGAGAACGTTTGCAACTGGCCATTTACAATTGCAGTCAACTCCCCGAGGAACGGATCCAGTTTGAGTTTTTTGGTATCAAGCCCCTGCTCTTTTGCCCACGATATAAATCCGGGGCTCTTGAAAGCACTGTCCAATTGGGTACGCCAGCGCCCAAGCGTCGACTCGGGAGCAACTGGAACATCGGGAGGGGAAATTGAGGTGTGGTAAGAGCGCGTCGCCAATGCGATCGCGTAGGGCTTGGCCAATTGAGCGTCAGCAGTAGCTCGCGCTTCGGGGGTGTCCGGTATTTTCGCGGAGGGGGGTTGGTAACGAATGCATTATCGTTAGTCGCCCTGGCGGCAACCAATGGTAATTCGCGCGCCATGTTATTCGAAAAGGACGGTGTTGCTTTTACACCTTCAAAAATCGTCATCTTTCCACACTCGGGTACGATTAAATTCAGTAACTGTTCGTACCCTGAGTGGTGTGATTTCATACAAGTAATTCAAAAAAATTCGAAAACTCTTATCCAATTATTTCGGCCCTACCCCCTCCCTCAGGCTTCGTAAATTTTGTGGCGACAAGGTGGCGATCATACTTGTGAACAACGTTCGATTCCGTGTTTGCGCAGCTTCCTGTAAAGCGTATTCCGGCTTACCCCTAAGCTCTTTGCCGTATGGGACATGTGCCAATGTTGCTGCTTCAATGCGTTGAGCAACGCCACCCGCTCTGCATCGTCCAGTGCGCGCTCTTGGCCAGACTCGACAACCGTCATCGCTCGCGCCTGGCGAATGATTGGCGGCAGGTCTTCAAAACCGATTTGCCCGTTCTCGCACAGCGCTGCCAACGTGCGAAGTACGTTGCGCAATTGCCGAACGTTGCCAGGCCAAGCGTATTCGAGCAGAGCGTGGTGCGCCGTCTCATCAAGCGACACAACCTGTCCTGCAGCTTCATTTGCAAGCAAAAACGCCAGCAATTGTGCTTTGTCGCTACGCTCGCGTAAGGGGGGCACCGCAATTTCAAGGCCGTTGAGACGATAGTAAAGATCTTCGCGGAAACTGCCATTGGCAACACGTGCTGACAGGTTACGATGGGTGGCGCTGATAACTCTGACATCCACCGCCTGCGGCGCGCCGCCGATGGGCACCACCACTCGATCTTCCAACACCCGCAGCAGACGGGTTTGCAACGCGAACGGCATGTCACCGATCTCATCGAGAAACAACGTGCCACCATCGGCCTGTTGCAGCTTGCCGCGCATCCCTTCTTTGAGCGCACCGGTAAAACTGCCACCGCGATAACCGAACAACTCACTTTCAATCAGGTTTTCGGGGATGGCGGCGCAGTTGAGGGCCACGAAGGGCTTGTCGGCACGCAAGCTGGCCTGATGCACGGCCTTGGCAAAAGCTTCTTTACCGCAGCCGGTTTCGCCGTTGATCAATAACGGCACGTCGCGCTCAAATACGCGCAGTGCTTTACGAAAATCATTTTGCAGGGCCGGGTCGCCCAGGCAGATATCTGCAAGGCGCGGCGCCACGGGCTTGGCGGTGGCGACCGGCACATTGCGTGCCTGCCCCCGCAACGCCGCAAATAAATGCCGGCCATCACGGGTGCGCAGGGGCCAACTGGCGGTCGCATTGGCGCTGGAGCGAGCGAGCAATTGGTCCAGGGAGCACTCGAAAAACGCTTCCACCGGCTGGCCCAGCAACCCCCCACGCACCTGCCCCAGCAGGTTCAACGCACTTTGGTTGACCGCGCACACCCGACCTTCGCCATCGAACGCCAACAGCCCTTCACTGAACAACCCCACGGACTCGGCCTGCAAATGGAACCGCAGCAGCCAGTGGTTCTCAAAATGACGCAGGAAGTAACAGCTCTCGATCATCTTCGCGGAGAGATTGACCAATGCCATGGTGTGAAACTGGCTCTGGCGCGACACCGCCTCCCGCGCCGACGACACATCCAGCACCGCCAGCAGCTCACCGTGAGGGTCGAACACCGGGCTGGCCGAACAGGTCAGCCCGGTATGCCGGCCGCGAAAGTGTTCATCGCGGTGGATGGTCAGGGACTGGCGCTCCACCAGGCAGGTGCCGATGCCATTGGTACCTTCGCAGGCTTCACTCCAATCGGCACCGAGCCACAGCCCGGCGCGCTCGAAAATCTTGCGCTCGGACGGCGCGGTGACACAGTTGAGGATCACCCCGCGCGCATCGGTCAGCAGCACCGCGTGGCCGGCGCCGGAGAGTTGTTGGTGCAGGCTGTTCATTTCGCTGCCGGCGATGTGCAGCACGTGCTGCAGACGCTCGCGGCTTTCCAGCAGGCGCGCGTGTTCAAGCACGGTGGGAGCGATGGTCAGCGCAGGGTCGAGGTGGTAGTCCTGAAGGCAACGCAACCAGGAGCGGGCGATGGACGGGTCGCTGCCGGGGCCCTGGGTCAGGTCTTGCCCACGGGTCACGGTCAAGACTTGCTGGGCATGGCGACTGAAATGATCGTTGTGCATGTTCTTATTATTCTCCCGGCGTGAGAGCGCCCAGCATCCCCCAGCCCTGCGGCAGATGCAATCCCGCGCCGACCCACCGGTCACAGCCTGTACCGTTTATGGCACAAACTGTCACGCGCCTGTACCGCGCACGTGACAACAACGCCTTGCAACAAACCCCAAGCCCTTGATTTAACTGACCCGCAGAGCACTGGCCCAACCTTTGCTCTACGCTTTATCAAGCGCTTGAGCGCTGCACTCCAATAAACATAAAAGCCAGGAGATACCCACCATGCGTTACGCACACCCCGGTACTGAAGGCGCGATCGTTTCGTTCAAAGCCAAGTACGGCAACTTCATTGGTGGCGAGTTCGTTGCGCCGGTCGACGGCAATTACTTCACCAACACCTCGCCGGTCAACGGCAAGCCTATCGCCGAATTCCCGCGCTCCACTGCCAAAGACATCGACAAGGCGCTAGACGCCGCCCACGCCGCCGCTGACGCCTGGGGCAAGACCTCGGCGCAGGACCGCTCGCTGGTGCTGCTGAAAATCGCCGACCGCATCGAACAAAACCTCGAACTGCTGGCCATCACCGAAACCTGGGACAACGGCAAGGCCGTGCGTGAAACCCTCAACGCCGACATCCCACTGGCCGCCGACCACTTCCGCTACTTCGCCGGCTGCCTGCGCGCCCAGGAAGGCACCAGCGCCGAGATCAACGAGCACACCGCGTCCTATCACTTCCACGAACCCCTCGGCGTGGTCGGCCAGATCATCCCGTGGAACTTCCCGCTGCTGATGGCCGCCTGGAAACTCGCCCCGGCCCTCGCCGCCGGTAACTGCGTGGTTCTCAAGCCGGCCGAGCAGACCCCGCTGGGCATCAACGTGCTGATGGAAGTGATCGGCGACTTGCTGCCACCGGGCGTGCTGAACGTCGTGCACGGCTTCGGCAAAGAAGCCGGCGAAGCCCTGGCCACCAGCAAACGCATCGCCAAGATCGCCTTCACCGGCTCCACCCCGGTGGGCTCGCACATCATGCATGCGGCGGCCGAGAACATTATTCCGTCGACCGTCGAGCTGGGCGGCAAGTCGCCGAACATCTTCTTCGCCGACATCATGAAAGCCGAGCCGTCGTTTATCGAAAAAGCCGCTGAAGGCCTGGTGCTGGCGTTCTTCAACCAGGGCGAAGTGTGCACCTGCCCATCCCGCGCGCTGGTGGAAGAGTCGATCTACGACGACTTCATGAAAGTGGTGATGAAGAAAATCGAACAGATCAAGCGCGGCGACCCGCTGGACACCGACACCATGGTCGGCGCCCAGGCATCCGAGCAGCAGTTCGACAAGATCCTGTCCTACCTGGAAATCGCCAAGGGTGAAGGCGCGCAACTGCTCACCGGTGGCAAAGTGGAAAAACTCACCGGCGACATGGCCGGCGGTTATTACATCCAGCCGACCCTGCTCAAGGGCACCAACGACATGCGCGTATTCCAGGAAGAAATCTTCGGCCCGGTGGTGAGTATCACCACCTTCAAGGACGAAGCCGAAGCCCTGGCGATTGCCAACGACACCGAGTTCGGCCTGGGCGCCGGCGTGTGGACCCGCGACATCAACCGCGCCTACCGCATGGGCCGGGCGATCAAGGCCGGGCGCGTGTGGACCAACTGCTATCACCTGTACCCGGCGCATGCTGCGTTCGGTGGTTACAAGAAGTCCGGCGTGGGCCGTGAAACGCACAAGATGATGTTGGACCATTACCAGCAGACTAAAAACTTGCTGGTGAGTTACGACATTAATCCGTTGGGCTTCTTCTAACCCATCACCCCACCCACTTTGAAATGCGGTTAAACCTGTGGGAGGGGGCTTGCTCCCGATTGCATTGTGTCAGCCAATGTTTATATCACTGGCCCACCGCCATCGGGAGCAAGCCCCCTCCCACAGGTTTGGATATTGATAAGTACTTGCGATGTGCATCCGGCACAAAGATGCCGAGTTAAAAACAATAACAATGAAAGGTACTTTCCCATGCCTAGCGAACCCACTGGCTCTTCCGTCGACTTTGAAAAAGTCGGCACCGACTACTTCCAACAACGCGAACTTAAAAAAGGCGCCGCCGGCTGGGTGCTGCTGGTCGGCCTCGGCGTCGCCTATGTGATCTCGGGCGACTACGCCGGCTGGAACTTCGGCCTGGCCCAAGGTGGCTGGGGCGGGATGTTCCTCGCAACCTTGCTGATGGCCACCATGTACCTGTGCATGTGTTTTTCCCTGGCCGAACTGTCTTCCATGATCCCCACCGCCGGTGGCGGCTACGGTTTTGCCCGCAGCGCCTTCGGCCCCTGGGGCGGGTTCCTCACCGGCACCGCGATCCTGATCGAATACGCCATCGCACCCGCCGCCATTGCGGTGTTTATCGGCGCGTATTGCGAGTCGTTGTTCGGCATTGGCGGCTGGATGATCTACCTGGCGTTCTACATCATCTTCATCGGCATCCATATCTTTGGCGTCGGTGAAGCCTTGAAGCTGATGTTTGTGATCACCGCCATCGCCGCGATTGCGCTGGGTGTGTTCCTGGTGGCGATGGTGCCGCACTTCAACGTCGCCAACCTGCTGGACATCCCAGTCACCGAAGCCAAGGGCGCCAGCACCTTCCTGCCCTTCGGCTACGTTGGCGTGTGGGCGGCGATCCCCTATGCCATCTGGTTTTTCCTCGCGGTAGAAGGGGTGCCACTGGCCGCCGAAGAAACCAAGAACCCCAAGCGCGACCTGCCGCGTGGCTTGATCGGCGCCATTGTGGTGCTGACCAGTTTTGCTCTGTTGATCCTGGTGATCGCACCCGGCGGCGCGGGGACTTATGCGCTGATCAAATCCGGTAACCCGCTGGTAGAAGCGCTGGCGTTGTCCTACGGCGGCTCGACCTGGATGGGCAGCTTCGTCAACCTGGTGGGCCTGGCCGGGCTGATTGCGAGCTTTTTCTCGATTATCTATGCCTATTCGCGGCAGATCTTTGCCTTGTCGCGCGCCGGTTACCTCCCACGCAAGTTGTCGCAGACCAATAAAAGCAAGGCCCCGGTGCTGGCGCTGGTTATCCCCGGCATCATCGGCTTCGGCCTGTCGCTGACCGGCCAAGGTGATTTGCTGATCCTGGTGGCGGTGTTTGGCGCGACCATTTCCTACGTGCTGATGATGGCCGCACACATCACCCTGCGCATCCGCCGCCCCAAAATGGAACGTCCTTACCGTACGCCGGGCGGCATCTTTACTTCCGGCGTAGCGCTGGTACTGGCCTGCGTGGCCGTGGTGGCGGGCTTTCTGGTGGACCCACGGGTGGTGATTGGCGCCGCGATCATCTATGGAGTATTAATTGCTTACTTTGCTTTCTACAGCCGGCATCACTTGGTAGCAGGCACGCCCGAAGAGGAATTCGCGGCGATCCAGGCCGCGGAGGCCGCCTTGCACTAACTGCCGTAAACCTCGGCGCGGGCGCCTTGCCCGCGTCGCCAAGGAGACACTGTATGGCAAGCTTTTCCCACGCGGTGGGTACACAAACCTACCGCTTCGACAGCCTCAAGGACGTGATGGCCAAGGCCAGCCCCGCGCGCTCCGGGGATTTTTTGGCCGGCGTGGCCGCGCAAAACGACGGTGAACGGGTGGCGGCGCAAATGGCGCTGGCGAATATCCCGCTCAAGCACTTCCTGCAGGAAGCGCTGATCCCCTATGAAAGCGATGAAGTCACTCGGCTGATCATCGACACCCACGATAAACAGGCGTTTACCCCGGTCAGCCACCTCACCGTCGGCGGGTTGCGCGACTGGCTGCTGAGCGACGCGGCCGATGAGCAATCCCTGCGCGCCTTGGCGCCCGGCCTGACGCCGGAAATGGCCGCCGCCGTCTCCAAGATCATGCGCGTGCAGGACCTGGTGCTGGTCGCGCAGAAGATCCGCGTGGTCACCCAGTTTCGCGGCACCATGGGTTTGCGCGGGCGCCTGTCGACCCGCCTGCAGCCCAACCACCCGACGGACGAACCGGCCGGCATCGCCGCGAGCATTCTCGACGGCCTGCTGTATGGCAACGGCGACGCCATGATCGGCATCAACCCGGCCACCGACAGCATCGCCTCGATCTGCGCCATGCTCGAGATGCTTGACGCGATCATCCAGCGCTACGAAATCCCCACCCAGGCCTGCGTGCTGACCCACGTCACCACCTCCATCGAGGCGATCAACCGTGGCGTGCCGCTGGACCTGGTGTTCCAGTCGATTGCCGGCACCGAGGCGGCCAACGCCAGTTTCGGCATCAGCCTGAGCGTGCTGCAGGAAGGCTACGATGCGGGCTTGAGCCTGAACCGCGGCACCCTGGGCCAGAACCTGATGTACTTCGAAACCGGCCAGGGCAGTGCCCTGTCGGCCAACGCGCACTTTGGCGTCGACCAGCAAACCTGCGAAACCCGCGCCTATGCGGTGGCCCGACACTTCAAGCCGTTTTTGGTCAATACCGTGGTCGGGTTTATCGGCCCCGAATACCTGTACAACGGCAAACAGATCATCCGCGCCGGCCTCGAAGACCACTTCTGCGGCAAGTTGCTCGGCGTGCCGATGGGCTGCGACATCTGCTACACCAACCATGCCGAAGCCGACCAGGACGACATGGACACCCTGCTGACCCTGCTCGGCGTGGCCGGCATCAACTTCATCATGGGCATCCCCGGCTCCGACGACATCATGCTCAACTACCAGACCACGTCGTTCCACGACGCCTTATACGCCCGCCAAACCCTGGGTTTAAAACCGGCGCCGGAGTTCGAACAGTGGCTGGCGAAAATGGGCATCTTCACGCAAGCCGACGGTAAAGTGCGCTTCGGCAACAGCCTGCCACCGGCGTTTCGCCACGCCTTGGCGCAATTGGGATGAAGGAGCCGACCGTGCAACCAGAATTGCCTGACAACCCGTGGTTGGAACTGCGCCGCCTGACCCCGGCGCGTATCGCCCTGGGCCGTACCGGTACCAGCATCCCAACCAGCGCCCAGTTGGACTTCCAGTTCGCCCACGCCCAGGCGCGCGATGCCGTGCATTTGCCCTTCGACCCTGCAGGCCTGAGCAGCCAGTTGGCCGAGCGCGGCCGCGACAGCCTGTTGCTGCACAGCGCCGCCGCCGACCGGCACAGCTACCTGCAACGCCCAGATTTGGGCCGGCGCTTGAGCGATGAATCGGCGCAAACCCTGCGTGACCATGCGGCGGCCAACCCTGGCGGCGTGGACTTGGCGGTGGTGGTGGCCGATGGCTTGTCTGCGCTGGCGGTGCATAAACACACGTTGCCGTTTCTGACACGCATGGAGGAACAGACCCACGCCGAAGGCTGGTCCTTATCACCCGTCATACTGGTGGAACAGGGCCGCGTGGCCGTGGCCGATGAGATCGGGCACTTGCTCGGCGCAAAGATGGTGGTGATCCTGATCGGCGAGCGGCCAGGGCTCAGTTCGCCGGACAGCCTGGGACTGTATTTCACCTACAACCCCAAGGTCGGCCTCACCGATGCCTACCGCAATTGCATCTCCAACGTACGCCTGGAAGGCTTGAGTTACGGCATGGCGGCCCATCGTTTGCTGTACTTGATGCGCGAGGCATGTCGCCGACAGTTATCAGGGGTCAATCTCAAGGACGAGGCGCAGGTGCAAACGATCGAGTCCGACGATCCGGACCTGATGAAGGGTAATTTCCTGCTCAGCCCACCCGCAGACTGATCCCGGCACGATTGCGCTTTTTGGCGTCTTTAGGCAGCATCGAGTCACGGCCGCGCGCGTGGTCATACCCCTTTGGAAGTCGAGGCCTGGCATGCGGATTACTCAAGCGACCCTGGAACACCTGGACCTGCTGACCCCCCTGTTCGTCAAATACCGTGAATTTTACGGGGCCTTGCCCTTCCCGGACTCGTCGCGGGCCTTTCTGGAAAAGCGCCTGCGCCGCAAGGAGTCGGTGATTTACCTGGCCCTGGCCGATGATGACGACAAAAAACTGCTGGGCTTTTGCCAGCTGTACCCAAGCTTTTCGTCGCTGTCGCTCAAGCGGGTGTGGATCCTCAACGATATCTATGTAGCCGAGGACGCACGCCGGCAACTGGTGGCGGACAACCTGATGCGCACGGCGAAAAAAATGGCCAAGGAGACCCACGCGGTGCGGCTGCGGGTGTCTACCAGCAGTGACAATGAAGTGGCGCAGAAGACCTATGAGTCGATCGGTTTTCGCGAAGACACGGAGTTCAAGAACTACACCCTGCCGATCAGCGAGGATTAAGTTCGACAGACCAAACACCGCATATCCCCGTGGGAGAGAGCTTGCTCCCAATTGCGCTGGGCCAGTCAGACTATTTATAACTGACCCACCGTAATCGGGAGCAAGCCCCTCCCACAGTTGAGTCTCCAGCGGTTCCCACGCCGTGCACCACGACACTCTTCGCTACAAAACCCACACGCTTTTCACAGTTCAATCCGTATAATGCGGACCTTTCAGGGTTGTAAGAAAATACGGCATACCGGTGTAGCCTTATTACCCGAGCTTCCGCACAGGCCTGCAGAGCCGGGCCGTTCACACAGGTGTCATCCATGGATTTCAACCCGCTCGACCTTATCCTGCATCTCGACGTTTACCTCGACCTGCTGGTAACCAATTACGGTCCGTGGATCTACGCCATCCTGTTTCTGGTCATCTTTTGCGAAACCGGCCTGGTGGTCATGCCCTTCCTGCCGGGTGATTCCTTGCTGTTTATCGCCGGCGCCGTCGCTGCAGGTGGTGGCATGGACCCGGTGTTGCTGGCCGGTCTGTTGATGTTGGCGGCGATCCTCGGTGACAGCACCAACTACGTGATCGGGCGAACCATCGGCGAGCGCCTGTTCAACAACCCGAACTCGAAAATCTTCCGCCGCGACTACCTGCAAAAAACCCACGACTTCTACGACAAGCACGGCGGTAAAACCGTGACCCTGGCGCGTTTCCTGCCGATCCTGCGCACCTTTGCGCCATTCGTTGCCGGCATTGCGAAGATGCCCTACCCGCGGTTCTTCGGTTTCAGCGTGCTGGGCACCATCCTCTGGGTCGGCGGCCTGGTGACCCTGGGCTACTTCTTCGGCAACGTGCCGTTTATCAAGAAAAACCTGTCGCTGCTGGTGGTGTTCATCATCCTGCTGTCGCTGGTGCCGATGATCATCAGCGTATTGCGCAGCCGCTTTGGCCGTACCTCCTCCGAAGCCAAGCAGCAGTAACCGGCCATGTGGTCCTTCAGCGCTTGGCGTCGCCGGCGACTGCTGGCCAAGAACCCGATTGCCGATGACACCTGGCAACGGGTGCGCCACCACCTGACCTTCCTCGACGGCATCAGCGCCGAGCAGGACCAGTGGCTGCGCGAAGCCTGCGTAGTATTTCTCGCCGAAAAACACCTCACCGCACTGCTCGGCGTCAAGCTGCACCAGGAGCAACGCCTGCTGCTCGCCGCCCAGGCGCAACTGCCGCTGATGCACCTTGGCGATCTCGATTGGTACCAGGGCTTCCACGAAATCGTGCTGTACCCCGACGACTTCCTGAGCCCCCAGCGCCATCGCGATGCCAGCGGCGTGGAACACGAGTGGGACGGCGAACACAGCGGCGAAGCCTGGCAACAAGGCCCGGTGATCCTCGCCTGGCCCGGCGTGCTCGCCAGCGGCCAGTGGGAAGGCTACAACCTGGTGATTCACGAACTGGCGCACAAGCTCGACATGCTCAACGGCGACGCCAATGGCTTGCCGCCGCTGCACAGCGACATGCGCGTGCAGGAGTGGGCCAGCGTGATGCAAAACGCGTTTGATGATCTCAATCGCCAGTTGGACGCCGACCCGGATGCCGAAACCGACATAGACCCGTATGCGGCGCAAGACCCGGCGGAGTTCTTTGCCGTGACCAGTGAATATTTTTTCAGTGCCCCGGATTTACTGGTCAACCGTTATCCACAGGTGTACGCCCAGCTCAGCCGCTTTTATCGCCAGGATCCCCTGGCCCGCCTGAACCATTTGCAGGCGCACGACCCACGTTATCAGCCACAAGACGAATGACCGTACGACGTCTGGCGCATGGCATCGGCGTCAGAATATGCCTATAATCGCCGCCACTTTTAGGCCAATCCGGCCATGTCATATGGCCAACTACGGGGGCAACGCCCAATGAGCTACAGCAAGATTCCGGCTGGCAAAGACCTGCCGAACGACATCTACGTCGCCATCGAGATTCCGGCCAACCACGCGCCGATCAAATACGAAATCGACAAAGACAGCGACTGCCTGTTCGTTGACCGTTTCATGGCCACCCCGATGTTCTATCCGGCCAACTACGGTTTCATCCCTAACACCCTGGCTGACGACGGTGATCCCCTCGACGTGCTGGTGGTGACCCCTTACCCGGTTACCCCAGGCTCGGTTATCCGCGCACGCCCAGTCGGCATCCTGAACATGACCGACGACGGCGGCGGCGATGCCAAAGTGATCGCAGTCCCGCACGACAAGCTCTCCCAGCTGTACGTGGACGTGAAGGAATACACCGATCTGCCGCCATTGCTGCTGGAACAGATCAAGCACTTCTTTGAAAACTACAAAGACCTCGAAAAAGGCAAATGGGTGAAGATCGACGGTTGGGGCAACGCAGACGCCGCCCGCGCCGAGATCATGAAGTCGGTCGCTGCCTATAAAGGCTGATACCTGCTCCTCTTGCCCAGGCAAGTTAAAAAGCCCCGACTGCTCGGGGCTTTTTTATGAAAAAAATTAAACTCCCAGTTAAACGCGTAACACATAACGTTGACCTAAGTTGCACAACTGAAAGATCAAGCCACAACTAAGTAAAAACCTACACGCGCAATTCAACGCATGGTTTATTTGAATGGTTTTTTCGGCCAGTAAACTCTGCGTTTATGAATACATCAGGTGATCGATTAAAAGCGCTGTTACGGGAAGTGCATCTTTCCGCCTCCGACTTCGCCAAGAACCGCGGCGTCACGCCTCAACACGTGAACAACTGGTTCAAACGCGGCGTGCCCATGGGCCGACTCAACGAGTTCGCAGAACTGCTCTGCGTCTCCAGCCGTTGGCTGCGCACCGGCGAAGGCCCCAAACACCCACCGGCCAACTTCCTCCTGGAAGGCCCGGAAACACGTAAAGGACTGCCCACCACCCGCGAAGGAAGCGGAAAGTACCTCACAGGCCCTGCCTGCCCTCCAGAAAAACTCGACGTGGAGATCCCCCTCCACCAAACCTTCACCTCAACCGAACGCATCCGCGTCGCCCTGCACACCCTCGACGCGCTCAACGTAAACCCCGACCGCGCGCTAGGCGCCTACATGGTCGACAACAGCATGATCGACATCATCCAACAAGGCGCCACCCTCGCCATCGACAAAGGCCGCACCCAAATCATCGACGGTGAAATCTACGCCGTCGAACACGACGGCATGCTGCGCATCAAATACCTCTACAACCGGCCGGGAGGTGGCCTTCGCATGCGTAGCCACAACGCCGGCGAACACCCGGACGAATACCTCACCTACGAGGAACGCTTCGAACAGAACTTCACTATCGTCGGCTGGGTATTCTGGTGGTCCACCCTCAACAACCGCCGTCCACCCGTGCCGCTGGATGAGCATCTTTTGGGCTGGGAAGGCTCTAAGTCGGATCCGGAGGTGGGCATTTGAAATGAATGTGGGTATTATGCGCCGCACATTTGGCAGGGGGTGGCAAACGCTTATCCACCCTGCTCGGCGAAGCGGAGGAGTTCCCGCGGATGCCCCTACTATTCAGCCCGACGCAACGTGGGCTGAGCGATTTGAAGGCTGGTGAGGCTTGTCAAAAACAAGCTGAGGCAGTCCCCGAGAAGCCGGCCACAAGCCGGCTTTTTAATGCCTTTTTGAAAGCCACTCTCGTAGCTCCCCTTACCTGCCCAGTCAGGAATATCGCAATTTGCGAATGCGTGCTCACCCGCCAACAGATGCCCACTCTGCGGGCTATCACCACTTATACGTAACCGAACCAATCAAGCTACGCTCATCGCCATACCGGCACGTGGTATTGCAATACAGATACTTCCTATCAAACAGGTTCTGCGCTTTAGCCTGCAGCTGCCAATGGCTGTCCAGATCATAACTAACCAGCGCATCTACCAGCGTGTAAGCCGGAATTTTCCCGTCATAAACACTCGGTGTCGTCCGCGTAGTTCCTATGTAGCGGGCGCCAGCACCCACGCGCAAGCGCTCAAGACCAAGGCTCGCCAAGCGGTAGCTGGCCCACAGGCTCGCGGTGTTGTAGGGCACGCCCTCGATGCGCTTACCTACGTTACTCGCGGTCTTGTCTTCCAGTACGTGGGTATCGGTGTAGGCGTAGCCGGCACTGAGTTGAAGGTTCTCGGTGAGGTTGCCCTTGGCTTCGAGCTCCAGGCCTTTAGAGCGGGTCTTGCCATATTGCACGTAGGTGTTGGTGAGGCTGTCGAGGCTCAGTGAGTTGTCCTGGTCGAGCTGGTAGACGGCGGCGCTGAGCAGGGTATCGGTGCCGGGAGGCTGGTAGCGCAGACCGATTTCGTATTGTTCGCCTTCCAGCGGGGCAAACGCGTTGCCGAAGGCCGGGTTGCTGACGCTGGCCGGCTGGAATGATTGGCTGTAGCTGATATAGGGCGCCAGGCCGTTGTCCGCGAGGTAGACCAGGCCTACACGGCCGGTGGCTTTTTTGTCGTTGCGGGTGGCACGAGCCTCAGTGGCGAAGGTAGTGGTGACGCTCTCAGCCCAGTCCTGGCGGCCGCCGAGCAGCAGTACCCATTTGTCGTCAAAGGTGATCTGGTCTTGCAGGTAGATGCCGGCCTGGCTGCTGTGCAGGTCACTGCCGGTATCGGCGGCGGTGTTGGCACCGACACCGGTGTATTGCGGGTTGGCCAGGTTCAGCGGCGGTGCCAGTTGGGCCAGGGTCGAGCTGATAAAACGGTGCGAATCGTAAGTCTTGTGGTAGTAGTCGACGCCCAGCACCAGGTCGTGCTGCCAGCGCCCGCTGTCGAACGTGAAGTTGAGGTTATTGTCGCTGGTCCAGCCAGTGGAACGCTCTTCGCGGGCGCTGTAGCGGCGCAGCAGTCGGCTGCCACTGACCGACACAGGAATCAGGTAGTCCCAATTGGTATTGGCCTGGAAGTAACGAAGACTGTGGTTGACGGCGAGGTTGTCGTTGAAGCGGTGCTCGAAGAGGTAGCCGAGTGTGTCCATACGGTTGGTGAAGTGGTCGTAGCCGGGTTCACCCACGAACTGGTTGCGGCCGATCTTATAGCCGGCGGTGTTGCTGTAGCTGCTGAGTGCATAGCTCATCGGCGGCGAGAAACCGGTATAGGTGTCCTGGTGGCTGGCGAGGACGGTCAGTGAGGTATCGTCGTCGGGTTTCCAGGTCACGGCCGGGGCAATGTAACGACGGTCATCATCGACGTGGTCAACCTGGGTACCGCTGTCGCGCCAAAGGCCGGTCAGGCGGTAACTGAACTCACCCTGGTCATCCAGCGGGCCGCCGAGGTCGATGGTGTACTGGCGGCGGTCGTAATTGCCTAGTTCCAGGCCGATTTCGTGCAGCGGCGTATCGGTAGGACGCTTGCTCACGGTATTGATCATGCCGCCCGGCGAGAGCTGGCCGTACAACACGGACGAGGCGCCCTTGAGTACCTCGACGCGCTCCAGGCCATAGGCTTCGACGCTGCCATCGTAAGGGTTCGATTGCAGTTTCATACCATCGCGCAGGATACCCCCGGTACCGGCGCCGACGTTGAAGCCGCGTAGGGTGTAGTCGTCGGCGGTGCGGCTGAAACTGGCGGGCTGGCTGCTGAACCCGGGGGTGTACTTGAGCGCGTCGGAGAGGTTGTCGCTTTTGCGCGTGTTGAGCTCTTCGCGAGTCACTACCGACACGGATTGTGGGACTTTTACCAGTTCCGTGCGGGTTTTTGTGCCGACCGAGGAACGTTGAGCCACATAGCCGGCGTCAGCGGTTTCCCCGCTCTGACGGATTGCATTAATGGTGGTGGCATCCAGGGTCAGGCCGTCACCAGTTCGTTGCACGCTCAAGGCACCGCTTGCGGTGACCAGCACACTCAGGTCGGTGCCCACCAGGCTCTGGCGTACCGCTTCACGCGCGCTCAGGAGGCCGCGCACCCCAGGCGCCTGACGACCTGCCACATCAGCCGGAATAAACAGCACCTGCTGGCCACTCACCTGGCCAATCCCTATCAGAGTCGCGCCCACGGCGCCGGCGGGCAGGTTGAAGTCATAGACGGTTTCGGCCGCTTGCAGGGTAAAGCTGGCCAGGCAGCCGGCAAACACCGGCAAAAGGAGGTTGGGATGCATGAGCGGGCTCGCAGAAGTACGGAAACGAGTGCGCGGAATACGCGCGTCTAACAGGTATGTGACGCAAGCCCGGGATATTTTCAGGGGTGTGGGAAAAAAAACTCAAACACGCTCGATTCGCGTCCATACGCCCAGCCAGTTATCGATGCGCAACGGCAGCACATCCCTAAGCGCGGCCAGCGCGCCACGCGTGTCATCCAGGGCGAACACCCCGGAAATCCGCAACACCGCCGCCGCTGGCGAAACATGCAGCAGCCCTTGGTGGTAAGGCGCCAGGTGCTCAACCACCTGGCCCAGAGACTGGTCATGCACTTCGAGCATCCCTCTGGTCCAACTGCGCTCGTCAACATAACGCGACGGGAGGTCCCGCCAGCGGTGGCCATCGAACGCCAGGCCCTCGCCGGCGGCGAGGTGTTGGCTGTCATGGGGCGTGCGCAACTGCAAGGAACCTTCCAGTGCCCACACTTGTGGCTGGCCGGCCTGCATCGCCAGCAGGCACTGCCCACTGTCGAGCCAGACCTCGCCCCACGGGCACGCCAGCACAAACGGCCGCGCCGGATCACTTCGCACCTGGGCCTGGGCCGCGCCGCGCAACAGCTGGACGTGACGCTGCAGAGGGTTGAAATTCAGGTCGACGGAACTCTGGGCGTTGAGTTGCAAGGTCGAACCGTCTTCGAGGGTGAAACTACGGCGTTGGGCCGTTGACGTGCGCAGGTCGGCGCGAAAACGTGCGTGTAACGGCCCACCCGGCATGGTCAACAACTGCCCACCGACAGCCATCGCGCCCAGACCGAGGGCGCCACGCAGCAAACGTCGACGACTGTGCCCGGCATCGCACAGCGCATGGACGGCGGCCTGCTGCTGCACCAACGGTGCCACCGTACGGCTCAACTGCCGCTGCAAGGTCTGCCAGGCATGCAGATGACCAGGGTCGGCTTCGAGCCACAGCATCAATTGCTGTTGCTCCTGCTCAGTGAACACGCCCGAAGCACGCCGTGCATACCACTCGATCGCCTGTGCCGCCGCTGCGGACACTGTCGTCACGGAACGGCTCGATAACATGCAGTCAGTCCCTGCACCACGTACTGATGCACCCGCGTCACCGACACTCCCAGCTCATCGGCGATGCGCGCGTAAGTCAGGCCATCAATCTGGCTATATAGAAACGCCGCGCGGGCCTTGGACGACAAGCCATCGAGCAACTGATCGACCGCCATCAACGCCTCCATCACCACCCAGTGTTCCTCGGGCGAAGGCACGGTCGGCTCGGGCAAAGAGGTAAGGGCGTCGAGATAGGCTCGTTCGATATCATTGCGTCGCCAGCGAGCGAACATCAGCCGCTTGCCAATGAGGCTCAACAACGCCCGAGGCTCGCGAATGGCATGGGGATCCGGCAGCGCCACAACCTGGGCAAAGGTTTCGGCGGCCATATCGGCAGCATCTTCACGACAGTGCAGGCGCAGGCGCAGACGTTCGAGCAGCCAGCTGTGGTGCTCGCCGAACAAGCGGTGGAGCGCCTGCTGGCGGGGATCTTGGTTTGCCGAGCGAGTAGGAAACACAGCGGGAGGCGTCCGTGCTAATGAAAACTATTCTCAATAGTGGCGTGATTGGAGCCTGATTGCAAGAGTGGGCCGGGCTTGGCGTTGCAGGAGCGACTGGTCATCGATGCCAATGCCTGTACAACAGCTCATTCACCTCGCCCACGCCAACACCATCAGCTTACGCACATTGTCGCTTTTAAGTTGACAGTAAGACACCTACCAGCCGATTTATCCCCCTTCGCTCACCCATTAATCTATGCCCATGTTGAACGCAACGCCCAACCAACCTAAACAAAAAAGGATTCAACCATGAGCGCTCCAACCTATAACCGCTTGAACAAAGACGACGCCGTAGTTCTGTTGGTCGACCACCAGACCGGCCTGATCTCCCTGGTGCAGGACTTCTCGCCCAACGAGTTCAAGAACAACGTGCTGGCCCTGGCCGACCTGGCCAAGTTTTTCAACCTGCCGACGATCCTCACCACCAGCTTCGAACAAGGCCCCAATGGCCCGCTGGTACCAGAGCTGAAAGAGATGTTCCCGGACGCGCCCTACATCGCTCGCCCTGGCCAGATCAACGCGTGGGACAACGAAGACTTCGTCAAGGCGATCAAAGCCACCGGCCGCAAACAGATCATCATTGCCGGCGTGGTTACCGATGTGTGTGTAGCGTTCCCGACCTTGTCGGCGCTGGCGGAAGGGTTTGAGGTGTTTGTGGTGACGGATGCTTCCGGCACGTTCAACACCACCGTGCAGCAAGCCGCGTGGAGCCGCATGACGCAAGCCGGTGCGCAGTTGATGAACTGGTTCTCGGTGGCGTGTGAGCTGCATCGCGACTGGCGCAACGATATCGAAGGCTTGGGCAACCTGTTGTCCCAGCGCATTCCCAACTATCGCAACTTGATGAATGGGTATGCGGCGCTGACAGCTCATCAGAAGTAAGTCAGCCGAGATTCGCGATAAGCCTGCCCTGAAAAGCAGGCTTTTTTGCGCATCTGTGCAAGGGCTTGCCCAGATCTGAACGCAAGCCGAACAACGCTGCCCTCCTCCCACCTTGGAAAGCCCTGTTTCCTATGCGCAATGTCGCTATTTTAAGTAGCCCTTGCCCACAAGTTGACGCCGACTTTTACACCCTGCTCGTCAGCCCATTCTGATTTTCCCAACCGTTCATCCAGCCGCTTTTTGCTGCGGCAGACTCCGACGCCTTGCCCTCTGCCGAGACGTCACGGATGACACACGCCTCCCACATTGCCTCTATCGAACATGAGCTGGATGGCTTTCATCAGAGCCTGATGATTTATCGCCAGCAGATGGGCGCCTGGTATTCGCGGGCGCTGGATTCGGTGAGCCACGCGGCAGATATACCGTCCTTGTTGGGGATGGATCGGGTGGTGCGGGTCGGGGACTCGCAGCGTTCGGTAAGTATTTCCGATGCGGATTTTTCCACCGTGGCCCGCTGCCGTGCGGGCGGCGAGCTGAAGATCGAGAGCAAATTCGAGTCGCTGTATGACGTGCCGATTGGCGGGATTGCGGTCGAGGTGGTCGGGCTGGATGACGGCAGCTCCACGCCAGTCATGCTGGATGAGCACGGCAAGGGCTCGCACCACTGCGCTGCCGGTGGGCGCTATCAAGTGCGGGTGCAGGGCGGCGTGTCGGCAGAACAGGTCGATGCACTGTTTACCTCCTATGCCGGGCTGACAGCGGACCTGGAGCAGTGGCTTCGCGAGCAGTGGCGAACCTTCAAGCCCTATTGGGAACAGTCCACCGCGAGTGCGATTGGCAGCGGCGTGCTGGCGGGCAGTTGGGCCGCGATCATGGACGTGTGGGACAGCGTCAAGCGGGTGCAGGCGGTTCTTGAAGACCCACTTAAATACGTCGAAGAGCTCGGTGATCAGGCCGCCAAATTGGCGCAAATCGCCACCGACGCGCCCAAGGTCATGGAACAGGCGATGTTGCTCGCCAGTGACGAGGCGGCGCTGTTTCTGCTGGTGCGCACGGCGATGATCTGGCTGGACGCATTGCCGCCCAGTGAGATTGCGCAAGTGGCCGCTGGGTTTGTGGTGTCGCTGCTGATTGACCTTGTGATTGGCGCGGTGCTGACCATCGCATTGCCGGCGGCGGCTGTGGCGTATCTGAGCCTGCGGCTGGCCAGGTACGGCGCGCAGATTGTGAAGGCGGCCGTTGGTTTTGTTCAGAGCGTGCTGGCGATTCTTGCGAAGTTCATGCAAGCGGTGGATCGCTACAAAGCGGTGGCGGTGCGCGGGGTCGTCGGTGGAGTGAAGCAAGGCACGCTGCAGATGCGCTGGCGGGCGCGGCAGAACGCGGTGCTGAAGCAAAAAGAGCATGTCGACGATGTGCCTGTTTCGGGGAAAAACCCGAACGGGGATGCGGCGGCTTCGGCGGACAAAACAGCGACCAATGGCTGCCCGGTGTCGATGGTCACTGGGGAGGAATTGCTCACCCTCACCGATGGTGTTTTGGACGGGATATTGCCGTTTGAGTGGACCCGTTTGTACCGCACCAGCGCGGTGGAAGTGGATGTTGGGCTGGGGTTTGGCTGGAGTCATTCGCTGGCGCAGCGGCTTTCTGTTTCGGGCGATTCGGTGGTGTGGACCGACCATGAAAACCGGTCGACTGAGTTTCCGCTGCCTACCGAGGCGCGACCGGCGATCACCAACAGCCTGGCCGAAGCGGCGATCTATTTGGGGGCTTCGCCGGATGAGTTAGTGCTGGCCCAGGCCTCACGGTTTTATCACTTTCGCGACGGGGTGCTGGTCTCGATCAGCGATGCGTATGACAACCGCCTGCGGATTGCGCGGGATGTGTTGGGGCGTATTGCACGGTTGGATAACGGCGTCGGGCGCTCGCTGTTTTTGCGTTATGAACTGGGCCGCATTGTGGCGGTGGATTACCAGGTTCAGCGGGCCAAGGGGTATGAGCCTTACGAATGGGTGACGGAACAGAACGTTGTTTCCTACGCCTATGACGACGTGGGCCGACTGGTTTGCGCGACCAACGCCGTCGGCGAAAGCGAGGTTTATCGGTACGACGAGCAGCACGTCATTCTGGAGCGGGGCTTGGCCGGTGGGGCGAGTTTCTTCTGGGAATGGGAACGCTCCGGCAAGGCGGCCCGCTGTGTCCGGCACTGGGCCAGTTTTTCGCAGATGGATACGCGGTATGCCTGGGGCGAGGACGGCCGCGTGGTCGTGCATAACGCCGATGGCAGTCAGGAAGTGTATGTGCATGACGACCGGGCGCGGTTGGTGCAGCGTATCGACCCGGACGGCGCTCAGCACTTCAAATCCTACGATGACAAGGGTCGACTGACGGTCGAGCAGGATCCGCTCGGGGCGGTGACGGCGTATCAGTACGACGATGCCGGACGCTTGGTGGCGTTGTTTCCGGGAGATGATGAACCGACGTCCTACGAGCATGACAACGGCTTCGTACGGGTGGTGCGGCGTGGTGAGGCGGTCTGGAAATACGAGCGTAACGACCAGGGCGACGTGACGCGTAGGACCGATCCCGATGGTGAGGTGACGGACTACAGCTACAACAAGTACGGGCAACTAACGGGCGTTTGGTATCCCGACCACAGTTGTCATCGGCTGGTGTGGAACGAACGCGGCCAGCTCATTGAAGAGCAACTGCCCAATGGCGGCGCCAAGCGCTATCGCTACGATGATCTGGGCCGCCAGATTGCCCGCGAGGATGAACAAGGCGGGCTGACCGGGTATCAGTGGGACAGCGTTGGCCGGTTGATTCGCATCGTGTTGCCGGGCGGTGCAACCCGCGAATACAGCTACAACCCCTATGGCAAAATCACTACCGAACGCGACGAACTCGGCCACGTCACCCGCTACGAATACGCCGACGGCCTGCACCCTGATCAGCCGCCGCCTCAACGCCGATGGCAGCCAGGTCAACTACCGCTACGACAACGCTCGGCTGTTGCTCACCGAAATCGAAAACGAGGTCGGCGAAACCTACCGGCTCAACTACCACCCCAACGGCCTGATCCAGCAGGAAATCGGCTTCGACGGCCAACGCACCGCCTACGTCTACGACCTCAACGGCAACCTGCAGGAAAAAACCGAACACGGCGACGATAGCAGTCAGCTAGTTACCTTTTACCAGCGCGACCACGCCGGCCGACTCGTACGAAAAACCCTACCCGACGGCAACAAGGTCGATTACACCTACGACCGCCAGGGCAACCTCCTCAGCGTCGACGACGGCCACTGGGCGCTGGCGTACGAGTACGACTCGCAAAACCGCCTCACCGGCGAGCATCAGGGCTGGGGCACTTTGCGCTATGGCTATGACGCCTGCGGTCAGCTTCAACATTTACGCCTGCCAGACAACAACCGCCTGGTTTTTAGCCACGGTAAAGGCGGCGACCTCGCTACCGTCGAACTCAACGGCGCATTACTGACCTCGCATCTCTTCAAATCCGGCCAGGAACACCAGCGCCAACAAGGCCAACTCCTCAGCCACTACCACTACGACGACCAACACCGCCTGCACGCCCACACCGTCACCCAACAGGAAAACCACCTCTACCAACGCCATTACGATTACGACAAATCCGGCAACCTCACCCGCCTCAACGACACCCGCAAAGGCGAACACCACTACCGCTACGACCCACTAGCCCGCCTCACCCGCGCCGACCATTCGCAAGACCTGCACGAACGCTTCGGCCACACCCCAGCCGGCAATCTACTGATGCACGACCGCCCCGGCCCGGACATTGTGGCGGGCAATCGGTTGATGATTCAGGGCGACCGGCACTACGACTATGACGCCTTCGGCAACCTGATCCGTGAACGGCGTGGCAAGGGCCATCAACTCGTTACCGAGTACCGCTACGACTGCCAGCATCGCTTGATCGGTATTACACAACCCAACGGCCAGACCGCGAGTTACCGCTACGACCCGTTTGGGCGGCGCATCAGCAAAACCGTTGATGGCATAACGACCGAGTTTTTCTGGCAAGGCGACAAACTGATCGCCGAACACCATGCGGATCGCCATCGCAGTTTTATCTATGAACCGGACAGCTTCCGGCCGTTGGCCTTATTGGAAGGGTTTGGCCCCAACGAAACCAAGCCCTACCACTACCAACTCGACCACCTCGGCACGCCCCAGGAACTCACTGCTCCAGACGGCGAGATCGTCTGGTCCGCGCACTATCGCGCCTACGGCCAAATCAGCCGACTCGAAGTCGGGAAAGTCGACAACCCGCTGCGCTTCCAAGGCCAATACTTCGACCAGGAAAGCGGACTGCACTACAACCGCCATCGCTACTACAATCAGGATGTTGGTCGTTACCTGACGCCGGATCCGGTGAAGCTGGCGGGTGGGATCAACGCCTACCAGTACGTGCCCAACCCGACGGGGTGGGTAGATCCGCTAGGTTTGAGTAAATGCCCAGGAGGAAATGGGTGTAAACCAGCCTACGACACTGAGAGTCCAACGAGGCATTCAAAATCTGTCGATGGCGAACCAACGCTACCCGCTCCCGCGTCAAAACAAGACAACATTGTCAGAGTACGGCATTACACAAGCAGAGCAGGCTCAAAAGGGATTGAAAAAGAAGGAGTGATATTGGCTCAAGATAACAACAGAGTTTATCTTGAGCCTGCAAAAAACAAAGTACTGAGCCCTAAAGACGCACAAGACAAATATCACATCGACAAAAGCAAGGGCCGAGATTACATTGAGATAGACGTATTCAAATCAAAACTAGAACTCGTGAGAAACCCTAGATACAACACTATGGAGCTAACCGTAAAAGGAAACCTGATATTAAACAACCCTAAGTTCACGAGGAGAAAATAATGTTAGAGCAAAATCAAAAAATAACCCTATCCGGAGAGGAAGCACTTGACGCTCTCAAAGAGATTGAATATATACTAATATCCTTACACAAAATGGGCAGTTATTACGGAGAAAAACCTGGCGCCTTAGACGAATATCGGAAAGCAACCACTGACTTCATCGACAATTGCGCCGTCACTCAGCGATTGGCAAAAGTCCGAACGATAATTTCCAAGCACTTCGACGACTCTCTTGGCGATGATGATATGGATGATATAGAAAGACATTTTTCTGACTTGAAATTCTGGAAGCCTGACCAACCACTGAACAAAATAGTTCGTGGAGCAGAAACGCTCGAAATCTCTAGGGGAACCATTCAACAAGTAACCTGCAAGCGTGACGAATTATTGGTCGTTTTTACCAACCAGCAAGATGAGTTCCTACTGATCACTTTTCACAGCCCTCTTGCCTTTAAGGGAGTTAACATGACCGGTCACGAAATATACGACATCTATAAAGAAAAAGACGTTAGTTTTTCGCAAAACGTGAAGCGCATTGCCACCTTACAAAACAAGAAAAGTTACTGCTTTAAGACAAGCGACCACATAGAAAGTATTTTTACAGTAATTGCAGACAGTTATAGTATTGAAAAAATATGACTAACTCTACAAAAACCCTAACACTTTGGTCGTTGAGTATTTAGTACACGTAAGATAGGCATCACCCAACCCAACGGACAGACCGCAAGTTACCGTGACGAGCCGTTCGGGCGGCGCATCAACAAAACCATCGATGGCATCACCACGGAGTTTTTCTGGCAAGGCGACAAACTCATCGTCGAACACCACGCGGACCGCCGAAAGATATTTTGGCAACGACAAAATCTGGCCCGGCCAAGTGCAGGCTAGGGATAGATATTGAAAGCCTGGAGAGAGAAGCCTATAAAAAAAGTCAAGATGACTACAAATGGCAAACCTTGGAAGGTCATGGAGTACTCGAAAAGCATCGACGCAAGCGAGGGGGCTCCGAGCCGCTGGATCCGCATAGGATTAAGCGCAAAAAACAATTCACGGCCACCCTATTTCAAAGCAAGAATTCAGGAAATTTAGCAAATTATTTCGTTAGATTTCATACAAAGCAATATCACCTACGATGAGCTTTCATTACTGGAAGACTCTGCGATTGAAGATCAAGTACAAATCCTGAAGGAGGACATGCTTCAGGTGGAGTACCCGGATGGTTTTTTACTTGACGCAGGTTGGTTTCCTTCATTCGATGCCAAGGGACGCTTTCAAATAAAGATTGTCAAGAACCATGACTGGGACTCTCCTATTTCAACTTTTACCGCACATTCAATTGATACATTAGGCGAGCTATTTCTACGTGCACATTCTTGATTACGACAGTGTTAGAACACGCCTTTTTCGCGCAACCAAATAGACTGAAGCTTATTAAAAATACCATCCACCTCAGACCATAAACATCAAAAAACTCACTAAACCCTAAAAGAAACCAACAACCACAGCAATAAGCCATATTAAAATCGACCGACGCACTCGCTACTTTAAGCCATCCATACAAGTCTTAAAAAAGGAAGAGGCAATCAGTGAAACTAATTTGCACACCACTAACCGAAGAAGCAATGTCACTACTCGATAATGATAGATGCCCATCCGCTCTATTAGAGTGCTTACGCCTTACGGACTCAGAACACCTAAATTTAGAGAAGTCAGGCATATTCGACGTCATCAACAACGCCTTAGGAAAAATGATCGATAACTACGAAGATGAACACATCACCATACAGAAGGACCTCGTCCGAACACTTAAAGTGCTAAGAAACTCCTCCCTACCAGCGGCCCCTGACCTATTGAAAAAACTGATTCACATAAACGAAGTAGCAATCGTCAGAAAAACTGGGATTTTTTTCTATTTCTAGATAACGACGATAATTCATTATTTTTCTTACAAACGCAGCAACTTCTACTACGAGCATCCGTTCGTCGACCCGCAATTATTTCGTTGCGATAAAGCGTCGCCATAGCCGACGAGCCGAATAACCTCTCTATTCGGCTCACGCACCCAGGCGTCCGTTCATGGACCATCCACACTGGATCTGGCAACACATCGACTGGCCGTCTTCATTACGCGAATACGGGCAAGCCCTAAAGGTCGGCTGCTGGGCATGCTGGGTTCCGTGCCTCAGGCCGTCAGTGCGCAAAATGAATTGGATGCGTTGCTGCAAAATGTCCTGACTACTTCTGCGATCGAAGGTGAGCAACTGAATGTTGGCTCCGTTCGCTCCTCGTTGGTGGCGCATTTCTGGTTTGCCACGCTGCATCCGTTCGATGACGGCAAAAAAACTGCCTGATCCGCCTCCCCGGAGGCGGCCGCAGCACGCGTTATCAGATCAATACAGCGGACCGCTGACACCCCACTCATTTGCCCCCATCCCCCATGTCTGCTAGTGTCGCGCCGGTTTACCGTCTACCGGAATAGCCGCCATGGCCCGCAAAAAAGTTGCACTCGATTTCGAACAATCCCTCGCCGATCTGCAAACCCTGGTCGAGCGTCTGGAGAACGGCGAGTTGTCGCTGGAGGACTCGCTGACAGCGTTTGAGCAAGGCATCGGCCTGACCCGTGACTGCCAGAGCGCGTTGGCGCAGGCCGAGCAGAAGGTGCAGGTGTTGCTCGAGCGTGACGGCGAGTTGGCCGAGGAACCTTTCGATGCGGAACAGCCGGAATGATCGACGCGTACCAGGCCAGTAGCCAAGCCCGGGTGAATGCGGCGCTGGAGCCCTTGTTTGTTGCGCCAAGCCCGGAAATGAAGCGTTTATACGAGGCCATGCGCTACAGCGTGATGAATGGCGGCAAGCGTGTACGCCCGTTGCTGGCGTATGCGGCCTGCGAAGCACTGGGCGCGCCCGCCGAGCAGGCCAATGGTGCGGCGTGTGCGGTGGAGTTGATCCACGCCTATTCCCTGGTGCACGACGATCTGCCGGCGATGGACGATGACGATCTGCGTCGCGGCCAGCCGACCACCCACAAAGCCTTTGACGAAGCCTATGCGATTCTGGCCGGCGATGGCCTGCAAAGCCTGGCGTTCAGTGCCTTGCTGGACCCGCGCCTGAGCAGTGTCAACGCCGAGATCCGTCTGCGCATGGTCACCGACCTGGCCCTGGCCGCCGGTCCGGCCGGCATGGTCGGGGGGCAGGCGATCGACATGGGCTCGGTCAGCCTCAAGTTGGATCAAACCGCCCTCGAACACATGCACCGCCACAAGACCGGCGCGCTGATCGAGGCCGCCGTGCAGTTGGGCGCCCTGGCCAGTGGTCGTGCCGACGCGGCCCAATTGGCGGCGTTGCAGACCTATTCCCGAGCCATCGGCCTGGCGTTCCAGGTGCAGGACGACATTCTCGACGTAGAAAGTGACACCGCAACCCTGGGCAAACGCCAGGGTGCCGATATCGCACGGGATAAACCGACGTATCCGGCACTGCTCGGCCTGCAAGCCGCCAAGGCCTATGCCCTGGAACTGCGCGATCAGGCCCTGGACGCCCTGCGACCATTCGACGCGGCAGCCGAGCCATTGCGTGACCTGGCGCGGTATATCGTCGAACGCCGCCACTGATAAAGGCCGCATATCGGCCAACTTCGGTGCTCTGCGTGGGCAGTTTGCGATGCTTGAGGTAAACTGCCGCCTCTTCTTATACCTATAACGATTCGCCTGATGCCCACGACGTTTCAAGAGATTCCCCGCAAGCGCCCGTCCACGCCCCTGCTCGACCGTGCTGCCACGCCGGACGGCCTGCGTCGACTGGGTGAAGCCGAGCTGGAAACCCTGGCCGATGAACTGCGCCTGGAATTGCTCTACACGGTCGGCCAGACCGGTGGGCATTTCGGCGCGGGCCTGGGCGTCATCGAGCTGACGATCGCCTTGCATTACGTGTTCGACACGCCGGACGACCGGCTGGTGTGGGACGTGGGTCATCAGGCGTATCCGCATAAAATCCTCACGGGCCGCCGCGAGCGCATGAGCACCCTGCGCCAGAAGGACGGCGTCGCCGCCTTCCCGCGTCGCTCCGAGAGCGAGTACGACACCTTTGGCGTCGGCCACTCCAGCACCTCGATCAGCGCAGCGCTGGGCATGGCCATTGCCGCCCGTCTGCAAAACAGCGATCGCAAGGCGATTGCTGTGATCGGTGATGGCGCGCTGACCGCCGGCATGGCGTTTGAAGCGCTGAACCATGCGCCGGAAGTGGACGCCAACATGTTGGTGATCCTCAACGACAACGACATGTCGATTTCGCGCAACGTCGGTGGCTTGTCCAATTACCTGGCAAAAATTCTCTCCAGCCGTACCTACGCCAGCATGCGCGAAGGCAGCAAGAAAGTGCTGTCGCGCCTGCCCGGTGCGTGGGAAATTGCCCGGCGCACCGAAGAATATGCCAAGGGCATGCTGGTACCCGGCACGCTGTTCGAGGAGCTGGGCTGGAACTACATCGGCCCGATCGACGGTCATGACCTGCCCACCCTGATCGCCACGCTGCGCAATATGCGCGACCTCAAGGGCCCACAGTTCCTGCACATCGTTACCAAGAAGGGCAAAGGCTTCGCCCCGGCGGAAGTCGACCCAATTGGTTACCACGCCATCACCAAGCTCGAACCACTGGACGCCCCCGCCGCCGCGCCGAAAAAGCCCAGCGGGCCAAAGTATTCCGGTGTGTTCGGCGAATGGCTGTGTGACATGGCCGCCGCCGACCCGCGCCTGGTCGGCATCACCCCGGCGATGAAGGAAGGCTCCGACCTGGTGGCGTTCAGCGAGCGTTTCCCGCTGCGCTACTTCGACGTGGCCATTGCCGAGCAGCACGCGGTCACCTTCGCTGCCGGCATGGCCTGTGAGGGCGCCAAGCCGGTGGTGGCGATCTATTCCACGTTCTTGCAGCGCGGTTATGACCAGTTGGTACATGACGTCGCGGTGCAAAACCTCGATGTGCTGTTCGCCATCGACCGCGCCGGTTTAGTCGGCGAAGACGGCCCGACCCACGCCGGCAGCTTCGATTTGTCTTATCTGCGCTGCATCCCCGGCATGCTGGTGATGACGCCGAGCGACGAAAACGAACTGCGCAAGATGCTCAGCACCGGTCACCTGTACAACGGCCCGGCCGCCGTGCGCTACCCGCGCGGCAACGGCCCGAATGCCGTAATCGAAAAACACCTGGAGCCAATCGAGATCGGCAAAGGCATCGTGCGGCGCCAAGGCAGCAAGGTCGCGTTCCTGGTGTTCGGCGTGCAATTGGCCGAAGCGTTGAAAGTCGCCGAGAAGATCGACGCAACCGTGGTCGACATGCGCTTCGTCAAACCGCTGGATGAAACCCTGGTTCGTGAGATTGCCGGCAGCCATGAATTGCTGGTGACCGTCGAAGAAAACGCCATCATGGGCGGTGCCGGTGCGGCGGTCAGTGAGTTTTTGGCGCGGGAAAACATCCTCAAGTCGGTGCTGCACCTGGGCTTGCCGGATGTGTATGTCGAACATGCCAAACCGGCGCAGATGCTGGCGGAATGTGGGCTGGATGAAGCAGGGATCGAGGCTTCGGTGCGCGAGCGCATGGCGATGCTGGGCCTGTAGAAACCGGGACCTGAAAGGTGGGAGGGGCTTGCCCCTCCCACCCTTGGTTTTGTGTCAATTTTAAAAGCCACGTACAACCCATGAACCGCCTGCGCCTCGCCCTGCCCCTGCTGCTTCTCCCCGCACCCGACCTGCTCGCCGACACCCGCGACGCCGCCCTCAAACTCCCCGATGTGGTCATCAGCGCCAACCGCCAGGTCCAGGCGCGCAATGACAGCAGTGCGGCCAACACCGTCTTCACCCGCGACGACATCGACCGCCTGCAACCCACCAGCCTCGCCGACCTGCTCAGCCGCGTTCCCGGCGTACAAGTGGCACCCACCGGCGGGCGCGGCAGCCTGCCGGGGATTTACCTGCGCGGCACCAAATCCGCCCAGAGCCTGGTGCTGGTGGACGGCCAACGCATCGCCAACGCCACGTCCGGCGACAGCGGCCTGCAATACCTGAATGTCGACCAAATTGAGCGTGTGGAAGTGCTGCGCGGCTCACGTTCGGTGATCTACGGCAGCGATGCAATCGGCGGGGTGATCCAGCTGTTCACCCGGCGCAACGCCGAACAAGGTCTGCAACCGCGCCTGAAACTGGGTGTTGGCAGCCGCCAGACCTGGGAGCGCAGCCTGGGGCTGTCGGGCGGCGACGCACGCACGCGGTTCAACCTCGGGGCGAGCCTGGATGACACCGCCGGTATCAACTCAACCCACCGATCCTTCCCCAGCGACGGCGACCATGATGCCTATCGCAACCAGTCGATCAGCCTGAACCTCAGTCATTCGTTCAGCGATGAATTGGAGGCGGGATTCAACCTGCTGGATAACCGTGGCAAGTCGGAATACGACAACAGCTTCGGTCGCTATGACGCCGCCAGCGGGCAGACGTTGGGGCAAAAGCCCTACACCGATTACGCCGTGAGCAGCGCCAGCGGCTATCTGGACGCCACGCTCAGTGAGCGCTGGCAGTCGCGCCTGGAACTGGGCCACAGCGAAAACCGCGACACCAAGCGCGATACGCTCAGTGATGAATTCAGCGTATTCAACACCTACCGCGACTCGGTCAACTGGCAAAACGATCTGACGCTGGACGAGCAAAACCGCCTGATCCTTGGAGGCGACTGGTACGAAGACCGCTTCCACGGCTCTACCACCTTCAGCGAAAACAGCCGCTGGAACCGCGCCGCATTTGTGCAGCACCGCTTCCGCAGCGAGTGGTTCTCCACCGAACTGGGCCTGCGCCGCGACCAGAACCAACAGCTCGGTAGCCAGAACAGCTGGAGCGGCACCCTGACCTTGCCAATCAACCCCGACAATGACCTGCTGCTGACCTACAGCGAAGGCTTTCGCGCGCCGACCTTCAATGACCTGTATTACCCGGACACGAAGTACAGCAACCCCAACCTGCTGCCCGAAACCTCAAAAAGCTACGAGCTGCAATGGCGCAGTCAACTGACGGATAGCACGCAGCTGGAAGCCTCGCTGTACCGCACCGATTTGAGCGATGCGATTATCCTCGACAGCTCCGGCAAGCCGCAGAACGTGGCGTCGGCGCGCATCAATGGCTTTGAAGCGGCGCTCAAGCAGACGTTATTCGGCTGGCAGGGCAACCTCGGGCTTTCGATCATCGACCCGCGTGACCGCGACAGCGGCCATACCCTGGCCCGCCGCGCACGGCGCACGTTGAGCCTGGACCTGGACCGGCAATTCGACAGATTCGGGGTGGGCGCCAACTGGCAGGCAATCAGCCGCAGCTATGACGACGAAGACAACCGCAACCGTCTGGGCGGCTATGCGCTGCTCGGTCTGCGCAGCAGTTGGGCGATCAATCATGATGTCAGTGTGTCGTTGAAAGTCGACAACCTGCTGGACCGCCGCTATGCGCGGGCCCGCTACAGCTATGACGCAGCGGACTTTTCCAACAACCACGACTACCGCGAAGAGGGCCGCACCTGGCTGTTGGGGCTCACGTGGACGCCCCACCTGTAGCGACTCGACTCAATAGACCTGGCGCATAGGTTCGTTGTCGCTCAGGTAACCCGCTTTGATTGCCTCGGCACAGGTGATGAAGCCTTAGGCGCGCCTGTCGGTGAAGCCGACGTTCAGGTCTTAATAACCCGTCGGAAAATGCCCAGGCTCAGGCTAGCGCTGTGGCGCAATCAATTGGCACAGCTTCGCCACTGCCTCCACCATCTGAGCGCTCGGCCGCTCCAGGCCTTTGTCCGGCACCTGCAGTAATCGCCCGGTCGCAACCGCGCTCACTTGGGGCCAGGCCTTCCAGGCATCCAGCTGTGGCTGATCTGCGGCCAGGATGACCTCGGGATCACGCTGCAACACCGACTCGAGGTTGACCTGCGGCGCAGGCAGCGCGAGGTCGTCGAACACGTTGCGCGCACCGCAGACCGTCAACGCATCGCTGATGATCTGCCCACCACCAACGGTGTAGAGCGGCTGGTCCCACACTTGGTAAAACACCCGCAACGGCGCGGCGCGCTGATAACGTCGGCGCAACTCGGCCAGGCGCTGGCGCAGTTGGGCGGCCAACTGGCGACCGGCTTCGGCCCGATTCAGCTGTTGGGCAATGGCTTCGACCTGAGTGGTCAGTTGTTCAAGGTTATGGGGGTCAGCGGTATAGACGGGAATATTCAGGCGTTGCAGCTGCTCACGCTGGGCCGGGCCGAGGCTGCCAGGCCATAGCAGGATCAAGTCGGGCTTGAGGCTGAGCAGGCGCTCCATATTCAACTGGCCGTAATCGCCCACCGACGGCACCTGCGTCAACGCGGCCGGCCGCTCACCGCCATCGAGCACGCCCACCAGCAGGTCGGCGGCCCCCAGCTCCAGCACCATTTCAGAAAGCGACGGCGCCAGGCTCACCACCCGCTCGGCTGCCGAGGCCTGGGTACCCAATGCCAGCAGCAGAACCGCCAGCCAGTGGCGCATCATCCCAACTGACGCGGAATGCGATAGAGGTAAAACAGCACCAGCGTCGACAGCGCCAGCAAAAACAGCGGTACCGCCTCCAGGCCGACAAACACCGCCAACGCACCGACCCAGGCCGGGAGCGCCGCCACCAGCAACGCCATGCGACGACGCGCCGCCAAGGTGATCCAGGCCGCCGGTTCTTCAGGGGTATCGAGGGCTTTGGAGGTCGCGATCAACGCGTGTTTATAGCCGTTAAAGAAGCGCAGGCTGAGAAACATCGAAGCCACGCCGGCGATAAAGAACGGCATGGCCAGCACCGGCAGCAGGGCTTCGGCGCGGCCGAACACCAGGTTGATCACGAACAATGGCAGCAGCGCGAGGGCCAGGTATTGCCACCAGTTGAAGGACAGTCGTCGCTTTACCTGGCCACGGGTCACGCGCGATCGACCTCGCCTTGGTGCTCATTGCCCATCATGTGGTCGAGCTTGCTGGCTTTAGTGGCCAGGTAGAGCTTGTTGTGCGGGTTGTGCCCGGTGTGCAGCGGCACGCGCTCGGCCACGGTGATGCCCATTTCGGTCAAGGCTTTGACCTTGCGCGGGTTGTTGGTCATCAGGCGCAGGATCTCCACGCCCAGATGTTCCAGCATCGGCAGGCAGATCGCGTAGTCACGCTGGTCGGCGGCGAAGCCCAGGCGCTCGTTGGCCTCGACGGTATCGGCGCCGCCGTCTTGCAGCTCGTAGGCGCGGATCTTGTTCATGAGGCCAATACCACGGCCTTCCTGGCGCAAATACAGCAGCACACCACGGCCTTCACGGGCGATGGCGCGCATGGCGGCTTCCAGTTGCGAGCCGCAGTCACAGCGCTGGCTGAACAACGCATCGCCGGTCAGGCACTCGGAGTGCACTCGCCCCAGCACCGGCGCGCCATCGGCGATATCGCCCAGGCTGAGCACAACGTGCTCGCGGCCAGTGGCTTCTTCGAGAAAGCCATTCATGGTGAACGTGGCAAAAGGGGTAGGCAGCTTGGAAGCAGCGACGAAAACGACGGGCACCGTGTGCTCCTGATTTCAGATTTCACAGAGGCGGGCATTGTAACAGCAGGTTCCTACAGACGCTTAAGCTGAATGATCGCTGATAAAGATCAATCGGTTTGATTGGCCTTCGTCCCGGTTCTATGCAGGTTAGAACGGATACGGCAGTTTCCAGCGCTGGAAGATCGGCTTGAGCTCGCCACTTTTTACCAGGACGGCCATGCGCTGGTCGAACACCGTGCGCAATGCCCGCCCGCGTTCGGTATCGGCAAAACCTACGTAGAGCGGCAAGTCGATGATGTGAGTAAGCCGGAATGTGGCGGGGTCTTGCGCCTGGCTGAGAACCTCGTTGGCTTCGGCGAGGGCATCGATGTAGAAGTCGGCACGGCCATGCTGGAGCATCGGCAAAATGCCCTCGCGTCGCTCGATCTGTTTAAAGCGCCGCATGTTAGGCAAATACCCTTCGTACTTGTAACCGCGCATCCAGGCCAGGCGGTAGTCGCCCAGCGTTGCCGCGCTCGGCGTCGGTGAGGAGGCCAACCCGAGGGCATAGATCCGGTCGGAGTCGAAGTTCCAGCGCGGGTACAGCACGCCCTTGACCTCATCGCGGTAAGAACCGACCCAGCCGTCCACTTCACCGCACTGGGCCAGGCCCACGGAGCGGGTGTAGGGCTCGATGCGGGTGTGCAAGGTGATCCCGGCCGGTTCGAATACCCGTCGCAATACGTCCCAGGCCAGGCCGCTGCCGTCGGCATTGGTGTAGTCGTCCCAGGCCTCACTGGCCAACATGACGTTGCCGGGAGGCACCGCGCTATCCTCTGCCCGCCCACAGGTCGAAACGACACACAGCAGTATCAGCAGCCAGCGGCGCACGTGCATCGGTACGACCTCCTGCAAAGCCTTGCATCGGTAATGACGTTATAGAGGGTAGCCCAGCACACCGATTCAGGGCGTCTGGCCAAAATGTTGATAACCACGCAGAGCGGGAGTGATGTCTTGCCCGCCGGCATCAAGCAGCGTTACGCCCTGCCCGGCCTCGACGCGGCCGATAACATGCACCGGCCAGCCGGCGGCCAGTAACGGCGCCAACTCGACGGGCGGCAGGGTGAACGCCAGCACATAGTCGTCGCCGCCGCTTAACGCGGCCACCCTGGCCTGCTCATCCCCCAAAAACGCGAGCAAGGCCTCGGACAACGGCAAGCGCTGACGCTCGATCAACAGGCTTACGCCCGACGCCTTGGCGATATGCCCGCAATCGGCCAACAAACCGTCCGAAATATCCATGGCGGCTGTCGCCCTGCCCCGCAGCGCCAGGCCCAGCGCCAATTGCGGTTGCGGCGACCAGTAATGCGCCAGCAGCGGGTCGGCAATGCTCGCATCGGCATTGCGTTGGCCCAGTACCAGCGGCAAGGCACCTGCGGCGTTGCCCAAGGCGCCGCCGACACACATCAGGTCGCCCGGTTGCGCACCGCGCCGCGTCAACGCTTGCCCGGCCGGCACACGGCCGAACACCGTCAGGGTCAGGCTGAGCGGCCCGCGCGTGGTATCGCCGCCCACCAGGCCCACACCGCAGCGTTGCGCCATGGCGTTCAACCCTTGGGCATAGCGTTGCAGCCAGTCGGCTTCGACCGTCGGCGTGGTCAGGGCAAGGGTGAATGCGAGGGGGTTGGCGCCCATGGCAGCCAAGTCGCTGACCGCCACGGCCAGCGAGCGCTGGCCGAGCAGGAACGGATCGCAGGGGTCGGCAAAATGCACGCCGGCCACCAGAGTATCGGTGGAAATTGCCAGTTGCTCCCCAGGCGGGAGTGCCAGCAAGGCGCAGTCGTCGCCGATCCCCAGGGCAATGCCTTCGCCACCCTGCGCACAGGGCGCGGCGGCGAAGTAGGTGCGGATCAGCTCAAACTCACCCATTCGGGACTCAAGCGCAACTTAGCGCTTGTGTTCCTTCACTTCGGCTTCACGCAGGCGCGGGGCCAGCTTGTCGAGCACGCCGTTGACGAACTTGTGGCCGTCGGTCGAACCGTAGACTTTCGCCAGTTCGATGCCTTCGTTGATCACCACGCGGTACGGCACGTCGACGCGCTTGAGCAGCTCCCAGGTGGACAGGCGCAGTACGCACAGCTCAACCGGGTCGAGTTCTTCGAGGGTCAGGTCCAGGCAGGGCGCCAGGGCTGTATCGATCTCGGTCAGGTTGGCATGCACACCGTGCAGGATGTCGTGGAAATAGCTCTGGTCGGCGAAGGTGAAGTCGTTATCGACGCGAAACTGCGCCTCGATTTCGTTCAGCGAAGCGCCTGCCAGGTGACGCTGGTACAGCGCCTGGGTCGCGAGCTGACGCGCTTTACGACGCTTTTCGCTCTTGGATGGCTTGCCGGCATCCGCAGGGCGCGGGTCCTGAGGGTTGAACTGATCGCTCTCGTCGGAAATCACTTGGCCTCCAACTGCGACAGCAGGCTGACCATTTCCAGGGCGGACAGGGCAGCTTCAGCGCCTTTGTTACCGGCCTTGGTGCCGGAACGCTCGATGGCTTGCTCGATGGAATCAACGGTCAGTACGCCGAACGCGACCGGCACGCCGAACTCCATGGACACCTGGGCCAGGCCCTTGGTGCATTCACCGGCCACGTATTCGAAGTGCGGAGTACCGCCACGAATGACCGCGCCCAGGGCGATGATCGCCGCGTATTCGCCCTGTTGGGCAACTTTTTGCGCAACCAGTGGAATTTCGAAGGCGCCAGGGGCGCGGATGAGGGTGATGTCGCTTTCGCTCACACCGTGGCGAACCAGGGCATCCACGGCACCGCTTACCAGGCTTTCAACCACGAAGCTGTTGAAGCGGCCAACCACCAGGGCATAGCGGCCTTTGGGGGCGATGAAGGTACCTTCGATGGTCTTCAGGGTCATTCGACAAATCTCTTAAAGAGCCGGGACGCGAAAAGTGCGCCCCTCAGTGATGATTTAACCGCGAACAAGGGGCAAAAATAGCCGGCCTTTATTCGGAGGGCACGTATTCTACAACTTCCAGATCGAATCCGGATATCGCATTAAATTTCATCGGTGCGCTCATCAGGCGCATTTTGCGCACCCCGAGGTCGCGCAGGATCTGCGAACCGGCACCGACGATGCTGTAGGTGGTCGGTGTTTTCACCTGGGTCTGCTCGGCAGTTTCGCGAATATGCGCCAGCAACACGTCGCCATCCACCGGGTTGCCCAGCAGCAGCACCACGCCGCTGCCGGCCTCGGACACCGCAGCCATGGCGGCGCGCAGGCTCCAACGGCCGGGTTGCTTGACCATCAACAGGTCGCGTAGCGGGTCCATGTTGTGTACGCGCACCAGGGTCGGTTCTTCACCGCTGATGGCGCCCAGGGTCAGTGCCATGTGCACATCGCCTTCCACCGAATCACGGTAGGTCACCAGGTTGAATTGGCCCAGTTCGCTGTCCAGCGGCTGCTCGGCAATCCGCTGAACGGTACGTTCGTGGATCATCCGGTAGTGAATCAGGTCGGCGATGGTGCCGATCTTGATGCCATGTTCGGCGGCAAAGGCTTCGAGTTCGGCGCGACGGGCCATGGTGCCGTCGTCGTTCATCACTTCACAGATCACGCCGCTCGGCTCGAAACCGGCCATGCGCGCCAAATCACAGGCGGCTTCGGTGTGGCCGGCACGGGCCAGGGTGCCGCCCGGCTGGGCCATCAGCGGGAAGATATGGCCGGGGCTGACGATGTCTTCGGCCTTGGCGTCCTTCGCGGCCGCGGCTTGCACGGTGCGGGCGCGGTCGGCGGCGGAAATACCGGTGGTGACGCCGGTGGTCGCTTCGATCGATACGGTGAACTTGGTGCCAAAACCAGAGCCATTGCGCGGCGCCATCAGCGGCAGCTTGAGCAGCTCGCAGCGTTCGCGGCTCATGGGCATGCAGATCAGCCCACGGGCGTGCTTGGCCATGAAGTTGATGTGCTCGGGCTTGCAGGCCTCGGCGGCCATGATGATGTCGCCTTCGTTCTCGCGGTCTTCGTCATCCATCAGGATGACCATCTTGCCTTGGCGGATGTCTTCAACCAGTTCTTCGATGCTATTGAGCGCCACGTGGCACCCCCTTGGTCAGGATTTCAGGTAGCCGTTAGCGGCCAGAAAACTTTCAGTGATGTTCCCGGACGCAGGCTCTGCGGCCTTGTCGCCCATCAGCAGGCGTTCCAGGTAACGGGCAAGCAAGTCGACTTCCAGGTTCACCCGGCGACCCGGCTGGTACGACGCCATGATGGTTTCGCTCAGGGTGTGGGGAATGATGGTCAGTTCGAATTCGGCGCCATTCACGGCGTTCACGGTCAGGCTGGTGCCGTCGACGGTGATCGAGCCTTTGTGGGCGATGTACTTGGCCAGCTCTTTGGGCGCGCGGATGCGAAATTCCACGGCGCGCGCGTTTTCGCTGCGCGCGACCACTTCACCGACACCGTCGACATGGCCGCTGACCAGGTGGCCGCCCAGGCGCGTGGTGGGGGTCAGGGCTTTTTCCAGGTTGACCGGGCTGCCGGCCTTGAGGTCGTTCATCGCGGTGCAGTCCAGGGTTTCCCGGCTGACGTCGGCGGCAAAGCCGTTGCCAGGCAGCTCGACGACGGTCAGGCACACACCGCTGACGGCGATGCTGTCGCCCAGCTTGACGTCGCCGAGGTCGAGTTTGCCGGTTTCAACCAGCAGGCGCACGTCGCCGCCTTTGGGGGTCATTGCACGGATGCTGCCGATGGATTCGATAATGCCGGTGAACATTTCGTTCTCCTGAAAACGGGGGCTGACGCTCAAGCGCAGGCCGGGAATTATACGCTCGCTGCTGGCACAGGGATGGCAGTGACTCGCCAGTCATCGCCTACAGCGCGCACTTCAGTGATCTTGAGTTGGGGGGCATCGGCCAGTTTCTCAAGCGGCCAGTCGAGCAACGGCCGCGCAGCGGAACCGAGGAACTTGCCGGCGATGAAAATCACGTATTCGTCCACCAGGCCTTGTTGGGCAAATGCGCCTGCCAGGCTTGGGCCGGCTTCCACCAGCACCTCGTTGACGCCACGCGCAGCGAGGGCGACCAGGGCCGAGCGCAGGTCGACCTGGCCGTCCACGCCGGGCACCACCAGGCACTCGGGGCCACGGGGAAACTGGTTTTCCGGGGTGACGCACGTAATGACCAGTGCCGGGCCGGCCTTGAAGAATGGCGCATTGAGCGGCACGCGCAGGCGGCCGTCGATCAATACGCGCAGCGGCGGGCGCGACATGGCCAGGGCCGTGGTGGCGGCATCCAGGCCCAGCTCGGCGGCGCGCACGGTCAGGCGGGCGCCGTCCGCCAACACCGTGTCGGCGCCGGTCAGTACCACGCTGGCCTCGGCACGCAGGCGCTGCACCGCCGCGCGGGCAGCGGGGCCGGTGATCCATTGGCTTTCGCCGCTGGCCATGGCGGTGCGCCCGTCCAGGCTCATCGCCAGCTTGACCCGCACAAACGGCAGGCCATGTTCCATACGTTTGAGAAACCCCGGGTTCAACGCCCGCGCCTGAGCTTCCAGCACGCCGCTGCGAACCTCGATCCCGGCCTGGGCCAGACGCTGCATGCCGCGCCCCGCCACTTCCGGGTTCGGGTCCTGCATGCCGGCCACCACGCGCGCGACGCCGGCACTCACCAGCGCATCGGCGCAGGGCGGCGTGTGGCCGTGGTGGCTGCACGGTTCGAGCGTCACGTACACCGTGGCGCCACGGGCCTTGTCACCGGCGGCGCGCAGGGCGTTGGGTTCGGCATGCGGTTCGCCGGTGCGTTCGTGCCAACCTTCACCGACCACCTGCCCATCGCGCACGATCACGCAGCCCACTCGCGGGTTGGGGTGAGTGGTGTACAGGCCGTTGCGCGCCAATTCTAGGGCGCGGGCCATGTAGTGGGCGTCGAGCACTGCCTGTTCAGAGGTCATTGTTTGGCAGGCTCACGGGCCAGGCGGTCGATCTCTTCGCGGAACTCATTGAGGTCCTGGAAGCGTCGATACACCGAAGCGAAACGGATATAGGCGACTTCGTCGAGCTTTTGCAGCTCGCTCATCACCAGCTCTCCTACCACCAGGCTCTTGACCTCGCGCTCGCCGGTCGCCCGCAGCTTGTGCTTGATATGCGCCAGCGCCGCTTCCAGGCGCTCGACACTCACCGGGCGTTTTTCCAGGGCGCGCTGCATACCGGCGCGCAGTTTTTCTTCGTCGAAGGGCTGGCGGCTGCCGTCGGATTTGATCAGGCGCGGCAATACCAGTTCGGCGGTTTCGAAGGTGGTGAAACGTTCACCGCAGCCAGAGGCCAGGCATTCGCGCCGGCGACGCACTTGATCGCCCTCGGCGACCAGACGCGAGTCAATGACCTTGGTGTCGTTGGCACCGCAGAAGGGACAGTGCATGGTGGCAGGCAACAAAAAAGGGAGGGCCATGGTAGCGCATCCCCGTGGCAAGACAAGCCATAGCCTTTCCGGTATACAGGCGGGCTATTATGTTTGTTACCTTTCACGTCACGGATTTTGTCCTTTTTGGAGCCGTACATGCAGTTACGACCCTTTGTTTTGCTCGCTTTGTTCAGTGTTCTGGTCGCCTGCAGCAGCGAAGCCCCCAAACCGTCCACGCCTCAACCCGTGCCCGCGCAAGAGAAAAAAGTCCCAGGGATCGAAGACCTCGGCCCGTTGCCGGCGTACCAGCGTGAAATCAATGGCAGCCTGACCAACGTGCCTGCCGGCGCGGAAGTCGAGATGGCCCTGCTGGTGATCGACGACCGTTCACGCCCACAACAATTGCTCGCCAGCAGCGTGCTCACCGGCAACGGCAAGCCCCTGGCGTTCCGCCTGCGCTTCAACCCCGAGGCCTTCCCGGCCGGTGCGCGGGTCGAACTGCGCGGCCGCGCCAGCCAGTCTGGCCAGTTGATCCTGCACCTGCCCGCCGTGCGCATTACCCAGGCGATCACCCAGACCACCGGCCCACTGGAACTCGTCAAGGCACCATGACGCCACCGTTGGACTTGCAGCGCGCGCTGAGCGAGCTGATCGGCGACGCCCACTTGGTGCCCTGCCCGCTGCCGGGCACGCAGCTGTCGTTGTGGCTGCTGGATGCCGACAATATGGACCGCGCCTTCAGCCCCGAAGAAACCCGACGCATCCTGCACGAACCGCCCTACTGGAGCTTTTGCTGGGCGAGCGGCCTGGCATTGGCGCGCTACCTGGCGGCCAACCCCGAGTGGGTCGCCGGCAAACGCGTGCTGGATTTCGGCGCAGGCTCCGGCGTGGCTGCGATTGCGGCCGTCAAGGCAGGCGCATTGGAAGTGGTGGCCTGCGACCTGGACCCGCTGGCGTTAGCCGCTTGCCGCGCAAATGCCGCGCTCAATAACGTGGCATTGACCTATTCGGCGGACTTTTTCGCCGAGGCTGACCGCTTCGACCTGATCCTGGTGGCCGATGTGCTCTATGACCGCGCCAACCTGCCGCTGCTGGACCAGTTCCTCACCCGTGGCCGCGAAGCGCTGGTGGCGGATTCGCGAGTGCGAGACTTCCAGCATCCGAGCTATCAGCGCCTGGAAATCCTGGATGCCCTGACCCTGCCCGACCTGGCCGAGCCTTGGGAGTTTCGCAAGGTGAGCCTGTACCATTCGCGGCGCCAGCCCTTATAGTTGCCCCATTCCCGCTTTATTCGAGACGCCCCATGAGTGAGCCCACGCCGTACATCTTCGACGTCACCAGCGCCAACTTCGACCAGGCCGTGATTCAGAACTCTTTCGAAAAACCCGTATTGGTGGATTTCTGGGCCGAGTGGTGCGCGCCGTGCAAGGCGTTGATGCCGATGCTGGCGCAGATTGCCGAGAGTTATCAGGGTGAGTTGCTATTGGCCAAGGTCGATTGCGAAGCCGAGCAGGATATCGTCGCGCGGTTTGGCATCCAAAGCCTGCCGACCGTGGTGCTGTTCAAGGATGGCCAGCCGGTCGACGGTTTTGCCGGGGCGCAGCCCGAATCAGCGGTGCGCGCGCTGCTCGCGCCGCATGTGCAGATGCCACCGCCCGCGGCGGCAGATCCGTTGGAACAGGCCCAGGCATTGTTCGCCGAAGGCCGCATCAGCGATGCCGAAGCCGTGCTGGTCGCGCTGCTGGGCGAGGACAACAGCAACGCCGCCGCGCTGATTCTGTACGCCCGCTGCCTGGCCGAACGCGGTGAGCTGGGTGAAGCCCAGACCGTGCTCGACGCGGTGAAAAGCGATGACCATAAAGCCGCCCTCGCCGGCGCCAAGGCGCAAATCACCTTCCTGCGCCAGGCTGCCGACCTGCCGGACGCCGCCGACCTGAAAAGCCGCCTGGCGCAAAACCCGCAGGACGATGAAGCCGCCTATCAACTGAGCATCCAGCAACTGGCCCGCCAGCAATACGACGCGGCGCTGGAAGGACTGCTCAAATTGTTTATCCGCAACCGCAGCTACAGTGAAGGCCTGCCGCACAAGACCTTGCTGCAGGTGTTCGAGTTGCTGGGCAACGATCACCCGCTGGTCACTGCATACCGCCGCAAATTATTCGCTGCGCTGTACTAATCGCCGACCCAGCTGTACAGCGGCGTATCCCCGCCGCTGGCGACTTTGACCTTGGCACTGTGGCGCAGGCGCACGAGCAGGCGCTTACCCGCCGAGGCGTCGCCGGCCAGGCCTTCGAGCCGGTCGAGCAGTTCCAGGCCGCTGAGCTGCCCGGCGTTGCGCAACAGGTCTTGGGCGCTCTGCCATAATTCATCGTTGTGTTTAGCCGGTGCCGCCGGCGCGGTGGCCGTGTTGGCCACGGGCGCCGCCTGCAACTGCGCGCCCAGCCGTGCCCAATCGCCGTCGTCCAGCTCCAGGGTCAAGTCCACCGGCAGGTTGCCGACGGTTCCACGAATTCGCAACATCGTCCTCACTCCTGCATTTTTCTGACGGGCATGCTCCCATGCGGCTTGCGCAACGCCAAGCAGGCGGTCAAACTCTCGGGCATATTGTTATAAGATCACATAACAAAACTTTCATCTTCTGGAGTGTACTCATGCGCCGTCTGTTGCTCGCTTTGCCGTTTGCCCTGCTGCCACTGGCCATTGCCCATGCCGCAGACGAACATGATCACGACCATGAGCACGGCAGCCTCGGTGCCCACGAACATGGCGTGGGCCGCCTCAACGCGGCACTCGACGGCCAGGCCCTGGAGCTGGAGCTGGACAGCCCGGCAATGAACCTGGTGGGCTTCGAACACCTCGCCAGTAGCGCGGCGGACAAAGCCAAGGTCGCCGCCGTGCGCAAACAACTTGAAAACCCACTGGCCCTGTTCAACCTGCCAGAGGCCGCCGGTTGCGTGGTCAGCAGCCAGGAACTGAACAGCCCCCTGTTCGGCGACAAACCCGAGGCCGACCACGACGACGATGATGATGACCATGACGCCAAGGACGGCGCCCATGAGCATCACCACGACCACAGCGAAATCCACGCCCACTACCAGTTCACCTGCGCCACGCCGACCGCGCTGAGCAACCTGGACCTGAGCCAGGTCTTCAAGACCTTCCCCGCCACCCAGAAAATTCAGGTACAACTGATCGGCCCAAGCGGCCAGCAGGGTGTTGATGCGACGGCCCAGGCAGCCACCCTGAAGTTCTGAGATACCCAATGACTCAAGCCTTAATCGAACTGTCTGACCTGGGCTTCAACTGGCCCGGTCACCCACAGTTGCTGGACATCCCCACGTTCCGTCTGGAACGCGGGGAAACGCTATTTCTCAAAGGCCCCAGCGGGAGTGGCAAGACCACCTTGCTGGGTTTGCTCGGCGGGGTGCAAAAACCCAGCCGGGGCAGCATTCGCCTGCTCGACCAGGAGTTGACCGCACTGTCGGCCGGCGCCCGCGACCGTTTCCGGGTTGACCACACCGGCTATATCTTCCAGCAGTTCAACCTGCTGCCGTTTCTGTCGGTGCGCGAGAACGTCGAGTTGCCTTGTCACTTTTCCAAGCTGCGCGCGCAACGCGCCAGGCAGCGCCACGGCAGCGTGGCCCAGGCCGCCGCCGCCCTGCTTGCGCACCTGGGGTTGAAAGACAACGAGCTGCTGGAGCGTCGCGCCGACTCGCTGTCCATCGGCCAGCAGCAACGGGTGGCCGCCGCCCGCGCGCTGATCGGCCAACCGGAACTGGTGATTGCCGACGAGCCCACCTCGGCCCTGGACTACGACGCCCGCGAAGCCTTCCTGCAACTGTTATTTGCCGAATGCCGCGAAGCCGGCGCGAGCCTGTTGTTTGTCAGCCATGACCAGAGCCTGGCGCCGTTGTTCGACCGCAACCTGTCGCTGGCCGAACTCAATCGCGCCGCCACGCCCGCAGAGGTTTGAGATGTATTTGTTTCGTCTAGCCATGGCCAGCCTGGCTAACCGCCGCTTTACCGCGATCCTCACCGCTTTCGCCATCGCCCTGTCGGTGTGCCTGTTGCTGGCGGTGGAGCGCGTACGCGTTGAGGCGCGCAACAGTTTCGCCAGCACCATCAGCGGCACCGACCTGATCGTCGGTGCGCGTTCCGGCTCGGTGAACCTGCTGCTGTATTCGGTATTTCGCATCGGCAACGCCACCAACAATATCCGCTGGGACAGCTTCGAGCATTTTGCCGCCAACCCCCAGGTGAAATGGGCGATCCCGATTTCCCTCGGCGACTCTCACCGCGGCTACCGGGTGATGGGCACCAACGATTCCTACTTTGCGCACTACCAGTACGGGCGCAAACAACACCTCGAACTGGCCAGCGGCCGCGCCTTCGCCACCGACCCGTTCGAGGTGGTACTCGGCGCCGAAGTCGCCGACGCGTTGCACTACAAACTCGGCGACAAACTGGTACTGGCCCACGGTGTGGCGGTGGTCAGCCTGGTCAAGCACGATGACAAACCGTTCACCGTGGTCGGCATTCTCAAGCGCACCGGCACGCCGGTGGACCGCACGTTGCACATCAGCCTGGGTGGCATGGAAGCCATCCACATCGACTGGCACAACGGCGTGCCGGCCCAGGGCAAAGGCCGCATCAGCGCCGACCAGGCGCGCAACATGGACCTGACCCCGCAGGCCATCACCGCCTTCATGCTCGGCCTGAACAACAAGATTTCCACCTTCGCCCTGCAACGGGAGATCAACGAATTTCGCGGTGAACCGATGCTGGCGATCCTGCCGGGCGTGGCGCTGCAAGAGCTGTGGAGCATGATGGGCACCGCCGAAAAAGCCCTGTTCGTGATCTCGCTGTTCGTGGTGCTGACCGGTTTGATCGGCATGCTCACGGCGATCCTCACCAGCCTCAACGAACGTCGCCGCGAAATGGCGATTTTGCGTTCGGTGGGCGCGCGGCCTTGGCACATCGCTACGTTGCTGATCTTCGAAGCATTCGCCCTGGCCTTGTCCGGCGTGATCGCAGGCGTCGGTCTGCTGTATGTATGCATCGCCGCCTCGCGCGGGTATTTGCAGGCCAACTATGGCCTGGACCTGCCGATGGCGTGGCCGAGCGAATATGAATGGACCTTGCTCGCCGGTATCCTGGGCGCTGCGCTGTTGATGGGCAGCGTGCCCGCGTGGCGCGCCTACCGCCAGTCTTTGGCCGATGGCCTGTCCATCCGTTTATGAGGAAGGTTTCGATGCGTCGTGCCCTGTTTGCGCTGTTGTTGCTGGTGGCCGTGCCCGCGTGGGCGCAGGATCAGCCCAAGGATTTGTCCTGGCAGGAGATGATCCCGCCGGACGCCCCGCCGGAAGTGCCCAATATGAAACCGCTGCACAACCTGTCGAACATGGCCGATGCCTTGTCGGTGGAAGCCGCGCCGGCCGCCAAGCAGGATTTGCCCAACGCGCCGGTGGTGCAAAGCCTCAATGGTCAGCATATTCGCTTGCCGGGCTATATCGTGCCGCTGGAAGTCAGCGAAGAAGGCCGCACCACCGAGTTCTTGCTGGTGCCGTATTTCGGCGCGTGCATCCACGTGCCGCCGCCGCCGTCGAACCAGATCGTGCATGTAAAAAGCGAAGTCGGCGTGAAGCTCGACGAGCTGTACCAGCCGTATTGGATTGAAGGCGCGATGCAGGTCAAACCGTCCACCAGCGAACTGGCCGACGCCGGCTACCAGATGGATGCCGAGAAAATTTACATGTACGAACTGCCGGAATAACGCTGATCGCCCTTTCATTGAGCTGAGTCAACGGACAGAACGGAACGATCTTTACCATTGGACGTACAACTTTTAAACGTCCTTTGGAGCTCCCATGAACAAGTCTCTGCTCGGCGCGTCCCTCTTCGCGCTCGCCCTCGTCACCCCCGTTGCCCACGCTCACGAAGCGGGTGACATTCTGATTCGCGCCGGTGCAATCACCGTGAACCCGAAGGCCGACAGCAGCACTGTCAAAGTTGACCAGGGCCCACTGGCCGGCGCCAACCTGGGCGGTAAGGCGACCATGAGCAGCGACACGCAACTGGGCTTGAACTTCGCCTATATGCTGACCAACCACGTGGGTATCGAACTGCTGGCGGCCACGCCCTTCGAGCATGACGTGAAGATCAAAGGCACCGCCCTCGGCGCCGCCAACGGCAAGCTCGGCACCCTGAAGCACCTGCCGCCAACCCTGAGCGTCGTGTACTACCCGCTGGACAACAAGTCCGCCTTCCAGCCCTACGTCGGCGCCGGTATCAACTACACCTGGATCTACGACGAACACGTCGGCAGCCGCGCCTCCGAAGCCGGCTTCAGCAATTTCAAAGCCGAAAACTCTTGGGGTTGGGCCGCGCAGATCGGTGCTGACTACATGATCAACGACAAGTGGATGATCAACGCCCAGGCGCGTTACATCGACATCAGCACCAAGGCCACTGTGGAAAACAACGCGGTCGCGCCGGGCACTCGCGCCAAGGTAAATGTGGACGTAGACCCGATGGTTTACATGGTGGGTATTGGCTACAAGTTCTAATCGGCACCGCATAACCCATGTGGGAGGGGGCTTGCTCCCTCCCACATTTTGCTTTGCGGTGGCTCAGCTGTGGCGGTAGAACCTGTCCAGCAACGCCGGCAGCCCCGCCCGCCATGCCCGTGGCTTGATGCCAAAGGTATGCAGGATTTTCTTGCAGGCCAGCACCGCGTGCTGCGGTTCGTCCGCCGCGTCCGGCCGGGCCGCGTGGGCCTGGGCGGTAGGCGCTTCGATGGCCAGCGCGTGGTAGCTGCGCGCTTCGGTGAGTATCGCCTGGCCCAGCGCCAGCGGCGTGGTCGCCTCATGCCCGGCGTAGTGGTAGGTGCCCCATAGCGGCGCCGCGCAATCGAGTTGCTTGAGCACCGAAATGATCACCCGCGCCGCATCGTCCACCGGTGTCGGGTTGCCGCGACGGTCGTCCGCCATCAGCAATTGATCCGGTTGTTCGGCCTGGGCCAGAAAGCGCCCCAAGGTGCCGTCGACACTGTCGTCCAGCAACCAGCCAAAGCGCAGCAGCACATGCTGCGGGCACGTGGCACGCACGCTCTGTTCGATACGCCACAACGCCTGGCCGCGCAGGCCCAGGGGCACCGGCTCGTCCTTCTCGCTGTAGGCGGTGGCGCGGGAGCCATCGAACACGCGGTAACTGGACGGTTGCACCAAGGTGATGGTGTGGTGCTGACAGAGTTCGGCCAGGCGTTCGATGGCGAACTCCTGGGCGGCCAAACGGGTTTCGCTGACCGCTTCGGCCTGGAACCAGTCGAAATAGTAGGCGAGGTTGATCAAGGCATCGGGACGGGTGTCGTCGAGCAATTGGGTGAGGCTCGCGGCATCCCAGCCGTCTTGGGGCGGTTTAGGGGCGAGGAAACCGATGTCTTCCTCCGCACCGAGGCGAATCAGCGCCTGCCCGAGGGCATTCCCGCCGCCCAGTAACATAAGGCGCATTCGCATAGATTGAGCAGGCCCGGTCTGTTGGGAACGATGGTTATGGTCGGCAGGCCCGTGAGCCTTGCCGTTGGCATTTGCCAGAATCGTTGCATTTTGCGGGTTTGTAGCGCAACCGTCACGGATAAAGTACGCACTGGCAACGTGTTGGCCGTCATTGCGAGCAAGCCAGAGCAGCCAACCTCATTCTTGTTGCCCGGGCTGCTCGGTCAGCGCCGCCGAGGCGGGCCTATCCTCATCCACCTGCGCCATCCGCCGGGGCAACAAAACCTGCTGTGGATAAATTTGTGCGAAGTGCACCTCGGCGCAGTTATCCACAAGCTTTTTCAAGCGCTGGTTAAACGCCCGGCTCACCGCATATTGCCCGCCCGAGACGGTACGAAACTGCGCCGTGAGCACGACGCCGTTGAGGTCCATCCTGTCGACGCCAAACACTTCCAGCGGGCCTTGCAGGTTGTACTTGAGGAACACATCGTCGCGGATCGACTGCCCGGCCTCGCGAATCAGCTCCACGGCCTTGTCCACATCGGTGTCGTAGGTGAACTGCACCGAGAAGAACGCATAAGCAAATTGCCGCGACTGGTTGGTGACCGCCTTGATCTGCCCAAACGGAACCGAGTGGACAAAGCCCTTGCCGTCGCGCAGGCGCAGGGTGCGAATGGTCAGGCCTTCGACCGTGCCGGCGTGGCCGGAGTCGAGCACCACCCAATCGCCGATGGACAATGTGTCTTCGATGATGATGAACAGCCCGGTGATCACATCCTGCACCAGTTGCTGGGAGCCAAAGCCAATGGCCAGCCCGACCACGCCGGCGCCCGCCAGCAGCGGCGCGACGTTGATGCCCAGATTGGCCATGGTGGTGATCGCGCAGATCACCACCAGAATGATCTTCACCGCATTGCGCAGCAGCGGCAGGATGGTTTTGACCCGTGTGCTCGGTTGGCGGCTGGCGCGTTTATTCACCGGTGGTTTCAGCGCTTCCTGGATGGCCGTGTCGAGCACCACCCAGAACAGCCAGGTCACCAGCAGGATCAGCCCGATGCTGCTCAAGGAGTTGCTGATGGCGCGACCTATGGAGTTGCGCTCGGCAAACTCAAACAATGACACGCCCCAGATGCGCCCGAGGATTTCGATAAAAGCCACGGCCATGACAATGCGCAAGACCGCGTGCAACAAGCTGAGGAAGCGCTCTTTGTAGGCACTGCTGCGCTGGATCGCCACCTGGCTGCGGGATTTGAACAGGTGCTGCAACACTGTGCTGAGAAATACCGTGCCGATCAGCAGGATGGTGGTGAACAGTGCGCAGCGCAGGACCTTTTGATTATCATCACCGGCGCCGATCAGGTTGATCGCCGAGACCAGCACCATCAATAAAATCGGCCAGTACCACAGCCCGGAGAAGATCCGCAGCGATTGCTGCAAAGCCGGGTGTTTGAGGCGCTGGGCCAGTGGCCGGTTGCGGATCAAATGCGCGACAGGCCTGCGCAGGCGCACCACCAGCACGCCGAAAATCAGCGTCGCGAACAGCGCGGTAAATACCGCGACGCTGCTGGTGATATTGCCGCCAAGTTGACGGGCGATTTGCGGGCTGGTCAGCGCGTCACTGAGGGCGGCGAGAAAGCCGATCAGGAACAGCGGTTTGGGGCAGTAGCCGCGAATAATCCGCACCGCCCGGCGCTTATGGCCGACAGTGAACATCACGATCACGCACAGCAGCATCGAGGTGGTAAAGATGCCGCTGCTGGTCGCATAGGCAAAACACAGCGCCAGTGCGCGGCCGACCGAAGTGGCTAAAAAATGACTGACATACAGGGTCAGCGGCAGGCAAATCAGGGCCGGGATCGTATAGGGCAGCACATAGCCAAGCACGCCCAGCAGGCGCCCGCGCCGTTCGACGAATGCGCGCTGGCTCAGGCGCCGCACGAGCAGTCGCCCCAGCAGCGTCAGCAGCGCAAAGGCGCCCAGCCACACACCCGACAACAAGAGGAAATCGCCGGCCACGCTCCACGGCGAACGCGCAGCCGTCTGGTCGACCAGGCGCCCGACTTCGTTCGCGGCCCGGTCGGCACGCAGGCGCCATTCGTCAATGACGTTCTGATTGAGATCCAGCTTCTGCTGTACGTCATCAATGCTGGAACTGATGGCGCCAAGCAGCCCGCCCTCCACCAGCAACTCCGGTTTGGCCGGCGCCTCCGGTTCCGGCGCGGTCGCCGCGGCGTGCAACGCGCCGTTGCCGCAACACAGCAGCACGCCGAGCAGTAAGGCAGTTTTTAAGTTCAGCAAAACTCCGAGCTCCTTCAGACGGGTCCGTAAGGAACTGACGGATTTGCGCTCTGATCGTTCCCGGGAATGTGCCGTCTGTAGGAACAGCGAAACTTTCAGCCAAATAGCGCAGTCATCCCACAACGACCCTATCTCTACGGGAGCAACCATGGCGGCGATTCATATCGGCATTTCCGGCTGGCGCTACACGCCCTGGCGCGGGGCTTCTACCCCCAGGGGCTGACTCAGAAACGCGAATTGCAGTTTGCCTCGCGTGCCGTCAACAGTATCGAAATCAACGGCTCCTTCTATGCCTTGCAAACTCCCCAGCGTTACGCCGAGTGGTATGCCGACACGCCTGAAGCGTTCATGTTCAGCGTCAAGGCGCCGCGCTACATCACGCACACCCTGCGCTTGAAGGACGCACACGCGGCCATGGCCAATTTCTTTGCCTCCGGCGTGCTTGAACTCAAAGAAAAGCTGGGCGCCATCCTTTGGCAATTCCCGCCCAGTTTCAAATTTGATCCCGCGTTGTTCGAAGGCTTTTTAAAGCAATTACCCACCGACACCCAACAGGCCGCCGCCCTCGCCCGCCAGCATGAGCCGCGCCTGAACGGCAAGGCGAGCCTGCAAGCCCACGGCAAACGCGTGCTGCGCCATGCGGTGGAGATACGGCATAAAAGTTTTGCCGAACCGGCCTTTGTGCAATTGCTTGAGCAGCACGGCGTAGCCTTGGTGGTGGCGGACACCGCCGGCAAGTGGCCGTATCTGGAAGACGTCACCGCCGATTTCGTGTACCTGCGCCTGCACGGCGATAAGCAGTTGTACGCCAGCGGTTATACGAGCGAGGCGCTCAAGCGCTGGGGTGACCGCATCGAGTGCTGGCGCCACGGCAAACAACCGCCGGACGCTCACCTGATCGACCCGCATCACACGCCCCATGCGCGTAAGCAGCGTGATGTGTTCTGTTTTTTCGACAATGACATCAAGGTGCGGGCGCCCTTCGACGCGCGCCAATTGCTCCACCGTTTCGGGTTGGATAAACACCTCGCCACCGAGCCCGGCCAACTGCCGCAACCGGGGGGTATTGCCATGACCCACCCGGAACTGATCCCCACCCCGCCCTCCGCCGCCATCCGACGTTTTACGGTGCTGACGGTGAATATTCACAAGGGCTTCACCGCCCTGAACCGGCGTTTCATCCTGCCCGAGTTGCGCGAGGCGGTGCGCAGCGTAGGCGCCGACATGGTGTTTTTGCAGGAGATCCACGGCACTCATGAACGCCATCCACAGCGCTACAGCGACTGGCCGAGCATGCCGCAATATGAGTTCCTCGCCGACAGCATCTGGCCGCAGTTTGCCTACGGGCGCAACGCGGTTTACCCCCATGGCGATCATGGCAATGCACTGCTGTCGAAATTCCAGATCGTGCGCCACGACAACCTGGACATATCCCAAAGCGGGCACGAAAACCGTGGCCTGCTGCATTGCGTGCTGCGCCTGCCGGGTACCGGGCAAGAAGTCCACGCGATCTGTATGCACCTGGGCTTGCGCGAGGTCCATCGCCAGCAGCAACTGCGCCTGCTGGAGCAGCGTATCAGTGAGATTCCCGCCGATGCGCCGTTGGTGGTGGCCGGGGATTTCAACGATTGGCGCCAGCGCGCCGACCTGAGCCAGAGCGGCCTCAAGGAAGTGTTCGTCGAAGCCTTGGGCAAGCCGGCGCGCACCTTTCCCGCGCGCCTGCCGTTGCTCGCGCTGGACCGCATTTACGTGCGCAACTTAAAGGCCCATCACCCGAAAGTGCTGAACACACGGCCCTGGTCCCATCTGTCGGACCATGTGCCGCTCTCGGTGGAGGTCGAACTATGAACGTCGCGGTAGAGCACATCCCCACCGACCAACCGCCGGATGAAACCAAGGCCCGCGACCTGGACTACGGCTGGCAAAGCGGCAACCAGATCCAGTTGCTGGAGAACGGCGAGGCCTACTTTCCACGGGTGTTCGAGGCCATGCGCCAAGCCCAGCGCGAGATCCTGCTGGAGACGTTCATCCTCTTCGAAGACAAGGTGGGGTACGCGCTGCAACGCATCCTGATCGCGGCGGCGCAGCGTGGCGTGAAGGTGGTGGTGAGCCTTGACGGTTTTGGCTGTGGCGAACTGAGCCCGGCGTTCCTGAGCGAATTGGCCGACGCCGGGGTGATGGTGCAAATGTTTGATCCCGCCGCCAAAACCCTCGGCATCCGCACCAACTGGTTTCGCCGCCTGCATCGCAAGATCGTGGTGGTGGATGCCAGCGTGGGGTTTATCGGCGGGATCAATTTTTCGGCCGATCACCTGGCCGATTTCGGCGCCGAAGCCAAACAGGATTACGCCGTGCAAGTGGTTGGCCCGGCAGTGGCCGACCTGCATCACTTCGCCCTGGCGCAAAGCGGCCGCCAAGTGCGCACGCGACGCGGTTGGCGGCGCCGCCAGCAACGGCCTGCGCCTTGGTCGACCGAGCAGGGCGATGGCTGGGTACGTTTGATTTACCGCGACAACCTGCAACACCGCGACGATATCGAAGAGGCCTATATCCAGGCACTGAGCAAAGCCCAAACACGGGCGGTGATCGCCAATGCGTATTTCTTTCCCGGCTACCGCCTGCTGCGCGAGATCCGTAATGCCGCACGCCGTGGCGTGCAGGTGCAACTGATCATGCAGGGCCAGCCCGACGTGCTGCTGGCCAAGCTGGCGGCGCGCATGCTCTACGACTACCTGCTCAAGGATGGCGTGGTGATCCACGAATACTGCCAGCGCCCGCTGCACGGCAAAGTGGCGCTGGTGGACGACGCCTGGAGCACCGTGGGCTCCAGCAACCTGGACCCGTTGAGCCTGGCGCTGAACCTGGAAGCCAACGTGCTGATTGGCGACCGTGCGTTCAACCAGCAGTTGTATGAACGCCTGCAAGCCCTTGCGAAAAATCACTGCCGGACCATCCCGCAAAAGCGCAAGCCGCGCCTATGGCTGTGGCGATTGACCGTGGGTTTCCTGGTGTTCCATGTGATGCGCCACTTCCCGGCGCTGACCGGCTGGCTGCCGGCGCACAAACCGCGCTTGAAACCTTTTGTACACGAGGGCCAGGCCCATGACGTCTGAACGCTTCAAACGCTGGAAGAAACCCCTGACCGTCGCATTCTTCCTGCTGCTGATCGCGCTGTTCACCCTGCTCGCTCGCAGGATCGACTGGAGCGAAGTGGTCCAGACCTTGGGCGATTTCAAACTGCGCACGTTGTTGGTCGCCAGCGCGCTGACCTTATGCAGCTTTATCGTCTACGCCTGCTTCGACCTGATCGGCCGCACCTACATCCGCCAGCCCTTGCGCTGGAAGCAGATCCTGCCGGTGGGGATCATCAGCTACGCGTTCAACCTCAACCTGAGCGCGTGGGTCGGCGGCATCGCCATGCGCTACCGGCTGTACTCGCGCCTGGGGGTGAGCACCGGCAATATCGCCAAGATCCTCGGCTTGAGCCTGGCCACCAATTGGTTTGGCTACATGGCATTGGCCGGCGCGGTGTTCAGCAGCGGGCTGGTGACGATGCCGCCGGGCTGGAAGCTGAGCAGCGGCGCCTTGCAGGGGGTGGGCGTGCTGTTGGTGCTGGCCAGTCTGGGTTACCTGGCGGCGTGCCGGTTTGCAAAAAAACGCGCCTGGTCGATTCGCGGCATCGAGATCAACCTGCCCTCGCTGCGCATGGCCTGCTTGCAGTTGGCCCTGGGTGCGCTGAATTGGTCGCTGATGGCCGCGGTGATTTTTACCCTGCTGCCCGCCAAGCTGGACTATCCACTGGTACTCGGCGTGTTGCTGATCAGCGCGATTGCCGGGGTGTTGACGCATATCCCGGCCGGGCTCGGCGTGCTGGAAGCGGTGTTCATCGGCTTGTTGCAGCATGAAGCATCACGGGGCAGTTTGTTGGCCGGCTTGATTGCTTATCGGGCGATCTACTTTATTTGCCCGCTGCTGATTGCGCTGGTGATGTACCTGGCGGTGGAGGCCAAGGCGAAGGCGTTGCGGGTTAAGAAAACCGCCACGTGAGGGAAGAGTTGCCGGGCGTACCGCCTTCGCGGGTACGCCCACCTACACGAATTACCTGGACTGGATGATGCTCAAGCGCTCCCCCACTACCATCTCGGTGATCCAGTCCACCAGGATCGACGTGTAAGCCTGTTGCGACACCGGATCACTCAAGGCATGGTCGGCACCGTCGATGATGCGGTGCGTCAGGGAATGGGTCTGCTGGCACGCCGCGCGGTAGCTCATGATGGTGGCGTGGGGCACATGGTCGTCGGTTTCCGATTCGACGATCAGCACATCCCCGGTAAATGCCGAGCACGCCTGCAAGGCGCGATTGGTTTGCGCATGCACCAGCGTACTGCGGTAATCCATCAAGTCCATCTTGTCCAGGTCACGCTTGGGCTTGGTCCATTCCTGGTCGCGATACAGCGCCGGCACCCGCAGCGCCAGCCAGCGTACCGGGCGCAACGACGTCAGGATCGCGGCCAGGTAACCGCCATAACTGGTGCCCACCACGGCCACCGCCGACGTGTCGATAGCCGGGTGCGAGAGCAGCCGGTCGTAGGCGGCCAACAGGTCGCGCAGGTTGTCTTCGCGGGTGACGCGCGATAGCGGAATACCGGTGCCGGCATGGCCGCGCAGGTCGAAGGTGAGGCACACACAGCCGAGGCCGGCGATGCCTTTGGCGCGCTCAAGGTCGCGCTCCTGGCTACCGCCCCAACCGTGTACGAACAACACGCCCGGCACTTTGGATTTGGGGCTCAGGAACGTCCCGCTCATCTGTTCGTCGTCGATATCGATCGCAATGCTTTCGCTTCTAGCCGTCATAAGAGTTAACCGTTACGTACTTAAGGAGAAAGTCGCTGTTTTGCGCCGGGCCGCGGTACACCTCGATGGCGTCCGCCGGCAGCGCCTGCTCCACGTAGGTCTCTACCGAGGACACACGAATGGCCTTGAGACCTGGTTGATTGACAAAGCTCTGCAGCGCCGCGACTTCCGCGCTGCTGGCCCCGCCCATGCGCCAGGATTGTTCAAGCACGCCACTGCGGCGCTGGCCATCACTGTCCAGGCCCTGGGCGATGTCGTAGTTGCGCCGCGAGGCGTAGAAGCCGGGGTAGGCTTCATCCGCGGCGGCATCGAAGACCTGGGCTTGCTCGATAGCCAGGCGCACATCGTCGGGCAGGTCGAGCTTCAGCAAATCCGCGTAATCACCCGGCACCACCAGCAGGTTGGAGCCGCCATAGACCTTCTCGCCCTGCCCGTCCTCGGTGAGGTATTGCTCGCCGCAATAGCTGAACACACGCTCGCCGATACAACTGTGGCCCACACTATGGGTGACCACATCGTGCAGGTCTTGTTCCAGCACCACGCCTTGGTTGAACAGTTGCGCCGCATCGGGCCGCGCCAGCAGCGCATCGAATTCGTCGAGGCTGTGGATAACTTCCTGACCGCGCCCAGCACACGCATGCACCGGTTTCAGCCGAATGGGCCCGCTGTAGAGCAAGCGCGTGGCGGCGGGCCGTGCATCGTCCAGGGCAAATACGCTGAGGCCGTCGAGCACCACATCGCGTACACGCTCACAGAACAACGCCGACCAGCCTTCGGGCGCCTTGGCTTCGGGACCTAACAGGCCATGGCTGATGGCTTTGGTGCAGATGAAATCGTGCTCGACATACCCGCCCCACAAGTCTTGCGGGCCTCTGATATTCAGGGCGAGCGCCTGCTCCGGCCCCACCAACGTTTGGGTGGGCAGCAGGTAAAGTTCGCGGCCTGCGTGTTTTTGCCGGTCGTAGCTACCACCGAATTCAAGCCCCAGGACCTGCGCCAGCCAACGGGCCAAGGCGCGGTTGGTGTCGACTTCATGCTGTGGCGCGCCCGCTCGCGAGGAGTGAGCAACCACCAGTTTTTTACATTGATTTGGGGTCATGCTTCCCCCTTGGCTATCCCACCGTGTGTGTACAACAAGGGGTTGCAGGGATCAGGCCAAGGCTGATTGACGCGTAGGGTCCGGAATTTCATCCGTTGTGGAAAAAAAGATGGCAGATGGCCTGTTTTATTCTGCACGACGGCGATGCGAGGGCGCGGCGTTCTGCACGACTTACACGCCAAAGCGGCTGCGGTAATCACTGGGCGCCAGGCCGGTGATTTTTTTGAATGTGGCACGAAAGGCACTGGGGTCCTGGTAGCCCACGGTCCAGGCGATATGGTCGATGGTGCCGTTGGTGAACTCCAGCATCTGCCGCGCCTTGCCCACGCGCAGGTGCTGGCAGTATTCGGTGGGCTTCAGACCGGTGGCGCCGCGAAAACGCCGCAGGAAGGTACGTTCTTCCAGGCCCGCTTCCTGCGCCATGGCCGCGACAGACACATCCACCGCGCCGCTGGCCTGCAACCAGTGCTGAACCTTGAGAATGGCCGCGTCGCCATGGCCGAGGATCGGCGCAAAATTACTGCCGCACTGGCTGGCGCTGTCGCTGTGTTCGATCACCAGAAAGCGCGCCGTGTCGGCGGCGATGCTTGGCCCCATCAGCCGATCGACCAGGCGCAAGCCCAGCTCGGACCAGGCCATCAACCCGGCCGTGGTGATCAAGTCGCCGTCATCGACGATGGGTTTGTCCGCTTCCAGGCGCACCGCCGGGTAACGTGCGGCGAAGGATTCGGCGGATGACCAATGAGTGGTGGCGCTGCGCCCATCCAATAAACCGCTACGCGCCAACATGATTGAGCCGATGCACACGCCGCCGAGGACGGTGCCGGCCGCATGTTGTTGGCGGATCCATGCCAGCAGCGCCGCCGGCGCCTGTGCTTCGGTGAACTCGCCGATCGAAGGCGGTACCAGCACGGCCATCAGCGGCTGCTCGGGGCCTGGGTGAGTGTCGAATACTTTTGCCGGTAGGCCATCGGCCTGCACTTGCCAATGGCTGACGCGTAGCAGCGGCAATTGCGCCGACTGGTGCTCGGCGCCAATCCGGTTGGCCACCCCAAACAGGTCGGTCAAGCCATGCACGGCGGCCAACTGCGCACCTTGGTAAATCAACACACCCAACTCAACAACAGCCATTGTCAGTTTTCCCCCTGTTATTGTCGGTGCAGCCAATGCCCGGCGCCGGCGCCAGCTAAGATACTGAGCCCATCAACCCATCACGAGGCAATTACCCATGGCCAAGCAAGCGCTCATCCTAATCGATATCCAGAACGACTACTTCCCCCAAGGCAAGTGGCCGCTTGACGGCGTGGAAGCGGCTGCGGACAAAGCCGCCCAGGTGCTGCAGGCTTTCCGCGAGGCCGGGGATGCGGTGATTCATGTGCGTCATGAATTCACCTCCGAGGACGCGCCGTTCTTCACACCCGAGTCCAAGGGTGCGCACCTGCATCCAAAAGTGCTGAACGAAGGCAACGAGCCGGTGGTGCTTAAACATTTCGTGAATGCATTTCGCGAAACCAACCTGCGCACCCTGCTGGAAAAACGCAGCATCACCGAACTGGTGGTGGTGGGCAGCATGAGCCATATGTGCGTCGATGCCGTGGTGCGGGCAGCGGCCGACCTGGGTTACACCGTCACGGTGATCCACGACGCCTGCGCCACCCTGGACCTGGAGTTCAACGGGCAGGTGATTCCGGCGGCGCAGGTGCATGCCGCGTATATGGCGGCGCTGGCGTTTGGGTATGCGAATGTGGTGTCGGCGGACGAGTATGTGCAGGCCCGCGCAACGGCATGACCACCACTGGTTTTAGCAGGTGGCGATGACGAACAGGCGCGGGAATGGCAGCAATACCGTGCCATCGGCCAGGGCAGGATAAGCCTGGGCAATCCGCGCTTGATAATCCTGCAGAAACGCGACTTTTTCGCTCTGCGTGAGCGGTGCGAGATAGGGGCGCAACGCCGAGCCCTTGAACCACTCCACCACAGCGGCATGATCGGCCAGGGGATGCTGGTAGGTGGTGCCCCATACATCGACAGTGCTGCAATGCCGGCTCAGCAGTTCGTAGTAGTAGCTCGCGGTGTGTCGCTCGTTGTGTTTGATCGTGCCAACCTTGGCAGCCCACGGGCCATCCGCCGCGACTTGCCGAGCCAGGCGGTGCGCCGGCTCGTCGAGGTTGTCGGGGGTTTGCACCGCCAGCGTGCCGCCGGGGTTCAGTTGCCTGACCAGGTGCGGGTACAGCTTGGCGTGATCCGGCAGCCATTGCAGGGAGGCGTTGGCCAGGATCACGTCGAATGGTTGCGCGGGGCTCCACGCACCAATGTCCGCCAGTTCGAAAGTCAACGCGGGCAGCCTTTTGCGCGCGTCGGCCAGCATGTCATCGGAACTGTCCAGGCCGGTGACGCGGGCTTGAGGGAACCGCTCGGCCAAGACTTCGGTGGAGTTGCCGGGCCCGCAGCCCAGGTCGACAGCGGTACGCACATTGGTATCGGGAATGGCGGCAACCAAGTCCCGGACGGGGCGGGTGCGCTGTTGTTCAAACAGGGTGTATTGCTTGGCAGACCAGGTCATTGCCGCTTTCCTTCTAACCCGTGGTGGTAGTGGACCGTACTGGAGCCGCGCATAGCGCTAAAACATCCACGTATCGTAAGGCGCCTTGAAGATCAGGTAGTCGCGCTCAAACATAACCTTGATGCCGTTGGGGTGGAAGGAGCGGAGCAGTGGTTCCTGATGAACGTCGCCGTTCTTGTCCGTCCACCGGTAATAGGCGGAGCCCTGCGGCGACACTTTCAGTTGGGCCTCGACCTGCTCGCCCAGGTGTTGTCGCTGCGCCGGCTCAAATGCCTCGGCAGGTACCTCCAAGCGCAGGCTGGTAACCACCTCATCCTGATGAACCGTATTGAAAAACCGCGCGAATGCGACCAGGTTTTTCGGTTGTTCAAGCGCGAACAACGCGCTTAGCAGCTGCGAATCTTCGAACAGCCGATCAAGGGGGAAATCAACGTGATTAATGGTGCCGGAGGTGTGAGTGAACTGCATCGATAGCCCCGGTTTCCCGGCAATATTGTCAATCACGCCCAAGCCCAGCCCATCGGCCATGGCCAGAGAGAGACTCTCGGCAATCATCCGTCGTAGCTTCGCTCGATCCGCCGGAGGATTCGCTGGGTCAAGGTCAGCCATTGACTGAAACGACGGGTGTGGCAGCAAGCTGATCCATCCGGCGGCAAGCGAGGTGTGCAAGATAATCCGCGTTGCTCGGGGCTGCTTTTGCAACTGCTGCACAAACGTGGTGAGTGCGGGGTTGAAGGGATCGATCTTTGCCAGATATTGCGCAACTTCAGCGGTGCTGTCGGGATCCTGAGTGGCGTCCAACCGCTCAAGGGCGTATTGGTGCGCCAACGCGCCGCCCTCGGAATCAAGACGCTCGTTCTGCAACATCTTGAAGGCCTGGAAGCGAAACGGCTTCGGGGAGTCGGCACGCTTGAGAATACTGACCGCCACGGGCATCAATCCCTCATCGCGGTCCATGATTTCGAGGATGTAGAGCTTGCGGTTGTTGTCGAAATCAACATCCTGGAAGAGCGCTCTCAACCGCACGCTGATTGAGTCGTTACGCGCGCCGAAGGCCCAGCCGCCACGGGCCACCGAGAGCAGTTTGAGCGCATCGAGAAAATCCGAGCTGTCCGAGTCTTTCGACTCGATAATCGACAGCAGGCGGTTTTCGTCGCCCTTTCTGAAATCCAGGTTAACCATGGACTCTCCGCGCGCCTTGCGGCGAGCCAACTGGATCATGTAGGAGTCAAGCAATGCTCGGGTGCGGTAGGTATCCAGCGTCTTGCTGGCGACTGAGGATTCGTTCTCAAGTGAAAGCCACGACTCCACACGCTGCTTCATCTGGGATTCAAATGTCGTCTGCAAATTGCTGCTGATGAAATAGGTCAGCGCAGACCCGCCGACCACAACCACCGAGATGATGAAGGTCAGCGCCTGGGTCGCCCGGGTAATGGGCGCATTGGCCTGCTCTAGAATCTCTTTGCTCAGTTCGTACTTCAGATGGCTTATTTGAGCCGCCTGGTTCGCTTCCAACTGGCGAACCCTCTCGAGGGCTTCCTGGATGCGCTGCTCAGCATCCTGAGTTTGCTCTCGGCAGGCCTTGAGGGCTTGGGCCAACGCATCCGATGCGGACGTATCAGTACTCACGTTTCAACTCCTGTTCCATTCTGCTATCCCTGACGTGCCTGACCGCGCAGGGGTGCAGACCTGCGCAGTATTCCGCGGGCAAAAATAAAGCCCCTGGTGAATACACAGGGGCTTTATTTGTTATTGACAACCGTTGCGACTATCCGTTTTAGAACGGGATATCGTCATCAAAGCTGTCAAAGTCAGGAGCCGGTTGCGCAGCGGCCTGCTGTGGCGCTGGACGCGACTCACGCTGCGGCTGCTGGCTTGGCTGTGGACGCGACTGCTGTGGGCGCGGAGCCGAGTTGGACATGCCACCCTGGCCCTGTTGGTCGCCCTGTGGACGACCGCCCAACAGTTGCATGGTGCCTTGCATGTCGACCACGATTTCAGTGGTGTAACGCTTGATGCCGTCCTTTTCCCACTCGCGGGTTTGCAGCTTGCCTTCGATGTAGACCTGCGAACCTTTGCGCAGGTATTCGCCGGCGATTTCCGCGACCTTGCCGAACATCGAAACACGGTGCCATTCGGTCTTTTCGACCTTCTGACCGGTCTGCTTGTCGGTCCACTGTTCACTGGTCGCCAGACTCAGGTTGGTCACGGCGTTACCGTTAGGCAAGTAGCGAACTTCGGGATCCTGGCCGCACGTACCGACCAATATGACTTTGTTAACCCCACGGGCCATAACGTTCTCCTAGGCTGGGCGCGCTGTCGGCACTGGGTTGACCAGTTGCTCGAGCGTCGCGCGGTCCAATAATTCGGTGTCCAATTTGATGTAGATCGCAGCTTCTTCTGCGACCACTACTGCGTCCGTTACTCCAACGACGGCCTTCAGGCGCTCGGCCAAGCCAGCTTCGCGAATCGCTTCAGGCGATAACGGCAGGCGTAGGCTCGTCACATACGGAGGTTCGCGCATGGTAACAGCAAAGGCCAACCAGAGGGCAGCCAGACCTGCGCATCCCAGGAACACAACCGACAAACCGCCATGCTGGAACATCCAGCCGCCCATGATGCCGCCGAGCGCGGAGCCCAGGAACTGGCTGGTGGAATACACCCCCATCGCCGTGCCCTTGCCGCCGGCCGGTGAAACTTTACTGATCAGCGAAGGCAGCGAAGCCTCCAGGAGGTTGAACGCGGTGAAGAACACCACCGTGCCGATCACCAGCGCCCGCAGGCTGTCGCCGAACTGCCAGAAGAATAGTTCAGTGAGCATCAATGTCGCGACGGCGCCCAGCAAAACTCGTTTCATTTTGCGTTTTTTCTCGCCATAGATGATGAACGGGATCATGGCGAAGAACGAAATCAACAGCGCGGTGAGGTAGACCCACCAGTGCTGCTCCTTGGGCAGGCCGGCTTTTTGCACCAGTGCCAGAGGCAAGGCGACGAAGCTGCACATCAGCATGGCGTGCAATACGAAGATACCTAAATCCAGGCGCAGCAGGTCCGGGTGCTTGAGCGTCGGTAACAACGCCTTGCGCGCAACCCCGGACTCGCGGTGCTGCAACGTGCCGGTGGAGCGCGGCACCATGAAGGCCACGATGAGGATACCGATCAGCGCCATACCACCGGTAGCGAGAAACAAACCGTGCAAGCCGAACGCACGCGTCAGCAACGGGCCCACCACCATGGCCACGGCAAACGACAGGCCTATGGTCATGCCGATCATGGCCATGGCCTTGGTACGGTGCTGTTCGCGGGTCAGGTCCGACAGCAGTGCCATCACCGCAGCGGAAATCGCGCCGGCGCCTTGCAGGATACGTCCGGCGATCACGCCCCAGATCGAATCGGCCTGGGCCGCCAGCACACTGCCGAGGGCGAAGACGATCAGCCCCAGGTAAATCACCGGGCGGCGGCCAATGCGGTCGGAGATGATCCCGAACGGAATCTGAAAAATCGCCTGGGTCAGACCATAGGCGCCAATGGCCAGGCCGATCAGTGCCGGGGTCGCACCGGCGAGGTCCATGCCATAGGTCGCCAGTACCGGCAACACCATAAACATGCCCAGCATACGGAAGGCGAACACCAGGGCCAGACCGCTTGCTGCTCGGGTCTCGCCGCTACTCATGCGTTCGCTGTGGGGATCGTGCATGGAAAAACCTCGTGTGAACCGGCGGCGATTCTACCAGTCCCATCGATTGAGAGGGTATATGCGGCGCTTTGCCGCGCAGCTTTCATGTAAGGCTGCACCCGGCACTTTGACAGTGTATATTCATCCAGTCTTCCGTCGTATACTCCCGCATTATTTACGCCCGCCGTGCGAGGCCATCTTGGACAAGATCCTGATTCGTGGGGCTAGAACCCACAACCTGAAGAACATCGACCTGACCCTGCCCCGGGACAAACTGATCGTCATCACCGGCCTGTCCGGCTCCGGCAAATCGTCCCTGGCGTTCGATACGCTGTATGCCGAAGGCCAGCGTCGCTATGTGGAGTCACTGTCGGCCTATGCCCGCCAGTTCCTGTCGATGATGGAAAAACCCGACGTCGACACCATCGAGGGCCTGTCGCCGGCGATTTCCATCGAACAGAAGTCGACCTCCCATAACCCGCGCTCCACCGTGGGCACCATCACCGAAATCTACGACTACTTGCGCCTGCTCTATGCGCGAGTCGGTATTCCGCGCTGCCCGGACCACGACATTCCCCTGGAAGCCCAGACCGTCAGCCAGATGGTCGACCTGGTGCTGGCCCAGCCGGAAGGCGCCAAGCTGATGCTGCTGGCCCCGGTGATTCGCGAGCGCAAGGGCGAACACCTTTCCGTCTTCGAAGAGCTGCGCGCCCAGGGTTTTGTGCGCGCGCGCATCAACGGCAAGCTCTATGAGCTGGACGAAGCGCCCAAGCTCGACAAGCAGAAGAAGCACTCCATTGATGTGGTGGTCGACCGTTTCAAAGTACGTGCCGACCTGCAGCAGCGCCTGGCGGAGTCGTTCGAGACAGCGCTGAAGCTGGCGGACGGCATCGCCCTGGTAGCACCGATGGATGACGAGCCGGGCGAAGAGATCATCTTCTCCGCGCGCTTCGCCTGCCCGATCTGTGGCCATGCCATCAGCGAACTGGAACCCAAGCTGTTTTCCTTCAACAACCCGGCCGGCGCCTGCCCGACGTGTGATGGCCTGGGTGTGAAGCAGTTCTTTGACATCAAGCGCCTGGTTAACGGTGAACTCACCTTGGCGGAGGGTGCGATACGCGGATGGGACAGGCGCAACGTCTATTACTTCCAGATGCTGGGGTCGCTGGCGTCGCACTATAAGTTCAGCCTGGAAATGCCCTTCAATCAACTGCCGGCGGACCAGCAGAAAGTCATCCTCCACGGCAGTGGCTCGCAGAATGTCGATTTCAAATATTTGAACGACCGCGGCGACATTGTTAAGCGCTCGCATCCGTTTGAAGGCATCGTGCCGAACCTGGAACGGCGCTACCGCGAGACCGAATCGGCCAGCGTGCGCGAAGAGCTGGCGAAATTCCTCAGCACCCAGCCCTGCCCGGATTGCCGAGGCACTCGCCTGCGTCGTGAGGCGCGGCATGTGTGGGTAGGCGAGAAAACGCTGCCAGCGGTGACCAACCTGCCCATCGGCGATGCCTGCGAGTACTTTGGCGTACTCAAGCTGACCGGACGCCGCGGGGAAATTGCCGACAAGATCCTCAAGGAAATCCGCGAGCGGTTACAGTTCCTGGTTAACGTGGGCCTCGACTACCTGTCGCTGGATCGTAGCGCCGACACGTTGTCCGGCGGTGAGGCGCAGCGCATTCGTCTGGCCAGCCAGATCGGTGCCGGCCTGGTGGGTGTGTTGTATATCCTCGATGAGCCGTCGATTGGCTTGCACCAACGGGATAATGATCGCCTGCTGGGTACGCTGAAACACCTGCGCGATATTGGCAACACCGTGATCGTGGTCGAGCACGATGAAGACGCGATCCGCCTGGCGGACTATGTAGTCGATATCGGCCCGGGCGCCGGTGTGCATGGTGGGCATATCGTTGCCGAGGGCACCCCGGCCGAAGTGATGGCGCATCCCGACTCGTTGACCGGCAAGTACCTGTCCGGCCGCGTCAAGATCGAAGTACCGGCCAAACGTACACCGCGTAACAAAAAGATGGCGTTGCACCTCAAGGGCGCGCGCGGTAACAACCTGCGCAATGTCGACCTGGAGATTCCGTTGGGCCTGCTGACATGCGTGACCGGTGTTTCCGGCTCAGGCAAATCGACGCTGATCAATAACACGCTGTTCCCTTTGAGCGCCACTGCCCTGAACGGCGCGACTACCCTGGAAGCCGCTGCGCATGACAGCATCAAGGGCCTGGAGCACCTGGACAAGGTGGTCGACATCGACCAGAGCCCGATCGGCCGTACACCGCGCTCCAACCCGGCAACCTATACCGGGCTGTTTACGCCGATTCGCGAGCTGTTTGCCGGAGTACCGGAGTCCCGCTCGCGCGGTTACGGGCCTGGTCGGTTCTCGTTCAACGTCAAGGGCGGGCGATGCGAAGCATGCCAGGGCGATGGCTTGATCAAGGTAGAGATGCACTTTTTGCCGGACATCTACGTGCCGTGCGATGTGTGCAAGAGCAAACGCTATAACCGTGAAACCCTGGAGATCAAATACAAAGGCAAGAGCATCCACGAAACCCTGGAGATGACTATCGAGGAAGCTCGTATGTTTTTCGACGCGGTCCCAGCGTTGGCGCGCAAGCTGCAAACGTTGATGGATGTGGGCCTGTCGTATATCAAGCTGGGGCAATCGGCGACCACGCTGTCTGGTGGCGAGGCGCAACGGGTCAAGCTGTCTCGCGAGCTGTCCAAACGCGATACCGGCAAGACTCTGTATATCCTCGACGAACCGACCACGGGGCTGCATTTTGCGGATATCCAGCAACTGTTGGACGTGTTGCACCGGTTGCGCGACCACGGCAATACGGTGGTAGTGATCGAGCACAACCTTGATGTGATCAAGACCGCGGATTGGCTGGTGGATCTGGGGCCGGAAGGCGGTTCCAAGGGTGGCCAGATCATTGCGGTAGGTACGCCGGAGCAGGTCAGCGAGATGGAGCAGTCCCACACCGGTTACTACTTGAAACCGTTGTTGGAACGCGATCGGGCCTGAGTGATTCAGGCCCAAGAAAAAGCCCCTGTCACGTTGCGGTGACAGGGGCTTTTTTGTAAGCGGAAATCAGAATTGCGATTGCAGGTAGTTTTCCAGGCCAATCAGTTTGATCAGGCCCAACTGCTTTTCCAGCCAATAGGTGTGATCTTCTTCGGTGTCGTTCAACTGCACCCGCAGAATCTCCCGCGTGACGAAGTCGCTGTGCTGCTCGCAGAGCTCGATGCCCTTGCAGAGTGCGGCACGCACCTTGTATTCAAGACGAAGATCAGCTGCAAGCATGTCAGGTACGCTGGTGCCCACATCCAGATCGTCGGGACGCATACGCGGCGTGCCTTCGAGCATTAGAATCCGGCGCATCAATGCATCGGCGTGCTGTGCCTCTTCTTCCATCTCATGGTTAATACGCTCGTAGAGTTCGGTAAAACCCCAGTCTTCGTACATACGCGAGTGGATGAAATATTGGTCACGAGCTGCCAGTTCGCCCGTCAGCAACGTGTTGAGGTAATCGATTACGTCGGGGTGACCTTGCATCGCCCTACATCTCCCTGCTTGAAAGCCTGTAGTTTGAACCATCATGACTCGGAGGTCACGGGATCAACGGCATAAAAGTGCAGATTTCCGGAGAAAAGTAGCTGAAATAACGCAAAAACCGCCCAAATGAGGGCGGTTCTGCTTCTCGTTTAGAGTCAGCTAAGCGTTACACCCAGCGCCTTTGCGATTGCTTCTCCATAAGCCGGGTCGGCCTTGTAGAAGTGTTGCAGTTGGACCTGTACCACTGCGCTGGTGACGCCTTCCATCGCACCGGCGATGTTGCTGACCAGCAGAGCTTTCTGGGCATCATCCATCAACCGGTACAGCGCACCTGCATGGCTGTAGTAATCGGTGTCTTCACGTTGATCATACCGGTCTGCTGCACCGTTCAACGGCAGGGGCGGCTCTGCATACTGGGGTGCCTGCTTTGGAGCATCAGCGTAACTGTTAGGCTCATAATTTGGTGCAGCTGCGCCATTGCTACCAAATGCCATGGAGCCGTCACGCTGATAGCTGTTCACCGGGCTTCGCGGGGCGTTCACCGGCAGTTGCTGGTGATTGGTCCCTACGCGATAGCGGTGTGCATCAGCATAGGCAAACACGCGACCTTGCAGCATGCGATCCGGCGACAACCCAACACCAGGCACCATGTTGCTTGGGCCAAATGTAGCCTGCTCGACCTCGGCAAAATAATTCAAGGGATTGCGATTCAGCTCCAACTCGCCGACTTCGATCAGTGGGAACTCCTGCTGCGACCAGGTCTTGGTCACATCGAAGGGGTTCTCATAGTGAGCGGCAGCCTGAGCCTCGGTCATGATTTGGATATTGACACTCCATTTCGGAAAGTCGCCGCGCTCAATCGCAGCAAACAGGTCGCGTTGAGCGTAATCAGGATCGGTACCGGCCAAGCGCGCAGCCACATCTGGCGCCAGGTTCTTGATGCCTTGTTTGGTTTTGTAGTGCCACTTCACCCAATGACGCTCACCCTTAGCGTTGATCAGGCTGTAGGTGTGGCTACCAAAGCCGTGCATATGACGGTAGCCGTCGGGGATACCGCGGTCCGAAAACAGAATGGTGATCTGATGCAGCGCCTCGGGCGAGTGTGACCAGAAGTCCCATTTGGCTTGGTTACTGCCAAGGTTGCTCTGCGGCAGTCGCTTCTGGGTGTGGATGAAATCGGGAAATTTGAGCGGATCGCGGATGAAGAATACCGGGGTGTTATTGCCAACGATGTCCCAGTTACCTTCTTCGGTATAGAACTTCAAAGCGAAGCCCCGCGGGTCACGCGCAGTGTCTGCCGAACCACGCTCACCACCCACGGTAGAGAAGCGCAGGAACGTTGGCGTTTGTTTACCAACGGTCTCGAACAACTTGGCACGTGTGTATTGAGTGATGTCGCGTGTAACGGTGAACGTTCCGTAGGCACCTGAACCCTTGGCGTGCACACGACGCTCAGGAATGTTTTCGCGGTTGAAGTGCGCAAGCTTTTCAATCAGATGAAAGTCATCAAGCAGCAACGGGCCGCGCGGGCCAGCAGTGCGGGAGTTCTGGTTGTCAGCAACGGGAGCGCCACTGGCGGTCGTAAGCGTTTTCAGGCTCATGCTCAATCTTCCTCAGGTCAGGCTTAACTGCCGGCTATCGGCTTGGAGGGAGTATTGACCATCAAGATGACACCATCAAATGCATTAAATTATGGGCTTTGATAGAAAATAACTAATTACCCGTCAGGGCGAATAGCGTCTGCTTAAAAGAGAACCGGTAGCGACCCGAATAATATAGATGGCTTTTCTATCGCCCACAAAAAACCGGGCACTAAGGCCCGGTTCTTCGTTACAGCTTGTCGTCTTACTCGGCGCTTACAGCTTCGCCGGCAGTAGCACGATCAACCAACTCAACGTACGCCATAGGCGCGTTGTCACCAGCGCGGAAACCGCACTTGAGGATGCGCAGGTAGCCACCCTCACGGGTAGCGTAACGCTTGCCCAGGTCGTTGAAGAGCTTACCAACGATAGCTTTCGAACGAGTACGGTCGAAAGCCAGACGGCGGTTAGCCAGGCTGTCTGTCTTGGCCAAAGTGATCAGCGGCTCAGCAACGCGACGCAGTTCTTTAGCTTTCGGCAGTGTAGTTTTGATCAGCTCGTGCTCGAACAGCGACACCGCCATGTTTTGAAACATGGCCTTGCGGTGCGAGCTGGTACGGCTCAGGTGACGACCACTTTTACGATGACGCATGGTTCATTCCTTACCAAACTCACGTTCGGTGATTACGACGATCAGGCAGTCGCCTTGTCGTCCTTCTTAAGACTTGCAGGCGGCCAGTTGTCGAGGCGCATGCCGAGGGACAGACCGCGGGAGGCCAGAACGTCCTTGATTTCAGTCAAGGATTTCTTGCCCAGGTTCGGAGTCTTCAACAGTTCTACTTCGGTACGCTGAATCAGGTCACCGATGTAGTAAATGTTTTCCGCCTTAAGGCAGTTAGCCGAACGTACAGTCAGTTCCAGATCGTCAACCGGGCGAAGCAGGATCGGATCGATCTCGTCTTCCTGCTCGATTACCACTGGTTCGCTGTCACCTTTGAGGTCGACGAACGCAGCCAACTGCTGTTGCAGAATGGTTGCAGCGCGGCGAATAGCCTCTTCAGGATCCAGAGTACCGTTGGTTTCCAGATCAATAACCAGCTTGTCCAGGTTAGTACGCTGTTCGACACGGGCGTTTTCCACCACGTATGCGATACGGCGAACCGGGCTGAACGAAGAGTCAAGCTGCAAGCGACCAATGCTGCGGCTTTCGTCTTCATCGCTCTGACGCGAGTCGGCCGGTTCATAACCACGACCACGAGCTACAGTGAGCTTCATGTTCAGGGCGCCGTTAGACGCCAGGTTAGCGATTACGTGATCGGGGTTAACGATCTCGACATCATGATCCAGCTGAATATCGGCAGCGGTAACCACCCCCGAACCCTTCTTCGACAAGGTCAGCGTAACTTCGTCACGGCCGTGCAGCTTGATAGCCAGACCTTTAAGGTTCAACAGGATTTCAATTACGTCTTCCTGTACACCTTCGATGGCGCTGTACTCGTGGAGCACACCGTCAATCTCGGCCTCGACTACTGCACAGCCGGGCATTGAGGACAACAGGATGCGGCGCAGCGCGTTGCCCAGGGTGTGGCCAAAACCACGCTCGAGAGGCTCGAGAGTGATCTTGGCGCGGGTTGGACTGACAACCTGCACATCAATGTGGCGGGGTGTCAGGAACTCATTTACCGAAATCTGCATGGATGCACCTATTTTCTAGCCCTTACTTGGAGTAGAGCTCGACAATCAGGCTTTCGTTGATGTCGGCGGACAGATCACTGCGAGCTGGAACGTTCTTGAAAACGCCCGACTTCTTCTCAGTGTCTACTTCTACCCATTCTACGCGGCCACGTTGGGCACACAGATCGAGAGCTTGGACAATGCGAAGTTGGTTTTAGCTTTCTCGCGAACTGCGACCACGTCACCAGCACGAACCTGGTAGGACGGAACGTTTACGGTCTGACCGTTAACGCTGATCGACTTGTGCGATACCAGCTGACGGGATTCGGCACGAGTAGAACCAAAGCCCATACGGTATACAACGTTGTCCAGACGGCATTCGAGCAGTTGCAGCAGGTTTTCACCGGTTGCACCTTTCTTGCCAGCAGCTTCTTTGTAGTAGCCGCTGAACTGACGCTCGAGAACGCCGTAGATACGACGGACCTTCTGCTTTTCACGCAGTTGGGTGCCGTAATCGGACTGGCGACCGCGGCGTTGGCCGTGGATACCAGGTGCTGCTTCAATGTTGCACTTCGATTCGATCGCGCGCACGCCGCTCTTCAGGAAGAGATCGGTGCCTTCGCGACGAGCGAGTTTGCATTTTGGACCAATGTAACGAGCCATTCTTTACAATCTCCTGGATTACACGCGGCGCTTCTTCGGCGGACGGCACCCGTTGTGCGGGATTGGCGTCACGTCGGTGATGCTGGCGATCTTATAGCCACAGCCGTTCAAAGCACGGACAGCAGACTCACGACCTGGACCTGGACCTTTGACGTTAACGTCGAGGTTTTTCAGGCCGTATTCCAGCGCAGCTTGACCAGCACGTTCAGCAGCTACTTGAGCAGCAAACGGGGTGGACTTGCGGGAACCGCGGAAACCCGAACCACCGGAGGTAGCCCAAGAAAGCGCGTTACCTTGACGGTCGGTGATGGTCACGATGGTGTTGTTAAAAGATGCATGGATGTGGGCGATGCCATCAACCACTGTCTTTTTAACTTTTTTACGAGGACGAGCAGCAGGTTTTGCCATGATAATTTTCCTGTCGATTCGCTGGGGCGATTACTTGCGGATCGGCTTACGCGGACCTTTACGGGTACGCGCGTTAGTCTTGGTACGCTGACCGCGTACTGGAAGACCACGACGATGACGCAGACCGCGATAGCAACCGAGGTCCATCAAACGCTTGATTTTCATGTTGATTTCGCGACGCAGGTCACCTTCAGTGGTGAACTTCGCCACTTCGCCACGCAGCTGTTCAATCTGCTCGTCGCTCAGATCCTTGATCTTAGCGGCTGGGTTTACCCCAGCAACTGCGCAAATTTTCTGCGCAGTAGTGCGACCAACACCATAGATGTAGGTCAGCGAGATAACAGTGTGCTTGTTATCTGGAATGTTAACGCCTGCAATACGGGCCATTCAGTGGGACTCCAATTGACAGCTACCTACGCCCCGGAAGCCAAGAAATAGGGCGCGAGATAATATCGCTGTAATAACAAATAATCAACCCGGCAGCGCACTAGCTGCCGGGCTTCAAGCGGATCACACTCAGCCTTGGCGCTGTTTGTGACGCGGTTCCGCGCTGCAAATTACTCGAACAACACCTTCGCGGCGAATAATCTTGCAGTTACGGCACAGCTTTTTCACCGATGCACGAACTTTCATCACCAACTCCTCGAACCTTATGGGGTACTCAGCGCAACATGCCGCTGCCGTAGCCCTTCAGGTTGGCTTTCTTCATCAGGGATTCGTACTGGTGCGAAACGAGGTGCGATTGTACTTGGGACATGAAGTCCATCACAACCACGACGACGATCAGCAACGAGGTCCCGCCAAGGTAGAACGGAACGTTTGCTGCAACCACCAGGAACTGGGGCAACAAGCACACGGCCGTCATATATAGAGCACCGAACAGGGTTAAACGGGTCAGAACGCCATCAATGTAGCGTGCAGACTGCTCACCTGGACGAATGCCCGGAATAAAGGCACCGGACTTCTTCAGGTTTTCCGCTACGTCTTTCGGATTGAACATCAACGCCGTATAGAAGAAGCAGAAGAAAATAATCCCTGCACTAAACAGCAGAATATTCAACGGCTGACCAGGAGCGATCGACTGAGAGAGGTCCTGCAGCCAGCCCATATTTTCAGACTGACCAAACCAGGTACCCAACGAAGCCGGAAACAGCAAAATGCTGCTCGCGAAAATTGCCGGAATAACACCGGCCATATTCACTTTCAGCGGCAAGTGGCTGGTCTGCGCGGCAAAAACCTTACGGCCCTGCTGACGCTTGGCGTAGTGAACAGCAATACGACGCTGACCACGCTCAATGAACACCACAAAACCGATAATCGCTACTGCCAGCAAACCGATGGCAACCAAGGCGAAAATGTTGATATCACCCTGACGCGCAGACTCGAAAGACTGCCCTATCGCTCTCGGAAGACCGGCGACGATACCTGCGAAAATCAACATCGAGATACCGTTACCAACACCACGCTCAGTAATCTGCTCACCCAGCCACATCATGAACATCGCACCAGCCACAAACGTGGATACCGCGACGAAATGGAAGCCAAAGTCACCAGTGAACGCAACGCCCTGCCCGGCCAAGCCAACGGACATGCCGATAGCTTGGACCAGGGCGAGGACGACAGTGCCGTAGCGGGTGTACTGGCTAATCTTGCGACGACCAGCTTCACCTTCCTTCTTCAACTGCTCCAGTTGCGGACTGACGGCGGTCATCAACTGCATGATGATCGATGCCGAGATGTACGGCATGATCCCCAACGCAAAGATGCTCATCCGTTCCAGCGCGCCACCGGAAAACATGTTGAACAAGCTAAGAATGGTCCCCTCATTCTGTCGAAACAGGTCTGCGAGTCGGTCCGGGTTGATACCTGGAACCGGGATGTGTGCGCCTATTCGGTAGACGATAATCGCCAGGAACAGAAAACGCAGACGAGCCCAAAGTTCAGACATACCGCCTTTGCCGAGCGCTGAGAGAGCACCTTGCTTAGCCATTTATTCCTCGAACTTGCCGCCAGCTGCTTCGATAGCCGAACGCGCACCTTTGGTGGCGCCGATTCCCTTGCCGATAGTGACAGCGCGAGTCACTTCACCGGACAACATGATTTTCACACGTTGTACGTTGACGTTGATCACGTTGGCATCTTTCAGGGTCTGCACAGTAACGATGTCGCCTTCCACTTTAGCCAGCTCGGACAGACGCACTTCTGCGCGGTCCATGGCTTTCAGGGATACGAAACCGAACTTAGGCAGGCGACGATGCAGCGGCTGTTGACCGCCTTCAAAGCCTGGAGCAATGGTGCCACCGGAGCGGGAGGTTTGACCTTTGTGGCCACGGCCACCAGTCTTACCCAAACCGCTACCGATACCACGGCCCGGACGATGCTTTTCACGACGGGAACCCGGCGCTGGACTCAGATCATTGAGTTTCATCGATTAACCCTCGACACGCAGCATGTAGTAAGCCTTGTTGATCATCCCGCGATTCTCGGGAGTATCCTGGACTTCTACAGTGTGACCGATGCGACGCAGACCCAAACCCTTAACGCACAATTTGTGGTTAGGGATGCGACCGGTCATGCTTTTGATCAGCGTTACTTTAACGGTAGCCATGATCAGAAGATCTCCTTGACGCTTTTGCCACGCTTGGCGGCAATGGATTCAGGAGATTGCATAGCTTTCAAACCCTTGAAAGTGGCGTGAACCACGTTTACTGGGTTAGTCGAGCCGTAGCACTTGGCCAGAACGTTCTGAACGCCAGCAACTTCGAGAACAGCACGCATAGCGCCGCCAGCGATGATACCGGTACCTTCAGAAGCAGGCTGCATGTACACCTTCGAAGCGCCATGGGCGGATTTCATTGCGTACTGCAGAGTGGTGCCGTTCAGATCAACTTGGATCATGTTGCGACGAGCAGCTTCCATTGCCTTCTGGATCGCAGCAGGCACTTCACGCGACTTGCCACGGCCGAAGCCAACACGCCCTTTACCATCACCCACCACGGTCAACGCGGTGAAAGTGAAGATACGGCCGCCTTTAACGGTTTTGGCTACGCGGTTAACTTGAACCAGCTTCTCAATGTAGCCTTCGTCGCGCTTTTGGTCGTTATTTGACATAACTTAGAACTCCAGCCCAGCTTCACGAGCAGCATCAGCCAGCGCTTTAACGCGGCCATGGTACTTGAAGCCAGAGCGGTCGAAAGCCACTTGCGAGACGCCAGCGGCCTTAGCACGCGTAGCGACCAGCTGGCCAACCTTTGTGGCCGCGTCGATGTTGCCAGTGGCACCATCACGCAGTTCTTTATCCAAAGTCGAGGCACTTGCCAGAACTTTGTTGCCGTCGGCCGAGATGACCTGGGCGTAGATGTGCTGCGACGAGCGGAACACGCAGAGACGCACGACTTCGAGTTCGTGCATTTTCAGGCGTGCTTTGCGAGCGCGACGCAGTCGAGTAACTTTTTTGTCGGTCATTTGCTATGCCCTACTTCTTCTTGGCTTCTTTACGACGGACGACTTCGTCCGCGTAGCGCACACCTTTGCCTTTGTACGGCTCTGGTGGACGGAAGTCGCGGATCTCAGCGGCCACCTGACCTACCAGCTGCTTATCAATACCCTTGATCAGGATATCGGTTTGGCTAGGGGTCTCAGCGGTGATGCCTTCCGGCAGTTCGTAATCCACTGGGTGCGAGAAGCCAAGGGCCAGGTTCAAAACCGTGCCTTTTGCTTGCGCTTTGTAACCAACACCGACCAGCTGGAGCTTACGCTCGAAGCCTTGGCTTACGCCTTGGACCATGTTGTTTACCAACGCACGCGTGGTACCGGCCATTGCGCGAGTTTGTTGATCGCCATTGCGAGCAGCGAAACGCAGCTCACCAGCTTCTTCAACGATCTCAACGGACGAATGGATGTTCAGTTCAAGAGTGCCCTTGGCACCCTTCACCGAAAGCTGTTGGCCTGCGAATTTGACTTCGACACCGGCTGGCAGCTTAACGGGGTTCTTAGCGACGCGAGACATGCTTATCCCCCCTTAGAACACAGTGCAAAGAACTTCGCCGCCGACACCGGCAGCGCGCGCAGCACGATCCGTCATCACACCTTTGTTGGTGGAGACGATAGACACGCCCAGACCGCCACGAACTTTCGGCAGATCTTCAGCGGACTTGTACTGACGCAGGCCTGGACGGCTAACGCGCTTAACTTCCTCGATGACCGAACGGCCCTCGAAGTACTTCAGCTCGATGGACAGCAGTGGTTTGATTTCGCTGCTGATCTGATAACCCGCAATGTAGCCTTCGTCTTTCAGGACTTTGGCAACAGCTACCTTCAACTTGGAAGATGGCATGCTTACGACGGACTTTTCAGCCATCTGGGCATTACGGATACGAGTTAGCATGTCCGCTAACGGGTCCTGCATACTCATGGGCTAGACGCTCCTAATACAAAAAAATTAGCCTTACGGCTACATATGTCGCCGAGAATCTCCGAGCATAGAAAACACGGGCTCAGGCGAGCCGGGTATTCTAGACACACTCCGGAAATGAAACAAGCCCCAAAAGGGGCTTGTTCCAGATTCAAGGTCACCGGTGGTCAGTATCTTTCGATTCAGACCACCTGGACGCTGAAAGTACTTACCAGCTAGCTTTAACCAGACCTGGTACGTCACCACGCATTGCCGCTTCACGCAGCTTGTTACGGCCGAGGCCGAACTTGCGGTAAACGCCGTGCGGACGACCAGTCAGGCGGCAGCGGTTACGCATGCGCGAGGCGCTTGCGTCACGTGGCTGCTTCTGCAGGGCAACTGTAGCTTCCCAACGCGCTTCTGGACTTGCGTTCAGATCAACGATGATTGCTTTCAGTGCTGCACGCTTTTTGGCGTACTTGGCAACCGTGAGCTGACGCTTCAGCTCGCGATTTTTCATGCTCATCTTGGCCATGGTCCTACTCCAATCAGTTGCGGAACGGGAATTTGAAAGCACGCAACAGGGCGCGACCTTCATCATCGTTCTTGGCAGTGGTGGTCAGGGTGATGTCCAGACCGCGGAGAGCATCGATCTTGTCGTAGTCGATTTCCGGGAAGATGATCTGCTCTTTCACGCCCATGCTGTAGTTACCACGACCATCGAAGGACTTGGCATTCAGGCCGCGGAAGTCGCGAACCCGAGGCAGGGAGATCGACAGCAGACGATCCAGGAATTCGTACATACGCTCACGGCGCAGGGTCACTTTGACGCCGATCGGCCAACCTTCACGGACTTTAAAGCCAGCGATGGATTTCCGAGCGTAGGTCACAACGACTTTCTGGCCGGTGATCTTTTCCAGGTCAGCAACAGCGTGCTCGATGACTTTTTTGTCGCCGATCGCTTCGCCCAGACCCATGTTCAGGGTGATTTTGGTAACGCGCGGAACTTCCATCACGTTCCCGAGCTTAAGTTCTTCCTTAAGCTTGGGGGCGATTTCCTTCCGGTAAATCTCTTGTAGTCGTGCCATGGTCTTATCTACCTAGCAGTGTTCAAGCATCAACCGCTTTTTGGGTCGACTTGAAGACACGAATTTTCTTACCGTCTTCTACTTTGAAACCAACACGATCAGCCTTGTTGGTTTCGCCGTTGAAAATGGCGACGTTAGAAGCGTGCAGTGGCGCTTCTTTTTCGACGATACCGCCCTGTACGCCCGACATCGGGTTAGGCTTGGTATGACGCTTGACCAGGTTCAAACCACCAACGACCAGACGGTCATCAGCGAGAACCTTCAGCACCTTACCGCGCTTACCTTTGTCTTTGCCGGCGATCACGATGATCTCGTCGTCACGACGAATCTTTTGCATGTCGGATCTCCTTACAGCACTTCTGGGGCGAGCGAGACGATCTTCATGAACTTCTCAGTACGAAGTTCACGGGTCACTGGCCCAAAGATACGGGTGCCGATCGGCTCTTGCTTGTTGTTCAGAAGAACAGCAGCGTTGCCATCAAAGCGGATAATGGAGCCATCTGCACGGCGTACGCCGTGACGAGTGCGGACTACAACAGCAGTCATCACTTGGCCTTTTTTCACTTTACCGCGAGGAATTGCTTCCTTGACGGTAACTTTGATGATGTCACCGATACCAGCGTAACGACGATGGGAGCCACCCAGCACCTTGATGCACATAACACGGCGAGCGCCGCTGTTATCGGCCACATCGAGCATGGATTGAGTCTGAATCATATAATTTCTCCGACCCCTAGTCCTTAGACTTCCACAGCGCGTTCGAGAACATCAACCAGCGCCCAAGACTTGGTCTTGGCCATCGGACGAGTTTCACGAATAGTGACTTTGTCGCCGATGTGGCACTGATTGGTTTCGTCGTGCGCGTGCAGCTTAGTCGAACGCTTAACATATTTACCGTAGATCGGGTGCTTAACGCGACGCTCGATCAGAACGGTGATGGTTTTGTCCATCTTGTCGCTGACAACACGGCCAGTCAGCGTACGGACAGTCTTTTCGGCTTCAGCCATGATCACTTACCTGCCTGCTGGTTGAGCACAGTCTTCACGCGAGCAATGTCACGCTTAACTTGCGAGAGCAGATGAGACTGCCCCAACTGGCCAGTTGCTTTCTGCATACGCAGATTGAACTGGTCGCGCAGCAGGCCGAGCAGTTGCTCGTTCAGCTGCTGTGCGGATTTTTCACGAAGTTCATTCGCTTTCATCACATCACCGTCCGTTTAACAAAGGCGGTGGCGAGCGGCAGCTTTGCAGCAGCCAGGGCAAAAGCCTCACGCGCCAGCTCTTCAGTTACACCCTCGATTTCATACAGGACTTTGCCTGGCTGAATCTGGGCTACCCAGTATTCCACGTTACCCTTACCTTTACCCATCCGAACCTCGAGAGGTTTTTTGGAGATCGGCTTGTCCGGGAATACACGGATCCAGATCTTGCCGCCACGTTTAACGTGACGGGTCAGTGCACGACGCGCTGACTCGATCTGACGAGCGGTGAGACGACCACGAGCTACAGACTTCAGCGCGAACTCGCCGAAGCTGACTTTGCTACCGCGCTGAGCCAGACCACGGTTGTGGCCTGTCATCTGCTTGCGGAACTTCGTACGCTTTGGTTGCAACATTTGGCGTACCCCTTACTTAGCAGCTTTTTTACGAGGCGCTGGTGCTTGTGGTTTCAGTTCTTCTTGGCGACCACCAATTACTTCGCCTTTGAAGATCCAAACCTTTACACCGATCACACCATAAGTGGTGTGAGCTTCGTAGTTGGCATAGTCGATGTCGGCACGCAGGGTGTGCAGTGGCACACGACCTTCGCGATACCATTCAGTACGTGCGATTTCAGCACCGCCGAGACGACCGCTCACTTGGATTTTGATGCCTTTGGCACCAATGCGCATGGCGTTCTGTACAGCGCGCTTCATAGCGCGACGGAACATTACGCGACGCTCCAGCTGCTGAGCTACGCTCTGCGCAACCAGCATACCGTCGAGTTCCGGCTTACGGATCTCTTCGATATTGATGTGCACAGGCACACCCATTTGCTTGGTCAGGTCCTGACGCAGTTTCTCAACATCTTCACCTTTCTTCCCGATAACGATACCTGGACGAGCGGTGTGGATGGTGATACGTGCAGTTTGGGCCGGACGATGGATATCGATACGGCTTACGGACGCGCTTTTTAGTTTGTCTTGGAGATACTCACGCACCTTCAGATCAGCGAACAAGTAGTCCGCATAAGTCCGACCGTCTGCGTACCAGACGGAGGTGTGCTCCTTGACGATTCCCAGGCGAATGCCAATGGGATGTACTTTCTGACCCATCTCTTCGACTCCGTTACTTGTCAGCAACCTTGACAGTGATATGGCAAGACCGCTTGACGATGCGATCAGCACGGCCTTTGGCACGTGGCATGATGCGCTTCAGCGAACGCCCTTCGTTGACGAAAACGGTGCTGACCTTCAGGTCATCAACGTCTGCGCCTTCGTTATGCTCGGCGTTGGCTACGGCCGACTCCAGCACTTTCTTCATGATCTCGGCGGCTTTCTTACTGCTGAAAGCCAACAGGTTGAGCGCTTCGCCCACCTTCTTCCCGCGGATCTGGTCGGCGACCAAGCGGGCTTTCTGGGCGGAGATTCGAGCGCCCGACAACTTAGCGGCTACTTCCATTTCCTAACCCCTTAACGCTTGGCTTTCTTGTCAGCCACGTGCCCACGATAAGTGCGGGTACCGGCGAACTCGCCCAGTTTGTGGCCAACCATGTCTTCGTTCACGAGAACTGGGACGTGCAGACGACCGTTGTGTACAGCGATGGTCAGACCGACCATTTGTGGCAGGATCATCGAACGGCGCGACCAGGTTTTCACCGGTTTGCGATCGTTCTTTTCCGCCGCCACTTCGATCTTCTTCAGTAGGTGAAGATCAATAAAAGGACCTTTTTTCAGAGAACGTGGCACTGTCGTATCCCTCTATTTACTTGCGACGACGGACGATCATTTTGTCGGTACGCTTATTACCACGAGTCTTCGCGCCCTTAGTCGGGAAGCCCCATGGCGATACCGGATGACGACCACCAGAGGTACGACCTTCACCACCACCGTGTGGGTGGTCAACCGGGTTCATGGCAACACCACGAACGGTTGGGCGAACGCCACGCCAGCGTTTGGCACCAGCTTTACCCAGCGAACGCAGGCTGTGCTCGGAGTTCGAGACTTCACCCAGGGTCGCGCGGCATTCAGCCAGCACTTTACGCATCTCACCAGAACGCAGACGCAGGGTCACGTAGACACCTTCACGAGCGATCAGCTGAGCCGAAGCACCAGCGGAACGAGCGATTTGCGCGCCTTTACCTGGCTTCAATTCGATGCCGTGTACGGTGCTACCAACTGGAATGTTACGCAGTTGCAGAGCGTTGCCCGGCTTGATCGGCGCCAGAGCACCTGCGATCAGCTGGTCGCCAGCGCTCACGCCTTTAGGGGCGATGATGTAGCGACGCTCGCCATCTGCGTACAGCAGCAGAGCGATGTGAGCAGTACGGTTTGGATCGTATTCAATACGCTCGACAGTGGCAGAGATGCCATCTTTGTCGTTGCGACGGAAGTCGACCAGACGATAATGCTGCTTATGGCCACCACCGATGTGACGAGTGGTAATACGACCATTGTTGTTACGACCACCAGTCTTCGATTTTTTCTCGAGCAGCGGTGCGTGAGGAGCGCCTTTATGCAGCTCCTGGTTGACCACCTTGACCACAAAACGGCGGCCAGGGGAAGTCGGTTTGCATTTAACGATTGCCATGATGCACCCCTTCCTTACTCAGCACTGCTGCTGAAATCGAGATCTTGGCCTGGCTGAAGGGAGATAACTGCCTTCTTCCAGTCATTACGCTTGCCCAGACCGCGAGCAGTGCGCTTGCTCTTACCCAGAACGTTCAGGGTAGTAACACGCTCTACTTTCACGCTGAACAGGCTTTCGACGGCCTTCTTGATTTCCAGCTTGGTTGCGTCAGTTGCAACCTTGAAAACGAACTGGCCTTTCTTGTCAGCCAGAACCGTAGCCTTTTCGGAAACGTGCGGGCCAAGCAGAACTTTAAATACGCGTTCCTGGTTCATCCCAGCAGCTCCTCGAATTTCTTCACGGCCGACACGGTGATCAACACCTTGTCGTATGCGATCAGACTAACTGGATCGGAACCTTGCACGTCACGCACATCAACGTGTGGCAGGTTGCGAGCAGCCAGGTACAGGTTCTGATCAACAGCTTCAGACACGATCAAAACGTCGGTCAGGCTCATGTTGTTCAGTTTGCCCAGCAGATCTTTGGTTTTTGGACTTTCAACAGCGAAGTCCTGAACCACGACCAGACGATCAGTACGCACGAGTTCAGCAAGGATGGAGCGCAGAGCTGCGCGGTACATCTTCTTGTTGAGCTTCTGAGAGTGATCCTGTGGACGAGCTGCGAAAGTGGTACCGCCGCCACGCCAGATTGGGCTACGGATAGTACCGGCACGAGCACGGCCAGTGCCTTTCTGACGCCAAGGGCGCTTACCGCCACCACGAACGTCGGAACGGGTCTTTTGCTGCTTGCTACCTTGACGGCCGCCGGCCATGTAGGCCACGACTGCTTGGTGAACCAGCGTCTCGTTGAATTCGCCGCCAAATGTCAGTTCGGAAACTTCGATCGCTTGAGCGTCATTTACATTTAATTGCATGTCAGCTTCCCCTTAACCGCGAGCCTTGGCCGCTGGACGTACAACCAGGTTGCCGCCAGTAGCGCCAGGAACAGCACCCTTGACCAACAACAGATTGCGTTCAGCGTCGACGCGCACTACTTCGAGGGACTGCACGGTCACGCGCTCAGCGCCCATATGACCGGACATTTTTTTGCCCTTGAATACACGACCAGGAGTCTGGCACTGGCCAATAGAGCCCGGGACGCGGTGGGAGACGGAGTTACCGTGAGTGTTGTCTTGGCCACGGAAATTCCAACGCTTGATCGTACCCTGGAAGCCTTTACCCTTGGACTGACCGGTTACATCAACCAGTTGACCAGCGGCGAAGATTTCAGCGTTGATCAGATCGCCAGCCTGGTAGTCGCCGTCTTCAAGACGGAACTCCATAACAGTGCGACCAGCTGCAACGTTTGCTTTAGCGAAGTGCCCCGCTTGAGCAGCAGTCACACGCGAAGCACGACGCTCGCCTACAGTGACTTGCACTGCACGATAGCCATCGGTTTCTTCAGTTTTGAACTGGGTGACGCGATTCGGCTCGATCTCAATGACCGTGACCGGAATGGAGACACCTTCTTCGGTGAAAATACGGGTCATACCGCATTTACGACCGACTACACCAATAGTCATGTTGTAAACCTCATGAGTGTACGGGGCTTTCACCCGCTATGGCCGCCCATTTCAGAGCGTTACACGACTAAGACCCAAGTCTTAGCCGAGGCTGATCTGTACTTCCACACCGGCCGCCAGATCGAGCTTCATAAGTGCATCAACGGTTTTATCCGTTGGCTGGACGATGTCCAGTACGCGCTTATGAGTACGGATCTCGTACTGGTCACGCGCGTCTTTGTTGACGTGCGGGGAGACCAGAACGGTGAACCGCTCTTTACGGGTAGGCAGTGGAATTGGACCACGCACTTGTGCACCAGTACGTTTCGCGGTTTCCACGATTTCCTGGGTGGATTGGTCGATCAGGCGATGGTCAAAAGCCTTCAACCTGATACGGATTTGCTGATTTTGCATTGGATTTCAGACTCCGGCTGCTATTCCCAGCGAGCGCAATACGCCCGTTAAAAGGAGGCGCAATTCTATAGACGCCCCAGATAGGTGTCAACCCAATAAAAAAGGCCCCCGCTAAGCGGGGGGCCTTCTCAAAACCAAGAGCTATCTCGAAAGAGATAATTACTCGATGATTTTAGCTACAACGCCAGCACCAACGGTACGGCCGCCTTCGCGAATAGCGAAACGCAGACCGTCTTCCATTGCGATGGTTTTGATCAAGGTAACAACCATTTTGATGTTGTCGCCCGGCATTACCATCTCAACGCCTTCCGGCAGTTCGCAGTTGCCAGTCACGTCAGTAGTACGGAAGTAGAACTGTGGACGGTAGCCTTTGAAGAACGGAGTGTGACGACCGCCTTCTTCTTTGCTCAGCACGTACACTTCAGCTTCGAACTTGGTGTGCGGCTTAACCGAACCTGGCTTAACCAGAACCTGGCCACGCTCAACGTCGTCACGCTTGGTACCACGCAGCAGAACGCCGCAGTTCTCGCCAGCACGACCTTCGTCGAGCAGCTTACGGAACATTTCAACACCGGTGCAGGTGGTGACGGTAGTGTCACGCAGACCAACGATTTCCAGTGGATCTTGAACCTTAACGATACCGCGCTCGATACGACCAGTCACAACAGTACCGCGACCAGAGATCGAGAATACGTCTTCGATTGGCATCAGGAACGGCTTGTCGATAACACGAACTGGGTCTGGGATGTAGCTGTCCAGAGTTTCAACCAGTTTACGAACGGACGTGGTGCCCATTTCGTTGTCATCTTTGCCTTCCAGAGCCATACGAGCAGAACCGATGATGATCGGAGTGTCGTCGCCTGGGAAGTCGTAAGTGCTCAGCAGATCGCGCACTTCCATCTCAACCAGTTCCAGCAGCTCAGCGTCGTCTACCAGGTCAGCCTTGTTCAGGTAAACCACGATGTACGGAACACCTACCTGACGGGACAGCAGGATGTGCTCACGGGTTTGTGGCATCGGACCATCAGCGGCCGAGCAAACCAGGATCGCGCCGTCCATCTGGGCAGCACCGGTGATCATGTTCTTCACATAGTCAGCGTGACCTGGGCAGTCAACGTGAGCGTAGTGACGGATCAGCGAGTTGTATTCAACGTGCGCGGTGTTGATGGTGATACCACGAGCTTTTTCTTCTGGTGCACTGTCGATTTTATCGAAATCAACGATTGCAGAACCGAATACTTCGGAGCAAACGCGAGTCAGAGCAGCAGTCAGAGTGGTTTTACCGTGGTCAACGTGACCGATGGTGCCAACGTTGACGTGCGGTAGGGAACGATCAAATTTTTCTTTAGCCACGACAATTAACTCCTTGCCTAAAGGACTGAATCAGCCTTGTTTTTTGGATACAGTTTCAGCGATGTGCGCCGGAGCTGTGTTGTATTTTTTGAATTCCATAGAGTAGCTTGCGCGACCCTGGGACATGGAGCGAACGTCGGTCGCATAACCGAACATCTCACCCAACGGAACCTCGGCGCGAATCACTTTGCCGGAAACCGTGTCTTCCATACCCAAGATCATGCCGCGACGACGGTTAAGGTCGCCCATGACATCACCCATATAGTCTTCAGGTGTAACAACTTCTACCGCCATGATTGGCTCAAGCAACTCACCACCGCCCTTCTGGGCCAGTTGCTTGGTTGCCATGGAAGCAGCCACCTTGAACGCCATCTCGTTGGAGTCGACGTCGTGGTAAGAACCGTCAAAAACGGTTGCTTTCAGGCCGATCAGCGGATAGCCGGCAACAACACCGTTCTTCATCTGCTCTTCGATACCCTTCTGGATAGCAGGGATGTATTCCTTAGGAACAACACCACCCACTACTTCGTTCACGAATTGCAGACCTTCCTGACCTTCGTCAGCAGGAGCAAAACGGATCCAGCAGTGACCGAACTGACCACGACCGCCGGACTGACGAACGAACTTGCCTTCGATTTCACAGTTCTTCGTGATGCGCTCACGATAGGAAACCTGAGGCTTACCGATGTTGGCTTCGACGTTGAACTCACGGCGCATCCGGTCAACCAGGATGTCCAGGTGCAGCTCGCCCATGCCGGAGATGATCGTTTGACCAGTCTCTTCATCAGTCTTGACACGGAAAGATGGATCTTCCTGAGCAAGCTTGCCCAGAGCGATACCCATTTTTTCCTGGTCATCCTTGGTCTTAGGCTCTACGGCAACCGAAATAACCGGCTCCGGGAAGTCCATGCGAACCAGGATGATTGGCTTGGCAGCGTCGCACAAAGTCTCACCAGTGGTGACGTCCTTCATGCCGATCAGGGCCGCGATGTCACCAGCGCGTACTTCCTTGATCTCTTCGCGGGCGTTTGCGTGCATTTGCACCATACGACCCACACGCTCTTTCTTGCCTTTAACCGAGTTGATCACGCCGTCGCCGGAGGCCAACACGCCCGAGTAAACGCGGACGAAGGTCAAAGTACCCACGAATGGGTCGGTAGCGATCTTGAACGCCAGAGCCGAGAACGGCTCGCTATCATCGGCGTGACGCTCCATCTCTTCTTCCTCGTTATCAGGGTTGGAACCCTTGATAGCAGGAATGTCGGTTGGAGCAGGCAAGTAGTCGATAACGGCGTCGAGAACCAGGGGAACGCCCTTGTTCTTGAAGGAAGAACCGCAAACAGCCAGGACGATTTCGCCAGCAATAGTACGCTGACGCAGAGCGGCCTTGATTTCCACGTTGGTGAGTTCTTCACCTTCGAGGTACTTGTTCATCAGCTCTTCGCTGGCTTCGGCAGCAGCCTCAACCATGTTGTTACGCCACTCGTCAGCCAGCTCCTGCAACTCTGCAGGGATAGGCTTACGAACAGGAACCATACCTTTGTCGGAGTCGTTCCAGTAAACAGCTTCCATGTTGATCAGATCGATCTGACCCTGGAAGTTGTCTTCGGAACCGATCGCCAATTGGATTGGCACCGGAGTGTGACCCAGACGCTGCTTGATCTGACCGATCACGCGCAGGAAGTTGGCACCAGCACGGTCCATCTTGTTTACGTAAACAAGACGTGGAACGCCGTATTTGTTGGCTTGACGCCATACGGTTTCCGACTGAGGCTCAACACCCGAGGTACCGCAGAACACAACGACAGCGCCGTCGAGTACGCGCAGAGAACGCTCAACTTCAATGGTGAAGTCTACGTGGCCCGGGGTATCGATTACGTTGAAGCGATGCTCGTCTTTGTACTGCTTCTCGGAACCTTTCCAGAAGGCGGTAATAGCAGCAGAAGTAATGGTAATACCACGCTCCTGCTCCTGAACCATCCAGTCTGTGGTCGCGGCGCCGTCATGCACCTCGCCCATTTTGTGACTTTTGCCGGTGTAAAACAGTACGCGCTCAGTGGTGGTGGTTTTACCAGCATCCACGTGAGCAACGATACCGATGTTACGGTAGCGGCTAATCGGAGTAGTACGAGCCATAAAGCCCTCGCAAAATTAGTGAAGCTAAGATTAGAAGCGGTAGTGCGAGAAAGCTTTGTTAGCTTCAGCCATACGGTGCACGTCTTCACGCTTCTTAACAGCAGCACCTTTACCTTCAGCAGCGTCCAACAGTTCGCCAGCCAAACGCAGAGCCATAGACTTCTCGCCGCGCTTACGGGCGAAGTCTACCAACCAGCGCATTGCCAGAGCGTTACGACGGGACGGACGAACTTCAACCGGAACCTGGTAAGTAGCACCGCCTACACGGCGCGACTTCACTTCGACCAGCGGAGCGATGGCGTCGAGAGCTTTCTCGAAGATTTCCAGGGGGTCGCTGTTCTTGCGTTCTTTAACCTTTTCCAGCGCGCCATAAACGATACGCTCGGCAACGGCTTTCTTGCCGCTTTCCATCACGTGGTTCATGAACTTGGCCAGGATTTGGCTTCCGTATTTTGGATCGTCAAGCACTTCGCGCTTGGCTGCTACGCGTCTTCTTGGCATGGATAAGCCCTCAAACGGTCTTCAGGTTCGTTCGGAATCGGTGCCCTTGCGGGACGCCTCCGACCTTACTCTTATCGACTCAGAAAATAAGATGATTCAGTTTTACAAAAAGCCGCTACTACTTAGGCTTCTTGGTACCGTACTTCGAACGACCCTGGTTACGACCTTTAACGCCGGAAGTATCCAAGGAACCGCGTACGGTGTGGTAACGAACACCTGGCAAGTCTTTTACACGACCGCCGCGGATCAGTACCACGCTGTGCTCTTGCAGGTTGTGACCTTCACCACCGATGTACGAGGAAACCTCGAAACCGTTGGTCAGGCGCACACGGCATACTTTACGCAGTGCCGAGTTAGGTTTTTTCGGCGTGGTGGTATACACACGAGTGCATACGCCACGACGTTGCGGGCAGTTCTGCAGCGCAGGCACGTCGGATTTCTCGACGATACGCTTACGCGGCTGACGTACCAGCTGGTTGATAGTTGCCATCTACTAGCTCCACTGTTGTCTTGCGACGCTATTGTCTTGCAAGAAAAGCAAAATGGCAGGAACGAATTCCCGCCAAATTTAGGGGTACAAGAGTCTAAAGAGGATCTTGCCCCCAGTCAAGGCAAGGCCCCGACCTCCCCTCTCGTCGAATCGGGGCAAAAATGCCTCGATCCGACGAATGGGGCTGCCAGGGCCCAGACTCATCTATCGCAGAACTCAGTTACCGCTTGAGTTCAGCGCTTCGGTCAGTGCAGCTTCCACTTCACTGGCGCTCACGCGCAGCGGCTTGTCCGCATCACGGCGGCGCTTACGCTCGCTGTGGTAAGCCAAACCGGTACCGGCTGGGATCAGACGACCCACAACCACGTTTTCTTTCAGGCCGCGCAGGTAATCGCGCTTGCCGGTTACCGCTGCTTCGGTCAGTACGCGAGTGGTCTCCTGGAAGGAGGCCGCCGAGATGAACGACTCAGTGGACAACGACGCCTTGGTGATACCCAGCAGCACGCGAGTGAACTTGGAGACAAATTTCTCTTCGTTCGCCAGGCGCTCGTTTTCTACCAGTACGTGAGTCAGTTCCATCTGGTCGCCCTTGATGAAACTGGAATCGCCGGATTCAGCGATTTCAACTTTACGCAGCATCTGACGCAGAATGGTCTCGATGTGCTTGTCGTTGATCTTCACGCCTTGCAGACGGTAAACGTCCTGGATCTCGTTAACGATGTACTTGGCCAGCGCACTCACACCCAGCAGACGCAGAATGTCGTGTGGATCGCTTGGGCCGTCGGAGATAACTTCGCCGCGGTTTACCTGTTCGCCTTCGAACACGTTCAGGTGACGCCACTTCGGAATCAGCTCTTCATACGGATCGCTACCGTCGTTCGGGGTAATGACCAGACGGCGCTTGCCTTTAGTCTCTTTACCAAACGCGATGGTGCCGCTGACTTCAGCCAGAATCGACGCTTCTTTCGGACGACGAGCTTCGAACAAGTCGGCAACACGCGGCAGACCACCGGTGATGTCACGGGTCTTCGAAGTTTCTTGCGGGATACGCGCGATAACGTCACCGATCGCGATCTTCGCACCGTCCGCTACACCGACCAGGGCGTTGGCTGGCAGGAAGTACTGAGCGATTACGTCAGTGCCTGGCAGCAACAGATCCTTGCCGTTGTCATCGACCATCTTCACGGCAGGACGAATGTCCTTACCGGCAGCTGGACGATCTTTGGCGTCGAGTACTTCAATGTTGGTCATACCGGTCAATTCGTCAGTCTGACGCTTGATCGTGATGCCTTCTTCCATGCCCACGTAGGTCACGGTACCTTTCATTTCGGTAACGATTGGGTGAGTGTGCGGATCCCACTTGGCCACGATTGCGCCAGCGTCGACCTTGTCACCTTCTTTAACCGAAATCACAGCACCGTACGGCAGCTTGTAGCGCTCACGCTCACGACCGTAGTCATCAGCGATGGCCAGCTCACCCGAACGGGAAACAGCAACCAAGTGGCCATCCACTCGCTCAACGTGCTTCAGGTTGTGCAGACGGACGGTACCGCCATTCTTCACCTGAACGCTGTCGGCTGCGGAGGTCCGGCTGGCCGCACCACCGATGTGGAACGTACGCATGGTCAGCTGGGTACCCGGCTCACCGATGGACTGTGCGGCAATAACGCCGACCGCTTCACCGATGTTCACCTGGTGACCACGAGCCAAATCACGGCCGTAGCACTTGGCGCAGATGCCGTAGCGGGTTTCACAGCTGATCGGCGAGCGAACGATCACTTCGTCGATGCTGTTGAGCTCGATGAACTCGACCCACTTCTCGTCGACCAGAGTGCCGGCAGGAACGATAACTTCCTCGGTACCTGGCTTGAATACGTCACGGGCAATAACACGACCCAATACGCGCTCACCCAGCGGCTCTACAACGTCACCGCCTTCAATGTGCGGAGTCATCAGCAGGCCGTGCTCGGTGCCACAATCGATCTCGGTTACTACCAAGTCTTGTGCAACGTCTACCAGACGACGAGTCAGGTAACCGGAGTTAGCGGTTTTCAACGCGGTATCCGCCAGACCTTTACGAGCACCGTGAGTTGAGATGAAGTATTGGAGTACGCTCAAACCTTCACGGAAGTTCGCGGTAATCGGCGTCTCGATGATGGAACCGTCCGGCTTGGCCATCAGGCCACGCATACCGGCGAGCTGACGGATCTGCGCAGCAGAACCCCGTGCGCCCGAGTCGGCCATCATGTACATCGAGTTGAAGGATTCCTGGTCAACTTCGTCGCCGTGACGGTCGATAACCTTCTCTTTCGAGAGGTTGGCCATCATCGCCTTGGAGACTTCGTCGTTGGCCTTGGACCAAAGGTCGATCACTTTGTTGTACTTCTCGCCCTGTGTTACCAGGCCCGAGGCGTACTGGCTTTCGATCTCTTTCACTTCATCGGTAGCAGCCGCGATGATGCGAGCTTTTTCATCCGGGATAACGAAGTCGTTAACGCCGATGGAAACGCCGGAAATAGTCGAGTAAGCAAAACCGGTGTACATCAACTGGTCAGCGAAGATCACGGTCTCTTTCAAACCAACCACGCGGTAGCACTGGTTGATCAGCTTGGAGATCGCCTTTTTCTTCATCGGCAAGTTGACGACGTCGTACGACAGACCTTTTGGCACAACTTGGTACAACAGCGCACGGCCGACAGTAGTGTCGACGATACGGGTGTTGCTCACGCTGCCGCCGTCACGGTCGTTGACGGTTTCGTTGATCCGAACTTTGACCTTGGCGTGCAGTGCGGCTTCGCCGGCACGGAACACACGGTCAACTTCCTGCAGGTCAGCGAATACTCGACCTTCGCCTTTGGCGTTGATCGCTTCGCGGGTCATGTAGTACAGACCCAATACAACGTCCTGCGACGGAACGATGATTGGCTCACCGTTGGCTGGCGACAGAATGTTGTTGGTCGACATCATCAACGCACGCGCTTCCAACTGGGCTTCCAGTGTCAGCGGTACGTGCACGGCCATTTGGTCGCCGTCGAAGTCGGCGTTGTACGCGGCGCAGACCAGAGGGTGCAGCTGGATAGCCTTACCTTCGATCAGAACCGGTTCAAACGCCTGGATACCCAGACGGTGAAGGGTCGGCGCACGGTTGAGGAGGACCGGGTGTTCGCGGATTACTTCAGCGAGAACGTCCCAAACCTCTGGCAGTTCGCGCTCGACCATTTTCTTGGCCGCTTTGATAGTGGTCGCGAGACCGCGCATTTCCAGCTTGCCGAAGATGAACGGCTTGAACAGCTCGAGTGCCATCTTCTTAGGCAGACCGCACTGGTGCAGACGCAGGGTCGGGCCTACAGTAATTACCGAACGACCGGAGTAGTCAACACGCTTACCGAGCAGGTTCTGACGGAAACGACCTTGCTTACCCTTGATCATGTCAGCCAGGGATTTCAGAGGACGCTTGTTGGAACCGGTGATAGCGCGGCCACGACGACCGTTGTCGAGCAGGGCATCGACCGCTTCTTGCAACATACGCTTTTCGTTGCGCACGATGATGTCCGGAGCGGACAGATCGAGCAGGCGCTTCAAGCGGTTGTTACGGTTGATCACGCGGCGGTACAGGTCGTTGAGGTCGGACGTCGCGAAACGACCACCGTCCAACGGCACCAGCGGACGCAGGTCTGGCGGCAGAACCGGCAGAACGGTCAGCACCATCCACTCTGGCAGGTTGCCGGAACCCTGGAAGGCTTCCATCAACTTCAGACGCTTGGACAGTTTCTTGATCTTGGTTTCGGAGTTGGTTTGCGGAATTTCTTCGCGCAGACGGCCAATCTCGTGCTCCAGGTCGATAGCGTGCAGCAGTTCACGGACAGCTTCGGCACCCATGCGGGCATCGAAATCGTCACCGAACTCTTCCAGCGCCTCAAAATACTGCTCATCGTTCAGCAACTGACCTTTTTCAAGGGTGGTCATGCCTGGATCGATAACGACGTAGCTCTCGAAGTAGAGAACGCGCTCGATATCACGCAGGGTCATGTCCATCAGCAGGCCGATACGGGACGGCAGCGATTTCAGGAACCAGATGTGGGCAACTGGCGAAGCCAGTTCGATGTGCGCCATGCGCTCACGACGAACCTTGGCCAATGCGACTTCAACGCCGCACTTCTCGCAGATCACACCACGATGCTTCAAGCGCTTGTACTTACCGCACAGGCACTCGTAATCCTTTACCGGGCCAAAGATCTTGGCGCAGAACAGGCCGTCACGTTCAGGTTTGAACGTACGGTAGTTGATCGTTTCCGGCTTTTTAACTTCACCGAACGACCACGAACGGATCATCTCAGGCGATGCCAACCCAATACGGATGGCGTCGAACTCTTCGACTTGACCCTGGTTTTTCAGCAAATTCAGTAGGTCTTTCAAGGCCTTTCCTCCTGGCGGAGCAGAGAGCGGGCATCACTGCCTCGCTCTCGATTCGCGTCACGTGTTATTCGGTTTCCAGATCGATATCGATGCCGAGGGAACGAATTTCTTTGATCAACACGTTGAAGGACTCGGGCATGCCCGGCTCCATACGGTGATCGCCGTCCACGATGTTTTTGTACATCTTGGTACGACCGTTCACATCGTCCGACTTCACTGTGAGCATTTCTTGCAGAGTGTATGCAGCACCGTATGCTTCCAGTGCCCAGACCTCCATCTCCCCGAAACGCTGACCACCGAACTGAGCCTTACCACCCAGCGGCTGCTGGGTAACCAGGCTGTACGAACCGGTAGAACGAGCGTGCATCTTGTCGTCTACCAAGTGGTTCAGCTTCAGCATGTACATGTAGCCAACAGTAACCGGGCGCTCGAACTTGTTGCCGGTGCGGCCGTCGAACAGCTGCATCTGGCCGCTTTCCGGCAGGTCTGCCAGCTTCAGCATGGCCTTGATTTCGCTTTCCTTGGCACCGTCGAATACCGGGGTAGCCATTGGAACGCCGCCGCGCAGGTTCTTCGCCAGATCCAGGATTTCCTGATCGGAGAAGGTGTCCAGCTCTTCGTTGCGACCGCCGATCTCGTTGTAGATCTCGTGCAGGAACTTGCGCAGGTCTGCGACCTTGCGCTGCTCTTCGATCATGCGGTTGATCTTTTCGCCCAGACCTTTGGCCGCGAGGCCCAGGTGGGTTTCAAGGATCTGACCAACGTTCATACGCGAAGGTACGCCCAACGGGTTGAGGACCACATCGACCGGGGTGCCATTGGCATCGTGCGGCATGTCTTCAACCGGCATGATCACGGAGACCACACCTTTGTTACCGTGACGACCGGCCATCTTGTCGCCCGGCTGAATGCGGCGACGGATTGCCAGGTAAACCTTGACGATTTTCAGCACGCCTGGAGCCAGGTCATCGCCCTGCTGCAGTTTGCGCTTCTTGTCTTCGAACTTGTCGTCCAGCAGACGGCGACGATCAACGATGTAAGCCTGGGCCTTCTCGAGCTGCTCGTTAAGAGCATCTTCAGCCATGCGCAGTTTGAACCACTGGCCGTGTTCAAGACCGTCGAGGATTTCGTCGGTGATGTCTTGACCTTTCTTCAGGCCTGCGCCGCCTTCGGCCTTGTGGCCTACCAGAGCGGAGCGCAGACGTTCGAAGGTCGCGCCTTCAACGATACGGAACTCTTCGTTCAGGTCCTTACGGATCTCGTCGAGCTGAGTCTTCTCGATGGACAGTGCGCGAGCATCACGCTCAACGCCGTCACGAGTGAAGACCTGTACGTCGATGACAGTACCCTTGGTACCGGTAGGTACACGCAGGGAAGTGTCTTTAACGTCGCTGGCTTTTTCACCGAAGATGGCACGCAGCAGCTTCTCTTCCGGAGTCAGTTGGGTCTCGCCTTTCGGAGTGACCTTACCGACCAGGATGTCGCCAGCGCCAACTTCAGCACCTACATAAACGATACCGGCTTCATCCAGCTTGTTCAGTGCAGCTTCACCCACGTTCGGGATGTCTGCAGTGATTTCCTCAGGCCCAAGCTTGGTGTCACGTGCCACACAGGTCAGTTCTTGAATGTGGATCGTGGTGAAGCGGTCTTCTTGAACGACACGCTCGGACAGGCAGATGGAGTCTTCGAAGTTGAAGCCGTTCCATGCCATGAACGCGATGCGCATGTTCTGACCCAGTGCCAGCTCACCCATATCGGTGGACGGGCCGTCGGCCATGATGTCGCTACGCTGGACGCGATCACCCTTGCTCACCAGCGGACGCTGGTTGATGCAGGTGTTCTGGTTCGAGCGGGTGTATTTGGTGAGGTTGTAGATGTCGACACCGGCTTCGCCAGTTTCAACTTCATCATCCGCAACACGAACCACGATACGGCTTGCATCAACGGAGTCGATCACGCCGCCACGACGAGCCACGACGCAAACGCCGGAGTCACGGGCTACGTTACGCTCCATGCCGGTACCTACCAGCGGCTTGTCAGCGCGCAGGGTCGGTACAGCTTGACGCTGCATGTTGGAACCCATCAACGCACGGTTGGCGTCATCGTGCTCCAGGAACGGGATCAGCGACGCCGCAACAGAAACTACCTGCTTGGGCGATACGTCCATCAAGGTGACGTCTTCCGGCGCCTTGACGGTGAACTCGTTCAAGTGACGAACAGCTACCAGCTCGTCGATCAGGACTTTCTTGTCGTTCATCGTGGCCGAAGCCTGAGCGATCACGTGATCAGCTTCTTCGATGGCGGACAGGAAAACGATCTCGTCGGTGACCAGAGCGTCTTTCACCACACGGTACGGGCTCTCAAGGAAGCCGTACTGGTTGGTGCGCGCATAAGCGGCCAAGGAGTTGATCAGACCAATGTTCGGACCTTCCGGCGTTTCGATCGGGCAAACACGACCGTAGTGCGTCGGGTGTACGTCACGAACTTCAAAGCCTGCACGCTCACGCGTCAGACCGCCCGGGCCCAGTGCGGATACACGGCGCTTGTGGGTGATCTCGGAGAGCGGGTTGTTCTGGTCCATGAACTGGGAAAGCTGGCTGGAACCGAAGAACTCTTTCACCGCCGCAGCCACTGGCTTGGCGTTGATCAGGTCTTGCGGCATCAGGCCTTCGCTTTCAGCCATCGACAGACGCTCTTTGACCGCACGCTCAACACGTACCAGGCCAACGCGGAACTGGTTTTCAGCCATCTCGCCTACGCAGCGAACACGACGGTTACCCAAGTGGTCGATGTCATCGACGATGCCTTTACCGTTACGGATGTCGACCAGGGTCTTCAGGACCGCAACGATGTCTTCCTTGCACAACACGCCCGAACCTTCGATCTCGGTGCGACCGATACGACGGTTGAACTTCATCCGGCCGACCGCAGACAGGTCGTAGCGCTCAGGGCTGAAGAACAGGTTGTTGAACAGGGTCTCGGCAGCGTCTTTGGTTGGCGGCTCACCAGGACGCATCATGCGATAGATCTCGACCAGCGCTTCCAATTGGTTGCTGGTGGAGTCGATCTTCAGTGTGTCGGAGATGAACGGACCGCAGTCGATATCGTTGGTGTACAGGGTCTCGATGCGAACAACCTGGGCCTTGGCGATCTTCGCCAGGATCTCGGTGTTCAGCTCGGTGTTGCACTCAGCCAGGATTTCGCCTGTAGCCGGATGAACGATGACCTTGGCGGTCGTGCGACCCAGGACGTAGTCCAGAGGCACGTCCAGCGACTTGATACCGGCTTTTTCGATCTGGTTGATGTGGCGCGCAGTAATACGGCGGCCCGCCTCAACAATGACCTTGCCTTTTTCATCCTGGATGTCCAGAACGGCAATTTCACCACGCAGACGCGATGCAATCAGTTCCAGGCTGAGGGTTTCATCCTTCAGGCTGAATACGTTGGTGGTGTAGAAAGCATCCAGCACTTGCTCAGTGGTATAGCCGAGCGCGCGCAGCAGTACCGAGGCCGGCAGCTTGCGACGACGGTCGATACGCACGAACACGCAGTCTTTCGGATCGAACTCGAAGTCCAACCACGAACCGCGGTACGGAATGATCCGCGCGGAGTACAGGAGCTTACCGGAGCTGTGCGTCTTGCCGCGGTCGTGGTCGAAGAACACGCCCGGCGAACGGTGCAGCTGGGAAACGATCACACGTTCGGTACCATTGATAACGAAGGTACCGTTCTCAGTCATCAATGGGATTTCGCCCATGTAGACTTCTTGCTCTTTGATGTCCTTGATCGCTTTGTTCGACGATTCTTTGTCGAAAATGATCAAACGGACTTTTACCCGCAAAGGTACGGCGTACGTAACACCGCGCAATACGCATTCTTTGACATCAAATGCCGGTTCGCCCAGGCGATAACCGACGTACTCCAGCGCAGCATTGCCGGAGTAGCTGATGATCGGGAAAACGGATTTGAAGGCCGCATGCAGGCCCACGTCGCGGAACTGATCTTTGGTCGCTCCCGCCTGCAAGAATTCACGATACGAATCCAGCTGGATAGCCAGAAGGTACGGGACATCCATGACGTCCGGCAACTTGCTAAAGTCCTTGCGGATACGTTTTTTCTCAGTATATGAGTAAGCCATCAGCGTTCCCCAGCTTGGTCACCTGCTTGTTTGGCCCCTCCGACGGGAGCAGCCAGAAAATCTCGCAAACCCCATGGTTTGCACCACCGCATCGGGTGGCTACAGCGCGTTAATGGTAGCGACCGAGTCGACAACCAAGAACGGAAAAAGGCCGGTGGCAAGTGCCACCAGCCATCAGCCTTCAGCTTAACGCGTGGGCTGGAGACGCAAGGTCGATGCTTACTTCAGCTCGACTTTAGCGCCTGCTTCTTCCAGAGTAGCTTTGGCTTTGTCAGCGGCGTCTTTCGACACTGCTTCCAGAACCTGGGCAGGAGCGCCGTCAACTACAGCCTTGGCTTCTTTCAGGCCCAGACCGGTCAGCTCACGTACTGCCTTGATCACGTTTACTTTCTTCTCGCCAGCTTCCAGCAGCATGACGTTGAATTCGGTTTGCTCTTCAGCAGCGACAGCAGCAACAGCTGGACCAGCGGAAGCAGCGGCAGCGGAAACGCCGAATTTTTCTTCGAAAGCTTTGATCAGCTCAACAACCTGCAGAACCGACATTTCAGCTACGGCGTTGAGGATATCGTCTTGGGAGATAGACATTGCTGTATTTCCTGAATTGGGGGACGGCCTACGCGGCCATCGAAATAAACAAAAATACGCGAGAGAAGTCGCTCAGCCTTAGGCTGCGGCAGCTTCTTTTTGCTCGCGAACTGCGGCCAGAGTACGAGCCAACTTGCTGGTAGCGCCTTGAATCACGCTCATCAGCTGAGAAATAGCTTCGTTACGGGTCGGCAGTGTTGCCAGTACGTCGATTTGGTTAGCTGCGAGGAACTTGCCCTCGAACGCAGCTGCCTTGATCTCGAACTTATCCTGACTCTTGGCAAATTCCTTGAACAAACGGGCAGCAGCACCTGGATGTTCCTTGGAAAACGCGATCAGAGTCGGGCCAGTGAACACGTCGTTGAGGACACTGTATTCAGTGTCAGCAACAGCGCGCTTGAGCAGGGTGTTACGTACAACACGTACGTATACGCCAGCTTCACGAGCCTCTTTACGGAGTCCGGTCATAGCGCCTACTGTCACACCACGGGCATCAGCCACGACAGCGGACAGAGCAGCTTTGGCAGCCTCGTTGACTTCAGCGACGATGGCCTTCTTGTCTTCGAGATTAATTGCCACGGGTTTAACTCCTGCTTGTTACCGTTTCATCTGGCCGAAGCCGGATGTCGTTTTGGTGTCTGATTCGGTAAGGAACCGGGAGCACCATCTGCGTAGGCTTGTGGTTTAAGACTTTCGTCGCCTACGGTCTTGGATAGCCCCCGCCAGGCAGGGACCCCAATTTTTCCAATCGGCGCAATCGCTTGCGCCAATTTGTGTCTTATACGTCCAGCGAGCCTTGGTCGATGACCAGACCTGGGCCCATAGTGGTGCTCAGGGTAACGCGCTTGACGTAGATACCTTTCGAGGAAGCAGGCTTGATACGCTTCAGATCAGCGATCAGGGCTTCAACGTTTTCCTTCAGCTTGACGGCATCGAAGCCGACTTTGCCAACGGAAGTGTGAATGATGCCGTTTTTGTCGGTGCGATAACGAACCTGACCAGCCTTGGCGTTTTTAACCGCGGTAGCTACGTCTGGCGTTACAGTGCCGACTTTAGGGTTAGGCATCAGGCCACGTGGACCCAGGATCTGACCCAACTGACCTACAACACGCATTGCATCCGGGGAAGCAATAACGACGTCATAGTTCAGGTCGCCGCCTTTCATTTCGGCAGCCAGGTCGTCCATACCCACGCGATCAGCGCCGGCAGCCAGAGCAGCTTCAGCTGCAGGGCCTTGGGTGAAGACAGCAACACGTACAGTCTTACCAGTACCGTGTGGCAGCACAGTAGCGCTACGAACGACCTGGTCGGATTTACGTGGGTCAACACCCAGGTTCACAGCAACGTCAACAGACTCGCTGAACTTGACAGTCGACAGCTCGGTCAGCAGAGCAGCAGCGTCTACAAAGTTGTAGGACTTGCCCGCTTCGATTTTGCCGGCGATAGCCTTTTGGCGCTTGGTCAGCTTAGCCATTACACACCCTCCACGTTAAGGCCCATGCTACGAGCAGAACCGGCGATGGTACGCACGGCTGCATCCATATCAGCTGCAGTCAGATCCGCGTTTTTGGTTTTCGCGATTTCTTCCAGCTGAGCACGAGTCACGGTGCCAACCTTAACGGTGTTAGGACGAGCGGAGCCGCTAGTCAGACCAGCAGCTTTCTTCAACAGAACCGAAGCCGGGGTCGACTTGGTTTCGAAAGTGAAGCTACGGTCGCTGTATACAGTGATGATCACTGGAGTCGGCAGACCTGGCTCAAGCCCCTGAGTACGGGCGTTGAAGGCCTTGCAGAATTCCATGATGTTCACGCCGTGCTGACCCAGAGCTGGACCGACGGGTGGGCTAGGGTTGGCCTGAGCGGCCTTCACTTGCAGCTTGATGTAAGCGGTAATTTTCTTGGCCATGAGGCACTCCAATTACGGGTTCAAGCGCCTCGAAAGGCTCCCCGGTTACTTGCGCGTTTATCCCAGTGACGACAAAACCCCACAGCCTAAGCTGCGGGGTTGGGATGCTTGCTCAGCTAGACCTTTTCGACCTGACTGAACTCCAGCTCTACCGGAGTAGAGCGACCGAAAATGAGCACTGCCACTTGGATCCGGCTCTTCTCGTAGTTAACTTCTTCGACAGTACCGTTGAAATCTGCGAACGGACCATCTGTGACACGAACAACCTCACCCGGCTCGAAAAGCGTCTTCGGCTTAGGCTTGTCGCTACCATCAGCAACACGACGCAGAATTGCTTCCGCCTCTTTGTCGGTGATAGGAGCAGGCTTATCGGCAGTACCACCGATGAAGCCCATGACACGAGGGGTATCCTTGACCAAGTGCCAAGTACCTTCGTTCATGTCCATCTGTACCAACACATAGCCAGGGAAGAACTTGCGCTCACTCTTGCGCTTCTGGCCATTCCGCATTTCAACCACTTCTTCAGTGGGAACCAGAATTTCGCCGAAGCCATCTTCCATGCCTGCCAGCTTTACGCGCTCTAGCAACGAGCGCATAACATGCTTCTCGTAACCCGAGTAAGCATGCACAACGTACCAACGCTTAGCCACGGGACACCCTTAGCCAACAATCAAGGAAACAAGCCAGCCGAGCAGGGAATCAAGCCCCCACAACAGCAACGCCATAACCAGAACAACAGCCACAACGATCAACGTGGTCTGCGTGGTTTCTTGGCGAGTCGGCCAAACGACTTTACGGATCTCGGTGCGAGCTTCCTTCACCAGGACCGCGAAAGATTTCCCCTTAGCAGTCTGCAGGCCCACAAAGGCAGCCACAGCAGCAAGGGCAAGCAAAGCGAGCACACGGTACAGGATCGGCGAAGCAGAATAGTACTGATTGCCAACAACGCCTACGACCACCAAGACAACTACAGCGAGCCACTTGACCAGATCGAAACGAGAGCTTTGAGCTTCAGCCTTAGGAGTCATCTATGAAGATCCTGTGAAAGAAAGCCAGACACACCACGTGAATCTGGCAGGTCAGGAGGGAATCGAACCCCCAACCTACGGTTTTGGAGACCGTCGCTCTGCCAATTGAGCTACTGACCTAAAACAAAATCAGGCCGACCATTATGCAGGCCTGAAAAAGACTTACAACAACCGCCACCAACACACTTGAAATCACCCAAGAACACTGGGCGCGACACCATCAAGCCGGTACAGCTGTTAAAACAAAGGCAGATATTTTCATATCTGCCTTGTCATATGGAGCTCTTGAGCGGATTTGAACCGCTGACCTCACCCTTACCAAGGGTGTGCTCTACCAACTGAGCTACAAGAGCAAAACACTTGCACAACCTGCAAACTTGGAGCGGGTAGCGGGAATCGAACCCGCATCATCAGCTTGGAAGGCTGAGGTTCTACCACTAAACTATACCCGCGGAGCTTGCAGCTCACGCTAAAATGGTGGAGGGGGAAGGATTCGAACCTTCGAAGTCGTAGACGTCAGATTTACAGTCTGATCCCTTTGGCCGCTCGGGAACCCCTCCTAAGCGAGCCGGCATTTTACATCACGCCGACCTTCTGTCAAGCATTTTCTCATTTAAATTATGAGGTTAGCTGCATTGACACTCGCCTCACCATGCAGACCTTAAAGGTCTTCACTGCGAAGCGGGCGCCATTCTATGCAAACTAATCGGCAGTTGCAATGCCTTCGCACAGCATTATTTTATGTTTTAACTCATTGAATTCCTTGGCAAGGTTTTCAAAGGACAGATCGTCGGCCAAGCGCCTGCTTTCAGGAGCCACTCGAAGCCAGTACCCAGAAACGTCAGGCGCACTCAAGAACTGGACCTTGACCTTTATATCCAGGCTAGTGAGACGCTGTTCGACAGTTTGCGCCTGACGCTGATCGGCGAATCCACCAATGTACAGGCACGTATCGGACGCTTTCGCCCGATCCCGCCGAGTCATCGCCTCAGAAGACTCACTTAGCAGGCGAATATCCTGCTGGGAACCTCGATAAAGGCTCAGGGGGGTTACGTCCTTGGCGCGCAATGGCGCCTCCTGCTGATGCCATATGTAGTAGAAAACGTTGAGAATCAGTAGAAGCAAGAACAGCCAACGCATAAACACCTCAAGACAAAGGACACGCCATTGCCAGACCAACAAATACCAGATCAGGAACGAGCCGCGCCTGCGGAACGGCATCGGAGACCAGGTCAGCGTCTCCACCGGTCAGAAACACCATGAAGTCATCCCCCCAGTAACTCCTGGCAAGCTCGACTTGGGTTAGCACAAACCCTCTCAGCATTAGCATACAGCCTCGCTCAACCGCCTCGGCAGTTGTGCGCCCCGGCAACACTCGCTCAAGAGCCCGCCCAGCCGCAGCGTCGTCGTAGCGTATCTTGCGGGTATGCGTTCGCAACTGGTTGCGCATAAGAGGCATACCAGGGCAAATAAAGCCCCCCAAATGCTCGCCGTCCGCAGTAACGAAATCCGCGGTCGCCGCAGTACCGAAATCCAGCACCAGACAAGCACCTGATGCCAATTTGTACCCGCCAAGGATCGCCAACCAGCGATCAAGACCAAGCCGCTTGAAATCCTCATAACCATTTCGCACGCCCGCCATTTCAACTGCAGACGTTGCGCAGCAAACGGTGACATCAAAAGCCTCGACCAAAGCCTCGATCAGCTTGTTGGTCTCTTCCAGAGCACGAACGCTCACCAACCGGCACCGCGTCAGTAATAAGGCCGGGGCGGCCAGAAGACTCTCGATCAAAGCGATATTCGAACCGACAACACCTTCAGCGACGACACTTACACTGCCCGCCTCCAGTACACGCCACTTGATAAAGCTATTCCCACAGTCGAGCTCAAGAATCATCACGCAACCTCAGGCTTAACTCCCCACCGCTGTACGTTTTCTCAACGCCATTAACACTTAGGCGCAACGCACCTTGATGATCAACACCGAGCACCACGCCATCCACACGGTTAACACCTGCTATGAGCGACACCGACCGGCCCTGCCAGCCATGATTTTGCTCCCACTCCTCCTGGAGGGCGGAAAAACCAGCTGCCTTGTGTCGATCAAGATAGCTCTGGAGCTGCAGGCCGACCCGCCCTACCAGAGAGTTACGATTGGCAGCAGAACCCGTTTCAAGCCGCACAGAAGTCCATTGCTGATCAACCTCATCAGCCTTTTGCATATTCACATTAATTCCGATACCGAGGACAACGTGGCAGATGTCAGCAGGATCCCCCACCAACTCCAGCAATATCCCGGCAATTTTCTTCTGCCCTACCAACACGTCGTTCGGCCATTTCAAGAACCGCCCCCTGCACGCCCGACTCACGCAGGGCTTGAATCACCGCCAAACCTACAACAAGACTTAGCCCCTCCAATTGGCGAAGGCCATCCTCAATGCGCAGTGCAAGGCTGTAATAGATATTTTGGGCGAATGGACTGATCCATTTTCTGCCGCGCCTCCCCCTCCCGGCCATTTGCTGCTCGGCTAGCACCAAGAAGGGTGTTGCGTGCGAGGTGCTTACTAGGCGCAACGCCTCTGCATTAGTGGAATCAATGGAATCGTAAATATGAATAGGCCAAGCTAACGACGGGGCACTTAGCGCTATTTCTTGCGCACTCAGAAATACCAGCGGCGATGCCAACTGATACCCCTTACCACGCACCTTATGAATAGGTAGATTCAATTCGACCTCAAGAAGCTGGAGCTGCTTCCACACAGCACTGCGGCTAACGCCCAAGGCCGCACCCAGCGCCTCACCGGAGTGGAATCGGCCATCTTTCAGAAGTTCTAACAGCGTAAGCATGCAAGTATCGCCTCACAATGAGGCACGCATGATAGCCATGCGAGCAGGCATTGCATAGAAAGGCCGCACATCGCCAAGCCGCGATGAGCTTCTTCGCACTTTCCGAGCGCCCAAAACAAAACCCCTGTCTGCGTTAGCAAACAGGGGTTTTGGAATTTAATCTTGACGATGACCTACTCTCACATGGGGAAACCCCACACTACCATCGGCGATGCATCGTTTCACTACTGAGTTCGGGATGGGATCAGGTGGTTCCAATGCTCTATGGTCGTCAAGAAATTCGGGTACTGACTCGTGACCAGATGGCCTCGCTTCAGCAAATTGGGTATGTGACAGCAGTCGGTGTTTTGTGAGTTACAAACTTTCGGTTCGTTTCGTCTTCACACACCGCAATCTGATGCTCTTTCGAGTAGTCAAATTGCTTGGGTGTTATATGGTCAAGCCTCACGGGCAATTAGTATTGGTTAGCTCAACGCCTCACAGCGCTTACACACCCAACCTATCAACGTCGTAGTCTTCGACGGCCCTTCAGGGAACTCAAGGTTCCAGTGAGATCTCATCTTGAGGCTAGTTTCCCGCTTAGATGCTTTCAGCGGTTATCTATTCCGAACATAGCTACCCGGCAATGCCACTGGCGTGACAACCGGAACACCAGAGGTTCGTCCACTCCGGTCCTCTCGTACTAGGAGCAGCCCCTCTCAAATCTCAAACGTCCACGGCAGATAGGGACCGAACTGTCTCACGACGTTCTAAACCCAGCTCGCGTACCACTTTAAATGGCGAACAGCCATACCCTTGGGACCGGCTTCAGCCCCAGGATGTGATGAGCCGACATCGAGGTGCCAAACACCGCCGTCGATATGAACTCTTGGGCGGTATCAGCCTGTTATCCCCGGAGTACCTTTTATCCGTTGAGCGATGGCCCTTCCATACAGAACCACCGGATCACTAAGACCTACTTTCGTACCTGCTCGACGTGTCTGTCTCGCAGTCAAGCGCGCTTTTGCCTTTATACTCTACGACCGATTTCCGACCGGTCTGAGCGCACCTTCGTACTCCTCCGTTACTCTTTAGGAGGAGACCGCCCCAGTCAAACTACCCACCATACACTGTCCTCGATCCGGATAACGGACCTGAGTTAGAACCTCAAAGTTGCCAGGGTGGTATTTCAAGGTTGGCTCCACGCAGACTGGCGTCCACGCTTCAAAGCCTCCCACCTATCCTACACAAGCAAATTCAAAGTCCAGTGCAAAGCTATAGTAAAGGTTCACGGGGTCTTTCCGTCTAGCCGCGGATACACTGCATCTTCACAGCGATTTCAATTTCACTGAGTCTCGGGTGGAGACAGCGCCGCCATCGTTACGCCATTCGTGCAGGTCGGAACTTACCCGACAAGGAATTTCGCTACCTTAGGACCGTTATAGTTACGGCCGCCGTTTACCGGGGCTTCGATCAAGAGCTTCGCGTTAGCTAACCCCATCAATTAACCTTCCGGCACCGGGCAGGCGTCACACCCTATACGTCCACTTTCGTGTTTGCAGAGTGCTGTGTTTTTAATAAACAGTCGCAGCGGCCTGGTATCTTCGACCGGCATGGGCTTACGGAGCAAGTCCTTCACCCTCACCGGCGCACCTTCTCCCGAAGTTACGGTGCCATTTTGCCTAGTTCCTTCACCCGAGTTCTCTCAAGCGCCTTGGTATTCTCTACCCAACCACCTGTGTCGGTTTGGGGTACGGTTCCTGGTTACCTGAAGCTTAGAAGCTTTTCTTGGAAGCATGGCATCAACCACTTCGCTAACTAAAAGTTAGCTCGTCATCAGCTCTCGGCCTTAGAATCCCGGATTTACCTAAGATTCCAGCCTACCACCTTAAACTTGGACAACCAACGCCAAGCTGGCCTAGCCTTCTCCGTCCCTCCATCGCAATAACCAGAAGTACAGGAATATTAACCTGTTTTCCATCGACTACGCTTTTCAGCCTCGCCTTAGGGACCGACTAACCCTGCGTCGATTAACGTTGCGCAGGAAACCTTGGTCTTTCGGCGTGGGTGTTTTTCACACCCATTGTCGTTACTCATGTCAGCATTCGCACTTCTGATACCTCCAGCAAGCTTCTCAACTCACCTTCACAGGCTTACAGAACGCTCCTCTACCGCATCACTTACGTGATACCCGTAGCTTCGGTGTATGGTTTGAGCCCCGTTACATCTTC
>NZ_CP162753.1:3445000-5959056 GCF_054668275.1 Pseudomonas sp. S3_A03
ACTCTAGTCAGTCAGTTTTGAATGCAGTTCCCAGGTTGAGCCCGGGGATTTCACATCCAACTTAACAAACCACCTACGCGCGCTTTACGCCCAGTAATTCCGATTAACGCTTGCACCCTCTGTATTACCGCGGCTGCTGGCACAGAGTTAGCCGGTGCTTATTCTGTCGGTAACGTCAAAACAATCACGTATTAGGTAACTGCCCTTCCTCCCAACTTAAAGTGCTTTACAATCCGAAGACCTTCTTCACACACGCGGCATGGCTGGATCAGGCTTTCGCCCATTGTCCAATATTCCCCACTGCTGCCTCCCGTAGGAGTCTGGACCGTGTCTCAGTTCCAGTGTGACTGATCATCCTCTCAGACCAGTTACGGATCGTCGCCTTGGTGAGCCATTACCTCACCAACTAGCTAATCCGACCTAGGCTCATCTGATAGCGCAAGGCCCGAAGGTCCCCTGCTTTCTCCCGTAGGACGTATGCGGTATTAGCGTCCGTTTCCGAACGTTATCCCCCACTACCAGGCAGATTCCTAGGCATTACTCACCCGTCCGCCGCTCTCAAGAGAAGCAAGCTTCTCTCTACCGCTCGACTTGCATGTGTTAGGCCTGCCGCCAGCGTTCAATCTGAGCCATGATCAAACTCTTCAGTTCAAACATCTTTGGGTTTTTAAGAAACCCTAAACTTGGCTCAGCAATCGTTGGTTACATCTTTGATTTCTCGCGGAGTAACTTGTGATGCTGATAATCTTGTTGACTATCAGTCTGACTCCACAAGCACCCACACGAATTGCTTGATTCAGTTGTTAAAGAGCGGTTGGTTAAGAGCTTTCGTCTCAACCGAGGCGCGCATTCTACAGCAGCCTCATTTGCTGTCAAGCGGTTATTTTCAGAAGCTTTCGAAGATTTCTTCAACAACTTCAACCACTTGCGCTTCCGATCTCTCGTCAGCGGGAGGCGAATTCTACAGCGTTACACGCTGCTGTCAACACCTCTTTTTCAACTTCCTTTTGGCTTCGATGAACTGAAGCAACTTGCTGCCGAAAACTGCGTAACTCATTGTTTACCAAGGAGTTTTCCGCTTCGACTGCGCCGGAAGTGGGGCAAATTATAGACAGATATAATTCGCCGTCAACCTCTAATTCAGGACTTATTCGGATTTTAGCGTAATACGCGCAAATGCCTTCTTCCCAGCCTGGCAAACGTGGGTCGCGCCAAGCCCGTATATAAAGGTGCGATCGACCACCTCGCCATCTATACGCACACCACCGGAACCCAACAGATCACGCGCCACGGCAGAGTTCTTCACCAAACCTGCCTTATTAAGGACAGCAGCAATCGGCATTGCCTCGACAGCCGACAGCTCAATCTCCGGCAGATCATCCGGCAACTCCCCATCCTTCATGCGATTGCCCGCCGCGCGATGAGCATTGGCTGCAGCCTCTTCACCGTGGAAGCGCGCAACAATCTCTTCGGCCAGCTTGATTTTCACATCACGCGGATTGGCGCCAGCCTCAACATCAGCACGCAGCGCGTTGATCTCTTCCATCGAACGGAAGCTAAGCAACTCGAAGTAACGCCACATCAGCGCGTCGGGAATGGAGACCAGCTTGCCGTACATCACACCCGGCGCCTCCTGAATCCCCACATAGTTACCCAAAGACTTGGACATCTTCTTGACGCCATCCAACCCTTCCAGTAACGGCATGGTCAGGATGCACTGAGCTTCCTGACCATAAGCACGCTGCAATTCTCGCCCCATCAGCAGGTTGAACTTCTGATCGGTACCGCCAAGCTCTACGTCGGCCCGCAACGCCACAGAGTCATACCCTTGGACCAACGGGTACAGGAACTCGTGAATCGCGATTGGTTGATTGGTGGAGTAGCGCTTGTCGAAGTCGTCACGCTCCAGCATTCGCGCAACGGTGTACTGGGAGGTCAGGCGAATGAAGTCCGCCGGCCCCATTTGATCCATCCAAGTGGAGTTGAACGCAACTTCGGTCCTGGCCGGATCGAGAATTTTGAACACCTGAGTCTTGTAGGTCTCGGCATTATCGAGCACCTGCTCACGGGTCAGCGGCGGACGCGTGGCACTCTTGCCACTCGGATCTCCGATCATTCCCGTGAAGTCACCAATCAGAAAGATGACTTGATGCCCCAGTTCCTGGAACTGACGCAGCTTATTAATAAGCACGGTATGGCCCAGGTGCAGATCCGGCGCCGTCGGATCAAAGCCAGCCTTGATACGCAGGGGCTGGCCACGCTTGAGCTTTTCAATCAGCTCGGCCTCGACCAACAGTTCTTCCGCACCACGTTTTATCAGCGCTAGCTGCTCTTCAACCGACTTCATAACAGACCCGCAAGGCTCAGATTCAAAAGGGAACCAACCATACAAGATCAGGGACTAATTACAAGTTTTGCCCTGCGTACGGACACCGTTCAGCAAGCCCAGCGTTCGCGAGCTTGCGCCACAGATGATTTGGTTATATTTTATACAGTTATTTCATCTTCATCATGTCATTCATCTTTTCCATTTCATCTTCAAAGTCAAATTACCTATGACCACTGAACCGTCTAAAGCGCCGCCGCTTTACCCGAAGACCCACCTGCTCGCCGCAAGTGGTATCGCCGCCCTTCTCAGCCTGGCACTCCTGGTATTCCCTTCCAGTGACGTAGAAGCCAAACGAACATCCCTGAGCCTTGACTTGGAGAGTCCAGTTGAACAACTGACACAAGATCAAGACGCCTCCGACGCACAACAAGCCACAAATACCCCAGCCGAATCGCCGTTCGCCCAGATAGAAAGCACGCCTGAAGACACGCAGCAAGCCGTGCAGGATCAACCAAAGCCCGCAGCAGATGCCGCCAAAAACGCCCAACACCGCGAAGTGATCGTGGCGAAAGGCGATACGCTTTCTACCCTGTTCGAGAAGGTAGGCCTCCCCTCTGCCACCGTTAGTGAAGTGCTGGCCAGCGACAAGCAAGCCAAGCAGTTCAGCCAGCTCAAACGCGGCCAGAAACTTGAGTTCGAACTGACGCCGGACGGCCAGCTGACCAACCTGCACAGCAGTGTCAACGACCTCGAAAGCATCTCCCTGACCAAGGGCGCCAAAGGTTTTGCCTTCAACCGCATCACCACTAAACCCGTCATGCGCTCTGCGTACGTCCACGGCGTAATCAATAGTTCGCTGTCGCAATCCGCCGCGCGCGCAGGCTTGTCCCATAGCATGACCATGGACATGGCCAGCGTGTTTGGCTACGACATCGACTTCGCCCAGGACATCCGCCAGGGTGATGAATTCGACGTAATCTACGAGCAGAAAGTCGCCAACGGAAAAGTCGTCGGCACCGGCAACATTCTTTCCGCACGCTTCACCAACCGCGGCAAGACCTACACAGCCGTGCGCTACACCAACAAGCAAGGCAACAGCAGCTATTACACGGCTGATGGCAATAGCATGCGCAAGGCCTTCATCCGTACCCCGGTGGATTTCGCTCGTATCAGCTCGCGTTTCTCCATGGGTCGCAAGCATCCAATTCTGAACAAAATCCGCGCCCACAAAGGCGTCGACTATGCCGCCCCGCGCGGCACGCCTATCAAGGCTGCCGGTGACGGCAAGGTGCTACTGGCCGGGCGTCGTGGCGGTTACGGCAATACCGTAATCATCCAACATGGCAACACCTACCGTACGCTGTATGGCCATATGCAAGGCTTCGCCAAAGGCGTGAAGACCGGTGGCAACGTGAAACAGGGCCAAGTGATTGGCTATATCGGCACCACCGGCCTGTCCACTGGCCCGCACTTGCACTATGAGTTCCAGGTCAATGGCGTGCACGTCGACCCGCTGGGCCAGAAGCTGCCGATGGCCGACCCGATCGCCAAGGCCGAGCGTGCGCGCTTCATGCAACAGAGCCAGCCACTGATGGCGCGCATGGACCAAGAGCGCTCCACCCTGCTGGCCTCGGCGAAGCGCTAAGCCATGCCGCTCTATATAGGTGTGATGTCCGGGACCAGCCTCGATGGCCTGGATATCGCCCTGATCGAACAAGACTCGGCGATCAAGCTGATCGCCACTCACTACACGCCAATGCCCGATACCCTGCGCGCCGAGCTGCTGAGCTTGTGCGCCAGCGGCCCGGATGAGATCGCCCGCTCGGCGATTGCCCAGCAACGATGGGTACGTCTCGCCGCCGACGGCATCAACGCACTGCTCATCCAGCAAAAACTCAAGCCCCAGGCCATTCGCGCGATCGGCAGCCATGGCCAGACTATCCGCCACGAGCCAGCTCGGGGCTTTACCGTACAGATCGGCAACCCGGCGTTGCTCACCGAGCTGACGGGTATCACCGTGGTCAGCGATTTCCGCAGCCGCGATGTGGCCGCCGGCGGCCAGGGCGCACCGCTGGTGCCTGCGTTTCATGAAGCACTGTTTGGCGAGAGCACCGGCAACCGGGCGGTATTGAATGTCGGCGGTTTCAGCAACCTCAGCCTGATCGAGACCGATAAACCCGTAGCGGGCTTCGACTGCGGCCCAGGCAATGTCCTGCTCGATGCCTGGATACATCGCCAACGTGGCGAGCACTTCGACCGCGACGGTCAATGGGCAGGCAGCGGCAAGGTCGAACCCCAGTTGCTCAGCACGCTGCTCAGCGATCCATTCTTCCTGACCAAAGGCCCGAAAAGCACCGGTCGTGAAGTGTTCAACCTACATTGGCTGCAACAGCACCTCGGCCAGTTGCCAGCGTTTCAACCCGAGAACGTCCAGGCGACGCTGCTGGAGCTCACCGCACAGACCATCGTCGAGTCCCTGAAAACGGCGCAATCCGAGACCCAAACCCTGCTGGTCTGTGGCGGCGGCGCCCATAACACGACCTTGATGAACCGCCTGGCGGCCCTGCTGCCCTCTACCCAGGTGAGCAGCACTGCCGCCTACGGTGTAGACCCGGACTGGGTCGAAGCCATGGCCTTCGCCTGGCTGGCTCATTGCTGCCTGGAAGGCATAGCCGCCAATCGCCCCAGCGTCACCGGCGCGCGCGGGTTACGAGTACTGGGCGCAATTTACCCAGCCTGAGCTACAGACAGCAAAACGCCGCTTGGCCTTTAAAAGCCAAGCGGCGTTTTTTGTTTGCAGCATCGATCAGATCGAGAACGAAGACCCGCAACCACAGGTGGTGGTGGCGTTAGGGTTCTTGATCACAAAACGCGAACCTTCCAGACCTTCCTGATAATCCACCTCGGCACCCGCCAGGTACTGGAAGCTCATCGGGTCTACAACCAGGCTCACGCCCTCGCGTTCAACGATAGTGTCGTCATCGGCCACATCTTCATCGAAGGTAAAACCGTACTGAAACCCTGAACAACCGCCGCCCGTAACGAATACGCGCAGCTTCAAGCGATCATTACCCTCTTCATCGACCAGGCTCTTCACCTTGTGCGCAGCACCGTGGGTGAATTGCAAAGCCGTGGGGGTGAAGGATTCAACGCTCATGCTGATAATCTCCCGGCGTAGCGCCGCCATATGCGTAATGGCAGGCATTATCCGCTTCTCCTAGAAAAGCGGTCAACTATTGTTACGGTATATCAATCCGCTTCGCCGCTATTAAAAACACAAAAGGCCCAATTAACGGGCCTTTTGCACCATCCGCCAAGCGACTTAAGGCAACATGCCAGCGTGGGACAACCCAAGCTTTTCATCCAGGCCGAACAGGATGTTCATGTTCTGCACTGCCTGGCCCGACGCGCCCTTGACCAGGTTATCGATCACCGACAGCACCACCACCAGGTCACCGTCCTGCGGGCGATGCACGGCAATCCGACATACATTGGCGCCACGCACGCTGCGAGTCTCCGGGTGGCTGCCGGCCGGCATGACGTCGACGAACGGCTCGTCGGCATAACGTTCTTCAAACAGCGCCTGCAAGTCGACCGAGCGATCGGTGACCGTCGCGTACAACGTGGAATGAATGCCACGAATCATCGGTGTCAGGTGCGGCACAAAGGTCAGCCCCACCTCCTTGCCCGCAGCACGGCGCAGGCCCTGGCGAATCTCCGGCAGATGGCGATGCCCCTTTACCGCATAGGCCTTCATGCTTTCTGACGTCTCGGAATACAGCGACCCCACCGCCGCGCCCCGGCCTGCACCGCTGACACCCGACTTGCAGTCTGCGATCAGCCGCGAAGTATCCGCCAGCCCCGCTTCGAGCAATGGCAGGAAACCCAATTGTGTCGCCGTCGGATAGCAACCCGGCACCGCGATCAGGCGTGCCTGCTTGATCTGCTCACGATTGACTTCCGGCAAGCCGTACACGGCCTCTTCCAACAGCTGCGGCGCACCGTGCGGCTGGTTGTACCACTTGGCCCATTCATCGGCGTCCTGCAGACGGAAGTCCGCCGACAGGTCGATCACCTTGGTGCCGGCAGCCAGCAACTCACCGGCCAGCGCATGGGCAACGCCGTGGGGCGTGGCAAAGAACACCACGTCACAGGCGCCAAGCGTCTTGATGTCCGGCACGCTGAACGCCAGGCCATCGTAGTGACCTCGCAGGTTCGGGTACATATCGGCCACTGCCAGGCCGGCCTCGGATCGGGAGGTAATAACCACCACCTCAGCTTGCGGATGCTGAGCCAACAGACGCAGCAATTCGACACCGGTATAACCCGTGCCGCCGACGATACCGACCTTGACCATAAACCTGCCCTCAACGAACCACTGGAAAGCCGTCGATAATAGGGGCCACATCGTTTTGCGACAACCGCCAACGTGACGTACGGATGCATGAGCCACTACTATCTTCAGTTACCGTGAACCTGGGAATAACTAAACATGCTCTATCTATGGGTCAAAGTCTTCCATATCGTCAGCATCGTCTGCTGGTTTGCCGGGCTGTTCTACCTGCCACGCCTGTTCGTCTACCACGCCCAAAGCGAAGACACCGTCAGCAAGGAGCGCTTCAGTGTCATGGAGCGCAAGTTGTACCGCGGCATCATGGGCCCGGCGATGCTTGCCAGCCTGGTGTTCGGCATTTGGCTGATCGCCCTCAACCCGGGCATCTTCAGCATGGGCGGCTGGATTCACGCCAAGCTGACCCTGGTAGTGCTGCTGATCGGTTATCACCATATGTGCGGCGCACAGGTAAAACGCTTCGCCCGTGGCGAAAACACCCGCAGCCATGTCTTTTATCGCTGGTTCAATGAAGTGCCGGTTCTGATATTGCTGGCTATCGTAATTTTGGTCGTGGTCAAACCGTTCTAATTTCAATTACCTGGGGTACCTCCATATGTCGCTGCCCACTCTGCTTGAACAACGACTGCGCCTGCCGGTAGTGGCCGCGCCGATGTTCCTGATTTCCAACCCACAACTGGTCCTGGCCTGCTGCCGCAATGGTGTGGTCGGAAGTTTCCCGGCCCTCAACCAACGCGAAAGCAGTGGTTTCAAGGCCTGGCTGGAAGAAATCGAAGCGGGCCTGGCGCAGTTGGACAACCCCGCGCCTTACGCCGTGAACCTGATCGTGCACAACAGCAACCCACGGCTGGAGGCGGACCTGGCGATCTGCGTCGAGCATAAAGTGCCGATCATCATCACCAGCCTGGGCGCAGTAAAAGAACTGGTGGATGCGGTGCACAGCTATGGCGGCCTGGTATTTCACGATGTCACCACGCGGCGCCACGCCGAAAAGGCCGCTGAAGCGGGTGTCGATGGCCTGATCGCTGTCGCGGCGGGCGCCGGTGGGCATGCGGGTACCTGGAGTCCATTCTCACTGATTGCCGAGATTCGCCAGTTCTTCGATAAAACCCTGCTGCTGGCTGGCTGCCTCAACCATGGCCATGAGATCCTCGCCGCGCAGTTGTTGGGGGCGGACCTGGCATATTTCGGCACACGCTTTATCGGCACGACTGAAAGCCAAGCCCCAGATGCGTATAAAGAGATGCTGCTCACAGCGCGCGCCGCCGACATCGTGCACACTCCCGCAGTCTCCGGCGTGCCCGCAAGCTTTATGCGCCAGAGCCTGGAAAATGCCGGTTTTGATCTCGCCTCTCTGCAAGGCAAAGGCGAAGTCAACTTCGGCTCCAAGCTCAAGCCGCTGAGCGACGAAGCCAAGGCCTGGAAGACCGTATGGTCGGCCGGCCAGGGCGTCGGTGAGATTAATGATTTGCCCAGCGTCGATGAACTCGTCGCCCGCCTGGATGCCGAATACCGCAAGGCACGCGAGCAGGCGGTACAGTTGCGCTGGCCACGCTGAACCCATCGCATGGTCTGTCTATTGAACAGACCTGCATTCCCCCCATTGATTGAATGACAAGGATGCCCGTATGAGCGACAACCGTTTCAAGATTGTGTTTGATGGAGCCTTGCTCCCGGGTGTCGAAAGCACCACGGCCAAGCTGAACCTGGCCGAACTGTTCAAAAGCAGTGTCGAGGATATCGAGAAACTCTTCACCGGCCGCCCGGTTGCACTGAAACGCGACCTGTCCCGCCCCGATGCCGAAACCTACCTCACCGCGTTGAAAAACGCCGGGATAGATGCGCGTATCGAAGCCGAACAACCCGTGGCATTCAGCCTGGCCGAAACCCACGAGACGGACTCCGGTGCCGCTGATTTCTCGCGCCCCGCCGCCTCACCCTACGCGCCGCCGCGTGCAACCGTGGGTGAGAACCTGCCGGAATACGCCGAACTCAAAGTCTTCACCATCAACGGGCGTATCGGTCGCCTGCGGTACCTGGCATGGACGCTGGTGCTGACCGTCGCAATGCTCGTGGCCGCCGGCATCATCAGCACCGTGGGCTTCGCCATCGCAACTGCGTCGCCGACCATAGCCATCATTCTCGGCTCGCTGCTGGGTTTCGCGCTGTTCGTTGCGCTGGTTGTGGTGAGCGTGCAGATCGGTGTGCAACGCCTGCATGACTTGGGCTGGTCAGGCTGGCTATACCTGCTCAACCTGGTGCCGCTGGTAAACAGCATTTTCCCGCTACTGCTGCTGGTGCTGCCAGGTAACGCGGGCGCCAACCAGTACGGCGCACCGCCTCCGCGCAACTCCACCGCGGTGAAGGTACTTGCCTCGTTGTGGCTGGCGTTCATTCCGTTGATGCTCATCATCGTGGTCTCGCTGGGCATGAACGGCTACCTGGACCAACTCGAATCCAACGTGGACAGCAGCTACGAAAGCAGCTCCATCACCTCCGACGAAGACGCCGACCAAAGCGTGATCGCCGAGGAAGAAGACGCGCAAAGTGCTGACGAAGCAGCCGAACCTGTAGACTCCCCCGAAGAACAGTAAAGAAAACGCCCCCATCCGTGATGCCTCCATCATCGATGGGGGCGTTGCGATGGAGAAAGGCATGACCCGTTACGCTCTGATCACCGGTGCCTCCAGCGGCATCGGCCTGGCACTGGCCGAAGCGTTGGCCCGCCGCGGCCGTAGCTTGATTCTGGTGGCCCGCCAGCGTGATCAGTTGGAAAGCATTGCACTGGAACTGACTCAACGCTTCGGCGTCGAGGTGCTGATTCGTGCCTGCGACCTGGGCGAGCCGCTGCGCTTGTCCGGGTTCCTGCTGGAGCTTGAGGAAGGCGAGCGGCAGATCGACTTGCTGGTCAATTGCGCCGGTATCGGCACCAGTGGGCCGTTCCTGGCCCAGGACTGGATGACCGAACAAGACCTCATCGAAGTCAACATCCTCGCCCTGACCCGCATGTGCCACGCCCTGGGCAATACCATGGCGCTGCACGGCGGCGGGCAAATCCTCAATGTCGCTTCGGTTGCCGCCTTCCAGCCCGGCCCGTGGATGAGCAGCTACTACGCCAGCAAGGCCTATGTGCTGCACTTCTCCGAAGGCCTGCGCGAAGAACTGAAGAGCTGCGGCATCCAGGTTTCGGTCCTTTGCCCTGGCCCTACGCGCACTGCGTTCTTCGACACCGCGCAAATGGACACCGCCAAGCTCGACCGCAGCGAGCAGTTGATGAGCCCCGAAGAAGTCGCGCTGTACACCGTGCGTGCATTGGACAAAAACAAAGCCATCATCATTCCCGGTCGCCGCAACCGCTGGTTGGCCTTCAGCCCGCGCTTGAGCCCACGCTGGCTTACCCGCAAGATTGCCGGCGCGATCAACAAGGCCTATTGCCCACGCTGATCGCCTGAGTACACTCACCCTGCACATTCATAATGGAGAAACAGCTGTGGATACTCTGTTCACCAAGATCATCAACAGAGAAATACCTGCGAAGATCATCTACGAGGATGACCAAGTCCTGGCCTTCCACGATATTGCCCCTCAGGCGCCCGTGCATTTTCTGGTGATTCCGAAGAAGCCGATCCGCACGCTCAATGACCTCACGGAAGAAGACAAGGCACTGGCCGGGCACATCCTGTTCACCGCCCAACGCCTGGCCGTGGAACAAGGTTGCGAGAAAGGCTTTCGCGTGGTGATGAATTGCAATGAAGATGGCGGGCAGACCGTCTATCACATTCATATGCATGTGCTGGGGCAGCGTCAGATGAACTGGCCGCCGGGCTGACAGGCCTCCCAAACGGATCGCAGCGCCGTGCTGCGACCCCATGCCCTTGACTCAGCGCAAACGCGCGCCCCTCTCTTGCGGTAAACTGGCCGCCGAGATTACTCCCGGAGGTCAGCATGACTACCCAACGTCACTACTCGCCGATTGATCGTCTATTGCTGCAAGCCGACACGGCCATGCGCACATTGCTGCCCTTCAGCGGCCAGCCCTACCGTCCGTCGCCGGCCATCGTGCAGCCCGACGCGCAGATGAGCCAGACCGAGACCCGACATGTCGCCGGCCTGATGCGCATCAACCATACCGGCGAAGTGTGTGCCCAGGCGTTGTACCAGGGCCAGGCCCTGACCGCCAAACTGCCTCAAGTGCGCGCGGCCATGGAGCACGCAGCCGAGGAAGAAATCGATCACCTGGCCTGGTGCGAACAACGCATTCGCCAACTGGGCAGCCATCCCAGCGTGCTAAACCCGCTGTTTTACGGTTTGTCATTCGGCATAGGCGCGGCAGCCGGCTTGATCAGCGACAAGGTCAGCCTCGGCTTTGTCGCCGCGACCGAACATCAGGTATGCAAGCACCTGGATGAACACCTGGAGCAATTGCCGGCGGAAGACGAAAAGTCCCGCGCAATTCTCGAACAGATGCGCATCGATGAAGAACATCACGCCGAAAGCGCGCTGGATGCCGGCGGCTTTCGCTTCCCGGCGCCCGTGCGGTTCGGCATGAGCCTGCTGGCCAAGGTCATGACCAAAAGCACCTACCGCATCTGACCCAAACCGCAGCTGAAAAAAAGGGCGCTATCAAAGCGCCCTTCTTTTTGCCAATGCGTCATCAGCCCAGCTCGATAATCTCGTAGTCATGGGTGATGGCCACTCCGGCCGCGCCAAGCATGATCGACGCCGAGCAGTACTTCTCCGCCGACAGTTCAATCGCACGCTTGACCTGCGCCTCTTTCAGCCCCCGGCCCTTCACCACGAAATGCATGTGGATCTTGGTGAACACCTTGGGATCCTCCGTGGCGCGCTCGGCTTCCAGGAAAGCTTCGCAGCTTTCCACGGCCTGACGGGATTTCTTCAGGATGCTGACCACGTCGAAATTGCTGCAACCGCCTACGCCGAGCAGGAGCATTTCCATCGGGCGTACGCCCAGGTTACGGCCACCGGCTTCCGGCGGGCCATCCATGACCACTACGTGACCGCTGCCCGATTCACCGAGGAACATGGCTTCGCCCGCCCATTGGATGCGTGCCTTCATCGCCCAGACTCCACTGCTAAAAAAGGGTCGCCAGCTTAGCACAGGGCCCGCCGGCGTCAGCGTTTCCCACAAAAGCGATCAATTGCAGGGCTTCCTGGGAAAATTGGCTAATCGAGACAGAATGTGTCTGTTAAGCTGGCGCCAAATCGATGGCGTATTGCCACCCTTTATACAGCGCCTATCAATGCCGATAGCGCTGCAGATAACAACTCAAACCACCTCGCGCTGCCTTTTCGGGATACAACCATGGTTGCTCTTACTCCCATACCCAAGATCAAGAATCTCGACAAGCTGTTGACGCACTGCCAGCGCCGGCGTCACCCGGCCAAGCACAACATCATCTGCGCCGGCGAACGCTCCGAAACACTGTTCTTCATTATCAAGGGCTCGGTCACCATCCTGATCGAGGACGAAGACGGCCGCGAGATGATCATCGCCTACCTCAACACCGGAGATTTTTTCGGCGAACTGGGGTTGTTTGAACAAGCGGGCAAGGAGCAGGAACGCAGCGCCTGGGTGCGGGCCAAGGTCGAGTGCGAAGTGGCCGAGATCAGCTACAGCAAATTTCGCGAGCTGGCCCAGCAGGACCCCGACATCCTCTACGCCCTCAGCGGCCAGATCGCCCAGCGCCTGCGAGATACCACGCGCAAGGTCGGCGACCTGGCGTTCTTTGACGTCACTGGCCGGGTGGCCCGCTGCCTGCTGGAACTGTGCAAGCAACCCGACGCCATGACCCACCCGGATGGCATGCAGATCAAAGTCACGCGCCAGGAAATCGGGCGCATTGTCGGCTGTTCACGGGAGATGGTCGGCCGCGTGCTCAAGGACTTGGAGGAACGCAACCTGGTGCACGTCAAAGGCAAGACAATGGTGGTGTTCGGCACCCGTTAAACCGGCAGGAAGCTGGCCAGCATCTGACGGTACAAGGTGTCCAGCCGACTGATCGCATCCGGCGCGGGGAACGCTTCGTGCAGGGCGATATGGCTGTCGGCGCGAACACGCTGCTCAAGGCCACAAGCCTCGTTGAAGCGGTTGACCGCTGCGATCAATGCCTCTCGATCGTTATCCAGCAGCAAGGCGCCATGCACCAACCCCACCGGTCGGCCACCGATTTGGCGCCAGCGCTGGGCCGTGCCGACCATTTTGCGGCCGTCGAGATTGACGTTATAGCGACCGTCGCAGAAGGCGCCGTCGATTTCACCCACCGAGGCATCGCCGCCCAATTCGATCAACAAGTCGCAGATCGGCTGGCATAAGCGCTGGTAACCGGTTTCGATACGGCCCTGATCGCCTTCGCTGCGCGGTGGCGCGTAGACCAAGGCGATATTCACCGTGGCAGCCGACTGTGGCACCGGCTCGCCACCGGTTTCGCGCAGCAGCACGGGCCAACCGGCGTCGGCCGAGACCCGGCTGGCAGCTTCAAACGTCGGCAGCCGGCTCAACCGGCGCGGCATCACCAAGGCTCGGTCGCTGGGTTGCCAGAACAGCAGGCCGAATTCCTGTTCACCTGCACACACGGCAGCCAGTAGCGCTTGCTCAGCGGCAAGCCCTGCTTCGACAGTCATCGACACTGGCTGGATCATCGAACACCCACCTCGCTGAATAAACACAAAACCCAATGTGGGAGGGGGCTTGCTCCCTCCCACATTTTGAGCGCATTTCATCAATCCAGAGTCGAACCGCTGACCGCCACGCCCCGCTCCGGGAAAAACAAGCGTTGCAGCTCTGCCCCTGGGTTCTCGGCGCGCATGAACGTCTCGCCCACCAGGAACGAATACACCTCGCTGATTTCCATCAGTTCCACGTCGGCGCGATTGACGATGCCACTCTCGGTGATCACCAAACGGTCGCGCGGGATACGTGGCAGCAGGTCGAGGGTGTTTTCCAGGCTGACTTCAAAGGTGTGCAGGTTGCGGTTATTCACCCCCACCAACGGCGTGTCGAGGGTTTTCAGCGCACGTTCCAGCTCATCGCCATCGTGCACTTCCACCAGCACGTCCAAGCCAACACTTTTGGCCACGGCCGCCAGCTCGGCCAGCTTCACGTCATCCAGGGCGGAGACGATCAGCAGTACGCAGTCGGCGCCCAAGGCACGCGCTTCGACGATCTGGTACGGGTCGACCATGAAATCCTTGCGGATCACCGGCAGCTTGCACGCCGCGCGGGCCTGTTGCAGGAACAGATCAGAACCCTGGAAGTAATCGATATCGGTCAGCACGGACAGGCACGTAGCGCCGCCCTTTTCATAGCTGACCGCGATTTCTGCAGGTACAAAGTGCTCGCGGATCACGCCTTTGCTCGGCGAGGCCTTCTTGATCTCGGCGATCACCGCCGGCTGCTTCTTTTTCGCCTGGGCGATCAAGGCATTGGCAAAACCACGCGGTGCATCCGCATTTTTGGCCAAACCTTCCAGCTCGGCCAGGCTTACGCGGGCGCGGCGCTCGGCGACTTCTTCGGCTTTTCGGGCGAGGATTTTTTCCAGAACGGTCGGCACACTCATCCTTCATTCTCCATCTTGAATACAGCGGTGAATGCACCCAGCTCTTCGAGTTTTTCGCGAGCCAGACCGGTATGCAGCGCATCGTGGGCCAATGCGACACCTTCTTTAAGACTATAGGCATGGTCGGCCGCGTAAAGTGCCGCGCCAGCATTCAGAACGATCATTTCCGCAGCTTTTTGGCCGTTCTCGGTCTTGCGCCGCCCCAATGCATCGCGAATCAATTCCAGCGATGCCGCCGGGCTTTCTACCGCCAAACCGTGCAGGCTCTGGCTCTTCATGCCCAGGTCTTCAGGCTCGACCCAATATTCAGTGATTTGGTCATTCTTCAGCTCTGCCACGAAGGTCGGTGCAGCCAGGCTGAATTCGTCCAGGCCGTCTTTGGAATGCACCACCAACACGTGCTTGCTGCCCATGCGTTGCAGCACTTCGGCCAATGGCCGGCACAGCGCCTGGCTGAAGACGCCCACCACCTGGTGCTTCACACCGGCCGGATTCGTAAGCGGGCCGAGCATGTTGAACAAGGTACGCAGGCCGAGGTCCTTGCGCGGGCCGGCGGCGTGCTTCATCGCCCCGTGATGAGACTGGGCAAACATGAAGCCGATGCCCACATTGTCGATACAGCGCGCCACTTGCACGGGCGTCAGGTTCAGGTAAATACCGGCCGCCTCCAGCAGGTCGGCACTGCCGCTCTTGCCGGACACCGCACGGTTACCATGCTTGGCCACGGTGCAACCAGCCGCCGCCACTACAAAAGACGAAGCCGTCGACACGTTGAAAATATTCGCACCGTCACCGCCGGTGCCGACCACGTCGACCACACCGTCGAGGGTCTTGAGCTCAACCTTGTCCGCCAACTCGCGCATCACCGAGACGGCGCCGACGATTTCGTCGATGCTTTCGCTCTTCATGCGCATGGCCATCATAAACGCGCCGATCTGCGCGTCGGTGCATTGGCCGGTCATGATCTCGCGCATCACATCGCTCATTTCAGCGGTGCTCAGGTCCAGATGGCCGACGATACGGCTCAGGGCAGTCTTGATATCCATGGAAAGTCCTTAGCGCGTGCCGCCGCTCTGCTTGAGAAAGTTGGCGAACAGCTCGTAGCCCTGCTCGGTCAGGATCGACTCGGGGTGAAACTGCACCCCTTCGATGTTCAATGTCTTGTGGCGCAGGCCCATGATCTCGTCGACGGAGCCGTCTTCCAGTTGGGTCCAGGCCGTCAGTTCCAGGCATTCAGGCAGGGTTTCACGCTTGACTACCAGCGAATGGTAGCGAGTGACCGTGACCGGCAGGTTAAGGCCTTCAAACACGCCCGTGTTCTTGTGGAACACCGGGCTGGTCTTGCCGTGCATCACCTGGCGCGCACGCACCACATCACCGCCAAACGCCTGGCCGATGGACTGGTGACCCAGGCATACACCCAGGATCGGCAGTTTGCCGGCGAAATACCGGATGGCTTCGAGGGAGACACCCGCCTCGGTCGGGGTGCACGGGCCAGGCGAAACCACGACGCGCTCGGGGTTCAGCGCAGCGATTTGCGCCACGGTGAGTTCATCGTTGCGCACCACCTTGACCTCGGCACCCAGCTCGCCCAGGTACTGCACAACGTTGTAGGTAAAGGAATCGTAGTTATCAATCATCAGCAACATGGGGGAAACCTCAGGAATTGGGGGTCTGTTCAGCCAGCGCAACAGCGCGGAACATTGCGCGGCGCTTGTTCAGGGTTTCTTCCCATTCGAGGGCCGGCACCGAGTCGGCGACGATCCCGCCACCGGCCTGTACATGCAGTTCCCCGTCCTTGATCACTGCCGTGCGGATCGCAATGGCCGTGTCCATGTTGCCGTTCCAGGCGAAATACCCCACCGCGCCGCCGTAGACGCCGCGTTTGACCGGCTCCAGTTCGTCGATGATTTCCATCGCACGGATCTTCGGCGCGCCCGACAACGTGCCGGCCGGCAGAATCGCGCGCAATGCGTCCATCGCGGTCAGGCCGGCTTTCAGCTCGCCAGTGACGTTGGACACGATGTGCATCACGTTGGAATAGCGCTCGATGACCATCTTCTCGGTCAATTTCACCGAGCCGATTTCCGAGACGCGCCCGGTGTCGTTGCGGCCCAGGTCGATCAGCATCAGGTGCTCGGCGATTTCCTTGTCGTCGCTCAGCAGGTCTTCTTCCAGCGCCACGTCCGCTTCTTCGGTCGCACCGCGCGGGCGAGTGCCGGCAATCGGGCGCACGGTGATCAGGTTGTCTTCGACGCGCACCAACACTTCCGGCGAACTGCCCACCACGTGGAAGTCGCCAAAGTTGAAGAAGTACATGTACGGCGTCGGGTTGAAGCAGCGCAGCGCCCGGTACAGGTCGATGGGCGCCGCCTTGAAGTCGATGGACATACGTTGCGACGGCACTACCTGCATGCAGTCGCCAGCGAGGATGTATTCCTTGATCGTGTCGACGGCGCGCTCGTAGTCATCCTGGGTAAAGCTGGAACGGAACACCGGGTCGGCTGCTGGCGGACGGCTGAGGTCCAGGCCGCGACGCGGGGTGATCGGCTGGCGCAGTTTGTCCAGCAGGGCTTCGAGGCTGGCCTGGCCTTGTTCGAAGGCATCCGCCTGGGCCGGATCGGCCAACACGATCGCATGCATTTTGCCGGCGAGGTTGTCGAACACCACCACCGCATCGGACACCATCAGCAGAATATCCGGCACGCCCAATGGGTCTGGATTCGGGCATTTGCCCAGGCGTTTTTCCACATAACGCACGCAGTCGTAGCCGAAATACCCCACCAGGCCACCGTTGAAACGCGGCAGGCCAGGGATGGTCGGCACGTTGTAACGCGCCTTGAAGGTTTCGACGAAGGCCAGTGGGTCTTCCACGTCGTGGCTTTCGATCTCGACGCCGTCATGAGTGATGCTCACATGATGGTCGTGTACCCGCATCACCGTACGGCATGGCAGGCCGATGATCGAATAACGCCCCCACTTCTCGCCGCCCTGCACCGATTCCAACAGATAGGAATTGGGCTCGTCGGCCAGTTTCAGGTAGATCGACAGCGGTGTGTCGAAGTCGGCCAGGGTTTCGCAGGCCAGGGGAATACGGTTATAGCCGGCAGCGGCCAAACGCAGGAATTCTTCGCGGGTCATGAGGTGCCTCGTGGTGTGAGGGTCTAACAGTCAGGTAGGCAAACGTGCCGCAGAGCGCGGCCAGGATCAGTCAGGCGCGCCAACGCCAGCGGGCCAGGGCCTTGATGACTTTCATCCAGAGTTTGCGAGTGACCACCACGATGGAATTTCCAGAAGGGGACGGATCGGTATCGGGCAACGTTATCTCAGCGCCCGCTCCCAAGCAACCGGGGATTAGCAGTCGCAGGTCATCAATGACCAACGCCGGAGATTCCTCGGCAATCGGCCGGCCATGGTTATAGCCGTAGCTCAAGGCTACGCACTGCACACCCGCCGCTTTTGCCGCCTGCACGTCGCTGCGCGAATCGCCGACAAACAATGACTGCGAGGCCGGGATATTGGCCATTTTCATCACAAAAAACAGCGCCGCCGGGTCAGGCTTTTTCTGCGGCAACGTATCGCCGCCGATGATCCAGCGGAAATAACGGCCGATCTTCATCTGGTCCAACAGCGGCGCAACGAATCGCTCCGGCTTGTTGGTGATCAGGGCCATTTCCACGCCCTGCTTGCTCAGCCACTTGAGGGTGTCACGTACGCCGGGGTAAACCACGGTCAGTTCATGGTCGCCTTCATAGGCCGTGTTGAACAATTCCAAGGCGTGTTCGGCTTCCACCTCGTCGACACCGTCGGCCTCGATGTGGTTGGCCAGGGCCCGGCGCACCAGCATCGGCGCGCCGTTGCCGACCCATTCGCGTACCGACTCCAGCCCCGCCGGCGGGCGCCCCAGTTTGAGCAGCATCTGGTCCACCGCCGCCGCCAGGTCCGGCACCGAGTCGATCAAGGTACCGTCCAGATCGAACATCACCAGCCGTGGCAGTTTGCCGGGGAACAGCTGCTCAAAGCCGCTCATGGACGCGCCAGCGCCAGTTCGGCGCGCATTTTGGCGATCACTTCCTGATAGTCCGGGGCATTGAAGATCGCCGAACCGGCGACGAAGGTGTCGGCACCGGCGACAGCGATTTCGCGGATGTTGCTGACATTGACCCCACCGTCGATTTCCAGGCGGATATCACGGCCCGAGGCATCGATCAGCGCGCGGGCTTCACGCAGCTTGTCAAGAGTGCCGGGGATGAACTTCTGCCCACCGAAACCTGGGTTGACGCTCATCAGCAGCACCATGTCGACCTTGTCCATCACGTACTTGAGCACGTCCAGCGGGGTAGCCGGGTTGAACACCAGGCCCGCCTTGCAACCGCCTTCGCGGATCAGTTGCAGGGTACGGTCGACGTGCAGCGAAGCTTCCGGGTGGAAGGTGATGTAGGTGGCGCCGGCTTCGATGAAGTCGCCGATGATGCGGTCCACCGGGCTGACCATCAAGTGCGCGTCGATCGGCGCGGTGATGCCGTATTTGCGCAGCGCCGCGCAGACCATCGGGCCGATGGTCAGGTTGGGCACGTAGTGGTTGTCCATGACATCGAAGTGCACGAAGTCGGCACCGGCGGCCAACACGTTGTCCACTTCCTCACCCAGGCGGGCGAAGTCGGCGGAGAGAATCGATGGGGCAATAACGAAGGGCTGCATGACGCACCTTTTCTGAGCTAAATCACGATGGCGCGCATTGTATACCTCATGCTTTGCTGCGCGCACCGTGACCTGGCTCAACGGCCTAGTAAGCGGCCCGGTAGATTTTCTCGATATCCGCCACGCTGAGCTTGCGCGGGTTGTTGCGCATCAACCGTTCGATCCCCGCAGCTTCAGTGGCCATGGCCGGGATCGCGTTCTCGGGGATTGCGAAACTGCGCAGGCCTGCCGGGATCTCCACGGCGGCGCAGAGTCGCGTCATGGCCTCCACCGCCTGGTCGGCAGCCTCATTGACACTCAGCCCGCTGGTATTGACGCCCATGGCCTGGGCAATGTCCTGCATGCGCTCGACACAGGCCAGCTTGTTCCAGTGCATCACGTAGGGCAGCAACAGCGCATTGCTCACGCCGTGGGCAATATTGAAACGCCCGCCCAGCGGGTAGGCCAACGCATGCACCGCCCCCACCCCGGCGTTACCGAAAGCCATGCCGGCCATCAAGCTGGCGGTGGCCATATCGTCCCGGGCCTGCAAATGGGCCGGGTTGGCGTAGGCCTTGGGCAGCGCCTTGGCGATCAGCTTGATCGCACCGATGGCCAAGGCATCGGTGATCGGCGAGGCGTTCAGCGACAGGTACGACTCAATGGCATGCACCAGCGCATCCACGCCGCTGGCGGCGGTAACGCTGCGCGGGCAGGTCAGGGTCATTTGCGGGCTGATCAGCGCCACGTCCGGCAACAGGTAATCGCTGACGATACCTTTTTTCAACTGCGCGACTTTGTCGGAGAGGATCGCCACATTGGTGACTTCCGAGCCGGTGCCGGCCGTGGTCGGGATCGCGATCAATGGCGGGCCTTTACGCGGTACCTGATCGATACCGAACAAATCCGCCAGCGCGCCGTGGTAACCGGCATAGGCCGCCACGCTTTTGGCAATGTCGATGGCGCTACCGCCGCCCAGGCCAATCAGGCCGTCGTGCCCGCCGTCGCGGTAGGCCTGCATGCAGTCTTCGACAATGGCTATTTCCGGGTCGGGCAGCACGCGGTCGAAGATTTCGTAGCTGCGCTCGCCCAGGTGTTCGAGGGCCAAGGCTACGGTGCCGGATTTGACCAGCACCGCATCGGTGACAATCAGCGGGTTGTCCACATCCAGACGGGTAAGCTCGGCGGCCAGCTGCCCGATGGCGCCTGCGCCTGTCAGCAATTTGTGGGCGATCTTGAATGAGGAAGTACTCATGTGCGCGGCCTCTTATCAATGATGGGGCTGGCACAAGAGTAGCTGATGCATAGGGGTTGTCTGCCATTCAGCGGCTGAATGGTCTTGGAGGCTCAACACAAAACCCCTGTGGGAGGGGGCAAGTCGAATCGTCGCACCGCCCCTCCCACATTTTGATCTGTGCTGGGCTCTAGACCTGTGCTGTCCGCAGCTTCTCGCTACGGCCACGCAACCACTCCAAGGTCAGCAACAGCAACACCGAGAACGCAATCAGCAAGGTCGCCGCCGCCGCAATCGTCGGGCTGAGGTTTTCGCGGATACCGCTGAACATCTGGCGTGGCAGGGTTGCTTGCTCGGGGCCGGCAAGGAACAGCGTCACCACCACCTCATCGAACGAGGTGGCAAAGGCAAACAACGCGCCGGAGATCACCCCCGGCGCAATCAGCGGCAGGGTTACCCGACGAAACGCGGTCAAGGGCGAAGCCCCCAGGCTGGCCGCTGCCCGCACCAGGTTATGGTTGAAACCCTGCAAGGTCGCCGACACGGTGATGATCACAAACGGCACACCCAGCACCGCATGCACCACGATCAACGAGAAAAAGCTGTTACCCAGGCCCAACGGCGCAAAGAACAGGTAACTGGCCACGCCGATGATCACCACCGGCACCACCATCGGCGATATCACCAGGGCCATCACCAACGCCTTGCCGGGGAAATTCCCACGGGTCAGGCCAATCGCCGCCAGGGTGCCGAACACCATCGCCAGCACCGTGGCCGCCGGGGCGACGATGATGCTGTTTTTCAGCGCACGCATCCATTCGGCCGAGGCAAAGAAGTCGTGGTACCACTGCAGCGAAAAGCCTTGCAGCGGGTACACCAGGAAACTGCCGCTGTTGAACGACAGCGGGATGATCACCAGCACGGGCAATATCAGGAACAGCAGGATCAAGCCGCAGAGAATCCGCAAGCTGTAGAACCACACCCGCTCCACGGGGGACATATAAGGGCTCAGCATCGCAAGGTCTCCTTAGCTCAGGCGCAGGCGGCTGGCGCCGACCAGCCGGTTGTAGATCAAGTACAGCACCACGGTCGCCAGCAGCAGCAGGCCGCCCAACGCCGTCGCCATGCCCCAGTTGATGCTGGTGTTGGTGTAGAACGCCACGAAGTAGCTGACCATCTGGTCGTTCGGGCTGCCCAGCAACGCCGGAGTGATGTAGTAACCAATCGCCAGAATGAACACCAACAGGCAACCGGCGCCCACACCGGCGTAGGTCTGTGGGAAGTACACGCGCCAGAAACTGGCGAACGGGTGGCAGCCCAGGGAAATGGCCGCACGCATGTAGGTGGGTGAAATGCCCTTCATCACGCTGTAGATCGGCAAAATCATGAACGGCAGCAGGATGTGCACCATCGAGATGTAGACCCCGGTGCGGTTGAACACCAGCTCCAAGGGTTTATCGATCAGGCCCATGCCCATCAGCGCGCTGTTGATCAGGCCACCCGATTGCAGCAGCACGATCCATGCGGCGACCCGCACCAGGATCGAGGTCCAGAACGGCAGCAACACCAGGATCATCAGCAGGTTGCTTTTACGCGCCGGCAGGTTGGCCAACAGGTAGGCCAGGGGGTAGGCCAGCAGCAGGCAGATGACCGTGATCACAAGCCCCATCCAGAACGTTCGAGCAAAGATGTCCAGATAGATTGCCTGGTCGGGAGTAGCCGGGGCGATTTCGCCCAGGTCGTCGATACGGTGATCGACCGCCGCCAGCAAGTAATACGGCGTCAGGCTGCTGGTATTGCGCCGGATCGCCTGCCAGTACGCCGGGTCGCCCCAACGTTCATCGAGGGTTTCCAGCGCTTCTTTATAAGAGGCCGGCGCTTCGGTAAACGGCAGCGCCCGTGCGGTTTTGGTCAGCAGGCTGCGGTAGCCGGCCAGTTCCATGTTCAAGCGCTTGGACAGGTCGCCCAAGGTCTGGTTTTTGCGCGCTTCACCCAGGTCTTCACTCAGCGCCCGGTATACCGGCTCGCCCGGCAGGCCACGACCGTCCCAAGCTGTCACCGCCATCACGGTACGCGGCAAGCCGCCCACCACTTCCGGGTTACCGACACTTTTAAACAACAGCGCAACGATCGGCACCAGGAAGACCAGCAGCAAAAACAGCACCAGCGGCGCAATCAAGGCCTGGGCCTTCCAGCGGTTAAGCCGCTCGGCACGCGCCAGGCGCTGCTTGAGGGTGGGGCTGTTGACCTCGTTCGAGGGAACGGCGATGGCCATGGCTGACTCCGGATCTTAAAGATGAATGCACACCCTGTGGGAGGGGCGGTGCGACGATTCGACTTGCTCCCGATAGCGGTGGATCAGTCAGCCTGTGTATTGCCTGACAGTCTGCCATCGGGAGCAAGTCCCCTCCCACAGGGGTTCAGCGGTGCTGCTGGTTACTTTGCAGCCCAGGAATTGAAGCGCTGCTCAAGCTGCTCGCCGTTATCGGCCCAGAAGCTCACATCGATCTGCACCTGGTTGGCGATGTTCTCTGGCGTCGTCGGCATGTCCTTGAGAATGTCCTTGGCCAGCAACGGTACGGCTTGGGTATTGGCCGGGCCGTAGGCGATGTTTTCCGAATAGGTCTTCTGCTGCTGCGGCGCCACCGAGAAGGCGATGAATTTCTTCGCCGCTTCCGCGCGGTCTTTGGCCAGGCCTTTAGGAATGGCCCAGGCGTCGAAGTCGTAGATGCCGCCGTTCCACACCACTTTCAGGTTGCTTTCTTTTTGCACGGCAGCGATGCGGCCGTTGTAGGCCGAGCTCATCACTACGTCACCCGAGGCGAGGTACTGTGGCGGTTGTGCGCCGGCTTCCCACCATTGGATCGACGGCTTGAGTTCGTCGAGCTTCTTGAACGCACGGTCCTGGCCGTCTTTGCCGGCCAGTACTTTGTAGACGTCTTTGGGCGCTACGCCGTCGGCCATCAACGCAAATTCCAGGGTGTACTTGGCGCCTTTACGCAGGCCGCGCTTGCCCGGGAATTTCTTGGTGTCCCAGAAATCCGCCCAACTGGTGGGCGCGGAGGCCAATTTGTCGGCGTTGTACGCCAGCACGGTCGACCACACGAAGAAGCCCACACCGCACGGCTGGATCGCGCCTTTTACGTAGTCTTCGGCTTTGCCGAACAGTTTCGGGTCGAGCGGTTCGAACATGTCTTCGTCGCAACCGCGGGACAATTCCGGCGATTCCACTTCCACCAGGTCCCAGGACACGCTCTTGGTGTCGACCATGGCTTTGACCTTGGCCATCTCACCGTTGTACTCGCCGGCAACGATCTTGCCGTTGCCCGCGCTTTCCCACGGTGCATAGAAGGCCTTGACCTGTGCCGCCTTGTTCGCGCCACCAAAGGACACAACCGTCAGGTCCGGGCCGGCGGCCATGGCCTGTGTCGCGCCCATCAAACCGAGGGCGAGCGCTGAATACTTAAGGGATTTCAACATTGTTGTTCTCTCCACGTGCAGGGTTGGTGAAGCCATGGGGGCGATCAATTCGCCTCTAAAAGTGGGTCGAGTGCGCGAACGTGCTCGACTTGCCAGCCAATCGGTACCACGTCGCCGACCGCCAGGGCCGGGTCCAGCTCGGCAATCGGTTGTTTCACAAAAAAATCGGCCTTGCCGCAGACTTCCAGGCGTACGCGCACGTGGTCGCCCAGGTAGATGAATTCCGCCACTCGCCCCGAAAAACGGTTGCTGCAGCTTTCGCTGGAACCGTTGAGGCTGACGCGTTCCGGGCGTACCGACAGCGTCACCGGGCCGCCGAGCTGGCCGACGTTGATCGCCAGGGCCTCGACCTTCTCGCCCCGCGCCAGCTCGACCACGCAGCGGTCGCCGGTGTGGCTGTGCAAGCGCCCGTTGAGACGATTGTTCTCGCCGATGAAGTTGGCCACGAAGGTGTTTCTGGGCTCTTCGTACAAGGTGCGTGGCGGGGCGATCTGTTGGATCTCGCCCTGATGAAACACCGCCACGCGGTCGGACATGGTCAGGGCTTCACCCTGGTCGTGGGTCACATACACCACCGTCACGCCGAGGCGCTGGTGCAGGTGCTTGATCTCCATCTGCATGTGTTCACGCAGTTGCTTGTCGAGGGCGCCGAGGGGTTCGTCCATCAGCACCAACTGTGGCTCGAACACCAGCGCGCGGGCCAAGGCCACACGCTGTTGCTGGCCGCCGGACAATTGCGCCGGGTAGCGCTGGGCGAAAGCGTCAAGCTGGACCATGCTCAGCACGCGTTTGACCCGCTCGCTGATATCGGTCTTGCTCAACCCGCGCACCGAGAGCGGGAACGCCAGGTTCTCGGCGACGGTCATGTGCGGGAACAACGCGTAGTTCTGGAACACCATGCCGATGTCGCGCTTGTGCGGCGGCACGTTGTTGATGGCGCGCCCCGCCAGCTGGATTTCGCCGGCGGTGGGGGTTTCAAAGCCGGCGAGCATCATCAGGCTGGTGGTCTTGCCCGAACCGGATGGCCCGAGCAAGGTGAGGAACTCGCCCTTGCGAATCTCCAGGTTGAGGTCTTTGACGATCAGGTTCTCGCCGTCGTAGCTTTTCTGCACGCCACGAAAGCTGACCAGTACATCATTTGAATCCACCTCGCTCATACCCGCACCTTTGTGTTTTGGACTGCTGTGGCACAAGCGTAGTCCACGCCAGAGCCCCCGGAAATCGGGGGCCAGGAGAGATTTGCATCAGCCGGATGGAAGGCTGGGGGTAGGGATCGCCCTACATCAATGGCGGGGATGGAACAGTGTCACGGCCGCACGCGCCGGGAATGGCTTCAGTACGGGTTAAGGGGCGTCGCAAACAGGCATGTCGTCACAGAAGTTTGTGTTCCATGGCGTACTTCACCAGTTCAGCCAGGGAGGTGATGTTGAGCTTTTGCATCAAGCGCGCTTTGTGGGTACTGATGGTTTTGCTGCTCAGCGCCAGTTGCTGGGCGATATCGTTAACGTTGGCGCCTTGGGCCAGGCGCTCGAACACCGAGAACTCGCGCTCCGACAGCAACGCATGCAGCGGCCTGGCGTCGGTGAGGCCGACTTCAAAGACCATGCGGTCGGCCAGGTCCGGGTCGATATAGCGCCCGCCGGCGGCCACCTTGCGAATAGCGGTGAGCAGCAACGCCGGGTCACTGTCCTTGGTTGCATAGCCGGCGGCGCCCACCTTCAAGGCGCGGGCTGCCATCTGCGCTTCGTCGTGCATCGACAGCACCAGGATCGCCGGCGGGTTGCTCAACGCGCGAATCCGCGCAATCGCCTCCAGGCCGTTGACGCCAGGCATCGAAATGTCCAGCAGGACCACCTCGCAGGACACGTGGCGCAAGGTCTCCAGCAACTGTTCGCCATTGCTCGCCTCGCCTACCACCAGCAGGTCTTTGGCCAGGCCGATCAGTTGCTTGATGCCTTCACGAACAATGGTGTGGTCTTCGGCTACCAGTACGCGGATCACAGGGGTTTCCTCTTATTGTTTGGCATCCAGCGGCACCATCACGCTCAGGGTGGTGCCCTCCCCCAACTCACTGTGCAGGCTTAATTGCCCACCCATGATCAGCACCCGCTCGCGCATGCCGACCAGGCCAAACGAGACCGCGCGGCCTTCAGGCTGGACGAAGCCAACGCCGTCGTCGCTGATGGTCAAGCGCAAATCGCTGCCGTCCATCGCCAACGTCAGCTCCACAGTATGCGCCTGGGCATGGCGCATCACATTGGTCAGCGCCTCCTGCAGGATACGAAACAGGCCTATGGCCTTGGCGTCGCTCAGGGCCGGCAGGTTATCCGGCACCTGCACCAGGCAGGGAATGTGCGTACGCGCTTCAAAGCGGCGGGCTTGCCACTCGATGGCAGACGCAATCCCGGCATCGAGAATCGGCGGGCGCAGGGCGGTGGCTACGTCCCGCACTAGCTGGAACAACTGAGCGATCAGGCGTTTCATGCTGTTCAAGCGCTCGTGCAGGCCGGGGTCCAGTTGCGCATAGGCCAGCTCGCACATGGACGTTTCCAGCTTGAGCACCGTGAGCATCTGCCCGAGTTCGTCGTGCACTTCGCGGGCAATGCGCGCCTTCTCTTCTTCGCGCACGGTTTCCAGGTGCGCGGACAATTCGCGCAGTTGCGCTTCGCTTTGCAGCAACGCGGCCAGGGTACGGCGCAGTTCGGTGACGTCGTTGAGGTAAACCACAAGGTACTCGGCCTCGGCAAACCGCAAGAAGCTCAAGGACACGTTGGCCGGCAGGATGCTGCCGTCGGCGCGCAGGCAATCGGTGGCAAAATTCTGCGGCCCCTCTTCGCTGGCGCGCGCGCGCTTCCATAGGTTGAGCCAGCGGTCCATGTCCAGCGTGGGGTCGAGATCGACCAGCGGCCGCTCGATCAGCGCGCCGGGGTCGTAGCCGAGCATGCTTTCGGCGGCGCGGTTGGCGTAGCGCACATGGCTGTCCCAGTTGACCCACAGGATGCCGACGGTGCTTTGGTCGATAGAAAATTGCGTCAGGCGCAACGCTTGCGCACCGGCGGCGCGCGCGGCGCTTTCTTCGCGCGCGGCCAATAGGTCGTGTTCCAGCGCGCGTTGCTGGCGGCGTTGCCAGAACACCACCGCCAGGCTGGCGAGCAACAACAGCCCCAGCAACAGGCAGAGGTTTTGCCAAAAGCCTTTGGATTCGGATAAACGCGGGTATTTGGGCTGCAGCCAACGATTGTGCAGCTGGTCCAGGTCTCGGGCAGGGATGGCGCGCAGCGCGCTTTCCATAATGCCGGCCAACTGCGGCCAGTCGCGTCGAGTGGCCACGCGCAGCAACTGCGGCAAGCCGATATCCCCTACCACCGCCAACCCGGCGAACTCCGCTTCGCCGGACAAGCGACTCAGTTGCGCTTCATCGACGATGGCGTAGCGCGCCTGCTCGCTGACCAGCAATTGCAGGGCCTGGCGCTCCATGGGCACACCTTGCAGGTTGAGGCCTGGGTAAGTACCGCGCAGATAATCGGCCACGGCGCTGGGCATGCGCACGGCGACGCGAGACTGCCCATCGAGTTTTTCCAGCTCAACGGCGCCACCGCCCTCCCGGATGCCGACGATGTGTTGGGGCACACGCATATAGGGGTCGGTGAACAACCACAGGCGCAACCCGGCCGGGGTCTGTTGCAGGCCTGGGGCGATGTCGACTTCATCGTCGCGCACGGCGGCTTCCAACTGCTCCTGACTGGGAAAGTTGCGCCACACCAGGTCAATGTTCAGCGTCTTGGCCAGCCATTGCATCAGTTCCACATTGGCGCCGGACAAGCGTTGCAGCCGCCGGTCGTATTGCGCGTAAGGCGCCTGCAGCACCACACCTACCCGCAGCTCCGGGTGCGCGGCCAGCCATTCGCGCTGCTGCGCGTTGAGCTGTGCCTGCGGGACGACAGGCGTGGGGGCGGCGTTGGCCATAAAGGCAATGCACAAACAGCCGATAACCAGCAGACAGCGAAAACCCATGATCCACGTCTCACATCACTGACAAATACTGACCAACCCATTAGGCTGCTGGAATCTCTTCTGGCCGGGAATTAACGATGCTCTTTCTCCACCGTTCGGCACTGCCAGCATTGTGCCTGTCGCTGCTATTTACCAGCGCCTTTTCTGTACACGCCGCCGACACACCGCCGCCCGCCGAAAAACCCGTCGAGCGCCAACCCTTGCCCGAGCGCAGCCAGCAAGAGGCCAGTTCGCTGGAGCGCACCCTGCCGCAACAGGAACAACAGCAGTTGCAGGCCGGCAGCGACTCCTTCCTCGCCCTGTGGAAACCCGCCAACAGCTCCGAACCCGAAGGCGTGGTGATTATCGTACCGGGGCGCGGTGAAAATGCTGATTGGCCTCAAGCAATCGGCCCATTGCGGCGCAAATTGCCGGACGCCAATTGGGGCAGCCTCAGCTTGTCGCTGCCGGACGTAAGCGTCGACACCCTGCCGCCACGCGCCGCGGAAGCGCCCAACGCCACGGTCGACACCAGCAGCAAGGAAGCCAGCACCGCCGACAAACCGATCGAACAAGCCGCCAGCGCCGAGGCCGAAGGCACCGACCCGGCGGTGGTGGCGGGCGCCGATGAGCAGGACAAGACCGACGCGTCGCGTATCTTCGACCGCATCGACGCCGCCGTGGCCTTCGCCCAAACCCAAAGCGCACGTAGCGTGGTGCTGCTCGGCCATGGCACGGGCGCCTGGTGGGCCGCGCGTTACCTGAGCGAGAAACAACCGTCCCAGGTGCAGAGGTTCGTGATGGTCGCGGCGCAAACGCCCAATGGCCGCCATCCGGACGTGCAACAACTGGCCCCCGGCCTGAAGTTGCCGACCGCTGACGTGTTCTACCAAGACACCGCTCAATCCCGCAAAAACGCACTGGCGCGGGCCCAGGCCGCCAAACGCTTGAAGAATGATGGCTATAAGCAAGTGACCTTGAAGACCCTGCCCGGCAACAGCGCTGCCGAGCAAGAACAGTTGTACCGGCGAGTACGTGGGTGGTTGAGCCCACAGGCCGATGCGGACTGAAGAACAACGCAAAATCCATGTGGGCTTGCTCCCTCCCACATGGGATTGTGGTTATCCCTGGGGCTAGCGAAAATCCCGCCGCTCGCGAATCAACGCATAGGCATTGTGCAGGTCGCGGGTGCGCTCGGTGGCCTCACGCACTTGCGCAGGGGTGGCGCCACTGCCGGCAACCTTGTCCGGGTGGTGACGACTGAGCAGGCGGCGATAGGCGCGCTTGATTACCGACGGTTCAGCGGTGGCGGTTACGCCAAGCAAGCGCAACGCCTCCTGATACGTGCCGTTGCGATTGACCAGCGGCTTGCGTTCAGGCGTGTAGTCCGCCGCCAGGGCCTGGAGTTGTTGCGGTGTCCAGCCCAACCATTTACCCCATTGGTCGATCAGGTCGCGTTCAGCGTCATCCGCCCTGCCGTCCGCCCAGACCATTCGCCAGCACGCACGCAGCACGCCTTCGGCCGCGTGGGGCTGGGCCTTAAGCACGCGCAGATAGCGGCGCACCCGGTCGGAGCCGGATTTGCCACGGTTGAAGGCTGCGATTGCACGGCGCTGGGCCGAGTCGGTCATGTCCAGCGAGCGCATTTCCTGGCGCGCCTGCTGAATATGCCCATCCACCACGCGCCCGTTGCTTTTGGCCAGGCGCCCCAGCAACACAAACAGCAATTCGTCGTTACGCAACGCGGGACGCCCGCCCAGGCGCTCGCGCAGCTGTGCCCAACTGTGCAGTTGCAGGCGGCGATCCAGCGCCTGCCCTAGCAACGCACCCAACAAAGCCCCCGGAATACTGGCAATGGCAAAGCCAGCCCCGGCGCCGATCAGCGTCCCTGGCCACAACATGCTACTGCCCCGCTGTCAGCAGGGTTTCGACTTGCGCCAGGCGCTCCAGCGTGCCGACATCAATCCAGCGTCCCGCCATGTGTTCCCCCGTTACCAGACCCTTGGCCATCGCCGCCCGCAGCAGCGGTGCCAGCTTGAAGGCACCCGCGCTGCAACCCTCGAACAACTTGGGGTCAAGCACTGAAATGCCACTGAAGGTCAGGTTATCGGCACCGGGCGCGGCATCATGAAGCAAACCCTGATCGAGATAGAAATCCCCGCCTGAGGGGTGATGCGCCGGGTTGTCGACCATCACCAGGTGCGCCAGGCCCTGGAGCGGTTGCCTGAGCCGGGTAAAGTCGTAATCAGTCCAGATATCGCCATTGACCACCAGGAACGGCGCGTCTCCCAGCAGTGGCAAGGCCCGGAAAATCCCACCGCCGGTTTCCAGCGGCTCGCCCTCCGGGGAATAACGGATGCGCAGGCCAAACTGCGCGCCATCCCCCAAATAACTTTCGATCTGTTGGCCGAGCCAGGCGTGGTTGATCACGATATCGGTGAAACCGGCCTTGGTTAGCGCCTCCAGGTGATATTCGATCAAGCGCTTGCCACCGGCCTGCACCAACGGCTTGGGCGTGTGCAACGTGAGCGGACGCATCCGCTCGCCTTTGCCGGCGGCCAGGATCATGGCCTTCATACAACGGCCTTTGCGGGTTGACGCAGGCTGGTCAACAGCTCGGCCAATTCGCTCAGTTCCGGGCGATCGGCGAGCACCGCTTCTATATAAGCAAAGAAGCGCGGTACGTCAGCCAGGTAGCGCGGCTTGCCGTCGCGATGGCAAATGCGCGCGAAGATACCGATGACCTTGAGGTGGCGCTGCACACCCATCAGGTCGCTGGCACGCAGGAAGTCCTCGAAATCCGGCTGCACCGGGATCCCCAGTTCCGCCGCACGCTCCCAATAACCGCACTGCCATTCACGCACACGCGCCTTGGGCCAACTGAGGAAAGCGTCCTTGAACAGGCAGGTGATGTCGTAGGTAACCGGGCCGTAGACCGCGTCCTGGAAGTCCAGCACGCCCGGGTTAGGCTCGCTGATCATCAGGTTGCGCGGCATGTAGTCGCGGTGCACCAGCACCTTGGGCTGCGCCAGGGCGCTCTCGATCAGGTGGTCGCTGGCGCGTTGCCACAGAGCCTGCTGTTGTGTATCCAACTCGATACCCAGATGGCGGCGCACGTACCACTCCGGGAAGAGCTCCAGTTCACGGCGCAGCAAAGCAACGTCATAACTGGGCAGCGGCGCCTCCATCGGCAAGCGCTGGAACGCCAGCAGCGCGTCGATGGCGTCGGCGAATAATGCGTCGGCGTTTTGCTCGTCGATCACGTCCAGATAGGTTTTTGTGCCCAGGTCATTGAGCAAAAGAAAGCCGCGCGGCAAATCTTCCGCATAAATTTTTGGAACATTTATGCCCGATGTCGCCAGTAAATACGCGATATCGACGAAAGGTTTGCAGTTTTCCTGGGGGGCGGCGCGTCCATCACCACCAGCGTCCGGCCTCCCCCCTCCCAGCGAAAATAACGCCTGAAACTCGCGTCGCTGCTGGCCGCGGTCAATGTGGCCGGGGGTACGGGGCCCCAGTCCTGAGCGTTGAAAAGGATCGGCAACTGCTCTTCCAGCCAGACTTCCAGCTGTTGTAAACGTAGATCTTGCTCGGGCATTACAAGGGTCTCCGACGGCGCTAGCCGTCAAGCGGGGCATGCTTTATTATCACGCATCTTTTTCAGACCATCGAGAGGCGTGCGGCCCAAACCGCGGGCAGATGGCACGCAGGAAGCCCGGACTAATAAGATGGCATTGAAATCCCCCGCGTTTCGTAGAAAATTTCCGTTGCTGGTAACCGGCAGTCTGCTGGCCTTGCAACCCTTCGCCACCTCATTCGTGGTCGCCGCGGAACAGTATGACTGCTCAGTCTCTGCTTCGGGTGCCTGGGATTGCGCGCCGAAAACCGCCGCCAGCCCGTTGCCACCGCGCCCGGTGCATGACGGCGCAGCCGTCAGCTCGGCCAACAGCACGGCGCAGGCCGAGGCTGGTGGCAGTGCCGCGGCCGAGCCCAAGACCGCACTGGTCACCGAATCCAAGGGCCGCGGCCTGCGTTCGCGCAGCGCCGACTACAGCCACTTGGACTGGGTGCCTCGCGAAAAGTTGACCGCGGCCCAACTGGCCGAAACCGGTCCTTATTGCGGCGGTGCGTACATCGAGCCGACTCGTCCTGGCATGAACGACAAGACGGACAAGAGCGATGCGCCCACCTTCATCGGTGCCAAGGCCTCTCGTTACGAGCAGGAACAGCAAGTCGCAACCCTGGCCGGTGACGTCGTCATGCGCCAGGGCAGCATGCAGCTGGAATCTGAAGAGGCCAGCCTGTACCAGGCGGAAAGCCGCGGCGAACTGAACGGCAACGTGCGTTTGCGCGACAAGGGTGCCTTGATCGTCGGCGACCACGCCGAGGTTCAGCTGGACACCGGTGCCGCTCAGATCGACAACGCCGAATACGTGCTGCACAAGTCGCGCATCCGCGGTAACGCGCTGTACGCCAAGCGCGCCGAAAACGCGATCATCCGTCTCAAGGACGGTACGTACACCACGTGCGAACCAGACAGCAATGCCTGGCAACTGCGCGGCAACAACATCACGTTGAACCCCGCCACCGGTTTCGGTACGGCCACCAACGCGACGTTGCGGATCAAGAACATCCCGATCCTGTACACCCCTTACATCTATTTCCCGATCGACGATCGTCGTCAATCCGGCTTCCTGCCGCCGAGCTTCAGCACCGGTGGCGAAACCGGCTTCACCCTGCTTACGCCGTACTACTTCAACCTGGCGCCGAACTACGACGCCACGTTGTACCCGCAATACATGACCAAGCGCGGCATGATGATGGAAGGCGAGTTCCGCTACCTCACCAAGTCCAGCGAAGGCCAGTTCGGCGGCGCGTACCTGAACGACGACAACGACGAGCGCAAGCTGCAGACCGACTACGAAAAAACCCGCTACATGCTCAATTGGCAGCACAAGGGCGGGCTGGATTCGCGCGTACTGACCCAGGTTGACTACACCCAGATCAGCGACCCTTACTTCTTCCAGGACCTGAAGTCCAACCAGGAAGGCGTTGTGAGCCGCGACTACGTCAACCAGCAGGGCTCCGTGGCTTATCGCGGTGACACCTTCCAGGCACGCCTGAACCTTCAGGCCTACCAGTTGGCGACGATTTCCCAGGTTACCCCGTATAACCGCCTGCCGCAGATCACCTTCAACGGGACCCTGCCGTACCATCCGGGCGGTTTGAACTTCAGCTACGAGACCGAAGCGGTCCGCTTCGAACGCGACCTGGAGAACGGCACCTTCAGAGACCAGGATGGCTTGATAAGCCCTCGCCTGGATACCTTTGTACGCGGCCTGACCCGCGCCAACGGCACACGCCTGAACGTAGCCCCGGCCGTCGAATACCCGATGAACTGGACCTACGGTTTCGTCACCCCGAAGCTCAAGTACGTCTACACCAAGTACGACCTGGACCTGGACAGCATCGGCAAGAACCAGATCGTTGCTGAACAAGCTGCAGCAACCCCGGCCAATCCGTACGCGGGTGGCACCTTCAAAAGCTCCCAGGACCGCGCGGTTCCGGTGGCCAGTGTCGACAGCGGCCTGTACTTCGATCGCAATACCAACTGGTTCGGCAAAGACTATCGCCAGACCCTTGAGCCGCGTGCGTTCTACCTGTACGTACCGAACAAGGACCAGGCGGATATTCCCGTCTTCGACACCAGCGAGTACTCGTTCAGCTACGCATCGCTGTTCCGTGACAACCGCTTCAGTGGTTCCGACCGTATCGGCGACGAGAACAAGCTGTCCCTGGGCGTGACCAGTCGCTGGATCGAAGACAACGGCTTCGAGCGTCAACGCGTATCCGTAGGCCAGGCGGTGTACTTCAAGGATCGTGAAGTCCAACTGCCGGGCATCCTGGCTGCCGACCGTGACGACGCACAGTCAGACGTATCGCCGGTTGCACTGGACTACGAGTTCCGCTTCAACCGCGACTGGCGCGCCACTGCCGACTACAACTGGGACACCGAGGAGCACAGCCCTCGCTCCGGCAGCGCAATGCTTCACTACCAGCCGGAAGACAACCCGAACAAGATCATCAACGTTGGTTATCGCTATCGTAACGACCAGGTCGTCTACAACCAGCTGACCGGCAAATGGCAGTTCGGTGGCGACTACGGCCAGCCAGGCGACGCGAACTACGTGAAGGATTACTACAAAATCCAACAACACGACTTCTCGATGATGTGGCCGATCATTCCGCAGTGGAACCTGATCACCCGCTGGCAGTATGACTACGCTCGCAACCGTACGCTGGAAGCCTTCGGTGGTTTCGAGTACGACAACTGCTGCTGGAAACTGCGCGTCATCAACCGTTACTGGGTTTCCAACGACGAATACAGCCAGATCGCCCCGCTCAACGAAAAGGGTGACCACGGGCTCTTCCTGCAAATCGTCCTCAAAGGACTCGGCGGCCTGACCGGCGCCAAGGTAGAGAGCTTCCTCGACAAAGGCATTGAAGGTTATCGTGAACGTGAAGACCAAGCTTTCTGATTGTCTGCGCCCGCTCGTACTGGGCGCGCTGTTCCTGGGGGCCGCATCGGCACACGCTGCGGTTCAACAGCTGGATAAAGTGGTGGCCATCGTCGATAACGACGTGATCATGCAGAGCCAACTGGACCAACGCGTCAAGGAAGTTCAGCAAACCATCGCCAAGCGTGGCGGTGGCGTGCCGCCTACCAGCGTCCTGGACCAACAGGTGCTGGAACGCCTGATCGTCGAAAACCTGCAACTGCAGATCGGTGATCGTTCCGGCATCCGTATTTCGGACGAAGAGCTGAACCAGGCAGTCGGCACCATTGCCCAGCGCAACAACATGAGCATCGATCAGTTCCGCGCGGCCCTGGCCCACGACGGTCTTTCGTATGAAGACGCCCGTGACCAGATCCGCCGCGAGATGATCATCAGCCGTGTGCGCCAACGCCGTGTGGCCGAGCGGGTTCAGGTGTCCGAGCAGGAGGTCAAGAATTTCCTGGCATCGGACCTGGGCAAGATGCAGCTTTCCGAAGAACTGCACCTGGCCAATATCCTGATTCCGACCCCGGACAGTGCGAACTCCGAGCAGCTCAATGCCGCCGCCGCCAAGACCCAGGCTATCTATGAACGCCTGAAGGCCGGTGCTGATTTCGCCCAGATGGCAATCGCCCAGTCCGGCAGCGACAACGCCCTTGAAGGCGGTGACATGGGCTGGCGTAAAGCCGCTCAACTGCCCCCTCCGTTCGACCGCGAGCTGAGCGCCATGGAAGTCGGCGGCATCACCCAGCCGGCCCGCACCCCTGGTGGTTTCATCATCCTGAAGCTGCTGGAACGTCGCGGTGGCGAGACCTCGTTGAAAGACGAAGTGCATGTGCGTCATATCCTGGTCAAACCAAGCGAAATCCGCACCGAAGCGCAAACCAAGGAACTGGCTCAGAAGATCTATGACCGCATCCAAAGCGGTGAAGACTTCGCCACTCTGGCCAAGAGCTTCTCGGAAGACCCGGGTTCGGCCCTCAACGGCGGCGACCTGAACTGGATCGACCCGAAAGCGCTGGTGCCGGAATTCCAGCAGGTGATGGCCGATACCCCGCAAGGCGTACTGTCCAAGCCGTTCAAGACTCAATACGGTTGGCATGTCCTGGAAGTCCTTGGCCGTCGCGCCACCGACAACACCAGCCAGGCCCGCGAGCAACAGGCACTGAACGTACTGCGCAACCGCAAATACGATGAAGAGCTGCAGACCTGGTTGCGTCAGATCCGTGACGAAGCCTACGTAGAGAACAAGCTGCCAGGCGCCGAGCAAACAGGCGCCAGCCAGGCAACTCCGTGAAACCACAGCGTTTCGCGGTAACACCCGGCGAGCCGGCCGGCATAGGTCCAGACCTGTGCCTGCTGCTCGCCTCGCAAGCCCAGCCACATCCCCTGATCGCCATTACCAGCCGCGACCTGCTCCTTGAGCGGGCCGCGCAACTGGGTGTGGCTATCACTCTGCTGGATGCAGCGCCAGGCAACTGGCCCGACGTGCCTGCCCCAGCCGGCAGCCTGTATGTGTGGGACACCCCACTGCAAGCCAAGGTAGTTGCCGGGCAACTGGACAAGGCCAACGCAGCGTTTGTACTGCAAACCCTGACTCGCGCGGGGCAAGGCTGCCTCGACGGCGACTTCGCCGGCATGATCACCGCACCCGTCCACAAGGGCGTGATCAACGAATCCGGTATCGCCTTTTCCGGCCACACCGAATTCCTTGCCGAACTGACCCACACCGCTCAAGTCGTCATGATGCTCGCCACGCGTGGCCTGCGAGTCGCCCTGGTGACCACGCATTTGCCACTGCGCGAAATTGCGGATGCCATTACCGTCGAGCGCCTGGAGCGTGTCACGCGCATCCTGCATGCCGACCTGCAACACAAATTCGGCATCGCCCAACCGCGCATCCTGGTCTGCGGGCTCAACCCGCATGCCGGTGAAGGCGGCCATTTGGGCCATGAAGAAATCGACATCATTGAACCAACCCTGGAGCGTCTGCGCCAAGAAGGCATGGACCTGCGCGGCCCACTGCCGGCGGACACTCTGTTTACCCCCAAATATCTGGAGCACTGCGACGCAGTGCTGGCGATGTACCATGACCAGGGGCTGCCGGTGCTGAAATACAAAGGCTTCGGCGCCGCCGTCAACGTGACACTGGGCCTGCCGATCATCCGTACCTCCGTCGACCATGGCACTGCCCTGGACCTGGCGGGCAGCGGCAAGATCGATACCGGCAGCCTGCACGTGGCCCTGGAAACCGCCTATCAGATGGCCGAGACCCGTATATGACCGAGCATTACCAACACCGGGCGCGCAAGCGCTTCGGGCAAAACTTCCTGCACGACGCCGGCGTGATCGACCGCATCCTGCGCTCAATCCATGCCAAGCCAGAAGACCGTCTGCTGGAAATCGGCCCGGGCCAGGGCGCACTGACCCAAGGTCTGCTCGCCAGCGGTGGCCAGTTGGACGTGGTTGAACTGGACAAGGACCTGATCCCGATCCTCAACCAGCAGTTCGCCGGCAAATCCAACTTCAATCTGCATCAGGGCGATGCGCTGAAGTTCGACTTCAACACCCTCAACGCCGCGCCCAACAGCCTGCGCGTGGTGGGCAACCTGCCGTACAACATCTCCACGCCGCTGATTTTTCACCTGCTGAACAACGCCGGGATCATCCGCGACATGCACTTCATGTTGCAAAAGGAAGTGGTGGAGCGCATGGCCGCCGGCCCGGGCGGTGGTGATTGGGGCCGCTTGTCGATCATGGTTCAGTACCACTGCCGCGTCGAACACCTGTTCAACGTAGGCCCTGGCGCGTTCAACCCGCCGCCGAAGGTCGACTCGGCCATCGTACGCCTGGTGCCGCACGCCGTGCTGCCGCACCCGGCCAAGGATCACAAATTGCTGGAGCGCGTGGTGCGCGAGGCGTTCAACCAGCGCCGCAAAACCTTGCGCAATACGCTCAAGGCCTTGCTGAGCAACGCTGAAATCGAAGCCGCCGGCGTGGACGGCAGCCTGCGTCCCGAGCAACTGGACCTGGCCGCCTTCGTGCGCCTGGCCGACCAGCTCGCCATCCAGCCTGCTCCAACCGCGGAATAAGGCGTAAGGGCTACGCGATATAAATGTGGGAGGGGCGGTGCGCCCCTCCCACATTTGAACTGCGTCATACCAGACAGCATGTCTGGCCTAGTGCCCGCCTCTTGGCCTAGACTGATCCGCATCTGCTGTCCTCCGCTTTTGCTTTTAAGGCCTCTTGCATGTCCGATCCTCGCTACCAGATCGACGTCAGCGTCGTCACCCGCTTCCTGGCGGACCAATCGCAACCTGAACACAACCGTTTCGCCTTTGCCTACACCATCACGGTGAAGAACAACGGGCTGGTGCCGGCCAAGCTGCTGTCGCGCCACTGGGTGATCACCGACGGTGATGGCCAGGTCGAGGAAGTGCGCGGCGCGGGCGTTGTCGGCCAGCAACCGTTGATCGACGCCGGGGCCAGCCACACCTACAGCAGCGGCACGGTCATGACCTCCAAGGTCGGCACCATGCAGGGTTCGTATCAAATGAAAGCCACCGATGGAAAGCTGTTCGATGCCATCATCAAGCCTTTTCGCCTTGCCGTGCCGGGAGCCCTGCACTGATGGCGACGTACGCGGTCGGCGATCTGCAAGGCTGCCTGGAGCCGCTCAAGTGCCTGCTTGAGCGCGTGGCCTTCGACCCGGCGAATGATCGGCTGTGGTTGGTGGGCGACCTGGTCAATCGTGGCCCCGAGTCCCTGGCAACCCTGCGCTACTTATATAGCCTGCGCGATGCACTGGTGTGCGTACTCGGCAACCACGACCTGCACCTGCTGGCGGCCGGCAATAACATCGAACGCCTGAAAAAAGGCGATACCCTGCGCGAAATCCTTGAAGCACCTGATCGTGCCGAGCTGCTCGACTGGCTGCGCCGGCAAAAAATCATGCACTACGACGACGGCCGCAATATGGCCTTGGTCCATGCCGGCATCCCGCCACAGTGGACGCTGAAGAAAGCCCTCAAGTGCGCCGCCGAAGTCGAACATGCCTTGGCCGATGACAGCCTGTATACCGCCTTCCTCGACGGCATGTATGGCAACGAGCCGGTGAAATGGGACAACGACCTCACCGGCGTGGCGCGCCTGCGGGTGATCACCAATTACTTCACGCGCATGCGTTTCTGCACCGCCGACGGCAAGCTGGACCTCAAGAGCAAAGAAGGTGCCGACACCGCCCTGCCCGGCTACAAGCCATGGTTCGCCCACAAGGAGCGCAAGACCCGTGACACGAAGATCATCTTCGGCCACTGGGCGGCGCTGGAAGGTAAGTGCGACGAGCCCGGCGTGTTCGCCCTGGACACCGGCTGCGTATGGGGCGGCGCCATGACCCTGATGAACATCGATACCGGCGAGTTTCACACCTGCCGGTGCGAACCCCGCCTTTCCACACAGCTGGCCGCAGCCAAGCCTTAGGAGCCCGCCATGAGCGAATTCAAACGTATCCCCCCAGAACACGCCCAGGCCCTGCGCGAGCAAGGCGCAGTGGTCGTCGACATCCGTGACCAGCCGACCTATGCGGCCGCTCACATCACCGGCGCCCACCATCTGGACAACATCAACATCGCCGATTTCATCCGCGCCGCCGACCTCGATGCACCGCTGATCGTGGCCTGTTACCACGGTAATTCCAGCCAAAGCGCAGCCGCTTACCTCGTCAGCCAGGGCTTCTCCGACGTCTACAGCCTGGACGGCGGTTTTGAGTTGTGGCGTGCGACCTATCCTGCGGAAATTTCCTCCGGCGATTCGCAATAATTTTTTTCACACCCCGCTACCCCGCGTGACGCTTGGGCTAGCGCCGTTTCTGACGAACGGCGCAGCCAAACTAATTGCGTATCGCGCCTTGACCTCCCCGATTCCGAACTATCCTTAAGCGCAGGCCATCCGAATCAGGGGAGAGCCGGTACACCGGCGTGCGGGTCATCGGTAGCGTTTAGGGTGTTCTGGGGGGAAAACAGTCATTGGCGTAGGTCAATGACTGCCAGCATCGACTGATTGATCCGGCGTCGGCTCCACGTATCGAGCGAGGTGACGACGTCATGAGTATCTTTAGCCACTTCCAACAACGCTTCGCGTCCACACAGCAGGAGGAACTCACGCTTCAAGAGTATCTCGAACTGTGCAAACAGGACCGCAGCACGTACGCATCCGCCGCCGAACGCCTGTTGCTGGCGATTGGCGAACCGCAACTGATAGACACCTCGAACAATTCGCGCCTGTCGCGAATCTTTTCCAACAAGGTGATCCGCCGCTACCCGGCCTTTGAAGACTTCCACGGAATGGAAGAATGCATCGACCAGATCGTCTCCTACTTCCGCCACGCCGCCCAAGGCCTGGAAGAGAAGAAGCAAATCCTCTACCTGCTCGGCCCTGTCGGCGGCGGTAAGTCGTCCCTGGCCGAAAAGCTCAAGCAATTGATCGAGAAAGTGCCCTTCTATGCCATCAAGGGCTCGCCGGTGTTCGAGTCGCCCCTGGGCCTGTTCAACGCCACGGAAGATGGCGCGATCCTCGAAGAAGACTTCGGCATCCCACGGCGCTATCTCAACACCATCATGTCGCCTTGGGCCACCAAGCGCCTGGCCGAGTTCGGCGGTGATATCAGCCAATTCCGCGTGGTGAAACTCTACCCGTCGATCCTTAACCAGATCGGCGTGGCCAAGACCGAGCCGGGGGATGAGAACAACCAGGATATTTCGGCGCTGGTAGGTAAGGTCGATATCCGCAAACTCGAAGAATTCCCACAGAACGACGCCGACGCTTATAGCTACTCGGGCGCGCTGTGCCGGGCCAACCAGGGCCTGATGGAGTTCGTGGAAATGTTCAAGGCGCCGATCAAGGTGCTGCACCCACTGCTCACAGCGACACAGGAAGGCAACTACAACAGCACCGAAGGCCTGGGCGCGATTCCATTCACCGGGATCCTGCTGGCCCACTCCAACGAATCGGAATGGCACACCTTCCGCAATAACAAGAACAACGAAGCGTTCATCGACCGGATCTACATCGTCAAGGTGCCGTACTGCCTGCGAGTGAGCGACGAGATCAAGATCTACGACAAGCTGCTGTTCAACAGCTCCCTGGCCAAGGCCCATTGCGCGCCCGACACCCTGAAGATGCTCGCCCAGTTCACGGTGCTGTCGCGCCTCAAGGAGCCCGAAAACTCGAACATCTACTCCAAGATGCGCGTGTATGACGGCGAAAACCTCAAGGACACCGACCCCAAGGCCAAGTCGATCCAGGAATACCGCGACACCGCGGGCGTGGACGAGGGCATGAACGGGCTGTCGACGCGCTTTGCGTTCAAGATCCTGTCCAAGGTCTTCAACTTCGACCCGCATGAAATTGCCGCCAACCCGGTGCACCTGCTCTACGTGCTGGAACAACAGATCGAACAGGAGCAATTCCAGGCCGAGACCCGCGAGCGCTATCTGCGCTTCCTCAAGGAATACCTGGCGCCGCGCTACATCGAGTTCATCGGCAAGGAAATCCAGACCGCCTACCTGGAGTCCTACAGCGAGTATGGCCAGAACATCTTCGACCGCTACGTGCTGTACGCCGACTTCTGGATCCAGGACCAGGAATACCGCGACCCGGAAACCGGCGAGATCCTCAATCGCGTAGCCCTCAACGAAGAGCTGGAAAAAATCGAGAAACCGGCCGGCATCAGCAATCCGAAGGATTTCCGCAACGAAATCGTCAACTTCGTGCTGCGCGCCCGGGCCAATAACAACGGTAAGAACCCGACCTGGCTCAGCTACGAAAAACTGCGGGTGGTCATCGAGAAGAAAATGTTCTCCAACACCGAAGACCTGCTGCCAGTCATCAGCTTCAATGCCAAGGCCAGCAAGGAGGATCAGCAAAAACACAACGACTTCGTCACACGAATGGTCGAACGCGGCTACACCGACAAACAGGTACGACTGCTCTCCGAGTGGTATCTGCGGGTGCGCAAATCGCAATAAGGCAGCGGCAAGCGCGCAATGCCAGGCCTATGGCCTGGCAACTGACCGCTTGTCCTTAAGCTTCCAGCTCGCGGCTGGAAGCTTGTAACGTGAAGCTGCCCGGAGGGCTCCGCATGAGCTATGTGATCGACCGACGCCTCAATGGCAAGAACAAGAGCACGGTAAACCGTCAGCGTTTCCTGCGGCGTTACCGTGACCACATCAAAAAGGCGGTTGAAGAAGCCGTCAGCCGCCGTTCCATCACCGACATGGAACATGGCGAACAGATCAGCATTCCCGGTCGCGATATCGACGAACCGGTGCTGCACCATGGCCGGGGCGGGAAACAGACCGTCGTACACCCAGGCAACAAGGAGTTCACTACCGGCGAACATATCCAGCGCCCCCAGGGTGGTGGTGGCGGCAAAGGCCCGGGCAAGGCCGGTAACTCCGGCGAAGGCATGGATGAGTTTGTATTCCAGATCACCCAGGAAGAATTCCTCGAATTCATGTTCGAAGACCTGGAATTACCCAACCTGGTCAAACGCAACCTGACCGGCACCGACACCTTCAAGACCGTGCGCGCCGGCATCAGCAACGAGGGCAACCCCTCGCGCATCAACATCATCCGCACCCTGCGCTCGGCCCATGCGCGGCGTATCGCCCTGTCGGGCAGCAGCCGCGCCAAATTGAAGCAAGCCAAGGAAGAGCTGGCGCGCCTCAAGCGTGAAGAGCCGGACAACTTCGGCGATATCCAGGAAATAGAAGCGGAAATAGAGAAACTCAGCGCACGCATTCATCGTGTGCCGTTCCTCGACACCTTTGACCTTAAATACAACCTGCTGGTCAAACAGCCCAACCCCAGCTCCAAGGCGGTGATGTTCTGTCTGATGGACGTGTCCGGCTCCATGACCCAGGCCACCAAGGACATCGCCAAGCGCTTTTTCATCCTGCTGTACCTGTTCCTCAAGCGGAACTACGACAAGATCGACGTGGTGTTCATCCGACATCACACCAGCGCCCGGGAAGTGGACGAAGAGGAGTTTTTTTACTCGCGGGAAACCGGCGGCACCATTGTGTCCAGCGCATTGAAGCTGATGCAGGAGATCATGGCCGAACGCTACCCCGCCAACGAGTGGAACATTTACGCCGCCCAAGCCTCCGACGGCGACAACTGGAATGACGACTCACCGATCTGCCGCGACATCCTGATCAACCAGATCATGCCGTTCGTGCAGTATTACACCTACGTTGAAATTACCCCCCGTGAGCACCAAGCCCTGTGGTTCGAATACGAGCGCATCGGCGAAGCTTTTGCCGATACGTTTGCCCAACAGCAACTGGTCTCGGCCGGCGATATCTACCCGGTCTTCCGTGAACTCTTCCAGCGCAGGTTAGTGACATGACCGCCAAAAAAGAGACTAAGCGCCAACCCATTTCCACCGGGTCCGAATGGACCTTTGAGCTGATCCAGGCCTATGACCGGGAAATCAGCCGCATTGCGGCGGGTTATGCCCTGGATACTTACCCCAACCAGATCGAAGTGATCACTGCCGAGCAGATGATGGACGCATACGCCTCGGTGGGCATGCCGCTGGGCTATCACCATTGGTCCTACGGCAAACACTTCCTCAGCACCGAAAAGTCCTACAGTCGCGGCCAGATGGGCCTGGCGTACGAGATCGTGATCAACTCCGACCCGTGCATCGCCTACCTGATGGAAGAAAACACCATCTGCATGCAGGCACTGGTAGTGGCCCACGCCTGCTATGGGCATAACAGTTTTTTCAAGGGCAACTACCTGTTCCGCACGTGGACAGATGCCAGTTCGATCATCGATTACCTGGTATTTGCCAAGCAGTACATCATGCAGTGCGAGGAGCGCCACGGCATCGACGCGGTGGAAGACCTGCTCGACTCCTGCCATGCCTTGATGAACTACGGCGTTGACCGCTACAAGCGCCCATACCCGATTTCGGCCGAGGAAGAACGCCTGCGTCAGAAGGAGCGCGAAGAGCATCTGCAAAAGCAGATCAATGATCTCTGGCGCACTATTCCCAAGCGCGCCGGCAAGAACAGCGATAAGGACAATGCGCGCTTCCCCGCCGAACCACAGGAAAACATCCTGTATTTTCTGGAAAAACACGCGCCGTTGCTCGAACCGTGGCAACGGGAGATCGTGCGCATCGTGCGCAAAATCGCCCAGTATTTTTATCCACAGCGCCAGACCCAGGTGATGAACGAAGGCTGGGCAACGTTCTGGCATTACACCTTGATGAATGACTTGTATGACGAGGGCCTGGTCACCGACGGCTTCATGATGGAGTTCCTCACGTCCCATACCAGCGTGGTGTACCAGCCGGGCTTCGACAGCCCGTACTACAGCGGCATCAACCCTTACGCCCTGGGCTTTGCGATGTACCGCGACATACGGCGCATGTGCGAACACCCCACTGAAGAGGACCGCCGCTGGTTCCCGGAAATCGCCGGCAGCGACTGGCTGTCCACCCTCAAATTTGCCATGAGCAGCTTCAAGGACGAGAGTTTTATCCTGCAATACCTGTCACCCCAGGTGATCCGCGATCTCAAGCTGTTCAGCATCCTGGACGACGACCTCAAGGACGACCTGGTGGTACCGGCCATCCACGATGAACCCGGCTACCGCACCATTCGCGAAACCCTGGCGGCGCAGTACAACTTGGGTAACCGTGAGCCCAACGTGCAGATCTACAGCATTGATGTGCGCGGCGACCGCTCGCTGACCCTGCGTCATCAGCAGCACGACCGCAAACCCTTGGGCGAATCCACCGAAGAGGTGCTCAAGCACCTGCACCGCCTGTGGGGCTTTGATATCCACCTGGAAACCCTGCAGGGCGACCAGGTCATGAAGACCCACCATGTCCCGCCGCGCAGCGATCATAACGACAACGACTATGGCCGCCTGGACCTGGCCGTCGTTCACCTCTGAAACAGCAAAGCCTCCATTGGTCAGGCACAGGCGTTATCCTGTGCCGCTAATGGAGGCTTTTTCATGAAAATCTACAAAGTCGGCGGCGCCGTGCGTGATCGCTTGCTGGGCATCACGGTTACCGATGTGGACCGCGTGGTCGTTGGCGCGACCGCTGAAGCGATGCTTGCCAAAGGCTTCAAGCCGGTAGGCGCGGATTTCCCGGTGTTCCTGGACCCGAAAAACGGCGACGAGTACGCCCTGGCCCGCACCGAACGCAAAAGTGGTCGGGGCTACGGCGGCTTTGTGTTTCACGCCAGCCCCGATGTCACACTCGAAGACGACCTGATTCGTCGCGACCTGACCATCAACGCGATGGCCGAAGACGATGAGGGCAACCTGACCGACCCTTATCACGGCCAACGCGACCTGCAAGCACGTATTCTGCGCCACGTTTCCCCCGCGTTCGCCGAAGATCCCCTGCGAGTGCTGCGCGTTGCGCGCTTTGCTGCGCGCTATGCACATTTGGGCTTTACGGTGGCCCCCGAAACCCTCGAACTGATGCGCCAGCTCAGCGAATCCGGGGAACTGGAGGCACTGACGCCAGAGCGCAGCTGGAAGGAAATTTCCCGGGCATTGATGGAAGATCAACCCCAGGTGTTTATCCAGGTCCTGCGCGACTGCAACGCCCTGAAAACCTTGATGCCGGAAGTGGATGCGCTGTTCGGCGTACCGCAACCCGAGGCACATCACCCGGAGATCGACACCGGCATACACACCTTGAGCGTGCTCGAACAGGCAGCCCTTCATAAACAACCGCTGACCGTACGCTGGGCCTGCCTGCTGCACGATTTGGGCAAGGGCCTGACGCCTGTGGATAAGTTGCCGCAGCACATTGCTCATGAGCATCGCGGGCTGAAGCTGATCAAGGCGGTCAACGAACGCTTCAAGGTACCCAAGGATTGTCAGGAACTGGCCTTGCTGGTGGGCCAATATCACACCCACTGCCACCGCGCCCTGGAACTCAAAGCCTCGACATTGCTGGATTTGCTGCAGAGTTTTGACGTGTACCGAAGGCCGCAGCGCTTTGAAGAGTTTGTGGTGGCCTGTGAAATGGACGCCCGCGGGCGCAAGGGCTTTGAACAGCGCAGTTATCCACAGGCGGGCTACTTGCGCGCCGCGGCGCAGGCAGCGCGGGAGGTGGCGGTGGCGCCGTTGCTGGAGAAAGGTTTCAAAGGCCCGGCGCTCGGAGAAGCCCTGAAGCGCGAGCGGCTCAAGGCATTGCAGACCTATAAGGAACTTGCTTCCTAGAAAGACCTACACAAACTCACTCGGCGTCAGTTGCCGGCCCTGCCACTCAAACGCGACAGGCGCCAGCACTTGGTCGATGTCCGCGCCGCGCCACAGCTCGGCCATGGTCTTGCCTGCCCCAGGATGCACACGGTCCGGCGCCATCATCGACAGCGGCCACAACACAAAGGCGTTTTTCAGGATCTCTGCGCGGGGCAGGACCAAACCGTCGAAATCGCCCACCATTTCGCCGTACAGCAGCACGTCGATATCCAACGGCAAACCCTTGCGATCCGGCGCATAGCGACCATTGTCGGCTTCGATGAGCTTGAGACGACGGTCCAACTCCATCAACGGCAGGTCGGTATACGCCGACACCACCAAATTGAAGAACGGCCCACTTTTGATGCCCACCGGCTGGCTTTCGAACACCGCGGAGCAGCGCATATCGGTCAGCACGTTCGCCAGCGCATCAAGGCCGGCGCACAAATGGGCCTCGCGCTCGATATTGCTACCGAGGCCAAGGTAAACCTGAGTCAGCGACATCCGCGCTCGATCTCCACGCCCACGCCCTTGGCAGCCGGTACGGCGCCGGGCTTGGTCAGTTTGAGGTGCAGCCAGGGAATCTGGAACTCACTCATGAGCACTTCGGCCAGGCGCTCGGCAAAAGTTTCCACCAATTGGTATTGGGTTTGCTCGGCAAAGGCCTGGATACGTGCGGATACGCTGGCGTAATCCAGCGCCAGGGTCAGGTCGTCACCGGCGGCGGCCGGGCGATTGTCCCAGGCGAAGCTCAGGTCCAGGCGCAGGCATTGACGGATCCCACGCTCCCAGTCGTAGGCCCCGATCACGGTGTCGACTTCCAGGCCTTCGATAAACACTCTGTCCACGCTCTTCTCCGCAGCACGACAAGGGCGCAATGCCCCGTTAGAATCAGGGCGTCCTCGCCCGGAATAGTTAGCATGTTTTGGTCACTGGCGATTCTCGCCTACCTGCTCGGCTCGCTGTCCTTCGCCATTGTGCTCAGCCGCTTGACGGGAAACCCCGACCCGCGAATGGGTGGCTCCGGCAATGCCGGCGCCACCAACATGTTGCGCCTGGCCGGCAAGAAACTCGCTGTGCTGACGCTGCTGGGCGACGTGTGCAAGGGCCTTTTGCCCGTGCTGATCGCAAGCCTCGCCGGCCTTACCCTGCAACAGCAGGCCTGGGTAGGCGTGTGCGCCGTCCTGGGCCATCTGTTTCCACTGTACTTCCGCTTTCGCGGTGGCAAAGGCGTCGCCACGGCGGCCGGCATGCTGCTGGGAATCTACCCACCGGCAGCGTTACTGGCCGTTGTCGCATGGCTGCTGACGTTCTACCTGACCCGCACCAGCTCGTTGGCGGCGCTGATCGCCACACCGCTCACCCTGCCATTGCTGGCCTGGCAAGAACCGGCGGCGCTGCTGCCGATGAGCGTGCTGACACTGCTGATCGTCTGGCGCCACCGCGGCAATCTACGCGACCTGTTTGCCGGGCGCGAACGGCATTTTTAAATACTCCTGATGAGCCCGGCTCAGGTTGAACCTATAACGGTGACAACTGCTCCATCGGCCAGCGTGCCTGCACGCTGATCGCCAGGCTTTCGTGCTGCCCGGCTTGCAGGCGCTGGCATCCGGCATAGGCGATCATCGCGCCATTGTCGGTGCAGAACTCCGGGCGCGCATAAAACACATCGCCCTTCATATCACCGAGCATTTTTTCCAGCGAGGCACGCAAGGCCTTATTGGCGCTGACGCCGCCGGCGATCACCAGGCGCTTCATACCCGCTTGTTTCAGGGCACGCTTGCACTTGATGGTCAAAGTCTCCACCACGGCCTGCTGGAACGCCAGCGCGATGTCGCAACGGGCTTGCTCACTGTCGTCCCCGGCGCTGACGCTGTGCTGCCAGGTATTGAGTGCGGAGGTTTTCAGGCCGCTGAAGCTGAACATCAGGCCAGGGCGATCGCACATCGGGCGCGGGAAGGTGAAGCGGCCGGCAACGCCTTTTTCGGCGAGGCGCGCGATTTCCGGGCCACCGGGATAATTGAGGCCCATCATCTTCGCGGTTTTGTCGAAGGCTTCGCCGGCAGCGTCGTCCAGAGACTCGCCCAACAACGTGTATTGACCGATCCCGTCGACCTGAACCAACTGCGTATGGCCGCCCGAAACCAACAAAGCGACGAACGGGAACTGCGGCGGTGTTTTTTCCAGCATGGGCGCCAGTAAATGGCCCTCCATGTGGTGTACTCCCAAGGCTGGAATGCCCCAGGCAAACGCCAGCGCCTGGGCGCAAGAAGCCCCAACCAACAGGGCTCCGACCAATCCAGGGCCGGCGGTGTAGGCGATGGCATCGATCTCGGTCGGCACGCAACCGGCCTCGTCCAGCACCTGGCGGATCAACGGCAGCATGCGCTTGACGTGATCACGACTGGCCAGCTCCGGCACCACGCCACCATAGGCGCGATGCAAGTCGATCTGACTGAACAGTGCATCGGCCAAAAGCCCGCGTTCACTGTCGTAAAGTGCGACACCGGTTTCGTCGCAGGAGGTTTCAAGTCCCAGTACTAGCATGGGTTTGCGCCTTGTAGAGGCTAAATTCGAAGGCGCGCATAATAGTCGCCACTCCCCCTCCCGACTAGCGGTTTTCGATCAGAGGCTTTGCATTCCTGCCAATGAGGGGTTAACATCCGCAACCCTTAAAAACCGACGACCTCAGCCGCGAATTTTTTGCGACGAGAACGTTGATCCCGGTAATGAAAGAAGGTAGCTCTGGATGCCAGCCGTCAAAGTAAAAGAGAACGAACCCTTCGACGTAGCTCTGCGTCGTTTCAAGCGCTCCTGCGAAAAAGCCGGTGTTCTGGCTGAAGTTCGTAGCCGCGAATTTTATGAGAAGCCAACTTCTGAGCGTAAGCGTAAAGCAGCAGCCGCTGTTAAGCGTCACGCTAAGAAAGTTCAGCGCGAACAGCGCCGCGCCGTTCGTCTGTACTAATACACAGACGCTCGTAGCAAGCTTCTGCCAAGCCCGGCCCTCAGCCGGGCTGTTGGCATTTGCGGATATCGCTTGATGCTTCATCGTCGACGCCGCACACGCGACCGAGACAACTGCTTCACACGTCAGGACTGGCTTTCTGCCAGCGGTGCACGTCTCTTCTGACGAGCCTAACAAGGCTACTGACGAGCACACCTATTCTTCAAGCAGACGATCAACTGTGTCGGCTGTGCCCATTGATGAGCTTCCGAGGCCGCCCATAGGCCGAGACCGGACTCCAGGGCAACTTTTCTTCGCCGGACACTGATAGAAACTAACGTCAGCAAATGTTCGGCAGATACACTTCCAGACAGCCCAAGCAGATGATTGATGGTCGAGCCATTCGATAGGTGCGCTTGAGCTTTTTACGGGCCCTCATTTACACGCAGTGATGACGAGAACGCCATGGCCGGGCTAATTCCCCAGAGCTTTATTGACGACCTTCTGAACCGCACCGACATCGTCGATGTTGTCAGCTCGCGCCTGCAAATGAAAAAAGCCGGCAAGAACTACACCGCCTGCTGCCCGTTTCATAAAGAAAAAACCCCGTCATTCAGCGTAAGCCCCGACAAGCAGTTCTATTACTGCTTCGGCTGCGGAGCGGGCGGCAATGCCCTCGGCTTCATCATGGACCACGACAACCTGGACTTCCCCCAGGCCGTCGAGGAACTGGCAAAAGCCGCAGGCATGGAAATCCCCCGCGAAGAAAGTGGACGCCCGCACAAACCCCGGCAACCCACAGACTCGCCGTTGTACCCGCTGCTGACCGCCGCGGCTGATTTTTATCGCCAGGCACTCAAAAGCCATCCGCAGCGCAAGGCGGCCGTCGACTACCTCAAGGGCCGCGGCCTTACCGGTGAAATCGCCCGCGACTTCGGCCTCGGTTTCGCCCCGCCCGGCTGGGACAACCTGTACAAACACCTGAGCAGCGACACGCTTCAGCAAAAAGCCATGATCGACGCCGGCCTCCTGGTGGAGAACGCCGAGACCGGCAAGCGCTACGACCGCTTCCGCGACCGTGTGATGTTCCCGATCCGCGACAGCCGCGGCCGCATCATCGCGTTCGGTGGCCGAGTGCTGGGTGACGACAAGCCCAAGTACCTCAACTCTCCGGAAACCCCAGTGTTCCACAAGGGCCAGGAACTCTACGGCCTGTTCGAAGCGCGCAAGAACAACCGCAACCTCGATGAAATCATTGTGGTTGAGGGCTATATGGATGTGATCGCCCTCGCCCAACAGGGCTTGCGCAACGCGGTAGCCACCCTCGGCACAGCCACCAGCGAAGAACACATGAAGCGCCTGTTCCGCGTGGTGCCGAGCGTTTTGTTCTGTTTCGACGGCGACCAGGCCGGCCGCAACGCTGCCTGGCGCGCCCTCGAAGCTACGCTGACGAGCCTGCAGGATGGGCGCCGCGCACGCTTTCTGTTCCTGCCCGAAGGCGAAGACCCGGACACCCTGGTGCGCTCCGAAGGCACCGATGCATTCCGCGCGCGCATCAATCAACATGCACAGCCGCTGGCGGATTACTTCTTCCAGCAACTAACCGAAGAAGCCGACCCGCGCTCCCTCGAGGGCAAGGCACACATGGCCACCCTCGCCGCGCCGCTGATCGACAAGGTGCCCGGCGCGAACCTGCGCACCCTGATGCGCCAGCGCTTGCTGGAAATCACTGGCCTGAGTGGCGAAGCCGTCAGCCAGCTGGTGCACAGCGCGCCGCAGGATGCTCCACCGGCCTACGATCCAGGCATGGATTACGACGCCATGCCGGACTATTCCGATTTCCAGCCGCAGGATGCCTACGCACCCCAGCAGGAATGGACGCCAAAAAAGCCAGGTGCCGGCGGCAAGAAATGGGACAAGAAACCCTGGAGCAAGAACGGCAAGCGCGGTGATCGCGACGAGGCCTACGCCCCGCGCACGCCGGTTGCCGTAGAGGCCCCCACGCTGATCGCCCTGCGCACACTCATTCACCACCCGCAATTGGCGGAAAAGGTCGAAAGTGCCGAGCATTTTGCCAACGAGAGCAATACCTACGCGCAGGTGCTGATCGCACTGATCGAAGCCGTGCAGAAAAATCCTAAGCTAAACTCTATTCAGCTGATGGCTCGCTGGCACGGCACGGAGCAAGGCCGCTTGTTGAAAGCGCTCGCGGAAAAGGAGTGGCTAATTGACGGCGACAACCTTGAACAACAGTTTTTAGACACCATTACTAGGTTATCCGCGGGTCAGCACACGCAGACCCTCGACGACCTCATCAAGAGAGCAAGGCAGCCGGGATTATCGGCTGAAGAGCAAATTCAGATAGCAAAACAGATGCGCGACCTCTTAAAACAGAATGTTTCCGCATCAAACCCGACCTCAGCTGGCGTGTGAGGTCATAGCTCGGGTATAATCCTCGGCTTGTTTTTTGCCCGCCAAGACCTTCAGTGGATAGGGTGTTATGTCCGGAAAAGCGCAACAGCAGTCTCGTATCAAAGAGTTGATCACCCTTGGTCGTGAGCAGAAGTATCTGACTTACGCAGAGGTCAACGATCACCTGCCTGAGGATATTTCAGATCCTGAGCAGGTGGAAGACATCATCCGCATGATTAATGACATGGGGATCCCCGTACACGAGAGTGCTCCGGATGCGGACGCCCTTATGTTGGCCGACGCCGATACCGACGAGGCAGCCGCTGAAGAAGCCGCTGCCGCGTTGGCCGCGGTGGAGACCGACATCGGTCGCACGACTGACCCTGTGCGCATGTATATGCGTGAAATGGGTACCGTCGAGTTGCTGACACGCGAAGGCGAGATCGAAATCGCCAAGCGTATCGAAGAGGGCATCCGTGAAGTGATGGGCGCAATCGCGCACTTCCCTGGCACGGTTGACCACATTCTCTCCGAGTACACTCGCGTCACCACCGAAGGTGGCCGCCTGTCCGACGTCCTGAGCGGTTATATCGACCCGGACGACGGCATTGCGCCACCGGCTGCCGAAGTGCCGCCGCCTGTCGATGCGAAAGCCGCGAAAGCCGACGACGATTCCGATGACGACGATGCTGAAGCCAGCAGCGACGACGAAGAAGAAGTCGAAAGCGGTCCAGACCCGATCGTCGCTGCCCAGCGTTTCGGTGCGGTTTCCGACCAAATGGAAATCACCCGCAAGGCGCTGAAAAAGCACGGCCGCTCCAACAAGCAGGCAATCGCCGAACTGTTGGCCCTGGCTGAGCTGTTCATGCCGATCAAGCTGGTACCGAAGCAATTCGAAGGCCTGGTTGAACGTGTTCGTAGCGCCCTTGAGCGTCTGCGTGCACAAGAGCGCGCGATCATGCAGCTCTGTGTTCGTGATGCGCGCATGCCGCGTACCGACTTCCTGCGCCAGTTCCCGGGCAACGAAGTTGACGAAAGCTGGAGCGACGCGCTGGCCAAAGGCAAGGCGAAGTACGCCGAAGCCATTGGTCGCCTGCAGCCGGACATCATCCGTTGCCAGCAGAAGCTGACTGCACTTGAGACCGAGACCGGTCTGACGATTGCCGAGATCAAGGACATCAACCGTCGCATGTCGATCGGTGAGGCCAAGGCCCGCCGCGCGAAGAAAGAGATGGTTGAAGCGAACTTGCGTCTGGTGATCTCCATTGCCAAGAAGTACACCAACCGTGGCCTGCAATTCCTCGATCTGATCCAGGAAGGCAATATCGGCTTGATGAAGGCTGTGGATAAATTCGAATACCGTCGCGGCTACAAGTTCTCGACTTATGCCACCTGGTGGATCCGTCAGGCGATCACTCGCTCGATCGCCGACCAGGCCCGCACCATCCGTATTCCGGTGCACATGATCGAGACCATCAACAAGCTCAACCGTATTTCCCGGCAGATGTTGCAGGAAATGGGTCGCGAACCGACCCCGGAAGAGTTGGGCGAACGCATGGAAATGCCTGAGGATAAAATCCGCAAGGTATTGAAGATCGCTAAAGAGCCGATCTCCATGGAAACCCCGATCGGTGATGACGAAGACTCCCATCTGGGTGACTTCATCGAAGACTCGACGATGCAGTCGCCAATCGATGTCGCCACTGTTGAGAGCCTTAAGGAAGCGACTCGCGACGTACTGTCCGGCCTCACTGCCCGTGAAGCCAAGGTACTGCGCATGCGTTTCGGCATCGACATGAATACCGACCACACCCTTGAGGAAGTCGGTAAGCAGTTTGACGTGACCCGTGAGCGGATCCGTCAGATCGAAGCCAAGGCGTTGCGCAAGTTGCGCCACCCGACGCGAAGCGAGCATCTGCGCTCCTTCCTCGACGAGTGACCCCAGACCCCCGGCCCAGGCCGGGGGTTTTGCTATGTATAAATTGCTTTCTATAGATTAACCGCCCTCGCAACACCCCTCCCCTGAAATGCCCGTCTACACTCGTGACATTCCCCCGTGCCATAACGAGACCGTTATGCCCAGATTGCCGACCGTGATACTGCTGTCGCTGCTGACCTGGACCGCAACGGCTGGCGCGTTGACGCTTACCGATGATGAGCGTAGCTGGCTGGCGGACCATCAGGAGTTGAGCCTTGGGGTAGATGCCTCATGGCCACCGTTCGAATACCGCGATGAAGATGGCCGCTACCACGGCTTATCGGCGGACTATGTACGCCTGATCCAGGACCGCCTGGGCGTGCGCATCAAGCTGGTCGAGCCGCCAAATTGGGGGGCGGTCCTGGAAATGGCTCGAAGCAATCGTCTCGACCTTATCCCCAGCATCATGTCGACGCCGGAACGCCAGAACTACCTGGCCTTCACTCGCCCTTATATCGACTTCCCGATGGTGATTCTTGCCCATGAAGGCGGCGCACGGCCGCGCAATCTCAAGGACCTGTATGGGCTGAAAATTGCCGTGGTGGAAAACTACGCCCCCCACGAGTTGCTGCGCACCCATCACCCCGACCTCAACCTGGTGGCGCTGCCGAATGTCAGCTCCACACTGCAGGCCCTGGCGACCGGCGAAGTGGACGCGGTGGTCAGCGACCTGGCGTCCAGTGTCTGGAGCCTGCGAGAACTCAAGCTTGACGGCTTGTACGTCAGTGGCGAAACGCCCTACCGCTACCAATTGGCGATGGGCGTGCCAAGGGACGACAAAATGCTGGTGGGCATTCTGGACAAAGTCCTGGCCGACCTCAGCCCGACCGAAACCGACGCTATCCAGCAACACTGGGTAGGCAGCGTCACCGATAACCGCACCTTCTGGAACGACTTGCTCATGTACGGCTTGCCCGCCGTGCTGCTGTTGAGCACCGTATTGGCCATCGTGATTCGGATCAATCGCCGGCTCAGCTCGGAAATTTCCCGGCGCGTCGCCCTCGAGCAGGAATTGCGCAGCAGCGAGTACCACTATCGCGGCCTGGTAGAGAGCTTGTCGGCCATTGCCTGGGAAGCCAGCATCACCGATTTCACCTACAGCTATGTGTCGCCCCATGCCGAGGACCTGCTCGGCTACCCACGCGCCCATTGGCTGATTCCAGGCTTCTGGCGCAACATCATTCACCCCGCCGACCTGACCCGCGCCGAAGCCTATTGCTACCGTGAAACCCGCGCCAACCGTGACCACAGCATCGATTACCGGGTAATCACCGCCGATGGCCGCTGCTTGTGGGTGCGCGACATCGTCAGCCTGATCGAACACGGCCATGAACCTGTACTGCGCGGTCTGATGATCGATATCAGCGAGGCCAAGCGCACCGAGGAAGCGCTGCGGCTTTCTGAACAGAAGTTCGCCTCAGTATTCCAGCAATGCCCGGATATCCTGGTCATTGCCCGGCTGTCCGATGGCTGCTTGCTGGAGGTCAATAAAGCCTTCGAAGACCAAATTGGCCTCAGCGCAGCGCAGGTAATCGGTCGCAACGGCACGGAACTGGAAATATGGGGCATTCCGGGCATCGGCCCTGAATTGCTGAAGCGGGTCCAGACCGCCAGTATTCGCAACCTGGAAATGCCTTTCCTGCGCAGCAACGGTCAGGCCTTTACCGGGCTGATCTCCGCAGAGCCGTTCCAACTCGATACGGTCGAAGCCATCGTGGTAGTGGTTCGCGATATCACCCAACTCAAGGAAACCCAGCAACAGTTGCAAACCTCCGAAGAGAAGTTTGCCAAAGCCTTCCACGCCTCGCCCGATGGCCTGCTGCTGAGCCGCCAGCACGACGGGCTGCTGATCGAGGTCAACGAGGGCTTCAGCCGCATTACCGGCTTCACCGCAGCCAACTCTCTGGACCAGTCCACTTTGGAACTGGGTATCTGGGTCGATCTCAACGAGCGCAAACACATGCTGGAGCTGATGCATCGCGACGGTTTTGTGCGCGACTTCATCTGTCATATCCGTCGCGCCGATGGACAGATCCGCCTGTGTGAAGTGTCCAGCCGGCCGCTGCCCATCGGCGATGACGACTGCATGCTGACCATTGCCCGCGACATCACCGAACGCCAACTGATGCAGGAGAAACTGCAGCAGGCCGCCACCGTTTTCGAAAGCACCGCCGAGGGCGTGTTGATCACCGACACCGAGCAGAACATCAGCGCCGTCAACCGCGCCTTCAGCGAGATCACCGGTTACAGCGAAGCCGAAGCCCTCGGCCAAACGCCGCGGCTGCTTGCCTCGGGCCTGCATGACAGCGCGTTCTACGCGGCGATGTGGCACCAATTGACGGCCCAGGGCCATTGGCAGGGGGAAATTTCCAACCGTCGCAAGAACGGCGAGCTATACCCCAGTTGGCTGACCATCAGCGCCGTGCGCAACCACGATCAATCGACCACCCACTTCGTTGCGGTGTTTGCCGATATCTCCAGCCTCAAGCTGGCTCAGGCGCGCCTGGACTACCAGGCACATCACGATCCGCTGACCGGCCTGCCGAACCGCACGCTGTTTGAAAACCGCTTGCAGGCCGCCCTCAACGGCCATCAAGAAACCGGCAAACAGGGCGCGGTGCTGTTTCTCGACCTGGATCGCTTCAAACACATCAACGACAGCCTCGGCCATCCGATCGGCGACTTGCTGCTCAAAGACATCGCCGTACGCCTCAAGGAGCAACTGCGCGACATCGACACCGTCGCTCGCCTGGGCGGCGATGAATTCATCATTCTGCTGCCCGGCCTGCAACACCCCAGCGATGCCGAGCAATTGGCGAATAAACTGCTGGCCTGTTTTATCCCACCGTTCCAGGCCGGCGAGCACGAGTTCTTCATCAGTGCCAGCATCGGCACCAGTCTGTATCCACAGGACGGCACCGACGTCGCCACCCTGGTCAAAAACGCCGACGCCGCCATGTATCGCTCCAAGGCCAAGGGCCGTAACCGCGTTGAATGCTATACCCGCGACCTCACGGCCCAGGCAAAAGAGCGCGTGGCACTCGAGCACGAACTGCGTCGAGCCATAGAGCGCGAGGAACTGAGCCTCTACTACCAACCAAAACTGAGCCTGAAAACCCACGAACTGATCGGTGCCGAAGCCTTGATCCGCTGGCATCACCCGACCTTTGGCGAGGTTCCTCCCGAACACTTCATCGCCCTGGCCGAAGAGAACGGCATGATCCTGCAAATTGGGGACTGGGTACTCGAACATGCCTGCCGACAACTGCACGCCTGGCAGGGCCGCTTCGATGATTTCGGCCCGCTGTCGGTCAACCTCGCCGGCGCGCAACTGCGCCACCCCGGCCTGCTGGGCCGCATCGAACAGCTACTGCGCGACTACCACCTGGAACCCGGCTGCCTGCAACTGGAAATCACCGAAAACTTCATCATGAGCCAGGCCGAGGAGGCGCTGGAGGTCCTGCATCAACTCAAACACCTGGGCGTGCAACTGGCGATCGATGACTTCGGCACCGGCTACTCGTCCCTCAGCTACCTCAAGCGCCTGCCCCTGGACTTCCTGAAAATCGACCAGTCCTTCGTCCGCGGCCTGCCCGACGACCCCCACGACGCCGCCATCGTGCGCGCCATCATCGCCCTGGGCCACAGCATGCAATTCACCATCATCGCCGAAGGTGTGGAGAACTGCGCGCAACAAGCCTTCCTGGCCGCCGAAGGCTGTGAGCAGATGCAAGGCTACATCGTCAGCCTGCCCCTGCCACCGGAGCTTTTCGCCGCTTCCTTCCTTCGTATAAGCCTTGAGGATTTTTCGGATAGCACACTGGAGAAACCATCGTTATAATCCGCGACCTGTTAAGGGCCTATAGCTCAGTTGGTCAGAGCAGAGGACTCATAATCCTTTGGTCCACGGTTCAAGTCCGTGTGGGCCCACCAACTCCAAAGCCGCGCATTGCGCGGCTTTTGTGTGTCTGGGTGGCTGGCAACGACCTGGCGCTACTGGAGCGCCCTTGCACCACGCAATGCCGAAGACATCAGCGTAAAAGTGGCGCAATGGCCAGGTGCAAAGGTGCGAGGTCCATCAGGTCAAACCTCCATGCGCGTAGCTTTGCGGCGGGAACGCCCGCCTCAAGTCCGATGCAAGCCTGTAACATGCATGCCCATTGCCCCCCGTTACGGAGCCTCCCTTGCCTGTCTTGGATGAAATCGATCGCCAGTTGATCGCCGCCTTGCAGATCAACGCCCGCGAAAGCGTGGCCATGCTTGCCCGGCAGTTAGGCATCGCGCGCACTACGGTGACGTCGCGCTTGGCGCGGCTGGAGAAAACCCAGGTGATCACCGGTTACGGCGTCCGTCTTGGCCAACGTGTGGTGGACGGCGGTTTGCAGGCCTATGTGGGCATCACCGTGCAGCCGCGTTCGGGCAAGGAAGTGCTGCGCAGGCTGAGCGCCATGGCTCAGGTGCAGCAGTTATGCGCGGTGAGCGGCGAGTTTGATTACGTGGCCTGGCTGCGCACCGACTCGCCGGGCCAGCTGGACCAACTGCTCGACCAGATCGGCGGCGTCGATGGCGTGGAGAAAACCACTACCTCGATCATCCTCAGTAACAAATTGGATCGCGGCCAACCACTCTGACCAACTCATTCGTCACTACGACTGAAAACAATCCATTCCGACGACACTTTGCGTCTTATTAACGAGCGCTACGCTCCCTAAACTGGCTGCCATCTTTTCCTATACTCAACGGGCCAAATCCCGCCGAGTCGTCAGTAAGGTCAGCCATGAGCATTCCGTCCAGTACCCTCAGCAAGACCAATCGTCACCCAGCAGACGGTAAAAAACCCATCACCATCTTCGGCCCGGACTTCCCGTTTGCGTTCGATGACTGGATCGAGCACCCCGCCGGCCTGGGCAGCATTCCCACCGAACACCATGGTGCCGAGGTGGCGATTGTCGGCGCCGGTATTGCCGGGCTGGTGGCGGCCTATGAGCTGATGAAGCTGGGGCTCAAGCCCGTGGTATACGAAGCCTCGAAAATGGGCGGCCGCCTGCGCTCCCAGGCCTTCGAAGGCGCCGAAGGCATCATCGCAGAGCTCGGCGGCATGCGGTTCCCGGTGTCGTCCACAGCGTTTTATCACTATGTCGACAAGCTCGGCCTTCACACCAAACCGTTTCCCAACCCGTTGACCCCGGCCTCCGGCAGCACGGTGATCGACCTCGAAGGCCAGACCCACTACGCACAAAAACTGGCCGACTTGCCTACCTTATTCCAGGAAGTAGCCGACGCCTGGGCCGATGCCCTGGAAGCCGGCTCGCAGTTCGGCGATATCCAGCAAGCCATCCGCGACCGTGACGTACCGCGTCTCAAAGCACTGTGGAATAAACTGGTGCCGCTGTGGGACGACCGCACTTTCTATGATTTCGTCGCCACCTCCAAGGCCTTCGCCAAGCTGTCGTTCCATCACCGTGAAGTGTTCGGCCAGGTGGGTTTCGGCACCGGCGGCTGGGACTCGGACTTCCCCAACTCAATGCTGGAAATCTTTCGCGTGGTGATGACCAACTGCGACGACCACCAGCACCTGGTGGTCGGCGGCGTGGCGCAAGTGCCCATGGGCATCTGGCGTCATGTGCCGGAGCGCTGCGCCCACTGGCCGGCCGGCACCAGCCTCAGTTCGCTGCACAGCGGCGCGCCTCGCGCGGGGGTCAAGCGGATTGCCCACGCTGAGGGTGGCCGCTTCGCGGTGACCGATAACTATGGCGACACCCGCGAATACGCCGCCGTGCTCACCACCTGCCAGAGCTGGCTGCTGACCACCCAGATCGAGTGCGACGAAACCCTGTTTTCGCAAAAGATGTGGATGGCCCTGGACCGCACGCGCTACATGCAATCGTCGAAAACCTTCGTGATGGTCGATCGCCCGTTCTGGAAAGACAAAGACCCGCAAACCGGCCGCGACCTGATGAGCATGACCCTCACCGACCGCCTGACCCGCGGCACGTATTTGTTCGACAACGGGGACGACAAGCCGGGCGTGATCTGCCTGTCGTACTCGTGGATGAGCGACGCGCTGAAAATGCTGCCGCAACCCATCGATAAACGGGTGAAGCTGGCCCTCGATGCATTGAAGAAGATCTACCCGAAAGTCGATATCAAGGCGCGCATCATCGGCGACCCGATCACCGTATCCTGGGAGGCCGACCCCCATTTCCTCGGGGCCTTCAAGGGCGCGTTGCCCGGCCACTATCGCTACAACCAGCGGATGTACGCGCACTTTATGCAAAAAGACATGCCCGCCGAACAACGTGGGATTTTTATCGCCGGTGACGACGTCTCATGGACACCCGCCTGGGTCGAGGGCGCCGTACAAACCTCACTGAACGCCGTGTGGGGCATCATGACTCACTTCGGCGGCAGCACCCACGCCGAGAACCCAGGGCCTGGCGACGTGTTTGATGAGATCGGGCCGATCGCCCTGGCCGATTAAGGAGTTACGCCATGCGTGTCGCCCTGTACCAATGCCCGCCGCTACCGCTGGACGTGGCCGCTAACCTCGAGCGCCTGCACAAGGTGGCGCATGAGGCCACCGGCGCCGATGTGCTGGTGCTGCCGGAGATGTTTCTAACCGGTTACAACATCGGCGCTGAAGCAGTCGGCGCCTTGGCCGAGGCGCAGGATGGGAACGCTGCGCAAACCATTGCCGAGATCGCGCAAAGCGCCGGGCTGGCCATTCTGTACGGCTACCCGGAGCGGGCTGAGGATGGGCAGATCTACAACGCCGCGCAGTTGATCGACACCCACGGGCAGCGCCTGTGTAACTACCGCAAGACCCACCTGTTTGGCGACCTGGATCACTCGATGTTCAGCGCCGGCGACGGTGACTTCCCACTGGTGAAACTCAACGGATGGACCCTGGGATTGCTGATCTGCTATGACCTGGAGTTCCCGGAAAACACCCGGCGCCTGGCACTGGCCGGAGCCGAGCTGATCCTGGTGCCTACCGCCAACATGGTGCCGTTCGACTTTGTCGCTGACGTCACCGTGAGGGCGCGGGCCTTTGAAAACCAATGCTACGTGGCCTACGCCAATTATTGCGGGCACGAAGATGAGATTCACTACTGCGGGCAAAGCAGCATTGCCGCGCCGAATGGCCAGCAAATCGCCCTGGCCAGCCTGGATGAAGCCTTGATTGTCGGCACGCTGGAGCACCAAGCGATCCTCGACGCCCGCGCCGCCAACGACTACCTGCAAGACCGTCGCCCCGACCTGTACGGCGCGCTGACCAAGCCCTGAGCCTGCGGGTTTGCCGACGGTTTGTTAGCATAGCCACCTCCTACGTTTCGGAAGTGCCCATGTCTGCGCCGGCCCACCCTCACCCCCAGCACCTGACCCTGGCCAATGGCCTGCGGGTTTCCCTGCGACATGCGCCGCGCTTGAAGCGTTGCGCCGCAGCGTTAAAGGTCGCTGCCGGCAGCCATGACGTGCCGTTAGCCTGGCCGGGCCTGGCGCATTTTCTTGAGCACTTGTTGTTTCTCGGTACTCAGCGCTTTCCCACGGGCGAAGGGTTGATGGCCTTCGTGCAACGTCACGGTGGGCAAGTGAACGCCAGCACCCGCGAACGCACCACGGACTTTTTCTTCGAACTGCCTGTGCCGACCTTCGCCGATGGGCTGGATCGGTTGGCAGACATGCTGACTCATCCGCGCCTGGCGTTGGACGATCAACTGCGCGAGCGCGAAGTGCTGCACGCGGAATTCGTGGCCTGGTCCCAGGATGCCAAGGCTCAACAGCAGGTGGCGGTGTTTGAAGGCTTGGCGGCGGACCATCCGCTGCGTGGCTTTCACGCGGGCAACCGCGACACGCTACCGGTGGAGCGGGAGACCTTTCAGCAAGCGCTGCGCGAATTCCATGCACATTTCTATCAGAGCGGGCAGATGACCTTGAGCCTTGCCGGCCCGCAGTCACTGGTAGAGCTCGAAGCCCTGGCACAGCGGTTCAGCGAGCAGCTGACGTCAGGGCCTTGGCATCCCCAAGCCGTTCCGCCTGCCTTGATGCAGGGCCAGGCATATAGCTGCCAACCTGGCGCCAGCCCGCATTGGCACCACGTCATCGCCTGCGAGGCATCGCGTGAAGCACTGGATTTTTTGTGTACCTGGCTCAATGCCCCGGCGCCCGGCGGCCTGCTCGCCGAGCTGAAAACACGCGGGCTGGCCACCGCAGTGCAGGCGTCGGCGCCGTACCACTTCGCCGGGCAAGCGCTGCTGGATATCGTTATCACGCGCAGCACTCAAGGCGAACCGGCGACACAGATTCAGGCGCTGCTACATGATTGGCTGAGCTTTTTCGCACACAGCGACTGGACGCCACTGCGCGAAGAGTTCGCCCTGCTGAATGCTCGCCAACCACAGGTCCAGGACGCCCTGGCATTGGCCCGAAACGACAGCGAAGACCTTTCGGAGCAGGGCGCCACAGCGCTCAAGGCCATGCTCGATTCGCTGCACCTGCCGCCCTCCAGGCACCCTTGGCAACTCCCCCCGAACAACCCGTTCCTACGGCCGCCGATCAAGGAAGAACGCGCGGGCCTGATTCGCGGCCAAACCAGCGCGCATCGAGGCTTACGTACTTTTGCCCAGGATCGTTCCCGAGGGCGTCGAGAGGTAGCGGCGCCGACGTTCAGCCAGGCGCTGGCGGATAGCAGCGGTGAAGGTGCGCTGTACCTGCGCTGGCAGTTCGAATGCGCGGCGCCCGCACTAGAAAGCACTATGCAAGCCGTGCGGGAGAGCGCTCACCAAGCAGGCGTCGAGCTGTCTTTCGAAACCGCCGGCAATGAATGGCTGCTGAAAATAATCGGGCTGCACGAGCCGATGCCGGCCATCCTCGAAGCCTTGGCCCAGCGCCTGAATCAGCCCCAGGAGGCGCCTCTCGTTCCGACGCCCATGATGGCCATTCGCGAACTGCTCAAGGCGTTACCGGCGTGCTGCGCCGCAAGCCATTTCGCCCCCGGCGAACAGCCCGCCGCATGGAGCACCGCCCGCTGGCATGGCCTCGGTCTGGGTTTTCCCGCCGCGTGCGAAGCGGCGCTCAAGTCCGCCGCCGCTCGCCTGCCGGGCCAACCCACCAGCCTGGAGCACACACACCAAGACCTCAGCGGCCAACGCGTGTGGCATGAGGTAAAAACCGACTCCACCGAAGCCGCCTTACTGCTGTTTTGCCCAACACCCAGCCAAGCCCTGGCGGACGAAGCCGCGTGGCGCCTGCTCGGTCATATTCTCCAGGGGCCGTTCTACCAACGCCTGCGGGTCGAACTGCAAGTGGGCTACGCCGTATTCAGCGGTATCCGACAGATCAACGGGCAAACCGGCCTGCTGTTTGGCGTGCAATCCCCGAGCGTGCCCCTTGAGGGGATCGTTGCGCACCTTCAGACATTTCTGACGCAATTGCCGGCGCTGGTCCGCAGCCGCGCAAACGCGGGCAACCTGGCACTGGCGCAGCAGTTCTCGCCTCAGGTGCTGTCGATGACCCAAGCCGCTGAATGGCTATGGCACGCGCATCTGGCGGGCCACCCGTCGGATTATCTGGCGCGCCTTCAGGCGTTGATCCAAAGCTGCGGCGTTGATGAGCTTTTACTCGCCGCCCAGCAACTGAACGATGCCCAAGGCGGCTGGCGCTGTGTGGCCAACGGTTCGCACACCGGTGACGGGTGGAAACCAGCGGGCTGATCATTGCCTACGCTGCAATAGGCTTTTTCCACCAAGACAGCGCTAACTTGATTAGAATTGCGTAACATTCCCGGGCGAACATCTGAACATCTCCAGCTGGAGGTGGACTATATGTATTACTTGGTAGTAAACGTCCCATCCCTTCGTAGGAGTAAGAATATGACTTGGTCCAAACCTGCTTACACTGATCTGCGCATCGGCTTCGAAGTCACCATGTACTTCGCCAGCCGTTAATCCGCTGGGTAATACAACGCCTCGGTTCGCCCGGGGCGTTTTTGTTTTGAGCTTTGCGTGATGGAGCAATCATGTTTGTCCAGATTCTAGGTTCTGCCGCCGGCGGTGGTTTCCCACAGTGGAATTGCAACTGCGTGAACTGCGCAGGTTTTCGTGACGGCAGCCTGCGGGCGCAGGCGCGTACCCAGTCGTCCATCGCGATCTCCGACGACGGCGTGAATTGGGTGCTGTGCAACGCCTCCCCGGATATTCGCGCGCAACTGCAAGCGTTTGCGCCGATGCAACCCGGCCGTGCGCTGCGCGATACCGGCATCGGCGCGATCATCCTGATGGACAGCCAGATCGACCACACCACCGGCCTGTTGAGCCTGCGCGAAGGCTGCCCGCACCAGGTGTGGTGCACCGACATGGTCCATGAAGACCTGAGCACCGGTTTCCCGCTGTTCACCATGCTCACTCACTGGAACGGCGGCCTGGCCTGGAACCGCATCGAGCTGGACGCCAGCTTCAGCATCCCCGCCTGCCCGAACCTGCGTTTCACCCCGCTACCGCTGCGCAGCGCCGCACCGCCCTACTCGCCGCACCGCTTCGACCCGCACCCGGGCGACAATATCGGCCTGATCGTCGAAGACCTGCGCACCGGCGGCAAACTGTTCTATGCCCCGGGGCTGGGCAAGGTCGACGCGCCATTGCTGGAGATCATGGCCGGCAGCGACTGCCTGCTGGTGGACGGCACGATGTGGGACGACGATGAAATGCAGCGCCGGGGCGTCGGCACCCGCACCGGGCGCGAGATGGGCCACCTGGCGCAGAACAGCCCCGGCGGCATGCTCGAAGTGCTTGAGCAGCTACCGGCGCAACGCAAGGTGCTTATCCACATCAACAACACCAACCCGATCCTCGATGAAGACTCCCCCGAGCGGGCAGAGCTGACGCGGCGCAATGTCGAAGTGGCTTACGACGGCATGAGCATTGAACTGTAGGAGCAACGCAAATGACTGACACACCGCTGACGCCCGCCGAGTTCGAAGCGGCCTTGCGGGCCAAGGGCGCCTTCTACCATATTCACCACCCGTACCACGTGGCGATGTATGAAGGCCGCGCCAGCCGCGAACAGATCCAGGGCTGGGTCGCCAACCGCTTCTACTATCAGGTAAACATTCCCCTGAAAGACGCCGCGATCCTGGCCAACTGCCCGGACCGCGAGATCCGTCGCGAATGGATCCAGCGCCTGCTCGACCATGACGGCGCGCCCGGAGAAGACGGCGGCATCGAAGCCTGGTTGCGCCTGGGCCAGGCCGTCGGCCTCGACCCGGACCAACTGCGCTCCCAGGAACTGGTGCTGCCCGGCGTGCGTTTTGCGGTGAATGCCTACGTCAACTTTGCCCGTCGCGCCAGCTGGCAGGAAGCTGCCAGCAGTTCGCTGACCGAGCTGTTCGCGCCGCAGATCCACCAATCGCGCCTCGACAGCTGGCCACAGCATTACCCGTGGATCGACCCGACCGGCTACGAGTACTTTCGCACCCGCCTGGGCCAGGCCCGTCGCGATGTTGAACACGGCTTGGCGATCACCCTGCAGCACTACACCACTCGTGAAGGTCAGGACCGCATGCTGGAAATCCTCCAGTTCAAACTGGACATCCTGTGGAGCATGCTCGACGCCATGAGCATGGCCTATGAACTCAAACGCCCGCCCTATCACAGCGTGACCGAGCAGCGGGTCTGGCATAAAGGGATCGCCCTATGAGCTTTGATCGCAGCAAAATACCGACCTGGCGCCAGGGCTATCGTTACCAGTACGAGCCGGCGCAAAAAGGCCATGTATTGCTCTACCCCGAAGGCATGATCAAGCTCAACGACAGTGCCGCGTTGATCGGCGGCTTGATCGATGGCGAGCGCGACGTAGCGGCGATCATCGCCAAACTGGACCAACAATTTCCTGGTGTGCCTGAGCTCGGTGACGACATCGAGCAATTCATGGAGGTCGCCCGTGCTGAGCACTGGATTACCCTTGCCTGAAAAGCCAGCCATCGGCCTGCCCTTGTGGCTGTTGGCCGAGCTGACCTACCGCTGCCCGTTGCAGTGCCCTTACTGCTCAACCCGCTGGATTTCGCCGAGCAGGGCAAAGAGCTGAGCACCGAGCAGTGGATCAAGGTGTTTCGTGAAGCACGCGAAATGGGCGCCGCGCAGTTGGGTTTTTCCGGCGGTGAACCGCTGGTGCGCCAGGACCTCGCGGAGTTGATCGCCGAGGCGCGCAAGCTGGGCTTCTACACCAACCTGATCACCTCCGGCATCGGCCTGACCGAGCAGAAAATCAGCGACTTCAAGACGGCCGGCCTGGACCATATCCAGATCAGCTTCCAGGCCAGCGACGAGCAGGTGAACAACCTGCTGGCCGGCTCGAAAAAAGCCTTCGCGCAAAAGCTGGAAATGGCCCGGGCGGTGAAAGCCCACGGCTACCCAATGGTGCTGAACTTCGTCACCCATCGGCACAATATCGACAAGATCGACCGCATCATCGAGCTGTGCATCGCGCTGGAAGCGGACTTCGTCGAGCTTGCCACCTGCCAGTTCTACGGCTGGGCGCAGCTCAATCGTGTGGGTTTATTGCCCACCAAAGAACAGTTGGTGCGTGCCGAACGCATCACCAACGAATACCGCGCAAAGCTCGAAGCGCAAGGGCACCCGTGCAAACTGATCTTTGTGACCCCGGATTACTACGAGGAGCGCCCCAAAGCCTGCATGAACGGCTGGGGCAGTATTTTTCTGACGGTCACACCGGACGGCACCGCCCTGCCCTGCCACGGTGCCCGACAAATGCCGGTGCAGTTTCCCAATGTGCGCGACCACAGCATGCAGCACATCTGGTACGACTCCTTTGGCTTCAATCGCTTTCGCGGCTACGACTGGATGCCCGAGCCATGCCGTTCATGCGACGAAAAGGAAAAGGACTTCGGCGGCTGCCGTTGCCAGGCCTTCATGCTCACGGGCGACGCCAGCAATGCCGACCCCGTGTGCAGCAAGTCCGAACACCACGGCATCATCCTGCAAGCGCGGGAAGACGCCGAGCACGCCAGCCTGAGCATCGAGCAACTGGCCTTTCGCAATGAGCGCAACTCACGGCTCATCGCAAAAGGCTAAGGGCCTCAGCGCTTGGCGATGATGTACACCGCATGGATGATGCCAGGGAAGTAACCGCACAAGGTCAGCAGAATATTCAGCCAGAACGCGCCGCCGAAGCCTACTTGCAGGAACACACCCAGTGGCGGCAGCAGAATAGCGATGATGATACGAATGAAATCCATGGGTCAGCTCCATAAAATCGGCTCGTGTGAGCCGTGTAGCTAATCGACCTTGGGGGCTCGTGAGGGTTCAGTGAGTTCTGGCATTGCGCCATCCCGCAATAAGCATAAAAAAACGCCCCCAGCCAAAAGAGTCAGGCTGGAGGCGCCGCGTATACCGCGAGACGGTTCAGGAATAACAGGTTAAACGGCGATGCCCTTGCGGCATTGCAGCTGCGCGGTGCGCACGCGGGAGAAGGCGCGGGCCAGGCGCAGGAGCATTTCGTCGATGTTGCTTTTGCTCACCGTCAGCGCGGGGGTCAAGCGCAGGCAGTCGGGTTGCGGCGCGGTGAGGATCAGGCCTTCGTGCAGCGCGGCTTTTACCACGGCATGTGCTGAATCCTCCGACAACGTCAAGCCCCATATCAGGCCTTGGCCGCGCAGTTGGCCGTGATCGTAGCGGTAAGCCAGGCGCGCCAGCCCTTCGCCCAGATAAACGCCGGACTCGCGCACATGCTCGAGAAAGCCGTGCTCCAGCACCGTGTCGAGCACCGCCGCGCCGGCCGATGCCATCAGCGCGTTGCCATGATGGGTGCCGTCCAACTCACCCACTTCAAAGCAGCACGCCTTGCCGCGTGCCAACAGTGCCGCCAAGGGCACGCCGCCGCCCAGGCCTTTACCGAGGGTGATGATGTCGGCGCGCACGCCGTACTGCTGCTCGGCAAGTAACGTCCCGCAACGGCCAAGGCCGGTTTGCACTTCGTCAAGAATCAGCAGGATCCCCAGTTCACGGCACAGCCGCTCGACGCCCTTCAAGTAATGCTCGGTGGCGGGAATGACGCCGACGCCCTGGAGCGGCTCAAGCATGATCGCCACGGTTTGCGCATCGACGGCGGCATGCAGCGCCGGCAGATCGTTGAATGGCACGTGGGTAAAGCCGGGTAATTGGGGTTCGAAGCGGTTTTCCAAGGCGCCCGCCGAGGCCGCCAGCGTCGCGAAGCTGCGGCCATGGCAACCGTTGCTGGCGCTGATAATGCGGTATGCGCCGCCGCGATGCAGTTGGCCCCATTTGCGCGCCAACTTGATCGCCGCTTCACAGGCTTCGGCGCCGCTGTTGAGCAGGTAGGCCTGGTCGCTGCCGGTGCGGTGGCACAAACGCTCGACGAGATTGAGCTGGGTGCGGTTATGCAGGCCCATGCCGGGGTTGATCAGTGCTTGGGTCTGTTCACCGAGGGCGCGGATCAATACCTGCGGGCTATGGCCGAGGCTGTTCGCGCCATTGCCCTGGCTGAAGTCCAGGTAAGCGCGGTCGTCGCTGTCCCACAACCAGGAACCCTGGCCACGCAAAAACACGTGTGGCGGCCGTGCCACGGTAGGCATCAAGGATTCACTGGTCACGTCACCCGCTGCGTCCATAACCAAGTCATCCAGGCTGGGCGTGGGGCGACGCCTAGTGAACAGATTCACAGATCCACCCCGATAGCAATCGAGCCTGGTACGAACACCCGCTGTGGGTTTTCTGTCTTGCCTATGTAAACGCTATCAACACAAACACTGTTCATTGCCCGATCCGGCCCTGTAAGCCCTGCGAATAGGCGCTAGACTAGCCATCTCGGGGGCCATCGGCCATTTCGATTTTCCTGCTTTTTCGATAAGAAAGACTTATGGATTTCAAGCAACTGCGTTATTTCGTCGCGGTGTACGAAGAAGGCCATGTGGGCCGTGCCGCGGAACGTCTGTCGATCTCCCAACCGGCCTTGTCGCAACAGATCCGCCAGTTGGAGCAGAACCTGGATGTGAGCCTGTTCGAACGCAGCAGCAAGCGGCTATTGCCGACACTTGCGGCCCACACCTTGTACAACCACGCGTTGCCGTTGATTGACGGCATGCAGCAGGCCGTCGAGGCGTTGCGCAACTTCAAGGGCCAGGCGTTGCGCACCTTGGCCATCGGCGTGCTGCAAACCGTGCACACCAGCCTGGTGCCGCAAATGCTTGAGCGTGTGCGCAAGGCCCAGCCGCACCTGGTGGTGCAGATCTACGAATTGACCGGTATTGAGATTGAGCGGCGGTTGCTCAACGGTTCACTGGACATCGGCATCAGCTATCTGCCGCCACGTCAACCGGGGTTACACGGCGTGCTGCTGTACGAAGACGAGCTGAAGGTGGTCATCCCCGACGACCATCCCCTGCGCGAATTCAAGAAAGTCTCGCTGAAACAAGCCGCCGAGTTGCCGATGTTGCTGCTGGGGGAAGAGTTTCAGATCAGGCGAGATCTGGCAGGGGCAACTCGCCAACCTGGGGCGGCGGCCGCAGGTGCAGGCAGAGCTCAATACCATGGTGGGTATTCTCGACAGCCTGCCCAACACCCGATTGGCCACGGTGCTGCCGGGGCGCTCACAGGATGAGCACAACAGCCAGTCGCTGCTGTGGAAACCGTTGAGTGAGCCGAGGGTGCCGTTGAAAGTCGGCCTGGTATGCCGCGATGTGCAGCGTCAACAGGCGACGCTGGCGTTGCTGCGCACCTTGCTGGAAGACGTGATGAACGCGCCGCAGGCACCCGCCTGACTTTTTCGCGGGCAAAAGAAAACCCCGCCGAAGCGGGGCTTTGCAGACTGTTTCCCTGACATCCATTTCACTCCGCCTTCCTGGCAGAATCCTACGTGTCCGTGTTGTTGCTTTGCGCTTCCTGCGCGACGTCCATGTGAAGTAGATTATCCGTGGATCCAATGTGGCGATAGAGGACGATTAGCAGCACGTCATGTAAGAGAATGCTTACACGCCCTCCGAGCCCTTAAAACAGGGCTTCATCCAGCAAAAACAGCGATTCACTACCGGCTTTTACCGACGCGATCAGCGAGTGAATACGTGGCAACAGGCGGGCAAAGTAGAACCGTGCCGTGCCCAGCTTGCTGGCGTAGAAGTCATCTTCCTCTTCTTTGCCCACGGCAGCCTTGGCCATGCGCGCCCACATGTAGGCGTATGCCACGTAGCCAAACGCATGCAAATACTCCACCGAAGCCGCGCCGATTTCGTTCGGATTGGCCTTGGCGCGATCCAGCACCCAGGCCGTCAGTTCGTCCAGGTTGTCGACCGCCGCGCTCAGCGGCTGGGTGAACTCGGCCAATTCGGCGCCCGCGCCTGCGATGAACTGACGGATCTCATCGGCGAACACGCGGTAGAACGCGCCGCCGCTGCCGACGATCTTGCGCCCCATCAAGTCCAGGGCCTGGATGCCGTTGGTGCCTTCGTAGATTTGGGTGATGCGCACATCACGCACCAATTGCTCCTGGCCCCACTCACGGATGTAGCCGTGACCGCCGAACACTTGTTGGCCGAGCACAGTGGTTTCCAGGCCCAGGTCGGTCAGGAACGCCTTGGCCACCGGCGTCAGCAACGCCACCAGGTTATCCGCACGTTCGCGGGCAGCGGCGTCGTCGCTGAACTTGGCGATGTCCAACTGCGTCGCCACGTAGGTGGAGAACGCCCGGCCCCCTTCGTTCGAAGCTTTCATGGTCAGCAACATGCGCCGCACGTCGGGGTGCACGATGATCGGGTCGGCCGCTTTGTCTTTCGCCTGAGCCCCCAGCGGGGAGCGGCTCTGCAGACGGTCACGCGCATAGTCAATGGCGTTCTGGTAAGAGCGTTCGCCGGAAGCCAGGCCCTGGATACCCACACCCAGACGCTCGTAGTTCATCATGGTGAACATCGCCGCCAACCCACGGTTCGGCTCGCCCACCAGGTAACCCACGGCTGCGTCGAAGTTCATCACGCAGGTCGCAGAGGCCTGGATACCCATCTTGTGCTCGATGGAGCCACAGCTCACCGGGTTACGTGCGCCCAGGCTGCCGTCGGCATTGACCATGAACTTCGGTACCAGGAACAACGAGATACCCTTTGGACCTGCCGGCGCGTCCGGCAACTTGGCCAGCACCAGGTGGATGATGTTGTCGGTGAGATCGTGTTCGCCGCCGGTGATAAAAATCTTGGTCCCGCTGACGGTGTAGGAACCGTCCGCCTGAGGTTCGGCTTTTGTGCGGATCATCCCCAGGTCGGTACCGGCATGGGCCTCGGTCAGGCACATGGAGCCGGCCCACTCGCCGGAATACATCTTCGGCAGGTAGGCCGCCTTGAGTTCCTCGCTGGCGTGGGTAGCGATCGACACACAGGCGCCGGAGGTCAGCATCGGGTAAAGCCCGAACGCCAGGCTCGACGAGTTGATCATCTCTTCAACTTGCGCCGACACCGCCTTGGGCATGCCCATGCCGCCAAACGAAGGATCACCGCCTACGCCCACCCAGCCGCCTTCGGCGTAGGTTTTGTAGGCCTGTGGGAAACCGTCCGGGGTAAACACGGCGGTGTTGTCCCAACGGCAACCCTGCTCATCGCCACCGCGGCTGAGCGGCGCGATGGATTTGGCGGTCACTTTGCCGGCCTCTTCGAGAATCGCCTCGACAGTATCGGCGTCAACGATGTCTGCCAACGCCGGCAATTGGGCCCAGGTAGCGGCAACCTCAAACACTTCGTTGAGGACGAAGCGCATATCACGCAGCGGCGCTTTGTAATCAGCCATGGCAAACCTCGTGAGAACGTGAAAAGTGATTCGATAGGATCTGTTTTACAGGCTCCGAGTGTACCCGAACAACTTTTCAGACACATAGGGTCCACTTGTGACTAGCTGGTATTTTTAAGTCACTCCAGCATAAACGCCGCCGCAGACAGACTCATCAGGCATTCACTGCCCGCTTCCACCGCGGCGCGATGGGTCGCGGTACGCGGCAACAGGCGCTTGAAGTAAAACTCACAGGTGGCCAGCTTGGCCTTGGCGAACTCGGCATCGCCGTGGCCCTGCGCCGCAATCGCCATGCGCAGCCACAGGTAGGCGAGGATGATGTAACCGCTGTACATCAAGTAATCCACCGCGGCGGCGCCTACTTCATCCGGATTCTTCATCGCGGCCATACCGACCTGGCTGGTCAACTCGCCCCATTGCTGGTTCAGTTGGTTAAGCTGCGCCACATAGGACTTGAGCTGCGCATGCTCGGCATTCGCGGCGCAAAACTTATGCACGATTTTGGTAAACCCGCGCAGCAACTTGCCCTGGCTGCCCAGCACCTTGCGCCCCAGCAGGTCGAGGGCCTGGATGCCATTGGTACCTTCATAGATCGGCGCGATACGCGCATCGCGCGCCAGTTGCTCCATGCCCCACTCGCGGATGTAGCCGTGGCCGCCGAATACCTGCATGCCATGGTTGGTCACTTCCAGCCCGGTGTCGGTCATAAAGGCTTTGCAGATCGGCGTGAGGAACGCCAACAGGTCTTCGGCTTCCTGGCGCTGGCCGGCGTCGCTGCTCAGGTGCGCGGTATCAAGCAACTGCGCGGTGAAATAGGTGAGTGCGCGGTTGCCCTCGTTGAAGGCCTTCATGGTCAACAGCATGCGTCGCACGTCGGGGTGCACGATGATCGGGTCGGCAGCCTTGTCCGGGGCCTTGGCGCCGGTCAGCGAGCGCATTTGCAGGCGATCATTGGCGTATTTTATCGCGCCCTGGAAGCTCGCTTCGCCATTGCACAGGCCTTGCATGCCGGTGCCCAGGCGCGCGTGGTTCATCATGGTGAACATGCAGTTGAGGCCTTTGTTGGCCTCGCCAATCAAAAAGCCCCTGGCCCCGTCGAAGTTCAGCACGCAAGTGGCTGAGGCCTTGATGCCCATCTTGTGCTCGATGGCGCCACAGTTCACCGCGTTGCGCTCGCCGGAGTCAGCGTGGAACTTGGGCACGATAAACAGCGAAATGCCCTTGGTGCCGGCCGGCGCATCCGGCAGCTTGGCCAGCACCAAATGGATGATATTGGCGCTCATGTCGTGCTCGCCGGCCGAGATGAAGATTTTGCTGCCGGTAACGGCATAGCTGCCATCGGCCTGGGGCACGGCGCGGGTCTTGATCAGGCCCAGGTCGGTGCCACAATGGGCTTCGGTCAGGCACATGGTGCCGGTCCATTCGCCGGCGGTGAGCTTGCCCAGGAAGATGTCTTTCTGCTCGGCAGTGCCGTGGGCATGGATCGCCGACATGGCGCCATGAGTCAGCCCCGGGTACATGCCCCAGGAGGTGTTGCTGGAGCCGATCATCTCACTGAGCACCAGGCCCAGCGACTGCGGCAAACCCTGGCCGCCGTAGGCCGGGTCTGCCGCTACGCCATGCCAGCCGCCCTCGACATACTGGGCGAAGGCTTCCTTGAAACCCCTGGGCGTAGTGACCACGCCATTGTCGAAATGGCAGCCTTCTTCATCGCCGCTGCGGTTGAGCGGCGAGAGCACGTTCTCGCAAAATTTGGCGCCTTCTTCGAGGATCGCGTTGACCATGTCCGGGCTGGCGTCGGTTGCGCCCAACGCGGCGTAGTGGCCGTGGAAATCAAACACGTTGTCGATCAAAAAGCGCATGTCGCGCAGGGGAGCTTTGTACTCAGGCATGGTCATGTCTCCGGCAGCAGATGCCATCAACCTACTGCCGGCCAGCGCCCCGAACAATCACTGTAGAACCGCTGAATACGTCGCCATCAGTCAACCGGCAGCGCTCTCCATGCGCACCGCGCCACGCCGTGTTTGCCCGGCGGCGATCACACAGTTGCGCCCCGCGCCTTTGGCGGCATACAGCGCCTGGTCGGCGGACTTGAGCACTTCTTCAGGGGTGCGCTGTTCGGCTTGGCGCTCGGCCACGCCGATGCTGACCGTCACCGACACGCTCGACGCGCCGCTGCCCGCGCGGCGTTGCCGGCCCTGGCTATCATCCTGAGGGCGATCCGAGTTGCGCAGCTTGATGTCGTAATTAGCGACGATCTCGCGAATTTCCTCCAAGTGCGGCATGCACTCATCCAGGCTCTTGCCGGCAAACACCACGGCAAACTCTTCACCGCCATAGCGGTACGCACGCCCGCCACCGCTGACCCGGGACAATTTGCTCGCCACCAGGCGCAGCACTTGGTCGCCGACATCGTGGCCATGGGTGTCGTTGAAGCGCTTGAAGTGGTCGACGTCGGTCATCGCCAGCACATAGTTACGCCCCAGCCGTTGCATGCGCTCGTTGAGCGCACGACGCCCCGGCAAACCGGTCAGCTCATCGCGAAACGCCATTTGATAGGCCTCATGGGCCACGCCGGCAGCGATCATCAACATCACCTGGCTGCACATGATATTGAGGGTAAACGGCAGGATGAACGTCTGGGGCAACATCCAGAACAGCCCCAGCACCCCCACCAATTGCGCCGCATGCAGCGGGCGCGGCTGGTACCAGTATTGCGCCGCGAGCGTCAGGAAGCCGATCAGGAACATGGGGTACGACAGCTGGATCAAGCTCATCCAGTTGCCATGCAACGCCGGCCAGCGGATCTGCGCCAACCAGTTCAACAGCGCCTGGGGATAACTTTGCTCAAGGGCCAACGCTACGCTGCCTATTGCCAGCAACACCGCGCCGCGCGCTACGAAGTCGCGGAACAGGTGGGTTTTTTCCTGCCACAACGCATAAATGCTGAACAGCAGTGGCAACAACAGGCAACACAGGTGAAACACCACCGCCGCATCTTCGCGCACGCGGCCGTTGTCACGGTAGAAATCGGTCTGGGTATCGAGCAGGAAGTAGGCCACGTACACGGTAATCATCAAGAACAGCTCACGCTGGCGCCGGTATACCGCGCAGTACGAACCGCCGAGCAGCAACACCAGGGTCGGCAACACGTTGAACAGCGAGGTGAAGAAGACGTTGAGATCCTTGACGTATGCAGCCGAAAGCCCCGCCAGCAAGAGCAGCAACGAGGGAAGAAAATGACTGAACCGCACAGCCGACACGCGTGACAAGGGTAAAACTCCGACCTACAAAATAGTGGCACTATGCCGTTACGCCGACAGTTAAGCACAAGCTGCCTGCCCTGTATCAAATTGCCACTACTTTAACGGCCGGTTTGCCCAATCCCTGAGCGCAACGCTATGGTTTTTTATCACGCGCCAAATAGGCAATCAGCGGACCATCCGCCCTGTTAGTTCTGACAGTATCCGCCGAGGGGTTTGCAGTGTTTACTGGCTACACCCACTAAGCGCCCATCGAGCACTCGGGACAAGGGAGTGTCCTTCAAACATCAAGGGAGCGTTCCCATGGAAAACCGCCATTGCCGATTTTGTGCGCACAAGCTCAGCGTTCTTGATTCGTCACGCCATTTCCAGGCTGCCACCGCTGATCGTGGTGGATGCAATTGCCAATGCCGACGGCCTGGTCCCCCTGTCGGTGGCCGCAAAAGACTTGCGAATTCGCATTCCGGCGCTGCCGCAACCCGGCCCTCCCGTGTCTCGTCCAATCAGCATCAGGGTGTACGCGCAGTTACCGCCACCGGGGGAATACCAGGTGTTCTCGTACACGGTATTGCCGGCCTATCCCGTCGGGGATATTGAGGTCGTCGTGCCACGTCGTTTTGTAGGCAACGAGGGCGAGTATTGGCTCACCTATACCGTGGACGACGGTGACAATGTGTTGCGTGCCACCACCAGCACGCTCTTGCGGGTTCATAAAACGCCTCCCTTTGGTTATCTCTCCATCACACCACCGCGCCCACTGTTGCCGGCGAACCTGGCGACGCCACTGATTACCGATGAGTACCTGGCCAACAATGACCCGGTCTGGTTTCGGATTCCCGAGCATGAACAGATCAACGATAAGAAAAATGTGCGTGCAGTGTTCTACTACGGCAACACCAACATCCATCTGGCGGTGCCTTACACCCCACCCGTCACCCTGTCTGACGTGCCGGCTGAGCGGATGATCCCGGTGCCGGCGGCGATCATGCGTGCCCGAGGCAACGGCACACAACAACTGACCTACCGCCTCATTGACCAGGGCGGCAACCGCGCCCGGGACTCGCTGAGTCTCGAGATAACAGTTGCCATACGCGTGACGCCTTCCAACATCGCCATGCCACGGATACCTCTGGCGATTGCGCCGGACAACACCGTGACCCAATGGGACATCAACCAAAGTGGCCAGCCAGGGGTGGACGTATGGCTGGACAACGCCAGCCTGCAAATCGGCGACACGGTGGCCGTGACCCTGGCGGGCACCGTCGTAACGGCGTCCTTGACTTACGCAGGGCAACCCTTGCCGCTACCGTTCACTGTCTCGACGGGGCAAATACTGGCCACGCTGCCGGGCGCCGCCAACACGGATACCTCGGCTCAGGTTGGGTTTCGAGTTACCAGCCGCGGGGTTGCCTTCAACGGCCCCGTCCGAACCCTGACCTTCAACCTGTCAGCCCTGATGACGTTGGCGCCGCCGGTGGTGCAAAACCTGAACGCTGACGGCAACCTCAACTGCAACTCAGCGCTGCCCTTGGGCGCAACCTATTCGAATCGTTTCATTCAGGTGTCTATCCCCGCTTCGACACTCTTGATTGCCGGCAGATCGTTGACCGTGACCTGCGCGCTGAGCCGGCAGGATGATGGTTCAAACGTCATCGTTCCAGCAGTCACAGTTTCTGTGGTGCTTTCCGCCGATGCGCCCACACGAGGCCTTATCGTCGACGTGCCCTACTCGACGACTATGGGGGTAATCGGCAGAGGTGTGATGTATGTCAGCTACTCAACGCTAAATAGCGCCAATCAACAGATTCGATCTACGCCGGTGCCCGTTCGAGTCAGGGGGGTTTTACCCGGAAACGTCTATTGCGACGGGACGCCTTTCATTCCGACGCCTTGAGAGTTGGGCGCACGCCCATAAAAAAGCCGCCGCTCCCGAAAGAGCGGCGGCTTTTACGCTGTGGAAGAAACCCTGCCGACGCTTAGTAAGCCAGGCCGAAGTCTTCTTCTTTCATGTCCATCAGGTTGTTGGCGCCCGACAACATGGTGGCCACGTGGGTACGGGTACGCGGCAGGATACGCTGGAAGTAGAACCGCGCGGTCTGCAGCTTGGCGGTGTAGAACGCCTCTTCGCTGGTACCGGCGGCCAGTTTTTCGGCCGCCAGGCGTGCCATGTCGGCCCAGAAGTACGCCAGGCAGGCATAACCGGAATACATCAGGTAATCCACCGAAGCGGCACCGACTTCTTCACGGTCCTTCATCGCGGCCATGCCGACCTTCATGGTCAACTCGCCCCACTCTTTGTTCAGTGCCGCCAGCGGTGCGACGAACTCTTTGACAGCCTCGTTGCCTTCGTTGGCCTGGCAGAACTTGTGCACGATTTTGGTGAAGCCCTTGAGCGCTTCGCCCTGGGTCATCAGCACTTTACGGCCGAGCAGGTCCAGCGCCTGGATACCGGTGGTGCCTTCGTACAGCATCGAGATGCGGCTGTCGCGAACGTTCTGCTCCATGCCCCACTCGGCGATAAAGCCGTGGCCGCCGTAGATCTGCACGCCGTGGTTGGCCGATTCAAAACCGACTTCGGTCATGAACGCCTTGGCGATCGGGGTCATGAATGCCAGCAAGCCATCGGCCTGTTTCTTGGCTTCGTCGTCGGTGCCGTACTTGACGATGTCCACTTGCTTGGCGGTGAAGTACACCATCGCACGGTTGCCTTCGGCGAAGGCTTTCATGGTCAGCAGCATGCGGCGCACGTCTGGGTGAACGATGATCGGGTCAGCGGCTTTTTCCGGCGCTTTCGGGCCGGTGAGGGAGCGCATTTGCAGGCGGTCGCAAGCGTACTTCAGGCCGCCCTGGAAGCCGATCTCGGCGTGAGCCAGGCCTTGCAACGCAGTGCCCAGGCGCGCGGTGTTCATAAAGGTGAACATGCAGTTCAGGCCTTTGTTCGCCGGGCCGATCAGGTAACCGGTGGCCGCATCGAAGTTCATCACGCAGGTGGCGTTACCGTGGATCCCCATTTTGTGCTCCAGGGAACCACAGCTCACCGCGTTACGCGCGCCGATTGAACCGTCTGCGTTAGGCAGGAACTTGGGCACGATAAACAGCGAGATGCCTTTGGTGCCGGCCGGTGCATCCGGCAGGCGGGCCAGTACGATGTGGACGATGTTGTCGGCCATGTCGTGTTCACCGGCCGAAATGAAGATTTTGGTACCGGAGACTTTGTAGGAACCATCGGCCTGAGGTTCGGCCTTGGTGCGCAACATGCCCAGGTCGGTGCCGCAGTGCGGCTCGGTCAGGCACATGGTGCCGGTCCATTCGCCCGACACCAGTTTGGTCAGGTAAGCCTCTTGCTGCTCGGGAGTGCCGTGCTCGGAGATGGTGTTCATCGCACCGTGGGACAGCCCTGGGTACATGCCCCACGACCAGTTGGCTTCGCCGACCATTTCGCTCACGGCCAGGCCCAGGGATTCCGGCAGGCCTTGGCCACCGTGCTCCACGTCGTGGGCCAGGCTCGGCCAGCCGCCTTCGACGAACTGTTTGTAGGCTTCTTTGAAGCCCGTAGGGGTCTTAACGCCTGATTCACTCCAGGTGCACCCTTCGATGTCACCCACGCGGTTCAACGGTGCCAGCACTTGCTCACAGAACTTGGCGCCTTCCTCAAGGATGGCATCGACCATGTCCGGGGTAGCGTCCTGGCAAGCCGGCAGGCTCTGATAGTGCGCTTCATAACCGAGCAGTTCGTCACGAACGAAGCGAATATCACGCAAGGGGGCCTTGTAGTCAGGCATAGCGATAAACCTCTGCTGATGTAGCTGGAATGAACAACCGCGTGGAATTTATTGTGGCGGTCAAACAGGTGTTTGAAACATACGTTTACGACCTGGGGATGTCAAGCGTCGCTCAGATGCCGTTTGTCATGACACACATCAACCCAGGCACAACAAAGCCTGAGGCTGGATGCCACATCAGAGAGATGTATAGAAAGGGATCAGAATAAAACAGGGCAAATGTGGGAGGGGGCTTGCTCCCGATAGCGTCGTGTCAGTCGATATCTCTTTGACTGATGTACCGCTACCGGGAGCAAGCCCCCTCCCACAGGTTCAAACGCCGGCAGATCAGGCGTAAGTGTCGATCAATGTACCGAGCATTTCGTCCGAAGCCTTGGCCACCTTGACGCCCAGCTCGACCTGGAACTTGCCTTCGGCCAGTTCCACCATATTGCTGGCGGAGTTGGTCGGTTGGCCGCGATTGACCGCCTGCAGGCGATCATTCTGGGCATCCGAAGGCTGACTGGTGGCGGCACTGGCGATCTTGCCGGCGGCCTGGTCCACACGGTTCTGCCCGGACTGAATGGTGTTCAGGCCCGAATAAAACGCGCTGCTTCCAGAGATTTCCATGGCTAAGCCTGCCTTTACAGAATCGTGAGCGGTGATTGAAGCAGAGATCGTGGCCAAATGCCCGTCAAAAACAATAATGGCACAGTGCCTTAGCGATAGCCAAAATCAGTCAAGCAGATCCAGGTGCAGGTGGTGCGCCACCGCTTCAGCCCCGGCGTGCTTGAGCCTGGGCACACGCCCCAGGCACGGCGCCGGCAACCGCTCAGCCAGGGTGGCGAGGTTTTCTTCCAGACGAGAGGTCTTGGGATCAATGATATTGGCCACCCACCCCGCCATCTGCAAACCATCCCGCGCGATGGCCTCGGCGGTGAGCAAGGCATGGCTGATACAACCCAGGCGCACGCCCACCACCAGGATCACCGGCAGTTTGAGCGCCATGGCCAGGTCTGACAGGTTGGCCTGATCAGCCAACGGCACGCGCCAGCCGCCGGCGCCTTCGATCAAGGTGAAATCGGCCTGGCGCGCCAGAATCTGCTGCATGGGTTTGAGCAACGACTGCACCGTCAGCGCAACCCCTGCCTCGCGCGCCGCCAAATGCGGTGCGATGGCAGGCTCGAACGCCACGGGGTTGACCTCGGCATAACTGAGCGGCAATGAACACTGCGCCAGCAGCGCCAGGGCATCGTCGTTGCGCAGGCCGTGGGGCGTCAGCGCGCAGCCGGACGCCACCGGTTTGCCCGCAGCCGTGCTTCTGCCGGCTTGGCGCGCCGCGTGCAACAGGCCGGCGGCGACGGTGGTCTTGCCCACATCGGTGTCGGTGCCGGTGATGAAATAAGCGGGGCTCATAGAGGTTTCTCCAGTACGGCATACACCACTTGATACGTTGCCGGCAGGCCCTGGGCCTGGCGGAACTGCTCATACGCTTGAACCAATGCGGCAATTCGCGCGCGGCCCGTCAACCCACCGGGGCGGCCTGGGTTCAGATTGTGTGCGCCCAGGGCCTTCAATTCGTGGGTCAGGCTGCGCACATCGGGGTAATGCAGCACATGGGGCTGGCGCTCCAGGCTGACCACGCGCAAACCGCTGGCCGCGCACAATTGCTGGTAAGCCTCGAAGGTACGGAAACGGTTGACGTGCACCAGGCCATCGGCGGCGCGCCAGCTTTCGCGCAGTTCATCCAGCGTGCCCACGCATAAACTGGCAAACGCCAATACGCCGCCCGGCTGCAGCACCCGATAGGCCTCGCTCAGCACTGCGTCGAAGTTCGCACACCATTGCACCGCCAGGCTGGAGAACAGCAGCCCGAAGCTGTCAGCTTTCAGCGGCAAGCGTTCCGCATCACCGGCAATGAAGTGCTGCGCGCCACCTGAAGGCCGCGCATGAGCAAGCATGCCCTCGGCAATATCCAGCGCCACGCCTTGGCTCGCGGGCATGCGTTCAGCTAACACACGGCTGAAGTAACCTGTGCCGCAGCCCATATCCAGCCAACGTTGTGGCGCCCCCGCCGACGGCAAACGCGACAGCAGGCCGTGCCCCACCGCTCGCTGCAATTGAGCGACGCTGTCGTAACTGGCTGCCGCACGGGAGAACGAGGCCGCCACCCGGAGCTTGTCCGGCAAGGCGCCCGGCAGTGAAGGTTGGGAGAGATCAGTCATCAACACACTCATGCAAAAAAGCCTGGATGGCCTCCGCCACACCGTGAGGGTCCTCCAGAAGAAAAGCGTGACCGGCTTGTTCAATCAGGCCGATTTCTACATCGGGCAACAATACCAAGAGCGCACTGGCCGCCTGCGCGGGCACCAACGCGTCCATAGCGGCAAACAGGTGCAACTGCGGGCCGCGATAGGCGAGCAAGGCCTCACGCGTGTCCAATTGAGCGAGTAACTCTAAACCCGGCATCAATACATGGGGGGCCGTATGCGGGGCGCCGCTGACCAGCAAACGCGAGAGCCCGCGAGGGTCGGCGGCGCCTTTGGCACACAGCAGTCCAAAGCGTTTGAGAGTGACTTGCGAGTCAGCGTGGCAACCGCTGAGGAACGCATCGAACGTCTCGGCGGGCATCGCATCCGGCCAGCCCTCGTGGGCAACAAAACACGGGTTGCTCGCCAGGGTCAGCAGGCCACAGCAACGCTCGCCGCGCCGTGCCGCCAACTCGGCGGCCAGCATGCCGCCGAGGGACCAGCCGCCCAGCCAGGTGTTGTCCGGCAAGGTCGCGTCAAGTTCATCGAGCCATTCTTCCAGGTCGCAGGAGCCCAGCGCAGGCAACGGCTCGATCTGCACGTGCAGGTGTTCATCCAGGCCCTGCAAGGCGGCGGCCAATGGTTCCAGCGGCGATACGCCAAGGCCCCAGCCGGGCAGCAATACCAGTCGATTACGCATGGGCAGGCTCCAGGCGCAAACACGCTTGCAATGCGCTCAACAATAGCTGCACCTGCGCTTCACTGTGGGCCGCCGTCAACGTCACGCGCAACCGCGCACCGCCGGCGGGCACGGTGGGTGGGCGGATCGCGGTGACCATCAGGCCGCGCTCGCGCAGCCTCTGCGATAAACGCACGGCTCTGGCGCTGTCGCCGACCAGGATCGGTTGGATCGGGGTGAAGCTGTCCATCAAGTTCAGGCCAAGCTGCTCGGCCCCTTGGCGGAACTGGCGAATCAGGCCGTTGAGGTGTTCACGCCGCCAATGCTCGGTGCGCAGCAGCTCCAGGCTTTTGAGTGTGGCGCAGGCCAGCGCCGGCGGTTGGCTGGTGGTGTAGATGTACGGCCGGGCGAACTGGATCAGGCTTTCGATCAGCTCTTCACTGCCCGCCACAAACGCACCGGCGGTGCCGAATGCCTTGCCAAGCGTGCCGACCAATACCGGTACATCGTCCTGGCTCAAGCCAAAGTGCTCGACGATCCCACCACCGTTGGCCCCCAGCGGGCCGAAGCCATGGGCGTCGTCCACCATCAACCAGGCGCCCTTGGCCTTGGTTTCGCGCGCCAGCGCGGGCAGGTCGGCCAGGTCGCCATCCATGCTGAACACACCGTCGGTGACCACCAGGGTATTGCCGGTGGCTTTTTCCAGGCGCTTGGCCAGGCTGGCCGCGTCGTTATGCAGGTAGCGATTGAACCGCGCGCCCGACAGCAAGCCGGCATCCAGCAGCGAGGCATGGTTAAGGCGGTCTTCGAGTACCGTATCGCCCTGCCCCACCAATGCGGTGACCGCGCCCAGGTTGGCCATGTAACCGGTGGTAAACAGCAAGGCACGCGGGCGACCGGTCAGGTCGGCCAGGGCTTCTTCGAGTTCGTGGTGCGGCATGGCGTGCCCGACCACCAGGTGCGAAGCGCCACCGCCCACGCCCCAACGAGATGCACCGGCGCGCCAGGCTTCGATCACTTGCGGGTGATTGGCCAGCCCCAGGTAGTCGTTGTTGCAGAACGCCAACAGCGGCTGCCCGTCTACCACCACTTGCGGGCCTTGGGGGCTCTGGAGCAGAGGACGTTGACGGTAAAGATGTTCGGCACGGCGGGCAGCGAGGCGCGCGGCGAGATCGAAAGACATGCAGGCCTCGATTCAGCAGGATGTTCGCGGTAGAACATGTGGGAGGGGGCTTGCTCCCTCCCACATTTGAATTGCATTTGGGTCAAACAGCGGCGTTGTAAAACTGCTCGCTGCTCTTGTGCTCCACCAACGCCTGTTCGATCGCCGCCTGGTGCACTTCGTCGGCATGCTCTTCACGGGCTTCCGGCAGGATGCCCAGGCGCGCGAACAGTTGCATGTCTTTGTCGGCTTGCGGGTTGGCGGTGGTCAGCAGTTTGTCGCCATAGAAGATCGAGTTCGCCCCGGCGAAAAACGCCAGCGCCTGCATCTGTTCATTCATCGCTTCACGGCCGGCCGACAGGCGCACATGGGATTGCGGCATCAGGATGCGCGCCACCGCCAGCATGCGGATAAAGTCGAACGGGTCGATGTCCTCGGCGTTTTCCAACGGCGTACCGGCCACCTTCACCAGCATGTTGATCGGCACCGACTCCGGATGCTCCGGCAGATTGGCCAACTGGATCAGCAGGTTGGCGCGGTCGTCGAGGGACTCGCCCATGCCGAGGATGCCGCCCGAGCAGATCTTCATCCCCGAATCACGCACATAGGCCAGGGTTTGCAGGCGCTCGCTGTAGGTACGGGTGGTGATGATGCTGCCGTAAAATTCCGGCGAGGTATCGAGGTTGTGGTTGTAGTAGTCGAGGCCGGCCTGGGCCAGGGCTTCGGTCTGGTCCTGGTCGAGACGGCCGAGGGTCATGCAGGTTTCCAGGCCCATGGCCTTCACGCCTTTGACCATCTGCAACACGTAGGGCATGTCTTTGGCCGACGGGTGCTTCCAGGCGGCGCCCATGCAGAAGCGCGTAGAACCGATGGCTTTGGCGCGGGCAGCCTCTTCGAGGACCTTCTGCACTTCCATCAGTTTTTCTTTTTCCAGGCCGGTGTTGTAGTGGCCCGACTGCGGACAATATTTGCAATCTTCCGGGCAGGCGCCGGTCTTGATCGACAGCAGCGTCGACACCTGCACCCGGTTGGCGTCGAAATGCGCGCGGTGCACGGTCTGCGCCTGGAACAACAGGTCATTGAACGGTTGCACAAACAGTGCTTTGACTTCGGCCAGGGACCAATCGTGACGCAGGGTGGCAGTGGTGCTGGCGCTCATGGGCGATTCCTTGATTATGCTTTGACAGGCGCTGCGGGAAGGGCAATACCCACAGGCGCGACACGGATGCTCGGCATATTTAAGGAAGATCCATGCACTGTCAACTGAAGCGCAAATACCAGGTTTACATCTGGTCAAAAAACAAACAGAACTGTTTGATCTGCGATGAGCCCACTGAAACCGCCGACTCGGTCTGCAACGCCTGCGAGACCGAACTGCCCTGGCTGATGGAACACTGCGAAGTCTGCGCCCTGCCCTTATCGATGGACGGCCTGGTCTGCGGCCAATGCCAACATCAACCGCCGGCGTTTAAACAGGTGATCGCCCCCTGGGCCTACAGCTTTCCCGTCGACCGTCTGATAAGCCGCTTCAAACACCAGGCGCGCTGGCCGCTCGGGCATATGCTCGGCCGTTTATTGGGGCAACACGTGCAACACCGCTTCGACAACACTGCCCTCACACGCCCGGACGCCCTGCTGCCGGTACCCATGGCGCGCAAACGCCTGCGCGAACGTGGCTATAACCAGGCGCTGATGTTGGCGCGCTGGCTCAGCGCCGACCTGAATATCCCCTGCGATGAACACCTGCTGCTGCGTCCCCATGAAACCCTCGCGCAACAAGCCCTCGACGCCAAGACCCGCAAACGCAACCTGCTCGGCGCCTTTGCCCTGGCCGCCGGCGCCCAGGTGCAAGGCCGCCATTTTGCCGTGGTGGACGACGTACTCACCACCGGCGCCACTGCCCACAGCCTGGCGCGGTTGTTGATCCATGCCGGCGCGCGACAGGTCGACGTGTACTGCCTGGCGCGCACGCCAAAGCCAGACACTTGACTCTGCCGCCCCGCGCCCGCAACGTCCGCTCATCCCCACACAGCGTATGCCCATGTCTCTACCCACCCTGCTCAGCCAACATATCGTCCGCCGCCCGCAGCGCATTGCCTTGCTTGCGCATATCGCCGAGCAGGGCTCCATTACCCGCGCCGCCAAAAGCGCTGGCTTGAGTTACAAGGCCGCCTGGGACGCCATCGACGAGTTGAACAACCTGGCGCAAAAACCGCTGGTCGAACGCAGCGTCGGCGGCAAGGGCGGCGGCGGCGCCAGGCTCACGGTCGAAGGTGAACGGGTACTGCGCCTCTATCAGCGCCTGCAAGCGGTGCAGGCCCAAGTGCTGGGTTCGGACGAAGCGGCCAGTGACTTCAACCTGCTCGGCCGCCTGATGCTGCGCACCAGTGCACGGAACCAGCTGCATGGCCAGGTCGTTGCGATTCAACGCCAAGGCCGCAACGATTTGGTGCGCCTGCAACTGACGGGCGGGCTGACCCTCGAGGCGCAGATCACCCACGACAGCACGCAGCGGCTGGAGCTGGAGTTGGGCGTGGAAGTCGTCGCCTTGATCAAGGCCGGTTGGCTGGAACTGCTGGCACCGCAGGCAGCCGCAACACTTGGACACAATTGTATGAGCGGCATCGTCGCCGCCATTCTCACCGCCGAGGACGGCCCCAGCGAAGTGCGCATCACCCTGCCGAACGGCCTGGTTCTATGCGCCCTGGCGCCGCCGGACGCGCTGGAGGCCCTGGGCACCACCGAAGGTCAGACGGTCCAGGTGCAATTCGCCCCCAGCCAGGTCTTGCTCGGCACCCCCGTGTAAGTTGCACACTGCCTTCAAATTGCAACAATTTCGTCACGACGGCTGCTTAAGGTGTTTGCAAAAAGCACTCAAGGAGCCCGTGATGAGCCTGTTAGAAGAGAACCAAGCCACCGACCTCGAACAGATGGTCGGCCTCACCCGCCGTCGTTTTATCGGTGCCGGCGCACTCTGCGGTGCCGCGATGTTCCTGGGCGGCAACCTGCTCAGCCGCAGCGCCCTGGCCGTAAACGCGGCCTCCGCCAGCCCGCTGCTGGGTTTCACCAGCATCGCCGCCGCCACCAGCGACACCATCACCCTGCCGCCGGGCTACGGCGCTTCGGTGCTGATCAGTTGGGGCCAGCCGCTGCACAAGAGCGCCCCGGCCTTTGACCCGTCCGGCAACGGCACGGCCAAGGCCCAGGAACAGCAGTTCGGCGACAACAACGACGGCATGAGCCTGTTCGCCTTCCCCGGTGACGACAACCGCGCGCTGATGGCGATCAACAACGAATACACCAACTATCGCTACCTCTATGCCCACGGTGGCGCGCCGCAGTCGGCCGAAGACGTGCGCAAGGCCCAGGCCAGCGAAGGCGTGTCGGTGATCGAAATACGGCGCAAGGGCGACACCTGGCAGTTCGTCCAGGACTCGCGCTACAACCGGCGCATCCACGGCAACTCGCCGATCCGCCTGAGCGGTCCCGCCGCCGGCCACGAATGGCTGAAAACCAGCGCCGACAAGTCCGGCAAAAAAGTCCTCGGCACCTTCCAGAATTGCGCCAACGGCAAAACGCCATGGGGCACGTACCTGACCTGTGAAGAGAACTTCACCGACTGCTTCGGCAGCAGCAACCCACAGCAAGCATTCGATGCCGGGCAGAAACGCTACGGCGTGGTCGCCGCCAGCAAAGAGATCAACTGGCACCTGCACGACCCGCGCTTCGACATGGCCAAGCACCCCAACGAACTCAACCGCCACGGCTGGGTGGTGGAAATCGACCCGTTCGACCCGCAATCCACCCCGACCAAACGCACCGCCCTGGGCCGCTTCAAACATGAGAACGCAGCGCTGGCCGAAACCCGCGACGGCCGTGCCGTGGTGTACATGGGCGACGATGAGCGCGGTGAGTTCATCTACAAATTCGTCAGCCGCGACAAGATCAACCACAAGAACCCCAAGGCCAACAAGGACCTGCTCGACCACGGCACCTTGTATGTGGCGATCTTCGACGCGGGCGACGGCGACGTCGACCACCCCAAGGGCAAGGGCCAATGGGTGGAACTCACCCACGGCAAAAACGGCATCGACGCCAGCAGCGGCTTTGCCAGCCAGGCCGAAGTGTTGATCCACGCGCGCCTGGCCGCCAGCGTGGTCAAAGCCACGCGCATGGACCGCCCGGAATGGATCGTGGTCAGCCCCACCGACGGCCAGGTCTATTGCACCCTGACCAATAACGCCAAGCGCGGCGAAGACGGCCAGCCGGTGGGCGGCCCCAACCCACGCGAAAAGAACGTCTACGGCCAGATCCTGCGCTGGAAGGCCAATGCCGATGACCACGGCGCGGCTGACTTCAGTTGGGACCTGTTCGTGGTGGCCGGCAACCCTGGGGTACATGCCGGCAAGCCCAAGGGCGGCTCGTCCAACATCAACCCACAAAACATGTTCAACAGCCCCGATGGCCTGGGCTTCGACAAGGCCGGGCGCTTGTGGATCCTCACCGATGGCGACTACAGCAACGCCGGCGACTTCGCGGGGATGGGCAATAACCAGATGCTCTGCGCCGACCCAGGCACTGGCGAAATCCGCCGCTTCATGGTGGGCCCGGTGGCATGTGAGGTCACGGGGATCAGCTTCTCGCCGGATCAGAAAACCCTGTTTGTGGGGATCCAGCATCCCGGTGAAACCGGCGGTTCGACCTGGCCGGAACATTTGCCGAACGGCAAGCCGCGCTCGTCGGTGATGGTGATTCGGCGGGATGACGGCGGGGTCGTCGGCGCCTGACACGGCCTCATCGGGGGCAAGCCCCCTCCCACATTTGAACTGTATTCACAAATCAAAGTGTGGGAGGGGGCTTGCTCCCGATGGCAATCGCACAGCCACCACCTATCTCTGGCCCGGTGCGTTACCATACCGGGCCGGACGCGGCGCCCTGCTGCGCGCAGGAGTTCGCATGGCCCACCCGTTTGAAACACTCACTCCCGACCTGGTCCTCGACGCTGTCGACAGCATCGGTTTCCTCAGCGATGCCCGCATCCTGGCGCTTAATAGCTACGAAAATCGCGTGTATCAGGTGGGCATCGAAGGCTCAGAACCGCTGATCGCCAAGTTCTATCGCCCCCAGCGCTGGACCAACGAGGCGATCCTCGAAGAACACCGCTTTACCTTTGAACTGGCCGAATGCGACGTGCCGGTGGTGGCGCCCCTTATCCACAACGGCGCAAGCCTGTTCGAACACGCGGGTTTCCGTTTTACCCTGTTCCCGCGCCGTGGCGGCCGCGCGCCGGAACCGGGCAACCTCGACCAGTTGTATCGCCTCGGGCAATTGCTCGGTCGCCTGCACGCCGTGGGCTCCACCCGCCCGTTCGAACACCGCGAAGCGCTGGGGGTGAAGAACTTCGGTCACGACTCCCTCACCACCCTGCTCGAAGGCAATTTCATTCCCAAAAGCCTGCTGCCAGCCTACGAGTCCGTGGCCCGTGACCTGCTCAAGCGCGTGGAAGAGGTGTACAAGGCCACGCCGCACAAGAACATCCGCATGCACGGCGATTGCCACCCCGGCAACATGATGTGCCGTGACGAGATGTTCCATATCGTCGACCTGGATGACTGCCGCATGGGCCCGGCGGTCCAGGACCTGTGGATGATGCTCGCCGGCGACCGTCAGGAATGCCTGGGGCAGTTGTCGGAATTGATGGACGGCTACCAGGAATTCCATGACTTCGACCCGCGTGAATTGGCGCTGATCGAACCCCTGCGCGCGTTGCGCCTGATGCACTACAGCGCCTGGCTGGCGCGGCGTTGGGACGACCCGGCGTTTCCGCACAGCTTTCCGTGGTTCGGCAGTGAGCGGTATTGGGGGGATCAGGTGCTGGCGTTGCGCGAACAGCTTTCGGCACTTAACGAAGAACCGCTGAAGCTCTTCTGACTGCTTTTTAAGGTGGAAGGGGGCTTGCTCCCTCCCACATAAAGCAAAGCAGATCCCACCAATAGACAAATATCCTTACAATCGCGCCTTGTTAGCTGCCTAAGCAAGGACTCTGCAATGCACGCCGCCAACCCCCGCAAGGGTTACATCCTGGGCCTTAGCGCCTACGTTATCTGGGGCTTGTTCCCGCTCTACTTCAAAGCCATCGCCAGCGTACCCGCCGCCGAGATCATCGTGCATCGCGTGCTGTGGTCGGCGTTGTTCGGCGGTTTGCTGCTGATGGTATGGAAACACCCCGGCTGGTTCCGCGAGCTGCGCGACAACCCCAGGCGCCTGGCAATCCTGGCCTTGAGCGGATCGCTGATTGCGGCCAACTGGCTGACCTATGTGTGGTCGGTCAATACCGGGCGCATGCTGGAGGCGAGCCTGGGTTACTACATCAACCCGCTGGTGAATGTGCTGCTCGGCATGTTGCTGCTCGGCGAACGCCTGCGCCGCCTGCAATGGGTAGCCGTCGGGCTGGCCGCGGTGGGCGTGGCGCAACAGGTGTGGCAGGTCGGCAGCCTGCCGTGGGTGTCGCTGGCATTGGCGCTGACCTTTGGTTTCTACGGTTTGATCCGCAAGCAGGCGCCGGTCAAGGCGCTGCCGGGGCTGGTCGTGGAAACCTGGATGCTGGTGCCGATTGCCGTTGCGTGGTTGCTGTTCAACCCAAGCGCCCACAGCGCACAGCTTGCATTTTGGAGCACCTCCGAAGCCTGGTGGCTGGTGGCCGCCGGCCCCGTGACGCTGATCCCGCTGGTGTGCTTCAACGCCGCCGCGCGGCATTTGCCCTACACGGCCCTGGGCTTTTTACAGTACGTGGCGCCCACCCTGGTGTTGCTGGAAGCGGTGTTGCTGTTCGGCGAGCACCTGGCGCCAAGCACGCTGCTCGCCTTTGCCTTTATCTGGGCCGGCCTGGTGGTCTACAGCGTGGATGCCTGGCTGACGGTACGCAAGCGCTGATCAAATAATGCACAACCCTCTGCGAGCCACAGCCAACGTGGCTTGCAGGCATCCACCCCAAGGTTATCCACAGGCCCATGCAAGATTTCCATGCATAACCTTGCGGGCGGACTATTCCTCGTTGCGCAGCTCTACCATCAAGTCATCGGCCAAGGTTTCCAGGCATTCCTGCAACTTATCCAAGGATAACGTCGACGGCACCTGCAGCAGCGCCTCGGCGCTGAACAGCGGGTCACCACTCATCGGCGCCGGCCGCACATCGGTGTTCAAGCGCTCCAGATTCACGCCCTGCTTGCTCAATAGCGCGGTGATCTCACGCACAATGCCCGCGCGGTCATTGCCCACCAGCGTCATCACAATCGGTTTGGACGCCAGGGCCTGCCCGGTGCTGCCCTCACCCACCAGCACACGGATGCCGTGTGTGGATAAGTCTTCCAACGCACCCACCAGTGCCTGACGGTTCTGCGCAGGCACGCTGACCCGCAGGATCCCGGCAAACTGCCCGGCCATATGGGCCATGCGGCTTTCCAGCCAATTGCCACCGTGGGCGGCGATGTTCTGCGCGATGCGTTCAACCAGGCCGGGTTTGTCGGCGGCGATAATTGTGAGTACAAGATGGTCCATGGCGAAGCCCTCTGGAATTCAATCTACAAGGTGGACCCGGCGGCCCTCGAAAACAAATCGTGTACCATTTTTATATTTATCTGGAACAATCCAATAGTTTTTTGAGAACATCCGGTTCTCCGCTGTGACCGTACGACCAAAGTGGGTCGCTAAACGACGTATTTAGTCTAATTTTCACAACCGCAAGTCATCATGTAGTATGCCCAACCGAGCACTACATAATGAAAATCTGAAACAGCGCATAAGCTCCGCAGAGTGAGGCAAGAGATGACTGAACACGTTCAAGTCGGTGGCCTGCAGGTCGCCAAAGTCCTGTTCGACTTCGTGAACAACGAAGCCATTCCCGGTACCGGCGTCACTGCCGAGCAGTTCTGGGCCGGTGCCGACAAGGTCATCCACGACCTGGCCCCGAAGAACAAAGCCCTACTCGCCAAACGCGACGATTTCCAGGCGCGGATCGATACCTGGCACCAGACCCATGCCGGCCAGGCTCATGACCCGGTGGCCTACAAAGCCTTCCTGCAAGACATTGGATACCTGCTGCCAGAAGCCGCGGATTTCCACGCCTCGACCCAAAACGTCGATGATGAAATCGCACGCATGGCCGGCCCCCAACTGGTGGTGCCGGTGATGAATGCCCGCTTCGCCCTCAACGCCTCCAACGCGCGTTGGGGCTCGCTGTATGACGCGCTGTATGGCACCGACGCCATCAGCGAAGCCGACGGCGCCGAGAAGGGCAAGGGCTATAACAAAGTGCGCGGCGACAAAGTCATCGCCTTCGCCCGCGCCTTCCTCGACGAAGCCGCCCCGCTCAGCGCCGGCAGCCACGTCGACTCCACCGGCTACAAGATCGTCGACGGCAAGTTGATCGTCAGCCTCAAGGGCGGCAGCAACAGCGGCCTGCGTGATGACGCCCAGTTGATCGGCTTCCAGGGCCCCGCGGCCGAGCCGATCGCGATCCTGTTCAAACACAATGGCCTGCACTTCGAACTGCAGATCGACGCCAGCACCCCGGTCGGCCAGACCGACGCCGCCGGCGTCAAAGACGTGCTGATGGAAGCCGCGCTGACCACCATCATGGACTGCGAAGATTCCGTGGCCGCCGTGGACGCCGACGACAAAGTGGTGATCTACCGCAACTGGCTCGGCCTGATGAAAGGCGACCTGGCTGAAGAGGTGGCCAAGGGCGGCAAGACGTTCACCCGTACCATGAACCCCGACCGCGTCTACACCGGCGTGGACGGCCAGGACGTGACCCTGCACGGCCGCTCGCTGTTGTTCGTGCGCAACGTGGGCCACCTGATGACCATCGACGCGATCCTCGACAAAGACGGCCACGAAGTGCCCGAAGGTATACTCGACGGCCTGCTCACCAGCCTGGCGGCGATCCACAGCCTCAACGGCAACAGCAGCCGCAAGAACAGCCGCACCGGGTCGGTGTACATCGTCAAGCCGAAGATGCACGGCCCCGAAGAAGCCGCGTTCACCAACGAGCTGTTCGGCCGCATCGAAGAGGTGCTGAACCTGCCGCGTAACACGCTCAAAGTCGGCATCATGGACGAGGAACGCCGCACCACGGTCAACCTCAAGGCCTGCATCAAGGCCGCCAGTGAGCGCGTGGTGTTTATCAACACCGGCTTCCTCGACCGCACCGGCGATGAAATCCACACCTCCATGGAAGCCGGCGCGATGGTGCGCAAGGCCGCGATGAAGGCGGAAAAATGGATCGGCGCCTACGAAAACTGGAACGTCGATATCGGCTTGAGCACCGGCCTGCAAGGTCGCGCACAGATCGGTAAAGGCATGTGGGCGATGCCCGACCTGATGGCGGCGATGCTCGAACAGAAAATCGCCCACCCATTGGCCGGCGCCAACACGGCGTGGGTACCGTCTCCGACGGCCGCCGCGCTGCATGCGTTGCACTATCACAAGGTCGACGTGTTCGCGCGCCAGGCCGAGCTGGCCAAACGCGAGCGCGCCTCGGTGGATGACATCCTGACCATCCCCCTGGCCAGCAACACCGATTGGTCCGAAGAAGAAATCCGCAACGAGCTGGACAACAACGCCCAGGGCATCCTCGGCTATGTGGTGCGCTGGATCGACCAGGGCGTCGGCTGCTCGAAAGTGCCGGACATCAACGACGTAGGGCTGATGGAAGACCGCGCCACCCTGCGAATTTCCAGCCAGCACATCGCCAACTGGCTGCGTCACGGCATCGTCACCGAGGCCCAGGTGATGGAAAGCCTCAAGCGCATGGCACCGGTGGTAGACCGTCAAAACGCCGGGGATGCGTTGTACCGCCCACTGGCGCCGGATTTCGACAGCAACATCGCGTTCCAGGCAGCGGTGGAGTTGGTGATTGAAGGGACCAAACAGCCCAATGGCTATACCGAGCCGGTATTGCACCGCCGGCGTCGGGAGTTCAAGGCTAAAAACGGCCTGTAAATGAAAAAGCCCTGATCGTGAGATCAGGGCTTTTTCTTTGGGGGGCTGTGGTGGCTGGTCTGGCCCTATCGGGAGCAAGCCCCCGATGAGGCCCTTACATTCACCGCAAAAATCAGGACACCATCCCCAACTCCCGCTTGACCAGCTTCGCCAACTTCACGCTATCAATCGGCTTGAGCAAAAAGTCCACCACACTCAAATGCATCGCATCAATCACGTCTGGCGCTTCCGCATCCCCCGATATGATGATGATCGGCAACGCCGCGCGGGTGGATTCGCGCACCTGGCGAATCAACTCCAGGCCATTGCTCGGCGCCATGCGCAGGTCGGTGATCAGCAAACCGATCGAGCTGCTGGACTTCAGCAAGTCCCACGCCCTCTCGCCACTGTCGGCGGTCATGCAGCGAATGCCATCGAGGCCCAGGATTTCAGCCAGCAGTTCGCGCGCGTCTTTATCGTCGTCAACGATCAGCACACGTTGTGGCGGCAAATCAGGCTCCAGCATCACGGCGCTCAGCGCCTCGCGCTCGGCATCACTCAAAATATCGTGGTCGGACATACGGTTCTCAGCAGCTCTCATCACTCTCACAGCACACTCGTCAGACATCTGCTGAAGGACGATCAATGTGCCTTTCGTCGGAAACTTTGCCTAGTAGGTGTTCCACGGGGTTTGGACGATATTCATGTAAGGTTTTTCCCTAGCTTCACGCCGTTTGCAGCGACCTAGACTTACGTCCAATGGGCACCCGCCGCGCAGGAGTCGACCATGCAGGACGATAACGACAAAAAAACTGCGGTCACTGTTATGAGTAAAGCTGATGCTTTCACGCAGGCGGGTAAAACCGCCGTGTTGCAGAACATCCACGGCACCCTGCAATTCCTGCAACGCTTCCCCCCGTTCAACCAGATGGAAAACGCGCACCTGGCGTTTCTGGTCGAGCAGTGCCAGTTACGCTTTTTCGGCCCCGGCGAGAGCATTCTCAAGCCGTCCGGGGGACCGGTGGAGCACTTTTATATCGTCAAGCAAGGTCGTGTGGTGGGCGAGCGACCGGACTCGGAGCACACCACCTTCGAAATCACCACCGGCGAATGTTTCCCCCTCGCCGCGCTCCTGGGTGAACGCGCCACGCGCACCGAGCACAAGGCCGCCGAAGACACCTTCTGCCTGCAACTGAACAAACCGGCCTTTATCAAGCTGTTTGCCCTCTCCAGCCCGTTTCGCGACTTTGCCCTGCGCGGCGTCAGCAGCCTGCTGGACCAGGTCAACCAGCAGGTGCAGCAAAAGGCCGTGGAAACCCTCGGCACGCAATACTCCTTGAACACCCGCCTGGGCGAATTGGCCATGCGCCACCCGGTCACGTGCAACCCGGACACACCGCTGCGCGAAGCGGTGACGCTGATGCACGAGCAGCAAGTGGGCAGCATCGTGATCGTCGACGAACACAAGGCGCCACTGGGCATTTTCACCTTGCGCGACCTTCGCCAGGTGGTGGCCGATGGCACCGGCGATTTCAGCCAGCCGATCGCCGCGCACATGACCCAGGCGCCGTTCTTCCTGACGCCGGATCACAGCGCGTTCGACGCCGCCATCGCCATGACCGAGCGGCATATCGCCCATGTGTGTCTGGTCAAGGACCAGCGCTTGTGTGGCGTGGTGTCCGAACGCGACCTGTTTTCCCTGCAGCGCGTCGACCTGGTGCACCTGGCCCGCACCATCCGCAATGCGCCACGGGTAGAGCACCTGGTGGCGCTGCGCGGCGAGATCGGCCAATTGGTGGAACGCATGCTGGCCCATGGCGCGTCGTCCACCCAGATCACCCACATCATTACGCTGCTCAACGATCACACCGTGTGCCGGGTGATCGAGCTGAGCCTTGCCGAAAAAGGCGACCCTGGCGTGCCGTTCAGTTGGTTGTGTTTCGGCAGCGAAGGCCGTCGTGAGCAGACGCTGTACACCGACCAGGACAACGGCATTCTGTTCGAAGCCAAGGATGCGGTGGAAGCCGCCGAGATCCGCGGGCGCCTGCTGCCCCTGGCGCAGCAGATCAACCAGAGCCTGGCGCTGTGCGGGTTCAGCCTGTGCAAGGGCAATATCATGGCCGGCAACCCCGAGTTGTGCTTGTCGCGGGCCGAATGGGCGCGACGCTTTGCGGCGTTTATTCGCGAAGCCACGCCGGAGAACCTGCTGGGTTCAAGCATCTATTTCGACCTGCGCGTGGTGTGGGGCGACGAACACGGCTGCGAGCAGTTGCGCCAAGGCATCCTGGACCAGGTGGCGGACAACCGGCTGTTCCAGCGCATGCTCGCCGAGAACGCCTTGCGCCAGCGCCCGCCGGTGGGCCGTTTCCGTGAATTTGTGCTGACGCGCAAAGGCAGCGAAAAGGCCACGCTGGACCTCAAGGTGCAAGGCCTCACACCGTTTGTCGACGGCGCGCGCCTGCTGGCCCTGGCCAATGGCATCCGCGCCAACAACACCCTGGAGCGCCTGCGCCAGTTGGTGGTCAAGGAAGTCATCGAACCGCTGGACGGCGCCGCCTATGAAGAGGCGTACCACTTTATCCAGCAAACCCGCATGCAACAGCACCAACTGCAAACCCGCGAAAACCAGCCGTATTCCAACCGCGTCGACCCCGACAGCCTTAACCATCTGGACCGGCGCATCCTGCGTGAATCCCTGCGCCAGGCCCAACGCCTGCAAAGCAGCCTGACCTTGCGGTACCAACTGTGAGCCTGTTCAGTTGGTTGCGCACAACCAAACCCAGGCTGGATGCGGCGCAACAGCGGCGCCTGGAGCAACTGCCCAAGCCCATCGCCTTGGGCGACAGTGCGTTGCGCACCCAACGCTGGGTGGTGGTGGACCTGGAAACCAGCGGCCTGAACCTCAACCGCGACCAGGTGCTGTCCATCGGCGCGGTGGTGATCGAAGACGGCGCGGTGGATTTTTCCCAGTTGTTCGAACGCACCTTGCAGCGCACCGACACCAAACTCAGCCCCAGTGTGCTGATCCACGGCCTGGGCCCCAGCGCCATCGCCGCCGGCAGCGATCCGGTCGAAGCCTTGCTGGACTTCATGGAGTTTGTCGGCGACAGCCCGCTGCTGGCGTTCCATGCGCCGTTCGATCAGCACATGCTCGGCCGCGCACTCAAGGACAGCCTGGGTTATCGCCTGGCTCATCCGTTCCTCGATGTGGCCGACATCGCCCCTCTGGTGTGCCCCGAGGCGCACATCCGCGAAGCCGGGTTGGACGACTGGATCAAGCATTTCAACCTGCAGGTGGGCGAACGCCATCACGCCAGCGCCGATGCCCTGGCCACAGCCGAGCTGATGCTCATCCTGTTCAGTCGCGCGCGCCGGCACCACATCGACACCCCCCACGCGCTGCACACGCGTTTGAGCCAATGGAAACGGCGTAAACAAGCGCCATCGTTTTAATCTCATCTCCCGACAGACGCCAATTGCGCCCTTCCCACGCCTCTGACACAATCGCGAATAATTCTCGTTAGTTTAAACCTCTTGTTTATTCGGTGATGCCTTGTCGTCGGTCCAGAACCCACACAGTGAGCTTGTTGGCGCGTTGTACCGCGACCATCGTGGCTGGCTGCTGGCCTGGCTGCGACGCAATGTGGCCTGCCCCAGCCGCGCCGAAGACCTGAGCCAGGACACGTTCATGCGCCTGCTCGGCCGTGACGAGTTGCGCGCCCCGCGCGAGCCCCGCGCATTTCTGGTGGCGATCGCCAAAGGCTTGTTGTTCGACTACTTCCGTCGCGCAGCCCTGGAGCAGGCCTACCTCAGCGAATTGATGTTGATCCCGCCCAGCGAACACCCCTCGCCCGAAGAACAACAACTGATCCTCGAAGACCTCAAGGCCATCGACCGCCTGCTCGGCAAACTGTCCAGCAAGGCCCGCGCCGCCTTCCTCTATAACCGTCTCGACGGCCTGGGCCACGCGCAAATCGCCCAGCGCCTGGGGGTATCGGTGCCGCGTGTGCGCCAGTACCTGGCCCAGGGCATTCGCCAGTGCTACATCGCGCTGTATGGCGAGCCGTCGTGAGCATCAGCGGTTCCAAGCCGGTCTCGGCCCGGGTGCTGGATGCGGCAATTGCCTGGCAGCTGTCTCTGGATTCAGGCGACGGCAGCGCCGTGGAGCGCGAAGAGTTCGGCAAATGGCTGGCCAGCAATGAAGAGCACGCCCGTGCCTGGCGCCAGTTGGGCATGCTCGACCAGCGCTTTCGCGTGGCCTCGGGCCCGGCGCGGGCGGCGTTGTTGCAGTCGCGTGAAGGCATCCGCCAGCGTGTGCGCAAGTTGGGCACCGGCCTTGCCAGTATCGCGCTGGTGTGCGGCTTGGCGTTGTTCGCCGGCGAACGCTACGTACCGATCCACTATTGGCTGGCCGACCAGCGCACCGCCACCGGCGAGCAGCGCACGCTGAAACTGGCTGATGGCACCCGGATCAACCTCAATACCCATAGCGCCATCGACGTGCGTTTTGATGAGCAACGCCGGCTGATTGTGTTGCAGGAAGGCGAAATCTTCGTCGAGACCGGCCACAACGATGCGCGCCCGTTCTACGTGCAGACCCGCGACGGTAGCCTGCGGGCGCTGGGCACACGGTTTATCGTCAAGCGCGAAGACGACGCCACGCGCTTGAGCGTCCTGCAATCGGCGGTGGCGGCGCAACCACAGGCCTTGCACCAGGAACAGGTGTTCAAGGAAGGCCAGCAAGTGCTGATGCGCAGCGATGGCCTTGGCCCTGCGCTTGCCGTCACCCCCGCCACAGACGCCTGGACCCGCGGCATGCTGGTGGTCGACAACGCCCGTCTGGAGGATGTGGTCGAGGAGCTCAGCCGCTACCGCAGCGGTTATTTGGCTGTGGATAAAAACGTGGCCGACCTGCGCATCACCGGCAGCTTCCCGCTGCACGACACCACCCTGGCGCTCAACGCCCTGCTGCCCACCCTGCCGGTGCGCATCGAGCAACACACACCGTGGTGGGTGGTGGTCAAAGGTAAGCCTTAGGTTTTCCGGCGCCTGGGCTATCGCTATCGGGGGCAAGCCCCCTCCCACATTTTGATGTGTGTGGGAGGGGCTTGCCCCCGATGAGTCCCTCAAACACACCACAAAAAAAATTTCACCCTGCCCTATCACTTTTCGCTTCTCGTTCGGCACCTAGGCAATTGAGAAATATTTTCACTCAGGAGCCGCCCATGTCCCGCACGCTAGACACCTTGTTGCGCCCCAGCCTGTTAGCCGTGGCCATTGCCCTCAGCGCCCCGCTGGCCAGCACCGTGCTGTTCGCCGCCGAACAAGCCTCAAGCGTGCGCGCCTACAACCTGCCGGCGGCGCCCCTGGCGACCACGCTGAACCAGATCGCCAGCCAGGCCGGCCTGGCACTGACCCTCAACCCGGCGCTGGCGTCGGGCAAGACCTCGGCACCGGTCCAGGGCCAGTTTGATGCACCGGGCGCACTGCGTGAGGCCCTGCGCGGCACAGGCTTGCAACTGGAGCAGAGCAGCGCCGGGACGTTCAGCCTGGTGGCGGTTCCGGAGGGTGCGCTGGCGCTACCCACCACCAGCATCACTGGCCAGGACAGCTATGAAAGCGCCTGGGGCCCGGTCGACGGTTACCTGGCCAAGCGCACCGCCGCCGGCACCAAGACCGACACCGCGCTGGTCGAAGCACCCCGCTCGATCTCCATCGCCACCCGCGAACAAATGCAGGACCGCAACGTGCAAAACCTGGATGACGCGGTGAAGTACATGCCCGGCATCGTCTCCGCCAGCTACGGAAGCGATACCCGTTATGACTGGATGCGCGTACGCGGCTTCGAACCCACCCAATTCCTCGACGGCCTGCCACTGCCTCGCGGCGTGTACGCCAACCCGAAAGCCGAAACCTGGAACCTCGACCGCCTCGCCCTGCTGCGTGGCCCGGCGTCATCGGTGTACGGCCAGACCCCGCCGGGAGGCCTGCTGGACATGGTCAGCCGCCGTCCCAGCGCCGAGCAGAGCAGTGCCATCCAGGTGCAATACGGCAGCGACAACTATCGCCAGATCAACTTTGCCAGCACCGGCAAGATCGATGACGAAGGCCAGTTTCTCTATGGCCTCAGCGGCGTGGTGCGTGATGCGGGCACCCAGGTCGATCACATCGACAACAAGCGCTACAACATTGCGCCGAGCCTGACCTGGAATATCGACCCGGATACCCAGCTGACTTTCCTGTCGCAGTTCACCCGCGACGATACCGGTACCACCAGCCAGTTCCTGCCGATCCAGGGCACCAAGATCAAGTCGCCGCTGGGCGAGGTGTCACACCACAAGAACCTGGGCGACCCGGACTACGAATACTACGACCGCACCTACTACGCGCTGGGCTATGCCTTTGAGCATCGCTTCAACGATACGTGGCAGTTCAAGCAGAACCTGCGCTACACCAAATCGGACCTGTCGTTCCAGCAGTTGACCGTGGGTTCCTACGCGTTCTCACCGGCGGACGCGGCGGGCAATATCACCCGCTCCACCACCAACGTTGACGAGGACATCAGCCAGTTCGCGGTGGACAACCATTTCCAGGCTGACTTCGCGACCGGTGACATCCTGCACACCCTGCTGCTGGGCCTGGATCACCAGCGCACCGACACGTCCTATCGGGCGATATTCGGCACTGCGTCAGGGACCAATATTTTCAACCCGATCAATACCCAGCCAACCCTGCGCCCCACCGATGTCCGGCCGTTTTACGACTACAACCAGAAAACCGTGCAAACCGGCCTCTACATTCAGGATCAGATGGCCCTGGACCAGTGGCGTCTGACGCTGGGCGGTCGTGAAGACTGGGTGCATCAGGGCACTACCTACTTCAATGACAGCGATGCGACCAACACTGACCGCATCAAACACTTCAGTGGCAACGCGGCGCTTAGCTATGTGTTCGACTCGGGCTTCGTGCCTTACTTGTCCTACGCCGAGTCGTTCCAACCGGCGAGCAACGCCGATACCAATGCGCTCACCACGTTTAAACCGACCGAAGGCAAACAATGGGAACTGGGGGTCAAGTACCAGCCGCCCGGCACCAATACGCTGTTGAGCGCGGCCGTCTATGACCTGACCCAGAAGAACGTGCAGGTGACCACCATCGGCCCGGGGGGCCAGCAAATCAACAGCCAGACCGGCGAAGTGAAAGTCAAAGGCCTGGAACTGGAAGCGGTCTCCGATGTGACCGAGAACCTCAAGGTCATCGCCGCGTACACCTTGGCCAAGTCCGAGGTGCAAAAAGGCATCAACCAAGGCAACCGTCTGCAATTGATGCCCAACCAGCAAGCCTCGCTGTGGACCGACTACACCTGGCACACCGGCATCCTCGACGGCTTTGGCATCGGCTTCGGCGCCCGCTATACCGGCAACACCTACGGCGACCAGGCCAATACCTGGCTGGGGAAGGCCAACGCCTACACCGTGTTCGACGGCGCGGTGCACTACGACCTCGGCCGCCTCGACAACAACCTGAAGGGCGCGTCGGTGAAGGTGAACGCCACCAACCTGTTCAACAAGGATTACCTGTCCACCTGTGATGGCAACTACTGCTACTTCGGCGACCAACGCAGCGTCGTCGCCAGCGCCACCTACCAGTGGTAAATGGCCAAGGCTAGAACATGAAAAGCAGAACCATCCGCCGCTGGTCCTTCATCCACACCTGGACCAGCCTGATCTGCACGCTGTTCCTGCTGCTGCTCGCCCTCACCGGCCTGCCGCTGGTGTTTCACCATGAGATCGATCACCTGCTGGGCAACGAGCCCGAACTGGCGCGGATGCCCGCCGATACGCCGCAGCTCAACCTTGAGCAACTGGTGGCCAAGGCCCAGGCCCAACGCCCCGGCGAGGCGCTGCAGTACTTGGCCTGGGACGAGGATGACAAGAACGGCGTGATCGCAATCATGGCCGCCACCGCCGGCACCGAGCCCAATGCGTCCCATACCTTCATGCTCGATGCGCGCACCGGCGAGTCGGTGCCAATGCCGGCGGCCAACGGCGGCTTCACGCTGTTCCTGCTGCGCTTGCATGTGGATATGTTTGCCGGGCTGCCGGGCAAGTTATGGCTGGCGTTCATGGGTGTTCTGTTTGTGCTCGCGATGATCTCCGGCACCGTGCTGTACCTGCCGTTCATGCGCCGCTTGAAGTTCGCCACCGTGCGCCGGGACAAGTCCACCCGCCTGCGCTGGCTCGACCTGCATAACCTGATCGGCGTGGTCACGCTGACCTGGGCGCTGGTAGTGGGCGTGACCGGCGTGATCAGCGCCTGCGCCGACCTGATCATCGCCGCCTGGCGCCAGGACAGCCTCAGCGCGATGATCGCGCCCTACACAAACGCCCCGCCACTGACCCAACGCGCACCCGCCAGCGACCTGCTGAGCATCGCCGCCAAGGCGGCGCCCGGCATGCAGCCGGACTTCATTGCCTTCCCCGGCACGCGCTTTTCCAGCGAGCATCACTACGCCGTATTCATGAAAGGCGGCACCCACCTGACGTCGCATTTGCTCACCCCGGTGCTGATCGATGCCCGCACCCTGGCTGTCACCGCCATCGCCGAACGGCCGTGGTACATGGACGCCATGGGCCTGTCCCAGCCGCTGCACTTTGGTGACTACGGCGGCATGCCGATGAAGATCCTGTGGGCGGTGCTGGACGTGCTGACCATCATCGTCCTCGGCAGTGGCGTTTACCTGTGGATCGCGCGGCGCAAGGCGGGCAAGGCATGAAGCCGCGCCAGTCGAACTTCTGGAAGGTGTTTGGCCTGCCACTGGGGGTTGGCCTGCTCAGCGCCGCCGGGCTGTGCGCGGCGTTGCTGGGGGACGGGCTGTGGGATTCGCTCAGTTGGGTGGGGTTGGGCGTGCCTGCTGTGATAGGCGTTTGGGGGTTGTTCAAGCGGCGCGCAACCCTCTAGGCTAGCCACAGCCCATTGAGAGGAATGCCCATGTCCGCGCCCAGCATGACCTTGTTCCACAACCCCGCTTCACCGTTCGTGCGCAAAGTCCGCGTGTTGCTGCTCGAAACCGGCCAGCAGGACCGCGTGGGCCTGCACGCCTGCGTGCCGACCCCGGTAACCCCGGATGCCCAGGTGATACAAGGCAACCCCGTGGGCAAGATCCCCGCCCTGCGCCTGGCCGACGGCAGCGTGCTGCACGACAGCCGGGTGATCCTGGATTACTTCGACCACCAGCACGTCGGCAACCCGCTGATCCCCCGCGACGGCTCGGCGCGCTGGCGTCGCCTGACCCTGGCCTCCATGGCCGACGGCATCATGGACGCCGCCGTGCTGGTACGTTACGAAACCGCCCTGCGCCCGGTGGAAAAACACTGGGACCAGTGGCTCGACGAACAGCGCAACAAGATCAACCGCACCCTCGCCGAGCTGGAGCAGGACGCCATTGCCGAACTGGCCAGCCATTTCGACATCGCCGCCATCAGCGTGGCCTGCGCCTTGGGTTACCTGGATTTTCGCCATCCGGACATGCCCTGGCGGTCGGCCAACCCACAGCTTGCCGCCTGGTACGCCGAGGTCAGCCAGCGGCCTTCGATGCAGCAGACCCAGCCGCCGATCTGACATTCACGCCGAGCCAATGTGAGAGGGGGCTTGCCACAGTGGGCGATGGTGGTCGTGAGGAAGGTGACGATCCTTGCGGCCAACTGCGCCCCCTCTTGCTGATCCTCGCGCAACCCGATCATTGCACTGCCTCCAGATCAAACGCCAACGGTTCAACCCCCTTGCGCTTGCCCACGCCATACCAATCGAGCTTACGTGTCAGCACCATCACCGTGCCCAGCAGGCCGAACAGCAACAGCGAGCCCATCAGCAACGCATAGTCCTCGGCGCTCAACAGCCCGTACAACAAGCCATACAACGCCGCCAACCCCGCCGAGAACCCCAGGCCACGGGTCACGCTGCGCAGCACATGGCACACGTAAAACCCGATCAGCAACACGCAGGCACTCGCCGAGATCAGGTACGCCAAGGCAAACCCCAGGTGCTCGGACAACGACAACAGCAACAGGTAGAAAAACGCCAGGGCCACCCCCACCAGTGCATATTGAATCGGGTGTACCGCCAGGCTCTTGAGCACTTCGAACAGGAAGAAGCCGGCAAAGGTCAGGGCGATAAACAGCAGCGCATATTTGATCGCGCGGTCGCTCTTGAGGTACTGGTCCACCGGGTCGATGAAGTTCACGCCGAAGCTGCGGCTGTTGAAGTCATCACAGCCTTGTGCGTCCAGGCAGGTTTGCAGGGCTTGTTCGAGGTTGGTTGAGAAGAACGAGGTCTGCCAGTTGGCCGTAAACCCCTTCTCGTCGATCGCCCGTTGTGTCGGCAGAAAGTTGCCGATAAAGCTGGGGTGCGGCCAGTTGGAGGCCAGTGACACCTGGCTGGTCTTGCCCACCGGCACCACTTGCAGTTGCTCGGTGCCTTGCAGGCGCAGGTCGAAGGCGAAGTCCACCACGGCCGGTTTTTTACTGTCCAGCTCGGGCAGCGCCACGTGCACGCCTTCGCCCAGCCAATCCACTTGCGAGCCCGGCGAGAACTCCAGGCGCTGGCTGCCAAGCTCAAGGTTGAGTGAGTTTTCAATGCCGCGAATGTCGCTGATGCCCACCGCCAGAAAGGCCGGTTCGAAGCGGTAGTCGGCAAAGTTTTCAGTGATCCCCAACTGTGCAGGCAGCTCGAAACGCCCCGCGATGCGGTTATCGGCATGAAACAACCGCGCCTGGTAAATGCCGCGTGCGCGCAGTTCAGTCTGCACCTTGCCGTCGAGTTCAAAACGGTCCGGCAGGAAGTACAGGCGGCCGCGCTCTTCACGGGTGACCTCGTAGCGCTTGTTGAGCTTTTCATTAAGCTTCCACTCACGCACGGTCTTGCGATACGGCACCACCATCACCGGCCCGGTAATACGTTGGGCGTAACTGGAGCTGCGCGCGATGTCCATCAATACGCCGTCGCGCAGTTGCTGGCGGTCGCTGATGATGCCGTTGATCATCAGCAACGGAATCAGCAACAGCAGGATCAGCAGCGCAATCGCGCCAAGTTTGAAAAGCAGGCTGCGGTTCATGGGTCTCTCCCTGTTTTGATGAGGGCAGAGTGAGCCGCGCATGTGGGTGTTTTATGTGGGCAATGTGGAGACTGTGTGGAGATGCAGCACCACCTGCACGCCGCCCGGCACATTGCCGATCTGCAACGCGCCGCCGTGCAGCTTCATCACCTCTTCGACAAAATTGAGGCCCAGGCCCGTGCTTTTGCGCCCGCTCGCGGGGCGTGGCAGCGAATAAAAACGTTCGCTCAGGCGCGGCAATGCATAGTCGGGAATCGGTGCGGCCTGGTTGAACAGGCTAACCTGCACATCGTTGTGCAGCGTCTGCGCACTGAACTTCAACAGACCGCCGGGCGGTGTGAAGTCCAGGGCGTTTTCCAGCAGGTTGCCCAGGGCCTGGCGCAGCAGGAAGGGTTCGCCGAACACCTTCACGTCAGCCGCAATCGCCTGCTCCACACGCAGCCCAGCCCCTTCGATTCGTGCGCATTGAGCCTTGAGCACCGCGTCGACCAAGGCACCCAGCGCGATGCTCGACTGCTCTTCCAACCCCTGGCGCTGCTCCACCTGCGCCAGGTTCAGCAGGCGCTCGATCAACTGTTGCAGGCGCGCACTCTCACTGTCGATATTGCCGACAAAGCGCTGCTGCTGCTCGCGGCTCATATCGCCCTGCAGCAGTTCCGCCGCGCCACGGATCGCGGCCAATGGGCTTTTCAGCTCGTGGGTCAGGGTGTGCACGTAATGTTCGACGTAGGCCTTGCCCTCCAGTTGCGTGCGCATGTGCTCCACCGCCGTGGATAACTGCTTCAACTCACCGCCGCGATAATGCGGCAACTCGGCCCGTCGCCCCTCGCTGACCGCTTCGGCGTAGGCGGTCAGGCGTCGCAAGGCCACGCTCAGCCACCACGACAACAACGCGCCCAACAGCAAACCCAGGATCACCAACCCGGCGCCGTACCACAGCAGGCGCCGCTCAGTGCGGTCGACATAGGGTTGCAACGAGCTGTTGGGCTTGGCCACGGTGACCACGCCGATGATATGGCCGTTGTCGCGGATCGGCGCGCCCACGTGCATCACCGACGACGTGGCGTCATCTGCGTTGCTGCGGGTGGAGCGCGCACCGTATTCGCCGCGCAGGGTCAGGTACACGTCGTTCCATTTGGAGTAGTCCTGGCCCACCGCGTCGCCGCTGGAGTCGAGCAACACCGTGCCCTTGGCGTCGGTCACGTAGATACGGTGATTGACCTGGTTTTTCGGCAGGCCCCAGATGGTCGCGCCCGGCTGACGATTGCCGTAGGCCTTGAGCACCTGCGGCCAGTGGCTTTGGCCAAGGGTGCGGTTCTTCACGTCTTCGCGCAGGATCTCGGCCAGCAGGTTGGCGGTGTCCACCAGGGTTTCTTCGGTGGACTGGCGCACGCCAGGGCGGATCTCCTGCATCACCGTGCTGAGCACGAAGTAACCGGTGAGGCCGATAAACAGCGCGTACACCAGGAAAATCCGCAGCCCCAGGCGCATCAGCTGTTGCTCGGGCTATAGCTGTAGCCGAGGCCGCGATGGGTCTGGATCGGCTCAGCCTGCGCCGCCACGGCCCGCAGTTTGCTGCGCAGGCTTTTGATATGGCTGTCGATATTGCGCTCGTAACCGGCATCGGCCGGCACGCCCACCGCATCCAGCAATTGCTCGCGGCTGAAGACCCGCTCGGGTTGGTCCAGCAGGCTTTGCAGCAGGCGGAATTCGTGACGGGTCAGGTTCAGGGGCTGGCCGCGATAGTGGATCTGCATGCGTTCCAGGTCGACCTGGAACAGCGCCGGCGCGGCACCGGGGCCGACCCGCTTGAGGATCGCCCGCACCCGCGCCGCCACTTCCCGTGGGCTGAACGGCTTGACCACATAATCGTCGGCGCCGATCTCCAGCCCCACCACGCGGTCGATCTCGCCGTCCCGGGCGCTGAGGAACATCACCGGCACTTCACTGAAGCGGCGCAATTGCTTGCAGGTTTCAAAACCGCTGATGTCGGGCAGGCCGATGTCGAGGATGATCAGGTCGGCCGGGGCCTGGCGCTGATGCTCCAACGCCGCCTGGCCAAGGCTCAGCCAGGTGGTGGTGAAGCCCTCGCCTTGCAGGGCGAATATCAGCGTGTCGGCTATCGCCGCTTCGTCTTCGACAATCAGGATGTGGGGCATTTTGGTCCGTCAGCAGTCCGGTTTGTCGGCAGTGTACCGACGAGCCGGGTTTACCGCAGCGCCGAATTCACGCAGGGCCTTGGCGCCGATCAGCAGCGGGTAGTTGAAGCTGCTGCGGTCGGTGAGGTTGACCTCGACGGTGCGCTTGACGTTGCCCAGGCACATTTCCAGGTCGACCACCGGGCGCTTGGTCACGCTGGCCTCGTCCTTGTCGTCGTCTTCGTCGGCGCGGCTCTTGATCTTGCTGATGCGCGACACCTTGTGTTCGTAGACCTTGTTGGACGCGTCCTTGCCACCGAGACGGAAGCGCACCCAGTCATCGCCATCACGGGTGAAGGTTTCGATGTCACGGGCCGACAGCGAGGCGGTCAGCGCGCCGGTGTCCATCTTGGCCTTGAAGGTCTCGCCGATCTCCGGCAACTGGATGTATTCGTAGCGACCGTAGAGGGTCGGCTCGGCGGCCATGACGGGCAGGGCAACCAGGACGAGCGAGGCAAATAGCAGTTTCACGAAGGGATGTCCTCGGAAAGAAGTAGACGGATTCTAGACCGCAAAGGCAGCACTTAGTTAGCTCGCCCGAGCATAACGGGCACCGGGTGAAATATTCGTCCGTCGGTTTGCAATTTGGCCTGCGGGCCCGGCTCTCTTATCATGGCCCGCCCACACCCTTCCAAGAGTTGCTTATGCGCCGCCTGCTCACCGGCTGTCTGGTCACACTGCTGCTGTTACTCAATACGCTGATCCTGATCGGCCCCTTGATGGTGTTCGCCCTGCTCAAGCTGGTGGCACCGGGTCGCTCTCGCGACTACATGTCATGGGCGGTGATGTGGATCGCCGAAACCTGGGCCGAGATCGACAAGGCGATCTTCGCGATGTGCATCCCGACCCAATGGGATATTCGCGGCGGCGAGAACCTGCGTGGCGACACCAGCTACCTGGTGATCAGCAACCACCAGTCCTGGGTGGATATTCCGGCACTGATCCAGGCGCTGAACCGACGCACGCCGTTCTTCAAATTCTTCCTGAAAAAAGAGCTGATCTGGGTACCCTTCCTGGGCCTGGCCTGGTGGGCGCTGGACTACCCCTTCATGAAGCGCTACACCAAGGCGTTCCTGGCCAAATACCCGGAGCTGGCCGGGCAGGACCTGAAGATCACCAAAGCGGCCTGCGAGCTGTTCAAGCGCCAACCGGTCACAGTGGTCAATTACCTGGAAGGCACACGGTTCAGCGAGGCCAAGCGCAAACAGCAGGGTTCGCCATTCACGCGGTTGCTCAAGCCCAAGGCGGGCGGCGTGGCGTTTGTGCTGGCGGCGATGGGTGAACAGCTGGATGCGATCCTCGACGTCACCGTGGTGTATCCGCAGCAGAAAATTCCGGGTTTCTGGGACTTGATCAGCGGCGCGGTGCCGAAGGTGATCATCGATATCCGCACCCGCGAGCTTGACCCGGCATTGTGGCAAGGGGACTACGAAAATGATCCGGCGTTTCGCCAGACCGTCCAGAACTGGGTCAACCAGCTCTGGCAGGAGAAGGATGCACGCATCCAAGCGTCGCGCGCGGAGTGTATTTAGCTGCCGGTGCCCCAGGCCTGGGCCAACTTGCCCAACACTGAGCTGCTGGTGCCCTGGCTGCCCAGGTAGCTCAGGATCACGGGTGCAAACTGGCTGATCATGCCGCCGTCCATACCCAGGGCGCTGAACGCGGTGTTCAGGTCGTTGGTGTCTTTCACGTTACCCAGCAGGCCATCCAGGCCGCTGGTCTTGCTGCCACCGGTCTGGCCGAGCAAGCCGCTCAAGGCGCCGAGGCTGCCCAGTGCATTGTCGCCGGACAGCTTGTCCAGCCCGGGCACGCTCTTGGCCAGTTGCGAGTAGTCATTACCGCCCAGTTGGTTCTTGGCCAACCCCAGCATCGCGCCCGTGCCGCCGATGGCTTGCTCGGGGGTGACATTCAATTGCGAGGTCAACGCGGTCAACAGGTCGGCCGTCTCGGACGACGGCGCAGCGGCAGCGGCTTTATTGTTCCCGCCCTGCATGCCGGCAATGGCGTTCGCCGCATCGCCAAGGCTGAAGCCTGCGGCGAACACCGGGCCGGCGGCCATGGCCAGCAGGCAGGAAAGGGCGAAACCGCGTGAAATCTTCATGGGGACAACCTCTGGATATAGGGCGAAAGCAGGCGTTGGACTGGGTATCCGACACATTGTTCCGGGCCTCTCCAGGCACCACAAAATCCATGTGGGAGGGGGCGTATAGCTCAGCGGTTGCAGGCTAAGCGGCAGACACAAAAAAGGGCGACCCGTAGGCCGCCCTTTTCATTTTTCCGCCGCGTTACGCCGCACTGAACAACCTATGCGGATCAATCACAAACTTCTTCGGCACGCCCGCATCGAACTCGCCATAGCCCCGTGGCGCGTCATCCAGGCTGATCACCTGCACGCCGACGATTTCGGCAATGTTGATGCGGTCCCACATGATCGCCTGCATCAGTTGGCGGTTGTACTTCATCACTGGCGTCTGCCCGGTGTGGAAGCTGTGGGATTTGGCCCAGCCCAGGCCGAAGCGGATGCTCAGGCTGCCCATTTTGGCGGCAGCGTCGACAGCGCCTGGGTCTTCGGTGACGTACAGGCCAGGGATACCGATCTTGCCGGCCACGCGTACCACGCCCATCAATGAGTTGAGCACGGTGGCCGGGGCTTCGGCCTTGACGCCATCGTGGCCGTGGCCGCGCGCTTCAAAACCTACGCAGTCGACGGCGCAGTCCACTTCCGGCTCGCCGAGCAGTGCGGCGATCTGTTCGTGCAGCGGGGTATCGGTGGACAGGTCGACCACTTCAAAGCCCTGGGCCTTGGCGTGGGCCAGGCGGATGGAGTTGACGTCACCCACGATCACCACCGCCGCGCCGAGCAGGCGGGCGGAAGCGGCAGCGGCCAGGCCGACCGGGCCGGCACCGGCGATGTACACGGTGCTGCCTGGGCCAACGCCGGCAGTGACGGCGCCGTGGTAGCCGGTGGGGAGAATGTCGGAGAGGCAGGTCAGGTCACGGATTTTCTCCATGGCCTTGTCGCGATCCGGCAGTTTCAGCAGGTTGAAGTCGGCGTACGGCACCAGCACGTATTCGGCCTGGCCGCCGGTCCAGTCACCCATGTCGACGTAGCCGTAGGCACCGCCGGCACGTGCCGGGTTAACGGTGAGGCACACGCCGGTGTGTTGCTCTTTGCACGAACGGCAGCGGCCGCACGCCACGTTGAAGGGTACCGAAACCAGGTCGCCGATTTTCAGGTTTTCGACGTCGCTCCCCTTCTCGATCACTTCACCGGTGATCTCGTGACCGAGCACCAGGCCGGTCTGGGCGGTGGTGCGGCCGCGCACCATGTGTTGGTCGGAGCCGCAGATGTTGGTGGAGACCACGCGCAGGATGACGCCGTGCTCAATCTTCCTGCCACGGGGGTCCTGCATTTTGGGATAGTCGATTTTCTGTACTTCGACCTTGCCGTTGCCGAGATACACGACACCACGATTACCAGACATGCTTTCACCTCGCTGTTGTTTTTATGGAACTGCGTTGCCCTTGGGGCAGCGCGTTAAGTGCTCGGGTACAGATGCTGTTGCTTGTGTTGTTTGTAAGGGCCTCATCGGGGGCTTGCTCCCGATGGCGTCAGTCAGAGCACCACCGTGCGGTTGGCGTTCAAAAACACCCGCCGCTCAATGTGATACCCCACCGCCCGCGCCAATGTCAGCCCTTCGATGTCCCGCCCCTTGGCAATCAGATCCTCGGGATAGTGGCTGTGGTCCACCACCTCCACGCCCTGGGCGATGATCGGGCCTTCGTCCAGATCGTTGTTGATGTAATGCGCGGTGGCGCCCACCAGTTTCACGCCCTTGTTGTATGCCTGGTGGTACGGCTTGGCGCCCTTGAACCCCGGTAGCAACGAGTGGTGGATGTTGATGGCCTTGCCATCGAGCTTTCGGCATAGCTCTGGCGACAGCACTTGCATGTAACGCGCAAGGATCACCAGTTCCGCGCCGGTGTCTTCCACCACTTGCCACACTTGACGCTCCTGGGACGGTTTGTCGTTAGGGTCGAGGGGGAAATGGTAGTAGGGAATCTGGTGCCAGTCGGCCAAAGGTTTGAGATCGGGGTGGTTGGACACCACCGCGACCACGTCCATCGACAGCTGGCCGATGCGCTGACGGTACAGCAGGTCATTCAGGCAGTGATCGGCCTTGGAGACCATGATCACCACTTTTGGCCGGTAGTTCGGCGCCGTCAGCTCGAAGATCATGCCAAAGGCTTCGCCGCGCGCGGCCAGGCCATCGCGGAAAGCCTGTTCGTCAAAGCCATCGGGCTGACGGAATTCCACCCGAATGAAAAACCGGCCAGAGAGGCGGTCATCGAACGAGTGGTGTTCGGTCACATAGCAACCCTGCTCGAACAGGTAGCGGGTAACCGCGTCCACCGTACCGAGCACGCTGGGGCAGTCGGCGGTCAAAATCCATGTATCGGGTGCGCGGCTCATCGGCGATTCCTCAGGCTTGAACGCTCAGGCCAAATTCGGCCGAGGCGTCTTGCAGCCACAACCACCAGTAGTCTGAGAAGCTGCGACGAATCAGCAGTTCCCAGGTGTCTTCAGCGGTGTGACGGATCACCAGTTGCGACTTGGCGAACACCGTGCCCACCGCCTTGCCCACCGGGAAGTTGTTGGGGTGCACGTCGTAGCTGGTGGACTTCATCAGCACATCGCGCACGTTCGGGCCGCTGAGTTCAAGGATCTGCTGGCCGCCACTGACGTTGACGATCTGGATATGCAAGTCACCCAGGGCGGCACGCAGGTTTTGCTCGGCGGCGAACTCTTCACCGCTCGGCACGATCAACAGCCACTCGTCAGGGCCAAGCCATTGCAGGCTGGTGTCGCCTTTGACGATGACGCTCAGTGCGCCGGGCAGTTCGATGCCCAGGGCCTTGTGTACGCCAGCGGCGAACGCGGCGTCATGGCCATCGCCACGAAGGGTCAGGTGACCCAGGAGTTTCTTTTCACGCACCGTTACGCCGGCGTTCTTGCGGCCCTTGCCGACCAGGCTGGCGAGGTCGGCATGGTGCAGCGACGACTCGGCCTTGGCGCCGGAGGTGGGGCGTTGTTGGTAAACATTGGCTGCTGTCATAAAGCACCTGTTTTGAATTCTGTTTTGAGGCTGATGGCCTCATCGGGAGCAAGCCCCCGATGCAGGCAACTCGGTCTATCAGATGTTCTGGCGATCGCCTTTCGGGTCAAAGAACACCGAAGACACAATCTCCGCCTCGATCACGCTGCCATCCGCCTGGGGCGAGAACACCCGCTCACCGATGCGCTTCAAGCCGCCCTTGACCACACCCATGGCAAACGAGTAGCCCAGGGAGTTATGCGCATAGCTTGAGGTAACGTGACCCACCATCTTCATCGGGATCGTCTGCTTCGGATCGAACACCAACTGCGCGCCTTCCGGCAGCCACACGTTCGGGTCGATCGGCTTGAGCCCCACCAACTGCTTACGCTCTTCGCGCACGCAGTCTTCACGGTTCATCCCGCGCCAGCCGATCCACGAGAACGGCTTGGTACGGCCTACGCACCAGCCCATGTTCAGGTCGTCCGGGGTCATCGAGCCGTCGGTGTCCTGGCCGACGATGATGAAGCCCTTCTCGGCCCGCAGCACGTGCATGGTTTCGGTGCCGTACGGGGTCAGGTTGTATTTCTTGCCGGCCTCGACGATTTTTTCCAGCACGCCCATGGCGTAGTCGGCCTGCACGTTCACTTCATACGACAGCTCACCGGTAAACGAGATACGGAACACCCGTGCCGGTACACCGCCCACCAGGCCTTCCTTCCAGGTCATGAACGGGAAGCCGTCCTTGTCCAGGTCGATATCAGTCACTTCACTGAGCAGCTTGCGGCTGTTGGGGCCGGACAACGTCATGGTGGCCCAGTGATCGGTGACCGAGGTGAAGTACACCTTCAGGTCCGGCCATTCGGTCTGTTGGTAGATTTCCAGCCACTGCAGAACGCGCGCCGCGCCGCCGGTGGTGGTGGTCATCAGGAAGTGGTTATCGGCCAGGCAGGCGGTCACACCGTCGTCGAAGACCATGCCGTCTTCCTTGCACATCAGGCCGTAGCGCGCCTTGCCCACATCGAGCTTGGTCCAGGCGTTGGTGTAGATGCGGTTGAGGAACTCGCGGGCATCCGGGCCTTGAATGTCGATCTTGCCGAGGGTGGACGCGTCCAGCAGGCCGACGCTGTCGCGCACCGCCAGGCATTCGCGTTTCACGGCGGCGTGCAGGTCTTCACCGTTACGTGGGAAGTACCACGGGCGTTTCCACTGGCCGACGTCTTCAAACTCGGCGCCGTTCTTCACGTGCCAGGCTTGCAGCGCGGTGTAGCGCACCGGTTCGAAGATGTGCCCACAGTGACGGCCCGCCACCGCGCCGAAGGTTACCGGCGTGTAGTTGGGACGGAACATGGTGGTGCCCATCTGCGGGATGGTCACGTTCAGCGAACGTGCAGCAATCGCCAGGCCGTTGACGTTACCCAACTTGCCCTGGTCGGTGCCGAAGCCCAACGCGGTGTAGCGTTTGACGTGCTCGACCGACTCGAAACCTTCGCGGGTCGCCAGTTCGATGGCGGCCGCGGTGACGTCGTTTTGCAGGTCGACGAATTGCTTGGGCGCACGTGCGGTCGGCTTGTCGTGCGGCACCTGGTAAATCGCCAGGGTCGGCTCTTCCAGCCGGCTCAGGGCCTTTGGCAGGGTCCCTTCGACCGGGGCAAAACCGGCTTCGCTGGCGGCGCGCACGCCGCCTTCAAAACCGTCGGCCAGGGAATCGCCGAGGCCGTAGACGCCATTGATGCCGCCCACGCACACGCGTTTTTGCGGGGCTTCACCGGGTACAAAGCCGAGGATGTCTTCACGCCAGGTCGGCTTGCCACCCAAGTGCGAAGCCAAGTGGACCACCGGGCTGTAGCCGCCGGAGCTGGCGACCAGGTCGCAGTCCAGCCACTCGCCGGGGCTGGTGACTTTGTGTGCCTTGACGTCAATCGCGGCGACACGCGCAGCGCTCACACGCTTGGTGCCACGAGCCTCGACCACAGCGCTGCCGGTGAGGATCCGAATGCCTTTGGCGCGGGCTTCTTCCACCAGCGCGCCGCGTGGGTTGTGGCGCACATCCGCCACCGCCACCACCTGCAGGCCGGCATCCAGCCAGTCCAGCGCAACGCGGTAGGCGTGGTCGTTGTTGGTCGACAGCACCAGTTTTTTACCCGGCGCCACGCCATAGCGACGCACGTAGGTGGAAACCGCGCCGGCCAGCATGTTGCCCGGCACGTCGTTGTTGCCGTACACCAGCGGACGCTCGCACGCACCGGTGGCCAGCACCACACGCTTGGCACGTACACGGTGGATACGCTGACGCACTACGCCGATCGGCGCGCGATCACCGAGGTGGTCGGTGAGGCGCTCGTGAATGGTCAGGAAGTTATGGTCGTGGTAGCCGTTGACGGTGGCGCGGGGCAACAGCACCACGTCCGGCAGGGCTTTGAGTTCAGCGATAACGCTGGCTACCCACTCGGTGGCCGGTTTGCCATCGAGGCTTTCGCGAGAATCGAGCAAGGAACCGCCGAACTCTTCCTGCTCATCGGCGATGATCACACGGGCACCGCTGCGTGCAGCCGCCAGTGCAGCCGCCAAACCCGCAGGGCCTGCGCCCACGACCAGCACGTCGCAGTGACGGTTGAAGTTATCGTAGGTGTCCGGGTCGTTCTCGGTGGGCGAACGGCCCAGGCCCGCCGCCTTGCGGATGTACTTCTCGTAAGTCATCCAGAACGATTGCGGGTACATAAAGGTTTTGTAGTAGAAACCCGGCGGCATCAGCTTGCCGCCGACCTTGCCGAGAATCCCCATCATGTCGTTGTTGACGCTCGGCCAGCCGTTGGTGCTGGTGGCGACGAGGCCCTGGTACAGCGCCTGTTGCGTGGCGCGCACGTTAGGGATTTGCGTGGCTTCGGTGGCGCCGATCTGCAGCACCGCGTTCGGCTCCTCGGCGCCGGCGGCGAAGATACCGCGTGGGCGCGAGTACTTGAAGCTGCGGCCGATGATGTCGACGCCGTTGGCCAGCAGGGCTGCGGCCAGGGTGTCGCCTTCAAAGCCTTTGTAGCTCTGGCCGTTGAAGCTGAAGGTCAGGACTTTATTACGGTCGATCCGGCCACCGTTGGACAGGCGATTGATCTGGCTCATACCTTCTCTCCAGAGGCCTTGGCGGTGAACTGAGGCTTCTCACCGATCTTGTAGGTTTCAAGAATTTCGTAGGTCAGGGTGTCGCGGGTGGCGTTGAAATACTGACGGCAGCCGGCGGCGTGAATCCACAGCTCGTGGTGCAGGCCACGCGGGTTATCGCGAAAGAACATGTAGTCGCCCCACTGCTCGTCGGTGCAGGCATTCGGGTCCAGCGGGCGCGGGATGTGCGCTTGGCCGGCGGCGTGGAATTCCTCTTCGGAGCGCAGTTCGCCACAGTGAGGACAGAAGATATGCAACATAGGGGATTTCTCCTGTTAGTGGGCGACGGCCGCAGCGCCGTGTTCGTCGATCAGCGCACCGTTGTGGAAACGGTCGATGGAAAAAGGTGCGGCCAATGGGTGCATTTCACCCTTGGCCAGGCTGGCGGCAAACACGTTGCCTGAGCCTGGGGTGGCCTTGAAGCCACCGGTGCCCCAACCGCAGTTGAAGAACATGTTCGGCACCGGGGTCTTGGAGATGATCGGGCAGGCGTCCGGCGTGGTGTCGACGATGCCGCCCCACTGGCGGTTCATGCGCACCCGCGACAGCACCGGGAACATCTCGACGATAGCCTGGATGGTGTGCTCGATCACCGGGTACGAACCACGCTGGCCGTAGCCGTTGTAGCCGTCGATACCGGCGCCGATCACCAGGTCGCCCTTGTCGGACTGGCTGATGTAACCGTGCACGGCGTTGGACATGATCACGCTGTCGATGATCGGCTTGATCGGCTCCGACACCAACGCTTGCAGCGGGTGGGATTCGATCGGCAGGCGAAAGCCCGCCAGCGAGGCCATGTGCCCGGAGTTACCGGCGGTCACCACGCCGACGCGCTTGGCGCCGATAAAACCCTTGTTGGTTTCCACACCGATGCACACGCCGTTTTCCTTACGGAACCCGATCACTTCGGTCTGCTGGATCAAGTCCACGCCGAGCGCGTCAGCGGCGCGGGCAAAGCCCCAGGCCACGGCATCGTGACGGGCCACGCCGCCGCGCCGTTGCACGGTGGCGCCGAGCACCGGGTAGCGGGTGTTCTTGGAGCAGTCCAGGTACGGGATCTCGTCGGCCACTTGCTTGGCGTTGAGCAGTTCGCCGTCCACGCCGTTGAGGCGGTTGGCGCTCACCCGGCGTTCGGAATCGCGGATGTCCTGCAAGGTGTGGCACAGGTTGTACACGCCACGCTGGGAGAACATCACGTTGTAGTTGAGGTCCTGGGACAGGCCTTCCCACAGTTTCATCGCGTGTTCGTACAGGTGCGCCGACTCATCCCACAGGTAGTTGGAGCGCACGATGGTGGTGTTGCGCGCGGTGTTGCCGCCGCCCAACCAGCCTTTTTCGACCACGGCCACGTTGGTGATGCCGTGCTCTTTGGCCAGGTAGTACGCGGTCGCCAGACCATGCCCGCCACCGCCGACGATGACCACGTCGTAGACCTTTTTCGGGGTCGGCGTGCGCCACATCTTCTGCCAGTTTTCGTGATGGCTGAGGGAGTGCTTGAAGAGGCCGAAGCCCGAGTAGCGTTGCATAGTCATTACTCCAAAACCGCGCTCAGCGATAAACCGGGAAATCAGCGCACAGGGCAGACACGTGCTTGGCCACGTTGGCCTCGACATCGGCGTCGCCGAGGTTGTCGAGGATGTCGCAGATCCAGCCGGCCAGTTCGATGCACTGCGGCACTTTGAAACCACGCGTGGTCACCGCCGGGGTACCGATACGCAGGCCCGAGGTCACGAACGGCGACTGCGGGTCATTCGGCACCGCGTTCTTGTTGACGGTGATGTGAGCGCGACCGAGGGCGGCGTCCGCCTCTTTGCCGGTCAAGCCCTGACGGATCAGGCTGACCAGGAACAGGTGGTTATCGGTGCCGCCGGACACTACATCGTAGCCGCGTTTGATAAACACGCTCGCCATGGCCTGGGCATTGTCGATCACTTGTTGCTGGTAGGCCTTGAAGCCTGGCTCCAGCGCTTCCTTGAAGCACACGGCCTTGCCGGCGATGACGTGCATCAGCGGGCCGCCCTGGGCGCCGGGGAATACGGCGGCGTTGAGTTTCTTTTCAATCGCTTCGTTGGCCTTGGCCAAAATCAGGCCGCCCCGTGGACCGCGCAGGGTCTTGTGGGTGGTGGTGGTGACCACGTCGGCGTACGGCAGCGGGTTCGGGTACAGGCCGGCGGCGACCAGGCCGGCGACGTGGGCCATGTCCACGAACAGCAACGCGCCTACTTTGTCGGCGATGGCGCGAAAGCGTGGGAAGTCCAGGGTCTTGGAGTAGGCGGAGAAACCGGCCACGATCATTTTCGGCTGGCACTCGACGGCCAGGCGCTCGACTTCGTCGTAGTCGATCAGGCCGGTATCGGTGTTGATGCCGTATTGCACCGCGTTGTACAGCTTGCCCGAGGACGACACTTTGGCGCCGTGGGTCAGGTGACCGCCGTGGGCCAGGCTCATGCCCAGGATGGTGTCGCCGGCATTGATCAGCGCCAGGTACACGGCGCTGTTGGCGGACGAACCGGAGTGCGGCTGCACGTTGGCGTAATCGGCGCCGAACAGCTGCTTGGCGCGTTCGATGGCCAGGGCCTCGACCTTGTCCACGTGCTCACAGCCGCCGTAGTAGCGCTTGCCCGGGTAGCCTTCGGCGTATTTGTTGGTGAGGCCGCTGCCTTGCGCTTCCATCACACGCTTGCTGGTGTAGTTCTCTGACGCGATCAGCTCGATATGATCTTCCTGACGCTGCTCCTCGGCGTTCATCGCCGCCAGCAGTGCATCGTCATAACCCTGGATCTGGTCTTTCTTGCTGAACATCGCGTCTCTCCCAGCCTTTCGTATTGTTGAGGCCCGTGCAGGGCCCTTTGATGCGATGGTAGGGCTGGCGCAGGCAGGTCAAATGCCTACGGACGCCACGCAAAGGTGCGTTTACGACATTCCCTCTGCGACGCAGAACAAATGTGGAACAGGCCGTGTGTGGGAGGGGGTCAGGCGATGATCTGGCGGGCGAGCAGCAGCAGGAGGAAATGCAGTGGATAAGCGGCATACGCCCAGCGGCGCATGGGCGGTGGCGCGACATGTTTGGCGTGTCGCAATAAGACCAAACCCACCCATGGCGCGATCAGGCATGCGACCAACCCCAACAGCGCCACCGGCGTGCCGCTATTGAGCAGGGTTTGCCATTGGTTGGCGGCCACGCACACCAGGCCCGGTAGCAGGCAGAAATACCAAGGGCGGGTGAACACCAGCAGCATGGCCAACGGCAGCAATACACCAAATAAACCGAACATCAACTGCGCGCTGAACACACCCGCAAGCAACAGCGCAATCAGCGCCAACCCCCGACCAACAGGCGCTTTCTGCTGCCATCCTCTGGCAACCAGCAAACCCAGCGCCAGAGTCGGCAGCACATTCAACGTATCGGCATCCTCGATAAACAACCGGTATGGCACTTCGCTGAGCGCACTGAACAACAGCAACCAGCCCAGGTAGCGCCAGTGCGCGGCCACGGGCGTATTTCGCACCCGCTGCACATTAGCCGCAATCGCCAGGCAGAACCACGGGAACGCCAGGCGCCCCGGCACATACAAGCCATCGAGGCTCAAACCGACATAACGCAGGTGGTCCAGCACCATGCACACCAGCGCCAGCCACTTGAGCAGATCCAGCGCCGTCGCGGACACGTCCGACAGGCATCGTTGCAGTAGCGTGCATAATTCCCCACTGACTTTGCATTTACAGCGCGTGCGCACCCCAGCCAATGTTGGTTAAAGTGCGCACCAATATCGACCACAGGAATGGGCCATGACTGACAAGAGCCAACAATTCGCCAGCGACAACTATTCGGGCATCTGCCCGGAAGCCTGGGCCGCCATGGAACAAGCCAACCACGGCCATCAACGCGCCTATGGCGATGATGAGTGGACCCACCGCGCCGCCGACGGTTTCCGCAACCTGTTCGAAACCGACTGCGAAGTGTTCTTCGCCTTCAACGGCACCGCCGCCAACTCGCTGGCGCTGTCATCCTTGTGCCAGAGCTACCATAGCGTGATTTGCTCGGAAACCGCCCACGTCGAAACCGACGAATGCGGCGCGCCGGAGTTTTTCTCCAACGGCTCCAAGCTGCTCACCGCGCGCACCGAAAACGGCAAGCTGACCCCGGAGTCGATCCGCGAGATCGCCCTCAAGCGCCAGGACATCCACTACCCCAAGCCGCGCGTCGTCACGCTGACCCAGGCCACCGAAGTCGGCAGCGTCTACACCCCGGAAGAAATCCGCGCCATCAGCGCCACCTGCAAAGAACTGGGCCTGAACCTGCACATGGACGGCGCGCGTTTTTCCAACGCCTGCGCGTTCCTCGGCTGCTCACCGGCCGATCTGACCTGGAAAGCCGGGGTAGACGTGCTGTGTTTTGGCGGCACCAAGAACGGCATGGCCGTGGGCGAGGCGATTCTGTTCTTCAACCACACGCTGGCCGAAGACTTCGATTACCGCTGCAAACAAGCCGGCCAGCTCGCCTCGAAAATGCGCTTTTTGTCGGCCCCATGGGTGGGCCTGCTGGAAAACGACGCCTGGCTCAAACACGCCCGCCACGCCAACCACTGCGCGCAATTGCTCAGTAGCCTGGTGACGGATATTCCCGGTGTGGAGCTGATGTTCCCGGTGCAGGCCAACGGCGTGTTCCTGCAACTCTCGGAACCAGCGATTGCCGCGCTGACGGCCAAGGGCTGGCGCTTCTATACCTTCATCGGTAAAGGCGGCGCGCGGTTCATGTGTGCGTGGGACACCGACGAAGAACGCGTGCGGGAACTGGCGGCGGACATTCGCGAAGTCATGGGCGCCTGACCCTCACGGATGAACGCAAATCAACCTGTGGGAAGGGCTTGCCCCCTCCCACATTGGGCGGTACTCGCTGTTAGAACTCGATACGCACGTCGCCCTTCGGCACGCTGCAGCACGACAGGATGTACCCCTCGGCCTCGTCTTCCTCGGTGATCCCGCCGTTGTGCTCCATCTCCACTTCCCCGCCCAGTTTCATCACCTTGCAGGTGCCGCAGATGCCCATGCCGCAGGCCTTGGGGATCATCAACCCGAGCTTGGCCGCCGCCGCATGCACGGTTTCGCCCGGTGCTACGCGGATGCTCTTGCCCGACGCAATGAACTCCACCTGATGCAGGTCCGCCAGGTCGACTTCCGGCGCATCCGCCGCTTGTTCGGCTTGCTCCACCGCATCGGCCCGCGCTTCCGGTGGCGTGGCGCCGAAGGATTCCTCGTGATAGCGCGCCATATCGAAACCGGCGGCTTCCAACAGGCGCTTGACTGCGCTCATGTAAGGCGTCGGACCGCAGCAGAACACTTCGCGCTCCAGGAAGTCCGGCACCATCAGTTCGAGCATCTTGTGGTTCAGGTAACCGCGATAACCGGCCCAGGGTTCACCCAGGCCGTGCTTTTCACAGATCAGGTGCAGGCTGAAGTTGTCGATCCGCGAGGCCATATGCTCCAGCTCGCGATGGTAGATGATGTCTTTGGGCGAGCGGGCGCTGTGCACAAACGTCATGTCGACGTTGGCGTTGGTGTCGTAGAACCAACGCGCCATGGACATCACCGGGGTGATACCCACGCCGCCGCTGAGGTACAACACTTTCGGACTTGGGAAGTCGATGGCGTTGAACAGCCCGACCGGGCCGTGTACCGCCAGCTCCTGGCCTTCGTGCAGCGTGTCGTGCAGCCAGTTGGAAACCCTGCCGCCGGGTACGCGCTTGATGGTCACCGAGAAGCTGTAAGGCACCGAAGGCGAGCTGGAAATGGTGTACGAGCGCATGATCGGCTGGCCTTCGATCTCAAGCTCCAGGGTGACGAATTGCCCCGGCTTGAAAAAGAACAGGATCGGCTGGTCGGCCATAAAGCAAAAGGTGCGCACGTCCCAGGTTTCCTGGATGACTTTGACGCAACGGACGATGTGCCGACCATTGGCCCAGGTCTGGGTGGTTACCGGATTCAGGAAGCTGTTGGACATGCTGATTCTCCACTGCCGATGTTCGGCTTTATGGTGGCGATTCTGCGTAACGCGAGAACCACCCATTTACCTATCTGCGACATTCACATACTTATCGCGACCAGCCCCCAACTACCGGGGCTTGCGCGTCGGGATCAGATTGGGCCATGTCGCCCATGGATAAGGTTCGAGGCAACCGCAGGCCCACACTCGCTGCCAACGACAACGCTTTCTTTACGCCTTGCATTGCAACAACCGTAGCCACTATTCGCCGGCCACACAGAATGGCCATGAGGACATACACGATGGACGTCACCGCAACCTTAAGCTTGGGCGATCCGCTGGAACCCGCACGCAAGGCCACCGCGCAGATGCTGCAAGAGCGCGAGCGCACCTTTTCGCTGCCGCAGCCGTTTTACTCTGATGAGCGGCTGTTTGATATCGACATGCAGGAGATCTTCCAGAAAGAGTGGCTGATCGCTGGCATGACCTGCGAGATCCCCACCAAGGGCAACTACCTGACCCTGCAAGTGGGCAAGAACCCGATCATCGTGATCCGTGGCGCCGACGGCGTGGTGCATGCGTTTCACAACGTGTGCCGCCACCGTGGCTCGCGCCTGTGCACCAGCGACAAGGGCAAGGTCGCCAAGCTCGTTTGCCACTACCACCAGTGGACCTACGAACTGGACGGCCGCCTGTTGTTCGCCGGCACCGAGATGGGCGCCGACTTCGACATGAAGCAATACGGCCTTAAACCGGTGAACGTGAAGACCGCCGGCGGCTACATCTTCATCAGCCTGGCCGAGAACCCGCCGGCCATCGATGACTTCCTGTCGACACTGAACCATTACATGGAACCGTACGACATGGAGAACACCAAGGTGGCCATTCAAACCACCTTGTTCGAGAAAGCCAACTGGAAACTGGTGCTGGAAAACAACCGCGAGTGCTACCACTGCAATGCCTCGCACCCGGAATTGCTGAAAACCCTGCTGGAATGGGATGACGTCACCGACCCACGCGCCGACCAGGCGTTCAAGGACCACGTCGCCGCCTCCGCCGCCGCCTGGGATGCCGAAAAAATCCCTTACGCCCACGCCAGCTTCGGCCTGCGTAACCGCATCGTGCGCATGCCGCTGCTCAAAGGCACCGTGTCGATGACCCTGGACGGCAAACAAGGCTGCGCCAAGCTCATGGGCCGCATCAAGAACCCGGACCTGGGCTCGATGCGCATCCTGCACCTGCCGCACTCGTGGAACCACTGCATGGGCGATCACATCATTGTGTTCACCGTGTGGCCGATCAGCGCCCAGGAAACCATGGTCACCACCAAGTGGATCGTCCACAAGGACGCCGTCGAAGGCGTGGACTATGACGTGGAGCGCATGCGCCAGGTGTGGGACGCCACCAACGACCAGGACCGTCGCCTGGCCGAAGAGAACCAGCGCGGCATCAACTCCACCGCCTACCAGCCTGGCCCGTACTCCAAGACCTATGAGTTCGGCGTGGTGAACTTTGTGGACTGGTACAGCGAACGCATGCTGAGCAACCTGGGTGCGGCGCCCGCGCCTTACCTCAAAGGCATAGCCGCCCACGAGTGAGGCCGCGACTGTCGGGGCTCTGGCTGTACAAAAACAGCCAAAGCCCTGACAACCCTGTGTAACCCTGGCCTGCAGCCGTTACCCAACAACTTATCCACAGAGCCACCCACAGCAATTGTGGGCAACTGCTTCCTGCGCAAAAATTAACTGAAGAAAATCCGTGACTTATTCAAGTTTCAGGGTTTCCAGTGCGCCTGATCACTTATTGATCAATTGCTTGTAACCCACGAATAACGTGGGTCACAGCGGTGCGCGAACACCTTATCCACAGAAGCACCAACAGACTTTGGGGGCAACTTCGGCGGCATTGTGGAAAACCCGCTGGAAGCGTCATAAACCGAGGCTTTGCGGACCATCAAACGGTTAAAACTGCTTATTTGATCAAAATATGATCAAAGCTCTGCAAGCCTTTGTTTATAAGGGCTGCACGCGACAGCAAACATCTTATCCACAGAAGCGCCAACAGACTTTGGGGGCAAGTCTGCGCCGTGCGCTGGAGAAAAACCCATGAAAAACCGTGAGTTAGCCTGGTTATTTTTTGTACGGGGGGCTGGAGCGCTTGATTCATATAGGCTGTGGGCAGCCGCGAACAGGTTATCCACAGGCGGATCAACAGGCATTGTGGGTAAACTCCACAACCCTGTGGGAGAGGGCTTGCCCCTCCCACGGTGGATCAGCGGACGACGCCCTCTTCTATGAGCAGCTTGAGAATGGCTTGCGCGCCCTCTTCGGGGCTCAGCCCCTTGAGCACCTGCCCACCGCCGCCGCTGGCCTTGGCCGTGGCGGCTTTCATACGGTCGGCACCGCTCTTGGCCTTGATCACCTTGAGGCGCTTGGGCCGAGGCTTGGCCGGTTGCAGCACCGCGCCTGTGAATAACTCGTCTTCTTCAACTTCAACTTCATGGGCCGCCAGCTCACCGCGTTGCGCCGGGCCGTACGCGCTTTGCCGGGGCTTGGGCGCCGCGTTATCCACCGTCGCCAAAAACGGCAAACGTACCTTCAAGCGCCGCCGCTGACCGCGCGGCAAGGCCTGCAGCACGTGGGCTACGCCACCTTCGATCGACTCGACCTGAGCCAGCCCCACAATCAACGGCCAGCCCAATTGCTCGGCCAGCAGGAACGGCAGCATGCCCGAGCCTTCGCCGGTTTCCGCCTGGCTGCCGGTGAGCACCACCTGCGCACCAGCCTCGCGTAAATAGTCGCTGAGCACCGGCAATGCGTCAGCACCGGCCGGTTGTTCGAGTACATGCAGGTGTGGCAGCCCCATGCCCAGGTAGCTGCGCAACGTGGGTTCGGCGATGTTGCCGGCGTGCAGCACCTGCAACTTATCCCCAGCCATCTGCAGGCCCAATTCCACGGCACGCGCATCTTGCTCCGCGCGCCGTGGGCGACCCGAGGTGGGGTGGGCACCGATGGACACCAGGCTGATTACATTGGTCGTCATGGCCATATCCTTTGCTTAAGCCGCATCGCGCTTGGCGCCGTTGCGGTAGGCCTCGACCGCATCGATCAAGGCTTGCAGTATCGCGGCGCTTTCGCCGATCACCGACAGGTCGGCACGCTTGATCATGTCGCAACCGGGGTCGAGGTTGATCGCCACCACCTTGTCGCAGGCACCAATGCCTTGCAGGTGCTGGATCGCCCCGGAAATCCCCACGGCCACATACACCCGCGCCGTCACCCAGGTGCCACTGGCGCCCACCTGCCGGTCACGCGCCATAAAGCCATCGTCCACCGCGACCCGCGAGGCGCCTTCGGTGGCGCCGAGCGCGGCGGCGGTCTGGTGGAACAGTGCCCAGTCCTTCACGCCATTGCCGCCGGAAAAAATGAATTCCGCCTCGGCCATTGGGATCGCCGCCGGGTCCACCGCCACCGCGCCGAGGTCTTCGATACGCGGCAGGCTGCGGGCCAGGGTTGTGGATAACTCCACGGGCAGTACTTCGTGGCGGGTTTCGCTGACCGGATCGGCGCATTCCACGGCAGCCAGGATCAAGCGCGGTAATGGCCGCGCCACGTCTTGCTGGCCCGCACCGGCGCGGCCGATGCACTCCTCGCCCTTGATCTGCCACACCCGTGTGGCTGGGCGTTCCTTGAGGCTGGCGGCAAAACGCCGACCCAACTCGCCCCCGCCGCTACGGCTGTCGGGCAACAGCCAGTGGCGCGGGTTGAACTGGTTATCCACAGCGCGCAGACCCTGCACGCGTTGCTCCGGTGAATAACCTTCGAATTCGTGACCTTCGAGCACCAGCAGGCGGTCGACGCCGGCGGTGGCGAACGCGCTTTCCTTGTGCTCACCAAACACCACCGCCAACACCGCGCCGTCGTCACCGGCCAGTTGCCGCGCCAGGCCCAGCAGGTCGCGGTCGTGACTGCTCAGGCGGCCGCCGACCATGTCCGGCACTACGTTGATGTAGAACGCAGGCGCCGGCACCTGATGCAGCGGCAATTGCACCTCTACCGCAGCGCTGCGCTTGGCCGCGCCGCCCTGCTGGGCGCCGCTGCGGTCGATACGCTTGATGCCGTTGGGGCCGATAAAACCCACGCCATGCACGTTTTTGCGGACAACGCCGTTAGGCCCCATCCAGCTGTGTTGCGCCGGCTGCATCGCCGCGTGCAGCGGGTGCAGACGGTTACGGGCGATCCATTCGGCACGGGGGTCGCGGCGGATAATGTCGCTCATCAGTGCACCTCCGCTGGTTCACGTTTAGGCGCTTTCGCCGGTGTGGGTTCTTCAAGCAAGGCGTCGGCCACCAGTTCGGCAATGTCTTTGATCAATGGGCGGGGTTCGACCACACCTTCAAGCATCGCGGTGCATTGCGGGCAACCCACGGCCACCAGTTCGGCGCCGGTTTCGCGGATGTCTTCCATGCGCATGTCCGGGATCCGTTGCTTGCCGGGAATGTCGGTGATCGGCGCGCCGCCGCCACCGCCGCAGCAACGCGAACGGAAGCCCGAGCGCTGCATTTCCTTGACCTCAATGCCCAACGCACGCAGCACTTGGCGCGGCGCCTCGTACTCACCGTTGTAACGGCCCAGGTAGCACGGGTCGTGGTAAGTCACGCTGTTGCCTTTGTGCTGGCCCAGGTTCAGCGCGCCGTCGCCGATCAGCTCGGCCATGAAGGTGCTGTGATGCTGCACGAGGTAGTTGCCGTTGAAGGCGCCGTATTCGTTTTTCAGCACATGGAAACTGTGCGGGTCGCAGGTGACGATGCGTTTGAAGCTGTATTTGGCCAGGGTCTGGATATTGCGCGAAGCCAGCAATTGGAAGGTCGCTTCATCGCCCAGGCGTCGCGCCACGTCGCCGCTGTCGCGTTCTTCCAGGCCGAGTACGGCGAAGTCGACCTTGGCCGCCTTCAGTACCTTGACGAAAGCGCGCAGGGTGCGCTGGTTGCGCATGTCGAAGGCACCGTCACCGACCCAGAACAGCACGTCGCAACTGCCTTTGTCGCTGAGCAACGGCAGGTTCAAATCCGCCGCCCAGTTCAGGCGACCGCCCGGCGCGAAACCGCCGGGGTTGTCGGTGGCGATCAGGTTTTCGAGGACTTCGGCACCCTTGTTTGGCGTGGCGCCTTTTTCCAGGGTGAGATGGCGGCGCATGTCGACGATGGCGTCCACGTGCTCGATCATCATCGGGCACTCTTCCACGCAGGCGCGGCAGGTGGTGCACGACCACAGGGTCTCGGCGTCCACCAAACCATTGACGATCGGCTGGTGCGGGTTGCCGCCGTGCTCGCCGATCGGTTTGCCAGGGTACGGGCTGCCGGCGAACTTGGCATCGGTGCCACCGGCCAGGCCGACCACCATGTCCTGGATGAGTTTTTTCGGGTTCAGCGGCTGGCCGGCGGCAAACGCCGGGCACGCCGCTTCGCACTTGCCGCACTGCACGCAGGCATCAAAGCCGAGCAGTTGGTTCCAGGTGAAATCCTTGGGTTTTTCCACCCCCAGGGGCGCGGTTTTATCGCTCAGGTCCAGCGGCTTCAAACCGGTGGAACGGCCGCCGCCGAAGCGCTCGGCACGGCGGTGCCAGGCCAGGTGCAGGGCACCGGCGAAGGCGTGTTTCATCGGCCCGCCCCAGGTCATGCCGAAGAACATCTCGGACACGCCCCACAGCACGCCCACACCGAGCAGCGCCGCGAGCAACCAGCCGCCGAAGTCCGCCGGCAGAATCCCGGCCACCGGCAAGGTCACCAGGAAGAAGCTCACCGAGAACGCCAGCAGGCTTTTCGGCAGGCGCATCCAGGGGCCTTTGGACAGGCGCGCGGGTGGGTTGCGGCGGCGCAGGTACATGAAGATCGCGCCGACAAACATCAATGTCGACGCCAACAGCAGCGCGTAGCCAAGAATGCGACTTTGCAGGCCGAAACCGTGTACCAGGATCGCCAGCAGCGCCGACAGCACAAAACCCAACGCCGTAGCGACGTGGGTATTGGCGATGTATTTGTCGCGGGCGACCACGTGGTGCAGGTCGACCATATAGCGCTTGGGCATGGCCAGCAGGCCGCCCAGCAGGTCGACTTTGGAGGCGCGGCCACGGCGCCACATGTTCACGCGGCGCAGGGCGCCGAGGACGGCGAGGCCCAGGGCGGCAAACAGGAGAATAGGCAGCAAGGTGTTCAACATGGTGAAGCTCCCACAGACCACACAAAACTAATGTGGGAGGGGGCTTGCCCCCGATAGCGGTGGGTCAGCTACAGCTGTATCAACTGACACTCCGCCATCGGGGCAAGCCCCTCCCACATTTGAACCCAGTCGGGTCAGAAATCCTTGCACAAGCGCAGGGCGTCATAGATGGCGGCGTGGGTATTACGCTGCGCCACACAGTCACCGATGCGGAACAGCAAGTACCCCTCGCCCGCCTCGCTCAGGCACGGCTGCGGCTTGATCGCGAACAGCGCTTCGACGTCGATCTGGCCCTTGTTGCGCGAGCCTTCCTTGAGCCCGTAGTAAATGGCCTCGTCCGGACGCACGCCGTTCTCCACTACCACCTGGTCGACCACCCGTTCTTCCTTGGCGCCGGTGTATTCGTTCTCCAGCACCGCCACCAGCTTGTCACCCTCGCGATAGACCTTCTCCAGCATCATGTCGCCGGTCATGATCACTTCCTTGGGGTACATGCTGCGGTAGTAGGTGGGGAACGACGTACCGCCAATGGCAACGCCCGGCTTGATGTCGTCGGTGACGATCTCCACCTGGCAGCCTTTGTCGGCCAGGAAGTCGGCCACCGACATGCCGGTGAATTCGCAGATGGTGTCGTACACCAGCACGTTCTTGCCCGGCGCGACTTTGCCGTCGAGCACGTCCCAACTGCTCACCACTAAACCTTCGGCGGCGCCCCAGTGTTCGTTCTGCTCGATAAACGGGTGCCCGCCGACCGCCAGCACGACCACGTCCGGACGCAGGTCCAGGATGGTGTCTGCATCGGCCGCCACGCCCAGGCGCAGGTCGACTTTCAAGCGCGCCAGTTCCAGCTGGAACCAGCGCGTGATGCCGGCAATCTGGTCGCGCTGCGGCGCTTTGGAAGCCGTGGTGATTTGCCCGCCGATAAATTCTTTTTTCTCCAGCAAGGTCACGTCGTGGCCACGCTCGGCGGCGACGCGCGCCGCTTCCATCCCGGCTGGGCCGGCACCGACCACCACGACTTTGCGCTTGGGCCCGGTGGATTTTTCGATGATGTGCGGCACGCCCATGTATTCACGGGAGGTCGCGGCGTTCTGGATGCACAGCACGTCCAGGCCCTGATACTGGCGGTCAATGCAGTAGTTGGCGCCGACACACTGCTTGATCTGGTCGATCTGACCCATCTTGATCTTGGCGATCAGGTGCGGGTCTGCGATGTGCGCACGGGTCATGCCGACCATGTCCACATAGCCGCCTTCCAGGATCCGCGTGGCCTGGTTCGGGTCCTTGATGTTCTGCGCGTGCAGCACCGGGACCTTGACCACTTCCTTGATGCCGGCCGCCAGGTGCAGGAACGGCTCCGGCGGGTAACTCATGTTCGGGATCACGTTGGCCAGGGTGTTGTGGGTGTCGCAACCCGAGCCCACCACACCGATGAAGTCGAGCATGCCGGTGTCGTCGTAGTACTTGGCGATCTGCTTCATGTCCTCGTGGGACAGGCCGTCCGGATGGAACTCGTCGCCGCACAGGCGCATGCCCACGCAGAAGTCATCGCCCACTTCGGCACGCACGGCCTTGAGTACTTCCAGGCCGAACTTCATGCGGCCTTCAAAGCTGCCGCCCCATTCGTCGGTACGCTTGTTGACCCGCGGGCTCCAGAACTGGTCGATCATGTGCTGGTGCACCGCGGACAGTTCCACACCGTCCAGGCCGCCGGCCTTGGCCCGGCGCGCAGCCTGGGCGTAGTTGCCGATCACGCGCCAGATCTCTTCCGGCTCGATGGTCTTGCAGGTAGCGCGGTGCACCGGCTCGCGCACGCCGGACGGCGACATCAGGGTCGGCCAGTTGAAGCCGTCCCAACGCGAGCGACGGCCCATGTGAGTAATCTGGATCATGATCTTGGCGCCATGCTTGTGCATGGCGTCGGCCAGGTTCTGGAAGTGCGGGATGATGCGGTCGGTGGACAGGTTCACCGAGCTCCACCATTCCTGGGGGCTGTCGATGGCCACCACCGAGGAGCCGCCGCAGATCGCCAGGCCGATACCGCCCTTGGCTTTCTCTTCGTAGTACTTCACGTAGCGGTCAGTGGTCATGCCGCCGTCGGTGGCATACACCTCGGCATGGGCAGTACTGAGTACGCGGTTGCGGATAGTCAGTTTGCCGATCTGGATCGGCTGGAACATTGCTTCGAAAGCCATGGCACGGTCCTCGGCTTACAACGGCTTGACGGTGAACAAACCAGAATCAAAGCCCTCTTCGGAGCCTCCGTAGACTTGTTCGGCGACGGTGCGGATCTTGCTGCCACGGGCTTCCAGGATCTGGTCCATGGCACCGGCAAACCAGCCGGTGAACATGTAGTCGACCTTGCGCCCGACCTTGCCGTACACATAGACGAATGCCGAGTGCTCAAGCGTGACGCTGGCGGTGCCTTTGTCGAGGTCGATGTCCTGGATCTTGAACAGGCCCCAGCCGCGTTGCGACAGGCGCTTCATGTAGTGCTCGAACACCGCGACGCCTTCCAGGCCGTGGCACTCGGCTTCTTTTTCACACCAGTGCCAGGCGGACTTGTAGCCGGCCTTGTAGAGAATCTCGGCGTAGGCGTCGGCGCCCAGTACTTCTTCGATGCCCATGTGGTTGTTGACGAAGAAATGGCGCGGCACGTACAGCATCGGCAGGGCGTCGGAGGTCCAGACACCGGTTTCGCTGTCGACTTCGATTGGCAATTGCGGGGCGATCTTGGCCATGGAAACTTAACTCCAGAAAATTCGTTTTGATGCCCGCCGCGCGAATGGCGACGGGTGAAGGATCAAGCGAGCGGTGGCTTATTCGCCCCAGACGTCCTTTAGGACGTTCACCCAGTTCTCGCCCATGATCTTGCGCACCACGCGCTCAGGATGGCCGCGCTTGAGCAGGGTCTCGGTGAGGTTGGGGAACTCGCCCACGGTGCGGATGCCCAGCGGGTTGATGATCTTGCCGAAGCTGGTCAGGCGGCGGGCGTAGCCCTTGTCATGGGTGAGCATTTCGAAGAAATCCTGGCCATGGCCCTGGGTGAAGTCGGTGCCGATGCCGATGGCGTCTTCGCCGACGATGTTCATGGTGTATTCAATGGCTTCGGCGTAGTCGTCGATGGTCGAATCGATGCCCTTGGCCAGGAACGGCGCGAACATGGTCACACCGACAAAACCGCCATGGTCGGCAATGAACTTGAGTTCTTCATCGGACTTGTTACGCGGGTGCTCTTTAAGGCCCGACGGCAGGCAGTGGGAGTAGCACACCGGTTTTTTCGATTCGAGGATGACTTCTTCGCTGGTCTTGGAACCCACGTGGGACAGGTCGCACATGATGCCGACGCGGTTCATCTCGCCAACGATCTCACGCCCGAAGCCCGACAGGCCGCCGTCACGCTCATAGCAGCCGGTGCCCACCAGGTTCTGGGTGTTGTAGCACATCTGCACCACACCGACGCCGAGCTGCTTGAAGATCTCGACGTAGCCGAGCTGGTCTTCAAACGCGTGGGCATTCTGGAAACCGAAAATAATGCCGGTCTTGCCCTGCTCTTTGGCGCGACGGATGTCGGCGGTGGTTTTCACCGGGATCACCAGGTCGCTGTTCTCGCGGATCAGGGTCTGGCTGGCGACGATGTTATTGATCGTGGCCTGGAAGCCTTCCCACACCGACACGGTGCAGTTGGCGGCGGTGAGGCCGCCTTTGCGCATGTCCTCGAACAGGTCGCGATTCCACTTGGCAATAATCAGCCCGTCGATAACGATGCTGTCGGCGTGCAACTCGGCTGGGCTCATCAGGCGTCCCCTTATTGGCGATTCATGCGCCGAATCGTCTGCCGGCGCTTTGGGGCCAGCATATGCCCAGGGGCCGACCGAGCCGGGTGCAAAAACGACAGGGGAATTGCCGAAAGCGTCAATCCGCGACAAAGGGTGTTAAGAGGTGTCTGACTAGCGGCTGTTATTTGTCTTACGCTTGAGCCAGAATTCGGCCATTACCTGATATGAGACGGCGCAATGAAATCGATTTTCCTGGCTTTGGCACTCATCGCAACCGGCGTCCACGCGGCCGAAGACACCGACAGCACGCCGTGCGATGGCATCGAAAACGACAAACAAACCCTGGAATGCGCCTCCTACAACAAAACCACCGCTGAACAGTTGTTAAAAGACAACTATCAGGGCCTGCTCGAACGCATGGCTTCGACCTACGGCAGCGACAAGACCAAGCTGGCGGACATTACCGCTCGTCTGAAGGACGCCCAGCAGAAGTGGGAAAAACTGCGTGACGCCGATTGCGCCGTGGACACCTTCCCGGCGGTGACCGGCACCAAGGCGTATGCGATTGCGCAAAATGATTGCCTGGCGCGCATGAGCGATGAGCGGTCGGAGTTTTGGAGTCGATTGGGCAGGAATAAGCGACAATCCCTGCCACTTTTAATCTGAACCAAGGCCATTCATGAGCATCTGCGGTATCGAAATCAAAGGCAGCGAAGCCATCATCGCCGTCGCCTCGCTGGACAACCAGGCGCTGACCCATGTCGCCCTGGCCACCAAGAAAATCGCGCTGGAAGATGACGACGAAGCGGCCAACGTCAAAGCCTTTGCCGCCCAGGTGAAGGCCTTTGTGCAGGCCAACGCCATCACTCGCATCGCGATCAAGAAGCGCAGCAAGAAAGGCGAATTCGCCGGCGGGCCGACCACGTTCAAGATTGAAGGCGTGTTTCAGCTGCTGGAGTCGGTCGAGGTGACGCTGCTGTCGCCGCAGACGATCAATGCGCAGAACAAGAAGCACGGTTTTGAACTGCCGGCGACGCTGAACAAGTATCAGCATGAGGCTTATAAAGCAGCCTGTTCGGTACTGATGAAAAAGTAAGCCACACCACAGTCAGACCCGGTTCACATTGGATTCAGGTTGTTTTCAGTTGGGGTGTAGGGCGCTTGTACAGCAGCCAATCCCCGAACGCCTTGTCTTCCAGCGCGTAGCCGCCCCGGCTCGACTTCCATACCAATTCCTTGTCACGCAAGGCATCGATACAGGCCTGAATAGTCTGGGTACCCGGCACCACATCGCTGCCCATATCCTCCAGTGCCTTGCTGACCGCCGTAATGGTGCTGTCGGTAAACGGCGCAAAGGGTTGATTGCCGTGCAAGCGCTCCACCATCACCTGCAGCACTGCACGCTGCGGGATGGTCAGCGCGTTCCAGGCGCTTTCGAATTCGGTCCATACACCGGCGCGCAGCAATTCGGCGCGGCTGTGCAGCAATTCGCCCAGATTGCTCGCCTCGCCCAACTCCAAGGCGACCTCGCCGATGATGGTGCGCAGCATCTCGGGGCGGCGGCCGACCAGCTCGAAGGCGTCGTCGATATCCGCCGCCTTGAACTGGTTGGTCGTGGCCAGGTGGGCATTAAGGTGCGCGGTGTAGGCTTGGGTGAACGCTTTGCCCAGCAGCGGAAACGGCGTGATGCTGGAGCCAAAGAACGGCTGGCTTTTGCCCAGGACCAGATGGGCCAGCTTGTCGCGGTTGGAGCCGGTGAACACCAGGTGCAAGCCACTGCCGTCCTCGTCACGGCCTTGGTTGAGCTGATCCCGGGCGGCCTTGAGCGCGAACATCGCGTTGATTCCCGAATCGCTGCTTAACGCGTGCTGCGCTTCGTCAATCACCAGCACCACGGGTTTTTCGGCAGCGCTGTGCAGCAACTCCAAGGCCTGGGTCAACGTCGCGCCGACGGGCAATTGGGGCTTGCTGAAGTCCCAGGACAAGGTACGCAGAAAGCTCAGTTTCTCGATGCCAATGTTCTGGCCAGTTTGCGAATGCCTTTTTCATAGGGCACCAGGGCGGCGGCAATAGCACTGGCGATCAACTCCGCCGGGTCTTTGTCTTTGTCGGCCCACAGGTCGACGTACACGGCAAGCCAACCTCGCAGCTGACACTCAGGGATCAGATCCTCGCGCAAAAATGTACTTTTGCCGGTGCGACGCGGCGCCGCAAGGAACAGCCCGGAGGTGAAATCCTGAATACCGGCGCCCACCAGACCATCGGCAATGCTGCTTGCCAGGGCGGGACGGCGGAACACAAAACCGCTGTGCTTGGACATGGCTTTATACTCAATTATTCAAAACGCTATAAATTATAGCGCTGAGTATAATTGACTATAATCGCCCGTCAAACCACCTCCCGTCGCCGATCCTCCCGTGGGCATTTGGCAAACCGCGCTCGGTAACTGCGCGTGAAATACGACGGCGACTCAAACCCACAGGCAATACTCACTTCCAGCACACTCAGGTCACTTTGGCGCAGCAGTTGCCGGGCTTTTTCCAGGCGCAGGCCCAAGTAGAAGTTGCTCGGCGTATCGTTCAGATGCAGACGGAACAAGCGCTCCAACTGGCGCCGGGTAACCTTGATCGCTTCAGCCAGCGCCAGCGTGCTCAGCGGCGGTTCGGTGTGCTGTTCCATTTCGCCGATCACCTGCACCAGTTTTTTGTTGTTGATGCCGTAGCGCGTGGCGATCTGCATGCGCTGATGGTCTTTGCGCGGGCGGATACGGCCGAGCACGAATTGCTCGGACACTTGAATGGCCAACTCCGAGCTGTGGGCCTGGGCGATCAGGTCGAGCATCAGGTCGATGGACGCGGTGCCGCCGGCGCAGGTGATGCGGCGACGGTCAATCTCGAACAGTTCCTGGGTCACCGTCAGCTGTGGATAAGATTCTTTGAACGCGTCGATGGCTTCCCAATGCAGGGTCACGCGATGGCCATCGAGCAGGCCCGCTTCGGCGAGCACGCAGGCGCCGGTGTCGATGGCCCCGAGGGTCACGCCGTCGTGATCGAGGCGCCGCAACCAGTGCTCCAGCGCGGAGGTGGCAAACTGCAACGGCTCGAAGCCGGCCACCACCAGCAAGGTCGCGCCTTTTTTCAGCGGTTCCAGCGCGGCATCGGCGTTGACCGACATGCCGTTGCTCGCCAGCACCGCGCCGCCGTCGGCGCTCAACACATGCCAGCGGTACAGCTCGCCGCGAAAACGGTTGGCCACCCGCAGCGGTTCCAGCGCGGAAATAAACCCGATGGCCGAGAACCCCGGCATCAGCAGAAAGTAGAAATCCTGGGACATGGTGGCGCTCTCGTCATACGGGCAGCGTGGCACTGTGATACGCCCGTTCACCCGCGGATTCAAGGGGACAGGTCGCTCCAGTGCAAGAGCCGGTCGCCGCCGTGCGTTTTGTCGGCTGCGAAGGTACGTAACTTGGCCTCACGGCGCACAAAGACGCCGGACCCCACAATAACGACCTGCCGAGGGCCCCACCATGAACCGACTGATCCGCCGCTGCGTGCTCGCACTCAGCGCCAGCGCCATCTTGAGCACCAGCGTATTCGCCGCCGACGCGCAATCCTGCCGGAATGTGCGCATGGGCGTGGTGAACTGGACCGACGTCATCGCCACCAGCGCCATGACCCAAGTGTTGCTCGACGGCCTCGGCTACCAGACCAAACAGACCAGCGCCTCCCAGCAAATCATCTTCGCCGGCATCCGCGACCAGCGCCTGGACCTGTTCCTGGGCTACTGGAACCCGCTGATGACCCAGACCATCAGCCCCTTCGTCGATGCCAAACAGGTCAAGGTTCTCGACAAACCCAGCCTGGAAGACGCCCGCGCCACCTTGGCGGTACCGACTTATCTGGCGGACAAGGGCCTGAAAACCTTCGCCGACATCGCCAGGTTCGAGAAAGAACTGGGGGGCAAGATCTATGGTATCGAGCCAGGTTCGGGCGCCAATACGCAGATCAAGGCGATGATCGCCAAGAACCAGTTCGGCCTGGGCAAGTTCCAGCTGGTGGAGTCCAGCGAAGCCGGCATGCTCGCTGCCGTGGACCGCGCCGTGCGCCGCAAGGAAGCCGTGGTGTTCTTCGGCTGGGCGCCGCACCCGATGAACGTCAACGTCGCGATGACCTACCTCAGCGGCAGCGAAGACGCCCTGGGCCCGAACGAAGGCATGGCCACCGTCTGGACCGTGACGACGCCCACCTACGCCGAACAATGCCCCAACGTGCACAAACTGCTGACCAACCTGACCTTCACCGCCGCCGACGAGAGCCGGATGATGCAGCCGCTGCTGGATCACAAGGACGCTCTGGAGTCCGCCAGGCAATGGCTCAAGGATCACCCCCAGGACCAGGCCCGCTGGCTGGAAGGCGTGACCACCTTTGACGGCAAACCGGCTGCGGCCAACCTGCAATTGACCGGTAAATAATCTTTTCGAATCACCGTTTCGCGGTCATTACCGACCGCGAACGGCACCACCACGCCTGTAAGGAACCGACTCATGAACCACGACGTCATCATCACCTGCGCACTCACCGGTGCTGGCGACACCACCGCCAGAAGCCCGCACGTGCCGGTCACCCCCAAACAGATCGCCGCAGCGGCGGTTGAAGCGGCCAAGGCCGGCGCCACCGTGGTCCATTGCCATGTGCGCGACCCCGCAACCGGCAGGTTCAGCCGCGATGTGGCGCTGTACCGCGAAGTGATGGAGCGCATCCGCGAGGCCGACATCGACATCATCGTCAACCTGACCGCCGGCATGGGTGGCGACCTGGAGATCGGTGGCGGCGAGAACCCGATGGAGTTCGGCCCCAACACCGATCTGGTCGGCCCGTTGACGCGCCTGGCGCATGTCGAAGAACTGCTGCCGGAAATCTGCACGCTGGACTGCGGCACCCTGAACTTCGGCGATGGCGACACCATTTACGTGTCCACCCCGGCGCAACTGCGTGCCGGGGCCAAACGCATCCAAGCACTGGGCGTAAAGGCCGAGCTGGAAATCTTCGACACCGGCCACCTGTGGTTCGCCAAGCAGATGATCAAGGAAGGCCTGCTGGACAACCCGCTGTTCCAACTGTGCCTGGGCATCCCATGGGGCGCGCCGGCCGATACCACCACCATGAAAGCCATGGTCGACAACCTGCCCGCCGACGCGGTGTGGGCCGGCTTCGGCATCGGCCGCATGCAAATGCCGATGGCGGCGCAGGCGGTGCTGCTGGGCGGCAACGTGCGGGTCGGCCTGGAAGACAACCTGTGGCTGGACAAGGGCGTGCTTGCCACCAATGGTCAACTGGTGGAACGCGCGGGGGAAATCCTCAGCCGGTTGGGCGCGCGGGTGCTGAGCCCGGCCGAAGGCCGAATCAGGATGGGCCTGACCAAACGCGGCTAAAAATGTGGGGGCTTGCCCCCTCCCACAGGGGATCACCGAACTCTTTAGGAATGTGCCATGCGCTTTATTACAGAAATCAAAACCTTCGCCGCCCTCGGCAGCGGTGTCATCGGCAGCGGCTGGGTAGCCCGCGCGTTGGCCCATGGCCTGGATGTAGTGGCCTGGGACCCGGCCCCCGGCGCCGAAGCGGCGCTGCGCAAACGCGTCGCCAATGCCTGGGGCGCCTTGGAGAAACAGGGCCTGGCGCCCGGCGCGTCCCAGGACCGCCTGCGCTTTGTGGCGACGGTTGAGGCGTGCGTAAAGACGCCGACTTCATCCAGGAAAGCGCCCCCGAACGCCTGGAGCTGAAGCTGGAACTGCACGGCAAGATCAGCGCAGCGGCCAAACCGAATGCGTTGATCGGTTCGAGCACCTCGGGCCTGTTGCCGAGCGAGTTCTATGAGGGTTCGACCCACCCGGAACGCTGTGTGGTCGGGCACCCGTTCAACCCGGTTTACCTGCTGCCATTGGTGGAGGTGGTGGGCGGTAAAAATACCGCACCGGAGGCGATCCAGGCGGCGATCACGGTGTATGAATCCCTCGGCATGCGCCCGCTGCATGTGCGCAAGGAAGTCCCGGGGTTTATCGCCGATCGCCTGCTCGAAGCGCTATGGCGCGAGGCGCTGCACCTGGTCAATGACGGCGTGGCCACCACCGGCGAAATCGACGATGCCATTCGCTTTGGCGCCGGGTTGCGCTGGTCGTTCATGGGCACCTTCCTCACCTACACCCTGGCGGGCGGTGATGCGGGTATGCGCCACTTCATGGCGCAGTTCGGCCCGGCGTTGCAGTTGCCGTGGACCTATTTGCCGGCGCCGGAACTGACCGACAAATTGATCGACGAGGTGGTCGATGGCACCCGTGACCAGTTGGGCACGCACAGCATTTCGGCGCTGGAGCGCTATCGTGATGATTGCCTGCTGGCGGTACTGGAGGCGGTGAAAACCACCAAAGCCAAGCACGGCATGAGCTTCGCTGAATAACCCTGTGGGAGGGGGCTTGCTCCTCCCACCTTCGACCGAGTACGGACTCATGCCTGCATTGACCACCTACACCACAAAAATCCAGCCCGCCTGGGTCGACTACAACGGCCATCTGCGCGACGCGTTCTATTTGCTGATTTTCAGCTACGCCACCGACGCGCTGATGGACACCCTGGGCCTGGACAGCGACAACCGCGAAGCCAGCGGCCACTCGCTGTTCACCCTGGAGCTGCACCTGAACTACCTGCACGAAGTGAAACTCGGCGCCGAGGTTGAGGTACATACCCAACTGATCGCCCACGACGCCAAGCGCCTGCACCTCTATCACAGCCTGCACCTGGCGGGTGATGGGAAGTCCCTCGCGGGCAATGAGCAGATGCTGTTGCACGTCGACCTTGCCGGGCCGCATGCCACGCCGTTCAGTGAGGCTACGCTGGAAAGACTCAACGCCATCAGCGCTGAACAAGCCGACCTGCCAAGGCCTGCCCTGCTCGGCCGGGCCATCGGTTTACCGGCAAAAAAAGCCCCGATCCAGCCGTGACTGGATCGGGGCAGAGGTGCCTTGTGTGAGCTGTACATCCCGAGGGTGACCAAACCTTCAAGCTGTGGGCCTGGGTTCAGTGTGCCGGTAAGTGCGTTCGGCACATGGCCCGAAAACGACACGCTCATAGCCATCCGAGGCATTCGCGCATTCTGTCCTTGCCGCGTGCCTGGGCGGCTACCAGAATCCAGCTCAGACCCCGCTCCCCTCACAGGATAAACGTCATGATGCACGCGGATTTGATTGACCAGAATGACCTGTTGGACCAACTGCGCTCGTTGGGTTTCGAAGTGTCCAGCGGCGCCAGCGCCGAACAGGCCTGCGAGTGCGCCGTGCGCGGCTTGAGCGAAGCACGGGCCAAGGCGCTCAAGGGCATGGTTGAGCAGATGTACACCAGTAGCGCGACGATTTTGCCGGCGGTGCGTCAGGCGATTGATAAGCAGTTGTTGCCGGCGTTGATGCAGTTCAAGCAGAACTCTGGCGCCTGACAGATCGCTATCGGGGCAAGCCCCCCTCCCACACTTGACCGCGTCCGTCCATGGTCCAGTGTGGGAGGAGGCTTGCCTGCGATGCGGTCAACTCGGTTTAAAGCCTTACGCTGGCAAACGTCGACTCATTGCGCGCCTGGCTCAACGCCGACATCGGCCCCGCCAACGGCGCCAGCACCAGCGCCTGCGGAATCGGCATCATCGCCACCTGCTGGGCAGTGTTGGAACCCACGCGCTCATCGCGTGGCGGAATACCGAAGTATTCGCGGTAGCACTTGGAGAAGTGCGGCGTGGACACAAACCCGCACACCGACGCCACTTCGATGATCGACATCGGCGTTTGCTTGAGCAGCTGCCGTGCACGAATCAGGCGCAGTTTGAGGTAGTAGCGCGACGGTGAGCAGTGCAGGTATTTCTGGAACAGGCGCTCCAACTGGCGACGCGACACGGCGACGTACACCGCCAGTTCGTCCAGGTCGATCGGCTCTTCCAGGTTGGCTTCCATCAGCGCGACGATTTCCTGCAGCTTCGGCTGGTTGGTGCCGAGCATGTGCTTGAGCGGCACGCGCTGGTGATCCTGTTCGTTGCGGATGCGTTCGTACACGAACATCTCGGAGATGGCGGCCGACAGTTCACGACCGTGGTCGCGGCTGATCAGGTGCAGCATCATGTCCAGCGGCGCAGTGCCGCCGGAGCTGGTGAAGCGGTTGCGGTCGAGGGTGAACAGGCGGGTGCTCATCGATACACGGGGGAAGGCTTCCTGCATCGAGGCCAGGCATTCCCAATGCACACTGCAATCGAATCCGTCGAGCAGACCGGCGCAGGCCAGGGCCCAACTGCCGGTGCACACCGCGCCGAGGCGACGGGACTGGCGCGCCTGGCTTTGCAGCCACGACACGTGTTCACGGGTGACGGTGCGCTGGATCCCCACGCCGCCGCATACGATGACGGTGTCGAGCACCGGGGCTTTGTGCATGGAGGCATCGGGAGTGATTTGCAGACCGTCGCTGGCCCAGACCTGGTTGCCATCCACACTCAGCGTGGTCCAGCGATACAGCTCGCGACCGGACAACTGGTTGGCCATGCGCAGCGGTTCGACTGCCGACGCCAGGGAAATCAGCGTGAAATTGTCCAGCAGCAAAAAGCCGATGGATTGAGGCGCACGGTTCTGGGGTTGGGCCCCTGAGTTGAACGACGTCATCGCGGTATCTCCTCACACAAAGCGGGTGATGGCCTCAGGCGAGGCTCTTGTTATTGCGCTCTTCATCTGTAAAGAAGAGAGGCTTTGAATGGATAGAGCAAATGCCGTGCCTAAAATTGAATGCGTATTCAATAAATCCTGAAAACGACCTGTTGACGCGTCTATATAAGCCCGCGCGGGATGTGCGGGATATAGCCTGAAAACGACGTAGGAGCAGGCTCGCCACAGTGCGTGAGCAGATCGGTAGCACTTGTGGGAAGGCGCTTTGAGGGGGTGGGACGGGTCTGTCACCCAAAGCACGGGCGACAGAAGGTCGAGGGGAAATCGTTTGGGAGCTACTTATCTGTTTGCGACGCGCTAAAAGGTGGCGCTTTTGGCTTGGGTGTTCACTTTATGAGCAGTGTCGCCTGAACCACCGCGATGCAGGCGACCCGGTCTCAGCACTCAACCGCGCTGACCGCCAAGCCACCCCGCGACGTCTCTTTGTACTTGTCATGCATGTCTGCGCCGGTATCGCGCATGGTGCGGATCACCCGGTCCAGGGAGATAAAGTGCTGGCCGTCGCCACGCAGGGCCATTTGCGCGGCGTTGATCGCCTTGACCGCCGCGATTGCGTTGCGCTCGATGCACGGCACTTGCACCAGCCCGCCCACCGGGTCGCAGGTCAGGCCGAGGTTATGTTCCAGGCCGATTTCGGCGGCGTTGCACAGTTGCTCCGGCGTGGCGCCCAGGATTTCCGCGAGCCCCGCCGCAGCCATCGCGCACGCCGAACCCACCTCACCCTGGCAGCCGACTTCGGCGCCGGAGATCGAAGCGTTCTTCTTGCACAGGATCCCTACCGCCGCCGCGCCGAGCAGGTAGTCGACCACGTTGGCCTCGGTGACTTCTTCACTGAACTTCATAAAGTAGTGCAGCACCGCCGGGATGATGCCCGCCGCGCCATTGGTGGGTGCGGTGACCATGCGCCCACCGGCGGCGTTTTCTTCGTTGACCGCCAGGGCGAACAGGTTGACCCACTCCATGGCGCTGAGGGTCGAGCCGATCACATTGGGTTTGCCCAGCTCTTGCAAACTGCGGTGCAACTTGGCCGCGCGACGGCGCACGTTCAGGCCACCAGGCAGGATGCCTTCGTGCTTGAGGCCCTGCTCCACGCAGTCCTGCATGGCACGCCAGAGTTTCATCAAGCCGCTGCGGATTTCTTCTTCGGAGCGCCAGACCTTTTCATTCGCCAGCATCAACTCGGCGACGCGCAGGTTGTGGGTCTTGCACAGGTGCAACAGCTCCACGGCGCTGGAAAAGTCATAGGGCAGTTCGGTGCGGTCCATGTCCGCCACGCCGCTTTGGGCCTGGGCTTCATCCACCACAAAACCGCCGCCCACCGAGTAGTAAGTGTCGCGGTGCAGCTCACCGTCATCGCCATACACCACCAGGGTCATGGCGTTGGGATGGAACGGCAGGTTTTCATCGAGCAGGCGCATGTCCCGGGCCCACACAAACGGCACCGGCAAACGCCCGTCCAGCAGCAGGGTGTCGGTTTCGCGCAGGGTATGGATGCGTGGGCCGATTTGCGAGGGGTCGATCGCGTCCGGCCATTCGCCCATCAGGCCCATGATGGTGGCGGTGTCGCTGCCATGGCCGATGCCGGTGGCCGACAATGAGCCGTACAGCTGAACTTCGACACGCCGAACCTGTTCCAACCATTCGCGCCCACGCAGTGCCTGGACGAACAACGCCGCGGCGCGCATGGGGCCGACGGTGTGAGAACTCGAAGGCCCGATGCCGATCTTGAACAGGTCGAAAACGCTGATAGCCATTAACGTGGAACTCCTCGATAAGCACGGGCCGGGCAACAGTGAGCTGCTACGCTCGTAGCTCGCGTGGCCCTTTATTGAGCCCAAGTTCGGATGCCGGCTGTTCATAGCCAAGGCGCTGCGACGAGTCATAGCTCCGCTATGGCGAGGAGCAGCAACGCAGGATATGGACAGCCGGCGCCGAAATTGGGATCAAGAAAGGGTTACGCGAGCTACAGGCCCAGATGGCAGCATCATCAAGGTTTTATCTGCCGTCACGGCGTCTCACACCGACGCATCCATGCTCACCAGCGTCGCTTGCGTGCGAACACTGTTTTTGGCCGTTTTTTGCGGTGCAGATGAGCAAATCCCGTGGTTTTACCTTGGGAAAAAGCTGTAAACGACGTCACCAACACTGGATACGACCCTCCCTGTACTGGATACGACGCACCCTGTAGGCGTCAGATTTTCACTGGTACATGATCAGTCTCGACTCGTTTGCAAGGCACCGTGGCAGAGCTGTTGTCGCACGCTCCAACCGCAACACTTATAAAGCGCGGCGAAGGCCGCCAGAAAAAACACAGGAGTCTACCCAGATGAAAGGTTCACCCTCGTTGTTGTTGGCCGCCATGCTGAGTCTGCCAGTCATGGCGCACGCTGCAGAACCGGAACAGTGCAAGACCGTCAACTTCTCCGATGTCGGCTGGACCGACATCACCGTCACCACCGCGACCACCAGCGAAATCCTCAAGGGCCTGGGCTACAAGCCGCGCACCACGATGATTTCGGTACCGGTGACCTACAAGTCACTGGCTGACGGCAAGAACATGGACATCTTCCTCGGCAACTGGATGCCGACCATGGAAAACGACATCAAGCAGTACCGTGATGCGGGCACCGTGGAAACCGTGCGCGCCAACCTGGAGAACGCCAAGTACACCCTGGCGGTCCCACAGGCGCTGTACGACAAAGGCCTGAAAGACTTCGCCGACATCGCCAAATTCAAGGATGAGCTGGGTGGCAAGATCTACGGCATCGAGCCAGGTAACGACGGCAACCGCACCATCCAGACGCTGATCGACAAAGACGCCTTCGGCCTCAAAACCGCCGGCTTCAAGGTGGTCGAGTCCAGCGAAGCCGGCATGCTCTCCCAGGTCGAACGCGCCTCCAAGCGCGACCAGGCCATCGTGTTCCTGGGCTGGGAACCGCATCCGATGAACACCCGCTTCAAGATGAAGTACCTGACCGGCGGTGACGACTCGTTCGGCCCCAACTACGGTCAGGCCACCATCTACACCAACGTCCGCAAGGGCTACACCCAGGAATGCAGCAACGTGGGTCAGTTGCTGAAAAACCTGGTGTTCACGCTGGACATGGAAAGCACGCTGATGGGTAACGTCCTGGACGACAAAATGAAGGCCGACGCCGCCGCCAAGGCCTGGCTGAAAAAGAACCCGCAAGTGCTCGACACCTGGCTCGCCGGTGTCACCACCGTTGATGGCAAACCAGGGCTCGATGCAGTCAAAGCTTACCTCGCCAAGTAATACCTGCTGACCCCGGGCCGGTGCGCTGGCCCGGGACGTTTCCCTCTTCGCATGTGGACATTCACTACCATGCTGACTGAACAGAAAATCCCACTAGGCCAGTACATCGCTGCCTTCGTCGAATGGTTGACCCAACACGGCGCCAACTACTTCGACGCAATCGCATCGACACTGGAAACGATGATCCACGGCGTGACGTTTGCGCTGACCTGGTTCAATCCGCTGGCATTGATCGGTCTGATTGCGCTGCTGGCTCACTTTATTCAACGTAAATGGGGACTGACTGTTTTTGTCATCGCCTCCTTCCTGCTGATCCTCAACCTGGGGTACTGGCAGGAAACCATGGAGACCCTCGCGCAGGTGCTGTTCGCCACGCTGGTCTGCGTGGTCATCGGCGTGCCGCTGGGCATTGTTGCCGCGCACAAACCGATGTTCTACACCATGATGCGGCCGGTGCTCGATCTGATGCAGACCGTACCGACCTTCGTCTACCTCATCCCTACCCTGACCCTCTTCGGGCTGGGTGTGGTGCCTGGTTTGATTTCCACGGTGGTGTTCGCGATTGCCGCGCCCATCCGCCTGACTTACCTGGGTATCCGCGATGTACCGCAAGAGTTGATGGACGCCGGCAAGGCCTTTGGCTGCTCGCGCCGTCAGTTGCTCTCGCGCATTGAACTGCCCCACGCCATGCCGAGCATTGCCGCCGGCATTACCCAATGCATCATGCTGTCGCTGTCGATGGTGGTGATCGCCGCCCTGGTAGGTGCCGATGGCCTCGGCAAGCCGGTGGTCAACGCACTGAACACCGCCGACATTGCCCTGGGCTTCGAAGCCGGCCTGGCGATTGTGTTGCTGGCCATCATGCTCGACCGCATCTGCAAACAACCCGACGCTAAAGTAGGGGGTGATGCATGAGCATTATCCGATTCGACAAAGTCGACGTGATCTTCTCCAAAGACCCACGCGAAGCGCTCAAGCTGCTGGACCAGGGCATGAGCCGTAACGAGATTCTGAAAAAGACCGGGCAGATCGTCGGCGTTGAAAAAGCCAGCCTGGACATCGAGAAAGGCGAGATCTGCGTGCTGATGGGCCTGTCGGGCTCCGGCAAGTCGAGCTTGCTGCGCTGCATCAACGGCCTCAACACCGTGAGCCGTGGCCAGCTGTTTGTGGAGCATGAAGGTCGCCAGATCGACATCGCCTCGTGCACCCCGGCCGAGCTGAAAATGATGCGCACCAAGCGCATCGCCATGGTGTTCCAGAAGTTCGCCCTGATGCCCTGGCTGACGGTGCGCGAAAACATCAGCTTCGGCCTGGAAATGCAGGGCCGCCCCGAGAAAGAACGGCGCAAGCTGGTGGACGAGAAACTGGAGCTGGTGGGCCTGACCCAATGGCGCAACAAGAAGCCCGATGAGCTGTCCGGCGGCATGCAGCAGCGCGTCGGCCTGGCGCGCGCGTTGGCGATGGACGCCGACATCCTGCTGATGGACGAACCCTTCTCCGCTCTCGACCCGCTGATCCGCCAAGGCTTGCAGGACGAACTGCTGGAGCTGCAACGCAAGCTGAGCAAAACCATCGTGTTCGTCAGTCACGACCTCGACGAGGCGCTCAAGCTGGGCAGCCGTATTGCGATCATGAAAGACGGCAAGATCATCCAGTACAGCGTGCCGGAAGAGATCGTGCTGAACCCGGCGGACGACTATGTACGCACCTTCGTCGCCCATACCAACCCGCTGAACGTACTGTGCGGCCGCAGCCTGATGCGCACGCTGGACAACTGCACGCGCGTCAACGGCTCGGTATGCCTGGACCCGGGCGGCGACTCATGGCTGGACCTGGCCGAAGGCAACACCATTCAGGGCGCGCGCCAGAATGGCGTGGTGATGAACCTGCAGAACTGGGCACCGGGGCAAGCCGTGGAAGGTTTGGGCCGCGTGCCGACGCTGGTGGACTCCAATATCGGCATGCGCGATGCGTTGCAGATTCGTTACCAGACGGGAAACAAGCTGGTGTTGCACGACAACAACAAGGTGGTGGGAATTCTGGGCGACAGTGAGCTCTACCATGCCCTGCTGGGCAAAAACCTGGGCTGACCCACACTGCAAAACCCACTGAAGAAACAGGGTCAATGTGGGAGGGGGCTTGCTCCCGATGACGGTGTATCAGTAACAGCGGTACTGACTGACACACTGCCATCGGGAGCAAGCCCCCTCCCACATTTAAAGCACTGCCAAGCTCAACTGTCAGCTATAGACCCGGCCAAGGAGCTGCCGATGGCTTTCAAACTGATCGAGCACGTCCCGGGTAATCTGTTCCTGGGCGAAGCCCATCAGGTCGTACTCCTGAGGCCCGTTGTGCAGGTACACCTCGGCCCGGTAATAGCGGATGCGTTCTTCTTCCGGCACGTCGCTCGGCGCCGCCGAGTAAGCATCCAGGCTCACTTCGTAGACAAACGGGTTGCCCTCCTCCATCTCGATGCGCACGCCAATGCAACGCTTGGATTTACCCAGCAGCGTCTGCACATCCTGCCCTTGCTCACGCAACGCAGTCGCGGCCTCTTCCAGCGCCGGCGTCACGTGCTTGTCCATAAAGCGTTGCACGGTGGCCTGGCTCGGTTGCAGGTCCAGGGCGGTCAAGCGCTCGCTGAAACCACGGCGCCCACGTTCAGCCAATTGCGCCTGCTCCTGTTCGATGGCCACATCCTGGCGCATGGCCTTGTGCAAACCGAACATAAAGCAAATCAACACCACCGAGAACGGCAGCCCCGCCAGCACCACCATGGTCTGCATGGCTTCGAAGTTACCGGCAAACAACAGGCCGATGGTCACCAGGGTGATCACCGCCGACCAGAAGATCCGCAGCCAGTGCGGCGCATCTTCGTCTACGTTGCCGCCTTTGCAGGAAAGGTTGGCCATCATCACCGCGCCGGAATCCGCCGGGGTCAGGAACAGCACAAAGCCCACGAAGATCGACACACCGATAACAATGTTCGACGCCGGGTAATGTTCCAGCAGTTGGTAGATCGCCATGGAGGGTTGTTCCAGGGCGGTCTTGCCCAACGCCACCGCACCCTGGTTCAGCACCAGGTCCAGTGCCGAGTTACCGAAGATCGACAGCCACGCCAGGGTGAAACCCAGCGGGATCAGCAGCACGCCGGCCACCAGTTCACGTACCGTGCGGCCACGGGAAATACGCGCGATGAACATGCCCACGAACGGTGCCCAGGAAATCCACCAGGCCCAGTAAAACAGGGTCCACAGGCCCATCCAGCGCTCGGTTTTGTCGCCATCGCCTGCGTACACATACAGGTCGAAGGTTTTCAGCACGATGCCGTTGAGGTAGTCACCGGTGTTCTGCACCAGGCCGTTGAGCAAGTGCAGGGTGGGGCCGAACAACAGCACAAAGATCAGCAAACCGCTGAACAGCACGATGTTGAGGTTGGACAAGCGACGAATGCCGTTCTCCACCCCCGACACGGCGGCGATGGTCGCCACGGTGCTCATCACGATGATCACGATCAACAGGTTGGTGTTGTTGTGCTGCATGCCGAACAGGTTTTCCAGCCCGGACGACACCTGCATCGCGCCGATCCCCAGGTTGGTCACCAGGCCCAGCAGGGTTACGAACATGCCGAAACCGTCCACCGCGTGGCCGGCCGCGCCCTTCACCCACCGCTCGCCCACCAGCGGGTACAGCGCCGAACGCAAGGCCAGCGGCTGGTTGTGGCGGTACGCAAAGTACGCAACGGCCAGGCCGACCAGGGCGTAGATCGCCCAGCCATGCAGGCCCCAATGCAGGAAGGTCAGTTGCAATGCCTGGCGTGCCGCGCCATTGCTGGCCGCCGCGCCTTCGGGCGGGTTGAAGTAGTGGTCCAACGGTTCGGACGCACCGAAGTACAGCAGCGAAATGCCGATGCCCGACGAAAACAGCATCCCGGCCCAGGCGCCGTAGCTGAAGTCCGGGGTGTCGTCCTTGCTGCCCAATTTCAACTTGCCGTAGGACGAAAACGCCAGGCCGACCACGAACACCAGGTAAGCGGCGATCACCACCATGTAGTACCAGCCGAAGCTTTTGGAAAGCCAGGCCTGGGCGACGCCGAGCATGCGCCCGGCCTCCTGCGGGGCGATGATCAGGATGGCGGTCAACAACAGAATCAGCGCGGTGGAGGTGTAGAACACCCAACCGTTGACCCGCACCTTTTCCGGCGGGGTCTTTATTAGAGAGGCAGAACTCATGGCGCAGATGCTCCAGGCAGTGCGAGAGAGAAACACAAGGCAACGGTTATCCCGCGCCATCGATTTTTCGGCAGTCGACGGACGGGTGTTATAAAGACAGCCCGAAAATCCCTGCCCCCGCCGAGGCGGTGCATAGGGCGTTTGCGGGGTTTTCCAGGTGTCAGATGTCGCTGTCTTTCAAGTAGGAAATACCTGCCAGCAGCGACGATTTGTCGCAGAGCTTATTCTTTGTTGATTGAACGTTCAATCAAAACAAAATAGACTGGCCTTCAAGCCGATGGACGTGATCGCCCGTCGGCAGGCCTAAGGAGAGGTGCTACATGCCCAAGGTCGGTATGCAACCCATACGCCGCCAGCAATTGATCGAAGCCACGATGACGGCCATCGATCAGGTCGGGATGGGAGATGCCAGCATTGCGTTGATCGCCCGTTTGGCCGGCGTTTCGAACGGCATCATCAGTCACTACTTTCGGGACAAGAACGGCCTGATCGCAGCGACGATGCAGTACTTGATGAGCGTGCTGATGGAAAACATCCACGCCCGTCGACAGGCGTTGAAAGACGACAGCCCACGCGCTCACCTCCAGGTGATCGTCGCCGGCAACTTCGACGCCAGCCAGGTCAACGGCCCGGCAATGAAAACCTGGCTGGCCTTCTGGGCCTCCAGCATGCATCACCCGTCTTTGCACAGGTTGCAGCGGATCAACGATCAGCGTCTGTATTCCAACCTGTGCTGCCAGTTCCGCCGCACGCTGCCGTTGCCCGAGGCACGCAGCGCAGCCCGAGGCCTGGCGGCCCTGATCGACGGTTTGTGGTTGCGCGGTGCCCTGTCGGGAGACGCTTTCGATACGGAGCAGGCGCAACGCATCGCTCACGAATACATGGATTTCCAATTGGCCAAGCAGGTGAGTTAGAGCACCTATAACCGCTCAACCCCTGAACGTCCGCCGCCCCTTGTGCGGCGGGTAACGCCAACCACTTATGCACTTGCGAGGACTTTATGGCCCGTTTCGACCTGCAAAAACTCTACATTGACGGCGGCTACAGCGACGCTGGCAGCGATGCCACCTTCGAAGCCATCAACCCGGCTAACGGTGAAGTTCTCGCCCAAGTGCAACGCGCCACCAAAGACGACGTTGAACGTGCCGTGGTCAGCGCCGAAAAAGGCCAGAAAATCTGGGCCGCCATGACCGCCATGGAGCGTTCGCGCATCCTGCGTCGTGCCGTCGACATCCTGCGCGAGCGCAACGATGAACTGGCCGCCCTGGAAACCCTGGACACCGGTAAAGCCTTCTCCGAAACCAAGTACGTCGACATCGTCACCGGCGCCGACGTGCTGGAATACTACGCAGGCCTGGTGCCGGCCATCGAAGGCGAGCAGATCCCGCTGCGCGACACCGCCTTCGTCTACACCCGCCGCGAGCCACTGGGCGTGGTCGCCGGTATCGGCGCGTGGAACTACCCGATCCAGATCGCCCTGTGGAAATCCGCACCGGCGCTGGCGGCCGGTAACGCGATGATCTTCAAGCCCAGCGAAGTCACCTCGCTGACCACCCTGAAACTGGCCGAGATTTACACCGAAGCCGGCGTACCGGCGGGCGTGTTCAACGTGCTGACCGGCAGCGGCCGTGAAGTCGGCACCTGGCTGACCGAGCATCCGCGCATCGAGAAAGTCTCGTTCACCGGCGGCACCGACACCGGCAAGAAAGTCATGGCCAGCGCGTCGAGTTCGTCGCTCAAGGACGTGACCATGGAGCTGGGCGGCAAGTCCCCGCTGATCATTTTCGACGATGCCGACCTCGACCGCGCCGCCGACACCGCGATGATGGCCAACTTCTACAGCTCCGGCCAGGTCTGCACCAACGGCACCCGCGTGTTCGTGCCCAAGCATTTGCAAGCGGCGTTCGAAGCCAAGATCGTCGAGCGCGTGGCGCGCATTCGCATCGGCAACCCGCAAGACGAAAACACCAACTTCGGCCCGCTGGTCAGCTTTGCCCATATGGAAAGCGTGCTGGGCTATATCGCCAAGGGCAAAGAGCAAGGCGCCCGCCTGCTGTGCGGCGGCGACCGCCTGACCGAGGGCGACCTGGCCAAAGGCGCATTCGTGGCACCGACCGTGTTCACCGACTGCACCGACGACATGGTGATCGTGCGCGAAGAAATCTTCGGCCCGGTGATGAGCATCCTCACCTACGAGACTGAAGAAGAAGTGATCCGCCGCGCCAACGACACCGACTTCGGCCTGGCCGCCGGCCTGGTCACCAAGGACCTGAACCGCGCCCACCGCGTGATTCATCAGTTGGAAGCGGGTATCTGCTGGATCAACGCCTGGGGCGAGTCCGACGCGAAGATGCCGGTGGGTGGCTACAAGCAGTCGGGCGTGGGCCGTGAGAACGGCATCAGCTCGCTGAACAACTTCACTCGCATCAAATCGGTACAGGTTGAGCTGGGCGACTACGCCTCGGTGTTCTAACACCCGAGATTTGTAGTGCCTTTGAGGCCGCCATCGGGGCAAGCCCCCTCCCACACTTTGATTGGTGAACACATTCCAAATGTGGGAGGGGCTTGCCCCCGATGAGGCCCGACCTGACCCCACCTCAAAGAGGGTGCATCCAATGTCCCAAGAATACGATTACATCATTGTGGGTGCCGGCTCCGCCGGTAACACCCTGGCGACCCGTCTGACCGAAGACGAAGGCGTCACCGTCCTGTTGCTGGAAGCCGGTGGCCCGGACTACCGCCTCGACTTCCGTACCCAGATGCCTGCCGCCCTGGCGTTCCCCCTGCAAGGCCGCCGCTACAACTGGGCCTACGAGACCGACCCGGAGCCGCACATGGACGGTCGCCGGATGGAGTGCGGCCGGGGCAAGGGCCTGGGCGGTTCCTCGCTGATCAACGGCATGTGCTACATCCGTGGCAACGCCATGGACTACGACAACTGGTCGAAACTGCCGGGCCTGGAAGACTGGACCTACCTCGACTGCCTGCCGTATTTCCGCAAGGCCGAAACCCGCGACATCGGCCCCAACGATTGGCACGGCGGCGATGGCCCGGTCAGCGTGACCACGCCTAAAGCCGGCAATAACCCGCTGTTTCACGCCATGGTCGAAGCCGGCGTGCAGGCCGGTTACCCGCGTACCGAAGACTTGAACGGCTACCAGCAGGAAGGTTTCGGCCCGATGGACCGTACCGTCACGCCCAACGGCCGTCGCGCCAGCACCGCACGCGGGTACCTGGACACGGCTAAAAAGCGCTCGACCCTGACCATCGTCACCCACGCCCTCACCGATAAGGTGTTGTTCGAAGGCAAGCGCGCGGTGGGCGTGCGTTACCTGATCGGCGCCGCCGAAGAGCGCGTTGAAGCCCGTGCACGCAAGGAAGTACTGGTGTGCAGCGGCGCCATCGCTTCGCCGCAATTGCTGCAACGCTCCGGCGTGGGCCCGGCCAAATTGCTGGAAAGCCTCGACATCCCGGTGGTTCACGACCTGCCCGGCGTCGGCGAAAACCTGCAGGACCACCTTGAGCTGTACCTGCAATATGCGTGCACCCAGCCGGTGTCGCTGTACCCGTCGCTGCTCTGGTACAACCAGCCGGCCATCGGTGCCGAATGGCTGTTCAACGGTACCGGTATCGGCGCCAGCAACCAGTTCGAGGCGGGCGGTTTTATCCGTACCCGTGAAGAATTCGAATGGCCGAATATCCAGTACCACTTCCTGCCGGTAGCGATTAACTACAACGGCAGCAATGGTGTGAAAGAGCACGGGTTCCAGGCGCACATGGGCTCCATGCGTTCGCCGAGCCGTGGCCGTATCCAGCTGAAGTCGAAGAACCCACGGGACTACCCGAGCATCCTCTTCAACTACATGGCCACCGAACAGGACTGGCAGGAATTTCGCGATGGCATCCGCCTGACCCGTGAAATCATGCAGCAACCGGCACTGGACCCGTACCGTGGCCGCGAAATCAGCCCCGGTATCGAGGTGCAAACCGATGAGCAACTGGACAGGTTCATCCGCGAGCACGCCGAGACTGCGTTCCACCCTTCGTGCTCGTGCAAGATGGGCACCGACGAGATGGCCGTGGTGGATGGCGAAGGTCGCGTGCATGGCATGCAAGGCCTGCGTGTGGTCGATGCGTCGATCATGCCGATCATCACCACCGGCAACCTGAACGCGCCGACGATCATGATCGCCGAGAAAATCGCCGACAAGATTCGTGGGCGCAAGCCACTGCCGCGCAGCACCGCCGACTACTACGTGGCGGGCGATGCGCCGGTGCGTGGCAAGCCGTTGCGTGAGATTGCGCAGTAACTGATACACCGTGGCGCCGCTATCGGGAGCAAGCCCCCTCCCACACTGACTGTGTTCACCCATTCAGATGCGTAAACACAGTCAAATGTGGGAGGGGCTTGCCCCCGATGAGGCCCGACCAGAAACCACACCCCTGCCTTTACACTTTCCTTGATCAGCCCCCAGCCCAGGCCTACTCTGTTTGCCTGCCCGCGCTGAGCCGCCCACAAGGAAGGCCCCATGTTCGACCACCACGCCACACTCAAAAAACACTTCAGTGCCCTGCGCACCGCCGCCGAATTTTTCTCCCTACGCTACGTCCGCGAATCCGGCCACTACCTGTCGGTACGCAAGAACGTCGCCGAACCGCCGCACCTGAGCCACGACGAAGGCGCCATGCTCACCGTGCGCCTCAACGGGGTTGAAGCCTACGCCGCGACCAACGATATCTCGCTTGCCGGCCTGCAAGCCGCCCTCGAGCGCGCCGAGCAGCAGGCCCGGCGCATCAAACCCCACGCGTTGCTCGACCTGCGCGAGCAACAGGTGTCCAGCGACGTCGCCGATTACCTGTCGCCCGACCTCGGCCAGCCCTTCCCGTCCTTGAGCGATTGCTACCAGTTGCTGGGCGACGCGTCGGCCGCCGTGCCCAGGGACGAGCGCCTGGTGAGCTGGGACGTGAGCCTGGGCATGACCCACGTCGAGCAGATCTACCTGAACACCGCCGGCGCCGTACTGCGTCAGGCCCAGCGTTTTGTATTCCCAGGCGTCAACGTCACCGCCTTTGATGGCAGCGACAGCCAGACCCGCACCCTCGGCGGCACCAACTTCGGCCAGCAGGGCGGCTTTGATGTGATCAACCGCTTCGACCTGGTCGGTGCGGCGCCACGGGTGGCCGACGAAGCCCTGCAACTGCTGCTGGCGCCGAACACACCCCAGGGCCCGCGCGACCTGCTGCTGATGCCCGACCAGATGATCCTGCAGATCCACGAATCCATCGGCCACCCGCTGGAACTGGACCGCATTCTTGGTGACGAGCGCAACTACGCCGGCACCAGCTTTGTGAAGGCCAGCGACTTCGGCCATCTGCAATACGGCTCCAAGCTGCTCAACGTGACCTTCGACCCGGACATTCCCGAGCAGCTCGCCAGCTACAGCCACGACGACGACGGCACCCGCGCCAGCAAGCAATTCCTGATCCGCGAGGGGCTGCTGCTCAAGCCGCTGGGTGGGGCGTTGTCGCAATTTCGCGCCGGGCTGGGCGGCGTGGCCAACAGCCGTGCGAGCAGTTGGAACCGCCCGCCGATCGACCGTATGGCCAACCTGAATATCGAAGCGGGCGACAAGAGCCTGGCACAACTGGTGGGCGGCATCGAAAACGGCATCCTGATGTCGACCAACCGCTCATGGTCCATTGATGACGCACGCAACAAGTTCCAATTCGGCTGCGAATGGGGCCAGTTGATCGAAAACGGCGAGTTCAAGGGTGTGGTGAAGAACCCCAACTACCGCGCCATTTCCGCGCAGTTCTGGCGCAAGCTCAGCGCCGTGGGCGACGCCAGCACCTTCAAGGTGTTGGGCACGCCGAATTGCGGCAAGGGCGAGCCCAACCAGGTGATCCGCGTCGGCCATGCATCGCCGGCCTGTGTATTCAGCAATGTCGACGTATTTGGGGGAGATGCCTGATGAATGATTTCAAGGCGCTGGTGGAGTGGCTCAAACAGGCCGTCACCGACAAGGAACAATTTCACCTCGGCTACGCGGCGGAAGCCTCTGAGTTCGTGCGCTTCAACCATGCCAAGGTACGCCAGGCCGGCCAGGTGCAGCAGGCCAGCCTCAACCTGAAACTGATCAATAACGGCCGGCATGCCGACCTGGGCATTACCCTGGCCGGCGAGCCGGAACTGGACCGCCAACGCCTCGCCGAGGGCTTGCAGCAACTGCGCGAAACCTTGCCGTTGTTGCCGCCGGACCCGTACCTGTTGCTCAACCACAACGCCTGGCAAAGCAGCAATGAACAGGCGCGGCCGCTGCCCCAACTGGCGCAGGTGTTGGAAGACATCAGCCAGGCCGCCGCCGGCGTAGACCTGGTCGGCATCTACGCCGCCGGCCCGATCAGCCGTGGCTTTGCCAGCTCCGACGGGGCGTTCGGCTGGCACCAGGCCAATAGCTTCAACTTCGATTTCAGCCTGTTCCATGCCAATGGCGAAGCGGTCAAAGCCAGCTACGCCGGGCACACCTGGGACAGCGCCGAGTTCGCCGCGCGCTTGCAGCAGGCGCGCGAGCAATTGGTGTTCCTCGACCGCCCACTGCACCCATTGCCGCCCGGAGAGTACCGCGCCTATCTGGCGCCGGCCGCGCTGGAAGAAATCATCGGCATCATCAACTGGGGTGGGTTCTCCGCCCAAGCCATCGCCAGCAAGGGCAGCTCATTGCAACGACTGTATGCCGGTGAGCAGCACCTGAGCCCGCTGGTGACCGTGAATGAACAGATCAGCGGCTCCCTGAGCCAGGCGTTCTCCACGGAAGGCTACCCGCGCAGCGATGTGACCCTGATTAACGCCGGCAAGGCCGACGGCCGACTGGTCAATTCGCGCAGCGCCGCCGAGTATGGCCTGAGCGCCAACGGCGCCAGCAGCGACGAAGCCCCCAGCGCCTTGCAGATGGCGGCGGGCAGCCTGGCCCAGGCCGATATCCTCAAACAGTTGGGCACCGGGCTGTACATCAGCAACCTGTGGTACCTCAATTACTCCGACCTGCCGGCGGCGCGCCTGACCGGCATGACGCGCTTCGCCACATTCTGGGTAGAAGACGGCAAAATCAAGGCGCCGATCAGCACCATGCGCTTTGATGACAGCGTCTACAGCTTGCTGGGTTCGCAATTGGAAGCGCTGACGGCGGAACGCGAGCTGCTGCTGTCGGCCAGCACCTATGGGCAGCGCAATACTTCATCCAATCTGCTTCCCGGTGCCTTGATCAAGCGCCTGACCCTGACCCTTTAAACACCAAAATCCCTGTGGGAGGGGGCTTGCTCTCCCTCCCACACTGTATTGCGTTAATTTCAGACAGCTCGGTTTCGGCCCTTCCTTCAGTCAATTCTCTTCCCCCCCGCGTGCATGGGCGGCCTGTTGTCGCCTGCAAAAAACCTCGTTATAAGGGTTAATGGCATACCGCCACACCACAGGGAGTGCTGCGATGAACCATGGAAGTTTGGTCATACAAAAGTTGTTCAAACACTACAACGTCCACGTCGAACAACTCGGTAACGACCCGCACAAGAAGACCGTGCTGATGGTCAACGGCGCACTGTCGACCACGCGCTCCTTCGCCCGCACCAGCAAATGCCTGGCGGAGCATTTCAATGTGCTGCTGTTTGATCTGCCGTTCTCCGGCTATTCGCGTGAGTACAACACCGACCTGGACCTGGTAACCAAGGACGACGAAGTGCAGATGCTGCGCGCCCTGGTCGAGCGTTTTGAGGTCAACCACCTGGTGTCGGCCTCGTGGGGCGGCATCTCGACGCTGCTGACCCTGGCGCATAACCCGCCCTCCATCGAAAGCTCGGTGGTGATGGCCCTGGCGCCCAACCTCAACCCGGCGATGCTCGACTATGTGGAGCGCGTGCGCGTGCTGATCGAGGCCGATGACAAATCCGCCGTCGGCCACTTGCTCAACGAGACGGTGGGCCAATACCTGTCGCCGCGTCTCAAGCGCAACAACCATCGTCACCTGGCGAACATGGCCACCACCGAGTACCGCCAGGCGCGCTTTCATATCCATCAGGTGCTGGCGTTGGGGGATGGCAACTACTTGCCAGCACTCAGGCAGATTGAAACGCCGGTGCATTTCCTCAATGGCGCGCTGGATCAATACACGCCGGCCGCCGATGCCCGGTTGTTCAAGCAGTACGTGGGGCGCAGCAGCTTCGCCGTCGCCGAGCACACTGGCCACTTGCTTGATCTGGAGTCCCGCGAAGCCGCGTTGGCGGTGCATCGTGCGCTGTTGAATTTTTTGGTGGGCGAGCACGCGGCGTTGTCGGACTTAGACGAACCGCCAGTGGGAAAAGCAGAGGCGGATGGCGCATAATCGCCGACACATAGCCTGCTAACAAAAGGGATCCCATGCCGAATCGCGCCCCTCTCGATGCCAAGACCGCCCGCTGGCTCCCCTGGGTGGTAGCGATCGCCTTCTTCATGCAGTCGCTGGACGGGACGATTCTGAACACGGCGCTGCCGGCCATGGCCCGAGACCTGGCGGAAAACCCGCTGCGCATGCAAGGCGTGGTGATCGCCTACATGCTCACCGTCGCGTTGCTGATCCCGGCATCGGGCTGGATCGCCGACCGCTTCGGCACCAAGAAAATCTTCTTTGGCGCGATCATGCTGTTCAGCATCGGCTCCTTGCTGTGCGCCTTGTCCAGCAGCCTGACCATGTTGGTGGGTGCACGGGTGGTGCAGGGTCTGGGCGGTGCGTTGATGCTGCCGGTCGGGCGGCTGGTGGTGTTACGCGCCTACCCCCGCTCCGAACTGGTGCGAATCATGGGCTTCATTACCATCCCCGGCCTGCTCGGCCCCCTGCTCGGCCCGACCATGGGCGGCTGGATGGTGCAATACCTGACCTGGCACTGGATCTTCCTGATCAACCTGCCGGTGGGCATGATCGGCTGCTACGCCGTGTGGAAATTCATCCCCGACTTGCGCGGCAGCGAGCGCACACGCTTCGACGGCGCGGGCTTTTTGCTGTTTGGCGCGGCGATGGTGCTGATCACCATCGCCATGGAAGGCCTGGGCGAACTGCACCTGCCGCACCTGCGGGTGATGTTACTGCTGTTCGGCGGGCTGGCGTGCCTGGCGGCGTATTGGCTGCGCGCCGGGCATATCGACAATGCGCTGTTCTCGCCGGTGCTGTTCAAGACGCGCACTTTCGCGGTGGGCATCCTGGGCAACCTGTTCGCACGGTTGGGCAGTGGTGCGCTGCCGTTCCTGGTGCCGCTGCTGTTGCAAGTGGCGCTGGGTTATTCGCCGTCGCAGGCTGGCATGAGCATGTTGCCTCTGGCGGCGGCGGCGATGTTTGCCAAGTCCATCGCCCGCCCGCTGATCGAGCGCCTGGGTTACCGCGTGGTGCTCACCGGCAACACCCTGGCGTTGGGGATCATGTTGGCCAGCATGGGGCTGGTTACGGAGCACACGCCCTACCCGTTGCTGCTGGGCATGCTGGCGGTTTTGGGGGCCATCAACTCGCTGCAATTTACCGCGATGAATACCGTCACCCTGATCGACCTCGACGACGCCCAGGCCAGCAGCGGCAACAGTTTGCTGTCGGTCGTGGCGCAACTGTCCCTGAGCCTCGGCGTGGCATGCGCCGGCGCGTTGCTCGGCGGCTTTACCGCAGAAACCGGCAACGACGGCGTGAGCACGGTGCTCGGCGCGTTCCAGTTGACCTTCCTCACCGTGGGCATCATGGCGATGCTGGCCGCGGGGATCTTCCTGCAACTGTCGCCAACAGACGGCAAACGCGCGGCCAGCCCAGAGCAGCATATCGAGCATTGACCGGCGTCTCGTCTAGAACTTGCAGGGAAATTCCCACAGGGCTGGTACACTGCGCGACATTTTGTTTTGCAGAGCCAGCCCCGTGACTACCATCGCCACCGCTTTTAATACTTTGCCCTTGTCCGCCGCCATGCTGGCTAACCTCGACTCGCTGGGTTATGTCGAGATGACGCAGATCCAGGCGCAAAGCTTGCCGGTGATCCTCAAAGGGCTGGACCTGATTGCCCAGGCCAAGACCGGCAGCGGCAAGACCGCTGCATTTGGTATCGGCCTGTTGAACCCGATCAACCCGCGTTACTTCGGCTGCCAGGCGCTGGTGATGTGCCCGACGCGTGAGCTGGCCGACCAGGTTGCCAAGGAAATCCGCCGCCTGGCCCGCGCCGAAGACAACATCAAGGTGCTGACCCTGTGCGGGGGCGTGTCCCTCGGCCCGCAGATCGCGTCCCTGGAACACGGTGCCCACGTCATCGTCGGCACCCCGGGCCGCATCCAGCAACACCTGCGCAAGGGCTCGCTGGTACTCGACGGCTTGAACACCCTGATCCTCGACGAAGCCGACCGCATGCTCGACATGGGCTTCTACGACGCCATCGAAGACATCATCAGCAAGACCCCACCGCGCCGCCAGACCCTGCTGTTCTCGGCCACTTACCCGGTGAGCATCAAGCAACTGGCCTCCAAGTTCATGCGTGCGCCTCAGCAAGTGAAAGCCGAAGCGTTCCACTCCGACGACCAGATCGAGCAGCGTTTCTACGAGATCTCGCCGCAAGAGCGCATGGACGCGGTGACCAAGGTCCTCGCGCACTTCCGTCCGGCCTCCTGCGTGGCGTTCTGCTTTACCAAGCAGCAAGTGCAGGAAACCGTGGATCACCTGACGGCCAAGGGCATTTCCGCCGTCGGCCTGCATGGCGACCTGGAGCAGCGCGACCGTGACCAGGTGCTGGCGATGTTCGCAAACCGCAGCACCTCGGTACTGGTTGCCACCGACGTTGCCGCTCGCGGCCTGGACATTGATGCGCTGGACATGGTGATCAACGTCGAACTGGCCCGCGACTCGGAAATCCACATCCACCGCGTGGGCCGCACCGGCCGCGCCGGTGAGACCGGCATCGCCATCAGCCTGGTCGCGCCGTCCGAAGCCCACCGCGCCCAGGCCATCGAGCAGTTGCAGAAATCGCCGCTGAACTGGGACCAGTTGGACAACCTCAAGCCGCAAGGCGGTGGCCCGTTGCTGCCGCAGATGAGCACCTTGTGTATCGCCGCCGGGCGTAAAGACAAGGTTCGCCCAGGTGACATTCTTGGCGCGTTGACTGGCGAAGCCGGCATCCCGGGCGCCCAGGTGGGCAAGATCGCGATCTTTGATTTCCAGGCCTTCGTGGCTGTGGAGCGTGGCATCGCCAAACAGGCGTTGCAGCGGCTGAATGACGGCAAGATCAAGGGCCGTTCGTTGCGCGTTCGCATCCTGTAACACGGACCTCCATATTTATCGGAGATCCAATGTGGGAGGGGCTTGCCCCCGATAGCAGTGTGTCAGTCAGTACATCTGTTACTGATACATCGCAATCGGGAGCAAGCCCCCTCCCACATTTGACTGTATTTCACATCAGAATTTGTATGAGGACATTGCTGTGCGCTCGACCGAAGTTGTGATCATTGGCGCCGGCGCCGCAGGCTTGATGTGCGCGCTGACCGCCGCCGGGCGTGGACGCAAGGTGATGCTGATCGACCACGCCAACAAGGCCGGCAAAAAGATCCTGATGTCCGGCGGTGGCCGCTGCAATTTCACCAACCTGTACACCGAGCCGGCCAACTTTCTCTCGCACAACGCGCACTTCTGCAAATCCGCGCTGGCCCGCTACACCCAGTGGGACTTTATCGGGCTGGTGGCCAAGCACGGCGTGCCGTACCACGAGAAAAAGCTCGGCCAGCTGTTCTGCGATAACAAGTCCAGCGACATCCTCGGCATGTTGCTCGATGAGTGCATCCAGACCGGCGTCAGCCTGCACCTGGACACCTCCATCGAGGAAATTGCCAGGCTCGACAGCGGCTACCAATTGCAGACCACCTTGGGCGAGCTGCGGTGTGAATCCCTGGTGATCGCCACCGGTGGTTTGTCGATCCCAACCCTGGGCGCGACCGGTTTCGGTTACCAGGTGGCCAGGCAATTCGGCCATGAACTGCTGCCCACCCGCGCGGGGCTGGTGCCGTTCACCATCACCGATCAGCTCAAGGAGTTGTGCGCAGAGCTGTCGGGCACCTCCGTGGACTGCCTGGTCAGTTGCAACAACGAGAGCTTTCGCGAAAACATCCTGTTCACCCACCGTGGCCTGAGCGGGCCGGCGATCCTGCAGATTTCGTCCTACTGGGAACCCGGCGACACCGTAGAGATTAACCTGCTGCCCGACCACGACGCCCACACCTGGCTGCAACAGCAACAAGCCGAGCGCCCGGACAGCGAGCTGAAAACCTTGCTGGGTGAAATCTTCACCAAGAAGATGGCCAACCTGCTGGCGCAAACCTGGTTCGTGTCCAAGCCGATGAAGCAATACACCCACGCCGAAATTGCCGACATCGCGCAAAAACTGGGGAGCTGGCAGCTGGTGCCGGCGGGTACCGAAGGCTATCGCACCGCCGAGGTGACGCTGGGTGGGGTGGATACGCGGGAAGTGTCGTCCAAGACCATGGAGTCGCTGAAAAGCCCGGGGCTGTATTTTATCGGCGAGGTGCTGGACGTGACCGGTCACCTGGGCGGGTTCAATTTCCAGTGGGCGTGGGCTTCGGGCTACGCGGCCGCGCAATACGTCTGACACAGCACGGTAAAACATGTGGGAGGGGGCTTGCCCCCTCCCACATTTTGATTTGCGGCGTGCCTGGGAAATATTTGCGCGGGGATGTGATCGCCACCCTTGCCGTGGCGTCCTTGATAGCTCAATTTAGCGGCATCGCTCCGGAAGACTCCAGACTTCATGTCATCGACCTCGTTCAAGCAGTCCATGCGGCGCCTGTGGGCGCTGGATAAATTCAGTTACAGCATTCGGGTATTCATCGCCCTTACCGGCAGTATGGCGCTGTGCTGGTACCAGGATGAAATGACCCTGCTGATCCCACTGTTCCTGGGGATTATCGCCAGCGCCCTGGCCGAGACCGACGACAGCTGGCAAGGCCGCCTCAATGCCCTGGCGGTGACGCTGGTGTGTTTCAGCATCGCCGCGCTGTCGGTGGAGTTGCTGTTCCCCTACCCTTGGATTTTCGCCATTTCCCTGGCCCTGGCGACGTTCGGCCTGACCATGCTCGGCGCCTTGGGCGAACGTTATGGGGCGATTGCATCGGCCACGCTGATTCTGTCGGTGTACACCATGATCGGTGTGGACCAGCGCGGTGGTGCCGTGAATGATTTCTGGCACGAGCCACTGCTGTTGGTGGCGGGTGCCGCCTGGTACGGCGCGTTGTCGGTGCTGTGGCAGGCGCTGTTTTCCAACCAGCCGGTGCAGCAGAGCCTGGCGCGGTTGTTCCGCGAGTTGGGGCGTTACCTCAAGCTCAAATCGTCGTTGTTCGAACCGATCCGCCAACTGGATGTGGAAGCACGGCGCCTGGAACTGGCCCAGCAAAACGGCCGAGTCGTGGCTGCGCTGAATGCCGCGAAGGAAATCATCCTGCACCGCGTGGGCAATGGTCGACCGGGCTCGAAGGTCAGTCGCTACCTCAAACTGTACTTCCTGGCCCAGGACATCCACGAACGCGCCAGCTCATCCCATTACCCTTACAACGCCCTGGCCGAGGCGTTCTTCCACAGCGATGTGCTGTTCCGCTGCCAGCGCCTGTTGCGTCAGCAAGGCAAGGCCTGCCAGGCCCTGGCCGAGTCGATCCAGTTGCGCCAGCCGTTCATCTATGACGACAGCTTCGCCGAGGCCCTCAGTGACCTGAACGCCTCGCTGGAACACCTGCGCATCCAGAGCAACCCGGCCTGGCGCGGCCTGCTGCGCTCGCTGCGGGCGCTGGCGGCCAACCTGTCGACGCTCGACCGCCTGCTCGGCGACGCCAGCAACCCCGACGCCCTGGCCGACGCCACCGATAGCAACCTGCTGGACCGCGCCCCGCGCAACCTCAAGGAAATGTGGACGCGCCTGCGCACGCAGCTCACGCCGACGTCGCTGCTGTTTCGCCATGCCCTGCGCCTGTCCCTGGCGCTGAGCATCGGCTACGGCACCTTGCATGTCATTCACGCGTCCCAGGGTTACTGGATCATCCTGACCACACTGTTTGTGTGCCAGCCGAACTACGGTGCGACCCGGCGCAAGCTTGGCCAGCGGATCATCGGTACCGCCATCGGCCTCACCGTGGCCTGGGCGCTGTTCGACCTGTTCCCCAGCCCGCTGGTGCAATCGATGTTCGCCATCGCCGCAGGCCTGGTGTTCTTTATCAACCGCACCACGCGCTACACCCTCGCGACCGCGGCCATTACCTTGATGGTGCTGTTCTGCTTCAATCAGGTGGGCGATGGCTACGGGCTGTTTTTGCCACGGTTGCTCGACACGTTGCTCGGCAGCCTGATCGCCGGCCTGGCGGTGTTCCTGTTCCTGCCGGACTGGCAGGGCCGCCGCCTGAACAAAGTGCTGGCCAACACCCTGACCTGCAACAGCATCTACCTGCGCCAGATCATGCAGCAATATGCCGCCGGCAAGAGCGACGACCTGGCTTATCGCCTGGCCCGGCGCAACGCGCACAACGCCGACGCGGCACTGTCGACCACCCTGGCCAATATGTTGATGGAGCCGGGGCATTTCCGTAAGGAAGCGGACGTGGGTTTCCGTTTCCTGGTGCTGTCCCATACCTTGCTCAGCTACTTGTCAGGGCTCGGCGCGCACCGCGACACGCAACTGCCGGCCGAGGTGCACGAACACCTGATCGACGGCGCGGGCAAGACCCTCGCGGCGAGCATCGATGAGATCGCCACGGGGCTGGCCAACAAGCAACCCATTGCGATCCAGAGCGATGCCGAGGAAGCCCTGGCCGCGGACCTGGAGCAGATGCCGGATGAGATCGATGAAGGGCAGCGACTGGTGCAGACGCAGTTGGCGTTGATCTGCCGGCAGTTGGGGCCGCTGCGTACGTTGGCGGCGCATTTGATCAAGGACACCAGCGCGGCTTAGGCCGCTACATCCCATGTGCACTCATCAACCGTGCATAGCTGCCATCGGCCTTCATCCTGGCAATCTCCCGATCAAACCCGGCCACGATCTGCGCGTGCTCGGGGTGCTTGAGGCTTACCAGGATATGCAGACTGTTTTCACTCAGCGGCTTGGGCAGGAACTCCACCGCATTGCGCACTTTGGGCGATTCGCGGGACAAGTAATAACGCGCGACATATTCATCCTCCACCGTCAGCCGCACCCGCTGCGCCGCCAGCATGCGCACGGCCATGGCGAAGTTATGCACCGGGACTTTCTGCAACTGCGTATCCCCATCGAACGCTGCTGAATACGCATACCCCCGCACCACGGCGACGGGGTAGTCGTGCAATTGTTCAAGGTTCTGATACTCGATGGGGTCGTCGCGACGCTTGATAAACCGCACGCGGTTGACCAGGTACTCGCCGGAGAACTCTCCCAGGTGCGTGCGGGCATCGTCGTACCAGGCGTTGATCAGCACGTCATAGCGCCCGTCGCCCACGCCCATCAGCGCCCGAGCCCACGGCACCTGTTCAAACTCACTGGCATAACCCGCACGGGCCAGGGCGGTGCTGACGATATCGGTCGCCAGCCCGCCGTTGATCAACGTGGCATCGGTAAAGGGGGGCCAGGCATCTGCAACCAAACGCAGGCGCAGACGCTCTGCAAACGCAGGCGCCGCCAGCAACAACACTCCAATCAACGCAACGGCACGAGAGAGTCGCAGCATGCTCAAAGTCCTTGGCGGGCAGGCAATGGCCTTGGTTCAGGCAATGCCTGAGGCTCTAACATTAGCTCAGATTACACAAAGAAACGGCCGGTGAACGCACTCAATGATGGCAAATTGATTTCATTCACAAAAATAGTTGATTTAGACACCGCCGCCCACCGCGCTTACTATCCAGCACAGACATTTACGTGAGACCACACCATGACAGTCGATTGGGTTTGCAAACATCACAGCGACCTGGGCAAGGAGCAGCTGTATGCCATCCTGCGTTTGCGCAGCGAAGTCTTCGTTGTCGAGCAGAAGTGCGTCTATCAGGACATCGACGGGCAGGACCTGGCTGGCGATACCCACCACCTGATGGCCTGGAAAGATGATGCGTTGGTGGCCTACCTGCGCCTGCTGGACCCGGAATCCCAGGGCGGTGACGTAGTGGTCGGCCGGGTGATCGTTGCGCCAGCGGCACGCGGTACTGGTTTGGGGCACCAGATGATGGAAGAAACTCTGCGTCAAATCGAAGAGATTTGGCCCGAAACGCCGATTTTTCTGTCAGCCCAGGCGCATTTGCAGGGGTATTACGGGAAGTACGGGTTTATGGTGGCGGGTGAGGAATACCTTGAGGATGACATCCCTCATATCGGTATGCGGCGCGCTTGAGGGGCCACATCTCCCCTCTCACATGTGGAAGGGGGCTTGCTCCCGATGGCGCCAGCCGGTTCAGCGCAAACGTCAGGGATAACCCAAAACCTGTTTGATGGCCGCCAGATTACCCTCGATCCAGCGCCGATCAATCGCCCCCCAATCACGAATCCGATACTGCCCGGCATGGTTGCGGGCACCTTCCTGCTGCTCGAATTCACACACGATATCCAGGTCGGCCAACGCCGCAATCGTGTCCTGCGCCGTGCGTCGGGGCATGCCGGTGGCGTCGGTCAACGCCGGGACGCTGCTGGCCAGCCCACTGTCGATCAGGTACGCCACGTACAGACGGCGATAGAAACTGCTTTTGGTCTTGCTCACTTCCATGGTGGGTCGCCTTGTGCGGTCAGGGTTTGCCCTGCAGGTCGCGATACGTGAGGTACACGCGCAGGTCGAATTCCACCTGGTGGTAGCCTGGCATCATGTAGTCGCAGAGTTTATAGAACGCCTTGTTGTGGTCCGATTCCTTGAAGTGCGCCAGCTCATGTACCACGATCATGCGCAGGAATTGCGGTGCCGCCTCTTTGAACAGCGCGGCAATGCGGATCTCTTTCTTGGCCTTCAGGTTGCCGCCCTGCACCCGCGAAATCGTGGTGTGCAGGCCGAGGGCGCGGTGGGTCAGGTCCAGGCGGTTATCGAACAGCACTTTGTCGATGGCGGGAGCGTTGCGCAGGTGCTCCTGCTTCAAGGCCAAGGCGTAGGCGTACAGGGCCTTATCGCTCTGTACGGCATGGCGTTCGGGGTAACGCTGGTCCAGATAGGCACCCAACTGGTCCTTGGCGATCAGTTGGCGCACTTGTTCCTGAAGAGCGGGCGGGTAGGCCTGGAGGTATTTCAGCGCGGTCATTGAGGTCTGCAACAAGGTTCGAATGGCCGTCAGTGTAGCGAATTCAACGCAGGCGGGCGCGCGCCCAGTCGGCTACTTCCGAGGCCATCAGCGGTGGCGCCGCCCATGCCCCCTGGACAAACGGGCAACCCTGGGCCTTGAGCCAGTTGGCTTGCTCCTGGGTTTCCACGCCCTCGGCCACCACCAGCACCTCAAAATGCGCGCACAGCTCGATAATGCTGCGCGCCATCGCCGCGTCGCGGGCCGAGCCGGGCAGGCGCGCGACCAATTGCGGGTCGAGCTTGAGGGTGTCGAACGCCAGGTCGCGCAGGTGGGCCAGGGAACAGCTGCCCGAACCGAAGTCATCCAGGGCGATGCGCACGCCGATTTGGCGCAGCAACTTGAGCTGCTTGGCAGATGCTTCCAGGTTGCTCATCAAGCTGTCTTCGCTGATTTGCACCTCCAACTGACGCCCCTGTAACCCATGTCGCTCCAGCACCTGCTGCAGTTGCGTCACCAGGTTGGGCATATTGAACTGGTTGCTGCTCAGGCTCACGCTCAACACCAGGTCATCGTCGAAGGTGGCTTGCCACGCCTGACGCTGGGCAGCGGCCTGTTGGTAGATCCATGCGCTTAATTGGCTGATCAGCCGCGCTTCTTCCAGCAACGGCAAGAACAACCCCGGCGGCACATCGCCGACACTGGGGTGCTGCCACCGCAACAGCGCCTCAACCCCGCGCAAACGCCCGTCCGCCAGGGAAACCTGGGGCTGGTAGACCAGGACGAAATCCTTGTTTTGAATGGCCGTGCGCACGCTGTCTTCAAGCATCAGGCGGGAGCGGGCGCGGCCGTTCATTTCCTGATCGTAATAGCGATATTGCTGACGCCCCGCACGCTTGGCTTCGTACATGGCGATGTCGGCGGCACGCAACAGGCCGTTCAAATCCGCGCCGCAATCGGGGTAGGTTGCGATGCCAATGCTCACGCCGAGCATCACATCCAAACCGTCGACCTGATGGCACACGGACACCCGTTCGATCAACTTTTCCGAAATTTTCGCGGCCTGCTCCGGGAACTCCAACTCCAGCAACGCGGTAAATTCATCCCCCCCCATGCGGCCAATAATGTCGTAGGAACGCAGACACCCCTGCAGTTGCTCGGAAACCCAACGCAGTACACGGTCGCCGGCATCATGGCCCAGGGAGTCGTTGACCCGCTTGAAGCCATCCAGGTCCAGGTACAACAACACCAGGGACTGCTCGGCCCGCTCGACGCGCAACAGGGTATTTTCTACCGCCTGGTAGAAACCACGCCGGTTCAGCAACCCGGTCAGCGGGTCGGTCACGGCCTGGAACTCCAACTGCTGGTGCAAATGGCGCACTTCAGACATGTCCAACACCGTCACCACCATGGCCTTCTGCTCCGCGGGTAACGGCGCGCAGGACAAGGCCACCGACACTTGCTGACCGCGCCCGGTACGCAGGATCGCATCATGCAGGCGCCAGGTTTCGCCCTTGCAGTAACCGGCGTGCATTTGCGAGTCCGACCAGACCGGCACGTGTGGCTTTTGCAGGAAGCTCAGGAACTCCTGGCCTTGCAACTCGTGGATCGTGGCATTGAGCAGGCGCGAAATCGCCGGGTTGGCGTACGCAATCACGCCCTCCTCACTGACGACCAGGATGCCTTCGGCGGCGTTGTCCAATACCGAGGCATTGAAGGCGCGGGCGGATTCCAGGTCATGGCTCAGGCGCTGCAACGCCCGGCGATTACGCTGATGCTCCAGCAAAGCCTGGACCTTGGGCTTGAGGATATGCGGGTCGAAGGGCTTGAACAGGTAATCAATGGCGCCGCTGGCATAGCCTTCCAGCACCGCCGCGGGTGACTGGGCGTTGGCACTCAAAAAGATGATCGGCGTCATGCGCGTTCGCTGGCTGCCGCGCATCAAGCGGGCGACTTCGAAGCCGTCCATGCCGGGCATCATCACATCCAGCAATACCAGGTCGACTTCGTGGGACAACAACAACTCTAGGGCTTCCACGCCGGACGCTGCGGTGACCACCTGCCAGTCATCACATTGCAAGAGTGCGCGCATGCTGATCAGGTTTTCCGGGTAGTCATCGACCACCAGAAGAACCGAACTGCCATCGCCGTGATGTGGAGCGCATTCCATGCTGGGACTCTTCCTTAGGTCTACTCCGGTCACTTCTGACAGAAAACCCGGACAAACATCAAGGCCTCACTCTAGCCCTGGATCCTGAAAATCAGAAGTGACGTGGATGCCATCATTGCGCCAAAGTTCAGTCAGCCGACTAACGGTCACCCTCTACAAGCCACGATTCATGGGAAACATGGCTTTTTGGCATTCCCTTGGCGCCAATAAATTGCCAGTAAATGTTTAACAACTGGTTGACCACCGCCTATAAAGAACCTGTAAGGCCCTCGGGCCAAAGCCTTCACCCCCTGTATAAGGCCAACACCATGATCGACCTCTCCACTTGGAACCTGAGCATTCCGGTCGGCTCGCCCCCCGCGACTATCGAAACACCGAAACTGCTCAGCGGCTTCAACGACCAGTACTTCCAGGCCGAAGGCAGCAACGTGCAATTCTGGACCCCCGTCACCGGCACCCGCACCGAAAACGCCATCTACCCGCGCAGCGAATTGCGCGAAACCTACGCTGACGGGCGTCTGCGCAACTGGACCTACCCCGAAGCCGACAACTTCCTGCGCGCCACCCTGGCGGTCAACCAAGTGCCCTCCAGCGGCAAGATCGTCATCGGGCAGATCCACGCCTACGACAGCCAAAGGCCACTGATCAAGCTCGAATACCAGTTCAAGGAAAAGACTCAGACCGGCAATATCGTCGCCAAAGTGCGCATGCGCCCGGATGAAGACACCAGTCGCGTGATCATCGTCGCCTCCAATGTGCCACTGGAGAAAAGCTTCACCTATGTAATCAACCTCAACAAAGCCGGGCTGCTCAGCGTGTACGCCGCCGACAGCGAATGGAACGAGCGCATCGGCGCGGCGTGGGGCGACAAACCGCTGTACTTCAAGGCGGGCGCGTATGTGCAGGACAACAGTGGGGACAGCAAGGAAGGCGCGAAGGTGGTATTTGAAAAGTTGGATATTGATCACGAATAAACGCCGTCCCCTGTAAACGGAACTCAATGCAACCAGAGAACCCAGCGCCTATCCCTTTGAGCGTGGCTTTGCAGGCGCGCGAGGAACCGGCGCTGAGGCTTTGGGCGTTATCGGCATTAGCTCGGGCTCGCGTGGCGGGGGAAACCGACCCGGTGGTGGCCACATTGGAGCGACCGGTTTGCGAGTGCTCATGCACTATCGCTCCCGTCAGTGATGCTTTACCGCCTTAGCATCGCGCGCCTATCGCCATAAACAACTGTGAGAACTAACAGTGGACTATAGTTTTTGGCGATTAAAACAGGTGACGTTTGTGCGGTTGGGTATTGATCTTGCGTGAATTGTCCCGGTAGTCCCAAGGACGATTCGCAAATAACGCCGACGTCTTAAACACACCATTCAACCCCTGTGGGAGCCATCGCGGACAAGCGCGGTTCCCACAGTTGATCTACTTTGCCTGAAGACGCTGCGCTCGTCCTACACGACCGTTGCGGCATGCCAAGTCGACGCTTATAGTTTGCCCCGTCGCCGGCATTGAATGGCGATAGGGTTTCGCAGCCCTAACGATACGTGTGTAACCAAGCATCATGAATACAATGACGAGTGCATCTGCGCCCGACGTCTGTTTTATGGTGGCTGTGTGTGGGAGACCTTCGGGTCTGCCGGGTTCCTCGTATCCTCGGTCTGCGAACCCGCACACAGCTACCACCCATTCGTTTCGCAGCGAACGGCGGTAGTCCTTTTAGATACGAGGAATATTTGCCATGGTTCAACAACTCCCACCCCGCCGCTTCACGCCCTGCACCGAAACCGCCACCGATTACCCAGTGCTCCTCATCGACAGCGACGCCCCATTGCTCGACCTCCACGCCTGCCTGCGCGAACGCCTCAACGCCGCCCTCGAACACCTCAACCTGATGGCCTGCTCCAGCCTGCCGGACTTTGCAGAGTGCGACTTGAATAACGTGGCCAATACCGCGCGCATTCTGGTGCAGGATGTGAGTGATGTGTTTCGGGTGGTTGAACAGCGAGGGTTCGATACTTCACCGCCAAGCTGATCAAAATCCGGCCACAAAAAAGAAGCCCGCATCGCTGCGGGCTTCTTTTTAAACACCTGAGGCTCAGTTCACCTTAGCGTTCAACTCACCTTTCAAATAACGCTGGTACATCGCTTCCAGCGAGATCGGCTTGATCTTCGAGGCATTGCCGGCAGTACCAAACGCTTCATAGCGTGCGATACACACATCACGCATCGCGGTCACGGTAGCACCGAAGAATTTACGTGGGTCGAATTCGCTCGGGTTGGTGGCCATCAGGCGACGCATGGCACCGGTGGAGGCCAAACGCAGGTCGGTGTCGATGTTGACCTTACGCACGCCATGCTTGATGCCTTCGACGATTTCTTCAACCGGTACGCCGTAGGTTTCTTTGATGTCGCCGCCGTACTGGTTGATGATCGCCAGCCACTCTTGCGGTACCGATGAAGAGCCGTGCATCACCAGGTGGGTGTTGGGGATGCGTTTGTGGATTTCCTTGATGCGGTCGATGGCCAGTACGTCGCCGGTGGGCGGCTTGGTGAACTTGTAGGCGCCGTGGCTGGTGCCGATGGCGATGGCCAGGGCGTCGACCTGGGTTTTCTTGACGAAGTCCGCAGCTTCTTCCGGGTCGGTCAGCATTTGGCTGTGATCCAGCACACCTTCGGCGCCGATGCCGTCTTCTTCGCCGGCCATGCCGGTTTCCAGGGAGCCCAGGCAACCCAGCTCGCCTTCAACCGAAACGCCGCAGGCGTGAGCCATGGCTACGGTTTGTTGGGTCACGCGTACGTTGTATTCGTAGTCGGTGGGGGTCTTGCCGTCTTCGCCGAGGGAGCCGTCCATCATGACCGAGCTGAAGCCCAGTTGGATGGAGCGCTGGCACACGTCAGGGCTGGTGCCGTGGTCTTGGTGCATGCACACCGGGATGTGCGGGAATTCTTCAATCGCGGCGAGGATCAGGTGACGCAGGAACGGGGCACCGGCGTATTTGCGCGCACCGGCCGAAGCCTGGACGATCACTGGGGAGTCGGTCTTGTCAGCGGCTTCCATGATGGCGCGCATCTGCTCAAGGTTGTTGACGTTAAAGGCTGGGACGCCGTAGCCGAACTCGGCTGCGTGGTCCAGCATTTGACGCATGCTGATAAGTGCCATTGTGTTGTCTCTCCCGGTCGAGGGTCGTTAATCGTGCAAGCCTGCCGTAGCGGCGGCTGCTATTCAAGTTATTGCCGGTCAGGTTTTGCATGCCTGGCCCGCTGAATCGTTATTGCAGTGTCCGGCCCACCACCTATGCCACTTTGGAACCGGATTTAATGTAGGAAGGGGCAAGCCCCTCCCACATTTGGATTTCATCAAATTTGAAATCTTATTGGGCCTTGCAGCCACGCCCGATCAAATCGTCGGTGGCAACCCAGTAAACCAGGCCTTCCTCACCTTTTGTGTGAAACGCCAACTGGTCGTTGCTGTACAGCACGCCCGAGGCGGCAACGTCCTGTTTAAGACGGTAAACCTGGTCGGAACCGCCGAGGCGTACATCCACCTCGGAACGGGCCTGGTTAGCAAAACGCCAGTTGACCTCGGCTTTGCTGTCGCAGGTCCAGGTGGTCCACTTATCGGCAGGTTCTGCCTTATTGAACATGTTCATGCTGCTGCAACCAGCCAGTAGGGCCAGTGCCGCCAGGGCGAAAACGCCTTTCATTGCCAATCCTCGAACGACGGCCCAAAGGCCGCCACTGCTGTCGGTTAGTTGATCAGACCCGTCAAGGGCAACCCTGTTCCTGACCGTTGGGCGCAGAGTCGTATTTCTCCAGCCGTTCGTTGCCGATGCGCTTGTTGATCACCGGCATGGTCTCGGCTTGCCAGTCAGCCTGATAGCAGTTTTTATCCTGTGCGGGCGCAGGCTTGCTCGCCTCCTGCGCCGCGCTTGGCGTGCTGCCACAGCCGGCCAACACGCCCGCTGCAATCACCAGTGCCAACGACTTGATCATGGGAATGCTCCTTTTCCTGATCACGTGCCTTAACCTTTGGCTCGGGTTTCCAGCATTTGCACCGCAGGCAGGACCTTGCCTTCGACGAATTCTAGAAACGCGCCGCCACCGGTAGAAATGTAGGAGATCTGGTCAGCCACGCCATATTTGTCGATGGCCGCCAGGGTGTCACCACCGCCGGCGATGGAGAAGGCCGAGCTTTCGGCAATCGCCTTGGCCAGCACTTTGGTGCCGTTGCCGAACTGGTCGAACTCGAATACGCCGACCGGGCCGTTCCACAGGATGGTCTGGGAGGCTTTCAGCAGTTCAGCGAAGTTGGCCGCGGTTTGCGGGCCGATGTCCAGGATCATGTCGTCGTCGGCTACGTCAGCGATCAGCTTGACGGTGGCGGCGGCGCTTTCAGCGAATTCCTTGGCAACAACCACATCGACCGGCAATGGCACGCTGACCTTGGCGGCGATGGCGCGGGCGGTGTCGAGCAGGTCCGGTTCGTACAGCGACTTGCCCACCGGGTGACCGGCTGCGGCCAGGAACGTATTGGCAATGCCGCCGCCGACGATCAGTTGGTTGCAGATCTGGCTCAGGCTGTTAAGCACGTCCAGCTTGGTCGACACCTTGGAGCCGGCCACGATGGCGGCCATCGGTTGCGCCGGTGCGCCCAGGGCTTTGCCCAGTGCGTCCAGTTCAGCGGCCAGCAGTGGGCCGGCTGCCGCAACCTTGGCGAACTTGGCCACGCCGTGGGTCGAGCCTTCGGCACGGTGAGCGGTACCGAAAGCGTCCATCACGAATACGTCGCACAGGGCCGCGTATTGCTGGGCCAGTTCGTCACTGTTCTTTTTCTCGCCTTTGTTGAAGCGCACGTTTTCGAACAGCACGATATCGCCGGCCTTCACGTCCACGCCGCCCAGGTAATCAGCCACCAGCGGCACGTCGCGGCCCAGGGCACGGCTGAGGTAGTCGGCCACCGGCTTGAGGCTGTTTTCGGCGGAGAACTCACCTTCGGTCGGGCGACCCAGGTGGGAGCAGACCATCACGGCCGCGCCTTTTTCCAGGGCCAGCTTGATGGTCGGCAGCGAGGCCAGGATTCGCGCATCGCTGGTGACTACACCGTCCTTGACGGGGACGTTGAGGTCTTCGCGAATCAGTACGCGCTTACCTTGCAGATCGAGGTCGGTCATCTTCAACACGGTCATGGGTCGCAGTTCCTGAATTACTGTTGAGGTTGTTTAGAGGCGATATGCAGATAATGTTCCGCAACGTCGAGCATTCGGTTGGCAAAACCCCATTCGTTGTCGAACCAGGCCAGGATGTTCACCAGCCTCGGGCCGGAAACGCGGGTCTGGCTGGCATCGACGATCGCCGAATGCGGGTCATGGTTGAAATCACAACTGGCGTGGGGCAACTCGGTATAGGCCAGCAGGCCTTTGAGCGGGCCGCTGGTAGCGGCGTCGCGCAGGATCCGGTTGACCTCCACGGCATCGGTGTCGCTGACGGTTTGCAAGGTGATATCCAGGCAGGAGACGTTCACCGTCGGCACCCGTACGGCTTTGGCCTGGATTCGCCCGGCAAGTTCCGGCAGCAGACGTTCGATGCCACGGGCCAGGCCGGTGGACACCGGGATCACCGACTGGAACGCCGAGCGTGTGCGGCGCAGGTCTTCATGGTGATAGGCGTCGATCACCGGCTGGTCGTTCATCGCCGAGTGAATTGTGGTGATCGACACGTAATCAATACCAATCGACTGATCCAGCAGGCGCAACAGCGGCACGCTGCAGTTGGTGGTGCAGGAAGCGTTGGACACCAGCAGCTCACTGCCGGTCAGGCAATCCTGGTTAATGCCATAGACGATGGTGGCGTCGACATCCGCCTCGCTGGCCATCGGCTGGGAAAACAACACACGCGGTGCTCCGGCGTCGAGAAAACGCTGGCCATCGGCACGGGTGTTGTAGGCACCTGAGCATTCCAATACCAGGTCGACGCCTAGCGCCGCCCAGTCGATGCCCTCGGGGGTGGCACTGCGCAGTACTTTCACGCAGTTGCCGTTGATATGCAGACAATCGCCGTCAACCCGCACTTCGCCGGGAAAGCGGCCGTGGGTGGAGTCAAAGCGTGTCAGGTATTCGATGCTGGCCATGTCGGCCAAATCGTTGATCGCAACAATTTCAAACCCGGCGGCGCCCCCTCGCTCGAACAGAGCACGCAAGACGCAACGACCAATGCGGCCGTAGCCGTTGAGTGCAACTTTGTAGGGACGCGGTTGGGGCATGGGGTTCTCGATCAACTTGGGTGAAGGGGTGAATGTGCCACCACCTTCGCGAGCAAGCCCGCTCCCACACTTGAATGGGTTCACAATTGCAACTGTGTGAACCCGATCAAATGTGGGAGCGGGCTTGTTCGCGAAGAGGCCAGCACAGCCACCTCAATCTACAGCCTTAGTCTTCCAGCAGTTCTTCAGCCTGGCCCAGGATGTTTTCCAGGGTGAAACCGAACTCTTCGAACAACGCCGGCGCCGGCGCCGACTCACCGTAGGTGGTCATGCCGATGACGCGGCCTTCCAGGCCCACGTACTTGTACCAGTAGTCGGCATGTGCCGCTTCGATGGCGATACGCGCGCTGACCTGCAACGGCAGCACCGATTGCTTGTAGTCGGCGTCCTGGGCTTCGAACACGCTGGTGCACGGCATGGACACCACACGCACGTTGCGGCCCTGGGCGGTCAGCTTGTCGTAAGCCTGAACGGTCAGGCCCACTTCGGAACCGGTGGAGATCAGGATCAACTCCGGCTCGCCGATGCAATCCTTGAGCACGTAGCCACCGCGGCTGATGTCAGCGATCTGCGCGTCGGTGCGCACCTGATGTTGCAGGTTCTGACGCGAGAAGATCAGCGCCGACGGGCCGTCCTTGCGCTCGATGGCGTGCTTCCAGGCCACGGCGGATTCCACCGCGTCGGCTGGGCGCCAGCAGTCCAGGTTCGGCGTGGTGCGCAGGCTGGTCAGTTGCTCGACCGGCTGGTGCGTCGGGCCGTCTTCGCCCAGGCCGATGGAGTCGTGGGTGTACACATGGATCACACGCTTCTTCATCAGCGCGGCCATGCGTACGGCGTTACGTGCGTACTCCATGAACATCAGGAAGGTCGCGCCGTAAGGCACCAGGCCGCCGTGCAGGGACACGCCGTTCATGATGGCGCTCATGCCGAACTCGCGCACGCCGTAGTACATGTAATTGCCGCTGGCGTCTTCGGCCGAGACACCTTTGCAGCCCTTCCACAGGGTCAGGTTGGAACCGGCCAGGTCGGCCGAACCGCCGAGGAACTCAGGCAGCAGCGGGCCAAAAGCGTTCAGGGTGTTCTGGCTGGCTTTACGGCTGGCGATGGTTTCGCCCTTGGCCGCGACTTCGGCGATGTAGGCCGAGGCTTTTTCCGAGAAGTCGGCAGGCAGGTCGCCCGCCAGGCGGCGGACCAGTTCGTTGGCAAGCTCAGGGAATTCGGCGGAGTAGGCCGCGAAACGCTGGTCCCACTCGGCTTCGGTGGCCAGGCCTTTTTCTTTGGCGTCCCATTCGGCGTAGATGTCGGCCGGGATTTCGAACGGGCCGTGATTCCACTTCAGCGCTTCGCGGGTCAGGGCGATTTCCGCGTCACCCAGTGGAGCGCCGTGACAGTCTTCCTTGCCTTGCTTGTTCGGTGAACCGAAACCGATGGTGGTCTTGCAGCAGATCAGGGTCGGCTGCGCGCTCTTGCGGGCGGTGTCGATGGCAGTCTTGATCTCTTCCGGATCGTGGCCGTCGACATTGCGGATCACCTGCCAGTTGTAGGCTTCGAAACGCTTTGGCGTGTCGTCGGTGAACCAGCCTTCGACTTCGCCATCAATGGAGATGCCGTTGTCATCGTAGAAGGCGATCAGCTTGCCCAGGCCCAAGGTACCGGCCAGGGAGGCGACTTCGTGGGAGATGCCTTCCATCATGCAGCCATCACCCAGGAACACGTAGGTGTGGTGGTCGACGATATCGTGGCCAGGGCGGTTGAACTGCGCGCCCAGCACTTTTTCCGCCAGCGCGAAGCCAACCGCGTTGGCCAGGCCTTGGCCCAGGGGACCGGTGGTGGTCTCGACGCCTGGGGTGTAGCCGAACTCCGGGTGGCCCGGGGTGCGGCTGTGCAACTGGCGGAAGCTCTTGAGGTCGTCGATGGTGACGTCGTAGCCGGTCAGGTGCAGCAGCGAGTAGATCAGCATCGAACCGTGGCCGTTGGACAGCACGAAGCGGTCGCGGTCGGCGAACGACGGATTGCTCGGGTTGTGTTTCAGGTAATCACGCCAAAGTACCTCGGCGATATCCGCCATGCCCATCGGGGCACCGGGATGGCCGCTGTTGGCTTTTTGCACGGCATCCATGCTGAGGGCACGAATGGCGTTGGCACGCTCACGACGGCTGGGCATCGCTGATCTCCTGGGGGCTTGAATAAAGAAACGGAAAAAAGGACCGGCATTTTCCCTCAGCCACCGCCTGCGGGCAATGACAGATAGTCACTTGAGGGTGTTTTTCCTGCGGTTTACCCGGCATTCCCTTGCAGAAACCGGACACCCGTTCGTCTAGAGGGTATAGCGGCTGCTTATAACCGCCACTTATCGATCAATATCAAAACTTTTTGATATTGACCTTGCGGGTATGCCCGCCCGTCACTAGACTGCTGGCCTTATGAACCTACCCGTGCCCTCACTACGTCCAGACGACGGCGATGAACTGGCAGCCCTGTGCAAGGCCGCTGGAGACCCGCTGCGCTTGAACGTTTTACGCGCACTGGCCAATGACTCCTTCGGCGTATTGGAACTGGCGAAGATCTTCGCCATCGGCCAATCGGGCATGAGCCACCATTTGAAGGTGCTGTCCCAGGCCGACCTGGTGGCCACTCGCCGCGAGGGCAATGCAATTTTCTACCGCCGCGCCCTGCCCCATACCGACTTGCTCGGCGGCAAGCTGCATGCCGCGTTGCTTGAAGAAGTCGACAACCTGAGCCTGCCCGGCGACGTACAGTCGCGCATCAGCCAGGTCCATGGGCAGCGCGCAGCGGCGAGCCAAGACTTTTTCGCACGGGTGGCCGAGAAATTTCGCGCCCAGCAAGACCTGATTGCCGGTCTTGCCCAATACCGCGACAGCGTACTGGCACTGCTGGACAAGCTGAGCTTCAGTGAAGGGGCAACTGCCTTGGAAGTCGGCCCAGGGGATGGCGGTTTTCTGCCGGAACTGGCGCGCCGCTTCCAGCAGGTCACTGCGCTGGATAACAGCCCGGCCATGCTCGAACTGGCGCGCCAGCTGTGCGAACGCGAGGCACTGGGCAACGTCAGCCTGCAGTTGGCTGACGCGCTCAACAGCACGACGATCAAGGCCGACTGCGTGGTGCTGAACATGGTCTTGCACCATTTCGCCGCCCCTGCCGAGGCGCTCAAGCAAATGGCCGGGTTGCTGCACCCCGGCGGTAGCCTGCTGGTTACGGATTTATGCAGCCACAACCAGAATTGGGCCAGGGAGGCCTGCGGTGATCTCTGGTTGGGATTTGAACAGGACGATCTGGCCCGTTGGGCCACCGCTGCGGGGCTCGTTCCCGGGGAAAGCCTCTATATAGGCTTACGTAATGGTTTCCAGATCCAGGTCCGCCACTTTCAGCGACCGGCTGGCGACACTCACCATCGGTAATATCAGGAAAACATCGAGATGAGCGAATACTCCCTTTTCACCTCCGAGTCCGTGTCTGAAGGGCATCCGGACAAAATCGCCGACCAGATTTCTGATGCGGTGCTGGACGCCATCATTGCGCAAGACAAGTTCGCCCGGGTGGCGTGCGAGACTCTGGTGAAAACCGGTGTAGCAATCATCGCGGGTGAAGTGACCACTACGGCCTGGGTTGATCTGGAGCAGATCGTCCGTGACGTGATCACCGACATCGGCTACAACAGCTCCGACGTCGGCTTCGACGGTGCGACCTGCGGCGTGATGAACATCATCGGCAAGCAGTCCCCGGACATCAACCAGGGTGTCGACCGCGCCAAGCCGGAAGACCAGGGTGCCGGCGACCAGGGCCTGATGTTCGGCTACGCCAGCAACGAAACCGAAGTGCTGATGCCGGCGCCGATCACCTTCTCGCACCAGCTTGTGCAGCGTCAGGCCGAAGCGCGTAAATCCGGCCTGCTGCCATGGCTGCGCCCGGACGCCAAGTCCCAGGTAACCTGCCGTTATGAAGGCGGAAAAGTCGTCGGTATCGACGCTGTGGTTCTTTCGACCCAACACAACCCGGACGTTTCCTACACCGACCTGCGTGAAGGCGTGATGGAGCTGATCGTCAAGCACGTGCTGCCTGCCGAACTGCTGAGCAAGGACACCCAGTTCCACATCAACCCGACCGGCCAGTTCATCATCGGTGGCCCAGTGGGTGACTGCGGCCTGACCGGTCGCAAAATCATCGTCGACAGCTACGGCGGCATGGCCCGTCACGGCGGTGGTGCGTTCTCGGGTAAAGACCCGTCCAAGGTTGACCGTTCCGCAGCGTATGCCGGTCGTTACGTGGCCAAGAACATTGTGGCGGCCGGCCTCGCCGAACGTTGCGAGATTCAGGTTTCCTACGCGATCGGCGTAGCGCAGCCTACATCGATCTCGCTGAATACCTTCGGCACCGGCAAGATCAGCGATGACAAGATCGTCAAACTGGTGCGCGAGGTTTTCGACCTGCGCCCTTATGCGATCACCACCATGCTCGACCTGCTGCACCCGATGTACCAGGAAACCGCAGCCTACGGCCACTTCGGCCGTACCCCTGCGCAGAAAACCGTCGGTGACGACACCTTCACCACCTTCACCTGGGAAAAAACCGACCGCGCCGACGACCTGCGCACGGCAGCCGGCCTGTAATCGCTCGCCGCACCCCAAAGCCCCGCCGGGTTCGCCCGGCGGGGCTTTTTATTGCCCGGTGTTTCGCGGTGATGTTCACATTTTTTGGATCCAAACCTTGCAGGCTAAATAATGGCCCACTAGAATCCGCGCCCTCTCGGGCCCCTTAACCTAATTTGGATATTGCGCTGCGCCCGCCCGGGACTCATCAGCGTGCAGGCAATCGAACATTGAGGTTTTTCATGCGCATCTCCACGCTCGCCCCCGCCGCCCTTTTGCTCAGCCTGTTCGCCCTGCCGGCCCACGCCGCTGACCTGAGCGCACTGAGCGGCGCCCTGACTTCCCAGTTGGGTGGCGGCAATTCCGGCGACTGCCAGAAACAATCCGCAGACCTGCAAACCAAGATCGATGCGGCCGAAGCCAGCAAAGACACCTTGAAAGTGAAGGCCTTCAAAGCAGCGCAAGACCAGATCAACAAAGGTTGTGACAAACTCGCCGAAGCCCAGGCCAAGGCCGACGCCAAGCAGCAAACCCAGGAAGCCAAGGCTGATAAGCCGGATGCCGTGAAAGCCCTGGGCGGTCTGTTCAAGTAAGCAGAAACACCTCGCAAAAAGCCCCGCACTGCCGGGGCTTTTTTATGCCTGAGGAGTTCATTTAGGCTGGGCACCCCTTCCGAGCAAGGATGCTCACGATGCGCTTATTGATCGCCCTTTTACTCATCGCGTTACCCTACCGGGTCTGGGCCGAAGCCTGCCCGGACGAAGCCCGGACACAGGTCAGCACCCTGGCCGAACAGATCCGCCTGTGGGATGACAGTTATCACCGTCTCGGCCAATCGCCTGTCCATGATGAACTCTACGACCAGGCTCGCCAGCGCCTGGCCCATTGGCGCGAGTGCTTCGCCCCGACCAGCGCGGCGCCGGGCAACCCGCTGGCCAGCTCACGGGGTACCGTGCCTCACCCGATTGCGCATACCGGCCTGGAAAAACTGCCAAATGAACAGGCGGCGGGCGCCTGGCTGGGCACCCGCCAGGACGTATGGATTCAACCCAAGGTCGACGGCGTAGCGGTGACGCTGGTGTATCGCCAGGGCCGCTTGAAGCAGGTGGTCAGTCGCGGCGATGGGGTGCTCGGCCAAGACTGGTCCGCCTCCGCGCGCAAGATCCCGGGCATTGTCCAGCAACTGCCGGAACCCATCGACCTGGTGCTGCAAGGCGAACTCTATTGGCGCCTCAACGACCATGTGCAATCGGCCCTGGGCGGGCGCAATGCTCGCAGCAAAGTATCCGGGCTGCTGAACCGTAAACATTTGAGCGATACCGACGCCGCCGGCATCGGCCTGTTTGTCTGGGCCTGGCCCGAAGGCCCTACGGCGTTCAGCGAGCGTCTGGCCACGCTGGCACGCTGGGGTTTCACCGACAGTCAGCGTTACAGCCGCCCCGTGCAGAACATCACCGAAGCCGCGCACTGGCGTACTTATTGGTACAACCACCCACTGCCTTTCGCCAGCGACGGGGTTGTGTTGCACCAGGCATCGCGCGCGCCCGCCGAGCGCTGGCGGGCCAGTGCGCCTTACTGGGCTGTAGCCTGGAAGTACCCGGCCTCCAAAGCCTTGGCCCTGGTGCGCAAGGTGCGGTTCAAGATCGGTCGAACCGGGCGCATTACACCCATTCTGGAATTGGAGCCGGTACGGCTGGATGACCGGCAGATCAGCCGGGTCAGCGCCGGCTCTTTGAAACGCTGGCAGGCGCTGGATATACGCCCCGGCGACCAGGTGTCCATCAGCCTCGCGGGGCAGGTGATCCCTCGCCTGGACCAGGTAATTTTGCGCAATGCCACCCGGCTCGACCTTGCAGTACCCGACCCTCGCGACTTCCATGCCTTGAGTTGCTGGCAACTGGACCCCGGCTGCGAAGACCAGTTGCTGGCGCGCCTCACCTGGCTGAGTGGCAACCAGGGCCTGGCCTTGCCCTACTTGGGCCGCGAAACGTGGAACGCTTTGATCCAGGCGGGTCTAATCGCAGGCTTTCTCGATTGGTTGACCCTGGATGCGGCAGAGCTTGCTAACATTGACGGCTTCGGCGATCAAAGCCGCGCGCGGCTGCTCGACAGCCTCGCTAGCGCGCGACAACGGCCCTTTGCACAATGGCTCAAAGCTATGGGCGTACCGCCTGCGGCACGCAACAACCTCAAGGGCGACTGGCAGGCGCTGGCCGCCAGAGACACCCAGGCCTGGCTGGCTATCGATGGCATAGGCCCAGGTCGCGCAGCGCAACTGAGCGCTTTTTTCGCGACCCGCAGGTACAGGCGCTGGCCGAAACATTACACGTGGCCGGAATAGACGGGTTTTGACCGCACCCAGCCACCTTCAAACCACGGCAGAATTCACCCTGCCATTTACGACCCCGGAGCCCCACATGAAATGTCTAGCCCCTTTGCCCTACTGACCGTCGCAAGCTTTATGGCCACCCCTCTGCTGGCAGCCGAGGAAGCTTCCCCACTCACTGGCTGTGCCGCCAAGCGCCAAGCCATCACCACCCAGATCGAACAAGCCAAGGCTCACGGCAACAGCGAACAACAGGCAGGCCTGGAAACAGCCCTGAGCGAAGTCACCGCCCACTGCACCGACGCCTCCTTGAAAAAGGAGCGGGAAAACAAGGTGCTCGACGCCAAGCATGAAGTCAGCCGCCGCCAGGCCGACCTCGACAAGGCGATGAAAAAGGGCGATGCCGACAAGATCAACAAACGCAAAGACAAACTCGCCGAGTCCCGCAAAGCACTGCAGGACGCCGTGGAAGAACTCGACCAGTAAACCCGGTCAATGGTCTCGAAATTGTTTATGGCAAGCGCTGCACGCATCTTCGACTTTCTGTATGGCAGGCGAAAGGTTACTGGCCTTGTAGGGCTGAACTTGGCTGGCGATCACCAATTCACCGGTGGCCGCTTCCAGGTCGCGGGCCAGTTGCTGGAACTGCGCCTGTTTTTGCCACACGTCGTCCTTGGCGCTGGTGTGATCTTCTTCTCGTACGCTCGGGAAGTGCTGCCACGGTTCATGGGACAGCGCGTCAAGCTTGACCGCGCCTTCGGCGAATTTCGCGCCATCGAACGGGATGCGCCCGCGCAGCATGCCGCCCAGGTCTTCAGCGGTCTTGAGCATTTGCTTGAAGATCGCCTTGCGCTGGCCCAGCGGCGAATTCGGATCAACGCCGCCACAGGCAGACAATGCCAGGCAGGCCAGCAGTACAACCGTCATTTTTTTACAAGTCATGGTGGCTCAGGGTCACGGGAAACGGTGGCCAGTATCCCCGCCCCGTCCGTAAACACCAATAGCCCTATTAATAATAAGGGTTGCCCCTCGGCGCTACGGCGCGGGCAACCACTTCAGGAATCGCTTGCATGAACCTCTCGTTGAACCCCTGGAGCCGCCGCCTGGCGTGGGCTCTGCCGATGATCGCACTGCTGGCCGGCTGCGACGCGGGCAAGGATAGCGGTAAACAAACCCCCTCTGTTGAACCCGCCAAACCCCACGCCGTCGCCACCTATGTGAGCGCGGCATGGGAGGCCCTGCCGGCGGTGTCCGACAGCGACCTGCTAGCGGGTTTTGAATCCTGGCGCAGTGCCTGCCAGCGCCTCAAGGCCGACCCTGTATGGGGCGCGACCTGCGCGGCGGCGGCCACGGTGCCGGGCAATGCGCCAGCCGTGCGGGGTTTTCTCAAGGAGCGCCTGGATGTGTTCGGCCTGCGCTCGGCCGACGATACCCCGAACGGCTTGATCACCGGCTACTACGAACCGGTCTATCCCGGCAGCCTGACCAAGACCGCCACAGCAAATGTGCCGGTGTACGGCGTGCCGGACGACCTGATCATCGTCAACCTGGAAAGCATCTACCCCGAACTCAAGGGTAAACGCCTGCGTGGCCGCCTGGAGGGCCGTGTACTCAAACCTTATGACGACGCCGGCGCCATCAACGGCCAAGGCTCCACCGCCAAACCGATCGCCTGGCTGACCAACCCGATGGACCTGCAGTTCCTGCAGATCCAGGGTTCCGGCCGCATTCAGCTCAAGGGTGGGCGTCAACTGCGCGTCGGGTATGGCGACCAGAACGGCTACCCGTATCGTCCTATCGGCCGCTGGCTGGTGGAACAAGGCGAGCTGAAGAAAGAAGACGTGACCATGGGCGCGATCAGCGCCTGGGCCACGGCGCATCCGGAGCGAATTACGCAGTTGCTGGCCAGCAACCCCAGCTACGTATTCTTCAGCGCTCGCCCTGACAGCAACGAAGGCCCGCGCGGTTCGCTGAACGTGCCACTCACCGCCGGCTACAGCGTGGCGGTGGACCGCAAGGTGATTCCGCTGGGCAGCCTGTTGTGGCTGTCGACTACCAAGCCCGACGGCACGCCACTGGCACGCCCTGTCGCCGCGCAAGATACCGGCGGTGCAATCACCGGCGAAGTACGCGCGGATTTGTTCTGGGGCACCGGCGAAGCCGCGGGTGAACTGGCGGGGAACATGAAGCAGCAGGGGCAAATCTGGATGTTGTGGCCTAAAGGCGCGGCGCTGCCGCAGGTGCCGGATGCACCTGTCGGGAGCTAACAGACACTGAAAGCCAAAATGTGAAGCAGGCCCAGTGTGGTGAGCGGGCTCCCACACTGGGCCTGCATCAGACCTTAGATCGAGACAAAGAAGAAACTCGCAATCAAGGCCATGCCCACCGTCCACACCAGCGAACGCAATATCGCCCAGTCGGCCAGGTAGCAAATGATGTACAGCAGGCGGCTGGTGATAAACAGCACGGCCAACACGTTGATGGTCACCAGTTCGGCGGTGCCGGCCAGGTGGGCGATAATCACCGCCGCCGCAAACGCCGGCGTCACTTCAAAGCTGTTGAGCTGTGCGCTGTGGGCACGTTTGGCAACCCCTTCGAGGTTGTCCAGAAAAGCCCGAGGGTCGTGGTTATCACGCGCGCCGAATTTGCCGTCACTGAACTTGGCCACACCTGTACACAGGTAAGGCAGAAAAATGGCGATCAACACACACCAGAAAGCAACCGTCATCACTCATTCCTTATGTAGTTTTATGCAGCAATTAGAGTTCTAGCACTAAACATCAGACATCGCACCTACCCGCTAGGAGCCGTGGCGCGCCGAAAGGTTCGATCGCGCGCATGGGGGTCAAGCGCACAACCGGACCGCCCCAGGCCACGCCTGACGTTCACTGATTCTTGTCAATCTGCTGCGGATGCCTCGGGTCTGCAGCCTTCTTGCCCGGCAGGCTGCCTTCGCTGCGGATCTGCGCGTGGCTGATCAGGGCAAAGATAAAGCTGCCGCCGATGATATTGCCCGCCAGTGTCGGGCCGGCAAACACCAGCCAGAAATCCTTCCACGGCAGTTCGCCGGCAAACACCAGGTAGGACACTTCCGCTGAACCCACCACGATATGGGTGAAGTCGCCCAAGGCCATCAGGTAAGTGATCAGAATGATGATCCACATCTTGGCGCTTTCCATCGACGGGATCATCCACACCATGGTCGCGATCATCCAACCGGAGACGATGCCTTTGGCGAACATCTGGCCAGGATGGTTTTCCATGACCTTGCGCCCGATCTCGAGGAAGGCCAGGTCGGTCTTGGTATCGAAGATCGGCAGGTGCAGCATCACGTAAGCGACCAACAGTGTGCCGCACAGGTTGCCCACCAAGACCACCGTCCATAGCCGCAACAGGCGCCCGAAGTTGGCCAGCGTGGGTTTGCTCATCACGGGCAGCACGGCGGTGAGGGTGTTTTCGGTAAACAGTTGCTGACGCGCCAGGATCACCGCCAAAAAGCCCGCGCAATAGCCAAAGCTGGCGATGACCTTGAAGCCTTCCGCGTCCGGCAGGCGTGAGTTGAGCAGCCCCATGGCCATCAACGACAGGCCCATGGTAAGACCCGCCGCCAATGCCGACCACCATAGGGCGGCGACATTGCGCTCAAGCTCCTGGTCGCCCTGGGTACGGATGATTTCATGCAGCACCGCTGCCCGAGGCGGCTGGTTCTTGTCCACGTCCTGCTGCTCTTCCTGCGACAGGTTGGGGGTGTTGCCGTCTTCGTGTGTGGCCATGAGGTCCAGAATCCAAGGGGTGCCTGTAGCTACGACACGCCCCAGCGATGGCTGTTCAGTGGCCAGGTAATTTCCATGCGCAATGATTCGGCAAACAATCAACGCGCGATGGGGTTATTCCTGAAACTGGTCTTTGACGTACTTGATTTCGGTACGCCCATGAGGTGCCGGCAAACCGTCTTCGCCGAGGTTGACGAAGACCATTTTCTCAACCGTCAGGATGCTTTTGCGGGTGATCTTGTTGCGCACTTCACAGGTAAGCGTGATGGAGGTGCGACCAAATTCGGTGGCGGTGATGCCCAACTCGATGATGTCGCCCTGGCGCGAGGCGCTGACGAAGTTGATTTCGGAGATGTACTTGGTCACCACACGTTGGTTGCCCAACTGGACAATGGCGTAGATCGCCGCTTCTTCGTCGATCCAGCGCAGCAGGCTGCCACCGAACAGGGTGCCGTTGGGGTTGAGGTCTTCAGGTTTTACCCATTTGCGGGTGTGGAAGTTCATGGTCACTCCAAAGCGTCTTGCGAAATGATGGGCAACATCATGGCAGAGCCCAGGCCCAAGCTCTATGAGCCATTGCCTATCAAGCCCATGAGCGATCTTCATGCCGCCGACAGAAAGGCTTGGGAAGTCCGGCGCACACAGCTATAATCGCCACCGCTTCAAAACGGTCATCTTCAATTGATACCGTTCTCCCGCCACCTGTCCGAGGGGCGCTGCAGCAGGCTTGGCCTGTCAGGCTCGGATGGGGCGTTGTCCGGCCTGGTCGTCCAGCTGGATACTAAACGCACAACGGCGCCCATTCGCACACTACGAATGGAGGCTCTCTATGAGCGCTGTAATCACGCCTGCAGATTTCACCGACTACAAAGTCGCCGACATGTCCCTCGCTGCCTGGGGCCGTCGCGAAACCTTTATCGCCGAATCCGAAATGCCTGCCCTGATGGGCCTGCGTCGCAAGTACGCCGCAGAGCAACCGCTCAAGGGCGCGAAGATTCTCGGCTGCATCCACATGACCATCCAGACTGCCGTGCTGATCGAAACCCTGGTTGCCCTGGGTGCCGAAGTGCGTTGGTCGTCGTGCAATATCTTCTCCACTCAAGACCAGGCCGCTGCCGCTATCGCTGCCGCCGGTATCCCGGTATTCGCCTGGAAAGGCGAGACCGAAGAAGAGTACGAGTGGTGCCTGGAGCAAACCATCCTCAAGGATGGCGCGCCTTGGGATGCCAACATGATCCTCGACGACGGCGGCGACCTGACCGAGCTGCTGCACAAGAAGTACCCAGCCATCCTCGACCGCGTCCACGGCGTGACCGAAGAAACCACCACCGGCGTGCACCGCCTGTTGGACATGCTGGCCAAGGGCGAGCTGAAAATCCCGGCCATCAACGTCAACGACTCGGTGACCAAGAGCAAGAACGACAACAAGTACGGCTGCCGTCACAGCCTGAACGACGCCATCAAGCGCGGCACCGACCACCTGCTGTCGGGCAAGCAAGCCCTGGTGATCGGCTACGGTGACGTGGGCAAGGGTTCGTCCCAGTCCCTGCGTCAGGAAGGCATGATCGTTAAAGTCTCCGAAGTCGACCCGATCTGCGCCATGCAGGCCTGCATGGACGGTTTCGAAGTGGTTTCGCCGTTCATCGACGGTATCAACGACGGCACCGAAGCGAGCATCGACAAGGCTCTGCTGGGCAAGATCGATCTGATCGTGACCACCACCGGCAACGTGAATGTTTGCGACGCGAACATGCTCAAGGCCCTGAAAAAGCGCGCCGTTGTCTGCAACATCGGTCACTTTGACAACGAAATCGACACCGCTTTCATGCGCAAGAACTGGGCATGGGAAGAAGTGAAGCCACAGGTACACAAGGTTCACCGTACCGGTGCCGGCGCTTTCGACCCACAGAACGACGACTACCTGATCCTGCTGGCTGAAGGCCGTCTGGTTAACCTGGGCAACGCCACCGGCCACCCAAGCCGCATCATGGATGGCTCGTTCGCCAACCAGGTACTGGCCCAGATCTTCCTGTTCGGCCAGAAATACGCCGACCTGTCGCCGGCCCAGAAAGCCGAGCGCCTGACCGTGGAAGTCCTGCCGAAGAAACTCGACGAAGAAGTGGCCCTGGAGATGGTCCGCGGCTTCGGCGGCGTGGTGACTCAACTGACCAAGACCCAGGCCGACTACATCGGCGTGACGGTTGAAGGCCCGTTCAAGCCGCATGCTTACCGTTACTAAGTAGCCCGCTCTCTCCCTGTCGGAGCGAGCTTGTATGGGAGCGGGCTTGCTCGCGAAGGCGGAGTGTCAGTTGATAATTTATGTCGACTGACACGACCCTTCGCGAGCAAGCCCGCTCCCACATTGACGGTGAACACTTTCCGGTTTTTTGAGTTTCCAAGGATACGACCATGTCCCAAGACCGTCGCTACAGCTTCGAGTTCTTCCCGACCAAGACCGATGCTGGGCATGAAAAACTGATGGCGACTGCCAAGCAGTTGGCCAGCTACCAACCCGACTTCTTTTCCTGCACCTACGGCGCCGGCGGTTCGACCCGTGACCGCACGATCAATACCGTGTTGCAGTTGGAAAGCGAAGTCAAAGTTCCCGCCGCTCCGCATTTATCCTGCGTGGGCGACAGCAAGGCCGACCTGCGCGGCCTGCTGACTCAATACAAGGCAGCCGGCATCAAGCGCATCGTCGCCCTGCGTGGCGACCTGCCGTCCGGCATGGGCATGGCCAGCGGCGAGTTGCGCTACGCCAATGACCTGGTGAGCTTCATCCGCGAAGAAAGCGGCGACCACTTTCATATCGAAGTAGCAGCCTATCCGGAGATGCATCCCCAGGCGCGTAACTTCGAAGAAGACCTGAAGAATTTCGTGCGCAAGGCCAACGCCGGCGCCGACAGTGCGATCACGCAGTACTTCTTCAACGCCGACAGTTACTTCTATTTCGTCGAGCGTGTGCGGGCACTGGGTGTGAATATCCCGATCGTGCCGGGCATCATGCCAATCACCAACTACAGCAAGCTGGCACGTTTTTCCGATGCCTGCGGCGCCGAAATCCCACGCTGGGTACGCAAGCAACTGGAAGCCTACGGCGACGACGTCAAGAGCATCCAGGCATTCGGCGAACAGGTCATCAGCGAAATGTGCGAGCGCCTGCTGCAAGGCGGCGCGCCAGGGTTGCACTTTTATACCCTGAACCAGGCTGAGCCGAGCCTTGCTATCTGGAACAACCTCAAGCTGCCCCGCTGAGGCTTGCCCTGCGGTACCCGGGCCCTCGTCAATACGAGGGCCTTTTTATTTGCGCGCCCTCGCCCGCACAGGCGTGCGCCAGAGCTTCTCTTTAGCGCAGCGGCGTCGTAACCTCAGGCATGCCCGTCATCCTGAAGTTATTGACCGCTGCCCTTTTCACTTGCCTGAGCCTGGCCGCTTATGGCGAGAAATTGCGCATTGTCACCGAGCCCTGGGCGCCGTATGTGTATGACGAGCAGGGCGTCATGCATGGGCTGGACTATGAAGCCACGGTGATCGTGTTCCAGCGCCTGGGCGTAGAGGTGCAATGGCAATTCCTTCCCTGGAAGCGTTGCCTGGCCATGCTTGAGCAAGGCCAGGCCGACGGCGCGCTGGATATTTTCCACAGCCACGACCGCGACGCCTTGTTGCTGTACCCCAGCGAACCGCTGTCAGAGGTCGAGTTTGTGCTGTTCTATGCCAACGCGCGCCCTCACCTGGCCCGCCGCCTCGACGACTTGCAAGGCCTGTCGGTGGGCACCTCGCCGGGCTACCTGTATGGCGCGCCTTTCAGCGATTCCACATTGTTCAAGCGTGAACCGGCACCCAGTCACGAGGCGAACTTCGGCAAATTGCTGCTGGGGCGCATTGACCTGGTCATTACCGACCGGCGGGTCGGCCAGCATGTGATCAAGGCCATGGGCCTGGAGGGTATGGTCAGCCAGGCGCCGATCGTTATCAGCCGCCAGCAGCAATACCTCGCCGTGCGCCGTGGCGCGGGCATGGACCTGCTGGCGCAACGCTTCGCCGCCGAACTCAAACGCTTTAAACAGGAACCGGCCTACGCCATCTTGAGTGAAAAATATGGCGCAATCCCCGATATTACGGCCTCAGGACACACCGTTGAGCAGCAGGAAAGCAGCGCACAGTGATTGCTCTGTTATACTCCGGCCTTTCCGCCAGGCTCACGCCCGGCCGCTGAGGTCTTGAAAAAGGCACCCAACCCCGCTACAGCGCAGCTTTCAGCCCGCGCGAGCCGGTGGAGTGCCCGCCAGGCGCAGCAGGACCGGACGGGGTTGCGCTCCCCTAAGCGCCATTCACGCCCGGCAAGATTATCCCTTTGGGCCAAGCCCTAACTAAAACAGGATTACTCATGTCCTTTGCTTCCCTCGGTCTCTCCGAGGCTTTAGTCCGCGCCATCGAGGCAGCGGGCTATACCGAGCCTACTCCGGTGCAACAGCGGGCCATTCCCGCCGTGTTGCAAGGTCGCGACCTCATGGTTGCGGCTCAGACAGGTACTGGTAAAACCGGCGGTTTCGCCCTCCCGATCCTGGAGCGGTTGTTCCCCAACGGTCACCCGGACAAATCCCAGCGTCACGGCCCGCGCCAACCGCGCGTACTGGTCCTGACCCCAACCCGCGAACTGGCCGCCCAGGTGCATGACAGCTTCAAGCTGTACGCCCGCGACTTGAAGTTCGTCAGCGCCTGCATCTTCGGCGGCGTCGGCATGAACCCGCAGGTTCAGGCCATGTCCCGTGGTGTTGACGTGCTGGTAGCGTGCCCCGGTCGTTTGCTCGACCTGTGCGGCCAAGGCAGCGTCGATTTGTCCCACGTGGAAATCCTCGTGCTGGACGAAGCCGACCGCATGCTCGACATGGGCTTTGTCCATGACGTGAAAAAGGTCCTCGCCCGCCTGCCGGCCAAACGTCAGAACCTGCTGTTCTCGGCAACGTTCTCCCAGGACATCACCGCCCTGGCCGGCAAGCTGCTGCACAACCCGGAACGCATCGAAGTCACGCCGCCGAACACCACGGTCGAGCGTATCGAACAACGCGTCTTCCGCCTGGCCGCCAGCCACAAGCGCTCGTTGCTGGCCCACCTGATTACCCATGGCGCGTGGGAGCAGGTATTGGTGTTCACCCGCACCAAGCACGGCGCCAACCGCCTGGCCGAATACCTGGACAAACACGGCCTCACCGCCGTCGCCATCCACGGCAACAAGAGCCAGAACGCACGCACCAAAGCCCTCGCCGACTTCAAGGCCGGTTCCGTGCGTATCCTGGTGGCCACCGACATCGCCGCCCGCGGCCTGGATATCGACCAGCTGCCGCACGTGGTCAACTTCGAGCTGCCGAACGTCGATGAAGACTATGTGCACCGTATCGGCCGTACCGGCCGTGCCGGTCGTTCGGGTGAAGCCATCTCCCTGGTAGCCCCGGACGAAGAAAAACTGCTCAAAAGCATCGAGCGCATGACCAAGCAGAAAATCGCCGACGGCGACCTGATGGGCTTCGATGCCAGCGCGGTAGAGGCCGAGAAGCCTGAAGTACGCGAACGTCCCGATGTGCGTAACCCACGCAACCCACGCGGTCCGAAGGGCGATGGCCCGAACGGCGGCGGTGGTGGCGGTGGTCGTCGCGACAAGGGCAAAGACAAGGGCGGCAAAGACAAAGCGCCAACCAACGGCCGTGGCGAACGCCCAGCCCGTGAGCAGAAACCACGCGAAGGCACCCCGGCACGCGAACAGCGCCAGCCGAGCCAGCCGCCACGCGCAGCCGCCGACCGCGCGCCGGACGAGTTCCTCGACGACGACGTGGATAACTTCGGTAACCGCGTTGACTACGTGCCCCAGGCCAAACCGGCCCAGGGCCGTGGTCGTCGCCCAGGTGCCCCGGCACAGGGCGCAGGCGCCGCGGCACCACGCAGCGGCCAGCCTCAGGGCGCTCGTCAGAACGGCCCACGCAACAGCAGCGGCGGCACCACCGGTACGCCACCTGCCAAACGCAGCGGCCCGCGTAACGGCGCACCGCGTGACGGCCAGGCTCGTCGCGAAGATTCGCGCAGCAACAACCGCCGTCCGGCCCGTGACGACCAGCCTCGTTCGTCCGAGCCAGCGGTGCAGAACCCGCGCGGCGGCCCAGCCCCCAAAATCATCCACAAGGAGTCGAAAGCCGACCGCTTCCCGACACCCGAGCAACTGGATCAGTTGCCAGGCCGTCCTCGTGGTGAAAAACCAGCGCTGCTGACCCGCAACCGCTGAGTTTTTCCATACAAAAAACGCCCCGACTGTTTGGGGCGTTTTTGTATGCGGCGCTTGGCTTATTAAGCCGTTACTTCACCGGCCTTGTGAAAGAGTTTGGCAAAGATCATCCAGCGCCCCTCCACTTTCATCAAGTTCAAGTAGTCCACCATCAGGTTATTGAACAAGCGCAAACGTACTTTGACCATGGCCATTTCCGGCGACATCACGTCAATCATCAACACTTCATCAAGTTGCGGAAAACCGCCGGCCCGCGGCGATTCACGCCCCTCAACCATGCTCCGGTATTCCTCGAACGGTCGAACCACCACCACTGAATTCTGCGCGCTGTATAACACGCAGCCACGATGGAATACGTGATCGAACTTTTTCAAGTCCTGGGTTTGTAAGACATTAAAGTAGTCTTTCAGAAACGCTTGAATTTCCTCAATCATGAGCACAACTCCGAGAACGGTGTTAGTTGAATAAATAACTTCGCGCCATTATCGGTAGCCCACTCGTTTCAGGTATAGCGGCTATTATTAGGCTTTTACGTGAAAGGAATTCACCTATTGAAACTCCCCCCCCTCGCGGCGTTACGTGCCTTCGAGGCCTTGGCCAGGCTGGGCAAGGTGAACCTGGCCGCGCTCGAACTGCACGTCACCCACAGTGCCGTCAGCCATCAAATCCGCTCGCTTGAAGAGTATTTGGGCCTGGCGCTGGTCATTCGCAGCAAACGCTCGCTGACGCTGACTGATGAGGGCCGCGTGTATGCCTACCAGATCAGACAGGCACTGGGCGAGATCGCCGGGGTAACCGAAAAGTTATTGGCGAAAACCAAACACCCGCAGTTAACCGTTTCAGTATTGCCCTCCTATGCCATGCATTGGTTACTCCCGCGTTTACATGACTTCAGGGCCGCTCACCCCGAGTTGCACCTGAGACTGGATTCAAGCATGGAGTTCAGCCATTTCGGGCAAGGCCCACTCGATGGCGCGATCCGCTTCGGCCACGGCCAGTGGCCGGATGTGCATTGCGAGGCTTTGATGGGGGATTCGTTGCTGGTGGTCGCCGCGCGCGACTTCAACCACGGCGTCCTGCCGGACACGGCGCAAGCCGTCCTCGAGCTGCCGCTGTTGCACGCCAGTGAAAGCTGGCCCATCTGGCTTGGCGCCGCTGGCGTGGAAGGGGTACGCCCTCACGCTTCGCTGGAGTTCACCGACTCCACGTTAATGCTCGAAGCCGTCAGGCTTGGGCACGGCGTCGCACTGACCCGACGCTCGATTGCCCATGGGCTGCTTCAACGCGGGGAGTTGGTCAAGCTGACAGAGGTCGAGCCGGCGCACGCCTCACGCTACTACCTGGTGTGGCCTACCGGCCGCAAACCTTCGGCAGCGCTGAGCGATCTGCATCACTGGCTCAAGGACCAGATCGCCCTCTATCAAGACAGCCTGGCAGCCTGCACACAGCAAAACGCCGACCCTGAGGTCGGCGCTTTGACAGTAACGCAGAGAAGCTGATTACTTCTGCTTCACGCCTTCCAGCGAGATGTCCAGGTCAACGGTCTGCGAAGACGGACCTGGGCCTTTGATGCCGAAGTCGTTCAGGTTAACGGTCGCCTTGGCATTGAAGCCGGCACGTTCGCCGCCCCATGGGTCCTTGCCTTCACCGTTGAAGGTGGCCTTGAAGACCACTGGCTTGGTGACGCCGTGGAAGGTCAGGTCGCCGGTCACGTCAGCAGTTTTCTCACCGGTGGATTTAACCGCGGTGGATACGAACTTGGCGTCAGCGAACTTGGCAACGTCCAGGAAATCCTTGCTGGCGATGTGCTTGTCACGTTCTGCGTGGTTGGACCACAGGCTGGCGGTTTTCACGTCGACTGCGATTTTGCTGGCTTCAGGCTTGGCGGCATCCCAGCTGAAGGTGCCATCCCAATCCTTGAAGGTACCGTGGATGTAGCTGTAGCCCAGGTGGCTGATTTTCCAGTCGATGAAGGCGTGCTGGCCTTCTTTGTCGATCTTGTAGTCAGCGGCCATTACCTGGCCTGCCGACAGCAGCGCGGTACCGATTGCCAGAGCAGCGAGGGTCTTTTTCAACATGCTTTCTATTCCTTGTGAGTCGAGGTTGAACATCAGGCTTTGCGCCCCAGCATTCGCGTAAGGGTCGCATCGCGATCGATAAAGTGGTGTTTCAACGCAGCCACGCCGTGCAAGCCGGCGAAGACCACCAACACCCAGGCGAGATACAAATGCACCACGCCGGCGGTGTCTGCCTGGTCCGGTAGACCGGAAACCACGGCGGGAATTTCAAACAAGCCAAACACCGGGATACCGACACCGTCTGCGGTGGAAATCAGGTAACCGGCAATCATCACTGCAAACAGCCCGAGGTACAGGAACCCATGGCCGAATGCCGCGCCGATCCGGGTCAAGCGACTGTAGCTGGCCAATGGCGGCGGCGGTGGGCTGACCAGCCGCCAGACAATGCGCACCAGCATGATCGCAAACAGCGTAATGCCGATGCTCTTGTGCAGGTCCGGCGCGTCTTTGCGCCAGGCGCTGTAGTAGTCCAGGCCAACCATCCACAGGCCCAGGGCAAACAGGCCAACCACCACCAGGGCCACGCCCCAGTGCAAAACCATACTGACCCAGCCATAGCGGGCCGGTGAATTGCGTAACTGCATGAACTTAATCCCGAAAGAGCTGCGCCAAGACTAGCGGTTTACCTATCGAATTAAAGCGGAAAATTTCGCTTTGAAATATCGAGAAATGTGATCTTGAGGGTATGAACAGTAAATTAACCAATGATTAAGGACTATCCAGAAGAAACGTGACAGTCCGTCCTGTGTTTACTGCCAATTCATGCGTAATGGGTTGTGACACAGCCGTCCATTGCATAGGCTTGCGCGATTGTTTCACCTGCGCCGCCCGCAGGACCGCTTCGAGGAGATCACCGATGGGCTTGAACAACCAGTGGATGCAACGCGACCTCGCGGTGCTGTGGCATCCCTGCACCCAGATGAAAGACCACCAGCAACTGCCGCTGATCCCGATCAAGCGCGGCGAAGGCGTCTGGCTGGAAGACTTCGAAGGCAAGCGCTACCTCGATGCCGTCAGTTCCTGGTGGGTCAACGTCTTCGGGCATGCCAACCCGCGCATCAACCAGCGCATCAAGGACCAGGTCGACCAACTGGAACACGTGATCCTCGCCGGCTTCAGCCACCAACCGGTGATCGAGTTGTCCGAACGCCTGGTCGCGATGACCCCCGAGGGCCTGACCCGCTGCTTCTATGCCGATAACGGCTCGTCGTGCATCGAAGTCGCGCTGAAGATGAGCTTCCACTACTGGCTCAACCGCGGCCTGCCGAACAAAAAGCGCTTCGTCACGTTAACCAACAGCTACCACGGCGAAACCATCGCCGCGATGTCGGTGGGTGACGTGCCGCTGTTTACCGAGACCTACAAGGCGCTGCTGCTCGACACCATTAAAGTGCCGAGCCCCGATTGCTACCTGCGCCCCGAAGGCGTGAGCTGGGAAGAACATTCGCGCACCCTGTTCCAGGCCATGGAACAGACCCTGGCGGACAACCACGACAGCGTCGCCGCCGTGATCGTCGAACCGCTGATCCAGGGCGCCGGTGGCATGCGCATGTACCACCCGGTGTACCTCAAGCTGCTGCGCGAAGCCTGCGACCGCTACGGCGTGCACCTGATCCACGACGAAATCGCCGTAGGCTTCGGCCGCACCGGCAGCATGTTCGCCTGTGAACAGGCCGGTATTCGTCCGGACTTCCTGTGCCTGTCCAAGGCCCTGACGGGCGGCTACTTGCCACTGGCGGCGGTGGTTACCACCGATGATGTCTACGACGCGTTCTACGACGACTACCCAACCCTGCGCGCCTTCCTGCATTCCCACAGCTACACCGGCAACCCGCTGGCGTGCGCGGCGGCTTTGGCGACCCTGGATATTTTCGAAGAAGACAACGTCATCGAAAACAACAAGGCCCTGGCCCAGCGCATGGCCACGGCCACCGCGCATCTGGTCGATCATCCGCATGTGTCGGAAGTGCGCCAGACCGGCATGGTGCTGGCCATCGAGATGGTCCAGGACAAGGCCACCAAGGCCGCCTACCCATGGCAGGAACGCCGTGGCCTCAAGGTGTTCGAGCATGCCTTGGAGCGCGGCGCCCTGTTGCGCCCGTTGGGCAGCGTGGTGTATTTCCTGCCGCCGTATGTGATTACGCCGGAGCAGATCGACTTCTTGGCGCAAGTTGCCAGTGAAGGCATCGATATCGCGACCAACAGCAAGGTCAGCGTCGCCGTGCCAAAAGACTTCCACCCGGGCTATCGCGACCCAGGCTGATCGCTCCTACCTGAATTTTGCAGAGAACCGAAATGAGACTGTCCCGTTTTTTCACCGACACCCCGCTGAGCCTCGGCGACGTTGAACTGCCCGAAGCCCAGGCGCATTACATCAGCCGCGTGCTGCGCATGGGCGAAGGTGACGCCGTGCAATTGTTTGACGGCTCCGGGCAAGAGTTTCGCGGCACGTTGCTGGAGGTCGGTAAAAAACGCGTCACCGTGCAACTGACGGAACACTTCGCAGGCCAGACCGAATCGCCGCTGCACATCCACCTCGGCCAGGGCCTGTCCAGGGGCGAGCGCATGGATTGGGCGATCCAGAAAGCCACGGAACTGGGCGTCAACGCGATCACGCCGATTTTCAGCGAGCGCTGCGAAGTGCGCCTCAAGGACGAACGCGCCGACAAACGCCTGCTGCACTGGCGCCAGGTGGCGATCAGCGCGTGCGAACAATGCGGGCGTTCGACGGTGCCGGTGATTCACCCGCCGCTGTTGCTGGCGGACTGGCTGAAGCAGACCGAGGCCGACCTCAAGCTGGTGCTGCACCCGGTGGCCGAGCCGATGGTCAGCCATGCCAAGCCTTCGAGCCTGGCGTTCCTGATCGGTCCCGAGGGTGGGCTGACCGATAATGAAGTCCAAACCGCTCAAGACGCCGGCTACCATGCTGCTCGCCTCGGCCCGCGCGTGTTGCGCACCGAGACCGCGCCGGTAGTTGCGCTGGCAGTCGCGCAACAACTGTGGGGCGACTTCTAACCGCGCGCTGTAAACCCAATCCAAATGTGGGAGGGGGCCCCCTCCCACATTGATCGGGTTACCACTTCTTACTCCACCGGATCACTGACCGGCTTGGCAATAATTGCCTTCAACTCGCTGGTCATCGGGAATTCCAGGTTCAAGCCCTTGGGCGGAATCGGCTGTTCAAACCAGCGCTGGTAAATCCCGTTGATTTCACCGCTGCGGTACAGCTCACCGAGGGTCTCGTTGACCACCGCGAGAAACTGCGGGTCGTCCTTGCGCACCATGCAGCTGTAGATCTCGCGCGATTGCTCCTCGCCCACCACCACCCAGTGGTGCGGGTCCCTGGCCTTGGCGCGCTCGCCGTAGAGCAGTGCGTCGTCCATATAGAACGCCACCGCGCGGCCCGTCTCCAGCATCTTGAACGCCTCGCCATGGTCCTTGGCACTGATCACAAACATATTGGCCTTGTGCTCGGCGTTGTAGCTCTTGAGGAAACGTTCGTTGGTGGTCCCCGCCGTGGTCACCACGTTCTTGCCCACCAGGTCGGCAAAGCCCTTGATGCCGCTGTCCCTGGCCGTGAGCAATTGGCCCTTCACGTAAATAAAACCGTAGGAAAACGCCACCTGCTTCTGCCGCTCGGCGGTCACCCCGGTAGAGCCGCACTCCAGATCCACGGTGCCGTTCTGCACCAGCGGGATGCGGGTCTGGGAGGTCACCAGGGTGTAGTTCACCTTAAGGTTCGCGACCCCGGTTTTCTGCTGGATACGCTCGATAATCCTGCTCGCCAGGTCAACCGAATACCCCATGGGTTTGCCGCTGCTATCGCCCACATAGGAAAACGGCACCGACGCATCGCGATAACCCAGGGTGATGGACCGGGTGTTGGCTATCTTGCTCAACGTACCGTCCAGCGCCGGTTCATTCGCATGTGCCTGCGCGCCCAGCAAAAGCCCCAGGGTGCAGCCGGTCAACAGGATCTTTTTCATTGTTATTCTCCGTGGCAATGTGAAGTTATTTACGTACGGCAATCACGCTGATTTCCACCAGCACGCTGGGTCGCGCCAGCTCGGCTTGCAGGGTGGTCCGTGTGGGCGCCATCCCCGGTGTCAGCCATGCGGACCACGCTTCGTTCATCGGCGCGAAACCGCTGCCGATGTCCTTCAGGTAAATGGTCGCATTGAGCAGGTGATCCTTGTCGCTGCCCGCCTCGGCCAGCAGTGCATCGATCTTGGCCAGCACTTCGCGGGTCTGGGTCGCCATGTCCTGGCCCTCGCCCGGCACTTGGCCCGACAGGAACACCAGGTCCTTGAAGGTGACGGCACCGCTGAGACGTTCATTGCTGCTGATTCGGGTAATGCTCATGGGGGCATCCTCAAGCGGCGCGGGGCGTCAGGCCCTGCATATCAATGGAAGGATTGCGCTGGCCAATCAGTTCGGCGAGCAACTGGCCGCTGCCGCAGGCCAGGGTAAAACCCAAGGCGCCGTGGCCGAGGTTCAGCCACAGGTTGCGATAGTGGCTGGCGCCGATCAGCGGCACACCGGTTGGCGTGGCCGGGCGCATACCGGCCCATTCCACCGCATGGTCATAGTCACCAGCCGTAGGAAAGGTCTCTAGAGCCTGACGTTTGATCAGCGCCAGGCGCTTGGGCTCAAGGCCTGCGTCGAAGCCGACGATATCCACCATGGCCGCGATCCGCAGTTGTTCACCGATGCGCGCATAGACGACCTTGCGGTCGTAGTCGGTGATGCTCACGCTCGGCGCCTGGTGCCGCGCGCCGATCGGCACGCTCAGGCTGTAGCCCTTGAGCGGGTAAAGCGGCAGCGCCAGGCCCGGCAGCCGCAGTTCGGCGCTGCGATGCCCCGCCGCCAATACCAGGTGCTCGACCGGCATCACCTCGTCGCCCAGCTCGATGGCCTGTACCAGCCCCTGCATGGCGAACACCGGTGACCTTGCGCGCCAACACAAAGCGACAGCGCCCGGACGCCTCCAGCCGCGCCGCCAAACGCTGGCAGAAGGCATGGCAATCGGCGACTTCCTCGTTTGGCGTATAAATCCCGCCGACAAACCCACTGCCCGCCAACGCCGGCTCCAGGCGTGTGCAATCGGCGGCCGAGAGCACCTGCTGCTGCAGGATATCGGTGACTTTGCTGCGTGCATGTTTAAAGCTGCCGGCGTTGCGAAAGGTCACCAACTTGCCGTTGCGGCGCCAGTCGAAGCCGTCCAGGCAGTCGTCCTCGCGCCATTGCTGCAAAGTGCTTTGGCTCAGCGACGCCAGGCGCAGCAGGTGGCCCGCATTGCGTTGGTTCACCGAACTGCGGCAGGCACCCATGAAGGCCGCCATCCAACGCCATTGCTGCGGGTCGAGCCGTGGACGCAGCTTCAATGGCGAGTCACCGCGCAGCAGCCAGCCAAGCGCTTGCAGCGGCACGCCGGCATCCGCCAACGGCGCGACATAGCGGTAGGACAGTTGCCCGCCATTGGCGAAGCTGGTTTCGCTGCCCAGCGTGTCGCGTGCGTCGATCACCGTCACCTCATGGCCGGCCCGCACCAGCGCATACGCACTGGCCAAGCCGATAACCCCACCACCGATGATGCAAACCTGCCTGGCCATCCCAGCCCCCAGCCGTTGATTGAAGAGAAGCCAAGCGTAGGCCCAGGTGACAGGACCCCGACAATCAATAAAGATGGGCCACCTATAAACAAAGGTTATGGACTCGCCATGCGCTTGCGTCATATCGAAATCTTCCAGGCCATACGCCAGACCGGCTCCATCAGCGCCGCCGCGCAGTTGTTGCACGTGTCGCAACCGGCGGTGACCAAGGTGCTGCAACACGCCGAGCTGCAGCTGGGCTTCCCGTTGTTTTTGCGCGTGCGTGGCAAATTGCAGCCCACCCCGGAAGCCCTGGCGCTGGAAGGTGAAGTGGAGAAAGTCACCGCGAGCCTGCAAGGCGTGCGGCGCCTGGCCAAGAGCTTGCGCCGCGCACCGGGGCAAAGTGTGCGCATTGGGGCAATCCCGGCGTTGGCCCTGTCGCTGCTGCCGCCGGCGATTCTGGAGTGGAAACGCGATTACCCGGACATGGCCTGCGAGTTGTCCAGCGACCATAGCCGCGAGTTGGTGCAAAAGTTGTTGATGCGCGAGATCGACCTGGCGCTGACCCTCAACTTTTCCGGTCATCCGGGGCTTACCACCCAAACACTGGCCAACGGCGTGCTCGTGGCGCTGGCCTCCAAAGGCTATTGGCCAGACGCCGAGCTGCATCAGCCGTTGCCATTGGCCGACCTGGCGGGGGCGCCGCTGATAGGCCTGTCCAGCGCCGACCCGCTGGCGGCGAAACTCGACAGCTACCTGGAAAGTGTTGAGCCGGCGCCGAGGGTGACGATCTCGGTACAAACCTATTCGTTGGCGCGGGCGATGGTGGAGTCCGGTGCCGGTTTAACGGTGATCGACCCATTCACCGCGTTGGGCGCCTCGACGGCCACCACCTGCATCCGCCCACTCACCCCGCCGCTGCCGATCACCTTGTATGCCCTGACCCGCGCCAACGAGCCGCCGCCGCATATGTTGGCCAAGTTGCTGGAAATCTTCGGTAAGCGGGCGTGTGAGTTATTGGAGCGCCTCTAAGGACACCGTAGATCGGTGGGAGGGGGTTTGCTCCTCCCACACTTAAAGCACGTAATGCATGATCGCCACAAAATGCAGCAGGCTGCCGCCGATCACAAACAAATGCCAGATCCCATGGGAATGCCGCAGGCGATCCTCCAAGGCAAAAAAAATGATACCGACGGTGTACAGCACACCACCCGCCGCCAGCCATGTGAACCCTGCCATACCCAGCCCGGCGATCAGCGGCTTGACCGCCACCAGCACGATCCAGCCCATCACCGCGTAAATCACGATGGACAAGATGCGCGCCTCGGAGCGCGGCTTGATCTCCTGCAAAATCCCGATCACCGCCAGCCCCCACACAATGCCGAACAACGTCCAGCCCCACGGGCCGCGCAACGTCACCAGGCAAAACGGTGTGTAACTGCCGGCGATCAACAGGTAGATCGAAAAGTGATCGACCTTTTGCATAATCTCTTTTCGCCGCCCGCGCACGCTGTGGTACACGGTCGACGCGCTGTACAGCACCATCAGCGTAAAGCCATAGATCGCCACGCTGACGATCTTCCAGGGGCTGCCATCCAGGCTCGCCACCACCAGCATCCACACAGCGCCAATGCACGCCGCGACTGCACCGAGCAAATGGCTCCAGGCGTTGAAGCGTTCCCCGTGATACATGTGTCACTCACCTCTGGATTACTGCCGCTAGACCGAAACCAGTCTTGTGCAACTCAAGAAAAAACGGGCGCCGTGATTATCTGACGCCTATATGACAGCCGTTTTCGCATCGGCAACACATTGGCTTATCCGGCATAGCGATTTCTCGGTTTCGCTCAAGGTACCAAGAGCATTCATGCGAAGAAAAAAGAAACAGCCTGCAAACCGCTGAGCTGTCTTCCTATCGACAGACGCCAACGATCACGCCTGCCAATCGCTATGGTTTGACGACCCACACCACTTGGATTATTTAGCTCAAACCCCTGTGATGTGAGCCCCTGCGCCAGGAGTACCAATATGCCTACCAAGCCTTCCGTGCCAGAGGGTTGCCAACCCGTATCCAACGAGCCGTGGAGTTCCGCCGGTTTGCGTGACGCACATCGGCTATGGGTCCACACCTTGTCTACCGAACAAGTCCACGAGGTAGAGCGAGCACTGATCCATATCCAGCGTTGCGCAAAGTCCGCGTTGCACTGTCGACCTGACGACTTCCCTCTTCCAAACCTGCATTCGATGCTGCAAAGGGCCGTCCTCGCCTGTGAGACCCGACTGGGCATCTTTTTGATCCGCGGTCTGCCCATTTCTCATCTCAGCGAAACACAGGCATGGTGGCTGGCGTGGGGTATCGGTCTGCACCTGGGAGTACCCCTTATCCAAAACGATACCGGTCAGTTGCTGGTGGATGTGCGTGACATCAGCGGCGGCGCCGAAAGGTTACGTGATCACGCCACCCGCGCAACGATGGGTTTTCACGTAGATTCCTGTGACCTTACGGCCCTGCTCTGCAGACGCAAAGCCGCCTACGGCGGGCACACCCAAGTCGCCAATATGCTGACCATCCATAATCAGCTAGCCCGAGAAAACCCTGCCTGGCTACAGGCTCTTTATCAACCACTACCATTCCTGGATTTAGCTGGAGAGGGGTTCTTCAGTTGCCCGGTGTTCGCGGTCCATCACGGCATTTTTGCGGGGCGCTTCTACCGTAAACGTATACTCGCCTGCCGCCACTTGCCCGTTGCGCCGACGCTGTCGAACACCACGCTGGACGCCATTGAGGCCTTCGAGCAGTTGGCCTCGGCGCCGGAAAACTGTCTGGAAATTCAATTGCAACCAGGCGATCTGCACCTGTTGAATAATCACGTCGTTTGCCATGCCCGCACCCCATTCACCGACTCAGGGCCAATGGATGACAAACGTCACTTGTTTCGTCAATGGTTTGCCACCCCCTTCAGCCGCCCGTTGCCCCAATCATTCTGGCAAGCCTATGGACGAACGGGTACGGCAACACTGCGCGGGGGCTATCGCGGGTGGCAGCCAACGCCACAGATTCTTTGCTTTCAGCAGCAACTCGCCGAACTTCACGGAGTGATTGCCTGATCACCCTTGCCAGCGGATTCCATCATGTCCTCACCCGCCCCCTCCCTCGCCTCAGCCCCAAGTTTGTGGCAGCTGTTTTGCAACTTCGCAGCGGTTGGCCTGTGCGGATTCGGTGGCGTACTGCCCTGGGCGCGGCAGATGATGGTCGATCGTCGGCAGTGGGTCAGCGAACAAGCGTTCAATGAGTTGCTGGCCACCGGCCAGTTCTTCCCCGGCCCGAATATCGCCAATGTAGCCATCATCTATGGCCGACGCCAGCATGGTTTTCCCGGTGCGGTTGCGACCGTGTGCGGGCTGTACCTGTTCCCTTCCATCATCACCGTGCTGGCCGGCTTCGCCTATGCGACGTGGTGGACGAACGAGGTGGTGCAGCAGATTTTCGGCGCCGTCATGCCCATCGCTACCGGGCTGGTTCTCGGCACCACCCTGCGCCTGCTCAAGGCTATGCCCAGGACCGTTGCCAACACCCTCACCTTGCTGCTGACCTTCGTACTGATGGCAATACTGGTGTTGCCCTTGTGGGCGGTGCTGCTGATCTGCATCCCCGGTTCACTGGCCCTGGGTTTGTTCGATACGCGCAAGGTGGCCCCCTGATGCAAGGCACCCTCCTGCACCTGATGCTCCAATGCGCGCTGTGGTCGCTGATGTCGATCGGCGGCAACATGGTCGCCCTTGGCGATATCCACCGCTACTCCGTGAATGATATGAACTGGCTGACCGACGCACAGTTCGTTGCGTTTTTTGCCCTGTCCCAGGCCTTGCCCGGCCCCAACGGCATGCTGCTGGTGTTTATCGGCCAGCAGGCAGCAGGGTTGCCGGGGGCGGCCGTCGCACTGCTGGCCAAGCTGGTGCCCTGCTCGATACTCACTTACGTGGGGGCCGGCTGGCTGGAAAAACACACCGCCACAGCGTGGGTGCAGCGGGTCAAGCGCAGCCTGCTGCCGGTCTCGATCGGGCTGATTCTCGCCGCCAGCTACATCCTGGTTAACAGCCTGGGGACCAACACCACCCGCCTGGTGTTGACCCTCGCCAGCGCCGCCGTGGTGTACTACACGCGCTTGAACGCGATCTGGCTGATCATCTTCGGTGTGGGGCTGGGCATGGGCAGCGCATGGCTGGGAGTGAACGGGTTTTAGGGGCACAATCGACCGCATTCGAACAAGAGCCCACGGCCATGCTGATCGACGAAGAATTCACCCTCAAAAAGCTCGAGATCTTCCTGGCGTTCATGCGCACCGGCAACCTGGCCCGCGCCGCCGCCGAGCTGCAGACCAGCAATGTCAGCGTGCACCGCGCCATTCATTCGCTGGAAAACGCCCTGCGTTGCCCGCTGTTCAAACATGAAGGGCGTAACCTCACCCCGCTCGAAAGCGCCTACGTGCTCGAAGAGCGCGCGCAGAAACTGGTGGCCGATGTGGTCGACAGCGTGCGCCTCACTCGCGAAGCCGCTGGTTTCTCGGCTGAACGCTTCAAACTCGGCTCGCTGTATTCGCTGACGGTCAAGACCGTGCCGCAACTGATCATGGGCCTGAAGATTCGCCGCAGCGAGCTCAACATCGACCTGATCCTGGGCTCCAATTTCGACCTGCTCTATAAGCTCAAGAACATGGAAGTCGACGCGATCCTCATCTCCCTTGACGAACATGCCAACGACCCCGATTGCGAGCAGATCGCACTGTTTAGCGATGACATCTTCCTCGCCACGCCGGCCGACTCGCCCTTGGACCGCACCCAGGAAATCGATCTGGCCGAGGTGCGCGACGCCACCTTCATTACCCTCACCCAAGGCTTCGCCACCCACCAGGACGGCAACCGGGTGTTCAAGCAAGCGGGGTTCGAGCCGAAGGTGGCGATGCAGGTCAATGACATCTTCACGCTGTTGAGCATGGTCAGTTCGGGGGTGGGTTATGCACTGCTGCCGGGGCGGATTGCGGCGGTGTATGAGAACCGCGTAAAGCTGATACCGCTGCAAGCCAGGTATCGGTTGCAGCAGCATATTGGCGTGGTGTTCTTGAAGGCCAAGGAGCGTGACCCGAACTTGCTGGCGTTGTTGGCGGAGTGCCGGATGTATGCCAATCGGCAGGTGCCAGCCTGAGACTCCGCCATCGGGAGCAAGCCCCGCAAACCCCGAGGTCAGCCCACCAACCCCCGCATCAGCAGAAACAACAACGACGGCCCCAGCAGACAGCCCAGCGCCGTATAAAACGCCGCCGTCAAACAGCCATATGGCACCAGCTTCGGATCGGTCGCCGCCAGCCCGCCCGCCACACCGCTGGAGGTGCCCATCAACCCGCCGAAAATCACCGCGCTGCGCGGGTTGTTGAGCCCAATCAGCGGCGCCACGAACGGGGTCATCACCATCACCAGAATGGCCTTGATCAACCCCGCCGCAATCGACAACGCCATCACTTCGGAACTGGCGCCAATCGCCGCGCCCGTCACCGGGCCGACGATGTAGGTGACGGCGCCCGCACCAATGGTGGTGAGGCTCACGGCATCGGTGTAACCGAACGCCATGGCCACGCCGACACCCGCCACAAACGATGAGCCAACGCCGACGAACAGCGCCAGCACCCCCACGTAGCCCGCGCGCTTGAGCTCATCGACACTGACCCCAAACGCCGTGGCGACGATGGCGAAGTCCCGCAGCATCGCGCCGCCCAACAGGCCGATACCCGACAGCAACGGAATATCCACCACACCCTTGGAGCCACCGGTAAAGGCCCCGCCCACATACGACAGCACCAGGCCCAGCAGAATGGCGATGGCCGAACCGTGCAGGCGGCCTTTGGTGAAGGTGTCGGAGATCCAGTAGGACACCCACATGGTCAGGCCGATCACCGCAAAACCGCTGATCAGGCCGTAGCCGGTGATCACTTTCATCATGGATTCGTACATGGCGATCACCCGGCGTCTTTGGTGGGAACAGCTGCACTCGGCTCACGATTGCCGATGCGCGACAGCACCGGCACCAGGGCAAAGCCCAGCACTACCGCAAGCGTACCGGCCAGAATCGCCATGGGCCCGCCGCTGATGGCGCCATACACGTTCTGCTGGGCAGCCATGGCCACCACAATCGGGATATAAATCGCGGCCCAGAAGCTCACGCCTTGCTCCGACTTACCGGTAAACAGCCCCCGTTTGGCCAGATAACTGCCCAGCCCGATCAACAGCAACATGGCGATACCTACCCCGCCAACGTTGGCCGGAATGCCCATCCATTTACCCAGCAGCTCACCAATAAACAGGCCGAACAATGTGCAAAGCGCCAAAAATGCCACACCGTAAATAATCATTGTTGTTGTCCTCAAAGTGCTCGATCGAAATTGTTGTTTTTGTGCTTCGAAAGCCTCGGGTGATGCTTTATCGGTGGCGGCGCTCCTCCTCTTGCAGCAGGGCCTGCAAGGTGTCCAGGCGCGCGCCTTCGCAGGCGATCACCGTACCTTGTTCAAATACGCGCCGTGACAAACCAGTGAGCACGGCGCCCGGGGGCAGTTCGATTTGCAGGCGCACGCCGCGCTCGTAAGCGCTTTGCACGGTGCCGCGCCAGTCGACGATGCGGCACATGTTGAAGGCCAGGTCGTCGCGCAATTGCTCGGGGTTGTGGATCGGCCGCGCACGGGTACTGCTCAGGTAGGTGATGCGCGGCGTCTTGAGCGCGACGAACGCTCGGGCCAGTGCCTGGGCCGGTTGCTCCAACAGTGCGCAATGGGATGGCACGCTGACAGCCAGGCGCTTGGCGATGCCGTTACCCTTGATGCGCTGGGCGACACGTGCCATGGCGGCGTCGCTGCCGGCGATCACGGTCTGGTTATCGGCATTGATATTGGCCAGGTATACCGGCGTTTGCGCGCTGTGGACGTCGGCGAGCAGCTGTTCGACCGTGGATAACTGCGGGCCGATAAGCGCGGTCATGCCGTAGCCCTGCGGATAAGCCTGTTGCATCAGTTCACCGCGCAGGCTGACCAGTTTGACCGCATCGACGAAGTCCAGCGCACCGGCGATCACCGCCGCCGGGTAGGCGCCGATGGACAGGCCCGCCACATAGTCCGGCGTGTGTTGCAGCAGGCGCGCATGGGCGACGCCGGCGATCAACAGGCACAGCTGAACCGCGCGGGTCGACGCCAGGGCCTGTGCGTCATCGAGCCGGCGAACGTCCTCGCCCAAGGCCTGGCTGGCTTCATCCAACACCTGGGCAGGCAATGACCGGAGCATGCCCGGCCGTTGCGCGCCCTGCCCTGGGAAGACCAGCAGGCTGCTCATGCCACCGCCTGCCAGGGGTCGAGCACAAGGTGCGCGCCGCCGGCGGTCTTGAGCAGCACCCGCCGCGAGGGGCCAGCCCACTCACGCAAGGCCACCGCGCCAAACGGGGTTTGCAGTTGCAGGTCGACCGCGCATACCGCCTTGTCCAACCTCGCCAGCAGGTCTCGGGCGCTGTCGCGCGCCAGCGGCTCGGGGGCGCGCAGGATCAAATCCAGGTCACTCAAGGCATGCAGCGCTTCAATGCCGGTGGCCAGCTCAAAACCGGCGCTGCCGCTGACACCCCAGTTGGCCTGCGCCAGAACCGGCCGCAGTTGCTCCAGCGCCTGCAATGCGGGCAAAACACGGGGCGAGATCACGCCGCGCAGCGCTTCGGGCACCACACGCCGACACACGGCGGCAATCGGCATGTGGGCGGCAAACCGCTGCTCGCGCAAACGCCCGCGCACACCCACCGCCACCTGGCCCGGCTCGGCGAGGGCGCGACGCACCACCACCGGTTGCCCGGAGCTGATCGCGTCCACCGCCCAGGCCGGAGCATCGGCGGGCAGGTGCGCCGGGGTCATGCCCCAGAGCAGGTCATGGGCGTTCACCATTGCTCCCGCAACAGCTGGCGCACGTGGCTGGAGGCGGCGCGATGAGGTGCGCCAAGGCGCCCGCTCAAATCGGTAGCGGTAATATCCTTGATCGCCGCCGCCAGGCACTCGCGGACCCGCGCCACATCCTCCGGCGTCGGTTGTTCAATCCGGCTCACCGATAAGGTCTCCCACAACAAACCTAGGCTGGCATAGCTGTCGATGTCATAGGCCATCGGCGGCACGCTGGCGGCCAGGGTTTCCAACTCTTCGACACTGCGCAAAGTCACCCGCGCGGCCGAGGCCTTGCCCATGGCGTGTACCATCACGCCGGGGTCACGCAGGGCAATCAGGCGGTTGGCCTGGTAGCCGTGGGCGAGGAACGCACCGGACATAGCCTTGCCCACCAACAGCGCAATCACCGGGTGCCCGGCCAAGCGCGCGCGAGCGTAGGCATCGGCGGCGGCGGCCAGGGCTTGATGGATACCGAGGGCTTCTTCGCGACGGCCATAGGCTTGGCTCGGCACATCGACGATCGCGATGATCGGGCGCTTGTCGCCACGGGCAATGGCTTCATCCACCGCTTTGGCCAGGCCCCAGCCTTCCAGCAAGCCGACTTCGCCATTACGTGCGCGGGGGAACCGATTGTGCTCATCCGTGACCACCGCGATAAAACGTCCTGCCTGGCCATCGGCGACTCTCAGCGAAGCCGGCAACCCTTCGACAGTCGTCGCTCCAGCGCTCAACGCGTTGAACCACTGCAAACCTCTCATGAGCGTTCTCCCTGATACAGGTCGCGAACCGTCGCCGGATCGATTTGCGCCGTGGCGTCCAATTCGGCCAGGCGCGCGAGGTACAGGTCGGCCTGCCGGCTGCGCTGCCGGGCAGGCAAGCCTTTGTGCAGCAGCGCGGTGACGGTCTGTTGGATCTGTGCCACATCGTCGGCCACATAACGGTCGGCCAGGCCACTGTTGAAGCGCTGCTCGCCGCCGGTAAGGCTCCAGATAAACGGCCGGTCACGGGAGTCGTATTCTTGCAGCCCGGCTTCCTGCTCGATCACTTGCGGGCCGTTGAGGCCCAGGCGCGCTTCGCGGGTCACCACCAGATAGCTGCATAACCCGGCCGCGATGGACATGCCGCCAAAGCAGCCAACGCTGCCCGCCACCACGCCGATCACCGGCTGGTACTGGCGCAGGTCGACAATCGCCGCATGAATATCGGCAATCGCGGCCAGGCCCAGGTTGGCTTCCTGCAAGCGCACGCCGCCGGTTTCCAGCAGCAGCACGGCGCGGGTCGGGATACCGTTGCGGTTGTCTTCGGCCGCCAGTTCCAGTGCACCGGCGATTTTGGCGCCACCCACCTCACCCAGGCTGCCGCCCTGGAAGTTACCTTCGATGGCCGCCACCACCACCGGCAAGCCGTCGATGTTGCCTTTGGCGATGATCACCCCGTCGTCAGCCTGGGGCACCACGCCCTGGCGGCTGAGCCAGGGCGACATGACGCGTTGGAACGGGTCGAGCAGTTCACGGTAGGAACCGGCGTCCAGCAAGGCCTTGGCCCGCTGGCGCGCACCGAGTTCGACAAAGCTGTGTTTGGCGAGCAAGTCAGTCATGGCCGATCTCCTCGAAACCCTGCTCCAGGCGCAAGCGCACCACGCCGGGGGTGGCGCCGAAATCGTGGATATCAATGTTCAATGCCGGTGGCGTCTGCTCCTGGAAAATTCGTTCGAACAGGTGCTGCCAGCGTTGCTGCGCGCCGTTCACCGAGGTCTGTACCTGGATGGTCAGCGTGCCGGGCGTGCCCGGCTCCAGCAGCACTTCCAGGTCGCCCGAGCCGACGCAACCCACCAGCGCACGGCCTTTGGGCGGTTGCCCGGCGGGGAATTCAAAGGACAAGGTTTCCATCACAACGCTCCGTCGAGGCGGTCGATAAACAGGCAGGCGGCCAACAGGTCGGCGGCGCCACCGGGGGAGGCATTCAGGGCCAAGAGTTGGTTGTCGAGTTCGTGCAACTGGCGGCGACCGGCCAGGGTCGCGCTGCCGCCGGCGTCGAGCACCGCTTGAGCGCCGTGTTGCATCGCCCGCAGGCCGTCGGTGCCGGCGCGGTAAAGCACGCAGGTGTCGGCCAGCTCGGTCATGATCGCCAGCAAGGCGTCGAGGCGAGCGTTCTGTTCACCGACGTTTTGGCGGCGGCTTTTGTGCAGTTGCGGCAGGCCGCGTTGCGTCACGGCGGGGAATCCCAATTGCGCTTCTTCACGGGCACCGCGTGCGCCGTAGCGTTGCGCGACCTGGGCGCCGTGGCTCATTGGTTGGGGCGCGTGCCGGTCGTTGAGCAGGGCTAATCTGGCGGCATTCAGCGTTATGGCGCGCGGTTGCAGGGCTGCCGCGGCGGTCAGCAGGCCAAGTGCCCAGATCGCGCCGCGATGGGTGTTCACGCCTTGGGTGGTGGTGAGCATCGCCTGCTCGCCTTCACGACCGATGCGGCCGAGGGCTTCGCGCAGCGGCAAACCGACCTCGCCGAATTCAATGGCCGCCTCGGCCATTTCCTTGAACATCGGCCATAGCGACAGCGCCGAGGCGTGCATCAGGCCCAAGTGCAAATCGCTGTGGGCGCCGTTGCCGCGACGGTCCACCAGGGCGGGTTTGGGCGACAGGTCGGCTTCGTCAATCAGTGCATCGACGGCCATATCCGCCAGGCGCTCGGCGAGGCTCAGTGAGTGCAGTTTGAGGGCGCGCATTTACCAGCTCCTGAATTTGGCGGGCGGGTTGTACAAGCCACCGGACCATTCCACCAGGTCGGCCACGCTCTTGGCGGCCAGCAACTCGCGGGTGGCGTCGGTGCGGCGGATGCCGAGGTCTTCGGGCAAGGCGATCAAGCCTTCGCGGCGCATGCGTGCGGTGTCCTTGGGGTTGTGGCGCAGGCCGATGGCGGTCACTCCGGCAACGGCGGCAATCATCGCCTGGCGCTCTTCCAGGGAGCGCGCCTTGTACAGGTAAGCGATGCCTTCTTCGGTCAGCAGGTGGGTCACGTCGTCGCCGTAGATCATGATCGGCGCCAGGGGCATGCCGCTTTTGCGCGCCACTTCGACCGCATCCAGAGTGTCGACGAAGGTGGGTTTGCCGCCTTCCTGGAAGGTTTCGACCATCTGCACCACGAGTTTTTTGCCGCGTTCGAGCAGGGCTTCGGGCGCATCGTCGTGGCGCATGTCCAGCCAGGCCGGGGTGCCGTGGCGACGGCCGCGCGGGTCGTGGCCCATGTTCGGCGCCCCCCCGAAACCGGCAAGACGGCCACGGGTCACGGTGCTGGAATGACCGTCGCCGTCGACTTGCAGGGTGGCGCCGATAAACAGGTCCACCGCGTACTGGCCGGCCAGTTGGCAAAACATGCGGTTGGAGCGCATCGAGCCGTCGCGACCGGTGAAGAACACATCCGGCCGGGCGGCGATGTAGTTTTCCATGCCCAGTTCAGTGCCGAAACAATGCACGCTTTGCACCCAACCGCTTTCAATCGCCGGGATCAGCGTGGGGTGCGGGTTGAGGGTCCAGTTGCGGCAGATCTTGCCCTTCAGGCCCAGGGACTCGCCGTAGGTGGGCAGGATCAACTCAATGGCGGCAGTGTTGAAGCCGATGCCATGGTTGAGCGATTGCACATTGTGTTTTTCGTAGATGCCACGGATCGCCATCATCGCCATCAACACGTGCACCGGTTTGATATGGCGTGGGTCACGGGTGAACAGCGGCTCGATGTAGAACGGCTTGTCGGCCACCACCACAAAATCCACCCAACTGGCGGGGATGTCGACGCGCGGCAAGTCGCTGACGTCGTCCACCAACTGGTTGACCTGCACGATGACGATGCCATCGCTGAAGGCCGCCGGCTCGATCAGCGCGGGCGAATCTTCCGTGCTGGCGCCGGTGTAGATATTGCCGGCGCGGTCGGCCATGAAACCGGCGGAAAGTACGACGTTGGGGATCAGGTCCACCACCAGGCGGGCATAGAGTTCGATGTAGGTATGGATCGCGCCGATTTCCAGCAGGCCGTCTTCCAGCAACTGGCTGATGCGCAGGGATTGGGTGCCGGCGAAGGAAAAGTCCAGCTTGCGCGCGATGCCCTTTTCAAACAGGTCCAGATGCTCGGAACGCCCGACGCTGGGCATGATCATGTGCAAATCATGGAGCTTGGCGGGGTCGGCCTTGGCCAGGGAGCGAGAGAGGAAGTCGGCCTGCTTCTGGTTGTTGCCTTCCAGCACCACACGGTCGCCGGGCAGGATCAGCGCCTCAAGCGCTTCGACGATCCTGTCGCTGGGCAACACCGCGCCCTCTGCGTATTGTTTGACCAGCCCGAGCCGCCGCTGCTTCTCGTCGCGCCGCCGCGTCCAGCGCGAGTCGGGGGTTATTGTTGTTGTCATGGTCGCTCCACGGGGTTTGCTGTCGTGGGGCTTACCTTAGGAGTGATTCAGGGAGCCATCAATCAAGCTCAGTAGCAGACCGTTACGCCTGGAGTAACGAAAATCGAATTGTGGGAGGGGGGCTTGCTCCCGATGCCGGTGAGTCAGTCACTATATCTGGTGGCTGATCCACTGTTATCGGGAGCAAGCCCCACACATTTGCTCAGTGGTGTTGGTGGGATAGCGGTCCCAAAAAGGGACTGATCAGTCCCTGTTCGGGACCTTTTGCGGCGAAGGGCTGACCTGCTCCAGAGCGCTATGCACCAACACTGTCCGCAACGTTCAACGCGCCATAACGTTGACCAACACATGCAAAATGAACGCAGGCCCATAGCAAGGTTTTCCCTGCGCATCCTCAATTCTCCAGATTGAAGCCAACGTGCAGGTTTCCCTGGGGGCCGCAAACTCCACACTGATATGCACGGGCTGCCCCGGCAGCGTATCGGCAATGGGGAGTTCGCTGTGCAAGCTACGCAGGTGAGTGTCCAGCACGACCTCCAACTGACCTTGTGCATCAGCCCGGCGAGCAATCACATATTCCCCGTCCACACGCACCAGTCGTCGCCCGCGCCATGGGCGTGTGCCCAGGTTCTGAATCTCCCAGGTTTTCTGAAACACCTCCCCTGGCATTACGACAGTTTGATCAGGCATCGTGACATCGGCATTGAACACTGCGACGTCCTGCGGATCATGAACACCAATGGCTCGATTGGTCATAGCCATCGAGCAAGCATTTGCGGGCGCACCTGTCAGGTCAGCAAAGTAGCGAAACAGCAACAGAGGAGAAACTTGCAATGCCTTGGCCAGCTTGATCAGCGTGCGTACCGACGGGTCTTTGGACGCCCCATTCGCCAGACCGTACAGGTAGGTCCTGGAGATCCCCGCCTCCTTGGCCAACCTCGTCAGGGGCTTGCCCAACTCTCGGCCGCGCCGCGCAATCAGTGACTTGAGGGTATCTCGCGTTTTTATGTTCATGCGCAGTTTTCAGTTCCCACTCTTTGGGTGAACGTGATGTCTTTGTCCGCCAAAAAAGACAACCTGTCCGCCGCCACGTGTTTTGAGTCATGCACAATCGCCATCTGCTGGCGATGTTGTGAAGGACATGGATGGGTCCCTTTTAATCGGTCATATCCAGTGTCGTAGTTTCTCGCATGCTTGCGAACCTAGTGTTTGTTGCATTCCTTTACATCTACCTTGGATATAGCCATGACCCACATCAAAGCGTGCTGTGAATCCATTGTTCGAACAGGCTTCGGCAGCCTGCAAATATCAGAAGCCATGCTGCAGAATTACAAAAAAATCGTTGATGAATACTCCGCAATATCGACAGCCACCAAGACCTCGTTTTCCTTCGCAAAAGACACCGACGGATTTTTCCCCTTTGGCGCCGAGTACTCGAGCATTGAGGATCAGCCAGATCTGTGTGAGCGATTTTGTTACTGGCCTGCGCATTCATCAAAACGAAAGGCTTTTGAGTTCATACGAAGTGAGTTTTTTGCTGCCGTTGATGCTTTTGAACGTCAGATCAGCGAGCTAGCACAGGAACTGATGGACGGAGTTCGCGCGGAGTTCGGGGCCACTCCGTTGTCTTCCTTGCGTGCAGCGTCCTACCTGCAACTGTGTGTCTATGGAGCCAACACCGGATCCGATGAGCGCCGGTTTGCTCAGGACCCTCACGAAGATGGACATTTGCTGTCGTTTATCAAGCCGACTCGTGACGGCCTCGTTCTGGTTCGAGGCTGCTCACTGGAGCCAGTACGCCTCCTAGAGAACGAGATTGCAATCCTGGCCGGATCTTTACTGACCGAGCTCTCAGACTACGCGATTCCCGCTGCATACCACGCGGTTCTGACGCCTCGAACATCAACGGCACGCAGCTCTCTTATTTACTTCGTCAACCCTGATGCGGAGCAGGAACTGACAGGTTTTTTCCGCCATCAGCCGATCGACTTGAAAGCCACCGTCAATGCACGCCATACCGGTTTCGGCAATCACCCCCTTCAATTGACCTGATACCCAGGCGACCGAGCACTTAATGATTCCTGACCTCAACGCCCTTTATCTCGAAGGTCTGCTATTGGGCATCGGACTGTTCGCCGCGCCTGGACCAAAGGACACGCTGGTCATTCGCCAGGGTGTCAGTCGCGGTCCTATCTGGGGGGTGGTAGCCGTATGCGTGTTCGCCGATATCATTCTTATCGGTCTCGGGGTATTGGGGTTGGGATCGTTGCTCGACAGTCAGCCCGGTCTGGTGGCGCTTCTGCTGTTATCGGGAGCGGCCTATCTGTTGTGGTTCGGCTGGCAGAGGTTTTTGGCGTGTGCTCGTAACCGGTCGACGCCAGAGAGTCAGGGCGCACTCAACTCACAACGGGGACTGCTACGCACGGCCGTAATACTTGGGTTTGCCAATCCGTATGCCTGGCTCGATACCGTCGTGCTGATTGGCTCTATTGGTGCCGCAAAGCCCGTCAGCCAACAAGCGTCGTTTGCCAGCGGAGCGATGACCGCGTCTCTGGTGTGGTTTGTGGTTTTGGCGTTGGGATGTCAACGGTTGACGGGGCTGTTTCGTTCGGCAAAGGTCTGGCGTCTATTGGATGCGGGTGTGGCAATTTTGATGGTCTACCTGGCAGGAATGTTGATTGCCGATTTTCTGGCGCTGCATTGAGCGAGCGGTTTTCGCGGATTGATTGAGCTCAAAAAAAGAACACCATTTCATGTGGTACTGGCGGTGTCTGAACGAACCGCGCTATCTCCACTCATGGCCAGTCAACAGATTCTTCACGTTATTCAGCAGCACCGTCGCACTATCAATCAACTGGTCTAGCAGGGCCAGGTTTCGACGCTCATGACACAGGGCCAACAACCTTACCGCCACCTTACTTACTTCGGTGGTGTGAACCAGACATTGAAAGACCCGATAGCGTTTCGCAAGGCGGTGAGTGCAAGAGCATGGGTGGCGTTGTAAGCCAGGTCGAAACGGCTGGCGAACGACAACTGGGCATTACCGGCGTCCACGTTCACGCACAGCCCAAAATCTTGCAGGAAAAATCCGAAGCCAGCAGGCGCAGGCCTACAACCTCATGTCTATGCTCACAGCCCCCAAGCCTTCAAGCGGGTAGCTGCGGTACTCATAAACCTCCCCACGGACACTGAGGCGGATGGCTCCATCCGCCTGGGTCACTTGAACATCAGGCTCCTTGGTTTTTAGAAATGGATGTGCCGAGACCAGTGCCGTCAGTATCTCTTGATCACTGCCCAGGTCCTTATGAACGTAGTACCTGTAGGAAAACCCCACTGTCGCCCCGCCCTGCCCGTCACGCGCGCCATAAATTGAGCCGCCGTTGCCCAAGGAGCGTTTCAAAACCACTTCGTCCAGCTTCGGCGTACCGGAGGACATGATCCAATTGGCTCCGATGTATATCAGGCAGGCCACCAGAAGGCAGTTACGCAGGACAGGTAAGAGGCTCTTAGTAGCCCTGAGAAACTGCATATCCAACCCCCCTCCCTATCCAATATTGATCGCGAGGATCATCGCCAAAAGGGTTATCGCCCCACCATGATCCAAACTCCGACTTGGTGGTTTTTGCGAATGTTTGAGCCACGCCTGCCGCCCACAACAGAACATGCTCGAGAATCCCCAGTACCGTACCTGTAGCACCGTAATTGAAGTTACCAAAAGCCTCGTATTGACGCCCTTGCTTCTTGTAGTTCCACGGCCCTGCAGCTCTGACCTGCGAATAAAACCAAGAATAGGCGAACGCCGAACCCGGCCTGAGATGGATGCGCTTGCACTTGGCAATCGCCATATTTCAAACATTGAAACACCGGGAGGCATTAACGGCACAGCCATTTGCGTGTCCTTACTGGCATAGGGAAGCGCCGAACCTAGCATCCCACTCAGGCCAGAAAACCGGCCCAATCCTGTTAAAGAAATTACTTACACAAATAACATTCAGTTCCGACATTTTTGGGCGGCAAGGGTCGCGACGGCCTGTCAAACACAGAGGATCAAATGTAAGACAGGGCTTGCCCCCGATTTCGGTGGTTCAGGTATAGAAGTATCAACTGACAGTCAGCCATCGGGGTAGCCCCCTCCCACATTTTGATATTCACTGGGATTGAGAATGAGGGGTCAGGCCAAGCCGGACTCGACCAATAGCGCTTCCAACCCCATAAGGTCCGGCACCTTCGCCACTTGTTCGCCCACCTGCACCGCCGCCAGTTCCAGTGGGCACAACGGCACGTCGACGTAGCTCAATTCGCTATCGAGCTTGTACGAGCGCGGAATCCCCTGGATCACCAGCGCAATGAACTTCAACGTCGGCCGCGCGCCCAAGGCGTTCAACACCACGATCCGCGAGCGTTCGCCGGTCACGCTGGCCTCACCGCATGCGGCTTCAAAGCTGATCAGCGGGATTTGTCGATCCCGCCAGGTGACCTGGCGCAGGTACCACGGCGGTGCGTCACTGGCCGGTTCGCCGCGTTGAAAGTCGATAAGCTCAGCCACGGCGACATTCGGCAGTACCAGGTGCCGGTCGGCCAGGGGCAGCAGCAGGCCGGTGAGTTGGCTGGTGCGGTGGTCAAGCATGTGACTTGCTCCAGTAGGCGATGCTTTCCAGCAGCACCGACTCTTGATACGGCTTGCCGAGGTAGTCGTTAACACCGATGGCCATGGCGCGGTCGCGGTGTTTCTGGCCGGTGCGCGAGGTGATCATGATGATCGGCAGGCGCATCAGGCGTGGGTCGTTGCGCACCTGGATCGCCACTTCGAAGCCGTCCATGCGCGGCATTTCGATGTCGAGCAGCATCAAGTCCGGGGTATGTTCTTCAAGCACGGCGAGGGCGTCGATGCCGTCCTTGGCGGTGAGCACGTTCATGCCGTTGCGCTCCAGCAGGCGGCTGGTGACTTTGCGCACGGTGACCGAGTCGTCCACCACCAGCACCAGCAGCGGGCGCTTTTTCAGCGGGTCGTTGAGGATCAGCGGCGCATCCACCGCCTGCGCCGGCAAGGCCGGTGGCCGCGCGCGAATATGCGCCAGCAAATCGATGATCAACACCACGCGGCCGTCGCCCAGGATGGTCGCCCCAGACAACCCCTGCACCCCGGAAAACTGCGGGCCCAGGCCCTTGACCACGATTTCGCGGGTACCGGCCATGGCATCCACATGCACCGCCACGTGCCGCTCATTGCACTGCACCAGCAACACCGGCACGGGCTGGTATTGCCCCAGCAATTTCGGGCGGCCGCCGGTGTGCAGCAGGTCGCCCAGGTAGAACAACTCGTAAGGCTGGCCGGCGTATTCGTAGCACGGCGGGTCCTGCTGATAGTGCCCCGCCAATTCATGGGGCAGCACCCGCACCAGGCCTTCGATGGTGTTGAGCGGGATCGCGTATTGCTCGTCCGCGCATTGCACCATCAGCGCACGGTTGACCGACACGGTAAACGGCAGGCGAATGCGAAAGTGCACGCCAGCGCCCGGCGTCGAGTCGATCACCATCGAGCCACCGAGTTGGCGCACCTCTTCGTGCACTACGTCCATGCCCACGCCACGCCCGGAAATCTGGGTGATTTTTTCGGCGGTGGAAAACCCCGGCTGCAGGATGAACTGCAACACGTCGCGGTCGCTCATCTCTTGATGGGGCGCCAGCAGGCCGCGCTTGATCGCCTTGCGCCGCACCGCTTCCAGAGGCACGCCGGCTCCGTCGTCGCGCATGTCGAACACGATATCGCCGCCTTCGTGGGTCAAGTCCAGGGTGATGCGACCCTTCTCTGGTTTACCCGCCGCCAACCGAACGTCGCGCGACTCCAGGCCATGGTCCACGGCATTGCGCAGCATGTGCTCCAGCGGCGCCGCCATGCGCTCCAGCACGTTACGGTCCATTTCGCCCTCGGCATTGCCGACGATGAACTCCACGTCTTTGCCCAACTCGCCCGCCACCTGGCGCACGATGCGCTTGAGGCGTGGCAGCATGCGTTCGAACGGCACCATGCGCGTGCGCATCAAGCCTTCTTGCAGCTCGGTGTTGATACGCGCCTGTTGCTGCAACAGGTCGTGCGCGTCCTCGTTACGCCGGTCGAGAGTGTCCTTGAGGTCGAGCAGGTCAGAGGCCGATTCGGACAGCGCGCGGGACAGTTGCTGCAACTGGGAATGACGGTCCATTTCCAGCGGGTCGAATTCTTCATACAGGCGCTCGGCCTCGGCCTGCTGACGGCTGAGGATACGGCCCTGGGTTTCGGTATCGAGGCGGCGCAATTGGTCGCGCATGCGCTCAATGGTGGTCTCGACCTCATGCAGGGCGATGCGCGCATCGTTCACTTGCTGCTCGATACGCCCCCGGAAAATCGAGGTTTCGCCGGCCAGGTTGACCAAGTCATCCAGCAGCTCGGCGGAGATTTTCACCATATCGGCAGCCGGATCAACCACCGCTTCGGCCTTGCCTGCGGGCAACGCTACCGGCACCGGCGGCTCATCACTGGGGTGTACCAGGCTTTTGATGCGTTCGATCAGCTTGTCCACCGAGCCCACCGGCAAGCCATCCGTCACGGCGTCGACCATTTGCGCCAGGCGGTCATGGCAGCCCTGCAGCAACGCAAACAAATCCGGGGACAGCGCAAGCGAGCCGGCGGACAGCCCTTCGTAGAGAAATTCCAGCTCATGGGCCAAGTCGCCAATCGGCCCGATCTCGACCATGCGCGCGCCCCCCTTGAGGGTGTGCAGGTCGCGCAGCAGGGTTTCGACTTCCTGGCGGCTGGCAGGCTCGGCCTGCCAGCGCAGCAGTGCGCTGCCTGAGCTGTCGAGGATGTCGGCGGCTTCTTCGAGGAAGATCTCCAGCAATTCAGGGTCGGCGCCTGTTGCAGGCGGCGCCTCGGCCTGGGCCATGGGCGTGCTGCTCTGGCGTATCGCGCGCAGTTTGGCGACCAGTTCGGCGCTGTCGCTCAGGGGTTGCTGCCGGTGCAGTTCCTCCAATTGCAAGGCCAGGCGTTCATGGCTGGCCATCAGTACTTGCGACAGCTCGGTGGAGTAGCTGTAGCGACGGTCCACCAGGCCTTCGTAAAGGCATTCCAACTCATGGGCCAGATCGCCCACCGGGCCGATTTCAGCCATACGCGCACCGCCCTTGAGGGTGTGCAGGTCGCGCTGCAACGAGGACAACGGCGCAGCGTTTTCGGGTTCCAGCAACCAGCGTTTGAGGGCCTGCCCGGCGCTGTCGAGGATGTCCACCGCCTCTTCGAGGAAGATCTCGACGATCTCGTCGTCCAGCTTGGTTTGGTGATTCAACTGCGCGGTGGCGGCGCCCAGCTCGGCGATACTCAGCGCACGGCTGCCGTCGCTTTTTATCAACCCGGTGGCGGACGGGTCGAGGGCACCGTCCAGCAATTCGCGCAGGGCCTGCACACGAGCCGGCGCCGGGCTGATTTCCTGGCCGGCGGCCAGTTGGTCGAGCATGTTGATCAGCGCTTCATGGGCCTGTTCGGCCTCATGAAAAAACCGCTCGCCGACCGCCAGGCTGCTTTCTTCGACGGCGCCGTAGAGGTCGAGCAACGCTTCGCATAATTCATCGATAGGGTGCAGATCGGCGATGTGCGCGCCCTCCCCCAGCGTGGTCAATTCATCCAGCAGCGCGGTGAGTTCCTGGCGCTGGCCGGGGTGTTGTTGCCAGCGGCGCAGCAGGCTTTCGGCGTCGAGCAGAATGTCCATGCCCTGGGCCAGGAAGTTGGCGATCAGTTGTGGGTCGCGCTTGATACGCAGGCCGGTGTTGGGGGCGTCGAGCAGCGCTGCCAGTTGATGGTCGAGCAAGGCTTGCGTGCGGTTGATCAGGTCTTGCGCGCCCTTGATCGGCACCAACGGGTCGCGGTCCAGCTGGCGCAGGCTGCGTTGGAACAGGCCTTCGGCTTCAAGCAGCAATTCCACTTCGTCCAGGTCCAGCGGCAGGCGATGGGCTTTGTATTCACGGGTCAGGTGATCCAGCGGGCGGACCAGTTCGGCGATCGGCAACACGCCGGCCATGTAGGCGCTGCCCTTGAGGGTATGCAGGGCACGCTGCAACTCATCGCTGACTTGCAGCGGCACGTGTTCGGCAGCCTGTTGCAGGAAGTGGTTGAGGCTGTCCAGGTGGCTCTGCGCTTCGTTGCGGAAGATCTCCAACAGCATCGGGTCGTGGGGTTCGGCGGCACCGCTGGCCAAGGCGTGGGCGCGGGCGGCCATGGCATCGACTTCGTTGCGCTGGTGTTGGTCGTCGCCGGCAAAGTCAGCGATCAGTGCCGGCAGCAGGGCCACCGCTTCGTCCAGTACCTGTTGTACCTGCGGGCCAAGGGCCACGCTGCGTTCCAGCACACGGTTGAGCAGGTTTTCGACGGCCCAGGCCAGCTCCGCCAGCACCAGGGCGCGCACCATGCGGCCGCTGCCTTTCAAGGTGTGGAAGGCACGGCGCATTTCGCCCTGGGCGGTTTTGTCGGCGCTGTTGGGCAGGTGGCGGTGCAGCACCTCAAGGACTTCGGCGGTTTCTTCGAGGAACACTTCACGCAGCTCATCGTCGACAGGCACTTCATCGGCCGGCGGCGGCAGCAGGCTACCGGGGCGCTGCAAGGCCGGCGGGTTGAGGCGCGACGTGGGGTTGGCCAGTGCATCGAACTGGGACTGGCTGGGCGTGATCTCGCTGGACAACGCGCCATCGGGCGCCACCAGTGCCTGGCGCCAGGGTTTCTCCGCCGGCAGGTAGCCCAGCGCCGCCAGGCTTTGGGTGGCCAGCTCCAGCACCCGCTCACCGGCGGCGTCGGGGTCTTGGAGCATGCGTTCGAGGTAGTACTCCAGGCTGCTGATCACGTCAGCAAAATGCCCCAGTTGCGCCTCGGACGGCGGACGTTCGTTGATCATCAACTGTTCGCCGACGTAGTCGGTGCAGCCACGCATCAGGCTCGCCGCGCGCGGCAGCGGAATCATCGCCAGCGCACCGCGCACCTGGCTCAGCAGCTCCGGCAGGGACTCCAGGCGCTGGCGGTCCCAATCGGCCTCGATGCAGTCGATCACCAGTTCTTTGGCCTGCCTCAGGCATTGGCAGGACTCGCGGATCACCAACTGGTGAATCTGAGTCAGGTCGGTGGTGGGCAGGCGGCTTTCTTCGCGGCTTTCCGGCTCGACGGTGCCGGCCATTCCGGCCAGCGTGGCTTCCACGTAGAGCAGCGCGCCGGCCACGTCCATCAGTATCGCGTCGTTGGGCGCGCGCTGCCCCTGGGCCAGGCTCAGCACGACCGCCAACTGGTCGATAATCACTTTGCGTGGCTGGCCGAAGCCCAGCACGGCCAAGGTGTCGGCAATTTGCCGCAACGGCGCCAGCAGCGCATCGAGGTCGCCGGTGTGCTGGCGGTCACTGCGCACGAATAGGTCGAGGCGTTCCTTGACGCGCACCAGTTCCTCGCACAGCGCACCGAGCACCGAGCCCATGGCATTGCGGTCCGGCCCGGCCAGGCGGGCGCGCTCGGCGTCAACCACGGCACTGTCGGGTAATGCCTCATCGAGGCCGTAGCGTTCCTTGAGGCTTTGCATGCGCGGCGTCGGTCGGGTGACTTTGGCCACGTAGAACAACAGGCTTTTGAGCAGGTCATCCGGCGCTGGTTGGTTGATACCGCCAATGCCTTGAGCCAGCAAGCGCTTGAGTTGCTTGCCGCTGGCCTTGAGCAAACTGCGCAGCGCCGGGCTGTTGGCGACCACACCGGTGAGCATGCCCTCGACCAGCGCCGAGGTGACTTGCCACAAAGGCAACAACGGCGCGCCCTGGCACAGGGCTTCAAGACGCGCGAACACCCGCGCCATGTCTTCCAGGTTGCTTGGGCCGTGGTCTTCACGCAGCAACCCGGCGAGGGCTTGTTGCAACAACAGGTGCCATTGGCGCAGTTGTTCATGCAGGTTGGGCGCCGCGCGCTGGGCCAGGGTTTCGTCGGGCAATGGCGCAATCGACAGCAGTTGGGGGCTGAACAGGCTGGTTTCCGACAACAGGCTTTCACCGCGGGCGCTGCGCAGGTCGTTGAGCAGCGGCAGGACGACCAGCGGCAAGTCACGGCGGGCGCTGTGCACGCGGTCGAGGTACAGCGGCAGTTGACCCAGGGCCTGTTGCAGCAGGCGGATGCTCTCGTCGCGCTGGCCGACCTGCCCGGCTTTAAGCGCCAGGGCCAGCGCTTCGATTTCTTCGGCCAGCAGCGCCGCGCCATAGAACTCGACCATTTGCAGCGCGCCGTGCACTTGGTGGATACCGGCCAGGCACTGGCTGATCACGTCGTCGTCATGGGTTTCGACAAACGCGTCCAGCGCCGAACGGGCCTGTTTCAGGGTTTCGGCAATGTCGCCCTTGACCCATTCGAGGGCCACGTAGTCGTGCCGGTCAACCATAACTGCTCCGCTTGGAATTCGTGGGTTGCCTGGATCTCCAGGCTGGTGGAGAACCCGTGTGGGAGGGGGCTTGCTCCCGATGGCGGCGGGTCAGCTACAGAAATATCAACTGACAGTCAGCTATCGGGGGCAAGCCCCCTCCCACATTGGGCTGTGGTGGTCTTTGGATCGCGTTTCAATCATCAGCCTGTTTGGGCGGTGGCAGGGTAAAACCCGACACCGACCGGCGCAACTGGCTGGCCATCTTCGCCAAATTGCCGATGCTTTCCGCCGTAGCGGTGGATCCGGACGACGTCTGGGTGGTGATCTGCTGGATCACGTTCATGGTCAGGGAGATCTGCCCCGCCGACGAGGTCTGTTGTTGCGCCGCGTTGGAAATACTCTGGATCAACGCCGCCAGGGTTTTCGACACGCCTTCGATCTCTTCCAGCGCCACGCCTGCGTCCTGGGCCAGCCGGGCGCCGCGTACCACTTCGGTGGTGGTCTGCTCCATGGAGATGACCGCTTCGTTGGTGTCGGCCTGGATCGCCCGCACCAGGGTCTCGATCTGCCGGGTGGCCGCCGACGAGCGTTCGGCCAGCCGTTGCACTTCATCGGCCACCACTGCGAAACCGCGCCCGGCATCGCCGGCCATGCTCGCCTGGATCGCCGCGTTGAGGGCGAGGATGTTGGTCTGTTCGGCAATGTCGTCGATCAGGCTGACGATGTCGCCGATCTCTTGGGACGATTCACCCAGGCGCTTGATGCGCTTGGCGGTGTCCTGGATCTGTTCGCGGATGTTGTCCATGCCGTGGATGGTGTTGTGCACCACCTCGTTGCCCTTGTTGGCGATTTCTACCGAGCGCTCCGCCACCGCCGACGACTCAGCGGCGTTGGCCGATACCTGGTCGATGGATTGGGCCATCTGGTTGATCGCCGTGGAGGCTTCGGCGATCTGCTGGGCTTGATGCTCCGAGGCCTGGGCCAGGTGCATGGCGGTGGCCTGGGTGTCCTGCACCGCGCCGGCCACCTGCCCGGCGGTGAGGTTGATCGTTGCGACCAGGTCACGCAGCTGGTCCACGGAGTAGTTGATCGAGTCGGCGATGGTGCCGGTGAAGTCTTCGGTCACCGAGGCGGTCACGGTGAGGTCGCCGTCGGCCAAGTCTTCGATTTCATCGAGCAGGCGCATGATCGCGTTCTGGTTGCGCTCGTTCTTCTCGGCGGTCTCGTGCAGTTGGCGGTTGGTCTCGCGCACCATCACCAGGCCGATCAGGATAATCGAGGTCAACGCCAGCAGGCCCAGCACATAGCCGCCGATGGTGTCGAAACTGCGCCCGCTGGCCAGGTTCTCGAAACCGGTGGCCAGGTGCGAGGCTTCATCGAGCAGGGTTTGCGACAGGTTGAAAATATTGCTCGCCGAGGCGCGCACCTGGAACAGCTGCGGCGAGGTTTCGAGGATTTCATCCACCGAGCCTGAGACGAACTCGAACAGCTCGGCGATTTCCGTCAGCCGCGCGCGGGCGTCGCGGTCTTCGACCTGGGTGATGCGCAGGCCCGGGTTACCGTTGAGCATGCCATTGAGCACCTGGCCGAAGCGCGCGGCATCACGGCCAAAGGCATCGGCGGCCTGCACGGCGGTTTCGTCACCGGCCAGCACCGTATTGACCGCGCCCAGAATACGCTCGGCCAACAGCGACTGGCGCTGGGCAACCGCCACCTGGCTGGCCGGTGCACCGCGTTGCAACAGGATGTCGACGACTTTTTCCGACTCCATCTGCAATTGCGGCACGGTTTCGGCCAGGGTCGCGGCCACTTGGTGCAGGGACAACACGGTCTGTTCGCTGGCGAGGATCGCGTCGGTGTTTTTCAGCAGTGCTTCCCAGTCGGTCTGCACCGCGCGCATTTCGGCGCGTACCGCACCGGGCGCGGCCGGCAGGCCGGTATCCGGGTCGCCTTTTTTCAGGTAGCCCCAACGCTGGGCGAAGTCGTTGCGCGCATCGCCCAGCAGTTTGAAGGCGGCAGCCTTGCCGGCGGCGGCCTCGGTGGCGTTTTTGGCAATACGTTGCGACAGCACACGCAGTTCACCGGCGTGGCCGATGTACTGTTTGTCGTAGGTGGACTGGGTGTTGAGGTACGCGAAGTTGGCGAACAACAGCATGATGAACACGATCAACGCGATAAACAGCACGATGATCTGTGAGCGGCTGCGCGAGCCGGCCTGGGGTTTGGGTGGGGTAACGGTGGTCATGCGGCGACATCCAAGAAACCCGGGGCCCGGGCCAGAGCGAAGGGGCTGAAGACCTGCCAGGACGGGTCGCCGTCAAACCGGCCCTGGATAAACGGCGCGCCGGGGCTGGCATTGGCCAGCAAGGCGTCTTGTGCGAAATGCTGCATCCCCACCACCTCGTCCACCAGCAGCCCGACAAACAGATCGTTGTATTCCACCACCAGCACCCGGCGTTGCTTGCGCACCTTGGACAGCGCAAGGCCAAGGAAACCGCCCAGGTCCATCACCGGCAGCAGGCGCCCGCGCAGGTTGGCCACCCCTTTGACCCAGGCCTTGACGCCCGGCATCAACGTGCAGCGCGGCTCGTGCAGCACCTCGGCGACTTCGCCCATCGGCGCCACATACCAATGCTCACCCAGGCGAAAGCCGATACCACTCCAGCGCTGCAGGCGGGCTTCCTGGGACGGCAGGTCGGCGGCCAACAGGCGGCAGCGGCGGTCGATGTCCAGCAACAGCTCGAAGGCGGTTTGCGACTCGGTCATGATGGCGTGCCGTCAGCCGGCCAGTACCTTGTTCAAGGTGGCGATCAGGGTTTCTTCGTCCACCGGCTTGGTCAGGTAGTCCTTGGCGCCCTGGCGCGCGCCCCAGATCTTGTCGGTTTCCTGGTCTTTGGTGGTGATGATGATGATGGGGATGCCGTTGGTTTCCGGCTCCTTGGACAATTGGCGGGTGGCCTGGAAGCCATTGAGGCCCGGCATCACGATGTCCATCAGGACCGCATCGGGTTTTTCCTGGCGGGCCAGGGCTACGCCATCGGCGCCGTTTTCGGCCTTGAGGACCTGGTGGCCGTGCTTTTCCAGCATGCCGGTCAGTTTGTACATTTCAGTCGGCGAATCGTCGACGATCAGAACACGTGCCATGGTTTTCCCCATTACATTGGTCGGCGCCGGCCCTTGTAAGGCGACGTCAGTGTGCTTGTTCAACTGCGGCGAACCCCGGCACGTAGGCCTTGATCGCGCTCAGCAGTTCTTCCTTGCTGAAAGGCTTGGTCAAAAACTGATCGACACCGACGATGCGCCCCTTGGCCTTGTCGAACAGGCCGTCCTTGGAGGACAGCATGATCACCGGGATCGACTTGAACGCCGGGTTGTTCTTCACCAAGGCGCAGGTCTGATAGCCATCCAGGCGCGGCATCATGATGTCGACAAAGATAATGTGCGGGTGATGATCAACAATCCGGGCCAGGGCATCGAAACCGTCGATGGCCGTGATGACATCGCAGCCCACGTTCTTCAACAGCGTCTCGGCGGTGCGGCGGATCGTTTTCGAATCGTCGATCACCATCACTCTCAAGGCGTTGGAATGCTGTTCCATATCTGCTCTACCATCGCCACAGCGAATCGGTTTTCGGTGCGTACTGCCTGATGTTGCACAGGATGAGCGCCGCAGGCCTTGGAATTCAAGGGCTGCTGCGCCGTGGCAGCCTTTTTAGCACAGTCTCGAAGAGCAATCTATCGAGGCACTCGCCCGGTGGTTTTTCCTTGACCCACAACAACTGCAGCGCCACTCTGACGCCACTTTTATGCGCCCTAATTTGCTAGAGGAAATCCCCCATGAGCGTTCGCGTCGGCATTGTCATGGACCCTATCGCCAGCATCTCCTATAAAAAGGACAGCTCGCTGGCCATGCTCCTGGCCGCCCAGGCCCGCGGCTGGACCCTGTTCTATATGGAACAGCGCGACTTGTACCAGGGCGACGGCGAGGCCCGCGCACGCATGCGCCCGTTGCAGGTGTTTGCCAACCCCGAGAAGTGGTTTGAGCTTTCAGACGAGATCGACAGCCCGTTGAGCGATCTGGATGTGATCCTGATGCGCAAGGACCCGCCGTTCGACATGGAATTTGTCTACTCCACCTACCTGCTGGAGCAGGCCGAGCGCGCCGGCGTGCTGATCGTCAACAAGCCGCAGAGCCTGCGCGACTGCAACGAAAAACTGTTCGCCACGTTGTTCCCGCAGTGCACGCCGCCGACCGTGGTCAGCCGCCGCGCCGATGTGCTGCGTGAATTTGCCGCCAAGCATGGCGATGTGATCCTCAAGCCGCTGGACGGCATGGGCGGCACCTCGATTTTCCGTCATCGCGCCGGCGACCCGAACCTGTCGGTGATCCTCGAAACCCTGACCGCCCTGGGCACCCAGCAGATCATGGGCCAGGCCTACCTGCCGGCAATCAAGGATGGCGACAAGCGCATCCTGATGATCGACGGCGAGCCGGTGGATTACTGCCTGGCGCGCATCCCGGCAGCGGGCGAGACCCGTGGCAACCTGGCGGCCGGCGGTCGTGGCGAAGCGCGGCCGTTGTCGGACAAGGACCGCTGGATCGCCAGCCAGGTTGGCCCGACGCTGCGGGAAAAGGGTTTGCTGTTTGTGGGCCTTGACGTAATTGGTGAGAACCTCACCGAAATCAACGTCACCAGCCCCACCTGTATCCGTGAGATCGACAATGCATTTGGCACGAACATCGGCGAAATGCTGATGGCCGCCATTGAGCGCAAGCTACAAGCCAAGTGACATAGAACAGCCGGACACGCACCAACATTGCGTTATCATGCGCGACCTGTGAAACGCGCGATGTTGGTTTTTTTGTCATGACACTCCCGTCCAATCTGCCTCCCGAACTCTCCCATAGCGGCGTGCGCCCGGCTGATCGGCTCGGTTTTACCCTGTTTCTGGCCGCGCTGATTCACCTGGCCGTGCTCCTCGGCGTGGGGTTCACCATGGTCGAGCCCAAGCAGATCACCAAGACCCTGGAAATCACCCTCGCCACGTTCAAAAGCGAAAAAAAGCCTGAGAAGGCAGACTTTCTCGCCCAGGACAACCAGCAGGGCAGCGGCACCCTGGACAAGAAAGCCATCCCCAAGACCACTGAAGTGGCGCCGTTCCAGGACAACAAGGTCAACAAAGTCACGCCACCTCCGGCGCCCAAGCCCGAAATCAAGCAGGCCACGCCCAAGCCAGCGGTGGCCACCGTCGCGCCCAAACCGCAAAAAGCGCCGGTCCAGCGCGAAAAAACCAAGACCGAGCCGCAGCCGGAACCGGTGAAGCCAGCGCCGACGTTTGACAGCTCGCAGCTGTCCGACCAGATCTCCAGCCTGGAAGCCGAACTGGCCAATGAACAGCAGCTGTACGCCAAGCGCCCACGCATCTACCGCCTGAACGCCGCCTCCACCATGCGCGATAAAGGCGCCTGGTATAAGGACGAGTGGCGCAAGAAGGTCGAGCGTATCGGCAACCTCAATTACCCGGACGAGGCCCGTCGCCAACAGATTTACGGCAACTTGCGGCTATTGGTGTCGATCAACCGCGATGGCTCGCTCTATGAGGTACAGGTGCTGGAATCCTCCGGCCAGCCGCTGTTGGACCAGGCCGCCCAGCGCATCGTGCGCCTGGCCGCGCCGTTCGCCCCGTTTACCGGGGACTTGAACGACGTGGACCGCCTGGAAATCATCCGCACCTGGAAATTCGCCAAGGGCGATCGGCTCTCCAGCAACTGACCGCTGCCTGTGTAGTGAGCGCACAACACAAGAACTCCAGCTTGTCAGTTCGCCCCTCCAACGCCACACTAGCGGACATGAAAAATGTCAGCCCGACTTACCTCAAGCACCAATTCCTGATTGCCATGCCCCACATGGCCGACCCGAACTTTGCGCAGACCTTGACCTATATCGTCGAGCACACGGCCAATGGTGCCATGGGGTTGGTGGTAAACCGCCCGCAGGAGCTGAGCCTGGCCGATATCCTCGAGCAGTTGCGCCCCGAGATAGAGCCGCCGGCCCGTTGCCAGCATGTGCCGATCTACATCGGCGGGCCGGTGCAGACTGATCGAGGTTTTGTGCTGCACCCCACCGGGCCCAAGTTCCAGGCCACGGTGGACCTGGACGGTGTGTCGCTGTCCACCTCCCAGGACGTGTTGTTTGCGATTGCCGATGGCGTGGGCCCCGAGCAAAGCGTCATCACCCTGGGTTACGCCGGCTGGGAAGCCGGGCAGTTGGAAACCGAACTGGCCAGTAATGCCTGGCTGACCTGCCCGTTCGACGCCGACATCCTGTTCAACACCGCCAGCGAACTGCGCCTTGAAGCGGCCGCCGCCAAGCTGCGAGTCAACCTTAGTTTGTTGACCAGCCAGGCAGGGCACGCCTGATGGCCTTGCGTCTGATCCTGGGTTTTGACTACGGCACCAAACAGATCGGCGTTGCGGTCGGCCAGGTCATCACCGGCCAGGCCCGCGAACTGTGCACCCTTAAGGCCCAGAACGGCATACCGGACTGGAATCAGGTCGAAGCGTTGATCAAAGAATGGAAACCCGATGCGGTGGTGGTCGGCCTGCCTCTGAACATGGACGGCACCCCCAGCGACATGTGCCTGCGCGCCGAAAAGTTCGCCCGCCGCCTCAACGGCCGCTACAACATTCCCTTCTATACCCACGACGAACGCCTGACCACCTTCGAAGCCAAGGGTGAGCGACGTGACCGTGGCGGGCAAAAGGGCAGCTACCGCGACAACCCCGTGGACGCTATCGCGGCCGCGCTGCTGTTGCAGGGTTGGCTGGATGAAAACACGGCGTTATTTGAATCCTGACTGACGCGGCTTGCCGCGTCTTTTTACGTTTGAGCCCGGACCTTGCAGGCCACCCGCCGCGCAAGGCGTTTGAAGGAGCCACCATGAGCCTGCCGAATCCCACCGAACTGATCGCCCAGATGGCGACACGCCTCAAGGCGCACCTGGAACACCGCAGCATCAGCGAGCCGCGCTTTATCGGCATTCGCACCGGCGGTGTGTGGGTGGCGCAGGCGCTGCTGGAGGCACTGGACAGCGATTCGCCCCTGGGCACCCTGGACGTATCCTTCTACCGCGACGACTTCAGCCAGAACGGCCTGCACCCGCAGGTGCGCCCGTCCGCCCTGCCGTTCGAAATCGAAGGCCAGCATCTGGTGTTGATCGACGACGTGCTGATGAGCGGCCGCACCATCCGCGCCGCCATGAACGAGCTGTTCGACTACGGCCGCCCGGCCAGCATCACGCTGGTCTGCCTGCTGGACCTGGACGCCGGCGAACTGCCGATCAGCCCGGATGTGGTCGGCGCCACGCTGTCGCTTGCCGCCCGGCAACGGGTAAAATTGTCCGGTCCCACGCCGCTCGAACTCGAACTGCAAGACCTTGCCCTTTAAACCGCCTTGTAAAGAGTCCCCGCGATGACGCCTCTAGATGCCAAGCGCCCGCTGCAGCTCAATGCTCAGGGCCAGTTGCAACACTTCTTGTCCCTCGACGGTTTGCCCCGCGAACTGCTCACCGAAATCCTCGACACGGCCGACTCGTTTCTCGAAGTCGGTGGCCGGGCGGTGAAGAAAGTCCCACTGCTGCGCGGCAAAACCATCTGCAACGTGTTCTTCGAGAACTCCACGCGCACCCGTACCACCTTTGAACTGGCGGCCCAGCGGCTGTCGGCCGACGTGATCACGCTGAACGTGTCCACCTCGTCGGCGAGCAAGGGCGAGACACTGCTCGACACCCTGCGCAACCTGGAAGCCATGGCCGCCGACATGTTCGTGGTACGCCATGGCGACTCCGGCGCCGCGCATTTCATCGCCGAGCACGTGTGCCCGCAAGTGGCGATCATCAACGGCGGCGACGGCCGCCACGCCCACCCGACCCAGGGCATGCTCGACATGCTCACCATTCGTCGGCACAAGGGCAGCTTTGAAAACCTCTCGGTGGCCATCGTCGGCGACATCCTGCATTCGCGTGTCGCGCGCTCGAACATGCTGGCCCTGAAAACCCTGGGTTGCCCCGACATCCGCGTCATCGCGCCAAAGACCCTGCTGCCGATCGGTATCGAGCAATACGGCGTGAAGGTCTACACCGACATGGCCGAAGGCCTCAAGGGCGTGGACGTGGTGATCATGCTGCGCCTGCAACGCGAGCGCATGGCCGGTGGCCTGCTGCCGAGCGAAGGTGAATTCTATCGCCTGTTCGGCCTGACCACCGCACGCCTGGCCGGGGCCAAGCCGGATGCCATCGTGATGCACCCGGGCCCGATCAACCGAGGGGTGGAGATTGAGTCGGCAGTGGCCGACGGCAACCAGTCGGTGATCCTCAACCAGGTCACCTACGGCATCGCCGTGCGCATGGCAGTGTTGTCCATGGCCATGAGCGGGCAAACCGCGCAACGTCAATTCGAGCAGGAGAACGCCCAGTGAAGCTCAGCATTATTGGCGCTCGCGTTATCGACCCGGCCAGTGGCCTGGATCAAGTGACCGATCTTCATCTGGAAGCCGGCAAGATCATTGCCCTCGGTGCCGCCCCCAGCGGCTTCAGCGCCAGCCAGACCATCGACGCCAAAGGCCTGGTCGCCGCGCCTGGCCTGGTGGACCTGAACGTCGCCCTGCGCGAGCCCGGTTACAGCCGCAAAGGCAGCATCGCCAGCGAAACCCGCGCCGCCGCGGCCGGTGGCGTGACCAGCCTGTGCTGCCCGCCGCATACCAAGCCAATCCTGGACACCTCGGCGGTGACCGAGCTGATCCTCGACCGTGCCCGTGAAGCTGGCAATTGCAAAGTGTTCCCCATCGGCGCCCTGAGCAAAGGCCTGGAAGGCGAACAGCTTGCAGAGCTCATTGCGCTGCGCGACGCCGGTTGCGTGGCCTTCGGCAACGGTTTGGAGAGCTTTCGCAGCACCCGCACCCTGTGCCGCGCCCTGGAATATGCGGCCACCTTCGATCTAACGGTGATCTTCCACTCCCAGGACCGCGACCTGGCCGAAGGCGGCCTGGCCCATGAAGGCGCCGTGGCCAGCTTCCTCGGCCTGCCGGGCATTCCGGAAACCGCCGAAACCGTGGCCCTGGCCCGCGACCTGCTGCTGGTGGAACAAAGCGGCGTGCGTGCGCACTTCAGCCAACTGACCAGCGCCCGAGGCGTGGCCCTGATTGCCCAGGCCCAGGCCCGTGGCCTGCCGGTGACGGCGGATGTGGCGTTGTATCAGTTGATCCTGACGGATGAGGCGCTGATCGACTTCTCCAGCCTGTACCACGTGCAGCCGCCGCTGCGCACCCTGGCCGACCGCGACGGTTTGCGCGCGGCGGTGAAGTCGGGTGTGGTCTCGGCGATCTCCAGCCACCACCAACCCCACGAGCGCGACGCCAAGCTGGCGCCGTTTGGCGCGACAGAACCGGGTATCAGCAGCGTCGAGCTGTTGCTGCCGTTGGCGATGACGCTGGTGGAAGATGGCTTGCTGGACTTGCCGACATTGCTGGCGCGCCTGAGCGCCGGCCCGGCCGAAGCCTTGCGCCTGCCGGCGGGTAAGCTGGCGGTGGGTGCGGCGGCGGACCTGGTGCTGTTTGATCCGGCAAGCTCCACGATTGCCGGCGAACACTGGTTGTCCAAGGGCGAGAACTGCCCGTTCATCGGCCATGCATTGCCGGCGACGGTGCGTTACACGCTGGTAGACGGCCGCATCAGCTACCAGGTCTAAAATCAGTCTAGAGCGAGCACAGTAACCATGTGGGAGGGGGCCTGCTCCCGATAGCGGTGTATCAGTCACTTAATTGTTTACTGATGCACCGCAATCGGGAGCAAGCCCCCTCCCACAGTTGGTTATGTGTAGGCTTCTGGAGTCAACGTCCGCCATTGCGCTCGGCATTGCGAATCGAGATCTGCGTATTCAGCGTCCAGAAGTCATACAGCACCCCCACCAGGAACAAGCCGCCGGTCAGCAGGTAGATCAGGCCGGAGATCCATTTGCCCTGGTACATGCGATGCACACCGAACACCCCAAGAAACGCCAACAGGATCCAGGCCACGTTGTATTCGATGGGCCCGGCGGTAAAACGCAGGTCGGCTTCACGGTCCATGGCCGGGATCAGGAACAGGTCGATCAACCAGCCAATACCCAACAGGCCAAGGGTGAAAAACCAGATCGTACCGGTAACGGGTTTACCGTAATAAAAGCGGTGCGCCCCGGTAAAACCGAAAATCCACAATAGGTAACCGATCACCTTGCTGTGGGTGTCTTGCTGTGGACCAACCTGTTGATAGGTGTTCATGGCGTACCTCTTTTGCTTCGATAGATAAATTTTTTCACTTTCTTTGTGACTTTTTTACGCGCGCCCGACGTACGGCAAATGGTATCTTCACTGCCCTGAAAGCCTTATGCCACCTGACTTGTGTAGGACAATTGCGGCGAATCGTCGCGTTTTTCCGGGTTTTGACCCCAAGGTTCAGTCGACAAACGGCCTGAGAACGACACAAAAAGCTGTTATAAAGTTGCGCGCAAACCCATAAGAGCCACGCCTAATGCGACCATTTTTCAAGACATGGCTAACCATTTGCCTATTAATGCCACTGGCCGCCCACGCCACCAATCGTGAGCAACGACTTCCGAACGTTAACGGTTTTACCCCTAAAGTCCACAGCACCCCAAGCACTGCCAAATCGGTAAAGCCGACCGTCAGCCGCCCGACTCAACTGAGCAAGGCCCACGGTAAAACAGCCCCAGGCCTGATGGCAGTCAACACCAAGCAAAGCAGCAACGTCCTCAGCCGCGCTGTAAATGTGCTCGGTACGCCTTATCGTTGGGGCGGCAGCAGCCCAAGTAAAGGGTTCGACTGCAGCGGCCTGGTGAAATATGCGTTTAACGACGTCGCCGCCGTGGACTTGCCACGCACCTCCAATGCCATGGCCGCCGGCCACGGGCAGAAGGTTGACCGCAAGGATCTGAAACCCGGCGACCTATTGTTCTTCAAACTCAAGAGCCGCCAGGTGAACCACGTTGCCATCTACCTGGGCAACGACCGCTTCATTCACGCACCGCGTCGTGGCAAGTCGGTAAGCATCGACACCCTGAAAAAACCGTTCTGGGACAAGAACTACGTGATTGCCAAGCGGGTTCTGCCCAAAGAGCAGAACAGCTTGCGGGTAGTGCAGCGCTGATCCGAAGCTGAAACGCCGTAAATGTGGGGGGGGGTTGCTCCCGATGGCAGTGAGTCAGCTACAAATAAGCTGACTGATCCACCGCTATCGGGAGCAAGTCGAATCATCGCACCGCCCCTCCCACATTTGATTTTTGTCGTTCACAAACCCTCAGATATCCCCAGGCACCCGCGCTTTCTCTCGCGCCTCTTCACGGCTGATCACTCCCTCCGTGACCAGCGCCTTCAAACTCATATCCAGCGTTTTCATCCCCAGCGCCCCGCCCGTCTGGATCGCCGAGACCATCTGCGCCGCCTTGTCCTCGCGGATCAGGTTACGAATGGCTGGCGTGCCCAGCATGATTTCATGGGCCGCCACGCGCCCGCCGCCGAGCCTCTTCACCAGTACCTGGGACACCACGGCTTGCAGCGACTCCGACAGCATCGAACGCACCATGGCTTTTTTCACCTGCAGGGAACACATCCACCAGGCGGTCTACGGTCTTTGCCGCCGAGGTGGTGTGCAAGGTGCCGAACACCAAGTGCCCGGTCTCTGCCGCCGTCAACGCCAGGCGAATGGTTTCCAGGTCGCGCAACTCGCCCACCAGGATCACATCCGGGTCTTCGCGCAGTGCCGAGCGCAGCGCTGCCGCAAAGCTGTGCGTATCACGGTGTACCTGGCGCTGATTGATCAGCGCGGTTTTCGGCCTGTGGATAAATTCGATGGGGTCTTCCAACGTGAGGATGTGCTGGCGCCGGTGCTGGTTGAGATGATCGATCATCGCCGCCAGGGTGGTGGACTTGCCGGAGCCGGTAGGCCCGGTCACCAGTACCAGGCCGCGCGGCAACCGGGCGATACGCTGGAATACATCGCCCAAGCCCAGGTTCTCCAAACTCTGGACCTCGGCCGGGATGGCGCGAAACACTGCGCCCATGCCGCGATCCTGCTGGAACACGTTTGCCCGGAACCGCGCCACGCCGGGCAGCTCGAAGGAAAAATCCGTTTCAAGAGATGTTTCGAAATCGTTTTGTTGGTGCTCGTTGAGCAAAGGGCTTAACAAGTCCGCAACTTGCCGGGATGAAAGCACCGGCCAATCCAGGGGCCAAACCTCGCCATCGATTCTCAGCATGGGCACCAGGCCAGCCGACAGATGCAGGTCGGAGGCGCCCCGGCGCACCCCAACCGTAAGCAATTCAGTGATATCCATAGGGCTTTCCATTTCCAGTAGAATGCCGCGGACTCCATATCCACGGGCGCATCTTGAATGTCGACGATAGCAGACAATATCGGCCAGGTTAGCGGGCGCATCCGCGCCGCGGCCGAGGCCGTGCAACGTGACGCAAACAGCATCCACCTGCTGGCCGTGAGCAAGACCAAACCCGCGCCAGCTGTGCGCGAAGCCTATGCCGCCGGGCTGCGCGACTTCGGCGAGAACTATCTGCAGGAAGCCTTGGGTAAACAGGCCGAATTGACCGACCTGCCCTTGAGTTGGCACTTCATCGGCCCCATTCAATCGAATAAGACTCGCGCCATCGCCGAGAACTTCGACTGGGTGCATTCCGTGGACCGCCTCAAAATTGCCCAACGCCTGTCCGAACAACGCCCGGCCGAGCTGCCGCCGCTGAACATTTGCATTCAGGTCAACGTGAGTGGCGAAGCCAGCAAGTCCGGCTGCACGCCCGCCGACCTGCCGGCCCTGGCCAACGCGATCAGCGCCCTGCCGCACTTGAAGCTGCGCGGTTTGATGGCGATTCCCGAGCCGACAGAAGATCGGGCCGAGCAAGATGCGGCGTTCGCCACCGTGCGCGACCTGCAAGCCCGTTTGAACCTGCCGCTCGACACACTTTCCATGGGCATGAGCCACGACCTTGAGTCGGCTATCGCCCAGGGTGCCACCTGGGTGCGGATCGGTACCGCCCTGTTTGGTGCCCGCGACTACGGCCAGCCATGAAATGGCTGACTTCCCTCTGAGTAAGGACCTGTCATGAGCAACACGCGTATTGCCTTTATCGGCGCCGGAAACATGGCGGCCAGCCTGATCGGCGGCCTGCGGGCCAAGGGCCTGGACTCCACGCAGATCCGCGCCAGCGATCCGGGTGAAGAGACCCGCGCCCGCATCAGCACCGAACATGGCATCAACACCTTCGCCGACAATGCCGAGGCCATCCAGGGCGTCGACGTGATCGTGCTGGCGGTCAAGCCGCAGGCCATGAAGGCCGTGTGCGAGAGCCTGCGCCCGAGCCTGCAGCCGCACCAACTGGTGGTGTCCATTGCCGCCGGCATCACCTGCGCCAGCATGAACAATTGGCTCGGCGCCCAGCCGATCGTGCGCTGCATGCCCAATACCCCGGCGCTGCTGCGCCAGGGTGTAAGCGGCCTGTACGCCACCGCCCAAGTGAGCGCCGAACAGCGTGAGCAGGCCCAGGAGTTGCTGTCCGCCGTGGGCATTGCCCTGTGGCTGGAACAGGAGCAGCAACTGGACGCGGTCACCGCCGTGTCCGGCAGCGGCCCGGCCTATTTCTTCCTGCTGATCGAGGCCATGACCGCCGCCGGCGTGAAGCTGGGGCTCTCCAAGGAAGTTGCCGAGCAACTGGCCGAGCAAACCGCCCTGGGCGCGGCGAAGATGGCCGTCACAAGCGATGTGGACGCGGCCGAGTTGCGCCGTCGCGTAACGTCACCGGGCGGCACCACGCAAGCTGCGATCGAATCGTTCCAGGCCGGGGGCTTTGAAGCCCTGGTAGAAAAAGCACTGGGTGCCGCGGCGCATCGTTCGGCCGAAATGGCCGAGCAGCTGGGCAAATAGTCGTCTCCCTACGAAGGAATACATGATGCTTGGACTCAATGACGCCCTGATCTTCATCATCCAGACCTTGGGCAGCCTGTACCTGCTGATCGTGCTGATGCGTTTTATCCTGCAACTGGTGCGGGCGAACTTCTACAACCCGCTGTGCCAGTTCGCGGTGAAAGCCACCCAGCCGCTGCTCAAGCCACTGCGCCGCATAGTGCCGAGCATGTTCGGCCTGGACATGTCGTCGCTGGTGCTGGCACTGCTGCTGCAGATCCTGCTGTTTGTGGTGGTCTTGATGCTAAATGGCTACCAGGCCTTCACGGTGCTGCTGTTGCCGTGGGCGCTGATCGGTATCTTCTCGCTGTTTTTGAAGATCATCTTCTGGTCGATGATCATCAGCGTGATCCTCTCCTGGGTCGCACCCGGCAGCCGCAGCCCTGGGGCAGAACTGGTGTACCAGATCACCGAGCCGGTGCTGGCGCCGTTCCGTCGCCTGATCCCCAACCTGGGCGGCCTGGATATCTCGCCGATCTTCGCGTTTATCGCGATCCAACTGATCCAGAGCTGGGTGATTCCGCGCCTGGCATTCTATGCGTTCATGCCTAAAGAGCTGTTTGGCTTGATCTGACACGCGGAACAAATGTGGGAGCAAGTCGCGCACCGCGCTCCCACATTTTGCTCCGTGCGGGCCTTTGCTTGCCGCTGGGGTTCCCGCTCTTTAGACTTACGCCTCATTTAAACGAGAGCAGGGTCGATGCCAGCTGCCTTCCCCCCGATTCTGTTGGACTGGTCGTGCCGCAAGTGGCGCACTTCAGCGAACCCCTGGCCCTGGCCTGCGGTCGCTCGCTGCCAGCCTACGACCTGATCTATGAAACCTACGGCCAATTGAATGCCACGGCGAGCAACGCCGTGCTGATCTGCCACGCCCTGTCCGGCCATCACCACGCCGCCGGTTTCCACTCTGCCGACGAGCGCAAGCCCGGCTGGTGGGACAGCTGCATCGGCCCCGGCAAGCCCATCGATACCACCAAGTTCTTTGTGGTCAGCCTGAACAACCTCGGCGGTTGCAACGGTTCCACCGGCCCCAGCAGCCTCAACCCGGAAACCGGCAAGCCATTCGGCGCCGACTTCCCCGTGCTCACCGTGGAAGACTGGGTGCACAGCCAGGCGCGCCTGGCCGACCTGCTCGGCATCAACCAGTGGGCGGCGGTGATCGGCGGCAGCCTGGGCGGCATGCAGGCATTGCAATGGACCATCACTTACCCGGATCGCGTGCGCCATTGCCTGGCCATCGCCTCGGCCCCCAAGTTGTCGGCACAGAACATCGCCTTCAACGAAGTGGCGCGCCAGGCAATCCTTACCGACCCCGAGTTCCACGGCGGCTCGTTCCAGGAAGCGGGTGTGATCCCCAAGCGCGGCTTGATGCTGGCGCGGATGGTCGGGCATATCACTTACCTGTCCGACGATTCCATGGGCGAGAAATTCGGCCGTGGCCTCAAGAGCGAGAAGCTCAACTACGACTTCCACAGCGTCGAATTCCAGGTGGAAAGCTACCTGCGCTATCAGGGCGAGGAGTTTTCCGGGCGTTTCGACGCCAATACCTACCTGCTGATGACCAAGGCCCTGGACTATTTCGACCCGGCGGCCAATCACGACGATGACCTGGCGAAAACCTTCGAGCACGCCACAGCCAAGTTCTGCGTGATGTCATTCACCACCGACTGGCGCTTCTCACCGGCGCGCTCGCGTGAGCTGGTGGATGCCCTGATGGCCGCCAAGAAAGACGTCTGCTACCTGGAGATCGACGCACCGCAAGGCCACGACGCCTTCCTGATTCCGATCCCACGCTACCTGCAGGCGTTCAGTAACTACATGAACCGTATTTCGCTTGTGAGAACGCCATGAGAGCCGACCTGGACATCATCCAAGACTGGATCCCCGCCGGCAGCCGCGTGCTCGACCTGGGCTGCGGCGACGGCGAACTGCTGAGCTGGCTGCGCGACCACAAGCAAGTCACCGGCTACGGCCTGGAAAACGATCCGGACAACATCGCCCAGTGCGTGGCCAAGGGCATCAACGTCATTGAGCAGGATCTGGACAAGGGCCTCGGCAACTTTGCCAGCAACAGCTTCGACATCGTGGTGATGACCCAGGCCCTGCAAGCGGTGCATTACCCGGACCGGATCCTCGACGAAATGCTGCGCGTAGGCCGCCAGTGCATCATCACCTTCCCCAATTTCGGGCACTGGCGCTGCCGCTGGTACCTGGCCACCAAGGGCCGCATGCCGGTATCGGATTTCCTGCCCTACACCTGGTACAACACGCCGAACATCCACTTCTGCACCTTTGAAGACTTCGAAGCGCTATGTGGCGAGCGTGAAGCCAAGGTGATCAACCGCCTGGCCGTCGATCAACAGCATCGCCACGGCTGGGCGAGTAAGCTATGGCCCAACCTGTTGGGCGAAATCGGTATCTACCGGGTCAGCAGCCCTGGCCTGACCGACCACAAGATTGCCGTCTAATCATTTCAAGAGGGACGCTCATGAGTCGTCTGGCTATTTTTCTACTGACTGCGTGCCTGGGCGCCAACGCCATGGCTGCGGACACTATCGACGCGAATCGCAAGAAAGACTTCGGTGACATCACGGTTCACTACAACACCTTTACCTCAAGCTTCCTGCCGCCAGAGACTGCACAGAAAATCGGCGTGGTGCGCAGCAAGGAAAAGGGCTTGATCAATGTGACCGTGATCAAGGGCGTGACCCCAGTCGCCGCGCAGGTGACCGGGACCATCAAGGACTTGGGTGGTAAAAGCGAGATCCTGACGTTCAAGCAAATCGAAGAGAAAGGCGGGATCAGCTACCTGGCGCCCTACTCCGTGACGCAGCGCGAATACAAGACGTTCACCATCAACGTCGAAACCGGTGGCAAAGCCCACGGTTTCCAATTCAACCAAGAACTGTTCCCGGCCAACTGATGACGCTCACACAACTCGTACTGGCCAGCCACAACGCCGGCAAACTCAAAGAACTGCAGGCCATGCTCGGCGAGTCCGTGCAACTGCGCTCAATTGGCGAGTTCAGCCAGGTGGAGCCCGAAGAGACCGGCCTGTCGTTCGTCGAGAACGCCATCCTCAAGGCCCGCAATGCCGCGCGCATTTCCGGCCTGCCGGCGTTGGCGGATGACTCTGGCCTGGCCGTGGACTTCCTCGGCGGCGCCCCTGGCATCTACTCGGCCCGTTACGCCGACGGCAAAGGCGATGCCGCCAACAACGCCAAGCTGCTCGACGCTCTCAAGGACGTGCCGGACGTGATGCGCGGCGCGCAGTTCGTCTGTGTGCTGGCCTTGGTGCGCCATGCGGACGACCCACTGCCGATCCTTTGCGAAGGCTTGTGGCACGGGCGCATCCTGCATGCGGCCAGTGGCGAGCATGGTTTTGGCTATGACCCGCTGTTCTGGGTGCCGGAGCGCAATATCTCCAGCGCCGAACTGAGCCCGGCCGACAAGAACCAGATCAGCCACCGCGCCCGTGCAATGGATCTGCTGCGCCAACGCCTGGGCCTGAAATGACCCACGACACTCCGGCGCTGGCGCTGATCCATGGCGGCGCGCAACCACCTCGGGCGGCCTTGCCGGTACTGCCGCCCCTGGCGCTGTATATCCACATCCCGTGGTGCGTGCGCAAATGCCCCTATTGCGACTTCAACTCCCATACCGCAAGCGCAGTGCTTCCGGAAGAAGAGTACGTAGACGCCTTGCTGGCTGACCTGGACCAGGACCTGCACGCCGTTTACGGGCGGGAGCTGAGCTCGATCTTCTTTGGTGGCGGCACGCCCAGCCTGTTCAGCGCAGCGGCACTGGGCCGCCTGCTCGAGGGCGTGGAAGCGCGCATCCCGTTTGCCGGCGATATCGAAATTACCCTGGAAGCCAACCCCGGCACCTTCGAACAAGAAAAGTTCGTGGCGTATCGCAAACTGGGGATCAATCGCCTGTCCATCGGCATCCAGAGCTTCCAACAGGCAAAACTCGAGGCGCTGGGCCGCATCCACAACGGCGATGAGGCCGTTCGCGCCGCCGGCATGGCGCGCCAGGCCGGGTTCGATAACTTCAACCTGGACCTGATGCACGGCTTGCCCGACCAGTCCCTCGACGACGCCCTGAGCGACCTGCGCCAGGCCATCGCACTCAAGCCCACACATTTGTCGTGGTACCAGTTGACCCTGGAACCCAACACCGTGTTCTGGAACCAGCCGCCCGCGCTGCCGGAAGACGACACCCTGTGGGACATTCAGGAAGCTGGCCAGGCACTGCTGGCCGAGCACGGTTACGCCCAATACGAAGTGTCGGCCTACGCCCAACCGGGCCGCCCGGCACGGCACAACCTGAATTACTGGAGCTTCGGCGACTTTATCGGCATCGGCGCCGGCGCCCATGGCAAGCTCAGCCATCCGGACGGGCGTATCGTGCGCACCTGGAAAACCCGCGCACCAAAGGACTACCTCAACCCGGCCAAAAGCTTCCAGGCCGGTGCGAAGGAACTGACCAACGACGAGCTGCCCTTCGAGTTCCTGATGAACGCGCTGCGCCTCACCGACGGCGTCGACGCCAGGCTTTATGCCGAACGTACCGGCCTCGACCTGGCCAGCCTTGACGAGGCGCGTCGCGAGGCAGAACAAAGTGGCTTAATGCAGGTCGAACCGTCACGCCTGGCGGCTACCGACCGCGGGCAACTCTTTCTCAATGACCTGCTGCAGAAGTTTTTGAGCTGACGCTCTTAAGGAAATCGAATGGATTTGGTACTCGACCTGCTCGCCACCGTATCCCGCTGGAGCCGTAGCAACCTGTCGGAAATCTCCCTGGCCCTCGTCGGCTGCTTGCTGGTGCTGTTCGGCGCCGACATCAAGGGCTGGGTCGAAGCGCGCCTGGGCAGCATCGCCGGCGCCCTGCGCGTGCCGCTGATGGCCCTGCTATGCATGATCGGCAGCGGTGCCGCGCTGATCTACGCCACGCCGTGGATTGTGCGAGGGTTGAGCCAGTTCAACAACTACAGCCTGGCGCCGGTGCTGGTGGTGGTGCTGGTGTTGATTGGGGTAGTGGCTGACCGCCGCTGATCTCAAACCCAACACATAACAAATGTGGGAGGGGGCTTGCCCCCGATTGCAGGGTGTCAGCCACCAAATCTTTGGCTGACACACCGCTATCGGGAGCAAGCCCCCTCCCACATTTGATTGCATTACAAGTCAGTGGCGAGTTAAGCCAACTTCTCGAACTTCAAATCCCAAACCCCATGCCCCAATCGCTCACCGCGACGCTCGAACTTGGTGATTGGACGCTCAGCCGGGCGCGGCACGCATTTGCCGTCCTCTGCCAGGTTGCGGTAGCCAGGGGCGACGTTCATCACTTCCAGCATGTATTCGGCATACGGCTCCCAGTCGGTGGCCATGTGCAGAATGCCGCCCACTTTCAGCTTGCTGCGCACCAGTTCGGCGAAGGACGCCTGGACGATGCGGCGCTTGTGATGACGGGCTTTGTGCCAAGGGTCGGGGAAGAACAGCATCAGACGATCGAGGCTGTTGTCGGCGATGCAGCGGTTGAGCACTTCGATCGCGTCGCAGTCGTAAACCCGTAGGTTGGTCAGGCCCTGGGTCAGCACGCCGTTGAGCAAAGCACCGACACCCGGACGGTGTACTTCCACGCCGATGAAGTCCTGGTCCGGCGCGGCGGCGGCCATTTCCAGCAGGGAATGGCCCATGCCGAAGCCGATTTCCAGGGAACGCGGGGCCGAACGGCCGAACACCTGGTCGTAATCCACCGGCGCGTCGGCAAGCGGCAATACGAACAGCGGCGTGCCTTGCTCCAGGCCTTTTTGCTGGCCTTCGGTCATGCGACCGGCGCGCATCACAAAGCTCTTGATGCGACGGTGCTTGGACTCGTCGCCTGCTTCCAGGGTGTTCGGCGTTTCGTTTGATTCAGTCATCAATGGCTCTTACTTGATCAGACCATCCAGCGGCGAAGAGGCGCTGGCGTAGAGTTTTTTCGGCATGCGCCCGGCGAGGTAGGCCAGGCGGCCCGCGACGATGGCGTGGTTCATGGCTTGCGCCATCATGATCGGTTGCTGGGCATGAGCGATGGCCGAGTTCATCAGCACCGCGTCGCAGCCCAGTTCCATGGCGATGGTCGCGTCGGAGGCAGTGCCCACGCCCGCATCCACCAGCACCGGGATCTTGGCTTCTTCGAGGATGATTTGCAGGTTGTAAGGGTTGCAGATACCCAGGCCGGAGCCGATCAGACCGGCCAGCGGCATCACTGCGATGCAGCCGATTTCGGCCAGTTGACGTGCAATGATGGGGTCATCGCTGGTATAGACCATCACGTCAAAGCCTTCCTTGACCAGGGTCTCGGCGGCCTTGAGGGTTTCGATCACGTTGGGAAACAGGGTTTTCTGGTCGGCCAGCACTTCCAGCTTCACCAGGTTATGACCGTCGAGCAGCTCGCGGGCCAGGCGGCAGGTGCGCACGGCTTCGATGGCGTCGTAGCAACCGGCGGTGTTCGGCAAAAAGGTGTAGCGGTCCGGTGACAGCACTTCGAGCAGGTTCGGCTCGCCCTCGATCTGGCCGAGGTTGGTGCGACGCACGGCGAAGGTGACGATTTCGGCGCCCGAGGCTTCGATGGCCAGGCGGGTCTCTTCCATGTCGCGGTACTTGCCGGTGCCGACCAGCAAACGGGACTGGTAGGTACGACCGGCCAGGACGAAAGGCTTGTCGCTACGAACGATGCTCATGGGAAATCCTCGTAATGGGGTGAGGTTCTGCAGAATCCGGGGAGGCGACTAGCCGCCGCCAATGGCATGGACCACTTCGACCTGATCGTTTTCTTTCAGCGCGGTCTCGGCGTGCTGGCTACGCGGGACGATATCCAGGTTGAGCTCCACTGCGACGCGACGCCCGGTCAGGTCCAGGCGGGTCAGCAGGGCCGCAACGGTTTCACCGTCGGGCAGTTCAAAGGGTTCGCCGTTCAACTGAATGCGCATGCCACGGGCCGCCATCGTTTTTAGGGGCCAGCATTCTAGCCCGATTGGGGCATGAAGGTCAGCTCCAAGCGTCAAGCGGTCACAGCTGCAAGCGCCAAGCGGCCAGCCCCAACAGCAACCAGCCGAGCAGGAAGGCCAGACCGCCGAACGGCGTGATGATGCCGAGTTTGCTGATGCCGGTCAGGGTCAGCACGTACAGGCTGCCGGAGAACAGCAGGATGCCGACCACGAACGCGATGCCCGCCCAGGTCACCAGGCGGCCCGGCAGGTGCGCCGCCAGCAACGCAACGCCGAACAGGGCCAGGGTGTGCACCAATTGGTACGTCACGCCGGTGTGGAAGATTGCCAGGTATTCGGCGCTCAGGCGGTTTTTCAGGCCGTGGGCGGCAAAGGCGCCGAGGGCCACACCGGTGAAGCCGAAAAAGGCAGCCAGCATCAGAAAGCTACGTAGCATGAGGAACTCCAGTCAGACTCATCGGGCAGGGTCTGTATAATGGCCCGCTCAACGGGTTCGGCCAAGCCATCTCTATGCTGCGTCTCCTCTTCAAACGCTGTCTCAACGTCATGAAATGGTTTGCCATTGGCAGTGTCTTGCTGGTGCTGCTGTTGCGTGTCGTCCCGCCACCGTTCACTGCGCTGATGGTGGAACGCAAGGTCGAATCCTGGTTCGACGGTGAGCCTATCGACCTGCAACGCACCTGGGTGCCGTGGGACGAGATTTCCGATGACCTCAAAGTCGCGGTGATGGCCGGTGAAGACCAGCGCTTCCCGCAGCACTGGGGCTTCGATTTCGGCGCGATCCAGGCGGCGATCCTGCACAACGAGCGTGGCGGATCGATTCGCGGCGCCAGTACGTTGAGCCAACAGGTGTCGAAAAACCTGTTCCTATGGGCCGGTCGCAGTTATTTGCGCAAAGGCCTGGAGGCGTGGTTCACCGGACTGATCGAGGTGTTGTGGCCCAAGCAGCGGATTCTTGAGGTGTACCTCAACAGCGTGGAATGGGATGAAGGGGTGTTTGGTGCCGAAGCGGCGGCGCGGCACCATTTTGGGGTGAGTGCCAAGGGGCTGTCGCGGCAGCAAGCCAGTTACCTGGCGGCGGTATTGCCTAATCCGCGGGTGTGGAGCGCCAGCCATCCAACGGCGTACGTGGCACGGCGCGCGGCGTGGATTCGCCAGCAGATGAGCCAGTTAGGTGGGGACGGCTATCTCGCGGAACTGAACAACGCTCGCAAAGCACCCTGGTCCGACTGACACGACACAAAACAAATGTGGGAGGGGGCTTGCTCCCGATTGCAGTAGGTCAGCCACGTGGATGTGGACTGACACTCTGCTATCGGGAGCAAGCTCCTCCCACCGTTTGATCGTGTCGCCCGTTAAGCGGCGATCGACAGTTTCAACTTGTTCATCGCGCTTTTCTCAAGCTGACGAATCCGCTCGGCCGACACGTTGTACTTCTGGGCCAGGTCGTGCAGCGTGGCTTTTTCTTCCGCCAGCCAGCGCTGGTAGAGGATGTCACGGCTGCGATCGTCCAGCACTTCCAGGGCTTCGTGCAGGTTGTGGTTGGAGTTGTCGCTCCAGTCGGCGTCTTCCAGTTGACGCGCCGGGTCGTACCGGTGGTCTTCCAGGTAGTTGGCCGGCGATTGGAAGGCGCTGTCGTCGTCCGCTTCGGCAGCCGGGTCGAAGGCCATGTCATGGCCGGTCAGGCGGCTTTCCATCTCGCGCACTTCGCGAGGCTCCACACCGAGGCTTTCAGCCACGCGATGGACTTCCTCGTTGTTCAGCCACGCCAGGCGTTTCTTCTGGCTGCGCAGGTTGAAGAACAATTTGCGCTGGGCCTTGGTGGTCGCGACTTTCACAATGCGCCAGTTGCGCAGGATGAACTCGTGGATTTCCGCCTTGATCCAGTGCACGGCGAACGACACCAGGCGCACACCCATTTCAGGGTTGAAGCGCTTTACCGCCTTCATCAGGCCAACGTTGCCTTCCTGGATCAGGTCAGCCTGGGCCAGGCCGTAGCCGCTGTAGCTACGGGCGATATGTACGACAAAACGCAGGTGGGCGAGCACCATCTGCCGAGCCGCCCCCAAATCCTGCTCATAGTAGAGACTCTCGGCCAGTTCACGCTCCTGCTCGGGCGTCAGCAAGGGAATGCTGTTGACCGTGTGCACATAGGCCTCAAGGTTCGCACCCGGGACCAAGGCATAAGCAGGTTGCAAAGAAGTGGTCATACGAAAAAACCTCCGACTCACATAACTCGTGCAGTTCAGCACTGCGAAAATTGACCTGGGAACCGTAGGACAAGTTCCCTAAACCGCTGATACGGCCAATACAAACGAAACCACATTAATCTGACATTAACTACTTCGGCGCCAGCTCGCGTAAATGCCGCGCCACCGCGATCCACGCACCGATATACCCCAACAAGACCGCGCCAAGCAAGAGACTCAGACCATCGGCCACCGGCACGCCGGCCAGGGCAAAATCGCTGCCGTACAAGCCGGCAAGCCCGACAACCGCGTCATTCAGCCAGTTCAGGCCAAATGCCAGCACTCCCCAGGACAAAATCCCAGCACCGAAGCCATATAGCGCGCCCATGTACAGAAAAGGCCGACGCACATAGCTGTCCGTGCCGCCGACCAGTTTAATCACTTCTATCTCGGTGCGACGGTTTTCAATATGAAGACGAATGGTATTACCTATCACCAAAAGTAATGCAGACACCAACAACACCGTCAGGCCGAACACAAAACGGTCACCCAGCTTGAGGATCGCGGCCAGACGCTCTACCCAGACTAGATCAAGTTGCGCCTGTTGCACCTTGGGCAGCTCTGCGAGTTTTTGTCGCAGGGCTTCCAGGGCCGGTTTGTCGACTTCATTCGGCGTCACCAGCACCACGCCCGGCAGCGGGTTCTGCGGCAGCTCCTTGAGCGCCTCGCCCAGGCCGGACTGTTGCTGGAACTCTTCAAGCGCCTGATCGCGGCTGACGTACTCGGCATCCGCCACGCCGGGCATGTTCTTGATGTCGTCGCGCAACGCTTCGCCCTGCTGCGTGCTGGCGTCCAGGTTCAGGTACAGCGAAATCTGCGCCGCACGCTGCCAGGAGCCGCCCAGGCGTTCCACATTATTGAGCAACAGCGACAAGCCCATCGGCAGGCTCAAGGCCACAGCCATCACCAGGCAGGTGAAAAAGCTACCGATTGGCTGTTTGCCCAGGCGGCGCAGGCTGTCGATCAGGCTGGCGCGATGGCTTTCGATCCAGGCGCGCAGCAGGGTGCTGAAGTCCGGGCCGTCATCGTCGTCGTGTTTTTTCTTTTTCGGTTGCGGGTCGGCCGGCTTGGGCGCCACGCGTTCGGATACTTTAGGGCTGCGTGTGGCACTCATACGCCGGCCTCCCCGTCACCGATCAGGCGACCGCGTTGCAGGGTCAGCATGCGGTGGCGCATACGTGCGATCAGCGCCAAGTCGTGACTGGCGATGAGTACGCTGGTGCCCAGGCGGTTGATGTCTTCGAACACCCCCATGATCTCGGCCGCCAGGCGCGGGTCGAGGTTACCGGTGGGCTCGTCGGCCAGCAGCAAGGCCGGGCGGTGGACAATGGCGCGGGCAATGCCGACGCGCTGTTGCTGGCCCGTGGACAGATCGCCAGGGTAGAGGTCGGTCTTGTCCGACAGCGCCACGCGCTCCAGGGCCGAATCCACGCGCTTGATGATTTCGGCCTTGGACAACCCCAGGATCTGCAACGGCAACGCAACGTTGTTGAAGACGGTGCGATCGAACAGCAACTGGTGGTTCTGGAACACCACGCCGATCTGACGGCGCAGGAACGGAATCTGCGCATTGCTGATGGTGGCCAGGTCTTGGCCTGCCAGCAGCAGTTTGCCAGTGGTGGGGCGTTCCATGGCCAGCAGCAGGCGCAACAGGGTACTTTTGCCGGCGCCGGAATGGCCGGTCACAAACAAGAACTCGCCGCGACGCACTCGAAAGCTCAGCTCATGCAAGCCCACATGCCCGTTGGCATAGCGTTTACCGACCTGTTCGAATCGAATCATGAACGCTCCCGCTCGGCAAACAGTGCCTGTACAAAGGGTTCGGCTTCAAAGGTGCGCAGGTCGTCGATGCCTTCACCGACGCCGATATAACGAATCGGCAACCCGAACTGTTTGGCCAGGGCAAAGATCACGCCGCCTTTGGCCGTGCCGTCGAGCTTGGTCAACGCCAGGCCGGTCAGTTGCACCGTCTGGTTGAATTGCTTGGCCTGGCTGATGGCGTTCTGGCCGGTGCCGGCGTCGAGCACCAGCAGCACTTCGTGGGGCGCGTCGGCGTCAAGCTTGCCGATCACGCGGCGCACTTTCTTCAGCTCTTCCATCAGGTTGTCTTTGGTGTGCAGGCGCCCGGCGGTGTCGGCGATCAGCACGTCGATGTTGCGCGCCTTGGCGGCTTGCACGGCATCGAAGATCACCGAAGCGGAGTCGGCACCGGTGTGCTGGGCGATCACCGGGATCTTGTTGCGCTCACCCCACACTTGCAACTGCTCGACGGCAGCGGCGCGGAAGGTGTCGCCGGCGGCCAGCATGACTTTCTTGCCTTCCAGTTGCAGCTTCTTGGCCAATTTGCCGATGGTGGTGGTCTTGCCGGCGCCGTTGACGCCCACCACCAGGATCACAAACGGTTTTTTCGGGGTGATCACCAGCGGTGCTTCAACGGGCTTGAGCATCGCAGCCAGCTCGGCCTGCAAGGATTTGTACAGTGCGTCGGCATCGGTCAACTGCTTGCGCGCAACCTTCTGCGTGAGGCTCTGGATGATCACGGCGGTGGCTTCTACACCCACGTCGGCGGTGAGCAGACGGGTTTCGATGTCTTCCAGCAGTTCGTCATCGATGGTCTTTTTGCCCAGGAACAGGCTGGCCATGCCTTCGCCAATGCTGGCGCTGGTTTTGCTCAGGCCTTGCTTGAGGCGGGCGAAGAAGCCGGTCTTGCCGGTTTCGGTTGATGGCGCGACGGGCGCAGGCTCGACGACAGCAGGTGCGGCAACCAGAGGCGCGGGGACTTCAACGACCGGCGGCGCTTGAACCACGACGTGTTCTACCGGCTCCGGTTCAATCACCGTTGGAATCGGCGGCACCACGTGCTCGGCCTGCACATCCTCAACCAGAGCGACCGGCTCTTCGGCCACCGGCAACTGCGGCCATGGCGTATGCTCGGGCTCCGGTGCGGCCTCGGCGACCGGCTGCAACACCGGCTCAGCCATCGGCAACACCACCGGCGCCGGCGCTTCGGCAACCGGTTCGGCATCGATTACGGGTTCAGGGGTCGGTTCAGCTTGAACCTGCGGCTGTTCGACGACGGTTTCCTGCGGCTTTTTGCGCAGCCATCCGAACAGGCCTTTCTTCTCGCCAGCCGCAGCTGGGGTCTTCTTGTCGTCGTTGGAACCAAACATGGAGACGGCTATCTCAAGGTAGCGACGCGCCAAGGGGCGCGTCGGTAAATAAAATACGATGCGTAACAGACTGTTTTTTAGCCAGCTCGTTCATGCGCAACATTTTGTAAGGCCTAAATAGAGCCTTAACAAGACAGCCGCAGTGGCCGTCCTTAAGTCGGACCAGTATCCTAGCACCTCCTCGCCCGCCGACGCTAAGACCAAGCGGGCAGCCCAACAGGTTTAAAAACGAATGAATGCTCTAGCCCGCCGCGCCGCAGGCCTGCTGCTCAGCACAGTTTGTCTGCCCCTTTCAGCTTTGGCCGCCGACCCACAACCCACCCATGAATTCACGCTGGACAACGGCCTCAAGGTCGTCGTCCGCGAAGATCATCGTGCCCCGGTGGTGGTTTCCCAGGTTTGGTACAAAGTCGGTTCGAGCTACGAAACCCCGGGCCAGACCGGCTTGTCCCACGCCCTGGAGCACATGATGTTCAAGGGCAGCGCCAAAGTCGGTCCCGGCGAAGCTTCGCTGATCCTGCGTGACCTGGGCGCTGAAGAAAATGCGTTCACCAGCGACGACTACACCGCCTACTACCAGGTATTGGCCCGTGATCGCCTGGGCGTGGCCTTTGAACTCGAAGCCGACCGCATGGCCAGCCTGCGCCTGCCGGCCGACGAGTTCAGCCGCGAAATCGAGGTTATTAAAGAAGAGCGCCGCCTGCGCACCGACGATAACCCGATGTCCAAGGCCTTTGAGCGCTTCAAGGCCATGGCTTTCCCGGCCAGCGGTTACCACACGCCGACCATCGGCTGGATGGCCGACCTGGACCGCATGAAAGTCGAAGAGCTGCGCCACTGGTATCAGTCCTGGTATGTGCCGAACAACGCCACCCTGGTGGTGGTCGGCGACGTGACCCCGGACGAAGTAAAAAGCCTGGCCCAGCGCTACTTCGGCCCGATCCCCAAGCGTGACGTTCCTCCGGCCAAGATCCCGATGGAGCTGGCCGAACCCGGCGAACGCCTGCTGACCCTGCATGTGCAGACCCAACTGCCCAGCGTGATCCTGGGTTTCAACGTGCCCGGCCTGGCCACTGCCGAAGACAAGCGCTCGGTGCAGGCCCTGCGCCTGATTTCAGCCCTGTTGGACGGCGGCTACAGCGCGCGCATCTCCGAACAGCTGGAACGCGGTGAAGAGTTGGTCTCCGCCGCTTCCACCAACTACGACGCCTACACCCGTGGCGACACGTTGTTCATGCTGACGGCCACCCCCAATCAACAAAAGAAAAAACCGTCGCCCAAGCCGAAGCCGGCCTGTGGCGCCTGCTGGAAGAGTTGAAGGCCAAGCCGCCGACCGCCGAAGAACTGGAGCGTATCCGCGCCCAGGTCATTGCCGGCCTGGTGTACCAGCGCGATTCGATCACCAGCCAGGCCACGGCCATCGGTTCCCTGGAAACCGTTGGCCTGTCCTGGAAGCTGATGGATTCTGAGTTGGCCGACCTGCAAAGCGTGACCCCGGAAGATATCCAGAAGGCCGCACGCACCTATTTCACCCGCGAACGTCTGAGCGTCGCCCATGTTCTGCCTGAGGAGACCGCTCATGAGTGATCGCAAAAGCAGCCGCCTGATCCTGCCCGGCCTGATCGCCGTTACATTGATCGCCGCCAGCGCCGTGTATCTCCTGCGCCCCAGCGAGTCGGTCGCCAGCCAGGCCCTGGACAAGGCGCAATCAGCCGAAAAACTGCAATCGCTGGCGGAGCTGGACGGCAAGGCGCCGACCAACCGCAAGCTCGACGTGCAAACCTGGACCACCGCCGAAGGCGCCAAGGTGCTGTTCGTCGAAGCCCATGAGCTGCCAATGTTCGACGTGCGCATCCTGTTCGCCGCCGGCAGCAGCCAGGACGGCGATGTGCCGGGCCTGGCATTGATGACCAACGCCATGCTCAACGAAGGCGTGCCGGGCAAGGATGTCAGCCAGATCGCCAGTGGCTTCGAGGGCCTGGGTGCCGACTTCGGCAATGGCGCTTACCGCGATATGGCGCTGGTGTCCCTGCGCAGCCTAAGCGCGAGCGACAAGCGCGAAGCCGCCCTGGCGCTGTTTGACCAGGTGCTCGGCCAGCCGACCTTCCCCGCCGACTCCCTGGCGCGCATCAAAAACCAGATCCTCGCCGGCTTCGAATACCAAAAGCAAAACCCCGGCAAACTGGCGAGCCTGGAGCTGTTCAAGCGCTTGTATGGCGACCATCCTTACGCGCACCCGAGCGAAGGCACGCCTGAAAGCGTGCCGAAGATTACCCAGGCGCAGCTGCACGCGTTCCATGCCAAGGCGTACGCCGCCGGCAATGCGGTGATTGCAGTGGTGGGCGACCTGACCCGCGCCGAAGCCGAGGCCATGACGGCCAAGGTCTCCGCGTCGCTGCCCAAAGGCCCGGCCCTGGCGAAAATCGCCCAGCCGACCGAACCCAAGGCAGGCCTGAGCCGTATCGAATTCCCGTCCAAGCAGACCCACCTACTGTTCGCCCAGTTGGGCATCGACCGCGCCGACCCGGACTACGCAGCCTTGTCCCTGGGCAACCAGATCCTTGGCGGCGGTGGCTTTGGCACCCGCTTGATGAGCGAGGTGCGCGAGAAGCGCGGCCTGACCTACGGCGTGTACTCAAGTTTCTCGCCGATGCAGGTGCGCGGCCCGTTCATGATCAACCTGCAAACCCGCGCCGAAATGAGTGGCGGCACCCTGCGCCTGGTCGAGGAGGTGCTGGCCGATTACCTCAAGACCGGCCCGACGCAGAAAGAACTGGATGACGCCAAGCGCGAGCTGGCCGGCAGTTTCCCGCTGTCGACCGCGAGCAACGCCGATATCGTCGGCCAGTTGGGCGTCATGGGTTTCTACAACCTGCCGCTGAGCTATCTGGAAGATTTCATGAAACAATCCCAGGCCCTGACCGTAGAGCAGGTCAAGGCTGCCTTGAACAAACACTTGAGCGCCGACAAGATGGTCATCGTGACCGCCGGCCCGACGATTGCGCAAAAGCCACTACCGCCCCCCACTGACAAACCCGCCGAGCAGCCGCTCGGGGTTCCGGAGCATTAATGGCCAGTTCATCTCGCCCGAAAAAAACCTGTCCACAACGTACACAACGGTGTGGGCCAACTGCGCATCATTGGCGGTGAATGGGGCAGCCGCAAGCTGAGCTTCCCTGACGTCGTGGGCTTGCGCCCCACGCCGGATCGCGTGCGTGAAACCCTGTTCAACTGGCTCGCACCATATATCGCGGGCGCCAAGGTGCTGGACCCGTTTGCCGGCAGTGGCGCGCTGTTCCTGGAAGCGCTGTCCCGTGGTGCGGCGCAGGCCCAGGCGCTGGATGCGAGCAATGTGGCGGTGTCCAGCCTCAAGGAACACCTGGGCACCTTGCGTTGCACCAACGGCCAGGTGCAAACCGCCGACGCGCTGCGCTACCTGGAAACCCAGGCGGCCAGCGAATACGACGTGGTGTTCCTCGACCCACCGTTCAACCAGAACCTGTTGCCTACCGTGTGCACGCTGCTGGAAGAGCGCCAATGGCTGGCGCCGGATGCGTGGGTCTACACCGAAAGCGAGACCGCGCCGTCCAGCCTGGGCTTGCCGGGTGCGTGGCGCCTGCATCGGGAGCAGAAGTCCGGGCGGGTGTATTACGCGCTGTGGCATCGTTTGGTCGAGAGTGCCGAATAAAGGCCAGCGAGCGGGCTGTCAGGCAAGCCGGCTGTCGTGGCGAGCTTGCTCGCCCGCCACAAAGAGATGTTCATGAACCCGTCTGACCACTTCAAACCCGCCTTCGGCCTCGGCAACCCCCACCTGCAAACCCTGTGGGGGCCGCTGTGGCGTCCCTCCACCCCTATCGAGCGTCAACGCGAACGCCTGTGGCTGGACGATGGCGACTTTCTCGACCTCGACTGGCATGGCCCCCATGACGTGCAAGCGCCGTTGGTGCTGGTGCTGCATGGGTTGACCGGTTCATCCAACTCGCCCTACGTGGCCGGCCTGCAAAAAGTCCTCGGTGCTCAAGGCTGGGCCAGCGTGGCGCTGAACTGGCGTGGCTGCTCCGGCGAGCCGAACCTATTGGCCCGCAGCTATCACTCGGGTGCCAGCGAAGACTTGGCGGCAACGATTGCCCATCTGCGCGCCAAGCGGCCGTTGGCACCGTTGTATGCCGTGGGTTATTCCCTGGGCGGTAATGTGCTGCTCAAGCATTTGGGCGAAACCGGCGAAACGTCCGGGCTGCAAGGCGCTGCGGCGGTGTCGGTACCGTTTCGCCTGGACCAGTGCGCAGACCGCATCGGGCTGGGCTTTTCGCGGGTGTATCAGAAGCACTTCATGCGCGAGATGCTGGCATATATCCGCGTCAAGCAGCACCAGTTTCTACAGGATGGCCGGGAAGAAGGCCTGAAAACCCTGGGCGCCCTGGGCTCACTGGAGAAGATGCGCACGTTCTGGGATTTCGATGGCCGGGTGACCGCGCCGCTGCACGGCTTTTTGAGTGCCGAGGACTATTACCGCCAGGCGTCGAGCCGCTATTACCTGAGCGCCATCCGTACGCCGACGCTGATTATCCAGGCGGCGGATGATCCGTTCGTGTTTGCGCACAGCCTGCCGCAAGCCAGCGAACTGTCGGCGTGCACCGAGTTTGAACTGACGGCCAAAGGTGGGCACGTGGGCTTCGTCGATGGCTCACTGAAACGCCCCGGCTACTACCTTGAGCGGCGCATTCCCCAATGGCTTAGGGCACAACACGGTTGAACATGTGGAAGGGGCTTGCCCTCCCACATTTGGATTGGGTTTACACGGCTGAAAACTCAGTCGCCCGTAGCAATTGCCCGCGCCGGATCAGTAATCCACTCACTCCACGACCCCGCATATAACTTGCCCAACGGGTATCCCGCCAGGCTCAGGGCAAACAGGTTATGGCAGGCCGTCACCCCGGAACCGCAATACGCCACCAGGTCCTCTGGCGAGCGCCCCTGCAATTGCGCGGCAAAGCGCTGCTTGAGGTGCTCGGCCGGCAGAAAGCGGCCATCACTGCCGAGGTTTTCGTTGAACGCCGCGCATTGCGCACCGGGGATATGCCCGGCAATCGGATCGATGGGCTCCACGTCACCGCGAAAACGCGCGGGTGCGCGCGCGTCGATCAAAGTCAGGCCCGGCTGGCCCAGGCGTTTTTGCAGGTGCTCGGCGTCCAGCAGCAGGTGATTATCCGGCTTGCCGACAAAGCTTCCCGTCGCGATTACCGGCGCGTCCAGGCTCAATGGGAAACCAGCGCTGTGCCAGGCCTTGAGGCCACCGTCCAGAATAAACACGCCATCGCGCTTGCCCAGCCAGGCCAGCAGCCACCACGCGCGGGCGGCATAAGCGCCGGGGCCGTCGTCGTACAGCACCACATCGGTGTCGGCGCTGATACCCCAGGCCCGTAGTTGCTCGGCGAATGTGTTCGCGTCCGGCAGAGGGTGACGGCCGGTCACGCCCTTGGTCACCGGCCCGCTGAGATGGCGATCCAGGTCGGCATAGTGCGCGCCTTCGATATGCCCTTCGGCGTAGCTGCAACGACCGTAATCCGGATCTTCCAGGGCAAAGCGGCAATCAAGAATCACCAAGGCGCCGCACTCGCGGCGTTCGGCCAATTGCTGGGGGCTGATCAGTTGGGCAAGCGGCATGACGAACTCCTACGAATGCATGTGGGAAAGCGCTACTTCACTTCTTCCAGTGCCTGGTTCAACGGCACGTAAAACTCTTTGAACAGTGCATCCACCGCCTCTTTGGCCTGGGGCGTGACAAAACCCGCCTCCAACACCAACACCTGGTACACCCCGCGCTTGATGGCTTCGGCACTCAGGTGCGCGGAGTTTTCATTGGTAGTGCACAAAAACCGCACCCAGGAGGTGAGGATAATCCAGGCATTGAGGGTCAGGGCTTCGGTTTGCACGGGGTTCATATTGAGGATGCCGGCATCGACAAACCCTCGGTAAATGGCGCCCCCCTGGGTCAGGCAACGTTGGGAAAACCGCCTGTAGCCGGTGGCCAGTTCAGGGTCGCTTTCCAGCAAGTGTTCAAGATCGCGATGTAAAAAACGGTAGCGCCACATACCGGCCAGTACGGCCTGCAAGTAAAAGCGCTTGTCTTCCACGACCATACCGCGCCCCTGGGGCGGGCGTAGGAAACTGTCCACCAGCGCTTCGTATTCACGGAACAGCACGGCGATAATCGCCTGCTTGTTGGGGAAGTGGTAGTACAGGTTGCCCGGGGAAATTTCCATATGGGCGGCGATATGGTTGGTGCTGACACTGCGCTCGCCCTGCTGGTTAAAAAGCTCCAGGCTGGTTTGCACAATGCGTTCGCTGGTCTTTACTCGTGGTGCCATAGGGGAATCAGCTTCTATACACGGGATAGAGCATCTTACGGCCTATCCTTGCCAGGATAAATCTGCATGTTGCTGCAATGTTATTTGACAATTTAGAGCAATGACTCTAAAAATCCAGGCAGACCAATAACAATCGGTGCCGCGCCATGTCTGCCAACGTTGCCTACCTGCAAGATTCCCAGGCGCTGGATCAACTCCAGACCCTGTTCGACGCACAACGTCGCGCCTATGCGGCCAACCCGATGCCACCGGCCGGGCAGCGTCAGCGATGGCTCAAGGCCCTGCGTGACCTGCTCAGCAACGAGCGCCAGGCGCTGATCAACGCCATCAGCCAGGACTTCAGCCACCGCAGCGCGGATGAAACCCTGTTCGCCGAATTGATGCCCAGCCTGCACGGCATTCACTACGCCAGCAAACACCTCAAGGGCTGGATGAAACCGTCCCGCCGCTCTGTAGGCATTGCCTTCCAACCCGCGTCAGCCAAAGTCATTTATCAGCCGCTGGGCGTGGTTGGCGTGATTGTGCCGTGGAACTATCCGCTGTACCTGGCCATTGGGCCGCTGGTCGGCGCGTTGGCGGCAGGCAACCGGGTGATGCTCAAGCTCAGCGAATCCACCCCGGCCACCGGTGAGCTGCTCAAAACGCTGCTGGCGAAGATTTTCCCCGAAGACCTGGTGTGCGTGGTGCTGGGCGAGGCCGAAGTGGGCATGGCGTTTTCCAGGCTGCGCTTCGATCACCTGCTGTTCACCGGCGCCACCAGCATCGGCAAGCATGTGATGCGCGCGGCGGCCGAACATCTCACGCCGGTCACCCTGGAACTGGGCGGTAAGTCGCCCGCCATCGTCTCGGACGATGTGCCGCTCAAGGACGCCGCCGAGCGCATTGCCTTCGGCAAAGCCTTGAATGCCGGACAAACCTGCGTGGCGCCGGACTACGTGCTGGTGCCGGAAGACCGCGTCGATGGGTTTATCGAGGCCTACAGCAAAGCGGTTCGCGGGTTTTATCCGACACTGGCGGACAACCCGGACTACACCGCCATCATCAACGAGCGACAACTGGCGCGGCTCAACAGTTACGTCAAGGACGCCACCGACAAAGGCGCCACCCTGATTGCGCTGTACGACCAAGGCCAGGCACGGCGCATGGCCCACAGCCTGTTGCTGAATGTCAGCGACGACATGACGGTGATGCAAGATGAAATCTTCGGCCCCGTGCTGCCGATCGTGCCCTATCGCGGTATCGACCAGGCGTTTGCCTACATCAACCAGCGCCCTCGCCCACTGGCGCTGTACTACTTCGGCTACAACAAGGGCGAGCAGAACCGCGTCCTTCACGAAACCCATTCCGGCGGCGTCTGCCTGAACGACACGCTGCTGCACGTGGCCCAGGACGACATGCCATTCGGCGGCATCGGCCCTTCGGGCATGGGCCATTACCACGGCCACGAAGGTTTCCTGACCTTCAGCAAGGCCAAGGGTGTGCTGGTGAAACAGCGCCTGAACGCCGCCAAGTTGATCTACCCGCCCTACGGTAAATCCATCCAGAAGTTGATCCAGACGTTATTCGTTCGCTGATACCGCCACCCACGGGACAACAATAACAATGAACCCTAGCCTGACTGAAACACCCGTGCTGTCGCGGCGCGGCGTCTTGAAAATCGGCCTGTGCGCCAGCGCCTTCCTAGCCACCGCCGGGTTGGGCGCCAGCCTCAGCGGCTGCTCCAGCAGCACACCGGCCAGCGGCTTTGCCCTGCTGCGCAGTAGCGATCTGCCGTTTCTGCGCGCGGTGATCCCGGTGTTGCTGGAGGGCGTCGCCAGTGCCCAGCAAATCGCCAGCGGCGTCGAAGACACCCTGAAAAAACTCGATTTCAGCCTGCAGCACCTGTCGCCCGAGATGTTCAAGCTCACGCAGCAACTGTTCGACGTATTGAGCATGGGCATCACCCGCGGCCCTTTGACCGGCATCTGGGGCAGTTGGGAAAACGCCGACAGCGAACAGATCCGCAACTTCCTGCACCGCTGGGAGAACAGCTACCTGAACCTGCTGCGCATGGGCCAGGGCTCACTGCTCAAACTGGTGATCATGGCCTGGTACTTCCAACCGGCCGCGTGGGCCCATTGCGGCTATCCCGGCCCGCCGAAGATCTGATTCGCATCCCCCACAATAAAAACAAGAGACGACCCTGATGCCCGTACCCGATCTGTTCCGCGAAGGCCTTGCCCGTGGCTGGAAAACCCACAACGGCGCCGCCCTCGATAACGACCTGACCCTGGAAGCCGACGTGGCCATCATCGGCAGCGGCGCAGGTGGTGGCACCACCGCCGAGATCCTCAGCGCCGCCGGCTACAAGGTGCTGCTGATCGAAGAAGGTCCGCTCAAGACCAGCAGCGACTTCAAGTTGCTCGAGGACGAGGCCTACACCAGCCTGTACCAGGAGGGTATCGGCCGCATGAGCAAGGACGGCGCGATCACTATCCTGCAGGGCCGAGCCGTGGGCGGCACTACGTTGATCAACTGGACCTCCAGCTTCCGCACCCCGGACGCCACCCTCGCCCACTGGGCCAGCGAATATGCGGTCAAAGGCCACAGCAGTGCCGAGATGGCGCCGTGGTTCGAGAAGATGGAACAACGCCTGGGCATCGCGCCTTGGGCCGTGCCACCGAACGCTAACAACGACGTGATCCGCAAGGGCTGCGAGCAACTGGGCTACAGCTGGCATGTGATCCCGCGCAATGTGCGTGGCTGCTTCAACCTGGGCTATTGCGGCATGGGTTGCCCGGTCAACGCCAAGCAATCGATGCTGGTGACCACCATCCCATCCACCCTGGAAAAAGGCGGCGAGCTGCTGTACCTGGCTCGCGCCGAACGCTTGAACTACAGCGGCGACCGCATCAGCAGCCTGGAATGCCTGGCGATGGACGCGCGCTGCGTAGCCCCCACCGGGCGCAAGATTACCGTGAAGGCCAAGCACTACGTGCTGTCGGGCGGCGGCATCAACAGCCCGGCGCTGCTGATGCGCTCGGACGCACCCGACCCGCACTCGCGGCTGGGCAAGCGCACCTTTTTGCACTTGGTGAATTTTTCCGCCGCCTTGTTCGACGAGGTGATCAACCCGTTCTACGGCGCGCCACAGTCCATCTACTCCGACCATTTCCAGTGGCAGGATGGCACCACTGGCAAAATGTCCTACAAGCTTGAGGCGCCCCCCTTGCATCCGGCCTTGGCCAGCACCTTGCTGGGGGGCTACGGCACGCAAAACGCCCTGGACATGAGCCAACTGCCCAACACCCACGCCATGCTCGCGCTGCTGCGCGACGGCTTCCACCCCGACAGCCCCGGCGGCAACGTGGAACTGCGCGGCGACGGCACGCCGGTGCTCGACTATCAGGTGTCGCCCTATGCGTGGGACGGCCTGCGCCGGGCGTTTCACAGCATGGCCGAGATCCAGTTCGCGGCGGGCGCCAAGTCCGTCAAACCGCTGCACCACGATGCGCGCTACGTAAAAACCTTGGCCGAAGCGCGTACCTTGATCGACGGCTTGAACCTGGAACTGCACCGCACCTGCCTGGGCAGCGCTCATGTGATGGGCGGTTGCGCCATGGGTGAAGACCCGACAAACGCGGTGGCCGACAGCCTCGGTCGTCATCACCAATTACGCAATCTATCGATCCACGATGGCTCGCTGTTCCCCACCAGTATTGGGGCCAACCCGCAATTATCGGTCTACGGATTGACCGCACAACTGGCCAGCGCATTGGCCGAACGTCTGAAAACAGCGTGAAAAAACGTTCGATTCGCGGCCTCTATCTACATAAGTCGACTTGGCCGACCGGGATGGCTGCGATACCATCCGGTTCCCCAACGGACTCCGCCAGGACGACGCGATGAACCGAGTGTTGTACCCAGGTACCTTCGACCCGATTACCAAAGGCCATGGCGATCTGGTCGAACGCGCCTCTCGCTTGTTCGACCATGTGATCATCGCGGTCGCGGCCAGCCCCAAGAAAAACCCGCTGTTTCCCCTGGAGCAGCGCGTGGAGCTGGCGCGAGAGGTCACCAAGCACCTGCCCAACGTAGAAGTGGTGGGCTTTTCGACACTGCTGGCACATTTCGCCAAGGAGCAGAACGCCAACGTGTTCCTGCGTGGCCTGCGCGCGGTGTCGGACTTCGAATATGAATTCCAGCTGGCCAACATGAACCGGCAACTGGCGCCGGAGGTTGAGAGCCTGTTTCTCACGCCGTCTGAGCGTTATTCGTTCATTTCTTCGACGTTGGTCCGTGAAATCGCCGCTTTGGGCGGAGATATCACCAAGTTCGTCCACCCGGCCGTGGCGGATGCGCTGACGCTGCGCTTCAAGAAATAGTGTTTGCCCTAGTGAGCGGGCTCGCCGGAAGGCCATAAGTCAGACCCGCTCGCACTGCGCGCGCCAATGCGGCACAATTGCGCGCATTCGTTTTCAGATGCCTTGGCCGAGTGCCCTGGCAGGAGTTTCCATGTCCCTGATCATCACCGACGATTGCATCAATTGCGACGTCTGCGAACCCGAGTGCCCGAACGCTGCAATTTCCCAAGGTGAGGAGATCTACGTGATCGACCCCAACCTGTGTACCCAGTGTGTCGGCCACTATGACGAACCTCAGTGCCAGCAGGTGTGCCCGGTGGATTGCATTCCACTGGATGAAGCCCATCCGGAGACGCAAGAGCAGTTGATGGAGAAGTATCGGAACATTACCGGTAAGGCTTGAGGTTCTTTGGTGCCTGTAAGGGCCTCATCGGGGGCAAGCCCCCTCCCACATTTGCAACGCATTCCAAGTGTGGGAGGGGGCTTGCCCCCAATGGCTATATCAGCCTTCACATAGCAATCAGCGCTGGCACTTAGGGCAAAACACACTCGCCCGCTGCCCCAGCACCACATTGCGCAGCTCTGTCCCGCAGACCTTGCACGCCTCGCCTCCTCGGCCATAGACGAACAGCTCCTGCTGGAAATACCCCGGCTGCCCGTCACCACCGATAAAGTCGCGCAATGTGGTCCCGCCACGCTCGATGGCGGCAGCCAGTACGCGCTTGATCTCGATCGCCAGCTTCAAATAACGCGCTCGCGAAATACCGCCCGCCGCGCGACGCGGATCGATCCCCGCCGCAAACAGCGCTTCGGTCGCATAGATATTGCCTACGCCCACCACCACCGCGTTGTCCATGATGAACGGCTTCACCGCCATCGACCGCCCACGGGACAGCTGGAACAGGCGCTCGCCATCAAACAGCTCGGTCAACGGCTCCGGCCCCAGGCGGATCAGCAGCTCGTGGTTGTGTGGGTCCTGGCTCCAGAGCATCGCGCCGAAGCGCCGTGGGTCGGTGTAGCGCAGGGCCAGGCCCGATTCCAGCTCGATGTCCACATGCTCATGCTTGGCCGCCGGCATGCCGATTTCCACCAGGCGCAGGTTGCCCGACATCCCCAAGTGGCTGATCAAGGTGCCGACTTCGGCGTTGATCAGCAGGTACTTGGCGCGCCGCTCCACCAGCACGATGCGCTGCCCGGACAGGCGCACATCCAGGTCTTCCGGGATCGGCCAGCGCAGGCGGCGCTCACGCACCACCACACGGCTGACGCGCTGGCCTTCCAGGTGCGGCGCGATCCCGCGCCGGGTGGTTTCGACTTCGGGTAACTCGGGCATGTGTACCTCTTGAAGGAAGGGTCAGTGCGCGCCCAGCTCGCGGATCGACAACTTCATGCTCTCGAAGTCGTATTCCGACAGGCCCACGTAGTCCAGCACCAGAGGGCCGACGGCCGCCCACTCATGATCGACCGCCTGGTTGCCCAGCACCCGGTAGGACGAGCAAATGTGCTCGGCCATCTTCAGGATCGCCAGCAGGTTCTTCAGTTGGGGATTGCGCGTCGACTCATCGCTGAAAATCGCCAGGGCGTTGTGGTGGTTGGCAATGGCGTCGGTCACATGCTCCGGCAGCCGCCAAGACTTGGCCGTGTAGTAGCCGACCACCGCATGGTTGGTGTTGAACGCCGTATTTTCGGTATCGACTATGCGGCTTTCGGGCCCCGCGTTGGCATAAGCCTGTTCAAGCACGGTCATGTATTGGGGGAAACGCTTGAGCATCAGCGGCACGCCGCAATCGTGGAACAACCCCAGGGCGTAGGCCTCGTCGACTGCCTGGGCGCCGGTGCGCTTGGCCAGGGTCAGGCAGGTCATGGCCACATCCTGGGCGGTATCCCAGAAGCGGTTGAGGGTGACGATGGTGTCATCGCTCATCTCGCCCTTGATCGACAGGGCGTTGATCAGGTTGATGATCGAACGGCTGCCGAGCAGGTTCACCGCACGCTGGATCGAAGCAATCTTGTTGCTCAGCCCGTAATACGACGAGTTGACGATTTTCAGCAGCGCGCCGGAGAGGCCCGGGTCTTGGGAGATCAACCGCGCGATCACCTCCAGGTCCGGGTCGGGCATGTACTGCTCCATCTGCAAATCCACCATGATTTGCGGCTGAGGGGGCACGCTGATGCCCTGCAGGGCCTGCTGGATCTGTTCGGCGGAAAGCTCTTGGGACATAAGTACACACTCTGGGCTAGGCGAGGATTCTAACCCCTAAGCAAAGCTGACCGACACCTCAAATACCGGATTGGACGCAGACCCAGTGGGGGAGCCGGGCTTGCCCGCGATAGCATCGACACCGTACGTCAGATACACCGCAGCGCCCGCATCGCAGGCAAGCCAGCTCCCACATGAACCGTGCCGCAACAGGTATACTCCCGCTCTTTTTTCCGGAGCGACGTCATGTCCCTGCCAAGCCTGCGTCTCAAAGCCAACGCCGATCGTCGTTTGCGCAACGGCCACCTGTGGGTCTACAGCAACGAAATCGACGTGGCCGCCACCCCACTCCACGGCTTCCAGGCAGGCGACCAGGCTATCCTGGAAGCAGCCGGCGGCAAGACCCTGGGCATCGTGGCCATGAGCCCCAACAACCTGATCTGCGCGCGCCTGCTGTCGCGCGACATCAAGTTGCCGCTGGACAAGTCGCTGCTGGTGCACCGCCTGAACGTCGCGCTGTCCCTGCGTGACCGCCTGTTCGACAAGCCGTTCTACCGCCTGGTCTACGGTGATTCCGACCTGCTGCCGGGCCTGGTGGTCGACCGTTTCGGCGACATCCTGGTGGTGCAGATCGCCTCGGCGACCATGGAAGCGCATAAAGAAGACGTGATCGCCGCACTGACCCAAGTGCTCAAGCCAAGCGGCATCCTGTTCAAGAACGACTCCGCCGCGCGCGACGCCGAAGGCCTCAACCGCTACGTCGAAACCGTGTTCGGCCTGGTGCCGGAGTGGGTTGCGCTGGAAGAGAACGGCGTGAAATTCGAAGCCCCGGTGATCCAGGGCCAGAAAACCGGCTGGTTCTACGACCACCGCATGAACCGCGCCCGCCTGGCCCCGTATGCCAAAGGCAAACGCGTACTCGACCTGTACAGCTACATCGGCGGCTGGGGCGTGCAAGCCGCCGCCTTCGGCGCCAGTGAAGTGTTCTGCGTCGACGCCTCCGCCTTCGCCCTCGACGGCGTGGAGCGCAACGCCGCGCTGAACGGCGTCGCCGAGAAGATGACCTGCATTGAAGGTGACGTGTTTGAAGCGTTGAAAGAGCTCAAAGCCAGCGAAGAACGCTTCGACGTGATCGTCGCCGACCCACCGGCCTTCATCAAACGCAAAAAAGACATGAAAAACGGCGAAGGCGCCTACCGCCGCCTCAACGAGCAAGCCATGCGCCTGCTCAGCAAGGACGGCATCCTGGTCAGCGCTTCGTGCTCCATGCACCTGCCGGAAGACGACCTGCAAAACATCCTGCTGACCAGCGCCCGCCACCTGGACCGCAACATCCAGATGCTCGAACGCGGCGGCCAGGGCCCGGACCATCCGGTGCACCCGGCGATCGTGGAGACGCGGTACATCAAGAGCATTACGTGCCGGTTGTTGCCTAACAGCTGAGATCAAGCGCAGATGTAAATGTGGGAGAGGCAAGCCCTCCCACATTTAAAGTGCGTGATTTCCGGAAATTTCCCACATCACTTTTGATTGAATTCCACTTTTCGCGGACTAGTATCGGTTTCTGGTTTTACTCCGGAAAATAAAAACAATGTCTGGGTCCACCCTCTCCCGCTTCACCCTCATCACCTGCATTTCCCTGATCAGCTTCTTCCCGATCAATATCCTTCTACCCTCCTTCCCCGCCCTGGCAGCCAGGTTCGACACCCCCAGCGCAGACATCGCGCTGTCGATCAGCCTGTTCACGTTGGTGTTTTCGATCTCGCAACTGGTCGCCGGCCCACTCTCGGATAAATGGGGCCGTAAGGAAGTTTTGCTTGGCTGCATCACGCTATCGATCTTGGGCGCTATAGGCTGCGCAATGGCGCCTGACTACCTGAGTTTTCTGCTGTTTCGCTCAGTCCAGGCCATGGGTTGCGGTTTCTTCGTCTTGGGACACGCACTGGTGGAAGACCTGTTCGAAGAACAGGACCGGGCCCGAGTACGCCTTTATTACATGACCTTCAGCGGTTCCTTTGTCGCCCTGTCACCGCTGATCGGCTCCTGGCTGCAAACCACCTTCGATTGGCAAGGCAGCTTCTACGGCTTCGCCTTGATGGCGCTGGGCATGTTGATCCATGCGTTTTGCATCCTGCCGTCCAGATCCGCCAGTGCGAACCACCCGTCGGTATCGATCACCAGCACACTCAAGGCGGTGGCCGCCAATCGCGATTTCCTGCGCTATTGGTGGATCGCCGCGCTGGTGTTCGCCTGCTACTTCGCCCTGATCAGCGTGACGCCGCTGATCTTCATGGACACACTCAAGCTATCGGCATACCAATATGCGCTGGTGCTGATGGTGTACGGCGGGGCTTATCTGTTCGGCGGTGTGGCGGCGTCGTATTGGCAGAAGCGTATTTCGCTGTCCCGGCAAATCAATATCGGTCTCGGCTTACTCTGCATCGCCGGCGTACTGTTGACGCTGATCCTAAGCCTGGATGCCATCACCACCGTCACCCTGCTGATCCCGATGCTGATCAGCGCCCTCGCCGTCACGTTGGTTCGGCCCGCCGCCATTTCTGCCGCAATGCTGTTGTTTTCCAGCCGTGCGGGTACGGCGGCCTCGGCGGGAAACAGCATTATGTTCCTCACCGCCGCCGTCAGCAGCGCGGCACTGGCCCAGGCGGACAATCATCTGCTGCTGGCCATCGCCTTCAGTTTCATCGGGTTCAGCCTATGGGGGCTGGTAACCAATCGCCGAGCAGGCGCGACTATCGCTCCCGAATCACTGGGGTGAGCAACATGTCGCTGGACTCCAATTGCAGGTAACGTGGCTTGGCCAACGAGACCTTCCCCGCGCGGATGTCGTGGATCAGCGTTTCAGTGTCGACGGCTCCGTCCGGCAGTTGCGTCCACAGCAAGGGGCCGCGATCGTCCCATTCACCCTTACTGTCCTGCACAAAAATGCGCGGTGGCTTGAAGTCGTGGCGGTAGCTGGTGCGGGGTATCGCCAGCACTTCCGGCCGGCCATCTTCATCGAGGTCGACTGCCCACAGTACACAGCCGGGCTCGCAGGGTGAGTCGGTGTCCAGGCTGAGTTCGGCGAACTGTTCGCTGTCTTTGGGCTGCGGCCCGATCCATTCCAGTTTGGGCTTGGGCCGCTGGGCGCGTTCTTTTTCGTACTGTTCGCTGAAACTCAGCGAGGTGTCGTCCATGCGCTCGCGCAGGGCGCGGCGTGACTCCGGGTTCAGGATGCGCTCCTGGTCCAGGTCGACCTGCAACTTCGCATAGGCCTCCTGGCCCGCCTTCTCCAAGCCGAATCGCAGGTTATGCGCATCAAACGCTTCAGCCTTGATGCGTCCGTCGAGCAAACGCCGCACCTGATCGTCGACGCTCAGGCGCACCGGGTCCAGGAGCGGCGTGTTGATCAGCACCAGCAGCCCACAGAACAGCAACGCCAGGGCCGGGTTGGTCAGCCGCAAGTTGCCCAGCCAGACCGGCGAGCGCAAGGCCACCGCCCACACCGCCGCCAGGCCATACAAGCCGCACAGCACGGCCAGTGCCAGCGCGATGAAGCGCAGTGGCGACAAGGCATATTGCTCGACCCGCAGCCAGCTTGAGTAAAACGCTAACCCTGCGAGTATCGGCAGGCACAGCAGGCTCAACTCGATAAAGTGCGTCAACCATTTGGGATACGGGCGGGGTTGCACGCCATCCTGGAAAACCCCATTGAGCAGGAACAACTGCGCCCCGGCCAGCACCAGCAGAATCGGGGTGGAGTAGCCCGTCGCCCAAATCCGCGACAGCCCGGTGAAGGGCAAGGTCAGGGTAAACAACACGCTGATCAGCGCGATCAACGGTAACAACAGACCACAAGCGCTCAACAACATGCCGCGCATCTGGCCGATAACCTTCTCGCTGCGCGCCGCCAGGTACATCCCCAGGGCGAACACCAGCGGCAGGCTGAAGCACAGGAATAGCTTGCTCCAGAAGTGATGCTCGAAAAACTCGATGCCCAGCATCAGGAACAGTTGGCCCCAGAGCTTGAGCAACAGCATGAACACCGCCACCAGAATCAGCGCGTACAGCACAATAAACACGCTGCTCCAGGCCTGCAGGAACAACGCCTCATAGCGCCAGCGCTCGCCTTTGGTGGCAGGCCAGACGAATAGAAAGGTGGCGCAGACATAACTCAACACCAGCAGGCTGATCACCCAGGAGTTGATCGCCCAGCGGGGATTGCCCTCAGGATCAAGGCCCTGGCAGACCCACAGCGTCATACCGCCCATCAGCACGGTGAACGCCAGGGTAGGCAGCAATGAACGCCAATGTCGGGCTTTCTCGCCGAGCAACTGCAACGCGGTACCGCCGACCAGCACCACGGTGCCGGTGACAAAAAACAGCGTCTCGCTCAGGCGATGCAACTGGCCGGCGTAATAGAAGACGATTCCCTGGATCAGGCCGATCAGCAGGTAGAACCCTAGAAAACGGTGAATAACGGGCATTCCAATTCCTTTGGAGCGAGGTGAGGACAAAGGGCCGCCAGTCTAAACAAAGCCGGCGGCGCTGAGTATTGCCCCATTCCCTCCAGCCGCCAGCGGTGTAGAATCGGCCCTATTCATCGCCAGTCATCCCCCGGCGGGTTTATGAGCTCAAGGCCACTGCGCACGGCGATCCCGTAACGTTTGCGGCAACTTCCGGACACCAGTGCCATTTTTCGGGTGTTCCAGACGTCAATAGAAGCTCACTCCCCTTTGATACCGATTAGCCGCCCGGAGTGCTCCATGCCAGATTACCGCTCGAAAACATCCACCCACGGCCGCAACATGGCCGGCGCGCGCGCACTGTGGCGTGCCACGGGGATGAAAGATGACGACTTCAAGAAGCCGATCATCGCGATTGCCAACTCGTTCACCCAGTTCGTACCGGGCCACGTCCACCTCAAGGACCTGGGCCAACTGGTCGCCCGCGAAATCGAACGCGCCGGCGGCGTGGCCAAGGAATTCAACACCATCGCCGTGGACGACGGCATCGCCATGGGCCATGACGGCATGCTGTATTCCCTGCCGAGCCGCGAGATCATCGCCGACTCCGTGGAGTACATGGTCAACGCCCACTGCGCCGACGCCATCGTGTGCATCTCCAACTGCGACAAGATCACCCCCGGCATGCTGATGGCCGCCCTGCGCCTGAACATCCCGGTGATCTTCGTTTCCGGCGGCCCGATGGAAGCCGGCAAGACCAAATTGGCCAGCCACGGCCTCGATCTGGTCGACGCCATGGTCATCGCCGCCGATTCCAGCGCATCTGACGAGAAGGTCGCGGAATACGAGCGCAGCGCCTGCCCGACCTGCGGTTCGTGCTCCGGCATGTTCACCGCCAACTCGATGAACTGCCTGGTGGAAGCCTTAGGGCTGGCCTTGCCGGGCAACGGTTCCACGCTGGCCACCCACAGCGACCGCGAGCAGCTGTTCCTGCAGGCCGGCCGTACCATCGTCGAGCTGTGCAAGCGCTACTACGGCGAGAACGATGAGTCGGTGTTGCCGCGCAACATCGCCAACTTCAAGGCGTTCGAAAACGCCATGACCCTGGACATCGCCATGGGCGGTTCCACCAACACCATCCTGCACTTGCTGGCCGCGGCCCAGGAAGCCGAGATCGATTTCGACCTGCGCGACATCGACCGCCTGTCCCGTCACGTGCCGCAACTGTGCAAGGTCGCGCCGAATATCCAGAAGTACCACATGGAAGACGTGCATCGCGCCGGCGGGATCTTCTCGATCCTCGGCTCCCTGGCCCGTGGCGGCCTGCTGCACACCGACCTGCCGACCGTGCACAGCACGTCCCTGGCCGAAGGCATCGCCAAGTGGGACATCACCCAGACCGACGACGAAGCCGTGCACACCTTCTTCAAGGCAGGCCCGGCCGGCATTCCGACCCAGACCGCGTTCAGCCAGTCGACCCGTTGGGACACCCTGGACGCCGACCGTGAAAACGGCTGCATCCGCAGTGTCGAACACGCCTACTCCAAGGAAGGCGGCCTGGCCGTGCTGTACGGCAACATCGCCCTCGACGGCTGCGTGGTCAAAACCGCCGGTGTGGATGAGTCCATCCACGTCTTCGAAGGCCGCGCCAAGATCTACGAAAGCCAGGACAGCTCGGTCCGCGGCATCCTCGCTGACGAAGTGAAGGAAGGCGACATCGTGATCATCCGCTACGAAGGCCCGAAAGGCGGCCCGGGTATGCAGGAGATGCTGTACCCCACGTCGTACCTGAAGTCCAAGGGCCTGGGCAAAGCTTGCGCCCTGCTCACCGACGGCCGCTTCTCCGGCGGCACCTCGGGCCTGTCGATCGGCCATGCTTCGCCGGAAGCCGCTGCCGGCGGCGCGATTGGCCTGGTGCAGGATGGCGACAAGGTGTTGATCGACATTCCGAACCGCTCGATCAACCTGTTGATCAGCGATGAAGAACTGGCGGCACGCCGGGTCGAGCAGGACAAAAAAGGTTGGAAGCCGGTTGAGAAGCGTCCGCGCAAAGTGACTACCGCGCTGAAGGCGTACGCATTGTTGGCCACCAGCGCCGACAAGGGTGCGGTACGCAACAAAGCCATGCTCGACGGCCTGTAAGCTTCGCGCATAAAAAAGCCCCGCCAGGTGCGGGGCTTTTTTTGCCTGGAGAAAAACTCAGGACGCTGAAGATCAAAATGTGGGAGCGGGCTTGCTCGCGAAAGCGTTGGGTCAGTCATCTCATCTGTTACTGACCGGCCGCATTCGCGAGCAAGCCCGCTCCCACATTTACCGGCTTACATCCATGGTCACTGGATATCTTCCGGCTTCACGATCACCCAGTTTTTATCCGCCGTCACCGGCAGCCCTTCCTTGGCCTGCGCCGCCGCGTGCTTGGCGATCATGCCGTTGAGTTGGGTCATGTACTTGTCTTTGCGGTTGATCCACAGGTGGACGCCGCCCTTGGCCACGTCCACATCGTGGAACAGCATGTAGCCGTCGCTGGTCGGTGTGTCACCGCCGACAATCACTGGTTTTTTCCATTCGTCGATGTAGGTGAGGATCGCTGCGTGTTTGCCGGCCATCCAGGTTGCCGGGGTCCACAGGTAGGGGGTGAGTTCCAGGCCGAGGTTGGCCTTCTCGTCATACTTGCCGGCGCTGATCTGCTTGCGGGCGGTGGTCAGCTCGCCGGTCTTGCGGTCCTTGAGCAGGGTGGTCACGCCGATGACGTTTTCGGGTTTGACGTTGTAGCCGTACTTCGGATCGGCGGCGACCATGCGCACCAGCTCCTCGGAAGCGGCCGTCATCACATACACCTCGATGCCGTTTTCCATCAGCTTGTTGTACAGCTCGGCCTGGCCGGTGAAGACTTTGGGCGGCTGCACCTCGGATGTCTTCACCGCGTCGCCTTCAAAATAACTGACCGGCACCGGCTTGCCGGAGGCCATCAGCTCATCCACCTGAACCTTGAGTTCCTTGAGGGTGAAGCCAGAAAACACCTGGGCCACCCACGGGTAGCAGACCATGTCGTCCACTTCGCACAGGCGATAGTAGTAACTGAACAGGCTCTCTTTGTGGTCGGCGGTGTCTTTGAACGGCATCAGCTTGAGCGAAGGGTCAAGGCTGTCGCGGGTGATCAGGCCCTTGTTTTCCATGTAGGGCAGCAGGGACTCTTCGAGGTCGTAGCGATAGCTGGTGTTGTCCATGTCGAACACCGCGAAGTTACCCTTGTTGGCGTTGGCGGCGATCATTTCATTCAGTTGCTTGGCGGCGGGTGCCGGCCAGTGTTTCAACTCGGTGGCGGCAAACGCCTGGCCGGCGAGCCCCAGGCAAAGTGCGGCGGATACCAGTAGTTTCGGCGCGAGCTTCATAGGCGTTGTCTCCCTCAAGTGAAAGACATCGACGCTAACAAATCCCTGTGACAGTTCCCGTGTCGAGCACGACAGTACGCGTCCTGATCCCGCCAGCGGCATACGCCTGAGCGCCAACCACTTATTCCAAAAACGACAGTCGCCATTCCATATCGGTATTAAATCATTATATTTCAAGCTGTTAGGCTTCCCGGTTCGCAATCGCAGGCTCACGCGATTGGCTGCCTTCTCAACGGAGCTTCAATGAATCTGCCCCTGATTCTCAATTTATTGGTGTTCGTGGCCCTGTTGCTGGGCCTGGCACAAACCCGCCGTACTAACTGGAGCCTGGCCAAGAAGGTGCTGTTCGCCCTGGTGCTGGGCGTGCTGTTCGGCGCGGCGTTGCACACGATCTATGGCGACGGTAACCCGGTGCTCAAGGCCTCCATCGGCTGGTTCGATCTGGTCGGTAACGGCTACGTACAATTGCTGCAAATGATCGTGATCCCGCTGGTATTTGCCTCGATCCTCAGCGCGGTGGCACGCCTGCATAACGCGGCGTCCCTGGGCAAGATCAGCTTCCTGACCATCGGCACGCTGCTGTTCACCACCGCGATTGCGGCCTTGATCGGCATCGGCCTGACCAACCTGTTCGGCCTCACCGCCGACGGCCTGGTGGCCGGCACCCAGGAAATGGCGCGCCTGCAAGTAATCCAAAGTGATTACGCGGGCAAGGTCGCCGACCTGAATATCCCGCAGTTGCTGCTCTCGTTCGTGCCGGCCAACCCGTTCGCCGACCTGGCCCGGGCCAAGCCGACGTCGATCATCAGCGTGGTGATTTTCGCCGCGTTCCTGGGGGTTGCCGCGCTGCAACTGCTCAAGGACGACGTGGAAAAAGGCCAGAAGGTGCTCAATGCCATCGACACCCTGCAAGCCTGGGTGATGCGCCTGGTGCGCCTGGTGATGAAGCTGACCCCGTACGGCGTATTGGCGCTGATGACCAAAGTGGTCGCCGGCTCCAACCTGCAAGACATCATCAAGCTCGGCAGTTTTGTGCTGGTGTCGTACCTGGCTTTGGGCCTGATGTTCGTGGTGCATGGCCTGCTGCTGTCGCTGGCCGGGGTCAACCCGCTGCGGTTTTTCCGTAAGGTCTGGCCGGTGCTGACCTTTGCTTTCACCAGCCGCTCCAGTGCGGCGGCGATTCCGCTGAGCATCGAAGCGCAAACCCGTCGCCTGGGCATCCCGCAGTCCATCGCCGGCTTCGCCGCCTCGTTTGGCGCGACCATCGGCCAGAACGGTTGCGCCGGTCTTTATCCTGCGATGTTGGCGGTGATGGTGGCGCCCACCGTGGGCATCAACCCACTGGACCCGCTGTGGATCGCGACCCTGGTGGCCATTGTGACCCTGAGTTCGGCCGGTGTGGCGGGCGTGGGCGGCGGTGCGACGTTTGCCGCGCTGATCGTGCTGCCGGCGATGGGCTTGCCGGTGTCACTGGTGGCGCTGCTGATTTCCGTGGAGCCGCTGATCGACATGGGCCGCACGGCCTTGAACGTGAATGGTTCGATGACGGCCGGGGCGATCACCAGCCAGATCATGGGGCAGACGGATAAAGCGTTGCTGGAGGCCGATGAGCATGCGGAGTTAGCGCAGGCCTGATAGACCGCTATCGGGGGCAAGCCCCCTCCCACATTTGGAATGCATTTCAATGTGGGAGGGCTTGCCCCCGATGCTTTTAGGCCCTCTTCCAAACCTCAAAGTTGTAGGCCGGCTTATCACCTTCAGCTGGGTTCGGCAGGTTGGAAACCAGCGTCCACTGGTTCGCATCAAACGCCGGAAACCACGCATCGCCCTCAGGGCTCAGCGCCACCCGCGTCAGATACAGGCGATCCGCCTGTTCCAACCCCTGCGCATACAACTGCGCACCGCCGATCAGCATCAGTTCATCCACGCCCTGCTCCAGCGCCCAGGCTTGCGCCCGCTCGACCGCCGCGTCCAGTGACGGAAAAACTTCCGCACCTTCCAGCACCAGGTCGGTCTGACGGCTGACCACAAGGTTCAAGCGCCCCGGCAAGGGTCGGCCCAGGGAATCCCAGGTCTTGCGCCCCATGATGATCGGCTTGCCCAGAGTGGTGGCCTTGAAATATTTGAAATCCCCCGGCAAATGCCAGGGCATGCGGTTATCGACGCCGATCACACGGTTTTCACCGAGGGCTGCGATCAGGCTTAAAGGGAGAGTTTTTTTCATGGCGACGAGAATACCAGAGCTGCAAGCCAGCGGTTATGCTCCAACCTCACTTGCTCAACAGGACGGCGCGTGACTGCACTGACTCCCCTGCACACACTCTGGCTGACAGAAACCGTGCGCCTGCGTGAAGAACACGCCGGCCCCCTGGAAGACCAGGAAGCCAACCGACTGGCCCGCACGGCCGGCGGCGACCTGCCGGCGCGCATCCAGCACCGCGCCCTGCACTTGGCCGAGCGCGATGGCCTCAGCGCCGCCCTCACCCGCTGGCTGCAAGGTGCGCGGCTGGCGCTGGTGTTGCTGGCGATCGTTGCCGTTGTCAGCGGCGCCGGCCTGGCCTTTGCCGCGCTGGGCAACGGCCAGGCCCCGGTGAACGTGTTCTGGGCCCTGGGCAGCCTGCTCGGCTTGAACCTGATCCTGCTGCTCAGTTGGGCCCTGGGCCTGCTGTTTGCCGGCGAGCACAGCGCCAGTCTCGGCCGCCTGTGGCTATGGCTCAGCGAAAAACTGGCGCGTGACGCCAAGGCCGCGCAACTGGCGCCGGCGTTAGTGCTGTTGTTGCAGCGCCAAAAGCTCAATCGCTGGGCCGTCGGCGCGCTGGTCAACGGCCTATGGCTGCTGGCGTTGCTCAGTGCGTTGGTGATCCTGCTGACGCTGCTTGCCACAAGGCGCTACGGCTTCGTGTGGGAAACCACCATCCTCGGCGCCGACACCTTTGTCGCCGTCACCCAAGCCCTCGGCACCCTGCCTGCCTGGCTCGGCTTCAACGTGCCGACCGTCGAGATGATCCGCGCCAGCGGCGACTCGGCACTGACTATCGAAAACGCCCGCCAAGCCTGGGCCGCCTGGCTGGTGGGCGTGTTGCTGGTCTATGGCCTGCTGCCAAGGTTGATCCTCGCCCTGCTGTGCCTATGGCGCTGGAAACGCGGGCGTGCCGCGTTGCGCCTGGACCTGAACCTGCCCGGCTACAGCCAATTGCGCGAACGCTTGATGCCGAGCAGCGAACGCCTCGGGGTCAACGACGCCGCCCCGGAACACCTGCACCCCGTCAGCGGCGGCGTGAGCGAACTGCAAAGCGACGGCGCGCTGGTGGTGGCGATCGAACTGGACGATCAACGCCCCTGGCCGCCCACATTGCCCGGCAACGTAAAAGACGCCGGCATTCTCGACAGCCGCGAATCGCGTCACAAACTGCTGGAGCAACTCACGCGCTTCCCGCCCGCGCGCCTGGCCATTGCCTGCGACCCTCGTCGCTCGCCGGATCGCGGCAGCCTGGCGCTGATCGGCGAACTGGCGCGCAGTGCCGGGGCCACCCGCGTGTGGTTGCTGCAAGCGCCACCGGGCCAGGCGCTGGACGCCGAGCGCCTGGGCGATTGGCACACCGCGCTGCAACAGTTGCAGCTGCCGTTTGCCGACTGCGCGCCGCTGAACTGGCTGGAGACCGGTCATGACTAAACCGCTGAAACTCGCCGTGGTCGGCCACACCAATGTGGGCAAGACCTCGCTGCTGCGCACGCTGACCCGCGATGTGGGCTTCGGCGAGGTCTCCCATCGCCCCAGCACCACGCGGCATGTGGAAGGCGCGCGCTTGTCGGTGGAGGGCCAAGCCCTGCTGGAGCTGTACGACACGCCCGGCCTGGAAGATGCCATCGCCCTGCTCGACTACCTGGAACGCCTCGACCGCCCCGGCGAACGCCTGGATGGCCCGGCGCGCCTCTCACGGTTCCTCGAAGGCAGCGAAGCGCGCCAGCGTTTCGAGCAAGAGGCCAAGGTATTGCGCCAACTGCTGGCCTCGGATGCCGGCCTGTATGTGATCGACGCCCGCGAGCCGGTGCTGGCCAAGTACCGTGATGAGCTGCAAGTACTGGCCAGTTGCGGCAAACCGCTGCTGCCGGTGCTCAATTTCGTCAGCAGCAGCGGGCACCGCGAACCGGAGTGGCGCGAAGCCCTGGCCCGCCTTGGCCTGCATGCACTGGTGCGGTTTGACAGCGTGGCGCCGCCGCAAGACGGCGAGCGTCGCCTGTATGAAAGCCTCGCCTTGTTGCTGGAAAACGCACGGCCGCAATTGGAACGCTTGATTCTGGATCAAGAAGCCCAACGCCAGGCCCGCCAGCAAAGCGCCGCGCAGTTGATTGCCGAGCTGTTGATCGATTGCGCCGCGTGCCGGCGCAGCGTGGTCACTGAAGATGAGCCGCAAGCCATCAGCGAGTTGCGTAAAGCCGTGCGCCAGCGCGAACAAAAATGCGTGGAGGCGTTGCTCAAGCTGTTCGGGTTCCGCCCGCAGGACGCTGCCGCCAGCGATCTACCGCTGCTCGACGGCCGCTGGGGCGATGACCTGTTCAACCCGGAAACCCTCAAGCAACTCGGCGTGCGCGTGGGCGGTGGGATCGCGGCCGGCGCGGCGGCCGGTGCCGGCGTAGACCTGCTGGTCGGTGGCCTGACGCTGGGCGCTGCCGCCTTAGCCGGTGCCATCGCCGGGGGCGCGCTGCAAACCGCGCGCGGTTATGGCAGCCGCCTGCTGGGCAAAATCAAAGGCCAGCGCGAGCTGACCGTCGACGACAGCGTGCTGCGCCTGCTCGCCCTGCGCCAACGCCAATTGCTCAAAGCCCTGAATCTGCGCGGCCACGCGGCGATGCACAGCATCAAGGTCGACACGCCCCAAGACAAAACCTGGCGTGAAGGCAAGTTGCCGGACGCGCTGCACAAGGCCCGCGCCCATCCGCAGTGGTCGTCCCTCAACCCTCACGCCAGACTGAGCCAGGCCGAGCGTCAGGAACAGATCGAAGCATTGGCTCAGCGCCTGGACGAATCCTGATCGGCTGCCATCACCTGTTCCCGATGCATCACGCCTCGCCCCATAACGCGCGGATATTGCGCTCGGCCATCGCCGGCCCCACGCTCATGCCCACCCCGGTGTGCATCAACGCCGCGCTCACGCCTGGCGCCACGCGCACGAACGAGAACGGCCCCGGCCCGCGCGCGCCATACACACCCTGCCAACGCTCCACCACTTGGATCGTGCAGCCCAAGGTCTGCTCGGCCAGTTCAATCATCCAGTCATCGACCTGCTCGGCATTGAACGGCGACGCATCGCTGCCGTAGTCGTGGGAGTCGCCGATGATCAGTTCGCCATGGGGCGTCGGGCTGATCAGCAGGTGAATCCCGTGCGCCTGCAGGTGCGGGGCTTCACGCAGGATCTGCGCCTGCACCGGCGCGGCTTCCGGCAGGTCGGCGAAGGCGCCGTAATGCACGCAACTGAGGCCCGTGAGCAACGCATGTTGCAGGTTCAGGTTAAGCGCCGGCCGGGCCCGCAGCATTTGCAGGCGGCAGACGTGCGGGTTGAGTTCGGCCAGCGCCTCGGCCAGCAGGGTTTGGTAATCGTGGCCGGAGCACACGATGATCTGCTTGCCGCGAAAACTCCCCGCCGTGCTGTGCAACTGGCCCGGCTCGACGTCGCGCACCAGGGTGGAAAAATGAAACTCCACGTCAAGCTGCTGGCTCAGGTAGTGGATCAGCGCCGGGATGGCTTCGCGCGAATACAGTTGCTGATCGTCCTTGCCATGCAGCGCCGCGCGGTGATGACGAAACTGGCCGCCATACAGATCCCTCAGCGCCGCGCCTTGCAACAGCTCGACGTTGTAGCCGTGCTGCCGTGCGCGCCCGGCGCAGAAAGCTTCGAGCAGGTGCTCTTCGGCTTCGGTGCGGGCAAACAGGTACGCGCCCTTGCGCTTGAGTTGCAGGCCTGCCACCTGCGCCCAATGGCCCCAGATTTCGCGGCTTTCCCGTGCCAGGTCGAGCATCGGCCCAGGCGGCTGGCCGGTGACCAATGCCTGGCCGAAGTTGCGCACTGACGCGCCCAACGGCGTGGCGCTGCGCTCGAACACCTTGACCTTTAGGCCGCGCTTGGCGGCGGCATAGGCGTGGGACAGGCCGAGGATGCCGGCGCCGACTATCAGCAGGTCGCTGTGGTGTGTCATGAAGTGATGTCCTGAATTCGAAGCCGTCATCGGGGGCAAGCCCCCGATGAGGCCATCAGCCCTAACGAAAACCTTACTGACCGGCCACCTTCTCCGACTTGCCGTCATAACGCTTGCGCCACTCAGCCAGGATGCTGTCGCGATGCTTCGAGGCCCAGGCAAAGTCGTTCTTGATCAACCGCTGCTCGTAATCGGCCGGCAATTCGGTTTGCGGCTTGGCGATACCCGGCTGCGCGAGGACGGCGAAGTTGTCCTTGTACAGCTCCATCGCTGCGGGGCTGGCGGAGAAGTCGGCGAGTTTTTTCGCGGCCTCGGCGTGGGCGGTGCCCTTGATCACCGCCGTGGCTTCGATCTCCCAACCCAGGCCTTCCTTCGGCAGGATGATGTCCAGCGGTGCGCCCTGGCGCTTGAGCTGTACGGCCGGGTATTCGAACGAAATACCAATCGGGAACTCGCCGGAAGCCGCCAGCTTGCACGGCTTGGAACCGGAGTGGACGTACTGGCCGATGTTCTGGTGCAAGTCGTCCATGTACTGCCAGCCCTGCTTCTCGCCGAAGGTCTGCAGCCAGGCACTCACGTCCAGAAAGCCGGTGCCCGAGGACGCCGGGTTAGGCATGACGATCTTGCCCTTGTACTCAGGCTTGGTCAGGTCCTGCCAGCTCACCGGCTTGGTCAGGCCCTGCTTCTCGGCTTCGACGGTATTGAAACAGAGGGTCGCGGCCCACACGTCCATGCCGACCCACGCCGGTGGGTTGGCGGCGTCGCGGTAGTTTTTGCCGATCTTGTCCAGGTCCTTGGGTGCGTAGTTGTCGAGCATGCCCTGCTGGTCGAGGATCGCAAGGCTGGAGGCAGCCAGGCCCCACACCACGTCAGCCTGCGAGCGGTCTTTTTCGGCCAGCAGTTTGGCGGTGATGATGCCGGTGGAGTCGCGCACCCATTTGATCTCGACGTCGGGGTTGGCCTGTTCGAAGGCCTTTTTGTAGGTCTTCAATTGCTCGGCTTCGAGGGCCGTGTACACAGTGAGTTCGGTCTTGGCGAAGGCATTCAGGCTGAATGCGCTAAGCACGGCAACGACCAGGGCCAATGGCTTGAACATGGAGCATCTCCTTTCAGGATGTTTATTGGCCCGGCGCGCTCTGGCGCCAGGCTTGGGAGCGGCGCAACGCGCCACGTGAGGCCCACGCCAGCAGCAGCGAGACACCGGCCGAAGTGAACAGGATCAGGCTCGACATGGCCGCCGCACCGCCCACATTGCCGGCGTCGTCCATGTTCAACACGGCGACGGCGGCGAGGATGGTGCTGGGGCTGTAGAGGAAGATCGCGGCAGACACGGTGGTCATCGCCGACACAAACAGGTAGCGCACGATATCCAGCAGCGCCGGTAGGCAGATCGGCACGGTGACGCGCAAAAAGTGGCGGTACAGCGGCGCCTTGAGCGACAGCGCGGCGGCTTCGAATTCAGCGTCCAGTTGGCGCAGCGCCGTGGTGGCGGTCATCTGCGCGGTGGTCAAATAATGAGCAATGGTGCACGCCACCAGCAGGGTCATGGTCCCGTAGAACACATGCAGCGGGTTGCCGTTGAGGTTGAAAAAAAACACGTAGCCTAGCCCCAACACCAACCCCGGCACGGCCATCGGCACAAAGCTGAGCAGGCGCAGCGCCAGGGTCAGGCCCTTCTGGCCCTGGGTCTTTTCCATCAGGTAGGCGCCGGTGAAAATCAGCACGCTGCCGGCCAATGCGGTACACAGCGCCAGGGTCAGGCTGTTGCGATAGGCCAGCCAACCGCCGCCCGCCGTGTCTTCAAACCGGTAGTGGTTGAGCGAAAGCGACAGATTGTACGGCCAGAATTTCACCAGCGAGGAATACACCGCCATGCCGAACACCAGCAACAACACCGCGCAAATCAGCAGGACGATCGCCAGGTAGCAGCCATCCCTGAGGCGCGACGGCGCTGGCTGGAAGACCTGGGCACGGCCGCTCATGGCGTCGCCATGCCGCCGGCGTAACCACGCATCCACACCAAAGCTGAACAGCGCCGGCAGCAGCAACACCATGCCGATCAACGCGCCGCGTCCGAACTGCTGCTGGCCCACCACCGCCTTGTAGGCTTCCAGCGCCAGCACCTGGTAGTCGCCCCCCACCACCACGGGCACGCCGAAGTCGGTGATGGTCAGGGTGAACACCAGGCAAAACGCGGCAAACACCGCCTGGCGTGTGGCCGGCCAGGTGATGCTGCGAAACGCCCGCGCCGGGCTGGCGCCCATGCTGGAGGCCGCATCGAACAGCCGCGCATCCGCCAGCGACAGCGCCGACAGCAAGATCATCAGCGCATGTGGGAAGGTGTAGATCACCTCCCCCAGAACAATCCCCCAGAAGCCGTAGACATTCTCTGCAAGCAGCCCGCGCAGCAGGCCCTGGTTACCGAACAGGTACACCAGCGCAATGCCCGGCAGCATCGATGGCGCCATCAACGGCAGCAGGGACAGGCCGCGCCAGATGGCCTTGCCGGGAATCATCGTGCGTTGCAGGGCGTAGGCAAACAGGTAGGCCAACGGTACGACGATGGCCGCAACGCTGAGGGAAACTTTGAGGCTGTTGCCCAACAGCCAATGGAAATTCGCGCTGCTCAGCAGCTCCCGCGCCGCTATCAGGCCGCCGCCCTGCCCGGCCTCGCTGCTGAAACCACGCCAGAAAATCGCCAGCAATGGCATCAACACCGCGATGCCCAACAGGCACAGCCACAGCACCTTGCCGCCGACCACAAACAGGCGATCGCCCCTTTCAGCGCGCGACACCTCACGCGGTATCGGCAATGTCATATCAACGGCCATCTCAGGCAAACACCTGCAGGCTGCGTGGCGGCAGGGCCACCCAAATGTCCTGGGCGCCCAGGCGCGGCATGGCTTCGGGAGCCAGCTCGGCCAGCAGCGGGTGACCGGGCAATTGCTCCAGCTCAAAGCTCATGCGACAGCGATTGCCGAGGAAGGTGATCTCGCGCACCTTGGCCGGGAACAGGTTTTCTTCATGCACAGGGGGGTTCACGCTGATGGCTTCCGGGCGGCAGAACAGACGACCGGACCTGGCCCCGCCGGCATCATCGGCCAGGCGCATGTTCATCCCGCCGACTTGGGCATGGCTGGCGCTGCTGCGGCTGAATGGCAGCCAGTTGCCCTGGCCGACAAACTCCGCCACGAACGGCGTGGCCGGGCGGTCGTAAATCTCCTGGGGCGTGGCGTATTGCTCGACCTTGCCGTTGTTCATCACAGCGATGCGGTCGGCCATCAACATGGCCTCGTCCTGATTATGGGTGACCATCAAGGTGGTGATGCCCAGGCGCCGCTGCAGTTGGCGCAGCTCGGTGCACAGGTGCTCACGCACGCGGGCATCGAGGGCCGACATGGGCTCGTCGAGCAACAATAATGACGGCGCCGGGGCCAAGGCGCGGGCCAGAGCCACCCGTTGCTGCTGGCCGCCGGAGAGTTGGCCTGGGTATTTCTTTTCGCTGCCCAGCAGGCCGACCAGTTCGAGCATCTGCCCGACGCGCTTGCGCGCTTCATCGCGGCCGCTGCCGGTAAGGCCGTAGCCAATGTTCGCTTCGACGGTGAGGTTGGGAAACAGCGCGTAGGACTGGAACAAAATACCGTAGTCCCGGGCCTGCGGCGGCAGCAGGGAAACATCGCGGTGGCCCAGGTAAAGCTCACCGCTGTCCTGGCGCTCCAGGCCGGCGATGCAGCGCAGCAACGTGGTCTTGCCGCAACCGGACGGCCCCAGCAGGCACACCAACTCGCCGGCGGCGACATCCAGAGACACGTTGTCCAGCGCGTTAAAGGCGCCGAAGCGTTTCTGGATACCGCGCACCTTCATCGGCGCGCCGGGTTGGCTCAGGGCTGTGTTCATGGTGGCACCTCATCAAACGGATGAAGGCCATGCTAGGCAGGCAATGCGTCGCTCGTGTGGCAGGAAGGCAAAAGGGAGCAATAGTGGTATTGGTGGATTTGTGTAGGACTTGTGGAAGGGCTTGCCTGGTGTGCCGCTATCGGGAGCAAGCCCCCTCCCACATTTTGATGTGTGAATACCTTCAAATGTGGGAGGGGGCCTGCTCCCGATTGGCCCAAAGGCCACCACAACGCTTCAGAGCGGCGACATCTCCTGCGCCAACCCGAGGAACGCCGCCGGCAGCCGCGCGGCTTTGCGCTCTTTGAGGCAGTACAGATACTCCGCGATCTGCGGCGCATTCTCCAAGGTCAGCACCCGCAGTTGCGGGTCATGAGGCACTTCCTGGCGGGCAATGATGCTGATGCCGATATTGCGCAGCACGGCCTCGCGGATCGATTCGCGGCTGCCGATTTCCAGCAGCGGGCCGCAGCTGACGCCGGCCCCTTGCAACATCTCTTCGGTCAGGCGCCGTGTCGTGGAACCGGCTTCGCGCATCAACAACGTGTGCCCGGCCAGTGCGGTCAACGGCACATGCTCGTGCTGGGCCAGGGGATGAGTGCGGTGCACCGCCAGCACCAGGGGGTCGGTACCGAGCACACGGCGGATCAGGCGCGGGTCTTCGAGCAACTGCGACGAGGCGGCGACATCGACGCGGTATTCGTCCAACGCTTCGAGGACTTGTTGGGAGTTGCCGATTTCTACCGACACGTCCACTTGCGGCAGGCGCTCGCGAAAGGCTTTGACCAGATCAAGAATGTAATACGGCGCCGTTGCCGCAATGCGCAAGGCGCCCTGGACCTGGCCGTTGTTGCGCAGGAAAAATTCGATATCCGCTTCCTGCTGCAACAGCGCCTTGACCATCGGCAACAGCCGCGCGCCCTCGTCGCTGACGGTAAGGCGGCGGCCGCCACGGTAGAACAGCTCGACGCCGTAATGACTTTCCAGGTTGCGTATCTGGGTGGTAACCGTGGGCTGGCTGAGGCCGAGTTTTTTCGCCGCCTGGGTGATGCTGCCCAGGCGGGCGACCATGAAAAACGCCTTCAGCTCAGCACTCAGCACACCACCCTCTCATCCTCATTTGCGCAACAGGCGCAGGCCATTGAACACCACCAGCAGGCTCACGCCCATGTCGGCGAACACGGCCATCCACATGGTGGCCATGCCCAGGAACGTGACCGCCAGGAAGATGGCCTTGATCACCAACGCCAGGGCGATGTTCTGCTTGAGGATACTCGACGTTTGCCGCGACAACCGAATGAAAGCCGGGATCTTGCGCAAATCATCGTCCATCAGCGCCACGTCGGCGGTCTCGATGGCGGTGTCGGTGCCGGCGGCGGCCATGGCAAAGCCAATTTCAGCGCGGGCCAGCGCCGGGGCGTCGTTGATGCCGTCACCCACCATGCCCACGCGGCTGCCGTGGCTGTAGAGGGTTTCGATGGCGTGCAATTTGTCGGTGGGCAACAGGTCGCCCTGGGCCTGGTCGATGCCGACCTGAGCCGCAATCGCCTGGGCGGTATGGGTGTTGTCGCCCGTGAGCATCAGGGTCTTGATGCCCAGCTCGTGCAGTTGCTGGATGGCTTCGCGGCTACTGTCCTTGACCGTGTCGGCCACGGCGAACAGTGCCAGCGGGCCGGACTTGTCGAGCAGCAGCACCACGGACTTGCCTTGTTTCTCCAGGGCGAAGAGTTTTTCTTCCAGCGCCGATGAACACAGGCCAAGGTCTTCCACCAGACGGTGATTGCCCAAGTGGTAGGTCTGGCCATTGATATCACCGCGCACACCCCGACCGGCCAGGGCTTCGAAGTTATCCACCGTGTGGGTCGGCAGGTGTTTATCCACAGCCGCGTTGGCGATGGCCAGCGACACGGGGTGGTCCGACCGCCCGGCCAGGCTCGCGGCCAAGGCCTGCGCGTGGTCTTCAACGTTGGGGAACAGTGCCAGGTAATCGGTTTGCACCGGCTTGCCGTGGGTAATCGTGCCGGTCTTGTCCAGCGCCAGGTAGTCGAGCTTGTAACCGCCTTCCAAGTACACGCCGCCCTTGATCAGGATGCCTTTGCGCGCCGCCGCCGCCAGGCCGCTGACGATGGTCACCGGGGTGGAAATCACCAGCGCGCAGGGGCATGCGACCACCAGCAGCACCAGGGCGCGGTAGACCCAGTCGAACCACATACCGCCCATGAACAGCGGCGGGATAACCGCCACACCCAGGGCAAACAGGAACACCGCCGGGGTGTAGACCCTGGAAAAACTGTCAACGAAGCGCTGAGTCGGTGCGCGGGCCCCTTGGGCCTGCTCAACGGCGTGGATGATCCGCGCCAGCGTCGAGTTGTTGGCCGCTGCCGTCACGGCGTATTCCAGGGAACCGGCCTGGTTGATGGTGCCGGCGAAGACTTTGTCGCCCACGGTCTTTTCAATCGGCAGGCTTTCGCCGGTAATCGGCGCTTGGTCAATGGTGGATTGACCCGCCGTGACCTCCCCGTCCAAGCCAATCCGCTCGCCTGGCTTTACCCGCACAATAGCCCCAATTTCGACGTTTTTGACCTCCTGTTCCGCCCAACTGCCGTCAGCCTGTCGCACCGTCGCCTGCTCCGGCGTCATCTGCATCAAGCCGCTGATGGCATTGCGCGCACGGTCCAGGGACTTGGCTTCGATCAGTTCGGCCACGGTGAACAGGAACATCACCATGGCGGCTTCCGGCCATTGGCCGATCAGCACCGCGCCGGTGACAGCGATGCTCATCAACGCGTTGATGTTCAGGTTGAGGTTTTTCAGGGCAATCCAGCCCTTTTTGTAGGTGGTGAGGCCGCCGCTGAGGATCGACACCAGCGCCACGATGGCAATCACCCACGTGGGCGCAGCGTTGGTGAAGTGCAGTACTTCGGCCGCCAACGCCCCTACGCCGGACAACGCCAGCGGCCACCAGTGTTTCTTGGCGGGCGGCTCGGCGGCCGGTGTGCCTTGTTCAATCGGGTCGGCCTGCATGCCGAGGGATTTGATCGCGTCGATGATCGGCGCCGTGCTCGGCAGGTCATGGGTGACGCCGAGGATGCGGTTGATCAGGTTGAATTCCAACTGCTGCACGCCGGCCAGCTTGCCCAGTTTGTTCTGGATCAGCGTTTGCTCGGTGGGGCAGTCCATGGCCTCGATACGGAATGTGCTCAGGCGTGAGCCGGCGGTAGGCGCTTCGCTCAGTTGCACCACCGCAGGGACCGGCGTGCCGGAACAACAGGCGCCGCCGTGGCCGTGGTTATGCACGGGCGTCAGCTTCTTCTCGCCGTGGTCATGGTCGTGTTTGTGTGGGGTGTGCAGGGAATCGCTCATCAGGTCGCGTCCATAAAGGTGCCTGTTGCCAAGTAAAGACCCTGTAGCCACTATAGGGTCAAGCACCCATTTGGAGATTGCTGCGATGAAGATCGGCGAACTGGCCAAACTCACCGATTGCCCGGTGGAAACCATCCGCTATTACGAGAAAGAAAGCCTGCTGCCGCCCCCGGCACGCACTGACGCCAACTACCGCGTGTACACCCAGGCGCACACCGAACGGCTGGTCTTTATCCGTAACTGCCGCAGCCTCGACATGACCCTGGAAGAAATCCGCAGCCTGCTCAGCCTGCGCGACAGCCCTCAGGACCAGTGCGAAAGCGTGAATGCGTTGATCGACGAACACATCCATCACGTAAAAGCGCGGATCGATGGGCTGTTGGCGTTGCAGGAGCAACTGCTGGACCTGCGCCAGCGCTGTGGGGGTGGGGAGCAGTGCGGGATTTTGCAACGGCTGGAGGTCAGCGGAAGTGTGCAGGCCAGCGAGGCTGAGCCTTCGCATGTGGGCAGAAGCCATGGCCATTAATTCAAGCGAACGCAGTTCAAATGTGGGAGGGGGCTTGCTCCCACACTTGAGCCGTGACCGGCTTTAGATCGCGACGTCGGCCTTGATGCTTGGGTCGGCGTCGTAGCCCACGATCTCAAAATCTTCGAATTTGTAATCGTAGATAGACGCAGGCTTACGCTTGATCACCAGTTCCGGCAGCTTCTTCGGCGTGCGCGCCAGCTGGGTGCGGATCTGTTCCATATGGTTGCTGTAGGCGTGGGTGTCGCCGGTGGTGACGATGATCTCGTGGGGGATCAGGTCGCACTGTTGGGCCAGCATATGGGTGAGCAGGGCCAGGGCCGCCGTGTTGTACGGCAGGCCGAGGAACACATCGGAACTGCGAATGTACAACTGCATCGACAGATGCCCCTCATGCACGAATGCTTGGTACAGCAAATGGCACGGCGGCAGGGCTTGCTTGCCGTTTTGCGCGTTTTCCTGGGGGCTCTTGGTTTCGTCCGGCAGATATTCGACGTTCCAGCCGTGGAACAGGATGCGGCGGCTGTTAGGGTTGGTCTTGAGCGTATGAACCATATAGTCGATCTGATTGATCGTGCCGCCGTCCTTGGTCGGCCAGGCGGTCCACTGTTCGCCGTATACCGGGCCCAGGTCGCCGTCTTCGGTGGCCCATTCGTCCCAGATGCGCACGCCGTTTTCGTTTAGCCACTTGATATTGGTATTGCCGCTCAACATCCAGATCAGCTCGTTGGCGATGCTTTTGAAGTGAAGCTTCTTGGTGGTCAGCAGCGGGAAACCGTCGGCCAGGTTATGCCGATACTGACGGGCGAACACAGCCTTGGTGCCGGTGCCGGTGCGATCGCCCTTGGTCAGGCCATTGGTCACGACGTCGTTCAGCAGCTCGAGATATTGCTTCATATCATTACCTGTATCGTTGAAGCCGAGACCTCGCAGGCCCCGGCGTTCGAATTCAAAGCGCGGTGTTCTTCAACGGTTGCGGGCGATTGTACGCCCACCACAGCAGGCCCAGGCCCACGAGAATCATCGGCATGCTGAGCACCTGCCCCATGGTCAACCAGCCCCACGCCAGGTAGCCCAGCTGTGCGTCCGGCACACGCACGAACTCGACGATAAAGCGGAAGATCCCGTAGAACAACGCGAACATACCGGACACCGCCATGGTCGGGCGTGGCTTGCGCGAGAACAGATAAAGGATCAGGAACAGCGCCACACCTTCCAGGGCGAACTGGTACAACTGCGACGGATGGCGCGGCAGTTGCGCCGGGTCGCTGAACGGCGGGAAGACCATGGCCCACGGCACGTCGGTCGGCTTGCCCCACAGCTCGGCATTGATGAAGTTACCGATACGCCCGGCGCCCAGGCCGATCGGCACCAATGGCGCGACGAAATCCATCAGTTCGAAGAACGATTTGCCGTTGCGCCGGCCAAACCACCAGGCGGCGATCATCACACCGATGAAGCCACCGTGGAACGCCATGCCGCCCTTCCACACTTCGAAGATCAGCATCGGGTTGGCGATATACGCCGGAAGATCGTAGAACAACACATACCCCAGACGCCCGCCGACAATCACCCCCATCGACAGCCAGAACACCATGTCGGAGAGTTTCTCCTTGGTCCAGGTCGGGTCGAAACGGTTCAGGCGCCGAGACGCCAACAGCCAGGCACCGCCGATGCCGATCAGGTACATCAACCCGTACCAGTGGATTTTCAGCGGACCGATGGCCAGGGCCACCGGGTCGATCTGCGGGTAAGGCAGCATTGCGACTCCTCGTTAACTCATTCGTGATAGCGACCGGACCATGCCCGGGCGCGATTAAGCGTGCGTTACAGCTATTGCCGTTAAATCAGAAAGTTTATACCGACGCAGAACAGCAGGCCGGCGAACAGCCGCTTCAACAGGCGTGGCGACAACCGGTGCGCCAGGCGTGCGCCAAAGCGCGCAAACACCATGCTGGTCAAGGCAATGCCCAGCAGCGCCGGCAAATACACGAACCCCAGACTATGAGCGGGCAACAGCGGGTCGTGCCAGCCCAGAATCATGAAACTTAATGCACTCGCCAGGGCGATCGGCAGGCCGCAGGCCGACGAGGTGGCCACCGCCTGTTGCATGGGCACGCTGCGCCAGGTCAGGAACGGTACGGTCAGCGAGCCGCCACCGATGCCGAAAATCGCCGAGGCCCAGCCGATCACCGTACCGGCCAGGGTCAGCCCGACCTTGCCCGGCACCGTGCGGCTGGCCTTGGGTTTGAAATCCAGGCCCAATTGCAGGGCCACGATCAGCGCGAACACGCCAATGATCTTCTGCAAGTGCGGGCCGGAAATCGCCTCGGCCGTCAGCGCGCCGAAGCCTGCGCCGATCAAAATGCCTACCGTCATCCACAGGAAGATCGGCCAACGCACCGCGCCACGTCGGTGGTGCTCACGCACGGCATTGACCGAAGTAAAAATGATCGTCGCCAGGGACGTGCCCACGGCCAGATGGGTCAGCACCTGCGGGTCGAAGCCCTGCGCGGTGAAGCTGAACACCAGCACCGGCACAATGATAATCCCACCGCCCACGCCGAACAGCCCCGCGAGCACGCCCGCGCAGGCGCCCAGCAGCAAATACAGCAGAAATTCCATGGGAGCCCCCGAATCAAGTCCGGCATGTTAACGGATGGAAGGCGTGCTACCCAACTGGATACGATGGAACGCCTGCGGTTGAGTGGGTAGAGTGGCAAAAAAACACAAAGGGAAATCGCCTGATGTGCCTGATTGTTTTCGCCTGGCGACCGGGCCACGCCCAACCGCTGATCGTCGCGGCCAACCGTGATGAGTTTTATGCACGCCCCAGCCTGCCCTTGGCCCAGTGGGAGGACGCGCCCCATGTCTATGCCGGCCGCGATCTGGAAGCGGGCGGCACCTGGTTGGGGGTCAATGCCGAAGGGCGATTTGCGGCCCTGACCAATATCCGTGATCCGCATCAGCCGCCGGCACGCAAGTCTCGCGGGGAATTGGTGGCGCGGTTTCTCAGTGGTTCGCTGTCGATTGAGGATTATTTGGCCGAGGTTAACGGCCGTTCGATTGAATATGCCGGGTTCAACCTGCTGGTGGGGACGCGGGATGAGTTGTGGCACTACAACGCCAATCACACCGAGCCCACGCAGTTGAAACCGGGCGTGTATGGGTTATCCAACGCAGGGCTGGACACGCCTTGGCCAAAACTGCTTAAGGCCAAAGCCGCGCTGAGCGAATTGCTGACCGATCCGCAGCCCGAAGCGCTATTGGAGGTTCTGAGCGATCCGCAGACAGCGCCGTTTGCCGAGCTGCCGGATACCGGCGTGGGCCTGGCCACCGAGAGTCTGCTGTCGAGCGTGTTTATCGCCAGCCCCAGTTATGGAACACGGGCCAGTACGGCGTTGATTGTGAATGCCGATGGGACACGGCGGATGGTGGAGCGCAGTTTCGGGCCGCAGGGTGGGCGGTTGGGCGAGGTCGAACTCAATTTATAACCACACCCTGAAAAGAATGTGGGAGGGGGCAAGCCCCCCACATTTTGATCAGCGTCGGTTACAAGGTTTTCGCAGACGCCGGGTTGATCATCCGTGTCAGCCCCAAATTCTTCAGCGCCAACTGCAGCGAGCTGTGGATAACTTGCGGGTTGTCAATGGTCATCAGCTCGGCCAGCAGGTCCTTGGCCATGCTCAGTTCAACCTGGCGCAGCATCCACTTCACTTTCGGCAAGTTGGTGGCGTTCATCGACAGGCTGTCAAAACCCATCGCCATCAACAGCACCGCCGCCGCCGGGTCGCCGGCCATTTCGCCGCAGATACTCACCGGCTTGCCTTCGGCATGGGCGTCGCGCACCACATGTTGCAGGGCTTGCAGCACCGCCGGGTGCAGGTAGTCGTAAAGGTCGGCCACCCGTGGGTTGTTGCGATCCACGGCCAGCAGGTATTGGGTCAGGTCGTTGGAGCCCACCGACAGGAAGTCCACCTGCCGCGCCAATTCCTTGGCCTGGTACACCGCCGCCGGGATTTCGATCATCACGCCAATCGGCGGCATCGGTACGTCGGCGCCTTCGTCGCGCACTTCGCCCCAGGCGCGGTGGATCAGGTGCAGGGCTTCTTCCAGCTCATGGGTGCCGGAGATCATCGGCAGCAGAATGCGCAGGTTGTTCAGGCCTTCGCTGGCCTTGAGCATGGCGCGGGTCTGTACCAGGAAGATCTCGGGATGGTCGAGGGTGACGCGAATGCCGCGCCAGCCGAGGAAGGGGTTGTCTTCCTTGATCGGGAAATACGACAGTGACTTGTCGCCGCCGATGTCCAGGCTGCGCATGGTCACCGGCAGCGGGTGGAAGGCTTGCAGTTGCTCGCGATAGATCGCCAGCTGCTCCTTCTCGCTCGGGAAGCGCTGGTTGATCATGAACGGCACTTCGGTGCGGTACAGCCCCACCCCTTCGGCGCCACGTTGCTGCGCGCGGGCCACGTCAGCCAACAGCCCGGTATTGACCAGCAGCGGCACACGGTGGCCATCGGTGGTCACGCACGGCAGCTCGCGCAATGAATCGAGGCCCAGCGCCAGTTGTTTCTCTTCTTCAACCACCTCGGCGTATTGCTTGCGCAGTACTTCGCTGGGGTTGGTGAACACTTCGCCACGATGGCCATCGACGATCATGTCGATGCCGTCGACCTTGGAGTACGGCAGGTCAACCAGACCCATCACCGTCGGAATACCCATGGCCCGGGCCAGGATCGCGACGTGAGAGTTACCCGAACCGAGTACCGAGACCAGGCCCACCAGCTTGCCCTCGGGCACTTCGCCGAGCATGGTAGCGGTCAGTTCTTCACTGATCAGGATGGTGTTGTCAGGGTAGACCAGGTTGGTGGAGCGATCTTCCTGCAGGTACGCCAGCAACCGGCGGCCAAGGTCGCGCACGTCCGAGGCGCGCTCGCGCAGGTAGGCGTCGTCCATCAATTCGAAACGGTTGACGTGATCGGTCACCACCTGGCGCAGTGCGCCCTGGGCCCACTGGCCGGTCTTGATCACGGTCTTGACTTCATTACCCAGCGACGCGTCGTCGAGCATCATCTGGTACACGTCGAACAGCGCACGCTCTTCGGGGCGCAGTTGTGTCGCCAGCTTGGTCGACAGGTTGCGCATGTCGGCGCGCACGCCTTCCAGGGCGGTCTTGAACAGTTTGATCTCGGCGTCGATGTCGTCGACGGACTTGTCCGGCACCACATCGAGGTCGGCCGGCGGCAACATGACCACGGCCGTACCGACGGCGGCGCCCGGTGAACCCGGCACACCGACGAACTTGGCTTCCTGGATGCCCTTGCCCTGGCGGCCCAGGCCACGGATCGACCCGGTGGCTTCGGCGTGGGCAATTACGCCGGCGAGCTGCGCGCTCATGGTCACGAGGAAGGCTTCTTCACCTTCGTCGAACTGGCGGCGTTCTTTCTGCTGGATAACCAACACGCCGACAACGCGGCGGTGGTGAATGATCGGTGCGCCGAGGAACGAGGCGTAACGCTCTTCGCCGGTTTCGGCAAAGTAGCGATAACGCGGGTGATCGGCCGCGTTTTCAAGGTTCAGGGGTTCTTCACGCGTCCCCACCAGGCCAACCAGACCTTCATTGGGCGCCATGCTGACCTTGCCGATGGAGCGCTTGTTCAAGCCCTCCGTGGCCATCAGCACAAAACGGTTGGTCTCTGGGTCCAGCAGGTAAACCGAGCAGACCTGGCTGCCCATGGCTTCCTTGACGCGCAACACAATAATCCCCAACGCCGCCTTGAGATCCTTGGCGGAGTTAACTTCCTGGACGATCTTGCGCAGCGTATTGAGCATGGCTCGGGGTCGAACTCCGTCGTCAGTCGCGCGCTAAAAGGCGCGGGGCAAGCTCTTTGAGAGCGCGACGATAAACCTCGCGCTTGAATGTCACCACCTGGCCCAGCGGGTACCAATAGCTGACCCAACGCCAGCCATCGAACTCCGGTTTACCGGTCAAATCCATCCGCACCCGCTGCTCGTTAGAGATCAGGCGCAGGAGAAACCATTTTTGCTTCTGGCCGATGCACAGCGGTTGGCTGTGAGTACGTACCAGGCGTTGCGGCAAACGATAGCGCAACCAACCACGGGTACAGGCCAAAATTTGCACATCTTCACGCTCAAGGCCGACTTCTTCATTCAACTCACGGTACAAGGCGTCTTCAGGGGTTTCATCGGGGTTGATTCCACCTTGAGGAAACTGCCAGGCATCTTGGTTGATTCGGCGAGCCCATAGCACCTGTCCGGCGTCATTCGTAAGAATAATGCCGACATTAGGACGGAAACCATCGGGGTCGATCACGGCAACAACCTCGCAAACGCATGTCGCCGCATTGTTCCACAAAGGTTGTTCCAGCGGCAACGAGGCTTCTTAGCTTATGTGCACTCTTGTGAAAAGACCGTATTCTGGACGCCTTTTTACAGACTTTTCAGCGAGTAACTGCAATGCGCCTGGCTTTATTCGACTTGGACAACACCCTTCTCGGCGGTGACAGCGACCACGCGTGGGGCGATTACCTGTGCGAACGCGGGATTCTCGACGCGGTAGCCTACAAGGCTCGCAACGACGAGTTTTATCAGGACTATCTTGCCGGCCGCCTGGATAACGCCGCCTACCTGAACTTCTGCCTGGAAATCCTTGGCCGCACCGAGATGACCCAGTTGGATGAGTGGCACAACGACTATATGCGCGACTGCATCGAACCGATCATGTTGCCCAAGGCCGTGGAACTGCTGGCCAAACACCGCGCCGCCGGCGACAAGCTGGTGATCATCACCGCCACCAACCGTTTCGTCACCGCGCCAATTGCCGCACGCCTGGGTGTCGAAACCCTGATCGCCACCGAGTGCGAGATGCAAGATGGCCGTTATACCGGGCGCAGTACCGATGTGCCGTGCTTTCGCGAGGGCAAGGTGACGCGCTTGAATCGTTGGCTCGAAGAGACTGGGCATAGCTTGGAAGACAGCTATTTTTATAGCGATTCGATGAATGATCTGCCGCTGCTGGAGCAGGTGACCCACCCGGTGGCGGTGGATCCGGACCCGAATTTGCGCGCCGAGGCCGAAAAGCGTGGTTGGCCGGTGATTACGCTGCGTAGCTGATGGCCCTATCTGGGCAAGCCCCATCCCACACTTTGAGGTGTGAATACATTCAAATGTGGGAGGGGGCTTGCTCCCGATGCAGGCAACTCGGTCTCAAGCCTTAAACCGGCTTAGCCCCCATCAACCCCGCAATCGCCACAAACCCCAGCAGGCTGACCACCGCCAGCACCAGGGTGAAATTCAAGCTGCCGCCCTCCCCCTTACGCAGGCGATTAAGCCGCGCCACCAGCCAGAACCAGGCCAACGCCGCGACGGTGTAGAGGATGCTGGAGCCCAGGATCCAGGTTTGCCCCAGCGGCCAGCCGGTCAGGTGCACCAGCCACCAGCCGGTGAACGGCATGCTCACCACGCATATGCCCATCAACAACCACACGAACGCCCACGGGCGTTGCACGGTCACCGCCGCGCCGGCGCTGCGTTTGCGCCAGGCCAGCAGCGCCAGGCCGAGGCCGCTGAGCAGCAACACCACGGTGGCCGCGATGTGGATAACTTTCAGGGTGATCAGGGTTTCCATGTGTCGTCTTCCTTAAAGGCCGCGCCCTAATCAGCGTAGTCGCTCAACCGAGGAACAGTTTATAGGCCGGGTTATCACTTTCATCCCAGTACGGGTAGCCAATCGCCTTCAGGGCCGCCGGCACCAGGTGACGCTCGCTCGCCGGCACTTGCAGGCCGGCCACCACACGGCCATCGGCTGCGCCGTGGTTGCGATAGTGGAACATCGAGATGTTCCAGCGCCCGCCCAACTTGTTAAGGAAGTTGAACAGCGCCCCCGGACGCTCCGGGAACTCGAAGCGAAACACCACTTCGTTGCTGACGTGCGCCGCATGCCCGCCAACCATATGGCGAATGTGCAGCTTGGCCAGCTCGTTCTCCGTGAGGTCCAGCACGGGGAAGCCTTGCTCTGTGAGGCTGACGATCAGCGCGCTGCGCGGGTCGGTTTCCGGGTGGGTCTGCACGCCGACAAAAATGTGCGCCTCGCTGCCGGAGTGATAGCGGTAGTTGAATTCGGTGATCTGGCGTTTGCCCACGGCCTCGCAGAACGCCTTGAAGCTGCCCGGTTGTTCGGGAATGGTCACGGCGATGATGGCTTCGCGGCCTTCGCCCAACTCGGCGCGCTCAGCCACGTGGCGCAGGCGGTCGAAGTTGACATTCGCCCCGGAATCAATGGCGACGAAGGTCTGGCCGCTGACACCACGGCTCTCCACGTACTTCTTGATGCCCGCCACACCCAACGCGCCCGCAGGCTCGGTGATGGAGCGGGTGTCGTCGTAGATGTCCTTGATGGCCGCACAGATTTCATCGGTGCTCACGGTAATCACTTCATCGACATAGTCTTTGCAGATATCGAAGGTGTGCTGGCCGATCTGCGCCACCGCCACGCCATCGGCAAAAATACCCACCGTCGGCAAGACCACGCGTTCGCCCGCCGCCATGGCCGCTTGCAGGCAGTTGGAGTCGTCCGGCTCTACGCCGATGATCTTGATCTCGGGGCGCAGGTACTTCACATATGCCGCGATGCCGGCGATCAGCCCGCCGCCGCCCACCGGAACAAAAATCGCATCCAGCGGCCCCGGGTGCTGGCGCAGGATCTCCATCGCCACGGTGCCCTGCCCGGCAATGGTGTGTGGATCATCGTAAGGGTGGATGTAGACGTAGCCTTTTTCGTCGACCAGTTTGAGCGAGTAGGCCAGGGCTTCCGGGAAGGAATCACCGTGCAACACCACTTTGCCGCCACGCGAGCGCACGCCTTCGACCTTGATTTCAGGCGTGGTCTTGGGCATCACGATCGTGGCCTTGACCCCCAGCACCTTGGCCGCCAGGGCCAGGCCCTGCGCATGGTTGCCCGCCGACGCCGTGACCACGCCACGCGCACGTTCTTCGGCGCTCAACTGGGTCAGCTTGTTGTAGGCACCGCGAATCTTGAACGAGAACACCGGCTGCAAGTCTTCGCGCTTGAGCCAGACCTTGTTGCCCAGCCGCTCCGAGAGCTGGCGGGCGGTCTGCAACGGTGTTTCCACGGCAACGTCGTAAACGCGCGAGGTGAGAATCTTTTTGACGTACTGTTCGAGCATCGGAAAGCATCACTGGGCGGGTTGGGCAGGGCCGAGGAGTCTAACCCGGCTTTTGGCCGCACGACCACACGAATCCCGAGGTTTTGTTGGGTTATACTCGCGCCCCTCGATAACTCCCCGCCCGTTCCGGAGCCCGCATGACCCAGGATCAACTCAAACAGGCAGTGGCCCAGGCCGCTGTCGATTTAATCCTTCCCAAACTCGACGACAAGAGCATCGTCGGTGTCGGCACCGGCTCCACCGCCAACTGCTTTATCGATGCGCTGGCCCGCCACAAGGGCGCGTTCGATGGCGCGGTAGCGAGCTCCGAAGCCACCGCGGCGCGCCTCAAAGGCCACGGCATTGCGGTATACGAACTCAACACCGTGAGTGATCTGGAGTTCTACGTCGACGGCGCCGATGAAAGCGACGAACACCTGAACCTGATCAAGGGCGGCGGCGCGGCCCTGACCCGCGAGAAGATCGTCGCGGCCGTGGCCAAGACCTTTATCTGCATCGCCGACGCCAGCAAGCTGGTGCCGGTACTCGGCGCCTTCCCGCTGCCGGTGGAAGTGATCCCCATGGCCCGCAGCCACGTGGCCCGCGAGCTGGTGAAACTGGGCGGTGACCCGGTATACCGCGAAGGCGTGTTGACCGACAACGGCAACATCATCCTCGACGTGTTCAACATGCAGATCACCGATCCGGTGAAGCTCGAGACGCAGATCAATGCGATTGTCGGCGTGGTCACCAATGGCCTGTTCGCCGCGCGCCCGGCGGATGTGCTGCTGCTGGGCACCGCTGAAGGCGTCAAAACCCTCAAGGCCTGATGCAAGCCCCCTCACACACTTTTGCTCGGCGGTGTGTCAGGGGTTGGGTTTCCTTGAAGACGTAGAACAGGTTCGGCTCACTGACCAGGTACAACGTGCCTTCGTCGTCCATGGCGATCCCTTCGGCCTGCGGCACGCGCTTGCTCAGGCCATGACGCCCGTTGAGTAGAGAAAGACTGCTCAGCGGACGACCGTCGATATCCAGCTCCAACACCAGGAACGACTCATCCGACAGCGCCAGCAAATGGCCGCTGCGCTCGTCGTATTGCAGGCTCGACAGGTCGCGCACAAACAGCCCGGCGTCACGCTTGGGGTTGTTGATCACGTGCACCGAGTAGGTTTTTTCCGGTTTGAAATGGGGAAACCCGTGAACCTCGTAGATCAGCATCGGGTCGCGCTCCTTGGCCACGAACAGGCGCTTGCCCGCCGAGTCATAGGCCAACCCTTCAAACCCCTTGTTACCGCCGACGTGCACGCCCAAGGTCATTTGTTCGGCATCGGCGGCATCGAGGAAGCGGGTATCGTCGTCGACATGCACCTTGATCAGGCGTTGCTGACGCTCGTCGGTGATGACGTAGATGTTGTCGCTGATAAATTCCACCGCCTCGGCGTCGCCAAAGCCCACCAGGGGAATACGCCGCAGGATCTTGCCTTGCAGGGACAGCTCGATCAGTTCGGCGTTTTTATTGGTGACGGTAAACAGGCTTTTGCGCACCGGGTCATAGGTGAGGGCCGAGACATCATCGTCGAGCCCCTCGATCACCTGGGCTTGCAAGTCCACGCGGTAATCCGCCAGGCCAATGGAACGCGCATCCGTCGGCTGGCGCCAGGCCTGCCAGTTGAACCAGGCACGCTCGAACAGGCGAAAATGCTGCGCCACGGCCCCGGCGCCGATCAGGGCGATCAGCGCAAGCACAATGAGAATGGGTTTGGGGCGGGCTAGTCGACGCATTGGGCGGGCTCAAAATCAAAAGTGGCGAATGAATATCACGCCTGTCTGAATTTAAACTTAAACGCGCCCGTCTGTCTGGCGAATGCCGCAACTGGAGACGTATTCGACGTAATCGGTGTGCTACTTCTGCTTTTCGAAACGATAGAACAGGTTCGGCTCACTGACCACGTACAGGGTGCCGTTCTCGTCCATGGTCACACCTTCGGCGCGCGGGATGGTGTTCTTGAGGCCGTTGAAACCGCCGAGCAGGGTCATGAAGCTGACTTGTTCGCCCTTCTCGTTCAGCTCCAGCAGCAGGTGCGAGTCGGCCGACAGCACCAGCAGGTGGCCGGTGCGCGGGTCGATGGCCAGGGCCGAGAGGTTGCGCATGTCCAGTTCTTCACTGGCCAGTTTTTGCTTGGCGCCAACCAGGGTCTGGCTGCCGTCGCTTTTCCAGGTGAACAACGCCGGCGGGCGTTCTTCGCCCAATACAAACTGCTGGTTGCGCGGGTCCCATGTAACGCCTTCGAACGCTTTGTTCTGATCCTTGGACGGCCCCAGGTCGTAACTCGGGAAATCGGCCTTGTTCAAGTGCTGGGTGGTGGCGTCGACCTTAACAATGGTCAGGCTGTGATCACGCTCGTCGACCACCGCCAGCAGGCCATTTTCCATGACTGTCACCCCTTCCGGGTTGCTCCAGCCATTAAGTGGCATTTTGCGCAGCACATCGCCTTGCAGGGTCAACTCAACGAGGAAGGGGTTTTTGCCCATGACGGAAAACAGGGTTTTGGTCTGCGGGTTGTAAGAGACGTCCGAGGCCTCATCCTTCTCCATGCCCGGCAGCACCTTGGCATCGATGACGGCGTGATAGTCCGGCAGCCACACACTTTCGCTGCGTTCGGTGGAGGTTTCAAATCGCTCCAATACCCACAGCACACCGCGATCATCCCAATGCATGGCCCAGGAAACGCCATAGACGATCACGCCCGCCAGAAACAGCCAGGAATACCAGCGCAGGGCGAAACGAGAACGCAGCTTGGGTGTGGCGGAGGGCAGGGACACGGCCATTGGGCGCTTTTCCGGAAAGTCAGCGTAGGTGATAGCACAGGATCAACGGGCCCGCGCGGTCGAGGCTGGGGATTATCCGGATGGCGTGTGAAAAAAATGCAAAGGTGTACACCCAGCCAATGTGGGAGGGGGCACGCCTCCTCCCACATGTTAATCAGCGAACGACGCTTTCGAAGCGATTCACGCCGGCCAGTTCCAGCACCAGCTCATCGCCCACATTCAGCGGGCCCACGCCAGCCGGGGTGCCGGTGAGGATCACGTCGCCGGCCTGCAGCGAGAAGCAGCCGGCCATGTGCTGAATCATCGGCACGATGGGGTTGAGCATCTGCGAACTGTTGCCGTCCTGGCGCACTTCACCATTGATGGTCAGCCGGATGCCGATGTCGGTCACGTCGGCAAAGGTACTGCTCACCACAAAAGGTGCGATCACCGCCGCGCCATCGAAGGACTTGGCGATTTCCCACGGCAGGCCCTTGGCCTTCAACTCGGCCTGCTTGTCGCGCAGGGTCAAATCCAACGCCGGGGCGAAACCGGAAATGGCGTCCAGCACTTCTTCACGGCTTGGCTTGTTCGACAGCGGCTTGCCGATCAATACCGCGATTTCCGCTTCGTAATGCACCGAACCGCGCTCGGTCGGAATGGCGAAACCACCTTCCAGCGGCACCACGCAACTGCCCGGCTTGATGAACAGCAACGGCTCGGTCGGTACCGGGTTGTCCAGTTCCTTGGCATGTTCGGCGTAGTTACGCCCAATGCACACCACTTTACCCACCGGGAAGTGGACGTTGGTGCCGTCGACGTATTTGTGCTGGTAGCTCATGGAACGACTCCTTAAATAGCGAAGATCTTGCCTGGGTTCATGATCCCGTTAGGGTCGAACACCGCTTTCACGGCCTTCATGTATTCGATTTCAACCGGTGAGCGACTGTAGGTGAGGTAATCGCGCTTGGTCATGCCCACGCCGTGCTCGGCGGAGATCGAGCCGTTGTACTTCTCGACGGTCTCGAACACCCACTTGTTGACGGTGGCGCATTTGGCGAAGAACTCGTCCTTGCTCAGGTTTTCCGGCTTGAGGATGTTCAGGTGCAGGTTGCCGTCGCCGATGTGGCCGAACCATACGATTTCGAAGTCCGGGTAGTGTTCGCCGACGATGGCGTCAATTTCCCGCAAAAACGCCGGCACTTTGGACACAGTAACCGAGATATCGTTTTTGTAGGGCGTCCAGTGGGAGATGGTCTCGGAGATGTACTCGCGCAGCTTCCACAGGTTATGCAGCTGGGTTTCGCTCTGGCTCATCACGCCATCCAGCACCCAGCCCTGCTCGACGCAATGTTCGAACGTTTCCAGGGCGTGGTTGGCGACTTCTTCGGTGGTGGCTTCGAATTCAAGCAACGCGTAGAACGGGCACTCGGTTTCGAACGGCGCAGGCACATCGCCACGACCGAGGACTTTGGCCAGGGCCTTATCCGAGAAGAACTCAAAGGCCGTCAGGTCCAGCTTGCTCTGGAAGGCGTGCAGCACCGGCATGATCGAGTCGAAATCGGTGGTGCCCAGCACCATGGCGGTGAGGTTTTTCGGCGCACGATCCAGGCGCATGGTGGCTTCGACCACAAACCCCAGGGTGCCTTCAGCGCCGATAAACAGCTGGCGCATGTCGTAGCCGGTGGCGTTTTTGATCAGATCGCGGTTCAGTTCCAGTACATCGCCCTTGCCGGTGACGACCTTCATGCCCGCCACCCAGTTACGGGTCATACCGTAGCGAATCACCTTGATCCCGCCGGCATTGGTGCCGATGTTGCCGCCGATCTGGCTGGAACCGGACGAGGCAAAATCCACCGGGTAGTACAGGCCGTTTTCTTCGGCGACGTTCTGCAATTGCTTGGTGACCACGCCCGGCTGGCACACGGCGGTGCGATCGGTGAGGTTCACGTCGAGGATCTGGTTCATATAGTCGAAGGACACCACCACTTCGCCATTGGCCGCCACAGCGGCTGCTGACAAGCCGGTGCGACCGCCCGATGGCACCAGCGCCACCTTACGTTCATTGGCCCAACGCACAATGGCCTGGACCTGCTCAACGGTCTTGGGGAAGACGATGGCGGTGGGCGCGGGTGCGAAGTGCTTGGTCCAATCCTTGCCGTAAGCCTCCAGGGAGTCTGCGTCGGTCAGCACTTTGCCGGGCTCAACCAGGGTCTTTAGCTCATCAATCAGGGCAGGATGGGTCATCGACAGAACTCTCGAACAATTCATGGTCATCCTGAGAACGCTTCACGTCGCAGGAATGAGTGTTAGCGGGGCGCGTATGCTAGCATACCGCCCCCGCAGGACAGAGCCCAAGGGCGTTTCTGCGGTGACGGCTTTCCTGCCGTCCGGGTCAGCTTAAGCGATCCGATTCCCTGCCAATTTTCTCCGGGATACAGGTTTACGCAGATGAGCAAGACTTCTCTCGATAAGAGCAAGATCAAGTTCCTTCTTCTGGAAGGCGTCCACCCATCGGCTGTCGACGTTCTGAAAGCCGCCGGGTACACCAGCATTGAGTACATCACCAGTTCTCTGCCGGAAGCCCAGCTCAAGGAAAAGATCGCCGACGCGCACTTCATCGGCATTCGCTCCCGCACTCAGCTGACCGAAGAGATCTTCGATCACGCCAAGAAACTCGTGGCAGTGGGCTGTTTCTGCATCGGCACCAACCAGGTCGACCTCAACGCAGCACGCGAGCGCGGCATCGCGGTGTTCAACGCACCGTATTCCAATACCCGTTCCGTTGCGGAGCTGGTGCTGGCCGAGGCCATCCTGTTGCTGCGCGGTATTCCCGAGAAGAACGCTTCCTGCCACCGTGGCGGCTGGATCAAAAGCGCGGCCAACTCCTTCGAAATCCGCGGCAAGAAGCTGGGTATCGTCGGTTACGGCTCGATCGGCACTCAGTTGTCGGTACTGGCTGAAGGCCTTGGCATGCAGGTGTTCTTCTACGACACCCTGACCAAGCTGCCATTGGGCAACGCCACGCAAGTGTCGAGCCTGACCGAGCTGCTGGGCATGTCCGACATCGTGACCCTGCACGTTCCGGAAACCGCTGAGACCCAGTGGATGATTGGTGAGAAGGAAATCCGCGCGATCAAGAAAGGCGGCATTCTGATCAACGCTGCACGCGGCACCGTGGTCGAGCTGGACGCCCTGGCCGATGCGATCAAGGACAAGCACCTGATCGGCGCCGCCATCGATGTGTTCCCGGTGGAGCCGCGCTCCAACGACGACATCTTCGAAAGCCCGCTGCGTGGCCTGGACAACGTGATCCTGACCCCGCACATCGGCGGCTCCACCGCTGAAGCCCAGGCCAACATTGGTCTGGAAGTCTCGGAAAAGCTGGTCAAGTACAGCGACAACGGTACCTCGGTATCGTCCGTGAATTTCCCGGAAGTGGCATTGCCGGCTCACCCTGGCAAGCACCGCCTGTTGCACATCCACCAGAACATTCCTGGCGTGATGATGGAGATCAACAAGGTCTTCGCGGAAAACGGCATCAACATCTCCGGTCAGTTCCTGCAGACCAACGAGAAGGTCGGCTACGTGGTAATCGACGTAGACGCCGAATACTCGGACCTGGCGCAAGAGAAGCTGCAGCACATCAACGGCACTATCCGTAGCCGCGTGTTGTTCTAACGCTTTAAAAGCGCGGCACAAAAAATGGGAGACCCGCAGGGGCCTCCCATTTTTTTGTCCGAATAACGCTTACTTGACGGTCACCGTGATGACTTTGGAGGCGACCGTGGGCTCGAATTGGCGATGCACGTTGTCCCCGGCCACCAATTGCAGCGTGTGCTTACCGGGGGTCAAGGTCAGTTCGGTTTCGGTTTGGGCCTTGCCGAAGTGAATGGAGGTCGCATCGGCTGGAATAGCCTCGTCCGCCTTGAGCGATTGCACGTCCCGGTCAACTAGCAGGTGATGGTGACCAGCCCCTGGCACTTGTTTGTCGATCGGCTCCAGGTCCAGGCCTTTTACCCCGAATTTGACGGTGAACGTCTTGTCGACAGTGGCACCGTCTTTGGGCGATACGATAAACACCTCAGCCCCCTTCGGCGCAGGGGTATGCGGAACATCGGCGGCGTTGGCCAACAGCGAGGCCCCCAGCAGCAGGCTGCCAACGGTTGCACGGGTCAAAAAGGCTTTCATTCGCTTCTCCAGTTTTTCTGTGAAATCTGTAGGGTTATGACAACTTCGCGACAAATTGCTGTCCAAGGCACTCACCACCATAGCAAAGCGATGCGGAACGGCGCCTCGCACATTCGAATTCTTTAGGAGTGACCATGCGCGTTTCGCCTGGCCTGTTACTGTTGCTTCCCCTGCTGAGCCCCCTGGCTCATGCCGAACTGATCGACGACGTCAATGATCGGGGTGAGCTGCGCATCGTCCTTGAAGCCAACACCCCGCCCTACAACTTCAAGGAAGGCGACAAGCTCACCGGCTTTGAAGTGGAGCTGGGTGAACAGTTGGCCAAGGAAATGGACGTACGCTCCTCGTTTATCACCACCGATGAGGCCGACCTGCTTGCCGGTGTAGAAAGCGGCAAATACGACGTGGCCATCAACCATATCGCTAAGACTGCCGAGCTAGAGAATCAGTTCGATTTCAGCGAGGCTTATCACGAGAAACCCGAGCTGGCGATCCCGTTCCAGAAGGGCAACCCGGCGTTCAAGAGCAGCTTGGACGGCGCGTTGAAGCGGGTAAAGGATGATGGCCGGCTGAAGGCGCTGGCGCAGAAGTGGCTTGAAGGAACAACACCGGTGGATAAGTCTGAGTAGATCCTAAAGTGGTGGGGGGCTTGCCCTCCCACTTACTCAAGACTTGAGAGATGCACCGCCGCCGCCGGCAACTCCAGCTCACTGAACACCTGTACACCGTGGCGCTTGAGCAGCGCCGCCGTGACGCCTTCGCCAGTGACCTTCACGCCGCTGAAGGTGCCGTCATAGGTCAGCAGGTTGCCGCAGGACGGGCTGTTGGCCTTGAGGATGGCGATACGGATGCCGTGCCGTTGCACCAATGCCAATGCCTGCCGGGCCCCGTCGAGGAAGGCGGCGCTGAAATCTTCGCCCTCGGCGGTCAGCACCTGGGCCCGACCGTCCCACACATCGATGCCCTGCCCACCGGGGATCTCGGCAGGAGGCCTGGGCGTCGGCAAACCGCCTGCCACTTCCGGGCAGATCGCAATCACGCGCCCTTCGGCTTGCCACACGGCCAGTTGATCGAACGGCCCACTGGCGCCGCCGTCGTAGCGCACTTTGTGTCCGAGCAAGCAGCGGCTGACCAGGATCTTTTGCATGTCAAAAGGGCTCATTGCCGCGCCGGCGAAACCAGCCGGTGAGGGACAGGCGTTCGCGCGTGGCAGGCATGACTTCGTGGGGCACTTCGCCCGACAGGAACACCACCAGGCATCCGCCGCTGGGCACCACGTCGTATTCGACGCCGTCCTTGAGGTACATGCGCAACTGGCCGCCGTGTTCCGGCAACCAGGCATCATTCAAGTAGATCACCGCCGAGACCATGCGCCGGTCATCGTCGCGAAAACGATCCAGGTGCTTGAGGTAAAACGCCCCCGGCGGGTACATCGCGAAATGGCTTTCGAAATCTTCCAGGCCGAGGAACAGACCCCGGTTCATCGCCAGACGCAGGCTGTCCATCACCGCCATGTAGCGGTCGCAGACGGCGGCGTCGCCCGCCTCCAGCCACTGGATGTGGTCGCCGCGAATACCTTCGCGAATCTCCTGGGCCGGCCCACGCCCCACCGCTGCCGGCGCCAACTCACCTTCGACCGCACGTTTACGGCACTCAGCCGCCAGTTCCAGGGTCAGAGCCTGGGGCAGGAAGCCGTTCTGCTGCGACCAACCTTTTTCGGCCAGGTCGTCGACGATGCGTTGCAGCAGGGGATGATCAAGGGGCATTTGCATGGCGCGCATAGTATCCATACGTCTTCAAATCCGACAGCGCCGTCGAGCGTCTGAATACACTTTAGTCAGGTGACTGATAGGACTTCTCGACAAATCCTACGCCCGACACGGACAATAGTGGCCGACTGACAGGAGTCCATATGCGTCGTTTGTTTTTTTCCTTGCTGATGTTCTGCGTTTTGCCCGCCTGGGCAGACGGCCATGACCAGTTGTACAAGGTCGCCGGCTGGGCCGAACAACGTGCGCATTTCAATGACGCCCTCAGTGCGGCCCAGCAGCGCTACCGCAATAGCCTGCCGCCGGCGGTGTATCAGGCGTTGGTGGACAACAGCAACAAGCGCTTTGCCGCCCAGGCCATGGACCAACGCGCCGAGGCGCAGTTGCGCAAAAACCTGGCGGACCCAAAGCCTGCGCTGGCGTTCTTCCAATCGCCATTGGGCCGCAAGATTGTCGCCGCCGAGTTGCTCGCCACCCGCCGCGACCAACTGGCAAAAAACGCTCAGGGCCTGCCGAAGATCGAAGCCGACGCGACCCGCAGCCTGATCATCGGCCACCTGGCCCAGGCATTGCCTGCCCGTGAAGCCGGGGCCGAAGTGAGCCTGGCGATTGCCGGCGTGGCCGCAGACAGCCTGAGCCAGATGATCCCCGGCCTACTGGGCGGCGGCCAGGCACAAGGCATGTTGAATGGGCAGCGCGAACGCTTGATGCAGCAGATTGGCAACGACCTGAACAACACGTTGCTGTACGTCTATCGAGACTTGTCTGACCCCGAACTGGAAGAATTCGCGACGTTTGCGGAGTCGCCGGAAGGTAAGGCGTATTACCAGGCGGCGTTGGCCGCCATTCGTGCAGGTCTTGCGGTTGGCCAAAGCACCTCAAGCCTGACGCAGTAATAAAAATGTGGGAGGGGGCTTGCTCCCGATAGCGGTGGATCAGCAAAAAATGTTTGCCTGACACACTGCTATCGGGAGCAAGCCCCCTCCCACATTTGGACTGTGTTACTTCAATTGATCCGTGAGAAAGCTGAAATATTCATCGCGAATCTCGGGAATCTCGTTCGCCAAATGGTGCCGACCGCGCTTGAGCATCAACACCTGCGGCTGATCAAACTTACCCCGCAGCACCTGCAAATTGTGCTGCCAGTCCACCGTCATATCTTCCTCGCCCTGCACGATTATCGGCCGCCGTGGGCTGCGCGGCGCGGCTTCGATGCGCTTGATCCAGCGCAACAGCGCACCCACCCAGGCGGTGGGCAGTTGGCGCGGTTGCAGCGGGTCGGCTTCCAAAAACGGCTTGAATTCAGGATCGTTGGTGTTCTCGCTGAATCGCCGGGCGATACCGTTGACGAACGGCCGCAGCAGGTAATAACTCAGCTGGGACCAGCCCCAGGCACGCGGACGCACCAGCGGCGACAGCAGGAAGGTCTTGCCCTGCGCCGGGCTGTCGGCGCCGTGGTGGAGCAAATGATCCACCACCACCGCGCCGCCAGTACTCTGCCCGAACAGGTGCCAGGGCTGCGGCAGGTGCAGCGCCTCGGCCTGGGCGAACAGCGCCTGCACCACGTTCTGGTACACCGCGAAGTCATCGATGCTGGCCCGTGCGCCGCTGGACAAACCATGGCCCGGCAGGTCGCAGGCAATCACCACAAAGCCTTGGTCCAGCGCCCAGTCCACTACGTGGCGGTATAGGCCCATATGGTCGTAGAAGCCGTGGAACATGAACATCGTCGCCACCGGAGCGGGTGGCCACCACACCTGCGCCACCACCGCGAACCCGTCAACCTTCAAGCGCCCCAGGCGGCTCACGGCCGGCACTTTGCGCGCGGCCAGGTCCAAGCCGTAGAAACGCTGATACACCCGCGCCTCGGCGCTGAGCGGCTGCGCATCCACCAGGGGTCGCAAGCTGTCGCGCAGATGATCGGGGTCAAAGGTGACGGGCATAAAGGCTTCCAGACTGACGGCGAAGATGAATATCGAGCTGCGATATTCATCTGTCAGGGCAAGCATGGCAAGCTACGCGACCTTCGAGGATAGATCTGAATGCGACCGCCCTACCGTAACGCCCTGTTCGCCAGCCTGGTCCTGATCCTCTGCGCCGGCGTGCTATGGGCGGCATATAACTGGTTCCAGGGCCGCTACCTGCGTGCGTTCAGCGAGCACACGGCGGTGTTTTCCGGTGACCCCTTGAAACTGCCCGCCGACCTCGCCGGGCCAGGCCCGATTCGCCTGGTGCACTTCTGGGACCCGGCCTGCCCATGCAATGTCGGCAACCAGCAGCACCTGGGCGAACTGATCGAGCAGTACGCGCCCCAGGGCGTTGAGTTCTATGCCCTGCAAAAGCCCGGCAGCCACGGCCAACTGCCCGATAACCTGCGCACCATGAAAACCCTCACAACCCTGCCCGGCGCCGATCAAGTGCCCGCCAGCCCCGCCGTGGGCATCTGGGATCGCAGCGGCAAGCTTGCGTATTTCGGGCCCTACAGCGAAGGGCTGACGTGCAATTCGAGCAACAGCTTCATCGAGCCGATCCTCAAAGCCCTTGGAACGGGGCGCGACGTGAATGCCACGCACACCCTGGCGGTGGGCTGCTATTGTTCGTGGCCTGAAGCTCGTTAGTCACTCCACTCTCTGTAAGGAAAGTCCATGAAGCGCGTCTTGCGGGTTCTCGCGGTGCTGCTGGTGCTGATCACCCTCGGTGCCGGCTGGTACGTGTACAGCAAGCAACCCACCCGCCAGGGCACGGTTTCGCTGGCCAACCTGCGAGGCTCGGTCACGGTGCGCTACGACGACCGTGGCGTGCCGCACATCCGCGCCGAGAACGAGGCCGACCTGTATCGCGCGCTGGGCTACGTGCACGCCCAGGACCGGTTGTTCCAGATGGAGATCATGCGGCGCCTGGCCCGTGGCGAACTGGCCGAGGTGCTGGGGCCCAAGCTGCTGGAAACCGACAAGCTGTTTCGCAGCCTGCGCATTCGTGAACGCGCCTTGAGCTACGTGGAACACATGGACCATGAGTCCCCCGCATGGGAAGCCCTGCAAGCCTACCTGGACGGCATAAACCAGTATCAGGACAGCCACGCCAGCCCCATGGAGTTCGACGTGCTGGGCATTCCCAAACGCCGGTTCACCGCCGAAGACACCATCAGCGTCGCCGGCTACCTGGCCTACAGTTTTGCCGCCGCGTTTCGTACCGAGCCATTGCTGACTTACGTCCGCGACCAGTTGGGCAGCGAGTACCTGAACGTCTTCGACCTGGGCTGGCAACCCAAGGGCGCGCTGAACCTGGCTGCCGGTGACTGGCAAACCCTGGGCGCGATAGCCGCCCTGAGCGACCAGGCCCTGGCCGACAATGGCTTGCCGCAGTTCGAAGGCAGCAATGCCTGGGCCATCAGCGGCAGCCGCACCAACAGCGGCAAACCCTTGCTGGCGGGCGACCCGCATATTCGCTTTTCAGTGCCGTCGGTATGGTACGAAGCGCAGCTGTCGGCGCCGGGCTTCGAGCTGTATGGCTATCACAACGCGCTGGTGCCGGTGGCGTTCCTGGGGCACAACCTGGACTTCGGCTGGAGCCTGACCATGTTCCAGAACGACGACCTTGACCTGATCGCCGAAAAGGTCAACCCGGCCAACCCCAATCAGGTCTGGTACCACGACCAGTGGGTAGACATGACCAGCAGCGCGCAACAGATCGCGGTGAAGGGCCAGGCCCCGGTCACCCTCACGCTGCGTCAGTCGCCCCATGGGCCGATCATCAATGACGTACTCGGCGAGAACGCCGGCAACACGCCAATCGCGATGTGGTGGGCATTCCTCGACACCCAGAACCCGATCCTCGAAGGTTTCTACCAGCTCAACCGCGCCGATACCCTGGCCAAGGCCCGGGCCGCAGCGGCCAAGGTCTCTGCGCCGGGGCTGAATATTGTGTGGGCCAATGCCAAGGGCGATATCGGCTGGTGGGCCGCGGCGCAACTGCCGATCCGCCCGGCCGGTGCCAACCCTGGGTTTATCCTCGACGGCAGCACCGCCCAGGCCGACAAGCTGGGCTTTTACCCCTTCAGCGCCAACCCCCAGGAAGAAAACCCGGCGCGCGGCTATGTGGTTTCGGCCAATGCCCAACCGGTATCGCCCAGCGGCATGGAGATCCCCGGCTACTACAACCTGGCCGACCGGGGCCAGCAGTTGAACGCGCAGTTGAGCGATAAAAGCGTGAAGTGGGATGTAAACAACAGCCAAGCCTTGCAACTGGGCACCACGACCGCCTTCGGCCCGCGCTTGCTGGCGCCGCTGTTGCCGGTGTTGCGCGAGGTGGTCAAGGACCCGTCGCAACTCAAGCTGGTGGAACAACTGGCCGCCTGGAAAGGCGATTACCCGCTGGACTCCATCAGCGCCACGCTGTTCAACCAGTTCCTGTTCAACCTGGCGGATGCGGCCTTCCACCCAAAACTGGGCGATAACCTGTTCAAGACCTTGCTCGGCACCCGGGCAATCGACGCCGCCTTACCGCGCCTGGCCGCCGACCCGAGTTCGCCCTGGTGGGACGGCAAACGCGCCGACGCCGTCAAGCTCGCCTGGGACAACAGCCTCGCGCACCTCAAGGCCACCTTCGGCGACGACCCCGCCCAATGGCAATGGGGCAAGGCGCACCCCCTTACCCATGGCCACCCACTGGGTTCACAAAAGCCCTTGGACCTGATCGTCAATGTCGGCCCCTTCCCGGCCCCCGGCAGCCACGAGGTGCCAAACAACCAATCGGCCGCGATCGGCCCCGCACCGTGGCCGGTGACCTACGGCCCCTCGACCCGCCGCCTGATCGACTTCGCCGACGCGGCCCATGCGCTGACCATCAACCCAGTGGGACAAAGCGGTGTACCGTTTGATCGCCACTACAGCGACCAGGCCGAAACCTACATCGAAGGCGGTTACGAACAGGCGCATTTCACCGAAGAGGAAATCACGGCGAATACTCGGGGCACGCTGAAACTGCTGCCAGTTCGATAACGGATCAACACTGTGGGAGGGGGCAAGCCTGCTCCCACAGTTTGCGCCTGCTCCGTCAGTTAGACCGGCGCTGGCGCCCGACGCTTGTCCGGCTGCTGCCAGCCATCGGCAGCGGCTTCTTCAATCGCCTGCTGGATCGCCTTCTTGCGGTGTTCCTCGGCACGACGGCTGAAGAACCACACCAGGAAGGTCACCAGCGACACCGCCAACAGAATCAGGCTGGCCACCGCGTTGATCTCGGGTTTAACCCCAAGCCGCACGGCCGAAAACACTTCCATCGGCAAGGTAGTGGAGCCCGGGCCGGACACGAAGCTGGCCAGTACCAGGTCATCCAGGGACAACGCAAACGACATCATGCCGCCGGCGGCCAGCGACGGCGCGATCATCGGGATAGTGATCAGGAAGAACACCTTCCACGGCCGCGCGCCCAGGTCCATCGCCGCTTCTTCGATCGACAGGTCCAGCTCACGCAAACGCGCCGACACCACCACCGCCACATACGCCGCACAGAACGTGGTGTGGGCGATCCAGATGGTGACGATGCCACGCTCCTGGGGCCAGCCGATCAGTTGCGCCATGGCCACGAACAGCAGCAACAGCGACAGACCGGTGATCACTTCGGGCATCACCAACGGCGCGGTCACCAGGCCGCCGAACAACGTGCGGCCCTTGAACTGGCTGATGCGCGTGAGCACGAACGCCGCCAATGTACCCAGTGCCACCGCGGCCACCGCCGTGTAGCAGGCGATCTCCAGGGAGCGCGCCACCGAGCCCATCAGTTGGGTGTTGTCCAGCAGGCCCACGTACCACTTGATCGACCAACCGCCCCACACCGTCACCAGTTTGGATTCGTTGAACGAGTAGATCACCAGGATCAGCATCGGCAGGTAGATAAACAACAACCCCGCCACCAGCATGAAGCTTGAGAAACTGACGCGCTTCATATCTTGCCCTCCATCTCTTTGGCTTGGCTGCGGTTAAACAGGATGATCGGCACGATCAGGATCGCCAGCATCACCACCGCCAGGGCAGACGCCACCGGCCAGTCACGGTTGTTGAAGAACTCTTGCCACAGCACTTTACCGATCATCAGGGTTTCCGGGCCGCCGAGCAGTTCAGGGATCACGAACTCGCCCACCACCGGGATAAACACCAGCATGCAACCGGCGATGATGCCGTTCTTGGACAGCGGCACGGTGATCTTCCAGAAGCTGTTGAACGTGCTCGAACCCAGGTCCGATGCAGCTTCAAGCAGGCTCTGGTCGTGCTTCACCAGGTTGGCGTACAGCGGCAGGATCATGAACGGCAGGTATGAATAAACCACGCCGATATACACCGCGATGTTGGTGTTGAGGATCTGCAGCGGCTCGTTGATCAGCCCCATGGACATCAGGAAACCATTGAGCAAACCGTTGTTGCTGAGGATGCCCATCCACGCATACACGCGGATCAAAATGGCGGTCCAGGTCGGCATCATGATCAGCAGCACCAGCACGGTCTGCATTTCTTTGCGCGCGGTAGCAATGGCGTAGGCCATCGGATAGCCGATCAGCAGGCACAGCAGCGTGCTGAAAAAGGCCATCTTCAGCGAGCCCAGGTAGGCGGAGATATACAGCTCATCCCCCGCCAGTAACTGGTAGTTGGCCAGGTTCAGCACCACCTGCAGTTTTTGCTCAACGTAGGTGTAGATCTCGGTATACGGCGGGATCGCCACGTCGGCTTCGGCAAAGCTGATTTTCAGGACAATGAAAAACGGCAAGGCGAAAAACAGGAACAGCCACAGGAACGGAATCCCGATGACCACCTGCTTGCCGCTGGGGACGATGCGGTGCAAGCGCCGCTTGAGCTTCTTCATGTTCATGAGCGCAGTACCACGCCGCTGTCGTCTTCCCACCACACGTAGACCTGGTCACCCCAGGTCGGCCGCTGGCCACGGCGTTCGGCGTTAGCGACGAAGGACTGCACCAGCTTGCCGCTCGGCAGCTCTACGTAGAACACCGAGTGGCCGCCCAGGTAGGCGATGTCGTGCACCTTGCCGCTGGACCAGTTGTGTTCGCAGGTCGGCATTTCGGTGGTGACCAGCAGCTTTTCCGGGCGAATGGCGTAGGTCACCGACTTGTCTTCCACCGAGGTGGCGATGCCGTAGCCCACGTAGATGTCGCGGTCCAGGTCCGGGCACTTGAGCACCGCGTGGCCTTCGGCGTCGTCGACCACCTGGGTGTCGAAAATGTTGACGTTGCCGATGAACTCGCACACCAGGCGGCTGGTGGGGGTTTCGTAGATATCGATGGGGCTGCCGATCTGCGCGATCCAGCCCAGGTGCATGATCGCGATGCGTTCGGCCATGGTCATGGCCTCTTCCTGGTCGTGGGTCACCATCACGCAGGTCACGCCGACGCGCTCGATGATTTCGACAAGCTCAAGCTGCATCTGCGAACGCAGCTTCTTGTCCAGTGCGCCCATCGGCTCATCGAGCAGCAGCAGCTTCGGGCGTTTGGCCAGGGAGCGCGCCAGGGCAACCCGCTGGCGCTGGCCACCGGACAACTGGTGCGGCTTGCGCTTGGCGTACTGGCTCATCTGCACCAGCTTGAGCATCTCGGCCACGCGGGCGTCGACCTCGGCCTTGGGGATCTTGTCCTGTTGCAGGCCGAAGGCAATGTTCTGCGCCACGGTCATGTGCGGGAACAGGGCGTAGGACTGGAACATCATGTTGATCGGCCGCTCGTAGGGCGGCATGTCGGTGATGTCCACACCGTCGAGGTAGATGCGGCCTTCGGTCGGGCGCTCGAAGCCTGCGAGCATGCGCAGCAAGGTGGACTTGCCCGAACCCGAACCGCCGAGCAAGGCGAAGATCTCGCCTTTCTTGATTTCCAGGGACACATCGTCCACGGCAATCGTCTCGTCGAACTTCTTCGTGACCCGGTCGATTTTGACCAGCACCTTCTTCGGTGTCTGGTCGCCCTCGAGGGCTTTCTTATAGGCGCCGGAGGCAACTGCCATTTACGAAACTCCCAAAAAAAACTGTGCAGCCGGCCCAATGCGGGCCAGCCTTGGATAGTTTGAGCCTTACTTGCCCGTCTTGACCTTGGTCCAGCTACGGGTCATTAAACGCTGCACGTTCGGGGGTAGCTCGAAGTTGACGAATGTCCGCTCGAGAACCGCCTGCGGTGGGTAAACCGCTTCGTCGGTGCGTATCGATTGCTCCATCAGCTTGTCCGCCCCAGGGTTAGGGTTGGCGTAACCGACGTAATCACTGACCTGGGCGATCACCTCAGGTTGCAGCAAATAGTTGATGAAGGCGTGGGCCTCTTTGACGTTGGCGGCATCCTTGGGGATCGCCAACACGTCAAACCACAGGTTGCCGCCTTCTTTGGGAATCGCGTAGGCGATGTTCACGCCTTTGCCCGCCTCGGCCGCACGGGCCTTGGCCTGGAACACATCGCCGGAGAACCCGGCGGCCACGCAGATGTTGCCGTTGGCCAGGTCCGAGATGTATTTGGATGAGTGGAAGTAGGTCACGTAGGGCCGCACTTTCAGCAGCTTTTCCTCGGCCTTTTTGTAGTCCGCCGGGTTGGTGCTGTTCGGGTCCAGGCCCATGTAGTTGAGTACAGCCGGCAGCATTTCATCCGCCGAGTCCATGAAGGACACGCCGCAGGTGGCCAGCTTCTTCATGTTTTCCGGTTCGAACAACACGGCCCAGGAATCGATCTTGTCGACACCCAGCACTTGCTTCACTTTGTCGACGTTGTAGCCGATGCCATTGGTGCCCCACAGGTACGGCACCGCGTACTGGTTGCCCGGGTCGTTCTTTTCCAGGCGCTTGAGCAGTGCCGGGTCGAGGTTGGCGTAGTTCGTGAGCAATGACTTGTCGAGTTTCTGGAACGCCCCGGCCTTGATCTGCTTGCCGAGGAAGTGGTTGGACGGCACCACCACGTCGTAGCCGGTACGCCCGGCCAGCAGCTTGCCTTCCAGGGTTTCGTTGGAATCAAACACGTCATACACGGGCTTGATACCGGTGGCCTTTTCGAAGTTGGCCAGGGTGTCGGTACCGATGTAGTCCGACCAGTTATAAATATGCACCGTCGGTGCGGCCTGCACGCTCAACGCCAGCGTGATACCCGCGCCCACCAGCATGGCTTGGCGAAATAAAGAAATTGGCACGTGGAGGTCCTCTTAAATAGTTGGGCCCAAAGTTGTTGCCCGGCAACAAAACCGGCGCGCAACTTACCCTCGATAAACCGATCCGGCAAAACTTTCTGTCATTTTATGTGTGGAAGGGAGCAAGCCCCCTTCCACAGGTAGCACGGCTTATTTACCGGATTTGATCTTGGTCCAGCTGCGTGTCATTTCACGCTGGGTCGCAGCCGGCAAGTCAGCAATCGCGTAGAGCTTGGCCTGGACATCGGCTGGTGGGTAGATGCCCGGGTCGCTGGTGATGTCTTTGTCGACCAGTGCGGTGGCCTTCTCGTTACCGTTCGGGAAACGCACGCTGTTGGTGATGGAGGCCATCACTTCAGGCTTGAGCAGGTAGTTGAGGAACGTGTAGGCGGCGTCGACGTTTTCGGCATCTTTAGGGATGGCGACCATGTCGAAGAAGCTACCGGCGCCTTCCTTCGGAATGTCATAGGCAACCTTGACCTTGCCACCGGCTTCAGCCGCGCGGGACTTGGCCTGCTGGATGTCGCCCGAGTAACCCACGGCCACGCAGATGTTGCCGTTGGCCAGGTCCGAGATGTACTTGGAGGAGTGGAAGTAGCCGATCGAAGGACGGATTTTCAGGAACAGGTCTTCAGCCTGCTTCAGATCGGCCTTCTTCTGAGTGTCGGTCGGCAGGCCCAGGTAGTGCAGCGCCACCGGCAGCATTTCGGTCGGCGAATCGAGGAAGCTCACGCCGCAGCTTTTCAGCTTGGCGATGTTTTCAGGCTTCATCAGCACATCCCAGGAGTCGATCTTGTCCACGCCCAGCGCGGCCTTGACCTTCTCCGGGTTGTAGCCGATGCCGATCGAACCCCACATGTACGGGAAGGCATGCTTGTTATCCGGGTCGCTGACCGACACGGCTTTAAGCGAGGGATGTGTTCAGGTTGCTGTAGTTGGACAGCTTGGACTTGTCCAGCTCCTGGTAAACACCGGCCTTGATCTGCTTGGCGAGGAAGTTGTTCGACGGTACGACGATGTCGTAGCCGGACTTGCCTGCCAGCAACTTGGCTTCGAGGGTCTCGTTGCTGTCGAAGACGTCGTACACCACTTTAATGCCCGACTCTTTTTCAAAGTTGGCGATGGTGTCCGGTGCGATGTAGTCGGACCAGTTGTAGACGTGCAGCACTTTATCGGCTGCCTGGGCGCCGCCCGCCATTGCGCCCATCAGGGACAAGGCGAGGAGGGTCTTGCCGGCGTTCTTCAAACCTAATGCCTTCATTTGGTGATGCTCCAATTTTTCTTTTTTGGGCCACGTTTTTTTATGTTCAGCGGCCCTTCCAGAGGGCAACAAAACAGGGCGACAGTCTGGCAAGTTCAGGGGCCGGCTTTCAACCAGAGCCCCCAACATTTGTAACTGCTCAATGCACCGCGCACTGAGCCTAGCACTTAGCCCTGCAACGCCGCCAAAGTCAGGTCCAGGCACGTACGCGCCTTGGTCACCAGCTCATCGATTTCGGCCTTGCTGATCACCAGCGGCGGCGAAATGATCATGGTGTCACCCACGGCGCGCATGATCAGGCCGTTGTTGAAGCAGAAAGTGCGGCAAATCATGCCCGCGCCCTTGCCTTCATAACGCTTGCGGGTGGCCTTGTCTTGAACCAGCTCGATTGCACCGAGCATGCCCACGCCGCGAACTTCGCCCACCAACGGGTGATCCGCCAATTCCCTCAAACGCTTTTGCAAATACGGTGCCGTTTCATCGTGAACGCGGCTGACGATTTTTTCATCGCGCATGATGCGGATGTTTTCCATGGCCACCGCCGCCGCCACCGGGTGGCCGGAGTAGGTGAAGCCGTGGTTGAAATCACCGCCTTCATTGAGCACGGCGACCACGTCGTCGCGCACGATCAGGCCGCCCATGGGGATGTAACCCGAGGTAAGGCCCTTGGCGATGGTCATCATGTGTGGCGTGAGGTCGTAGAAATCGCTCCCGAACCACTCACCGGTACGGCCGAACCCGCAGATGACTTCGTCGGCAATGAACAGGATGTCGTACTTGGCGAGGATTTCCTTGATGCGCGGCCAGTAAGTGGCGGGCGGCACGATGACGCCACCGGCGCCCTGGATCGGCTCGGCAATAAAGGCACCGACGTTGTCCACGCCCAACTCCAGGATTTTTTCTTCCAACTGGTTGGCGGCCCAGGTCCCGAACTCGTCGGGGCTCATGTCGCCGCCTTCGCCAAACCAGTACGGCTGGGCGATGTGGGTGATGCCCGGGATCGGCAAGTCGCCCTGTTCATGCATATACGTCATGCCGCCCAGGCTGGCGCCGGCCACGGTGGAGCCGTGGTAGCCATTCTTGCGGCTGATGATGGTTTTCTTGTTCGGTTGGCCTTTGATCGCCCAGTAATGGCGAACCATGCGCAACATGGTGTCGTTGCCTTCGGAGCCGGAACCGGTGAAGAACACGTGGTTCATGCCGGCGGGCGCGATATCGGAAATGGCTTTGGCCAGTTCCAGCACGGGCGGGTGAGCGGTCTGGAAGAACAGGTTGTAATACGGCAGTTCTTTCATTTGCTTGGCGGCGGCGTCGGCGAGTTCATCGCGACCGTAACCGATTGCCACGCACCACAGGCCGGCCATGCCGTCGAGGATCTTGTTGCCTTCGCTGTCCCACAAGTAGCACGCCGTGGGCTTTGGTGATGATCCGTGGGCCTTTCTCTTTCAATTGCTTGAAGTCGCTGAACGGCGCCAGATGGTGATCGTTGCTCAAGGCTTGCCATTCACGGGTTTGCGGGTTGTTGCTGGACATACCAATCTCCTCAAATTTCGGTGAGGGCGCACGGCGCGAGCCGCACGCCCGGCGCATCAGACGGCGAAGAGCAGGAATTCCCGCTCCCACGAACTGATGACGCGCTTGAAGTTTTCGTGCTCGGCCCGCTTGACCGCGACGTAGCCTGTGATGAATTTCTGACCCAGGTATTTCTCGATGGTCTTGCTGTTTTCCATGCGTTCCAGGGCGTCTTCGATGGTCAACGGCAGGCGCAGGTTGCGCCGCTCGTAACCACGCCCAACCACCGGCGCGCTCGGGTTATGGCCTTCGACCATGCCGATGTAGCCGCACAGCAGGCTGGCGGCAATCGCCAGGTACGGGTTGGCGTCGGCGCCCGGCAGGCGGTTCTCGACACGGCGGTTCTGCGGGCCGGCATCCGGTACGCGCAGGCCGACGGTGCGGTTTTCTTCGCCCCATTCCACGTTCACCGGCGCCGAGGTATCGGGCAGGAAGCGGCGGAACGAGTTCACATTAGGGGCAAACAGCGGCAGCAATTCAGGGATGAATTTCTGCAGGCCGCCAATGTGGTTGAGAAACAGCTGGCTCATGCTTCCGTCTTCATTGGAGAAGACGTTCTTGCCCGTGGCGATGTCGATGATGCTCTGGTGCAGGTGCATCGCGCTGCCGGGCTCGCCGGTCATCGGCTTGGCCATGAAGGTGGCGGCCACGTCGTGCTTGAGGGCGGCTTCACGCATGGTGCGCTTGAACACCAGGATCTGATCGGCCAGCGACAGCGCGTCGCCGTGACGGAAGTTGATTTCCATCTGCGCGGTGCCGTCTTCGTGGATCAGGGTGTCGAGGTCCAGCTCCTGCAGTTCGCACCAGTCGTAGACGTCTTCGAAGAGCGGGTCGAATTCGTTGGCGGCTTCAATAGAGAAGGACTGGCGACCCGTCTCCGGGCGCCCGGAACGGCCGATCGGCGGTTGCAGCGGGAAGTCCGGGTCTTCGCAGCGCTTGGTCAGGTAGAACTCCATCTCCGGCGCCACGATGGGCTGCCAACCTTTGTCGGCGTAGAGCTTGAGGACTTTCTTGAGCACGTTGCGCGGCGACAGCTCGATCGGGTTGCCTTGCTTGTCGTAGGTATCGTGGATCACCTGGGCGGTCGGCTCGATGGCCCAGGGCACCAGGAACACCGCGTTCTGGTCGGGGCGGCAGATCATGTCGATGTCGGCCGGGTCGAGCAGTTCGTAATAGATGTCGTCTTCGACATAGTCGCCGGTCACGGTCTGCAACAGCACGCTCTCGGGCAGGCGCATGCCCTTTTCGGCGATGAATTTGTTGGTCGGCGAGATCTTGCCCCGGGTGATGCCGGTGAGGTCGCCAATCATGCATTCGACTTCTGTGATCTTGTGGTCTTTCAACCAATCGGTGAGCTGGTCGAGGTTGTTACTCATAAATGCCTCTGGGCTGGGTTTCCTGGCATCCATTAAAGGCCAGGCGTTGGTTGACGCAGCATCCGCGTCGTTTTTTCGTTCAGGGTAGGAGCTTACCTGCCATTTGCTGCAGCGTTGCATTCCTCACGCCAAAGTTGTGCGCAATCTTGATCGGCGCAACGAATGAGGGCCGTTCATCGGCGGTGGCGAGGGCAAGGAAGAGGTCGGACAGGCCGTCAAGAATATTGGCCGGAGCGTGGGTATTCACACGGGATGAATGAACTGCGGACAAAGCCTGGCGCAAGCAGGCAGAGACGCCGAATGGCGGCAGGTGAAACATGAAGCACCCCGGTATTATTGCTGTTATGGGTTTGAATCGAGCTTAGCCTTGTTCATTTTTTTACACAACACCCCCGTAAAAAATACAACACGGCCCGCTCAAGCCCGCGAGTCCCAAGCCCATCAAACCCAAAAAACCGCCCTAAAAAGCCCCAAAAAAGCCTGCGGAGCGCTTTTTTAGGGCAAAAAAGGCCTCGCTTGACTTCGGCATGCCGTTCGGGTTGACTGAAACCAGAAAAGATCAATGATTGATATTTTTAACAACAAAGGTGTTGCATCATGTCGGTACCCCCGCGTGCCGTTCAGCTTAACGAAGCGAACGCGTTCCTTAAGGATCATCCTGAGGTTCTGTACGTAGACCTTCTAATTGCGGATATGAATGGTGTGGTGCGCGGCAAGCGCATCGAACGCACCAGCCTCCACAAGGTTTACGAGAAGGGCATTAACCTGCCTGCCTCTTTATTTGCCCTGGATATCAACGGCTCGACGGTGGAAAGCACCGGCCTGGGCCTGGACATCGGTGATGCTGACCGAATCTGTTATCCAATCCCCGACACCCTGTGCAATGAGCCCTGGCAAAAGCGCCCTACCGCGCAACTGCTGATGACCATGCACGAACTTGAAGGTGAACCTTTCTTCGCCGATCCGCGCGAAGTGCTCCGCCAAGTCGTCAGCAAGTTCGATGACATGGGCCTGACCATCTGCGCTGCCTTCGAGCTTGAGTTCTACCTGATCGACCAGGAGAACGTGAACGGCCGCCCACAACCGCCCCGCTCGCCGATCTCCGGCAAACGCCCGCATTCGACACAGGTTTACCTGATCGACGACCTCGACGAATACGTCGACTGCCTCCAGGACATCCTCGAAGGTGCCAAGGAGCAAGGCATCCCGGCCGACGCCATCGTCAAGGAAAGTGCCCCGGCGCAGTTCGAAGTGAACCTGCACCACGTGGCCGACCCGATCAAGGCCTGCGACTACGCGGTACTGCTCAAGCGCCTGATCAAGAACATCGCCTACGACCATGAGATGGACACCACCTTCATGGCCAAGCCTTACCCAGGCCAGGCAGGCAACGGGCTGCACGTGCATATTTCGATCCTGGACAAGGACGGCAAGAACATCTTCGCCAGCGAGGATCCCGAGCAGAACGCCGCATTGCGTCACGCGATCGGCGGTGTGCTGGAGACCCTACCCGCCCAGATGGCGTTCCTGTGCCCCAACGTCAACTCCTACCGTCGTTTCGGCGCACAGTTCTACGTGCCGAACTCGCCGTGCTGGGGCCTGGACAACCGCACCGTAGCGATTCGCGTACCGACCGGCTCGTCCGACGCGGTACGTATCGAACACCGCGTGGCCGGCGCCGACGCCAACCCTTACCTGCTGATGGCTTCGGTCCTGGCAGGCGTGCACCATGGTCTGACCAACAAGATCGAACCGGGCGCTCCAGTGGAAGGCAACAGCTACGAGCAGAACGAGCAAAGCCTGCCGAACAACCTGCGCGATGCCCTGCGTGAGTTGGACGACAGCGAGGTAATGGCCAAGTACATCGATCCTAAATACATCGATATCTTCGTCGCCTGTAAGGAAAGTGAGCTGGAAGAGTTCGAACACTCCATCTCCGACCTTGAGTACAACTGGTACCTGCATACCGTGTAAGCGGTTGAAGCAGTAAAAGGGAACGCCGCTGACTTTGGTCAGTGGCGTTTTTTTATGGGTTTCTTTTGGGATACCGAGGTGGCCTCATCGGCAGCAAGTCGAATCGTCGCACCGCCCCTCCCACACTTTGATTTGTGAATGCAGTTAAATCTCCCTGCTCATACAATGCCCGCTGCCTTGTAGGAGACTTCCGCGACCACCCGCCCCGCCGCCACTCGCAAACCCCGCGCCCGCAGCCAGGCACGTATCGACGCAATCCTTGATGCCGCCCGCACCTTGCTGGCCGCCGAAGGCGTGGACAGTTTGTCGATCTACAGCGTGGCCGAACGGGCGCAGATTCCGCCGTCGTCGGTGTACCACTTTTTCGCCAACGTGCCGGCGTTACTGGAGGCGTTGACGGCCGATGTGCATGCGGCCTTCCGCGCGGCCATTGAGGCGCCCATCGAACATGACGCGCTCAACACTTGGCGAGACCTGTCCAGTATCGTCGAACAGCGCATGCTGACTATCTATGAACATGACGCCGCCGCCCGCCAGCTGATCCTGGCCCAGCATGGCCTCACCGAAGTCACCCAGGCCGACCGCCAGCACGATCTGGAATTGGGAAATCTGATGCTGACCGTGTTCAACCGCCACTTTGAAGTGCCGAGGTTGCCAGCCGACGTGGATGTGTTCGCCCTGGCGCTGGAACTGAGCGACCGCGTGTATGCGCGCTCGGTGCATCAGCATGGGCAGATTACGCCGCGTATGGCGGAGGAAGGGATGCGGGTGTTTGATGCGTATGTGGGGCTCTACCTGCCAGCCTATTTGCCCAAGCGCTGAGCCTTGCGGTGACCGGTAGGCCTCATCGGGAGCAAGCCCCCTCCCACATTGACCGCGTTTCAACTCTGGAATGCACTCAAATGTGGGAGGGGGCTTGCTCCCGATGACGGCCTCAAGACCGACACCCCTCACAACTTGGCGATCGACACCTCAGTGGACTTCACAAAGGCAATCACCTCACTGCCGATCACCAGTTCCAGCTCTTTGACCGAGCGGGTGGTGATCACCGAAGTGACGATACCGGAGGCGGTCTGCACATCGATTTCCGACAGCACGTCGCCGACTACGATTTCCTTGATGGTGCCTTTGAACTGGTTACGCACGTTGATGGCTTTAATGGTCATGGTGTTCTTCCTTCGTGGGACAAGTGAGTTATTGAGCCCAACGCAATTGCGTAGGCAGCGGTGAAACAGGTTCGGGTTCCGGCGGAGCGCCGGGCAACGACAGCACACGGTTGAGCACTTCGGCCTCCAGCGCCGCCAGGCGATGAGAGCCACGGGCCCGTGGGCGTGGCAGGTCGACGATCAGGTCGAGGCCGATTTCGCCGTCTTCGATCAGGATCACCCGGTCGGCAATCGCCACGGCTTCGCTGACGTCATGGGTTACCAGCAACACGGTGAAGCCGTGCTGGCGCCACAGGTTTTCGATCAGTTGCTGCATCTCGATGCGGGTCAGGGCATCCAGCGCGCCCAGCGGCTCATCGAGCAACAGCAAGCGCGGTTGGTGGATCAGGGCGCGCGCGAGGGCCACGCGTTGCTTCTGGCCACCGGACAATGCTGCCGGCCATTCATTGGCGCGCTCCGCCAGGCCGACCGCGTCCAAGGCTTGCAGCGCTTTGGGGCGCCAGTCGCCCTTGAGGCCCAGGCCCACGTTGTCGATGATTTTTTTCCACGGCAACAAGCGCGCTTCCTGGAACATCAACCGCGTGTCTTCAATTGCTTCGCCGAGCGCTGCGGAACCGGCCAGCAGCTCGCCGCCACTGGCTTTGTCCAAGCCGGCCAGCAGGCGCAGCAAGGTACTTTTGCCGCAACCACTGCGGCCGACCACGGCCACGAACTGGCCTGCCGGAATGTGCAGGTCAATCTCTTTGAGCACGTGCCGTGCGCCAAATGATTTGCGCAATTTGCGCACTGCCAGGGGGATCCCTTTAAGCAGGCGCGGAGGTTGTTGAGCTGTCATGCCGCACCGCCTTTATTCACTTGATACGCCGGGTGCCAGCGCAGCCACACACGTTCCAGGCCACGTGCAGCCAGGTCGGCCAGCTTGCCGAGAATGGCGTACATCACGATGGCCAGCACCACCACGTCGGTTTGCAGGAACTCACGTGCGTTCATCGCCAGGTAGCCGATGCCGGAGCTGGCGGAGATGGTTTCCGCCACAATCAGCGTCAACCACATAAAGCCCAGGGCAAACCGCACGCCCACCAGGATCGACGGCAGGGCGCCCGGCAGGATGACTTGCCAGAACAGGCTGAACCCGGACAAGCCATAGCTGCGCGACATTTCCACCAACGCCGGGTCGACGTTGCGGATGCCGTGGTAGGTGTTGAGGTAAATCGGGAACAACGTACCGAGGGCCACCAAGAAAATCTTTGCGGTCTCGTCGATCCCGAACCACAGGATCACCAGCGGGATCAGCGCCAGGTGCGGCACGTTGCGGATCATCTGCACCGAGCTGTCCAGCAGGCGCTCGCCCCACGTCGACAAGCCAGTGATAAACCCCAGCGCCAGGCCGATGCCGCCACCGATCACAAAGCCCAGGCCCGCGCGCCAGCCGCTGATGGCCAGGTGGGTCCAGATTTCGCCGCTGGCCACAAGATGCACCCCGGCTTCAATCACGGCACTCGGGGCCGGCAGAATGCGCGTCGACAACCAGCCCGCCGACACGGACAACTGCCACACCGCCAGCAATAAAACCGGCAGCGCCCAAGGCGCCACGCGATGGCTCAATTTTTCATAATTCATAACGCCACCTCAGCTCTGTGACGCCGCTTTGGGAAGGATATCGTTGGCGACCATCTCGCCGAACGGGCTCACATAGCCGGCGCTTTTCGGCAGTTCCGGACGCTCGATGTCCAGGTGCGGGAACAGCAGCTCAGCGACCCGATACGACTCTTCCAGGTGTGGATAACCGGAGAAGATAAAGGTGTCGATGCCCAGCGCGGCGTATTCCTTGACCCGCGCCGCAACGGTCGGGCCATCACCCACCAGCGCCGTACCCGCACCGCCACGCACCAGGCCGACGCCGGCCCACAGGTTGGGGCTCACTTCCAGATGGTCGCGGTTGCCGCCGTGCAACGCGGCCATGCGTTGCTGGCCAACCGAATCGAAGCGCGCCAGGGAGGCCTGGGCGCGGGCGATGGTGTCGTCGTCCAGATGGGAGATCAGTTTGTCGGCGGCTTTCCAGGCTTCGTCGGTGGTCTCGCGCACGATCACATGCAGGCGAATGCCAAAGCGCACGGTACGCCCGAGCTTGGCCGCCTTGGCCCGCACTTGTTCGATCTTCTCGGCAACCGCGGCCGGTGGCTCGCCCCAGGTCAGCACCATTTCCACTTGCTCGGCGGCCAGGTCCTGGGCGGCTTCGGAAGAACCGCCAAAGTACAACGGCGGGCGCGGTTGCTGGATCGGTGGGTAAAGCAATTTGGCGCCTTTGACGCTGATGTGTTCGCCATCGTAATCCACGGTTTCGCCCTCCAGCACACGACGCCAGATGCGCGTGAACTCGACCGAAGCCTGGTAGCGCTCTTCGTGGCTGAGGAACAAGCCATCGCCGGCCAACTCGTCCGGATCACCACCGGTGACCAGGTTGAACAACGCGCGGCCACCGGACAAACGATCCAGGGTCGCGGCCTGACGCGCGGCCACCGTTGGGGAAATGATCCCGGGGCGCAGGGCGACCAGAAATTTCAAACGCTGGGTCACCGGGATCAGCGACGCGGCCACCAGCCACGAGTCTTCGCAGGAACGCCCGGTGGGGATCAGCACTCCACCGAAACCCAGGCGGTCAGCGGCCTGGGCCACTTGCTGCAAATAACCGTGGTCGACGGCGCGAGCGCCTTCGGCGGTGCCAAGGTAATGGCCGTCGCCGTGGGTAGGCAGGAACCAGAAAATAGTGAGGCTCATGGAGTTGTCTCCTGAAGAAGTCGGATTACGGCGCTTTGGCCACGGCAGCGGATGGCGTCCAGATCACGTCCTTGATGCTCAAGGGCTTGGGGATCAATTTGAGTTGGTAAAAGCTGTCGGCGATTTTCTGCTGGGCGGCAACCACTTCCGGGGTCAGGAACAGCGCGCCATAGCCCTGGCGCTTCACCGAGGTCAGGGTGATGTCAGCCGGCAGGCCAAGCAGCGGCGCGACTTGTTCGGTGACTTCCTGTGGGTTGGCCTTGGACCATTCGCCCACCGCGCGCACTTCTTCGATCAGCGCCTTGATCACCTGCGGGTGTTGCTCGGCATACGGCTTGGTCGCCAGGTAAAACTGGTGGTTATCGGCGATACCGGTGCCGTCGCGCAGCGTGCGCGCTTGCAGTTGTTTCTCGGCGGCGGCCTGGTACGGGTCCCAGATCACCCAGGCGTCCACGCTGCCACGCTCGAACGCGGCGCGGGCATCGGCGGGCGGCAGGAATACGGTGTGTACGTCGGTGTATTTCAGGCCGGCGTCTTCCAGGGCACGCACCAGCAGGTAGTGCACGTTGGAGCCCTTATTGAGCACGATTTTCTTGCCCTTGAGCTCGGCCACCGATTTGATCGTCGAGTCTTTGGGCACCAGGATCGCTTCGCTGGTCGGTGCCGGTGGCTCGTAGGCCACGTAAAGCAGGTCGGCGCCGGCGGCCTGGGCGAACACCGGCGGGGTTTCGCCGGTAACACCAAAGTCGATGGAGCCGACGTTCAAGCCCTCGAGCAACTGCGGGCCGCCGGGAAACTCCGTCCATTGCACCTGTACGCCTTGGGCAGCCAGGCGTTTTTCCAGGGTGCCCTTGGCTTTGAGCAGCACCAACGTGCCGTATTTCTGATAACCGATCCGCAAGGTCTCGGCAGCTTGGGCTTGAACAATGGCGCCGAAGGACACAGCCGCAGCAAACAGTGCGACCAGACCACGACGCAAGATGACAGTGCGCATGGCGCTCTCTCCAATTATGCGATGAGGGTTTTGGCTGCACCTGCTTGGCCGTTGGCGGCTGAGTAAGGTGAGTGTTTCTTAAATCGGTAAGGCTCAGATGCTCCAGCGAGCAGTCAACAAACGCTCATTGAGCACATGTGGGTCCAGCGGTTTCGGGCGGCGGGCCATGGCGCTGTAGAGGGTTTCCAGCGCTTCGTGCAAACGCTGCTCCAGCACCGGCACCAATTGCGCCTGCACGCTGCCTTCGCCATAGGCGATCTGGCTGTCCTCGGCAAAAATACCGTGGAGCAACTCCTGGGCTTTGAGGGCCGACAACACCGGCTTCAAGGCGTAGTCCACCGCCAGCATGTGGGCGATGCTGCCGCCTGTAGCCATCGGCAACACGACCTTGTGGGCCAGGGCGCGTTCGGGCAGCAGGTCGAGCAGGGTTTTCAGCGCGCCGGAGAACGAGGCCTTGTACACCGGCGTGGCGATTACCAGGCCATCGGCGTTAGCCACCTGCTGCAACAGATCGATAACCCTGGGGCTGTCGAAGCGCGCATGCAGCAAGTCTTCGGCCGGGAAGTCCCGTACCTGGTAACTCACCACCTCAACACCTTTGCCTTGCAACCATTGACGGGTTTTTTCCAGCAAGACCCCGGAGCGGGAACGCTGGCTGGGGCTGCCTCCGAGTGTGACGACCAACATGCGGGAATTCCTTGAGCAAGTGCCGGCGGTTCGCTGGGTGGGCGATGGCGCCAATATGTGACAGACCTTATCAGCAGATTTATATATCTATAAATCTTATTTTTTCATTTGTTTATTCTTAAAATGCATATGACACTCATCAATTGCCAGGCGAAAAAAAGGCCGTCGAAACGGCCTGAAAACCCCTGCAATGTGAGTGTTGAAATGTGGTCAACCTGTGGGAGGGGTCTTGCTCCCTCCCACAGAGGTCCCGCGTCAGCGGTTAGGTTGTGGGGTAAGCCGCAGATACGGCTTCACTGCCCTGTAACCCTTTGGAAAGCGCTTCTTGATCTCTTCCTCGTCCTTGAGCGACGGCACGATCACCACTTCATCGCCGTCCTGCCAGTTGGCCGGGGTGGCGACCTTGTGGTTGTCGGTCAGTTGCAGCGAGTCGATGACTCGCAGGATTTCGTGGAAGTTACGGCCGGTACTCGCCGGGTAGGTGATGGTCAGGCGAATCTTTTTGTTCGGGTCGATCACGAACAGGGAACGCACGGTGAGGGTGTCACTGGCGTTGGGATGGATCAGGTCGTAAAGGTCCGAGACCTTGCGGTCGGCGTCCGCCAGGATCGGGAAGTTGACGACGGTGTTCTGGGTCTCATTGATGTCTTCGATCCACTTGTGATGCGAGTCCACCGGGTCGACCGACAGGGCGATGGCCTTGACGCCACGCCTGGCGAATTCATCCTTGAGCTTGGCGGTAAAGCCCAGCTCGGTGGTGCACACCGGGGTGAAGTCCGCCGGATGGGAAAACAACACACCCCAGCTGTCACCAAGCCATTCGTGAAAACGAATCTTGCCGGCGCTGGAATCCTGTTCGAAGTCGGGGGCGATATCGCCCAGTCTTAGGCTCATGGTGTGGCTCCTGATGAGTGCTTATGGAGCCCACTGTGCATGGATTGACGCTGATTTAAAAAGAATAAATATCGATTTATCTAGACGATAAAAGAATATTAAAAATGTGTTCATTGGACGCGAGAAAGGGCGGGGTGCAATATCGCCTCCAAGGTTCGAGAAGGCCTTGAGACGCTGTACAAAGAGGGGTTCAGGAAGGGCTTGCGGGGGTTGGCTCGACTTGATGCAACATTAAGAAAAACCTCGCGATAACGCGAGGTTTTCCTTAACCAGACTTACAGGAAGCTGTAGGTGTAGTTGAAGATCAGACGCGTCTGATCCTGGTCCTGGATACCGGTACCGCTGCCGCGGTAAGCACCATGACGCAGGGTGGTACCGAAACCTTTCAGCGCACCTTGCTGAATGGTGTAGTCGATACGCATATCGCGTTCCCACTCGGACTGATCACTGCCACCGTTGGCAGCTTTGATGTTATCGCCATGCAGGTAAGCGATCGAGGTTTTCAGGCCTGGAACACCCAGTGCGGCAAAGTCATAAGAGTACTGACCGAAGGTGGTATTTTCACCCGCGCGAACGAACGAGTTGATCATGCTGTCGGTGAACAGATAGAAGCTGGAGCCACCAGCACCTTCGTTACGACCTCGGCCGTCTACCACGCTGCCTTGGTTTACCCAGACAAAACCACCATCGTCGCTGACGCGCTGGTGACCAACCATGAATGCGCTGCCACCCAACGAGTAGGTGAACATGGCGCTCCAGGTTTTGTTATCAACCTCGCCGGTGTTCTTCGCATAGCCGCCGTTGTTGTTGAAGCGGTAGCCTGCATCACCGTTCTTGCCATCGGAGCTGCTGTCGAAATAGCGCAGGTCGGTCTTGAACGACTGGCCTTCGCTGATCGGGTACACATGCACGGCGCCCAGGAAGTGCTGCTTGTAGTAATCTTCCAGGTTCGCGTAGTAGTACTGCAGGGTCAGGTCTTTGGTGACCTTCCAGTCAGCGCCGCCAAAACGGAACTTGTTGCTTTCCTGAGTACCGCCGTTAACGGCCAGGCCTGTGCTGTTGCTGGAAGCACGACCAGTGGCGTGTTCGAGCTGACCGGCATTGAAGGTCACATTGTCGATTTCTTTGGAAGTGACGGTGCCGCCTTCAAAGGTTTGCGGCAACAGACGACCGTCGCTGGCGATCAGAATCGGCAGGTTCGGTGCAAGCGCGCCACCCAGGTGGGCTTCAGTCTTGGAGAAGCGGGCCTTGACGTTGGCACTGGCGCTGCTCCAGCTGCTGACGGCAGAGCCATCGGTATCACTTGGAACGAAGGAGTTGCTGTTTGGGTGATGACCACGGCCGCCGTCCAGGTGCAAACCCACCAATGCCTGGGCATCGATACCAAAACCAACCACGCCCTGAGTGAAGCCGGACAGGTAGTTGAATTTCAGGCCTGTCGCCGTCTCGCGCTGGTCAGCACCGCCATCACGCTGATCATTGTCGAAATACAAGGTGCGAGAGCTGACGCTGGCCTTGCTGTCTTCGATGAAACCGGCAGCGCCTGCTTGCTGGGCGATTGCGCCCAAAGCTACAGCCAAAGCCAAGGTGGACTTCTTCATGTACCGCTCCTCTCATTTCTAATTTTTGTATTTCTTCGGTCTCGGGTCTGACGCCCTCGATCCACAGATGCGCGATTAGCGCCGGATAGTGACTGGCAAGTCAATCGTAACCTTGTGTGTGTACTACCTTCGTCTAATCACAGTTGATTTGGTCCTTGCAGGGTAATGAGTTTTTCATACACCCAAAAAGAATTATTTCATTTTTTTTCATACGATTCGGGAATAAGCCTTTGCGTGACATGGAGCAGTCAGGGTAGACCAACCGTTCCATAAGCTCATTCCTAAAGGGTATTTGTCAGCACTTTTTTAGATCGATTAGTGTGGACGCTCCATTACATACGTCACCCATGATCAAAAAGGCGACGCCATCATGGCGAAACGCACATCCTCCAGTCAATTTGTTACAGTTTTTGTGTCACTAATAATTTCTTTGCCGACCGCAATCTACCCACAGTCGCCATCCCGTTATCGGCGTGAGATCAAGAATGCTTAAATTTCAGTTGTAACGTGAAAGACCGAGCCGCCGAGCAGGCCGGTGCTTACGCGAGCCTGCTCGGTGGTCGGAGGGGAGGGCTTTACAAGGCTTTCTCGAAGATCTTCGAATTACGCTGATAGTTGTACAGCGAAGCACGCGCCGACGGCAGGCGGTCCACACTGCTTGGCACAAACCCCCGTTCGCGGAACCAGTGGGCGGTGCGCGTGGTGAGTACGAACAAAGTTTTCAACCCCTGCGCCCGCGCACGGGCCTGGATGCGCTCCAGCAACACATCCCCCCGCGCGCCATGGCGGTATTCCGGGTTCACCGCCAGGCATGCCAACTCACCCGCGTCTGAATCGGCGATCTGGTACAGCGCCGCACAGGCGATGATCATGCCTTCGCGCTCGACCACGCTGAACTGTTCGATCTCGCGCTCCAGCACTTCCCGTGAACGCCGCACCAGGATGCCCTGCTCTTCCAGCGGGCTGATCAGGTCGAGCAGGCCGCCGACATCTTCAATCGCCGCCTCGCGCACCTGTTCGAATTGCTCCTGGGCGACCAGCGTACCGCCGCCATCACGGGTGAACAGTTCGGTGAGCAGGGCGCCGTCCTCGGCGTAGCTGACGATATGGCTGCGCCCTACTCCACCCCGGCAAGCCTCGGCCGCCGCGTCGAGCAGTTCGGCCTGGTAGTTGCTGCTGCCCAGGCGTTGCAAGTGGGCCGGCACTTGTTGCGGGCGCAGTTCGCGCACCAGGCGGCCGTTTTCATCGATCAGGCCGAGGTCGGCGCCGAACAGCAACAGCTTGTCGGCCGCCAAGTCGATGGCCGCGCGGGTGGCGACGTCTTCGCAGGCCAGGTTGAAAATCTCACCGGTGGGCGAATAGCCCAGGGGCGACAACAGCACGATGGAGCGCTCGTCCAGCAGGCGGTTGATGCCCTTGCGGTCGACGCGGCGTACTTCGCCGGTGTGGTGGTAGTCCACGCCTTCGAGTACGCCGATCGGGCGCGCGGTCACCAGGTTGCCGCTGGCCACCCGCAGGCGCGAGCCTTGCATCGGCGACGAGGCCATGTCCATCGACAAGCGCGCTTCGATAGCGATCCGCAGATGGCCGACCGCGTCGATCACACACTCCAGCGTCGCCGCATCGGTGATGCGCATGCCTTCGTGGTAGGTCGGGATCAGGCCGCGTGCTTCAAGACGCGCTTCGATCTGTGGGCGCGAACCATGGACCAGTACCAGGCGCACGCCCAGGCTGTGCAGCAGCACCAGGTCGTGGACGATATTGCCGAAGTTCGGATGGTCCACACCATCGCCGGGCAACATGACGACAAAGGTGCAGTCGCGGTGGGCATTGATATAGGGGGGACGCGTGACGAAGCCAATTAACGTATTCGGGCATAACACCTGGGCCTGTAATAAAAAGCAGCCAAAAAAGGATGAACCGTGAAAGCGCACAGCGGGCTGATGGTTATCGTCGGAACAGGCTTGGCGACACGCTCACTCTCCTTTTATGTACGAACAAACCGGGGTTAATTTATGCGGGTTTCAAGCAGTAATGCTCGATCAGCTCCCGCAATAGACGCACTGTAGGCGTCAAGCGTGACATTTCGAGGTACTCGCCCGGCTGGTGAGCACAAGCGATATCGCCAGGGCCCAATACCAGGGTTTCACAACCAAGGCGCTGAAGATAAGGCGCTTCGGTCCCGAACGCTACTGCTTCGGCACGATGACCGGTCAAACGTTCCGCCACCCGTACCAGTTCGGCGTCTTCAGGTTGTTCGAACGGCGGCACTTCGGGGAACAGCGGCGCATAGTCGATCTTGACCTTATGGCGCTCGGCCAGGGGTTCGAGCTTCTGCCGGATGGCGGCGCGCAGCATCCGCGGGTCCATGCCCGGCAAGGGCCGCAGGTCGAATTCCAGGGAACACTGGCCGCAGATGCGATTGGGGTTATCGCCACCATGGATACAGCCGAAGTTCATGGTCGGCTGCGGCACGCTGAATTGCGGGTTGCGATATTCACGTTGCCAGGCCAGGCGCAGACCGCGCAGTTCGCCGATGGCATCATGCATCGCCTCAAGGGCGCTATGGCCCAGGCTCGGGTCAGAGGAATGGCCGCTTTGGCCAAGGATGTCGATGCGCTCCATCATCACACCTTTGTGCAGGCGGATCGGCTTGAGCCCGGTCGGTTCGCCGATCACCGCCGCGCGGCCCAGCGGGCGTCCAGCGTCGGCCAAGGCCCGAGCACCGGACATGGAGCTTTCTTCATCGCAGGTTGCGAGAATCAGCAACGGCTGCTTGAACGGCTGGTCCAGCAACGGCAACACCGCTTCAATCGCCAGGGCGAAAAAGCCCTTCATGTCACAACTGCCCAATCCTACCCAGCGACCATCGACTTCCGTCAGCTTGAGCGGGTCGGTTTTCCACAGGGCTGCGTCATAGGGCACCGTATCGCTGTGGCCCGCCAGCACCAGGCCGCCAGGCCCACTGCCGAAACTTGCCAGCAGGTTGAATTTGCCGGGACTGACCTGCTGGATGTCGATGGCAAACCCCAGATCGCCCAGCCAACCGGCGAGCAAATCGATCACCGGGCGGTTGGTCTGGTCGAGAGACGCTTGGGTACAACTGACCGAAGGCGCGGCAATCAGCGCGGCGAATTGCTCTTTCATGGAGGGTAATGGCATGCGCGGTCTCCCAACTTCCCGGATGAGCCCCACTATAGAACCATCCGCTGGACACAATAAACCGTTGCGGCACGTTGCCGGGCTCAGTCCTGTACACTGCACGATCTTGGCAGCCACCTTTTTCCCCGGCTGCGCTCCCGATCCTGGATTTTCCGGCCATGCAGAAAGAAACCGAAATCAAACTCCGCGTCAGCCGCGAAACACTCGCCGCGCTGCGTGAGCACCCGTTACTGAAAAAACGCAACAAAAGTGGCTGGGAACGCCGTGAGTTGATGAACCAGTATTTCGACACCCCCGAGCGCGACCTGGCCCAGGCCAAAGTCGCCCTGCGTTTGCGCAAGGACGGTGACGAGATCATCCAGACCCTCAAGACCCGCGGCCAAAGTGTTGCCGGTTTGTCGGAACGCAACGAGTACAACTGGGACCTGCCCAAAGCCAAGCTCGACGTGAAGAAACTCGACGGCGAATGCTGGCCCGAGCAACTGGCCGAGCTGGATAAAAAGTCCCTCAAGCCGATCTTCACCACCGACTTCGTGCGCGAACGCGCCGAAATCGCCTGGGGCCGTGGCAAGACCAAAGTGGTCATCGAAGCCGCCCTGGACCTGGGCCACGTGGTGGTCGGCAAGCAGAAGGAAGAGATCTGCGAGTTGGAGCTGGAACTGCGTGAAGGCGAACCCGCCGCCCTGCTGGAACTGGCCGCCGAATTGGCCGCGACCCTGGCGTTGATGCCGTGCGATATCAGCAAGGCCGAGCGCGGCTACCGCCTGTACGACGCAGGCAGCTACTCCCTGAGCCTGCCGGCGCCGCAGATCCAGGCCGAAATGCCATTGGACGACGCCTTCGCCGCGATCATGTGGCACCTGTTGGGCAGCAGTCAGCGCCTGGCCGAGCAATACCGTTTCAATGGCCACTGGCGCCTGCTGCAAGACTGGGTCGACAACCTCGGTGAATTACGCGCCCTGATCGGCAGCCTCGGCCAGGCCGCCCCGCGCCAATCCACCAGCGAACTGCGCAGCGCACTGGATGCCTTGCTGGAAGACTGGCGCCCGCTGGTACAGGCCGGTGATGACGACGAAGACATCCGCAAAGCCGCGCCTGAGCAGTTCGCCGAAGAGCTGCAGGACGTGCGCTGGGGCCTGTTCTCACTGAACACCTCGCGCTGGCTGCTCGCCCGCAGTTGGACTGCCGAGCGCAACGTGCGCGGCAACCGCCAGGGCGCCGCGCAAATCACCAATTGGCTGCCGCGCCTGCTGGCCGACGACGCCGTCGCCCTGCAACTGCCGCGCTACCAGCAACAACCGGAAGACCTGGCTGAACAACTGCCGCGTATCGAGCGCATCCAGGCCTGGCTGCATCATGCGCGTCAGGTGGTAGACATCCCGGAACTGGACCGTTTGTATGGCGAGCTGAACAAGTTGGTGCAACTGGCCAACCAGCCGATCACCGATGAGTCGCTGGATGCGCGCATGCATCAGGCGATTGCGGTGTATCAGAACCGTGCCTGGAAGACCCTTCTGCGCCTGTGATATCCCATCGGGGCAAGCCCCTCCTACATAAATGTGGGGGCTTGCCCCGATGAGGCCCTGCCTGTCAGCGCAATATTGGCAGGCTGGTGGTGGATTTGATCTCGGACAACGCCACAATCGAGTTGACCTCTTGGATCCCCGGCACCATCGATAACTTATCGAAGAAAAACCGCTCGTACGCCTCGATGTCCGACGCCACGATGCGCAGCAGAAAATCCACCGCCCCCATCAGCACATAGCACTCCAACACTTCCGGAAAGCCGCGAATTGCCTCGGTGAACTCGGTGAAGTTGGATCGACCGTGGGCGTTGAGTTTGACCTCGGCGAAAATCTGCGTGTTGAGGCCAATTTTCTTGCGGTCCAGCAAGGTGACCTGGCCGCGAATCACGCCCTCCTCCTTGAGCCGCTGGATACGTCGCCAGCACGGTGACTGGGACAGGCCGACCTGTTCGGCGATCTGCGCACTGGAGAGCGAAGCGTCCTCTTGCAGCAAGGCCAGGATGCGACGGTCGTAGGCGTCCAACTCGCTGTGCATAAAAATACCTTTGATAATGACTATCTTGAATTGATTGACTCAATTAAACCCAATTAAGGCTCACTTTAGATAAGAAATCTCCCGCAGCGAATGTAAAAATTTCTCCAGTCGAATCTGGAGAGCCCGCATGCACGCCGTCGAAACCACCCAGCCTGTCACCCGCGTTGATGCGTGGGCCACCCACACCGCCCACTGCCAGGCGCACTACCAGATCGTCGCCGAGGCCGAGCCTGACGTGCTGTGTCGGATACTCAACTTTTTTGCCTTGCAGTTTTTGACGCCCAGCCAGGTCACCGTGACCCGTGCAGACGGCCTGCTGAATGTCGATATCGTGATGGACGGCCTGAGCTGGCATAGGGCTCAGGTGATCGGTGAAAAGATTCGAAACCTGATCAGCGTGTGCACGCTACACCTGTGGCCGGCTGATGCCGTGGGGGCTCAAGCGCTGTTGGCGGCCGCGCAGTAAAAGTCTGTAATACATGGCCGGAGGAGGATTGTCGGGGGCTGGCTAGCCTGGGTTTACATCCGAGGCTACCCAGGAAGACCTTCATGGCTGTTGATCAGCGATTGGAACTGCATACGTTACTGCCGGCCCTGGTCGAGGCAGGGCTGATTACACCCGACATCGCTAGGCGCGTATCGGCGCTGCCGGCCGACAGCACCCTGCATCCGCTGGAGTGCATCGCCGCCCATGGCCCGTGCCTGGAAACCCTCACGCAGTGGCTGGCCCGGCATGCAGGGCAACCTTATCTGCGCATTGACCCGCTGAACATCGACGTGGCCGCGGTAGTCCCGCTGATGTCCCACGGGTTTGCCCAGCGTCACGGGATCCTTGCCATAGCGGTGGACACACACACCCTCACCGTGGCCAGCGCCCAGCCCCACGTGACCGGCTGGGAAGCCGGGCTGGCGCAGGTGCTCAAGCGCTCGATCAAACGCGTAGTGGCCAACCCCCAGGCGATCCAGCGCTGTATCGGCGAGTTTTATCGCTTGGCGAAGTCCGTCAGCGGCGCGGATCAAAAAGTGCCGGTGCCCGGCAACTTCGACCTGCTCAACCTCGGCGCCAGCGACCAGGAGCCGGACGCCAACGACGCGCATATCGTCAACATCGTCGACTGGCTGTTGCAGTACGCCTTCGCCCAGCGCGCCAGCGATATCCATATCGAACCGTGCCGCGAGCAGGGCCGGGTGCGCTTTCGCATTGACGGGTTGCTGCACGACGTCTATCAATTCCCGCCGCAGGTGACGATGGCGGTAGTCAGCCGCCTGAAAAGCCTGGGCCGCATGAACGTGGCGGAAAAACGCAAACCCCAGGATGGCCGGGTCAAGACCAAAAGCCCGGCGGGAGCGGAAGTGGAGTTGCGCCTGTCGACCCTGCCCACCGCCTTTGGCGAAAAACTGGTAATGCGGATCTTCGACCCGCAGGTACTGCTCAAAGACTTCGACCAGTTGGGCCTGTCCAGTGAAGACCAGCAGCGCTGGCACGCCATGACCCGCCAGGCCAACGGCATCATCCTGGTCACCGGCCCTACCGGCTCGGGCAAGACCAGCACCCTCTACACCACGCTCAAGCAACTGGCGACCCGCGAGATCAACCTGTGCACGGTGGAAGACCCCATCGAAATGGTCGAACCGGCGTTCAACCAAATGCAGGTGCAGCACAACATAGACCTGACCTTTGCCAGTGGCATCCGCGCCCTGCTGCGCCAGGATCCGGACATCATCATGATCGGCGAGATACGCGACCAGGAAACCGCGGAAATGGCGATCCAGGCCGCCCTGACCGGGCATCTGGTGCTGTCGACGCTGCACACCAACGATGCACCCAGCGCCATCAGCCGCTTGCAGGAACTGGGGATTGCTCATTATTTGATCAAGGCCACCTTGCTGGGGGTCATGGCGCAGCGACTGGTGCGTGTGTTGTGCCCTCACTGTAAACAGGCGGCGGGCGAGGTGTACGAGGCCGTGGGGTGCACCGAGTGCCGAAACAGCGGGTATCGGGGCCGAGCCGGGGTCTACGAAATCATGGTGCTGGACGACACACTCAAGCCGCTGATCACAGCGGGTACCGACGTGCAGGCCTTGCGTCAGGCTGCCATCGCCCACGGCATGTGTGACCTGCGCATGGCCGGCATGGGCAAAGTAAACGCGGGGCTGACCACCCTGGCGGAGGTCTTGCGGGTGACGCCGGGGGGGTCGGTAACAAATCCTTTGATTGCAGCGCTTTGAAACCGTTCTTCTCAGTGACAACACCGTTACAATCGGCCGAACGTCGTTTCACTGACACCATCAGATAGGGAATCGCTATGCAGATCGGAACCGTACTGCTTCTTTTCGTGGGCTTGGCCATCGCCATCCTGTTCATGGGCTTCAAGGTAGTGCCCCAGGGCTATCAATGGACGGTCGAGCGTTTTGGCCGCTATACCAACACGCTCAAACCTGGCCTGAACATCATCATCCCGGTCATGGACCGTATCGGTCGCAAGATCAACGTGATGGAAAGCGTGCTGGACATCCCGCCCCAGGAAGTGATCACCGCCGACAACGCTACCGTGCAGATCGACGCCGTGTGCTTCTTTCAGGTGGTCAATACGGCCCAGGCCGCCTACGAGGTCAACAACCTCGAACACGCCATCCGCAACCTGTTGCAGACCAATATCCGCACGGTACTCGGCTCCATGGAGCTGGATGCCATGCTCAGCCAGCGTGACGGTATCAACGAAAAACTGCTGAGAACCGTGGATGAAGCCACCGCGCCGTGGGGTATCAAGATCACCCGTATCGAGATCAAGGACATCAGCCCGCCTGCCGACCTGATGGCTGCCATGTCCGGCCAGATGAAAGCGGAGCGCATCAAGCGGGCGCAAATCCTCGAGGCCGAGGGCCTGCGAGCATCTGCGATCCTTACCGCCGAAGGCAAGAAACAGGCGCAGATCCTTGAGGCTGAGGGTAGCCGCCAGGCGGCGTTTCTTGAATCCGAAGCCCGCGAGCGTCAGGCCGAGGCGGAAGCACGCGCAACCCAGGTAGTATCTGAAGCCATCGCATCGGGCAACGTGCAGGCGGTCAACTACTTCGTTGCGCAAAAATACATCGACGCCCTGGGCAAGCTGGCTTCGGCCAATAACAGCAAGGTCATCCTGATGCCGCTGGAAGCCAGCCAAGTGATCGGTGCGGTCGGCGGTATCGGCGAGATCGTCAAGGCAACGTTCGATAACAAGAAAGGCTGAGGCCAGCACCATGTGGGATTTCCTGCAGCACCTGTCATTTTGGGATTGGTTGGCACTGGGCACGGTGCTGTTGATTCTTGAGGTATTCGGCGCCGGTGGTTACCTGTTGTGGATGGGTATCGCGGCGGCGGCCGTGGGGGTGATCAAGTTCCTGGTGCCGCCCCTCGGCCTGGAATGGCAACTGCTGTTGTTCGCCGTATTGTCGATATTGACGGCCGTGTATTGGTGGAAACGCCAACGCAGCAGCGCCAAGGCCAGTGACCAGCCTGGGCTGAATGAACGCGGCTCGGAACTGGTGGGTCGCACCTTCATGGTGCACCAGGCAATTGTGGACGGGCGCGGCAAGGTGAAAGTCGGTGATGGCGTGTGGATGGTGACCGGCCCCGACACCCCGGTAGGTACTCAAGTGCGCGTAGTTGGCCAGGACGGAGTGATCTTAAAGGTTGAAACTGTTTAGTCAGTGATGGAACTCGACCGGGCTATCTACAATCAAAACCCACAGATAACCCCACCGGAGTCACCCATCATGCGTCTCAAATATGCTGTCGCAACCCTCGCTGTGCTTTCCCTTCCTGTCGGTTCAGCCATGGCCGACAGTTTCTGGCGGAATGTCATCTCGTCGGGCGCCACCACCGGCTCGACGTACTTGACCTTCAAGGACCACAAGCTGGTGGTTGCCGCACAAGACGACGCAGGCAGCTTTGTTGCCAGCGACGGCGGCATCCGCGGCCCGTACCTGGAAGCCGCCATGCAAAAAGTGCGCGCCGACAACCCTGGCCTGCAAGCCACGGATATGGAGTTGGCCAACGCCATCCTCGCGAAGAACGCTGTCACCGAGTGATAGCCATACGCTGAAAAATGCCGCTGTGAAGCGGCATTTTTTTGCCCGCGAAGTGACGATTCATTCACAGGCGACAGGCTATATTCAGTCATGCCGTGCAACCATGCCTGCACTGATAAGCCCCTCACTCATCGCCAATCTGAACGGACGCCTTCGTCGTTATGAGCCAACAGCCCTTTCTGCCATTCTCCAAACCTACCATCGATGAAGCCACCATCTCGGCGGTTGGCGATGTATTGCGCTCCGGCTGGATTACCAGCGGGCCAAAAGTGCAGGCGTTCGAGGCGCAGTTGTCGGAGTATTTTGGCGGTCGACCGGTGCGTACGTTCAACTCGGGCACCTGCACCATGGAGATTGCCCTGCGTATCGCCGGTATCGGGCCTGGGGATGAAGTCATTACCACGCCGATCTCTTGGGTGGCCACGGCCAATGTGATTCTGGAGGTGGGCGCCACACCGGTGTTTGCCGATATCGACCCGGTGACCCGCAATATTGACCTGGCCCAGGTGGAAGCCGCGATCACCCCGCGCACCAAGGCGATTATCCCGGTGTACCTGGCCGGCCTGCCCCTGGATATGCCGATGCTTTACGCACTGGCCAACAAGTACAACCTGCGTATCGTCGAAGACGCAGCCCAAGCCCTGGGCTCCAGCTGGGATGGCGAGCGCATCGGCGCCACCGGGGATTTCGTGTCATTCAGCTTCCAGGCCAACAAGAACATCACCTCCTCCGAGGGCGGGTGCCTGGTATTGAATAATGCCGAGGAGGCGCGCCTGGCAGAAAAGTACCGTCTGCAAGGCGTGACCCGCAGCGGCTTCGATGGCCTGGATGTGGATGTGCTGGGTGGCAAGTTCAATATGACCGATATCGCCGCCGCCATTGGGTTGGGGCAATTCGCGCATATCGAGAAGATCACCGCGCACCGACAGAACCTGGCGCGGCATTACTTCAAGTGTTTCGGCAGCGACTTTGAAGAGAAATACGGCGCGCAACTGCCGCCGGCGGATTTCGAAAACAGCAACTGGCATCTGTTCCAGCTGGTGCTGCCGGAGCGTCAGGATGGCCTGCCCGCTCGCGCTACGTTTATGGAGCAGATGCAGGCCCACGGTGTCGGCATTGGCTATCACTACCCGCCGATCCACCTGCTGAGCCTGTATCGGGCACAGGGGTTCAAGGAAGGGATGTTCCCGGTGGCGGAGAAAGTGGGGCGTTTGATTGTGTCGTTGCCGATGTTTACCGCAATGACGGAGGCAGATGTGGAACGGTCGGTGGCGGCGGTAAAAGCAGTCCTGAGCGCAAACTGAACAATCACGGCTGACCTCGGTTGAATGTAGAAGGGGCTTGCTCCCGATGGGCGGTGGTCAGTTACTGATCAGTGAACTGACACTCCGTCATCGGGAGCAAGCCCCCTTCCACACGGGTCTTGCGTTTATTCGCCGATGGCCGCTTTGTAGCCGGCAGCATCCAGCAGTTTTTCCAGGTCAGCCGGGTTGCTTGGCTTGAGTTTGAAGATCCAGGTGCCGTAAGGGTCGGTGTTCAACAGTTCAGGCTCACCACTCAACGCGTCGTTAACCGCAATCACTTCGCCAGCAATTGGCGAGTAGATATCCGAAGCGGCCTTCACCGACTCAACCACACCCGCTTGATCTTCAGCGGCAAACACGTTGCCGACTTCGGTCAGCTCAACAAACACCACATCACCCAACGCTTCCTGGGCATGGTCGGAGATACCCACGGTCACGGTGCCGTCAGCTTCCAGACGGGCCCATTCATGACTCTCGGCGAAACGCAGGTCGGCCGGGATATTGCTCATAGTCTGTGTCCTCAAGAAAAATGTCAGCGGCCTTCGGCCTGCCGGAAATAGTTAGATCAAGGTTTTGCCATGGCGCACAAAGGTCGGTTTGACTACCCGAACCGGGTACCACTTGCCGCGGATTTCCACTTCGGCCCGATCGGCAGTCGCCGTCGGTACACGCGCCAGGGCAATGGATTTGCTCAGCGTAGGAGAGAAACTACCACTGGTGATCTCCCCTTCGCCAACATTGGCGATACGAACCACCTGATGAGCGCGTAAAACCCCGCGTTCTTCCAGCACCAGCCCGACCAATTTGAACTGCACACCCACCGCCAGCTCTGCTTCCAACGCAGCGCGGCCGATGAAATTACGCCCAGCAGGTTCCCAGGCGATGCTCCAGGCCATGTTGGCCGCCAGGGGCGAAACATCCTGGTGGATGTCCTGGCCGTACAGGTTCATGCCAGCCTCCAGGCGCAGCGTGTCCCGTGCGCCCAGGCCGATAGGTGAAATACCGGCGCCCACCAGATCGTTGAAAAAACCGGGGGCCTGATCGGCAGGCAGGACAATCTCCAAGCCGTCTTCGCCGGTATACCCCGTGCGAGCGATAAACCAATCGCCATCGGCCTGGCCTTCAAAGGGCTTGAGCTGGTGAATCAGGCTGCTGCGTGACTGGGTGACCAGCTCGGCAATCTTCTGCCGGGCATGGGGGCCTTGAATGGCCAGCATGGCCAGCTCGGGCCGCTCATGCATCTGCACGTTGTAGCTACCCAGTCGGGCCTGCATCCAGGCCATGTCCTGGTCGCGGGTGGCGGCGTTGACCACCAGTCGGTAAGCGGCCTCGGTGCGATACACGATCATGTCGTCCACCACGCCGCCCCTCTCGTTGAGCATGGCGCTGTATAACGCACGGCCGCAGCCATGCAAACGGTCAACGTCATTGGCCAGCAGGTGCTGGAGCCATTCCTTGGCCTGGGAGCCTGTGACATCGATCACGGTCATATGAGATACGTCGAACACCCCGCAGTCGCGTCGAACCTGGTGGTGTTCTTCAACTTGCGAGCCGTAGTGCAGAGGCATATCCCAACCGCCAAAATCGACCATTTTCGCGCCAAGGGCGAGATGCAGGTCATACAGAGGCGTACGCTGTCCCATGGGTTTCTCCTTCCGGGCGTGGCGAGGGTGCGCAGCGTCGCTGTACCGGCTGAACCCCTTGAATTACAGGGGCTGCAGCCACAAACAACAACGCGATCCGAAAGACGGAGCGCACCGAATGCCGCGCATTGTAGCCGCAAGCCGTAGGACTGGCACCTAACTGATGGAGCGGGCAGAGCGTCGAATGAGCCCGATGACCGGTAACAGGCCCACCAACACCAATGTCAGCGCCGGCAAAGAAGCCCGCGCCCACTCGCCTTCGCTGGTCATTTCAAAGATGCGCACCGCCAGGGTGTCCCAGCCAAACGGGCGCATCAGCAGGGTGGCGGGCATTTCCTTGAGCACATCGACAAACACCAGCAGCGCGGCGCTCAAGGTGCCGGGGAGCAAGAGCGGCAGATACACTTTGCAAAACAGTCGCGGGCCACTCACGCCCAGACTGCGTGCCGCCTCGGGCAACGATGGACGGATACGTGCCAGGCTGTTTTCCAGCGGCCCGTAGGCCACCGCCAGGAAACGCACCAGATACGCCAGCACCAGCGCCGACAGGCTGCCCAGCAGCAACGGCTTGCCCGCGCCGCCCAGCCAACCCGACAGCGGCACCACCACTTCGCGGTCCAAATAGCTGAACGCCAGCATGATCGACACCGCCAGCACCGAGCCCGGCAAGGCGTAGCCGACGTTGGCCAGGCCGGTACCGGAACGGATCGCCCGGGTCGGCGCCAGTCGATTGGCAAACGCCAGCATCAGCGCCACGCTCACCGTGATCAGCGCCGCGATGCCGCCCAGGTAAAGGGTATGGATGATCAGGCCCGAATAACGCTCATCCAGATCGAAGCGGCCGCGCTGCCAGAACCAGGCGATCAGTTGCAGCACGGGAATCACAAAGGCACACGCGAACACCAGGCCACACCACATGCTGGCCGCCGCCGCCTTGAACCCCGTCAGGTGGTACAACGCCTTGCCCCGTGGCCGCTCATTGCCGGGCCGACTGGCCCCACGGGCACGGCGTTCGCCGTACAGCACCAGCATCACCACCAGTAGCAACAGGCTAGCCAGTTGCGCCGCGCTGGACAGGCTGAAAAAGCCGTACCAGGTCTTGTAGATGGCGGTGGTGAAGGTGTCGAAGTTGAACACCGAGACTGCGCCGAAATCTGCCAGGGTTTCCATCAACGCCAGGGCGACCCCGGCGCCAATCGCCGGCCGCGCCATGGGCAGGGCCACACGCCAGAACGCTTGCCACGGCGATTGCCCCAGCACGCGCGCGGCTTCCATCAAGCCTTTGCCCTGGGCCAGGAATGCACTACGCGCCAGCAGGTAAACGTAAGGGTAAAAAACCAACACCAGCACAATGATCACGCCACTGGTGGACCGCACGCGTGGCAGGCGCAAGCCCGTGCCGAACCACTCGCGTAGCAGGGTTTGCACCGGGCCGGAAAAGTCCAGCAGGCCTACGAATACGAAGGCCAGCACATACGCCGGGATGGCGAACGGCAGCATCAACGCCCAGTCAAGCCACCGCCGCCCGGGGAATTCGCAAAGGCTGGTCAGCCAGGCCAGGCTGACACCCAGCAGCGTTACCCCTATGCCGACGCCCACCACCAACGTCAGGGTATTGCCCAACAGGCGTGGCATCTGGGTTTCCCAGAGGTGGGACCAGATCTGTAGGTCGATGCTTTGCCAGGACAGCAACAGCACGCTCAGCGGCAGCAGCACCAGGGCGGCGACGGTGAACACCGGCAGGTACCAGCGGCGTTGGGCGGGGTGGGCCAAGGGTCAGCTCTCAGTAAATAAACTCGAAAAACACCACACTCCAATGTGGGAGGGGGCTTGCTCCCGATGGCGGAGTGTCAGTCTACTCATCAGTGACTGATCCACCACCATCGGGAGCAGGCCCCTCCCACATTCAGAACTGCGGCGTCCTGCAGATTGTATTCAGTTCCAGCCCGCCCGATCCATCAACCGAATCGCCTCGGCCTGGCGCTTACCCGCCACTTCCACCGGCAAGGTGTCCGCGACGAACTTGCCCCACGTGGCCACTTCGGCCGAAGGCGGCACTGCCGGGTTGGCCGGGAACTCCTGGTTCACGTCGGCAAAAATCTGTTGTGCTTCAGGCGTGGTCATCCATTCCACCAGCGCCTTGGCCGCTTGCGGGTGTGGCGCGTGCTTGGTCAGGCCGATGCCCGACAGGTTCACATGCACGCCACGGTCGCCCTGGTTCGGCCAGAACAGCTTCACCGCCAGGTCCGGCTTCTGCTTGTGCAAACGACCGTAGTAGTAGGTATTGACGATGCCCACGTCGCATTGCCCGGCGTTGATGGCTTCCAGCACGGCGATGTCATCGGAGAACACGTCAGTGGACAGGTTATTCACCCAACCCTTGACGATTGCTTCGGTCTTGGCCGCGCCGTGGGTTTCGATCAGGGTGGCGGTCAGCGATTGGTTGTAGACCTTCTTGGCAGTGCGCAGGCACAGGCGACCTTCCCATTGCTTGTCGGCCAGGGCTTCGTAGGTCGTCAGGTCTTCCGGCTTTACCCGGGCGGTGGAATAGGCGATGGTCCGCGCGCGCAGGCTCAAACCCGTCCAGGCGTGAGCGGATGAGCGGTATTGCAGGGGGATGTTTTTGTCGATCACCGGGGAGGTGAACGGTTGCAGGATGCCCATCTGCTCGGCTTGCCAGAGGTTGCCGGCATCCACGGTCAGCAGCAGGTCGGCGGTAGCGTTTTCGCCCTCGGCCTTGATGCGTTGCATCAACGGGGCTTCCTTGTCGGTGATGAACTTCACCTGCACACCGGTCTTCTGGGTGTAGGCGTCGAACACCGGCTTGATCAACTCGTCGATGCGCGAGGAGTAGACCACCACCTCGTCGGCTGCCTGCACGGCGCTGGTGCTGCCGATGAGGGTGAGTGCCAGGACAGTCAGGAGGCGCTTGGGTGCCAACATGGATGCGGTCTCTCATTTGCAAAAAGAGAGCAAATGATAAGGACTCACATTTGGTAACGCTCAACGGAGGCGTTACCAGATGTTGCACAAACCCCTCAGGGCTTGGCGAGTTCCGGCAGATCGCCGGTCAAGCCCAAGGCTTGGCGCACAAACACCGCCTTGGCTTCGGGCATCTGGTCGACCATCTTCAAGCCGGCATTGCGCAGCCAGCGCAACGGCAGTTGATCGGCCTGGAACAACCGCTCGAAACCTTCCATCGCCGCCATCAGCGCCAGGTTGTGGGGCATACGCCTGCGTTCGTAACGGCTCAGCACTTTCACATCCGCCAGACGCTCAGCGCGTTCGGTCGCCGACAACAACACTTCGGCCAGCACCGCCGCATCAAGGAAACCCAGGTTCACGCCCTGCCCAGCCAACGGGTGGATCACATGAGCCGCATCGCCGATCAATGCCAGCCCCTCGGCCACGTAGCGTTTGGCGTGACGTTGACGCAACGGCACGCAAACCCGTGGGTCGGCATTGACGACCGTACCCAGGCGCCCTTCAAATGCGCGCTCCAGTTCACGACAGAAGCTTGGGTCATCCAACGCCATCAGGCGTTCGGATTCAGCCGGCGTGGTCGACCAGACGATCGAACACCAATCCTCTTGCCCGTCCCGTTCCAGCGGCAAAAACGCCAGCGGGCCGGTATCGGTAAAGCGTTGCCAGGCGGTGCGCTGGTGCGGCTGGCTGCTGCGCACGCTGGTGACGATGGCGTTATGCAGGTAGTCCCATTCACGGGTCGCCGTACCGGTGAGGCGGCGCACAGCGGAGTTGGCGCCGTCGGCGGCGACCACCAGCGGCGCGCGCAAGGTACGGCCATCGGCCAGGGTCAGCAGCCAGTCATCGCCGGAGCGACGCATTTGCTCCAGCCGCGCATTGGCCAGCAAACCCAGGTCGCAGTCGTGCAGGCGGTCAAGCAAGGCGTCCTGTACCACGCGGTTTTCGACGATATGCCCGAGTACTTCGGCGTGTACGCTGGCCGCCGAGAAGTGGATCTGCCCGGTGCCGCTGCCGTCCCACACTTGCATCTCGCCATAAGGGCTGGCGCGACGCGAGACGATGCCTTCCCATACGCCAAGGCGTTCGAGGATGCGCTGGCTGGCCGCCGACAAGGCGCTCACACGGGGTTCGAAGGCCGCATCCCGGTCGAACGGTTTGACACTCAGCGGGCTGCCGTCGAGCAGCAGCACCTGCAGGCCGCTGCCCTGCAACGCCAGCGCCAGGGCGCTTCCGACCATTCCGGCCCCGACAATCAGCACATCTGCGCGCATGTCCATGCTTTAAGCCTGTCTCGCTGGCGGCTTGCGCCGCACGTAAAGGGTTTTGTCGACACGCGCCACCAGCGTGCCGGCGCCGTCATGAATCTGGACCTTGAGGTGCGGCAAATACCTCTCGCCGCCTTCGGTCTGCCGACGCACTTCATCCAACAACGCATCGTCGATAAAAAATTCGGCGTACACCGGGCCTTTGCCCGGCGAAATAAAGTCGATGCTCGCGGCCTTGTCCCACACGATGTAGTCGCGGCCCAGGTTCTCCATCAGCATCAGCATGTAGAACGGGTCGACCATCGAGTACAGGCTGCCGCCGAACTGCGTGCCGACGTAATTACGGTTGTACCAGCCCAGGCCCATGCGCACTTTGACGTGACGAAAATCAGCGCTCATGTGCTGCACGCTGACCCCGGCCCCCAGGTACGGCGGGTACAGGGTCATGACCCAGCGCAACAGCCGCGCCTTGCCCAGCCGTTCGATCAGCCACTTAAGCATCGGGACGCGTACCCAGGCCCATGGCCTGACGGGCGAACCAGCGCTTGGCCGGCGGCAACAGGTCCAGGCCCAGCAGGCCCATATTGCGACCCAATGCCACCAACGGTTGCGCGCTGCCGAACAGGCGCGTGACTTGGTCGGAGAAACCCACGGTCAACTTCTGGTCCAGGCGTTGGCGCTCGCGATAAGCCTGCAATGTGGCCAGGTCGCCCGGCACCGCCGGCCCGGCCAGCAGGGCTTCGGCCAAAGCGTTCGCATCGCGCAGGGACAGGTTGAACCCCTGCCCGGCAATCGGGTGCAGGCTGTGGGCGGCATTGCCGAGGATCGCCAGGTGCGAGCGTACTTGCTCTTCGGCTTCTACCAAGGTCAGCGGATACAGATGTCGCGCGCCGACTTGTTTCAACGTGCCCAGGCGGTAACCGAACACGCCCTGCAATTCATTCAGGAAACTGCGCTCGTCGAGGGCCGCCAGGCGCTGGGCGTCCATGCCGATGCGGGTCCAGACCAGCGCGCAGCGGTTGTCCGGCAGCGGCAGCAAGGCCATCGGGCCTTCATCGGTAAAGCGCTCGAAGGCTTCGCCGTTGTGGGACTCGCTTGGGGTGATGTTGGCGATCAGCGCGCTTTGGTTGTACGGCCGGGTTTTCACGCCGATGCCCAATTGCTCGCGCAAGCCGGAGCGGCCGCCATCGGCGAGTACCGCAAGGTCGCATTCGAGTACGGTTTCATCGTTGAGGGTCAGGCGATAGCCATCGGGCAGCGGCTCCATGCGCGCGACTTCCGCCGGGCAGCGCCAACTCACCACGTCTTTGTCCAGGCCTTGCCACAGGCACTGGCCGAGCCAGGCGTTTTCTACCACATAGCCCAGCGCCGGCACGCCCTCCTCCATGGCGGACAAGCGCGCGGTGGAGAAGCGGCCTTTGTCCGATACGTGAATTTGTTTGATCGGCTCGGCGCGCGGGGAGATAGCCTGCCACACACCCAGGCGCTGATAAATCTGGCGGGCGCCAAACGACAACGCCGACGAGCGTGCGTCGTAGCTGGGTTGGTAGCTGTCACCCGGTGCGAACGGTTCGATCAGCACAATCTTCCAGCCCCGGGCCTTGGCCCCGGCCTGCAACGCCAGCGCCAGGCTGGCGCCCACCAGGCCGCCGCCGATGATCGCCAGGTTGACCCGGCTCATCGTGCAGCCGCCATCAGGGCTTCGATCTCGGCGACGGTCTTGGGCACGCCGCCGGTCAGGATTTCACAGCCTTGCTTGGTCACTACCACGTCATCCTCGATGCGCACGCCAATGCCCCGCCATTTCTTTGCCACGTTCTGGTTGTCCGCAGAAATATAGATGCCCGGCTCCACGGTGAGTGCCATACCGGCTTCCAACACGCGCCATTCGCCGCCCACTTTGTATTCGCCCACATCGTGTACATCCATGCCCAGCCAGTGGCCGGCGCGGTGCATGTAGAAGGGTTTGTAGGCTTCGTCGGCGATCAGTTGGTCGACGTCCCCCTGCAGCAACCCCAGCTTCACCAACCCGGCGGTGATGACCTGCACCGTCGCCTCATGGGCCTGGTTCCAGTGTTTGTTCGGTGCGATCTGCATGAAGGCGGCCTCTTGCGAGGCCAGCACAATCTCGTAGATCGCTTTCTGTTCAGGTGAAAACTTGCCATTGACCGGCCAGGTGCGGGTGATGTCGCTGGCGTAGCAGTCGATCTCGCAACCGGCGTCGATCAGCACCAGGTCGCCGTCCTTGAGCGGTGCGTCATTCTGTTGGTAGTGCAGGATGCAGCTGTTGCGCCCGGCGGCGACGATGGAGCCATAGGCGGGCATTTTCGCGCCGCCCTTGCGGAATTCGTAATCCAGCTCGGCTTCCAGGCTGAACTCATGCAAACCGGCTCGGCTGGCCTGCATCGCCTTGACGTGGGCCGCACAGGAAATCCGCGCGGCCTCGCGCATCACTTTCACTTCCGCCGCCGATTTATACAGGCGCATGTCGTGCAGCAGATGATCCAGGGCAACGAATTCGTTCGGCGGTTGCGCCCCCAGGTGGGCCTTGGAGCGGATCACGTTGATCCACTCCATGAGGTGGCGATCGAATTCGGCGTTGCTACCCATGGCCGAGTACACCCGGTCGCGGCCTTCGATCAGGCCGGGCAGGATGTCGTCGATATCGGTGATGGGGAAGGCATCGTCAGCGCCAAAATCGCGGATAGCGCCTTCGGTACCGGCGCGCAGGCCATCCCACAGTTCGCGTTCGGCGTTGCGTTCACGGCAGAAAAGCACGTACTCGCCATGCTGGCGCCCGGGCATCAGCACGATCACCGCTTCCGGTTCGGGGAAGCCGCTCAGGTACTGGAAGTCGCTGTCCTGGCGGTACACATGCTCGACATCGCGGTTGCGGATCGCCACGGCGGCGGCCGGCAGGATCGCGATGCTGTTGGGTTCCATCTGCGCCATGAGCGCCTTGCGGCGCCGGGTGTATTCCGCTTTGGGGATATGGATCATGGGCAGATGGGCTTCCTTTCTCAGTGCAGCGAAGGCTTGGGTGCGGCAGGCTCAGCGGACTTCTTGGTCTCGGTGAACAGCAGCAAGGGTGCGACGCGCAGGTATTCCATGACTTCCATGTAGTCACCTTCACCGTCTTCGGACTCTTCCAGGGCATCTTGCACTTGGGAGATAGCGGCCAGGTCCTGCAGCACTTCCTTGGCGTCGGTGCTCAGCTCCAGGCCGCCGGCGTTCACGCCGAAACCATGGAGGAAGCCCTGGCACCATTGGCCCAGTGCGGCGGCGCGTTCGGTGAGCGGCGCGTCGTCGGTCGGCAGCAGCAAGACCACGGTGACGTCATCACCGGTCAGCTCGCCCTTGACCATCTCTTGCAGGCCGATCAGCGCGTTACGCACGTTGTCGGTCGGTTCGGTTTCCAGCAGCTCGGCCACATCGGCCAGCCAGTTGTCGGCATCGAAGCCGACACCGGTGCAACTGCGGCCCAACAACACGCCGTGCAGTTCGGCAGGCGAGCATGGATGGCCGCTGGTGCTCAGCAGTTTGGAAAAAGCATCGTACGGGGAGTTCTGAATGGGCATGGTGAGCTAGGCGCCAGACGGCGCAATGTCTAGAATGGAGCGCTGTATCCTAGCACCGGCAGACGTACCAAGACTATCGAGGGCGTCAGATCGTTTATCCTGCAGTTGCCATTCATCAGACAAAATCCAGTGGAACCCAATGGAAGACACCGACCTGCAAGCGCTGATGGCCAGACTCGAATTGCTAATTACTCGGGTCGAGCAACTTAAGAGTCAAAACGGACTCCTATTAGCTCAGGAAAAGACCTGGCGCGAGGAACGCGCTCACCTCATTGAAAAAAACGAAATCGCCCGGCGTAAGGTCGAATCGATGATTTCGCGCCTGAAGGCCCTGGAGCAAGACTCATGAGTTCAAGCAATAGCGTCACCGTGCAGATTCTCGACAAAGAATATTCGATCATCTGCCCCCAGGAAGAGCGTAACAACCTGGTGAGCGCCGCCCGCTACCTGGATGGCAAGATGCGTGAGATCCGCAGCAGCGGCAAAGTGATCGGCGCCGACCGTATTGCCGTGATGGCCGCGCTGAACATTACCCACGACCTGCTGCATAAGCAGGAACGCCCGGATGTACAGGCCAACGGTTCGACCCGCGAGCAAGTGCGTGACCTGCTTGAACGCGTGGATCTGGTGCTGTCCAGCGATTCGGACGCACCCAAGGGCTGATTGCTGCCGGTGTTTAAGGTATACTCGCCCCACTCCCTGGCGTGTTTGCCAGTCGGCGATGTCCCTGAGCCGATTCGCACTACCCTGGAAGTTGCACGTTGGGCTGGTGTGCATGTCCGCTAGACGGAAAGCCTTAAAGCCTACTGCATCTTCCACCTTGAACTTTCGGGTTCAAGGGCTAAGTCGACAGCGGCTCTGTCGGGGAGCCTGAATTCCCAAACTCAATGCCAGTCTCCGGACTGGCATTGTTTTATGAGCCCAAACCCCATGACCGAACCTGCGCCGCTTTCACGTCCGCACCTTCGACGCATGTTGCGCAAGGCCCGCCGCGCCCTCACGCCGAGCGAGCAGCGCAAGGCCGCCCATGGCCTGTATCGGCAACTGGCACAGCACCCGCTGTTTCGCCGGGCCAAGCATATTTCCCTGTATCTGCCGACGGACGGTGAAATCGATCCGCGCCTGTTGCTGCGTGCCGCCCAGCGCCGAGGCAAGGCTACCTATCTGCCGGTACTGAGCGCCTGGCCGCGAACCAAGATGGTGTTCCAGCGCGTGCGGCCTGGGGAAAAGCTGCTGCCCAATCGCTTTCGCATTCTGGAACCACGGGGCAATGCCAAATGCCAACGCCAGGTATGGGCGCTCGACTTGGTATTGCTGCCATTGGTGGGGTTCGATGAAAGCGGTGGGCGCCTGGGCATGGGCGGCGGTTTCTATGACCGCAGCCTGGCCTACCTGGCGCGCCGTCAACGCTGGCGCAAGCCGACGCTATTGGGCCTGGCCCATGAATGTCAGAAGGTCAATCGATTGGCACAGGCCAGTTGGGATGTGCCGCTGGCGGGCACCGTCACCGATAAGCGGTGGTATGTGGCACAAACGCCGCTGGAAGCAGCGGCGTCTTGAGTAAGGGTTAACGCTTGAACGGTTGCGACTGCTGTTGAGTCAGCTCCACCGGTGCATCGGTCTTGTTCGACCACAAGCTTTGCGCATACCCGGTGGTCACGACGCCCAGACCAAACAAAATCACCAAAATCCATAGTAAATCCGGTTTACGTTGCATCGATTGCCCCCCTTCAGGCACCTCGTACACGATGACAACAACGTTCCAAAGTAGTCCGTTGCAGCTGCGTCAAGCTTAAAATCCCGGCATTCTGCGATAACGTGAACCAACACGCAAACCTTGACGCCAACCGACTGTCGGTTTGTCATCAAATTGCCAGACAACTTGCCCACTGCCTTTTTCAGGAGCCCAAAAATGGCCTACTGGCTGATGAAATCCGAGCCCGAGGAACTCTCTATCAACGGCTTGGAAACCCTCGGCGAAGCCCGCTGGGATGGGGTGCGCAATTACCAGGCGCGCAACTTTCTACGGGCCATGGCCGTGGGTGACGAGTTCTTCTTCTACCATTCCAGCTGCCCTGAGCCGGGTATTGCCGGCATCGGCAAAATCGTCAAGGCAGCCTACCCGGACCCAACCGCGCTGGAGCCGGACAGCCATTATTTCGACGCCAAGGCCACCGCGCAGAAAAACCCCTGGAGCGCGATCACCGTCGCGCATGTCCAGACGTTTCCCCGAGTGCTGGGCCTGGGTTACCTGAAACAGCAAACCGCCCTCGCCGAGTTGCCCCTGGTGCAAAAAGGCAGCCGGCTGTCGGTGATGGCCGTGACGCCCGAGCAATGGGCCGCCGTGATCAACCTGCTTTAGCTGACCGGCATCAAGCCCTGCTCGGGGCAAACCGCTCAAACTAGGACGCTAATGCCGCAGGAAGCCGCCATGTCGACGAACCATCACACCTCCCGCGTTTTCGCCATCGCCTTGATCGCCCTGTTGCTGGGCGCCGGCGGCTTTGGTTATTGGCGTTCCATCCAGGACCGCCTGCCCCCTGGCCTGAGCATGGGCAATGGCCGTCTGGAGTCGACCGAAGTGCAGATCGCCGCCAAGATCCCCGGGCGTCTGGCCGACGTGCGGGTGGATGAAGGCGACAAGGTACTCAAGGGCCAACTGCTTGCGCGCATGGACACCCGCACCCTGGAGGCCCAACGCGCCCAGGCCGAAGCCGAAGTGCTGCGCGCCAAGGAAAACTTCTCCGCCGCCCAAGCCAATGTGCAACTGCGCCAAAGCGAACAACTGCTGGCCAGCCAGGAACTCAAGCGCACCCAAGAGCTGTACAAGCGCGGCTTCGCCAGCAGCCAATTGATCGACCAGCAGCAAGCGCGCCAAAACACCGGCAACGCCGCCGTGATTGCTGCCCAAGCCCAGGTCAATTCGGTCAAGGCCGCCATCGGTGCCGCCCAGGCCCAGGTCGCCCAGCTCACCAGTGAAATCGACGACAGCAGCCTGCGCGCGCCCATCGACGGCGTTATCCAGCTGCGCCTGGCCGAACCCGGCGAAGTGCTCGGCGCGGGTGGACGCGTGTTGCTGCTCATCGACCCAAATGATCAGTACATGAACCTTTACCTGCCCGCCTCCGTCACGGGCCGCCTGACCGTCGGCAGTGACGCGCGGATTCTGCTCGATGCCCTGCCCGACCAGCCGCTGCCGGCGAAAATCAGTTTTGTCGCCGCCAAATCGCAATTCACCCCCAAGGAAGTGGAAACCCGCGATGAACGCCAAAAACTGGTATTTCGCGTCAAACTGCGCCTGACCCAACCCAGCGCCGTACCCCAGGCCAAGCCCGGCATGCCGGGTGCCGGCTACGTGCGCACCGCCGACATCGATTGGCCGGCCAACCTGCAATGACCGGCCTGGCGCTGCACGCCACGGGCATCCAGCACCGTTACGGCCAACAACAGGCGCTGCTCGACATCGCGTTCAGCCTGCCCGCCGGCACACGCTGCGGGCTGATCGGCCCGGACGGGGCGGGCAAATCAACCCTGCTGGGGCTGATCGCCGGGGTCAAAAAGCTTCAGACAGGGCAACTGGAGGTGCTCGGCGGCGCCATTGACGACCGACGACACCGCAACAACCTTTACCCGCGCATTGCTTTTATGCCTCAGGGCCTGGGCGGCAACCTGTATCCCGAATTGTCGATCAGCGAGAACATCCGCTTCTTCGCCACCCTGTTCGGCTTGTCTACAGCCGACTGCAACCAGCGCATGCACAACCTGCTGCTGGCCACCGACCTGGCGCGCTTTGCCGAGCGCCCGGCGGGCAAACTCTCGGGCGGCATGAAGCAAAAACTCGGCCTGTGCTGCGCGCTGATCCACGACCCGGACTTGCTGATCCTCGACGAACCCACCACCGGCGTCGACCCGCTGTCGCGTCGTCGCTTCTGGGAGTTGGTCGACACCGTACGCAGTGGGCGCCCGCAACTGACACTGCTGGTGGCCACGGCCTACATGGAGGAAGCCGAGCAGTTCGAACATTGCCTGATGCTCGACCGCGGCAAACTGATCGCCGACGGCCTCAGCCACGAACTGGCGGCAGTGACGCCCAGCGGCAAACTGGACGAAGCCTTCACCCACTTTCAGGGCGACAGCGCGCATGGCAACCAGCCATTGGTGATACCGCCGCGCGTAGGCGCCAGCAGCGATATCGCTATCCAAGCGCATGACTTGACGCTGCGTTTCGGTGATTTTACGGCGGTGAACAAGGTCAGCTTTGCCATTGGCCGGGGTGAGATTTTCGGTTTCCTCGGTTCCAACGGCTGCGGCAAGACCACCACCATGAAAGTCCTCACCGGGCTGATGCCCGCCACCGAAGGCCGTGCGACGCTGCTGGGCAACCCAGTGAACGCCAAGGACCTGGCCACCCGTAAACGCGTGGGCTTCATGTCACAGAGTTTCTCGCTGTATGGCGAACTCAGCGTGCGCCAGAACCTGATATTGCACGCGCAACTGTTCGACCTGCCCAAGGCCGACAGCGGCCCGCGCATTGATGAATTGATCCAGCGTTTTGACCTTGGCGCGGTGGCCGAGCAACCCTCCAGCGAATTGCCCCTGGGCTTGCGCCAACGCCTGTCCCTGGCGGTCGCCGTGCTGCATCGCCCGGAAGTGCTGATCCTTGATGAGCCCACATCGGGTGTCGACCCAGCGGCGCGGGATGATTTCTGGCGGCTGCTGGTCCAATTGTCGCGCGAGCAAGGGGTGACCATTTTCCTGTCCACCCATTTCATGAACGAAGCCCAGCGCTGCGACCGCATCTCGTTGATGCATGCGGGCAAGGTACTGGCCTGCGATACCCCTGATGCCTTGCAGCGGCAGTTCCATGGCGACACCTTGGAAGCCGCGTTCGTGACGTGCCTGGAACAGGCTCAAGGCGAACCCGGCCCCAAACCCACGGCGCCAGCCGACACCGTCAGCGAAACAGGCCCACCGCCCATCAGCAAACACGGCTTGCGCCTGTCTCGACTACTGGCTGTGGCCAGCCGCGAAGGCAAAGAGTTGCTGCGCGACAAAGTGCGCATGGCCTTCGCCCTGCTCGGGGCGATGTTCATGATGGTGATCTTCGGCTACGGCATTTCCCTGGACGTGGAAAACCTCGCCTTCGCCGTCTACGACCAAGACCAGACTCCGCAGAGCCGCGCCTACCTGGAGGCCTTTCGCAGCTCGCGCTACTTCGCCGAGCAAGCGCCCATCCAAGACGCCAAAGAATTACACCGGCGCCTGCAGCGCTCGGAAATCAAACTGGCCCTGGAGATCCCGCCGGGGTTTGGCCGCGACCTTTATGCCGGGCGCCAACCCACGGTCGCCGCCTGGCTCGACGGTGGCATGCCGTTTCGCGCAGAAACCAGCCGCAACTATGTAGAAGCCGTGCATCAGAGCAACCTGCAGCAACTGGCCGAACTGAGCAGCCTGCCGCGCAGCACCCAAACCGGCGCCAAGCTGCAGACCCGCTTTCGCTATAACCAGGACGTGGTCAGTGTGAACGCCATCGGCCCCGGCGTGATGGCGCTGATCCTGGCGTTTATCCCGGCGATGCTCACCGCCTTGGGCATCGTGCGCGAGAAAGAACTGGGCTCGATCACCAACTTTTACGCCACGCCGCTGACGCGCCTGGAATTCCTGCTGGGCAAACAAGCGCCGTACCTGGCCGTGAGCCTGGTCAACCTGGCGCTGCTGGTGGCGATGAACCGGTGGCTATTGGGTGTGCCATTCAAGGGCAGCGGCCTGACGCTTGCGTTTGGCGGCCTGCTCTATGTGTTGGCCACCACCAGCATGGGCCTGCTGATTTCCGCGTTCACCCGCACGCAGATCGCGGCCATCCTCGGCACCATGATCATCACCAGCCTGCCGACCATCCAGTTTTCCGGGCTGATCGTGCCGCGCTCCTCGCTGGAGGGCGCGGCCGCGCTGATGGGCACGCTGTTTCCGGCCGGGCACTTCCTGGATATCGCGGTGGGTACCTTTACCAAGGCCCTGGACCTGCGCCAACTGTGGCCGCAGTGCCTGGCGCTGTTCGGGTTTTTCGTCGGGTTCACCGGGCTGAGTCTGGTCATGCTCAAGAAGCAGGAGGTGTGATGCATAAGTTCACGCACATCCTGCGCCTGGGGATCAAGGAACTCACCAGCCTGCGCCACGACAGCGTGCTGCTGCTGTTTCTGTTCTACGCCTTCACCGTCGCCATCTACATGCCCGCCGCCGGCTCAGTGATTGGCGTGCACAACGCCAGCGTGGCGTTTGTCGATGAGGATCACAGCGCGCTCTCACGACAGATGGCCGAGGCCCTGCAACCGCCGGAATTCCACCCACCGGTGCCCCTGGCCTATGACCAATTGGACAAGGTGATGGACAGTGGCCAGTACACCTTTGTGGTCAATGTGCCGGCCAACTTCCAGGCCGACCTACTGGCAGGCCGCGAGCCGGGCGTGCAGGTGAACGTGGATGCCACGGCCATGAGCCAGGCCTTCATGGGCGCCGGCTACATCGGGCGCATCTTCCAGCGCGAGTGGCTTGACTACAGCGGCCAGGCCGACGCCGCCAGGCAGTCCCCGGCACGGCTGACCACCCGCGCGTTATTCAATACCAACCTGGAAGGCGGCTGGTTCCTGGCGGTGATCCAGATCGTCAACAACATCACCATCCTCGCCATCGTACTCACCGGCACCGCACTGTTGCGTGAGCGCGAACACGGCACTCTCGATCACCTGCTGGTGCTACCGCTGACCGCGCTGGAAATCATGCTGGCAAAAATCTGGAGCAACATGCTGGTGGTGGTGCTGTGCACCTGGGTGTCGCTGGAGGTGGTGGTCAAAGGTTTGCTTGGCGTGCCGCTGGCCGGGTCGCTGAGCCTGTTTTTGCTGGTGACCGCGCTGTATCTGTTTGCCAGCACCGCCTTGGGGATCTTCCTCGCCACCCTCGCCCGCTCGACGCCGCAATTCGGCTTGCTGGCGATCCCGGTGATCATCCCCATGCTGCTGCTCTCCGGCGGCAGTACGCCGCTGGACAGCATGCCCGAATGGTTGCAGTGGGTGATGCAGGGCTCGCCGTCGACGCATTTTGTGAGCCTGAGCGCGGCGATTCTGTTCCGGGATGCGGGCGTCAGCGTGGTGTGGCCGGATTTGCTGGCGCTGGCCGCGATTGGCTTGCTGTTTTTTGCCGTGGCACTGGCCAGGTTCCGCAAAAGCCTGGCGTCCTGATCGGGTAAACACCTGGTCGCATACCTGTCCGAACGGCTAGTCGTCACCCGGCGCAGGCTTTGGCAGAATCCGGGGCTCGCTCATGCCCAGGGACCTTCGCGTGTCCCAGTTCGCCAGCACCTACAAACCGGCCATCGATGGCCTGCGGGCCATTGCGGTTCTCAGCGTTATCGTCTTCCACTTGGACGTGTTCAGCCTGTTGCCCGGCGGTTTTACCGGCGTAGATATGTTCTTCGTGATTTCCGGGTATGTGATCAGCCAGTCGCTATGGGAGCGCCGCGACCTGAGCTTGGGCCGCTACCTGGCGGACTTCTACCGGCGCCGATTGCTACGCATCATGCCCGCATTGCTGACCGTGCTGTGTGTGAGTGTTGTGCTTAGCGCGATGTTCATGCCGCAATACTGGCTCAGCGAGCTGATCAATCGCACGGGCCTGGCGGCCTTTTTTGGCCTGAGCAATCTGGTGCTGGCCTGGAACACCGACACCTACTTCTCGCCCAGCGCCGAACTCAACCCCTACCTGCATACCTGGTCACTGGGAGTTGAGGAACAGTTCTATGTGATATTCCCCGCGCTGTTCTTTATATGGCTGCGTTATCGGCAACGGGTCGGGTTTGCCTGGGCAGTGCTGCCGCTGCTGGCGATTGCCTCGATGATCATCGGCGCGTATCAGGTAAAGGTCGCGCCGCTGTCGGCGTTTTACCTGTTGCCTGGGCGCTTCTGGGAGCTGGCCGCCGGCGCCATCCTGTTTCAAGCCATCGGCACCCGCGATGTCACGCCCCGCCTCAATCGGCTGGCCCCTGCCCTGTTGATCGGTGGCCTGGGCTTGGTGATGGTCGGTTTCCTGTTCGCCCAACCCCGGCAGTTTCCCTACCCCTGGGCCATGGTCACCGTGGCCGGCTCGCTGTTAATGATCGCGGGGATCGTATTGCGCGCCGACAGCTCGCCCGGTGCGTTGCAGCGCGTGCTGCAAACTCCATTGGCGACGTATATCGGCCGGCTGTCCTATTCGCTGTACCTGTGGCACTGGCCGGTCGCGGTGTTCCTGCGCTGGACCGTCGGGATGGAGCTGCTGATCGTGCAGTGGCTCTACCCGGTGCTGGTGGCGCTGCTTGCGGCAGCGTCCTATCACTGGATAGAAACACCGATCCGTAGCGGCCACTCGGCGGTGCAACGCAAGGCGGGGTTCACGTTTGCGGCCGGTTTGAGTGTCACCGGCCTGATGTGGCTGGGTGCGCTGTGGGTGTCGGTCAACCCATCGACGCTGTCACTCAGCCAGACCCGCGATACCTATACCTGGTACGCCTATAAACATTATCCCCAGGAAGATTTTGCCCGCCTCGACGACCCACGCCTGAAGGGACGGCAATTGTTCGTCATGGGGGATTCGCATACCGCGGCCTACCGCACCTTGCTCAAGCTCGTCTCGCTCAAACTGGGGGTAACCGTGACGGAGTACGAACAAGGCGGTTGCGGCGTCGTCAGCCTGATCGGCCCGGACCCTGCACATTGCGCGGCGTTGCGAGAAGCCCAACTCCAGGAGATCTTGGCCCGCGCCAAGCCGGGCGACGTGGTATTCCTCGCCTCGCTGCGCATGCCGGAGCTGGCCGGACGGGCGTGGCGCGAAGGTGAGGCCGCCATGGTCGATGACGCTTTGGGCGAACTGACGGCCGATAACATTGAAGCGGCGCGATTGGCCGCCGACGCGCTGTTAAGCCGTTTGCAGAACGCGCAGCTGACTGTGCTGATCGATGCGCCCAAGCCGCTGTTCAAGGCCGCGCCCAACCGCTGCTCGGATGCGTTCAACCGCATGAACCCCGTCTGCGCGCCTGGCCTGACGATGGCGCGGGACCAACTTGAACGGCTCCGCGCGCCGCAAATGGCGTTGTTGCAACAGCTGCAGGCAAGCTATCCGGCGTTGCACGCCTGGGATCCGCTACCGCTGCTGTGCCCCGGCCCGATCTGCTCGGCCTATGACGCAAACGCCAAGCCATTGTTTTTTGACTCAAACCACCTCAGCGGCCACGGCAACCGCGTACTCGAGCCATCCTTCAGCGCAGCGTTGCTGAAGATCTGGGGTGTGACGCCGCCGGCTACTGAATGATCAGGTTGTTGAACAACAGGTCTTCCACTACCGGCTTGCCGGTTTCGTCGTTCATTACTTGCTGGGTTTGCTTGAGGGCTTCCTGACGCAGTTTCTCTTTGCCTTCGACAGTGCTCATAGCGTCGTTGGTCTGCTGGGTGAACAGCGCCACCAATTGGTTACGAATCAACGCGTCGTTGGCTTTGACGGCGGCGGCGGCTTCGGTACCGGTCACGCGCAAGGCGATATCGGCCTTGAACACCTTGAGTTTCGCCGTGCCGTCCAGGCCGTAGTTACCCACGAAAGGCGGGCTCAGGCTGATATAGCTGACCTTCGGCGCCTCGCCTTCTTTGGCTTCTTCGGCCTGGGCTGCCATCGGCAGGGTCAGGGCCAGCATCAACAGGATCCACGCTTTCACAGTTCATTCCTCGAATTCGGTTGCCGGGTAGCATAACGCTAGCAAGGCTGAGTACAAGCTTATGGCGACTTATCAGGCCGGGGCATGCTCGTTGACCCGGGGGCGCACCCTTCTACACTTATCGGCCACGACACCAAAAGGAATAGCCCGATGAAAGCTGTGCTGTGCAAAGCCTTCGGCCCCGCCGAAACCCTGGTGCTGGAAGAGACAGCCAGCCCGGCGATCAAGAAGAATGAAATTCTGCTGGATGTGCACGCAGCAGGGGTGAATTTCCCGGACACGCTGATCATCGAAGGCAAATACCAGTTCAAGCCACCCTTTCCGTTTTCACCGGGCGGCGAAGCATCGGGCGTGGTCAGCGAGGTGGGGGAAAAGGTCAGCCATCTGAAAGTGGGTGACCGGGTCATGGCGCTCACCGGCTGGGGCAGCTTTGCCGAACAGGTCGCGGTGCCGGGCTACAACGTGCTGCCGATCCCGCCGAGCATGGACTTCAATACCGCTGCCGCCTTCAGCATGACCTACGGCACCTCGATGCACGCGCTCAAGCAGCGGGCCAACCTGCAACCCGGCGAGACGCTGCTGGTACTCGGCGCCTCCGGCGGCGTGGGCCTGGCCGCCGTGGAAATCGGCAAAGCCATGGGCGCTCGCGTGATCGCCGCCGCCAGCAGCGCCGACAAACTCGCCGTGGCCAAGGCCGCCGGTGCCGATGAACTGATCAATTACAGCGAAACCAGCCTGAAGGACGAGATCAAGCGCCTCACCGACGGCAACGGTGCCGATGTGATCTACGACCCGGTCGGCGGCGACCTGTTCGACCAGGCCATCCGCGCCATTGCCTGGAATGGCCGTTTGCTGGTGGTGGGTTTTGCCAGCGGACGCATTCCCGAGCTGCCGGTGAACCTGGCGCTGCTCAAGGGTGCGGCGGTGGTGGGGGTGTTCTGGGGCTCGTTCGCCCAGCGCCAGCCGCAGGATAATGCGGCGAACTTCCAGCAACTGTTCACTTGGTATGGCGAGGGCAAGCTCAAGCCACTGGTGTCGCAGGTGTATCCGCTGGAACAGGCTGCGCAGGCTATCAATGATCTGGGGCAGCGTAAGGCGGTGGGCAAGGTGGTCGTCCAGACCCGCTGAGCGCCCCTCCCACATTTGGATCTCCAGGGCCCTGCAGAACTCGATACCGACCACGTCTTACCTATTCGCGACATGTTCGTAAGAGAACATGCAATTGCTCTCATTTCCTGTGTTTGCCGCCAAGAGGCGATGCTATTTTCGGTAACGAAACTGTAACATTCGCATCCGCAGTCAAAACAAGAAATTTGGAGCTCTTGAATGTTTGCTTTCTTTCGCCCTGCCGCACACCAGGCGCCCCTGCCTGAAGAAAAAATAGACAGCACCTACCGACGCCTGCGCTGGCAGATCTTCGCCGGTATTTTCTTCGGATATGCCGGCTACTACCTGCTGCGCAAGAACTTCTCCCTGGCCATGCCTTACCTGATCGACGAGGGTTACACCCGGGGTCAGTTGGGCCTGGCGATGTCGGCCATCGCGATTGCCTACGGCCTGTCCAAGTTCCTCATGGGCCTGGTGTCGGACCGTTCCAACCCGCGCTACTTCCTGCCCTTCGGCCTGCTGGTATCGGCGGGTGTGATGTTCATTTTCGGTTTCGCGCCTTGGGCCACCTCCAGCGTGACCATGATGTTCATCTTGCTGTTCATCAACGGTTGGGCCCAGGGCATGGGCTGGCCGCCAAGCGGGCGGACCATGGTGCACTGGTGGTCGCAGAAAGAACGCGGCGGCGTGGTGTCGGTATGGAACGTGGCGCATAACGTCGGCGGCGGCTTGATCGGCCCACTGTTCCTGCTGGGCATGGCCTGGTTCAACGACTGGCATGCAGCATTCTATGTCCCGGCCACCGTGGCCCTGCTGGTGGCGGCGTTTGCCTTCATCACCATGCGCGACACCCCACAATCGGTGGGCCTGCCGCCTATCGAACAGTACAAGAACGATTACCCGGAAGGCTACGATGCCAGCCATGAAGAAGAATTCAGCGCCAAGGAAATCTTCGTCAAATACGTGCTGCGCAACAAAATGCTGTGGTACATCGCCTTCGCCAACGTCTTCGTCTACCTGCTGCGCTACGGCGTGCTGGACTGGGCCCCTACCTACCTCAAGGAAGCCAAGCATTTCACGGTCGACAAGTCGTCGTGGGCCTACTTTTTCTATGAGTGGGCGGGCATACCGGGCACGCTGCTATGCGGCTGGATGTCGGACAAAATCTTCCGTGGCAACCGCGGCCTGACCGGCATTGTGTTCATGGCGCTGGTGACCGTGGCGACCCTGGTGTACTGGCTCAACCCGCCGGGCAACCCAATGGTCGACATGATCGCGTTGGTATCCATCGGTTTCCTGATCTACGGCCCGGTCATGCTGATCGGCCTGCAGGCGTTGGAGCTGGCACCGAAGAAGGCCGCCGGCACGGCTGCGGGCTTCACCGGGCTGTTCGGTTACCTGGGCGGCTCGGTGGCCGCGAGCGCAGCTATGGGCTACACCGTGGACCATTTCGGCTGGGACGGCGGTTTCGTCCTGTTGATCGGCGCATGCCTGCTGGCGATCGCCTTCCTGGTCCCGACGCTGTGGCACACCAATAGCGTCAGCTCGGCGCGTTAATCGCCAGGGCAACCCTTGGCACAACGCTTGAGCCGCGCCTCCAGATTCTTATCTGGCATGGCGTGGCTGCGCAGGGCGTTCACGGTCTGCTCGACATAATCGCGAGTGGTGCCGTAACGCCCGCAAGCGCTTTGCAGCACATGGTTGAGCACGATATCCGGCAAGTTACCGGCGTAGCTGGGCAAGTGCCGCTCCAATACAAACCCTAAAGCCTGCACCTGGCTGCCATCTTCGAGGCGGCAGCTGAGCCAGTGCGGCCGGTAGGAAGGGTAAGGCATCTCGCGCTGCCATAAGGCGTAAAGCGAGGCCTCCAACTGGTCTTCCGGCAAGCGGTAGGCAAACCCGCTGCACGAGCCGCCGCGGTCCAGACCGAACACCAACCCCGGCAATTCCGGCGTCCCCCGATGCTCGTGAGACCACAGGTACAAGCCGCGATGATAGCCATGGACCCGCGCACGCACACGCTCGCTCGATGAACATTCAGGGCGCCAGATCAGCGAACCGTACGCAAATAGCCAGACCGGCCCACCTTTATGCCGGCCCATGGTGGCCTGCATCGAGCTCATCAACTGTTCGTGAGTGAGTTGCGGCCCCAGATCGAGCCGCGGAGGGTAAGCCAATTGCAGAAGATCGGTTTCTATGGCGGTCATGGCGAAAAGCGGTGCGCCTCCTGAGTGTTACCAGTTGTAAGCAACTTTACCGTAATCGAACCGAAGCGCTGTAACCGTATGGCGTAAAAAAACCGCCTTCCGTCTACTTATAGCCTAATGAGATTTTTCCTACAGAAGTAATACCTTAAATGCATAAGCATAGGCGGCAATATTTTCAGCGCAGGTTCAGGCCCCTCCGGCCATTACCCGCCAAACTGCACGGGTTTAGCGACCCACACTAGCCGCCCATTCAAACGACTACCGAGGTCGATGCATGAAACATCTTTTTCCGGTTTGCTGCTATTGCTGCAGGCCACTGCCGCCCTGGCTACCGACGCGACCACTCAAGACGACAAAGGCTTCTGGTACGCACAAACCAGCCTTTACACCCGGCACTTTTCGCCGGATCCCAAGCACAACAATCATCAGGATTTGATCAACCTGGAGCGTAACGAAGCATCGGGGTTGGTGTATGGCGGGGCGACGTTTCGCAACTCGTTCAGCCAGCGCTCGTATTACGTCTACGCCGGCAAACGCTATGACATCGCCGATTCACCGCTCTACGTGAAGGTGACCGCAGGCGCACTGCAGGGCTATCGCGGCAAGTACCGCGACAAAATCCCGCTCAACCGTTTTGGCGTAGCGCCGGCGATCATCCCTGCCGTGGGGGTGAACTTCGGCCCCGTCTCCAGTGAGTTGGTGCTGCTGGGTTTGAATGCGGCGATGCTGACCGCCGGCGTGCGTTTCTAAGGGCGCGGCGCGTAGGCGAATACGTCGGCGCGCATCTGGTGCGCATCCATGCCGGCGTCGACCAGCGCATCCAGGGTGCCATAGATCATCGCCGGTGAACCGCTGGCATACACATGCACGCCCTTGAGGTCGGTAATGTCTTCACACACCGCTTCATGCAATAAGCCGCAGCGCCCTTCCCAGCCGCACAAATCGCTGACTACTTTGTGCAGGAACAGGTTGGGCAGTTGCTGCCATTGTTCCCAATGTTCGATCCGATAGAAATCTTCCGGGCGACGCACGCCCCAGTACAGATGCACCGGGTGCTTGAAGCCCGAAGCCCGGCAATGTTCGATCAGGCTGTGCATCTGCGCCATGCCAGTGCCGGCGGCGATCAACACCAGCGGCCCGTCCGGCAGCTCGGCCAGGTGGGTATCGCCAAATGGCAGCTCGATGCGGGCCATCCGGTTACGTTGCAGTTGCTCCAGCAGGTTGCGGGCACTGTCTTCGCGGGCCAGTACATGCAGTTCCAGCTCGCGGCCTGCATGGGGCGCCGAAGCCAGGGAAAAGGCGGACTTCTCGCCATTTTCCCGTTCGATCATCAGGTATTGCCCCGCGTGGTAACGCACGAGCTTGCCGGCAGGCGCAAGCAGGCGCATGCGCCATACATCGCCCCCTACCTCAACGCACTCACTCAACTGGCATGACAACTTGCGCAACGGCAATTCTCCCGGCGCCAACACGCCGTCCCACAACACAATGCAGTCTTCCAGCGGTTCGGCGATGCACGTGTAGAACTCGCCATGGTCACGCACTTCATCGGCTTGCCGCACCCTGCCCTCCACCAGCAACGCAGCGCACACATGGCATACGCCATTGCGACACGCCTGGGGGCATTCGTAGCCCAGGCGACGCGCGCCTTCGAGGATTCGCTCGCCTGGGATCAGCTCCAGCACAGCGCCGGAAGGTTGCAGGGTCACACGCATCAATCTATTCCCAATTCTTTCCAGATCGCATCGACGCGCGCGGTCACGGCTTCATCCTTGACGATCACCCGGCCCCACTCGCGAGTGGTTTCACCCGGCCATTTGTGGGTGGCGTCCAGGCCCATCTTCGAACCCAGGCCAGACACCGGCGACGCGAAGTCGAGGTAGTCGATCGGGGTGTTGTCGATCATCACCGTATCGCGCTTGGGGTCCATGCGCGTGGTGATGGCCCAGATCACATCATTCCAGTCGCGGGCATTGATGTCGTCGTCGGTGACAATAACGAACTTGGTGTACATGAACTGTCGCAAAAACGACCACACACCGAGCATTACCCGCTTCGCATGCCCTGGGTACGACTTCTTCATGGTCACGATGGCCATGCGGTAAGAGCAGCCTTCGGGCGGCAGATAGAAATCGGTGATTTCCGGGAATTGCTTTTGCAGGATCGGCACGAACACTTCATTGAGCGCCACGCCGAGAATGGCCGGTTCATCCGGCGGACGACCGGTGTAGGTGCTGTGGTAGATCGGTTTGATGCGGTGGGTGATGCGCTCCACGGTGAACACCGGGAAGCTGTCGACTTCGTTGTAATAGCCGGTGTGGTCGCCGTAAGGGCCTTCATCGGCCATCTCGCCCGGATGAATCACGCCTTCAAGGATGATTTCCGCAGTGGCCGGCACTTGCAGATCGTTGCCACGGCATTTCACCAACTCGGTACGGTTACCGCGCAACAGGCCCGCGAAGGCGTACTCGGACAGGCTGTCCGGCACCGGGGTCACGGCGCCGAGGATGGTGGCCGGGTCGGCGCCCAGGGCCACGGAGACCGGAAATGGCTTGCCCGGGTGCTTCTCGCACCATTCACGGTAATCCAGGGCACCGCCACGGTGGCTCAGCCAGCGCATGATCACCTTGTTACGGCCGATCACTTGCTGGCGATAGATACCGAGGTTCTGGCGATCTTTGTTCGGGCCTTTGGTGACAGTCAGGCCCCAGGTGATCAGTGGCCCGACATCGCCGGGCCAGCAGGTCTGCACCGGCAGCATGGCGAGGTCGACGTCATCGCCCTCGATGACCACTTCCTGGCACACCGCGTCCTTGACCACTTTGGGCGCCATGGCAATGATCTTGCGGAAGATCGGCAGCTTCGACCAAGCGTCCTTCAAGCCCTTGGGTGGCTCGGGCTCCTTGAGGAAGGCCAACAGCTTGCCGATCTCGCGCAGCTCGCTGACCGACTCGGCGCCCATGCCAAAAGCCACGCGATCAGGGGTGCCGAACAGGTTGCCGAGCACCGGAATGTCGTAGCCGGTCGGGTTCTCGAACAGCAGCGCCGGGCCCTTGTTACGCAGGGTGCGGTCGCAAATCTCAGTCATTTCCAGCACCGGGGAAATCGGCATCTGGATACGTTTCAACTCTCCGCGCTGCTCAAGTTGCTGCACGAAATCCCGAAGATCCTTGAATTTCATTAACCATGCCACCCGTAAAATAGGCGTACATCCTACCTGCTCTGAGGGCAGCTGGCAGCTTATCGACGTGCATTTGAGCGCGGAATGCGTTTAAAAAACGCGCAAAAAAAATGGCGCCCCCAGGGGGCGCCATTTTTTCGGACCAACAGCGGCGTATTACTTGCGCTTCATCGACAAGAAGAACTCGTCGTTGGTCTTGGTGGTTTTCAGCTTGTCGATCAGGAACTCGATGGCAGCTACTTCGTCCATCGGGTGCAGCAGCTTGCGCAGGATCCACATGCGCTGCAGTTCGTCGTCGGCGGTCAGCAACTCTTCGCGGCGGGTGCCGGAGCGGTTGATGTTGATCGCAGGGAACACGCGTTTTTCGGCGATGCGACGGTCCAGAGGCAATTCCATGTTGCCGGTGCCCTTGAACTCTTCGTAGATCACTTCGTCCATCTTCGAGCCGGTTTCAACCAGCGCGGTGGCGATAATGGTCAGCGAGCCGCCTTCTTCGATGTTCCGCGCGGCGCCGAAGAAACGTTTCGGTTTCTCCAGGGCGTGGGCATCGACACCACCGGTCAATACCTTGCCGGAGCTCGGGATCACGGTGTTGTAGGCACGGGCCAGACGGGTGATGGAGTCGAGCAGGATCACCACATCCTTCTTGTGTTCGACCAGGCGCTTGGCCTTCTCGATCACCATTTCGGCAACCTGCACGTGGCGGGTTGGCGGCTCATCGAACGTCGAGGCAACCACTTCGCCGCGCACGGTACGCTGCATTTCGGTCACTTCTTCCGGACGCTCATCGATCAGCAGCACGATCAGGTGAACTTCAGGGTTGTTACGCGCGATGTTCGCTGCAATGTTCTGCAGCATGATGGTCTTACCGGCTTTCGGCGGTGCGACGATCAAACCACGCTGGCCTTTACCGATGGGCGCACACAGGTCGATCACACGGCCGGTCAAGTCTTCGGTGGAACCGTTACCGGCTTCCATCTTCATGCGCACAGTCGGGAACAGCGGGGTCAGGTTCTCGAAGAGAATCTTGTTTTTCGCGTTCTCCGGACGATCAAAGTTGATCGTGTCGACTTTGAGCAGGGCGAAATAGCGCTCGCCTTCCTTCGGAGGTCGGATCTTGCCAACGATGGTGTCACCGGTGCGCAAGTTGAAACGACGGATCTGGCTCGGCGAGACGTAGATATCGTCTGGGCCAGCGAGATAGGAAGCGTCTGCGGAGCGGAGGAAGCCGAAGCCGTCCTGGAGAATCTCCAGCACGCCATCACCGGAGATTTCCTCGCCGCTTTTCGCGTGCTTCTTGAGCAGGGAGAAAATCACGTCCTGCTTGCGCGAACGGGCCATATTTTCTATGCCCATTTCTTCGGCCAGTTGGAGCAGGTCGGTAATCGGCTTTTGCTTGAGTTCAGTCAGATTCATATAGGAATGACGTAATCATTTATGGAGGGGGGAAATTAAGCTTTTGGCTTAATGAGGCCGCGCCGCGGAGAAGGCGACAGGATCGCGTACTAATCGAAAAGGAGTGCGTCGGCGACGGCTTGCAGGGGGCAGTGGAGAAACCAGTGCGGGGCCGAATGTACCACCTGAGTTTCGGAGCGTCTAGCCCTGTTTTACGAAAAAGCCCCGCGATTTGCGGGGCTTTTTTGACGACGCTTAGATGTTGGCGTCGAGGAAAGCTTGCAGCTGGGACTTCGACAGCGCGCCCACTTTAGTGGCTTCGACGTTGCCGTTCTTGAACAGCATCAGCGTAGGAATACCGCGCACGCCGTGCTTGGCCGGGGTTTCCTGGTTGTCGTCGATGTTCAGCTTGGCGATGGTCAGCTTGCCTTCGAAAGTGGTCGCAATGTCGTCCAGAACCGGAGCGATCATTTTGCAAGGGCCGCACCATTCAGCCCAGTAGTCAACCAGCACCGGGCCAGCAGCCTTGAGTACTTCGGCCTCAAAGGTCGCGTCGGTGACGTGCTTGATAAGATCGTTGCTCATGGATGTCTCCGGATTGTAAGCAAAAAAAACGTTGCCCATCATAGCCGCCCTTCCCCCGTTCAGGAAGCCGCCTCTGATTGAGTCTTGCTATAGAGGCGCATGAGTTTGGGTATGAGCCGATCAGGGCGTCACTGGCGTCACAAAGGCAATACCTGTACGCAATGCCGCATTACGTACATGTTCCTGCATGGTTTTCTGCGCCGCCGCGCTGGCGCGCCGGGCCAGGGCGCGCAGGATCTTGCGGTGTTCCTGCCAAGTCTCCATGGCCCGCTCCGGCCGGATGAACGGTAGTTTCTGGCTCTCCAAAAACACCTCCGCGCTGGCACTCAGAATGCTCACCATCGCCTGGTTGCCGCTGGCCATCAGGATGCGCTGGTGGAATTCGAAGTCCAGCCGCGCGGCCGCTTCGAAGTCACCGGCCTTGAGCACCTTGCGCATTGCCTCGACGTTATCCTCCAGGCTGTCGAGTTCATCAATCGTCAAGGTCACTGCCGCCAGCCCCGCCGCAAACCCTTCAAGGGCGTAGCGCAACTGGAAAATATCCAATGGCGTAGCCTGGGCCGCGAAAGGCCAGGCAAACCCCGGCGATTCGTCCGCCGCCTGCACGAACACGCCTTTGCCCGGCTGCACGCTCACCACGCCCAAGGCACTCAAGGATGACAACGCCTCACGCAACGACGCCCGGCTCACGCCCAACTGCAGTGCCAGTTCGCGCTGGGACGGCAGCGCATCGCCCGGCCCAAAGCCCTGCTCCTTGATCAGTTTGCGGATGGCCTGCAGGGCCGCCTCCGGTACGGCTTGGGCGATGGAATTCATAAAAAACTCAAGGTTCCAGACAACTGAGCGGCTAGTTGTAAAGCTATTCGCGGCCGGCGGCAAGCCACGCCCCAAAGGGGCTCGCAAGGTTTTGCCAACGCTCGAAAAGGGTGCGAAACGGCCAGGAACTGTTCAGACCAGTAAGACCACCCGACCTCAACAAATCCCGGCCTTGCAGACGATTGCGAGGGTGCTGGCATGGGCTGTGCACTGAGCATTTGTAGAAATCCCTTCGCCCTTCTCGGAGAGTTGTCATGACCAAGCGCTACAGCGCCCTGCTCACTGCCCTGTTTGCCAGCCTGATGCTCAGCCAGGCTCCCGCCCAGGCCAACGGTCTGGACGACATCGTCGCCCGTGGCACCCTCAAGGTTGCCGTGCCCCAGGACTTCCCGCCGTTCGGCTCGGTCGGCCCCGACATGAAACCCCGTGGCCTGGACATCGACACCGCCAAGCTGCTGGCCGACCAGCTCAAGGTCAAGCTGGAGCTGACCCCGGTCAACAGCACCAACCGCATCCCGTTTCTCACCACCGGCAAGGTCGACCTGGTGATTTCCAGCCTGGGCAAGAACCCGGAGCGGGAAAAGGTCATTGATTTCTCCAAGGCCTACGCGCCGTTCTACCTGGCCGTGTTTGGCCCGCCTGACGCGGCCATCAGCAGCACTGACGACCTCAAGGGCAAGACCATCAGCGTGACCCGTGGCGCCATCGAAGACATCGAGCTGACCGCCGTGGCGCCCAAGGAAGCCACCATCAAGCGCTTCGAAGACAACAACTCAACCATCGCCGCCTACCTGGCCGGCCAGGTTGACCTGATCGCCAGCGGCAACGTGGTGATGGTCGCGATCAGCGAGCGCAACCCCAAACGCGTACCGGCGCTGAAGGTGAAGCTCAAGGATTCACCGGTATACGTGGGCGTGAACAAAAACGAGCCGGCGTTGCTGGAGAAGGTCAACCAGATCCTGGTCGCGGCCAAGGCCGATGGCAGCCTGGAAAAGAACGCGATGCAATGGCTGAAAGAGCCGCTGCCCGCCGACCTTTGATACGACGGAGCTGACCCATGGCGTATCAATTTGACTTTGTACCGGTGCTGGCCAACACCGACCTGCTGTTGCGCGGCGCGCTGTTCACCCTTGAGCTGACGGCTATCGGCGCGATCCTGGGGGTGGCGCTGGGCACCGTCGGCGCAGTGGTGCGAGCGTGGAAGATCCAGCCGTTCGCCTGGTGCTTCGGCGTGTATGTCGAATTGATCCGGAACACGCCGTTTCTGGTGCAGCTGTTTTTCATCTTCTTCGGCCTGCCGTCTTTGGGGCTGAAGATCACCGAGTGGCAAGCCGCCGTATTGGCGATGGTGATCAACCTGGGGGCCTACTCCACCGAAATCATCCGCGCCGGTATCCAGGCCATCCCGCGTGGCCAGTTGGAAGCCGCCGCAGCCCTGGCGATGACGCGCTTCGAAGCATTCCGCCACGTGGTGCTGCTGCCCGCGCTGGGCAAGGTGTGGCCGGCACTGAGCAGCCAGATCATCATCGTCATGCTCGGTTCGGCGGTGTGTTCACAGATCGCCACCGAGGAGCTGAGCTTTGCCGCCAACTTTATCCAATCGCGCAATTTTCGCGCGTTTGAAACCTATGCCCTGACTACCCTGGTGTACCTGTGCATGGCATTGATGATTCGCCAGTTGCTCAACTGGATCGGCCGTCGTTTTGTGATGAGGAACAGCCGATGAGTGATTTTTCGTTCTGGGACATCGTGCGCAACCTGCTCACCGGCCTGCAATGGACGCTGTTGCTGTCACTGGTGGCGTTTATCGGCGGCGGCGTGATCGGCCTGCTGGTGATGACCTTGCGCATCAGCCGCAAAGCCTTCGCGCGCAATGTTGCGCGCACCTATATCGAGCTGTTCCAGGGCACGCCGCTATTGATGCAACTGTTCCTGGTGTTCTTCGGCGTTGCCTTGCTGGGGGTGGATATCTCGCCCTGGTTGGCGGCGGCGATTGCCCTGACGCTGTTTACCAGCGCCTATCTCGCCGAAATCTGGCGCGGCTGCGTCGACTCCATCGCCCATGGGCAGTGGGAAGCCTCCGCCAGCCTGGCCCTGAACCCGCTTGAGCAATTGCGCTACGTGATCCTGCCGCAGGCGCTGCGCATCGCAGTCGCGCCGACGGTGGGGTTCTCGGTGCAGGTCGTCAAGGGCACCGCTGTGACCTCTATCATCGGTTTTACCGAGTTGACCAAGACCGGCGGCATGCTCGCCAACGCGACCTTCGAGCCCTTCATGGTCTATGGCCTGGTGGCCCTCGGTTACTTCCTGCTCTGCTACCCCTTGTCCCTCAGTGCGCGCTACCTGGAAAGGAGACTGCATGCCTCTGCTTAGAATTACCGCCCTGCATAAGTACTACGGCGACCATCACGTACTCAAAGGCATTGACCTGACCGTTGAAGAAGGCCAGGTGGTGGCGATCATCGGGCGCAGCGGATCGGGTAAGTCCACCCTGTTGCGTACCCTCAATGGCCTGGAATCGATCAACGATGGGGTTATCGAAGTCGACGGCGAATACCTCGACGCAGCGCGCGCCGACCTGCGCAGCCTGCGGCAAAAAGTCGGCATGGTATTTCAGCAGTTCAACCTGTTCCCGCACCTGACCGTGGGCGAAAACGTGATGCTCGCGCCGCAGGTGGTGCAGAAAATGCCCAAGGCCAAGGCCGCCCAGTTGGCCAAGCAGATGTTGGAACGCGTTGGGCTGGGCGAGAAATTCGACGCCTTCCCTGATCGTCTGTCCGGCGGCCAGCAGCAGCGCGTCGCTATCGCTCGCGCACTGGCGATGTCACCCAAGGTGCTGCTGTGCGATGAAATCACCTCGGCCCTCGACCCGGAGTTGGTCAATGAAGTGCTCAGCGTGGTGCGCCAATTGGCCAAGGACGGCATGACGCTGATCATGGTGACCCATGAAATGCGCTTCGCCCGGGAAGTGGGGGACAAGCTGGTGTTCATGCACCAGGGCAAGGTGCATGAAGTCGGCGATCCCAAGACCTTGTTCGCGAACCCGAGAACCGCCGAATTGGCCAATTTTATTGGCACCGGCGATCTGCTTGCCTGAACCCTCAGCCGCCTGGCAGTAACTCAAAGTGCCCCTGCCCCTCGAACTGGGTTTCCTGGCGCACGGAAAAGGCATCGGGCGGCAAATAGGTGTCGATGTGCACTTGAGCCGAAAAGCGTCTTCCGGCCAGTGGTGTTCCGCCCGCTTTGGCGATCACCACCTGGCCGGGCAACAGCAGCCCGCCGGCCGATACGTCTGTCGGTTGCGCCGCGCTCAACTCTACCGCGCGACCATCGACCTGGGCGTTCTTGAGCGCCAGGGTAAAGCTGCCGTGGCGGCCGAATCGAAAGCCCTGCGCACCCGCCGGGGCGCCGGTAAAACGCAAGGCAACCGTGCCCGGCTCGGCGCACAAGACGCTCAGTTGCAGGGTTCGCTTGCCCAGGACGATGTTGCGGCCGCTGGTTTGCTCATCCAGCAGCTCTGTGCGCCTGAGCACGCCGTAATCCACCTTCGGTTGACTGAGCGAAAGACGACACTCCTGCGCCACTCCCTCCCTGGCAGCCATCCCCAACAAAGCCAACAGCACGTAGCCAAGTGCCGCGCGCACCTTGCGCGCAGGTCGTTCAACCGCGTTACTGCGCACGACAGACCGCCGAAGCCGTTTCATAAAGCGTGTCCTTTTGGGGTTGCGACGCTAGGTTCAGTTGCAGCACACAGGGGCGAGAGGCGTTCGGCAGCGAAACGCTGAGGGTTTGCCCGTCATCCATATCGTTCAGAAAAATCAGGCCATCCCCCACCACACTGGTCAGGAACCTGTTGTCCGGCCCCAACACCGAGGCGCCCTGAGGCAATGGCCGGCCGTGTTCATCCTGGACCTCAAGCAATACCCGGCGAACATTCACCACCGGGAAATCAACGGTATTGAATGAACCGCGCCCGACCGCGAGGATTTTGGTGCCGTTCTTGAGGTCGACCCGCTTGGGCAGGGATTGGGTCTGCACTTCCAGATGGCTGGTGGTGTAGGCCGGCAAGCCAGGAATCACCGCGTGCCCACGGTAGTCGGTCCACACCGGGCCTTGCGGCGTTGAGACCTTGGCCGCCGACACATCACCCACCGAAAGCACACCGAAGGTGTCCTGAACCGCGTAGGGAGAAAAGGTCAGGCCGCGCTCGTGAGCCACCACCGCGCCCTGCAGTTGCCCACTGTAGCTGGTGCTCGTGGGGGTGCGATTCATCCCCAGTCCCACCCGGGTGTAACGCGGCATTACGTCCAGGTTGGCGCGGACCGCTTGCTGACGATCCCGCACGTCTCGCTCCACGCCCACTTCATAGTTCACGTAGTCGTTGACCCGTTCGGACAACGCCGCCCCGCTATCAGCCCGCCCATTGCGGCGGCTGGCGTAGGTCGTGAGGCGGCGATCGTCGCCAAGGGGAATCGTGACTTGCAGGCGCAAGGACAGCCCCTGCGGTGACACCTCATCACTCGCGCTGCGTGCCCGGCCTGCGGGCTTGCGTCGACGCGAGGCGCCCACCTGAGAATCGGCGATCAGGGCCACATCGACCTGCCTGAAGCCCTTGGCCCATGAGGCGAAGACATGTTCGGCAACCTGGCCGTCAAACTGTGAACTGCGCGAATAACTGACCGAAAAGGCGCCCATGACCGGGTCAGCCCAGTTGAATCCCGCAGTGTATTGATGCTGGAAGCGCGTCTGCAGATCGTCTTTTTTCAGGGATCGGCCAGCCTCGATCACATCGCGATAACCCTGGGTCTGGGTCGTCGCGCTCAGGCTCATGTCAACCTTGGCCGCCAGCGGGCTGCTCAAGGACAGCGCACTACGACTGCCCTCAACAGCGCCCTCGCGATCGCGCGACAAGGTATGCCGGGCGGCGACGGTAACCCGCTGGAAAAACACACTGCTCAAGGTGCCACCGGCCGACTGATATTCATCCGTGCTCAACAGGCCAAAACCCACGGATGACTGCCTGCCCAGGCCCCAGGTGCCGCTGCCCATGGCAACGACTGGCGGCTCCTTGCCACCGACCTGTTGTTCTCGCACCCGGCCAAGGGCGAAGTCAAAACCCGGGGTGATGGCGACAGCCGCGCCAAAAGACGCCGCCGGCACCACGAAACTGCGCGTGCCGCCGCTTGTACCGATCACACTGACTTCAAGGTCACTGGTGCCGTTGAGCAACGGCAGGCCTGTCAGACTAAACGGGCCTTCAGGTACCAGGGTGGTATGGATAAGCGCTCCGGACTGGCGCACCTCTACACGGGCCTGGCTGTGGGCCAAACCCTCCACGACAACCCCTTTATCGGCACCCATGCGAGAGATACCGTCGGGAAACAGCTGCAGGCCGGACAACTGAACCCCACCGAACACAGGGCTTCTGGTGGAAATCTGCCCCACCTGGAACGTCGACCGCAAGGCGGCCACATCACGCTGGGCGTAAGCCTGCACATGGTGGGTGCGGCTTTTACCGTTATCGGAGATAGAGAATTGCCGGCTGCGCACCACCCAGTTGCCCAGGTTGAACCCCGCCTCCGTGTAAGCCGAGACAAAACGGCTGTGGCCACTGTCTGAGCGCGCATCAAACCCCAGCACATCGTAGTTGAGCAAGGCCGCCCCACCGCCGTCGGCAAAGCTCCCCGCCTGCCATTCAGGCTCACGCAGGGAGTGCGTGGGCACGATCAAAGCCACCTCTTCACTGCTCGGCTGCAACCTGATGAGGGTGGTCGGGAACTCACCGACAAAATCGTGACACGCCTGCTCGGCCGAGATACCCGACTGCACGATGGCCGAGGGCACTTTCAAACCGGCTTTTTCCAATAGGCCCGGCGTGAAACACAGCTGCCCCTGATAGTCGAAACGCGCCTCGACCAACCCCAGAGGGTTACCGTTGACCCGCAGCCCCACCACCTGCGCACCCTCGCGAAAACGCGCCGCGCTGCGAAAGTAGTCCGAGACCTTCGGGTCGATGCCGTAGCTGGCCAAGGCCGCAAGATCAAACCCTTCTCCCAGCTCAACCGCCGAAGCGAAACCTGGGGCTGCCCACAGCGTCGCCAACCCCATGAACAACCCTGGGTGGCGCACCTTCACACCGGTCAGCGCCCCCTTAACCTTCATGGCCCAGCACATCCGCCTGGTAGTGATCGACCGCAAAGCCGAACAACGTGGCCGGCTGCAGTACCACCGAGGAAACCTTGGACAGCGCGCCTTCGGTCTGGAGCACCAGCACTTCACCGGGCAGGATATAGCTGCGCGGCAGCAAACCCGTCTGGTTCAACGGGTTCAGTTGCACCTCCAACCCCAGCCGCACCACATAGGCACTCTCGTTATGCACGCTCAAGCGATCATCCTGGCGCTTCCACTGGAGCAGCTCCCACGGCGCCTGATGCCGAGGCAAGCCTGCGGGGTGCAAAATCAACGGCAGATTCTGGCGCAAGGTGATACCAATGGTCGCACCGCCAGCGGCACGCGCCTGGGGAATGCCCTCAAACGAAACACGTTTCAGACGCTGGGTCTTGAGCGGCGTCTTCAAGGTGCTGATAAACCGTACCAGTTGCGTGTCTCCAGCCTCTACGCGAGCGATGGGCGGGGTAACAATCAATAGGGGTTCAGGATCTTCGGGCACATTTTCAATAACGGAGTGCAACAACGCCGGCCCGGAGTCCGTGTTCTTGATATTGATAGTGGCCTCGCCATCGTCCTCATAAAGAATCACGACCGTTGTTTCAGGCAGCATGCCATCGGCACTTACTGAACCCTGCAACAGCAACATCACAGAAAACGACAGGCAAGAAACTACTCTTGAAAAACTGCTCACCGAGTTCTCCCTGGAACATTAATAAACAAACAATGAGGCACTCAGTTTTTGAACACATTAAAAACAGCCGACAGCACACCAGGAGTTCATTGACTACCGAAGTTACTGTCGACTGTTATTCACGCGCTTAGATGTAATTCAATACCAGCGTGGCGTGACCATCCAGCGCCACATTGCCGGTAAGGTCCAAAGCGCTGGCGCGATTGATCACCGCCCGTACCGCAATAACACCGTTGAGTTGGGAGATCGCAGCAGGTGCGATAACGCTGCCGCTGCGCCAGGAATGCTGGCTCGGCGCCTGGGAGACCTTGCCGTCGCCGGCGAACCAGCCGGAGGCAGTGCTCGAGCGCACGATCGGGGCGAGCGCCACAGCGCCGGAGCTCAGGTTCCTGAGGGTCACCGAGTAACCGCCGGTACGCCTGCCGCCCGGTGCGCCCAGGCCATAGTTCTGGGCCTCGGTGTAACCGGCGCCCAATATACCCGCGACCTTGGTGCCGGCCCGCAGGTCAGTGACGGTCAGGCCGAACCTTGCAGGGGTATGGCCGCAATTGACCGACAGCGCAGTGGTGCGCTCTTCACGCGGGTTGAAGTTCGTCGAGGACAATTCCGCGGCCCGGATAGTGCCGTAGTCGATGATCCCGCCGGCGCCGATGCTGATATTGCAAGCAGCGGGCGAGATCGTACCTTTAACGATCAGATTACCGGTCGGGGTGGTCGTGGCATAAGCGCCCACACTGGCGACCAGACACGTAAGACCCATTGCCAAACCAAATACTTTTTTCATGCTTTACCCGTTATTAGAAAATTAACAGGCACTATTTATTAAGGGCCGGAAGCTCCGCTTCCCCAAGACACGATCCCTGACGTAAAAAGCCACAAACAAATAACACCACGGCATCATTGCCGTGGCGCAGTCTCACCTTTTAGTGATTCACAAAAAACAAGAAAGCCCCTTGATTATCGTCAGAACGGGGAAAAATCGTTGTACGCCTCAATGAGCGCTCACGTAGCCCAGAATGAAATATTTCAAATAAAAAATCGGCGCACGCGTAGGGAAAGTCGAACAGCGCATTATAAGCACTACACTTTCATTATCCCTTACTTACTCTGGAAACCATTCACCACTTCCAAAGTAACTCGCCCTACCCCCCTGGCAAATCCTACGCACAGACACCGATAAGATGATTCACCCAGCACAACGCGTTGGCTCCAGCGGTCGATCGTGGCACGATGGTCAGGTTATCGACCGAGACCCCCAAACCATGCCGCAATCCCAAGCCAAGAATCTGTCCCTGATCGCCGCCATAGACCTGGGCTCCAACAGCTTTCACATGGTCGTGGCCAAGGCCCAGAACGGTGAGATCCGCATCCTTGAGCGGCTCGGCGAAAAAGTGCAGTTGGCCGCCGGGATCGACGACGCACGCCAGCTCAATGAAGAGTCGATGCAGCGCGGGCTCGATTGCCTCAAGCGGTTTGCCCAGTTGATCAACGGCATGCCCCTGGGCGCCGTGCGCATTGTCGGTACCAACGCCCTGCGTGAAGCGCGCAACCGTGGCGAATTCATCCGCCGTGCCGAAGAAATCCTCGGGCACCCGGTAGAAGTCATCTCCGGCCGCGAAGAAGCGCGCCTGATCTACCTCGGCGTATCCCACACCCTGGCCGATACCCCCGGCAAGCGCCTGGTGGCGGACATCGGCGGCGGCAGTACCGAGTTCATCATCGGCCAGCGCTTCGAACCGCTGCTGCGCGAAAGCCTGCAGATGGGTTGCGTCAGTTACACCCAACGCTATTTCAAGGACGGCAAGATCACCCCGGCGCGCTATGCCCAGGCCTACACGGCGGCACGGCTGGAGATCATGAGCATCGAGCACGCCCTGCACCGCCTGACCTGGGATGAAGCCATCGGCTCGTCCGGCACCATTCGCGCCATTGGCCTGGCACTCAAGGCCGGCGGCCACGGCACCGGCGAGGTCAACGCCGAAGGCTTGGCCTGGCTCAAACGCAAGCTATTCAAGCTGGGCGATGCCGAGAAAATCGACTTCGACGGTATAAAGCCCGACCGTCGTACCATTTTCCCGGCCGGCCTGGCGATTCTCGAGGCGATCTTCGACGCCCTCGAATTGCAACGCATGGACCACTGTGACGGCGCACTGCGTGAAGGGGTGCTTTACGACCTGCTCGGCCGCCATCACCACGAAGACGTGCGTGAGCGCACCCTCAGCTCGCTGATGGAGCGTTATCACGTCGACCTGGAGCAAGCGATGCGCGTGGAGCGCAAAGCCCTGCACGCCTTCGATCAGGTGGCCGCGGACTGGGACCTGGAAGACGGCGTATGGCGCGAACTGCTGGGCTGGGCCGCCAAGGTGCATGAAGTGGGCCTGGATATCGCCCACTACCATTACCACAAGCACGGCGCCTACCTGATCGAGCACTCCGACCTGGCCGGTTTCTCCCGGGAAGACCAACAGATGCTCGCGCTGCTGGTGCGCGGCCACCGTCGCAATATCCCCAAGGACAAATTCGCTGAGTTCGGTGATGAAGGCATCAAGCTGATTCGCCTGTGCGCGCTGCTGCGCTTTGCGATCCTGTTCCACCACATCCGTGGCACCCAGGAAATGCCCCAGGTCAAACTGCGCGCCGATGGCGACAGCCTGGATGTGATGTTCCCCAAAGGCTGGCTGGATGAAAACCAGCTGACCCAGGCGGACTTCGCCCAGGAAGCGGAATGGCTGACGCGGGTGGGGTTCACGCTGAACGTGCGCTGACTCGATCCAAACAACACCGTAAACCAAATGTGAGAGGGGGGTTGCTCCCTCCCACATGTTCCAGACCGTGTCTGGGCTTAGTTCACCGCCAGAATCGGGCTACCCAGTTTCTCCAGCAACGTCGCCTGGGCGCTGCGGGGGTTCTGGTTGCCGGTCGGCGTGTTGCGCACGTAGCGGCCGTCCGACTGCAGGCTCCAGCTGTGGGTGTTATCGGTGAGGTAACTTTCCAGCTCCTTCTTGACCCGCATGATCAGCTTCTTGCCTTCTACCGGGAAACACGTCTCCACGCGCTTATCGAGGTTGCGTTCCATCCAGTCAGCACTGGAGAGGAACATCTGCTCTTCGCCGCCGTTGAGGAAGTAGAACACCCGGGTGTGCTCCAGGAAGCGGCCGATGATCGAACGCACGTGAATATTGTGCGACACGCCAACGATGCCTGGACGCAGGCAGCACATGCCGCGCACCACCAGGTCGATACGCACGCCGGATTGGCTGGCCTTGTACAGCGCGCGGATGATCTTCGGATCGGTCAGCGAGTTGAACTTGGCGATGATGTGCGCCGGCTTGCCCTCAAGGGCAAACTGGGTCTCGCGGGCAATCATGTCGAGCATGCCCTTCTTGAGGGTGAACGGCGCGTGCAGCAGTTTCTTCATGCGCAAGGTCTTGCCCATGCCGATCAACTGGCTGAACAGCTTGCCGACGTCTTCACACAAGGCGTCGTCGGAGGTCAGCAGGCTGTAGTCGGTGTAGAGCTTGGCGTTGCCGGCGTGATAGTTGCCGGTGCCCAAGTGCGCGTAACGCACGATCTCACCGGCTTCGCGGCGTAGGATCAGCATCATCTTGGCGTGGGTCTTGAAGCCGACCACGCCGTAGATCACCACCGCACCGGCCGCTTGCAGGCGGCTGGCCAGTTGCAGGTTGGACTCTTCGTCGAACCGCGCACGCAGCTCGATCACCGCAGTGACTTCCTTGCCGTTACGCGCGGCGTCCACCAGCGCATCGACGATTTCCGAGTTGGCGCCGGAGCGGTACAGGGTTTGGCGCACGGCCAGAACGTGCGGGTCCTTGGCGGCCTGGCGCAGCAGGTCGACCACTGGGGTGAAGGACTCGAACGGGTGCAGCAGCAGAATGTCCTGCTTGCTCACCACGCTGAAAATGTTCTCGCTGTTTTGCAGCAGTTTCGGGATCTGCGGGGTGAACGGCGTGTATTGCAGCTCCGGGTGGCTGTCCAGCCCGGTGATGCTGAACAGGCGCGTCAGGTTCACCGGGCCATTGACCTGGTACAGCTCGGTCTCGCCCAGGTTGAACTGCTTGAGCAGGTAGTCCGACAGGTGTTTAGGGCAGGTGTCAGCCACTTCCAGGCGCACCGCATCGCCGTAGCGCCGCGAGAACAGCTCGCCGCGCAGGGCGCGGGCCAAGTCTTCGACGTCTTCGGAGTCCAGCGCCAGGTCGGCGTTACGGGTCAGGCGGAACTGGTAGCAGCCCTTGACCTTCATGCCTTGGAACAGGTCATCGGCATGGGCGTGGATCATTGACGACAGGAATACATAGTTGTCGCCAGCCCCCCCTACCTCTTCCGGTACCTTGATGATCCGTGGCAACAAGCGCGGCGCCGGGATGATCGCCAGGCCGGAATCGCGACCGAAGGCGTCGATACCTTCCAATTCCACAATGAAGTTGAGGCTCTTGTTCACCAGCAACGGGAACGGGTGCGTTGGGTCGAGGCCGATGGGGGTGATGATCGGCGCGATCTCGTCGCGGAAATAACGGCGCACCCAGGTCTTGATCTTGGTGGTCCAGTGGCGGCGACGGATAAAACGAACCTGATGTTTTTCCAGTTCCGGCAGCAGGATGTCGTTAAGAATTGCGTATTGGCGGTCTACATGGCCGTGCACCAGCTCGCTGATGCGCGCCAGGGCCTGGTGCGGTTGCAAGCCATCGGCACCGGCCTGTTCACGGGCAAAGGTGATCTGCTTCTTGAGACCGGCCACGCGGATTTCGAAGAACTCATCCAGGTTGCTGGAGAAAATCAGCAGGAATTTCAGCCGTTCCAGCAGCGGATAGGACTCATCCAGCGCCTGCTCCAGCACGCGGATGTTGAATTGCAGTTGTGACAGCTCGCGATGGATGTACAGGCTGCTGTCATCCAGGTTGGTCACCGTGACCACCGGGGCCGGCACGGGCGGCTCGGCCACCGCGGCAGGCGGCGCAGGCTCCAGCTCCGGTGGGGTTTCGGCGACTTGTTCAATCACCGGGTGAGCGTCTTTTACTGCGACTTCGGAGAGTCCTTCGGTATTCATCGAGTGTTCCTGTGAGGGCTATTGTTGCTCTCTAAGCAATTGGGCGGCGCGGGCGGCAAAGTAAGTCAGAATGCCATCGGCCCCGGCACGTTTAAAGGCCGTCAGGGATTCAAGAATCACCCCTTCACTCAACCATCCATTTTGTATTGCAGCCATGTGCATGGCGTATTCGCCGCTGACCTGATAGACAAAGGTCGGCACCTTGAATTCGTCTTTGACCCGCCAAAGGATGTCCAGGTAGGGCATCCCCGGCTTGACCATTACCATGTCGGCGCCTTCGGCCAGATCGGCCGCGACTTCGTGCAAGGCTTCATGGCTGTTGGCCGGGTCCATCTGGTAGGAGGCTTTGTTGGCCTTGCCCAGGTTGAGGGCCGAGCCCACCGCGTCACGGAACGGGCCGTAATAGGCGCTGGCGTACTTGGCTGAATAGGCCATGATTCGCACATTGACGTGGCCGGCCAGTTCCAGCGCTTCGCGAATCGCCTGGACGCGGCCGTCCATCATGTCCGACGGTGCAACCACCTGGGCGCCCGCGGCAGCGTGGGACAGGGCCTGTTTGACCAGCGCATCGACGGTAATGTCGTTCTGCACATAACCGTCTTCGTCGAGAATGCCATCCTGGCCGTGGGTGGTGAACGGGTCCAACGCCACGTCGGTGATCACCCCCAGTTGCGGGAAACGCTCGCGCAAGGCACGGGTGGCGCGCTGCGCAATGCCCTGCGGGTTCCAGGCTTCGGCAGCGTCCAGGGACTTGAGTTCCGAAGGCGTGACCGGGAACAGCGCCAACGCCGGAATCCCCAGCTCGACCCAGTTCGCCGCTTCTTCAAGCAGCAAATCGATGGTCAAACGCTCCACCCCCGGCATCGACGCCACGGCTTCGCGCCGATTCTCACCATCGAGCACGAAAACCGGCAGGATCAGATCATTCGTCGTCAGTACGTTTTCACGTACCAGACGGCGCGAAAAATCATCACGACGATTGCGACGCAGCCGGGTAGCAGGGAACAGACGATTGGCAGGGGTAAAGCTCACGACAGACTCCTGAGCCCGGTTTTACGGGCGAGCGTTGCAGTTATAAGCGGCCATTATGACGAAGGTATTACAGTTGTGCTTAACGATGCGACCTGTAGTCGCATTCGTCGTTTATGTAGGAATTGTTCACTTCGTGACACATCTCGATACTTTCATGAATGTTCACGAAGGCGTAGGCTGCGCGTTCATTTCGCCAGCACCCAGACCATGCTTCAACAATTTCTGCATGACTTCGGCTACTTTGCCCTCTTCCTGGGCACCTTCTTTGAAGGCGAAACCATCTTGGTTCTCGCAGGCTTCCTGGCATTCCGTGGCTACATGGATATCAACCTGGTGGTGGTCGTTGCCTTCTTTGGCAGCTACGCCGGCGACCAGCTCTGGTACTACATGGGCCGCAAGCATGGCCGCAAGCTGTTGGCGCGCAAGCCGCGCTGGCAATTGATGGGCGACAAGGCCCTGGAACATATCCGCAAACATCCGGATATCTGGGTGCTGAGCTTCCGCTTTGTGTACGGGTTGCGCACCGTCATGCCGGTGGCGATTGGCCTTTCCGGCTACCCACCGCTGCGCTATCTAGTGCTCAACGGCATCGGCGCCGCGATCTGGGCCGCCGCGCTGGGCGCTGCGGCCTACCATTTTGGCGCGGTCCTTGAAGGCATGCTCGGCAGCGTCAAGAAATACGAACTGTGGGTACTGGGAGCCTTGCTGTTACTGGGCTTCGGCCTGTGGCTGCGCCGCCGTTTCAAAAACGCGCGTATCGCCCGCCAGGCCTGTGCCGACGCCAAGGCCCAGCTCGCCGAACCGGCCCCGGTGCAAACGCCTAAGACGCCAGCCGAGTAACCCGGCCCCGGCAGCAGTAAAGACCGATCACGCTGAGCAGGCTGTAACTCGACAAACCCAGCCAGCCCAAGTGGCTGGCCGGCCACAGCCCTACCAGCGGTGCCAGCCATACCAGCGGTACATTCAGCGCCAGGCGTGCCCACTCGGCCTTCAACGCCCACGGCCGGTTCTCCAGGGCCACGCCCAGGGTAAAGAGCCCCAGTGCCATCACACTCCAGCCCAGGACCAGCGCTGAGCTGTGCAGCCCCTCGCCAAAATTCATCAAGTAGCTGCCAAACCCCACATACACCGCAAACTGCAGGGCGATATACACCTGTTGGCGCGCCTCCAGCGGCACGTCGAATTTGCGGAACTGGCTCAGGTCCGGCTTGGCCAACGGGTATTTGGCCTTTACATCGGCCGGGCGCCAGCCGGTGGGCATAAACCAGATGCGCAGCTTGTCCCGCCAGCGTTCGGTGCGCCGCGCATCACTCCACAGCTGCGCGTAAAACTGCAGGTTGGCCCACAGCGGGTTCCAACTGGCCAAGGGCGTGGTCACGCCGAAAATCACCGGTTCGTTGTCGTCTTCTTCCTGGAACGTACCGAACAGCCGGTCCCAAAGAATGAACACCCCGCCGTAGTTGCGATCCATGTAGAGAGCGTTCTGTGCATGGTGGGCCCGATGATTGGACGGTGTGACAAAGAACCACTCGAACCAGCCGAGCTTGGGCACGTGGCGGGTATGTACCCAGAATTGGTACAGCAGGTTGAGCGAAGCCACGCTGATAAATACCACCAACGGCACGCCCAGTCCGGCCAGGGGCAGGTAGAAAATCCAGCTCAGCAGGAAACCGGTACTGGTCTGGCGCAGGGCGGTGCTGAGGTTGTAGTCCTCGCTCTGGTGATGCACCGAATGCGCGGCCCACAAAATATTGCGCTCGTGGCCCATGCGGTGCAGCCAGTAGTAGCAGAAGTCATAGAACACAAAGGCAAACACCCAGGTCCATGCACGTTGGGCAGGCAGTTCAACCACAGCCAGGTATTTAAGGGCACATGCGTAAGTCAGCAGCCCTACCCCCTTGGTCAACAACCCGGTGGTGGTGGACAGCACGCCGGTACTGAGACTGTTGATGGCGTCCGCTACCCGGTAGTTGCGCTGGCCGCGCCAGCGGTCGAGGAGCAGCTCCACCACGATCAAGGCGATGAAAAACGGTACCGCGTAAGGCACGAAGTCCATGGTCTGGTCCGGTCTATTTTTGTTACATCAAGATTAGGTGCAGCCGCGCGAGATCCCATTGGCAACAGGTTACAAATTAGTAGACATTTAACGCCAAGACCTCAGGAGAAATGCCCATGAGCAAAAAGATTGCAGTGATCCTTTCCGGCTGCGGCGTGTACGACGGTGCCGAGATCCATGAAAGCGTAATCACCCTGCTGCGCCTGGACCAGCGCGGCGCTCAGGTGGAATGTTTTGCGCCGGATATTGCGCAACTGCACGTCATCAACCACCTCACCGGCGAAGAAATGCCCGAGTCGCGCAATGTACTGGTGGAGTCGGCACGCATCGCCCGCGGCGCCGTGAAGAACATCGGCGAGGCCGACGTCACCCAGTTCGACGCACTGATCGTGCCCGGCGGGTTTGGCGCGGCGAAGAACCTGTCGAATTTCGCCGGGGAAGGCGCCGGTTGCAGCGTTAATCCGCAGGTATTGGCGCTGGCCGAAGCCTTTGCCGAAGCCGGCAAACCCGTGGGGCTGATCTGCATCGCGCCGGCCCTGGCCGCAAAAATCTACGGCCCGGGCGTGACCTGCACTATCGGCAACTGTCCCGACACCGCCGCCGCCTTGGACAAGATGGGCGCCACGCACCAGGAATGCACGGTTGAAGACATCGTCGAAGACACGGCGCGCAAGCTGGTGAGCACGCCGGCTTATATGCTCGGCAAGAACATCAGTGAGGTGGCGTCGGGCATCAACAAGCTGGTGGATCGGGTGCTGGAGCTGACCCACGAGAACGACTGATCAACTGACAGAGCACTAAATGGTAATGAGCGGGCTCAGGCCGGGCGCATCAATTGAGTGAGGATGCGGTCCAGCGAGTTGGCGAACGCCTGTTTGTCTTTCTCCCCATGGGGCGGTGGGCCACCGCCCATCCGGCCCTGCTCGCGCAGGTCGGTGAACAGGTTACGCACCGCCAGGCGCTCGCTCATGTTCGCGGGGCTGAACTCCTTGCCCCGAGGGTCCAGGGCCGTGACGCCCTTCTTCACCAGCCGGTCGGCCAACGGCACATCGCTGCAGATCACCAGCTCACCCGGCACGGCGTGTTCTACCAAGTAATCATCGGCTGCATCCGGGCCACTGGGCACCACGATCAGCTTCACGCAGGCAAAACTCGGCTTGATCTGGCTCTGCCCGGCCACCAGCACCACCTCGAACTGGCGCTTGAGGGCGAATTTCACCACCTGGTCCTTGGCTGCCCGAGGGCAGGCGTCAGCATCGATCCATACGCGCACCTACGCCACCACCCGGCGTTTCTCCGCCAGGCGGCTGCGGCCATACAACACCACAATCGCCAGGATCGCCACGGCCTGCGCACTCAGCGAATAGGCATCGGCGTGAATGCCCAGCCAATCGAAGTCAAAGAACGCCACCGGCCGTGTGCCGAAGATGCCGGCTTCTTGCAGCGCCTTGACGCCATGCCCGGCAAACACCACCGACAGCGCGCACAGCAGTGCAGCGTTGATACCGAAGAACAACGCCAGCGGCAGCTTCGCCGAACCACGCAGGATGATCCATGCCAGGCCCACCAACAGCACCAGCGCGGTGGCGCCACCCGCCAGCACCGCGTTGTGCCCGGCCGGGCCGGATTGCAGCCACAGGGTCTCGTAGAACAGGATCACCTCGAACAGCTCGCGATACACCGAGAAGAACGCCAGCAGCGCAAAGCCAAAACGCCCACCGCCGCCGACCAGGCTGCTTTTGATGTAGTCCTGCCACGCGGCGGCGTGACGCCGGTCGTGCATCCATACGCCGAGCCACAGCACCATGACGCTGGCGAACAGCGCGGTGCAGCCTTCGAGCAGTTCGCGCTGGGCGCCGCTCACGTCAATCACATAGGCCGCCAACGCCCAGGTGGCCAAACCGGCCAGCAGCGCCAACCCCCAACCCGCGTTGACGCTGCGCACCGCCGACTGCTGGCCGGTGTTACGCAGGAACGCCAGGATCGCCGCCAGCACCAGAATCGCTTCCAGACCTTCGCGCAGCAGGATCAGCAGGCCCGAGATATAACTCAACGACCAGCTCAGGCCATCGCTGCCCAGCAAACCGGCGGACTCGGTAAGTTTGCCCTTGGCCACGTCCAGGCGTTGCTGCACCTGCTCGATCGGCAAGCCGTCCTGCAACGACTGCCGGTAGGCCATCAGGGCCTTCTCGGTGTCCTTGCGCACGTTGGCGTCGACGTTGTCCAGCGAGCTTTCCACCAGCTCGAAGCCTTCCAGGTAGGCCGCTACGGACAGGTCGTAGGCTTGCTCGTGATCGCCGTTACGGAACGCGGCGAGGCTCTTGTCCAACGTCGTCGCGGTGTAGTCGAGCAACTGCGCAGGGCCACGCTTGACCTGCGGCGGTTGCGCACGCTGGGCACGGAAGGTTGCAGCGGCATCGGGCCCCTGCGCGGCCAGCACTTCGTTGGGGGTTTGGCGCGCCAAGTCGGCGAGATTGAAGGGCTGCTCGCTTTTCGCCGCAGCGGGGTCGGCCGTGAAGCCGGCAATGTAGGTGGCCAGGTCCCAGCGCTGGCGGTCGTCCAACTGGTCGGCGAAGGACGGCATGTCGGTGCCTTCGACACCCAGGCCCAACGTGTTGTAGATCGCGTAGAGGCTCAGGCGGTCCAGGCGTGCGGCATCGTGCAGGTTCGCGGGAGGCGGCGTGAGGCCTACGCCCGCCGGGCCATCACCGGCACCGGTAGTGCCGTGGCATACCGAACACTGTTGGGCGTAGAGCGGCGCACCCCGCGTGGGGTCGGGCGTGATGGCCGGGGCCTGGCTGACCTCATACGCCACCGCCAGCTTGGCGCCCAACTGACGGGCCTGGCGGGCAACGGTCGCACCGTCCTGGTGGGCGGTGACCGCCGCCAGCAATTCATCAACGCCCTTTACCAACTCGGCACGCTCGGGTTTTTGCGGCAAGTCCGCCACCAGGCCCTGTAATACCCCGAGAAACTCCACCTGCTCGCGGTATTCCGAATCATCCACCACCTTGCCCGCCTCCACCGTTGGCGGGTAGTCAGCACCAATGTAGTCCAGCAAATGCAGTGCCTGGGGGGCGCCCTCGGCAGTTGCGGCCAACAGGTTGACGCTGCACGACATCAACGCCGGCAACAACAGCCAGACGAGAAAACGGAAGGGGGCAGTCATGAATGAATCTCAAAGGGAAACAAGAAGTAACATATTGTTCAGCTTTAAGGGCTTTGACTCAAGGCGTATGTGATTTGGCGCGTGCGCGCGCTGAGATTTTAGGCGCAGTAGTGGCATTTTTACCGCGAACAACACAGCAAAAAGCCATTGTTTTGCCAGTAATGGCGCTTATAATGCCGCGCCCTGTTAGTGCGAAAGGGAATTTTCGTTCCTCGTCTTTATGAGGAATCACCATATCGGTTGATCACTTTCAGGGAAGAAGCTGCATGGCATTTCGCGCCTTAACTCCGCTCGCGCTCGCGGCGGTGACGTTGCTCAGCGGCTGCTCGATGTTTCGCAGCTACGACACCGAGCTGCAAGCCACTAACCAGCAATTGGCCACCGGCAATGTCGACGGCGCCCTGACCCTGCTGGAAAAAAACAACACCAGCCAAGACAAGGACTTGCTCTATTTCTTCGAAAAGGGCGAGTTGTTGCGGGCCAAGGGCGACCTGACCGGCAGCCAGACCGCCTGGCGCAGCGCCGACCTGCAAGTCTATAAGTGGGAAGAGTCGGTCAAGTTCGACAGCGCAAAGTACCTGTCCCAGTTCGGCAGTTTCCTGGCCAACGACAAGGTGCGTCGCTACGAAGGCTATGACTACGAAAAAGTCATGCTGACCACGCAGATGGCACTCAACCTGCTGGCCGTGAATGACTTCGACGGCGCGCGTACCGAGATCAAGAAGACCCACGAACGCGAAGCCGTGATCGCCGACCTGCGCGACAAGGAATACCTCAAGCGCGAGGACGAAGCCCAGCGTGAAGGCGTGACCACCCAGATGAAAGACCTGAGCGGTTACCCGGTGCAAGCCCTGAACGCGCCGGAAGTGGTCGGCCTCAAAAACAGCTACCAGAGTGCGTTCAGCCATTACCTGGCAGGTTTCATCTATGAGGCCCTCGGCGAAAAAGACTTGGCCGCCCCCGGCTACCGCAAGGCCGCCGAGCTGCGCCCGAATACGCCGTTGCTGGAAAAGGCCTTGCTGGATCTGGACAAATCCAAGGTCGGCGCCAATGAAACCGAGGTGCTGATTGTGGTGCAGAGCGGCCTGGCCCCGGCCCGCGACTCGATCCGCCTGCCGCTGCCGATCCCGATCAACGGCAACCTGGTGATTACCCCGCTGTCGTTCCCGGTGATCAAGGCCGATACATCCACCGCCACCTTTGCCCAGATCGGCGTCGATGGACAGCAACAGAACCTCACTGCGCTCAACAGCACCACCGCCATGTCGCGTCGCGCACTGCGTGATGACATGCCGGGGATCATCCTGCGGACCACCGTGCGCGCGGTGACCCGCGGCGTGGCACAAAACAACTTGAACAAGACCAACCCCATGGCCGGCCTGGTATTGGGCATCGCCTCGGCCGTGACCGAAGGCGCCGACACCCGCACCTGGCGCACCCTGCCGGACATGACCCAAGTGACCCGCCTGCGCCTCAAGCACGGCGAGCATCAAGTCAGCCTGCCCAATGCCTTGGGTGGCACGCTGGTGACGGTCAAGGCCGACCAGCGCTACCAAGTGATCACCCTGCGCGTGGTCGGCAATCAAGTATTCGCCGGCGGCCTCGCGGCCCATGTCATACCGAGCACACCGCCCCAGGCCATTGCCACCCTCAAACAACCGTAAGGAGCACGCTATGCGTCACTTCATCCTCGGCGCCCTGGCGCTGGTCCTGCTCGCCGGCTGCGCCACCCCGCCGCCGCCGGAGCCCGGCAGCGCCGCGAGCAAAATCGTGGTGATGGGCAAGTTCAAGGGCATCGCGGTCGGCGCCATTCGCGTTGCGCGCGAAAACGGCTTCCTCACCGCCAAGGTGCAATTGAGCAACATCACCAGCAGCAACCAGACGATGTATTACCGCTTCGCCTGGCTGGGCGCCGACGGTTTCCCGGTGGGCGACGAAGACACCTGGAAAGTGCTGAACCTGTACGCCAACCAGGCGACGTTCCTGCCGGCCATCGCCAACTTGCCCCAGGCGGCGGATTTCCGTCTTGAAGTCAAAACCCCTTGAGCCGTCCCCTTCTTAAGCGCCAGAGAGATTTCCCCATGTTTGCACGCTTTTCGATTCTCGCCGTGGTTGCCGTACTGGTCAGCGGCTGCGCCAATACTTCGCCGGTACTGGGCAGTAAGAACATTAACTACGGCGACACCAAGGCCGTGGAAACGGTGACCAACGAGTTCGGTTCCACCGATCTGCAGATGATCGCCGAAAGCATGACCCGCTCCCTGGCCCAATCCGGCATCCTGCACGGCCGCCCGGTAGTCCAGGTGTACGACGTGAAGAACAAGACCAGCGAGTACATCGACACCCGTGAGATCACCACGTCGATCAAAACCCAGCTGATGAAGACCGGCACCGCACGCTTTGCCAGTGACAACACCGACATGCAGAGCCAGGTTGACCAGCTCAAGCTGCAGAACCAGAGCGGCCTGTACAAGAAGACCACTGTGAGCAAGACCGGCAACATGGTCGCGGCCAAGTACCGCCTGGAAGGCTCCATCAGCTCCATCGTCAAGCGCAGCTCGGACTACAAGGACGTCTTTTACAAATTCAGCCTGCAGTTGATCGACGTCGAGAGCGGCCTGGCCGAGTGGATGGACGAAAAAGAAATCCGCAAGACTACGGAGCGCTAAGCAATGCGTGCATGGATCGGCATGATCGGCCTGTTGTGCGCCTTTGGCGCCTCGGCCGCGCCGAAGATCGCGGTGACCGACCTGGCCTACGAGGCGCGGGTCGAGGAATACATCCACCAGGTCTCGGCCAGCAACAACTTCCAGGCAAGCAGCTACCACGCCAGCGGCGCCTCGAACTACAGCGAGTATGAAAGCCGTACCAGCTACATCGAACAGACCGAGCTGCGTAAGTTCAGCGGTGACATCAAGGGCGAGATCCTCAAGTCCCGCCAGTTCCAACTGGTGCAAGGCACGCCCTACACCGCCGATGCCAAGGGTGACGTCTATGACGTGATCAAGCGCATCAAGGCCGGTCACTTCAAAGGCGCGGATTACGTGCTGTTCGGCACGCTGTCGGACATCGACTTCACCCAGGACATCAACGCCCTGGACCACACCAACAGCTACTCGGCGGTGCTGGGCCTGACCCTGGTGGCGGACTTCAGTTTGATCAACACACGCACCTTCGAAATCACCTCGGCGTTTACCGCCATGGGTGAAGGCCAGGACACCAAGCTGGTGAACAGCCGCGACGTGCGCGTGAGCCTCAACCGGCCGCGGGTGGTCAAAGAAGTGTCGAAAGCGTTGGGTGAGGATGTGGCGCGGCAGCTGGCAGAGCAGTTGGGCGGCGGCTACCAGGACCCCGGCCAGCCAATGTTGCGCAACAATCTGCCACGGGATGAAGCGCCGAAGATTCTGCGCTAGGCCGCGATTTCATTCTTCACGCAATACCAATGTGGGAGCTGGCTTGCCCGCGACAGCCTCGTCGCAGGCACGCCAGCTGCCACGGTTTGATTCGGTTTGGTCCTTTACGCCGTTGCGCGATGCAAGCTGGCGAGGAAGCCCGCAGCGCCAACAAACAACCCGGCAAACGTGCGATTCACGCGTTTTTGCTGCTTCGGCGTGCGCAACAGACGCAACACCTTCGACGCCAGCCCGGTGTACCCCGCCATCACGATCATATCGACAGCGATCATGGTCGCACCCAGGATCAGGTACTGGATCAGCAGCGGCGCCTGCGGGTTCACAAACTGCGGCAGCACCGCCAGCATGAACACCAGGGCCTTGGGGTTACTGGCGTTGACCAGAAAGCCGCGGAACATCATCGCCATCGGCTTGCCCACGGGGCGCGGGGTCGCGTCATCGCTCATGTCCATGGGCAGCGCACGCCATTGCTTGACGGCCAGGTACACCAGATAGGCCACGCCAAACCATTTGATCGCATAGAACGCCGTGGACGACGTCGCCAAAATGGCTCCCAACCCACAGGCCACCACGGCAATCTGCATCGCCAGGCCCAGTTGCAGGCCAATGGCGTTCCAGTAGCCGCGCACGAAACCGTATTGCAGGCCGCTGGACATCGAAGCGATGGCACCGGCGCCAGGAGAAAGGGAAATGATCCAACTGGCCAGGAAGAAGGCCAGCCACGTATCGAGCGCCATTGCACACCTCGGAGGGGAGTTTGCTGTTGTGGCCTTAAGCTAACTCCGCCGACCGAGGGCTGGCTATAGATTTTTTATAAGATGTGAATACTAGCGATCGCCCGGAAACACGTGGGTGCCAGGCCAACGCCGCACGGAGCGCTGGAAAAACAGGCTGTTAGGCACCTGCACAATGGCGCTGTCGGTGCCCGCCGCTTCCACCTCGATCAGCGTGGTGTAGAGCAGATTGATCGCCACGACCCGGCCTTTTACGCCGGGTTTGTCGACGGTATCCACCAGCTCGACGATGTCACCGAGGCGAAACGGCCCGACGGTAAAGATCAGGATGGCGCACAACAGGTTGGACAGCACCGACCACATGGCAAAGAACGCCACGGCGGCGACCGCTACAAACCCCGACAGCGCCGTCCACAGCACCGTGGCGGACACGCCCAGGCGGCCCAGCACGAAGATCAGCGCACTGCCCATGATCAACCAGCGCAAGCCACCCCGCAGCGGCATCAGCAATTGCGGCGGGAACGGGTAACGCTCGCCCAGGCGCGTCAGGCCTTTGGCAACGAAGCGCTGCGCGAGGTAACCGGCCAACAGGATCAGCAGGATTTGCACGCCGATCCATACCGGTTCTATCCATTGCGCCGGTAGCGGCAGCTGTAACGCTTCCATCAGGACAGCGCCTCCAGCTCCGCTTGCAGGGTTTCGAGCAGTTCGAGGGCTTCCATCCAGGTTTCCTCCAATTGGCCTTCGCGCACCTTGAGCCTGGCCTGTTCGGCCAGCAGGTCACGCAACTCGTCCTTGCGTGCCGCCTCGTATACGGCGCTGTCGCCCAGGCTGGCTTCGATCTTGGCCAGGCGCTCATGCACCTTGCCCAACTCGGCTTCCAGCTTGTCGGCTTCGCGCTTGTGCGGCGCCAGTTGCTGACGCAACGCGGCGGCGGCCTGACGCTGGGCTTTCTTGTCGGTCTTGTCCGGGTTGACCGGGGTGTTGCTCGCCGGCGCATTGCGCAGACGGTAATCCGTCAGCCAGCGTGCATAGTCGTCCAGGTCGCCATCGAATTCCTCGACTTTGCCGTCGGCCACCAACAGGAAGTTATCGGTGGTGCTCTTGAGCAAGTGGCGATCGTGAGACACCACCAGTACCGCACCGCTGAACTCCTGCAAGGCCATGGTCAGCGCCAGGCGCATTTCCAGGTCCAGGTGGTTGGTCGGTTCGTCGAGCAACAGCAGGTTCGGCCGATCCCAGGCGATGAGAGCCAGGGCCAGGCGCGCTTTTTCGCCGCCGGAGAAGTTCAGCACCGGCTCATCGATACGCGCGCCACGGAAATCGAAACCACCGAGGAAGTCCCGCAGGGTTTGCTCGCGCTCGGTCGGCGCCAGGCGTTGCAGGTGCAGCAATGGGCTGGCCTTGGAGTCCAGGGAGTCCAACTGGTGCTGGGCAAAGTAGCCCACCACCGTGTTCTCGCCACGGGTCAAGCGGCCGGCCAACGGTTCGAGTTCGCCCGACAGGTTCTTGATCAACGTCGACTTGCCTGCGCCGTTCGGGCCCAGCAGGCCGATACGCGCACCTGGCGTGAGCTGTAGTTTGACCTTCTCCAGGATGGTCTTGTCGCCGTAGCCCAGGCGAGCATCGGACAGGTCCAACAGCGGGCTGGAGATTTTCACCGACTCGCGGAACACAAAATCGAACGGCGAATCGACGTGGGCCGCCGACAGCTCCTCCATGCGTTCCAACGCTTTGATCCGGCTCTGGGCCTGGCGGGCCTTGGTGGCCTGGGCCTTGAACCGGGCAATGTAGCTTTCCATGTGCGCGCGCTGCGCCTGCTGTTTCTCGTAGGCTTGTTGCTGCTGGGCCAGGCGCTCGGCACGCGCGCGTTCGAACGCGGAGTAGCCGCCACGGTAGAGCGTGATTTTCTTCTGTTCGACGTGGGCGATGTTGTCGACCACGGCGTCGAGGAAATCCCGGTCGTGGGAAATCAGCAACAAAGTGCCCTGGTAGTTCTTGAGGAAATCTTCCAGCCACAGGATCGCATCGAGGTCCAAGTGGTTGGTCGGTTCATCGAGCAGCAACAGGTCCGAAGGGCACATCAGTGCCTGCGCCAGGTTCAGGCGCATGCGCCAGCCACCGGAGAAGTCCGCGACCGGGCGATCCATTTGTTCGTTGGTAAAGCCAAGGCCGGCGAGCATCTTGCGGGCGCGAGCATCGGCGGTATAGCCGTCGGCGCTGTCCAGCTCCGAGTGCAACCGGGCCTGGGCGGCGCCGTCCTGGGCTTTCTCGGCCTCGGCGAGGTCGTGTTGCACCTGGCGCAGACGCAGGTCGCCATCGAGCACGTAGTCGATCGCGATGCGGTCCAGGGTGTCGATCTCCTGGCGCATATGGGCGATGCGCCAGTCGGCCGGCAGCAGGCAGTCGCCGGAGTCCGGGGTCAGTTCACCCAGCAACAGGGCAAACAACGTGGATTTACCGGCGCCATTGGCACCGATCAGGCCGGCTTTGTGACCGGCGTGCAGGGTCAGCTCGGCGTCTTCGAGAAGACGTTGCGGGCCACGCTGTAATGTTAGGCTTTGAAGTCGGATCATAATGGCGGCGGAGTCTACCAGCTTCGTTGGCCGCTGGCTTGGGTGTGAATATGTGCGCTGACCTGTGGAGCTTTGCCCTCTCGACCTATGCCCGCCCGGGCGTCGAAGCCGCCTGCCTGAGCCTGCAGGAACAAGGGGCGGATGTGTGCCTGCTGCTTTGTGGGGCCTGGCTGGAACAACGCGGGGTGGCGCTGACGGCCGAGCGTATAGAGGCGCTCCAGCAGATCGCCAGGCCCTGGCAGGCGCAGGTGATCGAACCGTTGCGACAGGTGCGTGTGCAATGGCGAGCCATGGCGGGGAAGGATGAACGACTGGCCGCGTTACGTGAAAGGGTCAAAGCCCTGGAACTGGATGCGGAACAGCAATTGTTGATGCGCCTCGATGTTCTGGCACAGCAATGGCCATCAAACGAGGGTGCCGATCAACAGAGATGGCTGGAAGGACTGGCGGCTGAGGATGCCGCCAACCTTGACCACGACGCGCTGCAGCAGCTGCGCGTCATGGCCACCGGCACTTAGGAAGCGCTGGTTGGGGTGGTGCTTGGCGCTACCGGTGCAGGCGTGCTGCTGGCCGATGCGGTTGGAGCGGTGGTGGCTGCCGGGGTCGCTGGAGCTGCTGGCTTGGCCGGTGCTGGTTTGACGGCAGCAGGTTTAGCGGCTGGCTTCGCAGCGGGCTTTGCGGCCGGTTTGGCGGCGGCGGTTTTAGCAGCTGGCTTTGCGGCCGGTTTGGCAGCGGCGGTTTTGGCAGCTGGCTTCGCGGCGGGTTTGGCAGCGGCGGTTTTGGCAGCTGGCTTCGCAGCCGGTTTGGCGGCAGCGGTTTTAGCAGCTGGCTTCGCGACTGGTTTGGCAGCGGCGGTTTTGGCAGCCGGCTTCGCGGCGGGTTTGGCGGCAGCGGTTTTGGCAGCTGGCTTCGCAGCCGGTTTGGCGGCAGGGGGTTTAGCAACTGGCTTCGCGGCGGGTTTGGCGGCAGCGGGTTTAGCAACTGGCTTCGCGGCTGGTTTGGCGGCAGCGGTTTTAGCAGCTGGCTTCGCGGCGGGTTTGGCGGCAGCGGGTTTAGCAACTGGCTTCGCGGCTGGTTTGGCGGCAGCAGTTTTAGCAGCGGGTTTAGCGGCTGGCTTTTTTGCCGTGCTCACCGCGGCAGCTTTTGCCGGTGTACGCGCGCCCAGCACTTTCGCTACAGCTTCTTTCACACGGCCAACGCCCTGGGCCAGTTTCAGACTTTCCTGGGCATCTTTCTTGAGTTGGGAAATATAGGCGCGGGTTTCGGCTTGGCGATCCTTGAGGGCGTCGAGCAGGTCCTCAAGTTCTTTGACAGCATCTTTGGCTTTGGCTTGTGCCTTGGCCTTGCCGGCAGTGGCGGCGTCTTGCAGTTTGGTACGGGATTTGTGCAGCTTTTCTTGCGCTTTACCGCGTTGTTTTTCCAGCTTGGCGAGCAGTTTTTCTGCATCGGCCAAGGCTTGGGAACAAGCGCTTTCCAGATGTTCGAGCAGGCTGCCCGACAGTTGTTGGAGTAAGTGCAACGGGGTATTAACAGGCTTCTGTTTGGCCGACATGGTTTACCTCCTGGCTGACGTGGGTGCGGCTCATACTAGCCCTCTGCTCTTACCGCCGCTAGCGCATGTTGACAGTATCGTTTGCCTTGCGTTGCACCGTACGAAAATTCTTATTTATATAACGAAAATACGCGGCACTTTTTATCCCTTCACACTGGCATAATCCGTCGCACTTTCGGCGGGAGAATGCCCATGTCGCGTTACCTTTTTCTTATGCTTGGCTTGGCGATTTCTGTCGCCAATGCGAACGAGCAAGCGCCCGCAAAAAACCCTGAACAGAATCAGCACGACCTCGCCTACAGCCTGGGTGCCAGCCTCGGTGAACGCCTGCGCCAGGAAGTCCCGGACCTACAGATTCAAGCTCTGATCGACGGCCTCAAGCAAGCCTATCAAGGCAAGCCGCTGGCACTGGATAACGCACGCATCGAACAGATTCTTGCCCAGCACGAAGCGCAAAATGAAGCCGACGCGCCGGTGCCTGAAAGTGAAAAAGCGTTGGCAGCCGAACAGCAGTTTTTGACCAGGGAAAAGTCATCAAAAGGGGTGCGCGAATTGGCGGATGGCATCCTGCTCACCGAGCTATCCCCTGGCTCCGGCAGTAAGCCGTCCGCCAGCGACCAGGTCCAGGTGAAATACGTAGGTCGGTTGCCCGATGGCACGGTATTCGATCAGAGCACCCAGCCCCAATGGTTTCGCCTGGACAGTGTGATCAGCGGCTGGAGCAGCGCCTTGCAGCAGATGCCGGTGGGCGCGAAATGGCGCCTGGTGATTCCTTCGGCACAGGCATATGGCGCCGACGGTGCCGGCGAGTTGATCCCGCCCTATACGCCATTGGTATTCGAGATCGAATTGCTCGGTACTCGCCATTGACCCAATAAAAAACGGTGCGCCATGCGCACCGTTTTTTACTTCGCCCTCAAGGTTCAAGCCTGAGTGGCGGGTTCTTCTTTGTGGGCGTTGTGCAGCACTTCGATCAGACAGTCTTCCAGCTCGAAACGCTCGTGGAGCAGCGCACCCAATTCTTTGAATTTTTCGGCGACACACTCACCGGCATCACACAGGTCGGTGAACGCCAGCAGCTTCTCGGTGATGACATCGATACGCGGGTAGATAGTTTCGGCCAGCTCCAGGCCACGCTGATCATCGAAGGCTTGCGCCTCCTCGGTCAGTTGTTCATAGACGCCGAAATGCCCTGCCGACACATAGTCCACCAACACGCCACAGAAATCTTGTAGCGGTTCGCGATTCTCAGCCAATGCCTCGGGCTTTGCGCCGAGAGTATCAAAGGCCCGAATCAGTTCGTGACGTGCCTTCAACCATGTGTCGATCAGCTTATGCACCCCACCCCAGCGTTCCTGAGCATTCTGACAACTTTCCAACATGATGATCTCTCTTCCCTAATAGGGGCGCTGCCGCCTGATGCCCCCCTAATGCTTAAAGATAAAACAGCTGCGGGGCATAGCCGACTCGGACAAACGGTTTCGATAATGCGTGCGGGCCAGATTATGCCCGCATGACCATGGCTTCAAGGTACGCAGGAGAGAAAGTTCATACAAGTGTTTAATCCCGCCCTACAATCTGCGCGCGGCATTCAGTACCCGACCTGGCGTACATGCCGGCTGAAAAACAAGTGTGAAAAGTGCATGACGCCCAGAGCGAACATCCCGAGGAAGAACAGCAAACTCCATTCGGGGAGGCTCAAGTCAAACAGGGTCCAGTTGATTTCAACACAATCCACCGTGCCTTTGACCGTTGATTGCAACGCCTGCCACAGCGACAGGTTTTCGATCATGTGGCTCAGGCTGGGCCAGCAATCGGCGGCCTGGCCCGGTGCGGCATTTTGCAACAGCATCTGCCGCACTGCGGTGACAGCGCCCAGTAACGCACAGGTCATGCCCGCCAGCCCGTACAGGTAGATGGCCACGCGCCGGGGGTTGTGGAGGGCCGCGACCAGATTGATCAGCGTGAAGACGGCCAGAAACCCGCGCTGCATCTGGCATAGGAAGCAGGGGCGCAACGATGCACCGAACTCTAGATAAAAGGACGCGCCCAATGTCAGCGCACCCGCCATGAACGCGAGGAAAAACAAGGAGCGTGAAGGGGCCAAAGACATGCTTTATCCGCACCGCAAAAGATAGGTCGTTACGGTAGAGGAAAGGCCTGACCGCTTTCAATACGTGCCAGAGGAGACTATTCCGTTAAAGCGTTAGGACATCCCACCAGAAGGCGGAGGACTTCTAGCAACAGAACGTAGGAGTTTGCTGCAAAGCCCTTAAAATCGCGTTTTCACGATTTATCAGGGCTGGTTCGCAGATGAATCTGAGTTCAACTCGGCTCCTTTCCTACATCAAGCCCGGGAAGGGACTGGCAGCGCAGATGCAAGCAAGCGGTTATCCAACAGCCCCAGGCCTTCCTGGAACAGCTGGTTGCTACGTTCGGTGTCGCCCAACTGGGCCAACAAGCGCGCCAGCTCGGCACACGCCTCCGGATTGCGCTGCACGTGCAGGCTGTTTTCCAGATAGTCCCGCGCCTTGCCCCACAAGCTGTTTTGCAGGCACAAGCGGCCCAACGTCAGCAGCAGGCTGGCGTCGGCTGGGTGATCCTTGAGCCAACTTTCGGCGAACTTCAATTGGCGGGCCGGATCGCTGCCACGCAAAAGCCCATAGAGCCGGATCAGGTGGCTGTCATAACCGCGCTTGATCGCACCGCGCAACACCTCCTCCGCCGTGGCGTCGGCGCCCAATTGGCGCAGCTGTTCGGCATAGGCCAGGATCAATTGCGGCTCCTGGCGCTGGGCGGCGGTGAGTTGCTGCCAGGCTCGCTCAAGAGATTGCAAACCCGCTTCGCCTTGCTCTTCGCGTTGGGCCGCCAGGGTCAGGTTTTCACCCCAGGCGCGACGCTCCAGCTCAGCCAGTTCAGTGGCAGGCAACACCTTGTCCTTGCGCAACTGGGGCAGCAGGCGGATTACCGATGACCAGTCGCCCCGCTGTTGGTGCAGACGCTGCAATTGACGCAACACTTGAGCGTTATGGGGATGCCGCTCGTGCATCGCCTGCAAGGTGGTGAGTGCGCCGTCCGTATCGCCACGGTCCAATTGCAGCTGCGCATGGCTCAACGCAACCGCCAATTCAGCCTGGGGCTGGCGCTCCAGGGCACGCTCAAGCAAACCGTCCGACTCCTCATAACGACCCTGCTCATTCGCCGCCCGTGCCGCACCGAGGTAGTACAGCAATGGCTGGCGCTCGGCCTCGGCGGCCCGGTGCAGGTGCCGTTCGGCGGCGGCCCAGCGGCCTTCGGCGAGGTCCATCTGACCTTGTTCGATGGCGATCTGTACGCGGCGGCTGCGGTTACGCCGCGACCACGGGTTGACCACGCCACCCGAGGTGCCCAGCAGGCTCAGCAATACGCGAATGAGGTAGATCGCCAGGCCGATGACAAACACCGCCACCAAGGTCGCCCACAGGCTCGACTCGTAATGCAGCACATGCGGATAAGTAATCAGCACGTAGCCGGTGTGTTTTGAAACGCCCACCGCCAGGGCCAGGGCGATCACAATCGCCAGCACCAGGATCACATAGAAACGCTTCATCGGCTCTACTCCTGCTTCGCCGACGTGGCCGCCGGCTTGCCGGCCGCCGCCTTGGCTTCGTCCGCAGACAAATGACGACGTTCAAGATAGGCCTGCACCGCGGCCAGGCTGGCGGCCAGGTCCGGCGTCACTACCGAGACAGCCTTGGGCTCAAGCTCGGCAATACGCGCCAGCATCGCCTTGCTCTGCGGGTTGTCCTGGTTGAAGTTGTCCTGCAACACGCTGCGTGCCTCGCCCAGCGAGCGGCTATACACCGCCGCCTCACCATTGAGCGCTGCCCACTGCGCCTGCTCCAAGGCCAGGCTCAAGGCCAGGCGCACCTGGTTCAAGCCTTGACCGGCCAGCAGCGGACGGATGTTGTCGTCAGGGTTGAAGTCGATGCGGAAGTAGCGCGAAATCTGCTCCCACCACCGGCCCCACCGGTTATCTGTGTCGGTGCTCGGGCGTCCCTCGGAGGCAGGCTCGGTGAGTTGGTATTCAGGCGCGATGGCCGCCAGCTGCACCACTTGGTCACGCAGGGCGGCCAATTGCAGATAAAGCCCGGTGCGGTCAGGCTGCTCGGTGCTGCGCAGCGCGGCCAGGCTCTTGGCCAATTGTTCACGAGCCGCATAGGCGCCAGGATCGCTCTGCTCCCGCAAAATTTCATCGGCGCCCTGAACCAGTGCCTGGGCGCTGTTGATATCTTGCAGGGCGGACAAGCGCAAACTCGCCAGGCGGATCAGATGCTCGGCTTCGGCCAGGCGCCAATCCTTGCGGCTGGCACCCAGCACGGTTTCCAGTCGCTGGCTGAGGCGCTGCTGGTCACCCTGCAGTTGGGCCACCAGGCGGCGACGTTCTTCCAGCTCATCGGCGGGCGGCAATTGGGCCAGGCGCGCGGCCAGTTGCTGCTGGCCCTGCTTGAGGGATTGGGACTGGTCATCCAGGGTCTGCACCTGGCCCAGCTGTTGCTGGCTGCTGGCTTGCAGGGCACGGACCTGCCAGATCCCCCAACCGCCGGCGGCAACGCCGGCGACACCCAGCAACAGGGCAACCATTGCCAGGCCATTGCCACGGCGCGGCGCGGGGACCGGTGACTCAACCGGCGCATCAAGTGCGGGTTGGGCTTCATCTTTAGGCAAGGCTGTTTCGCTCACGTATCCGTCCTTTGCGTATCAGAGAGTGGGAGCGGCCGGCCTCAGGGGGGCAGCGCTGCGCAACGCCACTAACAAAGCCGCGGCACTCGCACCGCGACAATCCACAACTTTTTCTGCGCCAGCAGCCCGTGCCATCTCGGCGACGCGCGGGCTGGGCACGAACAACGGCAACTGCGCCACCGCTGGCCAATCGGCGCCTGCCAGGGCGTGCAGGTGCGAAAAACCCTGCCCACTGCTGACCACCAGGCCGTTCAAGCGTTCCAACTGGATGCGTCGCATCAATACACCGTCGTCATAGGCCGGAAGGAAACGGCGGTACAACTCCAGATAGTCGACACTAGCACCTCTCTCGCCCAAACGCTGCGCCAGCAGCTCTCGACCGCCCTCGCCACGCAGGATCAACACCCGCGCACCAGGCCGTGCAATAGCCTCGCGCAACGCAGGCAATTGAAGCAAGGCCTCGCTGTCGTCGCCAGTAGGGGGATACTTAACATCCAGGCCTTTGTCGGCCAGTACTTGCGCGGTGGCAGCGCCGACGCTGAACCATTGCAGTGACGGCCATGCTTGATCCAACCGTTGCACGGCCAGGCGCGCGGCGGGCTTGCTGACAACAATCACCGCGCAGTAGCGACCCAGGTCATGGAAGACTGCCTGCTGTTGAGCGGTAACGGGTAACGGCTCGATCTCCAACAAGGGCAAGCTGCTGCTGAAGATTCCAGCTTCGGACAACGACGACGCCAGGGCCTTCGACTCCTCGGCCGGGCGCGTCAGCAGCACTCGCCAACCGCTCACTGTGGACCGGCCTCACCGTAGACTTTTTGCAGAATGGTGCCGGCGCCTTTTTCCAGCAGCGCTTCGGCCACCTGAATACCCAAGGCCGTCGCATCGCACTGTGGACCACGTACCTCGGCGGTCAACAGCGTGCCGCCGTCCGGATCACCCACCAGGCCACGCAACCACAGGTTTTCACCTTCGAGCACGGCGTAGCAGGCGATCGGCACCTGGCAGCCACCGTTCAGGTGTTTGTTCAGGGCGCGCTCGGCCGTGACGCGCACGTCGGTGTCGGGGTGATCAAGCGGTTTGAGCAGCGCATGTATTTGAGTATCGGCGGTGCGGCATTCAATGCCCACGGCACCCTGCCCACCCGCCGGCAAACTGTCTTCAACGCTGATGGCCGAGGTGATGCGGTCTTCGAAGCCCAGACGGATCAAGCCGGCGGCGGCGAGGATGATCGCGTCGTACTCGCCGGCATCCAGCTTGGCCAGACGGGTGTTGACGTTGCCGCGCAGAAAGCGAATCTGCAGGTCCGGGCGACGGGTCAGCAACTGAGCCTGGCGACGCAGGCTGGAGGTGCCGACGATACTGCCCAAAGGCAATTCATCCAGGGATTGGTAAGTGTTGGAAACAAAGGCATCACGCGGGTCTTCGCGCTCGCAGATGCAAAACAAACCCAGGCCTTGCGGGAAGTCCATGGGCACGTCTTTCATCGAGTGCACGGCGATATCGGCTTCGTTTTCCAGCAGCGCGGTTTCCAGTTCCTTGACGAACAGGCCCTTACCGCCGATTTTCGAGAGCGGCGAGTCGAGCAGCTTGTCGCCGCGACTGACCATGGGCACCAGAGACACTTTGAGGCCCGGGTGCGCCTGCTCGAGGCGTGCTTTGACGTATTCGGCCTGCCATAAGGCCAGCGCACTTTTACGGGTGGCGATGCGGATTTCGCGAGAGGACATGGATCAATCCGTACTGAATAGATACGGCAGATAATAACAGCTCAGGCAAATACGCCTTGATTTGAATCAGCAAGTGCGGGGCCTCCCTGGCCACGTCGCACCGGGATAAGGAATGCACCCATCGCCACAGCCCTCAGGCTAAAGCTGCTGCATCATTTTGCGCACGCCGGCGACATGCCGTCGGCTGACGATCAAGGCGTCACCATTCAAGCCTTTGAGAAACAGCTGAAAGTGCCCAAGCGGGGTGCGTTGCAGGCGTTCGATGCGCTCACGAGCCACCAGCGCGTTGCGGTGGATACGTACGAAGCGATCGCCGAACTCATCCTCAAGCGCCTTGAGTGGCTCATCGAGCAGCACTTCGCCAGCCTCATGGCGCAGGGTCACGTATTTGTGATCGGCAATGAAGTAGACCACCTGGTTAAGGGGGATCAGTTCGATACCTTTGCGTGTACGTGCGCTGATATGGCTGCGCGGCCCGTTCCCGCTTTGGGCGGCGGGCTGCGTCAGGGCAGCGAGTTGGGCGCGATTGGGACGCTCGGCTCTTTTCAACGCCTTGAGCAAGGCCTCGGTTGTCACTGGCTTGCTCACAAAACTCACGCCGCTGGCTTCAAGCGACTGTTCGGCAAACTCTTCGTGAGCGGCGCACAGCACCAGCGCCGGGGACGATTCGCGCTCACTCAGGCGAGCAGCGACTTGCAGGCCATCGAGGCCAGGCATGCGGATATCGAGTAACACCACATCCGGCTTCAGGCTGTCGATCAACGTCAACGCCTCCTCACCGGTGGTGGCGCTCGGTTCAAGGACTGTATAACCCTCGAGTTCACTGACCAAACGGATCAGTCGCTCGCGGGCTTGCGGTTCGTCATCAACGATCAGGACATTCATATTGCGCTGGATTCCTGCGTGAGTCTCGCACAAGGATAGCGTAGACAGGTGCGGTGACTTGCGTCACAGCGATCCACGCTAAGACTAGCGCGAGCGGCAAAAAGTGCCCCGACAGCGGCACCCAAATTTACCCGGACCGGTTCAAGGGCGCCCATGGCCTGCCGCCGTCGGGCATCGTCGTAGGGTTTGCTGATACACAATCCGAATACCCCCCTGTTAAATGGATAGTCAGGTTCTGACCGCATTACCCGACTTTGGTGCATTCACACACTATCAGTCCACTGTAGACGCTCACTGCGACGACATTGCTCAATCGTCAAATATCGTTTCAATTCGTCCCTGTCTCCAGTCTCGTCCTGGACGCGTTCGACGGCAAGGCACTTAGCCATCCTTTGCACAAATAAAAATGCCGACCACCCGCAGCACCGCCTCCACGGGCAACCCTGTTATTATCGCCGGCACACTTCCATGCCTCTCTATTAAGCAGACCACGAGCGAACCCATGAGCACCGACAAGACCAACCAGTCCTGGGGCGGCCGCTTCAGTGAACCCGTCGACGCCTTCGTCGCCCGTTTCACCGCCTCCGTCACCTTCGACCAGCGCCTGTACCGCCACGACATCATGGGCTCCATCGCCCACGCCACGATGCTGGCCAAGGTCGGCGTACTGACCGATGCCGAGCGCGACAGCATCATCGACGGCCTGACCACCATCCGCGGTGAGATCGAAGCCGGTACGTTCGACTGGCGCGTCGACCTGGAAGACGTGCACATGAACATCGAGGCCCGCCTCACCGATCGCATCGGTGTGACCGGCAAGAAACTGCACACCGGTCGTAGCCGTAACGACCAGGTGGCCACCGATATCCGCCTGTGGCTGCGCGATGAAATCGACCTGATCCTGGCTGAAATCACCCGCCTGCAACAAGGCCTGCTGGCGCAGGCCGAACGTGAGTCCGGCACTATCATGCCCGGCTTCACCCACCTGCAGACCGCGCAACCGGTAACCTTTGGCCACCACCTGCTGGCCTGGTTCGAAATGCTCAGCCGCGACTACGAGCGCCTGGTGGACTGCCGCAAGCGCGCCAACCGCATGCCCCTCGGCAGTGCCGCGCTGGCCGGCACCACCTACCCGATCGACCGCGGATACACCGCGCAATTGCTGGGCTTCGACGCCGTCGGCGGCAACTCCCTGGATGGCGTGTCGGACCGTGACTTCGCCATCGAATTCTGCGCCGCCGCCAGCATCGCGATGATGCACCTGTCGCGCTTCTCCGAAGAGCTGGTGTTGTGGACCAGCGCGCAATTCCAGTTCATCGACCTGCCGGACCGCTTCTGCACCGGCAGCTCGATCATGCCGCAAAAGAAAAACCCCGACGTGCCGGAACTGGTGCGCGGCAAGAGCGGCCGTGTCTTCGGCGCACTGATGGGCCTGCTGACCCTGATGAAAGGCCAGCCCCTGGCCTACAACAAGGACAACCAGGAAGACAAGGAGCCGCTGTTCGACGCCGCCGATACCCTGCGCGACTCACTGCGTGCCTTTGCCGATATGATCCCGGCGATCAAGCCCAAGCACGCCATCATGCGTGAAGCGGCATTGCGCGGTTTCTCCACCGCAACTGACCTGGCGGACTATCTGGTGCGTCGCGGCCTGCCGTTCCGTGACTGCCATGAAATCGTCGGTCATGCCGTGAAATACGGCGTGGACACCGGCAAGGACCTGGCGGAAATGAGCCTGGAAGAACTGCGCCAGTTCAGTGACCAGATCGAGCAGGATGTGTTTGCCGTACTGACCCTTGAAGGCTCGGTGAATGCCCGTAACCATGTGGGCGGCACGGCGCCGGCTCAGGTGAAGGCAGCGGTGGTGCGCGGCCAGGCGTTGCTCGCCAGCCGCTAAACCAAACAATGTGGGAGGGGGCTTGCTCCCTCCCACATTTAGTTCGTCTTACGACGCTCCTCATTTACTTTTTGGCCGCAATCATCGCCATGAACGCCGGCATCGCCGCCTGCCTGCCCGCCTCCACCTTCTGCGCGTTGGGCATTTCATTCAGGCGCGCAAGCAACCCCTTCGCCTTCGGCAACTCAGCCAGCAAATCCATCCCGAACAGCTTCTCGCCCACGCCTAAGGCGAGGTTCATGCTGTACATGAAATACAGGTCCGCAATCGTAAAGCTCTCCCCGGCCACAAAAGGCCCGAACTTGCCGTGCCGACCTAAAGCACCGACGCCCAGCAGCAATTCAGCCTTGGACTTCTCCTTGATCGCCTCTGGCACCTGCATGCCGAAAAACGCTTCGGCAAAACACGCCCGTGCAGGCAACTCAATGTACAGCTCGATTTCCCGGCACAACGCCAGCACCTGGGCTCGCTGGAACGGGTCAGCCGGCAGCAGCGCGGGCCCTTGCTGGGTCTGCTCGATGTACTCGAGGATCACGCTGGTTTCGTTGATAAACCCTTGCTCCACACCCAGCACCGGCACCTTGCCGCGCGGGCTGATTGCCAGGGCTTCGGGGGTTTGCCCGGCATAAAAAGGCACTTCTTCGAAGGGCAGCCCTTTTTCCAACAGCGCCAGTTTCACCATGTTGTAGTAGTTGCTGACCGAAAATCCGTAAAGCTTGAGCATCGCCAAGCCTCCAGGCCGTGTGCGGGGTTGGCTGCAAGAGTTATAGATCCAAGCCGCCGACCTGACCAGCAGCATCACCTGGCTGAATGGGGGTAGACTGGCGCCCTTTCCTTGAGGAGCCTGCCATGAGCGAGCCGACCGATATCGACAACGACGAAGAAGAATTCACCGAAACCACGCTGATCGAAGCGATCGAAAACCAGATCGAAAGCGACAACCCGCCGGCGGCCAAGGCCACTTTCAACAAATTGACCCTGGTGGGTTATGACCGTGAAGAAATCCTGAATCTCATGGCTCACGTGCTGGCGTTCGAAATCGACGCCATGCTGGACGACGACCGCGCCTTCAATACCGAATGGTATGAAACAGCGCTGCGGGCACTGCCTGAGCTGCCGCCTGAAAAGGAATAATCCCGGCACGCAGCAACACGCTGGACAGTTCGGCAAAGTGCGTTCACCTTATGGCCTGCTAGCCTCTAATAAATTTTAGAAAGTCTGGAGTCCTTATGTCGTATACCCCTGAGTTGGTTGCCGAACTGGAAATCCTTGTACTCTTTCCCTTGGACAGCACCAAGGAAGGTCTGAAAGTCCACCAGACCGCTGCTCCCACTGCCATCGCCGCTGCCAAGCGCCTCCATACCAAAGGACTGATCGATCAACCGGACGGAGGCTACCTGACCAGCCTTGGCCGGGACGCCGCCGAGCAGGCCCAAACTCTGCTGACGATTCTGACCACTGCCAGCACCAAAGAAGCCGCCTGATACTCATCCCGCCCATGGAGTCCGCCTCCTGCGGATTCCGAGGGCTTTGCTGGGATGAAAATTGACGCCAAAAACCATTTCCCTCTAAACCTCCTACGCTACTGTCTGTAAACTCCTACACGGCCGCCCACGTCGGGCCTGCGAGCCACCGAGTTCGACATGACCCGCACCCATGAAATCCGCCCCGACCTGGACGAAGGCATCGACCGCAAGGTGCTGGGCCAATTGCGTGCGCGCTTCATGGCCCTCAATGAAGGCCGCATGGCGAGGGCCGTCGAGGGGCTGACGCCGCGTCAGCAAAGCGTGTTGACCCTGCTGCCGCTGTTTTTCCACGTCAATCACCCGCTGCTGCCCGGTTATGTGTCAGGCAGCACGCCAGCCGGCCTGTCCAATTTCGAACCCGACGCCCAGGCCCTTACCGAAGCTCAGCGCCTGACCCGTTCGTTCTCTTACAAGCCGCGCCCGGTCAATCAGCCCAGGCCGATCCATGGCCTGTTCCTGATGGGCAGCCTTGGTACGTTGGCGCAGGCGGACCAGAGCGATATGGACGTGTGGGTGTGCCATGCCCCCGGTCTGGGTGAGAGCGAACTGGCCGAACTGCGCAAGAAATGCCAACTGCTCGAAACCTGGGCCCTGGGCATGGGCGCCGAGGCGCACTTCTTCCTGATCGAGCCGACGCGCTTTGTGCTGGGCGAGCGCGATACCCAACTGAGCTCCGATGACTGTGGCACCACCCAGCATTACCTGTTGCTGGATGAGTTCTACCGCACCGCCATCTGGCTGGCCGGGCGCACGCCGATCTGGTGGTTGGTGCCTGTGTACGAAGAACGCCGGTACTCCGAATTTACCCACACGCTGATCTCCAAGCGGTTTATCCGCGCTGATGAAACCCTCGACCTCGGCCACCTGGCGCGCATCCCTCCGGGCGAATTCATCGGCGCTGGGCTGTGGCAACTGTTCAAGGGCATCGAGTCGCCCTACAAGTCGGTGCTCAAGCTGCTGTTGACCGAGGTCTACGCCAGCGAACACCCGAACGTGCAGTGCCTGAGCCTGCGTTTCAAGCGGGCGGTATTCGCCAATCAGGTGGATCTGGATGAGCTGGACCCGTACATCGTGGTGTACCGCCGCATTGAGGAATACCTCAAGGCGCGCAACGAGCCCGAGCGCCTGGAGCTGGTGCGGCGCGCGCTGTATCTGAAGGTCAACCGCAAACTCAGCGCCGGTCAGCGCACCCCCAGTTGGCAGCGTTTGCTGCTGGAGCGACTGGCCCACGAATGGGGCTGGGACCAGCGCCAACTGGCCCTGCTGGACAGCCGCAGCCAGTGGAAAGTACGCCAGGTCGCCTCTGAACGCCGCGCCCTGGTCGCTGAACTGAACTACAGCTACCGCTTCCTGACCCAGTTCGCTCGCACCGAGCAAACCGTCAGCCTGATCAACAAGCGCGACCTCAATGTACTTGGGCGACGCCTGTATGCGGCCTTCGAGCGCAAGGCGGGCAAAGTCGAATTCATCAACCCCGGTATAGCCCCGGATTTGGCCGAAGACACCCTGACCCTGGTGCATTCGCCCAATCGCAAGGAGCCCGGCCAACACCACTGGGGCCTCTACAACGGCAACCTCACCGCGTTGGAATGGGAGCACTTTGCACCGATCAAGCGCAGCCGCGACCTGCTGGAGATGCTCACTTGGTGCCATCGTAATGGCGTGATCGACAGCAGCACGCGCCTGGCGCTGCATCCCGGCACCAGCGACATGACCGAGTTCGAGCTGTTCAACCTGCTGGGCAGCCTGCAACAGACTGTCGCCCTGCCCCTGAGCAGCGTCGATGAAGTCCGCCTGCTGCGCTCGGCGGTGCCCGAGGAAGTGTTGTTGCTGATCAACGTCGGCGTCGACCCGCTCAAGCATCACCGTGACCTGAACATTCTGATGACCACCGAGCGCACCGACTCCCTCAGTTACGCCGGAGTGCGCGACAACCTGGTGCTGACCCTGGACCAGGTCACGCTCAACAGCTGGAACGAGGTCATGGTCAGCCGCTACGACGGCCCGCACGCCTTGCTAGACTGCCTGCGTGATTACCTCAACCAATTGCCGCCGGACCACCTGCCACGGTTGCGGGTGCGCTGCTTCTGTCACAACCGCGCGCAGTTCATTGCCCAACGCGTGGAAGAAATCTTCGAGACCGCGCAGCACCTGCTGCTGGGCCAGTCCAACCACCGCTATTTGCTGCAGGTGCAGCAGCATTATCACGTGATGGAATTGATACCGGGCCAAGCCACCCACGTGTCACTGGCGACCCGGGACGCATTGATCGCCTACCTCAGCGAAGAGCTGGCCAGCTACAGCCCGCTGCACTTGGACGCCATGGCCCTGGAAGACCATGACCTGGCACTCTTGCTGCCCATGGGCATGCCCGACTGCGTGCAAGTGTTTTACCGGGTCAATGAAGGTTTTGCCGAGCTGTATGTACTGGATGAATTCAACGCGCTCTGGCAGCAGCGCCTGCCGTTTCATGATGAGCAGAGCCTGTTGGCACCGCTGCAGCGCTTCCTTCAGTCGATCATTTACCGTCGCGACGCGCTTTCCACGCTGGACCCGCAACAGCCGACGGGTGCGGTGCAAACCCTGTATTACCAACTGTTGCCGTCTGGCGGCAATCGCGCACGCAGCATCGAACCTCGGCCGGCGCCGCAAAACCCGGCGAATAAACCGTTTTACGACGTGCAGGCGATTATCGGCAAGGCCTCGCCTGGCCAGGTAGGCATCACCTTGTACTGTAATCAGCGGGAGTTTTGTGAGTTGGAATTCGGCGACCAGCTATTTGCCGTGGTCGCCCAAGAGATCATCGGGCAGCGCCGGGAGACCGAGCGCTACCGCTGCTATATCACCGACCTCGACCTGTCGGGCCTGCTCGGTGACGTGCAAAGCCCGAGCAACCTGTACCTGCGCTATAAAGCCGAGTTGGAACTGTCGCTCAACGAGGCGTTAAGCCAGATCTAGCGCGACGCCTTCACAGAGGAAACGCGCCGCCGTCTTTGGGCTGGCCTTCGACGCTAAGCAATTCAAGCTTGAGGGTCTTGCCGCCGGGTGCCGGCCAATCGATGTGCTGCCCCACTTGCAGGCCGAGCAAGGCGCTGCCGACTGGCGCCATGATCGAAATCTTGCCTTCGTCGGCATTCGCGTGCTTGGGGTAGACCAAGGTCAGGTGGTAATCCTTGCCGCTGCCTTGTTCCCGGCAATGCACACTGGAGTTCATGGTCACGACACCCGCAGGCACTTCATCGTGACCCACCACCTCTTCGGCGCGGTCGAGTTCGGCTTGCAACGCTTCGACGCCGGGAAATTCGTCGCCCAAGCGGTCGATCAATTGCTCCAGACGCTGCACGTCAAGGCGGGTGAGGATGATGGACGGTGCGGTGGTCATGATTCAGGCAGACTCCTTTTTCTGCACAAAAAAGCAAAACCCCGCCAGGAAAAGGCGGGGTTCTCACGGGCCTCGATGAGTTGAGGCGTACCCGGACACTACCACAGCGTCACAAATAAACAAGACAGCCTCAGGCGTTTGCCTTGCGCTGCGCGGCCTGCGCGCAGATCACTCGGCGCCGGGCATCGTCGGCGGAGCGCCATTCGCGGATGTCTTCCACATGCCGGAAGCAGCCGAGGCAGACTTTTTGCTCATCCAGCCGACACAAACTGATACAAGGTGAGGGCACCGCCGGGCTGACATTGCTGAACAGCGGCTTGGGCGGGCGTACGGTTGCAGGCTCACTCACCATCAGATCTCGTCGAAATCCAGCTCGACGCCGGTGTATTCCTGCACCAGTCGCGTGAGCATCTCACCCAGCAACTCTTCACTCTTGTCGCACTGCCATTTGCCGCTTTCTTCGTCGTAGTCGAAGTGAACGCCGCCTGAGCGCGCCGCCAGCCATAGCTGACGCAGAGGCTCCTGGCGACTGAAGATCAATTGCTGGCCGCTTTCGAATTTGACGGTCAGCACGCCGGCCGAGTTTTCCAGGTCCACATCCAGGTCGCTGTCGTCGAAAATATCTTCCAGCTTCTCCTGGGTGGCATCCACCAGGTCGTGAAAACGGGCTTCGGTCAAACTCATTGTGGCAACCTCAAAAGTGTCTGGTTTTGCTCAAGCGCCGCACGATACGGGCGAGCTTCGCCGATTGCAAAGGATACCGATTTCAACGCGATTGACGGCGTGAAATATCCCCAACCAGCGTAGTCCGCTTCTCAGTCGTGTCGGCAAACCCCCGCCGGACGGGTATTCCAGCGCATAGGCAAGCTGGCGGGTGGTCGGTATACTCGGGCGCAATTAATGCATATTCAAGGATTTCGCCATGAAGCGCCTGATCTCTTCCCTTGCTGCGCTCGTCGCGGTCGCTTGCCTCGTTAGTGCCTGTGGTCAAAAAGGCCCGCTGTACCTGCCCGATGACAGCAAAGACCCGAATGAACAGGCGCAATCGTCGCAAAAGCCATCCAAAGCGCATAAGCACGACACCTTCGAATAAGGGAACTCCATGGACGCTTTTAACTACCGGGACGGCGAGCTGTTCGCGGAAGGCGTGGCGTTGTCCGCGATTGCCGAACGTTTTGGCACGCCGACCTATGTGTACTCCCGTGCGCATATCGAAGCGCAATATCGCTCGTTCTCCGACGCGCTGAACGGCGTACCTCACCTGGTGTGCTACGCGGTCAAGGCCAACTCCAACCTCGGCATACTCAATGTCCTGGCGCGCCTGGGCGCCGGTTTCGACATCGTGTCCCGTGGCGAGCTGGAACGTGTACTGGCCGCCGGCGGCCAGGCTGACAAAATCGTATTTTCCGGCGTCGGCAAAAGCCGCGAAGACATGCGCCGCGCCCTGGAAGTCGGCGTGCATTGCTTCAACGTGGAGTCCACCGACGAGCTGGAGCGCCTGCAAGTCGTGGCCGCCGAGATGGGCGTCCGCGCACCGATCTCCCTGCGCGTCAACCCGGATGTCGATGCCGGCACCCACCCGTACATCTCCACCGGTCTTAAAGAGAACAAATTCGGCATCGCCATTGCCGACGCGGAGGACGTATACATCCGCGCCGCGCAGTTGCCGAACCTGGAAGTGCTGGGCGTCGACTGCCATATCGGCTCGCAACTGACCACCCTGCCGCCGTTCATCGATGCCCTCGACCGCCTGCTGGCGCTGATCGACCGCCTCGGCGAATGTGGCATCTACCTGCACCACATCGATCTCGGTGGCGGTGTGGGCGTACGTTATCGCGACGAAGAGCCGCCGCTGATTGCCGACTACATCGCTGCCGTACGCGAGCGCATCGAAGGCCGCGACCTCACGCTGATGTTCGAGCCGGGCCGCTATATCGTCGCCAACGCCGGTGTATTGCTGACTCAGGTCGAGTATCTCAAGCACACCGAACACAAGGATTTCGCCATCGTCGATGCGGCGATGAACGACCTGATCCGTCCGGCGCTGTACCAGGCCTGGATGAACGTCACGGCCGTTGCGCCTCGCAACAGCGAAGCGCGCGCGTATGACATTGTCGGCCCGATCTGCGAAACCGGCGACTTCCTGGCCAAGGATCGTCAGTTGGCCCTCGAAGAAGGCGACCTGCTGGCCGTGCATTCGGCCGGTGCCTATGGGTTTGTCATGAGCTCCAACTACAACACTCGCGGGCGTGCCGCCGAGGTGCTGGTGGACGGTGATCAAGCGTTTGAAGTGCGTCGCCGCGAGACGGTAGCCGAGTTGTATGCTGGCGAAAGCCTGCTGCCGGAGTAAGCCATGCTGCTGCGTTTTACCAAGATGCACGGGCTGGGTAATGATTTCATGGTTCTCGACCTGGTCAGCCAGCACGCGCACATCCTGCCCAAACACGCCAAACAGTGGGGCGACCGGCATACCGGGATTGGTTTTGACCAGTTGCTGATCGTCGAGGCACCGAGCAACCCGGAGGTGGATTTCCGTTACCGGATCTTCAACTCCGACGGCTCCGAAGTGGAACAGTGCGGCAACGGTGCCCGCTGCTTCGCGCGCTTTGTGCTGGACAAGCGCCTGACCGCCAAGCGCCAGATCCGCGTCGAGACCAAGAGCGGCGTGATCGAACTGGACATCCGCAACGACGGCCAGATCAGCGTCAACATGGGCGAGCCGCGCCTGGTGCCGGCGGATATTCCGTTCCAGGCCAGTGAGCAGGCCGTCAGTTATGCACTGGACGTGGATGGCCAATCGCTGGACATCGCCGCCGTGTCCATGGGCAACCCCCACGCCGTGCTGCGGGTCCACGACATCAACAATGCTCCCGTGCATGAACTGGGCCCGAAGATCGAACACCACCCGCGCTTTCCGGCACGGGTCAATGTGGGCTTCCTGCAGGTGATCGACCGTTCCCGCGCGCAGTTGCGCGTATGGGAGCGCGGTGCCGGCGAAACCCAGGCCTGCGGCACCGGTGCTTGCGCCGCTGCCGTGGCCGCGATCAGCCAGGGATGGATGGATTCGCCGCTGCTGATCGACCTGCCCGGTGGACGCTTGTCCATCGAATGGGCAGGCCCTGGCCACCCGGTGCTGATGACCGGGCCGGCCTCGCGTGTATACGAAGGACAGGTCCGTTTATGAGTGAGCCAAGCTAATGACCGATAAGCCTCAAGTACCCGCCCAAGCTACCCCAAGCGAAAGTCTGGAGGCCGCTGCTGTCGCGGCGTACCTTGAGGCTAACCCGGACTTCTTCGTCGAACACGAAGAACTGCTGCCGGCGCTGCGCATACCCCACCAGCGCGGCGATACCGTGTCGCTGGTGGAGCGGCAGATGAAAATCCTGCGCGAGCGCAACATTGAAATGCGCCACAAGCTCTCGCACCTGATGGAAGTAGCCCGCGACAACGACCGCCTGTTCGAAAAGACCCGTCGACTGATTCTTGGCCTGATGGATGCCACCAGCCTGGAAGAAACCGTGATTGCCGTGGAAGACAGCCTGCGCCAGGACTTCCAGGTGCCGTTTGTCAGCCTGATCCTGTTCAGCGACAACCCGATGCCGGTGGGTCGCTGGGTCAGCGGCAGCGAAGCGCAAACCGCGATTGGCGGGCTGTTGTCCGAGGGCAAGACTATCAGCGGCACCCTGCGCGAGCATGAGCTGGACTTCCTGTTTGGCGCCGAACAGCGCAAGCAGATCGGCTCCACCGCCGTGGTCGCCCTCAGCCATCAAGGCTTGCATGGCGTACTGGCCATCGCCAGCCGCGATCCTGCGCACTACAAAAGCTCGGTGGGCACACTGTTTCTGACTTACATAGCCGAAGTGCTGGGCCGCGTCCTGCCACGCTTCACCACCGCCCTGCGCGCGGTGCGCTAACCATGGAACGACAACTGGACGCTTACTGCGCGCATCTGCGCAATGAGCGCCAAGTGTCGCCCCATACGCTGGAAGCTTACCGCCGGGACTTGAACAAGGTTCTGGCGTACTGCGAAAAACAACAGGTCACCAGTTGGAAAGCCCTGGATATCCAAAGCCTGCGCAGCCTGATCGCGCGCCTGCATCAGCAAGGTCAGTCTTCCCGTAGTCTGTCGCGCCTGCTGTCGGCAGTACGTGGGCTTTATCACTACCTCAACCGCGAAGGCCTGTGCGACCACGACCCGGCCAACGGCCTGTCTCCGCCCAAGGGCGAGCGACGCCTGCCCAAGACCCTGGACACCGACCGCACCCTGCAATTGCTCGATGGCGCCGTGGAGGATGACTTCCTCGCCCACCGCGACCAGGCGATCCTTGAGCTGTTCTATTCCTCGGGCCTGCGCCTGTCGGAGCTTACCGGCCTGAACATCGACCAACTGGACCTGGCGGACGGCCTGGTGCAAGTGCTGGGCAAGGGCAGCAAAACCCGCGTGCTGCCGGTGGGCAGGAAGGCCCGCGAAGCGTTGCAACTGTGGTTGCCGCTGCGAGCGCTGGCCAACCCCAAGGACGATGCGGTGTTTATCAGCCAGCAAGGCCGGCGCCTGGGGCCTCGTGCGATCCAGGTGCGGGTCAAGGCCGCCGGCGAACGCGAACTGGGCCAGAACCTGCACCCGCATATGCTGCGGCATTCTTTTGCCAGCCACATGCTGGAGTCGTCCCAGGACCTGCGCGCCGTGCAGGAACTGCTCGGCCACTCCGATATCAAGACCACCCAGATCTACACCCATCTGGACTTCCAACACCTGGCAACGGTGTATGACAGCGCCCATCCACGGGCCAAACGCATCAAGGGCGGCGACTCATGAGTATCAAGCTGATCACCTTCGACCTGGACGACACGCTCTGGGACAACGTACCGGTCATCATCAGCGCCGAAGCGTCGATGCGCGAATGGCTGGCGATTAACGCCACCAAGGTGGGCGACCTGCCGCTGGAACATTTCGCCAGCCTGCGCCAGCAGGTGCTGCAGCGTCACCCCGAGCTGAAACACCGCATCAGCCTCCTGCGCCACCGCGTACTGATCCACGCGTTTGAAGAGGCGGGTTATCCACAGCCTGAGGCCAGGGAAATGGCGGATGTGTGCTTTGAGGCGTTCATTCATGCGCGCCATCAACTCACCGTATTCCCTGAAGCCGAGCCCATGTTGAAAGCCCTGCGCCAGCACTTTTTGCTGGGGGTGATCACCAACGGCAATGCGGATGTGCAGCGCGTGGGCCTGGCGGACTATTTTCACTTCGCGCTACGTGCCGAAGATATCGGCATCGCCAAGCCGGATGCGCGCTTGTTTGAAGAGGCGTTGCAGCGCGGTGGCGTGGACGCCGGTGCGGCAGTGCATGTAGGCGATCACCCTGGGGATGACATCGCCGGGGCACAGCTGGCCGGGTTGCGGGCGGTGTGGTTTAACCCGACGGGCAAAGTGTGGGAAGCATCAAAGCGCCCGGATGCAGAAATTCGTAGCCTGACGGAGTTGCCTGCGTTGCTGCAGAGTTGGCAGTAACACTGTCGATCAAAATGTGGGAGGGGGCTTGCTCCCGATAGGAGAGTGACAGTCGATGGAGGAGTCGACTGACCTGCCGCTATCGGGAGCAAGCCCCCTCCCACAGTTAGAACACCACAAGGCCCGGATAAATCATCAGCCATGAAAAAGCCCGCAGCGACGGCGGGCGTTTTCTGACAAGCAGGTGGCAGAGCTTAGATAGGTCGGCTGCCGTACTTGTTATCCGGCTTCTTGGGCGGGTCGGCAACCACATTGGGCTCGACTTCGACCACTTTGCCGCCTTTGGCAAGAAACTCTTCCATCGCGCGGGCCAGGGCATCGCGCTCTTTGTTCTTGGCCTCAACGCTCGGCAGTTCATCTACCGAAACAGCAGCCTTGGCTTTGCCTTTGGCCTTGGGCGCGGCGTCGTCGCCACCACTTTCATCGGCGTCCTCAGCAACGTCGTCAACTGCTGCCGCATCAAGACCGTCTTCAGCCTCGTCGTCCTCACCTACTTCAAGGTCGTCGTTTTCCAGATCATCGTCGCTCATGTTCTACCTCATGACTTGCGAAAAGCAGATTAGTTATAGCCCAGCTTCATCCTCTGTCGAGGCTGCCGGAAAAAAATCAACGTCCACCGGATAACCAGTGGCCTATGCCTCATCACCGTGCAAGGTGGCGAGGACTTTACGAGCACCGCCATGATCACGGTGCTCGCCCAGATAAACACCTTGCCAGGTCCCCATCGCCAAGCGGCCGGCCTTCACCGGCAAACTCAGCTGGCAGCCCAGGAGACTGGCCTTGAAATGCGCCGGCAGATCATCCGGACCTTCGTCGTTGTGCTCGAAACCTGCCCGGCCTTGCGGCACCAGCGAGTTGAAAAAACGCTCAAAGTCACGGCGAACCGCCGGGTCGGCATTCTCGTTGACACTCAACGAGGCCGAAGTGTGCTGCAACCACAGGTGCAACAGGCCCACACGACACGCCTTCAACTCAGGCAGGCCGGCAAGCAACTCATCGGTTACCAGGTGAAAGCCCCGAGGCTTGGCCCGCAGGGTTATCAGGGTCTGTTGCCACATACAGTTCTCCGCCCATCGGCGCGCATTCTAGCGCGCTCTGGGAAAAAACAAAGTGCCGAATACGCCTACATGCCTGTAAGACATTCGCACGCTAAAAAGTGCCGTGTGCGTCCTATCACAAACTCGACGCAAAACCGGCACAGCTTGTTATGACTGACAAACGCCAGACAAAAAAATGCCCGGCAAGCCGGGCATCTTTTTTTCGCGTACTTACAAGTTGTAGCCGCGTTCGTTGTGTTGCGCCAGGTCGAGGCCAACAGCCTCCTCCTCTTCGCTGACACGCAGGCCCATGACCATGTCCAGCACCTTCAGGATGATGTAGGTGACGATGGCCGTGTAGATCACGGTGAAACCGACGCCTTTGCACTGGATCCAGACTTGAGCCGCGATATCAGTCACGGTGCCGAAACCGCCCAGAGAAGGGGCTGCGAATACACCGGTAAGGATCGCGCCGAGAATACCGCCAATGCCGTGTACGCCGAAGGCATCCAGGGAATCGTCGTAGCCCAGCTTGCGCTTGAGAGTAGTGGCACAGAAGAAGCACACCACACCCGCCGCCAGGCCGATGATCAGTGCGCCCATCGGGCCCACGGTGCCGGCGGCCGGCGTGATCGCGACCAGGCCAGCCACCACACCCGAGGCGATGCCCAGTGCGCTTGGCTTACCGTGAGTGATCCACTCGGCGAACATCCAGCCCAGCGCCGCAGCGGCAGTTGCAATCTGAGTCACCAGCATCGCCATGCCCGCAGTGCCGTTGGCCGCAACAGCCGAGCCGGCGTTGAAGCCGAACCAGCCGATCCACAGCATGGCCGCACCGATCAGGGTGTAACCGAGGTTGTGCGGGGCCATCGGTGTGGTCGGGAAGCCCTTGCGCTTGCCGAGTACCAGGCAAGCTACCAGGCCGGCCACACCGGCGTTGATGTGAACCACGGTGCCGCCGGCGAAGTCCAGCACGCCCCAGTCCCACATCAGGCCACCGTTGCCGCTCCAGACCATGTGCGCGATCGGCGCATAGACCAGCGTGAACCAGATGCCCATGAAAATCAGCATTGCGGAAAACTTCATACGCTCAGCGAACGCACCGACGATCAGCGCCGGGGTGATGATGGCGAAGGTCATCTGGAAAGTGATGAACACCGCTTCCGGGAACAGCGCCGCAGGCCCGGTGATGCTGGCCGGAGTGACACCCGCCAGGAACGCCTTGCCCATGCCGCCGAAGAAGGAATTGAAGTTGACTACGCCCTGCTCCATACCGGTGGTATCGAACGCGATGCTGTAACCGTAGATGACCCACAGGATGCTGATCAGGCCAGTGATGGCGAAGCACTGCATCATCACCGACAGAATATTCTTGGAGCGGACCATGCCGCCGTAAAACAGCGCCAGGCCCGGGATGGTCATGAACAGCACCAGTGCGGTGGCGGTCAGCATCCAGGCGGTGTCGCCGGAGTTGAGGACTGGAGCAGCCACTTCGTCTGCCGCCATGGCCAGGCTTGGCATTACGATGGACAACAGGGCTCCGAGCCCTGCGAATTTACGCAGAGTCATATTGTTTTCTCCTGGGGCGTTGGGGTTTGGCGGCTTAGATTGCGTCGGTATCGGTTTCGCCGGTACGGATGCGAATAGCCTGTTCCAGATTGACCACGAAGATCTTGCCGTCACCGATCTTGCCGGTGTTGGCCGCCTTGGTTATCGCCTCGATAACCCGGTCAAGATCCTTGTCGTCAATGGCGACATCGATCTTCACCTTCGGCAGGAAATCGACTACGTATTCCGCGCCGCGATACAGCTCGGTATGACCCTTCTGCCGACCGAAGCCCTTGACCTCAGTAACGGTAATGCCCTGCACGCCGATCTCGGACAGTGACTCGCGTACATCGTCCAACTTGAACGGCTTGATGATGGCAGTGACTAGCTTCATGAAAACTCTCTCCCGAATTGGTGGACTTGCCCCAGGAAAACAAACCCGTCTCAAGTCTAAGCGCAGTGCCTGGCTTTGTAACGCATCGTCGCAAGGGCAGTTGCCATTGCGACGCCAGCTAACCACTGGTGACGAAACCTGTACCCCTGATCCGTCAGCGCACTGCATTCGTCACAGCGACTGCATCAGTGCATGGGTCATGATCGTCTAAGCAGAAACCTTGCCAGCTCCCGTAAAAACCACTGAAATCAGTCCATTGCCCACTTAAGCCCACCCGCAGGGCTGTCTGGCGGCCGCAATGCGCACGAAAACAGTGCGCCGCCGTCCGGCGCGATGCGCGAAAAGCGTGCGCCGCAGGCCGTGAAAAAGACTATAGACGCTGCGTGATACACTGCCCGCCAACAGTTTTCCGGAATATTTCCCATGCTCGCGCCCAAAGACCTCCTCGACGCCCTGAGCGGCCATGCCTCTCGCCTGTTCAGCGGCGAAACCCCGCTGCCCCGCAATGAAATCGAAAGCCAGTTCAAGGCCTTGCTGCAAAGTGGCTTCAGCAAGCTCGACCTGGTAAGCCGAGAAGAGTTTGATAGCCAAATGGTGGTGCTGGCCCGCACGCGTGCGCGGCTGGAGAGCCTGGAAGCGAAAGTCGCGGAGTTGGAAGCGCGGTTAACACCACCCGCTGAATAAACGCAGCCCGTGTGGAAGGGGGCTGGCTCCCTCCACACGCGCGTCACCTTTTTCTCTGGATACGTTCTGTAAAACCTCCGCGCTTCGCTCTTCCCCACCTCGTCTACCCTTGAAAAACCGCAGGAAGCGGCCCTCCATTTCAAGGAACGAGCATGTCCCTCGCCATTGTCCACAGCCGCGCCCAGGTCGGCGTCGAAGCCCCCGCCGTCACCGTAGAAGTGCACATGGCCAATGGCTTGCCTTCCCTGACCCTGGTGGGCCTGCCCGAAACCGCCGTCAAGGAAAGCAAGGACCGCGTGCGCAGCGCCATCCTCAACAGTGCCCTGCAATATCCCTCGCGCCGCATCACCCTCAACCTCGCGCCCGCCGACCTGCCCAAGGACGGCGGGCGCTTTGATTTGGCCATCGCCTTGGGGATTCTGGCGGCCAGCGTGCAGGTACCGGCGTTGATGCTCGATGAGGTCGAATGCCTGGGCGAATTGGCGCTGTCCGGTGAAGTGCGCGCGGTCAAAGGTGTGTTGCCAGCCGCATTGGCGGCGCGCAAGGCCGGGCGCACCGTGATAGTGCCGCGGGCGAATGCCGAGGAGGCCTGCCTGGCTTGCGGGTTGAAGGTGATAGCGGTGGATCACCTCCTGCAGGTGGTAGCGCACTTGAATGGGCAGGTGCCGATTGAGCCCTACAAATCCGATGGCTTGCTGTACCTGAACAAGCCCTACCCAGACTTGAGCGAAGTGCAGGGCCAACTCGCCGCCAAGCGTGCATTGCTGATCGCAGCGGCGGGTGCGCACAACCTGCTGTTCAGCGGGCCACCGGGCACCGGCAAGACCTTGCTCGCCAGCCGCCTGCCCGGTTTGCTACCGCCACTGAGCGAACAGGAGGCTCTGGAAGTGGCGGCGATCCAATCGGTGGTCAGCCTCGCGCCGCTGAGCCACTGGCCACACCGGCCGTTTCGCCAGCCGCACCATTCCGCTTCAGGCCCGGCGCTGGTGGGTGGCGGCTCGAAACCGCAGCCAGGGGAAATTACCCTGGCGCATCACGGGGTGTTGTTCCTGGATGAATTGCCGGAGTTCGATCGCAAAGTACTGGAGGTGCTGCGCGAGCCACTGGAGTCGGGACACATCGTGATTTCCCGCGCTCGCGACCGAGTGAGTTTCCCGGCGCGCTTCCAACTGGTGGCGGCCATGAACCCCTGCCCCTGCGGCTATATGGGCGAACCCAGTGGGCGTTGTCGCTGCACGCCGGAGCAAATCCAGCGGTATCGAAACAAGCTCTCCGGGCCGCTGCTAGATCGAATCGACCTGCACCTTACCGTGGCACGTGAAACAACCGCGTTGAATCCAACCCGGCAGGCCGGTGACACGACGGCTACAGCCTCGGCCCACGTGGCCGAAGCCAGGGACCGTCAGCAACGGCGCCAGGGCTGCGCCAATGCCTTCCTTGATCTACCGAGCCTGCGCGAGCACTGCCAATTACTGAAAGCCGATGAAAGCTGGCTGGAGGGTGCCTGCGAGCGGCTGACGTTGTCGCTGCGCGCGGCACATCGGCTACTCAAGGTGGCACGCACTCTGGCGGACTTGGATCAGGTGCAGGCGATCACCCGCGATCATCTCATGGAGGCCTTGCAATACCGGCCCCCAGCAATCACTTGAGTCTGGCGTAGGCCCCCTCGCACATTTTGCACAGCGTAATCTCAGCGGAACCGATCCACTTCATGGCGCAGGCCCGCCGCCAACGTTTCCAACTCCTTAGCGGTAATCGCCAAATTCGACACCACTTCACGCTGCTCGCTATTGGCCAGCGCGATGCTCTGCAAGTTGCTGCTGAGCAAGGTCGCGGTGCTGCTTTGCTCCTGGGTCGCGGTGGTAATCGCTGCGAACTGCTGACCGGCCGAGCGGCTTTGCTCGTCGATACGTGCCAGGGCCGAGGCCACGTCGGCGTTGCGCGACAGGCCTTCCTGCATCAGCGCATTGCCGTGCTCCATGGTGCTGATGGCATTGCCGGTTTCCTTCTGGATGCTCTGGATCATCCCGGAAATTTCATCCGTGGCTTCGCGGGTACGCGACGCCAGGTTGCGCACCTCGTCGGCTACCACGGCAAAACCGCGACCCTGTTCACCGGCCCGTGCGGCTTCGATGGCGGCGTTGAGCGCCAGCAGGTTGGTCTGCTCGGCGATGGAGGTGATCACGCCGACGATTCCGCCGATCTCCTGGGAGCGTTGGCCCAAGGTGTTGATCACGGACGCGGTGCTGTTCAGGGCGGTGGCGATGTGTTCCAGGGACGACGACGCCTCTTGCATCGAGTTGCGACCGATACGGGTTTGTTGCGCGTTTTCCTGGGCCAGGCGCTCGGTGGCGCCCATATTGTCGGCGATATTCAGCGACGTGGCGCTGAACTCCTCAACCGCGCCGGCCATGCTGGTGATCTCGCCGGACTGCTGTTCCATGCCGTCATAAGCACCGCCAGACAAACCGGACAGCGCTTGGGCACGGCTATTGACCTCTTCGGCTGCCTTGCGGATATGGGAAACCATGGTCGACAGCGCTTCACCCATTTGGTTGAAACTGCGCGCCAGTTGGCCAATTTCGTCATGGCTGGACACGTTCAGGCGTGCACTCAAATCACCCGCGCCCAAGGCTTCGGCCTGGCGCACCAGGTCGCTCAGCGGCTGCAGCTTGCTGCGCAGCAGCCACACCGTGGCACCCACCGCCAGCAGCATCGCCAGCACGCTGCCGATCACCAGGCGAATCCCGACCGCCCAGGTAACCGCGCGGATTTCAGCTTTCGGCATGCTCGCAACCACGGCCCAAGGGCCACCGTCGAAGGGTACCGAAACACTGTAGAAATCTTCGTTCTTGTCGCTCCAGAAGCGGCCTTTGCCAGGGGTCTTGGCCAGATCCAACATCACCGGCACCGCCTGATCCAACGCCTGTACACCCGCCGGCGGTACCAGCCAGCGCTTCTGCTCGTCGAGCAACGCCAGGGAGCCGGTCTGGCCGATGCGGAAGCGCTTGAGGTTTTCGAACTGCGCGGCCTGGGCGTCGGTGTAGTCAAACCCGATGAACAGCACGGCAATCACTTTGCCGCCGGCGTCGCGTACAGGGCTGTACTGGGTCATATAGGACCGATCGAACAACACTGCTCGCCCGATATAGGCCTGGCCACCGAGAACACGTTGGTAAGCCGGGCCTTGGCGATCAAGCACGGTGCCGATCGCGCGGCTGCCGTCCTGCTTGGTCAGGGACGTGCTGACGCGGATAAAGTCGTCGCCGCTGCGCACGAACACCGTGGCCACGCCGCCGGACATTTGCTTGAACTCGTCTACTTCGGTGAAGTTGTTGTTGAGCACTTCGCTGCCCAGCAACAGGCTCGGCGTCTGCACCCCGGCCACGGTGACCGGGTGATCGGCCTGCACCGACAGCCCGGCGCTGAAGCGCTTCTCAAACAACCCCGTCAGGCGCTGGGTGCTTTCGCGCAGCGTACTGTGGAAGGTATTGAGCTGGTCGGCGAGCAAACGCGCTTCGCTGGCCAGGTGCTCCTCGCGGGTATCGAGGTTGGCGGCATCGAGGGACCGCAGGGCGAAAACGGTACTGCCGCTGATGACGACAGCCAGAATCAAGGCTAATGCGAGGCCTAACTGGGAGGCGATCCGGGCGCGAGGTTGAGACATGACTGCTCCTGGCCGAGGCCAGGATCATCCTGATCTCATAGCGCTGCTCGGCAAATTATCTGGTGGGAAACGTTGGAGGACGATGGTGCCAACACACCTACTTCGGCGGCGCTCGGCAATACTTGAGCGAGTCGCAGGGGTATCACGCAAACGGTTGCGCGCCAGGCCTGCAACCCCCTCAATCGAGGCGCTCGACCGCCGGCAGGACCATGGCTTGCACTTCGCCCTGAAGGAAATCCGCCAGGCGCCGCAAGCGTTCACCACCGGGACGGGTTTTCGGCCACACCAGGTAGTAATTTTCCCCACTGGCCACCGCGGTCGGCCACGGCAGGCTCAAACGCCCCTGGGCCACGTCTTCGGCCACCATCAGCAGGTCGCCCATGGACACGCCGTAACCACGGGCGGCGGCGATCATGCCCAGCTCAAGCGTATCGAACACCTGCCCGCCCTTGAGCGAAACCTGGGACGACAACCCCATGCGCTCCAGCCAACTGCGCCAGTCGCGACGGTCTGGCGTGGGGTGCAGCAACTCGGCGCCGGCCAGGCGGTTTACATCCCAAGGCCCGTCGCTCAACAAGTTCGGCGCGCCAACCGGAATCAACAGCTCGGGGAACAGATAGCAGGCCTCCCAATCCGCTGGAAAATGCCCGTTGCTCAAGAGCACCGCGCAATCGAAAGGCTCCTGGTTGAAATCCACCTCATCCACGCTCATCCAGGCGCTGGTCAGTTGCACCTCATTGCCCGGCTGCAACGCCCGGAAGCGACTGAGCCGCGCCAACAACCAACGCATGGTCAGGGTCGACGGCGCCTTCATGCGCAAAATGTCGTCTTCGGCGTTCAGGGTGTGGCAGGCCCGTTCCAGTGCGGCAAACCCTTCGCGCACGCCGGGCAACAGCAGGCGCGCGGCTTCGGTGAGCTGCAAATTGCGGCCGCTGCGCTGAAACAGGCGGCAGGCGAAATGTTCTTCCAGGGTGCGGATATGCCGGCTCACCGCACTCTGGGTGATCGACAGCTCTTCAGCGGCGCGAGTAAAGGAATGGTGCCGGGAGGCCGCTTCAAATGCGCGCAAGGCATAAAGAGGAGGAAGACGACGAGACATGTTGAAAGCTCCGACAGCGCAATGCCCGAACCCTACCAGAATCAATCAGGCATGAGTTTTAATCATGCGAACGATCGCTTTTATCCCTTTGTGCATTGGGCGCAGAGCGCCGAGAATCAACCCTCTCCCAACCCTCTGATTTGTTGAGCGTGATGATCATGCAGCATCCGGCACGTACCGAACTCTGGGCCATTCTGCGGCTGTCAGGGCCGCTGATTGCCTCGCAGTTGGCGCACATGTTGATGGTGCTGACAGACACCTTGATGATGGCGCGCCTGAGCCCGGAAGCCCTGGCTGGCGGCGGCCTGGGCGCGGCGAGTTATTCGTTCGTGTCGATCTTCTGCATCGGCGTGATTGCTGCCGTGGGGACGCTGGTCGCTATCCGTCACGGCGCCGGCGATATCGAAGGCGCCACCCGCCTGACCCAGGCCGGGCTCTGGCTTGCCTGGCTGATGGCCCTGGCGGCGGCCTTGCTGCTATGGAACCTCAAACCGGTGCTGCTGATGTTCGGCCAGACCGAAACCAACGTGCAGTCGGCGGGACAGTTCCTCACGGTGCTGCCGTTCGCCTTGCCCGGCTACCTGAGCTTCATGGCTTTGCGCGGCTTCACCAGTGCCATCGGCAAGGCCACCCCGGTGATGGTGATCAGCCTCGGCGGCACGGTGCTCAACTACCTGCTCAATCACGCGCTGATCGAAGGCATGTTCGGCCTGCCGAAACTCGGCTTGATGGGCATCGGCCTGGTCACCGCCATCGTCGCCAATGGCATGGCGCTGGCGCTGATGTGGTACATCCGCAGCAACCGCGCCTACGCTGCCTACCCGCTGAGCAACGGCCTGCTGCGCCTCAACACCCACTATCTGCGCGAATTGTGGCGCCTGGGCCTGCCGATTGGCGGCACCTACGCGGTGGAGGTCGGGTTGTTCGCCTTTGCCGCGCTGTGCATGGGTACCATGGGCAGTACGCAGTTGGCGGCGCATCAGATCGCCCTGCAAATTGTCTCGGTGGCGTTCATGGTTCCGGCCGGCATGTCCTACGCGGTGACCATGCGCATCGGCCAGCACTATGGGGCCGGGCAATTGCTGCAAGCGCGCATGGCGGGGCGAGTGGGGATCAGTTTTGGCGCGGCGGTGATGTTGGGATTTGCCGCCGTGCTGTGGCTGTTTTCCGACCCTTTGATCGGGCTCTTCCTCGACCATGACGACCCGGCGTTCCACGACGTGATCGTGCTGGCAGTCAGCCTGTTGGCCGTCGCGGCCTGGTTCGAGCTGTTCGATGGCGTGCAGACCATCGCCATGGGCTGCATCCGAGGGCTCAAGGATGCCAAGACCACCTTTCTGGTGGGCTTGGGATGCTACTGGCTGATCGGCGCGCCTTCGGCCTGGCTGATGGCCTTCACCCTGGGCTGGGGGCCGACCGGTGTGTGGTGGGGTTTGGCGTTGGGCCTGGCGTGTGCAGCGGTCAGCCTGACTTGGGCGTTTGAAGCGAAGATGAAGCGAATGATTCGCCAGGAACCGCAAGTACACGCGAAATTCCCAGCCATGCAACCTGACTAGCGCGGGCACTTGGGTTGGGTTTACAGCTCAACCCAGTAACGCCTGCTGGCCCTTGTCGAACTTCAAGTACTCCACCAACTCCGGCAGCGGCAACGGTTTGCTGATCAGGTAACCCTGGGCCTGGTCGCAGCCAAACAGCCTCAGCAACGCGAGTTGCTCCGGGGTTTCCACGCCTTCGGCCACCACTTCCAGGTTGAGATTGTGTGCCAGGTTGATCATCGCGTGTACCAGCTTGCGGTTCTCTTCGCGCTCTTCCATGCCGCCGACAAAGCTCTTGTCGATCTTCAACAAGGCGATCGGCAAGCTATTGAGGTGCACGAACGATGAGAAACCGGTGCCGAAGTCATCCAGGGAAAACCGCACACCCAGGCGACCGAGGGCATCCATGGTCTGCTTGACCAGGTCACTGCGGCGCATCACGGCGGTTTCGGTCAGCTCGAACTCCAACCACTGCGCCTCCACGCCGCGCTCGCTGATCAGCCGGCTGAGCGTGGAGAGCAACTGGCTGTCCTGGAACTGGCGGAACGACAGGTTGACCGCCATGTGCAGCGGCGGCAGGCCGCGTTCGCGCAGGTCTTGCATGTCGCGCAGGGCCCGGGAGATCACCCAGTAGCCCAGCGGTACGATCAGGCCGCTCTGTTCGGCCAGGGGCACGAATTCGCTGGGGGGCAACAGGCCGCGTTCGCCGTGGCGCCAGCGCACCAGGGCCTCAAGGCCGACGATATGCCCATCGTCCAGATCCAGGCGTGGCTGGTAATGCAACTCCAACTCATCGCGACGCAGGGCACGGCGCAGTTCACTTTCCAGGTCGGCCAGGCTGCGCGCATTGCGGTTGATGCGTTCGTTGAAGATATGAAAGGTGCAGCCCTGAGTGCTTTTGGCTTGCTGCATGGCGATATGGGCGTGCCACATCAGCGGGTCGGCGCCGGCGCGCGCACGGGCATGCGCCACGCCCAGGCTGCAACCGATCAGCAGGCTTTCGCCATCTACCCAGTAAGGTTCGGCCATCGCTTCGGTAATGCGCTCGGCCATCCATTCGGCGCGCTGGGGCGCACGGCGGGTGTCGATCAACAGCGCAAATTCATCGCTGCCCAGGCGGGCCAGTTGGTCGCCGACCTCAAGCTGGTTCTTGAGCCGCGAGACCACCTGCAGGATCAACCGGTCGCCGGCCTGGTGGCCGAGGGCGTCGTTGGCGTGACGGAAATTGTCGAGGTCCAGGTGACCGAGGGCCAGGCCGCGACCTTCGTTCTCGGCCAGCCGCGCGGCCAGCAGGGTCTGGAAACCCTGGCGGTTGGCGATACCGGTGAGGGGGTCTTGCTCGGCCAGGCGCTGCAGGGTGTTTTCCAGCACACCACGCTCGCGCACATGGCGCAGGCAACGGCGCACAGTGTCGGCGTCCAATCCATCATGGATCAGCCAATCACTGACGCCCAACGGCGCTACCAACGGCTCCTCTTCCAGCAGCAACACACACGGCAGGCTGCAACGGCCAGGCCCGGGCTGCAGGCTGGGCGTGGTCAATAGCACGGCGCTTTGGTCGTCATCGAACAGACGACTCACCGAGTCCCAGTTGGGTGCGCTGATCAGCACAGCCCCTTCGCCCATCGGCGCCAGGCACTCGCGCAACAAAGCTGCCCACTCAGGCGCATCGGCCAATAGCAGCAAACGCAAGGGTTCGACAGGCGTAGACAAGCTAGCTCCCTAGACTCTGCAAAAATTCGTTGGCGGCGGGCATTATGACGTGCGACCTGACAATCACCAATGACAGGGGTTATCAAATACGCAGGCTGTAAGCAATTGTCTTAAAAACTAATACATCCTGCGGCAAAGTAGCAAAAGCGGCAAATTTAGATCGAGTGGTACGTCACACCGTCGATCCAGAGCAGCAGAATCTCGCCAGCCTGTTAAAATGCCCGCCCTTTTGAACAACGACTCCCTGAACTCTGTATGTCCCGACTCAATCCCCGGCAGCAAGAAGCCGTGAACTATGTCGGCGGCCCTCTATTGGTGCTCGCCGGCGCAGGCTCCGGCAAGACCAGCGTGATCACCCGCAAGATCGCGCACCTGATCCAGAACTGCGGCATCCGCGCGCAGTACATCGTCGCCATGACCTTTACCAACAAGGCCGCGCGCGAGATGAAAGAGCGTGTCGGCACCCTGCTCAAGGGTGGCGAGGGTCGGGGCCTGACCGTGTGTACGTTCCACAACCTGGGCCTGAACATCATCCGCAAGGAGCATGCGCGGCTGGGCTACAAGCCGGGTTTCTCGATTTTTGACGAGACCGACGTCAAAGCCCTGATGACCGACATCATGCAGAAGGAATACGCGGGCGACGACGGCGTTGACGAGATCAAGAACATGATCGGCGCCTGGAAGAACGACCTGATCCTGCCCGCCCAAGCCCTGGAAAACGCACGCAACCCCAAGGAACAGACCGCCGCCATCGTCTACACCCACTATCAACGCACGCTGAAGGCGTTCAACGCGGTGGACTTCGATGACCTGATCCTGCAACCGGTCAAGCTGTTCCAGGAACACGCCGACATCCTTGAAAAGTGGCAGAACAAGGTGCGCTACCTGCTGGTGGACGAATACCAGGACACCAACGCCAGCCAGTATTTGCTGGTGAAGCTACTGATCGGCACGCGCAACCAGTTCACCGTGGTGGGCGACGATGACCAATCGATCTACGCCTGGCGCGGCGCCCGCCCGGAAAACCTGATGCTGCTCAAGGTCGACTACCCGTCCCTGAAAGTGGTGATGCTGGAGCAGAACTACCGCTCTACCAGCCGCATCCTGCGTTGCGCCAACGTGTTGATCTCCAACAACCCCCACGAGTTTGAAAAACAGCTGTGGAGCGAGATGGGCCATGGCGATGAGATCCGCGTGATCCGTTGCCGCAACGAAGACGCCGAAGCCGAGCGCGTGGCCGTGGAAATCCTCAGCCTGCACTTGCGTACCGACCGGCCCTACAGCGACTTTGCGATCCTGTATCGCGGCAACTACCAGGCCAAGCTGATCGAGCTGAAATTGCAGCACCACCAGGTGCCGTATCGCCTGTCGGGCGGCAACAGTTTTTTCGGACGCCAGGAAGTAAAAGACCTGATGGCCTACTTCCGGTTGATCGTGAACCCGGACGACGACAACGCCTTCCTGCGGGTGATCAACGTCCCACGTCGGGAGATCGGTTCGACGACGCTGGAAAAACTCGGCAACTACGCCACCGAGCGCAAGATCTCGATGTACGCCGCCACCGATGAAATCGGCCTGGGCGAACACCTGGACACACGCTTCACCGATCGTCTGTCGCGCTTCAAGCGTTTTATGGACAAGGTGCGCGAACAATGCGCCGGGGAAGACCCGATCAGCGCCCTGCGCAGCATGGTCATGGACATTGACTATGAGAACTGGCTGCGCACCAACAGCTCCAGCGACAAGGCCGCGGATTACCGCATGGGCAACGTCTGGTTCCTGATCGAAGCGCTGAAGAACACCCTGGAAAAAGACGAAGACGGCGAAATGACCGTCGAGGACGCCATCGGCAAGCTGGTGCTGCGCGACATGCTTGAGCGCCAGCAAGAAGAGGAAGACGGCGCCGAAGGTGTGCAGATGATGACCTTGCATGCCTCCAAGGGTCTGGAATTTCCCTACGTGTTCATCATGGGCATGGAAGAAGAAATCCTCCCGCACCGCTCCAGTATTGAAGCCGACACCATCGAAGAGGAACGGCGCCTGGCCTACGTGGGCATTACCCGCGCGCGTCAGACTCTGGCCTTCACCTTTGCCGCCAAGCGCAAGCAATACGGCGAAATCATCGATTGTGCCCCCAGCCGGTTCCTCGACGAACTACCGCCGGATGACTTGGCCTGGGAAGGCAATGACGACACCCCGACCGAGGTGAAGGCCGTTCGCGGCAATACCGCCCTGGCGGATATACGCGCAATGCTAAAGCGCTAGAATCGACTATTTTTTAATCTACTTTCGGCGCGCACCGCGCCATTAGAGGAAGCTTTCCGTGGAAGCACTGCACAAGAAAATTCGCGAAGAAGGCATCGTGCTTTCCGATCAGGTACTCAAGGTCGACGCCTTTTTGAACCACCAGATCGACCCGGCACTGATGAAACTGATCGGCGACGAATTCGCCGCGCTGTTCAAGGATTCGGGCATCACCAAGATCGTCACCATCGAAGCCTCGGGTATCGCCCCGGCGATCATGACCGGCCTGAACCTGGGCGTACCGGTGATTTTTGCGCGCAAGCAGCAGTCGCTGACCCTGACCGAAAACCTGCTGTCGGCGACGGTGTATTCCTTCACCAAGAAAACCGAGAGCACCGTGGCGATCTCGCCGCGTCATCTGACCAGCAGCGACCGCGTGTTGGTGATCGATGACTTTTTGGCCAACGGCAAGGCGTCCCAGGCGCTGATTTCGATCATCAAGCAGGCCGGCGCGACCGTTGCGGGCCTGGGGATCGTGATCGAGAAGTCGTTCCAGGGTGGCCGTGCGGAGCTGGATGCGCAGGGCTATCGGGTTGAGTCGCTGGCGCGGGTGAAGTCGCTGGCAGGTGGGGTTGTCACCTTTATCTGAGGCAACACCGCTTGAAATGTAGGAGGGGGCTTGCTCCCGATAGCGGTGTATCAGTCACCAAATGTATTGGCTGACACACTGCCTATCGGGGGCAAGCCCCCTCCCACATTTGGTTTTATATTGGTTTTCAGTGCGCGGTTGCTTGTAAGCCCGCCAGCAACAAGCGCTGATAGAGATCCTCTTTCAGCCCCTCCGGCCTATCCAGCCGCATCCGCTCCAGATGCCTGGGAAACGCCTCCGGCTCCGGAGCATCCAGCGCGGCCTTGCCCAGCTCAAGCACCTCCGTCAGCTTGAACTTACTCTTGAGCCAGTTCAGCGCCCGTAACAAGTCCCGCTCTTCATTGGTGAAATCACTGCCCAACGGGTACTCCGGGAACAAGCGTTTATGCCGCGCCTGAATGCCTTTGAGGCGCTCCGGCGTGTTGTCGGCAAAACGTGGATCCAACTGAAAGCCCCTGGGTAACTTGCCGGCCTTTTGCGCCTGCTCGATCAAGTCGGCCTGGAAGCGTGAGTCGCTGATAGTAAGCAGTGCTTCGATCACCTTGGCGTCCGTCTGCCCCCGCAAGTCGGCAATTCCGTACTCGGTGATCACGATATCCCGCAGGTGCCGGGGGATGGTGCAGTGGCCGTAGCCCCAGACGATATTGGAACTGACCTCCCCGCCGACTCGCGCCAGCTGCGCAAGATCAGGATCGAGCGCGCACCGTCCAATGCATGGCCCTGGGCAACAAAATTGTATTGCCCGCCCACGCCGCTGAGTACGCGACCGTCTTCCAACTGGTCCGCGACGCCCGCGCCGAGCAAGGTCACCATGATTGCGCTGTTGATAAACCGCGCATCCTGGCGCTGCAAACGCTTGAGTTCTTCCTGACCGTACAGCTCGTTGATGTAGCTGATGCGGGTCATGTTGAATTGCAGGCGCTTGGCGTGGGTCATTTCCTGCAAGCGCTGGTAAAAACTGCGGGGGCCCAGGAAGAAACCACCGTGTATCGACACCCCATCGGGCTGCGCCGCATCGTCCAGCAAGCCGGCGTTGGCCTGCTCCTGAGTCGCCACATCCGGATAAACCTTGCGTCGCACAATCCCCGCATCCGCCAGCACCAGCAGGCCGTTGACGAACATCTCGCTGCAGCCGTAGAGGCCACGGGCGAAGGGATCGACACCGCCTTCACGGCTGATCAGCGGCGCCCACTGGTACACATCAAGGTCCGTCAGCAGCAGGCGGTAGGCTTCGTTGTCGGCCTGGCGCGCGAGCAAGGCGGCGGTCAGCGCATCCCCCATGGAACCGATGCCTATCTGCAAGGTGCCGCCATCACGCACCAGGGTGCTGGCGTGCAGGCCGATGAAATGATCCTGGAACCCCACCGGCATATTCGGCGTGGAAAACAGCGTGGTGCTGTCCTTGGCATCGATCAGGTAGTCGAACGCATCCATGCCCAATTCGGAATCGCCAGGCATGTAGGGCAAGTCGGTGTGGACCTGGCCGACGATCAAAATGGTTTCGCCCGCGTCGCGGCGCTTTTCGATCATCGGCAGCAGGTCAAGGCTGATATCGGGGTTGCAGCTCAGGCTCAGGCGGTCCGGATGCTCGGCGCTGCTGGCCACCAATTGTGCAACCAGATTCAAGCCAGCGGCATTGATATCGCGGGCGGCGTGGCTGTAGTTACTGCTGACGTAATCCTGCTGGGCCGACGTGCTGTGCAGCAAACTGCCGGGCTGCATGAAGAACTGCCGTACGTGGATGTTGTTTGGAAGGCTGTCTTTATGCAGGTCGGCGAGGAAATCCAGCTCGGGATAGTCACCGAACACCCGCTCGATGAAGGGTTCGAGAAAGCGCTTCTGCAACCCGTCACCCAGGGTTGGCCGGCCAAGGCTCAGGGCGGTGTAAATCGTAAGCGCGCGCTCCGGCAGTTGGGCGATTCGCCGGTACAGCGCGTTGACGAACAGGTTGGGCTTACCCAGGCCCAGCGGCATGCCCATGTGGATATGCGCCGGCAAGCGCGCCAGTACGTCGTCAACTGCTTGCTCGATTGAACACAACTGCACCATCCGACTGCTCCCGAACATTCCATGAATAGGGGTTCGACCGAGCTTGCCGGGTCTTTGCTGCAATGAACAGCGCAAAACCTGAATGACAGGTACAAAAAAGCCGCTCGTAAGCGGCATTTTTGGCGAAGATTGACTGATTACAACCCAGACATCTGCTTGATAGCGCCTTTGAGGTCGTCATCCGAGCAATCCGCGCAGGTGCCTTTGGGCGGCATGGCGTTGATCCCGGTGATCGCCTTGGCCAGGATGCCGTCGAGACCGCCCTGGTGGTCGGCGCGCTCTTTCCAGGCGGCTTTGTCGCCGATTTTCGGCGCGCCCAGCAGGCCAGTGCCGTGGCAAGCATTGCAGTGTTTGGCGATGATCTCGTCCGGCGTTTTCGCGCCGCCACCGCCCGCTGCAACGGCGACTTCCATGCCCTTGCACTCCTGGCCCTGGACGCAAACCTGGCCGACAGGCTCCAGGCGTTTGGCAATTTCATCATTGGTCGCAGCTTGAGCGCTGACAGCCCATAGGGCCAGTACGGTTGCTGGTGCAGCCAGCATTTTCATAATTAGGTTCACGCGTTCACCCTCAATGGTGGCTATTCACGCCTGCGGCCACGGTTTCGCAGGCGGCGAAAGTATAACGGTTAGCCCGCCTGGCCGAAACAACCCTATTAAATAAAGGGAGATTCAGTCTCGCGGAATACTGCTGCGGGAGCCTCTGCAACGCTGGCAGGACGCCTCTATTCTTAAAAGTTCGCGGGTGTGGCTGCGCTGATTAGCCGCGCCGGTACGTCGAACGGATTGCGAAAACGATGGGGCTTGGTACTTTCAAAGTAGTAGCTATCGCCGGCTTCGAGCACAAAAGTTTCAAGACCGACCACCAACTCCAAACGGCCCTCCACCAGAATCCCGGTTTCCTCGCCTTCGTGGGTGAGCATTTCTTCGCCGGTATCAGCGCCCGGCGGGTAGATTTCGTTGAGAAACGCGATGGCCCGGCTAGGGTGCGCCCGACCTACCAATTTCATGGTCACCGCGCCGTCGGAGATGTCGATCAGCTCATTGGCTTTATAGACGATCTGCGTCGGAATTTCCTGGAGGATCTCCTCGGAAAAGAACTCGACCATCGACATGGGGATGCCGCCCAGCACCTTGCGCAAGGAGCTGATCGAGGGGCTGACACTGTTTTTTTCGATCATCGAAATGGTGCTGTTGGTGACACCCGCACGCTTGGCGAGTTCACGCTGGGAAAGACCCTTCAGCTTACGGATGGATTGCAGTCGTTCGCCGACGTCCAATGCGGGAGCCTCCTAGGATTCAGGCGTTGTTGTAATTGGCCGTTATCATGGCGACAGCGTTCAGTATTTACAACACTTGGGCCTAAATCCCAGGCAGCTGTGTTCGTGCGCGGCGGTCAAGCGCCGGAATAGAGCCTTGGCACCCGGCGCAGGTTGCAGAAGATCTGGTAGGGGATGGTGTCAGCGGCCACCGCGACGTCGCTGGCGAGGATATTTTTGCCCCACAGCTCTACCGTGGAGCCAAGGCCAGCCTGAGGCACATCCGTCAGGTCGATACACAGCATGTCCATGGACACACGCCCCAGCAACTGGCTGCGCTGCCCGGCCACCAGCACCGGCGTACCCGTGGGCGCGTGACGCGGATAGCCGTCTGCGTAGCCCATGGCAACCACGCCGATACGCATCGGCTTGGGCGTAACGAACCGGGCGCCGTAGCCCACCGGCTCGCCAGCCGGCAGTTCGCGCACACAGATCACTTTCGATTCCAGGGTCATCACCGGTTGCAAGCGCGCGGCCAGAGCCTGGTTTTCACCAAATGGGGTGGCGCCGTACAGCATGATGCCCGGGCGTACCCAGTCGCTGAGCACATTTGGCCAGCCCAATACCGCGGGTGAATTGCGCAGGCTGACTTCGGCCGCCAGACCCTGGCGCGCCGCTTCAAACACCGCCACTTGTTCGGTGCTGCTGGCGCAATCAAGCTCATCGGCGCGGGCAAAGTGACTCATCAGCACAATCTTCGCGACTTTACCGCTGGCCAGCAGGCGCTGATAAGCCGCGTGGTAATCCTTGGGATGCAGGCCCACGCGATGCATGCCCGAGTCCAGCTTGAGCCAAATAGTCAAGGGCTTGCTCAGCGTGGCCTGTTCGATCGCATCCAGTTGCCACAGCGAATGCACCACGCACCAAAAATCATGCTCGACGATCAGCCCCAGCTCATCCGCTTCAAAAAAACCTTCCAGCAGCAACACTGGCGCGCGAATGCCAGCGGCGCGCAGCTCCAACGCCTCTTCGATGCATGCCACGGCGAACCCATCGGCCTCGGCTTCCAGCGCCTGGGCCACGCGCACGGCGCCATGGCCGTAGGCATCGGCCTTGATCACGGCAAGGGCCTTGGCCCCGGTGACTTCACGGGCCAATTGGTAGTTGTGGCGCAGGGCTTGGAGGTCGATCAGGGCACGGGCTGGACGCATGGCGGCAGGCTTCTAGGCAGCGGAGTGAAAAAAAACGGTACCGACAGACAGCATCGGCACCGTAAGAGGGATCGTGTTTAAGGCAGCGCGGCCACGACGGACAGCTCTACGAGGATTTGCGGCTCGCACAATTTGGCTTCAACCGTGGCACGGGCCGGGGCGACGCCTTTAGGCAACCACGTGTCCCACACCGCGTTCATGCCGGCGAAATCGGCGTCAATGTCTTTCAGGTAGATCGTCACCGACAGCAACCGGCTCTTGTCGGTCCCGGCCAAGCCCAGCAAACGCTCGATATTGGCCAAGGTTTCACGGGTCTGCTGTTCAATCCCCGCGTTCATGTCGTCGCCGACTTGCCCTGCCAGGTACACGGTACCGCTGTGGACAACGATCTGGCTCATGCGCTCATTGGTGAGCTGGCGCTGGATTGACATGTTTTGCGGACTCCTGGTGGTTGCCGTAACGGGAAATATCGAGGCCTGCGGCGCTGATCTGCGGGGTTTTCCTGGCCATCAGGTCGGCCAGCAAGCGACCGGAACCGCACGCCATGGTCCAACCGAGGGTGCCGTGGCCGGTATTGAGGAACAGGTTCCTGAACGGTGTGGCACCGACAATGGGTGTGCCGTCGGGTGTGGTCGGACGCAGGCCGGTCCAGAAACTGGCCTCGGCCAAATCGCCGCCCTGAGGATAAAGGTCGTTGACGATCATCTCCAGGGTTTCACGTCGACGAGGGTTAAGCGACAGGTCAAAACCGGCTATTTCAGCCATGCCACCCACGCGAATGCGGTTATCGAAACGGGTGATCGCGACCTTGTAGGTTTCATCGAGGATGGTCGACGTCGGTGCCATCGCCGGGTTGGTGATCGGCACGGTCAGCGAGTAGCCCTTGAGCGGGTACACCGGTGCCTTGATCCCCAGCGGCTTGAGCAGTTTTGGCGAGTAGCTACCCAGGGCCAGCACGTAGCGGTCGGCGGTTTCGAGCTTGCCGTCGATCCACACGCCGTTGATGCGATCACCGGCCTGGTCAAGGCGTTGGATGTCCTGTTCGAAGCGGAACTCCACACCCAGCTGTTTGCACATCTCGGCCAGGCGTGTGGTGAACATCTGGCAGTCGCCGGTCTGGTCGTTAGGCAGGCGCAGGGCACCGGCGAGGATATCGGTGACGCTGGCCAGGGCCGGCTCAACGCGGGCAATGCCGGCGCGATCGAGCAGTTCGAACGGCACACCGGACTCTTTCAACACCGCGATATCCTTGGCGGCGCCATCCAATTGGGCTTGGGTGCGGAACAACTGGGTAGTCCCGAGGCTACGGCCTTCGTAGGCAATGCCGGTCTCGGCGCGCAATTCATCGAGGCAGTCGCGGCTGTACTCGGACAAGCGCACCATGCGCTCCTTGTTCACGGCATAGCGACTGGCCGTGCAGTTGCGCAACATCTGCGCCATCCACAGGTATTGATCGATATCGGCGGTGGCCTTGAGCGCCAGCGGCGCGTGGCGTTGCAGCAACCACTTGATGGCCTTGAGCGGCACACCCGGCGCGGCCCAGGGCGAGGCATAGCCGGGAGACACTTGGCCGGCATTGGCGAAACTGGTTTCCATGGCGGCGGCGGGCTGACGGTCGACTACCACGACCTCAAAACCGGCCCGAGCCAAATAGTAGGCACTGGTCACACCAATGACGCCGCTACCCAAGACCAGAACGCGCATTTTTATATCCTCATCGCGGCCTGGCCGCTGACGTGTGTTGTTTCGAGCAATGATGAGCGCAGTATAAAAAGCAATCGCCAGTGCATTTCACTATATAAATGCCTATATTTGGCGACAATTCTCGGCAAAAACCCTTTTTACAGAGGCGTATCCCCTATGCGTACCAACACCCAGACCAAGCGGGAGCTGGACAAGATCGACCGCAACATCCTGCGTATCCTGCAGACCGACGGGCGAATTTCGTTCACGGAACTGGGGGAAAAGGTCGGGCTGTCGACCACGCCTTGCACTGAGCGGGTGCGTCGGTTGGAGCGCGAAGGGATCATCATGGGCTACAACGCGCGGCTCAATCCGCAGCATTTAAAAGGCAGTTTGCTGGTATTTGTCGAGATCAGCCTGGATTACAAGTCCGGCGATACCTTTGAGGAGTTTCGCCGCGCCGTGCTGAAACTGCCCCATGTGCTGGAGTGCCACCTGGTCTCCGGCGACTTCGACTATCTGGTGAAAGCGCGGATTTCCGAGATGGCCTCATACCGCAAGTTGCTGGGCGATATCCTGCTCAAGCTGCCCCACGTGCGCGAATCCAAGAGTTATATCGTGATGGAAGAAGTCAAAGAGAGCCTGAACCTGCCAATTCCGGACTGACTGGACCGCTACACCAGCACTTGCCGGGTACTGGCCATGTACTCATGAATCTGCTTTTCGACCCGTGGATGGATCAACTCCACCGGTCGCCGCCCATTAGGGCACGGCAAGGTCTTGGTGGTGCCGAACAACCGACAGATCAACGGCCGCTCGTCATACACGGTGCAGCCGGCGGGCCCCAGGTGCACGCAGTTCAGCTCATCCATCGCCGCGTCCTGCTCGGCGGCGGTCTTACGCGGCAGGCGTGACATTTCCTCGGGCGACGTCGTTACCGGCCCACAGCAGTCGTGGCAACCGGGTACGCATTCGAACGAAGGAATCTGACGGCGCAGCGCGCTGATTTTCTGACTGTTGCAACTCATCGAAACAGGTACCGGAGGGCGAATAGACCTGGATTCTGACGCAAAACGCCGCGCGCAGACAGCGTCGTCCGACCGCTGTATCCTGCGTCAAATTTTCCAAACAGGGAGCGTCCCCATGACCGCCAGCGCCCGGCACACCGCGTCCTACTATGCCGCCAGCAGCGTGCCGCAACCGGATTACCCGGCGTTGACCGGTGAAGTGACTGCCGATGTATGCGTGGTCGGCGGTGGTTTCTCCGGGCTCAACACCGCCCTGGAGCTGGCCGAGCGCGGTTTCAGCGTGGTGTTGCTGGAGGCGCGCAAGATCGCCTGGGGCGCCAGCGGGCGTAACGGTGGCCAACTGATTCGCGGCGTCGGCCACGGCCTGGACCAGTTCGCCAACGTGATCGGCACCGACGGCGTACGCCAGATGAAGCTGATGGGGCTGGAAGCCGTGGAGATCGTGCGCGAGCGCGTCGAGCGCTTTCAGATTCCCTGCGACCTGACCTGGGGCTACTGCGACCTCGCCAACAAGCCCCGCGACCTGCAAGGCCTGGCCGAAGACGCCGAAGAACTGCGCAGCCTGGGCTATCGCCATGCGGTGCGCCTGTTGCAAGCCAGCGAGATGAGCAGCGTGGTCGGCTCCGAGCGTTACGTGGGCGGCATGATTGATATGGGATCGGGCCATCTGCACCCGCTGAACCTGGCGCTCGGCGAAGCGGCTGCCGCCGGGCAATTGGGCGTGCGGCTGTTTGAGCAATCAGACGTCGCCGGTATCGACTATGGCCCTGAGGTCAGGGTGCACACCGCGCACGGCCATGTGCGCGCCAAGACCCTGGTGCTGGCCTGCAACGCCTACCTCAATCGCCTCAACCCGCACTTGAGCGGCAAAGTACTGCCCGCCGGCAGTTACATCATCGCCACCGAGCCGTTGAGCCAAGCGCAGGCCGCCAACCTGTTGCCGCAGAACATGGCCGTGTGTGACCAGCGCGTGACGGTGGATTATTTCCGCCTGTCCGCCGACCGCCGCCTGTTATTTGGCGGCGCCTGCCACTATTCCGGCCGCGACCCGCAGGACATCGGCGCCTATATGCGACCGAAAATGCTGCGCGTTTTCCCACAACTGGCCGACGCGAAGATCGACTATCAATGGGGCGGCATGATCGGCATCGGCGCCAACCGCCTGCCGCAGATCGGCCGTCTGGCCGACCAGCCCAACGTGTATTACGCCCAGGCCTACGCCGGCCATGGTCTCAACGCCACGCACCTGGCGGGCAAGTTGTTGGCCGAAGCCATCAGCGGCCAGCAGCAGGGGCGTTTCGATCTGTTTGCCCAAGTGCCGCACATTACCTTCCCCGGCGGCAAGCACCTGCGCTCGCCGCTGCTGGCCCTGGGGATGCTCTGGCACCGCCTCAAAGAGCTGGTCTGATCAACTGCGCCAGAAAGGCTTAACCCCTTCCTGGCGTGCCTGCTCAGCGGTCAAGCCGATGTCACGCAGTTGCTCACGGGTCAGGGTCAGCAGAGCCTTGCGCGTGTGCCGACGGTGCCAGAACAGGTTCCAACGGCTATTCGCCGGCGCGGCCATCGCGCGCTCCTGTCCCGCCTCCAGCTCCTGACTGTGTAACGCCAGCCGCACATCGCTCATACCGTTCATTTTGCTGCCCCTCAGTGGTGTGTTGCCTTGAGTGACGAGCATGGGCGAACGGGCCAGAGCATTACAGATTCAACCTATTTTTATTAAATCCATACAGATACTGCCTGACGGCGGCTGAATCCTGTATTTTCCCTGCATCTGTATTGGTCTCTTGGGAGCGACCGCCATGACGCTTTACGTCAACCTCGCCGAATTGTTGGGCACGCGCATCGAACAGGGCTTCTACCGCCCCGGTGACCGGCTTCCGTCCGTACGGGCGTTGAGTGTGGAACATGGGGTCAGCTTGAGCACCGTTCAGCAGGCCTATCGGTTGCTGGAAGATAACGGCCTGGCCATGCCCAAGCCGAAATCCGGCTACTTCGTGCCCGTTGGCCGTGAGCTGCCCGCCCTGCCTGAGGTCGGCCGCCCGGCACAACGCCCGGTGGAAATATCCCAGTGGGACCAGGTGCTGGAACTGATTCGCGCCGTGCCGCGCAAAGACGTCATACAGATGGGCCGCGGCATGCCGGATGTACTGTCGCCCACCCTCAAACCGCTGCTGCGCAGCCTGGCGCGCGTCAGCCGTCGCCAGGACCTGCCGGGGCTGTATTACGACAATATTCTTGGCTGTATGGAACTGCGCGAGCAAATCGCCCGACTGTCATTGGATTCCGGTTGCCAGCTGACCGCCGAAGACATCGTCATCACCACCGGCTGCCATGAGGCGCTGTCCGCCAGCATCCATGCCATCTGTGAGCCCGGCGATATCGTCGCCGTGGATTCGCCCAGCTTTCACGGTGCCATGCAGACCCTCAAGGGCCTGGGTATGAAAGCCCTGGAAATCCCCACCGACCCGATTACCGGCATCAGCCTGGAAGCTCTGGAGCTGGCCCTGGAACAATGGCCGATCAAGGTCATCCAGCTGACCCCCAACTGCAACAACCCCTTGGGCTACATCATGCCGGAGGCGCGCAAACGCGCGCTGCTGACCTTGGCCCAGCGCTTTGACGTAGCGATCATAGAGGACGATGTATACGGCGAATTGGCCTACAGCTACCCACGCCCGCGCACCATCAAATCTTTCGATGAAGATGGCCGCGTGCTGCTGTGCAGCTCATTTTCGAAAACGCTGGCGCCGGGCCTGCGCATTGGCTGGGTTGCCCCCGGGCGCTACCTCGAACGGGTGCTGCACATGAAATACATCAGCACCGGCTCGACGGCCACACAGCCGCAGATCGCGATTGCCGAATTTCTCAAGGGCGGCCATTTCGAACCGCATTTGCGGCGAATGCGCACCCAATACCAGCGTAATCGCGACCTGATGCTCGATTGGGTCAGCCGCTACTTCCCCGCCGGCACGCGCGCCAGTCGGCCGCAAGGCAGCTTTATGCTGTGGGTAGAGCTGCCGGACGGCTTCGACACCCTCAAGCTCAACCGCATACTCATAGAACAAGGCGTACAGGTGGCGGTGGGCAGTATCTTTTCGGCGTCCGGCAAGTACCGCAACTGCCTGCGCATGAACTACAGCGCCAAGCCTACCCCGCAGATTGAAGAAGCCGTGCGCAAGGTAGGCGCCGCCGCGAGCAAAATGCTGGCGCAATCGTCGGACTGACCTTTCGCGAGAAATAGCCGTCCTATATCGACAACCGCCCTGACCTGGAAGCGACTCCCTTGATGATTCGACGGCTATTACCGTTTTGCCTGTTGGGAGCCCTGGTGCTGGGTGGCTGTGCCGGCGTGAGTACCCCGCGCATCCCCAGCGATGCGCTGCCGGCCGCTCAGTCCTCGTTCGGGCGCTCGATCCTGGCCCAGGCCGCGCCTTATCAGGGCCGCTCGGGCTTTCGCCTGTTGCCCAACAGCAGCGAAGCCTTCATGGCCCGCGCCGAACTGATCCGCAACGCCCAGACCAGCCTTGACCTGCAGTACTACATCGTTCACGACGGCATCAGCACCCGCATGCTCGTGGATGAACTGCTCAAGGCCGCCGATCGTGGCGTGCGCGTGCGCATTCTGCTGGATGACACCACCAGCGACGGGCTCGACCAGATCATCGCCACCCTCGCCGCCCACCCCAAGATCGAGATCCGCCTGTTCAACCCCTTGCACCTGGGCCGCAGCACCGGTGTTACGCGGGCGATGGGCCGCCTGTTCAACCTGTCGCTGCAACACCGGCGCATGCACAACAAACTGTGGCTGGCGGACAACAGCGTGGCCATCGTCGGCGGGCGCAACCTGGGAGATGAGTATTTCGACGCAGAGCCCAACCTGAACTTCACCGATATCGACATGCTCAGCGTCGGGCCGGTGGCCGAGCAACTCGGGCACAGTTTCGATCAGTACTGGAACAGCGCGCTGAGCAAACCCATCGATGACTTTGTCTCAAGCCGCCCTTCAAAAGGCGACCTGGCCGCTGTACGCGTGCGCCTGCAAGCGTCGCTGGCCGACTCGCGCCAGCAGAATCACGCGCTGTACAACCGCTTGCGCACCTACCAGACCCAGCCGCGCATGGACATCTGGCGCCGTGAGCTGATCTGGGCCTGGAACCAGGCGCTGTGGGATGCGCCGAGCAAGGTGCTGGCCAAGGCCGACCCGGACCCGCAGCTTTTGCTGACCACCCAACTGGGGCCGGAGCTTGAGGGCGTCCACCACGAGTTGATGATGATCTCGGCGTATTTCGTACCGGGGCAGCCGGGGCTGGTGTATCTGACGGGACGCGCCGACGCCGGCGTGTCGGTGAGCCTGCTGACCAATTCCCTGGAGGCCACCGATGTGCCGGCCGTGCACGGCGGTTATGCGCCGTATCGCAAGGCACTGCTGGAGCACGGGGTAAAGCTCTACGAACTGCGCCGCCAGCCGGGCGACCCCAGCGCCGGCAGTGGGCCGCACCTGTTTCGTCGCGGTTCGTTCCGGGGCTCGGATTCAAGCCTGCACAGCAAGGCAATGATCTTTGATCGCACCAAGTCGTTTATCGGCTCCTTCAACTTCGACCCACGCTCGGTGCTGTGGAACACCGAAGTCGGCGTGCTGGTCGACAGCCCCGAGCTGGCGGAGCATGTACGCAACCTGGCGCTGCAAGGCATGGCGCCAGCCCTGAGCTATGAGGCGAAATTGCAGGATGGCCAGGTGGTGTGGGTGACCGAGGATAACGGCCAGTTGCATACCCTCACGCGCGAACCGGGCAGTTGGTGGCGCAGGTTCAATGCCTGGTTCGCTACTTCCGTCGGCCTGGAGCGCATGCTTTAGAAACACAATGAATCAACTGTGGGAGGGGTTTGCCCCCTCCCACAGTTGATTGCATTTCAAGGCGTGGCTGGCTGGGCGGTGCCGAATGCCCCTTGGCGCAGCAACAGCAGCACTAGGCCCAGCGCCCCAGCCGCCATGAAAAACGGCAATGCATGCCCGCTGATCCATTGGCTGCCGGCGCCCGCCACCAGCGGGCCGATCAGGCAACCGATGCCCCACAGCTGTGCAATGTGGGCATTGGCGCGCACCAGCGCATCGTCACGGTAGCGCTCGCCGATCAGGATCAACGACAAGGTAAATAACCCGCCTGCGCTGGCGCCGAACAGCACCCATATCGGCCAGATCAGCAGCGTGTGCATCAACAGCGGAACCGCCAGGCTCGACGCCAGCAACAGCACCGCACAGCTCAGGAACAACGTGCGGCGCGGCAGGTAGTCCGCCAGCGCACCGATGGGCAATTGCAGCAGCGCATCGCCGACCACCACCGTGCTGACCATCGCCAAGGCGATCTCGGCGGTGAAGCCCTGTTGCAGGCAATACACCGGCAACAGCGTCAGGATCATCGCCTCGAACGCAGCGAACAGCGCCACCGCCCAGGCAATCGCCGGCAAACTCAGGCAAAAGCGCCAGAGGTCGGCGAACGTCACGCTTAACGACTCCGCACTGGGCGCGCCGGTGCGACCCAGCAAGGCCAGCGGAGCCACCAGCAACAGGCCCACACCGACCCAGAACCCGTAGTCATGATCGGTGCCGATCACACCCAGCAGCAGGGGGCCCGAGAGCTGGCTCAAGGCATAACTGCAGCCATACAGCGCCACCAGTCGGCCACGCCACTGCTCCACCACCAACTGGTTGATCCAGCTTTCGCCAAGGATAAACACGAGGGTGAGGATCACCCCGATCATCAACCGCAGCACCAGCCATACCGGGTAGCTGGGCAGAATCGCCAACAACCCGATGGACACCGCACCGCCCCACAGGCACAGACGCATGAGGTTGGCGGTGCCGAGCCAGGAGGCCAGGCGACTGGAAACCTTGGCACCCAACAGCACACCAAAGGCCGGCATCGCCGCCATCACACCGATAGCGAAACTGCCGTAACCCCAGCTTTCGAGGCGCAGGGACACCAGCGGCATGCTCACACCCAACGCCAGGCCGACGCTGAGTACCGAGGTCAACACGGCGAAATAAGTCGCCCAACGCATTGCCACGCTCCTGTGGATAATTCTTGAGTACACACAAAACAGTGTGGGAGGGGGCTTGCCCCGATAGCGGTGGATCAGCCAGCACTTGTGGTGCCTGACACACTGCTATCGGGGCAAGCCCCTCCCACATTTGAGCGGCGGTGTTGCTTAGAGTTTGATCCAGGTCGACTTGAGCTCGGTGTACTTGTCGAATGCATGCAGTGACTTGTCGCGACCATTACCCGACTGCTTGAAACCACCAAACGGTGCGGTCATGTCACCGCCGTCGTATTGGTTGACCCACACGCTGCCGGCACGCAGGGCCTTGGCGGTCAGGTGCGCCTTGGAGATATCAGCGGTCCACACGGCGGCGGCCAGGCCATACACGGTGTCGTTGGCGATTTTCACCGCTTCTTCGGCGCTGTCGAAGGTGATCACTGACAGGACCGGACCGAAGATTTCTTCCTGGGCGATCTTCATGGCGTTGGTCACGCCGTCGAAAATTGTGGGTTCGACGTAAGTGCCGCCGGTTTCTTCCAGCGTACGCTTGCCGCCGGCCACCAGCTTGGCGCCATCGGCATGCCCGGCTTCGATGTACGACAGCACGGTGTTCATCTGCTGGGTGTCCACCAGCGCGCCGACGTTGGTCGCAGGATCCAGTGGGTTACCGGGTTTCCAGCCTTTGAGGGCCTCGATCACCAGCGGCAGGAATGTATCCTTGATGGAGCGCTCCACCAGCAGGCGCGAACCGGCGGTGCAGACTTCGCCCTGGTTGAAAGCGATGGCACCGGCGGCGGACTCGGCGGCGGCCTGCAGGTCCGGGGCATCGGCGAACACGATGTTTGGGCTCTTGCCACCGGCTTCCAGCCACACACGCTTCATGTTCGACTCGCCGGAGCGGATCAACAGTTGCTTGGCGATCTTGGTAGAGCCGGTGAACACCAGGGTATCGACGTCCATGTGCAGCGCCAGGGCGTTGCCAACGGTGTGGCCGTAGCCCGGCAGCACGTTGAACACACCTTTTGGAATACCTGCTTCAACCGCAAGGGCCGCGATACGGATGGCGGTCAGCGGGGATTTTTCGGACGGCTTGAGAATCACCGAGTTACCGGTGGACAGTGCCGGGCCGAGCTTCCAGCAAGCCATCATCAAGGGGAAGTTCCACGGCACGATGGCGCCGACAACCCCCACCGGCTCACGGGTCACCAGGCCCAGTTGATCGTGTGGGGTGGCCGCCACTTCATCGTAAATCTTGTCGATCGCCTCGCCACTCCAGCTCAGCGCATTCGCCGCGCCGGGCACATCAATGTTGAGGGAGTCGCTGATCGGTTTGCCCATGTCCAGGGTTTCAAGCAGCGCCAGCTCTTCGGCATTGGCCTTGAGCAGCGCGGCGAAACGGATCATGGTGGCCTTGCGCTTGGCCGGCGCCAGGCGCGACCAGACACCGGAGTTGAAGGTGGCGCGGGCGTTTTCCACGGCGCGCTGGGCGTCGTCGGCGTCACAACTGGCCACGGTGGCCAGCAGGCGGCCATCGACTGGGCTGATGCATTCGAAGGTGTCACCGGAAACAGCGGCGGTGTATTCGCCATTGATGTAGGCGCGGCCTTCGATTTTCAGATCCTTGGCGCGTTGTTCCCAGTCGGCACGGGTCAGGGTGGTCATGCGAGTGTCCTCCTCTTATTGAATATAAGGGCCAGGCGATGTGCCCCGGCAGCCTCAAAGCATTCTTGCCCGCCAGCCATCTGTTCGGCGCAAGGCAGCTGCCACCCTAAACCAGCGGCTGGGGATGTTTCAATATATTTGACATAACGGCGGTAAACGCCCTTGCGATGTTCATTTTAATAAACATAGACTTTGGACTCTCCAACCGCAGGCCAGACGGGACACGCACATGAGCATCCAGGACATCGTCGACTTCAGCCAAGCCAACACCGCGCCCGAACGCTATCGCCCTGCCGCCGAAAAAATCCTCAAGGGTGACCCCGAGCAAACGGTCTACAACCACTACAACAGCCCGTGCGGCCAGATGAACGCCGGTGTCTGGGAGGGTGAAGTCGGGCAGTGGACGGTCAACTACACCGAGCATGAATACTGCGAAATTGTGCAAGGCGTGTCGGTGCTGCGTGACGCCGAGGGTAACGCCAAGACCCTGCGTGCCGGTGACCGTTTCGTGATTCCGGCCGGTTTCAGCGGCACCTGGGAAGTACTGGAAGCATGCCGCAAGATCTATGTGGTATTCGAACGGAAAGCCTGATCAGTAAACACACAGGCAAAAAAAAGCCCGCATCGTGAGATACGGGCTTTTTTTCACAAGGAAGAAAATCAATTACTTGATTTTGCCTTCTTTGTAGATCACGTGCTTGCGAACGCGCGGGTCGAACATTTTCTTTTCGAGCTTGTCCGGGGTAGTACGCTTGTTCTTGTCGGTAGTGTAGAAGTGACCAGTACCGGCGCTAGAGATCATTCGAATCAATTCACGCATGATAGAGCTCCTTAGATCTTGCCGGCGGCGCGGATTTCGGCCAGCACGACAGTGATGCCACGCTTGTCGATGATACGCATGCCTTTGGCAGATACACGCAGGCGAACAAAACGTTTCTCTTCTTCAACCCAGAAGCGGTGATGCTGCAGGTTCGGCAGGAAACGACGACGGGTTTTGTTATTTGCGTGGGAAATGTTATTCCCAGTCACCGGACCCTTACCGGTAACTTGACAGACTCTCGACATGCCTCAGCCCTCTAAAACCACATGCCCAACCCGGCATGGGTTGGCCGCTTAATCTCTCAGTCATTTGGCGCCAGGCGCCGCGTTTCTTTAGGGTCTTACCGGCTACACCTACAAGCGAAGGAACCGGGCCCCTAGAAAAGAGCGCTGCTTTATACCAGAAAGACCTTGGTGCAACAACAGCGAGTATGTTTTTACCGCAGTAAATCTCGCCCGTTGATGCCTGAACCGTTGCCAGGAGGGGCCGCTGCCATAGCCGACCGCTCGTCGCACAGAATGATTTTCAGCGCCCGCGCGCGCCGCAAAGCGCACAGCGAAACTCTCTGAGGCGCCATCAAAACAGCATTTGAGCCAAAAGCACAGGCAAAAATGGGCTAGTCATTTGCCAATCAGACCACTACGGTAGGGCTTTTCCAGACTGCACTCGCAGATGGGCCTTCGATCTGCAAAGGAAACCGACCATGCGCCTCGCTGCCCTGCCACTGTTGCTTGCCCCTCTTTTAATCGCGCCGCTGGCCTCTGCCGCCAGCAACCTGAGCGTTTGCACCGAGGCCAGCCCCGAAGGGTTTGATGTGGTGCAGTACAACTCGCTGACCACCACCAACGCCTCGGCAGATGTGCTGATGAACCGCCTGGTGGACTTCGACGCCGCCAGCGGCAAACTGGTGCCCAGCCTGGCAGACAGCTGGGACGTGTCGCCAGACGGCCTGACGTACACCTTCAAACTGCACCCGGACGTGAAATTCCATCGCACCGAGTATTTCACCCCGAGTCGCAGCCTGACCGCCGAAGACGTGCGCTTCAGCTTCGAACGCATGCTGGACCCGGCCAACCCCTGGCACAAAATTGCCCAGAGTGGCTTCCCTCACGCCCAATCCCTGCAATTGCCTGCGCTGGTCAAGAAGATCGACGCCCTCGACCCGCTGACCGTGCGCTTCACCCTGGATCACGCCGATTCCACCTTCCTCGCAGCCCTGAGCATGGGCTTTGCCTCGATCTACCCGGCCGAATACGCCGACAAACTGCTCAAGGCCGGCACGCCCGAAAAGCTCAATAGCCAGCCCATCGGCACCGGGCCATTCATCTTCAGCCGCTTCCAGAAAGATGCGGTGGTTCGCTACAAGGCCAACCCGGACTACTTCGCCGGCAAACCGGCTGTGGATAACTTGATCTTCGCCATTACACCGGACGCCAATGTGCGCTTGCAGAAATTGCACCGCGACGAGTGCCAGATCGCCTTGTCGCCCAAGCCGCTGGATGTAGGCGAGGCAGAGAAAGATCCTGCGCTCAAGGTGGAAAAAACCGCAGCCTTCATGACCGCATTCGTGGCCATCAACAGCCAGCACCCTCCTCTGGACAAGCCCGAAGTGCGCCAGGCGATCAACCTGGCGTTCGACAAGGCCAGCTACCTCAAGGCTGTGTTTGAAGGCACCGCCGAAGCCGCCAACGGCCCGTACCCGCCCAATACCTGGAGCTACGCCAAGGACTTGCCGGGTTATCCCCAGGACCTTGCCAGGGCCAAGGTGTTGCTGGACCGCGCCGGGCTCAAGGATGGCTTCAAGACTACTATCTGGACTCGCCCCACCGGCAGCCTGCTGAACCCCAACCCGAACCTGGGCGCGCAATTATTGCAGGCGGACCTGGCCAAGGTCGGCATCCAGGCCGAAATCCGCGTGATCGAATGGGGCGAGCTGATTCGCCGTGCCAAGGCCGGCGAGCACGACTTGCTGTTCATGGGCTGGGCCGGCGACAACGGTGACCCGGATAACTTCCTGACCCCGCAATTCTCCTGCGCGGCGGTCAAATCAGGCACCAACTTCGCGCGTTATTGCGACCCGGCCCTGGACAAGCTGATCAGCGCCGGCAAGACCACCAGCGAGCAAGGCGTGCGCAGCAAGCTGTATCAACAGGCTCAGGCGCAGATCCAGCAGCAGGCGTTGTGGTTACCGTTGGCGCATCCGACCGCGTTTGCCCTGGCCCGCAAGAACGTCCAGGGGTACCAGGTAAGCCCGTTCGGGCGCCAGGATTTCTCCAAGGCCAGCGTCAAGCCCTGATAGCAGGCCCCGCCCACTGGGCGGGGTCATATCCACCCATATTCAGCCATCGACAACGGATCACCATCCCCCACGATGATGTGATCCAGCAGCCGCACATCCACCACCTCCAGGGCGCCTTGCAGGGTTTTGGTCAGTTTTCGATCAGCCACGCTCGGCTCCGCACTTCCCGAAGGATGGTTGTGACACAGGATCAATGCCGCTGCGTTGTAAGCCAGGGCGCGCTTGACCACTTGCCGCGGGTAAACCACGGCGGCATCGATAGTGCCCTGGAACAAAGCCTCGAAGCCCAAGACGCGGTGCTTTGAATCGAGAAACAGGCAGCCGAAGATCTCGTGTGGCTCATGACGCAACAGCGCCTTGAGGTAATTGCGCACGGCTATCGGGCTTTCGAGTACCGATTCACTGCGCAGTTGTTCGGCCATGTGCCGCCGGGACATTTCCAGCACCGCCTGCAACTGGGCAAACTTGGCGGGCCCCAAGCCCAATTGCTGGCTGAACAACGCCTGGCTGGCCTCCAACAAGGGGCGCAAGCCACCAAATTGCGCCAACAGGTGACGCGCAAGGTCCACCGCGCTTTTACCGCAAACCCCGGTACGCAAGAAAATCGCCAACAACTCGGCATCCGACAAACTTGCCGCGCCCCACTCCAATAGCTTCTCCCGCGGCCGCTCCGCCGCCGGCCAATCGCGAATACTCATCCCGCCTCCCTCTCCCTATGTGCGCCATATACGCCACGTCCGCCGCTGTTGCTGGGCGGGCGCTGTGTTATCGTAGGCCCTCTTTTTTGCATGCGATTTCACCTGGGGAGGGGAGATCGCGAGGCGTCACTGAACTGGCTTCACTGAACTGGAAAGGCAAACCAATGCAGCGTCTGTATCGGAAACGCATCGTTCTCGGCGTCGGCGGCGGCATTGCCGCCTACAAGAGCGCAGAGTTGGTTCGCAGGCTCCTGGACCACGGTGCCGAAGTGCGCGTGGTCATGACCCGCGGCGGCAGCGAGTTCATCACCCCGCTGACCATGCAGGCCTTGTCCGGCCACCCGGTTCACTTGGACCTGCTGGACCCGGCGGCCGAAGCCGCCATGGGCCATATCGAACTGGCCAAATGGGCCGACCTGGTGCTGATCGCCCCGGCCACCGCCGACCTGATCGCCCGCCTGGCCCAAGGCATCGCCGATGATCTGCTGACCACTTTGGTACTGGCCACCGACGCCACTGTCGCCATCGCCCCGGCCATGAACCAGGCCATGTGGCGCGACCCGGCCACCCAGGCCAACACGCAACTCCTGCAAAACCGTGGCCTGAAGGTGTTCGGCCCAGCCTCCGGAAGCCAGGCCTGCGGTGACGTCGGCATGGGCCGCATGCTCGAAGCCACCGACCTGGCGCTGTGTGCCGCCGAGTGCTTCCAACACCTGGCCCTGACCGGCAAGCACGTGCTGATTACCGCCGGGCCGACCCAGGAAAACATCGACCCGGTGCGCTACATCACCAACCATAGTTCAGGAAAAATGGGGTTCGCGCTTGCCGAAGCCGCGGTCGAGGCAGGCGCACGCGTCACCTTGATCACTGGCCCGGTGCATTTGCCAACACCCGATCGGGTCACGCGAATCGACGTAGTCAGCGCCCGGGACATGCTGGCGGCCTGCGAAGCGGCCATTCCCTGCGACCTGTTCATCGCCTCGGCAGCGGTCGCGGACTACCGCCCGGAAGTGGTTGCCCCGCAAAAGCTCAAGAAAGACCCTACAAGCGGCGACGGCCTGCTCCTGCAAATGGTGCGCAACCCGGACATCCTGGCAACCATCGCCACGCGCCCGGACCGCCCGTTCAGTGTCGGCTTCGCCGCCGAGACCGAGCACCTGCTGGACTACGCCGCGCGCAAATTGAAAGACAAAAACCTCGACCTGATCGTTGCCAATGATGTCGCCAACCCGAGCATCGGCTTCAACAGCGAGGAAAACGCCTGCAGCGTGATTGACCGCGAACTGCACGCCACCCTTTTCGCCCAGACCAGCAAGGGCAAGATTGCCCGACAGCTGATCTCATTTATCGCCCAACGGCTGAACCAGGTTTAATTTCCATGCACGCTTTGCAAGCCAAGATCCTCGACCCCCGCATCGGCAGCGAATTCCCACTGCCGGCCTACGCTACCCCGGGCTCCGCCGGCCTGGACCTGCGCGCCATGCTCAAGGAAGACACCCTCCTTGAGCCGGGCCAGACCCTGCTGATCCCCACCGGCCTGTCGATCTATGTAGGCGACCCTGGCCTGGCGGCGCTGATCCTGCCGCGCTCCGGCCTGGGCCACAAACACGGCATCGTCCTTGGCAACCTCGTGGGGCTGATCGACTCGGACTACCAGGGCGAGTTGATGGTGTCGTGCTGGAACCGTGGCCAGACCGCGTTCAACATCGCAGTCGGCGAGCGCATCGCCCAACTGGTATTGGTACCGGTAGTGCAGGCGCACTTCGAATTGGTGCAGGAATTCGACGAGACCCAACGCGGCGCTGGCGGCTTTGGGCATTCCGGCAGCCACTGACCACGCCGCCCCTGGCCGGCACCTTTGGTCCGGCCAGACGCTACCGCATGGCTTTCAGGAAGAAGAATGCGCGGAATTTACCAGCGTTATTTCCCATTTAAAATCAACGGTTTACGCAAACAAAAATACGGAGCCCAAGCTCCGATGGCACTTTTGCACCACGAACTCTCTGCCGAAAACACCGTCATACCCTTCAGTTTGAGCCTGCCGGCCAGCCCCATTCAGGCCAGCCTTGCCCCCTTTCAGATGGAGTTCCCCCCGCGATGACTACCGCAGCCCGAGTAGCCCCGACGTTCCCCGACAGCATCTTTCGCGCCTATGACATTCGTGGCGTGGTGCCCAAGACCCTGACTGCCGAGACCGCCTACTGGATTGGCCGCGCCATCGGCGCCCAGAGCCTTGCCCAGGACGAGCCCAACGTCTCGGTCGGCCGTGATGGTCGCCTGTCCGGCCCCGAGTTGGTGGAGCAGCTGATCCAGGGCCTGGCCGACAGCGGTTGCCACGTCAGCGACGTGGGCCTGGTGCCAACGCCGGCGCTGTACTATGCCGCCAACGTCCTGGCCGGCAAATCCGGCGTCATGCTCACCGGCAGTCATAACCCGTCGGACTACAACGGCTTCAAGATCGTCATCGCCGGCGACACCCTGGCCAACGAACAGATCCAGGCCCTGCATGACCGCCTGAAGAACAATGACCTGACCAGCGGCACGGGCAGCGTCACGAAAGTCGACATTCTTCAGCGCTACTCTGATGAAATCACTGGCGACGTGAAGCTCGCGCGCCGCCTCAAAGTGGTGGTGGACTGCGGCAACGGCGCGGCCGGCGTGATCGCCCCGCAGTTGCTCGAAGCCCTCAATTGCGAAGTGGTCCCGCTGTTCTGCGACGTCGACGGCAACTTCCCCAACCACCACCCGGACCCGGGCAAGCCTGAGAACCTGGTGGACCTGATCGCCAAGGTCAAGGAAACCGGCGCCGATGTGGGCCTGGCCTTCGACGGTGACGGCGACCGCGTGGGCGTAGTGACAAACACTGGCGAGAACGTATTCGCCGACCGCTTGCTGATGCTGTTTGCCCGTGACGTGGTGGCGCGCAATGCCAACGCCGAGATCATTTTCGACGTGAAGTGCACGCGCCGCCTCACCCCGCTGATCAAGGAATATGGCGGCCGCCCACTAATGTGGAAGACCGGTCACTCGTTGATCAAAAAGAAAATGAAGGAAACCGGCGCGCTGTTGGCTGGCGAAATGAGCGGCCACGTGTTCTTCAAGGAGCGCTGGTTCGGGTTTGACGACGGCATCTACAGCGCCGCTCGCTTGTTGGAGATCCTCAGCAAGGAAGAATCCACGGCGCAGGAGCTGTTTCAGACCTTCCCGAACGATATTTCTACGCCAGAGATCAATATCCATGTGACCGAGGAGAGCAAATTCAGCATCATTGACGCACTGCACGACGCGCAATGGGGTGAAGGCGCCAACCTGACCTCCATTGATGGTGTGCGAGTCGATTACGCCAAAGGCTGGGGCCTGGTTCGCGCGTCCAACACCACACCGGTGCTGGTGCTGCGTTTCGAGGCGGATACCGAGGCCGAGTTGCAGCGCATCAAGGACGTGTTCCACGCCCAGTTGAAACGTGTTGCCCCTGATCTCCAATTACCGTTCTGATTTTTGCACCGGAGCCCTGAATGACCCTCGAACGCGAAGCCGCTGCCAACACCGCCAAGGTCCTGTCCGAAGCGCTGCCTTATATTCGACGCTACGTCGGCAAGACGCTGGTGATCAAATACGGCGGCAATGCCATGGAAAGCGACGAGCTGAAAACCGGCTTTGCCCGTGACATCGTGTTGATGAAAGCCGTGGGGATCAACCCGGTGGTGGTCCACGGTGGCGGCCCACAAATCGGCGACCTGCTCAAGCGCTTGTCGATCGAGAGTCACTTCATCGATGGCATGCGCGTTACTGATGCGCAGACCATGGATGTGGTGGAGATGGTCCTCGGCGGCCAGGTGAACAAGGACATCGTCAACCTGATCAACCGCCATGGCGGCAGCGCCATCGGCCTGACCGGCAAGGATGCGGAGCTGATCCGCGCGAAAAAACTGACCGTAACCCGTCAGACGCCGGAAATGACCCAGCCGGAAATCATCGACATCGGCCAGGTAGGCGAAGTGATCGGCATCAACACCGACCTGCTCAACCTGCTGGTCAAAGGCGACTTCATCCCGGTGATCGCGCCGATCGGCGTGGGCGCCAATGGCGAGTCCTACAACATCAACGCCGACCTGGTGGCGGGCAAGGTTGCCGAGGCACTGAAGGCTGAAAAGCTGATGCTGCTGACCAACATTGCCGGGCTGATGGACAAGCAAGGCAAGGTGCTGACCGGCTTGACGACCCAGCAAGTAGACGACCTGATCGCCGACGGCACCATTTACGGCGGCATGCTGCCAAAGATCCGCTGCGCACTGGAAGCCGTGCAAGGCGGCGTTGGCAGCTCACTGATCCTGGATGGCCGCGTTCCCAATGCGATCCTGCTGGAAATCTTCACCGATACCGGCGTGGGCACGCTGATCAGTAACCGCAAGCGTCCTTAAGCGTCAAACACAAAAAGGCCCCGCTCAATCGAATTGAGCGGGGCCTTTTCTATGGGCGCTGACTCTACAAATAAGTGGAGATCGCCTGTGGAAGGGAGCAAGCCCCCACACAAGCGCTCTTACACCATTGGGTCTGTGTCAGACGCCAAACTGCTCGCGGTACGCGCGCACTGCCGGCAAGTGCTGCTTGAGCTGCGGGTCATCTTCCAGGAACTGCAATACCTGGTTCAACGAAACGATGCTCACCACTGGAATGCCGAAATCGCGCTCCACTTCCTGGATCGCCGACAACTCACCGTTGCCACGCTCCTGGCGATTCAGCGCGATCAACACGCCGGCCGCCTTGGCACCCTCCTGGGAAGCGATGATCTGCATCACTTCACGGATCGCGGTACCGGCGGTGATGACATCGTCGATGATCAACACATCGCCAGTCAGCGGTGCGCCGACCAGGCTACCGCCTTCGCCGTGAGCCTTGGCTTCCTTGCGGTTGAAGCACCATGGCAGATCGCGCCCATGATGTTCCGCCAGGGCCACGGCCGTTGCGGCGGCCAGGGGAATACCCTTGTAGGCCGGGCCGAACAGCACGTCGAAGGAAATACCGCTTTCAACGATGGCCGCCGCGTAGAAACGGCCCAACTGAGCCAGGGCCGAACCCGAGTTGAACAAGCCGGCGTTGAAGAAGTACGGGCTGGTGCGCCCGGACTTGAGAGTGAACTCACCGAAGCGCAAAACACCGCGATCGATGGCAAAACGAATGAAATCGCGTTGATACGCCTGCATGAAAAAAGCCTCAGATACCACGGATTTAGCTAATTAGGTAGACGGCGTGTATCATACACGCACGCGATTTTTGGGGCCATTTATGCGGATCATCAGTGTGAACGTTAATGGTATTCAGGCTGCAGTCGAGCGTGGTTTGCTCAGTTGGCTGCAAGCCCAGAATGCCGACGTCATCTGCCTGCAGGATACCCGCGCCTCCGCCTTTGAACTGGACGACCCAGCCTTCCAACTGGATGGCTACTTCCTTTATGCCTGCGATGCCGAAGTCCCTGCCCAAGGTGGCGTGGCTTTGTATTCGCGGTTGCAACCCAAGGCGGTCATCAGCGGCCTCGGCTTCGAGACAGCCGACCGCTACGGGCGCTACCTGCAAGCCGATTTCGATAAGGTCAGCATCGCGACCTTGCTGCTCCCTTCGGGGCAGAACGGCGATGAAGACTTGAACCAGAAGTTTAAGCTAATGGACGATTTCGCCCGTTACCTGGACAAACAGCGGCGCAAACGTCGCGAGTACATTTATTGTGGCTCGCTGTACGTGGCGCAACAGAAGCTGGATATCAAGAACTGGCGCGACAGCCAGCAATCCCCGGGCTTCCTGGCGCCGGAACGGGCCTGGATGGACGAGATTGTCGGCAACATGGGCTATGTGGATGCCCTGCGCGAAGTCAGCCGCGAAGGCGACCAGTACAGCTGGTGGCCGGACAACGAACAGGCTGAGATGCTCAACCTGGGTTGGCGTTTCGACTACCAGTTGCTGACCCCAGGTCTGCGCCGGTTTGTTCGCAGTGCACGCTTGCCGCGCCAGCCGCGCTTCTCGCAGCATGCGCCGCTGATCGTGGACTACGACTGGACGCTGACCATCTGAGGTGCTTTTCCAGGCACAAAAAAACCGACATCACTGTCGGTTTTTTTGTGGGTGCTCGCTATTTGACCAAGCGCCAGGTAAAGGGATAACGATAGGCAATGCCCTTGTTGGCCTTGATACCGCCAATGATCGTCATCACCACCGTCGCAATCGCCAGGGCGATCATCAGGAAAAACCCGATGACTGCGAACGCCAGCACCATGCAGACCAGCCAGGCAATGGCCACGGTGATCTGGAAGTTCAAGGCCTCCTTGCCCTGATCATCAATGAACGCATCCTTTTCCTTCCTGATTTGCCACAGGATCAGTGGCCCCACGACGCTGCCGAAGGGGAACACAAAGCCCAGGAACGCCGCAAAATGACACAGCATCGCCCCTTGGCGCGCCTCGTAGGACGGCGTGGGTACCAGTGGCTGAGTGTCATTCATGGCGTTTCTCCTTGAGGCCGATTCAGTCAGCCAGTGCGGCGTTTTGCAGTTCGAAGATTTCGTTCATGCCTTTCTGGGCCAGGGCCAGCATGGCGTTCAGCTCGGCCGGCTGGAATGGCGCGCCTTCGGCGGTGCCCTGCACTTCGATGAAACCACCGGTGCTGGTCATTACCACGTTCAGGTCGGTCTCGGCAGCCGAGTCTTCCAGGTAATCCAGATCCAGCACCGGCTCACCCTGATACATGCCCACCGAGACGGCGGCAATCATCTGCTTGAGCGGGTCGCCGCCCTTCAGGCCGCCACGCTTCTTGATCACCTTGAGTGCGTCGACCAGGGCCACCATGGCCCCGGTGATGGATGCAGTGCGGGTGCCGCCGTCAGCCTGGATCACATCGCAGTCGACGTACAGGGTCACATCGCCCAGCTTGGACATATCCAGGGCGGCGCGCAGGGAACGGCCGATCAGACGCTGGATTTCCAGGGTACGCCCGCCTTGCTTGCCACGGCTGGCTTCACGCTGGTTACGCTCGCCGGTGGCACGCGGCAGCATGCCGTATTCGGCGGTCAACCAGCCCTGGCCCTGGCCCTTGAGGAAACGCGGCACGCCGTTTTCGACGCTGACGGTGCAGATCACCTTGGTATCACCAAACTCGACCAATACGGATCCCTCGGCGTGTTTGGTGTAGTTGCGGGTGATGCGGATCGAGCGGAGCTGATCGGCAGCGCGACCACTTGGACGTTTCATAGGGGATACCTGTACGGGGGACGAAAAACTGCCGAGCATTATAGAGCCGCGAGCCGATTCGGGGCACTGCTAAAAAATTCGGTTACGAATGGTCAACTATTGCCCATTGTTTGGGCGCGCTCGGCCCACTGCGCTACAATCCTGCGCCTTCTTAACCATCAGCCCGTGTTTGCGGGACTGCAACGCGAGGTACCTCCATGGTGCACAGCATGACCGCCTTTGCCCGCGTCGAAAAAGCCGGCGCCCAAGGCACCCTGAGCTGGGAACTGCGCTCGGTCAACAGCCGCTACCTGGAGCCGCACCTGCGCCTGCCGGAATCGTTCCGCGACCTTGAAGGCGCCGTGCGTGAAGCCCTGCGCCAGGGCATATCCCGCGGCAAGCTGGAATGCACCCTGCGCTTTACCGAAGAGACCACCGGCAAACCGTTGCAGGTCGACCGCGACCGCGCCGCGCAACTGGTCGCCGCCGCCGAAACCATCGCCAGCCTGATCCAGCAGCCCGCCGCGCTCAACCCCCTGGAAGTGCTGGCCTGGCCCGGCGTGCTGGTGGCCGACGCCACCGACCCGCAAACCCTCAACGCCGAAGCCCTGGCCCTGTTCAACCAGGGCTTGAAGGAACTCAAGGCCGGCCGCGAACGCGAAGGCGCCGAGCTGGCACGCCTGATCAACGAGCGCCTGACTTCGATCGAAGCCGATGTCGTCACCCTGCGCGAGCTGGTCCCGCAAATGCTTGCCACCCAACGCCAGAAGGTGCTCGACCGCTTCACCGACATGAAGGCCGACCTGGACCCCGTGCGCCTGGAGCAGGAAATGGTCCTGCTGGCACAAAAGAGCGACGTCGCCGAAGAACTCGACCGTTTGAGCACCCATATTCTTGAAGTGCGGCGCGTGCTCAAGTCCGGCGGCGCCGCCGGTCGGCGCCTGGACTTCCTGATGCAGGAGCTCAACCGCGAAGCCAATACACTGGGCTCCAAGGCATTCGACCCGCGCAGCACCACCGCTGCGGTCAACCTCAAAGTGTTGATCGAGCAGATGCGCGAACAAGTACAGAATATTGAGTAAGGCAACCTCCATGACCCATAGCACCGGCACCCTTTACATCATTTCCGCCCCTTCGGGCGCGGGCAAAAGCAGCCTGGTCAAGGCGCTGACCGACACCAACGATCAGATCCGCATTTCGATCTCCCACACCACCCGCGCCATGCGCCCAGGCGAGGTGAACGGCGTGCATTATCACTTCGTCGAGCGCACCGAGTTCGTGAAGATGATCGAACACGGTGACTTCCTGGAGCGCGCCGAAGTGTTCGGCAACCTCTATGGCACCTCGCAAAGCCACCTGCAGCAGACCCTGGACGAAGGCCACGACCTGATTCTGGAGATCGATTGGCAGGGCGCCGAGCAAGTCCGCAAGCTGATGCCCCAGGCGCGCTCGATCTTCATCCTGCCGCCGTCGCTTGAAGCCTTGCACCAGCGCCTGACCAACCGCGGCCAGGACAGCGACGAGATCATCGAAGGCCGCATGCGTGAAGCCGTCAGCGAAATGAGCCACTACGTCGACTACGACTACCTGATCATCAATGACGATTTTTCCCACGCACTGGATGATCTAAAGGCGATTTTCCGCGCCAATCAGCTCCAGCAAAAGCGCCAACAGCAGCGTTTCGGCAAATTACTCGCCGAACTGCTGGGTTGAATGGCCCTTCCCAAAACCGCTGCAAGGCCTTTACATTGGCACTCGTAGCGGTTTTGCGAGGGCCTGAGAAAAATCAGCGCTTCCCTAAACGCTGGTGATTTTTTAAACTGCTCAGTCCGCTCGCCCAACCGGGCAGCGCGCATCTTGCATTCGCTCCGAGGAATACCATGGCCCGCGTAACCGTTGAAGACTGCCTAGAACACGTGGATAACCGCTTTGAGCTGGTCATGCTCTCTACCAAGCGTGCCCGTCAACTGGCCACTGGCGGCAAAGAGCCCCTGGTCCAGTGGGAAAACGACAAGCCTACCGTTGTGGCCCTGCGCGAAATCGCTGAAGGCCTGATGAGCTACGAGTTCATTGCCAACGCTGAAATCGTTGAAGACGAACCGCTGTTTGCAGCGTTCGAGGACGAGTCCAACGAGGCCGTCTAAGCCTATGCCTGGTCGACGTAGCACGGCGCGGGGTCACAGCCTTCGGCAGGAGTTCACACTTTGCCGAGCATAGACGCCCTCGCCGATCGCTTATCGACCTACCTCGGCCCCGACCAGGTCAACCTGGTCCGCCGAGCGTATTTCTACGCCGAACAAGCCCACGACGGCCAACGCCGCCGTAGCGGCGAGGCGTATGTCACGCATCCTCTTGCGGTGGCAAATATTCTTGCCGACATGCACATGGACCATCAGAGCCTGATGGCCGCGATGCTGCATGACGTGATCGAAGACACCGGCATCGCCAAGGAAGCGCTCAGTTCGCAATTTGGCGAGACCGTGGCCGAACTGGTCGACGGGGTCAGCAAACTGACCCAGATGAATTTCGAGACCAAGGCCGAAGCCCAGGCCGAAAACTTCCAGAAGATGGCCATGGCCATGGCCCGGGATATCCGGGTGATTCTGGTCAAGCTGGCCGACCGGCTGCACAACATGCGCACGCTGGAAGTGCTGTCCGGCGAAAAGCGCCGACGCATCGCCAAGGAAACCCTGGAAATCTACGCGCCCATCGCCAACCGGCTGGGCATGCACGCCATTCGAATCGAGTTCGAAGACCTCGGTTTCAAGGCCATGCACCCGATGCGTTCGGCGCGCATCTACCAGGCGGTCAAACGCGCCAGGGGCAATCGCAAGGAAATCGTCAACAAGATCGAAGAGTCGCTGAGCCATTGCCTGGCGATCGACGAGATTGAGGGCGAGGTCAGCGGACGGCAGAAGCACATCTACGGCATCTATAAGAAGATGCGCGGCAAGCGCCGGGCCTTCAACGAGATCATGGACGTATACGCGTTCAGGATCATCGTCGACAAGGTCGACACCTGCTACCGCGTGCTGGGCGCTGTACATAATTTGTACAAACCTCTGCCGGGCCGCTTCAAGGACTACATCGCGATTCCCAAGGCCAACGGCTACCAGTCGCTGCATACCACGCTGTTCGGTATGCACGGCGTACCGATCGAGATCCAGATCCGCACCCGCGAGATGGAAGAGATGGCCAACAATGGCATCGCCGCCCACTGGCTGTACAAATCCAGTGGCGACGAGCAGCCAAAAGGCACCCACGCCCGCGCCCGCCAATGGGTCAAAGGCGTGCTGGAAATGCAGCAACGCGCGGGCAACTCCCTCGAATTTATCGAAAGCGTGAAGATCGACCTGTTCCCGGACGAGGTCTACGTGTTCACGCCCAAAGGCCGGATCATGGAGCTGCCCAAAGGCTCCACGGCGGTCGACTTTGCCTACGCCGTGCATACCGATGTCGGCAACAGTTGCATTGCGTGCCGCATCAACCGGCGCCTGGCCCCGCTGTCCGAGCCGCTGCAAAGCGGCTCCACGGTGGAGATCGTCAGCGCACCGGGCGCACGGCCGAACCCAGCGTGGCTCAACTTCGTGGTCACCGGCAAGGCGCGCACGCACATCCGCCACGCGCTGAAACTGCAGCGCCGCTCCGAATCCATCAGCCTCGGCGAACGCCTGCTGAACAAGGTGCTCAACGGTTTCGACAGCGCCCTGGACAAGATCCCGCAAGAGCGCGTGCAAGCAATGCTCCACGAGTATCGCCAGGAGACCATCGAAGACCTGCTGGAAGATATTGGCCTGGGCAACCGCATGGCCTACGTGGTCGCCCGCCGCCTGCTCGGCGAAGGCGAACAGCTGCCAAGCCCGGAAGGCCCGCTGGCGATTCGCGGCACCGAGGGCCTGGTGCTCAGCTACGCCAAGTGCTGCACGCCGATCCCGGGCGACCCGATTGTCGGCCACTTGTCCGCGGGCAAAGGCATGGTGGTGCACCTGGACAACTGCCGCAACATCACCGAAATCCGCCACAACCCGGAAAAATGCATCCAGCTCTCCTGGGCCAAGGATGTCACCGGCGAGTTCAACGTCGAGCTGCGAGTAGAGCTGGAGCACCAGCGCGGCCTGATCGCCCTGCTGGCCAGCAGCGTCAACGCCGCTGACGGCAATATCGAGAAAATCAGCATGGACGAGCGCGATGGCCGCATCAGCGTGGTCCAGCTGGTGGTCAGCGTGCACGACCGCGTGCACCTGGCCCGCGTGATCAAGAAACTGCGCGCCTTGACCGGTGTGATCCGCATTACCCGCATGCGGGCATAGCCTTTCAGATAAGTCATCTCTTACAAGGAGTCATAAATGACCAAGACCGTTATCACCAGCGACAAAGCCCCGGCCGCCATCGGCACCTACTCCCAGGCGATCAAGGCGGGCAACACCGTCTATATGTCCGGCCAGATCCCGCTGGACCCGAAAACCATGGAGCTGGTGGAAGGCTTCGAAGCTCAGACCGTGCAGGTCTTCGAGAACCTCAAGTCCGTGGCCGAAGCCGCCGGCGGTTCGTTCAAGGACATCGTCAAGCTGAACATTTTCCTCACCGACCTGAGCCACTTCGCCAAGGTCAACGAGATCATGGGCAAGTACTTCGAACAGCCTTACCCAGCCCGCGCCGCCATCGGCGTTGCTGCCCTGCCAAAGGGCGCGCAGGTTGAGATGGACGCGATTCTGGTCATTGAGTAAAAACCCGGCGCAGCCTCTAACAGGCTGCGCCGACTTCGTTTTAAAGGATTTCATGATGCGCAAAGCGCTTGTAGCCACTTCGTTGCTCGCCCTGATGCTCGGCGGCTGCGCCAGCAACCCTGCCGACCTGGATGTGAGCGGCACCTGGATCAATCAGGTCGCCATCGATGCGGCAGCCAAGGGCGGCCCTTTGCGTGAAGCGTTGCAGAGCTTTGGCCCGAACCTCGAATGGGAGGTGAATACCAAGGCCTCCCAGGCACGCTACTACAACGGTTTCGAGGTTGCGGAAGGCAAGTTGCTCGGTGAGAAATCCGGCGCCTGGAGCGTGGACTTCTACGGCAGCTCCGCCACCGAACTCAAGCGTAAAGGCAAACAACTGCTGCAGGTGGCCAACGATAACGAGCCCGAACAGCTGTTTGCCCGCGCCAAAGAGCCCGCACCGGAAGGTGCACCGCTGGGTGCCAACTTCGAACGTGCGCTGTACGCAGCCTATATGGGCGGCGACTGGAAGATCAGCGACGGCTTCGGTAGCGGCGCTATCGTACAGTTCCAGGCGGACGGCAAAGTCGCCGGCCTGCCGGGGGTCGATCGCTATTCGCTGTGCCTGGCCGGAGACTGCGCCTCCATGAGCGGCGGTTATGACAGCATCTGGCTGCAGCTCAACGGCGTCGGCAACCCTTGGATCTTTGTGCGTAAAGGCAAGCAACTGGAGATATTCCAGGCGATCAATACCGCGCGGACGGACGAAGTGCCCCAGTTCACTCCCGGCCCCCGCCAGTGGCTGCTTGAAAAGCAATAAGCAACCCTACACAGATCCAAATGTGGGGGGGGTTGCTCCGATAGCGGTGCATCAGTCGACATCTCTTTGACTGATCTATCGCTATCGGGAGCAAGCCCCCTCCCACATTTTTGATCGCGTTTCAGCCTTTCAGAATCGCCGCGTAGCCTTCACGGTAAGTCGGATACCTCGGCTTCCAGCCCAGCGCCTTGGCGCGCGCATTGCTGCATTGCTTGCTGCCGGCACGGCGCACACTGGCGTCCTCGGACCACTCGGTAACCCCAAGATAGTCACGCAGCCAGGCCACCACCTCAGCCAACGGTGCTGGCGCGTCGTCGACGCCAATGTAGACCTTGTCCAACGAACCGCCCTGTTCCACATGACGCAACAAAAACGCCAGCAACCCCGCAGCGTCATCGGCGTGTATGCGGTTGCCATACAAAGGTGGGTCCACCGCCACACGGTAACCCTGGCGCACCTGGGTCAGCAGCCATTCGCGACCCGGGCCGTAAATACCGGTCAAGCGCACAATGCTCGCGGGTATGCCGCTGCTCAGTGCAACCTGCTCGGCTTCGAGCATGACTTGTCCGGAATACCCCTTAGCCTGAGTGTCCGAGGCTTCATCTACCCACTCACCGTTCTGCTGCCCGTAGACGCTGCTGCTGGACACAAACAGCAAGTGTTTGGGCGCCTGGCCGTAGTCTTCCAGCCACTCCAGCACGTGCTTCAAACCCTGAACGTAAGCAGCGCGATAGCCGGCTTCGTCGTGATCCGTCGCAGCGGCGCAATACACCAGATAATCCACGCCGCCGATGGGCCAAGTGTCGGGGCAGTCCTTTTTGAACAGGTCCCCGGCAATGCCGATGACGCCCTCAGGCAACCGCGAAATATCGCGGCGCAGGCCACGAACCTCCCATTCCGAGGCCAGCAATTGGCTAGCCAGCCGACTACCCACATCGCCGCATCCGGCAATCACAACAGAAGGTGCAGACATCACAAAACTCCGTATTCAAAGGTCTAGGTTAGCCTTCACAGCGGACCGGCGGCCAGAAAAAGCACAAATAAAGTTACTGTATTACTTCTGTTAACAAGAATTACTTGCAATAATGACCGCCCATTTGTCCTCGACCGTCCTAGGTCTGGTAGGGCGCTCACTCATTTTTTCTTCTCAGGTCCGGCCAGCATGACACGTAATACAACCCCCGCTTCGCCAACCAAGCCTCACAGCCCGTCCCGCGCCTGGCGCGCGATTGCTGCGATGCTGTTCAGCGTACTGCTGGCGCCGACCGCCGCATTCGCTGATGCCACCGCTCCAGCCACCCCGGTTGCCGCCGAGCAAAATGCCGCTGCCCCGGCCGCACCTGTCGCAGCGCCAGATGCCGCCAACCCGGCCGCGCCCGCCGACGCGCAAGACACCGGCGTCGTGCTGGAAGAAGACAACACCCTGGGCATGGCCCACGACCTGTCGCCATGGGGCATGTACCAGAACGCTGACGTCGTGGTGAAAGCCGTGATGATCGGCCTCGCCATCGCTTCGATCATCACGTGGACCATCTGGATCGCCAAGGGCTTCGAACTGCTGGGCGCCAAACGTCGTCTGCGCACTGAAATCGTCCACCTGAAGAAGGCGGCCACCCTCAAGGAAGCGAGTGAAAGCGCAACCAAAAAAGGCACACTGGCCAACCTGTTGGTGCACGACGCCCTGGAAGAAATGCGCCTGTCGGCCAATACCCGCGAAAAAGAAGGCATCAAGGAGCGTGTCAGCTTCCGCCTCGAGCGCCTGGTAGCGGCTTGCGGCCGTAACATGAGCAGCGGCACCGGCGTACTCGCCACTATCGGTTCCACCGCCCCCTTCGTCGGCCTGTTCGGCACCGTGTGGGGCATCATGAACAGCTTTATCGGCATCGCCAAAACCCAGACCACCAACCTCGCCGTCGTTGCCCCCGGCATCGCCGAAGCCCTGCTGGCCACGGCCCTGGGCCTGGTTGCCGCGATCCCTGCGGTGGTGATCTACAACGTCTTCGCCCGTTCGATTGCCGGCTACAAGGCCCAGGTATCCGACGCGTCGGCAGAAGTGTTGCTGCTGGTCAGCCGCGACCTCGATCACCTGCCTACCGAGCGCAGCTCGCAACCGCACATGGTGAAAGTGGGGTAATCGGCCATGGGCCTGCATTTGAATCAAGGCGACGACGAACTCGTCGAGAACCACGAAATCAACGTCACGCCGTTCATCGACGTGATGCTGGTATTGCTCATCATCTTCATGGTGGCCGCACCGCTGGCCACCGTGGATATCAAGGTCGACCTCCCTGCGTCCAGCGCCAAGCCCGCGCCGCGGCCGGAGAAGCCGATCTTCCTCAGCGTCAAGGCGGACCAACGCCTGTTCCTGGGTGAAGAAGAAGTGAAAACCGAAACCCTGGGCCCGGTGCTCGACGCCAAGACCCAAGGCAAGAAGGACACGACGATCTTCTTCCAGGCCGACAAAGGCGTGGATTACGGCGACCTGATGAGCGTGATGGATGCCTTGCGGGCAGCCGGCTACCTCAAGGTGGGCCTGGTCGGACTTGAGACGGCAGCCAAGAAATGATCACGACGCGCCACAAACTGACGCGTTATGGCACCAGCCTCGCCGTCGTGCTGGGCGTGCATGCCGTCGCGATTGCCATCGCGCTCCACTGGTCGGCGCCGCGCACGGTGCAACTGCCACCGGCCGCCATGGTCATCGACCTGGCACCGATGCCCGCGCCACCGCCGCCGGCCCCGCCGAAAGTGGTCACGCCGCCGCAGCCGCCCGCTCCGGTAGAAGAGTTGCCTTTGCCGAAACTGGCCGAGGCGCCCAAGCCGACGATCCAGGTGCCTAAGCCGGTCAAGCCCAAGCCCAAACCTCAGCCGCCCAAGCCGATAGAGAAAAAGATCGAACCGCCCAAGGAAAAACCTTCCGAGGACCCACCGAGCGACGCGCCGCCAACCCAGGCGCCCGCTGAAAAATCGGCCCAGCCGGTGCCTGGCCCATCGCCGCAGCAGATCGCAGCCAAGGCATCCTGGGAAGGCACCCTGTTGGCGCACTTGCAGAAGTACAAGAAGTACCCGCCAGGCGCTCAGGCCCGTGGCAAGGAAGGCCTGAACCGCCTGAAATTCGTCGTCGATGCCGATGGCAACGTACTGTCCTACGAGTTGGTGGGCCGTTCCGGCAACGCCGACCTGGACCGTGCAACCCTGGACATGATCCGTCGTGCCCAACCGCTGCCCAAGCCACCGGCTGACATGTTGAAAGGTGGCAGTATCGAGATCGTTGCACCGTTCGTGTACAACATCGAAAACGTCGACGCTAAGCCTCTGCGTGGGCACTCTCGGGTGCCCACGGTTGCCGCTCCCTCCCCTCGCACAGCCTTCAACCTGAACCGGGATTGAACAGGTTGTGTGCACACCCAATCTTCACTTGTAACACTTCATTGCAACGCCAATCATCCGCGAACAGTTCTCATTAGTGGATAGCCGGTGTGCGCAACCTCGCCCGATTGACCCTCGCCCTGCTTGCGTTTCCGGTCGCCGCCCAGGCCGATCGACTGGTCACGCTGGACATTCAAAACCACACCTTCACCCCTTCAAGCTTCGAAGTGCCTGCGGGCGAACGCTTTCGGATCCAGCTCACCAGCCATGACGAGAGCGTCGATGAGTTCGAAAGCTATGACATGAAGTTCGAAAAAATCATTGTTCCCGGCAACACCGTCACGGTGTTCGCCGGCCCGCTGCACCCAGGCACCTACACCTTCTTCGATGACTACCACCCAGACCAGGCCAAAGGCACGGTCACCGCCATCGCGGCGAAGGAGTAGGCCATGCTCGCGTGTCTATTGATTGTGTTTCGCGAAGTGCTGGAAGCCGGGATCGTGGTCGGGATCGTCATGGCCGCCACCCAGGGGCTGGCGCGACGCGGCCTGTTTATCGGCGGCGGGATCGCCGCAGGCGTATTGGGTGCGGGCCTTCTGGCGCTGTTTACCGGGGCAATCACCCAGGCGCTGCAAGGGTTCGGTCAAGAAATTTTCAACGCGGCGATTCTGATCGTGGCGGTCTTCATGCTCGGCTGGCACAACCTGTGGATGGCCACCCATGGACGTGAGCTGGCGGCACAACTGCGCAGCGCCGGCAATGCGGTGCTGCGTGGGGAAAAATCACTCTGGGCGCTCGCTGTGGTGATCACCGTGGCGGTGTTGCGCGAAGGCTCCGAGATCGTCCTGTTCCTGTATGGCATTGCCGCCTCGACCCACACCGACCCACTGACGATGCTGGCCGGCGGCGTGCTTGGCATCTTCGCCGGCGCAGCGCTGTCGTGGCTGCTGTATCGCGGCCTGATCGCCGTCAGCCTCAAGCGCCTGTTCTCGATCACCGCCTGGATGATCGCGCTGCTCGCCGCCGGTATGGCCGGACGCGCCGCCGCGATCCTCGCCGGTATCGACCTGATTCCTGCCTGGGGCTATCAGCTCTGGGACACTTCCTGGCTGGTGTCCGACGCCAGCCTCACCGGCAGGGCGCTGCAAGCGCTGGTGGGCTACACCGATCGACCGCTGGGTGTTCAGCTGGTTGCCTGGGTGGTCACGTTGCTGCTTCTGGTGACGGGCAGTCGATTGCTTCACTCACGTTCCACCTCCCACGGAGCTACCCCATGAAACCTTTGAGCAAACCCTTGGCCGCCGCGTTGATACTCGTCGGCGGCGCGGCCATGTCCACCCTCGCCCAAGCCCGCGAATACCCGATTGGCGGCCCGGTGCAGGCCAATGACATGGAAATCGCATCGTCCTACCTGGTGGGCATCGAAATGGCGCCCATGCCGCCAGGCATGGTCATGAGCAAGGACTCGGTACACCTGGAAACCGACGTCCACGCCACCGCCGATAACAAGTACGGCCTGGCCAACGGTGAATGGGTACCGTACCTGACCATCACCTACTCGCTGATCAAGCAAGGCGCGCCGGACTACAAGGAGATCGGCACGCTGCTGCCGATGGTCGCCAAAGACGGTGCCCATTATGCCAACAACGTGAAGATGGACGGCCCCGGCACGTACACCGTGGTACTGCGCTACGAAAGCCCGCAGATCAAGGGATTTTTCCATCACGTCGACAAGGAAACCGGTGTGCCTGAATGGTGGTCCCCCTTCACCAAAACCTTCACATTCAAGTACCCACAGAGTTGAGTCCCTGCTTACGACAGCCGATTAGCGGGTGTCGTAAGCACCACTGTGTCTGATAACGTGCGTCTATCGATTGCAGCCGGTATGCTTGGCCCGCAACCTCATGGACGCCCGCTATGACTCTTACAGAATTACGCTACATCGTGACCCTCGCCCAAGAACAACACTTCGGCCACGCGGCTGAGCGTTGCCACGTCAGCCAGCCGACGCTGTCGGTGGGCGTGAAAAAGCTTGAAGACGAACTCGGTGTGCTGATTTTCGAGCGCAGCAAAAGCGCCGTGCGCCTCACTCCCGTGGGCGAAGGTATCGTGGCCCAGGCTCAAAAAGTACTGGAGCAAGCGCAGAGCATTCGCGAGCTGGCCCAGGCCGGCAAGAACCAGCTGACTGCCCCGCTCAAGGTCGGCGCGATCTACACCGTCGGCCCGTATCTGTTCCCGCACCTGATCCCGCAACTGCACCGCGTTGCCCCGCAGATGCCGCTGTATATCGAAGAAAACTTCACCCACGTATTGCGCGACAAACTGCGCAACGGCGAGCTGGACGCGATCATCATCGCCCTGCCGTTCAACGAGGCGGACGTACTCACCCTGCAGCTCTACGACGAGCCCTTCCAGGTGCTGATGCCCGCCTCACACCCGTGGACCCAGAAAACCACCATCGACGCCGGGCTGCTCAACGACAAGAGCCTGCTGCTGCTGGGCGAAGGCCACTGCTTCCGCGACCAGGTGCTGGAAGCCTGCCCAACCCTCACCAAGGGCAACGACGGCGCCAAGCACACCACGGTGGAGTCCAGCTCCCTGGAAACCATCCGCCACATGGTCGCCTCCGGCCTGGGTATCTCGATCCTGCCGCTGTCGGCGGTGGACAGCCATCACTACGCCCCCGGCGTGATCGAAGTGCGCCCACTGACGCCGCCGGTGCCGTTCCGTACCGTGGCGATCGCCTGGCGCGCGAGTTTCCCGCGGCCCAAAGCGATTGAGATCCTCGCCGACTCGATCCGCCTGTGCTCGGTGGCCAAGCCGCCTGCCGCTGCGAGCTGAAAACCGTATGACCGAGTTGTCGCAGGTGTCGGTGACGGCACTCAAGGGTGTCGGTGAAGCCATGGCCGAGAAGTTGGCCAAGGTCGGCCTGGAAAACCTCCAGGACGTGCTGTTCCACCTGCCCCTGCGCTACCAGGACCGCACCCGCGTGGTACCCATCGGCCAATTGCGCCCTGGGCAGGATGCGGTGGTCGAAGGCACGGTCAGCGGCGCCGACGTGGTGATGGGCAAGCGTCGCAGCCTGGTCGTGCGCCTGCAGGACGGCACCGGCGGCCTGAGCCTGCGCTTCTACCATTTCAGCAACGCGCAGAAGGACGGCCTCAAGCGGGGTACCCGCGTACGCTGCTACGGCGAAGCGCGCCCCGGGGCGTCCGGCCTGGAGATCTACCACCCTGAATACCGTGCGATTACCGGCGACGAACCGCCGCCGGTAGACACCACCCTCACGCCGATCTATCCGCTTACCGAAGGCCTTACCCAGCAGCGCCTGCGCCAGCTATGCATGCAGACGCTGACGATGCTCGGCCCCAAGAGCCTGCCCGACTGGCTGCCCCTGGAACTGGCCCGCGATTATCAATTGGCGCCGCTGGATGACGCGATTCGCTATTTGCATAACCCGCCGGCCGATGCCGATGTCGACGAACTGGCCCTGGGTCATCACTGGGCCCAGCACCGCCTGGCTTTCGAAGAACTGCTCACCCATCAGTTGTCCCAGCAACGCCTGCGCGAAAGCATGCGTTCCCTGCGCGCGCCGGCGATGCCCAAGGCCACGCGCCTGCCCGCGCAATACCTGGCCAACCTCGGTTTTGCGCCCACCGGTGCCCAGCAGCGCGTTGGCAATGAAATCGCCTACGACCTCAGCCAGCAAGAGCCGATGCTGCGTCTGATCCAGGGCGACGTGGGCGCCGGCAAGACCGTGGTCGCCGCCCTCGCCGCCTTGCAGGCACTGGAGGCGGGCTATCAGGTGGCGTTGATGGCGCCAACCGAGATCCTTGCCGAGCAGCACTTCATCACCTTCAAGCGCTGGCTCGAACCGCTGGGCCTGGAAGTGGCATGGCTGGCCGGCAAGCTCAAGGGCAAGAACCGCGCAGCGGCCCTGGAACAGATCGCCGGCGGCGCGCCGATGGTGGTGGGCACCCACGCGCTGTTCCAGGACGAAGTGCAGTTCAAGAACCTGGCCCTGGTGATCATCGACGAGCAACACCGCTTCGGCGTGCAACAACGCCTGGCCCTGCGCCAAAAAGGCGTGGGCGGGCGCATGAACCCGCACCAGTTGATCATGACCGCCACACCCATCCCCCGCACCCTGGCCATGAGCGCCTACGCCGACCTCGACACCTCGATCCTCGACGAACTGCCGCCAGGGCGTACCCCGGTCAACACCGTGCTGGTCACCGACACCCGGCGGGTGGAAGTGATTGAACGCGTACGCGGCGCGTGCGCAGAAGGGCGCCAGGCGTATTGGGTGTGCACGCTGATCGAAGAGTCCGAAGAGCTGACCTGCCAGGCCGCCGAAACCACCTTCGAGGACCTCACCAGCGCCCTCGGCGAACTCAAGGTCGGGCTGATTCACGGGCGCATGAAACCAGTGGAAAAAGCGGCGGTGATGGCCGAATTCAAGGCCGGCAATCTGCAATTGCTGGTGGCCACCACGGTGATTGAAGTCGGCGTGGACGTGCCCAACGCCAGCTTGATGATCATCGAAAACCCAGAGCGCCTGGGCCTGGCGCAACTGCACCAGCTGCGCGGCCGCGTGGGCCGGGGCAGTGCGGCCAGCCACTGCGTATTGTTGTATCACCCTCCGCTGTCGCAGATCGGCCGTCAGCGCCTGGGCATCATGCGCGAGACCAACGACGGTTTTGTCATTGCCGAAAAAGACCTGGAACTGCGCGGCCCCGGCGAAATGCTCGGTACTCGCCAGACCGGCCTGTTGCAATTCAAGGTCGCCGACCTGATGCGTGACGCCGATTTGTTGCCTGCCGTACGCGATGCGGCGCAAGCCCTGCTGGAACGCTGGCCGGATCACGTCAGCCCGCTGCTGGATCGCTGGCTGCGCCACGGGCAGCAATACGGCCAAGTGTGACGCCTGACTCACTTAAGCGACCTACAGATGTATCAAGCTGGTTATACTTCGGTGACTGTACGAATTTGGATCAGGCCATGTCAGAAGTTGCTCTCGCCACAGCCCCACTGACCGCCCCGCCGGTCATTCGGGCTCTGCTCGCAAAACTCGCCATCCCCTACGCGGAAGTCATCGAACATCCGGGCCTGAATCCAGCACGAAAGGTCCAGGCGGTGCTGCTGGAAGATGCGGTGGGCGCACTGATGGTGCTGTTTCCGCAAAACCAGTTGCTCGACCTCAACCGCCTCACCGAACTCACCGGCCGCCGCCTCACGGCGGTGCCGCCGGAACGCGTCAGGCGCATGCTGGACAAGCATGAGCTGAGCCTGCTGCCCGGGTTGCCGGCACTTACCAGTTCGCCATGTCTGTACGAAGGCAGCCTGCTCAACGAGCCGAGTCTGCTGGTGCACTCTGGCGAAGCCGGGTTACTGCTGGAAATCGCCAGTGACGCCTTCAAAACCATGCTCACCAAGGCCAGCGCCGCGCAGTTCGGCGAGCCGCTGAGCAATATCCGCCCCAACCTCGACCGCCCCAACGATGACCGCGAGGAAATCACTCAGGCCATGCAGGCGTTCACCGCGCGCCGCATTCAGCAGCGCCTGGAAGCGACTATCGAGATTCCGCCGCTGGCCGACACCGCGCAAAAGATCATCAAGCTGCGCGTGGACCCCAATGCGACCATCGACGACATCACCGGCGTGGTCGAAACCGACCCGGCGCTGGCGGCTCAAGTGGTGAGCTGGGCAGCGTCCCCGTACTACGCATCACCGGGCAAGATCCGCTCGGTGGAAGACGCCATCGTCCGCGTGCTGGGCTTTGACCTGGTCATCAACCTGGCGCTGGGCCTGGCCCTGGGCAAAACCCTGAGCCTGCCCAAAGATCACCCCCACCAGGCCACGCCGTACTGGCACCAGTCGATCTACACCGCCGCCGTGATCGAAGGCCTGACCCGTGCCATGCCCCGCGCCCAGCGCCCGGAAGCCGGCCTGACTTACCTCGCCGGCCTGCTGCACAACTTCGGTTACCTGCTGCTGGCCCACGTGTTTCCGCCGCACTTCTCACTGATCTGCCGCCATCTGGAGGTCAACCCGCACCTGTGCCACAGCTACGTGGAACAGCACCTGCTGGGGATCAGCCGCGAACAGATCGGTGCCTGGCTGATGCGCTATTGGGACATGCCGGATGAACTGTCCACCGCCCTGCGCTTCCAGCACGACCCGACCTACGACGGCCAATACGCCGAATACCCGAACCTGGTGTGCCTGGCCGTGCGCCTGTTGCGCAGCCGCGGGATTGGATCCGGGCCGGATGAAACCATCCCGGATGCGTTGCTGGAGCGTCTGGGCTTGAGCCGCGAAAAGGCTGAGGAAGTGGTCGCCAAGGTGCTGGACGCCGAAGTGCTGTTGCGAGAGCTGGCCTCTCAGTTCAGCCAAGGCTGAATGTATAACCTGTCAGGCCGCTATCGGGAGCAACTCGGTTTTACTGAAAAACCTCAGCTCTTCTTTTTCTTCGGCCGCAAATACTTGGTCAACCCCTGGAACCAGATCACCAGCGCCGGGTTGCCCTTGATCTGGATCGACTTGTCCTGAATCCCCGTCATGAACGCCAATTGCTTATTCTTCGCCTGCATCGTGGCGAAGCCGTAGGCCGCATCCTTGAACGCAATCGCGAACGCCGGCGCCGGGTGAACCCCTGAGCGGCTGGTAATACGCTGGTCTTTGACGATGAAGTGACGGGCAACCTTGCCGTCGAGGGTCTGCAACTGGAACGCCAGGTCTTTGTCACCCAACTGTTGCTGGAAGGCAGGATTGGTGCGGCTGGCTTTGCCCATCATCAGGCCCAGCACCCACAAGAGAAGACGAAATTTCATGCACGCGGCCTCGGTGTCATTATTAAGTGGCCGCAGCAGTGTAACCAATTGCAAGCAGAACGCCACCGATCTAGCGCTTTAGGCGCAGATCGGCTGGCGTTTAACGCTTATAGCAACATCTTACTCAAACGTTAGGGCAAGGTACCGGTGCCCAATCGGCCAGGTTTGGATCGCGGCAGGTGCCTTCGATCTGTGCCTTGCCGGCGCTGGCGACCTTCTTGCTTTCATCTTGCTTGGTCTGGGCGGCCTGGAAGGTTTTCTCGGTGGACACCGCTTCGGTCGGTACGGTTGGCAGCGGCGGCTTCTTCGGCGGCTTGGTACCGGTGCCTTTCTTCTTGTTGGCCGGCGGCACGACAGGCGTTACATCGGCCTTGGCCACGGTGACCACGTCGGCACGCTGCACGCCGACCTGTTGCAGGTCTTTCTCGTAGGCCTGGGTGTAGTTGTTCAGGTCTTCGGCAGCCTTGCCATTGACCGCAACGATCAGGTCATTGGATTCCTTCAGGCCCGCGACGATTTCCGCCAGGCGCTTGCGGCCTTCGGTGTCGTTGACCGTCTTGGCCTTGCGGTCCGAGACCAGCTTGGTGAACGCGCTCTGGTAGCACTGCTGGGACGCCTTGGCATACGCCGTGCTGCGATCGATATCGGAAGCGCTTTTGTTCACGTCAGCGGCATAGGAGGCGATGCGCTGGTTGTCATCGGCGATCTGCTTCTGACGCTCGGTGTAGTAACCCGCCGCGCCGCCGGCCAGGGCACCACCGGCTGCGCCGATCGCGGCGTTACGACCGCGCTTTTCCTTGTCGCCGGTCAGGGCGCCCAGCAAGGCACCGCCGGCAGCGCCGATGGCCGCGCCAGTGACAACCGACTTGGTCATGTTCGAATCGGTGGCACGCAGGTGCTGTACCGGCTCGTAGCAGTTGGGGTAGTACTCGACTTTGTGCTGGACGCGACCTTGGAGGCCGGCGATGTCGCACAACCGGTCAGCACCGTGCTGAAGCCGGCCGCGATCAGCAGCAAATGACGCTTGGAAACCGCCTTACGGGAAAAAAGCATAAGTTGTGTTCTCTTCTAAGTTTGACTTGCCCAGCACGGCAACCGCCGCCTGAGTCCCTTCCAAGCTCGCTGCAACCAACGGTCAAGACCGCTGACCGCTCGCTGCGAGCAATTCCTTCAAGATCGTCGCCGGGTCGGCCCGCTGTTGTTTGCGGTAATTGCCGACATGGCTGACGAATAGTGTCGCGCGCGTGACCAGGCTCTTACCGAGCACGGGCTTGCGATCCAACTCTTCCTTGATCCGTTGAAACTGTGCCTGGATCACCGCATCGGTGTAGCGCGTGCCGGTGGCCAGGTTGTCGATGTAAATCGCGACCGCGCCGTCGAGGGCGCTGCGCCCGTTGGCAATGGCCATATCAAACAACTGCGCGCTGGCCTGGTCCTTGTTGTCCACGGCCTGCTGGCGGCTCTTCTGCAGGTTGGCCAGGCGAATGTTGTAGTTGCTGATGGTCTCGGCCACCAGCGCGGAAGACTGAATCAGGTTGCCGGCCGCCTCTTCGCGTTGCTGGGCGATCAGCGAAACGTTGCGCTTGAGCTCTTCGTTGACCAGGCCCAGTTCGGCTTGCAGCTTGGGGTCGGCGCTGGCGGCGATGATGCTGTCCAGGCGCTTGGTGGGGTCCTGGGCGTCGTCGATGGCGTCGGTCAGCGACGCCAGGCGCCCTTCCTTTTGCCACTGCGCGAACAGCTCCTTGTAGCGCGAGCGCGGCGCGGACAGCGCGCCAATCGCCACGCGAAAACCGGTGGTTTCGTTGCTTTGTTCGGTGCCGTCGGCGGCGAACAACGGGTATTCGCGGCGCATGCCGGTAAACAGCGTGCCCTCGCCTTCCAGGTAATTGCCGCCCTTGACCACGAAGCCGCCATAGGTGCCCTGGCGGCGCCCGGCATGTACCAGTTGGAAAGATTCCTGGACCATTTCCGCCGCGTTGCCGATCACATCGAACATGCCGATCGGGTTGGGCAGTTTGGTGCCGATGGGCATCAAGCGCGCGGCCTGACCTGTGCCGCCGGCGACCTGGTTGAACACCGCGTAATCGCCCAGCGGGCCGTCGCTGTCACTGCCTTCGGCGCGGCGCGGGAACAACCGCCCTTCCAGGTCCTGACGGCTCACCGCCTGGCCACCGCGTGCCGCGAACTCCCATTCCACCTCGGTAGGCAGGCGCACAAACCCCAGGCCGCCGTCTTCGGCCGACGTCCCGCGCCCGCTCACCGGCAGCAACTCACGGTGGTATTTCATCAGCCAGGCGCTGTACACCGCCGAGAAGCGCTCGGCCTCAAAGCGCGACAGCTTCACCTTGGGCAAACGCCCGGCCATGCCGGTGGGCGCCTCGCAGGCCGGGGCCGGCTCGCCACTGGCCAGGGACTGCGCCTGGGCCATCACCTGGGCGTACTGGCGCGCGGTAACTTCGTACTTGCCGATGAAATACAGCATGGGCTTGAGCGGGGTCTTGGCGTCGGTCTTCGGCATCAGCGGCGCGATGACTTTGTTCCAGTCCCTGGGCAAGTCCTTGAGGGTGAACTGGCCGTTGATGAAATCGCGGCGATAGCCGGAAATAAACGACTGCTGATACCCCGCCTCGCCTTCGGCAAAGGGGTAACCGAGGCTGATCTCACGGTCATCCAGGGTGCCCTGGGCCAGCACGTAGGCGTAGCGGAACACCATATTGCCGTCGCACGGCAGCGGCAGGCTGACGTCGTCCGGCAACGGTTTGGGGTTGTCCAGTTTATCGCTTGCTTCATCCGCCCAGGCCAGCGAGGCCAGGCTCAGCGCCACGGCGGCGCCCAGTAACTTATACATCTCTGATTCCTTCGCAAGCCTGTATACGCGCCACTCGCCAACCGCCGCAAGCTGCCGCCACGGCACTGACGCCGAGGACTGCAATCAGGGCCAGGCCGTAGTGGCGCGCCAGCAGGTGACTGGCGTGTTCGCCCGGCACCTGCACGAATAATGTATTCAACCCCGCCTCGGCCAGGCCATAGAGCCCGGCGCTGAACACGGCGGCAAAGCCTGCGCTATAGAGCGCCTGCAGCACCACGAACAACAGTAGCCCACCGGTGGGAAATCCCAACAGGCGCAACACCGACAATTCCCGACGCTTGCGCGCCACAGCGGCCAGGGCCCCGGCGAAGATCGCCGCAAAAGCGCCCGCCAACGCCAACCCGGCGATGATCCAGAATACGACCGACAGGTTGCGGCTCAACGACTGCACCTGGGCAATGGTGTTCGCCTGGGTCGACACCAACAGGTTCTGCCCGGCGAAAAACACGCGCAGCGTCTCCACATCAGTGAGGCTGCGCGCATACAGGCGAAACGCCGGATACACGCGCTGCTCGCCCACGGCCACCTCTTCCCCCGCCCATCCCAACGCCGCTACGGCGCGCCCATCGCGATAATCTTCCGCCGCTTCCAGCAAGCCCAGGTCGGCGAACAAAGCGTCTCGGGCAAAGGCTTCCAACGGCAACACCGCCACCACCCGCACCCGCGTGCGCTGTTCCTCGACACGCCCAGCCACCTGACGCGCGAAGCGGGTTTCCAACATGTCGCCAGGCCGTGCCGCCAGCTTTTCGGCGGCGGTGTGGCTTAGCACGATCTGGTCCAGGCCCTTGGGCATCGCCAGATCGCCCAGCAAGGGATCACCCGGCGCCGTCGGCAGCATCTCCAGGGTCAGCGTTCCCACCTGCGCCGTCGCCGCGATCTGCCGCGTGCGCGGCAGCGCAAACGCCACATCAGGGCGTTGGCCCAGCTGCGCGATAAATGTGCTGCTGAATCGACCACCGCCCAGCGGAATAATTTCACGGGTAGCCGGATCGGTCTGCAATCGTTCGGTCAAACTGCTAACCAGTCCAAATTTCAGGCCGAATAACACCAGCAACGGCGCGATCACCGCCACCAGCGCCAGCACCGAACAGGCCGACAGCCACGCATCGTTGCGGTAATCCTGCCAGGCCAACGACGCCACCAAGGGGATACGCATCAGCACGCCTCCCCAAGGGTGGCGGTGACGCCGCCGTCGGCATCGCGGCGGCAACTGATGCGCCGCACCTGCAAGCCACTGGCGCGGGCCAGGGGTTCGTCATGGGTGGCGATCACGCAGGCGGCGCGGTATTCGCGGGCCTGGGCCAACAGTGCATGCATCACACGTTCGGCATTCAGCGGGTCGAGGGACGCGGTGGGCTCATCCGCCAGCACCAGTTGCGGTGCGTGGGCCAGGGCACGCGCGCAGCTCACGCGCTGGCGTTGCCCCACCGACAGTGCCGAGGGTTTCTTGGCCAACTGGTCGCTGATTTCCAGCTGTTCGGCCAGACGCGTCACGCTGCCATCGTCCTTCAAGCCCAGCAGTTGGCGGGACAAAGCGATATTGCCGCGCACATCGAGAAACCCCAGCAGCCCGCCGGTTTGCAGGACATAGCCCAGGTGTTGGCGGCGCAATGCGGCGAGTACGGACTGCTGATCGGCGCGCCACAAGCCAGCGATGTCCTGCCGATTGAATTCGAAGCCGCCCACCTGATCCGGCGCCAGCACCAGCGCGAGCAAATCCAGCAAGGTGCTTTTGCCGCAACCGCTGGGCCCGACAATCGCTACTTGCTCGCCCGCACGCAGCGTCAGCGCCGGGATCACCAGGCTATAACGCTGGCTACCGACGCCCCGGCTCTTGTGCACCGCGCTCAGGTTCAGCATTACGGCAGCGTCGACAACGGCACGCGGTACAACGCATCGCCCGGCTCGGCATCGCCAAAACGGACCCAGTTGGCCACGTCATTGTGGAAGGTTTCGTAGAGGCGGATCTTCGAATCCAACTCGTCGATAAAGTCTTCCTGCTCGGCCACGCTCAACGACAACCACAAATCCTGGGTCATGTTCAGCGATTTGCTGCGGTACGGCAGGCCTTCCAGGTATTCGCCGAGGATGCCGCCGTCGGCCAGGTTGCCGCCCTTGCGCAGGGCTTGCGGGTCGCGGCTCATATAGGCCGAGGCACTGGCGATTTCCTGGAAGAAATCCTTGGGCGAGGTCTGGGTCTTGCGCGCCGCGTCCACGATCAGTTTCAGCGACTGCTGCAAGTCGTTGAGCTGCAATTTGGTCAGCATCACACACACCTGGAACGCCGGCAGCGCCGGGTTGGTCAGGTCGCGATCGGCGGTCCAGGCGCTGACCAGTTGCGGCGCCTGGCTCGCGGTCTTGCGGCCAAGGAAGTCCATGTGCATGGCATACCCGACCGCCGCGGTTTTGTCCGCCAGGCTTGGCGCGGCACTCAGCAACGGCACCGGCTGCGGCGTGTTGCTGCGTACCTGGTGCACCAGGTTGGCGAAGACCGTGCCGATCTCGTCGACACGCTCGCCCAACTTGCGTACATCGCCACCCGGTACCGGCGTGTACAGGTCGCCGATCTGCGGGTTGGCGTCGGCGGTGAGCACGCGGTACTGGCTCTCGGCGCCGGCGTGGGTTTTCTTGCCGGCATCGGTGCGCAGGTGCAGGGCGTAGATCTTGATCTGCTTGCCCAACGCGGCCTGACGCACTTCGGCCTCGTTCATCTGGGTGGCGGCAAACGGGTCGTTCTTGCGCAGCGCACCGGCATCGGTGACCAGCAGGATGATGCGCCCGCCATAGCCGGACCAGTCCATGCCATCCACCGCCTGCATCACCCCGGCAAACGCGTCTTCGTTGAACGAATGGCTGGACACGCTGGAGGCTTTGACCTGGCGCGCCATGTCGAGGAAACGCTGCGGGTCGCGGCCCTGATCCAAAGTGATCAGGGTCTTGGCCACGTATTCCAGGCCGGGGGTTTTCTGGGTGCTGTTGCGAAAGCCGACCATGCCGAAGCTGACGCTATCGAGTTCGCCGCGCTCGGCGATACGGGTTTGCAGTTCGTGTACCACATCGCGGATCTGGTCGATGTAGGGCTGCATCGACACGGTGGTATCCACCACCAGCACTACGGCGGTGCGGAAGGCGTCGGCATTGGCATTGATGACCGGCGTGGCCGGCTTGGCCACCGCGCTGCTGCCGGGGTCGATGGAGGCGATATTGAGCAACTGCACCGGCTGGCCGTTTTCGTCGAAGCTCTCTTTGGAGTCGAAGATCGGCAACAGGTAAAACTGGTTCTGCGGCACCGCGCTGGCAGCCGGTTCCAGGGCCAGGACCTGGCCGTTGTCGTCGCTGTGCTTCTGCGCTTTGGCCAGCACACCTTTGGCGGCGGCGGGGTCGGCGAGCAGTTTTTCCACTTCCCCCGGTTGGCGCAGGAACATCACCGGCGCACGCCCCGAGCGCTCGGTGAACTTGAGCACCAGGCTCTGCTTCCAGTCGCTGACCTGGGCGGCCGGCAACCAACCGTCGCTGCGCCCATCGGTGGCGGCGCCGACGCGCACCCACGGCTGGCCGTCGAGGTCTTTGCGTTGGTACACGTAGAGCACGGAGAACGCCGGCAGCGCTTTGCCGGGCGCACTGCCGGCCTCGCTGGAAAGCTTGGCGCCGGGCTTGCTCAGCACACGTTGGAACAGGGTCTTTTTACCGGCCATCAACAGCGGGCGCTGGCCGCCATCCACCTCGGCCACCGCTGCGGGGGGCATGGCCGGCGGCGTGGCTGCCGGTACAACGGCTGCAGGCGGTTTTGCCGGTTCGTCACTACCGCTCAACCACCAGTAACTCGCGCCGCCAATCGCCAGCGCCACCGCCACGGCTACCGCCGCCAGTGCCAACACCGGCCCACGGCGCTGTTCGGACACAGCCTTGTGCTGCGTCGGCGTCACCACCGGTTGGCGCTCCGGCTGCGGCTGGGGTTTGGCGGTGGGGATCTCGATGGACTGCGGCGTGATCCCCGCCAAATCAAAATTCATCGGAATAGGCAGCGGCCGCACCAGCGTGGCTTCCGGCGAATCCGCCGGCAGTTGCTCCAGCGCCAGCAGCAATGCCGCCGCATCCGGGAACCGTTCGGCCGGGTCCTTGGCCAGCAGCTTGCGCAGCACGCCCTGATACCGGCCGTGGTGCACCGGCAATTCCGGCAATGGCTCGGTCAGGTGCGCCAGCGCGGTAGACAGCGCATCGGTGCCGCTGTACGGCAGCTTGCCGACGAGGATTTCGTACAACACCACGCCCAGCGCATACAGGTCGGCGCGGCCATCGATCTCCTGGCCCCGCGCCTGTTCCGGGCTCATGTAGCTCGGCGTGCCCACGGCAAAACCGGCCTGGGTGAACTGGGTGCGGTCATCCAGGGACTTGGCAATGCCAAAGTCCGACAACACCGCCGTGCCGTCGGCGCGAAACAGAATGTTCGCCGGCTTGACGTCGCGGTGCACCAAGCCCTGGGCATGCGCATAACCCAGCGCCGAGGCAATCTGGCGAATCAAGGTCACGCCCTGCTCCGGCGTCATGCCGGCGGCGATGCGTTCCTTGAGCGTGCCGTTGGGCAGGTATTCCATGGCCATGTAATACAGCTCACCGACATTGCCGATGTCATGGATGGTCACCGTGTGCGGGTGCGACAGGCGCGCCAGGGTTTTGCCTTCGCGCAGGAAGCGCTCGCAGAACGTCGGGTCGGCCGCCAGCGCCGCCGCCATCACCTTCAACGCCACCTTGCGCTCCAGCGAGCGCTGGGTTGCCAGGTATACGCTGGCCATCGCGCCTTCGCCGATCTCGCCTTCGATGTCGTAGCCCGGAATCACGATATTCATACCGATACCTTCACGACGATGGCGGTGATGTTGTCCGGTGCGCCGCGATTAAGCCCCAGGTGTACCAGGCTGCGCACGATTTCATCCGGGGCGTCGTGGCTGAGCACGTCGCGGATTTCATGATCTTCGACGGTCTTGTTCAGGCCATCGCTGCACAGCAGGTAACTGTCACCGGGGGCGATCAGCAGATCGAGCACCGCCACCTCAAGCTGGGCTTCCACGCCCACGGCGCGGGTGACGATATTGGCGCGCGGGTGTGTGCGGGCGTCGGCTTCGCTGAGCAGGCCGCTGTCCTGCAAGTCCTGCACATAACTGTGATCGCGGGAAATGCCCTCCAGCACGCCGTCGCGCAGGCGATACAAGCGACTGTCACCGGCCCACAGGCACACGCCGCGCAGGCCGCGCGCGGCGAGCACCACCACGGTGCTGCCCATCATGGTCACGCCACGGTTGGCGGTTTCTTCACGCACGGCAGCGTTGATGCGGATCAGGTCATTGCGCAAGGCCGCCGAGTATTCGTCGAGGGAGCGACCCATCGGCACGCTGCGCAGGCTGTCGACGATCAGGCTGCTGACGTAGTCCCCCGCCGCATGCCCGCCCATGCCGTCGGCCACCACCCACAGGCGGTTTTCCGGCAGGTCCAGGCACGCGTCTTCGTTGACTTGGCGCACCATGCCTACATGGCTTTTGCTTGCGGATTTGTACGTCGCCCCCATCTACACCACACCTTCTTGTCCGAGCAAAAACTGCGCAAAATCGCTGGCGGCGGGCAAGCCCTGACACCGCAATAAACCAGGGGAAATACGTTGCGAGCCACGGCCCCACCAGAGGCTTGCGCCTTCGCAGGCCTGCTCGGCGAGCGCGGCCATGCGCCCATGGGGCTCGGTGGCGGCCATGCGTTGCAGGCTGGCGAAACGGCTGTCGACCGCACGCGGCTCAGCCGTCGGCGCGCCGAGGCGGTCGAGGCCGTCGTTGAAACCTTCAAATGTCGCGCCGGCGTCCAGGGTGCTGAGCAGCAACTCTTCAGCCCGCTCGAACCACGCGTCCGACCCGCCCACCAGGGAGGCGGGGTTGTTGTTGTGATCGAGCAAAGCCACCACCGCCAGCGGAAAATAGCGCCCCACCCGGTCGATGCTCGGCATCACCACGCCGGTCGCCGCGTCCGGCCCGCATACGCCCGGCGCCAGTACAAAGCGCCACAACGGGCTGACCAGGTACACATTGAGCCAATCACCGCCCAGGCTGTTCTGGCTGGCGAGCAAGCCCGCCGCGAGCCAGCTGTCCCACGGGCCGATAAAACTCTGGGGCAAGGCGCGGCTGACAAAGTCCCCGCGACTGGCCAGCTTGCCGTAGAAACCCAGGCTCGTCATAGCCGCTCCGGCAGGCTGAAGCCACTGAGCACGCGACTCTTGAACGGGTTGAAGGCGCTGTTGGCGCGCAACTCGTAGGCGATGCTCGCGCCATCGACCCGCAAACGCAGGTTGAAGCGGTCCGGCGAGTTGCCGGCGGTGAGGTCCGATTGCTCCAGCAGGCGGAACCACGCCCACGGGCCATCCAGGGTCACGCCGGAACGGCCACTGGCCGACGGCGGCATGATGGAAATACGCACCACGCCAATGCTGCCGGGGTTCGGCCATTGCATCGCTACCGGGCGGCTCGGGCCGTGGTCGTAGCTCAGTTGCTGGCCGTCGAGGTCAAGCAGGAACTGGGTAATGGTCGGGTCCATCGACACCGGCTTGAGCTCGAAACGCACGATAGGCTGAGTGCCCCCCGACCTGAAGAACGCATCGCGAATAGTCGCGGCACGCTGGAAGGTTTGCAGCACACCCGGCGCAATCCCCAGCTTCTGCGCGGCGCCCGGCTGCCAGCGCCAGGTCGGCGCGGAGGTGTCCACGTAAGGTTGCAGGTATTTGCGGAAGTAGTTGTCCATCACCCCGCCCACGCCGAAGAACTGGCCGAAGTCATCCAGGGTGGCGTCGCGGGTGCTGCCCGGCGACATCGGGTAACGCCCCGCCAACGACTGGCGGTACACGTTGACCACTTCGCTGACCCAGGCCGCGTTCAGTTGGTTACGCACGCCGCCCATCATGCTGTTGGTGGTGGAATTGACCACCGACTTGACCATGCCCTGTACCAATGGCGGCTGGCGCTCGGCATTCAGGCTGACCCGCGTGGCGGCGGCCGACGCCTGGTTCTTGGCCTCACCGAGCAAGGCGTCGCCGCTGGCGCCGACCATGGCGCTGACCTGTACATACAGCGCATTCATGTCCGACAGCAGGCCATCGATGGCCGCCGGTTCGCCTTCGTTCTTGCTGACGATGCTGTTGAGCTCGGCAAAGTGCGCAGTCACCGGATCATCCGCCGCCTGCGGGGCATTGGCGGTGGGTTGTTCCTGGCCGAGCAGGCTGCCAAGGCGCTCCTTGAGCTTGTCCACACCGCCTTCCACCGGCACACCTTTGGCCGCCAGTTGGCGCTCTTCGGCTTGCAGGTCGGTTTCCTTGGCCACCGCCACCAGCAGTTTTTTCAGCGGTGAGCTCGGCCCGGAAATCACCCGCAGCACGTCAGCCGCCTGAGCCACGCTGGTGATGGGCACAAAGTCGATGTCGGCGAGCAGCGCGTCCCACTGACGCTGGTAATCCTGGAAGTACAGGCGCCGCACATCGGCGGCCAGGCTCACCACGTTCTGTTGATCGGCCTGCTCACGGCCGAGCACCCATTGCTCTTCAGCGAGGGTGCCGGTCTGGTTCAGGCTGCTGAGCAGGAACGCCTGGCGATAGCCCTTGGCGGTGAAAAACCCGCTCAACGGCTCGCCCAACGGCTTGCCGCTCTTGCGGCTGAACACCAGCGCGGCGTCGCGACCGGCGGCTTCGTTGATGCGAAAGTCCGGGATACCCTCGGGCAGCTTCTGGCGCTTGACCCGGTCGTAGACACGCTGGGCCACCGGCAATTGTTGCAGTTGGCGGCGCAGATCGTCGATCAAACGTGGGTCGAGGCGCGCATTCGGTGGGTGGCGCTCGAACAACGCCTGCAAGTGCCCGGTCAACGCCTGGCGCTGATCGGCCGGCAAGTCGCGCGGCAAGTTGCGGTCCCAGTCGAGCGCGATCCAGGCTTTGATGAAGTCCGGGTCGTAATGCTCGCTGTCGGCCAGCATCAGGTAGGCCTTGAGGCCTTCGTAAAGAAAGTCCGAGTTGCCGCCGCCGTGCAGTTGTTCTTCGATGCGCGTCACCAGGCGTGGCGCAAACACCGCGATCAGCAGCTTGCGGTAGACGCTGGCGGACTCGGCTTCGAGCATGTCGCCCTGATACAAGCCCAGGCCCTCTGACCAGTTGGGCGAGTCACCCGCAAGGTTTTTTACCGCGTTGAGCAACGGCAGCACGGCCAGCACTTCGCGCTGTGCCGGGCTCAGGTTCTGTACGGTCTGGCCCAGCGGCGCGACCTTCTGGTCGACCTGGGTGATATAGGCCTGGTTGGCGCGATAACTCACCCACCACAGGCTGCTGACCACGACCACCAGGGCCACGGTAGCCGCAAGGACACCGCGTGCAATCCATTTGCGCCGCCGTTCGACCTTCGGGTTCACCCCCACTAGCCCACGCTCGGCAAATGCCACGGCGGTAAACAGTTTTTCGATGAAGTAACTGCGCCCGGTGCCGCTCTGGCGCGCCAGGTGCTGGCGGTCCAGGTTCATGCTCTGGGCCATGGCGCCGATCAGGCGGTCAATCGGGCTGCCTTCCTGGGTGCCGCTGGTGAAATACACACCGCGCAGCAACGCACGCTCTTCGAAGGCGTTGGGTTTGAACACGCCTTCGAGGAAGCTTTGCAGGCAATCCTTCAACGCGCCGAACTGCTGTGGGAAGCCGTAGATCAGGTCGCGCCGCGCCGGGTCGCGTTCCTGTTGCAGGCGCTCCACCAAGCGTTCGTTGAGGCGCTGTTCGAGGCCGGCGAACTCACTTTGCAAATGGGCCAGCGGGCTGTCGCTGTTCTTGCCGTCGTCCAGGGCAAACGTCATGCCCCACACCTGGGCGCGGTCTTCCTTGCTCAGGTTGTCGAAGAACTCCATGAAGCCCGGCACCAGGTCGAGCTTGGTCAGCATCAGGTAGATGGGGAAGCGCACGCCCAGTTGGGTGTACAGCTCCTGGATACGCAGGCGAATCGCAGCGGCGTGGGCGGCGCGCTCGGCGTCGGTACCGAGCAGCAAATCCGACAGGCTGATCGCAATGAATGCGCCGTCGATGGGGCGACGCGAGCGCTGCTTTTTCAGCAGGTCGAGAAAGCCCAGCCACGCGGCTTTATCCACCTTGGAGTTGCTGTCCTGGGTGGTGTAGCGGCCAGCGGTGTCGAGCAGGACGGCCTGGTCGGTAAACCACCAATCGCAGTTGCGCGTACCACCGACGCCGCGCACCGCACCGGCGCCCAACTGCGCGGCCAACGGAAAATGCAGGCCGGAATTGACCAGCGCGGTGGTCTTGCCCGAGCCCGGCGGCCCGATGATCACGTACCACGGCAGTTCATAGAGGTTGCGCCGCTCATCACCGCCGAGCTTGGCTTTTTTCAACAGCGCGAGGGCTTCGTCCATGCGCTCGCGCAGGGTCGACAGCTCTTCGGCGGTGGCCACACTGTTGGGGTCGACCGGCGTTTGCGCCGCGAGGCTGCGCATGACTTCGGCGGCCTGGCGACGGGCCTGGACGATGCGGAACACGCGATAGGCGATCCACACCCCAAACACCAGGATGATCAGCGCCCAACGGCGCCCTTCTGGCACCAGCACGTCGAGCAACGGCCCGACAAACCAGATGATCAGGCTCAGGGCGATCAGGCCCAGCACCGGGATCACCCAGCGAATCATGAAACTGAAAAACGCCTTCACTCGACGCCCTCCGCCAATACGGTGATTTCAACCCGACGATTGCGGGCACGGCCTTCGGCTGTGCTGTTGGTGGCCAGCGGCTCGGTGTCGCTTCTGCCCTCGGCACTGAAGCGATCCGCCTGGCCGGTCTTGGCCGCCAGGATTTCCAGCACCGACTTGGCCCGCGCTTCGGACAACGCCCAGTTGGACGGGAAGCGCAGCGTGGCAATCGGGCGGTTGTCGCTGTGGCCGGTGACGCGCACCTGGCCCTTGACCTTGCGCACGGCGTCGGCGATGCGCAGCATCAGCGGCTGGTAGTCATCGACGATGCTGGAGCTGGCGGACGCGAACAGCTCATCGCCACGAATGGTCACCACGGAGCGGTCGACCTTGTCTTCCACCGCCACGCGCCCGGCCTTGATGTCTTCCGCCAGGAAGCCCGCCAGACGCGGCCGCTCGATGACTTTGGGCTGCGCCACCGGACGGTCGATGGCCTGCACCGGGATCTCGCCCAGGGCATGGATATTCTTGAACACCGGTTCCGCCTGCGCCGCCAGCAACATGCGCAGCACGAACAGCAACGCCAGCAGCAGCGCCAGGCCGATGGCCACGGCGATCCACGGCGGCATGAACTGCGCCAGGCGGTCCCGCGCCACGGTCACGCCGCGCCAGTGCGGCGACAGCTCGCGCTCGTGCTCGCCACGGGCGCTGCGAATCGCCGCCGCCGTGCGCTCGCGCAGGGCTTCCAACTGGCTGCGTCCGTCGTTCATCACGCGGTAGCGGCCTTCGAAACCCAGGCACATGCACAGGTACAACAGCTCCAGCAAATACAGGCGTTCCCGTGGGCTTTGCAGGCAGTGGTCGAGCAGTTGGAAGACTTTCTCGCCGCCCCAGGCTTCGTTGTGCACGGTGATCAAAAGGCTTTGCTTGCCCCACTCGCTGGTGCTGCCCCAGGGCGTGCTCAACACCGCCTCATCCAGGGCGGTGCACAGCGCGTAACGCGCCAACAGCACTTCGTTACGCGCCACGCCGGCGGCTTCGGCGCGCTCTTCGAACTGGCGCAGGTACGCCAGCAACTGCGCGCGCAGGCTGGCCGGCGCCGGGTGGGCGATGGTGTTGCGCAAGCGCGTCAGCAAGGCCAACAGCGGCCCCGCGGCGCTTTCCAGCGGGTTGAGGCCTTGGCTTTTGCCGGTGAGCATCGGCGCGGCCGGCATCGACAAAGGCGCGGGTTCAGCACGCGCAGGTTCCGGCGCGCGGCCACCCGGACGCGGCATGAACTGGGTGCGGTCGTCATCATTGGGATGCATCGCGGATTATCCTCGGATCGCCCAGAAGGCCAGGTTCAAGCCCGGGAACTGCCCGGCGATATGGAAGGCAAAACCACCGGAGTTGCTCAACTGTTGCCAGTGCTCGCTGCCCCGGTCCAGTTCGTAGTAGGTGCTGCCCGCGTGGTACGGCAATTGGCGCGGCGCCACCGGCAACGGCACCAGGCCGATGCCCGGCAGCTGCAGGTTGACCATGTCGCGGATGTGCTCCACCGCGCCGACCTTGCTCTGCTGGCCGAAGCGCCCGCGCAGGGTTTCGCCGGGCACATCGGCACGCACCACCAGGATGAAACTGGCGTTGTCGAGCAGGGTCTTGTCCGCCAGCATCGCCACGTGGATGCCATAGGCTTTTTCCACGATGGGAATAGGCGTGGCCTTGCTGTCGATCAACATCGACAGCGCCTCGCGCAACGCCGCCATCACCGGGGCGAAACTCAACGCCAGGTCGTCATGCTGGTACTGCGGGTATTCCTGGGGCCGACGGCCCGAGGTGGAAAACGTCGAGAACTCCCCCGCCAGGCTCACCAGTTCACTGAAGAAGCGCTCTGGGTGCAGCGGGCTCAACTGGCTGAAATGCCGGATCAACGGCTGGGCGCGGTTGACCAGTTGCAGCAGCATGAAGTCAGCGATCTCCGAAGCGCCGCCGGCACCCGAGGCGACTACACGGCCAGCCAGGGCTTCGCCGCGCTGATGCAACAGGCCCAGCAGCTCGCTGCGAAACGCGCTCAGCGGTTTGCTCGCGGCCACGTCCAATACGGGTGGAATGTAGGTGTCGTCGAGCACCAGGGCGCGGTCGGCGCGTTTTTCCTTGATGCGTACCAGGCCGACGGCGGCGTAGTCGCTGATGCCATCCTGGGCAGTCAGCAGGCGCAACGCCCGCGAGCCTACGGCCACCGGCGCGCGGTTTTCGAACGGTGCGTTGTCGTCGCGCACTTCACGCACCTGGCTCACGTAACGTGCGGCTTCCAGGGCTTCGCCTTCGTCCACCGTGTCGCGCGCGCCGGCGCGCTTGAGCGGCAAGGCCAGGTACACCAGGCCGTCGCGCAGGTTGTCGTCGACGTTCAACGGGCTCGGCGCCAGGTCGTCCTGGGGAATATTGAACGGCGTGCCGTCGGGCAACAGGCCACGGGCCGAGACGATCGCCAGCTTGCCCTGGGCCAGCAGGCCCTGGTCGATCAGCAATTCGGAAAAGCCCCAGCTGCCTGCGGACAACGGGCGGCTGCGGGCGTCGATCAGGTTTTCCAGGTAACGGTCATGCTGCTGGAAGTGCTGCGTTCCGATGAACATGCCTTCCGACCAGACCACGCGATTGTTCCAAGACATGGGGGCTCCGATTGCTTCTTATTGGGCAGGGCTGGATGGGGTAACCACGACGTCGGCGCGCACGGCACGCACATCAAGGCTGATCTGGTATTCGGTGTATTGACGCGGCGGCACGTTGATCACGGTGCGCCATTGCGCGCGGTCCAACTCGCGGTACCCCACCAGCAAGCCGATCTGGCGCGTGGACGGGTCAAGGTCGCGCTGAATGCTCAATTGTTGGCCGGGTTGCACCATCACTTCATCCTGGTCGAGCAGGTCCAGGCCGAGGGTCGATTGCGCACGGTCGGCCAGGGCGAAGTAGTCGGAGCGGCCAAAGGTGGCGGCGTTTTTCAGTTCGAAAATGCGCACGCGCACCGGGGCGGCCTGGCCATTGGCGCCGGGGTTAAGCCCGGAAATGGCGTGGAAATGCAGCTCGACGGCGGCGGTGTCCACTTCTGCCTCGACGGCGGCGTCGGGCTTGGCGGCCTCCTTGGCGCACGCCGTCAGCAGCAGCGCGGTGGCGACTGCGAGTAAAAACCTGGGAATCATCCTGCGTCCTCAATGACGTACTTAGCTATCCGTTGAAACCGTTGCCGCGCCGCGTTCAGCGACGCTGTCGTGCGCTGTGTTCTTCGTAGGCCCGACTGAATTCGCGGCCGAACAGGTCCTGGAAATCTTCCTGGGCCTCGCGGGAAATATTGCTATAGAGCTCGGTGAACTGCTGCCAGTACTGGGCCTGGCGCGAACCGTTGAAGAGACTCGACAGCCCGGCCGGCTTGCCCATGCGTTCTTCCAACTGCGCCGGTTCGAAGCGCGCCAGCAGGTGCTTGATCGCGGCCTCCACCCCGGCCATCACCGCCAGTTGATGGGCACGCAGGTCATCGAAACTGTCGCGCACGGCGATATCCGGTGCCATAAACGCTTGGTTGCCGTGGCGCAGGAGCAGCAGTAACGCTTCGTCGGCATTCGGGGCGAATTTCAACGGATTGTTTTCCGCCGGCTGGATCATCGTCTGCTGCATACGGAACTCGCCCTTGAGACTGGCGCGGGCACGCAATACATCGATCAGGCCTTCGACCATCAGCCGATAGCTGCGACCGATGTTTTCCATCTGCGCTTGCGCCTGGGCAGTGTCCAGACGTAATTGGTCCAGGCCGGCGCCGCGCAGGAAGGCTTGCAACAGATCGGGTTGTTGGCTGTCGGCCACCGGGCGCACAGGCTCGACCACGGGCGGCGGCGGGATAACCGCTGCAGGTGGCGGCGGCGGTGGTGAGGGCAGCGGCGGCGTGGGTAGCGGCGCAGCGCTCACCACCGGCGCGGGCGCGGGCGCGTCGCCGAACAGGTCCCAGTCTTCAGGGATCACTGAACCGGAGGCCACCGGCGCTTCAACCACAGGCTCGGCCACCGGTACAACCACCGGGGTCGGCGCACGGAAGTCGTGTTGCTGGGACGGCACATGATCCGGCACAGTCGGCGGCGGCACAGCGGTGGGGCTGAGGAAGTCGAACAGGTCCGGCAGGGTGTCCATGGAGGAGGCGCCCTGAAACTGCGGTGCGATCACCGGGGTGGGCATTGGCGCGGGCGTCGGCGGGCGGGCCACGGCGCCCATCAGCGCTTCAAAGCTGTTCGGCGAATCACCGGCAAACGGTTGGCTATCAACGGCTTGCACGTTGAAGTCGATACGCGCCTGGATCTCGTAGTCGCCGATGCGGATCAGCTCACCGTCTTGCAGCGGCTCGCTGTTACCCCGGCGCATGCGAATACCGGCGCTGACCAACTCCACACCGTTTGTACTGTTATCGGTTAAGTAATAACGGCCATCTTTGTATTGAATAACGCAATGTTGGGAAGACACCAGGCGCTCTGGGTCAGGCAATACCCAGTCATTATCCGAGCTGCGGCCGATCGCCATCGAGCCCTGGTTCATGGACTTTTCGGCGCACTGCCCTGGGGTAATCTTGTGATAACTAGTAATAGTCAAACACAGCGACATCTTGCCTCCTTGCTGATTACTTCGCGCGCGGTCGATTCCCGGGACGGCGCTCCCCGAGAAATCCCCATCAGGACGTGCAATCGGCCGTCCCCAACCTGCTGATGCCAGCATGATCGCTGATCTTAACTGGGCTCTATGACAAAAATCCTGTCCCGGTACGCCGTTCGACCCGTTGGTCGTGCAGGTTGTTAAGCACCGCACATCTGTCACAGAGGGCGAATAGCTTACCTTGACAAGGCATAAGTACTACACCAAAAATGCACAACTTCTTGAATACCAATGATGGCACATTAATAGCACTGTGCTTATATGACCAAGAAAACATGCAAAGTTCACCGCGCAACTAATGCATGCATTGCCCGTCATCTAACGGGCTGATAGGGAGATCGATTTCAGTGGATGTGCCGTTGCTGCTCACCGCCGTTTCCGCGACTTCGCCTTGTGGCGAAGACATGGAGTATGACGCGCAATTTCTCCAGCTTGAGCGTGATGCCAAGGGCCAACCCGAGCGCAGCATGGGCGACGCCGTTCTGCCCGCTGAACCGCCTGAATGGCGCAGCATCCAGCAGCAAAGCCTCGACTTGTTGCAGCGCAGCAAAGACCTGCGCATCACTCATTTCCTGCTGCAAAGCTCCCTCGCCCTCCAGGGTGTGGCCGGGCTGGCTGAAGTCCTGACGTTGATCGATGCGCTCCTGCGTGAATACTGGGCCGAGTTGCACCCGCGCCTGGATGCGGACGACGACAACGACCCTACCGTGCGTATCAACGCCCTGGCCGGCTTGACCAGCGACGCGACCATTCGCCTGTTGCGCGAAAGTATCCTCACGCGCTCGCGCACCTTCGGCCCGGTAAGCCTGCGCGCCGCCCTGAATGCCAGCGGCCTGATGAGTTTCCCGGACGAACAACTGGGCGCGCAGCAGTTGAATGCCGCGTTCCTCGACAGCGATCCCGAACTCCTGCAGGCCACCCGCGACGCCTTGAGCGCCGCGCGTTCGGCCTGTGAAGCCATCGAACAACAGGTCAACGACCAGGTCGGTTCGGCCCAGGGCGTGGACCTGAGCCTGTTGAAGCAACCGCTCAAGCAGGCCCTGCAAATTCTCAATCAAGCGGTGCCAGGCACCGACAGCAGCAGCGAGCCCGAGGCCGTCAGTGACGACAATGCCCCCTCGGTCGACTTCGCCGCCCCTGCCGCACCACGCCCGGTCGGCGACATCGCCAGCCGCGATGACGTGTTGCGCAGCCTCGACAAGATCCTTGCGTATTACACCCGGCACGAGCCTTCGAGCCCGCTGCCGGTGTTGTTGAACCGCGCGAAAAATCTGGTGCACGCCGATTTTGCGGCGATCGTGCGCAATCTGATTCCCGATGGCATGTCCCAATTTGAAAACCTGCGTGGCCCGGACGACGAGTAAGTCGCCAGGCTTTGCAGTAACAACACCGTCGCTCAAGCGACCAGGAGCAGCAACGTGGCGAAGCAAAGTTCTCAGAAATTCATCGCGCGCAACCGCGCGCCTCGAGTGCAGATCGAGTACGACGTCGAGCTTTACGGCGCCGAGAAAAAGGTCCAGCTGCCCTTCGTGATGGGTGTGATGGCCGACCTCGCCGGCAAGCCTGCCGAGCCGCTGGCCCCAGTGGCCGACCGCAAGTTCCTTGAAGTGGACGTCGACAACTTCGACTCGCGCCTCAAGGCCATGCAGCCGCGCGTGGCGTTCCACGTACCCAACGAGCTGACCGGCGAAGGCAACCTGAGCCTGGACATGACCTTCGAGAGCATGGACGACTTCAGCCCGGCCGCCGTGGCCCGCAAGGTCGACTCGCTGAACCAGTTGCTCGAAGCCCGCACCCAGCTGGCCAACCTGCTGACCTACATGGACGGCAAGACCGGCGCTGAAGAAATCATCATGAAGGCGATCAAGGACCCGGCACTGCTTCAGGCACTTGCCAGCGCGCCGAAGCCTGCAGGGGATCAGTAATCATGACCGACAATACCGTTCGCGAAGGCGCGCTCAACCTGGGCGCCACCGAAGAAACCAGCGAGTTCGCCTCGCTGTTGATGCAAGAGTTCAAGCCCAAGACCGAGCGTGCCCGCGAAGCCGTGGAAACCGCCGTGCGCACCTTGGCTGAACAGGCGCTGGCCCAGACCGACCTGGTGTCCAATGACGCGATCAAGTCGATCGAATCGATCATCGCCGCCATCGACGCCAAGCTCACCGCCCAGGTCAACCAGATCATCCACCACCAGGATTTCCAGCAGCTGGAAAGCGCCTGGCGTGGCCTGCACTACCTGGTCAACAACACCGAGAGCGATGAGCAACTCAAGATCCGCGTGCTCAACATCTCCAAGCCGGACCTGCACAAGACCCTGAAGAAATTCAAAGGCACCGCGTGGGACCAGAGCCCGATCTTCAAGAAGATGTACGAAGAAGAATACGGCCAGTTCGGCGGCGAACCTTATGGTTGCCTGGTGGGCGACTACTACTTCGACCAGTCCCCGCCGGATGTCGAGCTGCTGGGCGAGCTGTCCAAAGTCTGCGCGGCCATGCACTCCCCGTTCATCGCTGCGGCATCGCCGACCGTGATGGGCATGGGCTCCTGGCAGGAACTGTCGAACCCGCGCGACCTGACCAAGATCTTCACCACCCCGGAATACGCCGGCTGGCGCTCGCTGCGTGAATCGGAAGATTCGCGCTACATCGGCCTGACCATGCCGCGTTTCCTGGCGCGCCTGCCGTACGGCGCCAAGACCGACCCGGTGGAAGCCTTCGCCTTCGAAGAAGACACCGACGGCGCCGACAGCGCCAAGTACACCTGGGCCAACGCCGCCTACGCGATGGCGGTGAACATCAACCGTTCGTTCAAGCACTACGGCTGGTGCTCGCGCATCCGTGGCATTGAGTCCGGCGGCGAAGTGGAAAACCTGCCGGCGCACACGTTCCCTACCGATGACGGTGGCGTGGACATGAAGTGCCCGACCGAAATCGCCATCAGTGACCGTCGTGAAGCGGAACTGGCGAAGAACGGTTTCATGCCGCTGCTGCACAAGAAAAACACCGACTTCGCCGCGTTCATTGGCGCGCAGTCGTTGCAGAAACCGGCCGAATACGACGACCCGGACGCCACCGCCAACGCCAACCTGGCGGCGCGCCTGCCGTACCTGTTCGCCACCTGCCGTTTCGCTCACTACTTGAAGTGCATCGTGCGCGACAAGATCGGTTCCTTCAAAGAGAAGGACGAGATGCAACGCTGGTTGCAGGACTGGATCCTGAACTACGTCGACGGTGACCCGGCTCACTCCACCGAAACCACCAAGGCCCAGCACCCGTTGGCCGCCGCCGAGGTGATCGTGGAAGAAGTCGAAGGCAACCCGGGTTACTACAACTCCAAGTTCTACCTGCGTCCGCACTACCAGCTCGAAGGGCTGACCGTGTCGTTGCGCCTGGTGTCCAAGCTGCCTTCAGCTAAAGGCGCGTAAGTAACTTGCTCTTCTGTGGGAGGGGCCTGCTCCCGATAGCATCATCTCGGTTTGACTGACAGACCGAGTTGCCTGCATCGGGGGCAAGCCCCCTCCCACACAAACCAAATCAAGTGGCCGGTGCCACACAGGGAGAAAACATGGCTGTTGATATTTTCATCAAGATCGGCGACATCAAGGGCGAGTCCATGGACAAGGCCCACAAGGACGAAATCGACGTGCTGAACTGGAGCTGGGGCATGTCCCAGTCCGGCAACATGCATGTAGGCGGTGGCGGCGGCGCGGGCAAGGTGAACATCCAGGACCTGTCGCTGACCAAGTACGTCGACAAGGCTTCGCCCAACCTGATGATGCTGTGCGCCAGCGGCAAACACATCGACAAGGTCAAGCTGACCGTGCGCAAGGCCGGTGGTGAAAGCCAGGTCGAGTACATGGTGATCAACCTGGAAGAAGTGTTGGTGACTTCGCTGAGCACCGGCGGTTCGGGCACCGATGACCGCCTGACCGAAAACGTCACCCTGAACTTCGCCCAAGTGATGGTCGACTACCAGCCGCAGAAAGCCGACGGCACCAAAGACGGCGGCGCGGTCAAGTTTGGCTGGAACATCCGTTCCAACACCAAGCGCTGATAGCCCTTGTGGCCGTGGCCCGGTGCCACGGCCATTGTGTCCCTCTCGCAACCCGTCCGTGGAGCTGCTTTGGTGGTAACTGAAATCGCTTCCCGCGACCGTCTGCAACCGTCCCTGCTGGACCGGCTGACCGACGACGACCCGACCAACCCGAAGGAAAGCGCCGACAAACGCGTGCTGTCCCTGACCCAATTGAAAGCCTCGGTACTGCGCGACTTGGCGTGGCTGCTCAACACCACGTCGTTGCTCGATGCCGATGCCACGCTGCACACCCCGGCCGGCACCTCGGTGGTCAATTATGGCCTGCCGGCATTGGCGGGCAGCAGCGTCTCCAGCGTCGACATCAAGTCCCTGGAAGCCCTGATCTACCAGGCCATTGCGACGTTCGAGCCGCGCATCCTGCGCCACACGCTGCGCGTCAAAGCCCGTGTCGGCCAGGGCGAGATGAACCACAACGCCCTGAGTTTCGAGATCGAGGGCGACCTGTGGGCACAGCCGGTGCCGCTGCGCCTGCTGCTGCAAACCGACCTGGACCTGGAGTCCGGTCATGTGCGCGTGGTGAACGCCGATCAGCGGAGACGCCCATGAACCCGCGCCTGCTGGAGCTGTACAACCAGGAACTGCACCACGTGCGCGAAAGCGCCGCCGAGTTCGCCAAGGAATACCCGAAGATCGCCAGTCGGCTGACCCTGTCCGGTATGGACTGCGCCGACCCGTACGTCGAACGCTTGCTCGAAGGTTTCGCCTACCTCACCGCGCGCGTGCAACTCAAGCTCGACGCTGAATACCCGACCTTCACCCACAACCTGCTGGAAATCGCCTACCCGCACTACCTGGCGCCGACCCCGTCGATGACCGTGGTGCAACTGCAGACCGACCCCGATGAAGGCTCCCTGGCCAGCGGTTTCCCGCTGCCCCGCGACAGCGTATTGCGGGCCGCCCTGGGCCGCGAAACCCAGACCTGTTGCGAGTACCGCACCGCCCATCCGGTGACATTGTGGCCGTTGCAGGTCAGCAGCGCCGAATACTTCGGCAACCCCGCCACCGTACTCGGGCGCCTGGCCGCCAGCGAACCGAAAGCCAAGGCCGGCTTGCGCCTGACCCTGCGCACCGGCGCAGAATTACCGTTCAACAGCCTTGATCTGGACAACCTGCCGCTGTACCTCAGCGGTGCCGACGAGCAGCCGTTCCGCCTCTACGAACAATTGCTGGGCAATGCCTGCGCGGTGTTCGCGCGCAAGCCCGGTGGCGATTGGGTCGAGCGCTTGGGGCAAGACGCGTTGCGCTCCCGGGGCTTTGATGATGCCGACGCGGCCATGCCGGTGGTGGCGCGGGCGTTCCAGGGCTATCGGCTGTTGCAGGAATACTTCGCCCTGCCCCACCGCTACCTGTTCGTCGAATTCGCCGAACTGAGCCGTGCGGTCAAACGCTGCGACGGCCAGGAGCTGGAGCTGATCGTGCTGTTCGACCGCCACGAACCGAGCCTGGAAGGCAGCGTCGGCGCGGCGCAATTCCTGCCGTTCTGCACGCCGGCGATCAACCTGTTCCCCAAGCGCGTGGACCGTATCCACTTGTCCGACCGGGTCAACGAACACCACGTCATCGCCGACCGCACGCGGCCAATGGATTTCGAGATCCACTCGTTGACCGGCCTTACCGGCCATGGCACCGGGCCGGAGCAACCGTTCTTGCCGTTCTACGCGGTACGCGACCCTTCGCGTTATGGCCGCGACCAGGCGTATTACACGGTGCGCCGCGAGCCGCGCGTGCTGTCCAGCGAGCAGCGTCGCAATGGCCCGCGCTCGACCTATGTGGGCAGCGAAACCTTTGTCAGCCTGGTGGACAGCCGCCAGGCGCCGTATGGCCATGACCTGCGCCAACTCGGTGTGACCGCGCTGTGTACCAATCGCGACCTGCCGCTGTTCATGAGCGTGGGCAACAGCAAGACCGACTTCACCCTGGCCGACAGCGCGCCGGTACTGGCCGTGCGTTGCGTCGCAGGCCCCAGCCGCCCGCGTGCCAGCCACGCCCATGATGCCAAGGCCTGGCGCCTGATCAGCCAGTTGTCGCTCAACTACCTGTCGTTGAGCGAGCAGGGCCAGGGCGCGGGCGCCTTGCGTGAATTGTTGCGCCTGTATGGCGACAGCAACGACGCGGCGCTGCAATTGCAGATCGAAGGCCTGCGCGAAGTCAGCAGCAAAGCGGTGACGCGACGCCTGCCGATGCCCGGCCCGATTGTGTTTGGGCGCGGCCTGGAAATTACCCTGGAATTCGATGAAAACGCGTTTCGCGGCACCGGCGTGTTCCTGCTCGGTGCGGTGCTGGAACGTTTCCTGGCACGCTACGTGTCGATCAACAGTTTTACCGAGACGGTGATCCGTACCACCGAACGCGGCGAGATCATGCGATGGAAAGCCAAGCCCGGACGTCGTCCGACCCTGTGAGTACCTTGGATGCAATGCATCAGGCGCCCTGGGAATACGATTTCTTCCAGGCGCTGCGGCGTATCGAGTGCGAATCGCCACACCTGCCGCGCCTGGGCCATTCCCTGCGCCTGGCCGATGATCCGCTGCGCCTGGGGCAACAGGCCGATTGCACCTTCGCCCCGGCGACCCTGGCCGCCGTCGACCCCGCTGGCGATGGCAAGCCGGCGCGGCTGGAGCAGTTCTTCTTCGGCCTTGGCGGCCCCAACGGCCCGCTTCCGCTGCACATCACCGAATACGTGCGCGAGCGCCAGCGCAACAACGCCGACAGCACCAGCAAGCAGTTCCTGGACGTGTTCCACCATCGCCTGCTCAGCCTGTTTTACCGGGCCTGGGCCGAGGCGCGGCCGACGGTCAGCCACGACCGCCCGGACGATGACTATTGGTCCGCGCGCCTCGCCGCCTTGAGTGGCCGGGGCATGCCGAGCCTGCTCAACCAAGGGCTGATTCCCGACACCGCGAAGCTGCATTACAGCGGCCACCTGTCGGCGCAGACCCGCTACCCGGACGGCCTCAAGGCGATTCTCAGCGAGTATTTCGGCCTGCCGGTGGAGATCGAAGAATACGTCGGCCAATGGCTGGAGCTGCCCGAGCGCAGCCGCGTGGGCGTAAGCGCCAACCGCCTGGGCGTGGACTTTTGCCTGGGTAGCCATGTGTGGGACCGCCAGCATAAATTCCGCATCCGCCTGGGCCCGCTCACGCTGGAAGACTACATGGGCATGCTGCCCGGCCATCAGCCATTCAACGAGCTGGTGGCGTGGGTGGCCGAGTACCTGGGCCATGAATTGGACTGGGACTTGAACCTGGTTTTGCAACAACCTGAAGTCCCGGCACTGCAACTCAACGGCCAGTTTCGCCTGGGCTTCAATACCTGGCTCGGTAAACCTGAGCATGACGCCAACGACCTAATCCTGGCCCGGCACTACGCCGATCAAGCCACCACCTCAAGGAATCCAGAGCATGGGTGAAATCAGTCGCGCCGCACTGTTCGGCAAACTCAACAGCGTGGCCTACAAGGCCATCGAAGCCGCCACCGTGTTCTGCAAACTGCGGGGCAACCCGTATGTGGAACTGGCGCATTGGTTCCACCAGTTGCTGCAACTGCAAGACTCGGACCTGCACCGCATCATTCGCCAGTTCAACCTGGAACCGGCACGCCTGGCCCGCGACCTCACTGAAGCGCTGGACCGCCTGCCGCGCGGCTCGACGTCGATCACCGACCTGTCGTCCCACGTGGAAGAAGCGGTTGAACGCGGCTGGGTGTACGGCAGCCTGATGTTCGGCGAAAGCCAGGTACGCACCGGTTATCTGGTGCTGGGCATTCTCAAGACGCCGAGCCTGCGCCATGCGCTGCTGGGCTTGTCGTCGGAGTTCGACAAGATCAAGGCCGAGGCCCTGAGCGAACGTTTTGACGAATACGTCGGCGACTCGCCGGAAAATGCCCTGAGCGCCAGCGACGGCTTCAATGCCGGAGTTCCAGGCGAAGCCAGCGGCGCCATGGCGCCGAGCGCGATGGGCAAGCAGGAAGCGCTCAAGCGCTTTACCGTGGACCTGACCGAACAGGCCCGCACAGGCAAGCTCGACCCGATCGTGGGCCGCGACGAAGAGATCCGCCAACTGGTGGACATTCTCATGCGTCGGCGCCAGAACAACCCGATCCTCACCGGTGAAGCCGGTGTGGGCAAGACCGCCGTGGTTGAAGGCTTCGCCCTGCGCATCGTCGCCGGCGACGTACCGCCTGCGCTCAAAGACGTAGAGCTGCGCAGCCTGGATGTGGGCCTGCTGCAAGCCGGCGCCAGCATGAAAGGCGAGTTCGAACAGCGCCTGCGCCAGGTCATCGAAGACGTGCAGGCTTCGCCCAAGCCGATCATTCTGTTTATCGACGAAGCCCACACCCTGGTGGGTGCCGGTGGCGCCGCCGGTACCGGTGACGCTGCCAACCTGCTCAAACCCGCTCTCGCCCGTGGCACCTTGCGCACCGTGGCCGCCACCACCTGGGCCGAGTACAAAAAACACATCGAAAAAGACCCGGCGCTGACCCGTCGTTTCCAGGTGGTACAGGTCGCCGAGCCGTCGGAAGACAAAGCCCTGCTGATGATGCGCGGCGTGGCCTCGACCATGGAAAAACACCACCAGGTGCAGATTCTCGATGAAGCCCTGGAAGCCTCGGTGAAGCTGTCGCACCGCTATATTCCGGCGCGTCAGTTGCCGGACAAATCCGTGAGCCTGCTGGACACCGCTTGCGCCCGCGTCGCCATCAGCCTGCACGCAGTGCCGGCGGAGGTGGACGACAGCCGCCGCCGCATCGAAGCGCTGGAAACCGAGCTGCAAATCATCGCCCGCGAGCATGCGATCGGCATCGCCATTGGTGCGCGCCAGAGCAACAGCGAAGCGTTGCTGAGCGCCGAGCGCGAGCGCCTGGCCACGCTGGAAAGCCGCTGGGCCGAAGAGAAAACCCTGGTTGACGAGCTGCTCGCCACCCGCGCGACCCTGCGTGAAAAAGCCGGCGTGGTGGACAGCGGCAGCGACCAATTGCGTACGCAATTGGTCGACCTGCAACAGCGCCTCACCGCGCTGCAAGGCGAAACCCTGCTGATCCTGCCGACCGTGGATTACCAGGCCGTGGCCTCGGTGGTCGCCGACTGGACCGGCATTCCGGTGGGCCGCATGGCGCGCAACGAGCTGGAAACCGTGCTCAACCTCGACCAGCACCTGAAAAAACGCATCATCGGCCAGGACCACGCCTTGCAGATGATCGCCAAGCGCATCCAGACCTCGCGCGCCGGCCTCGACAACCCGAGCAAGCCGATTGGCGTGTTCATGCTGGCCGGCACCTCCGGCGTGGGCAAGACCGAAACCGCCCTGGCCCTGGCCGAAGCCATGTACGGCGGCGAGCAGAACGTGATCACCATCAACATGAGCGAGTTCCAGGAAGCCCACACGGTGTCGACCCTCAAGGGCGCGCCACCGGGCTATATCGGCTACGGCGAAGGCGGCGTGTTGACCGAAGCGGTGCGGCGCAAGCCCTATAGCGTGGTGCTGCTGGACGAAGTGGAAAAAGCCCACCCGGACGTGCATGAGATTTTCTTCCAGGTGTTCGACAAGGGCGTGATGGAAGACGGCGAAGGCCGGGTGATCGACTTCAAGAACACCCTGATCCTGCTGACCACCAACGCCGGTACCGAGCTGATCTCGCACGTGTGCAAGGACCCGGCGAACATCCCCGAGCCGGAAGAAATCGCCAAGGCACTACGCCAGCCGCTGCTGGAAATCTTCCCGCCGGCCCTGCTCGGGCGTCTGGTGACCATCCCGTACTACCCGCTGAGCGACGAGATGCTCAAGGCGATTACCCGCCTGCAGCTCAACCGCATCAAAAAGCGCGTGGAGAACACCCACAAGGTGGCCTTCGACTACGACGACGCGGTGATCGACCTGATCGTCTCGCGCTGCACCGAAACCGAAAGCGGCGGGCGCATGATCGACACCATCCTCACCAACAGCCTGCTGCCGGACATGAGCCGCGAGTTCCTCACGCGCATGCTCGAAGGCAAGGCGTTGGCGGGGGTGCGCATCGGCAGCCGGGATAACGAATTGCACTACCAGTTCAACGATTGACCTGACAGAACACGGCTCAAATGTGGGAGGGGGCTTGCTCCCGATTGCGGTGTCTCAGTGGATAGAGCAGGTAACTGATTCACCGCCATCGGGGGCAAGCCCCCTCCCACACTTGAATTCGGTTTCGTCAGTTATTCAGCAATTTACGGGTTAACCGATGCTATTCAACCAAGCCTCACGCCTGGCCAAGATCAACAGCCCCCTCGGGCCGGATGTGCTGCTGCTCAATGAAATGGGCGGCGGCGAAGAGCTGGGGCGGCTGTTCAACTATGAGCTGCAGCTGACGTCCCTGAACGCCAACATCGACCTCAACCAGTTGCTGGGCAAGCCGATGAGCGTCGGCCTGCAACTGGCGGACGGCGGCGAACGGCACTTCCACGGTATCGTCGCGCGTTGCAGCCAGAACATCGACCAGGGCCAATTCGCCAGTTACCAGGTGACGCTGCGCCCGTGGTTCTGGCTGCTGAGCCGCACCTCGGACTGCCGGATTTTCCAGAACCTGAGCATCCCGCAGATCATCAAGCAGGTGTTCCGCGACCTGGGGTTTTCCGACTTCGAAGACGCCCTGAGCCGGCCTTACCGCGAGTGGGAATACTGCGTGCAGTACCGCGAGACCAGCTTCGATTTCGTCAGCCGGTTGATGGAACAGGAAGGCATCTACTACTACTTCCGCCATGAACAGGACCGGCACGTGCTGGTACTGGCCGACGCCTATGGCGCCCACACCACGGTGCCGGGCTATGCGTCGATCCCGTATTACCCCAAGGACGAGCAACAGCGCGAACGCGACCATATGCACAACTGGCACCTGGCGCAGGAGGTGCAGCCGGGTTCGCTGGAGCTTAACGACTACGACTTCCAGCGCCCCAGCGCGAGCATCGACGTGCGCTCGGCCATGCCGCGCCCGCACACCGCCGGCGACTACCCGCTGTACGACTACCCCGGCACCTACGTGCAAAGCGCCGACGGCGAACACTACGCACGCACCCGTATCGAAGCCCTGCAAACCTTGCATGAGCAGATTGAGTTCGCCGGCAATGCCCGCGGCCTCGGCTCCGGTCATCTGTTCAGCCTCACCGGCTTCAGCCGCCAGGACCAGAACCGCGAATACCTGATCGTCGGCTGCCGCTACTACATCGTCCAGGAAAGCCTGGAAAGCGGCGGCGGTTCAGGCTCGGCGCAGTTTGAAAGCAGCCTGACCTGCATCCCCGCGCAACAAAGCTACCGCACCCTGCCCACCACCCATCGGCCGGTGGTCAAAGGCCCGCAGACCGCCCTGGTCGTTGGCCCCAAAGGCGAAGAAATCTGGACCGACCAGTACGGTCGCGTGAAGGTGCATTTTTACTGGGACCGTCACGACCAATCCAACGAAAACAGCTCGTGCTGGATTCGCGTGTCGCAATCCTGGGCCGGCAAGAACTGGGGCTCCATGCAGATCCCACGGATCGGCCAGGAAGTGATTGTCAGCTTCCTCGAAGGCGACCCCGACCGGCCGATCATCACAGGGCGGGTGTACAACGCCGAGCAGACGGTGCCTTACGATTTGCCCGAGAACGCGACCCAGAGCGGCATGAAAAGCCGTTCGAGCAAAGGCGGCACGCCGGCCAACTTCAATGAAATCCGCATGGAGGACAAGAAGGGCCTGGAGCAGTTGTACATCCATGCCGAGCGTAATCAGGACATTGTGGTGGAGGTGGATGAGAGCCATTCGGTGGGGCATGACCGCAATAAGAGCATTGGGCATAACGAGACGGTGATCATCGGCAACAACCGCCTGCGCATCGTCAAGCAGGAAGACATCCTCTCGGTGGGCCAGCGCAAGACCGACAGCATCAGCCAGAGCTATGTGATCGAGGTGGGCGAAAACCTGCGCCTGGTCTGCGGCGAAAGCATCCTGGAGTTGAATGCCAGCGGGCAGATCAACCTCACCGGCGTGAACATCAGCTTCTATGCCAGCGGCGACGCCGAGTTCAATACCAAGGGCGTGCTGCACCTTAATAACGGCGGCGGCCCTGGCGCCACGCCCGATGGACAGGGCCAGAAAGCCAGCATCGACGCCAATATCAAAGCCGCGTTCCCCGCGCCGAAAAGCTCCTGACGAGACCCGTTTGCCATGACGTACCGAATCAACGAATTCCAGTTCCAACTGCCGGCGAGCGAGCTGCAGGACGCGACGATCAATATCCTCAAATTCCCTGAGCTGGGCACATCCCTGATCGTCAGCCGCAGCCTGCTGGCCGACGGCGAAACCCTGCACAGTAACTTCAACGACCAACTCCAGCGCCTGGAAAAACAAGTGCAGGAGCTGCGCTATCAACCGGGCGTGGACGTGCGCTTGGGCGCCGCGCAGGAAGTGGAAGGCATCGAGCTGCGCAGCCAGTTCAACAAGGGCAACGACAAGGTGTTCCAGTATCAGCTGGCGCTGGTGATACCGGGCACGCGCAAGATGCTCGCCTTGAGTTATGTGAAGGCGGACAAGCTTGGGGATGCCGAGGCGGCGCATTGGGCGTTGATTAAAAATTCGCTGTCGTTCGACGCTATTTCCTGATGAGTTGCCCGCATGTCTGACGCACTCTGGGCCGCCCGCATGGGCGATGCGCTCTCCCATACTTCGATGATGGCCGACATCCTCGGCGGTGTGCTGGAAGTGGCGGCTAACATCGCGATAACGGCAGTGGCGACTGCGGCGGTGGTTGCCGCCACCGGGATTACCGTGGCCACTGGCGGGCTCGGTTGTTTCCTGCTGGGCGCCGTGGTGGGCACGGTTGTCGGCCTGGCCATGAGCAAGACCGGCGCGGACAAAGGCTTATCGAATTTATGCGAGAGCTTCAGCAACGCCCTGTTTCCGCCCACGGTACAGGCGAACATCCTCACCGGTTCCACCAACACCCTGACCAATAACATTCCGGCCGCGCGCGCCGCCGGGGCGATCACCTCTCACGTCGCACCCGCCGGCACTGAGCTGGAAGAGCCCGCGCCCGAGCCGGAAGCCAGCTTCCTGGACATGGCCGAGAGTTTCTTCTCGCAGATGTGGCGCCCCACGGTGGCCACGCCCGCCCCCGGCGCCGAACCCAAGCCGCTGGATCAGGTGACGTGCACAAAGCATCCGCCGATGCCGCCGCAGTTTCTGGCCGAGGGTTCGGAAAAAGTCACCATCAATGGCCAACCGGCGGTGCGCAGCGGTGACCGCAGCACCTGCGATGCAACGGTGGTCTCGTCGGGGCTGATCTCCTCCAACGTGACCATTGGCGGCGGCTCGGTGGTGGTGCGTGAGATTCGCAGCGGCAAGACCCCGGGCGTCGGGCTGGCGGTGACGGCTTTGTTGATGCTCAAGGGCGGCAAGGGCAAGTTCTTCAGCAAGTTGCCCTGCATGTTGATCGGCGGCGCGGCTTCGATGGCCGTCAGCAGTGCGATGGGGGCGATGGCCAACGCGGCGATGGGCTCGTCGAACCCGGTGCATGCGGCCACCGGCGCCAAGGTGTTGGGCGGCGATGATGAGTTGGACTTCGTGTTGCCTGGCATCCTGCCGATTGATTGGCAGCGTTTCTACAACAGCCGTGACGAACGCACAGGCAGTTTGTTCGGCGCGGGTTGGAGCGTGCCGTATGAGGTGTGCGTCGAAGTTCGTCCACATCCCGAGGGCGGCGAAACGCTGGTGTACACCGATGAGCAGGGGCGCCCTATCGACATGGGCTACATCCCTTTGGGTGGCGCGGTGTTCAGTGCCGGTGAAGGGCTGGCCGTGCGGCGACACCTCAATGGGCAGTTACTGATCGAAAGCGATGACGGGCTGTATCGCTTGTTTGAACCCTCTGCCAGCCCGGCGTTGCTGCGCCTCAGCCAGCTCGGCGACCGTAACGACAACCGCATTCACGTCAATTATGACGACGCCGGGCGGCTGATCCGGCTGCGCGATACGTTCGATCTGGTGCAAGTGGAATTGATCCGAGATCAAGGCCACGTGGTGCGGCTCGAACGGCTGTACCCCGACCAGCGCCGCGAAGTGCTGGTCAGCTACGGCTACGACGCTATCGGCAACCTGGCTGAGGTCCGCGATGCCACCGGCCAGGTGCAGCGGCGCTTCAGCTACGATGCCGGCGGGCGCATGGTGGAGCACCAGTTGCCCGCTGGATTGCGCTGTTTTTACGAATGGGCCTTGGTTGAAGACGTGGAATGGCGCGTGGTCCGGCACTGGACCGACGAAGGTGACGCCTACCAGTTCGACTACGACTTGCAGGCCGGTATCACGCGAATTACCGACGGCTTGCAACGCGTCAGTACCCGCCACTGGAACACCCAGCACCAGATCGTTCGGTACAGCGACAACCTCGGGCAAACCTGGCTGTTCGAGTGGAACGACGAGCGCCAATTGCTCAGTGCCACCGATCCGCAGGGTGGTCGCTTTGAATACAGCTACGATGAAGCCGGCAACCTGATCGGCGAGACTGACCCGCTTGGCCGCAGCGAATCCACTACGTGGCTTGAGCATTGGGCTTTACCAGTATCTGGCACGGACAGCGAAGGCAACACCTGGCACTTACGTTATGACCAGCGAGGTAACTGCATTGCTGAAACGGACCCGCAGGGTCGTGTTTCGCAGTATCGCTATGACGATCACGGGCAGTTGGTGGAGGTCATCGACGCAGCGGGAAAAAGCAAAAGGATGCGCTGGAACCCATTCGGTCAACTTATTGAACATATTGACTGTTCAGGTTACCCGACACGTTTCAAGTATGACGAAAGAGGCTATTTGCAGGCTGTCACCGATGCATTGGGTGAGCGCACAACCTTTGTTTACGATCCAAGGGGCCTATTGCTGAGTACTCAGCTACCTGACGGGCGCATTGAACACTTTCAACGCGATACTAGCGGTCAATTGATCGCGCATACCGACTTCTCCGGACACTCTACGTACTATCAACGCAATCGCCAGGGACAGGTCAGCCAGCGGCTAGATGCGCATGGCCGCCAAGTCAACTTTGAATACGACAGCTATGGCCGCCTTAGAGCTCTGCGCAACGAAAACGGTGAACGGTACCGTTTCGCCTGGGATGCCAACGACCGCGTGGCCGAACAACAGGACCTGGACGGTAGCGTGCGCCGTTATCATTACGACGCACTGAACAACATCAAACGGATGGAAACTATTCCTGCCCCTCTGGGCAGCGGAATGGCATCAGTCGCTGTAACTCCCGAAGCACCCATAGTGCATTGCTTTGAGCGCGACGCCGTCGGCCGTCTGCGGGTCAAGATCACTGATGATGGACGAACGGAATACACCTACGACTCGCTGGATCGACTCAAGGCCGTCACATTTACCGACCATGCCGGCAGGCAACAAGCGATCAACTTTGACTACGACAGCGTTGGTCAACTGATCGAAGAGAAAAGCGCGACTGGCGCCCTGAAACATAATTACGACGAGCTCGGCAACCTGAGCCAGACTCTTCTGCCCGACGGACGTTGGCTCAATCGCTTGCATTACGGCAGTGGGCACCTCCATCAAATAAATCTCGACGGCCAGGTGATCAGTGACTTCGAGCGCGACCGCTTGCACCGCGAAGTACTGCGTACCCAAGGACATCTCAGCACGCGTCATCACTATGACCGTTGTGGGCGGTTGCGCTCCCGCGAACGAGGCCAGATCGCTCGGGCATCGGTACTTCCTGCTGCGGTACAAAAGCAATTCGAGTATGACCCCAGCGACAATCTGATTGGCAAGCTCGAACAGACGCCGAGCGGCCAACGCAGGCACCTGCTGCATTACGATGCAACCGACCGGGTGGTCGCCAGCCAAGACAATCTCGTGGGCCAACGCGAAACCTATACCTATGATGCGGCTGCGAACCTTCTCGATGCCGCGCAACCGGGTGCAGGACTGATACAACACAACAAGGTCCTGACGTATCAGGACAAACGCTATCGTTATGATGGTTTTGGTCGAATGATCGAAAAACGTAGCGCAAATCGCGGCATCCAACGCTTTGTCTATGACGCCGAACATCGCTTGACTGAGGTCCACAATGAGCACGGCGGGCAGCGGTCTGTCGTAAAAATGACCTACGACCCTATAGGACGAAGAACTGCCAAGGCGACCTACGACGGGAATGGCTATTTGTTGAGCGAAACCCGCTTTACCTGGGATGGACTGCGCCTGCTTCAAGAACACAAGCACGCCCAGACCAGCCTCTACATATACGGGGACGACAGCCACGAGCCTCTCGCTCGCGTTGATGGCAGTGGTACCCAGCAGAAAGTTCGCTATTACCACAATGATCTCAACGGCCTGCCCGAACTGCTCTCTGAAGCTGAAGGCCAGACCGTCTGGCAAGCCAGCTATCAAATTTGGGGAAATACGGTTCAAGAAATCCGTGAACCCTACTACATCGAAGAACAAAACCTGAGGTTTCAGGGCCAGTATCTGGATCGTGAAACCGGCTTGCATCACAACATATTCCGTTTCTACGATCCGGATATCGGCCGTTTCACTACCCCCGATCCTATCGGCCTCGCAGGGGGCCTGAACCTTTACCTGTACTCAACAAATCCGCTGACCTGGATCGACCCCTACGGCTTGAATCCTGAGGATTTGATACGTTACAAACCCAAGGCTTCCGTTACCCCGAAAGCAGGTGGCCGCGGTACGGCAATCAATAGAGCATGGGGCGAAGAACGGGATCTGGTTCTACGTGGTGGGGGCTCACGAAACTGGACAGATGAAGAACGCGAGCTGATCAAAAATACAAAGAGTAACGCCCGCCTGAACTCAAAGATGTCCAAAGCAGGTTACACCGGTCACCATATCAACAGCGTCGAAGGTAATGGCGCCTTAGGCAAGGCCTGGAAAGGTGACCCGAGGAACATTGTTTTCTTGCAAAACTCGAGACACCCAAGTGGTGTGGATGAACATTTGAACAGCCCTCAAGGGCACCGAAAAAATTATGCCAACTCAGGCAAAGGCCGATTGATCGATCGTCTTAGAACACCCGGCAGAAAAGCCGGCTGCGGTAAATAATTTCCATTGGAGAAGAACATGAGCGCCCTTGACAACGCATTTAAAGAGTTGCGCCGCGTCCACAAAAAATTCGATATCGAAGGTAGCTTCGAAAAAAGCAGCCATGCCAACGCAAAATGGCCGCAGACGTTACCGCGCTCGGCAGAAACCGACTATTTCTACGATAACTGTGAGCCAGTTGATGTTGAAGTTGAAACCGGTTTGACGCCGATCTGCTTCTTCAACTTGAGCACTTTGGAAGACGGCCAAGTTGGCTATAAATGGGACGGCGATTCGAACAAGACCCAGGTAAATGGGAATTGGCCTGCTCAGTATCTGGTTTTCATGGATGACATTGGCGGCGGAAAACCGGTTATCGCCGTCACGGATACTGCCGGGACTCCAGTGTGGGCGAGCTACGATGTCGTCAAGCCGTTCAAGATTGCCGATTCCCTCGCTGATTTCCTCCTGGCATTCGCCAAAACTATCGAAATTGTTCATGGAAAATTCGACATTTTTGACATTTACAACGATGACGACGAGCTTTCCCCCAAGTTTGTAAAATTGCTGACCAAGGAAGTGAGCCCGTTGCTAGGTGAGGAAAACTTCGAACGCTTCTTCGATTACTTCTACGGCTAAGAAAGGTTGTGCCAAAGACAATGTACGGCCTGTCGATTGCCTTGAAGATTCGCGCATGAAAACAACGTTGATGAGCATGCCTTAACCACACGATGGCAGCTGATTGACTATGGAAAGTCTCAATAGAATCGGCACATCCCTGAGCACCACGCATGTCTGACGCACTCTGGGCCGCCCGCATGGGCGATGCGCTCTCCCATACTTCGATGATGGCCGACATCCTCGGCGGTGTGCTGGAAGTGGCGGCTAACATCGCGATAACGGCAGTGGCGACTGCGGCGGTGGTTGCCGCCACCGGGATTACCGTGGCCACTGGCGGGCTCGGTTGTTTCCTGCTGGGCGCCGTGGTGGGCACGGTTGTCGGCCTGGCCATGAGTTTGCGTGGGATGCAGGGGATCGGCTGACCGAGCAGCAAGACCTGGATGGCAGCGCCAAGCGCTACCGCTACGATCCGCTGGACAATGTGATTGCGGTGACCGCTGTTCCGGCCCCTTATGGCAGTGGTTTGGCCGTCGTTCCCGAGATACCGCCCGCGCCCGCGCCCATCGTCCATCGTCCATCGGCTGGAGCGCGACGCCCTTGGCCAGTTGCTCACCGAACAGAGCTCGGCGGGCGGCCTGCACCACCACTACGACGTGGTCGGCGCATCGCTAAAACCGAACATGACAGCAACGGTTATCCGTTGGGTGAAACCCGCTTTGATTGGCAGGGCTTGCGCCTGCGGCAAGAGCATCGGCATAGCCAGACCAGCCATGGTGCATGCCGAGGAGAATCGTTTGCGGCGCGCTCGTGGGATGGGACCCAATCAAATGCTTAAGCGCGGGAAGCTGGAGATTCGCCTCATGTCCCAAGCCATACACAACTCACTGGTCAAAACCGGGATCATCACGCAACAACAAGTCAGGACGGCGAGGCGCTCTGCCACGTCATTCGCCAAACGAAAAGGTTGTTTCCAAAGGATCACCGGCTATGGGTATCAATCAAATTATCCTCTCAGGGCAAGACCATAACCTTGGACAAATAGGCGGAGGTGCGTGGCTTACAGACCTTGAGTTGTGGCCTAAAGACCCGCAGACCGGTCAGCTTATGCTGCCGGTGATTACGATGACCTCAACGTTCTTGGACGTCCCATTCATACCCTCCGGGATGGCGCTTACTGCGTTCGTCTCCGTTGAGCGAACTGACGAAACGTACACACGATCGTCTGTACGAAAGTTGACTGTTCATCAACAAAGCGAGATGGAAAAGCTCCAACTTGGCCATAGTCAAGTTCTGCTTCACGCACTGGCGACTTCCGAACTCACACCCGCTGCGTTGGTTGATCCAATCCCGCGAACGTATATTGCCCAGCAACCGTTCACTCCCGAACAAATGGAGGAAGAATTGGAAGACCTGGACAGTGGCGCGAGTATCAGCAAGGCCCTTGGGCGCCCCGCATGGTTGCAAGACCCTTTGTATGAAAGCCCTCGCTACTATTTCTTGGCTCAACTCACCGACGCCGACATTGCAAAAATCAGCCCTAGTCACGAAGGAATATTCGGTGGAGGTATCGGCTATGTGTTCGCCGATAATCGAGCGAAAAAGCTGAAGGAAGGGGATGTGGGCGGCTATTTCCTAGTTCAATTCACCTGAGAATGCGATTAGGCGGGCTGGCTTAATCCGGCATACGCATCAGTACCCAACAAAAAAGGGCACCCGACCCAATCGGCGTGCCCATCTTCTTTACCGCCCCGCCTCCCTTCGAGACGGTACTGCGCGTTACGCGTTAACGGTATCTTTCAGCGATTTACCCGGCTTGAACGCAACCGTATTGCTCGCCTTGATTTTCACTGGCTCACCGGTTTGCGGGTTTTTGCCAGTGCGGGCGCCGCGGTGGCGTTGCAGGAAGGTGCCGAAACCTACCAGGGTGACGCTGTCCTTGCGGTGCAGGGCGCCGGTGATTTCTTCAAGAACGGCGTTGAGGACGCGGTTGGCCTGCTCTTTGGTGAGATCCGCTTTTTCAGCGATGGCGGCTGCGAGTTCTGGTTTACGCATATGTGAAGCCTCTTTGACGGTTTTTTGTTGTTATGTCCGTGCCACTCTCTGACGGAGCGGCGCCCAAAGCGCCGCAGGCTCTACTCTGCGGCAGACGGGAATGAGGATGGCATGCCGCCGGACGCCGCGCCAGTCTCGCGGCGACCTTTCTGAGGTGAAAAACATGCTTATTCCGACAGAACGACCGGTATTTACGCCAACAACGGCGGAAGTTCTTTATTGAGTGCCAGTTTTTCCATCACGGCCGCGCCGGTCAGCGCATAACCCAGCAAGCGGCCACTGGCGTCGCGGCACAGGGCCTTGATGTCGGCGCCTTGGCCTTCGACGCTCCATACACCCTCGGTGCCGCGTGGCGGGGGCGAGACCACCAGCGGGCAGGCCGGGGTTTTCACGGTGACGGGCATGGGGCCGTAGCTGACGACGGTGGCGTTGCCGGCCAGGGTCTGGGCCAGGGCGCGGGCGCAGGTCATCAGGGGCATGACATACAGCAGGTTCAAGCCGTCGACCTCGGCGCAGTCGCCCAAGGCGTAGATATTGGCGTGGGAGGTCTTGAGGTGGCGGTCCACCATGATGCCGCGGTTGGTTTGCAGGCCGGCGGCGGCGGCCAGGTCGGTGCGCGGGCGCAGGCCGATGGCCGAGACCACCAGGTCGCAGGGGATCACTTTACCGCCCGAAAGATGGGCTTCAAGCCCGTTTGCCGTGCGTTGCAGACGGTTGAGCACCGGCCCTAGGTGGAAACGCGCGCCCAGGCTTTCCAGCCCGGCCTGCACGGCCGCGGCCGCCGCCGGGTGCAGCAGGGTCGGCATGACTTGCTCGCAGGGTGCAACCAGGTCGACTTCATAGCCGCCAAGCATCAGGTCGTTGGCGAATTCACAGCCGATCAGGCCGGCGCCGAGCAGCAGCACCCGGCGCTTGCCGGCTGCGGCGGTGCGAAAGCGCGCGTAGTCTTCGAGGTCGTTGATCGGGAAAATCAGTTCAGCCGCATCGCCCTCGACGGGCACCTGTACGGTCTGGGCGCCCCAGGCCAGGACCAGGTCGCGGTAAGCCACCGCCTCCTCGCCGATCCACAGGCGCTTGTGGCCTGGGTCAATGCCGCTGACACGCGTGTGGGTGCGCACTTGGGCCTTGAGTTGCTCGGCCATGGCGCCCGGTTCAGCCATGCTCAGGCCGTCGGCTTCCTTGTTTTTGCCAAAGCCGGTGGAGAGCATGGGCTTGGAGTAGGAACGCCCGTCATCCGCGGTGATCAGCAGCAAGGGGGTTTCGCTGTCGAGCTTGCGAAACTCCCGGGCCACGTTGTAACCGGCCAGTCCTGTGCCGATGATCACGACAGGTGCGTTCATTCCATTCTCCTTGTAGTACGTTTCTCAAATGTTCAGATCAGCCGATTTCGATCATTTCGAAATCCATCTTGCCCACGCCGCAGTCTGGGCACAGCCAGTCGGCCGGCACATCTTCCCAGCGCGTGCCTGGCGCAATTCCGTCATCCGGCCAGCCGTCTGCTTCGTTGTAAATAAGGCCACAGACGATACATTGCCACTTCTTCATTACTTGCTTCCTCAGGGTCCAGGCAGATTGGCCGGCGGTCGATGGATCCAGCGTTGCCGCACGGCTCAGGGCGTTTTGTACTGATCGGGGGCGCCAGATGCAAGCCTGATCGACGCAAGGCGCCGGTTCTGCCCGGCAAAAGTCCAAGGTGCCATGGTAAGCTCGCCGCCTCTTTTGCCGCCCATACTGACTCACCGTGCCGCATTCAATCGCCCTTCCCGATGCTTGCCGATGGCTGACCCAGAGCCGTCTGAGCCCTCTTCCCGCGCCTTTGGCCCTTGCCTGGCTGTTCGATGAAGGCTCGCTGACGCGACGGCTGACGCGGCTGTCAAACGATGGCTTCAGCGTGACGCCACTGTTCGAAGGCTGGCAGCCGCTGCGGGACGATGAGTGTGCCGCCCTTGAGCTTGCCCCGGCCACGGTAGGCTGGGTACGCGAAGTGTATTTGCGCGGGCATGGCCAGCCGTGGGTATTTGCCCGAAGCGTCGCATCACGCAGTGCCTTGCAGGGCGACGGCTTGCATATGGACGAACTGGGCAGCCGTTCGCTGGGGGAGTTGCTGTTCTGCGACCGCGCATTCACCCGGCGGGCGATCGAAGTGTGCCGTTATCCCCGGCATTGGCTGCCGACCACCGACCAGGCCGACGAACTATGGGCCCGCCGCTCGCGCTTCGACCGTGGGGGGCTGAGCGTGCTGGTGGCGGAGATCTTCCTGCCGGGCTTCTGGCAGGCGCTGCATGACCATCCGGAGAACTGCTGATGTATCAACGCTTGCTCAAGTCCTTGAACCGCTTGAACCCCAGGGCCTGGGACTTTATTCAGTTGACACGCATGGACAAGCCCATCGGCATTTACCTGTTGCTGTGGCCTACGCTGTGGGCGCTGTGGATTGCCGGCAAGGGCTCGCCGTCGCTGGCTAATATCGTGATTTTCGTGCTGGGCGTGATACTCACCCGGGCCGGCGGCTGCGTGATCAACGACTGGGCCGATCGCAAGGTCGACGGCCATGTAAAGCGCACGGCACAACGCCCGCTGGCCAGCGGCAAGATCAGTTCAAAAGAGGCGCTGGTGTTCTTTGCGCTGCTGATGGGCATCAGTTTCCTGCTGGTATTGCTCACCAACGCCACCACCATCCTGCTGTCCCTTGGCGGCCTGGCGCTAGCGGCAAGCTACCCGTTCATGAAGCGCTACACCTATTACCCGCAGGTGGTGCTGGGCGCAGCGTTTTCCTGGGGCATGCCGATGGCGTTTACCGCCCAAACCGGTGATCTGCCGGCCACCGCATGGCTGTTGTACATCGCCAACCTGTTGTGGACGGTGGGTTATGACACTTATTACGCCATGACCGACCGCGACGACGACTTGAAGATCGGCGTGAAATCCACCGCAATTCTGTTCGGCGATGCCGACCGGGTGATCATCCTCACGTTGCAGGGCCTGGCGCTGGTGTGCCTGTTGCTGGCGGGCGTGCGGTTTGAGCTGGGCGGCTGGTTCCACCTGGGGCTGCTGGCGGCGGCGGGCTGTTTTGCCTGGGAGTTCTGGTATACCCGCGACAGGGACCGCATGAAGTGCTTCAAGGCGTTTTTACACAACCACTGGGCGGGGTTGGCGATTTTTGTCGGGATTGTGGTGGATTACGCGGTTCGCTGAGGTTTTGCAGTGCCTGGTCGGACCTCATCGGGGGCAAGCCCCCTCCCACAGGGGAACGCATTTCAAATGTGGGAGGGGGCTTGCCCCCGATGGATTCAGCGGCGCCGCAGGCTTATGGCTTGATGATGTGCCAAACCCCACCCTTGCCGTCACCGGTCTTGTCACCGGCCTTCTTGTCGTCCTTGTAGGTGTACACCGGCTTGCCTTTGTAGGCCCACTGGCTGGTCTGGTCATCACGTGTAATAACCGTCCAATCGCCCGTCTTTGTATCTGTGGATTCAGCCTTCAGCGGTGGCCAGTTGGTCGCGCATTGGTCCTTGCACGCCGACTTGCCGTCGGCATCTTTGTCGAAGGTATAGAGCGTCATGCCCTTGTGATCCACCAACATCCCCTCTTTAGTCATCGCCGGCTCTGCAGCAAACGCCAGGCCTGGCAGTGTCATCACCGCCGATAGCAGCAGGGCTTTCCAGGAAACAGTGCTGTAAGTCATCGGAACCTTCCTTTTGTGGTTGTCAGGATTCGGACCCAAAGGGTAGTCCAGAGTGCCGTGAATTGCCCGAGCGACTAAATTACTGTCACACGACTGCAATAATTCCGTTATCTAATGCGGCGCAAGACAGTTAAATGACAAGAGGATTTTTGAGCATGGTTGGCAGGAGCATTCTGATTGTTGACGACGAAGCGCCCATTCGCGAGATGATCGCCGTTGCGTTGGAAATGGCCGGCTACGACTGCCTGGAGGCGGAGAACTCCCAGCAGGCCCATGCCATTATCGTCGACCGCAAGCCGGACCTGATCCTGCTCGACTGGATGCTGCCCGGCACCTCCGGCATCGAACTGGCCCGCCGCCTCAAGCGCGACGAGCTGACCGGGGACATTCCGATCATCATGCTCACCGCCAAGGGCGAAGAGGACAACAAGATCCAGGGCCTGGAAGTGGGCGCCGATGACTACATCACCAAGCCCTTTTCTCCACGCGAGCTGGTCGCGCGCCTCAAAGCCGTACTGCGCCGTGCCGGCCCGACGGATGGCGAAGCGCCGATCGAAGTCGGCGGCCTGTTGCTGGACCCGATCAGCCACCGCGTGACCATCGACGGCAAACCTGCCGAGATGGGCCCTACCGAATACCGCCTGCTGCAGTTCTTCATGACCCACCAGGAGCGCGCCTACACCCGTGGCCAGTTGCTGGACCAGGTGTGGGGCGGCAACGTGTACGTGGAAGAGCGCACCGTGGACGTGCATATCCGCCGCCTGCGCAAAGCCTTGGGCGATGCCTATGAGAATCTGGTACAAACCGTGCGCGGCACCGGCTATCGCTTTTCCACCAAGGGCTGAGCCCGTCGCTTCGTGACTCAAGAGCCTGACTTAACAGCTGACAAGGACGCATGTTCAAGTGAACCAGAACTGGCATGGCACCCTGATCCGTCACATGCTTTTGTTGATTACTGGCTGCCTGTTGGTGGGGTTGATCAGTGGCTACTACGGGTGGAGCCTGGCTATCGGCATCGGCCTGTACCTGGGCTGGACCCTCAAGCAACTGTTGCGCCTGCATGAATGGCTGCGCCAGCACAAACCCGACGAAGCGCCACCCGACGGCTACGGCCTGTGGGGCGAGGTGTTCGACAGCATCTACCATCTGCAACGCCGCGACCAACGTGTGCGCGGGCGCCTGCAAGCGGTGATCGATCGGGTGCAGGAGTCGACCGCTGCGCTCAAGGACGCAGTGATCATGCTCGACAGCGACGGCAACCTGGAATGGTGGAACCGCGCGGCCGAAACCCTGCTGGGCCTCAAGACGCCCCAGGACAGCGGCCAACCCGTGACCAACCTGGTACGCCACCCGCGCTTCAAGGAGTACTTCGAGCAAGACAACTACGAAGAAGCCCTGGAGATCCCCTCGCCGACCAATGACCGCGTGCGCATCCAGCTCTACCTGACGCGCTACGGCAACAACGAGCACCTGATGCTGGTGCGCGACGTGACCCGCATCCACCAGTTGGAACAGATGCGCAAAGACTTCGTCGCCAACGTTTCCCACGAGCTGCGCACGCCATTGACGGTGATCTGCGGTTACCTGGAGACCCTGTTGGATAACGTTGACGAGATCAACCCGCGCTGGAGCCGTGCCCTGCAACAGATGCAGCAACAAGGTTCGCGCATGCAGACCCTGCTCAACGACCTGCTGTTGCTGGCCAAGCTGGAAGCCACGGATTACCCGTCGGACAACCAACCGGTGGCCGTGCAAAGCCTGTTGCAGACCATCAAGAATGACGCCAAGGCCCTGTCCGGCGAGCGCGGGCAACAGATCAGCCTGGAGGCCGACCCGGCAGTGATGCTCAAGGGCAGTGAGGGTGAATTGCGCAGTGCGTTCTCCAACCTGGTGTTCAATGCCGTGAAATACACCCAGGACAAGGGCACTATCCGCATCCGCTGGTGGGCCGACGCTCAAGGCGCGCACCTGAGCGTGCAGGACTCCGGCATCGGTATCGACGCCAAGCATTTGCCGCGCCTGACCGAACGCTTCTACCGCGTCGATTCCAGCCGCAACTCCAACACCGGCGGCACCGGGCTGGGGCTGGCGATCGTCAAGCATGTGTTGCTGCGCCACCGCGCGCGCCTGGAAATCAGCAGCGTGCTGGGGCATGGCAGTACGTTTACCTGCCATTTCCCGGCGACGCAGGTGACCCGTGCGCGCCTCGTCGGGAATGACGAATAACTCGAAACAACGCAAGACCCAATGTGGGAGGGGGGCCCCTCCCACAGTGGATTTGTGTCGTTTTGGAGGGTGTATTCCACACCCCACCCGGCAGCAACCACTAGGCAAGCGCCCCATCAGCGGCTACATTGGCCGACTTGCGCCTGCCTTTCAGGCCCACCCGCCATCCCTTATTGACACACGGAACCTGCAAAACCCCATCATGGACCCTTCCCCTGGTATCACCTTCGCCACACTCTTCGCCGACTTCGGCATGATCCTTTTTGCTCTGATCCTGGTACTGCTCAACGGCTTTTTCGTTGCGGCGGAATTTGCCATGGTCAAACTGCGTTCCACCAGGGTCGAAGCCATCGCCCACACCAACGGCTGGCGCGGGCAGATCCTGCGCACCGTCCACAGCCAGCTCGACGCCTACCTGTCGGCCTGCCAGCTGGGTATCACCCTCGCCTCCCTGGGCCTGGGCTGGGTCGGCGAGCCGGCCTTCGCGCACATCCTCGAACCGCTCTTGGGCGCCGTGGGCGTCGAATCGCCGGAAGTGATCAAGGGCGTGTCGTTCTTTGCGGCGTTCTTCGTGATTTCCTACCTGCACATCGTGGTCGGCGAACTGGCGCCCAAGTCCTGGGCCATTCGCAAGCCTGAGCTGTTGTCGCTGTGGACGGCGGTGCCGCTGTACCTGTTCTACTGGGCCATGTACCCGGCGATCTATCTGCTCAACGCCAGTGCCAACGCTATCTTGCGTATCGCCGGCCAAGGCGAGCCCGGCCCGCACCATGAACACCATTACAGCCGTGAAGAACTCAAGCTGATCCTGCACTCCAGTCGTGGCCAGGACCCGAGCGACCAAGGCATGCGCGTACTGGCTTCGGCGGTGGAAATGGGCGAGCTGGAAGTGGTGGATTGGGCCAACTCCCGGGAAGACCTGGTGACCCTGGACTTCAACGCCCCGCTCAAAGAGATCCTGGCGCTGTTCCGCCGCCACAAATTCAGCCGCTACCCGGTGTATGACGCGGTGCGCAACGAGTTCGTGGGGCTGCTGCACATCAAGGACCTGCTGTTGGAACTGGCAGCCCTGGACCACCTCCCCGAGTCGTTCAACCTGGCCGAACTGACCCGCCCACTGGAGCGTGTGTCGCGCCATATGCCGTTGTCGCAGTTGCTGGAGCAGTTCCGTAAGGGCGGCGCGCACTTCGCCCTGGTGGAAGAAGCCGACGGCAAGATCATCGGCTACCTGACCATGGAAGACGTGCTGGAAGTGTTGGTGGGCGATATCCAGGACGAACACCGCAAGGCCGAGCGCGGCGTCCTGGCCTACCAGCCGGGCAAGCTGCTGGTACGCGGCGATACGCCGTTGTTCAAGGTGGAGCGCCTGTTGGGTGTGGACCTGGACCACATCGAAGCGGAAACCCTGGCCGGGCTGATCTACGACACGCTCAAGCGCGTGCCAGAAGAAGAAGAAGTGCTGGAAGTCGAAGGCCTGCGCATCATCATCAAAAAGATGAAAGGGCCAAAAATCGTGCTGGCCAAGGTGCTGCTGCTGGACTGACCCTCAATTGCCCAACGCAAAGTTGGGCAATGCGCCGACGGGTTGGTTGAACTCATACGGGATCGACACCAACCCCCCTCGGTGGCCCGCTGCACCACAAAGTGCAGGTGCGGCCCGCTGCTGTTGCCGGTATTGCCCGATAATGCCAGCGGGCTACCCACCGCCACCCGCTGCCCCGCCCTCACACTGACCGACCCTTGCTTGAGATGCAGGTACACGCCTTGGGTGCCGTCATCGTGCTGCACCCGCACAAAATTGCCCGAGGCATCATTGCCGCGCCCCGCCTGCTCGTTCTCGACCTTCACCACCACCCCGCTGCGCGCCGCAATGATCGGCGTGCCTTCGGGCATGGCAATGTCCATGGCGTAGCGGCTCTTGGCGTCGGTGTGGCTGAAACTGCCGTTGGGGCCTTGGGTCAGGCGGAACGGGCCGCCGCGCCAGGGTAAGGGATAGCGGTAGGCTTGCGGTCGGTAGAGGGGTTTTGACATGTCGAGCACCGGTCGTCTTACACGCTCGACTCGGCGCTCATGCAGCTCAAACGCTTGAGCGCCCGGGGTGTGCCGGTCGCTGAAAAACACCACGCCATTGGCGTCGGTGGATTTGTAGAGGGTCATGGCCAAGGTCGAGGTAGTGACCGAGGCCAGCCCGCAGCACAGTAAAAGGCGAAGGAGCATGGTGTGAACCTTCCGAAATGACTGAGCGGCAGGTTAGCAAGTGTGGATGACAGCTCTATGCTGGCAGCCCCTTAAAACAAATATCCACGTTCATCTGCGCGGCTGCCGACAAATTGACCAAAGCATCCAGCGAAAGTTTGTCGATCTTGCCGGTGAGTACGTCGTTGAGGCGGGGCTGACTGATACCCAGTCTTTGGGCGGCTTCTTTTTGAGAAAGCCCCCAGCCGCGGATGGTTTTGCACAGTTCCAACAACAGTTTTGAACGCAGCCGCATATTGGCGGCTTGCTGAGGGGTATCTTCCAACGCGTCCCAGACGGAGCTGAAACGTTCACCGTGAATGTTTTGATTTGTCATGGCTTAACCTAACTCCTGCAACCTGGCGCGAGCCAGTTCGATATCCCGCCCTATGGTTCTCATCGGCTTGCAATCACAAGGCTGTTCGCCCTGCTGCAAGAGGTCCAACTGAAAACCCACGGCCCTACGGGCATCGAGTGGGAACGCTTTGAGATCCTTGAGCGAGCTACCTAAAAACACTACGTCCTTGTGCCTTGGCATTGGCCTCTCCTTTCCTGGAAAGAAAAAGCCTAATCGACGGTTCGGGCATAAGCGGTGGACGTTTGTTTCAAGGCATAGCAAAGGCTCGATAACGCTGAAGCGTTATCGAGAGACTATATCGAAACAGATATAAATCAAACCAGAAATGGGGAATCAGACAGCCGGTCGATTTCCGATATTCAGGCGCTTACGCACCCGGCACAAAATGCTTCTGCGCGGTGCCCCGTGCGATCAGGCGGGAGATGTAGTCGAGTTTCTGCGCGTCCTGGTCGATAAACCGGAAGGTCAGTTGCAGCCAATCGCTGTCGGGTTTGGGTTCGAAGGCGACGATTGCGTGCAGGTAGCCGTTGAGGCGCGCCACTTCGGCGTTGTCGCCTTGTTCCAGATCGAGCACGGCGCTTTCCAGTACCTGGGGCAACACGTCGCCGCGACGCACCACCAGCAGCGCTTCCTTGATACTCAATGCCTTGATCACGCATTGCTGGGTGCCGCTGGACAGGCGCAACTGGCCCTGGCCACGGCCGGCAGCCGGCGCGGCAGCTGGCGCTTGAACCGGTGGGCTGTTGAGCAGGCCTTTGCTCGGGGCCGAAGCCACCGCCGCAACCGGGGCCGAACGCACGGCCTCAGGCTTGCCGCCGGTCAGGGCGCTCAGGGAATCGTTGCCGAACGCCGAGTTCATCTTGGTCGGTGCGCTGGCGACCAGCGCGTCGAGACGGCCAACCTTGTGCAGGGCCTGCTTGACCTTGTTCAGCAGTTGCTCGTTGGTGAACGGCTTGCTGACGTAACCGGAAACCCCGGCCTGGATGGCCTGGACCACGTTCTCTTTGTCGCCACGGCTGGTCACCATCACGAACGGCATGGCCTTGAGGTGCGGCTGCTCGCGGCACCAGGTCAACAGCTCCAGGCCGGACATCTCCGGCATTTCCCAGTCGCACAGCACCAGGTCGAAAGACTCGCGCATCAGGATGGTCTGGGCCTTCTTGCCATTCACCGCATCTTCAAGCTTGATCCCGGGGAAGTAGTTGCGCAGGCACTTCTTCACCAGGTCGCGGATAAACGAGGCGTCATCCACCACCAATACACTGACTTTACTCATCGACCCTTCATCCTATAAATACTTCGGCACGCAAAACGCCTGACTGATGGCATTTTGCCAAAACTCTGCAGTCACGTTCGGAATTTCTTTTACCCGATTCGCAAAAATTAAGGTGCCACAAACGAAAACGCCCGACCAAAGGCCGGGCGTTAATTTCTCGGGCAACTTACTTATCGTCAGGTTCGCCCGGAACATTAGGGGTTTGATCGGCCGAACCTTCAACTTCAGCCTTCATGCGCTTGAGGCCCATGTGCCGTACGTCGGTGCCGCGCACCAGGTAGATCACCAGTTCCGAGATATTGCGCGCGTGGTCGCCGATCCGCTCCAGCGAGCGCAGCACCCAGATAATGCTCAAGACCCTTGAGATAGAGCGCGGGTCTTCCATCATGTAGGTGGCCAGCTCACGCAGGGCGGTCTTGTACTCGCGGTCGATGACCTTGTCGTACTGCGCCACCGACAGCGCCAAATCGGCGTCGAAGCGCGCAAACGCGTCGAGGGCATCGCGCACCATGTTGCGCACCTGGTCGCCGATGTGACGCACCTCTACGTAGCCGCGCGGCGCCTCGCCCTCTTCGCACAGCTGGATGGCGCGGCGGGCGATCTTGGTGGCTTCGTCGCCGATGCGCTCCAGGTCGATCACCGACTTGGAGATGCTGATGATCAAACGCAAATCCGAGGCCGCCGGCTGGCGACGGGCGAGAATGCGCAGGCATTCTTCGTCGATGTTGCGTTCCATCTGGTTGATCTGGTCATCGATCTCACGCACTTGCTGGGCCAGGCCCGAATCGGCCTCGATCAGCGCGGTGACCGCATCGTTGACTTGCTTCTCCACCAGCCCGCCCATCGCCAGGAGGTGGCTGCGCACTTCCTCAAGCTCGGCGTTGAACTGCGCGGAGATGTGATGGGTAAGGCCTTCTTTGCTAATCATGTTGGCGTCCTTGGAGCGTCCGGTAAGGTGCGGAGAACCGCAGCGTCAGTGCAATCAGAACCACAGCTTCCTAGCCGTAGCGACCGGTGATGTAGTCTTCGGTCTGCTTCTTCGCCGGATTGGTGAACAGGGTATCGGTATCGCCGAATTCCACCAGTTTGCCCATGTACATGAACGCGGTGTAGTCGGAAACCCGCGCTGCTTGTTGCATGTTGTGGGTCACGATGACGATGGTGAACTTGGACTTGAGCTCGTAGATCAGCTCTTCGACTTTCAGGGTTGAGATCGGGTCCAGCGCCGAGCAGGGTTCGTCGAGCAGCAATACTTCCGGCTCTACCGCGATGGTACGGGCGATGACCAGACGCTGCTGCTGGCCGCCGGACAGGCCAAGGGCCGATTCGTGCAGGCGGTCCTTGACCTCATCCCACAGCGCCGCGCCTTTAAGGGCCCACTCGACGGCTTCATCGAGAATGCGCTTCTTGTTGATGCCCTGGATGCGCAGGCCATAGACCACGTTTTCGTAGATGGTCTTGGGGAACGGGTTCGGCTTCTGGAACACCATGCCCACCCGGCGACGCAGCTCGGCCACGTCTTCGCCCTTACGGTAGATGTTAGTGCCGTAGAGGTTGATGGCGCCGTCCACGCGGCAACCGTCCACCAGGTCGTTCATGCGGTTGAAGGTGCGCAGCAGCGTGGATTTACCGCAGCCCGACGGGCCGATAAACGCGGTCACGCGCTGCTTGGGGATATTCATGCTGACGTCGAACAGCGCCTGTTTTTCACCGTAGTACAGGCTCAGGCCCGGTACTTCGATGGCCACGGTTTCTTCGGCCAGGCTCAGGCTCTGCTTGTCGCGACCCAGGGCAGACATGTTGATGCCGTGGGAATGGGTTTCGTGTTGCATGGGATGCTCCCTGTGCTACCAATTCATTGTGTGAAACCGCCGCAGCGGTTGACTCAAATTCTGCGTATTACGCGGCCCCGTGCGGGAGGGGGCTTGCTCCCTCCCACATGGGGTCCAATTAACTGTCCAGCGCTTTGTATTTTTCGCGCAGGTGGTTACGAATCCACACCGCCGACAGGTTGAGCGTGGCGATCACCAGTACCAGCAACAACGCGGTGGCATAGACCAGCGGTCGTGCGGCTTCGACGTTGGGGCTCTGGAAGCCGACGTCATAGATATGGAAGCCCAGGTGCATGATCTTCTGGTCCAGGTGCAGGTACGGGTAGTTGCCGTCCAGCGGCAGCGACGGGGCCAGTTTCACCACGCCTACCAGCATCAGCGGCGCCACTTCACCGGCGGCACGGGCCACGGCGAGGATCATGCCGGTCATCATGGCCGGGCTGGCCATCGGCAGCACGATCTTCCACAGCGTTTCCGCCTTGGTCGCGCCCAGCGCCAGCGAACCTTCACGTACGGTGCGAGGAATCCGCGCCAGGCCTTCTTCGGTGGCCACGATCACCACCGGCACCGCCAGCAGCGCCAGGGTCAGCGACGCCCAGAGCAGGCCCGGGGTACCGAAAGTCGGCGCTGGCAGGGCTTCGGCGAAGAACAGGCGGTCAACCGAGCCACCCAATACATACACGAAGAAGCCCAGGCCGAACACGCCGTAGACGATGGCCGGTACGCCGGCCAGGTTGTTCACGGCAATACGGATGATGCGGGTCAGGGTGTTCTGCTTGGCGTATTCACGCAGATACACCGCAGCCAGTACACCAAACGGTGTCACGATCATCGCCATGATCAGGGTCATCATCACGGTGCCGAAGATGGCCGGGAAAATCCCGCCTTCAGTGTTGGCTTCCCGTGGGTCATCGCTCAAAAATTCCCAGACCTTGCTGAAGTAGAAGCCGATCTTAGTCATCGTGCCCATGGCGTTCGGCTGGTAAGCGTGCACCACTTTGCCGATGCCGATTTCCACTTCCTTGCCGTTGCCGTCACGGGCGGTCAGCGCGTCGCGGTTGAACTGGGCGTGCAGGTCGGCCAGGCGTGCTTCGATGTCCTGGTAGCGCGCGTTCAGCTCAGCACGGTCGGCATCCATATCGGCCTGGGCAGCGGCGTCGAGCTTGCCTTCCAGTTCCAGTTTGCGACCGTGCAGGCGGATGCGTTCCAGGCCAGCGTTGATCGCGCCGATATCGGTTTTTTCCAGGCTCTTGAGCTGCGCGGCCAGCTTGTTGACGCGCTCGACCCGGGCTTGCAGCTCCGGCCACGCGGCCTCGCCTTCAGCAATGACCTTACCATCCTGCTTGACGTTGACCAGGGTGCCGTAGAAGTTGCCCCACTCACGACGCTCGATGGCCATCAACTGCACAGGCTTGGTCTGGTCCTTCAACCATTCGCCGACAATCCATGTGAAGTCGTTGCCGTTCAGGTCGCGGTTGCCGACCTTGATCAGCTCACGCGTCATGAATTCCGGACCTTGGTCCGGCACGGGCAGGCCCGCGCTTTTGAGGCGCTCGCGCGGCACTTCTTCCTTCTGCACCACTTCGCCGATGACGATATGGTTTTCCTGGCCCGGTACGTTGTAGTTGGCCTGGATCAGGTCAGCCGGCCAGAAGTGGCCCAAACCACGCACCGCAATCACAGCCAGCAAACCAATAGTCATGATGACCGCGATGGCCACCGCGCCACCGCTGATCCAGACGCCTGGGGCGCCGCTCTTGAACCATCCATTCAGGGAGTTCTGTTTCACAGACTTCTACCTTTCTTAAAGCGACGAGTATTTCTTGCGCAGACGCTGACGAATCAGCTCGGCGAGGGTGTTCATGATGAAGGTGAACAGCAGCAGCACCAGCGCCGAGAGGAACAGCACGCGGTAATGACTGCCGCCCACTTCCGACTCGGGCATTTCCACCGCGACGTTGGCCGCCAGGGTGCGCAGGCCTTCGAACAGGTTCATCTCCATCACCGGTGTGTTACCGGTGGCCATCAGCACGATCATGGTCTCGCCCACGGCGCGGCCCATGCCGATCATCAGCGCGGAGAAGATGCCCGGGCTGGCGGTCAGGATCACCACGCGAGTCATGGTCTGCCACGGCGTGGCGCCCAGGGCCAGGGAGCCCAGGGTCAGGCCGCGCGGCACGCTGAACACGGCGTCTTCGGCGATGGAGTAGATGTTCGGGATCACCGCAAAGCCCATGGCCAGGCCCACGACCAGGGCGTTGCGCTGGTCGTAGGTGATGCCCAGGTCGTGGGAGATCCACATGCGCATGTCACCGCCGAAGAACCAGGTTTCCAGGTACGGGCTCATGTACAGCGAAAGCCAGCCCACAAACAGGATCACCGGGATCAGGATCGCACTTTCCCAGCCATCGGGAACGCGCAGGCGCAGGGATTCAGGCAGGCGGCTGAACGCGAAACCGGCGACCAGGATGCCAATCGGCAACAGCATCAGCAGGCTGAATATCCCGGGTAAATGCCCTTCCACATACGGCGCCAGGAACAGGCCGGCGAAGAAGCCCAGGATCACGGTCGGCATGGCTTCCATCAGCTCGATCACCGGCTTGACCTTGCGGCGCAGGCTCGGAGCCATGAAGTAAGCGGTGTAGATCGCGGCGGCAACCGCCAGCGGCGCAGCCAGCAGCATGGCGTAGAACGCGGCCTTCAAGGTACCGAAGGTCAGCGGGGCCAGGCTCATTTTGGGTTCGAAGTCGGTGTTGGCGGCGGTCGACTGCCAGACGTACTTAGGCTCGTCGTAGTTTTCGTACCAGACCTTGCTCCACAGCGCGCTCCACGACACTTCCGGGTGCGGGTTGTCGAGCAGCAGCGGTTGCAGCTTGCCACCGGCTTCCACGATCACACGGTTGGCCCGTGGCGACAGGCCGAACACGCCCTGGCCATCGACCACCGGGTCTACCAGCAAGGTGCGGTGGGCGGTGCTGTGAAACACGCCGAATTTGCCGGAGGCATCGAGGGCGGTGAAGCCTTTGCGGCGCTCTTCAGCGGTGATTTCGACGATTGGCGCAGTGCCCATCTGGAACGTGCGAATCTGCTTCAGGCGCTGTTCGCCATCCGGGTCACGGGCCATGAACCATTGGGCCAGGCCACCTTTGGAGTTACCGACGATCAGCGAGATACCGCCCACCAGCTGGGTGCTGGCGGTGATTTCAGCGCTGCCGTCTTCCAACAGTTTGTAGCGACCGTTGAGGCTCTTGTCGCGCAGGCTGAATACGTCGGCCAGGGCTCGGCCGTTGACCACATACAACCACTGCTGGCGCGGGTCGATGAAGATCGCCTTTACCGGCTCGGTCATTTGCGGCAGCTCGACACGCTTCTGCTCGCTGGTGACTTCACCAGTCATCATGTTTTCTTCGCGGCTCAGGGTCAGCACGTTCAGGTACGAACCCGCCGAACCGGCCACCACCAGGGAGGTGTCGGTGGCATTGAGCGCTACGTGCTCCAACGGACGACCGGCCTCATCCAGCACAATCGGCGTTTCACCGTAGGGGTATTCAATCGCCGGGGTGATGGTCTTCTTGCCGTCCGGGTAGGACACCTTGTAGGTGTGGCGGAACACCAGGGACTGACCATTGGACAAACCGAGGATGACCAGCGGGCTGCCCGGCTGGTCTTCCCCGATGGACGCCACGCGGCTACCGGCCGGCAGCGGCAGGTCGACGCGCTTGAGTTCGGCGCCGGTGTCGATGTCAAAGAACAGCGCCTGGCCCTTGTCGGAAACCCGCATGGCGACCTGGTTCTGTTCTTCGAGGGAGATCATCAACGGCTTGCCGGCATCCTGGATCCAGGCCGGGGTGAGCGCGTCTTCCTTGGTCAACGAGGCCCCTTGGAACAGCGGCGCGACCACGTAGGCGAGGAAGAAGAAGATCAGGGTGATAGCGCCGAGGACGGCAAGGCCGCCCACCAGCACGTACCAACGGGTCAGGCGGTCCTTGAGCGCGCGAATGCGGCGCTTGCGTTGCAGCTCAGGCGTATTGAAATCAATGCGCTTGGGAGGAGAAGTCGTCGTCATGGTGGAATTGGCCAGATCATTCATGCGCACACCCTAGCGATCCTGTATGACAGAAAGATGACAATGCAGTGACGCAAGAAATCCGCCGCGTAGCAGGGCTGGCAGCGGACTGAAAAATTAGGAGGCGAGGTCCAGGTCCTGCAGACCCGCCTGGACCTTGAGCCCGCGCAGATAGCCGGCTCAAGGCGGTTCTACCGGTGGCTTACTTGCCGCCTTCTTTCAAACCCAGGTCAGCCAGGGCCTTGGCGGCCACTTTGGCTGGCAGCGGGATGTAGCCGTCTTTCACGACAACTTCCTGGCCCTGTTTGGACAGCACCAGTTTCACGAACTCAGCTTCCAGCGGGGCCAGAGGCTTGTTCGGGGCTTTGTTGACGTAAACGTAGAGGAAGCGCGACAGCGGGTACTTGCCGTTCAGGGCGTTCTCTTCGGTATCTTCGATGAAGTCGGTGCTGCCTTTCTTGGCCAGGGCCACGGTCTTCACGCTTGCAGTCTTGTAGCCGATGCCCGAGTAACCGACGCCGTTCAGCGAAGAGCTGATCGACTGCACGACCGAAGCCGAGCCAGGTTGTTCGTTCACGTTAGGCTTGTAGTCGCCTTTGCACAGGGCTTCTTCTTTGAAGTAACCGTAGGTGCCGGATACCGAGTTACGACCGAACAATTGCACAGGCTTGTTGGCCAGGTCACCGGTCACACCCAGGTCGCCCCAGGTTTTTACGTCAGCTTTGCCACCGCACAGGCGAGTCGAGGAGAAGATCGCGTCGACTTGTTCCATGGTCAGGTGCTGGATCGGGTTGTCCTTGTGCACGAACACGGCCAGGGCATCCACGGCAACCGGGATAGCGGTTGGCTTGTAGCCGTACTTCTGCTCGAAGGCAGCCAGTTCGGTGTCCTTCATCTTGCGGCTCATCGGGCCCAGGTTAGAGGTGCCTTCCGTCAGCGCAGGTGGCGCGGTCGCCGAGCCGGCAGCCTGGATCTGGATGTTGACGTTCGGGTATTCCTTTTTGTAACCCTCAGCCCACAGGGTCATCAGGTTAGCCAGGGTATCGGAACCGACGCTGGACAAGTTGCCGGACACACCGGTGGTCTTAACGTAAGCCGGGATTGCCGGGTCAACACCAGCGGCCACCGCGTTGGCAGTCGCAACGCCAGCAGCGACAAAAGTCATTGCCGCCATCAAACGCTTCAGTTTCATGCCTTACTCCTAGCAGATAGGGATAGTTGGATCGGGGCCAAGTATCGGTAGGCCGTGTGAACACTCTATGTCCGGAATATGACAATTAGATGAAAGGCCAGCATTGGAAGAAAGGACAGGCGCGCGCGCAAAGGCGAGGAAACACGGGTTGATGCGCAGGTACCGCGATAATTTAGAAATACGCTGCAATCATTGAAGGAACATCTTGATTGCGGAGAGGGACTTGCTCCCTCTCCACAGGGGCATCGGGCGAGTGTTAACGCCCGCGCTTCCAAAGGTACCCACCCACCACGATCCCCATCACACATAGGGCCGCCACGTAGTAGGACGGGCCCATGGCGCTTTCCTTCATCAGCAGCGACACCGCGAGCGGCGTCAGCCCGCCGAACACGGCGTAGGCCACGTTGTAGGAAAACGACAGACCACTGAAACGCACCACCGGCGGGAAGGCCTTGACCATGACATACGGCACTACGCCGATGGTGCCGACAAACAGGCCGGTCAACGCGTACAGCGGAAAGAGCCAATCGGGGTGGCTCAGAAGGCTGTGATAGAGCGTCCAGGACGTCGCCAGCAACAGCGCGCAACCGGCCGTGAGTACGCGGCCGGCCCCAAAACGGTCGGCCAACGCGCCGGAGGCGATGCAACCCAGGCTCAGGGTGACGATGGCCAGGCTGTTGGCTTGCAGCGCAACAGTCGGGCTGAAGTGGTAGACGGTTTGCAACACGGTAGGAGTCATCAAGATAACCACCACCACACCGGCCGACAGCAACCAGGTCAGCAGCATCGACAGCACGATGGCGCCCCGGTGGTCACGCAGCACCGCGCGTAACGGCAACTCGGCGGCCAGGGTCTTGCGCTGCTGCATTTCGGCGAAGATCGGCGTTTCATGCAGCCAGCGGCGCAGGTACACCGACAGCAGGCCAAACACACCGCCGAGCAGGAACGGAATGCGCCAGGCGTAATCCGAGACCTGCTGCGGGCTATAAATAGTGTTGATGGCCGTGGCCACCAGCGAGCCCAGCAGGATCCCGGCGGTCAGGCCGCTGGTCAGGGTGCCGCAGGCGTAGCCGATGTGGCGCGGCGGTACGTGCTCAGAGACGAACACCCAGGCGCCCGGTACTTCGCCGCCAATCGCCGCGCCTTGGATGACGCGCATCAGCAGCAGCAGGATCGGCGCCCACAGGCCGATCTGAGCGTAGGTTGGCAGCAGGCCCATGATCAGGGTCGGCACGGCCATCATGAAGATGCTCAGGGTGAACATCTTCTTGCGGCCCAGAAGGTCGCCGAAGTGCGCCATGATGATGCCGCCCAGCGGGCGCGCCAGGTAACCGGCGGCGAAGATACCGAAGGTCTGCATCATGCGCAGCCATTCGGGCATGTCGGCCGGGAAAAACAGTTTTCCGACCACGGTGGCGAAAAACACGAAAATGATGAAATCATAAAACTCCAACGCCCCGCCCAAGGCAGACAGCGACAGGGTTTTATAGTCGTTGCGGGTCAGCGGGCGCGACGATTGCGCACTGCTTGCGGGCACGGAGGACATGGCAAGGCTTCTCTTATAGTAATCAGCGTAATAAAGACGGCACGCCCGTGATTGGCGGCGGGCTTGGCAAGATAGCAAATCGCTTGTAAAAGCACAGCGCCAGGAGAACAGTTGCTTGCAAAAGCCCCGATACAGCGTCTATTTACCGACCAAATGAGCCTCGGAAGGTCGTCGTGGCGCCAGGGTCCCGATATACTCGGCCCTTGCAAGCGCAGAACCCGCAGTCTTGAGGGGCTGCTGTGCCAAAACGTCGTTGGGTGCCATCCAGCCGATTTGGCAGAGCTTCCCTTTTTAGTACGCCTTACGAGAAACGCATCGAGCGGTGTAGGTTGGTGCTGAAACGTTTTTCTACAAGACGGCTATCCACTTGAAATACCCATGAAGCGTCACGGGTCAGAGGCCCCCCGGCATGATCGAACTCGAACAAGAAGACCCTATCCCGCAAGGCGATCTCGCCCTGCAAATCACCGCGCTCCCGCGTGAAACCAACGGCTTTGGCGATATCTTCGGCGGCTGGCTGGTGGCGCAGATGGACTTGGCCGGTACAGCCATGGCCAGCAAAGTCGCGGGTGGCCGCGTGGCGACCGTGGCCATTGATCGCATGGCGTTCCTGGTACCGGTAGCGGTGGGCGCGCAGCTGTCCTTTTATACCCAGGCCCTGGAAATCGGCCGCAGCTCGATCCAGATGATGGTCGAAGTGTGGAGCGACGACCCGTTGTCCAGCGAATGGCGCAAGGTGACCGAGGCGGTGTTTGTCTTCGTCGCCATCGACGGCAGCGGCCGTACACGTTCGGTACCGTCGCGCGCGCGTTAAACCTCGCCGGGTTTTGACGGTCCATTGCCCCATTGCCTGTCATTGAGAGTGCTGTGTATGCCTATGCCTCACGTTGAAACCGTGAAAATCGACGAGTTGGACTGCTGGCTCATCCACCACAACGGTGCCGAACTGAAGGTGGCCCAACAGGGCGCGCATATCTTCAGTTACCAGCGCGAGGGCGAGCAGCCGCTGATCTGGCCGAACCCTGAAGCGGTGTTCAAGAAAGGCAAAGGCATCCGCACCGGCGTACCGGTGTGCTGGCCGTGGTTTGGTGTGTTCGACCGCAACCCGCAAAGCGTGAAGGCAATGCGCCAAAGTGATCAGCCTGCGGGCGCGCACGGTTTCGTGCGTACCGCGATGTGGAGGCTGGTGGAGACCAAGATTGAAGGTCAAGCGCTGCGGGTGGAGCTGGAACTACCGGTCCCGGCCGGCGGCTTCCCCGGATGGCCTCATCAGGTCGACCTGAAGTTGAGCCTGTTACTGGACAGCCACCTGCATATCCGCCTGACCAGCCATAACCGTGGTGCCGACACCGTCACGCTCAGCCAGGCACTGCACACCTACTTCGCCGTGAGCGACGTACGCAACGTGCAGGTCGAGGGGCTGGACGGCACGACGTATATCGATACCGCAGATGGCTGGAGCGAGAAAATGCAATCGGGCCTGCTGCACTTCAGCGCCGAAACCGACCGCATCTACCTCAATACGCCCTCTGCTTTGCACATCGTCGATAAGGAGTGGCAGCGCCGCATTCAGCTCACCAGCCAAGGCTCGAAATCGACCGTGATCTGGAACCCCTGGACTGAACGCGCCAAGGCGTTTGACGACATGGCCGACGATGGCTGGCAGGGCATGCTGTGCATCGAGACCGCAAATGTGCTGGATGACGTGGTGGCCTTGGCTCCCGGCGAAAGCCACACCCTGGGCGTGAGCATCACCGCGATCGCCCTGTAGATAACGTTCTAACTGTGGGAGGGCAAGCCCCCTCCCACATTTGTTTTGCGCAAGAGCTTAGAGATCGGACTCCTTCACCACCCGCACTTTCCCCGCATCCAGCGCATACGCCGCGTCCGCCAGGTCGTTATTCACCTTCTCCACCTTCAACGTTCCCGTCACCCACAGCGGCGTGTAGATATCATCGAGCTTCAACCCCTTGGGATAACGCACCAGTACCAGTTGGTTAGGCGGCGGCGGCGGCACGTGGATGCATGCGCCGGGGTAGGGCACCAGGAAGAACAACGTGCTGCGACCCTTCGCATCGGTCTCCAGCGGCACCGGGTAGCCGCCGATGCGGATGTTCTTACCGTTCATGGCCGCCACGGTCTTGGTCGAATACATCACCGCCGGCAAGCCTTTGCTCTGCTTCAGGCCGCCCTTATCGGTAAAGGTGCCTTGGGCTTCGGGGGAGTTGTGGTCGATTTCGGGCATGGCCTCGAGGGCTTTTTGGTCCGACAGCGGCATCAGGTCGAGCCAGTCGGTTTCCGGCAGTTCACCGGCGTGTGCCAGGCCACAGCCCAGCAGGAGAAGAGTTAACAGAAGACGGCGCATGGAGAGGCTCGGCAAGTACAAGTGCCGAGCATTCTAGCCCTCTGCGCCTGCGCAGCGCAGAGGACTTTGTCGGCTGATTACTTCTTTTTGATCAGACCGTAGATCACCAGCAACACAATGGCGCCTACCAGTGCACCGATGAAGCCTGCGCCTTGGCCGGCCTGGTAGATGCCCAGTGCCTGACCACCGTAGGTCGCCGCCAGGGAGCCGGCGATACCCAGCAGGATGGTCATGATCCAACCCATGCTGTCGTCGCCAGGCTTGAGGAAACGCGCGAGCAGACCGACGATCAAGCCGATAAAGATGGTTCCGATGATACCCATGGCATTTCCCTCTGATTAGTGTGAGCTATGCCAAAGCCTAGTCAGGCTTTGGCATCCTGCAATCAGAGGATGGCGGCGACCGAATGGTTCCCGCCATTGCCAGGCATATTATTGCTCGGCGATCAGCGCTTCGACCTTGAGGATCTGCGCCTGCAGCGTCGCGCGGTCCTTGCAACGCAGGTTGGCGTGGCCGACCTTGCGTCCGGCCTTGAAGGCCTTGCCGTAGTGGTGCACATGGCAATCGTCGATTGCCATCACCCGCTCAACCGGCGGCACCGAGCCGATGAAGTTGAGCATGGCGCTCTCGCCGACCTTGGCCGTGGAGCCCAGCGGCAAGCCCGCCACCGCCCGCAGGTGGTTTTCGAACTGGCTGCACTCGGCGCCTTCGGTGGTCCAGTGCCCGGAGTTGTGTACGCGCGGGGCGATTTCGTTGGCCTTGAGGCCACCGTCGACTTCAAAGAACTCGAACGCCATCACGCCGACGTAATCCAGTTGCTTGAGCACGCGGCTGGAATAGTCTTCGGCCAGGGCCTGCAACGGGTGATCGGTGCTGGCCACGGACAGCTTGAGGATGCCGTTGACATGCGTGTTGTGCACCAACGGGTAGAAGCGGATCTCACCATCACGGGCACGCACGGCGATCAGCGAGACTTCACCGGTGAACGGCACGAAGCCTTCCAGCAGACAGGCGACGCTGCCCAGCTCGGCGAAGGTGCCGGCCACATCAGCGGCGGTGCGCAGGACTTTCTGACCTTTGCCGTCGTAACCCAGGGTGCGGGTTTTCAGCACGGCCGGCAGGCCAATGCTGACGACGGCCGCGTCCAGGTCTGCCTGGGACTGGATGTCGGCGAAGGCCGGGGTCGGAATGCCCAGGTCCTTGAACATGCTCTTCTCGAACCAACGATCACGCGCGATGCGCAGGGCTTCGGCGCTCGGGTACACCGGCACGAACTGGGAGAGGAATGCGACGGTTTCGGCAGGGACACTTTCGAATTCGAAGGTCACCAGGTCGACTTCGTCGGCCAGTTGGCGCAAGTGGTCCGGGTCGCTGTAGTCAGCGCGCAGGTGTTCACCCAGGGCGGCCGCACAGGCGTCCGGCGCCGGGTCCAGGAAAGCGAAGTTCATCCCCAGCGGGGTTCCCGCCAGCGCCAGCATGCGGCCCAGTTGGCCGCCACCGATTACACCGATTTTCATCGTCAACAACCTCAGGCGATACGTGGGTCTGGATTGTCCAGCACGCTGTCTGTTTGCTCAGCACGGAATTTTTTCAGCACCGCATGAAACTGCGGGTGCTTGGCGCCCAGGATACTGGCGGACAACAACGCGGCGTTGATCGCGCCGGCCTTGCCGATCGCCAGGGTCGCAACCGGAATGCCAGCCGGCATCTGCACGATGGACAACAGCGAGTCCACGCCCGAGAGCATCGCCGACTGCACCGGTACGCCCAACACGGGCAGGTGAGTCTTGGCCGCGCACATGCCTGGCAAATGTGCTGCACCGCCGGCACCGGCGATGATCACCTCGATGCCGCGGGATTCTGCTTCATCGGCATACTGGAACAGCAAATCCGGGGTGCGGTGGGCAGAGACCACTTTCACTTCATACGGAATGCCGAGTTTTTCCAGCATATCGGCGGTGTGGCTAAGGGTGGACCAATCGGACTTGGAGCCCATGATCACGCCAACCAATGCACTCATCGTCGTGCCTCTTCTCTCTGGGCGCCCGCAGGCGCGTCAAAAAACAACAAGCCACGCGGGAAATCCGGCGTGGCTTGGTGTACGAATTAAGGCCGGTTGGACCGGCCGAAGGCCGCGCAGTATACCGTAATAACGCAGATAAACAGCCCCTGGGATGACCATCTGTCTTACCGCGCAAACCGGCGGTTTTATTGACTTAAGAGTCAGCGAAACAGCGCAATAACCTGTGGCAGGGGGCTGGCTCCCGATAGCGCTGGTTCAGTGTCCTAATCATCGCCTGACACACCGCTATCGGGATGCAAGCCTCTCCCGCATTTGCCCTGCATTCGGCCCAAGATTGGGCTCAGGTACTGTGCGCCGCGCCACCTTCCAGCTTTCGCCACAACAACCGCACATTCGCCTTGCGCACCAACGCACAGCGATACAGGCGAATCTCCAGCGGCACATGCCATTGCGGGCCGCCGCACACCACCAGCTCACCGCGCGCCAGTTCGGCGCGCACGCTCAGTTGCGGCACCCAGGCAATGCCCAGGCCTTCGAGGGCCATGCTTTTGAGGCTGTCGGCCATCGCGGTTTCGTACACGGTGGTAAAGCGCAACGCGCGCTGGCGCAGCAACAGGTGTACCGAACGGCCAAGAAACGCACCGGCGCTGTAGGCCAGCAGCGGCACACTGCCCTCGCCTTCCAGGTCGAACAGCGGCTTGCCGGCGGCGTCGGCGGCGCACACCGGGAGCATCTCAGTGTTGCCCAAGTGCAGCGAAGGGAAGATTTCGGCGTCCATCTGCATCGCCGCATCCGGGTCGTAGAAGGCCAGCATCAAGTCGCAGCCGCCTTCGCGCAGGGCGTGCACGGCGTCGCCGACGTTGGTGGCGACCAGCCGCGTGGCGATGTTCAGGCCTTCGTTGCGCAATTGCGCGATCCAGCGTGGGAAGAAACCCAGCGCCAGGGAGTGGGCGGCGGCCACTTGCATGACTTCGCCCTGCCCGCCTTCCAAATGATGCAAATGGCGCAGCACTTCACCCAGCTGCTCGACCACCGTGCGTGCGGTGACCAAAAACAGCTGCCCCGCCGCCGTCAACTCCACTGGCGTGCGCGAGCGGTTGACCAGGGTCAGGCCCAACGCGGCTTCCAGGCTGCGGATACGCCTGCTGAACGCCGGCTGGGTGACAAAGCGCCGCTCGGCCGCCTGGGAAAAACTTCGGGTCGCGGCCAAGGCACTGAAGTCTTCCAGCCATTTGCTCTCAAGGTTCATCACTGCCTCCCACGGGTACGCACCATTTTGGCACACACGCCCGCCATGATAGCCGGGTCACACTTGCATTATGCCGTTTATGCATAGGCCAGTGTTTAACAGCATTGGCCCAAAAATTCGTACAAGCCTAGCATTCGCAGCGTTCCGGCCAGTTCCGGGTCCTTATCGAGATGATTTCCGTCATGTCCTCTGCTGCATCTTTCCGTACAGAAAAAGACCTGCTTGGCGTACTCGAAGTACCGGCTCAAGCGTATTACGGCATCCAGACCCTGCGAGCGGTCAACAACTTCCGCCTCTCGGGCGTTCCGATTTCGCATTACCCGAAATTGGTGGTCGGCCTGGCAATGGTCAAGCAAGCAGCGGCTGACGCCAACCGCGAGTTGGGCCAGCTCAGCGAAGCCAAGCACGCGGCCATCAGCGAAGCCTGCGCTCGCCTGATCCGCGGCGACTTCCACGAAGAGTTCGTGGTGGACATGATTCAAGGCGGCGCCGGCACTTCAACCAACATGAATGCCAACGAAGTCATCGCCAACATCGCGCTGGAGGCCATGGGCCACCAGAAGGGCGAATACCAATACCTGCACCCCAACAACGACGTGAACATGGCGCAGTCGACCAACGACGCCTACCCGACCGCGATCCGCCTGGGTCTGCTGCTGGGCCATGACGCGCTGCTGGCCAGCCTCGACAGCCTGATCCAAGCCTTCGCCGCCAAGGGCGTCGAGTTCGGCCACGTGCTGAAAATGGGCCGCACCCAATTGCAAGACGCCGTGCCGATGACCCTCGGCCAAGAATTCCGCGCCTTCGCCACCACCCTGGGTGAAGACCTGGCGCGCCTGAAAACCCTGGCGCCGGAGCTGCTCACCGAAGTGAACCTGGGCGGCACCGCCATCGGTACCGGCATCAACGCCGACCCACGCTACCAGGCCCTGGCCGTACAGCGCCTGGCGGTCATCAGCGGCCAGCCGGTGGTTCCGGCAGCCGACCTGATCGAAGCCACCTCCGACATGGGCGCCTTCGTGCTGTTCTCCGGCATGCTCAAGCGTACCGCCGTGAAGCTGTCGAAGATCTGCAACGACCTGCGCCTGCTATCCAGCGGCCCACGCACCGGCATCAACGAGATCAACCTGCCGGCACGCCAGCCAGGCAGTTCGATCATGCCCGGCAAGGTCAACCCGGTGATCCCGGAAGCCGTGAACCAGGTAGCGTTCCAGGTCATCGGTAACGACCTGGCCCTGACCATGGCGGCCGAAGGTGGCCAACTGCAACTGAACGTGATGGAGCCGCTGATTGCCTTCAAGATCTTCGACTCGATCCGCCTGCTGCAACGCGCCATGGACATGCTGCGCGAACACTGCATCGTCGGCATCACCGCCAACGAAGCGCGCTGCCGCGAACTGGTGGAGCATTCCATCGGCCTGGTCACTGCGCTGAACCCGTACATCGGCTATGAAAACGCCACCCGTATCGCACGTATCGCTCTCGAAAGCGGCCGTGGGGTACTGGAACTGGTGCGCGAAGAAGGCTTGCTCGACGACGCCATGCTCGACGACATCCTGCGCCCCGAAAACATGATTGCTCCACGTTTGGTCCCGCTGAAGGCCTAAGCGTTTGTTGCACCGCTCACCAGGTTGAGGGACTAGACACCTCTCACCTTTTGAGGGCCTGAAGGCTCGTTCTTCAGGCCCTTTTTTTTGCTTCGAGGTTGTGAAATGACGCCCATAAAAAATCCAATATCGCCCTGCAAACCCACCTCCCCTGTAACAGCTTGGCTGAAACCTTTAATCGGCACGGGCAGACGGATCACGTTCGCCTAGGTATAGTGCCGCCCCTCTTCGCGTCTGCGGCCGTCGACCAAGCGGCCAGCACGCAGCGAAAGCGCATGAATAACAACACCCGCAAAAGGATTGGCATCGAAACGTCGTGCACTGCCTGGTGCTGAGCGATGCGTCGACCCGTCCTGCGTTTGCCATTAAAAAATCAGCGAGGAACACTCCATGCTCGAAGTCATCAACGACTTCCTCTCAGGGAAAGTACTGATCGCGCTCATTGTCGGGCTCGGCGGTTATTTCACGATCCGCTCGCGTTTCGTTCAACTGCGTCATTTTTTTCACATGTTCTCGGTGTTTCGCGACAGCCTCAAGAACAGCTCCGATCAGCTCAGTTCGTTCCAGGCGCTGATGCTCAGCCTGGCCGGCCGCGTCGGTGCCGGTAACATCGCCGGTGTCGGCATTGCCGTGACCCTGGGTGGCCCTGGTGCCGTGTTCTGGATGTGGGTCACCGCGTTGGTGGGCATGTCTTCGAGCTTTATCGAGTGCTCCCTGGGCCAGTTGTACAAGCGCACCGACGCGGAAGGCACTTACCGTGGCGGCCCGGCCTATTACATCCAGCACGGTTTGCACAAACGCTGGCTGGGCATGGTCATGGCGTTCCTGCTGCTGGTGACCTTCGGCTTCGCCTTCAACGGCCTGCAGGCCCACGCCGTGACCCACTCGCTGAACAACGCCTTCGGCCTGGACACCACCTACACCGGCCTGGCCCTGGCGGTATTGCTGGGTCTGGTGTTCATCGGCGGGATCAAGCGCATCGCCTCGATCGCCGACCTGCTGGTGCCGGTCAAGACCCTGGTGTACATCGCCGTAACCCTCTACGTGATCGTGCTGCAATTCGACCACGTACCGGCCATGCTCGCGACCATCGTCAAAAGCGCCTTCGGCCTCGACCAAGCCTTCGGTGGCCTGGTGGGCAGCGCGATCATCATGGGTGTCAAGCGCGGCGTGTTCGCCAACGAAGCCGGTTTGGGCAGTGCGCCTAACGTGGCAGCGGTGGCCTCGGTAGAACACCCGGTCGCCCAAGGCGTGGTGCAGGCGTTCAGCGTGTTCCTCGATACCTTCGTGATCTGCACCTGTACCGCGTTGCTGATCCTGCTTTCGGGTTTCTACACCCCGGGTTTTGAAGGCGACGGCATTGCCCTGACCCAGAACTCCCTGGCGGCGGTAGTCGGTGACTGGGGCCGCATGTTTATCTCGGTGGCCCTGGCGTTATTCGTGTTCACCTCGATCATGTACAACTACTACCTGGGCGAGAGCAACCTGCGCTTCCTGGTGGGCAACAACCGCAAGGTGCTGATCGGCTACCGCACGCTGGTGCTGGTGCTGATCTTCTGGGGCTCCATCGAGAACCTGAGCACCGTGTTCGCCTTTGCCGACATCACCATGACCCTGCTGGCCTTCGTCAACCTGTTCGCCCTGGCGTTCCTGTTCAAGATTGCCATGCGCATCCTGAACGACTACGACAACCAGCGCGCAGCGGGCATCAAGACACCGGTATTCGATTCCAGCCAGTTCCCTGACCTGGACCTGGATCGCAAGGCCTGGCCTGCCAACCCAGTGAAGCCGGATACCGTTGCAACCGCTGAACTGAACGCTCAAGTACAACGCTGAGTGTAGATAGATGACACGCCGCCCGGCCTTGGGCATGCTCTGGGCCCGGCGGCGTTTTTCGTTCAGGAGATTCTTTGATGCAATCAGCCAACAACGTGATGGTGCTCTACACCGGCGGCACTATAGGCATGCAGGCCAGCGCCAACGGCCTGGCCCCCGCATCCGGTTTTGAAGCGCGCATGCGCGAACAGCTTGCCGATGTGACCCTGCCGACCTGGCGCTTTCGGGAAATGTCGCCACTGATCGACAGCGCCAACATGAACCCAGCCTATTGGCAGCAACTGCGCACCGCCGTGGTTGAAGCCGTGGACGACGGCTGCGACGCCGTGCTGATCCTGCACGGCACCGACACCCTGGCCTACAGCGCGGCGGCCTTGGCTTTCCAACTGCTGGGCCTGCCGGCGCCGGTGGTGTTCACAGGTTCGATGCTACCGGCCGGCGTGCCCGACAGCGATGCCTGGGAAAACGTCACCGGCGCGCTGCAAGCACTGGGTGAAGGCCTCGCGGCCGGCGTACATCTGTACTTCCACGGCGCGCTGATGGCGCCGACCCGTTGCGCAAAAATCCGTAGTTTCGGGCGCAACCCGTTCGCAGCGCTGCAACGCAGCAGCCACGCGGCCAAGGCCGATCAAATCCCCGAGGCCCTGAATTACCGCCAGCCCAAAGCCCTGGCCAACATCGGTGTGCTGCCGCTGGTGCCGGGCATCGCCGCCGTGCAACTGGATGCGCTGATCGCCAGCGGCATCCAGGCGCTGATCCTGGAATGCTATGGCAGCGGTACCGGCCCCAGCGATAACCCCGCGTTCCTCGCCAGCCTCAAGCATGCGCAGGACAAGGGCGTGGTGGTCGTGGCGATTACCCAATGCCATGAAGGTGGTGTGGAGCTGGATGTGTATGAGGCGGGTAGTCGCCTGCGGGACGTGGGCGTGTTGTCCGGTGGCGGCATGACCCGCGAAGCGGCGTTCGGCAAGCTCAACGCCTTGCTCGGCGCGGGCCTTGCCAGCACGCAAGTGCGCCGCCTGGTGGAACTGGACCTGGGCACCGAACAGCCCGCTACATAAGCACCGCCTGCCCTGTCTTGCCCTTTCCTAGCATGGAGCCCCCCCCCGAGCGTATGCCTCGGGGCGTTTCCATCAACTGGCAAGACAGGCCTGCACCATGACCGATCTACGCTCTACCCCGCCGAACGCACAAGAAAACGAATTGACTCTGGAACTGGTGACCCAGTTATGCGTCGGCCCCTCCCTCAGCGAAGTCGCCGCCGACCTGCTGCGCCAGTCACTGGACGAAAAATACCCTGACCTGAACATCAACCCGGACACGGCGCTGATGGGCACTGCGACGTGGAAGCTCGTCGACAACCGGATCGTTGCCGGCGCACCGCAGTATCAAACCCTTAGCAACATATTGGCCCGGCAAGCCATCACTCAGTTGCCGACCCTATGCATCGAAGGCGAGCACTTTCTCACGCAGCAACCGCTCACCGACCCGGCCACTCACCTGCCCCCGCGAACCGGCGCAATAACCGCTTCGAGAGCCGCGCCTGCCTGATCGATGTCGACTTGGTGAGCGGCGATACAATCACCCATACCCACCAAGTGTTCATCGCCGTACTGGTGGGAAAATCCGCCGGGAAAACCGTCATCCTCTGCCATTCGTTGCTTAACGGTTACCAGAAGTTCGACACCATGGTGCAACTGGGCGCGTCACTGCCGACGCTGATGTACCGCCTCGATCCGTATGATCGCCTGCTGTGGCGCTTGTACGAACCAACCGACGACTTCTTCGCGCACCAGGCCTGCGCCATGATCACGTTGCCAATCGAGGCCCATACGCGCTTCGACGTCTCCGCCAGCACGCCCATCGTGAAGCCGGTACCAGGAGGCTCTGCCGGATTGGCTGACCCAGGAGGCCTCTACCTCGGACCTGGAGTTTTATGCACGCCATCTCAAAGACCTGGCCTCACTCAACAACCTGAACGTCGGCAAAACCTATCAGGACGATATCCCTGACATCCGCCAGGACGCCCTGAACCAGCTCAAGACCGAGCTGATAAAAGACCACCCCGAGGCGAAGTACCTGGACCTCGCCAGCCTGCGCATTCAAGTCAGAAGCCAGGTGTTCTGGGGCACCTTCAGCGTGCCCGGCCAAGTCGAAACCACCACGTTCACCCTCGCCGACCTGGCCCTGCAAAGTGCCTTTTGTATCGCCCGCTGTTCGACCCGGCACTGGTTCAATACCCGTCACCGGCAAACCTGCTGTATGCAATCAGGCAAACGCCCGAGCTGCGTGAATCGGTGGTCGCCTGGCTGCCGGACGCAGTGCGCGCGGACTACACCAATTATGTATCCCCCGGTGAACTGCCGTCGCCATGGGCCGTCGCCGACTTTCTGGTGGAGCCGGCCAAACTGCGCGAGTTCAGCGGCCCGGTGCTACAGGCGGAATTTCTCAAGCTTGAGCCTTCACGGCGTTAGGCTTCTCATCACGCCTTGGTTCGTGGCGCGTGTGATTATTCAACCTGCCACGCCGTGCGCAGCCGGGCCAATGCCTCAGCGGCCGCCGCCTCGGGTACGGCGGCGAAGCCCAGCACCAGCCCCGCACGCTGGTCGGCCGGGGTGAGCGAGCCCGGTAGCCAATAGCTGCTCAACCCGGTGATCTCGACCTGCGCTTCACGCGCTTGCGCCAGCAACCATTGCTCACGCGCCAGGCTGTCGACGCGTACGGTCAGGTGCAACCCCGCCGTAACACTGGGCAGGCTGCCCATGCCCGGCACGTCGGCGGGCCAGCCGGCCAGCAACGCGTTACGCCGACTCAACGCCGCCCGGCGCATACGGCGGATGTGACGCTGGAAATGCCCCGCAGCCATAAACTCGGCCATCACCGCCTGGGTGCTGACTTCCGAATGCCGCACATCCACCGCCCGGCGCCGCGTGAACGCCTGGACACAGCCCTGCGGCAGCACCAGATAACCCAGGCGCAACGCGGGAAAGGCGACCTTGCCGAAGGTGCCGACGTACAGCACGCGCCCGCTGCGGTCGAGCGCCGCCAAGGGGGCCAACGGCGCACCGCTGTAGCGGTACTCACCGTCGTAGTCGTCTTCAATGATCCAGCCGCCACTGCGCTCGGCCCAGGCCAGCAACTCCAGGCGCCGGGCCAGGCTCATGACCACGCCCGTCGGGTACTGATGCGAGGGAGTGACGTAGGCCAGGCGGCAATCGGTGAGCGCGTTGAGCGCAGTGCAGTCGATGCCTTCACTGTCCAGCGCCACACCCTGGAGTTTCGCGCCGGCAATCGCGAACGCGTGCCCGGCCGCACGATAGCCTGGGTTTTCGATCGCCACCGTGTCGCCCGGCGCGACCAGCAGCTGTGCACAAAGGCTGATTGCCTGCTGTGCGCCGCTGGTGATCACTATTTGCTCAGCCGTGCATTGCATCCCTCGCGAGCTGCGCAAGTAAGCCGCGATCAAACCACGCAGCCGCTCATCCCCCGCCGGGTTGCCGTAGCACAGCTGCTGCAGGTTCGGTTTACGCCAAAAAGCCGCATTCAGCTTGGCCCACACCTCAAAGGGGAACAGGTCGAAGGCCGGTACGCCCACCCTGAAAGCCCGTGGCGGACCGGTGGGAGGCAGCGGCAAATGATGGCTTTCCAGGCGCTCCAGCGCCGCGCTGTGGATAACTTTTTCTGCGTCGGATGGCGAAGAACTCCTGCAAATTGTGGATAAGGCTGGGGATAAGCCTGTTGAAAACCCTGTGGACAATTTTGTGGATAATTTTTTTGGCGCATCACGGCTTGTCGGTAGCTGCGCCACATAGGTGCCATCGCCCACCCGCCCTTCGATAAAGCCTTCGGCATAGAGCTGGTCATAGGCCCGCACTACGCTGTTGCGCGAGATCGACAACGCGGTTGCCAGGTCGCGGGTTGCCGGTAAACGGGTGCCACTGGCGAGCCGCCCGTCCAGCACACGCTGGCGCAGGGCCTGGTATAGCTGACGCGTCAGGCCCTGGCTGCGGTCCAGCTCGATGCCGGCGGGGTTGAACGACAAAGGTGCGTGTAAAGAGGGCATGAAATTGGACCTATGAAATGAGCCACAGATGGCTCTTACAACGAACCAATAGCCTGCCTAGGATGCTGGCATTCGCCAAGGAAAATATTTATGTACACACCACGCGCCTTCGCCCTCGACGACTTGCCTGAAATTCAGCAACTGATCCAGCACACGCGCCTGGCGCAGGTGGTGACCTTTGGCGAACAAGGCCTGCAGGCCAGCCACTTGCCGTTGCTACTGAACCCGGATGAAGGCCCCAATGGCACGCTCTACGGGCACCTGGCCAAGGCCAACCCGCAGTGGCGCGATTTACACAACGGCAGTGATGCCCTGGTGATCTTCGCCGGTGCCGATGCCTATATCAGCCCGGCGTTTTACCCGGCCAAGGCCGAGCACGGCAAAGTGGTGCCAACCTGGAATTACATCGCCGTGCATGCCTACGGCAAAGCCGAGGTGTTCACCGACGCCGAACGCCTGCTCAAGCTGGTCAGCGCCCTGACCGAGCGCCACGAAAGCGGCCGCGCCCAACCCTGGGCCGTGAGCGACGCACCGGCCGACTACATCGACGGCATGCTCAAGGCCATCGTCGGCTTCGCCCTGCCGATCGACCGCTTGATCGGCAAACGCAAACTCAGCCAGAACCGCAGCGCGGCGGATATGGCCGGCGTGCGCGAAGGCCTGACCGCCAGCCAAGACGTGCGTGACCAGACGCTCGCGCGTTTCATTCCCAAGGAGCCCGTATGAACCCGATTGAAATTCGCCAGGTCAGCGCCGCTGATTACGCCGCCTGGCTGCCGCTGTGGCAGGCCTACTTGGCCTTCTACAACACCGAACTGCCGGACGCCGTGACCCAGAGCACCTGGCAACGCCTGGTCGAGGCCAACGAACCGACCCATTCGGCGCTGGCCTGGCAAGCCGGCAAGGCGGTGGGCATGGTCAACTTCATCTACCACCGCTCCAATTGGAGCATCGAGAATTCCTGTTACCTGCAAGACCTGTTCGTGGGCCCGACGCAACGCGGCACCGGCGTGGGCCGCAAACTGATCGAGTTCGTCTACGCCACCGCCAAGGCCGACGGCTGCTGTAAGGTGCATTGGCTGACCCACGAGACCAACGCCACCGCGATCCAACTGTATGAGCGCATCGCCGAACGCCCGGGTTTCATCCAATTTCGCAAAGGTCTTTAAGGAGCGCAGCATGTCCACTTCCCTCGCCCACTGGAAAGGTGCCCCGGCGCCTTCGGCCCTTCTGCTCGAAGGGCGCTTTATCCGCCTGGAAAAACTCGACCCCGCGCGCCACGCCGATCAACTGTGGCAAGCCCTCGAAGGCCCCGGCGCCGACCCTAAATTGTGGGACTACTTGCCTTACGGGCCGTTTGCCGAGCGTGCCGCGTTCGATGCGTGGCTCAATAACCATGCCGCCAACAGCGATCCGTATTTCTTCAGCGTGGTCGACCGCGCCAGCGGCGAGGTGCAGGGCATCCTCAGCCTGATGTCCATTGTTGCGGCCCAGGGTCGGATCGAAATCGGCCACGTCACTTTCGGCGCGCCGATGCAGCGCTCGCCCAAAAGCACCGAAGCGGTGTACCTGCTGGCCAAGTACGTATTCGATCAGGGCTACCGCCGCCTGGAATGGAAATGCAACAACGGCAACGCCCGCTCCAAATATGCGGCCGAGCGCTTGGGGTTCAGTTTTGAGGGGGTGTTCCGCCAGCACATGGTGGTCAAGGGGCAGAACCGCGACACCGCTTGGTATTCGATTCTGGATTCGGAATGGCCAGCGGTGGGGGCGGGGTTTGAGAAGTGGCTGTCGGAGGCGAACCAGGCAGGCTCAGGGCAGCTGAAAACGCTGGCCGAGTGCCGTACCCCGATTTAACACCCCACCAAACCATTGTGGGAGGGAGCAAGCCCTCTCCCATATGATCGGCGGTGAATCATTGGCTCAGATGCTGGGCCAGCACCGCAATGTGCTCTGGCCCGATGCCGCAGCAGCCGCCCAAATGACTGGCGCCGCGGGCTTTCCAATCGGCGGCCCAGTGCAGGTAGCCGGGCGGGTCGAGGTCGTCGCGCAGCGGGTCCAGACCATCGTTGGCCGTGGCTTCCTTGGGTTGCGGCGGGAAAGCATTGGCGTAGGCGCCGATCTGGATCGCCACGCCCAGGCGTTCGAAGGTTTCGCGCGCGGCATCGATGGCAGCGCCGATCACTTCCGGCTGGCTGCAGTTGAACAGCAGCACGTGCACGCCCAACTGCGCTGCCGCCTCGGCCGCGTCCGCCACCGGCTCGCCGGAGCGCAGGCGCGGGACCTCGTCGGTGTCTTCGTCTTTCAAGGTAAACGACAGCCAGAACGGCTTACCATCCGCGGGTAAACCGGCCTTGATCGCTCGCGCCTCGACGATTGAACTCTGGGTTTCGGCCAGCCACAGGTCGACATGCGGCGCCAGGCCCTGCACCAGGGGTGTCAGCAGTTCGGTGACGCGCTCAGCCTCAAACAGGTCAGGGCGATAGGAGCCAAACAGTGGCGGCAGCGACCCGGCCACACGCACGGCCTTGCCGGAAGCGTCCACCGCACGACGCGCCAACTCACCCGCCAACGCCGCCAGGGCCTGGCCTTCGGCGGCAAACCGCGCCTCACCGATATGAAACGGCACCACCGCGTAGCTGTTGCTGGTGATCACATTGGCACCGCTGTCGATATAGGCCGCGTGCACCGCCTCCACCGCCTGCGGCGCCTCGCTCAAGGCCAACGCCGACCATTCCGGCTGACGGAACGGCGCGCCACGGCGTTGCAGTTCACGGCCCATGCCGCCATCGAGAATTACGGTTTTTTCGTCCATATGCCTTTTACTCATAAGCTTATGAAAATAACTCACTATGAGAGTCGTTCTTATAACTATTTAATACGTTCGATCCGCTTCATACCAACTCTTTTTTCTAAAGGTGTCACCGTGAAACTTAAATCCCTGTTGGCCCTGGGCCTGATGACACTGGCGGCCTCTACCCAGGCCTTCGCCGGCGCGACCCTGGACCGCATCGAACAGAAAAAAGAGCTGGTGGGCGTGCTGATGGAAAGCTACCCGCCGTTCTCGTTTCTCAATGAGCAGAACCAACTCGACGGCTTCGACGTTGACGTGGCCAAGGCCGTTGCGCAGAAGCTGGGCGTTAAGCTGCGCCTGGAAACGCCCTCGTGGGACGTGATCGCCGCTGGCCGCTGGAGCGGGCGCTACGATATTTGTATCTGCTCGATGACCCCAAGCAAGGCACGCGCCGAGGTGTTTGATTTCCCGGTGGAGTATTACGCTTCCCCGGCGGTGATCGTGGTCAATGCCAAGGACGATCGCATCCACAGCGCCAAGGACCTGAGCGGCAAGAAAGTCGGCCTTACCAGCGCCTCCAGCTATGAAAGCTACCTGAACAAGAACCTGGTGATCGAGGGCGCCGAAGACACGCAGTTGCAGTACCCGTTCGAGGACGTGCAAATCGCCCCGTACGATACCGACAACGTAGCGTTCCAGGACTTGGGCCTGGGCGCCGGCGTGCGCCTGGATGCAATCCTCACCAACCTGGTCACCGCCCAACCGCGCCTGAACCAGGACAAACGCTTCAAGCTGGCCGGCGAACCGCTGTACTCCGAGCCCAACTCGGTGGCCATCGAAAAAGGCGACCCGCAGTGGGACAGCAAGGTGCGTGAAGTCTTCGCCCAGCTGAAACAGGACGGCACGTTGAGCAAGCTGTCGCAAAAATGGATCGGCGCCGATATCAGCCGATGAGCTTTCGCATACGGCTGTACCTGACCTGGGCGACGCTGTTCGCCCTGTTTGCCGGTTTCTTCCTGAGCTTTGACCTGAAGTTCTCGATCATCCTCGACAAGCTGCCCAACCTGGTCGGCCTGCACCTGGCGCCCAACGGTTTTCTGCAAGGCGCGGCACTGACGGTGTTTTTGTGCCTGTGCTCGATTGCCGCGTCGTCGGTGCTGGGCTTTATCACCGCCCTGGGGCGCCTGTCGAAAAGTGCCGTGGCGTTCGGTATCGCCAGTTTCTACGCCTCGTTCTTTCGCGGCACGCCGCTGCTGATCCAGATCCTGTTGATCTACCTGGGCCTGCCGCAACTGGGCCTGGTGCCGGGCGCCATCGTCGCGGGGATCATCGCGCTGTCGCTGAACTATGGCGCTTACCTGAGCGAAATTTTCCGCGCCGGTATCCTGGGCGTTCCCCACGGCCAACGCGAAGCCGCCCTGGCCCTGGGCATGCGCGACAGTGCGATCTTCTGGCACGTCACCCTGCCCCAGGCCATGCGCACCATCATTCCGCCCGCGACCAACCAGTTCATCTCCATGCTCAAGGACTCGTCCCTGATCTCGGTGATGGGCGTGTGGGAAGTGATGTTCCTGGCGCAGTCCTATGGCCGCTCCAGCTACCGCTACATTGAAATGCTCACCACGGCCGCGATCATCTACTGGGTGATGTCGCTCGGGTTGGAACTGATCCAGGCGCGCATGGAGCGTCATTATGGCAAGGGCTATGTAAAGCGCGGGTGACCGGCCGCCAAACAACGAGCGTGACCCGCCCTATCGCTGATTGTTTTTAATCGCGCCAGACCAGAGACATCTCCCGCAAACGAGCGGCTCGCAGGCTGACATTTATCCCCCCGGTACGCCGCTAAATTCCCCGCCTCATATATCAAGAGGTGGGTTTACATGCCGCTCATAAAGAAACAACTCGCACTGGCCATCACCCTGACGCTCGGCGCGCTCAGCGCTCAACACGCGCAGGCACGAGGCGACATCGAGCCAGACAGCGAATGGCTTGAGCCGGCTGCGGTGAGCAGTGGAAGGCACCATTTCGAACCGGCTTTGCCGACACCCGAAGACTTCTACTTCGCCAACACCGCCACCAGCCGGAACGGTTTGAGCGTCGCCAAAGTGGTGGACTCCGCGGTGCAAACCCTGCTGGCCTCGGACGAACTGCATGAATGGGAAAAAAACCGCCTTGAGAATTACGGCCTGTACCTGGGCACCTTGGAGCCAGGTCGGATAGGTGCCGTGCTTGAGCAACTGGCAGGCACCCAGAACGCCAACCTGGGCACCGCCACTCAAAACAGCATGAATCAATTGAACGCCAGCCTGTTGTCGGCCCTGCGCCTGCTGGACAACCACGCCAGCGAGACAGGACGCGTATGGGTCCAAGGCCTGGGCCATAGCGGCAACCTCGATGCCCAGCACGGCAGTGCCGGCTTGAAACAACGCAGCCAGGGCCTGCTGCTGGGTGCCGACTGGTCAATCGACCCTGCATGGCGACTCGGCGTGGTGGCCGGCAAGTCCGGCAGCGAACTGAACGCCACGCGTTTCAAAGGTGATCTGGACAGTTGGCACCTGGGGGCTTACGCCGTGCGCCAGGACGGACCACTGGCCTTGCGCCTGGGGGCGCTTTACAGCGCCCATACCGGGAAAAACAAGCGTACGGTCGATTTCGATTTTATTAACCGCCGCGAAAATCTCACGGGCCAGTACAACGCCCAGAGCCAAAACGTATTCGCAGAGTTGGGCTATCAATTGGACCTGAGCGGTTTGCACGCCGAGCCCTTTGCCGGCGCTGGTTTTCAGCGCTATCAGCGTGACCGTTTTCGGGAAAAAGGCGGCTACAGCGCACTGGACGTGGGTGCACAAACCCAGCAAAACCTCAGCACTACCTTGGGCCTTCGCTTGAGCCACGGTTTTGCACTGGGCAACCAAATGACCCTCAAACCGCACCTGAGCACCCAATGGAAACACCTGTATGGCGACGTCAACAGTCGCGTTCGCCAGTCATTTGCCTGGAACAAACGTCAGGACTTCAACAGTGAGTTCACCATCGACGGCACCGCTCTGGACCGCGACAGTCTGGCGCTGCGTACCGGCCTGGACATGGCGCTGTCGGCTGAACACAGTGTGGGCCTGGCCTACACCGCCGAGTTCGGCAGCCATAGTCGTAACCAGGGGTTGATGGGGCAATGGGCGATGGCGTTCTAAGGCGGCATTGCCTGAACAACAGACAAAAAAAGGGGGCACATGCCCCCCGAGGTTTAAACGGTAGTGTCGAAGGCTGGGTAATCAGCCTTCGATTTCGATTAGGATTTCGCCAGGGTTGACCCGGTCGCCCTTGGCCACGTGCACAGCGACCACCTTGCCGGCAATCGAGGCCTGGACTTCGGTTTCCATCTTCATGGCTTCGGTAATCAGCACAGCCTGGCCGGCCTTGACCACGTCGCCTTCCTTGACCAGCACGTCGACGATATTGCCCGGCATCGCGGTGCTCACATGGCCCGGCTCGGTGGCCTGCTTGCGCTTGCTACCGCCGCCGCCGACAAACTCGTTGAGTGGCTCGAACACCACTTCTTCCGGCATGCCGTCGATGGACAGATAGAAGTGACGCTTGCCTTCGGCTTTCACGCCGACACCGGTGATATCCACGCGGTAGCTTTCGCCGTGCACGTCGATCACGAACTCGGTCGGCACACCCTCACCGCCGGCGCGCGCCACACCGCCCGCTTCCGGGATAGGCAGCAGCACTTCCGGCGCCAGGGTGCCGGCGTCACGCTCTTCGAGGAATTTGCGCCCGATGTCCGGGAACATGGCGTAGGTCAGCACGTCTTCTTCAGACTTGGCCAACGCGCCGATTTCGCCGCGCAGCTTGGTCATTTCCGGCTTGAGCAGGTCAGCCGGGCGTACATCGATTACGTCTTCGCTGCCGATGGCCTGGCGACGCAGTTTTTCGTTCACAGTGCCCGGCGCCTTGCCGTAGCCGCCTTGCAAGTAGAGCTTCACTTCGTTGGTGATGGTCTTGTAGCGCTCACCGGCCAGCACGTTGAAAAACGCCTGGGTGCCGACGATCTGCGAGGTTGGGGTGACCAGCGGCGGGAAGCCGAGGTCTTCACGCACGCGCGGAATTTCAGCCAGCACTTCGCTCATGCGGTTGAGCGCGCCCTGCTCCTTGAGCTGGTTGGCCAGGTTGGAAATCATCCCGCCCGGTACCTGGTTGACTTGCACGCGGGTGTCGACCGCGGTGAATTCGCTTTCGAACTGGTGGTACTTCTTGCGCACGGCGTAGAAGTACAGGCCGATCTCTTGCAGCAGTTCCAGGTCCAGGCCAGTGTCGAACTCGCTGCCTTTGAGGGCGGCGACCATCGACTCGGTACCGGGGTGGCTGGTGCCCCAGGCGAAGCTGGAGATAGCGGTGTCGATATGGTCGGCACCGTTTTCGATGGCCTTGAGTTGGCACATCGCGGCCAGGCCGGCGGTGTCGTGGGAGTGAATAAAGATCGGCAGGTTCTGCTCGGCTTTCAGCGCCTTGACCAGCTCACCGGTGGCGTACGGGGTCAGCAGGCCGGCCATGTCCTTGATCGCGATCGAGTCGCAACCCATGGATTCCAGTTGCTTGGCCTGGGCCACGAAGGCCTCGACGGTGTGCACCGGGCTGGTGGTGTAGGCGATGGTGCCCTGGGCATGTTTGCCCGCTGCCTTCACCGCTTCGATAGCCACGCGCAGGTTACGCACATCGTTCATGGCGTCGAAGATGCGGAACACATCGATGCCGTTCACGGCGGCCTTGGCGACGAAGGCTTTGACCACGTCGTCGCTGTAATGGCGGTAGCCCAACAGGTTCTGGCCGCGCAGCAGCATTTGCAGGCGAGTATTGGGCAACGCGGCGCGCAATTGGCGCAGGCGCTCCCATGGGTCTTCTTTCAAAAAGCGCACGCAGGCGTCGAAGGTCGCGCCGCCCCAGACTTCCAGGGACCAGTAGCCGACTTTGTCGAGCTTGTCGCAGATCGGCAGCATGTCATCGGTGCGCATGCGGGTGGCCAGCAACGATTGGTGAGCGTCGCGCAGGATGGTGTCGGTGACAAAAATCTTCTTGCTCATTCTTATAGTCCTCACAGGCCTGCGTGGGCGGCGATGGCGGCGGCGATGGCCAGGGCCAGCTCTTCGGGTTTGCGCTTGATCGAGTAGTTGGTCAGCTCAGGGTGGCTTTCCACAAAGCTTGTATTGAACTGGCCGCTACGGAATTCCGGGTTGCGCAGGATTTCCTGGTAGTAGGCGGCGGTGGTCTTCACGCCTTGCAGGCGCATGTCGTCCAGGGCACGTAGGCCACGGTCCATGGCCTCTTCCCAGGTCAACGCCCACACCACCAGTTTCAGGCACATGGAGTCATAGAACGGTGGGATGGTGTAGCCGGTGTAAATCGCCGTGTCGGTACGCACGCCGGGGCCGCCGGGCGCGTAATAACGGGTAATTTTGCCGAAGCTGGGCAGGAAGTTGTTCTTCGGGTCTTCGGCGTTGATACGGAACTGCAACGCAAAACCACGGTGCTGGATGTCTTCCTGTTTCACCGACAGCGGCAGGCCGGAAGCGATGCGGATCTGCTCGCGGACGATGTCGATCCCGGTGATTTCTTCGGTGATGGTGTGTTCCACCTGCACCCGGGTGTTCATCTCCATGAAGTACACCTCGCCCTCGGCGAGCAGGAACTCCACGGTGCCGGCGTTCTCGTAGCCGACGGCCTTGGCGGCGCGCACCGACAGGTCGCCGATGTAGGCGCGCTGTTCCGGGGTCAGCTGCGGGCTGGGGGCGATTTCGATGAGCTTCTGGTTGCGGCGCTGAATCGAACAATCGCGTTCGAACAGGTGCACCACGTTGCCAAAGCTGTCACCGAGAATCTGCGCCTCGATGTGCTTGGGATTGACGATGCATTTTTCCAGGAACACTTCCGCCGAACCGAAGGCCTTGGTGGCTTCGGAAATCACGCGAGGGAAGGCTTGCTCGAGTTCTTCGCGGCTGTTGCACCGGCGAATACCGCGACCGCCGCCACCGGAGGTCGCCTTGAGCATCACCGGGTAACCGATACGGTCGCCCTCGGTGAGAGCCTCGGCGATGTCGGCGACGTTGCCTTCGGTGCCTGGGGTCACCGGTACACCGGCCTTGATCATGCTGCGACGGGCTTCGGTCTTGTCGCCCATGCGGCGGATCACTTCAGCGGCCGGGCCGATGAATTTGATCCCGCGTTCGGCGCAGATGTCCGCCAGCTCGGCGTTTTCCGACAGGAAACCGTAGCCGGGGTGCAACGCATCACAACCGGTTTCCACGGCCAGGTTCACCAGCTTGCGCGGGTTCAGGTAGCCGGCCAACGGCTCGGCACCAATGCTGTGGGCTTCGTCGGCACGTTTGACGTGCAACGCGTGGCGGTCGGCATCGGAATACACCGCGACCGAGCGAATGCCCATCTCGGCGCAAGCACGCACGATTCGTACGGCAATCTCACCACGGTTGGCGATCAGGATCTTTTTTATCACTTGGAAATTCCCTTGAGCCAATTGCTGCGTTCTTCGACCCGCTGAAGCCGGGTCGGCGCGTGACCAAATGTTTCATGACAGTCGCGAGACACACACTAAGCCCCAGCAGGGATTAACAAAAATCAATAATTATTGGGCTGTGTATAAGTAAAGACTTATAGTTGGCCGAATGGGCCGGGAGAGAGGATTCAAATAATGCGTAAGTCATTGATGCGCATGACATTGCGTCAATTGCAGATCTTCAATGAAGTGTGCGATTTGCGCTCCTACAGCCGGGCGGCCGAGGAAATGTCCCTGACACAACCCGCCGTGAGCCTGCAGATTCGCCAGCTGGAAGAGCTGATCGGCCAGCCGCTGTTCGATTACGTCGGCAAAAAACTCTACATGACTGAGGCCGCCGAAGCCTTGCAGCGAGCCAGCCGCGATATTTTCGGGCGCCTGGAAAACCTCGATATGCAGCTCTCGGACATGCAGGGCTCGCTGCAAGGCCAGTTGAAACTGGCCATTGAATCCAGCGCCAAGTACTTCGTGCCGCACCTATTTGCCGCCTTCAAGCGCCAACATCCGGAGGTGCAGTTGCAATTGACGGTGGTGAACCGCGCCCAGGTGATTCGCAGGCTTTCCGACAACCGAGATGATCTGGTGATTATGTCCATGGTGCCCCAGGACATGGGCCTGGAGTTCCTGCCATTTCTCAACAACCCCATCGTCGCCGTGGCGCCACTCGATCATCCCTTGAGCCTGCAAGGCCCGCTGCGCCTGCAGGACCTGGAGCCCTACACCCTGCTCATCCGCGAACCGGGCTCCGGCACGCGGCTGGCGTGCGAGGAGTATTTCAAGGAAAAACGTGTGCACTTCACCCAGACGGTGGAAGTGGCCTCGGCCGAGGCGCAGCGCGAATGCGTATGCGCCGGCCTGGGCGTGGCGCTGTTGACACGCCACGCGGTCAACATGGAATTGGCCACCGGCGGGCTCAAGGAGCTGCCGGTGGAAGAGCTGCCGCTGTACCGCAGTTGGTGCCTGGTGCAGGCCAAGGCCAAGCGTCTGTCACCGGTGGCCCATGCGTTCCTGGGCTTTATCCGCAGCGAACGCGTGCAGATCAGCGCGTTGGCTGAGCGCTTCGCTGGGCAGCCGCGGGTGCCTGCCAGTGCAGTTCCGGATAGTCACTGATGCTTTGGAGCAATTGGCGCTGATCGCAGCGGTCTTCGATTGCGCGACGGAACGCCATGCGGCGCTGGTCTTCCTGCTGACGACGGGTTTTGACGCAGCTGTTGCTGTCTTCGTAGGGCCGGGCCATTTGGAGTCTCCCAATGCGATTACGGGAGTTCAGGATGGCCTGGGGGGATGACGCGACGATGACAGCCTGATGAAGATTCTGGGCACGCTGGAGAACCCAGTGTGGGAGGGGGCTTGCTCCCGATTACGGTGTGCCAGTATCGGGTAGTCGACTGATCCACCGCTATCGGGAGCAAGCCCCCACATTTTGACCGTATCAGTCGTCCAGGGCTTTGACCGATTTTGGCGACAACCGCAGGCTGCGCAAACTGCGCTTCACGCTCTTGAGGTGGTTGACCAGGCTCGGCCCGCGCGCCATGGCCACGCCCATCGCCAGCACGTCGATCACCACCAGATGGGCGATTCGCGAGGTCAACGGCGTGTAGATCTCAGTGTCTTCGTGCACATCGATCGCCAGGTTGACCGTGGACAGTTCCGCCAGCGGCGTCTGGCTCGGGCACAAGGTGATCAGCGACGCGCCGCTTTCGCGCACCAGGTTGGCGGTGATCAGCAGGTCTTTGGAGCGGCCCGACTGGGAAATGCAGATGGCCACGTCGGTGGGCTTGAGCGTCACCGCCGACATGGCCTGCATATGTGGGTCGCTGTAAGCCGCCGCCGTGAGCAGCAGGCGGAAGAATTTGTGCTGCGCATCCGCCGCCACCGCGCCGGAGGCACCAAACCCATAGAACTCGACGCGCTGGGCCTGGGACATGGCCGTCACAGCCTTTTGCAACTCCACCGGATCGAGCTTCTCGCGCACTTCCATCAGGGTGTGCAAGGTGGTGTCGAAAATTTTCAGGCTGTAATCGGCGACGGAATCGTCTTCGTGAATCGCAAACTGGCCGAAGCTGGCGCCGGCGGCCAGGCTCTGGGCCAGTTTGAGTTTGAGGTCCTGGAAACCGGAGCAGCCGATGGCGCGACAAAAGCGCACGATGGTCGGCTCGCTGATGCCCACGCTGTGAGCCAGGTCGGCCATGGAACTGTGCATCACAGCCGCGGGGTCAAGCAGCACGTGATCGGCAACCTTGAGCTCCGATTTGCGTAACAGGTGGCGCGACTGGGCGATATGTTGCAACAGGTTCAAAGGGCAGGACTCTTGTTATTGGCAGGGCCAGGGGATGTAGCAAGCTTGTAGTTATACTACAAGAATTGCCGTTTTGCCCGTGCGACGCATCACTAAATCGCCCTGCTGCCCTCTGATTCAAAGGGCAGGCGCTTTGTAGCCACAAAGGCGGCCGTGGCACCACTAGGGAAAATCTGCATTTTTACGTAACAAATCCGCCAACCCATCCGCCTGCATCGGCCGGCTGATCAGGTAGCCCTGCACTTCGTCACAGCGCTCCACCCGCAGGAAATCCAACTGCTGCAGATCCTCCACACCTTCAGCCACGACCTTGAGCGCCAAACCGTGGGCCATGGCAATAATCGCCCGGGTGATGGCCGCGTCTTCGCGCCCCTGCCCCAACCCACGAATAAAGGTCTGGTCGATCTTCACGTAGTCCACGGGAATGCGCTTGAGGTAGCTGAGGGACGAATAGCCGGTGCCGAAATCATCGATGGCCAGCTTTACCCCCAGGTCGCGCAATTGCTGGAAGGTCGCGATGATATGTTCGACGCTGTCGAGCAATTGGCTTTCGGTCAGTTCAAGTTCGAGGTACTGCGGGTCCAGGCCGGTTTCTTCCAGCACTTGGCGCACCAGGCTGACCAGCTTGCCCTGGCGCAATTGATGCACCGACAGGTTCACCGACACCCGAATGGGCGCCAAGCCCTGGCGCTGCCATTCACAGGCCTGCCAGCAGGCCTCCCGCAGCACGAATTCGCCCAGCGGTACGATCAGGCCGGTTTCTTCGGCCAGGCCGATAAAGTCTGCCGGCGGCACCATGCCCCACTGCGGATGCTCCCACCGGATCAGCGCTTCGGCCGCATTGAGTTTGCCGGTGGCCAGGCACAGTTTCGGCTGGTAGAACACCGCCAACTGACGCTCGTCGATAGCCTTGCGCAGGTGGTTTTCCAGCTGCAGTCGCTCCAGGGTGCTGGCTTGCAAACTGTCGGTGTAGAACTGGAAATTATTGCCGCCAAGGTGCTTGGCGTGTTGCATGGCCATGTTCGATTGGCTGACCAGCGCGGAAATTTCCCGTGCGTTATCGGGCAACAGACTTACGCCCATTGAAGCGCTGACCACCAATTCATGCCCCTCCACGGTGACCGGCACCCGCAGCTTGGCCAGCAGGCGCGTGGCCACCCGCGCCAGACTCGACAGGTTGCCATAGGCGTCGAACAGTACGGCGAATTCATCAGCGGACAAGCGCGCAATGGTGTCCGCCTCCGGCAAGGCATTGATCAAGCGGCGGGCCATTTTTTGCAGCAATTGGTCGGCCACTTCATGGCCCAGGCTGTCGTTGAGCAATTTGAAACGATCGAGGTTGATATGCAGCAGCGCCAGGCTGCGCCCGCCCAGCCGGACGCGCTGGTGAGCCTCGCGCAGCCGTTCGCGGAACAGCGAGCGGTTGGCCAGGCCGGTCAATTCGTCGTAGTGGGTGAGGTAGCGCATGCGCTCCTCGGATTCGCGCCGCGCCGACAGATCAGCGAAAAAGCCCACTATATGGCTGACGTTTCCGCGAAAATCGCGCACCACATTCAACTGAAGCCACTGTGGGTACAGCTCGCCGTTCTTGCGTGTTTCCACCAACTCGCCCTGCCACGTGCCATGGCTGAGCAACGCTTGGCGGATCACCGGAAAATGGCGCCGAGCGTCGCGACTGCTGGGCAGTTCCACCACGTTGCGTCCCAGCATGTCGTCGATTTCAAAGCCGGTGACGCGACTGAAGGCCTGGTTGACCGCGATCAGCGCGTAATCCGGGTCAAGTATTACGATGCCTTCACTGGCGGCCTCGAATACCGTCGACGCCAACCGCTGCTGTTCTTCCAGCGCTTTACCCGCGCTGATGTCACGGCGGGTGCCAAGCATGCGGATCACACGCCCGCTCGGCGCGCGCTCCACGGCGCGCCCGCGATCTTCGATCCATACCCAGTGCCCGTCGCCATGGCGCACGCGGTATTCCACCAGGTAATCCTCGGTACGCCCCTTAAGGTGCTCCACCAACGCGCGCTTGAGCAGCGGCAAGTCGTCGGGGTGCAGGCGCGGCTTGAGGTGGCCGAGCATGGCGGTGACGTATTCCGGCTCCAGGCCGAACAGCTCTTTGAGTTGAGTGTGGTGGACTTCGTCGGTTTGCAGGTTCCAGTCCCACAGCCCGAGTTCGCTGGCTTGCAGGGCCATGGCCAGGCGCGCTTCGCTTTTATTCAGGGCCAGGCTGGCGGCGTCCAGCTCTTGGCTGCGTTGCGCAACACGGTCCTGCAAGCCGATTTGTGCATTGCGCAGCTCTTGCTCGACCTGACGGCGCTGCTCGACCTCACGCACCAGGTCCTGATTCAACTGCTCGCTACGCTGTTGCGCCTGTTGCAGGTTTTCAATCAGCGCCTGGTTCTGGAAACGCCGCAACAGTTCACGCTGGATCAGGCGGTTGACCTGCCAGGCCACCAGGTTCAGCGACACCAACAGGATCAGGCCAAGCACGCCCCAGCCTTGTTGCTGCGGGTCGCCATTCCATAACAGGTAGACAATGGACGGCACCAGGCACGGCACGGCAAAGGACAGAAAGGCCGGCAGGCTCACCGCGTAGGCCACACTGGCCGACAACGTCGCCGCGCCGATCAGGCCGAACACCCAGGCTTGCTGCATGAAGCTGTTCACCGGGGCCAGGGCTATCGCGGCGGTGGCCAGGGTCAGCCCGCTGACCGCCGAGCCGAGCATGAACATACGCCGCCAGACCGGCTGGGCCTGGCGGCTGGACATGGCTGAATCGAAGGCCGCCACCTGAATGACGCGCATCGCCACCAAGGCCAGCAGCCACACCAGCCAGATGCTGTCCAACACGTATTGCTGGGGGGTCCAGAGCAGCCAGGCGCAGACCAGGCCGTTTACCAGCATTAATAAGGTGGGCAGCAGCGAGCCTTGATACAGCAGGCGTGTACGCTCGACCGCCATCTCAGTGGCGTAGTGTTTACGAATAACCTGCGCGGGCGCCATGGAGGGGCCGTGCAGGTCGGTGTTAAGGGTCATAGGCAGTGTTCTTATAATGGTGAGCCCGAACGTCGACGGAGCATACACAAGCAAGTGCCCGGGCCAAACTGCTCCACATCATAAAAACTACCCGGTCACACCGCGCAAAGCTTGGGGCCAGACCGCTTGAGCGAGACCCGGCGCGGGCTGCGCCCCTTGACCGACCGGTCATCACCCGAAGCAGAATGTCGACCGGCACAGAGCGCGCCGGATATTTTGCGCCTACCACCCGGCATTGGGATTTGCCCGACACCCCCCGGCACCCTAGAATGCGCCGATGCGCGATGATCTCTCTCTTTTGCTGAACTCCCTCAACGATGCCCAACGCCAGGCCGTAGCGGCCCCCGTTGGCCGTCAGTTGGTCCTGGCCGGTGCTGGCTCCGGTAAAACCCGAGTGCTGGTGCACCGTATCGCCTGGTTGATCCAGGTCGAGAACGCGTCCCCGCATTCCATCCTGTCGGTAACCTTCACCAACAAGGCCGCCGCCGAGATGCGCCACCGCATCGAGCAGTTGATGGGCATCAGCCCGGCCGGCATGTGGGTGGGCACCTTCCACGGCCTGGCGCACCGCCTGTTGCGGGCGCATTGGCAGGAAGCAGGCCTGGCCCAGACGTTCCAGATCCTTGACAGCGATGACCAGCAACGCCTGGTCAAGCGGGTGATCCGTGAGCTGGGGCTGGATGAACAGCGCTGGCCGGCGCGCCAGGCGCAGTGGTTTATCAACGGCCAGAAGGACGAGGGCCTGCGCCCGCAACATATCCAGGCCAGCGGCGACCTGTTCCTGGCCACCATGCGCAGCATTTATGAAGCCTACGAGGCTGCCTGCGTACGCGCCGGTGTGATCGACTTCTCCGAACTGCTGTTGCGCGCCCTCGACCTGTGGCGCGACAACCCCGGTTTGCTGGCCCATTACCAGAAGCGCTTCCGCCACATTCTGGTGGACGAATTCCAGGACACCAACGCCGTGCAGTACGCCTGGTTGCGCCTGCTGGCCAAGGGCGGCGACAGCCTGATGGTGGTGGGTGACGACGACCAGTCGATTTACGGCTGGCGTGGCGCGAAAATCGAGAACATCTACCAGTACTCCGAAGACTTCCCGGACGCGGTGACCATCCGCCTGGAGCAGAACTACCGTTCAACCGCCGGTATCCTCAAGGCCGCCAACGCCTTGATCGCCAACAACACCGGGCGCCTGGGCAAAGAGCTGTGGACCGACGGCGGCGAAGGCGAAGCGATCAACCTCTACGCCGCGTTCAACGAGCACGACGAGGCGCGCTATGTGGTGGAAACCATTGAAAGCGCGCTGAAGACCGGCCTCGCGCGCAGCGATATCGCCATTTTGTACCGTTCCAACGCCCAATCGCGGGTGTTGGAAGAAGCCTTGCTGCGCGAGCGCATCCCCTACCGCATCTATGGCGGTCAGCGCTTCTTCGAGCGTGCCGAAATCAAGAACGCCATGGCCTACCTGCGCTTGCTGGAAGGCCGCGGCAACGATGCGGCACTGGAGCGGGTCATCAACATCCCCGCGCGCGGCATCGGTGAGAAAACCGTTGAAGCGATCCGCGACCACGCGCGCCATGCCGATGTGTCGATGTGGGAAGCCATGCGCCTGCTGATCGCCAACAAAGGCCTGACCGGCCGTGCCGCCGGGGCGCTGGGTGTGTTTGTCGAGTTGATCGAGAACCTCGCCGCCAAATGTGCGGACATGCCGCTGCACTTGATGACCCAGACGGTGATTGAGCAATCCGGGCTGATTGCCTACCACGAAGCGGAAAAAGGCGAAAAAGGCCAGGCCCGGGTAGAAAACCTTGAGGAACTGGTCAGCGCCGCCCGCGCGTTCGAAAACACCGAGGAAGACGAAGAGCTGACCCCGCTTGCGGCGTTCCTGGGCCACGCGTCGCTGGAAGCCGGTGATACCCAGGCCGATGAGCATGAAGACAGCATCCAGCTGATGACCTTGCACAGCGCCAAGGGCCTGGAGTTTCCGTATGTGTTCCTGGTGGGCATGGAAGAAGGCCTGTTCCCGCACAAGATGAGCCTGGAAGAGCCCGGCCGCCTTGAGGAGGAACGTCGCCTGGCCTACGTTGGCATCACCCGCGCAATGCAGAACCTGGTGATGACCTACGCCGAGACCCGACGCCTTTACGGCAGCGAGACCTACAACAAGGTTTCGCGTTTCGTACGTGAAGTGCCTAAAGGCCTGATCCAGGAAGTGCGCCTCTCCAACAGCGTCAGCCGCCCGTTCGGCGGGGGCCAGCAGCAGCACTCCAGCCACCTGTTCGCCGGTTCCGAGATTCCGCAAACCCCGTTCAGCCTCGGCCAGCAGGTCAAGCATTCGGTGTTTGGCGAGGGCGTGATCCTTAACTTCGAAGGTGCCGGCGCCCAGGCTCGCGTGCAGGTGAACTTCGCCGAAGGCAGCAAGTGGCTGATGATGGGTTACGCCAAACTTGAGGCTGTCTGACCTGTGGTGAGGGTGCACGCTCGCTCGCCATCATGAAACACTGCGTAACATGAAGATTATCGGCCCACCCTTGTTTTAGAGCAGCGTGGGCCTATATCTGTAATTAGTCCTACAGACCCTTCGGATTTGGTCTTACGCAAAAGCCCGAAACATTATGTCGCTAGCCACTGTCATTACACCTGTGCAACATGGCGCGCGTGCAATCCACAAATGGGAATTCCCTTTATGAAACGTTTTCTTAGCATCGCCATGGCGTTGTGCATCGGCCTGACGATGAGCCTTGACGCCAACGCCAAACGCTTCGGTGGCGGCAAAAGCTCGGGCGCGGCACCGACTCACCAGACCAGCCAAATGGCTCCATCCACCGCTGCCGGCGGTGCTGCCGCTACCGCAGGCGCAGCCGGTGCTGCTGGCGCCGCGGCCAAGGCCGGCGGGGCTTCGCGCTGGTTGGGCCCTCTGGCCGGTATCGCAGCCGGTGGCCTGCTCGCGTCCATGTTCATGGGCGGCGGCTTCCAGGGTATGCAAATCTTCGACATCCTGATCATGGCCGTCATTGCCTTCCTGGTCTTCCGCTTTATCGCCGCCCGTCGTCGCAAGCAGCAGGAGCACATGGCTCCAGCCGGCGCGCCGATGCAGCGTGAAGTGTTCGAGCAAAAACCGGCCATGGGTTCGATCTTCGGTGGTTCGTCAGCGCCTGCCGCAGCCCGCCCGGTGATCAACGCACCGGCCTGGTTCAACGAAGAGCGTTTCGTCGAAGCGGCCCGCAGCCACTTCCAGTCCCTGCAGCAGCACTGGGACGCCAACGAAATGGACAAGATCTCCGAGTTCGTGACTCCACAACTGCTGGAGTTCCTCAAGCGCGAACGCGCCGACCTGGGCGACGGCTTCCAGTCGACCTACATCGACGACCTGCGCGTACAGCTGGAAGGCGTGGATGATCGCGCCGACAAGACTATCGCCACCCTGACCTTCAGCGGCGTGTCGAAGACTTCGCGTTTCGACCAGGGCGAAGTGTTCAGCGAGAGCTGGAATATGGAACGCGCCCAAGGCGACAACCAGCCATGGCTGGTCGCAGGTATCCGCCAGAACGGCTGATGCGTCGCTTGAGCAAGTGCTGACAAAACCCCGGACCTGTTCCGGGGTTTTCTATTTCACGGTTGCACTTATAGCGAGCTACTGTATAAAACGCCCCTATTAACCGCGCCATCTAGCAAGAGGATCCGGCCGTGGAAGAAATCATCGAACAACTGCGTGAAGCCAACGAACCGGTCCCGGTTCCCTTGGAGCTACCTGACGAAGATCAACTGGTAGAAATCGAAGAACAGCTGTTTATCGATATCCCGTATGTCTTCCGCGAATTCCTGCTGACCGTCAGTGACGTGGTCTACGGCAGCCTGGAGCCGGTGACCATCACCGACCCACAATCCCACACCTACCTGCCGGATGTGGCCGCCAATGCCTGGGATGCCGGCGTTGATCGCAGCATGATCCCGATCTGCCAGGACGGCGACGACTACTACTGCGTAGAAGAAGACGGCACCGTGGTGTTGTGGTCCGGCGAGGAAGAACTCGTTACCGAAGAAACCTGGGAATCGGTGTGGCACTGGGCGCGGGACGTCTGGCTGGAAAGCTGATAACGGCCCCCATCCGCTCCCATTAGTGCTCCGGCGTGTCCTTGTGGTTATCCAATGTTTCCAACAAGGCGACCTGCATCCGCGTATGCACGCGGATGAACCAGCGCCAGAGCACGGCCGCTACTGCTGCCGCGACCACCGTAATCAGCATCAGTAACTTGTTGGTCGGCAGAATACTGGCCGACAAGGCCGCCAATAGCAGGAAGATCACCAGCAACGACAAAATGGGGATCAGCTCCGCGATCACTCGGCGCACACGCTGGGTATGCCGCCCGGCCATTTCCGGCTTCACGCTCAACTCCGCCAGTAACATCGACAGAGCCTTGAGCTTGCGGTACGCGGCGATCAAAAACGGCAGCGACAACAGCAATGCCCCACCCCAGATCAATGCCTTCTGCCAGCTTGGATCGCTGATCCAGCCCTGCAGATAGCCGCCGATACGCGCCGCGAAAAAGCTGCCGGTGAAGAAGATCGCAATCACCAGCGCCAAGTTGACCCCCACCTGCAGGATGATCTTGCGGATCATCGACGCCAGCATTGCGCCCTCGCCTTGCGGCTGAATACTGCGCAGCCATTCGCCATACAGGCCGAACACCCGGCTCATTCGCTGGGGCATCACGGCGGCAATCTTCAATGACAACGGGTCGGCACCGCGAATCAGGTACGGTGTGAGCAGCGTCGTAATCGCCGAAACCGCGACCGCCACCGGATATAGAAAATCGCTGGTGACCTGCAAGGTCATCCCCAGCGCGGCGATGATGAAAGAAAATTCGCCAATCTGCGACAGCCCCATGCCTACGCGCAGTGAGGTGCGCCCGTCATTGCCGGCGATAAACGCCCCCAGGCCGCAGGACAGCATCTTGCCCAACACCACGGCCACGGTGATGACCGCGATTGGCCAGGCGTATTGCAGCAGGATCTGCGGGTCGATCATCAAGCCGATCGCCACAAAAAAGATGGCACTGAACATGTCGCGAACCGGCTCGATCAGGCGCTCGATCTTAATCAACTGACGGGACTCGGCCATGATCGCGCCGATCAGGAACGCCCCCAGCACCATGCTGTATTCCAGCTTGACCACCAACAGACAAAAACCGAAGCACAGGCCCAGTACAGTGATCAGCAGCATCTCGTTGCTGTCGAACTTGGCCACATAGGCCAGCAAACGTGGCACCAGCAAAATACCGATGACCAGGGCAACGATCATGAACAGCGACAGCTTGCCGACGGTGGAGAACACCTCGCCGGAACTCACCGTACCGCTGACGGCGATGCTCGACAGCAAGGCGATGATGCCGATGCCCAGGATGTCCTCGACGATCAGCACGCCGAAAATCAGTTGGGCGAAGCGCTGGTTTTTCATCTTCAGGTCATTGAGTGCCTTGACGATGATGGTGGTCGAAGAGATTGCCAGGATGGCGCCCAGGAACAGCGAGTCCATGGTGTTCCAGTCGAACCACTGGCCGATCTCGTAACCGATCCAGATCATCAGAATGATTTCCAGGAAGGCTGCGATAAATGCCGTGGCACCCACCTTGAACAACTTGCGCAGGCTGAACTCCAGGCCCAGGCAGAACATCAGGAAGATCACCCCCAACTCGGCCAGGGTCTTGATGGTGTCTTCGTCGTGGATCAGGCCGAACGGCGGGGTATGGGGGCCAATGATGAAGCCCGCGACGATGTAACCCAGCACCACCGGCTGCTTGAGACGGTGAAACAGGACGGTGACCACCCCTGCCACCAGCATGATCACGGCCAAGTCCTGGATAAAGCTGATGGCGTGCATGGCGAGGGCTCCTTGCTGGTACTGGCGCTTTTGCCAAGTCCACCCGCGCATGAACAGTCGCAAAGAGCGGAAGGAAAAGTCTGCCTTGATCGTAAGAAATACCCTGCGATGGGCTTTTGAAGGTTAACACCGCGACTTCTACCGAAAAGCCGGTGCAATATATGGAAACAGATCGGCCCAGGCGTGACGGCAAGCCGCCCACTGGCGTCCCGTAAGGGATGGCGCCGCAAAGATTCCAGCATCCGCAGAGGTGCGCCCCCAACCAATGCCTACAACCCGTGAGTGTGCTATGGAACCCGGAAACGCCCAGCTGTCGATGACGGTATTGATGACCCCTGATATGGCCAACTTCTCAGGCAATGTCCACGGCGGCACCTTGCTCAAGTACCTCGACGAAGTGGCCTACGCCTGCGCGAGCCGTTATGCCGGTCGTTATGTAGTGACGTTGTCGGTGGACCAGGTGATTTTTCGCGAGCCTATCCACGTCGGCGAGCTGGTGACGTTCCTGGCATCGGTCAACTACACCGGCAATACCTCGATGGAAGTGGGTATCAAGGTGGTGACCGAGAACATCCGCGAGCGCTCGGTACGCCATACCAACAGCTGTTTTTTCACCATGGTCGCCGTGGACGACCAGCGCAAACCGGCCGCCGTGCCGCCGCTGCAACCCCAGCACAGCGAAGACAAGCGCCGGTTCGTACAGGCCCAACAGCGTCGGCAGATCCGCCAGGAGCTGGAAAAGCGCTACCAGGAAATCAAGGCAGACGCGCTGTAAGGCTCAATCTGTAAACCGCATCAAAATGTGGGAGGGGGCTTGCTCCCGATTGCTGAGTGTCAGTCACTGCATCTGGTGTCTGACCCATCACTATCGGGAGCAAGCCGCCTCCCACATTGGTTTCTGTGTACTTACAGGCCGATCGGCGTGGCTTCAAAACGAACGCGCGGATGGGCGATGCGATCCTGGGCCCGCACCAGTTCCAGCTCGTAACTGGCGCAGGCCTGGGTTTCCAGCAGCACTTCGTGCACGGCCGCGGCGGTGAACTCAAAAGCGGCCAGCAGGCTGTCGCCCAGTAACACCCGCGCCAGGAACAGCCCCGAGGTCAGGTCGCCCACCCCCACCGGCTGGCGCGCAAATGCCAGCAGCGGCCGACGCAGGTGCCAACTGCCATCGGCGGTCACCAGCAGCATCTCAAAGCCATCCGGCAGCTTGCCGGGGTAATCCAAGTGCTTGACCAGTACCGCCTTGGGCCCGCGCGCCAGCAGCGCCTTGGCCATGGCCAGGCAATCGAACAGCGACTGCGGCTTGCGCCCGGCAAAGCTGTCCAGTTCCAGCTGGTTGGGGCATAGGAAGTCGGCCATGGCAGCCGCTTCGTCGAGTAGGAAGTCACTGACTTCCTGGGGCACGATGCAGCCTTTTTCCGGATGGCCCATCACCGGGTCACACAGGTACAGGGCCCTGGGGTTGATGGCTTTGATCCGTGCCACACCCGTGAGAATCGCCCGCCCCTGGTCTGCGCTGCCCAGGTAGCCCGACAGCACCGCATCACAGTTACCCAGTTCACCAATGGCGGCAATGCCTTCCACCAGCGCGGGAATTTGCTGCGGTGCCAGCACTTCGCCCGCCCACTGGCCATACTGGGTGTGGTTGGAGAACTGCACCGTGTTCAGCGGCCAGACGTTCACCCCGATCCGCTGCATGGGGAACACGGCGGCGCTGTTTCCGGCATGGCCAAAAACCACATGAGACTGGATCGCAAGCAGATGAGGTGTGCGTTTCATGCAGGATATTCCGTAAAACCATTGAAATTCTGGCCGCGCAGTATGCGACTAAACGCAGCCTGTACGACAGACCGACGACACAGTTAAGCTGCGCTCACTTTGTTGGAGTTTTTCACATGCTGACCCTGGGAAACATCTTCGTGTTGATGCTGCTGGCAACCGGCGCCGCCTGGGTGTGGCATAACCACGGTTTGCGCGAGCGAGCGCTGGCGCGGGTCAAGCAACATTGCAGCAAGCTCGATATCGAGTTGCTCGACGGCGCGGTGGCGCTCAAGCGCATTGGCTTTGTGAAGGACGCCAACGGTCGGCGGCGCCTGGCGCGCGTCTATAACTTTGAGTTCACCGTCACGGGCGAGTCCCGTCACAGTGGCACTATCACTCAATTCGGCGCCCACAGCGCGCAGATCGAGCTGGCGCCCTACCCGTTCGAAGCCAAGGAAGCGCTGCCCAGCGCCGAAGTGATCGAGCTGAGCCAGTGGCGTCAGGATCACGCCACCAAGAACCGTCAGTAACGGCAGGCGACCAGCGCGGCCTGCAACGCCACCACATCCTGTGGCGCATTGAAGATCAGTTCGATACGGGAATCGCGACGCCACTCGCTGGGTTGCCAGGCGAGCGAGCGGTTATCCACAGCGTTGGCGCAGAGCCACACGCCACGGCTGTGGATAACCAGCTTGGCGCGGCACCACGCAAGGGTCTTGAGCCACGACGTTATACGCTGCGGATCGAATGACTGGCTTGGGTGCCAGCGCCAGCCAATACTCCAGCCTCCTTCCTGAGCCTGGCTCAAACAAATCGGCAACGCGGGATCGCTCCACACGGCCGGCATCTGCGCCAGACCGATGGGCACGTCAAGGTTATCCACAGCGGCGCCCGCTTTCACATCCAGGCCTGGGAGCCGGGCCAACGGCAGCTGCGCCTGGCGGGTCCAGTAATGTGGGCGATCGGGTAACTGCCGTTCGATCGCCTGGCGCTGCGCGGCATCCAGCGCTTCATCCTTGTTCAATACCAGCAACCCGGCGCTTTCCAGCGCCTGCTGCTGTGCCGGCGGCAAGGGTTTGCCCGCCGCCAGCGCTTGGGCATCCAACACCAGCACACACGGCTGAATCGCTAGCACTTTCTGCCAAGGCGCTTGGCGTAATTGCTTGAGCAATTGCGCGGGATGGCCCAGGCCCGACGGTTCGATAAACAGCCGATCCGGCTTGGCCTTACGCAACAGGCGGCCCAGACCTACCTGGAACGGTGCACCATTCACACAGCACAGGCAGCCACCCGCGACTTCACCCATGGCGATGCCGTCGTCGTCCTGCGTCAGCAGTGCGGCGTCCAGGCCAATTTGGCCGAACTCGTTGATCAGCACCGCCCAGCGCTCGTTGGCCGGGCGCTGGGCCAGCAAGTGCTTGATCAGGCTGGTCTTGCCGGCGCCCAAGGGCCCGGCAATCACATGGGTGGGAATATTCTGCAGCATCAGGGACATCATTCAGATCGTGTAGAGCGTTTGATCCTACGCGGTTACGCCAACCAATCCAGCGTCAGAATCAATCGGCGCTCATCGGCTTTCAAGGCGGGCGAGCGGTGGATCAGGCCGTGGTTTTCGTTGCCGTGCCATTTGGTGCCCTTGAGCAGGGCCACTTCACCGCACTGGATCTGCTCGATGCGCTCACTGGGTTCGGCGTCCGGTTGGCTGAGCGTGCGGCGGTCCATGACGCCTTCACGCAACCATTGGCTGCCGATGCCGGCATAGGTGGTGATCAGCCGCACCGGCACATGGTCGACATGAAAGCGCGGGCACATGGCTTTATCCAGCAAGCGCAGGCGCACGCCGATACGTTTGGCACCGAGCAGACAGGCAAAGGCACTGACCAGCCAGGCAACATCGGCGATGAACCCTTCGTAACCTTCAAGATCGCGGCAGCTGGACGCTAAACCCTGCAAGTTCGGCGCGGCGTCCTCGCTATTGAGTTCGATAACCATCGAATCGGCCAACGGCTCGTTAAGTGCCACCAGCAAGGCGCCGAATTCGGCGATATGCAGCGGCAACTGGCGCTGCCACAACGCCAGGTTTACGCCGTCTTCGAGGATGTCTGACAGCGCCAGTGGGCTGTCACCGCGGGTCTGTCGCACCACCGGGCGCAAGGGGAAAACGGGCGCAAGCATCAGGCTGCCTCTTCATACCAGGGGCCAAATGGGTCAGCCAACAGGCGCCAACCTTCAACACCCTGGGCCATTTCTTCATCGGTGAGCAAGCAGGCGTCCAACTCCTCGCGCATGTGGGAAAAATCAATGTTCTGTCCGATAAACACCAGTTCCTGGCGGCAGTCGCCAGTGCTCAGTTGCCAATTGCCCATGATCGCCGCGACGCTTTCTTCATCCTGCGGCCATTGGCTTTTCGGCACGAAACGCCACCAACGTCCCGCAAACCCATGACGCATCAGGCCACCGGCCTGGGACCAACTGCCAGCATCCTGATGCTTGCTGGCCAACCAGAAAAAACCTTTGGAGCGCAACAACTTACCGTTGACCCAGGGGCGGTCGATAAAGTCGAAGAAGCGTTGCGGGTGGAAGGGTCGACGGGCGCGATAGGCGGTGGAGGCAATACCGTATTCCTCGGTTTCCGGCACATGTTCACCGCGCAATTGCTGCAACCAACCCGGCGCTTGCGCGGCGCGCTCGAAGTCGAAGCGGCCGGTGTTGAGGATCTTGTTCAGTGGCACTTCGCCCATGACCATCGGGATGATTTCCGCTTGGGCATTGAGGCGTTCGAGAATCGCCATCAACTCTTCGCGCTCGTGGCTGCTGATCAAGTCGATCTTGCTGATCAGGATGACGTCGGCGAATTCGATCTGCTCGATCAACAGATCAGTGATGGAGCGCTCATCCTCTTCGCCCAGGGTTTCGCCCCGTGACGCCAGGCTTTCGGCGGCCTGGTAGTCGAGCAGGAAATGCAGGCCGTCGACCACGGTGACCATGGTGTCCAGGCGGGCCATATCGGCCAGGCTTTGCTCGTTTTCATCGCGAAAGGTGAAGGTTTCGGCCACCGGCAAGGGTTCGGAAATGCCGGTGGATTCGATCAATAAGTAATCGAATCGACCTTCCTTGGCGAGTTTTCCGACCTCTTCGAGTAAGTCTTCGCGCAAGGTGCAGCAGATGCAGCCGTTGCTCATTTCCACCAGTTTTTCTTCCGAACGATTGAGCGTGACGTCGCGCTGCACCTCGCTGCCGTCGATGTTGATTTCGCTCATGTCGTTGACGATCACCGCCACGCGCAGGTTTTCGCGGTTGCGCAAAATATAGTTGAGCAGCGTGCTTTTACCGGCGCCGAGAAAGCCGGACAACACGGTAACGGGGAGACGATTGGGCATCAGGTGGTCCTCATCAGGGTTGGCCGGTCAAACCGCCCGTTTATGGCGTTCGCGCAGCTCTTCACGTTCTTTGGCTTTGATAAACGGTTCACGGGTCAGGCTGGCTTTTAATGTTATAGTATAACAACACAAATAAGCCAATCCGCTTGCTCCTTACGACGAAGGGCGCAATGCTTGAACGCTTCCCTACCCCGAGAAACACTATGAAACGCCTGTTGTGCGTCGTATTACTGACAGCAGCCTGGCCTGTCTGCGCTCAAGTGCCGAGCCCGCTGGCCAACTGCACGCGCAGCGCCAACCTGCTCGCCTGTGTAGACCCGCAAGGCAATGCCTACAGCGTGGCGACGGTGGGTACCACCACGTATTTGCGCGGTGTTGAGGTGATCGGCAAACGCTACTGGGCCCAGACCAACAGCCGCTATGGCCAGCTGACGTTCTTTACCGGGTTGGCATCGGATGGCGAGGCGTGGGTGGGTTATACCCGGCGTGTGGGCTGGACCACGATCAACCGGTTTTCCAGCTCGGGCGGGGCCAGCGCCAAATTCACCTGCAGCCGCATCACCGGCTGTTAGACCTGACTGTTCTTCTGCTCCTGAACCCAGGCCATATAGCTGTTCATCGGCGGATTCTTCTGGAAGTAGTTTTTCAGGCCGTCGAACAAGCCATCCGCCACCGCCTGTTGGTGACGTGCGGTAACCAGTCGCTGGGCGTCCTGGGCATTGGAAATAAAACCGGTCTCCACCAGGATCGACGGCACATCCGGCGACTTGAGCACCGCAAACCCGGCCTGCTCCACGCGTTTCTGGTGCAGGCTGGTGATGTTTTGCAGGCTACCCAACACTGAACTGCCCAATTGCAGGCTGGAGGCAATGGTGGCGTTCATCGACATGTCGAGAATCACCCCGGCCAACATCGGGTCCTTGTCTTTGAGATTGAGCAACGTGGTAGCCCCCAGCAAATCCGCGCCGTTTTCACGTTGTGCCATGAAGCGTGCGGTGGCCGACGTTGCGCCGCCTTCGGACAATGCATACACCGACGCCCCCGAGGCCGTAAGCCGTGGCGCCGCATCGGCGTGCACCGAGATGAACATGTCGGCCTTGTGCTGGCGCGCAATGTCCACGCGTTTGCGCAGCGGCACGAAGAAATCATCGTTGCGCACCAGTTTCACGTCAAAACCCTTCTCGCGTTTCAAGCGTTTGGCCAGCAATTGGGCGATGGACAGCACCACGTCTTTTTCACGCTGGCCCTTGGAGCCGACGGCGCCCGGGTCTTTACCGCCGTGCCCGGGGTCGACCACCACAATGATGTCGCGCTTGGGGTGGGCTTTCTCCACCAATGGGCTGGGTGCAGACGCAATCTGACGCGGCGCCTGGGTGGCGCTGGTGAGGTCGAGCACCAGGCGGTGCCCCTGCCCGTCCTGAGGTGGCAATACAAAGCTGTTGAGCTGCATCGGCGCGGCCAGGTCGAGCACGATGCGCGTGTCCGCCGTGCCGAAATGCCCCGATCGGATCGAAGTGATGCCGCTGTTTTTCAGTTCCAGTTGAGAAAAATCGCCACTGAGGCCTGCACCGCTCAGATCGATGATCAGTCGTTCCGGTGCGGTCAAGGAGAAGGTCTTGTAGTGCACCGGGCCACTGAGGTCGAACACCAACCGCAGCCTGTCGTCCGAGCGCCACAAACGAGCGTTGCGAATCTGCGTGGCGTGGGCTGCGAACGGCAAAGCAAACAAAGGGCTGACCAGGAGCAGATTAAGAAGCTGACGTCTGTGCATGACAAATACCGCAAATATAAGGAGCGTCCGTACTCGACATGACCGAAAAAGAGCCGGGGCAGAAAATTCATCGTCGACTCTATTGTTATACTATAACATGTCTAATTATTTCCAACGATGGACCTGCTTATGAATGCGCTGACTCTGCCGGATATCGCCGGGCAGGCTTTACGCCAAGCCTTGCCACTCGACTGGGTGGGCATGTGCGGCGTTGCCCTGCCAATCCTGATCGACGGTCAGCGCCTGACCGCCACCGCCGACGCGGGCGTCAGCCTGGACGATGGCAGCGCCCGTGGCATTCATATGTCACGCCTGTACCTGGCGCTGGAGATGCTCGACGAGCAACCCCTCACACCGGCACTTCTGCGCAATGTACTGCAGCGCTTTCTCGACAGTCATGAAGATTTATCTAAGAACGCCTACCTGCGTCTCCATACCCATTTGCTATTGAAGCGGCCTGCGCTGGTGAGCCCTTTGGCCGGCTGGAAGCGCTACCCGGTGAGCATCGAAGCGCGCCTGGAAAACCAGATGTTCCACGTGGAACAAAAAATTGACGTGACGTATTCCTCGACGTGCCCCTGCTCCGCTGCGCTTGCCAGGCAACTGATTCAACAACAATTTCTCGACGACTTCGCCAACACGCCGTTGCAGCATGAAGACGTCCTCACGTGGCTTGGCAGCGCCAACGGTATCGTCGCCACACCCCACAGCCAGCGCAGCAGCGCGCAATTGCATGTGTACCTGCAAGGCGAGCACCTGGCCCTGACCGACCTGATCAACGACGCCGAAGCCGCCCTCGGCACTGCCGTACAAACCGCAGTGAAACGTGCGGACGAACAAGCCTTCGCCCTGGCCAACGGGCAGAACCTGATGTTCTGCGAAGACGCCGCCCGCCGTCTGAACCTCGCCTTGAAGCGCTCGGATGCGGTCAAAGCCTTCCACCTCAAAGTGGTCCACGCCGAAAGCCTGCACGCGCACGATGCCGTGGCTGAAAGCCGCTGGACGAGAGACCCTGCATGATCACCTGCACCGCTTTACGCTGGGGCGCCCCCGGCCAACCGCTTACACCCGCTGTGGATTTCACCCTGCAACAAGGCAGCCTCACCGGCGTGATCGGCCCCAATGGCTGTGGCAAAAGCAGCCTGCTCAAAGTCATCGCCGGCCTGCAAAAGCCATTGGCGGGTAAAGTCGCCGTGAATGTTCCACGCCGTGGTGGCTTGGCGTTCCTGCCCCAGCAACAACACCTCGACCGTCAGTTTCCGATCAGCCTGCAAGAGTTGGTTGCCGCAGGCTTCTGGGGCACCCAACTCGCCCCGCCGCAACGCCGCGAACGCCTGGAGGCGGTGCTGGAAGACTGGTGCCTCGGCGGCCTGGAACAGCGCCCGTTGATGGCCTTGTCCGGCGGGCAGTTGCAACGCGCCCTGCTCGCCCGCATGAGCCTGGCAGATTCGCCGGTGTTGCTGCTGGATGAGCCCCATGCCGCCCTCGACGAGGACGGCCAGGCGCTGTGCTGGAAACACATTCACGCCTGGCATGACCAAGGCCGCACGCTGGTCATCGTCTGCCACGACCTGGCATCCGTGCGCCAACACACCCACCAAGTGCTGCAAATCAAAAACACGGGCTGCATATTCGGCGCCAGTAAAGAACTGATCCGCCCACAGCCCCAGATGCAGGTGGCCTGATGCACTTCGCTGCCCACCTGTGGATGCCCTTCGCCGACTTCGTCTTTATGCGCCGCGCCCTGATCGGCGGGCTGGTGCTGGCATGCAGCACCGCGCCGCTGGGCGTATTCCTCATCCTGCGGCGCATGAGCCTGATCGGTGACGCTGTGGCCCACGGCATCCTGCCCGGCGCCGCCCTGGGCTTCTGGTTCGCCGGGCTCAGCCTGCCCGCGCTGACCATCGGCGGCCTCGGCGCCGGCCTGAGCATGGCTGGGCTGTCGGCGTGGATCACCCGTCGCACCGGCCTGCGCGAGGACGCCAGCCTCGCCGCCATCTATCCCATCTCCCTCGCCGCCGGCGTGCTCATCCTTGGCATCGCCGGCAAACGCCTGGACCTTCTGCACCTGCTGTTCGGCTCGGCCCTGGCGGTGGATGAAACCACCCTCACCGGCATGCTCTGGGTCTCGGGGTTCAGCCTGATCGCCATGGGGCTGATCTACAAACCGCTGTTGCTGGACACCCTCGACCCGCTGTTCCTGCAAACCGTCAGCCGCCTGGGCCCGCTGGCCCACGGGCTGTTTCTGACGCTGGTGGTGCTGAACCTGGTGATCGGCTTCCAGGCCATCGGCGCATTGATGGTGGTGGGTTTGATGATGTTGCCGGCCATCGCTTCACGTTTCTGGAGCCGGCGCCTGCCGGTGTTGATCGCCGTATCGGCGGTGCTGGGATGCCTGTCGGTGTGGCTTGGCTTGTTGCTCTCGTTTTACTACTCACTGCCCAGCGGCCCGGCGATTGTGCTAGCGGCCGGCGGTGGGTACCTGCTGTCCGTGGTCTTCGGGCCGGTGCACGGTTTGCTGCGCCGCCCGCCCTTGCTGTCATCCCAATGAGGTGTTTCCCGATGCGCGCTCTACTCGTGCTGTTCAGTCTGCTGCTGCCGCTGTCGATGGCCCAGGCCGCCGACAAACTCCAGGTGGTTACCAGCTTCAGTATTCTCGATGACATGACCCACCAGATTGGTGGCGATCACATCCAGATCAGCAACATGGTCGGCCCCGACGCCGATGCCCACACCTACGAACCTTCACCGGACGACGCCAAGGCGCTGCTCAAGGCAAACGTCATCATCAAAAACGGCCTGGGCTTCGAGCCCTGGCTGGACCGCCTGGTGACCAGCACCGAAACCAAGGCCACGGTCGTCACCGCCAGCAAGGGCGTGATCTCGCACACCATGGACGAAGACGGCGAAACCATCCCAGACCCACACGCCTGGCATAACCTGGCCAATGCCGAAATCTATGTGAACAACATCACCAAAGCGCTGATCGCTGCTGACCCGGCCAACACTGCCGACTACCAGCGCAACAGCCAGGCCTACCTCAAAGAAATCTACCGCCTGCTGGCTGAAGCCAAGGCCAAGTTCGGCGCCCTGCCGGCGGGCAACCGTCGCATCGTCACTTCCCATGATGCCTTCGGCTACCTCGGCCAGGCCTATGGCATTCAGTTCCTGGCGCCCCAGGGCCTGTCCACCGAACGCGAGCCTTCGGCTGCCGAAGTCGCCGCGCTGATCACCCAGATCCGCAAAGACAAGGTCAAGGCCGTGTTCATGGAAAACATCAAAGACTCGCGCCTGCTCAAGCAGATCGCTGATGAAAGCGGCGCGCAGATCGGCGGCACGCTGTACTCCGATGCCCTCGCCGCCGAAGGCCCGGCCAGCACCTTTACCGGCCTGTTCGAATACAACCTCAACACCCTGTGCGCCGCGCTGAGCAAGCCATGAACCTGAGCATGCTCGACCTGGAAAGCGCTGCCCTCGGCAGCCGCTTTCCACTCGACGCCGTGCTCGACGCCCTGCCGTGGAACAGCGATGGCCTGATCGCCGCCATCGCCCAGCAACATGGCAACGGCCAGGTGTTGATGCTGGCCTGGATGAACCGCCAGGCCCTCAACGAGACCCTGGCCACCGGGCACGTCTGCTATTGGTCACGCTCGCGCCGGCATCTGTGGCGCAAAGGCGAGACTTCCGGCCACTGGCAACAATTGGTCGAAGCACGCCTGGATTGCGACGGCGATGCGGTGCTGCTGATCGTCAACCAATTGGGCCCTGCCTGTCATACCGGCCGCCCGACCTGTTTCTACAACGCCATCGACGGCGACCACGTACACATCATTACGGAGCCTGCTGAATGATCCGCAAGAACCCTTCCGGCGATCTGCCGGTGATTGCCGAATCGGCCTATGTCGACAAGACCGCCATCATCTGCGGCAAAGTCATCATCGGCGAGAACGTTTTCGTCGGGCCCTACGCCGTGATCCGTGCCGACGAAGTCGACGCCAGCGGCGCCATGGACCCCATCACCATCGGCGCCAACTCCAATATCCAGGACGGCGTGGTCATCCACTCCAAATCCGGCGCGGCGGTGACGATCGGCGAATTCACCTCCATCGCCCACCGTTCCATCGTCCACGGCCCCTGCACCGTGGGTGACCGTGTGTTCATCGGGTTCAACAGCGTGCTGTTCAACTGCGTGGTGGGCGACGGCTGCGTGGTGCGCCACAACTCAGTGGTCGACGGCCGCGACTTGCCGGATGCGTTCTACGTGCCCTCCACCACCCGCATCGGCCCCAACACCGACCTGTCGCAATTCCCGCCAGTGAGCGTCAGCGCTTCGGAGTTTTCCGAAGACGTAGCGCGCACCAATGTCGACCTGGTGCGCGGTTACAAAGCCCTGCAAAACGAGTTCTGAGCCATGAGTCGCCTGCTGATCCGCAATGCCCGCCTGGTCAACGAAGGCCGGATGTTCGACGCCGACGTCCTGATCGCCAATGGCCGTATCGAGAAGATCGCGAGCAGCATCCAGGGCTGTAACGCCCCGCTGTCCATCGATGCCAAAGGCCAGTGGCTGTTACCGGGCATGATCGATGACCAAGTGCACTTTCGCGAGCCCGGCGCACCGGAAAAAGGCAGCTTCTACAGTGAGTCCCGGGCGGCGGTGGCGGGCGGGATCACCAGTTTCATGGACATGCCCAACACCCACCCGGCCACGCTGAACCTGCAAGAGCTGGCCGACAAAAAGCGCCGCGCGGCCCTGCATTCGGTGGCCAATTATGGTTTTCACTTCGGGGTGAGCAACGACAACCTCGACACCGTCGCCGCGCTCGACCCTCGGGAGGTGGCCGGAGTCAAAGTGTTCATGGGCGCCTCCACCGGCAACATGCTGGTGGACGACCCACGCATCCTGGAGCGCCTGTTCGCGCAAGTGCCGACCATCCTGCTGGCCCACTGCGAGCACACGCCAAGCATCCAGGCCAACGAAGCGCGTCTGCGCGAGCGCTTTGGCGACCAGATCCCCGCCGTCGCCCATCCGCTGATCCGTGACGCCGAAGCGTGCTATCGCTCATCGTCTTTCGCGGTGGAATTGGCCAAGCGTCACGGCACGCGCCTGCATGTGCTGCACCTCACCAGCGCCCGCGAGCTGGCGCTGTTCGACGACAAACCCCTGGCCGAAAAACGCATCACCGCCGAGGTCTGCGTGCACCACCTGCTGTTCGATGACCGCGACTATCACCGCCTGGGCCACCAGATCAAATGCAACCCGGCGATCAAGACACGCGCCGACCGCGACGCGCTGCGCCTGGCGTTATTGAGTGATCGTCTGGACGTGATCGGCACTGACCATGCGCCGCATACCTGGGCGCAAAAACAGCTGGCCTATCGCGAAGCACCGTCCGGTTTACCGCTGGTGCAACACGCGCTGCCGGCACTATTGGAACTGGTGGCGGACGGGCATTTACCGCTGACCACGCTGGTGGCCAAAACCAGCCACCGTGTCGCCGACCTGTTTGCGATCGCGGACCGCGGTTACCTGCGCGAAGGCTATTGGGCCGATCTTGTGCTGATCAACCCCGAGCCTGAAGGCAAGCCGGTGTGCGATGAACCGGTCCTGGCCCGCTGCGGTTGGACGCCGTTCGCCGAACGCCGCTTTCGCCACAGCGTCAGCACCACCCTGGTGTCGGGCCACCTGGCGTGGCACAACGGCCAGGTGGTCGAAAGCTGCCAGGGCCTGCCGCTGCAGTTTGCGCGTTAAGCGCGGGGTTTGACTGTACCGCAGTCGTTGCCCAGCCACTGGGCGTGGGTATCCAGGCTGCCCTTCTGCTGAATGCCAGTGGCATTGAAGGTGCCGTTCACAGTGGTGGTGAACTCCTTCTGGCTTTGGAAAGTGGCGACGCCGGTGCCCTGGGCTTTCGGGCAACTGAAGCGGAATTTCCACTGGTTGCCGGTCTTGTCGGTCACTTCCTGCTTGCAGCCCGATTGCGGGTCGGTGAGGGGGATGGAGTCGGAGGCGACCTGGGCGGGTGTAAGGCACACCTGCACGCCTTTGCCGGCCATGGTGATGCCTTGTTTTTCCAGCATGGCGCGCTGTTCGGGGGTCATCTGTTGCTTGAGCTGACCGAGGATCAGGGACAAGTCCGGCAGGTCCTGGTTATCGACCTTCATATTGCTGGTGGTCAATTCCCACAAGCCCGGCGCCAACATCTGCGCCTGTGCTGCCACCGGCAGCGACAAACCAACAACCATGGCTAAACCAAGCAGACGAGCATTCATCGGGTAACTCCTGGGTAATGTGGGCGTTAGACGCTGCAAACGGGCCAGCGTTGCATGGCAAATAAAATAGCGACATTCAAGGCCGAACATGGTCTGTTAGGCAATGGACTGCCTGGAGTGATGTTGTTCATGGATTTCTTCGGCCCGCACCTGCTCGCCTACTTCATCGCCACGCTGCACTTTTTCGGGACCCTTGCCGCGATCCATGCGGTGCTGACCGTCAGGACCGCTCAAGGCTCGATCGCCTGGGCCTTGTCACTGATGTTCATGCCCTATCTCACGCTGATCCCCTATCTGATTTTCGGCCGCAGCACGTTCGACGCGTATATCCAGGCCCGCCGTCAGGCCAACCAGGAAATGCACACCGCTATCACCGAGCTGAACTGGCGCCCCTGGGTCGAAGAAGCCCTGGCCGCACGCAACTCCAGCGCCTACGCCTCGCTGCGCGCCATGCCAAAATTGGGGCGCATGCCGTGCCTGGCAAACAATCAAGTACGCCTGCTGGTGAATGGCGATGCCACCTTCAGCGCGATTTTCGAAGCCATCCGCACTGCCAAAACGGCAGTGCTGTTTCAGTTTTTCATCATTCATGACGATGACCTCGGCCGCCGTTTGCATGCCCTGCTCAAGGAAAAAGCCGAGCAAGGCGTCAGCATCTACGTGCTGTATGACCGTATCGGCAGCCACGCCCTGCCCCATCGCTATGTGCAGTCGCTGCGCGACGCCGGGGTCCGCGTCAAGGCATTCGCCACCCGCAGCGGCTGGCTGAACCGCTTCCAGGTCAACTTCCGCAACCACCGAAAAATCGTGGTAGTGGATGGCATCACCGGTTTTGTCGGCGGGCATAACGTGGGCGATGAATACCTGGGCAAAAAACCGCCGCTGGCGCCCTGGCGCGATACGCATGTGCAAGTCACCGGCCCGGTGGTGGCGTGCCTGCAGGAGTCATTTGCCGAAGACTGGTTCTGGGCGGCCCGGGAACTGCCGCCGCTGATCCTGCCCGACGCCTACCCCGAAGACGGCGTGCTCTGCCAATTGCTCGCCAGCGGCCCGGCGGACTCCTATGAAACCTGCTCGCTGTTTTTTGTCGAGGCCATCCACGCGGCGACCGAGCGCGTGTGGATCACCAGCCCGTATTTCGTCCCCGATGAGGCGGTGTTTGCCGCCCTGCGCCTGGCGGTGCTGCGCGGTGTCGATGTGCGCCTGCTACTGCCGTCGCGGCCCGACCACCGCATCGTGTATGCCGCCTCCAGTCTGTATGCGATCGAAGCCGTGCGCGCCGGGGTGCGGGTGTTCCGCTACATGCCAGGGTTCCTGCATCAGAAGGTGGTGCTGGTGGACAGCGAAATCAGCGCCATCGGCAGTGCGAACATGGACAACCGTTCGTTCCGATTGAATTTCGAAGTGATGCTGCTGACCGTCGATGAAGCCTTCGCCAAAGAGGTCGAGCACATGCTGCTGGATGACTTCGCCCACGCCCATGAAGTCAGCCAGGAAGAAAGCCGTGAGACGCGGCGTTTGCAACAACTGGGCATGCGCGTGGCGCGCTTGATCTCACCGATTCTCTAACAAACAACACGGGACAACATGTGGAAGGGGGCTTGCTCCCGATAGCAGTGGCTCAGTCACAGATGCAGTGCCTGACACCCTGCTATCGGGAGCAAGCCCCCACATTTGAAACACCACCGTTCTTCGGTTATCGGTAGATGTCTTCCCGTGTCCACGGCAGTTCATGGCTGCCATCGGCATGCGGCTTCACCGCCAGGATCTGGTGCAGGTTGATCCAACCCCGCGCAAACGCGTAAGCGCAGCCGGCCAGGTACAGCCGCCAGATACGCATTGCCTGCTCCGGCACCATGTTCGCCGCCGCTTCCAGGTTGTCTTCCAGGCGCTCGCTCCAGTGGTCCAGAGTGCGCGCGTAATGCAGGCGCAGGCTTTCGACATCGACCACTTCAAGCCCTACTTCGCTGATTTCGGCGGTCATCATTGCCAGGTGCGGCAACTCGCCGTTGGGAAAGACATAACGTTCGATAAACTCGCCGGCGCCACGGCCCACCGGGCGGCCGTCGGTATGCTTGGCGGTAATGCCATGGTTCATCACCAGGCCGCCCTCGCGCACCGCGCCGAATAACGTCTGGCAGTACTGCGCCAGGTTGGCGTGGCCGACGTGTTCGAACATGCCCACGCTCACCACTTTGTCGAAGCGGCCGTCCTGGGGCAGGTCGCGGTAGTCGAGCAATTGCAGGTCGACCTGGCCGTCCAGGCCCTCGGCTTTCACCCGCTCCCGAGCCAGTGCCAGCTGTTCTTTACTTAGGGTGATGCCAAATACTTTCACCCCGAACTCCCGCGCCGCGTAACGCGCCAGCCCGCCCCAGCCGCAGCCCACATCAAGCAAATATTCCCCCTGCTGCAAGCGCAGCTTGCGGCACAGGTGGCGAAATTTGTCTTGTTGGGCTTGGTCGATGGACTCGCTGCCGGTTTCGAAATAACCGCAGGAGTACGCCATGTCCTGGTCCAGCCACAGCTGGTAGAACTCGTTGGACAGGTCGTAATGGTAGGAAATCGCCGCTGCGTCAGTTGCCTTGTCGTGGATCGAGCGCACCGGTCGACTGCCCTCGTCGTCCTCGACCAGGGCGTGACTCAGCTCGTCACACACCCGGATCACTTCGCTGATGGAGCCTTCCAGCTCCAGTTTGCCCTCGACGAAAGCCTCGCCCAATGTATCGAGCGTCGGATGGGTCAGTTGCGTCACAACCGTGGGGTCCTTCACCACGATGGTCACACTGGGCTCGGGGCCCAAGTTGAATTCATGGCCATCCCAGAGTCGAAGACGCAGCGGTAGCTGTAGATTCTGTAAGGCCGGTGGAAGTTGCGCGAGCATGAGTAGTCCCCCCTTGTTTCAGACGTCTGCTGAGAGGGTAGACCATCCCCAGAAAAAGTAGGAGGCTATCGATTTGATAGCGCTCTTCTATAAGACTCGCCGCTGCAGCAAGCCCTCCTGGATCCATTGCTTGAGCCACGTAACCGCCTGCAATGGCGCACCCTCTGAATAAGTGACTGCCAGTTGCTCGCACAGTTCTGCGAAGGTCCAACCAGTCGTCACCATGCCCGCGATGGCGCATGCCTCGGCGGGCTCAAGGCTGCGGTAGTTGCACACATGCTGATGGCGCCACACCAGGCAGATCTGCGCGGGGTCCAGGGCGTGGCTGCCAGGGAAATCCGCTTGATCTTTACTCGCGCGCCAGATCGCCAGCGAGTTGAAACGGCACAGCAGCGTCTGCACCGACGGCGTCAGCTCAACCTGCAAACCCGGCCAATCCTCAGGTGGCAGCAGCGCCATATCGTCCAGGGCCAGTGGCAAGCCCTGCGGCGCATCGAATGCCAGGGTAAAGGCCCATTCCAACCGCGCCAGCTCCGCCAGCGGCGCGCTGTGCTCGGCCACAAAATGCTCGAGGATAAACGCCGGCAACCGCTCACCCAGCCAGCGCAGGCTGTAATGGGCCGACGGGTAGCGACGCACATAGGCTTCGGCCAGCGCGGCAAATTCCTCATCACCCAGCCAATACAGCACGGCGCCGAAGTCATGGCGCAACACTTCCTGCAACCGCGCCATGTAAGCGTTGTGGTAGATCGCCAGGCCCGTGTCCACATCCAGCGTCGGCCCACCGAGCAAGGTGGCGGCAAAGCCACTGTTGGCCTCAGGCGCTTGCGTTAATAGATGCTGTTCGAAAGCCAACTGCCAATCGATCAGGCGCATAAAGCCCTCCTGGCCAGGGCGCCGGCGCCCAATTCGCGGGCCTTGCTCAGTTCACCGAGCAACTCCTGGAACGGCGGAAAATGGTCATCGCGCTCCAGCAGCGTCGAGACCGGCCCCACATACTCCAGGGTCTGTTGATACAGAGCCCACACCGGATCGCACACCGGATGGTCATGGGTATCGACCACGTAGTCGCCGTAGTCCATATGCCCTGCCAGGTGCAATTGACGAATGCTCTGGGGCGGCACATTGCGAATGAAGGTCCAGGCGTCGAACCCGTGGTTGCGCGAGCTGACATATACGTTGTTCACGTCCAGCAACAACTGGCACCCCGTGAGGTGGGTCAGGGCGTTGAGGAACTCCCACTCGGTGAACTCATCCGCCCTGGCGCGCACATAACTGGAGACGTTTTCCAGCACCAGCGGGCGCTGCAACACATCCTGCACTTGGCGAACGCGGCCGGCCACGTGATACAGGCTTTCTTCGGTGTACGGCAGCGGCAGCAGGTCATGCAACTGGTGCGCGCTGCCACGGCTCCAGCACAGGTGATCGGAAACCCACGCCGGCTGGATACGCTCGGCGAGCTGTTTGATCTGTTTCAGGTAGTCGGTATCGAGGGCATGGGGCCCGCCGATGGACAAGGACACCCCGTGCATCACCAGCGGGTAGCGCTCGGCGATGGCATCCAGGAAGTACAAGGCCTTACCGCCCTGCACCAGGTAATTCTCGGAGATCACTTCGAACCAATCCACGGCCGGCGACTGTTCAAGGATCTGCTGGTAATACTCACTGCGTAAGCCCAGGCCGTAACCCAGGCTTGGAAGGCAAGCGGACATGACTCGCTCCTTTGAAACGTGCCCGCAGCGCTGGGGCTGCGCTGCGGTTACACGCGTTGGCCGATTACTCGCCGACTTTGCCGCCCGCCTTGGCGCACTCAGCCTTGGTCATGGCCTTGAAGCCGTGGCCTTTGCAGACTGCCTGGCCTTTGCAGGCGTTTTCAGCGGTCTTGCAATCGTTCATGCCTTTGCACGAAGTCACGCCGTAGCAATGCACTGGCGCATCTGCCGCTTGTACCTGAGTGGCAACACCGGCAAACAGGGTAGCGGCGGCCATCGCGAGCGCGGCACCAGCAGCAGCGGATTTAATCTTCATGGTTGTCTTCCTCATGATCGGTAGGGGTGTCGGACTGAACGGATTGTTCAGTCTCGACACACCCCTAGAGTGAGGCGCCTCACCGGCGTTACAGCCCTGGGCAAAAATTTCTGGAATTTATTCGTCGAGCTTCAACAGCGGCTCTTGAAACCGCAGCAAACGCCCGGCGTTGCCCAGTACCAGCAACGTACTGAGGTTGTGCAACACCGCCGCGATCATCGCCCCCGCCGCCCCCAACCACCCGAATGCGGCAAACACCACGATCGCCAACGTCCAACCCAGGCCAATGATCACATTGACCTGCAAGGTATGCCGACACTGACGACTCAAGCGCACACACGTGCCCAATCGGCGCAGGTCGCTGCCGATCAACACCACATCCGCCGATGCCAGCGCGATATCCGCACCGCCCGCGCCCATGGCGATGCCGACCACACCGGCCTTGAGCGCCAGGGAATCGTTGATCCCATCCCCCACCACCATCGGCCGGAAACCGCTGCCGATTTCCCCCAGCACACGATTGAGTTTGTCCTCGGGCAACGCCTGGGCTTCGACATCGCTGATGCCCACGTCCAGCGCCAGGCTGTCGGCCACGCTTTGACGGTCGCCGGTCAGCAACAGTTGGCGGCCCAGGCCCAGGTCGCGCAGTTCCTGCAAGGCCTGACGCGCTTCCGGCTTGACGCTGTCGGCCAGCAGCAGCCAGGCAAGGAATTGCCCGTCGAGCGCCAGCCCGGCAATCGGGCCGTCATGGGTGGGGACCGTGGTGGTGACAATGCCCAACTGGTCGAACAATTCCGGCCGTCCGAGCGCCGCTTCGCCCTGTCCGGTCTGCGCCACCACGCCCAGACCCTGGCGTTCGCGAATGTCGGTCAACGCCAGCAGGTGTTCCTGAACCGCCAACCCGGCCAACGCGCGGCTGACGGGGTGGCTGCTGGCCGAACCCAGGCTGGCCGCCAGGTTGAGCAGCGCCTGGCGATCCGGAAACGAGGTTTGAATGGACTGTAAACGCAGGGTGCCGAAGGTGAGGGTGCCGGTCTTGTCGACCACCAACGAGGTCAAGTCCGCCAGCTCTTCAAGGAACGCCGAGCTGCGGATCAGGATCCCGTGGCGCGCCGCTACGGCGATCCCGGCAATTGCCGTGGCCGGCGCCGACAACACCAACGCACAGGGGCACGCCGCTACCAGCACGGCGAGCATTGCCTGGGCATCGTTAGTCACAAACCAGGTCACCGCCGCCAGCAACAACACCAACACCATGTAACTGCCCGCATAGCGCTCCAACAGCCGCGTGATCGGCGGCTTGGAACGTTCAGCGTTCTGCATCAATGCGATGACTTTGCCCAGGGTCGACTCATCGCCGGTGCGCGTCACTTGCAGGCGCAACAGCCCGTCGAGGTTGATCGCCCCGCCAAATACCTGCATACCGGCGCTGGCTTCCAACGGTACCGATTCCCCGGTGATCGGCGCCGTGTCCAGGCTCGCCTGGCCGGACAGCACCACGCCATCGGCCGGCACGCGGTCACCGGCGCGCACTTCGACGATATCGCCGGTGTTCAACGTGCCGTTGTCCACTTCGACAATGCTGCCGTCGGCCTGCACCAAGCGTGCGTGGCTGCGGGTCAGCTTGCCCAGGGCATGGATCGCCTCCTGGGAGCCGATCACGCTGCGCTCCTCCAGCACATGGCCGAAGATCATGATGATCGGCAACAACGCAGCGGTCAGCAGATCGCCCGTGGCCCAGGCACCGAGCATGGCCAGGGCGATCAGTTGGTCGGTAATGCCATGCAGGCTGGGGAAGCGCAGGCTGAACCAGGCCGAGCGCATCACCGGCACGGCCACCAGCAACGAGGCGACGCCCAGCAGCAATTGGCTCACACCGCTCTGATCCGGCGCCAGCCAGCGCCACACCAGGCCCAGCATCAGCAAGCCCAGCGCCAACATCGCCAGGGTCAATTGCCGGGCGGCGCTGCGCTGCTCGACGGAGGTCAGCATGGGTGCGCTCATTGCTCGGCTCCCTGGATGATCAAGCGGGAGTCGTCTTTAGGGTCGACCGTGGTCACAGAGCCGGCCTGGCCGAGAATCTTCGGCAGGCGCTCGCGGTACAACCGCAACAGCAGGCCTGGGTCTTTGACCTGGGCGAGGCTGGTGACGGTGGCGGTTTGCGCCTGAGCATTGGCCAGACGCTCGCTGGCCTGGGCGTGGGCCACCTGCACCAGGCGGTCGGCCGCCTGGGTCGCGGTCTGGGTGAGTTTTTCTGCGTCGGTGCGGGCGTTGGCCACCGCTTTGTCAGCCTGCTGGCTGGCAGTGAGCACCGCGTTGAACGCATTCACCGCCGGGCTTGGCAAGCTCGACTGCACGTCCACACGCGTCACTTCGATGCCCAGGCCCAGGCCGCTGGAGGTCAGCTCCCCCAAGCGTTTGTTGATGCCTTGTACCAAGTCACCGCGCAAGCGCTCGCGACGTTCGGCGGCGCCGTTGTCGCTGCCGATCAGTTCGGGTCGCGCCACCAGGATGGTGTCCAGGTCCCGCGCCGCCGTGAGGGCCACGGCACTGCGCGTCACCAAGCGGTCCAGGGCCGGCAAAACGTGGTCGCCCTGCAATACAAAGAAATACGGCTCGGTGACCTTGTAGAACACCCGCACATCCAGTTGCACCACCCCGGCATCGCCGGTCAGCAGGTAACCGGAACCGGCCAGGGCATCGCTCAGGGGTGTGGCGAAACTGGCCACGCGGTCGGCCTGGATCGCGGCATCGGAACGCAGCAGGTTCTCCACTCGCCGCTCGATCACACGGTCGGCCGCCGGCAACAGCACCACCTGCTCGAACGGTTGCGGCCAAGCCAATAAAAGCCCGGCGTTCTGGATGCGGTCCAAGGCGCCGAAGTGCAACACCACCGCACGGTTTTGCGGGTCGATCTGGCGCACATTGGAAAACGCCCAGGCCAACGCCGCCAACACCGTCACCGCGTAGAGCGCCATGAACGTCAGGCGTCCGGCCTGGATCCAGGGGCTGTCCGGGCTGTCACGCTCGGTCATGGCTGAATGTCCTTGGGCCCATCCACCAGCGCACGGAACGGCGCGGCATCGGTGCGCAGGATTATTTTGGTACCCGGCGTGACCACCGTGCCCAGGGTATCCAGCGAACGCAGCAGGTTATACAACTGCGGGTTGCCGGCGTAGGCGCGCCCATAGATCTGCGCCGCCTCGACCCGCGATTGCGCTTCGATATCGGCGGCTTTCACCGTGGCGTCGGCCTGCACGATGCGCGCATCGCGCTCGGCGGCGGAACGGATCTGCGCCGCTTCACGCTTGCCTACGGCGGTGCGCTCGGTGGCGATGGTTTCGCGCTCGGCACGCATGCGATCCACGGTGGCGGTGAGAGTCACCGACGGCAGCGTCAGACGCTCGACGCCCACTTGGGCCACGCGCACGCCGTAGGTGGTGAGCAATTGTTGGTCGATCTGCTGGCGCAACTGCGCTTCAAAATCAGCAATGCGTACTTGGCTGGCGTCGGTATTGATCAGGCTGGACAGGTCGAAGCTGGCCGCCGTGGTTTCCAGCGCCGAACCGACAAACGTGCGAATCTGCCGCGCCGCTTCATCCGGCTGGTTCTGCACGGCGCGCATAAAGCGCTGCACGTTGTCGGCGTCGCCCTGCACCTGCCACGCCACATAGGCCTGAACGATGATACGCAGGCCATCGCGGGTGCCCACGTCCTGCAAGCCGCTGGAGGTGGTGCGCAGGCGCAGGTCCACCGGGATCGCCGCTTCGAACGGAGCCGGCCAACGCCAGCCCAGGCCCGGTTCAAGCAGTACTCGCGAGGGGTTGCCGAAGCGCGTGATGACCGTGGCTTCGCCGGAGCGCACCTGCACCAGGCTGGCCGCCGCGACCGCAAACAGCACCAGCAACACGGCCCAGGCCATGCGCCGCCAAGGAAAGGGGCCGGCCGCGTGTTCATCGCCGTGGTGGTGATGGTGGTGGCCGTGATGATGGTGATGACCGTGATCGTGAGAATGAGCGCTCAACAGACAGACTCCTTATTGAACGGCTTTACGCGGCACCGAAGGGTCGGCCGGCAAGGTAAAAGAACGCAGATCGATTGTCGGTGCGCCGTCGGCGCCCAGGCGGTGATCCAGAATCAGCAGCTTGGCATTGGCCAGGCCTTGGCTCAGTTGGCCAAGGTATTGCTCCAGCACGAAGGCTTGGCCCGCGCTGGCGTAGGCTTTTTGTTCGGCGGCAAAGCGCAGATTCGCCGCCTGGGCGCCAGCATTCACTTCACGCGCGGTGGCCAGGGCCCGGTCGCGGGCGGTACTGGCTTGCAGCAGCGCCTGGTTGGTGTGCTCACTGGCGGCGCCGCGCTCGCGGGCGATCAGCGCCTGGGCGCCGATCTGCGCGGCTTGCACGCCGTGGTAGGCATTCGCGGCACCGGCCGGAGGGTGGATGGCCTCCACCACGGTGGCGAGAATTTCCACGCCGCTGTCGAGCTTTTGCAGGTCGGCCTGCACGGCGCGGCCGATTTCGTCAGCCAGGAGGGTGCGCTGCTCACCGAGCAATTCGTCGAGGGTGCGCGAGGCGAAGTCATGCACCAGGATGCGGCTGGCGGTGCTGCGAATCAGGCTCGGCACATTCGCGCTGTGATAGGTCGCGGCCAGCGCGGCCTGGTCGGTCAGGCCGATGCGGTAGACGAAACGCACGTCCATATTGACGATCTGGAAGCCCTGCTTGTCGCCACGGCTGCTGGCGATCACCTGGGACTTGTCATTCACATGGCTGGCGTCCCACAAGCGGTTGGCGATGGCGGGCGGCGGGCCTTCGGCCGGGGCCAGCTCAGGCGCGGCGGCTTCGCTGACGCTGGTAGCCAGTTCATGCACCACGCCGTTTTCCACGCTGATCACGCGGCCCAGCGGCCACGGCAAACCGGCATGCAAGCCCGGGCCGAACACCTGCACGGGTTTGCCAAAGCGCTCATAGATCCCACGGCCTTGCAGCGGCACTTCATGCACGCCGGTCAGCGCCCATCCCACCGCGAGCACTACCAGCAGCACCGGCAAAAATGCGCGGCGCATGTAGGTAAAGGCCCAGATCTGACGCAGGTCGATGCCGAAGCGATTGTGCAATTCATGCTGCAACGCCAGCAGCGGCTGTGGCGGCCAGCGCAGCAGCCCGGCGATAAAACTCTGCGCCATCAGACGCGGTTCGAGGCGCGGTTGGCGCGGGCTGAACAGCGACAACGCGCCCCTCAGCAGAAACTCCACCGCCACCAGCGCCGGCAGCAGGCCGATCAGCACCGCCAGGCGCAACGGCCACACCGATTCGGCACCGGCAAACAGCAGGCAAACCGCGCTGACCAGCAGACAGATAATCGCCACGCGGCTCAACTGGGCCAATTGCGAAGCTTCCGGCCATTGCGCGGCGGTTTCCTGGGCCAGGCGCCGCTCAAATACCAGCAAGCCAAACGCCAATGCCAACGCCAGCGCAGCGCCAACGCTGGCGGACTGGCCGACCACCGCGGCCGGCAGCGCCAGGTTCCAGAATTCGATAATGCTGATCAGCGCCAGCAGCGACCAACCCGCGAGCCACAACACCGGCGTGCCGATCTGCGCCAGCAAGCCACTGCCCAGACGACCGACCAGGCGTGCATAGACGCCAGGGTCTTCAGCCGGCGCAGGGATCAGCTCAACCGTCGGTTCTTCCAACGCCTGGGCGCGCCAGTCCGCCACCCACCAGGCCGACTGCAACCCCCGCCACCAGCACCAGCAATGCCGACGCACAGTTGATCAACACCACCGGCCAGATCGACAACGGGGCAAACAACGCGACAAACAACGCCAACACCCAACCGCCGACGGCCAGCACCGTCAGGCTGGCACCGGCCTGGCGCAATCGACGGGCATGGAACAACCCCTGCTGAAAACGCGGAAGGCCTTCCACCGAAGCGCCGTCAGCTTCTAAATCCACTTGCATCGACTTAACGCCCGCTCACACACAGTTCGTTACGATATAACACGGGGCGTGAAATTTTTGTTCGTTGAATACACCACAGATCCCCTGTGGGAGGGGGCTTGCTCCCGATGGCGGTATGTCGGCCAGGCCTGTAGTGACTGACCCACCGCGAGCGGGAGCAAGCCCCCTTGTGTCTTGATACGGGATTAAGCTGAGAGTGAGAGGGTGAGTGGCAAGCTGAATGCCCGAAGTGCTTAAAGCACGTGTGGGAGCCCATGCTGCCACTCACTTCTCCGCTCTGGACATGAGCCCGAACAGTTGAACGAGCCCACCTCGAACAGTTACAAGCGTGGGCCAAGCCAGAGCGCTCTCACTTTTAGTGTAAGAGGGTTTGGCTATGTTTTCCTATCCAGCAGGCATTGATGTTTCCAAGGACAGCCTTGAAGCTCGAGTTCATCAGGTTGACGTTGGGGTAAATTGCGCTAACGCCGAAGAAGATTTCCCTGGGTTGATTGGGTGGCTATTGCTTCACCAGGTCGGACGCGTGGTGTTGGAGGCTACTGGCGGTTATGAGCGCAAAGTCATGAAGGCGCTTCAGGCTGCGGGCCTTAATGTCATCTGCGTCAATCCCCGTCGGGCCAAGAGTTTTTCCAGGGCGATGGGGCAACACGCTAAAACCGACCCGATAGACGCAAAGTCTCTTGCGCAGTTCGCAGCGGTTCTCGACTCACCAAGCAGCCGAATCACCAGCCCGGAACATGACGAGTTGCGCGCGTTAGTCCAGCAGCGAGAGAACTTTGTTCAGCAGAGGGACGATGACAGAAGGCGCCTGAAAACAGCCTCCTGCGACGTAGTAAAACCGGCGTTGCAGAGCCATATCGACTACTTGAGCAAGGCTGTGAACGCGATAGAGCAGCTGATTCGCGAAACCGCCAACAGGCTAGACCGCGAAAAGGTCGAACGCCTGTGCTCAGTTAAGGGCATCGGGCTCATTACGGCGGCTAGCCTAATGGCATATCTGCCGGAGCTGGGCGAGATTGGCAGGCGTCCGATCACGGCGCTAGCGGGCCTCGCTCCGTATAACAACGACAGTGGGAAACACCAAGGTGCGCGTCACATTAGCGGCGGGAGGTTTTCCGTGCGTCGCTCGCTCTACATGGCCTGCTGGGTTGTCATCCGGGAACAGCCTGAATTCCAAGCCCGCTATAAAGCACTGCGCGACAAAGGCAAACGCGCAAAAGTTGCGCTAATCGCATGCATGCGTGTTTTGTTAGTCAGGCTGAACGCGATGCTGCGTTATAGAGCCGAATGGAAAGAACACGCTGCCTGAATCGGTAGCGATATGTGGTTGAAGGTCACACGGCTTGAAGCTGTGGGAGCTTGGCTGTCTTAAAAAGCGATGCCAAAGTTAGGGTCATCAAGACAGTTGCTCCCACATTTGCTCCCGTGCGCGTTCGAAATCGTGATTAACCCCCCATAAACACGAGCCATCACTGGTGCATGCTGCGTTTAATCGGCACACTCCCAACCAGTTTTTCGCGGGCCCACGGACAAGGAAGCGTCACCTCCCCATGATTTCGATCTATCAGCTCAAACCGCGTTTTCAAAACCTGCTGCGGCCCCTCGTGCAGCGTCTGTATGACAACGGCACCACCGCCAACCAGATCACGGTGCTGGCCGGCGTGGTTTCGCTGCTGGTGGGCCTGCTGATCGCCAGCTTCGCCCAGCATGTGTGGCTGTTTGCGCTGATCCCGCTGTGGATGATCCTGCGCATGGCCCTCAACGCCATCGACGGTATGCTCGCCCGGGAGTTCGGCCAGCAGTCACGCCTGGGCGCCTACCTCAATGAACTGTGTGACGTGATCGCCGACAGCGCGCTGATCCTGCCGTTTGCGCTGATCCCCGGGGTAAGCCTGGCGCCGGTGCTGCTGGTGGCGCTGCTCGCGGTATTCAGCGAATACGCCGGCGTGCTCGGGCCCATGGTCGGCGCTTCGCGACGCTACGACGGGCCGATGGGCAAGAGTGATCGGGCCTTTGTACTCGGCGTGCTGGCCACCGGCGTCGCGCTGGGCTGGCTCGGCGCCGGCTGGGTCGACACGGTGATGTGGCTGGTCGCGGCCCTGCTCGCCTACACCCTGGTCAACCGGGTGCGTCAGGGTCTCAAAGAAGAACACTCCATTTCCCCTTCTGCATAAGGATTTTGCGATGCGCGAACAGCAGCAGCACACCTTCAGTACCCATGATGGCGTCGAGCTTTTCTATCGGCACTGGCCAGCCACCGCCTCAGCGGACGGCGCGCCACGCCAAGCCATTGTGCTGTTCCATCGCGGCCATGAGCACTCGGGGCGTATCGCCCACCTGGTCGATGAACTGAACCTGCCGCAATTCGACTTCTTCGCCTGGGACGCGCGCGGCCATGGCCAGTCCCCCGGCGAGCGCGGTGACAGCCCCAGCTTCGCCACCAGCGCCCGCGACGTGCAGACCTTCTGCGACCATATCGGCGCCACGTATGGCATCGAGGAAGAAAACTTCGCAGTGATCGCGCAAAGCGTGGGCGCGGTCATCGCGGCCACCTGGGTGCACGATTACGCCCCCAGGATCCGCGCGCTGGTGCTTGCCTCCCCGGCGTTCAAGGTCAAGCTGTACGTGCCCTTCGCTCGCCCGGGCCTGGCGCTGATGCGCAAGTTTCGCGGCAATTTTTTCGTCAACAGCTACGTCAAGGCCAAGTTCCTCAGCCATGACCCCGAGCGCGTGGCGTCCTACGACAGCGACCCGCTGATCACCAAGGCGATTTCGGTAAATGTGCTGCTGGGCCTGTACGAAGCCGCCGACCGAGTGGTGGCCGATGCCCAGGCGATCCAGGTGCCGACCCAATTGCTCGTCTCCGGTTCGGATTTTGTGGTGCACCGCAAACCCCAGCAGCAATTTTTCGATCGCCTCGGCAGCCTGAAAAAAGAACTGCACGTCCTCCCCGGCTTCTTCCACGACACCCTCGGCGAACGCGACCGTGCGGTGGCCGTGAGCAGCGCCCGACGCTTTATCCTGCAGAATTTCGAGCACCCGCTGGACCGCGCCTCGCTGCTGGACGCCGACAAACTCGGCGCCACCTGCGCCGAATCCGAATCCCTCGCCGCGCCGCTGCCGCGCAATTCCCTGCGCGACCTGTACTGGCGCATGACCCGCGCCAGCATGGGCCTGGGCAAGAACCTGTCGGACGGCGTGAAACTGGGCTTCGACACCGGCTTCGACTCCGGCAGTACCCTGGACTACGTCTACCGCAACACGCCCACCGGCAAGGGCAGGCTGGGGCGGATGATCGACACCAACTACCTCAACTCCATCGGCTGGCGCGGCATTCGCCAGCGCAAGCTGAACGTCGAAGAACTGCTGCGCCTGGCCATGGCCAAGCTGCGCGCGGATGAGCGTGAAGTGCGTATCGTCGACATCGCCGCCGGCCACGGGCGTTACATCCTGGAAGCCTTGCAGGGCGTGTCGCCGCTGCCGGAGTCGATTCTGTTGCGTGACTACAGCGACATCAACGTGCGCGACGGTGGCGCGTTGATTCGTGAGAAGGGCCTGGGGGACATCGCGCAGTTCGTCAAAGGCGATGCGTTCGACCGCCTGGACTTGGCCGCCCTGGACCCCAAGCCGACGCTGGCCGTGGTGTCCGGGCTGTATGAACTGTTTGCCGACAACGGCATGGTTGGCGGTTCGCTGGCCGGCCTGGCCGAAGCCGTCGAACCGGGTGGCTATCTGGTGTACACCGGCCAACCGTGGCATCCGCAGCTGGAGCTGATCGCGCGCGCCCTTACCAGCCATCGCCAGGGCCAGGCCTGGGTAATGCGCCGACGCAGCCAGGCGGAAATGGATCAACTGGTAGAGGCCGCCGGTTTCCGCAAAATCACCCAGCGCGTGGATGAGTGGGGCATCTTTACCGTGTCCCTGGCACAGAAGATCTGAGCATGCGCGAAGCCGGTCTATTAAAACCCGCAGTCTTGTGGCTGCTGCTGTTGGCGCCGCTGTTCTTCAGCACCTACGGCTTTGCCACCTGGGTTACCAGCCAGCGCAGCGACGTGGGCACGCTGGTGTTCGGCTGGGAAACCCATATGCCATTTTGGGCGTGGACCATCGTGCCCTATTGGTCCATTGACCTGCTCTACGGTTTCTCCCTGCTGCTGCCCAACACTCGCCACGAACTCAAGCAACATGCATTGCGCCTGCTCAGCGCGCAGGTGATTGCGGTGAGCTGCTTCCTGATCTGGCCGCTGCGTTTCACGTTCGAACGGCCGGAGCTCGATGGCGTGTTTGGCTGGCTGTTTGCGGTGCTGGCGGGCTTCGATAAGCCGTTCAACCAGGCGCCGTCGCTGCATATCGCGTTGCTGGTGATTCTATGGGTCATGTTCCAACGCCACAGCCAAGGGGTCTGGCGTTGGCTGGTGCACGGCTGGTTCGCGCTGATCGGTATTTCGGTACTGACCACTTATCAACACCACTTTATCGACTTACCCACAGGTGCCCTCGCCGGTTGGCTGTGCGTGTGGTTGTGGCCGGTGGAACACCCGAGCCCGCTGCTGAATGCGCGACTCAGCCGCGACCCGAAGCGCTGGCGGCTGGGTATGCGCTACGGGATAGGCGCGCTGGCGTTGGCCCTTCTGGCGCTCAGCCTGCGTGGGGGGTGGTTGTGGTTGCTGTGGCCGGCGACGTCACTCGGCCTGGTCATGGCCAATTACTGCGTGCTCGGCGCGGCAGGCTTCCAAAAGCGTGCCGATGGCCGGCTCACGCCCGCCGCGCGCTGGCTATATGCACCTTACCTGGCGGCCGCGTGGATCAATTCACGGCTGTGGACGCACAGGCATCCACAGCCCGATCTGATTGTGGATAACGTTTGGCTTGGGCGAATTCCTACCTCTAAAGAGCAGGGTTCATTCAGCGCTATCGTCGACCTCTGCGCCGAACTGCCGATTAATCCACAGGCCCGGGCGTATCAATGTATTCCCGTGCTGGACTTGATCGCACCGACTTCAGCCGAATGCCGGCACGCGGCCGAGGCCATCGAACGCTTGCGCGCAAGCGGCCCGTTGCTGGTGTGCTGCGCCCTCGGCTACTCGCGCAGCGCCACCGCCGTCGCCGCCTGGCTGCTACACAGCGGGCGTGCCCCGACGGTGGAACAGGCGCTGGCTATCATTCGTACAGCGCGGGCCAACGTGGTCTTGCATCCCGCTCACCGTGAAGCACTGGAGGGTTTGCCCCATGCCCGCTGATATGGAACTGCAAGTGGTTGCCAGCCTGCTGCGGCGTGGTCGCGCGCTGGATCAGTTATCCACAGGCCTCACTGTCGCCGGCGTGTTATTCGGCCTGGCGCAATTGCTGATGCCGAGTATTACGCCTATTTGCCTGCTGCTCAGCCTGTGGATGATCATCCTCGGGCTGCTGCAAAAATACTGGGCGCTGCGGGTGGCTTTCGATGCCGACCTGTTCGCCCTGCTGGCGCGTGACACCGGGCGTACCGCCGACCTCGACCAAGCCCTGCAGACCCTCGGCCTGCAATCGCCCAAACGTGCCGGCCGGCCTTGGGCCGAGCGTCGTCGCGGCGCCCTCAAACTGCTGCGCAAACAAGCCTGGCTGCTCGGTGCGCAAGCGCTGCTGACCCTGGGCATGATCCTCGCCAGCCCTTGGCTGCCTTTCGCCGGATAAGGAACCCCCCATGTTCGAACCTGTGGTTGCCACGCTGATTACCTCCATGGCCCGCACTGTCACGGGTGCTCGCAGCCTGTGGCTGGGTTGCGCGCCAGTGCCGGTGCAACGTATCTACTTCGCCAACCACAGTAGCCACGGCGACTTCGTACTGCTGTGGGCCTCGCTGCCGCAAAACCTGCGCAAATTCACACGCCCGGTGGCCGGCAGCGATTACTGGAACAAAAGCGCGCTGCGCCGCTACATCATCAACCGCGTGTTCAATGGCGTGCTGATCGATCGCGAGCGCAAAGAGCCTGTGGATAACCCACTGCAACCGATGCTCGCCGCGTTGGAAGGGGGCGATTCGCTGATCATCTTTCCCGAAGGCACGCGCAATCTGGAAGACGGCTTGCTGCCGTTCAAAAGCGGTTTGTATCACTTGGCCAAAAGTTACCCACAGGCGGAGCTGATCCCGGTGTGGATCGCCAACCTCAACCGCGTCATGCCCAAGGGCCGCGTACTGCCGCTGCCGTTGTTATGCACCACCAGCTTCGGCGCGCCACTGCAACTGACAGACGGTGAAGACAAGGCGCTGTTTCTCGCCCGCACCCGCGACGCCCTGCTCGCCCTTGCCCCGGAGCATTCCTGACATGGATAGCCAAACCCTGATGTTGTTCGGCGGGATCGGCGCGATCCTGGTGCTGGCCTCGCTGATCGGCCTGATCCTCAAACTGCGCACCCGTGGCACGCCGAACGCGGTGATCGACAACCTCAACGCACGCATCAACGCCTGGTGGGTCATGGTGGTGGTGATCGGCATCGCCTTCTGGCTCGGCACCGGCGCGGTGATCCTGTTGTTCTACGCGGTGTCGTTCTACGCCCTGCGCGAATTTCTCACCCTCACCCCCACGCGCCGCAGCGACTACCCGGCACTGGTGGCCGCGTTCTATCTGGCCCTGCCGCTGCAATACTTGCTGATCTATTCCGATTGGTACGGGCTGTTCTCGATCTTCATCCCGGTGTACGTGTTTTTGCTGCTGCCCATCCTCGCCTCGCTGGGCGGCGACAGCACGCACTTCCTGGAGCGCGCCTCCAAGGTGCAATGGGGCCTGATGATCGCGGTGTTCTGCGTGTCGTTCGTGCCGGCGCTGCTGACACTGGACATTCCCGGCTACGAAGGGCGCAACCTGCTGCTGATCGCCTATCTGGTGATCGTGGTGCAGCTGTCGGACGTGCTGCAATACGTGTGCGGCAAGCTGTTCGGCAAACACAAGATCGCGCCCAACCTGTCGCCCTCTAAAACCGTGGAAGGCTTTGTCGGCGGGATTTTGCTGTCATCCCTCATCGGCGCCGCGCTGTGGTGGACCACGCCGTTCAACCCATGGCAGTCGTTTTTGATTGCGCTGTTGATCAACCTGCTGGGGTTTGCCGGTGGCATTGTGATGTCGGCGATCAAGCGCGACCGGGGCGTGAAGGACTGGGGCCATATGATCGAAGGGCACGGCGGCATGCTGGATCGCCTGGATTCGGTGTGTTTTGCGGCGCCGATTTTCTTTCATCTGGTGCGGTACTGGTGGACCTGACCCACACCGCCCCAAAACCCAATGAAGATCAAAATGTGGGAGGGGCTTGCCCTGGGCAAGCCCGCTCACTACAAGAGCATTTGTCCCGGTAGATGCCCCAGCGGCATCGGACCTGGGGTTTTCACCGTCTGAATCGCAAAATTGCTGCGAATGTCGCGCCCCCCGGCAGCTTCAACAAACTGCCGGTCACAAACCGCTCATACCCGCGCAGATCCGGCACCACCACCTGCAACAGAAAATCCGACTCCCCCGACACCAGGAAGTATCGGCGACATCTTTTGTAGCAAAGACGCGTGTAAGATACGCCGCACTTAGCCAGGGATGCTCGCCATGTTCGATTCGCTCAAAGCCATCAGCCGTCGTGTTGTCGGTGTGTTTTTGACCGTGGGGAGGGCCGTTTTCGGACAGTGGCAGCCGCCAAAGTGGCTGCGCGCCGTCGGCCGTGGCATGGCGACCCTGGGGGCTTATCCGCGCCAGACCGGTGCCGGAGTGCTCGGCCTGGTGCTGCTCGCCGCTGCGGGTTTCTACGGCTGGCACTGGTATTCCAACCTGCCGCAACCGCACACCGCGAGTTATTCGCTGCACAAACCGAACCTGACCGACTACACCCAGCCAACGCCGGTTGTGGATAACTTGCAGGTGCGTTTCGGCGAGTCCGTGGCGCCACTGGCGGCCATCGGCAAACCGGTGACCGAGGGCATTACCCTCAAACCCGAGGTTGCCGGCACCTGGCGCTGGGCGGATGACCGCAGCCTGTTGTTCGTGCCGGACAAAGACTGGCCTGTCGACGCGCATTACACCCTGGACCTGGCAAAGAAAAACCTGCTCGCCGACGGCGTCTTGCTCGACCAATACAGTGCGCAATTTTCCACCCAGCCGTTCCGCGCCACCCTGGCGCAAAACGAGCTGTACCAGGACCCGTCCAATCCAACGCTGAAACAGCTGGTGGCGACCTTCCATTTTTCCCACCCGGTAGATGAAGACAACCTACGCAAACGCGTAACGGTCAGCCTCGGCAAAGGCTTGGCCTACCGCGACGCCCAGTTGCCCAACCGTGCGGAAATCACCTTCGACGAGAAAAAACTCAACGCCTACGTACGCTCCGCCGCCCTGGCCACGCCGCTGGAAAGCACCCCGGTCAGCGCCAGGCTCGATGAGGGCATCAAGGCGCGTGACGGTGGCAATGCCAGCACCGCACCGTTGGTAGCCGAAGTTACCGTGCCCGGCCGCTATCGCCTGACCTTTACTGGCGCCGAAGTCAGCTTCGTGGACAACGAGCGCGGCGAGCCCGAGCCGGTGCTGATGTTCAGCAGCTCCAGCGCCGTGGCCGATGAGACCATCGCCGGTAAGGTGCAAGCCTGGCTGTTGCCGGAAAAAGCCCAGGACGACACCCGCCCCTATAACACCAACGAGATCGACGACGCGCTGCTGGCCCGCAGCACCAAGGTCACGCTGACCCACGTGCCCAGCGTCGAACCGCTGAACACCCTGCACGCCTTCAAATTCAAGGCACCGGCAGGCCGCGCGCTGTATGTGCGCGTGCCCGCCAACCTGGAAGCCATCGGCGGGTATCTGGCGAAGAATCCTACGGCGTCGCTGGTGAGCATGCCGGCATATCCGCGCACGTTGCAGTTCTTGTCTGACGGCGCATTGCTCAGCCTCAACGGCGAAAAACGCCTGGGCTTCATGGCCCGTGGTGTGCCCGGCGCCCACGTGGAAATCGCCCGCCTGTTGCCCAACCAGTTACAACACCTGGTGGACCAGAGCAGCGGCAGCTTTGCCCGGCCCAACTTCGGTAACGAATACTTCGATCGCATGGTCGAGCGTCAGACGTTGGACATCCCGCTGTCGTCCAACGACCCAGCCAAAACCGTCTACGACAACGTGGACCTGAGCCACTACCTCACCGCCAACGGCGGCCGGCGCGGTATTTTCGTGCTTAAGCTCAGCCCCCAGGATGAACCGGCCGAACGCACATTCGACTACAACCGCAGCAGCACCAGCGACCTGCGGTTTATCGTGGTGACTGACCTGGGCATCATCGCCAAACGCTCCAGTGACGGCAGCCACGACGTGTATGTGCAGTCCATCGGCAACGGTTCGCCGGTGGCCGACGCACAGGTCGACATCATTGGTCGTAACGGTTTGCCGGTGAGCAGTGGGCACACTGACGGCGAAGGCCATGTGCATTTCGCCAAACTGGATGAACTGCGCCGTGAGAAAACGCCGCTGATGTATGTGGTCAGTCGCGGTAATGACCAGTCGTTCCTGCCGATTGCCCGTCAGTCCCAACAGCTGGATTTGTCGCGCTTCGATGTAGGCGGTTTGGAAGAAGACGGCGCGATTGATCGTCTCAGTGCCTACCTGTTCAGCGACCGTGGCCTGTACCGGCCCGGCGAAACCGCGCATTTGGGCATGATCGTGCGCAGCGGCAACTGGAAAGGCGCCTTGCAAGGCCTGCCGGTGGAGCTGCAAATCACTGATCCGCGCGGCCTGGAGGTCATTCGCCAACCGCTGAAATTGTCGGCCAGCGGTTTTGAGACCTTTGATTTCCCGAGCAGCGAAGTCAGCCCCGCCGGGGAATACACCGCGACCTTGCAGTTGATTGGCCAGAAGCAGACCCGTACCGACCTGGGCAGTGTCAGCTTCAAGGTCCGCGATTTCGAGCCGGACCGCATGAAGGTCAGCCTGAGCCTGCACGACACACCGGTGCAAGGCTGGATCCCGCCGGACCAGGTGGTGGCCAAAGTCACTGCGATGCACCTGTTCGGCGCCCCGGCGACAGGCCGCCGCGTCACAGCGAAGATGGCCCTGAGCCCGACCCTCGCGGCCTTCGAGCGCTACCCCGATTACCGCTTCCGCCTCAACGACTCCCTGGAAGACGCCAGCACTGAAGACTTGGCTGAAACCACTGTCGACGATAACGGCCAGGCCGTGCTCGACCTCAACCTGCAACGCTTCGCCAACAGCACTTATCGCCTGCAAGTGATGACTCAGGTGTTCGAGGCCGAAGGTGGGCGTAACGTGGCGGCGCAAAGTGCGTTACTGGTGTCGTCCGCGCCCTACCTGGTGGGTGTGAAAAGTCAGGATTCACTGTCGTACGTCGCCAAGGACGCCCCGCGCCAAGTGCACTGGCTGGCTGTAGCGCCGGACCTGACACCGCTGGCGGTGGAAGGCCTGACCAGCGAAGTGGTCGAGCACCGTTATGTGTCGGTACTGGTGAAACAGTCCAATGGCACCTACAAGTACGAGTCGCGCATCAAGAACATCAGCCAACCGGCTACGCCGCTGGTGATGACCAAAGACGGCGCCAGGCAGAGCCTGAACACCGGCACGCCGGGGGATTTCACCCTGCAACTGAAGGATGCCAACGGCAACCTGCTCAACCAGATCGATTACAGCGTGGCCGGGCGCGGCAACACCTCGCGTTCGCTGGAGCGCAACGCCGAGCTGCAATTGCGCCTGGATAAACGCAGCTACGCCAGCGGTGACGAGATCGCCATCAGCATTCGCGCGCCGTACACCGGCGCGGGCTTGATCACCATCGAGCGGGACAAGGTCTACACCCAGCAGTGGTTCAAGGCCGACAGCACCAACAGCGTGCAGCATATCCGCGTGCCGGCAGGGCTTGAGGGCAATGCCTACGTCAACGTGCAATTCGTGCGCGACATCGGCTCGTCCGAGGTTTACATGAGCCCGCTGTCCTACGGCGTGGTGCCCTTCAGCATCAACCTGGATGCGCGGCGCATGGCGCTGAAGGTCGAAGGCCCGGCGAAGGTCGAGCCGGGGCAGACCCTGGATATCAAGGTCAATGCCGACCGTCCGGGCCGTGCGGTGGTGTATGCCGTGGACGAGGGCATTTTGCAGGTGGCGCGCTACCAGACGCCGGACCCGTTGGGCTTCTTCTTCCAGAAACGTGCGCTGGAAGTAGGCACCAGCCAGATTCTTGACCTGATCCTGCCGGAATTTTCCCGCCTGCTCAGTGGGGCGGCGCCCGGCGGTGATACCGACGGCGCACTGGCCAATCATCTAAACCCGTTCAAACGCAAACATAAGCCGCCAGTGGCGTGGTGGTCCGGGCTGGTGGACTTACCGGCCGGCGAAACCACTCTGCATTACGAGGTGCCGGACAGCTTCAACGGCAAATTGCGCCTGTTTGCGGTGGCGGTGGATACCGACAGCGTGGGCGTCAGCGAGGCCACGACCGACGTGCGCGGGCCCATCGTGATCACGCCAAACGTACCGGCCTTCGTCGCGCCGGGGGACGTGTTCAACGTCAGCGCCGGGGTGTTCAGTAACCTCGACGCGGCGGCGGATGTGAAGTTCGAAGTGCAGACCAGCGCCGGCCTGGTGGTGCAGGGCGACAAGGGCAGCACCCTGTCGCTGCAACCGCGCAAGGAAGGCACTGCCGAGTTCAAGATCAAGGTCGGCGACACCCTCGGCTCGGCAGACCTGCGATTTATCGCGGTATTGCCGGGCGGCAAGCGCATCCAGGTGGCGGAAACCACCTCGATCCGCCCCTTGAGCGAACACCGCGTGGCCCTGAGCCTGGGCCGTTTCGATAGCGCCAGCAAAGAGCTTAAACCGACGCGTGAGCTGTTCAGCCAACTGCGCGACGTGCAGTTGGGCGTGGCCGCTTCGCCGCTGGTATGGGCCAACGGCCTCAAGCATTACCTGGATGACTATGGCTACGCGTGCACCGAACAATTGGTGTCCAAGGCCATGCCGGCGTTGATCTGGGGCGGCACCGCACCCGAGGCCGAACAGGCCTTCGCCGGCGCGGTGCGCATGCTGCGCCAACGCCAGAACCAGGCCGGCGGTTTCGGTTTGTGGGCCGCCAACCCGGACGTGGCGCCCTACGCCAGCCTGTACGCCACCGACTTCCTGATCGAAGCCAGGGAACGCGGGCTGCCGGTACCGGAAGATGTGTTGGTACGCGCCAATACCTATCTGACGGACCTGGCCAATGGCCCCAGCGAAGGCCTGTCGGAATTGCGTAACCGTGCCTACGCCAGTTACCTGCTGAGCCGTCAGGGGATTCTGGTAAGCGGCGCCTTGAGCGATATCCGCGAACGCTACGAAAGCTACTTCAAAGACAGCTGGCAGAACGACCTGGGCGCCGCTTACCTGGCCGCCAGCTACAAGCTGCTCAAGCAGGATCGCCAGGCCGACTCCTTGTTCCGCAAAATCCCGTGGCGTTCGCTTGTGGATAAGTGGGACAGCGACGGCCTGTACTACGACCCGCTGGTACACGATGCCGAACACTTGCACCTGTTGGCGCGCCACTTCCCTGAGTTGCTGGACGATGTGCCCACGGCGCTGCTGGACAAGCTTGGCAAACGTCTCAACGAGCAACGCTACAACTCGCTGTCGGCGGCCCTGCTGCTGCGTGCCCTGGACAACTACGGCCAGCGCGCGCAAAGCGACATGACCCTCAAGGCCACCGCCTGGTTGGGCGACAAGCAGCAACAACTGCTGGAAATGGCCGGCCAGCCGCCGCGAGCCGCCGTACCGGGCACCACGCAAAAGCTGGTGATGGAAAAATCCGACGGCCCGGCGGCGTTCTACATGCTCAGCGAAGCCGGTTTTGATAAAGGCGCCAAGCTCAAGGCCATCAACAACGGCCTGGAAATCATCCACGAATACCTCGACCTCAAAGGCGAGCCGGTAAGCAAAGTCGCGGTGGGCGATGAGTTCCTGGTACGTCTGCGCCTGCGCGCTACCGACCGTGACCAGGTGCAGCAAGTGGCGGTCGTCGACCTGCTGCCCGGTGGCGTCGAGCCTGTGTATAACTTGCCGCCGGAGCCGGACCCGCAAGCCGACAGCAGCGAGGAAAGCGAAGGCGAGGAATCCGAGTACGTGCAAGCCAGCGAAGAAGAAGCCGACACCTGGCAAGCGCCAATCGGTGAAACCGAGCTGAGCAACTGGCAGCCGGACTACGTGGATGTACGTGATGATCGGGTGGTGCTGTACGGCACCGCGCTGCGCGATGTAGGTACTTTCGTTTACCGCGTACGTGCTACCAACGCCGGCACGTTCAATACGCCACCGGCCTACGCCGAAGGCATGTACGAAACCACCCTGCAAGGGCGCGGCAAAGTAGGCCAGCTTGAAATTACCAAGCCTTAAACGTCTGACACCGCTGCTGGCAGCAGCGGCGGTGCTGGCGGGGTTGCGGTGGTGGCCCCATGCGCCGCTGGAGCAAGCCGTCACCTCCTCCAGGGTGGTGCTGGCTGACGATGGCTCGCTGTTGCGCATGACCCTCGCGGATGACGGCCAATACCGCCTGTGGCTACCGCTGGAGCGGATTTCGCCGACATTGGTCGAGGCGTTGCTCCTCAAGGAAGACCGCAATTTCTACTGGCACCCAGGGGTCAATCCTGCGGCGTTGCTGCGTGCGGCCACGGCCACTTACAGCGGCGGCCAACGCCAGGGCGGCTCGACCTTGAGCATGCAACTGGCACGACGCCTGTGGGACCTGAACACCCGCCAGATCCCCGGCAAAGTGCAGCAGATGGCGTTGGCGCTGTGGCTGGAGGCGCGCTACAGCAAGCACGACATTCTTGAGGCCTACCTGAACCTGGCCCCCATGGGCGGCAATATCGAAGGCGCCGAGGCGGCGAGCCGCATCTACTTTGGCAAATCGTCGGCGCAGTTGTCGTTGTCCGAAGCCTTGGCATTGGCGGTTATCCCACAACAGCCGGGGCGGCGCGCGCGCTTCGGCCCCTCGCTGCAAACCGCGCGGCTGCGCCTGATGAATGACTGGCGCGAAACTTATCCACACGACCCGCGCAATGACAGTTTGCTGGACTTGCCGCTGGAGGCGCGCAACCGCCAGCAGATCCCGTTTCTGGCGCCGCACCTGAGCGAACAACTGTTGGCGTCCCAGGCCGGCAATGAATTGAATAGCACCCTTAACCTGCCCTTGCAGCAGTTGCTCGAACGCCTGATCACCGGCTTTATTGCCGAGCGGCGCAGCACCGGCGTGGAAAACGCCACGGCGATCCTGATCGACAGCCGCGACCAGAGCGTCAAGGCCCTGGTGGGTTCGGCGGATTACTTATCCACAGGCATCCACGGGCAAGTGAATGGCGTGCTGTCGCGCCGCTCGCCAGGGTCGACGCTCAAGCCGTTTCTCTATGGGCTGGCGCTGGACCAGGGGGTGATTCACCCCATGAGTATCCTTAAGGACTTGCCGAGTAACTTCGGCTACTTCCAACCGGAAAACTTCGACGGCAGTTTTGTCGGGCCGCTGACCGCGCGAGATGCCTTGATCCGTAGTCGCAATATCCCGGCGGTGTGGCTGGCCAGCCAGGTTAAATCGCCTTCGCTGTATGGGTTGCTGCAACGCGCCGGTATCAAGGGCCTGCGCGACGAAAGCCATTACGGCCTGGCCCTGGCGCTTGGCGGCGGCGAGATGACCCCGGAGGAACTGGCGCGGCTGTATGTGATGCTGGCTGGCGACGGGCACCTGCGGCCATTGCGCTACTTGCAGGAGCAACCGCAGGCCACCGGTGCGCAACTGCTCACGCCCCAGGCAGCCTTTATGGTGCGCGACATGCTGCGCCGCAACCCGCGCCCGGATGGCCTGCCCGCCCGACAGTGGCGCACCGCATGGAAAACCGGCACCTCGTGGGGCTTTCACGATGCGTGGAGCGCCGGCCTGGTCGGCCCCTACGTGCTGGTGGTGTGGGTGGGCAACTTCGATGGCCGGCCGAACCCGGCGTTTATCGGCGCCAAGACCGCCGCGCCGCTGTTCTTTCGCATCGCTGACGCCCTGCCGCTGGCCTTGCCGACGGTGGCGATCAAAGCCGATAAACCACCCGCCGGTCTGGTGCGCATCGACGTCTGCGCGGCGTCGGGCGAGCTACCCAATCGCTGGTGCCCGCAAACCCGCAAGACTTGGTACATCCCTGGCGTCTCACCGATTCGCGTGTCCAACCTGCATCGCCCGGTGCTGATCGACACCCGCACCGGCAAGGCCGCCTGCCCGCCGTTCGACCCGCAGTACACCCGCGAAGAAATCTTCGAATTCTGGCCCAGCGACGTGCAACGCCTGTACCGCGCCGCCGGCCTGCCTCGTCGCACGCCGCCGAACGTGATGAAAAATTGCCGGCCCAACCGCATCAGCGACCAGAGCGAGGCGCCGCAGATCCGCTCACCGCTGACTCAAGTGAGTTATCAGTTGCGCCTGTCCCAGCCCCAGGAAAGCATCCCGCTGAACGCGAATGCGGCCAGCGATGCGGCGACGCTGTATTGGTTTGCTGATCAAACCTTGATCGGCCAGGGCCCGCCGCAAGCCACACTGAACTGGCGGCCGGGCAAGTCCGGGGAGTATCGGTTGCGGGTGAGCGATGATCAGGGGCGCACTGCGAGTCGCGGGTTGAGGGTGGAGTTTGTGCCTTGAGTGCCTCAATACCTTTGGAAGGCTGGTGAGCCGGGGAGGCTACTCAACCAGTTCACGATAATCGGACTCCCCTCCCCCCACCGCACCCGACAACCACCCCCAAACAAAACTCAGGGTAGTGCGCCCAGACTTATCCACAGCCACTGTGCCGCGCGACCAACCGGACAGCAGTTCACCGTCCAGCGTCAGGCACTGGAAAAGCAGCTCGATGGTATCGGCGCCTGTTACGCGTCCGACTTGCGTGCCCAAGCGAATTCGACCGCCCTGGTAGGTACTGGAAATAGCGTCACCCTCGACCCGGTAGTGAAACACCGTGCCGGCGCCGGATAGCCCGTGGGTATTGTGGCTGACCGCAAATCGGCGATTGTGCAAACGCTCGCCGAGTTGGGAAAAGACAGGTGTCATCACTGTCGCATCCTTGCGTGGGCGCCTGGAGATCCAACGGGGCCTCCAGGCGCAGGGCGGGTTATTCCACGGTCACCGACTTGGCCAGGTTGCGCGGCTGGTCGACGTCGGTGCCCTTCAACACCGCCACGTAGTACGACAACAACTGCAGCGGGATGGTGTAGAGGATCGGCGACAGGGTGTCGTTGATATGCGGCATGTTGATGACGTGGGTACCTTCGCCATTAGTCATGCCGGCCTTCTCGTCAGCGAAGACCACCAGTTGGCCGCCACGTGCGCGCACTTCCTGCAGGTTGGATTTGAGCTTTTCCAGCAGTTCGTTGTTCGGCGCGACGGTGACCACCGGCATGTCGTCATCCACCAGGGCCAATGGGCCGTGTTTGAGCTCACCGGCCGGGTAGGCTTCGGCGTGAATGTAAGAGATTTCCTTGAGCTTGAGGGAACCTTCCATCGCCACCGGGTATTGCGCGCCACGGCCGAGGAACAGGGTGTGGTTTTTGTCGGCGAACAACTCGGCGACTTTTTCCACAACGCTGTCCATGGCCAGGGCTTCGCCCAGGCGGGTCGGCAGGCGGCGCAGTTCTTCCACCAGGGTGGCTTCGACGCCGTCGGCCAGGGTACCGCGCACTTGGCCCAGGGACAGGGTCAACAGCAGCAGGCCCACCAGTTGGGTAGTGAAGGCTTTGGTAGAGGCCACGCCGATTTCGCGACCGGCCTGGGTCAGCAGGGTCAGGTCTGACTCACGCACCAATGAGCTGATGCTGACGTTGCAGATCGCCAGGCTGGCGAGGAAGCCCAGCTCTTTGGCATTACGCAGGGCGGCCAGGGTGTCGGCGGTTTCGCCGGACTGGGAGATGGTCACGAACAGGGTATCGGGCTGCACCACCACTTTGCGGTAGCGGAACTCGCTGGCCACTTCGACCTGGCACGGGATGCCGGCCAGTTCTTCCAGCCAGTAACGGGCAACCATGCCGGCGTGGTAGCTGGTGCCACAAGCGACGATCTGCACATTGCGCACTTTGGCGAACAACTCGGCGGCTTGTGGGCCGAACGCGTTGACCAGCACTTGCTTGTCACCCAGACGACCTTCCAGGGTGCGTTGCACCACGGCCGGTTGCTCGTGGATTTCCTTGAGCATGAAGTGGCGGTATTCGCCTTTGTCGGCCGCTTCGGCGCCGTCGCGGTATTGCACGGCTTCGCGCTCGACGGAGTTGCCGTTCACGTCCCAGATCTGCACGCTTTCGCGGCGAATGTCGGCGATATCGCCTTCTTCCAGGTACATGAAGCGGTCAGTAACCTGGCGCAGGGCCAGTTGGTCGGAGGCAAGGAAGTTTTCCCCCAGGCCCAGGCCGATCACCAGCGGGCTGCCACTGCGAGCGGCAACCACACGGTCAGGTTGGCTGGCGCTGATTACGGCCAGGCCGTAGGCGCCATGCAGTTCCTTGACTGTAGCCTTGAGCGCGGTGGTCAGGTCGCTGTGCTCCTTGAGCTTGTGGTTGAGCAGGTGGGCGATGACTTCGGTGTCGGTGTCGGAGGTGAACACGTAGCCCAGGCTTTTGAGTTGTTCGCGCAGCGCTTCGTGGTTTTCGATGATGCCGTTGTGCACCACCGCCAGGTCACCGGAGAAGTGCGGGTGGGCGTTACGTTCACACGGGGCGCCGTGGGTTGCCCAGCGGGTGTGGGCAATGCCCAGGCGGCCAACCAGCGGCTCGCCGGCCAGGGCCTGGTCCAACTCACTGACCTTACCTGGGCGCCGCACGCGTTCAAGCTTGCCGGCATTGGTGAAGACGGCTACGCCGGCGCTGTCATAGCCGCGGTATTCCAGGCGCTTGAGGCCTTCGATCAGGATGGCGGTAACGTTACGTTCGGCAACTGCGCCAACAATTCCACACATGGTGCTTCTCCTAGATGATTGCCGCGCATATCAGCGTAATGCCGCGGGCTTGGATCTGGTCGCGGGCCTCAAGCGGCAGGCGATCATCGGTAATAAGGGTATGGACGCTGCTCCAGGGCAGCTCCAGGTTGGGAATCTTGCGGCCGATCTTGTCGGACTCGACCATCACCACCACTTCACGGGCGACCTCGGCCATCACACGGCTCAGGCCCAGCAGTTCGTTGAAGGTGGTAGTACCGCGCTCCAGATCGATGCCATCGGCGCCAATGAACAGTTGATCAAAGTCGTAGGAGCGCAGTACCTGCTCGGCGACCTGACCCTGGAATGAATCCGAATGCGGGTCCCAGGTGCCACCGGTCATCAGCAGCACCGGCTCGTGTTCCAGTTCGCTCAACGCGCTGGCCACGTGCAAGGAATTGGTCATCACCACCAGGCCGGGTTGGTGCCCGAGTTCGGGGATCATGGCGGCGGTGGTGCTGCCGCTGTCGATGATGATGCGGGCGTGTTCGCGCAAGCGCTTCACGGCAGCACGGGCGATGGCACGTTTGTAGGTTGAGATGGGTTGGGCAGGGTCGCCGACCAGTTCCTGGGGCATGGTGATCGCGCCACCGTAGCGGCGCAACAGCAAGCCATTGCTTTCCAGCGCGGCTAAATCCTTGCGGATGGTGACTTCTGACGTTTCGAAACGCTTGGCCAATTCGTCCACGCTGACTTCGCCTTGTTCGTTGAGCAAGGTCAGGATGTTGTGGCGTCGTTGGGGTGTATTTCGTTTCGACATGGCAGTGATAAGTTTCGTTTCGAAAGATAACGAAGGCAATCAAAACCTATTAGCGAAAGATCGTCAAGCGGTGGGCTTGATTTTTTATACGTCACATAACAAGTGTGGGAGGGGGCTTCCCCCTCCCACATTGGAGATTTGCTGACCTTTAGGCTGTGGATAACTCAGGTCTTTTTTGATTTTAACCGGGCGTTTCCAGCCGTCGATGTTGCGTTGGCGGGCGCGGGCGACACCCAACTGCAAGTTATCCACATCCTGGTTGATGGTGGAGCCGGCCGCCGTTGTGGCACCGTCGCCTACGCTCACCGGCGCCACCAGCGAATTGTTGGAGCCGATAAACACGTCTTCACCCAAGACAGTCTGGTGCTTGTTGGCGCCATCGTAGTTGCAGGTGATGGTGCCGGCGCCGATGTTGGTACGTGCACCGACAGTGGCATCGCCCAAATAGGTAAGGTGACCCGCCTTGGCGCCCTCGCCCAAGTGGGCGTTTTTCAGTTCGACGAAGTTACCCACATGGGCCTTGGCTTCTAGCACGCTGCCAGGACGCAACCGCGCAAACGGCCCGGCATCGCTGCCCTCGCCCATCACCGCACCGTCAATGTGACTGTTGGCCTTGATCACCACGCCCTTGCGCAGGGTGCTGTCCTTGATCACGCAATTGGGGCCGATGACCACGTCATCTTCGATGATCACGCGGCCTTCGAGGATCACGTTGATGTCGATCAGCACGTCCCGGCCCACGCTGACTTCACCGCGTACATCGAAGCGGGCAGGATCGCGCAGGGTTACGCCCTGGGCCATCAGGCGACGGCCTTCACGCAGTTGGTAGTGACGCTCCAGCTCGGCCAATTGCTTGCGGTCGTTGGCGCCCTGCACTTCCATTGGGTCGTGGGGCTGCTCGGTGGCGACCACCAGGCCGTCACTCACCGCCATCTCGATGACGTCGGTGAGGTAGTACTCGCCTTGGGCGTTGTTGTTCGACAGGCGGCTCATCCAGTCGGCGAGCTTGTTGGCCGGGACGGCGAGGATGCCGGTATTGCCTTCGGTGATGGCGCGTTGGGCTTCGCTGGCGTCCTTGTGTTCCACGATGGCGGCGACCTTGCCGTCGGCATTACGCACGATGCGGCCGTAGCCGGTGGGGTCATCCAGTTCGACGGTCAGCAGACCCATTTGGCCTGGGACCACGTGCTTGAGCAGGCGTTGCAGGGTTTCCACTTCGATCAGCGGTACGTCGCCGTAGAGGATCAGCACGGTGTCAGCGGTGATGAACGGCACGGCTTGTGCTGTGGCGTGGCCGGTGCCCAGTTGCTTGTCCTGCAGGACGAAATTTAGGTCATCCGCCGCCAGACGCTCACGCACCACATCGGCACCGTGGCCGATGACCACGTGGATACGTTGCGGACTCAGCTGCCGGGCGCTGTGGATAACATGGCCAAGCATGGAATTACCGGCCACCGGGTGCAGCACCTTGGGCAGGGCCGAACGCATACGGGTGCCCTGGCCTGCGGCGAGAATGACGATTTCAAGAGACATGAATGGCTACCAATCCTGGGCGGTCCGGCTTCAGACCAGAGAAGTGTTTTGCAAAAAAAGAAAAAGGGTAGCCGAGGCTACCCTTTTTAATCAATCGCGCATGAAGCATGACGGCGTGGCCGCTTACTTCTTGCGGATCTGCTGGAGAGTACGCAGCTGGGCTGCGGCCTCGGCCAGACGGACTGCAGCAGCGCTGTAGTCGAAGTCTGCGCCTTTTTCGTTCAGCGCCTTCTCGGCAGCCTTGACGGCTTCCTGAGCGGAGGCTTCATCCAGGTCGCCAGCACGTTGCACGGTGTCGGCAAGTACCTTGACCATGTTCGGCTGAACTTCGAGGAAACCACCGGAGATGTAAAACACCTCCTTTTCCCCGCCTTGCTTGGTCAACGTGATCGGACCTGGCTTCAAGCTGGTAATCAACGGGGCGTGACCCATGGCGATACCAAGATCACCCAGGTCGCCGTGCGCTGTTACAAACTCGACCAGACCGGAGAAAATTTCTCCTTCCGCGCTGACGATATCGCAATGGACTGTCATAGCCATCTGATTGCCTCAACCTGATGAGCGCCCGTTTCCGGGCGCTTGGATTACAGTTTCTTGGCTTTCTCGATCGCTTCTTCGATGCCGCCGACCATGTAGAACGCTTGTTCTGGCAGGTGGTCGTAGTCACCGTTGAGGATGCCTTTGAAGCCAGCAATGGTGTCTTTCAGGGAAACGTATTTACCCGAAGCACCGGTGAAGACTTCAGCCACGAAGAACGGCTGCGACAAGAAGCGCTGGATCTTACGAGCACGGTTTACCAACTGCTTGTCGGCTTCCGACAGCTCGTCCATACCCAGGATCGCAATGATGTCCTTCAGTTCTTTGTAACGCTGCAGCACGTACTGAACGCCGCGAGCGGTGTCGTAGTGCTCCTGGCCGATCACGTTCGGGTCCAGCTGGCGCGAAGTCGAGTCGAGTGGATCGACCGCTGGGTAGATACCCAGGGAAGCGATGTCACGGGACAGAACGACAGTGGCGTCCAAGTGGGCGAAGGTGGTGGCTGGCGATGGGTCGGTCAAGTCATCCGCAGGTACGTATACCGCTTGGATCGAAGTGATCGAACCTTCCTTGGTCGAAGTGATACGTTCTTGCAGAACGCCCATCTCTTCAGCCAGGGTCGGCTGGTAACCTACTGCAGAAGGCATACGGCCCAGCAGTGCGGATACTTCAGTACCGGCCAGGGTGTAACGGTAGATGTTGTCGACGAACAGCAGAACGTCGTTACCTTCGTCACGGAACTTCTCGGCCATGGTCAGGCCGGTCAGTGCTACGCGCAGACGGTTTCCCGGCGGCTCGTTCATCTGACCGTAAACCAGTGCCACTTTGTCCAGAACGTTGGAGTCCTTCATCTCGTGGTAGAAGTCGTTACCCTCACGAGTACGCTCACCCACACCGGCGAACACGGAATAACCGCTGTGCTCGATGGCGATGTTACGGATCAGTTCCATCATGTTTACGGTTTTGCCTACACCGGCACCACCGAACAGACCGACTTTACCGCCCTTGGCGAACGGGCAAACCAGGTCGATAACCTTGATGCCGGTTTCCAGCAGGTCGTTGCCGCCCGCTTGCTCGGCGAACGAAGGTGCTGGACGGTGAATGCCCCAGCGCTCTTCGGTGTCGATCGGACCAGCTTCGTCAATCGGGTTGCCCAGTACGTCCATGATCCGGCCCAGGGTCGCTTTACCGACCGGTACGGAGATGGCTGCGCCAGAGTCGATAACGTCCAGACCGCGCTTCAAGCCTTCGGTGGAACCCATCGCAATGGTACGAACTACGCCGTCGCCCAGCTGCTGCTGAACTTCCAGAGTAGTTTCCGCGCCTTGTACTTTCAGCGCGTTGTAGATGCTCGGTACGCTGTCGCGTGGGAATTCCACGTCGATAACGGCGCCGATGATTTGAACGATACGTCCGCTACTCATAGCTGGATCCTCTGAATATTTGAACCGTTAAACCGCGGCAGCGCCGCCGACGATTTCCGAGATCTCTTGGGTGATCGCAGCCTGACGCGCCTTGTTGTAGATCAGCTGCAAATCGCTGATCAGATCACCGGCGTTATCGGTAGCGTTTTTCATCGCGATCATCCGCGCCGCTTGTTCAGCTGCGTTGTTCTCGACCACCGCCTGGTACACCTGCGACTCCACGTAGCGCACCATCAAGCCGTCAAGCAGCTCTTTGGCGTCTGGTTCGTAGAGGTAGTCCCAGTGGTGCTTGAGTTCCTGATCCGGGGTCGCCACCAGTGGAATCAACTGCTCCACGGTTGGCTGCTGGGTCATGGTGTTGATGAACTTGTTGGATACCACGGACAGGCGGTCAATCCGGCCTTCCAGGTACGCATCCAGCATCACCTTCACACTGCCGATCAAATCATTGATCGACGGCTCTTCACCCAGGTGGCTGATAGCTGCAACGACGTTACCGCCGAAGTTGCGGAAAAAGGCCGCACCCTTGCTACCAACAACACACAGATCGATCTCGACGCCGTTTTCGCGGTTTACCGCCATGTCCTTGACCAGGGCCTTGAACAGGTTGGTATTCAAACCACCGCACAAACCACGGTCACTGCTCACTACCACATAACCCGCACGCTTAACTTCGCGGCCGATCATGAACGGGTGGCGGTATTCCGGGTTGGCGTTGGCCAGATGCCCAATTACCTGGCGGATACGCTCCGCATAAGGACGGCTAGCAGCCATGCGCATTTGTGCCTTGCGCATTTTGCTGACCGCCACTTTTTCCATGGCGCTGGTAATTTTTTGCGTGCTTTTGATGCTCGCAATCTTACTGCGAATCTCTTTTGCGCCTGCCATGTAACACCTATCAGGTTAGCAAGCGGGAGCCTTGCGGCTCCCGCTGCGGCTTACCAGGTTTGGGTGGCCTTGAACTTCTCGATACCGGCTTTCATGCCAGCGTCGATATCGTCATTGAAGTCACCCTTCACGTTGATCTTCGCCATCAATTCGGCGTGATCGCGGTTGAAGTAAGCAATCAGCGCTTGTTCAAAGCTGCCGACCTTGGCGATTTCAACGTCGGTCAGGAACCCACGCTCAGCGGCATACAGCGACAACGCCATGTCAGCGATCGACATTGGGGCGTATTGCTTCTGCTTCATCAGCTCGGTAACGCGCTGACCATGCTCAAGTTGCTTACGGGTCGCTTCGTCCAGGTCAGATGCGAACTGGGCGAATGCCGCCAGTTCACGGTACTGAGCCAGAGCGGTACGGATACCACCGGAGAGCTTCTTGATGATCTTGGTCTGAGCGGCACCACCCACACGGGATACCGAAACACCGGCGTTCACTGCAGGACGGATGCCTGAGTTGAACATGGCCGATTCCAGGAAGATCTGACCGTCGGTGATGGAAATCACGTTGGTCGGAACGAACGCGGAAACGTCGCCAGCCTGGGTTTCGATGATCGGCAGTGCGGTCAGGGAACCGGTTTTTCCGGTCACTGCGCCGTTGGTGAACTTCTCTACATACTCTTCCGAAACGCGGGATGCGCGCTCCAGCAGACGGGAGTGGAGATAGAACACGTCGCCTGGGTAAGCTTCACGGCCTGGTGGACGGCGCAACAGCAGGGAGATCTGGCGATAAGCCACTGCCTGCTTGGACAGATCGTCATAAACGATCAGCGCGTCTTCACCGCGGTCGCGGAAGAATTCACCCATGGTGCAACCGGAGTACGGTGCCAGGAATTGCAGCGCAGGAGATTCCGAAGCACTGGCAGCCACGATGATCGTGTTGGCCAGGGCGCCGTTTTCTTCCAGCTTGCGAACCACGTTGGCGATGGTCGATTGCTTCTGACCAATAGCGACGTAGACGCAGAAAATGCCGCTGTTCTTCTGGTTGATGATCGCGTCGATGGCCAGAGCGGTTTTACCGATCTGACGGTCACCGATGATCAGCTCACGCTGGCCACGGCCGACAGGAATCATGGCATCGACAGCCTTGTAGCCAGTCTGTACAGGCTGGTCTACCGACTTACGCCAGATCACGCCTGGAGCAACTTTCTCGACCGCGTCGGTCTCGGTGTTGCCCAGTGGACCTTTACCGTCAACAGGGTTACCCAGTGCGTCGACTACGCGACCCAGCAGTTCCTTACCAACCGGAACTTCGAGGATGCGGCCTGTGCACTTGGCGCTCATGCCTTCAGCCAGACTGGTGTATGCGCCCAATACAACGGCACCTACGGAGTCTTGCTCCAGGTTGAGGGCCATACCGTAGACGCCGCCCGGAAACTCGATCATCTCGCCGTACATAACGTCGGCCAGACCGTGAATCCGCACGATGCCGTCAGATACGCTGACGACAGTGCCTTCGTTACGGGCTTGGGAGGTCACATCGAGCTTGTCGATGCGGCCCTTGATAATTTCACTTATTTCGGAAGGATTGAGTTGCTGCATTGCTCTGCTGCCCCTTCAAACTCAAGATTTCAATGCTTCGGCAAGATTCGCGAGTTTGCCGCGAATCGAGCCATCGATAACCAGGTCGCCGGCGCGAATGACAACACCCCCAATGAGGGATGGGTCTTCCGCAACTTGCAGGCGCACTTCCCGGTCGAGTCGTGCACTGAGAACCTTGGCGAGTTTGTCTTGCTGTTCTTGGTTCAATGCAAAAGCACTGGTGACTTCAACGTCTACCGACTTCTCTTGCTCAGCCTTGTACAGGTCGAACAGAGCGGCAATCTCCGGCAGAAGCAGGAGACGGTCGTTTTCGGCAATGACGTTGATGAAGTTCTGTGCCTTCACATCAAACTTGTCGCCGCACACTTCAATAAAAGTGGCGGCCTTGTCTGCGCTCGTCAGTCGCGGGGCCTTGAGCACGCGCTGCATGGTGTCGTCTTGCGACACTGCTGCAGCCAGGCCGAGCATGGCTGACCAAGAGGCCAGCTGCTGGTGGGCCTGGGCGTGCTCGAAGGCTGCCTTAGCGTAAGGTCGGGCCAACGTGGTCAATTCTGCCATGATCGCCCTCGCTTAAATTTCAGCAGCCAGTTTGTTAACCAGCTCCGCGTGCGCGTTTTGATCGATTGTGGCACCCAGGATCTTCTCAGCACCGCCGACGGCCAGAGCACCCAGTTGGGCACGCAGCGCATCTTTGACACCATTGAGTTCCTGCTCGATCTCGGCCTGAGCCTGAACCTTCACACGGTCAGCGTCGATACGGGCTTTTTCAACAGCCTCTTCAACAATCTGGTTACCGCGTTTCTTGGCTTGCTCAATGATTTCGGCTGCCTGGGCTTTCGCTTCGCGCAGTTGCTGACCCGCTTTATCTTGGGCCAACTCCAGGTCGCGAGCTGCTCGGGCGGCAGCGTCCAGTCCATCCGCGATCTTCTTCTGACGTTCGTGCAAAGCCGCGATGACCGGAGGCCATACGAACTTCATGCAGAAAACTACAAAAATCAAGAACGCTAAGGACTGACCAATAATGGTTGCATTAATGTTCACGCCAATACCTCGCTCGTTCGTTGCACAACACACCAATCACTCAAAAAAATGAGTGATTAACCGGCGAGTTGACCAACGAAGGGGTTCGCGAAGGTGAAGAACAGAGCGATACCAACACCGATCATGGTCACGGCGTCGAGCAGGCCGGCGACGATGAACATTTTAACTTGCAGCATTGGAACCATTTCTGGCTGACGCGCTGCGCCTTCCAGGAATTTGCCGCCCAGCAGGCCGAAACCAATGGCAGTACCCAGAGCGCCCAGGCCGATCAACAGTGCAACAGCGATAGCGGTTAGACCAACTACAGTTTCCATCTTTCCTCCCGACTTTTACGTCGTATGGTTTAGGTTTTTTAGATTTTAAAGCGGTAAAACAAATCGTTTCATAGCCCTGGTGGGCCACCTTCCCGTTTCACCGGGAAGGACATCAGACTAGTCGAGACTGGCCTTAATGGTTCTCTTCGTGCGCCATCGACAGGTAGACGATGGTCAGCATCATGAAGATGAAGGCCTGCAGGGTGATGATCAGGATGTGGAACACGGCCCACGCCCACTGCAGAACAATGCCCAGGCCGCTAAGCCAGAGCAGACCGCTACCGAACATCACAGCGATCAGAATGAACACCAGCTCGCCGGCATACATGTTGCCGAACAGTCGCAGCGCCAGGGAAATCGGCTTGGCGACCAGGGTGACGAATTCCAGCAGGAAGTTCACCGGGATCAGCAGGGCTTGAACGAAAACGTTCTTGCTGCCGAACGGGTGCAGGGTCAGTTCGCCGATGAAGCCGCCGATGCCCTTGATCTTGATGCTGTAGAAAATGATCAACGCGAACACCGACAGGGCCATGCCCAGGGTAGCGTTCGGGTCAGTGGTCGATACCGCGCGGAATGGAATGTGCGGGTCGCCGGAGATGAGGATGGCCAGTTGAGGAATCCAGTCAACCGGAATCAGGTCGACGGCGTTCATCAGGAACACCCAGACGAAGATGGTCAGTGCCAGCGGTGCAATCACGGCGCTGCGGCCATGGAAGCTGTCTCTCACGCTGCCATCGACGAATTCGACCAGTACTTCGACGAAGTTCTGCAGGGCACCCGGTTGACCGGAAGTCGCCTTTTTTGCCGCCATGCGGAAAATCAGGACGAAGATCAGACCCAGTGCGACCGACCAACCCAGAGTGTCCAGGTGGAAAGCCCAGAAGCCCATTTCTTTGGCTTCTGCTGCGGAGTGGGCAAAGCCCCAGCCGCCGTTGGGAAGCTGACCGAAGGTCAGGTTCTGCAAGTGGTGCTGGATATAGCCCGAAGCGGTTGTTTCTGCCATGGTTGCCTCAAACGCCCTAAGGTTTCGAAAGTCTTGTTTTCATTAGCAGGGGAGCGAACCAGCTGACCAGTTGGGTCAACACGAAGACGCCGAATACAGCCAGCGGCGCCAATGGCTTCACACCTGCAAAGGTCAGTGCAAACAGCACTGCCGTCAAAATCAGTTTCCCTGCCTCGCCGGCATAAAAAGACCGGACGATAGCCTGGGCTGCTCGGGCGCCGGAAAACCGAAAGGCCCTATGAGCAAAATACATATTGGGCAGCAAGGCTATCAGGCCTCCGCAGAGTCCTGAATATCCGGCTACGACTCCGTGCCAGTACCAAAGCGCCAATGCGGCGATCAGCAAAATGACAAATTGAGCCAATAGGACCGGGAAAACGGCCAAGCGATGGAACGGCAACGTGTTTGGCGTGCGGGTTTCCATCACTCTTGCTCCTCAATGGTCGGCTGCCGGAAATCAATAACTTGGCATAATTTGTGCCGACAAAATGCGCGCAGAGTATAGGGGCGGTTCTGCCCCTATTCAACTGCCGGGTAGTGATTTCCGATCACGCGCTACATAAGCAAATGTTTCAGCGGATGTGGGCAAGGACGCCCTGCAGCTCATCAAGGGAGTTATATCCGATGACCAATTGGCCTTTGCCTTTCTTGCCATGGCGAATTTGCACCGCAGAGCCCAGGCGCTCGGCCAGGCGCTGCTCAAGACGCGCGATATCCGGATCAGGTTTGGCGGTTTCGACCGGTGCAGGTTTGCCGCTGAGCCACTGGCGAACCAGGGCTTCGGTCTGACGAACGGTGAGCCCCCGTGCGACAACGTGTCGCGCCCCCTCAACCTGTTGATTTTCAGGCAATCCGAGCAATGCACGGGCGTGGCCCATTTCCAGGTCACCATGGGACAACATGGTCTTGATGACTTCCGGCAACGCGATCAGGCGCAGCAGGTTGGACACGGTTACGCGGGATTTACCCACCGCCTCGGCCACTTGTTGCTGGGTCAGCTGGAATTCCTGTTGCAAACGCTGCAAGGCGATCGCTTCTTCGATCGGGTTGAGGTCTTCACGCTGAATGTTCTCGATCAACGCCATGGCAATGGCCGTTTCATCCGGCACATCGCGCACCATCGCCGGAATGGTCTCTTTGCCGGCCTGCTGACTGGCGCGCCAGCGGCGTTCGCCCGCAATGATTTCAAAGCGCCCGGCGCCGATCGGGCGAACCACGATCGGCTGCATCACGCCCTGGGCCTTGATCGAGTTGGCCAGTTCTTCCAGCGCCTGCGGGTCCATGTCCCGGCGTGGCTGGTACTTGCCGCGCTGGATAAGGTCCAGAGGCAGGTGCTGCAGCTCACGTTCGTCAGCCTGCACCGCTTGTTCTTCAAGCGATGTGACGGTCGGACCACTCAACAGTGCATCCAGTCCACGTCCGAGACCTCGTTTCTTGACGGCCATGGGGATTCCTTAAGTTGGCTGGGCTGCAGCGGTGCGGGAGTTGCGGCGTTGACGGCGAACCATCTCGCCAGCCAAAGCCAGGTAGGCAATGGCGCCACGCGAAGTCTTGTCATACGCCAACGCCGGCATGCCATAGCTCGGCGCTTCGGCCAAGCGGATGTTACGTGGGATTACGGTGTCGTATAGCTGCTCGCCAAAGTGTTCCTTGAGCTGGGCCGACACATCGTTCATCAGGCTCAGGCGCGGGTCGAACATGGTGCGCAACAGGCCTTCGATCTGCAGGTTCGGGTTGAGCAACTCGGCGATGCGCTTGATGTTATCCACAAGGTCACTGAGCCCTTCCAGCGCGTAGTACTCGCACTGCATGGGGATAATCACCCCATCGGCGGCGACCAACGCGTTGAGCGTGAGCATCGACAGCGAGGGTGGACAGTCGATCAGAATGTAGTCGTAGTTATCACGGATCGGCGCCAGGGCGCTGCGCAGACGGCTTTCTTTCATCTGCATTTCCAGCAGCACCACTTCCGCCGCGGTCAAATCGCGGTTGGCCGGCAGCAGTTGATAACCACCGTGCTCGGAATAGTGCATGGCCTGTGCGAGGTCGCACTCGCCGATCAGCAAATCGTAGACCGAGTTTTCCAGGCCGTGTTTATCCACACCGCTACCCATGGTGGCGTTGCCCTGTGGATCGAGATCGATCAACAGCACCCGGCGCTTGGTCGCGACCAGGGATGCTGCGAGGTTGATGCAGGTGGTGGTTTTACCCACGCCACCTTTTTGGTTCGCTATCGCGAATACCTTAGCCATTCTTGCTTGTGTTCCCAATCATGCCGTGCGGCGCAGTATCAGCAGATGGCGTTGGCCTTGGCAACCGGGTACGGCCAGGGCGTGTTCGCTATCGAGGTGGAAGTCTGCCGGCAATGCTAACAGCTCATCGCTTGGATGGACGCCCTTCATTGCCAGCCAGCGAGTATCGCGGTCGCCCAAGTGACGGGTCCAGTTGCTGAAGTTCTCCATGCTGCTGAACGCTCGGGACACAATCCCGTTGAAAGGCTGTTCAGGGATGAGCTCTTCGACGCGACTGTGGATAACTTGCAGGTTATCCAGCTTGAGTTCGAGTTTGACCTGGGTCAGGAAGCGGGTTTTCTTGCCGTTGCTGTCCAGACAGGTCACTTGCGACTCGGGAAACAGGATGGCCAAGGGAATGCCCGGCATGCCGCCGCCACTGCCCACATCCAGCCAGCGACCGTTTTCGATGAACGGCATCACGCTCAGACTGTCGAGCAAATGCCGGGACACCATCTCGTCGGGATTACGCACCGCCGTGAGGTTGTAAGCCTTGTTCCATTTGATCAACAGGGCCAGGTAGCCGAGCAGCAATTGCTGCTGGACGGGGCTCAGGTCAACGCCCAACTGGCGGGCACCTGTGGATAACTCTTCGGCGTGTTGCGAGGTAACCAACGAACTCAAGCGCTTTGCTCCAACTGACGGCCCGCGCCGCGTTTTTTCAAATGAATCATCAACAGCGAAATGGCTGCCGGGGTGACGCCGGGGATGCGTGACGCCTGGCCCAGGGTTTCCGGCCGAGTTATCCCCAGCTTGCTTTGAATCTCTTTCGACAGCCCGGAGATACCGGTGTAGTCGATATCCACAGGCAGCTTGGTGTTTTCACTGGCACGCAGACGGGCGATTTCGTCCTGCTGGCGGTCAATGTAACCGGCGTATTTGGTTTTGATTTCAACCTGTTCGGCGACCTGTGGATCTTCTGCGCCACCGCCCGTTACTTCGACCAGGCCCGCGTAGTCGATTTCAGGACGGGACAGCAAGTTCAGCAGGTTGTATTCGTGGGTCAGCGGCGTCCCGAATTTTTCGGCGAGCGCGTCGCCCTGTTCGGTACCCGGACGAACCCACGTGCTTTTCAGGCGCTGTTCTTCGAGTGCAATGCTCTCGCGTTTTTTGCAGAACGCGGCCCAACGCGCGTCATCGACCAGGCCCAGTTCGCGACCTTTTTCGGTCAGGCGCAAGTCGGCGTTGTCTTCGCGCAGGATCAGGCGATATTCGGCCCGGGATGTAAACATCCGGTACGGTTCCTGGGTACCCAGGGTAATCAGGTCGTCAACCAACACGCCGATGTACGCTTCATCACGACGCGGGCACCAACTGTCTTTGCCCTGTGCACGCAGCGCCGCGTTGGTCCCGGCCAACAAACCTTGGGCTCCGGCTTCTTCGTAACCGGTGGTGCCGTTGATTTGCCCGGCAAAGAACAGGCCGCCGATCACTTTGGTTTCGAGGCTGTACTTCAGGTCGCGCGGGTCGAAGTAGTCGTACTCGATGGCATAGCCTGGACGCACGATGTGTGCGTTTTCCATGCCGCGAATCGACTGCACGATCTGGATTTGCACATCGAACGGCAGCGAAGTGGAAATCCCGTTCGGGTACAACTCGTGCGTCGTCAGGCCTTCGGGCTCGATGAAGACCTGGTGGCTTTCCTTGTCGGCAAAGCGGTGGATCTTGTCTTCGATCGAGGGGCAATAACGCGGGCCAATGCCTTCGATAACCCCGGAATACATCGGCGAACGGTCGAGGTTCGCGGCAATGATCTCGTGGGTACGCGCATTGGTGTGGGTAATCCAGCAGCTCACCTGTGTTGGGTGCTGTTCTTTGGAACCCATGAACGACATGACCGGAATCGGGGTATCACCGGCTTGTTCGGTCATCACCGAAAAATCCACCGAACGCCCGTCGATACGTGGTGGGGTACCGGTTTTCAGACGGCCGACACGCAGGGGCAACTCACGCAGGCGCTTTGCCAGGGCAATCGACGGCGGATCACCAGCACGGCCACCGGAATAGTTCTGCATGCCAATGTGGATAAGTCCGCCGAGGAAGGTACCGGTGGTCAACACCACGGATTGCGCGAAGAAACGCAGACCCATTTGGGTGACAACGCCCTTCACCACGTCCTGTTCGACGATCAAGTCATCCGCCGCCTGTTGAAATATCCACAGGTTCGGCTGGTTTTCCAGGGTTTCGCGTACTGCCGCCTTGTACAGAATACGGTCAGCTTGTGCCCGAGTAGCGCGCACGGCCGGGCCTTTGCGGCTGTTGAGCACGCGAAATTGAATGCCACCCTTATCGGTAGCCATGGCCATGACGCCGCCAAGGGCGTCGATTTCCTTGACCAGATGGCTTTTGCCAATTCCGCCAATGGCAGGGTTGCAACTCATTGCACCGAGGGTCTCCACGTTATGCGTGAGCAGCAGGGTTTTTACGCCCATGCGTGCTGACGCCAGTGCTGCCTCGGTACCGGCATGACCGCCGCCGATGACGATCACTTCAAAACGGGAAGGGAAATCCACCACGCACCTCGTGCCTGCTTATGTAGGTAATCAGGAATTGTTTGTTGAACGGGTTTTAGAGCTTTGGCGGCAAGTATAGGGACTTAGCCCTTCCTAAAGAACCCTTTGCACAAAATTTAACCAGCTGTGGATGAATCACAGACAATAGAAATTAAAAAGAAAGAAATTTATAAGATCTTTGTTTTTATGTTTATTTCTACTGAGCACCATTTCTGTGGATAGATCTCTACAAGCCTTTATTTACGGTGTGTACAGAGATTCAAAAGTCTGTGGTCATGTGCCAATGAGGCCCTTGGATAAGTGCTTTAAGCCTGTGGATTAAAGTATTGGTTATCCACAGAGGGGTTTTTACTCAGGTTTTACGCCCTGTTATCAACTGGGCACAGGCACGGTTATTCACAGGGCTTAATCCACAGAAAAGCGTAGTTGGCGGCACATTTCGTCCACGGCAAGGCCGCCTCGATGCGAGGGATTAATCAGAAAATCAAAAGAGCTGCCCTGAAACGGGCAAAACAGGCACGCACGAATGGCCTGCCTGTGAACAACGAAGGGTTATTTACCGATGCAGAAGCTGGAAAAAATCCGACCCAGCAAATCATCCGAGCTGAATGCGCCAGTGATCTCGCCCAGGAGTTGCTGTGCCTGACGCAAGTCCTCAGCCAACAGCTCCCCAGCACCCGCCAGGGTCAGCTGAGCCCGTCCATGCTCGAGGGCCGCGCTGGCATGACGCAGCGCCTCCAGGTGCCTGCGACGCGCACTGAAACTGCTTTCGGACGTCTGCTTATAGCCCATGCAGGCTTTGAGATGGTCTCGCAGCAATTCAAGCCCATCACCCGCCGACTTGGCGCTCAAGCTGATAGTGACATGGCCATCCTCGCTGGTTTCCAGAACGATGGCTTCGCCTGTCAGGTCGGCCTTGTTGCGGATCAGGGTAACGTTGGCCGGGTCAGGTCGCTGCTCTAGAAATTCCGGCCACAAGGCAAAGGGATCCGCAGCCTCCGGCGCAGTGGCATCGACCACCAGCAACACGCGATCCGCTTCGCTGATGGCCTTGAGGGCGCGCTCCACGCCGATCTTTTCCACTTGGTCGTCGGTATCGCGCAAGCCTGCGGTGTCGACCACGTGCAGTGGCATGCCGTCGATGTGGATATGTTCGCGCAGGATGTCCCGGGTGGTGCCGGCAATTTCGGTGACGATAGCCGCTTCACGGCCGGCTAATGCGTTGAGGAGGCTGGATTTACCGGCATTGGGTCGACCCGCAATCACCACGGTCATCCCATCGCGCAGTAAAGCGCCCTGCCCGGCTTCGTGCAGAACGGTGGATAACTCCTCACGGACTTTATCCAGCATCGCCAAGACGTGGCCATCGGCGAGGAAGTCGATTTCTTCCTCAGGAAAATCAATCGCCGCCTCAACGTAGATACGCAGGCTAATCAATTGCTCGGTCAAGTTATGCACACGCACCGAAAATGCCCCCTGCAAAGAACGCAACGCGTTGCGCGCCGCCTGTGCAGAACTGGCCTCGATCAAGTCGGCGATGGCTTCGGCCTGTGCCAGGTCGAGCTTATCGTTAAGGAATGCCCGCTCACTGAACTCACCTGGGCGGGCCAGACGGCAACCCAATTGCAAACAGCGTTGCAACAGCATATCCAGGACCACGGGGCCGCCGTGGCCCTGCAGCTCCAGGACATCTTCACCGGTGAAGGAGTTGGGGCCTGGGAAATAGAGCGCCAGGCCTTCGTCCAACACGCTTTCGTCGGCGGCCAGAAATTGGCCGTAATGGGCGTAACGCGGCTTCAACTCCCGACCGCTGATCGCCTTGGCGGCAGGACCTGCGAGCGGTCCGGAAATACGCACAATACCGACACCGCCGCGACCTTGAGCGGTTGCAACAGCAGCGATGGTTTCACGAGGAGCGCTCATCGGCAGGTTCCAGGACAAAAGTGACGGAAAGCAAAACGCCCCACTAGGGGGCGTCTTGAGTGGTTATCCACAGAGTAAATTACGCCTCGGCTTTTTTGGTAGCCGCTTCGATTTTACGTGTGATGTACCACTGTTGAGAGATCGACAATACGTTGTTGACCACCCAGTACAGCACCAGACCAGCTGGGAACCACAAGAAGAAGAAGGTGAAGATGATCGGCATCATTTTCATCACTTTGGCCTGCATCGGGTCCGGCGGAGTCGGGTTCAAGCGTTGCTGGATAAACATGGTCGCGCCCATGATGATCGGCAGGATAAAGAACGGGTCTTTGATCGACAGGTCGGTTATCCACAGCATGAACGGAGCCTGACGCATTTCTACGCTTTCCAGGAGTACCCAGTACAGCGACAGGAACACCGGCATCTGCACCAGAATCGGCAAGCATCCACCCAGCGGGTTGATCTTCTCTTTCTTGTACAGCTCCATCATGGCTTGCGACATTTTCTGCCGATCATCGCCATGCTGTTCTTTCAGTGCAGCCAACTTTGGCGCCACTGCACGCATACGCGCCATCGACTTGTAGCTGGCTGCCGACAGAGGGAAGAAAAGCCCTTTGATCAGCATGGTCAGGAAGATGATCGACCAGCCCCAGTTACCGACGATGCTGTGGATATGTTGCAACAGCCAGAAGATCGGCTGGGCAATGAACCACAGGAAGCCATAATCCACAGTCAGTTCCAGACCTGGGGACAACTCTTTCAATACGGCCTGGCTTTTAGGGCCGGCGTACAGGGTAGCGCTGGTTTCAGCCTTGGCGCCTGGAGCGACGGTCAACGCCGGGCCAGTGAAGCCAATGATGTAGTTGCCCTGGCTGTCCTTGCGGGTTTGAACCAGGTTCGCGTCACCCTTGTTCGGGATCCAGGCGGTCACGAAATAGTGCTGCAGCCACGCTACCCAGCCACCTTGGACGGTTTCTTTCAGCGTGCCCTTGTCGATATCTTTCATCGACACTTTTTTGTACGGCTCGTTACTTGTCCACAGGGCGGCGCCCAGGTAAGTCGCGGTGCCGGTGGCGGTGCTGGAAGACGGATCGGAGCTGGCGTCACGCTTGAGCTGGGCAAACAGGTTGCCGCTCCAGGCTTTGTCGCTGGTGTTGTCGATCAGGTAAGTGACCTTCAAATCGTACAAACCGCGGGTAAAGCTGAAACGCTTGATGTAGTTGACGCCGTCGAGGCTGAATTTCAGGTCGACGTTCAACTGGTTCTGGCCGTCTGCCAGTTGATAAGTCTTCTGTTCGGTCGAATAAACCGGACGACCGGTAGCACGTGCATCCGGACCATTGGTGCCGGTCAGGCCGCTTTGCGCCAGATAAGTACGTTCACCGCCGTTATCGAACAGTTGGAACGGCACATCCGGATGGTCTTGGCGACGTGGATAAAGCGGCAGCTTCAGCTGTGCGATATCACCACCCTGTGGGTCGATAGCCAGGTCGAGCACATCCGTTTTCACGTGGATGAGGTCTTTGTTGGTGACCACTGGCGTTTCTAACGGGGCACTTGTCTCGCCATTCGCGCTGGGAACATCGGCACTCGCGGACGCATTGTTACCCAGCGGGGTGTCCGCAATTGCCGGCGCAGCCTGATTGGTAGCAACATTCTGAGTCGGCAGGGCAGCCTGACCGTAGTCCTGGTTCCATTTAAGGACCATGACATAGGACACGATTGCCAGGGCGACGATCAGGATTGTGCGTTTAATATCCATGATTACTCGGCCATCGAAGAAGAACGGGAGGTAGGGATAGGTGGAACCGGGTCATAACCACCGGGATTCCACGGATGACAGCGACCTAAACGACGAAAGGTCAGCCAGCCACCGCGCAGAAGACCATGATTTTCTATGGCCTCTAACGCGTAGCAGGAACAACTGGGGTAGAAACGACAGTGGCTGGCCATCAGGGGACTAATGGCATAGCGATAAAACTGGATCGGAACGATTGCCAGTTTACGCATCAAGGCTGTCTACCCCTACAGTTTCGGTGCTGACTGCTGGTGCTGGCTTGTGGGTACGCGCCAAACGTTTCCAGAGCTTGCCGAAATGCTGAATCAATTCGGGGTTTTCTACATCACCCAAGCCTTTGCGCGCGACGATAACAATATCCCAACCAACCAGAGTGTCCTGGTGGAGGCGAAACGATTCGCGCATCAGACGCTTGAGGCGATTGCGCTCAACGGAGAGCTTTACGCTCTTCTTGCCGATCACCAACCCGAGACGGGGGTGATCAAGATCGTTGTTACGCGCAAGGAGCAGGAGATTTTTCCCCGGAACCTTGCCGGTGGGGGAGTCAAAGACTGCCTTGAAATGCCGGGGGTTAGCAGACGCTTTTCCCGACTGAAGTCCTGACTCACCACCAGTACCGGATTATCAAACTGCCAGACGCGCACGACCTTTGGCGCGGCGACGCGACAGGACAGCACGGCCGTTCTTGGTAGCCATGCGAGCACGGAAGCCGTGAGTACGGGCGCGTTTGATGGTGCTTGGTTGGAAAGTACGTTTCATGGCGTTGTTACCTGGTTCGTCCACAACGGGCCGGAATGGCCCCCGTTTTAAGAGACCGGCGATTCTAGAGAAAGCAAGCCTCTAGGTCAATTTCCAACCAGCTTTTCCTTCAATTAGATCGCTAAGGGCCAAAGCGGCCTTTTCCATGCGCTCGCCTTTGGAGTGCAGAGCCATAGATATAAAAATAAAGAAGGAAGGTATTTAAAGCTTTTTGTAAAGCTTATAAAAGCTAGAGAGGCCATCGCCTGTGGATAACTACCTTTAGGCCTTATTCCACCTGCTGTACAGAGAATGACAACACGGGGGAGAAACGGTGCTCTGCCTGTGCTGCGCTGTCGGATAAGCTGTGTGTGGAATAGGGTTTTATCCACAGGCCAGTTACCCACAGACTTTCGACCCCACTTGTACAACGAGCTCAGGGGCGCTTATCCACAGAGCTTATGCACAGACCATTGGTCGCCTTTTTTAGGCATAAGGCGTTGATTTTGGCCGGTCTGTGAGCAACCTACATGTGGATAAGTGGACGGCTGGCCGCTACAATGGCGGCTGTTTTTGCCTCACCGGCTTTCAACTTAGGGGATATCCGTGTCAGTGGAACTTTGGCAGCAGTGCGTGGAGCTTTTGCGCGATGAACTGCCTGCCCAGCAATTCAACACCTGGATCCGTCCGCTACAGGTCGAAGCCGAAGGCGACGAGTTGCGTGTCTACGCACCCAATCGTTTTGTTCTCGACTGGGTCAACGAGAAGTACCTGAGCCGCGTTCTCGAATTGCTCGATGAACACGGCAACGGCCTCGCGCCCGTGCTCTCCTTATTAATAGGCAGCAAACGTAGCTCGGCACCGCGTGCTGCGCCGAATGCTCCGTTGGCTGCCGCCGCGTCTCAGGCCCAGGCGGTTTCGGCACCGGTCAGCAACACGCCGGTTACCGCGCCCACAGCTGCTACATCGTCGACACAAAAGAGCGCGCCTGAGCACGAAGAGCCGTCCCGCGACAGCTTTGATCCGATGGCCGGTGCCAGCTCTCAGCAAGCCCCGGTACGCGCCGAACAGCGCACCGTGCAGGTAGAAGGCGCGCTTAAGCACACCAGCTACCTGAACCGCACCTTTACCTTCGAGAACTTTGTCGAAGGTAAGTCCAACCAGTTGGCTCGCGCCGCTGCCTGGCAAGTCGCGGATAACCCCAAACATGGTTACAACCCGCTCTTCCTTTACGGGGGGGTCGGTTTGGGTAAGACCCACTTGATGCACGCTGTGGGTAACCACCTGTTAAAGAAGAACCCGAATGCCAAGGTCGTGTACCTGCACTCGGAGCGCTTCGTGGCTGACATGGTCAAAGCCTTGCAGCTCAATGCAATCAACGAGTTCAAGCGGTTCTACCGCTCCGTGGATGCCTTGCTCATCGATGACATTCAATTCTTCGCCCGCAAGGAACGTTCCCAGGAAGAGTTTTTCCACACCTTCAACGCCCTGCTCGAAGGTGGCCAGCAGGTCATCTTGACGAGCGACCGTTATCCGAAGGAAATCGAAGGCCTGGAAGAACGCTTGAAATCTCGTTTCGGCTGGGGACTCACCGTTGCCGTAGAGCCGCCGGAGTTGGAAACCCGAGTTGCGATCCTGATGAAAAAGGCCGACCAGGCCAAGGTCGATCTGCCGCACGACGCCGCCTTCTTCATCGCCCAACGCATTCGCTCCAACGTGCGTGAGCTGGAGGGCGCGCTCAAGCGGGTCATCGCACACTCGCACTTCATGGGCCGCGACATCACCATCGAGTTGATTCGTGAGTCCCTCAAGGACCTGCTGGCACTGCAAGACAAGCTGGTGAGTGTGGATAACATCCAGCGCACCGTGGCCGAGTACTACAAGATCAAGATTTCCGACCTGTTGTCCAAGCGCCGTTCGCGCTCGGTAGCACGTCCACGGCAGGTGGCCATGGCCCTTTCCAAGGAGCTGACCAACCACAGCCTGCCGGAAATCGGTGATGTGTTTGGCGGTCGCGACCACACCACGGTCTTGCACGCCTGCCGCAAGATCAACGAACTTAAGGAATCCGACGCGGATATTCGCGAGGACTACAAGAACCTGCTGCGTACACTGACTACGTGATGACACCAGCGCAGCTTATTAAGGCAAGGGACTAGACCATGCATTTCACCATTCAACGCGAAGCCCTGTTGAAACCCCTGCAACTGGTCGCAGGCGTCGTCGAGCGCCGACAGACCTTGCCGGTGCTTTCCAACGTATTGCTGGTTGTAGAAGGCCAGCAATTGTCCTTGACCGGTACCGACCTTGAAGTCGAGCTGGTTGGCCGTGTGCAGCTGGAAGAGCCCGCCGAACCTGGCGAGATCACCGTGCCGGCGCGCAAGCTGATGGATATCTGCAAAAGCCTGCCGAACGATGCGCTGATCGACATCAAGGTTGATGAGCAGAAGTTGGTGGTCAAGGCCGGGCGCAGTCGGTTCACCCTGTCGACTTTGCCGGCCAATGATTTCCCAACCGTCGAAGAAGGCCCGGGATCGCTGACCTGCAGCCTGGAGCAAAGCAAGCTGCGCCGTTTGATCGAGCGCACCAGTTTCGCCATGGCTCAACAGGACGTACGTTACTACCTCAACGGTATGCTGCTGGAAGTCTCCGAAGGCGTTATCCGCGCCGTTGCAACCGACGGTCACCGTCTGGCGATGTGCTCGATGCGTGCCGATATTGGCCAGCCGGATCGCCACCAGGTGATCGTGCCGCGCAAGGGTATCCTCGAATTGGCGCGCCTGCTGACCGAGCCCGACGGCAACGTCAGCATCGTGCTGGGTCAGCATCACATTCGCGCCACCACTGGCGAGTTCACCTTTACGTCCAAGCTGGTTGACGGCAAGTTCCCGGATTACGAACGCGTGTTGCCTAAAGGCGGTGACAAACTGGTGATCGGTGATCGTCAGGCCTTGCGCGAAGCGTTCAGCCGTACGGCGATCCTTTCCAACGAAAAGTACCGTGGCATTCGTCTGCAACTGGCCAACGGTCAGCTTAAAATCCAGGCCAATAACCCGGAGCAGGAAGAGGCGGAAGAAGAAGTGGGCGTCGACTACAACGGCGGCTCGCTGGAAATCGGCTTCAATGTGAGCTACTTGCTGGACGTACTGGGAGTCATGACCACCGAGCAGGTTCGCCTGATTCTGTCGGACTCCAACAGCAGTGCCTTGGTACAGGAATCCGATAACGACGACTCGGCTTACGTTGTTATGCCGATGCGCCTGTAATCATGCTCAGCAGAAGCTAGATGTCCCTCAGTCGCGTCTCGGTCACCGCGGTGCGCAATCTGCACCCGGTGACCTTCTCCCCCTCCCCCGCATCAATATCCTCCACGGCGCCAATGGCAGTGGCAAAACCAGCGTGCTGGAAGCCATCCATTTGCTGGGGCTCGCTCGTTCCTTTCGCAGTGCACGGCTGTTACCGGTTATCCAGTACGAGCAATTGGCGTGCACGGTATTTGGTCAAGTTGAGCTGGCTGAGGGTGGGCACAGCAGCTTGGGGATATCCCGTGACCGTGGCGGAGAGTTCCAAATTCGCATCGATGGGCAAAATGCTCGTAGTGCTGCGCAACTGGCAGAAATCCTGCCGCTGCAACTGATCAACCCTGACAGCTTTCGTCTGTTGGAAGGTGCGCCGAAAATCCGCAGGCAATTCCTCGATTGGGGTGTGTTCCACGTGGAACCACGTTTCATGGCTACCTGGCAGCGCCTGCAGAAGGCCCTTCGGCAGCGGAACTCGTGGCTGCGGCATGGTACACTTGACGCCGCTTCGCAGGCGGCCTGGGACCGAGAGCTGTGCCTGGCCAGCGACGAAATAGATGAATACCGCCGCGCCTACATCAAAGCCTTGAAACCAGTCTTTGAACAGACCTTGAGTGAGTTGCTGGATCTCGAGGGCCTTACGCTGAGCTACTACCGTGGTTGGGACAAAGAGCGTGAACTGAGTGCAGTGCTCGCCACTTCCTTGCAACGGGATCAGCAAATTGGGCATACCCAGGCCGGCCCCCAACGTGCCGATTTGCGTCTTAGGTTAGGCGCTCATAACGCCGCGGATATCTTGTCCCGTGGCCAGCAAAAGTTGGTGGTGTGCGCATTGCGTATTGCCCAGGGCCACTTGGTGAGTCTGGCCCGACGCGGTCAGTGTATTTATCTGGTGGATGACTTGCCGTCCGAACTCGACGAGCAACACCGCCGCGCGTTATGCCGCTTGTTGGAAGACTTACGCTGCCAGGTGTTTATCACCTGTGTAGACCACGAATTATTGAGGGAAGGCTGGCAGACGGAAACGCCAGTCGCTTTGTTCCACGTGGAACAAGGCCGTATCACCCAGACCCACGACCATCGGGAGTGAAGGCATGAGCGAAGAAAACACGTACGACTCGACCAGCATTAAAGTGCTGAAAGGTTTGGATGCCGTACGCAAACGTCCCGGTATGTACATTGGCGACACTGATGACGGTAGCGGTCTGCACCACATGGTGTTCGAGGTGGTCGACAACTCCATCGACGAAGCTCTGGCCGGTCACTGCGACGACATCAGCATCATTATCCACCCGGACGAATCCATTACTGTTCGTGACAACGGTCGCGGCATCCCGGTAGATGTGCATAAAGAGGAAGGCGTTTCGGCGGCAGAGGTCATCATGACCGTGCTCCACGCCGGCGGTAAGTTCGACGACAACTCCTATAAAGTCTCCGGCGGTTTGCACGGCGTGGGTGTGTCGGTGGTGAACGCACTGTCGGAAGAGCTGATCCTGACCGTGCGCCGTAGCGGCAAAATCTGGGAACAGACCTATGTTCACGGTGTTCCACAAGAACCGATGAAGATCGTCGGTGACAGTGAAACCACCGGTACCCAGATCCACTTCAAGCCCTCGGCTGAAACCTTCAAGAATATTCACTTCAGCTGGGACATCCTGGCCAAGCGCATTCGTGAACTGTCGTTCCTCAACTCCGGTGTGGGTATCGTCCTCAAGGACGAGCGCAGCGGCAAGGAGGAACTGTTCAAGTACGAAGGTGGCCTGCGTGCGTTCGTTGAATACCTGAACACCAACAAGACAGCGGTCAACCAGGTGTTCCACTTCAACATCCAGCGTGAAGACGGCATCGGCGTCGAAATCGCCCTGCAGTGGAACGACAGCTTCAACGAGAACCTGTTGTGCTTCACCAACAACATTCCTCAGCGTGACGGCGGTACTCACCTGGTGGGTTTCCGTTCCGCACTGACGCGTAACCTGAACACCTATATCGAAGCTGAAGGCTTGGCCAAGAAGCACAAAGTCGCGACCACCGGTGACGATGCACGCGAAGGCCTCACCGCGATTATCTCGGTGAAAGTGCCGGATCCTAAGTTCAGTTCCCAGACCAAAGACAAGCTGGTGTCCTCCGAAGTGAAGACCGCAGTGGAACAGGAGATGGGCAAGTACTTCTCCGACTTCCTGCTGGAGAACCCGAACGAAGCCAAGCTGGTTGTCGGCAAGATGATCGACGCGGCGCGCGCCCGTGAAGCAGCGCGTAAAGCTCGTGAGATGACCCGACGTAAAGGCGCTTTGGATATCGCTGGCCTGCCGGGCAAACTGGCCGACTGCCAGGAGAAGGACCCTGCCCTCTCCGAACTGTACCTGGTGGAAGGTGACTCTGCTGGCGGTTCCGCCAAGCAAGGTCGTAACCGTCGCACCCAGGCTATCCTGCCGTTGAAGGGTAAGATTCTCAACGTCGAGAAGGCACGCTTCGACAAGATGATTTCGTCCCAGGAAGTCGGCACCTTGATCACGGCGTTGGGCTGCGGTATCGGCCGTGATGAGTACAACATCGATAAGCTGCGCTATCACAACATCATCATCATGACCGATGCTGACGTCGACGGTTCGCACATCCGTACCCTGCTGCTGACCTTTTTCTTCCGTCAGTTGCCGGAGCTGATCGAGCGTGGCTACATCTACATCGCTCAGCCGCCGTTGTACAAAGTGAAAAAGGGCAAGCAAGAGCAATACATCAAAGACGACGACGCCATGGAAGAGTACATGACGCAGTCGGCCCTGGAAGATGCCAGCCTGCACTTGAACGATGAAGCCCCCGGCATTTCCGGTGAGTCGCTGGAGCGTCTGGTCAACGATTTCCGCATGGTGATGAAGACCCTCAAGCGTCTGTCGCGTCTATACCCTCAGGAGCTGACCGAGCACTTCATCTACCTGCCGGCCGTAAGCCTGGAGCAACTGGGCGATCACGCTGCGATGCAGGATTGGCTGGCCCAGTACGAAGTACGCCTGCGCACCGTCGAAAAATCCGGCCTGGTTTACAAAGCCAGCTTGCGTGAAGACCGTGAACGTAACGTGTGGCTGCCAGAGGTCGAACTGATCTCCCACGGCCTGTCGAACTACGTCACCTTCAACCGCGACTTCTTCGGCAGTAATGACTACAAGACCGTCGTAACCCTGGGCGCCCAACTGAGCACCTTGCTGGACGACGGCGCTTATATTCAACGGGGCGAGCGCAAGAAGCAGGTCAAGGAATTCAAGGAAGCCCTCGACTGGCTGATGGCTGAAAGCACCAAGCGCCATACCATTCAACGATACAAAGGGCTGGGTGAAATGAACCCGGATCAATTGTGGGAAACCACCATGGATCCCGCGCAGCGTCGCATGCTTCGCGTGACTATCGAGGATGCCATTGGCGCAGACCAGATCTTCAACACCCTGATGGGTGATGCGGTCGAGCCTCGCCGTGACTTCATTGAAAGCAATGCCCTGGCGGTTTCTAACCTGGACTTCTGATCAGTCGCAACCTGCCACAACAAAAAGGCCAACGCTTAGCGTTGGCCTTTTTTATTACATAAAAAACGCGGGTTATTAGAATGCTCCACGTGGAACATCTGCCCGTTTTTAGCCATTGGTTCCCGTCGCGACGCTCTCCAATCGGTACCCGTACCCATAGATCGTCAACAACTGCCAACCTCTATCTGCGGTGAGGCCAAGCTTGTTGCGCAAGCGATAGATGTGGGTGTCCAACGGCCTGGACGACACCATTTCTTCGTGCGTCCAGAACCGCTCGTACAGATATTCGCGGGACAGCGGCCGAGCCAGGTTGGCAAACAGGCAGCTGGCAAGGCGGTACTCGCGCTCAGTAAGGTTGATGGGTTTACCAGCACGTGTGACGGTCAATTCCGCGTCGTCGAAGGTCAAGTCGTTGAAGCTCTGCACCTCATGGGTTGCTGATTTCTGCAGGCCGTGCCGACGCAGAACAGCGGTGACCCGGGCCTTCAGTTCATTCGGGCGAAAAGGCTTGCTGACGTAATCGTCGGCGCCGCTGTTCAGTGCGGTGACGATATCGCTCTCGGCATCGCGGCTGGTCAGCATGATCACCGCCGGTGGCGATTCCATGTGTTCACGGGTCCAGCGCAGCAGTGCAATGCCGGTGATATCAGGTAGTTGCCAATCGAGTATCAGCAGGTCGAAGGTTTCACGACGTAATTGGCGCAACAGGTCTTCACCGCGTTCGAAGCAATGCAGGGACCAAGGCTGTTCGGCGGTGCTGGGGATTTGTCGCAGTGTCTGTTCCACCCGGCGCAATTCCGCGGGTTCGTCATCCAGTATTGCGACACGCATGGGAGGGTCCTTTCTTTTTGAAGAGTCGGCAGTCATTGGCCTATTTCGATTGAAGGCGCTTACTGCATAGATGCCGGTCGGTGAATCTGAAGAATTGTGTTCGGATTCGTCGACCCCTCGGATCTCTCGGTACGCTGGATCAATACGCGATTAACCCATTAAAAGTCCTTGATACCTCGCAAGGAAAGATACCGGCTCCGGACCGTAAGGAAAAGGATCAGCCGACGCGTGCGCTGTCGTAAACTCCTGTGCCCTGTGAGTGGATGTCTATCGGAATTCCCGCTCTTCTGAACATCGAGCCGGATAGTTTTTCCATCGTTTGAAAAATGAGCTTCACTTGGGCACAAAGCGTCGTTCTATGACATGGGGTGTCGGCTGACGGCGATCACCGCCTTGAGGGGGAAACGGGTCTATGCCATTTACTACCATTCGCCAACAGCACAGGCGCACTGACCGATGATGCTTTGGGGCAAAGCCGAAAAACGTCAACCTACCCACGCCCAGCGTTTGTTCCGGGGCCTGGTACGTGAGTGGTTGTGGATAGGTTTGCTGCTGCTGCCGATCACTGCCTATCTCTCGATGAGCCCCGGCCTTGCCCTGAACAACCCGCTATACAACAGTCTTCGCCGTGTGGCCCCACTGCCGATGGACCCGCGCATCTTGCTGGTGACCATCGACGACTCCAGCTTGAAAAAGCTCGGCCAATGGCCCTGGCCCCGTAGCCTGCATGCCGACCTGATTGACCGCCTGAGCGCCGCGCAGCCAGCTGCAATTTTGTTCGATGTGATTTTCAGCGAACCCGGCGACCCTACTCGTGACAAACGCCTGGCCGACGCGGTATGCAACGCAGGTAATGTGCTGTTGCCTCTGGCCCGTGATGATTCCATCAGCTACGGCCAATCCGACGCACAGATGCTGCCGCTGCTCAAATGTGCCAAAGGGGTCGGGCATATCAATGTGGAGGCGGACAGCGATGGAGTGGTGCGCAGCCTGTACCTGCGCGAAGGTCCACCGGACGCCATGGCCCCTCAATTGGCGTGGCTGGCCTTTGCCATGAGCGGCCAACCGTCGCAGATGCCGGGGCAGTCCGAGCAGCCGAACGGCCAGGACTGGCACCGCGATCATGCCGTTCGAATCCCGTTTATCGACCCTGACACTCATTTTTCGAGTGTGTCGTATGTCAGCGTATTAAGCGGGGAGATCCCTCCAGAACAACTGCGCAACCGCCTGATTCTGGTGGGTGCAACAGCGTCGGGGATGGGCGAGCGCTTTGTCACACCGCTTTCGCCTTTGGCGGGTACTACGGCGGGGGTGGAAATCCAGGCCAACGTACTCAATGGTTTGCTGCAGGGGCGCAGCATCGTGGATCTGCCTAGGTGGCTCTCGGCCGTGATGGCAACGTCATGGGTGGCGTTGTTGCTGGGTCTGCTGCTGTACCGTGCACGCTATGCGCTGTGGATGACCATGGGATGCATGATTGCGGCGTTGGTCGTGTCCGCCCTGCTGTTGCGGTTGGGCCACTGGTGGCCGCCCGCGGCCTGCTTGATCGGCTTGCTGCTCAGCTACTTGATCTGGAATTGGCGCCGTCTCAGCGTAATCCTCGCCTACTTCGGCTGGGAATTGGCGCGTCTGGATGACGAGCCCAAGGTCTTGCCTGAACGCCGCCGCGCACCTGCGAGCAACGGGGATGTATTGCAGGACCGTATCTTTGCCCTTGAGCAAGCGGTCAGTCGTACGCGAGACACCCGACGCTTTATGGCCGATGGGCTGGAATGCCTGCCTGTCGCGACGCTGATCGCGGACACCCAAGGCAATATCCTGCTGGCTAACCGTATTGCGCGCGACGTGTTCGGCAATGAGCTGGTCAGTCAAAACCTCCTGGAGCAGTTGGTTGACCTCGGTTATCCACCCTTGCACAACGGCGTGCGCCCTGCCCTGTCGGCGTTGGCGCTCGTCGAGTTTCGCGATATCCACCAGCGCAGCCTGCGCATGGAGCTGGCTCCGTTATTGCCTGCCGAAGGTGATGTAGCGCTGGGATGGCTGTTGAGCCTCACTGACTTGAGTAAGGAACGCGAGGCGCAGCAACACCGCGAAACCATGTTGCGCTTTCTTTCCCACGACCTGCGTGCGCCGCATTCGGCGATCCTTGCGCTGCTGGATGTGCACAACGCTGAGTCGCCGGTATTTGCCCTGATCGAGCAGCAGGTACGTCGTGCCTTGAGCCTGACTGAGTCGTTCGTCCAACTGGCTAAAGCCGAAGCCGATGGCTACCAGTTTCAACCGACGCTGTTCGCCATGCTGGTGATGGATGCCTTTGACCAAGTGGCGCTGATCGCCCAGCTCAAGGGCATTCATCTGGTTCATGATCTGGATGAGGCTGATGAAGGGATGGTCTGTGCTGACCAATCGCTACTCACGCGCGCGTTGTTCAACGTGCTGGAAAATGCCATCAAATATTCCCCATCCGGTACTACCGTGAGGTTGCGGCACGGCAGCGCGCAAGGCTGGTTGGAATGTCGCATCAGCGATCAGGGGCCAGGGATAGCAGCCAAGGATTTGCCGGAGTTGTTCAGCCAGTACAAGCGCTTCGATTCGGCCCAGGGCAGTGAAGGGCTGGGGTTGGGGCTGACCATGGTCAAGGCGGTCGTGGAACGTCACGGAGGGCGTGTGGAGTGTGAAACCGCAGTGGGCAAAGGCACCACGTTCAGTCTGCAGTTGCCGTTGCTGGATGACTGCTGAAACGTGCTGTTCGGCTGTGTATAAAAAACCGGTCACAAGGACCGGTTTTTTTATGAGGAAAAAACTTATGCACGTTTTCCGGAATTTTATGACCTTGAGAAATATGTATGTAAATCAGCGCGTTATGAACAAAAAAAGCCAATTTGCCAACAAAGCGTACACAGGTTATCCACAGTTTCTCATACCACCGGTGTATCCACCACCACCGGTTCCGGCGGGAGGGAACCCATGGCCCGTTGCTGCGCTTCATTCCAGGCCTGGGCACGCTCATTCAGCGCGGCAATGGCGCGTGGGCCCTCGCCTTCTGCGTACATGGGTTCGCCAATCACCACGGTGATGGTGCCTTCGCGTTTTGCCCAGCCGGTTTTCGGCCAGAATTTACCGGCGTTATGCGCAATCGGTAACACCGGCAGGTGAGCGTTAACCGCCAACGCCGTACCGCCGCGGGAGAATTTGCCCACGGTACCAAAGGGCACCCGTGTACCTTCCGGGAAGATCAGTACCCACACGCCATCCTTGAGCAGCTCGTCACCCTTCTTGGCCACATGCTTGAGCGCCGCCTTGGGGTTGTCCCGGTCGATGGCGATAGGACGCAACATGGCCATGGCCCAGCCGAAGAACGGCACATACAGCAGCTCGCGCTTGAGCACCTGGCTCAGGGGCGAGAAGTACGCCGAGAGAAAGAATGTTTCCCAGGTGCTCTGGTGGTTCGACAGAATCACGCAGGGCTGGTCCGGGACGTTTTCAGCGCCCTTGATCTCGAAACGAATGTTCAGGAACACCTTGGTCAGCCACAACGCGCAGCGGCACCAATAAACGTTGATAAAGCGATAGCGCGCCTTGAACGGCAAAAACGGCGCAATAAAAAAGCTCAGGGTGCACCAGAGAAGCGAACTGGTGCCCAGCAGCAGGTAAAAGAAAAAGGTTCTGATGGCCTGCAAGATCGACATGGCGGCATTTACCGTTGCGGGACACGGCCCGCCTGTTGAAAAGCGCACTCCCGAACAATCCTTGATCAGGAAGTCGAGGGCAGCTAGTTGTTGATAAGTTCTGCGGCAACTGCCGCAAGATCGTCAAAAATCAATGTGCCTACCGGCAGGTTTTTCGCCTGGGTCTTCTCGCCTTTTCCGGTTTTTACCAAAACGGGTTGAGAGTCGACGGCGTTGGCCGCCTCCAGGTCACCGAGGCTGTCCCCGACGAACCATATCCCAGCTAGCGGCACGTTGTAATGTTCTGCAATGGTTTTCAACATGCCCGGTTTGGGCTTGCGGCAATCGCAGCCCTCATCCGGCCCGTGGGGGCAGTAAACCACCAGCCCCACCTCACCGCCCTGCTCCGCCACTAACGTGCGCAAGCGCGCGTGCATGGCGTCCAGGGTGGCAATGTCGTAGTAGCCACGGGCAATGCCGGACTGGTTGGTGGCGATGGCCACGGTCCAGCCGGCCTTGCTCAACTGCGCGATGGCCTCGATCGAGCCGGGCAGTGGAATCCACTCCGCCACCGACTTGATGTAAGCGTCGGAGTCGTAATTGATCACCCCGTCCCGATCGAGAATCAGCAGTTTCAACATGGGTCAGCTCAGCGTCGAGATGTCAGCGATGTTGACGAACAAGCCACGCAGACGCGCCAGCATGGCGTAGCGGTTTTTCCGCACGCCGGCATCTTCGGCATTGATCATCACCGCTTCAAAGAACGCATCCACCGGCTCACGCAAGGTGGCCAGGCGCGCCAGGGCTTCGGCGTAGTTGCGTTCGGCAATCAGCGGCTTCACTGCGTTTTCTGCCTTGGCGATGGCCGAGTTCAGCGAGAACTCCTTGGCATCGGCAAACAGGCCTGGGTCTACGTCGGCATTGCCCAGGCCTTCGGCCTTGCTCAGCAGGTTCGACACACGTTTGTTCACGGCGGCCAGCGCATCGGCTTCCGGCAGTTTGCGGAACGCTTGCACGGCTTGCACACGCTGATCGAAATCCAGCGCCGAAGCCGGTTGCAGGGCACGTACCGACAGGTAGACGGAAACGTCCACGCCTTCGTCTTCATAACGCGCACGCAGGCGGTCGAACACAAACTCCAGCACTTGCTCAGCCAGGCCGGCTTGCTTGACCTTGGCGCCGAACTGGCCGACGGCGAACACCACGGCCTGGGTCAGGTCGAGGTCGAGTTTTTTGTCGATCAGGATACGCAGCACGCCCAAGGCCGCGCGACGCAGGGCATAGGGGTCTTTGCTGCCGGTAGGCAGCATGCCGATACCGAAGATGCCGACCAGGGTGTCCAGTTTGTCGGCGATGGCCACGGCCGCACCGGTGAGGGTGGTCGGCAGTTCGGCGCCGGCACCGCGCGGCATGTACTGCTCGTTAAGCGCCAGGGCGACATCATCCGCCTCGCCGTCGTTGAGGGCGTAGTAGTAGCCGGCAACGCCTTGCATCTCAGGGAATTCGCTAACCATCTCGGTGGCCAGGTCGCACTTGGACAGCAAGCCCGCACGCGCGGCCCAGGCTGCGTCACCACCAATGCGCGGGGCAATGTAGGCCGCCAGCTTGGAAACACGTACGGCCTTGTCGTAGACGCTGCCGAGTTTTTCCTGGAACACCACGTTTTGCAGGCGCAGGTTGAAGTCTTCGAGCTTCTGCTTCTTGTCTTGCTTGAAGAAAAACTCGGCGTCGGTCAGGCGCGGGCGAACGACTTTCTCGTTACCGGCGATGATCTGCTGCGGGTCCTTGCTCTCGATGTTGGCCACGGTGATAAAGCGCGGCAGCAACTTGCCGTCCACGTCCAACAGGCAGAAGTACTTCTGGTTGTCCTGCATGGTGGTGATCAGGGCTTCCTGCGGCACGTCGAGGAAACGCTCTTCGAACGAGCACACCAGTGGCACCGGCCACTCGACCAGCGCGGTCACTTCGTCAAGCAGGCTTGGCGGCACGATGGCGGTGCCTTCCTGCAGACGGGCCAGCTCTTCGGTGCGCTTGCTGATCAGCTCGCGACGCTCGTTGGCGTCCGCCAGCACATAGGCTGCACGCAAATCGCTGAGGTAGTTGGCCGGCGAGGTAATACGCACGCTTTGCGGATGATGGAAGCGGTGACCACGGGAGTCACGGCCAGCCTTCTGGGCGAGGATGGTGCAATCGATGACCTGGTCACCGAGCAGCATCACCAGCCACTGGGTTGGGCGTACGAACTCTTCCTTGCGGGCACCCCAGCGCATGCGCTTGGGGATAGGCAGGTCATTCAGGGAATCTTCGACGATAGTCGGCAACAGGCTGGCGGTGGGCTTGCCGGTGATGACCTGGCTGAAGCGCAGTTTCGGACCGCTTTGGTCGATCTCGCTCAGCTCCACGCCACACTTCTTGGCAAAACCAAGGGCGGCCTGGGTTGGATTGCCATCGGCGTCGAACGCGGCCTGGCGCGGTGGGCCGTCGAGGTTGATGCTGCGGTCCGGCTGCTGGGTTTCCAGCGCGGTCAGCAATACCGCCAGGCGGCGCGGCGCGGCGTAGACCTTCTTGGCTTCAAATTTCAGGCCGGCGGTGTGCAGGCCTTTTTCGATACCGGCCAGGAATGCCTCGGCCAGGGTATTGAGCGCCTTGGGTGGCAGCTCTTCAGTGCCCAGTTCAATCAGGAAATCTTGAGCACTCATTGTGCAGCCTCCAGCTTAGCCAACACTTCATCACGCAGGTCCGGGGTGGCCATCGGGAAGCCCAGCTTGGCGCGAGCCAGCAGGTAGGCTTGGGCGACGGAACGTGCCAGGGTGCGTACACGCAGGATGTATTGCTGGCGCGCGGTCACCGAGATGGCACGGCGAGCATCCAGCAGGTTGAAGGTATGGGACGCCTTCAACACCATTTCATAGCTCGGCAACGGCAGCGGCTGGTCGAGTTCGATCAGGCGCTTGGCTTCGCTTTCATAGAAATCGAACAGTTCGAACAGCTTGTCGACGTTGGCGTGTTCGAAGTTATAGGTCGATTGCTCCACTTCGTTCTGGTGGAACACGTCGCCGTAGGTCACTTTGCCGAACGGGCCGTCAGCCCACACCAGGTCGTAGACCGAGTCCACGCCTTGCAGGTACATGGCCAGGCGCTCCAGGCCGTAGGTGATTTCGCCGGTCACCGGGTAGCACTCGATGCCGCCCGCTTGCTGGAAGTAAGTGAATTGCGTCACTTCCATGCCATTGAGCCAGACCTCCCAGCCCAGGCCCCAGGCGCCCAGGGTTGGCGATTCCCAGTTGTCTTCGACGAAACGGATGTCGTGGACCAGTGGGTCCAGGCCGACATGTTTCAACGAGCCCAGGTACAGTTCCTGGAAGTTGTCCGGGTTCGGCTTCAGTACTACCTGGAACTGGTAGTAGTGCTGCAGACGGTTCGGGTTTTCGCCGTAGCGGCCGTCAGTCGGGCGGCGACTGGGTTGCACATAAGCGGCGTTCCAGGTTTCCGGGCCGATGGCCCGCAGGAAGGTAGCGGTGTGGAAAGTGCCGGCGCCTACTTCCATATCGTAGGGCTGAAGTACCACACAACCTTGCTCGGCCCAGTATTGCTGGAGGGCGAGGATCAAGTCTTGGAAGGTACGCACGGCTGGCGTAGGCTGGCTCACGAAATTCACCTGTTACTTGGGCTGCGATTTAAAGAGCGGGAGTATACCCGATTCGGCCCCGCCACCACTCCCTGGAGCCTTATGCCACGCTGCTTTTGGTGTTCTGAAGATCCGCTGTACATGGCTTATCACGATCAAGAGTGGGGAACGCCGCTGCGCGATGCGCAGGGTTTGTTCGAGTTGCTTTTACTCGAAGGGTTCCAGGCGGGCCTGTCCTGGATCACCGTTTTACGCAAACGCGAGCATTATCGAAAGGTCTTGTTCGGGTTCGATGCGCACCGCCTGGCGCGCTTGAGCGATGCCGAGATCGAAGCTCTGATGCTCGATCCGGGCATCGTGCGTAACCGTCTCAAGCTCAACGCCACCCGGCGCAACGCCGCCGCCTGGCTGGCGTTGGAAGATCCAGTGGGCTTGCTCTGGTCGTTCGTCGGCGGCGTGCCCAAGGTCAACCACTTCAAGGACCGCAGCGAAGTCCCGGCGATTACGCCAGAGGCTGAAGCGATGAGCAAAGCGCTGAAAAAAGCCGGCTTCACCTTCGTTGGGCCCACCATCTGCTACGCGTTCATGCAGGCTTCGGGCATGGTCATGGACCACACTCAGGACTGCGACCGTTACGCGGACTTGGCCAACGCCGGTTAGAATGCGCGTTTTGCGCACCACACACGATCAGGAGTGACCTGTGGAAAAGTTAAAAGGCGCCTTGCTGGTAGGCGCTCTGCGGTTGTTTGCGCTGCTGCCCTGGCGGGCCGTCCAAGCCGTCGGCACGGCCATCGGCTGGGTCATGTGGAAAACCCCCAACCGCTCCCGCGACACCGTGCGGATCAACCTTTCCAAATGCTTCCCGAACATGGACTCGGCCGAGCGCGAACGTCTGGTGGGCCGCAGCCTGATGGACATCGGCAAGTCCCTGACCGAAAGCGCCTGCGCCTGGATCTGGCCGGCCCAGCGTTCCATCGACCTGGTGCGCGAAGTTGAAGGCCTGGAGGTGCTGCACGAAGCCCTGGCCTCGGGCAAGGGCGTGGTCGGCATCACCAGCCACCTGGGCAACTGGGAGGTGTTGAACCACTTCTATTGCAGCCAGTGCAAACCGATCATTTTCTACCGCCCGCCCAAGCTCAAGGCGGTGGATGAATTGCTGCGCAAGCAACGCGTGCAACTGGGTAACCGCGTGGCCGCGTCGACCAAGGAAGGCATCCTCAGTGTCATCAAGGAAGTGCGCAAAGGCGGCCAGGTGGGCATTCCAGCGGATCCTGAACCGGCCGAATCCGCCGGGATTTTCGTGCCGTTCTTTGCCACCCAGGCGCTCACCAGCAAGTTCGTGCCGAACATGCTCGCTGGCCACAAGGCCGTAGGCGTATTCCTGCACGCGCTGCGCCTGCCCGACGGTTCCGGCTACAAAGTGATCCTGGAGGCGGCACCGCAAGACATGTACAGCACCGACACCGCCACGTCCTGCGCGGCGATGAGCAAGGTGGTGGAGCGTTATGTCGGCGCCTACCCGAGCCAGTACATGTGGAGCATGAAACGCTTCAAGAAACGCCCGCCGGGTGAAGCGCGGTGGTACTGACCCACTGCTGACCCAAAGCCAATACAAAACCAAATGTGGGAGGGGGCAAGCCCCCTCCCACATTTTTCGATCTGCTTAGGCCTGGCGGTCGAGTTTCTTCAGGAACACCGTCATTTCTTTTTCGGCTTGTTTGTCGCCATGGGCCTGGGCCGCTTCGATACCCTTCTCCCACGCCTGTCGCGCTGCGGCGTTATCACCCTGCCCCAACTGCGCCTTGCCCAACAACTTCCACGCCGCCGAATACTTCGGATCAAACTCGACGCATTTGCTTAGATGCGCCGCCGCCTTGGCGTTGTCCTTCAGGTCCAGATAACCCTTGCCCAGCCCAAAGCGCAGCAGCGAGTTATCCACACCCTTGGCGAGCATTTTTTCCAGGGATTCGAGCATGTCGGTCACTCCGTTTGATCAGAAAAAGCTCAACCCCACGTGGAACAGTTTCTCCACATCGCGGATATGTTTCTTATCCACAAGGAAAAGGATCACGTGGTCACCGGTAGCGATCACCGTATCGTCGTGGGCAATGATCACTTCTTCATCACGAATGATCGCGCCGATGGTCGTGCCCGGTGGCAGGCCAATGTCACGGATGGCCTTGCCGATCACCTTGCTCGACTTTGAATCACCATGGGCGATCGCCTCGATGGCTTCCGCCGCGCCCCGGCGCAGGGAGTGCACGCTGACGATATCGCCACGGCGTACGTGGGCGAGCAAGGTGCCGATAGTCGCCAGTTGAGGGCTGATGGCGATGTCGATGTCGCCACCCTGGATCAAGTCGACGTACGCCGGGTTGTTGATGATGGTCATCACCTTCTTCGCCCCCATCCGCTTGGCCAGCAATGACGACATGATGTTGGCTTCGTCATCGTTGGTCAGGGCCAGGAAGATATCGGCGTCGGCGATGTTTTCTTCCATCAGCAGGTCGCGGTCCGAGGCACTGCCCTGCAATACGACGGTGCTGTCGAGGGTGTCGGACAAATGCCGGCAGCGCGCAGGGCTCATCTCAATGATCTTCACCTGGTAGCGGCTTTCGATCGCCTCGGCCAGGCGCTCGCCGATCTGCCCGCCACCGGCGATAACGATGCGTTTGTAGTTCTCGTCGAGGCGGCGCATTTCGCTCATCACCGCACGAATATTCGCCTTGGCGGCGATGAAAAATACTTCGTCGTCAGCCTCGATCACGGTATCGCCCTGGGGCAGGATCGGCCGGTCACGTCGGAAAATTGCCGCGACGCGGGTTTCCACATTTGGCATGTGTTCGCGCAGCTGGCGCAGTTGCTGGCCCACCAATGGGCCGCCGTAATAGGCCTTCACCGCCACCAGTTGCGCCTTGCCGCCGGCGAAGTCGATCACCTGCAAGGCGCCGGGGATTTCGATCAGGCGCTTGATGTAGTGAGTCACCACTTGTTCCGGGCTGATCAGCACGTCCACCGGAATCGCATCGTTGTCGAACAGGCCGGCGCGGGTCAGGTAGGCCGCTTCGCGTACCCGGGCAATCTTGGTGGGGGTGTGGAACAGGGTGTGGGCGACCTGGCAGGCGACCATATTGGTTTCGTCGCTGTTGGTCACGGCGACCAGCATGTCGGCGTCGTCGGCACCAGCCTGGCGCAGCACCGTCGGGAACGATGCGCGGCCCTGCACGGTGCGGATATCCAGGCGGTCACCGAGGTCTCGCAGGCGCTCGCTGTCGGTGTCGACCACGGTAATGTCATTGGCCTCGCTGGCCAAATGTTCAGCCAGTGTGCCGCCAACCTGCCCTGCTCCAAGGATGATGATTTTCATCCGGTCACTCCCTTAAAACCATTCAGCCGCGCGCGGCGGCGATCTTGATCAGTTTGGCGTAGTAGAAGCCATCATGCCCGCCTTCCTGCGCCAGCAACTGGCGGCCGTGGGGCTGCTTGATGCCGGCGGCCGTGGCGAGGTCCAGTTCCCGCGCGCCGCTGGTGCGGGCGAGGAAGGCTTCGATCACCTCGGTGTTTTCGGTGGGCAAGGTCGAGCAGGTGGCGTAAAGCAGAATGCCGCCGACTTCCAGGGTCGGCCACAGCGCGTCGAGCAGTTCACCTTGCAGCACGGCCAGGGCGGCGATGTCGTCGGGCTGGCGCGTGAGTTTGATGTCCGGGTGGCGGCGGATCACACCGGTGGCGGAGCACGGTGCGTCGAGCAGGATGCGCTGGAAGGGTTTGCCGTCCCACCAGGTGGCCGTGTCGCGGCCATCGGCGGCAATTAGTTCGGCATCCAGGCCCAGGCGTGCGAGGTTTTCTCGCACACGCACCAGGCGTTTGGCTTCCAGATCGACGGCGACTACGCCGGCCAGGCCTTTTTCGACCTCCAGGATGTGACACGTCTTACCGCCCGGGGCGCAGCAGGCATCGAGTACCCGCTGACCTGGGGCGAGATCGAGCAGGTCGGCGGCGAGCTGCGCGGCTTCGTCCTGCACACTGATCCAGCCTTCGGCAAAGCCCGGCAGGCTGCGTACATCAGCGGCGGCTTCGAGCACGATGCCGTCGGTGCTGAACACGCAAGGCGTGGCGTTGATACCGGCCGCGGTCAGCAATTGCAGGTACGCATCGCGGCTGTGATGGCGACGGTTGACCCGCAGAATCATTGGCGGGTGCGCATTGTTGGCCGCACAAATCGCTTCCCACTGCTCAGGCCAGAATGCCTTGAGAGATTTTTGCAGCCAGCGCGGGTGGGCGGTGCGCACCACCGGGTCATGCTCCAGCTCGGCCAGCAGTGCTTCGCTTTCGCGCTGGGCGCGGCGCAGCACGGCGTTGAGCAGGGCCTTGGCCCAGGGCTTTTTCAGCTTGTCGGCGCAACCGACGGTTTCGCCGATGGCGGCGTGAGCCGGCACGCGGGTGTAGAGCAACTGATACAGACCCACCAGCAGCAACGCTTCCACATCGGCGTCCGCCGCCTTGAACGGCTTTTGCAGCAGCTTGGCCGCCAGCGCCGACAAGCGCGGCTGCCAACGGGCGGTACCAAAGGCCAGGTCCTGGGTGAAGCCGCGATCACGGTCTTCAACCTTGTCCAACTGCGTGGGCAGCGAACTGTTCAGCGAAGCTTTGCCATTGAGTACAGCGGCGAGAGCCTTGGCGGCAGCCAGACGTGGATTCATTGCGTAGCCACCCCGAGTACGGTGCCAAGGGCAAATTTCTCACGACGGCTGTTGAACAAATCGCTGAAATTCAGCGCCTTGCCACCGGGCAATTGCAGGCGCGTCAGGCACAGTGCCTGTTCACCGCAGGCGACCAACAGGCCGTCCTTGCTGGCGCCAATGATCTCGCCGGGGGCGCCTTTGCCGTCGGCCAGGGTCGCGGCCAGTACTTTCAGGGCTTCGCCGTTCAGGGTGCTATGGCAGATCGGCCACGGGTTGAACGCGCGCACCAAACGCTCCAGCTCCACCGCCGGGCGGCTCCAGTCGAGGCGTGCTTCGTCTTTGTTCAATTTGTGGGCGTAGGTGGCCAGGCTGTCATCCTGCACTTCGCCTTCCAGGGTGCCGGCAGCGAGACCGGCGATGGCCTGGATCACGGCAGGTGGGCCCATTTCAGCCAGGCGGTCATGCAGGCTGCCGCCGGTGTCTTCGGCGGTGATCGCCGTGGCGACTTTGAGCAGCATCGGGCCAGTGTCCAAGCCCGCCTCCATGCGCATCACGGTCACACCGCTTTCGCTGTCACCCGCCTCCACCGCGCGCTGGATCGGCGCCGCACCGCGCCAGCGTGGCAGCAGCGAGGCATGGCTGTTGATGCAACCCAGGCGCGGGATGTCCAGCACCACCTGCGGCAGGATCAAACCGTAGGCCACCACCACCAGCAGGTCGGGCTTGAGCGTGGCCAGCTCGGCCTGGGCCTCGGCGTTGCGCAAGGTCGGTGGCTGCAGCACAGCAATGTTGTGTTCAAGCGCCAGTTGCTTGACCGGGCTCGGCATCAGTTTTTGCCCGCGACCGGCCGGGCGATCCGGCTGGGTGTACACCGCGACGATGTCATAAGGGCTGGCAAGCAGCGCCTTGAGGTGTTCGGCGGCAAATTCGGGTGTACCGGCAAAAACAATGCGCAGTGGCTCGGTCATGGGAGGTCTCGGTTAAAAGCAGTCACAAAGAAAAAGGCTTGCCGCAGCAAGCCTTTGGAAGGAGGGCATCAAGCTTGCTGGCGATGCTTTTTTTCCAGCTTCTTCTTGATCCGGTCGCGCTTGAGTGTGGACAGGTAATCCACAAACAGCTTGCCGTTGAGGTGGTCGCATTCGTGCTGGATGCACACCGCCAGCAGGCCTTCGGCAATCAGCTCGAACGGCTTGCCGTCGCGGTCCAGCGCCTTGATCTTCACGCGCAACGGGCGCTCCACATTCTCGTAGAACTCCGGCACCGAAAGGCAACCTTCCTGGTACTCGCCCATCTCTTCGGTCAGTGGTTCGAACTCGGGGTTGATGTATACCCTCGGTTCGCTGCGATCCTCGGACAGGTCCATGACCACGACGCGCAAATGCACGTTGACCTGGGTGGCGGCGAGGCCGATGCCCGGCGCTTCATACATTGTTTCAAACATGTCATCGACCAACTGACGAACCTTGTCGTCCACTACGGCCACCGGTTTGGCGATCGTGCGCAGGCGCGAGTCGGGGAATTCGAGGATGTTCAAAATAGCCATAAGCGTAATTGCTGCACATGTGAGGTAGAGGCAAATCGGCGGTGGGATGGACCCACATGGCCGGTGTGAAACGCCCCAAAGCCGCGAAGGCTCTGGCATTTCACGCGAACGCACATAATAAAGGAGATTCACCCCATGAGGAAATCGCTACTCGTCTTGCTGCTGTGGGCGCCGTTCGCAATGGCCCTGCTGCCGCCGCCCGGCCAGCGTCTGGATCAACCGACGCAACAGGCCATCCAGCGCTTTTTACTGCATAACCGCATTCTCGATACACCGCAGGACCTGGACAGCGCGCCCTACATCGTCGCGGCGGGCGCCGGTCATGTGTTGGGCGCCAATGATGAGCGTGTGTACGCCAGGGGCAACCTGGACCCGACTCAGCCCAGCTATGGGATCTTTCGCCGAGGCAGGGTTTATACCGACCCGGAGACCCAGGAGCTGCTGGGCCTCAACGTCGACGATATCGGCAGCGCACGCTTTGTGAATGCCGGCGATCTGAGCACCCTGGCCGTGCAGCGGGCCACCCGGGAGATACGCCCCGGCGACCGTCTGCTCCATGCCCTGGCGCCCATTGAGTTGGCACATGTGCAAGCGCTCAAGCCTGCGCCCTTCGTCCAGGGGCAGATTATCGACATTCCCAAAGGCGTTACCCAAATCGGCGTGCTCGACGCCATCACCCTGAACAAAGGCCGGCGCGACGGTCTGGTCGAAGGCCAGCTGCTGACCGTTATCAAGACCGGCGCCACCGTGCGCGACACGCTCACGAATGCGCCCGTAACACTGCCCGACGAGCGCGCCGGCACTCTGCTGGTGTTCCGCACGTTTGAAAAGCTCAGCTACGGCCTGGTGCTCAGCGCATCGCATCCGCTGGCGGTGTTGGACCGTTTCGAGACGGTTCGTCAATCGCAATAAATAGCCTGCTAAATAAGTTACCAACAGAGTTATCCACAGCTTGTTCCGGTCAAGGATGATCCGATGTATCCGACAAACAGCCACCCAATTTCCCCGTCAGAACTGGAAGCACGGCTACGCCTGCACAGGCTCCCGGAACTGGGGCCCAAGCGTTTTCGCTTATTGATCGAAGCGTTCGGCAGCGCTTCAAAAGCCATCAGTGCCCCCGCCAGTGCCTGGCGTGCGCTGGGCTTGCCAACCCTCAGCGCCGAAGCTCGGCGCAGCCCTGAAATACGCGACGGTGCCAGCGAGGCATTGGCTTGGCTGGCGCGCCCGGCCCAGCATTTGTTGATGTGGGACCAACCTGAGTACCCCGCGCTGCTGGCGCAGATCGACGATGCACCGCCGCTGTTGTTCGTCGCCGGCGACCCCGCAATCCTGGAAAAACCGCAACTGGCGATGGTCGGCAGTCGCCGTGCCTCGCGCCCCGGCATGGACACCGCCGCGGCGTTTTCCCGCAGCCTGGCGAGTGCCGGTTTTGTCATCACCAGCGGCTTGGCCCTGGGCATTGATGGCGCGGCGCATCAAGCGGCGTTGGATGTGGGAGGCCACACAATCGGCGTACTGGGCACGGGGCTGGAAAATTTTTATCCACAGCGCCACCGACGGCTTGCTGCCGCGATGATTGCCCAAGGCAGCGCGGTGGTTTCCGAGTTCCCGTTGGACGCCCCGCCCCAGGCCAGTAACTTTCCCCGGCGTAATCGGATCATCAGTGGCCTGTCCCTGGGCGTATTGGTGGTGGAAGCCAGCATGGCCAGCGGCTCGTTGATCACCGCAAAACTGGCCGCCGAGCAGGGGCGTGAGGTGTATGCGATCCCAGGTTCGATTCATCATCCCGGTGCCAAGGGCTGTCACCAGTTGATCCGCGAGGGCGCGACGCTGGTGGAGACCATCGAGCACATTCTCGAAGGTTTACGCGGCTGGCAGGCCTTGTCGCGTCCGGCCCCGTTGCCGGTGACGCACCCGCTGGTGGCGCTGCTGCACGCCGCCCCCCACACCAGTGAAGCCTTGGCGATTGCCAGCGGGCGGCCGTTGTCTCAGGTGTTGGCGAACCTCACGGAGTTGGAGCTGGAAGGCCAGGTGATCTGCGAAAGCGGGCGCTGGGTTGCGCGCTGTCAGCTTTTGTAGCGACTCGTTTTATTGGAACTGGGTTTTGTAATGAAGATCGGTAAACTGCCCAGAGCTTAGTCTGGAGAGTTAAACCATGGTCAACAGGTGGCGTGTGCAAGAAGCCGCACGAGAAATTCGCGCAGGCGCGGTGATTGCCTATCCAACCGAGGCGGTCTGGGGCCTGGGCTGCGACCCTTGGAACGAAGAAGCGGTGGACCGGCTGCTGGCGATCAAAAATCGCTCGGTGGACAAGGGCCTGATCCTGGTTGCCGACAATATTCGCCAGTTCGATTTTCTGTTTGAAGACTTCCCCGATGCGTGGATCGAACGCATGGCGAGCACCTGGCCGGGGCCGAATACCTGGCTGGTGCCTCATCAGGATTTGTTGCCGGAATGGGTGACCGGCGTGCATGACACGGTGGCGCTGCGGGTCAGCGATCACCCATTGGTGCGGGATTTGTGTTCACTGGTGGGGCCGTTGATTTCCACCTCGGCCAACCCTCAGGGCCGCCCGGCTGCCCGCACGCGGATTCGCGTGGAGCAGTATTTCCGCGGCCAGGTGGACGTGGTCTTGGGTGGCGCCTTGGGCGGGCGCAAGAACCCCAGCCTGATCCGTGACCTGGTGACGGGCGATGTGGTGCGTCCGTCGTAGTGCTTTTGTGGCGAGGGCGCTTGCCCCCTCGCCACAACGGGCAGTCAAGGCAGCAAAATCGTCGAGCCCGTGGTACGCCGCGCCGACAACTCCGTCTGCGCCTTCGCCGCGTCTGCCAGCGGATACCGCTGGTTGATATCAATTCGCACCTTGCCGCTTTTGATCATCGAAAACAGATCGTCCGCCATCATCTGCAGGTTTTCCGCATTGTTGGCGTACGTCGCCAGCGTGGGCCGGGTGACGTACAGCGAGCCTTTTGCCGACAGAACTCCCAGGTTCACCCCATCTACGGCGCCTGACGCATTGCCGAAGCTCACTACCAGCCCACGTGGCGCGACGCTGTCGAGGGAGGTCAGCCAGGTGTCCTTGCCGACGCCGTCGTACACCACCGGTACCTTTTTGCCGTCAGTCAATTCCAGCACGCGCTGTGCGACGTTTTCCTTGCTGTAGTCGATGGTTTCCCATGCGCCGAGGGATTTGGCCACGGCGGCTTTTTCCGCCGAGCTGACGGTGCCGATCAACTTCACGCCCAGGGCCTTGGCCCATTGGCAGGCCAGGGAACCCACGCCACCCGCTGCGGCATGGAACAGGATGGTTTCGCCACCCTTCAGTTCATACGTCTGGCGCAGCAGGTATTGCACGGTGAGGCCCTTGAGCATGGCACCGGCGGCTTGTTCGAAGCTGATGTCGTCCGGCAGGTGCACCAGGTTGGCGGCGGGCAGCACGTGGAATTGGCTGTAGGCACCCAGTGGGCCGCTGCCGTAGGCCACGCGGTCGCCGACCTTGAATTGGCTGACTTCGCTGCCGATGGCATCCACCACGCCGGCGCCTTCCGCCCCCAGGCCCGATGGCAAGGCCGGCGGTGCGTACAGCCCACTGCGAAAATAGGTGTCGATGAAGTTCAGGCCAATCGCCTCGTTACGCACTCGAACCTGTTGCGGGCCAGGCTCTGCCGGCGTGTAGTCCACATATTCAAGTACGTCGGGGCCACCATGGGCACTGAACTGGATACGTTTGGCCATCTTCCTTCTCCTTGGGTCGAATTCGCGTAGCCCCCTATCGGACTCCTAAGCTTGATCCTCGTCAACTGCGGTGAACCTGGGTGCAGTGCTATCCTGTGCGCCCATTTGCCGCCGAGGCCCCTGGCCTCGCGTAGCGCTGCCCGATTCAAGGTGATGTCATGACTACTCGCACCGAGGCTGTCAAAGCCTACCTGCTCGACCTGCAAGACCGCATTTGCAGCGCCCTGGAAACCTTCGAGACGGATACTCGCTTTATCGAAGACGCCTGGACCCGGCCTGCCGGCGGCGGCGGTCGCACCCGTGTGATCGCAGACGGCACGGTGATCGAAAAAGGCGGCGTTAACTTTTCCCACGTCTTTGGTAGCGGCCTCCCACCCTCCGCCAGCGCGCATCGTCCTGAACTGGCGGGTCGCGGCTTTGAAGCCCTTGGCGTGTCCCTGGTGATCCACCCGCACAACCCCCATGTACCGACTTCCCACGCCAACGTACGCTTTTTCATCGCCGAAAAAGAAGGCGAAGAGCCGGTATGGTGGTTCGGTGGCGGCTTCGACCTCACGCCCTACTACGGCAACGAAGAAGATTGCATCCACTGGCACCGCGTAGCCGAGCAGGCCTGTGCGCCGTTCGGCCCGGACGTGTACGCGCGCTACAAGGCGTGGTGCGACACGTATTTCCATATCAAGCACCGCAACGAGCCACGTGGCATCGGCGGCCTGTTCTTCGATGATTTGAACGAGGGGGGTTCGACACCTGCTTCGCCTTCATCCGCGCCATCGGCGACGCTTACATCGACGCTTACCTGCCGATCGTGCAGCGCCGCAAAGCCATGGCCTATACCGCGCAGCAACGCGAATTCCAGGAATTTCGCCGTGGCCGCTATGTTGAATTCAACCTGGTCTACGACCGGGGCACCCTGTTCGGCCTGCAATCGGGCGGGCGTACCGAGTCGATCCTTATGTCGCTGCCGCCGCAAGTGCGCTGGAGCTACGACTGGAAGGCCGAAGCCGGCAGCGAAGAAGCACGCCTCACCGATTACTTCCTGCAAGACCGCGACTGGCTCGGCCTTGCCGCGCCCAAGGCGGCCGTCTGATGGATAAATATGTCGTCTTCGGCAACCCCATCGGTCACAGCAAGTCGCCGCTGATACACCGCCTGTTCGCCGAGCAGACCGGCGAACAACTGGACTACAGCACCTTGCTCGCGCCGCTGGAGGATTTCACCGGCTGCGCTCGTGAGTTCTTTGTGCAAGGCCGTGGCGCCAACGTCACCGTACCGTTCAAGGAAGACGCCTACCGGCTGGCCGACAGCCTCACCGAACGCGCTCAACGCGCTGGCGCGGTAAATACCTTGAGCAAGTTGGCCGACGGCACCTTGTTGGGCGATAACACCGACGGCGCGGGCCTGGTGCGTGACCTGACGGTAAACGCCGGGTTGAGTCTGCAAGGCAAACGCATCCTGTTGCTGGGCGCCGGTGGCGCGGTACGCGGGGCGCTGGAGCCGTTGCTGGCCGAGCGTCCTTCTTCGTTGATCATCGCCAACCGCACCGTGGAAAAGGCCGAGAGACTCGCCGAATTGTTCGATGACCTTGGCCCTGTGTCCGCCAGCGGTTTCGACTGGCTGCGTGAGCCGGTGGACGTGATCATCAACGCCACGTCCGCCAGCCTGTCAGGCGATGTACCGCCGATTGCCGGCAGCCTGATCGAACCGGGCAAGACGTTCTGCTACGACATGATGTACGCCAAGGAGCCGACTGCGTTTTGCCGCTGGGCCAGCAAGCAGGGGGCAGCGGTGGCGATGGACGGCCTGGGCATGCTGGTGGAACAGGCGGCTGAAGCTTTCTTCCTGTGGCGCGGTGTGCGCCCGGATTCGGCGCCTGTATTGGCGCAGATGCGCCGCCAGTTGGCCTAACGCCTATCCAGAGTGGGCACAGTCATCATGTGGGAGCGGTGTGTCAGTCAAAGAGATTTAGACTGGTCCACCTATATCGGGAGCAAGCCCCACATTTTTTAACCGCGTTCAGTCTTCAAAATGGATGGGGCACTTATCGGCCCCCTCCAGCTTCTTCAACTCATCCACCACCTGCGGCCTGGCCCGGCGCAATGTCAAACTGCGTCCAAGACCGCGCAAACGCCGTGCCTCCTGATGCAGCATTTCCACCCCGGAATAGTCGATAAAGTTGATCTGCTGCGCCTCGATCACCACCCTTTCGCCCTGCAGGCTTTGCAGGCGCACCTGCAGATAGTGGCTGGCACCAAAAAAGATCGAACCGCCGACCCGCAGCACGTCTTCTTCTCCATCTCGCCATTGTTGAACCCGCGGCTGCGAGGTGCGCTTGAGGTAAAAAAACAGCGAGGCCAACACGCCGGCATAGATCGCTGTTTGCAGTTCCAGCAGCAAGGTGGCGACACAGGTGAGGCTCATCACCACAAACTCGGCGCGGCTGACCCGGAACAGCGCGCGGATGCCGCGATGGTCCACCAGGCCCCAGCAAATCAACAGGATGCTCGCCGCCATGCTCGGAATCGGGATATGCGCGATCAACGCCGCGCCAAACACTGCAAACAGCGCCACCCACAACGCCGAAAACACCCCGGCCAACGGCGAACAGGCCCCGGCTTCATAGCTCAGGCCTGAGCGGGTAAAGGAACCAGCCGACACGTAACCGGAGAAAAATCCGCCGACGATGTTGGATAAACCCTGCGCACGTACTTCTTGATTGGCGTCGAGCAATTGCTGTGAACGGGCCGACAGCGAGCGCGCAATCGACAGGCTGGTCACCAGCCCCAGCATGCCCACCGCCACGGCACTGGGTAGCAGGCGCAGGATCATGTCCAGGTCCATTGGCAACGGGCTGAACGGCGGCAGTTTGCCGATAAACGAACTGACCCGCGCCACGTGCCCGAATACCGCCGGCCACAGCCATGCGGCCAGGCTGCTCAATGCCAGGGCAATCAATAACGTCGGCCAGCGTGGCACCAGAGACTTAAGCAATGCACCCACCAGCAACGTGCCCAGGCCCAGGGCCAGTGAGGCGTGGTCCCACTCGCCGCTATGGTCGATCAGCGCCAGCAGGCTGTTGATCGCCGTGGCCTGGCTCGGCAAAACCAGGCCCAGCAGGTTGGGCAACTGCCCAAGGGCGATCACCACGGCGGCGCCGAGGGTGAACCCCAACACCACCGAATGGGAGACGAAGTTCACCAGCGCACCGAAGCGCAGCATGCCCAGCAACCACTGGAAAACGCCTGCGAGGAAGGTAAGCAACAGGATGAGCGTGATGTAGTCCTGTGACCCAGGGACGGCCAGCGGGCTGACGCTGGCGTAGAGCACGATGGAAATCGCCGCCGTGGGGCCGCAGATCAGGTGCCAGGACGAACCCCACAGACACGCGATCAGCACCGGGATGATGGCGGCGTACAGGCCATATTCCGGTGGGAGGCCGGCGATCAATGCGTAGGCAATCGACTGCGGCAACGCGAGCACGGCGCCGCTGAGGCCGACCATCGCGTCCCGGCCGACGCTGGCGCGGGTTTGGCGCGGCAGCCAACTCAGGAAAGGAAAGAGTGTGTGGCGGTTGGGCCGGGGCATTTATAACTCGGCTGAAAAGGTTTGACTCAAGGGTATCAGTACACGCCAATCCCTGTGGGAGGGGGCTTGCTCCCTCCCACATTGGGACAGTGTCAGGCCTTAGAGCTTGGCTTTGACCGCCGCCAGCGCATCCTGGCCATCCACGGTTTTTACGCCCTCCAGCCATTTGTCCAGCACCGCCGGGTTGGCCTTGATCCACGCCTTCGCCGCCTCGGCATTGCTGAGCTTATTGTTGGCCACCTGCGCCATGATGCTGTTCTCCATCTCCTGGGTGAAACTCAGGTTGGTCAGCAGTTTTCCTACGTTCGGGCAGGCCTGGGCGTACCCTTTGCGGGTCAGGGTGTACACGCTACCGGTAGCGCCAAAATATTTCTCGCCGCCCTTGAGGTAGTGCATTTTCAACTGCACGTTCATCGGGTGCGGCGTCCAGCCGAGGAAGGTGACAAAGCGCTGTTTCTTCACTGCCCGGGACACTTCGGCGAGCATCGCCTGTTCGCTGGACTCGATCAGCTTCCACTGGCCCAGGTCAAAGTCGTTCTTCTTGATGATCTCCTGCAACGAGATGTTCGCCGGCGCGCCGGAGCCAATGCCGTAGATCCTCTTGTCGAACTTGTCGGCGAATTTGTTCAGGTCGGCAAACTCATGCACACCGGCGTCCCACACGTAGTCCGGCACGGCGAGGGTGAACTCGGTGCCGTCGAGGTTCTTGGCCAATTGCACGACATCGCCATTGGCCACGAACTTGTCGTAGAACCCCTGCTGCGCCGGCATCCAATTGCCGAGGAACACATCCACCTGGCCGTCCTTGAGCCCGCCGAAGGTAATCGGCACCGCCAGGGTGTCGACCTTGGCCTTGTAGCCCATGCCCGTCAGCAGAAAACCGGTGATGGCGTTGGTCGCGGCGATGTCGCTCCAGCCGGGATCGGCCATTTTCACTGTTTCGCAGCTGGCCTCTGCGTACACGTTGGCGCTGCTTAACGCCAGAATGCCCAGCACTACCGTTAACTTTTGCATGGCCTTCCCTCTGTATTTATTGGTTTTGGCAGGGTTGTGGATAACGTGCCTTGCGCTCCAGGTCGTCGAGGTCGATATGGTTGCGCATGTATTGCTGACTGGCGTCCACCAGCGGCTGGTGGTCCCAGCTCTTCAGCTTGCCCAGGGTCAGCGCCTCGAATACCAGGCGACGGCGGCGTTGGCTGGCGAGTACCTGCTGATGGATCGCCGGGATGTCCCATTTGGCCCGCGCCTCGTTCAGGAAGGCTGCAAACAGCGCCCGATGCTGTGGCGACTGGCTGAGCTCTTCCTGCTCCCCTGGGTCGTTGTGTACGTCGAACAGTAGACACGGGTCGTCTTCGCTGTAGATGAATTTGTAGGCGCCCCGGCGAATCATCATCAGCGGGCTGATAGTGCCTTCGGCCATGTATTCGCCGAACACTTCGTCGTGCCCGCCCTGCCCTTGCAAATGCGCCACCAGCGAGCGCCCGTCCAGCGGCAGGCGTGGGTCCAACTCGCCGCCGGCCAGCTCCACCAGCGTGGGCAACAGGTCGGCGGTGGACACGGCTTTTGATACGCGCCCCGCCGCAAACAGCCCCGGCGCACTGACCAGCAGCGGCACGCGGGCGGCCATTTCAAACCAGTGCATTTTGTACCAGAGGCCGCGCTCGCCAAGCATGTCGCCATGGTCGCCGGAGAACACAATGATGGTGTCGTCGGCAAGGCCGGTGTCTTCCAGGGTCTGCAACAGCTTGCCGACGTTGCTGTCGATGTAGCTGCATGCGCCGAAGTAGGCGCGGCGTGCATCGCGGATCTTATCCACAGGCAGCGGCTTGTCCCACAGGTCGTAGACCTTGAGCAGGCGCTGGGAATGCGGGTCGAGATCACACTGTGCCGGGGTTGCAGGCAAAGGGATGTCGCTCTCGTCGTACAGGTCCCAGAACGGCTTGGGAATGGTGTACGGGTCGTGGGGATGGGTCATCGACACGGTCAGGCAGAACGGTTGGTCGCCGTCCTCGCGAATATGGTCGAACAGATACTGCTGCGCCTTGAACACCACCTCTTCGTCGAAGTCCAGCTGGTTGGTGCGCAGGCATGGCCCGGCTTGCAGCACCGAGGACATGTTGTGGTACCAACTGGGACGTACGTGCGGCTCATCCCAATTCACCGCCCAACCATAGTCGGCGGGGTAGATGTCACTGGTCAGGCGCTCCTCATAACCGTGCAACTGGTCGGGGCCGCAAAAATGCATCTTGCCCGACAGCGCGGTGCGGTAGCCGAGGCGTCGCAGGTAGTGCGCATAGGTGGGCACATCGGCGGGAAAATCCGCCGCGTTGTCATAGGCGCCGATCTTGCTCGGTAATTGCCCGCTGACCAGCGTGAAGCGCGACGGCGCGCACAACGGGCTGTTGCAATAGGCGGCGTCGAACACAACGCCCTGCTCGGCGAGGCGGCTCAGATTCGGCAGCTTGATGGGCGAAGAACCGTAGAACGGAAGCAGCGGCGCGGCCATTTGATCGGCCATGATGAAAAGAATGTTCTTGCGCTTCATGGGGGCTTGGCATTCCATAGGCGGTGTTTATGCCAGTGAGCATGCAGCCCATGGAAAATGGGGTAAAGCCCATGAAAAGCAATGTCTAGGATAAGCACAGCTTATGTATGAAGCCCTTGGCGATGTGTCCCTCGACCTGCTGCGCGCGTTTGAAGCCGCAGCCCGTCATCGCAGCTTTACAGCGGCGGCCATGGAGCTGGGCACCACCCAGCCGGCGATCAGCCAACAGATCAAGCGCCTCGAGGAACAACTGGCGATTCGCCTGTTTGATCGCATCTACCGTGGCATTGAGCTGACCGACGCCGGCGCCTTGCTGTTCGAGCATGTGCAAGGCGGTTTGCAAACCATCAACCAAGGTCTCAGCGCGATCACTCAGCAGGACCAGCACGAAGTGCTGCAAGTGGCCACCGACTTTGCCTTCGCCGCCTATTGGCTGATGCCGCGCCTGCATCGCTTCCACCAGGCCAACCCGCACGTGGATGTGAGCCTGGTCACCAGCGAGCGCAACCATGCCACCTTGCGCAGCGATATCGACGTAGCGGTGCTGTTTGGCGATGGCCGTTTCAAACAGGGCGACAGCCTGTGGCTGTTCAACGAAGAAGTATTTCCGGTGTGCAGCCCGCAGTGGCTCAAGGACCAGGCCACACCGCTGACCTTGCACAATTTGCACGATGTTCCTTTGCTGCACCTGCGCCAGGAAAACAACAGCCAATGGTTCGATTGGAGCGGTGTATTCCGCGAACTGGGTATCACCGCCGCCCCCACGCCTGGCCAACTGCGCTTCGATAACTACACCTTGCTGATCCAGGCGGCGATTGCCGGCCAGGGCGTGGCCATTGGCTGGCGGCATTTGGTGGATAACCTGCTGGAGCAGAACTGGCTCTGCCGACCGATCAGCAACACGGTCATCTCGCGTTTCGGCTATTACGTGGTGCAGCCCCAGCGCAAACGTCGCGGGCAGTTGGTTGAGCGTTTTGTCGATTGGCTGGTGGCGGAGCAGGCCAGCAGCGCGCAGTCATTGACCGGGCTGGCCCTGCCGTCGATTGCGGTCTAGCATCTGGCGCACAGTGGATCCGGAGTTCCTCATGCAACGTATCAAGGGCTATCACGCCCACATCTACTTCGATGCCAATACGATCGATCAGGCGCGCAGCCTGTGTGAAGACGCCGCAACACTGTTCCCGTTGCGCATGGGGCGCGTGCATGAGCGCCCCGTCGGCCCGCACCCGGACTGGAGCTGCCAGCTGGCGTTCGACGCCGAATACATCGGCGTGGTGCTGCCGTGGCTGGCGCTGCATCGCGATGGGCTGGTGGTGTTCCTGCACCCTGAAACCGGCGATGAGCTCAAGGACCACACCGATCACGCCATCTGGCTGGGCGCGATGCGTACGCTGGATCTGTCTGTTTTTTAACCCTCTTCTCGATGTGCAACCCCTCAACTTCTGTGAAGGAGAGCGGGATTTCTGCGGTCGTATCCCAATATATGGGATTGATATTTATATATTGAGATGTCGCCAGGCTTAGGTTTATATTCGCCCATCTGCTTTTTTCAGCACCCACTCATTTCAGGTGAAGCGATGCAGGCGCAATTGATCGCGCTCGATTGGGGAACCAGCTCCCTTCGTGCTTACAAACTCGGCCCCGCAGGCGTGGTGCTGGAACAACGCTCACTGGCGTCAGGCATCATGCATCTGCCCACAGAAGCCCGGGAGATCGCCGGCGTGCTGTGCAGCGATGGCTTCGAATTGGCCTTTGATGCGGCCTGCGGGGATTGGCTCGACGCTGAACCTGGCTTGCCGGTGATCGCCTGCGGCATGGTTGGCAGTGCCCAGGGCTGGAGCGAGGCGGCGTATCGCACTACCCCAGTCGATGTCGCAAGCCTGGGCCAGGCACTGCACAACGTGCGCAGCCTGCGCGGTGTCGAGGTGCATATTGTGCCCGGTGTGATCGAGCAGGTCGGCTTGCCCAATGTGATGCGCGGCGAAGAAACCCAGGTGTTGGGTGTGTTGCAGGGGCTGGGGGCCGAAGTGTTGATTGGCCTGCCGGGCAGCCATTCCAAGTGGGTCGAGGTGGTGGGCGGCCGCATCACCCACTTCGACACCTTTATGACCGGCGAAGTGTTCGCGGTGTTGAGCAAGCACAGCCTGCTGGGCCGTACCCAAAAGCCTTCCGAGACATTCCAGGCCGCGGCCTTTGACCGGGGCGTGCAGGTGGCGCTGTCCGACGAGGGCGCGCGGGGTGTGCTGTCGACGCTGTTCAGTGCGCGCACCCTCGGCCTGACCGCCGCCCTCTCGCCGGAACAGCAGCCCGATTACCTGTCCGGCCTGTTGATCGGCCACGAACTCGCGGGCCTGCCGGGCCGCGCAAAACACATGCCGATCATCCTGGTCGGCGCCGCCCCCCTCTGCGCCCGCTATCAACGCGCCCTCGCCCTGTGCGGCTTCGCCCCTGTCAGCCTGGCGCAGGAAGCCACCGAGCGCGGCCTGTGGCAACTGGCCGTGGCGGCCGGGCTCATTCAACCTGTATCGGAGGCCTGACATGCTCAAGCAAGCACTCGCACAAAACGGTTTGATCGCGATCCTGCGCGGTGTACGCCCGGACGAAGCCAAGGCTGTCGGCCAGGTGCTGTACGACGCCGGTTTTCGCGTGATCGAAGTCCCGCTCAATTCGCCGGACCCTTACACCAGCATCCGCACCCTGCGTGACAGCCTGCCCGCCGATTGCCTGATCGGGGCCGGTACGGTGTTGACGCCTGAACAGGTTGAGCAGGTGAAAGCCGCTGGCGGCCAGGTGATCGTCATGCCCCACAGCGATGCCAAGGTACTGTGCGCGGCCAAGGCGGCGGGCCTGTACCTATCGCCGGGTGTGGCCACGCCCACCGAAGCCTTCGCCGCATTGGCCGAAGGGGCCGATGTGTTGAAGCTGTTCCCGGCCGAGCAAATGGGCCCGGCGGTGATCAAGGCGTGGCTGGCGGTACTGCCGCAGGGCACGTTGCTGCTCCCGGTGGGCGGCATTAACCCGGACAACATGCAGGTGTTCACCGACGCCGGCGCCAAAGGGTTCGGGCTGGGGTCCGGGTTGTTCAAGCCGGGCATGACCGTGGATCAGGTCGCGAGCCGCGCCCAGGCGTACGTCGCCGCCTGGAAAGCCCTGAGCCGAGATTAAATTCCGCGCCCACAGGCGCCGCATCGATAAGAGAGATAACAGATGAAAATCACCAAACTGACGACCTTTATCGTCCCGCCGCGCTGGTGCTTCCTCAAGGTCGAAACCGACCAGGGCGTGACCGGTTGGGGTGAGCCCGTGGTCGAAGGCCGCGCTCACACCGTGGCCGCTGCCGTTGAGGAACTGTCCGACTACCTGATCGGCAAAGACCCACGCAATATCGAAGACATCTGGACCGTGCTCTACCGGGGCGGTTTCTACCGCGGCGGCGCCGTGCACATGAGCGCGCTGGCCGGTATCGACCAGGCGCTGTGGGACATCAAGGGCAAGGCCCTCGGCGTTTCCGTCAGCGACCTGCTCGGTGGCCAGGTACGCGACAAGATCCGCGTGTATTCGTGGATCGGTGGCGACCGCCCGGCCGACACCGCCCGCGCGGCCAAAGAGGCGGTGGCTCGTGGCTTTACCGCCGTGAAAATGAACGGCACCGAAGAATTGCAGTTCGTCGACAGCTTCGAAAAAGTCGACCTGGCCCTGGCCAACGTGGCGGCCGTGCGTGATGCGGTCGGCCCTAACGTCGGCATCGGCGTCGACTTCCATGGCCGCGTGCACAAGCCCATGGCCAAGGTGCTGATGAAGGAGCTGGACCCGTACAAGCTGATGTTTATCGAAGAGCCCGTGCTCAGCGAAAACTACGAAGCCCTCAAGGAACTGGCGCCGCTGACCAGTACTCCGATCGCCCTGGGCGAGCGCCTGTTCTCGCGTTGGGACTTCAAGCGTGTGCTCAGCGAAGGCTATGTTGACATCATCCAGCCGGATGCTTCCCACGCCGGCGGCATCACCGAAACCCGCAAGATCGCCAACATGGCCGAAGCCTACGATGTGGCCCTGGCCCTGCACTGCCCACTGGGCCCGATTGCCTTGGCCGCTTGCCTGCAACTGGATGCGGTTTGCTACAACGCGTTTATCCAGGAGCAAAGCCTGGGCATTCACTACAACGAGAGCAACGACCTGCTCGACTACGTACGTGACCCCGGTGTGTTCGACTACGACCAGGGCTTTGTGAAGATCCCCAACGGGCCGGGCCTGGGCATCGAGATCAACGAGGAATACGTGATCGAGCGCGCCGCCATCGGCCACCGCTGGCGCAACCCGATCTGGCGCCATGCCGACGGCAGCTTTGCCGAGTGGTGATTCCCTCCTGAAGGAACACGGTTAAACATGTGGCAGGGGGCTTGCTCTCTTCCACATTTTGATTCGGTTTCATCAGTAAGTCCGTCCTCAATAAACATAAAAAGAGGCACTTCCCATGCACCCTGAATCCCTCACCGGACAGGCTTCTTTAGTCACGCCTAGCCGAAAGCGCTTTTTCATCATGGTGCTGCTGTTCATCACCGTGGTCATCAACTACCTCGACCGCAGCAACCTGTCGATTGCCGCCCCGGCGCTCACCAGCGAGTTGGGCATCGACCCGGTACACGTCGGCCTGATTTTCTCCGCGTTCGGCTGGACCTACGCGGCCATGCAGATCCCGGGTGGCTGGCTGGTCGACCGCGTGCCGCCGCGTATCCTCTACACCGCCGCGCTGCTGTTGTGGTCCATCGCCACGGTAATGCTCGGCTTTGCCGCCAGCTTCATCGCGCTGTTTGTGCTGCGCATGGCCGTCGGTGCGTTGGAAGCGCCGGCTTACCCGATCAACAGCCGTGTGGTCACCACCTGGTTTCCCGAGCGCGAGCGCGCAACGGCGATTGGCTTTTATACCTCCGGGCAATTCGTCGGGCTGGCGTTTCTCACGCCGGTGCTGGCGTGGCTGCAACATGAGTTCGGTTGGCACATGGTGTTTGTCACCACCGGCGGCGTCGGCATCCTGTGGGCGGTGATCTGGTACGCGGTGTACCGCGAGCCAAAGGATTTCAAAGGCGCCAACCAGGCTGAAATCCAGTTGATCCGCGACGGCGGCGGCCTGGTGGACATGCAGGCGCAAACGGCCAAGGCACCGTTCAGTTGGGTCGATCTGGGTATCGTGCTGAGCAAGCGCAAACTCTGGGGTATTTACCTGGGGCAGTTCTGCCTGAACTCCACCTTGTGGTTCTTTCTGACGTGGTTCCCGACCTACCTGGTGAAATATCGCGGCATGGACTTCATCAAGTCCGGCCTGCTGGCCTCGTTGCCGTTCCTGGCGGCGTTTGTCGGTGTGCTGTGTTCCGGGGTTTTTTCCGACTGGCTGATTCGCCGGGGCGCCTCGGTGGGCTTTGCGCGCAAGTTGCCGATCATTGGCGGGCTGTTGATTTCCACGGCGATCATCGGCGCCAACTACGTGGACTCGACGGCGTGGGTGATTGCGTTCCTGGCGGTGGCGTTCTTCGGGAACGGGCTGGCGTCGATTACCTGGTCGCTGGTATCGACCCTGGCACCGGCACGGTTGCTGGGCCTGACCGGCGGCGTGTTCAACTTCATCGGTAACCTGTCGGCGATTGCCACGCCGATCGTGATCGGCTTTCTGGCCAGCGGCGATTCGTTTGCGCCGGCGATCACCTACATCGCCGTGCTGGCGTTGTTGGGGGCGCTGTCCTACATATTGCTGGTGGGCAAGGTCGAGCGGATCAAGCTGGACCAATAAACGGCGGCGAGGGAGCAGGCTCCCTCGCCACGGCAAGCCTTACTTGCGTGCGTTGCGCACGCCTTCGGCCAGCGCCGCGCAATGGCTCAACACGCCATCAATCGCCTGCTGTTCGTTGCCGGCGTTGGCGATGTGATCGATCAGCGCCGAGCCCACCACCACGCCGTCGGCCAGGCGCGCGATGGCCGCCGCTTGTTCCGGCGTGCGGATACCAAAGCCGATGCTGATCGGCAGGTCGGTATGGCGGCGCAGGCGGGTCACCGCTTCTTCGACGTGTTCCAGGGTGGCGGCACCGGCGCCGGTCACACCGGCGACCGACACGTAGTACACAAAGCCGGAGCTGCCGTTGAGGACGGTCGGCAGGCGCACGTCGTCGGTGGTCGGGGTGGTCAGGCGGATAAAGTCGATGCCGGCGGCCTGGGCCGGGTCGCACAGCTCGCCGTTGTGCTCGGGCGGCATGTCGACCACGATCAGGCCGTCGACGCCGGCCGCTTTGGCGTCAGCGATAAACGCCGGTACGCCGTATTTGTGGATCGGGTTGAAGTAGCCCATCAACACCAGCGGGGTGTCGTTGTTGTCTTTGCGGAACTCGCGGACCATCTGCAGGGTTTTCGCCAGGTTTTGCTTGGCTTCCAGCGCGCGGATGTTGGCGAGCTGGATGGCTGGGCCGTCGGCCATCGGGTCGGTGAAGGGCATGCCCAACTCGATCACGTCGGCGCCGGCGGCCGGCAAACCCTTGAGGATCGCCAGGGAGGCGTCGTACCCCGGGTCGCCGGCGGTAACGAAGGTCACCAGGGCGGCGCGGTTTTGTTCTTTAAGCTGGGCAAAGCGCGTTTGCAGGCGGCTCATCAGTGTTTCTCCTGCTTGGACTGTTCCATGTGGTGCATCACGGTCTGCATATCTTTGTCGCCACGGCCGGACAGGTTGACCACCATCAGGTGATCCTTGGGCAGGTTGGGTGCGCGTTTGAACACTTCGGCCAGGGCATGGGCGCTTTCCAGTGCAGGAATAATCCCTTCCAGGCGGCAGCATTTATGGAAGGCTTCCAGGGCTTCGTCATCGGTCACCGAGGTGTATTGGACGCGGCCGATATCATGCAACCAGGCGTGTTCCGGGCCGATACCTGGGTAATCGAGGCCGGCGGAAATCGAGTGGGCGTCGATGATCTGGCCATCGTCGTCTTGCAGCAGGAAGGTGCGGTTGCCGTGCAGCACGCCCGGTACGCCGCCGTTGAGGCTGGCGGCGTGCTTGCCGGTTTCGATGCCGTGGCCGGCGGCTTCAACGCCGATGATCTCTACGCTGGTGTCGTCCAGGAACGGGTGGAACAGGCCCATGGCGTTGGAACCGCCACCGATGCACGCCACCAGGCTGTCCGGCAGGCGGCCTTCCTGGGCTTGCAACTGAGTACGGGTTTCTTTGCCGATCACCGCCTGGAAGTCGCGCACCATCGCCGGGTACGGGTGCGGGCCGGCCACGGTGCCGATCAGGTAGAACGTGCTGTCGACGTTGGTCACCCAGTCACGCAGGGCTTCGTTCATTGCGTCCTTGAGGGTGCCGGTGCCGGCGACCACGGGGATCACTTCGGCGCCCAGCAGCTTCATGCGGAATACGTTGGCCTGTTGGCGCTCAATGTCGGTGGTGCCCATGTAGATCACGCATTGCAGGCCAAAGCGCGCCGCCACGGTGGCGGTGGCTACGCCGTGCATGCCGGCGCCGGTCTCGGCGATGATGCGTTTTTTGCCCATGCGCCGCGCCAGCAGGATCTGGCCGATGCAGTTGTTGATCTTGTGCGCGCCGGTGTGGTTGAGCTCTTCGCGCTTGAGGTAGATTTTGGCGCCACCACAGAACTCGGTCAGGCGCTCGGCGAAGTACAGCGGGCTCGGGCGACCTACGTAGTCGCGCTGGAAGTAGGCCAGCTCCTCGTTGAACGCCGGATCGATCTTGGCCGCTTCGTATTCGCGGGCCAGGTCGAGGATCAACGGCATCAGGGTTTCAGCGACATAACGGCCGCCAAACGCGCCAAACAGGCCGTTGGCGTCGGGGCCGTTGCGTAGATCGGTCTGGGACTGAGTCATGAGACGCTCCAGGGAAGAAGGGGTGTAGGAAACAATGAGGGCCACTCTACCCCTGACGCGCAAGGGTGAAAACCGATAAGATCGCCGCAACCCGTCAGGAAAACTCACAGATGAGCCGCGACCTTCCCCCCCTTAATGCCCTGCGTGCGTTTGAAGCCACCGCGCGGCTCAACAGCGTCAGCCAGGCTGCCGAGCAACTGCACGTGACCCACGGGGCAGTGAGCCGCCAGCTTAAAGTGCTGGAAGAACACCTGGGTGTCAGTCTGTTCAGCAAGGATGGGCGAGGCATTAAACTCACAGATGCCGGCGCTCGGCTGCGTGATGCCAGCTTCGAAGCGTTTGAGCGTTTAAGGGACGTGTGCGCTGAACTCACCCAACGCAGCGCGGATGCGCCGTTTGTGCTGGGTTGCTCGGGCAGTTTGCTGGCGCGCTGGCTGATCCCGCGCTTGGGCCGCTTGAACGCCGACCTGCCTGACTTGCGCCTGCACCTGTCGGCGGGCGATGGCGACCTGGACCCGCGCCGCCCTGGGCTGGACGCTTTGCTGGTCTTCGCCGAGCCGCCCTGGCCGACGGATATGCACGTGTATGAACTGGCCAGCGAGCGTATCGGCCCGGTGATGAGCCCGCGTTTTGCCGGTTATGAGCGCCTGCGCCGGGCGCCGGCATCAGCCTTGTGCGGCGAAGCGTTGTTGCACACCACCTCGCGCCCGCAGGCCTGGCCTATTTGGGCGCGGCAACACGATATGGCGCCCGATGCGTTGAAACACGGCCAGGGTTTTGAGCATTTGTATTATTTGCTGGAGGCAGCTGTCGCGGGCTTGGGCGTAGCAATTGCACCGCAGCCGCTGGTGGCAGAGGACCTGCGTGCGGGTCGCCTGGTGGCGCCGTGGGGTTTCAGTGAAACCCCGGCGCACCTGGCGCTGTGGCTGCCCAAGCGCGCCGCGGACGGGCGCGCTCGGCAGTTGGCGCAGTGGCTCAAGGCTGAGTTGATGCGCCAACCGACTTAGTCACCGCGTTTGCACAGCAGGTAAGCCGCCAGCAGGCCCAGCGCGCCAACAGCGACACCGGCTGTAGTCCATGGGTGCTCCTGGGCGTAGTCGCGAGTGGCAACGCCGGTTTCGCGGATTTTGACTTTGCTTTCTTCGTAGGCGTCGCTGATCAGGTGGCGCGAGTGCTTGAGGGCATTCTCGGCGTTGCTTTTCAAGGCCTTCAGGGTCTTGCGCGACTCATCGGACGCATCGTCCTTGAGGCTCTCAAGGGACTTGAGCAGGCTCGAAATCTCGGCTTCCATGCTTTCCAGCGATGCTTTGCGTAAAGAAGTATTGGCCATGTGGATCTCCTGAAGTGATTGAGTGGCGTGTGTAGATACCGACTCCAGCGGTCTCAGAAAGTGCAGTAAATCTGAACTTTCACGTAGGAACGGTCGCCAGAGGCAGTATGAGCTTTGACTGCTAGGCTTTATTGACGACCCTCAGGAGAAACGCTATGTCTGATCATCACACCTACAAGAAAGTCGAATTGGTCGGTTCCTCGACCACCAGCATCGAAGATGCGATCAACAATGCGATTGCCGAGGCCAACAAGAGCCTCAAGCATCTGGAATGGTTCGAAGTGACCGAAACCCGTGGCCATATCGAAAACGGCAAGGTCGCCCACTACCAAGTCACGCTCAAGGTGGGATTCCGAATTGCCAGCAGTTGATCCGCTGAGTTGAACTTGCTGGCTGGCCGATTGCCATAACCTGCGCTACAACGATGGGGCGCCGACACTCAGTGTGTCGGCATGTTGTTTTCTATCAGCGCAAGGAAAGTAACGGATGAAAAAGTTTCTGCTAGCGGTAGGTTTGTTGAGCGTTGCGGGCACGGCCCTGGCGGCGGGCAAGCCTTGTGAAGAGCTGAAAAGCGAGATTGCAGCGAAACTCGACGCCAAGGGCGTTTCGGGGTATTCGCTGGAAGCCGTGGACAAAGGCGCTGCTGCCGACGCAAAAGTGGTCGGTACCTGCGAAGGCGGCACCAAGGAAATCGTCTACAAGCGCGGTTGATCCGTGATGCAGACATAAAATCGACGCACTTGCCCACAGGTGCGTCGATTTTTTTCGCCTGGGGTTCAGCCCTTCATCAACTGCGCCAGCAGTTCGTAGGAATGAATCCGGTCGGCGTGTTCATACAGGTCGCAGGTAAAAATCAGCTCATCGGCGCCGGTTTGTTCGATCAGCACCTCCAGTTTGGCGCGGATCTTTGCCGGGCTGCCGACCATCGCCAGGCCGAGGAAGCTACCGACCGCGTCCTTTTCATGAGGCAACCATAAGCCGTCCATGGTGTTGACCGGCGGGCGCTGCACCAGGCTTTGGCCGCGCATCAGCGCGAGGATGCGCTGGTACACCGATGTAGCCAGGTAGTCGGCCTGCTCGTCGGTGTCGGCGGCCACCAGCGGAATACCGAGCATCACGTAGGGTTTATCCAACACAGCCGAAGGCTTGAAGTGGTTGCGATACACGCGAATCGCCTCGTGCATCAAGCGCGGTGCGAAATGCGAGGCAAAGGCGTAGGGCAAACCGCGCTCGCCGGCCAGTTGCGCACTGAACAGGCTGGAGCCCAGCAGCCACACCGGCACATTGGTGCCGGTGCCGGGCACGGCGATCACGCGTTGGTCCGGTGTGCGCGGGCCCAGGTAAGCCATTAGTTCGGCGACATCTTCGGGGAAATCATCGGCGCTGCCGGAGCGCTCGCGGCGCAGCGCGCGCGCGGTCATCTGGTCGGAACCGGGGGCGCGGCCCAGGCCCAGGTCGATGCGTCCGGGGTACAGGCTTTCCAGGGTGCCAAACTGCTCGGCGATGACCAACGGCGCATGGTTGGGCAACATCACACCGCCCGAGCCGACGCGAATCGTGGATGTGCCGCCGGCCAGATAGCCCAGCAACACCGAGGTGGCCGAGCTGGCGATGCCATCCATGTTGTGGTGCTCGGCTACCCAGAAACGGTTGTAGCCGAACTTTTCCACATGCTGGGCCAGGTCCAGAGAATTGCGCAACGATTGCGCCGGACTGCCGTTGGCCCGCACGGGCACCAGGTCGAGGGTCGAGAACTTCACGTCGGACAGCGATTTCATAAGCCTGCTTCTCCAAGGGGGCGCGCAGGCTTTTAAGACGAACCAAGACCTGCCGCTGCATGTGCATGTTCTATGCAATGAGGGCATATACCCGAGATTCAATAGCCGGCAGGAAAATTTCCTACTGAATTGCTAGGTCTCTCCTACAGGGTGAACTTTGCCAGCGCTTCTATCCTCAGAACTCTACTGACGCAAAACCACCGTTCGAGGAGACCGCTATGAGCATCGTTAAAAAAGCATCTGCGCACTGGGAAGGCGACCTGAAGACTGGCCTGGGTTCCATCTCCACCGAAACCGGCGTACTGCGCGAAGCGCCTTACGGGTTCAAGGCGCGTTTTGAAGGTGGCAAGGGCACCAACCCTGAAGAATTGATCGGTGCGGCCCACGCGGGCTGCTTCTCCATGGCTTTTTCCATGATTCTGGGTGATGCAGGGCTTAAAGCTGACAGCATCGACACCCAGGCTGAAGTAACGCTGGACCAAGTGGATGGCGGCTTCGCGATTACCGCCGTGCATTTGATTCTCAAGGCCAAGATCCCCGGCGCCAGCCAGGCGCAGTTCGATGAACTGAGCAAAAAGGCCAAGGAAGGGTGCCCGGTATCCAAGGTGCTGAATGCGACCATCACCCTGGATGGCAGGCTGGTTAACTGACACGCTTTAATGTGGGAGGGAGCAAGCCCCCTCCCACATTTTAATGCTGCGTTAAATCAGAACTCGCGTTTCCAAACTGTGGTCGAATAGCCATATGCAGCCTAGGCGCACACCCGTGCGCAGTGCATTCAGGGAGCTTCACACATGAAACGTTTTACCTTGGCTATCATCTGCGCTGTGTTGGCCACTTCGGCCGTGGCCGCTCCAAAAGACTGTGAAGAACTCAGGAAAGAGATTGAAGTGAAGATCCAGGCCAAGGCGATTCCGTCCTACACCCTGGAAATCATCACCGCCGAAGAAGCCAAGAACCACGACAGCGCCATGATCGTCGGCTCGTGTGAAAACGGCACCAAGCGCATCATCTACCAAAAAAACAACGACTGATCAGAGACAGTTCACGCTGCGTTCTTCGGCCAACAACTGACGGGCTGAGTCATACAGCCGGATATTGGGCGTGAACGCCAGCGAGCGGCCCTCCAGTACATAGCGCCGGCCGGCCTGGAAGTGGTCGTATTGCAAGGTCATGAAGCAGGTACGGTATTGGAGCGAGCTAAGACCGCCAAGGCCTCCGCCAGTGGGCACCTCAAAGTCAAAGCGCACCATCAGTTCGTGGGCCCCGGGCGGCATTTGGAAATAACGCCCATCATCGAGATTTTTGCCATCCAGACGCTGCGCCATCACCATCTTGGCGCCCGGTGTCGGCGTGATGAAATCGACCCAGGCCTGTTGCGGGTCAGCGGGCGGCACAGAGGTGGACGTACAGGCGCTGATGAGCAGGGCGGCGAGGCAAAGCAAGAGCTGGCGCATGACAGGCACTCGGCGATAGGAAGAGTATTTTTGTGAGTATAACCACGAACCTATTACCTAGGAGCCGTCAGGGCATGGTCAGGCGTTTTCTTGCAGGGTCGATGGTTGTGCTGCTCAGCGGTTGCTCCAGCGTCAGTTACTACGGCCAACTGGCGGGCGGCCAATGGCAGCTTTTGCGGGCGCGGGAGCCGGTTACGAAGGTGATCGCCGACCCCTCGCGCGCGCAGCCGTTGCGTGATCATCTCGCTCAATCCCAGAAAGCACGTACCTTCGCCAGCGAACATCTGCACCTGCCCGACAACCAGAGTTACCGGCTGTATGCCGATATTGGTCGGCCCTACGTGGTGTGGAATGTCTTCGCCACGCAGGAATTTTCCCTGTCTGCCGAGAACCATTGCTTCCCCATCGCCGGATGCGTGGCCTATCGCGGCTACTACAACCAGGGCGCGGCACGGGGCGAGGCGGCGTTATTGCGCCAGCAGGGCATGGATGTATCAATGGGCGGTGTCGAGGCCTATTCCACGTTAGGTTGGTTCAACGACCCGATCATGAGCTCGATGATGAATTGGGGCGATGAACGCCTGGCCACACTGATCTTTCATGAGTTGGCCCACCAGCGCTTCTACGTGAAGGACGACACGGAGTTCAACGAGTCATTCGCCACTTTCGTCGAGCAGGAAGGCACTCGTCAATGGCGCGCCGCCCGTGGTTTGGCGCCTCAAAGCGACACGATGTTGAAACAGCGCGACCAGTTTATCCAGCTGATCCTCGACACTCGCAAACGCCTGGAAAAACTCTACGCCCAGCCCTTGGCTGCGGGTGTGATGCGCCAGGCCAAGGCCGCCGAATTTGAGCGGTTGCGCAGTGACTATCGCCAAGTGCGCGATAGCCAATGGGGTGGCGATAAACGCTATGACGCCTGGATCAACCAGCCGATGAACAACGCGCGGTTGTTGCCGTTCGGGCTCTATGACCAGTGGGTGCCGGCGTTTGCGGCGTTGTTCAGGCGCGAAGGAGGGGATTGGGTGAAGTTCTATGCCGCGGTTGAGAAGCTGGGCGGATTGCCGATCGCGCAGCGCAAAGCGGCGTTGAAACAGTTGGAAGGTATTGATTTATAGGGCCTCATCGGGGGCAAGCCCCCTCCCACAGTGGGAGGGGGCTTGCCCCCGATGACGACCTCAAGGCCGCCGCAAAAAAGCCTGATGCATCTCAGCCAACGTCTCAAAATGCCACGTCGGCGCCTCAGCATTCAATTCCTCATAGCTGCCAAACCCATACCCCACCGCCGCGCAATCGAGCCCATTGCTGCGCGCACCGATCAGGTCATGCTTGCGATCACCGATCATCAAGGTGGTGGTGGGGTCCAGGCCTTCTTCGCTGATCAAATGCGCAATCAGCTCGACCTTGTTGGTGCGCGTGCCATCCAACTCGCTGCCGTAAATCAGCTTGAAGTGCCTGGCAAAGTCGAAATGCCTGGCGATCTCGCGGGCAAACTCCCACGGCTTGGAGGTCGCCACGTACAAGTGGCGGCCCTGGCCGTTGAGTTCTTCCAGCAGCGGCAGCACGCCATCGAACACGCGGTTTTCATACAGCCCGGTGACCTTGAAGCGCTCGCGGTAGAAATTCACCGCTTCCCAGGCCTTGGTTTCATCGAAGCCGTAGAACTGCATGAAGGCCTGCAGCAACGGCGGGCCGATGAAGTGTTCGAGCTTGCCCAGGTCCGGTTCATCGATGCCCAGTTTGCCGAGGGCGTACTGGATCGAGCGGGTGATGCCCTCGCGAGGATCGGTGAGGGTGCCGTCCAGGTCGAACAGGACGGTTTGGTAAGGCAGGCTCATTGGTCGAACCCTTGGGCCAGGTGCAGGTCTTTGAGCTTCACGTAGTTCGCGGCGCTGTAGGTGAAAAAGGCGCGCTCTTTGTCAGTCAGCGCGCGGACTTGTTTAACCGGGCTGCCCACATACAAAAAGCCGCTGTCGAGTTTCTTGCCCGGTGGCACCAGGCTGCCGGCGCCAATGATCACGTCGTCTTGCACCACCGCGCCGTCCATCACGATGCTGCCCATGCCGATCAGGATGCGGTTGCCCACGGTGCAGCCATGCAGCATGACCTTGTGGGCGATGGTCACGTCGTCGCCGATCAGCAGGGGGAAACCATCAGGATTGAACGGCCCGGCGTGAGTAATGTGCAGCACGCAGCCGTCCTGGACGCTGGTGCGCTCACCGATGCGGATGCGGTGCATGTCGCCGCGAATCACGGTCAATGGCCAAACGGAGCTGTCGGTGCCGATTTCGACATCGCCGATCACCACCGCCGAAGCATCGACAAACGCCCCGGCGCCCAGGGTTGGCGTGTGGTTCTGATAGGTGCGAAGGGTCACGATAGGCTCTCTCTTCTGCTGATAGCTGCGGTGGGCGTTGATTGTAATTAAGATGGCCCCATCTTTGTCTTACCTGTTTCTTCAGCCAAGGTGCCAACCGTGAGCGCGAACAACCCTCTTCTGCAGTCCTACGACCTGCCGCCGTTCTCGGCGATCCGTGCCGAGCACGTCCAACCGGCCATCGAACAGATCCTCGCCGAAAACCGCGTGGCCATCGAAGGCATCCTGCAACGCCAGGGTAAAAATCCTACCTGGGCCGGCCTGGTGCTGGCCATGGACGAACTCAATGACCGCCTGGGCGCCGCCTGGAGCCCGGTCAGCCACCTCAACGCCGTGTGCAACAGTGCCGAACTGCGTGAAGCCTACGAGGCGTGTCTGCCTGCATTGAGCGCCTACTCCACCGAGATGGGCCAGAACCGCCAGTTGTTCCAGGCCTTCGAAGCCCTGGCCAACAGCCCTGAAGCCGCCGGTTTCGATGTGGCGCAAAAAACCATCCTTGAGCACTCCCTGCGTGATTTCCGCTTGTCGGGTATCGACCTGCCGCCGGAGCAGCAAAAGCGCTACGCCGAAGTGCAGAGCAAACTCTCCGAGCTGGGCAGCAAGTTTTCCAACCAACTGTTGGACGCCACCCAAGCCTGGACCAAGCACGTCACCGATGAAGCCACCCTCGCCGGCCTGACCGACTCGGCCAAGGCGCAAATGGCCGCCGCTGCACAGGCCAAGGGCCTCGATGGCTGGCTGATCACCCTGGAATTCCCCAGCTACTACGCGGTGATGACCTACGCCCAGGACCGCGCCCTGCGTGAAGAAATCTACGCCGCCTACTGCACTCGTGCGTCGGACCAAGGCCCGAATGCCGGTCAGAACGATAACGGCCCTGTGATGGAGCAGATCCTCGACCTGCGTCAGGAATTGGCCCAACTGCTCGGTTTCGCTTCCTTCGCCGAGCTGAGCCTGGCCACCAAGATGGCCGAATCCAGCGATCAGGTGCTGAGTTTCCTGCGTGACCTGGCCAAGCGCAGCAAGCCGTTTGCCGCTCAGGATCTGCAACAGCTCAAGGCTTACGCCGCTGAACAAGGCTGTGCCGACCTGCAAAGCTGGGACAGCGGTTTTTACGGTGAAAAACTGCGTGAGCAGCGCTACAGCGTGTCCCAGGAAGCGTTGCGCGCCTACTTCCCGATCGACAAGGTGCTGGGCGGCCTGTTTGCCATTGTGCAGCGCCTGTACGGCATCGAGATCGCCGAGCAAAAAGGCTTCGACACCTGGCACCCGGATGTTCGTCTGTTTGAAATCAAGGAAAATGGCGAGCACGTCGGGCGCTTCTTCTTCGATCTGTACGCCCGCGCCAACAAGCGCGGTGGCGCCTGGATGGACGGCGCCCGTGACCGTCGCCGCACCGTCGACGGCGTGCTGCAAAGCCCGGTGGCCAACCTGGTGTGCAACTTCACGCCGGCCGACAGCGGCAAACCTGCCCTGCTGACCCACGACGAAGTCACCACCCTGTTCCACGAATTCGGCCACGGCCTGCATCACCTGCTGACCCGCGTCGAACACGCCGGCGTGTCTGGCATCAACGGCGTGGCGTGGGATGCGGTGGAGTTGCCGAGCCAGTTCATGGAGAACTGGTGCTGGGAGCCGGAAGGTCTGGCTTTGATCTCCGGCCACTATGAAACCGGTGAGCCACTGCCTCAGGACCTGCTGCAAAAAATGCTCGCGGCGAAGAATTTCCAGTCCGGCCTGATGATGGTGCGCCAGCTGGAGTTTTCGCTGTTCGACTTTGAAATGCACGCCACCCATGGCGATGGCCGCAGTGTGGCGCAGGTGCTCGAAGGCGTGCGTGACGAGGTGTCGGTGATGCGTCCGCCGGCCTACAACCGTTTCCCCAACAGCTTTGCGCACATCTTTGCCGGTGGTTACGCGGCGGGGTACTACAGCTACAAGTGGGCCGAAGTACTCTCGGCGGATGCCTTTTCCAAATTCGAGGAAGACGGCGTGCTCAATGCAGACACCGGTCGCGCCTTTCGCGAAGCGATCCTGGCGCGCGGCGGTTCCCAGGCGCCGATGGTGCTGTTCGTCGACTTCCGCGGACGCGAGCCGTCGATTGACGCACTCTTGCGCCATAGCGGCCTGAGTGAGGACGCGGCAGCATGAGCGAAGGGCCTGTGATCACCAAGAAGCAATTTATCGCCGGGGCGGTATGCCCGGCGTGCAGCGAACCGGACAAGCTGAAGATGTGGACCGAAGACAGCGTGCCGCACCGCGAGTGTGTGGCCTGCGGGTATACCGATACCTTGAATGACCAAGGGTTGTCGGTGCCCAAGGAGCTGGGTACGCGGGTCAATACCTCGGCAATGAAAGCGCCGGCCGACCCTAAGGTTCAGGCGGTGCAATTCTTCCCGAACCCGAAGCTTAAAAAAGACTAAAGGCCTTACGCAGGCCAATGTGGGAGGGGCTTGCCCCCGATGGCGCAAGGTCAGCCAGCCTCGGTATAGGCTGACCCACCGCCATCGGGAGCAAGCCCCCTCCCACTTTTTTGCGCGTTGAAACCATTTCCCAATGCTTAGCCTGCTATCCTTTGTAACCATTGATTGCCAAAAATAGACGAGCCGTTCTCCAGAAACGGCCGAATAAACCCGTGACCCCATGATGAGGTGCCCCCATGTCTGATCAAGATCAAGACAACCCCCGGCGTGACTTTTTGCGCAAATCCTTGACCTTGATCCCGGTGGTCACGGTTGCCAGCACTGGCCTTGGCGGCTCCATGCTGATGGCGGCACCTGAACCTGCGCAGGCCGCGCCAGCCCAGCCTGCTGCGAGTGACAAGGCCTACGAACCGACCTATTTCACGGCCGAGGAATGGGCGTTTATCAACGCCGCCGTCGAGCGCCTGATCCCGGCCGATGCCCAAGGCCCTGGTGCGCTGGAAGCGGGCGCGCCGGAGTACATCGACCGCCAGATGAACACGCCGTATGCCAGTGGTGCGTTGTGGTTCATGCAAGGCCCGTTCAACGCCGACGCGGCGCCGGAGATGGGCTGGCAGAGCAAATTGGTACCCAAAGAGATCTACCGCCTGGGCATTGCCGCTACGGATGCTTGGTCCAAAGCGTTCAACGGTAAAGCTTTCGCTGAGCAAGACAGCGCTACCCGAGACGATATGTTGCGTCGCCTGGAGGCGGGCGGCAACGAACTGACCGCGCATTTCGACGCGGTGCCGCCGAAAATGTTCTTCAACCTGTTGCTGCAAAACACCAAGGAAGGGTTCTTTTGCGACCCGATCCACGGTGGCAACAAGGGCATGGTCGGCTGGACCATGATCGGCTTCCCCGGCGCCCGCGCCGACTTTATGGATTGGGTAGAGCGCAACGAGCAATACCCTTTCCCGGCCGTTTCCATGCGCGGCGAGAGGGCATAAACGTGGCGACCATCATGAAAAAAGTAGACGCGGTGATCGTCGGTTTTGGCTGGACCGGCGCGATCATGGCCAAGGAACTGACAGAAGCAGGCCTCAACGTGCTGGCGCTGGAGCGCGGGCCGATGCAGGACACCTACCCTGACGGCAACTACCCGCAGGTCATCGACGAATTGACCTACAGCGTGCGCAAGAAACTCTTCCAGGACATTTCCAAAGAGACCGTGACTATTCGCCATAGCGTGAATGACGTTGCCCTGCCCAATCGTCAGCTTGGCGCGTTTTTACCGGGCAATGGCGTCGGTGGCGCGGGCCTGCATTGGTCCGGGGTGCATTTTCGTGTCGATCCGATGGAGCTGCGCATGCGCAGCCATTACGAAGAGCGCTACGGGAAAAATTTTATTCCCAAGGACATGACCATCCAGGATTTCGGTGTCAGTTATGAGGAGCTGGAGCCGTTCTTCGACTATGCAGAAAAGGTCTTCGGCACCTCCGGCCAGGCCTGGACGGTGAAAGGGCAACTGGTGGGTGAAGGCCGTGGCGGCAACCCCTACGCGCCGGACCGTTCCAACCCGTTTCCACTGGCATCGCAGAAAAACACCGTCTCCGCGCAGCTGTTTCAGAAAGCGGCGGCCGAGGTTGGCTACAAACCCTACAACCTGCCGTCCGCCAATACTTCAGGGCCGTACACCAACCCCTACGGCGCGCAGATGGGGCCGTGCAACTTCTGCGGTTTTTGCAGTGGCTACGTGTGCTACATGTATTCCAAGGCGTCGCCGAACGTGAACATTTTGCCGGCGTTGCGCCAGGTGCCCAATTTTGAACTGCGGCCCAATAGCCACGTGCTCAAGGTCAACCTCGACAGCACCGGCAAAAAAGCCACTGGCGTGACCTATGTAGACGCCCAGGGCCGTGAAGTCGAGCAACCGGCTGACTTGGTGATCCTCGGCGCGTTCCAGTTCCACAATGTGCGCCTCATGCTGCTGTCGGGCATCGGCAAGCCGTACGACCCGATCACCAATGAGGGCGTGGTGGGTAGGAACTTCGCTTACCAGAATATGGCGACCATCAAGGCGTTCTTCGACAAGGACACCCACACCAACAATTTCATCGGTGCCGGCGGCAATGGCGTGGCCATCGATGACTTCAACGCGGATAACTTCGACCACGGGCCCCATGGCTTCGTGGGCGGCTCGCCGATGTGGGTCAACCAGGCCGGCAGCCGACCGATCGCCGGTACGTCAAACCCGCCGGGCACCCCAGCCTGGGGCAGTGCGTGGAAGCGCGCCACCGCCGATTACTACACCCATCAGGTGTCGATGGATGCCCACGGTGCCCATCAATCCTACCGGGGTAATTACCTGGATCTGGACCCGGTCTACCGCGATGCCTACGGCCTGCCGTTGTTGCGGATGACGTTCGACTGGCAAGAAAACGACATCAAGATGAACCGCTTCATGGTCGAGAAGATGGGCAAGGTTGCGCAAGCGATGAACCCCAAGGCCATCGCCGTGATCGGCAAAAAGGTCGGTGAGCACTTCAACACCGCGTCGTACCAGACCACCCACCTCAACGGCGGCGCGATCATGGGCACCGACCCGAAGACCAGCGCGTTGAACCGCTACCTGCAGAGCTGGGATGTACACAACGTGTTTGTCCCAGGTGCGTCCGCTTTCCCACAGGGCCTTGGCTATAACCCTACTGGCCTGGTGGCGGCGCTGACCTACTGGTCGGCGCGGGCGATTCGCGAGCAGTACCTGAAGAACCCCGGCCCACTGGTTCAGGCATAAGGAGCGATGACCATGAAAGCATTCGTTATCGCCTCTTTGGCACTGTTCAGCAGCTGTTCGGTAAGCGCGGCCGAGGCCGACCTGATCAAGCAGGGCGAATACCTGGCCCGCGCGGGTGACTGCGTGGCTTGCCACACCGCCAAGGGCGGCAAGCCCTTTGCCGGTGGCCTGCCGATGGAAACCCCGATCGGCGTGATCTATTCCACCAACATCACCCCGGACAAGAGCGGCCTGGGCGACTACAGCTTCGAAGACTTCGATAAGGCCGTGCGCCATGGCGTCGCCAAGAGCGGTAGTACGCTTTACCCGGCGATGCCCTACCCGTCTTACGCGCGTGTCAGCGACAGCGATATGCAGGCGTTGTATGCGTACTTCATGAAGGGCGTGGAACCGGTTGCGCAGGAGAACAAGAGCAGTGACATCCCTTGGCCCCTGAGCATGCGTTGGCCATTGGCGGCGTGGCGCTGGATGTTTGCGCCTGAGGTAGCGGAAAAACCGGCGGCGGCGGACGTCGACCCGGTGATCAGTCGTGGCGCTTACCTCGTGGAAGGCCTGGGCCATTGCGGCGCGTGCCACACACCGCGCGCCCTGACCATGCAGGAAAAAGCTCTGAGCGCCACGGACGGCAGTGCATTCTTGTCCGGCAGCGCGCCGCTGGAAGGCTGGATCGCCAAAAACCTGCGTGGCGACCATAAGGACGGCCTCGGCAGCTGGAATGAAGACCAGTTGGTGCAATTTCTCAAGACCGGTCGCAGTGATCGCAGCGCGGTGTTTGGCGGCATGAGTGACGTGGTTGTCCACAGCTTGCAATACATGTCGGAAGAAGACCTGACCGCTGTCGCCCGTTACCTCAAGAGCCTGCCGGCAGTGGATCCCGACGATCAACCGCATCAGTACGACAAACAGGTGGCCGAGGCCCTGTGGAAGGGCGACGACAGCAAGCCGGGCGCGTCGGTGTATATCGACAACTGCGCGGCTTGCCATCGCACCGATGGCCATGGCTACACCCGCGTATTCCCGGCGCTGGCGGGCAACCCGGTGTTGCAGACGGCGGATGCGACCTCGTTGATCAACATCGTGTTGAACGGCGGCACCTTGCCTGCCACCCACACGGCGCCGTCCACGTTCACCATGCCGGCGTTCGCCTGGCGTCTGTCGGACCAGGAAGTAGCGGATGTAGTCAGTTTTATCCGTGGCAGTTGGGGCAATAAAGGCGCGCCGGTCAGCGCAAGCGAGGTGGCCGACCTGCGCAAGCACGACATGCAGACTACCTCGGGCGATGACCTGGGCCAGGTCACACAAAAGCACTGACCGCCAAACGGCACTGGTCAGAAATCGTGCGCCTCGATACTGTATATAAAAACAGTATCGAGGCGCTTTATGTCTACTCCGCTGCCGCCCCGTGGCCGGGGCACCGCCACTAACCTGCACAATCGCTTTGCGCCCACGGTCAGCGTGGCCGAGGACGACGGCTGGTACCAGGAAGTGCCACCCACCCAGGGCACCGAAGTGCGCATCGAAACGGCCAAGACCATCATCACCCGCAACAACTCGCCGGATTTGCCGTTTGACCGTTCGATCAACCCTTATCGCGGTTGCGAGCATGGCTGTATCTACTGTTATGCACGGCCCAGCCATGCCTATTGGGACATGTCGCCAGGGCTGGATTTCGAAACCAAACTGATCGCCAAGAGCAACGCCGCCGATGTGCTGGAACAGCAGCTGTCCAAGCCGGGCTACGTATGCGCGCCGATCAACCTGGGTTCCAACACCGATCCGTACCAGCCTATCGAGCGTGAATACAGGATCACCCGGCAAACCCTCGAAGTGCTGCTGCGTTACCGGCACCCGGTGACCATCATCACCAAGGGCTCGCTGATCCTGCGCGACCTCGACCTGCTCACTGAGCTGGCGCGGCAACGGCTGGTGGCGGTGATGATCAGCCTTACCAGCCTGGATGATGAGCTCAAGCGCATCCTGGAGCCGCGTACGGCGGCGCCAAAGGCAAGGTTGCGCGCGATCCGGGTAATGTGCGAGGCGGGTATCCCGGTGGGTGTGCTGTGCTCTCCGATGATTCCGATGATCAACGACAGCGAGCTGGAAAGCCTGCTGACTGAAGCCCATGCCGCCGGTGCGCAAAGCGCGGCCTACATGATGCTGCGCCTGCCGCTGGAGGTGGCGCCGCTGTTCGAGGAGTGGCTGGCGGCGCATTATCCGCAGCGTGCGGCCCATGTGATGAGCCTGGTGCGGCAGGTACGCGGTGGCGAGGTATACGACAGCCGCTTCGGCGTGCGCATGCGTGGCGAAGGGCCCTTTGCCGATCTGTTGGCGCAGCGCTTCAGCAAGGCGATCAAGCGCCTGGGGCTCAATCGTCGGGAGGGTTTCAACCTGGACTGTACGGCGTTCTGCCCGCCGGGCAGGCAGATGGCATTGTTGTAGACTGCTGCGCGGGAACGCACCGTTCCTGTCGCGATGGTCGCGTTTTGATATCACTGAAACCCGCGATCTAGAGCGGTTCATTCAGTTTGAGTTAAGTTTCGACGGTTACCTTGTTCCGCGAGTGACTGATGAGTCGGCATTCGGGTCTTTGGAGTTTTACAACTATTCCACTGGCTGAGCGTCGAACTGTCCTGAACACTCCCCCTGCATTAATCAAGAGGATGAATCATGAGTGACCAGGATAAACAGCCGTTGGCTGCGTCGGCTTCAGCCCCTCAGGTGGCGGAAACTGCCGATGCAGCGCTGCAACACATTGTTGACGGCTTTTTGCATTTCCATCACGACGTCTTCCCTCAGCAGGAAGAACTCTTCAAGAAACTCGCCACGGCGCAGAGCCCGCGGGCGATGTTCATCACCTGCGCCGACTCGCGCATCGTGCCCGAGCTGATCACCCAAAGCTCCCCTGGCGACCTGTTCGTGACCCGTAACGTCGGCAATGTGGTGCCGCCCTACGGCCAGATGAACGGGGGTGTTTCCACCGCCATCGAGTACGCGGTACTCGCCCTGGGTGTGCAGCACATCATCGTCTGCGGGCACTCCGATTGCGGCGCCATGCGCGCGGTACTCAACCCCGACAGCCTGGAAAAGATGCCGACGGTCAAAGCCTGGTTGCGTCATGCCGAGGTCGCCAAGGCCATGGTTCATGACAACTGTGACTGCGCCAACGAAGGCGAGAGCATGAAGGTGCTGACCGAAGAAAACGTCATCGCCCAGCTGCAACACTTGCGCACCCACCCTTCCGTGGCGTCACGCATGGCCAATGGTCATTTGTTTATCCATGGCTGGATCTACAACATCGAGACCAGTGAAATCCGGGCCTACGATGCTGACAAGGCGGCGTTCCGACCGCTGAACGGCACCGAGCCGATTCCTTCAGCGACGCCTAAAGCGCGCTTCTAAAACACTTCCCTGCCGGGTAATGCGGTGGCTGCCATGGATGCAGCCAGGCTTTACCGCGCCCGGCGAATGCCTCGGGAGAGTCATCATGCGTGCTGCTCAATTGAAAGCTGTACTGCCACGGGAGCTGCTCGCCTCGGTGGTTGTGTTTCTGGTCGCCCTGCCGCTGTGCATGGGAATCGCCATCGCATCCGGCATGCCGCCTGCCAAAGGCTTGATAACCGGAATTATCGGTGGCCTGGTGGTGGGCTGGCTGGCGGGGTCGCCTTTGCAGGTCAGTGGGCCGGCGGCTGGCCTTGCGGTGTTGGTGTTCGAGTTGGTGCGCCAGCACGGCATGTCGATGCTCGGGCCGATCCTGCTGCTGGCGGGTTTCCTGCAATTGGTGGCAGGGCGTCTGCGCCTGGGTTGCTGGTTCCGCGTAACGGCGCCGGCGGTGGTGTACGGCATGCTGGCGGGGATCGGCGTACTGATTGTGCTCTCGCAGGTGCATGTGATGCTCGACGGCGCGCCCAAGCCGTCCGGGCTGGATAACCTGACGGGCTTCCCGGCGGCATTGGCCGAGGCCGTTCCCACCCTTGGCGGCGGGCTCGGCTGGCAGGCGGGCTTGTTGGGTTTGTCGACGATGCTGGTGATGTACCTGTGGGATAAATTGCGCCCACAGCGGTTGCGCTTCGTACCGGGTGCCCTGCTGGGCGTTGGCCTTGCAACCGTCACCAGCCTGGTGCTGGCGTTGCAGGTCAAGCGTGTGGACGTGCCGGAAAACCTCGCGGATGCCATCGACTGGCTACGTCCCAGCGACTTGTTGAACCTGGCCGACCCGCAGCTGTTGATCGCCGCGTTCGCCGTGGCGTTTATCGCCAGCGCCGAAACCCTGCTCTCCGCCGCCGCTGTTGACCGCATGCACAGCGGCCAGCGTTCCGATTTCGATAAGGAATTGTCCGCGCAAGGTGTCGGCAATATGCTCTGTGGCCTGGTCGGCGCCCTGCCGATGACCGGCGTGATCGTGCGCAGCTCGGCCAACGTCCAGGCGGGCGCCACGACGCGTTTGTCGGCGATGTTCCACGGCGTGTGGTTGTTGGGCTTTGTGTTGTTGCTGTCCAGCGTGCTGCAAAGCATTCCGGTGGCGAGCCTGGCCGGCGTGCTGGTGTACACCGGGATCAAGCTGGTCGATATCAAGGCGTTCAAAGCCTTGGGACGCTACGGGCGGATGCCGATGTTCACCTATGCGGCCACGGCGCTGGCAATCATCTTTACCGACCTGCTGACGGGCGTGCTGGTGGGCTTTGGCCTTACGTTGGTCAAGTTGGCGTTCAAGGCTTCACGCCTGAAAATCAGCCTCATCGACTTGCCTCAGGGCGGTGAGATGGAGCTGCGCCTGACCGGTGCCGCGACCTTCCTCAAAGTGCCGGCGTTGACCCAGGTGCTGTCGACAGTGCCTGCGGGTGCCACCGTGCATGTACCACTCAACAACCTGAGCTACATCGACCATTCCTGCCTGGAGTTGCTGGAGGAATGGGGGCGCGCCAATGCGGCGAAAGGCTCGAAGTTGGTGATTGAGGCGCGGGGGTTGAAGCGCAGGCTCGAAGGGCGGATTCGCACGACGACGGGGATCGGCTCGGCACCGTCCGTCACCTGACAAAACCGGCACAAAAAAATGTGGGAGGGGGCTACACCCCTCCCACATTTGACCTGTGTACGGCGGAAGATTTAAGCCGGTTGATCCAGCGTCAACTCAACCCCCAACTGCCGCGACAGGCACGGCCAGCGCTTCCAGGCGGCCTCGGTGTTCGGGCTTTTCAATTGCTCGCGATACGCTTCCACCGACTCCAGCGCAAAACTTTCGTCGTTAAGCATCTCATCCACCGCCAGATGCACAGCTTCGTCCAATTGGTTGGCGAAGGCTTCACCGATCAACTGATGGGCTATCACGTTGGCCACGGTGGTATCCGCCGGAATCAGCGGCTGGCCGAAATGCTTGATATACACATCGTTGACTTCCTCCACCAGGCGATGGGCCAGGTAGGCCTCGTCCAGCAGGCCGTCCAACCCTTCATGACCTGCCAGAATCGCTGGTGGCTGCAGGAAGAAATGCTCGGCAATTTTCAGCACCGGCTTGATCTGGCTTTCGATCCCGGCCTCGCGAGCCACGTCATTGGCGGCATCGAGCAACTCGGGGACGAGGTCGATGTAGGCAGTGACAAAGCGAGTCATGACCACGTTGCGATCACCCTCAGCCAGGGAAATGGCTGCATGCAGGTGCGGCAATTGTTCTTTCAGTTGCAGGGCAAGCTGGCCCGTTGTGGCTTCGTGTTGATGGGCACGGGAAATCTGCTCGCGCAATGCGGCGGTGTTCATGGAGGCTCCAGTGTTGCAGCTGTAGGAATAGGGAGAAGACAAGGTAGCTCGTTTATACGAGCGCCTAAGACGCATTTGTCATAATTATTTCATGGTTATGCGCAGCCGTTATATCGAATTGCCATCGTTCGTCGGAAAATCGATTCCGCACCCGGTTTTATTGAGTTTTACCGATCATTTTCGCTCATTTGCCCCTACACATTGCGGGGTTGCAGAGCCTGTCTATACTCGGGTTTGTACGCGATTCGCTGATGACGCCAGACTGCATAAGCAGGTGAGGCTAAGCGGTTGTAAGCAGTATGGAAGCCGCTCCCTTCGACGCAGGTGCAAACCGGCGGGATAACAAGAACGATAAGGGGAACCCGCAATGATGCGACATCCACACGTTTGGATGGGCCTCCTGTTGTGGTCAGTATTCGGCCAGGCACATGCCGCCTGGACAACGAATATGGCGCCAGGGGCGACAGAAGTCAGTCACGCTGTGTTCGATCTGCACATGACCATTTTCTGGATCTGTGTGGTGATCGGCATCATCGTGTTTGGCGCTATGTTCTGGTCGATGATGGTGCACCGGCGCTCCACGGGCCAGGTGGCCGCCAAGTTCCACGAGAGCACTACCGTGGAAATTCTTTGGACCGTCGTGCCCTTGCTGATCCTGATCGCGATGGCTATTCCGGCGACCAGGACCCTGATCAACATCTACGACAGCAGTGAGTCGGATATCGATATCCAGGTCACCGGCTACCAGTGGAAGTGGCATTACAAATACCTGGGCCAGGACGTTGAGTTCTTCAGCAACCTGGCCACGCCCGCCGAGCAGATCCATAACCAGGCCACCAAAGGTGAGCACTACCTGCTGGAAGTCGACCAGCCGCTGGTGCTGCCGGTGGGTGCCAAGGTGCGGTTCCTGGTCACCGCCGCCGACGTGATCCACTCCTGGTGGGTGCCGGCGTTTGCGGTCAAGCGCGACGCTATCCCTGGGTTCGTCAACGAAGCCTGGACCCGTGTCGAAAAGCCCGGCATTTACCGTGGCCAGTGTGCGGAGCTGTGCGGCAAGGACCACGGCTTCATGCCGATCGTGGTCGAGGTCAAGTCCAAGGCCGACTACGAAACCTGGCTTGGCCAGCGCAAGGAAGAAGCGGCCAAGCTCAAGGAGCTGACCTCCAAAGAGTGGACGCTCCAAGAGTTGGTGGCGCGTGGTGACAAGGTCTATCACACCACTTGCGTGGCCTGTCACCAGGCCGAGGGCCAGGGCTTGCCGCCGATGTTCCCGGCGCTCAAGGGCTCGAAAATCGCCACCGGGCCCGCCGCCGACCACCTGAGCATTGTCTATCACGGCAAGCCTGGCACCGCGATGGCGGCATTCGGCAAGCAGCTCTCGGAAGTGGATATCGCCGCCGTGGTGACCTACGAGCGCAACGCCTGGGGCAACAACAAAGGCGACATGGTCACGCCTAAAGACGTGTTGGCCATCAAGCAGGCGGAAAGCAAATGACGTACTTCATTGCGATTGCGCTGACCCGCCCCGCCCATTTGTTTGCAGGAGAACGGCCATGAGCGCTGTGATCGATGACCATGGCCACGCCAGTGACCATGCCCACGGCCCCGCCAAGGGTTTGATGCGCTGGGTGCTGACCACCAACCATAAAGACATCGGCACGATGTACCTGTGGTTCGCCTTCGCCATGTTCCTGCTCGGCGGCTCGTTTGCGATGGTGATCCGCGCCGAGCTGTTCCAGCCCGGCCTGCAGATCGTCGAGCCGGCGTTCTTCAACCAGATGACCACCATGCATGGCCTGATCATGGTGTTCGGCGCGGTGATGCCGGCATTCGTCGGCCTGGCCAACTGGATGATCCCGTTGATGATCGGCGCGCCCGACATGGCCCTGCCGCGCATGAACAACTTCAGCTTCTGGCTGCTGCCGGCGGCATTCCTGTTATTGGTTTCAACGCTGTTCACCCCCGGCGGCGGGCCGAACTTCGGCTGGACCTTCTACGCCCCGCTTTCCACCACCTATGCGCCGGAAAGCGTGACGTTCTTCATCTTCGCCATTCACTTGATGGGCATCAGTTCGATCATGGGGGCGATCAATGTGGTCGCCACCATCCTCAACCTGCGTGCACCCGGCATGACCTTGATGAAGATGCCGCTGTTTGTGTGGACGTGGCTGATCACCGCCTTCCTGCTGATCGCGGTGATGCCGGTGCTGGCCGGTTGCGTGACCATGATGCTGATGGACATCCACTTCGGCACCAGCTTCTTCAGTGCGGCCGGCGGCGGTGACCCGGTACTGTTCCAGCACGTGTTCTGGTTCTTCGGCCACCCCGAGGTGTACATCATGATCCTGCCGGCCTTCGGTGCCGTCAGCTCGATCATTCCGACCTTCTCGCGCAAGCCGCTGTTTGGCTACACGTCGATGGTATACGCCACGGCGAGCATCGCGTTCCTGTCGTTTATCGTGTGGGCGCACCACATGTTCGTGGTCGGCATCCCGCTGGTGGGCGAGTTGTTCTTCATGTACGCCACGCTGCTGATCGCCGTGCCCACCGGGGTGAAGGTATTCAATTGGGTCAGCACCATGTGGCAAGGCTCGCTGACGTTCGAGACGCCGATGCTGTTCGCGGTGGCGTTCGTGATCCTGTTCACCATCGGCGGGTTCTCCGGGCTGATGCTGGCGATCGCGCCGGCGGACTTCCAGTACCACGACACCTACTTCGTGGTGGCGCACTTCCATTACGTACTGGTGCCCGGCGCGATTTTCGGGATCTTCGCCTCGGCCTACTACTGGCTGCCGAAATGGACCGGCCACATGTACGACGAAACCCTGGGCAAGCTGCACTTCTGGCTGTCTTTCGTGGGCATGAACATGGCGTTTTTCCCCATGCACTTCGTTGGGTTGGCCGGTATGCCGCGGCGGGTGCCGGACTACAACCTGCAGTTCGCCGATTTCAACATGGTGTCGTCGATTGGCGCATTCATGTTTGGCGCCACGCAGATCTTCTTCCTGTTCATCGTGATCAAGTGCATCCGGGGCGGCACGCCGGCGCCGGCCAAACCGTGGGACGGCGCCGAAGGGTTGGAGTGGAGCATCCCGTCGCCAGCGCCGTACCACACGTTCACTACGCCGCCGGAGGTCAAATGAACAGGCCTGCGCTGACCTCCCGTGGGAGGGGGCTTGCTCCCGATAGCTATCTCACAGGCAATGATGATGCGGACTGGCACACCGCAATCGGGAGCAAGTCGAATCGTCGCACCACCCCTCCCACGCTGATTGTGCTCGTCTTGGGTGATCGCCATGGCTGAATCCGTGCCCCTCAAGCGCCTGGTCACCCGGCTGTTGATTCTGGTGCTGGCGATGTTCGCCTTTGGCTTTGCCCTGGTGCCGATCTACGACGTGATGTGCAAGGCGTTCGGCATCAACGGCAAGACCGCCGGGCAGTACGAAGGCTCGCAAGTGGTCGACCCGTCGCGTCAGGTGCGGGTGCAGTTCCTGTCTACCAATGCCATCGACATGGTCTGGGACTTTTACGCCAAGGCTGACGAGGTGGTGGTCAACCCCGGCGCGGTGACCGAGATGCTGTTTGTGGCGCACAACCCTACCGACAAGCCGATGACTGCCCAGGCAGTGCCCAGCATCTCCCCGGCGGAAGCGGCCATGTACTTCCACAAAACCGAGTGCTTCTGCTTCACCCAGCAAGTACTGCAGCCAGGCGAGCGTATCGAGATGCCGGTGCGCTTTATCGTCGACCGCGACATGCCCAGGGATGTGAAGCATTTGACCCTGGCGTACACGCTGTTTGACATCACTGCGCGCCAACCGCCCGTGGCTGCCCATACCGGCGGCTAGCTACTGTTTGCCCGCTCAATCAGGAGAGCGAATACATGTCGACTCATGATACGTACTACGTACCAGCGCAAAGCAAATGGCCAATAATTGCCACGTTTGGCCTGCTGATCACTGTGTATGGCCTGGGTGTGTGGTTCAACGATCTCAAGGCCGCACGCCCGGAATCCCACGGCCCGTGGATCTTTTTCGTCGGCGGGCTGTTGCTGGCCTACATGATGTTTGGCTGGTTCGGTGCCGTGATCAAAGAAAGCCGTGCCGGTTTGTACAGCTCGCAGATGGACCGCTCGTTTCGTTGGGGCATGACGTGGTTCATTTTTTCCGAAGTGATGTTCTTTATCGCGTTCTTCGGTGCGCTGTTTTATGTGCGGACGTGGTCTGGCCCCTGGTTGGCGGGCGAAGGGCCCAAGGGCATCGCACATATGCTGTGGCCCAATTTCGAGTTTGCCTGGCCCTTGCTCAACAACCCGGACCCCAAGCTCTACCCCGCACCCAAGGGCACCATCAGCCCGTGGGGCTTGCCGTTGGTCAACACCATCCTGCTGGTGAGTTCCAGCGTGACCATCACCATTGCCCACCATGCCTTGCGCAAAGGCCATCGCGGCGCGCTGAAAATCTGGCTGGCGATCACCGTGTTGCTGGGCCTGGCGTTCCTCGGCTTCCAGGCCGAGGAATACATCCACGCCTATAAAGAGCTGGGCCTGACCTTGGGCTCGGGCGTGTACGGTGCGACGTTCTTTATGCTCACGGGTTTCCACGGCGCCCACGTGACCATCGGCACGATCATCTTGTTTGTGATGTTGATGCGCATCCTGCGTGGGCATTTCAATGCCGAGCACCAATTCGGCTTCGAGGCGGCCAGTTGGTATTGGCACTTTGTGGATGTGGTGTGGATCGGCTTGTTTTTCTTCGTCTACGTACTGTGATGCGCCTCACCAAGGTGCATGCGATACCAGCTGGCCGCTGAAGAACCCCCAGGTGATCAACGCCAGGGTGATCACGGCCAGCACGACACGCACGGTCAAGGCTGTGACGAGGCGATTGGAGTGGCCTTCGTCCTTGACCAGAAAGAACAGGCCACTGAACAGGCTCACGACAGTCGCGATCAGCATCAGGGCAATGGCTGCTTTGAGCATGGTCTGGCTCCTGGGCTTTTACGGAGGGGGCGGGCAATGAAAACAAGTATAGCCAGCGCCATGAAACAGTTTCGTCCCGGCATCGCGCCGACCCTGGTGGTGTTGATACTGCTGCCGTTGATGGTGGGGTTGGGGTTCTGGCAGTTGTCGCGGGGGCATGAAAAACAGGTATTGCTCGACACCTATGCCGAGCGCCGTGCGTCGGCGCCAATGAGCAGCGAGCAACTCAATGGTTCCATGGACCCGGCCTTTCGCCGTGTACGCCTGCGTGGTCAATTCGATGCCGAGCACAGCGTATTGCTCGACAACCGCATGCGCGACGGCAAGGCCGGCGTCGAGTTGCTACAGCCCTTTCATGACCAGGCCAGCGGCCTGTGGCTGTGGCTCAATCGCGGCTGGTTGCCGTGGCCGGACCGCCGCGCCGCGCCCGCCTTCACCACCCCTGAACAACCGGTGAACCTCGATGCCTGGGTGTACGTCGCCCCCGGCGAAACCTTCCAACTGCATGCCGACCCCGCCGGTGCGCCATGGCCGCGCCTGCTGACCGCGCTGCACCCCGCCGCGTTATGGGCCGAGCTGGGCCGCAGCGGCTTCGCTTACGAGCTGCGCGCCGAAGCTGGGCCTGGTACGTACGAAACCACCTGGCCGGTGGTCGCCATGGGCCCGGAAAAACACCAGGCCTATGCCGTGCAATGGTTTGCCATGGCGCTGGCGTTGCTGGCGCTTTATGTCTATCTCGGACGGCACAACACAAAGGAGAAGCCCCATGAGAGCGGCCACGAATCGACTCAACATGTCTGAGCTGCCTGATCGACGCAAAGGCCGCTGGCAACTGTTGCTGATCCTGCTGATGGTGATCGGCCCGATGGTGCTCGCCACCTTTATGTACAAGCTGCAGTTTTGGGTGCCGGACAGCCGCAGCTATCACGGCGAAATGATCGGCAACGGCCAGACCCGCGCCGACATCGGCGTGCAGGCCGAGGAAACGCGCTGGCAACTGTTGGTCACCGCGCCCGCGGCCTGCGCCGCGGACTGCCAGCAACTGGTGTACCTCGCACGGCAGTTGCAGATCGGCCTGGGCCGCGATGCCTCTCGCGCCAGCCATGCCCTGGCCAGTGCGCAACCGGTGGGCGCCGACTACGACGCCAAGCTCAAGGCCGAGTACCCGCAATTGCAGCGTTACGCGCTGGACCTCTCGACCTTTACCAAGAACGCCGCCGCGCCGGGTGAGGCGCAGCTGTGGATTGTCGACCCTCACGGCAACCTGGTGCTGCGCTACGACGCCAAGGTCAAGGGCAAGGACTTGCTTAACGACCTGCGCCACCTGCTGAAACTATCGAACATCGGATAAGGGCATCGTCATGGCCAAACCTGGATTTCGCCTCGCGTTGTTTGCCACTTTGCTCGCATTGATCGTCGTGCTGCTGGGCGCCTATACCCGCCTGAGTCACGCAGGCCTTGGCTGCCCGGACTGGCCCGGCTGCTATGGTTTTATCGGCGTGCCGCAAAGCGAAGCCCAATTGGCCCATGCCCAATTGCATTTTCCCGACACGCCGGTGGAGGCCGACAAGGGCTGGGCCGAGATGACCCATCGCTACTTCGCCGGCAGCCTGGGTTTGCTGATTGCGCTGTTGGCGGCGCGTTCGTGGAGTCACCGGCGTGACCCTGGCCAGCCGGTGAAGTTGCCGCTGTTTGTGTTGGCGGTGGTGTTCGCCCAAGCGGCGTTCGGCATGTGGACGGTGACCTTGAAACTCTGGCCACAGGTGGTGACCGGCCATCTGTTGGGCGGCTTTGCGACCTTGAGCCTGTTGTTTTTGCTGACGTTGCGATTGTCCGGCGTACTGCCCGCACTGATCGTGCCCAAGCGCCTGCAGTATTGGGCCACCGCCGGGCTGGCGCTGGTGATCGGTCAGATCGCGCTTGGCGGTTGGGTCAGCTCCAATTACGCGGCCGTGGCGTGTGTGGACTTGCCCACCTGCCATGGTCAATGGTGGCCTACGGCGGACTTTGCCAATGGCTTTCACCTGACCCAACACATTGGCCCCAACTACCTGGGCGGCCAACTCGACAGCGAGGCGCGCACGGCCATCCATCTGACCCATCGCATCGGCGCGGTGCTGGTCACCCTGGTGCTGCTGGGCCTGGCCTGGCAATTGCGCGCGGTGGGCATGACCCGGCTCGCGGGGCTGCTGCTGATCGCCCTGGCCGCGCAAATCGGCCTGGGCCTGAGCAATGTGGCGTTCGGTCTGCCGTTGCCGGTGGCGGTCGGGCATAACGCTGGCGGTGCAGCCTTATTGCTGACGCTGGTGCTGGTCAATTACCACGCCCGCACCAGCCTGGTTCGGGTGCGTCATCAGTTGCCGTTCGGCTGGCGTTTCAGCCCGCGCAAACACGTAGCGGGCCTTGTCACCCTTAAAGGAGAGATGCCATGGCGACCTTGATCGGCACGCGTCACGGCCAGGCAATCTGGCGCGACTATTTGGAGCTGACCAAGCCAAAAGTGGTAGTGCTGATGCTCATCACCTCGCTGGTGGGCATGTTCCTCGCCACCCGTGCCGGGGTGCCGTGGACGGTGCTGGTGTTCGGCAACATGGGGATCGCCCTGTGCGCGGGCGGCGCGGCGGCGGTCAACCACGTGGTGGACCGCCGGATCGATGCCGTGATGGCGCGCACCCACAAGCGGCCGCTGGCGGAAGGCCGCGTATCGCCGGTCGCGGCGCTGGCATTTGCGTTGTTTCTGGCTATTGCGGGGCTGGCGTTGCTGCTGGCATTCACCAACCCGCTGGCGGCCTGGCTGACGCTGGCTTCGCTGCTCGGCTATGCAGTGATCTACACCGGTTTTCTCAAGCGCGCGACGCCGCAGAATATCGTCATCGGCGGGTTGGCCGGCGCTGCGCCACCGCTGCTGGGCTGGGTCGCGGTCACCGGACACATCAGCGCCGAACCGCTGTTGCTGGTGCTGATCATCTTTGCCTGGACCCCGCCGCACTTCTGGGCCCTGGCCATCCACCGCAAGGAGGAATACGCCAAGGCCGATATCCCGATGCTGCCGGTCACCCATGGCGAGCACTACACCAAGGTGCATATCCTGCTGTACACCTTTGCCCTGCTGGCGGTGAGCCTGATGCCCTATGTCATCCACATGAGCGGCGCGCTGTATCTGGTGTGCGCATTGGTATTGGGCGGGCGCTTTCTGCAATGGGCCTGGGTGTTGTACCGTGGCGGTCGGCCGCACGCGGCGATCAACACGTTCAAGTACTCTATCTGGTACCTGTTCTTACTGTTTATCGCCCTGCTCGTAGACCACTACCTATTGTTGAACCTATGACTCGAACTCAAAAAACTGTCTTCATCCTGGTGGCCCTGGTGGCCTTGATCATGGGCCTGACCGTTAACAAAGTGCTGTCGGGCAAAGGCCAGGGCGACCCCACTGCGCTAATCGACGCCGGCATTATCCTGCTGCCGCAAAGCCGTCAGTTGCCGCCGGTGACCATGGCCAACCAGGACGGCCAGCCGGTGGTGGTCAACGAATTGAAAGGCAAGTGGAGCCTGCTGTTCTTCGGCTACACCTTCTGCCCGGACATCTGCCCCACCACCCTTGCGCAACTGCGCCAGATCAAGAGCGAACTGCCCAAAGAGGCGGTGGATAACTTGCAAGTGATCCTGGTCAGCGTCGACCCGAACCGCGACACCCCTGCCCAGCTCAAGCAGTACCTGGGCTATTTCGACCCGCAATTTGCAGGCCTCACCGGCGCGAATGTAGGCGACGTACAGAAGGTCTCGAATGCGGTGAGTATCCCGTTCATCCCGGCCGATACCAGCAAGCCGAACTACACCGTCGACCACAGCGGCAACCTCGCGCTGATCGGGCCGGATGGGACGCAGCGTGGGTTTATTCGGGCGCCGTTGAACAACCAGAAGCTGGTGGCGCAGTTGCCAGGGTTGCTACAGCGCAAGTAAAGACAACACAAAGCAAATGTGGGAGGGAGCAAGCCCCCTCCCACATTTTTTGATCTTCGGTGTGTTTGGGATCAGAACGCCGGCTTGATCGCGCCTTTGTACTTCTCTTCGATAAATGCCTTCACTTCTGGTGTGTGCAGCGCTGCAACCAGCTTCTTCACCGCGTCCGAATCCTTGTTGTCTTCGCGGGTGACCAGGATATTCACGTAAGGCGAGTCGCTGCCTTCGATCACCAGGGCGTCCTTGGATGGGTCCAGCTTGGCTTCCAGGGCGTAGTTGGTGTTGATCAGTGCCAGGTCGACCTGTGTGAGCACGCGCGGCAGGGTGGCGGCTTCCAGTTCACGGAACTTCAGGTTTTTGCTGTTACCGGTGATGTCCTTGATGGTCGACAGGATGTTGGTCGGGTCCTTCAGGGTGATCAGACCGTTGTTGGCCAGAAGCAGCAGGGCACGGCCGCCGTTGGTGGCGTCGTTCGGGATCACCACGTTGGCGCCGCTTGGCAGCTCGTCCAGTTTTTTGTACTTGCTGGAGTAGGCGCCCAGGGGTTCCAGATGCACAGCGCCGACGCTCACCAGGTGAGTGCCCTTCGCTTTGTTGAATTCATCCAGGTACGGCTGGTGCTGGAAGAAGTTGGCGTCCAGGCGTTTTTCGGCCACTTGGACGTTGGGCTGTACGTAATCGGTGAAGACTTTGATCTGCAGGTCCACGCCTTCTTTGGCCAGCGCAGGCTTCACGAATTCCAGGATTTGCGCATGCGGTACTGGCGAAGCAGCGACCTTGAGGGTCTCGGCGTGGGCGGAAAACGCGGCAACGGCGGCGAAAGCAACCAGTAGTTTTTTCATCCAACAAGCTCCTTGTTCGGGCATGTGCCGGCGTTGGGCCGGCAATGGCCGTTATTTTCGAGAAAAGTGCACCACCAGCTTGTCGCCGACGGTTTGCAGAATTTGTACCAGGATCATCAGCATCACCACGGTAACCACCATTACATTGTCCTGGAAACGCTGGTAACCGAAACGGATCGCCAAGTCGCCCAGCCCACCGGCACCGACCACGCCGGCCATCGCCGTGTAGGAAACCAGTGTAATCGCGGTCACGGTAATTGCCGCGAAAATGCCGGGGCGTGCTTCGGGCAGCAAGGCGCTGGTGATGATCTGGCGCGTGCTGGCACCCATCGACTGGGTGGCCTCGATGATGCCGCGGTCCACTTCACGCAGGGCGGTTTCCACCAGGCGCGCAAAGAATGGTGTGGCGCCGATAACGAGCGGCGGAATCGCGCCCGCAACGCCCAGCGTGGTGGCCTCGTCCATGTATATGCCAGTGATCAGTTTGGTTAATGGGAGCATCACGATCAGCAGGATGATGAACGGCAGCGAACGCAGCATGTTCACGACCAGCGACAGAAAGGCGTACAAGCCTTTCTGCTCGAACAGCTGACGAGGGCTGGTCAAGAACAGCAGCACGCCCAGGGGCAGGCCCAGCACGACCGTGAAGAACAGCGAGCCGAACAGCATGGTCATGGTATCGCCGGTGGCGAGCCAGATTTCGGACCAGTCGATATCGGCGAAAAAATTCAGGAACAGGTCCATTAGCGCAGCACCTCCATGTGAACGTCTGCGGCGGTGAAGCGGGCAAACGCCGCTTCCATGTCACCGCCGGTGACGGCCAGGGTCAGTTGCCCGTAGGGGATGTCTTTGATGCGGTCGATGCGACCGGCGAGGATGCTGTAGTCCACCCCCGTTTCGCGGGCGACGGTACCCAGCAATGGCGCGTAGGTTGCGTCGCCTTGGAACGTCAGGCGCACGATACGGCCGGGTACGTGGGCGAAGTCATCGCGCTGTTCGCCTTCGTCGACCTGCTCGGCTTCTTGTACGAAACGTTTGGTGGTCGGGTGCTGCGGGTGCAGGAACACGTCGGCCACCGAGCCTTGCTCGACGATCACGCCGGCGTCCATCACGGCCACCTGGTCGCATACGCGGCGGATCACGTCCATTTCATGGGTGATCAGCACGATGGTCAGTTTCAGCTCACGGTTGATCTCGGCCAGCAGTTGCAGCACCGAGGCGGTGGTCTGCGGGTCGAGGGCGCTGGTGGCTTCGTCGCACAGCAAAATCTTCGGCTTGGTCGCCAGGGCGCGGGCGATGCCGACGCGCTGCTTCTGGCCGCCGGATAATTGCGCCGGGTACTTTTTGGCGTGGTCCGACAGGCCGACGCGGGCCAGCAGTTCAGCCACGCGCAGGTTGATGTCCTTGCGCGACAATTCGCCGGCCAGGGTCAGCGGCAACGCCACATTGTCGGCGACGGTCTTGGATGCCAGCAGGTTGAAGTGCTGGAAGATCATGCCGACCTGTTGGCGGAAACGGCGCAGGCCGTTGGCGTCCAGGGCGGTGACTTCTTCGCCGTCGACCGTGATCTGGCCGCCGCTCGGTTCTTCGAGGCGGTTGATCAGGCGCAGCAGGGTACTTTTACCCGCGCCCGAATGGCCAATCAGGCCAAACACCTGGCCGTTCTCGACGCGCAGGCTGGTGGGGTGCAGGGCGGGAATATCCTTACCGGCGACGCGGTAGGTTTTATGGACGTTTTGAAACTCGATCACGTAGCGAACCTTGTGGGGCGCATGGAAAAGGGATCAGCGGTTAGCCGGGCGCGCATTTTAGCCTGTCCGTATAGCGTTTCTTAGCATTTATTTCGCATTCATCCAGCGATTTGGCGATAACGCGATCAAAGGTCATAAAAAAGGAACGGCCAAAAACCTCATCAGTCACTACATAGGCAATGCGATCCCCCGGGTGCCGTGCCTGGGGTTTTGCTCAAACGAGCCGGGGACCGCTCTGGCCACTTGATTAAGGAGTTTTGTCTGATGAGTACCAAGAAGCCAGTCGCCCCGCCGAAGAGTGAACTCGCCGGTACCGACGCCCTGGACCGTGGCAACACCAACGCCAAGCTGCAGGCCCTGGATGAGTTCCGTTCCGATGCGACCGGCCAAGCCCTGCGCACTAACCAAGGCGTGAAAATCTCCGATAACCAGAACAGCTTGAAGGTGGGCGCCCGCGGCCCGTCGCTGCTCGAAGATTTCATCATGCGTGAAAAGATCACGCACTTTGACCATGAGCGTATCCCGGAGCGCATCGTGCATGCCCGCGGCACCGGCGCCCACGGCTATTTCCAGAGCTATGAGGACCATTCGGCACTGACCAAGGCCGGGTTCCTGCGCACGCCTGAACATAAGACGCCCGTGTTCGTGCGCTTCTCTACCGTGCAGGGGCCGCGCGGCTCCGGTGACACGGTGCGTGACGTGCGCGGTTTTGCGGTGAAGTTCTTCACTGACGAAGGCAACTTCGACTTGGTGGGCAACAATATGCCGGTGTTTTTCATACAGGACGCGATCAAGTTTCCTGACTTTGTGCACGCGGTAAAACCTGAACCACACAACGAGATTCCTACCGGCGGCTCGGCCCATGACACGTTCTGGGATTTCGTCTCGCTGCAGCCGGAATCGGCGCACATGGTGATCTGGGCGATGTCTGACCGGGCGATTCCAAAAAGCCTGCGCGCCATGCAGGGTTTTGGCGTGCATACCTTTCGCCTGATCAACACCGAAGGCAAATCCAGCTTCGTGAAATTTCACTGGCGACCCAAGGTAGGCACCTGCTCTCTGGTGTGGGACGAAGCGCAAAAGCTCGCGGGTAAAGACACCGACTACCATCGCCGGGATCTGTGGGAATCGATTGAAATGGGCGATTACCCCGAGTGGGAATTGGGTGTTCAGGTCGTTGCAGAAGAAGATGAGCATAAGTTCGACTTCGACTTGCTGGACCCCACCAAGATCATTCCTGAAGAACTGGTGCCCATTACCCCGCTGGGCAAGATGGTGCTCAACCGCAACCCGGACAACTTTTTCGCCGAAGTCGAGCAGGTTGCGTTCTGCCCCGGGCATATCGTGCCCGGTATCGACTTCACCAATGACCCTTTGCTGCAGGGCCGTCTGTTTTCCTACACCGATACGCAGATCAGCCGACTCGGTGGGCCGAACTTCCATGAGATCCCGATCAACCGCCCGGTCGCGCCGTTCCATAATGGCCAGCGTGATGCGCAGCACCGTACGGTGATCGACAAGGGCCGTGCGGCTTACGAGCCCAACTCCATCGACGGCGGCTGGCCCAAGGAAACGCCGGCAGGGCCGACGGATGGCGGCTTCGAAAGCTATTACGAGCGCGTCGACGCCAACAAGGTGCGTGAGCGCAGTGAGTCGTTCGGTGATCACTTCTCTCAGGCCACCTTGTTTTTCAACAGCATGAGCCAGCATGAGAAAGAGCACATCATTGCCGCCTACAGCTTCGAGCTTGGCAAGGTGGAGCGCGAGCATATCCGTGCCCGTCAGGTGAATGAGATCCTGGCCAATATTGACTTGGAGCTGGCCAAGCGCGTGGCGCAGAACCTGGGCCTGCCGACACCGACCAAGGGCACGGTGCCAGCGCGTGAGTCATCGGTGAAAAAATCACCAGCCTTGAGCCAGGTCAACCTGCTGTCGGGCGATATCAAGACACGCAAAGTGGCGATTCTGGCTGCCAATGGCGTGGACGGCGTGGCGATTGATGCGCTGAAAAAGGCGCTGGAGGTCGAGGGGGCGCATGCCAAGTTGCTGGGGCCGACCTCGGCACCCGTGACCACGGCGCAAGGCAAGACGCTGCCGGTGGATGCGTCGATGGAAGGCATGCCGTCCATTGCGTTTGACGCGGTGTTTATCCCGGGCGGTAAGGCGTCGGTGCAAGCGTTGAGCGGTGATGGTGTGGCGCTGCACTATGTGCTGGAAGCGTACAAGCACCTGAAGGCGATTGCCGTGGCCAGTGACGTGAAGCCATTGCTGGATCTGCTGAAACTGGAGGCGGATGCGGGGCTGATCGTTGGCTCGGATGCGAAAGCAATCAAGGCATTTTTTGCCGCGATTGCACAGCATCGGGTTTGGGATCGTGAGCCGAAGGCTAAAGCGATTCCGGCGTAAGCTATTGGTTGTTTGTTAGATCGCCATCGGGAGCAAGCCCCCTTCCACATTTGAATATGTTCACCGTTCAAAATGTGAGAGGGGGCTTGCTCCCGATGCTTTTAGTCCGCCTTGCGCGGGATCAGCACGATCTGCGCCGGGATCTTCTTGAGGATCTGCCGGTGAATCTTCAGGTCGTACCCTGAATCAATCTTCTTCACCCGCTTGGTCAGCAGCGTGGCCAGCCAGGGGTAATCCTCGGTGCGTGGCGCCTGGATGCTCACGTCGCACTGGTAATTCACCACATCGGTGGCGATTGCATCCAGTTGATGGCGAAGTTCTTCAATATCGGTGAGGTTCAACGCCACAGTGGTGCTGGGCGCCGCCGGGTCGATGACTTTGGCGGCCGGCTTGGCTTCGGCGGCTTTGAGGGCCTCCTCGGCTTTGTCCAGCTCGACCTTGCGGGCGTGCGTGATGGCGCTGTTGACGCCGCCGGTCAGCGCCGGAGCCTTGGGCATCAGCGCGCGGGCGCGGCTCAGGGCGGTGGCGGCGGCGTTGACGTCGCCCTTTTGCAGCACGATCTGACTGCGCTGCAGGTAGGCTTCGGCCAATTGACGTTGGTAAGGCTCCAGCGTGGGGTCGTTAGGCGACTGGGCCTGCAGTGCCGCAAGCTGGTCTTCGGCGGTGGCCAGCTCGCTGCTGGCCAGGTTTTGCTCCAGCTGTGCGATGGCCGCAGCACGCGGGTCCGTGGCCTCGGGGGCGACGGGCGGTGTGCTTTGACAGGCGCCCAGCAGCAGGGAAAATGCGGCAAGGAGCAGATAACGGGAGGTGAACAGCTTCATTCCTGCGACTCTCTATTTGCGCAAAAAGCGAGCAAGTCTACACCCCTCGACGGGGCAGGACAAAACTCAGCAGAAACAGGGCGGCGGCCGTGACCACAATCGATGGCCCGGCCGGCGTGTCCTTGAACCACGACAACGCCAGGCCCCCACATACCGCCAGCATTCCCAGCAGGCTGGCGCCGATTGCCATCTGCTCCGGTGAGCGGGCGTGACGCTGGGCGGCGGCGGCGGGAATGATCAACAGCGATGTGATCAACAATACGCCGACAATCTTCATCGCGACAGCGATCACCACGGCGATCAACAACATCAGGGCCATGCGCAGGGCCGATACCGGCAAACCTTCCACCTTGGCCAGCTCTTCATGCACGGTGATCGCCAGCAGTGGCCGCCACAAGGCGACCAGCAGCACCAGTACAGCGGCGCTGCCGCCGAGGATCCATGCAAGGTCGGTGGGGCTGATCGCCAGCAGGTCGCCGAACAGGTAGGCCATCAGGTCGATGCGCACTTCATGCATAAAGCTCAGCACCACCAGGCCCAGGGACAAGGTGCTCGGCGCCAGAATGCCCAGCAGTGTGTCCGAGGCCAGCGGCTGGCGTTGTTGCAGGGTCACCAGCAGCACCGCCAGCAGCAGGCAGCCCACGGTCACGGCGATGGTTGGGCTCACGTCCAGCAAAAAGCCCATGGCCACGCCGAGCAGCGCCGCATGGGATAACGTATCGCCAAAGTACGCCATGCGCCGCCAGACCACGAACGAGCCCAGCGGGCCCGCGACCAGTGCCAAAGCCAAGCCTGCCAGCAGGGCGTAGAGCAGAAAATCAGCCATGCTTGCAGCCATCTCCATGAACGTGGGTGTGAGGTGCGGTCGGATCGTCAACCACGGCGCCATGCAGGTCGTGAGCGTGGTCGTGATGGTGGTGATAAATCGCCAGGCTCTGGGCGTTCTTGCCGAACAGCTCGACGAATGCCGGGTCGCCGCTGACCTGTTCCGGGTGACCGGAACAGCACACATGGCGATTAAGGCACACCACCTGATCGGTGGTGCTCATGACCAGGTGCAAATCGTGGGAGACCATCAGCACGCCGCAGCCATGACGGTCGCGCAGGCGGGTGATCAGGCTGTACAGCTCGGCCTGGCCGGCGACATCGACGCCTTGCACGGGCTCATCGAGCACCAGCAGTTGCGGCTCGCGCAACAAGGCGCGGGCCAGCAGCACGCGCTGCATTTCACCGCCGGAGATGCTTTGCACCGGGCTGTCGATCACCTGCTCGGCGCCGACTTCCTTGAGCGCCGCCTGCGCACGGGCGCGGTCCACGCGCGGCACCAGCCGCAGGAAGCGCAGCACGGACAGCGGCAGGGTCGGGTCGACGTGCAGCTTTTGCGGCATATAACCGACGCGCAGCCTGGGCTTGCGCCACACGCTGCCGGTGTCGGGCTTGAGCAGGCCGAGCACGGCACGCACCAGGGTGGTCTTGCCGGCGCCATTGGGGCCGATCAAGGTCACGATCTGCCCCGGCTCGACGCTGAGCGCGATGTTATCCAGCACGTTTTGCCCGGCGAACGTGACGCCAACCTGCTCCAGGCGGATTAACGCATTGCTCATCAAGCCCCCTGGCAACCCGAGCACAGGCCGACCACCTCGACGGTCTGCCCTTCGACCTTGAAGCCCACGTCGGCAGAGCTCTTGATAATGGCGTCGCTGATGCTTTTTTGTTCAAGTTCGATGGCCGCATGGCACTCGCGGCAGATCAGGAACTGGCCCTGGTGCGCATGTTCCGGGTGGTTGCAGCCAACAAAGGCGTTGAGCGAGGCGATGCGGTGCACCAGGCCGTTTTCGAGCAGGAAATCCAGCGCTCGGTACACGGTGGGTGGCGCGGCGCGGCGACCGTCCTGCTCGCTGAGGACACCTAGAATGTCGTAGGCGCCCAGCGGCTTGTGGCTCTGCCACACCAGTTCCAGCACGCGGCGACGCAAAGCGGTCAGGCGCAGACCTTTCTGTGCGCACAGGGTGTCGGCTTCCGACAGCGCGGTATGCACGCAGTGAGAGTGGTCATGGGGACGGCTGGCAAGCGGTGTTTTAGGCATGAGCGGCGACAGATATTTGATAGAGACGTTATTATGTTACCCGTTCCTACGCCATTGAGTGGTCATCGTGTCCCGACTTTTTCCCGTTTTTGTCGTTTTTGTCACCAGTTTGTTCTTCGCAGGCCTGGCGCAGGCCGAGGTCAAGGTGCTGACCAGCATCAAGCCCTTGCAACTGATTGCCGCCGCGGTGCAGGACGGTGTGTCGGTGCCGGAGGTGTTGTTGCCACCGGGTGCGTCGCCGCATAACTTCGCCTTGCGCCCATCCGACGTACGGCGCGTGCAGTCGGTGGAGCTGTTGTACTGGATCGGGCCGGACATGGAGACTTTCCTGCCTCGCGTACTGAAAGGTCGTACAGCACCGACGGTTGCGGTGCAGGACCTGCCGGGTATGAAACTGCGCCGTTTCGGCGAAGATAGCCATTCTCACGCTGACGAAGCCGACGAACATGACCATGATCACCGTCCAGGCAGCGTCGATGCCCATTTGTGGTTGTCCACGGTGAATGCGCGGGTGATCGCGGCGCGCATGGCGGCGGACCTCAGCGCGGCTGACCCGGCGAATGCCGAGCGCTATCAGAGCAATGCGAAGGCCTTTGCCGGGCGCCTGGATGCGTTGGATGCGCGGCTGAAGAAGCGTCTGGCTAGCGTTGATGGCAAACCCTACTTTGTATTCCACGAAGCCTTTGACTATTTCGAAGACGCTTACGGCTTGAAGCACGCCGGTGTCTTCAGTGTCGCCGCCGAAGTACAACCGGGCGCCCAGCATGTGGCGGCGATGCGTACGCGGTTGCAGGAAGTGGGCAAGACTTGTGTGTTCAGTGAGCCGCCGCTGCGCCCGCGTCTGGCCGAGACGCTGGTGGCGGGGTTGCCGGTGAAATTGGCGGAGCTGGATGCGCTGGGCGGTTATACGCCGGCCACTGCTCAGGGCTATGAGCAGGTTCTGGATAAGTTGGGGAGCGACCTGGCTGGGTGCCTGGAGGCGTTGTAAGACTCAGCGAAAATCAAAACTGTGGGAGGGGGCTTGCTCCCGATAACGGTGTGTCAGCCAGTGAATAAGTAGCTGCACCACCGCTATAGGGAGCAAGCCCCCTCCCACAGTTTTTGCTCTGGTGAGGCAGTTAGAGCGCGAACGGCAGCTGGAGCGTGACCTGCTGGCGTTGCGCCAAGCGGTGTTCGAACTCCGCCGGGTCGTGAATCAACACATCCTGCCCGGCAAACGCTTGGGCTGCGATCAGGCGGGACAGCCAGAAGCGCACGCACGCAACGCGCAGCATAGTCGGCCACAACTGCGCTTCTTTCGCCGTAAACGGCCGCAGCCCGGCATAAGCCCCCAGCAAGGCACGGGCGCGCTGACTGTCGATCAAGCCTTCGGCGTCCGAACACCAGTCATTCAAGGCGATGGCCACGTCGTATAGCATCGGGCCCGAGCAGGCGTTGTAGAAATCGATCAAGCCCGTCAGGTGCGTGCCTTCGAACATCGCGTTGTCACGAAACAGGTCGGCATGCACGTTGGCGCGTGGCAGGGCGAGGATCTGCATTTTGTGCGCCTCGATCTCTTCCAGCGCGCCTCGCAACAGGCGCTGCTGTGCATCGCTCAGGTGCGAAATAAGCTGCGCACCTTCGCTGAGCATCCAATCCAGCCCGCGGTCGGTCTTGCGTTCCAGTACCTTCTCGCCTTGAGTCGCCAGGTGCAGGTGGCCGAGCAGGTCGCCGACCTGGGCGCAATGTTGGGCGTTGGCGTCCTTGATGTGCTTGCCGGCCAGGCGTGGTTGCAGCAAGGCGGGTTTGCCCTTGAGTTCGCGCAAAGCGATGCCGTCGGTGGTACGAAGCGCGTAAGGCACTGGCAGGTCGGCGTCGTGAAGCACGTCAAGCAGTTCGATGAAGAACGGCATTTCTGCCACGGGGCCGCGCTCAACCAGGGTCAGGACGAATTCGCCCTGTTCCAGGCTGATAAAGAAATTGGTGTTTTCACTACCGGCGGCAATCCCCTGGAAGTCGAGCAGACGGCCGAGCCCGTAAGGGGCGAGAAAGGTTTCCAGCTCGGGCCGAGCCAGGGGGGTGAACACAGACATGGTTAAAACTGCCAGTACGGGCGCCGCACTGCACGGCGCCAATTGAAGTTAAGAAATCATTTCCATTCGAAAATCTTCCATGACGGGATCAGCATATCCGGCTGGTCAGAGCGGATGAAGTTTGCATCGGTGCCGTCCGCGCGCACCAGAAAGTACGGTGGAGCCCCCTTCGGAGTGACCTTGATGGCATACAAGAAGCCGTTTTGGCGGTATTCCTGGATGGTCTTGTCGCCTTCCGTGCGAATGGTAACTTCCGGATCGCCCGAAGGGGCATCATCTGCCGCCATGGCAGCCATCGGAGCGAGTGCAATCAAGCCAGTCAACAGCAGGCGATTGAATGTACGCATGATAACCTTGTCCCTTTGTTTTCATTGGTCCGGCTATTCTAGCGCCTGACCCGCCGAAAAGGTTGATCCTGCTCATGAGCCAAGCGCCCCTCGTCCTGGTGGACGGTTCTTCTTACCTGTACCGCGCCTTCCACGCGCTGCCACCGTTGACCACCTCCAAAGGCCTGCCGACCGGTGCGGTCAAGGGCGTGTTGAACATGCTCAAGAGCCTGCGCAAGCAGTACCCGGACAGCCCCTTCGCAGTGGTGTTCGACGCCAAGGGTGGGACTTTTCGCGACGATATGTACGCCGAGTACAAAGCCAATCGCCCAAGCATGCCCGATGACATGCGCCTGCAGATCGAGCCGCTGCACCAGAGCGTGATCGCGCTGGGCTTCCCACTGCTGTGCGTCGAAGGCGTCGAGGCCGATGACGTGATCGGCACCCTGGCCCGCAGCAGCGCGGCCGCCGACCGTCCGGTGGTGATTTCCACCGGTGACAAGGACATGGCGCAACTGGTCGATGGGCACATTACCTTGGTCAACACCATGACCGGTAGCGCCATGGACGTGGACGGCGTAAAGGAGAAATTTGGCGTCGCTCCGGAGCAGATCATCGACTATCTGGCGTTGATGGGCGATTCGTCCGACAACATTCCAGGCGTTCCGGGTATTGGGCCGAAGACGGCATCCGGCTTGCTGGTGGGGGTGAATGGCGGGCTCAAAGAGCTTTATGAGCAGCTCGACATCGTGCCGACCCTGCCGATTCGCGGCGCCAAGACGCTGCCTGCCAAGCTGGAGGAACACAAGGAGATGGCCTTCCTGTCGTACCAGTTGGCGACGATCAAGATCGACGTGCCGCTGGACGTGGGCCTGGATGACTTGCACCTGATCGAGCCTGATCGTGAAAAGCTGCTTGAGTTGTACACCCTGCTTGAGTTCAAGAGCTGGTACGACGAGATCCAGCGCGATACCAAGCGGGTTGAGCTCAAGACGGCAAACGAGGTCGCGCCTGTCGCCGACGTGTCAGTTGAGGCGGTGATTTCCGTGCCGGTGGAGGCGATCTATACCACCATCCTCGACCAGGCCACCTTCGACCTTTGGCTGAAGAAACTCAGCGACGCGAAGCTGTTCGCCTTCGACACCGAAACCACCGGGATCGATGCCCATCAGGCGCAATTGGTCGGGGTTTCCTTTGCCGTCCAGCCCCATGAAGCGGCCTACATTCCGCTGACCCATGCCTACATCGGCGTGCCGGACCAGTTGGATCGCGATACGGTGCTGCGGGCGTTGAAGCCATTGCTTGAAGACCCGACCAAACTCAAGATCGGCCAGCACGCCAAGTTCGACATGAACATCCTGGCCAACTGCGCCATCGATGGCGACCCCAAGCAGGGCATCAATGTGCAAGGCATCGCGTTCGATACCATGCTCGAATCCTATGTGCTCAATGCCACCGCGACCCGTCACGACATGGACAGCCTGGCCAAGAAGTACCTGGACTACGACACGGTGAGTTTCCAGGACATCGCCGGCAAAGGCGCCAAGCAGCTGACATTCGACCAGATTGCGCTTGAACAAGCGGGCCCGTATGCCGCCGAAGACGCCGATGTGACCTTGCGTTTGCATCAGGCACTGCATGCGCAACTGGCCGCTATCCCGAGCCTGGCCAGCGTGCTCACCGACATCGAGATGCCGTTGGTGCCCGTGCTGGCGCGCATCGAGCGTCAAGGCGCGCTGGTGGACGCGCAATTGTTGGGCATCCAAAGCATCGAGCTGGGGAACAAGATGGCCGAGTTGGAACGTCAGGCGTTCGAAATCGCCGGTGAAGCGTTCAACCTGGGTTCACCCAAGCAATTGGGGGCAATTCTCTACGAAAAGCTGGGGATGCCAGTGCTCAAGAAGACTGGCAAGGGGCAGGCTTCTACCGCGGAAGAAGTGTTGGCCAAGCTCGCTGAAGACGACTACCCGTTGCCCAAGGTGTTGATGCAGTACCGCAGCATGAGCAAGCTGAAGAGCACCTACACCGACCGTCTGCCTGAGCAGATCAACCCGCGTACCGGGCGTATCCATACGTCTTATCATCAAGCCGTGGCGGCGACCGGACGCCTGTCCTCCAGCGACCCGAACCTGCAGAACATCCCGGTGCGCACAGCAGAAGGGCGGCGCATACGCCAGGCGTTTGTCGCGCCCAAAGGCTACAAGCTGCTGGCGGCGGACTATTCGCAGATCGAGTTGCGCATCATGGCGCACCTGTCCAGGGACGAAGGCTTGATGAACGCCTTCCGCCACAACCTGGATGTGCACACAGCCACAGCTGCCGAGGTGTTCAAGGTTGAGTTGAACGAGGTCACGTCCGATCAGCGGCGCAGCGCCAAGGCGATCAACTTCGGCCTGATCTACGGCATGGGCGCGCAAAAGCTGGGCAAGGACATTGGTGTCGATACCAAGACCGCCAAGGCGTATATCGATGTCTACTTCGCTCGCTACCCCGGGGTTCGCGAGTACATGGAGCGTACCCGTGCCCAGGCGTCCGACCAGGGTTATGTGGAGACGTTCTTCGGTCGTCGGTTGTACCTGCCGGACATCCACTCCAACAAGCCTCAAGAGCGCGCGGCAGCGGAACGTACCGCGATCAACGCGCCCATGCAGGGCACAGCGGCCGACATCATCAAGAAAGCCATGGTGCTGGTGGACAACTGGCTGACCGATTCGGGCCTGGATGCCAAGGTAATCCTGCAGGTGCACGATGAACTGGTGCTTGAGGTGCGTGAGGATCTGGTTGTAGAGGTCAGTGAGAAGATTCGCGAGCACATGAGCGCTGCGGCGCAGTTGGACGTGCCGCTGCTGGTGGAAGTGGGCGTGGGTGATAACTGGGACGAAGCGCACTGATTCCGGTGGTTTGCCACCACCTGGCGTGGTGGCAAAGCGCTTTATGTCGGAAAGCGCCGACAGTTATTACCAATAGTTTTTCCAGCTCGCCGGAACTTAACCTGTGAACTGCCACTCAGAGTTACTGAATGGGTGGTGAAGCCCTTCAATGCTCCTATGTTGTGTTAAGTGTTGGCAGATATCTGGACCCCGCCCTAGCGGTCCGGAACTTGAACCCCGAACTTCCCCTCCCCATACGAAGTCCGGGGTTTTTTTTGCCTGTAGAAAAGTTATTGCGCGATTTCCGCGCCCTTGTCCGCCAATTCCATCCAGCCGGCCAGCACGGTGTAAGCGTCTTCCAGGCCCATGCGCTTGGGGGCCGAGAACAACTGGATGGTAATCGCGTCACCCCAACCTTTACGGATGTCGGACTGCACCTTGAGCAAGGTGTTCTTGGCCGCGCCGTAGGTCAGTTTGTCGGCCTTGGTCAGCAGGATATGCATCGGCATGCCGCTGGCGACCGCCCAATCGAGCATCAGCAGGTCGAAGTCGGTCATTGGATGACGGATGTCCATCATCAGAATCAAACCCTTCAAACTCTCCCGGCCGCCCAGATAAGCCTCAAGGTGACGCTGCCAGTGCAGCTTCAGCGGAATAGGGACTTTTGCATATCCATAGCCCGGCAGGTCGACCAGACGCCGATCATCGTCTAGCTTGAAGAAATTGAGCAGTTGCGTGCGGCCCGGAGTTTTCGAGGTGCGCGCCAGGCTGGCGTGGGTCAACGTGTTCAGCGCGCTGGACTTGCCGGCGTTGGAACGACCGGCAAAGGCGACTTCAAAGCCTTCGTCGTCGGGGCATTGGTCAACTTTGGCGGCGCTGAGCATGAAGGTGGACTGTTGGCACAGGCCGAGAATGGGATTCTTGAGTTGCATGAGATTTCCGATGTGGGCGGTGCCGAGAAAGGGTGCGGCAAGCGGTGTCGTTTCCGTTTCAGTAGCGCCAGTATATAATGCCGCAGATTTTGTGTGTGCTTTGTCCCAGCGAAGGATGAGGTTCACGGGAGCGATAGACCTTTATTGCGCATTAGAACGCAAAACGCTCTCAAACCCTGCAAAGGTCGATGTATGACCTGATGGTTGCTCGCTTTTGGTCTCCTGAACCCATTTTTGGCGCTCAGGCTACACAGGAACCGGAAGCTGTGTACAACCGAGTTTGCTTAGGTCGCGCTGCTACTGCGCGTGACCCGGGGTTTCAAGGCAATGCCGCCGCGTGGTTTGTGCATGGACTGCAGTACTGAGGATTACCAGGCCATCATTGAGTTGATGGTGAGTAAACCCGGTAGATAACTCTTAAACCCTTAGCCGTAGTTGGATTAGCTGATGAACAAACTGATCGTGAGTCTGCTGTTGACCTTGGGCATCACCGGTGTTGCCCATGCTGCAGGCGACGCTACAGCGGGCCAGGCGAAAGCCGCCGTGTGTGGTGCTTGCCACGGACCGGATGGCAACAGCCCGGCGCCGAACTTTCCCAAACTGGCCGGCCAGGGCGAGCGTTACCTGACCAAGCAGATGCAGGATATCAAGAGCGGCAAGCGCACGGTGCTGGAAATGACCGGCCTGCTGACCAACCTCAACGATCAGGACCTGGCGGATATCGCGGCGTATTTTGCCAGCCAGAAGGGCAGCGTGGGCGCAGCTGATCCTAAAGTTGTTGCCCGTGGAGAGAAGCTGTTTCGTGGCGGTGATCTGGAAAAAGGTCTGCCTGCCTGCACCGGCTGCCACTCGCCCAATGGCACAGGCAATGCGGCCGCAGGCTTCCCTCACCTGGGTGGTCAGCACGCTCAGTACATCGCCAAGCAATTGACCGACTTCCGCAAGGAAGAGGCCGGCCGCGCTAACGATGGGGATGCGATGACCATGCGCACCATCGCCCGCAAGCTGAGCGACGAGGACATCGCAGCCGTCTCCAGTTACATTCAGGGCCTGCACTGAGGGCTCGCTACGTTAACGCTCGATTAATCCCGCGATGCAAGCATAAAAAGGGTGGCTAAGGCCGCCCTTTTTTGTGGCCGCTGCCGTTACACTAACGAACTCATGTCCGCGTAGACCTGTCACAACTAAAGGTCGCGTGAGGCGACTTTATTTGTCCAGGAGTAAAGCATGCGTAATCTGATCCTCAGCGCCGCTCTCGTCACTGCCAGCCTCTTCGGCATGACCGCGCAAGCTGCCGATGTGCCGCTTGAAGCCGGTAAAACCTACGTTGAATTGGCTAACCCAGTGCCTGTGTCGGTGCCGGGCAAGATCGAAGTGGTGGAGCTGTTCTGGTACGGCTGCCCGCATTGCTACGCGTTTGAGCCAACCATCAACCCATGGGTCGAGAAGCTGCCCAAGGACGTGAACTTCAAGCGTATTCCTGCCTTGTTCGGTGGTCCTTGGGATGCCCACGGCCAGCTCTTCATTACTCTGGACACCATGGGTGTAGAGCACAAGGTGCACGCAGCGGTATTCAATGCCATCCAGAAAGAAGGCAAGCGCCTGGTCAAGCCTGAAGACATGGCTGATTTCGTAGCGACTCAAGGCGTTGATAAAACCAAGTTCCTTGAAACGTTCAACTCGTTCGCAGTGAAGGGCAAGATGGCCCAGTACAAAGAGCTCGCGCAAAAATACGGCGTGCAAGGCGTACCCACCCTGATCGTCAACGGCAAATACCGTTTTGACCTGGGCAGCACCGGTGGTCCTGAAGCGACCCTCAACGTTGCCGACCAGTTGATTGCCAAAGAGCGCAAAGCCAAGTAAGGGGCCCGTCATGCGCCGCTGGGGTACCGAACGTGTCGTAGGCCTGCACGACCCGCAGGTTAACGAGCATCACCTGGAGTCCACAGGCTTGGCGGCAGACAGTCGCCTGCGCCTGCTCAGCTTCAATATCCAGGTAGGCAACAGTACCGAGAAGTACCGACACTACCTCACCCGTGGCTGGCAGCATTTGCTGCCCCATAACGGGCGGGCCGGCAACCTGCAGAAAATCGGCGACCTGTTGAGTGATTTCGACCTGGTCGCCCTGCAGGAAGCCGACGGCGGCAGCATACGGTCCGGTTATATCAATCAAGTGGAGCACCTGGCTCACCTCGGCGCCTTCCCCTTATTGGTATCAGCAACTCAATCGCAACCTGGGGCGCTTGGCGCAGCACAGTAATGGGGTGCTCAGTCGCTTGAAGCCAACGGTCATCGAAGATCACCCACTGCCGGGCCCCAAGGGTCGCGGGGCGATCCTCGTACGTTTTGGCGAAGGGCCTGAAGCGTTGGTGGTGGTGATGATGCATCTGGCGCTTGGTGGGCGTACTCGCAACCTGCAATTGGCCTATGTGCGTGATCTGATCGGCAACTACAAGCATCAGGTGTTGATGGGCGACATGAACACCCACGCCACCGATCTGCTACAGAATTCCCCATTGCGTGACCTCGGGCTACTGGCCCCGCAGGTTGAAGCCACATTCCCCAGCTGGCGCCCGCAACGTTGTCTTGACCATATCCTGCTCAGTCCCACCCTCACCCTCGAAAGTGTGCAGGTGCTTGCGCAGCCCATCTCCGATCACCTGCCGGTCGCGGTAGAGATTCGTCTGCCGGGTTCGCTCACGGCCGACGCATTGCCCGCGTTGAGCCCAGGCACCAGCGGACCCTTTGCATGAGCGATGACGCCCAGCGCTGGAAAGAAAAATACCTGTTAAGTATCGAGCAACAAGAAAAGCTCGAGCGCCGCTGGGCCGCCCGCCTCGACCTGCTGCGCCGGGGGCTGGTGCGCAGTACTCTGGCGGCGGAAGGCACCGACCGGGCGGTGGACCAATGCATGAAGGAAATGCGCGACGTCGTGCGCACCGACGACATGGACGCCGCCCTCGCCGCCTTGCTGCCGCGCTTGGAAAAGGCCGTGTTGGACTCTGAGCAGCGTCGCGAAACCCGGGTTGACCAGATCAGCACCGCGCTGACCTCTCTGGTCACGCAGCTGCAAAAGCTGCCGCTGCCCCGCGAGGTAGCGCGCCCGCTGAAAACCTTCGCCAAGCAACTGGATGGCCGCGTCGGCCAGGCCCGCGAAATTCCCCTGTTGCTCAGCGAATTGAGCGGCTTGCAAGGGCAAGCATTGAATAACCTGGAGCCGGACGGCGAAACCACGCGCCCTGGGCCGGGGTTGTTGCAGCGTCTGTTTGGGGCCAAGGAGGTCGTCAACGAGGCGGCGGCCAGTGAGCCGGTGCCCGGCCCGACGCCGCAACCCGTAGCGGCCAAGCCCGCCGCTGAGCCGGAGCAGCCTGAGCAGTCCGAGGAACTCACACAAGCCCTGCGGGCCTTTGCGCCACAGGCCGAGAAACCGGCGGCTCCCCAGCCTGAACCCATAGCATCCGGCAAGATCGACGAGGTTATTGGCGAAACCTTTGTGTACGAAGCGCCAGCTCAAGAAGACGCAGTCGTGGCCTCGGTGAAAAAAGCCGCAGAGCCTGTTGAACCCAAGGTGCCTGCGCCGAAAGCTGAAGAACCTGCTCCCGAAAGCGCCCTTGCCGCCTTCGTCGAAGCGCCCGTGGTTGAGGCCGAGGCGCCGGACGAGACGCTCATCGGCAGTCTTTCTCTCCCGCCTGTGCTGGAGACCGAAGAGCCCGACCCCGACGAATTGCAATCGGACGGTTTCTATTCCCTGCCGGACTCACCCGAGCCTTCCTACAGCTCGGTGGCAAAACATATCGAAGACACCCTGCTGGGGCTGCTGGAAGAAATGGCCTTGCCCGAGCGTCATCGCCCCCAGGCCGAAGCCATGCGCGAGCGCCTGGCCCACGGTTTGAACTGGTACGAGCTGCTGCCGATCCTTGATGATCTGAAGGTGCTGATGCTGGCGATCACCGACAGCGGCCAGCACGAATTCGAGGCTTACCTCAAGCAGCTCAACGAACGTCTCGAAGCCTTCCAGGGTCATCTGCAGGTGGCCAGTGATGGCCATGCCGACAGCCGCACCGCTGCGCAGGCGTTGGACTCGCAGATCCGCGAACAGGTCGACGGTCTGCAAAGCAGCGTGCAGGAAGCAGCGGACCTGGATAGCCTCAAGCATGTCCTGGAAAGCCATCTTGAGGGTTTGCTGGGCACCATGGACGAACACCAGCAACAGCGTGACCAGCGTGAACAGGAAGTGGCGGCACGCCTGAAAGGGCTGGCAGAACGGGTCGCCAGCATGGAGCAGGAAGCCCAGGGCTATCGTGAGCATCTGGAAGTGCAACGCCAGAAGGCCCTGATCGATCCGCTCACTGGGCTGCCCAATCGTGCAGCCTGGAGCGAGCGCCTGGATTATGAGGTCAACGCCTGGCACCAGCGCGGCAACAGTCTGTCGCTGGCGATGCTCGACCTGGATCACTTCAAGCGCATCAACGATGGCTACGGCCACCTGGCCGGTGACAAGGTACTGAAGATCATCGCTAACGTGCTGCGCAAGCGTCTGCGCCCAGGCGACTTTATCGCGCGTTTTGGCGGCGAAGAGTTTGTGCTGCTGATGCCCGACTCACCTCTGACGGATGCTCTGACGGTCGGCGAGGTGCTGCGCAATGCGATTGAGGCCTGCCCGTTCCACTTCAAAGGTGAGCCGGTGACGATCACAGTCTCTATGGGTGTGGCCCAGTTCCAGCCGGGTGAGCGCAGTGAGCTGGCGCTCAAGCGGGCCGACGAGGCGTTGTATCGGGCCAAGGCCGCGGGGCGTAACCAGGTGCAGGCGGCGTAAAAGAGGTTCCATTTTGTAATTTGACCGTCTGGCCGCAAACCGTACGTTACACTGTTGCATTATCGTCTTCAGCGTACCGTCCTCCGCCATGAAATCCTTTTATTTCGCTTGTGTGTTTCTCTTACTGTCCGGCTGCGCCAGTGGTCCGCGCCTGGACACCAGCCACCCTTCGGCGAACCACGACAACCGCGTGCAGTTCGTGGTTGTCCACTACACCTCAACCGACCTTGAGCGTTCACTGGCGCTGCTGACCCACGGCCAGGTCAGCGCGCATTACCTGATCGGCGACGACGCCTCTGCCACCATCTACAAGCTGGTGGATGAAAGCCAGCGCGCCTGGCATGCAGGGGAAAGCGAGTGGATGGGACGCACCTGGCTCAATTCCAGCTCAATCGGCATCGAGATCGTAAACCCTGGCTACCGCGATACGCCGACCGGGCGGCTCTGGTACCCCTACTCCGAGGCGCAGGTGAAGTCGCTGGTGGTCTTGCTCAAGGACATCAGCAAGCGCAACGGTATCGACCCCAAGAACATCATTGGTCACAGCGATATCGCCCCGCTGCGCAAGCTGGACCCGGGGCCGCTGTTTCCCTGGAAGCGCCTGGCTGATGAAGGGTTGGGGGTGTGGCCGGATGCACAGGCTGTGGCGCGGTTCCAGGTGCAGTACACCACCGAGCTGCCGAGCATCAGCTGGTTTCAGGAAGAGTTGGCTCTTCTGGGTTACTCGACGCCCCAGACCGGCGAATTGGATGTCGCCACGCGCCACGTGATCGCGGCGTTCCAGATGCGTTTCCGGCCGTCGCTGTTTGACGGCGCACCGGATGCCGAAAGTGCGGCCATCCTGCGCGCGCTAAACCGGCGTTAAAGCGGTAGCGCCATATAGAACTGAGTGCCCTGCCCTGGCCGCGAATATACCCCCATGCGGCCACCGTGCAGTTGCACGATCTCCTTGCACAGCGCCAAGCCCAGGCCGGCGCCGCCTTTCTTGCGACCCACCTGCACGAAAGGTTCGAAGATACGCCCTTGCTGCCCGTAGGCGATGCCTTCGCCGTTGTCCTCGACACTGATAATCACCCGCTCGCCGTGGCGTCGCGCCTGCAGGCGAATCTGCCCGCCGTCTGCGGTATGGCGCAGGGCATTACCCAACAGGTTGTCGAGGACCCGCTCCAACTGTGCCTGGTCGGCATACAGCCTGGGCAGGTCGGATTGAGCTTCCACCAACAGTTCTATGTGCTGTGCATTCGACGTTTCCACGAACCGCGCGCGGGCGTGTTCCAGTAGATCAATGACGTCGCAGGGCCCGAGGGTGAGTTTCTGCAGGCCGTTCTGGTAGCGCGAGAAGTTGAGCAGGTCATTGATCAACTGCATCAGGCGCTGCATCTCTTCGTTGACCGTATCCAGCAGGTCCGCTTCACGTGATTCGGCCGGGAACTTCGCACGCTCGCGAAACAGCCCGAACGCCATATGCATGCCGGTCACGGGGGTGCGCAACTCATGGGACGCGCGCAATACAAACTCACTGCGTACCCGTTCGAAAGCCCGTTGTTCGGTCACGTCGTGCAGCACCATCACGGCGCCGAGAATGTGCCCTTGGGTATGGCTGACGGGCGTGAGGCTGTAGGTCAGCAGGCGCAGTTCGCCTTCGACTTCTACTTCCAGATCCTCCGGTGCCCGCTCCAGGTTGCCGCCGCGCAGCACCAGTTGCAGTTGTTCATCCAGCTCCGGACGCACCAGCGCCTCGCCCAGGCCCTGGCCGAGGCGTTCTTCGTCCCAGCCCAACTGGCGCTGCGCGACGGGGTTGAGATGCTCCAGGCGGCCTTGGCGGTCAATCATCAGCAGACCATCGTCGATGCTGTCGAGTACCGCTTGCAGGCGTTGCTGGCCGGCCAGAAGCTCGTCGATATTGGTCGCCTGATGCTGACGCAGCGCTTCGGCCATGATGCCGAAGCGGCGGGTCAGCTGGTTCATCTCCGCCGCCGCGGAGATCGGCAGCGTCACTTCAAAGTCGCCTTGGCCGATCTTGTCGGCCGCCTTGGCCAAGGCTTCGATCGGGCCGCCAAACCGCCTGGCAATACCATGGGCCGTGACGAACCCGATGATCAGCACCGCAAGCCCCACCAACCCCAGCAGGCCGGCGATCAGCAACGCGCGCGCGCGGGACTTATGTTCGCTGGCGCTGATGTTTTCCAAGGCTTGCTTGTGTTCGGCAATCAGCCCATTGCGCAACACGTTGAAGGTTTCGGTGAGGTTTTCCTTGCTGCCCGGTGGTGGCGACGCTTGCTGGGATTGGTCGAACGCCTCGAGCAGGTTCTGGTATTGGCTGCGTGCCTGGGCGAAGCCGGTGCCACTGCCATCGCGTTGTTCATGGGCGACGCCTTGGTCGAGCAAGTCCAGGTAATGCAGCTTGGAGGTTTGCAGCGCCTTGGCGTCAGGGCGTCGCTGCAACATCATGATCCACTGGTCGCCCAGGCTCTGACGCAGTTTGAGCCCCAGGTCCAAGGTGACAAAGTTGCTGCGGATCAGCGATTCCTGGGTCTTGGCCATTTGCATGACACTGACCAGGCCCAGGATCAACCCCAGCAGGGCGACGGTAATCAGCGCTGAGATACTCAGGAACAACCGAGTGCGCAGTTTCATCGCTAACTTCATAGGGTACAGCTCATAAGTTGTACTGCTTGCGTTTGCGGTACAGGGTCGACGCGTCAATGCCGAGCGTGCGTGCAGCCTGGTCGAGGGTGTCGCTGGTGGCCAGTACGGCGCCGATGTGGGCTTTTTCCAACTCGTCCAGGCTGAGCGCGGCGCCGATACGCGGAGCGTTGTTGGTCGGTTGCTCGGCCATGCCCAGGTGGCTGATTTCGACCTTTTCCTGCGGGCAGATAATGCTCGCGCGCTCAACCACGTTGCGCAGCTCACGGATATTGCCCGGCCAGCGATAGTTGAGCAGTGCCTCGCGCGCCTGGTCGCTGAAGCCCCGTGCCGGGCGCGCGTATTCCTTGACGAAGCGCGCCAGGAAGCGATCGGCCAGTGTCAGGATGTCTTCACTGCGCTCGCGCAGTGGCGGCAGGTGCAAGGTGATGACGTTGAGGCGGTACAGCAAGTCTTCGCGGAAGCGGCCGTCGCGCACCATGTCTTCCAGGTTGAGGTTGGTGGCGGCGAGGATGCGCACATCGGCGCGACGGGTGACCGGGTCGCCGACACGCTCGTATTCCTTGTCCTGGATAAACCGTAGCAACTTAGGCTGCAACGTGAGCGGAAAATCGCCAATTTCATCGAGAAACAGCGTGCCGCCGTCGGCCTGGTTCACCCGGCCCAAGGTGCTCTCGCTGGCACCGGTAAAGGCGCCACGGCTATGACCGAACAGCTCGCTTTCCATCAGTTCGGCCGTTAACGAAGGGCAGTTGATCGTCACGCAGGACTTCTTGGCGCGCTTGCTCCAACCGTGAATCGCCCGCGCCAGTTCGCCTTTACCCGTGCCGGACTCGCCAAGGATCAGGATGTTAGCGTCGGTCCCGGCCACCTGGCGCGCGGTTTCCAGCACCACCATCATCGATGGGCTGTGGGAGTCCAGACCGTCCTTGGGTTGGCGCACTGCACCTTCCAATGCCTCCAGGCGAGCCGAGAGTTGGCGCACTTCCAGTTGCTTGGCGGTGGCCAGGCGCAGTTGATCAGGGCTGCACGGTTTGACCAGGTAGTCGGCGGCGCCAGCCTGGATCGCGTCCACCGCCGTATCGACGGCGGAGTGAGCAGTCACGATCACCACACGCATCCACGGCGCCTGAATGCGCATCTGGGCCAGCACGTCCAGGCCGTTGTCTTCGCCCAGGCGCAGGTCCAAAAAGCACAGGTCGAACACCTGGCGTTGCATCAAGGCATCCGCCTGGGCCGCGCTGTTGGCGGTGGCGACGGTGTAGCCCTCATCTTCCAGGCAATAACGGAAGGTGCGGAGGATCGCGGATTCGTCATCCACTAAAAGAATGCGGCCTTGAAGTTCCTTGGCTGATTCCATCTGTCCCGCGCTCCTTTAACTATGAATGATGGTGTTTAGTCCCGGAATAATCGGGCAAGTTGCATGGTTTATTCTGATTGATTAAAGGCAACCTCGTGCAGCTATCTGCACGCCTTCCTACAAAGTCATGCCTGATGGCCTTTTCACGCCGTCTTGCCACTTCCGCAACGCTATTAACGTTTTCATGACCCCGATCCGATTGCCAGCCATCGTGCATTTCGCACGGCCGCCTGGGAGGGATCGTGCAGGATGCTGCCCGAATGTTGAATAACGAATATGTAACTCATTGATTTTGTAGGTTTTTATTTTATAAAAAAGCTGGCATGCGCTCTGCAATATCTCTCCCAACGAATAGCCAGAATGCGGGAGAACAGCAGCATGACTCGCCAAAGCCTCAGCCCATTGCGTGTATCGCCACTGCGCTTGCAACAAGGTCTGTTTGCGAGCTTGGCGGTGATGGTCACGCTGATTGCAGGCCAGCAGTTCCAGCACTGGCAGCAGAGCCAGCAGCAAGCCCCCTCATTTGAACGTCCGGCGATAACCCAGACCCATTTCAGTTCCATTGGCAGCCGCTCCGTCGGTAGCGCGTCTGCTGATGTAACCGCCCCGCAATTGCGAGTGGCCGACCAGGATTCCACCCTGGGCCAGTTACCTACCCAAGAGCGTTGGGTGTTCTAGGCAAAAAACGCGGACGCTGATTCAGCGGCCGCAGGCATTACCGCTGTTACCTCTATAGAAGAAGCGTAAGGAGAATCACCATGTTGAGTTGGGCAATCACATTTCTGATCATCGCCATTGTGGCTGCAGTCCTGGGCTTCGGTGGTATCGCGGGCACCGCCACGGGTATCGCCAAGATCCTGTTTGTGGTCTTCCTGGTGATGTTCATCGCATCGTTCTTCTTTGGTCGTCGCGGCCGAGGCTGAATATGACCCCTTTGTCTTTTAAAACCATGGCTGCCGCCCTGCTCTTGGGCGGCAGCGGGCTGGTGATGGCTGCCAACGACGGCCAATCCCGAGCCAATGAATTGCTCAGCGCGGACCCTCAGTACCGCGAGACATGGCAAGGCGTGGTGAAGAAAGAAGAGCGGCTGCCGGAATGGGTGATGAACCTGTCGGGCACGGCCGAGCAAATGAATGCCGTGGAAGAGGATGGCGACAAGTACTTGGTCGGGCCGCTCTGCGAAACCGCAGACACCTGCCTGAACAAGCGCCTGATCGTCGCCTTCAGCCTCGACAAGGAAGACGCCTACGCCATGTTGGTGGAAGTCCCGGCCGGTCTTCCGGCGGACAAATCCCCAACGCGGCACGCCGATTACCGCTTTATCGGTAAGCCGGACGAGGGCATGCGGAAGCTGCTGATGGAGCAGTTGAAGAAAGATCCGAATTGGTACTGAGTTCCGTCTGTGGTGTACGGGGCTCGCATCCATAGAAAGAAGCACCTTCGCTTCCTTCTATTTGCACCGCGCGACAGGTGCGGTGCATGACCAAGGGGCTGGGTTGCTCTGATCAAACGGGATCGGCGTGACCTACGGGTACAGGGAGTGCCTGCGCAAGGGCCGGGTCAGGCGAAAGCTGCGACGCAGGTTCACAAGCCGATGGCTTGCTGAACTTGCGGCGGGCTTGTGATTCTCCTCTGCCGTTTGTGTCGTTCTCCGCTTATGCCGCCTTTAGCCGCAAAATTCCTTTTTGCTCAATCCCAACCATTACTTGGTATGTCGGGATGACCATCTATCGAGAAAGTTTTGTGCAAGGCGCAAGGCATTCTTGACGTGAGCCCGCCGAATTCACTGGCGTCTCAGCCAGTGCCCCAAAGCTGTGCAGAAACTCTGAGCGAGCCAGTATTGGCCGGTTCACGGCATATTCAGCGGACAAAATGTCGCATTTGAACTGACCGATCAGACAGCTATTATCGAAAAAAGTCATGCCGATTCGGCATAGGGTAGGCGTTTACGGCATTAGACGGCGCTCCCTTGCGTGGGAATAGTTGCGCCTTTTTTCGCCTGCCAGTAAGCCATTTCGGCCACGCTGCGGTGACCTTCCAGGGAGGCAGATGCACACACTTTTTCGCTTTCGAGCGTTGCAGCTGGCGCATTTGCCTTAAGTTCACTTGAAGTAAGGGTAATGACATGAAGAAGGCAAAGCTAAGCCTCGCCTGGCAGATCCTCATCGGTTTGGTGCTGGGGATTGCAATCGGTGCAGTGCTCAACCATTTCAGTGCTGAAAAGGCCTGGTGGATCAGCAACGTGCTGCAGCCGGCGGGCGATATCTTTATCCGCCTGATCAAGATGATCGTGATCCCGATTGTGATTTCCTCGCTGATCGTCGGCATTGCCGGTGTGGGTGATGCGAAAAAACTGGGTCGCATCGGCGTCAAAACCATCCTTTACTTCGAAATCGTCACCACCATCGCCATCGTGGTCGGCCTGTTGCTGGCCAACCTGTTCCACCCTGGCGCGGGCATCGACATGAGTACCCTGGGGACGGTGGATATCTCCAAGTACCAGGCGACCGCCGCCGAGGTGCAGCATGAACATGCGTTCATCCAGACCATCCTCAACCTGATCCCATCGAACATTTTTGCCGCTGTTGCCCGTGGCGAAATGTTGCCGATCATCTTCTTCTCCGTACTGTTCGGCCTGGGCCTGTCGAGCCTCAAGCCTGAACTGCGCGAGCCGCTGGTCACCCTGTTCCAGGGCGTGTCCGAGAGCATGTTCAAAGTCACCCACATGATCATGAAGTACGCCCTGATCGGCGTCTTCGCACTGATCGCGGTGACCGTGGCCAACTTCGGCTTCGCCTCGCTGCTGCCGTTGGCCAAGCTGGTGATTCTGGTTTACGTCGCCATCCTGTTCTTCGCCTTTGCCGTACTGGGCCTGATCGCACGCCTGTTTGGCTTCTCGATCCTCAAGCTGATGCGCATCTTCAAGGATGAGTTGGTACTGGCCTACTCCACCGCCAGTTCTGAAACCGTGCTGCCGCGCGTGATCGAGAAGATGGAGAGCTACGGCGCGCCGAAGGCGATCTGCAGCTTTGTGGTACCGACCGGTTACTCGTTCAACCTCGATGGTTCGACCCTGTACCAGAGCATCGCGGCGATCTTTATCGCCCAGCTGTACGGCATCGACCTGTCGATCGGCCAGCAATTGATGCTGGTGCTGACGCTGATGGTCACCTCCAAAGGTATCGCCGGCGTGCCGGGCGTGTCCTTCGTGGTGCTGCTGGCCACCCTGGGCAGCGTGGGCATCCCGCTGGAAGGCCTGGCGTTCATCGCCGGTGTCGATCGCATCATGGACATGGCGCGTACCGCCCTCAACGTGATCGGCAACGCGTTGGCGGTGCTGGTGATCTCCCGTTGGGAAGGTATGTACGACGACGCCAAGGGCGAGCGCTACTGGAATTCACTGCCGCACTGGCGCAGCAAGCAAGCCTTGCCAACGGCCCAAGCCACCCGCAGCTGACAGCACGCTGGCGCTGACACAAACCCCGGAGCATTCCGGGGTTTGTCGTTTCTGCCAGCCCCGCTATCATTCGCCCCATCTTTCGGGGGATTTAACTGATGCTCAATGGCCTATGGCTTGGCTTCTTCGTCGTGGCAATGGTGTCAGCGCTGGCGCAATGGCTGGTAGGCGGTAACGCCGGAATTTTTGCCGCGATGGTGGAAAGCATTTTCGCCATGGCCAAATTGTCGGTGGAAGTGATGGTGCTGCTGTTTGGCACGCTGACGTTGTGGCTGGGCTTTTTGCGCATCGCCGAAAAAGCCGGCATCGTCGATTGGCTGGCCAAGGCCCTCGGCCCGCTGTTCCGCCGCTTGATGCCGGAAGTGCCCGCCGGCCACCCTGCCATCGGCTTGATCACCCTCAACTTCGCCGCCAACGGCCTGGGCCTGGACAACGCCGCCACGCCCATCGGCCTCAAGGCCATGAAGGCGTTGCAGGAACTCAACCCCATTCCCAACACCGCCAGTAACGCGCAAATCCTGTTCCTGGTGCTTAACGCGTCCTCATTGACGCTGCTGCCGGTGACCATCTTCATGTACCGCGCCCAGCAAGGCGCCGCCGACCCCACGCTGGTATTCCTGCCGATCCTGCTGGCCACCAGCGCCTCGACCCTGGTGGGCCTGCTCTCGGTGGCGGTGATGCAGCGCCTGCGACTATGGGACCCGGTCGTGCTGGCCTACCTGATTCCCGGCGCGTTGATGTTGGGTGGATTCATGGCGCTGCTGGCAACCTTGTCCGCCACGGCGCTGGCCGGTTTGTCGTCGATCCTCGGCAACTTGACGCTGTTTGGCTTGATCATGCTGTTCCTGCTGATCGGTGCCTTGCGCAAGGTGAAGGTCTACGAGGCGTTTGTCGAAGGGGCCAAGGAGGGCTTTGACGTCGCCAGGAATCTGCTGCCGTACTTGGTGGCGATGCTGTGCGCGGTGGGCGTGCTGCGCGCATCCGGCGCGCTGGATTTCGGCCTGGAAGGCATTCGCCATGTGGTGGCCTGGACAGGGATGGACACGCGTTTCGTCGATGCGTTGCCGACCGCCATGGTCAAGCCGTTCTCTGGCAGTGCGGCGCGGGCGATGTTGATCGAAACCATGCAGACCCAAGGCGTTGACAGCTTCCCGGCGCTGGTGGCGGCGACGATCCAAGGCAGTACCGAGACCACTTTTTATGTGTTGGCGGTGTACTTCGGTTCGGTGGGGATCCAGCGGGCGCGGCACGCGGTAGGGTGTGCGTTGCTGGCGGAGTTTGCCGGCGTCGTGGCAGCGATTGCGGTGTGCTATTGGTTTTTTGCTTAAGGCTGGAGATTGCTATCGGGAGCAAGCCCCCTCCCACAGGTTGAATGTGTTCATAGATCAACCCGTGGGAGGGGGCTTGCTCCCGATGAGGCCCTCAGCGTTTCACCGCACCGTTGCCCTGCCCCACGACCCACTCCACTACCTGCTTATTCAGTTGATCCCCCGCTTGCCCAAAAGCCGCCACCACCGCCGGCACCTTGGTATCTCCCACCGGCTGTCGCACTTCAAACCGCCGACTGGCAATAATCCGTTGGTCACTTCCACGCACCAAGCGTGCGTCGAGTCGAATCACCACCTCTACCGCACTGCTGCGGTATTCACTTTGGAAAGCCTGCAATTGCCCGCCCAGCTCGTAATCGGCTTGCAGATTGGTGTCATCCGTACTCAGCAGCGTCACCCGCCCATCACGCTGGAACCCATCCAGCAAGCGGTTACGTAACAGCACCGGCGCTGGATCGCTCCAGCGTGAGTTCGCATAACTGCTGATCAAATCGCCATTGGGCACCACGGCAATGCGCGGGCTGTCGAGAAACTCGCTGGTCTGCGGCTTGGTCACGCGCAGCGACCAGCTTACCGGCGCGCCTTGTGTGGCGCTTTGTGCGGCGGCCAGGCGGTACACGTCCGAAGGGTCGGCCTTGGGCAGGATCGAGCATGCGCCGATCAGCACCAGGGCCACGGGGGCGATCAGTTGGTAAGCACGCTTCATGGCGTGAACTCCTTGCTCTTGTCGCTGCCCAGCAGGTACCCGCTGGGGTTGGCTTCCAGGCGGCGGGAGATGGCCCGCAACGACCCGAGGGTTTCGCGCAGTTCGCGCACGGCCGGCGCCAGTTCGTTGAGGCCCTGCATGCCACTGTTTACCGAGCTTTTGTTGTCGCTGAGCAGGGTATTGATGGTCGCGGTGCTTTGCTCAAGGGATTTCATTGCCTGTTCGGCGCTGCTGAAGGCTTGCTTGCCCTGATCGTTGAGCAAGCCGTTGGCGTTACGCATCAGCACCGTGGTCTGCTCCAGGGTGGCGCTGGCCTGCTTGCTCACTTGCATCAGTTGCTGCATCACCACCTTGATATCACCGCGCTGGTCGGCAATGGCGCCGGTGGTTTGTTGCAAGTTGTCCAGCGTTCTACTGATGCGGTCGACGTTCTCCGACGACAGCATACGGTTGGCGTTGTGCAGCAGCAGGTTGATGCTGGTCATCAGGTCGTTGCTGTTGTTCAGCAGCCGCGCGATAGGCGACGGCGAAGCGATGATCTGCGGCAGGTTGCCGTCCTTGCCCTTGAGTTCCGGGCTTTGCGGGGTGCCGCCGCTGAGCTGGATAATCGAAGTGCCGGTAATGCCGGTCAGCGCGAGCTTAGCCTGGGTGTCTTCCTTGACCGGCGTCTGCCCGGCCAGGCGGATACGCGCCAGTACGCGGCGTGGGTCCTTGGGGTCCAGGCTCAGGCTGATCACGTCGCCCACCTTGATCCCGCTGTATTGCACCGAACTGCCCTGGGACAGGCCGCTGACCGCCTCGTTGAAAATCACTTCGTAATCCTGAAAGGCGCTGTCGACGCTGGACTTGGCCAGCCACAGGCCAAACAGCATCGCGCCGACGACCACGATCACGCTGAACAGGCCGATCATCACATGATGGGCTCGGGTTTCCATGTCATACCTCGTTGAGCGGTTGAGCGGCATCCACGCCGCGCGGCCCCGGGGGCCGTGGAAATATTCGTGAATCCAGGCGTCGTCGGTTTCCGAGACGACATCGATGGCATCGGCCACCAGCACTTTTTTCTGTGCCAGCACGGCAACGCGGTCGGTGATGGTGTACAGCGTGTCGAGGTCATGGGTGACCAGGAACACGCTCAGGCCCAGCGCATCACGCAAGGTCAGGATCAGTTGGTCGAATTGCGCCGCGCCAATCGGGTCGAGGCCGGCGGTGGGTTCGTCAAGGAACAGGATGTCCGGGTCCAGCGCCAGCGCCCGGGCCAGTGCCGCGCGCTTGATCATGCCGCCGGACAACGACGCCGGGTACTTGTCGGCGGCCGACAGCGGCAACCCGGCCAGCGCCAGTTTGACCGCGGCCAAGTGCTCCGCGTCGGCACGGCTGAGGCCGGCATGTTCGATCAGCGGCAGCGCGACGTTTTCGGTCACGGTCAGCGAGGAAAACAGCGCGCCCTTCTGGAACAACACGCCAAAGCGCCGTTCCACCAGGGAGCGCTCATGTTCCGGCAGGCTTGGCAGGTTCTTGCCGAACACTCGCACTTCGCCTTCACTGGGCCGGCGCAGGCCGACGATGCTGCGCAGTAACACCGATTTACCGCTGCCGGAGCCACCGACTACCGCGAGGATCTCGCCCTTATACAAATCCAGATCGAGGTTTTCGTGCACGCTCTGGCTGCCAAAGCGATTGCACAGGCCGCGCACCTGGATCACCGCCTCAGTCGGCGCCCGGTGTAAACGACTCACCAACTCATCTCCATGAAAAACAGCGCCGCGACGGCATCCAGCACGATCACCACAAAGATCGACTGCACCACGCTGGAGGTGGTGTGGGCGCCGACCGATTCGGCGCTGCCGCTGACCTTGAAGCCTTCCAGGCAGCCAATGGCCGCGATCAGGAAAGCAAAGACCGGCGCTTTCACCATGCCCACCAGGAAATGCTGCACGCCAATGTCCGATTGCAACAGCGAGAGGAACATCGCCGGGGAAATATCCAAGGCCACCGCACACACCACGCCACCGCCGATAATCCCCGAGAGCATCGCCAGGAACGTCAACATCGGCAGCGCCACCAACAGCGCCAGCACACGCGGCAGTACCAGTAACTCCATGGGGTCCAGGCCCAGGGTGCGGATGGCATCGATTTCTTCGTTGGCCTTCATCGAGCCGATTTGTGCGGTAAACGCACTGGCTGTGCGACCGGCAATCAGGATGGCTGTAAGCAGCACGCCGAATTCGCGCAGGAAGGAGAAGGCCACCAGGTCCACGGTAAAAATCGTTGCGCCGAAGCTCTTGAGCACTGTCGCACCGAGAAATGCCACTACGGCGCCTACCAGAAAGGTCAGCAAGGCCACGATGGGCGCGGCGTCGAGGCCGACTTGTTCCAAGTGCGCAACCATCGGCGTGATACGCCAGCGCTTGGGCCGGAAAATGCCACGCGCGAAAGTCTCGAGGATCAGGCCGATGAAGCCCAGCAACTGCTTGCTGTCCTGCCACACCGTGTCCACCGCCCGGCCGATACGCGCCAGCAGCTGGATGCCGGTGGCTTCTTCGGGGGCTTTTTCGGGAACGCAGAAGTCGTTCAGGGAGCGGTAGACGGTCTTGAGCAGTGCGCGGTCGGCGGCAGACAGGCTGCAATCGGTCTGCTCGGCCGATTGTTCGATGCGGGTTGGCCCCAGCAGCTCCACCAGCAGCGAGGCGCCGGCGGTGTCCAGCGCGCCGAGGCCATTGAGGTCGATGCGCGCGCCGGCGTCGTATTGGCCGTCGAGTTTGTCCGACAGCTTCTTCAGGTTTGCGTAGTGGGCAAGCGTCCAGTCTCCGGTAATCCGCAGTAAAGGAGGAACGGAGGACGTATCGAGTTGGGCTGCGCCGGCCGTGGTGCTACTGGTCATAAGCTCCGAGCTTGTATTGGCTATCCACAATTGCTACGTAATAGCACGATACAGCCTATTTTGGGTTGTCCGTTTGTGCTGCGTCGGTGACTTTAAAACGCAGTACGCCGATCACTTGCCCGTCTTCGGTCAGCACCTGAACCTGCCAGCGGCCCGCTGCGTCGCCCGGGAAATTCTGCTTGTGGGTCCAGGCGCGGTAGCCCTCTTTGCGCCCACCGTGAATATCCAGGGCAATGCGGTCGACTTCTTTGCCGTTGAATTTCCACACGTGGTAGATCCGCTCATCCAGCCCGCGCGGTGCGTTGATCGCGGTATAGGCGTACAGCCCGGCGCTGCGCAATTGTGCGGCGCTGACTTCCTTGAGGTCATCGCCCGGCGTGCGGTCTTGCAGTTGGGTGCTGATGGCCACTTCGGTCAACCACAGCGTGGCCGGGGGAACCCAGCTGCGCAGGAACCAACCCGCGCAACCGATGACGGCCGTCACCCCCAGCAACATCGCCCAGCCTTTGAAGCTGCGCAGTGGCAGGCTCACCGCCAGGCTTGGGATCGACAAGGCCATGGCCACCCCGAGGGCGAGTTTGTAACTCTCGGCGGTGGTCAGGTGCAGGATAATCGGCAGCGCCGTGAGCAACGCGGCGAACAGGGTCAGGGTGTGCAGCGCCAGGAACAGAGAGCGTTTGGGGGCCAGCCACTTGTAGTACAGCGGGTCGATGATTGATACCAGCGCCGCCGCGCCGAGCAGGCCGGTGAAAATCGATTGGCCGCTGTTCCAGGCGGTGGTGATGAAAAAGAACGGCAGCACAAAAAACAGACTTTCCTGGTGGATCATCTGGGTGGCGTAGCGCAGCAGGGGCTCGGGGATTTCCCGCTTGAAGACTTTGGTAAACAGTTGGGTAAAGCTGTTCTCCAGCATCAGCCACAGCCAGCTCACCAGCATGATCACCGCGATCCAGCTGGCCATGCCCTGCTGGCGGTCTACCAGGATGAAGCTGCTCACACCCGAAATGAAACCGCCCAAGGCAATCACCCCTGGGTAGCGCTTCATCAGTTCGAGGATGCGCTGGATGTAGTGGGTCAGGTTCGGCATTCGGCGGTTCGCAGTCTTTTGTAGGAGAAAAACCCAAACAGAATAACGTCTTAACCTGGTGTTCGGTGCCTCATTACGCGATCCGTTTGCGATAAACCCGTATGCCGATCAACACAATGGCGATCAGGCCGAGTGCACCGGCGCCGATCCAACTCAGCATGTCGTAACTGAGCAGGGGTTTTTCCACACGCCAGTAACCTGGCTGCTTGAGCAATTGGCGCATGGCCTGGTTGGCCTGGTCCAGATGGACGGCCTTGATGCGTTTGGCCGGGTCGCTGAAGCGGCCGTTGTCGTAGTCGGCTGCCGCAGCCCAGTAGTAGTCCGCCAATGCGCTGTTGCCCTGCACGGCCCAGGCTTGCCGCGCGATGGCGGCCTGCTGCAGGCGCGCGAAGACGGCCGGATCAAGGCCGTCCTTGAGCAGTTGGGCGGTGAGGTCCTGCATGACATGTTCGGCTGCGGGAAGTTTGTCCCGTTCAAGGTCGGCATTCAGGCTTAGGAAACCGACGCCGCCGAGCACTTCGCGTTCGCTTCGGGGGCCGTAGGACAAACCGTGCTGGAGGCGTAGTTGGCGGTACAGCGCCCAGTCGAGGTAGTCCTTGAGCAGGTCGTAGGTCTCATCATGCTGGTCGTCCAGCACGGGTTCGGGGAACAGCCAGTGCAGTTTTGCGCTGTCGCCGACCCAACCGTGGATTAGCTCGCGGTGGCCGAGCGCGGTGTGCCGGATCTCGGGCAAGGGCCGGTGTTCGGTGGGGTCGACCGGGTCAAGTTCGCCGTAGGTGCGCTCCAGATAGGCCGGCAGCAGTTTGTCGAGATCGCCGACGACGATTAGCGTCATGTTATTGGGGGCGTACCAATGCGTGCGCAGCGCCTGCAACTGCTCGCGGGTCAGGTGACCGACTTCGGCGCGCTCGGCGCATTTGAGGCCCAACTCGACCGCCAACTGATTGCTGGCGGTGTGGCCGAGGTCTTGACGGTCCAGGAGGCGTTGCAGGTGCGAGTAATGGCCGCCGTCTTCGCGCTCAACCACTTTTTTGGCGGCGTCAATGTTGGCGTCGGTCAGTTCGGTGCGGGTGATGATCGCCAGCAATAAGTCGAGCACTTTGCGTTGGTTGTGCGCGGGGGCTTCGATCACGAAGGTGGTGTCGGCATTGCTGGTGTAGGCGTTCCACTCGCCGCCCAGGGCTTGCATGCGCTCTTCGAGGTCGCCTTCGTCCGCGCCGTCAATGCCGCTGAACAACACATGCTCGAGCAGGTGCGGCAGTTCCTTTTCCTCGCAACTGAAGTCATCCAGGCCGACGCCCACCACCAGGCGGATGGCGACATGCCCGCGTTCGGTGCCCGGTTTGAGCAGCAGTTGCAAGCCGTTGGGCAGGGTGTAGCCCTCGACTTGCAAGCGATCAAAGGCAAAGGCGTGGGCAGAACCCATGAGCAGGCAGGCGAATAACAGGCGACGCATAACTGGCTTCCTGGCGAGTGAGGTCAGCTCTAACTGACTTCACGGGCCATCGTACGTTCAGGGCGAATGCGTGATGTCGGCAATATCTTCAGCCGAGAGCGCGCCGGTGTCGGAGGTTTCCAACACTACATACGCACTGCTGCAAAACAACGAGTTCAGGCGTTTCATGTCGGCAATCAGTTCAAGATGCAGGGAACTGGTTTCCAGGCTTTGCACGATCTTGCGTTGCAGGCGGCTGACGTGGGCATGGGCCAGGCGGCGTTCCTGGGCGCGGAAGCGGCGTTTCTCCCGCAGCAACTGACGGGCGCTTTCCGGATCGGCGCTGAGGAACACCGACAGGCCCAGGCGCAGGTTGGCGATCAACTGGCTGTGCAGGTCGGTGAGTTCTTCCAGCCCCACTTCGGAGAACTGGCGGCGCTGTGAGGTCTTTTGCTGCTGGACTTTACGCAGCATGCGTTCGATCAGGTCACCGGCCAGCTTTAGGTTGATCGACAGTTCGATGATCTCGGCCCAGCGCCGACTGTCGTGTTCGCTGAGGTCTTCGCGGGGCATTTGCGCCAGGTAGAGTTTGATTGCGCTGTAGAGCGCTTCGACGTCATCACTGAGGCTGCGCATTTCCTGAGTGATGGCGGTTTGCTTGCCGAGCAGCACTTCCTGCATCGCGCTGAGCATGTTGTCGATCAGATCGCCCAGGCGCAGGGTCTCGCGGGCGGCGTTGGCCAGCGCCAGGCTGGGCGTGGTGAGGGCAGTGGGGTCAAGATGCCGGGGCTTGGCCTTGCCGTTGACCTCTTCACGCTCGGGCAGCAACCACGCGCACAGGCGGGCCATCGGGCCAATTGTCGGCAACAGGATCAGGCAGCGGCTGACGTTGTAGAGCAGATGGAAGGTGATGACCATGCCTTGGGCGCTGTAGTCCAAATCATCCATCCAGCGTACGAGGGGGTCGAGTACCGGGATGATCAAGAGCAAGCCGATCAGTTTGTATAACAGGCTGCCCAAGGCCACTTGGCGACCGGCGGAGTTCTGCATGCTGGTGCTGAGAAATGCCAGTACGCCGCTGCCGATGTTGGCGCCGATCACCAGGCCGATGGCTACGTGCAAACCGATCACACCGGCGCCGGCCAGGGTAGCGGTCAGCAGCACGGCGGCCAGGCTGGAGTAGGAAATCATCGCGAACAAGGCGCCGACCAGGGCGTCGAGCAGGATGTCGCCGGTCAGCGAGGCGAAAATCACCTTGACCCCCTGGGCATGGGTAATCGGCCCGGCGGCTTCAACGATCAATTGCAACGCGAGGATGATCAACCCGAGGCCGATGCCCACCCGCCCGAGCTGCCCGGCCCGCGTCTGTTTGCGCGACAGGAAGAAAATCACCCCGAGAAAAATCAGCAGTGGTGACAACCACGACAAGTCAAAGGTCAACACTCGCGCCATCAACGCGGTACCGACGTCGGCGCCAAGCATGGTCGCCAGGGCAGGCATCAGGCCCATGAGGCCCTGGCCGACAAAAGACGTCACCAGCATTGCCGTGGCGTTGCTGCTCTGCACCATGGCCGTGACGAGGATGCCGGCGATAAACGCCAGCCAGCGCTTGGACATGTTCTGCCCGATGACTTGGCGCAAGTTGGAGCCGTAGACCCGCAGGATGCCGGTGCGGACGATATGCGTGCCCCAGATCAGCAGGGTCACGGCGGAAAGCAGATTGAGCAAGGTCAGCATGCTCGGCCCCCCGTGTGGGTGTGCTCCAAAGGAGCAAATGAGAATTGCCGCGTGCCGCTCTACGTCTTGTACTTAAGCTGTAGTTGGCGAATGGGCGCTGCGCCAGCATCGCATAGCTAAAGTGGGGATTGAAACAAAACTGTCATGAAGGCCGATGCCTCACGCTCTGCCTGGGGATGCCGCCAGGGATGCTTCGTGTCCCGAATGCGCAGAAAAAAGGGGCTTTTAAGCCCCTTTTTTCAACAGCGGGTCAAATTTATTGACCCGGAATGTCCTTGCGCAGTTTCACTGGATCCTGCTGCTTCTTCTTTTTCGCGATGGCGGTACGCATTTTGATGTTCACCGCTTCGACCGCCAGCGAGAACGCCATGGCGAAGTAGACGTAGCCTTTTGGCACGTGCACATCGAACGATTCAGCGATCAGCACGGTACCCACCACCAGCAGGAACGACAGCGCCAGCATCTTCAACGACGGGTGTTTATCGATGAATTCGCTGATGGTGCCGGCGGCCAGCATCATCACCAGTACGGCGACGACGATCGCGGCAACCATGACCGGTACGTGGGAAACCATACCCACGGCAGTAATCACCGAGTCCAGGGAGAACACGATGTCAATGATCGCGATCTGGATGATGGTGTAGATGAACTTGCCACCGGCGCCTTTAGGCTCGTCGTGGGTTTCGTCTTCACCTTCCAGCGCGTGGTACATCTCTTGTGAGCTCTTCCACAGCAGGAACAGACCACCGAAGAACAGGATCAGGTCGCGCCCGGAAATGCCTTGGCCAAACACCACAAACAGGTCGGCGGTCAGTCGCATGACCCAGGTGATCGACAGCAGCAACAGAATGCGCGTGACCATGGCCAGTGCCAGGCCGAAGATCCGGGTGCGCGCCTGCATATGCTTGGGCATGCGGCTGACCAGGATCGAAATCATGATGATGTTATCGATGCCCAGGACGATCTCGAGAGCCGTCAGGGTGAAGAAGGCAATCCAGATTTCCGGATTGGTCAGCCATTCCATGTGTATTCCTTTGAGCGTGTGTTAGACCGCACCGGCGTAGGGCCGGCGCAGTTGGGTTGTACGATTATAGAGTGCTGAACAGCGGAAAAATCCCCATCAGCAATGCGGCGAACATTATGCACAGGCATACCAGTACTGCCCACTTCAAGGTGAAGCGCTGGTGATCGCCAAATTCGATACCGGCCAGGGCCACCAGCAGGTAGGTCGACGGTACCAGCGGGCTGAGCAAGTGCACAGGCTGGCCAACGATGGAGGCGCGGGCCATTTCTACAGCGGTGATACCGTAGTGGCTGGCGGCCTCGGCGAGCACCGGCAACACACCGTAGTAGAACGCGTCGTTGGACATGAAGAAGGTGAACGGCATGCTCACCAGCGCTGTGATCACCGCGAGGTACGGGCCCAGGGCTTCAGGGATGACCGCCAGCAGGCTCTTGGACATGGCATCGACCATGCCGGTGCCCGACAAAATGCCGGTGAAGATACCGGCGGCGAAGATCAGCCCCACCACCGCCAAAACGCTGCCGGCATGGGCGGCGACGCGGTCTTTCTGCTGTTGCAGGCATGGGTAGTTGACGATCATCGCGATACTGAACGCCACCATGAACAGCACCGGCAGCGGCAACAGGCCGGCGATCAGGGTGCACATCAGGGCGAGGGTCAGGGCGCCGTTGAACCAGATCAGCTTCGGACGGCGCGCGTCAGGGAATTGCGACACGCTGATTTCGCTGTGATCGATCTCGTCGCCCTGTAGGTGCAACTCACCCAGACGCGCCCGTTCACGTTTGCCGTACATATAGGCGATCACCAGGATTGCCACGACGCCCGCGGCCATGGCCGGGATCATCGGTACGAAAATATCCGAAGGGTCCACATGCAGCGCACTGGCGGCACGGGCGGTCGGGCCGCCCCAGGGGGTCATGTTCATCACGCCACCGGCGAGAATGATCAGGCCGGCCATGATTCGCGGGCTCATGCCGATGCGCTGATACAGCGGCAACATGGCGGCTACGCAGATCATGTAGGTGGTGGCGCCGTCACCGTCGAGGGACACCACCAGGGCCAGTACGGCGGTACCGACCGATACCTTCAGCGGGTCGCCCTTGACCATCTTGAGGATCTTGCGCACGGCCGGGTCGAACAGGCCGGAGTCGATCATCAGGGCAAAGTAGAGGATGGCGAACATCAGCATCACGCCGGTTGGCGCGAGCTTGGTGATGCCTTCGAGCATCATCGGGCCGATCTTCGGCGCGAAACCACCGAACAGCGCGAACAGGATCGGCACGATGATCAGGGCGATCAGCGCGGACAGGCGCTTGGTCATGATCAGGAACATGAACGTGATGACCATGGCAAAGCCAAGGAAAGTCAGCATAGGAGTACTCCAGGCGTAGTGCGGCTAGGGAATGGCGAACCGGTTCAGGTTCAGCGCAGAACGAAAGGCTCTAGACGTACGGGTGGAGTCGGGGCGAGCAGGCGGTTACGGGCGGACATCGGGAATCACCATTGTTGTTGTTAACAGCCGGTCTTGTTGCCGACAGTGGGGGTGATCCTAGACGCGAAAGCTTTCAGCCAGCTTTCGCTGGCCAAACAGGTGAGGGGAGGCGGATGCACGGTCTACAGGAATACATCGGTCAAATGTGGGGGCAAGCACCCTCCCACATTTGGAGTGTATCTATCTCGGGTATTTCAGGGCAGTTCGAGGCCGCCGGCCGCTTTGTGCAGCGACCGCAGGTGTTCACCGAGCTGCCTGAGGTTGGCCTCGCACGCGGCAATCTCGGCGGCGCGGGAAGGGTCCAGCAGCGCCCTCACCTCTTTATCCAGCTCGCCGGTCAGCGATTGCAGCTGCTTCTGGCGTTCGGCGCTTTCCGATTCCAGGCGCTTGGCTTCCGATGGCTGCGGCAGGCCATAGCCGCCGCTGCCCAGCAATTCCGCTGGGCGGCTGAGAAAGCCGCTGTTGGCGAGGATCTGTTGCAGGGTGGCATTGGCCTTCTCCATGCCGCCGTTTTTCAGCTCGCGGGCGCCGAGGTAGCGTTGTTTGACTTCGTCCTGGGCCAGCATCAACTGTTTACGAAAGCTGGCTTGTTCCAGCAGCAGCAACGCGGCGCTGGTGCGCAGGTCTGCCTGGTCGAACCATTGGCGGCGTTGCGCCGCGCTCAAGGCTAACCAGTCTTCAACCTGGGCCTGTTCGATCGGCAAATGCTTGCGCAGTACTTCGAACATCGCCTGGTAGCGCTCGCGGAAGGAGTCGAAGTGATAACCCAGGCGCAGCGCTTCACGTTTGTCATTCAGCACGCTGGTATCGGCCAGGCCACGGGCTTGCAGGACTTCGAGCAGGCCGTTGGGGGTGATGTTGTCCAAGCCGGTCAGTTGCGGATTGGCGCTGCCGCTGCGTAACAGTTTCAGGCTTTCGACCGCGCAGTTGTTGGACAGGAAGTAGTAATTACCGTCGTAGCTCCAGTGCATTTCGGCGGCGTGCTCGACGGTGTCGGTGATTTCCTGGCGCGACAGTTTCAGCGGTACGGAGGCCAGGCCGCGCAGTTCAGTCTTGGTGTATTCGTCGATCACCTGGGCCAACGGCAACACGAACAGGCGTGACGGGTACTTGCCCACCAGGCCGTCCCAACTCGACAGTTGTACGTCACCGACAAATGCGCGGTAGGACAATACCAAATGCTGGTCCAGGTCGAGCCGGCAATCCGGCCCGCGCGGGCGGCCTGGGGCGCAGATCACCAGGCGCAACATGCTGTGGCCCCAGCGGCTGACCAGATTCTGGTTGGCTTCGGCCAGCAGGTAGTCGATCTCGTAGACCCGCTCCGGGTCCACGTGGCCCAGCGGTGTCTTGGCGAAATCGTTGCCGGCATTGAGGAATGGGTAGGCCTTGGCGCAGGCGTCCTGCGTCGGCGGGGCCCAGCCGAAGTGCTGCTGGTAATAGCGGAACAGCGCCGGACGCCGACAGGCGTAGCTCGCGTCGAGGAGGAAGTACTCCATGTTGACCGCGACGAACTCCAGCGGGCTGGTGGTTTCGTAGATATCCGGGCTGCGCACGACCTGGCGGTTGTGCTGCTCGCGCTCGCCGCGACGGCCGACATATTGTGGCCAGCCCGCGAGGTCCAGCAGGCGCGGGTCATCGCTGAGGGTAAAGCGGCGGTCGTTCTGGCCACGGCATTGATCGGGCAGGCCAATCAGGCCGGTGATGTTGTTTTGTCGAGCGCAACGCTGGATCAGTCTGCGTTCGTCGGGAGACCACAGGCGCGCACGGTCATAGATGTGGGTCAGTTCATGCAGCACGGTGGCGAGCATTTCCCGGCGCACGGTGCCGTGGGGGCGATTGGTCTTCTGGGTGGCGGCGCTGCCATCGGTCAAGCTGTCGAGCAGGTTGCGGTTCAGGTCCAGTTCGGACACCAGCGAAGCCTGGCCGTAGGCGTTTTCGGGCATTTTGTCGGTCCAGCCGACATCGATACGGCGGTCCAACTGCTCGACAAAGCGCGGCGGCAATGAGCGCATCGCTTCATCGAGCAATGCCTGGCTGGCCTGTTGTTGGGCCGGGCTCAAGCCTTCTGTCTTGAGCCGCAGTTGCAGGCTGGCCTGGGCTGCGCCGGCACACAGCAGCACAATCCCGGCCAGGAGCCAGGCGACAAGGCGCCTCACAGAGCGAGAATAGCTTCGGCGAGGGTCTGGTCACTGGCGTCACGGGCTTCCGGCAGGCGGGTGCGCAAGGTGTCAAAGGCGGCTTCCAACTGAGCGCCACGGATTTCACCATTGCTGGCGACGAAGCTGGCCGCATCATCGTGAGCTTCACGCACGACTTTGGAATCGCGGATGGACGTGGTGGTGTCCGAGGTGAAATCAATGGTGCGGCCAGACGCGCGAACAATGATGTTACTGGTGGCCACCAGGGTCTGCGCCTGGGCAACGTCGGCCAACAACAGCAGGCCGAGGGCGGCGGCGATCAGCGGGCTACGCATGGAATTACTCCAGTTACAAAGAGGGAAATACAGAGATGGTTATTGGACGAGAATTGCCTGCGCCAGTTCAAGGTCGCTGACATGAAGTTTTGGTTGGGTTCGGCGCAGGTAATCCAGCGCCGACTCCAGCCGTGCTCCTCGCCATTGGCCGTCGGTAGCAATGAATGCGGCAGCGTCATCCCGTGCGGCAACGATTACTTTTTTGTCGAAGGGCGCGGAGGTCACCTTGCTGGTGGCATACGCGCTCGCGACGGTGCTCTGGAGGGTCACGTCAAAGGCCGAAACCCAAGGTGACCAGCAGGCAGAAAACAACACAGGGACAATGAACAGTCGGTATGAAAAAGCCATGGGACTCGACAACTGAAAACGAGCGCCAAGGCTAGCGCAATGCCCGGGCGAGAGCCAGCGCCAAGGCATTCGGGAGCCGTTGGCGCTCCCTTTTACGCGCTGGGGCTCAGATGGCCAGAATGGCCTGGGCCAATTGTGCGTCGGTCGCGGTGTTCAGTTGTGGCGCTTGTTGACGGATTTGCGCAAGGGCGCTTTCCAGCTTCACGCCACGAATGGCGCCTTCACTGGCGACAAAGCTGGCCGCGTCGTCACGCGCGGCGCGCACGACTTTGTTGTCACGCAGGGAGGAAGTCGCATCGGAAGTGGCGTCGGACGTAGCCTTCAGTGCGCCGACGATGGAATCGGTGGTCACGATGAAGCTGGTCGCGTTGGCATTGAAAGCCAGGGCCAACAAGGCAGCAGCGCTGAGCAGGCGAAGAACGGGCATGGGGTGACTCCTGTAAATGAGCAGTGAAGGTGGCGCAAAGGCTCGCCACGTGCTGGTTGGATATTAGGCTGTGGTTTATCGGTTCGGATAGGTTGTTATGCAGCCTTAATAACTGTACCTATGGTATTTAATAAGCATATAACTGTACCTGTGTCGCTGATTTATTGGCTCGAAATTGCACTCGCCGAGAACAACAAAGCCCGCCTCCGGTTACCCGGGGCGGGCTTTGTTTTGACAAATCAGTGCTGGCAGTGGACCCGGTGGGTCAGGGCCAGCGGGCGCCAATTAGCGCCAGAACGGCTTGCTCAGCTCTTCGTAGCGTTGAGCTTCGCTGATACCGGCGTCAGCCAGCAGACGCGAATCCAGGCGAGCCAACTGATGGCGGCTGGAGATGCGGCGCTGCCACAGCATCAGGTTGGCAAGAACGCGCAGAGGCAGGGAAGCCTGGGTGTTTACAGCTTTATCTTCGAAGAACAGTTCGGAACTGAGTGTACGTTCCATGATGACATCCTTCCGCTTGTGGCGGGATTAGGTAGTGGTTTAACTGATGCCAATGATCCTCTTCCGGCGCAAGACTCTCTAGATACAGTTCACCTGTATTGTGAGGGGCCAGTTAACTGTTTATAGGGGCTGTACTGTACGGAAATGGGGCAACTGTACCTGTCCGCACTGAAATAGTGCGAAATAGGCATTTTTAACGAGGCGAGTAGGATAATTCGGTAGGAAATGACCGGTACAGCAGTACAGTTTTTTCAGGAGTTGGGGCTGTTGCAGCCGAGCTGATGAAAATGTATTTGCATCAGCTCGGCTCTGTATCAATCAAGCCTTGAGCATATGCCCGGTTTCTTCCAGGTTAATGTGCCAACTCAGCGCTTCGCGCAGGATGTGCGGCGTATGCCCGCCTAATGCGCAGGCGCCCTCGAAGTAATTGTTCAGCGCATCGCGGTATGCGGGATGCACGCAGTTGTCGATGATTACCCGAGCCCTTTCTCTTGGCGCCAGGCCGCGCAAGTCTGCCAGGCCTACTTCGGTGACGAGGATGTCTACATCGTGTTCGGTGTGGTCCACATGACTGACCATCGGCACCACGCTGGAAATCGCGCCGCTCTTGGCAATCGACTTGGTGACGAAAATCGCCAAGTGCGCGTTACGCGCGAAGTCACCGGAGCCGCCAATGCCGTTCATCATCCGCGTGCCGCAGACATGGGTGGAATTGACGTTGCCGTAGATGTCGAACTCCAACGCGGTATTGATGCCGATAATGCCCAAGCGACGCACCACTTCAGGGTGGTTGGAGATCTCCTGCGGGCGCAGTACCAGTTTGTCCTTGTAATGCTCCAGGTTGCCGAACACGTCGGCATTGCGCCGCTCCGACAGTGTGATCGAACTGCCCGAGGCGAAGCTCAGCTTGCCGGCGTCGATCAGGTCGAACGTGGAGTCCTGCAGTACTTCCGAGTACATGGTCAGGTCTTGGAAGGGGGAGTCGATCAAGCCGCACATCACCGCGTTGGCAATGTTGCCGATACCGGCCTGCAGCGGCCCGAGCTTGTTGGTCATGCGCCCGGCGTCGACTTCCTGCTTGAGGAAGTTGATCAGGTGATTGGCGATTCCTTGGGTGTCACTGTCGGGGGGCGTCACGGTCGAGGCGGAGTCCGCCTGGTTGGTGATGACGATGGCGACGATCTTTTCCGGCGGGATTGGGATTGCGGTGCTGCCGATGCGGTCGTCGACCTTTACCAGCGGGATCGGCGTACGGGTTGGGCGATAGGTCGGGATATAAATGTCGTGCAGCCCTTCCAGGTTCGGGTTGTGCGCCAGGTTGATCTCGACGATCACCTGTTTGGCAAAGATCGCGAAGCTGGCCGAGTTACCGACGGAGGTGGTTGGCACGATATGCCCTTGCTCGGTGATCGCCACGGCTTCGATCACGGCAATATCCGGTAGCTTGAGCTGGTTGTTGCGCAGTTGTTCGACGGTTTCCGACAAATGCTGGTCGATAAACATCACCTCGCCGGCGTTGATAGCCTTGCGCAATGTGCTGTCGACCTGGAACGGCATGCGTCGGGACAGCACGCCGGCTTCGGTCAGTTGCTTATCCAGGTCATTGCCCAGGCTGGCGCCGGTCATCAAGGTGATTTTCAGTGGCGAGGTCTTGGCGCGCTCGGCGAGGGCATGGGGAACGGCCTTGGCTTCACCGGCACGGGTGAAGCCGCTCATGCCGACGGTCATGCCGTCCTCGATCAGTGCGGCGGCGTCTGCCGCGCTCATGACCTTGTTCAACAGCGAAGGCAAGCGGATACGATCACGGTACATGAATGGTTATCTCAGGCTACGGAAGCAAGGTGGGCAGTGTAGTGATTTCAAAAAAATTCGGCCCGCTACCATGGTCGAATGCAAGGCAGCGATTTAGAGCCTTTGGTCGGGTTTCATGCAGCAATAAAAAACCCCAGCCTACGTGAGGCCGGGGTTTGGAGTATTGCGCTGAAGCAGTGTTAGTCGACGGCTTTAACCATGTCTTCAATGACCTTCTTGGCGTCGCCGAAAACCATCATGGTCTTGTCCAGGTAGAACAACTCGTTATCCAAGCCGGCGTAACCACTGGCCATTGAGCGCTTGTTGACGATGATGGTCTTGGCTTTGAACGCTTCCAGGATCGGCATACCGGCGATCGGTGAGTTCGGATCGTTCTTCGCGGCCGGGTTGACCACGTCGTTCGCGCCCAGCACCAGCACCACGTCGGCCTGGCCGAATTCAGAGTTGATGTCTTCCATCTCGAACACTTGGTCGTAAGGCACTTCAGCCTCGGCGAGCAGCACGTTCATATGCCCAGGCATACGGCCCGCCACCGGGTGGATCGCATATTTCACGGTGACGCCGTGGTGGGTCAGTTTCTCGGTCAATTCCTTCAGCGCGTGTTGCGCCCGCGCCACCGCCAAGCCGTAGCCTGGCACGATGATCACGGTGTCGGCGTTGGTCAGCAGAAAGGTCGCATCGTCGGCCGAGCCGGACTTCACCGGGCGCGCTTCTTTAGAACCCGCAGCGGCACTGGTATCCGGCGCGTTGCCGAAGCCGCCGAGCAGTACATTAAAGAAGGAACGATTCATCGCCTTGCACATGATGTACGACAGGATCGCGCCGCTTGAGCCGACGAGCGAACCGGCGATGATTAGCATCGAGTTGTTCAGCGAGAAGCCGATACCCGCCGCCGCCCAGCCGGAGTAGCTGTTAAGCATCGACACCACCACGGGCATATCGGCGCCGCCAATGGGGATGATGATGAGTACGCCCAGCACGAAGGCCAGGGCCAGCATCAGCGCGAAGGCGGTGAGGTTGCCGGTGAACATGAACGCCAAACCCAGGCCCAGCGTAGCGAGGCCCAATACCAGGTTCAGCTTGTGCTGGCCGCCGAACTGTACCGGTGCGCCCTGGAACAGGCGGAATTTGTACTTGCCCGACAGTTTGCCGAAGGCGATCACCGAGCCGGAGAAGGTTATGGCGCCGATGGCGGCACCGAGGAACAGCTCCAGACGGTTGCCCGCCGGAATCGCATCGCCCAGGTGCTTGACGATGCCCAGCGATTGCGGCTCAACCACGGCGGCAATTGCAATGAACACCGCGGCCAGGCCGATCATGCTGTGCATGAACGCCACCAGCTCCGGCATCTTGGTCATCTCAACGCGCTTGGCCATGATCGAACCAGCGGTGCCGCCGACCAGCAGGCCGACGATCACATAGCCGATGCCGGCCGTCGCAAGCTCGGCGCCCAGCTTATAGATGAGGCCCACGGTGGTGAGCACTGCCAGCGCCATGCCGAGCATGCCGAACAGGTTGCCGCGTCGCGAGGTGGTCGGGTGCGACAGGCCTTTAAGGGCCTGAATGAAACAGATCGACGCGATCAGGTAGAGCGTCGTTACCAGATTCATGCTCATGCCGATGGCGCCTCTTCTTTTACTTTCGGGGCTTTCTTCTTGAACATCTCAAGCATGCGGCGCGTGACCAGGAAGCCGCCGAACACGTTGACCGCCGCCAGCGCCACGGCGAGGGTGCCCATGGTCTTGCCCAGTGGTGTGACTGTAAGCGCGGCCGCGAGCATGGCGCCGACGATTACGATCGCCGAAATGGCGTTGGTTACCGCCATCAGCGGCGTGTGCAGCGCGGGGGTAACGTTCCAGACCACGTGGTAACCGACATAGATCGCCAGCACAAAGATGATCAGGTTGTAGATACCGGGGGAGATAAGCTCTTCCATCGTCTGAATCCTTGCTTAGGCGTTTTTGCGGATGACTTGGCCGTCGCGGCACATCAGGCACGCAGCGACGATGTCGTCTTCGAGGTTGATTTCAAACTGCCCTTCCTTGGTGAAGACCAGCTTCAGGAAGTCCAGCAGGTTGCGCGCATACAAGGCCGACGCATCGGCGGCAACAGCGCCGGCGAGGTTGGTCGGGCCACAAATGATCACGCCGTTTTCCACCACCACCTGGTCGGCAACGGTCAGCGGGCAGTTGCCGCCCTGGGCTGCCGCGAGGTCAATGACCACCGAGCCGGGTTTCATCTGCGCAACTGTCTCGGCGCTGAGTAAGGTGGGTGCCTTGCGGCCTGGGATCAGGGCGGTGGTAATGACGATATCGGCTTGCTTGGCGCGCTCGTGCACGGCAAGGGCCTGGCGTTGCATCCAGCTTGTGGGCATCGGGCGTGCATAACCGCCGACGCCGACGGCGCATTCGCGCTCTTCGTCGGTTTCGTAAGGTACGTCGACAAACTTGGCGCCGAGGGATTCGATCTGCTCTTTTACCGCCGGGCGTACGTCAGACGCTTCGATCACTGCACCGAGGCGTTTGGCCGTGGCAATGGCCTGCAAGCCTGCGACGCCCGCACCTAGAATCAGCACCCGAGCGGCTTTGACGGTACCTGCGGCGGTCATCAGCATCGGCATGAAGCGCGGATAGTGATGAGCGGCGAGCAACACGGCTTTATAGCCGGCGATGTTGGCTTGCGAGGACAGCACGTCGAGGCTCTGGGCACGCGAGGTGCGTGGGGCTGCTTCAAGAGCGAAGGCGGTAATGCCGCGCTCGGCCAGCTTGGCAATGGTTTCGTTGCTGAACGGATTGAGCATGCCCACCAACACGGTGCCGCTTTTGATCAGCGCCAATTCGCTGTCGCTGGGAGCAACCACTTTGAGAATCAGCTCGGCGCCAAATGCATCGTTGGCGCTGCCAATGGTTGCGCCTGCTGTTTCATAGGCACTGTCGACGACGCTGGCCTTAATGCCTGCTCCGCTTTGTACAGTGACCTTATGGCCCTGGCCGATCAGCTTCTTGATGGTTTCCGGGGTGGCAGCCACCCGCGTTTCACCGGTCTGGGTTTCGAGAGGAACACCAATGTGCACGTCAAATCTCCTGCATGATCTTTTTGCTTTTGATCTTTTTGTAAAAAGGCCAGTGCGCCGCGAGTGGCACAACTGGGGCGGCCGATCAGCACGATCCCGCTGAAATGACAGCGGGGCGCGGCATTTTGCAGGCGAACTTTACGGCCTTCAAGGGATTATGACGGGTGACGAAAAATTAACTACAAGTCACCCTGTGACCGATTGTCGCAACGACTTGGAATAATCTCTTCAAATACAGGCCTTTAAAGGCGCGCAAAGGTTTAGAGCGACTTTTTACATTGTTGATGTGAATGGTCGCGCATTGGCCATTGAGCGTCGCTACAAGCCACGCGATTCATGGCTTTAAGCCGTATTTTAGATAGACAAGTACAGTCTGCTTAAATGCGACATATACGTATATCTGTAGCGCCAAGATTTTATTGACTACAAGGTCAGCATTAAGGCTTTGCCCTTTAATTGCAGGGGCTGTACCGCTTCGATTGATCGATAAGCCAGTCCCTGAACGCATGCAGCGAAGCTGATTCCACTTTTCTGTCAGGAATCATCAGGTAATAAGCTTTCGAACTGGTCAGTGCCTCGGGGCTTGCGATTACCAGTCGGTGCTCGTCCAGTTCTCGCTGAATGAGGAAGGGCGGGATCAGCGCAATGCCCATGTCATGCATGGCGGCCTGGGACAGCATCGAGAATAGCTCGTAACGTGGGCCTGTCATGTCGCGTGGGATATTCAGCTGTTGGGCGTTGAACCATTGGCGCCAGGCATAGGGGCGGGTGGTCTGTTGCAGCAGTGGCAGTTGCGCGATCTCTGAGGAGGTGAAGCGCTTGCGCTTGCCCAGCAGCCGGGGGCTGCAAACGGGAACAGGATTTTCTCCCATCAGTCGGTGGGACTCGGTGCCGGGCCAGTCGGCATCACCGAAGTAAATCGCGGCATCGAACTCGGTATCTGCAAACAGGAAGGGGCGTGTGCGGTTGGTGAGGTTCACCGTTACCTCTGGGTGCTGGCGTTGAAAATCCTTGAGACGAGGAATTAACCATTGCGTACCAAACGTGGGTACCACCGCTAGCTCAATCGTATTTGCGCCCTGCTGACCCATCACTGACAGGGTGTCGCGCTCCACGGCATCCAGTTGCGTTGCGACTCTGCGGCTGTAGGACAGCCCCGCCTCCGTCAGCTTTACCCCGCGCCGCGAACGCCGAAACAGCTCGACACTTAAAAATTCCTCCAGGCTGGCGATCTGTCGGCAGATCGCGCCTTGTGTGATGGAGAGCTCGTGCGCCGCCTTGGTAAAGCTCTCGTGGCGGGCCGCCGCCTCAAAGCTGACAAGGGCGGTAGTGCTGGGAATTTTCCTACGCATGTACCTTGTTCTCACTTGATAAGGCGCCAATACGCCATTTTTAGTGTTTCGAAGTGAGAAATTAGCACAAGCCTATGCAGAAACCTCGTTTGCTCTCTTTGCTTGCCCGGCCTAGGCTCCTTCCACGACTTCTGATTTTCTTTGCGAGGACTTATTCATGGCTGGCAAGGCAAGCTTCAACTGGATCGATCCACTGCTGCTGGATCAACAGCTCACCGAAGAAGAGCGCATGGTGCGCGACAGTGCTGAGCAATTCGCCCAGGACAAACTAGCGCCGCGTGTGCTCGAAGCTTTCCGTCATGAAAAGACCGACCCTGCAATCTTTCGAGAAATGGGTGAAACCGGGTTGTTGGGCGCGATGATTCCCGAACAGTACGGTGGCAGTGGCTTGAACTACGTCAGCTACGGGCTGATTGCGCGTGAGGTTGAGCGTGTCGACTCTGGTTACCGTTCGATGATGAGCGTGCAGTCGTCATTGGTCATGGTGCCTATCAATGAATTTGGCACCGAGGCGCAAAAACAGAAGTACTTGCCGAAATTGGCCTCTGGAGAGTGGATTGGCTGTTTCGGCCTGACCGAGCCAAACCATGGCTCTGATCCGGGCGCGATGATCACGCGTGCGCGCAAAGTGGAGGGCGGATACAGCCTGACAGGCGCGAAGATGTGGATCACCAACAGTCCGATCGCGGATGTGTTCGTGGTGTGGGGCAAGGACGACGCGGGTGATATCCGCGGGTTTGTTCTGGAAAAAGGCTGGAAGGGGCTGAGTGCGCCGGCGATTCACGGCAAGGTCGGGCTGCGGGCCTCCATCACCGGTGAGATCGTGATGGATAACGTATTCGTCCCGGAAGAGAACATCTTCCCTGATGTGCGAGGCTTGAAGGGGCCTTTCACCTGTCTGAACTCGGCGCGCTATGGCATTTCCTGGGGGGCGTTGGGCGCCGCCGAGTTCTGCTGGCACACCGCTCGCCAATACACCTTGGACCGTCACCAGTTCGGTCGGCCTTTGGCGGCGACTCAGTTGATCCAGAAGAAGCTGGCCGATATGCAGACTGAGATCACTCTGGCCCTGCAAGGCTGCCTGCGCCTGGGGCGCATGAAGGATGAAGGCACGGCTGCGGTAGAGATTACTTCGATCATGAAGCGCAACTCGTGCGGCAAGTCTCTGGATATCGCGCGTATGGCACGGGACATGTTGGGCGGCAACGGCATTTCCGACGAATTCGGGGTGGCGCGTCATCTGGTGAATTTGGAGGTGGTTAACACCTATGAAGGTACCCACGACGTGCACGCCTTGATTCTGGGGCGTGCGCAAACCGGTCTTCAGGCGTTCTATTAATAGGAGAACGGTATGGGCGCGCTATCGCATCTGCGGGTATTGGATTTATCGCGAGTGTTGGCGGGCCCTTGGGCCGGGCAGATTCTTGCGGACCTCGGGGCAGAGGTAATAAAGGTTGAACGCCCCGGTAGTGGTGACGACACGCGGGCCTGGGGGCCCCCCTTCCTTAAAGATGCTTATGGCGAGAACACCAGTGAGGCGGCGTATTACTTGTCTGCCAATCGTAATAAAGAATCGGTGACTATCGACTTCACCCGGCCTGAGGGGCAGAAGCTGGTACGGGATCTGGCGGCTAAGTCCGACATCCTCATCGAGAATTTTAAGGTGGATGGTTTAGCGGCCTATGGGCTGGATTATGAGTCGCTTAAGGAGATTAATCCTGAGTTGATCTATTGCTCTATCACGGGCTTCGGCCAAACCGGACCTTATGCCGCGCGTGCGGGTTATGACTTCATGATCCAGGGGCTGGGCGGGCTGATGAGTCTGACTGGTCGGCCGGAAGGTGATGAGGGGGCGGGGCCGGTAAAGGTGGGAGTGGCGTTGACTGACATTCTCACGGGCCTCTATTCGACGGTGGCCATTCTTGCTGCGCTGGCGCATCGAGATCATGACGGTGGCGGGCAACACGTCGATATGGCGTTGCTCGATGTTCAGGTGGCCTGCTTGGCTAATCAGGCGATGAATTATCTGACGACGGGGGTGCCTCCGAAGCGCCTGGGTAACGCTCATCCGAATATTGTCCCTTATCAGGATTTCCCCACGGCCGATGGTGATTTCATCCTGACTGTGGGTAATGACGGGCAGTTTCGCAAGTTTGCGCAAGTGGCGGGTCAGCCGCAGTGGGCGGATGACCCACGTTTCTCCACTAATAAAGTGCGGGTGGTTAACCGTGCGGTGCTGATTCCGTTGATTCGCCAGGCGACGGTCTTCAAGACGACGGCGGAGTGGGTGGTCCAGCTTGAGCAAGTTGGGGTGCCTTGTGGTCCGATCAATGACCTTTCGCAGGTGTTTGCCGATCCTCAGGTGAAGGCGCGTGGGCTGGCGATGCAGTTGCCTCATGCGTTGGCGGGGTTGGTGCCGCAAGTTGCCAGTCCGATTCGGTTATCCAAGACACCTGTGGAGTATCGCAGCGCACCTCCTCTATTGGGTGAGCATACGGAGCTGGTGTTGAAGAGAGTGTTGGGGCTGGCGCCGTTGAATATTGCGGCGTTAAAAGAGGCGGGAGTCATCTAGCGGTTTCTTCGGGCGCATTTGGGTGGTTTTTAATCAATCTCTCTTGATTGATAGGAAAAGCAAAATTAATGGTTGACGCCAGATTCTGGAAGCCTATAATTCGCCCCACTTCCGGCGCAGTCGAAACGGAAAACTCCTTGGTAAACAATGAGTTACGCAGTTTTCGGCAGCAAGTTGCTTCAGTTCATCGAAGCCAAAAGGAAGTTGAAAAAGAGGTGTTGACAGCAGCGTGTAACGCTGTAGAATTCGCCTCCCGCTGACGAGAGATCGGAAGCGCAAGTGGTTGAAGTTGTTGAAGAAATCTTCGAAAGCTTCTGAAAATAACCGCTTGACAGCAAATGAGGCTGCTGTAGAATGCGCGCCTCGGTTGAGACGAAAGCTCTTAACCAACCGCTCTTTAACAACTGAATCAAGCAATTCGTGTGGGTGCTTGTGGAGTCAGACTGATAGTCAACAAGATTATCAGCATCACAAGTTACTCCGCGAGAAATCAAAGATGTAACCAACGATTGCTGAGCCAAGTTTAGGGTTTCTTAAAAACCCAAAGATGTTTGAACTGAAGAGTTTGATCATGGCTCAGATTGAACGCTGGCGGCAGGCCTAACACATGCAAGTCGAGCGGTAGAGAGAAGCTTGCTTCTCTTGAGAGCGGCGGACGGGTGAGTAATGCCTAGGAATCTGCCTGGTAGTGGGGGATAACGTTCGGAAACGGACGCTAATACCGCATACGTCCTACGGGAGAAAGCAGGGGACCTTCGGGCCTTGCGCTATCAGATGAGCCTAGGTCGGATTAGCTAGTTGGTGAGGTAATGGCTCACCAAGGCGACGATCCGTAACTGGTCTGAGAGGATGATCAGTCACACTGGAACTGAGACACGGTCCAGACTCCTACGGGAGGCAGCAGTGGGGAATATTGGACAATGGGCGAAAGCCTGATCCAGCCATGCCGCGTGTGTGAAGAAGGTCTTCGGATTGTAAAGCACTTTAAGTTGGGAGGAAGGGCAGTTACCTAATACGTGATTGTTTTGACGTTACCGACAGAATAAGCACCGGCTAACTCTGTGCCAGCAGCCGCGGTAATACAGAGGGTGCAAGCGTTAATCGGAATTACTGGGCGTAAAGCGCGCGTAGGTGGTTTGTTAAGTTGGATGTGAAATCCCCGGGCTCAACCTGGGAACTGCATTCAAAACTGACTGACTAGAGTATGGTAGAGGGTGGTGGAATTTCCTGTGTAGCGGTGAAATGCGTAGATATAGGAAGGAACACCAGTGGCGAAGGCGACCACCTGGACTGATACTGACACTGAGGTGCGAAAGCGTGGGGAGCAAACAGGATTAGATACCCTGGTAGTCCACGCCGTAAACGATGTCAACTAGCCGTTGGGAGCCTTGAGCTCTTAGTGGCGCAGCTAACGCATTAAGTTGACCGCCTGGGGAGTACGGCCGCAAGGTTAAAACTCAAATGAATTGACGGGGGCCCGCACAAGCGGTGGAGCATGTGGTTTAATTCGAAGCAACGCGAAGAACCTTACCAGGCCTTGACATCCAATGAACTTTCTAGAGATAGATTGGTGCCTTCGGGAACATTGAGACAGGTGCTGCATGGCTGTCGTCAGCTCGTGTCGTGAGATGTTGGGTTAAGTCCCGTAACGAGCGCAACCCTTGTCCTTAGTTACCAGCACGTCATGGTGGGCACTCTAAGGAGACTGCCGGTGACAAACCGGAGGAAGGTGGGGATGACGTCAAGTCATCATGGCCCTTACGGCCTGGGCTACACACGTGCTACAATGGTCGGTACAGAGGGTTGCCAAGCCGCGAGGTGGAGCTAATCCCATAAAACCGATCGTAGTCCGGATCGCAGTCTGCAACTCGACTGCGTGAAGTCGGAATCGCTAGTAATCGCGAATCAGAATGTCGCGGTGAATACGTTCCCGGGCCTTGTACACACCGCCCGTCACACCATGGGAGTGGGTTGCACCAGAAGTAGCTAGTCTAACCTTCGGGAGGACGGTTACCACGGTGTGATTCATGACTGGGGTGAAGTCGTAACAAGGTAGCCGTAGGGGAACCTGCGGCTGGATCACCTCCTTAATCGACGACATCAGCTGCTCCATAAGTTCCCACACGAATTGCTTGATTCATTGAAGAAGACGGTAATGCGAGATGAATGCATTATTCTATATAGAGCTTAGAAATGAGCATTCCATCCTGGCGATGGTGAATGTTGATTTCTAGTCTTTGATTAGATCGTTCTTTAAAAATTTGGGTATGTGATAGAAAGATAGACTGAACGTTACTTTCACTGGTAACGGATCAGGCTAAGGTAAAATTTGTGAGTGATTACAGATTTTCGGCGAATGTCGTCTTCACAGTATAACCAGATTGCTTGGGGTTATATGGTCAAGTGAAGAAGCGCATACGGTGGATGCCTTGGCAGTCAGAGGCGATGAAAGACGTGGTAGCCTGCGAAAAGCTTCGGGGAGTCGGCAAACAGACTTTGATCCGGAGATGTCTGAATGGGGGAACCCAGCCATCATAAGATGGTTATCTTGTACTGAATACATAGGTGCAAGAGGCGAACCAGGGGAACTGAAACATCTAAGTACCCTGAGGAAAAGAAATCAACCGAGATTCCCTTAGTAGTGGCGAGCGAACGGGGACTAGCCCTTAAGTGGCTTTGAGATTAGCGGAACGCTCTGGAAAGTGCGGCCATAGTGGGTGATAGCCCTGTACGCGAAAATCTCTTAGTCATGAAATCGAGTAGGACGGAGCACGAGAAACTTTGTCTGAATATGGGGGGACCATCCTCCAAGGCTAAATACTACTGACTGACCGATAGTGAACTAGTACCGTGAGGGAAAGGCGAAAAGAACCCCGGAGAGGGGAGTGAAATAGATCCTGAAACCGTATGCGTACAAGCAGTGGGAGCCCACTTTGTTGGGTGACTGCGTACCTTTTGTATAATGGGTCAGCGACTTATTTTCAGTGGCGAGCTTAACCGAATAGGGGAGGCGTAGCGAAAGCGAGTCTTAATAGGGCGTCTAGTCGCTGGGAATAGACCCGAAACCGGGCGATCTATCCATGGGCAGGTTGAAGGTTGGGTAACACTAACTGGAGGACCGAACCGACTACCGTTGAAAAGTTAGCGGATGACCTGTGGATCGGAGTGAAAGGCTAATCAAGCTCGGAGATAGCTGGTTCTCCTCGAAAGCTATTTAGGTAGCGCCTCATGTATCACTGTAGGGGGTAGAGCACTGTTTCGGCTAGGGGGTCATCCCGACTTACCAAACCGATGCAAACTCCGAATACCTACAAGTGCCGAGCATGGGAGACACACGGCGGGTGCTAACGTCCGTCGTGAAAAGGGAAACAACCCAGACCGTCAGCTAAGGTCCCAAAGTTATGGTTAAGTGGGAAACGATGTGGGAAGGCTTAGACAGCTAGGAGGTTGGCTTAGAAGCAGCCACCCTTTAAAGAAAGCGTAATAGCTCACTAGTCGAGTCGGCCTGCGCGGAAGATGTAACGGGGCTCAAACCATACACCGAAGCTACGGGTATCACGTAAGTGATGCGGTAGAGGAGCGTTCTGTAAGCCTGTGAAGGTGAGTTGAGAAGCTTGCTGGAGGTATCAGAAGTGCGAATGCTGACATGAGTAACGACAATGGGTGTGAAAAACACCCACGCCGAAAGACCAAGGTTTCCTGCGCAACGTTAATCGACGCAGGGTTAGTCGGTCCCTAAGGCGAGGCTGAAAAGCGTAGTCGATGGAAAACAGGTTAATATTCCTGTACTTCTGGTTATTGCGATGGAGGGACGGAGAAGGCTAGGCCAGCTTGGCGTTGGTTGTCCAAGTTTAAGGTGGTAGGCTGGAATCTTAGGTAAATCCGGGATTCTAAGGCCGAGAGCTGATGACGAGCTAACTTTCAGTTAGCGAAGTGGTTGATGCCATGCTTCCAAGAAAAGCTTCTAAGCTTCAGGTAACCAGGAACCGTACCCCAAACCGACACAGGTGGTTGGGTAGAGAATACCAAGGCGCTTGAGAGAACTCGGGTGAAGGAACTAGGCAAAATGGCACCGTAACTTCGGGAGAAGGTGCGCCGGTGAGGGTGAAGGACTTGCTCCGTAAGCCCATGCCGGTCGAAGATACCAGGCCGCTGCGACTGTTTATTAAAAACACAGCACTCTGCAAACACGAAAGTGGACGTATAGGGTGTGACGCCTGCCCGGTGCCGGAAGGTTAATTGATGGGGTTAGCTAACGCGAAGCTCTTGATCGAAGCCCCGGTAAACGGCGGCCGTAACTATAACGGTCCTAAGGTAGCGAAATTCCTTGTCGGGTAAGTTCCGACCTGCACGAATGGCGTAACGATGGCGGCGCTGTCTCCACCCGAGACTCAGTGAAATTGAAATCGCTGTGAAGATGCAGTGTATCCGCGGCTAGACGGAAAGACCCCGTGAACCTTTACTATAGCTTTGCACTGGACTTTGAATTTGCTTGTGTAGGATAGGTGGGAGGCTTTGAAGCGTGGACGCCAGTCTGCGTGGAGCCAACCTTGAAATACCACCCTGGCAACTTTGAGGTTCTAACTCAGGTCCGTTATCCGGATCGAGGACAGTGTATGGTGGGTAGTTTGACTGGGGCGGTCTCCTCCTAAAGAGTAACGGAGGAGTACGAAGGTGCGCTCAGACCGGTCGGAAATCGGTCGTAGAGTATAAAGGCAAAAGCGCGCTTGACTGCGAGACAGACACGTCGAGCAGGTACGAAAGTAGGTCTTAGTGATCCGGTGGTTCTGTATGGAAGGGCCATCGCTCAACGGATAAAAGGTACTCCGGGGATAACAGGCTGATACCGCCCAAGAGTTCATATCGACGGCGGTGTTTGGCACCTCGATGTCGGCTCATCACATCCTGGGGCTGAAGCCGGTCCCAAGGGTATGGCTGTTCGCCATTTAAAGTGGTACGCGAGCTGGGTTTAGAACGTCGTGAGACAGTTCGGTCCCTATCTGCCGTGGACGTTTGAGATTTGAGAGGGGCTGCTCCTAGTACGAGAGGACCGGAGTGGACGAACCTCTGGTGTTCCGGTTGTCACGCCAGTGGCATTGCCGGGTAGCTATGTTCGGAATAGATAACCGCTGAAAGCATCTAAGCGGGAAACTAGCCTCAAGATGAGATCTCACTGGAACCTTGAGTTCCCTGAAGGGCCGTCGAAGACTACGACGTTGATAGGTTGGGTGTGTAAGCGCTGTGAGGCGTTGAGCTAACCAATACTAATTGCCCGTGAGGCTTGACCATATAACACCCAAGCAATTTGACTACTCGAAAGAGCATCAGATTGCGGTGTGTGAAGACGAAACGAACCGAAAGTTTGTAACTCACAAAACACCGACTGCTGTCACATACCCAATTTGCTGAAGCGAGGCCATTTGGTCACGAGTCAGTACCCGAATTTCTTGACGACCATAGAGCATTGGAACCACCTGATCCCATCCCGAACTCAGCAGTGAAACGATGCATCGCCGATGGTAGTGTGGGGTTTCCCCATGTGAGAGTAGGTCATCGTCAAGATTAAATTCCAAAACCCCTGTTTGCTAACGCAGACAGGGGTTTTGTTTATGTAGAAGTCCATGAATTTCATCGGCACGTTGATACTGCGACGGGCCGGTACACAGAATTTCTTGACGACCATAGAGCATTGGAACCACCTGATCCCATCCCGAACTCAGTAGTGAAACGATGCATCGCCGATGGTAGTGTGGGGTTTCCCCATGTGAGAGTAGGTCATCGTCAAGATTAAATTCCGAAACCCCTGTCTGCTAACGCAGACAGGGGTTTTGTCGTTTAGAGGGATGCAATCCCGCCACGTTGTCCTCAAGTGAAAAACACACGACAGCGCTAACGCCTACCGCCTATCTCTTTCCTGGGTTAAAAATCAGATTTCTCCCATAAGTCCCTAAGTTTTGCTCCGACTTGGCCGAAAGCTTGATGAGCCATGCGTGCACCGAAATGGAGCGGGTGAACACTCCGCTTACCGTTTTATGGAATTTCCACTCGGCACGCTTATCCCCCTTTGGCAAAAGAAGTCGATGAAATGAATCTTAAGTTCAGTCATAAAATCTTGTTGGCCGCGTCAGGCGTAGTGGTTTTAGCCTTCGCGTTGTTCACCCTTTACAACGACTACCTGCAGCGCAGCACCATCAAGCAGAACCTGGAATCGTCCATCGAACAATCCGGGGAGCTCACCGCCAGCAGTGTGCAGAACTGGCTCAGTGGTCGAATACTGGTACTCGAAAGCCTGACGCAAAACGTAGCTCACCAAGGCAGTGCAGCGGACTTGCCTGGGCTAGTCGACCAACCAGCGCTCACCTCGAACTTCCAGTTCACCTATGTGGGTCAAACCAATGGTGTGTTTACCCAGCGCCCGGATGCAAAAATGCCCGACGGCTACGACCCCCGTCAGCGCCCCTGGTACAAACAAGCCGTGGCGGCTGATAAACCTATGCTCACGCCGCCTTATATGGCTGCAGTAGGCGGGCAGATCGTCACCATCGCCATGCCGGTGAAAAAGAACGGCGAGCTGCTGGGTGTAGTGGGCGGAGACCTCAGCTTGCAAACCCTGGTGAAAATCATCAACTCGGTGGATTTCGGCGGCATCGGGCATGCGTTCCTGGTCAGCGGCGACGGCCAAGTCATCGTCAGCCCGGACGAGGACCAAGTGATGAAAAACCTCAAGGACATCTATCCCGGCACCCGCTTACGCATCGAGAAGGTCAATCAGGAGGTTGTGCTCAAGGGCCAGGATCGTATTTTGTCCTTCACTCCGATCAGCGGCTTGCCAGGGGCAGATTGGTATATCGGTCTGTCGATCGATAAAGACAAAGCCTACGCACCGTTGGGTAAATTCCGCACGTCGGCATTGATCGCTATGCTCATCGCCGTGGTCGCGATTGCTGTGCTCTTGAGCCTGCTGATTCAGGTCTTGTTGCGGCCCTTGACCACTATGGGGGTTGCGATGCAAGACATCGCTCAAGGTGAAGGTGATCTGACCCGCCGCCTCGCTGTTACCAGCAAAGATGAGTTTGGCGAAGTCGGCAGTGCGTTTAACCGGTTTGTGGAACGTATCCACGCTTCGATTTCCGAAGTGTCTTCGGCAACACGCCAGGTGCACGACCTGTCCCAGCGAGTGATGGCATCCTCCAACGCGTCAATCATCGGTTCCGATGAGCAAAGTGCGCGTACCAACAGTGTGGCCGCAGCAATCAACGAACTGGGTGCCGCCACTCAGGAAATCGCGCGCAACGCGGCTGATGCGTCACAGCACGCCAGCGGTGCCAGCGAGCAAGCCGACGACGGTCGCAAAGTGGTGGAGCAAACCATCCTGGCGATGTCTGAACTGTCGCAAAAAATCAGTTTGTCCTGCACTCAGATCGAAACACTGAACGCCAGCACCGATAATATCGGCCACATCCTTGATGTGATCAAAGGCATCTCCCAGCAAACCAACTTGTTGGCACTGAATGCCGCGATTGAAGCTGCGCGTGCCGGCGAGGCGGGACGTGGGTTTGCGGTGGTGGCCGATGAAGTGCGCAACTTGGCTCACCGTACTCAGGAATCGGCTGAAGAGATTCATAAAATGATCACTTCGCTGCAAGTGGGTTCGCGCGAGGCGGTGACCACCATGAACGCCAGCCAAACGTCCAGTGAGCAAAGCGTCGGGGTGGCCAACCAGGCCGGCGAACGCCTGGTCAGCGTCACGCAGCGGATCGTTGAGATCGACGGTATGAACCAATCCGTCGCAGCGGCCACCGAGGAGCAGACGGCCGTGGTGGAAACCCTCAATGTGGATATCAACCAGATCAACCTGCTTAACCAGCAGGGCGTGGCCAACCTCAACGAAACCTTGAAGGATTGCGATGCGCTGTCGCAACAGGCTAATCGGCTGAAGCAACTGGTCGACAGCTTCAAAATCTGAGCCGTTGAGCGTGTGAGTAGGAGCGTGCAGTGTTCGCTCCTACTGCGGGCCCAACAAGCGGCTGACGTTGTCCAGTGCGCTTTCAGCGAAAGCCTGTACAAATTGTTCAAATCCCACCTGTGCAGCGTCCTCCGGTTCGGCAATGAGGGTCCACGTTACCCTGGAGCACTGTGTCTCCAGTGCGTCCACGTTGATTGCTGCCCACAATCTAGCCACGCCCAGAGTGTTGTAGAGGGTGGTCCAAGTCATATACATGGCGTGCTCATCCCGGCTATTGAGCTGTTCCACCACCTGGTTGCCATCTCGGAAAAACTTCGTGCGTAAAGCACCCACACCGGTACCGGTCATTTCGATGTGTGACAGAGCGGGGATGAATACATCAAAACCTGAAAACGTCCCCACCATGTTCCACACACGCCTGGCCTGGCAGTCGATCACCCGCGAGGCCACTATCGGCCGTCCCGTTGGATTGCGGATTAACGTATCCGGTTGCAGCCGTTTCATAATGTTGTCCTGACGCAATTCATAGAAAACCGATGGCCTTGAGGTAATTGCAACCTCTGCTCAATAGCGCGGGGGTTTTATCGGGATACTGCTCACCCATTTGCTCAACGCCACGCTGTGCGTTCTCGTGAAGGATCATCCCGGTATCGCCGATGTCTTCATCCAAGCGATCAAGATAAAAACCGAGTACGCCAAACAGCGCGTTGTCCTGGTCCACCGTCTGTAGCGCCTTCTGCCATTGCGTGATGCTTACCCGCTCAAACATATGACCGGCTCGGCTGAACGCATCCAGATAATTCTCCCAGCTCAACGGCTGCGGGTTATGCAGGTTGAACACGCTTCTATCGGCTTGAAAACGACTGCCGTGGAACGCAATGAAGCGCGCCAGAAAGTCCACTGGCATCAGGTCGAAATTCAAATCCAGCCGCGGAAGCAGGCCTAGTTGCAGCGAGCCCTTGAGCATCAGCATCAGGCGATTTTTTTGCGGCCGGCAAACCCCATTGCGGCTGTTGAAGCTGATGTTTCCGAGGCGATGGATATTGACCCAGGCCCCGTTTTCAACCGCGCGCCCCAGCAGTCGCTCCGCCACCCATTTGGAGAGGTTGTAGCCATTCTTGATATACAGCGGCAATGTGGCCGCCGCAGGGGCTTCAAGGATACGTCCCACCGTGTCGATACTGCTGGAGGCGGACAGCGTCGAGACAAAATTGAATACTTTCTTGCAGCGCGTCTCGCATAGACGCAAGCATTCGAATACGGGCTCGACGTTGTTCCTGGCTAGCGAGGCGTAGTCCATGACGTGGTTGACCTGCGCCGCGTTATGCACCAGCACACCGAAGCCTTCGACGAGAGAGTCATAGACGTCGCGGGCCAAACCCAGTCGAGGCTGGCTGATGTCGGCGGCGAATACCTGTACTCGGCTCAGGTCCATATGGTCCAAGCGGTAATCGCGCAGCGCCTGGGTAAACCTCATCATCGCGCACTGCCCCGGTCGTTCACGCACCAAGCACGCCACCTCAATGGCGCCACCGGCCAACAGGGCTTCGACGATGTGTATACCGACGAAACTGTTGGCGCCTGTGACTATAACTTTGCGCGGATCGCCCCAGGCACCCTCGGGCAACGAGTTGATCGTCCACGGCCGTTGGGCATCCCGGATCGCCTGGCCGGAAGAGGCGTCGGGGCGCTCCCCGTCTTGCATCAGCGCTGCCAGCGTACGAACCGTCGGGACTTCAATGAACTGGCTCAGCGCAAAACCACGGCCAAATTGCTCGCGAACACGCAACAACAACATCGACAGCAAAATCGAATGGCCGCCGAGGTCGAAGAAGCTGTCATCAATACCCACGTTTTCGGCGGGCAACCCCAACAGCTCGCCCCACAGGCCGCTCAGCTGTGCTTGCAGCGCGGTGCGCGCAAGGCAGGGGGTCGCCTGCAAAATGGGCTGTGGTGGTAGCGCCAACAGCGCCCTGCGATCAACCTTGCCGTGGTGAGTGTGCGGTATGTCTGGCAGTTCAACCCAGAAGCCAGGTTGCATGTAGTCCGGTAGCCACTGCTGTGCATGCGTGCGCAACGCGGCGACCGTAGCACCTGGTTCGGGCTGGGCGAAAAAGGCGTGGATCCTGCGGTCAGGGTCGATCACCACCGCCAGCCCGCGATACAACCGGCTGTTGCGCAGGCATTGTTCAATTTCCTGGGGTTCGACCCGAAACCCACGGATTTTTACCTGATCATCGCGCCGCCCGCCCAACACGATACCCTCGGCGGTCCACTGCGCAAGGTCGCCACTGCGAAAGGCCTGCACGGCCTGGCCCCCCGGCAGCAGCAGCTCGACAAACCGGCCGGCGGTCTCCTGCGGCGCATTCACATACCCCAGGCTTACCCCAGGCCCAACGATATAAAGCTCGCCGGTTACCGCTTCATCTACGGGTTGCAACTGGTCATCCAGAATCAGCACCCGGCTGTTGGCGATGGGGGTGCCAATGTTGCGATTGTCGTCGTTGGCGACCAATGTCCGGTGCGTGATCAGCACCGTGGTTTCGGTGGGGCCATAGAGGTTGTGGAGCTGACACTGCCCCGCCAGGCGCTCGATCACATGGGGTTCGCAGGCATCGCCGCCAGTGAGCAGATGCGTCACACCCAGAGGACGGTCCAGCGGTAGGAGGTTGAGCAGCGCGGGCGGCAGAAACGCATGGCTGACGCGCTGCCGGCGAAGCAATTCCACCAGTAACCGGGGGTCGTGCCGTTGCTGTTCGCTGGGGATGATCAACGCGGCGCCGGCGATTAAGGTGGGAAAGATATCGATGAGCGATGAGTCGAAACTCAAGGGCGAAAACTGCAACACCCGACTGTGTTCATCCAGTGCCATACAGGTCCTGAACCAGGCCGTGAAATGCGCCAGGTTGCCTTGGCTCAGTTGCACACCCTTGGGCTGGCCCGTGGTTCCCGATGTGTAGAGCAGCATGCACGGCGCGTCCGGGCAGGCGTGATTGGATGTCGGCGCACAGAGGGTTTCGGTGGTGTCGCCAGGGTCGACGGCACTGACATCCAACGCCAGGAAACGTCCCCGCAACGGATGCTTGCCGGTGTCCAGCAGCACCTGAGCCCCGGCGAGCATCATCTGATGACGTTGAGGAGGCTGGTCAGGGGCGAGCGGCAAGTACACCGCGCCACAGCCAAGTACCGCGAGAATGCTGGCGTACAGCTCGACGGATTTTGCCAGGCATACACCGATCACTGGCGGCGCCTCGAGCGCCTCCAGTAACGGGCGCAAGCGTTGCTGGATTGCCATGGCCTGCACGTGCAGCTGGCGATAGGTCACCTCACTCCCGGCGATGCACAGTGCCGGCCGATTGGCGAAAGCGAAAAGGTTGGCCTGTATTCGTTCGAACACCGGCACCTGGGCTTCCTGCCTCAATGCGCGGTCGTGTGTACGATTGAACCGATGCATAAAGGCCAACGCTTCAAGTCCTTGCAAACCCTGCTCGGGCCAGTCCGTGGCGACCGTACTCAGAGGCCGATATCCAGGGTCCCGTGAAAAGCCACTGACGTGCAGCGCAACCCAGTCCACCAGTGCGCCTGTCACCTGCTGGCGCAGTCGCTGGCCATTGCCACTGGGCTCTTCGGCGATGTTCAGCACGGCACACAGTCGTTGGCCACGGTCATAGGCGCGTAATTGTAGCGCGGGCAACCCACAGCCACTTTCCGGGCCAACCCCCAGGCGCAGCCTTATACAGGCCGCTTCGCCCACCTCGTCCGGCAACGGCAGGCTACCGTCTTCAAGCCACAGGTCGATGGCCTCGTCAGCAGACACATGCCCGTACTGCTCCAGTACCGGCCTGATGGCACCCAGTGCCTTGCTGGTGCCGCGCCATCCGATGGTCAGGCGCCTCATGCGGGCACCGGCAGATAGTCGTTCAGCGCCTGCGTCACACTGGGTGTGTGCAGTAAGCCGCTGTGTTGCAGGAAGCTGATGATATTGCCCATCAAGGGGTGCTGGCCGGTGATGGGAAACGCCAGCGTGATCACTTCATCACGCAGCGCACCGCGCACACTGCTGCTTATATCCAGGTGCTCGATCAACTGCAGGTCGAAGTTCTTCTGCAGGTCATTGATCAGGTAATGGCTCAGGAATATCGGCAACACGTGCGCGATGCTGTCACGGTCAGCCGGGCTCGCGGTTTGCCAATAGTGTTGCACCAGGCGAGTCCAGAATTGCGCGTGGCGACCTTCGTCAAACAGGTGGTCGGCCATCAAGCCACGAATGGACGCTTTGACACTGTTGTCCTTGGAAAACGCCGCCACATCGTGGGTGACGCTATTTTCGGCGATGGCCACGCCAATCAGCTCCACAGCGTCGCGCAGGTGGGCCGGCGCCTGAGCCTGTGCCGCCGGCAGAGCGCGGCTCAGTTCGATGTGTGCGGGTAGATCCAGCGGTTGTACGCCTGTCATGTCCAGGGTTTGTTGCAAGAAGTCCAACGCGACGAGGGCGTGGTAATCCTCATCCACCACTACCGTCATGGCATCCACGCGGCAGGCGAATGGGAAGGGCACCGAGAAGCGGTTCTTGGCGATGTTACGCGCGGTCTTGTCGACGATCTCAGTCTCGAAGATCACCACATCGTTGATAAATTTGTAGAAGCTCTGCACCAGCACGAAGTCGCGCCATTGGGGGCACTGCTCCACAAAAGTGGCAGTGAGTACCAAGGGTTGGCGGCATAGCGGATAGATCAACTTGTCATCGTTTTCCAGCAGGCGGCGGGGGCGTGTGCGGATGGTCGCGCGGCGCTCCCAGTCGTCGACAGTCGAGGTGTAGTTGGCGATGTTCATGGCTGCACTTCTTGCAGCGCCGCCCGCATCTCGTCCCAGAGCGCGATACGGCTTTGCACCGCGGCAAGGGCTGCGTCGTTGGCTTGTTGGCGGTACGCCGGGGCTACGCGCACCAGACGTTCGAGCAACTGCTCAGCCGCCGGCCCGTGATGGCCGGCATCCAGTTCGATGTGGCGTTCAAGGTAGCCCCGCAAGGTAGGCGCCTGGCAACGCAGGAGCGTATCAGACCGCAGGAAACGCTCGAACATGTTCGGAATAACCTGCTCGCGAGCGTGAAAAAAAGCGGCTGCCACACAGTGGATGGGAGCTTGCAGCGCAATGTGCAATGTGTCGCTGACAAACCGGCGTACGCCGGCGGGTGCATCGATCATATGCAAGGCGCTGCCCGCTTCGACGCCTTCGCGTTGCAGTGCGACGAAGCGGTCGATCGCGCAAGGGCTGGCGCCGACTTCGAGCATGGCCTCCCGGTACCACTCGAAGTGACTGCAATAGCCTTGCCGGGGGTGTTCGTCTGATTCTTCGCCCAGCACAATCTCATTGATCAGGCGCGCGGCGAGTGGGTCGGCCGGTGGCAGCCAGGGCAAGCGAGTGCAGCTCAGGTCCTGTTGCAGGCGTTTGGTAAGTGTCATGAAATCCCAAACGGCGAATACATGGCTCTCCATGAAAAGTTGTAACTTTTTTTGCGAGGTTATTTCCGTTAATAGCGGGTGGCTACATAACTGTAGTTTTCTTTTTTCAAGTAATGATTGATACATGGTGTAGGCCTATAAGTTGTTGCTTTTGCCGTGAAACAGCAGCGGGCTTTTATACGCGGCAAAGAGATAAACAGGTCTAAACCAAGCGCGACGCGCACGCTGTTCATGCGGATGGGCTGCGCCGTCGACGCAAGTGTCTGGTTTAGTGATAAGCGATAATAGGCGGGCTGAAAAACGTAACGAGTATAGGAATGTAGTGGATGTTTTTCTAAATGATATTGGCCGTGGGCAGCGGCTTTATTAAATAAGAAGCTTCTTTGGCGCAGGGGCACTACCCGGCAGACACAGTACCCCAACGTTAAGCGTAAAGAAGGGCGGGCGAAAACCCGATTACGGGGTTTTCTTGCCGGTGGTGTCCACGCCATTGAGATAGGTGGTAATAACTTCCATCCCACGCATCAGGTGATTGCGCAGGGTCAGGACGCTTTCCTCGACTTTCTTCTGCGCCACCAGGTTCAACAGTTCACGGTGGTCGTCCTGGGTTATCTGGCCCAGCCCCATGGCCTGAAGGTTGAAGCGCAGGAAGCGTTCTTCCTCATTCAGCCCGTGTTCCACCAATTTGAGCAGTCGCTGGTTAGGCGCCTTGCCGTAGAGCGCCATGTGAAACAGGCGATTGAGACGACCCATCTCGGCGTAATTTTCTTCCTGCTCCAGAGCGCGGATAAACGCGTCCGCTTCGGCGATATCGGCGTCGGTCAGCAACGGAATCGACAAGCGCAAGGCTTCAGACTCCAGCAACATCCGCAATTGATAGGTCTCCGCCGAATTGTCTTCAATCACGGGGGCCACCACGGCGCCTTTGTGGGTCACCACATGCAGCAGCGACTGGGCCTCCAGCTGGCGCAAGGCTTCACGCACCGGCATGCGGCTGACCCCGAACAGGCTGGCCAACTCCTGCTGACGCATGGCGGTACCACAGGGCAACCGGCCGTCGAGGATGGCATTGCGCAAGGTTTCTTCAATCACGGAGCGAGCAAGGTGGGCGGGAATAGGACCGCTGATCTTGATGCTGTTCAAAGGGGTCGGCTTCTGCGTCACGGCTACGTTGTGCTCTTTTTCTAAAAGTGATGGCTAATTGGATCCAATGCACACTAGAGAGTGCCCTTAAGCTTGTCAAACAGGCACGGTTTCGGCTTGTAAGCGTTTCAACACGCGATTCCGACGGCCCACGCCAGGCTTTTCGCAGATCTTACACGGCCCGATCACCTTGCTCCCTTCCCGCATATCGTTATTCATTATCGGTATTTAAAATCAAGTTCTTATGCCTATAAAGTCAATCTCCTGACCGACCGGGAGTGAACTCATGTCCGCCGCCTCTACTGTTCCAACAGCGATCCCTGCCGCCCAAGCCTTCGAGGTGCGCCCACTGCCCGGCAGCGTGGGGGCCGAGATCATTGGCCTGGACCTGTCCCGGCCAGTCAATCAGCAGGATTTTGCGCGCATCCACCGCGCGCACCTGGACCATCACGTGGTGGTGTTTCGCGACCAGCGCATCACCCCCGAACAGCACATCGCCTTCAGCCGCCGTTTTGGCGTGCTGCAGATTCATGTGCTCAAACAGTTCCTGCTGGCCAACCATCCCGAAATCCTGATCGTCTCCAACATTATTGAAAACGGCCAATCCATCGGCCTGGGCGATGCCGGCAAGTTCTGGCATTCAGACCTGTCCTATAAAGAACTGCCCAGCCTTGGTTCGATGCTGCACGCACAAGAGCTGCCTAGCGAAGGCGGCGACACCTTGTTCGCCGACATGCACAAGGCCTGGGATCAGTTGCCCGAGCACTTGCGCAAAGCCGTCGAGGGACGCAGCGCCGCGCATTCCTACACGGCGCGTTACAGCGAAACCAAATTCGAAGGCAACTGGCGCCCAACGCTCACCCCGGAACAGTTGGCGCAAGTGGCCGAAGTGGTGCACCCCATCGTGCGCACGCATCCGGAAAACGGCCGCAAGGCGCTGTTCGTCAGTGAAGGCTTCACCACCCGCATCGTCGGCCTGCCCGAGGATGAGAGCCGTGACCTGCTGGCCCAGCTTTATGCCCACAGCGTGCTGGCGCACAACATCTATCGCCATCAATGGCAGCCTCACGACCTGGTGTTCTGGGATAACCGCTCGCTGATCCACCTGGCCGCCGGTTGCCCGAGCCACCTGCGCCGCAAGCTGTTTCGCACCACCATCCAGGGCGACGCGCCTTTCTGATTCGGAGCATGACCATGTCCAGGAACATTCCATTTGCGCGCTTGGCCGCCACCCTCGGGCTGGGCGTGAGCCTGCTGGCCGGTAGCCTGGTGGCGCCTGCGGCGGCCCAGGCCGAAGGTGAGATCCGCATCGCCGAACAATTCGGCATCGTTTACCTGTTGCTCAACGTGGTGCGCGATCAGCACTTGATCGAGAAGTACGGCAAGCTGGAAGGCATCGACATCAAGGTCGACTGGACCCAGCTCTCCGGTGGCGCGGCGGTCAATGATGCGCTGCTCTCCGGCTCCATCGATATAGCCGGGGCCGGCGTCGGCCCGCTGCTGACCATCTGGGACCGCACCCACGGCAAACAGAACGTCAAGGCCGTGGCGTCCCTGGGCAATTTCCCGTACTACCTGGTCAGCAACAACCCCAAGGTCAAGACCATCGCCGACTTCACCGAAAAGGACCGCATCGCCGTCCCCGCAGTGGGCGTGTCCGTGCAGTCGCGCTTCCTGCAATACGCCGCCGCCAAGCAGTGGGGCGACCAGGAATTCAATCGCCTCGACAAATACACCGTCGCCGTTCCGCACCCCGACGCCACCGCCGCACTGATCGCCGGCGGTACCGAGTTGACCGGGCATTTTTCCAACCCGCCGTTCCAGGACCAGGCCCTGGCCAACCCTAACGTGCACGTAGTGTTGAACACCTACGACCTGCTCGGCCCCAACTCGCCAACCGTGCTGTTTGCCACTGAAAAATTCCGCAACGACAACCCCAAGACCTATAAAGCGTTCGTCGAGGCACTGACCGAAGCCGCGCAGTTCGCCCAGAACGACAAAGGCGCCGCCGCCGATACTTATATCCGTGTGACCAACGCCAAGATCGACCGCGCCGAGTTGCTCAAAATCATCGACAACCCGCAGTTCGAATTCAGCGTCACCCCAAAAAATACCTACCCGCTGGCGGAGTTCCTCTACCGTGTCGGCGCCATCAAAAACAAGCCTGAATCGTGGAAGGACTACTTCTTCCAGGACGACAAGCCCCTGCAAGGAAGTTGAAATGAACGCGCCCTTGCAAGGCCACGCGGCCAGCAACCTGCACACCGCCGAGCCGCTGCTGGCGGTGGATAACGTCAGCCTTGAATACCGCACCCCCGAGCGCGTGGTGCGGGCCACCCACCAGGTCAGTTTCGAAATCGACCCGGCCGACCGCTACGTGTTGCTTGGCCCTTCGGGCTGCGGCAAGTCCACCTTGCTCAAATCCATCGCCGGGTTTATCAAGCCCTGCGAAGGCCAGATTCGCCTGTTGGGCCAAAAGGTCGAGCAACCGGGCCCGGACCGCATCGTGGTGTTCCAGGAATTCGACCAGTTGCCACCGTGGAAAACCGTCAAGCAGAACGTGATGTTTCCACTGCTGGCATCCAACACCCTCAAGCGTCGCGAAGCCGAAGAGCGCGCGCTGCACTACCTCGATAAAGTGGGCCTCAGTGCCTTTGCCGAGGCGTACCCGCATACGCTCTCCGGCGGCATGAAAGCCCGCGTAGCCATCGCCCGTGCCTTGGCCATGCAGCCGAAAATCCTGCTGATGGACGAACCCTTCGCCGCCCTCGACGCCCTGACCCGGCGCAAGATGCAAGAGGAGTTGCTGCTGCTCTGGGAAGAGGTGCGCTTCACCCTGTTGTTTGTCACGCACTCCATCGAAGAAGCGCTGGTGGTGGGCAATCGCATCCTGCTGCTGTCGCCGCACCCTGGGCGCGTGCGCGCGGAAATCCACAGCCATCAATACAACCTGCACAGCCTTGGCGGTGTGGACTTCCAGGCGTCGGCGCGGCGCATTCATCGCTTGTTGTTCGATGAAACCACGGCTGCCGAACCCGAGTTGGGTTTTGCCGATATCCGCATCGCTTACTAAGGAGGGCGACCCATGCGCCAGGAATACGAAATCACCCTCGAACCTTTGCTCAGCGTCCCGGTGGAACGCGAACTGCCACTGCGCCAGCGCTTGTGGCAACAAGGCTGGCTGCGCAAGGGCCTGATCCTGATCGTGCTGGCGATCCTCTGGGAAGCCGTCGCGCGCTACCAGAACAACGACCTGCTGCTGCCGAGCTTTCTGCAAACCTTCAACGCGCTATACGACGGGCTGCTCAGCGGCGAACTGCTGAGCAAGGTGAGCATCTCGCTGGTGGTATTGATCAAGGGTTACCTGATCGGCATTGTGCTGGCGTTCGCTCTCACCACCTTGGCCGTGTCGACCCAATTGGGCCGCGACCTGCTCAGTACCCTGACCTCGATGTTCAACCCGCTGCCGGCCATCGCATTGCTGCCGCTGGCGCTGCTGTGGTTCGGCCTGGGCCAGAACAGCCTGATTTTCGTGCTGGTGCATTCGGTGCTGTGGGCGCTGGCGCTCAATACTTACTCGGGGTTTTTAGGCGTGTCCGAAACCCTGCGCATGGCGGGCCGCAACTATGGTCTCAAGGGGATGCGCTTTGTGCTGTTCATCCTGATCCCGGCGGCGCTGCCGTCGATTCTTGCCGGCCTCAAGATCGGCTGGGCGTTTGCCTGGCGCACGCTGATCGCCGCCGAACTGGTGTTCGGCGCCACCAGTGGCAAGGGCGGTTTGGGCTGGTACATCTTCCAGAACCGCAACGAGCTGTACACCGACAAGGTATTTGCCGGGCTGGCGGTGGTGATCCTGATCGGCCTGTTGGTGGAAAACCTGGTGTTTGACACCTTCGAGCGGCTCACCGTAAAGCGTTGGGGCATGCAGCGCTGATACACCTGCTACGATTGCATCCCGTTCACTCCCTTACGCTCACGAGTGCTTGGCATGCAACTACCGGACATGAACCTGCTGGTCGCCCTCGACGCCTTGCTCGACGAGGGCAGTGTGGTCGGCGCCGCGCGGCGGATGAACCTCAGCCCGGCGGCCATGAGCCGCACGCTCACGCGTATTCGCGAAGCGGTGGGCGACCCGATCCTGGTGCGTGCCGGTCGAGGGCTGGTGCCCACGCCCAAGGCCCTGGAGTTGCAAGGCCAGGTACGCACCGTGGTGGAACAGGCGGCGTTACTGTTTCGCTCGTCCGAGCAAGTGGACCTGAGCACCCTGCGCCGCCGCTTCAGCGTGCGCGCCAATGACTTTTTTATCGGCGTGTATGGTGGCCGACTGTTCGACACCATGGAGCGCATGGCCCCCCTGTGCGAGCTGTGTTTCGTGCCCGAAGGCGATACCGATGACGAAGCCCTGCGCGAAGGGCGGCTGGATCTACGCGTGAGCAACACCCTGCCGGCGAGCCCCGAGGTCAAGGTGCAGAACCTGTTCTCCACCACCTTTGTTGGCCTGGCGCGGCAGGATCACCCCTTATTCGACGAAGAAATCACCGCCGCACGTTTCGCCAGCTATTCCCATATCAGCATCTCGCGGCGCGGCCTCGCCCGCGGGCCGATCGACACCGCGCTGAACGCCCAGGGCCTGGAGCGGCGCGTGGCGATGATCGCTCCGGGTTTTCATGGCGCGATGTTCATGCTGCCCGACTCCGACCTGATCCTGCCGGTGCCCAAGGAAGCGCTCTACAGCGCCAATCGCCTGAAGCTGCCGCTGCGTGCCTTCTCGCTGCCGATCTCCTTGCCGACCCTGGTACTCGCCCAGTCCTGGCACCCGCGCTTCGACAAAGACCCGGCTCACAAATGGCTGCGCGAGACGATGCGCGAAAGTTGCCACGCCACCTGGCTGGAAGCCCAACCGAACTGAATTTCAAGCGTACACAGGGCAAATGTAGGAGGGGGCTTGCCCCCGATGGCGGTGTATCAGGCAACCCAGGATTGCGTCTGGCGCACTTATAAGCTGTCGATAAGTAACTTTTTGTCATGCGTATGCCTGAATAAACTGCTCGGGTATTTCCCATTCCGAGTTACCTGTTCATGACGTCCCTCGCTGCCCCCACCCTTGCGGCCGCAGCCAAGCCCGCCACCCTGGCCCCGCCCGTGTTCGGCCCGCGCATCATCATCGGCCTGGTCGGTGTGTTGCTGGCGGTGCTGGTATCGGGCCTCAACGAGATGGTCACCAAGGTGGCCCTCGCCGACATTCGTGGTGCGCTGTACATCGGCTTTGACGAAGGCACCTGGCTGGTCGCGGCCTATACCGCCACGTCGGTCGCGGCCATGGCGTTTGCGCCCTGGTGTTCGGTGACGTTTTCCCTGCGCCGCTTCACCCTGTACGCCATTGGCCTGTTCACCGTGCTGGGCATCCTGTGCCCGTTCGCGCCGAACTACGAAAGCCTGTTGCTGCTGCGCACCGTGCAAGGCTTGGCCGGTGGTGCGTTGCCGCCGATGTTGATGACCGTAGCCCTGCGTTTCCTGCCGGCCAACGTCAAGCTGTACGGCCTGGCCGGCTACGCACTTACCGCCACCTTCGGCCCGAGCCTCGGCACCCCGTTGGCGGCGCTGTGGACCGAATACGTCGGCTGGCAATGGGCGTTCTGGCAGATCGTCGCGCCGTGTCTGCTAGCGATGGCCGCCGTGGCCTACGGCTTGCCCCAAGACCCGCTGCGCCTGGAGCGCTTCAAGCACTTCAACTGGCGCGGCCTGCTGCTGGGTTTCCCGGCGATCTGCATGCTGGTGATCGGCCTGCTGCAAGGCAATCGGCTGGACTGGTTCGAATCCGGCCTGATCACCTTTTTGCTCACTGGCGGCAGCGTGCTGCTGGTGTTGTTCATGCTCAATGAGTGGTCGCACCCGATACCGTTCTTCAAGTTGCAGATGCTCGGCCTGCGCAACCTGTCGTTTGCATTGATCGTGCTGGCGGGCGTGCTGATGGTGCTGACCTCGGTGATCATCATCCCGTCGAGTTTCCTTGCGCAGGTCCAGGGCTACCGGCCGCTGCAGACCGCACCGGTGATGCTGCTGATGGCGCTGCCGCAGTTGATCGCGCTGCCGCTGGTGGCGGCGCTGTGCAACCTGCGCTGGGTCGATTGCCGCTGGGTGCTGGGCATCGGCCTGGGCATGCTGGTGCTGTGCTGCGTCGGCAGTGCGCACCTGACCTCGGCGTGGGTTCGCAACGACTTTTACGGCCTGTACCTGTTGCAAATCTTCGGGCAACCCATGGCCGTGCTGCCGCTGTTGATGCTCTCCACCGGCAGCATCCAACCCTCCGATGGGCCATTCGCCTCGGCCTGGTTCAATACCGTCAAAGGCCTGGCTGCCGTGATCGCCACCGGCGTGCTGGATACGCTGACCACCCAGCGCCAGCACTTCCATTCGACCCTGCTGGTGGACCGCCTGGGCAATTCGCCTCTGGCCGACGGCGACGCGGTGGGCCTGGCCCATCGGCTGCACGAACAGGCCGTGGTGCTCACCTCTTCCGATCTCTATTACGTCATGGGCGGTGTCGCCGTGGTGCTGATCCTGCTGATTTTCTGGATGCCCACGCGGATCTTTCCGCCTCGCGCACCGACCTAGCCCCAAGGACCTCTCATGAAACGCAAAGATAAAATTGCCGTCTGCGTCATCGCAGTATTTACCGTCGGTGTGCTGGTTTACCTGGCTGCGCCGGGCTTGCTGGGCAACCCGCGCCAGAGCACCAACGATGCCTTCGTCGCCGCCGACTTCACCCTGGTCGCCCCGCGCGTGGCCGGGTTTATCAAGCAAGTGCTGGTAGAAGACAACCAGCAGGTCAAGGCCGGGCAACTGCTGGCGCTGATCGACGACCGTGATTTTCGCGCCGCAGCCCAGGCCGCCGATGCCGACACGCTGGTCGCCCACGCCCAACTGAAAAATGCCACCGCCACCCTGGAGCGCCAAAGCTCGGTCATCGCCCAGGCGCAAGCCACCGTCGCCGCCGACCGCGCCGAAGTGGCCTTCGCCGAACATGAACTGAACCGCTACAACCACCTCGCCGGGGTGGGCGCGGGCACGGTGCAGAATGCGCAGCAAGCCAAGACCCGTATCGACCAGGCCACCGCACGCCTGGCCAAGTCCACGGCGGTGCTGGCGGCCGAGCGCAAACAGGTAGAAATCCTCACCGCCCAGCGCGACGCGGCCGACGGTGGGCTCAAGCGTGCCCAGGCCGCACTGGAAATGGCCAGCTATCAGCTGTCCTACACGCGCATTGTCGCGCCGGTGGACGGCATGGTTGGCGAACGTGCGGTGCGCGTGGGCGCCTACGTCACGCCCGGCAGCAAGCTCCTTGCCGTGGTGCCGTTGGCTGAGGCCTACGTGGTGGCCAACTTCCAGGAAACCCAGCTTTCCCATATGCACGCCGGGCAAGCCGTGCAGGTGCGTGTCGACAGCCTTGACGGCGAGTTGCTCAACGGTCACCTGGAAAGTCTGGCCCCCGCGACCGGCGTAACGTTCGCCGCCGTCAAGCCCGACAACGCCACGGGTAATTTCACCAAGGTGGTGCAGCGTATTCCGGTGAAAATCGTGCTGGAGCCCAACCAACCGCTGACCGAGCGCCTGCGCGTGGGCATGTCGGTGGAGGCCAGCGTCGATACCCAACCGGTTGCACGTCAGCGTGAGGTGGCCCAGCAATGAAACGAGTTGCCTGGCTCACCTTGAGCCTGATCAGCCTGAACGCCTGCACCGTCGGGCCGGACTTTCAACGCCCGCAAACCCCACAGGTCACGCAATGGAGCGAGCCCCAGGGTCGCCGGGCCGACAGCCGTGCCGTCAGCGACCCGTTGCAGGAGCGCTGGTGGGATGTGTTCCACGACGAACAACTCTCGGCCCTCACACGCCGTGCCCTTACCGACAACCTCGACCTGAAACTGGCCGGCAGTCGCCTGGCGCAAAGCCGTGCCGTGCGCCAGGTGACCACCGCCGAGCGTTACCCCAACGTCGATGCCACAGGCGCTTACCAGCGCAAACGCAACAGCGGCAAAGGCTTGAGCGACCCCTCCGGTGAAAACGGCCACGCCGCCTTCAACCAATGGGACATGGGCTTCTCGGCCGCCTGGGAGCTGGACTTCTGGGGCCGTGTAAAACGCGAAACCGAAGCCGCCAACGCCACCCTGCAAGTCGCCGAAAATGACCGCCGCGCCGTGCTGTTATCGGTGCTGGCCGAAACCGCCCAGGACTACATCCAACTGCGCGGCGTGCAGAACACCCGCGCCGTTACCGAGCAAAACCTTGACGTCGCGCGCCACAGCCTCAAGCTCTCGCAACTGCGCCTGGCCGACGGCGTGGCAACGGATCTGGACGTGGCCGAAGCCGCCGCCCAAGTCGCAGCCATTGAAGCGCGCCTGCCGGACCTGCAGCAGCGCCAGGATCAATTGATCAACGCCCTGAGCCTGCTGATGGGCGAGCCGCCACAAGCGCTGCACGCGCAACTGTCCAAAGACGCCGCCGTGCCGCAAGCCCAGCGCCAGGTCGCCATCGGCCTGCCGTCGCAGCTTGCCGAACGCCGCCCGGATATCCGCCAGGCCGAAGCCCGCCTGCACGCGGCGACCGCCAGCATCGGCGTGGCCAAGGGCGATTTCTACCCGCGCATCACCCTGTCCGGCAACCTGGGTTCGCAGGCGATGCAATTGTCCGATTTCGGCTCGTGGGGCTCGCGCGCGTTCGCCATCGGCCCGCAAGTGAGCCTGCCGCTGTTCAACGGCGGGCGCCTGCAAGGCATGGTGCATCTGCGCCAAGCCCAGCAACAGGAAGCGGCCCTGGCCTACCAACACACGGTGCTGCGCGCCTGGCATGAGATCGACGACCAACTGACCCGCTACAACGCCAGCCAACTGCGCCGCGACAGCCTGGCCGAAGCCGTGCGCCAGAACCAGATCGCCCTGACCACCGCACAACACCAGTACGTCGAAGGCGTGGCGGATTTCGTCAATGTGCTCACCGTGCAAAGCGCGTTGCTGGCGACGCAGGAACAGTGGGTGGAGAGTTCCACCGGTGTGTCGTTGGCAATGGTGGGGTTGTACAAGGCATTGGGGGGAGGGTGGGAATCGGTGTATCCATTGCAGGCGGCCAGGCGCTGAGGTCCTGAAGCAGAACACGATCGAACTGTGGGAGCGGGCTTGCTCGCGAAAGCGGTGCGCCGGCACCGAATAGGCTGACTGACACTCTGCGTTCGCGAGCACACCTTGCATGGGAGATGAGCCGTTCAGGGGCGTGCTTGTATAGCTGGATTCTGCAAAAACACCACATACCCCCTAAACCACTCACTCCCCTTCAAATACCCCGGCTCCTGCCATTCCCCGCCCTGAATCAAACCGATCTTGAACGGCAGCCCCAGCCGGTTCACCCGCGGCAGATACGCTGCGTAGTCCGGGATGCTGTGGCGCCCTTGATACGTCTGCACCACCACTTCATCCACCACACCCTTGAGCTGGGCAATGGCGGCGGGGTCGGCGTTGCTGCTCCAGTCCATCAGGCCGGTGATGCTCAGGCGCAGCTCAAAGGGCAGGCGTTGGCGCAGGTCGCGCAGGAAGTCGGCGTAGTCGTGCAGGTATTGGGTGCGGGCGTCGAAGTCGATCTGGATGCCGACCACCGGGTTGCCCGCGTCGCGCCAGCGTTGTACCTGGCCGAGCAGTTGGGTGTAGACCGCTTCCGGCCAGTGCAGGGTATGGGCGCGGTACACCACCCAGACTTCGCCTTCGGTGAGGCGCGGCACGCTGATGCCCTGGGCGATCATCCGCACGCCACGTTGCGGTGCGCGGCGGGTGGAGTTGATCTGGCCCTGGAGGATGTACAGGGTCTTGGCCTGTTTGAGTACCGGCTGGGGCGTGACGCCGCTCCACAACCAGAAAGCGTCGTAGTCACGGGCATCGACGGCGGCGAAGGCCGGGCTTGCCAGCAACAGCAAGCCTAGCCACAGGTGTTTCACCAGTAGTACTGCAGCGACTTGCCCCACTCGGTGTCGGCGAAGCCGGTCTTGAGCTGGCGGAACCAGGCCTTGCGCACGGCGGGCTCGACGTCCTTGCCACCGCAGCTGTTGTAGCCTGCCGGTGCGTAGCAGTTGATGGCGCGGAACAGTGCATAGGCCTTGTCGTTCTTCGGCGCCTTGGCGTCGCCGATCACCTGTTTGTAACCGTCGAGGCGCGAGAAGGTTTCGCCCTGGAACTGTGACGCGGTGCTGCCCAGGCTGCCGGCGGCGCGAGCCTGTTCCAACGGCATGCCGTCCAGGCTGTTGCGCAGGATGAATTCGCCCAGGCAGTTAAGGCCCTGAGGGTTCTTCGCATCGTTTTGCAACGTGGCGGCGGTTTGCGCGATGGTGGGGCAGGCATAGCCGGATTCGGCTTTGTCGCCGTTCCACTGGAACAACGTCAAGGCCTGGCCGCTGCTGTAGACGTAGCCCAGGCTGGTGCCCAGTTTGTCTTCAGAGACCTGGGCCGGCAGGTGTTTGAAATCGTCGGCGAAGGTGGCGAACTGGCTGTGCAGCAGGTCTTTGTAGAGCAGCACGAACTGCGCGGTCTGGCGCTCCAGCGGGTCGCCGGCCTGGGCGATCTGCTGGCGCAGCAGTTCAGGCCCGGCGATGTTGCGCAGCAGGATGTAACGCACTTGCTTGGCGCTGATCGGCGAGTCGCTGGCGAACACCTTGGCCACCTGGCCGCTGCGCTCGTAGTTCATGGCCAGGGCCAATTCCAGCTGATCGCGTTGCAGGGGTAGCTTGGCCAGGGGCAACAGCTGCAGCCACAGAGCTTCGGCGTTTTTCCAGTCGTTTTTGGCCTCCATGGCCAAGGCGCGCAGGGTTTGTTGGCTGAAGGCGAAATAGTCCAGGCTCGACGGCACCTCCTGGGGCAGGTGTTTCAAGGCGTTGTCCGGTTGATGCTCGACGTACAGGGCGAAGGCGGCCTGCAGGTATTCGAACACCTCGGGCCTGTCGGCAAACGTGGCTTTTTGCGCGTCGAGGTCTTCGCGGGTCAGGCGCGGTGGGGTGCTGGCGCGCATCGAGCGCAGGTCGGTCACCACTTGCATCATCGGGTCCTTGATGCTGCCGCCCCAGACCATCAGCAACTTGAGGTCGGCTTCTTCCACCAGTGCGTCCAGCGACACGTTGCGCTGGGCGTCGGTGGCTTCGGTCATTTGCCAGGCGAAGTCTTCGGAGAGCTTGTCGAAATCGTCCGCCAGCCAATGCACGCGGCGCAGCAGGCCACGGGCAGACATTGCATAGTCGCCCTGTGGATAAGTTTCCAGGTAGCCCATGAAGCCTTTTTCGGCAGCGCTCAGGGCGGGCTTATCCACATGCTCGAGTTGCGGCATGTCGTATTGGTCGAACGCTTCGGCCTGCGCCTGGTTCAGCAAGGTACGCGCGCTCATGTACTGCGCGGTTTCCTTCAACCAGGACAACTCGCTGCCGCTGGCGGCGGCAAAACCGCGCTCGGCCTCGCTGAAACGTCCGCTGTAAAAGTCGGCCGCGGCTTGCAGGTAGGTCCGCAGCATGCGGCCATTGGACGACTCGATAGGCTCGGCGACCACTGGGCCGTCCCAGGTGCAGGTGACCAGCAGTTGCAGGCGCGCCTTTGCCAGCAACTGGCGCTCTGCGGTGGGCATGTCTGCCTTCACCACCTGGCGGATGAAGGCGGTGGCGCTGTCATCGTCGTTACTGCGGCAGCGGCTGCCTTCGCCATCAAGGTAGGCCTGACCAGCGGTTGTGTACTCCGTGCGCTTGATGCCCAGGGGGGTCAGCAGGGTATCGAGTTCTGCGGTTGAGGAGTCGTCGGCGCCGTCCGAGTCGGGTTCGGTCTCTCCGTTGGCGGCGCGGTTGAGGCGATACACCGGAAACGGCACCGGGCCAAAACCCTGGGACAGGTCATCGTCGTTCAAAGCGTCGGGGGCCAGTGGCGCGACTTGTTTGTCGGCCAGCAACAGGCGCAGGTTCACCCGGCTGTCGTTGCCTGGACTGAGGAACGGCTGGTTGCTGCAGGTATCGAGGCGGTCGCGCGAAACCCGCCAGTCGGGGTAGCAGGTATCGTCGGAACTGGCCTGGGCCGGTAATGAGATAGCGGCCAGCAATGCCAGTGCCAGGGGTGACAGAAAACCGATGCGCATGACGTGTCCTTGATCCTGAGTCCATGGAGGGCGGCAATCATAGCCTGAACTGATGAGTGCTTCGGTGAAGGCCTACACAAATTGGCGATTTGTCTGATTAGTGAGGCGATACAGACGCGTTTGTCCTAGAGTGGCGGTTGGTTGTGCATGCGCAGTGTTTGCCAACACAGGGGTGGTAATAGCGGAGTTGGTATGCGTCGGTCGGTGTTACGGCAACACGAAAAAACAAGCGCATTGGCCTCGTTCGCTCAGCAAATGTGCAGCTGGCAGGGCGTAGCCGTGCTCGGTCGTTTGTGGTGGGTGCCCATCCTGGCGCTGGCCATGGCCCTGCGTCTTTACCACCTCACGTCAGCGGCGATCTGGGGCGACGAAGGTTCAAGCCTGCTGCTTAGCGAGTACGCCTTGGACGACCTGTGGTTTCACGCGGCCCATGACGTGCATCCGCCGCTGTACTTCTTCATGTTGCGCAGTTGGATCGAATGCTTTGGTGACAGCATCTGGTCGATACGCAGCATGAGTGCGCTCCCTGGTGTGGTGGTGGTGGGCTTGGGCGCCTGGCTCGCGCGGCAGCTGTCCACCCGACGCGCCGCCGTGTTGGCGGGTGTCATGCTGGCGCTGTTGCCGACGGCGGTGCGCTACAGCCAGGAAGTGCGCATGTATTCGCTGCTCGGCGTCTGGTTGCTGGGCGCCACGCTGGCGCTGGTGTACTGGGCGCGCCAGCCCGAGCGCACACGGTATCTGGCGGCGTATGTACTGCTGATGAGCGCCGGGTTTTATACCCACTACTTCACGGCGTTGTGTGTGCTGGTGCATTGGGCGTACATAGGGCTGTTGAGTACGTCGCGCGCGCCTGGCCTGCGTTTGATCGCGCGCCCGGCGTGGTGGGTGGCCAACGGGGTGATTGTGTTGCTGTACCTGCCATGGTTGCCGAACCTGCTGGACCTGGTGCAACACGTCGAACAGCTCAAAGTGGGCGGGGATATTGGCTGGGAAGAACCGGTCAACCTGTTGTCCCTGCCATCGATGATCTGGCAGTTCGTCTTACAGGACGAAGGGGTGGGCTTCTGGCCGCCGCTGTTCTGGGGTTTTGCGCTGTTGCTGGTCGCTGTAGTCTTTTTTGCTGGCTGGCGTGACCGCGAGCGTTTGCGCCCTGCCAGCCTGCTGGCGCTGTTTTTCCTGCTGCCGTTGTTGCTGGTGTACGCGGTATCGTTTATTTCGCCGGTGTTTATCGAACGCTATCTCACGGTGTACGCCTTGGCGCTGCCGATCCTCCTGGCGCTGGTCATCGACCGTGCTTCATGGCTGGGGGCGGCTTTGTTTGTGTTGTTTGTCGGCGTTGAACTGGTGGGGTTGAAGAACAACTTCGCGGTGGACGAACACGATCAATTCAACGTGCCGGTGGAGTTCGTCAATCGCAACTACCAAGAAGATGACCGCATCGTGCTCAGCGACATGATGTGGTACCTCAGCTACGTGTATTACGACCAGACCGATGCGCAACTGCAGCTCTACACCCCACCCAAACCTGACGGCACGCCCACCCGGCCGAACGCTTACGGCTTCGGCACCCTGGTCGACCAGGATGGTGGGCGCATCTACCTCGACCGCCTTTCTGCATTGCCCGTCGACACCCGCCGCGTATGGTTGATCAGCAGCAACGAAGCGCCTGACGATTTCGCGCCCTTGCCCCAGGGCTGGCGCGAACTCAGCCGCCAGGACGGCGGCGGTGCCAGGGCGCGGTTGTTTGTGTTGTGCAACGCACCGGCGCCGCAGCCCGAAGGCTGCCGCTAGACTCTCTTGAACGTCCTCACGAGGAACCCGCTATGGAATCGCCACTGCACAGCTTGCCGGCGTTGTTCAAACAGCTTGGCTTGCCGGATGATCCGGTCAGTATCGAGCAATTTGTCGCTTCTCATTCGCCGCTCAAGCCGGAATTGAAACTGGCGGATGCGTTTTTTTGGACCCAGGCCCAGCAGGCGTTTTTGCGTGATGAGATCTTGGAGGATGCGGATTGGGCGGTGGTGGTGGATGAGTTGAATTTGATGTTGCGCGGTGGGCGGGGGGCCCAATAAGGTCACCGCCGTGTCAGGGGAGCACCGAAGTGCAGATTTTAGGGCTGCTTCGCAGCCCAGCGCTGTTGCCACCGAACTGCTCCACCCATCGCTAAATTGTTTCAAAACTTGACGTATTTGGATCCCTTCGCCATATTGATAGTTAGCAAACTAACTGTATGCAAGCTATCCAATGCCTCAATCCCTCGAACAACTTCAGATGCACCTCAGCAGCAGCATGGTGGTGGGCGCCCGTCACTGGCGCAAAATCTGCCAGACCACGCTGGTCAGCTATGGCATCTCCGAAGCCTGCGCCGTGCCCCTGTTGATGATCGGCCGTTTGGGCGACGGTGTGCACCAGGTGAAAGTGGCCCAGGCCTCCGGCCTGGAAAGCCCGTCGCTGGTGCGCCTGCTCGACCAGTTGTGCAGTGGCGGTTACGTGTGCCGCACCGAAGACATCCACGACCGTCGCGCCAAGGCCTTGAGCCTCACCGAGCGCGGCCGTGAGCTGGTGCAAGCGGTGGAAGCGCAATTGGTGCGCCTGCGCCGTGAAGTGCTGGCGGACATTGCGCTCGCCGATATGGAAGCCGCGCTGCGTGTGCTGCGTGCTTTTGAGGCGGCGACGCTGTGAGCGGATTCTTCAGTGGTTTTCCGCCGGCCCGCGACTGGTTCTATGGGGTGCGGACCTTCGCCGCGTCGATGATTGCGTTGTACATCGCCATGCTCATGCAAATGCCGCGTCCGTATTGGGCGATGGCCACCGTGTATATCGTCTCCAGCCCGTTTGTGGGGCCGACCAGTTCCAAGGCGTTGTACCGCGCCATCGGCACCTTGATGGGCGCGGCGGCGGCGGTATTTTTTGTGCCGATGTTCGTGCAATCGCCATACATTCTGGTGGTGGTGATTGCGTTGTGGACGGGCACGTTGCTGTTTCTGTCCATGCACCTGCGCACTGCGAATAACTACGCGTTGATGCTGGCCGGCTACACCTTGCCGCTGATCGCCCTGCCGGTGGTGGATAACCCCCTGGCGGTGTGGGACGTGGCCGAAGCGCGCACCGAAGAAATCTTCCTCGGCATCGCCGTCGCCGCCGTGGTGGGCGCGATGTTCTGGCCACGGCGCCTGATGCCGGTGTTCGATGGCTCGGTGGCCAAGTGGTTCGCCGATGCGCAGGTCTACAGCCAGCGCTTTCTGACGCGCAACGTGGAGCCTGAAGAAGTCAGCGCTTTACGCAGCGGCATGGTCGCCACCTTCAACACCCTCGAATTGATGATCGGCCAGTTGCCGCACGAAGGCGCGCGGCCGCAGACGGTGCGTAACACCAAGGAACTGCGCGGGCGCATGATCCATCTGCTGCCGGTGGTGGATGCCCTCGACGATGCGCTGTACGCCATCGAACACCGCGCGCCGCAGTTTCTCGAGCGCCTCACGCCACTGTTGGAAGCCACCCGCCAATGGTTGGACGACACCCAGCAAAGCGCGCCCCTGGACAGTTGGCGCGCCCTGCGTGACCAGGTCGACGCCCTGCAACCCCAAGGCGAAGCGCTGGACGACCGCCATACCTTGCTTTTCTCCAATGCGCTGTACCGCCTGGGCGAGTGGATCGACCTGTGGCAAGACTGCCGCAGCCTGCAAGCCGCCATCCGATGCGAGAGCCAGGACACCTGGCGCGCCGTTTACCGTCACTGGCGGCTGGGCCGGCTCACGCCGTTCCTCGACCGTGGCCTGATGTTCTATTCGGCATTTTCCACCGTCAGCGCGATCATCGTCGCCTCGGTACTGTGGATTTTGTTGGGCTGGACCGACGGCGGCAGCGCCGTGATCCTGGCGGCGGTGGCGTGCAGCTTCTTCGCCTCGATGGACGACCCGGCGCCGCAGATCTATCGGTTCTTTTTCTGGACCGCGATGTCGGTGTTGTTCGCCAGCCTCTACCTGTTTCTGGTACTGCCCAATCTGCATGACTTCCCGATGCTGGTGCTGGCGTTCGCGGTGCCGTTCATTTGCATCGGCACACTGACCGTGCAGCCGCGCTTTTACCTGGGCATGTTGTTGACGCTGGTGAACACCTCCTCATTTATCAGCATCCAGGGCGCCTATGACGCCGACTTCCTCAACTTTGCCAACGTCAACCTGGCTGGCCCGGTAGGCCTGCTGTTTGCGTTTGTGTGGACCCTGGTCGCGCGGCCCTTCGGCGCCGAACTGGCGGCCAAGCGCCTGACCCGTTTCAGCTGGCGCGACATCGTTGGCCTCACCGAACCCGCGACCCTGGCCGAACACCGGCACATGGCCGTGCAAATGCTCGACCGTTTGATGCAGCACCTGCCGCGCCTGGCCCTTACCGGCCAGGACACCGGCATTGCCCTGCGCGATTTGCGGGTGGCGCTGAACCTGCTCGACCTGCTGGCGTACTCGCCGCGCATCCTCGGCGTGCCACGGGTGCTGCTCAATCAAGTGGTCGAGGGGGTTGGCGCTTACTTCAAGGCGTGCCTCAAGGCGGGTGAACGCCTGCCCGCGCCCAGCGGTCTGCTGATGACACTCGACCGCACGCGCCGCGCGCTCAACGGCCAGGGCCTGCAAGACGAGGACGACACCCGCCTGCACCTACTGCACGCGTTGGCCGGCCTGCGCCTGGCGCTGTTGCCTGGCGTCGAATTCATTGATGGCACACAGATGCAAGCGCCGCTGCCCGATGGAGCGCCTTTATGATCGGTGATCTGGATATAAGCGGGGTGTTCCTGCCCACGTTGCTGGTGCTCATGGGCATTACGTATCTGTTGTTTCTGGTGGTGCACGGGTTGTTGACGCGCATGCACTTCTATCGCCTGGTCTGGCACCGGGCATTGTTCAATGTGGGGCTCTACGCGCTGTTGCTGGGCGCGGTGGACTCACTCAGTCGATACCTGATGACATGAAAAAACCTTTTTTGACCATCGGCCGTGTAGTCCTGACGCTGTTGATCGTGAGCTTCGCGGTCGTCGTGGTGTGGCGCATGGTCATGTACTACATGTTTGCGCCCTGGACCCGCGACGGGCACATCCGTGCCGACATCGTGCAGATCGCCCCCGACGTGTCCGGGTTGATCCAGCGCGTGGACGTGCATGACAACCAATTGGTGAGCAAGGGCCAGGTGCTGTTTGCCGTCGACCAGGACCGCTTCAAGCTGGCCCTGCGCCAGGCCCAGGCCGCCGTGGCCGACCGCCAGGAAACCCTGGCCCAGGCCCAGCGCGAGTACAAGCGTAACCGTGGCCTGGGCAACCTGGTGCCCAGCGAGCAACTGGAAGAAAGCCAGTCCCGCGTGGCCCGTGCCCAATCGGCCCTGGCCGAAGCGCAGGTGACGGTGGACTCCGCCCAACTGAACCTCGACCGCTCGGTGATCCGCAGCCCGGTGGACGGCTACGTCAACGACCGCGCGCCGCGCACCCAGGAGTTCGTCACCGCCGGGCGCCCGGTGCTGTCGGTGGTGGACAGCAACTCGTTCCACATTGACGGCTATTTCGAAGAGACCAAGCTCGACGGCATCCAGGTCGGCATGGGCGTGGATATCCGCGTGATCGGCGATAACGCGCGCCTGCGCGGCCACGTGCAGAGCATCGTCGCCGGTATCGAAGACCGCGACCGCAGCAGTGGCTCCAACCTGCTGCCCAACGTCAACCCGGCGTTCAGTTGGGTGCGCCTGGCCCAGCGGATTCCGGTGCGCATCGCCTTTGACGAAGTGCCGGCGGACTTTCGCATGATCGCCGGGCGTACAGCCACCGTATCGATCATCGGCGACAAACCCCCTGCCGGAGCCCAGCCATGAAGCAGCTGTTGGCCGCCGCCGCGCTGGGTTTGCTGTTGTCGGCCTGCCAGGTGGTAGGGCCGGATTACCAGCTACCGGACAAGGCCGCCGTCAACCGTGCCGACCTGCAAGGGCAACTGCCATTGGACGGTAAACACGTGGTGTCGGCGCCGGTCCCCGACGACTGGTGGAAACTGTACAAAGACCCGCGCCTGGATGAGCTGGTGCGCCAGGCCATGGCCTCCAACACCGACCTGCGTGTGGCCGCCGCCAACTTGCAGCGCGCGCGTTTTCAGACGCAACAGGCGCAATCCGCCGGTGGCTGGAGCGCCGGGGCCAAGGCTGAAGCGCAGCGCCTGCAGGAATCCGGCGAGGCGTTTTTGCTGGCGGACAAGGTCCCGGTGGACAACATCGGCAGCGTGGGCATCACCACCTCTTATCAATTTGACCTGTTCGGCACCTTGCAGCGCGGCATCGAAAGCGCCCAGGCCAGTGCCGACGCGGCCCAGGCCGCCGCCGATATTGCGCGCATCACGCTGGTCGCCGATGTGGTGCGCTCCTACACCCAGGTCTGCGCGGCCAACGAAGAGTTGGCGATTGCCAACCAATCCCTGGCCCTGCAAGCCCAGAGCACCCGCCTGACCCAACGGCTGCGCGACGCCGGCCGGGGCGACGAGACCCAAGTCACGCGCTCGCAAACCCAGTACAAATCGCTGCGCGCCGACATGCCGCGCTACGAAGCGGCGCGCCAGGCCGGGCTGTTCCGCCTGTCGATGCTGCTGGCCAAGCCGGTCGACCAGTTGCCGGCGGGCACCGGCGGTTGCGCCGAGCTGCCGCACATCGCCCAGCTGTTGCCGGTGGGCGACGGTGCCGCGCTGCTCAAGCGTCGCCCCGACGTGCGCCAGGCCGAACGCCAATTGGCGGCTGCCACGGCGCGTATCGGCGTAGCCACCGGCGCGCTGTACCCGGACATCGCCATTGGTGCCACCGTCGGTACCGTTGGCCTGCTCGACAACCTCGGCCAGCCGGCCACCAACCGCTGGGGCTTCGGCCCGATGATCAGTTGGACCGTGCCGACCAACGGCGCGCGCGCGCGCATCCATGAAGCCGAAGCCGCCACCCAGGGCGCCCTGGCGCATTTCGATGGGGTGGTGCTCAACGCCATCCGCGAAACCCAGACCGGCCTTGCGCAATACACCGCCGTGTTGCAGCGCCGCGACGCGCTCGCCGATGCCGAGCAATCAGCCCGCCAAGCCGCGGACCAGACCCACCGGTTCTTCCAGGCCGGGCGCGAGTCGTTCCTCGCCGACCTGCAAGCCACCCGCACCTACACCGCGATGCGCGCGCAATTGGCGGCGGCCAATACTCAGGTCGCCATGAGCCAGATCGATCTGTTCCTGGCCCTGGGCGGCGGTTGGGAAAGCGGACGAACGCACGCTTCGCCAGCCAGCAAACCCTGAGCCAATAGCTATGCTTTGACAGGCAGGCCCCGTGACGGCCTGCCTGACACTGCTCGCGTTTGCTCATGGGGATTCCAATAATGAAAAACCCTTATGCTCCCGCTTTCTGGTGCGTGCTCTTCGCACTGGTGCTGTTATCGGCCGCGTATTTCTATGGCGTCATGCTCGCCCATCAGCTCGACAAGGCCATGGTCTTTCTCGACAGCGCCTGCCTGGTGATCGGCACCTTGTCCATCGGCGTTGTCGCCTGGGCGTCCTACCAGAATCAACGGGTCAAGAAAAAACTCCTGGAACAAGGCAAGACCCGCGTGGCGATCTGGGATACCAAGGTTGCGCTGCGCCGAGTCGAAACCGTGTTCGACCGCTATTTCTGGGGCAGCTACTGGCAGCCGGGGCGCACCTTCCAGGAAGTGATGGGCGACCTGACCGGCACACCGCTGGAAAAAAGCCTCGAAGTCCTGAAAAAACAGTGTGTCGTGCTCGACAAGCAAGTCGCTGACGGCCGGCACTGGCTCAATAACGCTCGGGAGTTATCCGACGTCGCCACGCAGATGGCCCGCGAGCGCTACCAACTGGACTTCTGCGACCCCAAGGCCGACACGCCCGGCAATGCGGTGATACACCGCGAGTTTGAAGTGCTGGTGTACACATGGACGGCGCGGCTCAAGAGTTTTGATCACCAGTTGGATGAAATCGAATTGGAGTATTCGTGAACTAGTCGTGAACTGATCCCTCTGAAAGGCTGGGCCGTTTGTGGCCGCCAGTGCTAATCTTCCCCCGCTTTCGGCGGGCTTGAGCCAACCCCTACAGGGTTCAAGGAAGACAGCCCACTCCTCACAGGATTTGATCAGGTCACTTCATGAATAAGCCAGCAGTCGTACTTTTGGGTTTTGTGGTCGCCGTTGGCGTCGTCAGTGCAGGCGGCGCCTGGTACACCGGTAAGCAACTGGAACCGGTGCTGCAAACCGCGATCCAGAACGCCAACAAGGAACTGCAGACCTCAATGGCCGGCGTCGACGGCACCGTGGCCCTGGAACTAGTCTCCCTCGACCGTGGCGTGTTCAGCAGCACCGCGCACTATCGCCTGAAGGGCCAGGGCTCGGTGTTCGGCGCAGACAACCCCAACCCTGAATTGCTTTTTGTCGACCATATCGAACACGGCCCGCTGCCGGTCTCGCGCCTGGTGACGCTCAAATGGCTGCCGGTCATGGCCACCAGTCACTATGAGCTGGAAAAGAGCCCAACCACCGAGAAGTGGTTTGCTGCGGCCAAAGACGTGTCGCCGCTCAAAGGCGTGGCCAATATCGGCTACACCCGTTCGGTCAACGGCAACATCGAGTTGCTGCCGCTGGAGTTCAAGGACGACAAATCGTCGGTGAGCTTCTCCGGCGCCAACCTGAACTTCGACGGCACCGCTGAAGGCCAGAAGGTCAAGGCCGATGGTTTTATGAACAGCCTCAAGGTCGCCGCCGTGGATGCCAATGGCGAAGCCTTCGAAGCCGACCTGTCGGGCCTGACCATCGCCAGCAACCTGGAAAAATCCACCTTCGGGTTTTACACCGGGCAAAACACCATCGAGCTGAGCGACAGCAAGTTCACCTTCGGCCCACAGAAATCCGTGCTGAGCTTCAAAGGCTTCGAGCAAAAAGACTCCAGCGAAACCAAGGACAACAACCTGGCCGGCCGCGTCGACTACAAGATCGACGAGATTGGCTACCAGGGCAAACCCGTGGGCTCGGCGGCCATGGCCGTGAGCATGAAGAACATCGACATTCCGGCCATGCTGGTGCTGACCAAGCTGTACCAGGACAAAATGCAGCCGGTGCAAGCCGCCGCGGCCGCTGGCGAACCGGCTCCGGAGCTGCAACTGACCGACGCCGAACAGGCCTTGGCCGAAGCCAACGTCAACCAGGTACTGGCCGCCAAACCGCACCTGGCCCTGGAAAACCTGTCGCTGAAAACCACCCACGGCGAAAGCAAGTTCAACCTGCTCGTGGACCTGGCCAAACCGGCCTCCATGGAGCTGCCGCCGGTTGAGCTGGGCAAGCAGATGATCACGCTGCTGGATGCCAACCTCACGCTGTCCAAGCCGATGATTGGCGATGTGTCCGCATTGCAGGCGCAACTGGGCGGTGTGACCGACCCTAAAGCCATCGAGCAGCAATCCCAGATGGCCGCCGAGATGGTCAGCGGCATGGCGGTAGGTACGCAGTTGGCGACCCTGGTGGGCAGCGAGGTAGTGTCCAAGTTGCACTACGCCAACAATGAAGTGACCTTCAACGGCCAGAAGATGACGGTTGAGCAGTTCATTGGCTTTGTCATGGGCAAAGTCGGTGGGATGAGCGGCGGGCAGTAACCGCTCAACATCCGGCCTCCTAATAAGGTCGCTTGAAATGCAGTCAAAATGTGGGAGGGGGCTTGCCCCCTCCCACATTTGTTTTTGCGTAGCGCAAAAAAGCGATCAGCCAATTCTGAACAATTGTTCTGATTTGAATTTCTTCTTACTTTCCTGAGAGATAGTTCGCACAGGAAAGCTAGGCCGGGTCATTAGACGCCGGCACCCTGAGCGCTTCGCTCAGGATCACCTATCGTTACAGCTTTCCGTGTGTAAGGAAGCTCACGATATGTTGCGAAACCTACCACTCAGTGCATCAGGCCGGTTGCGACTGTTCGTCGGGGCCGCTTTATGCAGCCAACTGCTGATACCCACCTTCGCCATGGCCGACCCGGCCTATGACGCGCTGATCATTCAGGCGCGCAACGGCAACTTCACGCCCGCGCTCACCCAATTGCGCCAGCTGTCGGCCGAACGCCAGACGCCTGGCCAGGTCAGCGATCACCTGGTGATCGCCGGTTGGGCCGGCCAGGACGCCGAAGTGCTGAAGGTGTACGAGGCCCAGGGCAAAAATCGCAACCTCAGCACCCAGGCGCTCGCCACGGTGGCGCGTACCTATCGCAATCAAAAGCAGTGGGCCCAGGCTGAAGCTGTTTATCGCCAGGCGCTGCTGCGTGAACCGAATAACATCGACCTGCAACTGGGCCTGGCGCTGACCCAGGCCGACGGCGGCAAGGCCAACGAAGCCGTGCAACGCACCCGCGCCTTGGTGGTCGCCAAACCGGATGACCCTAACCGGCGCATGGCCCTGGGCTACGCGCTGACCCGCGCCGGCCTGAACTACGACGCGCTGTTTGAATTCGACCAGGCGTTTACCCGTGCCGGCGACAAACCTGAAGTCGCCCGCGAATACATCGTCGCCCTGCAAAAGGCCCGCCTGCCGCAAGCGGCGTTGCGCCTGTCGGCCCAGCGCCCTGGCCTGCTTGACGCGGTCACCCAGCGCCGCCTCGAAGGCGACCTCGCCGCCGAGCGCGTGCGCATGGCCGAGTTCGCCACGCGCAGCGAAAAAGACCGCTATGTGGTGGCCGACCGTGCCTTGGCCGACTACGACACACTCATCGCCCGCTGGACCCCGGACGCCACCGCCCATGACGATGTGGTGCGCTGGCGCATCGACCGCCTGGGCGCGCTCAAGGCCAGGGCGCGCACCGCCGAGGTCATCCGCGAGTACGAAACCCTTAAAGGCGAAGGCGTGCAACTGCCGACCTATGCCGTGCGCTGGGTGGCGGCGTCATACCTCGACCAACGCCTGCCGGAAAAAGCCGAGCCGTTGTATCGCCAGGCACTGAGTGCTTCGGACGCTGAGCCGGACGACCGGGTCGAAGACACCACGGCGTTGTTTTACGCCTTGCAGGAAAGCAACAAAGGCGAGGATGCCAACGAGGTTGCCAAAGCGCTCGCCAACAGCCAGAAACCTCGGGTCGAACTCAAGGGCCTGCCCATCGGCAACCCCAACGACGCCTGGATGGACGCGCAACAACTGTCGGCCCAGGCCGGCGTGTATGGCGGTGACCTGCCGGGCAGCGAAGCCGGCCTGGAAGCATTGGTGGCCAAAGCCCCCGGCAACGTCGGCCTGCGCCTCGCCCAGGCCGATATGTACCGCGCCCGTGACCTGCCGCGCCGTGCCGAAGGCGTGCTCAAGGAAACCGAAGCCCAGGCGCCGCGTGACATTGGCCTGGAAATCAGCCAGGCCTACACCGCCATGGACCTGCAAGAGTGGCGGCAACTGGATGTGCTGACCGATGACGTGGTGGCCCGCAACCCAGACAGCCGGCAGGTGCAACGCCTCAAACGCCTGCGCGATGTACACGACATGGCCGAACTGCGCGTCGAAGCCTACACCGGTAAAAGCTTCGGCGGCGGCGGTGACAACGAAGCCGGTGCGGTGGCCGGTAACCGCGACTGGGGCATCGAAAGCGTGATCTACACGCCGCCCATCGACGAAGACTGGCGCCTGTTCGCCGGCGCCGGTTATGCCACCGCCGACTTTGAAGAAGGCACCGGTCACCACCGTTGGCAGCGTGTCGGCGTGGAGCGGCGCACCCGTGACCTGACCCTGGAAGCCGAGGTGTCCAACCACTCCTATGGCTTTGGTTCCAAGCAGGGCGCCCGCGTAGCGTTCGCCCACGACATCAACGACAACTGGCAATACGGCGCCAGTCTCGATTACCTCTCGGCCACCACGCCATTGCGTGCGCTGAATGCCGACATCACCGCCAACGGCGGCAGCGGTTTTATCCGCTGGCGCGCCAACGAAAGCCGTGAGTGGAAACTGTCCCTCAGCCCGTCCCACTTCAGCGACGGCAACGACCGCTTGGAAGCCTTGCTCACCGGCCGCGAGGGCATCTACAGCTCACCGAAAGTGCAGGTAGACCTGGGCCTGGAAGTCGGTGCCAGCCGCAACAGCAAGGAAGACACGGTGTACTTCAATCCCAAGTCGGATTTCACCGTATTGCCCGTCGTCACTATCAATCACGTGCTCTATCACCGCTACGAGACCCAGTGGAGTCAGCAGTTCCAGGTCGGTGCGGGCACCTATAGCCAGCGCGATTACTCCACCGGCGGCATGGCCCTGATCGGCTACGGCCAACGCTTTCGCTGGAACGATGTACTGGACGTCGGTGCCAACCTGAGCCTGATCAGCCGACCTTATGACGGTGATCGCGAACGCGATCTGCGCCTGCTCGTCGACCTCACTTACCGTTTCTAAAAGAGCCTGACCATGACCCTCCTCAGCCGTTGCTTGTTGGTTCTGGGTGTATTGCTGGCCAGTGCCTGCGCCCAGCAACCCGCCCCTTTCACTCCACCCGCCGAGCGGCCGACACCGGCCAACGAACAGGCGTGGCCGAAAAACCATTTTCTGGGCATTGCCTACCATGACGTCTCGGACCGCGACCCCGACCAGGCTGTGGTGGCGGTGCGCACCGAACGTTTGATCGAACAGCTGGCCTGGCTGCGCGAGAACGGCTACCAGGCGGTCAGCGTTGACCAAGTGCTGGCCGCGCGCAATGGCGGCCCCGCGCTGCCGCCCAAGGCCGTCATGCTCAGCTTCGACGACGGCTATTCAAGCTTCTACACCCGCGTGATGCCGATTCTGCGCGCCTACCGCTGGCCGGCCCTGCTGGCGCCGGTGGGCAGTTGGATCGATACGCCGCTCAACCAACCGGTGGACTTCGCCGGCTCGCCCCGGCCACGTGGCGAGTTCCTGACCTGGCAGCAGATCCGTGAAGTGTCGCAGTCGGGCCTGGTGGAAATCGCCGCGCACACCGATGCCAATCACAAAGGCATCCTGGCCAACCCCCAGGGCAACCTGGAGCCGGCCGCCACGTCTCTGCGCTTTGACCCGGCCACCGGGCGCTACGAAAGCCAGGCGCAGTTCGATGCACGGCTGCGTGCCGATGTCGTGGCGATCTCCAACAAGATCCAAACCGTGACCGGCAAAAAACCACGGGTGTGGGTATGGCCCTACGGCGCCGCCAAAGGCACCTCGCTGGCGATCGTCGGCGAGCAGGGCTACCAAATGGCCCTGACCCTGGAAGACGGCCTCGACAGCTCCAGTGACTTGATGAACAGCCCGCGCTTCCTGGTGGCTTCCGACCCGGACGGCGAGCATTTCGCCAACAGCATTGTCGCCGTGCAAACCCCGGCGCCGCTGCGCGTGCTGCATGTGGACCTGGACAACGTCTACGACCCTGACCCGGCCCAACAAGCGCGCAACCTCGACCAGTTGGTACAGCGCGTGGTGGACATGGGCGCCGGTACCGTGTTCCTGCAAGCCTTCGCCGACCCCAAGGGTGACGGCCTGGTGCACTCGCTGTATTTCCCCAATCGCCATTTGCCGGTGCGCGCGGACCTGTTCAACCGTGTCGCCTGGCAATTGCACACCCGTGCCCATGCGGCGGTATATGCGTGGATGCCGGTGCTGAGCTTCGCCCTTGACCCCAAACTGCCCCGCGTCACGCGCTGGGACCCGGAAACCGGCAAGGTGGGCATCGACCCGGACCAATACAAACGCCTGTCGCCGTTCGACCCGCAGGTGCGCAAAATCATTGGTGAACTCTATGAGGACCTGGCGCGCAACAGTGCGATCGACGGTGTGCTGTACCACGATGACGCCGTATTCTCCGACTTCGAAGACGCCAGCCCCGCAGCGCTCAAGGCCTACGCGGCCAACGGCCTGCCAGACAGCATCGACGCCCTGCGCGCCGACCCTGCGGTAATGCAGCGTTGGACGCGCTTCAAGAGCCGCTACCTGATCGACTTCACCAATGAGCTGACCGCCAAGGTCCGCGCCATTGCCGGGCCGCAGGTGCTGACCGCGCGCAATATCTTCGCCCAGCCGATGCTCAACCCGCAGAGCGAAGCCTGGTTCGCGCAGAACCTCGACGATTTCCTCCAGACCTATGACTGGACCGCGCCCATGGCCATGCCGCTGATGGAAGGCGAGACACTCAAGAACTCCAATGCCTGGCTGGAAAAACTGGTGGCCACGGTCAAGGCCCGCCCCGGTGCGATGCAGCGAACGGTGTTCGAGCTGCAAGCCAAGGACTGGCGTACCCCGGCAGCCCCCGACCTGTCCGCCGAGCAAATGGCCGAATGGATGGGCGTACTCAAACGCCAGGGTGTCACGAGTTTTGGCTACTACCCGGACAACTTCCTGGAAAACTCCCCGGACCTGAAGACTGTGCGTCCGGCCCTTTCCAACCAATGGAACCCTTGACCATGTTCGACAGAATCCTGGCTTTATTCGTGCTGGCATTGGTATTGGGCGTGCCCCTGGGCCTGATCTTCCTGGTTACCGGGCAGTTCCTGATGGACTTCGTGTTTTTCTACCCGCTGTTCATGTCGGCGCTGTGGATCGCCGGCGGTTTGTACTTCTGGTTGCACTGGGAGCGCCACTGGCCCTGGGAAGAAGACACCCCGGCGCCGACCCTGGCCGGCAACCCGCTGATCTCGATCATCATCCCTTGCTACAACGAGGGCGATAACGCCGCCGACACCATCCATGCGGCGCTCGGCCAGTTGTACCCCAACATCGAAGTGATCGCGGTCAACGACGGCTCCAAGGACAACACCGCTGCGGTACTCGACGCCCTGGCGCTGGAGCACCCGCGGCTGCGCGTGTTGCACCTGGCGCAGAACCAGGGCAAGGCCGTGGCCCTGCGCATGGGCGCCGTGGCCTCGCGCAGCGAATATCTGGTGTGCATCGACGGCGATGCGCTGCTCGACAAAAACGCGGCGGCTTATATGGTCGCGCCGATGCTGGATAACCCACGCCTGGGCGCCGTGACCGGCAACCCACGTATCCGTACGCGCTCGACCTTGATCGGCCGCGTGCAGGTGGGCGAGTTCTCCTCGATCATCGGCTTGATCAAGCGTACCCAGCGCGTGTTCGGGCGGATCTTCACGGTGTCGGGTGTGGTGGTGGCGTTCCGTAAAAAGGCGCTGGACCGCATCGACTACTGGAGCACCGACATGATCACCGAGGACATCGATGTCAGTTGGAAACTCCAGCTCGATCACTGGAGCATCTTCTACGAGCCCCGCGCGCTGTGCTGGATCCTGATGCCCGAAACCGTCGGCGGCTTGTGGAAACAGCGTCTGCGCTGGGCCCAGGGCGGTGCCGAAGTGCTGTTCAAGAACATCCGTGGCATCTGGCAATGGCGCCATCGCTATCTGTGGCCGCTGTTGTTCGAATATTGCTTGTCCACCGGTTGGGCCTTCACTTTCCTGTTGTCGGTGATCTTCTGGGGCCTGGGTAAATTCATCGTGCTGCCCCAGGCGATTGCCGTGGACTCCCTGGTGCCGCCGGCGTTTACCGGCCTGGTCCTGGCGATGGTGTGCCTGGTGCAGTTTGCGGTGAGCATCCTGATCGACCGGCGCTACGAGAAAGACCTGTGGAAAACCCTGTTCTGGACCGTGTGGTACCCGATGGTGTTCTGGTTGGTCAGCTTGTTCACCACGCTGGTGAGTTTCCCCAAAGTGCTGTTCAACCAGCACCAGAAGCGTGCGCGCTGGGTCAGCCCGGACCGCGGTATCAAACCTGTCGAAGAGGAGGCGTGAGCATGAAACTGGTCAGAACTCGCCAAAGTACCGTGATGTGGATCATCGACGTAATCCTGACCCTGATGGCCTGGGGCGGGCTGGTCTGGTTGCTGGCGCGCGGGATCACCTCGATGCTGGACACCCACGGTGGCCCGCGCATTGAAGCGCCGATCTTCGCGGCGCTGAACACTTTGCAGATCTACTTGTGGATTGCGCTGTTCAACGCGGTGATCCTGGTGACCTGGGCGCGCTACCAGCAACGCAAGGGGCGCAAGTTCGCCCAGCGTCGCGCCGAGGCCAAGGCCCTCAGCGACCAGCGCCTGAGCGAGAGTTTCAGCCTGGCTGACGGTGATCTGGAGCAATTGCGCCGGCCGGGGGTTTTGGTGATCCACAACGACGAAGACGGCGGCGTGTCGGAAGTCAAAGCCCATGTCTCGCGTGACGTGGAAAAGCCCGGCTTGACCCTGGTGCCCGGCAAGGATCAGAACAAAGACGCCAGCTAAAAATCGTAAATCCAACCCAATGTGGAAGGGGGCTTGCTCCGATTGCGATGGTTCAGTCAACGATGCATCGACTGACACGCCGCTGTCGGGAGCAAGCCCCTTCCACATTGTGGATAGCCATTGGACCTTGAAGATGAATGTCGACAAGTGCGATCCAATTCACAAAACCCCCGCGAACTTATCTGGGTTTTTCGGTACTAACCTATCTCGGAAAGAACTTGCTGGCTAAATAATGGCAGCTTCTAAGTTATCCGACGAATCGCTATCGAAACAGTTGCCGCCTGTCGGAAGAATACTTCCAGTTTGAGGCTGTCTAACTTTTTGATATTTATTTGTTGTTATTAATCAATGTGTTGCGTGGATAACTGGTACGGATGTGCAACTCGCTCAGTTTCTTGGGTTGGCGCAAGTTCGATGTTAGTTTCCCGGCCCTTGATTTTCGACGGACCGAATATGTCTTTTTTATTGCCACGGACTCGGTATTTCCTCTGCACTTTGCTGCTCACTTATGTGAGCTTGAACAGTGCCATGGCCGCCCCCACGCCCGGGGATCAGGACCTGATCCGCGACCGCCAGAACCGTCTGCTCGAAGAGCAACGTCGGCGCCTCGAAGAACTCCAGGACCTGCCCGGCAAAGGCAGCACGCCCGAGGCCCCGGCACTGCCGGCGGACACCCGCTGCTTCCCCATCCAGGACATTGAACTCAAGGGCGCCGACAGCCTGTCCGCCGCCGATCGCGCGCGCCTGCTCAAACCATATCTGGGCCAATGCCTGGGCGTGGCGCAGCTTAACCAATTGCTCAAGGTCATCACCGATTACTACATCGCCAAGGGCCGCGTCACCAGCCGTGCCTACTTGCCGCAACAGGACCTGTCCAGCGGCCATCTGCAAGTGCTGGTGGTCGAAGGCAAACTCGAAGGCATAAAGGGCGCCCAAGGCAGCACGGTCACCGATCGCGAGCTGGCGATGGCGTTTCCCGGCAAGGTGGGTGAGGCGCTCAACCTGCGTGAAGTCGAGCAACTGGTGGATCAACTGAGCCGTTTGCCGTCCAAACAGGCGCAAATGGAACTGAGCCCCGGCGCGCAGATCGGCGGCAGTGAAGTGCTGGTCAGGAACCAGCCGCAAAAACCCTGGCGCGCCAGCCTGTCGCGCAACAACGACGGCCAGAAAAGCACCGGCGAACAGCAATGGGGCGCGGGCCTTGAGTGGGACAGCCCGCTGGGCCTGGCTGACCAACTGATACTGCGCGGCGGCCACGACGCCATCAGTGACCACCAGAAAACCTCGAAAAACAGCATGCTCTACTACAACGTGCCGTGGGACTGGTGGAACTTCAGCTACACCTACAGCGAGAGCGATTACCGCACGCCGGGCAGCGTCGACGACTTCAAATACAAGCAATGGGGCGACAGCCAGAACCACCAACTGCGCGCCGAACGCGTGGTGCATCGCGACGACGTGAGCAAAACGTCGGTCAATGTCGGCCTCACCCATTTGCGCACCAACAACTACATCAACGACACACGCTTGGACGTCAGCAGCAACCGCCTCAGCGAATTTCAGGTGGGTGTCAGCCACGGGCGCCGTATCGGCAGCGCGTTCGTCAACCTTGATGTGGGCATGCAAAACGGCATCGGTGCCTTTGATGCGCAAAAGGATGAGCAGACCCGTATTCGCGGCAACCTCACGCCCACCCCGCGCTATCGCAAATACACCGCCACCTTGAGTTACCTGCAACCGTTCACGCTGTGGGGCGAGTCGTTGAGCTTCTCCAGCCTGGCCACCGGGCAGCGCAGTGAAGACGTGCTGTACGCACCACAACGCATGAGCCTTGGCGGCTCGTACTCCGTGCGTGGCTTCAAGGACCAGCAACTGAACGGCGACAGTGGCGGTTACTGGCGCAACGAAGTGCGCTGGGCCCGCCCGGTGACCCTCGACTGGATGCGCCCGGCCTTCGCCGAGTACGGCGCCAGCGTCGGCTACGACCAGGGCGTGATTCGCAACGATCGCTACAACGAAGACCAGCATGGCCGTGTGTCGAGTAACTCCCTGGAGCTGTTCGCCCGTGGCAAGCACGTCAGCACCAGCGTGACGTTTGCCCATTCGTTGGAAAGGCCTGGCGTGGTAACCGAGCGCGAAGCGCCGATCTATTTCCGCCTGGATTTCTACCTGTAATTCAACGCCCGCAGCCTTTGAGATTTTGAATATGGACGTTCGCCCTTCTACCGCCCTGAAAACCCTGACACAACGCGGCCTGGCACTGGTCCTGGCCAACGCGCTGTTCTGGCAGCCGCTGCTGGCCCAGGCCGAAGGCATTGTGGTCAGCGGGCCCGGCACTACCGTCGGGCAGGCGGGCAATGGCGTGCCGGTGGTCAACATCGCCACGCCCAACGGCAGCGGGCTGTCCCATAACCAGTTCAAGGACTACAACGTCGGCCCCAACGGCGTGATCCTCAATAACGCCACAGGCATGGTGCAAAGCACGCAACTGGGCGGGATCATCGTCGGCAACCCGAACCTCAAGGGCGGCGCCGCGAATGTCATCCTCAACGAAGTCAACGGCGGCAGCCCCAGCCAGTTGCGCGGCTACACCGAAGTGGCGGGCCAGTCGGCCAAGGTCATCGTGGCCAACCCTTATGGCGTGAGCTGCAACGGCTGCGGCTTTATCAACACTCCCAACGTCACCCTGACCACCGGCAAGCCGATCATCGACCAGGCCGGGCGCCTCGACCGCTACCAGGTGGACGGCGGTGCGGTGACCATCGACGGCCAGGGCTTGAACGCCAGCAACGTCGACCGTTTCGAAATCATCACCCGTTCGGCCAAGATCAACGCCCAGATCAACGCGCGCCAGCTCACCGTGATTGCCGGGCGCAACGACGTCGACGCACAAAGCCTTAAAACCACCGCGCGCGCCGACGACGGCAGCGCCAAGCCGGAGTTGGCCATCGACTCATCGGCCCTGGGCGGCATGTACGCCGGGGCGATCAAACTGGTGGGCACCGAAGCCGGCGTGGGCGTGAAACTCGACGGCACGCTGGCCGCCAGCGGCGGCGATATTCAACTGGATGCCAACGGCCACCTGAGCATGGCCCAGGCCGCGGCCAGCGGCGCGGTGGATATCAAGGCGGCCAGCCTGGAAACCAACGGCGCCGTCTACGCGGGCACCACGCTCACGGCGCAAACCAAAGGCGAACTGAAAAACCGCAAGACGCTCGCCGCGCGCGACAACATCACCCTGACCAGCAAAGGCCAGTTGATCAACAACGGCATCGTCGAGGCCGGGGTCAACGCCGACAACACCCGCAACCCCCTCGGCAACGTCAAGCTTGATGGCCAGCACATCAGTAACACCGGCACGGTGATCGCCAATCGCGAGCTCAACGTCACCGCCACGACCCTGAACAACCAGGGCGGCACCTTGAACGCCAAACAGGTGCTGAACGTTACTGCCGACAGCGTCGATAACCGCAACAAAGGTCGACTGCTCAGCGACGGCGTGCAAACCCTCACCGTCAGCGGCCTGCTGGACAACAGCCAGGGCGGCATCATCGACAGCACCGGTGCCTTCACCCTCCACGGCAACTCCCTGGACAACCGCGCCGGCAGCCTCACCGGTGGCGGTGCAATCACCCTGGACCTGATCGGCGACCTGATCAATCGCAACGGCAAGCTGGCCAGCGCCGGGCCGCTGTTGATCCAACGCGCGGCCCACGTTGACAACCAAGGCGGCAAGCTCGCCAGCCAGGGTCTGCTGACCCTGTTCGCCAACAGCATCGACAACCGGAACGAAGGCACCCTGGCCGCCAGCGGTGGCCTGGCACTCACCGCCACCGGCCTGCTGCAAAACGGCGCCAACGGTCTGATCCACAGCGAAAAGGCCGGCGTAACCATCACGGCCGGTACCCTCGACAACGACGGCGGGCGCATCGCCGCCAAAGCCGGTGATGCGAAGGTTCACGCCACTGATTTCAACAACGGCGACGGCGCGCTGTTTGCCCGTGATCGCGTACGGCTTACCGGCCTGAATGTGGATAACGGTGGCGAGATCGCCGGCAACCAGATCGAGGTCAAACTCGATGGCGCGCTGACCAACCGTGGCTTGATCGAAAGCGCCACGACGCTCGATGTCGCCACCGCCAGCCTCAACAACAGCGGGCAAATGCGCGCCCTGGGCAGCGGCGGCAAAACCCGTTACGCCATCGGGGGCATGCTCACAAACAGCGGCCGTCTGGAGACGGCCAACGACCAACTGAGCCTCGCCGCTACTTCCTTCCAGAACACCGGTGGCACGGTGTTGCACGCCGGCACCGGCGCGCTCGACCTCAGCGGCATCAGCCTGGACGACGTCGGCGGCAGCCTGGTGACCTACGGCGACCTGACCCTTGAACAATCCAACTGGACCAACAGCACCGCGATCCAGGCCGGGCGCCTGACGGTCAATGTCGACACCCTCAACCAGACCGCCACCGGCAAACTGCTCGGCACTCGCAGCCTGGTCGGCATCGGCCGGGACTGGACCGTGGGCGGCGCCGTCGCCAGCCAAGGCAGCCTCGACCTGGCGGTGGGCAACCTGCTCAATAACCACGGGTTGATCTTCAGCGGCGGCGACATGAACCTGAAGGTCGACCGCCTGAAAAACCTCGGCGCCGCGATCTACGCCATGGGCAACCTGCGTGTCGACCGCGACGGCCAGGGCGGCCTGGCCAGCAGCATCATCAACAGCTCGGGAACGATCGAGAGCGAGCGCAACCTGATCCTGGCGGCCAGCACGCTCGAAAACATCCGCACCGTGCTCACCACCGCGTCCGGCATCTACAGCGCGTCCATTACGCCCACCGCGTGTATCGACGGCGTGACGGGCGGCGACTGTGAAGGCGGCAAGCAGAACCGCCCGTTCCAGATCACCCAACGCGATCGTTTTGTCGTCACCGACGCCACGGCCGGCTCCGGTATTACCTCGGGCGCCGATATGCTGCTCACCGGCGGCACGTTGCTCAACAGCAGCAGTAGCATCGCTGCCGGCGGCGCCATGACCGTGCGCGTCGACCAACTGAGCAACGTCGGCCTGGTGACCCACGACACCCAATACGACCGCATCTTTACCTCCGAGCGCGAGCGCAGGCCGGGAGGCTGGTACCGCGAGGCGGCCGCCTTTACCCAGCGTTATTCGGCGGGTAACAACATGGACGGCGTTGAAGCCGCCATGGCCTCGTTCATCGGCAAAATGGAGAGCGAAAAAACCGCTCTGCGCAAAACCACCCAGCTGATGGCGCCGGACCAGAGCTACGCCGCCGTGATCCAGGCGGGCGGCTCCGTTGACGTGAAGGCTCAGGCCGGCATCGACAACAACGTCGTGCAAGGTGGCTACACCTACGTTGGCAGCGGCGCCAACACCAAGGCGCCGGGCTACTCGACCCAGGTCAAGCTCAACCCACAATTGCCGCCGGACGTTGCCCAGCAACAGGTCAACCCACTGAGCCTGCCCGGCTTCGACCTGCCCACCGGCGAGAACGGCCTGTTCCACCTCAACGATAAAGACGGTGCGACCGGGCTGCCCACCAGCCAGTTTGCGGCCAACCCGCACAAATACCTGATTGAAACCAACCCGCTGCTCACTGATATGCGTCAGTTCATGAGCTCGGACTACATGCTCACCAAGCTCGGCTACGACCCCGACACCGCGCAACGTCGCTTGGGTGACGGCTTCTACGAACAACGCCTGATCCAGCAAGCCGTACTCGCGCGCACCGGCCAGCGGTTTATCGATGGCCAGACCAGCGACGCCGACCTGTTCAAGCACCTGATGGACAACGCCATCGGCAGCAAAAGCGCCCTGAATTTGTCCGTGGGCGTGAGCCTCACCGCCGAACAAGTCGCCGCCCTGACCCACGACATCGTGTGGCTGGAAAACGCCACCGTCGCCGGGCAACAAGTGCTGGTGCCGGTGCTGTACCTGGCCCAGGCGAACAACCGCCTGGCGCCCAACGGTGCGTTGATTTCCGGCACGGACGTCAACCTGATCACCGGCAGCAACCTCAACAACGCCGGCACCTTGCGCGCTACCGGCAGCCTGCTGGCGAACGTCGGCGGCAACCTCACCAACAGCGGCTTGATGCAAGCCGGTGGTCGCCTCGACCTGCTCAGCGGTGGCAACCTGAGCAACCGCGCAGGCGGCGTGATCAGCGCGGGCAACGTCAACCTCGCCGCCGGCACCGACCTGCTCAACGAACGCAGCGTCACCACCCACGAAAGCGCCAGCAGCTACCGCACCGAACGCAGCGACTTCGTCGACAGCGCCGCGCGCATTGAATCGGCCGGCGATTTGGCCGTGCGAGCCGGTGGCAACGTCAACAACATCGGTGGCGTGCTCAAGAGTGGCGCCGACACCACGGTCAGGGCCGTGGGCGACGTCAACATCACCGCTTCAAAAGCCTCGACAGCGGCGCCATCGGCAACCGCTCCAGCTTCACCACCATCGCCCAGCAGGGCTCCGTGGTCGAGGCCGGCCGCGACTTGCACGTAATTGCCGGGCGCGATATCAGCGCCGTGGCCAGTCAGGTCGAAGCCAAACGCGACGTCAACCTGATTGCCACCCGCCACCTCAACGCCATCGCGGCAGCCAACGAGCAACACTCCACGGGCAACACGAAAAAGGTCAAGAGCATCGAAGACCACGTGCAGCAAGTGTCCAGCGTGATCAAGGCCGGCGGCGACGCCACCCTGAGCGCCGGGCAGAACCTGCAACTGGTCGCCAGCCAGGTCAATGCCGGCAACGAGGCCTACCTGGTATCCGGCAAAAACCTCGAGCTCAAAGCCGCCGAAAATCAGGACTACAGCTTCTACAGCAAGACCAAGAAAACCTCCCAGGGCAAAAAATTCCGCCTGGATGAAACTGACGTCGTGAACAACGTTGGCAGCCTGGTCAGTGCGGGGACGAACAGCACCGTCGTCGCCGGTGCAGACCTGCTGCTGGCTGGCAGTGCCGTCACTGCTGAAAAAGGCGCCACGCAACTGGTGGCCGGCCAAGACGTGAACATCCTCGCCGTCAGCAACGCCGACAGCGCTCGCCACGAACGCAAGGAAAGCAAAAGCAGCTGGGGCGGCCTCAAGTCGAGCAAGGTCCAGGACAAAGTCGACGAAAAACGCACCACCGCCCTGGGCAGCATGGTCTCCGGCGAAACGGTCACCGTCGCCGCCAAACGCGACGCCACGGTCACCGGTTCCAACCTGGTCAGCACCGGCGACCTCGCCGTACAGGCCGGCCGCGACCTGACCATCGACGCGGCGCAAAACACCTTCGCCCGCACCGACATGCACAAGGAAAAAAATCGCGACCTCACCGGCGTGCTGACCGGCAACAAGCTCGGTCTGGACGACATGACCGGCAACCAAAAGCTCTACATCAACAGCTCGAAGCACAACGGCACGGCCAATGAAATGACCTTGACCGGCAGCACTATTGGCTCGAGTGCGGGCAATGTGTCGCTGACGGCCGGGCGTGAGTTGAAGGTGGTGGCCAGTGATCTGGTGAGCACCAAGAACATGGAGTTGAGTGGGGCCAATGTCACCGTTACTTCGGGGATGGAGACGGCCAGTCAGACCAGTAAGGACAGTTCCAAGAGCTTGGCGGTTGGGCGGGTGATCGCGGGCACCGTGGTCGACACCGCCAACAGCATCCGCGACGCAGCCGAGGCGGCACGCAGCTCCGACGACCCGCGCCTCAAGGCCGTGAAGATCGCCCAGGCGGCGCTGTCGATGTACAACCTGAATAACCAGGCGGGCGACCTCGCCAAGCAAAGCACCGGCTTCAAAGACAAGACCGGTGGCTCTGCCGGCAACGGCTCACTGATCAAGATCGGTACCGAGCTGGCCAACACCCGCACCAAAAGCAGCAGCGAATACACGGCGCAGACCGCTCACCAGAGCAACCTCAACGCCGGGGGCAAACTGTCGATTATTGCTACAGGCAATGCGCCGGGCACTGTGGGTGACTTGACGATTACCGGCAGTACGTTGAAAGCCGACAGCACGTTGTTGTCCGCGAAAAACAACATCCTGATGCAAAGCGCACAGAACACCACTGACCGCAAAAACGACGGCTCGCGCAACAGAACCGCCATCGGTGCCAGCTTTAACATAGGCGAGCAAAACGGTTTCACCATCGACCTCGGTGCACAAACCGCCAAGAACCTTGGCTCGGGTGGCTCGGTTACCCAGGTCAACACCACGTTGGACACCGGCTCGCTGGTGCTGCGCAGCGGCCAGGACACCAGCCTGATCGGGGCGCAGGTACGCGCTGAGCGTATCGATGCCAACATCGGCGGCAACCTCAACATCCTGTCGCGCCAAGACACCGAAACGTCCAAGAGCAAGCAGAACAGCGCGGGCTTCGGTGCGAGCATCTGCATTCCGCCGATCTGTTATGGCTCCCCAGTCACCGCGTCCGCGAACTTGGCGGCGTCGAAGATGAACAGCGACTACCAGGCGGTGACCGACCAGAGCGGCTTCTTTGCCGGTAAGGGTGGCTACACCATCGATGTGGCGAAAAACACCACCCTGCAAGGTGCGGTGATTGCCAGTGAAGCCACGGCCGACAAAAACCTGCTGCTCACCGATCGGTTGCTGGTCAGTGACATCAAGAACAAGAGCGAGATCGAGAGCAAGTCGGCGGGCATGAGCGTCTCTGGTTCCTACAGCAGCGGCGCGAGCACCCTCACGCCGGGTGCCTTGTATGGAATGTCGCTGAACGATTCGGACCACAGTTATACGCGTAGCGCGGTGAGTGAAGGCACGATCGTAGTGCGCAACCCCGAAGGCGCCAACGACCTCGTCGGCTTGAACCGCGACACGGCCAACGCCAACCAGCGCCTCGACAAGCCTGACGAAAAGGCCATGCAAGAGCGCATGGACCTGATCAAAAGCTCGATGGAGCTGACCAAGGGCATTGGTGATGCGATTGCTGCGGCCAGGATCAGAGCCGCCGACAACTCCGACAGTGATGTAAGCAAAGCCACGCGCCAGAAGTTGATCGATGAGGGTAACGCCAACCCGACACAGGCCCAGATCAGCCAGCGTGCCCAACAGGATTACGGCGTCGGCAGCAGCTTCCAAAAAGCCAGCCAGGCGGTCACAGCCGTGGTGCAAGCGGCGATGGGTGGCAGCGTTGGTGGTGCGTTGGCGGGGGCGGCGGCGCCGTATCTGGCGCAGACGGTCAAGAAGATGACTGCCGGTGACCCGAACGCGAACCTGATGGCCCATGCGGTATTGGGTGCGGTGTTGGCGCGGGCGGGTGGTAACTCGGCATTGGCAGGGGCCGCCGGGGCCGTGGCGGCGGAGAAAACCGCACAGCTGATCAAAGAAAGTCTGTATGGCGGAGTCAGTAACGAAAACCTGTCCGAAGCGCAAAAGCAGACAATTTCCAGTCTCTCGACCCTGGCGGCTGGGCTCTCCGGATCGTTGGTTGGCAAGGACGCGCTGAATGCGGTGGCAGCCGCGCAGGTTGGGAAGAATGCGGTTGAAAATAACCTGTTGGCGAACCAGTACGGTGTAAAAAAGCTGGATAAAGCCGGCCTTGAACTCTATGAGAAGCTCAAGGACGCTGACATAGGCAGCATTGATGATCTGCAAAAACGCTACAAGGGTTGCGCTGGTGATGGTGCTTGCGAGCGCGACATTCGTAATGAATACCGCAATCAAGAAAATGAAGCAGGGAAAAAACTCCTGGGCCTTTACCAGAGTGGGAGGCTGACACGGGATGAGTACAACGTTCTTGTGGTCGACTATGCCATCGCCATGCTGGAAGGAGTGAAAGAAGGGCAGCGTAATGGAGAGGGCGCAGGCTTTCTTGATATATATTCGGTTTCAGGCGCAGATTGGGCGCCGGCGGGAGTGATCGGCAATCCTTACGTCGATGCGATTAGGACGAGTGAGAAGATCGCCGAGTGGAAGCGTCAAGGACTAAGCAACGAGAAGATTGTCACGCTTGCTCAGCAGGATGGATTAATCGGTTCAAACTTGGCTCCCGTAGATGTGCCGGGGGTGATCAACCTTGTAGATAATGGCGCCAGCAGGGAGGATGTTCTAAAATTCGCCGCAGCCATTGCTTTGGGTAAAGCGGTAGGTGGTGCAAAAGGGACGGGCACAGGAAAGGCGCCATATACCTCGACTGTTTCGCCGGATGCCCACCCGGTAAAGGAGGCTGGGCCAAAAGCGACTGATGGTCCAAACGAGGTAGCAGATACAGCTACAACTGAGGGGACGAAAGTTGGCTTAGAGACCAATCTAACTCCCGAAATAAAACAGCATTCAGATGGAAGCTATCGAACCCCTGATGGAAAATTTGCAAGCCCGACTGGTGTATCTCCTCCGGGAACAGCCAAGGCAGATGAGTTTGCTAAACATTTGGAATCAAATGGAATGGAAGTTGTGGGGACTGAGATGGTTGTTAAAGGTCCTCTCGGTGATCGTAGGTATGACATTGTAGTACGTGACGCAAATGGTAAATTGCACGGTCTTGAGGTAAAAGCGGGTCGGCTAGTAAGACCAGCTATCAAGAATTTACCGATTACTTTGTTAATGAGTTTGGGGCGCAAGGGAAAGGACGGCTAAATGGACAAGTCATCGAAAGCGCTACAACAGTCTATGTGCCATAAAGGTGGGAAATATGAAGCTCGAAGCCGAAAATAGTCCTGTAGTAGTAGGTGTAAATCAAGCGCAGATTATAAAGACGCTAAAAAAATTAAAAAGCTACGGCCCTAGCTCATTCGCATGTATAACTGATGATGAGGGTAACTATGTGCAAGTGGCTGGAGGCAGATTCACTTGTTTTATTGAAAGATATGACGCTAAAAGTAAAAAACTGTTTAGAGGTTATCATTCAAATTCTAGTACAAACTTTGAAGATGGAAGCTTGCTGTCGTTTGGTGCGGGCCGTGTACCATTAAAAAAAGATGAGTGGTTTAATATTGATGATGTAATCGAGGTTTTTTCCTTGTTTAATCAGAATCAGTCTCTACCAGCGACTGTCTACTGGCGTGAGATAAATATTTTGAGTCAAAGCGACGGCTGAATAAGTGAAAAAAAGGGGGCAGACCCTGAGGAGTCCCCACAAATCTACTCTAGCTTCTGAGCTTGCCGGTGTACTTCATCGCGCACCAATAGCTCCATATCCGCCAATCTCGAACGGGACAATACGGTGGGGATTCCTCAGGGTCAGGCCCCTCTTTCCTCTGAGTGTCGGAGGATACTAAGCGGTATGACAAATCGTCGCAGGGAAATAGGGGGCAGACCACGATTAGTGCACCAATGTATATTGGTGGTCTGACCCCTATTTCTCTACTAGTTAGGAGTGGTTATGAGCAATGGCGGCTCATTAATAAAACGATTTGTCGCCCAAGAGTTGGACGACGGCGTTCGCTCTGTTTTGAAAGATGCCTTTGATGAGCGGATGTGCTCAAAGAACGTTCTGCTCAGGGAGTTCGAGTTTAATTGCTTTTACGTTTCTTTGGACTTTGAAAAAGGCATCGTCACTTTGGAAGATGTTCTTTCCGCTGGAGAGAGTAGCTTTCTTGATATACCGATAAGTGATTTTATCTCTGCTTGCGGTTTGAATGTCTCTTGTTAGTTGTAGAAGCCTAGATGTGATCTGGCACCATCCTAGCGCCGGTGTTTTTGCACCTGATCTGGAAGAAAATAGGGGGCAGACTACGGTTACATTAATTGTGGTCTGACCCCTATTTTCCCATGTTTCAGTTCCTACGGATTTGAATGCAAAAACATTGACAAAGCAGGCTAAAGAGTTTGGCTCTTATCAGTCGGATTATTGGAAGTTGCGGGCTCGGAGCGGGGAGTAATTAGACGTGGATTATTCAAGAGTCGGATTTCGTTGAATTTGCTGATTATGGTGATGGCATTGCTGATGAGTGGATTTATAAAGCTGAAACTCGTCTTGCGTTGAAATTGCCTGATAGCTATAAATGGTGGCTGAAGTATTATTCTGGCGGGGAAATATCTGGGGAGGAGATTTATAGTGTCTACGAAATGGATTTTGATAGTGTAAGGGGTGGTGATATCGTTTATATGTCAATCGTTAACGGACGAAATGGGTTGTGTGGGAAAGAGAGGCTATTTCTCTGTGAACCGCCGGGTGTAGGGGAGTCATTTTATTTTGCCACGGGCGATGGTCTTAATGATGGGGAGTATCCTGTTTATAGGCTTGATCTTTCTAATCAAACTTCTAGTTTGTATGCGAAAAACTTTATTGATTTCTTAGGAAAAAGAATAATTTCTTTCAGTTGAATAATGATTGTGCGTTTAAAAGTGGTTGAGAAAGGCTAGGTCCAAAAGCGACAGGCCAGATTGTACCTGACGTAATTAGTCCTACTTATCGAGAGCTTCAGGGATTAACCAAGGATTCCAGGCGCATCACACCTTGCCTCAAGATTTGGGGAAGATGCTGGGGTATACGGAAAATGACATGCTGGATCACCCAGCGACTCTAATTACCCAGTACTCTCATACGGGAAAGGTGAATCCTGATACTATGCATAAAGCTATCAACATTTTTGTTAGAATGCCTACGGGGTAAATACCGGGTATTTCACGTTCTTTAAAAATTAGATTTTTATTATCATTTTTAAATTGGGCGGTTATAAAAATAACCGCCCATTTTTATTTGTAAGTTTTGTGAATTCAACTTCCGCCCAATCACGTCGAGCAAATCACACCCATCTCTCAGCGGAATTGCCAGTAACAGCGCAAAGTCGTGAAGCACTATCGCATCACTGCTGATCTCCTCCCGAAATGCGAGGTTCTCCAAAAACTGAGTCACCGCACGAATGCGATACGCGGCGGCGTCAAAGAGAACATCAAGGGGCGCTTGTGTGTCGATCACCAGCGCTGGGATGGTTGAATCGTGGCCTGTCAGGGGCATGTATCTGTTCATTTTTTTGACTCTCTACTTAAGTGATGAATGCCATCACTCAAACGTCGCCAAACGAATGGGTGACAGCTGTACGCAGGTTGGCGAACCGGCAGTAGAGAAAACCGGCAGACCCGAAGGTCTCCCGCGCACAGCCGTCATAAAACGACTTTGCAGGCGCGCAAGTGGCTGCAAAAAGCCCCCAGCTTGCGCATTCTCTACCGTCAGGTCGCCAAACCTGAATCGCCATGTGGACGACCGGCGGACTATAAGTCCTCAGCGTAAAAACGCGCAAAGCATCAAAAAGCCAATACCTCGTCCCGCAAGCCGGCGCCGACATCAACGCCGTGGCCAGCCAAGTCAATGCTGGCAACGAGGCGTACCTGGTCTCCGGCAAAAACCTCGAGCTCAAAGCCGCCGAAAACCAGGACTACAGCTTCTACAGCAAGACCAAGAAAACCTCCCAGGGCAAAAAATTCCGCCTGGATGAAACCGACGTCGTGAACAACGTTGGCAGCCTGGTCAGCGCGGGGACGAAGAGCACCGTCGTCGCCGGTGCAGACCTGCTGCTGGCTGGCAGTGCCGTCACTGCTGAAAAAGGCGCCACGCAACTGGTGGCCGGCCAGGACGTGAACATCCTCGCCGTCAGCAACGCCGACAGCGCTCGCCACGAACGCAAGGAAAGCAAAAGCAGCTGGGGCGGCCTCAAGTCGAGCAAGGTCCAGGACAAAGTCGACGAAAAACGCACCACCGCCATGGGCAGCATGGTCTCCGGCGAAACGGTCACCGTCGCCGCCAAACGCGACGCCACCGTCACCGGTTCCAACCTGGTCAGCACCGGCGACCTCGCCGTCCAGGCCGGCCGCGACCTGACCATCGACGCGGCGCAAAACACCTTCGCCCGCACCGACATGCACAAGGAAAAAAATCGCGACCTCACCGGCGTGCTGACCGGCAACAAGCTCGGTTTGGACGACATGACCGGCAACCAGAAGCTGTACATCAACAGCTCGAAGCACAACGGCACGGCCAATGAAATGACCTTGACCGGCAGCACCATTGGTTCGAGTGCGGGCAATGTGTCGTTGACGGCGGGGCGTGAGTTGAAGGTGGTGGCCAGTGATCTGGTGAGCACCAAGAACATGGAGTTGAGTGGGGCTGATGTCACCGTTACTTCGGGGATGGAGACGGCCAGTCAGACCAGTAAGGACAGTTCCAAGAGCTTGGCGGTTGGGCGGGTGATCGCGGGCTCGGTAGTGGACACCGCCACCAGCATGCGCGACGCCGTCAAAGCGGCCCGTAGCGCTGATGACCCACGACTCAAGGCAGTCAAAATCGCCCAGGCAGCCCTCGCCGCCTACAACCTGAATGGCCAGGCGTCGGACGCCAATGCGCAAAGCTCCGGCTTCAAAAACAAAACCGGCGGCACGCCCGGCAACGGTTCGCTGATCAAGATCGGTACTGAACTGGCCAATAACCGCAGCAAGAACAGCAGCGAATTCAACAGTGTCACCGCCAAGCAGAGCACGCTCAACGCAGGGCAAGACTTGTCGATCGTTGCCACGGGCGCAGCGGCGGGTACTCAGGGTGATATCCAGATCACCGGCAGCAGCTTGAAAGCCGCCAACACGTTGTTGTTAGCCAAAAACGATGTGTTGATGCAAAGCGCACAGAACACCACCGACCGCAAAAACGAAGGGTCGAAAAATAAAACCGCCATTGGCGCCAGCTTCAATATTGGCGAGCAAAACGGCTTCACCCTCGACCTCGGAGCGCAGGGTGCCAAGAACAATGGCAACGGTAACTCCGTCACTCAGGTCAATAGCACCCTCGATACAGGCAGCCTGTTGTTACAAAGCGGTGGCGACACCACCCTCAAAGGCGCCCAGGTTCGTGCGGACCGTATCAAGGCAGATATTGGCGGCAACCTTAATATCATCTCCCTACAAGACACCGAGTCGTCGCGCAGCAAACAGAGCAGCGCAGGCTTCGGCGCGAGTATCTGCGTCCCGCCGTTCTGCTACGGCTCTACCGTAGCGGGCTCGGCGAACCTTGCCGCCGCGAATATGAACAGCGACTACAAGGGCGTGACCGACCAGAGCGGTTTGTATGCGGGCACGGGCGGCTACGACATCAATGTCGGCAAGACCACCACCCTGCAAGGCGCGGTGATTGCCAGTGAGGCGTCAGCTGATAAGAACCGCCTAAGCACTGACCGCCTGATCGTCAGCGACATCAAGAATGTCAGCGAAATCAAAAGTCAGTCTGCCGGTATTTCGGTGTCTTCCAGCAGTACCAGCGGTGCGTCGATGGGCGGCAGCATCCCGATAGCACTCAAGGAGAAAGACCATAGCTACACCCGTAGCGCGGTCAGCGAAGGCACGATTGTGGTTCGCAGTGCCGAAGGTGCCAACGACCTGGTGGGGTTGAATCGCGACACCGCCAACGCCAATCAGAAGCTCGACCGGCCCGATGAAAAGGCCATGCAAGAGCGTATTGACCTGATCCAGAGCTCGGCGCAGTTGGCCAGTGGGGTGATCAGTGCGGTGGGCAGGGCGAAGGCGGACGAGGCCAAGAAGCTTGGGCAGGCGGCGAAGGAACAAGCAGACGCAGGCGCGCCGGGCGCTGCTGACACCGCCCGTGCCGCTGATCTGGCTTATTCGGAAGCCAAGCGTTGGCAGTTCGGCGGCGACAAGAAAATGATGGCCGATATCGCGACGGGTCTGATCGCCGCGGGGCTTGGTGGCGCGCCCGTCGGTACGACAGTCGGTATCGTTGCCAATACAGCGTCTAGCGAGATCTTCAAGCGAGTGGGTGATTACGCCGAGGCGCAATCCCTGAACCCGAAATCGGACGCGGCCACCCGAGCCGCATGGGCAGAAGGTGGTGCTGCACGCGTCATGTTGCACGCGTTGGCAGGTGCCGCCATTGGGTTGTCCAGCGGCAGCGTGGAAAGTGGCGCGTTGGGAGCCGGTGCTTCTGCTGCGTTGATGCCCTCGATTGCAAAGGCGCTGGAAAACAGCAAATTATCTGAGGCCAGCCAGGACAACATTGCCGCGTTGGTTGCGACCGGGATCGGCGCTGGAGCAGGCGCCGGGAATGGCACCGGCGGCGCTGCTGTCGGGGCCGGGACTGGTTACGGCGTCGAAGTATTCAATCGACAACTTCACCTGACCCAAGAGGTGCCATTACTCAAGAAGAAAGCTGAAGAGTTAGAAAAACTTGGCGCAAGCCAAAATCGGATGCCTCGTGGGAAGACTTGCTGCGTATGGCAGCAGGATCAAAGATCGATGCCGTCGAAAACGCCCGTTTAGATGCACTAGAAAAGAATTGGGGTACTGACCCGACGCGGGATTGGCTGGATCGTGATTTGGCGATTGCCAGAGGCGCGATTCAAGAATTGGCGGACCAGAAAATTCCATTAACGTGGAAAGACGGCACCGCAATTATCGCCAATGGCTCTGCGGTTTATGCTTTCAATTCGACCAAAGAGCAGTTTGTAGACACGAGCCTTTTTAATGGCTTGGGCGACGGCCTTTATGGCGAATTGCGCCTGACTGACAAATGGGCTCAATACGGTCGGGAGCAGGCAGATGCTCATGCGACGGAAATCATTAACGTCTCGACCAACGACCTGGCTTCAAAAGACGCGATGTCGAGGTTGTTGGTACTCGGCAGGAAATCGGCTGAACCTGTCACGGCGTTGGACGATGCGCTGCTTTCGCTAGCAGGTGTACGCTTGGGAGCGAAGATTTCAGAGATCGTTGCCGCTGCCTTAGCAAAAAGGAAGTTGGCTACGGAGGGATCGGGTGAGCTTTTAGTCCTAGGTGAAAAAACAACTCCATCCGGATTGGTTTCTGGAGAAACTGGAGTTGTAGGTACTGGTAAAGCTGCGGCTAACGATGCAAGTTTCGATGGTGCAAAAGGGCCTCACGGGACTACGGTTGCTGAGGAAGTGTCTGGTATCAGAAGTTTAGGCGATCCTAGTGCAGGACAACTAAATATTGATCGTATTCGGCCTGTTAATGGTCGTAGTCCGATAAATTCACAGAAGTACGCAAACACCGAAATTCCTTTGAGCGATTTACCTGCGGAAATTGCTCAAAAATACCCGAAAAGTGTTCATTTTTCTGGAGCTGGATATCCTGATTTCACGCCCTATGCCGTGAAGAAAGTACGGATCGATCTGACAGAGAGCCGTGATCGAGACTTTAAGTTGGCTAACCAATCTTCCGGTTATAAACGTACACCTGATAATTTTACTTGGCATCATCACCAAGAGTCTGGTTTGATGCAATTAATTCCGTCAGATCTACATGATGCTGTGCGCCATACTGGTGGCGTGGCAACCTCTGGAATAAAACCGTATAAGTAGGGAGTTTTATTGATATGATTGAAATAATAGAGCCCGGAAATTCCATCTCTGATGATGCCATGAAATTGCTTGAGAGCTTTATTGGGGTGACCTTGCCTAGAGAATATTATCTATTCTTATCTCGTAGCGGAGGAGGTTACCCTGAACCCGATAGTTTCCGTTTTATGGGTAATGAGGATGGGTCATCTGTTCAACGATTTTACGGTTTGAATAGAAATGATACATATGATTTTGTCAGAAATCTAAACTTGTATAAAAAGCGTATTCCCGAAGGTTTTATTGCAATTGCATGTGACCCTGGAGGCAACCAAATTTGCTTGGGCATTAAAGGGGAGGATAGAGGTAAGATCTATTTTTGGGATCATGAATTAGAAAATTGTGATGAGGCAGAGCCAGACGATTCAAATATGACCCTTGTGTCGAATAGCTTTTCTGATTTTTTGGATGGGCTATTTGATCTTGATTTATAAGGGAAGGATTATTTAATAGCTTACCGATCAGCACTAAACTAAAAGAAAAGTGAAGATAAGCGCGAGGGGTTTATTTAGGTATGGCGCTGATCGGTATGCGATTAAATGGATCTGTTCCCTTTAATTCTGAGAGATATAACAAAATCGGGCATGCCTGTGAGAAATATTGGCGGTGCTAAAATAGATGTATGGTTGAAATGGACAGAGAAATAGAAAATAGTAAAAAACCAGGCTTAGCCGCTGAAGTCATAAACTTTGTTAAGAACGGTACGCTCTTGAAGGTCTCCGGGCGCGCTTCTTCAGGTGGCGAAATTATTAGTGACCTTAAAGCAGCGAAGAGGTATGCCTGGGATGAGGTTTATGGTGATGAAGAGTTTACTTGGGTATATTTGCGCTCAGAAAAAATGAGTGAAATTTGGAATGTTATTTGTAATGACGAGAGCAAGTATTCGGAGGTGGATAGTAAGCTTTCAGGTATCTGAACTGGATCGAGAGATTCGAATTTAACTCGGTCAGCGGCATAAAGAGTTGTTAGATGACATCATGTCTGATTTAAAGGGATGTTTATATAGTAGAGCGGTTTTAGGGCGGAATAATAGTTTTTTCGAGCATGTTCTTATGATCTATCAGAACGGTGGTTGGCCATGTGGCTGGAAAGGTGATTGGCCGAATGGGCAGGCAATTGCTTATTACGTTGCTTAGATGGTGCAAGAGCCAAAGCCAATATTAATGATGGGCGGTTTGACGCTACGTTATCTTCCGGCGTGGGCGTGTCTTCGGGCTCTAATTTAAAAAAGCAAAAAAAGAGAAAGGTTTATTTAAAGTTGATGCTGATCGGTAGTCTATGAATAAATATTCCCCTTTTAATTCAGTTCCTTTATTGAGTATAAGGACAGAACAATTAGTAAGGAGGTCTTGAAATATGAATATGTTGGAGGCTGTTGGTTTGTTTTTGAGGGCGTTTCTTTTTCGGCTAGGAAAATAGAAAAATATGAAGGAGGTTGTAAGCAGTTGGAAGGGAATGAGTTGGTAGATGAGCTTGAACTTTCAAAGCCGGCGCCCATAAATGTAAAAACGTTTTTTTTAGAGGGCGTGCTCGACACTCCACCTGGTCCTGGATGGGTATCTTGGGAAATTCACGCCAAATCATTTCACATAGAGATTCCTGAAAGTTAAGGTGCAAAAGCGACAAGCGAAGTCGTGCCACCCGGGCCTATTATTTCTTCTGGTATGACTCGGACAGGTGTTGTTCGTACAAATGCGGCTGACTGGCGAGCATTGCGTGATAATTGGGATGACCTTGGGTATGGCCAAATCTTAAGTACTGAAAATCGGGCCGCTATTGCTAAAGGACGTACTCCGAAAGTCGACGATGCATGGGTTAAGGTTTTTCCGGAGGATGCAGGGTTAAAGGGTGAAGAATTTCTATGCGCCATATCCAAGGTTCGCCATTTACGGTACCACTACCTGATATACGGCATTTGGATGCGCATATGCCAGGAGGGTTTAGATATAATCCGGGTGGCCCTGGGTCAGCTCTTCCGGCATACCCACCGAAAAAAGGAGTTGAGTAATGCATTTCATACCGCTAGAGCATGCGAAGCAAAAGTTAATTTTTTACGTGGCTCAGGATTTGGATCAGTCCATTAAATCTGATGTGCAGCAGCTTGTGAATGAGCTTGCTGCATCAAGAGTATGGAGCATATCCCCGCCAAGCTTCGTTGACGAGATAGACGAAGGGGGAGGAAGTAGTAGGTGGAATGTTGGAGATTTATTCGGCTTCACAGCCAAATATACTTTCTACTGATATGGATTCGAAAAATTTAGATGAGGTAGAGGAGCTGATCAGTGCTGTTCGAGATTTATCTGAAAGAGAAGGGCTTTCCTTTGAGTTTCAATTAGATACTACTTATGTTGGCAGCATTGATGATGGTGTCATTGATCGAGCTCTACTGGAAGGTCTGCTTGTGCCTTGGAGAGATAACCTCAAACGGAAGAGCTGAGTCGGTGCAAAAGGACCAGGGCAGGTTATCCCTGATGCAATCAGCCCACCCGAGTTCAGCCGGGTTGAAGACCTGTTTGGGCAGACATTTGAAAGTATCCCGCTGTCGCACCTTCCCAATTGGAAGACCGGTTCGCTTGTAAATGATGGGGTGTTGGGCGAGCAACTGTCCCTTCAAACCCTTAACGAAAAAACCGGCCTCAATTTCATACCTCTGCAAAACAGTAGCAACCACGGCTGTGATGGCTGCGCGGTGGCGATCAATGGCGATACGATTACCGTGGTGGTGATGGATGCGAAGTCTTCGGTGAATGGCGTGAGTAAGGCCGGTACGCCGTATGGGGACCCGAGGACGCGGTTGGAGGGGTGGCTGGGTAATAAATCAATTGCCGACTCTGATCCTGCTTTACGCGATGCTTTGCAAGCGGCGTTGGATTCAGGAAAAGCCAAGGTTCAAGGTGTAACAGTCAAAGTCGGTGTTCCCGCCCCCAGTAAAACAGGTGTAGCAGAATTTAAGGTGGAACCATGGACCAAGAAGTAATTCAGTGCGAGCGCTCGGGCGTAAATCCGAAATGGCCCTCCTACAAAAGTGTGCTGGGGCGCATAGCCAAGGGGCCACACGTCTCAGATGAATACGAGTTGAATGGCATCCGTGAATATGTTGAGCGCGGCGATGCATTTGCGAAGCCATCAATGCCTGTACCGAATAGTGACAACGTTACGCGTAGTAGCTCCGAATGGATGGCCGTCACACGAGCCCACAAGGTATTGGCAACCGCACCAGATAATCCGCAATGGCTTCTGGAATTGGCCCATTGGCTGCGCTATTACCAAGTAGGAATTTGGCAGTTGTTCTTCTGGGCGGGCCAGTTCGACATTATTGCCAAAGCGGCAGGCAATGATCGACGCCGCCAAAACTACAGCATCCAAACCGCCACCAATATGATGGCCGCCATGGCGATCCTAGGCTGGAAGGATGCCGTCATCCATCAGGGCTATCTCACCCATGCGGCTCTCAACCGTGGGCATCAATTAGTGATTGAGTACGAGGAGCAACACCGCCGCGCCCAAGCCTTTATGCTGCGTGTGTTTGCCGATTGGGTGGGCGATGTCTCGCATCAATGGCCTGCTTATGCTTACGACGAACCCATCTACGAAGCCTTGTTGGCCAAGTGGCGCACTCCCAGCCCCGACGACCTGATGCCCTGTCTGTTGGCCGCGTGTGATCGCCACACTTGGCAAACCGGCAAAGAGAGCCAGAAGAATTCCTACGACTTCAATCAGGACTGGCACTTGGAACGCGTGCCGGTGGAAATTCTCTATATCCTGCGCCTGCGTCAGTGGGAAGGTTTAGCCAATCCGCAGCAGATTGATCATCCGCTGATGGCTGCGCCCTTTGACCAATTGCCGCCCGAGCAGCCAGTGCCTGAATTGGACGAGTTGATGCAAGGTGTGCTCAAGCGCGCAAGGGAAGACTGGCCACAGTACGATGAAGTACTGTCTTTGCCAGCATTGAAGAGTTGAATAGGTGCAAAAGGGCCCGGTTCTGCTGGTACGAGCACGACGGCGGGTAGTAATGTTGCAAGTACAACGCCTAAAGCTGGTGTTTTTTGGAGTAAAACAACAGTTCTAGATAGGACTGTTTATCAACGTAACGACCTCTTTGACCCAGAGGCCCTATCGTCCTGGAGAGTACGAGGTAAAACTGTTCAAGGCTCAAACCTTGAGAGAATGGCCTCGGGTCGAGCACCAATTGGGTATGATGGGAAATCAGTTGAGTTACATCATCTCTCGCAAACTGAAGTTAATGGATTTGCTGGTACTCGTGGTGCACTTGCAGAAGTTGGCTCTGTTTTCCATAGCCAGAATAGCAGTGTTCTTCATGTCCCATCCAATGCCGCTCAAAGCGTTAGGTATACTCGTTACAAAGACTCTGCAGAATACAGAAGCCCTGCGACTGATTATGTTTAATTTCCTACGGATTTGAATGCGAAAACATTGACAAGGCAGGCTAAAGAGTTTAGCTCTTGTCAGTCGGATTATTTGAAGTTGCGGGCTCGGAGCGGGGAGTAATTAGACGTGGATTATTCGAGAATAATTAATCTTATTAAAGAGTCGGATTTCGTTGAGTTTGCTGATTATGGTGACGGGATTGCTGATGAGTGGATTTATAAAGCTGAAACTCGTCTTGGGTTGAAGTTGCCTGATAGCTATAAATGGTGGCTGAAGTATTATTCTGGCGGGGAAATATCTGGGGAGGAGATTTATAGCATCTACGAAATGGATTTTGATAGTGTAAGGGGTGGTGATATCGTTTATATGTCAATCGTTAACGGTCGAAATGGGTTGTGTGGGATGGAGAGGCTATTTATCTGTGACCCGCCGGGTGCAGGGGAATCATTTTATTTTGCCACGGACGATGGTCTTAATGATGGGGAGTATCCTGTTTATAGGCTTGATCTTTCTAATCAGACTTCTAGTTTTTATGCGAAAAATTTTATCGATTTCTTAGAGAAAAGAATAATTTCTTTAGTTGAATAATGATTATACGTTTAAAAAGGTCGGAGGGGCTCGGGGCAAAAGCGACTAGTGCAGCTGAAAGTGCCGGCTACTTCTGCAGCTGCGCGTGTTAGTTGGTATAAAGAAAAAGGGGGCGGATCTGAATGGCACTTACTTAGCAGCTAACCAGCTGGAAGATAAGGTGACGGATTTAATTAATGTGATGCTGACTGGTAGGCAATTAAATAAATCTGTCCCCTTTGATTTTTGAGAAAGTTTTGACCGGCAATCAACGAAGTCAGCATGACTCGTGTAGGAAGGTGGATGTCTCCTGCTGAGTTGGCGCAGATGCAAAATACAAGGCTTGCCGGTGTACTGGACGCGGTATGCCAATATCACTTAGCTAACTCCGAAGATAAGGGCGGGGCTTGGGATCCTGAGTTCAAAAACCCACCTTTTGATTTGCGGCCTTTGGAGGTTTTCGCAATTTTTAAGGTTCGCCAACAGTGCGGGTTGAAGTCACCTGCAGTTGCGAATCCCTTATTATCTGTTGAAATGGCTGCATTGGAGAATCTGGCTTTCAAGCCTGATGACGCTTCTGTAAGGGTTGAGACGGCCTATAGAAATTTCTTCAGCTAAAGGACAGATAGAACAATCGGGAACTGACCCTGATAAACGATAGGTGACAGACCACGTTTTTCGTGGATGTTGATGTGGCTGAATAGCAGTTCACTTGTTGCAAAAGCGACAGTCAGTTCGTTCAAGGGCTGAAGAGTGATATTAGGGGTGAATAAGATGATCGAGAGTCTTTGCAGATATTGGCATGGCATTGGCCTGGCTTTATTGTTAAGTGCGCTACTGAATGGGTTTTTACGCTTTGATGGTATTTGGAAAAGATTTTTTACTATGGTTCTGGTTCAGTTGTGGTTCGGTCAAGCGGTCTACAATTATGCACGGGGGCACAGAGTCGCTATAGCGCCAGGAGGTTTGAGTAGAGATGTCAACCCGGAGTGGCGAGCGGCGTTAGCCGGCTTTGCGTTATTTTTGTATGTGGTCGTTTTCTTTTTTGGGGTTTTGCTACCTAATAGAAAGTGAAAAGCGGAGCGATTTTCTTACTGAAAGTCATGCAGTATCCTACTGTGCTTTTGAGGGTTACGGTAGAAGGCGGGTTGGCGATGCCGAATCGCCTTACTGTATTGGTTAAAGGTGGGAAAATCGTCAATGGACAATAAGCAAATATTAAATCTTGTAAATTGCCTTTCATGGCCTAAAAAGGCGACTACATTTCCTCTGGTTATTGATCATGCATTAAATAACTTTTCTACACAGGCGGCCACGCAAGAGAAATGTCGTGAGGCTGTTAAGTTGTGCTGGTCATGGTTGCAAGACCAAAAGGTGGAACCAGATCAGTTGGCCTACTACCTGGATTCGGAAGAGATGCAAGAAGGCCCCTTGGCGGAGCATCTTTTTGTCGACGGCGGCATAGAACAGGACAGTTTGATTTTAGTGCTATTAGTGGTTGGGTTCTTCGCTCACGAGGCTTATAAGCGTGCAGGGCGATCAAAAAGAAATGTCGGCTGCTATAGTTGAGGCGGACGAAGGAGCTGCCGAGTACATTGTTGATTATATTGGCAAGGTCGGGTTGAGCGATGTGCTGATTACCTATTTGTGAGGGTCAATAGAATTGGTTATATATATCTTCATTCGATAATTGGGGCGGATTTATTTAGGTCACCTCTGCTGAACTTTATGAGGGTGATTACGGGAGTTGCATGACTGATCGTGAAGCCATCGTCGCCGCCGTGTTGGCCCGTCGCTACAGCGGCCCGCCCAATGCGCCGCCTAAGCGTTTCCATGCGCTTTACATCGGCGTAATGGTCATCCTGGTGCTGGGTAGCGGGTATCGGTGGTGACACACCGGCCATCGTCAATGGCGAGGTGATCCGCAACGGTGAGAACCTGGGGTTGTTTCACGCACCGGCTGAGCGTGGCAAAAAGGACTACTCCCTTGAGTTGGCGCCGCTCCATGTCGCGCCGGGGCATGTGTACCTGTTGGGCGATAACCGTGATGTCAGCCACGACAGCCGCTTGATGGGCCAAGTCCCGCTTGAGGATGTGGTGGGCAAGGTCACCGGTTAGAAATGTAAACGATGTCCCCGGTTTGTAACCCACCAAACCCCACCCCTCGCACGCCCCACGCTGTGATCGACTGCACAAAATTCCGACACAATCCTGAACCTTTTCGTACGTTTGAAGGTCTTTACCGCGCCCACCCGCACGCGGTCGGGCTGCATGGATTGCAGCGTTTTCAAAAACATTAAGGATTGATGTGAGCGTTTATTCCCTATTCCCCGTTGTTTTGCCACTGCCCTCCGCGGTGCGAATCGTCGTGCCTGGGTGTTGCGCAAACGCATCGAGGATAGGTATTCGGATCGATGGGTCCCTGCGCTCAATTCACCTACTGCCGCCGGGCCTGTTGGCGGCTTTGACCTGTAGTTCATGGAGTTAGAAATGAAGCACAAGCAGTTCCAGAAAAGCCTGTTGGCAATCGTGGTCGGCGCAATCAGCACGCAAGTGCTGGCGGTAGAAGTTGACCTCGGGGCAGGCAAAACCCAGTTTGTCAGCGAGACCTACAACGAGTCGCTGATCCTGACCGGGCAGACCACCCAGGTGATCAACTCGACCAACATGCCTCCCGCCGGGCTGGGGGTCGCGGGTACCCATATCCAGGGGTCATTGATCAATCGCGCCGATATTACGCTCAATGCCGACGGCAATACCGTGCGCGGCTTTGCGCTGGACCCGATGTTCTGGACCGGTCCGCTCAACCTCAGCCCGGGCTCTGTGACCGGTGATGTGATGCAGGCCGGCAACATCCGGATGAACAACGGTGGCGACGAAGGCCTCGAGATCGGCGCGACCACCATTGGCGGCAGCGTGATCAACTCCGGCACGATCAGTTCTACGCCACCTTCGGCGCCTGCACCGTCGCCTGGCTTTATCGGCGGAGGCGAGGGCATCTACCTGCACGGCACCACCATTGGCGGCGATGTGTCCAACACCGGCCTGATCGACATGGCGGGCGAAGGCGCGATCGGTATCGTGCTGGACCGTAACAACGCCGACCCGGTGACCATCGGCGGCAAGCTCCTCAACTCCGGCACCATCAGGGCCACCGGCGAGGGCGCTTGGGGGATCGAGGTGGAAACTCCCACCGCCCCACTGCGTATCGAAAACAGCGGCCTGCTGTCGGCCAATGGCGATGGCGCCCGTGGCGTGCTGGTGCTTGAAGGTACTCTGGATTACATCCTCAACACCGGCACCATCGAAGGCATGGGCACCAACGCCGGCGCCTTTGAATTCTCCGGTGCCACGTTCGCCCAGAACAGCGCGACGGGCGCGCGCGGTATCGTCAACCGCGGCATTATCCGCGCTGATGGCACCGCCATCAGCGTTGACACGGCCGACCAGGTCTCGACGTTTGAGATCAACCAGCAAGCCGGTGAGATTCGCAGCAATTCCGGTATCGCCATCGACGCCGGCAACCTGGCCACGTTGAACTGGACCGGCGGCACGATCATCGGTGATGTGCTGAACCTGAACGCGGTGAATATTGACGGCCAGGCCGCTTTCAGCGGCAGCCGCATCATTGCGCCGGTGTCGGTCAATTCGGGCTCGCTGAACCTGTCGGCCCCCGGCACCGCCATCACCGGCAACCTCAACGTTGCCAGTGGTGCCGGTATCGATATGCACCTGGCCGACAGTGTTGTGCCCACCACGCCGTACCTGACCGTCAACGGCACCGCCAACTTTGCCCAGGCGTCGAAGCTGACCGTAAGCGCCAACCCTGGCGATTTCGCCAGCACCCACGACGGCACCCAATACACCCTGCTGCAAGCCACCAGCGTGCAAGACAACGGCCTGTCCGTGGCCAGTGCTTCATCGTTGCTGGACGTGCTCAGCTATTCGTCCGACGCGCAAACGGTCAAGGCCGTGGTGGCGGTCAAAAGCAACCAGCAAGTTCAGCAAGACCTGGCGGCTGTGGGCGCCAGCGCGGCGTCGGTCACGGCGGTCAATACCTTCAAGAACGGTGTACTCAGCAAGCTCAGCGCAGACGACCAAGTCTTCCAGGCGCTGGCCAACGCCGGCACCGCGCAGCAACTGGCGAAAATCGGTGACCAGCTCAAGCCGGACGTCAACCGTGGTGCTCTCGACGTGGCGTTGTCGGGGCAAACCGTGGTCAACGGCGCGATCTTCAATCGCCTCACCGACCAACGCGAAAGCCACCAGGTCGGCGGTGTGTGGGTGCAGGGCCTAAGCAGCAACATGGACCAGGACGGTCGCGGCGGTGATAACGGTTATTCGGCCAACAGCAGCGGCATGGCGGTAGGTGTGGATGGGCGTCTGAACGACACCACGATTTTGGGCGTGGCCTACAGCTACCTCAATTCCAATATCCACTCCGACTTGGGCAACAAAACCGACGTCGAAGGGCACGCGCTGTCGTTGTACGGCAACTGGGCCCTGCAAAACTGGTTCGCCGACGGCAGCCTCAGCTATGGCCACAACGAAAACGACAGCAAGCGCCACATCGCCGGCACCACGGCCAAGGGCAGTTATGACAGCAATGTGCTGTCGGCCAGCGTGATCGGTGGTTACAGCTTCAAGCCGTCGCAAGCGGTGGTGATCGAGCCGCGTGTGGCGGCGCGTTATTCCAACGTGCGCATGGATGGCTACGACGAGAAAGGTTCGTCAGCGGCGCTGAGTACGCGTTCGCAACGTTATGAAGTGGGCGAAGTGGGTGCGGGCGTACGCCTGGCCGGCAACCTGCCGATGGGCGCCGGCAGCTTGCAGCCGGAAGCGACCTTGATGGCCTATCACGACCTGATGGGTGACCGCGTGGCGCAAACCTCCAGCTTCGTAGGCGGTGGTTCGGCGTTTACCGTGACCGGTGCATCGGTGGCGCGTGACAGCTACGAGGCCAGCGTGGGCGTGAACTACAACGTGTCGGACTTCAGCGTGGGCGCTAGCTACACGCGCCAGGCGCGCAGTGGTTTTGATGCCGATGGCGTGATGCTCAAAGCGCGCTACGCCTTCTAAACGCAGCACTTCTGTAGTGAGCGGGGCAAGCCCGCTCACTACAGGAAGACCTGTTGGCTGGTTACCTTGGGTGGTTCAGAGCAACTTGCGCTGCACCGCCTCATCCAGCGTACTGCGCGTCAGCGCCTCCACCACTTCCCGCGTATCGGCCTGGAACGGGATGCCCACAATCAGCACCAGGTGCATCCAGGTGCGCACCGATTCGCTCTTCTTGACGCGGCCCAGTTCCTTGCCGTCCTTGTCCTTGAACACCGTCTCCAGGGTGAAGATGTTCTTCGCCGTGCTCGGAATGATGAAAAATGTGAAGCCGGTGATAAACGCCGATACCGGGCTGTACTCTTCGTTGTTATGCAACGTGGCATCCACGTAGATATCCGAGTCGACCTTATCGGTGCTCACCCGCGAAAAACGGTTGGAGGCGCGATAGGAATCGGCCACGGCCTTTTCCCACAGCACTACCGGCGCGCCGACCGCCGCGTTGCCCGGGCCACCGTTGACGTGGTTCTGCGCCGTGGTGTGCACGTACGCGGTGGGCTTTTGCGCGGGCGCATTGGCGGTCGGCGGCCAGGGCTGAACGGCAGGCAGTTCGTGCTGCGAGTAAGACACGCAACCGGTCAGCAAGACCGCTGTCAGTACCAGGCTGTGTTTGATCAATCCTTTCACGCGTTGCTCCTTGAGATTACGGTTTGGCCAGGTTGGCGGTAGCGGTGTCGAGCAGTTGCCCGACCAGTTTGGTCAGTTGTTGGCCGCCCATCGAAGGCGCCCAATATTGGCCGCTGTACAGGCCAACGTTGTGTTCGAAGGTGATCGAGTCTTTGGCCTTGGCCAGTTCCTTGCCGTTGCGGTCGACGATCACCAGGTCGCCGGCCACGTCGAAGCTGTCCACATAGATCGGGCCGTTGACCCAGATCCAAATGGTCAGCGTCAGCAGCGCGCCGGGCACGTACGCCGGGTGCGGCGCGCGATGGCCCTTGAGGGAGGTCATGTTGAATTTAAGCGTGACGTCCTGCTCGCCCAGGCGCACCGGGTACTCGGTGACTTGCTTGAAGTAACCGGCGCTGCGCACGTACTGGCTGATCTGCGCCGTCAGGGAACTGCTGATGGCCGCCTTGTTAGCCTCGTTGACGTCGGTGGCGCTCACCGTCACGTCGGCGACTTGCGCGCTGCGCGGGCTGCTGGCAGATACCGGGTGGAGCGGGGTGGCGATAGGGCCGGTGACGGTGTAGGACACGCAGCCGGTCATCGACAGCGCGGCAAGCAGGGCCGTAGCCCGTAGAAGAGTGTTAAGCACGCAATATCCCTATAAGTGAGCAAGCCGAGTCAGTGTCTCGACCTATTTACGCATAACTTGAGGAGTGTGCGTTACCGCACGCTGGCCGACGAAACACCTTGAGAACCGCTCTCAACCCCGTAAAATGCCGCGACTGTTTAAAGCACGATACTTTTCAGGGACGAATTCAGACATGCGCGCCTTTGCCGTATTCCTTGCCGTCTGCCTATTGGCGGGCTGCGCCTCCAAGCCGGCGTACTACATTTCGCCGACACCGGTCACGATTCCTAAAACAGCCACTTACTGGCTCGACACCTTTGACGTTGAAGTAGTGGGCAAAAATGAGCGTTTTTTGCCGGATGACAAGGTGCGCCAGCAACTGGGCGTCGATCTGGTGAACCGCCTGCTCAACGCCAAGCGTTATGCCTCGAGCAAGGAAAAAGCCGATTACCTGCTGGACATCAGCATCGTCTACACGCGCCATATCCCGGATTCCAAGGGCGGCCTCTCGACGTTGATCGTTGATGACAACACCATTTTGGCCAGTGTCGATTTCAGCTATCAGGTCAAGGTCAAGAAGGGGGGCAGCGAGGTGCTGCACTTTGCCAAGACGCGCGAGAACCTCGTACCCGCCGGTGTGATGGGTGAGGCGCAACAGTGGCGGACCATGGGCGGCATTATCACCAACACCGGTAACTCCAGCGTCGAGCGTTTTTACACCGGCGTGTTGAGTCGCGACATCGTCGATGACCTGCGCGACATCCCGTCTCGCTAACGTTGCCCACTACCGATTTATCTCTCCAGGAGCACCCTGTGAATATACTTTCCAAAACCCTGCTGTCCGGTCTCACCGCCGCAGCCCTGCTGACCGTGGCCGGTTGCGCCACCGAAAGCAATCGCGCGATGCCGGTGGAGCAAGTGGCCAGTGCCCACATCGCCTATTCCGGCGTGCGTGTGCCGATCGCCGTGGGCAAGTTCGATAACCGCTCCAGCTACATGCGCGGCATCTTCTCCGACGGCGTCGACCGCCTCGGTGGCCAGGCCAAGACCATCCTGATTACCCACCTGCAGCAGACCAACCGCTTCAGCGTGCTGGACCGCGACAACATGGGCGAAATCTCCCAGGAAGCCGCGATCAAAGGCACCGCGCAGAAGCTCAAGGGCGCGGACTACGTGGTCACCGGCGACGTGACCGAATTCGGTCGCAAGGAAACCGGCGACCGCCAGTTGTTCGGCATCCTCGGCCGTGGCAAGACCCAGGTGGCCTACGCCAAGGTCGCGTTGAACATCGTCAACATCAGTACGTCGGAAGTGGTGTATTCCACCCAGGGCGCCGGTGAATACGCGCTGTCCAACCGTGAAGTGGTCGGCTTCGGCGGCACCGCCAGCTACGACTCCACCCTCAATGGCAAGGTGCTGGACCTGGCCATGCGCGAAGCGATCAACCGCCTCGTCGACGGCATCAACGCAGGCGCCTGGAACCCGCGCAACTGATTAACAGCATCTCAAGGAGCAGTACACGGATGAGCAAGGCAGTGAAGTTAGCGCTGACGCTGACAGCAATCGCGCTGGTGACCGGGTGCCAGTCGGCGCCCCCACCGCTGTACCAATGGGAAAGCTACCAGCCGCAGGTTTACGAGTACTTCAAGGGCGAGCCCAAGGAAGCGCAGGTCGAGGCGCTGGAGCGTGACCTGCAAAAGATCAACGCCAGTGGCCGCAAGGCGCCGCCGGGCTACCACGCCCACTTGGGCATGCTGTATCTGAGCATGGGCAAGGACGACCAGATGGTGCAGGAGTTTCGCACCGAGAAGGCACTGTTCCCTGAGTCCGCCGCGTACATGGACTTTCTGTTGAAAAACGCCAAAGCCGGAGTCGCCACCAAATGAGCCTGTTAAAACTCACCGGCGCCTTGCTGGCCCTGGCTCTGCTCGGCGGTTGCGCAGCGCCCAAGACCATTGATTACACGGCCTACAAACAGGCGCGGCCCAAGTCGATCCTGGTGTTGCCACCGATCAACGAGTCGCCGGAAGTGCAGGCGTCCTATAGCCTGGTTTCGCAAGTGACCTATCCGTTGGCCGAAGCCGGCTACTACGTGTTGCCGATTGCGCTGGTGGACGAAACCTTCCGCCAGAACGGTTTGACCACGGCCAACGATATCCAGGGCGTACCGCCGACCAAGCTGCATGACATCTTCGGCGCGGACGCGGCGTTGTACATCACCGTCAGCGAATACGGCACCAAGTACATGCTGATCTCCAGCGACACCGCCGTGACCGCTTCGGCCAAACTGGTCGACCTGCGCACCGGCACCACGCTGTGGACCGGCTCGGCACGGGCCTCCAGCGAAGAGGGCAACAATAACAGCGGCGGTCTGGTGGGCATGCTGATCACCGCAGCGGTCAAGCAGGTGATCAACAGTTCCACCGATGCGGCGCACCCGATTGCCGGTATCACCAGTGCTCGGCTGCTGTCGCCGGGGCAACGCGCCGGGATTCTGTACGGGCCGCGTAACCCCAAGTACGGCACCGACTGAGTTGCCGAACATGCGTTTGCCGGCCGCTGCCGGTCAGCAAACGCTGGCGCCCCGTCAGTTCACCAGAATGTCCTTCGGCCTGATCACTTGCGAGCTCTTGACCAGGAAGTCCGCAGATCGTTTGCCGGCAAGGTCTATGGCGACGAAGTAGCGATGGGTGCTGGGGTTGTAGCTCACGATTGTCTCGCCGGCACGCCCGGTGAATGCCGTCACGAGGGTAAGGCGCGCATTCGCCTTTTGCTCCAGGCCGCGCAGGTCCAGTTTGTCGATGCCGCTGGTGAAGTCCATGATTTCATCCGCGGCTTCAGGCGTGGAGTCGCTGGCGTGGTTATAGACGAATATGTCGGCGCCCCTGCCGCCGCGTAATTGGTCTGCGCCGAACCCACCCGTGAGCCGGTTATTGGCGTCGTTACCGATCATGACGTCATGACCGGAACCGCCGACGGCGTTTTCGATGGTGCAATCACGGGCGATAGAGACATTGCCCTGTAAGCCACCCACATCGGAGAACGAGCCGGCCCTGAGGTTGATGACCTGATTGTTGCCGTAACCCGAAACGTCCAGCGTGTCGTTGCCGGCGCCGTCCCAGATGCAAAAGGCCGCGCTATCCCGGTAGCTTGCGAGGGAGTAGTAATCTCGTCCGCTGTTGGAGTTGAAGCCGTAGGTGTTGTCTTCCCGCCGGGTTTGACGATTGGCGCCGTACAAGGTTTGAGCGGCGCTGATGTCGTCCATCATCGGGGCTTTTGGCTCACCCTCAAGCTGTTTGCCGCTGCCCCGCGCCTCGAAGTAACTCATGACGGTATGGGCTTTTGAGTCTTGTGCGTAGACGCGCTGATCCTCGGACGCGGTGAGGTTGTAGTGACCTGGATGCGTCAGGCCGAGGGTGTGGCCGATTTCATGGGTGAGAGTCGGGCGTTTCACGAAATGCGGGTTGAAAACGGTATCGCCGCTTTTGGAATGGCGCCCGGGAAAAAAGCCTTGGGCGGTCTTTTCGGTGTCTGAGATTTGAAACGACAACCGCCCCTCTGTCTGTGTGCCGTTTTCAGTGAACGCCAAGTTGGCGACATCCCCCCAGGACTGGATGGCGCGCCGGGCCTCTTGTTTTTGAGCCTCGTTGAAGCCGCCGGCGCCCTGCACAAAGCTGTAGGCGATTTCGGTCTGGCCGTTTCGGTTCCAGTCCTGCCACTTACCGGTTCCCTGGGTGAGCTGCTCAATGGCGCGCTGTTTGTAAAAGGACTGCTTGTTGATCCGGGCCACGTGCGGGTCGTCCAAGCGCTGGGTAGCGTCATAGTGGGCGGTTTGAGTGGCAGTGGTGGGCAGGCGGGTGCGGCGGTTTTGTGGGGCCGAGTGCTGCTGGGCCGAGCGCACATAGCGGTGCGGGGTCGAGGGCGCATGGAATGGCCGCAGGGTTGTCCGCGAGGCGGTCTGCCCGGAGGGCCGCTGAGCCGGCTGAGGGGTGGGGGTGTAGGGGTTAAAAGACGGTGTGGAATCTATTCTCAAGGTCGTGGTTCCGCTGGGTTATTTGCACCTGTCCATACGTGATAAAGCCCGCAAGCTTCCTTCTTGCAAGGGCAAAACTGCCAGTGCCAGCGAGAATTTCCAAAGGTGGATGTATGTCCGCATAAAACCTTTTTTGCGGCGTTCATGAGCGGTTGAACAGGGTGTTTGCGGGTGGGCGGCCCCGCCATTTCAGCGCTGACCCCCGTCACTGCCGGGCCGGCGACCATGGTTGGATGTGCTCGGTGCGACCCGCTCGGATTTTTCCAGATTCACCGTTGATTAACCCGAACACCTGACGCTTTGCGTCTGACCTTGTGAGCGAATCATTCACACATGAGGTTAAGCCAATGTCCCGTCCTCTTTCCCACCTGCGTCCTGCTGCCCAAGGCTTTGCCGTGACCCTGCTGGTCGCTCTGGCCGGGTGTGGGCTGTCTTCATCGCCTGGCTTGGTCAAACCGGCCGAACCCACCCCAGTCGCCGAGCCGCAGCGCGCGCATGTCGAGGGCGCCTTGGTCAAGCGCATGGCCATGCCCGCACCGATGCAGTTGCAGGAGTCAGCCGCGATGGACTATCGCAGCGAGCCCCGTGAGCAATATGCCAACCTGCCGGACAACCCGGTGCATCGCGTTGCCGAAACGCCGGTCTCCACCTTCAGCGTCGATGTCGACACCGGCAGCTACGCCAACGTACGACGTTTCCTCAACGCAGGCCGCCTGCCGCCCGAAGGCGCTGTGCGATTGGAAGAAATGGTCAATTACTTCCCCTACCACTACGCATTGCCCACCGACGGTTCGCCGTTCGGCGTGACCACCGAAGTCGCGGCCACGCCGTGGAACCCGCGCACGCAACTGCTGCGCATCGGCATCAAGGCGTCCGAGCATGCCGTGGCCGAACTGGCGCCGGCCAACCTGGTGTTTCTGGTGGACGTGTCCGGCTCCATGGACCGGCGTGAAGGCTTGCCGCTGGTGCAAAGCACGCTGAAATTGCTGGTCGATCAACTGCGCGAGCAGGACCGCGTTTCTTTGGTGGTGTACGCCGGCGAATCCCGCGTGGTGCTGCCGCCCACCTCGGGCCGCGACAAGGCCAGGATCCGCAACGCCATTGATCAACTCACCGCCGGCGGCTCCACCGCAGGCGCATCCGGTATTCAACTGGCCTACCAGATGGCCCGCGAAGGTTTTATCGACAAGGGCATCAACCGCATCCTGCTGGCCACCGACGGCGACTTCAACGTGGGCGTCAGCGACTTCGACAGCCTCAAACAAATGGCCGTCGATCAGCGTAAAAGCGGTGTGTCGCTGACCACCCTCGGGTTCGGTGTGGATAACTACAACGAACACCTGATGGAGCAACTGGCCGATGCCGGCGACGGCAACTATGCCTACATCGACAATCTGCGCGAAGCGCGCAAGGTGCTGGTAGACCAGCTCAGCTCGACCCTCGCCGTGGTGGCGCGGGATGTGAAGTTGCAGGTGGAATTCAACCCGGCCCAGGTCAGCGAATACCGCTTGCTGGGTTATGAAAACCGCGCCTTGAAGCGTGAGGATTTCAACAACGACAAAGTGGATGCCGGCGAAATCGGCGCGGGGCATACGGTGACTGCGCTGTACGAAATTGTGCCGAAAGGAGAGAAGGGCTGGCTGGAGCCGCTGCGCTATGCCACCGCGCCGGCCGCTGAAGGTAAAACCGATGAGCTGGCGATGGTACGCGTGCGCTACAAGTCTGCCGCGGGTGGTGACAGCCGCTTGATCGAGCGGCCCGTGAGCGCCAAAAGCACCAAGGCCAGCGATGACCTGCGCTTCGCGGCTGCCGTGGCTGCTTTCGCGCAACAGCTCAAGGGTGACGGCCGCTACACTGGCGGCATGCGTTTGAACGACACCGCCGCGCTGGCCCGCTCGGCACGGGGCGACGACCCCTTTGGCCTGCGCAATGAATTCGTGCAACTGGTGGAATTGGCCCAAAGCCTGAAACACTGATCTGGACTATGACAATGATCCACTGTGGCTGACAGAAAGGAGTTCACCCATTAGATGGCCGTACCCGACGACCCACCCAGCGACGAATCCCTGCTGGCCCGCTACCGCACTGGCGACGCCGCTGCGTTCGAAGCCTTGTATGCGCGCCATCGCCAGGGCCTGTACCGTTTTCTCGTGTCTCTGTGCAACAAGGCCGAACTGGCCGAGGAAATCTATCAGGAAACCTGGCTCAGCCTGATCCGCAGCAGCACCCAGCCACAAGGCCGGGCGAGCTTTCGCACCTGGTTGTTCCAGATTGCCCGCAACCGCCTGATCGATCATTGGCGCAAGCACGGCGTCCACAACCCGTTGCACGACAGTTACGATGAACAACTGCACGCCCAGGCCGACGACAGCGCCGGCCCCGAGCAACAGTTGAGCCTGAGCCGCGACCAGGCGCGCCTCGACGCGGCCTTGCAAGACTTGCCCGAAGACCAGCGCGAAGTGTTCCTGCTGCGTCTGCATGCTGATCTTGAAGTGCCGCAAATCGCCGCGCTCACCCACACGCCGCTGGAAACCGTAAAAAGCCGCTTGCGCTACGCCCAGCAGAAATTGCGTCGCCTGCTGGCCGAGGAGGTACCTGTATGACTGAGCCCCGACACACTCCCGACGACGAGCTGATCCAGCATTTTCGCCAGCACAGCACCGGCGAGCCGCCTGCGTCTCTCGACGCTTTCATTCTTAATGCCGCCCGCCGCGAAGCGCCTGCGCCGCAACCGAGCCTATGGCAACGCTGGCTGCACGCCTGCCAACGCCCGCGCTGGCAAATGGCGTTCGCCACCGTGGCCGGTTTGGCGCTGATGATCGGTGTGGTCATGCGCTCGCCGGTGCCGCAACCCAACATCCCCACCGCGACGTTCTCCGCTTTGCACGAAGACGCCGCACAGCCCGCACCACAAGCGTTTTCCGCACCGGCGCCGGCGCCCATGGCACGGATCGCCGCTGCGCCCAAGGCCGAAAGTGCGCCGGTACAGGCTGAAATTGCCGGCGCGCTGGCGGATCAGTCCGTGGCAAAAATGCGCAAGCGCGCGCCCGTTGCGCGGCCTTCGCTGGAGCAAGGGCTGCGGGAAATTATCCGATTGCGTGAGGCGGGCGACAGCAAAGCCGCGGATGAACAGTTACTGGCGTTGCACGCGCGCTTTCCCAACGAAGATCTGCCGGCACGCCTGGAGGCGTTGCAAAAGCGTTGAACCGGCGCCCACAGCAAAGCCCCAGGCCTGGCGACCTGGGGTTTTTTATACTCCGCCGTGCTGCTGGTACCACGCCACCGTGTCAGTGACTGTTTGCTCCAGCGCGCGAAAACTCAGGCCAAGCTCCTCTTCGCTCTTGCGGTGGTTGAACGAAGTGCGGTGCTCCTCGCGTACCAGCAGCCGCAGGGTTGCCATGCTCAGCAAGATGGGTTTGCCGGTCAGGTAGGCATAGGTCTCTTGCACGGCGGCCAGCACGTACAGCGCGGGCAATGGCAGTTGCCGGGACGGTGTCTTGACGCCGGCGATGCGCCCCAGCAGCGGGATCAGTTGGCGCATGGTCAAGTTGCGGCCGGCGGCGAGATACCGTTCGCCGCGTCGTCCGTTCTGGGCGGCGGCAATGAGTGCCCAGGCCACATCGCGGGCGTCGACCAGCGAGAAGGTGCCGGGGATCAACCCCGGCAGTTTGCCGTTGATCACATCCTTGACCAACTGCCCCGAAGACGTCGGCCCACGGTCGCCAGGCCCCCACATCCAGCCGGGCAGTACCATGCATGCGTGCATCTGGGGATGGGTTTGCACAAACCTCAGCACCTCTCGCTCCGCGAGGATCTTGCTGCGGTAGTAGTCGTCCGCATCGGCTTCGGCGCGCAGGCATGTCTCGTCGATAGGTGTACCGGGCGCGCCATCGAGCACGGCAATCGAGGAGGTGTGGACAAAGCGTCTTACCCCCGCGTCATAGGCCTGCTGGAGCAGCGCTTGCGTGCCGGCGACGTTGATTCTTTCGAGCTCCTCCCAATGGCTGCCGCCCTTGTAGTTATCGCGAAAGAACGCCGCACAGTGAAACACCGTGTCGCAGCCCCGCATGGCCGCTGCGAAGGCGCCGACATCGGCCATGTCACCCACCACCCGTTCCACTTGCGGCAGGTCGCTGAACTGCTGCTCACCCTTGGACTGCGAGCGCACCAGCGCCTTGACCGCGTAGCCGCGCGCGACCAGCTCGCGTACCAGGTTGTTGCCCAGCAAGCCGGTGGCGCCGGTCACAAAGGTGCTGCGCAAGCGATGGGGGTTCGTGTTCATACAGGCCATACCCAGTGTTTAGAAGGCCGCTAGATATACCGCTGAGACCGAATGTGAAAAACGGCGACTGCTGCATAATGGCTTTGCATATTTGCAGACCAGGGATAAACACAGGTATGGCGTTGCAAGCAAATTGGGATGATCTTCGTCTGCTGTTGGCCGTGTCGCGACGGGGCAGCTTCCTGCAGGCCGGTCAGTTGCTGGGGGTGGCGGCGTCCACTGTGGCTCGGCGCTTGACCCAATTGGAAGCCGCCCTGGGTGAGCCTCTGGTTGAGCGCGGGGTCGAGGGCTGCCGGCTGACGTCGCGGGGGCAGTCTTTGGTGGACGTGGCGCTGGCGGCCGAAGCCGGCCTGCGCCGCCAGAACCTGATTGAGAAGGACGGCGCGCAGGCGGCGCTGAGTGGCACGGTACTGGTCAGTGCCGGCGAAGGTTTTTCGGCCTCGATACTGCAAGCGGCAGAGCGTTTTACCCGCTTGCATCCTGGCTGCACCGTGGAACTGCAGGTCACCACGGACTTCCACAAAATCGTGCGCGGCGTGGCCGACATCGCCGTGCGCACCGCGCATCTGGGCGAGCCGTCGTTGATCTATCGAGCGCTGGGCACGCTCGACTACGGCGTGTTCGCGGATGCCGCTTATCTACAGCGGTGCCCGGCACTCACCCCGGCCACGGCGGCCAGCATCGCCTTGCTGCCGCCGCTGGACCTATTGCCGCACATGCGCGCGGCGAAGGCGGCGGGGCTTGACCATGCCTTGATCCGCGTGAGTTCGTTCAACGTGCAGCTTGAATCGGTAAGGCGCGGCATGGGCGTGGCGGTGCTGCCGCGTATCCTGGCTGAGGGCCTGAGCGAGATTTTCGCGGAGATTGAACTGCCGCCCATGGACGTCTACCTGGTCACCCGGCCCCAGGCGTTGAAACAGGCGCATATCCACGCGTTCTTCACCCTGCTGGAGCAGGTGCTGCGCGAGGCCCTGGCAGCGTAGATAGACCTTTCTAAAGGCTCAAGCGCCTCACTACAACAGCCTCTCTCAGCGCCTTGCGTCAATGACCATGCGCACGGCCAGGCCGGCCAGCACCGTGCCCATCAGCCAGCGCTGCACCCACTGCCATACCGGCCTACCCGCCAGGAACGCCGCGATGGAACCCGCCATGATCGCGATCACGGCATTGACGCTCACGCTGATCATGATCTGGGTAAAACCCAGCACGATGGATTGCGTCAGCACACTGCCGGGGCCGGTGGGGCTGATGAATTGGGGCAGCAACGACAGGTACATCACCGCGACTTTCGGGTTCAGCAGGTTGGTCGCGAAGCCCATCATGAACAACTTGCGTGGCCCGTCGCGCGGCAGGTCCCGCACATGGAACGCCGAGCGCCCGCCCGGCCTCACCGCTTGCCAGGCCAGGTACAACAGGTAGAGCGCACCGCCGAGCCTGAGCGCGTCATACGCATAGGGCACCGCCATCAGCAGCGCGGTAATACCCAGCGCCGCGCAGAACATGTAAACGACAAACCCCAGCGCCACGCCGCCCAGCGAAATCAACCCGGCCAGCGGCCCTCGGCAGATCGACCGCGAAATCAGGTAGATCATGTTCGGGCCGGGCGTGAGCACCATCGCGAGGGAAATCAGACCATACGCCAGCAAGTTGGACAGTTCGGGCATAGGTTGACTCCTGGTGGGTACGCCGTTGCGCGGGTTGGATGCGCCTGATGGTAGGGCGGTCCAAGGGCAGGCGTTAGATACAGATGAGCGGACAAAACGTCATACAGGCGCGGTGGGCAGATTCAAACGTGAGACGCAACGTCTCAGCGTCTCGTCGCGGCCTCGCGTGGCCTGACATGGCGCGTCTCATTGGGCCGCGCCACCCGCCACCTTCGGCGGCCTATCCAAGCGCTCTAGGAAAAGGCTGTTCAGGCACTCCAGCGGACCTGGCACCGGCCTTGCTCTGGCTCTGGCAACCTGCCCGATGCGCCGGTACCCACCGTTTCAAGGAGACTTCGCGATGAGCCTTTCGAACACCCCGCAACGCAACATGCGTGCCGCCGTCTGGCACGGCCGCCACGATATTCGCGTCGAAGACGTTCCGCTGCCCGATTCGCCTCCTGCCGGTTGGGTGCAGATCCGCGTGCAATGGTGCGGCATCTGCGGCTCCGATTTGCATGAATACGTGGCCGGCCCGGTGTTCATCCCGGTCGACGCCCCTCACCCGCTGACCGGTATCAAGGGCCAGTGCATTCTCGGCCATGAGTTCTGTGGCGAGATCGTCGAACTCGGCGCCGGTGTGCAAGGTTTCAGCGTCGGCGAACCGGTGGCGGCCGACGCCTGTCAGCATTGCGGCACCTGCTACTACTGCACCCACGGGCTGTACAACATCTGCGAGAACCTGGCCTTCACCGGCCTGATGAACAATGGCGCCTTCGCCGAACTGGTCAACGTGCCGGCCAACCTGCTGTACAAACTGCCGGCGAACTTCCCGGCCGAAGCCGGGGCACTCATCGAGCCACTGGCGGTGGGCATGCACGCCGTGAAAAAAGCCGGCAGCCTGCTCGGGCAAAACGTCGTGGTGGTAGGCGCCGGCACCATCGGCCTGTGCACCATCATGTGCGCCAAAGCGGCCGGGGCGGCGCAAGTGATCGCCCTGGAAATGTCCAGCGCGCGCAAGGCCAAGGCCAAGGAAGTGGGCGCGACCCACGTGCTCGACCCCAATCAGTGCGACGCCCTGGCCGAAGTCCGCCGACTCACCGGCGGGCTCGGCGCCGACGTCAGCTTCGAATGCATCGGCAATAAGCACACAGCCAAACTCGCCATCGACCTGATCCGCAAAGCCGGCAAATGCGTACTGGTGGGCATCTTCGAAGAACCCAGCGAATTCAACTTTTTCGAACTGGTAGCGACAGAAAAACAAGTGCTGGGCGCACTGGCCTACAACGGCGAATTCGCGGATGTGATCGCATTTATCGCCGATGGCCGGCTGGATATCACGCCGCTGGTGACCGGGCGTATCCAGTTGGAGCAGATCGTGGGGCAGGGCTTCGAGGAACTGGTTAAAAACAAGGAACACAACGTGAAAATCATTGTGTCGCCGGCTCGGGTCTGAGGGGCGCAAGTGAGGCAGGATTCATTGTCTGCCTCCTTTGCCCGTCGAAATCACCCTGAGGTCGCGCGTGAGCGTGAAGTGGCGATGACCGCACCGCTGATGATCAACACCGCGGGAATCATCAGGGTCGGCCTGGCATCGCTTTGCCCCATGGCAATCAGCAGCAGCGTGGAGAACAGCGGCGCCAGGTAAGACAGCGCGCCAAGCATCGACAGGTTGCCGTGCTTGGTCGCGTGGTCCCAGGCGAAAAAAGCCAGGCCGACCGGGCCCAGCCCCAGGCCGATGATTGCTCCCCACTGGCCTGGGTCCGGCCGCACCGTGGTTTCGAAAGCCAGATGGCAGAGCCCTCCGGCTACCGCCACCAGCCCGCAAATCCCCCCGATGATGCTGCTCGGAACATGGCTGAAGCGCCGATTGAACACCGAATAGATCGCCCAGACCCAGGCGCAGGCAAAGGCAGCGGCGTAACCCATCACCGGCATCGACGCACTGTCATTCCGCGCCCGCAACTGCATGATGAAGGCCGTCCCCGCTAAGCCGAGCAAAGCGCCGAGCAACTGGCGCTTGCGCAACGATTCGCCGGTGGCAAAGCTCGACAACAGCACGATCAACAGCGGCCACAAAAAAGCAATCAGACTGGCTTCCGCCGCAGGTGCGGCTTTCAGGGCAAAGAAATACAACGCGTGATAAACGAAGATACCCGCAAACCCAGTTGCCCACACCGGCCAGGGCTGGCGCCAACTGCTGAACCCGGCAGCGCCACGCAGCCCCAGCATGCACAGGCTGGTCACGAACGCGACCGCGAAGCTCGACGTCAACAACTGAAAGGCCGGGATCCCGGCGGTCAAGGTGGTCAGGAGCGCCAAAGACGCCCACAAAAACACGGCAATCACCCCAATCAGCGTCGCACCGACGGCGCCCTTGGCAAGAGTGATGGATGGGTTGGAAGTGCTCATGCAAACCCCTCTGCGGATAAACCTCAAGCGGGAACAATAGAAAGCTCAGGCGAGCGAGTATTGATCAGACCCGCCAAAAAATTGTTCAGGGCTGCTATTTTTTTTCAGTGGTGTCGCGCTTGTTTACGCACAGCGGCCGGCGTCATGCCGCGCGCTTTCTTCAGCGCATGGGTTAACGCACTCTGGTCGGCGTATCCGGCGCGATGCGCAATATCAATGATCGACAAAGACGTCTGGCGCAGCAGGTCAACGGCCAGATTCAAGCGCAAATTCGCGATATGCGCGAACGGGGTTGTATGCAGATGCTGCCCAAACAACACATATAATCGCCGTTCGCTGGTGCCCGCATAGCGCGCAATATCACGCACTGTCAGAGCGTTGCCCAGGTGCTGCTCACTATAGGCCAACGCCTTCGCGAGAATAAGCTGCCCAAGGTCATTCGGCGCCACGTCGGGCTGTAGCAAAGAGTCCAACAGCAACCGACTCCATGACTCGGCCATCGCTAGTGAACCGATCAACCGTGCCCCGTTGCTGCTGGCGTAATCGAGCAAATGCCGTATATCCGGCCTGACCGCAAAAAAGCGCTTGTCATTGAGCAGGTCAAATTCCGAGGCAGCGCTTTTATGCGCTTCGCCACGGTCAGTGGGCACATCCACCACCAGGAAACTGTTATGGGTGTCGGCCAGAAAGGTATGCCGGGAGCCCGCAGAAATCACCACGCCCTGGCTGGCATCGACCTTGCCACCTCGCCCGTCGACTTCAATCTCCATCGACCCGGATTGGGAGAGCACTATTTGATGGAAGTCATGCTGGTGAAGCTCGACCTGACCGGAGTAGGAGCGTAGCCAGAGAGCGAAGGGTTGGGGGGTGGGGGTGCTCATCCGTGGGGGCTCCGGAGGGTGAGGGGGTATCGTACGTTAGTGGTTTGTTTGGATGCCAGGCTATCGTTGGGTGGGATTTGTGGAGGGGAGGTAATGGGGAGCTGCAGAAACAAGAAAGCCCGCACGGGGCGGGCTTCTTGAGGGGTTTCGTAGACTGTCTGAGACAGCCCGAGACTGCTATATGGTGCCCCGGCGTCGTTTGAACTGGGCGGTAAGATGCCCGGTTTATAAGGGTTCTTGTGGTGGTGTTTCGGTTAGGCATACACGAGGGCATACACGGCCCCCCGTGCTGGGTGTGCATCTAGCTTGAGATACGCCTGTATGCCCAGGTCTAGCACTGGTACCGATCCTTGATCATCCTATCGAAATAAGTACCTTTCGAGCCGGCCCCCATGAGGCCCTGATGGATGTTAGGTGGGACGCGGCAGTAGTCGTAAGTACGCCCTTGCTTGAACGTGATTTTCATCCTGCCTGTAGCGGGGTCATAGCCGACAGCTGTGATAGCCGTCGAGTTGACACGAACCATATCCATAGCGCTTTCCCTACCCCTGATTGATAACGTTCTCTGTTCTGATACTAGTCGGTGTTTCGTTCGGCGGTGCCATTGCGTCCGTGCAAAAGGTGGGCGGGGCTGAAAAGCTGCTGGGGACCCTGAGGTTTTTCTTCCAGCACGGGGCATGAAACCCGCGGGATCGAGTTAGTGGGAGGTGCTAGAAGTTACTGAAATTTCAATCATTGAAATTGAAAGGATCTTGAAGAAAAAGGGCCATCGTTACAGCTTCGGTAAAGGTGGCTGTATCTGTTGCTGATAGCGAACACCTGCGGGGCGTCAACCATGGTGATGAGTGTCAACCACGTCAACCTGTCAACCAACTTGAAAAATCCAGCCGCTAACACGGACGCGCGGGTTCTATGCCCCGTACCCAGAAGAATGCTCCAGGGTCCCCACCATCGAACCAAGGCCAAGAGCATGACCCGCCTCGCTTCGCTGAAGGAGCAATACTATAGGGGCTAGGGGGCTACCCTGATAAAACCGTGTTACCGGTGTTACGCCTGTTACAGAAGTGTATAACTATATGATTTTAATAGATTTATATGGCGTTACACAGTTGGAATTGGTTTGCTGATATGCGTGTTACATGGCAAAGAGGTGTTACATCAATGAGGCCTTGGCAGGAGCCGTTTGTGATGATTGCAGCGGGCGCCATCGACCTAAAGGCTTCGTTTTCTCTCGATATCCAGAACATCACGGACGCCACAGCTTGCCGCTGTTACTGAGCGTGATAGGTCATACTTAGCTGATAACGCTGGGTTTGCTGCGGTGCCTTCTGTCGTCTTGGTAACGCAGAATCCTCACCTTGCTAGTGAGTGCCGTTGCTGACGCGCAACTAAAGTCTGTTTAGAGGCACATTCACGTCTATCGATCTTAGTCTTGGATGGTCAGGCATGCTGGGAGAGAGCGAAATGGCGCTTTACTGCCGTAAGTGAATTCCCCGCCTGGCGGACGGCAGCCCTGATCTCATCTTTAGTTACCCCGAACTTCACGGCCCAAAAACTTAACTCGAAACCGTCGTTTATGTTGATTATGAGTGCGTCGGTGTTAGCCACAGATTTTTGCTTTTTCATTGAGCGTTCCTTCTCAGGATTCAAGAGTGCTCTGTCAGGGTAGTTTGTGCAGACGAAGAGCGCTGAGGTTTTCTGAGCTACTTTTAGGATTTTTTGATCGGTCGTCTTTGATCCTGTCTATCGGGGATAGTTGGTCGTAAGGACAGAAAATCGTTTGGGAATCGCCTACGTGGTGGTGAAAAACTGAAACCGCCAGGACATGAAGCCGATTAGGAAATTACGAATTTTGGAATTGATTTTCCATTTTTCAGACGATCATGTCCTGCCGCATAAATCGAGACGCGACTGATGGTTCTAGGTCCCATGGTCAATTTCCTACAGACACCTAATTAGAGAGCTAGCTATTCTCCACTAAACAGATGCGCATAAACGGAATCGAAATCATGGGCGAGCAATGGATTGCTGTTACAACTATGTTGGCGATGGCATGGATCGTATTCATCGCTCTGATTATCGAGAGGTACCTCGTGTGATTCCAAAGCGCGCTGTCAAACCCCTGGAAATTTTGAAAAGTGCTTGTGGGCGAAAGTCGGAGAAACACACCAACGCGCCCTTAACGTCATAAACGCATGCGTCCCCCTCCTCCACTTGCGGTAACCAAACCCCCAACAGTGTCCTGCCAGTGCGGGGGCTTGGCTAAGGAGCTTGTCGTCCGTGGCATCAAAAGGTTGCATTGTCGGGCGGCTATAAGGCTGATAAGGCTACTCTAGCGCGGAGTTCGCAAAAAAAGTCAAAAAAAGGTGGTGATGGTCTTTTTCGGCGCAGGTGCTTACAGCGATTGCAACCAAACCGTCACGCACAGGCCGCGCTGCGTTTGGGTATCGCTGAACGACAACTGCACCCGTGCGCCGCTGCGCTCTGCAATCGCCTTGACGATCGACAGGCCCAGCCCGGAGCCGGCCTCGTCGGTGCCCAGGCTGCGGTAGAAGGGGTCGAACACCCGCGCCTGTTCCTCTGTGGCAATGCCGGGGCCGGAGTCCTGTATGTGCAGCACCACGGCGCCTGGGGTCTGGGTCACCGAGAGGTCTATGCGCCCGCCCTTCGGGGTATAGCGAATGGCATTGTCCACCAGGTTTTTCACAAGGGTGAACAGGTCCATCGCGTTGAAGGTCACGTGCACGTCCTGGCCGCCGTCCATGCCAATATCGAGCTGCTTGCGTTCGGCCAGCGGCAGCAGGTCTTCAAGGACCTGGCGATACACGGCATGCACCGACAGGCGGGTGTGCAACCGCTCCGAGGTTGACTGTGCCGCCGCCAGGCTCAGCAGTTGGTCAATCAGCTGGCGCCCACGCGCGATGCCCCGGGACAGCGGCACAAAACACTCGCGGCTCATGGGCGACATCTTGGTGGCGGCCAGCCGGTCTGCCTGCAACGCCAAGGCCGTCATGGGTGAGCGCAACTCGTGGGCGGCATCGGCGACAAACCGCCGCTGACTGTCCATGGACTGCGCGACGCGCGCCAGCAGGCGATTGATCGCCACCACAAACGGGCGCACTTCGGTGGGCAGGTGCTGTTCCTCGATGGGGTGCAATTCTTGCTCGGCGCGTTGGTCGATCTCGGCCGCCAGCACCCCAATCGGGCGAAACAGCTTGCGCACCAGGTCGCCGACTACCAGCAACAGAACGGGGAACAGAATCAGGAACGGCAACAAACTGCGCCAGGCCGCTTCACGGGCGTCCTTGTCGCGGGCGTCGGACTCCTGGGCCACGGCGATGCGCTCGCCACCGGCGGTGGTGTGCACCAGCACGCGAAAGGCTTCACCAGCCATCTCAACCGTGGACAAGCCATCCGCCAGGCCGGCGGGAAAGGGCAGGGGCAGGGCTTCATCAGTGGTGCTCGTGGCGTGCGGGCTGTCGCTCAGGAGCTGGATGATCACCCGGGTTTCTTCGTCGTCGCCAGCAAGCGCCGGGCCTTGTGGGTATTGCAGGGTCATCTGCTGGCGGTCGAACAGCATCGCTACCTGGCGCAAGGTGGCGTCCTGTTGTTCGTGAGTTTCTTCAAACGCCGAGACAAACGCAAACACACTGGCCGCCAACGCCACCAGCAGAATCGCCAGGCAAAGGGTCACCGACAGCCGCAGTTGCACCGACTCACTCAAACGTTTTTTGAAACCATCCATCCCATGCCCCTGACATTCTTGATCACGTGGGTGCCCAACTTGCGCCGCAAGGCGTGAATCAGGAACTCGATGGCGTTGCTCTCCACTTCATTGCCCCAGCCATACAGGCGGTCTTCCAGCTCACTGCGCGAAAGGATCGCCCCCGGGCGGATCAGCAACGCTTGCAGCAGAGCAAATTCGCGGCTGGATAATGCCACCTCGCGCTGTTCGTCGGTGCTCGCGTGTTTGCTAAGCAGGTCCAGGGTCACCACGCCATTGCCCAGCACCGACTGGGCGGCTCCACCCTTGCGGCGTAGCACGGCGCGAATGCGTGCGAGCAGTTCCGCGATGTCGAAGGGTTTGAGCAGGTAATCGTCGGCGCCACCGTCCAGGCCGCGCAGGCGGTCGTCGAGGTTGTCGCGGGCGGTGATGATCAGCAGGGGCACCGGGTTGTTGCGCGCGCGAATGCAGTCCAGCACGTCGAGACCGTCCTTGCCGGGCAGGCCCAGGTCCAGCAGCACAAGGTCGTAGGGGTGGGTGTCGAGGGCCGCCAGGCCCGTAAGGCCGTTTTTGACCCAGTCGGCGGCATAGCTCGCATCGCTGAGCGCGCGCTGGATGGCGTCGCCAATCATGGGGTCGTCTTCGACCAGTAGAATCCGCATCTTGCTCTCCAGCGCCAACGCACACGCGGCGAGGAAGTCGCCGCGTGTGTAGTGAAGCATGTTGTCAGCCTTTCATCGAATCGAAGGCCTTGAGAAGGTCGTCCATCGCGGCCTGGCAGTCGGCCTGGTTCGGGCTGGTGTCCCGCAATGCCGAGAGCGCGCGGTCGATGGCTTTATCCAGCACGTGCCAGTCGCTGGCGGCACGCGGCTTGATCCCGGCTTCGGCGCTGTCCCAGCTGTTTTCCAGGTCCTTGATGCGGGCTTTGGCGCCGGCCAGGTCGTGCTTGGAGACCAGGGCCGACACGTCCACGGCAATGTTGCGGAACTCCGACAGGTCCCCTAGTTTCGAGGCCTGGCGCTGGCTGTTGCTTGAACCGGCACTGGCTGCGTCCTTGGGTTTATCTGCGGGTTTCGAGCAGCCAGTGGCGATGCTCAGCAGGCCGATGGCGGAAATAATCGCGACGTGGCGGATCATGTTTCTAAGGTTAAGCATGGTGATGTCCTTGGGTTCAATGATTAAGGGGTTTGCGGTTGCCGACGCTGAATTGCGCCACGGCCACCAGCAAAACGATGACGAACAGGAACAGCGCGCTGGTCCAACTGGCACCCATGCCCAGGCCGCCATAAGTCTTAGCCTGGGTGAGCAGGTCGCCTAGCGAAGCACCGAAGGGGCGGGTGAGGATGTAGGCGACCCAAAAGGTCAGCACGCTGTTGGCGCCCAGGCGCCAGGCCAGCAGGGCAACGCCGATCAGGCCGGCAAAAATCACCGCGCCGAGGGTGAAACCCAGACCCAGTGCCTCGGTGGCCAGGTCGCCGGCGGCAGTGCCCAAGGCGAAGGTGCAGAGCACCGTGGTCCAGTAGAACCATTCGCGCCGTGGAGTGACGATGTCGCGAATCGACAGGCTGCGCTCGGTGCGGTACCAGAGCATAAAGTTGAGCGCGAGCAGCACCGAGAAAATTGTCGTGCTGACATACAGGCTGACGTCGAGTTTATCGGTGAGGATGTCGGTAATCTGGGTGCCGACGATGCTCACCAGCACCACGGTCAGCCAGTAGATCCAAGGCGTGTAGGCCTTGGTGCGCAGTTGGCCGAACAGCGCGAGCCCCAGCAGCGCGGCCATGCCGAGGCTGGTGGGGCCGGCGCCGAAGCCGGCATCCACGGCGAGGTAATCCGCGCCGGTTTCGCCCACGGTGGTGGACAGGATTTTGATCACCCAGAATGACAGCGTCACCTCGGGTACTTTGTTCAGCCAACGGGCTGCTGTGGCATTCATCGGGATTACCTCTCCTTGACTGCGGTGGTTGGCGCAAGGGAGAAGGTACGGCACGAGACTTAGCTGAGACTGAGGGCCGGTTTTTTATCCAAGCAGCACGTGGGCGGTGCCCGTGGTCGACAGGTGCACCGCGCAGCCGGCCGGTGGTGCCAGCAGGCCGGCGCTGCGCACCAGGATCGTATGGCTCGGGTCAGCGTGCAACGCCACGGTCAGCGTGCAGGTGTTGCCGCCGAACTCGCACTCGGTCACCACGCCAGGGCAACCGGTGGCACTGAGGTGCACCTGCTCGGGGCGCAGCATGATCCGCGCCGCGTCGTGGCTCAGCGGGCTGTTGGTCTGGATCCGCCCCAGGTCACAGTCGGCCCAGCCGGCCTGGATACGCGCGGGCAGCACCACCGCATCCCCGAGAAACAACGCGGTCTGCTCATCGGCCGGGTACTGGTACATCTCCATCGGGTGGCCCGACTGCACCAGGCGGCCCTGGCGCATCACCGCCAATTGGTCGGCAAATGACAGTGCTTCCGCCTGATCATGGGTCACCAGAATGGTGGTGATGCCGGCATCGCTCAGCAGCCGCGCGACCATCTTGCGCATGGCCGAGCGCAAGCCGGTGTCCAGCGCCGAAAACGGCTCGTCCAGCAGCATCAGGCGTGGCTGTTGCGCCAGGGCGCGGGCCAGCGCCACCCGTTGCTGTTGGCCGCCGGACAGTTCATGGGGCCAGCGCCGCGCCATATTGGCGTCGAGGGCCACGCTGTCCATCAGCTCGGCGATACGGCTGTGGTGCGCCTCGCCCTTGGTCGCCAGGCCAAAGCCGATGTTGCCGGCCACCGTCATGTGCGGGAACAGTGCGCCATCCTGCGGCACATAGCCGATCTGGCGCTGATGGGCCGGCACAGCATGGGTGGCGTCCGCTAGGACCTGGCCGTTGAGTGTGAGGCTGCCGCTGTCGGGGAATTCAAACCCGGCGATCATGCGCAACAAGGTAGTCTTGCCGGAGCCGGAGGGCCCGACGATCACCGTGCGCCCGCCGGTGGGCACCGACAGGCTGACGTCGGCCAAGGCGCGCTGGCTGCCGAAGGATTTGCAGAGGACGTGGAGTTCAAGGGCGTTCATCGGCCTGCCGTGCGTTTGGATTGGTGGTAGAGGAGGCCGGTCAACGGCAGTGACAACAGGATCATGATCAGCGCGTAAGGCGCGGCGGCGGCGTAGTCGATCTCACTGGTCATCGCCCAGAAGCCGGTGGCCAGGGTGCGCGTGCCATTGGGCGCGAGCAGCAAGGTGGCAGTCAGCTCGTTGGCGATGGCCAGGAACACCAGCGCCGCCCCGGCAGCCGCGGCGGGTGCGGCCAGGCGCAGGGTGATCAGCCACAGGGCGCGGCCCGGCGAGCGGCCGAGGCTACGGGCCATGTTTTCCAGCTCCACCGGCGCCTGGGCGATGCCTGCGCGCAGGCTCACCAGGGCCCGTGGCAGGAACATCAACAGGTAGGCGAGCAGCACGGTAATAGTGGTTTGGTAGATCGGCCGGGCGAAGTGAATGGTCACCGTGACCAAGGCCAGCGCCACCACGATGCCCGGCAACGAACTGGTGATGTAGTTGCAGCCCTCCAGAATGCGCTGCAAGCGCCCCGGCGCACGGATCGACAGCCACGCAATCGGCACCGCCGCGCAGGTGGTCAGCACAGCGCCGGCCACTCCCAGCAGTACGGTTTGCTCCAGCGCCGGCAGCAATTCGTCGAAGCGCCAGACCTCGCGGCCGCCGGCGATCAACCATTGGCCCAGGGTCACCAGCGGAACGCCCAGGGCCAGCGCGCAGGTGAAGCTTTGCAGGCCTAGCGCGAGCAGGGTGGTGCGCGGGCTCAGGCGTACGATGCGCTGCTCGCGGGCGCTGCCGGAGCCGACCCGCGCATAGCGGGCATGGCCGCGTGCGGCGGACTCGGCGGTGAGCATCGCCAGGCAACACAGGGCCAGCACCGCCGCGAGCATATTGGCCGCCGGGCCGTTGAAGGTGGATTTGAACTGATCGAAAATCGCGGTGGTGAAGGTGTCAAAGCGGATCATCGCGTACAGGCCGTACTCGGCCAGCAGATGCAGGCCCACAAGCAGAGCACCGCCGCAGATCGCCAGGCGCAACTGCGGCAACACCGCGCGCCAGAACACCGCCCACGGCTTCAGGCCCAGGGATTCGGCTACATCTTCAATCGCAGGGTCGAGCCGGCGCAGGGTCGCCGCCACCGGCAAGTACAAAAACGGGAAATAGGCAATCACCGACACCAGCACGCCGGCCGGCAAGCCGTGTATCGAAGGCACCAGGCTCACCCACGCGTAACTGTGCACAAACGCCGGCACCGCCAGCGGCGCGACGGCCAACAGCGACCATAGCCGCCGCCCCGGCAGGTCGGTGCGCTCGGTCAGCCACGCCAGCGCAATACCCAGCAGCATGCACAGGGGCAGGGTGATCACCACCAGCAGCAAGGTGTTGACCAACAGTTCACCCACACGCGGGCGCCACACCAAGGCTTCAATCTGCGCCCAGCCGATTTGCCAGGACACGCCGATCACAAACGCAATCGGCACCAGTGCCAACAGCGACACCAGCACCGACAAACTCGTGACCCACCTGCCTCCACGGACTTTGAACAGGCCGTGAACGCGACGTTGCGCGGGCGCCGTCAGCGCCTGGGCCGCAGCCTCAGGCAACAATCAGAGCAGCCCGGCCTGGGTCATCAACTCCACCGCTTTTTTGCTGTTGAGCTTGGAGGCGTCGACGTTCGGCGCGTCCAGCTGTGCCAGCGGGGTCAGTTTGGGGTTGGATTGCGCGCTCTGGCCCACGGCGTATTCGAACGAATTGCCGTCCTTGAGGATGGCCTGGCCCTCTTTACCGGTGATCCATTTCAAGAACGCCTGGGCTTCTTCTTTATGTTTGCTGGAAGCCAGTACCCCGGCGCCCGAGATGCTCACAAACGCGCCAGGGTCCTGGTGCTTGAAATAGTGCAGTTGGGTGTTCTTGCTGTTTTCGCCGGTCTTGGACTGATCGACGAAGCTGTAGTAGTGGTAGATCACGCCGCTGTCGACCTGGCCGGCGTTGACGGCCTTGAGCACGGCGCTGTTGCCACGGTAGATGGTCGCATTGGCTTTCATCGCCTTGAGCCAGTCGAGGGTGGCGGCTTCGCCCTTGAGTTCCAGCACCGCGGCGACGATGGCCTGGAAGTCGGCACCGGCCGGTGAGGCAGCCCAGCGACCTTTCCAGTTGGCCGAGGCCAGGTCCATCAAGGATTTGGGCAAGTCGGCTTCTTTGAGCTTGCTGGGGTTGTACACAAACACCGTGGAGCGCGCGGCAATGCCCAGCCACTTGCCATGTGCCGGGCGGTACGCAGCGTCCACCTGTTGCAGGGTGGTCGGTGCGACCGGAGCGAACAGCCCGGCGGTGTCTACCAGCACCATGGCCGGGGAGTTTTCGGTGAGGAACACATCGGCCGGGGAGCCGGCGCCTTCCTGCACGATCTGGTTGCCCATCTCGGTGTCGTCGCCGTTACGGATGGTGACCGGAATCCCGGTTTCCTGGGTGAAGCCCTCAACCCAAGCCTTTGTCAGGCTTTCGTGCTGGGCGTTGTACACCACGATGCCGGCCGTTTCGGCGGCATACACCTGCCCGGCGCCGACTAATGCGGTGGCGATAAGGGCTTTAGTGAGGAAAGACGGTAGACGGGAAGCCATACGTTGAATGCTCCGTTTTTTATGGGTACACGGGAAGCCCGTGGGTTGTCGATTGAGACTCGAACAATAGGAATCATTTGCATGTTGCAAGCGCGGCGAATGTAGAGCCGGGAATGAGAAAAAAACGTCAAATAAACAGTTAACAATTGTGAGTGGGCTTATCAAACGACGCGGTTGCAACTATGGGAGGGCGCCTTCTGTCGGTGCTCATTCCCCGGTATTAATCGCCCCTATTTACGTAGCCGTCTCGAACGGCCGCAATGGGTCGACTTTTGCTATTGGCCGAAAGCGGTCATAAGCTCGCTGTTGCCACAGATCCGAAGCCGATAATCTGGAGCTTGTTCTTAGGTGGAGGGATCTAGCGAGGCGGAAGCTGCTTAAGCTTCCGCCTCTTTGTCAACTGCTCTTTCTTTTGAGCTGGAGGTCAATGAAATCAAGCTCTGCCTTGATTGCATCAATCGTGAGCGTCTCAACTTTGGTGTCTTGGTTTTCCCTTGCGTTGAGCTTTTTCAATCCAGCCATTCCGACAATTATCCCGTTTAAATGGAGCTTTCGGGCCTTCAGGTAATCAGGCATCTGTGCGCTGTTCTGTGGTGTTTGGTTCATGGTTAGACCTATGTTTGGCCCGAAGCTGCCGACCCTCGCCGGTTGCTTCGGGGAGGGTTCAGGTTAGGCCGCCAGTAGGTCAATGATACTGTGTTGGCGCGAGCGATCTATGAGTTCTCGCCAAGTCCAGCTTCCAAAGTGCTCCCCCTGTTCAGGGATATCCAGTTTCATCAGTGCAACAGGGTCACGGCTAATCAGGCTGCGTGCTGCCCACAGCTTGCCGCCGGTTTCCAGCAGCTCTTTCGCAGCCTCGTTCCACTTTTCTTCTAGTACTGTGTTCGCCAGATGTGCCGCTTGGTTCTCGATCTTGGCGCGTTCTTTTTGTGCCTCTGTGATATGCAGATCAATCGTCACCAGCTCCTGCTCCAGGGCGGTGATGAGCAGTTGTTGGCGGCGGTGATGCTCAGCCGCAGACGTGAGGTTTTTTGCTGCCTTTTGAGCTTCTGCATTAGCCGCTTTCTCGCCCTCTACATCGCCCCAGGCGACAGCCTGTGCATAAGCGGTGGCTGCGTCCGTTTCAGCTTGTCGAGCTTTTGCCATCTCTTCCTGATCGCTCTTGCGGACCTGCTGCAACCGGGTCTCGATGCTGCTGCGCTTTTCGTTGAGTTCCATCTCGTCGGCTTTCCAGTTCGCCATATCGCTGAGATAGCCCGCAGCCAAGCTCTCACGGTTTGCCAATGTCTCAAGGCGATGAATCTTTTGATTCAGGTTGCTGATCTCCAGTTTTCGCGAGTCGATGCGTCTTTTGTGATCGTTGATTTCATCCTGCACGGCTCGTTGACGGCCCTGCTGGATGACCTCTGGGGTTTCCAGCGCCTCTTCGAGGGGAGCAAGGTCACCCTGAATGCTCTCAACTTCGAGTGTCAGTTGGTCGCGGCGGTCTTTCAATTCTTGGATAGTGTTCATTCGTATTGTCTCTGGGTATTGCGGTTGATAGGGATGGTTGTCGAACGGCTGGCGAGGCCGGTAATGAGCCGGCGCTACCTCGATCAGCAGGCATGCCGTCAGGCGGCCTTGGCCTCGCTTTCATCCGTTCCAGGAACTGTCTTCACCACATAGCAGCGTTGAGGCCCTAACCCGGGTAGGCGAATCAAGCTGTACGCCTTTCCGTCACTACCCGGCTCAAGCACGCCGCGTTGCAGCAACTCCTTGTTCACCGCATTGATGTTCATGCCTTTGAAGATCTCGGCCCTCCAGGCTTCAGGCAGAACGTAGTAGGTGTTAGTGGTGTGCAGGGCGTCGCCCATGCCGTGTTCCATCGTCTTGCGAAAGCCCAACCGATCAATCGTGCGCGGCCCGTGCTCATCGATCTTGGCGGCGGCAGATTCCCAGCGGGTAAAGCGGCTTTCTCCAAAGCGCTCGATGACCTGTCTCAGCCGCGCCACGATCGCATCCCCCTCGAAGTTACCGGCGCCGCCGCGTTCGGCTAGCCATGCATGCAGGCAAACCCGTGCAGCCGTTGTGGCCGTACCATCAGGCCAACCGGTGACGCCGAAGGCGGTGGCCAACTCTCCGGCCGCTGCAGCGAGGCCAAAGCGAAGGGCGGCACGCTGGGCCTGACCACTGGCCGAGGCGGGCAGGTTTTGGGTGATGAACTGCTCCACCGTGCGGCGAACGATCACCGACCACCTGAGCATTTCTCCAGGCGCACACAGTGCTTGCAGGAAGGCGGAGAGGGGTGTGCCGTAGTATTTGGCGACACGGGCCTTGAGCGCATCGGAGAGGGCGGCTGCGTCTTCAAAACCATTCAGCACATCGAACATGCCGAGACCTTTGCTAGCATCCGCTGGCACGGCGAGCATGCGCACCTCCATACCGGCTTTCAGCTCCTTGTTGGCATCCGCCATGTGCTGCGCCAACGTCTTCTCGCCGGTCGAGAGAAACAGCAAGCGCCACTCCTGCACCTGTCGGCCCGCTTGTCCTCGATCATTCGCCCGAGCCTTACCGGTGCCATTGCCGAGCATGTACACCGTTTCGCCGATAATGCGCGGGTCGCACATGCCGATTTCATCCAGCACCAGGAGGCCGTCTGAGTGTGCAGCGGCGATGGACTCCAGGGCGTTATCGGTGGAGCGCCACGAACGCACCAGACGTGGCCCGCCATAGACCGAGGCAGCGACCTGCAAGTGGGTGGTCTTGCCGCCAGAGCTGTCGCCGTAGAGGTGGAAGCCGCCCGACTCGTGCCCGAGCAGGTTCAACAGAGGCCCTGCAAACGCCACAGACACGACAAATGCCAAGCGGTGGTTGCCAACGCACAATGCGCCGATTTGCTGCTGCCATTGCTCCAGAGAGCCCGCCTCGCTGATCGGTGGCAACTGTGCACCGGCTTCATAAAAATGCAGGTGTTCGGCATGTGAACCGATTTGCTGTTCGGGCAAAAGGAAGGCGTTGTCGTGCCAGCCCAACCGCGTCACCAAGCGTGCGCGCTGGGCACTGTCGAAGCCGCCGAGGTAACTCTGCAGGTCGTTACGTGCGTTGCGCCCTGATCGGCTCCCAGCAAGTCGCAGGCCCATGTCTACCAGTGGGCCGAGTACGTCCTTACCGAAGTCGCCAGTCATGGTTCTGGCTGGAATGTTCCAGCGCTTTTTGGCGCCGTCCGGGTCGTCGAATTCGACCAGTAAGCCCCAGTTGTGGCCCTTGTCGTCGCGAGTGCGAGCGATGATTTCGAGAGGCGAACATACGGGGCGTGCCTCGCCATCATCGCCTGAATAAAACACCCCTTCAGGCGTCAGGCGAAAGCCGCCGGGCAACAGGTCATTTTTCAATTTCGCAGGGCGTTTGGCGGGCGCCTTGGCCTTCGATTGTTGAGGTTCAGTGGTATCAGCAACACTGCCGAAAAGCTCGCCGTTGCGCACCAGCTCGGCGACGTGGTCAGCGGTCCAGCCTTTGGCTAACGCATCCGCTGCATCATCGCCGTCTGCCCATTTCCCACCCTTGATGAGTGTGGGTTTTCCGCCTTTGCTGCTGGGCTTGAGCTTGAACACGTCGAGCGAGATTTGTTGTACCGAAGCGGCGCCCAGCTCAATCAGCTTGAGCTCGATGGCATCCATGCAGGTCTTGCCGCTGGCATCGTTATCCGGCCACAGCACCACCGTGCGCCCTTTGAGTGGCGTCAGATCGGCCTTGTGCCAAGAGTTGGAGCCGTTCGGCCAGCAGGTGGCGACGTGGTCGGGCATCAGTTCAGCGGCGGCGTCAGCGGCTTTTTCACCCTCACACAACACCACAGGCGCATCGGCGCGCTGTGCCATTTCGCGCAGGCGTAGCAGAGGTCGAGGCTCCGGCAAACCTTGCCAACGCCATTGTGTGGTTTGCCCATCGGAGCGTTTGCACCAGGTCAACGGCGCAAAGACCTTTCGCGGTTTGCCGTCTTTATCTGGATCTAAGTCGAAGCGATACAGCGCCATTACCGGCTGGCCCTGAGCATCGCGATAGATCCACACCTTGGACGGAACACCGTGTTGCCGGTGTTTAGCTGGGCACTTGTTCATGGCCTCGGCCGGGATCGGTTGAGTCGCGATCCACTCCGGCGCATCGCTCTTGGCCGGTGCGCTTTTGGTGGTCGCAGATCCTGCGGAAACGCTGAGCAGATCCGCCAGCTTTTTACAGGCCTCGACGTCGGTGCCGCCATCGATGTAGCGCACCAGGTCGATCAGGTCACCGCCCTTATCGCCGGTGGCAAAATCCGCCCAGGTGCCTTTGCTCAAATTGACCTTGAGTGAGCCTGCGCGCTTGTCCGTGCGTGTGGGATTCGGTGCGGTGTATTCCTTGCCGCCATCAACACGTTTGCCGTTTGGCAGCCAGTGAGCAAGCACACGGTCGATGTTCTTCAGGGCCGCGCTTTTTACGTCGGCAAAGCTGGGGCGTTTTGAGGTGTTGCCGGTGCGCTGAGTCATGGTGCTGTCCTCGACTCAAGCAACGCCTCGTTCACGTCGTCGATCAGCGCTTTGGCCATCTCGCCGAGGTAGAACGCAGGCCAACTAAAACGCTCGCCCGCATCGCTGATGGCGGCATCGAGGATCAGTTGATTAGCGTGGTGCAGAATCTGGGAGACGGCCTCAAGTGCGTCTTCCAGCGGGATACCGGCATTCACCCGAAACAGGTTTTGGCCGTTACCGTTGGCTGGGGAAAACTCGGAGCGCCCAAGCGTATTGGAGTGGTTCACAGCGTACCGCCTTTCTGGCCCATCGGCACAGAGGAGGCATCACCGTACATGGTGAGTGTTTTGATCAAGCCCAAGGTGCCACGCACGTCCCAAATAACAGACGACAGCACGCGGTTGGAAAGCAGGGGTTTATCTCCGTCTAAGTGATCTTCCAACAGCATGAGAACTGAGTCGGCACGGTCGAGCGCACAGGTGATGGCGTCGATAGGCAGACCGGCTTCGGCGTCTTGGCTGACGCAGAGTAGATCTTCGGGCAGTGCAAAGCCTGGGAGCATGCTCATTGGGCACCCCCTGCGGCTTCCAGGGCTCGCGCCTTGGACATATGGGCATTGTAACGGGAGAGACGTGTAGCGAGGCTGGAGTTGGCGTGTAAAGCGGCGAGAGCCATTGCTCGATGAGCGGCGGCGCGAATTTTGGACGGATTGAGGGCGTGCATGTGGAGCTCCTTTTGCTGGGGAGCTACCACCGTTCGCGACCAAGCGAGTTAGGGTGGCAGCTGTGCGCGGGTTGGTCGACCGGGGCAAAAGGAACCCAGCAGGCCCGAAGGCCTCCCACACACAGCCGCCATAACACGGAACTGCGGACGCAAAAAAAGCGCCTGCAATTGTAATGGGGGCGCCTATGCGCCTTTTGCTTTTCGGGCGACCAAGCCCGATCGCTGAATTTGCAGCGACGGCCAGAGAGTAACGCCCGCTTTTTGAAAGTGCAACTATGCGGATCACTTGCGGATTTTTTCGGTGGGGAATAAATTGATCAGGCATGTAGATTTACCTCAACGCCTCCGGTTGCCGCCGGGGGCGTTTTCGTTTCAGGCATGGACGTCCCAGCGCAGGGAGACAAAGGGCAAGAGGTCGCCTTCGAGGCAGGCGCGTGCATCTTCGTAGGCGTCGATTTGTTGGCCTTCGTCGACGATGATTGCTTGCGGGGCTTGGCAGGGAACTGACAATGCGCACCAGATGCCATCTCTCCATCGCATCACCATCACATCCCGGTTCAGGCGTTTTTGCTCTTTGCGGTAACGTTCAAAACGCTGCATACCGCGTGATGAGAATCCGACTGTTCTGAGTACAGAAAAGGGCTGCAAAATAGCGTTGTTAGCGGCTCGATTTTTCATGCCGCCACCCTGTCGCGGGCCGCAATACGCGCCCGTGTCCAATTCAAAATTTCGGCTAATACCCAAGCGACCGGAGCCCCACGCGCATTGCTGTCGGTGAGCTTCACCGCTTGCGGAAAGCCGCTCTCTGGCTGGCTCATAAGTTTGTAAACCGTTGCGCGGCCGATACCTGTCAGGGCTATGACTTGATTGATGCGTATCAGCGTGGCGGCCGGATCGAACTGTCCCAGTTCCGTATGAGGCGCGCTGATCGGCAAGCATGCGGATCCGCTAGGGGCCTTTTGGTGACTTTCTCGTGGATTGGAGGGGCAAGCCCCACAACTTTTGCAGATTGCTTTGGGGCGCTCATCAGGTCCTGTCTCCAGCGGTTTTTGCAGGTGAGCGCAGTTGGGTTTCAAGCCACGCGACCACGTCTTGGGAGCGATAACGAACCCGAGACCCGGTTTTGATATAGGGAAGTGAGTTGCTGCGAGAACTTCGCCAGGCGGCAAGCGTTCGGCTGGACAGACCTAGTGCATTAGCGACTTGGTCGGTAGTGAGCAAACAAGCAGGGGTGAGAGAGGTAGTGGAGTGGTGTGAAGTGTCGTGAGGCTGCATAGCGCGTTTCCTGTCGTAGTTCGTACAGGCCCCAGCTATGTAAACGATTTTCTATTTTTTAAAAGTTTTATTTTTATAGTTTTCGACGCGGATTTTATAGATAAGGCAATTTAATTGAGCAAGATCGAAGCAAAGTTTAAGTTTTTCCCGGGGCTGTCCTACCTTGCCCTACTGGTTTTCTATACAGTTAAAAATCGGAAAGTGAGAAATTAAACCCAGTGAAGTCCCGACGAACGGTAGTCCCCTGAGCCCCTTCTGGTAGTCCGATAACAGCGGCCCCTCCTCAGCGTGGGGCGACCAATAAGAGATGGCCGCCAGAGGTTTTGGGCGCCTTCGGCGTAACACGCTTTTGACGCGTAACACATGGTGTACGGATCTCTTTTAATGCGTGTTACGCAATAAATATTCAATAAAATCAATTGGTTGGTGGGGTGCGTAACGTGCGTAACACCAGTAACACCGATTTTTGATGGGTGTGCGGTTGGCGTATTCAACCCGCCTTGCCAAACTGTCCCTGAAGAATGTTGCCATCTACTAGCTCATCCAGATGATCTGCGTACCACTGCATCATCACTCTGCGCTGAGGCAGGTAAACCGCCTTGTTGTACACCCCTGCTATTCCTTCCTTTGCATGAGAGAGCTGGGCCTCAATGTGATTCTCATCGAAACCCTGCTCATTGAGTATGGTGCTGGCGATGTGACGAAAGCCGTGGCCTGTTTGCCGACCGGCATATCCCAGTCTGCGGAGCGCCATTAGAAAGACAGTGTTGCTACGGGGGATTGTCCTGTCTTTCCTGCCTGGAAATAGGAGAGGGTACGCACCTGTCAGTGTTCGTAACTCAGTGAGCGCTTCGATAGCCTGTCGGGAGAGAGGCACCACATGTTCGCGACGACGTTTCATTCGCTCTGCTGGGATCGTCCATAGCTTTTTGGAGAGGTCGATTTCTGACCAGCGTGCTTCTCGGATTTCGCTCGGGCGCGATGCTAATAAGGAAAGCAAGCGAAGCCCTATACGAACGTCCTTTGCGTGAGGGTAGGAGTTGATCGCTCGAAGTAGCGCAGGCAGTTCTTCAATCGAAACGTGCGCATAGTTTTCAGCGCTACGCGATTGTAGGAATTTGCTGAGACCCTCAAGGGGGTTATGGACGGCTCGTCCTGTTACGCGGGCAAGGTCATAGATCTCTTTACAAAAGGCACGAACCCGGCCCATTTGTTCAATGATCCCCTTTTGTTCCATGCCTCGTAGAAACTCCATCCATTCCAGGGGCAGTATTTCTGTATATACGCGCTTGCCGAAGACGGGGAATACGTGAAGCTCCAGTGCGCCAAGCACTCGTCGAGACGTACCTGACTCCCAGCTTGTGCGTCTGGCCTCAAACCACTCGCGGCCTAACGCTTCAAAAGTGTTGTTGGCAGCAACCTGGTCTGCAACTTTGCGAGCTTGCTTGCTCACTAATGGATTTTTGCCGGTCGATGCGTCTTCCCGCAGTTGAGCTGCTTTCTGCCTCGCCAATGAGCCACTAATTTCCGGGTAGCCGCCTAGGCCCAGCCAAGACCATTTGCCGTCTGGCTTTTTGTAGCGCAGCTCCCACGATTTTTGCCCGTTAGGTTTTACCCGAAAGTACAGACCATTCCCGTCCTGCTCCCGATAAGTAGCGTGCTCAGGCTCTAGCCCTGCAAGCGTGGTGTCTGCTAAGGGGCGGCGTTTGATTTCAGAGCGCTTCACTTCCTGTATGCCTCCAGTTATAGGAATTGCAAAGCATACACGTGGGCATACACGGCGGGAAGTTATAGGGGGAGACAGGGACGGATAGCCAGAAACAAGAAAGCCCGCACAGGGCGGGCTTCTTGGGGTGTTTCGTAGACTGTCTGAGACAGCCCGAGACTGCTATATGGTGCACCCGGCGGGATTCGAACCCACGACCCCTGCCTTCGGAGGGCAGTACTCTATCCAGCTGAGCTACGGATGCTTGTGCGGGCGACATCATACCCATGTCGACCTTGGGCGTCCATGCCGGTCTTTGGGGGCCTGCCGGTAGGATTTTCCTGAACAAAGGCCCTGCGCCGAGCCTTGCGAACGTTGCGCGTAAACCCGGCCCCGCTACGCTGATCAGATAAACCCCGCAAATGCGCCGTTTTCGTTCTTTTTTTCGAACAGACTATTGCCCTGTACCCCCATTGATCCTAGGATTCGTTTGAGATTTCAAACGCTCTGTCTCCCGTGCGCGATTCATTCGATCTTGCGCACTGGGGCTGATTTCCCTGACGGCAGCCCACAAGGCGCCTTTCAACAACTCTAATTCGCTCCGCGTGCGCGCGGTGCTGTTAAGGAAAGCCGACATGCAGCTCAAAGATACCCAGTTGTTCCGCCAGCAAGCCTTTATCGATGGCGCTTGGGTCGATGCGGACAATGGTCAAACCATCAAGGTCAATAACCCGGCCACGGGCGAGATTCTCGGTACCGTGCCGAAGATGGGCGCCGCGGAAACCCGCCGTGCCATCGAAGCCGCCGACAAGGCGCTGCCGGCCTGGCGCGCACTCACCGCCAAGGAACGCGCCAACAAGCTGCGTCGTTGGTTCGAACTGCTGATCGAAAACCAGGACGACCTTGGCCGCCTGATGACCCTCGAACAAGGCAAGCCGCTGGCCGAGGCCAAGGGCGAAATCGTTTACGCCGCGTCCTTTATCGAGTGGTTCGCCGAAGAAGCCAAGCGCATCTACGGTGACGTGATCCCCGGCCACCAGCCCGACAAGCGCCTGATCGTAATCAAGCAGCCGATCGGCGTGACCGCTGCGATCACCCCGTGGAACTTCCCCGCTGCGATGATCACCCGTAAAGCCGGCCCGGCCCTGGCCGCCGGTTGCACCATGGTGATCAAGCCTGCTTCGCAAACCCCATTCTCGGCCCTGGCCCTGGTTGAGCTGGCGCACCGTGCCGGTATCCCTAAAGGCGTGCTGAGCGTGGTCACCGGCAGTGCCGGCGACATCGGCGGCGAGCTGACCAGCAACCCTATCGTGCGTAAATTGTCCTTCACCGGCTCGACCGAAATCGGTCGCCAGTTGATGGCCGAATGCGCCAAGGACATCAAGAAAGTCTCCCTGGAACTGGGCGGTAACGCGCCGTTCATCGTGTTCGACGACGCCGACCTGGATAAGGCCGTCGAAGGCGCGATCATTTCCAAGTACCGCAACAACGGCCAGACCTGCGTCTGCGCCAACCGCCTGTACATCCAGGATTCGGTGTACGACGCGTTCGCCGAGAAGTTGAAAGTGGCGGTGGCCAAACTCAAGATCGGCAACGGTCTGGAAGACGGCACCACCACTGGCCCGCTGATCGACGAGAAAGCCGTGGCCAAGGTTCAGGAGCACATTGCCGATGCGCTGAGCAAAGGCGCGACGCTGCTGGCCGGTGGCAAGGTGATGGAAGGTAATTTCTTCGAACCGACTATCCTCACCAACGTGCCGAAAAACGCCGCAGTCGCCAAGGAAGAAACCTTCGGCCCACTGGCGCCGCTGTTCCGTTTCAAAGACGAAGCCGAAGTGATCGCGATGTCCAACGACACCGAGTTCGGCCTGGCGTCGTACTTCTATGCCCGCGACCTGGGCCGTGTGTTTCGTGTGGCGGAAGCCCTGGAATACGGCATGGTCGGCGTCAACACCGGGTTGATCTCCAACGAAGTGGCGCCGTTCGGCGGTATCAAGGCCTCGGGCCTGGGCCGCGAAGGCTCCAAGTACGGGATCGAGGATTACCTGGAAATCAAATACCTCTGCCTGGGCATCTAAGCCCCGGTTTGGCATGGCTGTAAACGCAAAGGGCACGAGAGCGCTGACCCTTTGCGTGTTTCAACCCGTTATTCGTAGTGGCCGGGAACGCTGTGGCAGTCGATCATCGCATGCTGTCGCAGTTGCCTCCCCGCCACGTATTCCTTGAACCGCGCCACCCGATGAGTGGCGAATGAGGACTTTATGAGCAAGACCAACGCATCCCTGATGAAACGCCGCGAAGCTGCTGTACCGCGCGGTGTTGGCCAGATTCACCCGATCTTCGCCGAATCGGCGAAGAATGCCACCGTGACCGACGTTGAAGGTCGCGAGTTCATCGATTTCGCCGGCGGTATCGCCGTGCTGAACACCGGCCACGTGCACCCCAAAATCATCGCGGCCGTGACCGAGCAACTGAACAAGCTGACTCACACCTGCTTCCAGGTGCTGGCCTACGAGCCGTACGTCGAGGTGTGCGAAAAAGTCGCCGCCAAGGTCCCGGGTGATTTCGCCAAGAAAACCCTGCTGGTCACCACCGGTTCCGAAGCCGTGGAAAACGCCGTGAAAATCGCCCGTGCCGCCACCGGCCGTGCGGGTGTGATTGCGTTCACCGGCGCTTACCACGGTCGCACCATGATGACCCTGGGCCTGACCGGCAAAGTCGTGCCTTACTCGGCCGGCATGGGCCTGATGCCGGGCGGAGTGTTCCGCGCGCTGTACCCCAACGAACTGCACGGTGTGAGCGACGACGATTCCATCGCCAGCATCGAACGCATCTTCAAAAACGATGCCGAGCCGCGTGATATCGCTGCCATCATCATCGAGCCGGTGCAAGGTGAAGGCGGTTTCTACGTCGCGCCTAAAGCCTTCATGAAGCGCCTGCGCGAACTGTGCGACAAGCACGGCATCCTGCTGATCGCCGACGAAGTGCAAACCGGCGCCGGTCGTACCGGAACCTTCTTTGCCATGGAACAGATGGGCGTTGCCGCCGACCTGACCACCTTCGCCAAATCCATCGCCGGCGGCTTCCCCCTGGCCGGTGTGTGCGGCAAGGCCGAATACATGGACGCCATTGCTCCCGGCGGCCTGGGTGGCACTTACGCCGGTAGCCCGATCGCCTGTGCTGCTGCGCTGGCGGTGATGGAGGTATTCGAAGAAGAACACCTGCTGGACCGCTGCAAGGCTGTGGGTGAGCGCCTGGTGACGGGCCTCAAGGCCATCCAGGCCAAGTACCCGGTGATCGGTGAAGTGCGTGCCTTGGGCGCGATGATTGCGGTCGAGTTGTTCGAAGATGGCGACAGCCACAAGCCGAACGCCGCTGCCGTGGCTGCCGTGGTGGCCAAGGCGCGTGACAAGGGCCTGATCCTGCTGTCATGTGGTACTTACGGCAACGTGTTGCGCGTACTGGTACCGCTGACCTCGCCGGACGAGCAGTTGGACAAAGGCCTGGCGATCATCGAAGAGTGCTTCTCCGAGCTGTAAGCGCACGCTGTACAGATGACACAAAAAACCCGCTTCGGCGGGTTTTTTGTGCGCCGGCCAGTACGCAAAAAAACGGTGGGAGGGGGGCTTGCTCCCGATAGCAGTCGCTCAGTCAGCACATCTGATACTGACCCACCGCTATCGGGAGCAAGCCCCCTCCCACCGTTTATGATCGGCGTCAGCCGGCAACGACGCGGTTTTTGCCCAGGCGCTTGGCCTCGTACATGGCGGCATCGGCGCGGGCGAACAGCCTGTCCAGGCTCGGGTCCGCGTCGGTGAGGCTGGCCAGGCCCTGGCTGATGGTCACGCTGAACGCCTGGCCTTCATAGCTGAAACTCAGTGCCTGGATCTCCTTGCCCAGGCGCTCGGCCACTTGCAGCGCCATGTCTGGCGCACAACCTGGCAGGACGGCGGCGAACTCTTCGCCACCAATGCGCCCGAACAGGTCGCCCCGGCGCAACACGCCTCGACCGCTCTCAGCGATACGCCGCAGTACCTGGTCGCCTTCCAGGTGGCCGTAGGTGTCATTCACGTCCTTGAAGTCATCGATATCCAACAGCAGGAAGGCCAGCGGCGCGCCTTGGGCGCGGGCGTTGTCGAAGGCATGGTTGGCGCATTCGAAGAAGTGCCGGCGGTTGCTGCTCTGGGTGAGCACGTCAGTGGTGGCGAGGCGGTGCAACTCAAGCTCAAGCTGCTTCTTGTCGGTGATGTCTTCGGCCATGCCGACCACGACCAACGGTTCGCCGGGCACCACTTGCTGGTTGATGTAGCACTTGTCGCTCAGCCAGCGGATCTGCCCGTCGGCAGTGATGATGCGGTACTCGCGGTCCTCCACGGCACCGCGTTCCAGCACGCGGGCCAGGCTTTGTTCCGCGCGGTCGAGGTCTTCGGGGTGAATGCTGTTGCGCCATTCCCGGTGGTCGGCCAGCAGCAGGCCGGCGGAACGTCCAAAGATGCGCTCATAGGCCGGGCTCACATACAGCACGCGGCGGGTTTCCCAATCGATGGCCCAAAGCACCGCATTCACGCTCACCAGCAACGAACTCAGGAGCTGTTCGCGTTCACTCAAACGCTCGACTTCGCCCTGGGCATGCACCAGCGCCAGCAGGGTCGCAGCCGCGGCCGGACGCGGATGTTCAGCGACGGGAGGATCAGATACGTGAGGTTTTTCGTGAACCATCGGCACAACTCTCTCTGGGCGCGCCGCAAGATGGAGCAGCGGTCACAACAAGGGGCCACCATGATGGCGAAGTGTTCATTGAGAGAGGCGATTTGCAGTGAAGTTCCGTCAACGGTACCGATTGGCGGTGCCCGGTAAATGACGTCAAAAAGCTGGTGGGTGGGAGGGCGGGCCCTCCCACGGCACGGTCAGACCGCCGCAGGACGCAGCGAGTAGGTCTTCAATTGGTGAGCGAAATCCCGCAGGGACTGGATGCCGCTGGCCTCGGCTTCGTGCACCCATTCCTTGATGGCGGCGAGCATATCGTGGCCATTGGTGCTGGTCTTGAGCCAGATCTGTTGCAGGGCCAGGCGCTTTTCATAGATCACTTTCAGGGCCTGGCTGTGCTCCAGCATGCCTTGGATACGCAGGTGATGGCGGTCATCCAGCAGGCTGGTTTCACGCGACAGCAGGCGCTTGGCGCGGTGGAACTGGTGGCGCACCGAGTGATCGACTTTTTCCAGCTCTTGCTTGACCAGCGGGCCGATCACCAACTTGCGGTACTGGGCCATGATCTGGAAACGGTTGTTGAGGATCGCCATGGCGGTGTCCATGTCCAGATGGCCCTTGCCCTCCACGCGGTGGGCAATCGGCGCCACGCGCTGCACCTTGGCCAGGCGCAGGAAGCTGAACAGTTTGATCCACGCCCAGCCCAGGTCGAATTCCCACTTCTTCACCGACAATTTCGCGGAATTGGGGTAGGTGTGGTGGTTGTTGTGCAGCTCTTCACCGCCGACGATGATGCCCCACGGCACCAGGTTGGTCGCCGCGTCACGGCATTCGAAGTTACGGTAGCCCACGGCATGGCCCAGGCCGTTGATCACGCCGGCGGCCCAGAACGGGATCCACATCATCTGGATGGCCCAGATGGTGATGCCGATGGTGCCAAACAGCAGCAGGTCGATCACGCCCATGATCGCAACGCCCAGCAAGGGGTAAGGCGTGTAGATTTTTCGTTCGATCCAGTCGTCCGGGCAGTTCTTGCCGTAGATACGCAGGGTTTCGGGGTTTTCCGCCTCGGCGCGGTACAGTTCGGCACCTTTGCGCAGCACGGTGGACAGGCCCTTGATCACCGGGCTGTGGGGATCATCGACGGTTTCGCATTTGGCGTGGTGCTTGCGGTGGATGGCGGTCCACTCGCGGGTGTTCTGTGCCGTGGTCAGCCACAGCCAGAAGCGGAAGAAGTGTTTCAGGCCGGCATTGAGCTCCAGGGAGCGATGGGCTGAATAGCGATGCAGATAAACCGTGACCCCGACAATGGTCACGTGGGTCATCAACAGAGTGACTGCCACCAGTTGCCAGGCTGACAGGTCAAGAAAACCGTTGTACCACATAGGCTGTATGGCCCTCAGATAAAGAAAAAACCAGCTCACGCATTATCACTAAGCCCACAAAGAAAACCAGCCGCCCTTTCAGATAGAAGTGACTGGATGTTTCTTATTCTATAATCCGCAACCTTTGTAGGGCGATGCTGTTTTTTAGTAAGGATTACTGACCATATGCTGTTTTCATACCGAGGTGCCGCGCGTGCCGGGCTGGTATACCTGCTGGTTTCGATCGCCTGGATTGGCATCTCGGGCCACCTATTGATCGAATTTGTCGATAACCGGAGTGACCTGAACCTGTGGTTGCAGGTGCGCGGCTATCTATGGGTGGCCTGCAGCGCTTTGGTGATTTACCTGATGAGCGCCCGGGTTGCCCACGCCCACCAGCAACAACAGCCCCTGCAAGAGAACCGTGAGCGCCTGCGCCAGGCCGCTGCCGTGTTCGATTGCACCCGCGAAGGGGTACTGGTTACCGACGCCCGGGGCCTGATTGTGCATGTGAATCGGGCGTTTATGGAGATCACCGGCTACCGGTGCGAAGACGTCATGGGCCAGCAGCCCAGCCTGTTCAAATCCGGGCGCCATTCGTCGAGTTTCTACCAGCACATGTTCCAGGCCCTGGAGCACTGCGGTGAATGGAGCGGTGAAATCTGGAACCGGCGTAAAAGCGGTGAGATTTATCCACAGTGGCAGACGATCCGGGTGATTCATGACGATCACGGCCAGGTCAGCCACTATGTCGCGGTGTTTTCCGACATCAGCGCCATCAAGGACTCTGAACATGAACTGGCCCACCTGGCCCATCATGACCCCCTGACCGACCTGCCCAACCGCCTGCTGTTCACCGACCGCGCCGAGCAGGCCCTGGCCTCGGCGCAACTGCATAAACGCGGCTGCGCCCTGCTGTTGCTGGATTTGGACCACTTCAAGATCATCAACGACAGCCTCGGCCACAACGTCGGTGACCAGTTGCTCAAGCTGGTGGGCGAGCGGCTCAAAGGGCTGCTCGGCCCTGGCGTAACCCTGGCGCGCCTGGGGGGCGATGAGTTCGCAGTGCTCGCCGAAAGTTGCTCACAGGTGGTGCAGGCCGCCGCATTGGCCCAACGCATGCTGGATGTGATGAAGCAACCGTTCATCTTCGACGGCCACCAACTGTTTATAAGCGCCAGCATCGGCATCAGCCTGTTCCCCAGCGATGCGCTGAGCGCCGAACAACTGCTGCGCAACGCCGATTCTGCGTTGTTCAAGGCTAAAAGTGTGGGCCGCGAAGGCTACGCCTTGTACACCGAAGAACTCACGGCGCACGCACAAAACCGTGTCGAGATCGCCAGCGAACTGCGCCGCGCCCTCGACCAGCACGAGCTGCGCGTTTACTACCAGCCGGTGCATGAACTGCACGGCAGCCGCCTGATCGGCGTCGAAGCCCTGGTGCGCTGGCAGCACCCGGAACGCGGCCTGGTGCCTCCGGTCGAGTTCATCCCCATCGCCGAGCGCACCGGCTTGATCGCGGATATTGATGCCTGGGTGATGGACCAGGCGTGCCGTCAGATGTGCCAATGGCTGGCCGACGGCGCACCGCTGACATTTATTGCAATCAATGTGTCCAGCCGCCTGTTTGCCCGGCGTGAACTCTACGAGCAAGTGGCCCAGGTGCTGCACGACACGGGCCTGGACCCGGCGTTCCTTGAGCTGGAAGTCACCGAAAGCGCGGTGATGGATGACCCCGAAGTGGCCCTGGAACAGCTGCATCGTCTGCGCGAACTGGGCCTGCGCCTGGCCATCGATGATTTTGGTACCGGTTATTCCTCGCTGCTGCGCCTCAAGCGCCTGCCGGTGCAGAAGCTCAAGATCGACCAGGGTTTTGTTGCCGGCCTGCCGTGGGACGAAGACGACGCCGCGATTGTGCGCGTGGTAATCGCCTTGGCGAAAAGCATGGGCATGCAGGTACATGCCGAGGGCATCGAGCAGGTCGAGCAGGCGCGGTTTTTGTTGGAGCAGGATTGCGACATGGGGCAGGGGTACTGGTTTGGGCGGCCGATGCCGGCGAATGAAATCGACTGGTCACGAGCCCCCGCGATCCAGCCTTGAAATGCATCAACCTGTGGGAGGGGGCTTGAACCCGATAGCGGTCTGTCAGGTGCCTCAGTTCTGCCTGATACACCGCTATCGGGAACAAGCCCCTCCCACTTGATGCCTAGATCGGCACGCAACCCCACGTCCCGCCAGAAAATTCTTTCTGGTTATATAAACATTCTTAAATAGTATTTTTAAGAATATCCGCGCTTAACTACTATCGCTCTCACGCCGCAAGCAGTGCCGCCACTGCCAGGCACTATTCATTTCAGGAGCGAGACCATGAGCGCATCTCTACGTAGCGTCGACGGCCAGGACGAAGCAGCCATTTTGCGTGAGATCCAGAGCGCCCTGCGCGATCTGCGGTTTGGCGCGGTGGAAATAACTGTGCACAACGCTCAAGTGGTACAGATCGAACGCAAGGAAAAATTCCGTTTGCAGAACCCGGGTAACAAACCGAGCTGAGCAAGAACGGCGATAGACCCGCAACTATAAGAAAAGCCAACACTCAAGAATTTTCAGGAGCTTCTATGTCGTCGATTCGCCGTTACGCCCTGGCCGCATTGGCCAGTGCCGTGTTTGCCGGTTCCGCCGTTGCCAAGGACTACGAACTGCTCAACGTCTCGTACGACCCTACCCGTGAGCTGTACCAGGACTACAACGCTGAATTCACCAGCTACTGGAAACAGTCCCACCCGGGCGACAACGTCAAGATCCAGCAATCCCATGGTGGCTCGGGCAAGCAAGGCCGAGCCGTGATCGACGGCCTGCGCGCCGACGTCGTGACCCTGGCCCTGGCCGGCGACATCGACGAAATCGCCAAACTCGGCAAGACCCTTCCGGAAAACTGGCAAACCCGCCTGCCGGATGCGAGCACTCCCTACACCTCGACCATCGTGTTCCTGGTGCGTAAGGGCAACCCCAAAGGCATCAAGGACTGGGGCGACCTGATCAAGAAAGACGTGTCGGTGATCACGCCCAACCCTAAAACCTCCGGCGGTGCGCGCTGGAACTTCCTGGCCGCCTGGGCCTATGGCCTCAAGGCTGGTGGCAGCGAGGCCAAGGCCCAGGAATACGTCAAAGAGTTGTTCAAGCACGTGCCGATCCTCGACACCGGCGCGCGTGGTTCGACCATCACCTTCGTCAACAATGGCCAGGGTGACGTGTTGCTGGCCTGGGAAAACGAAGCCTTCCTGGCGCTCAAGGAAGACGGCGGCGCCGACAAGTTCGACATCGTCGTGCCGTCCCTGTCGATTCTCGCGGAGCCGCCGGTGGCCGTGGTCGACAAGAACGCCGAGAAAAAGGGCAACACCGAGATCGCCACCGAATACCTCAAGCACCTGTACAGCCCGGCTGGCCAGGAGATTGCGGCGAAGAACTTCTACCGCCCACGCGATGAGAAAGTCGCCGCCAAATACGCCCAACAGTTCCCCAAACTGGACCTGGTGACTATCGACAAAGACTTCGGTGGCTGGAAAACTGCCCAACCGAAATTCTTTAACGACGGTGGCGTGTTCGACCAGATCTACACGGCGCAGTAAGCCGAGAAACACATCCTCATGGAGCCCGCATTCACCTGCGGGTTTTGTGTGTCAGTTCCGCTAACCAAGGACTCTTATGTCGCGTCGTATTTCCCCCGTCATACCCGGCTTCGGGCTGACGCTGGGCTACACCGTGGTGTACCTCAGCCTGATTGTGCTCATCCCGCTGGCGGCGATGTTCGTACACGCCGCTCAACTCACCTGGGATCAGTTCTGGGCCATCATCTCGGCACCACGCGTGGTGGCGGCATTGAAACTGAGCTTCAGCACCGCGTTGTACGCGGCGCTGATCAACGGCGTGATCGGTACGCTGCTGGCCTGGGTGCTGGTGCGCTACACCTTCCCCGGCCGCCGCATCATCGATGCGATGATCGACCTGCCGTTCGCCTTGCCCACCGCCGTGGCCGGTATTGCGCTGACCGCGCTGTACACGCCGACGGGCCTGGTGGGGCAGTTCGCCGCCGACCTGGGCTTCAAGATCGCCTACTCGCCGCTGGGCATCACCCTGGCGCTCACCTTCGTGACCCTGCCATTCGTGGTGCGCACGGTGCAGCCGGTACTCGCCGATATCCCCCGCGAAGTCGAAGAAGCCGCCGCCTGCCTGGGTGCCAAGCCGTTGCAGGTGTTTCGCTACATCCTCGTGCCTGCGCTGCTGCCCGCCTGGCTCACCGGCTTCGCCCTGGCGTTTGCCCGAGGCGTGGGTGAGTACGGTTCGGTGATTTTCATCGCCGGCAACATGCCGATGAAAACCGAGATCCTGCCGTTGCTGATCATGGTCAAGCTCGACCAGTACGACTACCGCGGCGCCACCTCCATCGGTGTGCTGATGCTGGTGGTTTCCTTTGTCTTGCTGCTGCTGATCAACTTGTTGCAGCGGCGCATCGAACGTCCATAAGGAGGCGCGGAACATGTCCCAATCGTCTATTTCCGCGGCGTCCTCGGCCAACGCCGCCCGGCGCGGCAGTGCCACGTCGCGACGCATCCTGATCGGCCTTGGCTGGCTGGTGTTTGCGCTGTTTTTGCTGCTGCCGCTGTTTATCGTGGTGTCCCAAGGTTTGAAGAACGGCCTCGGCGCGTTCTTTACCGCGATCCTTGAACCCGACGCGCTGTCGGCGCTGAAACTCACGGTGATCGCCGTGCTGATTTCGGTACCGCTCAATCTGGTGTTCGGCGTCAGCGCCGCGTGGTGCGTGAGCAAGTACTCGTTCCGTGGCAAAAGCATCCTGGTCACGCTGATCGACCTGCCGTTCTCGGTGTCCCCGGTGATCGCGGGCCTGGTCTACGTGCTGATGTTCGGCGCCCAGGGCTTGTTCGGCCCTTGGCTGCAGGAGCACGACATCCAGATCGTATTCGCCCTGCCGGGCATCGTCCTGGCGACCATCTTCGTCACCGTGCCGTTCGTTGCGCGTGAATTGATCCCGCTGATGCAGGAGCAGGGCACTCAGGAAGAAGAGGCGGCGCGCCTGCTCGGCGCCAATGGCTGGCAGATGTTCTGGCATGTGACCGTGCCGAACATCAAGTGGGGCCTGATCTACGGCGTGGTGCTCTGTACCGCGCGGGCCATGGGTGAGTTCGGCGCGGTGTCGGTGGTGTCCGGCCACATTCGCGGCGTGACCAATACCTTGCCGCTGCATGTCGAGATTCTCTACAACGAATACAACCACGTTGCCGCCTTTGCGGTGGCCAGCCTGTTGCTGATCCTGGCGCTCTTCATCCTGCTGCTCAAGCAGTGGAGCGAGAACCGTATCAACCGCCTGCGCAACAGCGCCGGTGAGGAATAAGTCATGTCGATCGAAGTCCGTAATGTCAGCAAGAACTTCAACGCCTTCAAGGCCCTGAACAGCATCAATCTGGACATCCAGAGTGGCGAGCTGGTGGCGTTGCTGGGCCCCTCCGGCTGCGGCAAGACCACTTTGCTGCGCATCATCGCCGGGCTCGAAACCCCGGATGACGGCAGCATCGTGTTTCACGGTGAAGACGTCTCCGGCCACGACGTGCGTGACCGCAACGTCGGGTTCGTGTTCCAGCACTACGCGCTGTTCCGCCACATGAGCGTGTTCGACAACGTCGCCTTCGGCCTGCGCATGAAGCCGAAAAACCAGCGCCCGACGGAAAGCCAGATCGCAGGCAAGGTTCACGAACTGCTCAACATGGTGCAGCTCGATTGGCTGTCCGACCGCTACCCGGAACAACTCTCCGGCGGCCAGCGCCAACGTATCGCCCTGGCCCGCGCCCTGGCGGTAGAGCCGAAAGTGCTGCTGCTGGACGAACCGTTCGGCGCCCTTGACGCCAAGGTGCGTAAAGAACTGCGCCGCTGGCTGGCGCGCCTGCACGAAGACATCAACCTGACCTCGGTGTTCGTGACCCACGACCAGGAAGAGGCCATGGAAGTCGCCGACCGTATCGTGGTGATGAACAAAGGCGTGATCGAACAGATCGGCTCACCGGGCGACGTGTATGAAAACCCGGCCAGCGATTTTGTCTACCACTTCCTCGGCGACTCCAACCGCCTGCACCTGGGCGAGGACAAGCATGTGTTGTTCCGTCCGCATGAAGTGTCGCTGTCGCGGCATGAGCTGGAGGATCACCATGCGGCGCAAGTGCGCGATATTCGCCCGCTGGGCGCGACCACGCGGGTGACGCTCAAGGTAGAAGGCCAGCCCGAGCTGATCGAAGCCGAAGTGGTGAAGGACCATGACAGCCTGATCGGTCTGGCGCGTGGCGAGACCCTGTTCTTCAAACCCAAGGTCTGGCAAAAAGCCTGAGCACATCGCAAACCCAAGGTGCCTGAGGGGCAATGAGGGCTCAGGTGCCAATGAGGGCCAATGTGGGAGGGGGCTTGCTCCCGATAGCAGTGGGTCAGTTGATGAACATGTCACTGACACACCGCCCCACATTTAGACCCCGCTTGGCTTTAGATCCCGGCGCACCACCGGCCCCGAGCGCTTTTCGATCTGCACTTTCAGGTCCTGCCGCAACCCCAGCAAAAAACCCACCTCCGCCACCACAAACAACGGCCCCACAACCAGCCCCGACACATCATCCACAAACGCGGGTTTCTTGCCTTCGTAGTAATGCCCGACAAACTGGATCACCCAGCCCACCACGAACATCCCCACGCCACTGCTCAGCCATACCATCGTGCTCTGCGCCGCCAACACATGCCCGGCCCATACCGACGCGCCCATCAGCACCGTCATCAGCACGCCCAAGGCCAGTTCCAGGCGCAGGTAAAACCACGCCGACAACAGCGCCACGATCACCGCTGGCGAGATCCACAAGCTTCCCACCGCCCATTCCGGGCGTGACAGCAGCACCGCCACGGCGACCACAATCAACGGGATGCCAACAAAGTGGCTGGCTATATTGCGCGGGTCGCGGTGGTAGGCGGCGTATTGACTGAGATGGTCGACGAGGCTTTTCATTGTTGTTCCTCCTGTAGGATGTTTGATCATGCCCTGTCAGCCAGCGCCTGACTGTCAGTTGGGCGACAATCTTCGGAGTCCTCATGGATGCAGCGAAATGGCACGCCCGGTTGGCCAGCGGCCATTGGTTCAGCCACTTGCCGGAAGCTCTACAGCAGAGTCTGCTGGCGGCATCGCGGCTGCGCTCGCTGGCGGCGGGCCAGTTTCTGTTCAAGCGTGGCGATCCGCCGTGTGGGTTGTATGCGGTGCTGGACGGCGCGGTGCGCATCAGCGCGGTGAACGCCCAGGGCAAGGAAGCCGTGTTGAGCCTGGTGGAGACACCCTACTGGTTCGGTGAAATCTGCCTGTTCGACAACCTGCCGCGCACCCACGATGCACAGGCCTCGGGGCCGTGTACGCTGTTGCAGGTACCGCAGGCAGGCATGCTCGACCTGCTCGAAAAGCATCCGGCGTATTGGCGCGATGTGGCCCTGTTGATGAGCCACAAACTGCGCCTGTCGTTGATCAATATCGAGCAGATGAGCCTGATGCCCGCGTCGGCGCGCCTGGCCCATCGGCTGCTGATGATCGCCCAGGGCTACGGCGAAATAGACCAGGCGCGTCGCACGTTGCAACTGCCCCAGGAAGACGTGGCGGCCATGCTGGGCCTGTCGCGCCAGACCACCAACAGCCTGCTCAAGGCGCTGGAGCAACAGGGCATCATCGGGCTGAGTTACGGTGCGATTGAGCTACTGGACCTCAAACGCCTGCAACACGCTGCGGGCCTATGAGCCGCGATACGTAGAGAACCCGTAAGGGCTGAGCAGCAGCGGAATGTGGTAATGCTGGTCGGCCTGTTTCACCTGGAAAATCACCGGCACCTGCGGGAAGAACGTCTCGCGGTTGGCCTTTTTGTAGTAATCGCCAGTCTTGAACACCACGCGATACTCGCCCGGCGTCATGCTGCGGTCGGCGGGGAACAGTTCGGCGATGCGCCCCTGCTGGTTGGTGACGCCTTCGGACAATGGCTGCCATGCGTCACCCACGTGCTGTTCCAGGGTGACGCCCACCCCGGCACTCGGCAGGCCATTTTCCAGGTTGAGCACGTGTACGCTCAGTGGGTTGCCGGCGGCCAGGGCCAGGTTGCACAGGCCGCCGAGGCTGAGGGCGGCGAGGGTCATGCTGAGGGTTTTCATCAAGAGGTCCTATGGAGGGGGAATCAGAGAGAGGTTTTCAGGCCCAACTGCTCGGCGGCCTGTGTGGCGCAGGCTTCGTCCTGCGCGGCGCCGCCTGCGCCGGCGATACCCAGCGCACCCACCAACTCGGCATCGGCAAACAGCGGCACGCCGCCACCGAGCAACAGCAACTCCGGCAAGCTGTTAAGGTTGGCGGCCTCGGGGTTGTTGCGCGCCCGTTCGGCAAACAACCGCGTTGCGGTTTTGGTCGATAGCGCCGTGTACGCTTTGCGTTGGCTGGCGAGGCTGTTATGCGGGCCGACACCGTCGGCACGCAGGCTCAGCAACAGGTTGGCGCCGCGATCCAGGACGGTCAGCGCGGCGTTGCAGTGGCTGAGGCCGGCATCGGCCAGTTGGCGAGCGGTATTCAGATCGAGGTCGGCATGGCGCGGCAGTGGCGGCGCCGCCAGCGCGCCCGTGCAAACGGCGAGGCTCAAGAACAAGGCAGTGCGAGACATGGTGACGGCTCCTGAAGGCAGGCCGTCACGGTAGTCAGTGGACGTGGTCAGAAACCGCACAATTTGATGACAGGTTTGTAATCAAACCCAGAGGTAAGGCATGCACGTGTTGTTAGTGGAAGACCAGCCGCAACTGGCGCAGCTCATGGCCCAGGGCTTGAGCGAAGCAGGCTTCGCCGTGGAAGTCGCGGCCAATGGCATGGCGGCGCAGCGCTTCGTGGAAAGTACCGCGTACGACCTGGTGATCCTGGACGTGATGCTGCCGGGCCTGAACGCCTGGAAGCTGCAGCAGGCGATCCGGCACCAGGGCGACACGCCAGTGCTGTTCTTGACCACCCCGGGCGGTATTGAAGATCGCCTGCGCGGGTTGGAGTTGCATGAGGATGATTACCTGCTCAAGCCCTTCGATGCCAAGGCGTTGGTGGCGCGGGTGAGGAAGTTGTTGCGGCGCGATCGCGGGCGCTGACGGATTCGGAATTTGCAGTGCCTGTAGCTTCGCTATCGGGAGCAAGCCCCCTCCCACACTTGATTGCATTCCAATGTGGGACGGGCTTGGCCCCGATCAGGCCTGCACAAATCCCCCACATCCGCCTACTGCAACCCATCCCGAAACTGCCCCGGTGTCACCCCGGTCCACCGCTTGAAGGCCCGGTTAAAACTGCTGGTGTCGGCAAACCCCAGCAAATGGCTGATCTCGGCCAATGAGCACTGCGGGTCGCGCAAGTGCAGCAATGCCAGGTTCTGCCGGCACTCATTGAGCAACGCGTCAAAGCGACACCCCTCATCCGCCAGGTGCCGCTGCAAGCTGCGCAGGCTCAAGTGCAGCGCCTGGGCAACCCGTTCGGCGCTCGGCTCGCCTTCCGGCAATTGCGCCTCGATCGCGGCGCGTACCTTGCGTTCCCAGGTCAGCGGTTGCAGTTGGGCAAGGGTGCGTTTGAGCACGGTTTCGTTGTGTTCGGCCAGTTCGGGGTTGGCGTCGTCCAGGTGGCTGTCGAAGTCCTGCGGCGCAAACTCCAGGCAGTCCTCATCGGCGCCAAAAAATACCGGCGCCCGGAACACCGTGTGCCAGGGGGTGGGATCGGCCGGTTCCGGGCGCCGCAAGTACACGGCCAGGGGCGCGTAATCCCGGCCCAGGCGGTTGCGACAGGTGCGCACATAAATCGCCGCAAACGCATCGATGGCTTCCAGCGCCGGTGCCGGGCTGCCTTCGGGTTGCAGCAGGCGAAAACGATAGCGGTCACCGTCCCGAATCAGCGCCAGCGTCAGGGCATCACTGACCACCTGGTGATAACGCACGATGCGCTCGAACACTTCCCGCAGGCTGCCGCTGGCCACCAGCGCGTAGCCCAACGCATGGAACGTCGTGGGGCTGACAAAGCGCGACACGCGCAACCCAATCGCCGGATCGCCGCTGGCCTGCACCGCCAAGGCCCACAAGCGCGTGGTCGCCGACAGTGGATAGCGTGCGTTGGGGTCGTCCATCTGCTGCGGGTCGAGCCCGGCCTGGGCGCAGAGTGCGGCGCTGTCCAGGCCCAGGGCGTCGAGCTGCTTGCGCAGGGCTCGGGTCCAGCTGGCGAGGGAAGTGGGTTCGGTCATGGCGATTGGCGCTTGCGGTCAACAGGTTGGCGTGTGCGGCTAGCGTCCTGCCAGACGGCCTGAGGCAGGATGTAACCCTTCATTGCATAAGAGGATGGGAGCATGGACGGTACTTCTGCAAGTCCCCAGCAGATGAACGCACAACAGCGTTCAGCGCATATCCGCGACGTCGTGCTGGCCGAAGGCGTGCGCTTGCGTCGCCAGCACCCATGGCTGCTGCATCAGGACGCCCTGGGCGCGGGCATCCTGGCCTTCGCATTGATCGGCATGTTTGGCTCGGCGTTGCTGTACATCACCGGCCACATGGCCTGGTGGGCCTGCCTGCTGCTCAATGGGTTTTTCGCGTCGCTGACCCATGAGCTGGAACACGACCTGATCCACAGCATGTACTTTCGCAAGCAGCGCGTGCCGCACAACCTGATGATGGGCCTGGTGTGGCTGGCGCGGCCGAGCACCATCAACCCGTGGATACGCCGCCACCTGCACCTTAACCATCACAAGGTATCGGGCACCGAAACCGATATGGAAGAACGTGCGATCACCAACGGCGAGCCCTGGGGTTTTACGCGGTTGCTGATGGTGGGCGATAACGTGATGTCGGCGTTTATCCGCATGCTGCGCGCCAGGACCTGGGGCCACAAACTCAAGATCCTCAAGCGCTCGCTGTTGGTCTACGCCCCGCTGGCGCTGCTGCATTGGGGCGCGTGGTACGTGTTTCTCGGCTTTCACGCCGCCAATGGCATCGCCAGCCTGCTGGGGGCGCCGATCGAGTGGTCAGCCGGTACGTTACAGGTGATGCAGGTGATCGACATCGCCGCCGTGGTGATCATCGGCCCCAACGTGCTGCGCACTTTCTGCCTGCACTTTGTCAGCTCCAACATGCATTACTACGGCGATGTGGAACTGGGCAATGTGATCCAGCAAACCCAAGTGCTCAACCCCTGGTGGCTGTGGCCGCTGCAGGCGTTCTGCTTCAATTTCGGCAGCACCCACGGGATTCACCATTTTGTGGTGAAAGAGCCGTTTTACATCCGCCAGATGACCGCCAAGGTGGCACATAAGGTCATGGCCGAGATGGGGGTGCGCTTCAATGATTTGGGCACGTTTGCGCGGGCCAATCGGCTTGGTTTTCCACCGCCCGCAGGCTCTCTATCAGCGCCTTCGCCGCTGGCGACAAGCGAACCCCAGCGCGGCTGATCACGCCGCAGTGGTTGTTCAAGCGGTCGAGGCTGTGCGGCAGGTTGCGCCAGTGCAGCACCTTCAAGTCGCCGCTGGCCACGGCCTCGACGAAGGCTTCTTCGGCCCCCAGGCCAATGGCGTTGGACTGGCGCACGATGCTCGCCAGCGCGGTGAACTGTTCCAGCTCGATAGCGGGCGCAAAGTCGATGCGCCCGCTGAGGTTGGCGAGCAACTTGCGAATGCCCGGCGCGATCAAGGGGGTGGCCAGCGGGTAGTTGAACAGGTCATTGGTGGACAGGCTGTCCTTGGCCAGCAACGGGTGGCCCGCGCGACAGAAAAATACGCTGCGCCGGGGTGCGAGGGCCTCGGTCTGGAAGTTCGGGTCAGCTTCGAAGTGGCGTACGTCGGCGATAAAGAATTCGATCTCCTCGCGGCTCAGGCTGCGCCCCAGTCTTTGCCAGTTGTCCACCTGCAACGTACTGCGCACCTTGGGGTAGGTGGTGACAAACCGCGCCATCGCCTGGGGCACCAAGTTGACTGCCGCCACCGCATCGCTGCCCAAGCGCACTTCACCGGCGTCCAGCTTGGTCATGCGCGTGACCTCATGGCTGAGCAACGCAGCGCCTTGCACCAGGCTCAAGGCATGTTGCAACACCACCTGGCCTTCGGGAGTGGGGTGCAGGTGTTTATGGCCACGGTCCACCAGCACGCAGCCGAACTCTTGCTCCAGGCCCTGGATACTGCGACTGAACGCCGGTTGGGTAATGCCCATGGCGTCGGCGGCGCGCACAAAACTGCGGTGTTCGTTGAGCGCGATGAAGTAGCGCAATTGACGAAGGTCCATGGCATGCCGGCGTCCTTGAGGAGAACCGGAATTTTAAGAGGCCGGGTTATTCCGTCAACGAAGCTTTGTTGTTGCAGCTAGATCTTAAATGCATATCTATAGCGCCAGTGCGGTAGGTCGCCGGGCTGAATACCCGCGTCACCACCAGCATCGCCAGCGCAGTCACCGTCAGCACCACCCAGGCACTGGCGAAGTGGCCGGTGAGTTCGCGCAGCCAGCCGGTCATCCACGGCGAAACCGCGTTGATCAAAAAGCCCACGCCCTGCACGAAGGCCGCCAGTTGCCCGGCTTGCCGAGGGTCGCGGTGATGGTCGAGGGTCAGCAACAGGCTCAGGGCAAAACAGGCGCCCAGGCCGAAGCCGCACAACGCCACCCACAGGTGTGGAAATTGCAGCGGCGCCAGCAACAGGCCAAGGTAGCCGACGGTCTGGGCGAGCAGGCTGATGCCGAGCAGCGGTCGACGGTCGATGCCGCGTTGCGCCAGCACCGGCATCAGCAGCGCCGCGATGACCTGGAAGATCGTCATGAACGCCAGCAGCGAGCCGCTGGGCAGCACGCCCCAGCCCAATTGCTGATAGTAGGCCGGCAACCACGCCACCAGGCTCATATAGCCGCAGTTCACCAGCCCGAAATACAGCGCCAACAGCCATGCGCGTCGATTGCGCAGCCCCTGGAACGCAGGTGCCACCTGATGAGGGTTCTTCGCCGCACCCAATGGCAGCCAGGCCCACAACAACAAAGCGCCCAGCGCCGGTAGCAGCCACACGCCCAACCCTGCCTGCCAATGCTCGAAATGCGTGGCGACCAACGGGCTGAGCAGCGCCGCCAACCCGCCCCCGGCCATCAGCGAGGCCGAATACACACCCATCGCCACCGGCACGCGATGCTGAAATTCGCGCTTGATCATCGCCGGCACCAACGCCTGGATCAGCGCCACGCCGGCACCGCCGAGCAATGCCGTGACCAGCAGCGCAGAGCCCTGGCCCATCAACCAGCGCGCCAGGCATGCCAGCACAATCAGGCTCAAGCCCAGGGCGATACCCTGTCGCTCACCCAGCCGCGCTTCCACGCGCACACCCACCAGCGCCACCAACCCCATGCACACCACCGGCAGGCTGGTGAGCAGGGCGCTGCTCTGAAAGCTCAAGCCGGTGGCCTGGCGAATCTCGCCGAGCAACGGGCTGATGGAGCTGAGGATCGGCCGCAGGTTCAGGCCCAGTACCACCAGCAGGCCCCAGCCGGCGAGGGATTTATTGAGGGTCATGCGGCGCCTTTGCAGTGGGTAAATGAGGCGTGAGTATGGCCAGCGCCCCAGGTATTCTGAAATTAAATATAACCATGCCAACCAGTGGCAAAGAGAATGACCATGTTCGATCCCGTATTGCTGCGCAGCTTCGTCGCCGTGGTGGATTGCGGCAACTTCACCCGTGCCGCCGAGCGCCTGCATGTGACCCAGTCCACCGTCAGCCAGCAGATCCGCCGCCTGGAGGATGCGGTGGGGTGCCTGTTGCTGGACCGCGATCAACGGCGTGTCGTCGCCACCGCCGAGGGTGAGCGCTTGTTGGCGTATGCGCGGCGCATCCTGGCGCTGCATGAAGAGGCCGCCGATGTGTTGATCAACCAGCAAAGCGATGGCGTGCTGCGCCTGGGCGTGCCGGAAGACTTTGCGGCGCAGCGGCTGATGCCGTTGCTGTCGGCGTTTGTGCTGGCCTATCCAAAGGTGCGCCTGGAGGTCACCAGCGGTCTCGGCCCAGAGTTGCAGCGCCAGTACCGCAGTGGTGAATTCGATGTATTGCTGGTCAAGCAGATGGGCAGCAGTGATGACTGCCTGGCCTCGTGGCCCGAGCCGCTGTGTTGGGTAGACAGCCGCAGCACGCCGTGCCTGGGGCGCGACCCTTTGCCCTTGGTGGCATTCCCGGTGGGCGGCCTGTACCGCAATGAAATGCTGCACCACCTGGAAGTGGGAGACTGGCGCTGGCGTATCGGCTATTCCAGCGCGAGCCTGGCCAGTGTGTGTTCGGCGGTAGCGGCGGGGTTGGGTGTGAGTCTGTTGCCGCGCCGGGTCGTACAACCCGGGCATGTGGAACTGGGGCCGGACAGCGGTTTGCCCGTGGTACAAGGCGTGCGCCTGGCGTTGTATGCCCGCCATGGCTTGAGTGAGGCGGGGCAGTGTTTGCAGGCTGAACTGTTTGATTTGTGCGCAAACAGCCCCGGTTGAGCCATGCCTTTAGTGAATATTTTGCATGCCGGCCAAGCATGGGCAAAACACAGCACCGCCCCAGGCCCCGCGGGTCGTGGGTTTGCGGTGCGCATGGGCTTCGTTTATTCAATTAAGGTCTATGTATAACTTTAAAGGTTACTTTAAGAAATAAGCGGGTGACCCCGATGATTCAACCCTCGACGGCCTTCTACCCAGGCCTGTCGGTTTTTGTTTTAAAAACCGTAGGGAGTCAATCATGGGCAATGTCCAGACCGCCGCCAGTGCACATGAGGCGCCATGGCGCCAGGCACCGGGTGGTGAGTTGGTCGACCTTGGCCGACCACACCGCGCGCCGTTGGGGCAACTGCGTTTGCAGCGCACCCCCAAGCGCTTTTCGAGCCGGCGCGAAGGGGTTTTGCTGGCGGTGCTGGTGTTGGCCCTGCACGGCGCGGTGATTTATTGGGTGAGCCAGAAGCCCACGCCGGTGCTGCCGATTGTGCCGCCGGAAATCCCGCCGATGACGCTCGAACTTTCCCGGCCAGCGCCGGCGCTGGTAGAACCGCCGACGGCTGTGCCACCGCCGCCACCACCGGTGGTCGAGCCACCGCCACCGGCCGTGGACGAGCTGGCAGCTGCGCCCGCGCCGAAAAAAATCCCCAAAGCCAAGCCCGTGCCCAAGCCGGTCGCCAAACCAGTGACACCGCCGCCAACGCCTGCGCCACAGGCGGTGGCCCCTGTCGCGCCGCCTGCCCCAACGCCAGCGCCAGCCCCGGTCACGCCGGCTTCGGCCAATGCCGCCTACTTGAAGAACCCGGCGCCCGAATACCCCTCGCTGGCCCAGCGTCGGGGTTGGGAAGGCACGGTGGTGTTGCGGGTTCAGGTACTGGCCAGCGGCAAGCCGGGTGAAATCCAGATCCAGAAAAGCAGCGGCCGCCAGCAACTCGATGATGCCGCCCTGGCTGCCGTGAAGCGTTGGAGTTTCGTGCCGGCCAAGCAGGGCGACGTGGCCCAGAACGGATGGGTCAGCGTACCGATCGATTTCAAGATCCACTAACGAGGGCTGCGCGGTGCATTACCTGCCGCGACCTGCACAGAGGGAAACAACATGGCATTAGCATCTCCACTTGAATCCATCGAAAGCGCGGTGATCTGGCTGCTGGTGGTTTTTTCGGTCGCCACCTGGGGCCTGGCCCTGCTCAAGGGCGTGCAGTTCGGTCGTCTCAAGGCCCAGGATCGCAAGTTCCACCACGGTTCTGGGCGGCGTCGAGCCTTGACTCCGCCGCCGAGTTGGCCGAAACCCAGCCCGGTGCCGCGGCCCGCGTGGCCCAGGCCGGTTATGCCGCCATCCAGGTGGGCGATGCGCCGCACGCGGCGGACTTGAGCCAGGCGATCAACCATCAAGACCGCCTCGAGCGCGCCCTGCGCCAACAGATCGTACGGGAGCGTCGCTCCCTGGAAACCGGCCTGGCCGTGGTCGCCAGTATCGGCAGCACGTCGCCGTTTATCGGGCTGTTCGGCACCGTGTGGGGCATCATGGAAGCGCTCAAGGGCATTAGCGCCGCCGGTTCCGCCAGCCTGGAAACCGTGGCCGGGCCGATCGGCGCGGCGCTGGTCGCCACCGGTGTCGGGATCGCCGTCGCGGTACCGGCGGTGCTGGTTTACAACTACTTCCTGCGCCGCTTGAAGCTCACGGCTGCGGACCTCGATGACTTTGCCCACGACTTCTACAGCCTCGCGCAAAAAAATTCGTTCCGCGTGCTGCTGCACCCCACGCTCAACAAAGCCGGCGCCGGCAACCCGCAAAAAGTGAAGGAGGCGTCCTGAGATGGCTTTTTCCACGCAAGACAGTGACGAGGTGCTGAGCGAAATCAACGTCACGCCGCTGGTGGACGTGATGCTGGTGCTACTGGTGGTGTTTATCGTCACCGCGCCGCTGCTGACCAACGCGATCCCGATCAACCTGCCCAAGACCGAGGCGGTAGCCCCGGTAGAGCAGAAGGACCCGCTGGTGGTGAGCATCGATGGGGCCGGCAAGCTGTTTATCAACAAGGATGAAATCCAGCCGGACCTGCTGCAATTCAACCTGCAGGCGGCCAAGGCCAAGGACCCCGATGTGCGGGTGCAACTGCAGGCCGACGAGGGTGTGAATTACGGCGAAGTGGCGCGAGCCATGGCGTCTATCGAACGCGCGGGGATTACCAAGCTGTCGGTAATCACCGCACGGTAGTGGTAAAAGCCTCGACAGTTTTTGGGCCGTTTCCTTGGCAGGGTGCGGCCTTTTTTTTGACTGAAATTCAAACCAAATCTCTAGGTGGAATGAGGCCAATGTGGGAGGGGGCTTGCTCCCACATTTCGATTGTGGTTTTGAGTTTTTAGTTATTAATAAATAGCTTCTTATTCCTTAACTAACATAATCCGCGTCCCTATACTGATCAGCAACGTTAAACGCTGCAGGAGGGCACACCCATGCACAGCGAGTCGATTCGTTACCTGATCGTGCCGGGCTGGCAAGGATCGCCAGAAGATCATTGGCAAACCCATTGGCAAAACAGCCTGCCCAACAGCGCGCGCGTGGAGCAGGCCGATTGGCTGACGCCGCGCCGCGAGGATTGGGTGGCCGCGCTGGCCGAGGCCATCGCCGCCGATAGCACGCCGGTTATCCTGATCGCTCACAGCCTGGGTTGCATCACCGTGGCGCATTGGGCGGCGACCGCGCCGCTGCACTTCCTGCGCCAGGTGCGCGGCGCTTTGCTGGTAGCCCCGGCCGACGTCGAACGCCCGGCCTGCTCGCCGGCGTTGCGCAACTTTGCACCGGTTCCCACCGACTTGCTGCCGTTCCCCAGCCAGGTGGTCAGCTCCGACAATGACAGTGCCGTCAGCACCCCGCGCGCGCTGGAAATGGCGCGCAACTGGGGCGCCGAGGCCGGCATCCTCTCCGGCGCCGGGCATATCAACGTGAAGTCCGGCCATCAGCGCTGGGAGCAGGGGTTCGCCTACCTCTATCGCCTGCAAAACCGTCTTGAGCATCACGCCCGGCGTCGTGCGTAACCTTCTTTCAACGCCTCGTCCCCGAGTGGGTTGGGGCGGGAGCCTGCCATGAGTCTGAATGAAACCTTCGGCCAGCCGCTGCTGACCTTCCCCGATGCCGAAAAAAGCCCGCTGAGCATTCGCGCCAAGGCGTTGGTGTTCGTCGACCCTCGCTCCCGCCAGTTGCGCGAAGACCTGGAAAGCCTGGCGCCCCGCGCCTTGCCCGTGTTGATTCGCGGCGAGACCGGTAGCGGTAAAGAGCTGCTGGCGCGGCATATCCACCGTGGCAGTGACCGCGCCGGGCTGTTTGTTTCCGTCAATTGCGGCGCGATCAGCCCCACTTACGCCGATGCCGAATTGTTCGGCTATGCCGCCGGTAGCCACAGTGGCGCGGCCAGCAGCCGCGCCGGGTGGTTTGGCTCGGCCAATGGCGGCACCTTGTACCTGGACGAGATCGGCGACTTGCCGCTGCCTATCCAGGTGAAATTGCTGGCCGCCTTGGAAAACCATGAAGTCACCCGCGTCGGTGCCCATCAGCCGAGCCCGGTGGATGTGCGTCTGGTGGCGGCCACCAGCATCGACCTGGCCCAGGCGGTGGCGGCGGGCAAGTTTCATGAGCGGCTGTTCCATTACCTGAGCGAAGGGCAACTGGACCTGCCGGCGCTACGCGAACGGGTCGGCGATATTCTGTCGCTGGCCGAGTACTTCCTCGGCATCTACAGCCAGCGCTTGGACCTGCCGGTGCCGCTGATCAGCGACGAGGCCCAGCGTGTACTGGAGCGGCATAGTTGGCCAGGCAATACCCGCGAACTGGAAAACGTCATTCACTTCGCCTTGCTGGTGAGCAGCGGCGACGAGATTTTGCCCGAACATTTGAACCTGCCCGTGGCCGGTTCGCCGCTGGAGCAGGTGCAACGTATCTTCAACACGGCCAGCCCTGCGGAGCAGAAAACCCTGCGCACTTTTCTGCATGAACAAAATGGAATATCAACGTGAATAAAAGATATTGTCCGGGAATAAAAAATCTAGGTATTGTCCGCTCCACGCCGCGATAGCACTTCGCTGGCACTTCACAGAATGCGCGGTCGTCATAGACCACTCGGAATTTCGATAAGGACACTGCATGAAAAAGGTTCTGTTGTTTACTGCACTGGCGGCTGCCCTGACTGCCGGCTTCGCCCAAGCCAACGAAAAACTGGTGGTGGCTGCCACTCCGATCCCGCACGCCGAGATCCTCGAGCTGATCAAGCCGACCCTGGCCAAAGAAGGCGTGGACCTGCAGATCAAAGTCTTCACCGACTACGTACAGCCCAATGTGCAGGTTGCTGAAAAACGCCTGGACGCCAACTACTTCCAGACCCTGCCGTACCTGCAAAACTTCAACAAGGGCAAGGGCACCAATCTGGTGACCGTGGTCGGCGTGCATGTTGAACCCTTCGGTGGTTACTCGAAAAAGATCAAGAAAATCGAAGATCTGAAAGACGGCGCCACCGTGGCGATCCCGAACGAAGGCTCCAACAGCGGTCGTGCCCTGTTGCTGCTGCAAAAGGCCGGTGTCATCACCCTGAAAGATCCGACCAACGCCCTGGCTACGCCAAAAGACATCGCCAGCAACCCCAAGCACCTGAAATTCAAAGAGCTGGAATCGGCCCTGTTGCCACGCGTGCTGGACCAGGTTGACCTCGACCTGATCAACACCAACTACGCGCTGGAAGCCGGCCTGAACCCGGCCAAAGACGCGCTGATCATCGAAGACGCCAAGTCGCCGTATGTGAATTTCCTGGTGGCACGCCCGGACAACAAGGACAGCGACGCTATCCAGAAACTGTCCAAGGCGCTGACCAGCCCCGAAGTCAAAGCGTTCATCGAGAAGAAGTACAACGGCGCGGTCGTGCCGGCGTTCTGATCGAGGTGTAAAACCCCTTCAAGGTTTCAACGCCGATGGCTGGTTTAGCGTCGGCGTTTTTTTATGCCTGGGATTTGGAATGTACTCAAACATGTGGGAGGGGGCTTGCTCCCACAGTTGATCTTCATCTCATATCCGATTTTCAGTGGGTTGCAGAGCGCGGCGGTTGATCGCCCGACGCAACGCCACCAACCACTTCACCAGCTCCTGCGGATCAATCGGTTTCGCTTTGTTCATTGTTTAATCCTTCGAAAAACAGACCCCCCAACCATAGCCGTCGCCCGGCAATCCCGCGAATCCCGAGGTTATCTTTTTGGGTGATATCAATATGCTATTTCGGTATTTAAATTTTAGTTTTTATACCTTTAAAGTTCGCGCTACCCGACGTTATCCACTTCGCAGCGGACTGCGCTCGCGGCATTACCCATGCGGCGATATGGACTACCCATGACCTTCGATTTTGCTTTTATCCTCAGTACCTTACCGGCGTTTTTGAACGCCGTGGGGGTGACGCTACAAGTCGGCCTGATCGCCATTGCCACCTCGCTGCTGGTGGCGCTGATCAACGCCGCGCTGCTGGTGTTTCGCACGCCCTACGTGTCGCGCCTGGTGGCCCTGTACGTGGAGCTGGCGCGTAACACACCGCTGCTGATCCAACTGTTTTTCGTGTACTTCGCGCTGCCGGCCCTGGGTTTGAATATCTCCGGGTTCTGGGCGGCGATCATCACCATGACCTTCCTGGGCGGCGCCTACCTCACTGAAGTGCTGCGCGCCGGAGTGGAAGCGGTGCCGCTGGCGCAGGTCGAATCGGGCAAGTCCATCGGCCTGTCCGACTGGCAATTGCTGCGCCATGTGATCCTGCCCCAGGCCGGCATTCTCAGCCTGCCGGCGCTGTTCGCCAATTTCATCTTCCTGCTCAAGGAAACCACCGTGGTGTCCGCCGTGGCGGTGCCGGAGATTCTCTACACCACCAAGAGCTACATCGCGCTTTACTACAAAACCTACGAAATGCTCGCCGTGCTCACGCTGATTTGCGTGCTGTTGTTTTTGCCGCTGTCGTTGCTGCTCAGCCGCCTGGAAAGGAGGCTCCAGCATGGCCAGTTCGGGTCTTGAGTTGTTGTGGGTGTCGTTGCCGCAACTGGGCAAGGGCGCTGCGCAAACCCTGTCGATTTCTTTCCTGAGCATCGCCTTCAGTACCGTCGGCGGCGTGGTGTATGGCGTGCTGCGAACCCTGGGCAACACGATGATCAACGCCGTGCTGCGGGTGTACCTGGAGCTGTTCCGGGCAATCCCGGTGCTGGTGTGGTTGTACCTGCTGTTTTTTGGCCTGCCGATTTTCTTCGGCCTGAGCATCCCCAGTTTCTGGTGCGCGGTGCTGGTGCTGTCATTGTGGGGCGCCAGCGAGGTTGGCGAGGTCGTACGCGGCGCCTTGCACTCGCTGCCCCGTGGCCAGCGAGAAGCCGGCTTGTCGATTGGCTTGTCGGGCCCGCAACTGTTCGGCTACGTGCTGTTGCCCCAGGCCCTCAAACGCATGACCCCGCCAACCATCAACGTCTACACGCGCCTCATCAAGACCAGTTCGCTGGCGGTGCTCATCGGCGTGGTGGATGTGATCAAGGTCGGCCAGCAAATCATCGAGCGCACCTATGAGTCGGTGTTGATCTACGGCGCGCTGTTCCTGTTTTTCTTCCTTATCTGCTACCCGTTGTCGGCTGCCTCCAAGGTGCTGGAACGGCGCTGGGCCCAAGCATGAGCGCATTGATCGAGTTCCAGGGTTTCAACAAGTTTTTCGGCGAGCAGCAGGTGCTCAAGAGCATCGACCTGGGTGTGCACAGTGGCGAAGTGGTGGTGATCCTCGGCCCCAGCGGCTGCGGCAAAAGCACCTTGCTGCGTTGCCTCAACGGGCTGGAAGTGGCGCACAGCGGCAGCCTGCGCTTGGCGGGTAAAGAGCTGCTGGATAAAACCACGGACTGGCGCCAGGTGCGCCAGGACATCGGCATGGTGTTTCAGAGCTACCACCTGTTCCCGCACATGAGCGTGCTCGACAACATCCTGCTTGGCCCGCTCAAGGTGCAAAAACGCAACCCGCGTGAAGCGCGCGAGCAGGCCGAACAACTGCTCGCGCGCGTCGGCCTGGCCGACAAGCGCGACGCGTTCCCGCGCCAGCTCTCCGGCGGCCAGCAGCAACGTATCGCCATCGTGCGTTCGTTGTGCATGAACCCTCAGGTCATGCTGTTTGACGAAGTCACCGCCGCCCTCGACCCGGAGATGGTCAAGGAAGTGCTGGAAGTGATCCAGGGCCTGGCCCGCGAGGGCATGACCCTGCTGATCGTCACCCATGAAATGGCCTTTGCCCGCGCGGTTGCCGACCGCGTGGTGTTCATGGAGGCCGGTCGCATCCTCGAACACAACACCCCCGAGGCATTCTTTACGAACCCGCAAACCGCACGCGCGCAGCAGTTCCTGGAGAAGTTCTCCTTTGTTTCAACACTGCCCAAAAAGATCAAGGAACTGGAACTGATATGAAAAAGTTACTGCTGCCACTGTTTGCCGTCGCCTTGCTGGCCGGCTGCGATAAAAAGGTCGAAGAACCGGTAAAACCTGCGGCCGTCAGCTACATCGACAAGATCAAGGCGCGCGACAAGCTGATCGTCGGCGTCTTTACCGACAAACCGCCGTTCGGCTTCGTCAACGAGGCTGGGCGCTATGTGGGTTTTGATACCGACATCGGCCGCCGATTCGCCAAGGACCTGCTGGGCGACGAGAACAAAGTCGAATTCGTCGCGGTGGAACCGGCCAGCCGTATTCCGTTCCTGCAAAGCGACAAAGTCGACCTGATCCTCGCCAACATGACCGTCACACCGGAGCGCAAGGAGGCGGTGGACTTCACCAACCCCAACCTGAAAGTCGCGGTACAGGCCTTGGTGCCCAATAACAGCGCGGTCAAAAGCCTGAATGACCTGGCCACCCGCACCACCATCGTCACCACCGGTACTACGGCTGATATCTGGCTGACCAAGAACCACCCGGACTGGAAACTGCTCAAGTTCGAGAAAAACTCCGAGTCGCTGCAAGCACTGTCGGCCGGGCGTGGCGATGCTTACGCGCAGGACAACCTGGTGCTGTTCAGTTGGGCCAAGCAGAACCCCGGCTACCGCGTGCTGGAAGACAAACTCGGCGACGAAGCACCCATCGCCCCGGCGGTGAAAAAGGGCAACGTCGAACTGCGCGACTGGGTGAATGCCGAGTTGGCGAAGTTGGGTGAAGAGAAGTTCTTGCTCAAGCTGTACGACCAATACGTGCGTAAAGAGCTGAGCGACGAGACCAAGCCTGAAAGCGTGATTGTCGAAGGCGGCAAGTGGCAGGGCTGATTTTTCGATGATTGTTCTGGCCCCATGCAGATAAGGAACCCTGAACTAAGCTCACAGTCGCATACACACTGGCACATCGCATCGCGCACAAGGAGTCTGCATGGGCGGTCGTATCTCCATCTGTATTGTCGGCCTGGGCTTAGTGGTGTTGCTGAGTGCTTGTGGCCAGGAAAAAGCCGAGCCCAAGGCCCATTCACGGGTATTTGTGCAAACCGTGCAGCCGGCGGATTTTGCCGCGGCGGTCACGCTGACCGGGGATATCCAGGCCCGCGTGCAAACCGACCTGTCGTTTCGCGTGGGTGGCAAGATCATCCAGCGCATGGTCGATGTGGGCGACCGTGTCAGCGCCAAACAAGTGCTGGCCAAGCTCGATCCCAAGGATTTGCAGACCAACGTCGATTCCGCCCAGGCCCAGGTCGTGGCCGAGCAGGCGCGGGTCAAACAGACGGCTGCCGCCTTTGTGCGCCAGGAAAAACTCCTGCCCAAGGGCTACACCAGCCGCAGTGAATACGATGCCGCCCAGGCCGCGCTGCGCAGCAGCCAAGCGCGCTGGCGGCGGCCCAGGCTCAATTGGCCAATGCCCGCGAGCAACTGAGCTACACCGCGTTGATCGCCGATGCACCGGGCGTGATCACTGCGCGCCAGGCGGAGGTGGGCCAGGTAGTACAGGCCACGGTGCCGATTTTCAGCCTGGCCCGCGATGGCGAACGCGATGCGGTGTTCAACGTCTACGAGTCGCTGCTGGTGGAGCCGCCGACCGACGCGCCGATCACTGTCAGCCTGCTGGATAACCCCGCGATCCAGGCCCGGGGCAAAGTCCGTGAAGTCACGCCCGCCGTGGCCGCCAATACCGGCACCGTGCAAGTGAAAATCGCCCTGCAAGCGCTGCCCAAAGGCATGGAGTTGGGTTCGGTGGTGAGCGCCACCGCCAATGGCCCGGCCAAGGCCAGTATCGAGTTGCCGTGGTCGGCCTTGACCAAGGACCTCAGCGAACCGGCCGTGTGGCTGGTGGATGGCGACGGCAAGGCGCACCTGCATCACGTCACGGTGGCGCGTTACCTCACCGGCAAGGTGATCATCAGCGACGGCCTCAAGGGCGGCGAAAACGTCGTGGTAGCCGGTGGGCAATTGCTGCATCCCGGCATGATCGTCGAGATCGCCCAGCCAGGAGCGCAGCCATGAAGCGCCTCACGGTTGTACTCGCCGCCAGCCTGTTGCTGATGGCCTGCTCCAAGCCAGAAGCACCGCCCGAACCGCTGCGCCCCGTGCTGTCCATGGAAGTGAAAGCCGAAGACCAGGAAACCCTCGGCCGTTTTGCCGGCACTATCCAGGCGCGCTACGAAAGCAACCTGGGTTTTCGCGTGCCGGGGCGTATCGCCCGTCGCGCCGTGGACGTGGGCGCCGAAGTGGAGAAGGGCGCCTTGCTTGCGGTGCTCGACCCCACCGACCAACAGAACCAGTTGCGCGCCGCCCAGGGCGACCTCGCCCGCGTTCAGGCGCAGTACATCAATGCCCAGGCCAACGCGCGGCGCCAGCAGGAATTGTTTAACCGTGGTGTCGGTGCCCAGGCCCAGTTGGATGTGGCCCAGACCGACCTGAAAACCACCCGCGCTACCCTCGACCAGGCCCAAGCTTCGGTCAACCAGGCCAAGGACCAGCTCAACTACGCCGAACTGCGCACCGATCACGCCGGCATCGTCACCGCCTGGAATGCCGAGGCCGGCCAAGTGGTCAGCGCCGGCCAGCAAGTGGTGACTCTGGCCCGCCCGGACATCAAGGAAGCGGTGATCGACCTGCCCGCCGGCCTCGCCGAACGCTTGCCGCCGGACGTGGTGTTCCTGGTCGCCGGGCAACTGGACCCCAGCGTCAACACCACCGCCGTCGTGCGCGAGATCGAACCCCAGGCCCAGAGCGCCACGCGTACCCGTCGCGCGCGCTTGAGCCTGAGCGAGACGCCCGCCGCGTTTCGCCTGGGCACGGCGATCAGCGTGACCTTGAGCAGTGCGATCGCGCCGCGCCTTGAGGTGCCCCGGAGTGCCTTGCAGGAAATCGACGGCAAGACCCGCATCTGGATTCTCGATACGCAGAGCCAGACCGTGCAACCGCGTGATGTCAGCGTGGTCAGCCGTGACGCCGGCAATGCCTTGCTCAACGCCGGCGTCAAACCCGGCGAGCGGGTGGTCACCGCCGGCGTGAACAGCCTGAAACCCGGGCAGAAAGTCAAAATCGACGAGGACAGCCCGCGATGAAAGGGAGCTTCAACTTATCCGACTGGGCCCTCAAGCATCAGTCCTTCGTGTGGTACCTGATGTTCGTCGCGCTGCTGATGGGCGTGTTCTCCTACATGAACCTGGGGCGTGAAGAAGACCCGTCGTTCACCATCAAGACCATGGTGATCCAGACCCGCTGGCCGGGCGCGACCCAGGAAGAAACCCTCAAGCAGGTCACCGACCGCATCGAGAAAAAACTCGAAGAGCTGGACGCCCTCGACTATGTGAAAAGCTACACCCGGCCGGGCGAGTCCACCGTATTCGTGTTCCTCAAGGACACCACCAGCGCCAAGGCCATTCCGGAGACCTGGTACCAGGTGCGCAAAAAGATCGACGACATTCGCGGCAGCTTCCCCAAGGGCTGCAGGGGCCGTCGTTCAACGATGAGTTCGGTGACGTATTCGGCTCGGTCTACGCGTTTACCGGTGATGGCCTGTCGATGCGCCAACTGCGCGACTACGTGGAGCAGGTGCGCGCCGAGATCCGTTCGGTGCCGGGGCTGGGCAAGGTCGAGATGATCGGCCAGCAGGACGAAGTGATTTACCTGAACTTCTCCACGCGCAAACTCGCGGCGCTGGGTGTGGACCAGCGCCAGGTGGTGCAGAGCCTGCAATCGCAGAACGCGGTGACGCCCGCCGGGGTGATCGAGGCCGGGCCGGAGCGGATTTCCGTGCGCACGTCGGGGCAATTCGCCTCGGAGAAGGACCTGGCCAACGTCAATCTGCGCCTCAACGACCGCTTCTATCGCTTGGCGGACATCGCCGAGATCAGCCGTGGCTACGTCGACCCGGCGCGGCCGATGTTCCGTTTCAATGGCAAACCGGCGATCGGCCTGGCGATTGCGATGCAGAAGGGCGGCAACATCCAGTCGTTCGGCAAGGCCCTGCATACGCGCATGGATGAGTTGACCGCCGACCTGCCGGTGGGCGTCGGTGTGCATAAGGTGTCCGACCAGGCCGAAGTGGTGGAAGAGGCCGTCGGCGGCTTTACCAGCGCCTTGTTCGAAGCGGTGATCATCGTGCTGGTGGTGAGTTTTATCAGCCTGGGCATGCGTGCCGGGCTGGTGGTGGCCTGCTCGATTCCACTGGTGCTGGCGCTGGTGTTCGTGTTCATGGAGTACAGCGGCATCACCATGCAGCGGGTGTCGCTGGGCGCGTTGATCATCGCCCTCGGCCTGTTGGTGGACGACGCGATGATCACCGTGGAGATGATGATCACACGCCTGGAAAAAGGCGAAACCAAGGAGCAGGCGGCCACTTACGCCTACACCTCGACGGCGTTCCCGATGCTCACCGGCACCCTGGTGACCGTCGCCGGGTTTGTGCCGATTGGCCTCAATGCGAGTTCGGCGGGCGAGTACACCTTTACCCTGTTCGCGGTGATTGCCGTGGCGATGCTGGTGTCGTGGGTGGTGGCCGTGCTGTTTGCGCCGGTGATCGGCGTGCATATCCTCAGCGCCAACGTGAAGCCGCACAACGCCGAGCCGGGGCGCATTGGCCGGGCCTTCAATGGCGGCATGCTGTGGGCCATGCGCAACCGCTGGTGGGCGATCGGCATCACCGTGGGGCTGTTTGCGGCGTCGGTGTTATCGATGCAATTTGTGCAGAACCAATTCTTCCCGTCGTCGGACCGCCCGGAAATCCTCGTCGACCTGAACCTGCCGCAAAACGCCTCGATCAACGAGACGCGCAAGGCCGTCGACCGTCTGGAAGCGATCATCAAGGACGACCCGGATATCTCCCGTTGGAGCACTTACATCGGCCAGGGCGCGATCCGTTTCTACCTGCCCCTCGACCAGCAACTGGAAAACCCCTACTACGCGCAGTTGGTGATCGTCAGCAAGGGCCTGGAAGAACGCGGCGCGTTGATTGCGCGCCTGCAAAAGCGCCTGCGCGATGACTTCGTGGGCATCGGCAGCTTTGTGCAGCCATTGGAAATGGGCCCGCCGGTGGGGCGGCCGATCCAGTACCGCGTGTCCGGCAAAGACACCGACCAGGTGCGCAAGCACGCCATCGAACTGGCGACCATGCTGGATAAAAACACCCACCTGGGCGAGATCATCTACGACTGGAACGAGCCGGGCAAAGTGCTGCGCATCGACATCGCCCAGGACAAGGCGCGGCAACTGGGGCTGTCGTCGGAAGATGTGGCGCAGTTGATGAACAGCGTGGTCAGCGGCGCCTCGGTGACCCAGGTACACGACGATATCTACCTGATCAACGTGGTTGGCCGCGCCGAAGACGCCGAGCGTGGCACCCCGGAAACCTTGCAGAACCTGCAGATCGTCACGCCCAACGGCGCCTCGATCCCGCTGCTGGCCTTCGCCACCGTGCGTTACGAATTGGAGCAGCCGCTGGTGTGGCGTCGCGACCGCAAGCCGACCATCACCATCAAGGCGTCGGTGCGCGATGACATGCAGCCGACGGACTTGGTGAAGCAACTCCAGCCGGATATCGACACGTTCAGCGCGGGCTTGCCGGTGGGCTACAAAGTCGCTACCGGCGGCACCGTGGAAGAAAGCGGCAAGGCCCAGGGCCCGATTGCCAGCGTGGTGCCGTTGATGCTGTTCCTGATGGCGACCTTCCTGATGATCCAACTGCACAGTGTGCAGAAGATGTTCCTGGTGGCGAGTGTTGCGCCGCTGGGGCTGATTGGCGTGGTGCTGGCGCTGATCCCCACGGGCACGCCCATGGGTTTCGTGGCGATCCTGGGCATTCTCGCGCTGATCGGCATCATCATCCGCAACTCGGTGATTCTGGTGACGCAGATCCATGAGTATGAGGTGGCGGGCTATACGCCGTGGGATGCGGTGGTGGAGGCGACCGAGCACCGGCGCCGGCCGATCCTGCTCACCGCCGCTGCGGCGAGCCTGGGCATGATCCCCATCGCGCGTGAAGTGTTCTGGGGGCCGATGGCCTACGCGATGATCGGCGGGATTATCATCGCCACCTTGCTGACGCTGCTGTTTTTGCCGGCGCTGTATGTGGCCTGGTACAAGATCCGTGAGCCCAAGCAGGAATCACAGGCCAAGTGAGATCAACGGGTGAGGGGGCAAGCCCCCTCCCACATTTGGAATGCATTGTCTCTAGGGTTTGCGCCACACGCTGGCCAACCACGGCTGCTGCTCGCGCGGTAACCCGGCGGGCCGATAGTAGTGCTCCAGCTCCACAAACCCGGCCGTTGTCAGCAGCGCCTGCCACGCCGCAAGATCGTGGTAAGAGCCATACCGCGGCCCATTCCAGCCTTCGCTGTTATCACCCCGTGGGTTGGAGCTGAACAGCACGCCGCCAGGCTTCAACGCGCCATGCAGTTGCTGGAGCACACGCGGCAGTTCCTGCTTGGGAATATGGAACAGCACCGCGTTGGCGAAGATCCCGTCGAAGCGTTCGGCCGGCAACTCCAGCTTCAGGAAATCTTGCTGGTAAACCTCGCAACCGCTGTCTTCGCGCGCCATCTGCGCAAAGCGCTCGGAGCCGTCCAGGCCCACGGCGATGTGGCCCATGCGCGTGAAGGTCTGCAGGTCCCGCCCCGGCCCGCAGCCGAAATCCAGCACGGTAAACGGCGGCGTGCCCTGGAGATGCCGCAGCAGCGCATCGATGTTCTGGCTCACATCGTGATCGCGTGTGCCTTCGCGAAAGTCCTCGGCCACTTTGTTGTAGTGGCCAAGGGTGGTGGAGGTGATCTGGTGGAGGTCATCGGGCTTGAGGGTCATGACGGGCAATACCGAATACGGAGATGGCCCGACTATACCTTGAGCAGGCTTGCCCCGCGCCGGTTGCGTGGCAACCCTCGGGGCTCAGCGCTTGTTCAGCACCCGCGCCAGGCGATCACCGCCCAGTTGAATCACCGCCACCAGCGCCACCAGCAGCACGATCACCGTGAGCATGATCTGCGTATCAAAGCGCTGATAGCCATAGCGATAGGCAATGTCGCCCAAGCCACCGGCGCCAATTGCCCCGGCCATGGCCGAGGAGTTGATCATGGTCACCAACGTGATGGTGAACCCGCCGACAATCCCCGGCAGCGCTTCAGGCAGCAACACATGCCAGATGATGTGCCAGCGCCGGCAACCCATGGCCTGCGCGGCTTCGATCAGGCCGTGGTCGACCTCGCGCAGGCTCACCTCGGCAATGCGCGCGAAAAACGGCGTAGCGGCGATGGTCAGCGGTACAACCGCCGCCCACACGCCATAGGTGGTGCCGACGATCAGGCGGGTGAACGGGATCAGCGCCACCATCAGGATCAAGAACGGGATGGAGCGGAACAGATTGACGAACGCGCCCAGCACGCGGTTCAACGCCGGTGCCTGGTAGATGCCGCCCTTGTCGCTGGTGACCAGGAACACCGCCAGTGGAATCCCCACCAGCAACGCGATCAACGACGACACACCGACCATCAACAAGGTGTCGATGGCGCCCTGTACCAAACGATCAAACCACATAGCCCAGCACCTCCACCTGTTGTGCCCAGTTCGCGGCGCGTGTGCGCAGCTCGCCGGCGGTGTGACTCGAGCCACTCACCGCCAGCAGCAACTGCCCCAGTGCATGCCCCTGGATACGTTCCACGCCGCCTTGCAGTAAACGCACGCGCCCGCCGAGGGCGCTGAACAGCGCGGCCAGGTCCGGCTCATCGCGGCTGCTGCCGGTGAGCTGCAAGCGCAACACCACGGCCGCGTCAGGCGACGGCGCAGCGGCGTGCAACCGGCTTTGCAGCTCTTGCGGCAGCCCGTGTTGCAGTGGTGCCAGCAGGGTTTTACTGACTTCATGTCGGGGGTTGCCGAACACTTCCCACACCGGGCCTTGCTCGACGATGCGCCCGTGCTCCAGCACCACCACGCGGTCGCAGATGTCGCGGATCACCGCCATCTCATGGGTGATCAGCACGATGGTCAGGCCCAGGCGCCGGTTGATCTCGCGCAGCAGGCCGAGAATCGACTGGGTGGTTTCCGGGTCCAGCGCCGAGGTGGCTTCGTCGCACAGCAGAATCTCAGGGTCGTGCACCAGCGCGCGGGCGATGCCCACCCGCTGTTTTTGCCCGCCGGACAGCTGCGCCGGGTAAGCCGTGTGTTTGTCCTGCAAGCCCACCAGCTCCAACAGCTCGCGCACTTTTTGCTCGCGCTGGGGCTTGGGTACGCCGGCGACCTTGAGCGGCAGTTCGACGTTCTGCCATACCGTCTTGGCCGACATCAGGTTGAAGTGCTGGAAGATCATGCCGATACGCCGACGCAGCGCCACCAGGTGGTCTTCGTCGAAGTCGCCGATGTCCACCTGATCGATCAGCACCCGCCCGCTGCTGGGTTGCTCCAGGCGGTTGATGGTGCGGATCAGCGAGGACTTGCCGGCGCCGCTGCGGCCGATGATGCCGAACACCTCGCCGCGCTGGATCGCCAGGTCGATGCCTTGCAGGGCATGCACCTGGCCGTCATAGGTCTTGCCCAGGTTGATAAAGCGCACATGGGCGCGGTTCAGGTCCGGGTGCAGTTCAGTCTGTTCGGCGTCCCTGGGCGCTGTGCCCAGGTCGCGCAGTTGGGCGTTGGCGGCGCTCATTTTTAGCTTCCCAACCGACCTGGTAGAGCTTGCCCAGGGATTTATCCAGCGCTGCGCGTACCACCGGCGAATGCTGGTAGATGTCGACGAACTTGATCACGCGCGGGTCGGTTTTGCTCTTGGGCTGGATCACGAACTGAATCACGTACTCCGGGTGGTCGAGGCCGTCGAACAGCAGCGCCGATTCCGCGTCGAAGGTCTTGGACAGGCGGATATACGCTGGGTAGCCCTGCACCAGGTCGGCGTCGTCATAGGCGCGCACCAGTTGCACGGCTTCCACTTGCAGGATCTTGATCTTTTTCGGGTTGGCCACGATGTCTTCTTCGGTGGCTTTGTAGCCCACGCCCGGCTTGAGCGTGATCAGCCCCGCCTTGGCCAGCAGTTGCAGGCCGCGACCGCTGTTGATCGGGTCGTTGGCGATGGCCACGCTGGCGCCTTCGGGCAGGTCGTTGAAGCTTTTGTACTGCTTGGAATACAGCCCGACGTTGTTGATGATGCCCGGCGCGTACGGCACCAGATCAAACCCGGCGGCGGCCTTGGCGTTTTCCAGGAAGGGTATGTGCTGGAAATAGTTCACGTCGATATCGCCGGCCGCGAGGCTGACGTTGGGTGCGATCCAGTCGGTGAATTCCACCAACTCGACCTTGAGGCCTTGCTTGCCGGCTTCTTCTACGGCGGCCTCCAGCGGAATCGCGAAGGCGGCGGTGGTACCGACCTTGAGCGGCGCGTCGGCGGCGAACACGGCCGAGCTGAGCAGGCCGAAGGCCAGGGCCAGTGCTTTGACTGGGTTATTGAGGTATGTCTTTTTCATAGTGGGTTTCCAGTCATGAGGTATTAGGACAAACAATGCAGTTCCAGTGTGGGAGGGGGCTTGCTCCCACATTTTTTGATCAGTGTCGGTAGGTGGAGCCGGTGTGTTGTTCGGGTAGTCGCGCCGTGCCGTGGAAGACTTTTTCGCGCAGCGTTCCCTGCGCATATTCGGTCTTGTACGACCCTCGCCGCTGCAACTCCGGCACCACCAGGTCGATAAAGTCCACGTAGCTTTCCGGCGTGACGATGCGCGTCAGGTTGAAGCCATCCAGGCCGGTTTCGCTGATCCAGGACTCCAACTCATCCGCCACCTGTTCGGGCGAGCCCACCAGGGTGATATAGCGTCCGCCCAGGGCGTGCTGTTCGAGCAATTTGCGCCGGGTCCAGTCGTTGTTCTGCAGGTTCTTGGTGGCCGACTGGATGGCATTGCTCTTGACGTACTGGATCGGTTCGTCCAGCGCGTATTGGGCAAAATCAATCGCGGTGGACGCGGAAAAATGCGCCACCCCGGCTTCGGCACTGGCGTAGCTCAGGTACTCGGCGTGCTTGGCCCAGGCCAGTGCCTCGGTGGCGGCGACGATGACGTTAAGGCCCATGAACACCTTGATGTCGTCCGGGTTGCGCCCGGCCTCGACCGCGCTGGCGCGCACCTTGTCCACCTGCACTTTGGTCGCGGCCTTGTTCTGCCCGCTGATGAACACGCACTCGGCATGCCGCCCGGCGAACAGCAAACCGCGCTCCGAACTGCCGGCCTGAAACAGCACCGGCGTACGCTGCGGCGACGGCTCGCACAGGTGATAACCCTGCACCTGATAGAACTCGCCGTGATGCTGCACCTTGTGCACCTTGCCCGGCTGCGCGTAGACCCGTTGCGCCGGGTCGTTGATGACGGCGTCGTCTTCCCAGCTGCCTTCCCAGAGTTTGTACAACACCTGCAGGTACTCATCGGCCTGGTCGTAGCGCCGGTCATGCTCGACCTGCTCGGTAAGGCCCATGGCCTTGGCCGCGCTGTCGAGGTAGCCGGTGACGATGTTCCAGCCCACCCGGCCACGGCTCAGATGATCCAGCGTGGACATGCGCCGGGCGAACAGGTACGGCGGCTCGTAGGTGAGGTTGGCGGTGAGGCCGAAACCGAGGTTTCGGGTGACGGCGGCCATGGCCGAAACCAGCAGCAACGGGTCGTTGACCGGCAGTTGGATCGACTCCTTGAGCGGCACGTCGATGGCGTTCTGATAGACGTCGTACACGCCGACGATATCGGCGATGAACAAGCCATCGAACAACCCGCGCTCAAGGATTTGCGCCAGTTCGGTCCAGTACTCGATGGTTTTGTACTGGGTGGAGGTGTCCCGTGGGTGGGTCCACATACCGTGGTTGATGTGCCCGATGCAGTTCATGTTGAAGGCATTGAGCAGGATCTTTTTCTTTGCCATCAGATCGTCCCCCGCAGCGGCGGGTTTTCATCGTTGAGGTAGTAATTGCCCACCGCGTGGTATTTCCAGCGCACCGGGTCGTGCAGGGTGTGTACGCGGGCGTTGCGCCAGTGGCGGTCCAGGCCGTGCTCGGCCAGGGTCGCCTGGCTGCCGGCGAGTTCGAACAGAGTGCTGCCGGCGGCCAGGGAAATCTCGGTGCTCAAGGCGCGGGCTTCGGCCACGGCAACCGAGGCGGCGGCGACGGTGTGGGCGTTGCTGTCGGCTTGGGCCTGGTCAAGAAATTCACCGGCGCGCTCCAGCAAGGCTTCGGCGGCGTGCAGGCGAATGCTCAGGTGGCCGAAGCTCTTGAGCGTCAGCGGATCTTCGGTGGCCTTGTCGCTGCCGGCATCGATCCACGGGCGGGTTTTGGTGCGCACAAAGTGCAGCGCATCTTCAAACGCGGCGCGGGCGATACCGGTGTCGATGGCGGCATGGAGGATCTGCGCCAGCGGCCCGACGGTGGTCGGGCGTTCAAAGGCGCTCTGGAAGGGGATCACGTCGTGGGCGGCGACCCACACGTTGTCGAACACCACCGAGCCGCTGCCGGTGGTGCGCTGGCCGAAGCCGCTCCAGTCGTCGATCACTTCCAGGCCGGTACTGTCGCGGGGCACAAAGGCCAGTTGCTGCACGCCGTGTTCATCCACCACCGAGGTCGGAATGCGTTGCGCGTAGATCGCCCCGGTTGAATAGAACTTGCGACCGGTGATGCGAAAGCCGTCGCCGTCGCGGGTGATGCGCGTGACGCGGTCGTGAGCGGTCTTGGTGCCCAGTTCCGCAAGGGCATTGCCAAAGCGCCGGCCGGCGAGTACCTCGGCGTACAGGCGCTGTTGCTGCGCCGGGCTGCCGTTCACGCGCAGCACTTCTAGGGCATAGAAATGGTTTTGCGGGATCTGCCCCAACGAGGCGTCGGCCTGGGCGATCAGCGCGATGACCTTGGCCAGCGTGACGTTGGACACGCCGGCGCCGCCGTGTTGTTTTGGCACGCTGATGCCCCACAGGCCGGAGCGGGAAAACGCATCCAGCTCCGGCCAGGGCAGGCGGCGTTCGCGGTCGCGCTGGGCGCTGTCGCGGCGCAGGTCTTCGGCGAGATCGCTGGCGACAATAAGGGCTTGTTCGTCGCTGGTGATAACCGCGACGTTTGCAGAGAAAGTCATAGGTGTTCTCCAGAATCTCGTGGAAAAGTGTTCTGGTCGGTCAGATCCAGGAGTGGCGAGCCGGCAATGTGCCGTTCAACCGATAGGCGCCGATCGCGTGATACTTCCAGCGCACCGGGTCGTGCAGCGTGTGTACCCGCGCATTGCGCCAGTGACGGTCGAGGTTGAATTCGGCGAGGGTGGCGCGGCTGCCGGCCAGTTCGAAGAGCTTTTCGCTGACCAGCAACGAGACCTCGGTGGTGAGCACCTTGGCCTCGGCCACGGCGATGGACGCGCGGGCGGCCGACTGCGCGGTGATCGGCGCGGCGCTGACCTGGTCCAGTACCTGACCGGCCTTGCGCAGCAGCGCTTGGGCGGCGTGCAGTTCGATGGTCAGCTTGCCGATGTCGGCGATCACATACAGGTCATCGCTGGCGCGTTCGACCTTGGCGTCGACCCATGGGCGCGAGCGTTCACGCACGAAGGCGAGGGTGTCGTCGAGGGCGCCACGGGCGATACCTGCGTCGATGGCGGCCTGGATCAATTGGGACACCGCGCCCTGGATGTTCGGGCTTTGGCCGATGCGCCAGTTGTCGACCACCAGTTCGGCGCTCACCGGCACCTGGTCCAACAATACGGTGCCGCTGGCGGTGGTGCGTTGGCCGAAGCCGGACCAGTCATCCACGATGCGCAGCCCTGGGGTGCCACGGCTTACAAAGGCCATGACCTGCCGGCCGTCATCGTTCAGCGCCTTGATCGCCACCCAATGGGCAAACAGTGCGCCGGTGGAGTAGAACTTCTGGCCGCTGACCACATGACCGTCGCCCTTGGCGGTGATGCGCGCCTTGAGTTCCAGGGTGTTTTTGGTGCCGCGCTCGGGGCCGCCGTTGCCGATGCGCCAGCCGTCGAGCACGCTCTGGAACAGCTGCTTTTTCTGGCGCTCGGTGGCTGCGCCCTGCAACAGGTGCAGGATGCCGAAATGGTTCTGCGGGATCTGCCCGAGGGCCGGGTCTGCCGCGCTGATGATCGCGAACACCTCGGCCAGGGTCACGAAAGACACTTGCGGGCCGCCGTACTCGCGGGGAATGGAAATACTGCCCAGCCCGCTGCGGGTGAACTGTTCGACCTGCGCCCACGGCAACTGGCGTTGCTGGTCGCGCTGGGCGGCCTGCACACGTGCAGCCTGGGCCAGCGCATGGGCTGCGTCGAGCGCCTCTGCATCGTTGCGCAGCACGGCGGCCGGCAACAGCAGGGGCGCGATATCCAGATCATTCCGGGGGGTGTTAGAGCCAAGTTAGACATCAGCGCCGCTCCTTGGCTGCACGTAATGCCCTGGCGTTATGCACCGGGGTAATCCTGACCATACCGACCTCGCATTCAATGAAATAAAAACAGAAAAATCAGAGATGTCCGGTGGTCCGGTGCATATACCCTAAGCTTGTTAAATATTTAAATAAACTAACTTTTGGGAATATGCATAGAAGAGCCGTTACCCAGGTTCGCACGGCGAGCCGAGGGGCCGTGGTTGATAGGTCAATGCCGTCTTGGCGGTGGGGGGGGTGGTGCAGGCGGCGATACGTAACGTGCGTGCCGGCGCCCAGCGTGAATTATTGCCGACGCGATCCAGAATGCAGTACGTGACCTCGATGCGGCTGTCGTCCCCGCCTTCGACAATCACCGCCGACGGCACCCAGACCTGCACCGGCAGGCCCACCGTCTTCGCCTGGATCCGCGGCAGGTCCAGGCGCACATCGCCCCAGCGCAGGGTGATGGCATCGCCGCTGCTCATGTTCAGGTAGGGCTCGATGGTCAGTGGGATTCCACGCCGCGCCTGGCGCTCGTTGACGCCGTAACGGCGGATGGTCTCGGGCAGGCCGACCGGTGCAAGGTTCTGGTTTTCATCGCTGTACAGCGCCATCGGCTGGCCGCCTGGGAAGTTGGTCTTGACCCGTACCGTGGTCACTGCCGAACGCGACGGGCCGTGACCGATCCGCATGACCTGGTAGCGAACCTGTGCCAGGCCGTCCAGCACAAAGCTTTGCGGAACCCGCAGGTGGGTGGGTGCGCCGACCTTGCCCGCGCTCACCCGTCGTGAGGCGGCGAAGCAGTTGTTCCAGAACAGCTCGATCAGGTCGCCTTCGTCCATGCCGGGGTAAGGGGCGATGTCCACCAGCAGCTGTGCGGCCGCCAGTGCGTTGATGCCTTGTCGACTAGCTTGGGGCAGGATTGGGGCGGTGAGTATTGCCTCGGTTGCAGTGCGCGTCATAAGTCATCTCCTTGATGCAGCCAGCAGCAATCGTTCCGGCCCGTGGGCGCGGGTGCGCCGGGAGCTGGAAGGAACGATTTCAGTGAGTAGCCGGGATAGGATCCAATCCTCTGGGCGCTAGATAAGAGGGTTTGCCGCAAGGCGTCAATGGCGGCAAAGGGCTAAACGGCGGGTCGGAGAAGATTCAGAAGGGTCTGACTGGGAGGGGGATTTTAAGACGGTGCTGGCGGTGTGTTTTACCTGAGGGTTCGCCGCATGCCTGTAGGCCCTGTGACAAGGGAGCAAGCTCCCTTGTCACAGGCCGGTGTGCTGCCTGGTTGCAACGGTATCAGTGAGCCAGGAATTTGCTCAGGAACTGTCGGGTGCGTTCTTCCCTGGGGTTGGCGAACAACGCCTTGGCATCGCCCTGTTCGACGATCACGCCCTTATCGAAAAAGATCACCCGGTTGGCCACGTCGCGGGCAAAGCTCATTTCGTGGGTGACGATGACCATGGTGCGATTCTCTTCGGCCAGGCTGCGGATGGTCGCCAGCACTTCGCCGACGAGCTCCGGGTCCAGCGCCGAGGTGGGCTCATCGAACAGAATCACCTCAGGCTCCATGGCCAGCGCCCGGGCAATCGCCACACGCTGTTGCTGGCCGCCGGACAGGCGCCGTGGGTAGGCGTCTTCCTTGCCTGCCAGGCCGACCCTGGCCAGCAGCTTGCGTCCCAGGGCGATAGCGTCTTGGCGTGGCATCTTCTTGACCACGGTGGGCCCTTCGATGACGTTTTCCAGCGCGGTGCGGTGCGGGAACAGGTTGAAGTTCTGGAACACAAAACCCACGTGCTGGCGCAAGCGCCGCACCAGGCTTTGTTGTTGGTTGAGCGGTTTGCTGCCGTCGATCTGGATGTCGCCCACCTTGATGCGACCGCTGGTGGGTTCTTCGAGGAAGTTCAGGCAGCGCAGGAAGGTGGTCTTGCCGGAACCGCTGGGGCCGATGATGGCGACGACTTCGCCTGCCTTGACCTCAAGATCGATACCGTTGAGCACCACCTGACCGTTGAATTGTTTGGTCAGCTTTTCCACCACGATCATGCTTCAGGACTCCAGGTCATGCCGGTTGACCCGGTCTTCCAGACGATTTTGAAAATGCGCCAGGATGCTCGCCAGCACCCAGTAGATCAGGGCTGCGGACAGATACATGGTGAAAATTTCGAAGGTGCGCGCCGACACCAGTTGCGCCTGGCGAAACAGCTCGGGCACCTGGATGGTCGCGGCCAGCGCCGTGTCCTTGACCAGCGAAATAAAGCTGTTGCCCAACGGTGGTAGGGCGGTGCGCATGGCCTGCGGCAGGATGGCCCGGCGCAGGGTCTGCGCGCGGGTCATGCCGATACTGGCCGCGGCTTCCCACTGGCCACGCTCGATGGAGGCGATGGCGGCCCGCAGGATTTCACAGGCGTAAGCGGCCATGTTCAGCGAAAAACCGATCATGGCAGCCGGAATCGGATCCAGCTCGATGCCCACTTGCGGCAAGCCGTAGTAGATCAAAAACAGCTGTACCAGCAAGGGCGTGCCGCGAAAGAACGACACGTAGACCCGGGCGGGCAAGCGCAGCAGCTTGAAGCGCGACAGACGCATCAAGGCCAGGCCGAAGCCCAGCAGCAAGCCGAAAAACATCCCGCCAAGGCTAAGAATCACCGTGTAATACGCGCCCTTGAGCAAAAAGGGCGCGGAGTCCAGCGCGAGTTGGAAACCTGCTTCCATTATTGAGTGACGTCAGCGTTGAAGTACTTCTCGGAGAGCTTCTTCAAGGTGCCATCGGCGCGCAGCTTGTCGAGGGCCTTGTTCACCGCGTCCAGCAGTTCAGGCTCGCCTTTGCGCAGGGCGATACCGGATTCCTGACGCGAGAAGGCGTCGCCGGCGGCGGCCGTGTCTGGGGCTTTCTTGGCGTATTCCAGGGCGGCCAGGCGGTCGATCAGGATGGCGTCAATGCGGCCGATGCGCAGGTCCTGAAATTTGGTCGGGTCGTCGTTGTAGGTCTTGATGATGGCTTTGGGTTGGTTGTCCTTGAGCCATTGTTCATAGTTGGTGCCCAGGCCTACGCCGACTTTCTTGCCGGCCAGATCGTTGGCAGTCTTGATCGTGTCGACGTTTTTCTTCAGCACCAGCGCCTGGATGCCGGAAACGGTATAGGGCTTGGAGAAGTCGTACTTCTTCTTACGCTCTTCAGAGATGGTGACTTGGTTGACCACCGCGTCCAGGCGCTTGGACTCCAGGGCAGCGAGGATGCCGTCCCATGGCGTGGCCTGCAGCTTGACCTTCACACCCAGCTCTTTGGCCAGGGCTTCGGACAGCTCCACTTCAAAACCGCTGAGCTTGCCGCTTTCATCGACGAAGCTGAACGGTGGGTAGGTGCCTTCCAGGCCAATCTTGATCTCGCCGGCCTTTTTGATAGTGGCCAGTTGTTCGCCGGCAACCGCTTGGCCCAGCCAACCGGCGCCCAGCGCCAGACCCAAAGTGCCAACCAGCAACGTGCGACGGAATACAGAAATAGTCATGAGAGCCCCTGTGTTTTTTATGTTGAGCGAAGCAGGTGACGCAGTAGGTCGTATCCTGCCTTAAAGCGCGAAGCGCGTCTTGGCCTTCGGCGCGATGATAAAGGCGGTTTTTAAGACTTGAAAATAATATAAATCTTAATTCATATTCCATTTCTGAATATGTGTTGGGTCTAATGTGGGAGGGGGTTTGCCCCCTCCCACATTCAGCCCGCGTTTATTCAGTTGAAAACTGAGTTGTACGCAAACAACGCCGGCGCCCCGCCGGTGTGCAGGAAAATGAGCGGCCCGTCTTCAAACCGCTGACGCCCGATGCCATCGAGCAGACCGGCCATGGCCTTGCCCGTATAGACCGGGTCCAACAGCAGACCTTCCTGGCTGGCCAAAAGTTTGATCGCGGCCAGGGTGCCGGCATTCGGCTCGCCGTAGCGGGGCCCGAAGTATTCGTCCCACAGAATCACCTTGAACGCGTCGGGGATGCCCACGCCGAGCAACTCGGCCGTGCGCTCGGCCAGACCCTGCACTTTCGGGCGCTGGGCTTCGTCGGTGCGCGACACGGTGATGCCCACCACCGGCAGGTTCGGCAGCGCTTCGCTCAACGCCAATGCCAGGCCGCTGTGGGTGCCGGCGCTGCCGGAGGCCAACACCACGGCAGCGAATTCCAGGCCGCTGTCTTCGATCTGTGCGGCCAGTTCCAGGCCCGCGCGCACGTAACCCAGGGCGCCGAGCGCATTGGAGCCGCCGATGGGCACCAGGTACGGCTTCTTGCCGTTGCTGCGCAGGCGGTCGGCGAGGGCACTGAGCTGGTCGTCGACGTTGTCGAGGTTCTCTACCAGTTCGACCTTGGCGTCGAACAGTTCCAGCAGCAGGCGGTTGCCATTGCCGAGGTAGTTGGGGTCTTCGGTACCGGTAGGGTTTTCCAGCAGGGCGGCGCAGCCCAGGCCGAGCCTGGCGGCCAGCGCGGCGGTTTGGCGTACGTGGTTGGACTGGATGGCGCCGGCGGTCACCAAGGTATCGGCGCCCTGGGCGATGGCGTCGGCCGCCAGGTATTCGAGTTTGCGCAGTTTGTTGCCGCCCATGGCCAGTGGCGTGGTGTCATCGCGCTTGACGTAGATGTCCCGGCCCAGCCAGGTCGACAGCCGTTCGAGTTTTTCCAGGGCAGTGACGCCGCCCAGCAGGTCCAGACGGTTAAAGCGGTCGAGCTGTTGCTTGATCATGGCTACGCACGGTTGCTGAAGGGATGAAGCGACTATAGGCAGGCACTTTTCATCGGGCAACCGTCAATCGCTTATGTCCAATAGTTCTTAGCATCGCACCATTGGTTCTTAAGGGCGGCCCGGTTGGATACCGTAAAGTGACGGCCATTACGTCAGGAGTGAATACCGTGAGTGAGCGTTCCAGCCATTGGCAATTACAGACCATCGTCAGCCAACTGCGCGGCGCCCGCGACCAATGGCGAACGCGCAACGGCCGGTTGAGCGGCGAGCATGGTGGCCGCCAATTGCCTTCGCGCGAGGCGGTGGCGCAGATCCTTGAAGCGCTGTGCGGGGCGCTGTTCCCGATGCGCCTGGGGCCGGCGGATTTACGCGAAGAGAGCGAAGACTTTTACGTCGGCCACACCCTCGACGTGGCACTCAACGCCTTGCTCGCCCAGGCGCGCCTGGAGCTGCGTTATGCCGCGCGCCAGGGTGGCCAGGATGACAGCCGGCTCGATGCCCATGCCATTCGCCTGATCCAGGATTTCGCGCTGGCCTTGCCTTCGTTGCGCAGCCTGCTGGACACCGATGTGCTGGCCGCGTACCACGGCGACCCCGCTGCGCGTAGCGTGGATGAAGTGCTGCTGTGCTACCCGGGGATCCTGGCGGTGATTCACCATCGCCTGGCCCACCACCTGTACCGCGCCGGCTTGCCGCTGCTGGCGCGGATCATCGCGGAAATCGCCCACTCGGCCACCGGCATCGATATCCACCCCGGCGCGCAGATCGGCCCGAGCTTCTTCATCGACCACGGCACGGGCGTGGTGATCGGCGAGACCGCGATCATCGGCGAGCGGGTGCGTATCTACCAGGCCGTGACATTGGGCGCCAAACGCTTCCCGGCGGACGAGGATGGGCAATTGCAGAAAGGTCATCCGCGCCACCCTATCGTCGAGGATGACGTGGTGATCTATGCCGGGGCGACGATCCTGGGGCGCATCACCATCGGCAAGGGCTCGACCATTGGCGGCAATGTGTGGCTGACCCGCAGCGTACCGGCCGAGGCGAACATCACGCAGGCGAACTTGCAGCATGACGATGGCGCGCAGAAGTAAAGAACCGGCATGAATCCCCTGTGGGAGGGGCAAGCCCCCTACCACTTTTGATTGCATTCCAGATTTTTACCGGATTTCTCCCTGCAATCGCTGAACGATTGGCTCCCGCCACCCGTCATACCAAACCTTGAGCTGGTGTAGGAAGTATCTGCCGCTCAGCCCTGCGATTAGTCCCAGACCGCCTTTTCATGTTTAACTTGAACGCTTGTTCAAGTTAAACCCGGTGGTTCGCTGCCCGCTCACAACAGGAGGCTTACCTTTGCTGAGTCCGTTTTTTACAGCCACATTCCCAACCCTCGGGGTGCATCGTTCATGAGTGCATCGTCCACCCCAGCCAGCGGCATGGTGCGCATGAATGCGCCGGTTTTCTACTTTGCCGCTACCTTCATTTTGCTGTTCGGCATCACTGTCATCGCTATCCCGCAACAGGCCGGTGCCTGGTTGCTGGCGGCGCAAAACTGGGCGGCCAATACGGTCGGCTGGTACTACATGCTGGCGATGACCCTGTATCTGGTCTTCGTGGTGGTCACCGCGTTATCGGGCTACGGCAAGATAAAACTCGGTGCCGACCACGACGAGCCCGAATTCAGTTACTTGTCCTGGGCCGGCATGCTGTTCGCCGCCGGCATCAGCATCACGCTGTTTTTCTTCTGCGTGTCCGAGCCGCTGACGCACCTGGTGCAACCGCCCCAGGGCGCGCCAATGAACGCTGACGCCGCGCGCCAGGCCATGCAGGTGCTGTTTCTGCACTGGGGCCTGCACGGCTGGGGCGTGTTTGCGTTCGTCGGCATGGCCCTGGCGTATTTCGCCTACCGGCATAACCTGCCGCTGGCGTTGCGCTCGGCGCTGTACCCGCTGATCGGTAAGCGCATCAACGGCCCCATTGGTTATGCGGTGGATGGCTTCGGCATCATTGCCACGGTATTCGGCCTGGGCGCCGACATGGGCTTTGGTGTGTTGCACCTCAACTCGGGTCTGGACTACCTCTTCGGCATCGCCCACACCCAATGGATCCAGGTCGGCCTGATCACCCTGATGATGGGCGCGGCGATCCTGGTCGCGGTGGCCGGCGTCGACAAGGGCGTGCGGGTGATGTCCGATATCAACATGCTGCTGGCCTGCGCGCTGCTGCTGTTCGTGTTGTTCGCCGGGCCTACCCAGCACTTGCTCAATACCCTGATCCAGAACATCGGCGACTACCTTGGCGCCTTGCCGACCAAGAGCTTCGACGTGTACGCCTACGACAAACCCAGCGACTGGCTGGGCGGTTGGACGGTGTTCTATTGGGCCTGGTGGATCGCATGGTCGCCGTTCGTGGGCCTGTTTATCGCACGCATTTCCCGTGGCCGTACCATCCGTGAATTCGTGTTCGGCGTACTCCTGATCCCGCTGGGTTTCACCCTGGCGTGGATGTCGATCTTCGGCAACAGCGCCATCGACCAGGTACTCAACCACGGCATGGCGGCGCTCGGTCAGTCGGCCATCGATGATCCGTCGATGAGCCTCTACCTGCTGCTGGAAACCTACCCGTGGAGCAAAACCGTCATTGCGGTGACGGTGTTTATCAGCTTCGTATTCTTCGTCACCTCGGCGGACTCGGGCACCGTTGTGCTGTCGACCTTGTCGTCCAAGGGCGGCAACGCCGATGAAGACGGGCCGAAATGGCTGCGCGTGTTCTGGGGCGCAATGACCGCGCTGGTCACCAGTGCCTTGCTGTTTGCCGGCAGTATCGACTCGTTGAAATCGGCGGTGGTGCTGACTTCGTTGCCGTTCTCGCTGATCCTGCTGTTGATGATGTGGGGCCTGCACAAAGCCTTCTATCTCGAGTCGCAAAAGCAGATTGCACAATTGCATTCACTGGCGCCGATCTCGGCCTCGCGTAAAGGCAGGGGCGGCTGGCGCCAGCGCTTGAGCCAGGCAGTGCACTTCCCGTCGCGTGACGAGGTGTATCGCTTCCTTGACTCGACGGTACGCCCGGCAATTGAAGAAGTGACCGCTGTGTTCGTCGAAAAGGGCCTGAGCGTGGTCGCTCAGCCGGACCCGGCCAACGACAGCGTCAGCCTGGAAATCGGCCATGGCGAGGAGCACCCGTTCATCTACCAGGTGCAGATGCGCGGCTATTTCACACCGTCGTTCGCCCGTGGCGGCATGGGTTCCAAAGAGATCAACAACCGCCGCTATTACCGCGCGGAAGTGCACCTGAGCGAGGGCAGCCAGGACTACGACCTGGTCGGCTATACCAAGGAACAGATCATTAACGACATCCTCGATCAGTACGAGCGGCACCTGCAGTTCCTGCACTTGGTGCGCTGAAAACGGCCTGTGGATGTGCGTCAAACCGTTCCTCTCTTGTAGCGCTTTGCTGTAAAAGGATGAGGCAGACTTAAGCGATTCAGCGGCTTAAAAGGCTCGGGAATAACGTTATTCCCGGGCCTTGTTTGCCCCAAGCCCAGAGAGGATTCGATGACGTACATTGCAGCCGAAAACCGCTATGAATCTATCCCGTATCGCCGCGTAGGCCGCAGTGGACTGGTGCTACCCGCACTGTCCCTGGGGCTGTGGCACAACTTTGGCGACAGCACCCCGATCGACACCCAGCGCGCCCTGCTGCGCACCGCCTTCGACCTGGGGATCAACCACTTCGACCTGGCCAACAACTATGGCCCGCCCTATGGCAGCGCCGAGATCAATTTCGGCCGGCTGCTGCGCGAAGACTTCAAGCACTACCGCGATGAATTGATCATCTCCAGCAAAGCCGGTTGGGACATGTGGCCAGGCCCTTATGGCCAGGGCGGTGGCTCGCGCAAATACGTATTGGCCAGCCTCGACCAGAGCCTGCAGCGAATGGGCGTCGACTATGTGGATATTTTCTACTCCCACCGTTTTGACGCCGACACGCCCCTGGAAGAAACCGCCAGCGCCCTTGCCACTGCCGTACAACAGGGCAAGGCGTTGTACATCGGTATCTCTTCGTATTCCGGTGTAAAAACCCGTGAAATGGCGGCGCTGCTCAAAGAGTGGAAAGTGCCGTTGCTGATCCACCAACCGGCCTACAACCTGCTCAACCGCTGGGTGGAAAAAGACCTGCTGGACACCACCGAAGAACTCGGTGCCGGGGTGATCGCTTTCACGCCGCTGGCCCAGGGGTTGTTGACCGACAAATACCTCAACGGCGTGCCCGCTGACGCGCGGGTCAATCGCCCGGGTGGCGGTTCTTTGCAGGCCGGGCATCTGTCCGAAGCCAACATCGCCCATGTGCGTGCGCTGAATGAAATTGCCCAGCGCCGTGGCCAGAGCCTGGCGCAACTGGCGTTGGCCTGGACCCTGCGCGACCCACGGGTAACCAGTGCGCTGATCGGCGCGAGCCGGCCGGAGCAGATTATCGAGAACGTCGGTGCGTTGAAGAACTTGAGCTTCACTGCCGAGGAGTTGGCAGAGATCGACCGGTTTGCGCAGGAAGGCGGGGTTAACCTTTGGGAAAAACCATCCACGGCTGAATAGCCTGATACCACTGGGTCAAAAGTGCGGGAGGGGCTTGCCCCTCCCACCGTTGATTTTCGGTGTGACGACTAGAACGGTGCGTCGCCCAATATCGTCGCCCGATGCATCACCCGCCGCTGCGGCCGGTAGTCATCCACCGCGTAATGCTGGGTCGCGCGGTTATCCCAGAACGCCACGTCATTCTCCTGCCAGCGCCAACGGATGGTGAACTCCGGCCGCGTCGCGTGGGCGAACAGCAGCTTGAGAATCGCCTCGCTCTCGGCCGGTTCCAGTTCGTTGATCCTGGTGGTGAAGCCCTCGTTGATAAACAGCGACTTGCGCCCGCTGACCGGATGCGTGCGCACTACTGGGTGCGACAACGGTGGGTTTTTGCGGCGGGTTTCTTCCCAGCGCACCACGTCTTCTGCCGTGTTGCCGAAGCGCTCCAGCGGAAAGGACTTGGTGAAGTCGTGGGTAGCGGTGAGGCCGTTGAGCAGCGCCTTGAGCGGCTCGGACAACGCCGCATAGGCCGCAAACCCACTGGCCCACAAGGTGTCGCCGCCAAACGCTGGCAGCAGCTTGGCACTGAGCACCGCGCCGAGCGCCGGGGTCGGCAGGAAGGTCACATCGGTATGCCACACGGCATTGTCGCGCACGTCAGTGACGGCCGTGTCGAGGACCAGTACTTCGGGCTGTTCCGCCACGTTGGGGTAGATCGGGTGAATGTGCAGGTCGCCGAAATGCGCGGCGAATCGCGCCTGTTGCTGCGGCGTGATGGCTTGGTCGCGAAAGAACAGCACCGAGTGGCTGAGCAACGCGTGTTCGATGGCGTCGCGATGTTCGGCACTCAGCGGCTGGGTGATATCGACGCCGCTGATCTGGGCGCCCAGGGCGATGCTCAATGGGGTAACGGTCAGGCCGGTCATAGGTTCACCACTCAATGTGCCTGGCCATGCCAGGGCACCAGTTTGCGCTGCAGGGCGCGCAGGCTCATTTCCATCGCGAAGGCAATCAGGGCGATGACCAGGATCCCCAGCACCACCACGTCGGTGACCAGGAACTGCGCCGCCGACTGCACCATGAAACCCAGGCCGCTGGTGGCGGCGATCAGCTCGGCGGCCACCAAGGTCGACCAGCCCACGCCCAGGCCGATGCGCACACCGGTGAGGATGTCGGGCAGGGCGCTGGGCAGGATCACGTGGCGAATCAACTGGGCACGGCTCGCGCCCAGCGATTGCGCCGCGCGCAGTTTGGCCGGGTCGACAGTGCGCACGCCCGTCGCGGTCGCGATGGCGATTGGTGCAAAGATCGCCAGGTAAATCAGCAGCACCTTGGACAGCTCGCCGATGCCGCACCAGATCACGATCAACGGCAAGTAAGCCAGGGGCGGTATCGGCCGGTAGAACTCGATCAACGGATCAAGAATGCCGCGCGCAATGCGATTGGAACCGATGGCGATCCCCACCGGAACGGCGGTGAGCACTGCAAAGCCCAAACCCAGGCCGATACGGTTGAGGCTTGCGCCCAGGTGCTGCCACAAGGTGGCGTCCATATAACCGGTGGTCGCCAGCAGCCAGCCTTTTTGCAGCACCGCAGACGGTGGTGGCAGGAACAGCGGTTCGATCAAGCCAGTGGCGGTGACGGCCCACCAAAGCGTCAGCAATGCCGCCAGGGTCAGCACGCTGACCCAGCGGGTACTCAGGTTGCGACGCACCGCGATCGCCATGTGCGCCGGCGGCTTGGCGACAGTGGCGGGGAGTTCATAGCTGCTCATGCGGATACCTGCCGTTGCGAAAATACTCTGCCCAGCACGTGCTCGCGGGTTTCGATAAAACGCGGGTCGGACTTGATCGCCCGTGCCGATTCGCCGGCCGCGTAGCGTTGGCCGAAGTCCAGTTGCAGGCGCTCGACGACCTGACCGGGGTTGGGCGCCAGCAGGATCAGATCGGTGGCCAGAAACACCGCCTCTTCGATGTCATGGGTAATCAGGAACACCGGCTTGGCCGTGCGCCGCCAGACTTGCAGCAGCAGCTCCTGCATCTGTTCGCGGGTGAACGCATCGAGGGCGCCGAAGGGTTCGTCCATCAGCAGCACGCGCGGGTCGGCCGCCAAGGCGCGGGCCAGGCCGACACGTTGTTTCTGGCCACCGGAAAGCTGCCAGATACGGCGGTTGTCGAAGCCGGCCAGGTCCACCAGGGCGAGCATTTCTCGCGCACGCGCTTCACGCTGCGCCTTGGCTACACCGGCCAACTCCAGGCCGAAACCGACGTTGGCCAGCACGTCCTGCCAGGGCAGCAACGCGTCGTCCTGGAACACCACGCCACGTTCGGCGCTCGGGCCTTTGACCGGTACGCCATCAAGGGTGATGCGCCCGGCGCAGGGTTCGACAAAACCGGCAATCAGGTTCAACAGCGAGGTCTTGCCACTGCCGGAAGGGCCCAGGGCGACCAGCAATTGCTGGGGCCCAAGCTCAAGTGAAATATCTGCCAGTACCGGTTCCGGGGCGCCTGGGTACTGTGCGCTGATGCGCTCCAGTTGTAGCAAGGCCATCGCGACGAACTCCTTGAATCAGTTGGTGATGAACTTGGCGTTGATGTAAGGGGCGTAGTCCGGCAGCACGGCGTCGACTTTGCCTTGTTCCTTGAGGAATGCGGCGGTATCGGTCACGGCCTTGGTGGTCGGTGCGCCGAGCAAGGTCACTTGGTCCGCGGCCAGCGGGTAGACGTTGCCTTGCAGCAGCAACGGAATGTCGCTGGCCTTGGCACCGGAGAGCTTTACCAGTTTGTCGACGTTGCTTTTGTCGGCGAGCCAGGCTTGTGGGTCTTTGCGGTATTGGGCGTAGGCGTCCAGCGTGACTTTGGCGAAGGCAGTGACGATTTCCGGGTGCTTCTCGGCGAAATCCTTGCGCACGATCCACGCGTCGAACGTCGGTGCGCCGAACTTGGCCAGTTCGCCGGAGGTGATCAACACTTTGCCGTTTTCCTTGGCCACGCCCAGGGCTGGGTCCCACACATAGGTGGCGTCGATATCACCGCGCTTCCAGGCGGCGATGATCGCCGGAGGCGCGAGGTTGAGAATGGTGACTTTCGACGGGTCGATATTCCAGTGCTTCAACGCGGCCAGCAGGCTGTAGTGGCCGGTGGATACGAACGGCACGGCGACCTTTTTGCCGATCAGGTCCTGTGGGCTGTTGATGCCGGAACCGTCGCGCGCTACCAAGGCCTCGGCACCGCCGATCTGGGTGGCGATCAGAAAGGTCTGCACCGGCACTTTGCGGGTGATCGCGGCGGTCAGCGGGCTGGAGCCGAGATAGCCGATCTGTACGTCGCCCGAGGCGATGGCGGCAATGATGTCGGCACCGTTGTCGAATTTGCGCCAGTCTATTTTGGCGTGGGTGGCTTTTTCATAGGCGCCATCGGCCTGGGCGACCTTGGCGGGGTCTACGGTGGTCTGGTAGGCGATGGTCACATCCGCCGCCTGGGCAAACAGGCTGGCACCGGCCAGGGACAATGCGGCCAGAAGGCGCAGAGGGGTCAGCAGTTTCAAGGGTAAGCTCCTCAATCAGGCGGCCGAGGGTCGGCATGTGAGGAGACTAAATGATCTAAGAATCCGAAAATAAATAACTTTTTCGAATTAGCTTATGGGCGAAAGGTTGAAGCAATCTTCCTGCAAGTGAAGGGCAACTGTGGGAGGGGGCTTGCTCCCGATAGCAGGGTGTCAGTCGGTATAGGCATCAACTGACCCGCCGCCATCGGGAGCAAGCCCCCTCCCACCGGGAACCGCGTAGGTCCTTAGTTGCTGATGGCGAGGATGCTTGCCTGGTACGAACCGACGAACACATCGAAATCGCCCACTTCGTTTTGCTCCAGCTCTGCCTGCTGCGCCAGCGACGTGCGGGCCAGCTCTTCAAAACGTGCCTGCTCTTCGGGCGCGAGCGGTTCCTTGCGGAAATACTCGGCGTGCAGCTGGCTCTGATGCAGCGAGAACTGCGCGAAACTTTCTTTGCGTTCGGCCATCGCCGCCAGCACCTTGGCCGACGGCGTCAGGGACGGGTCCTGAACCTTCGCCAGTTGAGCGTCCAGCGCCTCGCTGTGTTCAGTGATGCCATGGCTCTGATCGAGCAGAGCGGCCAGCGGGGCGATCTTCTCCAACAGCTCGGCCGCCCACTCTTTCATGTCCACTGGCTGGCCGTCACGCTGCAATTGCAGGCCCGGACGCCGACCTTCCTTGACCACGCTGAGGAAGTTGGAGGTGGCGTTGCCGCACTCGTTGTTGGCGAACAGTGGGCTGTCGTTCAGCGCGCAATACAGCAGGAACGCATCGAGGAAGCGCGACTCCGGCAGGTCGATGCCCATCGGCAGGAACGGGTTGATGTCCAGGCAGCGTACTTCGATGTACTGGATGCCACGGGCCATCAGCGCCTGGATCGGGCGCTCGCCGGTGTAGGTCACGCGCTTGGGGCGGATGTTGGAGTAGTACTCGTTTTCGATCTGCAGGATGTTGGTGTTGAGCTGCACCCACTCACCGTCCTTGTGCGTGCCGACTTCAACGTACGGCGCGTACGGTGTTGCTACCGCTTCGCGCAGGCTATCGGTGTAGCTCGCCAAGTCGTTGTAGCACGGCGTCAGGCCGGCTTGGGCGTTGCTCTGGTAACCCAGGTCGCTCATGCGCAGGCTCGTGGCATACGGCAGGTACAGGGTGTCGGCGTCGAGCACTTCCAACTGGTGCGAGCGACCGCGCAGGAAGCCCGCGTCCAAGGCCGGCGAGGCACCGAACAGGTACATCAGCAGCCAGCTGTAGCGGCGGAAGTTGCGGATCAGCGCGATGTAGGCCGTGGACTGGTAATCGCGGTCGGTGCCGACAAAACCTTCAGTCTCCTTGAGCAACGGCCACAGCTGTTCCGGCAGGGAAAAGTTGTAGTGGATGCCGGCGATGCACTGCATGGTCTTGCCGTAACGCAGGGCCAGGCCCTTGCGATACACGTACTTGAGCTGGCCGATATTGGAGGTGCCGTAGTAGGCAATCGGAATATCTTCCTCGGCCGGCAACGGGCACGGCATTGAGGGGCTCCACAGGTATTCGCTGCCGAGCTTGGTGTAGGCGAAGCGGTGGATCTTGTCCAGGCTGCTCAGGGTATCGGCCGGGTTGGGCAGGGCCGGGGTGATGAACTCCAGCAGCGATTCCGAGTAGTCGGTGGTGATCAATTCGTTGGTCAACGCGGCGCCCAGGGCTTCGGGGTGCGGCGTTTGTGCCAGGCGACCCTCACCGGTAACGCGCAGGCATTCACGCTCGATGCCGTGCAGGCATTGCTCTAGCAGGGAGAGGTGTTCGCGCTTGCCGAGCAGGGCCAGGCGGCGGTTGAGAAGTTCGCTCAAGTTGGATTCCTTCACGCGTCAGTCGCCCCAATATGGGGGTGGGCAGGACGGTCTACAAGGGTGAAGTTAAAACTGGCGTGATCGCCTGGTTTTGAGTCGATTTGACCCGCTATAAATAAAGCCTACTTCATTCTACGAATTGGGCTACAGCGCAGCGGAAAATTCCGGCGCTGTTATCGCAGCGCCGAAATTAACTCAAATCAAGGGTGAGGAGCTATAGGACAGCGAACGTGCCCTGCGCTTTTGCGACAAGTCTTTCGTCCTGATACACGTCCGCTTCGACCACCAGGGTGCGTCTACCGGCGTGAATCACCCGGCTGGTGCACAGCACGTCACCGTCTTCCACGGCGCGAATGTAGTTGATCTTGCATTCGATGGTCGCGCTCTGCTGGTCGAAGCCATGGGAACTGGAACATGCCAGGCCCATGGTGATGTCCACCAGGCTGAAAATCGCCCCGCCATGCAGCTTGCCCGCGCGGTTACGCAGGTGCGGCTGCAGGGTCAGGGCCACCTCGGCAACGCCTTCTTCCAGGCGTTGCAGGCGGCAGCCGATCAGTTCGCTGAAGGCGCTCTGGGTCAAACCGGCGGGGATTTGCATCAGCGCTTCTTCAACTGCTTGGCGTTGGCGAACAGCGAGGCCATGGCGTTGTTGCTCGGCGCCGCAGTCGCGGTTTCCTTGCGGGGGGCGTTGTTCTGCGATGGGCGTGGCGCGGAGCCAGGGCGCGCACCACGGGCACCGTCGATTTTTTCGCCGGGCGTGTCGCTCATGCGCATCGACAGGCCGACGCGTTTGCGCGGGATATCAACTTCCATGACCTTGACCTTGACCACGTCGCCGGCCTTTACCGCCTCACGCGGGTCTTTGATGAACTTCTCCGAAAGCGCGGAGATGTGCACCAAACCGTCCTGATGCACGCCGATATCCACGAAGGCACCGAAATTGGTCACGTTGGTCACCACACCTTCAAGGATCATGCCCGGTTGCAGGTCCTTGAGGTCTTCGACGCCGTCCTGGAACTCTGCGGTCTTGAACTCTGGGCGCGGGTCGCGGCCAGGCTTTTCCAGCTCTTGCAGAATGTCGGTGATGGTCGGTACGCCGAAGGTTTCGTCGGTGTACTTTTTCGGGTCCAGGCGCTTGAGGAACGCAGCGTCGCCGATCAGCGAGCGGATGTCTCGGTCGGTTTCGGCGGCGATGCGTTGCACCAACGGGTAGGCTTCCGGGTGAACGGCCGACGAATCCAACGGGTTGTCGCCGTTCATCACACGTAGGAAACCGGCGGCTTGTTCGAAGGTTTTTTCACCCAGGCGTGCAACTTTTTTCAGCGCGGCGCGGGTTTTGAAGGCGCCGTTTTCGTCACGGTGGGTGACGATATTCTGCGCCAGCGTGGCGTTGAGGCCGGAGATGCGCGCCAGCAGTGCCACGGAAGCGGTGTTTACGTCCACGCCCACGGCGTTTACGCAGTCTTCCACTACGGCATCCAGGCCTCGCGCCAGTTTCAATTGCGAGACGTCATGCTGGTACTGGCCGACACCGATGGATTTAGGGTCGATCTTCACCAGTTCGGCCAGCGGGTCCTGCAGGCGACGGGCGATGGACACCGCGCCACGGATCGACACGTCGAGGTCCGGGAATTCCCTGGACGCCAGTTCCGACGCCGAGTACACCGAAGCGCCCGCCTCGGAGACCATGACTTTGGTCATCTTCATGGCTGGGTATTTTTTGATCAGCTCGGCGGCCAGCTTGTCGGTTTCGCGGCTGGCGGTGCCGTTGCCGATAGCGATCAGGTCTACCGAATGCTTGGCGCACAGGGCGGCCAGGATGGCGAGTGTCTGGTCCCACTTGTTGTGTGGCACGTGCGGGTACACGGTGGCGTGGTCCAGCAGCTTGCCGGTGGCATCGACCACCGCGACCTTGCAGCCGGTGCGCAGGCCTGGATCGAGGCCCAGGGTGGCGCGCGGGCCGGCCGGTGCGGCCAGCAGCAGGTCGTGAAGATTGTGGGCGAACACGTTGATCGCCTCGGTTTCGGCGCCGTCGCGCAGCTCGCCGAGCAGGTCGGTTTCCAGGTGGGTGTAGAGCTTGACTTTCCAGGTCCAGCGCACGACTTCACCGAGCCACTTATCCGCAGGACGGTTCTGATTCTGGATGCCGAATTGTTGACCGATCATGCCTTCGCACGGGTGCATGGTGCCCGGCAACTCGTCGCCGACTTTCAGCGCGCAGCTGAGAATGCCTTCGTTGCGGCCGCGGAAAATTGCCAGTGCACGGTGAGACGGCATGCTTTTGAGCGGTTCGTCATGCTCGAAATAATCGCGGAACTTGGCGCCTTCTTCCTCTTTGCCGGCGATGACGCGAGCGCTGAGGATGGCTTCCTGCTTGAGGTAAGTGCGCAGTTTTTCCAGGAGGTTGGCGTCTTCGGCGAAGCGCTCCATGAGGATGTACTTGGCGCCTTCGAGGGCGGCCTTGACGTCGGCGACGCCTTTTTCGGCATCGATAAAGCGCGCGGCTTCGGCTTCCGGGGCCAGCGACGGATCGTTGAACAGCCCGTCGGCCAGCTCGCCCAGGCCGGCTTCGAGGGCGATCTGGCCCTTGGTGCGGCGCTTTTGTTTGTACGGCAGGTAGAGGTCTTCGAGACGGGTCTTGGTGTCGGCAAGCTTGATGTCACGCTCGAGTTGCGGGGTCAGCTTGCCTTGTTCCTCGATGCTGGCGAGGATGCTGATGCGCCGTTCGTCGAGTTCTCGCAGGTAGCGCAGGCGCTCTTCCAGGTGACGCAGTTGGATGTCGTCGAGGCTGCCGGTCACTTCTTTTCGGTAACGGGCGATAAAGGGCACCGTGGAGCCCTCATCCAGTAGAGCGACGGCCGCTTCGACCTGTTGTGGGCGTACACCGAGTTCCTCGGCGATGCGGCTGTTGATGCTGTCCATAAAACCACCTGAAATTCTGAAAAGCAGCTCGCAGGCCCGGGAAACAAGGCTTTGCGCAGCTGGTTGAGCGGCCCGACTGGCGCCGCTACCTGGGTCAAGAGGCAGCCTATTGACCCTCGAAATCGGGAAATTGCTGCCCTGCGCTGAAAAAACGGATGAAGCCGTAAACAGTAAAGTCTGACAGTGCCCCTGCACGAAGGCGCCGCATTATAACCAGCGTTCTGCCCTTGGGGGGTACCGCGCCGGCGGTTGTAGGGCGCGGGTTCACTGGCAGTGGAGGAAAAATCTGCTAACAATGCACACGGTGCGTATAACGGCAGCTAGGCCATAATGCGCGCCGAGATAAGAGGAGCATCCAATGAGCAGCACTGCACAAACTGCTGAAGGCGAAAAAATTCTCATCGTTGATGACGATCCGGGGCTGAGCAGCCTGCTGGAGCGTTTTTTCAACTCCAAGGGCTACCGTGCCCGCGCGGTGCCGAACACCGAGCAGATGGACCGCCTACTGGGGCGCGAAGTGTTCAACCTGGTCGTACTCGACCTGATGCTGCCCGGCGAAGACGGCCTGACTGCCTGCAAGCGCCTGCGCGGCGCGAACAATCAGATTCCAATCATCATGCTCACCGCCAAGGGCGATGAGCTGAGCCGCATCAAGGGCCTTGAACTGGGCGCTGATGACTACCTGGCCAAGCCATTCAACCCGGATGAACTGATGGCCCGGGTCAAAGCCGTACTGCGTCGTCAGGCCCCGCCGGTTCCTGGCGCGCCCGGCAGCGAAGACGAAAGCGTTACCTTTGGCGATTACGAGTTGTCGCTGGCAACGCGCGAACTCAAGCGTGGCGACGAAGTGCACATGCTCACCACCGGCGAATTCGCAGTGCTCAAGGCCTTGGTGATGAACGCACGCCAGCCGCTGACTCGCGACAAGCTGATGAACCTGGCCCGTGGCCGGGAATGGGACGCTCTGGAACGCTCCATCGACGTGCAGATCTCCCGTCTGCGCCGGATGATCGAGCCAGACCCGTCCAAGCCACGTTATATCCAGACGGTATGGGGCGTGGGTTATGTGTTTGTGCCGGATGGCACCGCAACCAAGTGATCGATGATTTGCAGCGGCGAGCATCCTGGCGTTTGATCCCATGAAGGTCAACGGCGTGCTCGGCGTCTGCAATTCTGCGAGCGCCGCTCGTTCCTGCAAGGTGTCCAGCTGTCATCTATGAAAACCCCGCTGTGGTTCCCACAAAGTTTCTTCTCGCGCACCCTTTGGCTGGTGCTTATTGTCGTTCTGTTTTCCAAGGCACTTACGCTGGTTTATCTGTTGATGAACGAGGACGTGCTGGTGGATCGGCAGTACAGCCATGGTGTCGCCTTGACGCTGCGTGCCTACTGGGCCGCCGACCCCGAGAACCGCGAGAAGATCGCCAAGGCCGCCACCCTGGTGCGCGTGGCCGGCGCGGGCGTGCCGGAGGGTGAGCAGCACTGGCCCTACAGCGAGATCTACCAACGCCAGATGCAGGCCGAACTGGGTGAAGACACCGAGGTGCGGCTACGCATGCATGTGTCTCCCGCCTTATGGGTGCGCGCGCCGAGCCTGGGGGAAGACTGGCTGAAAGTGCCGCTGTACCCGCACCCGCTGCGGGGGCAGAAGATCTGGAACGTGCTGGGCTGGTTCCTGGCTATTGGATTGCTTTCAACCGCATCCGCGTGGATTTTCGTGCGGCAGCTCAACCAGCCGCTCAAGCGCCTGGTATTTGCCGCCCGCCAACTGGGTCAAGGGCGCAGCGTGCGTTTGCCGGTCAGCGATACGCCCAGCGAGATGACCGAGGTGTACGGGGCGTTCAACCAGATGGCCGAAGACGTCGAACAGGCCGGACGCGAACGTGAACTGATGTTGGCGGGAGTATCCCACGACCTGCGCACGCCGCTGACGCGCCTGCGGTTGTCCCTCGAGTTGATGGGTAACCACACCGACCTTACCGATGACATGGTCCGCGACATCGAAGACATGGACGCGATCCTCGACCAGTTCCTGGCGTTTATCCGTGATGGCCGTGACGAGGTGGTGGAAGAGGTCGACCTGACGGATCTGGTGCGTGAGGTCGTTGCGCCCTACAACCAGAACGGCGAACAGGTGAGCATGCGTCTGGAACCTATCCAGCCGTTTGCATTGCGGCGTGTGTCGATGAAACGCCTGCTGAACAACCTGATCGGCAATGCTCTGCACCATGCCGGTTCCGACGTGGAAGTGGCTGCGTACGTGTCGGGTGACAGCGCTGCGCCCTATGTGGTGTTGAGTGTGATGGACCGTGGCACGGGGATCGACCCGGCGGAGCTGGAAGGCATCTTCAACCCCTTCACCCGTGGCGACCGTGCCCGGGGTGGCAAGGGCACGGGGTTGGGGCTGGCGATTGTGCGGCGGATTGCTTCGATGCATGGCGGCAACGTGGAATTGCGTAATCGCGAAGGTGGCGGCCTTGAAGCACGGGTGCGTTTGCCGCTTGGGCTGATGCTGCCAAGAGACGCGGTCTAGCCAAAATATGGGAGGGGGCTTGCCCCCGATAGCGGTGGATCAGCCAGCTTATTTGTAGCTGACCCACTGCAATCGGGGGCAAGCCCCTTATCACGTGTGGTGCTCTGTTGTGTCAGCGGGCGGGGGTTAACCCTTGCCCTTGGTCCGGGTCATATTCGGGCCACCGTTTTTCTCCAGGTGCTGAATGATGATTCCCGCCACATCCTTGCCGGTGGTGGTCTCGATCCCTTCCAGGCCCGGCGACGAGTTGACCTCCATCACCAATGGCCCATGGTTGGAGCGCAAGATATCCACACCCGCTACCGCCAACCCCATTACCTTGGCTGCCCGCAGTGCGGTCATGCGTTCTTCCGGGGTGATCTTGATCAGGCTGGCACTGCCGCCACGGTGAAGGTTGGAGCGGAACTCGCCCGGCTTGGCCTGGCGCTTCATCGCCGCAATTACCTTGTCGCCTACCACAAAGCAGCGGATATCCGCCCCACCGGCTTCCTTGATGTATTCCTGCACCATGATGTTCTGCTTGAGGCCCATGAACGCCTCGATCACCGACTCGGCCGCTGTCGCGGTTTCACACAGCACGACGCCGATGCCCTGAGTGCCTTCCAGCACCTTTATCACCAGCGGTGCGCCGTTGACCATTTCGATCAAGTCCGGGATGTCGTCGGGGGAGTGGGCGAAGCCGGTGACCGGCAGGCCAATGCCACGGCGCGACAACAGTTGCAGCGAGCGCAACTTGTCTCGCGAGCGCGCAATAGCCACCGATTCGTTCAGGGGATACACCCCCATCATTTCAAACTGGCGCAACACGGCGCAGCCATAGAACGTCACCGACGCGCCGATGCGCGGGATCACTGCATCGAAGCCTTCCAGCGGCTTGCCCCGGTAGTGGATCTGCGGCTTGTGGCTGGCAATGTTCATATAGGCACGCAACGTGTCGATCACCACCATTTCGTGGCCACGTTCGGTGCCGGCCTCGACCAGGCGGCGGGTGGAATACAGACGCGGGTTTCGCGACAGCACAGCAATCTTCATGCAGCACCTGGGGCAGAAATAGTAGAGACCGGGAACACCGGCTTGTCTTGAACGTACTTGACGCCGGGATTGACCACCAAGTGGCCGTCAATCAGCGCCTTGGAACCCAGCAACAGGCGGTAACGCATAGCCTTGCGGCAGGCCAGGGTGAATTCCACCCGCCATACCCGATCGCCCAGCGCCAGGGTGGTGCTGATCACATAGCGCACCTGCGCATGACCGTTGGAGCTCTTGATGGTTTTCATCGTCACCAGCGGCGCTTCACAGCGACGGTGACGCAGTTGCACCACACTGCCCAGGTGCGCCGTAAAGCGTACCCATTTTTCTCCGTCGCGCTCGAAGGGCTCGATATCGGTGGCGTGCAGGCTCGAGGTGCTGGCACCGGTGTCGATCTTCGCGCGCAGGCCAGCCACTCCCAAATCGGGAAGTGCCACCCATTCACGCAGACCTACAACGGTCAAATGGTCAAATGTCTTCAATATGGATAACCGATCAGTTCGCCCAGGCCTGAGGTGAGACCTCGGCCAGTGCATTGAATGCAGGCTTGGCGAACCAGTAACCCTGCATCAGAAATATTCCACAGTCGGACAGAAAGTCTCGCTCGCCAGCACTTTCAATGCCTTCGGCGATGACAGTAACCCCCAACTGCTCACAGATTGTGACAATCCCCCGGACGATCACCTGACGGACACGGTCCTTGTCGACATCGCGGATCAGCGCCATATCGAGTTTGATCAAGTCAGGTTGGAAATCGGCCAGCAGATTCAGCCCCGAATAGCCCGCGCCGAAATCGTCGATGGCGGTCTTGAAACCGAATTCGCGGTATTCACGCAGAATATTCGTCAAATGGCGATAGTTATCTACGTGCTCGCTTTCCAGTGTTTCGAAAATCAGCCGGTCCACTGGAAAGTTGTGCGCACGTGCCGCCTCCAGCGTGCTACGGATACACAGCTCCGGGCGATATACGGCATTGGGCATGAAATTGATGGACAGGTGGGTCTGCATCCCCAAGGCGGCCGCACCAGCAATGGCTTGCGTGCGACAGCGTTGGTCGAAGCGGTAGCGATTGCTCTGATTGACGCGCGCCAGCACCGTCAAGGCGCCTTCACCCTGGGTGCCGCGCACCAAGGCCTCATTGGCAAAGATCGACTGGTCGCGAAGGTCTACGATGGGTTGGTAGGCGAAAGCAAAGTCGAACCCCAGGGGCTCGCTTTGCCGGCAACCCACGCACGGCTGGTTTGGCGAGGTGAGTGAAAGCGGAAAGTCGGTCACGGCGTATCCTCGCGAAAACAGAATGCTATCTGGCGTATCTTAGGTGAGCCTTGGGGTTTATGCGTCGAAGGGTTTCAACGGTAAAGTTGCGACATTTTTCAGAGCGAGGAATTCAAGTGGCTCAGAAGCAGGAAGAGGAAGAAAAGGTTCGGCTGGATAAGTGGCTGTGGGCGGCGCGCTTCTATAAGACCCGTGCCCTGGCAAAAGCCGCCATCGAGAGCGGCAAAGTGCATCACCGTGGCGAGCGCTGCAAGCCGGGCAAGGAGCCGCGCATTGGCGATGAGTTCCAGATTCGCACCGGTTTTGATGAAAAAACGATCGTCGTGCAGGCGCTTTCCATTGTGCGCCGTGGCGCCCCTGAAGCGCAGGCGTTGTACGCCGAGACCGAAGCCAGCATCGCCAAGCGCGAAAATGCGGCGGCGATGCGCAAGGCGGGAGCTTCAGGCCTGACCACCGATGGCAAGCCGAGCAAGAAGCAACGCCGCGATCTGTTCAAGTTTCGCGGCAGCGGCAATGAAGATTGATTGTGCCTGTCCCAGTCAAATGTGGGAGAGAGCAAGACCCTTCCCACATTTAGCCTGCAGCATTAAGCACCGGGGCGTATGACGCTTAATTGCCCGATCACCGGCAACTTGCCGAGTGACTCAAAAATCGGCGTCGTCACCTTTAGCAACCCCTCCGACACCTTCGCTGCAAACGGTGTGTAATAACCCCAACCCAGCGCCAACAGGGCCAGCAACACGCCGCCGATGTAATCGTCCTGGCCCCAATGCGCGCCTGCCACCAGGCGCGGCATCATGAACAACACCGCCAACCCCCAAATCACCAGTAACTGCCCGATACGCTGGGCAAACACGGTCATGAACATCCCCCAGATCAACAGCACCGACGCATGATCCCCCGGAAAGCTCTGGCTCGAACGGTCCTTCAGCTCCCAGGTCTTCTCCAGGCCGGGGAAAAAGTCGCTCATCTGAATGGCCCCGCCGACCACCATCGAAGGGCTGCTGTGTTGCCAGCCCATTTGCGCCGCCAGCTTGGAAAACAGCATGCGGATAAACAGCAACAGCAACAAAATGCCGACAAAACCTAACAGCGCCTGGCGCACCTGCGCGGCCTTGAATACCCAGTCGCCGCGAATCAGCAGGGTCAGCAGAATCACCCCGACCACCGCATCAAACGGTCTCAAACTGGCTACAGCCCACACATGCAGCCATGTTGTATGGGTCGCCAGCGGGTCGTTGAGCAGATGAAACAGCCACTCGTCGAAAATCAAACACAGCATTTGCCCCGTGGGCCACAGCCAAAAACACAGCAGCCCGATAGCGAGTAGATTGCAAAGAGCCCATCGCCGGAGGTTCCACTTGGCTTGGAACAAACCCGGATTGTTCATAAACTGTCCCTCTTCGCTCTATTAAGTTCTCTGTTTCCAGGAGAAAACCGCACCAAAACGGTGCTAAAGCGTTTAATTTTATAAACGTTGTAATCAATTTGTCATCAATTCAGATACCCAGACCTATGACTGATCTACCGGATACCGACTTCACTCAACGCTTCATTTTCGACGAGAACGACGCCCGCGGCGAACTGGTCTCCCTGGAGCGCAGCTACGCAGAAGTCCTTGCCAAGCACCCCTATCCGGAGCCGGTCGCGCAACTGCTCGGTGAGTTGATGGCGGCCGCTGCGCTGCTGGTTGGCACCATGAAATTCGACGGTCTGCTGATCCTGCAGGCGCGGTCTGAAGGGCCGGTGCCCATGCTGATGATCGAGTGCTCCAGCGAGCGTGAAATCCGTGGCCTGGCCCGTTACCACGCCGACCAGATCGCGCCTGACGCTACCCTGTCCGATCTGATGGCCAATGGCGTATTGGCCATTACGGTTGACCCTACGGAAGGCCAGCGTTACCAGGGCATCGTCGACCTCGACGGCGAGACCCTGTCGGACTGCTTCACCAATTATTTCGTCATGTCCCAGCAAGTCGGCACCAAGTTCTGGCTCAATGCCGACGGCAAGCGCGCCCGCGGCCTGCTGTTGCAGCAATTACCGGCTGACCGCATCAAGGACGACGATGACCGTGCTGAAAGCTGGCGGCATATCATTGCCCTGGCTGACACCCTGAAGGCCGAAGAACTGCTGGGCCTGGACAACGAAACCATCCTGCATCGCCTGTACCACGAAGAGGCCGTGCGCCTGTTCGACGCACAGGGCCTGCGCTTCAATTGCAGCTGTTCGCGCGAGCGTTCTGCCAATGCCTTGGTCAGCCTGGGCCTGGAAGATGCGCAGCAATTGGTTGTGGAACACGGTGGCCATATCGAGATCGACTGCCAGTTTTGCAACGAGCGCTACCTGTTCGATGCGGCGGATGTCGCTCAATTGTTCGCTGGCGCGGGCATCGACACGCCTTCCGACACCCGCCACTAAAACGTTTAAGCACAGGTAAATCACCTGACAAATGCCGGATTAGAGGTGTTCTGACGGGAGGGCCCTACTCTTTTTGGGCTTTTCTGGCATAATCCGGCCCACTTTTTTCGCGGTAGTAGTGCGCAACTTTCTACTACAAAACGTTTGGAGCACTCGGCCATAGGCCGACGGGGAACCTCATGACGCAAGCCAATAACGCCGTATACACCGATCTGAGTGTTGACGATCTGGTCAAAGAAGCCCTGCAGCGCGGTGAAGGCGTGCTTGCCGATACTGGTGCGCTGGTAGTGGAAACCGGTCACCGCACCGGTCGTTCACCGGTTGACCGTTTCATCGTTGAAGAGCCTTCCACCCAGGACGCCATCGCCTGGGGCCCGATCAACCGCAAGTTCCCAGCCGACAAGTTCGATGCCCTGTGGAACCGCGTAGAAGCCTTCAACAACGCGCAAGAGCACTTCGTTTCCCACGTTCACGTAGGGGCTGCCGAAGACCACTACCTGGCCGTTAAAATGACCACCCAGACTGCCTGGCAGAACCTGTTCGGTCGTTGCCTGTTCATCAACCCGGCCCAATACAACCCGGCCGGTCGCGACGAATGGCAAGTGCTCAACGTGGCCAATTTCGAGTGCGTGCCTGAGCGTGACGGCACCAACTCCGACGGTTGCGTGATCCTCAATTTCGCCCAGAAAAAAGTGCTGATCGCCGGCATGCGTTACGCCGGTGAAATGAAAAAAGCCATGTTCTCGGTGCAGAACTTCCTGCTGCCGGCCGCCGACGTGCTGCCGATGCACTGCGCCGCCAACATTGGCGAAGCGGGCGACGTGACCCTGTTCTTCGGTCTGTCGGGTACCGGCAAGACCACTCTGTCGGCCGACGAAAGCCGTTACCTGATCGGTGACGACGAACACGGTTGGGGCGAGGGCGTGGTGTTCAACATCGAAGGCGGTTGCTATGCCAAGTGCATCGACCTGTCCGAGAAGAACGAGCCGGTCATCTGGAAAGCCATCAAGCACGGCGCAGTCTTGGAAAACGTCGTGATCGACGACGCCAAGCACGCCGACTATGCCGACGTGAGCCTGACCCAGAACAGCCGTGCCGCCTACCCGCTGGAGCACGTTGCCAAGCGTTCCGAGAAGAACCTGGGCGGCGAGCCAAACGCAGTGATCTTCCTGACCTGCGACCTGACCGGCGTACTGCCGCCCGTGTCGATCCTCAGCGAAGAACAAGCGGCCTACCACTTCCTGTCCGGCTATACCGCATTGGTGGGCTCGACCGAAATGGGCTCGGGCAGCGGCATCAAGTCGACCTTCTCCACCTGCTTCGGCGCGCCATTCTTCCCACGCCCGGCCGGCGAATACGCTGAGCTGTTGATCAAGCGCATCCGCGGCTTCGGCTCCAAGGTGTACCTGGTCAACACCGGCTGGACCGGCGGCGGCTACGGTGTCGGCAAACGCTTCAACATCCCGACCACGCGCGGCGTGATCGCAGCGATCCAGAGCGGCGCGTTGATCGGTGCCGAGACCGAACACCTCGACACTATCAACCTCGACGTGCCTTTGGCCGTACCGGGCGTTGAAACCGGCCTGTTGAACCCACGTAACACCTGGGCTGACAAGGCGGCTTACGATGAAGCGGCGAAGGCGTTGGCCGGTCTGTTCATCGAGAACTTCAAGAAGTTTGAAGTGAGCGACGCGATCAAGGCTGCGGGTCCTAAGTTGTAAGACTGCGCCGTTGTGAAATAGCCGCCTCTTGTGGGCGGCTTTTTTATGCGTGAGGGGTTGATAAGCGATGCGCAGAACGATTGCCCCAACCAGCATCCACACGCCCCCCAGCACGTGTACGGCCGACAATCGCTCGTTGAAAAACACGAATCGAATTTTGAGTGGCGGTGTGCCTGGACCCGGTGTTCGCTCAACTCAGGTTTTCCAGCGTCTGTGTGTCCCAGCTATGGGTCTTGATCGCCAGGTACAGCATGCCGATGGTCAGCGGCACTTTTTCGCCACGGCCCTTGGCGCGGCGCTTCATGAACACGTCGAACATCGGTGGGTTGAAGTAACGATAGGCGTCGTAGTCGCCCAGGTCGACGCCAAAATCCTGTTCCAGTGCTTCCATAAGTTGCTTGGCCTCACTGCCGTCGCAACCCAGGTCGAAGTTGATCGCGGTTTGCAGGCGGATGGTCTTGTGTTTCGGCAGGCCGATTTCTTCGTGCAGCAGTTGCAACAACTGTTGCATCGCCGGGTCTTCGGGGAAGTTGGGGGCCAGGTTCATGGTTGGGGCACGCAGGAGTGGGTGAAGGGGATGGTTGTGTGATCTTTTGTGTTTGTTTTGGGTGAACAAGAGATCGACACCTGTGATGAAGGCAATGATCGGGAAACTGAAGAATGGTAACTGTGTTATCCAGGACGTGGCGCTGAATAAAAGTGTGGGTCCTGTAAGCATAAGGGCTAACCCAGTCCATTTTCTGATTACGGGGTGCTTCAGTTTCCTATCCAATACAGTGGCAAGTACTACAACGATGATAAGAGTTATCCAGGGAGAGTATTCGGTCACCGTATTATCCTCCCTGGAACTTTCGGACCATGGCTGACAACGATCGTTGAGGACCGATGCCGCCGTTTACTTGTGCGTCTATGCCGATGATGACGTCTGCGACGTGATAGCTGCGAATGACATCTTTCACTTTCAGGCCAACTGCTCCACCTGCGGCGGCTCCCAAAAAGGGTGATGCCAGGCTGATGGGCGCTGAAACAGCACTGGCGATCAACCCTGCCACGATGGTTCCACGTTCATTAAGCAAATCGGCCTGGCGCCGGGTCAGCGGCTTGGAGATTGCGACGGTCATCTTGCAAGGCAAATCACGGGCAAGCATCTTTTCGTAGAGGCACATTAGGCCGTAGCGAACCTCGTTTGCTGAAGGACCGGCCTCCAATAAACAAAGGTTTGCCAGTGCCTGTCGGTTGGCAGGTAAAACGGTAAGGCGGATCACAGTGAACGTGACGCCGTAATGGCCGATGTGCTGAGTCCTTTCGATGTTCACTTTTTTTGCCGAAAAAATTGAGAGAGCGCTAGTTTCGGTCAGAAGGCGGAGCGTTCTGTAGGGGGGCAAGCAGGTGTTTTTTCAGTTTAGGAATGGGATTGCACGGTGTTTGGCTGTTTCCTACAGTGGTTTCTGGCATTTTCGGCTTGGCAGCGATTTGACAGCTGAAACGGCTCAAACGATGGGCGTCCGGCTTGCCCGCTCACTACAGGGAGGATTTTCCAACGTTTAAAAATTGTGTAGATACCTATGCCGCGATGGTGGTGTAGCGCCCCGAAAATCAACTTTTTTCTTAGTTGGCCGGCCTGCTGATACACCGCTCGAAAATGGCCTCCAGCCCGCGATAGTCGCAGGCAACCGCATCAATGTTCGCGGGGATCCACGCTGCATGTTTGACCAGCCACCAGTTCACTGAAAACCCCGCGTTCACGATGATCTGTTCGAACAGGATCCGCTGCGCCCGGCCGTTGCCTTCGCGAAAGGGGTGGATAACATTAAGGTCGCCGTACGCCTCGGCAATTTTCCTCACCAGTTCGGCCTGGTTTGCGCCGACAAACCAGTTCGCTTCTTCCATATGACGAATGATCTTCGCCGCTTCCGGTGGGATGCGTTCCGGGGTGCAGAACAGTGTGTCGCCTTTCTGGATGTTGACGCTGCGCAGTTCACCGGCCCAGTCATAGATGTCGCTGAACAGCGTGCGGTGGATGTTTTGCAGGCGGGCGAGGTCGTAGGGCGGCGGGAAGAGCGGGAGGCTGCCCACGGCGATTTCGGATAATTCCCGCTCGGCCTGGTGCAGGCGGTGTTCGTCGAGCAAATCCAGGCGGTTACGCAGGACGCTGCTCCCGGGGTAGCAGTACGGGTCCTGGCCCACCCCGTATTTGTCGAGCATCAGCGTGGAGTGTTGCGGTACTTGGCAAGCACGGCTTCGCGGGTCGGCAGCGGTTTGTCGACGTCCGTCGGTTGGGTCTCGAACCCTTCCAGGCGCAGGCTGGCCAGATAATTGGAGCGGCGGATCTTATGGTAGTGATCCTGTTTTTGCTCAAACGTCAGTTCGCTCATTGCAGCGTCCTCCTGGTTAGCAAGGCCTGATTGTAGCGCAATGCGTCAGCGGGCAGGCGGGATAAAACCGCGTCACATTTTGTATAAAAACTCCGCCAGCAGGCTGAATTCAGCGTATGTTTCACCGCAAAATCTTGTAGGGCGATTCCGCCCGTTATTAAAGGGAGTTAAGCATGAGTTTGCTTCGTGTCGCTTCGGCGATGTCATTGTGCGCGGTAGCTTTTTCCGTTCAGGCCGAGCAGTTGCCGATTGAAGTGCTCAGCGCGGTGGTCAAGGATCAGAAAATCGCCGATGCCGAAGTGTTGCTGCAACGCAACGGCGCGCAGAACGTGGTGGGCCGCACCAACGCTCAAGGCCAAGTGACCTTGACCAGCGAAGCCGCCGACGATGCCAGCAACCTGCTGATCATCAAGAAGCCCGGCTATTCCAACCTGGTGGTGAAGTGCCCGTGCAAAGGCATGACTTACGCCATCAGCCCGGTGATGGAAAACCTCGACGGCCTGCGCGTGGTGCTGACTTGGGGCCAGACTCCGGACGATCTCGACTCCCATATGATCTTCCCCGGCAACAACATTTACTTCGAGAACAAGACCGGCACCGACGCTGAGCTGGACGTAGATGACACCGACAGCTACGGCCCGGAAACCATCACCCTGCAGAAAAAACACTACGGCGAAAGCTACGTTTACGCCGTGCATGACTACAGCAACGGCGGCAATCCAGGCTCGCGCCAGTTGTCCAACAGCGAAGCCAAGGTGTTCGTGTACATGGGCCAATCTCTGGTGCGCACCTACTACGTACCGAAAAACCGCAGCGGTAACCTGTGGACAGTGTTTCGCATGACCGGCAGCGGCGACTTCCAGGACATCAACACGTTCAGCGGTGTGAAGGTCGATGCCAAGGACGTACTGAACGAAGTAAAACCATTGCTGGATGACAGCGTTGCGGTCACCGCAGTAGCTGTCAGCTCGTCCGCACAAGCTGATGCGAAGCGTCTGAATGTGCAGGGTGAAGCGGCCTACCAAGCGGGTAACCTGGACCAGGCGATTGACCTGTTCCGTCAGGCTATCGATCTGGACAATGGTTTTGGCAAGGCCTACGGCAACCTCGGCCTGGCCTATCAGAAGGCCGGTAACACTGCTGAGTCGATCTGGGCCAACCGCAAGGCCATCGCCCTGGCGACGGGTGCCAATGCGACCACCGTACGTGCCGGCGCTTACTACAACATCGCGCGCATCTACGAAGCGGCGGGGCAGTTTGCGGATGCGTTGCGTCATTACCAATTGGCCAAAGAGCAGAAGGCCAATCCGGTGTATGACACGGCGATTGAGCGGGTGCGGAACCGCTGATTCAGCCATGGCGCAGTTCTGAAAGTGTGGAAGGGGGTAAGCCCCCTCCCACATTTGGTTTGCGGTGTTCCTAGCTGCATCCTGTGTATCATCCTGTCTTTTTTTCCATGCGACCTTTCTCGATCCGCTGAGCTGACTGGGCTACGTTTTCAAGCCACGTTCACCGGTCAATGGAGTGACAGCCTATGCACGACACCCTCCAGCAGGTCTTTGGTTATCCACAGTTTCGTTTGGGCCAGCAAGAAACGGTCAGCGCCGTTCTGGCCGGTCGTTCGGCGGCCGCGATATTTCCTACCGGCTCAGGCAAGTCCCTTTGTTACCAGCTATCGGCGGTCCTGCTGCCGCACCTGACGTTGGTGGTGTCGCCGCTGTTGGCACTGATGCAGGACCAGTTGGGTTTTTTGCAGCGCCACGGTATCTCGGCGGGCAGTATCGATTCGGCCCAGAGCCGCGAGCAGGCCAACGACGTCATGGCGCGTGCACGTTCGGGCGAGTTGAAAATCCTGATGATTTCAGTGGAGCGCCTGAAAAACGAGCGCTTTCGTAACTTCCTGCAAAGCGTGCGGATTTCATTGTTGGTGGTGGATGAGGCGCACTGTATTTCCGAATGGGGCCACAACTTCCGTCCGGACTACCTGAAACTGCCGGACTACCAACGTCAGTTCAAGATCCCACAAGCGCTGCTGCTGACGGCTACAGCCACGCCCAAGGTGATCGCCGATATGCAGGCCAAGTTCGCCATCGCGCCGCACGATGTGGTAACCACGGGGTTCTATCGGCCGAACCTGAACCTGTTGGTCGAGCCGGTCAGCGGTGCGGACAAACGCCGACGCTTGGTGCAATGGATGAGTGAGCGGGCCAACCAGCCGAGCATTGTCTACGTCACCCTGCAAAAAACCGCCGAGCAGATCGCCGAGCACCTGAACCGCAACGGTATCCAGGCCGAGGCCTATCACGCAGGTTTGCCCCACGATAAACGAGAGAGTATCCAGCAGCGCTTCATGGGCGGGCGCTGCAATTGCATCGTTGCCACCATCGCGTTTGGCATGGGCATCGACAAGAGTGACATCCGCAATGTGGTGCACTTCGACCTGCCCAAATCCATTGAGAACTACAGCCAGGAAATCGGCCGCGCCGGGCGCGATGGGCAGCCTTCGGACTGCCTGGTGCTGGCCAACCGCGACAGCCTCAATGTGCTGGAGAACTTCGTCTATGGCGATACGCCAGAGCAGGAGGGCATCCGGCGCGTGCTCGAAGACTTGCAGGCGGCGCGCGGCGAGGGGCAGTGGGAGTTCCTGCTGCGCTCGCTGTCGGATCACAGCAATATCCGCGAGCTGCCACTCAAGACGCTGCTGGTGCAACTGGAGCTCAAGGGCGTGATCGCGCCGCGCTATGCGTTTTATGCTGAATATCGCTTCAAGTACCTGATCGAACCCGAGGCGTTGCTGGCACGATTTTCCGGTGAGCGGCAGCAGTTTGTCGCAGCGATTATCCAAGTGTGCAAGCGTGCGAAAACCTGGGCGACGGTGGATTTCGATGCGCTGTACCAGCAACACAACGCCGAGCGCAGCCGCGTGGTGAAGGCGCTGGATTACTTCCAGGAGCAGGGCCTGATCGAGCTGGAAAGCAAGCAGATGACCGAGGTCTACAGCCTGCTGAATACCGACTTTGACCCCCAGGTGTTGAGCGCCGAGTTATACACAGGCTTCAAGCAGCACGAGGTGACGGAGGTGGCGCGAATTCACGCCATGCTCGAGCTGTTTGCCACTCAACACTGCCTGGGGCAGCGGCTGGCGCGGTATTTCGGCGATGAAAACGCACCGCAGCGCTGCGGGCATTGCTCGGTATGCCGGGGGCACGTCGCGCATCTACCGGCGCCGCCGAGCCTGCCGCCGCTTGTGGATAAAAATTTCATGGGGCTGTGCGGTGATTTTATCCACAGGCATCATGCACACACCGGCCAACTGCCCGGCGCTGAACGGTTGACGCGTTTTCTGGGTGGTATCAGTGTGCCGCTGTTCACCCGGTTAAAGGCGCGAGGCATTTCGGGTTTTGCTGCGCTGGAGGACTACCCCTACGCCGGGGTGCGCGAGTGGGCCGAGGCCCATTTGAATGACCTGTAACTTCCCTTTGACCAGAGGTGCCCATGCCTGACTCCGTGCCGCAACGTGCCGATTACCCTCACTTCCAGCCGGTCATTACGCGTTGGCACGACAACGACGTGTACGGCCATGTAAACAACGTCACCTATTACAGTTTTTTTGACACGGCGGTGAATACCTACCTGATCGAGCAGGGCGGGCTGGATATTCATGACGGTGAGGTGGTGGGGTTTGTGGTGAGTTCGGCGTGCGATTACTTTGCGTCAATCGCCTTTCCCGAGCGCATTGAAATCGGCCTGCGGGTGGGCAAGTTGGGCGACAGCTCAGTGCAGTATGAATTGGCGGTATTCAAGGCAGGCGAAGAGCAAGCCTGTGCGGCGGGGCGTTTTGTGCACGTGTTTGTGGAGCGCCAGACTAACCAGCCAGTGACGATAGCGGGGACGTTGCGCGAGGCGTTGCAGCGGTTGGCGGTGTAGCCGATCCCCAAACGCGGCAAGCACAATGTGGAAGGGGGCTTGCTCCCGATATAGGTCGGTCAGTCAAGGATGCTATGACTGATCCGCCCCTATCGGGAGCAAGCCCCCTCCCACATTTAGTTCTTCAGTGATTCGTCAGGCCGCGTGTTTATCAGTCGCGATAACGATGCTTGTTCTTGCGATGCCCATAGGCATGGCCACGGCCTGGGTGGCCATCGCGGTAGTAGCGACGGTCGTCGCGCCCACGATAACGGCGGTCGTCGTCATCGCTCTTGTTACCCATATAGTTGCCCAGCGCACCACCCGCGCCACCACCAGCTGCGGAGCCGATCAGTGCACCGGTGCTGCCGCCGACACTGCGGCCCACGACGTTGCCGCCGGCTGCGCCCAATGCGCCGCCAATGGCTGCTTCGCCACGGCTGCGTTTGTCGGCGCCGACCGCGCTACCGCCCGCGCCGCCGATGGCTGCGCCGATCGTCGAACCGGTGTTGCCGCCCAACTGCTGGCCGACCACAGAACCTAGAACCCCGCCCAATGCGCCGCCTACACCGGCTTCGGTGGTGCCACCGGCCATGGCTGCGCCACTGACCAGGCCAAGGGACAACAAGAGAATCGAGGAAAACTTCATTCAGGGAAACCTCAAGGGGATGACGGCGCGATCCTGAGGCTGTATTGACATTGTGACAATAGAAATCCGACCAGTAGCACGAGTTGTACACAATTCTCTAAGTTACTGTTTTAACTACGGAACTTAAGTGATTTTTGCGAGTCATTAGCTACTTCGGAACGGCCGCTTTTTTACAAAAGCGGCCTTTTTTTGTGTCCGAAATGATCGGTCAGGCCGAACGCGACAGGATCAAACCGCTCTCGCTCGCCGCTTCCAGGCGTATCGCCACAAATTTTGAGGTTGGCGTATGGCTGCCATCGCCTGTGCTTTCGAGCGGCACCAGTGGGTTCACTTCCGGGTAATACGCCGCTGCCTGCCCCGCCGGAATATCAAATGCCAGCAAGGTAAAGCCCTTGACGCGGCGCTCGCGGCCATCCTCCCACAGCGACACGATGTCGGCCTTCTGCCCAGGCTTGAAGCCCAGGCGGATAATGTCGGCTTCGTTGACGAACAACACATCGCGCTGGCCTTTGACCCCACGGTAACGGTCGTCCAGGCCATAAATGGTGGTGTTGTACTGATCGTGGGAGCGCATCGACTGCATGATCAGGTCCGGCACGCGCCCTGTGGCGTGGGTGCGCTCGTGGATCAGGTCCTTGGGCAGGATGTTCGGGCGGAAGTTGGCGCGGCCCGAGGGCGTGTTCCAGCGGCGTGCGCCGGCGGAGTTGCCCAGATAGAAGCCGCCCGGATGTTTGATTTTTTCGTTGAAGTCCTTGAAGCCTGGGATGGTGTCGGCGATCAGATCGCGGATGCGCCCGTAGTCGGCCACCAGCCAGTTCCAGTCCACCGGTTTGCTGCCCAGGGTGGCGGCGGCGATGCCGGCGAGGATGGCGGGCTCGGACTTCATCAGCTTGGACAGCGGTTGCAGTTGGCCATTGGAGCCGTGAACCATGCTGAACGAGTCCTCCACTGTGACCGCTTGCGCGCCGTCGGCCTGGATGTCGATATCGGTGCGGCCCAGGCACGGCAGAATCAGTGCGTCTTTACCGTGGGTCAGGTGGCTGCGGTTGAGCTTGGTGCTTATTTGCACGGTCAGGTCGCAATTGCGCAGTGCTTCGAAGGTGCGGGTGCTGTCCGGCGTGGCTTGGGCAAAGTTGCCGCCCAGGCCGATAAACACTTTGGAACGCCCTTCCAGCATGGCGTGGATGGCTTCCACCACGTTGTGCCCGTTGGTGCGCGGTACCTGGAACTGGAAACGACGCTCCAGAGCGTCGAGGAACGCCACCGGCGGACGTTCGTTGATGCCCATGGTGCGGTCGCCCTGCACGTTACTGTGGCCGCGCACCGGGCACAGGCCGGCGCCTGGGCGGCCGATGTTGCCGCGCAACAGCATCAGGTTGGCGATTTCCTGGATGGTCGGTACCGAGTGGCGATGCTGGGTGATACCCATCGCCCAGCACATGATCACGTTCTTGCCCTTGGCGTACATGCGCGCCGCCTGCTCGATCTCCACCAGTGGCAGGCCGGATTGCTCAACGATTTCATCCCACGAGGTGTCGTCGATCTTGGCCAGGTAATCCAGCACGTTGGCGGTGTGTTCGTTGAGGAAGTTGTGGTCGAACACGGCTTCCTTGCCTTCGGCCTGGGCCTGGCGTTCCCACAGCAGCAGGAACTTGGCCATGCCGCGCAGGATGGCCATATCGCCGCCCAACGCCGGACGGAAATAGGCGGTGTTGGTCGGCCTGTCGCCGTTGGTGAGCATTTCCAGCGGGTGTTGCGGGTGCTGGAAGCGTTCCAGGCCACGCTCTTTGAGTGGGTTGATGCACACCACCTGGGCGCCGCGCTTGACCGCTTCGCGCAGCGGTTCGAGCATGCGCGGGTGGTTGGTGCCGGGGTTCTGGCCCCAGACGAAGATCGCGTCGGCATGTTCGAAGTCATCAAAGGTCACGGTGCCTTTGCCCACCCCCACGCTCTGGGCCAGGGCCACGCCGCTGGCTTCGTGGCACATATTCGAGCAATCCGGGAAGTTGTTGGTGCCATAGGCGCGCACGAACAACTGATACAAGTAGGCCGCCTCGTTGCTGGCGCGGCCCGAGGTATAGAACTCGGCCATGTCCGGGCTTGGCAACGCATTGAGGTGTTGACCGATCAGGGCGAACGCCGCTTCCCAGCTGATGGGCGTGTAGTGATCGGTTTGGGCGTCGTAGCGCATCGGCTCGGTCAGGCGGCCCTGGTATTCGAGCCAGTAATCGCTCTGCTCCAGCAGCGCGGTCACGCTGTGCTTGGCGAAAAACGCGGCGTCCACACGGCGCTTGGTGGCTTCCCAGTTGACCGCCTTGGCGCCGTTTTCGCAGAACTTGACCATGCCGCTTTCCGGCGAATCGCCCCAGGCACAACCGGGGCAGTCAAAGCCGCCGTTCTGGTTGGTCTTGAGCATCATGCGCAGGTTTTTCAGTGCGTTATCGCTGGTCAGCCAGGCCTGTGCCACGCTGATCAGGGCACCCCAGCCGCCGGCCGGGCCTTTGTAAGGCTTGTAGCGCGGGGTCGGGGTTTGGTCGGCTTGATGATGATTGCTCACGGCTGGTTCTCCATCGCAGGGCTGTAGACCCGCGGCGCACTTTTTGCGGCAGGTGGATGAGATTGAGGTTGTGTCGGCGAGCCCATTGCAGGGCCAGGCCGGTGGGCGACGACAGGCTGACCAGGGTCTGGATGCCCGCGCGCAGGACTTTCTGGATCAACTCGAGGCTGCAACGGCTGGTGACGATCGCCAGGCCGCCTTCGGTCGGGATCTGTTGGCGGATCAGCGCGCCGATCAACTTATCCAGCGCGTTATGCCGACCGATGTCTTCGCGGCCCAGCAGCAACTGGCCCTGGCTGTCCATAAACACCGCCGCATGTACCGCGCCGCTGTACTGGCCCAAGGGCTGGAAGGCGCTGATGCGCTGGCGCAGGCCATCAAGCCATGCCGCAGGCGGTAACGGTGCACCGGGCAAGACCTTCAAATCCGGCAGAGCCTGCTCTACGGCTTCGACGCCGCACAGGCCGCAGCCGCTGGTGCCGGCCAACTGGCGACGTTGCTGTTTGAGGTTCCAGAATGCGCGGCTGGAAATCTGTACATGGGCGTACTGGGCAGAGCCCGAACCGCTGAGTTTCAGGTCATAAATCTCGCTAACGTCGGCGATAATGCCGCTGCCGATACTGAAACCAACGATAAAGTCTTCCAGATCGGTCGGTGTTACCAACATGACCGCCTGGCTGATGTCGTTGTAGGCAATCGCCAACGCCACTTCTTCCGCCAACGCAGTGCTGGCGACGTCTGTGTGTTCGAGTGTGCAGTACTGGTAGCTCTGGCTGGCGGCGGGCGCGGGCGTTTCGAGAGCGGGCGCCGCGCAGACTGGGCGCTTGGCGTTCATGAGGCAATACCACCGGCGGATTGATCAGTGTTTAGACTAGGCGCGACAAAGCGTCGCGTCTAATTGCCAGTACTGATCTACCGATAGATGACGTCGATCAAGGCTCGATCTACGATTTCTGATACAGCGCGAAACAGGCCTCGGCCAACGCCGAACGTGGCGCGCCGCGCCGCATGATCAGCCCCAGCCGGGCGAGGGTGTGGGCGTCTTCGATGGGTTGCAGGCGCAGGTGCTCGGTGAGCGCTTCCAGGCCTCCGTCCAGCGGCATCACGGCGCAGCACAGTCCACCGTGTACGGCTTGTAACAACTGATGGACGGCATCGGTTTGCAGCAGCGGTTGGGGGTTGAGCCCTCGGCTGTGGAAGTTGTGGTCGATGGACTGGCGAAAATGCATGCCGCTGGTGAGCATGCCCAGGGGCAGTTCGATCAGTGCTTCCCAGCTCAACGGCTTGTCGCCGAAGCTGAAAAAACGTTGATCGTAGAGCAGGCCCATGCGCGTTTCGCCCAGGGCCAGCGAATCGAAGCGCTCGTTATCCAGGCGCTCCAGGTATGACACGCCCAGGTCCAGGCGATTGCTCGCCAATTGCTCAAGGATCTGTTCCGAGCTTAAGGCCGACAGCTCGAAGCGCAGGCTCGGGTGCTCTTTATGCAACTGTTGCATCAACGCCAACGGATCAAAGCTCGACAGCGGCACCACGCCCAGGCGCAACGTACCCACCAGATTGCCCCGGCAGGCCGCCGCTTCGGCTTGCAAACCGTCATACGCCGCCAGCACGGTGCGTGCCCAGGCCAGCACGCGTTCGCCGGGGGCGGTAAAGCCTTCAAAACGCTGGCCGCGATTGACCAACGGCAAGTCCAGCTCTTCTTCAAGGCTGCGCAGGCGCATCGACAGGGTCGGCTGAGTGATATGGCAACGCGCCGCCGCCTGGCCAAAGTGACGGGTTTCGTCGAGGGCGATGAGGAATTTCAGCTGTTTGATGTCCATCTTCGCTCCAGGGCTTATTCCAATGGCGGGGGGGATTCTAGCGCGTTTGGGTCTTTGGTCGGTCTGGAACCCAATTGTGTAAGGCTGGTCTAGTCTTGGGCATCTGGAACTTAAATACCAAGGAGAGTGCACCATGAGTCTTTTTAGTTTTGTTAAGGAAGCCGGCGAGAAGTTGATCGACCTGTTGACGCCGGGCAATGCGAATGCCAGTGAGCAGTTGAAGGAGCACGTAGCCAAAGTGGGTCTGGGTAATCCGGATGTACAGACCACGGTGGAGGGCGACAAGGTGACCGTGACCGGTAAAGTCGCCACTCAGGAAGAGAAAGAGAAGATTCTGCTGGCGCTGGGCAATATTGCCGGTGTGGCCACTGTGGATGACCAGATCACCGTAACCGGCCCGGCCGTTGCCGCTGCCCGTTTCGTCGTGGTGAAAAAGGGCGACACCCTGAGCGCGATTTCCCTGACGGTGTATGGCAACGCCAACCAGTACAACAAAATCTTCGAGGCCAACAAGCCGCTGTTGTCGCATCCGGACAAAATCTACCCAGGGCAGACGCTGCGCATTCCTGAGTAACAACGCAGGGCAAAATGTGGGAGGGAGCAAGCTCCCTTCCACATAGGTTCAGAGCCCGGCAATCAGGTCCCGGTAATCATCGACCGCCGCAAACTCCGCCGTGTCCTTCGGCCCCTTTTTGCTGTCCGGCTCTTTCACCGCCAGCAAATGCCCCACGCCAAAATCCCGCGCACTGCGCAAAATCGGCAACGTGTCGTCGATAAACAGACTGCGCGAGGGGTTGAAGCCGGTGTCGGCTTGCAGCGCATCCCAGAATTGTGGGTTTTCCTTGGCAAAACCGTAGTCATGGGAGCTGATCAGCCGCTCGAAATACGGCGCCAGTTCGATGCGCTCAAGCTTGAGCGACAACGAATCGCGGTGGGCGTTGGTGATCATGATCACGCGCTTGCCGGCCTGTTTGATCGCCGCCAGGAAGGTATCGGCATCCGGGCGCAGGGCGATCAAGTGAGCAGTTTCCAGCTTGAGCTCGCGCACCGGGATCTTTAGTTCGGCACTCCAGAAATCCAGGCAATACCATTGCAACTGTCCGGCGTTACGCTCGAACAGTGGCAGCAGCTCCATCTTGGCCATGGCCCGGCTCACACCGTGCAGTTCGGCATAACGCTGGGGCAGGTGTTCCATCCAGAAGTGGTTGTCGTAGTGCAGGTCGAGCAAGGTGCCGTCCATGTCCAGCAGGACGGTGTCGATGGTTTGCCAGGGCAAAGAGGGCATGGGGCGTTCTCATATAAGTAAAGATATCCGACACAGACAATCGGAAAAGCCACGGTATAGTACCCCGATCACGCCAAGGAGCCGCTTATGCGCCAGAAACCCACCGTCCTCGCCCGCGAAATAGTCGCCAGTAGCCGTTTGTTCCGCGTGGAGGAAGTGCAATTGCGCTTTTCCAACGGCGTTGAACGCACCTACGAGCGCCTGGTGGGTCGCGGTGCCGGTTACGGCGCGGTGATGATCGTGGCGATGATTGACGCAGACCATGCGTTGCTGGTGGAAGAATACTGCGGCGGTACCGACGAATATGAGTTGTCGTTGCCCAAGGGGTTGATCGAACCCGGCGAGGATGTGCTGGCGGCGGCAGACCGCGAACTCAAGGAAGAGGCCGGCTATGGCGCGCGGCAGTTGGAGCACATTACCGAACTGTCGCTGTCGCCCGGTTACATGAGCCAGAAAATCCAGGTGGTATTGGCCACCGATCTCTATGAGGAGCGCTTGGAGGGCGATGAGCCTGAGCCGATGCGCGTGGACAGGGTCAACCTGCGCGAGCTGTCGCAGTTGGCGCAAAACGAGCAATTCAGTGAAGGCCGCGCCCTGGCGGCGCTGTATCTGGTACGAGACCTGTTGACCCAGCGTGGAGTGTTTGGCGCATGAGCGAACTGTTTTTAGGCCACCCGTTTATCGCCCCCGTGATCGAGTTGGCGCGCCAGGCCGGTGAAGCCATCCTGCCGTACTGGCGCGCTGATGTGGCCGTGACCTCCAAGGCTGATGATTCGCCGGTGACGGCCGCGGACCTGGCGGCTCACCACCTGATTCTCGCGGGCCTGACTGCGCTGGACCCGAGCATCCCGGTACTGTCTGAAGAAGACGCCAATATCGACCAGAGCGTGCGCGCCGGTTGGACGCGCTGGTGGCTGGTGGACCCGCTGGACGGTACCAAGGAGTTCATCAGCGGCAGTGAAGAGTTCACCGTCAATATCGCCCTGATCGAAAACGGGCGTGTGGTGTTCGGTGTGGTGTCGATGCCTACCAATGGCCGTTGCTATTTCGGTGGCGCGGGGTTGGGCGCATGGCGCTCCGATGTGAACGAAGCACCTCGGCAGATCCAGGTGCGCGAGGCACCGGCGGCCGGTGAGGCGTTTACTGTGGTTGCCAGCCGCCGACACACCAGCCCTGAGCAAGAAAACCTGTTGAATGGGTTGAGTGCGGGGTTGGGTGAGTTGAAGTTGGCAAATATCGGCAGTTCGTTGAAGTTCTGCCTGCTGGCCGAGGGCAGCGCCGATTGCTACCCCCGGCTGGCGCCGACGTCGCAGTGGGACACCGCCGCGGCCCAGGGTGTGCTGGAAGGCGCGGGCGGCGAGGTGCTGGAATTGAGCGGCGAGCCGTTCAGCTACCCGGCGCGGGCGTCGCTGTTGAACCCGTTCTTTCTGGCGTTGCCGGCCAAGGCGGCATGGCGTGAGCAGTTGTTGACCCTGGCCCGTTCTTAAAACCTGCGCAAATCAAAATGTGGGAGGGGGCAAGCCCCCTCCCACATTTGTTTTGTGTTTGGCTGCTAGCGGTGCAGGACGTATTGGCCCGTGAAGGCTACCGCTCTTTGGTCACTGCCCTCATTCACGATCCACGTGTCCAACGTCAACCGCGCCCGGCCATAGCGCTTGTAGGTCGCCAAGAAACGCTTCCACACCTTCTCTTCCGGCGCGGCGCAAATAGCCGTAGCGTCCTGCGTCACCGGCAGCGGGTAACTGATCTGCCCCTCTTGAATCACGATATGCCCGTCTTCAATCCCTTCCTCGCGCAGTTGCAGGTGCAGCCAGCCCCAGCCCGCCAGCACGGCGCCGCAATACAGGCTGCCGCCGAACATGGTGCTCTTGTGGTTGATATTGGCCTCAAGGGGCAAGTGCAGTTGCAGTTGCCCGTGTTGCCAGTCGAGCACCTTCAAGCCCATTTCCCGGGTGAGGGGGATGTCGTGGTGGAGGATGGATTCCAGGTAACGGCTGTCGCGGCTCATGGCGGCCTCGTGGTGGGTGGGCGGGGTCATTCGTCGTCAGCGCTTTGGTTGGCGAAGTTGAGGCCGTGCTTGCGCAGTTTGTCGTGCAAGGTTTTACGCGGCACGCCGAGGGCTTCGGCGAGGCTGCGCATGGAGCTGTGGGGGCGGGTCAGCTCGGCGGCGATCAGGCTTTTTTCGAACTGCTCGACCTGTTCGCTCAAGCCGCCCGGGGTGGACGTGAGCGCGCCGCTGGCGGGGTTGTCCGGCGTGCTGTCCAATGCCAGTTCCAGGCCCAGGGCGAAGCGCTCGGCGGCGTTTTGCAGTTCGCGCACGTTGCCCGGCCAGCTATGGCGCAACAACAAGGCGCGCTGGCCTGGCTGCAACTCGTGCAGCGGCAGGCCGTGACGGCTGCTGGCTTCGTCGGCGAAGTGCTGGAATAGCATCAACGCGTCTTCGCCACGCTCGCGCAGGGGAGGGATGCGCAGCGGGGCGACGTTGAGGCGGTAATACAGGTCGGCACGGAAACGGCCCTGGTCCGCCGCCTGGCGCAGGTCTTCCTTGGTGGCGGCGATGATGCGGATATCCAGCGCAATCAGCTGATTGCCGCCCAATCGCTCCACCACGCGCTCCTGCAACAGGCGTAGCAGCTTGACCTGCACGTCCAGGCTCATGCTTTCGATTTCATCCAGGAACAGCGTGCCGCCGTTGGCGAATTCGAATTTGCCGATGCGGCGTTTCTGCGCACCGGTAAACGCGCCGGGCTCATGACCGAACAGTTCGCTTTCCACCACCGACTCGGCCAAGGCCCCAGCGTTGATCGCCACAAACGGCCCGCTGCGGCGGCTCGACAGGTCATGCAGCGCACGGGCCACCACTTCTTTGCCGGCGCCGGTCTCACCCAGGATCAACACATCGGCCTTGGTCGCCGCCAACGCACCGATCTGTTCGCGCAGGCGCAGCATTTGCGGCGAGTGCCCCACCAGGCGCGTGCTCAGTTGCTGACGGTCGCTCAAGGCCAGGCGCAGACTGCGGTTGTCCAGCACCAGGCGGCGCAGGGCCAGTGCGCGGCGCACGCTGTCGAGCAGCGCGTCGCTGGCAAAGGGTTTTTCGAGAAAGTCATAAGCGCCCGCGCGCATGGCCTGCACCGCCAGCGGCACGTCGCCGTGGCCGGTGATCAGCAGCACCGGCAGGTCCGGGTCCTGGCCGTGCAGTTCGGCGAGCAACTCCAGGCCGTCCATGCCGGGCATGCGGATATCGCTGACCACGACGCCCGGCCAATCCCGCGTCAGGCGTGCGGTAAGGCCGCTGGCTTCACCCAGAGGCAGGACTTTCAGCCCGGCCAGGTCCAGGGTTTGGCACAACGCCTGACGCAGGTGCGGATCGTCGTCGATCAATACCACCTGAATCTGGTTATCGATACTCATACACTGCGGTCCTCGGACGGTTGCAGGCTCACGCCCGGCGAGCCGGCACGCAATTTCAACGTTAATAGCGCACCGCCTTCCTTGTGGTTGGCGAACAGCAATTCACCGCCAAACGCACGCATCAGCGTTTCACAGATCGCCAGGCCCAGCCCCAGGCCCTGGGTGCGCGTCTTGGTGGTGTAGAACGGCTCGCTGGCGCGGCCCAGCGCTTCCATGCAAAAGCCTGGGCCGTTGTCGCGAATGTACAGGTTGACGCCCTGTGCGGTGGTTTCGGCACTCAGCCACAGTTTGCGTGGCGGGCCTTTTTCGGTGAGCGCATCGAGGGCGTTGGCCAGCAGGTTGCCCAGCACCTGGCGCAAGCGGGTTTCGCCGGCTTGCACCCATAAGGTCGCCTCCGGCAGATCGCGGATCAGTTCCACTTCCATCGACCGCCGGCGCTTGGCCAGCAACGCCAGCGCATCGTCCAGCGCCGGTTGCAGCGCCACACTCTCCGGTGCGTGCCGGTCGCGACGGGCAAAGGCACGCAGGTGAGCGATGATCGAGGCCATGCGCCCGGTCAATTCGCTGATCAGCTTGAGATTGCCCCGCGCATCGGCGGTGCGTTCATGGTCGAGCAGGATCTCGGCGTTTTCCGCATAACTGCGAATCGCCGCCAGGGGCTGGTTGAGTTCGTGGCTGATGCTCGCCGACATGGTGCCCAGCGCCGACAGTTTGCCGGCCTGTACCAGGTCATCCTGGGCGCGCACCAATTCTTGCTGGGCGTGTTCGCGCTCCAGCACTTCCTGTTTGAGCCGCCGGTTCAGGCCTTCGAGGTCGCTGGTTCGCTCGGCCACGCGCATTTCCAACTCGCGCCGGGCCTTGGCTTCGAAGGCGATGCGTTCCAGGTAGTGGCGACGGCGCTGCATCAGCAGGCCCAGCAGCAACATCAACACCAACAGTGTCGCGCCGCCCACGGCAACCACGGTGCGCACGGGGCGGCTGATCAAGGATTGCGGCGCCAGGATCTCCACGTTCCAGCCGGTCTCGGCGATGGCGGTGGATTGGCGCAGCCAGGCGGTGCCGCTCAGGTTCAGCGGCTGCGGGTCGCGGGTTGGGTAGGGCTGGATCGCAATGATGGCCTGGCGCTCTTCGGCGGTCAGCGGCCGGGTGGCGCGAAAGCGCCATTGTGGGCGCGAGGTGAGGATCACTACGCCGTTGTGGTCGGTGACCAGCAGTTGTTCCGGGGTATTGCCCCACAGGCTTTCGGTGTGGTCCAGGTCGACCTTGACCACCAGCACGCCGATGATCGTGTCACCCTCGCGCACGGCGGCGGCGAAGAAGTAGCCGCGTTTGGCCGACGTGGTGCCCAGGCCGAAAAACCGCCCCAGGCGCCCGGCCATGGCTTCGCTGAAGTACGGGCGGAACGAGAAGTTGCGCCCGACGAAGCTGTCCTGTTTATCCCAGTTGGAGGCGGCGAGGGTCTTGCCGGTGGTGTCCATCAGGTACATCACTTCTACCCCGGCCTGGGCGGCAACGTCCTTGAGCAACTGGTTGGCGTTGGCCAGGTGGGTGCTGACGTGCGGCGCATCCAGGGCGGTGCGCAGGGCGGGCAAGTCACCGAGGATCTGCGGCAGCACTTCATAGCGATGCAGTGTGCCCAGCAGGTTGGCCACGTACAGGTCGAGAGTCTGGCGGTTTTGCCCGGCCAGTTCGCTGCGGTAGTAGCGCTCGGCCAAATGCTCCAGCGGCCACAACAGCGGTGCCAGGCACAGCGCCAACAGAGCAAGGCTGCGCCAGCGGGGTCTTCGCGCAAGGGATGGAGTCATGGGAGTCGTGCGCCTGGGGGTACAGGCGCATTATGCCTAGTGCTGTTGTGTAAGACACTCGCGCAATGCGTCTTGCCACTGCGGCTGGCTGACGTGCCATTGCTGTTGCAGGCGGCTGCAATCGAGGCGTGAGTTCAGTGGGCGCCGGGCCGGCGTTGGGTAAGCGCTGGAGGGGATCGCTTGCAGTTCGGCGCAGGCCTTGCCCTCGGTGCGTAAATGCTCGCCAATCGCCTGGGCGAAACCGAACCATGAGGTTTCACCCTGGGCGCTCAGGTGATAAACGCCCCATTCGCCGGCCTCGCCGGCCCGCCAACGTTCGATCAACGCACGGGTGCTGGCGGCAATGGTCCCGGCCCACGTCGGCGCGCCGATCTGGTCGGCGACGATGCGCATTTGCGGTTTTTCCTGCAGCAGGCGCTGCATGGTCAGCAGGAAGTTTTTACCGTGGTTGGAATAGACCCAACTGGTGCGCAGAATCAGATATTCGCCCCCCACCGCCGCAATCGCCTGCTCACCCGCCAGTTTGCTTTGCCCATAGACCCCCAAGGGGTTGGGTGTGTCGGCTTCGGTGTAGGGCGCGGGTTTGCTGCCGTCGAACACGTAGTCGGTGGAGTAATGGATCAGCGGGATGCCCAGGGCCTTGGCCTCTTCAGCCAATACACCAGGGGCGATGGCGTTGATGGCGAAGGCGGCGTCTGGTTCGCTTTCGGCTTGGTCGACCGCCGTGTGCGCGGCAGCGTTGATGATCAGGTCGGGGCGGTGGGTGCGTATCTGCCGGCGGATCTGGTCGGCGTCGGCCAGGTCGAGTTGGTCGCTACCCAGCACGATCAACTCGCCCACGCCTTGGAGCTGCTGTTGCAGCGCCCGGGAGACTTGGCCGTGCCGGCCGGTGATGAGGATCTTCAAAGGGGGCGTCATGGGAAAAGGTCGGCTTCCTTCAGCAATTTGCCGGCTTGGTCTTTCGCCGACAGTTGCGGTGTCTCGGTGAGCTGCCAGTCGATGGCCAGCGCCGGGTCATTCCAAAGGATGCAGCGCTCGGCGCTCGGCTGATAGTAGTCGGTGGTTTTGTACAGGAACTCGGCGGCGTCGCTCAGCACCACAAACCCATGGGCGAAGCCTTCCGGCACCCAGAGCTGGCGGTTGTTCTGCGCCGACAGGCGCACGCCTACCCACTGGCCGAAGTGAGGTGAACGGCGGCGTATGTCCACAGCCACGTCCAGCACTTCCCCGGCGATGACCCGCACCAATTTGCCCTGGGTGTGTTCCAGTTGGTAATGCAGCCCGCGCAGTACGCCTTTTTGCGAGCGCGAATGGTTGTCCTGCACGAAGTCGCGCTTGAGCCCGGTCGCGGCTTCAAATGCACGGGCGTTGAAGCTCTCGTAGAAAAACCCACGCTCATCCCCGAACACTTTGGGTTCCAGGATCAGCACGCCGGGCAGTGAGGTTTCAACGACGTTCACTGTTTGTCTCCAGCCAGCGCGTACAGGTATTGGCCATAACCGGTTTTGCCGAAGTATTTGGCACGTTCCAGCAGGTGGTCGCGGTCGATCCAGCTATTTTCATAGGCGATTTCTTCGAGGCAGGCGACTTTCAGGCCCTGGCGATGCTCGATGGTCTGCACGTACTGCGAAGCTTCCAGCAGGCTGTCGTGGGTGCCGGTATCGAGCCAGGCAAAGCCACGGCCGAAGCGTTCTACATGCAGGTCGCCGCGCTTGAGATAAGCATTGTTGATATCGGTGATTTCCAGCTCGCCACGAGGTGAGGGCTTGACCGCCTTGGCGATCTGGATCACGTCGTTGTCGTAGAAATACAGGCCGGTCACGGCATAGCTGGACTTGGGCTGGGCCGGTTTTTCTTCAATCGACAGGGCGCGGCCTTCGCTGTCGAAGTCGATCACACCGAAGCGCTCCGGGTCCTTGACCCAATAGCCGAAAACCGTAGCCCCCGAAGGCCGCTTGGCCGCGCCCAACAACTGCTCGCCAAAATGCTGACCGTGGAAGATGTTATCGCCCAGGATCAGGCACACCGGATCATCACCGATAAATTCTTCGCCAATGATAAACGCCTGCGCCAGACCATCCGGCGTCGGCTGTTCGGCATAGCTGAAACGCACGCCAAACTGGCTGCCATCACCCAGCAGGTTGCGATATTGCGGCAGGTCCAGCGGCGTGGAGATCACCAGGATGTCCTTGATTCCGGCGAGCATCAGCACCGAAATCGGGTAATAGATCATCGGCTTGTCATACACCGGCAGCAGTTGCTTGGACACACCCAGGGTAATGGGGTGCAAACGGGTGCCGGAGCCGCCCGCCAATACGATTCCCTTCATCATGCAATCAAATCCTTCATATCGGTGTTGCCCAAACGTTCGCCCTGATAACTGCCGTCCTGGACCCTGCGGCACCATTCCAGGTTATCCAGATACCACTGCACGGTCTTGCGCAGGCCGGTTTCGAAGGTCTCTTGCGGGACCCAGCCCAATTCACGTTCGATCTTGCTGGCATCGATCGCATAACGCTGATCGTGGCCGGGACGATCCTTGACGAAGGTGATCAGGTCGCTGAATTTTTCGACACCGGCCGGCCGCTGCGGCGCCAGCTCTTCCAGCAGGCCGCAGATGCCACGTACTACGTCGATGTTCTTTTGCTCGTTGTGGCCGCCAATGTTGTAGGTTTCGCCGACGACACCTTCGGTGACCACTTTAAGCAGCGCGCGGGCGTGGTCTTCGACGAACAGCCAGTCACGTACCTGCAAACCATCACCGTAGACCGGCAATGGCTTGCCCGCGAGGGCGTTGAGGATCACCAGCGGGATCAGTTTTTCGGGGAAGTGGAACGGCCCGTAGTTGTTCGAGCAGTTGGTCAGCAGCACCGGCAGGCCATAGGTGCGTTGCCAGGCACGCACCAGGTGGTCGGACGCGGCCTTGCTCGCCGAATAGGGTGAGCTGGGGGCGTAGGGCGTGGTTTCGGTGAACAGATCATCCACGCCGTGCAGGTCGCCATACACCTCGTCGGTGGAGATGTGATGGAAGCGGAAGGCGCTCTTGGCCGGCTCTGCCAACGTAAGCCAATAAGCGCGCGTGGCCTCAAGCAGGCTGTAGGTGCCGACAATATTGGTCTGGATAAAGTCCGACGGGCCGTCAATCGAACGGTCGACGTGGGACTCGGCGGCCAAGTGCATGATGGCCTGTGGCTCAAAGCGCGCAAGCACCGCGCTGACGGCCGCCTGATCGATGATATCGGCCTTGACGAACTCATAACGGCTATCGGCGGCGACGCTGACCAGCGACTCCAGGTTGCCGGCGTAGGTGAGTTTGTCCAGGTTAAGCACTTCGTGCTCGGTATGTTGGATCAGGTGGCGGATTAGGGCAGAGCCAATAAAACCGGCGCCACCGGTGATGAGAATGCGCATGTCGGAGGGCCTTTTCCTTAGACGTACTTGAAGCGAATGGGGCATAGCTTGAGTCGTGGAGCCCAGCTCTGCAAGAACCATGTAAGTGGGGGTTGCCTAACGCCCCTGAACAATGGCGATATAGACGTCTAAAAAAACCGAGGTCGTCACAATGCTGCTCGCCACGCTGATCCACCGTGCAAGCCTACCCAGCCCTCAGCTAGGCCCCGATCAGGCCGCTCAACTGCTTGCGCGGCACTACGGCCTTAGTGGCACTTTGCAGTCATTGGGCAGCCAGCAAGATCTCAATTACAAACTTGACAGCATTCAAGGCCGCTTTGTTCTGAAAATCTGCCGTGGCGATTATGCCGCTGCAGAGTTGCAGGCCCAGCACGCGGCGCTCAATGCGGTGCACGGCGTGCGCGTGCCCAAGGTCATCAAGGCCCTGAGCGGTGAGGAGCTACTGACACTGAGCGTCGGCGGCCAAACCCTGCACCTGCGGTTGTTGGACTATATCGACGGTCAGCCACTGACTCATTTGCCGCATCTGGGGCGTGATGTGATCGCTGCGTTCGGAGACCTCTGCGGCCGTATGAGCCAGGCATTGGCCGATTTTGAACACCCTGGCCTGGACCGCACCCTGCAATGGGACCCGCGCCACGCCCCGGAACTGATCACCCACTTATTGGCCACCCTGCAAAACCTGCCCCACCGCGCTGCGCTGGAGCAGGTGGCCGAGCAGGTTGAGGCGCGCGTAGGCCCTTTGGCGGATCGCCTGCCGTGGCAAGCGGTGCACATGGACATCACCGACGACAACGTGGTGTGGCAGCGCGATGCTCAGCGGCGGTGGCAGTGGCAGGGCGTTATCGATTTTGGCGACCTGGTGCGCACGTGGCGCATTGCTGACCTGTCGGTGACCTGTGCGGCCCTGCTGCACCATGCCGAAGGTGACCCCTTTGCCATCTTGCCGGCGATTCAGGCGTGCCACGCCATTACCCCCTTGCAACGCGAAGAGTTGCAGGTGCTGTGGCCGCTGATTGTCGCCCGCGCAGCGGTGCTGGTGCTGAGCAGCGAACAACAGCAACGTCTGGACCCGGACAATGCCTATCTGTTGAAAAACGCCGACCATGAGTGGGAAATTTTCCATGTGGCGACATCGGTGCCGTTCGAGCTGATGGAGGCGGCGATTTTGCGCTGCGTGGGCGAGGCACTCGCGCCGATTGCCGATGAAGGCTTCGTGCCCTTGTTGCCGGGGCTGATGGGGCGAGAATTCGCGCTGATCGACCTGGGGGTGCTCAGCCCGCATTTCGAAGCGGGCAATTGGGAGACGCCCGGTATCGACCATCGGTTATTGGACGAGGCGGCGGCAGTGCATGGGCTGGCGGCCAGTCGTTATGGCCAATACCGGCTGTCGCGCACCTGCCCGGACAGCGCCGCCGAGCCGGAAAGTTTCCCTCTTCACGTCGAGTTGCATGTGCCCCATGGGACGACCTTGGAAGCGCCCTTCGCCGGCACGTTGCGCCAGGACGCCGATGGCCTTGTGTGCGTGCAAGGCGTTGAGTTGAGCGTGCGTTTGCGCGGCGTGAAGACGGTATTGAAGCCCGGTTCGCTGCTGGTAAAAGGGCAAGCCCTGGGTGAGGTCCAGGCACCGCTGACCGTGCAACTGTGCCGTGCAGACCTGGAGCCGCCGCTGTTTTGCACGCCTTCCCGGGCGCAGGCCTGGCAGGCACTGTGCCCATCACCTTCGGCATTGCTCGGCCTGGCCTGTGACGCAGAGCCGGAGCTGGACGCCGACGTCCTGCTCGCGCGCCGCGACGCCAGCTTCGCCCGGTCACAGAAGCACTATTACGTCGACCCACCGCGCATCGAGCGCGGCTGGCGCAACCACCTGATCGACATGCAGGGCCGTTCCTACCTGGACATGCTCAACAACGTGGCGGTGCTGGGCCATGGCCACCCGCGCATGGCCGCGGTGGCGGCGCGGCAGTGGTCGCTGCTGAACACTAACTCGCGGTTTCACTATGCCGCGATTGCCGAGTTTTCCGAGCGCTTGCTGGCGCTGGCACCCAAGGGCATGGACCGCGTGTTTCTGGTCAACAGCGGCACCGAGGCCAATGACCTGGCCATCCGCCTGGCCTGGGCCTACAGCGGCGGGCGCGACATGCTCAGCGTGCTGGAGGCATACCACGGTTGGTCGGTGGCGGCGGATGCGGTGTCCACCTCGATCGCCGACAACCCCCAGGCGCTGAGCAGTCGCCCGGACTGGGTGCATCCGGTGACCGCGCCGAATACCTATCGCGGCGAGTTTCGGGGGCCGGACAGTGCACCGGACTACGTACGAAGCGTGGAACACAACCTGGCGAAAGTGGCTGCGAGCAAGCGCCAATTGGCGGGGTTCATCTGTGAGCCGGTGTATGGCAACGCGGGGGGATCTCCCTGCCGCCAGGCTATTTGCAGCAGGTGTATGAACGGGTCCGCGCCCAGGGCGGTGTGTGTATCGCCGATGAAGTGCAGGTGGGGTATGGCCGCATGGGGCACTTCTTCTGGGGTTTTGAAGAACAAGGCGTGGTGCCCGACATCATTACCATGGCCAAGGGCATGGGCAACGGCCAGCCGTTGGGTGCGGTGATTACCCGGCGTGAAATCGCCGAAGCCTTGGAGGCCGAGGGGTATTTCTTCTCGTCATCGGGGGGCAGCCCGGTCAGTTGCCGGATCGGCATGGCGGTGCTGGATGTCATGGAAGAAGAAAAGCTGTGGGAAAACGCCCAAGTGGTTGGCGGGCATTTCAAGGCTCGGTTGCAAGCACTGATCGAGCGTCACCCGCTGGTGGGCGCGGTGCACGGGTCCGGCTTCTATCTGGGCCTGGAGCTGGTACGCGACCGGCAAACCCTGGAACCGGCCACCGAAGAGACCACGCTGCTGTGCGAGCGCCTGCGTGAGTTGGGAATCTTCATGCAGCCCACCGGCGATTATCTGAACATCCTCAAGATCAAGCCGCCGATGGTTACCTCTAAACGCAGCGTGGACTTCTTTGTCGACATGCTGTCGAAGGTGCTGGATGAACAACTGTAATTAATCGATTGTTATCGGTTATTGCTTGTCATATTTATCGATCATGCTCGTTGATCGCTTTTAAAGCCGATTTTTATCCGTTATAAAGTCGGCCTTTACCCCATTCGGAGTCTTGATCGCCATGACCACCCTGCACAGCACCCCCCGCGCCGATGGCTTTTATATGCCTGCCGAATGGGCGCCACAAACGCAAACCTGGATGATCTGGCCCGAGCGCCCGGACAACTGGCGCCTGGGCGGCAAGCCGGCGCAGGCGGCCCATGTGGCCGTGGCCAAGGCCATTGCGCGCTTCGAGCCGGTGACCGTGGCGGTTTCCGCCGGCCAATACGAGAACGCCCGTGCGCGCTTGGACGTGCCGAATATCCGGGTGGTGGAAATGTCCAGCGATGACGCCTGGGTGCGTGACACCGGCCCGACCTTCGTGATCAACAACAGCGGCGAAGTGCGCGGCGTGAACTGGGATTTCAATGCCTGGGGCGGGTTTGATGGCGGCCTGTACGCGCCGTGGAACCGTGACTCGCAGGTGGGCGGCAAGATCCTCGAAATCGAACGCGCGCCGCGCTACCGCACCGAAGGCTTTGTGCTGGAGGGCGGCTCGATTCACGTCGACGGCGAAGGCACCCTGATCACCACCGAAGAATGCCTGCTAAACCGCAATCGCAACCCGCATCTGGATCGTGCCAGCATCGAAGCGGTGTTGAGCGACAACCTGGCGGTGGACAAGATCATCTGGCTGCCCGATGGCCTGTTCAATGACGAAACCGACGGTCATGTGGATAACTTCTGCTGCTACGTGCGTCCCGGCGAAGTGCTGCTGGCCTGGACTGACGACCCGCAGGACCCGAACTACGCACGTTGCCATGCGGCCATGGATGTCCTGCAAAGCAGCACCGATGCACAGGGCCGCCCATTCACTGTGCATAAAATGCCGATCCCTGGGCCGCTGTATGCCACTGAGCAAGAGTGTGCCGGCGTCGACCCGGTGGACGGCTCCCAAGAGCGCAACCCGAGCGTGCGCCTGGCGGGTTCCTATGTGAACTTCCTGATCGTCAATGGCGGCATCATCGCGCCAAGTTTCGACGACCCGTTGGACAGCGAGGCCAAGGCCATCCTGCAGAAGCTGTTCCCACAGCATGAAGTGGTGATGGTGCCGGGGCGTGAATTGTTACTGGGTGGCGGCAATATCCACTGCCTGACCCAACAACAGCCGGCCCCGCACAGAAACTGAGTGCAGTTGTAACAGCGCCTTTCGTGTAACCGGGCGCTACTCGGTTTCAGCGCCTAAAGCAAGCCCGCGGCCCAGCACGGTCGCGGGCTTTTTTGCGGCTGTATGCCTGCAAATACGGGACATTGGCATAGCTCTTGTATCGGTGATGCTCACAGTGGTTCAGGGGCATGACTGCGCGGTTCTGTCATAAACCTTGAGTAAGTTAGCCGCTCAAGCAGTAGGAGAGAGCGCTGAAATGAACGCCGATATCAACCTGATGAATACCCGTACGTTCCACCCTTTGCGGGTCGACGGCGACGCGATCCAGGCGCTGGGGCTCTGGTTGAAGGAACACGGCTCGCGGCAGATCAGGCAGCAGCCCGATTTACGCAGCGTGATGAGTGAACGCTACCCGGTGGGGTTGTTCAGCGAGGATGAACTGCATGCGTTGTGTGACGTGTTGAAAAACTAGGCAACGCAGCTAACACCTGTGGGAGGGGCTCCGATTGCGGTCTGTCAGCCAAGTTTTCAGTAGCTGATCCACCGCAATCGGGAGCAAGCCCCCTCCCACATATTTGACGGGTGTGTCGCTTTTTAGAAACTGTAAGTACCTCAGCGCCGCCCGCACATCCCAGCCCTTCTGACGGAACCCGAGCAATCCTTTTCGAGCTTGGCATCTTGTAGGCCAATGTCGCTCAAGGCCAGAAAGGCTCTCAGCCATTGCTTAGAATTAAATCGCCTAAATACAGACGATTCACGAAATTGACACATAGTTCAACGCGCGACTAGGATTGCGCCCAACGCCTGTGGCTAACAGCCATGACTCATCCAATAAGAAAAGGCCCGCGGCATGTTCAGTCGTCCGCGGGCCTTCTTTTTTCCGGATAAAGTCGACACCAGAAAAGCGACACGGAGCCCTGGTGTCACAGCGCGTACTCAACCAGAAATAAGGAATACAAAAAAATGTTGAAGCAACGGATGAGTCTGATCGCTCTGGGGATTTTGAGCGCATCGGCAGCCATGGCAAACGACCAGGAGCAATCCAAGGGTTTCGTTGAAGACAGCCACCTGAACATCGCCGCACGTAACGCCTATATCAGCCGCGACTATAAAAACGGCAAGCAAGACAAAGCCGAATGGGGCCAGGGCTTCATCGGCAAATTCGAGTCCGGCTTCACCCAAGGCACCGTCGGTGTGGGTGTGGACGTGATCGGCCAATACGCTATCCGCCTGGATGGTGGTAAAGGTCGCAGCGGTGCGGGCGGTATCAACTTCTTCAAGCAAGGTGACAGCGGCGCGGCAGCCGACGACCTGGCCAAGGGCGGCGCGGCAGTGAAGTTCCGTGTCTCCAACACCGTGCTCAAGTACGGCGATCAAATGCCGGCCGTCCCTGTGCTGCAGTACGACAACTCGCGCCTGTTGTCGGAAACCTACACCGGTACCTCGATCGTTTCCAAAGAGATCGAAGGCCTGCAACTGGACGCTGGTCGCTTCACCAAGGAAGCCCAAAAAGCCGCCGAAGGCACCGACAGCGGCAACCTGAAAAACATCAGCTACCTGGGCGGCAGCTACAAGTTCACCGAAAGCCTGTCTGCTGCGCTGTACGCTTCCGACATGGAAGACGTGCTGAAGAAGCAATACGTCAACGTCAACTACGTACTGGCCCTGCCGGAAAAACAGTCGCTGACCTTTGACTTCAACGGCTACAAAACCAAGCTGGACAAGAGCTTCGCCGAGCAACGCGGCGATGCCGACGCGCGCGACAACAAGATTTGGAGCCTGGGTGCCACCTGGGCAGTGGGCGCACACAGCTTCACTCTGGCCCACCAGCGCAGCACCGGCGACACCGGCTACCTGTATGGCGGCTACCGCGACAATACCCGCGACACCGGCATCGGCGATGGCGGCAACACCATCCTGCTGGCCAACTCGTACTGGTCCGACTTCAACGGCAAGGACGAGCGTTCGTGGCAAGCGGGCTACGGCATCGACTTCACCACCTTCGGCGTGCCGGGCCTGACCTACAACGTCGCTTACGTGCGCGGTACCAACATCGACGATGGCTCTGGCCGTGGCGATGGCACCGAGCGTGAAATCTGGAACCAGTTCAAATACGTGGTCCAGAGCGGCCCGGCCAAAGACCTGAGCCTGCGCGCCCGTGCCTCGTGGTTGCGCGTGTCCAACAACGCCAGTAACTACAACGTTGGCGGTAACGAACTGCGTCTGTTCGCCGACTACCCGATCAACGTTTTCTAAGTGATCGCACGTCGTGCCTGATGCCAGGCGATAAAAAACCCCGACTGGTTCGGGGTTTTTTTATGGGCGCCGATCAGTCCTCGCGGTGCTGCAAAATCTTGCGCGCCAGCGATGCGTTGACGTAGTCAGTCATCAGCACCAGGCCGTCGTAAGGCTCGATCTTTTTATTGTCGATGCACAGCTGTGCCATCTGCAAAAGCACCTGGCGCTTCTTCTTGTTGACCCGTGCACCAGGCACGCCGAACGCGGTTTTGCGCAACTCGGGCAATGGCGCTTCCGGCGTCAGCTCCACCGTCACCCAGATGCCTTGCATAAATTGCAACGTGACGCTGTCGATGTGCTCGATGGGCAACGGCTGCGCCAGGTTGGCAAACACAAAATGTTCCGGCGTCAGGCGCAACGCAATTTGTGGGGCGCGTTTGAACCGACGCACGCCCAGCCATAGAAAGATCAGCGCGATGCTACCGATGGCCGCACCGGCGCCGAGGGCGGACAACGGCGTGCCCTTCATGCGCTCCGGCGCAAGCCAAGGCTGGGCCATGACCCACAGCCCGAGCAGCACGAACGGGATCGACAGCACCGCCATCAGCACAGCGCCTCGGCGCCCGCCCTCGTGCAACGCATGCTCGCCCTGGGCCGATGCGACCATGGTTTCCAGCAGATGGGTGTGCTCGGCGTTCTCCACCACCGCCACCTCAATCAAGTCGCCGGACAGTTGTTCGCGTAATGCCCTTGGTGCGCTGAAACAGGCGTCGATTTGCGCATTCGCCGCGTCACGGTCCACCTCGCGCGTGGCGCTGCGCACTGCATCGTCCAATGACACACCCAATGCCTGTAGGCGTTCGCCATTGGACGGGTGGGAATCGGTCGGGTGCGCTTGCTGAATCTCCAGGGTTTCGGGCGGCAGTTGCAGCTCACACCCGCGCAAGGCGCCGAAAACCGCATCGGGCAGGTCCGTCGCTGACGCCGCGTCGCACAACGCCAGCAGTGAGTCCTCAATGTGCGGCTGCAACACCGCCACCCGCAACAACGCCGAGGCGGCCGCGGCATTGCCCACCAACCGCGCGCCGGCGGCATCCGCGAGTAATTCGCGCTCACGGCTCCAGTGGTTCACCGCCTGGTCAAAGCGCTGCATGAAAAACACGCCGAACATGAACGACGGCCGCATCAACCGTCCCTGGATAAAGTCGCTGGCCAGCAACGCGTTCCACAGCGCTTCGAGGCTGCGATTGACCCCATCGTAGATCGGCAAAAAGCGCAGGCTGTACGCCGTGTCTTGCCCCGCAAAGTGCGCCAGCTCGTGGCCGATCACCGCGCCGATTTCCTCACGGCTCAACAGGCCCAGGTACAGCAGCGGCACATGCAAGGTGCGCCCCTGCAGCGCAATGTCCGCCGGTTGCACAACGGCGTCGCTGGAGGTCACGTAAAAACCCTGGGCCAGGCTCACCACAATATGGTCCGGCGGCAGCGCGCCCAGTGAACCTGCCAACTCGTTTACATACCGCCACAACCCCGGCGCCTGCTCGGGGCTGACCACCTGGCCGTACATCTCCAGCGGCTCGGGCGTGAACATCCCCAGCATGTGGCGCAGCTGTTTAAGCAACTGCCAGATCGAATACAGACAGAACGCCGCGACCACCCCCAGCACCGCCATCAGCTTGACTTCGCCGCTGCCCAGCCGACCGATATGCCACATCGCCAAGCCTTCAAAACTCAGCACCAACGCGACCGCCGCCGCCATCGCCACCCCATGGCTCACCAGCACATAGGGCAACAAGCGGCTGCCCAGAGAGAACACCTGCAACAACCTCTGCCGCGACCGCCGTGCCCGCCGCCCCGCCCAATACGTACCCGCCAAAGCGGCCACGCCAACCCCTGCCGCCAACAGCCCCAGGCCCATCACCCACGGCGCCAGCCCACGCATCACACGGTTCACGCGATGAGCAATGGGCAGTTCGGTTTCGATTTTTGCCAGGCGGGAGAGTGCCAGTTGCACACCGATTGTTTCGTCTACCAGCTTGACCTTGGCCGCCGGGTCCTTTGCCGCCAGGGCTTGAAGTTGCTGCTTAGCGATATCCACATTGATGTGGTAATCGATCATCGCGGTGGTGGTTTCGTCAGCCCGCTGACGCTCCCAACCACCCAGGGCAGCGAGCACCAGCGGGAAAATCACCAGCAGAGCAACTAATTTCAGGGCGTTCATGGGGGGCCGTTCACCACGCAGAGATGAACAGGGTTATACCGAAAAAAAGCGCGCCAAGCCGAGGTGATCGTCCGTGGGAGCTGGGCAGCGCGCACAAAAAAGGCCCACCTTTCGGTGAGCCTTTTTTGATGTTGCGTATGGTGCGGCACCAGACGAACGGTAGCTTTCGACGAGGCCAGGTTTCCTGCGGGTCTGGAAGTCTGTGGAAAATTCGGCGTACCCCAACTAGTAACTATAAATAAATCAGCTAGTTATGGCGCTCAGTGGAATCGAATCCGGACCCTATGGGTATAAATGCAAGCCTCTCTGGGCATAGTTATCTAAGGCTATACGTATGGTTTAAAGTGATAGAGCATTCAGCTCGTCTTTGTAAGGCATTTTTGACGAGTAAAGATTATGAAAGGCTTTCCCAATAGCTCCTGAAAAAAGAATTAGTTCTGGATTGTTGGTTCCACCCATGAGGATGTGAGTCATTGCAATACCTGGGTAAGGATCTATGTAATAAATTTCTTTTACGCCCAACTGATATGCTTTTTTTGAGCAAAGTTCGCAAGGGCTTGCGGTTGTGAACAGCTTCCCGTTTTCTATGCCCCTACCACCATATTTAGATATTTGTAAAAATGCATTTTCTTCTGCATGTAGTGAACGAGTGTGTACTTGGTTTTTTTCTCCTATCAAGTCGTTATATTCGCTTTTAAAGCAGTAAGAAACATTTCTTCCTGTGTTTTCAATTTTCAGGTATTTTTCGCTTTCTTGGGTAAATCTAGCGATGTATTGAATATTCGATTTTTCGTATTCGGAGTATGCTTCTTGATCGTTTCCACTCACCAGATCAAACCTGTTTCTTAAACTGCAAGGTACCTGCCCAAAGGAGTGTCATTCCATCCTACGGACTGGACTGAGAAATTTTTATCCGTTACTACTGCTCCGACCTGCCTGGAAATGCAACCTGAGTTCAGTTTTGCGGTGTAAGCAATTTGCATGCATCTTTCTAAAGGCGTGGGTGTTATTAGCCCTGGGCGAACCATAAGGCAAACGAACGTTATGATTTGATTTGCTAGTAAGCTGAAGTGTGAAACTGTATTGGTTGAGTTTGGATTGCTAATATATAGGTCGGAACGTTGCAGGCAGGCTTGGATATCCTGCTTTATGTAAGTTGATTTGTCGGTTAGCTTTCTATCGCCGTATTCTTCATCGTCCATCGCTTTTATTTGGGTGTCCGTATATCCCAATGCTCTGAGTCGGGATTTACGCTGGTCATCTTCACAGGAAACGGCCATTAAATAAAATGATGAGTATCTATCTTGGAAGTATATTGCTTCAAATGGATTTCGGATCGCGTCTATTACAATGAATGTCCGCTCACCTCTATTTCTGGCCTTACGTATCTCTTTAATTATTTTGTTGATTCGTTCGGCTAGAGAAAAGAAGTTTCCCCCTATTACCTCGTTCGAGGTTGGGTTGCCAGAATTTCGGACATTGTTACCGACTGTTTGAAATAGTGCGACATATCCTGCTGCGCCAATTTGTTTTTTTAGTTCATTGTTCTGGTTCGGTAGGAATTCAGTGTAAAAAACTCTGAGCGAATCAATATCTTGATGGTTTAGGTTGGTGTGCGTGTCTTTTATAACCTTTATGTTTTCTATGATTTTTGTCTGCAGATCGTCAGTAAGTCCGGCGACGCCTCCTATAAATCTTGCAGTATCTTCGATGCTTTTTTCGCTGAGCAACAATGTTAGGATTGAGCTAGCTTGAATTGAAATAAAAGGAGTCCAGGTTTTTTCAAAGCATTTATAAATAATTTTTTGTTTTCTTTGAGTGTTGTCATTTGGTGAGCCTCCTTTGTATAAGGAGTGCTTTATCTGATCTTGCTTTTTTGAAAGTATGCTTGCTACGGTTGAGCATCCACTTCCTGTCTGACCAGTCAGTCCTATTATTATAAAATCGTCTTTATCGCCATAAATTTTCGAAATAGTATTTTCAAAGTATGTTGTCATTTTTATCGTCCATGTGCTGGTTCGGGTAGGCGTTCCCTAGATGCGTCTGTAGGCAATATGCCATTATTTTTTCGGCGATATCAAGGGATTGGTGCAGCCACGCAGCTGAGTGCATTGGGCCGATTGAGTGGGGTACTGCAGATAGCTTTGTGTCGATCCCACCCTCCGCCTATAAGCGACAGACAGCGATGAACGAAAAAAACCGCCTAAGGGCGGGTTTTTCGGGGGCGTGAAAAAGTGGACACCCATTAGCCGGTCTCAAGTCAAGGTTAATGGGTGTCCCCTTTTCCGATTCGCCACTATGACGGTCGAGCAGCGCTTCCACGGAAAAGGCACGGAAAAGGGGACGGATCTATTTTCCTGGCTAAAAACGGGGTGTCTCCGCGCAGTGGTGCTAGCGTTGAACACAACATCTATCCGCTGATGCTTCGGTATCGAACCAGTACCCACCTCAAAGGAAAACCCGTAATGGATCTACATAACGAGTTCGAGAGCAGCAAATTTTTCCATCGCGCCCGTATCGATCGACGTGCCGCCGATGCCTTGGTCGGGTTGGCCGCTGGGATTACGGCCGACGGTGTTGTGAACATCACGGAAGCGGTTTTTCTAAAGCAATGGTTGGAAAACAATCTCGCGCATCTGAATGATCCGGTGATCAATCTGCTGTATTCGCGTTTGGCGTGCATGCTTCAGGACGATGCTCTAGACAAGGATGAGTCCCTGGAGCTGCTTAACATCCTGCATGGTTTCTCTGGAGTGGGTATTGAGGGAGCGAAAGTCGGCGGTGCTGTTGCCGTTGCTCCTACGGACCTTCCCTTCAATTTACCGGCCCCTGATTTGGTGTGGGATGGCCGGATGTTCGTATTTACGGGTGTCATGGCCTTTGGGCCGCGTAAGGATTGTCAGGCGCTGGTCGAAGAACGAGGTGGTTTGATTGGGGGCGGTGTGAGTAAGAAGGTGCATTACCTGGTGGTCGGTAGCGTGGGTAATGAGCAGTGGCGCCACAGCACTTATGGAACGAAGATCATGAAGGCAGTGGAGTTGCGGGAGGCAGGAGCTTCGATTGCCATTGTGGGTGAGGATCATTGGCAAAGGATGCTGTTTGGTTGAGGTTGCTTCGTTTTTTCGAAGCCTTGGGCAACGCAGCCCTTTGTCTGGGTCAGTAGATCGTCGTTGGGGCTGACGGCCTCATCGCGAGCAGGCTCGCGCGGGTTCCAGAGTGTGGACAAAAAGTGGACGTTCCAGAAACAACAAAGCCCCTGCATTTCTGCAGGGGCTTTGTTTTGTATGGTGCGGCACCAGACGAACGGTATGTTTCAGCGAGACTAGGTTATTCGGGCGTCTGGAGTTCGCTGGAAAATCTGGCGTACCCCAACTAGTAACTATAAATAAATCAGCTAGTTATGGCGCTCAGTGGAATCGAACCGGAGGCTTGTACTACATCATAGAGTTGCTGATTTTGAGCTCCCGCTACTTTTCTTGTATCTACTCGGTGTTGGCGAAACTCGCAATTTACACGTGCTTCTTGAGGTAATGGACTTTCGACTTGGCTGGGAGTCAATTGATGTCTAAAGTATGTGTGCTGGCGACTTGCCAGTTTCAGGAGATGAGACACATGGAGCGTTACAAAAATCTCAGTGGTCAGTCAAATGTGGTGGCATATGAACTGGCACAAGGGTCGATATCCGTAGAGTTCGCCTCAGGAGCCTATAGAACCTATGTATATGATTCCAATCGTCCCGGACCAGTAATGGTTGCTGAATTACAGCGACTTGCTGTGGCTGGCCGCGGACTCAATAGCTATATTTCAAGCGTGGTTAAATCAAATTTTTCTCGTAAATATTGACTTGTATCACTTATGAGGTGGTAGCGGCTAAATCGTTACCACTTTGAGTGGTTTTTTTTTTGGCAGAACTATGCTGAAACTCAAAGATATGTGCTTTTATTGTTTTTTAATATTGACTAAATGCGTGCCAGCTATTCGATATTAATTTCACGCTTCTCTTGGCGAAGATCGGGGGCAGGCCATGATATTAAGCGAACTCATTAGTCGGCTATGTTTGATCGTAGTGGTCTGTGCCGCGTTGCACTGATCTGTCCCGTTTTTAGTTGCGAAGTGTGATTTCACGGTGCCGTCTTTTAGTATAAAAAATTTATTGGTTTTTAGGGGATTAAAGTTGAGCGTTGGTTATGCAGAGCGAATAGCATTTAGACATCTTCTCGAATTTGATCATAATATGGATGTTGCGGAATATGAACGATCAGGATTGGTGGTGGAGTCTGAGTTTAATGACGAAGTGTGTCATATTTGCCGAGGTAAGCTAAAGCATTATCGAGAGCCAAAGGAGATGAGTCGGGGCGACATAGTGGAGTTTGATGAGATAATAAAATCTAAACCCGGATCATCTTTTATTTTGATGTGCAAGAATTTATTCTCTTGCCCTAGGTGTGGTTGGTGGTGGTCAAACGAGCGAGGAGTGATTTATCCGTCTGGTATAAACTCGCGAAGTCCCGATGATTATTGCCCAGGGATAGAAAAAATAGATATATCGAGCAGCAAGGTTGCTATTGATGATCTGGTTTTTCATCTGACCAGAAAGTGGAGTGATCGCAAGCTGATTTCTGCGTCAGCAGCAGAGTTACTTGTGGGAAGTCTTTTAAAAGAGCATCTAGGTTGTGACGTGGTAAGTGCAACAGCCAATACAAATACTCAGGATGGGGGGATAGATTTGCATGTTTGCCACAAGGGTGGAAAAATACTATCGGCGGTCCAGGTGAAACGAAGAATAAATCGAGACGTGGAAGGGGTGGCGGAGGTTAGAAACTTCCTAGGAGCATTAGCCATTGAGAATATTTCTAAGGGAATCTTCGTGACTACTGCGACAAGGTACAGTAAAAAAGCTTTAGAGATTCCGGATAAACTAAAGCATAGTGTAAATGCTAGGTTAGAACTCGAGCTTTTCGATGGTGAAAGATTGCTTGAGCTACTTAAGAGCCTGCCTCGAGCGAACGCCTTGATTCTTCCAAAGGAAGTATCTGGTCTAGACATTTGGTTGGACGATAGCAATAACGAATTTACCACGCGGCAAATATTGTACGGTTATTAATTTGTTGTCGAAGGGATAAATAAATCAGCTAGTTATGGCGTTCGGTGAAATCGAATCCGGGTCCGCAGAGTCCTGAGGCTATCCATCTACTTGATCTGGATATGCCCACAGAAGGTATCAGCACGGGAAGTGGAATGCTGCTATTCGTCACCAGCATAGCTGGACAGCTTTACCTGGTGATTAGCGTTTACGTCGCTCGGATAACACTAAAAGAGATTATTGCGCATGCTGAGGCCCCCTAATTTATCCAGCTTGTCTTTAGGGGAGGTGTAGTAGGCGGCACGCCGCGCCTCCAATGAGATAGCTGGAGACGGTTGGCGAGGTCCTTGTGGCGATGACATCTCAGCGTCTGCGTTATCACTGGCGCATTAAGTTAATAAATCTCGATGGTCGCTGCGGCTTAACGTCCCCCCAAGGCATTTTTTTGAATCGTGGGTAGGTTATATATATCCATCTTCTAGATCGAGTGACAGCTACAAAAGCATTATTTTTCTCTTCATCGAGTTCTTGTTGGCTCTTTGCTCTATAGTCCGGAAAAACTCCCTCGCACATACCCATCAAAAACACGATATCTTTTTCCAAACCCTTCATCGTGTGAACAGTACTCAACATCAAGCCTTTAGGATCGAACTCTTCACTTAGCTGACCTAGCGCCATAGCATTCCTAAATGCGAGTAATGAGTCACCTAATCCTTTTCGTTTGAAATATGTCCAAAACGCTCTAAATTCTTCAAGTTCTTGAAGAGATAAAGCTATCTCTTCATCGACTTCTATAGAATGGGTTGAACCTGCGGCCTCTAGGGTGTCTTTAAAAAAAGCATGCATCTTGGGGATGTTTGGCTGGTCAGTATTTAAATCATGAATTGCTTTAAGTAATAGGATCTGGATGTCTGCCAATGGTATAGCAGAGCGATCAACGAGCCCAGCCAGATCTAGAAGGATGTTTCTTCCTCCCCAGCTGGCGGGGGGAGTAACACCGAGTGTAGCACAAAGCTTTTTACCATCAACCCAGTCTTTCGGATTCAGTTTGAGCCTGATAGATAGATCTAAAACCTTTCCAAAAACAGTAGTGGGTTCGGTCAAGCGCTCTCCTTTCTTCAGGAAGTAAGGAACAGAGTTGGCCCGTAACTCTTCTTCAAGTGTAGTAAAAACGAATCTGTTTCTCGCGATTACAACCATCTTGCTGAAATCGATGTCTCCTTCTATTTCGGGATGAGTTGCGTGCGCTACCAGATCAAGGATTGTCTTGCAAATCCAGGACGCCTCTTGCTGTTCATCGGCAAGATCTTGGATCAATTCATATCCCTTCAAGGCAAAGCTCGACACCTCTTGGCTTCCCGGTTTTATTTTGTTCGCGAGCCTAATAACAGACTGAGAACTTCTATAGTTCTGATTAAGTGCGAACTGGGCTGGAGAAAAATCTTTTACGAATGATTCGCATAAATACTGATGAGACGAACCGTTAAAGCCGTAAATCATCTGGTTAGGATCGCCGACCATGAAAATACTTGTAACTCCATCGCCACACAAAGCTTTCACAAACTCATATTGGGCCTTGTTTAAATCTTGGGCTTCATCAATACATAGGTGTTTGTATTTTGCTCTATATATGTCTCCGCACCAAGGCTGCTCCAAAAGAATCCTGTGGGCGTAGACCAAAATGTCATCAAAGTCTATGCCGCCGCTGGATAGAAGTGCTTGTTGGTAAGTCTGGAAAGTAGACCAAAATCCTGCGTCTTTAAATCGAGATTTTATTTCTGATTCGCTCAAAAGTTCTCTTTTAACCAAAGAGAAATTATCCATATAGTCTTGGATTATTTTTGAGCGATTTTTTTTCAGATTATGATCATCAACATTAAGAAACTCATCAATGTCCACCCCGCTATCACGCAAGGATTGAAGGAAAACGGCCTTTCTATCCAAGTCCCTTTCGTAAATTTGGAGATCGGCGGGTAGTCCGATTGTATGCCCATATTGCTCAAGTATTCTTTGAGCCACTGAATGTACGGTAGCTATCCAGCACCTATCCTCGACACCTTCTAGGTCGCTTAACCGCGAAAGCATTTCTCCGGCTGCTTTATTTGTAAAGGTGAGAGCGATAATTTTGTCTTTTTTGGTTTTTTGCACTATATGGCGAATGCGCTCAGTTAATACGCGCGTCTTTCCGGAGCCAGCCGAGGCAAGAACCTGGATTGAAATTCCAATCGGTGCTTCTACAATCGCAATTTGATTAGCTGAAAGATTCATTACAATCCGGCCCCTTTTTTGATCTTTTCAAAAAGCTCTATGATTTTTGGCGGCAGGTTAGCGGGGTCTAAAGTGCAGAGTTTTTCAGCTATCGCCGGAGCAAAGCGTGGTTTGCTTGAATCGAGTATTTCACAAATCGCGATATCTTCACCGCCTGCCTTTTTATAATCTCTAATAATATCAATGAAAATGGGCTGGCCACATGATTTACAAGGAGGTTGGTTAGTCTTGGCGCGTCCGGAGGAAGTCCCGTTTCTTTTTTCAATCCAGCGATCAACTGCATCAACTCCGTCCAGATCGGTAATGACCGATACTACCAATTCCCTATGGCCGGAAGAGAGTAGATATCCTTCGAAGTCAGTACCGTCGAGGATAGTTATATTGTCGCAGTGTGTCACATCGGTTGCACCATATACTCCGCTGTACACCTTAGTCAGGCCGCGGACGGCTTCAGCCTCACCGTCACTAAATATAAACAGCGGAATTGAGAAATCCCTTGCGAAACTGAGAAAAGGAAGATATTTTTTTCCGGATCCGCCAACACCTATGAAACTCACACCTAAGACAAACGGATCAAAATTAAAATATTTTTTAAATAGGAGCGGAAGGGCCTGTTCTTCTGTTTCCCCTTCACATAGAACAAGAGCTTTGGAGAAAATTATTTCCCCCCTTGAATGCATGACCTCTCTTTGCAGCCGTCTCTTATCCTCGGGATCTAATCCATTAGCCAACTGTCCTACAAAAATGTCGTCTTGGCGCTTTCGTAGATAGCGGATATAGGACTGTTCAGCCATGGCCGCGAGGTAGGGTGAGTGTGTACTAACAACGACTTGGCCTTCAGAACTTGCCAGTTGGTGATAGAGCGTCTTTTGAGCATTTGGGTGAAGGTGCGCCTCTGGCTCTTCAGCAGCCAGGATAGGAAAAAATGGCTCCTCTTCTTCTTTGTGTTTGTTTGCCGTCATTTCCAAAAAGATTTTACGGTCAACATTGATGCCCAGCTGCGAGTACCCATTCCATGATATTCCATAGAAAACGAATTGCTGGAGTCTTCCCCGAACTGGATCGAAAAGTGTTTCGATAGATCGCGAATTTTTTTGGGGAATGGTGTGATTTCGGCGCTTCCTGCTCCTTGGAATGACGCACTAAGCGATTCTAAGTGTGCCTTTAGGTTTTTAAGCTCCTCACTTTTGCTAACAGCTTCGTTATTTGCAAGAGCTATGACTTTCTCCATTGAATCAATATCTGCTTTTTCATAGGAGACACTCGAAAGTATTTTTCCTACAAATGAATATTTGTCTTTTAACTCGTTATGTATGTCTCGCTGGGCATCAATTGGTATTAGTGACAAGTTGAATCTTTTATTGCCCAGACGAGTCTCTTTAACAGACGCAGTTTGCCAGTCTGTATATTCCGGCCATTTGTCGAGTGAAAACCTATTGGTTTCAAATCCACCCTTTATCAAGTTTGGGCGGCTATTTGAGCGTAATGCCACAAATTGACTACCATCAGCTTCTGACTGAATGCTATCGCCAAAGTGCTCCATCCAAGCGGCCGGAAAGACTTTGGCTCTCGCTCCGGTGGCATCTATTGGCACAATTCGGGAGTCCACTTTTATTTCTGTGGCTCGCGTCTGGTCTTTAGATATATGGAAATCTTCCTCTGTTAGAAGGCGCGCATAATCTCCGAGAGAAAGTTGAAGCGCTTTGATTACGGAAGTCTTCCCAGAGTTGTTCATCCCGATTAAAACTGTAACTGGGGATAAATTTACCTCTAGTTCTTTTACACCTCTGAAGCCCGCAACCCTAACGACGTCCACTAAGATTTCCATATCCTTCCTCTAGGTATTTAATGCTGCGGTGAAAACCACCACCGCCCGAAGGACGGATTTTCTTACCTTCAGGCTACAACTTCTTCCGGGAAATGTGGAGTCTCCCTTAAGCACCGTGTGCATTTAGCATCCCCCTCCCTCCAAAAAAACGGCGGTACCGTCCAGTCATGAACACTATCGGCAAGCAGTCGACTCAGACAGTCGCCGCCGTGAAAGATAGCTTATCTCGTGGATTTGGCTTGCTTGCGGATGATGGCTCACCTGAGAAGCAAAAGCCTCCGGCAAAATGCCAAGGGAGGCCGCCAGCTACCTAGGGGGTAGTAATGACCGTTTTCCAAGCCGAGATACGAGCAACTGAATTGTCAGCCCATAGTGGTATCGGGTAGCTTCACTCTTGTTTCTTAATCGGTGATTCAGAAACCACGCGAGATGTTTTCGCTGCCACGTCCATGGGTTATCACGCTGCCAGTGTTCAGCTATCGCTGCATGGATAATTTTTGCCTGCTGCATATGTCGATGGCGAGTCGCGCTTGAGCCGGTCAGCTCGCCACTCAAGAACAGCTCTATATCGAATGGCTTACTCATGGTCGGCCTCCGATATAAGCCGAGACAACGTCGATACGACCGTGCCCCAGTTCACGGCTGATTTGTTCTCGGGCTTCTCGATCAATGGCTCGGTCTTGTTGGAAACAGTTGCCACTATTGACGGGAGCGGGATGCCCGGTGATCTCTTCGTAGCGCTCGCAGGCATAAGCTGCGCGCAGCTCATGGAAGCCTTTCAACTCGTATTCATGCAGCACATTTCGGGCTGCTCGGACGACGTCTTTCATGAACTCGACGTAGCTCTCCTCTCGCGCCAACAGGTTGCGGCTTCTGCCTGGCGATGCCTCCCTGGCAAATGCCAAGGCGTCATGTATGCGATTGTTCACAGTGATCCAGCGTGGTGCCGATGCACCTGATCGGCCGCCCTTGGTGCCATCTTGGATATTGATCTTGCCAAGAAGCTTGGCTTCGCGTTGAAGTCGAGGCAGGTCCGCTAGGATGGCCTCTCTCAATCGCATCCCGGTTTCGCGGGCTAATACTATGATTGCAGCGACTCGCTGTTGCTGACGGCTGCAGAGCGCCTCAAGCACCTTTTCTACTTGTGCGCGATCTTGGCCATTCGGTGCCTTGCTACGAATATTTGAGCGATGCATGCCTAACGCTTTACTCGGACTCAGTACTCTCACATTCTGGTCACCGCGAAGTGCTGACATAGTCCGGTTCACACTGGACAATCGGTTTTGTGCTGTAGCGATGCTGATTCCACCTTGATCTACCTCGTGGCGCAGAAATCTGGCGTAGTCCAACAACGTCTGCCGATCTATCTGCCGCGCATCATTGAACCCCGGCCCATCCTCCGACCGACACCACCGAACAAACGCCTGCCAGCGATCACTGTGCGCCTTGACCGTGCCGTAATGCCCGCCGCCAAACATGTCCTGCAACGCCTGCGGTCCGGCATAACTCAATTGCCGACCATAGCCAAAACTCCGCCCATCCCGTCTGCCTACCAATGCCATGATCAAACTCCTCTCGAAGCCAACCTTTGAAACCTTCCCCACGTCATCCCGCCAAGAATGTTGAGTGTTATCAGGGATCAAGGCCCCTGCGGCCTGTGAGGGTTGTCCACTCACGCGGGACTGACGGCTCCTTACGACCAGGAGCTTGGGCATCTCATGATCCGGCCTCCTGGACACCGTTGCCGGTGGGCGGGTGGAGGTTGCGCTGGCTGACGAAACCAACGCCGCGAGATCCTGAGTCGGGTGAAGGCAGCTATGCGATGACCGGGGCATACCTGACTGTCAGTCAGGTGCAGTCCATTCCGTGGGCTGCGGCACCATCATCTGCATCGCTGTTGCTGGTGATTTCGGTGTTTGTCACGCCGATTGTCACGAGGGGGAATGCCGCAAAGCCTTGTACGAGTTGGGCTGCAGCAGCGGTAGGAGCGCCCGTCTCTTTCCGGAAGAAAGAGACGGGCGCAGGTTGGCGCAATGAAATGGCCAAGCGGATAGATTGCTGCAGGGCAGCTATGAAAGGGTATGAGTTGCCGTAGTGGGCACACTGATAAAAGTAGGCATCCATCACATCGCTGTGACCGTGCGAGCCGCCGGACGCTAATCGCACTTTGGGAGAACCACCACGGTGTGGCGTAGCCTTAAAGGTTCTGGCTACCTGGGTTGCTGTCAACGACAGCGCTTTGCCCGATCTTTTCTACGCCTGTGGATAATTCGGGTCAAGGCTCGAATTGTCGGGGTTTCTGCGGCTGTGGATGAAATTATCCACCGGTGGAAATCTATGGTTTTCCACAGACAATTTGCGTGGGCTTTAGATTTTTTAAATGAGGTCCATCCAAGCAGGGCGGCTTTGCAGCCCCGCTTGGATGGACCCGCGTGGAAGGGCGGACAACGGTGATCTCACAGGCTTACCCACGTTTGGATGCGCCACGGCTATTTTGTAGGGCAGTGATGTTGTCGCCGACTGGGTGAGCGAATTCGTGGGGTGTCACATGCCCATGGCGGTTGGCGTCGATGTAGTTGCTCCACCACGCCATGATCAGCCTGCGCTGCTCCAGAAATTCAGCTTTGTGGATATACGCGGCGCGCACGCGGTTGCGTTCCTTGTGGCTCATTTGTCTTTCGATGGCTGCGTCGGTCCATAACCCGGACTCCAGCAGAGCGCTACAGGCCATGGTCCTGAAGCCGTGGCCGCACACGTCCTTGCTGGTGTCATAGCCGACGTTGCGGAGCATGGTGTTCACCGTATTCTCGGACATGGGCTTCCAGTACTTGTGGTCGCCCGGTAGCACCAACTCTGAAAAGCGACTGAGGCTGCGCAGGCGCTCCAGTATTTCGATGACCTGCGGCGATAGCGGAACCATTTGAATGTCGCCGTTCATTTTGGTCCCGCGTGTGGAATTGCGTACCCCTTCAATCGGTGCGCGAGTATCGGGGATTTCCCACATGGCGCGTTGGAGGTCGAACTCACTCCATCGAGCGAAGCGCAGCTCGCTGGAGCGGACGAATACATGCAACGTCAACAGTACGGCGAGGCGCGTCAGTTCGCGGCCGTTGTAGTTGTCGATACGGTGCAGTAGTTCGGGTAGGCGGTTGAGGGAGAGGGCCGGGCGATGGACTGTGCGCGGCGCGTGAATCGAGCCTGCCAGATCCAGTGCAGGATTCATGGTGATCTGCCGGGCTCTTTTGGCCCCGCGCATGATGGTGGATAAGTAGTTCTGTACCCTTAACGCGACATCCATGGTGCCGCGTTCCTTGATGCGCTGGGTGATCTCTAGCAGGTCATGGGTATCGAGTTCAGCGATGGGTCGTTGGCCGATCAGCGGGAAGACGTGGGTACGCAGTCGGCTCATCACGGTTTTTGCGTGTCCTTCGGTCCAGCGACGGGACATGTCGGCGTGCCACTCCAGAGCAACGGTTTCGAAAAGCAATGCCGCCCGCTGGGCTACGATCTTGGCCTTCTTTTTTTCTTCCATTGGGTCGAGGTTGTCTAGCAGCAACGCCTTGGCTTCGTCTCGCTTACGCCGTGCGACGGAAAGGGTAACGATGGGGTAATTGCCGATGATGAGCGTACCTTCCTTGCCGCTGGGCTTGGTGTACTTCAAGCGCCAGGTCTTCACGCCATTGGGTTTGACGAAAAGGTACATGCCGCCACCGTCGAACAGTTTGTAGGCTCGCTCGCGGGTTTTGGCCGTGCGGCATTGCAGGTCGCTGAGGGGGATCGCTAGACGTGGCATAGGGGTACGCGCTCCTGACCGGAAAATCGCAGTACCCCTAACATACCCTCGGGGAAGGGGGGATTTTGTTGGATCCCGACAGAGGGTCCTGGAACGAAAAAACCCGCCAAAGGGCGGGTTTTCGGGGCTTCCAGAGCATTCGGTGGAATGCAATGGAGCCTAATGTGGTGCCGGCACCAGGAGTCGAACCCGGGACCTACTGATTACAAGTCAGTTGCTCTACCAACTGAGCTATACCGGCGTGTTAGGGCGACGATTATAGCGACTGCCAAGGTTCTGTAAACCCCTGAAAACTGACTATTTTTGCGAAAACCCAAGTTTTCGCAAATCTCCCCGCATTTCCCTACGTCCCTCGCGAAAAATCAACGCTCGTGCAGGGCCTCTGCGCGCGATTTGATGATGGGTTTGAGCAGGTAGCTCAAGATGCTTTTCTTGCCGGTGATGATGTCCACAGACGCCACCATGCCCGGGATGATCAGCAGTGGCTTCTCGTCGGTGCCCAGGTGGCTGCGGTCGGTGCGCAGTTTGATGATGTAGAAGGTGTTTTTCTTCTCTTCGTCCATCACGGTGTCGGCGCCGATGGTTTCGAGTTTGCCTTTGAGGCCGCCGTAGATGGTGTAGTCGTAGGCGGTGAATTTGATCATCGCTTCTTGGCCGGGGTGCAGGAAGGCGATGTCTTGCGGGCGGATTTTTGCTTCCACCAGCAGGGTGTCGTCCAGCGGGACGACTTCGGCCATGTCGCTGCCGGGCTGGATCACGCCGCCGACGGTGTTGACCAGCATCTGTTTGACGATGCCGCGCACGGGGGAGGTGACCATGGTGCGGCTGACGCGGTCTTCCAGGCCTTTAGAGGTCGCTTGGGCCTTGCTCAGGTTGGTGCGGGCTTCGTTCAACTGGGCGAGGGCTTCGCTGCGAAACTTGCCGCGGGTTTCATCGATTTTGCGCTGCACTTCGTTGATGGCGGCCTGGGCGCGGGGGATGGCCAGGGTGGTGCCGTCGAGCATGCCGCGGGTTTCTACTTCAGAGCGCTTGAGGCGCAGCACTTCCACCGGCGAGATCGCGCCTTGTTTGACCAAGGGTTCGGACATGCCGATTTCCTGGCGCAGCAGGTTCAGGCTGTTGCGGTATTGCTCCTGCTTGGAGCTGAATTCACGCGCCTCTTGCTGGCGTTGCAGCAGTTGTTGTTGCAGCCCGCCAATTTCGTCCGCCAGTTGCTGGCGGCGGCTCAGGTACAGCGATTCTTCGTTCGAGGCCTGGTTGGGCACGGCTTTGCGCGCGTCCTCGGTGATGTTCAGCGGGCGATTTTCGATCTCTGCGCTAAGGCGCTCCACGCGCAGTTCCATGGCCACGCGGTCGGCTTCGGTTTCGCCGACGTTGGAGGCAAAGCGCGTGTCGTCCAGGCGCACCAGTGGCGCGCCGGCTTCGACGATCTGCCCTTCGTGCACGTAGATCTGAGCGACGATGCCGCCTTCCAGGTTCTGGATCTTCTGGATGCGCGACGACGGGATCGCCTTGCCGTCGCCCTTGGTGACTTCATCGATAATCGCAAAGTGTGCCCACAGCAACAGGAACACGAAGAAGCCGATCACGCCCCAGATGGTCAGGCGCACGATGCGCGGGGCATCGTCGATCAGCGCCTTTTCGACCTCGGGCAATGGCTGGTCATCGAGCGAATCGCTGCCCTTGAAATAGCGGAAGATCACGTCCTTCCAACGGCCTGAACCGGACTTAAGCAACACTGATCTGCCCCTTTTTCAGCGCTTCCATGACGGCCGCTTTTGGACCGTCTGCGAGGATCTGGCCACGGTCGATCACCAGCAGGCGATCGACCAGGCTCAGCAGCGAAGCACGGTGGGTGACGAGAATCACCGTCTTGTTTTCGATAACCGACTGCAAGCGTTGCTTCAGGCGTTCTTCACCGGTGTTGTCCATGGCGCTGGTCGGTTCGTCCAGCAGCAGAATCGGTGGGTTCAGCAGCAGCGCGCGGGCCAGGGCAACGTTCTGGCGCTGGCCGCCGGAAAGGTTTTGCCCGCGCTCGCCCACTTGCAGTTCGTAACCTTGCGGATGCAGCCTGGCAAATTCATGCACGCCGGCCAGCTCCGCGGCCTGCAGCACCATTTCATCATCCACATAGCGTGCACCGGACACGAGGTTGTCGCGCAAGGTGCCGGCCAGCAATTGGATGTCCTGGGCCACGTAGCCGATGTTATGCCGCAATTCGCTGACGTCGATTTGGCGGATGTCTACACCGTCCACCAGCAACGAGCCGGAGTCGGGTTGATACAGGCCCACCAACAGCTTGGCCAGCGAGCTTTTGCCCGAGCCGCTGCGGCCGATGATGCCGATCTTCTCGCCAGGGCGAACCGTCAGGTTGATGCCGCGCAGCGCCAGGTTCTGTTGGTTCGGGTAGGTAAAGTCGACCTCGCGGAACGTCATCGCGCCTTGCAGCGTTTTACGGCTGAGGGGGCGCTCGTCGAAGTTGCGTTCCTGCGGCAGCTCCATCATCTGGTCCACCGACACCATCGTCACCTTGGCTTGCTGGTAGCGCGTCAGCAGGCCCGACAGTTGCGCCAGCGGGCCGAGTGCGCGGCCGCTGAGCATGTAGCACGCCACCAGGCCGCCCATGCTCAGGGCGCCATCGATGATCTGGTACACGCCGAAGATGATCATCGCCACGCCCGCCACTTGCTGGATCAGCAGCGTGATGTTCATCGCCAGGCCAGACAGAACCTTCACCCGCAATTCCAGCCGGCTGAGGGTGCCAATGGTTTGTTCCCACTGGTATTGGCGTTCGCTTTCGGCGTTGTTGACCTTCACCGCATCCAGCCCGGCGAGGGTTTCGATCAGGCTCGACTGGCGTTCGGCACTCAGGGCCATGGTGCGCTCAAGTGTCGCGGTCAGCGGTTTTTGCAGGAAATGGCCGATACCCAGCGCCAGCGGGAAGGCGACGATGGGGATCCACACCAAGTGGCCGCCGAGCAGCGCGATGACCGCGAGGATGATCAGGGTAAACGGCAAATCGATCAGGCTGGCGAGGGTCAGGGAGGTGAGGAAGTCGCGCATCCCCTGAAACTCGTGGATGTTCGAGGCATAGCTGCCCACGCGTGCCGGGCGCATTTTCATCGACATGCCCACGATGCGCTCGAACAGCGTCGCGGAAATGATCAGGTCGGTTTTCTTGCCTGCCAGGTCCAGGCACAGGCTGCGCATACTCTTGAGCAACAGATCGAACAGGTAGGCGCCGCAAATACCGATGGCCAGCACCCACAAGGTGGCCGTGGCCTGGTTCGGTACTACGCGGTCATACACGTTCATCACAAACAAGGGCGCGGCCAAGGCGATCAGGTTGATCACCAGGCTGGCGGCGATGGCGTCGGCGTACAGCCAGCGCGAACGTTTGAGGGTGTCTTTGAACCACGAGCGAGCCCGTGGGATCAGCGTGCCGCTGGTGACGTCAAATTTATGTTGCGGTTGGGCGAAGAAAACCCGACCGCTGTAATCTTGACTCAGCGCTTCGCGGCTAACCTGGACTTCGCCACCGTCGCTTTCGCTGAGCAACAGGCGGGCGGTGTCACCCTCCCACGCCAACAGCACCGCGCTGCGTCCTTCCTTGAAAAGCAGCAACGCCGGCAATGCGATGGACGGGATCTGCTCCAGCTTGCGCTGCAGCAAACGGCCCTGCAAACCCGCCCGGGCTGCTGCGCGGGGCAGCAGGTCGGGGCTCAGGCGCTGGCCCGCCAGGGGCAGGCCGGTGGTCAGCATGGCCCGGCTGGCAGGCTTGTAATGCAGGGAGCAGAGCGTCAACAACCCGTCCAGCAAGGGGTCGTCATGCTGACTGCGCGGGTCATGGTTGAGCTGCGCCACACCTATTTCAGAATCCAAGCTGACTCTCTCTTAAACGGTTGAGTGGTTCACGCCGTCAAGAATCAGTTCATCCCTGGCAGGTTTACCTTCGTTTTGACTTCGTTCTGCACAACTGATGCCAGCGGCGCAACGACGCCCTGACTTCTCAGCAATTGGCCCATATCGGCCTTGATGCGGTACTGCGTATAGATGTGCAGGCTTTTGATCTGTGCCAGGCGCTGCTGAGCGGTGAACAGCTCGTTCTCGCTGTCGAGCAAGTCGAGCAGCGTGCGCTCGCCTAGGCTGAACTGCTGCTGGTACGAGGTGCGCACTTTGTTGCTGCGGTCTACGTATTGCTGTGCGATCGGCACCTGCTGGCTGGCGTTATTGTAGGCGTTCCACGCCAAACCGAGTTCTTCATTCAACTGACGCAGGGCGTTGTTGCGAATATCCAGCGCCTGGCTGGCCTGGGACGCCTTGGACTGCAGGCTGGCTTTGTCGCTGCCGCCGTTATACAGGTTGAACTGCATGTTCAGCATCGCGGAGTAACCATTGTCATGGCCTTCTTCGCCGCCGATGTTGTTGTTGGCTGAACGCTGCAGCACTGCATCAAAGCGCGGGTAGAAGGTCGACTTGGCGGCTTCGTACTGCTTCTCGGCAGCGGCGATATCCGACTCGGCAGAGCGCAATACCGGGCTGTCCGCAATCATCTGGCGGCGGGCTTCATCCAGGCTGGCCGGTAGCGCGGTCACAATGCCCAGTGGTTTTTCCAGCTGGTCGGGCTCTTTGCCAACCACGCTCAAAAAGTTGGTATTGGCATCCGCCAGGTTGGTCTGCTCGGTGATCAGGTTGTTTTGGGCCTGGGCCAGTCGGGCTTCGGCCTGGTCCATGTCCGCCATTCTTCCGACGCCACGGCTGGTGCGCAGTTGGATCTGGTCAAAAATACGTTCGTGGCTTTTCAGGTTGTCTTCTGCCAGTTGCACCATCTCGCGACGGGTCAAGACATCCAGATAAACCTGGGCAACCGTCAGTGCGGTGCGCTCGGACGTATTGAGCAGCGCATACCCACGGGAGTTGGCGGTGGCTTGTTGGCGACCGACTTCATTGACGGTGCCAAAGCCTTGGAACAGATTTTGCTGAAGACGGATCGACGACTCGCCACGGTTCAGTGTTTTCCAGTCGTGGCTGTTGCTGGCGGCACGCGTGGAGGTGTTGTCCGAGCTTTCACGGCCATAACCGCCCAGCAAGTCGACCTTAGGCAGGTAGCCGCCTTGGGCTTCCCTGACCTGATAGTCGGCGGCAATGCGCGCATTGATGGCCGCCTGGATTTCCGGGTGGTTCTCCACGGCGGCTTGCATCGCTTCGGGAAGGGTTTGGGCCTGGACAAAACTGGCGGCTAGAGCAAACGGTATGGCTTTAAGAAGGTGCAAACGCATTCTGATTTTTCCCGGGGATTGGTTGCCTGAAAAACCGCAACAAATTGAAATATGCATTGGAGTGGCAACTCGAAATGCCCGTTTTTCTTGGACGCCTGAAGGCGCAAACAGAAAGTCGCGAGGCCGCTTAAATATCAATGTGACATTACTGGGCAGATTGTTTAGGATGGCGCTCAATAGGTCAATACCTTGACGGGAAAGTAATTTTTCGCAAGAAACAACAGAAAATTGACGCCAATATATTTTTACACAAATTGCGTACTCCAACTATCTGAATCGGCAGCAGCGAGAGGGCCGGTCTCCTTGATGGATACCCCCGAACGGCAATACACGGAGAGTCTTTTATGAGCAGCGTTGCGGTCGTCAAAAGCATTGTCGGTCAAGTGTTCGCAGTTTCCCCGGAAGGGATTCGCCGCCTGCTCGTAGAAGGGGACCGCTTGGTCGCGGGTGAGCAGGTCGATACCGGCGCATCTGGCGCTGTCTCGCTGGAGCTGGCGGATGGCCGGGTCATCGACCTGGGCCGCGACACTCAGTGGAGCGCCAGCGCTCCTGACTCGTCCACCGACCTCAGCGCCGCTACCGCACAGGCCGCACCGTCCGTCGCCGAACTCCAGCAAGCCATCGCTGCCGGTGCCGACCCGACCCAAGTCCTTGAAGCCACGGCTGCCGGCCCGACCTCCGCCGGTGCCGACGGCGCCGTGGGCGGCGGCCACAGCTTTGTGGTACTGGAAGCCACCGCAGGGGTGGTTGACCCTACCATCGGCTACCCGACGACCGGTCTGAACGCCGCTGATGCCGTGGGCAATACCCTGACCGCCGCCGACAATAATGGCGTCGATCCACGTAACGTCACTATTACCCTGACCGCCACACCCACCATCACCGAAGCCGGTGGTGTGGTTGTTTATACGGTGTTTGTCACCCAGGCCCCGACCAGCGACCTGACCGTTACCTTGTCCAACGGCCTTGCAGTTGTGATCGCCGCCGGCCAGACCTCGGGCGTACTGAACGTCACGTTTGCCGGCAATGACACGCCCTACCTGGATGCCTCGTCGATCTCCGCCACCATCGCCGGCACCTCCGGCGGTGGCAACCTGATCATCACCACTGACCCGGCGCCGGCCGTTACCCAGATCAACGACACCATCGACACCACCACCGTCACGCTGACCGCGACCGCATCGGTGGATGAAGGCGGCAAGATCGTCTACACCGCGACCGTGACCAACGCGGCGCAGACAGACGTTGTTATCAAGCTGTCCAACGACCAGACCATTACCATCGAAGCGGGCAAAACCACCGGTACGGTCAGTATCGACACGCCCGCGAACCTGGCCGATGGCAAAGACCTGGTCGTCAGCGCCACCATTACCAGCGCCACCGGCGGCAATTACGAGAACCTGGCGATCAACCCGCAAGCGGCCACCTCTACCGTGGTTGCCGTGGACGATCCTAGCGTTTTGCAGGCTGATACCAACACCATCGCCGAAGATGGCGTTGCGACCGGCAACGTGCTGAGCAACGACAGCGACATCGACAACGTCCTGGCCGTATCGACCTTCAGCGTGGGTGGCAATACATTCAACGCTGGCCAAACCGCCGTTATTGCCGGCGTGGGTTCCATCACCATTGGGGCTGATGGCGCGTACACCTTTACTCCGGTTAAAGACTTCAATGGTGAAGTGCCGCAAATCGGCTACACCACCAATACCGGTTCCAGCAGCACGCTGAATGTGAACGTCGACGCAGTTGATGATGCCAGCGTTCTGAAAGCCGACACCGGCAGTGCGTTGGAAGATACCGTTGCCACCGGCAATGTGCTGACCAATGACGTCGACGTTGATAACGCACTGACCGTCGCCACTTTCAACGTCAACGGCACCACTTACACCGCCGGTCAAACCGCAATCATCGCGGGCGTTGGCTCTATCACCATCGGTGCCGACGGCGCCTACGCCTTCACTCCGGTCAAAGACTTCAATGGTGATGTGCCGCAAATCGGCTACACCACCAACACCGGTTCCAGCAGCACGCTGGATGTGAAGATTGATGCGGTTGACGACGCGAGCGTCTTGAAAGCCGACACCGGCAGCGCGTTGGAAGATACCGTTGCCACCGGCAACGTGCTGAGCAATGACAGTGACATTGATAGTGTATTGAGCGTTGCCACCTTCAACGTCGACGGCACTACCTACACTGCCGGTCAAACCGCGATCATCGCGGGTGTTGGCAGCATCACCATCGGTGCCGATGGCGCCTATGCATTCACTCCGGTTAAAGATTTCAATGGTGACGTACCGCAAATCGGGTACACCACTAACACCGGTTCCAGCAGTACGCTGGATGTGAAGATTGATGCGGTTGATGACGCGAGCGTCCTGAAAGCCGACACCGGCAGTGCCTTGGAAGACACCGTTGCCACCGGCAATGTGCTGACCAACGACGTCGATGTTGATAACGCCCTGACGGTCACAAGCTTCAACGTCGGTGGTACCACCTACACCGCCGGCCAAACCGCAATCATCGCGGGCATTGGCAGCATCACCATCGCCACCGATGGCGCGTACGCCTTCACCCCGGTCAAAGACTTCAACGGCGATGTGCCGCAAATCGGCTACACCACTAACACGGGCTCCAGCAGCACGCTGGACGTGAAAATCGAAGCCGTTGACGACGCGAGCGAACTCAAAGCTGACACCGGCAGTGCCTTGGAAGACACCGTTGCCACTGGCAACGTGCTGACCAACGACGTCGATGTTGATAACGCCCTGACTGTCACAAGCTTTAACGTCGGTGGCACCAACTACACCGCCGGCCAAACCGCAATCATCGCGGGTATTGGCAGCATCACCATCGGCACCGACGGCGCATACGCCTTCGCGCCGGTCAAAGATTTCAACGGCGATGTGCCGCAAATCGGGTACACCACTAACACGGGCTCCAGCAGCACGCTGGATGTGAAGATTGATGCGGTTGATGACGCGAGCGTCTTGAAAGCCGATACCGGCGGTGCCTTGGAAGACACCGTTGCCACGGGCAATGTGCTGACCAACGACGTCGACGTCGACAACACCCTGACTGTCACGAGCTTCAACGTCGGTGGTACCACCTACACCGCCGGTCAAACCGCAGTCATCGCGGGCATTGGTTCTATAACCATCGCTACTGATGGCGCGTACGCCTTCACCCCGGTTAAAGACTTCAACGGCGACGTACCGCAAATCGGCTACACCACTAACACGGGCTCTAGCAGCACGCTGGATGTGAAGATTGATGCGGTTGATGACGCGAGCGTTCTGAAAGCGGATACCGGTAGCGCGTTGGAAGACCACGTTGCCACTGGCAACGTGCTGACCAACGACGTCGATGTTGATAACGCCCTGACTGTCACAAGCTTTAACGTCGGTGGCACCAACTACACCGCCGGCCAAACCGCAATCATCGCGGGTATTGGCAGCATCACCATCGGCACCGACGGCGCATACGCCTTCACGCCGGTCAAAGATTTCAACGGTGACGTACCGCAAATCGGCTACACCACCAACACCGGTTCCAGCAGCACGCTGGACGTGAAAATCGAAGCCGTTGACGACGCTAGCGAACTCAAAGCTGACACCGGCAGCGCCTTGGAAGACACCGTTGCCACTGGCAATGTGCTGACCAATGACGTCGATGTCGACAACACCCTGACTGTCACGAGCTTCAACGTCGGTGGTACCACCTACACCGCCGGCCAAACCGCGATCATCGCGGGCATTGGCAGCATCACCATCGGCACTGACGGCGCGTACGCCTTCACCCCAGTCAAAGACTTCAACGGCGACGTACCGCAAATCGGCTACACCACTAACACCGGTTCCAGCAGCACGCTGGACGTGAAGATCGAAGCGGTTGATGACGCCAGCGTCTTGAAAGCCGACACCGGCAGCGCCTTGGAAGACACCGTTGCCACCGGCAATGTGCTGACCAATGACGTCGACGTTGATAACACGCTGACTGTCACGAGCTTCAACGTCGGTGGTACCACCTACACCGCCGGTCAAACCGCCGTTATCGCGGGCATTGGTTCTATCACCATCGGTACTGATGGCGCGTACGCCTTCACGCCGGTCAAAGACTTCAACGGTGATGTACCGCAAATCGGCTACACCACCAACACCGGCTCTAGCAGCACGCTGGATGTGAAGATTGATGCGGTTGATGACGCGAGCGAGCTGAAAGCCGACACCGGCAGCGCCTTGGAAGACACCGTTGCCACGGGCAACGTGCTGACCAACGATGTCGATGTCGACAACACCCTGACTGTCACAAGCTTCAACGTCGGTGGCACCACCTACACCGCCGGCCAAACCGCGATCATCGCGGGCATTGGCAGCATCACCATCGGCACCGACGGCGCCTACGCCTTCACCCCGGTCAAAGACTTCAACGGCGATGTGCCGCAAATCGGGTACACCACTAACACGGGCTCCAGCAGCACGCTGGATGTGAAGATTGATGCGGTTGATGACGCGAGCGTCTTGAAAGCCGATACCGGCAGTGCGTTGGAAGACACCGTCGCCACCGGCAACGTGCTGACCAACGATGTCGATGTCGACAACACGCTGACGGTCACAAGCTTCAACGTCGGTGGTACCACCTACACCGCCGGTCAAACCGCAATCATCGCGGGCATTGGCAGCATCACCATCGGTACTGATGGCGCGTACGCCTTCACCCCAGTCAAAGACTTCAACGGCGACGTACCGCAAGTCGGCTACACCACCAACACCGGCTCCAGCAGCACGCTGAACGTGAATATTGAAGCGGTCAACGACGCCCCGGTACTCGGCAACGCTTCGACCAACGCCTTCGGCGACACTTACATCGAAGGCAAGCCGGGCGGCTACGTCGCGGCGAACCTGACTATCAGCGATGTCGACAACGACACGCTGCAAAGCGCCAAAGTCACGCTGGCCAACCCGCTGGCCGATGACGTCCTGATCGCAGATGCCAGCAACGCCAAAATCACGGTCAGCTATGACAAAGACACCGGGGTGCTGACCCTGTCCGGTGAAGCCACGAAGGCCGAATACCAGGAAGTCCTACGTTCGGTGCACTTTGCCAGCGAAAGCCAGAACCCGGTCGCTACCGACCGCACCCTGACCATCACCGTGAACGATGGCCAACTGAACTCGGCGCCTGTGACCTCCGTGGTGAAAGTGGTTCCGGTCAACGATCCGCCTGAGGTCGCGTTCGACAGCACCACGTTTGCCGAGCAAGCCGACGCGGGTGCACTGGTTAAAAACCTGAGCATCAGCGATGTAGACAATTCCACCTACAGCAAAGTGGTGGTCACCGTTGACCACCTGGCGTCCGGTGATTTGCTCAGCAGCGCCGATGTGCTCAAGGCCCTGGCCGTTGCCGGTATCACCATCGCCCAAACCGGCAGTGCCGCCGATGGCAGCATCGTCTACACCCTCACCAGTGATTCGCCAGCCGGCAGCAGCGCGGCCGACTTCATCAAAGTGGTCGAGGCGATCACCTTCCAGAGCCCAGGCAACAACCCGGTCGGTACGGATCGCAGCGTCACCATCGCCGTCACCGATATCGGCGGGGGCAACCTTGACCGTGAGCCTGCGCTAACCGGCAGCGCCACCGGCAAGGTCACCATCGACCTGTTCAACGATGCACCGACAGCGGCGGCTACCCCTGCCGGCGCCGATGAAGACCACGCGGCCACCATCGTACTGAGCGGTGCCGATGTGGACGGTACTGTCGCCAATTTCGTCATTACCACCTTGCCGGAAAACGGCAAGCTGTACAGCGACGCAACCCTGACAACCGAACTCAAAATCGGTGATGCAGTGCCGGCGGGCACTGATGGCAAGGCATCGGTGTACTTCTCGCCGACCAGCGACTGGAGCGGCAACACCTCGCTCACCTTCACCGCGGTCGACAATGGCGGTAAAGCCAGTGGCCAAACCACAGCCGCCATCACCATCGCCCCAGTGACCGACGCCCCGCACCTGGGCCTGCTCGGTGGCGGCGTTGTGAGCTCGATCAACTTCGACGGCGCCGCCCTCAACGGTTCGTGGGGCACGGTGGCGGTCGGCGACGCCAATAACGCCGCCGGCACAACGGCGACCACCCCCTGGTTGACCGGTAACAGCGACGGCAAAGTCGAAATCGGCCAAAGTGGCGTCTACGGCGTAGACACCCCAGGCAACAGCCAAGTCATCGAACTTGAGAAAAACGCCGGCGACGACGCCAGCCTGTACACCCTCATCAAGGCCGAATCCGGCACGGCGTACAGCATCAGTGTCGACTACTCGCCGCGTGCGGGCGCCGAGAACAATTCGGTGATCGATGTGTTCTGGGGCGGCGTCAAAGTCGGCACCCTGGATGCAACCACCGTTGGCATGAAGACCTACACCTTCGTCGTGCCTGTCACCGTCGACGGTGATGCCAAACTCGAATTCAAAGCCCCTACCAGCAATTCGCTTGGCGGTGTACTGGATAACATCAGCGTCACTCAGGTACTGAACACTGGCCTGGAAGACCACGCGATCAAGCTGTCCGCGATTGACGCCTACGCCACCGACAAAGATGGCTCCGAGACGCTCAAACTGGAGATCAGCGGTATACCGGACGGTGCGACTCTTACCGATGGCGCGGGCCACACCTTCACCGCGACCGCTGGCAGCCAAAGCATCGATATCAGCGACTGGAACAAGGCCACACTGGTCTTCAACCCGGCGCCAAACGCCAACGGCCTGGTAAACCTCACCGTGACCGCCACCGCCCAAGATGGCGATGCAGCACCCAAGTCCGAGTCGATTACGCTGCCGATCAAAGTGATTGCGGTCGACGATCCGAGCGTATTGGGCGCGGATACGGGCAGTTCGTTGGAAGACCAGGTTGCCACCGGCAATGTGCTGACCAACGACAGTGACGTCGACAGCGTGTTGAGCGTTGCCAGCTTCAACGTGGGCGGTACTACCTACACTGCGGGCCAAACTGCGGTTATTGCTGGCGTGGGTTCTATCACCATCGGTGTCGATGGCGCGTACGCCTTTACTCCGGTTAAAGACTTTAATGGTGATGTGCCGCAAATTGGGTACACCACCAACACCGGATCGAGCAGCACGCTGGATGTGAAGATTGACGCGGTTGATGACGCGAGCGTCTTGAAAGCCGATACCGGCAGTGCGTTGGAAGACCACGTTGCCACGGGCAATGTGCTGACCAACGATGTCGATGTCGACAACACCCTGACTGTCACGAGCTTCAACGTCGGTGGTACCACCTACACCGCCGGCCAAACCGCGATCATCGCGGGCATTGGTTCTATCACCATCGGCACCGACGGCGCATACGCCTTCACTCCGGTTAACGACTTCAACGGCGATGTACCGCAAATCGGCTACACCACGAACACCGGTTCCAGCAGCACGCTGAATGTGAACATCGTGGCGGTTGACGACGCGAGCGTCCTGAAAGCCGACACCGGCAGTGCCTTGGAAGACACCGTTGCCACTGGCAATGTGCTGACCAATGACGTCGATGTCGACAACACCCTGACGGTCACAAGCTTCAACGTTGGTGGCACCACCTACACAGCCGGCCAAACCGCAATCATCGCGGGCATTGGCAGCATCACCATCGGCACCAATGGCGCCTACGCCTTCACCCCAGTCAAAGACTTCAACGGCGATGTACCGCAAATCGGCTACACCACCAACACCGGTTCCAGCAGCACGCTGAACGTGAACATCGTGGCGGTTGACGACGCGAGCGTCCTGAAAGCGGATACCGGCAGCGCCTTGGAAGACACCGTTGCCACTGGCAACGTGCTGACCAACGATGTCGACGTTGATAACACCCTGACTGTCACGAGCTTCAACGTCGGTGGTACCACCTACACCGCCGGTCAAACCGCGATCATCGCGGGCATTGGCAGCATCACCATCGGCACTGACGGCGCGTACGCCTTCACCCCAGTCAAAGACTTCAACGGCGACGTACCGCAAATCGGCTACACCACTAACACGGGCTCCAGCAGCACGTTGGACGTGAAAATCGACGCCGTTGACGACGCGAGCGAACTCAAAGCCGACACCGGCAGTGCCTTGGAAGACACCGTTGCCACTGGCAACGTGCTGACCAATGACGTCGATGTCGATAACACGCTGACTGTCACGAGCTTCAACGTAGGTGGTACCACCTACACCGCCGGTCAAACCGCGATCATCGCGGGCATTGGTTCTATCACCATCGGCACCGATGGCGCCTATGCGTTCACTCCGGTTAAAGACTTTAATGGTGATGTGCCGCAAATCGGGTACACCACCAACACCGGATCGAGCAGCACGCTGGATGTGAAGATTGACGCGGTTGATGACGCGAGCGTCTTGAAAGCCGACACCGGTAGTGCCTTGGAAGACACCGTTGCCACGGGCAATGTGCTGACCAACGACGTTGATGTTGATAACGCCCTGACTGTCACAAGCTTTAACGTCGGTGGTACCACCTACACCGCCGGCCAAACCGCAATCATCGCGGGCATTGGTTCTATCACCATCGGTACTGATGGCGCGTACGCCTTCACCCCAGTCAAAGAATTCAACGGCGATGTACCGCAAATCGGTTACACCACCAACACCGGTTCCAGCAGCACGCTGGACGTGAAAATCGACGCCGTTGACGACGCGAGCGAACTCAAAGCTGACACCGGCAGTGCCTTGGAAGACACCGTTGCCACGGGCAATGTGCTGACCAACGACGTCGATGTTGATAACACCCTGACTGTCACGAGCTTCAACGTCGGCGGTACCACCTACACCGCCGGTCAAACCGCCGTTATCGCGGGCATTGGTTCTATCACCATCGGTACTGATGGCGCGTACGCCTTCATGCCGGTCAAAGACTTCAACGGTGATGTACCGCAAATCGGCTACACCACCAACACCGGCTCTAGCAGCACGCTGGATGTGAAGATTGATGCGGTTGATGACGCGAGCGAGCTGAAAGCCGACACCGGCAGCGCCTTGGAAGACACCGTTGCCACGGGCAACGTGCTGACCAACGATGTCGATGTCGACAACACCCTGACTGTCACAAGCTTCAACGTCGGTGGCACCACCTACACCGCCGGCCAAACCGCGATCATCGCGGGCATTGGCAGCATCACCATCGGCACCGACGGCGCCTACGCCTTCACCCCGGTCAAAGACTTCAACGGCGATGTACCGCAAATCGGCTACACCACTAACACGGGCTCCAGCAGCACGTTGGACGTGAAAATCGACGCCGTTGACGACGCGAGCGTCCTGAAAGCCGACACCGGCAGTGCCTTGGAAGACACCGTTGCCACTGGCAACGTGCTGACCAATGACGTCGATGTCGATAACACGCTGACTGTCACGAGCTTCAACGTCGGTGGTACCACCTACACCGCCGGTCAAACCGCGATCATCGCGGGCATTGGCAGCATCACCATCGGCACCGACGGCGCATACGCCTTCACGCCGGTCAAAGATTTCAACGGCGATGTCCCGCAAATCGGCTACACCACGAACACCGGTTCCAGCAGCACGCTGGATGTGAAGATTGATGCGGTTGATGACGCCAGCGAACTCAAAGCCGACACCGGCAGCGCCTTGGAAGACACCGTTGCCACGGGCAACGTGCTGACCAACGATGTCGATGTCGACAACACCCTGACTGTCACAAGCTTCAACGTCGGTGGCACCACCTACACCGCCGGCCAAACCGCGATCATCGCGGGCATTGGCAGCATCACCATCGGCACCGACGGCGCCTACGCCTTCACCCCGGTCAAAGACTTCAACGGCGATGTACCGCAAATCGGCTACACCACGAACACCGGTTCCAGCAGCACGCTGGACGTGAAAATCGAAGCCGTTGACGACGCGAGCGAACTCAAAGCTGACACCGGCAGTGCCTTGGAAGACACCGTCGCCACCGGCAACGTGCTGACCAACGATGTCGATGTCGACAACACGCTGACGGTCACAAGCTTCCACGTCGGTGGTACCACCTACACCGCCGGCCAAACCGCAATCATCGCGGGCATTGGCAGCATCACCATCGGTACTGATGGCGCGTACGCCTTCACCCCAGTCAAAGACTTCAACGGCGACGTACCGCAAGTCGGCTACACCACCAACACCGGTTCCAGCAGCACGCTGGACGTGAACATCGTGGCGGTTGACGACGCGAGCGTCCTGAAAGCCGACACCGGTAGTGCCTTGGAAGACCACGTTGCTACGGGCAATGTGCTGACCAACGACGTTGATGTCGACAACACCCTGACTGTCACAAGCTTCAACGTCGGTGGTACCAACTACACCGCCGGCCAAACCGCCGTTATCGCGGGCATCGGCTCTATCACCATCGCTACTGATGGCGCGTACGCCTTCACCCCGGTTAAAGACTTCAACGGCGATGTACCGCAAATCGGCTACACCACCAACACCGGTTCCAGCAGCACGCTGGACGTGAACATCGTGGCGGTTGACGACGCGAGCGTCCTGAAAGCGGATACCGGCAGCGCCTTGGAAGACCACGTTGCTACGGGCAATGTGCTGACCAACGACGTTGATGTCGACAACACCCTGACTGTCACAAGCTTCAACGTCGGTGGTACCAACTACACCGCCGGCCAAACCGCCGTTATCGCGGGCATTGGTTCTATCACCATCGGCACCGATGGTGCCTACGCCTTCACCCCAGTCAAAGACTTCAACGGCGATGTACCGCAAATCGGCTACACCACTAACACGGGCTCCAGCAGCACGCTGGATGTGAAGATTGATGCGGTTGATGACACGAGCGTCCTGAAAGCTGACACCGGCAGCGCCTTGGAAGACCACGTTGCTACGGGCAATGTGCTGACCAACGACGTTGATGTCGACAACACCCTGACTGTCACAAGCTTCAACGTCGGTGGTACCAACTACACCGCCGGCCAAACCGCCGTTATCGCGGGCATTGGTTCTATCACCATCGGCACCGATGGCGCCTACGCCTTCACCCCAGTCAAAGACTTCAACGGCGATGTACCGCAAATCGGCTACACCACTAACACGGGCTCCAGCAGCACGCTGGATGTGAAGATTGATGCGGTTGATGACGCGAGCGTCCTGAAAGCTGACACCGGCAGCGCCTTGGAAGACCACGTTGCCACCGGCAATGTGCTGACCAACGACGTCGATGTTGATAACACCCTGACTGTCACAAGCTTCAATGTGGGTGGTACTAACTACACAGCCGGCCAAACCGCAATCATCGCGGGCATTGGCAGCATCACCATCGGCACCAATGGCGCCTACGCCTTCACCCCAGTCAAAGACTTCAACGGCGATGTACCGCAAATCGGCTACACCACCAACACCGGTTCCAGCAGCACGCTGAATGTGAGCATCGTGGCGGTTGACGACGCGAGCGTCCTGAAAGCCGACACCGGCAGTGCCTTGGAAGACACCGTCGCCACAGGCAATGTGCTGACCAACGACTTCGATGTGGACAGCGCATTGAGCGTTGCGACCTTCAACGTCAACGGCACCACCTACACCGCCGGCCAAACCGCGATCATCGCGGGCATTGGCAGCATCACCATCGGCACCAATGGCGCCTACGCCTTCACTCCGGTCAAAGACTTCAACGGCGATGTGCCGCAAGTCGGCTACACCACCAACACCGGTTCCAGCAGCACGCTGGACGTGAACATCGTGGCGGTTGACGACGCGAGCGTCCTGAAAGCCGACACCGGCAGTGCCTTGGAAGACCACGTTGCCACGGGCAATGTGCTGACCAACGACGTTGATGTCGACAACACCCTGACTGTCACAAGCTTCAACGTCGGTGGCACCACCTACACCGCCGGCCAAACCGCGATCATCGCGGGCGTTGGTTCTATCACCATCGGCACCAACGGTGCGTACGCCTTCACCCCGGTCAAAGACTTCAACGGCGATGTACCGCAAATCGGCTACACCACCAACACCGGTTCCAGCAGCACGCTGAATGTGAACATCGTGGCGGTTGACGACGCGAGCGTCCTGAAAGCCGACACCGGCAGTGCCTTGGAAGACACCGTTGCCACCGGCAATGTGCTGACCAACGACTTCGATGTGGACAGCGCATTGAGCGTTGCGACCTTCAACGTCAACGGCACTACCTACACCGCCGGTCAAACCGCGGTCATCGCGGGCGTGGGCAGCATCACCATCGGCACCAACGGTGCGTACGCCTTCACGCCGGTCAAAGACTTCAACGGCGATGTGCCGCAAGTCGGCTACACCACCAACACCGGTTCCAGCAGCACGCTGAACGTGAACATCGTGGCGGTCAACGACGCGCCGACTGCAACCAATGGCTACGTCGACAGCAAGGAAGACACGTCGGTCGAGCTGACCTGGTCCACCTTTGGCGTCAAGGATGTGGACTCCGCGAACCCGAAAGTGGTGTTTACCAGCCTGCCGGCCGGTTCCATCGAGTACAAAGTCAACGGCCAGTGGGTCGCGCTGACCTCGTCGGATCTGAAAACCGATACTTCAGCCGGCAAGGCATTCAGCCAATCTGACTTCGATAACCACAACGTGCGCTACACCCCGGCGGCCAACGAGTCGGGTGACAACAGCTTCGGCGGCACCAGCGTGGGTAACAAGCAGGGCGATTACACCGAGCTGAAGTTCCAGGCTACCGACGGCAGCGCCTACAGCGACACCAAAACCATCACGGTGGACATACACCCGGTGACGGATGTGCCGGTTGTGGTCGTGCCCCCATTCGCTGCAGTGCCGACAGGGTTGGTCATTCAAACCTGGACCGGCGGCACGCTCGCTAAAGACCTGGGCACCAACGGTAATGGTGTTGCCCAGTCCAGCGACCTGATCAAGGTGATCGACGCTAAGACCGCCGCCAGCGCAGTCTCGACTGCGGTCATCAACAATGTCAGCAACGGCAGTGTGGCGGAGGGCACGGCGACTAAAGTCTCTGGCCTGATCTACCTGGAAGCCGGCAAAAGCTACACCTTCACCGGTACGGCCGACGACAGCCTGGCGATCACCGTGGGCGGCAAGTTGGTCGCTTCCGAAACCTGGAGCAAGGGCAGTGCGATTACCGGGACGGCCTATACGCCGACCGAGTCGGGTTACTACACCCTCGACATCTACCACTACAACCAGGCGGGCGGCGGCAACTACGACGTCAATGTGTCGATCAACAACGGCCCGTCGATGTCGCTGGGCAACAGCGGTGTGCAGACCTACACCAGTGTGGAAGCGTTGAAAGCCGCCGGCGCGGTGCTGGGCGATAGCCATGTGGTCAATGGCGAAGGCTATTACACCGGCTACGTCTACAACCGTGGGCTGGAAGACACCGCCATCAAGGTCGCTCCGATTACCACGACGTTTGTCGACAACGACGGCTCGGAATCCCACAAGGTGGAAATCAGCGGCTTGCCCAAAGGTACCGTGATTACCGATGGCACCACGGGCCACAGCTACACCTCCACCGGTACCGCCGCGCTCTACGATGTCAGCGACTGGAACCTGAAAACCCTGACGGTTACGCCGCTCAAGGACTCGACCGCCAGCTTCGATATCACCGTGAAAGCGACGGCCAAAGAGTTGAGCACCGGGGTCGAAGAGGTGACGACCGGTAAAGTGAGCATCGTGGTCACCCCAGTCAACGACGCACCGACCCTGGACCTCAGCAATGCGGATGGTGCTGTCGCCACCGGCTACAACGCCTCGTACACCGAGCGCAGCAACACCGGTGTTTCGATTACCGGCAGCGTGGCCATCGCTGACGTCGACAGCACCCAGATGCAAAGTGCGACCATCACCCTGAAAAACGCCAGTGCGGGTGATCAGCTCGGCTCCAGCCTGGTGACGGTAGGGGGCACCTACAAAGGCATTACCCTGACCAGCGTCGGTACGGACGTCAGCGGCAAGATCGTGCTGACCCTGTCGGGTGCGGCGGATGCGGCTACCTACAAGACGCTGCTTGAGTCGTTCCAGTACTCCAGCACCAGCAAGTACCCGGCGATCGGCGATCGCACCATTGATGTCTCCGTGACGGACAACGAGGGTGGCAACAGCCTGAGTTCGTCTGTGGCGACAACGACCATCACGGTCAAGTCCCAGGTCTACAACACTGTCGCCGAAGGCGGCGCGGCGGCGGACACCATCGATCTGGGCACAAGCTCAGCCAACAACATTGTGGTGGGCGACAAAGGGGGTATCACCACGCCGGGCTCCAACTACAACATCGCGTTTGTTGTGGATACCTCGGGCAGTATCGGGTCGTCGGCGATGAACTCGATCAAGGGCCAGCTCTCGAGCATTTTCGACACCCTGATCGCTAACGCGAAGATGACGGGCTCGGGTGTAGTGAAGGTGTTGCTGGTCGACTTCGACACCAAGGTCGAGTCGCTGGTGTCGGTCAACCTGGCGGACCAGGCTGCCGCCAAGGCTGCCCTGCAGGCCGTGTTGAATAACATGGCTTCCAACCCGAACGACATGACCAACTACGAAGACGCCTTCAATGCGGCAACGGCCTGGTTCAAGAGCGCTGACGCCACCAGCAACACCGGTGCGAAAAACCTGACGTATTTCATTACCGACGGCGAGCCGAATGTCTACAACGTGAAGTACGACAGCATCAGCCTGGGCTCAACCAGCTACTGGTGGGGCAATAACGTCAGCTTCGACAACAAGGTCAACAGCAGCACCTATACCCTGGGCCAGACCACTGCGCTCACCGCAACCGTCTACGACCAGACACGGGTCATCGTGGACACTGACGGCAAGGTCTACTCGTATGACTCGTCCGGCACCCGGATCTTCCAAGGTTACGTCGTGTCCGACGGCCATGGTGGTTTCGACGTGGCGGGGGCTGCCAGCAATAGTCGCTATGACTATGCGTTGGACAACGCCAAGGCGGCTTACACCGCGCTGACCACCTCGGTGGCCGGCGGGGTTGAAGTGCAGGCCATCGGCCTGGGCAGCAGCGTCGACAAAGACATGCTGCAAAAGTACTTCGATACTGACAAGACGGTCAGCACGATCGATACCGCGAAGCTGGCCGACACCATCACCGGCCACACCGCCGACACTGGTGCGGACAAGGTTTCCGGTGGTTCGGGCAATGACATCCTGTTCGGTGACCTGATCAGCTACAACGGCCAGGAAGGCAACGCCGCACTCAAGGCGTTCGCTGCCGAGAAGCTGTCCACCACGGTCGATCACATCGATGACCGTACACTGCATCAGTTCGTCACCGAGCACGTGCAGGACATCGGTGCATTGGCCAGCGCGTCGAATATCTACGGTACCAAGGATGGCGGCGACACCCTGATCGGCAACGCCGGCGATGACATCCTGTTCGGCCAGGGCGGTAACGACAACCTCTCCGGTGGTGCAGGCAACGACATCCTGGTGGGCGGCAAGGGCAATGACACCCTGACCGGCGGCGCGGGTGCGGATACCTTCGTGTGGCTCAAAGGCGATACCGGCAGCGACACGGTCACCGACTTCAAGCACAGCGAAGGCGACAAGCTGGACCTGTCCGATTTGCTGCAAGGCAATAACGACACCAACCTGTCCAGCTACTTGAAGTTGACCACCGACGCATCCGGCAACTCGACGTTGAGCGTGAGCAGCAGCGGTTCGTTCACCGCCCAGGGCGGTACGGCCGATGTCACGATCAAGATCGATGGCGCCAATTGGGGCTCCGGCAGCACCGCGATCAATAACCTGATCGCCGGTGGCGACCTGACCGTCAAGCATCACGACTGATCACCCGGCAGCGCCAATCTTCAAGGATTGGCGCTGCATGGGCATCAGCGTCGGGAAAATCTGTGTAATCTCTGCGAGGGCACCTGCTTGGGGCCTGCAGGGATTTTTTTATTGGGAGAACGTTAATGTTCTACGTGCAACGCGATCAACAGAACGCTTTGGTTCGCGTCGAGGCGGATGCCTTCGCCGGGGCCACCGAGACACTGGAGGCCGACCATCACGAGATTCTGGCGTGGTTTGCCGATGATGCGGTGGACAACAGCCTCAAGCATCTCAGGCAAAGCGACCTTGAGATGATCCGCGTGCTTGATGACTTGATCCAGGTGCTGATCACCAAGAACGTGATGAGCATCACTGACTTGCCGCCGGCGGCACAGGCTAAGTTTTTGGAGCGTACCAAGGCGAGGGCGACATTGGGCGGCTTGAGCGAGCTGATCAATGACGATGAAACCGGCTTGATCTGACGCTGCGCACCTCCTTCACGGGTTGACCGTCAAGGAGGCGTGAGCGGTCAGTGCGTCACTTCCAAGGCGCCGGCTCACCGACCAGTTGGCCTTGCACGCCTTCAATACCCATCTCGCGGATCACCCGCAATTCACCCTCGGTTTCCACCCGCTCGGCAATCAACGGCAGATCAATGCTGTGGGCGGCGCGCTGGATCGCCTCGATAAAAAAGCGCTTGTGGCTTTCCTGATCAATGGCACGGATGTAGCTGCCGTCGACCTTCAGGTACGCCAGGCCCAGGTTCGCCAGGTTGCCGATCATGCTGAAACGCCCGCCGAAACGTTGCAGGCCCAGGCTGTAGCCCAGGCTGCGCATGCGTCGGGTGAGGCGCTCCAATTGGGTTTGTTCGGGCACTTGCTCTTCGCCGATTTCCAGCGTCAGGCGCGGCCCCAGTGCGGGGTGTTGGGCCAGGCGTTCGAACACCCGCTCCAACGCTTGCGGGTCGTTCAAGGTGGCGGCCGAGAGGTTCAACGCCACCGATTGGTTGTGTTGCGTGAGGTGTTTGATCACCAGGTCGAGCATCAGTTGATCGAGCCGCGCCGTCCAGCCGAAGCGCTCCAGCCAGGGCAGAAAATGGCCTGCCGCAATGGTCTGGTCCTGACTGTCGAGCAGGCGTGAAAGTACCTTGTAGTGCAGCACTTGCTGGGTGTCACGGCTGCTGACCACCGGTTGGAAAAACAAGCGGAAGCGACCCTGGTTCAGGGCGTTGTCGAGCAAGGTGTGCCAGTTGTGCGGGTCATCGCTGACGGTGCCGGGCGCCTGGCGTTCCAGGCAGACCCAGGTGGGGCCGCTGCCGGCTTCAGCCTGGGCCAGCGCTTGGTCGGCCAGCATCAACAGGTCGGCTGAGGCATCGCCAGGGTTGTACGGCGCCAGCCCGATATAAGCCACGGCCGACATGTCGGTGGCTCCCGTTTCGTGCAGGCTTTGCAGGGTGCTTTCCAGATCCTGGGCCAGTTGCAGCGCTTCATCACGTACCAGGCCCGGGGCAAGGACCGCGAACTCGCCGCCACGGCTGCGGGTAATCAGGTTTTGAGTTTCCGGGTATTTGGCGCAGGTGCGCACCAGTTGCTGGCTGACGGCTTGCAGCAGTTGGTCGGTGCGTTGCCCGCCAAGACGTTGGTTGAGGCCGCTCAAGTCATTGACCCGCAATATCAGCAGGTAACCTGAACTGGGCTCCTCCAGGTTGCTGACGCGAGACTGCAGTTGCATCTCGAAATAGCGACGGTTCGCCAGGCCCGTCAGGCTGTCTTGGTAAGACTCCACACGCAGTTTCTCGCTACGCTCGGTCTGCTCATGGAACAGCGCCTTGAGCTTCTCCACCATCTGGTTCATGGCCTGCACCACCCGCCGCAGCTCCGGGGTGCGAGGCAGGTCGGGCAAGCTCAGGAACTCGCGACGGGCGATGGCGTGCGACTGCTCGACCATATAGTCCAGCGGCTTCAGTTGACGGCGCAGCAACAGCGCGCCCAATACCGCGCTCACGGCGCCGCACACCAACAACCAGCCCAGGCTGCCCAGCGCGCTCTGCCACAGCTTGGCCAGTGCAAACATCGGGTGGCTGACCACTTCAACCCGTGCCGCCTGCTGCCAGCCACGACTGACGATGGCATCGCCACCGGCCGGCGCCAGGCCGATCATCTTCACGAACCAGGCGGGCACGCCGCTGGCATCCGGTTCGGCGGCCCGCTCCACCAGCACCTGGTTATTGCTCAGGTCTATCACACGGATGCTCGCGTAATAGCCACTGTCAAAGATCGAACTGACCATCAGCTCGGTCATCGCCGGGTCATCAATGTTCGGGGTCAGCGACAGCGCCAGTGCGGTGGCCGCGTCCTGGGCATGGGAGCGCAGTTGGTTGACGTACTGTGTACGCGAGCTTTCCAGGCTGACCATGAAGCTACCGCTGAACGCGACCACCAGGAACACGCAGATAGCGATCAGCAATTGTTTGAACAGTGACATCGTAGCTCCTGTTAATTATCCGAACTGGCCGGAAACCCTTCAGCGGTCATTTTTTTCAAGACATCCTGCCAGCGTGACAGGCGCTTGGTGTCACCGACTTTTTTGTTGCCCGCCGCGCCGGTCAGCCACAACCCTTCGCCGTTGAACGCATAAACGGGCAGCAGGTCGGTGCGTTGGCTGGCCGGCAGGATGGGGTCCATCAGGCTGTCCAGCACCAAGGGCATGGCTTCGGGGCTTGCATAATACGTCAGCACCATATGCGCACGGTTCTGGCGCAAGGCCTTGACGTAGGTGATGCGCAGCTTTTCGGCCGGCACACCCAAGTGCCGCAGGCTGAAGTATTTGGCGATGGCATAGTCTTCACAATCGCCAGCGCCTTTCCAGAGGGATTGAATGGGGGTGGCCCAATAATCCACTTCGTGCCACAGGTCGATGTCTTCCTCGTAGCGCAACTGGCGGTTGAAGAACAGGTTGACCACTTTGAGCTGCTCGCTCTCGCTGACCTGCTTTTGTGTCGACAGCAATTGTTGCCAGGCATCGATACGCTGGCGGCCGGGGCCGAGTGCCCCATACAGTGTTTCGGCGCGACGGCTGATCTGGCTGAAATCCCAGTCCGCGAGCAAGTCGCCGAGCAGGCCGCCACCCAGCAATACAGTGATGGCGAAACCGTACAGAATTCGCGGAAGTTTAAAGCGTATCGCCACTGCGATTACCAGAGCTTGCAGCATTGAAGATGGGGCAATGGTGCGGTGATAGCGGCTAAAAAACAATGGCACGATGAAATCATCGGTGCTTGAAGGCATCAAGGGTGCGTCAGTAAATTGGCCAATTTCCGCTCGTCTGAAAGGGTTGTGGCTATTTCATCAAAATAATGACACTCGTCCCCCGCTGTCACAGAATGTATCCCATCGGCGCTTACAAAAAGACTTGCGGTAAAGCCTTGTTTTACCGACTTCTCAGGTCTTTATCGGGCGCCGTGAAGGAGGCCCGGCCATGAGTCGCACCGATGACCTGTTTGCCTTGCCCGGCAAGCGCGTCGCCCGTGATCCCAGGGGCAAAAAACCGCGCGTGCATTTTTTTGGCACTCTGCCATTCGATGATGGCACCCGTGTAAACCAAAAAGAGGGCCAGCGCTTTGGCGCGCAGCCGTCCTACGTCAATGACACACCCCACAACCCTCAACCCATTGCGCTGCGCCCGACCGTGGTGGCGTTGATATCCGTCAATGGTGGCGTTGGCCGCAGTACCCTCGCCACGGCGTTGAGCAGCGGCTTGCGGCGCATGGGTAAGTCGGTAGTGGCATTGGACCTGGACCCCCAGAACGCCTTGCGCCAACACTTTGGAGTCGTCCATGAGCGCGCCGGCGTGGGCGGCGGCAGCCTGCTCAAGACGCCCTGGGCGACCCTCCTGCAGGCGGGGTTCTCCGGTTGCCAAGTGCTGCCTTTTGGCGATACCGATACCCCGCAGAAAGAAAACCTGCAGCGCTGGCTCGCGCGTGAGCCGCAATGGCTGGTGCGGCACCTGTCGGCATTGGCGTTGAGCGAAGCGCATACGGTGATCATCGATACACCCGCTGGCAACAACGTTTACCTTCATCAAGCACTGAGCGTGGCCGACATCGTGCTGGTCGTCGCCCAGCCCAATGCGGCGTGCCTCGGCACGTTGGATCAACTGGACGCGCTGTTGGCCCCCCATCTTGAGCGAGAGCCCGCACCTCGATGTCACTTTGTGATCAATCAGCTGGATGAGCACTCGACGTTCAACCTGGGAATGCTCGATGCCTTCAAGTTGCGCCGCAGTGAATACCCCTTGGCGGTCGTGCATCGCGACCCGGTGTTCAGCGAAGCCCTGGCCTTTGCGAGGGACCCGCTCGATAGCAAGGCGCCAAGCCCTGCGCGTGACGATATCGGCGACCTTTGCCGGTTATTGGTCACCCGCAAAAGCACCGCGTAAACGCGGTTTATAAGCGTAACGCCGGATGCTTATACACAATTGGTTGGTGAGGGGCTCATGGCTCAGCCGTTTTGTGGAGCCGTTCTCATCCCGCTGCAACTGCCTGTTTTACGTGCGTTTTATGAGATGAACAAAAAATGAACAAAGTGGGTTTTGGCCGTTAGCGCAGGTGGCTACAGGCTCCGTAAAGAATTCATCAACAGAGTTATCCACAGGTTGGCATGCGACAATTTTGCCCTTTAATCGCGCTCGGCAAGCACCATCAAGTTGCGCGGCGTCAATGCCGGATCGCAGAAGCTGCCTACCTCAACCCTGTAGCCGCGTTCGCGCAGAAACAGTGCCCGATCCAGTACCAGCCACAGCTCCAGCGGGCGCCGAAACAGCCCACGCAGCAATTCCAGGTTTCTGACTTCGGCGAGGCGCCGCCAGCCATCGGCCTCCACCGCGGCCCACTGCTGTTTCCCTGTGGATAACCCTTTGAGGTCGGCCAATGCCTGGCAGTAATCGGCAAAGGGCTTGGCCAGCCAACTGGCGGGCAGCGAAGGGGTGGGCAGGTACTCATCGCAGCCGCGTATCTGGCGTTGCAACTGATCGAACGCCAGGCGGCGGGCCATCGACGTGTCGCGTTGCTGGCGCACGCGTTTGCCTGCGGTGACGGTTTCGCTGAGGGGCAGCCCGAGGTCGTCGATCGACAGTCGCAGGGTTGAGGCACGGCCTGCTGCGCAAAGTGGCTGGTAGGTGGGTGTATTGATGCGGTTATAGCAGCAGGGTGCCACTGCCAGTTGCTTGCAGCCGGCGGCGCTGGCCAGTTGCAACAGGCGCACGTGCAGGTCGCCGCAGGCGTGCAGGGCGACTGGCGTGTGCTCCGCGTTGAGCACCACGTGCGCCATCACATCTTGCAGGCGATGGGTAACGGTCAGTCGATGGTGGTCGCTCAAGGCTTGGCCGGCCGCGATCAAGGCCGGGTCATGTTCCAGGCAGGTCAGTTGCTGGCCGGTGCACAGCAGTCGCCGGCCAAGGTGGCCTTTGCCGGCGCACCAGTCCAGCCAGTGGGTTGGCGTTTGCGCAAAATGAAGGGCCGCGCCGAAGGCTTCGATCTGTTGCCATTTGCGGCCCGGTACGTCGACGCTCAGGCGATGCGCGGCGGGTGGCAAGCGCTGCGCCGGTAACTTATCCACAGCGCTGAGGCGCACGGCCTCGGCGGCCAATGCAGCGAAAGGCGCGGGCGCGGGCACTTCATGAGGGTGGTTGTGGCTGGTTTCGGCATCGGCCAAGGTGCGTTGGCGCAACCATTGGGCGAGTTCGGGCAGTTCGCTTTCCCAAGGCAACCGTTGATGCGTAAAGGGCCGTGGTCGCCACAGCCCTTGATGCTCGGTCAGGAACGCATCCAGCGCTCTGAAGCGTGTTTCAACGTCCCTGGCAGGCATCGACGCGCAGCCAGCGTTCCAGCAGTTTGAAGCCTTGTACCAACAGGTAGGAGATCAAGAGATAGAACACGCCGGCAGTGAAGAACATTTCCACGGTCAGGTAATTGCGCGCAATGATCGTGCGGGCCATGCCGGTCAGTTCCAGCAAGGTCACGGTGCTCGCCAGCGAGCTGGCCTTGAGCATCAGGATCACTTCGTTGCTGTAGGCCGGCAACCCGATGCGGGCGGCGCGGGGCAGGATGATATAGAACAGCGTCTTGGGCCGGGACATGCCCAGGGCGCGAGCCGCTTCGATTTCTCCAGGCGGGATGGCCTGGATGGCGCCGCGCAGGATCTCGGCGATATAAGCGGCCGTGTGCAGGGTCATGGTGGCGGTGGCACACCAGAACGGGTCGCGCAGGTACTTCCACATGAAGCTGGAGCGGATGCTGTCGAATTGGGCCAGGCCGTAGTAGACCAGGAACAACTGCACCAGCAGCGGCGTACCGCGGAAGAAAAAGATGTAGGCATAAGGCAGCGAGCGCACGTACCAGCGCTTGGAAGAGCGCGCGATACCCAGCGGGATGGCCAGGATAAGGCCGAGAACCACGGCGATGCCGACCAGTTCAAGGGTCAGCACGGCGCCCTGGATAAACTTCGGCAGCCACTTAAGGATGACTTCCCATTCCATTACGTCGTCCTCACGAAGCCGCGTGCGGCGCGGTTTTCCAGCAAGTGCATCGCCACCATCGACAAGGATGTGAGGCCCAGGTAGATGAGCGCGGCGACCATGTAGAAGGTGAACGGCTGTTTGGTGACGGTGACGGCGATTTGCGCATGGCGCATGATTTCTTCCAGGCCGATGACCGTGACCAGCGCGGTGTCCTTCATCAGGATCAGGAACAGGTTGCCCAGCCCCGGCAGGGCGATACGCCACATCTGCGGCATGATCAGCCGGGTGAAAATGCGCGACTTCGACAGGCCCAACGCCACGCCGGCTTCTCGGTGGCCTTTGGGGATCGAGATGATCGCACCGCGTAGCACTTCTGTGGCGTAGGCGCCGAAACACAGGCCCAGCGCGATCACGCCAGCGGCGAAGGCGCTGAGCGACAAGTCGGGAATGCCGAGCCATTCACCCAGCCCGCGCATGGCGTTGATGGTGCCGAAGTAAATCAGCAACACCCACAACAGCTCCGGCACGCCGCGAACGATGGTCGAATAAGTACCGCCCAGCCATTGCAGCGGCTTGTACGGCGAAGTCTTGGCCAAGGCTCCGGCAAGGCCCAGTAGCAACCCCAGGCACAGGGCCGTGAGCGCCAGTTTGACGGTCATCAGCGCGCCGGCGGCAAGCGCGGGGCCGAATCCGTAAAGATCGAGATTCATGGTGTTTTCATATCGCGGCAGGCATTGCATAAAGCCGGCGCGCTCAAGGGAGCGCGCCGGTCAGGTCGCTCAGATCATTCGATGCTGAACGGGAAGTACTTGTCGTTGATCTTCTTATAGGTGCCGTCTGCCTTGATCTCTGCCAGGGCTTTGTTCAGGCGCTCGCGCAGCGGGTCGCCCTTGCGTACGGCGATACCGATCTTGTCGCTCTCTACAACCGGGTCGCCCTTGAACTCGTAGGCGGAACCGTCTTTGCTCTTGAGCCATTCGTATTGCACGTACTTGTCGGCGAGGATGCCGTCGAGGCGGCCAGAAGTCAGGTCCAGGTAGGCGTTTTCCTGGGTGTCGTACAGTTTGGCTTCGGTGTCCGGCAGCTTGTCTTCCAGGTAGCTACCGGCCAGGGTCGCGCGCTGTGCACCGATGACTTTGCCCTTGAGGTAGCCGGCGTCGGTCTTGAAGTCGGCAGTGGCTTTAGGCGCGATGAACTGCAGCTTGTTGGAGTAGTACGGGTCGGTAAAGTCAACGGCCTGCTTGCGTTCATCGGTGATCGACAGCGAAGACACCAGAAAGTCGAACTTCTTGGCATTCAGGGCCGGGATGATGCCGTCCCAGTCGGAGACATACACTTCGCACTTCTCGACTTTCATTTTGGCGCACAGGGCGTCGCCAATGTCTTTGTCGAAGCCCACGACGTTGCCGCTGGCGTCTTTATTGTTGAAGGGCGGGTAGGCCGCTTCGATCCCCATTTTCAAGGTTTCTGCCATGGCCGTGGCGCTGAACGCCATCGAGACGGCCGCAGCCAGAAGGAATTTTTTATAGTTCTGCATGCATGTTGCTCCGTTAGCGGTTGCTGGACATGAATTGTTTGCAGCGCGCCGAAAGCGGGTTTTCAAACACCTGCTGTGGCGATCCTTGCTCTTCGATCAGGCCTTGGTGCAGAAACACCACTTCACTGGAGACCTGACGGGCGAAGCCCATTTCGTGGGTGACCAGCAGCATGGTGCGGCCTTCCTCGGCCAGCGCGCGGATCACATTAAGTACTTCCTGAACCATTTCCGGGTCAAGGGCGGAAGTGGGCTCGTCGAACAGGATGACCTTGGGTTGCATGGCCAGGGTGCGCGCGATGGCTGCCCGTTGCTGCTGGCCACCGGACAATTGCGCCGGGTAGGCGTGGCGCTTGTCGGCGATACCGACCTTGTCCAGCAAGGCTTCGGCCACTTCTATTGCCTCGGCCTTACTCTGGCCGAGCACACGGCGGGGCGCCTCGATGATGTTGTCGAGGATGCTCATGTGCGGCCACAGGTTAAAATTCTGAAACACAAAACCGATTTCGCTGCGCAGGCGATTGATCTGCCTGCCATCGGCGGCCATCAGCTCGCCGTTCTTCGCGGCCTTGAGCTTGAGTGCTTCGCCGGCCACCAGGATTTCGCCCTGGTGCGGGTTTTCCAGCAGATTGATGCAGCGCAGGAATGTGGACTTGCCGGAACCGGAGGAACCCAGGATCGAGATCACATCGCCGTCGCGAGCGGTGAGCGAGATACCTTTGAGTACCTCCAGCTCACCATAGCGTTTATGCAAGTTGCGGATTTCAAGCGCGGGCGTGGCCTCGGCCATGTGCGTACCTTTTGTGTTCATTGCGATCTGCGCTGTTGGGGGCCTTCCTGGCGAGGCGCCAAGCTAGCATAGCGTTTGGATGACACCAACAGCGGCGCGGACGGTAAACAGACGGTGTGCGGCAGGTTGTCGCATCGGCACAGCAGGGTGTCGCGCCATCAACAACCGAACAACCGTTTGAACCTGAAAAGCCGCAGGCTTCGCGTAAAAAAGGGCGCGATGGTGCCAGCTTTGGCCGGGTGTTGGAAGGGTTAAACGGGCAAACGGTCGCCCTGGGCTCTTTTATGGGGCGTCACGCGCTTGCTGTGTGTGGTTTTGGTGCGCGTGTGCACGTTGGATGTGGGTCGCACGGTAACGCTATAGCGAAATGCCATTGTTCTCAATGACTTGCGATGACTGTTGAAATCTCTTGCAGCCCGCGCCAATGGGGGCTTTGTAACATTTTGGCGCAAATCTTGCGTAAAAAATAAAGAACGCCCTGTTGGTTTCTTTTCACGAGGAGGAGTCCAGGCCGGGCGGACCGTTTTCGCAATTCCTCGCAAAGGTGTGTCAATGAGTAGTACGCAAAGCTCCAATGACCTCGAACAGGGGCTCAAACCGCGTCACGTCACCATGCTGTCGATTGCCGGCGTTATTGGCGCCGGCCTGTTTGTCGGCTCCGGCCACGCGATTGCCGCCGCCGGCCCTGCCGTACTGCTGGCCTATGCCGCTGCGGGTACGCTGGTGGTCTTGGTCATGCGCATGCTGGCCGAAATGGCCGTGGCGTCACCGGATACCGGTTCGTTCTCCACCTATGCCGACCGTGCGATCGGTCATTGGGCCGGGTTCACCATTGGTTGGCTGTACTGGTGGTTCTGGGTGCTGGTGATTCCGTTGGAAGCCAACGCCGCCGCCACCATCCTGCATGCCTGGTTCCCCGATGTGGCCATCTGGGCCTTTACCTTGGTCATCACGTTGTTGCTGACGGTGACCAATTTGTTCAGCGTGAAGAACTATGGCGAGTTCGAGTTCTGGTTTGCGTTGATCAAGGTCGTAGCGATCGTGGGTTTTGTGATCCTCGGCCTGGCGGCGATTTTCGGCTTCCTGCCTACCAGCCAGGTCAGCGGCGTGTCGCACTTGTTCGATACGCAAGGCTTTATGCCTAACGGCATGGGCGCGGTATTGGCGGCCATCCTCACCACTATGTTCTCGTTCATGGGCACCGAGATCGTCACCATTGCAGCGGCTGAGTCGAAAAACCCAGGCCAGCAAATTACCAAGGCCACCAACTCGGTGATCTGGCGGATTGGCTTGTTCTATCTGCTGTCGATCTTCATCGTCGTATCCCTAGTGCCGTGGAACGATCCGACCCTGGCGGCGGTGGGTTCGTACCAGACCGTGCTGGAGCGCATGGGTATCCCGAATGCCAAGCTGATCGTCGACCTGGTGGTGTTGGTTGCCGTGACCAGTTGCCTGAACTCGGCGCTGTACACCGCTTCGCGCATGCTGTTTTCCCTGGGGCGACGCGGTGATGCACCGGCGGTGTCCAAGCGCACCAATAAAAGCGGCACGCCTTACTGGGCGGTGATGTTGTCCACCGGCGCGGCATTCCTGGCGGTGTTCGCCAACTACGTGGCACCGGCGGCGGTGTTCGAGTTCCTGCTGGCCAGCTCCGGTGCCATCGCGTTGCTGGTGTACCTGGTGATCGCGGTGTCGCAACTGCGCATGCGCCAGAAACGCATGGCGGCGGGCGAGAAGATCGTCTTCAAGATGTGGCTGTTCCCTGGCCTGACCTACGCGGTGATGGTGTTTATCGTGGGGACGCTGACCATCATGCTGTTCCAGGAGGCGCACCGGGTCGAGATCATCGCGACCGGGATTTTGAGCGTGCTGGTGGTGATGGCGGGGCTGTTCGTATCGAGCCGTCGCAAGGCACAGCGAGCGGGTGCCGCGGTACTTAGCTGAATGCATGCGGTCACGTGTGGGAGGGGGCAAGCCTCTTCCCACATTTTGTTTGGTGTCAGTCTTGGGAAGTCACCAGCGCCTGGGACGCCGCCACGTAGTCCGCCTGGAACGCTGGCGATTCAATCCACGCCAGGGCGGCCGCTTCATCATCGCTGTCTGTGGCCCACTGCCGATACTCGATCAGCGCCGCCAGAATAAAGTCGGTGGCTTCTTCTTCGCCTTCCTGCTCCAGCACCAGCGCCAACAGCGGGTGGCTCAGGAACGCGGCGCACAGCGCCTGCTGGCTGTTCTGGCCGGCGTCGCGCATCTGCACGAACAACTCGGTCAAATCCACCGACTCAAGGTCGATGCGGCTGTCGTCGCCCTCGAATGCATCCGGCTTGGCCGCGACGGCGCGTTGGGTGCGGTTTTGCTTGGCCTTGGTCTTTGCCCGCTGGGCACGTTTTTGCTGCTTGTTCGGCGAGGCCATGGGCTTACGTCCTGGGTTTAAGGATCTGGGTGGCGTATTGAAGCGCAGGTCGGAGCAAATCCCAAGGGCTTGCGGGTGTGTTTCGTCTCGTGGCCTCTGCGGGTTATTGCTCGACCACCGCTCGGTAGGCACATAAGCTCACGCTTTTGCGACACGCCAGAGCCTCACTCATGACCCGCGACGCCCTCGAACACCACCAGATCCCCCTCTATTTCGTCACCGTCCTCCTGGCTGCCGTCTTTGGCCTGCTCGCGCCTTCATGGGCTCACAGTCTCAACGAATGGATCACGCCCGCCATCGCGATACTGATGTACGCGATGTTCCTGCAAATTCCCTTTCTGGACCTGCGTGCAGGCTTGAGCAACAAGCGCTTCCTGTCGGCGTTGTTGCTGGCCAATTTCATTTTTGTGCCGCTGCTGGTGTGGGCATTGACCCGTGGCCTGGTAGAGCGTCCGGCGCTGTTGGTGGGGGCGTTGCTGGTGTTGCTGACGCCGTGCATCGACTACGTGGTGGTGTTCACCCACATCGGCAAGGGCGATTCGCGGTTGATGTTGGCGGCCACGCCGGTGCTGTTGTTGCTGCAGTTGGCGTTGTTGCCGGTGTACCTGGGGGTGATGCTGGGGGCGCAGTCCGAAGGGGTGGTGGTGGCGGGGCCGTTTGTGCAGGCGTTTGTGGGGTTGATCGTGCTGCCTATGATTCTGGCGGTGTTGACGGCGTCCGTGGCGCGGCGCTCTTCGGTCGTCAGCGCTTGGAGCGGTGCATGGGCCTGGCTGCCGGTGCCGGCCATGGCGTTGGTGCTGTTCGTGGTGATCGGTTCGCAGATCACCTCGGTGGTGCGGGATATCGAGCTGTTGGTGCCGGTGATTCCGGTCTACCTGGGCTTTGCGCTGCTGGCGCCGTGGATGGGAGTTCTGGCTTCGCGGCTGTGTGCATTGCCTGCGATCACGGCGCGTGCGGTGACGTTCAGCGCGTCGACGCGTAATTCCCTGGTGGTATTACCCCTGGCGCTGGCCCTGCCCGAAGACGTACGCGGGCTGGCGGCCACGGCGGTAATCCTGCAGACCTTGATCGAATTGGTTGCCGAGTTGATCTACGTTCGCCTCGTTCCTGCCGTGGTGTGGCCTGCAAATCGATAATCGCGTGAATGTTGGGGTTTGTTCAGGCGCTATTCAGGGGTGCCCTCGGCACCATGAGTCGGCGCTTCCCACCTGACAGGTCTACCGATGGATCACCGCAACCGTTTTCGCCTGGAGTCCCTGGGCATCTTTATGTTTGCCTTGCTGCTGTTCACCTGGGGCATCTGGGACCAACAGCCCCAGGGGTTCGATGGGCGTTGGGCGCTGTTCCTGCAAGAAATGTTTCGCCATGGCGCAAGTTTTTTCCCCACGACCTACGGCCAGCCCTACGCGGATTACCCTGGCACCGCGACCTTCTTCAGCTTTGTATTTGCCCGCTGGTTCGGCGCGCCCAATCATCTGGCGAACGTATTGCCCACCGCCCTGGCGTCCGCCGGCGTCATTGCCCTGATCTATCGCTTGTTGGTCCCGTCGAATCGGCAGTGGGCGCTGCTCAGCGTGCTGCTGACCTTGCTGACGACGCAACTGCTGGAGAAGTCGCGCTCGGTGTGCCTGGACCAGATGGTGGCTTTGCTCTGTGTCGGCAGCTTTTACCTGCTGCACAGTGGCGAACGCTTGGGCTCGCGGCTAAGGCAGTTGATGGTGTTCCCGCTGTTCATCCTCGGGTTTGCCGTGCGCGGGCCATTGGGGTTGATCGAGGTCTGTGGCGTGGTGTGTGTGTATTGGGCGCTGGGCAAGCCGGGGGAGCGCGTCAGGCAGGTGCTGGCCCACGGCATCGTCGGCCTGGTATTGCTGGCGCTCTGTTGGTGGCTGCTGGTGAAGCTGGCGCGTATCAGCGGTGGCGACGCCTTTGCCGACGAAGTGTTCAGGATGCAAGTGGCTGGGCGGCTGGATGAAAGCGGCGAGCCGTTCTACTTCTACTTTCAGTTGAGTCTGTATCGCTATTTCCCCGTGGTGCCGCTGGCATTGGCCACGTTGGTTGCGTTGCGTCATCGCTGGTCTGTGCGACACGTCGATGCCGAGGTGCAGTTGGTGGCAAGGCTTGGCGCCTGTGGCTTGATGATCTTGCTCGGTTTGTCGGTGCCGCACTTCAAACGTGCTTATTACATCCTGCCCATGGTTCCAATGTTTGCCGCTGTCGCCGCCTATGGGCTGCTTCGGGCGCAAGGCGCGTTCGTGGGTGTGCGCCGCTGCTATGAAGGCCTTGTCGTGGCGCTACCGGCGTTATGCGTGATCGTGGTTTTTGTGTGCCGGCATGGGTGGCAGAAGCACGGTTACTGGCCTGATGTTTCGTTGCTGATGTTGGTGGGAGCGCTGGTGGTACTGCAAGGGGCGGTGCTGATCGCCTGGCGCCGGGCCGGGCGATTGGTGTGGCTCAGCTTGATCGCATTAACGGCGCAATGGCTGCTGCTGGTGAGTGTGGTGGAGCCGGCCAAGGATCTGCAGTTCGACACCCGCGTGTTTGTTGGCCAGGTGGAGGCGTTGCGTAAGGCACAACCGGGCCCCTTGGTGTTTATCAACCTCGGTCGCGATACCTGGGCGGTGCGCTACATGATGAACCTGGACCACGACGAGCAGCCGGTGTTTATCGGCGGCAATCAGTTGGACCGATTGGAAGCCGTGCCCCGACCGGCGTGGGTGCTTGTGGCGCGCAAGGAGACTGCGCTGTTGAAGGGCACACCGTTGGAGTATCTGACGCCGGCGTTCAATGGGCGATTGAATGACAACCCATTGCTGGTGTTTCGGCTGGAGTAAGTAAGAGGGTGCGTTAACCGCGCGGCAAGCGAATTCACTGCCGCGCAGCCGCCGTGCGCGGATAAGTTAAATCCCAGGCAACAAAAAACCCGCACTAGGCGGGTTTCTTGTGTGTTTCAGATGACGTTTGCACCACCTGAAACTAATGAGTGGTGCCCAGAGACGGAATCGAACCGCCGACACGGGGATTTTCAATCCCCTGCTCTACCGACTGAGCTATCTGGGCAACGGGGCGCATTAAACGGGTTTTTCAGGGGGTCGTCAAGCAAGTTTTCAAAAAATATTTAATTATTACCGTCGCTTACGTGCCGACCCCGGTTTTTGCTCAATTATTGAGCAGGTGGCACGTAACCTTCGGCCTGGGCGTATTCCTCGCCGGAAAAGAACTTATCCATTTCGCCCGCCAGGTATTTACGGTCTTCGGCGTTCATCATGTTCAGGCGTTTTTCGTTGATCAGCAGGGTCTGGTGTTTCAACCAGTCACCCCAGGCTTTGGCCGAGACGTGGTCGTAAATGTCCTGGCCCTTGGCGCCTGGGTACGGCGGGCGTTCCAGGGCTGGCAGTTCTTCTTTGTACTTGCGGCACATTACGGTGCGGGTCATGACGAAACTCCTGCGTTCAATACGTCGGCCGCGCGCTTCAGCAGTTTTTTCACCGGGGCGGCAAGGCCCAGGCGCGGCGGGGTGGCGAGGTTATACCAGAGCCAGTCGGCCTCGGCCACGTGGTGGGCGGTTTCCTCGACCCGCACCAGCCAGGGTTCGATGGCCAGTTGGAAATGGCTGAAGGTGTGAACCAGCCCCGGCAGTTCCAGATGCTTGCCCAGTTCGAGCGCATGTTGGTTGGCCAGGTGTTCGAGATCGTGCAGGTCGTCCAGCTCCGGCAAACTCCACAAACCGCCCCACAGGCCTGTGGACGGGCGACGATAAAGCAGGATCTCGCCCTCGGCATTGGCCAGCATCGGCATCAATGTGCGCTTCTGCGGGACGGTCTTGCGCGGCTTGGGGATCGGGTAGCGCGTCTCCAGGCCGAGCATATGCGCTTCGCAGCCTTTTTCCAGCGGGCACAGCAGGCAACTGGGTTTGCTGCGGGTGCAGAGCGTGGCGCCCATGTCCATCATCGCCTGGGTGTAGGCGTTGACGCGATCATGGGGCGTGAAGCGTTCTGCGGTGGCCCACAGCTGTTTGGCCACCTTGGGCTCGCCCGGGTAACCCTCTTGAGCGGTAAAGCGTGCCAGCACGCGCTTGACGTTGCCGTCGAGGATCGGTGCGCGCAGGCCCATGCTCAGGCTGGCGATCGCGCCGGCGGTGGACAAGCCGATGCCGGGTAATTCGGTGAGCTTTTCTACATCGCGGGGAAACTCGCCGCCGTACTCGGCCACGATTATTTTTGCGGTCTTGTGCAGGTTGCGCGCCCGGGTGTAGTAACCCAGGCCGGTCCACAGGTGCAGCACTTCGTCTTCCGGCGCGGCGGCCAGGGCTTGGACCGTTGGCAGCGAGGCCATGAAACGGTCGAAGTAATTGAGTACGGTGCTGACCTGGGTCTGTTGCAGCATGATCTCCGACACCCACACCCGGTACGGTGTGATGCCCTGTTGCCAGGGCAAGTCGTGGCGACCGTGGCGGTCGTACCAGTCCAGCACCGCCGTTGAAAACTGCTCGTTTCTCATCGTTTGAACAGGCCTTTCAAAGCATCTTTGAGCTGTGGGTTGACCTTGTCGAGCTTCTCTTCCAGCTTGTCGCTGAGCTTGTTGCCGGCCGCCTTGATTGCGACCTGGCTCAAGCCGTCCTTATCCAGGCGGCAGGCCTTGGCGCCCAGTTCCAGCGGGCCACGGCAGCGCAGCGGCACTTCGATGTCGCGGAAGTTGGCGCCCACCTCGCAGGCCGGGTCGGGCACTTCGCGCTGATCGCCTTCGACGATGATGCCGACGCGGTAGTCCATGCCCAGCACGCGCAGGTCGACGTCGCCGTTGCCGTTGACCGCCAGGCCAGGGATGCGCACTTTCAAGTCGGGGTTGTTGGCCACGCCGTTACGGAAAGTCAGGTTGCCCTTCAGCTCCTGGAACGGCGTGTCTTTGCCGCGCTGTTCGCCGCTCAGGGTCTTGCGGTTGAGCATGGCGATGCCGGTGCACAGTTGCTGTTCAAGGTTGGCGTTGAGCAGCACGCCGTTGTTGATCACAACACTGGCGCTGCCGTTGAGGCTGTCGATCAGGGCCTTCTGGCTATTGCCACGGCCAGTGAGGCTGCTGTCGAGCGTGACCTGGCCTTTCACCGGCGGCGTTTGCCCCTGGGCTTGCAGGATGCGTTCGACCGGTACTTGCTTGATCCGGCTTTGCAGCGCCAACACCGGCACGTCCTGGCGCACATCGAGGGTGCCGTTGGCCTGGAAGGTGCCGTTGTAGAGGCCTCCGCTGAGGGTGTCGAGCTTGAGCTGGCCATCGATGCCGGAGGCTTTGAGCACGGCGTCCTGGATCGGCAGTTTGCTCAGGGTCAGTTGGCCGAAGGCCAGGTCGGCGTCTACGTCCAGCTTGCGCAGGTGCGCCAGAGGCAGCAGTTTGTCGGTGCTCCAGGCGCCTTTGGTCGGTGCCTCCGGCAGCGGTGTAGTGCCGCCGGCTGCCATGGCGCCGGCTTCGCTGTTCTGCACTTCGGCCTGGCGCGCGGCAGTTGCGCCCTTGGCGGATTCGGACTTGGCCGGCAGGTAGTTGTCGGCGTTGAACGTATCGCCCTTGAGCTGCACGCGCAGCGCCTGCTTGGCGAAATCGTCCACGGCGATGCGGCCGGTGAAGGTGCTGCCGTCGAGTTTCAGGTTCAGGTCTTCCAGGGCCAGGCTGGTGGGCGTGCCCTTGAGGCGGCTGACCAGTTCTACCTTGCTCAGGCTGCCCTCGGCCATCGCCGGCAACGGGCTGCCGACGCTGTCGAGGAACTTGGCCAGGTCGAACTGGGCAATGGACAGGGCGCCGCTGAGCTGCGGGGTTTTGTCCAGGTCGTTGACCTTCAGTTCGCCCAGCGCGCGCAGCTGGTTGGCCGAGAATTTCATGTTGGTCCATTCGGCGATATTGGCCGCCTGGTCCACCAGCAATTGACCCTGGGTGGAGAAGGTCACGGTCTTGCCTTGCAACGGCTCGCCGGTGGCTTCGCCGCTGATGCGCATGTCTTCGAACTGGTAGCGCTTGAGCGCACGCTCGATGCGCAGGTTGCCGTTAAGCTCGGTCTTGACGCGCATCACCGGCTGGTTGCTGCCGAAGAACGCGGTGAGTTTCACCGGAATGCTCGCGCCTTCATGCACGGCGCCGGCGCTCAGTTGGATGCTTTCGGCGCTGAACTGCTTGCCGGTCTGCTCGTCGTTGTATTCGATGCGAGCGTTGTTGACGGTCAGGCTGTCGATGTCCAGGCGGATAGGCTGTGCGGGTTTTTCGGGTTTGGTTTCAGCCGCCGGTTCCGCCGGGGCGGGCGCGCCGGCCGTTGCGGCGGGCACGTTCTTGCCGATGTCTTCCCAGTTGCCATGGCCTTGCTTGTCGCGGTTCAGGCGCAGGTTCAGGCCTTCAACACGCACGTCGCTCATCTGCACTTCGCGGCGCAGCAGTGGCAGCACACGCACCGAAAGGCCAAGCATTTGCAGGTCTGCAAAAGGTTGGGTCGGGGCGGTCAGGGTGGCCACGCTGGCTTCGTGCAGTTCAAGGCCGAGCCAGGGGAACAGGCTCCAACCGATATCGCCATTGAGCGTCAGCTCGATGTGGGCCTTGTCGCGGGCAATCTGGCGAATCTCTTCTTTGTAGTCGTTGGGATCGAAAAGGTGGGTCAGGGCAAAGCCAAGAGCCACAATGATCAGCAACAGCCCGAGAAGTACCAGACCCAGGATTTTGCCGAACGCTTTCATGGGCGAGTCCTTGTATGTCGATTTCAAAATTTAGCCGCAGAGTATAACGCCCGACGGCCTGCATCAGTTCACCGATCGTTACATTGTATCCACGGCGGCCAGAACGGGAATTTGACGTCAATAAAAGCGAAATTTCCGATAAAAGTGATATCACTTTGGTTTTTCTGACGCTAATCTTTGCGCGTTCGTCCGCCTTCTGCGACCTATCGTCGCGCCAAAATGGAGCTTCACTCAACAAAAACGGCCACGCTTTGCGTGCAAGGCCGAGGGAGAGAGCGCCTGACGGACAACGACTAATAACTGGGGGAAACACCAATGAGCACTAGCACCGCGGCGGGTCACACCGCCGAGCAGCCTGCGTTCCTGTCCAAGGAGCGCATTATCGCCAAGCCCGGGTTCAACCGCTGGCTGGTTCCACCGGCCGCCCTGGCCATCCACCTCTGCATCGGCATGGCCTACGGTTTCTCGGTGTTCTGGCTGCCGCTGTCCAAGGCGCTGGGCATCACCAAGCCGTTGGCCTGCGCGCCGGACATGAGCTTTATCGCCCAAGTCTTCTCGTCCCAATGCGACTGGCCCATCTCCATGCTGGGCTGGATCTACACCCTGTTCTTCATCTTCCTGGGCTGCTCGGCGGCGATCTGGGGCGGCTGGCTGGAACATGCCGGGCCGCGTAAGGCCGGTGTGGTATCGGCCCTGTGCTGGTGCGGTGGCCTGCTGATCTCGGCGCTGGGTATCTATACCCACCAGATCTGGCTGATGTGGATCGGTTCCGGCGTGATCGGCGGTATCGGCCTGGGCCTGGGTTATATCTCGCCCGTATCGACTTTGATCAAGTGGTTCCCGGACAAGCGCGGCATGGCCACCGGCATGGCGATCATGGGCTTTGGCGGCGGCGCTATGGTGGGCGCGCCCCTGGCGGCTGCGCTGATGGGCCACTTCGCATCGCCGAGCGGCGTGGGCGTGTGGCAGAGCTTCCTGGTGATGGCCGCGATTTACTTCGTGTTCATGATCGGCGGCGCACTGTCCTACCGCGTGCCGCCGACCGGCTGGAAGCCTGAGGGCTGGACCGCGCCGGCGAAAAAAGCCAGCAACGCGATGATCACTCACCGTCACGTGCATGTGAACGTGGCATGGAAAACCCCGCAATTCCGCTTGGTATGGCTGGTGTTGTGCCTGAACGTATCGGCCGGTATCGGCATCCTCGGCATGGCTTCGCCGCTGTTGCAGGAAGTGTTCGGCGGCAAGTTGCTGGGTGTGGATGTGCCGTTCGGCCAACTGGACGCCGGGCAACTTGCGTCCATTGCCGCCATCGCGGCGGGTTTCACCGGCCTGCTGAGCCTGTTCAACATCGGTGGCCGGTTCTTCTGGGCGTCGTTCTCCGACTACCTGGGGCGCAAAAACACCTACTTCGTGTTCTTCGCCCTGGGCTTTGCCCTGTACGCGCTGATCCCGAACCTGGGGCACCTGGGCAACGTGGCGCTGTTCGTGGCGGCGTTCTGCATCATCCTGTCGATGTACGGCGGTGGTTTTGCGACCGTTCCGGCCTACCTGGCGGACCTGTTCGGTACGCAGATGGTGGGTGCGATCCACGGCCGCCTGCTGACCGCATGGGCAGCGGCGGGCGTACTGGGCCCGGTATTGGTGAACTACCTGCGTGAATATCAATTGAGCATTGGCGTTGAACGCGCCGCGGCCTATGACATCACTTTGTACATCCTCGCCGGCTTGCTGGTGCTGGGCTTTATCTGCAACCTGCTGGTGCGCCCGGTGGCCGACAAGTACTTCATGACCGATGCCGAGTTGGCCGCCGAACAGGCGCTGGGCCATGACAAAGGCGCTGACGCCACCACCGTGCTGGAGTGGAAAGCCTCTGCCGGCAGCAAGCCGGTGGCGATTGCCGCCTGGCTGGTAGTGGGTATTCCGTTGGCGTGGGGTGTGTGGGTGACCCTGCAGAAGACGGCGGTACTGTTCCACTAACACTGCAAAACCCTTGTGGGAGGGGGCTTGCTCCCGATGACGGTGGCTCAGCCGCATAGTTGCTGGCTGATCTACCGCTATCGGGAGCAAGCCCCCTTTCACATTGAAGGTGCGAAGTTTTCATAAGTCGGTCCCACATGTACGCACATGTCTATCCCCGACACTCCATCAGTCTTATCCCCTTCGATGTTTCTGTTTAGCGCCCGCGCCCCTATAATGGCTGCCTTTTTCGCCCAATGATTTTGCGGAGCTGGTGATGGCCGAACGTAAGGCGTCCGTCGAGCGCGACACTCTGGAAACCCAGATCAAAGCCTCGATCAACCTGGATGGCACCGGAAAGGCCCGATTTGATATCGGTGTACCTTTTCTTGAGCACATGCTGGACCAGATCGCCCGTCACGGGCTGATCGACCTGGATATCGTCAGCAAGGGCGACCTGCATATCGACGACCACCACACGGTGGAAGACGTGGGCATCACGCTCGGCCAGGCCTTTGCCAAGGCCATCGGCGACAAAAAAGGCATCCGTCGCTACGGCCACGCCTATGTCCCGCTGGACGAAGCGCTGTCGCGCGTGGTCATCGACTTCTCCGGCCGCCCAGGCCTGCAGATGCATGTGCCGTACACCCGCGCCACCGTGGGTGGCTTCGACGTCGACCTGTTCCAGGAGTTTTTCCAGGGTTTCGTCAACCACGCACTCGTCAGCCTGCACATCGACAACCTGCGCGGCACCAACACCCACCACCAGATCGAAACCGTGTTCAAGGCTTTTGGCCGTGCATTGCGCATGGCCGTCGAGCTGGATGACCGCATGGCCGGGCAAATGCCCTCGACCAAGGGCGTTCTGTAATGCAGACGGTCGCGGTTATCGATTACGGCATGGGTAACCTGCACTCGGTGGCCAAGGCCCTCGAACACGTGGGGGCCGGCAAGGTGCTGATCACCAGCGATGCCAAGGTGATCCGCGAAGCCGACCGTGTGGTGTTCCCAGGGGTTGGCGCGATTCGCGATTGCATGGCCGAGATCCGCCGCCTGGGCTTTGACAGCCTGGTGCGCGAAGTCAGCCAGGACCGTCCGTTCCTCGGCATTTGCGTGGGCATGCAAGCCTTGCTCGAGCGCAGTGAAGAGAACGACGGCGTCGACTGCATCGGCCTGTTTCCCGGCCAGGTGAAGTTCTTCGGCAAGGACCTGCACGAAGACGGCGCCCATCTGAAGGTCCCGCACATGGGCTGGAACGAAGTCAGCCAGACCGTGGAACACCCGCTGTGGCACGACATTCCGGACATGGCGCGTTTCTACTTCGTGCACAGCTACTACATCGCCGCCGGTAACCCGCGCCAGGTGGTGGGGGGTGGGCACTACGGCGTCGATTTCGCCGCAGCGCTGGCTGAAGGCTCGCGTTTTGCCGTGCAGTTCCACCCGGAGAAGAGCCATACCCATGGCCTGCAATTGCTGCAGAACTTCGCCGCCTGGGATGGGCGCTGGTAAATGGCCAGGAAGCCGAAGCAGCCGATCTTGAGCCTCACGCCCGAACAGGAGAGTGAGGCTACCCTCAAGATCAAGCGTTTCATGGAAGATCGCTTCGAACTCAAGTTGGGGTCGTTCGAGGTCGCCGAGATTCTCGAATTGTTCACCCACGAAGTGGCGCCGCATTATTACAACAGGGCGATTTTCGACACGCAGACGCTCCTTAAAGAAAGGTTCGAAAGCATCGAAAGCGACTTGTGGTCGCTTGAGAAACCCTGATTTCCCAAGCATTGCTGAATTTCGAATAAGGTTTGCCAGATGCTGATTATCCCCGCTATCGATCTCAAGGACGGCGCCTGCGTACGTCTGCGCCAAGGCCGTATGGAAGACTCCACCGTGTTCTCCGATGACCCGGTGAGCATGGCTGCCAAATGGGTGGAAGGGGGCTGCCGTCGTCTGCATCTGGTGGACTTGAACGGCGCCTTCGAAGGCCAGCCGGTCAATGGCGAGGTGGTCACCGCGATCGCCAAGCGTTACCCGAACCTGCCGATCCAGATCGGCGGCGGTATCCGCTCCCTGGAAACCATCGAGCATTACGTCAAGGCCGGCGTGAGCTACGTGATCATCGGCACCAAGGCCGTGAAAGACCCCGCCTTCGTCGCCGAAGCCTGCCGCGCGTTCCCGGGCAAAGTGATCGTCGGCCTGGACGCTAAAGATGGTTTCGTCGCTACCGACGGTTGGGCTGAAATCAGCACCGTGCAGGTGATCGACCTGGCCAAGCAGTTCGAAGCCGACGGCGTCTCTGCCATCGTTTATACCGATATCGCCAAAGACGGCATGATGCAGGGCTGCAACGTGCCGTTCACCGCCGCATTGGCGGCCGCGACGAAGATCCCGGTGATCGCGTCCGGCGGTATTCACAACCTGGGCGACATCAAGTCGCTGCTGGACGCCAAGGCGCCAGGGATCATCGGCGCGATCACCGGCCGGGCGATCTACGAAGGGACCCTGGATGTCGCCGAGGCCCAGGCTTACTGCGATGCCTACAACGGCTGAGGACTGACCATGGCGCTGGCCAAACGCATCATCCCTTGCCTGGACGTCGACAACGGTCGCGTGGTCAAGGGCGTCAAGTTCGAGAACATCCGCGATGCCGGCGACCCGGTGGAAATCGCCCGTCGCTACGATGAGCAAGGTGCCGACGAGATTACCTTTCTCGACATCACCGCCAGCGTCGACGGCCGCGACACCACGTTGCATACCGTCGAGCGCATGGCCAGCCAGGTGTTTATCCCGCTGACCGTGGGCGGCGGCGTGCGCACCGTGCAAGACATCCGCAACCTGCTCAACGCCGGCGCGGACAAGGTATCGATCAACACGGCCGCGGTGTTCAACCCGGAATTCGTCGGCGAAGCCGCGCAGCACTTCGGCTCGCAATGCATCGTGGTGGCCATCGACGCCAAGAAGGTCTCGGGCCCGGGTGAAACCCCGCGCTGGGAGATCTTCACCCACGGCGGGCGCAAGCCCACCGGCCTGGACGCGGTGGAGTGGGCGATGAAGATGGAAGGCCTGGGCGCCGGGGAAATCCTGCTGACCAGCATGGACCAGGACGGCATGAAAAATGGCTTCGACCTGGGCGTGACCCGCGCCATCAGCGATGCGCTGGGCATTCCGGTGATCGCGTCCGGCGGCGTCGGCAACCTGCAGCATTTGGCCGATGGCGTGATCGAAGGCCATGCCAGCGCGGTGCTGGCGGCGAGTATTTTCCACTTTGGCGAATACACTGTTCCCGAGGCCAAGGCCTACATGGCGGCACGCGGTATCGTCGTTCGCTAAACGTCGCTGGACACCGTGGCAGGCGCGGGGCACTCTCTGCGCTTGCCATGGATTCCGGTAACTTTCATGTTCAAACAGCTGCTGCTCGCTCTCGCCAGCATTTCCGTGCTGATGGTCGGTACCGCCCGATCCGAAGAACCGTCTGACGCCTCCCTGGTGTTGCTCACGGAAAATTTCCCGCCTTACAACATGGCGAAAAACGGCAAGAACTTCGCCAAGGACGAGAACATCGAAGGCATCGCCGTGGACATCGTGCGCGAGACCTTCAAGCGCGCCGGTATTTCCTACAACCTCACCTTGCGTTTTCCTTGGGAGCGAATCTACAAACTCGCCCTGGAGAAGCCCGGCTATGGCGTGTTCGTCATGGCCCGCCTGCCCGACCGCGAAGCGCTGTTCAAGTGGGTCGGCCCCATCGGTCCGGATGACTGGGTACTGCTCGCCAAAGCCGACAGCAAGATCAAGCTGGATGACGTGGAACAGGCGCGGCGCTACAAGATCGGCGCCTACAAGGGCGATGCCATCGCCGAGAGCCTGGAAAAGCAGGGCCTCAACCCGATCGTCGCGTTGCGTGACCAGGACAACGCGCAAAAGCTGATGGATGGCCAGATAGACCTATGGGCCACAGGTGATCCGGCGGGCCGATACCTGGCCCGCCAGGTCGGGGTGACCCAACTCAGAACCGTGCTGCGCTTCAACAGTGCGCAGCTTTATCTGGCGCTGAACAAAGACGTGCCGGATGACGTGATGGTCAGGCTGCAAGCGGCCCTTGATCAGTTACGGAGTGAGGGCGTTGTCGATCAAATCATGGCCCGTTACCTGTAGATCCGGCTCCGCTTGTGGGGCTTCTTCCCTTGGGGTTGCCTCTTGCGGCAGCGGCTCGGTGTCGGGAGATTCGCTCATATAAACGTGATCGCCATTGGTGTAGCTGACGGTCGCTGAAACCTGGCTGCCATCCTGACGCAGCAGGCAGTACTCACTGTGTAACAGGTAAGCGGCCACGGCCTTTTTCGGCGGGACATAGATGATGATCTCCAAGGGCGAGGAATGACTCCAGCCTTTCGCGGAGCGTTGGGTATGCGTGAAGTCACGATCCAGCTGCGCCGAAAAACTCAACTCAAACGCCTGTGGATGCGCAGGCCACTCTTTGCATAAGTCGATGCTGGTATTGAACGCCAAGGCCCTGGCATTTGTGCCCAGTTCCCCTTTGGAGGCCGTCCACATAAACGGCTGAGGGGTCTGCCCGGTGTTGTGCCCGAAGCCGCCGAGGCGATGACGGTCCGTGCGTTCGAGCCGGTAGGTGGGCGACGACTGAAGCTGTTCGACCGCGCTCAGTTCCGGGTCTTTTACGCAAAACCACGGCAGCTCACAGGCGTGCAGCGTGGCGGTGTTTTCATCCAGGGAGGGGATTTCGTGCCCGGTGAGAACCGGAGGTGACGGTAGGTCGCTCAGATGGGTGGTCAACGCCAGGCGCAGGGAGTAGGCCTCAATACCTGGCTTGGCATAACTGTCATGACCAAGGAAGGTACCGGGCGCCAGGTAAGCTTCGCCGACGGGCGCCTCGGGTGCGGTGATCGACCAGATGCTTAAATCGTTGGCGCAGCCGCTGCCTTTATCGTTCCAGATCAGCTCGCCCAATTGCGCCGTCACGACCAGGTCTTCGCGCACACAGCGCACGGCATGGCGCGAGGGTTTGTCGTAGCCGACGCCACACACCAGCCCCATCGTGACGTAGCCCTGCGGCGCAAGCGGGCGCCAGATGGAAAAGTTGCTATGCGCCCCGGTCCCTTCATCGTGCCACACCCGTTGGTAGTCAACGGGCGGACGCAGCGCCGTGCCGTCGGCCTTATTCGCGTCGCTCACCACTGCGACGATCTTGCCTTGGTTGATATTGCGGTAGTGACCGACCGCGATATCGCCCAAGGCGTAAAACGAACTCAGCGCATCGGATGTTGTGCTGGGTCGCCAGAGGCCGACGGCCTTTTGTGCGCTGGAACCCTTATCGTTCCACAGCGGCAAGAACTCGCTGGTAAAGCTGATGAGCAGGTCGTTGAATTGCAGAGGTTGCATGGAAAACGCTCCAGTTGATGGGAGCATCAACTGTCGAGCAGCGAGCGCGTGGGCGGGCTGTATCTATCTATGCGCAGGAAGGTAGGTGCCGTTTTTGCCGTGACCGGCCATGGCCTGATTACTGCGCACACTGATCATCAACTTGATGTCGATCCACTCCACGCCCTGTGCCTTGAGCGTGGGCAATTCGCGCTCCAGCACCGCCAGGGTTTGCGGGTAAGGGTGGCCGATCATCACGGCCGAGCCTTGTTTGTGGGCCAGCTTGATTGCGGTTTGCAGTTGGGTGGTGATCGCCGCTTCGGTGCGTTCGTCGTCCAGGAATACATCCCGCGAGACATGGGCCAGGCCGATCTTCTGTGCCTCGGCGGCGGCTACGGTTTGCGCGCTGGTGCGGCTGTCGACAAAGAACTTGTTGCGCCGTTGCAGCTCGGCCATCAACCAGGCCATGGCGGCGGGTTGCGCGGTCATGCGGCTGCCCATGTGGTTGTTGACGCCGGCGGTGTAGGGCACGGCGTTGAACGCGGCGTCCAGGCGTTTGCCCAGCTCTTCGATAGGCAGCTCGGGATGCCAGGCGAACGGGCCGGTGGCCGGGTCCATGGGCATGTGCAGCATCACGATTTTGCCGGCCTTGTGGGCTTCGCGGGCGAATTCGGCGGCGTGAGGCGTGTCGGGCATGATCGCCGTGGTCACCGGCCCGGGGAGGGCCAGCACGCGACGATCCCGGGGCAGGTTTTGCCCGAGATCATCGATGATCAGGGTGAGATAGGCTTTGCGCGGCTCACCGGCCGGGGTCGCGTGGGCGACCCCGGCCAGGCTGCACAATACTGCGATGATCAGGGCAAAGCGCATATCAACGGCTGCGCGTAATGCTCAGGCCCTTGAGCAGGCTCAGCGCCTGGGCCAACTGGTAATCATCGTCCTGTGGCATCGGCTTGGCTTTGGCTGCGCTGCCGGTCGGCTGGTCGGCGCCGCCGTTGCCATTGCCCAGGTGGCCTTGCAGGTCCGCCTCTTTGTAGTACTCGCTGTCGACCTCGTTGGTGATCTTGGCCTTGCGTACTTCAATGTCCGGGACAATGCCCTGGGCCTGGATCGAGCGACCGTTCGGCGTGTAGTACAAGGCCGTGGTGATCTTCAACGCGCGTTCGTTGTTCAGCGGCAATACGGTTTGCACCGAGCCTTTGCCGAAGCTGGTGGTGCCCATCAGCACGCCACGTTTCTGGTCTTGCAAGGCGCCGGCGACGATTTCCGAGGCCGAGGCGCTGCCGCCGTTGATCAGCACGGCCAGTGGCACGTTTTCGCTGAGGTCGTTGCCGGTGGCCGAGAAGCGCAGCTCGGAATTGGCGATACGGCCCTTGGTGTAGACGATCAGGCCCTTGGTGATGAAGTGGTCGACCACTTCCACCGCCGATTGCAGCACGCCGCCTGGGTTGTTACGCAGGTCGAGCACGATGCCGCTGAGTTTCTTGCCGTTGTCCTTGCGCAGCTTGGCCAGGGCCTTGGCCACTTCGTCGCCGGTCTTGACCTGGAACTGAGTGATGCGGATGTAACCGTAGCCCGACTCCAGCAACTGGCTCTTCACGCTCTTGACCATGATCGTCGCGCGGGTCAGCGTCACGTCGAACGGGTTGCCGCCGTCGCGTACCAGGGTCAGGGTGATTTTCTGGCCGATCTTGCCGCGCATCTTGTCGACGGCTTCGGTCATGGTCTGGCCACGGGTCGGCTGGCCGTTGATCTTGACGATAAAGTCGCCGGCCTGGATGCCGGCCTTGGAAGCCGGGGTGTCGTCGATCGGCGAAACCACTTTGATGTTGCCGTCTTCGGCGCCGACTTCGATGCCCAGGCCGCCGAATTCACCGCTGGTGCTTTCCTGCAGCTCGGCGAAATCTTCCGGGCCCAGGTAGGCGGAGTGCGGGTCGAGGTTGCTGAGCATGCCCTTGATGGCGTTCTCCAGCAGGGTCTTGTCGTCTACGGGTTCGACATAGGCTGCCTTGATCCGGTCCATGACCTCTGCAAAGGTGCGCAGCTCGTCCAGCGGCAACGGCGCCCTGGTGGTCGCGGCAGAGGACGCGGCCGTGGCGGCGGGTGCAGCCGGGGCGGCCTGGTCGGCGAAAGCCAGAGGCGCGCCGATCACCAGGGCGATCGTCAGGGCCAGCGAAGTGAGGCGGGACAAATGCAGCATGTCGAACGAACTCCTAGTGTAGATGCGGCCCTATCCTTGGGAACGGCACCATTGTGCGGGATCGCTCGGGCGACCCTGCTGACGAATAGCGAAGTACAGCGCCGGGGTGTCCTGGCCACCACTGTTACCGACAGTGGAGATGGATTCACCGGCTTTTACAACATCACCTGCCGACTTGAGCAATGTCTGATTGTGGCCGTAAAGGCTCAAATAGCCATTGCCGTGGTCGAGAATTACCAATAAACCGGCGCCCCGCAGCCAATCGGCAAATACCACGCGCCCACCGTGAACGGCATGCACCTGGCTGCCGGCGGAGGCGCTGATCATCACCCCATCCCACTTGGCGCGGGTGTCATCGCCACGGGTTTCCCCAAAGCGTGCCAGCAATCGACCATCAACTGGCCATGGAAGTTTGCCTCGGGCTGAAGCAAAAGGGCCGCCGAAGGACTCGCCGGCGCTGGAAACCAGCGGGCCTGGGGCGGAATGCGCCGGTTTACGGGGCGCCGGGGCGTCGGTGGTGGCTGCCAGTTCGGCCTCACGCTGACGCTTTTTTTCCGCTTCCTGCTGGGCGATCAGCGCTTTTTGCCGCGCTTCTTCAGCCTCACGTGCCTGGCGCGCCAGGGTTTCTTCGATGGTCTTGAGCACTTTGGCCAGGTCGGCCTGGTCCTGCTCGCGGGCCTGCAGCTTGGCGTCGCGGGCTTTCACGTCGTCATTGAGTTTGGCCAGTGCCAGCTGGCGCTCCTTGCGGACCTTGTCGAGCTCATCGCGCTGGGTGTCGAGGGCGCTTTTCTGGTCCTGCAACTGCGACTGCTGGTTGGCGATCTCCTGTTCCACGTTGACCAACTGGCGCAGCGTCTCGTTGAAGCTTTTGAGCTGCTCCAGGCGGGCCTTGCTCAGGTAGTCGTAGTAGGTGAGGGTGCGCGCGAATTTCTCGGGGTTCTGCTGGTTGAGCAGCAGCTTGAGGTATTCCTGGCGGCCGCTCTGGTAGGCGGCGCGGGCCTGGATCGCGATCAGGCGTTGCTGTTCAACGCGTGCGCTCTGGAGTTTTTTTCTCAGCGTCGAGTCGCTCCAGTTCCGACTCGCTCTTCTTTAATTCTTTTTGCAGCTCCTGGACTTGCTTTTCCAGCTTGCCCATTTCGGTTTCCGTGCCGCGCAGGTCTTTCTGCACTCCGGATTTTTCTTCCTGGAGCTTGCCGAGCAGTTTTTTCAGCTCGGTAATGTCCTGACGCGTAGCGTCCAACTGTTGTTGGGTTTGTGCGCGCTCATCGGCAAACGCCGGTTGGAGCAGGCAGACAAGAGCGAGGGTAATCAAGGCGCGAAGCATAGAGGCGGGCGACACCAGGGAAAGGGACGGTCTAGTATGCCCGCCAAGCGCTGCAAAAAAAACGCCCAATTGGGGCCGGCGGGCAAGTTAGCTGCCGAGTGGCGGCGGTATGGCAAAAAGACATCTTCCAAACACCGCAAAGCTAATGTGGGAGGGGGCTTGCTCCCGATGGCAGGGTGTCAGTCGGTATATGTATCAACTGGCACGCCTCTATCGGGAGCAAGCCCCCTCCCACGCTGTTGTGCGGTGTGGTTGAAATCACACCAGAATTGAAGTGCCAGTCATCTCAACCGGCTTCTCCAGCCCCATCAACATCAGCATTGTCGGCGCGACATCCGCCAGCACCCCGCCGTTACGCACTTTGAAATCACGCTTGCCGACGTAGATGAACGGCACCGGCTCGGTGGTGTGGGCGGTGTGGGCCTGGCCCGTGGATTCGTCGGACATTTGCTCGCAGTTGCCGTGGTCGGCGGTGATGAGTGCTTCGCCGCCGACTTTTTCCAGCGCGTCGGCGATGCGGCCCACGCACAGGTCCAGGCATTCCACGGCCTTGACCGCCGCCTCCAGGTTACCGCTGTGGCCGACCATGTCGCCGTTGGCGTAGTTGACCACGATCACGTCATAACGCTGGTTCTCGATGGCGTCGACGATTTTGTCGGTCACCTCCGGAGCGCTCATTTCCGGCTGCAAATCGTAGGTGGCGACTTTTGGCGACGGGATCAGGATGCGCTCTTCCCCGGGGAACGGTTCTTCACGCCCGCCCGAGAAGAAGAACGTCACGTGGGCGTATTTTTCGGTTTCGGCGATGCGCAGCTGGGTCTTGCCGTTTTTTGCCAGGTAATCGCCCAGCACGTTGTCCAGGCTGCCCGGCGCAAAGGCGGCCGGGGCTGGAATACTGGCGGCGTACTGCGTCAGGCCCACGTACTGCACTTTGGGTTGGCGCGCGCGTTCGAATTCCTTGAAGCCGTCTTCGACGAACACGCGGCTCAGCTCGCGGGCACGGTCGGCGCGGAAGTTCATGAACACCACGGCGTCGCCGTCCTCAACCTTCACCGGCTCGCCGATGGTAGTGGCCTTGACGAACTCATCGCTTTCGCCGCGCGCGTAGGCGGCTTCCAGGCCTTGCTGGGCGGTGGCGGCGTTGAAGTCGGCCTGGCCGTCGACGATCAGGTTGTAGGCCTGGGATACGCGGTCCCAGCGGTTGTCGCGGTCCATGGCGAAGTAGCGGCCCACGATGCTGGCGATGCGGCCCTTGCCCAGGGCGGCGAAGGTGGCGTCCAGCAGTTCGATGGACGATTGCGCACTTTTGGGTGGCGTGTCCCGGCCGTCGAGGAAGGCGTGCAGGTAAATCTTGTCGGCGCCACGCTTGAACGCCAGTTCGGCCATGGCCACCAGATGGTCCTGGTGGCTGTGTACGCCGCCGTCCGACAGCAGGCCCATGAAGTGCACGGCCTTGCCGGCGGCCACTGCTTTATCCACCGCAGCGCAGATGGTCGGGTTCTCGAAGAACTCGCCATCGCGGATCGCCTTGGTCACGCGGGTGAAGTCCTGATACACCACTCGTCCGGCACCGAGGTTCATGTGGCCGACTTCCGAATTGCCCATCTGGCCGTCCGGCAGGCCCACGTCCATGCCGGAGCCGGAGATGAGGCCGTTGGGCACGGTGGCGGTCAAACGGTCCAGCACCGGCTTGCGCGCCGCGTAGACCGCGTTGTCGTGGTGGCTTTCACTGTGTCCAAAGCCATCGAGAATTATCAGGACCAAAGGTTTAGGCGTGGTAGTCATAGATCCTCTCGCGGCGGTAATAAAGGAAGGCAATTGAAAAGGGAGTGGCAGTTTAAAGCGAAGTTCCGACCACGTCACCGCTTTACGGGGGTTGGCCCCCCCTGACGGCTGTGTATACTTACCGCCATTTTAACGCCCTGGAACCTCCTTGATGGTTGATCACCTGATTGCATTTGCCACTGCCCACTATCTGCTCGTGGGTGCCTTCGTCATCTTGCTGGCGCTGCTGATCGCTCACGAATTGAGCCGCGGTGGCCGCAGCCTGAGCACCTCGGAGCTGACCGCGCTGGTCAACAAGGATGAAGCCATTGTGGTGGATATCCGCCCCGCCAAGGAGTTCGCCGCCGGCCACATCGTCGGTGCCCTGAACATTCCCCAGGACAAGCTGATCGCGCGCCTGGCCGAGCTGGAAAAGCACAAGGCCAAGACCATCATCCTGGTCGACGCCCAAGGCCAGCACGCCGGCACCCACGCTCGCGAAATGCTCAAGACCGGTTTCACCGCCGCCAAGCTGTCCGGTGGCATCGGCAGCTGGCGCGCCGATAACCTGCCTCTGGTGAAGTGATATGACCCAGGTTGTCGTGTATTCCAGCGATTGGTGCCCTTACTGCATGCGGGCCAAGGCCCTGCTTGAGAAAAAGGGTGTTGCCTTCGAAGAGATCAAGGTCGACGGCAAACCCCAGGTACGCGCCGAAATGGCCCAGAAGGCCGGCCGCACGTCGGTCCCGCAGATCTGGATCGGCGCCAAACATATCGGTGGCTGCGATGACCTGTTCGCTCTTGAGCGCGCCGGTAAACTGGATGCGCTGCTGTCCGCTTAACCCCTTAAAGACCCCAAGATAAAGAAGGATCTGCGATGACTGATCAACAGAACACCGAAGCAGCAGAAGCTCAAGGCCCACAGTTCTCGCTGCAGCGTATCTATGTGCGTGACCTGTCGTTCGAAGCGCCGAAAAGCCCGGCCATCTTCCGTCAGGAATGGACCCCAAGCGTTGCGCTGGATCTGAACACCCGCCAAAAAGCCCTGGAAGGTGACTTCCACGAAGTCGTGCTGACGCTGTCGGTCACCGTCAAGAATGGCGAAGAAGTGGCCTTCATCGCTGAAGTACAACAGGCCGGCATCTTCCTGATCCAGGGCCTGGACGAAGCATCCATGAGCCACACCCTGGGCGCGTTCTGCCCGAACATCCTGTTCCCGTATGCCCGCGAGACCCTGGACAGCCTGGTCACCCGTGGCTCGTTCCCTGCGCTGATGCTGGCCCCGGTGAACTTCGATGCCCTGTACGCCCAAGAGCTGCAGCGCATGCAACAGGAAGGTTCGTCGACGGTTCAGTAAGTCGATGCGGTAAAAAATGTGGGAGGGGGCTTGCTCCCGATAGCGGTGTACCAGTCACATCAGTGTCGACTGGCAACCCGTCATCGGGAGCAAGCCCCCTCCCACATTTGTTTTGCGTGTTATTTGAAACCGAGTTGGCGCCAGCCTTCGTACACGGCCACCGCCACGGTGTTGGACAGGTTCAGGCTGCGACAGCCTTCACGCATCGGCAAACGCAAGCGATGGCCGTCGGGCAGGGCGTCCAGTACCTCTGCCGGCAGGCCACGGCTTTCCGGGCCGAACAGGAAGGCATCGCCCTCGGCAAAACTGGCATCATGGAACGGCCGCGAACCCTTGGTAGTGAACGCGAACAAGCGCGGATGGCCCAGGCTTTCCAGGCAGCTGGCCAGGTCGGCGTGGCGCTGCAAGGTGGCGTACTCGTGGTAGTCCAGCCCGGCGCGGCGTAGGCGCTTGTCGTCCATGTCGAAGCCCAAAGGTTCGATCAAATGCAGGTGGCAGCCACTGTTGGCGCACAGCCTGATAACGTTGCCGGTATTCGGCGGAATTTCTGGTTGAAAAAGGATGACGTGAAACATGCACGGCTCCGAAGGCAAAGATGCGCTGCATTCTACCCCCGAAGAGGACCCCAGGCCGAAGCTATTGCCACGGGTCATGGGCTCATTGGCGATTGTCGGTTTGATGGTGGGCTTGATGATCGGCCGCCTGACTATCCCCGATCCGGTGCAATTGCAGCAGGTAGAGACAATAAGCGACGGCGTGGTGGTGTGGTTCAACAGTGAACCCAAGCTGCACGGCGAGCATGTCGACGGCACCGTGGCGCTGCTGTTTGACGCCCAGGGCAAGGTCGCCAGCGGGCAGCTCAAGGTCAATGAAAGGGACGTGAACTGGCGCATTCGCAAGACCGATGGCGGTTTGCTGCTGAACCTGGTGGCGGCTCGGCCGTTGCGCGGGGAGTGGAAAGGCGAGGAGGTCGATGACCGCTGGCGGCTGGAGATCCATCTCCAAGAGCAATAAAAGAGGGAGTTCCCGGCCTGCCTGTACCAGGGCTCCCAAAACGGGGTGAAGCCAGAGGCTTCGGTGTTAAAGAGGGGATTCTCGGCCTGCCTGTACCAAGGTCCCCGAAACTGGGTTGTACTGGGGTTATTGCAGGGGGCGTGCCAAAACTTGCATTTGCCGCTTGAGAAAATGCCAAAAAGCGCAAAGCCCCGGAATACGGGGCTTTGGTTGTTTCTACTGCTAAGGAATTTGTAGCGAAAGCGATAGGCGAGTTTTCTGGTCTGTGCTCAATGCCGGTTCATAGTGCATTGAAGCGGTGCACAAACCCGAGCGTTATGAAGATCCAAATGTGATCAGGCTTCATCACCCTCATCATCATCCCCACCATCAACCTTCATCCCCAATTCCTTGATCTTGCGCGTCAGGGTGTTACGCCCCCAACCCAGCAACACCGCAGCATCGCGACGACGCCCGGCGGTGTGCTTCAGCGCGGTCTCGATCATGATCCGCTCGAATGCCGGCACGGCGCTGTCCAGCAGGTTTGACTGGCCACGAGCCAGCGCCTGGTCAGCCCATTGACGCAGTGCCTGTTCCCAATTGGTCACCGGGGCCGAATCCTGCGGCAGGCTCAGCAGCTCCGGCGGCAGGTCGCTGATATGCACTTCGCGCCCGGACGCCATCACGGTGATCCAGCGGCAGGTGTTCTCCAGTTGGCGCACGTTGCCGGGCCATGGCAGGTTCTTGAGGTACTCCTCGGTCTCGCTCTTGAGCAACTTCGGCTCAACGGCCAGTTCCTGGGCGGCGCGGCTGAGGAAGTGGCGAGCGAGGGTCGGGATGTCTTCGCGGCGGTCCGACATCCGTGGGATGTGGATGCGGATCACGTTGAGGCGGTGAAACAAGTCCTCGCGGAACTTGCCCGCGTGCACCAGGGTTTCCAGGTTCTGGTGGGTGGCTGCGATGATGCGCACGTCGACCTTTACCGGAGTGTGCCCGCCGACGCGGTAAAACTCACCGTCTGCCAGTACCCGCAGCAAGCGGGTTTGGGTGTCGGCGGGCATGTCGCCGATTTCGTCGAGGAACAACGTGCCGCCGTCAGCCTGTTCAAAGCGCCCGCGACGCAGGTTGGCCGCACCGGTGAACGCGCCTTTCTCATGGCCGAACAGTTCGGACTCCATCAAGTCTTTCGGAATCGCCGCCATGTTCAGCGCGATAAACGGCGAGGCTGCCCGCGGGCTGTGGCGATGCAGGGCGTGGGCCACCAGCTCTTTACCGGTACCCGACTCGCCGTTGATCAGCACGGTGATGTTGGAGTGGCTCAAGCGCCCAATAGCGCGAAACACTTCCTGCATCGCCGGCGCTTCGCCGATGATTTCCGGGGTGCGGGTGAGGGTGGGTGGGGCTTCCTGGTTTTGTTGCTCCTGGGCGTGCTGGTTGGCGCGCTTGACCAGTGCGACGGCTTCGTCCACGTCGAATGGCTTGGGCAGGTATTCGAACGCGCCGCCCTGGTAGGACGCGACAGCGCTGTCCAGGTCCGAGTGCGCGGTCATGATGATCACCGGCAGGCGCGGGTGTTGCTCGCGAATCCGCGCCAACAGGTCCAGGCCACTGGCGCCGGGCATGCGGATGTCGGAGATGATCACGTCGGGCTGCTGGCGCGCCAGGCGGCTCATCACCCCGTCGGCGCTGTCGAAGCTCTGGGTGGTCATGCCTTCCTGTTGCAAGGCTTTCTCGAGGACCCAGCGGATAGAACGGTCGTCATCGACGATCCAGACAGTTTCACTACGGCTCATGTCGTGGGGGCTCCTTGTTCCAATGGCAGGAAGATCGAGAACGTGGTGTGGCCGGGGTGGCTCTCACATTCGATCAGGCCCTGGTGCTGGCTGATGATGTTCTGGGTGATGGCCAGGCCCAGCCCGGTACCGTCCGGGCGGCCGCTGACCATGGGAAAGAAAATGGTTTCCTGCAGTTCCGTGGGAATGCCCGGGCCGTTGTCGATGATCTCGACCTTGGTCACCAGGCGATGGCGCACATGGCCGATGGTGAACTGGCGCAAGGCGCGGGTGCGCAGGCTGATGCGGCCCAGGCGCAGCTCGTTCTGGCTGCTGATGGCTTGCATGGCGTTACGCACGATATTGAGCACCGCCTGGATCATCTGTTCGCGGTCGATCAGGACGTCGGGAATGCTTGGGTCGTAGTCGCGCACCAAGGTGATGCAGCCCTGGCTTTCGGCCTCGACCAATTGGCAGACGCGCTCCAGTACTTCATGCACGTTGGTCATCGCCAGCGACGGCAGTTTGTTCGAGCCGAGCATGCGGTCCACAAGGTTTCGCAGGCGGTCGGCCTCTTCGATGATGACGTTGGTGTAGTCCTTGAGATGCTCCTCCGGCAGCTCGCGGGCCAGCAGCTGCGCCGCGCCGCGAATGCCGCCCAGGGGGTTCTTGATCTCATGGGCCAGGCCGCGCACCAGCATCTTGCTGGTTTCCTGCTTGGACAGCTGCGCTTCTTCCTTGGTGATGCGCAGCAGTCGGTCGCGAGGGTGGACTTCAAGCAGCAGCAGGGTGGCGCCGTTGCTCAGGATCGGGGTCACGGCGTAGTCGACGGTCAGGGTCTGGCCGGTCAGGGCGGTGAGCATCGCCTCGCGCTTGGTGAACGGGTGTGCCTGCTCCACGGCCTGGCGCAACGAACTCAGGGCTTCGGCCGACTCGGTGAATAATTCGCTGATGAACTGCCCATGGCTGCGCTGGCCGCTGATGGCCAGGAGCATCTCTGCTGCCGGGTTCATGTACTCAAGGCGCAGGTCGTCATTGAGCAGGATGGTCGCGGTGGTCAGGTTGTCGAGTAGCAAACGGTGCAGTGCATCGCTGATGGTCATCGGGACCTCTTTTGGAGCAAGGCGCGGGCTTGAGGCACACGCTGATACAAGGAAAATGCAAAAACCAAACCAAGGCTCCGAAAAGAAGCGTTAATCCCCTGAAATAGGGGTTTAAGGCGCGAAAATGTGGCGTTCTGCCAGCTTGGCCGGGAAGTTTCGAACCAAAATGGGGTGAGTCAGTGGGAAGGGTGCAGGTCGTCGCACCAATATAGTGCGGTTTTGTGAGGTTTGTTCAGGAAGTGATGAGAGAGTGCTCTCGGCGGCTGTGCGAGAGCGATCTCAGTGGTGGGGCTTTATCAGTGTGGCTGGGAGAGTGGCATGCCCGCGCTGCCGGCGTAAAAGACCAGCAGTTCCACCGGTGTGCTTCCGGTTCTGCCGCGATGGACTGTGCCTACCATCTCGGCCAGGGTTTGCCCTTGTGTCAGGGTGAGGGCTTGCCCACCTTTACGGGCTTCAACGATCAACTCGCCCGAGAGGATATACGCTGCGTTCGGCATGGGGTGGCTGTGCCAGGGTAACTGCGTATTCGCGGGGATCTTGAGCCGCAACAGCGTGAGTTCCGGCGGTCCGGAGGGGTAGGCCTTGTAAGGTGTTCCGTCCCATGATGCGCTGCTCTGCAGCAGGGTTTCCTTTTCGATTTGCACGACGTTTTTCGGCTGGCTGCTGCAGCCTAGGGCAGACAAGCAGGCCGCTGTTGCGATCAAGCATTTGAGGGCTTCCATGGTTTGGTTTCATCCCGTTCGCTGAGAGGCCGGTCAGGCTACGATCGCTGTTCGGGGAGGGATGCCGGAAGGTGCCTAAAATAATGTGGGTGTCATCCGTTATTGGCCTGTGCGAATACACAGCTCGGCCGTGGCGCGGATCATCGCCAGTTGCCGCAGCGGGTCGTTCAGCGGCTCATGCACCGCTTCGGCCAGCCAGTGAGGGCACTGCGGGTCGCTACGTTGGGGGGTGAAGTCCGCCAGTTGTTGCAGCAGGCGTGTTTGCAATTGATCCAGCTGCGGGCGAATCTGCTTCACCAGGTCCGGGCGCGGATCGTCGGGTGCCTTGCCCTGGAACTGCCAATCGGACAGGTGGGTGTACTGCACCAGCTTGTTTGCCTCGATCTGGGCCGAGAAGAATTGCTCGGCGGCGGCGGGTGCCAGTTTGTAGCTCGGCGCCTGGGCGACAACGCTGGCGATCACTTCTTGTTCGCGCTTCTTATCTTCCACCGGTTTTTTGCTGTCCCATTTGCTCAGCGCCACCTGGTCGGCGATTTCCAGGCGTTCGGCGATGCTGTTGAGCAGCGGCTCAAGAGTGGGGGCGCAGCCAATGCACTGGCGCTGAAAAACACTAAAGCGAACGCAAGTCGACGTTTCAATGCTGATCTCCTTGTGGGAGGGAGGGGGGATTCGGGTTAATTCCCGGGCAAAAAAAGACCTCCCGAAGGAGGCCTTTTTCATCACGCTGCGTCAAGCAGCGCTACCGGATCAGCAGCTGTAGTACAGCTCGTATTCCAGTGGGTGTACGAAGGTGCGAACCTTGATTTCTTCTTCGCTTTTGAGCTCGATGTAGGCATCGATGAAGTCGTCGCTGAATACGCCGCCTTTGGTCAGGAACGCACGGCCCTTGTCCAGCTCTTCCAGGGCTTCTTTCAGGCTGCCGCACACTTGTGGGATCTCTTTGGCCTCTTCAGGCGGCAGGTCGTACAAGTTTTTGTCGGCGGCATCGCCTGGGTGGATCTTGTTCTGGATGCCGTCCAGACCAGCCATGACCAGCGCAGCGAAGGCCAGGTATGGGTTGGCTGCCGGATCCGGGAAGCGCGCTTCGATACGGCGAGCGCGTGGGCTGGACACGTAAGGAATACGGATCGAGGCGGAACGGTTGCGAGCCGAGTAGGCCAGCATCACCGGTGCTTCGAAACCTGGGACCAGACGCTTGTAGGAGTTGGTCGACGGGTTGGTGAAGCCGTTCAGGGCCTTACCGTGCTTGATGATACCGCCGATGAAGTACAGGGCGGTGTCGGACAGGCCGGCATAACCTTCGCCGGCGAAGGTGTTCTTGCCTTCTTTGGCGATGGACAGGTGAACGTGCATACCCGAACCGTTATCGCCGTACAGTGGCTTAGGCATGAAGGTAGCGGTACGGCCGTAGGCATCAGCTACGTTGTGTACGCAGTACTTCAGGGTCTGGACTTCGTCAGCCTTGGCTACCAGGGTGTTGAACTTCACACCGATTTCGTTCTGGCCGGCAGTCGCCACTTCGTGGTGGTGAACTTCGATGACCAGGCCCATTTCTTCCATGGCGTTGCACATGGAGGTACGGATTTCGTGGTCGTGGTCGAACGGCGGAACCGGGAAGTAGCCACCTTTGACGCCTGGACGGTGGCCTTTGTTGCCGCCTTCCACGTCCTGGTCGGACATCCACGAGCCTTGCTCGGAGAAGATTTTGAACATGGAACCGGAGATGTCGGACTTGAACTTGACCGAATCAAAGATGAAGAACTCTGGTTCCGGGCCTACGAATACGGTGTCGCCGATACCGGTCGACTTCAGGTATTCCTCGGCGCGCTTGGCGATCGCACGTGGGTCGCGATCGTAGCCTTGCATGGTCGAAGGCTCGATCACGTCGCAGACGATGATCAGGGTTGGGTCTTCGGTGAACGGGTCAAGGACGGCAGTGCTGTCGTCCGGCATCAGGATCATGTCGGAGGCTTCGATGCCTTTCCAGCCGGCAATGGAGGAACCGTCGAACATTTTGCCTTCTTCGAAGAAAGCATCATCCAGCGCGTCGCGAGCCGGCATGGTCACGTGGTGCTGAGTGCCTTTGGTGTCCGTGAAGCGCAGATCAATCCATTTAACGTCATGATCTTTGATGAGTTGAACCGACTTCGACATAGTGTCCTCCGGGTGGCTTCGGGCTGGGGTAGTGGAGTTAGCCCTTAGAATGTGGGTGATGCCGGCGCGGATAGTCCGCCATGGCAACCTGCCTCACAAGAGAGCAAATTGCATGCCAGTGCGCCAACATGGGTTTTTTGCGCCAAAAGCGACCCTATAAAGGTGCGCAGCGACAAAAGCCCGGAAATAGCGCACTGCAATGTGGCGCATGCGCATGCAAATGCACCGCTTTAGTGCGTTGCGGTGTGAGTGCATATTAACTGGTTAAACCTTGAGCGATTTCCGCTATAATCCGCGCCCCCCTTTTTCAGCAGGCCCGGCGCGCGCTGTTTCCATGAAATTAATCGTTAAAGTCTTCCCCGAAATCACCATCAAGAGCCGACCGGTACGGATGCGTTTTATCCGTCAATTGGCCAAGAACATCCGTGCCGTGCTCCGAGATCTGGACCCGGCTGTGGTGGTGAATGGCGTGTGGGACAACCTCGAGCTGGAAACCCGCCTGACCGACGCCAAAGCCTTGAAGGATATGACCGAGCGCCTGAGCTGCATGCCGGGCATTGCGCATTTCCTGCAAGTGGATGAGTACCCGCTGGGTGACTTCGACGACATCACCGAAAAATGCAAACTGCATTTTGGCGACAACCTTGAAGGCAAGATTTTTTCGGTGCGCTGCAAGCGTGCCGGCAAGCACCCGTTCAGCTCCATGGACGTGGAGAAATACGTCGGCAGCAAGCTGCGTCGCGAGTGCGGCGCCGCTGGAATTTCCCTGAAAGCGCCGCAAATTGAAGTGCGCATGGAAATTCGCGACCAACGGTTGTTTGTGATCCACAGCCAGCACAACAGCATCGGCGGCTACCCGCTCGGCGCCCTGGAACAGACCCTGGTGCTGATGTCCGGCGGTTTCGATTCCACGGTGGCGGCCTACCAGATCATGCGCCGCGGCCTGATGAGCCACTTCTGCTTCTTCAACCTGGGTGGGCGCGCACACGAATTGGGCGTGATGGAAGTTGCGCACTTTATCTGGAAGAAGTACGGCAGCTCCCAACGCGTGCTATTTGTGAGCGTACCGTTCGAGGAAGTGCTGGGCGAAATTCTCGGCAAAGTCGATAACAGTCATATGGGCGTGGTATTGAAGCGTATGATGTTGCGCGCGGCCTCCCGTATCGCCGATCAATTGCAGATCGACGCGCTGGTGACCGGCGAAGCGATTTCCCAGGTTTCCAGCCAGACGCTGCCGAACCTGTCGCTGATCGACTGCGTGACCGAGAAGCTGGTGCTGCGCCCGCTGATCGCCAGCCACAAGCAGGACATCATCGATTTGGCGGAAGAAATCGGCACCGCCGACTTCGCCAAGCATATGCCTGAGTACTGCGGGGTCATCTCGGTGAACCCCAAGACCCACGCCAAGCGCAACCGCGTGGAGTACGAAGAACAACAGTTTGATATGGCGATTCTGGAGCGTGCGCTCGAGAACGCCAAGCTGGTACCGATCGATCGTGTTATCGACGAGTTGGGCCAGGATGTGCAGATCGAAGAAGTCAGCGAAGCCCTGGCCGGCCAGATCGTCATCGACATCCGTCACCCGGATGCCGCGGAAGATGAGCCGCTGGAAATCGCCGGCATCGACGTACAAACGCTGCCGTTCTATGCACTGAACGCGCGTTTCAAGGAACTGGATGACAGCCGTCAGTACCTGCTGTATTGCGACAAAGGCGTGATGAGTCGCCTGCATGCCCACCATTTGCTCAGTGAGGGGCATGCCAATGTGCGCGTTTATCGACCGAGCTAAGAGCCCGGGGCTGTTTGCCTGTGGCCTGCGTCACCGGCCCCCCGACTCTGCCGTCAAGCTGTAACGGCAAGGCCTGACTCTACTGTAAATCGCTGCCACGACCTGTCAGCACACCGAATCCTCTGATCGAGATACACAAGTGATCGAAAATCTACGTAACATCGCCATCATTGCTCACGTTGACCATGGTAAAACCACCCTGGTAGACAAACTCCTGCGTCAATCCGGCACCCTGGAGCGCAACGAGCTCAACGACGAGCGCGTGATGGACTCCAACGACCAGGAAAAAGAGCGCGGTATTACCATCCTGGCAAAAAACACCGCTATCAACTGGAACGGCTACCACATCAACATCGTGGATACCCCGGGCCACGCCGACTTCGGCGGCGAAGTAGAACGCGTAATGTCGATGGTCGACTCCGTTCTGCTGCTGGTTGACGCTCAAGACGGCCCTATGCCGCAAACCCGTTTTGTGACCAAGAAGGCTTTCGAAGCCGGCCTGCGTCCGATCGTGTGCATCAACAAGGTTGACCGTCCAGGCGCGCGTCCGGACTGGGTTCTGGACCAGATCTTCGACCTGTTCGACAACCTGGGCGCCACCGAAGAGCAGCTGGACTTCAAAGTCGTCTACGCCTCGGCCCTGAACGGCATTGCTGGTCTTGACCACACCGACATGGCTGAAGACATGACCCCGCTGTACCAGTCGATCGTCGACAACGTACCTGCGCCGAAAGTTGACCGTGAAGGTCCGTTCCAGATGCAGATCTCGGCACTGGACTACAACAGCTTCCTGGGTGTTATCGGCGTTGGCCGTATCGCTCGCGGCAGCGTCAAGCCGAACACCCCGGTTGTGGCTATCGGCGCCGACGGCAAGAAGCGTAACGGTCGTATCCTGAAGCTGATGGGTCACCACGGCCTGCACCGCATCGACGTCGAAGAAGCCTTCGCCGGCGACATCGTGTGCGTCAGCGGTATGGACTCGCTGTTCATCTCCGACACCCTGTGCCAGCCGGACAACGTCGAGGCGATGAAGCCTCTGACCGTTGACGAGCCAACCGTTTCCATGACCTTCCAGGTAAACGACTCGCCGTTCTGCGGTAAAGAAGGCAAGTTCGTGACCTCCCGTAACATCAAGGAGCGTCTGGACAAAGAGCTGCTGTACAACGTTGCACTGCGCGTTGAAGAAGGCGACTCGGCTGACAAGTTCAAGGTTTCCGGCCGTGGTGAGCTGCACCTCTCGGTACTGATCGAAACCATGCGTCGCGAAGGCTTCGAAATGGGCGTTGGTCGTCCTGAAGTGATCATCCGTCAGGTTGACGGCGTGAAGCAGGAACCGTTCGAAAACGTGACCATCGACACCCCTGAAGAATCCCAGGGCAAGGTCATGGAAGAGATGGGCCTGCGTAAGGGCGACCTGACCAACATGGTGCCGGATGGCAAGGGCCGTGTACGTCTGGAATACAACATCCCTGCTCGCGGTCTGATCGGTTTCCGTAACCAGTTCCTGACCCTGACCAACGGCGCCGGCATCCTGACCTCGATCTTCGATCGCTACGACACCATGAAGTCCGGCGACATGTCCGGCCGTCAGAACGGTGTTCTGGTATCGGTAGAAACCGGCAAGGCACTGACCTACTCCCTGGAAACCCTCCAGGCGCGTGGCAAGCTGTTCGTTGAACACGGTCAAGAGATCTACAACGGTCAGATCGTTGGTCTGAACAGCCGTGACAACGACATGGGCGTCAACCCAACCAAAGGCAAGAAGCTCGACAACATGCGTGCTTCGGGTAAAGACGAAACCATCGCCCTGGTCCCACCTGTTCGCTTCACCCTGGAACAGGCCCTGGAATTCATCCAGGACGACGAGCTGTGCGAAGTTACGCCTAAGTCGATCCGTCTGCGTAAGAAGATCCTGGACGAAGGCGAGCGTACCCGCGCTGCCAAGAAAGCCAAGAACTGAGTTAACTCAGGCTGAATGAAAAACGCCCCCGGTCGAAAGGCCGGGGGCGTTTTTTTGTGCCTGCAGAATTTGGGGTGCCTGTACTGGCCCTATCGGGAGCAAGCCCCCTCCCACTTTTTGATTTGTGAACATAGTCAAAGGTGGGAGGGGGCTTGCCCACGATGAGGCCCTTGAAAGCCCCAAAAAACCTGGATCAGAACTTGTCGAGGGTCTTGAACTTGGTCTCGCGCACCACTTCCTTGGGCTTGTACGCACAGTACCCCGGCCGCGGCCCGATCTTCGGGTGGTTGCGGCAAGTGTCCGGGCGCTTGTCATAAATGGTGCAAAAGCGCGTCTTACGATCCAGGTACAGGCAATCGTTGTTGCTCATGCGCTGCAGGGTAAAAATTTCCGACTTGGAATTGAAGCGCTCGACAATGCCTTCCTTCTGCAAGCGCTTGGCGATGTTCTTCGGCGGATCGCCGCGCTCGAATTCATCGACGATGCCAATGCGGATCAGGTCCTTGATCTTCACTTCGACCGGCAGCGTGCAGCAGCTGGACACACAACCGCCACACATGTGCGCGGAATATTTTTGCCAGGTCTCAAGACGGTCGAGTTCCGCGGCTGCGATCAGTTGGGGCTTCATCAGGGTTCCAGGGTGAGGCGATATCAGGGCGCGCGATCATACCGGGATTGGTGGTTTTTTGAACAATCTTTTCAAGATTTCATCTGTGGCCATGATTGGGCACGGCCCCTGCATCTAATTCACGCAACGATGAATGAGTTAAAAAACTGACGAACCAGAGCGTCTGCCATCTGTCAGACCGTCTAGGCTCTAGCAACTCCTTCTATCTCGCCCGAGGTCGCATTTGATGTCTCAGGAACCACTTGCACGAGAAGCAGAGGTAGCCGCATTTCGCGATGCCGTCTTGACCAAACTCACCTACGCGGTGGGCAAGGACCCGGATCACGCCTTCGACCATGACTGGTTCGAAGCCATTGCCCTGGCCGCCCGCGACCAGATGGTCGACCACTGGATGGACCATACCCGGCGGATTTACCGCAAAGGTCAGAAGCGGGTCTATTACCTGTCCCTGGAATTCCTGATCGGCCGCTTGCTCTACGACAGCCTGAGTAATCTGGGGGTGTTGGAGATCGCTCGCGATGCGCTGGCGGAGCTGGGCGTCGACCTGGAACGCATCCGCCTGCTGGAGCCCGACGCGGCGCTGGGCAACGGTGGTCTGGGCCGCCTGGCGGCGTGCTTTATGGAAAGCATGTCGACCCTGGGCATTGCTGGCCACGGCTATGGCATTCGGTATGAACATGGCTTGTTCCGCCAGGCGATTGTCGATGGCTGGCAACAGGAGCAAACCGAACGCTGGCTGGATTTCGGCAACCCGTGGGAATTCGAGCGCGCCGAGGTGATTTACCCGATCGGCTTTGGCGGCAGCGTCGAAACCGTGGCGGACGCCTCCGGCAAGATGATCCAGGTGTGGTCGCCCAACGAAACCGTACGTGCCGTGGCCTACGACACCCCGGTGGTCGGCTGGCGTGGCGCCAGCGTCAACACCCTGCGCCTGTGGCGGGCACGGGCGGTGGAAGACTTGCACCTGGAGCGCTTCAACGCCGGTGACCACCTGGGCGCCGTGGCGGAAGTGGCCCGCGCCGAAAGCATCTCCCGCGTGCTTTACCCGGCCGACAGCACCGAAGCGGGGCAGGAACTGCGCCTGCGCCAGGAATATTTCTTCGTTTCCGCCTCCCTGCAAGACCTGCTGCGCCGTCACAAGAACATGCATGGCTCGGTGCTCAGCCTGGGCGAACACGCAGCAATCCAACTCAACGACACCCACCCGTCCATCGCCGTGGCCGAGTTGATGCGGCAACTGGTCGACCTGCATGACATTCCCTGGGAAGCCGCGTGGGACGTCACCGTCGAAACGCTTTCCTACACCAACCACACGCTGCTACCCGAAGCATTGGAAACCTGGCCGGTAGGCTTGATGGAGCGCATGCTGCCCCGGCATATGCAGATCATTTACCTGATCAACGCCCAGCACATTGACTCGCTGCGGGCCAAGGGCATTCACGACTTCGACGTCCTGCGCGCCGTATCGCTGATCGAAGAGGACAACGGCCGCCGCGTGCGCATGGGTAACCTGGCGTTCCTCGGCTCCCACAGCGTTAACGGTGTATCCGGCCTGCACACCCAATTGATGCGCAGCACGGTGTTTTCAGAACTGCACAAACTCTACCCGGAGCGCATCAACAACAAAACCAACGGCATCACCTTCCGCCGCTGGCTGTACCAGGCCAACCCCAAACTCACCGCCATGCTGGTGGATGCCCTGGGGCCGGATATCCTCGACAACATCGAAACCCGGCTGGGCGAGCTGGAAACCTTTGCCGAGAAGCAGGCGTTCCGCAAGGCCTTCGCTGACCAGCGCCTGCACAGTAAGCGTGCATTGGCCGATATCATCCATGAGCGCCTGGGCATTTCGGTGAACCCGGCAGCGATGTTCGATGTGCAGGTCAAACGGATCCACGAATACAAGCGTCAACTGCTCAACCTGCTGCACACCGTGGCGCTGTACCAGGCGATCCGTGCCGAGCCGGGCACCGACTGGGTGCCACGGGTGAAGATCTTCGCGGGCAAGGCGGCGGCCAGTTATCACCAGGCCAAGCTGATCATCAAGCTGACCAACGACATCGCCCGCACCGTCAACAACGACCCGACCGTGCGCGGCTTGCTCAAAGTGGTGTTCCTGCCCAACTACAACGTGAGCCTCGCGGAAAGCATCATTCCGGCGGCGGACTTGTCGGAGCAGATATCCACGGCCGGTTTCGAGGCGTCGGGCACCAGCAACATGAAATTCGGCCTCAACGGCGCGCTGACCATCGGCACCATGGACGGTGCCAACGTGGAGATGCACGAGCGCGTGGGCGCCGAGCACATGTTTATCTTCGGCCTCAGTGCCCAGCAGGTCGAGGCGCGCAAGCATGCCGGCGAATTCAATGCCGGGCCGGACATCGCCGCCTCGCATCGCCTCAACGATGTGCTGCAAGCGATCCGTGGCGGGGTGTTTTCGCCGGATGATCCGGGCCGCTACGTGGGCTTGATCGACGGGCTGATCGACTATGACCGCTTCCTGGTCTGCGCCGACTTCGACTCCTACTGGGACGCCCAGGCCAAGGTCGAAGCGCATTGGCACGATTCCAAGGCGTGGTGGCGTTCGGCGGTGCTCAATACGGCGCGGATGGGCTGGTTCTCTTCGGACCGCACGATCCGCGAATACGCTACCGAGATCTGGAAAGCGCTCGACTAAACCGCGCAGATCCAAATGTGGGAGGGGGCTTGCTCCCGATAGCGGAGTGTCAGTTTGCAGATATGTGGACTGGTACCCTGCTATCGGGAGCAAGCCCCCTCCCACATTGGGTTCACGTCGATATACTGAGCGCCGGTTTGCTTAGGGAATATCGACCATGCAATGGATTTTCATGCTGATTGGCCTGGTGCTCGGCTGGACGCTCGATGAGTCGTTCTATGATGCAGGCATCGGTGCGCTGCTGGGGTTGGGCATCGGCCAGGCGATTCGCCTGTCGAAGCTGGCGACCCAGGCGCAGCAGCAGGCACGTCAGTTGGAAACCACGCAAAAGGCGCTGATCGCCCTGGGTGAACGCCTGCGGCAACTCGAAGTGCCCACGCCGTCGAGCACCGTCATTTTTGAAGCGCCTGCTCCTGAACCGACACCTGTCGCCAAGGCACCCGAGCTGGTGTGGGAACTGCCTGCCGAATTGGCGCCTGCCGCCAGGGTCGCCGAACCGAGCCAACCGTTGCCGGATGATGTCTGGGCGCCTGCGCCGACGCCACGTCCACCTCAAGAACCGGTCGCGCCGCGCGGCCCCAACCTGATCGAGCGCGCCATTGGCGGCGCGCGCAATTGGCTGTTTGGGGGCAACACCGTGCTGCGGGTCGGGGTGGTGCTGTTGTTCCTCGGCCTGGCGTTCCTGTTGCGCTATGCCACTGAAGGCATGGTGGTGCCGATCGAACTGCGTTACGCCGGCGTGGCCGCTGCCGCACTCGGCCTGTTGGGCCTGGGCTGGTGGTTGCGGCTGCGTAACAGCAACTACGGCTTGATGCTGCAAGGCACCGGTATCGCGGTGTTGTACCTCACAGTATTTGCGGCGATGCGCCTGCACCCGCTGATTGATCCTGGTGCGGCCCTGGGCATGCTGGTGGCGGTCACGGTGTTCTCGGCGATCCTGGCGATCACCCAGGACGCGCTGGGGTTGGCCTGCGCGGCGGCGCTCGGGGGTTTTGCGGCACCGATTCTCACATCCACCGGCGCCGGTAACCATGTGGCGCTGTTCAGCTATTTCGCCCTGCTCAATACCGGCATCCTCGCTATTGCCTGGTTCAAGGCCTGGCGCTTGCTCAACCTGATCGGCTTTGTCGGCACCTTCGGCATCGGCTTCGCCTGGGGCATGCGTTCCTACACGCCGGAACTGCTGTGGAGCACCGAGCCGTTCCTGATGCTGTTTTTCCTGATGTACCTGGCCATCGGCCTGTTGTTCGCCCGGCGCAAGTTGCAGGAAATGGGCGAGGCGCCAGAGGGGCGTGAGGCGTTGCTGCGCTGGTCGGCGGCCAAAGGCGATTATGTCGACGGCAGCATGCTGTTCGGCCCGCCACTGGTGGGCTTTGGTTTGCAGTTCGCGTTGGTACAACACCTGGAGTTCGCCGCAGCGTTCAGCGCACTCGGCCTGGGCATTATCTATATGGGCCTGGCGCGTGTGTTGAGCGGTGGGCGGGCCTTGCTACTGGCCGAAACCTGCCTGGCGTTGGGTGTGATCTTTGCCAGCCTGGCGATTCCGCTGGGTCTCGATGCGCGCTGGACCGCTGCGGCCTGGGCGGTGGAAGGCGCGGGGATCTTCTGGCTGGGGCTGCGTCAGCAACGACCGTTGGCGCGGGCCTTTGGGTTGCTGCTGCAACTGGGCTCGGCGCTGGCGTTCCTCAGCGAACTGCGTATCGGCGAGCACACCTTGCTCGACGGCGCGCCGCTGGGTGCGTTGCTGCTGGGCGCGGCGTTGTTGTTCAGCTTCCTTCAGTTGCGCCAGGCGCCGAGCGAGCAGGCGGCGGCCTGGGAGCGCCGTGGCCTGCCGGTACTGGCGAGCCTGGGCCTGGGCTTTTTGTACCTGCTGGCGCCGTTGCTGCTGCTGACCCAAGGCACCGCTGTCAGCTGGGCCATCGCCGGCTTGGTGACGCTGCTTGTTGGCCTGCGCATTGGCTCGCGCACCTTCCTGTTTACCGCGTTCGCCGTGCAGTTGCTGGGTGGCGCGTTGTTTCTGCTGCGATTGCAGGGCGGTGAGGGCGAGGCGGTGTTCAATGCCGGTTGGAGTGGTTTGCTCACCGCCTCGCTGATCGGCCTGGCTTTGATCGGCGGCATGCTGCTGGCGGCGCGCGACGACATGGTGCGCAGTGATGTGCGTCTGTTGCGTGGCCTTTCGGTGGTGTTGCTGGCCGGCCTGGTGTTGATCAACCTCGCCGTGCTGTTCGTGCTGCCGTGGGAAAGCGCCAGTGGCGTCTGGGCGGCCAGTGGTTTGTTGATCATCTGGCTGAGCCTGTACCTGCAACAGCGCGTGAGTTTTGTATTTGGTTTGCTGCTGCAACTGATCGGTGGTGGCTCCTTCCTGCTGGCGGTGCCGGACTTGCTGGGGCCGTTGACGAGCGAAGGTCTGCGCCCCTTGGCTCACAGCGGCTTCTGGACGCCGATGGTACTCGGCCTGGCCGCTCTGATCGGTGCCTGGCGCTTGCAGCGCGAACCACATGCGCCGGTGTTTGCTCAGTTGCAACTGCAACGCCTATCCGATGTGTTGCTGGTGTGGGGCGCGGCCTGGTGGACGATGGCGCTGACCGGCGAAGTGCTGCGTTTTGTTCCCGACGAGTTGCAGGGCGCCTTCCTGCTCGGGATCGCGGCCGTCAGCGTGGCGATCTGGACGCTGCTGGCGACACGCCTGCGCTGGGTGTCGCTGGGTAGGCTCTGCACCCTGTTGATGCCGGCGGCGGGCATTGTGCTGCTGGCCTCGGCGCACACCTATTACCACCCGGCGGCGCAGTACGGTTGGTTGGCGTGGCTGGCGGTGTTTGTGGTGCATTTTGTCTCGCTGCGGCGCTTGGCGGCGGTGGCGCCGGGCAGGGCGCTGAGCATCGCCCATGTATTGGGCTGCTGGATGCTGATCGGCATGCTGGCGCTGGAATTGCGCTACGGCTTGCTGCGCTTTTCCGCCGAATACAACGCCTGGCGCTGGTTGGGCTGGGCGATCCTGCCAAGCCTCTACCTGGTGCTGGCCGCCGCGCCGCGCAACTGGCCGTGGCCGGTGTCGGCGTATCCACGGGAATATCGCGTGCTTGCGGCACTGCCGTTGGCCGTGTTGATGCTCGGTTGGTTCTGGCTGGCGAACAGCTTCAGCGACGGCACGGCCAACCCGTTGCCCTATGTGCCATTGCTTAACCCGCTGGACCTGGGCCTGTTGTTCGCCTTGCTGGGGGTGTACGTGTGGTCGCGCAGTGTGGCGCCGCAACGCGGACCACGGGCCGAGTTGCTCGCCCAGGGCGTTGCGGGGCTTTCACTGTTTGCGTTCTTCACCGCGCTGGTGATGCGCACCGCCCACCATTGGGGCGCCGTCCCCTTCCAGTTGGACGCGTTGCTCGAATCGATGTTGGTGCAGGCCGGCCTGTCGATTGTCTGGACCCTGATCGCCCTCGGCCTGATGATCGGTGGCCACCTGCGTCATCGGCGCGAGGTGTGGCTGATCGGCGCGGCGTTGATTGCCGTGGTGGTGGCCAAGTTGTTTTTTGTCGAGCTGAGCAACCGTGGCGGCTTGGCGCGAATCGTGTCGTTTATCGGCGTGGGCGGGCTGTTGCTGGTGGTGGGCTACTTCGCGCCGCTGCCGCCCAAGCGTGTCGAACCTGTGCTGCAAACTCAAGGAGCATCCTCTTGATCGGTAAGTTGAGCGTCGCCGTGGTCGGCATGAGTGCGGTGTTGTCGGCCTGGGCCCAGGAAGCCCCGACGGATTTCGCCAGCCAGGTGCCGTTGAGCGTCAGCGGTAACGGCCCATGGTATCGCCTCGAACTGCCGTTGGCCGTGCAATTGAATGCGCGTCAGGCGGACCTCAGTGATGTGCGCGTATTCAACGCCGCCGGTGAGCCCCAGGCGTATGCGCTGTCGCGACAGGCCTCCCAGCGCACGGAAAGCCGCCACGTCGTCGACGTGAAGTGGTTCCCGCTTTACGCTGCCGACACCCGCCAAACCCTGCCCGGCGTGGTGATGAAAACCACCCCTGAGGGCACGCTGGTGGAAATCAAACCATCCGCCGCCACTAAACCCGGCAAACAGGTGCTGCGCGGCTGGGTGCTTGACGCCAGCGCGATCAAGGCGCCGTTGCAGCAACTGAGCCTGGACTGGAGCCGCGAGCAAGACGGTTTCCAGCGTTTCAGCATTGAAGCCAGTGATGACCTGCAGCACTGGGAATCCTGGGGCGATGGGCAAGTGGCGCGCTTGTCGTTCGCCGACGAACGGGTCGAGCAACATGACGTCAGCCTGCCGGGGCAATCGGCGCGTTACCTGCGCCTGGTGTGGCAAGGTCAGGCGGCGCCGCTGCTGACCTCGGCCAAACTGGCAAGTGCTACCAGCAGCAACTTGCCGCTGCCGCTGGTGTGGTCGCAGCCTTTGGCCGGTACGCGACTCAAGGCCGGCGAATACAGTTGGCAACTGCCCACGGGGCTGAGTGTGGAACGCTTGCGTATTGAGCTGAAGCAGCCCAACACGCTCGCGCCGGTGATGTTGGCGGGGCGAAGTGATGCCAGGCAAGCGTGGCAGCCCTTGAGCAATGGTTTGCTGTACCGCCTGGCCCAGAACGGCCAGGACGTGGTGCAGGATGAATTGCAGTTACCGGGCCAGGTGGTCAACCAGCTCAAGCTGCAGGTGGACGAGCGCGGCGGTGGCCTGGGCACTGAAGCACCGGCGCTGCGTTTTGCCGTGCGCACCACCCAACTGGTGTTCCTGGCGCGAGGGGAACCACCGTTCAGCCTGGCGCTGGGCAATGCTTCGGTGAAGGCCGCGAACCTGCCGCTGTCGACCCTTATCCCGGACTACAGCTTCGAGCGTCTCAAGGCGCTGGGGCAAGCCAAAATAGCCGGGGAGGTTGCGGTTGCGCCGCCTGCGGTTACGGCGGCTGTGGAGAGTGGGCCGAACTGGAAAAAGCTCGGGCTCTGGGCCGTATTATTGCTCGGCGTGGCCGCGCTGGGCGCCATGGCCTACAGTTTGCTGCGCAAGCCGCCGGTGGCACGTTAAATAAAGTCCATGAACTCTATTGGGTTTTAATCCTCTGATAGGAGGAAATACGCCCCGACTCGCGTTAAACTGCGCGGGTTTTCAAGCCCCCCATTCTTCGGAGCCTTACATGTCCCGCGTTACCTTGAGTCGCTATTTGATTGAGCAGACCCGCAGCAACAACACGCCTGCCGATCTGCGCTTCCTTATCGAAGTGGTGGCGCGTGCTTGCAAGGAAATCAGCCACGCCGTGTCCAAAGGCGCACTGGGTGGTGTCCTGGGCAGCATGGGCACCGAAAACGTGCAGGGCGAAGTGCAGAAGAAGCTCGACGTACTCTCCAACGAGATCCTGCTCGAAGCCAACGAATGGGGTGGCCACCTGGCCGGCATGGCGTCCGAAGAAATGGACAATGCCTACCAGATCCCCGGCAAGTACCCCAAAGGCGCCTACCTGCTGGTATTCGACCCGCTGGACGGCTCGTCCAACATCGACATCAACGCACCGGTCGGCACCATCTTCTCCGTGCTGCGTTGCCCGAACGAATACCTGAGCCAGAATGAAGCCCTGAACGAAAAGGCGTTCCTGCAGCCGGGTACCGAGCAGGTGGCTGCCGGCTACGCGATCTACGGCCCGCAGACCATGCTGGTGCTGACCCTGGGTGACGGCGTCAAAGGCTTCACCCTGGACCGTGAAATGGGCAGCTTCGTACTGACCCACGAAGACATCACCATTCCTGCCTCTACGCAGGAATTCGCGATCAACATGTCCAACCAGCGCCACTGGGAAGAACCGGTCAAGCGCTATGTCAACGAGTTGATGGAAGGCGAAGAAGGCCCGTTGAAGAAGAACTTCAACATGCGCTGGGTAGCTGCGATGGTGGCTGACGTGCACCGTATCCTCACCCGTGGTGGCCTGTTCATGTACCCGCGCGACAGCCGCGAGCCGTCCAAACCGGGCAAGCTGCGCCTGATGTACGAAGCCAACCCGATGTCATTCCTGGTTGAGCAGGCGGGCGGCGCGTCCACCGACGGCCACCAGCGCATCCTCGACATCCAGCCTGAAGGCCTGCACCAGCGGGTGGCGGTGTTCCTGGGTTCCAAGGAAGAAGTTGAGCGTGTGACGGCTTATCACAAGAAGTAAGCCGTTGTGACAAGTGATCGGCGTAAATGTGAGCCGGTTCACCCTTAAAGAAGCCCCGAAACGTTTCAGCGTTTTCGGGGCTTTTTTGTTTTTGCGCCTCGGGAACCAGACACCTGTTTTCCCTTCTAAGCTTCTGGCAGATACCCACGCTGCTTTGTCCCTCCAGGAGTTATTCCATGTCGTTACGCCGTCTTGCCCTGCTGACTTTCTGCGTGCTGTTGGCCGCCTGCAGCAAGGTCAATCAAGAGAATTATGCGAAGTTGTCGGCCGGAATGCCCAAGGCTGAGGTCGAGTCGTTGCTGGGTAAGCCAACCGACTGCTCCGGCGCACTGGGTATGTCCAGTTGCACGTGGGGCGATAAAACCAGCTTTATCAGCGTTCAATATGCCGGTGACAAAGTTCTGATGTTTTCCGGGCAAGGCCTGAAGTAAACCGGGGCGAGAGCCTGCGGGAGAAGAAGAATGATGCGTTTTGTTGTGTTCCTTTGCGCCAGCCTGTTTTTGGCGGGCTGCGCCAGCCATTCTGGCGATGATTTGCAACCCAAGACCGCCGGTAGCGTCAACCTCAAGCGTTACCAGGGCACCTGGTATGAGTTGGCCCGACTGCCGATGTACTTCCAGCGCAATTGTGCGCAGTCCGAAGCCCGTTACACCTTGCTGCCCGATGGCGACATGTCGGTATTCAACCGCTGCTTGACGACCGAATGGCAGTGGGAAGAAGCCAAGGGCACCGCGACGCCGCAAGTGCCTGGTAAAACGGACAAGCTCTGGGTGGAATTCAATAACTGGTTTACCGCGCTGTTGCCGGGCGTCGCCAAGGGCGATTACTGGGTGCTGTACGTCAGCGATGACTACAAGACCGCCATCGTCGGCAGCCCGAGCCGGCGCTACATGTGGATTCTATCGCGCACGCCAACGGTGAGCGCCGATACCCGCGAAGACCTGCTGAGCAGGGCGCGGCAGCAGGGGTACGACACCACGCGGTTGATCTGGCGTACGTCGGATAAGCAGATGGCCAAGACGTCGCAGTAACCCAGCATCACGCAAATCAAACGGTGGGAGGGGGCTTGCCCCCCTCCCACCTGTTTAACCGAGTAAATCCTTCAGTACCTGCGTAAATGCGCGGTTGCTTTCTTCCTCGCCGGCATGGCGCCCATCGCGCACCACCCACTTGCCGTTCACCAGGACATCGCGCACTTGCCGATCGCCACCGGCGAACAGCCAGCGATTGAGAATCCCATCCTCGCTGGCCGTTGCCAGGTATGGATCGTTACCGTCCAGCACAATCCAATCCGCGCGTTTACCCACTTCCAACCGACCAATCGGCTGCCCTAGTGCCCGCGCGCCGCCATCCAGCGCGGCATCGAACAGCGTCCGCCCGACCATCGGTTGATCGTTACGATACAAACGGTTGCGCCGTTGATCGCGCAGGCGCTGGCCGTATTCGAGCCAGCGCAATTCCTCTACCACGCTCAGCGATACATGGCTGTCGGAGCCAATGCCCAGGCGCCCGCCCTGGGCGAGAAAATCCACCGCCGGGAAAATCCCATCGCCCAGGTTGGCTTCGGTGGTCAGGCACAGGCCGGCAATCGCGCCGCTCCTGGCCATGCGTGTGACCTCGTCGGCATCGGCATGGGTGGCGTGCACCAGGCACCAACGCTCATCCACCTCGACGTTGTCATACAGCCATTGCAGGGGGCGCTTGCCGCTCCAGGCCAGGCAGTCGTCGACTTCTTTTTGCTGTTCGGCGATGTGGATGTGCACCGGGCACGCTTTGTCACTGGCAGCCAGCACTTTCTCGATCTGTTGTGGCGTGACTGCGCGCAGGGAGTGGAAACACAGGCCCAGTTGCTGCGCCGGTTGCGCCGCGAGGATCGGCTGCAAGCGCGCCTGCAAGTCCAGATAATGTTCGGTGCTGTTGATAAACCGCCGCTGGCCTTCATTCGGTGCCTGGCCACCAAATCCGGAGTGGGTATAGAGCACCGGCAGCAACGTCAGCCCCATCCCACTGCTGGCCGCCGCCTGGCTGATCTGGCGCGACAGCTCCGTGCGGTCGGCATACGGCTGGCCGCTGACATCGTGATGCACATAGTGAAACTCGGCCACCGAGGTGTAGCCAGCCTTGAGCATCTCGATATACAGCTGGCGCGCGATGATCTGCAATTGCTCCGGGCTGATCTTGCCAACCATGCGGTACATCAGCTCGCGCCAGGTCCAGAAGCTGTCATTCGGGTTGCCGGCCACTTCGGCCAAGCCTGCCATGGCGCGCTGGAAAGCATGGGAATGCAGGTTAGGCATGCCCGCCAAAACCGGGCCTCTCAACCGTTCGGCGGCAGCGGAACTGGCATTGGCCGTGACCTGTGTCAGTCGCCCGTCGGCGCTGACTTCAAGGCGTACATCGTTGGCCCATCCACTAGGCAGCAGCGCGCGTTCGGCAAAAAAAGCGGACATGATCAGAACACTCCGGTCGTGTGTTTATTTGTATATACATATACAGACGTTTGCCTGCTCGGTAAACTCCGGCAATCTATGCATCTTTTCCCTCTGCAAGGATTCCCTGTGCCGACTCCGCCCGCCAACTCTTCGCTGGCTGCCCACATGGACGAAAGTCCGGCGCCCTTGTATGCCCGCGTCAAACAAATGATCAGCCAGCAGATCCTCAACGGCAACTGGCCGCCGCATTATCGCGTGCCGTCGGAGAGTGAACTGGTCAGCCAACTGGGCTTCAGCCGCATGACCATCAACCGCGCCCTGCGCGAGCTCACCGCCGAAGGTTTGCTGGTGCGCATGCAAGGCGTCGGCACGTTTGTCGCCGAGCCCAAGAGCCAGTCGGCGCTGTTCGAGGTGCACAACATTGCCGATGAAATCGCCTCCCGTGGTCATCGGCATACCTGCCAAGTCATTCATCTGGGCGAAGAAGCGGCCGGTTCCGAGCGCGCCGTTGCCCTGGAAATGCGCGAAGGCGGGCGGGTGTTTCATTCGCTGATCGTGCATTTCGAAAATGACATTCCCGTGCAAATCGAAGACCGTTTCGTCAACGCCCTGGTCGCTCCGGAATATTTGCAGCAAGACTTCACCCAGCAAACGCCCTATGCCTACCTGAACCAGGTTGCACCGCTGACGGAAGGTGAGCACGTCGTCGAAGCGATTCTTGCCGACGCTGACGAGTGCAAGCTGCTGCAAATCGAACCCACCGAACCCTGCCTGTTGATTCGCCGCCGCACGTGGTCGGGTCGCCAGCCGGTGACCGCCGCACGGCTGATCCATCCCGGCTCTCGTCACAGCCTCGAAGGACGTTTCAGCAAATGAGTGCGGTAAAGGTCTGGCGCGCTGCCGATTACGTAAGCATGCCGTGGAAAAACGGCGGCGGCAGCACCGAAGAAATCGCCCGTGACGCCGGCACCGGCCTGGATGGCTTTGGCTGGCGCCTGTCGATTGCCGATATTAGCGAGTCGGGCGGTTTTTCCACGTTTGCCGGTTATCAGCGCGTGATTACCGTTATCCAGGGTGCCGGCATGGTGTTGACCGTGGACGCAGAAGAGCAGCGCGGCCTGTTACCGCTGCAGCCGTTCGCATTCAAGGGCGACAGCCAAGTGTCGTGCCGCCTGATCACCGGGCCGATCCGCGATTTCAACCTGATCTATTCGCCCCAGCGTTACCACGCGCGCTTGCAGTGGGTTGACGGCGTGCAGCGGTTTTTCAGTACGGCGCAGACGGTGTTGGTGTTCAGCGTGGCGGATGAGGTGAAGGTGCTGGGCGAGAAGCTGGGCCATCACGATTGCCTGCAGGTTGACGGTGACAACGAGCTGCTGGACGTCTGCGTCACTGGCCGCTGCTGCATCATCGAACTGACCCCGCGCGGGTAAAAAATGTGGGAGGGGGCTTGCCCTCGATTGCGGTACGTCAGTGCCGAGTGGACTGACTGATACACCGCTATCGGGAGCAAGCCCCCTCCCACATTTGTTTTGTGTCGTTCCTAAAAACTGTTTCCAACCCGCGCACCAATTTGTTACCGAATGCCCCAGCGTGACGCAATGTCATGCGGTCATCACACATTCCCTTCGCCGCAAAACCCTTCCCTAAGAAATTTCATCAAGCCCCGAAGCCTTAATTTCCAAGGCTTAAAGACGCCCTCAAAAAAATTTTCCACAACCCGCTCCTCAAGTTGGCCGCTTGATTGCATATGCTTGTACATACAAGTAAAGATGTGTGCGTAAGACCCTGCTTCGCACCATTTCTGTTCGTGCATTGATCGCCGAGGAGTCCGAGTTGTGACCAAGCCTACAAAATACCGTGACGTCGAAATCCGCGCCGCCCGCGGTAACAAGCTCACCGCCAAAAGCTGGCTGACCGAAGCGCCGCTGCGCATGCTGATGAACAACCTCGACCCGCAGGTAGCCGAAAACCCGAAAGAACTGGTGGTGTACGGCGGTATCGGCCGTGCCGCGCGTAACTGGGAGTGCTACGACCAGATCGTCGAGAGCCTCACCCATCTGAACGACGACGAAACCCTGCTGGTGCAATCGGGCAAGCCGGTCGGCGTGTTCAAGACCCACAGCAACGCGCCGCGCGTGCTGATCGCCAACTCCAACCTGGTGCCGCACTGGGCGAGCTGGGAACACTTTAACGAACTGGATGCCAAGGGCCTGGCCATGTACGGCCAGATGACCGCTGGCAGCTGGATCTACATCGGCAGCCAAGGCATCGTGCAAGGCACCTACGAAACCTTCGTCGAGGCCGGTCGCCAGCATTACGACAGCAACCTCAAAGGTCGCTGGGTACTCACCGCCGGCCTCGGCGGCATGGGCGGGGCGCAACCTCTGGCTGCAACCCTGGCCGGTGCGTGCTCGCTGAACATCGAGTGCCAGCAGGTCAGCATCGATTTCCGCCTGGCCAGCCGCTATGTCGACGAGCAAGCCACTGACCTCGACGACGCCTTGGCCCGCATCGCCAAGTACACCCAGGAAGGCAAGGCCATCTCGATCGCCCTGTTGGGTAACGCGGCAGAAATTTTGCCGGAGCTGGTCAAGCGCGGCGTGCGCCCGGACATGGTCACCGACCAGACCAGCGCCCACGACCCGCTCAACGGTTACCTGCCGGCCGGCTGGACCTGGGACGAATACCGCGCCCGCGCCAAGACCGAGCCGGCTGCCGTGATCAAGGCGGCCAAACAGTCGATGGCCGTGCACGTCAAGGCCATGCTGGAATTCCAGAAACAAGGCATCCCGACCTTCGACTACGGCAACAACATTCGCCAGATGGCCCAGGAAGAAGGCGTGGAAAACGCCTTTGATTTCCCAGGTTTCGTACCGGCGTATATCCGCCCACTGTTCTGCCGTGGTATCGGCCCGTTCCGTTGGGCGGCGCTGTCCGGCGACCCGCAGGACATCTACAAGACCGACGCCAAAGTCAAAGAACTGATCCCCGACGACGCCCACCTGCACAATTGGCTGGACATGGCCCGCGAGCGCATCAGCTTCCAGGGCTTGCCGGCGCGCATTTGCTGGGTCGGCTTGGGCCAGCGCGCCAAGCTGGGCCTTGCGTTCAACGAAATGGTACGCAGCGGCGAGCTCTCGGCACCGGTGGTCATCGGCCGCGATCACCTCGACTCCGGCTCGGTCGCCAGCCCCAACCGCGAAACCGAATCCATGCAGGACGGCTCCGACGCCGTGTCCGACTGGCCGCTGCTTAACGCCTTGCTCAACACCGCGAGCGGCGCGACCTGGGTCTCGCTGCACCACGGTGGTGGCGTCGGCATGGGCTTCTCGCAACATTCGGGCATGGTCATCGTGTGTGACGGCACCGACGAAGCGGCCGAGCGGATTGCGCGCGTGTTGCACAACGACCCGGCGACCGGGGTGATGCGTCACGCAGACGCCGGTTACCAGATCGCCATCGACTGCGCCAAGGAGCAGGGCCTCAATCTCCCAATGATCAAATAACCCAATGTGGGAGGGAGCAAGCCCCCTCCCACACTGGATCTGTAGACAATCCATCAGAGGTTGAATACCCATGGCTGCAAACGACACCACCCCGTTGATCGAAAGGCGTTCGATCGACTACATCCCGGAAGCGGAAAGACATGGTCGTCTCTTGAGTCAGTTCACCCTGTGGATGGGGGCCAACCTGCAAATCACCGCGATTGTCACCGGCGCCCTGGCCGTGGTGCTGGGCGGTGATGTGTTCTGGTCGCTGATCGGTCTGTTGGTCGGCCAACTGATCGGCGGCGGCGTCATGGCCTTGCATGCGGCGCAAGGGCCCAAGCTTGGCCTGCCGCAGATGATCTCCAGTCGCGTGCAATTTGGCGTGTATGGCGCGGCCATTCCGATCGTGCTGGTGTGTCTGATGTACCTGGGGTTCACCGCAACCGGCACGGTGCTTTCCGGCCAGGCGCTGGGCCAGTTGTTTGGCGTCAGCGACAGCGTTGGCATCCTGATCTTCGCCAGTGTCATCGTGCTGGTCACGGTGCTTGGCTACCGGGTGATCCACTTCATCGGGCGCGTCGCCAGCGTGGTTGGGGTGATTGCCTTTGTGTACCTGTTCAGCCGCCTGATGAGCCAGACCGACGTGGGCGCACTCCTGCAGATCCGCCATTTCAGTTGGAGCAGTTTCCTGCTGGCGGTGTCGCTCGCGGCCTCCTGGCAAATCGCGTTCGGCCCTTATGTGGCGGACTATTCACGCTACCTGCCAAGCAATACGTCCTCGGTGAAAACCTTTCTGGCCGCCGGCGCGGGTTCGGTCATCGGCGCGCAGGTGGCGATGATTCTCGGTGTGTTTGCCGCCGCCATGTCCAATGGGCAATTCGCCGGTCACGAGGTGGCTTACATCGTGGGCCTGAGTGGTACAGGTGCTACCGCTGCCCTGCTGTATTTCAGCATTGCGTTCGGCAAGGTCACCATCTCGACGCTTAACTCCTATGGCAGCTTCATGTGCATCGCGACCATCATCAGCGGCTTTCGTGGTCGGCTGGAGGTCACGCGCCTGCAGCGCCTGGTGTTCGTGTTGGCCATCGTCGGTACGGCGACCCTGATTGCCTTGCTCGGCCAGCACTCGTTCCTGGGGGCGTTCAAATCTTTCATCCTGTTCCTGCTGGCGTTCTTCACGCCATGGAGCGCGATCAACCTGGTGGATTACTACTGCATCACCCGCGAGCGCTATGACGTGCCGGCGTTGGCCGATCCGAACGGTCGCTACGGCCGCTGGAACGCGCTGGGTATCAGCGTGTATGTGTTCGGCGTGCTGGTGCAGTTGCCGTTCATCTCTACCAAGTTCTACACCGGGCCTCTGGTGGCCGCGTTGGGTGACGTGGATATCTCCTGGATCATCGGCCTGGTGCTTCCCGCCGCCCTGTATTACCTGTGTGCGAAAAAATGGCACGCCAGCGTGCCCGATCAACTGATCCTGCCGGTCGAGCAGGACAGCGCTGTAGCCACGAAAACAAGCGGAGCCGGTCGCGCTGCGGCGCAGGCCTGACAGGACGTGGACAAGGCAGGACGCCTTTTGACTGCCGTAATCCATTTCATGATTGGGAGCGTCACACAATGAAAATGCATAAGACCCTGCTCACCACCTTGCTTTCTGCGGGCTTGCTGGCCAGCGCCGGCGCCCAGGCGGCGGGTTGGTGCGAGTCCGGCAAACCGGTGAAATTCGCCGGCCTGAACTGGGAAAGCGGCATGTTGCTCACGGACATCCTGCAAACCGTGCTGGAAAAAGGCTACGACTGTAAAACCGACAGCCTGCCGGGTAACTCCATCACCATGGAAAATGCCCTGAGCAGCAACGACATCCAGGTGTTTGCCGAAGAATGGGTGGGCCGCAGCGAAGTCTGGAACAAGGCCGAGAAGGCCGGCAAAGTCGTCGGCGTCGGCGCGCCGGTGGTGGGTGCGATTGAAGGTTGGTACGTGCCGCGCTACGTAATCGAAGGCGACGCCAAGCGCAAGCTTGCAGCCAAGGCGCCGGACCTGAAAAACATCGCTGACCTGGCCAAATACGCCTCGGTGTTCAAAGACCAGGAAGAACCCTCCAAAGGTCGTTTCTATAACTGCCCGGCCGGCTGGACCTGCGAGCTCGACAACAGCGAAATGCTCAAAAGCTATGGCCTGGAAAGCAGCTACACCAACTTCCGCCCAGGCACCGGCCCGGCGCTGGATGCGGCGGTGCTGTCGAGCTACAAGCGTGGCGAGCCGATCCTGTTCTACTACTGGTCGCCTACCCCGCTGATGGGCCAGGTCGACCTGGTCAAACTCGAAGAAAAACCCGGTGTGGACAAGACCGTGAGCATCAAGGTCGGCCTGTCCAAGACTTTCCACGAGCAAGCCCCGGAACTGGTGGCCGTGCTGGAGAAGGTCAACCTGCCGATCGACCTGCTGAACCAGAACCTGGGGCGCATGGCCAAAGAGCGAATCGACTCGCCGAAATTGGCGAAGGTTTTCCTCAAGGAACATCCTGAAGTCTGGCACGCCTGGGTCAGTGAAGACGCAGCCAAGAAAATCGACGCGGCCTTGTAGGTCAAGTGTGCGCGGCTACCCTGAGGGGTGGCCGGGCGCCTGGCTACAACCCACTGGATCGAGAGCACGCTATGTTTCCTGAGAGTTTTACGTTTTCCATCGCCGACTGGGTCAACGGTTGGGTGGATTCACTGGTCACCAATTACGGCGATGTGTTCCGGCACATCTCCGACACGCTGCTGTGGGCCATCGTCAACCTGGAAGGCCTGCTGCGCGCAGCGCCGTGGTGGCTGATGCTGGCGATTGTCGGCGGCATTGCCTGGCACGCCACGCGCAAAGTACTGACCACTGCGGTAATTGTCGGCCTGCTGTTCCTGGTGGGCGCGGTTGGCCTGTGGGACAAGCTGATGCAAACCCTGGCGCTGATGATGGTCGCCACGGTGATCTCGGTGCTGATCGGCATTCCGCTGGGCATCCTGTCGGCGCGCAGCAATCGTCTGCGTTCGGTGCTGATGCCGCTGCTCGACATCATGCAAACCATGCCCAGTTTCGTGTACCTGATCCCGGTGCTGATGCTGTTCGGCCTGGGCAAAGTCCCGGCGATTTTCGCCACGGTGATCTACGCAGCACCGCCCTTGATTCGCCTCACCGACCTGGGGATTCGCCAGGTCGACGGCGAAGTCATGGAAGCCATCAACGCCTTCGGCGCCAACCGCTGGCAGCAACTGTTCGGCGTACAACTGCCGTTGGCGCTGCCGAGCATCATGGCCGGCATCAACCAGACCACCATGATGGCGCTGTCGATGGTGGTGATTGCCTCGATGATCGGCGCCCGTGGCTTGGGTGAAGACGTCCTGGTCGGCATCCAGACGCTGAACGTCGGCCGTGGCCTTGAGGCCGGGCTGGCAATCGTGATTCTTGCAGTGGTCATCGACCGCATTACCCAGGCCTATGGTCGTCCACGGCATGAGGCGAACAAATGACTACCGTCAGCAAAATCGAAGTCAAAAACGTCTTCAAGATTTTCGGCAACCGTTCCCAAGAAGCGCTGGCGCTGGTTGGCCATGGCAAGACCAAGGACCAGGTGTTGGCCGAGACCGGTTGTGTGGTTGGCGTGAACGATCTGTCCCTGAGCATCGATACCGGTGAGATCTTTGTGATCATGGGCCTGTCGGGCTCCGGCAAATCCACCCTGGTGCGCCACTTCAACCGCCTGATCGACCCCACCAGCGGTGCGATCCTGGTGGACGGCGAAGACATCCTGCAGCTGGACATGGACGCCCTGCGCCAATTTCGTCGGCACAAAATCAGCATGGTGTTCCAGAGTTTCGGCCTGTTGCCGCACAAAACCGTGCTCGACAACGTTGCCTACGGCCTCAAGGTGCGTGGCGAAACCAAACAGGTGTGCGCCGAACGCGCGTTGCACTGGATCGAAACCGTGGGCCTCAAGGGCTACGAAAACAAATACCCGCACCAGCTTTCCGGCGGCATGCGCCAGCGCGTCGGCCTGGCCCGTGCCTTGGCGGCCGATACCGACATCATCCTGATGGACGAAGCCTTCAGCGCCCTCGACCCGCTGATCCGCGCCGAGATGCAGGACCAGTTGCTGGAGCTGCAAAAGACCCTGCACAAGACCATCGTATTTATCACCCACGACCTCGATGAGGCCGTACGCATCGGCAACCGCATTGCCATCCTCAAGGACGGCAAGCTGATCCAGGTCGGCACGCCGCGGGAGATCCTGCATTCGCCGGCGGATGAATATGTGGACCGGTTTGTTCAGCGGCGGGCGGCGGTGGTCTGATCCAGGTTTTGTGGTGGGGCTACTGGCCTCATCGGGGGCTTGCTCCCGATGAGGCCGGCAAAGCTGTAGAGAATATGAAGAGGTCAACCATGTCCCAGGCAGCAAAAATCATCATCGCCGATACGCCCTTGCGCTGGCAGGACGTAGTCGCCGTCGCCCGCCACGGCGCGGCGCTCGAACTCTCGGGCCAGGCCTGGGCGCGCATCGACAATGCCCAGGCCATCGTGCAGCGCATCGTCAGCAGCGGCGAACGCGCCTACGGCGTGAATACCGGCCTGGGCGCGCTGTGCAATGTCTCGCTCGAAGGCGAGCAACTCAGCCAGCTGTCGCGCAATACCTTGCTCAGCCATGCCTGTGGCGTTGGCCCGGTACTCAGCGATGAGCAAACCCGCGCGATCATCTGCGCGGCGGTCATCAACTACAGCCACGGCAAGTCCGGCGTACACCCGCAGGTGGTGCAGGCCTTGCTGGCCCTGCTGAATCACAGCATCACGCCGCAAGTGCCATCCCAGGGCTCGGTGGGTTACCTGACCCACATGGCCCATGTCGGCGTGGCCTTGCTGGGTGTGGGCAACGTGAGCTATCGCGGCCAGGTCGTTTCGGCGCAGCACGCATTGCAAGCCGAAGGTTTACAGCCTGTGGTACTCGGCGCCAAGGACGGCCTGTGCCTGGTCAACGGCACGCCGTGCATGACTGGCCTGAGCTGCCTGGCCCTGGCCGACGCCCATCACTTGCTGCAATGGGCCGACGTGATCGGCGCCATGAGCTTCGAGGCCCAGCGCGGTCAGATCGACGCGTTCGATGCACAGATCATCGCCCTCAAACCGCACCCCGGCATGCAGCTCGTCGGCAGCAACCTGCGGGCGCTGCTCGATGGCAGCGAAGTGATCGCCGGCAGCCAAGGCATTCGCACCCAGGACGCCTTGAGCATCCGTTCGATCCCGCAGATCCACGGCGCCGCGCGTGACCAGGTGGAACACGCCACGCGTCAGATCGAGACCGAACTCAACAGCGCCACCGACAACCCGCTGGTGCTCGGCACCCCGGCCCATTACCGCGTGGTGTCCCAGGCCAACCCGCACGGCCAGTCCGTGGCGCTGGCCGCCGATATGCTCGCCATTGCCATGGCCGAAATCGGCTCGGTGGCCGAACGTCGCCTGGACCGTTTGATCAACCCGCACGTCAGCGGTTTGCCGGCGTTCCTGGTGAGTCACCCCGGGGTCAATTCCGGAATGATGATCGTGCAGTACGTCGCTGCTTCGCTGTGCGGGCAAAACCGCCAGTTGGCGCAGCCGGCGGTACTCGACAACTTCGTCACCTCGGGCCTGCAGGAAGACCACCTGAGCATGGGCACCAACGCCGCGCTCAAGCTGCACCAGGTATTGGCCAACGTTACCCAGATTCTTGCCATCGAATATCTGCTGGCGGCCCAGGCGTTCGAGTTCCTCAAGAGCCAGCGCTTTGGCGTCGGCACCGACCGCGCCTGGCGCCTGCTGCGTGAGGTCGTGCCGGCCTATGCAGAAGACCGCTGGCTGGCGCCGGATATCGCGGCGGCCGCCACATTGCTCAAAGACACCGCACTACCGAATTTGCACTAAGTACGTATTCAAAAAAAATAATTCACAAGGAGAACGAATGTGACTGCGCTAAACCTGATTCCAGGCCAATTGAGCCTCGCCCAACTGCGTGCCATCTACCAGCAGCCGGTAACCCTCAGCCTGGATGACAGCGCCACGGCCCAGATCGAAGCCAGCGTTGCGTGCGTGGAGCAGATTCTCGCCGAGAACCGCACGGCCTATGGCATCAACACCGGTTTCGGCTTGCTTGCGTCCACCCGCATCGCCAGCGAAGACCTGGAAAACCTGCAGCGCTCCCTGGTGCTGTCCCATGCCGCCGGCGTCGGCGAGCCGATCAGCGATGCGCTGGTGCGGCTGGTCATGGTGCTCAAAGTCAACAGCTTGAGCCGTGGGTTTTCGGGGATTCGTCGGCAGGTGATCGATGCGTTGATCGCGCTGATCAATGCCGAGGTGTACCCGCATATTCCGTTGAAAGGCTCGGTGGGCGCTTCCGGTGACCTGGCGCCGTTGGCCCACATGTCCTTGGTACTGCTCGGCGAAGGCAAGGCGCGCTACAAAGGTGAATGGCTGGAGGCGACGCAAGCGCTGAAAGTCGCCGGCCTCACGCCGCTGACCCTGGCCGCCAAAGAAGGCCTGGCGCTGCTCAACGGCACCCAGGTCTCCACGGCCTATGCCTTGCGCGGCCTGTTCGAAGGCGAAGACCTGTTCGCCGGCGCCCTGGCGTGTGGCGGCCTCACCGTGGAAGCGGTGCTCGGTTCGCGCTCGCCGTTCGACGCACGCATTCACGCCGCCCGTGGCCAGCGTGGGCAGATCGATTCGGCCGCCGCCTACCGCGATCTGCTCGGCGAAAGCAGCCAGGTCTCGCAGTCGCACCAGAACTGCGACAAGGTTCAAGACCCGTACTCCCTGCGCTGCCAGCCACAAGTGATGGGCGCCTGCCTCACCCAATTGCGCCAGGCTGCCGAGGTGCTGGTGGTCGAAGCCAACGCGGTGTCGGATAACCCGCTGGTCTTCGCGGCCGAAGGTGACGTGATCTCCGGCGGCAACTTCCACGCCGAACCGGTGGCCATGGCGGCTGACAACATGGCGCTGGCCATCGCCGAAATCGGCTCGCTCAGTGAGCGTCGCATCTCGTTGATGATGGACAAGCACATGTCGCAACTGCCGCCGTTCCTGGTCGGCAATGGCGGCGTGAACTCCGGTTTCATGATCGCCCAGGTCACCGCAGCCGCATTGGCCAGCGAGAACAAGGCACTGGCCCATCCCCATAGCGTCGACAGCCTGCCGACCTCCGCCAACCAGGAAGACCACGTGTCGATGGCCCCGGCTGCGGGCAAGCGCCTGTGGGAAATGGCCGAGAACACCCGTGGCATCCTGGCCGTCGAATGGCTGGCGGCATGCCAGGGCCTGGACCTGCGCGAAGGCCTGAAAACCTCGCCCAAGCTGGAAAAGGCCCGCGGCATCCTGCGTGACAAAGTGGCGTTCTATGAAAAGGACCGCTTCTTCGCCCCGGACATCATCGCCGCCAGCGAACTGCTCGCCAGCCGCTGCCTGAATGAGCTGGTGCCGGCCGAGCTGCTGCCGAGCCTGTAAGGCACCCTGGCACTTCTGTGGTGAGCAGGCCTGCTCACCACGGAAATAGCCGTTGTCACGCGCGTGGCTTTTAATTTTCTCAGGATAAAAATAATAGGGACGAGAAATGCACCAGCAAGAAAAGGCTTTGAAACGCGGGCTGAGCGCCCGACATATTCGCTTCATGGCACTGGGGTCGGCGATCGGCACCGGGCTGTTCTACGGCTCCGCCTCGGCCATCCAGATGGCCGGCCCCGCCGTGCTGCTGGCCTACCTGATCGGCGGTGCCGCGGTGTTCATGGTGATGCGCGCCCTTGGCGAGATGGCCGTGCACAACCCAGTGGCCGGCTCCTTCGGCCAGTACGCCAGCACCTATCTGGGGCCCATGGCCGGTTTTATCCTGGGGTGGACCTACGCGTTTGAAATGATCATCGTCTGCCTGGCCGACGTCACCGCGTTCGGTATCTACATGGGCTTTTGGTTTCCCGAGGTGGCGCGTTGGGTCTGGGTGCTCGGTATCGTGTTCCTGATCGGCGGCCTGAACCTGTGCAACGTCAAGGTCTTTGGCGAGATGGAATTCTGGCTGTCGCTGCTCAAGGTCGGCGCGATTGTCGCGATGATCCTCGGCGGCTTTGGCATCATGCTGTTCGGCATCCATTCGGCGGGCGAAACCCAGGCCGTCGGCCTGAGCAACCTGTGGGCCCACGGTGGGTTCATGCCCAATGGCGTCGGCGGCCTGATCGCTTCGTTCGCGGTGGTGATGTTCGCGTTCGGCGGCATCGAAATCATCGGCATCACCGCCGGTGAAGCCAAGGACCCGCAACGGGTGATCCCCAAGGCGATCAATGCCGTGCCGCTGCGCATTCTCTTGTTCTACGTGCTGACGCTGTTTGTGCTGATGGCCATCTACCCATGGCCGCAGATCGGCAGCCAGGGCAGCCCGTTCGTGCAGATCTTCAGCAACCTGGGCATCGGTTCGGCGGCGACCATCCTCAATATTGTGGTGATCTCGGCGGCGGTCTCGGCCATCAACAGCGACATCTTCGGCGCTGGCCGCATGATGTACGGCCTGGCCCAGCAAGGGCAGGCGCCCAAGGGCTTTGCGCGGTTGTCCAGGCAGGGCGTGCCGTGGATGACCGTGGTGGTGATGGGCGCGGCGCTGCTGGGCGGTGTGGTGCTCAACTATGTGATCCCTGAAAACGTGTTCCTGGTGATCGCCTCCATCGCGACGTTCGCCACGGTGTGGGTATGGCTGATGATTTTGGTCACCCAAGTCGCGATGCGCCGCTCGATGACCAAGGCACAGGTCGCCGAACTGGCATTCCCGGTGCCGTTCTGGCCCTATGCACCGGCAGCGGCCATTGTTTTCATGCTGTTCGTGTTTGGCGTGCTCGGTTACTTCCCCGACACCCAGGCTGCCTTGCTGGTCGGTGCCGTGTGGATCGTGCTGTTGGTCGTTGCCTACCTGCTGTGGGTAAAACCCGCCGCCGGGCAAGCGGCCAGGGTCCATTACGAACCGGCTGTGTCTCATCGATAACTTAGGGAGGCGTTGATGAAAACCCTTTGGCAACACTGCCACGTCGCAACCATGGCAGGCGGCAACTACTCGATCATCGAGGATGCCGCCATGGTCACTGCCGGCTCGCTGATTGAGTGGATCGGCCCGCGCAGCGAAGTACCGGTGGCGGATTACGCCCAACGGCACGACCTGCAAGGCGCGTGGGTCACCCCCGGGCTGATTGACTGCCACACCCACACGGTGTTCGGCGGCAATCGCAGCGGCGAATTCGAGCAACGCCTTCAGGGCGTGAGCTACGCCGAGATCGCGGCCCAGGGCGGCGGTATTGCCAGCACCGTGCGTGCCACCCGCGCTGCCACCGAAGACGAACTGTTTGCCGGCGCGCACAAGCGCCTGCGCAGTTTGCTGCGTGATGGCGTGACCACCGTGGAGATCAAGTCCGGCTACGGCCTGGACCTGGCCAACGAACGCAAGATGCTGCGCGTGGCTCGTCGCCTGGGTGAAGCGTTGCCGGTCAGCGTGCGCGCCACCTGCCTGGCGGCCCATGCGTTACCGCCCGAGTACAAGGACCATGCCGACGATTACATCGAGCACATCTGCAACGAGATGCTTCCGGCGCTGGCGGCTGAAGGGCTGGTGGATGCGGTGGATGCGTTCTGCGAATACCTGGCGTTTTCCACCGAGCAGGTGGAGCGAGTCTTCCAGGTTGCGCGGCAACTGGGCCTGCCGGTGAAGCTGCACGCCGAGCAACTGTCGTCGCTGCACGGCTCCAGCCTGGCGGCGCGTTACCAGGCGTTGTCGGCGGACCACCTGGAATTCATGACTGAAGAAGATGCCATCGCCATGGCCGCCGCCGGCACCGTCGCGGTCTTGCTGCCGGGTGCGTTTTACTTCCTGCGTGAAACCCAGTTGCCGCCGATGGACGCGTTGCGCAAGCACGGCGTGAAGATCGCCATCGCCAGCGACCTCAACCCTGGCACCTCGCCGGCGCTGTCGGTGCGCCTGATGTTGAACATGGCCTGCACCCTGTTCCGAATGACCCCGGAAGAAGTCCTGGCCGGCGCCACGCAACATGCGGCGACCGCGTTGGGCATGGGCGACACCCACGGTTCGCTGGAAGTGGGCAAGGTTGCCGACTTTGTCGCCTGGCAGATCGATCGCCCCGCCGACCTGGCCTACTGGCTGGGCGGCGAACTGGATAAACGCGTCGTGCGCCATGGCGTCGACGTCACCGTTTAAGGAGCATTGCTGTGGATAAGGTTCTGAATTTCAAACAAGGCCGTGTGCCGCTGCTAATCAGCATGCCCCACGCCGGGCTGCGCCTTACCCCTGCGGTCGAGGCCGGGCTGATTGCCGAGGCGCAAAGCCTGCCGGATACGGACTGGCATATCCCGCGGTTATATGACTTTGCCGAAGAGCTGGGCGCCAGCACGCTCTCGGCACAGTACTCACGGTTTGTCATCGACTTGAACCGGCCCTCCGATAACAAACCGCTCTATGCCGGTGCCACCACCGGCCTCTATCCGCAGACGCTGTTTGACGGCGTGCCGTTGTTCCGTGAAGGGCAGGCGCCCTCCGAGGAGGAACGTGCCAGCTACCTGCAAAAAATCTGGGGCCCGTATCACCGCCAACTGCAGGAAGAACTGGCACGCCTCAAGGCTGAGTTCGGTTACGCGCTGCTGTTTGACGCCCACTCGATCCGTTCGGTGATCCCGCACCTGTTCGAAGGCAAATTACCGGACTTCAACCTCGGCACCTTCAACGGCGTCGCCTGTGACCCGGAATTGGCCAGTCAGTTGGAAGCCATCTGCGCCCAGCATCCCCCGTACACCCATGTGCTGAACGGGCGCTTCAAGGGCGGCCACATCACCCGGCACTACGGCAACCCGGCGCAGGATATTCATGCGGTGCAGCTGGAGTTGTGTCAAAGCACCTATATGGAAGAAATGGAGCCGTTTCGCTATCGACCTGACCTGGCCGAGCCGACTCGGGTGGTGCTTAAGCAATTGCTGGAGGGTTTGTTGGCTTGGGGGCAAAACCGCTACCGGTAAGGGAGGCCGAACAGGCGCGAGCTGACACAGGTCTGAGTGCGCAAGGACATGCTGATTGCACAATTCGGGTTTATAGTGCCGGACGGCACAATAAAAGATGTCCCCCCAGGGATGAACCCGAACCCCTACGGAGCGCGCAATGCAGACTTGGTACCCGCAGATCAAACCCTACGCCCGGCACGATCTGGCAGTCGATGACACCCACACGCTGTACGTCGATGAAAGTGGCTCTCCCGAAGGCTTGCCCGTCGTATTCATCCATGGTGGCCCTGGTTCCGGTTGTGATGCCCAGAGCCGCTGCTATTTCGACCCGAACCTGTACCGCATCGTCACCTTCGACCAGCGTGGCTGCGGGCGTTCCACCCCCCGCGCCAGCCTGGAAAACAACACCACCTGGGACCTGGTCGCCGACCTTGAGCGCATCCGCGAGCACCTGGGCATCGAAAAGTGGGTGCTGTTCGGCGGTTCCTGGGGCTCGACCCTGTCCCTGGCCTACGCGCAAACCCATCCGGAGCGTGTACACGGCCTGATCGTGCGGGGCATTTTCCTCGCCCGCCCGCAGGACATCCATTGGTTCTACCAGGAGGGCGCGAGCCGTCTGTTCCCGGACTACTGGCAGGATTACCTCGCGCCGATCCCACCGGAAGAGCGCCACGACATGATCGCCGCCTACCACAAGCGCCTCACCGGCAACGACCAGATCGCGCAGATGCACGCCGCCAAAGCCTGGTCCGGGTGGGAAGGCCGCATGCTGGGCCTGTGCCCGAGCCCGCAGCATGTGGAGCGGTTTTCCGAGCCGCAGCGCGCCCTGTCCATCGCGCGTATCGAGTGCCACTACTTCACCAACAACTCATTCCTTGAGCCCAACCAACTGATCCGCGATATGCACAAGATCGCCCATCTGCCTGGCGTAATCATCCACGGCCGCTACGATATGATCTGCCCGCTGGATAACGCCTGGGAGCTGCATCAAGCTTGGCCGAACAGCGAGCTGCAGGTAATTCGCGAGGCGGGCCATGCGGCCTCCGAGCCTGGCATCACCGATGCATTGGTCCGTGCGACCAGCGAGATGGCACGGCGCCTGCTTGATCTTCCGCCTGAAGAAGCATGAAAGGTTTGTTACAGCGGGTGCGTGGCGCCCGGGTCGAGGTGGCGGGCGAAGTCATCGGGTCGGTTGACCAGGGGGTGCTGGTGCTGGTGGCGGTCGAACCTTCAGATACCCCGGAGAGCGCCGATAAGCTGCTGCACAAATTGCTGAACTACCGAGTGTTCAGCGATGACCAAGGCAAGATGAACCTGTCGCTCAAGGATATCGACGGCGGTTTGCTGCTGGTGTCGCAGTTCACCCTGGCGGCGGACACCAAGAGCGGGCTGCGGCCAAGTTTCTCGAAAGCCGCACCGCCGGCCTTGGGAGAGGCGCTTTTTGAGCACCTGTTGTTACAAGCGCAACAATTGCATGGCAAGGTGGCGTCGGGGCGTTTTGGCGCCGATATGCAGGTGCATTTGGTCAATGATGGCCCTGTGACCTTTCTCTTACAGACGTGAATGTATTAAAAACGACTTTTAATGCCTAAAAACGCAGGTTTTCGCTACAAATACTTCGTTGCCCCTGATGCGTTGTCTCGCGGGCTACTAGATAATCGCGCGCTACGGGGATCAGCGTTGTTTGGTCCATTTTTGACTTAGGTAGAGACTTGTCCGACAACCATTGGGGAATCATTTTGACCCATGGGAGTCGGAACAATGCTCGCCAACCTGGCATATAGATAGCTGGCCGTTGGTTTTTTGATCTGTTTTCGGCGAGGGTTGCTCGTGATTGTTAGTCCCTGTAATGCACCAAAATTGTCTGCCAAACGGTTACGAAACGCACTGGTGACGGGCTCTGCCCTGTTTTGCCTGTTCGGCGCGGGTCAACTGTGGGCATTCAGTCTGGATGATGTGTCGGCCAAGGCAAAAGAGCTGGCCGGGCAGAAGTACGAAGCTCCGCGCAGCAATCTGCCGAACGAATTCCGTGAAATGAAGTTCGCGGACTACCAGAAGATTCGTTTCCGCAACGAAAAAGCCGAATGGGCCGATCAGAACACCCCGTTCAAGCTGTCCTTCTATCACCAGGGTATGCACTTTGATACACCGGTGAAAATCAACGAAGTCACCGCTGACAGCGTCCAGGAAATCAAATACGACCCGTCGCGTTTCGATTTCGGTGACGTGAAGTTTGATCCTAAAGCCACCGAACAGCTGGGTTATGCCGGCTTTCGTGTGCTGTACCCGATCAACAAGAACGACAAGCAAGACGAAATCATGACCATGCTCGGCGCGAGCTATTTCCGCGTTGTCGGCAAGGACCAGGTGTATGGCCTGTCCGCGCGTGGCATGGCAATCGACACTGCGCTGCCGTCCGGCGAAGAATTCCCGCGCTTCACCGAGTTCTGGATCGAGCGTCCAAAACCGGGTGACAAGCACCTGGTGATCTTTGCCCTGTTGGATTCGCCACGCGCGACCGGCGCTTATCGCCTGATCCTGCGCCCGGGTACCGACACGGTTGTCGATGTCAAATCCCAGATGTTCCTGCGCGACAAGGTCAGCAAGCTGGGCGTTGCCCCGCTGACCAGCATGTTCCTGTTCGGCGCGAACCAGCCGTCCAAGGTGCTCAACTACCGTCGCGAGTTGCATGACTCCAGTGGCCTGTCGATTCATGCCGGCAACGGCGAGTGGATCTGGCGCCCGCTGAACAACCCGAAACACCTGTCGGTGAGCAATTTCAGCGTGGAAAACCCGCGCGGTTTCGGCCTGCTGCAACGTGGCCGCAACTTCAGCCACTACGAAGACCTGGACGACAACTACGACAAGCGTCCAAGCGCCTGGATCGAGCCTGAAGGCGACTGGGGCAAGGGTTCCGTCGACCTGGTCGAGATCCCGACCGCCGATGAAACCAACGACAACATCGTTGCCTTCTGGAGCCCGGAGAAATTGCCGGAAGTCGGTCAGCCGCTCGAAGTGGCCTACCGCCTGCACTGGACCCTCGACGACGCCGCGTTCCACTCGCCGGACAGCGCCTGGGTCAAGCAGACCTTGCGTTCCACTGGCGATGTGAAGCAATCCAACCTGATCCGTCAGCCGGACGGCAGCGTGGCTTACCTGGTCGATTTCGAGGGCCCGGCCCTGAAGCGACTGCTGCCGGACGCCCCGGTGCGCAGCCAGGTGAGCGTGGGTGACAACGCTGAACTGGTGGAAAACAGCGTGCGTTACAACGAACACACCAAAGGCTGGCGCCTGACCCTGCGCATGAAGATCAAGGACGCAAGCAAACCGACCGAAATGCGTGCGGCCCTGGTGCAGGACGTTCCCCAGGCCGAGCCTGAGCATGTTTCTACCCAGGTGCTCAAGGCCGACAAGGTCTTGGCCAAGCAGCACGAGAAACAGGCCAAGAAAGACGCGAAAGACAAGGAAGCCAAGCAGCCAGAAGCTGCCCCAGCCACACCGGAGCCGATCAAGACCGAGCAAGTCCTGACCGAAACCTGGAGCTATCAGTTGCCTGCCGATGAGTAATTCTCAAGCCCGGCCAGAGACGCTCTCCGAGTATCTGGCGCATCTACCGATGACCGCTGAGCAGCGTGCCGAATTGGCGGGCTGCGCATCCTTCAGCGAGTTGCACGAGCGGTTGTCGTCATCGACCTTCGATGCGCCAGCCGACGCCGCCCAAGCGTCGGTTGGCAGCCGGTTGAACCTCAGCACGGCCGAAGAGTTGCAAGACGCCGAAATGCTCGCGCTCGACGCGAGCGGCCGTGTGTGCCTCAAGGCCACGCCGCCGATTCGTCGCACTCGCGTGGTACCGGAGCCGTGGCGCACCAACATCCTGGTGCGTGGCTGGCGTCGTATCACCGGCCGCAGCAACCCGCCCAAACCACCGAAGGATGAACGCGTATTGCCGGCCGCGCGCTGGCGTACGGTCGGTTCGATCCGTCGTTACATCCTGCTGGTGCTGATGCTCGGCCAGACCATCGTGGCCGGCTGGTACATGAAAGGCATCATGCCGTACCAGGGCTGGTCGCTGGTCGACTTCGACGAGATCCGCAACCAGACCCTGCTGCAAACGGCTACCCAGGTTCTGCCTTACGCCCTGCAAACCAGCATCCTGATCATGTTCGGGATTTTGTTCTGCTGGGTGTCGGCGGGTTTCTGGACGGCCTTGATGGGCTTTCTTGAACTGCTCACCGGTCACGATAAATACCGCATCTCCGGTAAAAGTGCCGGCGACGAGCCGATTCCGAAAGAGGCGCGTACCGCGCTGGTGATGCCGATCTGCAACGAAGACGTGCCGCGTGTATTCGCCGGCCTGCGGGCGACGTTCGAATCGGTGGCCGCCACCGGTGACCTCGATCGCTTCGACTTCTTCGTGCTCAGCGACAGCAATGACGCCGACATTTGTATCGCCGAACAGCAAGCCTGGCTCGACGTGTGCCGCGAAGCCGGTGGCTTCGGCAAGATCTTCTATCGCCGTCGTCGCCGTCGCGTAAAGCGCAAGAGCGGCAACCTGGACGACTTCTGCCGTCGTTGGGGCGGTGACTACAAGTACATGGTCGTGCTCGACGCGGACTCCGTGATGAGCGGCGAATGCCTGACCAGCCTGGTGCGCCTGATGGAAGCCACGCCGGATGCCGGGATTATCCAGACCGCGCCACGTGCGTCGGGCATGGACACCCTGTATGCGCGCATGCAGCAGTTTGCCACCCGTGTGTACGGCCCGCTGTTCACCGCCGGTCTGCACTTCTGGCAGCTGGGTGAATCCCACTACTGGGGTCACAACGCGATCATCCGCATGAAGCCGTTTATCGAGCACTGCGCCCTGGCGCCTTTGCCCGGTAAAGGCGCGTTCGCCGGCTCCATCCTGTCCCACGACTTCGTTGAAGCGGCGCTGATGCGCCGTGCCGGCTGGGGCGTGTGGATTGCCTACGACCTGCCGGGCAGCTACGAAGAACTGCCGCCCAACCTGCTGGACGAACTCAAGCGTGACCGTCGCTGGTGCCACGGTAACCTGATGAACTTCCGCCTGTTCCTGGTCAAAGGCATGCACCCGGTGCACCGTGCGGTGTTCCTGACCGGCGTGATGTCGTACCTGTCGGCACCGTTGTGGTTTCTGTTCCTGGTGTTGTCCACGGCCTTGCTGGCGGTGAACACCCTGATGGAACCCCAGTACTTCATGGCACCCCGCCAGTTGTACCCACTGTGGCCGCAATGGCATCCGGACAAGGCGGTGGCGCTGTTTTCCACCACCATCGTGCTGCTGTTCCTGCCTAAACTGCTGAGCATCATCCTGATCTGGGCAAAGGGCGCGAAAGAGTTCGGCGGCAAGTTCAAGGTCACCATGTCGATGCTGCTGGAGATGCTGTTCTCCATGCTGCTGGCGCCGGTGCGGATGATTTTCCACACCCGTTTCGTGCTTGCCGCGTTCCTCGGCTGGGCCGCCACCTGGAACTCGCCCAAGCGTGACGACGACTCGACCACCTGGGGCGAGGCGTTCAAGCGTCACGGGACCCAGACCTTGCTGGGCTTCCTGTGGGCCCTGCTGGTGGTGTGGTTGAACCCAAGCTTCCTGTGGTGGCTGGTGCCGATCGTCGGTTCGCTGATGCTGTCGATTCCGGTATCGGTGATCTCCAGCCGTGTGAACCTGGGCCTCAAGTCTCGCGACGAGAGCCTGTTCCTGATTCCTGAGGAATACAACCCGCCGCAAGCGCTGCAGTCGACCGAGAAGTACACCCACGAAAACCGCTGGCACGCCTTGCACGACGGGTTTGTGCGTTCGGTGGTCGACCCGCAGCAGAACGCCCTGGCGTGTGCCCTGGCGACTTCGCGTCACCGTGAGGCCGAGCCGATCGAATACCTGCGTACCGAGCGCGTTCGCCATGCGTTGAAAGTCGGCCCTGCCGGCCTCAACAACGCCGAGCGTGTTGCCTTGCTCAGTGACCCGGTGGCCCTGGGCCGCCTGCACGAGCAGGTCTGGAGCGAAGGGCATGCCGAGTGGCTGGCCGCCTGGCGTGACTCGATCAAAGCCGACCCGCACGCGCCGTTGCTGCCGCTGCAACCGCTGTCGTCCCAGGCCCAACCGGCCTGATTCAGACACCCCCGAGGGCTCACCTCGGGGGTGTTTCAAACGCTGGTCCTACAGCGTTTTGCGTCTCTTCTTTGTCGTTCTGACCCTCTGTTATTTCGAAACAAAAGACCCTCGTTCGAGGCGTATTTGCCTGCGTGCGGCTGGGGTAGGATCGCCCCCCAAAACTGACTCGGTCACAGGGGGATCCATGATCAAAAGGTATTGTTCGGCCTTGCTGCTTGGCGCTGTTGCATTAATTCACACTGGCCAGGCGCTGGCCGGTGCCATCGATGACGCGGTGCGGCGCGGGGTGCTCAAAGTGGGCACCACACCCACCTATGTCCCCTTCGAAATGACCGATAAGCAGGGGCGCATCGTCGGCTTTGAAATCGACCTGCTCAAGGTGATGAGCCAGGCCCTTGGCGTGGAGCTGGAACTGGTCTCGGTGCCCTACACCGAGCTGATAAAGGGCCTGCAGGCCAAGCACTTCGACCTGATCGGCAGCGGCATGACGGTTACCCAGGAGCGCAACCTGGCGCTGAACTTCAGTGACTCCTTCATCGTGGTGGGCCAGACCGTGCTGTTGCGCCCCGGCCTGCTCGGCAAAGTTGCCAGTGTTGAAGACCTCGACGATGCCAGCTACCGGATCGCTGCCACCGAAGGCACCACCGGCGAGTCCGCGGCGCAGCGCTTTCTGGGCGCGGCGCGGGTGAGCAGCTTTGCGACGCCGGAAGAAGGCGTGCGCCAGGTTGTGATCGGTGCGGCTGATGCGTTTGTTCACGATGCGCCCTACAACCTGATCGCCCTGAGCCGCCCGGAAAACAGCGCGCTGCTTTTACTGGAGCAACCTTTCACCTTCGAACCCTTGGCGTTTGGCGTGAAAAAAGGTGATTTCGACAGCCTCAACTGGATCAACCATTTCCTCAACCAAGTGGCCCAGGACGGCACCTACGATCGGCTGCATGACAAGTGGTTCAAGGACACCGCCTGGCTCGGCGAAATCGACTCGAAGTCATAACTGCTTACATAACCGTCCGATACCGACGCGATACGGGCAGGTGTCTACCTCGTGCGCTTGGCTGCACCCTTGTGGGGCTTTTGCGACATATGCCGACAACAATTACCCGTGAAACCTTTGTGGCAGACAGCGAGTGGGTTAGCATCGCACCCCGACTGGGTGCGGCCCTTTTGCGCGCCGATCTTATAAGAAACGTTCAGGGGATTTGATGATGAAAAAGTATCTTTCGATGCTGCTGCTAGGCATCACCGCGCTGATGGCGGTCAACGCGGCGCAGGCCGGTGCCATCGACGATGCGGTCAAGCGCGGCACATTGAAAGTCGGCATGGACCCGACCTACATGCCGTTCGAAATGACAGACAAGCGCGGTGACATCATCGGTTTTGAAGTCGACATCCTCAAGGCCATGGCCAAGTCCATGGGCGTCAAGCTGGAGCTGGTGTCCACCGGTTATGACGGCATCATCCCGGCCTTCCTGACCGGCAAGTTCGACATGATCGGCAGCGGCATGACCCTGACCCAGGAACGCAACCTGCGCCTGAATTTCAGCGAACCCTTCATCGTGGTCGGCCAGACCCTGCTGATCCGCAAAGAGTTGGAAGGCACCATCAAGTCCTACAAAGACCTCAACGACGAGAAATACCGCCTGACCTCCAAGCTGGGCACCACCGGTGAGATGGTCGCCAAGAAGTTGATCGCCAAAGCCAAGTACCACGGCTATGACAATGAGCAGGAAGGCGTGCTGGACGTGGTCAACGGCAAGGCTGACGCGTTTGTCTACGACGCACCGTACAACGTGGTGGCCGAGAAGAAGGTGGGTAACGGCAAGCTGGTGTTCCTCGACGAACCCTTCACGTTTGAGCCATTGGCCTTTGGCCTGAAGAAGGGCGACTACGACAGCGTCAACTTCATCAATAACTTCCTGCACCAGATCAAGAATGACGGCACCTACGATCGTATCCATGACAAGTGGTTCAAGAGCTCCGAGTGGCTCAAGGACATGGAATAAGGCTTTAGACCGAGGCGCGCCCTTCGCGAGCAAGCCCGCTCTCACATTCGACCGCATTCTCATGTTGGAACTCGGTCAAGTGTGGGAGCGGGCTTGCTCGCGCAAGCGGCCTCACAGGCGACACCAATCCCGGAACCTGAAATGAAACAGAAAAAAGCCCAATGGCCCTGGCACCTGCTGACCGTGGTCGTGCTGGTTGGCCTGGCGGGCGCCTTGTATTACGCCACCTCGCTGATGTCCTACGAATGGCGCTGGAACCGTGTGCCGCAGTACTTCGCCTATCAGGCCGAAGAGGCTCAGCGGGCGGCGGATATCTCCACCGTCATCGAGTTGGTCCGCAAAGGCGACGTTGCCGAAGTGACCCTGCGCAACGACGCCGGTACCGAACAACGAGTGATGGTTGCCGACAACAGCCTGCAAGTGGCGCGCGGCGATGACGTGGCCGAGGGCGATGTCATCGGTGTGAACCGCCATTGGGCATTGGGCCCGCTGATGTGGGGCTTGTGGACCACGCTGTGGCTGTCGGTGGTGTCCGGCGTCCTGGGCCTGGCGATTGGCCTGGCCACCGGGCTGTGCCGGCTGTCCAGCAACCCGACCCTGCGCGATCTGTCGACAATCTACGTCGAACTTGTGCGCGGCACGCCGTTATTGGTGCAGATCTTCATTTTCTATTTCTTTATCGGCACGGTGCTCAACCTGTCCCGGGAATTCGCCGGGATCGCCGCGCTGTCGCTGTTCACCGGCGCCTACGTGGCGGAAATCGTCCGCGCCGGCGTGCAGTCCATCACCCGTGGCCAGAACGAAGCCGCGCGTTCCCTGGGCCTGAGTGCCGGCCAGTCGATGCGCCATGTGGTGCTGCCGCAGGCATTCAAGCGCGTGCTGCCGCCCCTGGCCGGGCAATTTATCAGCCTGGTGAAAGACACCTCGCTGGTGTCGGTGATCGCAATTACCGAATTGCTCAAGAGCGGCCGCGAGGTGATCACCACCTCGTTCTCGCCGTTTGAAATCCTGTTCTGCGTTGCAGGCCTGTACCTGCTGATCAACCTGCCGCTGTCGAAAATGGCCAGCCGGCTTGAGCGGAGGCTCGCCCAAAGTGATTGAAGTCCGCGATCTGGTAAAAGTCTTCGACACCCGTGGCCAGGTGGTGCGCGCGGTGGACCACGTCACCACTCAGGTGGCCAAGGGTGAGGTGCTGGTGGTGATCGGGCCGTCCGGCTCGGGTAAATCCACGTTCCTGCGCTGCCTCAATGGCCTGGAGGAATTCGACTCCGGCTCGGTGAGCATCGACGGTCTGCAACTGGCTGATCCGAAAACCGACGTGAACGCCTATCGCCGCGAAGTCGGCATGGTGTTCCAGCACTTCAACCTGTTCCCCCATATGACCGTGCTGGAAAACCTGTGCCTGGCGCAAAAAGTGGTGCGCAAGCGCGGCAAGAAAGAGCGCGAAACCAAGGCCCTGGCGCTGCTGGAAAAAGTCGGCATTGCGCAGAAGGCCAACGAGTTCCCCTCGCGGCTGTCCGGCGGCCAGCAACAGCGTGTGGCGATTGCCCGCGCCCTGGCGATGGAGCCCAAGGTGATGCTGTTCGACGAGCCCACCTCGGCCCTCGACCCGGAAATGGTCGGCGAAGTACTCGACGTGATGAAGACCCTGGCCCTGGAAGGCATGACCATGGTGTGCGTCACCCACGAAATGGGCTTTGCCCGTGAAGTGGCCGACCGGGTGCTGTTCTTCGACCATGGCAAGTTGCTGGAAGACGCCGCCCCGGCCGAATTCTTCGACAGCCCGAAAGACCCGCGTGCCCAGGCGTTCCTGCGTCAGGTCCTGTAACACCAAGGTCCTGAGTAAGGGGTCATGGGGTAAACCTCATAGCCTGAATTTACCGACCAGCGTTTGTAGATCCAGGCTCAGCCTTGTCAGTTGAACACTGGCCGCCGCCGTCTCCTCACTGGCGGCGGCGGTTTGTTCAGACACATCCCGTACCTTCAACACGCTGCGATTGATCTCTTCGACCACGGCGCTCTGCTGTTCGGCGGCGGCGGCGATCTGCGGGTTCATTTCCTGGATGACCGACACCGTGCGAGTAATGGCCGCCAGCGCCTCGCCGGCGTCGCGGGTCAGGCTGACGCTGTAGTCGGTCAGGTTGCCGCTGCTGTCCATGATGTCTGCCACCTGTTGGGTGCCTTTATTCAGGCCCAGAATCAACGCCTCGATTTCTTCGGCTGACTCCTGAGTGCGCTGGGCCAGGCTGCGCACTTCGTCGGCCACCACGGCAAAGCCTTCGCCGGCGCTGCCTGCGCGTGCGGCTTCAATGGCGGCGTTCAGCGCCAGCAAGTTGGTCTGCTGGGACACGGATTTGATCACGTCCAGCACGCTGCCGATTTTTTTGCTCTCTTGCTGCAGCGTCAGCATGGCCCGGCCCGACAGGGTCATTTCGCTGGCCAGGTTACCAATCTGTTCAATGGCCAATGCGACCACCTTGTCTGCGGCGCTGGCCTGCTGGTCTGCCTCATTCGCCGCCAACGACGCTTGTTCGGCGTGCCGGGCGACTTCGTGGGCGGTGGCGAGCATTTCATTCATGGCCGTGGCGACCTGATCGGTTTCGTCTTTCTGGTTGTTGGCCCCGTCGCGGGTCTGTTCGGTCACGGCCGTGAGTTGCCCGGCGGCACTGGCGATTTGCCCAGCGCTGTCCCCGATGCCGCTGATCAGGTCGCGCAAATTGCGCGTCATCAGGCTAATGCTGTGTTGCAACTGGCCCACCTCATCCCGACGTTCCACCTTCACGTCATGGCTGAGATCGCCCTTGGCGATACGGCCGGCAACCGCCAGCACCTGGCGCAGCGGCAGCGCAATCTGGCGGCCGATCCACCCGGCGGTCAGGGCGCCGAGCACTACGCAGGCGAGGGTGACACTGATCAGCAGGGTGCGCGTTTGGCTGGCCTCGCGGTCACGTTTGAAGATTTGCGCCTGACTCAGTAGGTCGCTTTGCTCCAGCAACTGGTCGACGTGCTGTTCGAGTCGGTTTTGCATCGTCTCGGTGTTGAACTGAGCGTCTTTGAGCGCGACCAATTGCTCGCGGTAGGTCGCCAGGTCGGCTTTGAGCTGGGCGGAATCGACGGGCAGGTCCATGACGGCCGACTGTGCGACCTCCAGGGCGTCGAGCGCCTTGCCGACGGCTTCGGCATAGGCTTGCAGTGACTCGGCCGCCCACGCGGGTTTTTGCGTGCCGTCGTCGGCAAGTGCCATCGCTTGGCGCAGGTCTTCGATCGTATCCAGGGCGTTCTGGTCTTCCTGGTCGGGCAGGTCACTGGCGAACTGGGCCAGGGTGTCGCTGGCCTGAAGCGCACTGTTTTGCAGGGGGCTGCGCGCGCGCTCACGACGTTCGATCAAAGACGGCAACTCGGCAAGAGCCGCTTTGAAACCCGTCACCAAACGGGTGGCTTGCTCCAGGCGTTGCTGGTCGGCCGGGTCTCCCATGCGGCTTGAGAGGACGGCCAGATGCTGTTCGATCTTTTCAATCTCTACGCCGATTTTTCCCAGGCTGCTGGTGTCCGTCAGGGTGCGATACACAATGCAGTCGGCACGCATGGTTTCGGCCGCAACCGCCAGCTGCCCCAGCGTCGAGAGCTTGGCTGATCGAGCAAGCACAGCATTGAGGGCCTGCCAGCCGGTCATGGCGATGATCAGGCTCAGCATCAGCACTTGGCCAAAGCCCAGGGCGAGTTTGAGACGAATGCTGGCGTTGGCCAGTAAGCGGGTCAGTCGAGCAAACATACTGCACCTCCCAATCTGAAAAAGCGCTTCGAGCAGAAACGCTAAATCGATTCGGGGTGATCGCGGGCTGATAACTGCGTAGGAACTTTCGCAAGGTGCGGCGGCCTTGATCGGCCGCCGCGCAGCGTCGGTCAGATGCGGAAGCGACCGACCAGGGTTTGCAGGTAGACACCCAGGCGCGCCAGTTCGGCGCTGGATGCGGCGGTCTCTTCGCTGGCCGACGAGGTTTGTTCCGACACATCGCGCACGTTCAGCACGCTCCGGTTGATCTCTTCCGCCACGGCGCTTTGCTGTTCGGCGGCGGTGGCGATCTGCGAGTTCATCGCCTGGATGGTCGAGACGGTACGGGTGATGTTTTCCAGGGCGCTGCCGGCGCGGCGGGTCAACTCGACGCTACTGTCGGTGAGGCTGCGGCTGTTGTCCATGATGGTCGCCACCTGCTGGGTGCCGCTCTGCAGGCCGACAATCAGCTCTTCGATCTCTTCGGTGGACTTCTGGGTACGCTGGGCCAGGCTGCGTACTTCGTCGGCCACTACGGCGAAACCGCGCCCGGCTTCACCGGCTCGCGCGGCTTCGATGGCCGCGTTGAGGGCCAGCAGGTTGGTTTGCTGGGCCACGGATTTGATCACGTCGAGTACGCTGCCGATCTTGTCGCTTTCCTGCTTCAGGTCGGCCATGGCAACCGTGGAATTACCGACTTCAGTGGCCAGGCGCTCGATCTGGGCGATGGCTTCGCCGACCACTTTGTCGCCCTCGCGAGCCTGCTGGTCCGCCGCGACGGCGGCTTCCGAGGCCTCTTCGGCGTTGCGTGCCACTTCCTGTACGGTCGCAGCCATCTCGTTCATGGCGGTGGCGACCTGATCGGTCTCGATCTTCTGGCTGTTGACCCCGGCGCTGGTCTGTTCGGTCACGGACGACAGCTGCTCGGCGGCGCTGGCGATCTGGGTGACGCCATCGCTGATACCACCGATCAGTTCCCGCAGGCCCAGGGTCATGCTTTGCATGGCCCGTTGCAGTTGGCCCAGTTCGTCCTGGCGCAGCGAGTTCAGGTTGTGGCTCAGGTCGCCCGAGGCGACGCGTTCGGCCACTTGCAGGGTCTGGTTCAGCGGAATGATGATCTGGCGGGTGATGGCCCATGCGGCAACCAGGCCGAAGATCAGCGCCAGGGTGGTGGCCAGCGCCAGCAGTTGTTTGGCTTGTGCGGCGTCGTTGTCGCGGACCACGGTCTGCGAAACGGTGAGTTTGTTGCTGCGATCCAGCAGGATATCGCCCTGGGCGCTCATGATTTTCAGTGCGGCGGCGCTCGCCACCTGAGAGTCGCGGTACTGGCTGACCGCTGCGCGGTAGGCTTGCAGCGAAACGCCGGCCTGTTGCAGGTTGGTCGAAAATTGTTCAGGCAGTTGGCCGGTCAGCTCAGTGGCTTTCTTCAAGGCGTTGTCGATGGCGTCCAGCGCGGGCTGTTCCGCCTCGACCTTGCCGCTGTAGGTGTAGCCGCGCACTTGGAAACGCGCCTGTTGGATCAGTTTGCTCAGGCCGACGATGCTGTTGAACTGGCTGACACTGTCGCCCTGCAACAGGGTTTTTTCCACTTCGCCGACCTTGATTACCGCGTTGTCGGCAGTGTCGCCCAGTTTGCTGCGGGCGTTTTCGCGGTTGGCCCCGGCCTGGACCATGGCGTCGAAGGCGCGTTTGTATTGGTCGACGGCAGCGAGTTGGTCGTCGATCAAGACGATGTCGGCGGGTTGCTCGATCAATGTGCGCGCGGTTTTCAAGCCGCTTTCCAGTTGGCCAAGGAAGCCATTGACCGCTGTCGGGCCCTGCTCGCCGCGACGCATTTCGAAGTCCAGGCGCGCGATGCGCAGGTCCTTGGTCAGGTCGTTGAGGCTGGCGATATAACCCAGCTTGTCGCCACGGCTGATCACCCCGGAGAGCCCGGTCCAGCCGGTGAACGTCGTGATCAGCGTCAACAGCAATACCAGGCCAAAGCCCACGCCCAGCTTGGTCTTGACGCTGACATTACCCAGCTTTTCGGCTAACGCACGGTACATGTTGCAAACTCCCCTGGAGCACGGCTTGGACTTATTGCAGGGGTTATCGGCATGAGCGCAGGAATCTATAGCCACATCGGATCTGTGCTGTGGTTAGAACAGTCGGGCGAGCAACGCGGTCACGGCGGTTTCAACCCGCAGGATGCGTGCGCCGAGCTGCACCGGTTGCAGGCCGGCCTTGGTCAGCAGGTCGACTTCGTAGGGGATCCAGCCGCCTTCGGGGCCGATGGCCAATGTGACCGGTTCATCCAGGCCACGCGGGCAGGGTGGGTAGTCGCCGGGGTGGCCGACCAGGCCCCGGGTGCCTTGCGTCATCGCCGGCAGGCGGTCTTCGACGAATGGCTTGAAGCGCTTCTCGATGATGATCTCGGGCAGCACCGTGTCCCGCGCCTGTTCCAGGCCGAGGATCAGTTGTTCGCGAACCGCCTCGGGTTCCAGAAACGGGGTTTGCCAGAAGCTTTTTTCCACCCGGTAGCTGTTGACCAGCACCACCTTCGGCACGCCCATCGCCGCCACGGTTTGCAGCACACGACGCAGCATTTTCGGGCGCGGCAGGGCCAGCAACAGGGTCAGCGGCAGTTTGGCCGGGGGCGGCTGGTCGAAGCTCACCTGCAGCTCGGCTTCGCTGGCTTCCAGGCGCAGCAAGTGTGCATTGCCCATCAAGCCACCCATGCGCCCAACCCGCAGGTTGTCGCCTACGGCGGCGCGGTGGACTTCCTGCATATGTACCAGGCGCCGATCACGCAGCACCACGCGGTCGGCCGCTATAAAGTCGGCCTCTTCCAGTAGCAGCAGGTTCACGGCTGGGTCGCTGGCGGCTGGTCGTCGTCGGCGGGTCTGTCATCCGGGTGTTCGCCGCGCTTGCTGATCAGGCCGCTGAACAGAATGCCGATCTCGAACAGCATCCACATCGGCACGGCCAGCAGGGTCTGGGAGAAAATGTCCGGCGGGGTCAGGATCATGCCGACTACGAAGCAGCCGATGATCACATACGGGCGGATCTTCTTCAGGTACTGCACGTTGACCACGCCGATCCACACCAGCAGCACCACGGCCACCGGGATCTCGAAGGCCACGCCAAAGGCGAAGAACAGCGTCATCACAAAGTCGAGGTAGCTGGTGATGTCGGTCATCATCTCCACGCCGGCCGGGGTGGCGGCGGCGAAGAACTTGAAGATCAACGGGAACACCAGGAAGTAGGCGAACGCCATGCCGGTGTAGAACAGCAGGATGCTCGACACCAGCAACGGGACCGCAATGCGTTTCTCGTGCTTGTACAGGCCCGGCGCGATAAAGCCCCAGATCTGATGCAGGATCACCGGGATCGCCAGGAACAGCGAGACCATCATCGTCAGCTTCAACGGTGTGAGGAACGGTGATGAGACGTCGGTGGCGATCATCGTCGCGCCGGCCGGCAGATACTGGCGCAGTGGCGTGGAGACGAAGGTGTAGATCTGCTGGGTAAAGGCGAACAGCCCGGCAAAGATGATGAAGATGGCCGCTACGCAACGCAGCAGGCGGGTACGCAGCTCGGTGAGGTGCGAGACCAGCGGCATGTGCTGGTCGTTTTCCGGTTTATCAGCGCTCATGGGGCTCGCGGCGGCAATGTTGGGTCATGGGGGGCGGGCGACGCAACGGGCGTCGGCGCAGGCTCGTTGGGGTGGGGCGCGGCTGGCGTGGCGTCGACGACGTGCGGGGCGGCCTGCTCAGGCACAGGCTCCACCGGCTTGGCCGGCTCCTGCACCGGCGAGAGAATCTTGCGCGCCTCCTGCTCCAACGACAGGATATGTTCGTTATGCAGTTGCCGGCGGATCTCGTCGGCGCCGATTTCCCGTTCAACTTCCTGTTTGATCGCGTTGAAACTGCGTTTCAGGCGCCCGATCCACAGGCCGGCGGTGCGCGCGGCACCGGGCAGGCGTTCCGGCCCCAGTACCAGCAGGGCCACGAGGCCGACGAGCAGCAGTTCAGAGAAGCTGATACCAAACATTAGTCAGTGCTCACGAGTCTTTGCGGGTCGGCTCTTCGACTTTCTCAGCCTGCACGTCGAAGGTACGACGCTCGGTGATCGGCTGGCTGGCCTGCGGGTGTGCAGGCTGGGCCGGCGGTACGGGATTGGCCGCAGGGTCGGCGGGTTTTTCGTCGTCGTTCATGGCTTTACGAAAGCCCTTGATCGATTCGCCGACATCGGTGCCCAGGTTTTTGAGTTTCTTGGTGCCGAACACCAGTACCACCACTACCAGAATGACGATCCAGTGTTTCCAGTCAAAAATGCCCATGCTGCAAATCCTCGATAAAAATTATTCAGGCGGACGGACGCGAGGCCTTCTCAGCGTGCCCGGACAAGCCGAAGCGACGGTCCAGTTCATCCAGTACGGCCTGCGGATGCTGCCCCAGTTGGGCGAGCATGACCAGGCTGTGAAACCACAGGTCGGCGGTTTCGTAGATCACATCACTGCAGTCGCCGCTGATTTGCGCGTCCTTGGCGGCAATGATGGTCTCGACGGATTCTTCGCCGAGCTTTTCCAGGATCTTGTTCAGGCCCTTGTGGTACAGGCTGGCGACGTAGGAGCTGTCGGCGTCCGCGCCTTTGCGGTCTTCCAGTACCTGGGCCACGCGGTTCAGGGTATCGCTCATGGTCAGTGTCCTGCGGAATAAATGGCGTGCGGATCTTTGAGCACCGGTTCTACAACCTTCCACTCGCCGTTCTCGAACACGCGATAGAAGCAGCTGTGACGGCCGGTGTGGCAAGCGATGCCGCCGATCTGCTCGACCTTGAGGATTACCACGTCGGCGTCGCAGTCCAGGCGTATCTCATGCAGGGTCTGCACATGTCCGGACTCTTCGCCCTTGCGCCACAGTTTGCCACGCGAACGTGACCAGTAAATGGCGCGCTGCTCAGTGGCGGTGAGGCTCAGGGCCTCGCGGTTCATCCAGGCCATCATCAGCACGCGCCCGGTCTTGTAGTCCTGGGCGATGGCCGGCACCAGGCCGTCACTGTCCCATTTGATCTCGTCCAGCCAGTCTTTCATGTTCGGCTCCGGCAATTTGCAACAGTGTATAACCGGATCGGCTATCGACGCACGATCAGATAAACGCCCACGGCGACCATGATGCCGGCCGGCCAATGGCCCAACTGATTCAACGGGCCGCCAATCGCCAGCATGACCCCGCCCACCAGGTGCGCGGCGCCGAGCAGGCGCAGGAACCAGTCGTCCTTGCGCTTGCGCCACGGCGGCTCCGGGTCCTTGGCGTGGGGTTGGGACATGCGCTCCAACAGGTCGCGGGTCATGTTGGCCAGGTGCGGCAGTTGCTCCATCTGGCTGTGCAGGTTGCCCAGCACGGTCTTGGGGCTCATGCGCTCGCGCATCCAGCGTTCCAGGAACGGCTGGGCGGTGTTCCACAGGTCTAGGTCCGGGTACAGCTGGCGGCCCAGGCCCTCGATGTTGAGCAAGGTTTTTTGCAGCAAGACCAACTGCGGTTGCACTTCCATGTTGAAGCGCCGCGCGGTCTGGAACAGGCGCATCAACACCTGACCGAACGAAATATCTTTTAACGGTTTTTCGAAGATCGGTTCGCACACCGTACGGATCGCCGCTTCGAATTCGTTGAGTTTGGTTTCCGCCGGCACCCAGCCGGAATCGATGTGCAACTGCGCCACGCGGCGATAGTCGCGCTTGAAGAAGGCAAACAGGTTACGCGCCAGGTAGTCCTGGTCTTCCGGGGTGAGGCTGCCGACGATGCCGCAGTCGATCGCAATGTACTGCGGGCTCCACGGGTTGACGGTGCTGACGAAAATGTTGCCTGGGTGCATGTCGGCGTGGAAGAAACTGTCGCGAAATACCTGGGTGAAGAAGATCTCCACGCCGCGCTCGGCGAGCATCTTCATGTCGGTGCGCTGGTCGGCCAGGGTGGCGAGGTCGGTGACCTGCACGCCGTAGATGCGCTCCATCACCAGCACCTTGGGGCGGCACCAGTCCCAATACACCTGCGGCACGTAGAGCAGTGGTGAGCCTTCGAAGTTGCGCTTGAGCTGGCTGGCGTTGGCGGCTTCGCGTAGCAGGTCGAGTTCGTCGTAGATGGTTTTTTCGTAGTCGGCGACCACGTCCACCGGGTGCAGCAGGCGAGCATCGGCGCTGAAACGTTCGGCGGCGCGGGCGAGGATGAACAGCCATGCCAGGTCCTGGCCGATGATCGGCTTGAGGCCGGGGCGGATCACTTTCACCACCACTTCTTCACCGCTCTTGAGCTGCGCGGCGTGCACTTGCGCCACCGAGGCCGAGGCCAGCGGCTCGACATCGAAGCGGCTGAACACGTCGCTGATCGGCTTGCCCAGTTGTGCCTCGATCAACGCCATCGACTGCTTGGAATCGAACGGCGGTACGCGGTCCTGCAGCAGCATCAGCTCATCGGCGATGTCTTCGGGCAGCAGGTCGCGACGCGTGGAGAGGATCTGCCCGAACTTGATAAAGATCGGCCCCAGGTCCTGCAACGCCAGGCGCAGGCGCGCGCCACGGCTCAGCTCCAGCTGTTTGCGCGGGAACCAGCGCCACGGCAGCACGTAGCGCACCGCCAGCAGGAACCACGGCAGGGGCAGGGCGAACAGCAGGTCATCGAGACGGTAGCGGATTACGACGCGCTGGATACGAAACAAACGGCGGACGGCGAGCAGCTTCATGCGTTATCGCTTGGATCAAGGGAACGGCTCAGGCGCTCGAAGCGCGCCTCAAGGCGTTCCAGGTCGATTTTGGCCTTGTCGAGTTCGCGAAAGCGCGCTTGCGCTTCCCGCTGCCCGACCAGGGTGCGCGATTCTTCGCTCAGGTATTCGGCGAGGTTCTGGTTGAGGCTGGCGAACCCTTGCTGGTACCAGCGCGAGCGGCTGCGCAGGTGCCCGCTGATCAAGTGGGTGGCGACGGGGCCGATCCAGCGTGACAGCTCGTATTCCCAATCCAGCTCCAGGTCTTGCAGCACGGCGGCGAGGTCCATCAGCACCGAGCTGTCGCCTTCCAGTGCCACTTCGGCGCTATGCAGGATGGCGGTCTTGTTGCGACTCAGCGCCAGGTGCAGCAGGCTCGACGCCGGCGCGCGCAGGGTGCAGTCGGCGTCGGCGGCCCAGTGGCTGGCTAGCAACAGGCCTTCATCGCTGGGCAGGATAAACAGCTGCAAGGCGGGGCTCGTGCAGTCGACGGCGATGATCTTGCCGTTCAGATGCGCGAGCCGAGCCAGGGCGGTACTGTCCAGGCGCAGCACACGGTTAAGGCCGTGTTCGACGCTGGCGAGCAGGCCTTGCAGCAGCATCAGGGCTTGATACCGCGGTGCAGGGCGACGATGCCGGAAGTCATGTTGTGGTAGGTCACACGGTCAAAACCGGCTTCTACCATCATCGACTTCAGGGTTTCCTGGTCGGGGTGCATGCGGATCGACTCGGCCAGGTAGCGATAGCTCTCGGCGTCATTGGTGATCAGCTTGCCCATCAACGGCATGAACGCGAAGGAGTAGGTGTCGTAGACCTTGGACATCAGCGCGTTGGTCGGCTTGGAGAACTCCAGCACCAACAGGCGCCCACCCGGCTTGAGCACGCGCAGCATCGAGCGGATCGCGTCCTCCTTGTGGGTGACGTTACGCAGGCCGAAGGCGATGGTCACGCAGTCGAAATGGTTGTCGGGGAACGGCAGCTTTTCGGCATCGGCCTGGACGAACTCGATATTGCCGGCGACGCCTTTGTCGAGCAGGCGGTCGCGGCCGACCTTGAGCATCGAACCGTTGATGTCCGCCAGCACCACCTGGCCGGTGGGGCCGACGAGCTTGGAGAACTTGGCCGCCAGGTCGCCCGTGCCGCCGGCGATGTCGAGCACGCGGTTGCCAGTGCGCACGCCCGACAACTCGATGGTGAACCGCTTCCACAGGCGGTGCATGCCGCCGGAAAGCACGTCATTCATCAGGTCGTACTTGGCGGCGACTGAGTGGAACACCTCAGCGACTTTTTCCGCTTTTTGGCTTTCCGGGACGTTCTTGAAGCCGAAGTGAGTGGTGGGTTCGGCATCGCTGCCTTTGCGCTGATCAGTCATATCGCTGTCACCAAAAGAGAATGCGGGACATGATAATCCCCAAGGCCTGCTTTGTCTTGGCAAGGCTGCAGGTAAGATAGCTACCCACCGAGACCTTTTGCCGCATCGAAGGTATTCAAATCCCTATAAAGAGGAATCATCGCGATGGCCCGTATAACCGTTGAGCGGGCACATGCCCTGGGTAAAGAAGGGGCGCGGGCGAAGGCCGAGAAGTTGGCGCTCAAACTCAAGGAGCAATATGGCCTGGAGCCGTCGTGGTCTGGCGATACCTTGAACCTCAAGCGCTCCGGGGTGAAAGGCACAGTATTAGTGGCCGATGATTCTCTGCGCATCGATGTGGAACTGGGCCTGTTGATGTCGGCCATGAGCGGCACTATCAAGTCCGAAATCGAGAAAGCCCTGGATAAGGCATTGGCCTGAGCGCGTGTTCTTAGGGTGCCGATTCTAATTTTTAACCCTACTTTGTGCCCACGCCCTCAACTCCTGCGGGCCGTTCCTCCACCCTATCCTGCGTGAGGTGCACCATGGCCAAAGTTATCCTGAAGAAAAAAAATCGACGTACAAACCGGCGCCCTGACTGACGTTAAAACCTACGCACGCAAGATCTGGCTGGCAGGTCTTGGTGCCTATGCCAAGGTCGGCAGCGAGGGCGGCGAGTACTTCAAAGAGCTCGTTAAGAGTGGTCAACATATTGAAAGTAAAGGTAAAAAAGTTGCCGTTGAACAACTTGATGCCGCCAACAGTCAGATTGACCAAGTCAAGAGTAATGTCACCATTGTCAAAGGTCTGGTAGAAGTTCAGCTGGATAAAGTTGAAAAAGCTTTTGATACTCGCGTTGCAAGTGCCTTGAATCGAATCGGCATTGCGTCTAAACATGACGTGGAGACACTCTCTGCTAAGCTCGAAGAGCTGACGGCATTGCTCGAACGTGTCGCGCGTAAACACTAAGGAGACATCGGGATGGCTGTTAAAAAGACTACTCAGAAAGAAGGCAGCTCGTGGGTCGGGAAAGTTGAAGAATATTCCCGCAAAATCTGGCTCGCTGGTTTAGGCGTGTACTCGAAGATCGACAGTGACGGCAGCAAACTCTTCGAGACTTTGGTTAAAGACGGCGAAAAGGCCGAGAAGTTGACCAAGAGCGCAGTGGGTAAACAAGTGGGTGCTGCTAAAGCGACCGCCGGTTCACGCATCAGCGATGCGAAGAAACAGGTATTGGGGACTTGGGGCGAACTCGAAGGGGCGTTGGACAAGCGCCTTAACAGTGCCATTTCACGCTTGGGCGTTCCCAGCAAAGCGGAACTGAAGGCGCTGCACAGTAAGGTCGATACCCTGACCAAGCAAATCGAAAAACTCACCGGCGCCAAAGTGGCTCCAGTGAAAACCGCCGCGGCTAAGCCTGCCGCTAAAACGGCTGCCGCCAAGCCAGCCGCTAAAGCCGCCGCCAAACCCCTGGTAAAAGCTGCGGCCAAACCAGCGGCCAAGGCACCCGCGAAGGCCGCCGTCAAACCAGCGGCCAAAACCGCGGCAGCCAAGCCTGCGGCAAAACCGGCCGCTAAGCCAGTCGCTGCAAAAGCGACTGCCAAGCCCGCCGCTAAACCAGCTGCCAAGCCGGCCGCGAAACCCGCCGCTAAAGCCGCTGCAAAACCTGCGGCCAAGGCGGTTGCAAAACCTGCCGCCAAACCTGCGGCTAAAGCGGTTGCCGCCAAACCTGCCGCCGCCAAGCCAGCGGCAAAACCCGCTGCCGCGAAGAAGCCTGTGGCCGCGAAAAAACCAGCAGCGCCCAAGCCGGCTGTCGCGGCCAAGCCTGCCACCCCTGCCGTTTCCACGGCCAACTCGGTCTCCGCGCCGACGCACGCGGCTACGGCTCCTACTGCAACGCCGGTTACGCCGACGCCCTCCAGTCAGTCCTGATTTTTTCCAGGATATAAAAATGCCCGGCCTGTGAAGTCCGGGCATTTTTTTGCGTGCTCAATTGTAGGTAATCGACACGGTGACGGCGCTGGCCAGGGTGCCCTGGGTGACCGCTGCGCCGGTTTTATAGTAGGCCGCACTGAGTGGCAGCACAGCTTTGTTACCGCTCGTGGTCACGGTACGGCTGCGCTGAGCCTCCGTGCCGTTGGCAGGGATGGCATACAAGGGAGAGGCCCGGTGTATCAGCCACAACGCGGTACCGCTCGAGGTGCCCGTATTGGAAAACAGAATGGGGTTCTCGTGCGCGGGCGTGCCGGCGAATTGGAAAACCACCGTGCGTATGTCCGACTCGCAATCGGCGGAGACCTCGAAATCAAGCGAACCCGCACTTGGGCTTGCGTCAAAGTCCGAAATTTTGATGGCCGGCAAGGTGATGGTGCGGTTCACGTCGCCGGCGCTGAGGTCACAGGTGCCACCGTTGACCTGACCGGCAAAGGTCAGCGTACCCGTGGTGGCGGCGAGCACCGTTTGGCTCGCCAGGCTCACATTGATTGCCAGCAGCAGGGGCAGTTTAAGGAAGCTCATGGGTCGTTCTCGGGGTTCAGTTGTAGGTGATGGTGACGGTAGCGGTGCTGGCGAGGGTACCTTGGCTGACCGTGCCGTTTCGGTGATAAGCCGCGCCGAGCGGCAACACCGCTCGATTGCCGGAGACCGCTACCGTGCGTGTGTTTTCGGTGCCGTTCGCGAGGATATTCTGGGTTCTCCCACCCACGCGCGAGTACAGCCATAGCGCAACGCCGCCGGCCGTGCCTGTATTGGCAAAGAGCCGGTCATCGCCTGGCGCGGGGGTGCCGGAAAAACTGAAGGTCACAGTGGCGGCATTGCTGCAGTGGGCCGTTAACTCAAACTCGCGCGCACCGGTGTACAGCGCATGTTGAAAGGCGCTGACTTGCACCGGGTCAAGGGAAACCGTGCGGTTGACGTCACCGGCCGCCAAGTCGCAGGTGGCCACGGGGCTGACGAAACGTACCGAGTTGCCGAGCCGCAGGATCATGTTCGGCTCCGTATGCCAGTAGTACCTGAAGATCTCACCGCTGTTCATGACCCCGGCGGGCGTCGGTCCGATTTTGTAGAACGCCGCCTCCGCATTGGTGAGGGTTACCCAGGTTCCCTCGTTCGCGAAGGCCGCTTGATTGTGTATGGCAAAGGCCGTAGTCACTCCGCGTGCGTCTTTCATGAAGATGCGCAGGCCGATGCCTGGCACTTCGGTGAGATAGGTGAGCGTGCCCGGGTCTCGTAAGTTGGGGTATTTGCCAATGACCGTTACCTGGGTAGAGGTGGGGCAGCGGATAAACAGGCCGGGTGCGGTCCCGCTGAACGGCTGTCGGGTAATCAGGCTGCCCACGGGAAGATTGTCCGGCACGGTGATCGTCGCGGCGAGCGTGAGGGTATGGGTCGTGGCGCTGGGGTAGCTGTCGCATGCCGCGTGGGCCGCTATCGACCCGCCACAACCCAATAGCGTCAAAACGAGTGTGATCGAGTGTTTCATGCTGGGCCTCGCAAAATGAGTTTTTCAGACAGGGTTGGCGCCGGCTTCACAGGTGCCCGCGTTCAGGTGGCGTAACCGCTGGGTGTTATCGCTGGAAACTGGCGTGCCTGCGCCATAGGTCAACCGACACAGGGTTTGCGCACCCGCGCCCCACTTGACCGTCAGTTGCCCTTGCGGGCGGGACACGCGCACAAAGGCTTTGCCGCCCTGGCCAACAATCCCGACGCTGGCGCCATCCTCATCGAATACGTCCGAGCCGAACGGCAGCGCGCTGCCATCGTCGCGCCGTGCAGTAATCAACAGGGCCTGGCCGCTCACGGTCGCAAATTGCAGCTTCACCACCGCGCCGGCGCGGGGTGCCACGTTGTGCGACGCGGTCTTGAGTTCTATGTCGACGGCAAGGTCTTTGGGGTCCAACTCCACGACATTCTTGCGGTAGGGCGTGAGATGGGGCACTACGGCAAAGCCGCGCCGGCCAATCTGGGCGCCGTGGTTGCCATTGATGCGCGCGCCGACCGCACCCGGTGCCTGGACGATGCCAACCGTATCGCCCAGTTCGGGGGCGAACGTCACGCCGCCCGCATGGGCCACGATGCCGCCGGTCATGCCGAACGATGTCGAGCGATAGGCATTGCTCTGGCCGTAGCCGGCGGACAGCACGCCATGGCTGGTCTGGTATTTCATGTCGGCGCTGGTGGCGTTGCCGCTGCCGTCGGCCCGGCTGGCGTTCAAACCATAACTGAGTTCGCTGCGCTCACCCATGCTGCCGCCCAGGCTCACGCGCTCGCCACTGCTCTGGTCGCCCCGATAGACGGTGGTGGTCAGGGTCGGTGAACGCGCACCGCGGCCCAATGGCAGGCTGAATGACAGGTCAAACTGCTGGTCGACCCGTTCGCTGAGCAGGTCGCGGGTGCGCTGCACGCTGACGGTGTAATGCAGCTTTTGCCAATGGCTGCTGTAGCCGGCCGTGAAGGTCAGGTTGCCATTGGTGCGGTTCCAATAGTGCTGCGAGGAACCGGTCAAAAAAACCGAGCCGTTGCCCAGGCTCTGGTTGAGGCTGATGTCCATCCGGTCGCGCAGGCGCGAGACGCTGTCGCCTTTGAACCCGTCGATAGCCAGGTCGCGAACGCGGGCGGCGTCGCTCACGCTGAGGAAACCGGCGGTGGAGTAACGGTATGCACCGAGGGCAAAGTGGGTGCCTGTGTCGGCGAAGTTCTTGCTGTAGCGCACCTGTACGCTTCGCCCCTCGCGCGAGCCGTGGCCCGGCAGGCGAGCGTTGGAGCGGGTCAGGTCGAGCGACAGCGCACCCAGCGGGGTATTGAAGGCCGCGCCCAGCAACTGCGATTGGTAGTCGTCGCTGAGCACCGCGCCGGTGTAGCCGGTCAGCAGGTTGCTCAGGCCTTGTTGATACGTCGCCTGGGCCAGCGAAGGCGGGTGGCGCAGGCCGATCTCATCCAGCGTGCCGACACTGACTGAGTAGCGTTGATAGCCGGGGCGCAGCAGGTTGGCGTTGGCGGCAAACGGCACGATGAATTCACGGGTGCGGCCGTCGGCCTCGGTGATCGTCACGCTGAGGTCGCCGCCGTAACCGGTGGGGAACAGGTCATTGAGCACGAACGGGCCGGGCGCCACGGACACCTCGTCCAATAGCACCCCGCGCTGGCGCACGCTGACCCGTGCGTTGGTTTCGGCGATGCCGCGCACCACCGGGGCAAAGCCGGTCCGGGCGTCAGGCAACATCCGATCATCACTGGCCAGGCTGGTGCCGCGCAGGCGTACGCTGTCGAACAGTTCACCCGGCGTGTAGAGTTCGCCCACCGTCAGTTGGGCCTGCAATGCGCTGATTTCACGCTGCACATACGTGGCGCTGCGTTGGTAGCCGGAGGTCGTCTGGGTGCGGGTGTAGCTGCCGTTGTGGCGCCAATGCCAATCGCCGAGATTGAGCCCCGCATTCACGCCCAGGTAGCTGGAACTCAGCGAACGATCACCGGCCTGTGTGGCAAAGGTATTGGCGTTATAGCGCACAAAAGCGGCATTGATGCCGCTGTCCCAGTGCTGGGGGTCAACATAACCCCGTGGCTGACGTTTGAGGTAGATCTGCGGGACTTGCAGGTCCAGGCGGCTTTCGCCCGATTCAAACCGGCTGCTGGCGCCTGGCAAGTACGCGGCGATGTCAGCGCAGCTGGAAAGCGCGGAAGCTTGCACCGCCGCCAGATCAATCCCGAACCTGAGCAGCGCATCGCGCTCCAGGCACAATTGCGCCGACTTGTGGCCGGCGACGGCCGCAAAGGCCAATGTCTCGCGGCCGATCCACTGGCCGTTGAGGTAGACCTCGGTGCGATAGCTGCCGGGCAGCACCACATTGCCTTGGTTGAAGCGTGAAATATCAACCTGCAAGCCGGTGGCGCCATCCGGGAAGAACGCCGGGTTGAACTCGACATGCTCGGCGCAGTGGCCGCTCAGTGCGTGGGCGCTTCCCGCCAGCAACACGCCGCGCACCGAACGCTTGAACCGTTGGTGTCTCACCGATGCTGTCTTCAAACTCATGTTTAGCGTACTCAAACAGTGGTTGTGCAAATGTGGGCATGGGGAGCCCCTGCCCAAGCCAATGGGCATCGACCGAAGCGGTGCGAATCACCTGGCCGGCCTGCCGCGACAGGCCATGATTGGCGCCAGCCGGCTATGCCCTAAGGCCGTGCGCGGTCATGGCAATACCTCGGCGTTGTGGGAGACCGTTACGCCAAAGTCATCCAGAGTCTGGAACACCACGTTGGTCGTGCGGCCTGGAAAAGAGCTGAGCGTCGGCAGCTCGAAACGCCTGCGCCCGCCGGGCATCACCATGTTTTCGGGGCCCGACGCCGCCGATTTGCGGGGGTGACGCTGGCCCGAGACCTGCACGTCGATCTGTTCGAAGGTCAGGTGATAGGGCGTCGGGTTAAAGACCTCCAGCGCTTGGCCGTGCTCACCCGAGACGCGTCGCCACTGCAGTTTTGCTGGCGCCGCCTCGACCGCGTAAGGCAAGTTGTGTGGGCGCAAAAACAGCTTGATACGAGTGCGGAAGGCCAACTGCAATTGATTGCTGTGCCGAGCGCCGTGGGGCTGTGAGGGCACCTCCAGCACGTTGAACCAGAACAGGCTTTCTTGCGCAGGCGCTAAGGCTTCACCTGTGTAGGCCAGGCGCACCACGTGTTGCTTGCCGGGTTCCATGCGAAAAATCGGCGGTGTGGCGACGAAGGGGATGTCGGTCAGCCCCGGGGTTGAATGCTCATCGCCGCGATCCAGCCAGACCTGGACCAATACCGGCACCTGGTTTTTGCTTTCCAGCCTGACCGTTACCTCTTTGTCGTTCTGGGGGTAAATAATCCGCGTGCTGTTGATGACAACACCGGCGTGTGCCGTGAGCGCGCTCATCAGCACAATGCTCGCCAGCACAGGTAAAACCGACATCGCCTGCATGGGTTATCCGCCGCTGTAGGTCAGGTCAGCCGAGTGCTGCACTCGGGCGCCAAAGTCGCTGACCGTGGTGAACTCCACCCTGGCCGCGTGGCTGGGGCGGTTGCGCAATTGGGGCAATACAAACCGCTTCACGTCGCCTGCCGGCAGCATCAGGCTGTCGTCGGCGGCCTGGTTCGGTGCCTTGCTGAACCGCTTGGCGCCGCTGACCAATACCACCGTGGCCAACGAAATATGGTACGGCGTGGGGTTGCTGGCCTGCAGGGCGAACCCGCGATCATGGGCCACCAGGCGCCACTGCAATTTTGAGGCGGCCGCCGTGACCGGATAAGGCAGCGACGCCGGCCGCAGGAACACCCGCAAACGCGTGCGAAACGACATTTCGAGCTGGTTGTTCTGCGCGGCATCGGCCGACAGCGGCGGCACCTCCAGCACGTTGAGCCAGAACAGCCGTTCGCGGTCGACGGGCAGCGATTCGCCGGTATAGCGCAGGCGCAGTGCCTGCTGCTGGTTGGGCTCGATGCGAAACAAGGGCGGTGAAAGGGCGAACGGCGTCTGGGCGGTTGCCGGGGTGGAGTGTCGGTCACCGCTGTCGAGCCACGTCTGTACCAGCGTCGGGCGGTCTCCCTTGTTCTCCAGGCGCACAATCACCTCCTGCCGCTCGGCGGGGTAGATCACCCGAGTGCCATGCACAATCACGCCGGCCATGGCGGGCGGCGCAAACGCGGGCAGGCCTGCAACGGCACAGCAGGCAAGCACGAGGGCGGTGATTGTTTTCATCATGGTGATCTCTTCGCGCTCCTGGCGGCGCTCTACTCGGCGTACTCGACCATAAAGCCGACACGCGTCTTGACCGTGCCTTCGGTCGCGGCGCCACTGGCGAACATTTGTGCTGCCAGGGGGATGATGGCCTGGTTGTCGGCAATCACCACGCCATCGGATTTATCGGTGTAGACATTGATCGGGACGCCGTCGCGGCGCGTTATTTCAACTTGCACGTTCTTGGCGGTGGTGTCGGCCGGGTCGTCGTGACCATCGATATTCAGGCGCCCGGTGGCTACATCGATGGCCGGGCTGGTGGGGTCGAAGGCAACCATGGCGGTGCGCCCATTGGTGCAACTGGCCTCGCCGGGCGCACCGATACGAATCGTGAAACCGGTCAGGTTGGAGCGACTGCCCGCGGTTGCCAGTCGCGAAGCGCTCACGCCGCCCAGGTTGACGTTTTTGACCACTGCGCGGGTGCCCGGCGTTGCACTTTCGATTGTGCAGGTCACATCGGAGACAAGCCCGGTGAAGTTGATCACACCGTCAGCGGCATTTGCCGCAGCACTCAAGGCAAGAACGGCCGCGGCGGTGGAGAGAGCGTAAAGGTTCATCGTATGTCCAGTTATTAAGTGAGGTGTAACTCGCCTCCGGTTAATGCGGCCTGGGTCTTGGCGATCGCATCTTTCTGGATTGGCGTTGAGGACAATTTGTATCAAAAGTTGAACGCGCTCTATAGAAAACCTACGAATAACCGTTCGTGATTGTTCGAAATCGTGTTGTTTTGTTTATTGATTTTGAAGTTGCGTTTCTGTGTGTAAGAAAACGACTCAGCTGTTTCCTTCAGTTATTACTGTAAGGCGCGGCATTAAATAACCTGCCTTAATATTGAAGCCGCTCAAGTGCTGAGCTATACCGGGCTCAGCGTGTTGTATTTACCGACGCAGGTGTTCAGATGCGTACTTCCACTGCGTATACCGTGATGTTGTTGGATGACCATGAAATGGTTCGCCAAGGCATTGAGCTGAGCCTGAGTAAAGAGTCCGATATCGAAGTGATCGGTTCCTTCGCCACGGCGCGAGACCTGCTGGAGGCGCTATCCCGGCGGTTGGCGGATGTGGTGGTCATGGACTTCGCCCTGGCGCCGTCGGACCTCGATGGCCTCAGCCTGATCAAAGCGCTGCACAGGCGCTTTAGCAGTTGCCGGCCGTTGGTGGTGTTTTCGCACTGCACGCCGGCCACCGTTTCATTGTCATTGAAGGCCGGGTGCTGGGGGATCCTGGGTAAAACGCAAAACCTGGCGGACCTGTTCACGGCTATTCGAACGGTTGCCCAGGGGCGTCTTTATCTACAGCCCAGTAGTGTATTGGCACTGCAAGACCTGCACGCGGGGCGTGATGTTGCAAATAAACAGGCGGACTTGGCGAGCGCTCTGCAACTCAGTAGCGGCCTCACGCCCAAGGAACAGGAAGTACTAAGGTGTTTTCTGGACGGGATGAGCGTCAATTCAATTGCCGCCAAGTTTTCGCGCAGCGCAAGTACGATCAGCACGCAAAAACAATCGGCTTATCGAAAGCTGGGTATTTCCAGCGACAGTGAACTGTTCAAGTTCACTCAGCAGTTCGGCAAGCCGGCATAACCGCCGGTCAAGTCGGATCGTCCAGATAACGCAGCGCCAGGCGTTGCGTTGCCTGGCGTGCGGGCGGCAACAGATGGGGCGCCACCAGCATCATGATCTGGTAGACCACCACCCGCACCTCGCCTTCGCGGTCGAGGATGCGCTGGTAGTCCAGGGAAAACAGCAAGGTCATGGTGATCTGTTCCACCAACTGCCCCAGCGCCTGGGTGTCGCTGACCAACTGCCCGGCCGCCTTCAGCCGCGCCAGCAATGACGCCAGGGTGCGCTTGAGCGCGGTGAGCAGGTGGCGAATGCCCTTGGCCAGTTTCGGCAGGCGCCCGGCCAGGTTGGACAGGTCCTGGAACAAAAACCGGTAATGGGCCAAACGTTCGACGATCAGGTGCAGGAACAGCCAGTAATCCTGGGCCTCCAGCTGTGCGTCCGCCGGTGGGTCGAGCAGCGGCGCCAGCTCGTTTTGAAAGCGCTCGAACAACCCAAGTACCAGCGGCTCCTTGCCATGGAAGTGGTAGTAGAGGTTGCCGGGGCTGATCCCCATTTCGTTGGCGACTTCCATGGTCGACACGTTCGGCTCGCCCTTTTGGTTGAACAACTGCAGGGCGCATTCAAGGATACGGTCGCGGGTCTTCATCCAGTCTTCTTAATGTGATCGTTGAGCTCAGCGCACACGCACGTAAGTGCCCGGCGCCGCTTCCATCGGTGGGTAATTCTGGTTGCCCAGGGCGGTGAGGGTTTCGCGTTGCACGCCCGAGCGCTGCTGGATCCAGTCCAGCCACTGCGGCCACCAGCTGCCTTCGACATGATTGGCGTCGTAGTACCAGGCGCGCGGGTCGCTGCTCAGCTTGGGGTTCTCGACGTAGTTGGCCTTGGGGTTGCCCGGCGGGTTGAGGATGCTCTGGATATGCCCGCTGTTGGACAGCACGAAGCGCCGGTCGCCCCCGAGCAATTGCGTGGAGCGGTACACCGCGTCCCACGGCGTTATGTGGTCGTTGATCCCGGCGACGCTGAAGCTGTCCACCGTGACTTTCTGCAAGTCGATGGGCGTGCCGCACACCTCCAGGCCGCCCGCGTGGGTCAGTGGGTTGTGCTTGAAGAAATCCAGCAGGTCGCCATGCAGCGCAGCGGGCAGGCGGGTGTTGTCGTTGTTCCAGTACAGGATGTCGAAGGCCGGCGGTTCCTTGCCCAGCAGGTAGTTGTTGATCCAGTAGTTCCAGATCAGGTCATTGGGGCGCATCCAGGCGAACACTTTGGCCATGTCGCGGCCGTCCAGCACGCCTTGCTGGTAGGAGCGGCGCTTGGCGGCTTCCAGGGTCTGCTCATCGGCGAACAGCATGGCCGGGCCGTCGATCTGGCTGTCGAGCAGGCTCACCAGGTAGCTGGCGCTGGAGACGCGTCGCAACTGACGCTTGGCTTGCAGGTGGCCTTGCAGGGCGGCGATGGTCAGGCCGCCGGCGCAGGCGCCCATCAGGTTGACCTCGCGGGCACCGGTGATCGCCCGGCACACGTTGAGTGCTTCCTCCAGCGCCGCCACATAAGTGGAAAGACCCCATTCGCGATGCCGCACGTCGGGGTTGCGCCAGCTGACCATGAACGTCTGCAAGCCATTCTTGAGCGCGTATTGCACAAAGCTGTTGGCCGGGCTCAGGTCGAAAATGTAGTACTTGTTGATCTGCGGCGGCACGATCAACAGCGGCCTGGCGTACTGTTTTTCGCTCATGGGCTTGTACTGGATCAGCTCCAGCAGCTCATTGCGAAACACCACCGAGCCTGGGGTGGTGGCGACGGTCTTGCCCACTTCGAATGCATGCTTGCTGACTTGGCGCGGCAGGCCATTGTTGTGCAGCAGGTCGTCGAACAGGTTGCTCACACCGCGCACCACGCTGTTGCCGCCGGAGTTGAGCAGTTCCTTGATCGCCAGCGGGTTGAGCAGGGTATTGGAGGGCGACACCGCGTCATTGATCAGGGCCAAGGCAAAGTGCGCGCGGGCCTGGTCGTCGGCGCTCAGGGCGCTGTCATCGATCCAGTGGCGAGTCTGCTTCTGCCAGCTCAGATAGGCTTGCAGGCTGCGCCGGTAGAAGGGGTTGAGCGTCCAGGTGGGGTCGACGAAGCGGCTGTCGCGCGGGTTGGGTTCATGCACCGTCTCCCCGAGCAGCACGCGACCCAATTGGCCACCCAGGGCCAGGGCGTGACGGGCGGTATGCACCGGGTTGCGCAGGCCGTGAGCGGCAACGTTACGCAGCGTGGACAGCAAATCCCGGCCGCGCAGGCCGGTGATTGCGTTTTGCGCATTGATAAACGCGGCAGGGGTGGGCGCCGGGTTCGTCACGGGTCTTTCTCGCATGAGCCAACACTCCTTCGTCAAACCATCAACAGGCACGCCAATTCAGAACCATAGCCGGTTCCCGGCAAGTTGCGCGGCGGTGTGGTCCTTACACCGCGGGTCTTGGGTGAATCACGGCGCGCAGGCGCTCCTCCTCCAGAAACTTCATGATGATCGGTGCCACGGCCTCGGCCCGGGTGATCAGGAACAGATGCCCGTCATCGATGATGTGCAACTGTGCGTTGGGAATGCGCCAGGCGAGCATGCGCATGTTGACCAGCGGGATCAGCGGGTCGTCGTCCCCCGCCAGTACCAGGGTTGGCTGGCGGATCTTGTGCAGCCAGTGGATGCTGGTCCAGCCCAGCCCGGCGAACAGCTGCCAGTAATAGCCGAGCTTGCCGGCCGAGCGCACTTTGCTGGCATGCTCGGCGGCCAGCTTGGAATCGCGGCGGAATGAGCCGCCATAAATCATCGGCGCGATGCGCACCACGTGGGACGGCTGGATGTAGCGGCGTGGGCTGGCCATCAGCCACAGCACCTTGGGCTTGCCCGGCACCATAAAGGCGCCGGCCGCGGTGGCGGCCAGAATCAACTTCTTGCAGCGCTCCGGGTAGTCATAGGCAAACTGCTGCGCCAGCGCCCCGCCCCAGGACACCCCAACCGCATTCACCTGGCCATAATCCAGGTAATCGAGCATGCGCGCGGTGAGTTTGGCCAGGCCGGGAAAGCGGTAGGGCCGCTTGGGCGTGGACGAACCGCCCACGCCCGGTACATCGAAGGCGATCACTTCCAGGTCCGGGTCCAGCGCCTGTACAAACGGAAACACCAGCTCAAGGTTGGCGCCGATGCCGTTGAAAATCAGCAGCGGCGTCAAGTGAGGCTTGCCTGGGCGTACCGCCGTGCGGATGGTCTGGCCATCCAGGTCGATGGTACGGAAGATGAACGGTTGCGGCATGCTCAAGCCCTGTGAAGTGTTACAGCCGGAGTGCGGTCCAAATGGGGGAGGGGGCTTGCTCCCGATTGCAATTGCTCAGCCAATGGATCAGCTGACTGACACACCGCTATCGGGAGCAAGCCCCCTCCCACATTTGATCCCATTTCAATCTAGCGCTCGTGTACATAGGTTCCAGGTGCCGCTTCGGCTGCGACGTACGTTTTATTGCCTAATGACGTCGGCGCCTTCTTCAGCTTGCCCGCCCGTTCCGCCTGCCAGGCCTGCCAATGCAGCCACCACGAATCCGTGTGCTTGGTCGCGTTTTCTTGCCATTCCAGCGGCTTGCCCGCCAGGCTGTCGCTGGTCTGATAGCGTGCCTTGGGGTTGCCGGGCGGGTTGAGGATGCTCTGGATATGCCCGCTGCTGGACAGCACGAACTCCACCTTGCCGCCAAACAGCTGCGCCGACTTGTAGCAAGACTGCCACGGCGTGATGTGGTCGTTGGTACCGGCCAGTGAATAGATATCGGCGGTCACTTGCTTGAGGTCGATGGGGGTGCCGCACACTTCCAGCGCGTTGGGGCGCACCAGCGGGTTGTTCTTGAACAGCTCGATCAGGTCACCGTGGAACGCCGCGGGCAAGCGCGTGGTGTCGTTGTTCCAGAACAGGATGTCGAACACCGGCGGCTCGTTGCCCAGCAGGTAGTTGTTGACCCAGTAATTCCAGATCAGGTCGTTGGGGCGCATCCAGGCGAACACTTTGGCCATGTCGCGGCCTTCCAGCACGCCGGCCTGGTAGGAGTGGCGCTTGGCTGCTTCCAGGGTTTGCTCGTCGACGAACAAGGCCACCTGAGTGTCCAGGGTGGTGTCGAGCACGCTGACCAGCAGGGTCAGGGCGTTGACCTTTTTCTCCCCCAGCGCGGCGTAGTGACCGAGCAGGGCCGTGCAGGTGATGCCGCCGGAGCAGGCGCCGAGCATGTTGATGTCTTTGCTGCCGGTGATCGCCGTGACCACATCCACCGCTTCCTTGAGCGCCTCGATATAGGTCGACAGGCCCCATTCACGCTGGGCCTTGGTCGGGTTGCGCCAGCTGACGATAAACGTCTGCTGCCCATTGCGCAGGCAGAAGCGCGCCAGGCTTTTATCCGGGCTCAGGTCGAACACATAGAATTTGTTGATTTGCGGCGGCACCACCAGCAGCGGGCGCTCGTGCACCTGCTCGGTGATCGGCTTGTACTGGATCAGCTCCAGCACGTCATTGCGAAACACCACCGCGCCTTCGGTGGTGCCCAGCGATTTACCGACTTCAAAGGCGCCCATATTGACCTGGCTCGGCATGCCGCCGTTGTGCACCATGTCTTTGGCCAGGTGCGACAGACCGTCGAGCAGGCTCTTGCCGCCGGTTTCGAAGAAGCGTTTGACCGCCGCCGGGTTGGCCGCGCTGTTGGTCGGTGCCATGGCTTCGGTCATCAGGTTGATCACGAAGTGGCCGCGGCTGATGTCCTGTGCGGGAAGGTTACTGTCACCGATCCAGTCGTGCAGTTCCTTGCGCCACGCCAGGTAGGTTTGCAGGTAGCGTTTGTAGAGCGGGTTCTGGCTCCAGGCCGGGTCGTGAAAGCGACGGTCGTCGCTCTCGGGCACCAGCGCGGATTTGCCGAACATCACATTCTTGAGTTCCACGCCAAAGTGGGCGACGTGTTTGACGCTGTGCAACGGTTGCTTGATGGCTTGGGTCAGCACCATCTTCGCCGAGGCCAATAAATCCTTTTTGCGTAACGCGATGATCGGGTTCAGCCCCAGGGTGTTTTCCGAGGCCTGGCGTTTCAAGTCATCGTTGTTCTTGTTACTCATCTACGACGCTCCATTGTCCGAAAGACGAGTACCGGGTACCGCTGCGTACGAAGTTTCGATACACAACACAAGCCTGGTACTGCGACTCGGGTGACCGTTGATACCGCATCGTCAAATGCAGGGAACTTGCCAGTTCCATTGGTTACCCGAGTTTAATTTTTTTCGCAAGCGGGCCAATCGTTGGCCACGAGACAGGGCATTCAAGCAGATGAAATTAGAAAATGCCCTCTAAAGAGCAAGAAGCCTGGGCTAGAGCATCAGCCGCACGACCGACTGACTCGGGTCGCGGGTTTTTCCGGCAGCCTTGAGCTCGGCGAGATAATCGGCCCACAGCGCGTCCTGACGCACGGCCAATTGGTAGAGGTAGTCCCACGTGAACAGCCCGCTGTCATGCCCATCGTCGAAGGTCAATTTCAGTGCGTACTGACCGGCCGGTTCCAGCTTGATCAACCTGACGTTGAGCTTGCCGTATTGCAGGATGGGTTTGCCGTGGCCCTGGACCTCGGCGGAAGGGGAGTGCACTCGCAGGAATTCGGCGGGCAGTTGGTAGGTTTCATCCGGCCCGTAAGTGAGGCTGAGGGTGTTGGAGGTTTTGTGCAGGTTTACGGCAGTCGGAAATTTGGACATTGGAGATAACCCTGAAATGTGGGAGCAAGCCCCCTCCCACATTGAAGCAAAGCAGTTCGGTGTGAGGCTTACAGGATATACCGCGACAAATCTTCGTTCTGCGCCAATTCGCCCAAGTGGCTGTTGACGTAGTCAGCGTCGATCTTGATCGCCTCGCCATTCTGCGCACCAGCCATGTCGCCTGCGCTGAAGGACACTTCCTCAAGCAGGCGCTCAAGCAGTGTGTGCAGGCGACGGGCACCGATGTTCTCGGTCTTTTCATTGACCTGCCAGGCGATCTCCGCCAGGCGCTTGATGCCGTCGGCCTGGAACTCGATGCCCAGCCCTTCCGTTTTCAGCAGTTCGCGGTATTGCTCGGTCAGCGAGGCATGCGGTTCGCTGAGGATGCGTTCGAAGTCGCCCGGGGTCAGGGCCTTGAGCTCCACGCGGATCGGCAGGCGGCCTTGCAACTCCGGCACCAGGTCGCTTGGCTTGCTCAGGTGGAACGCGCCGGAGGCGATGAACAGGATGTGGTCGGTCTTGACCATGCCCAGCTTGGTGTTGACGGTGCAGCCTTCGATCAGCGGCAGCAGGTCACGCTGCACGCCTTCGCGGGACACGTCGACGCCGCCGGAATTGCCGCGCTTGGCCACCTTGTCGATCTCATCGATAAACACGATGCCATGTTGTTCGACCGCTTCGAGGGCCTTGGCCTTGAGCTCTTCCTCGTTCACCAGGCGCCCGGCTTCTTCGTCACGCACCAGTTTGAGCGCCTCTTTCACCTTGAGCTTGCGGCTTTTCTTCTTGCCCTTGCCCATGTTGGCGAACAGGTTCTGCAACTGGCTGGTCATTTCTTCCATGCCAGGCGGTGCGGAGATGTCCACGCCAGACACTTCGGCAACTTCGATCTCGATTTCCTTGTCATCCAACTGGCCTTCGCGCAGGCGCTTGCGGAACAGTTGGCGGGTGTTGGAATCCGACGACGGCGCGGCATCTTCGTTGAAGCCCATGCGCGCCGGTGGCAGCAGGGCATCGAGGATGCGCTCTTCGGCGGCGTCTTCGGCGCGGTGGCTGACCTTGGTCACTTCCTGTTCGCGCAGCATCTTCAGGGCGGCGTCGGCCAGATCACGGATGATCGACTCGACGTCCCGGCCCACATAGCCGACTTCGGTGAACTTGGTCGCTTCGACCTTGATGAACGGTGCATTGGCCAGTTTGGCCAGGCGCCGGGCAATCTCGGTTTTACCGACACCGGTCGGGCCGATCATCAGGATGTTCTTGGGCGTCACTTCAACGCGCAGTTCTTCGGGCAGTTGCATCCGGCGCCAGCGGTTACGCAGGGCGATGGCAACGGCGCGCTTGGCATCGTCCTGGCCGATGATATGGCGGTTAAGTTCGTGGACGATTTCGCGGGGAGTCATGGACATAGTGTTTGGCGGCCTCAAGCAGGAATAAGCCTACGGCTTACTCGGCGAGGTCCTGCTCCTCAATGGTCTGGTTGTGGTTGGTGAACACGCAGATATCGCCGGCGATGCCCAGGGCGGTCTCGACGATTTCCCGGGCCGACAGGTCGGTTTTCTTCAGCAGTGCGCTGGCCGCGGCCTGGGCGTAACCACCGCCGGAACCCATGGCGATCAGGCCATGTTCAGGCTCAACCACATCGCCATTGCCGGTGATGATCAAGGACGCGTCTTTGTTGGCCACGGCCAGCATGGCTTCCAGGCGGCTGAGGGAGCGGTCGGTGCGCCACTCTTTGGCGAGTTCGACGGCAGCGCGCACGAGGTGGCCCTGATGTTTCTCAAGCTGGCCTTCGAAACGCTCAAAAAGGGTAAAGGCATCGGCGGTGGCGCCCGCGAAGCCGGCGAGTACCTGACCGTGGTACAGGCGACGCACTTTTTTCGCGTTGCCTTTCATCACGGTATTACCCAGGGAAACCTGGCCGTCGCCGCCCATGACGACTTTGCCGTGGCGACGTACTGAAACGATGGTGGTCAAGGGGAGAGTCTCCACGCAGCGGGGCGAAAATGCCCTGATGGAAACTCATATGGGGGTGGTGGGGGTGATTTCAACCTTGAGTGCTTAGTGCGGACGAATGGTGTCTATTGGTCTGACACCCTTTCGAGAACACCGAGAAGCCAATTTGGGAGGGGGCTTGCTCCCGATAGCGGTGTGTCAGTCACCAGATTCATCGACTGACAGCCCGCCATCGAGGGCAAGCCCCCTCCCACATTTTGATCCATGTTGAGCCTGAATCAGCGGCTCTGGCGTTGTTGTAACAACAGGTTGCTAAACCCTGCTCCAGCCAATTGTTTCTGCGCCACGGTCAGTTGTTCACGGTTGCTGAACGGCCCCACCAGCACGCGATACCACGTCGCGTCCTTCACGGTGCCAGACTCCACCGTCACCGACTGGCCCAGCAGGATGATCTGCGCGCGTACACGGTCCGCATCCGCCTGCTTGGGGAACGAACCCGCCTGCAGGAAGAACTTGGTCACCGGCGCCGCCTTGGTTTCGGCAACCGGCGGAGCAGGTGGCGGGGTGATGCCGGCCAGTGCCGCCTGGGCGCGTGCGGTGTCGATTTTCGCCGCTTCCGCCGGCGTCACCGGGGTGGTCGGCACCTGCGGAGTCGGCAGGGTTTTCTCCGGCACGGCGTCAGGTGGCACGATCACTTCCGATTCCGGCAGCAGCGTGTAGAAGTCGTATTTGGGCTTCACTGGTGCGGTCGGGCTCGGCGCGGTCTTGTTGGCTTCGGCGATTTTGGTGGCCTTCTGCTGTTCCTGCTTGACCCGTTTGACGTCATCGCCCTGGCCCGGATCCAGCTTCATCAGGAACACCACAAACGCGCCGACCGAGAGGCCGATGGCCATCCACAACCAGCCTGGGATCGGCTTTTTCGCCGGGGCCTGGTAGCGGCTGGCGCCGCGCTTGGGTGCAGGTTTTTTCTTGGCAGCCAACTTACATACGCTCCAGAGTTTCCAGGCCCAACAGTTCCAGGCCTTGCTTGAGGGTCCGTCCAGCCAGTGCGGCGAGGCGCAGGCGACTTTGCTTCTGGGCTTCGTCGTCGGCGCTGAGGATCGGGCAATTCTCGTAGAAACTGGAGAACAGGCCGGCCACTTCATACAGGTAGCTGCACAGGATGTGCGGCGTGCCTTTCTCGCCGACGCTGTTCAACACTTCGCCAAATTGCGCCAGTTTCGCCGCCAGCTCCTGTTCGTGGGGCGCATCCAGCACGATCTGGCCTTCGACTTCGCTGAAGTCCTTGCCCAGCTTGCGGAACACACCGGCCACGCGGGTGTAGGCGTAGAGTAGGTACGGCGCGGTATTGCCTTCGAAGTTGAGCATCAGTTCGAAATTGAAGCTGTAGTCGCTGGTGCGGTGCTTGGACAGGTCGGCATATTTGACCGCGCCGATGCCCACCACGCGGGCGATGTTGCGCAGGTCGGCCTCGGCCAGTTCCGGGTTCTTTTCCTTGACCAGGCTGTAGGCGCGATCCTGGGCTTCGTTGAGCAGGTCGATCAGCTTGACGGTGCCCCCATCGCGGGTCTTGAACGGGCGGCCATCGGCGCCGTTCATGGTGCCGAAGCCCATGTGTTCCATGTGCATCGGGTGGGTGACGAAGCCCGCGCGACGCGCCACTTCGAACACCTGCTGGAAGTGCAGGGCCTGGCGTTGGTCGACGAAGTACAACGCACGGTCAGCCTTGAGCACGCCGCTGCGATAGCGCACGGCGGCCAGGTCGGTGGTGGCATAGAGGTAACCGCCATCGGCCTTGACGATGATCACCGGCAACGGCTCGCCGTCGGCGGTCTTGAATTCTTCAAGGAACACGCACTGCGCGCCGTTGCTCTCCACCAACAGGCCCTTGGCCTTGAGGTCGTTGACCACATTGATCAGGTCGTCGTTGTAGGCGCTTTCGCCCATCACGTCGGCCATGGTCAATTTGACGTTGAGCAGTTCGTAGATTTCCTGGCAGTGGGACAGGGAAATCTCACGGAAGCGGTTCCACAGCTCCAGGCATTCGGCGTCGCCGGCCTGCAGCTTGACCACCAGGCCACGGGCGCGGTCGGCGAATTCTTCGGATTCGTCAAAGCGCTTCTTGGCGGCGCGGTAGAAGTTCTCCAGGTCCGACAGCTCATTGCTGGTGATGGGGTTCTCTTGCAGGTACGCCATCAGCATGCCGAACTGGGTGCCCCAGTCGCCCACGTGGTTCTGACGGATCACGTTGTCGCCGAGAAACTCCAGCACCCGCGCCACGCCGTCGCCAATGATGGTGGAGCGCAGGTGGCCCACGTGCATCTCTTTGGCCAGGTTCGGTGCCGACAGGTCGACGACCACGCGCTGGGTGGCGCCGGCCTTGCGGGCGCCTATTTTTGCGTCAGCCAGCGCGGCGTCCAGGCGCGAGGCCAGTGCCTGGGTGTTCTGGAAGAAGTTGATAAAGCCGGGGCCGGCGATTTCGGCCTTGGTGACACTCTCGTCGACCGGCAGCGCGGCGATGATTTTTTCCGCCAGGTCGCGCGGTTTCATGCCGGCGGGCTTGGACAGCATCATCGCAATGTTGCTGGCGAAGTCACCGTGGGTCTTGTCGCGGGTGTTTTCCACCTGGATCGCCGGCGTCAGGCCTTCAGGCAACACACCTTCGTTGACGAGTTGGGTGAGGGCTTGTTGGATCAGCTGGCGAATGGTGTCTTTCATGGTGTTCTCTTTCGACCGCAAGCGGCGGCGCGCGATGCGCAGGTGGAAAAACTGGGCATTATCCGTGGCGAGGGCGGGCTTGCCAACCGTTCAGACCAGATGGCGGACCTGCGGGCCTCATCGCGGGCACGCCCGCTCCCGCATTTAACGGTGTTCACCTTTCAAAATGTGGGAGTTGGCTTGCTACTAATACAAATCTACCGGGTCCACATCCAACGACCATCGCACCTGCCGCCCGCTGGGTATTTGCTCCAGAGCAAGTAACCAGCTACTTAATAAGCGATGCAGTGGCGCGCGCGAGGTGGCTTGTAACAGTAGCTGAGCGCGATAACGTCCCGCGCGGCGTTCCATGGGCGCGGGCACCGGGCCGAGCAGTTCGATGCCGCTCAGGCCCAGTTCGCCTAGCAACCGCTCGGCGGCACTGCACGCCTCGTCCAGGAAACCTTCGGCCTGCCCCGGCTTGTGCGCCTCGGCGCGCAGCAAGGCCAGGTGGGCAAACGGCGGCAGGCCGGCGGAGCGGCGTTCGCTCAGGGCCTGTTCGGCGAAGGCAAAATAACCTTGTTCGGTCAGTTGAATCAGCAGCGGGTGGTCGGCCAGGTGCGTCTGGATAATCACTTTGCCCGGCTCTTCGGCACGCCCGGCGCGCCCGGCCACTTGCACGATCAACTGCGCCATGCGCTCGCTGGCGCGGAAGTCGCCGGAGAACAGGCCGCCGTCGGCGTCCAGGATCGACACCAGGGTCACCCGGGGAAAGTGGTGCCCCTTGGCGAGCATCTGCGTGCCCACCAGGATGCATGGCTGGCCCTTCTGGATGGTCGCGAACAGTTGGTTCATCGCATCTTTGCGCGAGGTGCTGTCGCGGTCGACCCGCAGCACGGGGTAGTCCGGGAACAGAATGCCCAGGCGCTCTTCGGCGCGCTCGGTGCCCGCGCCAACCGGGCGCAGGTCGACCTTGCCGCACTGCGGGCAGTGGCGGGGCACGCGCTCCACATGGCCGCAGTGATGGCAGCGCAACTCGCCATAGCGCTGGTGCACGGTCATGCGCGCATCGCAGCGCTCGCATTCGGACATCCAGCCGCAGTCATGGCACAGCAGCGTCGGCGCAAAGCCGCGGCGGTTAAGAAACACCAGGACTTGCTGGCCGGCGGCGAGGGTTTGGCCTATCGCTTGCTGCATCGGCCCGGAAATACCGCTGTCCAGCGGGCGGCTTTTTACGTCCAGGCGCAGGAAGCGCGGTTGTTTGGCGCCGCCGGCGCGTTCATTCAGGCGTAGGAGTCCGTAACGGCCGGTGTAGGCGTTGTGCAGGCTCTCCAGGGACGGCGTGGCCGAACCGAGCACGATCGGGATGTCTTCCTGGCGGGCGCGCACCAGCGCCAGGTCGCGGGCGTGGTAGCGCAGGCCTTCCTGCTGCTTATAGGAGCCGTCGTGTTCTTCGTCGATGATGATCAGCCCGGGGTTCTTCATTGGCGTGAACAGCGCCGAACGCGTGCCGATAATAATGTCGGCCTCGCCATCCCGTGCCGCCAGCCATGACTCCAGGCGCTCACGGTCGTTGACCGCCGAGTGCACCAGGGCGATGCGGGCATTGAAGCGTTGCTCGAAACGCGCCAGGGTCTGCGGGCCGAGGTTGATCTCAGGGATCAGTACCAGCGCCTGTTTGCCGGCTTGCAGGGTTTCGCGGATCAACTGCAAATAGACTTCGGTCTTGCCACTGCCGGTGACGCCGGCCAGCAGGAACGCATGGAAACTGTCGAAACCTGCGCGAATCGCCTCGTAAGCGGCGCGTTGCTCGGGGTTCAGCGGCAGTTCCGGCTGGGCCAGCCAATGTTCGTGGCGTGGGTCAGGGGCGTGTTTGCGGATTTCGACCTGTACCAAGCCTTTGGCCAGCAACAGGTCGAGGCTGTCTTTGCTCAGCATCAGCTTGCTTAAAAGCTGATGGGCCACGCCGTGAGGGTGCTGGGCCAGTGTCGCCAGGGCTTCGCGTTGACGCGGCGCGCGTGCGATGCGCGGGTCATCGAGGCGTGCGCCGGGGGCCATCGACCAGAAGCGCTCCTGACGCGCCTCGGCCAGTTCGCCCTGCCGCAACAGCACTGGCAACGCCCAGCTCAGGGTGTCGCCCAGGCTGTGCTGGTAATACTGGGCTGTCCACAGGCACAGCTTGAACAGCGCGTGCGGCAGTGGCGCCGTGGCATCAAGGATCGCCAGGGCGGGCTTGAGCTTTTCGGCGGGCACTTCGCTGTGATCGGCGATTTCGATCAGGATGCCGATCATCTCCCGGCGGCCAAACGGCACGCGTACGCGCATGCCCGGCTGCAACTGCGCCCGCAGCACGCCGGCCGGGGCTCGATAGTCGAACAGGCGGCGCAGGGGCGAGGGCAGGGCTAGGCGCAAAATGGCGTCGGGCACGCGGGGAGTCTCATATAAAGGCGGGTGACGGTGCAGGGGCGCGAGCCTAGCAGACGAGGGGGGTGTTGGGTATGCCATGGTTTTCTGATGAAAGGTGCTTTTATGTTGACAGGCGATAGGTGCCGCAGCTTGCGCGTTTAAAAAGGTCTGGTAGAATCCGCGGCCTAATTACGTGCGGTATTCGACAATAGTGTCGAGTGGCGGCACGCTAGCCCGAGGAAGTCACCATGAAAGCCGATATCCATCCAGCGTACGAAACCATCGAAGTTACCTGCAGCTGCGGCAACAAGTTCGAAACCCGTTCGAACCTGTGCAAGCCACTGGGTACTGACGTATGCAACGAGTGCCACCCGTTCTACACCGGTAAGCAGAAGACTCTGGACACCGGCGGCCGCGTACAGCGCTTCGCAGATCGCTTTGGTGCTTTCGGCAAGAAGCCTGCTGCTACTCCAGCAGAGTAAGGCTCAAAAGCCTTATGGGCTTTTGCCAGCTGTTGAAAAAGGCGTCCCTCGCGGGCGCCTTTTTTGTGCCTGGGATTTGGCAGCAGGCCGCTCAGGCCGAGGTGTTTTGCCCTGCGCCAGCGTCCGTGGTCCGGGTTGAAGTACAGCGCGTGGTCGATGGCGACACCGTGCGCCTCAAGGATGGCCGCAGCGTGCGCATGATCGGCGTCAACGCCCCGGAAACCGCTAAAAAGGGGCGTGGCGACGAGCCTTATGCGGTCGCTGCCCGCCAGCGTTTGCAGGCGTTGGTGGCGGCCAGTGAAGGTCGCGTCGGCTTGGTGCCGGGGCGCGAGCGAAAAGACCGCTACGGACGTACCCTGGCCCACCTTTACGGTGCCGATGGCGAAAACCTCGAGGCGCGCTTGCTCGCCGAAGGCTTGGGGTTTCAAGTGGGGGTCGCGCCCAATGTTGACCTCGTCGCTTGCCAGCAGGCGGCGGAAAACAGCGCCCGCCAGGCCGGGTTGGGGCTCTGGCGGCAATCGCCGGTGCAATCGGTGAGCGACCTCAGGCAATCCGGTTTTGCGCTGGTCAGCGGCCGGGTGAGCAAGATCGAGCGCAATCGCGGCGGCATCTGGATTCAATTGCAGGGCTCACTGGTATTGCGCGTGGCGCCCGATCTTGCCCGCCAGTTCGACAGTGGCTTGCTCAATGGTCTGCAAGGCAAGACAATCGAGGCGCGCGGTTGGGTGCAGGATCGCTCCAGGCAGGGGCGCCTGAAAAACGGTCAAGCGCGTTGGCTGCTGCCGCTGACCGATCCCGGTATGCTCAAATCGACAGATTAATAAAAAATTGTAGACATTTTTTTATTCAATTGTGAACAGTTGAGCCCTTGTATCCCGTGGCCTTAGACCAAAGTACGGCGCTTTGGGGCCTTGACACCTGTGACTGCCCAGTCTTGTAGGGGCTTTACGACACGAGTATCCTCGGCGGTCCGTCGACCAACAGTAAAAGCGGAATGCCGATATGTCTGATTTGAAAACTGCCGCTCTCGAATATCATGCCCATCCTCGTCCAGGAAAGCTGAGTGTAGAGCTCACCAAGGCCACCGCTACCGCCCGCGACCTGTCGCTGGCCTACAGCCCCGGCGTGGCCGAGCCCGTACGTGAAATCGCCCGTGACCCTGAGCTGGCGTACAAGTACACCGGCAAGGGCAACCTGGTTGCAGTGATTTCCGATGGCACCGCGATTCTCGGCCTGGGAAACCTCGGCCCATTGGCATCCAAGCCAGTCATGGAAGGTAAGGGCGTGCTGTTCAAGCGCTTCGCCGGCATTGACGTATTCGACATCGAAGTCGACTCCGAAAGCCCGCAGGCCTTCATCGATACCGTCAAGCGCATCTCCATCACCTTCGGTGGCATCAACCTGGAAGACATCAAGGCACCTGAGTGCTTCGAAATCGAAAAGGCCCTGATCGAGCAATGTGACATTCCGGTATTCCACGATGACCAGCACGGCACCGCGATCGTTACCGCGGCCGGCATGATCAACGCCCTGGAAATCGCCGGCAAAACCCTGGCTGATGCCAAGATCGTCTGCCTGGGCGCCGGCGCTGCGGCTATCTCCTGCATGAAGCTGATCGTGAGCATGGGTGCCAAGCTGGAAAACATCTACATGGTCGACAGCAAGGGCGTGATCCAGTCCGAGCGTACCGACCTGAACCAGTACAAGGCGATGTTTGCCCACCCGTCCTCCAAGCGCACCCTGGCTGACGCCCTCGACGGCGCCGATGTGTTCGTCGGCCTGTCCGGCCCGAACCTGCTGAGCGCTGAAGGCCTGAAGTCCATGGCGGCCAACCCGATCGTGTTCGCCTGCTCCAACCCAGACCCAGAGATCTCGCCGGAGCTGGCCCACGCCACTCGTAACGATGTGATCATGGCCACCGGTCGTTCGGACTACCCGAACCAGGTCAACAACGTACTGGGCTTCCCGTTCATCTTCCGTGGTGCCCTGGACGTTCGCGCCAAGCGCATCAACGAAGAGATGAAAGTCGCGGCCGCCAATGCCCTGCGTGAACTGGCCAAGCTGCCGGTACCTCAGGATGTATGCGACGCCTACGGTGGCGCCAAACTGGAATTCGGCCGTGAGTACATCATTCCGAAGCCAATGGACAAGCGCCTGATCACCCTGATCTCCGATGCCGTGGCCAAAGCCGCAATCGAGACTGGTGTGGCCACCCTGCCGTATCCGAAGAACTACCCGCTGCAAAGCGTGGATGATGTGTTCAACGGCTAAGCCGTTGTAGCGCACCAACAAAAAGCCCCGGCTCTTGCGAGTCGGGGCTTTTTTGTGGGCGTTTTAATTGAGCCTTGTGAAGATCTAAATGTGGGAGGGGCAAGCCCCCTCCCACGTTTGGATCTCTATTGGCTTGAAGTAGCGATTAGAACAGATCGATCGGCGCCGCTTCATCCGCCGGCAGCGGGCTGCCCGGTACCACGCCATTGCCCAGCTCGTTGATCGACGGCGGCGTGTCTTCGCTCTTGAACAGCTCGAAGTAAGCATTCGGCGTGCTTGGCGAGGCTGCACGACCACTCACTGGGTCGATCCGCAGGCTGAGGATGCCTTCCGGCTCCGGCTGGGTATGCAGCGGCTTGTCCTTCAGGGCCGCGCCCATGTAACTCATCCAGATCGGCAGTGCGACGGTGCCACCGAACTCACGGCGGCCGAGGCTTTCCGGTTGGTCGTAGCCGGTCCACACGGTGGTCACGTAGTCCGCGTTATAACCGGAGAACCAGGCATCCTTGGACTCGTTGGTGGTACCGGTCTTGCCCGCGATATCCGCGCGGCCCAGGGCCAGGGCGCGACGGCCGGTGCCTTTCTTGATCACGTCTTCGAGGATGCTGTTGAGGATATAAGTGGTACGGCCATCCACAATGCGCTCGGCAACGGCCGGTGTCTGCGGTTCCGTCGGGGCGGCCGTCGTGGACGGCGCGGCGCCTGGAGTCGGCTCAATGGTAATGCCACCGTTGCTTGGCGCTGCCAGGCCATCGGTGGCCGCCACGCCGTTGACCACATCGCCCGGCACCCGTGGCGGGTTGGCGGTGAACAGGGTGTCTCCGTTGCGGCTTTCGATCTTGTCGATCAGGTACGGCGTGATCTTGTAGCCGCCGTTGGCGAAGGTGCTCCAGCCGGTGGCGATTTCCATTGGCGTGAGCGTCGCGGTGCCGAGGGCCAGGGACAGGTTCGGTGGCAGGTCCGACTTGGCGAAGCCAAAGCGCGTGATGTAGTCGATGGTCTTGCCTACGCCCATCGCTTGCAGCAGGCGGATCGAGACCAGGTTGCGCGACTTATACAGGGCCTCGCGGATGCGGATCGGGCCAAGGAAGGTATTGGTGTCGTTCTTCGGGCGCCAGACCTTGTCCAGGTACTCGTCGACAAACACGATAGGTGCATCGTTGACCAGGCTGGCGGCGGTGTAGCCGTTATCCAATGCAGCACTGTAAATGAACGGTTTGAAACTCGAACCCGGTTGGCGCTTGGCCTGGGTGGCGCGGTTGTAGTTGCTCTGCTCGAACGCAAAGCCGCCCACCAGGGCACGGATCGCACCGTTCTGCGGGTCCAGCGATACCAGCGCGCTCTGGGCCAGCGGCACCTGGCTGAATTTGAGGCTGTCGTCTTTCTGGCGTTGTACGCGGATCAGGTCACCCACTTGAGCGACGTCCGATGGCTGCTTGGGCATCGGGCCCATGCTGTTGGTATTCAGGAAGGGGCGCGCCCACTTCATGCTGTCCCACGCCACATGGGCTTCGCCGGCGCGGGTCAGCACCTGCAGGCCGTCTTTCTTTACCTGGGTAACGATCGCCGGCTCCAGGCCGCTGATTGCGCGTTGCTTGCCCAGTTCGGTGGTCCAGGCGCTCAGAGTCTTGCCCGGCAGGCGCGACTCAGGGCCACGGTAGCCATGGCGCTGGTCGTAAGTGATCAGGCCGGAATGCACCGAATCATTGGCAATTTCCTGCAGGTTGCTCGGAACGGTCGTGGTCACGCGGAAGCCTTCGGTGTAGGCCTCGCTGCCATAACGGCCGACCATTTCGGCACGGGCCATTTCGGCGATGTACGGTGCATTCACTTCCGGCGTCGGGACGTGGTAGCTGGCGTTCAGCGGTTCGGCGACCGCGCTTTCATAGGCGGCCTGGTCGATCTTGCCCAGCTTGTACATGCGCCCCAGGATCCAGTCGCGACGCTCTTTACTGCGCGCCGGGTTGGCCAGGGGGTTGAAACGCGAAGGGGCCTTGGGCAGGCCGGCAATCATCGCCATCTGCGCCAGGCTGGCGTCACGAATGGACTTGCCGTAGTACACCTGCGAAGCGGCTTCGATGCCGTAGGCGCGGTTACCCAGGTAAATCTTGTTGACGTACAGCTCAAGGATCTCGTCCTTGGTCAACTGGCGTTCGATCTGCAGGGCCAGCAGGATCTCGGTGGCTTTGCGCGAAAAACTGCGTTCGCTGGTGAGGAAGAAGTTCTTCGCCACCTGCATGGTGATGGTGCTGCCACCGGATTGAATGTGTCCGCTTTTTACCAACTGCGTGGCGGCGCGCACCAGGCTGCTCGGATCGACGCCGTAGTGATTGGCGAAATTGTCATCTTCGGCGGACAGCAGGGCGCTGATGAAATTGGGCGGAATGTCGGCAAAACGGATCGGTGTGCGGCGCATTTCGCCGAACTCCGCGATCAATTTTTCATCGCTGCTGTAGACCCGCAAAGGAATCTGCAACTGGATACTTCTAAGGGCCTCTACCGATGGCAAACCCGGACTAAGGTAGAGGTAAGCCCCGCTGAGCACGAGCAGCAGCCCGCAGACGATGGCGACAATGGAGTACCCGAAAAACTTCAGCAGACGAATCAAGGCTTTTGGATTTCCAGAGAAAAGAATGAGTTACGCGTCGGGGCATGCATGGCAAACGATGGATCAACCCGAGCTGCAGATAAAAAGCGGGGAAAAACGCTGGGCATTAAAGCATTTTCGCCTTGGGACGTCATTCGCGGCTCTTTAACAAGTCGACCGAATGCAGGGTGCACAACAGCAATCAAGCGGTATGACAGGTAAAGTTTTGGGGAGTTTTATGGGAAAGGGATTTTTCCGGCGCAAAGTGGATACCTTGCTGGGCGTCGATATCAGTGACACGGCTATCAGGTTGGTCGAGCTGGCGCGTTCAGGCAGCGGCTACAGTATCCGAGCCTATGCCACGCAGGGGCTGCCTGCCCAAGCTGTGGTGGATGGCTCGGTGTTGGACCTCGAAGGCGCAGGCCTTGCTCTGCGCACGGCGTTGTCGCGCATGCAGACCTCGGCCCGCGCAGCGGCAGTGGCGGTGACTGGGCCATCGGTCATCACGCGGGTGGTCGAGTTGGACGCCGGGCTCGGCGATGATGAGATGAGCTGGATGATCCAGATGGAGGCCGAGCAGTACATTCCGTATCCGCTGGACGACATGGCCATCGACTTTCAGGTCCAGGGCCCGTCAGCTCACCATCCTGCACGGGTCGAGGTGCTGCTGGCGGCGTGCCTGAAGGCGCACGTGGAAGCCCGAGAAGCGGTTTTGGCACTGGCGGGGCTGGTGCCGGCGGTGATTGATGTTGAAGCGTTTGCATTGGCGCGCGCGAGCAGTCAGGATTTCGCCAGCTTCACGCCGGGCCATCGAGTCGATGGTGCACAATGGGCCGTGGATGCCCAAGGGATGGGAGTTGCTTGCGGGCTGGCCCTGAGGAGTTTCGCTTGAAGACACGAATCAACCTTTTGCCTTGGCGCCAGGCGCTGGCGGAGCGGCGGCGCAAATACTTCCTGGCGTTTCTGCTGGCGTTTGCCTGCATGGCGCTGGCGGCCGTGTGGCTGGCCGATCAGGTGATCGACCAGGCGATCGATCGGCAAGTGACGCGTAATAGCCACGTGGCTCAGGACGTGGCCCTTCAGGATTCCAGCATCAAGACCCTCGACGACCTGCGGGAGCAAAGCCAGCTATTGGCAAAGCGCATGAAGGTTGTGCAGGACCTGCACGATGCCCGCTCATCCAGCGCCCAGCTGTTGGACCAATTGGCGCGCGCGGTACCCGACGGCGTGCATCTGCATGAAGTGGTGGCCAAGGGCGATACGGTGAGTATCAGTGGCAGTGCTGAGTCCAGCCAGGATATCGCTCAACTGATGCGCCGTCTGGAAGCATCCGAAGGCGGCCACGCGACGCGGTTGCAGCATGTGCGAACCGAAGGCACGCATGGCGCCAACGAATTTCAATTGATGGTGCGTCATGGAGAGTCCGCTGAGGCCCAGCCATGAGCCTGCCCAGGCTCGATTTCTACGCACTGACCCATAACGCCGCAAAATGGCCCCTACCTGGCAAGGTCTTGCTTGGCTGCGCGCTGGCGGGCTTGGTGCTGGCGGCGGCCGACCTTGTGCTCCTGAGCCCGTTGCGCGAGCGCTTGTCTCAGGTCCAGGCACAGGAAGAGGTCCTACGGCGCCAGCTTGCAGAAAAAACTGCCTTGGCCGCTGGCCTTGAGGCGAAGGCCCGGCAGTTCCAGCATGTGCAGAAGAACGCTGAGCAGCTTTTGCAGCAATTGCCAGGCGAGTCCGAAATGCCCGGCCTGCTGGAGGATATTGCTCGGTTGGCGCTGGCCAATGGGCTGGTGGTCGAGAGCGTCACGCCGTTGGATGAGCGCCCTCAAGCGTTCTATGTTGAACAGCCCGTGCAAGTCGGCGTTACCGGGAATTACCACGACCTGGCGACGTTCGTCAGTACCTTGGGTGGCCTTTCGCGAATGACGACGGTGCACGATGTTGCCCTGCAGCGGGATGGCGCGTTGTTGCGACTTGATCTGCTGGCCAGGACCTATTGGCTTGCACGGCCAGGCGCCACGCGGGGCAGGCCGGTCGCACAGGCGCCGTCCTTTGTCTATGACGCTGGCGCGCTGCGCGATCCGTTCCAGCCGCTGGCCATGCAAGTCGATCGTGTGCCGTTGAGGGCGGGCCTTGCGCCAGACCTCGCTCGATCACGAGGCTTGCTGGAAGGTCTTGCGGTGGATCAGTTCGAAATGGTCGGCACGCTGTCCCGTGGAACGCAGACCTTCGCGTTGCTGCGTGCCGCCTCAACGGTGTATCGCCTGGCGGTCGGCGATTACCTGGGGCGGGATCATGGGCGGGTCACGGCCATCGATGAGCGCCATCTCGAATTGGTCGAATTGTTCCCCGATGAACAGGGCGCATGGCTGGAGCGCCCGCGAACCCTCGTGCTAAACGTCAATTCATAACGGAATAAAACAATGAAAAGGATGTTTTCGTCCTTCGGTGTGGCGCTATGGATAGCGTTCACGACACCGATGGTTATTGCTGTGCCCAATCGTGTGGATCTGATCCAACTACCACCTCCGGTGAGCGCCGCGGTATTGGATGCCTATACCGGTGACAAACTCAATCTCAACTTCCAGAACATCGAGTTGCGCGCCGTCTTGCAGCAAATTGCCGATGTGGCGGGCCTCAACCTGGTGGCCAGCGACGACGTGCAAGGCTCGATTACGCTGCGACTCAAGGGCGTGCCTTGGGATCAGGCCCTGGACCTGGTGCTGCAAACCAAGGGGTTGGATAAACGGGTAAAAGCCGGCGTATTGCTGGTGGCGCCCGCTGAAGAGTTGGCTGCGCGCGAGTTGCTCACCTTGGAGTCACGCAAGCAAATGGCTGACCTGGCGCCACTGCGTCGTGAGTTGCTGCAGGTCAATTACGCCAAGGCGGCGGACCTGGCCAAGTTGTTTCAGTCGGTGAACGGGCTGGAAGGCACGACCGATGAGCGCGGCTCGGTGGCAGTGGATGATCGCACGAACAATATCATCGCTTACCAGACCCACGAGCGGCTTGAAGAGCTGCGGCGGATCGTGGCGCAGTTGGACATCCCGGTGCGTCAGGTGATGATCGAGGCGCGGATTGTCGAGGCGAATGTCGACTACGACAAAAGCCTGGGTGTGCGCTGGGGTGGGCGGCTCAATCGTGGTCATTGGAGTGCCGGCGGTATCAATAAACCCTTGGCCGAGGGGGCGGAGCCGCCGGAAAACCCACCCAGCTCGCCGTTTGTCGACATGGGGTCGCTCACCGCTGCTTCAGGCCTGGGTATTGCCTACATCACCGACAATTTGCTGCTCGACCTGGAACTGACGGCCATGGAGAAAACCGGCAACGGCGAGATTGTCTCGCAGCCCAAGGTGGTCACCTCCGACAAGGAGACCGCACGTATCCTGAAGGGCACCGAAATTCCCTATCAGGAATCCACCTCCCAGGGTGCAACCTCCGTGTCATTCAAGGAGGCCTCGCTGTCCCTGGAGGTTACGCCGCAAATCACCCCCGACGACCATGTGATCATGGTGGTCAAAGTCACCAAGGATGAGCCCGACTACCTGAACAAACTCAATGACGTACCGCCCATCAAGAAAAACGAGGTCAACGCCAAGGTGCTGGTCAAGGATGGCGAGACCATCGTTATTGGCGGAGTTTTCTCCAATACCCAGAGCAAAGTGGTAGATAAAGTGCCATTTTTGGGCGATGTGCCGTATCTTGGCCGCCTTTTCCGGCGCGATGTGCTGGCGGAGAAAAAATCCGAGCTGCTGGTATTCCTGACTCCGCGTATTATGAATAACCAGGCGATTGCTGTGAGTCGTTGATTCTGTGCGAAATTTGATTCTTGTAGGACCGATGGGGCTGGAAAAAGCACCATCGGCCGTTTGCTTGCCAAAGAGCTGCGCCTGCCATTCAAAGACTCCGACAAGGAAATTGAATTGCGCACGGGTGCCAATATCCCGTGGATCTTCGATAAAGAAGGCGAACTGGGCTTTCGTGACCGCGAACAGGCGATGATCGCCGAGCTGTGCGGCTGCGATGGCGTGGTATTGGCTACCGGGGGTGGCGCGGTGATGCGCGATGAAAACCGTCGGGCGCTGCATGCCGGTGGTCGGGTGGTCTATTTGCATGCGTCGGTCGAGCAGCAGGTGGGCCGTACGGCACGCGATCGCAATCGCCCGTTGTTGCGCACGGCCAACCCGGAAAAAACCTTGCGCGACCTGCTGGCGTTGCGCGATCCGCTGTATCGGGAAATCGCCGATCTGGTGGTGGAAACCGATGAGCGGCCGCCTCGGATGGTGGTTCTCGACATCCTGGAGCGTCTGCAACGGCTGCCACCCCGTTAAAGCCAGGCCCGAAATGCGCTATTCTCGGCGGCGCGCTATGACCCCAAGGGGTGTGGCGTAGAGCCATCAGGCAGCGGACGTTGCCGGTCGTCAATCATCTCTAACGCGGGGACACATGCAGACACTTAAGGTCGATCTAGGCGAGCGCAGCTACCCGATCCATATTGGCGAAGGTCTGTTGGACCAGCCCGAATTGCTGGCGCCGCATATTGCCGGGCGGCAAGTGGCGATCATTTCCAATGAAACGGTTGCGCCGCTATATCTTGAGCGTTTGAGCCGCAGCCTGGCGGCGTACTCGGTGATCTCGGTGATTTTGCCTGACGGCGAAGCCCACAAGAATTGGGAAACCCTGCAACTGATTTTCGATGGCCTGCTGACCGCACGCCATGATCGGCGTACCACCGTGATCGCCCTGGGCGGCGGTGTGATCGGCGACATGGCCGGGTTTGCGGCGGCCTGCTACCAGCGTGGCGTGGACTTCATCCAAGTGCCGACCACCCTGCTGTCCCAGGTCGATTCGTCGGTGGGCGGCAAGACCGGCATCAACCACCCGCTGGGCAAGAATATGGTCGGCGCGTTCTACCAGCCGCAGGCTGTGCTGATTGATACCGCGACCCTCAACACCTTGCCGCCGCGCGAGCTGTCGGCGGGCCTTGCGGAAGTCATCAAGTATGGGTTGATCTGCGATGAGCCTTTCCTGGCCTGGCTCGAAGAACATGTGGATGCGCTGCGCAACCTCGATCAAGCGGCACTGACCGAGGCGATTTCCCGCTCCTGCGCCGCCAAGGCGCTGGTGGTGAATGCCGACGAGCGCGAGTCCGGTGTACGGGCCACCCTGAACCTGGGCCATACCTTCGGCCACGCGATCGAAACGCACATGGGCTATGGTGTGTGGTTGCATGGTGAGGCCGTGGCGGCTGGCACCGTGATGGCGTTGGAGATGTCGCAACGCCTGGGCTGGATCAGTGCCCAGGAGCGTGACCGTGGTATCCGCCTGTTCCAGCGTGCCGGTTTGCCGGTTATTCCGCCCGAAGAGATGAGCGAGGCGGACTTCCTCGAGCATATGGCGATAGACAAGAAAGTGATCGACGGTCGACTGCGACTGGTGCTGCTGCGCCATATGGGTGAAGCGGTGGTGACCGACGATTATCCGAAAGAGATTTTACAGGCCACGCTGGGAGCGGATTACCGCGCCCTGGCCCAGCTTAAAGGTTAATAAGATCGCGATGACTAGTTTGCATGCCGACGAGGCGTTCCTCGGCCATTACCACCTCAGCCATGACCCTTTTGCGCCACGGGTGCCTGGTTTCAAATTTTTCCCGGCCCAGCGCAAGCCGGTGCTGGGACAGTTGCATCACCTCGCACGCTACAGCCAGTTGCTGTTGGTGGTGACGGGCCCGTTGGGCAGCGGCAAGACGCTGTTGCGCCAGGCCCTGGTGGCGAGCACCAACAAGCAATCGGTCCAAAGCCTGGTGGTGTCGGCCCGTGGTGCCGGGGATGCGGCGGGCGTGCTGCGCCAAGTGGCACAAGCCCTGGACGTGTCCACTGCCGAACCGAACGCGATCCTCAAGCAAGTGGTGCAGTTGGGTCTCACCGGCCAGGAAGTCTACCTGCTGGTGGATGACGCCGAGCAGCTCGATGAATCAGCCCTGGAAGCGCTGCTGGCGCTGGCGGCGGGTACGCCGGAAGGTCGCCCCCATGTGTTCCTGTTTGGTGAGTCGTCGCTCATCGCCGATCTGGAGCAGATCAGTGGCGATCAAGAGCTGTTCCACGTCATCGAATTACAGCCCTACGAAGAGGAAGAAACCCGCGAATACCTGGCTCAACGCCTCGAAGGCGCAGGGGCGGGTATCGAACTTTTCTCCGCTCAACAGATCTCTGATATTCACGAAAGCGCAGGCGGCTGGCCTGGCACCATCAACCAGGTTGCCCGCGATGCCATGATCGAAGCCATGATTGCCAGCCGCTCAGCGGTCAAGCGTCCAAAGATGGGGTTCACTATGCCTAAGAAGCACGTATTGGCGATTTCCGCTGTTGTCGTGGTCGCTGTTGCGGCCGCCTGGTTGATCCCAGGCCGCAGTAAGGCACCCACCACGGCCGGCGCCCCGGCTGAACAGGCGCAACTGCCACTGGGTAAACCCACGCCGAATGTCGAGTTCGCCAACTCCGGCCAGCCGACCAACCTGCCGATGGTCGGCCAACCTGTAATGCGCGGCCCGCTCGCCGAAGAAGCCGGCGGTATCTCCGAAGGCGACGACGGCGTGCCTGTGGAAGGTTCCAGCGCTACCCCACCGACGGTGACCACCACCGCACCACCTGCGGGCGTGCCGGCGGGTCAGCCGGCCGCCAAGCCAGTGCCAACACCTGCGCCTACCGTTGCTACCGCCAAGCCCGCACCTGTGACCAAGCCTGTCGCGCCTGCTCCAGCCGCCAAGCCAGCGCCTGTGACCAAGCCGGCTGAAAAACCGGCCACCGTGGCCAAGGCCGGTGCGGCCGGCAGCAGTTGGTACGCCAGCCAGCCTACCGGGAATTTTGTGGTGCAGATCCTCGGCACCAGCTCCGAAGCCAACGCCCAGGCGTTCGTGAAGGAGCAGGGCGGCGAGTACCGTTATTTCAAGAAAGTGCTCAACGGCAAGCCTCTCTACGTGATCACCTACGGCAACTTCGCAAGCCGTGCCGCAGCTGATTCTGCGATCAAAACCTTGCCAGCGAAGGTTCAGGCTGGTAAACCTTGGCCTCGCACTGTTGCCAGCGTTCAACAAGAACTGGCAACAACTCGCTGAAGATCCGGCGACCTTACCCAGGTCGCCCTCCCGGCACCTCAAAAAAACTACAACAGCGTGCAGCCCTGAAGGCCGCGCGCTTTGTGGTGTCTGCGCATGTAGCTTTTGAGTCGTAGCGGTCAGAATTAAAAAAGTTTTGACTAGCACAGCATATCGCTTTAAACCTTTCATAAATGCGACATAGATTTGCGACATTTCGTCGCTAAATTTGTGAGCGTCTGTGTCGGTGTGTACAATGACCTCCCTTTTGCCCCCGCTAAGCCGGCGTACGTTCGGCGTGGAAGGTAACCGGTTGAATTGAAAAGAAATTTGCCTCGGTAAAAGAGGCAGCCTGGTGAGAAAGTGTCTATGAAAGCAGGTCTGTACCAACCCGATGAATTCAAGGATAACTGCGGTTTCGGCCTGATAGCCCATATGCAGGGCGAGCCCAGTCATACCCTTTTGCAAACGGCCATCGAGGCCCTGACCTGCATGACCCACCGTGGTGGGATCAACGCCGACGGCAAGACCGGTGACGGTTGTGGCTTGCTGATTCAAAAGCCCGACCAGTTCCTGCGCGCTGTCGCCAAAGAGCATTTCGCGGTCGACCTGCCCAAGCAGTACGCCGTGGGCATGGTGTTTTTCAACCAGGACCCGGTCAAAGCCGAAGCCGCTCGCGAGAACATGAACCGCGAAATCGTCGCAGCCGGCCTGCAACTCGTCGGCTGGCGCAAAGTGCCGATCGACACCAGCGTGCTCGGCCGCCTGGCCTTGGAGCGCCTGCCGCAGATCGAACAGGTGTTCATCGCAGGCGACGGCCTGAGCGACCAGGACATGGCGATCAAGCTGTTTACATCGCGCCGTCGCTCGTCCGTGGCCAACGCCGCGGACACCGACCACTACATCTGCAGCTTTTCCCACAAGACCATCATTTATAAAGGCCTGATGATGCCGGCGGACCTCACCGCCTTCTATCCGGACCTGAGCGATGAGCGCCTGCAAACCGCGATCTGCGTGTTCCACCAGCGCTTCTCCACCAACACCCTGCCGAAATGGCCGCTGGCCCAGCCATTCCGCTTCCTCGCCCACAACGGCGAGATCAATACCATTACCGGCAACCGCAACTGGGCCGTGGCCCGTCGCACCAAGTTCGCCAACGATCTGATGGACCTCGAAGAGCTCGGCCCGCTGGTCAATCGCGTGGGTTCGGACTCCTCCAGCATGGACAACATGCTCGAATTGATGGTCACCGGCGGCATCGACCTGTTCCGTGGCGTGCGCATGATCATTCCGCCTGCGTGGCAGAACGTCGAGACCATGGACCCGGACCTGCGTGCGTTCTATGAGTACAATTCGATGCACATGGAGCCGTGGGACGGCCCGGCCGGCGTGGTCATGACCGACGGTCGCTACGCGGTGTGCCTGCTCGACCGCAACGGTCTGCGCCCGGCGCGCTGGGTCACCACCACCAACGGTTTCATCACCCTCGCGTCGGAAATCGGCGTGTGGAACTACCAGCCCGAAGACGTGATCGCCAAAGGCCGTGTCGGCCCTGGGCAGATCCTGGCCGTGGACACCGAAACCGGGCAGATCCTCGACACCGACGCCATCGACAACCGCCTGAAGTCCCGTCACCCGTACAAGCAATGGCTGCGCAAGAACGCCCTGCGTATCCAGGCGACCATGGAAGACAACGACCACGGTTCGGCCTTCTATGACATCGACCAGCTCAAGCAGTACATGAAGATGTATCAGGTCACGTTCGAAGAGCGCGACCAAGTGCTGCGCCCGCTCGGTGAGCAAGGCTACGAGGCCGTCGGCTCCATGGGCGACGATACGCCGATGGCCGTGCTGTCCCAGCGCGTGCGCACGCCGTACGACTACTTCCGCCAGCAGTTCGCCCAGGTCACCAACCCACCGATCGACCCGCTGCGCGAAGCCATCGTGATGTCCCTGGAGGTGTGCCTCGGTGCCGAGCGCAATATCTTCCAGGAATCGCCTGAGCATGCCTCCCGCGTGATCCTCAGCTCGCCGGTCGTTTCCCCGGCCAAGTGGCGCTCGCTGATGACCCTGGATCGCCCGGGCTTCGACCGCCAGATCATCGACCTGAACTACGACGAGAGCCTCGGCCTTGAAGCCGCGGTGCGCAACGTCGCCGACCAGGCCGAAGAAGCTGTGCGCGCCGGCCGCACCCAGATCGTGTTGACCGACCGCCACATCGCGCCGGGCAAGCTGCCGATCCACGCCTCGCTCGCCACCGGCGCCGTGCACCATCGCCTGACCGAAAAAGGCCTGCGTTGCGACTCCAACATCCTCGTCGAGACCGCCACCGCTCGCGATCCGCATCACTTTGCGGTGCTGATCGGCTTCGGCGCTTCGGCGGTGTACCCGTTCCTTGCGTACGAAGTGCTGGGTGACCTGATCCGCACCGGTGAAGTACTGGGCGACCTCTATGAGGTGTTCAAGAACTACCGCAAGGGCATCACCAAGGGCCTGCTGAAGATTCTGTCGAAGATGGGCATCTCCACCGTCACGTCGTATCGCGGCGCTCAACTGTTCGAAGCCATCGGCCTGTCCGAAGAAGTCTGCGACCTGAGCTTCCGTGGCGTGCCAAGCCGTATCAAAGGCGCGCGTTTCGTCGACATCGAAGCCGAACAGAAAGCCCTGGCGGCCGAAGCCTGGAGCGCGCGCAAGCCGATCCAGCAAGGCGGCCTGCTCAAGTTCGTGCACGGTGGCGAATACCACGCGTACAACCCGGACGTGGTCAGCACCCTGCAAGCCGCCGTGCAGCAGGGCGACTACGCCAAGTTCAAGGAATACACCGCGCTGGTGGATAACCGCCCGGTGTCGATGATCCGCGACCTGTTCAAGGTGAAGACCCTGGACACACCGTTGGCCATCAGCGAAATCGAACCGCTGGAATCGATCCTCAAGCGCTTCGACTCCGCCGGTATTTCCCTCGGCGCCTTGTCGCCTGAGGCGCACGAAGCCCTGGCCGAAGCCATGAACCGCCTGGGTGCGCGTTCCAACTCCGGCGAAGGCGGCGAAGACCCGGCGCGCTACGGCACCATCAAAAGCTCGAAAATCAAGCAGGTCGCCACCGGCCGTTTCGGCGTGACCCCGGAATACCTGGTCAACGCCGAAGTGCTGCAGATCAAGGTGGCTCAGGGCGCCAAGCCCGGTGAGGGCGGCCAGCTGCCGGGCGGCAAGGTCAACGGCCTGATCGCCAAGCTGCGTTATGCAGTGCCGGGCGTGACTCTGATTTCGCCACCGCCGCACCACGATATCTATTCGATTGAAGACTTGTCGCAGCTGATTTTCGACCTCAAGCAAGTCAACCCGCAGGCCCTGGTCTCGGTGAAACTGGTGGCGGAAGCCGGCGTGGGCACCATCGCCGCCGGCGTGGCCAAGGCGTATGCCGACCTGATCACCATCTCCGGCTACGACGGCGGCACCGGCGCTTCGCCGCTGACCTCCATCAAGTACGCCGGTGCGCCATGGGAACTCGGCCTGGCGGAAACCCACCAGACCTTGCGCGGCAACGACCTGCGCGGCAAGGTGCGGGTACAGACCGACGGCGGCCTGAAAACCGGCCTGGACGTGATCAAGGCCGCGATTCTCGGTGCCGAGAGCTTCGGCTTCGGCACTGCGCCCATGATCGCCCTGGGCTGCAAATACCTGCGCATCTGCCACTTGAACAACTGCGCCACCGGCGTGGCGACGCAGAACGAAAAACTGCGCAAGGATCACTACATCGGCACCGTCGACATGGTGGTGAATTTCTTCACCTACGTCGCCGAAGAAACCCGTGAGTGGCTGGCCAAGCTGGGCGTGCGTTCCCTCGAAGAGCTGATCGGTCGCACCGATCTGCTGGACATCCTCGAAGGCCAGACCGCCAAGCAACAGCACCTGGACCTGACGCCGTTGTTGGGCAGTGATCACATCCCGGCAGACAAGCCGCAATTCTGCCAGGTGGATCGCAACCCGCCGTTCGACAAAGGCCTGCTGGCCGAGAAAATGGTCGAAATGGCCGGTTCCTCGATCAACGACGCCAGCGGTGGCGAATTCGCCCTGGATATCTGCAACTGCGACCGTTCCATCGGTGCACGTGTCTCCGGCGAAATCGCGCGCAAGCACGGCAACCAGGGCATGGCCAAGGCGCCGATCACCTTCCGCTTCAAGGGCACCGCGGGCCAGAGCTTTGGCGTGTGGAACGCCGGCGGCCTGCACATGTACCTGGAAGGCGACGCCAACGACTACGTGGGCAAGGGCATGACCGGCGGCAAGCTGGTGATCGTTCCGCCTAAAGGCAGCGTGTACAAGACCCAGGACAGCGCCATCATCGGCAACACCTGCTTGTACGGCGCCACCGGTGGCAAGCTCTTCGCCGCAGGCACCGCCGGCGAGCGTTTCGCCGTGCGTAACTCCGGTGCCCACACCGTGGTGGAAGGCACCGGCGATCACTGCTGCGAGTACATGACCGGTGGCTTTGTCGCGGTACTGGGCAAAACCGGTTACAACTTCGGTTCGGGCATGACCGGCGGTTTCGCCTATGTGCTCGACCAGGACAACACCTTCGTCGACAAGGTCAACCACGAGTTGGTCGAGATCCAGCGCATCAGCGGCGAAGCCATGGAATCCTATCGCAACCACTTGCAGCACGTGCTGGATGAATACGTCGAGGAAACCGGCAGCGAATGGGGTCGTAACCTCGCCGAAAACCTCGATGATTACCTGCGTCGTTTCTGGCTGGTCAAGCCCAAGGCTGCCAACCTGAAATCGTTGCTTTCCAGCATCCGTGCCAACCCGCAGTGATATGCGCCTGAAGAGTTTGATGAGGTTTTAACATGGCTGAACGTCTGAATAACGACTTCCAGTTCATCGATGTCGGGCGCAAAGATCCGAAGAAGAAACTGTTGCGTCAACGCAAGAAAGAGTTCGTGGAAATCTACGAACCCTTCAAACCCCAGCACTCGGCCGACCAGGCCCACCGCTGCCTGGGGTGCGGTAACCCGTATTGCGAATGGAAGTGCCCGGTGCACAACTTCATTCCCAACTGGCTGAAGCTGGTGGCCGAGGGCAACATCCTCGCCGCCGCCGAGCTGTCGCACCAGACCAACACCCTGCCGGAAGTCTGCGGCCGGGTGTGCCCGCAGGACCGTCTGTGCGAGGGCGCGTGCACCCTCAACGACGGCTTCGGCGCGGTGACCATCGGTTCGGTGGAGAAGTACATCACCGACACAGCCTTCGCCATGGGCTGGCGTCCGGACATGTCCAAGGTCAAGCCGACCGGCAAGCGCGTGGCGATCATCGGCGCGGGCCCTGCCGGCCTGGGTTGTGCCGACGTACTGGTGCGTGGCGGCGTGACCCCGGTGGTGTTCGACAAGAACCCGGAAATCGGCGGCCTGCTGACCTTCGGTATCCCAGAGTTCAAGCTGGAAAAAACCGTGTTGAGCAACCGTCGTGAAGTGTTCACCGGCATGGGTATCGAGTTCCGCCTGAACACCGAGATCGGCAAAGACGTGACCATGGAGCAACTGCTCGAAGAATACGATGCGGTGTTCATGGGCATGGGCACCTACACCTACATGAAGGGCGGCTTTGCCGGTGAGGACCTGCCGGGCGTGTATGACGCGCTCGACTTCCTGATCGCCAACGTCAACCGCAACCTGGGCTTTGAAAAGTCGCCGGAAGATTTCGTCGACATGAAGGGCAAGAAGGTCGTGGTGCTGGGCGGTGGCGACACCGCGATGGACTGCAACCGCACCTCGATCCGCCAGGGCGCCAAGTCGGTGACCTGCGCGTATCGCCGTGACGAAGCCAACATGCCCGGCTCGCGCAAAGAGGTGAAGAACGCCAAGGAAGAAGGCGTGAAATTCCTCTACAACCGCCAGCCGATCGCGATTGTCGGTGAAGACCGTGTCGAAGGCGTGAAGGTGGTCGAGACCCGTCTCGGCGAACCGGACGCCCGTGGCCGCCGCAGCCCCGAGCCGATCCCGGGTTCCGAAGAGATCATCCCGGCCGACGCGGTGGTCATCGCCTTCGGTTTCCGCCCAAGCCCGGCGCCCTGGTTCGAGCAGTTCCAGATCCAGACCGACAGCCAGGGCCGCGTCGTCGCCCCGGAACAAGGCCAGTACAAGCACCAGACCAGCAACCCGAAGATTTTTGCGGGTGGCGATATGGTGCGCGGCTCTGACCTGGTAGTAACGGCGATCTTCGAAGGCCGCAACGCCGCCGAAGGCATCCTGGACTATCTTCAGGTCTGACCCATTTCACCTTTGAAATGTGGCCAAAATGTGGGGGGGGCTTGCCCCCGATAGCGGTGGTTCAGTTAAAGATACTCAGACTGACACACTGCAATCGGGGCAAGTCGAATCGTCGCACCGCCCCTCCCACATTTGATTTGCGCAGGTTCAAGATATTGTCGTAAATCAACCCGATAGACAAAAGGCACGGCTCACTCCGTGCCTTTTGCGTCGCGCTCTGAGAAAATGCCCGCACTTTTTTTGCGGATGCCGACATGACTGCCCTCAAGAACGACCGTTTCCTTCGTGCCCTGCTCAAGCAGCCCGTAGACGTCACTCCGGTGTGGATGATGCGTCAAGCCGGTCGCTACCTGCCGGAATACCGCGCCAGTCGCGCCCACGCCGGCGACTTCATGAGCTTGTGCATGAACCCGGAATTCGCCTGCGAAGTCACCCTGCAGCCGCTGGACCGCTACCCACAACTGGACGCGGCCATCCTGTTCTCCGACATCCTCACCATCCCCGACGCCATGGGCCAGGGCCTGTATTTTGAAACCGGCGAAGGCCCGCGTTTCAAGAAGGTCGTCAGCACCCTGGCCGATATCGAAGCCCTGCCGATCCCCGATCCGCACAAAGACCTCGGCTACGTGATGGACGCCGTAAGCACCATCCGCCGCGAACTGAACGGCCGCGTGCCGCTGATCGGTTTCTCCGGCAGCCCATGGACCCTGGCCACCTACATGGTCGAAGGCGGCTCGTCGAAAGACTTCCGCAAAACCAAGGCCATGCTCTACGACAACCCGCAGGCCATGCACCTGCTGCTGGATAAGCTGGCGCAGTCGGTGACCTCCTACCTCAACGGCCAGATCATGGCCGGCGCGCAAGCGGTGCAGATTTTCGACACCTGGGGCGGCAACCTGTCGGCGGCGGCATACCAGGAATTCTCCCTGGCCTACATGCGCAAGATCGTCGGCGGCCTGATCCGCGAACACGAAGGCCGCAAAGTGCCGGTAATCATGTTCACCAAAGGCGGCGGCCTATGGTTGGAGAGCATTGCAGACGCCGGTGCCGATGCCCTGGGCCTGGACTGGACCTGCGACCTCGGCGAAGCCCGCCGTCGCGTCGGCAACCAGGTTGCGCTGCAAGGCAACATGGACCCGACGGTGCTGTACGCCAAGCCGGAAGCGATCCGCGCCGAAGTCGGCCGCATCCTGGCCAGCTATGGCAAGGGCAGCGGGCATGTGTTCAACCTGGGTCATGGCATCACGCCGGAAGTGAACCCGGAGCACGCGGGCGCGTTCCTGCAGGCGGTGCATGAACTGTCCGCGCAATACCACGAATAAAACGCAAACCAAAATGTGGGAGGGGCGGTGCGACGATTCGCCCCTCCCACATTAATAGCCAGAAACCTTCAGACATGCCCCAACGGCGGCAGCTTCGCCAACTTCAATGCCACCAGCAGCGCGCCGATCAACAACGCCACGATAAACGCGCCGATCCCGTTCCACCCGGCAAGGTGCCAGAAAAAACCGCCCGTGGTGCCCGCGACGCTGGAGCCGGCGTAATAGCTGAACAGGTACAGCGAGGACGCTTGCCCCTTGGCCTTGACCGCGCGGCGGCCGATCCAACTGCTGGCCACCGAGTGGGCGCCGAAGAAGCCGAAGGTGAAGACCAACATGCCCGGCACCACCAGCCACAATGGCGTGAAGAGGGTTAACGTCATTCCGCCGAGCATCAACACGATGGTGGCCCACAGCACGCGTCGGCGGCCGAGGCGGTCGGCCAGCGAGCCGATTTTCGCCGAGCTGTAGATACCCGAGAGGTACACCAACGACAGCAGGCCGACCACCGCCTGGCTCAGGTCGTAGGGATCGGCCAGCAGGCGATAGCCGATGTAGTTGAACATCGTCACGAAGGCACCCATCAACAGGAAGGCTTCCAGAAACAACCATGGCAGGCCGGCGTCCTTGAAGTGCATGACAAAGCCGTCAACCAGGCTGCGCGGCTTGAGGCTGCTGGCGCGGAAGTTGCGCGATTCGGGGAGGATCTTCCAGAACACCGTGGCCGCAATCAGCGCCAGGGCGCCGATGATCAGCATCGCGGTGTGCCAGCTGACGAAGTCGATCAATACGCCGATCATCAAGCGCCCGCTCATGCCGCCTATCGCATTGCCGCCGATGTAAAGGCCCATGGCCAGGCCAATGTGGTGTGGGTGGATCTCTTCGCTCAGGTAGGTCATGGCAACGGCGGCCAAGCCGCTCAACGATAGCCCGACCAGCGCACGCATCAGCAAGATCCCTTCCCAGGATGGCATCAGACCGCTGGCAATCGTGGCCAGCGCCGCGCAGAACAATGCAGCCACCATCACCGGTTTACGTCCCAGGGTGTCGGAAATCGGCCCGGTGATCAGTAGGCCCAGGGCAAGCATCGCGGTGGCGACCGACAGAATCAGACTGCTTTGCGCCGCATTGATGGAAAACTCGTGGGACAGCGCCGGCATCATCGGTTGCACGCAATACAGCAGGGCAAACGTGGCGAAACCGCCGCAGAACAGCGCCAGCACCGTACGCATGAACATCGGCGTGCCTTTTTCGATGTAGGCGTCGCTCGGTTGAGCCACCCCTTCATCCAGGGCGGTGGGCGGTACTTCGTGAGCGAGTGGCGCGACAGCAGATTTCACAGGGGCCTCGTTGAGCAATGGTCTGCCAGGGCAGGCAATGCAAAAAAGAATATAGCTGGCTAATGATTCTTTCCAATATATTGTTCGACCTGTTTGATAGCTTTTACGACCTAATGAGGTGGGCATGGAATTGCGTCATCTGCGGTACTTCATCGCCGTCGCCGAAGAGCTGCACTTTGGTCGAGCGGCGCAGGTGCTGGGCATCTCGCAACCGCCGCTGAGCCAGCAGATCCAGGCGCTGGAGCAGGAGGTGGGCGCACGGTTATTCGAGCGTACCAATCGTCGGGTCGAGCTGAGCGAGGCGGGGCGGCTGTTCCTGCACGAAGCGCGATTAGTGCTGGCGCAGGTGGACAAGGCGGCTGACGTGGCCCGGCGTGCGCAATTGGGCGAACTGGGGGAATTGAAGATCGGCTTCACGTCGTCGGCGCCGTTCAATTCCAGCATTCCCCAGGCGATCTTTGCGTTTCGCCAGGCCTTCCCGGCGGTACACCTGAACTTGCAGGAAATGAGCAGCACCGAAGTGGCCGAGTCGCTGCTGGATGAGTCGATCCAGGTGGGGCTGATGCGGCCGTTGCCGTTGGCGGACTCGTTGAGTGTTGTCGAGCTGATGCGTGAGCCGCTGGTCGCGGTATTGAACGCAGGCCACCCATTGGCGCAAGGCAGCGAGCGTGGCTTGCATCTGACGCAACTGGCTGACGAGCCATTTGTGTTTTTCCCACGCAGTTACGGTAGTGGCTTGTATGCCCAACTGCTCAGCCTGTGCCGCGACGCCGGCTTCAGCCCACACGTCGCCCAGGAAGCGGGAGAGGCGATGACCATCATCGGCCTGGTGGCCGCAGGGCTGGGAGTTTCGGTGTTGCCGGCGTCTTACCAGCGCATTCGCATTGATGGTGTGGTGTATCGCACCTTGCTCGACCCGGAGGCGGTGACGTCGGTGTGGCTGGTGCAGCGCAAGGGTGCGCAGACGCCCATGGCTGCGGCGTTTGTGGAGCTGCTGACGCGTAAGGCGCTGGTGTAGGCACTGGCAGGGAAGAGGGCGCCGAAAGGCGCCCTTTGTCGTTGCTGAAGAACAGAGCGCGTCGGTTCTACTTGGAGGTACCCGTCTGCTCGAACAACTGTGCCGCCGAGCCCGATTCATTCACGCCACCGTTGCGCAAGCCCGCCATGATGTCGCTGTCCAGGTTGTTCACCCAGCGGTTGTAGTTGCGGTGGATCTTGCCGTCCTTGTAGCCCAGCGCGCGGCTGTCGCGGTAGGTGATGGCGTAGCTGTTACGGGTGTAGCGGATGTCGATGGCTGCGTAATACTGGTTGCGCACGGTGATCTCGGCCTGCACCAGTTGCGGGCTCAGGCGTTGTACGGTCCATTCGCGTTTTTGCAGGGCGTTGACGATGACCTGCTTCATTTTTTCTTCGCTGACCTGGGTGTCGGCCTGCAGGTCGTGCTGGGTGTTGAGCACCGGTTTGCTGGTGCAGCCGGCAGTGGTCAGCAGGGCCAGGGTGATCAGGGTGGCGCGTAGCAAGGAAGACATTCCGTATTCTCCAATCGATTAAAAAGTCAGGACCAGCGGCGGAAGATCAGCGACGTGTTCACGCCGCCAAAGGCAAAGTTATTGTTCATCACGTAGTCGTGATGCATCTCGCGAAACTCACCTTGCAGGTAATCCAGCTCGCCGCATTGCGGGTCGACGGAGTCCAGGTTGAAGGTGTGCACGTACTGGTTGCTGTTCATCATCTCGATGCTGAACCACGACTCCAACGCCCCGCACGCCCCGAGGGTGTGGCCGAAGAAGCTTTTCTGCGAGCTGATGGGCATGCGCGGGCCGAACAGGCTGCTGGTGGCCTGGGTTTCGGCGATGTCGCCTTGATCGGTGGCGGTGCCGTGGCCGTTGACGTAGCCGATGGCGGACGGTGCCAGCCCGGCGTCTTCCAGGGCCAGCTCCATGGCGCGGCGCATGGTCTTCTGTTCCGGGCGAGTGGTGTGCTGGCCGTCGGCGTTGCTGCCGAAGCCGACGATCTCTGCGTGGATATGCGCACCGCGCGCCAGGGCGTGCTCCAACTCTTCAAGCACCAGCATGCCGCCGCCTTCGCCGATCACCAGGCCGTCGCGGCCGCTGTCGTATGGGCGTGGGCTGGTTTGCGGCGCGTCGTTTTTCAGGCTGGTGGCGTAAAGCGCGTCGAACACCATGGCTTCGGTGGGGCATAGCTCTTCGGCGCCGCCGGCGAGCATCAACGGCAGGCGGCCGAACTTGATCGCCTCGTAGGCATAGCCGATGCCCTGGCTGCCGCTGGTGCAGGCGCTGGAGGTGGGGATCAGGCGCCCGGTCAGGCCAAAAAAGATGCTGATATTCGCCGCGGTGGTGTGCGGCATCATGCGCACATAGGAGTTGGCGTTGAGCCCCTCGGCCACGGAGTTCAGCAGCATGTTGCCGAAGGCCTTGATCTCGTCGGTGCTGCCGGTGGACGAGCCGCAGGCCACACCCATGCGCCCGTCCTTGATCGACTCGTCACCGAGCAGGCCGGCGTCCTGCAGCGCCTGCTCCGCCGCCCACACCGCCAGGCGCGAGACGCGGCCCATGCTGCGCAATTGCTTGCGCGTCCAATGCGCCGGCACCACGAAATCATCAATCGGCCCGGCCAGGCGCGTGTTCAGTTCGGTGAACCGATCCCACTCGTCCATGCGCCGGATGCCGCTGCGGTTGGCGCGGAAGTTGGCCGAGATGGTGGCCCAGTCACCGCCCAGGGAGGTCATGCCGGCCATGCCGGTGACGACGACGCGTTTCATCAGCACAGGCCCCCATTCACGGCCAATACCTGGCGAGTGATATAGCCGGCTTCGGCCGACATCAGGAAATTCACCGCACCGGCGACTTCTTCCGGGGTGCCCATGCGCTGCGCCGGGATCATCTTCATCAGTTCTTCCACCGGTACGTTTTCATCCAGCATGGCGGTATCGATCAAGCCCGGTGCCACGCAGTTGACGGTGATCTTGCGCTTGCCCAGTTCGATGGCCAAGGCCTTGGCGGCGCCGATCAGGCCGGCCTTGGAGGCACTGTAGTTAACCTGGCCACGGTTACCGATCAGCCCCGAGACCGACGTAATACACACGATACGCCCGGCGGCGCGGCGCCGGATCATCGGCATCATCACCGGGTGCAGCACGTTGTAGAAGCCGTCCAGGTTGGTGCGCATCACGACGTCCCAATCGTCTTCGGACAAGGCCGGGAACGCGCCGTCGCGGGTCAGGCCGGCGTTGAGCACCACGCCATAGTAGGCGCCGTGTTGCTCCACATCGGCTTCAAGGATTGCCTTGCAGGCTGTACGGTCCGCCACGTCGAATTGCAGCACCCGCGCCCGGCGTCCCAGGGCCTCGATTTCGACCTGTACTGCGTCGGCTTCGGCACGGCCGCTGCGGCAATGCAGCACGATGTCATGCCCGGCCTGGGCCAGGCGCAGGGCAATGGCGCGGCCGATGCCACGGCTGGAGCCGGTGACCAGTACGGATTCAGTCATGGCGTTTCGTCCTTCGATTCAGCTAAATAGTTGGCCGCCTGGGGCGGTCGAAATACGTTCAAACGGGCGCTGGCCTGGATGCCGATTCCGGTAAGGTGGCATTCGAACACACCCATGCCGTTGTCGTCTTCCAGGGAGCGCAAACCGTGGATGGTCAACTCGGCGCCGGCGGGGAAGTGCGCCACGTTGCATTCAAACTTACGTGTGCCCAGCAGGAACCCCAGTTCCACCGCTTCGCCCTTTTGACGTGCGTGGCAACCGGCGTAGGCGGCGACACTTTGCGCCATCAACTCAACGCCGACCCACGCCGGCAGACTGCCGTCGGCCTGGTTGAACAGGCCGCCAGGCTTGACGGTGGTGCGGGTGTGGATTTGCTCGTCATCGAACGACAGCACGTGGTCGATCAGAATCATGTCGCCGGCGTGAGGCAGCAGTTCGGCGAGTGGCCAGTGGGTCATGGGGCCTCTCCGATAATCAGGCTGATGTTGTTGCCGCCGAAGGCAAATGAATTGCTCATCAGGCAAGGTTTTTCCAGGGTGTCGCCGCGGCGCGCCCATTGCAAGGCAGGCAGCGCGGGGTCGGGCTGGCCGTCCCACACGTGGGGCGGCACGCGGCCGTGGGCCAGGCTCAGCCAGCAGAAGGCAGCTTCCAATGCGCCGGCCGCGCCCAGGGTATGGCCGCTCATGGGTTTGGTCGATGAGCAGGCGACGCCATCGGGGAAGAGGCTGGCGACGGCCAGGCTTTCCATCGCGTCGTTGTGCTGGGTGGCGGTGCCATGCAGGTTCAGGTAGCCGATCTGCTCGGGCACAAGCCCTGCACTGGCCAGGGCCTTGCGCATTGCCTGCAATGCGCCTTTGCCGGTGGGCTCGGGCGCGGAAATATGGTGGGCGTCACAGCTGGCGCCGCCGCCGAGCAGAGCGATGGGGCCCGGTGCCCGGGTCATCAGAAACAGCACCGCCGCTTCGCCGATATTGATGCCATCGCGGTTCGCCGAAAACGGGTTGCAACGTTCACTCGACACCGCTTCCAGCGCACTGAAGCCATTGAGGGTCAGCTTGCACAGGCTGTCCACGCCGCCGCAGATCACCGCATCGCATACGCCAAGGTCGAGCAGGCGTTGGGCACTCAGCAGCGCGCGGGCGCTGGAGGTGCAAGCGGTGGAAATCACATAGGCCGGGCCGCTCAATTGCAGCCAGTCGGCGAGGAAGTTCGCCGGCGCGCTGAGTTCCTGTTGCTGATAGTCGTAGTCACCGGGGAATTGCCGATCGCGCAGGTACTCGGCGATGCCACGGCTGGCTTCGTCGATGCCCGAGGTGCTGGTGCCCAGCACGATGCCGACCCGCGAGGCGCCGTAGGTGTGGATCGCCTGGCGAATCGGCTGTTCGACCTGCAACGCCGCCTCCAGCAGCAACTGGTTATTGCGGCTGCTCTGTTGGCCGAGCTCCAGCGGGATGGCCGCCAACTCGCCCTGCACGCCCGCCACTGGCAACACGCGTTCCGGCACCCAGCCACTTTCGGCGCGCATGCCGGAGCAATCGCCGGCAAACAGGCTGCGGCTCACTTCGGCCTGGCCCCGGCCGAGGGCGCAAATCACCCCAAGGGCATTCAGGTAAGCGCTCATCGCGCGGCACCCAGCGGTGTGATGCGGTAGCTCAACGGCTGGCCGGTCATGTTCACGCTGAACACTTCGGACGACTGATACACGATCTGCCAATGGCCCGGCAGCGTACGCGTGAGGTCCATCGCCTGGGCGTCGGGGTAGAGCGCGCGCAGGTCATCCGCCGAGGTCAGGGCAAATAGCAGCGCGGCAAACAATTCGCGCGCCTGGGGGTTGGGCGGCAGCAGGCCGTCGGCCTGCCACTGCCCATTGAGCAGTTTTTGCCGGGCCTGGGGGATGCCCAGCGGGTCCATCATTGACCAGCGGATCGCGCCGTCCTCACGTTGGATCACCAGCAGCCAGTCTTGGCTCTGGCCCTCGGCCAGGCGCTGCACATGCAGTTGCATCGGCAGCGCCAAGGCCGGGGTTTTTTCCGGCAACGGCGGTTGGCCGGCGCAGGCGCTCAGCAGCAACAGGCAAGCGATCAGCAGGCTGCGCATCATGGCGTGGCGCTCGCCAGGGGTTTGCGCGCGACGCAGTTGACCAGGGTTTCTTCCCGCTGGCCCACCGGCGGCGGGTTACGCAGGCCCCAGCGCTCCAGCAGGCCGAAATCGGTGGAGCGGCTCCACCACAAATACGGGTACGAGACGTTCTGCGGGCCAAATTCAAAGCCCTGCTCGCGAAGCATCCCCAAGTACTCTTCGGCGCTTTTCTGCACATGCATGGGGTGGCGGAACAGCCAGCGGATCACCCAGGTGTCGATATAGGCCTCGGTGGATTCGGCGAACAGCAGATAGCCGCCCGGCTTGAGTACCCGATAAAACTCTTGCAGGGCGCGATGCTGTTCAACCAGATGATGGAAAGTCTGGTGGCAGAACAGGATGTCGACGCTGGCATCCGGCACGTTGAGCGTCGCGCAGTCGCTGCCGATCAGCTCCACTTCCAGGCCCTGGCGTGCGGCTTCGGCCTTGCTCAGTGCCAGGCTGTGAGGGTCGGCATCCAGGCCGATCAGGCGCTGGGGGGCGAACACCTGCTGCAAATACTGAAACGACTTGCCCTGGCCGCAACCGGCGTCCAACAGCACCGGCGCTGCCGGCAGCGGCTCGGTGAACAAGCTGCGCAGGTCATTGATCGCCACGCGCAGCACATGGTGCTGCCAGGTGTGGCTGCGCAGGAACCAGAAGCCGAATCGGGTTTCTTCGACGTAGTTTTTACTCAAATATTGAGCGCTCATACCGGTTCACTCGCACAGATTTCCGACAACATCCGCAACCGTCGCTTGGGTTCGCTGACAAACGGGTTGCGTTCGTCCCACGCATAACCGGCGAGGATCGAGCTGATCATGCGGCGAATATCCGGCGAACTGTCCGGGTGGAAGATCACGTCCTGGAACGTGCCCGCATACCAGCCTTCGACGTAGCAGCGGAAGGTGTCGACGCCGCGCTTCAAGGGGGCGGCGAACTCGGTTTGCCAATCCACGGCCTGGCCTTTGAGCTGACGGTCCAGCAGGCCGGCCGCCATGCTCGCCGAGCGCATGGCGATGGTCACGCCGGATGAAAATACCGGGTCGAGAAACTCCGCAGCATTGCCCAACAAGGCAAAGCCTGGGCCGTGCAACGCTTTGACATTGGCCGAGTAGCCGCCGATGGTGCGCGCCGGCGTATCCCACACGGCGTTGTGCAGCACGCCGGACAGGCTTGGGGTTTCGTCGATAAAACCACGCAGGCAAGCGTCAAGGTCGGCGTCGCGGCCGTCGAAATGTTCCTTGGCCGCCACCACGCCCACCGAGCAGCGGCCGTTGCTGAAGGGGATGGTCCAGAACCAGATATCGCGTTGGGTCGGGTGGGTGGTGATCAGGATCTTGGTGCGGTCGAAACCGGGGTGTTCGATGCGGTCTTCGACATGGGTGAACACCGCCTGGCGTACCGGGAAGTTCGACGGCGCCTCCAGGTCCAGCAAGCGCGGCAGCACGCGGCCATAACCGCTGGCGTCGAGCACGAACTTGGCTTTGAGGTGGTACTCGCTGCCGTTCTCGCGACGCACGTGCAGGTAACGGGTTTCGCCCTTGAAATCCACGCCGACGATGGTTTCGCCGTAGCGGATCTCCACGCCCTGCTGTGCGGCCTGGTCGGCCAGCAACTTGTCGAATTCGCCGCGCTGCACCTGGAAGGTGGTCGGCTTGCCGTTGCTGAAGGTGTCGCTGAAGTCAAAGGCGCTGTAGCGCTCGCCCCAGGCGAACGCGGCGCCGGTTTTCACTTGGAAACCGGCGGCCTGCACGGCATCAAGCATGCCGGCTTCTTCAATAAAGTCGATGCAGTGGGACAGCAGGCTTTCGCCGATCGAGAACCGCGGGAAATGCTGGCGCTCGATGATCAATACATCATGCCCTTTGCGTTTCAGCAGCGCGGCGGCGATGGCTCCGGACGGGCCGGCGCCGATCACCACCACTTGGCGACGTTCCATTTCAACTATGGGCACGAGGGCTCCTTGCCACATTGGCGATAATCACATTCATTAGGCGTATTTCCGCTGGCCGGCCCAGGGCGCCAGCATAAAGCTGAAGGCCAGGCCCAGGCTGACCGATAGGCCGAAATTACTCACCGCGGGCGTACTGGATACGGCCAGCAGGCCAAACGACAACCAGGTCGTCAGCGCCGCCAGCAGTGTACCCAACAGGCTGACAGCAGCGCCGCCGATCTGTTCGCGCATCAGGATCGCGTAATCGACGCTGATCGCCGTGACCAGCAGCAAACCAAACAGGCTGAACAACGTCAGCGGCTGGCCCAGCCAACCGAGGCTGGCCAGGCTGCACAGCGCGGCCAGCAACGGCAGGGCGACGATGCGCAAGGCACCCCCGAAGCCGAACGGCAAGATCAGCAACAGCACGATCAGTACACACGACATCAGTTTCAATTCGGCGGCGCTGACCTGTGTGTCGGCAAATACGCGGTTCAAGTCGCCGAGGCGGTCGACTAACTGCACGCCGGGCAAGTCCACCGCCTGCACACGCAGCAGCGCCGGATTGTTCAGGCCCTGCAGGCTGACCATCGCCGCCACGCCGCCATCCACCGGGCCGAGCCACAAGGTGCGCCAGGGTTCGGCCAACGGCCCTGTCAGCGCGGAGTCGATGTCTTCGGTGGGCAGCGCTTGCAGGTGCGCGACTTCGGCTTGCAGGGCGCTCGCCGGTACGCCGAGGTCCAGCAACGGCTGCCAATGCTGCGCGAGTGCGTTCAGGGCCTCGCGCAGCTGTTGCTGCTCGGCCGGCAGGTTGACCAGTTGATTCAGTGCCAGGTAACCCTGGAGCTTGTCCATGTTCACCAGTTGGTCCAGACGCTGGCTCAAGGCGCGTTGGCGCTCCAGCAACTGTTGTTGGTTCTCGGCGCGCACCAGGAAGAACTGGCTGGTGGGCTGGAACCCGGTGATGCGCGCCACGGCCTGGGCCTCTTGCAGCAATTGCGGCGGCGCGCCGATCCACTGGCGGATATCGTTTTTGCTGTTCAGCTGCCACAGGCCCCCGGCGCAAAACAGCAGCACCAGCGCCAGCAACACCGGGCTGGGTACACGCTTGAGCAAGGCCTCACGCAACAGCCACAGGCATTCGGCGATACGCAGTGGCCAGTGCGCCGGGCGCAGCTCCACGCCCTTGAGCAGCGCCGGCAACAGGCACACGGCGCACAGGTAGGCCCCGACCAGGCCTGCGGCAGAGAACACGGCGATTTGCGTCAGCGCCGGGAACGGCGTCCAGGCCAGCGCCAGGTAACCGATGCAACTGGTCGCCAGGCTCAGGCTCAGCCCCGGCAGGGTCAGGCGCAACGCCGGCCAACTGCGCCATGGCTTGAGGCTCCAGCTTTTTGTCAGGTAGTGCAGCGGGTAATCCACCGCCACGCCGATCAGGCTGGAGCCGAGTACCAGGGTCATCACATGCATACGGCCAAACAGCGCCACGCAGGCCACGGCGCCAAACAGCATGCCCACCAGCACCGGCACGAAGGCCAGCAACACCCGCCAACGACGGAACGCCAGTAACAGCAATAACAGGATGCCCACGGTCGCGCCGCCGCCGACCCAGGTGATTTCCCGGGTGGCTTGCCGTTGACCGTTGGCGGCATACAGCAAGCCGCTGGCGGCCAGCAGTTGCGCACCCTGCTGGCCGGCCTGTGCGCGGCTGGCCTGGAGCAAGTTCGCCACCTGCAGCGGCAGTTTCATGTCGAAGGCATTGCCGGTGGTGCGCGCGCGCAGCAGCACCCAGCTTTTGCCGTCGGCATCGGCGATCAACGCGCCGCTGCCGATATCCAACTGCACCGCGCCGCGTTGCGGCTGGCTGTTCTGGATACGCCCGGTCAGGCCCAGCCAGTCCTCCTGGCTCGGCACCAGGCTGAAGCCGGTGAAGGGGTCAAACAGCGACTGCACACGTTGTTGGATAAACGCGTCGGGGTGTTCGATCAGTTGCTCGCGGTCCTTGGCCGAGAGCATTGCCAGGCGGCCGCGCAGCAATTGTTCGCGCAGCGCCGGCAGGTCGGCCTGCAGGTTCCACTGCACCTTTTCAAACAGGCCACTGGCCTGCCAGCGCTCGCCCAACTGCTGCGCCACGGCCACCGCTTGCTGGCGGTCGGCGTGCCCCACCAGCACCAGCATTTCGCGGTTGAGCGGCTCTTGCACGCGCTGTTCGGCTTGCAGTTCCAAGGCATCCGGCGTGCTGCCCGGCACCAGCTCCATCAGGTTGGCCGACAGCGGCGCGCCATGGCGCCACTGCCAGCCGGCCAGGGCCAGCACGGCCACCAGCAGGATCAGGAACAGGCGCGGCAACAGACGCTCACTGGGCAAAGTCGTGTTGCTCCGCTTCACTCAACGGTTGATCGGCGGTGCTGCCTTGCAGGCGCAATAGGGTGCTGTCGCCCTGGGTTTCCAGCAGTTCGATGGTGTGCACCAAGGCGCCACCGTCGATGTTGATCTGGTTGAACACCTGCTTGAGCAACATAGAGCGGGGGATCAGCGTGAGCTTCCACTGCGTGGCCTCGCCTTGCAGTTGCAGTTCGAAGTCGCGCTGCAGGCCGCTGCTGTCGCCCTGCAACACGGCGAGGAACAAGCGATTCTGCTCGGCGCCGGCGCTCTTGTTCGGCAGCAGTTGCCAGCCATTGGCGTCACGACGGGCAATGCCCTGGGCGCTGATGCGGTAGTCCTGCTGCAACGGAGTCTTGAGCAGCCACAACAGGCCGTGGTTTTTGGCGAGGACGAAGGAGCCCTGGCTGACCAGCGGTTGCGGCAGGGCACGCAGGTGTTTTTCCTGGATGAAACTGCCGTGGATCACTGAAGGCTTTGCCAACTGGTCGCTGAGTTGTTGCAGGTCAAAAGCGCATGCTGTGCCTGAAACGCTCAACAACAGCATAAACCCGATCACTGTGGGAGCGGGCTTGCTCGCGAAGGACTTGAGGGCGCCGCAGCGTGTCAGGTACCCAGCGATATCGTTAACGACCTTCGCGAGCAAGCCCGCTCCCACAGGGGATCTCATTTCAAGGCTCTCTCTACGGCGTCTGTAAATATTTTGGGCGAGGCCAACTGCATCTCGCGGCTGGCCATTTCCACGGCCACTTGCACGGTGCTGGCGCGGGTCAAGCGCTCGCCGCTGGCCAGGTCGGTAATCAGGTAGTTGACCTTCAAGCGGTTCTCCCATTCCACCAGGCTGGCGCGCACGTTGATGGTCTGGCCAAAGATCGCCCCGCGCACATAGCGCAGTTGCATGTCGATCACCGGCCAGGCGTAGCCGGCTTCGAGCATGGCCGTGTAGTTGTGGCCGATCTTGTCCAGCAGCGCGCAACGCGCCACTTCCAGGTACTTCACGTAATGCCCGTGCCAGACCACGTTCATGGTGTCGACGTCGAAAAACGGCACGAGGATTTCGGTGTCGCTGTGCAATACGCCTTGGCTACGCATGCAGCCTCCAGTGTTGTTCGGCGATGCGTTGCAGGCACAGGCGCAGTTCGCCTTCCAGGGCACGGTCTTCGATGACCGGCGGGAAGTCCTTGGCCAGCGCTTCGTGCATTGCGGCCAGTGCGGGCGGCAATGGGCGTGCATCCGCGGCCTGGGCGCGTAGCCACACGCCCTGGTTGGCGGCGAGCAAAGTGGCGGCGGCGACCTGCTCGGTCAGTTCCAGCACGCGGATCGCATCACGGGCGGCGATGGTGCCCATGCTGACTTTGTCTTGGTTATGACATTCGGTGGAGCGCGAGAACACGCTGGCCGGCATGGTGTTTTTAAGGGCTTCGGCGGTCCAGGCGCTGGTACCGATCTGCACGGCCTTGAAGCCGTGGTTGATCATTGCGCGGTCGGCCGGGGCGCCGGACAGGTTGCTCGGCAGGCCGTGGTTGTAGCGCACATCAACCAGCAGCGCGAGCTGGCGATCCAGCAGGTCGGCGACGTTGGCCACCAGGGTCTTGAGGCTGTCCATGGCAAAGGCGATATGCCCGCCGTAGAAGTGCCCGCCGTGCAACACGCGCTCTTCTTCAGCGTCGATGATCGGGTTGTCGTTGGCGCTGTTCAGTTCGATCTCAATAAAGGACCGCAGCCAGTTCAGGCTGTCGGCCAGCACGCCAAGCACATGGGGCGCGCAGCGTAGGGAGTAGCGGTCCTGCAGGCGGTGCAGCGGCGCGGTCGGTGCGTCGATGGCCAAGTCCTGGCGTAGCCACGCGGCGACTTGCATTTGCCCCGGATGCGGTTTGGCGGCGAACAGGCGTTCGTCGAAGTGTTCCGGGTTGCCTTGCAGCGCCACCACGTTGAGCGCGGTGATGCGCGTGGCCAGTTGCAGCAGGTAGTCGGCGCGGGCGAAGGCCAGGCAGGCGAGGCCGGTCATCACAGCGGTGCCGTTCATCAGCGCCAGGGCTTCCTTGGGGCGCAATACCAGCGGGGTCCAGCCCAGTTCGCGATGTACATCGGCGGCCTGGCGGCGTTCGCCACGGAACATTACCTCGCGCTCGCCGGACAGGGTCGCGGCCACATAGGACAGCGGCGTCAAATCACCGCTGGCGCCCACCGAGCCTTCTTCCGGGATCAGCGGCAGTACGTCGTGTTGCAGGAACGCGTGCAGGCGTTCCAGCAGCTCCACACGCACCCCGGACACGCCATGGCACAGCGACTGCAAACGCGCGGCCAGCACGGCGCGGGTGGCCTGGGCGTCGAGCAACTTGCCCAGGCCGCAACCGTGGAAGGTATACAGGTGACGCGGCAGCGCTTCGACGTGCTGCAACGGCACCGCCACCACGCACGAGTCGCCGTAGCCGGTGGTCACGCCGTAGATCACGCCTTCCTTGTCCAGCAGCGAGTCGAGGAACTGCGCGCCCTTGGCGATGCGCTGGCGATACGCGGCATCGCCCTGCAACTGCGTGGGCGCCTGACGGTTGGCCAGGGCCAGCACGTCTTCGATGCGCAGGGGGCGTTCGCCAAAGGTTACCGGCTCAAGATGCGTCGTCATCGGTCTTCCAGAAAGGGTAAAAGTTGAACCATTGTTGGGGCGCTTGCAGGCAGAACTGGCCCAGGCGCGCGGCGTAGCGCGCGGTCCATTGAGCGATGACCTGCTCGCGGGTGCTGCGCTTCCATTCGATCGATGGCGCGAACGGCTCAATAGTCAAGTGATAGCGGCCCTGCTGCTTGAGGCACATGAGCAGGTTCACCGGGCATTTGAGCAGGCCCGCCAGCAGCCACGGGCCTTGAGGAAATGCCGCGTCATGGCCGAGGAAATCCACGCGCACCGTGCGCCCGCCGTGCAGCGGTACGCGGTCGCCGGCAATGGCCAGCCACTCGCCGTCGTCCAGGCGCTGGCTGAGCAGCAGCATGGTGGCCGGGTCCAGCTCGCTGACCTGGATCAGGCGCAAATGGGTCGCGCCGGCTTCACCGAGCAAGCGGTTGAAACGTTCGGCGTGCTTGGTGTGCACCAGCACGTTCATGGTGACTTGTTCGCCAATCTCGGCCAGAGCGCGGCACACTTCGAGGTTGCCCAAGTGCGCGCCCACCAGCATCTGCCCGCGCTCGCCGCGCAGTTGCCCGCGTAATTGCGCCGGGTCGTTGATGTGGATCTGTTCCAGGCGCAGCTTGCCGTTCCACACGTCGAGCTTGTCGAGCAGGGCGTCGGCGAAGGCCATGAACTGGCCGAAGACGCTGCGATGGGATGGGCGCAACTCCTTGCGCTCGCTCCACTCGGCCAGGCGCCGTTGGTATTGCCAGGCGCTCTGGCGCGCCGTGCGGCCAAAAAGGAAAAAGTACAAGACGATGCCGTACAGCACCGGGCTCAGCACGCGTCGGCCGAGAACTTTGGCGGCGATGGCGGTGAGCCTCATCAGCCAGTAGCTGCCGCGCTCTTCGCGGTCGGCCCAGTGCTTGGTGCTGTCGGTCATACCTGCCACCGTCGCCACAGAATCATCGGCGCGCGCACCAACATGCCGAAGAACAGCCGGGTGTGCATGGCGCTGATGCGCACGTTGTCGTGGAACAGCCGGAAATGCGACAGGCCGTCGGCGGGGTAGTGCACCTTCGTCGGCAACCATCGCATCGGTTGGTTGCGCCAGGCCAGGCGCACCAGGATGTCCGAGTCGAAGTCCATGCGCGTGCCGATGTAGGCCGAGTCCATCAGCGCCAGCACCGGCGTCAGGGGGTACACGCGAAAGCCGCACATCGAGTCGCGGATCTGCAGCGACAGCGTGTTGATCCACACCCACACGTGGGTCAGGTAGCGTGCGTAGAGACGGCCTTTGGGCACGCTTTCATCGTATTCGGGGTAGCCGCAGATGATGGCATCGGGGTGCCTGCGCGAGGTGTCGATAAAGGTCTCGACTTCGCGCAGGTCATGCTGGCCATCGGCGTCGACTTGCAGCGCATGGCTGTAGCCCAGGCGCGCCGCTTCGCGAAAACCGGCCATGACGGCGCCGCCCTTGCCCAGGTTATGGGGCAGGGTCACCAGGGTGACGTGCTCCAGGGTCGCCAATTGCGCCAACACCGCCGCGCACGCCGAGCTGCTGCCGTCGTCCACCAGCAGGCACGGCAGGCCACTGTTCAACAGGCTTTGGACCACCGCAGGCACGGCGGCCTCGTGGTTGTAGACCGGGATCAGTGCGCAGGGGCTATGCATGTGTGGCCTCCAGCACTATCCGGCCACTGGAACACGCGGCAACGCCGTTGCGGTAGGCGAAATACAGCTTGCTGCGTTCGCGGTCGAAGCGCAGGTGCAGTTCGACCGTGTCGCCGGGGCGCACCAGTTGCTGAAACTTGAGCACTTCCATGCCGGCAAAGGTCGCGGGCAAATCAAGCAGTTGCCGGCCGAGGTTGACGGCCCATTCCACCTGCACCACGCCCGGCAGCACCGGGGTGGCCGGGAAGTGGCCGCTGAAATAGGCCAGGTCCGGCGGCACGCTCAACTGCAGGGTCCATTCGCCATTGGCCTCGACTTGCTCCAGTACTTCAGGCGCTTTCGGCCGAGGCGCCAACAGCAGCGCGGTCACCTCGGCCTGGGGCAGTTTGCCCTGGGCATTCAGCGGCAGTTGGCGCAGCAAACGCCAGCGACGCGGCAGCGCCAGGGCTTCGCAATGTTGGCTCAGGTGCTGACGCAGGGTCTGGGTGAGGCTGCGTCGGCCTTGATTGCGCAGGGCGTGCAGGCCGGCGGCGCTCAATACCACCAGGGCGCCGAGGGAGGCGCGACTTTCCTGGATCACGCCCAGGCGCGTTTCGGCGACCCAGGGGTGAGTCATCAACGCCTGTTCGAGCATGGGTAGGGAAATGCGTTTTTCTTCCAGCTTGACGATGCGATCCAGGCGGCCGAGCAGCTCGAAGCGGCCATCGGCATGAATGCGCGCAGCGTCGGCGGTGTGTTCGATATGCCCGGCGGGCAGGTAGGGGGATGCGATGCGCAGGGCGCCGTCGGCATCCTGGCTCAACTGCACATCGGCAAACGGCTGCCAGGGTTGCGCGCCCTGGCGCCAGGCAATGCCGCCGGTTTCTGAGCTGCCGAGGATTTCCGTCGGCCATTGTTGCAAGCGATCGTAGAGGCTGCCGGCGGCCTCGGACGGCAGCGCGCCGCCGGAGGAAAACACCCGTGAAACCTGGCTCAACGCGGGCCAGTCGAGGTTGTCGCCCATGCGCTTGAGCAGCGCCGGGCTCGCCACCCAGGCGAACTGCGCATGCTCGCGGCTGGCGCGTTGCAAGTCTTCGGGGAAGGCCAGCTGCTTGCGCACAAAGGTGCGACCGGCACACAACGGCCACAGTACGCGGAACAGCAAACCGTAGATGTGCTGGGTGGCGACACTGCCGATGATGCACGCATCCTTGAGATCGGCGCCCCACAGCGCCTCAAGGGCTTGGACTTCGTTGGCCAACTGACGCAGGGTTTTATCGATGCGCTTGGGCTCGCCGCTGGAGCCGGAGGTGCACAGGCTCAGTTGGCAGGTATCGAGGCTGAGGGCGGCAGGGCTCATGGGGGCCTGGTAGAGCGCGTCCAGGTCCGCCGCTTCAGTCAGCCAGGCGTCGACGGCATCGGCCCAGCGTTGGCGGGTTTGCGGTTGCAGGTCGGCGGGTAGCAGCACGCTGACTCCGGCACGCCAGGCCCCCAGCAGGGCGATCGCCAGGCTGCCGGCATCTTCCAGGTACACGGCCAGGCGTCGAATGCCGCGCGCTTGCAGGCCGGCCGCCAGGCTCAGGGAATATTCCCACAGCTGGGCGTGATTCATCGCAGGTTCAGTCGTGACCCTGCGTTGTTGCAGCGGCTCAAGCAGCAGGTGCTCAAGTTTCAACCCATTCATACGCGGCCTCGAACCCTTTGTCGTACCAGCCATTCCACGGCAAACAACAGCCCCATCAGCCCGTAGGCGATCAAGCCGTTGTACAACGTCCACCAGCTCAGCGGCGCCCACAGGGTGAGGGCGGCGGCGAGCAGGCCATTGCACAGAAAAAATACACTCCACACCACGGTGACCTGACGCGTATACACCACCGCATTCGCAGGCAGGTCCGGTTCAGTCATGCGTGCCAGGCGCTCGACCATCGGCGGGCCGTATTTCAGGCTCAGGCCAAACAGCGCCAGCATGAACGCACTGACCAGGCTCGGGTACCAGCGCAGCAAGTACGGGTTATCGAACCAGGCCAGCAACAGGCAGAACACGATCACCGCCAGCGCCATCCAGCGGCTGCCGGGGCGGCGCGTACCCGTGAAGGCGCGCAGCAGCCACAGGCCGCCCAACAGCAGGCCGAATTGCCAGGGTGCAAAATGTTCGGTGCCGTAATACACCGCAAAGGGGTACAGCAGCCCCGCCAACAACAGGCCAAGGCCGATCAGCCGGCTCATGCGGCGGGCTGGACCAGACGGTACACCGCCTCAACCACATCGTTGACAGTGCGCACCGCCTTGAACTCTTCGGCGGCGATTTTCTTGCCGGTCTGGCGCTTGATATGGTCGATCAGGTCGACAGCGTCGATGCTGTCGATTTCCAGGTCTTGATACAGGTTGGCGTCCAGAGTGACGCGTTCCGGGGGCAGTTCAAACAGTTCCACCAAGGCATCGCGCAGGGTGTTGAAAATATCGTCACGAGTTTGCATGGTCCGGTCTCAAGCTGCCTGTCTGGCTGTGACGAATGCCGCAAGGCTGGCCACATTGGTGAAGTGATTGCGCGTGTCTTTGGCGTCGGCATCGATTTTGATGCCGTACTTTTTCTGGATCGCCAGGCCCAATTCCAGGGCGTCTACCGAATCCAGGCCCAGGCCTTCGCCGAACAGGGTTTGGTCGCTACCGATGTCGTCGGGGTTGATATCTTCCAGGCCCAGGGCGTCGATAATCAGCGTTTTTATGTCGTGCTCAAGGCGGTGTTGGTCGCTCATCTTCGGCGAGCTCCTTAATAAAATAGTCATGCAGGTAATCGTTGAGCTTGCGTGAGGCCTGGGGTGCGGGTCCCAGTGTTGCAAACGCCTGTGGTTCTATATCGGCACCCACGCGCAAACTGAAATGAAAGCGGCGTTTGGGGATGCGATACCAGGGTTCGGCTTTGGTCAGCGTGGTGGGGCTTACTTTGATCACCACCGGGGTGATGAGTGTCGCACCTCGCAGTGCAATGGCGGCGGCACCGCGATGAAAGGCAGGCGCTGCGCCGGGTGTGGTGCGGGTGCCTTCCGGGAAAATGATCAAGGTCTGGCCTGCGCGCAGGGCGTCTGCGGCGGCGTCGAGCATGTCCGAGCTGCCGTCATTGCTGATGTAGCCGGCGTCGCGCACCGGGCCACGCATGAATGGGTTTTGGAACAGGCTCTGCTTGACCACGCAGTTGGTCTGGCGCATCAGGCCGATCAGGAACACGACGTCGATCAGCGAAGGGTGGTTGGCGATGATCATCTGGCCGGGGCGACCGAGCTTTTCGGCGCCTTCGACGCTGTAGGTCAGCACGCCTGCGCGATACATCATGCGGACAAAGAACCAGAACAGTTTGCTGATGGTATGGCGGGCACGGCGCTGATGTTTTTCTGCGCTGCCCGGCAGGCAACTTAGTAACGGAAAAATCAGCAAGCGCAGGCACAGCCCACCGAAGCCGAACAGCGTGAAGCTGGCGGCGGTGGCGAGCAGGCGCCAGTAGTAGGCATCCCGTGGCTTGCTGGTCAGGCCTTGCGTTGCCAGTTCCATACGCGGTTCTTCCAGGCATGTTGGCAGGCGCCCTGTTCGGTGAGCAGGGTGCGCAGCAGGTTCAGGGCGTGGGGCCACTGGGTTCGAGTGGGTTGGACAGTGCCCGAGGTGAGTTCCAGTTGCCACTCGTCGCCTGGTGTCAGCAGCAAGCCAAGGGCGTAAGGGAACGGCACATCGACAATCCAGTTGGCGTAGGCCTCGGGGGGCTGTTCTTCGGTAATCACCAGCAACACCGCCGGCGTGCCTTCGTTGAGCAGCGCGGCAGCCTCAAGCACGCCGTGCTCCAGGCCGTCGCCGGCGGCGGCGAGGGCGGTCATTTCACTGGTTTCATCGCGCAGGATCGACCACAGGCCAATCACCGCGTTGTGCACCGACAGGCTGAACTGGGTCGGCGACAGCGGCTGGTCGTTGGCCAGGTCGCTGAGAATGTCGAGCGTGCGCGGGGTTTCACCATGCCGGGAAACAAACACCAACGGCAGGTCTTGCAGGCCCTCGGCCAGCGGCCAGCCCACGCTGAACGCCATGCGCGCCAGACGGCTCAGGCGCCGGCGCTGCATGGCCGGCAAAAACGACACGTCGGGCGAGGCTTCGCTGGCGGGCAGCAACACCGGGGCCCGACACCAGGCGTGCCAGTCGTCCGCACGCTCCAGGCCAGGGGCCCAGGCGCGCCATTGGGCGATGTTGAAGTTGATCACTGAGAAGTTATCCCGCCCCTGCGGGCTTCCATGTGCGGCTTTTGGCCCCGAATACCGGGACAGGGAGCAATCGCCGAATGGCGCGCATTATCCCGGTGCCGTGGGGTTCTAGCAAACTTTGGTAAATAATTGTTCACGGCTGATTACAAAATAGTGGGAGAGATTTACAGATTGTCCCCTAGCCGAGGTCGGCTTGGATTGTCGGACTATTCCTAATCACCTGTGCGTGGCCTGCCTTTGTTGCCGCAACGCATCGATGAACGAGGTAGCTAACAGGCGCTTTTGCCCTCTACACTCGGACAATTATTGATACACGGAGGTTTTTCCATGCGGCGTGTGGTGTTCAATCAGAAAGGCGGCGTGGGCAAGTCCAGCATCGCCTGCAACCTGGCGGCGGTCAGCGCCAGCGAAGGCTATCGAACCCTGTTGGTGGACCTCGATGCACAAGCCAACTCAACGCAGTACCTCACCGGGCTGACTGGCGATGATATCCCCATGGGGATCGCGGATTTTTTCAAGCAAACCCTGTCTTCCGGGCCGTTTTCGAAGAAGAACAAGGTGGATATCTACGAAACGCCGTTCGACAACCTGCATGTGATCACCGCCACTGCCGAATTGGCTGATCTGCAGCCCAAGCTTGAGGCTAAGCACAAGATCAACAAGCTGAGAAAGCTGTTGGATGAACTGGGCGAGGATTACGACCGGATTTACCTGGATACCCCGCCAGCACTTAATTTTTATGCGGTTTCGGCGTTGATTGCCGCTGATCGCGTACTGATCCCCTTCGATTGCGACAGCTTCTCGCGCCAAGCCCTCTACGGCCTGCTGGCGGAAATCGAAGAACTGAAGGACGACCACAACGAAGGCCTGGAAGTGGAAGGCATCGTGGTTAACCAGTTCCAGGCTCGGGCAAGCCTGCCACAGCAGATATTGGACGAACTGATTGCCGAAGGGCTGCCGGTGCTGCCGGTGTACCTGGCCAGCTCGGTGCGCATGCGCGAGTCGCACCAAGAGAGCAAACCGCTGATCCACTTGGACCCGCGACACAAGCTGACGCAGCAGTTTGTGGAATTGCATAACTTGCTGGAAAACGGCTGATTTTGCCGACGACACAAAAACTTGTGGGAGGGGGGCTTGCTCCCGATAGCGGTGTATCAGTTTCGGATGGACTGACTGACCCACCGCTATCGGGAGCAAGCCCCCTCCCACACTGTCCGGTGGTGCTTTCCCGATCGGTTACACGCCCTGGCTACGCAACCAACTCATTAACTGCGGCAACGGAAACGCCCCGCTCTGGCGCGCCACTTCGCGGCCGTTCTTGAACAGAATCAAACTGGGGATCGAGCGAATCCCCAATTGCCCCGACAACTGCTGGTTGGCCTCACTGTCGAGCTTGGCCAGTCGGCACTTGCCCGCAAGCTGCCCAGCCGCCTGTTCAAACACCGGCGCAAACGACTTGCACGGCCCGCACCAGTCGGCCCACACATCCACCAACAGCGGCAGGTCGCCCTTGATCTGGCTGGCGTAGTCGCCTTGCTTAAGCTCAAACGGCTTGTTCAACAACACGGGTTGCTTGCAACGCCCGCACTTGGGCGTATCACCCAGGCGTTCGCCGGGGATGCGGTTGAGGCCGTTGCAATGGGGGCAGGGGATGACGAGAGGTTCGGACATGGGGGCTCCTTGGTTTGGCCAATGGGATCTATCTGGAGCCAGGCCTTGGATTTATCAAGGAGACGAGTGGGCGACTTATTCGCTCATAGTTGGCTCATGCTAGTGAAGGCCCCGCTATCTAGTCTGTTGGAGTCTGTTCCGTTTTGTGCCATCGGTCTGTTTGCAGCTATAGCAAATTGAGATATTCGAGGTACAGGTCTAACCTCTATAGCAAGATGCGATAAGGACAGTGAAAAAAAGATTTGGGAAGCAAAGGAAAAGTGGCCGCGCTCAGCAACGGCTTTGGATCAGTGGTATCGCTTGATCAGGCGCAACTCCCCCAAAGACTTCGCGTCGATGAAAACCATGTTCCCTGCCACGGATAAGGTCGGAAAGTTTCATGTGTTTGATATCGGAGGTAACAAGCTGAGATTGATTGCTTGCGTGGCCTATCAGGTGCAGCGCGTCTATATCAAGCAGCTGCTTGATCATCGTGATTATGAGAAAGATAAATGGAAGGAAAAAACCAGATGAGCGCGCTTATGCGAGTGGCGGCAGAGCACTGGCAATACGTTTCGCCCGTGCTGCGCAAACCAGAAAACGAGGCGGCCTACGACGCCCTGGTGTGCGGCTTGGACGAGTTACTGAGCCTGGTCGGTGAAGATGAAAACAGCCCTCTGATGAGCTTGGTGGATATCCTCAGCGACTGGATCGAAGCCTACGATCATAAGCATCGCCCTATGCCCGAGGCCATTGGTGTAGACGTGTTGCGCTACATGATGCGTGAGCACAACCTCACCCAAAGCGATCTGCCGGGCGTGGGTGCCCAATCGGTTGTTTCTGAAGTATTGAGCGGAAAGCGCCAGCTCAACGTGCGGCAAATTCGTTGGCTGGCTGAGCGCTTTGGAGTTTCGGTTGAAACCTTCATTCAGTGACATTACGACGAACAACTAATCTCCAAATGCTTGCCCCAATCCGGCGGCCGCTGCGCGTATTGCTCCATCCCCGTTTGCTCCTCAAACGGCTTGGACAGCACCGCATGCAGCCGCCGTACTTCGCTGTAATCCCCGGATTCGGCGGCGGCGATGGCGTTTTGTGCCAGATAGTTGCGCAGGATGTACAGCGGGTTGACCGCGTGCATCCGCCCACGGCGCTGTTCTTCGCTGTACTCCCCATCCCGCGCAACACGGGCCTTGTACAGGTCGGCCCAGGCATCGAACCCGGCCATGTCGACAAAGTCATCGCGCAGCCGCGCCACGGCCAGCGCCGCAGATTCATCCCCCAAACGGCGGAAGAACAGCGTGTAATCCACGCCACTGTTCTGCATCAGCTTGAGCAGGCGCTCTACCAATTTCTGGTCGTCGTCTTCGGCCGTGGTCAGCCCCAGGCGGCGGCGCATCAGGTCCAGGTAGTGGGCCTGGTAGAACGGCAGGTACAGGCCGAGCGCCTCCTTCAAGGCTTCAACGCTGATAAACGGCGTCAGCGCCTGGGCCAGCGCGCTGAGGTTCCATTGGCCGATGGGCACCTGGTTGCTGAAGGAATAGCGCCCTTCATGGTCCGAATGGTTGCAGATAAAGTGCGCGTCGAAATCATCCAGAAACGCATACGGCCCGTAGTCGAAAGTGATGCCGAGGATCGACATGTTGTCGGTGTTCATCACGCCATGGCAGAAACCGTAGGCCTGCCATTTGGCGATCAGTTCGGCGTTGCGCTCGACGATCTCGCGGAACATCGCCAGGTACGGCTCGGGCTGTTCGCGACATTCGGGGTAATGCAGATTCAAGACGTGCTCGGCCAGTTCTGCCTGCTGCTCGGGCTTTTTGGTGTAGTAGAAATATTCGAAATGCCCGAAGCGGATATGGCTCGGCGCCAGGCGCAACACCATGGCGCCGCGCTCTTGCTTCTCGCGCCATACCGGCGTGCTGGAGCCGATCACGCACAAGGCGCGGCTGGTGGGGATACCCAGCGCATGCAGCGCCTCGGAAGCGAGGAATTCACGAATCGAGGAGCGCAGCACCGCGCGGCCATCGCCCATCCGCGAGTACGGCGTCATCCCGGCACCCTTGAGGTGCAGGTCCCAGTGCTCGCCGGCATTGTTGTACACCTCGCCCAACAACAGTCCGCGGCCATCGCCGAGTTGCGGGGTATAGCCGCCGAACTGATGCCCCGAATAGACCATCGCCCGCGGCTCAGCTTCGGCCCATAGCTTATGGCCGCCAAACAGCTCGGCAAACACCGGCGTTTCGGCCACCGCCGGGTCGAGGTCGAGCAGGGCCATGGCAGCATCGCTCGCCACGACAAGGCGCGGCTCATCGAGCGGTTCTGGCAGGACGTGGGTTGAGAACGCGTCGCCCAAACGGGCGAAGCGGTTGTCGAAGGTCAGTTCGTCTAGGGCTTTCACCGGCCATCTCCAGCAGAATGCCCCGGCATTGTGCTGGGGCTAGATGCGTTAGTCGAGTTTGCTCGGTGGCGGTTCCGGCGCATCCTCGACCTTTCCGGCGGGCGGCTCGGGTGCGTCCTGCACCGGCGCGGGACCGATAAGGGTCTTGCGCTCGTCTTCCACCGGCACCAGTTTGTATTCCTGGCCGTGCAGGTTTTTCAGGTACACCTCCATCTGCCGGAAGGAGATGTTGATGTGCTGTTTCTTGAATTCACGGTTGATGTAGCGGTTGACCTCGTCCAGCACCGGGTTACGGTCGCCCAGGTCACGTACGTGCATGCGCAGTTCGTGATCGAGGGTGCTTTCGCCGAAATTGAGGAAATACACGTGAGGCTCGGGTTCTTTGAGTACCCGTGGGTTTTCCCTGGCGGCCTTGAGCAACAACTCCTTTACCAGGTCCAGGTCGGAGCCGTAGTCCACACCCAGCTTCAGGGTGACGCGGGTAATGGTGTCGGTCAGCGACCAGTTGATCAGTTGCCCGGTAATGAAGGTTTTGTTCGGGACAATGATGTCCTTGCGGTCGAAGTCGGTGATGGTGGTGGCGCGGATGCGGATTTTGCTCACCGTGCCCGACAGGTTACCGATGGTGATGGTGTCGCCGATGCGCACCGGGCGTTCGAACAGGATCATGATGCCGGAAATAAAGTTGGCGAAGATCTCCTGCATGCCGAAGCCCAGGCCTACCGACAGTGCGGCCACCAGCCATTGCAATTTGTCCCAGCTCACGCCGAGGGTGGAGAGCGTGGAGACAAAACCCACCCCGGCAATCACGTACGAAAGCAACGTGGTGGTGGCGTAGGCGCTGCCCTGGGCCAGGTCGAGCTTGGATAGCACCAATACTTCCAGCAAGCCGGGCAAGTTGCGCGCCAGGGCGAAGGTGATACCGATGATGATCAGCGCGCCGAGCAAGTCGCCGATGCTGATGGGCACCATGCTGATATTGGCCCCGGTGCCGCTGGTGTATTCGTACAGGGTGACGTTATCCAGGTAGGAAAACACCGAGATCAGGTCCGACCATACCCAGTACAGCGCCGCGATAAAACCACCGAGCAGGGCCAGGCGGATCAGGCGCAAGGATTGTTCGTTGACCTTTTCGATGTCCAGCGTCGGCTCTTCAACCACCGCTTCGCCTTCACCCGCTTCCTTGGCCGCCTGGCGTTTGGCCAGGGCGCGCGCATAGGCCAGGCGTCGTGCGGCGACGCTCAGCCAGCGCACGAAGGTGGCTTCGATCACCAGCCAGAACATCAGCAGGTACAGGGTGTTGATCAAGCGGTCGCTGAGTTTGAGGGCGGTGTAGTAATAGCCGAAGCACACGGCGATAAACAATGCGACGGGCAAAGCGGTAAACAGCAGGCCCATGGCTTTGCGAAACAGCGAGGCTTTTTCGTGGGTGGGGCTGTTGAGCAGCAGGCGACCCAGCAGCCAGGCCATCAGGGCATAACAGGTCAGCACGACGCCGATGCCCAATACGTCATCGGCCAGCGCCGCCGGCTGGTGCTCGGCAACCGCCACCACGGCCACCAGGGCCAGTACCACCAGCCCGAGCTTGCGGACCCAGCCTTGCAGGAATTCAACCTGGGGTTTTTCCCAGCGGAAGTGCAGTTCGGCCACGCCACCTGGCGCGAGAATCCGGTAGGCGGTGTAGAACACCAACCATGCCTGGGCCAGTTGCAGCAGCGCTGAACCCAGGTTGGCGTTTTGCCCGCGGGCGTCGATCTGCAATGCGTAGCCGCACAATGCCAGCCCCAGGGACACCGGCATCGCCAGCAGGATGTTGATCAGGATGGCCTGCGGCGTATGCCATTGGCTGTCGCGCTTGAAGTGGCCGATGTCCAGATGCACTTTACTCAGCCGCTGGTACAGCGCCTTGCGTCGCCACAGCAGGGCGCCAATCAATAGCAGCAGCGGCAGAAACAATAGTGGGCGCTGGGTAAGGCCGTCATACAGTTCGCTGACGCTGGACGCCCACGGCAGGCTGGTGACTTGCTTGCTCAGGTGCGCCGGCACGCTTTCCAGCCACTCGGTGTCCAGCGGCTTGTTGCTGGGGATCCAGAACATCTGTTCGTCGAGCGTCGCGCGCAGGGTGGTGGCGGTGCTCAGCAGTTGTTTCTGGTTCAGTTGCAGGGTGATGGATTCGTTGAGCAGCGCGCTCAGTTCGCGGCTCAGGCGTTCCAGCAAGTCGCTGCGGGTAATCGCCAGTTCCAGCAAGGTGCGGCGCAGCTGTGGCGTCACGTCATCCGGCGGTTGGTTGGCCAGCAGGTTTTCCACATAGGCGCTGGGGGAGCTGATCAGCTCGCGTTGCTGGTTGACCTCGAACTGGTACAGGCGAATGTTGGCGATATCGTCGGCCAGGTCGCGGTCGACGGTCAGGCGTGGCAAGGCCTGTTTTTGCTTATAGAGGATCTTCGACAGCAGCAGGCTGCCCTTGAGCACGTTGATCTGGTCGTCCAGCGCGGCGTCGTTCTGGGTCACCGTGTCCAGTTGTTGCTTGGTTTGCAGGTTCTTCTGGGTCAGGTCGTTGAGGCGGTCGGTGCTTTTGAGCAGGTAGTCGGACAGCTTCAGGTTCTCTGCGCTTTCCGTGGCCAGGATGCTGCTGCCGCCGGACTTCTGTGCCTCGATGGACTGCTGCGTCACGGTCTGCTGGGATTGCGCCAGGCGCTTCTGGTTGATCAGGGTTTGCAGGTCCTGGATCTCTTGTTCCAGGCGCGCGGCTTTTTCCTGGATCAGGTCATGCTGGCTGTTGCCCAGGTCTTGCAATTGGCTGTTGCCGGCCAGTTCCTGGCGGCGCAGCGGGATCAAGGCATTCAGTGCCGCCAGTTCGGCATTCAGCTGGTTGCGTTGGTCTGCGTTGAGGGCTTTGCCATTGTCCTTGCCGGCCTTGAGCGTCGAGTTGATCTGTAGGATGCGCGCCTGGCTGCTGCTGATTTCGGTCTGCGCACGCTCGGGGCGGGTCTGCGCGGCGATGGTCATGCTGTTGGCGTCGGCCAGTTCTTTTTGCAGGTCGCCTTGCTGGGTGCTGCGCTGGACCAGCAGTTGTTCCAGCTGCGGTACGGGCAGCGTGGCATAGCGCTGGGCCACCGGAATGATCTTGGTGGCTTTGAGTCGAGTCAGTTCGCGCTGATTTTCGCTGGTCTGGCGCGGGGCATCTTCCAACTGGCGCTTGACGTCGGCCAGGCGCTGCTCGTAGTCCTGCTTGTTGCCCAGGTACGTCAGGGTTTGCTGCAGGACGGTTTGCAGCGCCTTCATGTCGGCGTCGGGCAGCTTGCGGTCGGGCAGCTTGTCCAGGGTTTGCTGGATGGCGTCGGCGCTGGGCGGGTCGGCGGCGTAGACGTTGCCGACACAAAGGGTCAGGCCCAGCAGGGCGGTGGCGAGAAATGTGCGCAGGGTTGGCATAGAGACCGATTGAGCTAGGTGAAGAGTCGGGAGCGTTGCGTCGCTCGGCAGTTTAGAGGAAGAGACCGGGGCCCGGGCGACTTCCTTCGGGGAATCTGACGCCCACTTTGCCGATCTTGTTCCCGTCCATGACCGCGACGGTCCAGATGGTGTTGTTCCACTCCACCTGGTCGCCGACCACCGGCGCGCCGCCGACTTTCTGGGTGATGAAACGGCTCAACGGCATGTCCGGGTCGATCCCTTCGAGCTTGAGGCCATACAGCGCCGAAACCGCGCCCAGTTGGGCGTCGCCTTCAAGGACGAAGTCGCCGAAGAAGCGCAGGTCGAGGCCGCGTTGCGGTGCCTGGCTGAACAGTTTGCCCAGGGCCGCCAGGTTGTGTTCGTGGCCGATCACGCAGAGCAGATCGCCGACTTCCAGCACGGTACTACCCGACGGATGGAGCAGTTGCTGGCCACGAAAAAGGGCAGCGATCCGTGTGCCTTCGGGCATTTTCAGCTCGCGCAGGGCTGCGCCGATGCACCATTTTTCCGCGCCCAGGCGGTAGACGAACAGTTCCCACTCGCTGGTGACATGTACTTCGAGGGCGGAACGGGAGATCGGCGCGGGGTCCGGCGGTACCGTCACTTTCAACAACTTGGCCACCCACGGCAGGCTCGTGCCCTGTACCAGCAACGACACCAGCACGATAAAGAACGCCAGGTTGAAATACAGCTGCGCATGGGGCAGCCCGGCCATCAGCGGGAACACTGCCAGAATGATCGGCACCGCGCCGCGCAGGCCGACCCAGGCGATAAAGGCTTTTTCGCGGCCGTGGAACGCCTTGAACGGCAGCAGGCCGACCAGCACCGACAGCGGCCGCGCAAACAGGATCATCCACAGCGCCAGGCCCAGCGCCGGCAGGGCGATCGGCAGCAAGTCGTGGGGGGTGACCAGCAGGCCCAGCACCAGGAACATGCCGATCTGCGCGAGCCAGGCCATGCCATCGAGCATATGCAAAATGCCATGACGGCTGCGCACCGGACGGTTGCCGATCACCAGGCCGCACAGGTACACCGCGAGGAAGCCGCTGCCGTGCAGGGCGTTGGTCAGGGCAAATACGAACAGGCCGCCGGCGATCACCAGGATCGGGTACAAGCCGTTGGCCAGGTTGATGCGGTTGACCATTTGCAGCATTAACCAGCCGCCACCCAGGCCGACGATGCCGCCGATACCGAATTCGCGCACCAGATGGGTCAGCAGGCTCCAGTGCAGGCCGGTCTGGCCGCTGGCGAGCATGTCGATCAGTGTCACGGTGAGGAACACCGCCATCGGGTCGTTGCTGCCGGATTCAATTTCGAGGCTGGCGCTGACCCGTTCGTTAAGCCCCTTGCCGCCCAGCAGCGAGAACACCGCCGCCGCATCGGTGGAGCCGACGATGGCGCCGATCAGCAAGCCTTGAATGATATTGAGGTTAAACAGCCATGCCGCCGCCATGCCGGTGAGGCCGGTGGTAATCAATACCCCCACCGTGGCCAGCGACAACGCCGGCCAGAGCGCCACGCGAAAACTCGCTACCCGTGTGCGCAGGCCGCCGTCGAGCAGGATCACGGCCAAGGCCAGGTTGCCCACCAGGTAGGCGGTCGGGTAGTTGTCGAAGATGATGCCGCCGCCATCGACACCGGCCAGCATGCCTACGCCCAGGATGATCACCAGGATCGGAATCCCCAGGCGCGACGAAAGAGAACTTACCAGAATGCTCGCACTCACCAGCAACGCGCCGATCAAGAACAGGCTGTTGATGGTCGTCGCATTCAAAGGCAGTACTCCGTGGGCAAACAAGACAGGCGCGGACTGACCATGCAGTCTGCGTGCCAGCGATTCTAACCTGTTGAATTGCTGCGCTGTCAAAAAGCTTTTTCTGATTCGCAGGGATCCAAATGTGTAAGGGGCAGGCTCCCCCTCCCACATTTTTAACCGAGTACGTTCAGTTGGAGGCGCAAGCGCCCGACCAGAGGTTTTATGGTTTCAGGAACCAGATGGGGGATATGCAGTCACTAAGGCTCGAAAGTGTGGCCCGGCCCCTTAAAAATCGAGCTGCGCGCCGGGGATAACCCTGGCATCCGAGGTGAATTTTCTTTATCGTCACCGCCCTTTGAAAAAGCCCGAGAAATCAAAATGTTAGAAGCATCCCTCAGCCAATTGGAACAACTGGTCAGCGACCTGGTACAGCAGAATCAAGACCTGTTGGGCAGCAACGAATCCCTCAAGGCGCAACTTGCCAGCGCCAAGGATGAGAACGACAGCCTGCAACTGAGCCTGATGGAGCAGGAAGAAAAGCATGGCGCCACCGCGGCCCGTATCCAGGCGTTGGTTGAGCGCGTGAGCGCGGGGCCTGTCGGCGCATGAATGAAGGCATAAAGGTCGTTTCGATTCTCGGAGAGGATTACTCGATCAAGGCGCCGGCCGGGGAGGATAAAACCCTGATGCACGCCGTGACCATGCTCAAGGCTTCCCTGGCCACCACCAAGAAAAAGTACCCGACCCTGATCGGTGACAAATTACTGGTGCTGGCGGCGCTGAACCTGTGCGCCGAGCAGATCGAAATGCAGCAGGCGCACCAACAGGAACTCGACCGTTACCAAGAGCAAGTCAGCGCCACGGTCGAAGTGATTTCCAAGGCGATCCAGCCTTAGAACCATCCATCCTGCATCCCCAGGCACGCATCGTCGCGTGCCTCAAGAATCGCCAGTTCATGATGGCAGCCCGGTACTTCCCAGGTCAGGAAGTAACGGGCGGCCTGGAGCTTGCCTTTATAGAAGGCCATGTCCGCCGCATTGCCCCGGGCCAGCCCTTCTTCGGCGCGAATCGCCTGTTCCAGCCAGCGCCAGCCAATCACCGTATGCCCGAATACCTTCAGGTACAGCGCCGAGTTCGCCAGGCTGTTGTTGACGCTGCCCTGGGCGAGATCCGTCAGCAGTCCCAACGTGACTTCTTGCAGGCGCGCCACCAGTTGTTCCAGCGGCTCTCTCAAGGCGGTGAGTGACGGGTATTTGTGCGCCCGCGCACCGGTTTCGGCAATCAGGCGGATCAGTTGCTTGAGCCCCGCGCCACCGTTTTGCGCCAGCTTGCGACCCAGCAAATCCAGGGACTGGATGCCATGGGTACCTTCATGGATCGGGTTCAGGCGGTTGTCGCGGTAGTACTGCTCCACCGGATATTCGCGGGTGTAGCCGTGGCCGCCGAGGATCTGGATCGCCAGTTCGTTGGCCTTGAGGCAGAACTCCGACGGCCAGGATTTGACGATGGGCGTGAGCAGGTCCAGCAGTTCGTGGGCTTGTTTGCGCTCGGTGTCGGTTCCCAGCGTGGTGGTGTCATCGAACAACCGCGCGGCGTACAGGCCCAGGTCGAAGGCGCCTTCCACATAGGCTTTTTGGGTGAGCAGCATGCGTTTGATATCGGCGTGCTGGATGATCGAGACCGGCGCGGTGCTGGGGTCTTTGTTGTCAGGCAGGCGCCCTTGCGGGCGTTCGCGAGCGTAGTCCAGTGAGTACAGGTAGCCCGCGTAACCGAGCATGACGGCGCCCATGCCAACCCCAATGCGGGCCTCGTTCATCATCTGGAACATGCAGCTCAAGCCTTGGTGCGGTTTACCTACCAGGTAGCCGACGCAGTTGCCGTTATCGCCGAAATTCAGCGCGGTGGACGTGGTGCCCCGCCAGCCCATCTTGTGAAACAGCCCGGCCAGCAACACATCGTTGCGTGCGCCGAGGCTGCCATCCTCGTTGACCAGGAATTTGGGCACGATAAACAGCGAAATGCCCTTCACCCCGGCCGGTGCGTCCGGCAGCTTGGCCAGCACCATGTGCACAATGTTTTCCGACAACGGGTGGTCGCCGCCGGAGATGAAGATCTTGTTGCCCTTGAGCCGATAGGTGCCGTCAGCCGCCGGCTCTGCGCGGGTGCGAATATCCGACAGGGATGAGCCGGCATGGGGCTCGGTCAGGGCCATGGTGCCGAAAAAGCGCCCATCAATCATGGGCTGCAGAAAACGTTGTTTCTGCTCTTCGGTGCCGAAGCTTTCGATGAGGTTGGCCGCGCCCATGGTCAGGAACGGGTAGGACGTGGACGCCGCGTTGGCCGCCTGGAAGTGGGCGAAACAGGCTTGGGACAGCAGGGTGGGCAACTGCATGCCGCCCGCGTCGAAACTGCGCGCGGCGTTGAGGAAGCCCGCCTCAAGGAACGCATCCACGGCCGGCTTGACCTCGGGAATCAGGATGGCCTTGCCGTCTTCGTAGCGCGGTTCGTTTTCGTCGTTTTTGCGGTTGTGGGGGGCGAAGTACTTTTCGGCGATGCTGCGCGCGGTGCTGATGGCCGCGTCGAAGGTTTCGCGGTTGTGCTCGGCAAACCGCTCGCGCTGGGTCAGGCCCTCGGCATCGAGGACTTCGTAGAGCTCGAAAGCCAGATTGCGGGAACTGAGCAGCGTCTCGGACATGGCGGCTTACCTTTTAGGGGAATAGGCCGGAGTCTAAGTGCGCAAATGGAGGGTGGATAGCAAGATTGATCTGGGTGATGAAGGGGCAGAACGCGGGGAGGGAATTGAAACACGATCAAAAAAGTGGGGAGGGGGCTTGCTCCCGATAGCAGTGTGTCAGCACCAGGTGTGCTGACTGAAACTCCGCTATCGGGGGCAAGCCCCCTCCCACATTGTGCAACTGCGTTTTTTAGCCGATGGTCATCAAGCTGGCGTTGCCACCCGCTGCTGCGGTGTTAACACTCAACGCCCGCTCAATCACCAGGCGCTCCAGTGCAATCGCCGTCTCACCTTGCGACAAACCATGCACGCCAACAATCGCACCGCCACGCTGGGCCACTTGCTTGCACACCGCGCGCAGTTGGTCGGAATCGCCGTGGTGCAGGACCGCGTCGAACACCACCTCGTCCTTGGCCCAATCAGCCACGCGCTGGATCTTCGCCTGAATCTCCTTCGGCAGGCGTGGGAACACGGCCTTGGTCAGGTCGGTTTCCGGCCATACCGCCGAGCCGCCTACCGCCAACACCGCGGCCAGTTGGGTCAGCAGGTCGCCTTCTACTTCCGCCAGGCACAGTACATGCTCGCGGGGCAGAATGGCGTAGCTGTTGCGCTCGCCGGTCGGCCCGGCCAGTTGGCGAGTGATGCCGCTTTGCGACTGCGCGGCGAATTGAGTGCACAGGGTGCTCAGCTCGCTGAACTTATTGCTGTCGGCCCAGGTTTTCAGGGCAGTCAGCGGTTGGCTCATGGCATCGCGCAGGCGCACATCGGGTGCCGCCAGCTTGTCGCCACGTACGAAGGATTGTTCGATCGCATCGGTAGGACGTGTCGACAGCAGGCGGTACAGATACAGCGGGCCACCGGCTTTCGGGCCGGTGCCCGACAGGCCTTCGCCACCGAACGGCTGCACACCGACCACGGCGCCGACGATGTTGCGGTTAACGTAAACGTTACCGGCGTTGACGTTATCAATCACCTTGGCGATGGTCTCGTCGATGCGGGTGTGCACGCCCAGGGTCAGGCCGTAGCCGGACGCATTGATCTGGCCGATCAACTGGTCGATCTCTTTACGCTTGTAGCGCACCACGTGCAGCACAGGGCCGAAGATCTCGCGTTGCAGTTCGTCGAAGCTTTCCAGTTCGATCAGGGTTGGCATCACGAAGGTGCCGCGCTTGATCTCTTCAGCATCGGCAATCGCCACTTGGTAAACGTTGCGGCCTTTGTCGCGCATGGCCTGGATGTGTTTTTCGATGCCGGCCTTGGCTTCTGCGTCGATCACCGGGCCGATGTCCACCGACAGTCGCTCCGGGTTGCCCAGGCGGCATTCCGCCATGGCGCCCTTGAGCATTTCGATGACGCGGTCCGCCGAATCTTCCTGCAGGCACAGCACGCGCAGCGCGGAGCAACGTTGACCGGCGCTGTCGAAGGCCGACGACACCACGTCGATGACCACTTGTTCGGTGAGCGCCGAGGAGTCCACGATCATCGCGTTCTGGCCGCCGGTTTCGGCGATCAGCGGGATCGGACGGCCTTGGGCATCCAGGCGCCCGGCGACATTGCGTTGCAGCAGGCGCGCCACTTCGGTGGAGCCGGTGAACATCACGCCTTTGACGCGATCGTCGCCCACCAGGCGGGCACCGACGGTTTCGCCCTGGCCCGGCAGCAGTTGCAGCACGCCTTCCGGAATACCGGCTTCGAGCAGGATGCGCACGGCCTGGGCCGCTACCAATGGGGTTTGCTCGGCGGGCTTGGCCAATACCGGGTTGCCGGCGGCCAGCGCAGCCGCCACCTGGCCGCTGAAAATCGCCAGCGGGAAGTTCCACGGGCTGATGCAGACCACCGGGCCCAATGGGCGGTGGGCATCGTTGGTGAAATCGTTGCGTGCCTGCACCGCGTAGTAACGCAGGAAGTCCACGGCTTCACGCACTTCGGCGATGGCGTTGGCGAAGGTCTTGCCGGCTTCGCGGGCCAGCAGGCCCATCAGTGGCTGGATGTCGCCTTCCATCAGGTCGGCGGCGCGCTCGAGGATCGCGGCGCGTTCGGCGGGCGGGGTGGCCTGCCAGATCGGGCCCGCATTGATGGCGCACTGGATCGCGTTGTCGACGTCTTCAATAGTGGCTTCTTGCACCTGGCCGACCACATCACGCAGGTCGGACGGGTTCAGCACCGCTGTCGCGGCCTGCTCGCTGGCGGCGCAACCGAGCATCGGCGCGGCTTTCCAGTTGTTGTGAGCGGTGGCCAGCAGGGCGCACGACAGTGACGCCAGGCGGTGTTCGTTGGCCAGGTCGATACCGGCCGAGTTGGCGCGGTCGCTGCCATACAAGTCGCGCGGCAATGGAATACGCGGGTGCGGCAAGCCGAAGCCGCCTTCCTGCGTGGCCATTTGCTCAATGCTGGCCACCGGGTCGGCCACCAGTTCCTGGATCGAGATGGACTGGTCGGCGATACGGTTGACGAACGAGGTGTTGGCGCCGTTTTCCAGCAGGCGACGCACCAGGTACGCCAGCAGTGTTTCGTGAGTGCCGACCGGCGCGTACACGCGGCACGGACGGTTCAGCTTGCCTTCGGAAACCTTGCCTACAACCTGTTCGTACAACGGTTCGCCCATGCCGTGCAGGCATTGGAACTCGTACTGGCCGGGGTAATAGTTCTGACCGGCGATATGGTAGATGGCCGACAGGGTGTGGGCGTTGTGCGTGGCGAACTGCGGGTAGATGACTTCCGGCACCGACAGCAGTTTTCTAGCACATGCGATGTAGGAAACGTCGGTGTACACCTTGCGGGTGTACACCGGGTAGCCTTCCAGGCCTTCGACCTGGGCGCGCTTGATTTCGCTGTCCCAGTACGCGCCTTTAACCAGGCGGATCATCAGGCGATGGCGGCTGCGGCGTGCCAGGTCGATCACATAATCGATCACGTACGGGCAACGCTTCTGGTAAGCCTGGATGACGAAACCGATGCCGTTCCAGCCGGTCAGTTGCGGCTCGAAGCACAGGCGTTCCAGCAGGTCCAGGGACAGTTCCAGGCGGTCGGCTTCTTCGGCATCGATGTTCAGGCCGATGTCGTATTGCTTGGCCAGCAGGGTCAGGGACAGCAGGCGCGGGTACAACTCGTCCATCACGCGCTCATATTGCGCACGGCTGTAACGCGGGTGCAGTGCCGAAAGCTTGATGGAAATGCCCGGGCCTTCATAAATCCCACGGCCGTGTGAGGCTTTGCCGATGGAGTGAATGGCTTGTTCATACGAGGCCAGGTACTTCTGGGCGTCGTGTTCGGTGAGCGCGGCTTCACCGAGCATGTCATAGGAATAGCGGAAACCCTTGGCTTCGAACTTGCTCGCATTGGCCAGGGCTTCGGCGATGGTTTCGCCGGTGACGAACTGTTCGCCCATCAGGCGCATGGCCATGTCGACGCCCTTGCGGATCATCGGCTCGCCACTCTTGCCGATGATGCGGCTCAGGGATGAGGTCAAGCCGGCTTCGTTGTGCGTGGCGACCAGTTTGCCGGTCAGCAGCAGGCCCCAGGTGGCGGCATTGACGAACAGCGACGGGCTGTTGCCCAAGTGCGGGTGCCAGTTGCCAGTGCTGATCTTGTCGCGGATCAGTGCGTCGCGAGTGCCCTTGTCCGGGATACGCAACAGCGCTTCGGCCAGGCACATCAGGGCCACGCCTTCCTGGGACGACAGGGAAAACTCCTGCAACAAGCCCTGAACAATACCGGCACGGCCGCCGGCGCTCTTCTGATTGCGCAGTTTCTCGGCAATCGAGGCGGCCAGCTTGTTGGTGGCTTCAGCCATGGGGGCCGGCAGGCGGGCCTGTTCGATCAGCATCGGCACCACTTCCGGCTCCGGGCGGCGGTAAGCGGCGGTGATCGAGGCGCGCAGTACCGATTGCGGCAGGATGCTCTCGGCGAACTCAAGGAAGCACTGGTGCGCGTGGTCGGCCTGGACCTCGCCCGCGTCGTCGGCATCCTTGCTGCTCAAGCCATTGAGCTCGGCCAGGGTTGCACCACCCTCGAGTTTCTCCAGGTAATTGAAAATCGCCTGCTTGATCAGCCAGTGCGGCGTGCGATCAATGGAGGTCGCGGCAGCCTTAAGGCGTTCGCGGGTCGGGTCGTCGAGTTTGACCCCAAGGGTGGTCGTCGCCATTTTCTTATCCTCATGGGTGCCACTACCGAGTGGCATTAGCTGGCGGCAAGATTAGCTGCGCCCAAGAAGAGGTGCAACCGGGTGCAACCCTTTTTATCCATGAAATTTTCGATGGATGCGGTGAAAAAATTGAGCGTTCAGCGGATTGCGCTTTCTCTTGGTGCATTTGCTTCTGAGATCCGCTGTTCTTGCTCCGAAAAGGAGCAAAAACAGGGTATTTGAGCGAATTTACGCTCAGGTGCAACTTAATCCCAAGAAACTGGTTGCACCTTATTTGCTTTGTTGAATAGCATTCGCGGCCAAGGTGCAACCAACGCGAAAGCGGGGTTCATCGGCTGGCGGCTTTCCTGGGGAAACGTCAGTCATAAATGCGCGGCACACAGGTACGTTTACTCACTGATCAGTGGGTAGCCGTCCGACAGACCGCTGCCACATAAAAACAAAGCCAGGGCGTCACTCATATGAGCGTTAGCAATCCAACCCTGATCACATTCGTGATCTACATCGCAGCAATGGTGCTGATCGGCCTGATGGCCTATCGCTCCACCAATAACCTTTCCGATTACATCCTTGGCGGTCGCAGCCTCGGCAGCGTGGTGACGGCGTTGTCCGCCGGCGCTTCCGACATGAGCGGCTGGTTGTTGATGGGCTTGCCGGGCGCGATCTACATGTCCGGTCTGTCGGAAAGCTGGATCGCCGTCGGCCTGATCGCCGGTGCCTACCTCAACTGGCTGTTCGTGGCCGGTCGCCTGCGGGTACAGACCGAACACAACGGCGACGCCCTGACGCTGCCGGATTACTTCTCCAGCCGTTTCGAAGATAAAAGCGGCCTGCTGCGGATCATCTCCGCCGTCGTGATCCTGGTGTTCTTCACCATCTACTGCGCGTCCGGCATCGTGGCCGGTGCCCGCCTGTTCGAAAGCACCTTCGGCATGTCCTACGAGACTGCCTTGTGGGCCGGCGCTGCGGCGACGATTGCCTACACCTTTATCGGTGGTTTCCTGGCGGTGAGCTGGACCGATACCGTGCAAGCGACGCTGATGATCTTTGCGTTGATCCTGACGCCCATCATCGTGCTGCTGGCCACCGGCGGCGTAGACACCACCTTCCTTGCCATCGAAGCCAAGGACCCGACCAATTTCGACATGCTGAAAAACACCACCTTCATCGGCGTGATCTCGCTGATGGGCTGGGGCCTGGGCTACTTCGGCCAACCGCATATCCTGGCGCGTTTCATGGCGGCGGATTCGGTGAAGTCGATCGCCAAGGCGCGCCGCATCTCCATGACCTGGATGATCCTGTGCCTGGGCGGCACCGTGGCCGTTGGCTTCTTCGGTATCGCCTACTTTTCGGCGCATCCGGAAGTGGCGGGTCCTGTGACCGAGAACCCTGAGCGTGTGTTTATCGAACTGGCAAAAATCCTCTTCAACCCATGGGTTGCCGGTGTGTTGCTGTCGGCCATCCTCGCGGCCGTCATGAGCACCCTGAGCTGCCAATTGCTGGTGTGCTCCAGCGCCCTGACCGAAGACTTCTACAAGACCTTCCTGCGTAAGAACGCTTCCCAGGTTGAGCTGGTATGGGTCGGTCGCGCCATGGTGCTGCTGGTGGCATTGATCGCCATCGCCATGGCCGCCAACCCGGAAAACCGCGTACTGGGCCTGGTCAGCTATGCCTGGGCCGGTTTCGGCGCGGCGTTCGGCCCGGTGGTGCTGATCTCGGTGATCTGGAAAGGCATGACCCGCAACGGCGCACTGGCCGGCATCCTGGTCGGCGCAACCACCGTGATCGTGTGGAAGCACTTCTCGCTGCTGGGCCTGTACGAAATCATCCCAGGCTTCATCTTCGCCAGCCTGGCGATCTACTTCGTGAGCAAGATGGGCGCACCGACCGCCGGTATGGTCGAGCGCTTTGACGCCGCCGAAAAAGACTACAACCTCAACAAGTAACTCGCCGGGCGTTAAGCGCCGTTTGAGTTAAAAAGAAGGCCCGCGTCCTACGGATGGCGGGCCTTTTTTTGCGTGTGATTTGAGTTGGTCCGAAGAAGATTCCGACATTGGCGTGTAGGGGTTTACTGATTTGATCGGGGGGCGCTCAGAGAGGCGAAATCGTGGTGCAGAATCTTGCGCCTACCCCTCGCAGAGAAACACCGGATGTTCGCTCCTGCCAATCAAAGTGCCTTTACCCTGACCCTCGACGGGGTTGCCAGTGACCTCAAGGTCTACCGCTTCAACGGTAACGAGGCGCTTAGTCAGCCCTACTGTTTTGACCTTGAGCTGGTAGGCGAGCAGCCCGATCTTGACCTGCAAAGCGTGTTGCATCGCCAGGTTTACCTGGGTTTCGATGATCAGGGGCATGGCGTCCACGGCCTGGTTTACCGAGTGGCGCAGGGTGACTCCGGGCGCCGTCTGACGCGATATCAAATCACTCTTGTACCGCAATTGGCCTACCTGGCGCATAGCAGCCACCAGCGTATTTTTCAGCACAAGACGGTGCCGCAGATGGTGGCACTGGTGCTGGTGGGGCAGGGGATCCTGAGTGATCAGTTCGAATTTCGCCTCAGCGGTACTTACCTCGAGCGCGAATATTGCGTGCAGTTCGGCGAGACCGACCTGGCGTTCATTCAACGTCTGTGTGCCGAGCAGGGCATTCACTACCATTTTCAGCATTCACCCGAAGGACATCTGCTGGTGTTCGGCGATGACCAGACCGTGTTTGCCCAGGCGGAGCAACCCACTCCCTACATGCCCGGTTCCGGAATGGTCGCGCAAACCCCGGCGATCAAACGCTTCGCCGTGCAGTTGGCGACCGCTACCACGGCGGTAAACCTGCGCGATTACGATTTCCGAAAACCGCGCCTGGCGCTGGAAAGCGCGGCCAGCGGTGAACAGCTTCCCATGCTCGAACAGCAAGGCTATCCCGGCCAATTCAGCGACCGTGCCCATGGCAAACACCTCGCGCAGCGCGGGTTGGAGCGCCAACGCAGCGACTACCGACTGGCCCATGGCGAGGGTGATGAACCGGCATTGGTCAGTGGCGGTTTCCTCAAGTTGTCAGGGCACCCCCGCGAGAGCTGGAATGACTTGTGGCTGGTGCGCCAAGTAAGCCACGAAGGCAAGCAGCCGCAAGTGCTTGAGGAGGCTGTGACTGAAGTCTGCGACGGTGAGTTTCGGCAGGGATATCGCAATAACTTTGTCGCCGCGCCTTGGGATGTGATCTTCCGCCCGCCTTTGTCCGAGCAAGCGCGCCCGGCTATCTCGGGTTATCAGAACGCCGTGGTCACGGGGCCTGCCGGCAGCGAAATCCATTGCGACGAGTACGGCCGGGTCAAGGTGCAACTGGCCTGGGACCGCGCCGGGGTCCATGACGATCATTCCAGTTGTTGGTTGAGGGTTGCCAGCGGTTGGGCCCATGACCGCTATGGCGCGGTGCTTATCCCCAGAGTGGGCATGGAAGTGCTGGTGGGCTTCGTCAATGGCGACCTGGACATGCCGCTGGTGATGGGTTGCCTGCCCAACGCGGCGACGCCGGTGCCCCTCGACCTGCCGGCGGACAAGACCCGCAGCATCTTCCGCAGCCAGAGCAGCCCCGGTGGCGGCGGTTACAACGAATTGCGCATCGAAGACCGCAAGGGCGCCGAAGAAATCTACCTGCGTGCCCAGCGCGACTGGACCCAGCACGTGTTACATGACCAGCAGGTACAGGTCGACAACCAGCGCCGGGTGAAAGTTGGGGGTGAGTCGCACCATGAACTGCAGGGCGAAGAACAGCGCATCACCCATGGCAACCGCCTGACCGAACTCAAGCTGGATGATCACCTGGTGGTCGGCGGCTCGCAGCAGGTAAAGGCTGGGCAAACCATTCAGATTGGCGCAGGGCAGAGCATCGTTATCGACGCGGGCGCCACCCTCACGATCCAGGCAGGAGGGCAATCGATCACGCTTTCAGCGGGCGGCATATTCAGCAGCGTGCCGATCCAGCTCGGCGGCGGCCCTGCCCCCGGCCCGGCGCCGTTGATACCGGGGCTCAAGGAAAAACTCTTGGCGGTTATCCCCGCCCCACTGAGCCCCGTGCAAGTGGCGAGTTTGAAGCGTAGTGCACCGTTTTGCGAGGAATGTGAGCGTTGCAAGAATGGGCAGTGCGATATCGCGCAGCATGGCAGCGCAGGTAATAACGCTCGAGGAGCCCCTGCGGCAAAAGCCTCGGCTGTAGAGCCAGGTTTTCATATTGTGCAACGCGCCATGCCGCGTGATGAGTTGGAAAAAACGCTGTTCGAGTCTCCCAGTGCAACTGTTCTGGAGCGTTTTCGCAGCCTGAATCCACACCTTACGCCGTACGCCCGACCGGGGCAGATGCTGGCCCTCAGCGACCCACTCAACAGCTAATGCACCCGTGAGGGAGCATTGCTGATGGAGGCAGCGCAAGAGGTGGGCAATGCGCTGACGCCGATGAGTGATGAGGAAGCGGCGTTTATGGTGGAGCACCATGAGGTGGTTAGGGGTTTTTTGGCAGAGGGTTCGATGGCGGTGGGTGTAGGGGGCTCGATGGTGAGCAAGCATTTGAGCGACGTTGAGACGATCCTGAAAGACCTTGAGAAGTTACACGTAGAAACCTTCCAACAGCACGGCAAGCTGCAAGGCGCTAAGTTCTTTGCTGAGCGGAAGTTACTGCTGAGCCAGCTGGATAAAGGTCTTGGGCCTTTGGTACGTAAAGGCGTTGGCATTCCTGATCATCCAAAGCTGAAAAGTGCGATGGGCATCTCTAGTCGCAGCCTTGTCCATCATTGGAAAAAAGCGGGTGTTTCAGAAGGGATACCCGGTTATGCGACGCACATACAAGGTGTTGCGCGGGCGAGCCGATATATGAAAGTTGGCGGTTTCGTCGGTATTGGTTTAGGCGCATCGGCCTCAGCGTTAAAGGTGAAGGAAACGTGCCGAGTTGGAACTGCTGCGGATTGTAAAAAAGTTAAACTCACGGAAGGCGGGAGCTTTTTAGGTTCCGTTGGCGGTGGTGGGGGAGGGGCATATTTTGGCACATTGGCGGCCACTCCGGTTTGTATTGCTATCGGTGTAGGAACCCTTGGCGTTGGCGGGTTAATTTGCGGCGTGGTGGTTGTGGGTGCCGGAGCCGCAATAGGGGGGAATGCCGGAGCTCGCATGGGGAGCAAGTTGGGAGAAGTTGTTTATGAGGGAGTGAAATAAATATGGAAAGCGCAAGGACTTTGTATTTTTATTGTTTGATGATCGCGGCGTTATGGGTCGTTCTTGTTTTAGTGGGGCAGGTGTATTTTTCATATCGTAAAGTCGATGAAATATTGGAGTGCTTGGGTGCTTCAAGATTGATCTCTTACCGTAAGCGTTTTATTGGTTCCGATTTTTTAAGCAAAACTTTTTTTGTGAATACCGTCGCTGGAATGTTTGTCTTTCAGAAATTGCATATTAAGGATGGGGCCATTACGCGTGAAGATCTGGACAATATTCCTCGCCAGCTAATGCGTGAGTTGAGACTGTGGGGTTTTTTTTGATGGGTATGGGGGGGTACGCGGTTACTTTGTGGTGTGTCGGTGAATATATGGGCTGGCTTGGATAAAAACTCTCGGGGCGTCGCAGTGTTTGACGGTGGACTATTTAATTAACTTCTATGTGCAAAGGATTATCTCGAATGCTTAAGCAGCTAGCACCTCGGACTTGGCTAGCCCACCACCTACTCGAATCAGGCGAGCGCTTCTTCGTCGTCCTCAGCAATGCCAGTGACGCCAAACCTCTCGATGCTTGGCGAAGCACAGCTGCCGGCATGCCGCCCCAACCCATCTGGTCCGGCACAGCCTACGCCGAGTGGAGTGAGGTGATGCCCTATGTCGCAATCATCGAGCCCGACAGTCCTTTTCTCGACTGGATAGCGACCACCGAATCCACGGACTGGGGCTGGCTGGCGGTGTCCTCCAGCTCGTTGCAAACCGTGGTTGCGCATCTGCAAGGCTTGACCAAGGTCTACCTGCCCGATCATCAGGAAGTGTTTCTGCGCTTCTGGGATGGCGCCCAATTTCTACCGATGTTGCAGGCGTTGGGCGACGCGGCGTCAACGGTATTGCCGGTGTTCCAGCGTTACCTGATTAATGGCCAGCCGCTGACGGTTGCGCCGGGGCCGATGACCGAGGCTAAAGCCAGCCCGTGGTGGCGAGTGCCTGCGCCCGTGCTCAAACATTTGGCAGAGCAGTCACCGCAAACCCTGATCGACAACCTGCTGCAACGGCTCGAAGAACAGCGCCCGGACCTGTACACCGCCTTCCCGCCGGCGACCTTGCGGCACAAGGTCGCCTACTTTGCGCGTGGTGCGGATATCAGCTATGACGCACTGGCCAGCGCCCTGGCGTCAGACTCGGCTTGAGCCCAAGGCCTGCTGCAAGTCGTCGATCAGGTCTTCAATCGCCTCGATGCCCACAGAGAGGCGGATCATCTCCGGCTTCACGCCGGCCTTGGCCTGTTCTTGCTCGTTCATCTGCCGATGGGTGGTGGAGGCGGGGTGGCAGGCCAGGGATTTGGCGTCACCGATGTTGACCAGGCGCTTGAAGATTTGCAGCGAGTCGTAGAAGCGCACGCCGGCATCGAAGCCGCCCTTCAAGCCGAAAGACAGGATCGCCGACGGTTTGCCTTGCATGTATTTTTGCGCCAGGGAGTGGTGTGGGTGATCGGGTAGCCCGGCATAGCTGACCCATTCCACTGCCGCATGGCCTTGTAGGAACTGCGCGATCTTCAGGGCGTTTTCGGTGTGGCGCTCCATGCGCAGAGCCAGGGTTTCCAGGCCTTGCAGCAGCAAAAACGCATTCATCGGCGCCAGCGCCGCGCCGGTATTGCGCAGCGGCACAGTGCGGGCGCGGGCGATAAAGGCCGCTGGACCGAATTTTTCGGTATAGACCACGCCGTGATAGGCCGGCTCGGGGTTGTTGAGGCCGGGGAATTTTTCCGGATATTGGGTCCAGGGGAAGGTGCCGCTGTCGACGATCACGCCGCCCAGGGAGTTGCCATGGCCGCCAATGTATTTAGTGATTGAGTGCACAACGATGTCGGCGCCGAATTGGATCGGCTTACACAGGATCGGCGTGGCCACGGTGTTATCCACCACCAGTGGCACGCCACGGGCATGGGCGACGTCTGCCAGTGCCTGGATGTCGATGATATTGCCCGCCGGGTTGCCGATGCTTTCGCAGTACACCAGCTTGGTGTTGTCGTCGATCAGCTCGGCGATGGCTTGGGCAGAGTCGTCTCGGGCGAAGCGCACATCGACGCCAAAGCTCGGCAGCAGGTGGGCGAACAGGGTGTAGGTACCGCCGTAGAGCTGCGGGGTGGTGACGATATTGTCGCCGGCCCGGGTGAGGGTCTGGATCGCGTAGTGGATCGCGGCGCTGCCGGCCGACACCGCCAGCGCGGCGATACCGCCTTCGAGGGCGGCGAGGCGTTGCTCCAGCACATCGTTGGTGGGGTTCATGATCCGCGTGTAGATGTTGCCGGGCACATCCAGGTTGAACAGGTCGGCGCCATGCTGGGCGTTATCGAATTCGAAGGCGACATTCTGGTAGATCGGCACAGCGACGGCCTTGGTGGTGGGGTCCGACTTAAAGCCATGGTGCAGCGCGATGGTGGCGTCTTTCATGATTGTTATTGACCTCCCTGGAGAATGGATCGCCACAATAAGTCCACCGTGATACGGCCGTTTAGATTTTTTTTGGCCTGCCTCCTGTATTTACGGCATAAGCACCGCCCGACACGCAGCCCTGCACCTTTGCCCGTGTAGAAGGTAAACTTCGCCCCCTGCGCAGGAGCAACCATGAATTATCGTCACGCCTTTCACGCCGGCAACCACGCCGATGTCTTCAAACACCTGACCTTGACCCGCCTCATTGCCCTGATGTCGCGCAAGGAACAGCCGTTCGCCTACCTCGATACCCATGCCGGGATCGGTCTGTATGACCTGCAGGGCGACCAGGCCAACCGCACGGGTGAATACCTGGAAGGCATCGCGCGTCTGTGGGGCGAGGACGACCTGCCGTCACTGACCGCCGACTACATGCGCGTGCTGCAAGAGATGAACCCGGATGGCCAGTTGCGTTACTACCCGGGCTCGCCGGAACTGGCACGGCGCCTTACGCGCCCGCAGGATCGGGTTTTGCTCAATGAGAAACACCCCGAAGACGGCGTGCTGCTCAAGGACAACATGAAAGGTGATCGCCGCGTCAAAGTGCACCTGGGCGAAGGCTGGCATGTACCGCGCGCCTTGTTGCCGGTGCCGGAAAAACGCGCATTGATGCTCATCGACCCGCCCTTCGAGAAACTCGATGAGATGCAGCGGTGCGCTGCCTCCCTCAAGGAAGCGGTCAGCCGCATGCGCCAGACCGTCGCGGCCATCTGGTACCCGGTGAAGGACCAGCGCATGCTGCGTCGCTTCTACCAGGACCTGGCCGGCACTGGCGCGCCGAAGCTGTTGCGCGTGGAATTGCTGGTGCATCCCCTGGACACGCCCAACACCCTGACCGGCTCGGGCCTGGCGATTGCCAACCCGCCGTGGGGCTTGGAAGAGGAATTGCGCGAGCTGCTGCCGTGGCTGTCCAAGAAACTTGGCCAGACCCAGGGTGGGTGGCAGATGGATTGGCTAATCGCTGAGTAACCTGCTCTAAAGCCAGGCACAGGACCCAATGTGGGAGGGCGCCCCTCCCACATGTTGATCTGTGTTGGCCTTTAGATCGGGCAGGTCACGCCGGTGCCGCCGATCCCGCAATACCCCTGCGGATTCTTCGCCAGGTACTGCTGGTGGTACGCCTCGGCGAAGTACACCGTTGGGGCTTCGTCGATTTCGGTGGTGATTTCACCCAGGCCGGCCTTGCTCAGTTCTTGCTGATACGCCTCGGCACTGGCCTTCGCCGCCGCCAGTTGTTCCGGGGTGGTCGCATAAATCACCGAGCGGTACTGGCTGCCGATATCGTTGCCCTGGCGCATGCCCTGGGTCGGGTTGTGCAATTCCCAGAACATCTTCAGCAGGTCTTCGTATCTCACTTTGGCCTGGTCATACACCACCAGCACCACTTCGCTGTGGCCGGTCAGGCCGGAGCAGACTTCTTCGTAGGTCGGGTTCGGCGTGAAGCCGCCGGCGTAACCCACCACGGTGCTGACCACGCCGTCGCGCTGCCAGAACTTGCGTTCCGCACCCCAGAAACATCCCAGGCCGAAGATCGCAAAACCGACATCGTCAATGAACGGGCCGAGCAGTGGGTTGCCGTTGACGAAGTGTGTCTCGGGCAGGTTCATCGGGGTTTCACGGCCAGGCAACGCTTGTTCTTGAGTAGGCAGCACGTTTTTGTTCACCAGAATTTCCGAGCGCAAGACCATGATCAGTCCTCTCGTCAGGTTGAGTTAGCGGTAAGGATTCAGACAGCCAGTGTGCCCGAGTGTTACAGCGCTGTCAGGCGATTGGCCCGCGCGGGTAGCGTTTGAGCATCGTCAACAGCTCTGCGCCGGGGATTGGCCGGTCGAACAGGTAGCCCTGGCCCACGTCGCAGCGGTGCCGTCGCAGGAACGCCAGTTGCTCGGCGGTCTCGATGCCTTCGGCCACAACCTTGAGCTTGAGGTTGTGGGCCATGGCGATCACGGCCGAGGTGATTTCCATGTCGTCCTGGTTGTCCGGGATCTCGTGGATAAAGCTGCGATCGATCTTGATGATGTCGATGGGGAATTTTTTCAAGTAGCTCAGCGATGAGTAACCGGTACCGAAATCGTCCATGGCCAGGGTCAGGCCGAAGCTCTTGAGTTGGTCCAGTTGCAGGCGTGTGTCCTCGGTGGCTTCCAGCAGCAGGCCTTCGGTGAGTTCCAGTTCCAGCAGGTTGGCGGGCAGGTCTTCTTCCTTGAGGATGGCGGCAATCGAGGCCACCAGGTCCGGGTCGGAGAACTGCTTGGGCGACAGGTTGATTGCCACCTGCAGGTTGCCCATGCCGGCGGCGCTCAGACGCTTGCTCATGCGGCAGGCCTGGCGCGCGATCCATTTGCCGATGGGGATGATCAAGCCGGTCTCTTCGGCCACGCTGATGAACTGGTCAGGACGGATCATGCCCTTTTCCGGATGGTTCCAGCGCAGCAGCGCTTCCATGCCCAGCAAGCGACCGCTGCGCAGGCATAGCTTGGGCTGGTAGAACACGTCCAGCTCGTTCTGGGTCAAGGCGCGACGCAGGTTGTTCTCTACGAACAGCTTGTAGCTGGCCTCGGCGTTCAGCGCTTCGGTGAACACTTGTACCTGGTGTTTGCCGTTGGCCTTGGCTTTGTGCAGCGCCAGGCCGGCGTTACGCATCAGGGTTTGCGGGTCGCGGCCATGCAGGGGGGCGCATGCCAGGCCCACGGAACCGGTGACGCTGATCAATTGGTTGTCGACGAACATCGGTTTATCCAGGGTTGCCAGCAACTGGCTGGCGACCTGCTGGCCGCTTTCCAGGTCGGTGTCGTCGAGCAGTACCGCAAACTCGTTGCTGGCAAAGCGCGCCAGGCTGCCGCCGGTACTCAGGCTGTTGCGCAGGCGCCGGGCCAGGCTGATCAGCAGCTTGTCGCCGGTCTGGTGGCCGAGGCTGTCGTTGATGCGCTTGAAGTTGTCGATGTCCACCAGCAGCAGGCTGATCGGGGTGTCACTGTCGCGGGCAAAGCGCTCGTCGAGGTTGCGGATAAACGCCGGGCGGTTGCCCAGGTTGGTCAGGTTGTCGGTATAGGCCAGGCGCTCGATGCGCTGCTGGGCCAGCTTGGTCTGGGTGATGTCTTCGTAGATACCGATGTAGTGCGTCAGCTCACGGTTGTCGCCATACACCTTGGAGATCGACAGCTGGCCCCAGTAGGGTTCGAGGTTTTTACGCCGGCTTTTGAATTCACCCTGCCAACTGTTGCTTTTGGCCAGGCTCGACGGCGCGTCAAACAGCAACTCGCTGAGGTTCTCCAGCGCGGGTAATTGCGCCAGGCGATGGCCGTGGACTTCTTCGGCGCTGTACTGGGTGATCGCGGTAAAACTTGGGTTGACGTACTCCACAACGCCGTCGCAGTTGACCAGCAAAAACGCGTTGGCGCTTTGCTCCACCGCGCGCTGGAACAGATGCAGGGCGCTGGTGGCGGTGCGGCGGTTGTGGTTGTTGATCACTTGCGCGAACTGGTCGGCCAACTCACCGGCGAAGGCAATCTCATCGGCCTGCCACACGCGCGAGCTGCCGCCTTGTTCCAGGCATAGCACGCCGACCACCTGGCCATCGACGCGGATGCTCGCATCCAGCATGGCGTGGATGTCTTTGGCGCGCAGGTTCTCGGCCATCTCACGGGTGCGCGGGTCGCGCATGGCATTGTTGGCGTCGATGGCGCGGCTGGTGTGCAAGGCTTCCAGATAATCCGGGAAGCAGCCGGCATCAATGGGGTCCGGCAGATGGTACTGCTGGTCGGCGCGGTGATAGGCCGAAATCGGCGTCAGGCGCTGGCCTTCGAGATTCCAGAGGCTTGCGCAATCGATCTGGTAGATATCGCAGGCGCTACGGGTGATCAGCTCGGCGGCTTCCTGCAGCGAGTTGTTGGCGGTGTAACGCTGGCGGGCCAGCAGCAGGATCAACTCTTGCTGGGCGCGCACCCGTTCCAGATGCTGCAGCTGTTCCTGCTGGGCACGCTGGTTGAGTTCGAGGGCGATCTGCAGGCGGTTGTTCTGGCTTTCCAGGTCCTGCGTCGGGGCAGGCAAGGGGATTTCGCTGAACAGGCCGTCGACCACCATCAGGTAGCCGCGCAGCAGATGGCGATTGTGTTGTTTATAGGCCTCGCCCATTTCGAGCAGGCTCAGGGGGCCGTCGTTGGTGTGCAAGGTGTAGCGCACCAGGTAATGCGGGCTTTGGCTCAGTTGCTGTTGAATGGTGTCGTGCAGTTGATAGCGCGCCTGGGGTTCCATCAGGCTGGCGTAGGGTGTGCCGATCAGGGCGCACAGCTCGACCGCCGACAGGCCGAATTGGCGCTCGCAGTTGGGGTCGAGGTACAGCAGGGCCCAGCTTGCCTCATTAAGCCGCTCGAAACGCAGCATACCGAGGCGCGAAGGCACCGGTAACTGCGTCACTACCTCGGCCGCCATACGGGCGACATCGGGTTGGCTTTTCATGGGGGGAACTCACTTGAAGTAACGCGCACGGCGCCGGGCTCACGCCCTCTTTTCTGCTGCCTGCGGCAAGGTTGCATCATGCAGCGCGGGCTGACAAGAGAGGATGAAGGCTAAGTGCTATAAGGGGGGTATCGGCCGGACGGGGGAATTCTTCAGTCGGAATGACAGAAGGTGTACAACCCTGTCCTGTCTGTATAGAAAAGCAAAAAAAGCCCCGCCAAATTGACGGGGTTGAGGTACGAGCGTGGCGCTCGGAAATCGTTGCAAGCAGGCCTCCCCGGTTACGGGGAGGCCGCTGCGGCTTACAGCAGGATCGTGCGGATGTCGTTCAGCAACTGGCTCAGACGCTGGGTAAAGCGTGCAGCGGCCGCGCCGTTGATCACACGGTGATCGTAGGACAGCGACAGCGGCAGCATCAGCTTCGGCTGGAACGCTTTACCGTCCCAGACTGGCTGGATAGTGGCCTTGGACACACCCAGGATCGCCACTTCCGGCGCGTTGACGATTGGCGTGAAGCCAGTGCCGCCAATGTGACCGAGGCTGGAGATGGTGAAGCAAGCGCCTTGCATGTCGTCTGCGGTCAGCTTCTTGTCGCGCGCCTTGGCAGCCAGGGCAGCGGCCTCAGCGGCAAGCTGCAGCAGGCTCTTCTGATCGACGTTCTTGATGACCGGTACCAGCAGGCCATCCGGGGTATCGACGGCAAAACCAATGTGGACGTACTTCTTGCGAATGATCGCCTTGCCGCTTGGCGCCAGCGAGCTGTTGAAGTCCGGCAGCTCCTTGAGCAGGTGCGCACAGGCCTTGAGCAGCAATGGCAGCACGGTCAGTTTCACGCCGGCTTTTTCGGCCACGGCTTTCTGCGCGACGCGGAAAGCTTCCAGGTCGGTGATGTCGGCCTGGTCGAACTGAGTCACGTGCGGAATGTTCAGCCAGCTGCGGTGCAGGCTCGACGCGCCGATTTGCATCAGGCGGGTCATCGGCACTTCTTCGGTTTCGCCGAAGCGGCTGAAGTCCACCACCGGAATCGGTGGAATGCCCGCGCCGCCCGTTGCAGCGCCGGCAGCCGGAGCTTCCTTGGCCTTCTGCATCATGGCTTTGACGTAAATCTGCACGTCTTCCTTCAGCACGCGACCGTGCGGGCCAGTGGCCGACACAGCGTTCAGCTCGACGCCGAATTCACGGGCCAGTTGACGTACAGCCGGGCCGGCGTGAACCTTGGCACCGCTAGGCGCAGGCGCGGCAGCAGCAGGGGCCGGTGCGGCCTCGGCTTTTGCGGCAGGTGCAGGTGCGGCGGCCGGTGCGGCTTCAGCTTTTGCAGTTGCCGGAGCAGCGGCAGGTGCTGGCGCGGTAGCAGGCGCAGCGCCTTGTACTTTCAGCTTGAGGATGAAGTCACCGGTGCCGACTTCGTCTTCCAGCTTGACCGCGATGCTCTCCACCACGCCGGCAGCCGGCGATGGGATTTCCATGGAGGCCTTGTCGGACTCCAAAGTGATCAGCGACTGATCGGCTTCGACGGTGTCGCCCACCTTGACCAGCAACTCGATGATCTTGGCCTTGCCCGACGAACCGATGTCCGGCACGTGAATATCCTGCACGGTGGCGGCGGCAGGTGCGGCGGCCGGGGCTGGGGCAGCCTCGGCAGCAGCGGCAGGCTTTTCAGCGGCAGGTGCAGGTGCAGGTGCAGGTGCGGCAGCGGCAGCAGGTGCCGCCGCGTCGGCGGCGCCTTCGATTTCCAGTTCCAGCAGTTCGTCGCCTTCTTTCAGGCGGTCGCCCAGCTTCACTTTCAGGCTCTTGACCACGCCGGCCTTGGGAGCAGGGATTTCCATGCTCGCCTTGTCCGACTCCAGGGTCAGGATGCTCTGGTCGGCTTCGACTTTGTCGCCGACCTTCACAAACAGCTCGATTACTTCACCTTCACCGCTGCCGATGTCAGGTACGCGAATGAGTTCGCTCACAAAAATCTCCTCAGCAGTCCAGTGGGTTGCGTTTTTCCGGGTTGATCCCGAACTTGACGATGGCGTCAGCCACCACCTTGGGTTCGATCTCACCACGGTCAGCCAAGGCTTCCAGGGCTGCCAACACCACGAAGTGACGGTCGACTTCGAAGAAGTGACGCAGCTTCTTGCGGCTGTCACTGCGACCGAAACCGTCGGTGCCCAGGACTTTGAATTCCTTGGACGGGACCCACTGGCGAATTTGTTCGGCAAACAGTTTCATGTAGTCGGTAGAGGCAATGACTGGACCTTTACGGCCGGCCAGGCACTCTTCGACATAGCTCTTGGCTGGCTTCTGGCCAGGGTGCAGGCGGTTGCTGCGCTCCACGGCCAGGCCGTCGCGACGCAGTTCGTTGAAGCTGGTAACGCTCCACACGTCGGCGCCGACGTTGAATTCGTCACGCAGGATCTTCGCCGCTTCACGCACTTCACGCAGGATGGTGCCGGAGCCCATCAGTTGCACGTGGTGCGCCGCTTCCTTGGTGTCTTCTTCGAGCAGGTACATGCCCTTGATGATGCCTTCTTCCACGCCGGCCGGCATGGCTGGCTGCTGGTAGGACTCGTTCATCACGGTGATGTAGTAGAAAACGTCCTGCTGCTCTTCGGTCATCTTCTTCATGCCGTCCTGGATGATCACCGCCAGCTCGTAGCCGTAGGTTGGATCAAAGGTGCGGCAGTTCGGGATGGTGGCAGCCAGGATGTGGCTGTGACCGTCTTCGTGTTGCAGGCCTTCGCCGTTCAGCGTGGTGCGGCCGGCGGTACCGCCGATCAGGAAACCACGCGTACGGCTGTCGCCTGCTGCCCAAGCCAGGTCGCCAATACGCTGGAAGCCGAACATCGAATAGAAGATGTAGAACGGCAGCATCGGCTGGTTGTGGCTGGAGTACGAAGTACCGGCAGCGATGAAGGAGCTCATGGCGCCCGCTTCGTTGATGCCTTCTTCGAGGATCTGGCCCTTTTTGTCTTCCTTGTAGAACATCACCTGGTCTTTATCGACTGGCTCGTAGAGCTGGCCGACGGATGAGTAGATGCCCAACTGACGGAACATGCCTTCCATGCCGAAGGTACGGGCTTCGTCCGGGATGATCGGGACGATGCGCGGGCCGATGTCCTTGTCCTTGACCAACTGCGCGAGGATCCGCACGAAGGCCATGGTGGTGGAGATTTCACGGTCGCCCGAACCGTCCAGGATTGCCTTGAGCGTGCTCAGGTCCGGGGTTGGTACGGCAAAGCTGTTGGCGCGGCGCTGTGGCACGAAACCACCCAGCGCGGAGCGGCGCTCGGCCAGGTAGCGGGCTTCGGCGCTGTTTGGCTCCGGCTTGAAGAACGGCAGGTTTTCCAGCTCTTCATCCTTGACCGGGATGTCGAAGCGGTCGCGGAACAACTTCAGGCTGTCGACATCGACTTTCTTGGTGTTGTGCGCAGTGTTTTTCGCTTCGCCGGCACCGGTGCCATAACCCTTGATGGTCTTGGCCAGGATGACGGTCGGTTGTTCTTTGTGGTTGACCGCTTCGTGGTAAGCCGCATAGACCTTGTACGGGTCGTGGCCGCCACGGTTGAGCTTCCAGATCTCGTCGTCGGACAGGTCGGCAACCATCGCCTTGAGTTCAGGCGTGTTGAAGAAGTGCTCGCGCACGAACGCGCCGTCTTTGGCTTTGTAGTTCTGGTATTCGCCGTCGATGACTTCGTCCATGCGGCGTTGCAGGATGCCGTCGACGTCCTTGGCCAGCAGTGGGTCCCAGAAACGGCCCCAGATGACTTTGGTCACGTTCCACTGAGCACCACGGAACACGCCTTCGAGTTCCTGGATGATCTTGCCGTTGCCGCGAACCGGGCCGTCGAGGCGCTGCAGGTTGCAGTTGATGACGAAGATCAGGTTGTCCAGCTTCTCGCGGCCGGCCAGGGAGATAGCGCCCAGGGATTCAGGCTCGTCGCATTCGCCATCGCCCAGGAAGCACCAGACTTTCTGCTTGCCTTCAGGGATGAAGCCACGGGCTTCCAGGTACTTCATGAAGCGTGCCTGGTAGATCGCTTGAATGGGGCCCAGACCCATGGAAACGGTCGGGAACTGCCAGAAATCAGGCATCAGCCAAGGGTGCGGGTAGGACGACAGGCCCTGACCGTCGACTTCCTGGCGGAAGTTGTTCATTTGTTCTTCGCTGATGCGACCTTCCATGAACGCACGAGCGTAGACGCCTGGCGAGGTGTGGCCCTGGAAGTAGATCAGGTCACCGCCGTGTTCGTCGGTCGGGGCCTGGAAGAAGTAGTTGAAACCGATGTCATACAGGGTTGCGCTGGAAGCGAAGCTGGAGATGTGACCGCCCAGGTCCGAATCTTTCAAGTTCGTGCGCATTACCATCGCCATGGCGTTCCAACGTACCAGCGAGCGAATGCGGCGTTCCATGAACAGGTCGCCAGGCATGCGTGCTTCGTGGGTAACGGGGATGGTGTTGCGGTATGGCGTGGTGATGGCGTAAGGCAGTTGCGAGCCGCTGCGGGTCGCGAGTTCGCCCATACGGGTCATCAGATAGTGAGCACGGTCTTCGCCTTCTTTGTCGAGAACCGATTCCAGGGCGTCCAGCCATTCCTGGGTTTCGACGGGATCGAGGTCTTGCATGGCTTGCTCCAGGGCGGAAAGGCTACCAGAATCGGTTGCCTGAAGTTTGCGACTGGCCTTGTGGGCAGACGACATAAATTCTTGGATGGCCGAAGGTTGCTTCGGCGTCCTGTAGTTTTACTACAAATCGTCGGCCATTTCAGCCTTTCGAATGTATATACGAGTAGTAAAACTACACAAGACTGAGCGGATTGCTCGGTCTGGCTGGTGAGCATAATCGTTATTGTTGATCTTTTGCGAACAAGAAAAGGTATGAGTTTAATGTTGCCTGCCAAAAATTATGAATTTTCAGCTATTTATAACCTTTGTTCGACAGTCCTCCATCGGGCGTGGTGCTTGCCTTCACAACTACAAGCCATTTACGCGCCGATGGAGGATAGACCATGAGCCTGCCAACGCTGGCCGAATTGCCCACCCTTCTTCTTCCGATTGCCCAGCGCGCCGAGCAGTCATTTCGTGACGCGGTGGCCACGCTGGACGACGATCATGGCCTTTCTACGTGGACCTCGCAACGGTGGGCCGATTTTGCCCGCGTCTGCGCCGCCAGTGATTTCGTTATTGAACAGAGTGTTCGTGACCCTTTGATGTTGCTCGAGCTGGCCGCCTGGGGCGAGCTGGACCGTGGCTTCGCCCCAGGCGAGCTGTGCGGTCAGATCGCCGGCGCCGTGCAGCAGGCTGAAACAGAAGATGAACTGGGCCGCCTGTTGCGTCGTCAACGTACCCGCCAGCAAGTGCGCATCATCTGGCGCGACCTCACCCGCCAGGCGGACCTGGTGCAAACCTGTCGTGACCTTTCCGACATGGCTGACGCCAGCATCGACCAGGCCTACCAGTGGCTCTACCAGCGCCACTGCGCACAGTTCGGCACGCCGACGGGCCGGCGCAGCGGCGAGCCGCAGCACATGGTCATCCTCGGCATGGGCAAGCTCGGCGCGGTGGAGTTGAACCTCTCGTCCGATATCGACCTGATTTTCGCCTACCCCGAGGGCGGCGAAACAGTGGGCGTGAAGCGCGCCCTGGATAACCAGGAGTTTTTCATCCGCCTGGGTCAAAAACTGATCAAGGCGCTGGACCCGATGACCGTCGACGGCTTTGTGTTCCGCGTCGATATGCGCTTGCGTCCCTATGGTTCGGCCGGCGCGTTGGTGCTCAGTTTCAACGCGCTGGAGCAGTACTACCAGGACCAGGGCCGCGACTGGGAACGCTACGCCATGATCAAGGCGCGGGTAGTTGCCGGCGACCAGGTGGCCGGTGCGCAATTGCTGGAGATGCTGCGGCCTTTCGTCTACCGCCGTTACTTGGACTTCTCTGCCATCGAAGCGCTGCGCACCATGAAGCAGCTGATCCAGCAGGAAGTGCGGCGCAAAGGCATGGCCGACAACATCAAGCTGGGCTCGGGCGGCATCCGCGAAGTGGAATTTATCGCCCAGGCGTTCCAGCTGATCCACGGCGGCCGCGACCTGAGCCTGCAACAACGACCGTTGCTCAAAGTGCTCGGCACCCTGGAGGGGCAGGGCTACTTGCCGGCGGCGGTGATCGCCGAGTTGCGCAACGGCTATGAATTTCTGCGCTACACCGAACACGCGATCCAGGCGATTGCCGACCGGCAGACACAAATGCTCCCGGACAACCCGCAGGACCAGGCGCGCATGGCCTTCATGCTGGGCTTTGCCGACTGGGCCGCGTTCCATGAGCGCCTGATGTATTGGCGTGGTCGGGTGGATTGGCACTTTCGCCAAGTGATCGCCGACCCGGATGAAGAAGACGGCGCCGAAAGCGAACTGGTGGTGGGCGGTGAATGGTTGCCACTGTGGGAGGAATCCCAGGATGAAGACGCCGCCTGCCGCCAATTGGCTGAAGGCGGTTTTACCGACGCGCCCAAGGCCCTCAAGGCTCTCGCCAGTTTGCGCGGCAGCCCGCAATTGCGCGCCATGCAGCGCCTCGGTCGCGAGCGGCTGGATGCGTTTATCCCGCGCCTGCTCGCCCAGGCCGTCGAACACGCCAACCCGGACCTGGTGCTGGAGCGCGTGTTGCCGTTGGTCGAGGCCGTCGCCCGTCGTTCCGCTTATCTGGTGCTGCTCACCGAAAACCCCGACGCCCTGCGCCGCCTGTTGACCCTGTGCGCCGCCAGCCCGTGGATCGCCGAGCAGATCACCCGTTTCCCGCTGTTGTTGGACGAGTTGCTTAACGAGGGCCGGCTGTTCAAGCCGCCGCTGGCGCCGGAATTGGCCGCCGAACTGCGCGAGCGCCTCACGCGCATCCCCGAGGACGACCTTGAGCAGCAGATGGAAGCCCTGCGTCACTTCAAGCTCGCTCACCGCCTGCGCGTGGCGGCCTCGGAAATCGCCGGCAGCCTGCCGTTGATGAAAGTCAGCGACTACCTGACCTGGCTCGCCGAAGCCATCCTCGAACAAGTGCTGGCCCTGGCCTGGCGCCAGACCGTGGCGCGCCACGGCTCGCCGCAGCGGCTGGACGGCACCCTGTGCGATCCTGGGTTCATCATTGTCGGTTATGGGAAAGTCGGCGGCATTGAACTGGGGCATGGTTCGGACCTGGACCTGGTGTTTATCCACGACGGCGACCCTCAGGCCGAAACCGATGGCGCCAAGCCGATCGATGGCGCGCAGTTCTTCACGCGCCTGGGCCAGCGCATCATTCACCTGCTCACCACCCAGACCAACTCCGGCCAGTTGTACGAAGTGGACATGCGCCTGCGACCGTCGGGGGCATCCGGTTTGTTGGTGAGTTCCCTCGGTGCGTTTGATCGCTATCAAGAAAATGAAGCCTGGACCTGGGAACATCAGGCCTTGATCCGCGCAAGGGTGTTGGTGGGCAGCCAGGATGTGGGCCGTGCGTTCGAGCAGGTACGGGCTAAAGTGTTGGGGCGTGAACGGGACCTTGCCAAGCTGCGCCAGGAAGTCAGTGAGATGCGTGCCAAGATGCGCGATAACCTGGGTACCAAGGCCACGCTGGCCGGTACCGGCGCCAATGCCTTCGAAGCCACGGTGGCGTTCGACCTCAAGCAGGACGCCGGAGGTATCGTCGATATTGAATTTATGGTGCAATACGCGGCTTTGGCGTGGTCTGCGCAACATCCATCGTTGCTGCGCTATACCGACAATATCCGCATTCTGGAAGGCCTGGAGCAGGTGGGGCTGATGCCCGCCGCCGATGCCCATCTGCTGCGCGAGGTGTATAAGGCCTACCGTTCCGCCGCGCATCGCCAGGCCTTGCAAAACGAGGCCGGTACGGTAGCCGGGGATCAGTTCGCCGACGAGCGGCGACAAGTGATGCGTATCTGGCAGGAGCTGGGGTTGAGCTGAAACACTATTAGGGCGGGGAGGCATAAGCCTCCCCGCATCGTTTGTGGAAACTACATGAATATTCTGATCGTTGGGCCCAGTTGGGTCGGTGACATGGTGATGGCACAGACACTGTTCGAGTGCCTGCGCCAGCGCCATCCAGGCTGCCAGATCGACGTGCTCGCCCCCGAGTGGAGCCGGCCGATCCTTGAGCGCATGCCGCAAGTGCGCGAGGCCTTGAGCTTTCCGCTCGGCCACGGCGCCCTGGAACTGGCCACGCGCCGTCGCATCGGCAAATCCCTGGCCGGCCGGTATGACCAGGCCATCCTGCTGCCCAACTCGCTGAAATCGGCGCTGGTGCCGTATTTTGCCGGCATCCCCAAGCGCACCGGTTGGCGCGGCGAGTTCCGCTACGTGCTGCTCAACGACGTGCGCACGCTCGATAAAGCGCGCTACCCGCTGATGATCGAGCGCTTCATGGCCCTGGCCTATGCGCCGGGTGCCGAGTTGCCCAAGCCGTACCCGCGCCCGCGCCTGCGGATCGACCCGGTCACCCGCGACGCGGCGCTGGCCAAGTTCGGCCTGAGCCTGGATCGCCCGGTATTGGCGCTGTGCCCGGGCGCTGAGTTTGGCGAGTCCAAGCGCTGGCCGGCGGAGCACTACGCCAAAGTCGCCGAGACGAAGATTCGCGAAGGCTGGCAGGTGTGGTTGTTCGGCTCGAAAAAGATCATCCGGTGGGTGAAGATATCCGCCAGCGCTTGATACCGGGCCTGCGCGAGGAGGCGGTGAACCTCAGTGGCGACACGTCGCTGGCCGAGGCGATTGACCTGCTGTCCTGCGCGGATTCGGTGGTGTCCAACGACTCCGGCCTGATGCACGTGGCCGCGGCGCTGAATCGCCCGTTGGTGGCGGTGTACGGCTCCACCTCGCCAGGGTTCACCCCGCCGTTGGCCGACAAGGTCGAAGTGGTGCGCCTGGGCCTGGATTGCAGCCCGTGTTTTGATCGGACCTGCCGTTTCGGCCATTACAACTGCATGCGCCAGTTGCTGCCGCAGCCGGTAAACGATGCCTTGCAGCGGTTGCAGGGCACAGTGGTCGAGGTTAATTGAGTTGCGGGTACTGGTAATCAAGACCTCATCCCTGGGCGACGTGATCCATGCGTTGCCGGCACTCACCGACGCGGCGCGGGCGATCCCCGGCATTCAATTCGATTGGGTGGTGGAAGAGGGCTTTGCCGAGATCCCCACCTGGCACCCGGCGGTAGACAAGGTTATCAAGGTGGCGATTCGCCGCTGGCGCAAGAACCTCTGGCAAACCATCAAGAGCGGTGAATGGCGGCGCTTCAAGCAGCAAGTCCAGTCGACCAAATACGACCTGGTGATCGACGCCCAAGGCCTGCTCAAGAGCGCCTGGCTGACCCGTTATGTGCGTGCGCCGGTGGCCGGTTTCGACAAAAGCTCCGCCCGTGAACCGCTCGCCGCGCGCTTCTACTCGCGACGCCTGGCGGTGGCCCGTGGGCAGCATGCGGTGGAGCGTTTGCGCCAGTTGTTCGCCGTAGCGCTGGGTTATGACTTGCCCAAAGGCTTGGGCGACTACGGCTTGAGCGTCGACAAACTGCTCGGCCTGCCGCCGAAAAAGCCGTTTGTGCTGCTGTTGCACGGCACCACCTGGGACACCAAGCACTGGCCCGAAGCCTACTGGCGTGAGCTTGCCGAACGCATGGGGCGCCTGGGCGTGGACGTGAAGCTGCCATGGGGCAACGCCGCCGAAAAGGCCCGCGCCGAACGCCTGGCCCAAGGCCTGGGCAACGCCGAAGTACTGCCCAAGTTGAACCTGGCCGGGGTGGCCCGCGTGCTGGCCGGCGCCCGCGCCTGTGTGGCGGTGGACACTGGCCTCGGCCATTTGGCCGCCGCACTGGATGTGCCGACCATTTCTTTGTTCGGCCCCACCAACCCCGGCCTCACCGGCGCCTATGGCAAGGGCCAGATTCACTTGGCCAGCGACTGGCCGTGCGCGCCCTGCCTGCAAAAGCTATGTACCTATCAACCGACGGCCGACGACCTGCGTCGGTTCGACATCAAGCGCGAGTCGCCCCTGTGCTTTACGCGCTTGAACCCTGAGCGTGTGGCCAGCCGACTGAGCACGTTGTTATTGGCTGAGGAGCTGCACTGATGCAACTGGCGTTTGTTCTGTACAAGTATTTCCCGTTCGGCGGCCTGCAGCGGGACTTCATGCGCATCGCCCTGGAGTGCCAGCAGCGCGGCCATCAGATTCGTGTGTATACGCTGATCTGGGAAGGCGACATTCCACCCGGCTTCGAAGTGCTGGTGGCGCCGGTCAAGGCGTTCTTCAACCATCGGCGCAACGAGAAACTCAGCGCCTGGATGGCGGCCGACCTGGCCAAGCGCCCGGTGGATCGACTGATCGGCTTCAACAAAATGCCCGGCCTCGACGTGTACTACGCCGCCGATGGCTGCTTTGAAGACAAGGCGCAAAACCTGCGCCATTCGCTGTACCGCTATTTTGGCCGCTACAAACACTTTGCCGACTACGAACGCGCGGTGTTCGCCAAAGACGCCAAGACCGAAGTCCTGATGATTTCCGAGGTGCAGCAGCCGCTGTTCATCAAGCATTACGACACCCCGCTGGAACGCTTCCACCTGCTGCCGCCGGGTATCGCCCAGGACCGTCGCGCGCCGCCGGATGCGGCGCACATTCGCGAAGGTTTCCGTAAGGAATTCAACCTGGCGGATGACGACCTGCTGCTGGTGCAGATCGGCTCGGGCTTCAAGACCAAGGGGGTCGACCGCAGCCTCAAAGCCGTGGCTGCGTTGCCGGCGCAATTGAAGAAACGTACGCGCCTGTTTGTAATTGGCCAGGACGACCCCAAAGTATTCCAATTGCAGAGCGCCACGTTGGGCTTGGGCGATAACGTGCAGTTCCTCAAGGGGCGCAGCGATATCCCGCGTTTCCTGCTGGGCGCCGACCTGTTGATCCACCCGGCGTACAACGAAAACACCGGCACCGTCTTGCTCGAAGCCCTGGTGGCCGGGTTGCCGGTGCTGGTCTCGGCGGTGTGTGGTTATGCCCACTACATCAGTGAGGCCGACAGCGGCCTGGTGCTGGATGAGCCCTTCGAACAAACCCAGCTCAACGGCTACCTGACGCGCATGTTGAGTGATTCTGCACAGCGCGCGGCCTGGGGCCGCAACGGGTTGGCCTTCGCCGAGACGGCCGACCTCTACAGCATGCCGCAGCACGCGGCGGATGTGATCCTGGCGGAGCCAAAACGATGAAGTTGATGCTTGCCGAACCGTTCAAGACCCTCTGGGCCGGGCGTGATGCGTTCGTCGCCGTCGAGGCGCTGGAAGGCGAGGTCTACCGTGAGCTTGAAGCGCGTCGCACCCTGCGCACGGTGGTCGATGGCCGTGGCTATTTCGTGAAGATCCACCGCGGCATCGGCTGGGGCGAGATCGTCAAGAACCTGGTCACCGCCAAGCTTCCGGTGCTGGGCGCGGGCCAGGAATGGCTGGCGATCCAGCGCTTGCAGCAACTGGGCGTGCCGACCATGACCGCCGTGGCCTACGGCGAGCGCGGCAGCAACCCGGCCGACCAGCACTCGTTCATCATCACCGAGGAGCTGGCGCCCACCGTCAGCCTGGAAGACTTCAGCATCGATTGGCTCAAGCAGCCGCCCGAGCCGCGTCTCAAGCGCGCGCTGATCGCCGAAGTGGCGCGCATGACCGGCATGATGCATCGCGGTGGGGTCAACCACCGTGACTGTTACATCTGCCACTTCCTGCTGCACACCGACACGCCGGTGACCGCCGATCACTTCAGGCTCTCGGTGATCGACCTGCACCGCGCCCAGACTCGCGACAAGATCAGCCATCGCTGGCGTGACAAGGACCTGGCCGCGCTGTACTTCTCGGCGCTGGACATCGGCCTGACGCGCCGCGACAAACTGCGCTTCCTCAAGGGTTACTTCCAGCAGCCGCTGCGCCAGATCCTCGCCGAAGAGGCCGCGTTGCTGCAGTGGCTGCAGGGCAAGGCCGACAAGCTCTACGCGCGTAAGCAGCGATACGGGGATGCGCTCTGATGGCGGGTTGGAACCTGGAACCTGCCTATGCCGCCCTGGCGGACGACTTTGGAAGCCTCGAAGCGGTGTTCGCGCTGCAGGGCGAGCGGCTAACACGCGACCCGTTGTCGGAAGTGATCCGGGTGCAGCGTGACGGAGTCAATTACTACGTCAAGCGCTACGTCGGCGCCGGCAAGGGCTTGCGTCGCTACCTGGGCAAGCCGCGGGTCAAGTCCGAATGGCAGAACCTCAAACGCTTCGCCAAGTGGGGCATTCCCACCGCCGACGTGGTGGCCTGGGGCTTGGAGCGCAACGGCCTGGCCTACGATCGCGGCGCGATGATCACCCGTGAATTGCCGAAAACAGAAGACCTCTCCGCCCTGGCCGATCGCAAAGATACGCGCCTGCGCGACCCCAAGTGGGTGAGCGTGATCAGCCGCCAGCTCGCCGAATATACGCGCACGATGCACGATCACCGCTTCACTCATAACGACTTGAAGTGGCGCAACCTGTTGGTCGACGACCAGCAGACCCTGTACCTGATCGATTGCCCCAACGGCGATTTCTGGCGTGGTTTCTGGCTTAAGTACCGCATTACCAAAGACCTGGCGTGCCTGGACAAGGTGGCCAAATATCACCTGTCGGCTACCCAGCGCTTGCGTTTCTACATGCAGTACCGTGGGTGTCGGCGACTGACCGAGTCTGACAAGCGGCGTATTCGCCACGTAGTGAAGTTTTTCGAGGGGCGCGAATGAGTGATTTCCTGGCGGCTGAAGACCGTGCCTTGCTGGAGCGCAATGGCCTGGCGACGTTCGACGCGTTGTGGGCCAAGCAGTTGGACGCGGTTGACGAGCCCAATACCAGTGGCGGCGGCTGGAGCAGCGTATTTCGGCTGGAACTCGACGGCCACGCTTATTACCTCAAGCGCCAAAGCAATTACCTCACTCGCAGCCTTCGCAAGCCGTTGGGTGAGCCGAGTTTCTCTCGTGAGTTTCGCAATATCAGCCGTTACCGCACGCTGGGTATCCCGGCGTTGCAGGCGGCGTTCTATGGCGAGCGAAAAGTGGCGGGTGAGTACCGCGCGATGTTATTGACCCGGGCCCTGGATGGCTGGAATGACCTTGATTCGCTGCTCGAGCAATGGCCGTCGCTGAGCGAGGCCCAGCACCGCGCCATTCTGCTGGCCTGCGGCAAGCTTGCGCGTCAGTTGCACGGCGTCGGTCAGGTGCACGGCTGTTTCTATCCCAAGCATATTTTCCTGCAGGCCACCGGTGACGGTTACGCCGCGCAGTTGATCGACCTGGAGAAAACCCGCCCGCTGTTGTTCGGCTGGCGTGACCGGGTCAAGGACCTGGAGCCGTTGTTGCGCCGCGCGCCGCAGTGGTCGGATGCGCAGGTGCGCCAACTGCTGGCGGCCTATGCCGACCAGCCGCAAGACAGCGCGCTGGTCGCCACTTGGCTGCAACGCCTGACGACGCGGCGTAGCCACAAGGAGAACCGCTGATGCGCCTGTCCGAGCTGAAAAACGCCGGCCGCACACCGAGCCTGCCCCTGACCCTCGACCTGGCGGATGCCGCAGGCCCCGGCCAACTGCAACTGCTGAGCCTGTTGCGCGTAATGCCTGGCGAGCGTTATGTGGGTGCAGCGGTGTGGCGCGGGCGCCCGGTGCTGGCCAAGTTGTTGGTGGGCAGCAAGGCTGCGCGGCACTTTCAGCGTGAACTCAGCGGCGTGCGCCTGTTGGCCGAGCAAGGCCTGACCACGCCTTTGCTGTTGGCCGATGGGTTGCAGGAGGGCGAAGGGGGCTGGCTGCTGTTCGAGTTTATCGAAGGCGCCGAAAGCTTGGCCGACGCCTGGCACGCGGTCGAAAGCCTGCCGCCATTGGCTGACGAGCAAACCGCCGTGCTTGCCCAGGCGTTGGGTGCGATTGCGCACATGCACACGCAAGGCTTGTGGCAGGAAGATCTGCACCTGGACAACCTGCTGCGTCAGGGCGACAAACTGTACTTGATCGACGGTGCCGGTATCCGTGTCGAAGAGGCGGGCAAGCCGCTGTCGCGTCACCGAGTGCTGGAAAACCTCGGCGTGTTTTTCGCCCAGCTGCCCAAAAACCTCGAGCCGTTTACCGAAGAGTTGCTGGTGTACTACCTGCTCGGCAATGGCGAACATGCGTTGCCGCTGCAAGCGCTGGAGAAACAGGTGCGCAAGGTCAGCGCCTGGCGCTTGAAGGACTTTTTGAACAAGGTCGGCCGCGAATGCACGCTGTTCAGCGTGGCTCGCGGCGCATTTGGCTTGCGCGCGATTCGGCGTGAAGAAGAGCCTGCGATGCTGCCGGTACTGGAGCAGGCCGATGCGCTGCTCGACAACGGCCACATGTACAAGACCGGCGGCGCCGCCAGCGTGGCCAAGGTCGAAGTGGACGGTCGCGCGCTGGTGATCAAGCGCTACAACATCAAGGGCTTCGCTCATTGGCTCAAGCGCTTCTGGCGCCCGAGCCGCGCCTGGCATTCATGGCGCGAAGGCAACCGCCTGGCGTTTCTCGGCATCGCTACGCCAACGCCGTTGGCCGTGCTGGAAAAGCGTTTTTTCTGGCTGCGCAGCCGTGCTTACCTGATCACCGAATACCTGCCGGGGCCGGACATCATCGAGCGCTTCGCGCCCTACGTCGAACACGGCGACGCGCCGGAAAACGAATTGCTGGCGCTGGATCACCTGTTTGCCGAACTGATCCGCGAGCGCATCAGCCATGGCGACTTCAAGGGCCATAACCTGTTCTGGCATGAAGGCCGCTGGGCGCTGATCGACCTCGATGCCATGTGCCAGCACCACTCGGCCGCCAGCTTCGCGCCGGCGTTTGCCCGGGACCGCGCGCGGTTCATGCGGAACTGGCCGCGGGAGAGTGCGTTGTATCAGTTGATCGATCAGCGGTTACCCAGGGAGGTCGACGCCCCTGGCCGTTAAGCGGAACAGGACGTTTCCCACGCCAATTGGCGCATCCAGGCTCTGAACAACGGGTTTCGTGGTGCTAGATTTCCGCTCCCTTTTGATTAAAAGAAGAGCGGGTCATGCGCACTAAAATTGTCGGGTTATGGGTATTGGGGTGGGCATCCTTGGTTGTGAGTGGCTGCGGTACGGTGACCACGGCATTGCGCGAAGACGCCGTCACCGTCCAGGCGCTCAAGGCGAAAAAAACCTATTGCGAGTCTGTCCCACGTATCTACAGCGGTGTGGCCTACAACCTGTGTGTATTGCATGGGCCGCCGAATTCGCGAGCGGGGTTCACATTGAATAGCGTTCCCTGGGCTTTCATCGATGTGCCCCTCTCGGGTGTCATGGACACGCTCATCCTGCCCTATACGATCTACCGGCAAAGTGCCGACGGCAGCATTGAGCTTCGCTAGCCCTTTGTCGCTAACTGCTTTTCAACGCTTTTACGCTATAATCCCGCCCTTTAGCTGTTTCTCGCCCAGGCGGGATGCACACTTTTTTCAGGCGCAACCCGCCTGCATGCTGACCAAAAAGAGGCTAGACCCCTGTGGCATTGACGATTCTTGGCCTGTCCGGCGCCCTTAGCCATGATCCTTCCGCAGCCCTGTATATCGACGGCAAGCTGATCGCGGCCGCCGAAGAAGAGCGCTTCGTGCGCGACAAACATGCAAAGAACCGCATGCCCTACGAGTCGGCGAAGTTCTGCCTGGAGCAGGCCGGCATCAAACCTTGCGACGTTGACGTGGTGGCCATTCCGTTCGCCCCGATCAGCCTGTTCGGCGAGGCGCGCTGGCACTACGCCAAGCGTTACTGGTACGCCCCTGACCGTGCGCTCGACGCGATCCTGATGGGCAACCGTCGCTACAAGCGCTACCGCAACAAGATCGTCTGGTGCCTGGAGCAACTGGGTTTCGATCCGAAGAAAATCAAGATCGAACCGGTTGAACACCACCTGGCCCACGCTTCCAGCGCCTACCACTGCTCGGGTTTCCAGGAAAAAACCGCGATCCTCGGTATCGACGGTAAAGGTGAGTACGCAACCACGTTCTTCGGCTACGGCGAGAACGGCAAGATCCACAAGATCAAGGAATTCTACGACCCTGATTCCCTCGGTGGCCTGTATGGCGCGATCACCGAGTTTCTCGGTTTCGAGATGCTCGACGGCGAGTTCAAGGTCATGGGCATGGCGCCGTACGGCGATGCCAGCAAATACGATTTCTCGCGCCTGGCCTCCTTTGAAAACGGCGAATTGGTGATCAACACCGACTACGCCAACGTCATCGGCTTGCGCCGCTATAAAGAGAAGGGCAAGGGTTTCTACTTTTCGCCAAAACTGATCGAGTGGCTGGGCCCGAAACGCGAAGGCGACATCGCCGACGAGCCTTACATCCACTACGCCGCGAGCATGCAAGCGCTGTTCGAGAAGCTGGCCTTGCAGATGATCGACCACTACCTGGGCGACATCCTCAAGGACACCGGCAAACTGGCCTTCGCCGGCGGCTGCGCGCTGAACGTCAAGCTGAACCAGAAGATCATCGCCCGCGACGACGTCAAGGAACTGTTCGTGCAGCCGGCGTCCGGCGATGCCGGCACCGCTGTCGGTGCGGCCGCCTACGTGTCCCACGCCCGTGGTGTGCCGGTGGAGAAGATGGAACACGTCTATCTCGGCCCGTCCTACAGCAACGAAGATGTGATCGCCGCGTGCGCCAGGCACGAGAGCAAGCCGAACTGGCGCAAAATCGAGAATATGCCCCAGCGCATCGCCAAGATCATGGTCGACGGCAACCCGGTGGCCTGGTTCCAGGGCCGCATGGAGTTTGGCCCGCGCGCGTTGGGCGGTCGCTCGATCATCGGTTGCCCGAGCGCGACCGGCGTAGCGGATCGCATCAACCACCAGATCAAGTTCCGCGAGCGCTGGAGGCCTTTCTGCCCGTCGATGCTCGACACCGTCGCCCCGCAGATGATCAAGGTCGATCACCCGGCGCCGTTCATGACCTTCACCTTTGAAGTCGCCGAAGAATGGAAGGCCCGTGTGCCGGAAGTGGTCCATGAAGATGGCACCTCCCGCGCCCAGGTGCTCAAGCGCGAATACAACCCGCGTTACTACGACATGATGAAAGAGCTCGAAGTACTGACCGGCAACGGCGTGTCGCTGAACACCTCGCTCAACCGTCGTGGCGAAGCGATGATCTGCTCGCCGAAAGACGCGCTGGACATGTTCTTCGGCTCTGACCTGCAATACCTGATCATGGAAGACATCCTGGTCGTCAAAGACGGCGTGGATCCTTATGACGCGCTCGGCTGACCGCCACGTCCTGCAGTTTTGCCACGGTTACGATGGGCCGTTCCTGGACTGCGCACGGCAATACGCCAGTTTGTTCGCAGGCACAGGCTACAAGGTGACCACGGTGTTTCTCACCGGGGTCGCCGACCCGCAAGTGGCCGCCGGTTGCGCGTCCGATGAGGTGTTGTTCATGGAGTTCAGCTCCAAGGCCATTCGTGGTTTGAAGCTGGGCGCCATCCGTGAGCTGCGCAAAATCGCTGCGTCGCGCAACTTCAGTTTTTGTATTGCGCATCGCTTCAAGCCGATCTACATCGCCTTGCTCGGTACGCGGCTGCCGGTGATCGGTGTGCATCACGCCTTTGGGGATTACCTGCGTGGCAGCCGCAAGCTGTTTGCCGGGTTTTTCCGCAAGCGCCTGAGCCTGCTCGGGGTTTCCGACGCGGTGCGTGACGACATGCGCCGCTGTCTGCCGGCCTGGCCTGCGGCGCGTATCCAGACCTTGTATAACCGCATTGATGTCGACGCGTTGCAGGCCATTCAGGTGCCTGTGGACGAGGCGCGCGACGCCTTGGGCGTGTCGCCGGACGAATGGGTAGTCGGCAATGTCGGCCGCCTGCACCCGGACAAGGACCAGGCCACGCTGCTCAAGGGCTTTGCCCTGGCGCTGCCGCACTTACCGGCGCAAAGCCGCCTGGCGATCCTCGGTACCGGGCGGCTGGAGCAAGACCTGAAAAGCCAGGCCCGCGAACTGGGTATTGCCGACAACGTGCTGTTCCTCGGCCAGGTGCCGGATGCGCGCCGCTATTTTCGCGCGTTCGATGTGTTTGCCCTGAGTTCCGATCACGAACCGTTCGGCATGGTGTTGCTCGAAGCCATGGCGGCCGGCGTGCCGTTGCTGGCCACGGCGTGTGGCGGTGCGCGGGAAGTGGTCGAAGGCGTGGGTATCCTGTTTCCCTTCGGCGACGCCGAACACCTCGCCCAGGGGCTGCGGCACCTGGCGGCAATGGATCACCACCAGCGACGGCAGTGCGCCGAGATGATGCTGGAGCGTCTGCGCACGCATTTCTCGGATCAGGCGGTACGCGATACCTTCTGGCAACTGCCGCATGTTATTGAACTGACTGCGGGGGCTTGATGCTCAATCGATTCCAAGGTTGGCGCGAGCGCGGCTGGTCCGTCGTCGACGCACCTGCCTACAGCGACGCCTGGCAACGCTTTGGCGGCAGCGTCGCCACCCATCCGCAGGTGATCGAACGCCTGGCCGGGTTGGCCGATATCCCGGTGCGCTACCTGGCCTGGGAACAGGGCGGTGAGTTGCAGGCGTGTATCGCCACCTGGGGGCGCGACCTGGCGTTGTCCAAAGATGTGCTCAAGCAAAAGGGCAAGAAAGGCCTGTTTGACCTGGGCAATGCCGAGTTGATCCTGCCGGCCGCCGCTAACGCCCAGGCGCCGTTGCGTCATCGCGCACGTTACCTGTCGACCTTGAACGAAGGCCGTTTCAGCGGTCTCAAGTTGCAGGCCGAGCAGTTGGCCATGGCGCGAACCCCGGAAGAGCTGTCGAAGAAGTTTCGCTACAACCAGCGCCGCGAACTGCGCCTGCTGGAGGAGGCCGGGGGAGTGGTGCGACCGGTGAGTGAGTTTTCCAGTCGGGAGCTGGCGGCGATCTACTGCGATTTGTTCCTGCGTCGCTGGGGCTTTGTCGCCACGGGCGCCGAGCGCATGGCCGAGGTGATCGAGCTGCTGCGTGAATGGCTGATCGGCTCGGTGATCTTCCTCAACGAGGCGCCCATTGCCGTTCAGTTGGTGTACCGGGTCGAGTCGCCCGAGTGGATCAGCGTGGAATACGTCAACGGCGGTGTTGACCCGCAAACTCGCGCGTTCAGCCCGGGTAGCGTGTTGAGCTTCCTCAACACCCAAAGCGCCTGGGAACAGGCGCGCGAACTCGGCAAGCCGCTGCGTTTTTCCTTTGGGCGTGCCGACCGCGAATACAAGGACCGTTGGTGCAACCCCGTGCCGGTATTCAGCGTATGAGTGAGTCCGCGAGCCGTAAACAGGCGCTGCTCAAGCGCCATCGTCGTAATAAACGCATAAGCCTGTTGGTCGGCTTGCTGCTGTTGGTCTGCATCGGTGTGATGGTGGCCTGGTGGTTGCCGCTGCTGTTGGCGGTCGTGGGGTGGGTGGCCCATGAAGCCTGGTTTGCCGACCACCTGTTTTACTCGCCCAGCGACGACTATCAGTATCAGTTCGAGTCGCCGGATGAGCAGCCGCCAGTCAGCTTGGAAAATGGCCGGCTGGTGCTGGGCCAGGCGCTGGAGCTGTCGGGCGATGAGACGCTGGTCCTGGCGCTGCGCCTCAAGAGTGGTTGGTTGGGCCGCTTTATCGACCCCTGTATTGAATTGCCCGGGGGCGATCGTCAGGTCTTCGAGCGCGGCGTCGATGGGCTGCGCTACCTGAACCTCACCGGCCAGACGCAAGCCTTGATCGAGGGGCGGCTTGTGTTGCGCGGTCGCTTCTGTCGCGTGTTGGGCGCGCCGGTGCTGTCTGTATTCCGTCAGCCCGATGTGTGCCGGCAACGCATCATGGTCATTGCGCCCCATGCCGATGATGCCGAGCTTGCGGCTTTTGGCCTGTACAGCCAGGCCACGCAGCCGTGGATTGTGACGTTGACGGCCGGCGAGATCGAAGCCGGGCATTACCAGCAAATGGGCCTGAGCAAGCCTGACGCCGCACGGCTCAAAGGGCGTTTGCGAGCCTGGGACAGTATTGCCGTGCCGCGCTGGGCCGGGGTGGCACAGGAAAATTGCGTGCAGTTGGGGTATTTCTGCCTGCAACTGGCGGCGATGAAGGCTGAGCCTGACCGCGCAGTGGCTTCCCGAGAAGCCGATTTGAGTGATATCCGCCTATTTCGCCAGTTCAATCCGTTCCCGTTGCCTGCGGACGCCGATGGCTTACCGACCTGGAACAACCTGGTGGCGGACCTGCGGGCGCTGCTGCTGAAGGCGCGGCCTGAGGTCATCGTGCTGCCTCATCCGGTGCTCGATCCGCACCCCGATCATATCTGCGCCCAGCAAGCCGTGCTGGAGGCCTTGCAGGGGCTGGCATGGCAGCCGGACACATTACTCGGCTACGCCAACCACCTGCATGACAATGACCGCTGGCCGATGGGGGATTCAGGGGCCAGTGTCGCTTTGCCACCCTGCTTTGATCCAACGTACACTTTGCGACCTTATTGCCTGTCGTTATCCGCGCAGCGCCAGTGTGACAAGGCGATGTCGCTTGGCATGATGCATGACCTGCAACCAAGGATGCCGTTCAAGCGGCGGGTGCGGCGGCTGATTCAACGCGTATTGGCTGCACGGGCGGTCTCGCCCTGGGGCGAGAACGAATTTTTCCGCAAGGCCATTCGGCGCCATGAACTTTTTTGGGTCATCAAGCACAAGTAACGTATGCCACGTACCTGGGGCGCAGAGCGCTCCATTAAAAAATGACAGTGAGTCTCCTTGTGATCAAACAGTGCCCTCGCATTCTGTTCCTCATCCCTTACTTTGGCCGTTGGCCGTTCTGGATGCCCTTTTTTCTCGAAAGCTGCCGGCATAACGCCGATATTGACTGGCTGCTGTTCAGCGATTGCCCGGTTCCAAATAACGTGCCTGACAACGTCAGGATTGAAAGCATTACGTTTGCCGATTATTGCGCGTTGGTTTCACGGCGGTTGAATATCAAGTTTGCGCCTCAGCAGGCCTACAAGTTGTGTGACATCAAGCCTGCGCTGGGGCATATCCATGCTGATCGCCTCACGGGTTATGACTTCTGGGCGTTTGGTGACCTGGATTTGATCTATGGCAACCTGCGCCGGTATTTCACCGCCGAGCGCCTGGCTGGTTTTGACCTGTTCTCGACACATGAGCGACGGGTCGCCGGCCATTTGTGCCTGATGCGTAACACCGCCAGAAAGCGCGAAGTGTTTATGCAGATGAAGGATTGGGAAGCGCGCTTCACTGATCAGGAGCATCATGCGCTGGATGAAGGGGCCTTCAGTAGGATCTTTCTGTGGCGTAAGAACTTTCCGAAGCCGTTGTTCGAGCTGGTGGGTAAGTTCAACCCCTGGCGCCGTCGCAGTGATTTCACCGAGGCGTACAGTACGCCCGGTGGTGTGATCAAGTGGCATGACGGCACTGACCGCTTCCCGCACCAATGGTTTTGGAAGAAGGGTCGCTTGACCAATGACCGGGATGGCGACCGGGAATTTCCGTATTTTCATTTCGTCTGTTGGAAGCGTAATCAGTGGTCGTCGCTGCCGCCGCCAAGCGCCGAGCACGTCGAGGCGCTGGCCGCCGAGACGTCCTGGGTCGTTGATGCCGAAGGTTTCCATCGAGGAGAGTTATGAGCCGGCGTTTCAAAGTCCTGCAATTGCAGCCGGACTACAATGTTAAATCCCATGATTTTGCCGACCTGGCCGAACAGATCGTCAAAGCGCTGCCCGCTGACCGCTACGAAGTCACCGCAGCGTTCCTGCGGGGCCGACCGGGGCCTGGCGAGCCGACAAGCCGCGCTGCGACCTCCGTCTACTTCGAGTTTCCCGATAAGGCTCTCAAGGGCATGAGATTGCGCGCCATGTGGCGGCTTTATCAGTTTTGTCGCAAGGAAAAGTTTGACGTGGTGGTGTGCAACCGCTTCAAGCCCGTCAACATGATGTTGCAGCTCAATCGGTGGCTGAAGATCCCGTTGTGCATCGGCATTTCCCATGGTTTTGGTGAGTATGACCGTCTCTACCGGCGCAAACAGGCGCAGCGCCTGATCGATGAACACTGGCGTTTCGTGGGTGTATCGCCGGCGGTCAAGCAGTACCTGCTGGATTGCCAGTGCGGGTTTACCGACCGCAACACCTACGCCATTACCAATGCGATCGATATCGAGCAGGCCGAAGCCTTGCAGCATTCGCGTGAAGCCGCGCGCGAGTTGTTGGGCATTGACCCGGCGGTACGCTTGATCGGTGCCTTGGGGCGCCTGGTGCCCGTCAAGGGCCATACCTATTTGGTGCAGGCGTTCGCCGCCCTGAAAGACAAGTACCCGACCGCGCAACTCGCCATCATTGGCGCCGGGCGCGAGGCGTCCAGCCTGGCCGCGCAAATCCAGAGCCTTGGCCTGGATGGTCGCGTGCATTTGCTGGGGTTCAAGGAGAATGCGCTGCAATACGTGCGCGCCTTTGATATCTGGGCAATGCCTTCGCTGGCGGAGGGCCTGGGGCTCGCGCTGCTGGAGGGCATGAGTGGGCGCCTGCCGGTGATCGCCTCGAGCGTACCGGCCATGCTTCCACTGATTGAAGGGGCGGGCGGCCTGGCGGTGGAGCCGGCCAACGTGCCTGAATTGACCCAGGCACTCGACACTTACCTGGCGCTGTCCGATGAAGCGCTCGCGCAGAAAGGCGAGCAGGCCTACCAGTACCTGCAGGCGCAACACGATATCGAGGTGTTCCGCCAGGAGTACCTGGCATTGATCGACTCAGGATTGGCTCAAGCACGCAGGAACGACATATGAATCAGAGTCAGGCCTTGGTCACAGTGATCATCGCGTCTTACAACCATGGGCCCTACATTGAGGACAGCATCCTCAGTGCCTTGAACCAGACGTATCCCAACATCGAACTATTGGTGATTGATGATGGCTCGACAGACGACAGCGTCGAACGCATCCGCCGCCTGCAGGAGCGCTACACGTTCGATTTTCGCGTCCAGCAGAATCAGGGGCTGACCAATACGCTCAACGGTGCTATTGCGCGGGCCAAGGGGGCGCTGATCGTGCCGTTCGGTTCGGACGACATCATGTTGCCCGAGCGTATCGCGATACAGGTTGCGTATATGGATGGCAAGCCTGAGGTGGGAATCTGCGCGGGCAACATCGAGCTGATCGATTCCAATGGCGAGCTTTTCCCGGAAAAACGCCAGCGTCGTGATGTGCCGTTCCGGCGCCTGGACTTCGACGATATGTTCCTGGAGCGTAAACCTTACCCGCCGGCGCCCACGCTGATGATCCGGCGCGAGGCGCTGGAAAAGGTCGGTGGGTTTGACCCTGAGATTCGTCTGGAAGACTTGTTGATCGAGTTGAAAATTACCCGTGCCGGGTACTTCATCGACGGTTTGAACGTGCTCATGGCCCGGTACCGTAAACACGCTACCAACTCGTACAAGAATCATCGATTCATGGTCGACAACATCCTGCGTTCCTACGCGTTGTTCAGTGATCATCCGCAGTACGACGAGGTGCGTTACAAGTTCCTCAGTTCCATGTTCCTCAAGACCTCCAACCGTAATCGGGCGTTGGCTCGTGAGCTGCTGGCACAGATTCCTTTCCGTGCCTGGAACAAGAAGACCTGGCGTGGCCTGGCCCGTCTGTATTTTTCGCCGCTGGAAAAAGACTGAACCCGGCGCCGCTACGCCGGGTCAACGTTAGCGTGTTGCCGCCGGCCCCGTAGCCTGCGGCGTGCGTAGCGTGAACGACTGGGCCTGCTCGCGGATGCTCAGCGTGGCTTGTGGGGATGCAACGCACGCGTAGCCCGTGGCCAGTTGTTCAAAGTGAGTTTCGAACAGCCAGCCGCGGTCCTGGGGATAGCGCTGCATATGCTTCAAGTTGCGCTGGCGCAAGGCGTTGCGCAGCGCCGACGGATAGATGCGCATGTCCGCCAGGTCGATCAAGCCGAACTCACCGTCATCCATCAACAGTACGTTGCCCAGATGCAGGGAGCGGAAGTACACGCCGCGTTCGTGCAGTTGAGCGACGAACCGGCCAAAACGCTCTACCAGCGATTCCTGCAGGCTGGTGTCGAGGCCTTGCAGCACCTGGCGCAGTGTCTGACCGGGCAACGGTTGATAGCGAACCGCAGTGCTGCCATCGCGCAGGGTGTACAGGTTGAGCACCGAAGGTGAGGCAATGCCGTGCTCGCGCAGCTGTTGGCTGTTGCGGGCGAAGCGTTCCGACAGCGGGTTGAACCTGCCGGAGGTGTACCAGCGGCGGGCACGGAACAGCTTCAGGAAGCTGCCGTCTTCCAGGCGCAGGACTTTCGGGCCCAGACCGTCGGCTTCAACGACGTGGGCGTTGGCACACAATTGTTCGCGAGCCTGTGGAGCAAGCGTTTGCACGGGCACGCGTAGCAGGCTGCGACGGCGTTGGGCGATGCTCAAGCCGGCAATCAGGGCCAGCGGTATCCATAACAGGAACCAGTGTTCCTTGGGGCGCGAAAGAATCCCGCCGCCTTCGGTCAGGCCGCCGCCAATCCCATAGGCCAGCAGCGAAGAGGCCAGGATGAACAACGGTTGTGCGCGTTGCTGCAGACCTACGTACAGGCCACGGCCGAGCATGAAGACCCATGGGATAAAGCCGATGATGCCAACGTAATAGAGCACGCCCAGGCTGAAACTGTGGGGTTCGCGAAGTTCATAGCCGTCGGAAGGTGTCAGAAAGAGTTCGGCGTTGTAGCTGTGCCCGATCCATGGGTGCTCGGCGATACGTTGCAGGGTCATGCCCCACAACTCGAAGCGCAATGAACTTCCGCGGTTGGTGATCAGCTCGGGGTAAAACAGCAGAGATCGCGGCGCCCAGCAGTACCATGCCGACAATCAGCAGGGCCGAGCGACGGTTGCGGGTGGTGAAGCTCATCCACAGTATCGCCAGCACCAGGGCCACCAGTGGCGTTCTTGAGCCCGTCGCCAGTACGGCGGCGGTCATGATCACCAGGGCAGGCAGGCTGAACATGAACACCTGCAGGCGCTGGGTGGTCATGCAGATATATAGCCAATAGACGCAGAAGAACCCGAATACGTGGGAGCTCAGCAGCGGGTTGTCCAGCGCGCCCAGCCCACCCACCATGCGCAAGCCTTCAGCAAAGTGGGGAGCAAAGGCCACCAGGTTGCACGCACTGACTACCAGGGCGATCACGGCGGCGCTGAAAAAAATCGGCGCCAGCAATTCGCTGCGATAGTGCAGCAGCAAGCCGCACCCGGCGAACAGCATGAACGTGTGCAATGGCGTTTTGAATAAGCCTGAGTCCACCTCGGGTTCCGGGCTCCAGAACAGGCTGATCAGGGCCCAGCCCGCAAACAGCAGGAACGCGATGATCAGTGGCTCGCGCACCAGCTGTTTGAGTTCGCTGGGGCGCAGGCAAAGCAGCACAAGTGCAGGGGCACTGAACAGGAGGTAATAGAGCCGGTGCAGGCCATTGCGATTGGCCAGAAAGAACAATGAACTCAGTAACAACAGCAGTCCGACCGGCAAAACCCATAGGACCAGAAAATCGAAAACACGGTTGGAACCGTAGAGAAAACGCTTGGACTGCATAAATGAAGCCATTCCAGAAAGAGAAAGCCGACCATCTTAAGGTGGTGGCTATATAATGTCGCCGGTCGCATCCAACCAGGCTGTGGGGTCAAGCCGGGTGCAAGTACAACAGAGAAGCTGTGCTAAAGTCAGCATCCTTTTCAAAAACGCCGCGTGATATGACCGACTCCAGTCCGAGCGCAAGCCCTTCGAGCTTGAAAATATACTTCCGCCTGCTCAGTTACGTTAAGCCCTATGCCGGCTTGTTCGCGCTGAGTATCGTTGGATTTCTGATTTTCGCGTCGACCCAGCCTATGCTGGGTTACATCCTCAAATATTTCGTGGATGGCCTTTCCAATCCGCAAGCCGTGCTGTTCCCGAACGTGCCGTACCTGCGGGACCTTCAGTTGCTGCAGGCGGTACCGCTGCTGATCATTCTGATCGCGGCCTGGCAGGGCCTGGGTTCGTTCCTGGGCAACTACCTGCTGGCCAAGGTTTCCCTGGGCCTGGTCCACGACCTGCGTGTGCAGTTGTTCAATAATTTGTTGACCTTGCCCAACCGCTACTTTGACAACCACAACTCCGGGCACCTGATTTCGCGTATCACCTTCAACGTGACTATGGTCACGGGGGCGGCCACTGATGCGATCAAGGTGGTGATCCGTGAAGGCATGACGGTGATCTTCCTGTTTGCCTCGTTGCTCTACATGAACTGGCGATTGACGCTGGTGATGATCGCCATCCTGCCGTTGATCGCGGTCATGGTCAGCACCGCCAGCAAAAAATTCCGCAAGCAGAGCAAGAAGATCCAGGCGGCGATGGGTGATGTCACGCACGTTGCGTCGGAAACCATTCAGGGCTACCGCGTGGTGCGCAGTTTTGGCGGTGAGGTCTATGAGGAGAAGCGCTTCCTCAAGGCCAGCCAAAGCAATACCGACAAGCAGCTGCGCATGACCCGCACCGGCGCCATCTACACGCCGGCGCTGCAACTGGTGATCTACACCGCAATGGCCGTGTTGATGTTCCTGGTGCTTTACCTGCGTGGCGATGCCTCCGCCGGTGACATGGTGGCCTACATCACGCTGGCCGGCTTGTTGCCCAAGCCGATTCGCCAATTGTCGGAAGTCAGCTCGACTATCCAGAAGGGCGTGGCAGGGGCCGAGAGCATTTTTGAGCAGTTGGACGAGGAGATGGAGGTCGATCGCGGCACCATCGAGCGCGATAAAGTCAGCGGCCGCCTGGAAGTGCGTCACCTGAACTTCACCTATCCTGGCACCGAACGCCATGTGCTCAAGGACATCAGCTTTACCGCCGAGCCCGGACAGATGATCGCCCTGGTCGGACGTTCCGGCAGCGGCAAGTCGACCCTGGCCAGCCTCATCCCGCGTTTCTACCATCATGAAAGCGGCGAGATCCTGCTCGATGGCGTCGAGATCGAGGACTACAAGCTGCTCAACCTGCGCAAGCACATTGCCCAGGTGACCCAGCATGTGACCCTGTTCAGCGACACCGTGACCAACAACATCGCCTATGGCGATTTGGCGGGCGCACCGCGCGAGGACGTTGAAGCGGCGGCGGCGGATGCAAATGCCAAGGACTTCATCGACCAGTTGCCCAAAGGCTTCGACACGCAGGTGGGCGAAAACGGCGTGCTCCTGTCCGGCGGCCAGCGCCAGCGTCTGGCGATCGCCCGGGCCTTGCTCAAGAATGCGCCGCTGCTGATTCTCGATGAGGCCACCTCGGCGCTGGACACCGAGTCCGAGCGGCACATCCAGGTGGCGCTGGACAAGGTCATGCAGGGCCGCACCACGCTGGTGATTGCGCATCGCTTGTCCACCATCGAGAAAGCCGACCTGATCCTGGTGATGGACGATGGGCGGATTGTCGAGCGTGGCACCCATCGCGAGCTGCTGGCACAAAATGGCTATTACGCTCGCCTGCACGCCATGGGCCTGGATGCGCCAGTGTCGGCGGATATCACCTGAACCTGAGGTGAGGCGGGCAATCCGCCTCACCTGTGGCTCCTGCAACATCTTCTTCACACCCCCCACAAGCCTTCTGTAACCCTGTGCTAATATCGCGCCCCTGTTCATTTTGTATGTGGGTTGCTCCATGAAGTTGTCCATGCCGCGATTCGATCAAGCCCCTGTCTTGGTGGTCGGCGATGTCATGCTCGACCGTTACTGGCATGGTGGTACCTCACGGATTTCCCCTGAGGCACCGGTACCGGTAGTCAAGGTCGAGCAAATCGAAGACCGTCCAGGTGGCGCTGCCAACGTTGCCCTCAATATTGCCGCCCTCGGCGCCCCGGCCTCCCTGGTGGGAGTGACCGGCGACGACGAAGCCGCCGACAGCCTGGCCAACAGCCTGCGCGGTGCTGGCGTGCGTGCGCTGTTCCAGCGCATCGCCCATCAGCCGACCATCGTCAAGCTGCGGGTCATGAGCCGTCACCAGCAATTGCTGCGTATCGATTTCGAAGAACCCTTCGCCACCGACGCATTGGCCCTCAGCGGCCAAGTCGACGAACTGCTCGAAGGCATCAAGGTGCTGGTGCTGTCCGACTACGGCAAAGGCGCGTTGAAGAACCACCAGGCGTTGATCCAGGCCGCCAAGGCCAAGGGCATTCCGGTATTGGCCGATCCCAAGGGCAAGGACTTCTCGATTTATCGAGGCGCCAGCCTGATCACGCCAAACCTCAGCGAGTTCGAAGCCATCGTCGGCGGTTGCGCCGATGAGCACGAACTGGTGAGCAAAGGCGCCGCGCTGATGGCCGATCTCGACCTGGGGGCCTTGCTGGTGACCCGTGGCGAGCACGGCATGACCCTGCTGCGCCCCGGCCACCCGGCCATGCACCTGCCGGCGCGGGCGCGTGAAGTGTTCGACGTCACCGGTGCCGGTGACACGGTGATTTCCACCCTGGCCGCGTCCATCGCGGCCGGCGAAGAACTGCCCCACGCCGTGGCCCTGGCCAACCTGGCGGCGGGCATCGTGGTCGGCAAACTGGGTACTGCTGCCATCAGCGCGCCTGAGCTGCGCCGCGCTATCCAGCGTTCCGAGGGTTCGGAGCGCGGTGTGTTGACCATCGAGCAATTGCTGCTGGCGATTGACGATGCGCGTGCGCATAACGAAAGCATTGTGTTCACCAATGGCTGCTTCGACATCCTGCACGCAGGCCACGTGACCTACCTTGAGCAGGCGCGTGCCCAAGGCGATCGCCTGATCGTCGCGGTCAACGACGACGCTTCGGTCAGCCGCTTGAAAGGTCCGGGCCGTCCGATCAACAGTGTCGACCGACGCATGGCCGTGCTGGCCGGGCTGGGCGCGGTGGACTGGGTGATCAGCTTCCCTGAAGCGACCCCGGAAAACCTGCTGGCCCAGGTCAAGCCCGACGTGCTGGTCAAGGGCGGCGACTACTCCGTCGACCAGGTGGTCGGCGCCGATATCGTCAGCGCCTACGGTGGTACGGTCAAAGTGCTGGGCCTGGTTGAGAACAGCTCGACCACGGCGATTGTCGAGAAGATCCGCAGCAATGACTAAGGCTGATCCACGGGTTCTGATTACCGGCGGCGCGGGCTTTATTGGCTCGCACCTGGTCGATGCGCTGCTTGCCAAGGGCTACGCCGTGCGTGTGCTGGACAACCTGTCCACGGGCAAGCGCGGCAATCTGGCGTTGGACAACCCGCGTGTCGAGCTGATCGAAGGTGATGTGGCCGATGCCGAGCTGATGGCGCGCGCCGCTGTCGGCGCGATGGCGGTGGTGCACCTGGCGGCGGTGGCGTCGGTACAGGCTTCGGTGGATGACCCGGTCAGCACGCACCAAAGCAATTTCGTCGGCACCTTGAACGTCTGCGAAGCCATGCGCAAAGCGGGCGTCAAGCGCGTGGTGTATGCCTCCAGCGCTGCGGTGTACGGCAATAACGGCGAAGGTGCTTCAATCAATGAAGAGACCACCAAGGCACCGTTGACGCCCTATGCCGTGGACAAGCTGGCCGGCGAGCACTACTTCGATTTCTACCGTCGCCAGCATGGTCTGGAGCCGGTGATTTTCCGCTTCTTCAATATCTTCGGGCCGCGCCAGGACCCGTCCTCGCCGTACTCCGGCGTGATTAGTATCTTCAGCGAACGTGCCCAGCAGGGCTTGCCGATTGCCGTGTTTGGCGATGGCGAGCAGACCCGTGACTTCATGTACGTGGAAGACCTGGTGGACGTACTGGTGCAGGCCATCGAAGCGCCGGACGCGCCGTTGGGCGCGATCAACGTAGGCTGGAACCGCACCACCACGCTCAAGCAAGTGCTGCAGGCATTGGAAGAAGCAGTGGGCTCGCTGCCTGCCGTGACCTACGGGCCTGCGCGTTCGGGGGACATTCGGCATTCGCGGGCGAATAACCAGCGGTTGCTGGCCAACTTCACATTGCCGCAGCCAACACCGTTAAAGGTGGGGCTGCAGCGCCTGCTTAACGGCTAACCGCGATCTCAATGTGGCAGGGGGCAACCCCTGCCACATGTGAGTATTTAGCCTTTGGCCTTTTTCTTCGGCACGATCTTACGCAGCACGCGCCGCGCCAATCCCTTCAACTTCGATTCTTTCTCCGGCTCCGCCAGGCCTTGCTGCCTCAGCCAATCCTTCCAGCGAATGCGTTCTTCACGCACCAGCCATCCCTCTTGCCGGGCGAAACTTTCTGCCAGGTACAAACCCCGTGTACTGGCCGGGTACAACTGGTCTTTCTTGACGGTATAAAGCTCCGGAAGCGGCTGGCCATCTTTGAGCGGCATCAGGTACAAATCCGGCCGCTTGCGATCAAGGCGTGCGACCAATTGGTCGCCCTCCAAGCGCTCATCCACATGGAACAGGCTCAGGGACTTGGCTTCCTTCGGCACTTCCAGGCGCAGGTCGTAAATCAGTTGCAGCGACGCCGTGGGCAAATGCACATAGGCCCGAGGACGTTCAATCAGTTGGGTGGTTGCGCAACGCACCGGGCGGGCGGCGCCAGACAGCGGGCTCAAGCGAAAGGGCAGCGCTTCGCGGTAATGCAGCGCGGCGGAGTAGGGCGCGGGTAGCCACGTGTCATTGAAGCGCCCGCCGAGCCAGCCTTCAGGTGTTTCCAGCAGGCACTCCTCGGCAATTTCCTGGATGGCCGTGTGCAGTGGCAGGTTCAGTTCATGGGCCGGGACGTAGCCGGAGATCAGCTTGAGCACCACATCGCCACGGTCTTGGCGGCGTTGGCGCACCAGCACCCAATAATCGCGATTTTGCCAATGCAGGGTCAGTCGCACCGACACGCCGAGGTTCGCCAGTTCGACGGCGAAGCGCTCGGCGTCTGGCACGTCGACCGGCTTGCGCCGTTGCAGGGTCTGGGCGAAATTGAGCGGCATGCCCACGCTTTGGTAGCTCAGGCCTTCGGGGGTGGCTTCGACGTGCAGCGGCAGTGTTTTAAAGTTGCTCGGGTTTTTTCTAATGAGCGTTCGCGGCATGTCGGCTCCTTTGTGCGACTGGGTCGGCCGCGTCGGCGGCATCAGAGTTGACGAATGACCTTGGCGGCGGTTGCCACGTTATGGGCCAGGTGCAGCGGGTTGATGGTCCCGACAATAGCACTGGCAACGCCCGTGTGCGCAAACAACAGCATGAAACTGGCGTGTATTGGATCCATTCCAGGTTCCAGGCAGACATGGCCGCTGGCCAGCGCCTTTTTGACCAGGATTCCCTTGCCGTGGGCCGCCGCATAGTCAATGACGGCTTCCTCGGCCTGTTCGTTCAAATTGTAGGTGACCATCGCGCAGTCGCCCTGTTCCAGAGCCTTAACGCCGCCTTCGACGGTTTTGCCGGAGAAGCCGAAACCACGAATCTTGCCCTCAAGTTTCAACTGCGCCAGGGTCTGGTAAACCTCGCAGTCGTTGAGGATGTGCAGGTCGTTGCCGTCGGAATGCACGAGCACCAGGTCGATAAAATCCGTTTCCAGGCGTTTCAAGCTGCGCTCGATCGACAGGCGCGTATGGGCCGCGCTGAAATCGTGGCGGGACACGCCGTTGTCGAACTCTTCGCCGACCTTGCTGACGATTACCCAGTCTTTGCGCTGGCCACGCAACAGCGGCCCGAGGCGTTCTTCGCTGCGCCCATAGGCGGGCGCGGTGTCGATCAGGTTGATGCCCAGTTGGTGTGCCTGGCGCAGCAACATCCGCGCTTCGTCGTCATCCGGGATCTGGAAACCGTTGGGGTACTTCACCCCTTGGTCGCGGCCCAGCTTGACGGTGCCCAGGCCGAGTGGCGATACCAGCAGGCCGGTGCTGCCCAGGGGGCGATGCAGGTCGTGCAGGGTGGGCAGGCTCATGGCAACAGATGCTCCCAGGCCGGTACGCCGACGCTGGGTTTTGGCAGGTCGGGCAGCGGCGCCGATGCGCTCGGGCGGATACCGTCACGTTCGAGGCTGTTGATCACCCGGTCGGCGAAGTCCGGCGCCAGGGCCAGTTTGGTCGGCCAGCCGACCAGCAGGCGGTCGTTTTCGGCCACGAAGGCGTTGTCGGGGCGGCTCAGGCCCGACTGCAGCGGTTCGGCCCGTTCGACGCGCAGGGTGGCCCACTGGGTGTGGCTCATGTCGATCCACGGCAGCAGTTGCGCCAGTTCTTTTTGCGCGGTGACGATTTGTTCTTCGGGGGTACGGGCCACACCGTCGGCTTCGGCAATATCGCCGCCGATGTACCACACCCAGTTGCCATCGGCCGCGGGGTGAGTGGTGACGGTGAGGCGCGGCTTGGTGCCGCCCCCCAGGCAATGCGCGTACAGCGGCTTCAGGCCCGGCCCTTTGGCGATGATCATGTGCAATGGGCGGGTTTGCATGGCCGGCTGGCTCAGGCCAAGGGCGGCGAGTAAATCAGCGGTACCGCCGCCGGCGCTCAGCACGATGCGTTGGGCGCGGATCTCACGGCCATCGACCCTCAAGCCCACCAGGGTCTCGCCGTCGCGCAGCGGTTCGATGTGTTGCCCGGCGAGCAGACCGTCACCGGCCAATTGCGCCAGGCGGTTGATCACGCTGGGCACATCCACCACCAACTCCGACAGGCGATACACCTTGCCCTTGAAACGGCGGTCTTGCAGCGCCGGCGGCAAGTCGTCGCCCTTGACCTGGTCGACTCGGCCGCGCACGGCCTTGCTCGCGAAGAAGCTGGTGAGGTTGCCGGCGAGCGTGCCAGGCGACCACAGGTAATGAGCCTGGGAGAGCACGCGCACGCCGGACAGGTCCAGCTCGCCGGTGCCGGCCAGGGCTTCGCGCCAGCGGCGCGGCATATCGGCAATGGCTTCGGAGGCGCCGGTGAGGGCGCCGTGCAGGGCGTATTTCGCGCCGCCGTGAATAATCCCCTGGGACTTCACGCTTTGTCCGCCACCCAAGGTGGCGCTTTCAACCACCACCGTGGAAAAGCCCTGGCGGCGCAGGCGCGCGTTCAGCCAAAGGCCGGCAACCCCAGCGCCGACAATCAGAACGTCGGTGGAAATAGACATGCGCGCGGGACCTCTGGCGTAGAAAAAGGGACGCTAGTATAGCGCGCTGCTTTTCTAGTGCCCGGCGGTTTTCGAGAACAGCTGAATCACCACCACGCCCAGCACAATCAGGCCCATCCCCAGCATCGCCGGCACGTCGAGCTTTTGCCCGTAGATAAACAGCGCCGCAACACTGACCAGCACGATGCCCATCCCTGCCCACACTGCGTAGGCCACGCCCACCGGCACGGTACGGACCACCAGCGTGAGCATCCAGAAGGCCACGCCGTAGCCGACGATCACCAGCAGCAAGGGGATGGGCGTGCTCCAGCCTTTGATGGCTTTCATGGAAACGGTGGCGATCACTTCCGAGCAAATGGCAATGGCCAGGTAGTAGTAAGCGATGTTCATGGCGTTGGTCCTCAGTGTTGGGCGCTTTGATATGGCCGCTATTCTAGGGGTTGTTCAGATGCGGTAAAGTCATTACCTATCCGATTTAGAGATGGGTTGTGCCATGAGCGTGCAGTGGAATCTGGAACAGATGCGCTTGTTTGTGAGTGTCGCCGAGCAACGTTCGTTTTCGGCGGTCGCGCGCGGGCAGCGCAAGGCTCAATCGGCGGTGAGCAATGGGATTGCGTTGCTGGAGGCCGACTTGGGCGTGAGCCTGTTTGAACGCAGCAGCGGCCGTCAGCCCCGTCTGACCGAAGCCGGCGCGGTGCTGCTCGAAGAAGCCAGGGAAGTGTTGCGTCAATGCGAGCGCCTCAACGGCCGCGCGCTGTCGCTGATGCGCGGCGAAGAAGCGCGTCTGCGCCTGGCCCAGGACGAGGCGATGCTGTACCAGCCTGTGCTCGACAGCCTGGATGCCCTGGCCGGGAAATTTCCGAACCTGGAAGTACAGCTTTCCAGCGCTGCTCAAGGTGACGTCGCACGCAAGTTGGTCGAGCGCAAGGCGGACCTGGGCCTGTTGTTCTATCACGACCAGATCCCCGAAGCGCTGGAGCGCCGGGTGGTGGGCAGTGTTGAAATGGTCACCGTCTGTGGGCGCAATCACCCCTTGGCGACGCAGGGCTTCGTGGACTGCCAGCGCCTGGCGCAGTTTCGGCAGTTACTGATGTCGACCCAGACCAGTGTGTATCCCGGCAGCGAGGCCGCCAGCCCGCAGGTGTGGCGGGCCGACAGCTTCTACGTGCTCGCCGAATGGTTGATCCGCGGCCTGGGCTGGGCCTGGTTGCCCCGGCATGTGGTGCAATACCCGGCCTACCAAAACCAGATGGTCGAACTCGACAGCGAATGGACCCCGCCAGCCCTGGTGGTCGAGTTGGTGTGGCGCCGTGACGAACCCTTGGGCCCTGCCGCACAGTTTCTTGCCGAACGTTTTGCCGAGTGCCTGCGGGCGATAGATTGAAAAAGCCGATAAACTCCGCCGCCATGAATAGAACTCTCTACAGCTGTCTGTTTTACTTGGCGCTGCCGTTGGTGGCTTTACGTCTATGGCTGCGTGCGCGCAAGGCGCCGGCCTATGCCAGGCGCGTGGGCGAGCGGTTTTCGTACGGCTTGCCGGCGATGAAGGCCGGAGGGATCTGGGTGCATGCGGTATCGGTGGGCGAAAGCATCGCGGCGGCGCCGATGATTCGTGAGCTGCTGGCGCGTTATCCACAGCTGCCGATCACCGTCACCTGCATGACGCCCACCGGTTCCGAGCGTATCCAGGCCTTGTTCGCCAACGAGTCGCGCATCCAGCACTGCTATTTGCCGTATGACCTGCCGTGCGCGGCCAAGCGTTTTCTCGACCGTGTGCAGCCCACGCTCGCGGTGATCATGGAAACCGAACTGTGGCCCAACCACATCCATGCCTGCGCCATGCGCGGTATTCCGGTGGCGCTGGCCAATGCGCGGCTGTCGGCGCGTTCGGCCAAGGGGTATGGGCGGTTTGCCAGGCTGACGGCGCCGATGCTGGCGCAAATGAGCTGGTTCGCCGTGCAGACGCAGGCCGAGGCCCAGCGTTTCCTGAGCCTTGGGGCCCGGCCGGAAACCGTGGAAGTCACCGGCTCGATCAAGTTCGACCTGACCATCGACCCGCAGTTGCTCGCGCGTGCGGCCGCCCTGCGTGAACAATGGGGCGCCAGCGAGCGCCCGGTGTGGATCGCCGCCAGTACTCACGAAGGTGAAGATGAAGTGGTGTTGGCGGCACATCGTCAATTGCTCGCCAGCTATCCGAATGCCCTGTTGATTCTTGTGCCGCGTCACCAGGAACGCTTTGGCCCGATGTTCGACTTGTGCGAGCAGCAAGGCTTTGCCACGGTGCGCCGTTCCACCGGTGAGCCGGTGAGCGCAAACACTGCGGTGTTGCTCGGCGATACGATGGGCGAACTGCTGTTTCTATACGCCTTGGCCGACAGCGCTTTTGTCGGCGGCAGCCTGGTTGCGACGGGCGGGCACAACCCGCTGGAGCCGGCGGCCCTGGCTAAGCCTGTGATCATGGGGCCACATGTATTCAATTTCCTGGAAATCACCGCAATGCTGCGTGAAGCGGGAGCGCTGCGAGAGGTTGATGACGCTGAAGGACTCGCTGAAGCCGTGCGCCAGTTGTTCGAACTGCCGCAGGACGCGCGCAAGATGGCGCAGGCGGGGCTGAAGGTGATGCAGGCGAACCAGGGCGCGCTGAAGCGTTTGCTGGATGGGTTGGGCAGACTGCTAAGTCGCTGACATGTTCAACATGTGGGAGGGGGCAAGCCCCATCCCACATTTGTTTTGTGTTGTGGTCAGTAGCCCGGGCGAGCCTTGAGCTGCTCGGCGGCGGCTTTGGCCAGGTCCGGCGGCAGGAAATCCTTGTCCGGGTTGTAGTCGGCCTTGAGGTAGCGCGCCAGGTCCTGCAAGTCACCTGGGTTCAACGTCCCCGCCGCCTGCTTCAAGCGCAGGTTATCGAGGATGTAGTCGTAGCGGCTGTTGTTGTAATTGCGCACCGACGCGTACAGCTGGCGCTGGGAGTCGAGTACGTCCACGATATTGCGCGTGCCCACCTGGTAACCGATTTCCGTGGCTTCCACGGCGCTCTGGTTGGAGATGATCGACTGGCGGCGCGCCTGTACCTGTTCCACATCGGTGTTCACCGCGCGGTGCAGGTTGCGGGTGTTTTCAACGACCTGGCGGCGCAGGCCTTCGCGCTGCTGCTCGGTCTGGTCCAGGCGCGAGTAGGACTCACGCACTTGTGAGCTGGTCAGGCCGCCGCTGTACAGCGGGATACTCAAGCGCAGCCCGATGGTGCGTTGCTCGACGTCGCCCCGGTACGGCGTGCCGAAGGCGTTCGGGTTGCTGAAACCGAGGGCGTCGTTATCACCTTTTTCATACTGTGCCACCGCGTCCAGGGTGGGGGCGTGGCCGGCCTTGCGCTGCTTGAGGGTTTCTTCGGCGGCGGTGACGGCGTAATTGCTGGCGAGCAGGTTCAGGTTCTGGCGGCCGGCGGTGTCGACCCAGGCCTTGGCGTCGTTGGGCAGCGGCGGCAACACCGGCAGCGTATGGACAATGCCCTGGATCGAGTTGTATTGGCGGTTGGTCAGCGTGATCAGTGCTTCAAAGGCGTCTTCGACCTGGCGCTGGGCGAGGATGCGGTTGGCCCGGGCGGTGTCGTAGCTGGCTTGGGATTGCAGCACGTCGGTCTTGTCCGACAGGCCCACATCGAAGCGCTCGTTGGATTGGTCCAACTGGCGCTTGAACGCATTTTCTTCGGCTTTGGTGGACGCCAGGTTGTCCTGGGCGCGCAGCACGGCGAAGTAGTTTTCGGCGCTTTGCAGAATCAGGTTCTGTTCGGTGGCTGACAGTTGCAGCGCGGCCTGTTCGTTGACGGCTTCGGCGGCTTGCAACTGGAACCAGCGGTCGGCGCGGAACAGCGGCTGGCTCAGGGTGGCGCGCCACGAATGGGCATCCCGGTTGGCGGTAGCTGCGGGGGTGTCGATCTGGGTGCGGACATTGTTGATATCGGCACCGGCCGACAGGTTTGGCAGCAACCCGGCACGGGCCTGGGGTATCACTTCCTTTTGTGCGCCGTACTGCGCGCGGGCGGCGGCCAGGTCGGCGTTGTTATCCACCGCTTCCTGATACACGCTGACCAGGTCGGTTTTGGCGGACAAGGGCGCTTCAACTGCCCAGACCATCGTGTTGGTTGCACAAGACACGGCAACAGCCAGTGAAAGTTTGCGCAGCATGAGGCGATCCCTGATTAATATTACGGCTATAATTTATCGGCCAAGGCTACGGCGACTCTTCCAGAGCGTCAAGCCTTAAGCCGTAGCCGAGTGTAGTGGCGGTTCCACGGCTCAACAATCTGCAATCACGCCATTCATCACGCTGAATGCACCGCCATTGGCAATTTGCCCACGCCATGGTCTAGACTGGCCGCGTTCTTGTCGGGGTGCCTTGTTGGAAGGCTGAGATCGGTAAATACCGGATCCCGTTGAACCTGATCAGGTTAGCGCCTGCGTAGGGAACAAGATTTCTCGTCACCCGGCGAGTCCTCTTGTGCTTCGTCCGGGATGCTGTTCGACAATCGAACAGTCCTCTGTATTGAGCACAGCACTGCTTGCAGTGCGTCCATCCGTCACAGGTTCGCTCCGACAAAAATCCACCGCCTGGATAAGTTGGAGAGCCCGTGATGACGACAACACTAAAAAATACCGTGCACCTGAGTGAATCGGCCAAGGTCGACTCCGGCTCCGTGCAACCGTTTACCCGTTCGCAAAAAATCTACGTGCAGGGCACTCGCCCGGACATTCGTGTGCCGATGCGCGAAATCAGCCTGGACGTGACCCCCACCGATTTCGGCGGTGAAATCAACGCCCCCGTCACTGTGTACGACACCTCTGGCCCCTACACCGACCCCAACGTGATCATCGACGTGCGCAAAGGCCTGGCCGACGTGCGCTCACCCTGGATCGAAGTGCGCGGCGACACCGAGCGCCTGCCTGGCCTCACGTCGCACTTCGGCCAGCAACGCCTGAGCGATGCCGAATTGACCGCCCTGCGTTTCGCCCATGTGAAAAACCCGCGCCGCGCCAAGGCCGGCGCCAATGTCACTCAGATGCATTACGCGCGCAAAGGCATCATCACCGCCGAGATGGAATACGTCGCCATCCGCGAAAACATGAAGCTCGAAGAGGCCCGCGCCAGCGGCCTGCTTGACCAGCAACACGCCGGCCACAGCTTCGGCGCCAGCGTGCCGAAGATCATCACGCCAGAATTCGTGCGCGAAGAAATCGCCCGCGGCCGTGCGATCATTCCGGCCAACATCAACCACACCGAACTGGAGCCGATGATCATCGGCCGTAACTTCCTGGTGAAGATCAACGGCAACATCGGCAACAGCGCCCTGGGTTCGTCCATCGAAGAAGAAGTGGCGAAACTCACCTGGGGCATTCGCTGGGGTTCGGACACGGTGATGGACCTGTCCACCGGCAAGCACATCCATGAAACCCGCGAGTGGATCATCCGTAACTCGCCGGTGCCGATCGGTACCGTGCCGATCTACCAGGCCCTGGAAAAAGTCGGCGGTGCCGCCGAAGACCTGACCTGGGAGCTGTTACGCGACACCCTGATCGAACAGGCCGAGCAGGGCGTCGACTATTTCACCATCCACGCCGGCGTGCTGCTGCGCTACGTGCCGCTGACCGCCAAGCGCGTCACCGGCATCGTCTCCCGTGGCGGTTCGATCATGGCCAAGTGGTGCCTGGCGCACCACAAGGAGAACTTCACCTACACGCATTTCGACGAAATCTGCGAAATCATGAAGGCCTATGACGTCAGCTTCTCCCTCGGCGACGGCCTGCGCCCCGGCTCGATTGCCGACGCCAACGATGCCGCGCAATTCGGCGAGCTGGAAACCCTCGGCGAGCTGACCAAGACCGCCTGGAAGCACGACGTGCAAACCATGATCGAAGGCCCGGGCCACGTGCCGATGCAGTTGATCAAGGAGAACATGGACAAGCAGCTTGAATGCTGCGACGAGGCGCCGTTCTACACCCTTGGCCCTTTGACCACCGACATCGCGCCCGGCTACGACCACATCACCTCCGGCATCGGTGCGGCGATGATCGGCTGGTTCGGCTGCGCCATGCTCTGCTACGTCACGCCCAAGGAACACCTGGGCCTGCCGAACAAGGATGACGTGAAGACCGGGATCATCACCTACAAAATCGCCGCGCATGCCGCCGACCTTGCCAAAGGCCACCCAGGCGCGCAGATCCGCGACAACGCCTTGAGCAAGGCGCGTTTCGAGTTCCGCTGGGAGGACCAGTTCAACCTCGGCCTGGACCCGGACACCGCGCGTTCCTATCACGATGAAACCCTGCCGAAAGACTCGGCCAAGGTCGCGCATTTCTGCTCGATGTGCGGGCCGAAGTTCTGCTCGATGAAAATCACCCAGGAAGTGCGGGAATACGCCGCCAACCAGCGCATTGATGCGGTGGACGTGGACGTGGCCAAGGGTTTGGCGGAGCAGGCGCAGCGGTTCAAGCAGGAAGGTAGTCAGTTGTACAAAAAGGTCTGATCAAAGATTGGAGGTGCTGGTACTGGCCTCATCGGGGGCTTGCCCCCGATAGCAATCTCCCAAACAACAAATGTTCTTCAGAGACAACACCCTTGAGCATTCAACCCAGCACCTACTCCCCTGATATCGCAGTGCCGAGCGACAAACGCGTGTTCGGCGCCCGCGACCTGTTCTCTCTATGGTTCTCACTCGGCATCGGCCTGATGGTCCTGCAAACCGGCGCCCTACTCGCGCCGGGCCTGGGGTTGTTCGGCTCGTTGCTGGCGATCTTCCTCGGCACGCTGGTGGGCGTGCTGTTGCTGGCCGCCGTCGGCGTGATCGGCAGCGACACTGGCCTGTCCGCCATGGCCGCGCTCAAGCTCAGCCTCGGTACCCAGGGGGCCAGCCTGCCGGCGCTGCTTAACCTGCTGCAACTGGTCGGCTGGGGTTCGTTTGAAATCATCGTGATGCGCGATGCGGCCAGCCTCTTGGGCGCGCGGGCGTTCGGCGAGGGTGGTCTATGGGCCAGCCCGTTGCTGTGGACCCTGTTTTTCGGGGGGTTGGCGACCTTGCTGGCAGTCAGCGGGCCATTGACCTTTGTGCGCCAGATCCTGCGCAAATGGGGTATCTGGCTGTTGCTCGCCGCGTGCCTGTGGCTGACCTGGAACCTGTTTGCCAAGGCCGACCTGGCGGCGCTCTGGGCCCAGGCGGGTGATGGTTCGATGCCGTTTGCCGTGGGCTTTGACATTGCCATCGCCATGCCGCTGTCGTGGTTGCCGCTGATTGCCGACTACTCACGCTTCGGCAAACGCGCCAAAAGTGTATTCGGCGGCACTGCGCTGGGGTTTTTTATCGGTAATTTCTGGCTGATGAGCCTGGGCGTGGCCTACACCCTGGCGTTTGCGCCAAGTGGCGAGGTGAATGCGCTGCTGTTGGCGCTGGCCGGCGCGGGCCTGGGGATTCCGCTGTTGCTGATCCTGTTGGACGAGTCGGAGAACGCCTTCGCCGATATTCACTCGGCTGCGGTGTCCAGCGGGATTCTATTGCGCTTGAAGGTCGAGCATCTGGCGTTGGCCATCGGCGTCATCTGCACCTTGATCGCCTGTTTTGCTCCGTTGGCGCAGTACCAGAACTTCCTGTTGCTGATCGGCTCGGTGTTCGCGCCGCTGTTCGGCGTGGTGCTGGTCGATCATTTCGTGCTTCGCCGTCGTGGCCGGGGCGTGGTCGCCGGCCTGCGTTGGCCGGCGCTGTTGGCCTGGCTGGGTGGCATCGGCACTTATCATCTGCTGGCCAACCTGTATCCGGATGTCGGCGCAACCCTGCCGGCGCTGGTGCTGGCAGGGCTGTTGCAGTTCATCCTTGGTCGGGCTTTCAGCGACGTACGGGCACCAGCTCAGGCTTGAGGATGCCGTCCAGGCGCGAGTAGGGGATCTGCAACTCGACATGGCCCAGGGCATAGGGCGCGATGGTGGTGGTGGGGTATTTGAGGATCACGCCACCGTAAGTCAGCGCCACGTTTGGGGTTTTCTGGAAGGGATATTTTTTGACGAATTCCGCTTCCAGGCTCAGGCGGGTGCTGATCAGCCAACTGTTGTGCGCCACCTGGGCGGCTTTCCAGAACGCGTCTTCCTTGCCGGGCAGCAGCATATCGCTGAGCGACAGGGCTTTTTGCTGCTGACGCGAATAGTTGATGAACGCGCGGCCCGGCTCGCCATGGGTGGCGCCCTGGTCCAGGTAGCTGGACAACTCGATGATCACCAAGCCGTCATGCTGCTCACGTACCTTGGCCTGCAAATACATGCTGTTGTTCGGCGCGGCGGTTTGCAGGAATTGCTCGCGATAGGTCGCAAGGCTGGTCGGCAGCGGGTTGGCGCCGGTCATCTCCAGCAGGCGCTGTTCGATCAGCGCGTCCAGCTTGGGTTCCTTGGCAAAGTGCACGGTGTCGATATTCACCAGCGCGCAATCGGCGCTGGCACAGCCCGGCCGGGTTTGTTCGGTGGTGTCTCGGGTGGCTTCCAGCGGGGTGCGCCAGTTGGGTTGGAACAGGCTTTGGCAGGCGCCGAGGGTCAAGGCGATGCAGGCCACGGAGGCGATTTTTAAAAGCGACATGGATGTCCTTCGTCTATCGATAAGAGCGAAATTGTGCAGCTTCGACTACCGGCAAGGCAGTCAGTTCGCCACTAAGCTGATTAGAGTGAGTTTGAGGCTCGCCGTCTATCCCGGCAACCGGAAAGGGGCTGCGCCAACCGACGCGAGCGCGTTAGGATGGCGCGAATTGCCCAGGCACAACGAGGAAGGGATATGACGGACTTTGCAAAATCGACGCCGAGCACGATTGAAATCGTGCAGCGCGACAATGCCTACAAGGGCTTCTATAAACTTGACCGTGTGCAACTGCGCCACGAGAAGTTCGACGGCGGCATGAGCCGCGTGATCAACCGCGAAGTCTTTGTCCGTCACGACGCGGTGTGTGTACTGCCCTATGACCCGCAGCGTGATGAAGTGGTGCTGATCGAGCAGTTTCGCGTGGGCGCCATGGGCCGTGCCGACAACCCGTGGCTGATCGAGATGGTCGCCGGCCTGATCGACAAGGATGAAGAACCGGAGGAGGTTGCACACCGCGAAGCCGAAGAGGAAGCTGGGCTGACCTTCTCCGCGCTGTGGCCGATCACCAAGTATTTTCCGTCGCCCGGCGGCAGTACCGAATTTGTGCACCTATACCTGGGGCGCTGCGACAGCTCCGGAGCGGGTGGCGTGCATGGGCTGGAAGAAGAAGCAGAAGACATCCGCGTGACGGTCTGGGCATTCGAAGACGCCCTGCAAGCCGTGCGCGACGGCAGGATTTCCAACGCAGCCAGCATTATCGCCCTGCAATGGCTTGCGCTTAATCGCGCGGAAGTGAGGGGGTTATGGCAGTAAAGGCACGGGAACGTTATCGAGTCGACCTGATCGGGCTGCAAGCGGCCTGCGAGGCCAACTATGCGCGGCTGATGCGCCTGCTGCCCGACATGCGCCACACGCCCGAGGCGCGTCGCATCGGCGTGACCCACGGCGACCAGATGCTGGGCGTGCTGGCCCTTGAAGTCATCGTCAACTGCCCGTACACCACCACCCTGCGCGTACGCCAGGAGCACAGCCTGCCGTGGCTGCCGGTGCCGCAACTGGAAGTGCAGGTGTACCACGACGCCCGTATGGCCGAAGTGATCAGCGCCGAACACGCGCGGCGCTTTCGCAGCATCTACCCTTACCCGAATGTGTTCATGCACCAACCCGATGAGAAAGCGCAGCTCAATGTGTTCCTCGGTGAGTGGCTGAGCCACTGCCTGGCGCTGGGCCATGAGTTCGAAGTCGTGCGGTAGATGTGAACTGCATCTGGTTCCTGGGTTTCCTCTTTGCGTCCTGCCCCAGCATAATCACGCCAAACGTCCATTCCTGTGATTGCCTTGGGAGAGCGCCTTGCCGAGCGTATCCACCGTGAACCCCGACGCTTCGGCGTTACTGGTGCAACTGTCCGACAGCCATCTGTTTGCCGAGGCCGACGTTACGCTGCTGGGCATGAATACCCGTGAGAGCCTGCGACGGGTGATCGAGCTGGTGCGCGCGCAACAGCCGCAGGTCGACCTGGTGCTGGCCACCGGGGACCTGTCCCAGGACGGCACGCTTGAGTCGTACCAGCAGTTTCGCCAGATGACCGCGCCTATCGGTGCCCCGGCGCGCTGGATTCCGGGTAATCATGATGAGCCTCAAGTCATGGTCCGGGCCGCCGAGCACAGTGATTTTCTGGAGCCGGTAGTCGATATCGGCCACTGGCGCGTCATCCTGCTGGACTCCGCCGTACCCGGTTCCGTGCCGGGTTACCTGCAAGACCAACAACTGCAACTACTGGCTCAGGCCCTGAGCGAAGCGCCAAACCGTCACCACCTGGTGTGTTTCCACCATCATCCGGTGCCCATCGGCTGTGCCTGGATGGAGCCCATCGGCCTGCGCAACCCCGAGGCACTGTTTGCCGTGCTGGACCGCTTCCCCCAGGTCAAGGCAGTACTCTGGGGCCATGTGCATCAGGAAATCGACCGTGAGCGCAACGGCGTGCGCCTGCTGGCGTCGCCATCCACCTGCATCCAGTTCGCACCGGGCAGCGAGCACTTCAAGGTCAGCGAGCAAGCGCCAGGGTATCGTTGGCTGCGTTTGCATGCCGACGGACGGTTGGAGACTGGCGTAGAGCGGCTGGTCGGCTTCGCGTTTACGGTGGATTACGGTAGCAACGGTTATTAAACGTCCTCCGCGTTGGGCTCGAGCACTGAATGTTTAGTGCGGTTCCGGTCATTTACAACTCGACTCAGATAACCCGCTGGGCGTTTTGATTTTCTTCGTAGACGCGCCTATATATTCAGCAGATCTGTACCCATCGATAGTTTTCTGTACAATTTTGCCTCCTTCGGCGGAAGGATATCTATCCACCAGTACTGACAAGGAGATCGCTCATGCCTGTTCGCACCGCTCAAGATGTCCTAAATAGGTACTGGGACCGTCAACTTCCTATTGATCCCTATCGTATTGCACGTGCAGCGGGCGCTTCAGTGGAACCGGATTACGGCATGAGCGCTCATGATCTGAGTGGCTGCTTTGACGTTGTGAATAACATTCCAACCATCCGTTTCAATCCTGATGATGCGGTTGTTCGGCAGCGCTTTACTATTGCTCATGAGTTAGGGCATATGTTTTTAAGGCACGGTCATTCCTTCAGGGATAATGCGAGAAACTATAGTTCGGGAACACATCTTTACCGAGAGCGGGATGCAAATAGTTTTGCGGCGGAGTTGTTGATGCCTAAAGAAGTTGTCGAGTGGCTGGTCTTCAAGGAAAAAAAACACGATGTTGAGGAAATGGCGGCAATACTAAATGTGTCAGGCGCGGCAATGCATTATCGCTTGATGAACCTCGGACTAATTCGTTACTGAAATGAGAGTAGAGTTTTGAAGGATCAGAATCTCCAAAAGGATGTGGACTATTCGGAAGGCAGTATCCCTAAGCTTCCGGACACGGAGCGCTTCAATAGAAGCCAGCTCGACGAGGCTGATACTCGTAGGCTCCAACGAGGGATTATCTTCGTTACAATTTATGTTGCGGCTGTTTATGTGTTTGGAGCGTTTGTCGTCTACACATTCAAGCTTATTCATGGTGCCAAGCTGGAAACTACACCCATGCTCTTGTGGTTATTGGCAATTATGCCGATAGCCTTGATTCTATTGATGATGAAGCTCGCTGCGGAGCCTGCCAAAGTTGAGGATAAACCTGCTGGCCTGGGTAGCGATATTGTTGCGATTTTTCAGGAGCTCGCCGCTGCGCTGAAGGATTTTCTCAAATCCAAGACTGGATAGCCTTGAAATAAATAATTAGAGAGACGCTCGGGCGCGATGTTTATTCCGCACCTCATTGTGACGAACTCTGCTCAGATTCTCTGGTTCCCTGTAAACTGCGCCCTTTTGGCGCAAGCACGGAGAGCCCGGCATGTCCGCTTCGATCCTGTATATCCACGGCTTCAACAGTGCGCCGGCGTCCAACAAGGCCAGCCAGTTGATCCGCGTGATGGACGCCCTTGGCCTGGCCGATCAATTGCGCGTGCCAGCCTTGCATCACCATCCCCGTCAGGCGATTCCCCAGTTGGAAGAGGCCATTGCGCAACTGGGTCGACCACTGCTGGTCGGCAGCTCACTCGGCGGCTACTATGCAACCCATCTTGCTGAACGCCATGGCCTCAAGGCGCTGCTGGTCAACCCGGCGGTGAGTCCCCATCGCATGTTCGACGGTTACCTGGGCACCCAGAAGAACCTCTACACCGCTGAAACCTGGGAGTTGACCCACGACCACGTCACGGCGCTGGCCGAGCTGGAAGTACCGGCGCCCCAGGATGCGGGACGTTATCAGGTGTGGTTGCAAACCGGCGATGAAACCTTGGATTATCGCCTCGCCCAGCAGTATTACCGAGCCTGTGCCTTGCGCATCCAGCCCGGTGGCGACCATGGCTACCAAGGATTCGCCCAGCAATTGCCGGCGCTTTTGAGTTTTGCCGGCGTGGGTGCGGATCAGTATCAATCCTTCGATTTTTCGGCACTGTAATTGCCTTGGAAACCGCAGGTTATTTTTTAATCGAACGACTCACGACGAGACCCCATGGCCACTCCCAGCGCTAGCTCTTATAACGCCGACGCCATCGAAGTCCTCTCGGGCCTCGACCCGGTGCGCAAACGGCCCGGCATGTACACCGACACCAGTCGGCCGAATCACCTCGCCCAGGAAGTCATCGACAACAGCGTCGACGAAGCCTTGGCCGGGCACGCCAAATCGGTGCATGTCATTCTCCACGCTGACCACTCCCTGGAAGTGTCCGACGACGGTCGTGGCATGCCGGTGGACATTCACCCGGAAGAGGGTGTGCCGGGTGTTGAGCTGATCCTCACCAAGCTCCACGCCGGTGGCAAGTTCTCCAATAAGAACTACCAGTTCTCCGGTGGTTTGCACGGCGTGGGTATTTCTGTGGTCAACGCCTTGTCGACCCTGGTCCGCGTCAAGGTCAAGCGTGACGGCAACGAGTACCAGATGACCTTTGCCGATGGCTACAAAGCCACCGACCTTGAAGTGATCGGCACCGTCGGCAAGCGCAACACCGGCACCAGCGTGTACTTCGCGCCGGACCCTAAATACTTCGATTCGCCGAAATTCTCCATCAGCCGCCTCAAGCACGTACTCAAGGCCAAGGCGGTGTTGTGCCCGGGCCTTTTGGTTACCTTTGAAGACAAAGGCACCGGCGAAAAGGTCGAGTGGCATTACGAAGACGGTTTGCGTTCCTATCTGGAAGACTCCGTCAGCGACTTCGAACGCCTGCCCAACGAGCCGTTCTGCGGCAGCCTGGCGGGTAACAAAGAGGCCGTCGATTGGGCATTGCTGTGGTTGCCCGAGGGCGGCGACAGCGTGCAGGAGAGCTACGTCAACCTGATCCCCACCGCTCAGGGCGGCACCCACGTCAACGGTTTGCGCCAGGGCCTGCTGGATGCCATGCGCGAGTTCTGCGAATACCGCAGCCTGCTGCCGCGCGGTGTGAAGCTGGCGCCGGAAGACGTGTGGGAGCGCATCGCGTTCGTGCTGTCGATGAAGATGCAGGAGCCGCAATTCTCCGGCCAGACCAAAGAACGCCTGTCGTCCCGCGAGGCGGCGGCGTTTGTCTCCGGTGTGGTCAAGGACGCGTTCAGCCTGTGGCTCAACGAGCACCCGGAACTGGGCCTGGCCCTGGCCGAACTGGCGATCAACAACGCCGGCCGTCGTCTCAAGGCCAGCAAGAAGGTCGAGCGCAAGCGCATCACCCAAGGCCCGGCACTGCCTGGCAAGCTGGCTGACTGCGCGGGTCAAGACCCGATGCGCTCCGAACTGTTCCTGGTGGAAGGTGACTCCGCCGGCGGTTCCGCCAAGCAAGCACGGGACAAAGAGTTCCAGGCGATCCTGCCGTTGCGCGGCAAGATCCTCAACACGTGGGAAGTCGATGGCAGCGAAGTGCTGGCCAGCCAGGAAGTACACAATATCGCCGTGGCCATCGGTGTCGACCCAGGCGCGGCAGACATGACCCAACTGCGCTACGGCAAGATCTGCATCCTCGCCGACGCCGACTCCGACGGCCTGCACATTGCCACCTTGTTGTGCGCGCTGTTCGTGCAGCACTTCCGCCCGCTGGTAGATGCCGGTCACGTCTACGTCGCCATGCCGCCGCTATACCGCATCGACCTGGGCAAAGAGATTTTCTACGCCCTCGACGAAGCCGAGCGCGATGGCATCCTCGACCGCCTGGTGGCCGAGAAGAAACGCGGTAAGCCACAGGTCACGCGATTCAAAGGCCTGGGTGAAATGAACCCGCCGCAGTTGCGTGAAACCACCATGGACCCGAACACCCGGCGCCTGGTGCAACTCACCTTGGACGATTTCGCCGCCACCTCGGAAATGATGGACATGCTGCTGGCGAAAAAACGCGCGCCGGACCGTAAATCCTGGCTGGAGTCCAAAGGCAACCTGGCCGAGGTGCTGGGTTGATGCGTACAGGTTTCGCCCTGGCGATCCTGTTGTTCAGCGGCTTGGCGAGCGCCCAGGGGGTTGCGGCGCCCGGGGCGCAGCTCAAACTGGTGTCCGAACACCCGGTGGATGGCATGCGCGGTGGCAACCTGTCGGGCCTGGCCCTGTGTGGCAATGAGCTGTGGACGGTTTCCGACCGCGATGACGATCAGATCTACCGTTTGGATATCAGCATGCCGACCTGGCAGGCCACGGCGGTGAAGATCGACGTGCCGCCGGTGCCGGATTCCGGTTTGCCTTGGGGGTTGCGTTCGCGCACGAAGGCCGCCTCGTTCATTCGCGGTGGCGACCTGGATTTCGAGGCCATCAGTTGCGATGCCGTCGGTAACCGATACATCGTCAGTGAAGCCCATGCCGCCGTGCTGCAAGTGCCCGCTGCCGGTGCGCCCGAGTGGTTGAAGATCGCGCCGAGCGTGGTGCGTGAAGCCCGCGCCAGTGGCCTGTTGCTGCACTTCAATGCGCTGTTTGAAGGGCTGGCGGTGAACCCCGAGGGCAATCGGATCTGGCTGGCGGCAGAGCGTGAGGGGCGCGGGCTTATCTCCATCAAGCGTGCGCAAAGCCTGTGGGATTGTGACGGTCCGTGCGTATTACTGAGTGAGGCCGGCACGCAGATGCAGCCCGCCCAGGTGCCCAAGGCCAAGGCCGTTTCCAGGAATTTCTCCGATGTGGTGTGGTTCAAGGGCAAGTTGTTTTCCCTTGAGAGCAGCCAATATCAGTTGTGCCGCCGCGATGCGCTGACAGCGGCAGTTGAGCAGTGTTGGTCATTTGCCGCAGACATGCTTGCGCCGCAACGCCAATACGACCAGCCCTATGGCTTGGCCGAGGCGCTGGTAATTGATGATGACGGTGCCTGGATCGGCCTGGACAACAACTTCGGCCCGCGTGCCGATGGTGAAAAACGCCCGGTGGTCTATCGTTTTGCCGCCCCGGTCGGTGGCTGGAGTGCCCGGCCATGAATGATCAAACAATTGAATTGACCCGGCGCGGCGGCATTTCCGCTGCGCCTCACCCAATAATGATGAGGCCCGCATGAGTGACATCCTCGCAGACAGCTTAGACGGCGTAGAGCGCCGGTCGCTGGCTGACTTCACCGAAAATGCCTACCTCAACTACTCCATGTACGTGATCATGGACCGTGCATTGCCGCACATCGGCGACGGCCTCAAGCCCGTACAGCGGCGCATTATCTACGCCATGAGTGAGCTGGGCCTGGACGCCGATTCCAAGCACAAGAAGTCGGCGCGTACCGTCGGTGACGTACTGGGCAAGTTCCACCCCCACGGCGATTCGGCGTGCTACGAAGCCATGGTGCTGATGGCCCAGCCGTTCAGCTACCGCTACACGCTGGTGGACGGCCAGGGTAACTGGGGTGCGCCGGACGATCCCAAGTCCTTCGCCGCCATGCGATACACCGAGGCACGGTTGTCGCGTTATTCGGAGGTACTGCTGAGCGAACTGGGCCAGGGCACCGCTGACTGGGGCCCGAACTTCGACGGCACCCTCGACGAACCCCTGGTGTTGCCGGCACGTTTGCCGAATATCCTGCTCAATGGCACCACCGGCATCGCCGTCGGCATGGCCACCGACGTGCCGCCGCACAACCTGCGCGAAGTCGCCACGGCCTGTGTGCGCTTGCTCGATGAGCCCAAGGCTACCGTCGAGCAGCTCTGCGAGCACATCCAGGGCCCGGATTACCCGACCGAAGCGGAAATCATCACCCCGCGCGCCGACCTGCTGAAGATGTACGAGACCGGCAAGGGCTCGGTGCGCATGCGCGCCGTGTACCACGTCGAAGATGGCGACATTATTGTGACCGCGCTGCCGCATCAGGTGTCCGGCGCCAAGGTGCTGGAGCAGATCGCCGCGTTGATGCAGGCCAAACCGTCGAAGCTGCCCCAGGTGGCCGACCTGCGTGACGAGTCCGACCACGAAAACCCTTGCCGCATTGTGATCATCCCGACCAACAGCCGGGTCGATCACGAAGTGCTGATGCAGCATCTGTTTGCCAGCACGGACCTTGAGTCCAGCTACCGGGTCAACGTCAATATCATTGGCCTGGACGGCAAGCCGCAGCTGAAAAACCTGCGCAACCTGCTGGTGGAGTGGCTTGAGTTCCGGGTACAGACCGTTCGTCGTCGCCTGCAATTTCGCTTGGACAAGGTCGAGCGCCGTCTGCACCTGTTGGACGGCTTGCTGATCGCCTACCTCAACCTGGATGAAGTGATCCATATTATCCGCACCGCCGAGCACCCCAAAGCCGAGCTGATCGCGCGTTTCGAGCTGAGCGAGATCCAGGCCGACTACATCCTCGACACCCGCTTGCGTCAATTGGCGCGACTCGAAGAAATGAAGCTGCGCGACGAACAGGACGCGCTGCTCAAGGAACAAGCCAAGCTGCAAGCGCTGCTGGGCAGCGAAGCCAAGCTGAAAAAGCTGGTACGCAGCGAGCTGATCAAAGACGCCGAAACCTATGGCGATGACCGCCGTTCGCCGATTGTTCAGCGTGCCGAAGCCAAGGCTCTGACAGAAACCGAACTGCTGCCTAACGAGAAAATTACCGTCGTTCTGTCGGAAAAGGGTTGGGTTCGTTCCGCCAAAGGGCATGATATTGACGCCACTGGCTTGTCTTACAAGGCGGGCGATGGTTTTAAAACCGCCGCTGCCGGGCGTTCCAACCAGTTTGCGGTGTTTATCGACTCCACGGGGCGCAGTTATTCGGTGCCGGCGCATACCTTGCCATCCGCACGGGGGCAGGGCGAGCCGCTGACCGGGCGCCTGACACCGCCACCGGGCGCGAATTTTGAGTGTGTGCTGCTGCCGGACGATGACTCGTTGTACGTCATCGCTTCCGATGCGGGCTACGGCTTCGTCGTTAAGGGCGAAGACCTGCAGGCCAAGAACAAGGCGGGCAAGGCGCTGTTGAGCCTGCCGAATAATGCCAAGGTGATCCTGCCGCGGCCGGTGGATGATCGCGAAGGCAACTGGCTGGCGTCGGTGACCACCGAAGGGCGCTTGCTGGTGTTCAAGATCAGCGATCTGCCGCAGTTGGGCAAAGGCAAGGGCAACAAGATTATTGGTATACCAGGGGAGCGGGTGGCCAGTCGCGAAGAGTACGTGACCGACATCGCGGTGATCCCCGAGGGCTCGACCCTGGTGCTCCAGGCCGGCAAACGCACGCTATCGTTGCGTCCCGACGACCTTGAACATTACAAGGGTGAGCGTGGCAGGCGCGGTAACAAACTGCCTCGAGGCTTCCAGCGTGTGGATGCTTTGTTGGTGGAAACGCCGGTTTAAGCCGGATTAGAGCCCTCGATCTACGATTTAACGGGTAGATCGACGCTTTGGCGCTGGAGTCATGGCGCATATTCACGGATGATATGCCCTTTCCAGCGCCGGCGTGGCCGAGCGTGTTTAGGTTATTTTTAGTATTACATTGTGGTTCGCCTTGTGGCAGCCACCTGGATGGGATGATGACTGCTCCACGCCTTCCTTTTATTTTCATGCTCGCTGGCCTTTTGGGGTTGGCGGGTTGCAGCACCCACCAACCGGTGTCGCTGTACCAGTTGGACAGCGGAAGTCCGGCGCAACCAGCACAAACCGCCGGCATGGCCGTGTTGCTGGGGCCGGTGGTCGTAGCCGACTATCTGCAACGCGAAACCCTGCTGCAACGTCAGAACGACGGCAGTCTGCAAGGTTCCACCGATGGTCGTTGGGCGGGCAGTTTGTCGTCCGACATCAACCAATTGATGTTGCGCCAGGTAGCGGGTCAGTTGGACAGCCAGCGTGTGGTCCTCTCGCCTGCGCCAACTGGCTTTACCCCGGACGTGCAGGTGTTGCTGACCATCACCCGGCTCGACTCCGGTACTTCGCAGCCGGCGATCCTTGATGCGCAGTGGCGCCTGATCGACCGCCGTGGCCAGGTGCGTGATAACCGCATCGTTCATCTGCAGGAAGAACACACGGGCACGACAGCATCCCAGGTTCAGGCCCAGGGCGTGCTGTTGCAGCACTTGGCGCAGCAGTTGTCGGTGGCCCTCAAGCCATTGGCCAACCAACCGCCGATTGCCGAGGCACCACGCAAGCAAGCCCCGGCTCAGGCCAAACCGGCCGAGCCGCAGAAGCCCAAGATGCCGATGGCTACGCCGATCCGTACGGATATGGAAGTGTTCAGGTTCTGACCTGAATCGCGCACAAACAAAAGGCCCGCTTACTCAGCGGGCCTTTTTGTTTGTGCGCGATTTACTTGAAGCCTGTGCAGATCCCAAATGTGGTAGGGGGCAAGTCCCACCCCACATTCTTCACGGCTTGGCGCGGGTCTCATGCATCCGCGCCAACTGCCGCTCCAGCATCGATGGGTACGGCTCCATCAGACGCTCCACACAGCTGGCGCCTTCAGGGCTGGCAATCGGGCGGATGCGCGCGCGTTGGCGGATCAGCGTGTCTTCACTGATCTTGCGCTCCACCAGCAACAGGTTGCGGCTGTGTTGGGACAAGGCCAGGGCGTCCTGGGCGATTTCCGTAAGCAGCAGGTCGATCTGGCTCATGCCAAACAGGTCGTCACCCACGGTTAAGCCAAGTTGCAGTTGCAGGGTGATGCCGCTGTCCGCCACTTCGATCTGCAGCTCATGGCCCAGCGCACGTAATAACTCGCCGCAGCAGATGGCGTTGGTCAGGTAATCCTCACCGCTGTCTTCACTGTGGAACAGCATCAGCGTGCTGCCGTCATTGAGGGTATGCAGCTCGCTCTGGTACAGCGAGGCGGCCTGGTCGAGGCAGTCGCGGTAGCGTTCCAATAACTCGGTCAGGCGCGCGCGGGGCAGGCGACGCAGTTGGTCCTGGGCGCCCAATTGCACGGCCAGTACGGCGCTGTACTGAGGCTCGGTGCTGCGCGCCGGCGCGGGCTTTGGCGTCACGGCAGCGCTGTCGTTTGACGTGTCGCGCAGATCGGCGAAGGGGTCTTCGTCGTCCAGTTCGTCTTCTTCGGCCTTGACCACATGGCGCGGCGCAGGCTTCGGGCGGGCGGCGGGTGCGCTTTCGTCAAAACCCGGATCGCGCAGGTCGCGTACTTCAAACTCGGGTTCGTCGTCGTAATCGCTGTCGTCGAACTCGGGTTCAGGTTCAACCTGGGGTGCCGGCTCCGGGGCGAAGCTGGCGTGCAGTTGGCGGGCGATGTCGCCGATTTCGTCCTGGCGATCAGTGGCCGGGGTGTGTTCGTCGATATCTCGCAGCCAGATGCGCAATTGCATCAGCGGTGTAGAGATATGCCGACCCAGGCGCAGGCTCAAGGCCAGAGCCAGGGCCAGCAGGATTGCGCTGAGGATGCCCATGCTTTGCAGGCTAATGGTCATCGGCTGCTGGAATTGCTGCATGTCCAGGCTGATGCGCAGTTGGCCGGCCTTTACATCCTGAAAGGTGATATTGCTCTGGTACAGGCCTTCGGCCTCGCCCAGCAGGCCGTTTTTCGGGCGCTGCCCGGCTTCGGCCATGATCCGGTTGTCCACGCTGTAGATGGCGGCGTGGGCCACCAGCGGGTTCTTGGTCAGGTTGTTGAGCAGCACGTTGAGGCTGAGGATGTCGTTGGACACCAACAGTTCAGTCGCCGATGTGGCGGTCTGAGTGGTCAAGCTCTCGCCCAGGGCGTCGGCTTGCTCGTGCATGGCCTGTTTGAACTGCAAACCCATCACGCAGGCATAAATCACCAGGGCCAGGGCGACCAGGATCACGTTATGGCTGGCGATGCGTAATGCGATCGGTACACGGCGGTGGCGCAGTGCCCGGAAGATCAGCAGGAAGAAGTTATCGGTTTTTACTGGCGTGGGCCGGTTCACTTGCGCTCGGCTCTCGGTCCGTGAAGTTGACGCGCAGTATAGCGACAGGCCCAAGACCGGCAAAGCGCTGGCTGTGCCCGATGGTCACTGAAAGTGGGTAGAATGCGGTTTTTTTCCAGCCTGGGGGTGCGCCTTGCGCGAAATTGTCCTGATAAACATCACGGGTGTTGACCGTCCGGGTCTCACCGCTGCCATTACCGGTGTGCTGGCCCAGGGTGGTGTGAACATTCTCGACATCGGCCAGGCTGTGATTCACGACACCCTGTCGTTCGGCATCCTGGTGGAAATTCCCAGCACCGAGCAGGCCTCGTCCGTGCTCAAGGACATCCTGTTCACAGCGTACAAGCTGGATCAACAGGTGCGTTTCACCCCGGTGTCCGAGGAGGACTACCAGCATTGGGTGGCCGGCCAAGGCAAGAAACGCCACATCGTCACGCTGTTGACTCGCAAGGTCACGGCTGAGCAGTTGCAACGCGTCAGTTCGATCACCGCGCAATACGGTTTGAATATCGACCACATCGACCGTCTGTCGGGCCGTATGCCGCTGGACACACCCGCTCATCAGGGCAAGGGTTGCATCGAGTTCTCCGTGCGCGGTGAGCCGGCCGACCCGCAAGCCTTGCGCGCCGAGTTCCTCAGCGTGGCCCAGGCGTTGAATGTCGATATCGCCTTCCAGGAAGACTCGCTGTTCCGCCGCAACCGTCGCCTGGCGGTGTTCGACATGGATTCCACACTGATCGAAGCCGAAGTCATCGACGAATTGGCCAAGGCCGCCGGTGTGGGTGAACAGGTGTCCGCGATCACCGAGCGCGCCATGGCCGGTGAACTGGATTTCCGCGCCAGCTTCAAGGAGCGCCTGGCGCTGCTCAAGGGCCTGGATGTGAGCGTGCTGGACTCCATCGGCGCGTCGCTGCGCCTGACGGAAGGCGCCGAAACGCTGTTCGCCGAACTCAAGCGCCTGGGCTACAAGACTGCGATCCTGTCCGGTGGCTTTACCTACTTCGCCAAACAATTGCAGGCCAAGTTGGGCATCGACTACGTCTTCGCCAATGAGCTGGAAGTGGTCGATGGCAAAGTGACCGGTGTGGCGGTGGAGCCGATTGTCGACGCCCAGCGCAAAGCGGATCTGTTGAAGGAATTGGCCCATAAGGAAGGCTTGCGCCTGGAGCAGACCATTGCGGTCGGCGACGGCGCGAATGACTTGCCGATGCTGGCGATTGCCGGGTTGGGCGTGGCGTTTCGCGCCAAGCCGTTGGTGAAGCAATCGGCGAAGCAGGCGATTTCGACCTTGGGGCTGGACGGTGTGCTGTACCTGCTGGGCTTTCGCGACCGCGACGGGCAGCTGTAACTGAAAATGTAGGAGGGGGCTTGCTCCCGATGGCCGTGGATCAGTCACCCGATGAGTTGACTCAAACACAGCTATCGGGAGCAAGCCCCCTCCCACAATTGACCTGGATTGGCGTCAGGTCAGGCGTTGGGCAGTGCGATACCCTGGCCCATCTGCACCGGCGAACCGGCCACCAATTCTTCCGCCCATTTCACCTGATCCGGCCCGAACAGCACGATGGCGGTCGAGCCCAGCTTGAAGCGGCCCAACTCGGCACCTTTCTCCAGATAAATCGGCGCACGCGCGGCTTCGTCGTAGCGGAAGGTTTTCAGCTCGCGCTTGGGCGGCGTGACGAGGCCAGCCCACACGGTTTCAATCGATGCCACGATCATCGCGCCGACCAATACCACCGCCATCGGGCCGCGCTCGGTGTCGAACAGGCACACAACGCGCTCATTGCGCGCAAACAGTTCCGGTACGTTTTCGGCGGTGGTCTGGTTGACCGAGAAGATCCGGCCCGGCACGTAGACCATCTCGCGCAGGGTGCCGGCCAGCGGCATGTGAACTCGGTGGTAGTCCTTCGGTGACAGGTAGATGGTGGCAAAGTCGCCGCCCATGAACGGCGCTGCTACAGCGGCGTCGCCGCCCAGCAATTCCAGCACGCTGAAGCTGTGGCCCTTGGCCTGGAACACACGACCATGTTCGATCGGGCCAAGCTGGCTGACCGCGCCATCGGCGGGGCTGAGTACGGCGCCAGGGGCCTGGTCCAGCGGGCGCGCGCCGTCTTTGAGGGCGCGAGTGAAGAACGCGTTGAAGTGCTCGTAGGCGGTTACGTCTTCAACCAGTGCCTGGGACATGTCCACTTGATAGCGTTTGGCGAACCAGGTGGTGAAGGCGTTCTTGAACCAGCGCACGCGGCACTCTGCAATGCAGCCGGCCAGGCGCGACAGCAGATGGTGCGGCAGCAAGTACTGGCTGAGGATAAACAACTGCTTTTTCATAACTGTCCTTAAACCTTAATCTCAACGGGGGTGTCGGGGTGGTTGCCCCATTCGCCCCAGGAACCGGCATAACCTTTGACTCGCGGATAACCGAGCGCCTTGGCCACCAGGTAGGTGAAGCCAGAGCGGTGGTGAGTCTGGCAATGGGTGATGATTTCTTTGTCGGGGGTCAGCCCAAGCTCTTCAAGGACCTGCGGCATGTCGCGGCGGATGCGCAGGCTGCGCGCCTTATCCATGCCGGCGGTCCATTCGAAGTTCACGGCGCCGGGGATGTGCCCGCCTTTGGCCGCGAGCACCTTCTCGCCGGAATATTCCAGCGGGCCGCGTGCGTCCCAGATGCCCAGGTCGGCGGCGCCGAGGCGGCTTTGCAGGTATTCGCGGGTGGCGGTGGGGCCATCGTGCAGCGTGAGGCTGACCGGGCCGCCGCGCGCTGGCGGCACGTCGGTCGACACGGTGTACTCAGCGGCCAGCCAGGCCAGCAGGCCGCCGTCGAGGTAGTGGTATTTCGGGTGACCGATCACGTCGAGCATCCAGATGAAGCGTCCGGCCCAGCCGCCACCTTCGTCGTCATAGACCACGTAGGTGGCATCCGGGGTGTGGCCCAGTTCACCGAAGAGTTTTTCCAGGTCGGCTTTGTGGGGCAGCAGGCCGGGTGCCGGCGGCTGGCCCAACTGGGTGCGCTTGGGGTCAACGAAATGCGCCCCCGGGATATGCCCTTCGGCGTAGCGGGCGGCACTGGTGAGGTCCACCAGAATCAGGTGTTCGGTATCAAGGCGACCGATCAGGTCGCTGGGTTCGATCACCAGCGGCAAGCCAGAGAAGTCAGGCATGTGAGGTCTCCTGGGCACAAATGTTGGCGATAAAGGAGGGCGATTGTAGCGCAAGCATCAGACGCTGCGGTTGGTAAAGCTGTGCAGGGCTTTCTCGATGCACTGCGCGGTTTTGCCGAAGGCTTGCACGGTGGTTTCCGAGAACGGCCCACCGCCCTGGTCGGCGATCATCACCATCACCACGCGACCGTTGCAGCTCATGGAACGCAACAACAGGTGCTCACCGTTGAACAGGCGACGCAGGATCGGCGGCAGCAAGGCCGAGAACTGCGCATGATTGTCCGGTGTGAGGCGCACTTGGGCGGATTTTTCCAGCAGGCGCTGCAGCAGTGTGCTGTTGACCACGTCCAGGCTCAGGTTGGCGGCGTCTTTAGGTAGGCCGTCGGCTTGGTGTACGCGCAGCGTGCTCAAGGCGCGATCGGCCATGAACAACAACACTCGCTGCATGCCACTGGCCACCAGGGCTTCCTTGGCGCACGTGGTCAAATGCATGGCGTTGGCAAAACGGCTCGGCTCCACCAGCAGTTCGGTGCAGCGGTTGCGCCATACCGCCAAGGCTTCGGCGGTGGGCGGCGGCGCGGGCAGCAGGCCGCGATGGATCTTCTGTACATGCCACGGCCAGATCAGCGAAAGCGCCGGGTGCCAGAGGTCGGGCATCAGCGTGGTGCGCGCGCTGGTGACGGCTTGTTGATGCGAGTGTTGCTGCACCTCAGCCAGCGGTTGTTGCAGATACAGAGCTGTAAGGTACTGCCAGCGCTGTGTGTGCGGGCAGGTCCAGGATTCTTGCGCGGACATCGCCAAACCGTTGGCCAGCAGCACGGTATTGGCCGGCTGGTTCAGCCAGCGGCGCAGGTTGGGCTCGGCGTCGAGTAACTGCTGATGGCGCAACGGGTCATCTTCACGGGCGATATGCAGCGCCTTGACCAGCAACCGTTGCTCGTTCTTCAGCAGGTTATAACCCTGGGACACCCAGATCGGCAGGTGCCAGGTTTCGGTCAGTGCCAGGCACAGGTCCAGCAGGCGTACGCCGAACAATTGCTGCTCGACCTTGCGTGCCGACTCGCCCTTGTGAATCACGCGCAGCTCCCACTCTTCGAGAAGCTTGGGGTGGGCAACGGCCATCGGCCACAGCGGCGACAGAAACAGCAGGCTGCCCCAGTGAATGTCTTGCCACAACCGTGCCAGGCGGCTGCCGAACAAACCGTTGGCTTGTTGCGATGCATGCTGGCTCACCAGCAACAATTGACGCAATGCAATGGGGATCTCTTGGGCCGGCACCGAGGGCAGGCGCGCCAGCAGTTCTTCGGCGCGCTTGAGGCCCAGGCGGTTGAGCGCCACTTCGAGATTTTCCGCCGGCTCCGTCAGGCTGCCATGGGTATGGCTGTTTGCCTCGCGCATCACGCTGAGTACAAGGGCTGGGCTGTTTTGCATCAGTTCGGCAATATCTCGCAACGAACTGCGGCTGTCGCGGATCGCCTTGCACACCCGGTCGTGGCTGGCCTGGGGAACAGGCAGCGGCACTTCGTCCAGGCACTTGATCCAAGCGGCGAGAGAGAGAGGTCTTACAGATGGGACTGTCGTTTTATTAGCCATGATTGGGGCGCGATCATCACATGCGGTCAACACGCCCGGAGCGGGCCGAACTGGCTTTTCGCCTTAACGGGCTATAGTCTGGCGCAGTTTTGCCGATAAGTAGAACAAGAGTTTTTCAGTTCCCCCAAATATGTCCATGAACCCGACGGCGCAAGTACTCATCTCCTATGGCTAAAATTATCGGCATCATCGTCGTCTTCGCGAGCGTGCTCGGCGGGTACGTCCTGTCCCACGGTAAAATTGCGGCACTGATCCAGCCTTTCGAGGTGATGATTATCGGTGGTGCGGCACTGGGCGCTTTCCTGCAGGCCAACCCCGGCTACATGACCATGCACGTGATCAAGAAGTCATTGGCCATGTTTGGTTCGCGCTTTACCCACACCTTCTACCTGGAAGTGCTGGGGCTGGTGTACGAGATCCTCAACAAGAGCCGCCGCGAAGGCATGATGGCCATCGAGGCTGACATCGAGGACGCCGCGGCCAGCCCGATTTTCGCCAAGTATCCGGCCGTGCTCAAAGACGAGCGCATGACCGCTTATATCTGTGATTACCTGCGCATCATGTCCTCCGGCAACATGGCTCCCCATGAGCTTGAAGGCTTGTTCGACATGGAATTGTTCAGCCTTAAAGAGGAGCTGGAGCATCCGTCCCACGCCGTGACCGGCGTCGCAGACGGCATGCCCGGTTTCGGTATCGTCGCGGCGGTACTCGGTATTGTGGTGACCATGGCCTCCCTGGGTGAGGGTGACCAGGCGGCCATCGGCATGCACGTCGGTGCGGCGTTGGTGGGGACCTTCTTCGGTATTCTCGCGGCCTACGGTTTCTTCGGCCCTCTGGCGACCTCCCTGGCCCATGATGCCAAAGAAGAAATCAACCTTTACGAATCGATCAAGGCCAGTCTGGTGGCGTCCGCTTCCGGCATGCCGCCGTCGCTGGCGGTGGAGTTCGGTCGCAAGGTCCTGTACCCGAAGCATCGCCCAAGCTTCGCCGAGCTGGAACAAGCGGTTCGCGGTCGCTAAGCCATGGAAAACAACCAGCCGATAATCATCAAGCGCGTCAAGCGCTTCGCTGCGGGGCACCATGGTGGCGCCTGGAAAATCGCCTTCGCCGACTTTGCGACGGCGATGATGGCGTTCTTCCTGGTGCTGTGGCTGATGTCGACGGCCACGCCCGAACAGAAAATCGCCATTGCCGGCTACTTCAAAGACCCGATTGGCTTTTCGGAAAGCGGCACGCCTTTCGTGATCGATCTGGGCGGCTCGCCGCAATTGGCGCCTGAGCGCACCATCAACCCCGAAGTCAAAACCGAGGCGCCCCAGGAAAAAATCCCGATCGAGCGCGATACCGTCGAGGCCATGGCCGAGCAGGTCGAGCAAGAGCGCCTTGAGTTGCTGTTGCAAGAGTTGCAGAACAAGGTCGAAGAAAACCCGCAGTTGCTGAAATTCAAGGATCAGATTTCGTTCGAAATCACTCCGGAAGGCTTGCGCATCCAGATCACCGACGCCGCCAACCGGCCGATGTTCGACTCCGGCAGCGCACGCTTGAAGCCGTATTTCGAAGACATCCTGCTGGCCATGGCCGACACCATCAAGACGGTGCCGAACAAGATCAGCATCAGCGGTCACACCGACGCCAAGCCGTATGCGGGCCAGGGTGACTTCGGCAACTGGGAGCTATCGGCCAACCGCGCCAACGCCGCACGTCGCGCGTTGGTAGCCGGCAGCTACCCGGACCCGCAAGTCGCGCGCGTGGTGGGTTTTGCATCCTCGCAGCTGTTTGATCACAAGGATCCGTTCAACCCGGCCAACCGGCGCATCGATATCGTCGTGCTGACCAAAAAGGCCCAGCGTGCGATTGAGGGTGATCAGCCCCCACCGCCACAACCGACCCCTGGTGCTGGCGCGCCCGGCGAAGTGCCGGCCGACCCGAACGCCATCCCGCCAGGGCAAGAACCCTTGCCGGCGCATGAGCTGCGTCAGAAATTGAATCTGTTTGATGATGGTGGGGTGAAAGACCCTACGGTGCCTGGGACGGGATCCTAGGCTTCACATACAACAAGGCCGCGATAATCGCGGCCTTGTTGTTTCGGCGGTTTAGTAACTGCTCTCCGGCAAGCTCGCAATAATCGACCGATAACTGTTCATTCGCTGCTGCTGCACGCGGCCGTCTTCCAGGGCCTTGAGCAACGCACAACCCGGCTCGCGGTCGTGTTTGCAGTCGCGGAAGCGACAGGTGCCAATCAGGTCGTTGAACTCGATGAAGCCCGCTTCCACATCGCTGCGGCTCACGTGGCCGAGGCCGAATTCACGAATGCCCGGGGAGTCGATCAGTTCGCCGCCGCCGGGGAAGTGGAACAACCGCGCGGTGGTGGTGGTGTGCGTACCTTGGCCGGACAGTTCCGACAGCGGGCCTACACGGGTGTCGACCTCGGGCAGCAAGCTGTTGACCAGCGACGACTTACCCACGCCGGACTGGCCGACAAACACGCTGATGCGTCCGTCCAACTGCTGTTGCAGTTGTTCCATGCCATTGCCGTGATGGGCCGACACTTCCAGCACCGGGTAGCCCAAGGTGCGGTAGACCGCCAGCAGCGCATTCAGCGCAGGGGCGTTCTGTTCGTCGATCAGGTCGAACTTGTTCAGCAACAGCAACGGGCGGATGCCGGCATGTTCGGCGGCTACCAGGTAGCGGTCGATCAGGTTGGCATGAGGCTCGGGCAAGGGGGCGAATACGATCACGATCATGTCGACGTTGGCCGCCACCGGCTTGAGCTGGCCGCGGCTGTCGGGCCGGCGCAGTTCGGTGGTGCGTGGCAACTGGGCGACGATCACGCCGATGCCCTGGTTGCCGGCGCGCCATACCACTTTGTCGCCGGTCACCAGCGCCGGCAGGTTGGCGCGCAGGTGGCAACGGGAGACTGAGCCCGCGAGTTCGCCTTCCAGCGCCTCGACTTCGACCTGCACACCGAAGTGCGCGATTACCAGGCCCGTTTGCTCGGGGCCCAGGTCGCCGCCTTCAAGCGCTTCTACGGCGGAGGATTCACGTTTGGCGGCGCGCGCGGCGCGTTCACCTTGAATCTTTTCGATGCGCCAGTTTTGGCGGCGGTTGAGCTGGCGTTTGGCCATTGGTGTTCCGTGTCGATAATGCAAAGGTTTGGGTAAAACGGTCGCGAGTCTAGCACGGCCCCGCCTGCTAAACTGCGCAGCTACGCCAAGGTGCCAAGAGAATCAAGCCATGCAAAACCCACAGAACCTGATTTGGATCGATCTGGAAATGACCGGTCTGAACCCCGACACCGACGTCATCATCGAGATGGCCACCATTGTCACCGACAGCAACCTCAACACCTTGGCCGAAGGTCCGGTGATCGCCATCCACCACAGCGACGCCGTGCTGGCCACCATGGACGAGTGGAACACCCGCACCCACGGCAACTCCGGCCTGACTCAGCGTGTGCGCGACAGCCGCGTCAGCATGGCCGAAGCCGAAGCCCAGACCATCGCCTTCCTGGAAAAATGGGTGCCCAAGGGCAAATCGCCGATCTGTGGCAACAGCATCTGCCAGGACCGTCGCTTCCTTTATACGCACATGAAAGGGCTCGAAAGCTACTTCCACTACCGCAACCTGGATGTCTCGACGCTCAAAGAGCTGGCCGCACGCTGGGCGCCGGACGTCAAAGACAGCTTCCATAAAGGCAGTACTCACCTGGCGCTGGATGATATTCGCGAGTCGATCGCCGAGCTGCAGCATTACCGCAAGCATTTCATCAAGGCCTGAAGCTGTAGCGACTGAGCTGACGCCATCGTAGGCAAGCCCACACATTTTGATTTGTGAACACATTTCAAATGTGGGGGCTTGCTCCCGATGGCCGGCGACGCGGTTTATCGCCAAGTGCCCCCTTTTGGTGCCCTCGGCAAATGATTAGACTGCCGGCCTCTCTGCCAGGATCACCATCATGCTGCTGATGCTCTACCTCATTGCCATCACCGCCGAAGCCATGACCGGCGCCCTCTCTGCGGGGCGCCGTGGCATGGACTGGTTCGGCGTGGTGCTGATCGCCTGTGTGACGGCGTTGGGGGGCGGTTCGGTGCGCGACGTGTTACTGGGGCACTACCCGCTGACGTGGGTCAAGCACCCCGAATACCTGGTGCTGACCTCGGTCGCGGCGCTGGTGACGATCTTTATTGCGCCGCTGATGCGGCATCTGCGCTCGCTGTTCCTGGCGCTGGACGCCGTCGGCCTGGTGGCCTTCACCCTGATCGGCTGCATGACTGCCCTGGAAATGGGCCACGGCATGCTGGTGGCGTCGGTTAGCGGCGTGATTACCGGGGTATTCGGCGGCATCCTGAGGGATATCTTCTGTAACGACATCCCGTTGATCTTCCGTCGTGAGCTGTATGCCAGCGTGTCGTTCCTTGCCGCCTGGTTCTATTTGCTGTGTCTTTATCTGGAGTTGCCCAGCGAGCAAGCGATTCTGCTGACGTTGTTCAGCGGCTTTCTATTGCGCCTGCTGGCGATCCGTTTTCACTGGGAAATGCCCAAGTTCGTCTACAACGACGACGTGCACTAGCGCGTGGCGTGCTGGTTCAGCGCCCACTCCACGTGTTCGCGTACCAGCTCGGACGGGTAATCCCGGCGCGCCTTCAAGGCCTCGATCACCGGAATACTCGATGGCGCATTGCCCAAACCCACCGCGAGGTTACGCAGCCAGCGCTCGTAACCGGCACGGCGCAAAGGTGAGCCTTCGGTGCTGCTGAGGAATTTATCCTCGTCCCACATGAACAGCTCGGCCAGTTCTGCGTTATCCAGGTTGTGTCGCGGCTGGAAATCGCCTTCGGCGGTGGACCGGGCGAAACGATTCCAGGGGCAAACGATCTGACAGTCATCACAGCCGAATACACGGTTGCCGATCAAGGGACGCAGATCCTCCGGGATCGCATGCTTGAGTTCGATGGTCAGGTAGGAAATGCAGCGCCGGGCATCCAGCACGTAGGGGCCGACAAAGGCATTGGTCGGGCAGATGTCCAGGCACGCTGTGCAGCGCCCGCAATGTTCAGTGCTGTGTGGCTCATCGATCGGCAGCGGTAAATCGACAAACAGTTCGCTCAAAAAGAAATAGCTGCCGGCCTTGCGATTGAGCACCAAGGTATTTTTACCGATCCAGCCGAGGCCGGCCTTTTCTGCGATGGCTTTTTCCAGGACGGGCGCGCTATCGACAAAAGCGCGAAAGCCAAACGGGCCGATCTGCGCCTGAATGCGGTCGGCCAGTTGCTGCACGCGCTTGCGGATCAGCTTGTGGTAGTCACGGCCCAGGGCATAGCGCGAGATGTAGGCTTTTTCCGGTTGAGCGAGCAACTGCGCCATTTGGGAGTCGCCTGGCAGATAATCCATGCGCAGCGACACCACGCGCAGGGTGCCCGGTACCAACTCTTCGGGGTGGGAACGTTTGCTGCCATGGGCGCCCATGTAGTCCATTTCGCCGTGGTAGCCCGCGTCGAGCCAGCGTTGCAGGTGCTGTTCATGCTCGGCCAGGTCCAGCCCGCTGATGCCGACTTGTTGAAAGCCCAGCTCGCGACCCCAGTCTTTGATCGATTGGGCGAGGGCGGGCAGATCGGAGGTAATAGCAGGCATGAGACACGGGAAACCACAAGTTAGATGCGTATAATTCTGCCAGACATCGGAGCTTGAAGACGCATGCCTCAGACAAAACACCCAATAACCGACGTTCAGCTCCTGTTGCACGGGAATTTGCCGCAACTGGCTGCGCGTTCTCCGGACGCCCATAAAGGCCGGTTCGGCCACCTGTTGGTGATCGGCGGCGACCGTGGCCTCGGCGGCGCAGCGTTGCTGAGTGCCGAAAGCGCTTTGCGCAGTGGCGCGGGCATGGTGTCGCTGGCCACCCGCGTTGAGCACGTGCCCGCCGCGCTGGCGCGCTTGCCGGAACTTATGGCCGTGGGCGTAAGTTCTGCCAATCAACTGATGGGCCTGCTGGAAAAAATCTCGGTCATCGTCATCGGCCCCGGCTTGGGCGCAGCCTCGTGGGGTAGCAGCCTGTTGTCGGTCGCCGCCAATGCGCGCCAGCCGCAAGTGTGGGACGCGGACGCCTTGAATCAGTTGGCCACGGGTAGCGTCAACCTTCCGGCCAATTGCGTGATCACACCGCATCCGGGGGAAGCTGCGCGCCTGCTGGGCATTTCGACAGCAGAGGTTCAGGCCGACCGGCTTAAGGTGGCGCGCGCGTTGAGCCAGACATTTAATGCCGTCGCTGTCCTCAAGGGTGCTGGCAGTTTGATTGCCAGCCCGGATGGGCGTGTTTCCCGCTGTGATCAGGGCCACCCGGCAATGGCCACGGCGGGCCTGGGCGATGTGTTGGCCGGCCTGGTGGGGGCATTGCTGGCCCAGGGCATGCCGGCTTATGAAGCAAGTTGCCTGGCTGTGTGGTTGCACGCCACTGCAGGGCAGCGCCAAGGCACCTTGGGTCGCGGCTTGGCAGCCAGCGATCTCATACCTGCCATTCGTCAATTGCTGGAGGAGCAGTCGCCGTGCCTGAAGTAATTCTTTTCCTGGCCGATGAAGACGCCATGGTCGCGTTGGGTCATCGTATTGCCCAGCTCACACGTGGGGCGGGGTTGATCTTCCTCGAAGGCGACCTGGGGGCGGGCAAGACCACGTTATCCCGCGGGATTATTCGCGGGCTGGGCCATGCGGGCGCGGTAAAAAGCCCGACGTTTACCTTGGTCGAACCCTATGAGATCGGCGACCTGCGCGCCTTTCACTTCGACCTCTATCGCTTGGTGGACCCCGAAGAGCTGGAGTTCATGGGCATCCGTGATTACTTCGATGAAGACCCGCTGTGTTTGATTGAATGGCCAGATAAAGGCACAGGCTTTTTGCCAAAGCCGGACCTGACCATTACCATTACGCCGCATGAGCACGGACGTCAGCTGAAGTTGTTGCCCCAGAGCCCGCGCGGTGAATCGTGGTGTGCCGCTCTGGCATTGGAATTCAAATAATTGGTGGGGTTAGGTATGCGCTTTCGCGCGTTGGTTGCTGTCGTAGGGGTGTTGCTTGCGGCAATGACTGTCAATGCTCTGGCTGCTTCACAGGTAAAGAGTGTGCGCCTGTGGCGAGCGCCGGATAACACGCGACTGGTGTTCGACCTGTCTGGCCCGGTCCAGCACAGTGTCTTTACCCTCACGGCGCCTGATCGCCTGGTGATCGACATCAACGGTGCAACCCTGGCCGCGCCGCTGAAGGTGTCCACCGCCAATACCCCCATCACCGCCATGCGCTCGGCCCAGCGCACGCCGACCGACTTGCGCGTGGTCATCGACCTGAAAAAAGTCGTGACGCCGAAAAGCTTCTCCCTGGCCCCGAATGCCCAGTATGGCAACCGGTTGGTGGTCGACCTGTTCGATAACGCCGCCGATGCCGCACCCCGCCTGCGCCAACCCCGAGCGTGGCGACTGTGCCTGCGGTGCCGGTGAACCCGTCGCAACCCCAGGTCAAGCTGCCGCCACCACCACCGGCGCCGGCCGGCAAGCGCGACATCATCGTGGTGATCGATGCCGGCCACGGCGGTGAAGACCCGGGCGCCTCCGGCTCACGTGGGCAGCATGAAAAAGACGTGGTATTGGCCATTGCCCGCGAACTGCAACGCCAGGTCAACGGCATGAAAGGCTACCGCGCCGAGCTGACCCGTACCGGCGACTACTTCATTCCATTGCGCGGGCGTACCGAAATCGCCCGCAAGAAAGGCGCTGACCTGTTCGTGTCGATCCACGCCGATGCGGCGCCGTCGACCGCTGCGTTCGGCGCTTCGGTGTTTGCCTTGTCTGATCGCGGCGCCACGTCCGAGACCGCTCGTTGGCTGGCCGACAGCGAAAACCGTTCCGACCTGATCGGCGGGGCCGGCAACGTGTCCCTCGATGACAAAGACAAGATGCTCGCCGGCGTACTGCTCGACCTGTCGATGACCGCCTCGCTGACCTCCAGCCTGAACGTGGGCCAGAAGGTCCTGAGCAACATCGGCCGTGTGACCTCCCTGCACAAACAGCGTGTGGAGCAGGCCGGGTTCATGGTGCTGAAGTCGCCGGATATTCCCTCGATCCTGGTGGAAACGGGGTTTATCTCCAACGCCAACGAAGCCTCGAAGCTCGCCAGTGCCAGTCACCAGCAAGCGTTGGCGCGCTCCATCAGCGCGGGTGTGCGCCAGTTCTTCCAGCAGAACCCGCCGCCGGGCACTTACATCGCCTGGCTGCGCGACTCCGGCAAAATTGCCCAGGGCCCGCGTGACCATCGCGTTCAGCCCGGCGACACCCTGGCGATGTTGGCGGTGCGTTTCCAGGTGTCGGCGGCGACGTTGCGCAATGCCAATAACCTGAAGACGGATGAGCTGAAAGTCGGCCAGGTATTGACCATCCCCGGCACTGAATTGGCGGCACAGTAATGAGCGAATCAACCCTGAACAGCGGGTCGCGTATTGAATTGCTCAGCCCGCGCCTGGCTAACCAGATCGCGGCGGGCGAAGTCGTCGAGCGCCCGGCATCGGTGATCAAGGAGCTACTGGAAAACAGCATCGATTCCGGCGCCAAGCGCATCGATGTCGACGTGGAGCAGGGCGGCGTCAAGTTACTGCGCGTGCGCGACGACGGCAGCGGCATCTCCTCCGATGACCTGCCGCTGGCCCTGGCCCGCCACGCCACCAGCAAGATCCGCGACCTGGAAGACCTTGAACGGGTGATGAGCCTGGGTTTTCGCGGTGAGGCCCTGGCCTCGATCAGCTCTGTGGCCCGCCTGACGCTTACGTCCCGCACGCGCAGCGCCGAGCAGGCCTGGCAAGTGGAGACCGAGGGCCGCGACATGGCGCCTCGGGTTCAGCCGGCGGCGCATCCGGTGGGTACCTCGGTGGAGGTGCGCGACCTGTTCTTCAACACCCCCGCGCGGCGCAAATTCCTCAAGGCCGAAAAGACCGAATTCGATCACCTGCAAGAAGTCATCAAACGCCTGGCCCTGGCGCGCTTCGACGTGGCATTTCACCTGCGCCATAACGGCAAGACCATCCTCAGCCTGCACGAAGCCCATGACGAGGCGGCACGTGCGCGTCGAGTGTCGGCGATCTGTGGCGCGGGTTTCCTGGAGCAGGCGCTGCCGATTGAGATCGAGCGCAATGGCCTGCGCCTGTGGGGCTGGGTCGGGTTGCCGACGTTCTCCCGTAGCCAGGCGGATTTGCAGTACTTCTTTGTGAATGGCCGCGCGGTACGCGACAAACTGGTCGCCCACGCGGTGCGCCAGGCGTATCGCGATGTGTTGTTCAACGGGCGGCACCCGACGTTCGTACTGTTTTTCGAGGTCGACCCTGCGGTGGTCGACGTCAACGTGCACCCGACCAAGCACGAAGTGCGCTTCCGTGATGGGCGCATGGTGCATGACTTCCTGTACGGCACCTTGCACCGAGCCTTGGGCGATGTGCGCCCGGACGATCAACTGTCGGCGCCGATTGTGACGGCGGTGGTGCGCCCGAGCGGTCCCGAGGCCGGTGAGTTCGGCCCTCAGGGCGAAATGAGCCTGGCGGGCAACCTGCTGCAAACGCCGCAGTCGCAGCCGACCTATACCGCGCCGGGTTCCGGTGCCGGAGCGGGTTATCAATATCAATACACGCCGCGTCCGCAGTCAGCGGTACCGGTGGCTGAGGCCCAGGCGGCCTATCGCGAATTCTTTGCGCCACTGCCGGGGGCCGAGCCGGGTGCGGCGGCGTCCTTGCCGGAAGGCGGCGGGGATATTCCGCCGCTGGGGTATGCGCTGGCGCAGCTTAAAGGCATCTATATCCTCGCTGAAAACGCCCACGGGCTGGTGCTGGTCGACATGCATGCCGCCCACGAGCGAATCATGTACGAACGCCTGAAGATTGCCATGGCCAGCGAAGGCCTCAGCGGCCAACCACTGCTGGTGCCGGAGTCCCTGGCCGTGAGCCAGCGTGAAGCCGATTGCGCAGAAGAACACCACAGCGTATTCCAGAAGCTGGGCTTCGAACTGCAACGCCTGGGGCCAGAAACCCTCGCGATCCGCCAGATTCCTGCGCTGCTCAAGCAAGCCGAAGCCAACCGGCTGGTGGCCGACGTGCTGGCGGACCTGATGGAGTACGGCACGAGTGACCGTATCCAGGCGCATATCAACGAATTGCTCGGCACCATGGCCTGTCACGGTGCCATCCGCGCCAATCGCCGCCTGGCCCTGCCGGAAATGAATGGTTTGCTGCGTGATATGGAAAACACCGAGCGCAGCGGTCAATGCAACCATGGCCGACCGACCTGGACCCAGATGGGCCTGGACGATCTGGACAAATTGTTTTTGCGCGGGCGTTGATGAGCGCCTTGCCCCCCGCAATCTTCCTGATGGGCCCCACGGCCGCCGGCAAGACCGACCTGGCCATCGAGCTGACGAAGGTGTTGCCATGCGAACTGATCAGTGTCGACTCTGCCCTGGTTTACCGGGGCATGGATATCGGCACCGCCAAGCCCTCCAAGGAGCTGCTTGCCGAGCATCCGCACCGTCTGATCGACATCATCGACCCGGCCGAGAGCTATAGCGCCGCGGATTTTCGTACTGACGCGCTGGCCGCCATGGCTGAAATCACGGCGCGGGGCAACATCCCGCTGCTGGTGGGCGGCACGATGCTCTATTACAAGGCTTTACAGGAAGGCTTGGCTGACATGCCGGCCGCCGATGCCCGAGTGCGCGCAGAACTCGAAGAAGAGGCCGCACGCCTTGGCTGGCAAGCCCTGCACGACCAGTTGGCGGCGGTGGATCCGGTATCCGCCGCGCGGATTCACCCGAATGATCCCCAGCGGCTCAGCCGTGCCTTGGAAGTCTGGCGTGTCAGCGGCCAGACCATGACTGAACTGCGGCTGAAACAAACTGCGCAAAGTGCTGATGCAGGCGCATCTGGACAGTCACAATTGCCCTATACTGTGGCGAATCTGGCTATCGCTCCGGCAAATCGCCAGGTGCTGCATGATCGAATTGCACAAAGATTCACAATTATGTTGGAACAGGGGTTTATCGACGAGGTCGTAGCACTGCGTTCACGAGGTGACCTGCACCCAGGGCTGCCTTCGATACGTGCTGTAGGCTACCGCCAAGTCTGGGATCATCTGGATGGCAAGCTGACGTCAGCCGAAATGCAGGAGCGCGGCATCATTGCCACGCGCCAATTGGCGAAGCGCCAGTTCACCCGGCTGCGCAGCTGGAGCGATTTGCACTGGTTGGACAGTCTGGACAGCGACAATCTGTCACGCACCTTGAAATACTTGGGAACGGTCTCCATATTGAGCTGAGTCCTTGCAATTGCCGTCTATCCTTGGGGGTGTGACGGCCATGAGCTACCTATTTTCCGATTTTTTATTATTGATCCTTAAAGGAGTGCGGCACATGTCAAAAGGGCATTCGCTACAAGACCCTTACTTGAATACTTTACGTAAAGAGAAAGTGGGGGTTTCCATCTACCTGGTCAACGGTATCAAACTGCAAGGCACGATCGAGTCGTTCGACCAATTCGTGATCCTGCTGAAAAACACCGTCAGCCAAATGGTCTACAAACACGCTATCTCGACAGTCGTTCCAGTTCGTCCAATCCGTCTGCCTAGCGCAGCAGGTGATGAACAGGGTGACGCTGAGCCAGGTAACGCCTGATAGGAGTCTCCTTTGTTCTTTGAGCGCCACGGTGGTGGTGAGCGAGTGATCCTCGTTCACTTGGATGGACAGGACCCTGAGGCGCGCGAAGATCCGCAGGAGTTTCAGGAGTTGGCAAATTCTGCCGGCGCCGAGACCGTTGCGTTTTTTAACGTGCCGCGTCATCGGCCAACCGCCAAATACCTGATTGGCAGCGGCAAGGTCGAGGAGCTGCGCGACCTTGTACACGCCGAAGAAGCCGATCTGGTGATCTTCAACCATACCCTCACGCCCAGTCAGGAACGTAACCTCGAACGTGTTTTCGAGTGTCGCGTGATCGACCGTACCGGCCTGATTCTCGATATTTTCGCCCAGCGCGCCCGTACCCATGAAGGCAAGCTCCAGGTCGAACTGGCCCAGCTTGACCACATGAGCACGCGGCTGGTTCGCGGTTGGACTCACCTTGAGCGTCAGGGTGGCGGTATCGGCATGCGCGGCCCTGGTGAAACCCAACTGGAAACCGACCGGCGCCTGCTGCGGGTTCGCCTGCGCCAGATCAAGGGGCGTCTGGAAAAAGTACGTAGCCAGCGCGAGCAATCGCGACGTGGCCGTTCACGTGCGGATATCCCGACCGTCTCCCTGGTGGGCTATACCAACGCCGGCAAGTCCACGCTGTTCAACAACGTGACCAAATCCGACGTGTACGCGGCCGACCAACTGTTCGCCACCCTCGACCCGACCTTGCGCCGTCTGGATATCGACGACCTGGGGCCGATTGTCCTGGCCGACACCGTGGGTTTCATTCGCCACCTGCCACACAAACTGGTCGAGGCATTTCGGTCTACGCTCGAAGAGTCGAGCAACTCCGACCTGCTGCTGCACGTGATCGATGCGGCTGAGCCGGATCGCATGTTGCAGATCGAGCAGGTAATGGTGGTGTTGGGCGAGATCGGGGCCCAGGACTTGCCGATCCTCGAGGTCTATAACAAACTCGATTTGCTTGAGGGCGTTGAGCCGCAAATTCAGCGCGACGAGAACGGCAAGCCCCAACGGGTATGGCTGTCGGCGCGCGATGGCAGTGGTTTGGAGCTGCTTGAACAAGCCATTGCCGAATTGCTCGGCAGCGATTTGTTTGTCGGCACCTTGCGCTTGCCTCAGCGTTTTGCTCGACTGCGTGCACAGTTTTTCGAGCTGGGCGCGGTACAGAAAGAAGAACACGACGAAGAAGGTGTCAGCTTGCTGGCCGTTCGATTGCCGCGCTCGGAGCTCAATCGGCTGGTCAGCCGTGAAGGCGTTGTACCGACAGAGTTCATCGAACAACACACTTTGCAATAAAAGCCTCCGAAAGCGGTTGTGCCGCAGTAGCAGGCATTCTGTAGCATTGGTCGGCGCGCCGTGGGTGCGTCTTTGCTTTATCAGATGGAGAGCGCTATGGCTTGGAATGAGCCGGGTGGCAACTCGAATAATCAGGATCCTTGGGGTGGTAAACGCCGCAATAATGGCGACCGCAAGGGGCCACCAGATCTCGACGAGGCCTTCCGAAAGCTGCAGGAAAGCCTGAATGGGTTGTTCGGTGGTGGAAAAAAACGGGGTGGTGACGACGGCGGTCGCACAAGCAAGGGCGGTGGCTATGGCCTGCTGGGCCTGGGTCTTGTCGTACTGGCGGCCGTCTGGCTGTACAGCGCTGTCTACGTCGTGGACGAGCAGGAGCAGGCTGTGGTGCTGCGCTTCGGCAAGTACTACGAGACGGTCGGGCCAGGCCTGAACATCTACTTCCCGCCGATCGACAAGAAGTACATGGAGAACGTCACGCGTGAGCGTGCCTACACCAAGCAGGGCCAGATGCTGACTGAAGACGAAAACATCGTCGAAGTGCCGCTGACCGTGCAGTACAAGATCAGCAACCTGCAGGACTTCGTGCTGAACGTTGATCAGCCGGAAATCAGCCTGCAACACGCCACCGAAAGCGCCCTGCGCCATGTGGTGGGTTCCACCGCCATGGACCAGGTGCTGACCGAAGGTCGTGAATTGATGGCCAGCGAAATCAAGGAGCGCCTGCAACGGTTCCTCGACACCTACCGCACCGGTATCACTGTGACCCAGGTGAACGTACAGAGCGCAGCGGCACCGCGTGAAGTGCAGGAAGCCTTCGATGACGTGATCCGCGCGCGTGAAGACGAGCAGCGTTCGCGTAACCAGGCCGAAACCTACGCCAATGGCGTGGTGCCGGAGGCCCGTGGCCAGGCCCAGCGCATCATCGAAGATGCCAACGGTTACCGCGACGAAGTGGTCTCGCGCGCCAAGGGTGAGGCGGATCGCTTTACCAAGTTGGTCGTCGAGTACCGCAAGGCACCTGAAGTCACTCGCCAGCGTCTGTACCTGGACACCATGCAGGAAGTCTTCAGCAACACCAGCAAGGTTCTCGTGACCGGCAGCAAGGGTGGGCAGAACAACCTGCTGTACCTGCCGCTGGACAAGATGATCGAAGGTGGTCGTAGTGGCACCAGCGCGCCGTCCACCGGTTCGAATGCCGCTGCCAACGAAGCGAGCGCCCGTGCGGCCGCTGACTTGCTGCAACAGCAAACACGTACCAGGGAGAGTCGTTGATGAGCAATAAATCGCTGACCGCCCTGATTGTGGGCGTCGTCGTGGTCATCGCTGCCTGGAACTGCTTCTACATCGTGGCTCAGACCGAGCGTGCGGTGCTGCTGCAATTCGGTCGCGTGGTCCAGGCGGATGTCCAGCCGGGCCTGCATGTGAAAGTCCCCTACGTCAACCAGGTGCGCAAGTTCGACGCCCGCCTGATGACCCTGGATGCACCGACACAACGCTTCCTGACCCTGGAAAAGAAAGCCGTGATGGTTGACGCCTACGCCAAGTGGCGCGTCAAGGATGCCGAACGCTTCTACACCGCGACCTCCGGCCTCAAGCAGATCGCCGACGAGCGTTTGTCGCGCCGTCTGGAGTCGGGCCTGCGTGACCAGTTTGGTAAGCGCACCCTGCACGAGGTGGTATCCGGTGAGCGTGACGCGCTGATGGCTGACATCACGCGTTCGTTGAACACGATGGCGGAAAAAGAGCTGGGCATCGAAGTGGTCGATGTTCGGGTCAAGGCTATCGACCTGCCGAAGGAAGTGAACCGCAGTGTGTTCGAGCGCATGAGCACCGAGCGTGAGCGTGAAGCCCGTGAGCACCGCGCCAAGGGTAACGAACTGGCTGAAGGTATCCGTGCGGATGCCGACCGTCAGCGTCGTGTCCTTCTGGCAGAGGCCTATCGCGAGTCTGAAGAGGCCCGTGGTGATGGCGACGCTCAAGCCGCGGCAATCTATGCCAAGGCCTACGGTCAGGACCAGGAGTTCTACGCGTTCTACCGTAGCCTGCGTGCCTACCGTGAAAGCTTCGCGAACAAAACCGACGTCATGGTGCTGGACCCAAGTAGCGACTTCTTCCGCTACCTGGAAAAATCCAAGTAATCAACTCGTCACTGTGTAGGACACACTCCGTCGGGCGGCTAAAACGCCTGGCGGGGTGATCCTTTCAGAAAACGGGTGTATGATGCGGCAGCCGGGAAATTCCCGGCTTTTTTGCGTCTGCATGTTTGATTCGGCAGGCGTGACAGGTTTTTCGAGGAAAGTGCCCGACGAGGCCGCTGGCAGGCCGTTCGTCACGTCGCTCTTGCGCGTGGTTTATGCGAGGGCCGGGTATTTTCTGCTTCACTCAAGGCTCGGCCGAGGGCTGGCCGCCCGGATCTAAGGGGAATGGCGTAATGGCAACGGTAGACCGCTGGCTGCTGCCAGATGGCATCGAAGAAGTACTGCCACCGGAGGCGGCGCGCATTGAAGTAGCGCGTCGCCAGGTGTTGGATCTGTTCCAGAGCTGGGGTTACGAGTTTGTCGTGACCCCGCATATCGAGTACCTGGAATCCCTGCTGACCGGCGCGGGCCAGGACCTGGATCTGCGCACCTTCAAGGTCATCGACCCGCAGTCGGGCCGGCAAATGGGTTTCCGTGCCGACATCACGCCGCAAGTGGCGCGCATCGATGCGCACACCCTGCGTCGTGAAGGCCCGAGCCGCCTGTGCTACGCCGGCAGCGTGCTGCATGCTCAGCCGCGTGCCTTGTCGTCGTCCCGTAGCCCGATCCAGTTGGGCGCCGAGTTGTACGGCGACGCCAGCCCGAGCAGCGATGTCGAAGTGATCAGCTTGATGCTGGCCATGCTGCAACTGGCTGACGTACCGGATGTCCACATGGACCTGGGCCATGTCGGCATTTACCGTGGCCTGGCCCGTGCGGCCGGTTTGTCGGGTGAGGTTGAGCAACAGTTGTTCGATGCCCTGCAGCGCAAGGCTATCGATGAAGTCATCGCCCTGACCGAAGGCGTGCCGGCCGACCTGGCCGCTATGCTGCGGGCGCTGGTCAACCTGTGCGGCGGCCGCGAAGTGTTGGTGGCTGCACGCGAGCGCCTGGCGAATGCGCCGGCGCCGGTGCTGGCGGCACTCGACGACCTGCTGGCGATTGCCGAGCGGTTGTCGGCACGTTTCCCGCAGTTGCCGTTGTACTTTGATTTGGGCGAGCTGCGCGGTTACCACTACCACACGGGTGTGGTGTTCGCGGTGTTCGTTCCGGGTGTTGGCCAAGCCATTGCCCAAGGTGGTCGTTATGACGATATCGGCGCTGACTTCGGTCGCGCGCGTCCGGCCACTGGTTTCTCCACCGATTTGAAAACCCTGGTGACCCTGGGGCGTGCTGAGGTCGAGCTGCCGTCTGGTGGCATTTGGATGCCCGACAGTACGGACGCGGCACTCTGGCAGCAGGTCTGCCAGTTGCGCAGTGAGGGTCAGCGTGTTGTGCAGGCCTTGCCTGGGCAACCATTGGCCGCCGCCCGTGAAGCGGACTGCGACCGGCAATTGATTCTGCAGAACGGGCTTTGGCAAGTATCGCCACTGGCTTCTTGAGTTTTCCTGCCGGCCATCGCCGGCACCAAGTTTGCGCGAATGAGGACAAGTGTTATGGGTAAGAATGTCGTAGTCCTGGGCACCCAATGGGGTGATGAGGGCAAAGGCAAGATCGTTGATCTGCTGACCGAACATGCTGCCGCCGTAGTGCGCTACCAAGGTGGCCACAACGCTGGCCACACGCTGGTTATCGATGGCGAAAAAACCGTCTTGCACCTGATCCCTTCGGGTGTCCTGCGCGAAGGCGTGCAGTGCCTGATCGGCAACGGCGTGGTGGTTGCACCGGATGCCCTGCTGCGCGAGATCACCAAGCTGGAAGAGAAAGGCGTACCGGTGCGTGAGCGCCTGCGTATCAGCCCGTCCTGCCCGCTGATCCTGTCCTTCCACGTTGCGCTGGACCAGGCCCGTGAAAAGGCGCGTGGCGAGCTGAAGATCGGCACCACCGGTCGTGGCATCGGCCCAGCCTACGAAGACAAGGTTGCGCGTCGTGGCCTGCGTGTAGGCGACTTGCTCAACATGCCGCGCTTTGAAGACAAGCTGCGTGAACTGGTGGACTACCACAACTTCATGCTGGTCGGTTACTACAAAGAGCCGGCCATCGAGTTCGACAAGACCCTGGCCGAGTGCAAGGAATACGCCGAGCTGCTCAAGCCGCTGATGCTGGACGTGACCGCCGAGCTGCACGACCTGCGTCGCGCCGGCAAGGACATCATGTTCGAGGGCGCCCAAGGTTCGTTGCTGGACATCGACCACGGCACCTACCCGTACGTGACCAGCTCCAACACCACCGCTGGCGGCGTGGCCACCGGTTCGGGCGTTGGCCCGATGTTCCTGGACTACATCCTGGGCATCACCAAGGCTTACACCACTCGCGTAGGTTCGGGTCCGTTCCCGACTGAGCTGTTCGACGAAGTCGGTGCGCACCTGGCCAAGCAAGGTCACGAGTTCGGCGCTACGACCGGTCGTGCCCGTCGTTGCGGCTGGTTCGATGCGGTTATCCTGCGTCGCGCTATCGATGTAAACAGCATCTCGGGCATCTGCCTGACCAAGCTGGACGTACTTGACGGTCTCGAAACCATCAATATCTGCGTCGGCTACAAAGACGCGCAAGGCAACAGTGTTGCGCCGACCGACGCTGACAGCTACGTGGGCCTGCAGCCTGTGTACGAAGAAGTGCCGGGCTGGAGCGAGTCGACCGTGGGTGCCAAGACCCTGGAAGAGCTGCCGGCCAACGCTCGTGCCTACATCAAACGCGTTGAAGAGCTGATCGGCGCGCCGATTGACATTATTTCGACGGGCCCGGACCGCAACGAAACCATCGTTCTGCGTCATCCGTTCGCTTAATAAGCTGTTGATGTAAAAAGGAAAGGGCTCCCTCGGGAGCCCTTTTTCGTTTCTGTTCGCCAAGCGGCACGACCCTTGCTGTAATTCCTTCTTTCGCGGTGCTATCAAATTACTGGCACCCGTGGTGGAGGGATTACCGATGTCTGCCGTTCTCTCATTGTTACAAAGCCGTCTGTTGCGGCCGGTGTTCGTTACCCTAGGTATCGCCCTTTTGGTGCAGGTGCTGGTGGCGGTGGCGCTGACTCGGAGCACTGTCACTGCGCTGGAGGCCGATTTAGGCGCTCGGCTGGGTGTCGATAGTCAGAAGCTGTCTGGCGAGTTGGCGCAGGCCGGCAAAGAAGTTACATCCAGCCTGGACAGCCTGTCCGCCAGCACGCGCCAGCGTCTGACCGCCGGGCTTTCCTCGCGCCTGCAGGAGGAGCAGAAGCAACTGCGCGCGACCTTGGAAAAAGACCTGCGAGACTCTGCCAATGACATGGCGCAACTGCTGGCCTCGGTGGCGCCTCGCGCCATGTGGGACAGCGATGTGCCGACACTGTCTGAGTTTGCCCGGCGTGCCCAGCGCAATCCTAACGTGCTGTTTGTGGTCTACGACGATGCGGCGGGCGAGCATTTGACCCGCTACCTGAACCGCGAAAACCCGATCAACAAGGCGTTGCTGGAAAAAGGCCAGGGCGACCGCGCCTTGGACAAGGTGCTCAATGCCGCGAAAAATGACCCTTCGGTGTTCTACGTCGAGGCGTCCATCAGCCCCAACGGCGTTGAGATCGGTAAGGTGCTTATGGGCGTGTCGACCGCGTCGGTGGAGGCTGACCTGCAGGCGCTGGACAAGCGTTTTGCCGCCCTGATCGCCAGCGGCGATCAACTGGTCGGCGACAGCCTCAAGGGGGCTGCCGCAGACAGTGCCGCCGCCATGGGCGCCCGCCTGCAGTCGGCGCAAGCCACCGCCACCCAGATGACCGCCAACACCACCGGTGCCGTGCAGGAGGCCGCCGGTACTTTGCGCTGGCGCATCGGCATGGGGCTGGCGGTGGTCGGTTTCGGCGTGTTGCTGCTGATCGCCGTCGTACTCGGCCGTCGCGTAGTCAATCGCCTGAAGCTGCTGATTGCGGCCATGGACGACCTGGCGGCGGGCGAGGGCGACCTCACCAAGCGCGTGCAGATCAGCAGTAAGGATGAAATCGGCGATATGGCCTCGGCGGTCAATCGCTTTGTGGATAAGTTGCAGCCGATCGTGCGCGAGGCGGGCGATGTGGCCCAGCGTACCGGCGTGGAGATTGGCGCCATGACGCTGCGCAATGCGGGTGCCGATGCCGCGGCCGGCCTGCAGCGCGATGAAGTGGCCGAGAGCTTGCGTGCCCTTGAGCAGATGGCCGAGGAAGCCCAGGCCGAAAGCCATGCCATGCAGGCGGCCTTGCAGCAGGTCGTGGATATTCGCCAGGCCACGGATGAAAACTCACGCACCTCGGCCGAGGTCGGCAGTTTGATCGAAGCCTTGGCCGGGCAGGTCCAGGCCGGTTCTCAGGTGATCGAGCGTCTGGCGCAGCAAAGCGAACAGATCGAGGTGGTGCTGACGGTCATTCATGGCATTGCCGAGCAAACCAACTTGCTCGCGCTCAACGCAGCCATCGAGGCCGCGCGCGCCGGGGAAACCGGGCGCGGCTTTGCGGTGGTGGCGGACGAAGTGCGTGCGCTGGCGAGCAAGACCCAAAGCTCCACGGGCGATATCCAGGCGCATATCGTCGCGTTGCAACAGGGAGCACGTGAAGCGGTGGAGACCATCGGCAAGGCTGGGCGCCAGGCCAGTGAAGGGTTATTGGTGCTGCGCGACAGCGTGCGGTTGCAGCAGACGGTGCAGGCCTCGGTGGAGCAGGTGCATGCGGCAATTGGTCTGGCGACGCGCGCGGCGGAGCATCAGGCTCAGGGCGCGCATGCGGTGCGTGGGCGGGTCGAGGTGATTCATGCCCAGGCTGAGCGCGCTGCCCAGGCGGTGGTGGAAACGACCGCCAGTGGCAAGGTGCTGGATGGCTTGGCGGCGCAGTTGAAGGCGAGTTTGGGGCAGTTCAGGGCTTAGCGGTGTCTGTGTCGGCCGCATCGGGAGCCAGTCGAATCGTCGCACCGCCCCTCCCACACCTGACCGGGTTTCATGTTTGGAATGAAGTCAAATGTGGGAGGGGGCTTGCTCCCGATAGCAATCTCAGCGGCTCAAATACATCCGCGTCGTGAGCAGGTAAACCGGCAACCCCGACACCAGAATCAACAACGCCGCATAAGGCGCCGCCGCCGCGAATTCCACATTCGAGGTATGCGCCCACACGGCCGTGGCCAAGGTGTTGAGCCCTGTCGGGCTGAGCAGCAAGGTTGCGGTCAGCTCCTTCATCGCATCCAGGAACACCAGCGCAAACGCCGCACCCAGCGCCGGGAAGATAATCGGCAAGGTCACGCGGCAAAACGCACTGAACGATGAGGCGCCGAGCGTGCGCGCCGCCTCTTCCAACTGCGGTGCCGCCTTGTTCAGCGCCGTGCGAATCGGCGCCTGGGCCAGCGGTAAAAACAACAGCGCGTAGGCGATCAGCAGGAGCGCCGACGTCTGGTACAGCGCGGGCACGTAATGCAGGGCGAAATACACCAGGGTCAGCGCAATAACCAGGCCGGGCAGGGCATGCAGCAGATACGGCAGGCGTTCGGCCCAGATCGCCAGTTGGCCCTTGTAGCGCACCACCAGCAACCCCACCGGCACCGCCAGCACCAGGCATAGCGCCGCGCCACCCAGCGATAGCGCCAGGGAGGACAGCAGTGCCTCGCTGATTTGCGCCACTGGAAACGCCGCCGACGACCCTACGGCCAACCAATAGCCGAGCATCCCCAGAGGAATGCCGGTGCCAATGATCGCCAGCGCGAGGCAATACGCCTGGCCCAACGGCGCCCACTTGCCCAGCTTGACCTGCCCGGCATGCCGTGCGGCACCCTGGCCGATGCGCACATGACGGCCTTTGCCCCGCACGCGCAGCTCCAGCCACAACAGGCTCAGGCACATCATCAGCAACACCGCCGAGAGCATCGCGGCGTTGGCATTGCTGAATTCCAGTTCGAATTGCTGATAGATCGCTGTGGTGAAGGTTTGCAGGCCAATAATCGACAAGGCGCCGAACTCGACCAGCATGTGCAGGGCAATCAGCAGCGCCCCGGCCACTAAGGACGGCCACAGCAACGGCAGCGTGATGCGCCGGAACACGCCCCAGCGATTCAGGCCCAGGGTGCGGGCGGATTCTTCCAGGGAGGGGTCAAGATTGCGCAGCGTCGCCGCTACCGGCAAAAACACCAACGGGTATTTGGACAGGCTCATCACCAGGATCGCCCCGCCCAGCCCTTCGAAGTTGGCGCTCAGCGACACCCAGGTAAAGCTGCTGATAAACGCCGGCACGGCAAACGGCAGGCATAGGATTACGCCCCAGATACGTCGCCCCGGCAGGTTGCTGCGCTCCAGCAACCAGGCCAGGGACAGCCCGATCACGCAGCAAGTCACCGTCACGCCGGCCATCAGCGCCAGGGTGTTGCGCAGCAGCCCGAATACATAAGGTCGCCACAACAAATGCACCGCCTCTGCCCAGCCTGCCTGCCAGGCTTTGAGCCCGACGTAGGCCAGCGGCAGCAGGCTCAAGCCAACCAGAAACAGCACGGGGAGCAGCAGCCAGATCGAGGGGCGTTTGCGTCGGGGCTAAAACCCCCGCGCAGGGCGGGGGCGGGCAGCGATGGGTTCATCAGTTCAAGCCAACGTCACGTTCCAGCTCCAGCGCTTCTTCGGCGTTGCCCAGGTCTGCTGGCGTAACGTTGGGCGGTTGTAGTTCGCTGAACGGCTTGAGGCCACGGTTCGATTCCATGCCTTTGCGCAGCGGGTATTCCGCCGAGGTATTGGTAATCACGCGTTGGCCTTCTTCGCTGGCCATGAACGCCAGCAGTTGCTGGGCTTGCTGGGGGTGCTTGCTGGATTTCAGCGCGGCAGCGGACGACACGGTGATCAGGCCGCCGGCGTCGCCGTTGGTGAAGTAGTGCAGCTGCGAATCCAGATTGGTTTTTTCTTTCTTCAGGGCAAACCAGTAATAGTTGTTCACCAGGACGGTGGCCACTTCGCCATTCTCCACGGCTTTGAGAGCGACCATGTTGTTGCTGTACACCTTGCCGAAGGCGCGTAGACCGGTCAGCCATTCTTCAGCGGCTTCACGGCCGTGCAGCTTGATGATCGCCACGGCCTGTTCCTGGAACGCACCGCTGGTAGGCACGAAGCCAACTTTGCCTTGCCATTCGGGGCCGGCGAAATCCAGCACCGATTTGGGCAGGTCTTTCTCGGCAATCAATTTCGGGTTGAACGCCACCACGCGAGTGCGGGCGGTCACGCCCATCCAGTCGCCGTTGCGGCCGACGTAATCCTTGGGCAGTACATCGAGGGTGCCGGCGTCGATCTTGGCAAGCAGGCCTTGTTCGCCGAGTTTGTTCAGGGGTGGCGATTCTTCGGTATAGATCACGTCGGCGGGAGAGCGCTCGCCTTCTTCAACAACCTGGCTGGCGAGCTGGTTGCTGCTGCCTTTGCGCACATTGACGTGGATGCCGGTCTTGGCCTCGAAGGCCTTGGCGAGTTCGTCGCCGACTTCTTTGTGCTGGCCGTTGTACAGGGTCAGGGACACCTTGTCGGCAGAATGGGCGGCGGGCGAGAGCAGGGTCAGGCCGAGTAGAGTGATGGTCAGGCCGCGCAGAAGGGATGTCTTGAGACGGGTATCGCGGATCATCATCCGGGGTTTTCCTCACTTGAGATGCAACAAATCATTGCAAGGATAAACGATAAAGTTTCTCAAGTGCGGCATGACTGCCCATGCGGGTAAGTTTTTTAAACCCCGGAAACGAAAAAACCCGCTTTCGCGGGTTTGATCTGAATTTGGTGCCCAGGAGAAGACTCGAACTTCCACGACCTTGCGATCACCAGCACCTGAAGCTGGCGTGTCTACCAATTTCACCACCTGGGCATTATCAAGCAACGTTGCCGCTGTTGATGGGGCGAACTATACGGCGGGCTTTTTGATCTGTAAACCCCTGATTCAAAAAAATAAATCGAGATTCTCGTTAAAAATCAAAGGCTTTAAACGAAAAAACCCGCTTTCGCGGGTTTGATCTTAATGTGGTGCCCAGAAGAAGACTCGAACTTCCACGGCCTTGCGGCCACCAGCACCTGAAGCTGGCGTGTCTACCAATTTCACCATCTGGGCAGTATCTTCAACGTTGCCGTCGTCGATGGCGCGCACTATACGGAGTGGATTTTTGGCTGTAAACCCCTTGCATTAAAAAAGCCTGGAAAATTTCGCCAATGGTCGTGCAACGTGTGCGCCGAGGGCGATAAAGCGCTTTTAAACGCTTGTTGATACCTGAAATTTCCCGTTTCAATACGCGTATGCCAAACTAACCCGCATATAGACAAGGTGAAAACTCTCTAATGGCCGATTGGCAGTCCCTCGATCCCGAGGCCGCTCGTGAAGCGGAAAAATATGAAAACCCTATTCCTAGCCGCGAACTGATCCTGGCGCATCTCGCCGATCGGGGTTCGCCTGCTAGCCGTGAGCAGTTGGTTGAAGAATTCGGTCTGACCACCGAAGACCAACTCGAAGCCCTGCGCCGCCGTTTGCGTGCCATGGAGCGCGACGCTCAACTGATCTACACCCGTCGTGGCACCTATGCGCCGGTAGACAAGCTCGATCTGATCCTCGGCCGCATCGCCGGCCACCGTGACGGCTTTGGCTTCCTGATCCCGGACGACGGCAGCGACGACCTGTTCATGAGCCCGGCGCAAATGCGTCTGGTGTTCGATGGCGACCGTGCGTTGGCACGTGTTTCCGGCCTGGACCGTCGTGGTCGCCGTGAAGGCGTGATCGTCGAAGTGGTGTCCCGTGCCCACGAGTCTATTGTCGGCCGTTACTTCGAAGAAGGCGGTATCGGCTTTGTGGTGCCGGATAACCCGAAGGTGCAGCAGGAAGTGCTGATCACCCCGGGCCGCAATGGCGCCGCCAAGGTCGGCCAGTTCGTCGAGGTGAAAATCACCCACTGGCCAACCGCGCGCTTCCAGCCCCAGGGCGATATCGTTGAAGTGGTCGGCAACTACATGGCGCCGGGCATGGAAATCGACGTTGCCCTGCGCACCTACGATATTCCTCACGTCTGGCCTGAGGCCGTGCTCAAAGAAGCCGCCAAGCTCAAGCCTGAAGTCGAAGAGAAAGACAAAGAAAAACGCATCGACCTGCGCCATCTGCCGTTCGTCACCATCGACGGTGAAGATGCCCGCGACTTTGACGATGCGGTCTACTGCGAAGCCAAGCCCGGCAAGCTGCGCCTGTTCTCCGGCGGCTGGAAGCTATTCGTCGCGATTGCCGACGTGTCCAGCTACGTGAAGATCGGTTCTGCCCTGGATAACGAGGCCCAGGTGCGCGGCAACTCCGTGTACTTCCCTGAGCGCGTGATCCCGATGCTGCCTGAGCAGCTGTCCAACGGCCTGTGCTCGCTGAACCCGAAAGTCGACCGTTTGGCCATGGTGTGCGAGATGACCATCTCCAAAACCGGCGAAATGACCGACTACCAGTTCTACGAGGCGGTGATTCACTCCCAGGCGCGCCTGACCTACAACAAGGTCAGCACCATCCTGGAAACGCCGAAGACCAGCGAAGCCAAGGCCCTGCGTACCGAGTACGCCGGTGTCGTGCCGCACCTCAAGCAGCTTTATTCGCTGTACAAGGTGTTGCTGGGTGCCCGTCACGTGCGTGGCGCGATCGATTTTGAAACCCAGGAAACCCGGATTGTCTTCGGCTCCGAGCGCAAGATCGCCGCGATCACCCCGACCACCCGTAACGATGCGCACAAGCTGATCGAAGAGTGCATGCTGGCGGCCAACGTGGCCACTGCTGAATTCCTCAAGAAGCACGAGATTCCTGCGTTGTACCGCGTGCACGACGGCCCGCCGCCGGAGCGCCTGGAAAAACTGCGCGCCTTCCTCGGCGAGCTCGGCCTGTCCCTGCACAAAGGCAAGGAAGGCCCGACGCCGAAGGATTACCAGGCGCTGCTGGCCAGCATCAAGGATCGTCCGGATTACCACGTGATCCAGACGGTGATGCTGCGCTCACTGAGCCAGGCGGTGTACAGCGCCGATAACCAAGGCCACTTCGGCCTGAATTACGAGGCGTACACCCACTTCACCTCGCCGATCCGTCGTTACCCGGACCTGCTCACGCACCGCGCGATCCGCAGCGTGATCCACTCCAAGCAGAACACCCCGCACGTCAAGCGCGCCGGTGCCATGACCATTCCGAAAGCGCGGATCTATCCGTACGACGAGGCGGCCCTGGAACAGTTGGGCGAGCAGTGCTCCATGAGCGAGCGCCGTGCCGACGAAGCCACCCGCGACGTGGTGAACTGGCTCAAGTGCGAGTTCATGAAAGACCGCGTGGGCGAATCGTTCCCTGGTGTGATCACCGCCGTGACCGGCTTTGGTTTGTTCGTCGAGCTGACCGATATCTACGTCGAGGGCCTGGTGCACGTCACCGCCTTGCCGGGTGATTACTACCACTTCGATCCCGTGCACCACCGCCTGGCGGGCGAGCGCACCGGTCGCAGCTTCCGCCTGGGCGACACGGTGGAAGTGCAGGTCATGCGCGTCGACCTCGACGAGCGCAAGATCGACTTCGGCATGCCTGACAAACCCGCCGAATCGCCGACGGGCCGTAAAAAGCGCGGCAGCGAAACCGCGGCGCCGGCGACCAAAGGTAAAGGTGCTCCTGCTAAAACCGCTGAGCCTGAACCGGCCAAGGCCGGTCGGCGTTCGTCGGCCAAGGACAAGGCCCCCGAAGCCTACCGCCCCAGCGACGCAGCGGCTAAAAATGCTGAATTGCGCAAAAGCCGCGAGTTGAAGCAGCAGTTGCTCAACGAAGCCAAAAGCGGTGGTAAAGCGGCGTCTGGGGGAAAGTCCCACGCGGCGGAAAAACCGTCGAGCAAACCCAGTAAGCATCGTAAAGGCCCGCCAAAAGCGGGTTCGGCCCCCGCGAAAAGCGGCGGGTCGCGCAAACCTAAGGCCAAGTCATGAGTCTGGAAAAAATCTACGGCGTGCATGCCGTAGAAGCACTGCTGCGTCACCACCCTAAACGCGTCAAGCAGGTGTGGTTGGCGGAAGGTCGCAGCGAGCCGCGCGTGCAAGCGCTGGTCGAACTGGCCAACCAGAACAAGGTTGCCATCGGCCAGGCCGAGCGCCGGGAAATGGACGTGTGGGTCGAAGGCGTTCACCAGGGCGTGGTCGCGGACGTCAGCCCGAGCCAGGTGTGGGGCGAAGCCATGCTCGACGAACTGCTCGACCGTACCGAAGGCGCGCCGCTGTTGTTGGTGCTGGACGGTGTGACCGACCCGCACAACCTCGGCGCCTGCCTGCGCTCGGCGGATGCGGCGGGTGCGCTGGCGGTGATCGTGCCTAAAGACAAGTCGGCAACCCTGACGCCGGTGGTGCGTAAAGTGGCCTGCGGTGCGGCGGAAGTGATTCCACTGGTCGCCGTGACCAACCTGGCGCGCACGTTGGAGAAACTCCAGCAGCGCGGCCTGTGGGTCGTGGGTACGGCGGGGGAGGCCGAGGTCAGCATTTATGACCAGGACCTCACCGGGCCGACCATCCTGATCATGGGCGCCGAAGGCAAAGGCATGCGTCGCCTGACGCGTGAGCATTGCGACTACCTGGTGCACCTGCCGATGGCCGGTAGCGTCAGCAGCCTGAACGTGTCGGTTGCGACCGGCGTGTGCTTGTTTGAAGCCCAGCGTCAGCGTGGCGCCAAGGCCAAGGCCAAGAAGTAATCAGGCTTGGCATGGATCCAACCTGTGGGAGGGGGCAAGCCCCTCCCACAGTTGTTTCTGGGGTGTCTGAGAGATTGTTCAAATAATCACCAATCACCTTGCGCCCTTTCTCCCCCTTCTCTACAATTGCGCCCCTTGCCCACTCGGCAGGCACGCATGTGCCTCCCTTGCGGCAAGATCCATAAGTGTCATTCACTCCTTGTCTGACCGTTTTTGAGCGGCAGGCTACAACCCGTAAGGAGCATTCATGCGTCATTACGAAATCATCTTTTTGGTCCACCCGGATCAAAGCGAGCAAGTCGGCGGCATGGTTGAGCGTTACACCAAGCTGATCGAAGAAGACGGCGGCAAAATCCACCGTCTGGAAGATTGGGGCCGTCGTCAACTGGCCTACGCAATCAACAATGTTCACAAGGCTCACTACGTGATGCTGAACGTTGAGTGCACCGGCAAGGCCCTGGCCGAGCTGGAAGACAACTTCCGCTACAACGATGCAGTGATCCGTAACCTGGTCATCCGTCGCGAAGAAGCCGTTACCGGCCAATCCGAGATGCTCAAGGCTGAAGAAAACCGCAGTGAGCGCCGTGAGCGTCGCGACCGTCCTGAGCACGAAGGCGCTGATAGCGCTGACAGTGATGACAGCGACAGCAGCGATAACGCTGACGAGTAATCCACGGACCTTATTAAGGAGCCTATCAAATGGCACGTTTCTTCCGTCGTCGTAAGTTTTGCCGCTTCACCGCTGAAGAAGTGAAGGAGATCGATTACAAAGATCTCAACACTCTGAAAGCCTACGTATCCGAGACCGGCAAAATTGTTCCAAGCCGTATCACCGGTACCAAAGCACGTTATCAGCGTCAGCTGGCCACCGCTATCAAGCGCGCCCGCTTCCTGGCCCTGCTGGCCTACACCGACAGCCACGGCCGCTGAGACCGGGCAGTCGACAAGTAGTAAGGGATTGAATGCATGCGCGCCTTAGCTGAGTTCATCATGCGCGGCCGTATGCAGGCCACTCTGGTAGTGGCTGGCTGTGCGGCATTGCCGTTGCTTTATTGGTTGGGTGCCGCCGCGGGTTGCCTTGTGCTGCTGCGGCGCGGTTTGAAGGACGCCCTTGGCGTTCTTGCCCTGGGTTTGTTGCCGGCCTTGATCTGGTGGCTGCAAATGGGTGATCCACGGGTACTTCTGGTACTGCTGGGGTCATCGAGCCTTGCGTTGGTTTTGCGCGCAAGTGAGTCCTGGGTCCGTACGCTGCTGGTCAGCGTGGCATTGGGGTTGGTGTACTCAGTGATGCTTGGCGCGGCTTTCCGCCCGCAAATCGAGGCGCTGGCGCAGGAGATCGTCAAGATCCTGCCGCTGGCCCTCGGGGATCTCTACCAGCAATTATCGGTAGATGAGCGAGCGCGGTTTGCGTCACTGATTGCCCCGGTCCTGACCGGCCTGATTGCGGCTTTGTTGCAGGTCGTCAGCGTGCTGAGCCTGATTCTTGGGCGTTATTGGCAGGCGTTGTTGTACAACCCGGGTGGTTTTGGTCGCGAGTTTCGCGGTATCAGAATCCCCGCGGGGCCGGCGATGTTGCTGCTGGCGTGCATGGTTGTCGGGCCGAACTTCGGCCCACAGATGGCCTTGCTGGCGCCGATTTGCAGCGTACCGCTGGTGTTTGCCGGGTTGGCCCTGATCCATGGGCTCGTTGCGCGCAAGCGCCTGGCCAGGTTCTGGCTGGTGGGGTTGTACGTCACGCTGTTGCTGTTCATGCAGCTGATCTATCCGTTACTCGTGGTTCTGGCCATTGTCGACGGCCTGATTGATTTTCGCGGTCGTCTGGCGCCGAAAGACGCCGATAACGCGAACGGTGAAGGTTAAAAGTTAGAGGATTTTCACATGCAACTGATCCTTCTGGAAAAAGTCGCCAACCTGGGCAACCTGGGCGACAAAGTGAACGTTAAGGCCGGTTACGGTCGTAACTACCTGCTGCCATACGGCAAAGCCACCGCTGCAACCGCTGCCAACCTGGCTGCGTTTGAAGAGCGTCGTGCCGAGCTGGAAAAAGCAGCAGCAGACAAGAAAGCTTCGGCCGAAACTCGCGCTGCCCAACTGGCTGAGCTGGAAGTGACTATCACTGCCACCGCTGGTGACGAAGGCAAGCTGTTCGGTTCGATCGGCACCCACGACATCGCTGATGCACTGACCGCCTCCGGCGTTGAAGTGCAGAAGAGCGAAGTTCGTCTGCCGAACGGCACCATCCGCAACGTAGGCGAATTCGACGTAGCCGTGCACCTGCACGCCGAAGTTGAAGCCACCGTACGCGTTGTCGTGGTAGCAGCTTAAGCAGCACCTAACTGGCTGGCACCTCGCGTGTCAGCCGGTTAACATCGGGCACGATCCTGTTTACAGGTCGTGCCTTTTGTTTTTCTACAATCCCCAAATTCCAAGTGGCCATGAACGATATTTCAGCTCCTGAGCAATACGATCTGCAAACCGCTGCCCTGAAGGTGCCGCCGCATTCCATCGAGGCCGAACAGGCCGTGCTCGGTGGCTTGATGCTGGACAACAACGCCTGGGAACGCGTGTTGGATCAAGTCTCGGACGGTGACTTCTATCGCCATGACCACCGCCTGATTTTCCGCGCCATCGCCAAGCTGGCCGACCAGAACTCACCGATCGACGTGGTGACCCTGGCCGAGCAGTTGGACAAAGAAGGTCAGACCTCCCAGGTCGGCGGCCTCGGCTACCTCGGTGAGCTGGCAAAAAACACGCCGTCCGTCGCCAACATCAAGGCCTATGCCCAGATCGTGCGCGAGCGGGCCACTCTGCGCCAATTGATCGGCATCAGCACCGAAATCGCCGACAGTGCCTTCAACCCCGAGGGCCGCACCGCCGCCGAGATTCTCGACGAGGCCGAGCGCCAGATCTTCCAGATCGCCGAAGCACGCCCGAAAACCGGCGGCCCGGTCAGCGTCAACGACCTGTTGACCAAGGCCATCGACCGCATCGACACCCTGTTCAACACCGACAACGCGATCACCGGTATTTCCACCGGCTACACGGACCTCGATGAGAAGACCAGCGGCCTGCAGCCGTCCGACTTGATCATCGTCGCCGGCCGTCCATCCATGGGTAAGACCACCTTTGCGATGAACCTGGTGGAAAACGCGGTGTTGCGCAGCGACAAGACAGTCCTGGTGTACTCCCTGGAGATGCCAGGTGAATCGCTGATCATGCGTATGCTTTCGTCCCTCGGCCGTATCGACCAGACCAAGGTGCGTGCCGGTCGCCTCGAAGACGACGACTGGCCACGCCTGACCTCGGCGGTCAACCTGCTCAATGACCGCAAGCTGTTTATCGATGATACGGCGGGCATCAGCCCCTCCGAGATGCGCGCGCGTACCCGTCGCCTGGTGCGTGAGCACGGCGACATCGCCCTGATCATGATCGACTACCTGCAATTGATGCAGATCCCAGGTTCCAGCGGTGACAACCGTACCAACGAAATTTCCGAGATCTCCCGGTCGCTGAAAGCCCTGGCCAAGGAGTTCAACTGCCCGGTGGTGGCGCTGTCCCAGCTCAACCGTTCCCTGGAGCAACGTCCCAACAAGCGTCCGGTGAACTCCGACTTGCGTGAATCCGGAGCCATCGAGCAGGACGCCGACGTGATCATGTTCGTGTACCGCGACGAGGTGTATCACCCCGAAACGGAACACAAAGGCATTGCCGAGATCATCATCGGCAAGCAGCGTAACGGCCCGATTGGCTTTATCCGCCTGGCATTCATCGGTAAGTACACGCGTTTCGAGAACCTGGCGCCGGGCAGTTACAACTTCGACGACGACGAATAATCCGTCTATTCAATTCCGACCATTACCGTCGGAATTGGTCAAAATTTGTGCTATATTCCGCGCCCGCGATTTTTCATCTCAACACCGGTCACCGTCATGCAAACAGCCAAGCCGTTATTTGACTATCCCAAGTACTGGGCCGAATGTTTCGGTCCTGCGCCATTCCTGCCCATGAGCAGGGAGGAGATGGATCAGCTTGGCTGGGATTCGTGCGACATCATCATCGTCACCGGTGATGCCTACGTTGACCACCCCTCGTTCGGCATGGCGATCATCGGCCGGCTGCTGGAGTCCCAGGGCTTTCGCGTCGGGATCATTGCCCAGCCGAACTGGCAGTCCAAAGACGATTTCATGAAGCTTGGCGAGCCCAACCTGTTCTTTGGCGTCGCGGCCGGCAACATGGACTCGATGATCAACCGCTACACCGCCGACAAGAAAATCCGTTCCGACGACGCCTACACCCCCGGCGGCATGGCCGGCAAGCGCCCGGACCGTGCGAGCCTGGTGTACAGCCAGCGCTGCAAGGAAGCCTACAAGAATGTGCCGATCGTACTCGGCGGCATCGAAGCGTCCCTGCGTCGCATTGCCCACTACGACTACTGGCAGGACCGCGTGCGCAACTCGATCCTGATCGACGCCACCGCCGATATCCTGCTGTACGGCAACGCCGAGCGGGCCATTGTCGAAGTTGCCCAGCGCCTGTCGTGGGGCCACAAGATCGAAGACATCACCGACGTGCGCGGTACCGCGTTCATTCGCCGGGACACGCCGGCGGGCTGGTATGAGGTGGACTCCACGCGTATCGACCGTCCGGGCAAGATCGACAAGATCATCAACCCGTACGTCAACACCCAGGACACCCAGGCTTGCGCTATCGAGCAAGAGAAGGGGCCTGTTGATGACCCGGAAGAAGCCAAGGTCGTACAGATCCTGGCCAGCCCGCGCATGACCCGTGACAAGACCGTGATCCGCCTGCCGTCGGTGGAAAAGGTCCGTGGCGACGCGGTGCTCTACGCCCACGCCAACCGCGTGCTGCACCTGGAAACCAACCCGGGCAACGCCCGTGCCCTGGTGCAAAAGCACGGTGAAGTGGATGTGTGGTTCAACCCGCCGCCCATCCCGATGACCACCGAAGAAATGGACTACGTGTTCGGCATGCCTTACGCACGTGTTCCGCACCCGGCGTACGGCAAGGAAAAGATCCCGGCCTACGACATGATCCGCTTCTCGGTGAACATCATGCGGGGCTGCTTCGGCGGCTGCACCTTCTGCTCGATCACCGAGCACGAAGGCCGCATTATCCAGAACCGTTCCGAAGAATCGATCATTCGCGAAATCGAAGAGATCCGCGACAAAGTACCCGGCTTCACCGGGGTGATCTCCGACCTCGGCGGCCCGACCGCGAACATGTACCGCATCGCCTGCAAGAGCCCGGAAATCGAATCCGCGTGCCGCAAGCCGTCCTGCGTGTTCCCCGGCATCTGCCCGAACCTGAACACCGACCATTCGTCGCTGATCCAGCTGTACCGCAGCGCCCGTGCGTTGCCGGGTGTGAAGAAGATCCTGATCGCTTCCGGCCTGCGCTACGACCTGGCCGTCGAGTCGCCGGAATACGTGAAAGAGCTGGTGACCCACCACGTCGGTGGTTACCTCAAGATCGCCCCGGAACACACCGAGGAAGGTCCGCTCAACCAGATGATGAAACCGGGCATCGGCAGCTATGACAAGTTCAAGCGCATGTTCGAGAAGTACACCAAGGAAGCGGGCAAAGAGCAGTACCTGATCCCCTACTTCATCGCCGCCCACCCTGGCACCACCGATGAAGACATGATGAACCTGGCCCTGTGGCTCAAGGGCAACGGTTTCCGTGCCGACCAGGTGCAGGCGTTCTACCCGTCGCCGATGGCCACCGCCACCGCGATGTATCACTCGGGCAAGAACCCGCTGCGCAAGGTCACCTACAAGAGTGACGCGGTCACCATCGTCAAGAGCGAGGAGCAGCGCCGCCTGCACAAGGCGTTCCTGCGTTACCACGACCCCAAAGGCTGGCCAATGCTGCGTGAAGCGCTGACCCGCATGGGCCGTGCCGACCTGATCGGCCCGGGCAAGGACCAGTTGATCCCGCTGCACCAGCCGAGCACCGACAGCTACCAGAGCGCCCGTCGCAAGAACTCGACGCCGGCCGGCAGCCACAAGGTCGCCAAGGAAACCACCACTAAAATCCTCACCCAGCACACCGGTTTGCCGCCTCGTGGCAGCGACGGCAGCAACCCGTGGGACAAGCGTGAACAAGCCAAGGCCGCCGCGCAGGCACGTAACAAACAGGCGGCCAAAGAGCGCAGCGATGCGGCCAAGGGTAAAGGCGGCAAGCCGGCGCGCAAGCCGGTTGTACCGCGTTGATCGCCGCTTGAATATGCAGAACGCCAGCCTTGAGCTGGCGTTTTGCTGTGTGGCGAGTGGGTAGCCTGTTTGCTAAGGTGGCGCCCATTAGATCGCCATCGGGAGCAAGCCCCTCCCACACGTGTTGCGTGAATACATTCAAAATGTGGGAGGGGGCTTGCCCCCGATAGCATCAGCCCAGTCACCACCCCCTTCAAGGAAGAGCACCCCAATGAGCAACCCCCTGCTCAACATCGGCATGGACTCCAACCGCTCCCAGTTCATGGCGCGCCAGCGCATCGAAAGCCAGATCAACCTGCCACGCCTGTTTGCGGCCATTGATGCTGACCCGGCCATCGTGGGGGCGGGCGTCGTGTATATCGACGCCGATTTCAACGTGGTCACCCTGCGTGAATTCCAGCCGATCTCGCAGCATTGCCCCCAAGCGCATTATTTTGCGTGAAGCGCAGAAGTACATTGCCCCGGCGCAGTTTGCGCAACAGGTCCAGGACAACCCTCGCGAATCGCGCCTCGTGGGAGAGGCGATCAATACGTCTCTGTCCTGCGCAGGCGCGATCATCGGTTGGATCGTCGTGCTCAGCGGTACCGTCGCCGTGCCGTTCACGGCGGGCGCCAGCAGCGTGATCACGGCCATCGGCTATACCGCCGCCACGGCCAGCACGCTGCAGTGTTTTGCCAGTGGTTATCGCGTCAGCAATGAGATCAGTGACCCCTCCAAAAACGACAAGCTCGACAGCTCGGAGTGGTATCAGTACACGATGATCGCGCTGGATGCGGCGTCCTTGATCGGGGTCGGGGCATCGACGTTGACCACGATAAAGCTGGTGCGGCTGAACCAGGCCACCACCGGCAAAAGCGTGCGGGAGGTATTGCGAGGATTGAACCGGCAAGAGCGCGCCAAGCTCACCAAGGAACTGCTCAGCATCCAGGACCCGCGCATGACTGCCAAAATGCTCAAGTTGAAGCAACTGTCCGGCGAGGCGACCAAGCGTTTCACCCCCGCCCAGGTCAAGCATGCAACGGTGACCCAGATACAGGATGCCCTGGGCGCGGCCATCGGCTTCACCGGCAGTGCAATCTCGGGGAACGTACGCACCATTGCCGTGGGACTGTATGAGGAAATGAGCAGTGAATGAGCTACCCGGTATTCGCAGTTTTCTGGCGCAGTACTTCCCGGTCTTCATGGGGGCGATTTTCGCGGCGGTGTTCAGCCTGGTATTCGCGGTGCCACTGATTTTCGACAGTTATTTCCCGCGCTTGCCGATGGACGACAACCTCAAGTATTCCTTCCTGGGTGGCCTCGCGCTGACGTGGGGCATCGTGCACTGCAATTTCATGATCGCGCGCGGGCGGCCGCAATGGGTATGGCCGCTGGTGATGTTGCTTGCGCTCTGTGTTCTGGGGGTGCTGCCCACCATCGCGTTTGGTCCGCATCCGCTTTCCTATGGCTTGAGCCTGCTGTTCCCGCTGTTGGGGTTGCTGCTGCTCAACAGTAAGCGTCACCGCGAAATGCGCCAGAAACTGGTTGAAGTGAGGCGGCTGCGCCAAGCCATCATCGCCACACACAAAGCACGCTAGATGGGTAGATTCGCCACCCTGCGCCACAAATATGTGCAGCTCTTGCACCATGGCACGTACATTGGCGCCGTTTTGGTGCTGTACTGCAGCGGGTCTTACGATAACGCGCAATGATCGCCGCTCTGGCATAAGTCTTGCGCACGTTGTGTCCATGCCCTGGCTCGCAGGAGGCCGCCGTGTCGATTCATGTCGCGTTGCACCACGTTACGCATTACCGCTACGACCGCGCTGTTGAACTCGGCCCACAAATCGTGCGTTTACGCCCAGCGGCTCATAGCCGTACGCGGATTTTGTCCTACGCACTCAAAGTGCTGCCCGAGCAGCACTTCATCAACTGGCAGCAAGACCCCCAGGGCAATTACCTGGCGCGCCTGGTTTTTCCGGAAAAGACCGATCAACTGCGTATCGAAGTCGACCTGGTCGCCGAGATGGCGGTGTTCAACCCGTTCGACTTTTTCCTTGAGCCTTACGCCGAGAAAATCCCCTTCAGCTACGCCGCCGATGAGCAACGTGAGTTGGCGCCGTACCTGGAAACCCTGCCGCTGACCCCGAAATTCGCCGCCTACCTGGCCGGTATCGACCGTACGCCGTTGCCCGCCGTGGACTTTCTGGTGGGCCTCAACCAGCGCCTGGCCGCCGATATCGGTTACCTGATCCGCATGGAACCGGGCGTGCAAACCCCGGAATTCACCCTGGAAAACGCCTCCGGCTCGTGCCGCGACTCGGCGTGGTTGCTGGTGCAACTGCTGCGCAACCTGGGCTTGGCGGCGCGGTTTGTGTCGGGCTACCTGATTCAACTGACCGCCGACGTCAAAGCCCTTGATGGCCCGTCCGGCACCGAAGTGGACTTCACCGACCTGCATGCCTGGTGCGAAGTGTATTTGCCCGGTGCCGGCTGGATCGGCCTGGATGCCACGTCCGGTTTGTTCGCCGGTGAAGGGCATATCCCGTTGGCCTGCAGTCCCGACCCATCGTCCGCCGCGCCGATCAGCGGGTTGGTGGAGCCGTGCGAGTGTGAATTTACCCACGAAATGTCGGTGGAGCGGATCTGGGAAGCCCCTCGGGTGACCAAGCCCTACACCGAGGAACAATGGCTGGCGATCCAGGCCCTGGGCCGGCAGATCGATGGCGACCTGCTCAAGGACGATGTACGCCTGACCATGGGCGGCGAACCGACCTTCGTGTCCATCGACGATCCCGATGGCGCCGAGTGGAACACCGCGGCCCTCGGCCCGGACAAGCGTCGCCTGTCCGCCGAGCTGTTCCAGCGCATGCGCAAGCAATACGCGCCAGCGGGCCTGGTGCACTTCGGCCAGGGCAAGTGGTACCCCGGCGAGCAACTGCCGCGCTGGTCGCTCAACTGCTACTGGCGCCGCGACGGCGTGCCAATCTGGCACAACAGCGCGTTGATTGCCGATGAACAACAAGACTACGGCGCCGATGGGGTGATGGCCGGGCGCTTCCTGGCCAGCGTCGCCGAGCGCCTCAAACTGCCGGCGCGCTTTGTGTTCCCGGCTTTCGAAGACAATTTCTACTACCTGTGGCGTGAAGGCGCGCTGCCGCACAACGTCACCGCCCAAGACCCGCGCCTGAGCGATGACCTGGAGCGCGCGCGCCTGCGCAAAGTGTTCAGCCAGGGGCTGGATAAAGTCATCGGTCAAGTGTTGCCGTTGGCGCGCACGGCGGCCAATGACCGTTGGCAAAGCGGCCGCTGGTACCTGCGCGACAATCACTGCCGCCTGGTGCCGGGGGATTCGCCGCTGGGCTATCGCCTGCCGCTGGCGTCGCAGCCATGGGTGACGGCGGCGGAATATCCGTTTGTGCATCCCACTGACCCGAACCAGGAGCAGCCGCCGCTGCCCACCACCGCGCAACTGCAAAGCCACGGTGAGCCTGCGCCCAGTGAAGACCGCGTGCCAGAGGTGGACGAGTCCGCCGATTGGCTGACCCGCACCGCGCTGTGCGCTGAAGCACGGGAAGGGCGCCTGTACCTGTTTATGCCGCCCTTGGAGCGGGTCGAAGATTACCTGGAGCTGGTGGCTGCCATCGAGGCCACCGCTGAGGAGTTGCACTGCCCGGTGCTGCTGGAAGGCTATGAACCGCCGTTCGATATGCGCCTGAGCAACTTCCGGATCACGCCGGACCCCGGTGTGATCGAGGTCAACGTGCAGCCGTCCGCCACCTGGGACGAGTTGGTCGAGCGCACCGAGTTCCTCTATGAAGAGGCTCGGCAAACCCGCCTGACCACAGAGAAGTTCATGATCGACGGGCGCCACACCGGCACCGGTGGCGGTAACCACTTTGTACTCGGCGGCGCCACGCCCAAGGACTCGCCGTTCCTGCGTCGCCCCGACTTGCTGCGCAGTTTGATCAGCTACTGGCATAACCATCCGTCGCTGTCTTACCTGTTTTCCGGCTTGTTTATCGGCCCGACCTCCCAGGCGCCACGGGTGGATGAAGCACGTAACGATGCGTTGTATGAGCTGGAAATCGCCTTCGCACAGATGCCCGCTCCCGGCGAAGAATGCCCGCCGTGGCTGGTAGACCGCCTGTTGCGCAACCTGCTCATCGACGTGACGGGCAACACCCACCGCGCCGAGTTCTGCATCGACAAGCTCTACTCGCCCGACGGCGCCACAGGCCGCTTGGGCCTGCTGGAGCTGCGTGCCTTTGAAATGCCGCCCCATGCGCGCATGAGCCTGACCCAGCAGCTGCTGCTGCGGGCGCTGGTCGCGCGCTTCTGGCGTGAACCCTATGCACCGCCGACATTGGCACGCTGGGGCACCGAGCTGCATGACCGTTTCCTGCTGCCGCACTTTATCGAGCAGGATTTCGCCGACGTCATTGTCGAACTCAACGCCGCCGGCTACCCGCTGCGCGCCGAGTGGTTTGCCGCGCACCTGGAGTTCCGTTTTCCCAAGATCGGCGACTACGCCGTCAGCGGCATCGAACTGGAACTGCGCCAGGCCCTTGAACCTTGGCATGTCCTGGGCGAGGAGGGCGCAGTGGGCGGCACGGTGCGGTATGTGGACTCGTCGCTGGAGCGCCTGCAAGTCAAGCTCAGCGGCCTGGCGCCGCAACGTTATCTGCTGACCTGCAACGGCATCCCGGTGCCGCTGCAACCCACCGGCCGTGTAGGTGAGTTTGTCGCCGGTGTGCGCTATCGCGCCTGGCAACCGGCCAACTGCCTGCAACCGACCATCCCGGTGCACGCGCCGTTGGTGTTCGACCTGCTGGACACCTGGATGCAACGCTCCTTGGGCGGCTGCCAGTACCACGTCGCGCACCCGGGCGGGCGCAATTACGACAGCTTGCCGGTGAATGCCAACGGAGCCGAGAGCCGGCGGCAGGAGCGGTTCTTCCGGTTGGGGCATACGCCTGGAAAGCTGCCGGTGCCAAACCTGGAGATTAATGACGAGCTGCCGATGACTCTGGATCTACGACGTTTTCCCAATAAAAAAGACTGAATGCGACCACAGCGGATTTGCAGTGTTTGTTAGGTTAATCTGAGCCCCTTTGCCTCTGCCCGAGCGTTCCATGTCCGACTTGCTCGACCGTTACCCGCTCACCGCGGGCACTTATCATGAACTGCTGGATGACAGCGGTGAGGTGCGTGCCCATTGGCGGCGCCTGCTCGACCACCTGCAACGCAGCACCCCGGCGCAACTGGCCCAGCGCCAGGCGCTGCTGACGCGGCAGATCCAGGAAAACGGCGTGACCTACAACGTCTACGCCGACCCCAAGGGCGCCGACCGCCCGTGGGAGCTGGACTTGTTGCCCCACGTGCTGGCCGCCGATGAATGGCAGCAGTTGTCTGCCGGTATCGCCCAGCGTGCGCGCCTGCTCAATGCTGTGCTTGCCGATCTCTACGGCCCGCAGCGCCTGATCAAGGAAGGCTTGCTGCCGGCGGAGCTGGTGTTCGGGCATAACAATTTCCTGTGGCCGTGCCAGGGCATCCTGCCCCCCGACGGCACCTTTCTGCATCTGTACGCCGTGGACCTGGCGCGCACCCCGGATGGTCGTTGGTGGGTCACCGCCGACCGGACCCAGGCCCCGTCCGGCGCCGGTTATGCGCTGGAAAACCGCACCATCGTGTCCCGCGCCTTCCCGGACCTGTACCGTGATTTGCAGGTGCAACACCTCACCGGTTTCTTCCGTACGCTTCAGGAAACCCTGGCCCGCCAGGCCCCCGGCGACGACCAGCCGCCGCTGATCGTGCTGCTCACCCCTGGCCGCTTCAACGAAAGCTACTTCGAACACCTTTACCTCGCCCGCCAGCTCGGCTACCCCTTGGTGGAAGGCGGCGACCTGACCGTGCGCGACAGCACCGTGTACCTCAAGACCCTCAGCGGCCTGCGCCGGGTGCACGCGATCATGCGGCGCCTGGATGATGACTTCTGTGACCCGTTGGAGCTGCGCACTGACTCGGCCCTCGGCGTGCCCGGCCTGCTTGATGCGGTACGCCAGGGCAATGTGCTGGTGGCCAATGCGTTGGGCAGTGGCGTGCTGGAGTCGCCGGGGCTGCTGGGGTTTCTGCCGAAAATCAACGAATTCCTGTTCGGTGAAGCGCTGATTCTGCCGTCCATCGCCACGTGGTGGTGCGGTGAGGCGCCGGTGCTCGCCGAAGCCTTGGCGAAGCTGCCGGAGTTGCTGATCAAACCGGCATTTCCATCGCAGAGTTTCGCCCCGGTCTTTGGCCGCGATTTGAACGATGAGCAACGCCAGGCCCTGGCCCAGCGCATGCGTGCGCGGCCCTATGCCTATGTCGCCCAAGAGTTGGCGCAACTGTCCCAGGCGCCGGTATGGCACACCGTGGATGACCACCTGCAACACCGCGCCATCGGCATGCGTGTGTACGCCGTGGCCAGCGCCGATGGCTACCGCGTGCTGCCCGGTGGCCTGACCCGCGTGGCGGCCGAGGCCGATGCCGAAGTGGTGTCGATGCAGCGCGGTGGCGCCAGCAAAGACACCTGGGTGCTCGGCGAACGCGCGCCGGGCGGCGAGCAGTGGCGTGCGCAGCGCATGATTGGCGCGCATGACCTGGTGCGCCGCGATCCTTATCTGCCGTCCCGCGTGGTGGAGAATCTGTTCTGGTTCGGCCGCTATTGCGAGCGTTGCGATGACAGTGCGCGTTGGCTGCGTATCGTGCTGGCGCGCTACGTCGATGGTGACGATCCATTGGCGTTGCAGGCCGCCGTGGAGCTGGGTGAAAACCTGCGTCTGTTGCCGGAGGAAGACGCGCTGCCCGAACGCCTGATGGCCGCGTTACTCGGTGATGACTGGCCGCAAAGCCTGCGCGCCAACCTGCAGCGCTTGCAGTGGGCGGCGTCCCAGGTGCGCGGCAAGTTGTCCCGTGAGAACTGGCAGGCTCTGGTCGAGCTGCAACGCGAAGCCCTGGAACTGGAAAACGAAAGCCCGGACTTTGGCGAGTTGCTCGATTTTCTCAACCGCCTGGTCATGTCCCTCGCCGCGCTGTCCGGCTTTGCCCTGGACGACATGACGCGCGACGAAGGCTGGCGCTTCCTGATGATGGGCCGGCGTATCGAGCGCCTGCAATTTCTGAGCAGCAGCCTTGCGGCGTTTCTGCGCGGCGTGGCGGTATTCGATCAGGCGGGGCTGGAGTGGTTGCTGGAACTGGGCAATAGCAGCATCACCTATCGCTCGCGCTACCTGGCGGTGCCGCAGTTGATCCCGGTGCTCGACCTGTTGCTGCTTGACGAGCAGAACCCCCATGCGGTGCTGTTCCAGCTCAAGCTGGTGAGCCGCACCCTGCGTCGGCTCAACGACGATTTTGGCGTACCTCGCGAGACCGGCCTGGCCCCCTTGGTGGAGCGCCTGGCGCGTTTCGACCTGGGCTGCCTGGAGAACGGGCTGTTTGGCGAAACCAGCGTGCGTGCCGCGCTGGATGGCTTGGCCGACCTGTTGCAAGCGGTGGCCGATGAAAGCGGGCAAGTGTCGGACCGCCTGGCCTTGCGCCATTTTGCCCATGTGGATGATGTCAGCCAGCAAACGGTGTCGGTGTAATGAGCGCGCGCTACCAGATTTTCCACGATACCCATTACCACTACGACAGCCCGGTGTCCCTGGCCCAGCAACTGGCGCACCTGTGGCCACGGCCGTGTGCCTGGCAGCGCTGCACCGCGCAGCAACTGGAAATCAGCCCGCAGCCGTCGTCGCGGCGCGATGAGCTGGATGTGTTCGGCAACCCGATCACGCGCCTGGCCTTCGAGCGTCCCCACGATGAACTGTTGGTCAATGCCGGGCTGACCGTCGAAGTGCTGGCACGGCCGGTGCTGGATTTTCAGCAGTCGCCGCCCTGGGATCAGACGCGTGACAGCCTGACCTACAGCAGCCACACAATGACCCCTGAGCGCATCGAAGCGTGCCGCTATCGCTTCGAATCACCCTACGTGCACCTGAAAAAAACCTTCGTCGAGTTCTCCGAAAGCTGTTTCCCGCCCGGCGAGCCCTTGCTGCTCGGCGTGCAGGCGCTGATGGAAAAAATCTTCAGTGAATTCACCTTCGATGCCGAAGCCACCCAGGTCGCCACGCCCTTGGTGGAAGTGCTGGAACGCCGCCGCGGCGTATGCCAGGACTTCGCCCACCTGATGCTCGCCTGCCTGCGTTCGCGGGGCCTGGCGGCGCGTTATATCAGCGGCTACCTGCTCACCCAGCCACCGCCCGGCCAGCCACGGCTGATCGGCGCCGATGCCTCCCATGCGTGGGTCTCGGTGTTTTGCCCGGTGGCGGGTTGGGTGGATTTTGATCCGACGAATAACGTACAGCCGGCACTGGAGCACATCACCCTGGCCTGGGGCCGGGATTTTTCCGATGTGTCGCCGTTGCGGGGGGTGATTCTGGGGGGAGGGAGCCATGACCCGGAGGTACGGGTGACGGTGATGCCGCTGGAGTGACGGTGGATTGTGGTGAGCAGGGCGCGCCGGCTCACCACAAAGGAAATTATTCAGCCGGATCTTTTGGTGTTTCCGTCTCGTCGTTCGTTTCTTCAGCATCGACGTCCGGGTTCAGTGCGCCGGTTTCTTCATCGGCAGCGGCTTTCTTGCGTTGCAGTTTTTCCTCTTTCTTCTGTTCCTTGGCCAAGTCTCTCTGACGTTTGGCGAAGGAGTAATTAGGTTTGGCCATGGGCGATCCTCTTGGGTCGAAGGTGAGGGTGGCGGCGCGCAGCTGCCTTGGGTCGCTATGGTAGCAGCTTAGCGACGCGCTTGGCCTTCACTTACCGCAGGCATACGCGGCCAACAGGCCGTTGAAGAATTGATTGAAGTGCATGGCTCGGGCTCCAGTGAGTGTTGGGCCGATCATAGGCGGGTGCTGCGACTTAGGCTGGTAGATTGTGTTGATAAGTCTGATAGCCTAAAGTTGTATACAATTTGTTGATTCAGATCATAAGCATTCAAGCCCGTTTGAGGCACCCTTATCGCAATCCGCGTTGTTTAAACCCTGCCTTGGAGATTCACATGTTTGCCAAACTCGTTGCTGTTTCCCTGCTGACTCTGGCGAGCGGCCAGTTGCTTGCTGCAGAGTGCAAGGTCACCGTCGACTCCACTGACCAGATGTCCTTCAACACCAAAGCCATTGAAATCGACAAAAGCTGCAAGACGTTCACCGTTGAGCTGACTCACTCCGGCAGCTTGCCGAAAAATGTCATGGGGCATAACTGGGTACTGAGTTCTGCCGCCGATATGCCTGGTATCGCCAGCGACGGCATGGCCGCCGGTATCGACAAGAACTACCTGAAAGAAGGTGACGCCCGCATCATCGCCCACACCAAGATCATCGGTGCCGGCGAGAAAGATTCGGTGACGTTCGATGTGTCGAAACTGGCCGCCGGGACGGACTATGCGTTCTTCTGCTCGTTCCCAGGCCACATCTCGATGATGAAAGGCACTGTGGTCGTCAAATAAGGCCGCGTCATCGTTCGTCGGGAGCAAGCCCCCTCCCACATTCGACCGCATTCACATGCTGGAACTCGGTCAAGTGTGGGAGGGGGCTTGCCCCCGATAGCTATCTGACAGTCACTGCAAAGCTGTCTGACTCACCTCACGGCGCAAACGGCATCACCCGCTTGTGCTCGGTCTTGCGGTATGTCTCGCAGATGATCCGGAATGCCTCTTCCCGCACCGGCTCGCCGTGCAGGAACGCATCGATCTCGGCGTAGGTCACGCCATGTGACGCTTCGTCCGGCTTGCCCGGCGACAGGTCTTCGAGGTCGGCCGTCGGTACCTTCTCAACCAACGATTCCGGCGCACCGAAATGCCGCGCAATGGCACGCACCTGGTTCTTTACCAGCCCGCTCAGCGGCGCCAGATCACAGGCCCCATCACCGAACTTGGTGAAAAAACCCATCACCGCTTCCGCCGCATGGTCGGTCCCGATCACCAGGCCACCGGCCGCGCCGGCGATGGTGTATTGCGCCACCATGCGCATGCGCGCCTTGGTGTTGCCTAGCACGAAGTCGCGGGACACCGCGGCCTGGCCTTCAAACGCCGCCACCTCATTGGCCAGCGATTTCACCGCCGGGCCGATATTCACGGTGTGGCGCTCGTGGGGTTCGATAAAGTCCACCGAGGCCTGGGCGTCGATTTCGTCGAACTGGGTTTCGTAGGGCAGGCGCACGGCGATGAACGTATACGCCTCATCACCGGTGCTGGCGCGCAGTTCCTGCATGGCACGCTGGGCCAGCAGGCCGGCGGTGAGGGAGTCGACACCGCCGCTGATGCCCAGTACCAGCGCCTTGAGGCCTGAATTGCGCAGGCAGTCCTGGATAAAGGTCACGCGGCGCGCCACCTCGGCCTCAAGGGCGGCCTGGTCTTTGAACGGCGCTTGCACGTTGAGCTGCTGCGCAATCTCACGCTGTACGGCTTGCATGATTCACTCCTTGCTGGATAGGGCAGGTACTTTGAAAACGTGACGCAAATAGGCGACAAAATTCGGGTCGGTGCAGTGGGTCTTGCCCGCTTCATCGGAGATCTTAGCGACGGGCTGGCCATTGCAGGCGGTCATCTTAAGCACGATGCTCATCGGTTCCACCCCTGGGATATCGCAGGTCAGGTTGGTGCCGATGCCGAAGCTCACATTAATGCGGCCCCGCAACGCGCGGAATATCTCCAGGGCCTTGGGCAGCGACAGGCTGTCGGAGAACACCAGGGTCTTGCTCATCGGCTCGATACCGAGCTTGTGGTAGTGGGCGATGGCTTTTTCTGCCCATTGCACCGGGTCGCCGGAGTCGTGGCGCAGGCCGTCGAACAGCTTGGCGAAGTACAAGTCGAAGTCGCCCAGGAAGGCGTCGGTGGTGATGCAATCAGTCAGGGCGATACCCAGCAGGCCACGGTATTCGCGGACCCAGCAGTCGAGGGCGGCGATCTGGCTGTCGATCAGGCGCGGGCCGAGTTGCTGGTGGGCCATGATCCATTCATGGGCCATGGTGCCCAGGGGTTTGATGTCCAGCTCGCGGGCCAGGTGTACGTTACTGGTGCCGACAAACCGTCCGGGGAAGTCGTGCTTGAGCACGTTGACCACTTCTTCCTGCACCCGGTACGAGAAGCGCCGGCGCGTGCCGAAGTCGGCCACTTGCAGCTCGGCCAGTTCATCGCTGCCGGCATTGGCCGTCAGCCAGTCGAACTTGCGGTACAACTGCTCGCGAGCCTGTTCGAGGATCACGCTCTGGTAGCGGTAGCGGTTGCGCACTTCGCTGACGATGGCCAGCATCGGCACCTCGAACAGAATCACATGCAGCCATGGCCCGCGCAGGCGGATAAACAGCTCACCGTTCTCGATGCCGGTTTGCACATAGCGCAGGTTGAAGCGGAACAGCCCCAGGAAGCGCAAAAAATCCGGCTTCATAAAGCTGATGCGCTCCAGGAACCCCAACTGGTCAGGGCTCAGACTCAGGTCCGCGAGGCGCTCGATCTGGTAGCGGATCTCGGCCAGGTAGGGGCGCAGGTCCTCACTGTTACGGCAACGAAACTCCCATTCAACTTCCACGTTGGGGTAGTTGTGCAGCACCGCCTGCATCATGGTCAGCTTGTAGAAGTCGGTGTCGAGCAGGTTCTGCACGATGCGATCGGCAAACACACTCTCGCTCATAACGGGAATCTCCAGACGGGTCGGCGCTGAGCGCCGGCCTTTACGCGCAATTAAGGAAGGGGGCTAGTGGCGCATAGACCTGTGGGGTTTTGCCAGTGATTTTTTTTGCCACGGCTACTGACGCTATCGGGAGCAGGCACTAAATAACCTGCTCCATCATCCACTTCACAAAATTGCGCACCTTGGGCACTTCCGCCGAATGCTCCGGATACGCCAGGTAATAAGCATCCCGGCTCGGCATCGCATGCGGCCAGGGAATCACCAGCTTGCCGTCGGCCAACTCCTCTTCCACCAGAAACCTGGGCAGCAGCGCGACCCCACAGCCCACCTGCGCGGCACGAATGCACATATAGAACGTATCGAAACGCGGCCCGTGGTAGCTGTGTTCGGTCTGGTAACCCTGGTCGGCAAACCAATCGTGCCAACCCTGCGGGCGCGAGGCGTTTTGCAGCAACACCAACTCGCTGAGCTGCGTAGGGTCGGTGAGCGGTTTGGCCGGCAGGCTTTCCGGTGCGCACACCGGCACCAGTTCCTCGCTGAACAACTTCAAACTCTCGGTGCCGGGACGTGAGCCCTGGCCGAAATAGAACGCCATGTCGGCCTTGCCCTGCAGCAAGTCATCCGGTTCCTGTTCGTTGCACAGGTCCAGGTGGATTTGCGGGTGACGCAGCCGCCAGCCCTTGAGGCGCGGCACCAACCAGCGGGCCCCGAAGGTGTAGGGCGTGGACACGCGCAACACTTCGGTTTCGCCGCCATAGGAGCGCAGGTAGTGGGTGGACATCTCCACCTGGGTGAGGATTTTGCGCACTTCCACCAGGTACAGGTCGCCCGCCGGGGTCATCTGCAGGCGACGACGCACGCGGCGAAACAGCAGGTGTTGCAGCAACTCCTCCAACTGCGCCACTTGCTTGCTCACGGCGCTCTGCGTGAGGTTCAGTTCCTCGGCGGCGCGGGTGAAGCTCAGGTGGCGGGTGGCGGCTTCGAAACACTGCAGGGCGGTGATCGAGGGCAAATGTCTTTTGTTCAGCACGGTGTGCCTCTTTTTATGCTTTGCATGAATAAACGGAATGATATCTCGCCTAATCGTCGTTTGTTGGCAAGTCTTGGGCCAGCTACAAATAAGCGCTGGATCGCCGTGCATGTCGCGGCGCGATTTTTTGTACGCAGATTTGAGGGAGTGACCATGGTTGCCGCATTGCTTGATCGTCTCGGGGTAAACCCGGCGCTGTACCAGGCGGGTAAACAGCCCGTGCATTCGCCGATTGATGGCAGCCTGATCGGCAGTGTCCAGTGGGAAGGTGCCGCCGAGGTGGAGCAACAGGTCAGTCGCGCCGAGCATGCATTCCAAGCCTGGCGCAACGTGCCGGCGCCCCGTCGTGGCGAGCTGGTGCGGCAGTTCGGCGACGTGCTGCGTGAATACAAGGCTGACCTGGGTGAGCTGGTGTCCTGGGAGGCCGGCAAGATCACTCAGGAAGGCCTGGGTGAAGTGCAGGAGATGATTGACATCTGCGATTTCGCCGTCGGCCTGTCGCGCCAGTTGTACGGCTTGACCATCGCCTCCGAGCGCCCAGGCCACCACATGCGTGAAACCTGGCACCCGCTGGGCGTGGTCGGTGTGATCAGCGCCTTCAACTTCCCGGTCGCGGTGTGGGCGTGGAACACCGCGCTGGCGCTGGTGTGCGGCAATGCGGTGATCTGGAAACCGTCGGAAAAACCCCGCTCACCGCCCTGGCGTGCCAGGCGCTGTTCGAGCGCGTGCTGAAAAACTTTAACGATGCCCCGCAGTACCTCAGTCAGGTGATCATTGGTGGTCGCGATGCCGGCGCTGCGCTGGTGGATGACCCCCGCGTAGCGTTGATCAGCGCCACCGGCAGCACCCGCATGGGCCGTGAAGTGGCGCCGAAAGTTGCCGCGCGTTTCGCCCGCAGCATTCTGGAGCTGGGCGGCAACAACGCGATGATCCTCGGCCCAAGCGCCGACCTGGACATGGCCGTACGCGCCATTCTGTTCAGCGCCGTCGGCACCGCCGGCCAGCGTTGCACCACCCTGCGCCGCCTGATCGCCCATGAGTCGGTCAAGGCAGAAATCGTCACCCGCCTCAAGGCCGCCTATTCCAAAGTGCGCATCGGCCACCCGCTGGAAGGCAACCTGATCGGCCCGCTGATCGACAAGCACGGCTTCGACAACATGCAAGATGCCCTTGAGCAAGCCTTGAGCGAAGGCGGCAAGGTGTTCGGCGGCAAACGCCAGTTGCAAGACACCTTCCCCAACGCCTACTACGTATCGCCGGCGATTGTGGAAATGCCCGAGCAAAGCGATGTGGTGTGCACCGAAACCTTCGCGCCGATTCTGTACGTGGTCGGCTACACCGACTTCGCCGAAGCGCTGCGCCTGAACAACGCCGTGCCGCAAGGCTTGTCGTCGTGCATCTTCACCACCGATGTGCGCGAAGCCGAGCAGTTCATGTCGGCGGTGGGCAGTGACTGCGGCATCGCCAACGTCAATATCGGCCCGAGCGGCGCGGAGATTGGTGGCGCGTTTGGCGGTGAAAAAGAAACCGGCGGCGGGCGTGAGTCGGGTTCGGATGCGTGGCGCGGGTATATGCGTCGCCAGACCAACACCGTGAACTATTCACTGGAGTTGCCGTTGGCCCAGGGCATTACCTTCGACTGATACCTGAAGTCGCAGTGAGATGAGTGTGGGAGGGGGCTTGCCACCTCCCACCGCTGAGCGCATTTGCAGTTAGAGGTTTGTTGGGTCTCATCGGAGTCTGGCAATGGCACTACGCGAAACATGTTTATGGGAACACCTCACCCCCAGCCGGCCGGACCGTGCCGCGCTTCGGGGCGAGGCCAAGGTGGACGTGTGCGTGATCGGCGCCGGCATCACCGGTTTATCGGCGGCCGTTCACTTGCTGGAACAGGGTAAAAGCGTCGCCGTGCTGGAGGCCCATCGCACCGGCCATGGCGGTTCGGGGCGCAACGTCGGGTTGGTGAACGCCGGCCTGTGGATCCCGCCGGACGACATCGAAGCCGGGTTCGGCGAAGCGGTGGGCAGCCAGCTCAACCGCATGTTGGGCGCGGCGCCGTCGCTGGTGTTCAGCCTGATCGACAAATACCACATCGATTGCCAATTGCGCCGTGAGGGCACGTTGCACATGGCGCACAACGCCCGTGGCGAGGCGGACCTGCGCAGTCGTGAAGAACAATGGAAGCGCCGTGGCGCGCCAGTGGAGTTGCTCACCGGCCAGGCCTGCGAGCAGGCCACCGGCACCCAAAAAATTGCCGCCGCCCTGTTGGACCGACGGGCGGGTACGTTGAACCCGATGGCCTATACCTCGGGGCTTGCAGAGGCGGCCGTGGGGCTTGGCGGGCAACTGTTCGACCATTCGCCGGTTACCCGGCTGGAACGCCAGGGTTCCCACTGGTCGGTGCAGACTGCCCAAGGGGCCGTGCAGGCGGCACAGGTGGTCATCGCCTCCAATGCCTACACCGAAGGCGAATGGACCGAGCTGCGGCGTAACTTTTTCCCCGGTTATTACTACCAGGTCGCGTCGGCCCCGCTCACCGACGACGCCGCCAAACAAATCCTTCCCGGTGGCCAGGGGTCGTGGGATACGCGCCAGGTCTTGAGCAGCATCCGCCGCGATGCCGAGGGTCGCCTGTTGCTCGGCAGCCTGGGTAACGGCAACCAGAAACCGGCCTGGTTCCTCAAAGCGTGGGCCGATCGGGTGCAGCAGCACTACTTCCCGTACCTCAAATCGGTGCAGTGGGAGTACACCTGGACTGGTTGCATTGCCTTCACGCCCGACCACTTGATGCGCCTGTTCGAACCGGCGCCGGGCCTTGTGGCCGTCACCGGCTATAACGGGCGGGGCGTGACCACCGGCAGCGTGGTCGGCAAGGCGTTTGCCGACTACCTGTGTCACCAGAATGCCCAGGCATTGCCGATTCCGTTCGCGCCGATGCAGCCGTTGGCCGGTGTGGGGTTGCGCAGTTGTCTGTATGAGGCGGGATTCTCGCTGTATCACGCCGGGCAATGCCTGCGGATCGTGATCTGAGCGGCGAACTACCGCTCCATAGCCGGGTTTTATTAGGCGGCTACTCATCTGTATTGGTGCAAGTTGTAGCAATCACGCACTGTAAATGTGCAGTTCCGTTACGCACGTTGTAACAAGTGTAGGAAGAGTCGTTTATGCGTCCGGTTGCAGGTGCGACCCGTTAGGGTTGTACTTTTTATAGCGGTTGGTTGCACCTCTTTGGGCTAGAGGGTTGCACGTGCTGGCAAGCGGTGGCGAAACGCCTGTAATAACAATGACACCGTGTCTTTTTGAAGAATAAAAACGTAATGGCACGCTGCTTGCTCTGAGCTTTCAGTGAAAGGTTTGAACGCAAGTTGTCGTGCCAAAAATCAAAAATATCGGAGCACCACTCATGTCCCAGACGTTTTACAAGAAAGGTTTTCTGGCCCTCGCCGTTGCAGCGGCGCTGGGTGTTTCTACGTTTGTTCAAGCTGATGTGAAGATTGGCGTGGCGGGGCCCATGACGGGCGCCAACGCGTCGTTCGGTGAGCAGTACATGAAGGGTGCCCAGGCGGCGGCCGAAGTCATCAACAAGGCCGGCGGCATCAACGGTGAGAAAGTCGTGCTGGTGGCCGGCGACGACGCCTGCGAACCCAAGCAGGCCGTGGCCGTGGCCAACCGCCTGGCCGACCAGGACAAAGTGATCGGCGTGGTCGGGCACTTCTGCTCGTCCAACACCATCCCGGCCTCCGAGGTCTACGACGAGGCGGGCATCATCGCGATCACCCCCGGCTCCACCAACCCACAGGTGACCGAGCGCGGCCTGGGCGCCATGTTCCGCATGTGCGGGCGTGACGACCAGCAAGGCATCGTCGCCGGCGACTACATCGTCGACGTGCTCAAGGGTAAGAAAGTCGCGGTCATCAATGACAAGGACACCTACGGCAAAGGCCTGGCCGATGCCACCGCTGCGCAGTTGACCAAGCGCGGCGTCAAGCCGGTGCTCGAAGAAGGCCTGACCCGTGGAGAGAAAGACTTCAGCGCCCTGGTCACCAAGATCCGCTCCCTGGGCGCCGACGTGGTGTACTTCGGCGGGCTGCACCCGGAAGCCGGTCCACTGGTCCGCCAGATCCGTGAAGCCGGCCTCAAGGACGTCAAGTTCATGTCCGACGACGGTGTCGTGACCGACGAACTGGTGGCCACCGCCGGCGGCGCGCAGTACGTCGATGGCGTGTACATGACCTTCGGCGCTGACCCGCGCCTGCTGCCGGACAGCAAGGCCGTGGTCGAAGAGTTCCGCAAGGCCGGTTACGAGCCTGAAGGCTACACCCTGTACGCCTACGCCTCGCTGCAGGCCCTGGCCGCCGGTTTCAACGGCGCCAAGTCCAACAAGGGCGAAGACGCCGCCAAATGGCTCAAGGCTCACCCGGTCAAGACCGTGATGGGTGAGAAGACCTGGGACGCCAAAGGCGACCTGAAAGTGTCCGACTACGTGGTTTACCAGTGGGACAAGGACGGCAAATACCACCAGTTGGAAAAGCAGAAGTAAGCACAAACGCCACGGCCCCCCCTGTGGGAGGGGGGCTTGCCCCCGATAGCGGTGCATCAGGTTCAAATCTATTGACTGGCATACCGCAATCGGGAGCACGCCCCCTCCCACAAAAGGCCGTGTTGTTATCAAGATCTGTCTTTTCCTCCAGAAGCGCCGCACACCCACCGGTGTGCAGGTGCTCACCGCGTGAGATTGCGTTATGGATGGTATTTTCCTGCAGCAACTGGTCAACGGCCTGACCCTCGGGTCGGTCTATGGCCTGATCGCCATCGGCTACACAATGGTCTATGGCATCATTGGCATGATCAACTTCGCCCACGGCGAGGTTTATATGATTTCCGCTTACCTCGCGGCGATCAGTCTGGCACTGCTGGCTTACTTCGGCATCGAATCCTTCCCGCTGCTCATACTCGGCACCTTGATCTTCACCGTGGTCGTCACTGGCGTGTACGGTTGGGTCATTGAGCGTGTCGCCTACAAACCGCTGCGCAATTCCACCCGACTGGCACCGCTGATCAGCGCCATCGGGATCTCCCTGATCCTGCAGAACTACGCGCAGATCGCCCAGGGCGCCAAGCAACAAGGTATTCCTACCCTGCTGGCCGGGGCCTGGCGTGTCGATATCGGCAGTGGGTTCGTCCAGCTCACCTACACCAAAGTATTCATCCTGGTCGCCGCCTTCGCGGGCATGGCTTTGCTGACCTACATCATCAAGTACACCAAGCTCGGCCGCATGTGCCGCGCCACCCAGCAAGACCGCAAGATGGCCTCGATCCTGGGTATCAACACCGATCGCGTGATCTCCTATGTGTTCGTCATAGGGGCCGCCATGGCCGCGTTGGCCGGCGTGCTGATCACCCTCAACTACGGCACCTTCGACTTCTATGCCGGCTTCATCATCGGCATCAAGGCGTTTACCGCAGCGGTACTCGGCGGCATCGGCTCCCTGCCTGGGGCGATGTTGGGCGGGATCATCCTCGGTATCTCCGAGTCGTTGTTCTCGGGGTTGATCAACTCTGACTACAAAGACGTGTTCAGTTTCTCCCTGCTGGTGGTGATTCTGATTTTCCGTCCCCAGGGCCTGCTTGGTCGCCCACTCGTGGCGAAGGTGTAAACATGTCTGCTGCCAAACCTATCGATATCAAGAAAAGTGTCGTCGATACGATCCTCGCCGGTCTGATTTCGCTGATCGTGTTCGGCCCGATTGTCGGCGTGGTCCTCGACGGCTACAGCTTCAACCTGGAACCGGCTCGCGTGGGCCTGTTGGTCGCCATCGTGATGGCCGGCCGTTTTGCCATGAGCCTGTTCCTGCAAACCTCCAAGGGCGTGAAGATCCTGCAGGGCTTCGAGAGCAGTGGTTCGGGCGTGCATGTGCTGGCACCGGACTACAAATCGCGGCTGCGCTGGATTATCCCGGCATTGATCGTGATCGCCATCGTGTTCCCGATCTTCGCCAACAAGTACCTGCTCACCGTCGTCATCCTGGGCTTGATCTATGTACTGCTCGGCCTGGGCCTGAACATCGTGGTCGGCCTGGCCGGCCTGCTCGACCTGGGTTACGTGGCGTTCTACGCCATCGGCGCCTATGGCCTGGCGCTGGGTTACCAATACCTGGGCCTGGGCTTCTGGACGGTACTGCCACTGGCGGCCATCGCGGCGGCGCTGGCGGGGTGCATACTCGGGTTCCCGGTGTTGCGAATGCACGGTGACTACCTGGCCATCGTGACCCTGGGCTTCGGTGAAATCATCCGCCTGGTACTCAACAACTGGCTGTCGTTCACCGGCGGGCCGAATGGTATGCCGGTGCCTTCGCCGACCTTTCTGGGCCTGGAGTTCGGCAAGCGTGCCAAAGATGGCGGCATCCCGTTTCACGAGTTCTTCGGCATCGATTACAACCCCAACATCAAGTTCATGTTCATCTACATCGTGCTGTTCCTGGTGGTGCTGGCCGTGTTGTACATCAAGCACCGCCTGACCCGCATGCCGGTCGGCCGCGCCTGGGAAGCCCTGCGTGAAGATGAAATCGCCTGCCGCTCCATGGGCCTGAATCACGTACTGGTCAAGCTCTCTGCATTCACCATCGGCGCGTCCACCGCCGGTTTGGCCGGGGTGTTCTTTGCCAGCTACCAGGGCTTCGTCAACCCGTCGTCGTTCACCTTCTTCGAGTCGGCGCTGATCCTGGCCATCGTGGTGTTGGGCGGCATGGGCTCGACGGTCGGCGTGGTGATCGCGGCATTCGTGCTGACGGTAGCGCCGGAACTGCTGCGCAGCTTCTCCGAGTACCGCGTGCTGCTGTTTGGCGTGCTGATGGTGGTGATGATGATCTGGCGACCGCGCGGCCTGATCCGCATCAGCCGTACCGGTGTAACCCCACGTAAAGGAGTGGCGCCATGAACAAGGAAGTCGTCCTGTCCGTGGAACACCTGATGATGCACTTCGGTGGCATCAAGGCCCTGAGCGATGTGAGCCTCAAGGTCGAACGCAACTCGATCTTCGCTCTGATCGGCCCCAACGGCGCCGGCAAGACCACGGTATTCAACTGCCTCACCGGCTTCTACAAGGCCAGTGGCGGCAAGATCGAACTCAACGTGCGTGGCAAGCAGACCAACGTGATCCAACTGCTCGGCGAACGCTTCCAGGCCACGGACTTCGTCTCGCCGAAAAGCTTCCTCAGCCGCGTGTACTACAAGATGTTTGGCGGCACCCACTTGGTAAACCGTGCCGGCCTGGCGCGGACCTTCCAGAACATTCGCCTGTTCAAGGAAATGTCGGTGCTGGAAAACCTGCTGGTGGCCCAGCACATGTGGGTCAACCGCAATATGCTGGCCGGCATTCTCAACACCAAGGGCTATCGCAAGGCCGAAAGCGACGCGCTGGACTGCGCGTTCTACTGGCTCGAAGTGGTCGACCTGGTGGACTGCGCCAACCGCCTCGCCGGTGAGCTTTCCTACGGCCAGCAGCGCCGCCTGGAAATCGCCCGTGCCATGTGCACGCGGCCGCAAATCATCTGTCTGGACGAACCCGCAGCCGGCCTCAACCCCCAGGAAACCGAAGCCCTCAGCGCGATGATTCGCCTGCTGCGCGACGAACACGACCTTACGGTGGTGCTGATCGAACACGACATGGGCATGGTGATGAGTATTTCCGACCACATCGTGGTGCTGGACCACGGCAACGTGATCGCCGAAGGCGGGCCGGAAGCGATACGCAACGATCCGAAAGTGATTGCCGCCTACCTGGGCGCAGACGAAGAGGAAGTGGTATGAGCGCACCTATCCTCGAAATGAAGGACCTGGACGTGTTCTACGGACCGATCCAGGCCCTGAAAAAAGTCTCGCTGCACATCAACGAAGGTGAAACGGTCAGCCTGATCGGCTCCAACGGCGCGGGCAAATCCACGCTGCTGATGTCGATCTTCGGCCAGCCGCGGGCCGAGTCGGGGCAAATCCTCTACAACGGTGTCGACATTACCCACAAGTCATCCCACTACATCGCCTCCAATGGCATCGCGCAGTCGCCGGAAGGGCGGCGGGTGTTCCCCGACATGACCGTGGAGGAAAACCTGCTGATGGGCACCATCCCGATTGGTGACAAATACGCTCAGGAAGACATGCAGCGCATGTTCGAGCTGTTCCCGCGCCTCAAGGAACGGCGCAACCAGCGGGCCATGACCATGTCCGGTGGCGAGCAGCAGATGCTCGCCATCGCCCGCGCGCTGATGAGCCGGCCCAAGCTGTTGTTGCTGGACGAACCGAGCCTGGGGTTGGCGCCGATTGTGGTGAAGCAGATCTTCTCGACCCTGCGCGAGCTGGCGGCCACTGGGATGACCATCTTCCTGGTGGAACAAAACGCCAACCACGCGCTGCGTCTGTCGGACCGGGCGTATGTGATGGTCAACGGCGAGATCCGCCTGACGGGCACCGGTAAAGAATTGCTGGTGAACGAGGACGTGCGCAACGCCTACCTCGGCGGTCACTGATCTAAATAAAAACGCCGACCCCCTGTGGGAGGGGGCTTGCTCCCGATAGCGGTGTATCAGTCAGCACATCTGATACTGACCCACCGCTATCGGGAGCAAGTCGAATCGTCGCACCGCCCCTCCCACATTTGTTTTGCGGCGCTTAGGAAATTGTGGAAAACAAATCCGGCCACCTCCCAAAGCGCGACATATAGCCGCCGCAAATCCCTGTTTTGTCACCGTTTTGACTTGTCCCCATCCGCTGTGGAACCGGCTGTGGGTAACGTGGGAGTAGCTGGCTGAACGCCTTTAAAACCGTGGCTTACAGCGCGACGGTTGTTTTTTGATCAGTGACTTTTTCGCGACCGCCCAAGGGGTTTGTCAACCTGTTTAAAGACACAGGTATATGACCGGAATATGTCTCGTCAGCCTGTGGATAAGTCTGTGACTAAACTCTGGAAAGACGGCCGCAGAGGCCGGAATGTCTGGCCTGGAGCCATCGTTCGGATTTTTCCGCTTGCCGTGGCTCTACATACGCCTCGGCCGAGGTCAAGCAAAAAACTTTCTAAAATCGCCTGCAGGCCTTGTGGATAGAGGCTTGAGCTGTTTTGCACTTGCCCCCAAAGACTGTGGGCGCAGTTGTGGATAACCTGCGCGCATATGGCTGCAGGCCACGGTTTATAAGGCGTTGCTCTGAGTGGTTAAAAAACAACCAGCTGTGTGTGAAGGTAGGTGCATAGCGGTTGCCGCAACAGCGGGGTACGGGCATTCTGCTGGCTGATTTTTTCCCGATGCCCGCAAGGAGAACACCATGACCAACACGCTGTTTATCACTGGCGCCACCTCAGGTTTCGGCGAAGCCTGCGCCCGTCGGTTTGCCGAAGCCGGCTGGAAACTCGTGCTCACCGGCCGTCGCGCCGAGCGTTTGAATGCCCTGGTTGAAGAGCTTTCCAAGCAGACCGAAGTGCATGGCCTGGTCGTGGATGTGCGTGACCGCCAAGGCATGGAAGACGCCATCGCCAACCTGCCGCCGTCGTTCGCCACGTTGCGCGGCCTGATCAACAACGCCGGGTTGGCCGTGGGCACGGCCCCGGCGCCCAAATGCAGCCTCGACGATTGGGAAACCATGGTCGACACCAACATCAAGGGCCTGCTGACCACCACCAGCCTGCTGCTGCCACGCTTGATCGCCCATGGCCGGGGCGCCGGGATCATCAACCTGGGTTCCATCGCCGGCAGCTACCCCTACCCGGGCAGCCACGTGTATGGCGGCTCCAAGGCGTTCGTTAAACAGTTCTCGCTGAACCTGCGTTGCGACCTGCAAGGCACCGGCGTGCGCGTGACCAACATCGAGCCCGGCCTGTGCGAGAGCGAGTTCTCCCTGGTGCGCTTCGGCGGTGATCAGGCGCGCTACGACGCCACCTACGCCGGCGCCGAGCCGATCCAGCCGCAAGACATTGCCGACACGATCTTCTGGGTCATGAACACGCCCGCGCACGTCAATATCAACCGCCTGGAACTGATGCCGGTGAGCCAGACCTGGGCTGGGTTTGCGATTGAGCGTGGCGCCAAGTAAGGCTTTGGATCGGGGCGTTGCCCCCGATGCGGCCCTAAAAATCAACAAAAATGCTGGATAAGCCCCTGATAGCACGTCGCCAGGTGATACGGCGTGGTCGACGGCATATCCCGTCGGCTGACGGCGCCGTTGGCATCCAGGCATTCGTGCCAGCCTTTGTCATGCAGGAAGTTGTGTTGCAGCGCCAGCAATTGGTGCTGTAACCGCGCTTCGCTGGCGGGGCGCAGGGTCAAGGCCCGCAGGTATTCGGCCTGGGCCCAGATGCGTTGGGTACCGTCGCGCACGCTGCCGTCGAGGGCGAGCATGCCGCTGACCGCACCGCTTAACGTATCCACACCTTTTTGCTCGGCGTAGGCAAATGCCCGCGTGAGCGAAGCATGCAGCGCAGTGCCGCGCAGCACATCCGACGACTCAAGCAAAAAGAACCATTCGAACTGGTGTCCCGGCTCGAACCAGTTATCCACCGCGCCCAGCGGTTTTTCCATCATCACGCCGTGCAGGCGGTCGATGAAGCGCTTTTGCAGGGCCGTGGCCAAGTCGAGCAACGCGTCCTGTGTGACGGCGTCTTCACGCACGCTCAGCGTGGCCAGGAAGCCTTCGGCAAGGTGCATCAGCGGGTTCTGCAAGGGCCCGGCGTTGAGGGAAGACCAGTTGCGTTCCAGCACCGCTTCGTACAGGCCGTCGCCGCTGGCGAAGCGTTCGGCGACCACGGCAAGCGCGGCATTGAGCACCGACTCCACCAACGGTTCACGCACCTTGGCCCAGTAGTGGGCACAGGCAAAGATGATGAAGGCGTGGGTATAGAGGTCTTTGCGTTTATCCAACGGCTGCCCGGCCGGGTCGATGCTGTAGAACCAGCCGCCGTGCTCCGCGTCGTGGAAGTGCCGTTGCAGCGAGCGGAACAACACTGCCGCGCGTGCTTCGGCGAAGGCCGCACCGGGTTCGCCAATCAGGCTGGCGAACAGGTACAACTGTCGGGCGCACGCCATGGCGCGATAGCGTTGGGGGGGCAAAGGCCGGTGATCGGCGTCCAGCGCCTCATAGGGCAACGCCAGCTCGGCGTTCCAGCCCGGGCCCTGCCAGAGGGGCACGATCAGGCTGTGGAAGTGCGTGAGCACGGTATTCAAGGCAGGCGGGGAAGCGATGGGCATTGGCTGGCGTCGTCACGGCAGGGGTGTTTGCCGCGCATGGTAGCAGGCTTGGGGTGGATGTTGGTTTTGAGACCGCTATCGGGAGCAAGCGCCCTCCCACATTCAGACGTGTGAACACAGTTCAAATGTGAGAGGGGGCTTGCCCCCGATGAGGCCCTCGACCGCGCCGCGAATCAGCCCGCCAGCAACCAAGCTCCCGTCACCGCCGAAGCCGCCCCAGCCACCCGCACCAGCGGCGCCGCAGCAGCCGGCAGCCAACGCACCAGCGCATAACCCGCCGCGTGCAATACCGCAGTCGCACCGACAAACCCTGCCGCATACGTCCAAGGGCTGGTCATGTCCGGCAACTCCAGGCCATGGGCCACACCGTGGAACAGCGCAAACAACGCCGTCGCGCCTACCGCCATGAACAACGGCGGGCGCACCGCCAGCGCCACGGCGAGGCCCAGCGCCAGGACCGACGCGGCAATCCCGCTTTCCAGTGCCGGCAACGCCAGACCCTCAAAGCCCAATACGCCGCCGATCAGCAGGGTGCCGACAAAGGTGCACGGCAGCGCCCAGCGGGCGGCGCCTTTTTGCTGCGCGGCCCACAGGCCGACCGCAACCATGGCCAGCAGATGGTCGATACCGCCCAGGGGGTGGCTGATACCGGCGAGCAGCCCGTTGTCGCCGTGGCCCGGATGAGCGAAGGCCAGGGCCGGGGCGAGCAGCAAGGCGGCGGCTGCGAAGAGTTTTTTGAGGCTCATGAGCAGATTCCTTATGGGTTGATTTATGAGGCGGTCAGCAAGCCCTGGCGTTCGATAAAGGCGACGATGTCATCCAGGCCGACACCGGTTTTCTGATTGCTGAAGACAAAGGGTTTGCCGTTGCGCATGCGTTGGGTATCGCTGTTCATCAACTCCAGCGAGGCACCGACCAGCGGCGCGAGGTCGATCTTGTTGATCACCAGCAGGTCGGATTTGCAGATGCCCGGGCCGCCTTTGCGCGGCAGTTTGTCGCCGGCAGACACATCGATCACGTAGATGGTCAGGTCCGACAGCTCGGGGCTGAAGGTCGCCGACAAGTTATCCCCACCGGACTCCACCAGGATCAGGTCCAGGCCCGGAAAGCGGCGGTTGAGTTGGTCCACCGCTTCCAGATTGATCGAGGCGTCCTCACGAATCGCCGTGTGCGGGCAGCCGCCGGTTTCCACGCCGATGATGCGCTCGGGCGCCAGGGCCTCGTTGCGGACCAGGAAGTCGGCGTCTTCGCGGGTGTAGATATCGTTGGTCACCACCGCCAGGTTGTAGCGGTCGCGCAGCGCCAGGCACAGGGCGAGGGTCAGGGCGGTCTTGCCGGAGCCCACCGGGCCGCCGATGCCGACGCGCAGGGGTTGTGTGTTCATGTGCTTCTCCAAAATCAAGAACTCCTAGGAACGGAACAGGCGGCTGTACTGGCGCTCGTGGGCCATGCATGCCAATGACAGGCCGAAAGCGGCACTGCCGAACGAGTGGGGGGCGATGTGGCCGGCATCCTGCTGGGCTTGTTGCAGCAGCGGCAGCAGTTCGCTGGTCAGGCGCTGGGCGGCCTGCTGGCCCAGGGGCAGGGTTTTCATCAGCACGGCCAATTGGTTTTCCAGCCAGCTCCACAGCCAGGCCGCCAGGGCGTCGTCGGGGCTGATGCTCCAGGCGCGAGCCGCCAGGGCCCAGCCCAACGCCAGATGGGGCTCGCTGTGTTGCTCAAGCAAGGCGCGAGCGGCGCCGTCCAGCTCCGGCAAGCCATTGAGCAATTGTTGCAGCGAATAACCCATCTGCCGGCTCTCTTGGTACAGCTCGCGGGTTTCACGACTGGCTTGGTGTTCTTCACACAATTGCGCCAGCCTCGGCCAATCCTGCTCGGCGGCGGCGCGGCAATGGGCGAGCAACAGCGGCGCTTCGAAGCGCGCCAGGTTGAGCAGCAATTGGTCGCTGATCCAGCGTCGGGCGCTGCTCGCATCCTTGACGCGGCCATTCTCCACGGCCATTTCCAGGCCCTGGGAATAGCTGTAGCCGCCAATCGGCAATTGCGGACTGGCCAGGCGCAGCAGCGCCCAGGCTGGGTTCATAAACGTACGCCGAACTGGTGCAGCTTGGGCGGGTAGTTGAAATCTTCATCGCCGTGGCGTGAATGATGATGGCCGCCGCCATACGCACCGTGTTCCGGCTGGAACGGCGCCTCAAGGGTTTCGGTATGGGCGCCCAATTGTTCAAGCATGGCCTTGAGCACGTAGTCATCGAGCAGGCGCAGCCAGCCATCCCCGACTTGCAACGCCACGTGGCGGTTGCCCAGGTGATAGGCAGCGCGGGTCAGTTCGAAGGCGCTGGCGCAGGTGACATGCAGCAGTTGTTCAGGCCGGGCGCACACGCGTACGACACGTCCGTCTTCGGCCTGTAGGAATTCGCCATCGTGAAGCGGCGGCTGGCCACGCTCCAGAAACAGGCCGACGTCTTCACCGTCGGCACTGAAACAGCGCAGGCGGCTTTTGCTGCGGGCTTCGAAATTCAGCAGCAGCTCAGCGGCCCAGAGGGCTTGGGGGGCGATTCGGCGGTGGATCACCAGCATCAGGAAGCTTCCAGCTATGAGCGATGAAACAGCTAGAGCAAGGGGCTTGCCAACCCCGGTCAAGAGTAGGAATTACCTGTAGGCGGGCAGGGCAATGCCACTAAACAGGGCGTTGAAAGAGTCGGCGCGTGCTCCAAAGTGGTGCGCGCTACCGCCATGCGCACTCGCTCTGAGCAATCTCGGATTTGTCCTACGGGATCTGGGGATTCTACGTTCATCACATTACCTGCGAAATCATTAGGCTTTGCGCCGTGTTTAATTCGCCGCGACGTTCATCATGTTCAAGCTATTACTTTTTGTGGTCATTCTCGGTCTGTCCGTGGGCATGTCCTCGGCTTCGGCCAATCTACAGCCACGCCCCGCCTTTGCCGCGCCCGAGCAAGGCGCGGCGATCGACGATGTGATCGACCGCGCTCACCAGTTGGTGGGCACCCGCTACAAATTGGGAGGCACCTCGGTACAGCAGGGTTTCGATTGCAGCAGTTTTCTGGTCTACCTGTTCAAGACCCAAGCCAATATCCAATTACCCCGCACCACCACGGCGATGCACCGCTCAACGGCCACCACCATTCAGCGCAGTGCGCTCAAGCCCGGCGATGCGGTGTTCTTCAAGGGTAATGGGCGCGGTCCGGTCAGCCACGTGGGGCTTTATATAGGCGAGGGCAAGTTCATTCATTCGCCACGTACCGGCAAGACGGTGCGCATTGATTCGCTCAGCAACCGCTACTGGAACAAGTACTACACCAGCGCGAAGCGATTCCATCAGGCCGGCTGATCGGTTTACTCGGTGCTGCCCAGGCCTTGCCAGTGCTTGAGGCCGATAAAGATAAAACGCAGTTGTTGGGTGATTTTCGCCTGGGGCGTGAGGTGCGCGGGCAACGCCTGGGCCGGTGGGTCGATGATGTCGGGGAGGGTGGCGAACACGCTTTTGACGATCAGGTCCGCCATCACGTGCAGGCCATCGGCATCCAGGTGTTGCAACTTGGGCATCAGCGTCAAGTCGGCCGCCAGGTCGCGGGTGATGTCCTCGCGCAACGCACCGATGGCCTGGCGCACGGCCAGGCAGCCGCCGTATTGCTCGCGGGCCAGGAACAGGAATTGCGAACGGTTGGCCGAGACCACATCGAGAAAAATCCGCACGGAGGCATCGATAATGCCGCCCATCACGAATTCGTTGTGGCGCACCAGGCGGATGGTGGCGCGAAAGGTCTGGCCGACTTCACTGACCAACACAAGCCCAAGCTGGTCCATATCGGCAAAGTGGCGATAGAACCCGGTGGGCACGATGCCGGCCGTCTTGGCCACTTCGCGCAGGCTCAGGCTGCCGAACCCACGGCCACACTCCATGAGATGGCGGGCAGCGTCCATCAGGGCGAGGCGGGTCTGTTGCTTCTGTTCGGCGCGGGGCAGCATGGTGGGTGAGCTTTGTCGGTAAGTACAGCGACGCACTCTAGCAAAACAGCTTCGTTGGCGTCGAACTTGACGCAGGCAGGCGTGATGCAGGTTACAAAAAGTCAAAAGCCCGATCGACTGATCGGGCTTTTTTCTGGGCCACCACCGGGTTAGCTCTGTGCTTGATGCAGGTCTTGCAGGCGGTCGGCACCACCTTCGGCGATACCTTGGGTGTAGGCACGGTCGTTGGCTTGTTCAGCGCCGCCTTCGGCGACAGCGTTGCGTTCTTGCAGGCGATCAGCGCCACCTTCAACCAGACCTTTCTCTTCCAGGCGGTTGCGGCCGTTTTCGGTCAGGCCTTCGGTGTAAGCGCGTTTGTTGGCGTTGTCCGAACCGTTTTCAGCGACAGCGCCTTTAGCGTAGTCACGGTTCTCGTCTTCTTGGGAGCCGCTGCGAGCCAGGGTCTGGTTGAAGTGCGCGGCGTCGGCTTTGACTTGTGGAGTGACCTGTTCGGCGGCCGGCAGGGCAAAGGCACTGGAAGCCAGGATGGACAACAGGACGGTAGCGAGTACTTGGCGTTTCATGATGGGTTGCTCCTTGGGAGGGCGATAAAGTGGGTACGGGGCTAATGCTACTCTCGATAAGTCGATATAAAAGTTCATAAACACAATGGTAATAATCAACAGAATTGATTGTTCTCGGCGAGGGCTCTAGGACGCGGCTCTCAAGCACGCGGTTTTGCACCGGGGTGGGTATTTTCGACACAACGCTGGGTAACAATGGTGCGCCGTTGATGCGCGAATTTGTCCGGTTGATCAGAAAAATGCGTGTTTTCAGTTAAATTCGCCGCTGCGTTAAACCCCCTGGCGGTTTGCCAGTCGTAGCTTTATAAAGCTGTCCCAATGGCTGTGACCCAGCCAGTCGTATTCAGGAGTCCTGTGCAATGACGCGCACTCGTAAAATCGTCGCTTGGAGCTGCGCCAGCTTCGTTCTGTTAATCGCTGTGGTCGTGCTGGTTCTGATGTTCTTCGACTGGAACCGCATCAAACCGCCCCTCAATGCCAAAGTTTCCGAAGAGCTGCACCGCCCGTTCGCCATCAATGGCAACCTGGCCGTGGTGTGGCAGCGCGAGCCCGATGAAGGCGGCTGGCGTGCCTGGGTGCCGTGGCCCCACGTGATTGCCGAAGACCTGACCCTGGGCAACCCCGACTGGTCGAAAAAACCGCACATGGTCACGCTGAAAAAAGTCGAACTGCGCATCTCGCCCCTGGCCCTGCTGGTGCAGCGCGTGGTGATCCCGCGTATCGACCTCACCGAACCGAGTGCCGAACTGCAGCGCCTGGCCGATGGCCGCGCCAATTGGACCTTCACGTTCGACCCCAAGGACCCGAACGCCGAACCCTCCAACTGGGTGGTGGACATCGGCGCCATCGGTTTTGACAAGGGCCATGTGACCCTCGACGACCAAACCCTCAAGACCCAACTCGATGTGATCATCGACCCGCTGGGCAAACCCATCCCGTTCGGCGAAATCGTCGGCGATGCCGATGCCAAAAAAGCCCTGGAAAAAGGCGCCGCGCCCCAGGACTATGCCTTCGGCCTCAAGGTCAAAGGCCAATACCACGGCCAGAAACTCGATGGCGCCGGCAAGATCGGCGGCCTGCTGGCCCTGCAGGACGCGACCAAGCCGTTCCCCCTGCAAGCCCAAGTGAAGATCGCCGACACCAGCATCGCCCTGGCCGGCACGCTGACCGATCCGCTCAACCTCGGCGCCCTCGACCTGCGCCTGAAACTGGCGGGCGCCAGCCTGGGCAACCTGTACCCACTCACTGGCGTGACCCTGCCGGATTCCCCGGCGTATTCCACCGACGGCCACCTGATCGCCAAGCTGCACGAGGCCGGTGGCGCGTCATTTCGCTATGAAAACTTCAACGGCAAAATCGGCAACAGCGACATTCACGGCAACCTCGCCTACCTGGCCAGCCAGCCGCGGCCCAAGCTCAGCGGCGCCTTGGTGTCCAACCAACTGCTGATGACCGACCTTGCGCCCTTGATCGGCGCCGATTCCAACGCCAAGCAAAAAGCCCGTGGCGGTGAAAGCAAACAGCCCGCGACCAAAGTGCTGCCGGTAGAAGCGTTCCGCACCGAGCGCTGGCGCGACATGGATGCCGATGTGGAGTTCACCGGTAAACGCATCGTGCACAGCGCCGACTTGCCCTTCACGGACCTCTACACGCACCTGGTGCTCAACGATGGCGAACTGAGCCTGGAACCGCTGCGCTTCGGCGTGGCCGGCGGCAAGCTCGATGCGCAGATCCGCCTGAATGGCCGCCTCACGCCGATGGAGGGCCGCGCCAGGCTCACCGCGCGCAACTTCAAGCTCAAACAACTGTTCCCGACGTTCGAACCGATGAAGACCAGCTTCGGTGAACTCAACGGCGACGCTGATATAACCGGGCGCGGTAACTCGGTGGCGGCGCTGCTGGGCAGCGCCAACGGTGACCTGAAGATGCTGATCAACGATGGCGCCATCAGCCGTGGCCTGATGGAAATCGCCGGGCTCAACGTGGGTAACTACGTGGTTGGCCGCCTGTTCGGCGACAAGGAAGTGAAGATCAACTGCGCGGCGGCGGACTTCGGCATCAAGACCGGCCTGGCAACCACACGGCTGTTTGTGTTCGATACCGAGAACGCCATCATCTACATCGACGGCACCGCGAACATGGCCAGCGAGCAACTGGACCTGACCATCACCCCCGAATCCAAGGGCTTTCGCCTGTTTTCGCTACGCTCGCCGCTGTACGTGAACGGGCCGTTCATCAAGCCCAATGCCGGGGTCAAAGCCGTACCGTTGATGCTGCGTGGCGCCGGCATGGTAGCGCTGGGAGTGATCGCGGGGCCGGCGGCGGGGTTGCTGGCGCTGGTAGCACCGAGTGGGGATGTGCCGAACCAATGCGCGCCGTTGCTGCAACAGATGAAGGAAGGCAAGGCGCCGAAAACCGTGAAGGGCTGACTGACCAAACGCAGCTTTAAATGTGGAAGGGGGCTTGCTCCCGATAGCGGTGGGTCAGTGCCGGGTGTACTGACTGACCCACCGCTATCGGATGCAAGCCTCCTCCCGTACGGGTTTACAGGTCCTGCAGGATGTCCGCCATGTCATCGGCGTGCTCTTCTTCCTGGGCCAGGATGTCTTCGAAGATCCGGCGCGTGGTCGGGTCTTTATCACCGATGTACTGGATGATTTCGCGATAGCTGTCCACCGCGATGCGCTCGGCCACCAGGTCTTCGAAGACCATTTCCTTCAAGGTATTGCCCGCAACGTATTGAGCATGGGAGTTCTGGGACAGCAGGTCGGGGTTGAACTCCGGTTCGCCGCCCAACTGCACGATGCGCTCGGCCAGTTTGTCGGCGTGTTCGGCTTCCTGAGTCGCGTGTTCGAGGAATTCATTGGCGGCAACGCTGGCTTTCAGGCCGTTGGCCATGAAGTAGTGACGCTTGTAGCGCAACACGCACACCAGCTCGGTGGCCAGCGACTCGTTGAGCAGGCGGATGATTTCCTGGCGGTCGGCGTCGTAGCCTTCGGTCACGGCGCCGTTTTCGACGTTCTGGCGGGCGCGGCTGCGCAGGGTGGCAACGTCGGTCAAATGTGCTTCAGTCATCTCGATCTCCTGGGGCTAATCCGGTTGGGTGCCACGCTCTGGCGGCGTGATCACTGCAAGTTGTGAGTCCCAGGCAACGCAAAAAGTTTTATCGGATTTGTCTACAGGTGTCATGAGTACGTAGCCGCAGACGGCTACGCTGCACTGACTCCTCCTTGATCAGGGACGTTCGCTTCATGTCGCAGTCGTTAGCCACGCGTTATCCGCTGGTGCTGGTGCCCGGCATGCTCGGGTTTGTGCGCCTGGGGTTCTTCCCCTATTGGTATGGCATCGTCCCGGCACTGCGCGCCGGTGGAGCCCAGGTATTCCCGGTGCAGGTGGCGCCGCTGGACTCCAACGAAGTGCGTGGCGAGCAGTTGCTGGTGCACATCGCGCAGATCCGCCGCGACACCGGCTTGGATAAGGTCAACCTCATCGGCCATAGCCAAGGCTCACTGACCGCGCGTTATGCCGCAGCCAAGCGGCCGGAGTGGGTGGCGTCGGTGACGTCGGTGGCCGGCCCCAACCACGGTTCAGAGTTGGCCGACCATATCCATGCCCACTACCCCGTCGAGGGCGCCAAAGGCCGCCTCATGAGTGCGCTGTTTCATCTGGTTGCCTGGCTGATGGGCGTGCTGGAAACCGGCTATCGCGGGCCGCGCTTCAAGGCAGACTTGCACGCATCGCACCTGTCGCTGACCAGCGCGGGCGTAGCGCTGTTCAATCGCCAGTACCCCCAGGGGCTGCCCGACACGTGGGGCGGGCAGGGCGCGGAGCTGGTCAATGGCGTGCGCTATTACTCGTGGTCGGGCACGTTGCAGCCAGGCACCACTGACCGTGGCCGCAACCTGTTCGACGGTACTAACCGCAGCTGCCGCTTGTTTGCCCGCAGTTTTGTGCGCGAAAAAGGCCAGTGCGACGGCATGGTCGGGCGCTACAGCTCGCACTTGGGGCGGGTGATCGGTGACGACTATGCGCTGGACCATTTCGATATCGTCAACCAGTCCTTGGGGCTGGTGGGCAAGGGCGCCGAGCCGATCCGCCTGTTTGTGGAGCATGCGCAGCGGCTCAAGGCCGCCGGGGTGTAGCGAGTCGAACCGGAGTTGTCCAACGCTCCGACAAAATCACCCCGCCCAGCGTGAGCAAGCCACCTATCAAGTGGTACAGCGCCAATTGCTCCTTCAGCACCACGGCCGCGATCAACGCCGTAATCAACGGCAGCAAGTTGAAAAATAACGTGGTGCGGCTGGGGCCCAGGGTCTTGACCGAGTGCATCCAGGCCAGTGGCGCGAGCATCGATGCCAGCATGCAGGCGTACAGCACCAGCGGAACATTCGCCCAACCCAGGCCTGCCTTGGGCGAGAACACAAACAACGGCAACAGTACCGCCACCGCGACGAGTATCTGCAAGTACAGCAACACCAACGGCGGCAGGCGCAGTTGCCATTTTTTCAGCAGGGTGCTGTAGACCGCATACGCCAGGGTCGCAACCAGCATCATGCCGTCGCCCAGGTTGACCCCATGTTGCAGCAGCGTCCCCAGGCTGCCGGCCGAGACCACCACGGCCACGCCGGCAAACGACAGCACGGCACCGGTGAGCGCGCCGAAGGTCAGGCGCTGGCCGAGGCTGATGATGGCCGCCGTCAGGGCCATCAACGGCATCAGCGACAGGATGATGCCCATGTTGGTGGCGCTGGTCAGCGCTGCGGCGTAATAGGCCAGGCTTTGGTACACGGCCATGCCCAGCACGCCGAGGATCACGATCTTGCCCAGGTTCGGGCGAATGCGGGCCCAGTGGGCGACTACCGGTTTGAGCATGAACGGTGTGAACAGCAGCGCCGCGAACAGCCAGCGGTAAAAACCGATCTCCGAGGGGAAGATCGAGCCGACGGCCAGTTTGTTGACCACGGTATTGCCGGCCCAGATGAAGATGGCCAGCAAGGGATACGCGTATTGCATGACATCGCCGTACAGAGGAATGAACGGGGATTATCCTCTCTTCGTGGGAATGTGTAACAGGATTTGGCTACACTCTGCGAAGGCTGCGCCCCTCGGCGCGGTAACCGGGAGAAAACTCCATGAAGATGTTGCGTGTTCCGTTGATGATGATAGGCCTGCTGCTCTGTTCCCAAGGCTTTGCCGCCACCGCGCAGCAAAACAAAATGACCACCTGCAATGCCGAAGCCACCACCAAGACGCTCAAAGGCGACGAGCGCAAGGCCTTCATGAAAACCTGCCTGTCGGCCCCGGCGGCCAATGACGCCAAGACCCTGACCCCGCAGCAGCAGAAAATGAAGGATTGCAATGCCTCGGCGAAAACCAAGGCGCTGACCGGCGATGCGCGCAAGACGTTCATGAGCACCTGCCTCAAAGGCTGACCCCCTATTTCGCCAACGCTGGAAAACAACTGTGGAAGGGGGCTTGCTCCCTCCCACACTTGATCGGCATTCGCGCCTTCAGCTCTCGCTTGATTTCTTGAACGCTGGCAGACTGCCCATCCTTTAACGCCGTTCGTTTTGAGGCTGTATGCCAACGTTTTCTCAGCGTCCTATGTTGTTGCTGGCCAGCTACATCATCATTTTTGGCGGGTTGCTGCTGGTCCTGCCGCTCAAACTACTGCCTAGCCTGCTGGCCGGCCTGTTGGTCTATGAACTGGTCAACATGCTCACCCCCCAACTGCAACGGCTGATCGAAGGCCGCCGCGCGCGCTGGCTGGCGGTGGCCTTGCTCGGCACCCTGATCGTCAGCGTACTGACGTTGATCTTTGCCGGCGCCATCAGCTTCCTGCTCCACGAAGCCGAAACCCTGGGGCTTCCCTCGACAAATTCATGGGTGTGGTCGACCGCGCGCGCGGCCAATTGCCGCCGTTCCTCGATGCCTACCTGCCCGCCAGCGCCGCCGAATTCCGCGTGGCCATCGGCGAATGGCTGAGCAAGCACCTGAGTGAACTGCAACTGGTTGGTAAAGACGCGGCGCACATGTTCGTCACCCTGCTGATCGGCATGGTGCTCGGCGCGATCATCGCCTTGCAACGCATCCCCGACCTGACCAAACGCAAGCCCCTGGCCGCCGCGCTGTTCGACCGCCTGCACCTGCTGGTCCAGGCGTTTCGCAACATTGTGTTCGCGCAAATCAAGATCGCCGCGCTCAACACCGCGTTCACGGCGGTGTTCCTCGCCGTGGTACTGCCGCTGTGCGGCATCCACCTGCCGCTGACCAAAACCCTGATCGTGCTGACCTTCCTGCTCGGCCTGCTGCCGGTGATCGGCAACCTGATGTCCAACACCCTCATCACCATCGTCGCGCTGTCGCTGTCGATCTGGGTGGCGGTGGCGGCGTTGGGGTATCTGATCGTGATCCACAAGGTCGAGTACTTCCTCAACGCGCGCATTGTCGGCGGGCAGATCAGTGCCAAGTCGTGGGAATTGTTGTTGGCGATGCTGGTGTTTGAAGCGGCATTCGGCCTGCCGGGGGTGGTGGCGGGGCCGATTTATTACGCGTATCTGAAGAGTGAGCTGAAGCTCGGCGGTATGGTTTAAGCCTTGTGCTGCCTGGGCGCGCCTCATCGGGGGCAAGCCCCCTCCCACCTTTGAATGTGTTCACAAATCAAAATGTGGGAGGGTGCTTGCCCCCGATGGCGTCACACAGGTGAAACTCAGTTCCCGTAGCGCTTGCTCGCCTCAATCGCCAGGCCGCTGCCAATACTGCCAAAAATATTGCCTTCCACATGCCGCGCATTCGGCAGCATCGCCGCGATGCTGTGACGCAGCGCCGGGATGCCGCTGGAGCCGCCGGTAAAGAACACCGTGTCCACCTGCGCCACGCTCACCGAAGCATCGTTGAGCAATTGCGTCACGCTGGCGCGCACGCGTTCGAGCAAGGCGTCGATGGACGATTCGAACAGCGCCCGGCTCAGGTCGACGCTCAGGCCCGCTTCGATACGGTCCAGCGGCACGTGGCGGCGTTCTTCGTGGGTCAACTGGATCTTGGTTTCTTCAACCTCCATCGCCAACCAGTGCCCGGCGCGCTGTTCGATCAGCTTGAACAGGCGGTCGATGCCGCCGGTGTCTTCGATGTCGTAGCGCATGCTGCCCAGGGCCAACTGGGACTTTTGCGAGTACACCGAGTTGATCGTGTGCCACGTGGCCAGGTTCATGTGGTGGCTGGTGGGCATGTAGGCGCCGCTTTTCATGCGGCTGCCGTAACCGAACAGCGGCATCATGCCGGCCAGCGAGAGCTGTTTGTCGAAGTCGGTACCGCCGATGTGTACGCCGCCGGTGGCGAGGATGTCGCTCTGGCGGTTGTCGTTGTGACGACGCTCCGGCGACAGGCGCACCAGCGAGAAGTCGGAGGTACCGCCGCCGATATCGACGATCAGCACCAGCTCTTCTTTTTCGATGGTGGACTCGTAGTCGAACGCCGCTGCGATCGGCTCGTACTGGAACGAGATGTCCTTGAAGCCGATCTTGCGCGCCACGTCGACCAGGGTGTTTTCCGCTTCCTGGTCGGCCATCGGGTCGTCATCGACGAAAAATACCGGGCGGCCCAGTACCACTTCTTCGAACTCTCGGCCGGCGTTGGCTTCGGCGCGGCTCTTGAGTTGGCCGATAAACAGCGCCAGCAGGTCGGTGAACGGCATCGCCGTGCCCAATAGGCTGGTGTCGTGTTTGATCAGCTTGGAGCCCAACAGGCTCTTGAGCGAGCGCATCAAGCGGCCTTCGTAGTTTTCCAGGTACTCGTGCAGTGCCAGGCGACCGTACACCGGGCGACGCTCCTCGAAGTTGAAGAACACCACCGACGGCAAGGTGATCTTGTCGTCCTCCAGCGCGATAAGCGTCTCCTGGCCGGGGCGGATCCAGCCGACGGTGGAGTTGGACGTGCCAAAGTCGATGCCGCAGGCACGGGCTGGGGATGGGTTTTTCATGTCTATCGGGTTCCGGTCGAAAAACGGCCGCGCAGTGTATGCCAGTCGAAGGCGGATGCGTAGGCCGACCATCCGTTAAATCGTGCTTGAAAGTGCGCGATTCGCCCCCACATGTGGTGCATACGGCACGTGCCGATTAACACTGCGACGCACCCCCAGGCCACATCACTCAACAGGTGCAAAACAACGCACGTTGTGCCCCGGGCTGTGCGATCTCGATTAAGGATGGTGAACCGCCGATGGATTTCAAAGACTACTACAAGATATTGGGTGTCGAGCCGAGCGCCGATGACAAGGAAATCAAGGCCGCCTATCGCAAGCTCGCGCGCAAATATCACCCGGATGTCAGCAAGGAAAAAGACGCCGAAGCCAAGTTCAAGGACGCGTCCGAAGCCTATGAGGCGCTTAAAAGCGCCGACAAACGCGCCGAGTACGACGAACTGCGCAAGTACGGCCAGCATGGCCAGCCGTTCCAGGGGCCACCGGGCTGGCAGAGCCGTGGCGGCTTTGGCGGCGGCCAGGACGCGGGCGATTTCTCGGACTTTTTCAGTTCGATCTTCGGCTCGCGCGGCGATGCCTTTGGTGGCGGCCAGCGCCGGCCCACCGGGCGTAAAGGCCAGGACGTGGAAATGCAGCTGTCGGTGTTCCTGGAGGAGACGCTGTCCACCGAGTCCAAGCAGGTCACCTTCCAGGTGCCGCAATACGACGCCTCGGGCCGGCACGTCAGCAACACCACCAAGAGCCTGAACGTGAAGATCCCCGCCGGCGTGACCGACGGTGAGCGCATCCGCCTCAAAGCGCAGGGCGCGCCGGGTATCGGTGGCGGGGCCAATGGCGATCTGTACCTGATCATCAAGTTCGCGCCGCACCCCAAGTTCGAAGTGGACGGTGAAAACCTGATCATCGACCTGCCATTGGCGCCGTGGGAATTGGCGTTGGGCACCGAAGTCACCGTGCCCACCCTCACCGGCAAGATCAACCTCAAGGTGCCGGCCGGCAGCCAGAACGGCCAGCGCATGCGTGCCAAGGGCCACGGTTTGCTGAACAAGGCCGGGCAGCGCGGCTACCTGTTTGTGCAACTCAAGGCGGTCATGCCCAAACAGGCCGACGACGAGACCATCGCGCTGTGGCAGGCACTGGCGAAAAAGGCCAACTTCAACCCGCGCGAAAACTTCTAAGCCCCGGTGGCGAGGGAGCACGCTCCCTCGCCACCGGGGTAAGTCAGAACAGGAAGTAACGCTGCGCCATCGGCAGTACGTCAGCCGGTTCACACCACAGCAACACCCCATCCGCCTTGACCTGATACGTCTGTGGGTCGACCTCGATATCCGGCAGGTAATCGTTGTGGATCAGGTCGCTTTTCTGCACGTCGCGACACCCCTTCACCACCGCGATCTGTTTCTTCAAACCCAAGGCTTCCGGCAAGCCGGCCTCCAGTGCGGCCTGGCTGATGAACGTCAGGCTGGTGGCGTGCAGCGAGCTGCCGAAGCTGGCGAACATCGGGCGGTAGTGCACCGGTTGCGGCGTTGGGATCGAGGCATTGGCGTCGCCCATCAGGCTTGAGGCAATCGCGCCGCCCTTGAGGATCAGGGTCGGCTTGATGCCGAAAAACGCCGGGCGCCACAGCACCAGGTCGGCCCACTTGCCCACCTCGATGGAGCCGACGATGTGGCTGATGCCGTGGGTGATCGCCGGGTTGATGGTGTATTTGGCGATGTAGCGCTTGGCGCGGAAGTTGTCGTTACCCGCGCCGTCGCCGGGCAAGGCGCCGCGTTGCTTTTTCATCTTGTCGGCGGTCTGCCAGGTACGCGTGATCACCTCGCCGACGCGGCCCATGGCCTGGCTGTCGGAGCTGATCATCGAGAACGCGCCGAGGTCATGCAGGATATCTTCGGCGGCGATGGTCTCGCGGCGGATGCGGCTTTCGGCGAAGGCCACGTCCTCGGCGATGCTTGGGTCCAGGTGATGGCAGACCATCAACATGTCCAGGTGCTCGTCGATGGTGTTGCGCGTAAACGGTCGCGTTGGGTTGGTTGAGCTGGGCAACACGTTGGGGAAGCCGCAGGCCTTGATGATGTCTGGCGCGTGGCCGCCGCCGGCGCCCTCGGTGTGATAGGTGTGGATGGTGCGCCCCTTGAGCGCGGCGAGGGTGGTTTCGACGAAGCCGGATTCGTTGAGCGTGTCGCTGTGGATCGCCACCTGCACGTCGTACCTGTCGGCGACGCTCAGGCAGTTGTCGATGCTGGCGGGCGTGGTGCCCCAGTCTTCATGCAGCTTCAAGCCGATGGCGCCGGCCTTGACCTGCTCGACCAACGGCTCCGGCAGGCTGGCGTTGCCCTTGCCGGTAAAGCCGATGTTCATCGGGAACGAATCGCTGGCCTGCAGCATGCGCGCCAGGTGCCAGGGGCCCGAGGTGCAGGTGGTGGCGTTGGTACCGGTAGCCGGCCCCGTGCCGCCGCCGATCATGGTGGTCACGCCGCTGGTCAGTGCTTCTTCAATCTGCTGCGGGCAGATGAAATGCACGTGGCTGTCGATGCCGCCGGCGGTGAGGATCATGCCTTCGCCGGCAATCACTTCGGTGCTGGCGCCGATAGCCATGGTCACGCCTGGCTGGATGTCCGGGTTACCGGCTTTGCCGATCGCGTGAATACGCCCGTTTTTCAAGCCGACGTCGGCCTTGACGATGCCCCAGTGGTCGATGATCAGCGCGTTGGTGATCAGGGTGTCGACCACTTCATGGGCAAGCAACTGGCTTTGGCCCTGGCCGTCGCGGATCACCTTGCCGCCACCGAATTTGACTTCTTCGCCGTAGACGGTGAAGTCCTGTTCCACTTCGACGAACAATTCGGTGTCGGCCAGGCGCACCTTGTCACCGACGGTGGGGCCGTACATGTCGGCGTAGGCTTGGCGGCTGATTTTCATAGGGTTGTCCTGAAAAATGTGTGTTGAATATGAGGCCGCTATCGGGGGCTTGCTCCCGATGAGGCCCTAAAGGTCGCCCATGATCCGACCGGCAAACCCAAACACCCGCCGCCCACCACTCAAATCCACCAACTCCACCTCGCGGCTCTGCCCCGGCTCAAACCGCACCGCAGTCCCCGCCGGAATGTTCAAGCGCATGCCCCGGCTGGCGGCACGGTCAAACGTCAGCGCGTCATTGGTTTCAAAAAAATGGTAATGCGAACCCACCTGGATCGGCCGGTCGCCGCTGTTGGCCACGCTCAGGATGATGGTGCGGCGGCCGACGTTGAGTTCGATCTCGCCGGGCTGGATGCGGTATTGGCCAGGAATCATGCAGGTTGCCCCAGGGTCTTGAAGTAGATGGCGGTCGGGCTGTAGCGCCCGTCCGGGCTTTGGCAGTAATCGGGCAGTTCACCGATCTTGGTGTAGCGCAGCGCCTGGTAGAAGGCTTCCGCCGCAGAGCCGGCTTCGGTGTCCAGGTACAGCAGGCCGCGTTTGTGTTGGCGCGCGGCGAGTTCCAGCGCGTGCATCAATTGCTGGCCCAGGCCATGGCGCCGGGCGCTGCTGTGCACCAGCAGTTTTTGCACCTCGGCACGGTTCAGGCCATTGGCTTTCTGGCACAGCGCCAATTGCACGCTGGCCTGCACCTGTTCATCGCGCACCACCACCCACAACAGCAAGCCGGCGTCTTCGATACCGGCTTGCACGCCGCTCAAATAAGCGCGGGCCTGGGCGTCATCGAAGTCAGCCATGAAACCCACCGAGGCGCCATGCTTCACCGCGTCCAGCAACAGTTCGATCAAGCCCTGGCGGTAATGGGCAAAGCTTTCAGCATGGACTCGACGCAGTTGTGCAGCGCTCATCGATCTCACTCCTTGGGCGGTTCGGCGCCCGGGTTCAAGGCCAGTTGCATAAAGGTCAGGTCGAGCCAGCGGCCAAACTTGATGCCCACTCGCGGCATCTGCCCGGTGGTGACGAACCCCAGGCGCTCATGCAGGCGGATCGAGGCCTGGTTGCCGCTTTCGATGGCGGCGACCATCACGTACTTGCCGGCGGCGCGCGCGCGTTCGATCAAGACTTGCATCAGGCGCGGGCCCAGGCCTTTGCCGCGCTGGTCGTTACGCACGTACACCGAGTGCTCGACGCTGTAGCGGAAGCCTTCGAAGGGCCGCCAATCGCCGAACGAGGCGTAGCCGGTGACCTCATCGTTTTCCACCGCCACCAGAATCGGGTAGCCCTGGGCCTGGCGCGCGCTGAACCAGGCCTGGCGGTTGGCCAGGTCCACCGGTTGCTCGTTCCAGATCGCCGTGGTGTTGCACACCGCGTCGTTGTAGATGTCGCGAATGGCGGGAAGGTCCTTTTCGGTTGCATCACGAATCATGGCCGGGCCTCAGGCAATCGGTTGGTGGACGGTGACCAGCTTGGTGCCGTCCGGGAAGGTGGCTTCCACCTGGATATCCGGGATCATTTCCGGGATGCCTTCCATCACCTGTTCGCGGCTGAGCAGGGTGGTGCCGTAGTGCATCAGGTCGGCCACAGTGCGGCCATCGCGGGCACCTTCCATCAGCGCGGCGCTGATGTAGGCGATGGTTTCCGGGTAGTTGAGCTTCACACCGCGCGCCAGGCGACGCTCGGCCACCAGGCCTGCGGTGAAGATCAACAGCTTGTCTTTTTCCCGTGGGGTGAGGTCCATGGTTCAAGGTCCTTTAAATGCATTCTTAAATACAGTGGAGATCAAATGTGGAGGGGCGGTGCGACGATTCGACTTGCTCCCGATGGCGATGGATCAGTGACAGATTTATTGCATGACACTCAGCTATCGGGAGCACGTCGAATCGTCGCACCGCCCCCTCCCACATTTTGATCTTCATGTGCTCCAGATTCGTGGTGCGACGGCTTCGCGCCCAAGTGCCGCCGGACGCAACAGCCGCCATAAATCAATCAACCATCCCCGCGCCAGCAGCGCTTCACCGGCCAGGCAACGCGCCACCAGCAAGCCGGGCAGTTGGGTCAGGTCGCCGCGTACGGCGTTCGGCAGCGCGCGACATTGTTCAAGCAACTGAGCAGGGATGTCGCCGGTGACCAGCAACGTGGCGAACACCGGTTGCCCATCCAGTCCGATCGGTGAGTCGAGCAAGCCATCGCCGCCGACGATGCGCTGGCGTTCATGCCAGAGCAACCGACCGTCGCGGCGGATATCCAAATGGGCTTGAAAATGGCCCAGGTCGAAGCGCTCGCCACTGGCTGGGCGACCCAGGGCGACCACATCCCAGTAGAACAGGCGGGCGTCGCCTTGCAGGTCAATGCGCGTGGTGAGTTCGGCCTGGGCGGCGCTGAATACGATGGTTTCCTGGGGCAGCCATTCCAGCGTGGCGCCCGCTGCGACGCGCAGGTCGAGGTGCTGATACGCAGGGCCCTTGGCGCGATACCACTTGGCTGCGCCGGGGCTGGTCAATTGGGCCCAGGCACCTTCGGCGACATGGGCGCTGATAGCCAGGCGATCCCCGCCGGCAATGCCGCCGGGCGGGTGCACGATGATGTGCTGGCACACCTCGGGGCCTTCGGCATACAGGTGCTTTTGCACGCGCAGCGGGCCGAGGTGGCGGCGCATCACCGGGCGCGTGGTGTCGCCGAAACGCGCGTAGCCGAGTTCCAGCTCGGCGTGCCAGCTGGGGGTGAACAAGGCAGAGGAAACGGGCAGGTTCATGGTTGGGTGCTTATCGTCAGGACGCTACAGATTAGATCGTTACCAGGCCGCGCACACCGTCGCTTTGCATATTTTCGCCACGGCCCTGCTGCACGATTTCACCCCGCGACATCACCAGGTACTGGTCGGCCAGTTCGGCGGCGAAGTCATAGAACTGCTCCACCAACAGAATCGCCATGTCGCCGCGTGCCGCGAGCTGTTTGATCACTGCGCCGATCTCCTTGATCACCGACGGCTGGATGCCTTCGGTGGGTTCGTCGAGGATCAACAGGCGCGGGCGGCTGGCCAGGGCACGGCCGATGGCCAGCTGCTGTTGTTGCCCGCCGGACAAGTCACCGCCGCGCCGATGCTTCATCTGCAGCAGCACCGGGAACAGCTCGTAGATAAACGCCGGCACCTCTTTGGCCTCCGAGCCAGGGAAGCGCGACAGGCCCATCAGCAGGTTTTCTTCTACCGTCAGGCGCCCGAAAATCTCGCGACCCTGGGGCACGTAGGCGATCCCTGCATGCACGCGCTGGTGTGGCTTGAAACCGGTAATGGCGCGACCTTCCCAATTCACCGCGCCCTCTTTGGCCGGCAGCAACCCCATCAGGCACTTGAGCAGGGTGGTCTTGCCCACGCCGTTACGGCCGAGCAGGCAGGTCACTTCGCCGATCTTCACGTCAAACGACAGCCCGCGCAGGATGTGGCTACCGCCGTAGTACTGGTGCAATTTTTCGACTTGCAGCATACCCAAATTCTCCTCAAATCCTTTGTGGGAGGGGGCTGGCAAGCCCCCTTCCAGCAAGTCAGCGGCCGAGGTACACCTCGATCACCCGCTCGTTTTCCTGCACCTGTTCCAGCGACCCCTCGGCCAGCACGCTGCCCTGGTGCAACACGGTCACGTGGTCGGCAATCGAGCCGACAAAGCCCATGTCGTGTTCCACCACCATCAGCGAATGCTTGCCCGCCAGGCGTTTGAACAGCTCGGCGGTGAACTCGGTTTCGGCGTCGGTCATGCCCGCCACCGGTTCATCCAGCAGCAACAGCTGCGGGTCCTGCATCAACAGCATGCCGATTTCCAAAAACTGCTTCTGGCCGTGGGACAGCAGGCCGGCAGGGCGCTGTACCGATGCGGTGAGGCGAATGGTGTCGAGCACTTCTTCGATACGGTCTTTCTGTTCGCCGCTCAGGCGCGCGCGCAGGCTGGCCCACACCGACTTGTCGGTGTTCTGCGCCAGCTCCAGGTTTTCGAACACGCTGAGGGCTTCGAACACCGTGGGCTTCTGGAACTTGCGGCCGATGCCGGCCTGGGCGATCTGCACTTCACTCATGCCGGTGAGGTCCAGGGTTTCGCCGAACCAGGCGTTGCCGTGGCTGGGTCGGGTCTTGCCGGTGATCACGTCCATCAGCGTGGTCTTGCCCGCGCCGTTGGGGCCGATGATGCAGCGCAGTTCGCCGACGCCGATGTACAGGTTGAGGTCGTTGAGCGCCTTGAAACCATCGAAGCTGACGCTGATGTCTTCCAGGGTCAGGATCGTGCCATGGCGCGTGTTGAGGCCCTTGCCTGCAGCCTGGCCGATGCCGATCGCATCACGGCCGCTGCCTGCATCGAAAATAGGTTCAAGCATGACGTTCCTCATTTCTTCAGCAGGCCGATAACGCCCTTGGGCAGGTACAGGGTGACGATGATGAACAACGCCCCGAGGAAGAACAGCCAGTATTCCGGGAAGGCCACGGTGAACCAGCTCTTCATGCCATTGACCACCCCGGCGCCGAGCAAGGGGCCGATCAGCGTGCCGCGCCCGCCCAGGGCCACCCACACGGCGGCTTCGATGGAGTTGGTCGGCGACATTTCGCTGGGGTTGATGATGCCCACCTGCGGCACATACAAAGCCCCGGCCAAGCCGCACAACACGGCGCTCAACACCCACACGAACAGCTTGAAACCACGCGGGTCGTAGCCGCAGAACATCAGGCGGTTCTCGGCATCGCGCAGGGCAGTCAGCACGCGGCCGAACTTGCTTTGCGCCAGGCGCCAGCCGATGTACAGGCTCGCCACCAGCAGCAGCACCGTGGCGGTAAACAGCACGGCGCGCGTACCCGGCTCGGTGATGCCAAAGCCCAGAATGCTGCGAAAGTTGGTAAAGCCGTTATTGCCGCCAAACCCGGTCTCGTTGCGAAAGAACAGCAGCATCCCGGCAAAGGTCAGGGCCTGGGTCATGATCGAGAAATACACGCCCTTGATCCGCGAGCGGAAGGCGAAGAAGCCGAACACCAACGCCAGCAACCCCGGCGCCAATACCACCAGGCACAGGGCCCACAGGAAGTGGTCGGTGCCGGCCCAATACCAGGGCAGTTCGGTCCACGATAAAAACGTCATGAACGCCGGTAACTCACTGCCGGCGGCCTGGCGCATCAGGTACATGCCCATCGCATAACCGCCCAGGGCAAAAAACAGCCCGTGGCCCAGGGACAGCATCCCGGCATAACCCCACACCAGGTCCAGGGCCAGCGCGACGATGGCGTAGCAGAGGATCTTGCCCACCAGCGTCAGGGTGTACGCCGACACGTGCAGCGGGTTTTGCGGCGACAGCAGCGAGCACAACGGCAACGCCAGCAGCAGGATCAGCACGATCACACCGACGGTAATCGTCGCCTTGGGGCCGGCCTTTTGTGCGGCCGTAAGCATCAATGGCTGGTTCATCAGTCGATCACCCGTCCTTTCAGTGCGAAGAGTCCCTGCGGGCGTTTCTGGATAAACAGAATGATCAGCGCGAGGATCAGGATCTTGCCGAGCACGGCTCCGATCTGCGGCTCAAGAATTTTGTTGGCGATGCCCAACCCGAAGGCCGCCGTGACACTGCCGGCCAGTTGGCCGACACCGCCGAGCACCACCACCAGGAACGAGTCGATGATGTAGCTCTGGCCAAGGTCCGGCCCGACGTTGCCGATCTGGCTCAGCGCCACGCCGCCCAGGCCGGCGATGCCGGAGCCGAGGCCAAAGGCGAGCATGTCCACGCGCCCGGTGGGCACGCCGCAGCAGGCGGCCATGTTGCGGTTCTGGGTGACCGCGCGCACGTTCAGGCCCAGGCGAGTCTTGTTCAGCAGCAGCCACGTGAGTACCACCACAAACAACGCAAAGGCGATGATCACGATGCGGTTGTACGGCAGCACCAGGTTGGGCAGCACCTGGATGCCACCGGACAACCATTGCGGGTTGGCCACCTCGACGTTCTGCGCGCCGAACACCAGGCGCACCAGTTGGATCAGCATCAGGCTGATGCCCCAGGTGGCGAGCAGGGTTTCCAGTGGCCGGCCGTACAGGTGGCGGATCACCGTACGTTCCAGCGCCATGCCGATGGCGGCGGTCACAAAAAACGCCACCGGCAGCGCCACCAGCGGGTAGAACTCGATGGCTGCGGGTACGTAGCGCTGCATCAGTAACTGCACCACGTACGTGGAGTAGGCGCCGAGCATCAGCATCTCGCCGTGGGCCATGTTGATCACGCCGAGCAGTCCGAAGGTGATCGCCAGGCCCAGCGCGGCCAGCAGCAGGATCGACCCCAGGGACATGCCGCTGAACGCCTGGCCGAGGATCTCGCCCATCATCAGTTTGCGTTTGACCTGGGCCAGGCTGGTTTCGGCGGCGGTGTGCACGCCGGCATCGGTTTCGACGCCGGGCGCGAGCAGGGCTTCCAGGCGCGTGCGGGCCAGCGGGTCGCCGGTGCTGCCAAGCAAACGCACGGCGGCCAGGCGCACCACCGGGTCGGGGTCGACCAATTGCAGGTTGGCCAGCGCCAGGCTCAGCGCGGTGTGCACGCCTTCATCGGTTTCGGCGGCGACGCGCTGGTCGAGGAATTTGAGCTGCGCCGGTTGTGCGCTTTTTTGCAGGGTTTGCGCGGCGGTCAAACGGACCTTGGGGTCGGCGGCGAGCAGTTGCTGACTGGCTTGCACGTTATCGATCAGGCCGCGCAGGCGGTTGTTCAGGCGCACGGTTTTGGTTTCGCCGTTGAGCGTGAGCTGGCCTTGCTGCAGGGCGTCCACCAGCTCGATGCGCGCCGGGTCGGGGTTGGCGGCCCAATCCTGAAGGAGTTTGGCTTGTTGCGCCGGGTTGGCGGCCAGGAAGTCTTCGGCGTCGCTTGCGTGTACCGCCAAAGGCAGTAACAGCAGCAGTGCCAGGAAATAGCGATGGAGGGCAGCGGGCATAAACAAATGTCCTAGTCGTGCCGGACAGTGTGGGAAGAGGATCGCCCCCTCCCACATTTGGCCTGGGGGGCTTTAGTTGCTCTTCACCGCATAGTCCGGCTTTTTGTCATTGCCAGGGATGTACGGGCTCCACGGCTGCGCGCGGATCGGCTCCTGGGTCTGCCACACCACCGAGAACTGCCCGTCGGCCTGGATCTCGCCGATCATCACCGGCTTGTGCAGGTGGTGGTTGGTCTTGTCCATGGTCAGGGTGAAGCCCGACGGTGCGGCGAAGGTCTGGCCGGCCAGCGCTTCACGCACTTTGTCGACGTCGGTGGACTTGGCTTTCTCGGCCGCCTGCGCCCACATGTGGATGCCCACGTAGGTGGCTTCCATCGGGTCGTTGGTCACGGCTTTGTCGGCGCCCGGCAGGTTGTGTTTCTTGGCGTAGGCCTTCCAGTCGGCGACGAACTTTTTGTTCACCGGGTTCTCCACCGACTGGAAGTAGTTCCAGGCGGCGAGGTTGCCTACCAGCGGCTTGGTGTCGATGCCGCGCAGTTCTTCTTCGCCGACGGAGAAGGCCACCACCGGCACGTCGGTGGCCTTCAAGCCTTGGTTGGCCAGTTCTTTGTAGAACGGCACGTTGGAGTCGCCGTTCACGGTGGAAATCACCGCGGTCTTGCCGCCGGCGGAGAATTTTTTGATGTTGGCGACGATGGTCTGGTAATCGGCGTGGCCGAACGGGGTGTAGACCTCTTCGATGTCTTTATCCGCCACGCCTTTGGAATGCAGGAACGAACGCAGGATCTTGTTGGTGGTGCGCGGGTACACGTAGTCGGTGCCCAACAGGAAGAAACGCTTGGCGCCGCCGCCTTCTTCGCTCATCAGGTATTCCACCGCCGGGATCGCCTGCTGGTTCGGCGCCGCGCCGGTGTAGAACACGTTCGGCGACATCTCTTCGCCTTCGTATTGCACCGGGTAGAACAACAGGCCGTTGAGTTCTTCGAACACCGGCAACACGGATTTGCGCGACACCGAGGTCCAGCAGCCGAACACCACGGCGACTTTATCCTGGGTCAGCAACTGCCGGCCTTTTTCGGCGAACAGCGGCCAGTTGGACGCAGGGTCGACGACTACGGGCTCGAGCATTTTTCCGTTCACGCCACCCTTGGCGTTGATTTCATCGATGGTCATCAACGCCATGTCTTTAAGCGACGTTTCGGAGATGGCCATGGTGCCGGACAGCGAGTGCAGGATGCCGACCTTGATGGTCTCGGCGGCCTGGATAGTCCAGGTCATGCCCATGGCGGCAATGGATGCCGACAAAGTGAAAGCCTTGATCAAGCTGCGACGCTTCATGGTGCGATCTCCGAGTGCCTGAGTGTTGTTGTGGGTCAGATACTGGAGTGATTGCAAAGGCTGTGCCCGCTCGGGCCAGCCCTTGAATCCGGTGCTGCGCACCGCGATGAGCGCCAGACCCTGCACCGATTCGGCGCCTGGATCCGGCGATGGTGCGCAGCGGGCACCGCGCTGGTGCGTTAGCGAGCGATTGGCGTTGCCTGGCTTATGCCTGATCGGTGGCGGGCGCGCGCTGGCCGAAAAAGCGCGCCAACACCAGGCGATCCAACGCCCACACCGCGATCAGCGAGGCGCCCACCAGCGGGAAAACAATCGCCAGGCCGAGCATGATCAGCATCGCGGTTTTCCACTTGGGCAGGTCATGGCGCAACGGCGGAACGCCCAGGCCGCCCTGGGGCCTGCGCTTCCACCAGATCACCACGCCGCTGACGGCGCTGAGCAGAATCATCAGGCAGATCAACAGCACGATCAGTTGGTTGACCCAGCCGAACATCTTGCCCTCGTGCAGCATCACGCCGGTTTCGGTGGCGCGGGCGACAAGGTTGTAGTGCGCCCAACGCACATCGGCCAGGACCTTGCCGGTGTACTGGTCCACATGCAGGGTGGCATCAAAGCGCGGGTCGTCGGCGAACACGGCGATGGTGAACACGCCTTCGGCGGTGGTGGGGAAGGTGATGCTGTAGCCGGGCTCGACTTTGTGCGCGGTGGCCAGGTCCACTACTTGTTGCAGTCGCAGGGTGGGGGCGGCGGGAGCGGAATGCATGGCGCCGTGGTTCATGTGCTCGGCGTGGTCGCCGGACATCGGCATCGGCGTGTTTTCCATGGCCCAGGGAACGGTCTGTTGCGTCGCGGTGTTGAGCACCCGCGCTTGCTGGTCGGACTGCGGCACGTTGTTCCACATGGCGGCTGGAAAGCGGTTCCACAGGTCGGCGTATTGCTTGCCCCACAAGCCGGTCCAGGTCATGCCGCTGAGCAGCATCACCAGCAAAAACGCAGCGCCCCAGAAGCCCGCGACCGCATGCATATCGCGCCAGAACACTCGGCCACGACTGTTAATGCGCGGCCACAATACCCCGGCCGACGACTTGCCGCGCGGCCACCACAGGTACAGGCCGGACACGACGAGCATCACGCCCCAGCCGGCGGCGAGTTCCACCAGGCGGTCGCCGGTGGTGCCGATCATCAGCTCGCCGTGCAGGGCTCGGGCGATGGCTTGCAGGTTGTATTTTGCGTCCTGTTCGCCGAGCACCGTGCCGCGATAGGGGTCGACGAATACGGTGATTTCCCGGCCGCCGTTGTGCATCACGAACTGCGCGCTGCGGGTGGCGTCCACCGGGGGCAGGTACTTGCTGATTGCGCCCTGAGGGTAGGCGGCCTTGGCGCGTTGCAGTTGTTCGTCGGCGCTCAATGTGTGTTCGGCGGCGGGGACGGTCAGCAGGTGGCCGTACATCAACGGGTCGAGTTGGGGTTTGAACAGGTAGATGATGCCGGTGATTGCCAGCAGCACCATGAAGGGGGCGACGAAGAGCCCGGCGTAGAAGTGCCAGCGCCAGGCCAGGTTGTAGAAGGAGATTTTTTGCTTGTTCATCATCGGGCTCCGCAAGGCTTTGAGTTTTTTGTGTCAGGTACACCGTCATCGGGGGCAAGCCCCCTCCCACATTTGGGAGGTATTCCAATGTGGGAGCTGGCTTGCCGGCGATGCGTTTAGAAGCTCATGTCCACCTTGGTCCAAAGGGTTCGGCCGGGCTCCTTGATGGCCTGCGGATCGCTGGCCGGGTAGCCGAACCCGGCGTTGCCCGCCAGGTTCAGGTGCTCGGCATAGGCTTTGCCGAACAGGTTGTCGACGCCGGTGCTGACCTTGAAGTGTTTATTGAGGCGGTACGCGGCGTTCAGCGAAAACACGCCAAAGCCGCCGCTCTTGTCGTAGTCCTTGCCGACCACATTGCCCTTGTTCGGGTCGATGCGGTGTTGCGCGGCGACCACCCGCCAGAGGGCGCCGGCGCTCCAGTCGTCTTCGCTGTAGGTGAGGCCCAGGCGTGTGTCCAGCGGCGGCATTTGCGGCAGGGGCTTGCCGTCGCTGCTGTTCTTGCCCCAGGCGTAGGCGAGGCTGGCGTCGGCTTTCCAGTGGCGCGTCAGCTTGTATGCCGCACCCAGTTCGCCGCCCATGATGCGCGCGTCGACATTGCGCGCCTGGGAGGTGGTGCCCATCCTGCCGGCCCGGTAGTCGAACAGGATGAAGTCACGCACCTGGCCCACATAGCCCGAGGCCCAGGCTTCGAGGTCGGCGGCTTTGTATTGCGCGCCGAAGTCGAGTTGGGTGGTTTTCTCCGGTTTCACCCCGTCGAAGGCATTCACTGAGCCTGCCGCGCCGGTGTTGGGGGAGAACAGTTCCCAGTAGTCCGGGAACCGTTCGGCGTGGCCCAGGCCGGCGTAGAGCGTGGTGGGGGTGTCGGCCAGGTCGTGCTCGTAACGCATGAAGCCCGAGGGCAGGGTGTCTGCGCGGCTATTGTCGGCGGTCGGGTTTGGGCGGGTGCTCATGCCGGAGCCGAGGGTTTGGCGAAAATCCTTGGCCGAGGCGCGGTCCAGGCGCGCGCCGCTGATCAGGCGGTCGCGGTCGGCGGCGTACCAGGTCAGTTCACCGAACACGCCGTAGTTGTGGAAGTTGGCGTCCTTGGTGCGCGGCAGGTCTTTGTAGGTGTCGATGCCCATGCTGCTGCGTGCGCGGTGTTCATTGGTCTGTGCATCCAGGCCGCTGATCAACTGCAGATCGGCCCAGCGCCAGGTGGCTTTGACCCGCGCGCCGAGGGTGCGACGGTCAACGTTGGAGGCCATGGGCCCGGCCATCATCCCGGTGCCCGAGGGCGTGCGCAGGCTGTAGTTGTCCATCACGTGGTCGGCGTAGTTGTAGTAGACCTGGGCCTCGACCTTGTCCAGCACCTCGCCGATATTCGATTTTTCGAAGCGCAGGCCCAGGCTTTCGCGCAGGAACTGCGAGCCGTCCATGCCGCGCCCGGCGTAGCGTGCTTCGCCATCGCCACGGCCGGCGGTGAGTTCCAGCAGGGTGTCGGCGTCGGGGGTAAAACCCACGGCCACGTCGCCGTTCCATTTGTCGTAGCGTGAGGCGACGGTGTCGTGGTTGCCGTCCTTGTAATCGTCGGCGTGTGCCTGGTTGCCGATCACCCGTACGTAGCCCCGCGGCCCGCCGGCGGCGGCGTCGATGACCTTGTCGAAACGCCCGTTGGAACCGGCCAGCACACTGGCATTGAGCCGCGTGCCCAGCTCGCCGAAGTGTTCCGGCTCGCGCTCGAACAAAATGGTGCCGGCCGAAGCGCCTGGGCCCCAGAGCACGGTTTGCGGGCCCTTGATCACGGTTAGGGTGTCGTAGGTTTCCGGCGAAATGTACGAGGTGGGCGCATCCATGCGGCCGGGGCAGGCGCCGAGCATCATGCTGCCGTTGGTGAGGATGTTCAGGCGCGAGCCGAACATGCCGCGCAGCACCGGGTCGCCATTGGTGCCGCCGTTGCGCACCAGGGCGAAGCCGGGGATGGTCTTGAGGTAGTCGCCGCCATCGCTGGCGGGCACCGGTTGGCGCGGGTCTTTCGGGTCGGTGACCACGGTCAGCGGCGAGCTGGGTGCGATCGCGGTGATCACGGTGGGGCTCAGCTCATGCTCGTCGGCCTGAACCTGTGGCGCCAGGAATGCGCCGCATAAAATGGCGAGCGCAGTGGTACTTCCCAATCGGGTGTCAGCAGAAAACCTGGACATGACAAATTCCATCAATCATTCGTAAACAACACGGCCAGCAGCCTGCGGCTGTCTGTCTAAAGTCGGCCGGGGTGAAGTAACGGTGTCAGACGTTTACGAAACGACGGGCGGCGCACGGCTGCGGGCGCCGGGGAAGATGCTCTGCCGGGCATGGCCCAGGCGCGTGGCGGGGGTGAGGGCATTGGCCGGCGGCGGGGGACCGAGGGCCACGCATGACACGCTGCCGGGCAGGGCGGGGCAACTGAACAGCAGGTCGCAATAACCGCACTTGGCCCAGAGTGCGTGGTGTTCGCTGGGGGCTTTGGGATGATGGGATTCGCCGTGGTCGCCCGGCATCTCCATGGGCATTGCCATAGACATACCGGCGTGATGGTCCATCGGCATCGCTTGGGAAATCAGCGGGCCGATAAAGATCATCAACATGGCAAACAGGCAGACCCAACTGCCGCGCTTCACGCGGTGTGGAGAGAGCCTGGCGCGAGGGGCGCCCATCGAGTGTTGGCCTATTGAGCGTGCTTATGCCCGTGGTTGGCCATCGGCGGCACTTTTTGTACCGAGACTTGCACCTCGACCTTGCCGGCTTTTTCGAAGGTCAGGGTCAACGGAAATTGCTTGCCATCGGCCAACAGGCTGCGGTCTTTGAGGCCCAGCAGCATCACGTGATAAGCCATGGGCGCGAAGGTCAGCTCGCCCTTGGCCGGCACGGCCACGCTGGGCACTTGCTGCATCTTCATTAAATCGCCCTGCATCACATGCTCATGCAATTCGGCTTTCTGCGCCAAGGGCGTCTGAGCACTGAGCAGGCGATCCGGGGTGGCGCCGGTGTTATGAATGACAAAGTACGCCGCAACCGTCGGCGCGTTCGGCGGCAATTCCTGGGACCAGGGGTCGCTGACCAGCAGGTCGCCGGCCTTGTAGTCTTCGGCGTTGGCGGCACTGAACACCGGCAGCAGCAACGCGGCCAGAAGCAGGGAAGATTTAAGCATGGCAGTTCTCCAGAACGGTTCTAAACGCAGTTCACTTGCGAAGAAGCTCAGACCGTTGGAGAGGCGCGGGGGTTGAGGCTCGGCCATTGCTGGCGCGGGGTTGGGGTTTGCAACGAGGGGGGTGGCAGGCTCTGTACCGCGTCGAACCGCGTGACGTACAACTGCGACGCATGCCCCGGCAACGCCACCAAGGGCGCCCCGCCGGAGCAACACCAGCAATGCTGCATGGTGGAATGATCGTCCTGCTGCGGCGCCGGGATTTGCAGCTTGCCCAGGGCAATCGTCTTCAGGCTGGCGCCATTGGAAGAACAGAACCCGCCCCACATCAGCCGCTTGACCGGGTCATCCGTCTGCTGCATCGCACTGGCCATCGGCATGGCAAACGCATTGAACAGCACTGCAAGGCAGGCGATCCAGGCAATTGCAAAGCGTTGACGGGCCATGGCGGACAATCCGTAGGGTTAAAGGAGCAGGCGGGTATTTAGCCTGATCGGTGGGGAGAAGTAAAAAGGGGCGGTGTGGTTTGGTGTCGCAGTGCCATCAGATAGCGGTGGCGCGAAGTCTCAGGCCTAACGCCTTCATGACCTTCATGATAGTCGCGAACTCAGGATTGCCAGTGCTGGAGAGGGCTTTGTATAGACTTTCCCGTCCGAGGCCTGCGTCGCGGGCGATTTGGGTCATGCCTTGGGCGCGGGCGATGTTGTTGAGCGCTGAACGGATCAGCAGGCCGTCACCGGCGTCCTCCTCGAAAGAAGCTTCCAGATACCCCGCAATGTCCTGAGGGGTCGTCAGGTGTTCGGCTATGTCGAAATCGTTAAATTGAGTCATGGGTCACTCCTTTCTCTCAAATTCATCGGCAATTGCTTTAGCGCGCTCAATGTCGCGTTTTTGCGTTGATTTATCGCCACCTGTCAGCAATAGGTAAACCACCTCACCTACACGCTTGAAGTACACACGGTATCCAGGGCCATAGTGGATGCGCATTTCGGATATGCCATTTCCGACGTTTTCGCAGTCTCCAAAATTACCCATTCTTGCGTTATCCAATCTTGTTAGTACGCGTCCATGGGCGGGTTGACTGCGCAACGAATAAAGCCATTCCTGAAACTCATCAGACCTCTTGAAGTGAATCATCTCGGATCGTATTCCTTGGGATACACATTGGCAAGTTGCGACGCGCTGCAAAAGCAGGCATCCCCATCGCGGATGGCTGAGGCGAAACCGCGAGCGGGGAGGTTAGGGCGAGGGCTTTTGGCTGAGCCAGCCAGCTTGTTCAGAAGTGTTTGTAGGGGGATTCGACTTTCGGTGGTGAGGCCCGAGAGTTGGCTGTTCGGTTGGTTACGAGAGGAATTGCTCGGCGTTGCGCAGACGGCAGCAGTAGCTGGATGACGCAGTTTTGAATGTGGGGCTTGCTCCCGATAGCGGTGTGAAGTCAGTCAATCAGTGGCTGACACGCCGCCATCGGGAGCAAGCCCCCTCCCACAATGGATCGGTGGTGTTTAAAGAAGGGTGATTGCCTGTAAGGCCGACGCGACCGTTGGGAACTCCCGGTCCACGGTCGCCAACACCGGCCGCTTCAGCACCAGCACCGGCACCCCACGTTCCCGCGCCACTTCCAGCTTGGGCTCGGTGGCGGTGCTGCCGCTGTTCTTGCTGATCAGCACATCAATTGCGCGTCGCTCGAATAACTCGCGCTCGTCCTCGATCAGAAACGGTCCACGTGCGCCTATCACTTCACAGCGCTCATTTCCCGGGTATACCTCCAGCGCCCGTAACGTCCAGAACTGCCCGGGGGGAATTTCGTCGAGGTGCTGCAACGGCTCGCGCCCCAAGGTGAACAGCGGCCGGTTGAACGGTTTCAAGGCCTGGATCAGCCCGGCCCAGTCACTGACCTCACGCCAATCATCGCCCACCTGCGGTTGCCACGCCGGGCGCCGCAGTGCCCAGCAGGGCACGCCACTCAACTGTGCAGCCTCGGCGGCATTGCGGCTGATCTGCGCTGCATACGGATGGGTCGCGTCGAGGATCAGGCTAATGCCCTCATCACGAACGAACTGCGCCAACCCCTCGGCGCCGCCATAACCGCCGACACGCACCTGGCAGGTAAGGTCGGTCGGCACGCGACCGACACCGGCCAGGCTGTAGAGATGTTCCGGGCCCAGCGTGCGGGCAATGGCCAGCGCTTCAGTCACGCCGCCCAGCAGCAGAATCCGTTTCATAGCGGCTTGACCACGTCCAGCAGGGTGATCGGCAGCGCCTGGCGCCAGGTATCAAACTCCCCCAACGGCTGCGCCTGGGCCACGTGGATGCGGGTCAGTTCGCCGCCGTGCTCCGCGCGCCAGTTCATCAAGGTCATTTCGCTTTGCAGGGTCACGGCGTTGGCGACCAACCGCCCGCCGGGGCGCAGGTGGTGCCAGCAGGTGTCGAGTACGCCGTCGCGGGTGACGCCGCCACCGATGAAGATCGCGTCGGGTACCGGCAGGCCCTGCAATGCGTCCGGGGCTTTACCGCGCACCAGATGCAGGCCGGGCACACCGAGGGCGTCACGGTTGTGTTCGATCAGGCCTTGGCGACCTTCGTCGGCTTCAATCGCCAGCGCTCGGCAACTGGGGTGCGTGCGCATCCACTCGATACCGATGGAGCCGCTGCCCGCGCCCACGTCCCACAGCAGTTCGCCGGGCATCGGCGCGAGGCGGGCGAGGGTCATGGCGCGCACATCGCGCTTGGTCAGTTGGCCGTCGTGTTTGAAGGCCGCGTCCGGCAGGCCCGCCAGGCGTGACAACGGTGGTGTGTCGGCAGAGGCGATGCACTCGATGGCGACCAGGTTCAGATCGGCAGTGCTGAGGTGTTGCCAGCTTGCGGCCAGTCCATCGAGGCGCCGCTCGTGCGCGCCGCCCACCTGTTCAAACACCGTCAATCGGCTGGGCCCGAACCCTGCCTCGGTCAATAACGCCGCCATCAACGCAGGGCTGCCACCGTCATTGCTCAGCACTAACAAGCGCACGCCGCTGGCCAGGTGCGCATTGATTGCCGCAAAGGGCCGGGCCACCACGGATAACGTCACCACGTCCTGCAACGGCCAGCCCAAACGCGCGGCTGCCAGGGAAACCGACGACGGTGCCGGTAAAATCAGCAACTCTTCAGCCGCGATCTGCCGCGTCAGACTGGCCCCCACGCCATAGAACATCGGATCTCCGCTGGCCAGCACGCACACCGGTTCGCCACGTTTTGCCAGCACCGGTTCCAGGGAAAACGGGCTCGGCCACAGCTGGCGCTCGCCACGAATGCACACGGGCAACAGGTCCAACTGGCGCTGAGCACCTATAATCCGCGTGGCGCGCAACAGGGCATGCCGGGCATTCCTGCCCAGCCCCTTGAAGCCGTCTTCACCGATGCCTACAACCGTCAGCCAGGGCGACATATCCATTCCTTGAGCGACATCCGACGGGCAGGCTTTTCATGCCGCCGGACAAAGCAGGCATAATACCGCGCCTTTACCCGTGAACCGGTAGCTCCGTGAACCCAACGCCCGCTCTGAATACCTTGCGCCCCTCGGCTTGTCCGGGGTTGCTGCGTATCGTCCAGGCCTTGGACGGCGGCATTTGCCGGATCAAGTTGGCCGGTGGTTCGATCAGCGCCGCCCAGGCCAACGCCGTGGCGGACGCGGCCCAGGCCTATGCCGGTGGGGTGATCGAGGCAACCAACCGCGCCAACCTGCAGATCCGCGGGATCGGCGCCGAGCAGGATGCCTTGATCGCGAGGCTGCTCGCCGCTGGCCTTGGCCCGAACAACGCCGCTGGTGACGATGTACGCAACCTGATGCTCAGCCCCAGCGCCGGTATCGACCCGCAGATGCTGTTCGACACCCGCCCCCTGGCTGGGCAGATCCTTGCCACGCTGGAAAATAATCCGCGTTTTCACGGGTTGTCGGCCAAGTTCGCCGTGCAACTGGATGGCGGCGAGGCCCTGGCGATGCTCGAACATCATCATGACCTGTGGTTGTCGGCATTCGTGCGCGATGGCCAGACGTTGCTCGCGTTTGGCCTGGCGGGTTGCCCGGGCCTGGATGCGCCGCTGGCCGCCGTGCGATTGGACCAGGGGCACGCACTGGTGGTGGCCGTCCTCGAAGCGTTCCTTGCCCTCGCGGCCCCAGAGCAAACCCGCATGCGCCATTTGCCTGTGGATAACGTACTGAGCCACCTGAGCCTGCCTCTGCTGCCGGCAAGCGGTTTCAATCGCCCGGCCAGTGGCGCTTTGTTACACCTTGGGACTTATCCACAGCCTCAACAGAATCAGTTTTATGTCGCCGCTGTCGCGCCCTTGGGCCGCCTCGATTCAACGATGCTCAAGGGCGCCGCACAGCTTGCCGGCGATTACGGGGACGGCACTTTGCGCTTCACCCCTTGGCAGGGCGTGCTGCTGCCCAATGTCGAAAAACCTTACGCCGTGACCGAGCGCCTGGCACAGCTGGGCTTCCTTTGCTCGGCCGACCAGCCCCTGGCGCGCCTGGTCGCCTGCACCGGCTCCAGCGGTTGCGGCAAAGCCTTGGCCGACACCAAGGCCGATGCCATGCAACTGGCCGCGCAGGCACCCGGCGCCGAGGCGCATCTGTCCGGCTGCCCACGTTCCTGCGCCGCCGCGCACACCGCGCCGGTCACCTTGCTGGCAGTGAGCCCCGGCCACTACGACCTCTATTTTCGCGATGCAGCCCACCCGGGTTTTGGCCGGCTGCACGCGCGCACTCTTTCCATTGAAGCGGCGGGCGCCCTGTTACGCGCTCGTCCACGGAGCAACACCGATGATTGATTACATCCGCGACGGTCAGGAGATCTATCGCAACTCCTTCGCCATTATTCGCGCGGAAGCCAGGTTGGAGCGTATCCCGGCCGACCTGGAAAAACTCGCGGTGCGGGTGATTCATGCGTGCGGCATGGTGGATGCCATCGACGGCCTGCAATTCTCCGCCGGTGCCGGCAAGGCCGGGCGCGACGCGCTGGCCGCCGGCGCGCCGATCTTGTGTGATGCGCGGATGGTTTCCGAGGGCGTGACCCGTGCGCGCCTGCCGGCCAATAACCCGGTGATCTGCACCCTGCGCGACGACAGCGTGCCTGAGTTGGCGCGGGAGTTGGGCAACACCCGTTCCGCTGCCGCCCTGGAGCTGTGGCGCCCGCATTTGGCAGGCAGCGTGGTGGTGATCGGCAATGCGCCGACCGCCTTGTTCTACTTGCTGGAAATGCTCGACGCCGGCGCGCCGAAACCGGCGTTGATCCTTGGCTTCCCGGTGGGTTTCGTCGGTGCTGCCGAATCCAAGGCGATGCTGGCGGCTGATAGCCGTGGCGTGCCGTTCGTGATCATGCAGGGCCGGCTGGGCGGCAGCGCCATGGCCGCCGCGGCGGTCAATGCACTCGCCACGGAGGTCGAATAATGCCCGTGCGCGGACGTTTGATCGGCCTGGGCGTAGGCCCCGGCGACCCGGAACTGATCACCCTCAAGGCCCTGCGCCTGCTGCGTGAATCGCCGGTGGTGGCGTACTTCGTGGCCAAGGGCAAGAAGGGCAATGCATTCGGCATCATCGAGGATCACCTGGTGCCGCAACAGACCCTGATGCCGCTGGTGTACCCGGTGACGACCGAGGCATTGCCGGCGCCGCTGTCGTACGAGCAAGTGATCAGCGATTTCTACGATACCGCCAGCGTCAATGTGGCTGCGCACCTGGATGCCGGGCGCGATGTGGCGGTGATCTGCGAAGGCGATCCATTCTTCTACGGCTCCTACATGTACCTGCACGACCGCTTGGCCGAACGTTACGACGCGCAGGTCATCCCCGGCGTGTGTTCGATGCTCGGTGGCGCCTCTGTGCTGGGCGCGCCGCTGGTGTATCGCAACCAGAGCCTGTCGGTGCTGTCGGGCGTGCTGCCCCATGACGACCTCAAGCGCCGCCTGGCGGATGCCGATGCCGCCGTGATCATGAAACTGGGTCGCAACTTCCCCAAGGTGCGCCAGGTACTGGAAGAACTCGGCCTGGCCGAGCGCGCGTTGTATGTGGAGCGCGCCACCATGGCTAACCAAAAGATTGTGCCGCTGGATCAGGTGGAGCCGATGTCGTCGCCGTATTTCTCGCTGATCATCGTGCCCGGTGAGCGGTGGCAAGGGTGATGACGCCAGCGATTGTCATACTGGGCCAGGGCAGCCTGGCCACGGCGCGCAGGATCCAGCAGCTGTACCCCGGCGCCTTGATCCATGGGCTGGCGGGGCGGGTTGAGGGCGCCGACCAGGCCTACGACGAATTCGGCGCCACCCTGCGCCGGCTGTATCAACACGGCACGCCGCTGATTGCGCTGTGCGCCGCCGGCATCGTGATCCGCACCCTGGCGCCGCTGCTGCTGGAAAAAGGTGACGAGCCCGCCGTGCTCGCCGTGGCCGAAGACGGCAGCGCCGTGGTGCCGCTGCTCGGTGGCCTGGGCGGGGTTAACGTGATGGCGCGGCACATCGGCGCCGCGCTGAATGTCGCCGCGGCGATCACCACCAGTGGCGAGTTGCGTTTCGGCACCTGCCTGCTCAACCCGCCCGCGGGTTATGAGCTGGCGGACCTGGAACTGGGCAAGCGCTTCGTCAGCGACTTGCTGGGCGGCGAAAGCGTACGTATCGAGGGCGCCGCGCCGTGGTTGGATCAAGCGCATCTGCCCCAGGACCCGCAAGCGCGTTTGGCGATCCATGTGAGCAGCGCCGAGCGCGTGCCCGTCGCCAACGAATTGTTGATCTACCCCAAGAATGTAAGCGTGACCTGCAAACCGGGCGCGCGATTGGCCGAGCGTGTGCGTGCTGCGTTGCATGACGCGGGCATTGCCGTGCAATCGCTGGCGTGCCTGCTCGCCAGCGATACGCAGATGGCCGAGGCGACGCTGCATGAAGCGGCCTCGGCATTGGCTGTGCCGCTGCGTTTCGCCAGCGTCAGCCAAGACGCCGACATCGTGATTCACGTTGCCGAGCAACCCCTGGACCTGTTCCAGGTAGGGCGTGCGCGTGGCCGTCTTGCCGTGATCGGCCTGGGCCCTGGCGCGGCCGAGTTGATGGTGCCGGCGGTCAAGGCTGAACTGGCCCGTTGCACCGACGTGCTGGGCTATGAAACCTACGTGCGCATGGCGGGGCCGTTCCGTGACGACCAGGTGCAGCACTGCACCGATAACCGTGAAGAAATGCAGCGTGCGCGCCACGCCTTCGAACTGGCCGCCCAAGGCCGTTCGGTGGTGGTGGTGTCGTCCGGTGACCCTGGCGTATTCGCCATGGCCGCTGCCGTGATCGAAGCGTTGCACGAGTCCGGCGACCCGGCCTGGCATCAGGTCGACCTGGAGATCCTGCCGGGCGTCTCGGCTTCGCTGGCCACCGCCGCCCAGGCAGGTGCGCCGCTGGGGCATGACTTCTGTGTGATGTCGCTGTCGGACAACCTCAAGCCCTGGTCGATCATCGAAAAACGCTTGGACCTCGCCTCCCAGGCCGACCTGGCCCTGGCGTTCTACAACCCGATCTCGCGGTCGCGGCCCTGGCAGTTGGGGCGCGCCCTGGAAATCGTCGCGCTGCACCGCACCCCGCAAACGCCGGTGGTGCTGGGCCGTGATGTCGGGCGCCCAGGCCAGACCTTGCGTGTCACCACGCTGGGGCAACTGACGCCGGAGCAGGTGGACATGCGCACCATGGTGCTGATCGGCTCGTCCACCACCTGCACATTCCCCAGGGCCGGTGGTGGTGAATGGGTCTATACGCCGCGTTGGTACGGCGAAAAACCCGTCGCCTGACGCTGCACGAAAGCTCCGATTGACGCTGGGTAACCACCTGCCGTTATTCGGAGCTTTTTCTTTTTTATCGAGGAAAACCGCAAGGGCGACGGCTGCCCCCTACGATTGCTGGGCGGCGTTTTCCGGCGCGCTCGCGCAAGCGATGTTTGTGGCCTGGAAAGTCCACCGGGCGCTGGACTAGTGTGCGAGCAAGCCCCATGTGGGGCGCTTGTGGAGAACGAAAATGGAGCGACATCACAAAAGGATCAACAGTACAAAGCGGCGCAAGTTGATTGCCGCCTACACGCTGCCCGGCGCGCGAGGCCAGCAGGTCGTTGCTGAGCCGGTCGACGACGACAGCAATGCAGCGGTGGTCAACAACGGCGTGATTTCATTTGCCGAGGGGCTGTCGGGGATTAACCGCGAGTACATTCGCAAAAGCTACCTGCTGGCCAGCAGCTACGTCAGCGATGTGTTGAACATCCAGCGCGGCGGCCAAGCCTGGTATGACGAATTTATCAAGGTGATGATCAGCCTGGGCTGGCTGCCGGTGCGCAGCCGGTTCGAGCGCGTCTCAAGCACCAGCAAAGGCCTACGGTGCAACTGGCGGCGCTGAACATCATCGCCACGTTATGGGCCTCGACATCGCTGGCCGGGCCGCTGCTGGCCGCGCTGCCGAAGCTGGCCGCTGATGCATTGGAGGCCTTGAAGCGCCAGCCGGCGTCTTTCGAACTGTTCAAACGCAACAGCACGGTGCACCAGGGCGGTGATTTTGGCCTGGCGTCCTGTGCCGAAACGGACGGGGAATTGATGATGGTGCTGGTGACCTACAGCACCCAGGGAGTGAGCAAACAGGTGGGGCTGCCGTTCCTTGAGTGGGACAGTTCCTCGTTCGAGGCCTTCAGCGGGCAGACCTGCCTGGTGCTCAATACCTCGGTGGTCAACGAAAAAACCATCCGGCTGATGCGCGAGAGCGCGGGCGACAAGGTGCAATTGGCGATCGCCAAGTACCGCATCTAAGGCACCAGATAACCGCGCACGCCGGTGAAGATGATTTGCGCGGCGAGGGCGCATACGAACAGGCCCATCAGCCGGCTGACAATCTGTAAACCCTGGTCACCGAGGATGCGTTCGATACGGTTGGACAGATACAGCACCACGCCGACCGTGAGGCTGGCCAGGGCGATGCTGAGGATGGCGGTGAGTTTGTCATCCCAGTGCGGCTGGCTGACGCCCATCACCAGCAAGGCGCCGATGGTACCGGGGCCGACGGTGAGGGGGATGGTGAGCGGCACGATGGTCACGTCTTGCTGCACGTTGTCGGTCTGCACCGCCGACTTGCCCTGGGCCATGCCCAGGGCAGAGATGAACAACACACTGCCGGCGCCGATGCGGAAGGCATCCACGGTGATGCCGAACACACTGAAAATGACGCGGCCGAACAGGTAGAGCAGCACGCTCGACACCAGGGTCGCCAGCGCCACTTTCCAGGCCAGGCGCCGCCGTTCTTTGCTGGAATAGCCACGGGTCAGGCTGATAAAGCAGGACAGCACGAAGAACGGGCTGTAGAGCACCAGCATCTTCAGGTAAACGCTGAATAACACGTGGAGCATAAGGGCGGCTCGCGGCAGGAGAAGTGTTGGGAGTCTATCAGGCGACACAGATCAAATGTGGGAGGGGCTTGCTCCCGATAGCGGTATATCAATCCCTAAGTGGTCGGCTGACAGACCGCCATCGGGGCAAGCTCCCTCCCACTGTATTTGCGGTCAGGAGGGTTCGTGCTCGGGGCGTTGTTGGCGCTGCGCCACCCAGAACGCCACCAGTTCGCGCAATTGCGACAACTCCACCGGCTTGGCCATGTGCCCGTCCATGCCGGCCTGGCGCGCGCGTTCCTTATGTTCCGAAAGGATATGCGCCGTAAGCGCCACCACCGGCGTGCGAATGCGTTGATGGCTGACTTCCCAGGCGCGCAATTGCTGGGTGGCCGAGAAGCCATCGAGGATTGGCATTTCACAGTCCATCAACACCAGGTCATAGCGCTGGGCTTTCATTGCCTCCAATGCTTCTTCGCCGTTGCTGGCGGTGTCCGGGTTGAGGTTGAGCTTGCCGAGCATGCCGCGAATCACTTTGGTGGAGATGCTGTTGTCCTCGGCCACCAGGATCTTGAAATCGCTGGGCACGGCCACCTCCGCCGGCGGGCTGAGGACCGCGCGGGGTGGCACGCCGCCTTTGCTGCGTTGGGTCAGTTCATCGGCCAGGGTCGTCTTGAGGGTGTAACCGGCCACCGGCTTGGCGAGGATGCGCTTGATCCCGCTGTTACGCGCGATGATCTTGCTCGGCGCATTGCTGATGCCCGTGAGCATGATCAGCAGGATGTCGTGGTTCAGGCTTGGGTCTTCCTTGATTTTTGCCGCCAGTTGCATGCCGGTCATGCCGGGCATGTTCTGGTCCAGCAGCACCACGTCGAAGTAGTCACGCAGGTGCGCCTTGGTGCGCAGCAAGGCCAGGGCTTCTTGCCCGAAGGTACCGCGCTGACGTTCAGGCCCCAGGCCGTGCATTGCTGCACCAGCACTTTGCGGCAGGTGTCGTTGTCGTCCACCACCAGTACGCGCGCATCCCTGAGCGGGCCGTCGAGGTCGGAGGTCGGGTGCTCCAGGCGTTCCGGGTCAAGCGGCAGGGTCAGCCACAGGGTGCTGCCCTGATGGCTGCCGCTCTTGATGCCGAACTCACCGTTCATCAACAGGATCAGTTGACGCGCGATGACCAGGCCCAGGTGCCCGCTCAAGCGGGTGGCCGAGAGGAAGTTCTTGCTGTGCAGTTCGCTGTGCAGCAGTGCCTCGCGCTCGGCGGGTTCCATCGGCAGGCCGCTGTCTTGCACGGCAATGCGCAGGCGCGGCTTGGTGCTGCGGTCGTCCAGGGCGACGACGATGAGGACTTCGCCTTCATCGGTTTTTTGCAGGGCGTTTTCCAGCAGGCTCAAAAGCGCCTGGCGCAGGCGGGTCGGGTCGCCGCTGATGACGCGCGGCACCTGGGGCTGGATAAAGCTGATCAACTCGACGTTCTGTTGTTCGGCCTTGGCGCGGAAGATGCTCAGGCAGTCGTCGATCAGCGCGTTGAGGTCGAACTGCACGTCGTCCAGCTCGATCTGCCCGGATTCGAGTTTGGAGATGTCGAGGATTTCGTTGATCAGGGTAAGGAGTTCGTTGCCGGCGCTGTGGATGGTCTGCACGTAGTCGCGCTGCTTTACCGACAGCGGGGTGCCCAGCAGCAGTTCGGTCATGCCCAGCACGCCGTTCATGGGTGTGCGGATTTCGTGGCTGATCTTGGCCAGGAACTCGGCCTTTGCGGCGATTTCGGCGTTGCTCGCGGCGAGGTCGCGGCTGAGGCTGAAGCGCGCTTCCACGAGGGCGCGCTGGCGTTCACCCAGGGCCAGGCTCATCAACAGGCCGCTGAGGCAGATAAACGCGAGGAGCGTGACGATCAGCCCCTGTGGCGACACCATCGTAAGGCCCAGCAACGCCGGGAGGATGATCAGCGTGCCGATGTTGAACACCACCATGCCCGCCACGAACAAACGCGCCGGGCCATAGCCTCTCTGCCAGTGATACGCCGAGACAAACAGCATGCTCAGGCCTGCCAGGGCCACCAGCGCATAGGTGATGATGTTCAGCGGCAGGGTGCTGACAAACAACAGCAGCAGGCCGCACAGCACGATAAACAGGATATCGGCCATCAACAGCTTGTTCAGCGGGTGCGGGCCCAGGGGCATGAAGAAGCGGTAGGCGAACATCAGCCCGCACGGCGCGGTCAGCAGCAGCGCCAGGTACGCGCCTGGGGTCTGGATAGCGTGCCAGTTCGGCAGCCATGGGCCCGTTAGGTTGAGCAGCAGCGCCAGGCTGAGCATCAACAGTATTTCGCACGCCGCCAGCCACAGGCTGCTGCGCGAGCGGTGGTAAGCAAAGCGTGAAAGGTTGTGCAGGATCAGCATCAACAGGCAACCGAAGAGCAGGCCGTAGACCAGCGTCTGGGTCTGGTCGGCGGCGGCCAGTACGGCCGGCTCCAGGGTGATATAGGGGCGCAGCTCATGTTCCGAGACCAGGCGCAGGTAGACCTCAAGCGGCTTCTGGCTCTGGGGCATCGGTAGCATGAAGTCGCTGCTGGGTAACGGGCGTTCCGTCTGGGGCTGGCGGGTGCCGGTGTTCTGTTGCTCGATCAGGGTGTCGCCGTCCAGCACGTAGAGGCTCAGGTAGGACAGGTCCGGGGCGAATACCCGCAGCACTTGCTCGTGCTTGCCGGGTTGCAGCTTGAAACGTACCCACAACGCACCGTCCGGTTGCGCGGCGGTAATGCGGTCCAGTTCGATGGGGCTGAATTGGTTGGTGTAGCGCGAGGAACGAATGTCGCTCAGTTGCAGGTCGGCCTGTTCATCAAGCAATACTGCCCAGCCACTGCCTTGCGCGGCGGCCTGGGCCGGGAACAAGCAGAGCAGCGTCAGCAGACTGACAGTGAAACCTATGGCGATCCTGAGCCAGCGCACGGCGAAATCCCTTCGTAGGTTGATGCACGGGTTAACTATGCGCGGGGTGGCCGGTGTACGGCAAGGGCCAGAGGCCCTTGCCTGACCGAACGGATAGCTAGTGACGAGGCTTGCGACGTCTGCGCCTTAGTGCGTTTCGCCACGTTCACGGGCAATGGCGCGGTAACCGATGTCGGTGCGGTAGAAGCAGCCTTTCCAATCGATTTTTGCGGCCAGTTTGTACGCCTGTTGTTGCGCGGCGTCGACACTGGCGCCCATGGCGGTAGCGCACAGCACACGGCCACCGGCGGTTACCACCTTGCCATCCTTGAGCGCGGTGCCCGCATGGAACACTTTGCCTTCCAGCGTAGCCGCCGCATCCAGGCCTTCAATCACATCGCCCTTGGCGTAGTCGGCAGGGTAACCGCCGGCCGCCAGTACGATGCCGACACTCGGGCGTGGGTCCCACTGGGCTTCGACCTTGTCCAGGGCCTGGGCCAGGGCGGCTTCCACCAGTAATACCAGGCTCGATTGCAGGCGCAGCATCACCGGTTGGGTTTCCGGGTCGCCGAAGCGGCAGTTGAACTCGATGACCTTCGGGTTGCCGGCCTTGTCGATCATCAGGCCGGCATAGAGGAAACCGGTGTACACATTGCCTTCGTCGGCCATGCCGCGCACGGTTGGCCAGATCACCAGGTCCATGACGCGCTGGTGCACTTCGCTGGTGACCACCGGGGCAGGGGAGTAGGCACCCATGCCGCCGGTGTTGGGGCCGCTGTCGCCGTTGCCGACGCGCTTGTGGTCCTGGCTGGTGGCCATCGGCAATACGTTCTTGCCGTCGACCATCACGATGAAGCTGGCTTCTTCGCCGTCGAGGAACTCCTCGATCACCACGCGCGAGCCTGCGTCGCCAAAGGCATTGCCGGCGAGCATGTCACGCACGGCGTCTTCGGCTTCCTGCAAGGTCATCGCCACGATCACGCCTTTACCGGCGGCCAGGCCATCGGCCTTGATCACGATCGGTGCGCCTTTCTCACGCAGGTAAGCCAGGGCCGGCTCGATCTCGGTGAAGTTCTGGTAGTCGGCGGTCGGGATCTTGTGGCGCGCCAGGAAGTCCTTGGTGAACGCCTTGGAACCTTCCAGCTGCGCGGCGCCGGCGGTTGGGCCGAAGCAATCCAGGCCGCGGCTGCGGAACAGGTCGACCACGCCGGCCACCAACGGTACTTCCGGACCGACGATGGTCAGGGAGACGTTTTGCTCGGCGAAATCGGCGAGTTGCTCAAGCGCCAGCACGTCGATAGCGACGTTTTCGCACTTGGCTTCAATGGCGGTGCCGGCGTTGCCGGGCGCGACGAAAACTTTCTGGACGCGGGGGTCCTGGGCAACTTTCCAGGCCAGGGCGTGTTCACGGCCACCGCTGCCAATGATCAAAACATTCATTTCAAAACCTCAAATTCTGTAGGCGCCAGAGGAGCGCTTTTAAATGTGGGAGGGGGCTTGCCCCCTCCCACACAAGCCCGCTCCTACATTTCAATCGGGTTGGATCAGTGGCGGAAGTGGCGCATGCCGGTGAAGACCATCGCTATGCCAGCTTCATCAGCGGCGGCGATAACTTCAGCATCGCGCATCGAACCGCCCGGTTGGATCACGGCGGTCACGCCCGCTTTCGCGGCGTTGTCCAGGCCGTCACGGAACGGGAAGAAAGCGTCGGACGCCATCACCGAGCCCACCACCTGCAAACCGGCGTGTTCAGCCTTGATCGCGGCGATACGCGCCGAGTTCACGCGGCTCATCTGGCCGGCGCCGACACCGATGGTCTGGCGGTTCTTGGCGTAGACGATGGCGTTGGATTTAACGTACTTGGCCACTTTCCAGGCGAAGATCAGGTCGTTGATCTCTTGCTCGGTGGGAGCACGCTGGGTTACCACTTTCAGGTCGGCGCTGCCGATCATGCCGATGTCGCGGCTCTGTACCAGCAAGCCGCCATTGACGCGCTTGTAGTCCCAGGCAGCGGCGCGGTCAGCCGACCATTCGCCGCAGGCCAGCAGGCGCACGTTGGCTTTCGCTGCAACGATGGCGCGCGCTTCTTCGCTGACGCTTGGCGCGATGATCACTTCAACGAACTGACGCTCGACGATGGCCTTGGCGGTCTCGGCGTCCAGCTCACGGTTGAAGGCAATGATGCCGCCGAAGGCCGACTCGGTGTCGGTGGCGTAGGCCAGTTCGTAGGCCTGGCGAATACCGCCTTCGGCGTCCGGGCTCACGGCCACGCCACACGGGTTGGCGTGCTTGACGATCACGCAGGCCGGCTTGACGAAGCTTTTCACGCATTCGAGCGCGGCATCGGTGTCGGCCACGTTGTTGTAGGACAGTTCTTTGCCTTGCAGTTGGGTCGCGGTGGCAATGCCGACTTCGGCCGGTTTTGCCTCCACGTAGAACGCCGCGCTCTGGTGCGGGTTCTCGCCGTAGCGCATTTCCTGGGCCTTGATGAACTGGCTGTTGAAGGTGCGCGGGAACTGGCTGCGGCCTTCTGTGCTCAGGGTGTCGGCGGCCTGGTTCACGGTGCCCATGTAGTTGGCGATCATGCCGTCGTAGGCCGCGGTGTGTTCGAACGCCTTGAGCATCAGGTCAAAACGCTGGGCGTAGGTCAGGCCGCCGGCTTTCAGGCTTTCGAGCACCTGGCTGTAGTCGCCGGCATTGACCACGATGGCCACGTCTTTGTGGTTCTTGGCTGCCGAGCGCACCATGGTCGGGCCGCCGATATCGATGTTTTCGATGGCGGTCGGCAGGTCGCAGCCGGGCTTGTTGATGGTGGCTTCGAAGGGGTAGAGGTTGACGGCCACCAGGTCGATCGGCTTGATGCCGTGCTCGTTCATGATGGCGTCGTCGATACCGCGACGGCCGAGGATGCCGCCGTGGATTTTCGGGTGCAGGGTCTTGACCCGACCGTCCATCATTTCCGCGAAACCGGTGTAGTCCGCGACTTCTACTGCGGCCACGCCGTTGTCCTGCAGCAGTTTGAAGGTCCCGCCCGTGGAGAGGATTTCCACGCCCAGGGCTTCCAGCTCCCGGGCAAATTCGAGGATGCCGGTCTTGTCGGAAACGCTGATCAAGGCGCGGCGGATCGGCAGGCGGGTAGTCTGGTCGGTCATTTCAATTTCCATCAAAAGCAAAGGAGTCAGCAAAAAAGGCGACCGGTTTTACGCGGGCGCCTTTCTGGTTTGATTGAATGCTTACAGCAAATCGTATTGCTTGAGCTTTTTGCGCAAGGTGCCACGGTTGAGGCCCAGCAGCTCACTGGCTTTGGTCTGGTTGCCCTTGACGTAGTTCATCACGCTTTCGAGCAAGGGCGCCTCGACTTCGGAGAGCACCAGGTTGTACACGTCCGTGACTGAAGCGCCCTCAAGGTGGGCGAAATAATTGTGCAGCGCCTTTTCAACGCTCCCGCGAAGGGTCTGGCCTTCTTCGCTCGGCGTGTTGAGGTGCTGTTTCAAATTGACGTTGTCGCTCACGGGTGTTGTTCCACTCACTAAAGTCTCGGTCATGATCGTCATGCGGCCACCCCCTCTCCGTCCCCTGCTCTCAGGCTCTTGTCTCGTTCGGCAAAAAACTCACGAACGGCGGTGACCTGTGCTTGCGTTTCATCCAAACGATTGAACCCGGCGCGAAACTCCCTGGCGCCCGGCAGGGTTGCGAGATACCAACCCACATGCTTGCGAGCAATGCGTACGCCCATCACATCCCCATAGAAAGTGTGAAGGGCAGCCAGATGCTCTAGCAGAATACGTTCCACCTCGACCAACTCCGGTGCCGGCAGGACTTCGCCGGTACGCAGAAAGTGTTCGATCTCACGAAAAATCCACGGGCGCCCCTGGGCGGCCCGGCCTATCAACAAACCATCGGCACCGGTTGCGTGCAGCACGCGCCGGGCTTTCTCGGCTGAGTCGATATCGCCATTGGCAAATACCGGCATCGACACCGCCTGCTTGATCGCGGCGATGGTGTCGTACTCGGCTTCACCGGTATAAAGGTCGGCGCGGGTGCGGCCATGCACCGCCAGCGCTGTAATGCCCGCCTGTTCGGCGATCTTCGCCACCGTCAGGCCATTCTTGTTGTCCCGGTCCCAGCCGGTACGAATCTTCAGGGTCACCGGCACATCCACGGCGGCGACAACGGCCTGCAGGATCTCGGCAACCAACTGCTCATCTTTCAACAGGGCGGAACCGGCGGCCTTGTTACAGACCTTCTTGGCCGGGCAGCCCATGTTGATATCGATGATCTGTGCGCCCAGCTCCACGTTGGCTCGGGCCGCATCCGCCAGCATCTGCGCGTCACCACCGGCGATTTGTACCGAGCGGGGCTCGGGATCACCTTCGTGGATCATGCGCATCCGCGATTTGCGGGTGTTCCACAAACTCATGTCACTGGTGACCATTTCCGAGACTACAAGACCCGCGCCCAAACGTTTGCAGAGCTGACGAAAGGGCTGGTCGGTGACGCCCGCCATCGGGGCGAGAATCAAGCCGTTCTGCAATGTATATGGGCCGATGCGTACCGCCGACATAGGACTTCCCTGTTGTGGGGCCGGATCATTAGAGTTCGAAAAAGGGTTGGCATGATACCCGCTCTCGATGACTGGATAAAGGCTGAATTGGATAAAATCTGAACAGTTAATTCTTTATCGCTACCGGTTTGGTTGCGCGGCGTGAAGTCAATATTCCACCGTCAAGCTTCGGTGCATCCGCCGATTCACTCGGGAGAATGGAAGCTCAAGCTGTAATTCACGGCTTTATTGCCTGGGTCGAGGATATCCAGGGAAATATGAATCGGGGTTTGCGATGGCATTTCGCTCACACCGGCCAGTTCGCCGCTCAGGTATTCGGCGGGTTTGAAGCGACGACTGGCGATCAGGTTGCCATTGAGGTCGGCAAACCGCAGCTCCAGCAGGGGGAAGGGCTGGGAGAATGTCGCGCGGTTGTAGATGATCGCATCCACCACCAGCGCGCCGGCGAACTCCGGATGGCTGCGCACCACCAGGTTGCTGCTCTTGATATGGGCGATATCAACCCGTGATGGCACCGTGCAGCCCAGTGTGGGGCACAGTTGCTGGAACCATGGGCGGTAGGCGTCCTGGCGGGCCAGGTCGTCGAATTGGTAGGCAATGTATTGGACGGCCAGGCCGGCGGCGGCGATCAGCACCAGCAGTATCCAGATCAGGCGACGGCCCCAGCCCTGCGGGCGTTTTTGCGCATACAGGTGCAGCGGGTCGTCTTCCAGGTCCTGAAGCAGCTCGTCGTGGATTCCGGCTTCGGGGCGCGGACGCTTGCGGCGGGGTTGCGGGCGCTCTTCGGGCTCCGGTTCCTGTGCCGCGGCTGTCAGGGGAGTGAACGGCGGGTCGCGCTCGTCATCGTCTGGGGTTGAGTGCAGCGGTGGTTCGTCGTCGATCTCGTCAGTGTGCGGCGACATGGACGGTTCGGTGCGCTGCTTGGTCGCAGGGCCTTTAATCGGCTCGGGCTCGTCTTCAGCGTGAGTGGCGCGTTCTTCAGGCGGTTCGCTGAACAGGCTGGCGGCCCATTTTTCTTCATCGGCCTTGACGGTTTCGCGAGTGGCGCTGAGGGCGTCGTCTTTTTGCCGACGCTCGGCGCCGGGCTGACGGCGTTCCGCGCCCACGGGCAGGGTGTGCTGAATCTCGCGGCGTTCCAGCTTGGCCAGTTCTTTATCCAGGTCCAGGTTGTCCAGGTCCAGCTCTTCGGCGGTCCACTGTTTCTGGCTGACTGCCCGCTGTGGCTCGGGCACCGCTTCGGGCGTTGGCTCGGCCGCGGTCGGCTGCCCCGGCGCCGTCGCATGGGCGCGCTGCTCGAGCAATTGGCGAGCGGCGTTGAACACTTGCAGGCACGAGCCGCAACGTACCACGCCACGGGCCACGCTCAACTGGGCGTGGTTGACGCGGAAACGGGCTTGGCAATGCGGGCACTGGGTGACGAAACTGTCGGTCATGCGGCCATCCGATTCAGGCAAGCGCTCATTCTAGCGCCGACGCCCGCTGATGCGTACCCAGCCGTCACGGTTGGCGATCGGGTCCAACTCGAAATCCTTGGCATACGCGGCGGCCACATCTTCGCCCTGTTCAGCGAGGATGCCCGACAACGCCAGGCGTCCGCCGGACTTGACCAGGCTCGACAGCTGCGGCGCCAGGGAAACCAGCGGCCCGGCGAGGATGTTCGCGACCAGCACATCGGCCTGCACCTGGGGCAGATCTTCAGGCAGGTAGAGTGGAATTTGCCTTCAGGGATATTGTTGCGCCCGGCGTTATCGCGGGAGGCTTCCAGCGCCTGCACATCGATATCGGTGCCCACGGCCTCCTTGGCGCCCAACAGCAGGGCGGCAATCGCCAGGATCTCGAGCCGCAGCCGAAGTCCAGCACGTGGCTGTCGGTCAGGTCCTGGCCGTCCAGCCATTCCAGGCACAGCGCGGTGGTGGGGTGGGTGCCGGTGCCGAAGGCCAGGCCCGGGTCCAGCAGCAGGTTGACCGCCTCGGGTTCCGGTGCGGCGTGCCAGCTTGGCACGATCCACAGGCGTTGGCCGAAACGCATCGGCTGGAAGTTGTCCATCCAGCTGCGTTCCCAGTCCTGGTCTTCGATCACTTCGCTGTGGTGCTCCGGCAACGGGCTGCCGGTAAGCAGTTCCATATGGGCCAGCACGGCGGCGGCATCGGTGCCGTCTTCGAACAGGGCCAGCAAGTGGGTGTGGGACCACAGTGGGGTCGTGTTCAGCTCGGGTTCGAAGATCGGCTGGTCTTCGGCGTCCATGAAAGTCACCGACACAGCGCCCACTTCGAGGAAAGCGTCTTCGTAGGTTTCGGCTTGTTCTGGGCTGATGGCGAGACGGACTTGCAGCCAAGGCATGGCGGGCACCTTTGAAAAAATGAGTGTGCGACCGCAGAGTCGCGAAAGCGCGCAAGTTTACGCGAGCTCACGGCAGAAGACGACTGTACTGACTGAACACATTTGCAGGGTGTACATCTTCAAGATCGAGCGCGCAGAAACAACAAAACCGCCCGAAGGCGGTTTTGTTGGGTGGAGCACTTACTGGTTGGCCAGTTTGTGTTCCAGGTAGTGAATGTTCACACCACCTTCGCAGAAGCCTTCATCGCGGACCAGGTCCCGGTGCAGCGGGACGTTGGTCTTGATGCCGTCGACCACGATTTCGTCCAGGGCGTTACGCATGCGGGCCATGGCCTCGTCGCGGGTGGCGCCCCAGGTGATCAGCTTGCCGATCAACGAGTCGTAGTTGGACGGAACCTTGTAGCCGCTGTACAGGTGCGAATCCACACGTACGCCGTTGCCGCCGGGCGCGTGGAAATGCTTGACCAGGCCTGGGCTCGGCATAAAGGTTTTCGGGTCTTCGGCGTTGATCCGGCATTCCAGGGAGTGGCCGTGAATCTTCACGTCAGCCTGGGTGAAGGACAGCACGTTACCGGCGGCGATGCTCAGCATCTCCTTGACGATGTCGATACCGGTGACCATCTCCGACACCGGGTGCTCTACCTGCACGCGAGTGTTCATCTCGATGAAGTAGAAACGACCGTTCTCGTAGAGGAACTCGAAGGTGCCGGCGCCACGGTAGTTGATGTCGATGCACGCCTTGACGCAGCGAGCCAGCACTTCCTGGCGGGCTTTCTCGTCCAGGCCCGGTGCCGGCGCTTCTTCCAACACCTTCTGGTGACGGCGTTGCAGCGAGCAATCACGGTCGCCCAGGTGGATGGCATGGCCCTGGCCGTCGGACAGTACCTGGACTTCCACGTGACGTGGGTTGGTCAGGTACTTTTCCAGTAGACCATCGGGTTGCCGAACCAGGCGCCGGCTTCCGCACGGGTCTGCTTGGCGGCTTCGATCAGGTCTTCTTCCTTGTGCACCACACGCATGCCGCGACCACCACCGCCACCGGCGGCCTTGATGATCACCGGGTAACCGACTTCGCGACCAATGCGCAGGGCGGTTTCCTCGTCTTCAGGCAGTGGGCCGTCGGAGCCTGGAACGGTTGGCACGCCGGCTGCGATCATGGCGTCCTTGGCCGAGACCTTGTCGCCCATCAGGCGAATGGTTTCGGCTTTAGGGCCGATGAACGCGAACCCGGATTTTTCCACCTGTTCGGCGAAATCGGCGTTTTCCGCGAGGAAGCCGTAGCCAGGGTGGATGCCATCAGCGCCGGTCACTTCTGCCGCGGCGATGATGTTCGGGATGTTCAGGTACGAGTTCGAGGCCAGTGGCGGGCCGATGCAGAGGCTCTCGTCCGCCAGTTTCACGTGCATCAATTCGGTATCGGCCGTCGAGTAAACAGCGACGGTCTTGATGCCCTCTTCCTTACAGGCGCGCAGGATACGCAGCGCGATCTCGCCGCGGTTGGCGATCAGGACTTTTTGCAGTTTCTTCGCAGGTTTCAACATCGAAGGCGCTCCGCGGTTCAAACGATGGTGAACAGCGGCTGGTCGTACTCAACCGGCTGACCGTTTTCTACCAGGATGGATTCGATGACGCCGGCTTTTTCGGCCGTGATGTGGTTCATCATCTTCATCGCTTCAACGATGCAGAGGGTGTCGCCCACTTTCACGGTTTTGCCGACTTCAACGAAGGCTGGCGAGCCCGGCGCGGGGGTGCGGTAGAAGGTACCGACCATTGGCGACTTGGCCACGAAACCGTTCAGCACAGGCGCGGCTGGGGCGGCAGGTGCAGCGGCGGCGGCAGGCGCGGCAGCCGGAGCAGCAGCGGCGGGAGCCGGTGCTTGCATCTGCGGTGCGTAGAACTGTTGGGCCGGGGTTTTGCTGTGGCGGCTGATCCGTACGGACTCTTCGCCTTCCTTGATTTCCAGCTCGTCGATACCGGATTCTTCCAGCAGTTCGATCAATTTCTTAACTTTACGGATATCCATGAATCATCAACTCCCAAGGGTCGGTCAGGGGCGTTTAGCCTGTTCTTCAAGCTGTTCCAGGGCGGCCTCCAGGGCCAGTCGGTAACCGCTGGCGCCAAGGCCGCAGATCACTCCTACTGCTACGTCGGAGAAGTAAGAGTGATGGCGGAAAGGTTCGCGTTTGTGCACGTTCGATAAATGCACTTCGATGAATGGGATGCTCACCGCCAGCAGCGCGTCACGTAATGCAACGCTTGTATGCGTAAAAGCGGCGGGATTGATCAGGATAAAGTCCACGCCTTCGCCGCGCGCGGCATGGATGCGATCAATCAATTCATACTCGGCATTGCTTTGCAGGTAGAGCAGATGGTGGCCGGCTTCACGGGCCCGTCGTTCCAGATCGAGGTTGATCTGATCCAGGGTCACTGCCCCGTAGACGCCCGGTTCACGGGTGCCGAGCAGGTTCAGGTTGGGTCCGTGAAGAACCAGTAAGGTCGCCATCGGCTGTTCCTTGTTATTGAGGGGAGTACGGCAGAACCCGGCGACTATGCCGCAAAGCCTTTGTGACTGTCCAGTTCTATGCAGTAGGCCGCACGATTAGCGAGGATTGCGAAAAATATGTGACCCAGTTCTCCAGTCTGGTCATTGCCAACACGGTTTTGAACCCCCAGGAGATCAAATGTGGGAGGGGGCTTGCCCCCGATTGCAGTGTGTCAGTCTCACTATCTGTAACTGATCCACCGCTATCGAGAGCAAGCCCCCTCCCACATGTTGAACTGTATTTGGCATGAGGTCGGTTCAAACGCGGAAGGCCTGCACCGCCGTATTGAGCTGCCCACCCAGCACCAACAGGTGTTCGCCCTGGCGGCGGCCCTGGCCGATACGCAGCAAATTATCCTCACCCAACTGGTGAATTCTTTCGCTGTTGTCGCGAATTTCGCTCACGGCGCCGCTCTGCTGCGCGGTCACATCGGCAATGCGTACCGCCGTGTCGGAAATTGTCTGGATCGCCCCGACGATTTCATCCAGCGCGCCGTCGGCCGCCTGGGCCTGCTGGGCGGTGGCTTCGGCATGTTCGACCTGCGCGCGCATGCCTTCCACCGACTGGTGGGCGGCGGTTTGCAGGCCGCTGATCAAACCCTGGATTTCAGCGGTGGCGCCCGCCGTGCGTTGGGCCAGTGTGCGCACTTCATCGGCGACTACCGCAAACCCACGGCCTGCTTCCCCGGCGCGGGCGGCCTCGATCGCGGCATTGAGTGCCAGCAGGTTGGTCTGGTCGGCAATCGAGCGAATCACGGTGAGCACGCCGCCGATGGTGGCGGACTCGGCGGCGAGTTTTTCGATCATCTGCGCGTTTTGCTGCACTTCTCCCACCAGCGCGTGCAGGCCGGTGAGGCTCAGGCCTATCACCCGTTGGCCTTGCTCCACGGCCTGGCCCGCACTGCGGCTGGCGCCGGCGGCCTGGCTGGCATCGCCGGCCACTTGCTGGATGGTGGCCTCCAGTTCGCCCAGCGAGTCACGAATCTGCGCGGTGTCCCCGGCCTGGCGCTCGGCGCCGTCGTGCAAGCCGCTGCTCAGTTCGGCGAGGGCGCGACTGCTGCCGGCCACTTCCTGGGCATTGCCGCGAATAGTGCCCACCAGGTCCGCCAGGTAGGCGCGCAAGCGGTTCAGTGAGGCTTCGATATCGTGCAGTTCGCGGTTGGTCTTGCCCAGGGCGATCGGCTGGCTGAAGTCGCCTTCGCCCCAGGTCGACAGGGCCGGCGCCAGGTTGGTCAGCACGCGCGCCAGGCGCCGTTGCAAGGTGTCGATCAGCAGCGCAATCAGCAGGATCAAGCCGATCATCACGCCCTGCATCACGCGCACTTCGCCCTGGATAATGGCGTGTTGTGCGCGCACCACCGGCTCAAGACCGGCGATGGCCTGTTGCACCGCGCTGATTTTCAGATGGGTGGCGGCGGCCAGGTCGGCGCGTTTCTGGATCTGCTCGCGGGTGCGCTGGAGTTCGGCGGGGTAGCGGGTCAGCAAGCTGTTGAGTTCGCGCTTGAGGTCGACGCCGGTGTCCTGGGCTTCGGTTTTTTCGCTGTTTTGCAGGCCCATCAGGGCGGAAAAATCGTCGGTGTTGGATTCGGTACTGGTTTTGACGCCGAGCAAGGGCAGTTGCTCCAGCAGGTCAGCCTGGCTGCGGATACTGCCGACTTCGCGCTCCACGTCAGCGGCCAGTTCCGCGCGTCCGCTGCTCACCAGTTTGTCGCGCGCCAGGGACAGTTTGCCCAGATGCTGGGATGCGGCCAGCAGCGGCGGCAGATAACGCGCTGCTTCGGGGGCGTTCACGCCCATGGCGTACTGGCCCAATTGCTCCAGGTTCGCGCCCAGTTCGCGTTCGGCTTGCAGCAACAGGGCTTGCGGGTCGCCGGCCAACTTGCCGGCGGCGAGCAGGTCGGTTTTGCTGAAGGCGTCCAGCTCTACCAGGCTGGGGCGCAGATTTTGCGCCAGCTCGGCGGGCAATTCATTCAGGTCCCGCAGCAGGTTTTCCAGGCTCTGGCTGGCGCTGCTCAAGCGCAGGGCGTCGCCGCTGGCCAGGTAGTCGTCGATATTGCGCGCGGCCTGGTTCTGAAAGCTCTGCGACAGCCCCAGGTAGCGTTCCATCAATAGATACGGGCGTTCCAGCGCGCGTTGCGACCACCACAGCGTCGCCCCGAGTGCCAGGCACACGGCCACCAGAAGAAGGGTATTGAGATTGGTCAGCAGCTTCAGGCGCATGCGGGGTTTCAACCGACAACAAAAGGTAAGTGCCTGAAGTTATTGCATTTACATTACAAAGTTATGACGGAATCAGTGGATTCCGGTGAAAAGGTGGCACTTTGCTTTGATGTGCGCGCGGCCTGTACACGATTGCGTCCTGCGCCCTTGGCGCGGTACAGCGCTTCGTCCGCCTGAGCGGCCATCATCAAGCTGTCGGAGTCATCGCACAGCTCCACCAGCCCGGCGCTGAAGGTGCACCATAAGTCCTGGGGCTGGGCCGGATAATGGATTTCGGCAAAGCGCCCACGGATCTCGTCCAGCACTTTGCAGGCCGACTCCAGGTCGGTGTCGGGCATCACAATGGCAAATTCTTCACCGCCGTAGCGCCCGATATAGTCGGTCTTGCGCAACCGCTGCTTGAGAAACAGCGCCAGGCTCTTGATCACGCGGTCGCCCATGGGGTGGCCATGGCTGTCATTGACGCGCTTGAAGTGGTCGATATCGAGCATGGCAAAGCTCAGCGGCTTGTTCTCGCGGCGTGCGCGGAAGCTGCAGTCTTCGAGCAGTTGCAGGATATGGGTGTGGTTGTACAGGCCGGTCAGGCTGTCGCGCACCATCCGCGCCTTGAGGTGGCGTGCGCGGGCCGCGCGGTTACGCACGGTGGTGATCAGGTGGCGTGGCTTGATCGGCTTGGTGAGGAAGTCGTCGCCGCCTTCACTCATGGCATCCAGCTGTTTATCCAGGTCATCTTCGGCCGACAGGTAGATGATCGGCACGCTCACATAGCGGTCGTTGTGGCGGATCACCTTGGCCAGCTCGGTACCGGTGCACGCGGGCATATACATGTCGAGGATGATCAGGTCGGGCTGGAAATCCGCCAGCTCGGCCATGGCCTGGATCGGCTCGATCAGGGTGCGGGTGACGATGCCGGCGCTGTTGAGCAGACGCTCGGTGTGCAGCGCCTGGGCCCGTGAGTCGTCGATGATTAGCACTTTGTAGGGTTCGTACTGAGCGACGCAGGTCAGCACTTCGATCTTTTCCAGCAGGCTGGAGGCTTCCAGGGTGCCGGTGAGGAACTCCTGGCCACCGGCGCGCACGGCCGCCAGTCGGGTTGGGGTGTCGGTTTCGTGCAGGCTGAAAAACAGCAGCGGCAGCTTGTGCTCCAGGCCTTCCTGGGCTTCGGCGGCGAGCTTGAGGCCCAGGCCTGCGCCGCAGAAATCCACGTCCATCACAATCGCCGACGGCAAGCGCTCGGCCATCGATGCACGAAATGCCGCCACGCTGTCCAGCGACTGCGCGCTCAGGCCAAAAAATTCCAGCTGCTTGGCCAGGCGCTCGGCGCGGTCGTGATCGGCCAGCATCACGTAGATCGGCTTGCGCATCGGCGGCAGGAGCGTCTGTTCCAACTGGTCGCCTTGACGCAGGCCGGTGCGGGACAGGCGCTGCATCAGGCGGTTGAGTTCGGTGATCAGTTGGCTGCTCAGGCGCCCGCGGTTTTCGTCCACGGCCTTCAGCGACTCGCCAATATGGCGCGCCAGCTGGCCGTGCTCCGGTTGTTCAAAGCGCTCGGCAAAGCGCAGCAGGCGCAGGTTGGCTTCGCTGAGTTCGCTGAAGTCGGCGTTCGACCATTCGCTGCGTTGCAGGCGCTGCCAGATCTCAAGAATTTGACGTGCCTGATGAATTACCCGCTGGGCAAAGTGCTGCTTGAGACGCTCACGGCTGGGGTCTTCTGACTCGGTCATATCCTGACTGCTAGTAAGGGTGCATGCTGAGATCGAAAATGATGGCTCTATGCTAGCACCTCTTTCGAATCGCATCAGTGTCATACATCAATTAACTGCGCATATCCCGACATTCAGTTGATGACCGGCCGGTCGCGCAGCGTAAAAAGCGTGCATCCTTTATAGTCCAACTCCCCAGGCGCGCCAGTTTGACGAAAAGCCCCGCATTGGCTGGCACGATGGGGTAGGGTTGCTGTCGGAGTGTGTGAACGCACGCCGCCTTTTAAAGTGCATGAACTCAAGTGATTGAAAGGATATCGCCATGCTGGACTGGAAAAACCGTGCAGGCAGTGCCAAAGGCCCCGCCCCTGAGCCCAAGTCGGCCAACCGCAGCTATTTTCGTACTCTGCTGATGAGCCGAGCGGTGCTCAGCGTGCTCGGCCTGTACCTGTTGGTCACCGGCGCCCTGGGCTGGTACTGGAGCGAAGAGCCGGCGCTGTTCCCGGTCCAGCAAAACGCCCAGCTTGCCGCCGAGAAGGAAGGCAAGCAGATGGTGGTGGGCTACACCACCGTTGAAACCCTCAAGACCGTGGTCGGCACCTTGCTGAACAAGCCCGGCGGCTATATTTCCAACGACCGTTTCCCGCCAGGCCTGTGGATGGACAACATGCCCAGCTGGGAATACGGCGTGCTGGTGCAGGTGCGTGACCTGACCCGCGCCCTGCGCAAGGACTTTGCCCGCTCCCAGTCGCAATCGGCTGAAGACGCCGACCTGGCCAAGGCCGAGCCGCGTTTCAACTTTGACAACAAGAGTTGGGTGCTGCCGTCCAGCGAGTCCGAATACCAGGAAGGCATCAACTCCCTGAACCGTTATGAAGCGCGCCTGTCCGACCCGAACCAGCGCGGCGCGCTGTTTTATGCGCGTGCCGACAACCTGAACAACTGGCTGGGCGATGTCGCCACCCGTCTGGGCTCATTGTCGCAACGCCTGTCGGCCAGCGTCGGTCGGGTCAAGTTGAACACCGCACTGAAAACCGAAGCCCTGGCGCCGGGTGAAGTGCCGCAGGTCGATGAAGAAGTGGTGGAGACGCCATGGATGCAGATCGACAACGTGTTCTACGAAGCCCGTGGCCAGGCGTGGGCGTTGTCTCACCTGCTGCGCGCCATCGAAGTCGACTTTGCCGACGTACTCGCCAAGAAAAACGCCACCGTCAGCGTGCGCCAGATCATTCGTGAACTGGAGGCCTCGCAGGAACCGGTGTGGAGCCCCATGATTCTGAATGGCAGCGGCTTCGGTGTGCTGGCGAACCACTCGCTGGTGATGGCCAACTACATTTCCAGGGCCAACGCTGCAGTGATCGATTTGCGTCAGCTCCTCAACCAGGGTTGATGATGGACGCCGCTCAGAAGGAGGCCGCCCACCGCGCGGCCTCCGATGCCGAACTGATCTGCTGGGTCGACGAGCAGGACAACCTGCTCGGTGACCTTGTCCGGTCTGACCTTCGCCAGCGCGGCCTGATCGGCCGCTGCACCTTTATCTTCCTGTTCAACACCCGAGGTGAGCTGTGTGTGCATCGGCGCACCTTGAGCAAGGCGCTGTACCCAGGTTTCTGGGACACGGCGGCCGGTGGCATGGTGGCGGCGGGGGAGAGTTATGCCCAGTCGGCGCAGCGGGAATTGGCTGAAGAACTCGGCGTGAGCGGGGTGGAGCTGGTCGAGCACGACCACTTTTATTTTGAGGATGGCGATAGCCGCCTGTGGTGCATGTCCTACTCCGCCGTGTGGGATGGCCCCCTGCACTTGCAGCCTGAAGAAGTCATGGAGGCGCGCTTTTTACCCATCGAAACGGTGCTGCAAGAGGCTGCGCAAAAGCCTTACTGCCCGGATGCTCAAGAGGGCTTGCGGCGCTATCTGGCCTTGCGTCGCTAAACTTGCATGAATTGGCGCCATTTGGCTCTTAGCAACTTCGCTTTTTGCCGTTACACTGCGCGACTTTTCACCCGAGCCGCCTTGGCGACTCGGTAGCGCTGCCCCTGCCTGAGTGGGGCTTCGCGGTCGGTGACGCTTGGCGCGCCGATCAGTCTTCATCCTCCCAAGAGGATTGCCGGTGGCCAAAAAAGCCGCATCCTTCGCCGCCCTTGGTGGCCTGGTATTTTCCACCGATGCAGGTCGACACTGCCCGGACTGTCGTCAGCCCGTGGGTTCGTGCACCTGCAAACAGACCCTGATCCCTGAAGGCGACGGTATTGCCCGCGTGCGACGCGAGAGCAAGGGCCGTGGCGGCAAGACGGTGACCACCATCACCGGCGTGCCGCTGGCTGAAGAGGCGCTGAAGGAACTGGCCACCGCGCTGAAAAAGCGTTGCGGCACCGGTGGCGCGTTGAAAGACGGGGTCATCGAGATCCAGGGCGATCACGTCGAACTGCTGTTGGCCGAGCTGATCAAGCTGGGTTACAAGGCCAAGAAGTCCGGCGGCTGACAGCCGCTTCCCAACCTGTGTCTAAACTCTGTCCTGCGAGTGGGGTCTGACCTTCTTACAGGCAAATCGTCATTTTCATTCTTTAGACTGCGCCAGCCTCCACGAGGGGTGGCGCCTTCGCCTTCATTTATAGGGGACTTCGATGTCCGTACGACGCACACGCAAAGACGATGGCAGCCAATGGACAGTTGCGGACAGCCGCAGTGTTTACGGGATTCGCCATTGGGGGGCCGGATATTTCGCGATCAACGACGCCGGTCGCGTTGAAGTCCGTCCGAACGGCCCGAACAGCACGCCCGTCGACCTGTACGAGCAAGTCGACCAGTTGCGCAAAAGCGGCCTGTCGTTGCCATTGCTGGTGCGCTTTCCCGATATCCTGCAAGACCGCGTGCGCCAACTGACCGGCGCCTTCGATGCCAACATCGAGCGCCTGGAATACCAGAGCAAGTACACCGCGCTGTACCCGATCAAGGTGAACCAGCAGGAAGCGGTGATCGAAAACATCATCGCCACCCAGAACGTGTCCATCGGCCTGGAAGCCGGTTCCAAGCCCGAGTTGCTGGCCGTGCTGGCCCTGGCGCCGAAGGGCGGCACCATCGTCTGCAACGGTTACAAGGACCGTGAGTTCATCCGCCTCGCGCTGATGGGCCAGAAGCTTGGCCACAACGTATTCATCGTGATCGAAAAAGAATCCGAAGTCGGCCTGGTGATCGAAGAGGCCGCCAGCCTCAAGGTCAAGCCGCAGGTCGGCCTGCGTGTGCGCTTGTCGTCGCTGGCGTCGAGCAAGTGGGCGGACACCGGTGGCGAGAAGTCCAAGTTCGGCCTGTCGGCGGCGCAATTGCTGTCGGTGGTCGAGCGTTTCCGCGCGGCCGGCCTGGACCAGGGCATCCGCCTGTTGCACTTCCACATGGGCTCGCAGATCGCCAACCTGGCCGACTACCAGCACGGCTTCAAGGAAGCCATTCGTTACTACGGCGAACTGCGCAACCTCGGCCTGCCGGTGGATCACATCGATGTCGGCGGTGGCCTGGGCGTGGATTACGACGGCACCCACTCGCGCAATGCCAGCTCGATCAACTACGACATGGACGACTACGCCGGTGTGGTCGTGGGCATGCTCAAGGAATTCTGCGACGCGCAGAGCCTGCCGCACCCGCACATTTTCTCCGAAAGCGGCCGCTCCCTGACCGCGCACCACGCCATGCTGGTGGTGCAGGTCACCGACGTGGAGAAACACAACGACGAAATCCCAAAGATCGAGAACAAGGAAAGCCTGCCGGAAACCGTGCAATGGCTGGTGGACCTGCTCGGCCCCACCGATATCGAGATGGTCACCGAAACCTACTGGCGCGCTACCCACTACATGAGCGACGTGGCCACCCAGTACGCCGACGGCAAGCTGACCCTGGCCGAGAAAGCCCTGGCCGAGCAATGCTACTTCGCCGTGTGCCGCCGCCTGCACAACTCGCTCAAGGCTCGCCAGCGCTCGCACCGCCAGGTGCTGGACGAACTCAACGACAAGCTGGCCGACAAGTACATCTGTAACTTCTCGGTGTTCCAGAGCCTGCCGGACACCTGGGCGATCGGCCAGGTGCTGCCGATCCTGCCGCTGCATCGCCTCGACGAAGAACCACTGCGCCGTGCCGTGCTGCAAGACCTGACCTGCGACTCCGACGGCAAGATCAAGCAATACGTCGACGAGCAGAGCATCGAGACCAGCCTGCCGGTACATGCCTTGAACGAAGGCGAGGACTACCTGCTGGGCATCTTCCTGGTGGGTGCCTACCAGGAGATTCTGGGCGACATGCATAACCTGTTCGGTGACACCGACTCGGTGAACATCTACCAGCGTGAAGACGGTTCGGTGTACAGCGCCGGGATCGAGACCCACGACACCATCGAAGACATGCTGCGCTACGTGCACTTGTCGCCGGAGGAATTGATGACGCATTACCGTGACAAGTGTGCGAGTGCGAAGATCTCGGCGTCTGAGCGCACCCAGTTCCTGGATGCGCTGCGTCTTGGCTTGACCCGCTCCTCCTACCTGTCCTCGTAACATCAGCTGATACAGATTTAAAAATGTGGGAGGGGGCTTGCTCCCGATAACGGTATATCAGCAACAATTTAGTTGCCTGACACTCTGCTATCGGGAGCAAGCCCCCTCCCACATTTGGATTGTATTTCTTCAGTTAGCTCCCAGCCAAAGCCCTTGGCGATTCAGCCGCCAGGCAATCGCCCACAGCGTCAAACTGCGCACCGCCATGAACAGCAGGAAAGTTATCCACAGCCCGTGGTTGCCCAGCCCCTGCAACGCCCAGGCAATCGGCAGCACCAACAACACCGTCAGCACCATCCCATTGCGCATTTCGCGCGCGCGCGTTGCGCCGATAAACAAGCCATCGAGCAAATAACTCCACACCGCAATCAACGGCAGTACCGCCAGGTAAGGCAGGTAGAGGTCAGCCGTTTCGCGCACGCTGGGGATATCGGTTTGCATGGCGATAAACACGTGCCCGGCCAAGGTGAACAACAGCGCAAAGCCAACGCTGGCGATCAGCGACCAACCGCCGGCCACTACCAGCGAGCGGCGCAGGGCTTGGCGGTCTCGGGCGCCGATGGCGTGCCCGCACAGGGCTTCGACGGCGTGAGCCAGGCCGTCCAGGGCATGCGCGGTCAGCAACAGCCCATTGAGCAGCAAGGCATTGGCGGCCACCGTGGCATCCCCCAGGCGTGCGCCTTGTACGGTGATCATAAAGAACACCGACTGCAGCGCCAGGCTGCGGATAAAGATGTCGCGGTTTACCGCCAGCAGTGGGCGCCAGCTGTGCCACCGCTTCAACGCGGCCCAGGCGATATGGCCGGGGTAGGCGCGCAGGGCTTTTTGCGTGAGCGCCAGGCCGAGCAGGGCGCCGGTCCATTCGGCGATCACCGAGGCGCGGGCGGAGCCGACCACGCCCCAGTCCAGGCCGAGGACAAACCACAGGTTCAGCGCAATATTCACCAGGTTGGTGGTCAGCAGGATCGCCAGCGGTGCGCGGGCGTTCTGCGTGCCGAGGAACCAGCCGACCAAGGCATAGCTGGCCAGCGCGGCGGGCAGGCCGAACAGACGCGTGTGGAAGAAGTCGCGGGTCAGTTGGTTCAATTCGGGCGAGGGCTGCATCCATTCCAGGGCCAGGTGGCTCAGCGGAATGCCCACGGTGCCGAGCAGCATCGCCAGGCCCAGCGCCAGCAGCAAACCTTGCAACAGGATCTGCCGCAGTGCCGCGCCATCATTGCGCCCGGCGGCCTGGGCGGCGAACCCGGTAGAGCCCATGCGCAAAAAGCCCATGGCCCAGGCAAGGAAGGTATACAGGCTGGCCCCGACGGCCACCGCGCCCAGTTGATGGGCGTGGGGCAAGTGGCCGATGACCATGCTGTCCACCAGCGCCACCAGCGGCACGGAGATATTCGACAGAATCATCGGCGCGGCCAAAGCCCATACACGGTGATGCGTAGGGCGGTCGCGCCAGTCAGTCAGTAAGGTGGGCATGCGGGCTCCTTGGGGGAGCGGCATTGTACCCGGCCATCAGCCGCGCAGCAGGGCGAATGTGGGAGGGGGGCCTCCCACATTTTGATCTTCGCAGGCTGTGGGATTTGGCTTGGCTTCAGGCTCCTCCAGAACAAACCCACCCTCCGTCGGTCAATGTGACCAGCGCCACATCGGCCTTACCCCCGGCTGATATATAGTTCACCCCCCGGTTCCCTCTGACGATGAGTGCCCCATGCTTAACAAAGGACTGTTTCTCGCTTGCGCGCTGGCCCTGCTGAGCGCCTGCGATTCCTCCGACAAACCCGCCGCTCCCACCGCTCCTGCGGCGGCGGCAACCACCGTGCCGAAACCGGTCAAGGCTGCGGTGGATGTGGCGGCGTTGAAGCAGCGTTATGCCGGGCGTGAGTTGAGCGTGGTGGACGTGTCCGAGGTGCAGTTGGACGGGGCCAGCACGCTGTCGGTGAGTTTCTCGATCCCGCTGGACCCCGATCAGAAGTTCGCCGACAAACTCCATCTGGTGGACAGCAAGTCCGGCAAGGTCGACGGCGCCTGGGAGCTGTCCGACAACCTGATGGAGCTGCGCCTGCGCCATCTGGAACCCCAGCGCAAATTGGTGTTGACGGTGGATGCCGGGGTCGAGGCAGTCAATCAAAACAAGCTCGCCGCCGAATACACCTCCCGCCTGGAAACCCGCGACCTGCAAGCCACTGTCGGCTTCGCCAGCCGTGGCACGCTGTTGCCGACGCGCCTGGCCGAGGGCCTGCCGGTGATTGCGTTGAACGTCGACAAGATCGACGTCGAATTCTTCCGTATCAAGCCCGAATCGCTGCCCTCGTTCCTGGCGCAGTGGGGGCGCAATACCAGCCTGCAAAGTTATGAGTCCCGCGAATTGCTGCCGCTGGCCGACCTGGTCTATGGCGGCCGCTTCGACCTGAAACCTGCACGCAACACCCGCGAAACGCTGTTGCTGCCGATCGCCGGCCTCAAACAATTGCAGCAGCCGGGGGTGTACCTGGCGGTGATGCGCGCGTCGGGCACCTACAACTATTCGCAGCCGGCCACGCTATTTACCTTGAGTGACATCGGCCTGTCGGTGCATCGCTACGCCAATCGTCTGGATGTGTTCACCCAGGCTCTGGACGGCGGCAAGGCGCTGGACGACGTGGCCCTGGAAGTGCTCGACGCCGACGGCCGAGTGGTCGGCCAGGGCAAGACCGAAAAGGGCGGCCACGCGCAGCTGCCGTTGCCGAAAAAAGCCCAGGTGCTGCTGGCCAAGCAGGGCGAGCAAACCAGCCTGTTGCGCCTGGACAGCGCGGCGCTGGACCTGGCGGAGTTCGATATTGGCGGCCAACCGTCGAACCCACTGCAGTTTTTTGTGTTCGGCCCGCGCGACCTGTACCGCCCCGGCGAAACCGTGCTGCTCAATGCGCTGCTGCGCGACAAGGACGGCAATGCAGTCAAGCCGCAACCGGTGAGTGTCGAGGTGCGCCGCCCCGACGAACAGGTCAGCCGCAAGTTTGTGTGGGACGCCGACGCTTCCGGCCTCTATCAATATCAATTGCAACTGGCCGGCGAAGCACCGACCGGGCGCTGGCAGTTGGTGTTCGACCTGGGCGATGGCAAACCGCAATTGTATGAATTCCTCGTCGAAGACTTCCTGCCCGAGCGCCTGGCGCTCGAACTCAAGGGCAGCGACACGCCGCTGAACCCAGCGCAGACCGCAGTGATTCAGCTCGACGGGCGCTACCTCTACGGCGCGCCGGCCGCCGGCAATCGGGTCAGCGGGCAAGTGTATGTGCGGCCCTTGCGTGAAGCGGTCAAGGCGCTGCCGGGCTATCAATTCGGCTCCGTCACCGAAGAAGAACTGAGCCAGGATTTCGAACTGGACGAGGGCGTGCTGGATGCCAAGGGCCAGGAAAAAATCATCCTGGAAAGCAAATGGGCCGAGGCCAAGTCGCCGCTGCAACTGATCGTGCAGGCCAGCCTGCAGGAGTCGGGCGGACGCCCGATTACCCGACGCCTGGTGCAACCGATCTGGCCGGCGGAGCAGATGCCGGGCCTGCGTGGGCTGTTTGACGGCACCGAAACCAATGGCGATGGCCCGGCGGAATTCGAAGTGCTGCTGGCCAACCCGGACGGGCAGAAACTCGCCGCGCAGAACCTTAAGGTGCGCCTGGTGCGCGAGCGCCGCGACTACTACTGGAACTACTCGGACAACGACGGCTGGAGCTACCACTACAACGAGAAATTCCTCAACCTCGACGAACAGAGCCTGAACATCAAGGCCGGCGACACCGCCAAGGTCAGCTTCCAGGTGGAGTGGGGGCCGTACCGCGTCGAGGTCGAAGACCCGCAGACCGGCCTGGTCAGCAGCCTGCGCTTCTGGGCCGGTTACCAGGCCCAGGACAACACCGAAGGCGGCGCCGTGCGCCCCGACCAGGTCAAGCTGGCTCTGGATAAACCGGCGTATGGCGACGGCGATACCGCCAACGTCACCGTTACGCCGCCGGCCGCCGGTAAAGGCTACCTGTTGGTGGAGTCCGCCGAAGGGCCATTGTGGTGGCAGGAAATCGAGGTGCCGGCCGAAGGCAAAAGCTTCGCGGTGAAGCTCGACCCGAAATGGTCGCGCCATGACCTGTACGTGAGTGCGTTGGTGATTCGTCCCGGCGAGCGCAAAGCCAATATCACCCCCAAACGGGCGGTTGGCTTGCTGCACCTGCCGTTGGATCGCACCCAGCGCAAACTGGGCGTTACCCTCACCGCGCCGGAAAAAATGCGTCCCAAACAGCCGTTGACGGTGAAAGTCGCGGCCAAGAATGCCGATGGCAGCGTCCCCAAACAGGTGCATGTGCTGGTAGCGGCAGTGGACGTGGGCATCCTCAATATCACCCAATACCCGACGCCCGATCCCTACGCCAGCCTGTTCGGCCGCAAGGCCTATGGCGTGGACCAGTTCGACATCTACGGCCAACTGATCGAAGCCGGCCAGGGCCGTCTGGCCAGCCTGGCCTTTGGCGGTGATGCCGCGCTGGCCAAGGGCGGCAAGCGCCCGGACACCAGCGTGACCATCGTCGCCCTGCAAAGCGCGCCGGTAGCCCTGAATGACAAGGGCGAGGGCGAAGTCAGCGTCAATATCCCCGACTTCAACGGCGAACTGCGCCTGATGGCCCAGGCCTGGAGCGAAGATCGCTACGGCATGGCTGAAGCCAGGACGGTGATTGCCGCGCCGCTGATCGCCGAGCTGTCGGCGCCGCGCTTCCTCGCGGGTGGAGACCAGACCAGCCTGGCGCTGGACCTGTCCAACCTGTCGGGCAAGGCGCAGAAACTCGACGTGCAACTGAGCGCAGACGGCCAGTTGGAGCTCGTCAACGGTGGCGCGCAAACCGTCGAACTCAAGCAGGGCCAGCGCACGACGCTGCGTATTCCGGTCAAAGCCTGGGGCGGTTTGGGCCAGGGCAAGGTGAAAGTGACGGTCAACGGGCTGGACCTGCCGGGTGAAAGCCTGCCGCCGTTCAGCCGGGAGTGGGCCCTGGGTGTGCGTCCTGCGTACCCCGCGTTGCTCAAGCAGTATCGCGCGGTGCTGAAAAGCGAACCCTGGAGCTTGCCTGCCGCCACCCTTGAGCAATTCGATACCTCGGGGCGCGAAGCGCTGCTGAGCCTGTCGAGCCGGCCGCCGTTGAATCTCGGGGCGCAGATCAAGGCGCTCAAGGCCTACCCATACGGTTGCCTGGAGCAAACCGCCAGCGGCCTGTACCCGTCGCTGTATGCCGACGATGCGTTGCTCAAGCGCCTGAGCATCAAGGGCGAGCCGGATGCCGAGCGCAAACGCAAGATCGAACTGGGCATCGAACGCCTGCTGGGCATGCAGCGCTACAACGGCAGCTTTGGCTTGTGGGGCGCCGATGGCGAGGAAGAATATTGGCTGACCGCCTACGTCACCGACTTCTTGCTGCGTGCCCGCGACCAGGGTTTTGCCGTGCCGGGCGACGCGCTGAAAAAGGCCAGCGAGCGCCTGTTGCGGTATGTGCAGGAGCGCAACCTGATCGAGGTCGATTACAGCGACAATGCCGAACACACGCGCTTTGCCGTGCAAGCGTATGCAGGCATGGTGTTGGCGCGCAGTCAGCAGGCGCCGCTGGGGGCGTTGCGCAGTATTTTCGAGCGCCGCAGCGATGCGCGTTCCGGGTTGCCGCTGGTGCAGTTGGCCGTCGCCCTGCAAAAAATGGGCGATCAGCCGCGTGCGGACCAGGCCTTGCAGGCCGGCTTGGCGGCGCAGCGCAGCGCCAAGGAATGGCTGGCCGACTATGGAAGCCCGCTGCGTGACCAAGCGATGATCCTGGCCTTGCTTGAAGAAAACGATCTGGCCAAGGGCAAGCGTGAAGAGCGCCTGTTTACGCTGTCGGACCAATTGGCGGCCAGCCCGTATTTGTCGACCCAGGAGCGTAATTCGCTGTTCCTGGCCGGGCGGCTTGGGTTCGCCCGGCCTGAGGCAAACTGGCAAGTATCCCTGACCGGCAGTGGCGGCGTACGCGAGTTGAATAACCAACAATCGACGCTGCAACTGGACGACAAATTGCTCTCCGACGACCTGAGCCTGAGCAATCAGAGTGACACGCCGGTGTATCAGCAACTGACCATTTCGGGTTACCCCCAGGTGCCACCGGCGCCGGGTGGCGAGAACCTGAGCATCCGCCGCGAATACCTGGGCATGAATGGCCAGCCGCTGAACCTGCGCAACCTCAATAGCGGCGACCTGGTACTGGTGCATTTGGCGGTCAGCGCCAAGCAGCGTGTGCCGGATGCCTTGGTGGTCGACCTGCTGCCCGCCGGCCTGGAGCTGGAAAACCAGAACCTGGCGCAAAGCGCCGCCAGCCTGGAAAACGCCAGCAGCCAAGTGAAGGAGTGGCGTGAGTCGATGCAGAACGCGGCGCTCAAGCATCAGCAATTCCGTGATGATCGCTACGTGGCGGCGATCAACCTGGACAGCGATGGCACCACGCACCTGCTGTACCTGGCGCGTGCGGTGACACCGGGCACTTACCGCGTGCCGCCGCCGCAGGTGGAGTCGATGTACCGGCCGAACTGGCAGGCGGTGGGAGAGACCCCGGCGGATCTGGTGATCAAGGGCCGCTGATACTTCAGCTTGGAATGAAGATGAATGTGGGAGGGGCGGTGCGACGATTCGACTGGCTCCCTCCCACAGGGGGCTGTGGCAGTTTCAGGGTCAGTGCACGACCCAACTGAGCAGCCACAGGCCCAGCATCAACCAGATAATCCCCATGATGATCGATGCCCGCATGAATGCGCGTACCGCCGAATACAACAACATCAGGCCGATGATCAGCGTGAGAATGCTGATGATCGAGGTGTCCATGCCCAACGTGCGCGACAGGCCTTCGATAAAGTTGCCGCCGGCATGGGTCAGCGCACCGAACAGCCCACTGAGGCCATCGACGATAAACCGGATGACGGAACCGAGCGCCTGGCCCAACCATTCGAAGAAGCTTTCTACCTGCATGTGTGTGTCCTGATGAGAAGGTGGGCGTATCTGTGCATTGGTTGTTATTGCGACAGGCTAGTTCCCTACAAGCATAGAGGTTTGCCGGTTTGAGGTTTCGATTAATCCTTCAAGGGCGTACACGGGGCCCACAGGGTTTACTGCGCTGGGCTCTTGGGTCTGTGCTGCTGGTGATTGCCCTGTTATGGCTGGCCGACCGCATCTGGCCCTTGCCCCTGCCCCAGGATGACCTGGCACGGGTGGTTCTGGCCGAGGATGGCACACCGTTGTGGCGGTTCGCCGATGCCAATGGCGTGTGGCGCTACCCGGTGCAGACCAACGAAGTGTCGCCGTATTACCTGGATGCGTTGCTCACCTACGAAGACCGCTGGTTCTTCCAGCACCCGGGCGTAAACCCGCTGGCACTGGCGCGGGCGACCTGGCAGAACCTGACCGGTGCGCGGGTGGTGTCCGGCGGCAGCACCTTGTCGATGCAGGTGGCGCGCTTGCTCGATCCGCATTCGCGCACCTTCCAGGGAAAGTTGCGTCAACTGTGGCGTACGGCGCAGCTGGAATGGCACTTGTCCAAGGATGAAATTCTCACCCTTTACCTCAACCGCGCGCCGTTTGGCGGCACCTTGCAAGGCGTGGCGGCGGCCAGTTGGGCCTACCTGGGCAAGTCCCCGTCACAGTTGACCCATGCCGAAGCGGCGCTGCTCGCGGTGTTGCCCCAGGCGCCGAGCCGTTTGCGCCCGGACCGTCACGCGCAACGCGCCCAGGCTGCCCGCGACAAGGTGCTGCGCCGCCTGGGCGAGTTCAAGGTATGGCCGCAATCAGCCGTCGATGAAGCCCTGCAAGAGCCGCTGTTGCTCGCCCCGCGCCTGGAGCCAAGCCTTGCCCCGTTGCTCGCCCGGCGTCTGAACCGCCCCGACAGCCCGCCGCTTATTCGCACCACCGTGGACGCCAACCTGCAACGCCGCCTCGAAGACCTGCTGCTGGGATGGCGTGCGCGGTTGCCGGAGCACACCTCGGCCGCGATCCTGGTGGTCGAGGCAGAAAGCATGGCGGTGCGCGCCTACCTGGGCTCGGTGGACATCAACGACGCCAAGCGTTTCGGTCATGTGGACATGATCAGCGCGTTGCGTTCGCCCGGCTCCACCCTCAAACCCTTTTTGTACGGCATGGCGTTGGATGAAGGCTTGATCCACTCCGAATCGCTGTTGCAAGACGTGCCCCGGCGCTACGGCGATTACCGGCCGGGCAACTTCTCCATGGGGTTTACCGGCGCGGTGCCGGCGAGCACGGCGCTGTCCAGTTCGCTCAACCTGCCGGCGGTGCAGTTGCTGGAAGCGTACGGGCCCAAGCGCTTTGCCGCCCAGATGCGTATCGGCGGCGTGCCCCTGGCATTGCCGGCGTTGGCCGAGCCCAACCTGGCGCTGATCCTGGGCGGCGCGGGTAGCCGACTGGAAGACCTGGTGAGCGGCTACAGCGCCTTCGCCCGCGACGGCAAGAGCGCCACCTTGCGATTGCAGCCGGACGACACGCTTAGAGAACGGCCGTTGCTGTCGCCAGGGGCAGCCTGGATTGTGCGGCGCATCCTCAGCGGCCAGGCACGGCCGGACCGCGACCCGCGCGCCGAACTGGTCCAGCGCCCGGTGCTGGCCTGGAAAACCGGCACCAGCTACGGTTTTCGCGACGCCTGGGCGATCGGCGTGGGGCCGCGCTATTTGATCGGCGTGTGGATCGGCCGACCGGACGGCACGCCGGTGCCGGGGCAGTTCGGCCTGGCTTCGGCTGCGCCGTTGATGCTGCAAGTACACGACGTGCTGACCAACCGCGACAGCCAGCGCGGCATCAGCGCCCCGGTTAAACCGGTGCCGGCGAACGTGGGTGTGGCGGCGATCTGTTGGCCGCTCGGCCAGCCCATGAGCCGCGGCGACCCCAATTGCCGGCGCCAGCGCTTCGCCTGGACACTGGACAACACCACGCCGCCGACCTTGCAGGCCTTGGACCAACCGCTGAGTGTGGGCTTGATGGAAAGTATCTGGGTCAACGCCAGGGGGCTGCGGGTGGATGCCCATTGCCCGGGCGCGGTCGCCAGGCGTATCGCCCTGTGGCCCGCGCCGCTGGAACCGTGGCTGCCGAGGGCGGAACGCCGTGAAGCGCGCATCCCGGCGGCCGACCCGGAGTGCCCGCCACCGGCACTGGCGGCGTCCTCGCCGCTGTCAATCGTCGGCGTGCGCGAAGGCGACCAACTGCGCCTGCCCGCCGGCAGCCAACAAACCTTGCGCCTGAAACTTTCCGCCCTGGGCGGCAGTGGCCGACGCTGGTGGTTCCTCAACGGCGAGCCGCTGGGCGACAGTGCCAATCAGGACTTCATCAATGCCAGTTTCGAGCGGTTGGGGCGTTATCAGCTCAGTGTCCTTGATGAGGCTGGCCAAACGGCACGCCTTGAATTCAGCGTTGTTGATTAAATTGCCATCGGGAGCAAGCCCCGATGGCGGCCTTGAGCACAACGCACCTATTCACTTGCCTTCATCCCTGATCCCCCCGAAGCTACACACCTTCAGGAGCCCAGCATGAACCTCGAACACCTCACCGAACGCCTGCACCGCATCCGCGATACCAACCACTGGAAGCAGTTCCACAGCCCGAAAAACCTGGCCATGGCCGCCAGTGTGGAAATGTCCGAACTGGTGGAGATTTTCCAATGGCTCACCGAAGACCAATCGCGCCAGTTGCCTGCCGATAAACTTGCCCACGCCGGGCAGGAAGTCGGCGATATCGTGCTGTACCTGCTGTTGTTGTGCAGCGAGTTGGGCCTGGACATGAACGAAGTGGTACGCGCCAAACTGGCCGACAGCGAACGGCGGTTTAGCCATGAGTGATCGCCATTTCGACCAGTTGGCCACGCGCTTTGCCGAGAAGATCTACGGTGGCGCCAAAGGTGCGATCCGTCTGGCGGTGTTGCAGGCCGACCTGGCCGAAGCGCTGCCGGATCGGCCCTTGCGCGTGCTGGATATTGGCGCAGGCCTGGGGCATATGTCGCTGTGGCTGGCCGAGCGCGGGCATCAGGTAACCCTGGCCGAACCCGCCGAGCCGATGCTCGACGGCGCGCGCCAACGGTTTGCCGAAGCAGGGCAGGCCGCGACCTTTATCCATGCGCCCTGGCAAGACCTGCTCGGCCAACTCACCGAACCCTACGACCTGGTGCTGTGCCACGCCGTGCTGGAATGGCTGGCCGAACCCCATGCGATCCTGCCGGTGCTGCATCAGTTGACGGTGCCCGGCGGCTGGCTGTCCCTGGCGTTCTACAACCGTGATGCGCTGATTTACCGCAACCTGCTCAAAGGCCACTTTCGCAAAATGCGCAAGAACGACATGGCCGGCGAGAAGCAGAGCCTTACCCCGCAGCAGCCCCTCGACCCACGCGAATTGGCGGCGCAACTCCAGGGGTTGTGGCAGGTCGAAAGCCAAAGTGGGGTGCGGGTGTTCCACGACTACATGCCGGTGGAATTCCAGGCCCGCGCCCATCTTCAGGACCTTGTAGAGATGGAACTCGCTCACCGTCGTCACCCAAGCTTTGCCGGACTTGGGCGTTATTTGCACTGGATCTGCCGTCCGGTTTAAGCGGCCCAGTCTGCGGAGGTCGAAATGCGTCGTCTCTGTTTGATCCTGTTATCCCTCGGCCTGAGCGCTTGCTCAAGCCCCAACCCCTACGTCGCAGCCTCGGCCCCGATGCCGCCGGCACCGGCCCAGGCGGCCACCACCTTTGACACCAGCGCCTACCCGGCGCCGGTGCGCGATTACGGCGCCTACCGCAATTGGGCCTGGCGCAACGGCCAGCTGCCGGCGGGCACGGCGTGGGCTGATTCGGCGCAAGTGGCCGAAGCGGTCAGCGGTGCCCTTGACCAGCGCGGCTTGCGCCCGCTGCATGACAAGCGTGCCCCGGACCTGTGGGTAAGCGCCGATGTGCGCCTGGAGAAGCGCCTCAAACAGGTCCAGGACGACTATGGCTACGGCTACGGTGGCTATAACCGTTACGGCAATGGCTACGGCATGTACAACTCGGCGCCCATCGTGCGCACTTATGAAGTGCAAGTGGTGGTGGTGCGCGTCAATCTGTTCGACGCGCGCAGTGGCCAGCCGGTGTGGAGCGCCAGCGCGGAAACCAGCAGCCAGGGCAGCCTCAGCGAGCGCGCGGATGCGTTGCGCCAGGCGGTGCAAAAGGCGCTGACGGCGTATCCTCCGAGTTAACAGCTATTCTCATCTGACGCCTTGCTCGTTTTTGGAGATCACCATGTTTCGTCGCATCGCTACGCTTGCTGTTGTCGTGCTGCTGGGCGGTTGCCAGACCAGCCAGGTCAACCACGATTTCGACGCCAGCCGAGATTTCGCCGCCTACCGCAGTTGGGCCTGGAAAGACCCGGCGCTGCAATACCGCCCGGATGATCCGCGTATCAAGAGCGACCTTACCGAGCAGCGCATCCGCCAAGCCGTGGGCGACCAACTCGACCAACGCGGCCTGCGCCCTGCGGCGGCCGGTACCAGGGCTGACCTGAACGTGCAGGCGTACCTGATCGTCGAAGACCGCCAGCAACAAGTCACCACCCGCTACGGTGGCGCCTGGGGTGGCCCGTGGAATGGCTATTGGGGCGCGCCGATGTACGACGAAACGCGCAACATCACCTACAAAGTCGCGACCATCCAGATCGACCTGCTCGACGGCAAGGACGGCAAACTGGTGTGGCGCGGCAGCGATGAACAGATGATGAGCAGCACGCCCAACCCGCAGGATCGCGACAAAGCCATTCGCACCACCGTGAGCCGCGTGCTCTCCAGCTATCCGCCGCACTGAAAAACGCCGCACCGGCCCCAGAGGCTGTCGTACCGGTGGTGATGGTCAGGTCGCGGGCGGTTACGCCTAAGATCGGCAAGCTGCCCAGGGTGGTGCCCAGCGTGTGTCGGTGCCGGCGCCGCTGCTGCAGCCGCCGAGCGTCATTGCGACTGCCAGGGCCAATGCGGTACTGGTTTTCCAAATGTATAGGTGTTTTAAATCAGAAGCTTAATTAACAGAAGCGGGCCTGATCAGGCCCGCTATAACTTTTTGCGTATATATACAATTAATCAATGCCGTTCCGTGATCGGCTGCCATTTACCCCGCATATGTTCAATGTCGCCCGCACCTTTCAACATCAATTCGCCACGGGCACCGGCAGCACTGGCAAGCAATACCACTTCACTGGGCAGGCGCACGGGCTTCTGGAACTCGACCGTTAGTTCAATATTGGCCGCGGGCAGATGCTCAGCCAGTGCGGCGAGTGTGCGCGCCTTGTTCCACAGGCCGTGGGCGATGGCCTGGGGGAAGCCGAACAGTTTTGCAGTGAAGGCACTGAGGTGGATCGGGTTGTAGTCGCCCGACACACGGGCATAGCGGCGACCGATATCGGCCGGGGCTTTCCAACGGGTGATTTCGCCGGTTTGAGTGGGGGCGGCTTGCACGGCCTGCGCCGTTTCGCCGTCGAGTTTCACGCCTCGGCACAGCATGCGACTTTCGGCTTCCCACAACAGGCCGAGGGAATCTTCGACGCGGGTCACCACGTCAAACGTCGCACCCTTGGGGTGTGGCTGCAGGTTTTGCGCGTGCACGGCGATGGACAGTTCACTCACACCGCCCAAAGGCCGGTGGATGCGTATGCGGTTGCTCAGGTGGATCAAGCCCAACAGCGGGAAAGGAAAGGCGTGATCGGTGAGCAGCTGCATCTGCAAGCCGAACGCCAGGATATGCGGGTAGGTGGCCGGCAGCACCGGGCTGTCGGCAAACCCGCAGACTTTGCGATAGGCCGCCACCTGCCAGGAATTGACGCTGACCCGGCAGCGCACGCCCTGTTCAGGCAGGGCCGTGCCGGTGATCTTGCGCTTGAGTGCCGCGCGCCAATACAGCGGCGGCAGAAACGGGGGGCTGCTCAAGGTCTGCCATTGCATGCATCACGCTCCTAATAGGCTTTGCCCACACACCCGCACGGCTTGCCCACTGACCGCACCGGAGCCCGGCTGGGCCAGCCACGCCACGGCCTCGGCGACGTCCTGCGGCACACCGCCCTGGCCCAGCGAACTCATGCGTCGCCCGGCTTCGCGCAGGGCAAACGGAATGTGCGCGGTCATCTGGGTTTCGATAAACCCTGGGGCCACGGCGTTGATGCTGATCCCGCGTTCCGCCAGCAGCGGCGCCCATGCCTGGGCCAGGCCAATCAAGCCTGCCTTGCTCGCGGCATAGTTGGTTTGCCCACGGTTACCGGCGATACCGCTGATGGACGCCAGCAGCACCACGCGTGCGTTGTCGTGCAGGGTGTGGCTGTCGAGCAGTGCCTGGGTCAGTACTTGCGGGGCACTGAGGTTGACCGCCAGCACCGCGTCCCAATATTCCGGGGTCATGTTGGCCAGGGTCTTGTCGCGGGTGATCCCTGCGTTGTGCACCAGAATGTCCAGGCCATCGGGCAACTGTTCGATCAACTGGCCGGCGGCGTCTTCGGCGCAGATATCCAGCACCACTGTGCGCGCACCCAGGCGCGCGGCCAACGCTTCGAGATCGGCCTTGGCTTGGGGCACATCCAGCAGGATGACGTCGGCGCCATCGCGGGCCAGGGTTTCGGCGATGGATGCGCCGATGCCTCGGGCCGCGCCAGTGACCAGCGCCTTGCGCCCGGCCAACGGGCGAGTCCAGTCTTCAACGGGCGTGGCGCAGGCCTGCAGGCGAATCACTTGGCCAGAGATGTACGCGCTTTTTGGCGAGAGGAAGAAGCGCAGCGCGCCTTCCAACTGGTGTTCGGCACCGTCGCCGACGTAGAGCAATTGCAGCACGCCGCCGTTGCGCAGTTCTTTGGCCAGGGAGCGGCTGAACCCTTCCAGGGCGCGCTGGGCGCTGGCGGCGAACGGGTCGCGCAGGCTTTCCGGGGCACGGCCGAGGATCACCAGGTGCGCGCTGTTATCCAGGTTTTTGAGCAGCGGTTGGAAGAATTCGCGAAGCTGCTTGAGTTGATCGGTGTGCTGCAAGTGGCTGGCATCGAACACCACGGCCTTGAGTTTTGGGCCGTGCCCTGGAATCCACGTCGAGCTCTCGGTGCCGTAGCTGTAGATGGCCTCGGTGAGTTTATGGGCAAACGCCTGCACCCGGCTCGCCAGCGCGCCGCCGCCCACCAGCAGGGCACCGTCCACCGGGCGCAGGCGCCCGGCTTGCCAGCGTTCCAGGCGTACCGGTGACGGCAGGCCAAGGGCGGCGACCAGGCGATGGCCGAGGCTTGAGTTGGCGAAGTCGATATAACGGTCAGACATGGAACGCTCTCCGAAGGCTGGGGTTCAAAGGGTTGACCATCCCAGGGTAGCAGTCGTTCGACTAGGCTCAGCTATCTGGCCCACCGCAGCCGCCCACCCCACAGAGGGAGCTTTCCATGACTCAATTGCGCCGTGTAGCGATCATTGGCGGTAACCGCATTCCGTTCGCCCGTTCCAATGGCCCCTACGCCACGGCAAGCAACCAGGCGATGCTGACAGCGGCGCTCGAAGGCCTGATCGAACGCTACAACCTGCACGGCCTGCGCATGGGTGAAGTGGCCGCCGGCGCGGTGCTCAAGCATTCGCGTGATTTCAACCTCACCCGCGAATGCGTGCTGGGCTCGCGCCTGTCGCCGCAAACCCCGGCCTACGACATCCAGCAGGCCTGCGGCACCGGGCTGGAGGCGGCGCTGCTGGTGGCCAACAAAATTGCGTTGGGCCAGATCGAATGCGGCATCGCGGGCGGGGTGGACACCACCTCCGACGCGCCGATCGGCGTGAATGAAGGGCTGCGCAAAATCCTGCTGCAGGCCAACCGCAGCAAATCCATGGCCGATAAATTAAAACTTCTGTTACAACTTCGTCCCCATCACCTCAAGCCCGAGCTGCCGCGCAATGGCGAGCCGCGTACCGGGTTGTCCATGGGCCGGCACTGTGAGTTGATGGCGCAGACCTGGCAGATTCCCCGTGCCGAGCAGGACCAGCTCGCCCTTGAAAGCCACCAGAAAATGGCCGCGTCCTACGCCGAAGGCTGGCACAACGATTTGCTCACTCCGTTCCTGGGGCTGACCCGCGATAACAACCTGCGCCCCGACCTGAGCCTGGAAAAACTGGCGGCGCTCAAACCCGCGTTCGAACGCAGCGAAAAGGGCACGCTCACCGCCGGCAACTCCACGCCGCTCACCGATGGTGCATCCCTGGTGCTGCTGGGCAGCGAAGCCTGGGCCCAGGAACGTGGCTTGCCGATCCTGGCCTATTGGCGCGATGGCGAAGCGGCAGCCGTGGATTTCGTCAACGGCGCCGAAGGCCTGCTGATGGCGCCGGTGTATGCCGTGCCACGGTTGTTGGCGAGGAATGGTCTGACGCTGCAAGACTTCGATTACTACGAGATCCACGAAGCTTTCGCGGCCCAGGTGTTATGCACCCTCAAGGCCTGGGAAGACACCGACTACTGCAAGACCCGCCTGGGCCTGGACGCGCCACTGGGTTCCATCGACCGCAGCCGGTTGAATGTGAAGGGCAGCTCGCTGGCGGCCGGCCACCCGTTTGCCGCCACGGGTGGCCGTATCGTCGCCAACCTGGCCAAATTGCTGGGCACGGCGGGCAAGGGGCGCGGGTTGATTTCGATCTGCGCCGCGGGTGGGCAAGGCGTCACGGCGATTATTGAGCGTTGATTGCCATGGAAACTGGCATATAGGATGCATTCTTGAGTGGTCAAAGGTCGGTCGCCTCTCCCACCGGCGGGCCGATTGCCGTATAACGAGTGCCATACGCGTATTTGGTAATAAAGGACCCACAATAAAAGCTGATGAAGACTCCTAAACGCATTGAACCCCTGATCGAAGACGGTCTGGTCGACGAAGTGCTGCGCCCACTCATGAGTGGTAAAGAAGCAGCTGTTTATGTGGTGCGCTGCGGCAACGAATTGCGTTGCGCCAAGGTTTACAAGGAGGCGAATAAACGAAGTTTTCGTCAGGCGTCCGAATACCAGGAAGGGCGCAAGGTCCGTAACAGCCGTCAGGCCCGGGCCATGGCCAAGGGCTCCAAGTTCGGCAAGAAAGAAACCGAGGATGCCTGGCAGAACGCCGAAGTCGCGGCGTTGTTTCGCCTGGCCGGTGCTGGCGTTCGCGTGCCCCAGCCGTTCGACTTCCTCGAAGGCGTACTGCTGATGGAACTGGTGGCCGACGAGTACGGCGATGCGGCGCCGCGTCTGAACGACGTGGTGCTGGAGCCGGACCAGGCGCGTGAATACCACGCCTTCCTGATCTCCCAGATCGTGCTGATGCTGTGTACCGGCCTGGTGCACGGTGACCTGTCCGAGTTCAACGTGCTGCTCACCCCTACGGGCCCGGTGATCATCGACCTGCCCCAGGCGGTGGATGCGGCGGGCAACAACCACGCGTTCAGCATGCTGGAGCGGGATGTCGGCAATATGGCTTCCTACTTCGGGCGCTTTGCCCCGGAGCTGAAGAAGACCAAGTACGCCAAGGAAATGTGGGCGCTGTATGAAGCCGGCACTTTGCACCCGGCCAGCGTATTGACCGGTGAGTTCGATGAGCCGGAAGAATTGGCGGACGTGGGCGGTGTGATCCGCGAGATCGAAGCGGCACGTTTGGATGAAGAGCGTCGTCAGGCGATTCGGGCTGCGGATGATGCGCCCGCGAGCAAAGCGTCCGAAGAGCCACCGCCTCCGCCTTGGATGCAGTGATCTTCCAGCAAATGAAGATCTGAAAAATGTGGGAGGGGGCTTGCCCCCTCCCACATTGGTTTTTGGTGGGCCATTAAGATGATCAGGGGCAGCAACTGCCCGATGCCAACTCCTTGAGAATCGGGCAATCCGGTCGATCATCACCGTGGCAGTGTTCCACCAAGTCTTGCAACGTGTCGCGCAGTTGCCCCAGTTCCACAATTTTCTGATTCAACTCCTCGATATGCTGGCGTGCCAGGGCTTTCACATCGGCGCTGGCCCGTTGCCGGTCCTGCCACAGGGTCAGCAGCTTGCCGACCTCCTCCAGTGAAAACCCCAGATCCCGCGAACGCTTGATGAATGCCAGGGTGTGTAGGTCCTCAGCGCCGTACACGCGGTAACCGCTGTCGGTACGGTGGGCGGCCTTGAGCAGGCCGATGGACTCGTAGTAACGAATCATCTTTGCACTCAGCCCGCTCTGGCGGGCGGCTTGGCCGATGTTCATGGGCGTTGATCCTCCAGAATCCTTGGGTTTCCAGGTTTTGAGCAGCAGTGCATTGCTCACCACGCTGACACTGGACAAGGCCATGGCTGCGCCCGCAAGCACCGGGTTAAGCAGGCCGAATGCGGCCAGGGGAATGCCGATCAAGTTATACACAAAGGCCCAGAACAGGTTCTGGCGGATTTTTGCGTAGGTCTTGCGGCTGATCTCCAGCGCGGCCGGCACCAGGCGTGGGTCGCCGCGCATCAGGGTGATCCCGGCGGCGTGCATGGCCACGTCGGTGCCACCGCCCATGGCGATGCCGATATCGGCGGCGGCCAGGGCCGGGGCGTCGTTGATGCCGTCGCCGACCATGGCCACCACCGCGGTTTTCTTCAGTTCGGCGACGGTGGCGGCTTTATCGGCGGGCAGCACTTCGGCGTGTACGTCGTCGATGCCCAGCGCCTGCGCGACTACTCGCGCGCTGCCGCGATTGTCGCCGGTAAGCAGGTGGCTGCTGATATTGCGTGCCTTGAGTTGCGTCACCGCTTGCAGTGCGCCGGGCTTGAGGGTGTCGCCAAAGGCGAACAGCCCCAGCACCTTGGGTTGCGCGCCTTGTTCAAGCAGCCACGACAGGGTGCGGCCTTCGGCCTCCCAGTCTTGGGCGCGGGTGGCCAGGTCGCCTGCGCTCAAGCCGCTCTCTTGCAACAAGCGGCGGTTGCCCAGGGCCAGTTGCCGGCCGTCCAGGGTGCCGGCGATGCCGCGTCCGGTCAGGGATTGGCTGGCGCTCACATCCGCGACTGCCAGCCCTCGTTCGTCGCAGGCATCCAGCACTGCCTTGGCCAACGGGTGTTCGCTGCCACGTTGCAGCGCGCCGGCCTGTTGCAGCAGCAAGGCTTCATTGCCATCCAGCGCCGCCAAGTGGGCGATTTTGGGTGCGCCGGACGTGAGGGTGCCGGTCTTGTCGAACACCACGGCGCTCACTGCATGGGCACGCTCCAGGGCTTCGGCGTCTTTGATCAGGATGCCGTAGCGGGCGGCGACGCCGGTGCCGGCCATGATTGCAGTCGGGGTGGCCAGCCCGAGGGCGCAAGGACAGGCGATCACCAGTACCGCCACGGCGTTGATAATCGCGGTTTCCAGCGAGGCGCCGTATAACCACCAGCCCAGCAGAGTGATCACGGCCAGCACCAGCACGGCCGGTACGAAGACCTGGCTGACTTTATCCACCAGTTTCTGGATCGGCGCCTTGGCGGCCTGGGCGTCTTCCACCAGGCGGATGATCCTGGCCAATACGCTTTCGGCGCCCAGCGCGGTGGTGCGTACCAGCAGGCGGCCTTCGCCATTGATGGCGCCGCCGGTGACCTTATCGCCCGGTTGTTTGGGCACCGGCAGGCTTTCCCCGCTGATCAGCGCTTCGTCGGCGTGGCTTTGCCCTTCGAGCACTTCACCGTCCACCGGGAAGCGCTCGCCCGGCTTGACCAGCACCCGGTCATCCAGCTTCAGCGCGCTGATGGCCACATCTTCTTCGCGGCCGCCCTGCACACGAATGGCGCGTTCAGGGCGCAGGGCTTCCAGCGCACGGATGGCGCTGGCGGTCTGGCGTTTGGCACGGCTTTCCAGGTATTTGCCGAGCAGTACCAGGGCAATCACCACGGCCGAGGCTTCAAAATACAGGTGCGGCATGCTGCCTGCGGGGGCGGTGAGCCATTCATACAGGCTCAGGCCGTAACCGGCGCTGGTGCCGATGGCCACCAGCAAGTCCATATTGCCGGCACCGGCGCGCACGGCTTTCCAGGCGGCGCTGTAAAAGCGCGCACCGAGGATGAATTGTACGGGAGTGGCCAGCGCGAATTGCGCCCAGGTGGGCAGCATCCAGTGCATGCCGAAGGGTTGCACCAGCATTGGCAGCACCAGGGGCAGTGCCAGCGCAATGGCCAGCAGCAGCGCCCAACGCTCGCGGTGCAGGCGCTGGGCCTGGTTGGCGTCGGTGGCGGTTTCGCTTTGGGGCAGGGTGGCGGTGTAGCCGGCTTTGTCGACGGCCGCGATCAATACGGCCGCGTCCATCTGGCCCATGACTTCAACATGGGCGCGCTCGTTGGCCAGGTTGACGCTGACGCTTTGCACCCCAGGCACCTTGCCCAATGCGCGCTCGACACGCCCGGCACAGCTGGCGCACGTCATGCCGCTGATGGGCAGGTCAAAGGTGGTGGATCCGTTCATGGGGCAGTCCTCCGGAAGAAGTTGCGCCTAGGATCAACCTTGACCTGTGGGGAAGGTCAAGCGCCTTAGTAGTCCAATTTGGCGCCTTTGAGGTACATGCCGTCCGGGCCTTGGGCGATACGCAACTTGCGCACGTCACCGGCCTTGAGCGTGATGTTTTGCGCAGGCGGAGCGAGCAGACCGGGCAAGCAGCCTGCTGCCTGGCCCGGCAACAGTTTGAGGCGCAGCGATACCGTTCCGGGCGCCAGGTTGAACGAGGTGGCCTGTTCCTGGAACAGCCGACCGGCGAGCTGGTCATTGAGATACAGGCCGATCTCACAATTGGTCGACACCTCCAGGCGCTCCCGGGAAATGATCAGCACTGCATAGTCTTCAGCGGCGCTGGCCAAGGGCGCAGCGGCAGACAAGCTCATCAGGCCGACAAGGCCAAAATACGACCAGCGCATGGCGAATGCTCCGTGGGTTGAATCAACGATGCCTCAAGCTTGGCCGACCGTGCCGCCGAATACCAGCCCGGCCGATATTTTCAAAACTTGACCTTGCCATCATGGCAAGGTCGAGACTGGCGTCAACCTCATCAAAGGAGTCATGTCATGCAAGTATTCAGCGTTGAAGGAATGACCTGCGGCCATTGCGTCAAAGCGGTGACCCAGGCGGTGCAGAGCCAGGACCCGGCGGCCAGTGTGAAGGTGGATCTGGCTGCCGGGGAAGTGGGCGTGGAAAGCCGTTTGTCTGCCGACGAGGTGATCAACCTCATTAAAGAAGAAGGCTATAAAGCCACGCTCGCCTGATTTTAATAGTTAGCGAGCTATCGTTATGTTCAAGGCACCCAGGCCCGGCTAGACTGTCGGGCTGCCGACTCACTTGGGTGCCTGATGAACCTTCGCATAATTCTGATCCTGGGGGCCTTGAGCGCCTTTGCCCCGCTGGCGATCGACTTTTACCTGCCGGGCTTTCCGGCAATGGCCACGGCGTTCGCCACCGATGAAAAACACATCCAGTTGACCCTGGCGGTGTATTTCGCAGGGTTGGCCATCGGCCAATTGATCTACGGCCCGCTGGCGGATCGCTTTGGCCGGCGCGGGCCGCTGCTCAGCGGCGTGACCTTATTTACCCTGGCGTCTTTCGCCTGTGCCTACGCACCTTCCCTCGACTGGCTGATCGGCGCCCGCTTCGTGCAGGCCCTGGGCGGTTGCGCGGGCATGGTGATTTCCCGCGCGGTGGTCAGCGACAAATGTGATGCGGTGGGCTCGGCCAAGGTGTTTTCCCAATTGATGCTGGTAACCGGCCTGGCGCCGATCCTTGCGCCGCTGGCCGGCGGCTTGATGGTTGGGGTGTGGGGCTGGCAGTCGATTTTCCTGGCGTTGTCGATCTTCAGCGTAATGGCCGCCGTCGCCGTTGCATTCGGCCTGCCGGAAACTTTCCCGGCCCATCAGCCGCGCCAGCCGCTATCCGGATCGTTGCGCCGCTACTTCGGGCTGCTGTCGGACCGGGTTTACCTCGGTTATGCGCTTACCGGCGCGCTGTCGATTGCCGGCATGTTTGCCTATATCGCCGGTTCACCGTTCGTGTTTATCAAGCTTTATGGCGTGCCCGCCGAGCATTACGGCTGGGTGTTCGGTTCCAACGCTGCCGGTTTTATATTGGTGGCGCAGCTCAACGCGCGCCTGCTGGCCAAGCGTGGCCCGGCGTTTTTGCTGTCGCGCACGGTGTGGCTCTACGCGTTGGCAGGCATGACGCTGCTGGGCATTTCGGCGTTGCACACTGATGCACTGTGGCCATTGCTGGTGCCGCTGTTTATCTGCATCGCCAGCCTGGGCTGCATTTTGCCCAACACCTCGGCCTGCGCCATGAGCGGGCAGGGCGCCCGTGCCGGTAGCGCCTCGGCGTTGCTGGGCTGCATCCAGTTCGGCGTGGCGGCGGGGGCCGCGTCATTGGTGGGGATGTTGCACGATGGCACGGCAATGCCAATGGCGATGGTCATCAGCTTGTGCGGTGTATTGGCCGTGGCGGTAGCCGTGTCGACCCAGCGCCTGCAGCGGGCCAGGGCCTTGCAGGCGCAGGCCTGAAGGACGCTCAGCCGGCGGCGGATTGTGGCTGGCTGAGCGGGAAACGATGGGGCGCTTGGATGCGCGCCTGCAGGGTATCGGCAAAGGCGCGAGCCTCGGCTTCGGTGTGGAAAACAATGGCTTTCTGGTCCAGACGGACCTCCCATTGGGATTTTGCTAACGCTTTTATCAGGATCTTCATTACTGACTTCCTCACGTAAAAGAATCGTGGCAAAGGCGGCCAATATAAACCTGAATACGCTCACAAATATGACAAGGATCAAGTCTCTGACTAGCGGTGTCGTCCCTTACTCACGCGAATAACGGACGACACTGACCGACGTTACTGTCAGAAGCCTTCCAGCACGATCTTGCCCTTGGCCTTGCCGCTTTCCAGCAGCGCATGGGCACGGCGCAGGTTGGCGGCATTGATCACGCCAAAGTGTTCACCCAGCGTAGTTTTCAAGGTGCCGGCGTCGATCAGTTCGGCCACGCGGTTGAGCAGGTTGTGCTGCTCGATCATGTCCGGTGTTTCGAACATCGACCGGGTGTACATGAACTCCCAATGCAGCGACAGGCTCTTGCGCTTGAGTTTGCTCACATCCAGCGCCTTGGGGTCGTCGATCAGGGCCAGCTTGCCTTGGGGCCGCAGCGCTTCTACCAGTTGGTCCAGGTGGTGGTCGGTCTGGGTCAAGCTCGCGACGTGGGTCACTTGCGCGTGGCCGGCCTGCTTCAGTGCTTCGCTCAGCGGTTGGCTGTGGTCGATCACCAGATCGGCGCCGAGTGCCTTGGCCCATGCCTGGGTTTGCGGCCGCGAGGCGGTACCGATCACCTTTAGCGCAGTGAGCTGGCTGGCCAATTGAGTCAGGATCGACCCCACACCACCGGCGGCGCCGACGATCAGCAGGCTCTGGCCTTCATCCTGTTTACCCTCACGCACTTGCAGGCGTTCGAACAGCAGTTCCCACGCCGTGATGGCGGTCAACGGCAGCGCAGCGGCCTCGGCAAAGCCCAGCGTCTTGGGCATATGGCCGACGATACGTTCGTCCACGGTGTGCAGTTCGCTGTTGCCGCCCGGGCGTACCAGGGAGCCGGCGTAGAACACCTTGTCGCCGGCCTTGAACAGGGTCACTTCGCTGCCGATGGCCTTGACCACACCGGCCACGTCCCAGCCCAACACTTTGGCGGCGCCGTTTTCCGGGGCGACGTTCTGGCGCACCTTGGTGTCCACCGGGTTGACCGAGATGGCTTTGACTTCTACCAGCAGGTCGCGAGGGCCGGCGACCGGTTCCGGCAGGTCGATGTCCTGCAGGGAATTTTCGTCGTTGATGGGCAGTGATGCGTAGTAGGCAATGGCTTTCATGGGGGCTCCGGAAAAAGGGCGGTGATCAGGCAAGAAATTTCAGGCGCTTAAGCTCGAAGTGTTCGAGTACGTCAGCGGCCTTGGCGCGAAACTCCTGGATATGCGCGCTTTGGTCGTGGTCTGCCAGCGCGGCGTCGTTGCTCCAGCGTTCGAGCATGTAGAAGGTCTCGGGGTGTTGCAGGTCTTGGTGCAGGTCGTACTGCTCGCAGCCGGCTTCGCGGCGGGTCGGCTCCAGCAGGCCACGCAGCAGGGGTTCCAAGGTGGCCTGTTGGCCGGGCTTGGCGATCAGGGTGGCGATAACGTTAAAGGCAGCAGACATATTCAACTCCAGGCACGTGAAGAACGGGATGAACAGATCATTGGCTATTTCCCCGCAAGAAAAAGCGGCTAAAACAGCACGCTGTTTCAACCAAATTTTGATAATGGGGCGCCAAATGCTGCGTTTTGATGATTTGCAGCTGTTTGTGCGCGCGGCGGACCTGGGCAGTTTGTCGGCGGCGGCTCGAGTGATGGACCTGTCACCCGCTGTAGCCAGCGCAGCGCTTAAACGCATCGAGCAGCAACTGGGCGCGCGCTTGCTGGCACGCTCCACTCGCAGCCTGCGGCTGACTGCCGAAGGTGAAGGCTTTTTGGAATATGCCCGCGCGGCCTTGAGCTCACTGGACGAAGGGCGGCGCCTATTGGCCAGCGGCCAGGACCATGTCAGTGGTGTGTTGCAACTGTCGGCGCCCTCGGATTTTGGTCGCAACCAGCTGTTGCCATGGCTGGATGAATTCCAGCGTGAACACCCCCAGCTCGCCGTGCGTCTGCTGCTGGGCGATCGGATTGCCGACCTGTTCCGCCAACCGGTGGACATCGCCCTGCGCTACGGTGAGCCCGAAGATTCGAGCCTGATCGCATTGCCGGTGGCGCCGACCAATATTCGCGTGCTGTGTGCCGCCCCCGGTTACCTGGCGCGCCACGGCGAGCCCCGGCACCTGGAGCAACTGGCCCAGCATAATTGCCTGCTTTACATGCTGGGCAGCCGGGTGCATGACCACTGGACATTCCACGACGGCAAGCGCGAAGTCAGCCTGACGGTGTCCGGAGACCGATTCAGCGATGATGCCGATGTCGTCCGGCGCTGGGCTGTGGCGGGAGTGGGCATTGCCTACAAATCCTGGCTGGATGTGAGCAGCGACGTGCTGGCCGGGCGCTTGCGCCTGATCCTGCCGGAGCTGCGTGGCGAGCCTACGCCGCTCAATCTGCTGTGCGCCCACCGTGCCCAACTGAGCAAACCCATCAACCTGCTGCGCGAAATGCTCGCGGCGCGCTGTGCGACATTGACGGCGCAGTTGCCGTCCCGAGCGGGCGTTGGGCAATAACCTCCACCATCAGCGGAAATTTCGCTCAAGCCCTGTCCCTATTCCCGGTGTCAGACGCCACGGAACTGGCGCTTGGCGCACCTATACTTTGGCGCCAACTGCGGTACAAAAATAATTCGACAGGGAGTTAATAGATGGAAGAGGCACCTTGCATCAGTCAGATCGCCAGCTTGCTCGCCGAGCCCAAACGCACCGCCATGCTCTGGTCCTTGATGGACGGCTCGGTCAAGTCATCGCAGGAACTGGCGACAGTGGCCGGGTTGTCGGCGGCCTCGGCCAATGCGCATCTGGCACGGTTGACGGGTAGCGGCTTGCTGCGTGTCGAGGCGCGACGTGGCAAACGGCTGTTTCGCGTGGCGGCCGCCGATGTTTGCGCCGCCATCGACGCCTTGGCCAGTACCACCCTGGCCAGTGCCGCACGCAGCGCGCCGGATGCTTCACCCGCGGTGCTGCTGGCGCCGCCCTCGTTGAGACGGGCGCGACTGTGCCATGGCCACCTCGGTGGCGAAATGGCGGCGGGGCTGTATGAACGGATGATGGCGGCGGGGTGGCTCGAACGTCATGAGCATCGTACCGACGTCACGGTCAAAGGCGCGCATTGCCTGGCGCAGCTGGGCATTTTTACCCAGGCACTGGTATCGCCGCTGGTGTGCGACTGTTTCGACTGGAGCCAGCAGCAACCGCACTTGGGCGGTGCGCTGGGCGCGGGGTTAATGCAATTGTTCCTGCAGTCGAACTGGATCAGCCTGGTCAACGAGTCCCAGGCCGTGCAGGTCAACGAGATCGGCATTCAGGAGATCGCCCGATTGACCCTGCGGTAGGCGCCAGCGCCTTCAGGCGCCCACGCCTACCGTCGGGGCGTGTCAGGGTTTTACGAGGCGCGCATCCAGACTGTTTTGCGCCAGGCGTTTGGCCTGGTCCTGGGTCATGCCCAGCGAGGTGTACAACGCGTGGAAGTTCTCGGTCACGTAACCGCCGAAGTACGCGGGGTCGTCCGAGTTTACCGTCACCTTCACACCACGCTCGAGCATGTCGAGGATGTTGTGCTGGGCCATGTCATCGAACACGCAAAGCTTGGTGTTGGACAGTGGGCACACGGTGAGCGGGATCTGCTCGTCGATGATGCGCTGCATCAGGCGCTCGTCTTCGATGGCACGTACGCCGTGGTCGATACGCTGGATTTTCAGCAGGTCGATGGCTTCCCAGATGTACTCGGGCGGGCCTTCTTCGCCGGCGTGGGCCACGGTGAGGAAGCCTTCATGGCGGGCACGATCGAATACGCGCTGGAACTTGCTCGGTGGGTGGCCCATTTCCGAACTGTCCAGGCCTACGGCCACGAACGCGTCACGGAACGGCAGCGCCTGGTCGAGGGTTTTCTGCGCTTCGTCTTCGCTCAGATGGCGTAGGAAGCTCAGGATCAAACCGCTGGTGATGCCCAGTTGCTGCTCGCCATCTTTAAGCGCAGCGGCGATGCCGTTAAGCACCACTTCAAACGGCACGCCACGGTCGGTGTGGGTTTGCGGGTCGAAGAAGGGTTCGGTGTGGATCACGTTCTGCGCTTTGCAGCGCAGCAGGTAGGCCCAGGTCAGGTCGTAGAAGTCCTGTGACGTGCGCAGTACGTCGGCGCCCTGGTAATACAGGTCGAGAAACTCTTGCAGGTTATTGAAGGCGTAGGCCTTGCGCAGGGTTTCGACGTCATTCCACGGCAGCGCGATTTTGTTGCGTTCAGCCAGGGCGAACAGCAACTCCGGCTCCAGCGAGCCTTCCAGATGCAGGTGCAGTTCAGCCTTGGGCAGGGCGTTGAGCCAATCGTACATGTCTAAATTCTCATCAGGTGCAATGGCGGCATTCTACAGGTCATGGCTGAAATAATCGGCAAAACCTGACCGGCAGGAGAGTATTCGGTTTATTCGCGCAAGGGCGACGTGAACTAAGGTGTAACGAAACGTTAGCAGCGTGGCGCAGTCTCTAACCCATCAATGACTGATTTGGCGTTTGAAAAGGCCCGTAATGCTCACACTCCTCAAGCAAGAAAAATTCATGCTGCTGGCGCTGATTGCCGCCATCGCCGCTTATCCGCTGGAGCACTGGATGCTGCACAGCGGGCAGATAGTGGCGCTGTTGGCCGGTGTGGCGTTGATCGCTTTTATTGTGGTTGCGTCAATGCGTGTGGCGCACCACGCCGAGCAACTGGCGGAAAAAGTCGGCGACCCCTACGGCACCATGATCCTGACCCTCGCGGCGGTGTTGGTGGAAGTGGTGATCCTGGCGATCATGATGAGTAACGAGCCGTCGCCGACCTTGGTGCGCGACACCATCTATTCGGCGGTGATGCTGGATATCAACGGCATCCTCGGCCTGGCCGCGTTGATGGGTGGCATCAAACATGGCGAACAGTCCTACAACGATGATTCAGCACGCACCTACAGCGTGATGATTCTCACCGCCATGGGCGTATCGATGGTGGTGCCGGAATTTATCCCCGAAGCCGACTGGAAAATTTACTCGGCCTTCACCATTGGCGCGATGGTGGTGCTCTATACCTTGTTCCTGCGCATGCAGGTGGGGCCCCACAGTTATTTCTTCAGCTATAGCTACCCGGAAAAACGCCGCAAAAAACTGCCGGAAGAAGAACAGGAAACGCCGGTGAACCTCGCGTTTTCCATCGGCACTCTGGTGTTTGGCGTGATCGTGATTGGCGCGCTGGCCGAGGTGATGTCCAAGACCCTCGACCTGGGCCTGGAAGGCACGGGCGCACCGCCGGTGATCACGGCGATTGTGGTGGCGGCTATTTCGGCCGCGCCGGAGATTCTGACCGCGCTACGCGCCGCACTCGCCAACCGCATGCAGTCGGTGGTGAATATTGCGCTGGGCGCGTCGCTGTCGACGGTGATTTTGACCGTGCCGGTGATGGAGGCCATGGCGCTCTATACCGGCCAGCCGTTCCAGATGGCGATGACGCCGGTGCAAACGGTGATGGTGTTTATCACGTTGATCGTCAGTGCGATCAACCTCAACGATGGCGAAACCAACGCCATCGAAGGGATGACCCATTTTGTGCTGTTTGCGACCTTTATCATGTTGTCGCTGCTGGGCGTGTAGTCAGCCTGCAATCAGGTGTCGCGCGGCCTGGGTGTGATCGGCGATCAAGCCTTTGAGGTCCAGGCCTTCGACCTGGCCATCGACCACGCGCCATTTGCCCGCAATCATCACCCGATCGGCTCGGTCGGCGCCGCACAACAGCAGCGCCGAAATCGGGTCATGACTGCCGGAGAAGCGCAGCTCATCAAGCTTGAACAGCGCCAGGTCGGCCTGTTTGCCCACAGCCAATTCGCCGATATCCGTACGTCCCAGCAATTGCGCCGAGCCTTTGGTGGCCCAGCCCAGTACGCCTTCGGGAGTGATTTTTTCTGCGCCATAACGCAGGCGCTGAATGTACAGGGCCTGACGCGCTTCGAGGATCATGTTCGAGGCATCATTGGACGCAGACCCATCCACGCCAATACCGATAGGCGCGCCGGCAGCGAGCAAATCCAAGGTAGGGCAGATGCCGGAGGCCAGGCGCATATTCGAACTCGGGCAATGGCAGACACCGGTGCCGGCAGCGCCAAGGCGCGCAATTTCATCCGGGTTGAAGTGAATGCCATGCGCGAGCCAGGTGCGCGGGCCGAGCCAGCCGACGCTGTCGAGGTAATCCACGGTGCGCAGGCCGAAGCGTTGCAGGCAGAAGTCTTCCTCATCGAGGGTTTCCGCCAAGTGGGTGTGCAGGCGCACATCAAGGCTGCTGGCCATCTCGGCGCTGGCGCGCATGATTTCGGCAGTGACTGAAAACGGTGAGCAGGGCGCCAGGGCAATCTGGATCTGCGCCCCGTCGTCCCGCTCATGGTATTGGCGGATCAGCCGTTGACTGTCGTCGAGGATCACCTGGCCTTGCTGCACCGTCTGCTGGGGCGGCAAGCCGCCGTCCGCTTCGCCCAGGCTCATGGAGCCCCGGGTGAGCATCGCGCGCATGCCCAATTCGCGCACGCTGGCGACTTGTACATCGATGGCGTTTTCCAGCCCATCGGGGAACAGGTAGTGGTGGTCGGCCGCCGTGGTGCAACCTGAGAGCAGCAACTCGGCCAGCGCGACTTTGCTGGCCAGGGCGAGTTTTTCCGGGGTCAGGCGTGCCCATACCGGGTACAGGGTTTTGAGCCACGGGAACAACGGCTGGTTGACCACCGGCGCCCAGGCACGGGTGAGGGTTTGGTAAAAGTGATGGTGGGTGTTGATCAACCCCGGAAGGACCACATGCTCACGGGCATCGAACACCTGTGTGCAGGGCTGCGTGGGGACTTGCCCGTGGGCCAGCACTTGGGTGATCACACGGTCTTGCAGCACCAGGCCGCCACGCGCGTCGAGGCCATTGGCGGTGAAAATCGCGAGGGGGTTTTTTAACCAGATACGGGTCGCAGGCATTGGCCGGCTCCTCTGAATGATGGGTTCAGGTTTGCCAGCTCAGTGTTGCCCTGTCTGCTGATCCAGGGTCGCCGGGAAGGGCGAGATGCGTAGACTACGTGTAGTTCGAGGTCTGGTCTAGAGGTAGGAAAGCGGATACGGCCAGTGTGGGAGCGGCTTGCTCCCACCGTCTGCCCCGTGGTGTTTACCAGGCGATGGTGTCGCCTTTGTAGTCCACGAAGTGATGGCCGCCTTTGCCGGTGTAGGCGTTCACTTGGTCGACCAGGCCGCGCACGCTGGTGTCGACATCGATGTGCGCGTCTTCACCGCCCATGTCGGTTTTGACCCAGCCCGGGTGCATCGACAGGACGGTGAGCTTATGGTCGCCGAGTTGGGTGATGAAACTGTTGGTCATCGAGTTGAGCGCGGCCTTGCTGGCCTTGTACAGCGCCAGGTCCGAACCGTCGGGGATGGTCACGCTACCCAGCACTGAACTCATGAAGGCCAGTACGCCGCTGTTTTTGCGGATCTGCCCGACAAAGCGCTGTGCCAGGTTGATCGGCGCCACGGCGTTGGTGAAAAACAGCTGGCCGACTTCGGCCAACGTAGCGTGGCCGGGCTCCTGGTTGGCGGGGCCTTTTACCCCTGCGTTGACGAACAGCAGGTCAAAGGTGCGCTCCTTGAGGCGCAGGGCCAGGGCGATCACGGCTTGCTGATCGTCCATGTCGAGTTTCTCGATCTGCACCGGGCCCACGGCTTTCAGGGCATCGGCCTTGCTTGGGTCACGCACGGTGGCGGTCACGTCCCAGCCGTCCTGGAGCAATTGCTTGACCAGGCCAAGGCCCAGCCCGCGCGAGGCGCCGATGATCAATGCGGTTTTTGGCGTAGACATGAAAAGCTTCCTTTGGCGTCGAGGTTCAGAGGGGCAAGCAGTTTCAACGTTGCAGCAGGATACGCCCACGGCTCAAGTCGGCAAGCTGGGTTTGCAGCGTATCGATGTGGGCGGCGCCCAGGGCCAGTTGCAGTTCCACACCGTTGGCGGTGAAGTTTTCCTGCACCACCAGCCCGCCCAGTTCGGCGACGCGCAGTTTCACCAGGTTCAATTCGGAAAACCCACAGGCGCAGCTCAACGGCACGCGGCTGATCAGCTCGATGCGTTCGGCGTTTTGCAGGCACTTATTTGCGCCGCCACCGTAGGCGCGGGCCAGGCCGCCGGTGCCCAATTGGATGCCGCCGTACCAACGGATCACCAGCACCGCGACTTGATCGAACCCCTGGGCCTCGATGGCTGCCAGGATCGGCCGGCCGGCCGTGCCGCCGGGTTCGCCGTCGTCATTGCTGCGGTATTGATCGGCCAGCTTCCAGGCCCAGCAATTGTGCGTGGCGTTCAGGTCGCTGTGCTGCTCGAAAAACGCCTGGGCGTCCTGCGGGCTGGTGATGGGGGCGGCGAGGGTGATAAAGCGGCTTTTGCGTATTTCTTCACGAAATTCGCAACAGCCTGTAAGCGTGAAAGACATAGGTTGCTTCGTCTAGAGGGCCGGCTTGATGCCGCAGCCTTTGAGAATGATGTGGATCAGGTTGGTGCCGGCGTCTTCCATGTCTTGCTTGGTCAGTTTGGTGCGACCGGTGACGCGGCAGATCTGGGTCGCGAAGTCGGCGTAGTGCTGGGTGCTGCCCCACAGCAGAAAGATCAGGTGCACGGGGTCGATGGGGTCCATCTTGCCCGCATCGATCCAGGCTTGGAACACCGCGGCGCGGCCGCTGAACCAGGCGCGGTAGTCCTGGCTGAAATATTCGGTAAGGCATTCGCCACCGCTGATGATCTCCATGGCGAAGATGCGCGACGCCTGGGGTTGGCGCCGCGAGAACTCCATCTTGGTGCGGATGTAGCGGGTAAGCGCTAGCGCAGGGTCGTCCTCGGCGGTCAGTGTGTTGAAGGTGCTGTCCCACAGTTCGAGGATATTGCTGAGCACTGCGATATACAGGCCCAGCTTGTTGGTGAAGTAGTAATGCAAGTTGGCCTTGGGCAGCCCGGCACTCGCGGCGATGGTGTTCATGCTGGTGCCTTTGTAGCCATGGCGCGCGAACTCATCTTCAGCCGCCTGCAGAATCGCTTGTTCGTTCTTTTGCCGAATGCGGCTGGCGGGTTTACCGGCGTGGTTGCTATGGGCAGGAACTTCGAGGCTCATGGAGATTACCGTGCTGATCGATAGAGACGACGTGTGCACAGATAACCCACCCTCAAGCCCCAGACAAGTCCCGATGCAATAAAACCGTCAAAGCGATTCCAGTGTGTCGCTCTCCGGCGCGTGGTTTGCGCCCGCGTGGGCCGCGTTGGCTTCCGGCAACAAGAGGCACAACACAATGGCGGTCAGGCCGCCGCTGGTGATGGCGGAGTCGAACAGGTTCTGGACCAATGTCGGCATCAGGTGCAACAGGTTCGGTTGGGCTGCGATGCCCAGGCCGACGCCGAACGAGGTAGCGATGATCAGCATGCTGCGTCGGTCCAACGGTGCCTGGGCGAGGATGCGCACGCCGGCGGCGGCCACGCTGCCGAACATCACCAGGGTTGCGCCGCCCAATACCGGTTTGGGAATTTGCTGCAGCACGGCACCGATCAACGGAAACAAGCCGAGACAAAACAGCACCACACCGATGTATAAACCCACGTAACGGCTGGCCACTCCGGTGAGTTGGATCACGCCGTTATTCTGCGCAAAAGTGGTGTTGGGGAAGGCGCTGAAGGTGGCGGCGATCATACAACTCACGCCATCGCCCAGCACGCCGCCCTTGAGCCGTCTTATATAGGAGGGGCCGCTGATGGGCTGTCGGGCGATCATGCAGTTGGCGGTGAGGTCACCGACGGTTTCGATGCTGCTGATCAGATAAATCAGCGCGATCGGTAGGAAGGCGCTCCAGTCGAAGTTGAACCCGAAGCGAAATGGGATTGGCAGGCTGACCCAAGGCAAGTCGGGCAGGGCCTGGGGCACCAGTTTTCCGCAGAGCCAGGCGGCGAGGCTACCGAGGGCCAGTCCGATGATAATGGCTGAAAGGCGCACCCAAGGTGTGTTCGAGCGGTTGAGCAGGATGATCGTCAACACCACGAACAAGCCCAAGGCCAGATTGGTGGGAGCGCCGAAGTCGGGGGCATTGAAGCCGCCGCCGAGGTCGGTGATGCCGACTTTGATCAGGCTGATGCCGATCAACGTAATCACGATGCCGGTGACCAGTGGCGTGATCACGCGGCGTAGTTGGCCGATGAAACGGCTCAGTACGATCTGCACCGCCGCGCCGAAAAAGCACACGCCGAAGATCATCGCCATGATGTCTTCCGGGCTGCCGCCACGTTGTTTCACCAAAAAGCCCGCTGACAGCACGGCGCCGAGGAACGCAAAACTGGTGCCTTGCAGGCAGATCATTCCGGCGCCTATCCCAAATGGCCTGCGCGCCTGGATGAAGGTGCCAACACCCGACACCATCAACGCCATGCTGATCAGGTAGGGCAAATGGGCTGCCAGGCCCAGAGTGGAACCAATGATAAGTGGCGGCGTGATAATGCCGACAAAAGCGGCCAGCACATGTTGCAGTGCGGCCAAAAAGGCCGGGGCGGGTTTGGGACGGTCGTTGAGGCCGTAGATCAGGTCGCTGGGGCTGGAGGATTCAGGTGTCATGGCGGGCAAACTCGTGGAGGACGGTTCAAGTGCCATGTGCCCTGCAAAAAGCTGTCCAGTTGCTCAGCTTTTTGTGCGAGGCCCGAGTTAGCGCGTTGCGGCCAGACTTTCCAGGAAGCTCTCCAGCACCAAATGAGGGCGGCGGCCCTTGCGCGTGACCGATGCCAGGCTTAAATCGTAAAAACGCGTAGCCGGTTTCAGCGCGCGCAGTCGTCCTTGTTGGACCCATAGGCTGGCATAGTGGTCGGGCAAGTAGCCGATATAGCGGCCGGTGAGGATCAGGAACGCCATGCCTTCGCGGTCCGAGGCGCTGGCGGTGCAGTTGAGCGCCTGGTAGTGGGCCTGGATCTCGGCAGGCAAGCGAAACGTGGGGGCGATGGCGTCCTGGCTGTCGATGCGTTCGTCGTCCAGTTGCTTGTCGTCAGCGTAAAACAACGGGTGACCGACCGCGCAGTAGAGCAGCGAGCGTTCGCTGTACAGCGGCTGGTACTCCAGCCCTGACAAGGCGCTGGCCTGCGGCACTACGCCGACATGCAGGCGACCATCGAGTACGCCTTGTTCGACTTCATTGGGGGCGATCATGCGGATCTGGATTTGCACGTCCGGGCCGCGCTCTTTCAACTGCGCCAAGGCGTGGGTGATGCGCATATGGGGCAGGGTCACCAGGTTGTCGGTGAGGCCAATGATCAGCTCGCCGCGCAAATGCTGGTGGAGGCCGTTGACCTCGGTGCGAAAGCTTTCCAACGCGCTTAACAGTTGCAGGGCGGACTGGTAGACCTCGCGGCCTTCTTCGGTGAGTGAGAACCCGGCTCGGCCGCGTTGGCAGAGCCGCAGACCGAGGCGTTGCTCAAGGTCGCTCATTTGTTGACTGATGGCCGAGCGGCCAATGCCGAGCACGGTCTCCGCCGCCGAGAAGCCGCCACACTCCACTACACTGCGAAAGATGCGCAGCAGGCGAATATCGAAGTCGCTGACTTGGGCCAGGGGATCGGGTCGGCGGCTGCTCATAGTTTAGTAGTGGCCTGACTGAAGGTTAGAAGAGTTGGATTTCACCGACTTTATCCCCGTGGCAATTTAGCTGCAACTACGCTTTTCAATCCCGACGCTGCCTTCTGCCCTGCGAGGTTTTGCTGATGAACATGCATGAAAACGCCCCATCGTCCCTGGCCAGCCAACTGAAGTTGGATGCGCACTGGATGCCTTACACCGCCAACCGTAACTTCCAGCGTGACCCGCGCCTGATCGTGGCCGCCGAAGGCAGCTGGCTGACGGATGACAAGGGCCGCAAGGTCTACGACTCGTTGTCGGGCCTTTGGACATGCGGTGCCGGGCATACGCGCAAGGAAATCCAGGAGGCGGTGGCCAAGCAATTGGGTACCCTGGATTACTCGCCGGGCTTCCAATACGGTCATCCGTTGTCCTTCCAGTTGGCGGAAAAGATTACCGACCTGACCCCAGGCAGCCTGAACCACGTGTTCTTCACCGACTCCGGTTCCGAGTGCGCCGATACGGCGGTGAAAATGGTGCGTGCCTACTGGCGCCTGAAGGGGCAGGCCACCAAGACCAAGATGATCGGTCGTGCCCGTGGTTACCACGGCGTGAACATCGCCGGCACCAGCCTGGGCGGGGTCAATGGCAACCGTAAGTTGTTTGGCCAGGCGATGATGGATGTTGACCATCTGCCGCACACCTTGCTGGCGAGCAATGCCTTTTCCCGTGGCATGCCGGAGCAGGGTGGTATTGCCTTGGCCGATGAGTTGCTTAAGCTGATCGAGCTGCACGACGCTTCCAACATCGCGGCAGTGTTTGTCGAGCCGATGGCCGGTTCCGCTGGTGTGTTGGTGCCGCCACAGGGCTATCTCAAGCGTCTGCGCGAGATCTGCGATCAGCACAACATCCTTTTGGTGTTCGATGAAGTCATCACTGGTTTCGGCCGTACCGGCTCGATGTTCGGTGCCGATAGCTTCGGCGTGACGCCGGATTTGATGTGCATCGCCAAGCAAGTCACCAACGGCGCGATCCCGATGGGCGCGGTGATTGCCAGCAGTGAGATCTACCAGACCTTCATGAACCAGGCGACGCCGGAATACGCGGTGGAATTCCCTCACGGCTATACCTACTCGGCCCACCCGGTGGCGTGCGCGGCCGGCCTGGCGGCATTGGACTTGTTGCAGAAGGAAAACCTGGTGCAGAGCGTAGCCGAAGTCGCCCCGCACTTTGAGAATGCACTGCATGGCTTGAAGGGCAGCAAGAACGTGATCGACATTCGCAATTACGGCCTGGCCGGCGCGATCCAGATTGCCCCGCGCGACGGTGATGCCATCGTGCGTCCGTTCGAGGCCGGCATGGCCTTATGGAAAGCCGGTTTCTACGTGCGTTTTGGCGGGGACACCCTGCAGTTCGGGCCAACCTTCAACAGCAAGCCGCAGGACCTGGATCGCCTGTTCGATGCGGTCGGCGAAGTGCTGAACAAGATCGACTGATTTCTCCTTCTATATAGAACAACTTTTCAGGAGCCCTGCATGAGCCTTATCCAACACTTGATCAACGGCGAATTGGTCAATGACAGCGGTCGCAGTGCCGACGTGTACAACCCGTCCACCGGCCAGGTGATTCATCAAGTGCCGTTGGCCAGCCGTGACACCATTCAGCGTGCAATCGACTCCGCCAAGGCGGCTTTCCCGGCGTGGCGCAATACGCCGCCGGCCAAGCGTGCCCAGGTGATGTTTCGTTTCAAGCAGTTGCTGGAGCAGAACGAAGCGCGTATCTCGCAGTTGATCAGCGAGGAGCACGGCAAGACTCTGGAAGATGCGGCTGGCGAGTTGAAGCGCGGGATCGAGAACGTGGAGTACGCGTGTTCGGCGCCGGAGATTCTTAAAGGCGAGTACAGCCGTAACGTCGGGCCAAATATTGATGCCTGGTCGGATTTCCAACCGTTGGGTGTGGTGGCGGGTATTACCCCGTTCAACTTCCCGGCGATGGTGCCGTTGTGGATGTATCCGCTGGCGATCGTGTGCGGTAACTGCTTCATTCTCAAGCCTTCGGAGCGTGATCCGAGCTCGACGCTGTTGATCGCGCAATTGCTGCAGGAGGCCGGCTTGCCCAAAGGCGTGCTGAGCGTGGTACACGGCGACAAGGGCGCGGTGGATGCCTTGATCGAGGCGCCGGAAGTGAAAGCGCTGAGTTTTGTAGGCTCGACGCCGATTGCCGAGTACATCTATTCGGAGGCGACCAAGCGTGGCAAGCGCGTTCAGGCGCTGGGTGGGGCGAAGAACCATGCGGTGCTGATGCCGGATGCGGACCTGGACAATGCGGTGAGTGCCTTGATGGGCGCGGCATATGGTTCCTGCGGCGAGCGGTGCATGGCGATCTCGGTGGCTGTGTGTGTAGGTGACCAGGTGGCGGATGCGTTGATTGCCAAGCTGGTGCCGCAGGTCAAGGCGCTGAAGATTGGTGCGGGTACGTCATGCGGGCTGGATATGGGGCCGCTGGTGACGGGGCAGGCGCGGGATAAGGTCAGTGGCTATATAGAAGACGGTGTGGCGGCGGGTGCTGAACTGGTTGTCGACGGTCGAGGCTTGAGTGTTGCGGGGCATGAAGACGGGTTCTTCCTCGGCGGCAGCCTGTTTGATCGTGTGACCCCTGAGATGCGCATCTATAAGGAAGAAATCTTCGGGCCGGTATTGTGCGTAGTCCGGGTGGACAGCCTGGAAGCGGCGATGCAGTTGATCAATGATCACGAATATGGCAACGGTACCTGCATCTTCACCCGCGACGGTGAAGCGGCGCGTCTGTTCTGTGATGAGATTGAAGTAGGTATGGTGGGGGTGAATGTGCCTTTGCCGGTGCCGGTGGCCTATCACAGCTTTGGTGGTTGGAAGCGTTCGCTGTTTGGCGATTTGCATGCGTATGGGCCGGATGGGGTGCGCTTCTATACGCGCCGCAAGGCGATTACCCAGCGTTGGCCGCAACGGGCCAGCCATGAAGCGTCGCAATTCGCGTTCCCCAGCTTGTAAGGCTCGGTAGCCAGAAGGCCGGCCCTTTGGGGCCGGCTTTCGCGTTTCTGGGCTTTTTTGGTCCATATGACAGAAATATGAAAAAGAAGATTGACGCCAGATTCTGGAAGCCTATAATTCGCCCCACTTCCGGCGCAGTCGAAACGGAAAACTCCTTGGTAAACAATGAGTTACGCAGTTTTCGGCAGCAAGTTGCTTCAGTTCATCGAAGCTAAAAGGAAGTTGAAAAAGAGGTGTTGACAGCAGCGTGTAACGCTGTAGAATTCGCCTCCCGCTGACGAGAGATCGGAAGCGCAAGTGGTTGAAGTTGTTGAAGAAATCTTCGAAAGCTTCTGAAAATAACCGCTTGACAGCAAATGAGGCTGCTGTAGAATGCGCGCCTCGGTTGAGACGAAAGCTCTTAACCAACCGCTCTTTAACAACTGAATCAAGCAATTCGTGTGGGTGCTTGTGGAGTCAGACTGATAGTCAACAAGATTATCAGCATCACAAGTTACTCCGCGAGAAATCAAAGATGTAACCAACGATTGCTGAGCCAAGTTTAGGGTTTCTTAAAAACCCAAAGATGTTTGAACTGAAGAGTTTGATCATGGCTCAGATTGAACGCTGGCGGCAGGCCTAACACATGCAAGTCGAGCGGTAGAGAGAAGCTTGCTTCTCTTGAGAGCGGCGGACGGGTGAGTAATGCCTAGGAATCTGCCTGGTAGTGGGGGATAACGTTCGGAAACGGACGCTAATACCGCATACGTCCTACGGGAGAAAGCAGGGGACCTTCGGGCCTTGCGCTATCAGATGAGCCTAGGTCGGATTAGCTAGTTGGTGAGGTAATGGCTCACCAAGGCGACGATCCGTAACTGGTCTGAGAGGATGATCAGTCACACTGGAACTGAGACACGGTCCAGACTCCTACGGGAGGCAGCAGTGGGGAATATTGGACAATGGGCGAAAGCCTGATCCAGCCATGCCGCGTGTGTGAAGAAGGTCTTCGGATTGTAAAGCACTTTAAGTTGGGAGGAAGGGCAGTTACCTAATACGTGATTGTTTTGACGTTACCGACAGAATAAGCACCGGCTAACTCTGTGCCAGCAGCCGCGGTAATACAGAGGGTGCAAGCGTTAATCGGAATTACTGGGCGTAAAGCGCGCGTAGGTGGTTTGTTAAGTTGGATGTGAAATCCCCGGGCTCAACCTGGGAACTGCATTCAAAACTGACTGACTAGAGTATGGTAGAGGGTGGTGGAATTTCCTGTGTAGCGGTGAAATGCGTAGATATAGGAAGGAACACCAGTGGCGAAGGCGACCACCTGGACTGATACTGACACTGAGGTGCGAAAGCGTGGGGAGCAAACAGGATTAGATACCCTGGTAGTCCACGCCGTAAACGATGTCAACTAGCCGTTGGGAGCCTTGAGCTCTTAGTGGCGCAGCTAACGCATTAAGTTGACCGCCTGGGGAGTACGGCCGCAAGGTTAAAACTCAAATGAATTGACGGGGGCCCGCACAAGCGGTGGAGCATGTGGTTTAATTCGAAGCAACGCGAAGAACCTTACCAGGCCTTGACATCCAATGAACTTTCTAGAGATAGATTGGTGCCTTCGGGAACATTGAGACAGGTGCTGCATGGCTGTCGTCAGCTCGTGTCGTGAGATGTTGGGTTAAGTCCCGTAACGAGCGCAACCCTTGTCCTTAGTTACCAGCACGTCATGGTGGGCACTCTAAGGAGACTGCCGGTGACAAACCGGAGGAAGGTGGGGATGACGTCAAGTCATCATGGCCCTTACGGCCTGGGCTACACACGTGCTACAATGGTCGGTACAGAGGGTTGCCAAGCCGCGAGGTGGAGCTAATCCCATAAAACCGATCGTAGTCCGGATCGCAGTCTGCAACTCGACTGCGTGAAGTCGGAATCGCTAGTAATCGCGAATCAGAATGTCGCGGTGAATACGTTCCCGGGCCTTGTACACACCGCCCGTCACACCATGGGAGTGGGTTGCACCAGAAGTAGCTAGTCTAACCTTCGGGAGGACGGTTACCACGGTGTGATTCATGACTGGGGTGAAGTCGTAACAAGGTAGCCGTAGGGGAACCTGCGGCTGGATCACCTCCTTAATCGACGACATCAGCTGCTCCATAAGTTCCCACACGAATTGCTTGATTCATTGAAGAAGACGATAAGAAGCAGCCCGAAATTGGGTCTGTAGCTCAGTTGGTTAGAGCGCACCCCTGATAAGGGTGAGGTCGGCAGTTCGAATCTGCCCAGACCCACCAATTTTGTGTGGGAAACGCCTGTAGAAATATGGGGCCATAGCTCAGCTGGGAGAGCGCCTGCCTTGCACGCAGGAGGTCAACGGTTCGATCCCGTTTGGCTCCACCACTACTGCTTCTGACGTATGAAAGCTTAGAAATGAGCATTCCATCCTGGCGATGGTGAATGTTGATTTCTAGTCTTTGATTAGATCGTTCTTTAAAAATTTGGGTATGTGATAGAAAGATAGACTGAACGTTACTTTCACTGGTAACGGATCAGGCTAAGGTAAAATTTGTGAGTGATTACAGATTTTCGGCGAATGTCGTCTTCACAGTATAACCAGATTGCTTGGGGTTATATGGTCAAGTGAAGAAGCGCATACGGTGGATGCCTTGGCAGTCAGAGGCGATGAAAGACGTGGTAGCCTGCGAAAAGCTTCGGGGAGTCGGCAAACAGACTTTGATCCGGAGATGTCTGAATGGGGGAACCCAGCCATCATAAGATGGTTATCTTGTACTGAATACATAGGTGCAAGAGGCGAACCAGGGGAACTGAAACATCTAAGTACCCTGAGGAAAAGAAATCAACCGAGATTCCCTTAGTAGTGGCGAGCGAACGGGGACTAGCCCTTAAGTGGCTTTGAGATTAGCGGAACGCTCTGGAAAGTGCGGCCATAGTGGGTGATAGCCCTGTACGCGAAAGTCTCTTAGTCATGAAATCGAGTAGGACGGAGCACGAGAAACTTTGTCTGAATATGGGGGGACCATCCTCCAAGGCTAAATACTACTGACTGACCGATAGTGAACTAGTACCGTGAGGGAAAGGCGAAAAGAACCCCGGAGAGGGGAGTGAAATAGATCCTGAAACCGTATGCGTACAAGCAGTGGGAGCCCACTTTGTTGGGTGACTGCGTACCTTTTGTATAATGGGTCAGCGACTTATTTTCAGTGGCGAGCTTAACCGAATAGGGGAGGCGTAGCGAAAGCGAGTCTTAATAGGGCGTCTAGTCGCTGGGAATAGACCCGAAACCGGGCGATCTATCCATGGGCAGGTTGAAGGTTGGGTAACACTAACTGGAGGACCGAACCGACTACCGTTGAAAAGTTAGCGGATGACCTGTGGATCGGAGTGAAAGGCTAATCAAGCTCGGAGATAGCTGGTTCTCCTCGAAAGCTATTTAGGTAGCGCCTCATGTATCACTGTAGGGGGTAGAGCACTGTTTCGGCTAGGGGGTCATCCCGACTTACCAAACCGATGCAAACTCCGAATACCTACAAGTGCCGAGCATGGGAGACACACGGCGGGTGCTAACGTCCGTCGTGAAAAGGGAAACAACCCAGACCGTCAGCTAAGGTCCCAAAGTTATGGTTAAGTGGGAAACGATGTGGGAAGGCTTAGACAGCTAGGAGGTTGGCTTAGAAGCAGCCACCCTTTAAAGAAAGCGTAATAGCTCACTAGTCGAGTCGGCCTGCGCGGAAGATGTAACGGGGCTCAAACCATACACCGAAGCTACGGGTATCACGTAAGTGATGCGGTAGAGGAGCGTTCTGTAAGCCTGTGAAGGTGAGTTGAGAAGCTTGCTGGAGGTATCAGAAGTGCGAATGCTGACATGAGTAACGACAATGGGTGTGAAAAACACCCACGCCGAAAGACCAAGGTTTCCTGCGCAACGTTAATCGACGCAGGGTTAGTCGGTCCCTAAGGCGAGGCTGAAAAGCGTAGTCGATGGAAAACAGGTTAATATTCCTGTACTTCTGGTTATTGCGATGGAGGGACGGAGAAGGCTAGGCCAGCTTGGCGTTGGTTGTCCAAGTTTAAGGTGGTAGGCTGGAATCTTAGGTAAATCCGGGATTCTAAGGCCGAGAGCTGATGACGAGCTAACTTTTAGTTAGCGAAGTGGTTGATGCCATGCTTCCAAGAAAAGCTTCTAAGCTTCAGGTAACCAGGAACCGTACCCCAAACCGACACAGGTGGTTGGGTAGAGAATACCAAGGCGCTTGAGAGAACTCGGGTGAAGGAACTAGGCAAAATGGCACCGTAACTTCGGGAGAAGGTGCGCCGGTGAGGGTGAAGGACTTGCTCCGTAAGCCCATGCCGGTCGAAGATACCAGGCCGCTGCGACTGTTTATTAAAAACACAGCACTCTGCAAACACGAAAGTGGACGTATAGGGTGTGACGCCTGCCCGGTGCCGGAAGGTTAATTGATGGGGTTAGCTAACGCGAAGCTCTTGATCGAAGCCCCGGTAAACGGCGGCCGTAACTATAACGGTCCTAAGGTAGCGAAATTCCTTGTCGGGTAAGTTCCGACCTGCACGAATGGCGTAACGATGGCGGCGCTGTCTCCACCCGAGACTCAGTGAAATTGAAATCGCTGTGAAGATGCAGTGTATCCGCGGCTAGACGGAAAGACCCCGTGAACCTTTACTATAGCTTTGCACTGGACTTTGAATTTGCTTGTGTAGGATAGGTGGGAGGCTTTGAAGCGTGGACGCCAGTCTGCGTGGAGCCAACCTTGAAATACCACCCTGGCAACTTTGAGGTTCTAACTCAGGTCCGTTATCCGGATCGAGGACAGTGTATGGTGGGTAGTTTGACTGGGGCGGTCTCCTCCTAAAGAGTAACGGAGGAGTACGAAGGTGCGCTCAGACCGGTCGGAAATCGGTCGTAGAGTATAAAGGCAAAAGCGCGCTTGACTGCGAGACAGACACGTCGAGCAGGTACGAAAGTAGGTCTTAGTGATCCGGTGGTTCTGTATGGAAGGGCCATCGCTCAACGGATAAAAGGTACTCCGGGGATAACAGGCTGATACCGCCCAAGAGTTCATATCGACGGCGGTGTTTGGCACCTCGATGTCGGCTCATCACATCCTGGGGCTGAAGCCGGTCCCAAGGGTATGGCTGTTCGCCATTTAAAGTGGTACGCGAGCTGGGTTTAGAACGTCGTGAGACAGTTCGGTCCCTATCTGCCGTGGACGTTTGAGATTTGAGAGGGGCTGCTCCTAGTACGAGAGGACCGGAGTGGACGAACCTCTGGTGTTCCGGTTGTCACGCCAGTGGCATTGCCGGGTAGCTATGTTCGGAATAGATAACCGCTGAAAGCATCTAAGCGGGAAACTAGCCTCAAGATGAGATCTCACTGGAACCTTGAGTTCCCTGAAGGGCCGTCGAAGACTACGACGTTGATAGGTTGGGTGTGTAAGCGCTGTGAGGCGTTGAGCTAACCAATACTAATTGCCCGTGAGGCTTGACCATATAACACCCAAGCAATTTGACTACTCGAAAGAGCATCAGATTGCGGTGTGTGAAGACGAAACGAACCGAAAGTTTGTAACTCACAAAACACCGACTGCTGTCACATACCCAATTTGCTGAAGCGAGGCCATTTGGTCACGAGTCAGTACCCGAATTTCTTGACGACCATAGAGCATTGGAACCACCTGATCCCATCCCGAACTCAGCAGTGAAACGATGCATCGCCGATGGTAGTGTGGGGTTTCCCCATGTGAGAGTAGGTCATCGTCAAGATTAAATTCCGAAACCCCATTTGCGAAAGCAGATGGGGTTTTGTTTTGGGCGCTCGAAAAGTCAGACGGAATTCTCCAGCGAGTGACCGACAAATTTGCACAGTTATTTCTGAACCAGACCACTAGAATAGGCACCTAACCTTTTTAGAGTCAGAGCCCTATCTATGCCCGATCCGGTTGATGCCCTCGGGGTGTCGGATTTACCACTGGACGATCTGGTGGCATGCCATGAGTGCGACTTGCTGATGCGCAAACCCGTACTTGCCCTCGGTGAAAAAGCCCAATGCCCGCGTTGCGGTTACGAGCTGTACGCTCACCGCCACAACGTCATTGAGCGAAGCCTCGCCTTGGTGCTCGCTGCGTTGCTGTTGTACATCCCTGCGAACTTTCTACCCATCATGCAGCTCAATCTACTCGGGCAATCCTCAGAGGACACGGTATGGAGCGGTGTAGTCGGCCTGTTCGACACCGGTATGCAAGGTGTAGCCGCCGTGGTGTTCATGTGCAGCATGGGCATTCCCTTACTCAAGTTGCTCTGCCAATTGGCCGTGCTGCTCAGTATTCGTTGGAAGATCGGCCGCAGCTATGGGCTGTTGTTGTACCGCATCTATCACCATATGAAGGATTGGGGAATGTTGGAGGTCTATCTGATGGGCGTCCTGGTGGCGATCGTCAAGCTAGCCGACATGGCCTCCATCACGATCGGTTTTGGTCTGGTCTGCTTCGTCAGCTTATTAATGGTTCAGGTTCTGCTTGAGGTGGTGATGTCGCCGCACCAGATCTGGCAAGCGCTGTCAGGGGGCGATGATCATGCGGGCGATTGATGCAGGCATTCTGATTTGTACCGAGTGCCACGAGTTGAACAGGCAAGAAGAGGATTGCGATGAGCAAACCTGCACGCGTTGCGGTGCACTGATCCATGCTCGTCGTCCCAACAGCCTTGCACGTACCTGGGCCTTGCTGATCACTGCGGCGATTTTGTATATACCCGCTAACTTATTACCGATCATGACGATCAACACGCTGGGCCAAGGCTCTCCCAGTACGATCATGGCTGGCGTAATCGAATTGGTGCAGCATGGGATGTATCCCATCGCCGCCGTGGTATTTATCGCCAGTATCCTGGTGCCCACATTCAAGCTGGTGGGCATTGGTCTGCTACTGTTCTCGGTGCAGCGTCACCAACCGCTCTCCGCGCAACAACGTATTGTGATGTACCGTTTTATCGAATTCATTGGGCGCTGGTCCATGTTGGATATCTTCGTGATCGCCATCCTGGTGGCGGTCGTTAACTTTGGACGACTTGCCAGTATCGAGGCCAACCTCGGCGCTGCGGCGTTCGCCAGTGTGGTGATCTTGACGATGCTTGCCGCTGTAACTTTTGATCCCCGACTGATTTGGGACAACACGGAGTCGGACGACGACCATGAGTGATCTACCTAAAGCTAAAACCCGCCCAGCCTCCAACTGGTCGGCCATTTGGGTATTGCCCCTGATTGCCCTGATCATTGGCGGCTGGCTGGGATGGCGCGCCTATTCCCAACAAGGTATTGAGATCCAGGTGCGCTTCGAAAGCGGCGAAGGAATCCAGGTCAATAAGACCGAAGTGGTCTACAAAGGCATGCCCGTGGGCAAGGTCAAGGCGCTGGCCCTGGACGATGAAGGGAACAATCGCGGCGTGATCGCCACCATCGAGATGAACAAGGACGTCGATCAATATCTTAAGACCAACACGCGCTTCTGGCTGGTCAAGCCCAGTGTCAGCCTCGCGGGTATCACCGGCCTGGAAACACTGGTATCGGGTAACTACATCGCCGCCAGCCCTGGCGATGGAGAGCCCACACGCAAGTTCAAGGCGCTCTCCGAGGAGCCTCCGCTGTCTGACGCCAAGCCCGGTCTGCACCTGACCATCAAGGCTGACCGTCTTGGTTCGTTGAATCGTGGCAGCCCGGTGTTCTACAAGCAGATCCAGGTCGGCCAGGTCAAAAGCTACCTGCTGTCCGAGGACCAGAGCACCGTTGAGATCAAGGTCTACATTGAGCCGACCTATGCCAGCCTGGTGCGCAAACACACGCGTTTCTGGAACGCCAGTGGTATCAGCATCGACGCCAATCTCTCTGGTGTGAAGGTGCGCAGCGAGTCGCTTTCCAGCATTGTCGCCGGCGGTATCGCCTTCGCTACGCCGGAAAACCGCAAGGACAGCCCGCCGACCGACCCAAGCCTGCCCTTCCGCCTATACGAAGACTTCGACGCCGCAGCCGCTGGTATCAGGGTCAAGGTCAAGCTCACCGACTTCGAAGGTCTGCAAGCCGGGCGCACGCCGGTGATGTACAAAGGCATTCAGGTCGGTAGCCTGAAAACCTTGAAGATCGACCCCGACCTTTCCAGCGCCAACGCCGAGCTGACCCTCGACCCGCTGGCCGAAGATTACCTGGTGCAGGACACCCAATTCTGGGTGGTCAAGCCGTCCATCTCCCTGGCCGGCATCACCGGTCTGGAAGCTTTGGTGAAAGGTAACTACATCGCCGTCCGTCCTGGCGACAAGGGCAGTGCCCCGCAGCGTGAATACGTTGCCCGCGCCAAAGCGCCACCATTGGACCTGCGTTCCCCCGGCCTGCATCTGGTGCTGTTCACCGACAACCTGGGCTCCCTGGATGTCGGCAGCCCGATTCTCTACAAGCAAGTCAAAGTCGGTTCGGTGCAGAGCTACCAGTTCTCGCGCAAGAACAAGCAACTGGTGATCGGTGTTCACATCGAAAAGGAGTACGAAAACCTGGTCAACGGTTCGACGCGTTTCTGGAATGCCAGCGGCGTCACCCTGACCGGTGGACTTACCGGCGGCATCCAGGTCAAGAGTGAATCCCTGGCCAGCTTGATGGCTGGCGGTATTGCCTTCGAAACTCCGGAACCGAACGTACCCCTGAAAAAACGCATCCCACGCTTCCGCCTGTTCGCTGATCGCGAGGCCGCCAATCAACACGGCACCCTCGTAACCATCAAGGTCGACCGCGCCGACGGCATGCGTCCCGGCACGCCCGTACGCTTCAAAGGCCTGGATGTGGGTAAGATCGAAAGCGTCGACCTCAGTGCCGACATGCAGTCGGTATTGCTCAGCGCCCGTATCACCCAAGTGGCTGACCGGATTGCGCGCGTCGGTACTCAGTTCTGGGTGGTCAAGCCTGAACTGGGCCTGATGAAAACCTCCAACCTGGAAACCCTGGTCACCGGCCAGTACATCGAAGTACAGCCAGCCGCGAAAAACGCCGGCCCGCAAAAGAGTTTCGTCGCGTTGGACCAGCCGCCTGAAGCCGTTCACCAGGAGGCGGGCCTGAGCCTCACCCTCAGCGCCGCGCGCCGCGGCTCGTTGAAGGAAGGCGTACCGGTTACCTACCGCGAAGTTACCGTCGGCAAGGTCACCGGGTACGAGTTGGGCCAGACCGCCGATCGCGTCCTGGTCCACATCCTGATCGAGCCCAAGTACGCACCCTTGGTGCGCAGCGGCAGTCGCTTCTGGAACACGAGTGGTTTTGGCCTCGACTTTGGTCTGTTCAAGGGCGCGACTGTACGCACGGAGTCCCTGGAAACCCTGGTTGCCGGCGGCATCGCGTTCGCCACCCCAGACGGTGAGCGCATGGGCAATGCTGCACGGCCGCAGCAAACGTTCCCGCTGTTCGACAAGTTTGAGGATGAATGGCTGACCTGGGCGCCCAAGATTCCACTAGGCAAATAGACCGAGGCGCGGCTATCGGGCCCCCTCCCACATTCGATGTATGAGTGCATGCAAAATGTGGGAGGGCGCTTGCTCCCGATAGGGCCTTCAAAGACACCGCAAAACCCCAGCCCAAAAAAAGGCCGCGATCCATAAGATCGCGGCCTTTTGCATTTCAGCGCAACACGTCAGACCTCATCCAGCTCCGGCTCATCCGCCTGCACATTCATCGTTGCCTTCACCACATCGTGACGACGGATGTACTTCCAGTCCGCCTCATCGATGTAGATCCCGTTCGGTCCGCTGCCGCCTTCCAGGTCGATCGCCACCTGCGCCGATACCTGCGGCTTCACACTCGCCAGAATCGGCACGAAGCCCAGTTGCAGGCTGGTTTCCAGCAGTGCCGCCTGGTTCTTCTCGTCGATGTCTGCCGCTTCGTCGAGGTAGTACGGCAAACGCACGCGACCGGCTTGGTCGCGGTCCATCAAGTGCAGCAACAAGTACATGTTGGTCAGCGCCTTGATGGTCATGGTCGTACCGTTGGACGCCGCGCCATCGATGTCGGTGTGAATCACCGGCTGGCCATGCACCTTGGTGATCTCGAATGCCAACTCGAACAGGTCCTTGAGGCCCAACTGGTTATGGTTGGCCGCTACCAGACGAGCCAGGTACTCCTTGGCCTCTTCGTTCTTGTTGTCCTGTTCTGCGCTCTGGCTGAGGTCGAATACCGACAAGGTTTCGCCTTCTTCATACTGACCGGCACTGTGGATGATCTGGTCGATATGCTTGAGGGCTTCCTTGTTTGGCGCCAGTACGATGCGAAAGCTCTGCAGGTTGGACACCTGGCGTTTGTTGATCTCGCGGTTGAACAACGCCAACTGGTGTTCCAGGCTGTCGTAGTCACTACGGATATTGCGCAAGGTACGCGCGATATCGGTGACCGCCGCACGGCGAGCCTTGCCCAGCGTCAGCGCCTCGTCGGTACGATGCGCATAGGCGTTGATCAGCAGTTGCAGGCGACGCTCAACGTCATCCTCGCTGTCGAACTTGGCCACGCCCTTGAGGCGTACCTGAGCGTACAGCGCCTCGATCTGGCCATCGGCGCGCAGCAAGCCTTGCCAGCTGTCCTGGTAGTCGTTGAGCAGCGGCAGCAGGTTGTCCATGGAATCGTCGACCGGGTCCATGAGTGGCGTGCCGAACGGCAGGTCCGCCGGCAGTAGCTGGCGACGGCGCAAGGCGTCATCCAGCGTCCGTTGCTTGGCTTCCATATCACCGATCTGGCGGCCGACCAGTTGCAGCTTGGCCGACAATTGCTGGACGCGTTCGGTAAAGGCATCGCTGGAGCGCTTCAACTCATCCTGGGCCGCTTCCATCTGCGCCAGGTTTTCCAGCTTCTCGCCTTCTTCGGCGCTCAAGGTTTGCGCGCGGCGGAAATCTTCCAAGGCTTTTTGCGCGTCCAGCACTTGCTGATACAGCGCTTCAGTCTGGGTCTTGCTGGCAGCACGGTCAGAGGCGACCGCTTGCTGGGTTTTCAGCTGTTTGAGTTCTTTTTCCAGGCGCTCTTTCTGATCACGCAAGGCCGCACGGTCCGCCAGGGCCTGCAACGCAGGCGGCTCGATGTGCGAGATGTCGATAGACAACCCCGGCACTTCAAAACGCTCGCCCTTGAAGCCATCCAGGATCTGCTCCAGGGATTTGACCCACTGGCCGTCCTCATCCAGCGTGATGCCATGCTCGCCCAACGGCAGGCTGAACAACGAGCTGTTGAATAGACGCATCAGGCGCTCGACATCCTGCTGCGAGAATTCTTCGCGCAGCTTGGCGTAGCTGTTGTTGTCCGCGTGATCGAGCTGCTGCCTGACCGACTTCAAGCGTTTTTCCAGATCGCGCAGGCGCTCATCCAGATCCTCGGCGCTGAACTGCCGCGACTGCGCCAAAGCGCCCGCCAGCTCATCGTGGGCATCCTTGGCCGCCAGCAATTGTTGCTCCAGCACCTTCACGTCATCGACCAGCGCAAAGCGATGTTTGAGCACCGACAATTCGCCCAGCCAACGCTGGATACCGCTGATCTCGCGCTCCAGGCGCATCAGCTCCTGGGTACCGCCGCGCTGGTCGTTCTGCAGCGCGTCCTGCTCGTTACGGTAGTGCTCGGCCTGGATGGTCAGCTCTTCCTTGCGCGCACTGGCGTAGTCCGACCAGGTCCCCAGCAGCGAATCCAGCAGCGGCGACAGGCGATGCAGTTTGCCGCGCAGGATGTCGCGCTGCTTCACGCCATTGGCCAGCGCTTCTACCAACTGTCCGGCGGCGACCAGAGAGTTGTAGTCCTGTTCCATGCGTCGCACATCGCGGAAGGCTTCTTCACACGCGGCGATGTAGTCCACGCTGCCGGAGCGCAGGCTGTGTTCGAACGCATCCAGGAACAATTGCTTGAGCTTGGCCGCCGTGATTTCGCGCATGTGCAGCAAGTTGATGAACAGCGCGCGGAAGGTCTTCAGGCTCTGCTCACTGGTGGAGCGCAGCGGGATCAGCGTCAGGTCCAGCGGGATCGACGTGTGGCCGCCCACCAGCAAGCGGCGTAGCTCATCGGGCTTGAGTTCGTAGGCTTTCAGGCCCTCGCGCTCAAGGTTGGTGAACAGCTCTTTCTGACGCAGGCAAGTGTCGTTCTTCTGGTAGTGGGCCAGGTCGAGCTTGCCCGCGTAGGCGAAAAACTGATGACCGAAACCGCCGCCCGGGCCGCGCCCGACCACGCCGATCACATGCGGGCCGTGGGGCAGGGAAACTTCCACCAGGATGTAGCTGGTGTCGGTGGCAAAGTAGAAGCGCCGTGATTGTTCCAGGGTGTACTTGCCGAAACTCATGTCCGACATGCGCGCCAGGATCGGGAACTGCAAGGCGTTGATCGACGCCGATTTACCCAGGTTGTTGGCGCCATACACTGACAGCGGTTCTTCCAGCGGGAACAAGCCCAGGCTGTAACCGGCCGTGTTCAATAGGGCGAAGCGGCGGATGCCGTAGCGTTCCTTGCTCATGCATCGGTCTCCTGTTCTTCGGCAATGGCGCGGGCCAGGGCGTCTTCTTCGCTTTCTTCTGCAAAGTCGCTCAAGTCGAGCGGGTCATCGGTCTTCAGCAGTTTTTCATCGCTGTCTTCGTCGATGATCACAGGCGCCGGCAACGGCAACACGCTGTGCACGCTGGCAGCCAGGTCGCGGTCCTGCTGCACCGACAGGCACACGTCGAGGAAGCGGTGCATCGGCGGCAGAAAGCGATAGATGCCGTTGTCTTCGCTGGCAAAACCCAGTTGGGTCATGCGGCGCATGATTTTCTCTTCGAGTTCTTCCTGGGTCTGCACTTCGGCCTGGATAAACAGGTCGCGGTACTTTTCCAGCAGGGACGGCAGTTCATCACGGCCCAGGCTGCCACCGTCGAGCACGGCGATCGGGTCACGGCCCTGGTCGGCCAGGTGCTCGACGATGATGAAGGTGAAGAGTGCCAGGCGCTGGGCGGTCTTGTTCACTTGCGCAGCGGCCACGGCGGTGTCCGGCACGAAGTAATAGAAACCACGGGTATCGCAGACCAGCTCGAAGCCCAGGGCCTTGAACAACGTGCGGTATTGGTCCTGGAAGTTCGACAGTTGCGCGTACAGCTCCGGGTCGCGGCGGCTGACGTGGTAACCCTTGAACAGCTCGCGAAAAATCGGCGCCAACTGGGACAGTTCGGATAAATCAAGATGCATGAGGTGTACTCGCAGAGTGCTCGGCGGCGTCAGGCGTGGCCGGGAGCAGGGCGAATGAGCGCAGGCTGACCTGGTGCTCGTGTGTGTGGTAGTCGCGGCGTTCCAGGCGTTCGCGCTTGAAGCGTTTTTCTCGCGAGAGACGCGAGAACCAGTACAGCAATTCGTCGGTGGCGCCGTCCGGTTCCTGCTCCAGCAGCCAGGTCATCAGGTCTGGCATCGGCAACGCGTCTTCGCAACGCTCAAGCATTTCCTTGACCGTACGCGGCGGCGCTGGGCTTCGCCCTTGTGGGATTTGTGCGCCTTGGGAAAGCGCGCCGGCTTCGGCTCGAAATTGGCCAGCGCATACACATAGGCTTCGACCTGGCTGGCGCTGCCGAGGAAGGTGCTTTGCGGCCGGGTAAACATCGGCATCGCCGCTTGCGGCACCGCGTCCAGGCCTTTACGGCGGATGGCCGACAGGGCCAGCGCCGCGCCCCGGGTCACGGCGTTGTGCCGGCGCGCTTCTTCACGCAGCGGCAACAACAGCTCGCGCGCATGGCGCAAGGTCAACTGGGCGCTGGTCTGCATTTCGAGGATGCGCGCATGGGTGCGCAGCAGCATGTCGTCGTCCACCAGGTGGCCGAGGCGCTGTTGCTCGGTGAGCAGGCGCAGCAGCACGTTTTCCACCTTGCGCACGCCTTGCTCGAAGGCGCCGTCGGCGTTCACCAGTTGGATCATCGGTTCGACGTATTCGTCCCAGGTCGCCAGGACTTCGGCGTAGCGCTGGCGCAACGGGATCTGGCGGTCGCTGGTCTTGGCGCGGTCGGCCACGGCGGCGAGAGCCTGCTCGTCGTTGGCGAGTTTTTTCAGTACGTCGCGCACGCGCATATCCAACAGGCGCAGTTGGCGCGCCAGGTCGTGGCCGTCGCGGATATCAAAGGCGTCCTGGATATAACCGGCCAGGCGTTCGAGGTGGCGCAGGTAGGCTTCGATCTCCAGGCACAGGCCAAGCCGGTGCTCCTTGCGCAGGTACGCCAGAAAATCGTGGATCTGCGCGTTGAGCTCGAAACGGTTCGGGCTTTTGGCGACGGGTACCAGGATATCCAGGCGGATCCACACGTCCAGCAGGCTGGTGATGTCCTGGGGCGTGCTGTCCAGTTGTTGGGCGGCCAGTTGCGCGCGCAGCTCGCCGAGGCTCAGGGTGCCTTGGTCGAAGTGTTCGCACAGTGGCTCAAGTAAGGCCCAGTGTTCGGCGAGGGCGCGCAGGACGCGCTTGGGTTCGATCATGGGAATGGCCGGCTGGTTGGCGATTAAAAGTCGCGATTGTACTGCATCAGGCGCGGGATTTATCCACAGCCGGTCAGTGCGCAGTGGGCGATTGTTACCGAACAGCGGTAGAATCCCCGCTCTTTACTTATCCACAAGTGGCCGAGCTGTGCTTATCGAGTCCCGACGTCGCGCCTACTTGACCGCCATGCAGGTGGTCAACTGGCTACCCCGCACCGAACTGCCGTTTGCCGCGCCGTCGCGGCCCGAGCTGTTGCAGGCGCTTGAGCCCTATGAGGCGTTCGCGGTCTCGGGCGAGGAGGCGGCGGCGCCGGTGGCGCTGGTCAAGCCGGAGCCGCAGGTGCGTCCGTCGGTTGAACGGGCCAGGGTCGAGGTGCCGCGTCCGGCGCCGATGGCCAAGCCGGCGATCGCCGAAGTGGCGGCCCCGGTGGCCAAGGCGCCGGTGGTACCGCCGCCGCGTTTTGCCCTGCAATTGCTGCGGGCCGGGCGTTGCCTGCTGTTGGTGGAGCTGCCCACCGGCGAGCGCTTCCAGACCCGCGACCCCGCCTACATGCTGCTCAAAGACATGCTGCGCGCCGCCGGCCTGCCCGACAGCCCGCAAATCGTCGGTGACCCGGTGCGCTGGCCGCTGCTGGCGCGCGGCACCATGGACCAGGGCCCCGAAGCGGCGCGGGATTTTGTACAAGGCTTTGTTTCGGCGCGCCTGGAAGACGAACCCTGTGTGTGCCTGTGGCTGATCGGCCTGCCCGCCGTGCGCTTTGCCGGCGAAGCCAATGCCGAAGCCTGGTACCGCGAACTGCAGGTAGAAGGCCTGGGTTCGGTGTGGGCCCTGCCGGGCCTGGAATTATTAATGGAAGAGCCACAGCGTAAGGCTGATGTCTGGCAAGCCATGCGCCGGCTGATGGCGCGCTGGAAAACAACCGATGAGTGAGGCTTTATCCTTCCGCCCGATGACCGAGGCCGACCTCGACGCCGTGCTGAAAATCGAATACGCCGCGTTCAGCCATCCGTGGACACGCGGCATCTTTCTGGACGGCTTGGGCAAATACCAGATCTGGCTGATGTTCGAAGGTGAGCAGCAGGTGGGTCATGGCGTGGTGCAGATCATCCTCGATGAAGCGCATTTGCTGAATATCACCGTCAAGCCGGAAAACCAGGGCCGTGGCCTGGGCCTGGCGTTGCTGGAACACTTGATGTCCCGCGCCTACGCGGCGAACGCCCGGGAGTGCTTCCTGGAAGTGCGTGACAGCAATACCGGCGCGTTTCGCCTCTACGAGCGTTACGGTTTCAACGAGGTCGGCCGTCGGCGCGATTACTACCCCGCCGTGGGTGGGCGTGAAGACGCCGTCGTGATGGCTTGCACCCTGGTCGATTAAGCACACGAACCCTGTGGGAGGGGGCTTGCTCCCGCTATCGGGAGCAAGCCCCCTTTCACACATTTCAATCAGCGCTTGGCGTTGAGCGGGTCCAGATCGGCCAGCTCGGCCTCGTCCAATCCGTTTCCACCGCCGATGTCATCTTCACCGACAACGCTCAAGTCGTAGTCGGCGCCGCCGGCTTCACCTTCCTCGCGCGCATCCCGCGCACCGTCTTCCTGGATCAGCGTTTCCGGGCTCATGTCGTCATCAGTCGACTCATGGTCATCCACCGAGGCCCCGGTCAGCCCGGCTTCGCGCACCCGTTCGTCGGGCATTAACAGGTCGCGTTCGCGGCCTGGCAGTTCGTCGCCGATCTCTGCTGTCTGGTCTTGTTCGTCAAAATCCAGCTCGCGCACTTCACCCATGCGGTCTTCGTTGTCATCAATCGGTTCGGGTTGCGTAGCGCCGTAGGGACGTCGTGATTCAGTCATGGCCAATCCTCATACTGTGGGGCTTATAGTGTGTGGACAGGCACAGCTACCCAAAGATTCAAGCTAATTGGCGCTCGGCGTGACCCGGACGAAGGCTCGTCAGTCACACACCTGCGCATCATTCCTGAGGCTTTCCCTGATGAACGAATTACAAGACCTGCTTGATAACAACGAACGCTGGGCGGATGCGATCAAACAGGAAGATCCCGAATTCTTCGCCAAGCTCGCCCGCCAGCAAACCCCGGAATACCTGTGGATCGGTTGTTCCGATGCCCGTGTGCCGGCCAACGAGATCGTCGGCATGCTGCCCGGTGATCTGTTTGTGCACCGCAACGTGGCCAACGTGGTACTGCATACCGACCTCAACTGCCTGTCGGTGATCCAGTACGCGGTCGATGTACTCAAGGTCAAACACATCCTCGTCACCGGCCACTACGGCTGCGGCGGCGTGCGTGCCTCGATGCAGGACCGCCAGTTCGGCCTGATCGACGGCTGGCTGCGTACCATCCGCGACCTCTACTACGAAAACCGCGACGTGCTGGCCCAACTGCCAACCGAAGAAGAGCGCGTAGACCGCATGTGCGAGCTGAACGTGATTCAGCAAGTGGCCAACGTCGGTCATACCAGCATTGTGCAAAACGCCTGGCACCGTGGGCAGAGCCTGTCGATCCATGGATGCATCTACGGGATCAAGGACGGTCGCTGGAAAAGCTTGAACACCACGATCAGTGGCTTCGAGCAGCTGCCGCCGCAATACCGCCTGCGCCCCTTGGGCGAAGCCTAAGGGCGTTTGCGCATCCGCCACTGGGCCATGAATGCCTGCCCTTCGGCGTTCAATGGTTCCTGGCTACCGGTGATCCAGCCCCGGCAGTTCAGCTCGCCGCAATCGCAAGCGAACTGCCGGAACAGCACGTCCTCGGTGCTGGCGTAGTCCAGGGTCAGCGGGGCGCGGGCGGCGATAGGCTGCAGGGTCCAGAGCTCCAGGTACGTGGTGTCGAAAAACACATTCGGGTTGCACGAATGCTGTAACAGGCCGCAGAACCAACAATCGTACAAGTGGATGCGCGGCGATAGCTGCAACGTGTGCAGGCGGCGTTCGCCCACGACATAGCCGGAGACGTTGGCGATGCGTATGCGCCCGTCCAGGGCTCGGCGAGCCCGGACTCCGCCGCCTTGGTCAGCGACGCTTGGCACGACACTGAATTGCGCGCTCGAGGGGTAGCCTTGTTCAATAAGCAGCGTCTTGAAGGGGTAAGACAGTCACCCACAGCCGTTTTAACCTTATCCATGGCTTGAGTTTTCATAACTCTCCTTGGTGAGGCTGCATCGACCTGCGGGTGATAGCTGAGTTCCAGTCTTGCAGCGGATAGGCGCGTGTTAAGGCTGGCTGAAGTTGGATTCGATTTCTACTGTCAAATATGACAGTAGAAACCGATCATTTTTTTGGCAGCTTAGAGCGCTGGCGCTGTGATTGCGGGGGTTGGAGCGGCGTTCTTGAGCTGTTTCAACTGGTTTTTGATGGTTGGCGTAGCGCATTTGGCATTCGCCTGCTCCGGGCTCAAGTCGCGTACCGAGGTGTAGAACAACTCGCAGGTCTGCTCTTTGCGCGTGACTTGCCAGGTGTTCATGCAGGCCTTGAGCAGTACATTCGGGTCGCTCGCCGGCTTCTGACCCATTCCTGCCTGCCAGCAAGCCGCGCTTAAATCCTGGCCCATCACCTTCAAACCAGCCTCGTCGGCCTTTTGCTCGTTGCCGTCATAGGTTGCGGGGTCGGCCGCATACCAGATATAGCTGGGATGGTTGGCGCCCAATACCGAAACGCTTTTGCCGTCCTCGGGGCTGATCTGCGCCAGGCCCAGCACGCCCACGGTTTGCCCGTATTGTTGCTTGACCCAGCTGCGCACCGGCGCGCCGAACGCGACCATCGGCAACGAGCCGGTGGGCCCCAGGCTCAGTTCCTTGACCATGCGCGTCTGGTAGTCGGTGAAATAGCTGTAGAGGCCCTCCAGGTCTTTGCCCGCATTGGAGGGCGCAGCGATAGGGGCGATATCGATGATCGTCTGGTAGGCCGGGGTTTCGGTGGCAGGCACGCCGTTGGTGGTGAGCAAGTCAGCCCAGCGGTCGGTGGTTTTGGACTCCAGGTAGTCCTGGGCCTGGGTCAGCGAGTAGTCCGGCGGAAAGTGCAGCAATTCGATGCTTTTGCGATTTTCCAGGGCCATGCCCAGCGGCAGGAACAGGTACCAGTTATAGGCCCACTTGCCGTCGCTGTTGAGCTTGCTGGCGCCCTGGTAGGCGAGGTCGGCCGTATCGAGCAGCTTCGTCAGGGGCTGGCCATAACTGTCGGGCACGCCGCTGAAGGTGGCCTTTACCTGCCCGTCATGGACCTTGACGCTGACTTTGGCTCGGCTGTAGCCGTCGCGCTGCACACTCTGGTTCAGATAGTGCTCGGCGGTCTGCTCCAGCGTCCAGGGCCGATAGCAGATCACGTTGCAGTTATTGGGGTAAGCGAACAACTGAGTGACGCGTTGCGTGCTGCCCAGTGGTACGTCGATGTCCGCCTGTACGACCGCACTGCCTATCAGTGCGGCCACGGCTAGGGCAGAGCCTGGTCGGTTTGAACATAGTTGATTCCTTGTCAGCGAAAGCCCGTCTGCGCGGGTTGAAAGCCCACTTTCACACAGTAGCGGTTGACCAGGAAAACCGCGTGCTAAATCGTCGGGCATGTCGCTATTGGATAAGCGTCCTACACGCTGAACTGCAAAGCGTTGCTCAAATCGCCCATGGGTTTCTGCCCGCGTGCAACCATGGCGTCATCGCGCTGCTTGAGGCCATCCAGGGTCTCCAGCCCGAATACTCGGGTGATCAAACGCAGGATAGACGCCGTGTCGTACACCGTATGGTCCACCAGGCCTTTGCGCGCGAACGGCGACACCACCAGCGCCGGAACCCGTGTGCCAGGCCCCAGCGGTCGCCCTTGGGCGGCGCCACGTGGTCCCACCAGCCGCCGTTTTCGTCGACCGTCACCACCACCACCATGTTTTTCCACTGCGGGCTTTCCTGCAGTACTTTCAGGGCGCGCGCGATATGGCGGTCGCCCGAGGCTATGTCGGCGTAACCGGCGTGCATGTTCAAGTTGCCCTGGGGCTTGTAGAAGGTCACGGCCGGCAGCTTGCCCGCCTGGGCATCGGCGAAGAACCTGTTGGTGCTGGACTCATCGCCCAGGCCGCCGTCGCGCAAGCGCTTGTCACGCTCGGCGCGATTGTGCGGGCCCTGTTGCTTGAAGTAATTGAACGGCTGGTGGTGATACTGGAAATTCGGGATTTTCGGGATGCCGCCCGAGTCCTTGAACTGATCCAGCGTCGCCTGCCAGGCGCCGGCGTACCACGCCCAGTCCACATTCTTTTTCGACAGTTTGTCGCCGATGTGCTCGTGGGTTTGCGGTACCAGTACGTTGGGCAGGTCGGGCTTGGCAAAATCCGGATTGTCCGGGTCGCGAATCCAGGTCGGCCAGTAGGGCGGGGCCAGGGTGTTCACGGCGTAACCGTCCGGGGTCAGCGCACTGGGGCCGAACTGCGGTGGGCCGGTCATGGCGCTGGCCGGGGATTTGTCCAGGGGCTTGAGGCGCGTATCGGTCGGGTCATCGCTTTGCAGCGTAGCGATCTGGGCCTTGGCCACCGATTGCGCGGCATTCGGGTACACCGGCGCGGTGGCGCTGATCAGGTATTGATGGTTCAGGAACGAGCCGCCGAACGCCCCCTGGAAGAAGTTATCGCAGAGCACAAACTCCTTGGCCACGTCCCACAGGCGAAGGGCGTAACGGCTCTGGGCGTAATGGCCCATCACCAGGCCGCCGGAATCGGCCCAGGCGACAAAGCCGTCGTTCTTGCCGCCGTTGATCTGCATCTGGTTCTGGTAAAACACGTGCCACAGGTCGCGGGTGACCAGACTCAAGGGCAGGTCTTCGCCATTTGGACCTTTGAGGGCGTAGGGCGCGTTGGGCAGGTTTTCCTGGAATTGTACTTCGCTGGGGTACGTGACCCCGTCCACCGTTTGCGGGCCCACCTGCAGTACGCCGCCCCAGGACGGGGGCAGGGTGGACAAGACGCTGCCATTGCGGTCGCGTTGCTGGTAATCGTTGGCCTTAAGGGCCGACAGTGGTTTCTCAACGCCTGGGAAGTCAGCAAATAAATTATTGAAACTGCGGTTCTCGGCATAGATCACCACCACGGTTTTCACCTGGTCGTGCAGGGCTTTATCCAGTTCTTGTGAGGTCAGCGGCCGCGCCACCGGTTTGCCCGGTGTTTCGCTGGTATTGCCGCAGGCACTCAAGGTCGCGCCAACCCCCAGCACCGCCGCGCCTCCGAGGAAGCGTCGACGGCTGGTGTCTACCGCCGGTTGGATGGCGGAATCGGAGGAAGGGCGGTCTTCGTGCTCATCACTCATTGCGGAGAGTCCTTGGCGAGTTGTTGCAAGATATTTCGCAGGACGGTAGCAATGCAATGTGACGGAACGGAGACAGACGATTACAGCAACCGCAGTGCCAGTTGGCTGCCGGCCCGCAAGTACTCGACCTGCGCGGTGAGGGCATCCTTGACGATGGCTTCGCCAGTGTCGGTCAGCTGGTTTTTCTTTGCGTCGATGACGCTGGTCTGCAGTAGCTGCATCGCAACGTCGATGGCTTTTTGAAAGGCCGTGACATTGTTGTGCAGGCCAAACTCTTTGATAACGGCAGACATGCGGCGGTCTGCATCGTCTCGCAGGGTTCTGTATTCAACGAACGACACGTTATCGTCCTGGTAAATAGCGCTGAGCAATTCTTCAAGCGTCTTGGATAACGGGGTCATCGGATTTCCTTGGTGTTGTGTGAGGAATCATCCGCGTCAGGTTAATCACAGGCGTTGAGGAAAAAAGTCAGGGGTTGCCATCGTGTTGAGTGGGACAAACCTGTGCGTTCAACTCGAAAAGTAGTTTTGCAGGCGTCGATTGTATAAAAGCATCGGTGTATTTTTCGAAGATCAATGCAAAGTCTCACCTATACCAAGGCGGTAGCAAGGATGCGATGGGCTGCCTGTGTCTACAGGCAGCCAGCGCTGCTAGACTGGCTCGATGATGGATAGCACCGAGGTGAACTGTGAAACCTTCAACAGGTGCGTTGTCCTTTGATCAAGGCATCACCGGCGGCAAATACTTCAACGTCGTCCCCAGTGCCCACAACAAAAACAGCACCAACGGCGTGTGCACCAGCAACTGCACAAACGAAAATCCGATCAAGTCCCGCGCTTTCAGCCCCAGCACGCCCAGCAGCGGCAGCATATAGAAAGGGTTGATCAAATTCGGCAGCGCTTCGGCGGCGTTGTAGATCTGTACCGACCAGCCCAGGTGGTATTGCAGGTCATTGGCCACTTGCATCACGTATGGCGCTTCGATGATCCACTTGCCGCCGCCCGACGGGATAAAGAACCCCAGCACCGCCGAGTACACGCCCATCAGCAGCGCGTAAGTGTCGTGGGACGCGATGGACGTGAAAAAGGTCGAGATATGGTGCGCCAGGGTCTGGCCGTCGCCGCCCTTGACCACGGTCATCAGCGCGGCGATCGAGCCGTACAGCGGGAACTGGATCAGCACGCCAGTGGTGGTGGGCACCGCGCGGGCCACCGCATCGAGGAAGCTGCGCGGGCGCCAGTGCAGCAGCGCGCCGACCATGATGAACAGGAAGTTATAGGTGTTGAGCCCCGAAATGGCGCTGATCGCCGGCTTGGTCGAGAACTCATGGAACAGCCAACCGGCCGCCAGCAGCGCCAGCAAAATAGTCAGCAGCGGGCTGTGTTCCAACCATTCGCCGGGGCGGCTCGGTGCTTGCGGCTTGGGTAAGTTGAAGGCCGGGTCGACACCGCAGGCCTTGGCGTCACGCGCACTGTTCGGGCCGGGCGCGGTGGCGTAGGCGATGATCAGCGATACCACGATCAACGCCAGCAACAGCACGCCCGATTGCCACAGAAAAATGGTCTCGGTAAACGGGATCACCCCGGTGATCGACAAAATCGATGGCGGCAAGCTGCCCGGGTTGGCCTGCAATTGCGCGGCCGACGACGACAACCCCAGCGCCCATACCGCGCCGAGGCCCAGATAAGCTGCGGCACCGGCCGCGCGGTAGTCCATGCGTAAATCCGTGCGACGGGCCAGCGCCCGCACCAGCAGGCCACCGAACACCAGAGACAGGCCCCAGTTGAGCAGGGAGGCGAGCATGGAGATCAACGCCACCCACGCCACGGCGGAGCGGCCGTTTTTCGGGATGCGCGCCAGGCGGTCAATCAGCTTCACCGCCGGCGGCGAGCTGGCGACCACGTAACCGCCGATCACCACAAAGGCCATCTGCATGGTGAACGGGATCAGGCTCCAGAAACCATCGCCGAACGCCTTGGCGGCCTCGGTGGGCGCGGCGCCCATGCTCAGGGTCGCCACCGCGACAATGATCACCGCGAGAGCGGCGAACACCCAGGAGTCAGGGAACCAGCGTTCGGCGAAGTTGGAGCAACGCAGGGCAAATCGGGCATAGCGGCTTTCTTCGATAGCATCGGCCACGAGTCGTACCTCTTGTATTTATTATGGGGCGGCAGTTTTCGCGCATGTTCCTCCACGCCCATTGATATTGGAATGCAGTTATCTTCATCGATCCATGAGGAAAACAAATATATCTGCAGCGATTGCCATCCCCCGGCTCAGCTCATAACCTGCACGCCATTTTGTCTGTCTACCGAGCTTGCACATGACTGCCACCTTTGTCCCACAGGCGCAGCGTTTTTCCCGCTCCGACTACAAAACCCTGGGCCTGGCCGCTTTGGGCGGCGCCCTGGAAATCTACGATTTCATTATTTTTGTGTTTTTCGCGCTGACCCTCAGCCAACTGTTCTTCCCGCCAGAAATGCCCGAGTGGCTGCGCCTGCTGCAGAGCTTCGGCATTTTCGTCACCGGCTACCTGGCGCGCCCGCTGGGCGGCATCCTGATGGCGCACTTTGCCGATCACCTGGGACGCAAACGCGTATTCAGCCTGAGCATCCTGATGATGGCGCTGCCGTGCCTACTGATCGGGATCATGCCGACCTACGCGCAAATCGGTTATTTCGCACCGTTGATCCTGCTGGTGCTGCGCGTGCTGCAAGGCGCCGCGGTGGGCGGCGAAGTGCCCAGCGCCTGGACATTCGTGGCCGAGCACGCCCCGCGTCATCACCGAGGCTATGCCCTGGGTTTCCTGCAGGCCGGCCTGACTTTCGGCTATCTGCTTGGCGCCTTGACCGCGACGCTGCTGGCGCAAGTCTTCACCCCTGCCGAAATCCTCGACTACGCCTGGCGTTTCCCTTTCCTGCTCGGCGGTGTGTTCGGCGTGATCGGCGTATGGCTGCGCCGCTGGCTCAGCGAAACCCCGGTGTTCCTCGAAATGCAGGCGCGCCGCCAGGCGGCGGCTGAACTCCCGCTGCGCACCGTATTGCGCGACCACCGCGCTGTGCTGCTACCGGCGATGATCCTCACCTGCGTGCTTACCTCCGCAGTGGTCGTCCTCGTCGTCATCACCCCGACCATGATGCAAAAAACCTTCGGCATGAGCCCTGGCCACACCTTCGCCCTGAGCGCCCAGGGCATCGTGTTCCTGAATATCGGCTGCGTGCTCGCCGGCCTGCTGGTGGACCGCATCGGCGCCTGGCGCGCGGTGTTGGTGTACAGCCTGCTGCTGCCGCTGGGGATTTTTCTCCTGTATGCCAGCCTGATCAGCGGCGGAGTGTGGCTGGGCGCGGCGTACGCCGTAGCAGGCTTGAGTTGCGGCGTGGTGGGCGCGGTGCCCTCGGTGATGGTCGGTTTATTCCCCGCGCAGGTGCGGGTGTCGGGCATTTCCTTCACCTACAACATTGCCTACGCGCTGTGGGCCAGCACCACACCGCTGATGCTGATCGCGCTGATGCCCACCAGCCCATGGATTTGCGTAGGGTACTGCGTGGTGATGGGCGCGGTTGGGGTGGGCAGTGTGGCGTTGTTTGGCAAGCGCCACGCCTTGGCGGCCTAAGCGTACTCAGGTCAGGAAGTGCCAAAGCACCAACGTCCCCACCAGCCCGACCACCGACACGATGGTTTGCAACACCGACCACACCCAGATCGTCTGCTTTAACTGCAAGCCAAAGTATTCACGCACCATCCAGAACCCGGCGTCGTTGACGTGGCAGAAGAACACCGAGCCGGCGCCAATCGCCAGGGCCACCAGTGAGCTTTGCGTCGCCGCCAGACCGGCCATCATCGGCGCGAGGATACCGGCCGTGGTGGTGGTCGCGACGGTGGCCGAACCGGTGGCCTGGCGCAACGCCACGGCGATCAACCAGGCGAGTAACAAATAGGGCATGTGCGCACCTTCGGCGACCTTGCTGATGGTCTGGCTCACACCGGCGTCAAGCAGGGTTTGCTTGAGGCCGCCGCCGGCGCCGATAGTCAGCAACAGCACGGCGATGGGCGCAAGGGCTTTGCGCAGCGTGTTGCCGACGTCCGCGCGCGGCATGCCAGCGGCCCAGCCCAGGCAGACAACGGCGGCGATCACCGCCAGGCCGAGGGCGATCAGCGGTTCACCGAGGAACTTCAACGTCAGGCCGACGCTGCTTTGCGCCGGCAGCGCGACTTTGGCCAAGGTACTGCCGAGCATCAAGATCACCGGCAACAGAATGATCAGCAACGACACGCCGAAGCTCGGTTGGCGCGCAGCTTTAGGCGGGGCACTGAACAGCGCGCCGATGTCCGTCGGCTCATCCACGTGCAGGCGCCTGGACAACCAGTTGCCGCAGATCGGGCCCGCGAGAATCACCGCCGGCACCGCCAGGCAAAAGCCCAGCAACATGGTCAGGCCCAGGTCTGCGTGCAATGCGCCCACCGCAATCAGCGGCCCAGGGTGCGGCGGCATCAAGGCGTGCAGCGTGGTCATACCCGCCAGTGCCGGAATGGCGATTTTCAGCAGCGGCTGGTCTCGAACGCTTGGCCATCACAAAGATGATCGGCACCATCATCACCAGGCCCACTTCGAAGAACAACGGCAAGCCGATCACCATTGCCACCAACGCCATCACCCACGGCAATGACTTGCCTTTGCCCAACCCCAGCAGGGTAGTGGCGATGCGATCCGCCGCGCCGGACTCGGCCATCAGCGCGCCGAGCATCGCGCCCAGGGCGATGATGATTCCGGCTTCACCCAGGATCGCTCCGGCGCCTTTGCTGAAAGCCTTGGCGACTTCTTCCGGCGGCAGGCCGGCGCCGACACCGGCGACAAAGGTGCCGATCAGAATCGACAGAAAGGGGGCAGCTTGGTCGCGCTGATCAGCACGATGATGCTGGCGATGGCCAGCAGTACGCAGAGCATCAGGCGGGTGTCGTGAACCATCCACGCGGCAGTCGATAACTCCAAGACGGGACTCCTTATCGAACGAGGCTTGGGAAATTGTTTCTTTATGTTTCATGCCTGAAAAGCATACCTGATAGCAGCTGCTTCCAGTGCGCAGTGCGGATGTGCCGTTTTGGTGCGGGCAGCGGTGCGCCCCAGAGGCCTGGGCCTACCGGCGAACGAATGTGGGCAAGGTACGCTGGAGTGCGGCGGTGAGTGCGGCGACAGGATGTCAGCGCCCGAGCATTTTTACCCAGCGCGACGGCGGCATGCCGTAGGTGCTGCGAAATTGCCGGGTCATGTGGCTCTGGTCGGTGAAACCGGCGGTCATTGCCGCATCCACCAATGACTGACCCTGGGTCAACAGACTGCGCACCAGGTCCAGCCGGCGCATGGTCAGGTAGCGGTAGGGGCTGGTGCCGAACAGCACACGAAAATCCCGCGACAAGGCCCAACGGTCACGGCCGGCGTGGCCAGCCATTTCATCCAGGGTGATGCTGCGGCCCAGGGCGCTGTGGATAAATTCCCGAGCGCGTTCAGCTGCCAGGTAATCGAAGGTTTTGCGGCTGACAATGGCTCCCGAGGCATTGTCGAGGGCCTGGGCCAGGTCGAACAGGGCGTCCTGTTCCTGCAACGGGTCGATCGGGCAATCCAGGCTTTGCAGCAGCACTTCGCTGGCACGGAACAGCCTCGGGTCGGTGGTCAAGCCGCCAGGGATAAACGGCAGTGGCTTGCCGCCGAGGATCTGCTGGATCAACGCCGGTTCTACGTAAATCATCCGGTACTTGAAACCCTCGTCGCTGCCTGCGCGGCCGTCGTGAATCTCATCGGGATGAATCACCATGGTCGTGCCCGGCAGGCTGTGGGTCATGCCGCCACGATAGTGAAAACTCTGCACGCCGAACAACGTACGCCCGATGGCGTAGGTGTCGTGGCGATGCGGGTCGAAGGCGAAGCCGGCAAAGTACGCCTCGATACGGTCCAGGCCGCTGGCGTGCGGGGCACGGTGCAGCCAGTCGAGAGTGTGGGTCAGGTTGCCCATGGTGACTTGTCATAAAAAAGAGGTGGAAACACGTTAACCCAGTCTGCGGGTCCTTGTCTGCCGGGGTCTTGTACGATTGTGCGGGCGTGGGGCGAGGCCTATGATCCTGGCTCGTGCATTGCGCTGATAGAGCTGAACGCCATGGATTTTCTCAACCCTGCTTACGTGGCCCCGCTGGTCTCGCTGGCCCTGCTATGGACCGTGGCGGTGGTCACGCCCGGCCCCAACTTCTTCAATACCGCGCAACTGGCCGCGAGCTGTTCGCGCCGTCATGGCGTGGTGGCGTCGGCGGGTGTAGCCACTGGCACGATCATGTGGGGGCTGGCGGGTGGGCTGGGGATCAAGTCGCTGTTTACCGCGGCGCCCATGTTGTACCTGGCGTTCAAGGTCATCGGCGGTTGTTACCTGATCTACCTGGGGCTGAAGCTGTTCAAGCGTTCCGCGCCAGCCATGGGCCAGCGCCTGTTGCCGGATGAGCCCAAGCGTTCGCTGTTCTCTGCCTGGCGTCTGGGTTTGCTGGGCAACCTGTCGAACCCCAAGGCAGCTCTGTTCGTCGCTACTATCTTCGCGTCCACCATGCCGCCGTCGCCCTCGCCGATGTTGCTCACCCTGGCGGTGATCACCATGGCCACCTTGTCGTTCAGTTGGTATTCCAGCGTGGCCCTGGTGTTTTCCAGCCAGCGCATGGCGAACCTTTACAGCCGTTCGCGCAAGTGGCTCGACCGCTTTGCCGGCGGCTGTTACATGCTGTTCGGCGCGCATCTGGTGGCGAATCGCTGACGGCCCGTGGTAAGAAGCCTTACGTTCAACAGTGAGGCTGGGTCATGAGCAAGGTGCGGGTAGGGATTATTTTTGGGGCCGTTCGGCCGAACACGAAGTCTCGTTGCAATCGGCGCGCAATATCGTCGATGCGCTGGACCGTTCGCGCTTCGAGCCGGTGCTGATCGGTATCGACAAGGCCGGCCACTGGCACCTCAACGACACCTCGAACTTCCTGCTCAACAGCGAAAACCCGGCGCTCATTGCCCTCAACCAATCCAACCGCGAACTGGCGGTGGTGCCCGGCAAGGCCAGCCAGCAAGTGGTGGAAACCGCGGGCCAGGGCGTGCTGGAACACATTGATGTGATCTTCCCCATCGTCCACGGCACCCTCGGCGAAGACGGCTGCCTGCAAGGCCTGCTGCGCATGGCGGACTTGCCTTTTGTCGGCTCCGACGTACTCGGCTCGGCCGTGTGCATGGACAAGGACGTCAGCAAACGCCTGCTGCGCGACGCCGGCATTGCCGTGACCCCGTTTATCACCCTGACCCGCCGCAACGCCGCGCGCACCTTCTTTTGAGGCCGCCGTGAATAAGCTCGGCCTGCCGATGTTCGTCAAACCGGCCAATCAAGGCTCGTCGGTCGGTGTGAGCAAAATCGCCAGTGAGGCCGAGTACCATGCCGCGGTTGAACTGGCGTTGGGTTTCGACGAAAAAGTGCTGGTGGAATCAGCCGTCCGGGGCCGCGAAATCGAATGCGCGGTGCTGGGTAACGACAACCCCATCGCCAGCGGTTGCGGCGAGATCGTCGTGAGCAATGGCTTTTACTCCTACGACAGCAAATACATCGACGATCAGGCGGCGCGAGTGGTGGTGCCGGCGGCTATCAGCCACGCGGCCAACGAGCGGATTCGCAGCCTGGCCCTTGAGGCGTTCGGGGTGCTGGGGTGTGCAGGCCTGGCGCGGGTCGATGTGTTCCTCACCGATGACGGCGAAGTATTGATCAATGAAATCAACTCGCTGCCCGGTTTTACCCGTATCAGCATGTACCCCAAGCTATGGCAGGCGGCTGGGATGAGCTACAGCGAGTTGGTGAGCCGGTTGATCGAGCTGGCGCTGGAGCGGCATGCGGGGCGCAAGGGGTTGAAGATCAGTCGCTGATCTTAGAAAGAGGTCAGTAACGCCATCAGGCGTTACTGAGGACCTCACGAAAAACGTCTGGTCGGATGGTGGCAATGTGCAGCAGTGAGCGTGCTGCGCCGGAGGGTGAGCGCCGGCCTTGCTCCCATTCTTGAAGCGTTCTTACAGAAACCCCCAGCAACTCGGCGAATTTGGGTTGTGACAAGCCTGTTTTACTGCTTGCTTCGGCCGCTTGAGTGGTTTCTACGTGATGGACGCCGCCATGACGGCCCGCCTTCACGTCCACGATGGCGGCGAGCAATTCCTCGCCAATATTGCGCTTGGCGTCGCGTTCTCTTAGCTCTTTCTCAGTGAGTGGCATGGTTCATTTCCTTCGCGATTTTATACAGGACATGCGCTGGAATATTCTCGGTGGCGCCTTTGCCATAAATCAGCAGTGCTACCAGCGATCCGCGAAGGGTGTAGGAGCCATGTCACCGATCAGTACGACCAATCCACGAATACAACAACGTCTTCGCCTCCTCCGGGTGATGCGTCCTTCGGCGGTAGCTGGCAAACATCGTTGAAGTGCAATACGTACACACCTCACTCACCTCGATCTGTTCTCGCCGAACCCCGGCCGCTTGCAGCAGCATCAGCCCATATCCGCTCAAGTCAAACCAGGCACTTTGTGCTTGCCGCGCCTGCGGTGGGGTGATCTGCGGTGGCAACAACGGCTTGGGTTGCGCAACGCTCCATGGTGCTTCGCCGTCACGCCACGTGTGCCCTTGATCCGCCTGAAACTCGGTAATAAACCCTTCGCTCACTTCATAACAGCAGGGCTTGATCGACGGCCCGATTGCAACGTGCAGTTGGTCGGCCGCAAGCCCCAGATCGGCAAAACGCCGCACCGTATTCGCCACGATCCCGCGTTGCAGTCCCTTCCAGCCACCATGAATCGCCGCCACATGCTGACCGTCCTGCGATGCGAGCAGAATGGGCAGGCAATCTGCGGTGATCACTGCGACAGGTTGATGCGTGTGCGCAAGCACCCCATCGGCCTCGACCGTATTGGCCACCAGCCCTGCCTGCCACTCAATCACCGCGGCACTGTGCACCTGCTTGCATATAAACAGGTTATCCGGACGCAGCGGATCGTTGATCGAACAGAAACCATGATCGACGCCCGCAATGGCGCCGAGATTTTTTGCCTGGTGCAAGGGGTTGCCTCCGCTCAGTACCTCAGTCGCCGACCGCTTCGCCTTCGCGTCGTGGGTCGGCACCGCCACTCAATGACACTTTTCCCTGAGCATCCCGCGTACGAACAATCGCCTGGATACCGCTGGTCATCTCAATGTCGCTCAAGGCGTGGCCTTTGTCCTTGAGCGCCTGTTTCAACCCTGGGCTGAACAAGCCGGCCTCCAGCTCCGTAGGCCCATTGCGGCTACCGAAGTTGGGCAAGTTGATGGCGGTTTGCGGGTCGAGGTGCCAGTCGAGCATCGCCACCAGGGATTTGCTCACGTACTCAATGATCTGCGAACCGCCGGGCGAGCCGACCGTGGCCAGCAATTCACCGCTCTGGCGGTCGAACACCAGGGTGGGTGCCATGGCCGAGCGCGGGCGTTTGCCCGGTTGTACACGGTTGGCGACGGGTTGGCCGTTTTCTTCAGGGATGAACGAGAAATCGGTCATTTGGTTGTTCAGTAAAAAGCCCTGCACCATCACATGTGAGCCAAACGCGGCTTCCACCGTGGTGGTCATCGACACGGCGCCACCCTGGTCATCCACCGCCACCACTTGTGAGGTGGAGATGCGCAGCGGCGAACGGTCTGGCGCATACGCTACTTGAATACCGGCAGGCTGGCCTGGCTTGGCGATGCCCATGCTGCGCTTACCGATCAATGTGGCGCGTCGGGCCAGGTAATCCGGGGCCACAAGGCCCGCGACCGGCACGGGCGTGAAGTCCGCATCGGCCACATATAGCGCGCGGTCGGCGAAGGCCAGGCGGCCGGCTTCGGCAATCAGGTGGACGGCTTCGGGTGCTGGCTCCAGCCCGGGGGCAGGTGATGCGGTTTTCACCGGTGTCATCGGCGCGATGGCCAGGCGCGGGTCGCGGGCCTCCAACGCCTGTAATGTCCCCAGGATCTGGGCGACGGCGATCCCACCCGACGACGGTGGCGGCATGCCGCAGATTTTCCAGCGTTTGTAATCGGTGCACAGTGGCGCGCGTTCCTTGGCGGCGTAGCCCTTGAGATCCGCCTGGGACAGGGTGCCCGCGTTGCGGTTGCCCTGCACTTTGCGCGCAATCTCGTCGGCAATCGCGCCGTGGTAAAGCGCATCCGGCCCTTCCTTGGCGATGCGCCTGAACACCGCGGCCAGCGCCGGGTTTTTCAACAGCGTGCCGGTGGCCTTGGGGGTGCCATCGGCATTCAGGAAGTAGGCTGCCATCTCTGGCGATTGCGGGATAAAGCGATCTGCGGCGATCAAACTGTGCAAGCGTGGGGAAATGGCAAAGCCCTGTTCAGACAAACGAATCGCCGGCTCGAACAGCGTGGCCCATTGCAGTCGGCCAGTTTTCTGGTGCGCCATTTGCAACGCGCGCAACACGCCGGGCGTACCCACCGAGCGCCCGCCGATCTGCGCATCGGTGAAGGCCAGCGGCGTACCGTCAGCGTTCAGGAACAACCGCTCAGTCGCTCCGGCCGGGGCCGTTTCGCGGCCGTCATAGGCGTGCACGTTGTTGCCGTCCCACAGCATGATGAACGCGCCACCGCCGATGCCGGAAGATTGCGGTTCCACCAGGGTCAGCACGGCCTGCATGGCAATGGCTGCATCTATCGCCGAACCGCCTTGGCGCAACATCTCACGCCCGGCTTCGGCGGCCAGCGGGTTGGCGGCGGCGGCCATATGGCGTGTGGCATGTTGGGTGGCCAGATCGGTGCGATAGCCTGACCCCAACTCCGGTGCCGGTGGCTGTTCGTTGACCGGGGTGTGGCAGGCCGCGAGGGCCAGGGCTGCGGCGATGACCGACAATTGACGGCGGGAAATCGAAAACACGCGCTGAACTCCGTTCATTTTGAGAATGATCTGTTGTCCTGGGGAGCTGCTTTTTACAGGTGAATCTGGCCTTGCAGATACAGCACGGCCTTGCCGGAAATGATCACGCGGTCCCCCTTGAGCTCGCAGCGCAACTGGCCACGGCGCTGGCCGCCTTGTTCTGCTGTCAGTGTTGTCTTACCCAGGCGCTCGGCCCAGAACGGCGCCAGCGAGGTGTGCGCCGAACCTGTAACCGGGTCTTCATTGACGCCCACATTCGGCCCGAACCAACGTGAGATGAAATCAAACTGTGTGCCCTTGGCGGTCACCGCGATGCCGCGCTTAGGCAGGCCCTTGAGGCTCGCGAAATCCGGAGCAAGCGCCGCGACCTGGGCTTCGTTGTCCACCCGTACGATGTAGTCATCGGTGCCAAATACCTCGGCGGTTTCAACCCCTAGTGCTTTCAGCATGCCGGCTGGCGGCTCACAGCGCTCAGGTTGCCTGGCCGGAAAATCCATCGCCAGTTCGTCGCCTTGGCGCGTGACCCGAAGCTCACCGCTGCGGGTGGAAAAACGCAGCACGTCAGGCGCATCGCGCAGTTGGTTGATCAACACCCACGCGGCTGCCAGCGTGGCATGGCCGCACAGGTCCACTTCGACTTGCGGGGTAAACCAGCGCAACTCATAGAACCCATCACGGGGCACGAAGTAAGCGGTTTCGGAGAGGTTGTTTTCGGCGGCGATGTTTTGCAGTTGCTCATCCGCCAGCCACTCGCCAAGCGGGCACACCGCCGCCGGGTTACCGCCAAAGGGCCGATGGGTGAAGGCGTCGACTTGATAGATGTCCAGTATCACTGTGGCGTACTCCGTGTGTGGGGGGAGGCTGGACACTAACAGTGGGGTCGGGCGAGCGTCAAAATACAGATGGGCAGTATTTTTGCGTGCATCTGTGATTGCGCCACTGCGATTGCCTGGCTGGCACATAGCCAAAAAAAACGGCATACCGAAGTATGCCGAATGAGAGGCGGGCAATCGTAGTCAGAACTTGGCGCGCAGTGTCATGGACACGGCACGGGGATCACCGAAGATATTCCCGTCCTGGAAGGTGTTAATCCGCTGGAAGTACTTCTTGTCGGCCAGGTTGGTGCCGAGTAAGTCGGCGGAGAGGTTTTGCGTGATCTGGTAGCCAATGCCCGCATCGTACAAGGCGTATCCGCCCTGGCGCAGTTTGGTGCCGTTCATGCCGATGCCGGGGACATCCAGTTTGTTGTAGGTCTCGCTGACGACGCTGACGCCACCCTGGAGACTCCACTTCTCCAGCTCACCGGGCAGTTTGTACAGGCTCCAGACCCGCAACATGTTTTTCGGCAGGTAGGTCTGCAACTGCTCGTTGGCGCTGTCATAGCGTTTGTAGGTGTGGGTGAAGTTCGCGCTGAGAAACCAATCGGGCGTCATCTGCCCACTCAGTTCCGCCTCGAAGCCGCGCGTGCGTGCCTTACCGCCGGCCACCACGGCGCGCGAGGCAGGGTCGTTCATATCTGGAATCGCGCGGTTTTCTTCTTCGATCTGGAACGCGGCCAGCGAGGCGTTCAACGCGCCATCGAGGAACTCGCCCTTGATTCCCACTTCGTGCTGCTTGCCTTCCAGCGGCTTGAGGATGTTGTTGTTGATGTCCAGGTTGCTGACGGCCTGCGGTTGGAACACTCCTGCATAGTTGGCATACAAGGAGTAGGTATCGTTGAGGTCGTAGATCAGCCCGTAAAACGGGGTGAATTTCTGCGACACGCTGTCACCGTTCTTTTGCGACGGTGAACCCGCCTCGGGCTGGTGCTGGCTGCGGTGCATCTCAAGCCAGGTCAAGCGACCGCCGAGCACCAGCGTCAACGGGTCGGCAAGGCTCAGGCGCAGATTGCTGTAGAGCGCTTTGGCGCGGGTGTTGGCCACGCTGGTGGGCAATTTGTCCGAGTCCGGGAAGGCCGGGTAAGCAAAGTCGGGCTGCGGATTCTTGAGATCTACGTCACCCAGGTAATCCGAGAAATACCCCCCGTTGGAGGCGAATTCGGAGCGCGAATAGTTGGCGCCCAGCAGCACTTTGTGTTCACGCCCAAGCAAGCTGAATGGACCGTCGACATACACGTCGGCCTCGTCCTGTTTTTCCCGGTAATCAAACATGATCGAGTTCATCGACACCTGCTTGTCCACCGGGTCTATGCCTCCACCGTTGCGCGCGTAAGCCTGGGTCAAGTCGTAGTTATTGTCGGCGTGTCGCAGGGACAACTTGGTTTTCCAGCCATCCCCTAACTGATGCTCGAGTTCGGTGAATACGGCGGTGCTCCAGAAGTAGTCACGGTTCCAGTCTTCACCGTAAAAATGTTTGCGCGACGCATCCGGCAGCGACATGGCCGCCTCACCGGCCGCATTGGTGTAACGATAGGCCGGCAGCGAGCGCTGGGCGCCGCGGATGTCGGTATTCTGATTGCTCGCTCCGATGGTCCAGACGGTGTCCGGCGTCAGGTCGATATCGACAATGCCATAGATCTGATTCGACTCACGCTTGCCGCCACCGTCGTAGTAGTAACCCTTGTCGTGCTCGCTGAGTACCAGGCGCCCACGCACATTACCGCTCTCGGTCAACGGGCCGGTGGCGTCCACCATGCCACGGTAGTCATCCCATGAGCCGGCGCTGATTTGCGCCGAGACTGCCGCCTCGGCCAGCGGTCGCTTGCGTACCAGGTTGATGCTGCCGCCGGTGCCGCCGGCACCGGTCAAGCTGCCGGACGGCCCTTTAAGTACCTCAACGCGGTCATACATGGTCAAGTCGGGAGACAGGAACACCCGGTTGTCCATGGTGGTCGGCGTACCGTCCAATTGCAGCGAGGTCATTTCGAAACCCCGCGAGAAAAAACTCAGGCGGCTGGCATCGATTCGCTGCACGGTTACGCCGCCGACCTTGCCCAACGCATCTTCAAGGGTATACAGGTTTTGTTTTTGAATGCGCTCCTGGCCAATCACGTTGATCGTCTGCGGCACCTCGCGCAGACGCAGCGGGACTTTCGTGCCCACGGAGACGGTCGGGGCTTCGGTCTGCATGCCGACAATCGCTTGCGCCGGTAGCGTCATGCTGCCGAAGGCATCCAGTGTCAGGGTGCCCCCAGAGGTGGTACGTACTGACAGGCCGCTGCCTTCAATGGCCATTTGTGCAGCCTGCTCGGCGTTCATGGTGCCCTTGATGGCTGGCGCGCGCAGCCCGGCGGCGAGATTCGGCACATACACAATTTCGCTGTCGCTCTGGCGAGCGATGCGGTCGAGGGTCGCCGCCAGGGCGTCGGCCGGCAAGTCAAAATGGTGTAGAGACTGGCTGCCCGTCGACGCCGATTCGGCAAGGCTGGTCGACGCGTATCCCTGGGCCAGTAAAAGGGCGAAGCACACAGACCTCAGCCTGAACGCACTGTTAAAACGATTGGACATAGGTCACTCCATGTTGGCGGCTCCGCTTTTATTAGCGGTTTATGTCTATGTCCAACGAGATTGAAAAAGCGATACAGGGCAGATGAAAAAAACTCAGCCGCGCAGTTCGATCTGGGTCCAGAAGCCCAGGTACTCCTTCCTGCGTACAGGCAGGATCTGCTCCAGCGCGGCAAGTGCGCGGTCACTGCTGTCCAGGGGGAACAGACCGGAGACACGTAGCCTGGCCGCCGCCGGGCTGATGCGTAACACCCCGCGCCGATAAGGCTGCAATGCCTCGATCACGTCGCCCAGCGACCAGTCGTCCACACTGAGCTTGCCGCTTTCCCAACTGCTTTCGCCTTTACGATTCGCCGCCAGTGGCGTGATGCCCTTGGAGTCCAGGCGTGCCCCCGCGCCGCTCTGGAGCACTGAACAAAAGCCGTTGGGGCGAGCAACGCAGAGGTTGGACCGCATGCCCCACACGTGCGCGGAGCCGTCTTGCAGCGAAACCATAAAGCGCGTGGCGGTGCCGCGTGCAAATCCGTAGGGCGTTTGCACAACCAACGGTCGAGGGTCGTCACTCGCCTCAATCACCAGCTTGCCGGCATGCAGCATCAGGTTGCGTTCACTCTTGGTGAAATTGATATCCACCGCACTGCGCGCATCCAGCAGCAACGTGCTGCCATCCGCCAGGTTGAAGTTCGCCCGTTGCGCGGTGGCGGTCCGAAAGTCGGCGCCGACGGTGCTCAACAGTGTGCTCTGCCGACCCACCAGCGCCACACCGATGCCCACGCCGCCGAATACCAGCGCGCCACGCAGCAGGCGCCGTCGCTGCAGGTCGGGGGCTTGCAGCACTCGGCGTACTTGTGAGTCCGCGCCGCGTACAAGGGGGGAAAACGTCGCACCCAAATGCCCCTGCACTTTCTCCCAGGCCTGGGCGTTGCTCGGGTTGGCAAACCAGGCGTCGAAGGCCTTTTGTTCGTCGGCCAGGACTTCGCCCGAACGCATGCAGGCCATCCACTCGATGGCTTCATCGACCGCTGAGCACGTGCGTTTCATTCGTGCCTCAGCTGCTGGCAGCACAGCTTCAAACCCTTGGCCACGTATTGGCGCACCCGGATAGTCGAGACGCCGATCAGCTCGGCAATGTCGGCATACTTCATACCGTCTACCTGGCTGCACAGAAATGCGGTACGGGCCCGCGACGAAAGGCCTGCCAGCAAGGTATCGATTTCAAGCAATGCTTCAATTGCCAGGGCGTGGGCTTCAGGGGAGGGGGCGAAGGCTTCGGGTTGCAACGCCAACACTTCCAGGTAGGCGCGCTCCAGATCGCGTCGGCGCCAAGTGTCATACATCAAGCGCTTGGCAATGGTGGTCAGCAGCGCCCTGGGTTCGCGTATCGCCTGCGGCTCGGATAAGGCGACAACCTGCGCAAACACTTCGGCAGCCATGTCAGCGGCATCATAAGTACAACCAAGCCGCGCCCGCAGGCGGCTGAGCAGCCACCCATGGTGGTCGCCAAAAAGACTGTGCAGAACCGTCTGCCGAACACTGGAAGAAGCGAGCGCAACGTGGGTCATCGGAGTGTACTTAATGATAATTCTTATCATTATCACGGGTGTTGCGATTTTTTCAAGGTGCCATGAGATTTCAGGCATTGGCCATGTTTTAGGAGTAGGGGGATACGGCGCTGAACGCCAGAAACAAGAAAGCCCGCACGAGGCGGGCTTCTTGAGGTGATTCACAGACTGCTGTAGACATCTATGGATCGGTACTTGGTGGCTACGCAGGGACTTGAACCCCGGACCCCAGCATTATGAATGCTATGCTCTAACCAACTGAGCTACGTAGCCAAGTGGCGCGCATTATTCGCGTAGAACGGAAATGCGTCAAGCGTTTATTTTTAATTTTTATCTGCGCTTTCAACTGTTTAACCAAAAATGCCAGTTTTGGGGCGGCTACAGCCCAACGCGGACCAGCGCTCTCGCCACAGAGGGTTGAACTCGCCCTCATGGGAGACGTGTGCAGGCAGTCGAGGGGCTACGCGGGAGTGGGGGGGGCCGGGCGATATGCGGATGATCGCTGGCGGGGCTTCGGGTTGCTGGCGCTCTTGCAGCGGCGTACCCAAAAATTTGTGATCGAGTTGGGCAATATCCCTGCCGCCCAACACTTGGTTTTGCTTATGGGTAAATCGAGCTGTGGGTGACACGCTTGAGGTGTTCGCGCGCCCGTGACAGGCGTGAGCGAACGGTGCCTATGGGGATGTCCAACACGTCGGCAGTGTCCTGGTAGCTGCCGTCGGTTTCCAGTGAGGCGTACAGCGTTTTACGCATTTCCGCAGGTAGGTGGTCAATGGCGCTCAAGGTATTTTCCAGGCGCCGGTTGATCTCGAACTCCCAGTCCAGGTTTTTGTTGTCTTCCTGGCCATGCCACAGCGACTCGTCGAATTCGCAATGCACCGGCTTGGCATACAGGCGCCTGAAGTGGTTGCGGATCAGGTTCTGCGCGATGCCGCACATCCAGGTGCTGAGGGCCGCCTGGCCACTGAAACGTTCCCTGTTACGCCATGCTTCCAGGTACGTCAGTTGCAGGATGTCGTCCGCATCTTCGTGGTTGAGCAAGCGTTTGTGAATAAAACGGCGGAGTTTTTTTTGTTGGTCGTCCGTCAGTTCGAGCATGAATTGAGGCGAGCCGCCAACAAGGTGCGCTAAAGCATCAATAGGGATATTCACGGTGTTTTCCTCAAGGTAGACACTGTCGAAAAGTTTTCGACGAGAACCCCTTTAGCACTGGCTGTGCCAACCGAGATAAACGTTCAACCTACTGATTTATATAGATAAATATATTTAAATAGAGTGCTGCTGCGCAATTTTTTGCAAAAGGCCTCGATGGTTTGTGTCGGTCTTTTCAAGGCAGTCGACGGATAAACTTTGATGGAACCGTATCGGCGCGCGTTGCCACATAGGGACACACTCTTCCCGTCTTGGCATGCTCATGAAAGTCGAAGCTCTTAACGATGTGCCATCGTCCCAACGCCTGGATCAATCGGTCGTTGCACGCGTCTCCACGCCTGAGCCAGTCAAGCTCGAGGAGCTTGCCCAGCTCTTCGACCAAGAAGTAGTGGCCAATAACCGAGTGCTGCGCGCGACGTCGATACGCGTTCCGCCTGTCGAGCAGCTTGCGCAACTTTATGATCAGCTTGGTCATCCGGCCCAGGAGACCTTCGCGGCTATTTCTCGGCGGTTCAGGCAGCAGTTGCAGCACAACCCCAGTGCCGACAAGTTGCTGGAGCTTGCCGAGGGCGACCCGGCGCGTGCGTTCGTGGTGCTCCGGTACCTGGAAGTCCAGGCGGACGCTGAGGTGCGCTCGTCTGAAGCGGCCAAGGCGCGGGATGCCATTGCCATGCTGAGCATCGGCTACAAAGGGGAAATCCAGGCAGGCCTCAAATTCGCCACGGCGTTGCTGGAGGCCGGCGGTGATGCGCAAGAGCGCCAGGCGCTGCGTGCTCTCTATTACGCCAGCGTGGCCACGCGCCAATCCCTGGCGACGATGATGCAGGCCCTGCTGGGTGTATACGGTGGCGATACGTTTTCCACCCGGCTCGGCAGCATGCGTAAGGCCTTGGCTGACGACATCGCAGTGCTGGTTTCTGCAATGCCCACCCCTCGGCTGCGCACCTTGTTGCTGGCCCTGCAAAGTTGCGCTCAGTTGAGCAGCGTGTTGGCCGGTTGCCAGGCGTTGAACCAGCGCCTGGCCCTGGACTGCGACGCCGTGAGCCTGCTGCAGCGCCTGCTGGGGTACGCCGGCAGCGGGATTGATGCGGGTGAAGTCCTGCGCCTTGGGCATGATCTGGGAAGTGCCCCGAATACCCAGCAAGTGGTCCTGCTTAACGCGCTTTTCCCGCTGATTCGGCAACTGCCCCTGGCCTTGTGGCCGGACAGTCGAGTGCGTCAGAGCGCCCTGGATAGCTTTTTGGCGGTAATGGGCGAGCTGGACCGGGTTGAGCGCGGCCCCGCACGCTTTGTCGGTGGTCTGGGGGCTCCGGTGTGACCGTGCTGTCTACCGTCAACAAGGTGTTGCTCAAAGCGGCACAGCGTGCCGAAGTGCTGGGCGCCGTGGTGGTCCTGGGCATCGTGTTTATCTTTATCGTGCCGCTGCCCACCTGGCTGGTGGATATTCTTATCGCGGTCAACATCTGCATCTCATGCTTATTGATCGTGCTGGCGCTGTATTTGCCGGGGCCCCTGGCGTTCTCTTCGTTTCCGTCGATCTTGCTGCTGACCACCATGTTTCGTCTGGCGCTGTCGATCGCGACCACGCGCCTGATCCTGCTGGAACAGGACGCCGGCGACATCGTCGAGGCGTTCGGCAATTTCGTGGTGGGGGGCAACCTGGCAGTAGGGATGGTGATCTTCCTGATTCTGACCCTGGTCAATTTCCTGGTCATCACCAAGGGCTCGGAGCGGGTCGCCGAGGTCGCCGCGAGGTTCAGCCTGGATGCGATGCCGGGTAAGCAGATGTCCATCGACAGTGACTTGCGCGCCGGTCTTATCGACGGCATGCAAGCGCGGGAAAAACGCGAGCAGTTATCTCGCGAGAGCCAGCTGTTCGGCGCCATGGACGGGGCCATGAAGTTCGTCAAGGGCGACGCCATCGCCGGTTTGATTATCGTGGTGGTCAACCTGCTGGGCGGTTTTACCACGGGTATGTTCCAACACGATCTGAGTGCGGCCGAATCGATCCAATTGTATTCGGTGCTGACCATCGGCGACGGCCTGATCGCGCAGATTCCGGCGCTGCTGATCTCCCTTACGGCCGGCATGATCATCACTCGCGTGGCGCCGGCTGGGGGCAAGGGCATCACTCACATGGGCGCTGAAATTGCCCGGCAAATGACCAGTGAACCCAAGAGCTGGATGATTGCGTCGATAGGGATGCTCGCGTTTGCAGCGGTGCCCGGCATGCCCACCCTGGTGTTTATCCTGCTCGGCGCGGCAACCGGTGCCTTGGGGTATTACTTGATGCGTCAGCGTCAACGCAAGGACCAGCCCGAGGATGAAGCCGCCGACGCCGTCCGCCCCGAAGAGAACGGAGAGGAGGATTTGCGCGGGTTCGATCCCTCACGGCCTTATCTTTTGCAGTTCCCCCCGGCGTTGCGCGGCACACCTGAGGTGACGGATCTTATTCACGGGATCCGCCAGGCCCGAAATTCGCTGGTCGCCAATATCGGCCTGACATTGCCGCCGTTCGAGGTCGAGCTCGATGACGCCCTGGCCGACGACGAAATGCGCTTTTGCGTGCATGAAGTACCGATGATCAAAGCCTCGGTCGTCACCCGCTTGGCCGTTGATCGCGGGGCCTTCACGGCAGAGCCCGAGCACGCAATACCGGGGCTGGCCGAGCGTGACGAAGAGGGCTGGCTGTGGTTGCCGGCCGATGATCCGCTGCTTGATGACCCACAGTTGGAGCGCTTTAGCGCTACGAGCCTGATCATCGAACGCATGAGGCAGGCCATGATGCTCAGCGGGCCGCAGTTCCTGGGGATCCAGGAGAGCAAGGCGATACTCAGTTGGCTTGAGCACAACCAGTCGGAACTGGTGCAGGAGCTGCAGCGCATCATGCCGTTGTCGCGGTTTTCAGCGGTGTTGCAACGTTTGGCCAGTGAGGGCGTACCACTGCGAGCGGTGCGGCTGATTGTCGAAGCGCTGATCGAGTACGGCCAGCATGAGCGCGAACCGGACGCGCTTGCCGACTATGCGCGCATTGCCCTCAAGGCGCAGATCTTCCACCAGTACAGCGAAGAGGATGGTCTGCATGCCTGGTTGCTGTCCCCCCATAGCGAAAACATCTTGCGCGATGCCTTGCGCCAGACCCAGACCGGGGTGTTCTTTGCGCTTGATAGCGAAACCAGCGCCGCGTTGATCAACCTTCTCAACCAAGCCTTTACCTTACGTGCCAAAACTAAAAGTGTGATGTTGGTTGCGCAGGACCTGCGTAGTCCATTGCGCACCTTGTTGCTGGAGGAGTTCAACCATGTGCCGGTGTTGTCCTTTGCCGAGTTGGGAAGCACATCCAAGGTAAAGGTGCTGGGGCGTTTTGACCTTGGTCAGGATCAACTGATGCGCGGTGCGGCGGCATGATTGCCCAACCCGTTGCAACGCGCGGAAGGGCTCGCTGATGGTTGAGCTGCGCGTGCTCAATGGTCTGCGTCAGGGGGCCGCGTTGCCGCTTTTTGGCGAGACGTGGAGCATTGGCGCTCACCCTGACGCGGACCTGGTGCTGAATGATCCAGGCATCGCCGAGCAGCACGCGCGGTTGCGGTTGATCGGCGCCAATTGGTCCGTGCAGGCCGAAGCGGGGCTGCTGCATGACGCCGAGGGGCAGGTGCTGGCGCAGATCACGAGCCTGACACTGAACGTACCGTTTTCAGTTGGGGCCATTCGTCTGTCTGTTGCCCTCGCCGAGCAGCCGTGGCCTGAGCTGCCCGCACCCACCCCGACGCAACGGGCCCATGAGGCGCCGCGTGCGTTGCCGTTGTCGTCCATGTCCCATGTGCAGCAAAAACGCCTGATCAGTGTGGTGCTGTTGGTTGCGGTGATCATCGCGGTAGTGGGCATGGTTTCCCCGGGGGAGCGTGATGCCCAGGCCTCCTTGATAGCGCCCGCGACGGCCAAACCGCTATTGGCCTCTGCGTTTGAAGTGCGGGAGCAATTGTTGAAGATGCTCGCCGAGCGCGAATTGAGCCAAAGGGTCAGCCTGGAGGTGGTCAATGGCCAGATCGTGCTCAACGGCGCGGTTTCCCCGGACGATGTGGAGCTGGTGTCGCGGATGCTCAACCGCTTTGGTGAGTTGTTCGACAACGCCGTGCCGGTGATCAGCCGCGTGCGTACGCGCGATGGGACGCTGCCGTTCAAGATTGTGCAGATCGTCGGCGGGCCGAACGGCCATGTCGTTCTGGAGGATGGCAGTCGGCTGTTTGTCGGTGACGAAGTGGAGAATGTGCGGTTGGTGCTGATCGACAATGCCAAGGTGGTCTTCGATGGCGCGCAGCGTTATGAGGTGCACTGGTGAGTGAGGAGCTGCGAGCACGCCTCGACGCCTGGGAGCGGCGCCAGACCCAGTCACTGAGCAACCTTTTGCCGGTGACGATGCGCGGTCGGGTCCAACGCGTCAACGGCATGTTGCTGCAATGCCGGTTGCCCGGCGCGCGTATCGGTGACCTGTGCCAGGTTGAAAAGTCTGTCGATGAACACATGCTGGCCGAGATCATCGGGTTCGATCAGCAGGACGCCGTCCTCAGCGCCTTGGGCAATCTTGAAGGGGTACGCGTGGGCGCGGGCGTGCAGCGTCTGGGCGTGTCGCATCAGGTGCGGGTCAGTGATGAGCTGCTGGGGCAAGTGCTGGATGGCTTCGGACGACCGATTACCGGTGTTGGCCCCAGCGCGTTTGTCGAGACCGAGAGCCCCGATGCCAGCATGGTGTTGTGTGAGGCCCCTTGCCGACCGACCGGCCGAGGATCCATCGGGCCCTGGCTACCGGGGTGCGCTCGATCGATGGTTTGTTGACGCTTGGCGAGGGCCAGCGTGTGGGTCTGTTTGCCGGCGCGGGCTGTGGCAAGACCACCTTGCTGGCCGAAATTGCCCGGAACGTCGAGTGCGACGTGATTGTGTTCGGCTTGATCGGCGAGCGCGGCCGGGAGCTGCGTGAATTTCTCGACCATGAGCTGGATGAGCAATTGCGGGCCAAGGCCGTGCTGGTGTGCGCGACGTCCGACCGCTCCAGCATGGAACGAGCCCGTGCAGCGTTCACGGCCACCGCGCTGGCCGAGGGTTATCGCCGTGAGGGTAAGCGGGTGTTGCTGTTGATCGACTCCTTGACCCGGTTCGCGCGCGCGCAGCGAGAAATCGGCTTGGCGGCCGGTGAGCCTTTGGGCCGTGGCGGCTTGCCGCCTTCGGTATACAGCTTGCTGCCGCGGTTGGTGGAGCGCGCCGGGTTGACGCGCGACGGCGTGATCACCGCGATCTACACCGTGCTTATCGAGCAGGACTCCATGAGCGACCCGGTGGCGGATGAGGTCCGCTCGCTGCTCGATGGTCATATTGTGCTGGCGCGCAAACTGGCTGAGCGTGGTCACTACCCAGCGGTTGACGTACTGGCCAGCCTTTCGCGGATTCTGAGCAATGTCGCGACGCCTGAGCATATTAATGCCGGCACCGCGCTGCGACGCCTGTTATCGGCGTACCAGCAGATCGAGTTGATGCTCAAGCTGGGTGAGTATCAGGCCGGCAGTGACGCGCTGACCGACCTGGCAGTGGACAGTCGCGCGGCGGTGGATGGTTTTCTGCGTCAGGACTTGCGCGGGCCTTCAGCGATAGAGACGACCCTGCAACAACTGACGGAGCTGACGGCCTATGTCCCTTTCTGAGTTGGAAACCCTGCGGCGTCTGCGCAAGCATCGGGCAGACCGCGCCGAGCGCGTCCTGGGCGAGGCTAAAAGGCATCAGCGAGCGCTGCAATTGCAAGTCGAGCAGGCGCAGCGCGTCCTTGAGCAAACCCGCCTGCAGGAAGCCCAGCAAGGTGCGCAGCTATTGAGCAAGCATCAAGGGCAAGTGATCTCGTTTCAGGAACTCAAATCGTGGAATACGCAGGAACGCTCGTTGTCCGCCAGCACGCTGCGCGAAGAAGCGCAGGTGCGTGGGTTGCACGGGCAGCAAGAGCAGCAGGTGGCCCAGGTCGACACTGCGCAAAAGCAGGCCACCCAATGCTTGCGCGAAGTCGAAAAGCTTTTGGAGTTATCAAGGTTACTGCTGCAGGAAGAAACATGAGCAAGATATCTGAAGGCAAGCCCGAGCGGCCTGGTGCGCGCGAATATGGCGCCGACGAGGAACCCGCCGTTGGCGGTGCGGTGCCGGTGGACGCCATGCGTGTGTTCGCCCGGCTGCTGGTCAATGCCGATGGCGTAGGCGGTTATGTTTCCTGCGCTCCCGCACCGCAGTTGTGGGCGAACAGGTTGATGATCGAGGCGCTGGCTGAGCAATTGGCGCCTCGAATACAGGCAGGTATGCAATGGCCGCTGCTGGCGGTGCTTTACCTGCGAGGGCAGGGGCGAATCAAGGCTTGTGTGCAGCGCCAATCGGGCGTCTGGAACATCGGGCTGCACGCTGAAGAACAGCACGCCACGCGATGGCTCGGCGCAGTGAGCAACAGCCTTCAAAACCGGCTGAGCGAAGCCTTGGGGCAGGCTGTCGATGTGCGCGTGACCTCGGCATGATCCTGTCCGCGTTAACACTGCCATTGGTTGAAGCCACCAGGGTGGCGGCGCTGCATCGGCTTGGGCGCGGCTTACGCATGCCGTTTGCGGTTGGCGATCAGCACGGCGCGTTTTCGCTCGAGCCAGGCTGTGCCCCTGACGCGGCCAGCCCGTTTTTTTTCGAGAGCGCCCTGGGTGTGCTCGCGTTCTCCGACCCCGAGGCGATGTTCAGCCTGATGGGTGAATGCCCGGTGACCCTGGCCGAGGCCGGCAACGACCCGACCTCCTGGTTCTGGGAGCTGTTCCAGCACCACCTTAGCCCGCAAGTGTTGGCGTTATTTGGTTACCTGCGTTTGCTGCCGACGCCCAGGAAGCTGAACTTTGGTTGTCGTTTTACGGTGACGCTGGGGCCTTCCAGGGTTGCAGGTTACCTGTGGATGGCTCCGCAGAGCTTTCTGGCTGCGTATGCGGCGGGCCCGTGGGAGCCGACGTGCGATCCGCTGCCTGCCTCTTTTCCGTTGGTCATAACGGCGTCCCTTGGCCGCTTGAACCTGCCCGTCGCGCAAGTGCGCGGCTTGCGCGCGGGTGATGTGTTGATACTCGAGCAGGCGTTTTTCGATGTGCAGGGCCAGGGCCACCTGCATGTCGGCCGTCATCGGCTGCACGGGCGTATTGATGATGAATCCGGGCGGTGGTGCCTGAACCTTACTGCGATAGAGGAAGCGCGTGTGAACGAAGAGTTTGTAATACCGGAGTATGCGCAAGAGGAGCCGGATCAGCCGATGGAGGATGTCTTTGGCCGGGAACCCTTTGATGACTTGAGTATGGCGCTGACCGTGCGCTGTGGCGTCTTGAACCTGACCCTGGGCGAACTGCGCAATCTGGCGCCCGGTGCTGTGTTGGGCATCACCGGCTATGCCCCCGGTACCGCCGGCCTGTATTACGCCGACCGGCCGATTGGGCAGGGGCAGTTGGTGGAAGTAGACGGGCGCCTCGGTTTGCAGTTGTCGCGCGTGGTGTTCTCGCGATGATATTCCAGGGCGTCGACCCCGTTGTCCTGGCGTTGTTTTTTGGTGCGCTGTCGTTGCTGCCGATGCTGTTAGTGGTGTGCACGGCGTTCTTGAAAATTGTCATTGTGCTGATGATTACGCGTAACGCCATCGGTGTTCAGCAGGTGCCTCCAAGCATGGCGATCAATGGCATCGCTCTGGCCGCCACGCTTTTCGTCATGGCCCCCGTGGGCTATCAGATCGCCGAAAACCTCCAGAGCACGCCCCTGGACATGAGTAGCGTGCAGACGATGCAAGAGACCGGCCTTGTGGCCGTGCAACCGTTACGCATGTTCATGAAACGCAACACCGATCCGGATGTATTGACCCATCTGCACGAAAACAGCGTGCGCATGTGGCCGCCTGAAATGGCGCAGAGCACCCAGCGCGAAGACTTGATTTTGCTGATCCCGGCCTTTGTGGTGTCGCAGCTGCAGGCCGGGTTCGAGATCGGTTTCCTGATCTACATTCCGTTCATCGTCATCGATCTGATTGTGTCCAACCTGCTATTGGCGCTGGGTATGCAGATGGTGTCGCCCATGACCATTTCCCTGCCGCTCAAGTTGTTGTTGTTCGTCATGGTTTCCGGATGGTCGCGGTTGCTCGACAGCCTTTTCCTTTCTTACCTTTGAGTGCCCCATGGAACCGATCGTGCTGTTCAAGCAAGGCATGCTGTTGGTGGTGGTGCTGTCGGCACCGCCACTGATCGTGGCGGTGATTGTCGGTGTGCTGACGTCGCTGGTCCAAGCCCTGATGCAGATACAGGACCAGACCCTGCCCTTTGGCATCAAGCTGGTTGCCGTGGGCGTCACACTGATATTGACGGGGCGCTGGATCGGCGTGGAGTTGATTCAACTGATCAACCTGATGTTCGACATGATCGCCCGCTCGGCACTCAACTGAGGGCATGCCCGTGCTGCTTTATCTCGAACTTTTGCCCAGCCTGCTGATCGCCATGGCGCGTATCTATCCGTGTGCCATTCTGGTGCCGGCGTTCTGTTTTCAGCATGTTCGCGGTTTGTCTCGGCACGCCATCGTGATGGTCCTGGCGTTCATTCCGGCGCCAGGTATTCACGCGGTATTGGCGGGCCAGGACTACTCTGCGCTGATGATCCTCGGGCTGATACTCAAGGAGGCGGCCCTGGGTATTTTGCTGGGGGTGCTGTTGGCGATGCCCTTCTGGATGTTCGAGTCAGTCGGCGCACTGTTGGACAACCAGCGTGGCGCCTTGGCGGGTGGCCAACTCAACCCTTCACTGGGGCCGGACGCGACGCCCGTGGGGCATCTGTTCAAGCAGTTGGTGATTTACCTGCTGATCGCCGTGCTGGGGCTGAGCGTCCTCACACAAGTGATCTGGGACAGTTACCAACTGTGGCCGGCCACGGCCTGGGTGCCGCTGCCGGCCGTCAATGGGTTCGGCATTTTCCTGGGTCTGCTCAGCGATACCTTTAACCACATGATGCTCTACGTGGCGCCCTTTGTTGCGGTGCTGCTGCTCCTGGAGTTCGGCATCGCACTGTTGGGGGTTTACAGTCAGCAATTGCAGGTGAGCACCCTGGCGCCGCCGGTCAAGAGCCTCGCGGGCATCGCCGTTCTGTTGCTGTACTTTGCGTTGCTGCAGGACTTGATCGTCGGGCGCCTGAACCTGCTGGGCGACCTCAAGCACTCACTCGGGCTGATGTTTCAGGCCTCGACGCCATGAGTGATTCGGGGAAAAAAAGCACCCGGCGTCCGCCAAAAAGCTGCGCGATCAACGCAAGAAAGGTCAGGTTTCCCAAAGCAAGGACGTCGGCAAGTTGCTGGTGCTCACGGCCATCAGCGAGCTTGCGTTGTTCACCGCCCAAACCAGCATGCAACGCTTTCAGCAACTGATGGCACTGCCCATGTCGAGCATGGCCCAGCCCTTTGCACGGGCATTGGAAGAAGTGCTGTTTGAAGGGCTGAAGGTGTTTTTCTCGTTCGCGCTGTTAATGGCCGGCACGGCGATACTCATGAAGCTGATCAGCGGCTGGATGCAGTTCGGATTTCTGTTTGCTCCAGAGACGTTGAAGCTCGATTTCAACCGGATCAACCCGCTCAAGCAACTCAAGCAGATGTTCTCGGCCAAAGCGGTTATGGACCTGCTGATGAGCCTTGCCAAGGCAGTGCTCCTGGGGGTGGTGTTGTATGGGGTGATCTGGCCGTCATTGGGCACGCTGATCAACCTGGCCAACAGTGACCTGCACACTTATATCGTGGCGCTGATCACGCTGTTCCGCCATTTGCTGCATGTCTGCCTGGGGTTGCTGCTGGTGCTGGCGCTGATTGACCTGGCGATGCAAAAACATTTTTTCGCCAAGAGCATGCGCATGACCCAGGTCGAGGTCGTCAAAGAGTACAAGGACATGGAAGGCGACCCGCATGTGAAGGGCCAGCGCCGCTCGTTGGCCTATCAATTGGCTCAGGAAGAACCCAAGGTCAAGCTGCCCAAATTGGAGGAGGCCGACATGTTGGTCGTCAACCCGACGCACTTTGCCGTGGCCCTGTACTACCGGCCCGGCAACACGCCTTGCCCGTGCTGGTGAACAAAGGCACGGACGACGAGGCCCGCGAATTGATCCGGCAGGCCAAGGCGGCCGAGGTGCCGGTGATTCAGTGTGTGTGGTTGGCCCGCACCCTCTACACGCACAAGCTGGGTGCGAGCATCCCCCGCGAAACCTTGCAGGCTGTAGCGTTGATCTATCGTACGTTGCGCGAGCTCGATGATGAGGCCAAGCGCGAAACCCTGGAGTTGCCGGAGCTGGAGTTGCGCTGATCAGCGCCGCATCCGCGTTGTGCCAGGCCGGATGCCCCAGGCCGAGGGCAGGTGAGCGGCAGCGCCGCTCACCCGATAACCTCGGGCGTTAACGGTTGCAGCGCGACTGAAAACTCATCGTTCCAGCGAGATCGTCTGGTAGTCCGCGCGCTCGCCGGACGGGCCGGGCTCGCTGCGCATCTGCGGTGGCCACCAGATCACGATGGTGTCTTTGGTCGCTTGTGGGCGGGAGCAGGAGTCGCCTCTGCAAGTGGGGCTGCAGCCGCTGATAAGCAGCACTGTGCTGATCAAGATGAGGCACAACGAGCGGTGTTTCATGGGGTGGCCTTCTGAACGGGAGTGATCAAGGAGGGGCGGGGCACGCTGAGGTACTCATCTTTGACTACCGGGCGCATGGCGATGAATACCTCGGCTTCTTCACCGGGTTTGAGCCAGGCGCGCGGCCATACGGTGACCGCCAGGGTCTGCGAATTGCTGCATTCTTTTTCGTCGATGCGCACATTGCGTTTGAACTGATTGCGCAGCACGACCACGGCTACGTTGAACTGCGGGCCGGCGTACCACTGACTGCGTTCGGTATTCATGGCCAGCAGCTCGCGAGTGCTGCACAAGGTGTCCAGCCCCAGTGGCATGGGGGCCGCCTTGAATGCCTGGGGCACTTCCCCCGCAACCAGATGGGCCAGGGTGCTGGTGATGTCACTGCGTTTGATGACCGGCTCGTGTTCGGCATAACGCCTGGCTAATGGCTTGAGCGCGGCCTGAAGCTCGACCTGATCGTCCTGCGGCAAGTAACGTGAAGGGTCGGCTTGATCACCGACCACGCGTGGAGTCAGGATAAACAGGCGTTCGCGACGATTGTTCTGGCGCTCGCTGGAAGAGAACAACGCCTTGCCCAGCAAGGGTATATCCCCCAGAAGGGGAACCTTGTTGCGCTTGTCGACGCTTTCGGTGACATGAAACCCACCCACTACCAGTGAGCGCTTTTCCGCCATGACCGCCTGGGTGCTGACATTGCCCCGGCGTACATCGGGGCCCAGGCGGTTGGGGTTGGATTCGTCGAAGTTGCCGTCTTCGATATCCACCAGCAGGTGAACCTGATGAGTGCCGCGTGTGGTAATCACCCTGGGCACGACTTGCAGGCTGGTACCCACTGTAATCGGCAGCACGGTGGCGACTTCTGTACCCGCCGTGAGGTATTGGGTGCGGTTGAAGTCAATCACCGACGGCTGGTTTTCCAGGGTGAGCACGGAGGGGTTGGAGACCATGGTCGCCAGTCCGCGTTGCTCCAGTGCACGTATTTTGGCAAAGAAACGGTCACGGTTTTCGATCGACAGCTGCGATGAGCTACCCGGTGCCAGCCTCATGTCGCTGCTGAAATGACGGTTGCCCCAATTGATCCCGAATTCGCGCAATTGTTCGCGTTCTATGTCGAGGATGATCGCGTCGATTTCCACCATTTTGCGCGCCACGTCGAGCTGGGCAATCAGCTCGCGGTACATCGCCTGTCGCTCCGGGAGGTCATAGATCAGCACGGCGTTGTTGCGTATATCGGCCTCGACGCGGATTTTGCTTGTGGGAACCGGGGCCCTGGGGGTGAGCGTCGCTCCCGTGCCCAACTCCCCAGCGTTCGTCGTCTGGCCGAGCATTTGCCCCAGCATCGGGTTGCTCAGCCGGGGGAAGTTCGGCGTGATGGGCGAGGGCTGTGACGCGGAGGGGCGGGGGTTAAGGCTGGAGAGCGAGGACGTTGCCCGAGGCTCCAATAACCCACGCAACATGCTGGCGACGCCAGGGAGGGTTAGTTTTTCGCCGCGATAATCTATCTGTCGGTCTCCCGCGTTGGCGAATTTCAGCGGGTAGCTGAGTACGCTCTGTTTTTCGTCGGGAGATTTACGCTGGCTGCTGAATTGCTTGATCTGCTCGATGTAACGCTTGGGGCCAGAGACCAGCACGACCCCTTCATCCGGCAATTCACCCCAGCCGAAACGGCTATCGAGCAGACCGATGTCGGTCAGCGCCCTCTTGAGGTCGGCAACGGTCTCGGCAGACACCTCCAGACGCGCGGACTCCTGCAGGTCCAGGGTGCTGATATAGAGCGTTTTGTTGTACAGGAACCACTGGAAACGGTGCTCTACCGCCAGCCCGTCGAGCATCGACTGCGGGGTATTGGCGCGTATCTTGCCATTCACGCTCCCCTCCAGCAGGCCGTCTATTTGCACCTGTATACCAAAGGTCTGAGCGAAGTCCTCCAGCACTTCTTGTAGGGGCTTATGCTCGGCTTCATACGCATAGGCGGTGTTTTTCCATTCGGTGGGAATAGCGGCAAGCGCGCTGTGCAGCGGCGCCAGCAAAAAGGGCAGGGCGAGCAGGCAGCGCCAGTGAGGGCTTTTTATTGGCGCAGGGCGCGGGTTTAAACGCAGGCCGGTGGGCTTGTTGAGTTTGCTATACATGACAGGTTCTCTGTTTCAGTGCCGTAGCTTACGAAATGAGGTGGGCGTAGATTCCCGCCCGGCCTTGTTCCGGCGCGCAGTGACGCTGCGCCAGGTATCACGGTGGTTGGAAAGTGCTTTGGCGGGGAACTCGTCAGGCTGGGCTGATCGAGGTGAGACCAGGGCCGCGGCGGAGTGTGTACTCGTGGGCCACTCCCAACGTCAGCCGGGATTGGCTGCCAGTCACTAGACGACATTGATGGCGGATTTAAGCGTTTCGTGCTTGTAGCTGAGATAGGTCGAGTTCACCGCCAGGTTGTTCACAAGGGCGGACTTTTGCTCATTGAGCTGTTCGAAGAGCCGTGCGAATTCTTCAGTGTCTTCGCTGGTAATAACCTCGCTACCGATCTGGTCGAGGCGCTTTTCGGAACGGACTTGCTCTCTGTAGAGACTGTTGGATACGCGTGAGTCGGTATTCATCGCTTGAGCTCCGGTGGGGGTCTGCTCCTGTGTGGTGCCTGAGTGATGGCCAGTTCCATTGACCGACATACTTCATAAAAGAAGAAAGGCTCCAGCGATAAAAGTTGTTACTTGGTCTGGGCCTTGGGGGGATTACCACCAGGTTATCGAGGGCATGGGCCCAGTTGATGTGAAACCCACCCTCTTGTGTCTCAAGCAGCAGCGACTGGGCGGCGAGTCCATCTTCCACTTGAAGTGTCCAGGGCACGTTGCAGTGCAGGTTGAGCCATAGCTCGACGTGCTCGCGGTCCAGTGGGTTGCACATCAGGTTTGCCTCGACCGCAGGCAGTTGCGCCGCCAGCAGCTTATTGAGCAATGCGCTGAGGCGTTGAGCGGGTACGGCCTCCTCCAGGAGGCTTCGAATGGCGGTATTAATGACCGAGGTCGCGGCGTGTTCCAGATGGTCGACCATCATCTGGCGCTCAGACTCCCAACGATGCAGTTGGGCATTGGCACGCTGCCAGAACTCATCGCTGGCGCGTTCGAGCATCTGCTCGCATTGGTCCTCGGCTTGGCGTATGAGCGCCTGCGCTTGGGTTTGGGCGTGATCAAGCAATTGCTGCGCCTGGGAGTGTTCGGCAAGCATTTGCCTGGGGATCAGCGCCGTTGGCAGATCGTGAGGCTGGGTCTTCAGCTCAATCTTGTGGGCGCAAAACATGCTGGGAATTCTCTTGGGAGGCACGCAGGGTGTTATCGACGGTGGGAGAGGTTGCGCGCCAGACAGTGGCTTGCCACAGGGTATCCAACCGGCCATGGGTGTCCGCCGGTTTGGGATGTCGTTCCAGCTCGAGCACCCTTGGGCGCGCAAAGCACAAGCGCAGCCGCTGCCAGATAGCAGGGGCGACCCACGCGCGCAGATATTGCAAGGGATCATCGATGCTCGACGAGGCCGGGCCAGGCGGCAGTGCCTTGGCCAAGCGCTGGCACCAAAGCAGTTGTTCCTGATTCAAGCGCTTGTCATGGGGCGCGTTGTACACCTCATTGACGAGGATGAGCACGAGGTCCCGTTGCTGCGCGCTGCTCAGCACTAGGTGTAACAATGCCGAAGACGCGGCCGGGGGCAGCTCGGGCTCGATGCCGAACAGGCTGCTCACACGGCGGTGATGGCTGCGTGAAAGCGCTGCGGCGTCGACAAAGCCCGTTTGGGTGAGCCAATCGATGTGGGCATGTTTCCACGGCAAGGCCCACCATGTTGCCCAACTCAGGTCTTCACTCATGAGCCTGTGCCAATGCAGGCTCTACAGGGTTGGGCTGTTTGCCGCGGCGCCATAACCGCCAGCCAACGCCAGCCAGGATGAGGGCGACCAGAGGTAATAAAACGCTGGCGCGCCAAAACCCCAGGTCATGCTCCGGCACCAGGAACGGGCCGAAATACACCAGCTGTTGCTCTTCCTTGTAGGCGATGGCCGGTACGAAAATCACGGTCAGTTTTACGGTGTTGTCTAGGGCCGAGGCCATCCCGGGGATGCTGCTGGCCACCATCCTGCGCACACGCGGGTTTATTTTGTCCGGGTCCAATCGCGGGTCATGCTTGATGAATACCGAGGCGGAGGCCGGCTGTACCGGCTCGCCTGGCGCGACTCGTTCAGGGAGCACCACGTGAACCCGGGCGACGATCACACCGTCTATGTTCGATAGGGTCGACTCCAGTTCCTGGGACAGCGCGTAGATGTAGCGTGCACGCTCTTCCAGAGGCGTGGAGATGACGCCTTCCTTGCGAAATACGTCCCCCAGTGTCGAACGGGCCAGCCTGGGCAGCCCCGCAGCGTCCAGGGTACGCACCGCTCGACTTATGTCACTGGCATTGACGCGAACGGCGACGCCGTCTTTGCCTGGGATTTTCTGGGCGCGGATCTGTTTATCGGCCAGTTCTGCGATGACTTCGTTAGCTTCCTGCTCAGAGATGTTGCGATGAAGCTCTACGCTTTCACCACAGCCAGTCAGCATCAGCGCCGATGACAGAAACACGAGGGCGATCAGGCGGCGATACATGCATCTACCCCAGGTTTGAAATTTTATCGACGCCTTTTGCGATTGCGCCAATGACCTTGACGCGTGACATCACGTCTATATGCGCCTCGGCGAGCGATTGGGGAAACTCGTTCGCATCCTTGGTCTTCTTGTTCTGGCTTGCATCCCGAAACCCTTTGGATACGCGTCTGGACAGTGTTTGCGACTCAGTGGAGTCCCAGGGCGATGCGGCAGAGGCCAGGGCGGGCGCAATGCCGTTACCGGACTGTTCGGTGGTGTTGAGTTGGGCGTTGAAAAAATTAATGTCAGAAACCGCGCTGTTCGCGTCTGGCGTGTCGACCTGGGCAGCGATGGTCGCGTTTTTTCGAAACCCGGCATGGGTGATATCCATGTGAACCTCTATCGAACGAATCAGGTGCTGTGCCTGCAGTGAGCGTAAAAACCTCCTCAACCTGCGGGTTGAGGAGGCTCGTCTTACTTAGGCGAATCGCAGGGATTTAATGCGGCCCGCTTTAGCTGTGGTCAGTTCTTGCTCAGCGGTTTTTTTTGCTTCTTCAACCACTTTTCGTTCTTTGTCTGCGTTGATTGCGTCCAATTGTGCTTGGTTGCCAGCGCTACCACCAATGCCAGAGATCATAGATCACCTTTCAAGTTTTAAATAAAAGAGTGATAGCAAGTAACCTGCTATCTGTGCATGTTGAGCGACGTTGAAGTTGCTCAGGCTTTGGGTGGTTGGTTACAAATGAAACGTTCCATTTTATTGCGCGTGAAATATTTAAATTCATTTCGGTTGGTGCGGTAGTGTTTATATTTCGAGTTGTTTCATCCGGTAATAGAGTGTGCGCTTTACCACCCCCAACTCAGTCGCCACGCTATCGACACAGTGGTCGTTGCGCTGCAGTGACTCTTCAATCAGCGCTTTTTCGATTTGTTGCAGGCGGGTCTTGAGGCCTATTTCGTTACCTTGTGGGTTGCTCATCGGGGTTGCGAGCGGTGCCAGGCCCAATACGAAGCGTTTGGCGGCCGAGCGTAGCTCACGAATGTTTCCCAGCCAGGAATGGCAGAGTATTTGTTGTAACAACTGGGCGGGCGGGGTTGGCGCAGGACATTGGAACTGTTCGGCCTCCTGCCGGACCATGTTGAGAAACAACGGGATGATCCGTTCTCGTTGCTCGCGCAGGGCGGGAAGCTGGAGGCTGACAATGTTCAATCGAAAGTACAGGTCACGTCTGAAAGTGCCTGATTCGACCATCTGGTGCAGCGACTGCTGGGCTGAGGCAATGACGCGCATATCCATCGGGATGAAACGGGTTGAGCCTAGGCGCTCCACGCCGCGAGACTCCAGTACCCGCAGCAGTTTGGCTTGCAGGTTCAACGGCATGCTGTCGATCTCGTCGAGGTAAAGCGTGCCCAGATGAGCGGCTTCCACAACGCCTGCCCGCGACTGCACCGCCCCCGTAAAGGCGCCGCTGTTGACCCCAAACAACTGGCTTTCCGCAAGGCTTTCGGGGATGGCCGCACAGTTCACGGCAACGAAGTTACCGCGCCGTCCCGATAAACGATGAACCCGTTGGGCCAGCGTGTCCTTGCCGGTGCCGGTTTCTCCCAGCAATAAAATATCGATGTTGAGTTTCGCGGTGCTGTGAAGCGTACTTTCAATGTCTGGGTCTTCCAGGAACGACATGTCCGTTTCAACTTCCCCATGACAGGAATTCAACATCGAAGGGGTGCTCCATTATGTTTCGCGATTGAGAAGGCCGTGATCAGCCACGCCTTCACTGGCGCGAAAAATTATAGGTTTCTCACACGGAGCTTGAAGTAGGAAGTTACGTGAATGCTGTAGGAAAAGTTAGATAGGTTTATGTTTTGTTGTGGCTAATTACGAACGCGTCAAAGTTCGGGTGTTAAATAATGGCCCACAAAAAAGCCGATGCAATGCATCGGCTTTTTAAGTGCGGGGTAAGCCGCGAATACTACTTACACGTTGAAACGGAAATGCATCACGTCGCCATCCTTGACGATGTATTCCTTGCCTTCCAGGCGCCATTTACCGGCTTCCTTGGCACCGGCTTCACCCTTGAACTGAATAAAGTCGTTGTAGGCGATCACTTCGGCGCGGATAAAGCCTTTTTCGAAGTCGGTGTGGATCACGCCGGCAGCCTGTGGCGCGGTGGCGCCGACTTTGACGGTCCAGGCGCGGACTTCTTCGACGCCGGCGGTGAAGTAGGTCTGCAAGTTGAGCATTTCGTAGCCGGCACGGATCACGCGATTCAGACCAGGCTCTTCCAGGCCCAGGGCCTCAAGGAACATATCTTTTTCTTCGCCGTCGTCGAGTTCGGCGATTTCCGCTTCGATCTTGTTGCACACCGGAACAACTATGGTGCCTTCTTCGTCGGCAATGGCCTTGACCACATCCAGCAGCGGGTTGTTCTCAAAACCGTCTTCAGCCACGTTGGCGATGTACATTACCGGTTTGGTGGTCAGCAGGTGGAAGCCCTTGATCACGGCCTTCTCATCAACGCCCATGTTCTTCATCAGGCTGCGCGCAGGCTTGCCTTCGGTGAAGTGAGCGATCAACTGCTCCAGCAGGCCTTTCTGGACCACTGCGTCCTTGTCACCGCCCTTGGCGTTACGCGCAACTTTCTGCAATTGCTTTTCGCAGCTGTCGAGGTCGGCGAAGATCAGTTCCAGGTCAATGATCTCGATGTCGCGTTTCGGGTCGACACTGTTGGAGACGTGAATCACGTTCTCGTCTTCGAAGCAGCGGACCACGTGGGCGATGGCATCGGTTTCGCGGATGTTGGCCAGGAACTTGTTGCCCAGGCCTTCACCTTTCGATGCGCCAGCCACCAGGCCGGCGATGTCGACGAATTCCATGGTGGTCGGCAGGATGCGCTTGGGGTTGACGATGGCTGCCAGCGCGTCAAGACGCGGGTCCGGCATCGGCACGATACCGCTGTTGGGTTCGATGGTGCAGAAGGGGAAGTTCTCCGCCGCAATACCGGACTTGGTCAAAGCGTTGAACAAGGTGGATTTGCCGACGTTGGGCAGGCCGACGATGCCGCAATTGAATCCCATGGTGTTTCCCCTCGGTAAGAGTCAGGCCTTCTGGCTGTGCAGGTTTTTCATCGCACGGTTCCATTCCCCGGCGAAGATATCCGGCAGCACGCCGAGGGCAAAGTCGATGCTGGCATCGAGTTTTTCCTGTTCGGCGCGTGGCGCACGACCCAGGACGAAATTTGAAACCATACTGGCGACGCCTGGGTGGCCAATGCCGAGCCGCAGGCGGTAAAAATTATTCTGATTACCCAACTGCGCGATGATGTCGCGCAGGCCGTTGTGCCCACCGTGCCCGCCGCCCAGCTTGAGCTTGGCAACGCCGGGTGGCAGGTCCAGTTCGTCATGGGCCACCAGGATTTCTTCGGGTTTGATCCGGAAGAAGCCCGCAAGCGCCGCGACAGACTGGCCGCTGCGGTTCATGTAGGTGGTGGGAATCAGCAGACGAACATCCTGACCCTGGTGCGAGAAGCGCCCGGTCAGGCCAAAATACTTGCGATCGGCCGCCAGGTTTACACCCTGGGCATGGGCGATACGCTCAACAAAAAGGGCCCCCGCGTTATGCCGGGTCTGTTCGTATTCGGCGCCTGGATTTCCCAGGCCAACGATCAGTTTAATGGCAGTCACGACAGGGGCCCTTCCTTTGGAGTTGTGGATAACATCGCCGACCTGAGTGCGGCGAAAGTGGATGACAGGAGCTCACTTATCCAGAGATAAACTTCGCGTTGTCGCCCGCTTTCTCGCTACGTTCCGGTCCGCGATGTTGCCTCAAGCTCCGGCAAGACAGAGTGAATTACTCTGCAGCGCCTTCTTCAGCTTCTGGTGCAACGCGTGGAGCGTGTACGTTTGCAACAGCTTTGTCGTCACCGTGAGCCAGTGCAACGAACTCAACGCCTTTAGGGGCTTTGAGGTCGGACAGGTGAACGATTGCGCCGATTTCCAGAGCCGACAGGTCGACTTCGATGAACTCAGGCAGATCTTTCGGCAGGCAGGTCACTTCGATTTCGTTCAGGACGTGAGAGATCTCGCCGCCTTTCTTGACCGGAGCTTCTTCACCAACAAAGTGTACTGGAACGATAGCGGTCAGTTTCTGACCGGCTACGACGCGTACGAAGTCAGCGTGCAGTACGTGACCCTTGGACGGGTGACGTTGCAGGGCCTTGATGATGACGTTCTGCTTTTTGCCGCCAACGTTCAGTTCGATAACGTGGCTGTAGGCAGCATCGTTTTCGAGCAGTTTGGCAACTTCTTTAGCCAGCATGCTGATGGATTCAGGGGCTTTGTCGCCACCGTAAACTACAGCTGGAACCAGGCTTGCGAGACGACGCAGGCGGCGGCTCGCACCTTTCCCCAGGTCGGAACGCAGTTCAGCATTCAAAGTAAAGTTGTTCATGTTGTATCTCCAAATTAACCACATTCGCCCCAGCGTTTGCGACCAGCGCTAAAGGCGATATGGGCAAAAAAGCCCCGCCCCAACAGAATGCTGGGGCGGGGCGCTTTTCGTCAGCTTGATGTCGCTAAGGTTTGACCCTTAACGGAACATCGCGCTGATCGATTCTTCATTGCTGATACGGCGAACCGCTTCGGCAACGACCGGTGCGATATCCAGTTGACGGATACGCGCACAGGCTTGAGCAGCGGCGGACAACGGGATGGTGTTGGTCACCACCAGTTCGTCCAGCACGGAATTCTCGATGTTCTCGATCGCTCGGCCCGACAGCACAGGGTGTGTGCAGTAGGCGAAGACTTTAGCCGCACCGTGCTCTTTCAAGGCTTTAGCCGCGTGGCACAGGGTGCCGGCGGTGTCGACCATGTCATCAACCAGAATACAGGTACGCCCTTCGACATCACCGATGATATGCATCACTTCAGAGTGATTGGCTTTCTCGCGGCGTTTGTCGATGATCCCGAGATCCACACCCAGGGATTTGGCAACGGCCCGTGCACGCACGACGCCACCAATGTCCGGGGACACGATCATCAGGTTTTCAAAGCGCTGATCTTCGATGTCATCCACCAATACGGGGGAGCCGTAGATGTTATCTACCGGAATATCGAAGAACCCCTGGATTTGGTCAGCGTGCAGGTCAACCGTGAGAACACGGTCGATGCCTACCACGGTGAGCATGTCAGCAACGACTTTCGCGCTGATAGCCACACGTGCGGAACGCGGACGGCGATCCTGACGGGCATAACCAAAGTAAGGGATTACAGCTGTGATTCGAGTCGCTGAGGAGCGGCGGAAGGCATCAGCCATCACGACGAGTTCCATCAGGTTATCGTTGGTCGGAGCGCAGGTCGGCTGAATAATGAAGACGTCTTTACCGCGAACGTTTTCATTGATCTCGGCTGTAATTTCGCCGTCGGAGAACTTACCGACAGAGATGTCACCGAGAGGGATATGCAGCTGACGTACGACACGTCGAGCCAGATCGGGGTTGGCGTTCCCCGTAAAGACCATCATCTTGGACACGCGCAGTACCTAGAGGCTGAGGGTAACCTGGATGAGTATTAGAAAATGGCAGGGGCGGCTGGATTCGAACCAACGCATGGCAGGATCAAAACCTGCTGCCTTACCGCTTGGCGACGCCCCTGTATCTGTTGCAACGAGTACCCAGTACTCGATTCCTTTTAGAGCAGACTTTGCAGCTTGCGATGCAACATCGAAACGTTGCTTCCCTTTGCTACAAACCCTGTAAGGGTCTCTGTAAGAAGGGCCGAGACTTTATCAGCTTCAGCTTTGCTTGGGAAGCCCCCAAACACACAACTTCCAGTTCCGGTTAATTTTGCTTCGGTAAAATTACCTAACAAATTCAAAGCGTTACGTACCTCTGGATAACGCCTTGCTACAACCGGTAAGCAGTCATTTCGACTGTTTCCCTTGGGAACGGGGCGCACTTTAATGGGAGAAGAGTTACGTGTCAACAACGGATCTGAAAAAATTTCTGCTGTACTTACAGATACTTGCGGGACAAGCACGACATACCACGGCTCTTCGGGGAATTGCGGGGTAAGTTTCTCCCCTACGCCCTCGGCAAAAGCCGCATGCCCATGCACGAAAACCGGGACATCGGCGCCCAGCGTGAGGCCCAGCGCGGCCAGGCGATCTTGGCCCCAGCCCAGTTGCCACAAGTGGTTGAGACCCAGCAGGGTGGTCGCGGCATTTGAGCTGCCCCCGCCGATCCCGCCACCCATCGGCAGGATTTTATCGATCCAGATGTCGATGCCCTGCGAACAGCCGGATTGTTCCTGAAGTTTTTTTGCCGCCCGCACAATCAGATTGCTGTCGTGGGGCACGCCGTCGAATTCGGTGTGCAGTTGGATCACGCCATCGTCGCGTACGGCGAAGGTCAGCTCATCGCCATAGTCGAGAAATTGAAACAGCGTCTGCAACTCGTGGTAGCCGTCTTCGCGGCGCCCCAGAATGTGCAGCATCAGGTTCAGTTTGGCCGGGGAGGGCAGAGTCAGTTTGTCTACGCTCACGTCACTGCCCCAATTTGCGCGGTTGCCAGTCCTTGATCACCAGCGTCACGTCCAGGTCGGTACCGTGCAGCTTGATGCGCTCGGGCAGCCAATAACCGCTTTGTTGCACATAACTGAGGTACTCGACCTGCCAGCCATCCTGTTCCAGGGTGGCCAGGCGGCTGTCACCGTTGAGGCTCAGGCGACTCTTGCTGTCCGGCGCGGGCAGGCCGCGAACCCACCACACCAAGTGCGAGACAGGCAGCTTCCAGCCGATCTGCTCTTGCAGCAAAGCTTCCGGTGACGTCGCTTCATAGCGGCCCTGGTTGGCCACTTCAAGGCTCACCTGCCCCGGACGCCCGGTCAGGCGAGCCGCGCCACGGCCCAGTGGGCCCGATAAACGAATGTCGTAATAATCCTGGCGTTGCAGCCAGAACAACGTGCCGCTGCCGGAGTCTTTCGGTGCGCGCACCCCGACTTTGCCTTCGATCTGCCAGCCATCGATGCTGGCTAGCTGATCCTTATGCTGCTTCCATTGCGCCGGGTTGCCCTGGCCTTCAACGGATTCACGGTTGCCCAGGCCTGCGCAACCGGCGAGCAGGGCGATAAGACTGAACATTACAACGTGGCGCAAGAACATAAGCTTAAAGGGTCTCGGATCCGGTCAGGCGCTTGATGGTGCCGCGCAGGATGGGGCTTTCGGGTTGTTCGTTGAGGAATTTTTCCCAGATTTGGCGTGCTTCGCGCTGTTTGCCATTGGCCCACAACACTTCGCCCAGGTGGGCGGCGACTTCCTGATCGGGGAAGCGCTCCAGCGCCTGGCGCAGCAAACGTTCGGCTTCGTCCAGGTTACCCAGGCGGTAGTTCACCCAGCCCAGGCTGTCGAGCACGGCCGGGTCTTCGGGGTTGAGCTTGTGCGCTTGTTCGATCAGTACCTTGGCTTCGTCGTAGCGCGTGGTGCGGTCGGACAAGGTGTAGCCCAAGGCATTCAGCGCCATGGCGTTGTCGGGGTCGCGCTTGATGATCAGCCGCAGGTCTTTTTCCATCTGCGCCAAATCGTTGCGTTTTTCCGCCTGCATGGCGCGGGTGTACAGCAGATTCAAGTCGTCGGGGAATTGCAGCAAGGCTTGTTGCAGCAGTTTCCAGGCGCGCTCGCCCTGATTGTTGGCTGACAAGGTTTCGGCCTGGATCAAGTACAGTTGGATTGCGTAATCCGGCTCGGCATCGCGGGCGGCGGCCAGGCGTTTTTCGGCCTCATCGGTGCGGCCGTTGCTTATCAGGATATCGGCTTGGCGCAACTGAGCCGGCAGGTAGTCATTACCGGGGCCGACCTGGGCGTATTCGAGCAGGGCGGCCTGTGGGTCGTTGCGCTCTTCAGCGATACGGCCCAGGTTCAGGTGCGCGGAGTCCACGTGGCTTTCCCGGGCAATCAGCTCTTCCAGATACCCCTTGGCCTCGTCCCAGGCCTTGGCTTCCAGGCACACCAGCGCCAGGGAGTAACGCAGTTCGTCATCGTCCGGGTATTGCTGGACCAGGCTGGCGAACTGCACTTTGGCGTCCTCCATGCGGTCCTGCTCGACCAGCATGCGCGCATAAGTCAGGCGCAGGCGTTTGTCTTCCGGGTACTTCTTGATGCTTTTTTCCAGCAGTACAATCGCTTCCTTGCCACGATTGAGGTTCTGCAGCAGGCGCGCGCGCAGCAGGATCGGCGCGACCTCGCCCTCTTCCGGCGGGTTCTGCTCCAGCAGCTTAAGGGCCGCTTCGGCTTCGTCATCCTGTTGCAGCAACAACGCCTTGCCGAAAATCAGCTGGCTGTTCTTTGGATGCTTTTGCAGCAGGCGGTCGAAACCTTTCATCAACCCATTGCGCGTGTCCTGGTCGGTGTCGGCGGCCGATAGCGCGAGAAAGTCGAAATGCGTGTCACCCTTGCCCTGCAGGACTTTCTCCATATACACCATGGAGTCGTCATAACGCCCTGCTCGTGCCAACTGAATGGCGGCTGCGCGCTGCGCTTCCAGATCATCGGGCGCGTTTTTCGCCCAGATCAACGAGGTATCCAGCGCAGCCTGATCGGCACCCAGGTACTCGGCGATGCGAAACGCTCGCTCGGAGATTCCCGGGTCCTGGGTGTTGATGGCCTGGGTCACGTAATTATCCAGCGCAATGTCGAAGCGATTGCGTTGGCCGGCCAGTTCCGCACTCAGCAGGCTGAACACCGTTTCTTCACTGAACGAGGAGTAAACCTTGGGCTTTTCAGGGGCGGGAGTGCTGTCTTCCACCGGCGGGGTACCGTCCGGCGACACGGGGGCCAAGGCCTGGCAGCCGCTGAGGAAGACAAAAGCAAGGAGCAACGCGGAAGATCTATTCATATAGGAAGAGGACGACTAACCTGCGGTCGGATCATCATGACACAAGCCTTCGGCCAAACATAACCGAGTCTCAGTGGATACCTTTATAGGCACAAGGTATAGGGACAATAGACGACGGTGGTTGTTCTGAATCTTTCGAAGTAGGACAATTGTCGGCTTCCCGACATCATCAGCGATATTGAATGGCCTTCCTCGCACTCGGTATTAACCACAAGACTGCCTCCGTAGACGTGCGCGAGCGCGTGGCGTTTACCCCAGAGCAGTTGGTTGAGGCCTTGCAGCAGCTCTGCCGGCTCACCGACAGCCGCGAAGCTGCGATCCTTTCAACCTGCAATCGCAGCGAACTTTATATAGAGCAGGAACATCTCAGCGCGGATGTCGTCTTGCGCTGGCTGGCGGATTATCACCATTTAAGCCTCGATGACCTGCGCGCCAGTGCCTATGTGCACGAAGACGACGCGGCAGTTCGTCACATGATGCGTGTGGCTGCCGGTCTCGATTCGCTGGTACTCGGCGAGCCGCAGATCCTCGGCCAGATGAAGTCCGCCTACGCGGTAGCGCGCGAGGCCGGTACCGTCGGCCCGCTGCTGGGTCGCCTGTTCCAGGCCACGTTCAATTCGGCCAAGCAGGTGCGCACCGACACCGCCATCGGCGAAAACCCAGTGTCCGTGGCGTTTGCCGCCGTCAGCCTGGCCAAGCAGATTTTCAGCGACTTGCAGCGCAGCCAGGCCTTGCTGATCGGCGCCGGTGAAACCATCACTCTGGTGGCCCGCCACCTGCATGATCTGGGTGTGAAGCGCATCGTGGTCGCCAACCGCACCCTGGAGCGCGCAAGCATCCTGGCCGAACAGTTTGGCGCCCACGCCGTGCTGCTGGCGGATATTCCGGCCGAGCTGGTGCGAAGCGATATCGTGATCAGCTCCACCGCCAGCCAATTGCCTATTCTTGGCAAGGGCGCGGTGGAAAGCGCGCTGAAGCTGCGCAAGCACAAGCCGATCTTTATGGTGGATATCGCCGTTCCCAGGGATATCGAGCCCGAAGTCGGCGAGTTGGACGACGTTTACCTCTACAGCGTCGATGATCTGCATGAAGTGGTCGCCGAAAACCTCAAGAGCCGCCAGGGCGCTGCCCAGGCCGCCGAGGAAATGGTCAGCACCGGCGCCGAAGACTTCATGGTGCGCTTACGTGAACTGGCGGCGGTGGACGTGCTCAAGGCGTATCGTCAGCAGGGTGAACGCCTGCGCGACGAGGAGTTGCTCAAGGCTCAGCGCTTGCTGGCCAACGGCAGCAGCGCCGAAGAGGTGCTGATGCAACTGGCTCGCGGCCTTACCAACAAGCTGCTCCACGCGCCCAGCGTGCAATTGAAAAAGCTTACCGCCGAAGGCCGCCTCGATGCGTTGGCCATGGCCCAGGAACTCTTTGCCCTCGGTGAGGGCGCGTCAGAAAGCTCTTCGGATAAAAAACCGCAATGAAAGCGTCACTGCTCAATAAACTGGACGTGCTCCAGGACCGTTTCGAAGAACTGACCGCCTTGCTCGGCGATGGCGAGGTCATCTCCGATCAGGCCAGGTTCCGCGCTTATTCCAAGGAATACGCCGAAGTCGAGCCTGTCGTGGCGACCTACAAAAACTTGCTGAAAGTGCAGGCCGACCTTGAAGGTGCCCAGGCGCTGCTCAAGGACAGCGACCCGGACATGCGCGAAATGGCCGTGGAAGAAGTCCGCGAAGCCAAGGACAAACTGGCCGAGCTGGAAGGCGACCTGCAACGCATGTTGCTGCCCAAGGACCCCAACGACGGGCGCAACGTGTTCCTCGAAATACGCGCCGGCACCGGTGGCGACGAGGCGGCGATTTTTTCCGGCGACCTGTTCCGCATGTATTCGCGCTATGCCGAGCGGCGTGGCTGGCGGGTGGAGATCCTGTCCGAGAACGAAGGCGAGCACGGGGGCTATAAAGAAGTCATCGCGCGGGTCGAAGGCGAGAATGTCTACGGCAAGCTGAAGTTCGAATCCGGCGCGCACCGTGTACAGCGGGTGCCGGCGACCGAATCCCAGGGCCGCATCCATACCTCGGCGTGCACGGTGGCCGTATTGCCCGAGCCGGATGAGCAGGAAGCGATCGAGATCAACCCGGCGGACCTGCGCGTCGACACCTACCGCTCGTCGGGCGCCGGTGGCCAGCACGTCAACAAAACCGATTCGGCGATCCGCATCACCCACTTGCCGTCGGGCATCGTGGTGGAGTGCCAGGAAGAACGTTCCCAGCACAAGAACCGTGCCCGCGCCATGTCCTGGCTGTCGGCCAAGCTCAACGACCAGCAGACCAGCGCCGCCGCCAATGCGATTGCCAGCGAGCGTAAATTGCTGGTGGGCTCGGGCGACCGTTCCGAGCGCATCCGTACCTACAACTTCGCCCAGGGCCGGGTCACCGACCACCGGGTCAACCTCACCCTTTACTCCCTTGACGAGATCCTCGCCGGTGGCGTCGATGCGGTGATCGAGCCGCTGCTCGCCGAATACCAGGCCGATCAATTGGCGGCGATAGGTGAATAAATGACCATCATCGCCAGCCTATTGCGCGCCGCCGACCTGCCGGACTCGCCCACCGCGCGCCTGGACGCCGAATTGCTGCTGGCCGCTGCCCTGGGAAAATCGCGCAGCTACCTGCACACCTGGCCGGAGAAAATCGTCAGCAGCGAAGATGCGCTGACCTTCGCCGGCTACCTGCAACGCCGCCGCGCCGGCGAGCCGGTGGCTTACATTCTTGGCCAGCAAGGTTTCTGGAAACTCGACCTGGAGGTCGCGCCGCACACGCTGATCCCGCGTCCGGACACCGAATTGCTGGTGGAAGCGGCGCTGGAATTATTGCCGGCCACGCCCACCCAGGTCCTCGACCTGGGCACCGGCAGCGGCGCCATTGCATTGGCCCTGGCCAGCGAGCGTCCCGCCTGGCGGGTCACGGCCGTTGATCGCGTGCTGGAGGCAGTGGCCTTGGCCGAACGCAACCGCCAGCGCCTACACCTGAACAACGCCACGGTGCTCAACAGCCATTGGTTCAGTGCCCTGCAAGGTCATACCTACGACCTGATCATCAGTAACCCGCCCTACATCGCCGATAACGACCCGCACCTGGCGGCGGGCGATGTGCGTTTCGAACCGGCCAGCGCGCTGGTAGCGGGCCATGATGGCCTGGACGACCTGCGCTTGATCATCAAAGAGGCTCCGGCCCACTTGAATGCCGGTGGCTGGCTACTGCTCGAACACGGTTACGACCAGGCTCTGGCCGTGCGCGATCTGTTACTGAGCCAGGGCTTTGACGACGTGCATAGCCGCATCGATCTGGGCGGCCACGAACGCATCACGTTGGGGCGCCGGCCGTGCTGACCGACCAAGAGCTGTTGCGCTATAGCCGACAGATTCTGTTGCAGCATGTCGACATCGACGGCCAACTGCGTCTGAAAAACGCCCGCGCGTTGATTGTCGGCCTGGGTGGCCTGGGCGCGCCCGTGGCGCTGTATCTGGCGGCCGCCGGCGTGGGCGAGTTGCATCTGGCCGACTTCGATACGGTTGACCTGACCAACCTGCAACGCCAGATCATCCATGACACCGACAGTGTCGGGCAGGCCAAGGTCGATTCGGCCATGCGCCGCCTGACGGCGATCAACCCGGACATCGCCTTGGTTCCTCATCGCCGCGCACTCGATGCGGACTCCCTGGCGGCGGCCGTGGCAGCGGTGGATGTGGTGCTCGATTGCAGCGACAACTTCTCCACCCGCGAAGCCGTCAATGCGGCCTGTGTCGCTGGCGCCACGCCCTTGATCAGCGGCGCGGCGATTCGCCTGGAGGGGCAATTGTCGGTGTTCGACCCGCGCCGCGCCGACAGCCCGTGTTACCACTGTTTATATGGGCACGGCAGCGACACCGAGCTCACCTGCAGCGAAGCCGGCGTGGTAGGGCCGCTGGTCGGTTTGGTGGGCAGCCTGCAAGCGCTGGAAGCCTTGAAGCTGCTGGCCGGCTTCGGCGAGCCGCTGGTGGGCCGCTTGTTGCTGATTGATGCCTTGACCACGCGCTTTCGCGAGTTGCGCGTCAAGCGTGACCCAGGTTGCAGCGTCTGCGGGACGCAGCATGGTTAAGGGCGCGCCGGTCGGTGTGTTCGATTCCGGTGTCGGCGGCTTGTCGGTGCTGGATGAAATCCAGCAACTATTGCCCCACGAATCACTGCTGTATGTCGCCGATGGCGGGCATATCCCCTACGGCGAGAAAACCCCCGCATTCATTCTTGAACGCTCGCGGCGGGTGGCCGAGTTTTTCCGCGCGAAAGGCGCCAAGGCATTCGTGATCGCGTGCAACACGGCCACCGTCGCGGCAGTGGCCGATTTACGCCAGGACTACCCCGACTGGTCACTGGTGGGCATGGAGCCCGCCGTCAAACCCGCCGCTGCCGCTACCCGCAGTGGTGTGGTCGGCGTGCTGGCCACCACCGGCACCCTGCAAAGCGCCAAGTTCGCAGCCTTGCTCGACCGTTTCGCCACCGATGTGCGGGTGATCACCCAGCCATGTCCGGGCCTGGTGGAATTGATTGAAACCGGCGACCTGAACAGCCCGGCCCTGCGCCAGTTGTTGCTGGGCTATATACGCCCGCTGCTCAGTGCCGGTTGCGACACCATTATCCTCGGTTGCACCCACTATCCCTTCCTCAAGCCCCTGCTGGCACAGATGCTGCCCCCCAGCATCATCCTCATCGACACCGGCGCCGCCGTGGCCCGCCAGCTCAAGCGCTTGCTGGGCGAGCGCGACCTGCTGGCGGTCGGCCCGCCCGAGCCCGCACAGTTCTGGACCAGCGGCGATGTGCGTCATCTCAGAAATATCCTACCGACACTATGGAAACATTCCGGAGTTGTGCGAAGCTTCGATTCGTGAAAATTTCGTGAAACGTCGCTGAACTTCTGGCTGTGGGTCAGCTTCTATAGCGAGATGGCCTGTACAAAACCATACAACTTCGTTTTCAAAGGATTGTTTCTTATGAAGCGCTTGTTCTGTTTGGCTGCAATCGCAGCCGTAGTGGTGGGACACTCGGTTTCAGCCCAGGCTGCCGGCCTGGAATTGGGGGTGGGAAGCACCAGCGACTCCACCATGACCTATCGGTTGGGGCTGACTTCGGAGTGGGATAAAAGCTGGTGGCAAAGCGACGTGGGCCGGTTGACCGGCTACTGGAGCGGCGCCTACACCTACTGGGATGGCGACGAGCGTGCCGGTGCCAGCAGCCTGTCGTTTTCGCCGGTGTTTGTGTACGAGTTTGCCGGGCAATCGGTCAAACCCTACATCGAAGCCGGGATCGGCGTGGCGGTGTTCTCCCGTACCCAACTGGAAGACAACAACATCGGGCAGGCCTTCCAGTTCGAAGACCGCCTGGGGTTCGGCCTGCGGTTTACCGGTGGACATGAAGTGGGCATTCGCGCCACGCACTACTCCAACGCCGGCATCAGCAGTCATAACGATGGGGTCGAGAGCTACTCGCTGCACTACACCCTGCCGTTGTAATTCCTCAGAACACTGCAGGTCTCCTGTGGGAGGGAGCAAGCCCCCTCCCACATTTGATCTCCATAAGTTTTAGATCAGCGGTAGGCCGTGGCGATTCCTTCGCGCTCTTCCAGGCATTCCGGCGCGCCCATCTCGAACTCCCGGCAAATCAGCGGCCGCCGTTCATAAATCGTACACATCATCGTGTCCCGATCCAGCGCCGCGCACCAGCCGTCGTCCAGGCGCAGCATCACTTCGCCGCCCCAATCGTCCGTGTCGATATAGCGCTCCGGCACGCCGGTGTCGGTGATCAACATGACTTCCAGCTGGCAGCAGCAGGCGGCGCACGTTGAGCAGGTGACGGCGGGTTCGGTGATTTGGGTGTGGGGGATGTTGGTCATAGGCGCGCAGTGTAAGGCAAGCCGATGCTGTGCGTATGAATGCTCTGACGGACGTCAGCGCGCCAGCCGGTGTAGCCCGACGAAAACCCAGGCCCAGATGACGGCCAACCCGGCCATCGTCGGCCCCAGGCCGAAACCGAACTGCACGCCTGCCAGCTGGCTCCCGGCGTAGTAGGACAACGGCCCCCCCATCGCGCCGAGCAGGGCGGCGCGCCACCAGGGCCGAGCGCTCCAGGCCAGGCAATGATGCAACGTGGTCGCCAGCAACGCCCACAGCAACATCAGCCAAAACGGAATCAATGGCCCCGGTTCGCTGAAGTGGAACACGCCCAGGCTACGTAGCAGCGTGTCCAGCAGCGTGCCTGCCAGCGTGACGCTGATAATCAACACGCCATCCTCGGCGGCCGAACTTATCCACAACAGGTGAATGACCAGCGCCGCCACCCCCACCAGCAGCCACAGGCTGTCACCGCCGAGCACACAGGCAAACCAGCCGCACTGGAACAGCACGGCATTGGCCAGGTTTTTAAGCATCGAAGCGTCCCAGCAGCGGCGGGTTGATCGCCGAGGGCTTGGCCAACAGCAATTGCGCGGTGCCGATGGTGCGCTCCATAAAGCCGCCTTCGCAGTAGCACAGGTAAAACTCCCACAGCCGCAGGAAGTACTCGTCATAGCCCAGTTCCGCGAGGCGGCCGTGGGCGCGGCGAAAGTTCTCACGCCACAGGCGCAGGGTTCGCGCGTAATGCAGGCCGAAATCTTCCATGTGCAGCAGGTTCATATCGGTGTCACGGCTGACGATATGCAGCATGTTCTGCACGCTCGGCAGCGCGCCACCGGGGAAGATGTAGCGCTGGATAAAGTCGACGCTGTTCTTGGCCTGCTCGAACCGCTGGTCGCGGATGGTGATGGCTTGCAGCAGCATCAAGCCGTCGTTCCTGAGCAGATGCGCGCATTGTTTGAAGTAGGTCGGCAGAAAGCGATGGCCCACCGCTTCGATCATCTCGATGGACACCAGCTTGTCGTACTGGCCGGTCAGGTCGCGATAGTCCTGCAGCAACAGCGTGACCTGGCCGTGCAAGCCCAAGGCTTCGATGCGCCGTTCGGTGTAGGCGAATTGCTCCTTGGACAGCGTCGTGGTGGTGACCTTGCAGCCGTAATGCTGCGCCGCATATAGCGCCATGCTGCCCCAACCGGTGCCGATTTCCAGCAAGTGGTCGGTGGGTTTGAGCGCGAGTTTCTGGCAGATGCGCTCCAGTTTGTTCAGTTGCGCTTGTTCCAGCGTGTCGTCGGCGCTCAAGAATTGCGCCGCCGAATACATCATGGTCGGGTCGAGAAACTCTTCGAACAGGTCATTGCCCAGGTCGTAGTGGGCGGCGATGTTTTTCTGCGAGCCCTTGCGTGTATTGCGGTTCAACCAGTGCAGGCCTTGGGTCAATGGCCGAGCCAGGCGCGCCAGGCCACCTTCCATTGCGTCGAGTACGTCCAGGTTGCTGACCATCACGCGCACCACGGCGGTCAGGTCCGGGCTGGTCCAGTACCCATGGATAAACGCTTCGCCGGCGCCAATGGAACCGTTGGCTGCCACCAGGCCCCACACGGCCGGGTCGAGGATCTGGATCTCTCCCAGCAAATGCGCTTCCCGTGCGCCGAATATTTGCCGTTCGCCGTCTTCAATCACCACCAGTTGGCCGTGGCGCAATTGGTTGAGTTGACGCAGCACACCCTTGCGCAGCAGCGCGGTAGTCATGCCGTTGACGTTCAGGCGGTTGGCCTTGACCGATAAGCTAGGGGGTTTCATGGCGGCGATCCTTGGTGTAACCGACGGCTGTGCGAGAGGCGCCATCGGCGGCCCGGTGGGGAAAAATCGGTGTGCGTTTGAGCAGCAGGCGCAGCGCCTGCCAATAAATCGCCAGGCAGGTCTTGGCGGTCATCCACGGAAAACGCCACAAGTAGCGATGCAGGCTGGCGCGGTTCAGTGTGTGTTTTTGCAGGCTCAGGGTGGCGTCGAAGATTTTCAGCTCGCCCTGCCAGTCGGCCATGTGCACGCCGAGCCGGCCAGCGGGTGGGCTGAAGCTCATGCGGTATTCCAGGTCGCGCGGTAAAAACGGCGACACATGAAAGGCCTTGGCCACGGCGAAATGCTGGTGTTCATCCGCGCCCAGGGCTTGGGCCGGCAGCACGTAGTGGTAGCGCTCGCGCCATGGGGTGTTGGTCACTTCACAGAGGATCGCGGCCAATTGCCCATCGGCCTCGAAGCAATAGAAGAAACTCACTGGGTTAAAAGCCAGGCCCCAACTGCGGGCCTGGGTCAGCAGGCAGATAACGCCCTGGGGCGCATGCCCAAGGGCATTGCCGACTTCCTGGCGCACGGCATCGCTCAAACTCATGCCGTGGCGCGTCAATTCACGCAGGTAATCCTGCTGGCGAAAGCCAAAAGGCGCGAACAGGCTGCGTCCGGCCAGGGGCGATAGCCCAAGTACGTGCTCTTCTTCGCTTAGATCCAGGTACAGCAGGCCGATGCGGTAGCGAAAGGCGTGGGCCCTGGGCGCAAACCGGCGATGGGCGATCCAGCCGCTGTACAAGGCACTGTTCACAGGGCCTCTCCAAAGGCTCGGGCTACGCGCAAGGCGCTGACCACGCCGTCTTCATGGAAACCATTGGCCCAATAGGCGCCGCAATAAAAGGTGTTTTGCGCGCCCGCCAGTTCTTCCCAGCGGTTTTGCGCGGCCACCGCCGCCAGGCTGTATTGCGGGTGGGCATAGGTGTAGCGCGCAAGGATCTTCAACGGGTTGATCATGGCTGTCTGGTTCAGGCTCACGCAAAAGGTCGTGGCGCTGTCGATGCCTTGCAGGATGTTCATGTCATAGGTCACGGCCGCCTGGGCCTGGGCAGGGCCGCTCAGCCGGTAGTTCCAGCTGGCCCATGCCAGTTTGCGGTCGGGCAACAGGCGTGTATCGGTGTGCAGCACCACGTCGTTGTCAGCGTAGGGCAGGGCACCGAGGATCTCCTGCTCGGCCTGGCTTGGGTCGCCGAGCAACGCCAGTGCCTGGTCGCTGTGACAGGCGAACACCACGTTGTCGTACGCCTCGGTGCCGGCCGCGCTGTGGATAATCACCCCGTCTGCGTTGCGCTCAACCCGGTGTACCGGGCAATTGAGGCGTACCTGCTCGCGAAAGCTGCGGGTCAACGGTTCGATATAGCAGGAGGAGCCGCCTTCGATCACGCACCACTGCGGGCGATTGTTGACCGAGAGCAAACCGTGGTTCTTGAAGAAGCGGACGAAAAACTGCAAGGGAAAGCCCAGCATGTCGGCCAGGGACATCGACCAGATCGCCGCGCCCATCGGCACGATGTAATGCCGCACAAAGCGCTCGCCGTAGCCGCCGGCGGCAAGGTAATCGCCCAAGGTCATCTCGGCGCTGATGCGCTGCTCTTGCAAGTCTCGCGGCGCCTCGCGGTTGAAGCGCAGAATATCGCGCAACATGCCCCAGAAGCCCGGCGACAAGAGATTGCGCCGCTGCGCGAACAGGCTATTGAGGTTGTTGCCGTTGTACTCGAACCGCGTGCTTTCATCGCACACCGAAAAGCTCATCTCGGTAGGTTTGAACGTCACCCCGATTTGCCCCAACAGGCGAATGAAGTTGGGGTAGGTCCAGTCGTTGAACACGATAAAACCGGTGTCCACCGCGTAGCTTTTGCCTTCCACCGTGACATTGACCGTGTGGGTATGCCCGCCGATGCGGTCGCCCGCTTCGAACACGGTAATGTCATGCCGCCGGCTGAGCAGGTAGGCGCTGGTCAGCCCGGCAATGCCGCTGCCGATAATGGCGATTTTCACGGGTTGTCCTTTTTCGGTGGCGGGCTGCGCAGCATGCGTTTACCGATGATCAGTTGCGCGCGGTTGGGCAGTTTCGACAGCGGCCACAGCGTGGCGATAAACAACGCCGGGAAGGCGATTTCCAGCGGGCGTTTTTCCAGCTTGGCGAAGATATGCCGAGCGGCTTTGTCGGCCGGCCAGCTCAGGGGCATGGGGAAGTCGTTGCGCTCGGTCAGCGGGGTGTCGACAAAGCCTGGGCTGATCACCGTGACGTCGATGTTTTCCGGCGACAGGCTGATGCGCAGGGATTCGAACAGGTAACGCAGGCCGGCTTTGGACGCGCCGTAGGCTTCGGCGCGAGGCATCGGCAGGTACGTCACGGCGCTGGCGACGCCTACCAGGTGCGGGGTAACCCCGGCGCGCAACAACGGCAGGGCCGCTTCGATGCAGTAACTGCTGGCCAGCAGGTTGGTGCGCACCACGTGTTCGATGATGGATGCATCGAACTGCCGCGCGTCGACATATTCACAGGTGCCGGCATTGAGAATCACCGTATCCAGCGAGCCCCAGTCCGCGGCGATCCGTTCGCCGATTTCGCGCACGGTCTGGCTGTTGGTCAGGTCGCCGGCCACTACCAACACTTGGCCAGGGTAACGTTGCGCCAGGGCGTCCAACGGCGCTTTGCTGCGTGAGCTCAAGGCCACATGGGCGCCGCTGTCGAGCAGTTCCACGGCCAATGCGGCGCCAATGCCACTGCTGGCGCCGGTCAGCCAATAACGACGGGGTGATACAGCGTTCATCCCACTCTCCTTTTCAGCCAACTGACGACTCTGCCCAGCACGGGCAGGTGTTCGTACAGCATGGCGCCGGCATCGAAATAGTCGCGATGGCGGTAAACCTTGTCGCGCCACATCAGGTGCGAGCAACCCTCCACCCGTATGACTTGGCCCTTGGCCAGGCGCGGGTGGCAAAACTCATGTTCCAGCGCAGGTAGCCTTCGCCCTCGGCCACCTGATCGAAGCCATGAAAATCGAAGCGCAGCTGGCTGACGTTGCTGTACAGCGTTTCGAAGTAACGGTGCAGCGCCGTCAGGCCGTGGACCTCATGCAGCGGGTCGGTGAAGGCGACGTCCTTGCTGTACAAGCTGTCGAGCAGGTGCAGGTTGTGCTTGTCCAGCGTGGCGAAGGTGTGGGCGAAGCGGCGCAGGAAATCACTCATGCTCGGCCACCTCCTGGCGTGAAGGCAGGCTGCGGAAAGCGGCCAAGGCGCGCTCGCGGGATTTTTTCAAGTCGACGATGGCGCGTGGGTAATCCGCCACGCCAAACAGACCGCCGGCGGCCTCGGGGTTATGGACTTCCTTTTTATTCAATGCGGCCAGCTCCGGCAGCCAGTGCTTGATGAACAGGCCTTCGCTGTCGAATTTTTCCGACTGGCTCAAGGGGCTGAAAATCCGGAAGTAAGGCGCCGAATCGGTGCCGGTGGACGAACTCCATTGCCAGCCACCGTTGTTGGCCGCCAGATCGCCGTCGATCAGGTGGCGCATAAAAAAGCGCTCGCCTTCACGCCAGTCGATCAACAGGTTCTTGGTCAGGAACATCGCCACTACCATGCGCAGGCGATTGTGCATCCAGCCGGTTTCCAATAGCTGGCGCATGGCTGCGTCGATGATCGGCAGGCCGGTGCGCGCTTCTTGCCAGGCGGCGAGGTCCTTGGGCGCCTGTCGCCAGGCCACGGCTTCGGTCTCGGGGCGGAATGCGCGGTGGCGCGAGACCCGTGGGTAGCCCACCAGAATGTGCTTGTAGAACTCGCGCCAGAGCAGCTCGTTGATCCAGGTAATGGTGCCGATGTCACCGCTCTCGAACTCGCCCCTGTTGCTTTGCAATGCCGCATGCAGGCACTGGCGCGGCGAAACCACGCCGGCGGCGAGGTACGCCGATAGTTGGCTGGTGCCGGGCTTGGCGGGATAGTCGCGTTCGTCTTTGTAGTAGCTGATCTGTTGGTCGGCAAAGGCGTCGAGGCGGCGACGGGCTTCGTCCTCGCCTGCGGGCCACAGCGCGCGCAGGGTGGCGCTCGGCGGCTCGAAGCCGTCGACGGTTGTCGGAACCGGGTCGCTGGCGAGGTCGAGTTTCGGCTGGGCTTTCGGCGTCGCGATGATAGGCGGCAAGGCGCTGTGCAGGCGCGCGTAGCAGACCTTGCGGAACTGGCTGAACACCTGGAAATAAGTGCCGGTCTTGGTCAGCACACTGCCCGGTTGGAAAAACAATTGGTCCAGGTAACTGTGGAAGGTCACGCCGCAGGCTTCCAATTGCTGGGCCACTGCCGCATCGCGGCGGCTTTCATGGATGCCATATTCCTCGTTGACGTGTACCGACTTTACCGACAGCTCCCGGCACAGTGCGCTGAGTACGCCGGGCGCCTGGTCCCAGGTGGCGGCGCTGCGGATCAGCAGGGGAATGTTCAACTCGCCCAGGGCCCGGCTCATGTGCTGCAGGTTGCGCAGCCAGAAGTCCACTTTGCACGGCGCATCGTCATGGGCCAGCCATTGCTCGGGCGTGATCAGGTACACGGCCGCAACCGGGCCGCGCTGGCTCGCGGTGGCCAGGGCGGTGTTGTCGTGAAGGCGCAGGTCGGTGCGCAGCCAGATCAGGTGCATTTACAGGAGTCCACGCTGGAGCAACAACTGGTGGGCCGACAAGGGGTCTTCGGCGACGGACAGTGTTGGGTTGTCACGGGTCAGCACGGCCAACTCGGCCTGGTGGATACACACGGTCGGCCCGACGATCAACGTTGGGCAACTGACGCCGCCCAGCAGTTTGTGCAGCGTGGGCAGGTGCAGGGCCTTGCTTGAATACAGCAGCACCGCACGCGGTTGCAGATGCTCCGCCGCCAGGGCCAATTCGCCGGCGGGCAGCGGCCAATCGAACACTTCCACCGGGCAGTCGGCGCTGCTGGCCAGCCAGGCGCTGAGCCACAGGTGTGGCTCCAGCGGCAGGTCGGACTGGTTGACCAGCAGCAGCGGCGGGCCCTGTAGCTGACGGTTGTTGTGGTAGATGCGCGCGCCGAATTTGCTGCGCAGCCAGGACAGGAAAAACACCCGTTCCATCTGTGCGCCGAACTGGCCTTGCCAGCGCTGCTCCAGTTCGTTGATCAGCGGCAACAGCAATTGTTCGCATAGGGTGCGCGGCGGATACAGCGCCATGGCCTGGTTAAAGGCGTCGTCGACCCGGCGTTCGGCCAGTTCGCCGATGGCCTGCACCAGAGTCTGGCGCAGGGCATGCCATTCATTTTCGACCGCGTCGGGGCTGGTTTGGGCGGAGTCGATCAGGTGTTTCACCTGGCTGACCGGCACGCCACGATTGAGCCAGGTCAGGATGGCGTGGATGCGTTGCACGTGCTCGGCACTGAACAACCGATGACCCTTGGGCGTACGCTGGGGCACGATCAGGCCATAGCGGCGTTCCCACGCGCGCAGGGTCACGGCGTTGACGCCGGTCTGGCGCGCCACTTCACGGATCGGCAACCAGCCGTCCTGGAGGGCTTGGGCGATGTCTTCGCCGGGTTCGTCTTGCAAGGCGGCTTTCATGGTCTAGATCGCATTACGCAGGCTGAGATTTTCCGGGTGCGGTTGCAGGTAGGCCTGCTGCGCGATGTAACGGTCCGGGTGTTGGCGAAAGTGATGCTTGAGCAGGGTCAGCGGCACCACCAGTGGCACGATGCCGTGGCGGTATTGGCCAATGAGCGCCTGCATTTCCTGTTTATCGTCGGCGCTGATCACCTGTTTGAGATGACCGCTGATGTGGTGCAGCACATTGGTGTGGGTGCCGCGGGTGGCGCACTTTTTCAACCCGGCCATCAATTCGCCAAAGTAGCCGGTGGCCAGTGCTTTAAGGTCGATGTGTTTGTCCATGCTGCCCAGCAGGTGGCCGAGGCTTTTGTAATGCGCCGGGCTGTGGGCCATCAGCAGGTATTTGTAACGCGAGTGGAATGCGAGCAGGCGATGACGGGTCAGGCCCTCGGCCAGCAAGCGTTGCCAACTGGCGTAGACGAAGACGCGTGTCAGGAAGTTTTCCCGCAATACCGGGTCATTCAGCCTGCCATCCTCTTCGACCGGCAGGTGGGGGTGCCGGGCACAGAACGCCTGGGCGTAGATGCCGCGCCCACCGCCGTCCACCGGCGCGCCGTTGTCGCGGTAAACCTTGACCCGTTCCAAGCCACAGGACGGCGACTTTTGCATAAAGATGTAGCCGCACAGGTCGGTGTGTTCGCGCGCCATTTGCTGACCGTATTCATCCAGCGGCTGGGTCACGTTGAGCTCGCGGTGCACGGTGCCCACGGCCTGTGGGTTGGCGGCGTCGCCCACCAGGCGAATGGTCTCGCGAGGGATACCCAGGCCGATGGCGACTTCCAGGGCACAGCGGCACAAAGTCGAAATAGTCAGCCAGGGTCTGGCTGCACAGCAGGGATTGTTTGTGTCCGCCGTTGAAACGCACGTTCTCGCCCAAAAGGCAGGCGCTGATGCCGATCTTCGGTTTCGCGGGAGTGGACATAAGCAAACCTCTGCAAGATTCCTGTACAAACTAAAGTCGCTGTACAACTAGGTCTTATCATAGGTTTGAAGCTGTACAAGTCAAATTATTTGTACAGGTTTGTGCGTTGAGGCTATTTCCACCCCATTTTCCACGTGTCGGCGTTCTGCAGCGTTTGCCACGGCAGGCGTTCGCCGCGGCGGGTGAGGACGGCTTGCAGCTCGATTTCCAGCACGGTGCCTTCCTCATCGCGAAACAACTCGGTGACCAGAAAGTGTTTTTCCTTGCGCAAGGGGCGGGCTGCCGTCCACTTCGACAGCAGCAGTTTTGCCGGGTTGATGCGGTTCATTGCAGGTGTTCCGTCAAGCGTCGGGCGGCTTCCTGGCCGCTGAGCCAGGCGCCTTCCACGCGGCCGGAGAGGCACCAGTCACCACACACGTATAGGCCGAGGTCGGCATCGGCCAGCACGCCAAACTCGTGGGCGCCGGACGGTCGGGCGTAGAGCCAGCGGTGCGCCATGCTGAACGACGGCGCGGGCATGGCGCTGTGCAGCAGCTCGGCGAAGGCGCCGTGCAGGTGCTCGATCACGGCTTCCTTGGGCAGGTCCAGGTGCGCTTTGCTCCAGGCGCTGGTGGCGTGCAGCACCCAGGTGTCGAGGGTGCTGTCACGCCCCGGTTTACTGCGGTTGCGCGCCAGCCAGTCGAGGGGGCTGTCTTGTACGAAACAGCCTTCCATCGGCGTGTCCAGCGGCTTGTCGAAGGCCAGCGCAATGGCCCAGGTCGGGTCCATTTTTACCCCGGCGGCGGCGCTCGCCAGTTTGGGCGCTGCAGCCAGCAGAGTGGTGGCCTGGGGTGCCGGTGTGGCGATGACCACATGGCTGAAGGGGCCATGGTTGCCGCCGTCGGCGTCGAGCAGGTTCCAATGTTGTGCGCCCTGGAACACCTCGGTGATGCGACAGCCGAACTCCACGGGCAGGTCGTCGAGCAAGGCGCGGGTAATGGCGCTCATGCGCGGCGTGCCGACCCAGCGGATCTGCTCATCAGGGAGGGCGTGAGCTGGCCGGACTTGAAATTGTATAGCTGCGGTTTCCACTGCTCGGCCCAGCCGTTGCTCTGCCAGCGTTGCACCTCGTTGACGAAGCGCCGGTCGCGGGCGGTGAAATATTGGGCGCCCATGTCCAGTGCGCCGGCATCGCTGCGCTTGCTGGACATGCGGCCACCACTGCCGCGGCTTTTATCGAAGAGTTGTACGACATGCCCGGCGTCTTTAAGCGCTCGGGCGGCGGAGAGACCGGCTATGCCGGTACCGATGATCGCGATGGGGACAGTCATGGGAGGCCTCGTTTTACCGTTGGGTACAGACTACGCCGACACCAATAGCTGTACAATCTCGTTTTTTGGTATAAGTTTTGGCGTGCCTGAACGTGTGGCGTGACCTATGGTTAAGCTAAGACTTAAACCTGATGCCTAAACAAAGGCCGCGCCCGATTAAGTTGATCCCTGCTTATAAAATAGACCAATGACGGGCGGCGAACGTTACATGAGGAAGATCCCATGCATATTTTGCTGACCGGCGGTACGGGTTTGATCGGCCGCCAACTCTGCCGACACTGGCTGGCCCAGGGGCATCGCCTGACCGTATGGAGCCGTCAACCTGAACGCGTTGCCGCCTTGTGCGGTGCGCAGGTGTTGGGGGTTGCGCGCCTGGAAGAGGTGATCGGCGTCGTGGATGCGGTGGTCAACCTGGCCGGCGCGCCCATCGCCGACCGCCCCTGGACCCACAAGCGCAAGGCGTTGTTGTGGAGTAGCCGTATCGGGCTCACTGAAACCCTGCTGGCGTGGCTGGAGCGCCTTGCGCAAAGACCGGCGGTGTTGGTGTCCGGCTCGGCGGTGGGTTGGTACGGCGACGGTGGCGAACGTGAATTGACCGAGGCCGGCGGCCCGGTACTGGACGATTTTCCCAGTCAGCTGTGCATCGCCTGGGAAGAAACCGCCCAACGCGCCGAAGCCCTGGGTATTCGTGTGGTGCTGGTGCGCACCGGCCTGGTGCTGGCGGCCGAGGGCGGCTTTTTGTCGCGGTTGCTGCTGCCCTTCAAACTGGCGCTGGGCGGGCCTATCGGCAATGGGCGGCAGTGGATGCCATGGGTGCATATCAAGGATCAAATCGCCCTGATTGATTTTCTTCTGCACAAGGATGACGCCAGCGGTCCTTATAATGCGTGCGCGCCGCACCCGGTGCGTAACCGCGAGTTCGCCAAGACCCTGGGCCAGGTGTTGCATCGCCCTGCATTCATGCCGATGCCGGCGTTTGCCTTGAAGGTTGGCTTGGGGGAGTTGTCCGGCTTGTTGCTGGGCGGGCAGAAGGCGGTGCCCGAACGCTTGCTGGCCACCGGTTTCACTTTTCAGTTCACTGAGTTGCGCGCGGCTCTGGACGACCTGTCCAGCCGCCTCTAGCCATAGGATGTTGCATGACGGATCACGCGTTGTTACTGGTCAACCTGGGTTCACCGGCCTCCACTTCGGTGGCCGATGTGCGCAGCTACCTCAATCAGTTCCTGATGGACCCTTACGTGATCGACCTGCCGTGGCCGGTGCGGCGCTTGCTGGTGTCGCTGATCCTGATCAAGCGCCCCGAGCAGTCGGCCCATGCCTATGCGTCGATCTGGTGGGATGAAGGCTCGCCGCTGGTAGTGCTCAGCCGCCGCCTGCAACAGCAGATGACCGCCCAGTGGACCCAGGGGCCCGTGGAGTTGGCGATGCGCTACGGCGAGCCGTCCCTGGAAACGACCCTCACCCGTCTGGCCGCCCAGGGTATTCAGAACGTCACCCTGGCGCCGCTGTACCCACAATTTGCCGACAGCACCGTCACCACGGTGATCGAAGAGGCGCGCCGCGTGGTGCAGGACAAAAAACTCAATGTGCAATTCTCGATCCTGCAGCCGTTCTACGATCAGCCGGAATACCTGGATGCCCTGGCGGCGAGCGCACGGTCTTATGTCGAGCAGGACTACGATCATTTGCTGTTGAGTTTCCACGGCTTGCCCGAGCGTCATCTCACCAAGCTCGACCCCACCGGCCAGCATTGTTTCAAGGACGCCGACTGCTGCAAAAACGCCTCTGCCGAGGTGCTCGCCACCTGCTATCGGGCGCAATGCTTCAGCGTTGCTCGCGACGTTGCCGAGCGCTTGGGCTTGCCTGACGGCAAATGGTCGGTGGCGTTCCAATCGCGCCTGGGCCGTGCGAAGTGGATCGAACCCTACACCGAGGCGCGCCTGGATGCACTGGCCCGGCAAGGCGTGAAAAAGCTGCTGGTGATGTGCCCGGCGTTTGTGGCCGATTGCATCGAGACCCTGGAAGAGATCGGCGATCGCGGGCGGGAGCAGTTCCGCGAGGCCGGGGGGAGGAGTTGGTGTTGGTGCCGTGTTTGAATGATGACCCGCAGTGGGCGGCGGCGCTCAATACGCTGTGTGAAAGAGCACCTCTTTCCCTGTAATTGAACCTGGCGCAGATCCAAATGTGGGAGGGGCTTGCTCCCTCCCACATGTTTGATTTGTGTTAGAGCTTTAGGGTCAGGCTAACCGTTAAATTGCGCGGTTCACCGGGGTTGACCCAGTAGTTGCTGTAGGACCGCTCGTAGTACTTCTCGTCAAACAGGTTGTTGAGGTTCAGGCCCACGGTCACGTTGTCAGTGGCTTTGTAATGAGCCAGTAAATCCACGGTGTGGTAGGCGGGCAGTTCGAAGCTGCCCCCGGCCTCGCCGGAGCGGTCGCCCACGTAGGTGAACGCCGCGCCCAGGTCTGAGCCGCGCAATGCGCCATCCCGGAACTCATACACGCCCAACAGGCTGCCGCTGCGCTTGGCCACGCCAAGAATGCGGCTGCCCGTTGGAATGGTTTTGTCACCCTTGGTCACTTCGGCGTCGATGTAGGCGAAGGCGCCGATCACTCGCACGGCATCGGTCACTTGCCCGGTCAGTTGCAGGTCGAAACCTTGGCTACGGGCCTTGCCCATGGCGCGGTTGAGGTTGGTGGACGGGTCCAGGGCCAGCACGTTTTCCTTCTCGATATGGAACGCGGCGAGTGTGGCGCTGAGGCGGTCGTCGAACAATTCGCCCTTGACCCCCACTTCATAACCCACGCCTTCCTCAGGCTTGAAGGTATTGCCGGTGGCGTCCAGGCCACTGTTGGGCTTGAACGAGGTCGAGGCGTTGGCAAACACGCCGATTTCGGGCGTGAGCTGGTAAAGCAGGCCGGCGCGCTGGGTGAGCGCGTCGTGGGTTTGCCGGCTGGGTGGGGCGTTACGGGTGAAGTCGTCGACGGTTTGCTCGAAATGCTCAAAGCGCGCGCCAATCATGCCGCGCAGGCGGTCGGTAAAGACGATCTGGTCTTGCAGGTTGAGCGCGTGGCTTTTGGTCTGCTCAAAGAAGTCGGTACCGGAGCGTGTGCCGTTGGGTTTTGGCTGGCCGTAGACCGGGTTGTAGAGGTCGATGGGGTAGCTGCCCGCGATAGCGGTAACGCGTTCGTTCTTGCGGTAGTCCTCGTATTCGGTGCCCACCAGCAGTTCATGCTGCCAACTGCCGATGTCGAACAGGCCGCGCAGTTCCAACTGAGTGATGCTGTCGTGCCAGCCCATGGAGCGCTCGCGGTAGCGCCGGTTGAGGGTGTGGCCGTCGGCGTTCAGGGCCCGGTTTTCCGACGCGTCGCCCCACAGGCTGCCCTGTTTGTAGTGGCTGGCCAGGCGCAGTTTCCAGGCATCGTTGAGGTGATGTTCCAGGGTGGCCTGGATGCGATTGTTGTGGTTGTCGATGTCGCCGTCGTTGGGTTCGCCGAGGAAAGTGGAGCGTGATACCCCGGGTGCGTCGACGATGCCGCGATCGAAGGTGGAGCTGTGGCGCACGAATTCGCTTTCTACCAGCAAGCTGGTGTCCGGGCTCAGTTGCCAACTGAATGAAGGCGCGACGAACACGCGCTTGCTTTCGACGTGATCACGGAAGCTGTTGTTGTCTTCCACGGCCAGATTGACCCGTGACAGCAGATTGCCTTCGGCGTCCAGCGGAGTGTTGACGTCCAGGGCGGTGCGATAGCGGTCCCAGCTGCCGGCACTGGTTTGCAGGGTGGTGAAGGCTTGCGGCTGGGGCTTTTTGGTGACGATATTGACCGTGCCGCCCGGATCGCCGCGCCCGTACAAACTGGCAGCGGGACCTTTGAGCACTTCGATGCGTTCGATGTTGGCCACATCCGGTGTGCTCGGGTAGCCACGGTTGGCGCTGAAACCGTCCTGATAGAACTCCGACGTAGTGAAACCGCGCACGCTGTATTCGTAGAGCGTGAGGCCGCCGAAGTTGTTTTGCTTGGACACACCACCGGCAAATTCCAGAGCGCGTTCCACATTGGTAGTGCCTAGGTCCTTGAGCACCGTAGCGGGAATTACGCTGATGGACTGTGGGATGTCGCGCAGGGCCGTGTCGGTTTTTGTCGCGCTGGTCGAACGGGTGGCCCGGTAGCCATCGACCGGGCCGGTGGCGGACTCATAGGCATCAGACGTGACGCTGATGGTATCGAGTTCCAGGGTGTTTTCTTCGGCGAAGGCGGGGTCCAGCAGTAAACCCAAGGCCAGGCCGGCCAGGGGAGCGATTTTTCGAGACGGCATGATAGAGCGTTCCAATGTCGATATTGAAACAATATAACATGCCATATGAGACTGAATCGCTTTTAAATGTCAGCGCACAGATGCCCGCGAACGGGCACCTGTGCGCAACGGCTTATTCTTCTTCTTTGACCGGGGCGGGCGGCGGACGCAGACCGATTTCGGCCGCCAATTTGATCTCTTTACCGTTGCGCATCACCAGGATCGCAACTTTGTCGGTGGGTTTGATCCGCGCCACCTGGTTCATCGACTTGCGCCCATCGCCGGCCGGTTCGCCGTTGATGCTGAGGATCACATCCCCCAGTTGCAAACCGGCTTTTTGCGCCGGGCCGTCGCGGAAGATCCCGGCGACCACGATGCCAGGGCGCCCGGTCAGGCCAAATGACTCGGCCAGTTCCTTGGTCAGCGGTTGCACTTCAATGCCCAGCCAGCCGCGAATCACCTGGCCGTGCTCGATGATCGACTTCATCACCTCCATCGCCAGCTTCACCGGGATCGCAAAACCGATGCCCTGGGAACCGCCGGATTTGGAGAAGATTGCCGTGTTGATGCCGGTCAGGTTGCCGTTGGCATCCACCAGCGCGCCGCCGGAGTTGCCCGGGTTGATCGCGGCGTCGGTCTGGATGAAGTCTTCGTAGCTGTTAAGCCCCAACTGATTGCGCCCGGTGGCGCTGATGATGCCCATGGTCACGGTCTGGCCCACGCCGAAAGGGTTGCCGATGGCCAGCGCCACGTCGCCCACCCGCAGGCCATCGGAGCGGCCCAGGGTGATGGCCGGCAGGCTCTTGAGGTCTATCTTCAGCACCGCCAGGTCGGTTTCCGGGTCGCTGCCGACCACGCGGGCCAAGGTCTCGCGGCCGTCACGCAGGGCCACCACAATCTGGTCGGCGCCGGTGGTCACGTGGTTGTTGGTGAGGATGTAGCCTTCGGGGCTCATGATCACCCCGGAACCCAGGCTGGATTCCATTCGACGCTGCTTGGGCCCGTTGTCGCCGAAATAGCGGCGGAACTGCGGGTCTTCAAACAGCGGGTGCGCCGGTTTGTTGATGACTTTGGTGGTGTACAGGTTAACCACGGCCGGCGCGGCAATGACCACCGCATCCGCGTAGGTCACCGGGCCTTGCACCACCGCGCTGGTCTGCGGTGCCTGCTGCAGGTTTACGTCAAGGCTTGGTAAGCCCACCCACTGTGGGAAACGCTGAATAATCAGCATCGCGATCAGCACGCCAGCCAACAATGGCCATCCAAAAAAACGCAGTGCCTTGAGCATCAAGTAAGTCCTGACAGGTTGCAGGGGGGCGGGAGAGCGCCCATAATGTCGCGCATTATACGAGGCTGCGAGCACCTCGGAACCGGATATTTAGGAGTCTTTTATGGCCGTCCCTCTTACCACCCTCGTCGAGGAAGCGGACCGCTACCTCGCCAGCGCAAAAATTGCTGATTATTGCCCCAATGGCCTGCAGGTCGAAGGTCGCCCGCAGGTGATGCGCATCGTCAGCGGCGTGACCGCCAGCCAGGCCCTGCTGGACGCCGCCGTCGAGGCCCAGGCCGATTTGATCCTGGTGCACCACGGTTATTTCTGGAAAGGCGAAAACCCCTGCATCACCGGTATGAAGCAGCGTCGCCTGAAAACCTTGCTCAAGCACGATATCAGTCTACTGGCCTACCACCTGCCTCTGGACCTGCACCCGGATGTCGGCAACAACGTGCAACTGGCCCGCCAATTGGACATCACCGTCGAAGGCCCGCTGGACCCTGGCAACCCCAAGGTCGTCGGCCTGGTCGGCTCCCTCGCCGAACCCCTGTCGCCGCGCGATTTTGCGCGCCGCGTGCAGGAGGTCATGGGCCGCGAGCCGCTGCTGATCGAAGGCAGCGAGATGATCCGCCGCGTCGGCTGGTGCACCGGTGGTGGCCAGGGTTATATCGATGACGCAATTGCCGCCGGTGTCGACCTGTTCCTCAGTGGCGAAGCCAGCGAGCAAACCTTCCACAGCGCGCGCGAAAACGACATCAGCTTCATCGCTGCCGGCCATCACGCCACCGAGCGCTACGGCGTGCAGGCACTGGGCGACTACCTGGCCCGGCGCTTCGCCCTGGAGCATTTGTTTATCGATTGCCCGAATCCGATCTAAGCCACACAGCTCCCGCAGGAAGCCCAAACTCGGGGGCATATTCATATACCGTTTCGATCTAGCCGGCGCCCTGAATAGAAGAAGGTGCTGTGCTAGCATGCCCCGCTCGAACACGGCCCGCTGGCCGTCCATAAGATCGTTTTTCCGTGAGTAGCCATGGTCGACAAACTGACGCATCTGAAACAGCTGGAGGCGGAAAGCATCCACATCATCCGCGAGGTCGCCGCCGAGTTCGACAACCCGGTGATGCTCTACTCGATCGGTAAAGACTCCGCCGTGATGCTGCATCTGGCACGCAAGGCCTTCTTCCCGGGCAAACTGCCGTTCCCCGTGATGCACGTCGACACCCGCTGGAAATTCCAGGAGATGTACAGGTTCCGCGACAAGATGGTCGAGGAGCTTGGCCTGGACCTGATCACCCACGTCAACCCGGATGGTGTTGCGCAGGGCATCAACCCGTTCACCCACGGCAGCGCCAAGCACACCGATATCATGAAGACCGAAGGCCTCAAGCAGGCGTTGGACAAGCATGGTTTCGATGCCGCGTTCGGCGGTGCCCGTCGCGATGAAGAGAAATCCCGCGCCAAAGAGCGCGTGTACTCGTTCCGCGACAGCAAGCACCGCTGGGACCCGAAGAACCAGCGCCCGGAGCTGTGGAACGTTTATAACGGCAACGTCAACAAGGGCGAGTCGATTCGCGTGTTCCCGCTGTCCAACTGGACCGAGCTGGACATCTGGCAATACATCTACCTCGAAGGCATCCCGATCGTTCCGCTGTATTTCGCCGCCGAGCGTGACGTGATCGAGAAGAACGGCACGTTGATCATGATCGACGACGACCGCATCCTCGAGCACCTGTCCGACGAAGACAAAGCCCGCATCGTCAAAAAGAAAGTACGTTTCCGTACCCTTGGCTGCTACCCGTTGACGGGCGCGGTGGAGTCCGAAGCCGAGACGCTGACGGACATCATCCAGGAAATGCTCCTGACGCGAACTTCCGAGCGCCAGGGCCGGGTCATCGACCACGATGGCGCAGGCTCAATGGAAGATAAAAAACGTCAAGGTTATTTCTAAGGGGCTGTCATGTCGCATCAATCTGATTTGATCAGCGAGGACATCCTCGCCTACCTGGGCCAGCACGAGCGCAAAGAGATGTTGCGCTTCCTGACCTGCGGCAACGTCGACGACGGCAAGAGCACCCTGATCGGGCGCCTGCTGCACGACTCCAAGATGATCTACGAAGATCACCTGGAAGCCATTACCCGCGATTCGAAGAAGTCCGGCACCACCGGCGATGACATCGACCTGGCGTTGCTGGTCGACGGCTTGCAGGCTGAGCGTGAGCAGGGCATCACCATCGATGTCGCTTACCGCTACTTCTCCACCGCCAAGCGCAAATTCATCATCGCCGACACCCCAGGCCATGAGCAGTACACCCGCAACATGGCCACTGGCGCGTCTACCTGTGACCTGGCGATCATCCTCATCGACGCCCGCTACGGCGTGCAGACCCAGACCCGTCGCCACAGCTATATCGCCTCGTTGCTGGGTATCAAGCACATCGTGATCGCCGTCAACAAGATGGACATCAATGGCTTTGACCAAAGCGTATTTGAGGCCATCAAGGCCGATTACCTGAAGTTTGCCGACGGTATCGCGTTCAAGCCGAGCACCATGGCCTTTGTGCCGATGTCGGCGCTCAAGGGTGACAACGTGGTGAACAAGAGCGAGCGCTCGCCTTGGTACACCGGCCAGTCGCTGATGGAGATCCTCGAAACCGTCGAGATCGCCAACGACCGCAACTACACCGACCTGCGTTTCCCGGTGCAGTACGTCAACCGTCCGAACCTGAACTTCCGTGGTTTCGCCGGCACCCTGGCCAGCGGCATCGTGCACAAGGGCGACGAAGTCGTGGTGCTGCCGTCGGGCAAGAGCAGCCGCGTCAAATCCATTGTCACCTTCGACGGTGAACTGGAGCATGCCGGCCCAGGCCAGGCCGTGACCCTGACCATGGAAGACGAGATCGACATCTCCCGTGGCGACCTGCTGGTGCATGCCGACAACGTGCCGCAAGTGGCCGACGCCTTCGACGCCATGCTGGTGTGGATGGCCGAAGAACCGATGCTGCCGGGCAAGAAATATGACATCAAGCGTGCCACCAGCTACGTGCCGGGCTCCATCACCAGCATCGTGCACCGCGTGGACGTGAACACCCTGGCCGAAGGCCCTGCGAGTTCGCTGCAATTGAACGAGATTGGCCGGGTCAAGGTCAGCCTCGACGCAGCCATCGCCCTGGACGGTTATGACAGCAACCGCACCACCGGCGCGTTTATCGTCATCGACCGCTTGACCAACGGCACCGTGGCCGCCGGCATGATCATCGCACCGCCGGTCACTCACGGCAGCGCGGCGCAGCACGGCAAGTTGGCCCATGTAGCCACCGAGGAGCGCGCCCTGCGCTTCGGCCAGCAGCCGGCCACCGTGTTGTTCAGCGGCCTGTCGGGCGCCGGCAAGAGCACCCTGGCCTATGCGGTTGAGCGCAAGCTGTTCGACATGGGTCGTGCCGTGTTCGTACTGGATGGCCAGAACCTGCGTCATGACCTGAACAAGGGCTTGCCGCATGACCGTGCCGGGCGTACCGAGAACTGGCGTCGTGCCGCCCACGTTGCGCGCCAGTTCAACGAAGCCGGCCTGTTGACGCTGGCCGCGTTTGTCGCCCCGGATGCCGAAGGCCGTGAACAGGCCAAGTCGCTGATTGGCGCCGATCGCCTGTTGACCGTGTACGTGCAGGCGTCGCCGCTGGTGTGTGCCGAGCGTGATCCGCAAGGTTTGTACGCTGCGGGCGGGGATAACATCCCTGGCGAATCCTTCCCTTACGACGTGCCGTTGAACGCCGATCTGGTAATCGACACCCAGGCCCTGTCGCTGGAAGAGAGCGTCAAGCAAGTGCTGGAGCTGTTGCGTCAGCGCGGCGCGATCTAACACTCGCCGCGGTCAAATGTGGGAGGGAGCAAGCCCCTCCCACATTTTGATCATTTTTTGTCTGGGTAATCGGTGTGCAGCTTGTCCAGCAACTGATCCTTCTCTTCCCACAGCCGGTTGATCCAGCCCTGGAACGCCAGCCTGTACTCGGCATCCTGCTCATAATTCTTGCCAATGAACTCGGCCGGGATCGGCACTTCTTCAAACTGCACCACCACGTCCTTCACCTTACCGCACAGCAAATCCCAGTAGCCTGGGCGCCCGGGAGGGTAGTGGATGGTCACGTTGACCAGTGATTTGAGCTGTTCCCCCATGGCATCCAGCACAAACGCGATACCGCCAGCCTTGGGCTTGAGCAAATAGCGAAACGGTGAGTTCTGCTGCGCATGTTTGCCCGGCGTAAACCGTGTGCCCTCGGCAAAGTTGAAAATGCCCACCGGGTTGTCGCGAAATTTCGCGCAGGTCTTGCGGGTGGTTTCCAGGTCCTTGCCTTTCTTCTCCGGGTGTTTCTCCAGGTAGGCCTTGGTGTAGCGCTTCATGAACGGAAAGCCCAGCGCCCACCACGCCAGGCCAATCACCGGCACCCAGATCAGCTCTTGCTTGAGAAAGAACTTGAGCGGGCGAATGCGGCGGTTGAGCACGTATTGCAGCACCATGATGTCGACCCAGCTCTGGTGGTTGCTGGTCACCAGGTACGAGTGCTGATAGTCCAGGCCCTCAAGCCCTTTGAGGTGCCAGCGCGTGCGTTGCACCAGGTTCATCCAGCCTTTGTTGTTGGTGACCCAGGCTTCGTGAGTGTGGTTCATCAGCCATTCGCTGAAACGCTTGGCAAACGGCAGTGCCTTGAACAGCGCGACGATAAACAGGAACGAACACAGCAGGATCGTGTTCAGCGCCAACAGCAGTGATGCGATCACCCCGCGCATGGCGGCAGGTAGAAAAGCCAGCATTTAGATATCCATAGGTCGGTTGGCGGCTTGGATCGCAGTCAGCGCGATGGTGTACACGATGTCATCCACTTGGGCGCCGCGCGGCAGGTCGTTGACCGGTTTGCGCAGGCCTTGGAGCATCGGCCCCAGACTCACGCAATCGGCGCTGCGTTGCACCGCTTTGTGGGTGGTATTGCCGGTGTTCAGGTCGGGGAACACAAACACCGTGGCCTTGCCGGCGACCTGGCTATTGGGGGCCAACTGCCGTGCCACGTTTTCGTTGGCGGCGGCGTCGTATTGCAGCGGGCCGTCGATCAGCAGAGAGCTTTGCTGTTCATGGGCGAGCAGGGTGGCTTCGCGAACCTTCTCCACTTCCTCGCCGCTGGCGGAATCGCCGCTGGAATAGCTGATCATCGCCACGCGCGGGGTGATGCCGAACGCGGCCGCCGAGTCGGCGCTTTGCAGGGCGATTTCTGCCAGTTCGGCGGCGCTTGGGTGCGGGTTCATCACGCAGTCGCCATACACCAGCACCTGCTCGGGGAACAGCATGAAGAACACCGACGACACCAGCGTACAGCCCGGCGCGGTCTTGATCAGTTGCAGGGCGGGGCGGATGGTATTCGCGGTGGAGTGAATGACGCCGGAGACCAGGCCGTCGACTTCATCCAGCGCGAGCATCATGGTGGCGATCACCACGGTGTCTTCCAGTTGCTGCTCGGCCATCGGCGCGTTGAGGCTCTTGCTCTTGCGCAGCGCCACCATTGGCTCGACATAGCGCTGGCGGATCAGGTCCGGGTCAAGGATCTCCAGCCCTTCGGGCAATTCGATGCCTTGGGCGCGGGCCACCGCTTCCACATCCGCAGGCTTGGCCAGCAGCACGCAACGGGCAATGCCACGGGCCTGACAGATGGCGGCCGCCTGCACGGTCAGCGGTTCGCTGCCTTCGGGCAACACGATGCGTTTGTTGGCGGCCTGGGCTCGCTGGATCAGTTGGTAGCGGAACACCGCCGGCGACAGGCGCATTTCCCGTGGCGTGCCGCAACGCTGGTGCAGCCAGCGCGCATCGAGGTGGCTGGCGACGAAATCGGTGATGATCTCGGCCCGCTCGCGGTCATCGATGGGGATTTCCTTGTTCAGGTTGTTAAGCAGGTTGGCGGTCTCGTAGGAGCCGGTACTCACCGACAGCACCGGCAACCCGGCCTGGAACGCGCCGCGGCACAGCTCCATGATGCGCGGGTCGGGCAGGGTATCGCTGGTCAACAGCAGGCCGGCCAAGGGCACGCCGTTGATCGCGGCCAGGCTGACGGCGAGGATGATGTCGTCACGGTCGCCGGGCGTTACCACCAGCACGCCGGGCTTGAGCAGTTCCACGGTGTTACGCATGGTGCGCGCGCAAATAATGATCTTGGTCATGCGCCGGGTTTCATAGTCGCCGGCATTGAGGATCTGTGCGCCCATCAGGTCGGCCACGTCGCGGGTGCGCGGCGCGTTGAGTTCGGGCTGATAAGGAATGCAGCCAAGCAGGCGGAAATCACCGCTGCGCAACAGCGGCGAATGTTCTTTAAGGCGCGCCGAGAACGCTTCCATGCTCTCGTCGGTGCGCACCTTGTTCAGGATGACGCCGAGTACTTTCGGGTCTTTTGGGCCGCCGAACAGTTGTGCCTGCAATTCCACGCGGCCGGAGAGTTCGGTGAGCACTTCGTTTTCCGGCGCCGATACCAGGATCACCTCGGCATCCAGGCTCTTGGCCAAGTGCAGGTTGACCCGCGCCGCATAACTGGCGCTGCGCGTGGGCACCATGCCTTCGACGATCAGCACGTCTTTGCCCACGGCCGCCTGCTGATACAGCGTGATGATTTCTTCGAGCAACTCGTCGAGCTGGCCGTCGCCGAGCATCCGCTCGACATGGGGCAGGCCCAGCGGGGGCGGCGGTTTGAGGCCGTGGGTGCGTGCCACCAGTTCGGTGGAGCGCTCAGGGCCGGTATCGCCTGGGTGCGGTTGGGCAATCGGCTTGAAAAAGCCGACTTTAAGCCCGGCTCGCTCAAGGGTACGCACCAGCCCAAGGCTGATGGAGGTCAGGCCCACACCAAAATCGGTGGGCGCGATAAAAAAAGTCTGCATGCGAATTCTCTGGAGGTGCATGGCTTCGGCGGCGCTCTATGGCTGAGTGCCTACCGGGAATCAGGCGCCAAGGTTATCGTTATTCACGCGCTTGCGTACACCAGCCGCAGGCAAAGGGCTGGCCTATTTTTTCCAGACGTTGTGCGGGGTCGAGCACCCAGGCGCGCGACTGCCATGGCGGCTGGTGGCGCAGGTGCTGGGTGTGGCCGCAGGACAGCTCGGCCACCCAGTGCCCGTCTTCGTCCTGATGAAAACCACAGACAGTGACCGTTTGTCGGCCCCGTCTGTCCGGGTTCCGTTCGCTTTCGGGCAAATCCTTGTTTAGACTTGTCCGTTCTTCATTCTTATGCAAAAGGTCTCGCCCCATGACGATCGCCGCTAACAAGGCTGTCTCCATCGACTATACCCTGACCAACGACGCTGGTGAGGTCATCGACAGCTCAGCCGGCGGCGCGCCGCTGGTCTACCTGCAAGGCGCAGGTAACATCATCCCAGGCCTGGAAAAGGCTCTGGAAGGCAAGGCAGTTGGTGATGAACTGACCGTTGCCGTAGAACCTGAAGATGCGTATGGCGAATATTCCGCCGAACTGGTCAGCACCCTGAGCCGCAGCATGTTCGAAGGCGTCGACGAACTGGAAGTGGGCATGCAGTTCCACGCTTCCGCGCCGGATGGCCAAATGCAGATCGTGACCATCCGTGATCTGGACGGCGACGACGTGACCGTTGATGGCAACCACCCGCTGGCGGGTCAGCGCCTGAACTTCCAGGTGAAGATCGTTGCCATCCGCGACGCCTCCCAGGAAGAAGTGGCCCATGGTCACGTCCACGGTGAAGGCGGTCATCACCATTGATTGATGTTTTGATCAAGCGGTAGCCAAAACGCCCCGACCTGTTCGGGGCGTTTTTTTATCTGAAATTCACCGCGTTCCAAATGTGGAAGGCGCACTTCAGAAAACAAAAATGCCCCGGACCTTTCGGTACGGGGCATTTCTTAACTGTTTCGCAACCTGGGCTGCGTTGCAGTTGTTACCACTTAGGCTGCGGCAGCAACGCTCAGAGCCTTGATGTGGCCATTCAGGCGGCTCTTATGACGAGCGGCCTTGTTCTTGTGGATGATGCCTTTATCGGCCATACGGTCGATAACAGGCACAGCCAGAACGTAAGCTGCTTGAGCTTTTTCAGCGTCTTTGGTGTCGATGGCTTTAACTACATTCTTGATGTAGGTACGAACCATGGAACGCAGGCTGGCGTTGTGGCTGCGACGCTTCTCAGCCTGTTTTGCACGTTTTTTGGCGGAAGGTGTGTTGGCCACCGTCGAGCTCCTCGAAAGACTTTTTAGGAAATAGCAAACAAAATAGGCCGCGAATCATGCCGATGACTTGACGGGTTGTCAAGGGCGGCTGATGCGAACTGCTGAGTGGTCGATCTGAAGAGGCGGGTGATTTATTTCCGGCGCTTGACCTGTAAACTCGCGAGCTTTGGCTCTGTGCTGTTGCAGGCGCGCAGTATCGCATAAGTAGGCGCTTTGTTCGCCTGCTCTTTATCCATAGGCGCAAACTCTTTCAATGAATCTGCTCAAATCGTTGGCCGCCGTCAGCTCTATCACGATGATCTCCCGGGTTTTAGGGTTTGTGCGTGACACCCTGCTGGCGCGTATTTTTGGCGCCAGTATGGCCACGGATGCGTTCTTTATTGCCTTTAAATTGCCCAACCTGCTGCGGCGGATCTTCGCCGAGGGGGCCTTTTCCCAGGCATTTGTACCGATCCTGGCGGAATACAAAACCCAGCAGGGCGAGGAGGCGACCCGAACCTTTATTGCCTACGTCTCGGGCCTGCTGACCCTGGTGTTGATGCTGGTGACGCTCATCGGCATGCTTGCGGCGCCCTGGGTCATCTGGGCCACGGCCCCCGGCTTTGCCAATACCCCGGAAAAATTCGCGCTGACCACCGACCTGCTGCGAGTGACCTTTCCTTATATATTGCTGATCTCCCTGTCGTCCCTGGCCGGGGCGATCCTCAATACCTGGAACCGTTTCTCGGTGCCGGCATTCGTACCGACCCTGCTTAACGTCAGCATGATCGTCTTCGCGTTGTTCCTCACGCCGTACTTCGAGCCGCCGGTGATGGCCCTGGGCTGGGCCGTGCTGGCCGGTGGCCTGGCGCAATTGTTGTACCAGCTGCCGCACCTGAAAAAGATCGGCATGCTGGTGTTGCCGCGTTTGAACCTCAAGGACACCGGCGTGTGGCGCGTCATGCGCAATATGCTGCCGGCGATCCTCGGCGTGTCGGTCAGCCAGATCTCCCTGATCATTAACACTGCGTTCGCTTCGTTGCTGGTGTCGGGCTCTGTGTCGTGGATGTACTACGCCGACCGCCTGATGGAACTGCCCTCCGGCGTGCTCGGCGTGGCCCTCGGTACCATTCTGCTGCCAACCCTGGCGCGTACCTACGCGAGCAAGGACCGCCAGGAATACTCGCGCATCCTCGATTGGGGGCTGCGCCTGTGCTTCGTCCTGGTGTTGCCCTGCGCCCTGGCCCTGGGCATCCTCGCCGAGCCGCTGACGGTGGCGCTGTTCCAATACGGGCAATTCGATGCCCATGACGCGTTAATGACGCAGCACGCGCTGGTCGCCTATTCCGTGGGCCTGCTGGGCATCATCGTGATCAAAGTGCTGGCACCGGGGTTTTATGCGCAGCAGAACATCCGTACGCCGGTAAAAATCGCGATCTTCACCTTGATCGTCACCCAACTGCTGAACCTGGTGTTTATCGGCCCGCTGGCCCACGCCGGCCTGGCCCTGGCGATCAGCGCCGGTGCGTGCATCAACGCTGGCCTTTTGTTTTACCAACTGCGCAAACAGCAGATGTTCCAGCCGCAACCGGGTTGGGGCCTGTTTGCGCTCAAGCTGCTGGTGGCGGTGGCAATGATGTCGGCGGTGCTGCTCGGGCTGATGCACGTGATGCCCGCCTGGAGCGAAGGCCATATGCTGGAGCGCTTCATGCGCCTGGGCGTGCTGGTCGTCGCTGGCGTGGTGGTGTACTTCGGCATGTTGCTGCTGCAGGGTTTCCGTTTGCGGGATTTCAATCGCAAGTCCCTGAGTTAGAGAGTTTGCCGCGATAAAACGGCAGTTTTATCGATTCGACCCATTTGGCCTGCGCTGTTGCCTGTCGTCCGGGGCCGGGTGTGGTTATAATCGACCACTTTATGAGCAAGAAGCGCGTTATGCAGCTGGTTCGAGGTCTCCACAACCTGCGCCCCGAGCATCGGGGCTGCGTCGCCACTATTGGCAACTTTGACGGTGTTCACCGTGGCCACCAGGCTATCCTGGCCCGGCTGCGCGAGCGCGCCGTCGAGTTGGGCGTACCCAGCTGCGTGGTGATTTTTGAGCCACAGCCGCGGGAGTTCTTTACCCCAGAAACGGCTCCGGCCCGCCTGGCCCGCTTGCGGGACAAGCTGCAACTGCTGGCTGAAGAAGGCGTGGACCGCGTTCTCTGCCTGGCTTTCAACCAGCGCTTGCAAAGCCTCAGCGCCGCCGAATTCGTCGATCGCATCCTGGTGGATGGCTTGGGCGTACAACACCTGGAGGTCGGTGACGACTTCCGTTTTGGTTGCGACCGCGTCGGCGATTTCGATTTCCTGCAACACGCTGGCGTAGAGCAGGGTTTTACCGTCGAGGCCGCGCAAACCGTCGAACTGGACGGCCTGCGCGTGAGCAGTACACAGGTGCGTAACGCCCTGGCCGCTGCCGACTTCGCCTTGGCCGAGCGATTGCTCGGTCGCCCGTTCCGCATTGCCGGGCGGGTGTTGCACGGCCAGAAGTTGGCGCGCCAATTAGGCACGCCTACCGCCAACGTGCAACTCAAGCGCCGTCGAGTGCCGTTGACCGGGGTTTACCTGGTGAGCGTCGACATCGACGGCCAATCGTGGCCGGGAGTCGCCAATATAGGCGTCAGGCCAACGGTTGCAGGTGATGGCAAGGCCCACCTGGAAGTTCACCTTTTGGATTTTGCCGGTGATTTATATGACCGGCGTTTGACGGTGGTTTTCCACCAGAAGCTGCGTGAAGAGCAGCGTTTCGCCTCCCTTGAGGCGTTGAAAACGGCGATCAATGCGGATGTCGCCGCCGCCCGTGCACTAGCCGCACCTAGCGCCCATCGCTAACCGAAGAGCCTTAAATGACCGACTATAAAGCCACGCTAAACCTTCCGGACACCGCCTTCCCAATGAAGGCCGGCCTGCCACAGCGCGAACCGCAGATCCTGCAGCGCTGGGACAGTATTGGCCTGTACGGAAAGTTGCGCGAAATTGGCAAGGATCGTCCGAAGTTCGTCCTGCACGACGGCCCTCCTTATGCCAACGGCACGATTCACATCGGTCATGCGCTGAACAAGATTCTCAAGGACATGATCCTGCGCTCCAAAACCCTTTCGGGCTTCGACGCACCCTATGTCCCGGGTTGGGACTGCCACGGCCTGCCGATCGAGCACAAAGTCGAAGTGACCTACGGCAAGAACCTGGGTGCCGATAAAACCCGCGAACTGTGCCGTGCCTACGCCACCGAGCAGATCGAAGGGCAGAAGTCCGAGTTCATCCGCCTGGGTGTGCTGGGCGACTGGGCCAACCCGTACAAAACCATGAACTTCAAGAACGAGGCCGGTGAAATCCGTGCCTTGGCCGAAATCGTCAAGGGCGGTTTCGTGTTCAAGGGCCTCAAGCCCGTGAACTGGTGCTTTGACTGCGGTTCGGCCCTGGCTGAAGCGGAAGTCGAGTACGAAGACAAGAAGTCCTCGACCATCGACGTGGCCTTCCCGATCGCCGACGACGCCAAGCTGGCCGAGGCTTTCGGCCTGGCAAGCCTGGCCAAGCCGGCTGCCATCGTGATCTGGACCACCACCCCCTGGACCATTCCCGCCAACCAGGCGCTGAACGTGCACCCGGAATTCACCTACGCCCTGGTGGACGTGGGTGATCGCCTGCTGGTGCTCGCCGAGGAAATGGTCGAGGCGTGCCTGGCGCGTTACGAACTGCAAGGCTCGGTGATCGCCACCACCACCGGCTCCGCGCTGGAACTGATCAACTTCCGTCACCCGTTCTATGACCGCCTGTCGCCGGTGTACCTGGCTGACTACGTCGAGCTGGGTTCGGGTACTGGCATTGTCCACTGCTCGCCGGCCTACGGCGTGGACGACTTCGTGATCTGCAAGAAATACGGCATGGTCAACGACGACATCATCAACCCGGTACAGAGCAACGGTGTCTACGTGCCGTCGCTGGAGTTCTTCGGCGGCCAGTTCATCTTCAAGGCCGATCAGCCGATCATCGACAAGTTGCGTGAAGTCGGTGCGCTGATGCAAACCGACACCATCAAGCACAGCTACATGCACTGCTGGCGCCACAAGACTCCGCTGATCTACCGCGCCACTGCGCAGTGGTTCATCGGCATGGACAAAGCGCCGACCAGCGGCGACACCCTGCGTGTTCGCTCGCTCAAAGCCATTGAAGACACCCAGTTCGTGCCGGCCTGGGGCCAGGCGCGCCTGCACTCGATGATCGCCAATCGCCCGGACTGGTGCATCTCCCGCCAACGTAACTGGGGCGTGCCGATCCCGTTCTTCCTGAACAAGGAAAGCGGCGAACTGCACCCGCGCACCGTCGAACTGATGGAAGTCGTGGCCCAGCGCGTTGAACAGGAAGGCATCGAAGCCTGGTTCAAGCTGGACGCCGCCGAGCTGCTGGGCGACGAAGCGCCGCAGTACGACAAGATCAGCGACACCCTCGACGTGTGGTTCGACTCCGGCACCACCCATTGGCACGTGCTGCGTGGTTCGCACCCGATGGGCCATGACGCTGGCCCGCGTGCCGACCTGTACCTGGAAGGCTCCGACCAACACCGTGGCTGGTTCCACTCTTCGTTGCTGACCGGTTGCGCTATCGACAATCACGCGCCGTACCGCGAACTGCTGACCCACGGCTTCACCGTCGACGAGACGGGTCGCAAGATGTCCAAGTCGCTGAAAAACGTGATCGAACCGAAAAAAATCAACGACACCCTGGGCGCCGACATCATGCGCCTGTGGGTGGCGTCTACCGATTACTCGGGCGAAATCGCCGTGTCGGACCAGATCCTGGCCCGCAGCGCCGATGCCTACCGCCGTATCCGTAATACCGCGCGCTTCCTGCTGTCGAACCTGACCGGTTTTAACCCGGCCACCGACATCCTGCCGGCCGAGGACATGCTCGCCCTGGACCGTTGGGCCGTGGACCGTACCCTGTTGCTGCAGCGCGAGTTGCAGGAACACTACGGCGAATACCGCTTCTGGAACGTCTACTCGAAAATCCACAACTTCTGCGTGCAGGAGCTCGGTGGTTTCTACCTCGACATCATCAAGGACCGCCAGTACACCACCGGCGCCAACAGCAAGGCACGCCGCTCGGCGCAGACCGCGCTGTACCACATCTCTGAAGCGCTGGTGCGCTGGATCGCGCCGATCCTGGCCTTCACCGCCGACGAGCTGTGGGAATACCTGCCGGGCGAGCGTAACGAATCGGTCATGCTCAACACCTGGTATGAAGGCCTGACCGAGTTGCCGGCTGACTTCGAACTGGGCCGCGAATACTGGGAAGGCGTAATGGCCGTCAAGGTCGCGGTGAACAAGGAGCTGGAGGTTCAGCGTGCGGCCAAAGCCGTTGGCGGCAACCTGCAAGCCGAAGTCACCCTGTTTGCCGAGGAAGGCCTGACGGCCGACCTGGCCAAGCTGAGCAACGAACTGCGCTTCGTGCTGATCACCTCCACCGCGAGCCTGGCGCCATTCGCCCAGGCCCCGGCGGACGCCGTGGCCACCGAAGTGCCGGGCCTCAAGCTCAAAGTGGTCAAGTCGGCCTTCCCCAAGTGCGCGCGTTGCTGGCACTGCCGTGAAGATGTCGGCGTAAACCCGGAGCATCCGGAAATCTGCGGTCGTTGCGTCGACAACATTTCCGGTGAAGGCGAGGTTCGTCACTATGCCTGACACCCGTCGTTTCGGACGCCTGGGCTTGCTCGTGTTGAGCCTGCTGATCCTGATCATTGACCAGGTCAGCAAGGCTCACTTCGAAGGCTCCCTGGAAATGTTCCAGCAAATCGTGGTGATCCCGGATTACTTCAGTTGGACCCTGGCCTACAACACCGGCGCCGCCTTCAGTTTCCTCGCCGATGGTGGTGGTTGGCAGCGTTGGTTGTTTGCCCTGATCGCCTTGGTGGTCAGTGCGGTGCTGGTGGTCTGGCTCAAGCGCCTGGGCCGTGATGACACCTGGCTTGCCGTCGCCCTGGCCCTGGTGCTGGGCGGTGCACTGGGTAACCTGTACGACCGCATTGCCCTCGGCCATGTGATCGACTTCATCCTGGTGCATTGGCAGAACCGTCATTATTTCCCTGCGTTCAACTTCGCCGACAGTGCCATCACCGTGGGCGCAATCATGCTGGCGCTGGATATGTTTAAAAGTAAGAAAACCGGAGAGACCGTCAATGACTGATCAGGTATTGGCTGAGCAACGCATCGGCCAGAACACGGAAGTCACTTTGCATTTCGCACTGCGTCTGGAAAATGGCGACACGGTCGACAGCACGTTCGACAAGGCCCCGGCGACCTTCAAAGTCGGCGACGGCAACCTGCTGCCGGGTTTCGAAGCGGCACTGTTCGGTTTCAAGGCCGGTGACAAGCGCACCCTGCAGATCCTGCCGGAAAACGCCTTTGGCCAGCCCAACCCGCAAAACGTACAGATCATCCCGCGTTCGCAGTTCCAGGATATGGAACTGTCGGAAGGCCTGCTGGTGATTTTCAACGATGCGGCGAACACTGAATTGCCTGGCGTGGTGAAAGCATTTGATGACGCGCAAGTGACCATCGACTTCAACCACCCGTTGGCTGGCAAGACACTGACCTTTGACGTCGAGATTATTAACGTCAAAGCGCTGTAACTGAGCGTACGCGCTCTAAAATGTGGGAGGGGGCTAGCTCCCGATAGCGGCGTATCAGCTAAATATGTACAGACTGATATACCGATATCGGGAGCCAGCCCCCTCCCACCTTTGATCTCCATTGTTGGTTGAGTCAGTGTCAAATTGACTCAATGTGGCTGCAAAACACGAGGCACAGCATGCAAATCAAACTCGCCAACCCCCGTGGTTTCTGCGCCGGCGTGGATAGGGCGATCGAAATCGTCAACCGCGCCCTTGAAGTCTTCGGGCCGCCTATCTACGTGCGCCATGAAGTCGTCCACAACAAATTCGTGGTCGAGGACCTGCGCGCACGCGGTGCGATCTTTGTCGAAGAGCTGGATCAGGTGCCGGACGACGTTATCGTTATCTTCAGCGCCCATGGTGTTTCCCAGGCCGTGCGTACCGAAGCGGCAGGCCGTGGCCTGAAAGTCTTCGACGCCACGTGCCCGCTGGTCACCAAGGTGCATATCGAAGTCGCGCGCTACAGTCGCGACGGTCGTGAATGCATCCTGATCGGCCATGCCGGCCACCCGGAAGTTGAAGGCACCATGGGCCAGTACGACGCCAGTAATGGCGGCGCGATTTACCTGGTGGAAGACGAAAAAGACGTCGCCAGCCTACAGGTGAATAACCCTGAACGTTTGGCCTTCGTGACCCAGACCACCTTGTCCATGGACGATACCAGTCGCGTGATCGATGCCCTGCGCACCCGCTTTCCAGCCATTGGCGGCCCGCGCAAAGACGACATTTGCTACGCCACCCAAAACCGCCAGGATGCGGTCAAGCAACTGGCTGATGAATGCGATGTGGTACTGGTCGTCGGCAGCCCAAACAGCTCCAACTCCAACCGCCTGCGCGAGTTGGCTGAGCGCATGGCGACACCGGCATACCTGATCGACGGTGCCGAAGACCTGCAGCGCAGCTGGTTCGACGGTGTCGAGCGGATCGGTATCACCGCCGGCGCCTCGGCCCCGGAAGTGCTGGTGCGCGGCGTTATCCAGCAACTGCATGCCTGGGGTGCTACCGGCGCTGATGAATTGGCTGGCCGTGAGGAGAACATCACGTTCTCTATGCCCAAGGAGCTGCGGGTGCGCTCGCTGCTGTGACGGCCGGGATGCCGGAATAGCTCCGGCACAACGCCTGCTCGGCTTTGTCGCTGCGCAGGCTGATGCGCCCGCTGGGTGCCAACACCACCTGGTGCAAGCTCTGGGGCTGGTCCGTGGCGCAGACATGCACCGTGCCGGCCCGAAACCCTCCTCCTGAAAACACCGGTTCGCCCAGCCCGTTGAAACGTACCTGGCTCTTGACCGGCCCATTGCCGACGATGGGCACGCGCCCGCTGTTCTGGCGCTCCAGCAGTACGGGGTTGTCATCGTCCTCTTGACCGCGCCCGCTCAGATCCGCGATTACCCGCCAGCCTTGGCTCCAGTCATCATTGACGGCGTAAATGACCACCGCCCGGTTGCGTACGATGGCTTCAGTGCGGGCGAAGCGAAGCCCGCTCGCCAGTGATCGTGCCGCGCTCTGTCGTTGCTGTGACTCGAGCAGGCTCTTGAAACCGGGCACGGCCAGGTGCGCCAGGATGCCGCTCACCAGCAGCCCGAGCAGCAGTTCTATTAAAGTGAAACCCCGTTGGCGCATGTAATGTTTCTCCGTGGACGCAGGTCTGGATGCGGCTCAGTCAAAGGTATAGCGGCTGGAACGAGGCGCTGGATGATGGCCTTTACGTCCAAAGTATTTCCCTTTGTTCCGCGAGCGGCACGGGCGAAAAACCAGCGCTAGGCTTGAGTCGCACGGCGGGCTTTGCCTGCTTTTCTGGCCTTCGACACGGATCGCGACGGTAATGCAGATTTATGTGAACACTTGTTTTTCCTGCTCTTTACCCCGGTACCAAATCGGCATGACGCTGATCGAGGCGCTGGTAGCGGTGCTGATTCTTACCGTTGGTCTGTTAGGTGCGGCTGCGCTTCAGCTCAATGCGCTCAAGTACACCGACAGCGCGAGGATGGCCAGCCAAGCCAGTTTCATCGCCTATGACATGCTCGACCGAATCCGCGCCAATTCCAGCGCGGACTACCAATGTGGGCGAATTGAGCGAGCCCCGACCACCTCTGCCGGGGTGCGCGACCTGGATCTGCGCGATTTCCAGAGCAACATCCTCGGGTTTGCCGGCGAGAGCGCCAAAGGCGCGGTAGCGGTCAGTGCAGATGAAGTGACCGTGAGCATCCGTTGGGATGACAGCAGGGCGACGCACACGGCCGGAGCCCGGGAAACGTTCACGCTGACCAGTCGCATCGGCTCTGCGTCACGAGTGGCGCAATGAGGTACCGGGTTCGCGGTTTCAGTCTGGTGGAGTTGTTATTGGCCTTGGTTATCGGGCTTGTGTTGTTGCTTGGCGCAAGCCAGGTGCTGATCAGTTCCCGCGTGACCCACGCCAGTCAACAGGCGGCGATGCTGCTGCAAGATGACGCACGCTTTGTACTGAGCAAAATGATCCAGGATATTCGTCAGGCAGGCATGTTTGGCTGTTTGGCCCCGGCGTTTATCGAGAATGCGCCTTTAGCCTTTGATCGCCCCATCGCCTGGAGTGCCGGGGGCGGTTCGACTTCGCTGACGTTGCTCACGGCGCAGGTTGGCGAAGAGGGTGGCAGGCCGGATTGGACGGTACTGTCGGACTGCACGTCCACTGCCCACGCCTATATCGGTAACGCTCCTGCGCCCGAGCCCGGGCGAGATCCGTTTTGCTATACGCCAACTCACCTATACCTTCGAGACCGGGCAGTTGAAGGTCGCCACGCCCAATGCACCGGCCAAGGCGGTACTGGTGGATAACGTACGGGCATTCGATATCAGTTTCGGCGTGGCCGCCAGGTTGGATTCGACAGGCGTTGTGCGTTACGAGACCCGCCCCGCCGACGAAGCCTTGATCCGCAGCGTGCGCCTGCGCATGACTCTGCAAGACCCAGCTGGCCGTGTCAAAGACCAAACCTACAGTGTCGTGGCGGCGCTGCGAAACCGCCTGGGGTAGGGGCATCTTGATGATGGTGGGTATTTCTTCGCGACAGACGGGCATGGTCTTGCTGACCAGCCTGGTCCTTCTGCTGCTGTTGTCGTTGATCGGCTTGTCGTCGATGCAGGGGGCCGTTACCCAGCAAAAGATCGCCGGCAGCCTTTGGCATCGCAACCAGTCGTTCCAAAGTGCCGAGAGCGGCTTGAGGCTGGGGGAACGGGCTGTGCAGCAAATGGGCGCCGTCATGCCCCTGTGCCGGTCGATCATCCATTGTGCGCCGCCGGGCGAGGCATTTTCGGTGCTGGGCGCCGGGGCTCATCCTGTTTCGGCGGTTAGCTGGGTTGCCCTCAAGGCTGGGCTTTATGGGGTTCAATCCTTGGGGGTTGGGACCGGGCTGGCGCATTTGCCGCCGCACAGTTCTGCGGCGTTGTTCCGGGTCACGGCGGTCGGCCTCAGTGGTCAATCGCGCACCGTATTGGAGACCGTGTATGCGCGGGTAGAAGAGCAGGGGCGCTCGCGGTTTCAGCGAGTGGCGTGGCGACAACTTCAATGAGGAGCAGTGGGATGGGCAAGGACAGCCTGGGCTTTACCCTGATCGAGTTACTGATCGCCATGGCGATCATCGCATTTATGGCCGGGATCGCTTACCCCGGCTACTCCGGCCATGTGAAGAAGGTTTATCGCGCGGAAATTGTCGCGTTGTTGAACGAGCAAGCCCAGCACCTGGAGCGCTTTTATACGAGCAACGGCACTTTTATTGACGCCAGTGGCATCAGCGCGGGCAATGATCGCTATAGAATCACCGCTGTGTTGAATCCTCAGGATTTCCACCTGCTGGCGGTGCCGATCACAGGCTCAGCTATGGTCGACGACCCGTGCGGTAACTTCAGCTTGACCAGCACCGGTGCGCGGGAAAACCCGGATGCAGCGCCTGAAATGTCGCGGCGCCAGTGCTGGGGGCAGTGATGAGAGTGTTGGATGACTGGGCGCCAGGTGCGCTTGTTTCTTTTTATCGGCTGGATCGAATGATGGCTAAGCAACAGCAAGTGGTGATCGTCGGTGGCGGAGTCATCGGTTTGTTGACGGCGTACAACCTTGCGACCCAGGGGCAGGCGGTGGTGCTGCTGGAGCGCGCGGGCGTGGGGCAGGAGTCGTCCTGGGCGGGGGGCGGTATTGTTTCGCCCCTGTATCCGTGGCGCTATAGCCCGGCGGTCACCGCGCTGGCGCATTGGTCCCAAGATTTTTATCCACAACTGGCCGAGCGGCTGTTTGCCGCTACGGGTATCGACCCGCAGGTACATACCACTGGCCTGTACTGGCTGGACCTGGACGACGAAACCGAGGCGCTGGCTTGGGCTGCCCGTGAAGGTCGCCCCCTGAGCAAGGTCGATATGGCGGCTGCCCATGACGCGGTTCCGGTGCTGGGTGGTGGGTATTCCCAGGCGATCCATATGGCCGACGTGGCGAATGTGCGTAACCCGCGCCTGGTCAAGTCGCTCAAGGCTGCGTTGCTGGCTCTACCCGGCGTCACCCTCTACGAACAGTGCGAAGTCAGCGGGTTTGTCCTCGGCGATGGGCGCGTGTTGGGGGTGAATACGGCACATGGCCCGATCCTGGGCAAACAGGTGGTGCTGGCGGCGGGCGCGTGGAGCGGTGAGCTGCTGGGCACGCTGGGCTTGTCGCTGCCAGTGGAGCCGGTAAAAGGCCAGATGATCCTCTACAAATGCGCTGCGGATTTCCTGTCGTGCATGGTGCTGGCCAAGGGGCGTTATGCGATCCCGCGGCGCGACGGGCATATCCTGATTGGCAGTACTCTGGAGCACGAAGGCTTCGACAAGACCCCCACTGACACCGCATTGGAAAGCCTCAAGGCCTCAGCCGTAGAACTGATTCCCGCGCTGGCGGACGCCGAGGTGGTTGGGCACTGGGCCGGTTTGCGGCCAGGTTCGCCGGAAGGCATTCCGTATATCGGCCAGGTGCCGGGCTTCGAAGGGTTGTGGCTCAATTGCGGGCATTATCGCAATGGCCTGGTGCTGGCGCCGGCTTCCTGTCAGTTGTTCGCCGATCTGTTGCTGGCTCGTACGCCGATCATCGACCCTTCACCTTATGCGCCTGAAGGGCGAGTCAACGCTGGATAGACTTCGGCCCTTGCTCCAAATGCGCCTGGGTGCAGTACCACTCCTGGCGCAAGCTGAGGGCGCGGTCCTGCGGCAGGTGCACGCCGCAGTGAGCGCAGCGCACCATCAGTGCCGAATGGGGCTCGCCGGCACGCTGTTGCTTGGCGGCTGGGCTTTTGAATTTGCGCCAGAACCATACCGCGGCAGCAATAACGGCGATCCAGAACAGAAGACGAAGCATAGTGGGCAGTTCTCGACAAGTAATGCGCCAGTTTAGCCAAGGACATGTCGGGCGCACAGAGTAATAATGCTCACCCATAAAAAAGGAGCCCCCTGGGGGCTCCTTTTTACGTTTCGCCGACTGATCAGTCGAACACGCCGAACGTCATGTAGCTGAACCACGAGCGGTCCTGATTGTTGCCCAGGGCTTGCGGTGCTTCCTCTTCGATCACGTCGCCGTTCTCGTCGTGAGGCTTGAGATCCGAAGGGATGGCGTCTTTCGCGTCCTGGTACTGCTTGATCACGTCCTGATTGGCACGGGTTTCGCCCGGCGGCAATGGTGGGCGGGACTCGATCAGGCCCAGGGTATATTTGCTCAACCACGAACGGTTGTCCGCTTCGGCAACCTGAGGCACGAACTGGCCGTCTTTCAGGCTAGGGTGATCCGGGTAGTTGAGCTTCAGGGTTTCCAGGCTGGTGCTGGCCAGATCGTCCAGGTGCAGGCGCTGGTAAGCCTCGGTCATCACGGCCAGGCCATCACCCACCGAAGGGGTTTCCTGGAAGTTCTCGACCACGTAACGGCCACGGTTGGCGGCAGCGACGTAGGCCTGACGGGTCAGGTAGTAGTGCGCCACGTGAATTTCGTAGGACGCCAGCAGGTTGCGCAGGTAGATCATGCGCTGCTTGGCGTCCGGCGCGTAGCGGCTGTTGGGGTAGCGGCTGGTCAGCTGGGCGAACTCGTTGTAGGAATCGCGGGCGGCGCCGGGGTCACGCTTGGTCATGTCCAGCGGCAGGAAGCGCGCCAGCAGGCCAACATCCTGATCGAACGAGGTCAGGCCCTTCATGTAGTAGGCGTAGTCGACGTTCGGGTGCTGTGGGTGCAAGCGGATAAAGCGCTCGGCGGCGGACTTGGCGGCCTCCGGCTCGGCGTTCTTGTAGTTGGCGTAGATGAGTTCAAGCTGCGCCTGGTCAGCATAGCGCCCGAACGGATAGCGCGACTCCAGTGCCTTCAGCTTCGCTGTGGCGCTGGTGTAGCTATTATTGTCCAAGTCTTTCTGAGCCAGTTGGTACAACTCGACTTCGCTCAGGTTTTCGTCGACGACTTCCTTTGTTGACGAGCAAGCAGCAGTCATGGCGAGGATGGCGATCAGCAGCAGGTGTTTCACTTGCATGGCGGCTTGCGTCCCTATGACGGCCGCTGTCTTGGGCGGGGCCGTCCTGTTATGATGAGCGCCCCGTTGAAAGCCTCGGGGCAAAAGACGCCGTATTTAACCACAAGCGCGCAGCCGAAACCAAAGGCTGTGCCACGCCTAGTCTGAGCATGTCCGATAAAATTGAACTTCGCGCAGAGGTGCCGTCCGAATTGGGCGGCCAACGCCTCGATCAAGTCGCCGCACAATTATTCGCTGAGCACTCGCGCTCGCGCCTTTCCGCCTGGATCAAAGACGGCCGCCTGACTGTGGATGGAGCGGTTATCCGCCCGCGAGACATAGTCCATGGCGGTGCGATTCTTGAGCTGACTGCCGAGCAGGAAGCCCAGGGAGAATGGGTCGCCCAGGACATCGAGCTGGATATCGTCTATGAAGACGACGACATCCTGGTCATCAATAAACCCGCAGGCCTGGTGGTTCACCCGGCGGCCGGGCACGCTGATGGCACTTTGCTCAATGCCTTGTTGCACCACATCCCCGACATTATCAATGTGCCTCGCTGCGGCATCGTGCACCGTCTGGACAAGGACACCACCGGCTTGATGGTGGTGGCCAAGACCATTCAGGCGCAGACGCAACTGGTTACGCAGTTGCAGAGCCGTAGCGTCAGCCGGATCTATGAGTGCATCGTGATCGGCGTGGTCGTGGCGGGTGGCAAGATCAACGCCCCGATCGGTCGCCACGGCCAGCAGCGCCAGCGTATGGCGGTGATGGAAGGTGGTAAGCAGGCCGTGAGCCACTACCGCGTGCTGGAGCGTTTCCGTTCCCACACCCACGTGCGGGTTAAGCTGGAAACCGGTCGTACCCACCAGATTCGCGTGCACATGGCCCATATCAACTTCCCGCTGGTCGGCGATCCTGCCTACGGTGGTCGTTTCCGTATTCCGCCGGCAGCCAGCCAGACCATGGTCGAGTCGCTCAAAACGTTCCCGCGCCAGGCGCTGCATGCGCGCTTCCTGGAGCTGGACCATCCGACGAGCGGTCAGCGCATGAGCTGGGAATCGCCACTTCCTGACGATTTTGTCTGGTTGCTGTCGCTGCTCAAGCAAGATCGCGAGGCGTTTGTCGGATGAGTGACTGGCTGATACCTGACTGGCCCGCGCCGGACCGGGTAAAGGCCTGCGTCACCACCCGTGCGGGCGGCGTGAGCCTGGCGCCGTTCGACAGCCTCAACCTGGGCGATCATGTCGAGGACAGCCTTGAGGCCGTCCTCGAGAACCGCCGCCGTCTTACCGAAGCCTTTGGTATTCAGCCGGCCTGGCTGCGCCAGGTTCATGGCGTGAGTGTGGTCGAGGCCGACCCCGACCGCACGGCTGAAGCCGATGGCAGTTGGACCAGCACGCCGGGCATCGCCTGCACCGCCATGACCGCCGATTGCCTGCCTGCGTTGTTCTGCAACCGTGCGGGTACCCGTGTCGCGGCGGCCCATGCCGGTTGGCGTGGGCTGGCGGCGGGTGTGTTGGAAGCTGCTTTTGAAAGCCTGGCCGCAGAGCCCGCCGATGTATTGGTCTGGCTGGGCCCGGCAATCGGTCCGCAAGCCTTCGAGGTCGGCCCGGAAGTGCGTGACGCCTTCGTGAAGCAACTGCCGGGTACCGTCGACGCCTTTGTGCCGAGCCGCAACCTTGGCAAGTTCATGGCCGACATTTATATGCTGGCGCGTCTGCGCCTCGCTGCGCGTGGCGTCACGGCCGTGTACGGTGGCGGTTTGTGCACGGTGACCGACCCGCGTTTCTTCTCTTACCGCCGCAGCCCGCGCACCGGTCGGTTTGCCTCCCTTATCTGGCTGGAACGCTAGACTCTCCTGATCCATATCAAGCATCGCCCGCTTGAATCCTCCAGAATCCACCCCATCTATAAGGGTATCTGGCAGGTTTCTTCATTCAGGAATGTTTTATAGCTCCGGCCTGCTCAAAAGGAAGGTGACTAATGCGTATTGATCGTTTAACCAGCAAATTGCAGTTGGCCTTATCGGACTCCCAATCCTTGGCGGTCGGCCTCGACCATCCGGCCATTGAGCCCGCGCACTTGATGCAGGCGCTCCTGGAGCAGCAGGGTGGTTCTATCAAACCCTTGCTCATGCAGGTGGGCTTTGACGTCAACAGCCTGCGCAAGGAGTTGAGCAAAGAGCTCGACCAACTGCCAAAAATTCAAAACCCGACCGGTGACGTGAATATGTCCCAGGACTTGGCGCGCCTGCTTAACCAGGCCGATCGCCTGGCCCAGCAAAAGGGTGACCAGTTCATCTCCAGCGAACTGGTGTTGCTCGCCGCGATGGACGAAAACAGCAAGCTCGGCAAATTGCTGTTGGGGCAGGGCGTGAGCAAGAAAGCCTTGGAAAATGCCATCAACAACCTGCGTGGTGGCGACGCGGTCAACGACCCCAACCACGAGGAGTCGCGCCAGGCCCTGGACAAGTACACCGTCGACCTGACCAAGCGCGCCGAAGACGGCAAGCTTGACCCGGTGATCGGGCGTGACGATGAAATCCGTCGCACCATCCAGGTCCTGCAGCGGCGTACCAAGAACAACCCGGTACTGATCGGTGAGCCTGGCGTGGGTAAAACCGCGATTGCCGAGGGTTTGGCCCAGCGCATCATTAATGGTGAAGTGCCGGACGGCCTTAAAGGCAAGCGCTTGCTGTCCCTGGACATGGGGGCGTTGATCGCGGGTGCCAAGTTCCGTGGCGAGTTCGAAGAGCGCCTCAAATCCCTGCTCAATGAGCTGTCGAAGCAGGAAGGGCAGATCATTCTGTTCATCGACGAACTGCACACTATGGTCGGCGCCGGTAAAGGCGAGGGCTCCATGGATGCTGGCAACATGCTCAAGCCCGCCTTGGCGCGGGGCGAATTGCATTGCGTCGGTGCGACCACGCTCAACGAATATCGCCAATACATTGAAAAAGACGCAGCCCTTGAGCGGCGTTTCCAGAAAGTGCTGGTAGAAGAGCCGAGCGAGGAAGACACCATCGCGATCCTGCGCGGCCTGAAGGAGCGTTACGAGGTCCACCATAAGGTGGCGATCACCGACGGCGCGATCATTGCGGCGGCCAAACTGAGCCATCGCTATATCACCGACCGTCAGTTGCCGGACAAGGCGATCGACTTGATCGACGAAGCGGCCAGCCGTATTCGCATGGAAATCGATTCCAAGCCGGAAGTGCTCGACCGTCTCGACCGACGCTTGATTCAACTCAAAGTCGAATCCCAGGCGCTGAAAAAAGAAGAGGACGACGCCGCGAAGAAACGCCTGGAAAAACTCCAGGAAGAAATCGTGCGCCTGGAGCGTGAATATTCGGACCTCGAAGAAATCTGGACTTCGGAAAAAGCCGAAGTGCAGGGCTCTGCGCAAATCCAGCAGAAGATCGAGCAATCCCGCCAGGAACTGGAAGCCGCGCGCCGTAAAGGCGACTTGAACCGCATGGCCGAGTTGCAGTACGGGGTCATTCCCGACCTGGAGCGCAGCCTGCAAATGGTTGACCAGCACGGGAAGGCGGAAAACCAGCTGCTGCGCAGCAAGGTGACCGAAGAGGAAATCGCCGAAGTCGTCTCGAAGTGGACCGGCATTCCGGTGTCGAAAATGCTCGAAGGCGAGCGCGATAAGCTGCTGAAGATGGAGCACCTGCTGCACCAGCGCGTGATCGGCCAGGAAGAAGCTGTGGTGGCGGTGTCCAATGCGGTGCGCCGTTCCCGGGCCGGCCTGTCCGACCCGAACCGTCCAAGCGGCTCGTTTATGTTCCTCGGCCCGACCGGTGTGGGTAAGACAGAGCTTTGCAAAGCGTTGGCCGAGTTTCTCTTTGATACTGAAGAGGCCATGGTGCGGATCGATATGTCTGAGTTCATGGAGAAACACTCGGTGGCTCGCCTGATCGGTGCGCCGCCAGGTTATGTGGGCTATGAAGAGGGCGGTTACCTGACCGAAGCGGTGCGGCGCAAGCCTTACTCGGTGATCCTGCTGGATGAAGTGGAGAAGGCGCATCCGGATGTGTTCAACATCTTGCTGCAAGTATTGGAGGATGGTCGGTTGACGGACAGCCACGGGCGTACCGTGGACTTTCGCAACACGGTGATCGTGATGACGTCCAACCTGGGCTCGGCACAGATCCAGGAGCTGGTTGGTGATCGTGAGGCGCAGCGCGCGGCGGTGATGGATGCGCTGACCTCGCACTTCCGCCCGGAATTTATCAACCGGGTCGACGAAGTAGTGATCTTCGAACCATTGGCGCGGGATCAGATCGCCGGTATCACTGAGATTCAGTTGGGCCGTCTACGCGCTCGCCTGGCAGAGCGCGAGCTGTCGCTGGAACTGAGCCGCGAGGCGTTGGACAAGCTGATCGCGGTAGGTTACGACCCGGTGTATGGCGCACGGCCTCTGAAACGTGCCATTCAGCGCTGGATCGAGAACCCGCTGGCGCAGTTGATTCTGTCGGGCAGCTTCATGCCGGGTACCAGCGTTGAAGCGACGGTGGAAAACGACGAAATCGTCTTTCACTAAGCCCATCCTGCAAGGCTGATAAGAGAAGGCTCCGCATTGCGGGGCCTTTTTTTTCGATAGGGCGTTGAACTGTAAGGCAAAGGCTTGTAAAGTGCGCCCCGCAGCAACGTCAGCCCACGGGTTTCTTCTCCCCAAGAAGAAATCAGAAAGAAGCGCAAATCATTGTCTTAAAAGCAATTTAAAGGGTTGACAGGGGTTTTTAAGATTGTAGAATAGCGCGCCTCAGAGACGCTAACGTAGCGATACGGACAGGGTCGAAGAGGAAGGTTACACCGCAGTAAAATTGAAATATGTAGTTCCGTGATAGCTCAGTCGGTAGAGCAAATGACTGTTAATCATTGGGTCCCAGGTTCGAGTCCTGGTCACGGAGCCAATTTCAAACCGGGGTATAGCGCAGTCCGGTAGCGCGCCTGCTTTGGGAGCAGGATGTCGGGAGTTCGAATCCCCCTACCCCGACCATATTTGGGTCGTTAGCTCAGTTGGTAGAGCAGTTGGCTTTTAACCAATTGGTCGTAGGTTCGAATCCCACACGACCCACCATTTTTGAAACCAGCTCAGGCTGGAATCGAATCTTAAGATCAGAGGCCAAAAGCGCTGATCGAAGAAGGCGACTGAAAGGTCGCCTTTTTATTACCGGGGTATAGCGCAGTCCGGTAGCGCGCCTGCTTTGGGAGCAGGATGTCAGGAGTTCGAATCCCCTTACCCCGACCATATTGAAAATCCTCGTATCGAAAGATACGGGGATTTTTTTTGCGTGCACGAAACCCAAGTGCGCTGAAGAGTAACTGTGGGAGGGGGCTTGCTCCCACATGGCTTATGCGTTTTTAGTGAAGTTTGAGGCGCGGCTCCGTGCCACGTCCGATCTTGCTGCCCAACATCAACATCGCCGTACGGAAGAACCCATACAGCGCCATCTGATGCATGCGGTACAGCGACACATAGAACATCCGCGCCAGCCAGCCTTCCAGCATTACGCTGCCGGTCAGGTTGCCCATCAGGTTGCCCACCGCCGAGAAGCGAGACAGCGAAATCAGCGACCCGTAGTCGGTGTACTTGTACGACGGTAACTCCTTGCCCTCAATTCGCAGTTTCAGCGACTTGGCCAGCAGTGATGCCTGCTGGTGAGCGGCTTGCGCACGGGGCGGCACGTTGCGGTCGGTACCCGGTTGCGGGCAGGCCGCGCAGTCGCCAAACGCGAAGATATTTTCGTCGCGGGTGGTTTGCAGTGTCTGCAGTACCTGCAGCTGATTAATGCGATTGGTTTCCAGGCCATCGATGTCCTTGAGGAACGCCGGCGCGCGAATCCCGGCGGCCCACACTTTCAAGCTGGCCGGAATCACCTGGCCGCTGCTGGTGATCAGCGCGTCAGCCGTCACCTCACTCACCGCCGAGTCGGTCAGCACGGTCACGCCGAGCTTCTCCAGGGTTTTATGCACGGGCGCGCCGATGCGCTCCGGCAGGGCAGGCAGTACCCGTGGGCCGGCTTCGATCAGGGTGATGTGCATGTTTTCCGGCTTGATGCGGTCCAGGCCATACGCCGCCAGTTCATGGGCGGCGTTATGCAGCTCGGCGGCCAGTTCAACGCCGGTTGCGCCGGCGCCGACGATCGCGACGCTGATTTTCTCCACCACATCGCTCTGCCCTGCATGAGCGCGCAGATAGTGGTTGAGCAATTGTTGGTGGAAGCGTTCGGCCTGCTTGCGGGTGTCGAGGAATAGGCAGTGTTGCGCCGCGCCTTCGGTGCCGAAATCGTTGGTGGTGCTGCCGACCGCGATCACCAGGCTGTCATAGGCCAGCACGCGCGCAGGCACTAGCTCGCGGCCTTCTTCGTCGAGGGTGGCGGCCAGCTGGATTTTCTTCTGTTCACGGTCAAGCCCGCTCATGCGCCCCAGTTGGAACTCGAAGTGGTTCCATTTGGCCTGGGCGACATAATTAAGTTCGTCTTCAGAAGAGTTCAGCGACCCGGCAGCCACTTCGTGCAGAAGGGGTTTCCAGATATGGGTCAGGTTGGTATCTACCAGCGTGATGCTGGCGGTACCGCGCTTGCCCAGAGTCTTACCCAGGCGGGTAGCCAACTCCAGGCCGCCGGCGCGCGCCGCCGACGATAATAATACGATGGGTCATGGGGATATCTCGCAAGGCTAAAAAAAATCGGAGCAGTTACCCCCGCGAGCGCCAGGCAGCTCATAGCGTCAGGTAACTCAAAAGGCGGCTCAGCAGGCCGAGCCCAATCACCGCCACCAGCACCACACAGAGGAGCAGCCACGGCCGGAAAGGCTTGCGCTCGACTCTGTTCTGGGAGAGTTGCAGGTACTCTTCGACACGCTGTTGGTCGTCGGGTTTCAGGCGGCTGGTCATATAGAGCCTCGTCAGGTAGACGTTGCAAGGGGGCGCCACGTTACAGTCCGGGGGGATCAGAGGCTGATGCCCACGTCGAACACTATGCTGCGGCCCAGGTTATTGCGCAAGAAATCCGGCGCGTCCGGGTGGGCGAACAGCACCCGCGCAAACGTCGGCCCCACCAATGACAGCGAGCGCCAGCCTTGGCGCAGGTATTCCGTGGGAGGAGGAAGTGACTGTTGAGGTCGAGCACTTCGCGCTTGAGGCTGGTGAAGGCGACGATATCCAACTCGCCCAGGTCCATGCCGCGTTCTTTGTAGTTGTGTGCTTTTTTGCGCAATGTGGGCGCCAGGCGCAACAGGAATTCATGGGCAGGGATGCGTCGCGGCTTTGCCTCGCGCCGCACCAGTTGGCTCAAGGAGAAGGCGCTGCGACGGCGCAGTAACTCGTCGCGCCATTCGTCATTCAGGCGCCGGCCTTCATCGAGCACAAAAAACACCTCGAAACTGGCGTCGCGAAACAGCACATCCGGCGGCTCTTGCCCTGCGGCGTGGAATTCTTCGGCGCGGTAAGGCACGTTCAGGCCTTGCAGCAGGCGTTGGCAGACCCAACGCTCACGCTCCCATTTGCGGGCATTGGACAGGAACGCATTGGCTTGTTCGGCCGCCACGGTGAGCAGGCGCAAGTAATCTGAGTCATCCATGTTTGCAGCTTAGCGCTCAAATGATGACCGCAGGAAGTCCTGCTATAAAAGGTCGGTGTAGACTGGCGACTCTACTTCAACGCCAATGTAGAGGTGTGTGGTGAGGTTTTTTGCAGCGGTATTTCGTCTGTGATCAGTGCAGCAGTGCTGGCACCGAGCACTCTGAGCATCGGCTGGCTGCTGTATGCGCCGGTGGTGGCCTGGGCGGTCCTGCGCTCGCCGTGGGTTGAGTTGTTTGCCGATCGCCGACGTCAACATCTGCTGTTCGGTACGGTATTCGCGTTGTTCATGTTGTGGTTGGTCCGGCGGGATTTCGACACCGGCGTTTCCTACCACTTTATCGGCATGACGGCCGTAACCCTGTTACTGGATTGGCCCCTGGCAATCGTCGGCGGCTTCGCGGCGCAATTGGGTTTGATGTTATTCGGGCGTCAGGACCTCGCCGCTCTGGGCGTCAACGGTTTGTTATTGATTGCGTTGCCGGTGCTGGTCACCGAAGGCTGCGCACTGCTGGTGGAACGAGCGCAACCGCGCAATCCCTTTGTGTATATCTTTTGTTCCGGTTTTTTTGCTGCCGCGCTGTCGGCTTTGCTCTGCCTGTTGCTGGGGTTGGGCGTGCTGTGGTTCGACGGCCGGTTTGCGATGCCCGAATGGCTGGAGGATTTCGTCGGCTACCTGTGGTTGATCATCTTCCCCGAAGCCTTTATCAACGGCATGCTGATCAGCGCCCTGGTGGTGTTCTGCCCGGAATGGCTGGAGACCTTCAACCGTACGCGCTACCTCTCGGCGCCCTGGAAGGATGACGATTCACAGCGTTGATCCAGATCAAACCCCAGGCGGCCAAGCGGGCCCATGCTCTGCCAAATTTCTTCAGGAGCGCGGGTCATGAGTGTGTACGAGTGGGCACGGCAGGAGCTACGCAGAAGTCAGGATGCGGCACAGGAAATCGGTTTTGACCCCGGCTTGACCCTGCGCGCAATGCTCAGCGCCGTGGTACAGCAGAGCAAGGGTGTGCGCAGTTTCGAAGATCTGGCCGACGAGCTGCAATACCTTGCAGAGAACCTCGACGACCAGCAGGAATATGCTTTTATGCGGCCTTAATGGCGCGGCGGCAGGTCCTCGGAAAACAGCTCGTCTTCAGCGTCCGGTGCCACTGGGATCTTGTGTTCTTCAGCGGCCCAGGCACCCAGGTCGATGAGTTTGCAACGGTCCGAGCAGAATGGCCGGTTGAGGTTGGTCGCTTTCCATTCCACGGGTGCGCCGCAGGTTGGGCAGTCGACGGTCAAGGGTTGGCTCATGATCGGCCTCCACGCAAAGTAAGGTAAAAGTAATGCAGTCTCTCGACCTCTGCGTGTAGCCAGGCGAGGTCTTTATCGTTGACCAGCACGTCATCGGCATGGTTCAGGCGGTCTTCGCGGCTGGATTGCGCCTTTAGGATCGCCTGCACCTGTTGCTCGCTGATGCCGTCGCGCTGCAGGGTACGCTGTATCTGCAGCGCTTGCGGCACATCGATCACCAGGATGCGTTGGGTCATGCTGTACTGGCCGGATTCGATCAGCAGCGGCGATACCAGGATCGCGTACGGCGAGCGCGCTCGCGCCAGGTGGCTGCGAATCTCTTCGGCTATCAGCGGGTGCAGCAAGCCTTCGAGCCACAGGCGCTCTTCGGGAACTTCAAAGATCAGCTTGCGCAATGCGGCGCGGTCCAACTGGCCGTCAGGCTGCAGCACGCCGTCACCAAAATGCTCGGCGATGCGTGCCAGTGCCGGACGGCCGGGTTCGACCACCCAGCGGGCGGCATGGTCGGCGTCCACCAGGTCTATGCCAAGGTCGATAAAATGTTGGGCCGCCGCGCTTTTACCGCTGCCGATGCCGCCGGTAAGGCCGAGAATCCAAGGTGCTGCAACAGAAGTGGTCATCTGAAACCGACAGACTGCAAATAGAAGTCGGTTATTTGACCACCCCAGAGCAATGCAATCCAGCCGGCAATTGCCAGATACGGACCAAACGGCATGGGTGTCGATACTTGAGCCTTGCGCACACGCATCAGGATCAGGCCGATAAACACCCCCACCAGCGACGACATCAACAGTGTCATCGGCAGCATCTGCCAGCCACCCCAGGCTCCGAGCAATGCCAATAACTTGAAGTCGCCGTGGCCCATGCCGTCCTTGCCGGTGACCAGCTTGAACAGCCAGAACACGCTCCAAAGGCTCATGTATCCGAGCACCGCGCCCCACAGGGCGTCGGGTAGCGTGGTCAGCAGCCCAAAGCCATTGACGATCAGCCCCAGCCACAGCAGCGGCAGCACCAGCACATCCGGTAGCAACTGATGGTCGGCATCGATCAGGCTCATTGCCAGCAGCCCCCAGCTCACCACCAGCACCGCGCCAGCCTGCCAGCCGAAGCCGAAATGCCAGGCCACCAACGCCGAGGTCAACCCGCAGGCAAGCTCGGTGAAAGGGTAGCGTGCGCTGATTGCCCCCCGGCAGTGAGCGCAGCGGCCCCTGAGCGCCAGATAGCTGAGCACTGGAATATTTTCCCAGGGGCGGATCGCATGCCCGCAGCGTGGGCAACAGGAATTGGGGTGTAACAGGTTGTAGGTCGGCTCGGCGGGTTCTGCGGGCAGACCCAGCACTTCAAGGGCCTGCGCGCGCCATTCGCGGTCGAGCATTTTGGGCAGGCGCCACACCAGCACGTTGATAAAGCTGCCGACTATCAGCCCCAGCACCGCTGCCATCGTGACCAAGGCCCACGGGTGCTCGCTTAGCAGCTGGCTCAAAATGCGCTCCCCAGTTGAAAGACCGGCAGGTACATGGCGATGACCAGCGCTCCGACAATACCCCCGAGTACCAGCATAATCAGCGGCTCCATCAGGCTGGTGAGGTTATCGACGAGGTTGTCGACATCCGCTTCATAGTGGCTGGCGACCTTTTCCAGCATGCGCTCGAGTGTGCCCGACTCTTCGCCGATCGCCGTCATCTGGATCGCCATGCCTGGGAACAGGCCGCTGATGGCCATGGATTGATTCAATTGCATGCCGGTGGATACATCGCGACGCATATGTTCGATTGCCTGTTTGAACGGACCGCTCCCGGCAGCCCCTGCCACCGAATCCAATGCCTGCACCAGCGGGACGCCGGCGGCGAAGGTAGTGGAAAGGGTACGGGCGAAGCGGGCGACGGCGGATTTTGTGAGCAGTTTGCCTGCCAGAGGCGCTTTCAACAAACCGGCATCCAGCCAGTAGCGAAAACCCGGCGAGGCTCGATAGGCATGGCGCAGCCCGATGACGCCCGCGCCCAGGCCCAGCGCCAGTAGCCACCAGGCCTGCTGCATGAACGCAGACAGATTGATGACGTGCAAGGTAAACCCTGGCAGTTGGCCGTTGACGCCGGCAAACAGCGCCTGGAACTGTGGCACCACGTGGATCAGCAGCACGCCCGTCACGAGGCTGGCAATCACCAATACCGCGATAGGGTAAGTCATGGCCTTTTGGATCCTGGCCTTGAGTTGCGCGCTTTTTTCCCGATGGGTCGCCACGCGCTCCAGCAGGGTTTCGAGCGCCCCGGCCTGTTCGCCAGCAGCCACCAGGTTGCAATACAGCTCATCGAAATAGCGGGGTTGTTTGCGCAGTGCTTCAGCCAGGCTGGTGCCGGCGGCGATTTGCTGTTTGAGCCCGTGCACCAGCGCGCGGACTGGGCGGTTTTCGAAGCCTTCGCTGATGATGTCGAAGGCCTGCAGCAGGGCGATCCCGGCTTTGAGCAGCGTAGCCAGTTGGCGAGTGAAGAGGGTGATGTCGGCTGTTTTTATCGGTGGGTAGAGGCTGGGCAGTAACGGGTTTTTTTGCGCACGCGGCCGGGGCTGATGCCTTGTTGGCGCAATTGCGCCTTGACCAGGGCGGGGTTGTGCGCGCGGGTGTGTCCGCCCACCCGGCGCCCTTTGCGGTTGATGCCTTCCCAGGTATATGTCGTCGAAGCGTTGTTCATGTAACGGTTCCGCACACGGGTCGTAGAAGATTTATAGCTTAGTCAGGTGACGGATTCGGGCTGGCTGGCGTTGGCAAATAAAATGTCAGAATGTGCGTCTTGCGGGCGATTGAGCACTCGCGGGTGAGTACACTGGCGCCGCAGCACAACACGGGGCGCAGGATGCGCCTTGTCATGAGTTCTATTCTGGAGAGTGAATGTGATACGTCAGAAAGGCTTTACCCTGATTGAATTGCTGATCGTCGTTGCGATCATCGGCATTTTGGCCACTATCGGCCTGCCCATGTACACCACCCACCAGGCCAAGGCCAAGTTCACCGCCGGCCTGGCTGAAATCACTGCGCTGAAGGCCGGATACGAAAGCGTCATCAACGAGGGCACCGTGCCGAAACTGGAGTTGATCGGCGGCACCAGCCCCACCGCCAACTGCAAAATCGACGTGGTAGGTGATGTGGCCACGGGGGCGGGCAGCATCAGCTGCGAAATCCTCGACGCCCCTGCGCCGGTGCTGGGCAAGACCATCAGCCTGACGCGCACCGCCGCCACCGGCTGGAAGTGCACCACAACCGCCGAAGGGAAATACGTCGGTAAAGGTTGCGGCACTGACGGGGCGTAACTGCTCAACCATCCACAGGGACGTAGAGGTGGCCGATGGTGTTATCCGTACCGCAGCGAGGCAATATTTTCCTGGTGGTCGTGGTGTGCCTGCTGGCGGTTGGGATTTGCGCGCCGTTCAGCGGGCATGACCTGCAGCGTGTCATGCAGATCGCCATCGGGCTCTGTGCGGTGCTTTACGGGTTGTCGGTCGCCCCTGCCGTGTCGCTGGTGGATCGGCCCACGGCCCTGGGCCTGGCGCTGATCATCGGGTTGGGCCTGGTCTCTTCGGCGCTGGCCCATCAGCCTGTGTGGGCACTGATTGAAGTGGCACTGTTTGTCAGCTGTGCGGCGATCACGCTGGCATTTGCCTTGCTCCGCCGTCACGGCGGAGAGTCGCTGGATCGTGTGCTGATCCTTATTGTGGTGCTGCTGTGCCTGATCAAATCGATCCAATACCTGTATGCCGGTGCCCTGGCGTTCACCAGTGGCGAACGCACCCTGGACCCAGACCTGCTGCTGTCCGGCTTTTCCAACAAGCGCTTCTACGGCCAGTTCCAGACATTCACCCTGCCGTTGCTGGCGCTGCCCTTGCTGATGCCCACTGTCTCCCGCGTTTGGCGAGGGGGGCGTGTTGGCGTTGCTGTGCGTCTGGTGGCTGATAGCGATCAGCGGTGGCACGCGCGGCACCTGGCTCGGCATGAGCGCGGCGGGGCTGGTGCTCGCGGTGCTGGGGCCGGTTGGTCGACGTTGGCTGGGGTGGCAACTGGCGGCGGTGCTGGGCGGGCTGGTGTTGTATTGGCTGGCATTCACGCTGCTGGCGCAATACCTGGGGTTCGAGACAACCAAGGACGCTGGTGATCGTCTCACTACGACACTGTCGGGCCGGGAGGCGATCTGGTGGCAGGCGTGGCACATGCTTGTCGAGCATCCGTGGCTGGGCTTTGGCCCGATGCATTTTGCGGATATCGCCAACGAGATTGCCGCCCATCCCCATCAAGCAATCCTGCAGTGGGCCAGCGAATGGGGCGTGCCCTCGGCCCTGTGCGTGGCGGTATTGGCGTGGCGAGCCGGATGGGCTACGTGGGGCCTGCTGCGCAGGCGCATGCTTTGCGCCGCGCGCGTGGACCTGCTGCGGTTATGCCTGTTTGCCGCGTTGGTCGCGGCGTTGGTGCAATCCATGGTCGATGGGGTGATCGTGATGCCCAACTCCCAGGTCTGGCTGGCGCTGGTGGTGGGCTGGCTGATGGCGTTGCATGTGTGGCAGGCGCCCGCCACCGCCGCGCTGCCGCCGGCCTGGTTCGCGTGGAGGGTATTGAGCGTGCTGGCCGTTGGTCTGCTGGTCGGGGTTGCGCTTCGCGACGTGCCGCACATCAAGCCTGCCCAGCAGGCGTACCTGAGCGGGGAAGGCCGTCATCTGCAACCGCGCTTCTGGGCCCAAGGGGTTATTGCCCGCTAAAAAAGGCGCGAGTTGCCGGACGCCGGATGCGGTGCTAGCTTTAGCCCACCGCCCGTGTAGCTCAGTCGGTAGAGCAGCGCACTCGTAACGCGAAGGTCGCAGGTTCGACTCCTGTCTCGGGCAAAAGAGCATCACTGTTTCAATAGACGTGTTTCAAAGGCAATGTTTTCAGATGATCCCAGAATGGTTCTGAAGGCCAGACGAGTCGGCATTCGTGCCTGCTCTTTTGTATCTGCGCAACCTTGATGTCCCAGATGCATCCCCATTCCTCGATCTAAGAGAACGACATGACCACAACTGAAATGACCCAGGAAGCTCGGCACGAAGAAGCACTCAAGAAATACCTTGAGGCCACGCCGCAGCTTAAAGACGAAATCAAGGACCTGAGCGCCGATGACCAGCGCGACCAGATTCAGTGGGCATTCGAGGACGAGGCCGAGAGCCAGAGTCTTCAGCCTTGGGAGCTGACCCTCAAGTACACCTCCACGCCGGAAGAATTCGAAGCGGCACGGCTGGCCTTGCACAAAGAGGCGGCCGAGGTGTTGGGTGTCGATTGGGAAGAGTATTGCGAGATGAATAATCTGGTCGTCTGACGCAGACACGCCGTAGTGAGCGGGCAAGCCCGCTCACTAAAACGATCAGCCCTCAGATGCTCAGCCGCATCGACAAATCCACCGCCTTCACATCCTTGGTCATCGCCCCGATGGAGATGTAGTCCACCCCGGTTTCAGCGATGGGCAGCAGGGTGGTTTCATTGATCCCGCCGCTGGCTTCCAGCTTTGCCTTGCCGCCGTTGAGGCGCACGGCTTCACGCATATCCTCCAGGCTCAGTTCATCAAGCATGATGATATCGGCGCCCGCCGCCAGTGCCTCGCGCAGTTCATCCAGGCTTTCCACTTCGATTTCCACCGGCTTGCCGGGGGCGATTTTGTGGGCGGCGGTGATGGCCTGGGCGATGCCGCCGCAGGCTGCGATATGGTTTTCCTTGATCAGGAACGCGTCATATAAACCGATGCGATGGTTGTGGCAGCCACCGCAGGTCACAGCATACTTTTGCGCCAGGCGCAGGCCCGGCAGGGTTTTGCGGGTGTCCAGCAACTTGACCTGGGTGCTGGCGACAAAGTCCGCCAGGGATTGCGCGCGTGGCTACCCCGGACAGCAATTGCAGGAAATTCAGCGCAGAGCGTTCGCCGCTGAGCAATGAACGTGCCGGGCCTTCGAGGTGAAATAGTGCCTGGTTGGGGCTGACGCGCTCACCGTCGGCCACGTGCCAATGCACGGCGACGCGTGGGTCCAGTTGGCGGAACACCGCGTCCACCCAGGCCGTGCCGGCGATGACGGCGGCATCACGGGTAATGATGTTGGCCGTGGCCAGCCGTTCGGCCGGGATCAACTGCGCGGTGATATCGCCACTGCCGATGTCTTCCAGCAGTGCGCGGCGCACGTTGGCTTCGATTTCGGCGGTGAGGTCGGCAAGACGGAGGTTCGGCATAACAGGCTCCACAAACAAAGTGCCCCGATTATAGGGGCTGCGTGCGTGCGAACCCAGGCTCACCACTCATTTACAGCGCAATGTCAGAGTTTGCTGGCGCAACCCCTCTCATTTGCAAGATAATCTCGCGCCTTGCAATTGGCGTCATAGCTTTGACGTGCTGGTGATAACCGGTTATTCGCAGCGCCCCAACGGGCCTGTACCCGATATTTCCCAACTCAATACCGCCGTTTCAGGAGGCCAGGATGCACAATGACGGAAAGGTGGTGCCAATCAGCACGGCGCATGCCATGCCATCGCCGCTGGCCCGTCTGCCGATAGTGTTGCAGCAGGTTCGCGACAAGGCTGCGCAACAATTGCAGCAGGGCCTGCAAGAGCTGTTCGATAACGCCGACGACACCTTGTTCGAAATGGCTGACAAGGCCGGCAACAACCTCGACCACCATATTTTTTTCGAAGCCATGCGCGACCTGCGCCTCAAGCGCAAGAACTTTGAGCGCGTGTTCATGCAGAGGCTGTTCGACGCCTTTGCCGAGTTGGGCCTGGCGGGGCGTGGTGTGCTTCAACGGGTGCCGGCTTTGTCCTATGACACGACGCCGGGCACCTCCAAGGATGAGCAGGAAAAAGCCGTGGCGCTTGACGCCATGCTTGGCCGGGTACACCACCGCGACGGCCTGGCGCTGTCACAACTCACCGCGCGCTTGAGCGCCGTGCTGGGCAATCGCCTGGATGATCGTGAAAACCCCTTGGGGCCGGCGCAGCTGTGCGAATTTTTTCTGCAGGCGGGGCGCAGCCTGGGCGTGGAGATCCGGGTCAAACTGATCATGCTCAAGCTGTTTGAGAAATACGTGCTCAGTGACGCCGACCAGCTCTACTGCGAAGCCAATCAATTGCTGGTGGCTACCGGGGTGTTGCCCGAACTCAAGGCTGTACCGTCCCGTCGCCCCGGCGGGCGCGCGCCCGTGATCACCAGCGCGAAGCGGCAATGCCGGCGGCCGATCAGCCCGTCGATGAAAATGGCCAACAGGCATTCGCCGCCTTGCAGACGTTGCTGGCCGCAGTACGCGGTAGTGTCGCGCCCACCCTGGAAGCCAGCGCCGCACCCCAGCCCATCGCCACCCGCGACCTCGTGCGGCTGTTATCGCATTTGCAGCAATACGTGCCGGAGCCTGATGCCGAGGACGATTTTGACCTGCGCAACCAACTCGAGCAGTTGCTAACCCGCGTCAGCGTCAAAAGTGGCAAGTCACGGGTGGTGGAAGCGGTGGATGAAGACGTGATCAACCTGATCGCGTTGCTGTTCGAATTTATCCTCAATGACCGCGCCGTGCCGGATGCCTTCAAGGCCCTGATTGCGCGCTTGCAGATCCCGCTGTTGAAAGTGGCGGTGCAGGACAAGAGCTTCTTCAGCCGTGCCGGCCACCCGGCCCGGCGCCTGCTCAATGAACTCGCGGCAGCGGCCATGGCCTGGAGCCCTGTGGATGACTACGCGCGCGACAGCCTGTACATGCGCATCGAGCAGGTGGTGCAGCGTTTGCTCAATGAATATGTCGAAGATCCGCTGATTTTTTCCCAACTGCTCGCCGAGTTCTGTGGGTTTATCGCCCAAGAGCAGCGCCGCAGCGAGCTGCTTGAACAGCACACCCTCGATACCGAGGCCGGGCGCGTCCTCACCGAAGCCGCCCGGCAGCGGGTAGCCGACGCCTTGAATCGACGGCTGCTGGGCAAGGTGTTGCCGCATGCGGTCGTGCAGTTTTTACAGCAGGCCTGGAGCCAGGTGCTGCTTTTGACCTGCCTTAAGCACGGCGAGCAGTCGGTGCAATGGCAGGCGGCGCTGCGCACCATGGACGAGCTGATATGGAGCGTCGGCCTGCAGGCAGATACCGAAGCCGGACGGCACTTGCTGGAGCAGTTGCCGCGCTTGCTCAAGGCATTGCGCGACGGCTTGGCCAGCGCCGCGTTCGACCCGTTCAGCAGCCGTGATTTTTTTGTTCGCCTGCAGGCCCTGCATGTTCGGCCGCCCGACGGCGAAGGCTTGCTCGAAGTGCGCGAGCCTTTTGTGTTCAGTGTGCTGCCGCCCGATTCGGCCGAAGGCCTGGCGGACGATGATCCTGATCTGCTCAAGGTGCGCCAACTACGGCTCGGTAGCTGGGTCGTGTTCCAGCAAGACCAGGCTGACGCCCTGCGTTGCAAATTGCTGGCGATCATGGCGCCGGCCAATACCTATATTTTTGTCGGCCGCACGGGGCTCAAGGTCCTGGAGAAAAACGCCGGCCAACTGGCGCGGGCGTTCAAGCGCGGCGCACTGCATACCCTGGACGATGGGCCATTGTTCGAACGCGCGCTGACGGCTGTGATCAGTCAATTGCGTCAACTCAATCGCGGCAAGTGATCGCAACCACAGGGTCGAACGCGGCATACTGGTCATAATTAGTCACATTCAAGGATCCTGTATGCAGTTGGACCCCGCCAGTGGTTGGTGTCAGGGCATTCCCCATTGCCCTTCGCCCAACTTCAACGAGCGCCCCACAGGCGAAATCTCACTGTTGGTGGTGCATAACATCAGCCTGCCTCCGGCACAGTTCGCCACCGGCAAGGTGCAGGAGTTTTTTCAGAATCGCCTGGATGTCACGGAACATCCCTACTTTGAAGGGATCGCCGACCTGCGCGTGTCTGCGCATTTTCTGATTGAGCGCGACGGCGATGTGACGCAGTTTGTGTCCTGCAACGACCGGGCCTGGCATGCTGGAGTCTCGTGTTTCGAAGGGCGTGAAACGTGCAATGACTTTTCCGTGGGCATCGAGCTGGAGGGGACGGACGATCTGCCCTTCACCGACGCTCAATATGCGTCATTGATCGACCTGAGCCGCCAGTTGCTCAAGGCCTACCCAGGCATCACCGCGCAGCGTATTTGTGGCCACAGCGATATTGCTCCGGGACGCAAGACCGACCCCGGCCCCGCTTTTGATTGGACGCGCTTTCGCAGCGCCCTGCAGGATGGAGGACACGCACGATGAGTTTTCTGGTTTTGGTGCTGGCGGTGTGGATCGAGAAGTTCTCGGCCCTGCGCCAGCGGTTGCAGCGTGACGGCGGCTGGTTGCGCGAATTGGCCAAGCTGGAAGCGAGCCCGCGCATGGGCAAGCGCCCGTGGCTGATCCTGACCGTATTGGTGTTGCTGCCGGTGGCGTTGCTGGCGCTGTTGCTGCTGGTGCTGGAGCCCGTGGCGTATGGCCTGTTGGCGCTGCCGGTGCACCTGTTGGTGGTGATCTACAGCCTGGGGCGTGGTGATCTATTGGCCGGCCTCGGTCCGTTTCGCGATGCCTGGCGGCGTGGGGACCTGCAAGCCGCCGAACATGTAGCCGAACGCGACCTGAAACTGGGCGCCGACAGCGGCGAGCAACTGCTGGAGCGCGTTCAGGGCCATCTGTTGTGGCAGGCCTATCAGAGCTTTTTTGCGGTGATTTTCTGGTACTTCCTGCTGGGCCCGGTCGCCGCCCTGGCTTATCGCCTGCTGGCGCTGGCCAGTGAACACAGCCGCAACCCTCTGGTGGCCGAGCGCGCCGGGCAACTGCGGCATGCGTTTGACTGGTTGCCGGTGCGCTTGCTGGCCGCCAGTTTTGCCTTGGTGGGCAATTTCGTTGCGGTCAGCCGGGTGATGCTGCATGAACTCCTGAGTTGGGACATCAGTGCCGCGCAGTTGGTCGAAAAAGTCGGCCTGGTGGCCGCCGAAATCCCACCGCCGGCAGTGGGCGCCGACGGCATCAACAGTCTGGATCGTCTGTGGGAGTTGCTGTTGCGCGCGGCGGTGTTGTGGTACGCGGGGTTTGCCATCTGGACCGTGTTGCCTTGATCTCAATGGTCAGCCGGGCTTGCCCGCAAGGGGCTGCGTAACAGCAGCCCCGATTCTCGCTCGTTAACCTTAAGTTACAAAACTCCCTTTCGAATTGAGCTATACAGACAGAGCGCCAAATAGTGGCTTTGTGCCGCCGCCCTGCGCCTCAATAAAAATAAAAAGGGAGTTCACCTGTGAAGAGCTTGCTCTATCCCGCCGTCGCGCTGATGAATCGCTTGAGCTTTGGCATGAAGTTCAGCTTGATCAGCGTGCTGTTCCTGCTACCGATGCTGGCGACCAACTATTATCTGGTGCGCGATTCCTGGCGCGAATTCCAGGGCACCCGTGTCGAGCTGCAAAGCCTGGACCTGCTTGGCAGCAGCCTGGCCCTGCGCCGCGACCTGGAAACGCTCAACAACCAGGTGCAAATCAACGCGACCCTCGGCCAGTCCGGCAAGGCGGGTGACCTTGAAAGCAAGATCAACAGCCTTGAGCAGGGCGCGCTCAGCCGCCTGCAAGGCTTCAGCGCAATGGCCACCGACCCTGAGCAAATTGCAGTCTTTGACGGCAAGCGCGACGAATTGATCGCCGCCTTCAAGGCTCAGCAACAGGAAACCTCGCTGCTGAGCAAAAGTGCATTGATCGGCAAATTGCTCAACCAAGCGCAGATGCTCAGCCAGATCATCGCCAGCCAGTCAGGCTTGAGCCGCGACCCCCAGAGCGACTTGCGCCAGCTCAGCGAGCTGATCACCAGTGTCACCCCGCAAGTCACCCAGACCTTGGGAGAAGGGCGGGCAATGGGCGCGTACTCACTGGGCCAGGGCTTTCTCAATTCTTCCTCCAGCACGCGGTTTGACGAACTGTTGCAGCAGTTGGAAAAGCTGCAGGCCGAATACGGGTTGAAGTTGCAGGATGCCCTGGGCTCCAGCAAAGCCGCCCACGGCGCGCTCGATGGCCTGGCCAAGGCCAGCAATGCCAGCCTCAAACACGCCAGCGAGTTGTTTGAAGAACAGGTGGTCATGGCCGAAACCCTCGACGCGCCCTGGCAGGGTTTCTATGACGCGGTCAGCCAATTGATGGCCCAGACCTACCAACTCGACGAGGCCACGCTGACGTTCCTCGGGCAGCAGTTGGAGCAGCGCCTGGCGCAGAATCGCCTGCACATGGTGCTACTGGTTTCGGCGCTGACGGCGGTGTTTTTGCTGATCTTCTATTTATATGCCGGGTTCTACGCGTCCACCCGCACGACGCTGCGCAGCCTGGGCGCGATGATGGACAAGGTGGCGGCCGGCGACATGACCGTCACCTTCGTCGCCCACAGCCGTGATGAGCTGGGTGACCTCGGCCAGGTGTTCAACGGCACGGTGGCGAAAATCCATGATTTAATCGAGCGCGTCGGGCACACCGTCGGCCAGGTCGAAGTGCAGGCGGGCCAGGTGCAAACGGTTTCGGCCCAGAGCAACCAGGCGGTTTCGGGCCAGCGCACGCAAATCGAACAGGTGGCGACGGCCATGAACCAGATGTCTTCCACTGCCCAGGAAGTCGCGCGCAATGCGGCTGCTGCGGTGAGCAGTGCCCATAGTGTCAACGAAGAAACCGTCAGCGGCCGCGGCCTGGTGCAATCCCAGCAAGCCAGCATTGCGCGGTTGGCCGGCGAAATCGACCAGTCGGTACGGGTGATCAACCAATTGGCCACCGACAGCCAGTCCATCAGCAGCGTGTTGGAAGTGATCAAAAGCATTGCCGAGCAAACCAACCTGCTGGCGCTCAATGCGGCGATCGAGGCGGCGCGGGCAGGTGAGCAAGGGCGAGGGTTTGCGGTGGTGGCCGACGAGGTTCGCACGCTGGCAAGGCGCACGCAGCATTCCACCGAAGAAATCGAACAAATGATCAGCCGTTTACTCAGCGGAGTAGACGCGGCGGTGCGGGCCATGGGCACCAGCCATGAAGTGGCTAACGGCACGGTGGGCCAGTCGCAGCAGGTCCAGCAGGCCCTGGAGAATATTCTCGGCGCCGTCGGCATGATCGTTGATCAAAACCAGCAGATCGCCGCCGCCGTGGAACAACAGACGGCGGTAGCCCACGACATCGATCAGAACATCGTCGAAATCAATCGCGCCGGCGAACATGCCGCCCAAGGCGCGCATCAGACCGAAGCGGCGAGCCGACAGCTATCGATGCAGGTGGTCGAATTGAAGCAATTGATAGGTGCCTTTCGCGTGTAGGGCGCAGATGTAGGAGGGGCGCTGCTGCCGGTGTGGCGCATGTCTGGATTTGCCTGGCCGGGTTTTCTCGTCGAGTGAATGGGTGAGAATTTATTTCACTCAATCACAGTCCAGGGTAGGCACGACGATGACCGGTGCAATTGGCATCAAAGGGCATTGCGCCCATTGCGACATCACGTTTGAACTCAAGGCTTGGCAATTGAATGCCATCGCCATCGAAGTACCTTTCGATTGCCCCTATTGCCAGCGGGTCCTGGCGCTCAATTGCCCCCGGCAGTTGCGCCACTTCAAGGCGCTGGACCACTGGGCGCTGGTACGCCCGGGCATGGTGGCGCTGACGTGCGTGGTGTTGATCGTGGCGCTGGTGGCCGAGTGGCTGGGGCTGCTCAGTGTGCTTGGGCAGTTCAACCTTTCATCACTGGTGGTGTTGGTGCATTTCGCGGTGTTGCGCTATGCCCGTCACCAGCAACGGTTGACCTTGAACCTGCAAGCCGTGAACCCGGCGCTACCAATTAAACAACTCGCACGCATTGCGTGTGCTCGCCTCGGCCAGCAATGACGGGCTGATGCCCATGCGATCGGCCAGCGCGGCGCAGATAGCCGGCAGATGCTCGGGGCTATTGCGCTGGCCTGGGTACATGGCGGGGGCCATGTCCGGCGAGTCGGTTTCCAGTACCACCGCGTCCAGCGGCAGTTGCGCCAGTACCTTGTGCATGCGCAGCGCCTGGGGCCAGGTGGCGGCGCCGCCCAGGCCAAGCTTGAAGCCCAGCTTGATGTATTCGCGCGCCTCTTCCCGGCTGCCGGCGAAGGCATGGATGATGCCGCCCCGTGCCAGGCGGATGCGTTTGAGGGTGGCAATGACCACCGCGTGGCTGCGGCGCACGTGCAGCAGCGCCGGAAGCTGGAAGTCCGCCGCCAGTTGCAGTTGGGCTTCGAACAGGCTTTGCTGGCGTTCGCGGTCCAGGTGTTCAAGGAAGTAATCCAGGCCGATCTCGCCTACCGCGCACAATTGCCGATGGCCGCGCAGGCGGCTCAGCCAGTCGCCCAGGGCCGTCAGGTCGGCGGCGCGGTGATCGTCGAGGTACACCGGGTGCAGGCCAAAGGCGGCGAACAAACCTTCATCAGCCTGTACCAAATCCCACACGCGCTGCCAATTCTGCTGATACACCCCCAGCACCACCATGCGCCGCACGCCCACTTCACGGCTATGGGCGAGGACTTCGCGGCGGTCGGTGTCGAAGTCCGCGAAGTCCAGGTGGGTGTGGGTGTCGATCAGCTCCACGCTCAAGCCTCGACAATGCGCTGCTTGAAGGTCCGGCCGATGGCGTGTACGCCCGGTTGGTACTGTTCTTCTTCAATGACCGCCAGGGCCAGGCGCAGGGCGGTTTCGGCAATAAGCTGATGCTGCTGGGCCATGGCGTTCACGGGCAGCGGCAAGAAGTCCAGCAGTTGGGTGTCACCAAAGGTGCCCAGGCGCAACGGGCGTGATTTCAGCGGGAAGTCATGCAGCGCGTCAAACACACCCTGCAGCAACACGTAGGACGTGGTCACCAGCGCGTCAGGCAGATGCCCCAGTTGATGCAGAAGTTGCTCCATCAACTGGCGGCCACAGTCGCGGCTGAAAGCTTCGCCGTGTTCGACGATCACCTCACCCGCGAACCCTTGCAGCGCTTCACGGAAGCCGGCGGCGCGCTCCTGGCTGATGCTCAGCTCGGGCCGTGCGCCGATCAGCACAATCTGTTTGGGCAACGGCTGCAGCAAGCTGCTGGTCAGTTGCTGGCAGGCCTGGCGGTCGTCGCTGACCACCGAGCAGAACTGCTCCGGCGCCATCACCCGGTCGATGGCGATCACCGGCAGGCCCTTGGCTTGCAGCTCGCGGTAACTGTCGTCGCTGGCGGGCAGGCAACTGGCCACGAACAACGCATCGCAGCGTCGTGCGCGGAACAGTTGCAGCAGTTGGCGCTCGCTGTCTGCGTCGTCGTCGGAACTGGCGATCAGTAGCTGATAGCCGCGCGCGCGCGCGCCTTGTTCCAAGAGCTTGGCGATTCGTGCGTAACTGGGGTTTTCCAGGTCGGGCAGGATAAAGCCCAAGGTGCGCGTGTGCCGACTGCGCAGTCCGGCGGCCTGGGGGTTGGGGGTAAAACCATGGGCCTCGACCACCGCACGCACCCGCTCGACGGTAGCGTTGCTGATGCGTTGCTGTGCGGCCTTGCCATTGATCACGTAACTGGCGGTGGTCACGGAGACACCGGCCAGGCGTGCGATATCACTGAGTTTCAAACCGGGATTTCCTTGTTTTTTGGAGCTTGCCCCGACATTTTGTCCAATCGTAACCGATTCCAGCCTGCCGCCCATGTCCGCGCTCAAACGCCGAGTGGTTCTTCAAGGATGCGCAATAAACGCGTAATCTGCCATAAATTCTAGATTAAACGTTTCAGCCAGCGTATTTTTAAGACGTTCGCTACTGAGTAACTACTGCCAATTGACTACTCAGTCAGCTATCACTGAACACCTTTACACTGTTTTATTCAAAACAATACCTAGTGCACCCTTTGCACTAACTAGGAGAACGGCATGCTTGAGCTCACTGTAGAGCAGATATCCATGGGCCAAGTGGCTGTGGATAAATCTGCTGCCTTGCACCTGCTCGCAGACAAACTGGTGGCCGATGGCCTGGTCGCCGAGGGTTATCTCAGCGGTTTGCAGGCCCGTGAAGCCCAAGGCTCGACTTTTCTCGGCCAAGGTATTGCCATCCCCCACGGCACTCCCGAAACCCGCGACCAGGTTTTTCTTACCGGCGTGCGCCTGCTGCAGTTCCCCGAAGGGGTGGACTGGGGCGACGGCCAGATCGTCTACCTGGCGATTGGTATTGCCGCCCAATCGGATGAACACCTGCGCCTGCTGCAACTGCTTACCCGTGCCCTCGGCGAAACCGACCTGGGCCAGGCGCTGCGCCGTGCCGCGAGCGCCGAAGCCTTGCTGAAACTGTTGCAAGGCGCGCCGCAGGAACTGGCGCTGGATGCGCAGATGATCAGCCTCGGCGTGTCCGCCGACGACTTCGAAGAGCTGGTGTGGCGAGGTGCGCGCCTGTTGCGCCAGGCCGATTGCGTGAGCAATGGCTTTGCCGCGGTGCTGCAGCAGGTCGATGCACTGCCACTGGGCGATGGCCTGTGGTGGCTGCACAGTGAACAGACGGTCAAGCGTCCGGGCCTGGCGTTTGTCACACCGGACAAGCCCATGCGTTACCTCGGCCAGCCGCTCAACGGTCTGTTCTGCCTGGCCAGCCTTGGCGAAGCGCACCAGGCCTTGCTGGAGCGCCTGTGCGCCTTGTTGATTGAAGGCCGCGGCCAAGAGTTGGGGCGCGCTACCAGCAGTCGCGCGGTGCTGGAAGTATTGGGCGGCGAACTGCCGCCTGACTGGCCGAGCGCCCGCATCACCCTGGCCAACGCCCACGGCCTGCATGCACGCCCGGCGAAGATCCTCGCGCAACTGGCCAAGAGTTTTGACGGCGACCTGCGTGTGCGCATCGTCGATGGTCCGGTAGGCGCCGTGTCGGTGAAAAGCCTGAGCAAGCTGCTCAGCCTCGGCGCGCGTCGCGGCCAGGTGCTGGAATTTGTCGCCGAGCCGAGCATTGCCGGCGATGCCCTGCCCGCGCTGTTGGCGGCGGTGCAAGAGGGCCTCGGCGAAGAGGTCGAGGCGTTGCCGACGGTGAGCGCCCAGCCCGAAGTGCTCGATATCGAGCCGGCAGTCAGCGCGCCGCCGGCCGGCAGCCAGGTGCAGGCAATTGCCGCCGCGCCGGGCATTGCCATCGGCCCTGCGCATATCCAGGTCCAGCAAGTCTTCGACTACCCGCTGCGCGGCGAAACCTCGGCCGTTGAGCGTCAGCGCCTGCAAGCCGCCCTGGCGGACGTGCGCCGGGATATCCAGGGCTTGATCGAACGTAACCCGTCCAAGGCGATCCGTGAGATTTTCATCACTCACCAGGAAATGCTCGACGACCCCGAACTGACCGACGAAGTCGACACGCGCCTCAAGCAGGGCGAGAGCGCCGAAGCCGCGTGGATGAGCGTGATCGAAGCCGCCGCCAAGCAGCAGGAGGCATTGCAGGACGCCTTGCTCGCCGAGCGCGCCGCCGACCTGCGCGACATCGGCCGGCGTGTATTGGCGCAATTGTGCGGCGTCGAAGGCGCCCAGGAGCCGAGTGAGCCTTACATCCTGGTGATGGACGAAGTCGGCCCCTCCGATGTTGCGCGCCTGGACCCGACTCGCGTCGCCGGCATCCTCACCGCCCGTGGCGGCGCCACGGCGCACAGTGCCATCGTCGCGCGCGCCCTCGGCATTCCCGCGTTGGTGGGCGCCGGCCCCGGCGTGTTGTTGTTGGCCGCCGGCACGCCGCTGTTGCTCGATGGTCAGCGCGGCCGCCTGCATGTGGACGCCGACGCCGCGACCCTGCAACGCGCCACCGTTGAACGCGACACCCGCGAACAACGCCTGCAAGCCGCTGCGGCCCAGCGCCACGAACCGGCCCTGACCCGCGATGGTCATGCCGTGGAAGTGTTCGCCAACATCGGCGAAAGCGCCGGGGTGGCCAGCGCGGTGGAGCAGGGCGCCGAAGGCATCGGTTTGCTGCGTACCGAACTGATTTTCATGGCGCACCCCCAAGCCCCGGACGAAGCCACCCAGGAAGCCGAATACCGCCGCGTGCTCGATGGCCTCGGCGGGCGCCCGCTGGTGGTGCGTACCCTCGATGTGGGCGGTGACAAGCCGTTGCCTTACTGGCCGATTGCCGAGGAAGAAAACCCCTTTCTCGGTGTGCGCGGTATTCGCCTGACCCTGCAGCGCCCGCAGATCATGGAAGCGCAGTTGCGCGCATTGCTGCGTTCCGCCGACAGCCGCCCGTTGCGCATCATGTTCCCCATGGTCGGCAGCGTGGATGAATGGCGCGCGGCCCGCGACATGACCGAACGCCTGCGCCTGGAGATTCCGGTGGCGGATCTGCAATTGGGCATCATGATCGAAGTGCCCTCCGCCGCGTTGTTGGCGCCGGTGCTGGCCAAGGAGGTCGACTTCTTCAGCGTCGGCACCAACGACCTGACCCAATACACCCTGGCCATCGACCGTGGCCACCCGACCTTGTCGGCCCAGGCCGATGGCCTGCACCCGGCGGTGTTGCAACTGATCGACATCACCGTGCGCGCGGCCCATGCCCATGGCAAATGGGTCGGCGTGTGCGGCGAGCTGGCGGCGGACCCGCTGGCGGTGCCGGTGCTGGTCGGCCTGGGCGTGGATGAGTTGAGCGTGTCGGCCCGCAGCATTCCCGAAGTGAAAGCGCGGGTGCGTGAATTCAGTCTGAGCGAGGCCCAGCGCCTGGCGCAACAAGCACTGGCGGTGGGTTCCCCTGCCGAAGTGCGTGCCCTAGTGGAGGCGGTGTAAATGGCAAGGATTCTAACCCTGACGCTGAACCCGGCGTTGGACCTGACGGTGCGTTTGCCGCGCCTGGCGCCCGGTGCAGTCAACCGCAGCGAAACCCTGCTGACCCATGCCGCCGGCAAGGGCGTGAATGTCGCCCAAGTGCTGGCCGACCTGGGGCATCACGTAAGCGTCGGCGGGTTTCTCGGCAGCGCAAACCCCCAGGCGTTCGAGGCGCTGATCGCCGGCCGTGGGTTTGGCGACGTGTTCATTCGTGTACCGGGCGAAACCCGCAGCAATATCAAGATTGCCGAACAGGATGGCCGGGTTACCGATATCAATGCGCCGGGGCCGCTGGTGAGTGAGCAGGCGCAACAAGACCTGCTCAACAGGATCGCAACCGTCGGCCTCGACTTCGATGTGGTGGTGGTGGCCGGCAGCTTGCCGCGCGGCGTCAGCCCGCAGTGGTTTCAGGGCATGTTGGAGCACCTCAAAAACCTCGGATTGAAAGTCGTGTTGGACACCAGCGGCGAAGCGCTGCGCGCCGGTTTGAAGGCAGGCCCCTGGATGGTCAAGCCCAATACCGAAGAACTGGCCGAGGCGCTGGACAACGCCACCGATGCCGTCAGCCAACTGCATCAACAGGGTGTGGAGCACGTGGTGGTTTCCGACGGTGCCGCAGGCGTGACCTGGTACAGCTCGGGTGCGACGCTGCATGCCACGCCGCCACGGGTGACGGTGGCCAGCACCGTGGGCGCCGGCGACTCGCTGCTGGCCGGCATGCTGCATGGTCTGCTCAGCGGCGACACGCCCGAGCAGACGCTGCGCCGTGCCACCGCGATTGCCGCGATGGCGGTGACGCAGATCGGTTTCGGCATCAGCGATGACGCGCACTTGGCGCGCCTCGAAAGCGGCGTTGTTGTACGCCCGCTGACAGAACAATAAGAGGGTTTGTGATGAAGTTAGCCATTGTTACTGCCTGCCCCAACGGCATGGTCACCAGTGTGCTGTGCGCCCGCTTGTTGGACGCCGCCGCGCAACGCCAGGGTTGGAGCACCAGCGTCGAAGTGGTGGATACGCAGCACCCGGAGCGCGCGTTGTCCCAGGCCACGATCGACGGCGCCGAATGGGTGTTGCTGGTCAGCAGCACACCAGTGGATATGCAGCGGTTTGTCGGCAAGCGCGTATTCCAGAGCACCCCGGCGCAGGCGTTGGCGGATGTCGAAGCGGTGCTGCGTCGCGGTGCTGAAGAAGCCCAGGTATTTGTCGCCAGCCAAGCCCCCGTTGCGCCGAAGAGTGCCCCGCGGATCGTGGCGATCACGGCCTGCCCGACCGGCGTCGCCCACACCTTCATGGCCGCCGAAGCTTTGCAGCAGACGGCCAGGCGCCTGGGTTACGACTTGCAGGTCGAGACCCAAGGCTCGGTTGGGGCGCGTACGCCGTTGAGCCCGCAGGCCATCGCCGATGCCGATGTGGTGTTGCTCGCGGCCGACATCGAAGTCGCCACCGAGCGCTTCGCCGGCAAGAAAATCTACCGTTGCGGCACCGGCATTGCCCTCAAGCAATCCGAGGCGACCCTCAACAAGGCCCTGGCCGAAGGCAGCGTTGAAAGCGCGGCCAGCGGCGCGGTGGCCAAGCCGGAAAAAACCGGCGTGTACAAACACCTGCTCACCGGGGTGTCGTTCATGTTGCCGATGGTAGTGGCGGGCGGGTTGTTGATCGCGTTGTCGTTCGCGTTCGGCATTCACGCGTTTGAACAGCCAGGCACTCTCGCGGCGGCGTTGAAAACCATCGGCAACAGCGCCTTTACGTTGATGGTGCCACTGCTGGCGGGTTATATCGCGTACTCGATTGCCGACCGTCCTGGCATTGCGCCCGGCATGATCGGCGGCCTGTTGGCCGGCACGTTGGGCGCGGGGTTTATCGGCGGGATCCTGGCGGGTTTCCTGGCGGGCTACAGCGTCAAGCTGATCAGCCGTGCCGTGCGCTTGCCGCAGAGCATGGAGGCGCTCAAGCCGATCCTGATCATCCCGTTGCTGGCGAGCCTGTTCACCGGCCTTGCGATGATCTATCTGGTGGGGCCGCCGGTGGCGCGCATGCTCACCGGGCTGACCGACTTCCTCAGCACGATGGGCACCACCAACGCGGTGCTGCTGGGTATCTTGCTGGGCGGCATGATGTGTGTGGACCTGGGTGGGCCGATCAACAAGGCCGCGTATGCGTTTTCGGTGGGGTTACTGGCGGCGTCCAGTGGCGCGCCGATGGCCGCGACCATGGCCGCCGGCATGGTGCCGCCAATCGGTATGGGCATCGCCACGTTCCTGGCACGGCGCAAATTTGCCCAGACCGAGCGCGAAGCCGGCAAGGCCGCGATGATCCTTGGTTTGTGCTTTATCTCCGAGGGCGCGATTCCGTTTGCCGCCAAAGACCCGCTGCGCGTGATCCCGGCCAGCATCGCCGGCGGTGCATTGACCGGCGCCTTGTCGATGTACTTCGGCTGTGTGCTGGCGGCGCCCCATGGCGGGTTGTTCGTCCTGGTGATCCCGAATGCAATCAACCATGCGCTGTTGTACCTACTGGCGATTATGGCCGGCAGCCTGTTGACCGGCGTGGTGTACGCGTTGATCAAGCGCCCGGAAGCGGTGGAGCTGGCAGTCACCACCGCCAAGGCCTGACACCCTTCAATAATGTGGGGGCTTGCTCCCACATTGGAGCTCGGCTCACCGCAGGGTGAGTGTCACATTCGCTTCATTCCTGCGTGTTTAAGTGCCCTTTTGATTCTCAAGAGGGCACCCGCATGAGCCACTTCGATCTGGGCCGTCGCCGCGTGATGCAAGCCGTCGGCGCCGGTCTTTTGCTGCCGGGCCTGGCGCCTGCGGTGATCGCGTCGGTCAAGGACCGGCCGCAACTCACTGACGGTGTGCAGTCCGGCGACCTGCTTGGCGACCGCGCCATGATCTGGAGCCGCAGCGACCGCCCGGCGCGCATGGTGGTGGAGTGGGACACCCGCAGTGTCTTCAGCAACCCGCGTCGATTCGTTTCGCCGCTGGCCGATAACCGCAGCGACTTTACCGCCCGCGTTGAACTCAGCGGGCTGCCCGCCGACCAGGCGATTTTCTACCGCGTGCACTTCGAAGATGCCCAGACGGGCATCGCCAGCGAGCCCTGGTTCGGCCACCTGCGCAGCGTGCCGCAACAGCGGCGCGACATCCGCTTTGTGTGGAGTGGCGACACCGTCGGCCAGGGCTTCGGCATCAACCCGGACATCGGCGGCATGCGCATCTACGAAGCCATGCGCCTGCGCCTGCCGGACTTCTTTATCCACAGCGGCGACACCATCTACGCCGACGGCCCGGTACCGACGCAACTGACCACCGAGGACGGGCGCATCTGGCGCAACATCACCACCGAAGCCAAGAGCAAGGTCGCCCAAACCCTTGACGAATATCGCGGTAATTACCGCTACAACCTGCTGGATGAAAACGTGCGCCGCTTCAATGCCGAGGTGCCGCAGATCTGGCAGTGGGACGACCACGAGGTGGTGAATAACTGGTCGCCAAGCAAGCAGCTCGATGAGCGTTACCAGACCAAGAACGTCAACACCTTGGTGGGGCGCGCGCGTCAGGCCTGGCTCGAATATGCGCCGATGCGCCTGCAGAGCGCCGACGGCGGTGGGCGGATTTATCGCAAGCTCAGCTACGGCCCGTTGCTGGATGTGTTCGTGCTCGACATGCGCAGCTATCGCGGTGGCAACGATGACAACCTGGGCGGCGCCAAACCCTTCCTGGGCCGCGAGCAACTCGATTGGCTCAAGCGCGAACTCAAGGCTTCCACGGCGCAGTGGAAGGTGATTGCCGCGGATATGCCGATTGGCCTGGGTGTACCCGACGGTGAAGTCAGCCCCGGCGTGCCACGCTGGGAAGCCATTGCCAATGGTGACCCTGGCGCGGCGCAAGGTCGCGAGCTGGAAATTGCCGAGCTGCTGGGCTTTTTAAGGGCGCAACAGGTGCGTAACCACCTGTGGCTGACGGCGGATGTGCACTACTGCGCAGCGCATCACTATCACCCGGACCGCGCAGCGTTCCAGGATTTCGAGCCGTTCTGGGAGTTTGTCGCCGGGCCCCTGAATGCGGGGAGCTTCGGGCCCAATCCATTGGATAAAACCTTTGGCCCGGAGGTGGTGTTCGAGAAGGCACCGCCGGCGCAAAACACCTCCCCATTTGCCGGGTTTCAGTTTTTTGGCGAGGTGAACATCGATGGTCAGACGGCGGAGTTGACCGTGATATTGCGGGACTTGGATGGGATCTCGGTGTTCCAACAGAAGCTGCAACCAACCTGACTTGAAATGCAATCCAAATGTGGGAGGGAGCAAGCCCCCTCCCACATTGGATCGCGTCAGTACACGTCTCTACGGTAACGGCCTTGCTCGATCAAGCGTTCCACCGCCTCACGTCCGAGGATATCCAGCAGTGCCTGATCCACGCCCGCCGCCATCCCCTGCAAACTGCCGCACACATAAATCGCCGCGCCATCGGCCAGCCATTTGCGCACGACATCCGCCGATTCGCGCAGTCGGTCCTGTACGTAGATCTTCTCTGCCTGATCCCGCGAGAACGCCAGGTCCAGCAAGGCCAGATCACCGCTGGCCAGCCAGCTTTGCAGCTCATCCCGGCACAGATAGTCGTGGGCGATATTGCGTTCGCCGAACAACAACCAGTTGCGCTGCTGGCCATCGGCAATGCGTGCCTTAAGCAGGCTGCGCAGTCCGGCGAGGCCGGTGCCGTTGCCCAACAGAATCAGCGGCACCGGGGCATCCGGCAGATGGAAACCACTGTTGCGCCGCAGGCGCAGGCTGATGCCCGAGCCGACCGCCGCGTACTCGGTGAGCCAACCCGAACCCAGGCCCAGGCTGCCGTCGGGGTGGCGTTCCTGGCGCACGATCAGTTCCAGGACGCCGTCGCTGGCAATCGAGGCGATGGAATATTCACGCATGCCCAGGGGCACCAGCGCGTCCACCAGCGCCTGGGCGTGCAGGCCGACCAGATGGGTGCGGTTGTCCGGCAGTTGACGGCTGGCCAGGGCCTGGTTGAGAGGCTGCGCCAGCCCGTCGATCAGTACATCGTCGCTGCCCGCCAGGCCCAGGCCGTCAAGGAAGTGCTCGAGGGCCGATGGGCAGTTGCGCGGCAGCACTTCCACCAGGTCACCGGCTTGCCAGGTGTGCGGCTTGGGCGGGGTGAGGCCCAGCAGGTATACCGCCGAGCCGCTGCTGTTGGCGTTGAGCAGGCGGCGCTGGCTGAGCGTCCAGAGTTCGTACTGCGCGGTGGGCCATGCCGTTGCGGGCGCGTGGCCGGTCAGTTGCCCCAGTTGTTGTTGCCAATGCAGCAGCGCGGCGGTGTCGCCGCTGTCCACTTCCACCGGGGCGAACAGCGGGTTGCCGCCCTGGTTGGTCAACCAGAAATGCAGGCGTCGGGCAAAGCCGCAGAAGTGCTCGTACTGGCGATCACCCAGGGCCAGCACCGAGTAGTTCAGGCCCTTGAGGGAGAGGGCTTGCCCAAGCACGCTGCGTTCGAAACCGCGGGCGCTGTCGGGCGCTTCGCCGTCGCCGAAGGTGCTCACCACAAACAGTGCGTGGTGCGATTGGCACAGGTCATCCTGGCTGACGCTACCCAGCGGCTGCACCTTCACCGGCAGGCCGGCCGCCTGCAATTGCGCGGCGGTCTGCCAGGCCAGCTGTTCGGCAAAACCGCTCTGGCTGGCAAAGCCGATCAGCCAGGCCGGTGCATCGCTGTGGTTGGCGCCGAGGCCTTGGCGGGCATCGCGCACCTGGCGCTTTTTGCGACGACGGTCCAGGTACAGCAGCCAGCCGGTGATAAAGAACAACGGCATCAGCATCGAGCTGAGGGTGAGGAGAATGCGCCCGGTCAGGCCGAAATAGCTGCCGGTGTGCAGTGCGTAAAGGCTGGTCAGCAACTGCGCCTTGAAGCTTTTGTTGGCGTACTGATCGTGGGATTTGACCTCGCCGGTGGCCGGGTCCAGGTTGATCTGGTTCAGCGCGCGGTCATGGGGTGAGTTTTGCAGCAGGTAATAGACCGTGGCGGGCTGCCCGGCGACTGCCGGCATACGGATGTTGTAGGCGCTCAAGCCGGGGCCGGCGTTGCTGTAGATACTGCTCCAGATCGCCTCGTAATTGGCGACCGGCGCCGGGCCGGCGGGGGCTGGGCCGCGTGTGCGCACCCGTTCGTTTTGCGGGGCGTCGGACAGCAGCTTGGTCAGGCCCTGGCTGTACCAGTCGTAGGACCAGGACAGGCCCGTCAACGCCGCCAGCAGATAGGCCAACAGGCACCAGGTGCCGAATACCGAGTGCAGGTCCCAATTGAAACTGCGGCCCTTTTTGCGCCAGTCCAGGGTCAGCCACGCACGCCAGTTCGCGACCTGGCGCGGCCAGCGCAGGTACAGGCCGGAGAGGCAGAAGAACACCAGGATCAGGGTGCAGGCGCCGGTGATCTGCCGCCCGGTTTCACCCATGGCGAGGAAACGGTGCAATTGCAGGATAAAGCCGAAGAAGTCCTGGCCGACCACATCACCCCGATAGTCGCCGGTGTAGGGGTCGAAGTAGCGCATCTGGCCCCGGCGCTCGCCCGGCGGCGGGGTGAAGGACACGCGTGCGGCGAGGCCGCTGTCGCGTTCTACCCAGAGCATGGCCACGGTTTTGCCTTCGGTGGCTTCCAGTTTGCGCACCAGTTCGGCGGGTGGCAGCACGCCGGCTTCGCGTTTTTCTACGCTCAGTACGCTGGGGTTGAGCGCGCGCAGTAGTTCATCCTGAAACGAGACCGCCGCCCCGGTGATCCCCATCAAGGCCAGCACCAGCCCGGCAGTGATGCCGAAGAACCAGTGCAACTGGAACAGGGTTTTCTTCAACACGTCTGACCGCCTCGTCTATCTGGGTATGTAGGGCACGGCGCGCATTATGCCGTGGCTTGTCGAGAAACATTCTGTTTTACATAAAAAAGCCCCGCGCATCCGATGCGTGGGGCTGTTTGCTGCGTGTCGCGGCGGTTTAGAAGTGGAAGCTGGTGGTCAACAATGCCGTACGCCCAGCCGCCTGGTTGGCGAAGTGCGAGCCGTAGGCCTTGTCGTAGTAGACCTTGTCGGTCAGGTTTTGCACGTTCAGTTGCAGGTCGACGTTCTTGGTCAGCTTGTAGCTGGCCATGGCGTCGTAGCGGGTGTACGACGGCACGTAAACGGTGTTGCCCACATCACCGTAAACGTCGTCGACATAGAACGCGCCGCCGCCGACGGTCAGCTTCGCGGTGACGTCGTAGGTGGTCCACAGGCTGAAGCTGTTCTTCGGCGTGTTGGGCATTTGGTTGCCCTCGTTGGAACCGGCGCTGATTACCCCGTTGCGCCCGTTACGACCGGCCTTGACCAACTCGCTGTCCAGATAACTGTAGCCGGCGAACACTTGCCAGTGATCGGTGAGCTTGCCGCTGGCGGACAACTCGATGCCATCGACCTGGGATTCACCGGCATTCTGGTAGGTGAGCGCGTCGACCAGGATGCGCGTGTTTTTCTTCTCGGTGCGAAACACCGCGGCGGTCAGCGACAGACGATCGTGGAACAGGTCCCACTTGGTGCCCAACTCGTAGTTGACGGTTTCTTCGGGCTGCAGGTCGCTCGATGCGGCGCCCGCCGACAGTGGGTTTGCGTCGGCGCCTTCACCCACCAGGCCGCCGGCTGGCGATGCCGAGGTGGCGTAGGAGGCATAGATGCTGGCGTTCTCCACCGGCTTCCAGACCAGGCCGGCCTGCCAGTTGAAGAACTGGCTGTCATCCTTGATTTTGCTGCGCGCTTTGACGGTGGCGGTCGGTACCGCGTTGGTGTTGGCTTCGGTGTCGAAGGTGTCGTAGCGCAGGCCGACGTTGAGCAGCCATTTCGGGTCGAGTTCGATGGTGTCGAACACATAAGCAGCGCGGCTGGTGGCCTTGGTGTTGGTGCCCAGGTAGTTGCGCGCGGTGCTGCCGGCCCAGGCGTCGTCCGGGTTCGGGTTGCTCAGCGAGGTGCATTGGCCGCCGCGACCACCGCCGGCCACGGTGCAGACCGGGTTGGCGTTCGGGCTGACGGTGTAGCTGCTGACGCGGGTTTCTTCACCGGTAAATTCCAGGCCGGTGGAGTAGCTGTGCTTGAAGCCCAGCGCCTGGAAGCTGCCGAACAGGTCGGTCTGGTTGGTGGTGGTCGTGGTGGTGGACACGCGGGTGTTGGCGCGGCGCCACACGGTACCGAAACGGTTGACGTTGAACTTGCTGTCATCCGGCTGGGTGAGCACGTAGTCCTGGCCGGTGCTGCCGTGGCGCAGGGTGTTTTTCAGGGTCATGTTGTCGTTCAGGTCGTGCTCGACAGAGACCGTGCTGATATCGGCGCGGGTCTTGCGAAAATCACGGTCCTTGAGGCCGTAGAAGTTGCTGCTGTCGCCGCCGTCGGTGGGTTTGTCATGCACGTGGGCGGTGGCGGTCGAAGAGCCGTAGCCGTAGGGAATGCCCGAGTCCGGCAGGTCGTTGCTTTCCATGTGGTAGTAGCTGAGATTGACGCGGGTCGGGGTGCCCAGGCCGAAGGTCAGCGATGGGGCGACGCCCCAGCGGTCGTAGTTCACCGCATCGCGGCCCGCCACGTTCTGCTCGTGGGTCATCAGGTTGAGACGGAACGCGGCGCTGTCGTCGAGGAACTGGCGGTTCACATCGAGTACGTAGCGACGGGTCTGGTCGGAGCCGTAGGTGAAACCACCGTTGGTGAAGTCCCCCGCCTGTGGGGTCTTGCTCACCAGGTTGAGGCTGCCGCCGGCCGAACCGCGACCGCCGAACGAAGAGTTCGGGCCTTTGCTGACTTCAATCGACTCGATATCGAAGATCTCGCGGCTCTGGCCGCCGGTGTCGCGCACGCCGTCCAGGTAGGTGTCGCCCTGGGCGTCAAAACCACGGATAAACGGGCGATCGCCCTGCGGGTTGCCGCCTTCACCGGCACCAAACGTGATGCCCGGTACGGTACGCAAGGCATCCTGCAACGAGGTGGCGGCGGTGTCCTTGAGTACCTGCTGTGGCACTACGGTGACCGAGCGAGGGGTGTCCACCAGGGGCGCGGTGTATTTCTGCGAGGATGCTTTTTCGACTTGGTAGGAGGTGTCGTCCTGTGCTTCGCCGGTGATGCTGGTGGCACCCAGGGAAATACTGTTGCGCTGGCCTTTTTGTTCCGTGTCTTCGGCCGCTTGCGCCATGTGGGCGGCAGAGCTGGCACCGAGGGCAACGCCGATGGCCGAGGCCAGCAGACGTGGTGAACCGGCGGTTGTTTTTAGTGTGGTGCGCGACATGACGTGTCCTTTCCCCAAGGATGTGAGGCCGCGGAATATAGGTTGAACAAGACTCCATATCAATTGCGATACATTGCTAATTGCATTGAATTTACATTCTTTACACTTTTTCCTTAAGGTTTTTGCGATCTCGTTCGTCCCTGCGTTTTACACAGCGGATAAGAATCAATACCATTGGCGCCTTTCCGCTGACAGGTAGTGCCTCATGTTGCTGCATATTCCCGGCCTGTTCTCTCGCGAGGAAGTGCAGCGCATCCGCCAGGCTCTGGAAAGCGCTGATTGGGCCGACGGTAAAATCACTGCCGGGCACCAGTCCGCCAAAGCCAAACACAACCTGCAATTGCCCGAAGGCCATCCGTTGGCCAAGGAAATCGGCGCGGCGATGCTTGAGCGCCTGTGGCAAAACCCACTGTTTATGTCGGCGGCGTTACCGCACAAAGTCTTCCCGCCGCTGCTCAACTGCTATACCGCTGGCGGCAGTTTCGACTTTCATATCGATAACGCGGTGCGCCAGCCCAAAGGCAGCCACGAGCGTGTGCGCACTGATCTGTCATCCACCCTGTTCTTCAGCGACCCCGACGAATACGACGGCGGCGAATTGGAGATCCAGGACACCTTCGGCCTGCAGCGCGTCAAGTTGCCCGCCGGCGACATGGTGCTGTACCCAGGCTCGAGCCTGCACAAAGTCAACGCCGTAACCCGTGGCGCGCGCTACGCCTCGTTCTTCTGGACCCAAAGCCTGGTGCGCGAAGACAGCCAGCGCACCCTGTTGTTCGAGATGGACGGTGCGATCCGGCAACTGACCGCCGACGTACCCGACCACCCGGCGTTGATCCAGCTCACCGGCACCTACCACAACCTGTTGCGTCGCTGGGTGGAGGTCTGAGATGGGGTTTTTATTGCGCCGCGCAGAAGTGCTCAACGTCGAACAATTGCAGCGCATGCTTGACGACTCGCCGGTGCGCGCCGCCCAGGCGATCCTGATCGCGGCGAAGGAGGGCGTGGTCGATGCCCAGGCCCTGCTCGGGCAAATCCTGCTGCAAGGACGCGGTATTGCCCGTGATGAAGCGCTGGCGCTGCGCTGGTTTCGCATCGCGGCGCAGGGCGGTCACCTGATGGCGCGCAATATGGTCGCGCGTTGCCTGGAACATGGCTGGGGCTGCCCGGCCGATGCGGTCGCGGCGGCGCAACAATACCGTCTGGCCGCCGAGGCGGGGCTGGATTGGGCGCAGTACAACTACGCCAACCTGCTGGCGACCGGTCGCGGTGTGGCTGAGGACCAGCCGCAAGCACTGCGCTTGTATCGTCTGGCGGCGGAGCAGGGCCACGCCAAGTCGATGAACCTGCTGGGGCGCTACCTGGAAGACGGCCTGTATTGCCCGAGGGACCCGCAGGCCGCCGTGGACTGGTATCGCCGCTCAGCCGACGGCGGGGATTTCCGTGGGCAGTTCAGTTATGCGGCGGTGCTGGCGGATAGAGGCCAGGTCGAGGCGGCGCTGGAGTGGCTGCACAAAGCGCTTGCCGGCGGCAATCTGAAGTTTTTGCGGGTGGCCCACAAGGCGCTGGCGGCGGCCAACGATCCGCCGATTCGCGCGATGGCCGAGGCCTACCGACAACGCGCCGCCAGCCTTCCCGAGGCATAAAAAAACCCATGACACGTCATGGGTTTTTCTTGCAGCTTAAAACTTGCTGCTGCTGTTAAACATAAAACGACTTCAACGGTGGAAAGCCATTGAACTCAACCGCGCTGTAGCTGGTGGTGTACGCACCGGTCGACAGCCAGTACAGACGATCACCGATCGCCAGGTTCAGCGGCAGGCCGTACTTGTAGTTTTCGTACATGATGTCGGCGCTGTCGCAGGTGGGGCCGGCGATGACCACTTCTTCCATCTCGCCTTTCTTCTCGGTCCAGATCGGGAACTTGATGGCTTCGTCCATGGTTTCGATCAGGCCGGAGAACTTGCCCACATCCGTGTACACCCAACGTTCCACGGCGGTACGCGATTTGCGCGCTACCAGCACCACTTCACTGACCAGGATGCCGGCGTTGGCGATCAGCGAACGGCCCGGCTCCAGGATGATTTCCGGCAGGTCGTCGCCGAAGTCTTCCTTGAGGAAGCGGATGATTTCTTCTGCGTAGGTTTCCAGGCTGTTGGTGCGGGTGATGTAGTTGGCCGGGAAGCCGCCACCCATGTTGATCAGCTTGAGATGGATGCCGTCTTCTTCCTTCAGGCGTTCGAAAATCACTTTGACCTTGGCGATCGCCGCGTCCCACACGCTGATGTCGCGCTGTTGCGAGCCGACGTGGAAGGAGATGCCGTAAGGCACCAGGCCCAGGTCACGGGCCAGGATCAGCAGGTCCATGGCCATGTCGGTCTGGCAGCCGAATTTGCGCGACAACGGCCAGTCAGCCGTGGTCGAGCCTTCGGTGAGGATACGCACATACACTTTCGAGCCCGGCGCGGCCTTGGCGATGTTGCGCAGGTCGGCTTCGGAGTCGGTGGAGAACAGGCGCACGCCCTTCTCATAGAAGTAGCGGATGTCTTTGGATTTTTTGATGGTGTTGCCGTAGCTGATACGGTCGGCGCTGACGCCGCGGTCCATGACCTTGTCCAGCTCATAGATCGAGGCGATGTCGAAGCTCGAGCCTTTGTCCTTGAGCAGGTCGATGATTTCGACGGCCGGGTTGGCCTTGACCGCGTAATACACTTTGGCGAATTCGAAACCGGCGCGCAGGTCGTCGTAGGCCTGGCTGATCATCGCGGTGTCGATCACCACGAACGGGGTTTCTTGCTTGTCGGCAAACGCCTTCATTTTGTCAAAAGTGGCGCGTGCGAAATAGTCTTCGACGTTGATCGACATGCTGGGAACTCCTAAGGGCAAACTGTATTAATCAATGGGTGCAACTGAACGTCCTCCGTATCCCCACTTTGGTTCGCCTACTTCCCAAGGCATGTCGCCGAAAGCAAAAAGGCCATGGGAGTTACCGCTTCCCTTGGCCTTGCTGTCTCGTCGTCAGTACTTGAGCCGGATGGATCGTTTCCAGCATGGACGTTCGGCGCGAACTTTAGGGCTTGATGGGCGTGGGATCAACTAAAAATGTCGCGTTTCTGCACGCGTTCGTCGCGCGGCCGTGTGCAGCTACTTATGTAACCGACCGGTGTGACGGATTGATGTTCCCCGGATGAGGCAAATCGACGGTATTTCGCTGACACACGGGAGGCCCAAGTGGGAGGGGCATGCCCCCTCCCACATTTTGAACGGCGTCGTGTCAGTTCAGATCAGGCGAGGGCGGTTTCGGCAGGCGAGACAATGCTGGTCTTGCCCCCACGTGACTTACCGGAACTCAGGTATTCGGCAATCGACTCCTGGGTCACTTCACCCAGGAACACGCGCTCCGCATCCATCACCGGCAACCACGAACGGTTGAACTCGTACATGCGCGACAGCAGGATGCGCAAATGCTCGTCATACGCCGCCGTGGCATTGAACTCGCGCAGGTACTGGCCGCAAGTGCCGGCCTGGCGGTGCAGGTCGCGACGGCGCACATAGCCCAGCGCCTTGTTCTCGGCGCACGTGACCACCACATAACGGCGGTCCGTTTCGTCCATCAACTCCAGCGCTTCGGCCACCGGCGTTTCCGGGCTCACCGAGGGGGCGTTGTCGGCTGCGTCTTCGGCCTTCACCAGCAACAGGCGCTTGAGGGTGCTGTCCTGGCCCACGAAGTTGCTGACGAACTCGTCGGCCGGGTGGGCCAGCAAGGTGTCCGGATGGTCGATCTGCAACAGCTTGCCGGCGCGGAAGATCGCAATCTTGTCGCCCAGCTTGATCGCTTCATCGATGTCGTGGCTGACCATGATCACGGTCTTGTTCAGCGCGCGTTGCATCTCGAAGAACTCGTTCTGGATCATTTCGCGGTTGATCGGGTCGACCGCGCCGAACGGCTCATCCATCAGCAGCAAGGGCGCATCCGCCGCCAGGGCGCGGATTACACCGATGCGCTGTTGCTGCCCGCCCGACAATTCACGCGGGTAGCGGTGCAGGTACTGCTTGGGCTCCAGCTTGATCATGCTCATCAACTCGCGGGCGCGGTCGTGGCATTTCTGCTTGTCCCAGCCGAGCAGCTTGGGCACGACCACGATGTTCTCCTCGATGGTCATGTTGGGGAACAGGCCGATCTGCTGGATGACGTAGCCGATGTTGCGACGCAGGGTCACTTCGTCAAGGTCAGTGGTGTCTTCGCCGTTGATCAGGATCTTGCCCGAGGTGGGCTTGATCAGGCGGTTGATCATTTTCAGCGTGGTGCTTTTGCCGCAGCCCGAGGGACCGAGGAACACGCAAATTTCGCCTTCATTGACGGTCAGGCTTACGTCGTTAACGGCAGTCACGGTTTTGCCGTTGCTTTGAAAAGTCTTGGACAGGTTTTGAAGTTCGATCATTTGAGTAATCCCTTTTGGAGTCAGCGAGCGTTGCAACCACTGCAGAAGCAGGTCGGCGAAGATGGCCAGGAGACTGACCAGCACGGCGCCGACGATCAGCATCGACATATCGCTGCGGCTGATGGAAGCCAGAATAAGTACACCCAGGCCACCGGCGCCGATGGTGGCGGCGATGGTCATCACACCGATATTCATCACCACGGCGGTGCGCACACCGGCGAGGATCACCGGCACGGCGATCGGCAGCTCGACCATGCGCAGGCGCTGGCCGAAGGTCATGCCGATGCCTCTGGCGGCTTCGCGAATGCCGGGCTCGACGCCGGTCAGGGCCAGGTAGGTGTTACGCATGATCGGCAGCAGGGAGTAGAGGAACACGGCGGTGATCGCCGGCATCGGCCCCAGGCCCTGGCCGAACGTGGAGTAGAACGGCAGCAGCAGGCCAAACAGGGCGATGGACGGCACGGTCAGCAGCACCGTCGCGCTGGCCTGCAACGGGCCGGCCAGGGTCGGGAAACGTGTCATCAGGATGCCCAGCGGCACGCCGATAAAAATCGCGAGGATCACCGCGATGCCGACCAGGGTGATGTGCTGCCAGGTCAGGTGCAGGACCTGGGCCCAATCAAGATGGGAAAAGGCGTTTAAAAATTCCATGTCTTCTCCTCTTTAGTTGATGGGGTGTTGGCGCAGGAAGTCGGCGGCAACGGCGGACGGGCTTTCATGGCCGACGTCGACCCGAGCGTTCAGTTGGCGCATGGTTTCATCGTCGAACAGGTTGGCCAGTGGCTTGAGTTCGGCGGCCAGTTGCGGATGCTGGTCCAGGTATTCCTGGCGGATCACGGGGGCTGCGGTGTAGTCCGGGAAGTAGTGCTTGTCGTCTTCGAGCAGCTTCAATTTGAACGCATTCAAGCGACCGTCGGTGGTGTAGACCAAACCGGCGAACACCTGGCCGTTACGCAGCGCGGTATAGACCAGGCCAGCGTCCATCTGCCGGGTGTTCTTGCGCGTCAGGTTCATGTCGTACAGCTTGACCATGCCGGCCAGGCCGTCGGAGCGGTTGGCGAACTCAGTGTCCAGGGCGACCAGGCGGTGTTCCTTGGTGTCTTGCGTCATGGCCTTGGTGAGGTCGCTGATGCTGTTGATCTCGGGATGTTGCTCGGCGACTTTCTCCGGCAGCGCCAGGGCGTAGGTGTTGCTGAAACGCGATGGCGACAGCCAGACCAGGCCTTTTTTCGCGTCGAGTTCTTTCACACGGGCGTAAGACTGTTCGCTGTCGAGTTTTTCATCGATGTGGTTGTAGGCCACCAGCGACACGCCGGTGTATTCCCAGATCAGATCCAGTTGCCCGCTTTCCTGGGCGCTACGCGCCAGGTTGCTGCCCAGGCCGCCGGTCACGCGAGCATCGTAGCCCTTGGTACGCAGGTACTGTGACGTGATTTCGGCGAGCAGGGTCTGTTCGGTGAACACCCGGGCGCCGATACGGATCACGGGTTTTTCGGCGGCTTGCGCAATGCCTGCAAGCAGCAGGGCGCAGCCTAATATCAAGCTTAGTTTTTTCATGTGATTTCCTTGGGCAAGCCTTAAGACGCGCGTACTCCGCGCTCCAGCCAGAGGCGGCTGGCCATGGTCACCAAACCGTCGAGCAGCAATGCCAGCAATGCGGTGCACGCGGCGCCGAGCAGCAGTTGCGGCTGATTGTTCAGGGCGATGCCGGGGAAGATCAGGCTGCCCAGGCTGTTGGCGCCAATCAGGAAGGCCAGCGGCGCGGTGCCGACGTTAATCGCCAGGGCCACGCGCACACCGCCGATGATGATCGGCACCGCGTTGGGCAACTCCACGCGAAACAGCACCTGGCGCGGCGTCATGCCGATGCCGGTGGCGGCTTCCTTGAGCGAACCTTGAACGTTTTTCAGGCCTTCGTAGGTGTTGCGCACGATGGGCAGCAGGGAGGCAAGGAACAGCGCGAAGATGGCCGGGCCACTGCCGATGCCAAGGACGCCGAGAGCGATGGCCAGTACGGCCAGGGGAGGGACGGTATTACCGATGTTGAAGATCTGCATGAAGCGTTCTGCGCGCCCGACCATGTTCGGTCGGCTGAGCAGGATACCGGCGGGGATGCCCACAACGAGGGCCGCCAGCATGGAGGCTAGAACGAGGATCAAATGTGCTTGCAGGTAAAACAACAAATCGTCGCGGTACAGTTCGATCGTGTTGATGCCGATCCAGTGGACCAGCAGGGCCAGGAGCGCGACGACAACCGCGCCTCCTATAAGCCCTTTGCCATAGCGAATAGCCACAGGCGGACTCCTTTTTTCTTTTGTCGGCGAACACATTCTCCGGCGGCAATGCCATTGCTGGCTGCCTTTGAGTGTGGTCGCGAAAAGCAGCTCGTCGATACCGGCAACGCGGTATGTATCGAGCCATGAGCGCAGCCTCGTAAGGCTAACTTGCTGATTTTTCAGCCCCTGTTCCGAGTGCGGTAGCAGGGGAGTGGACGTCTCCACCTTTTAAAAGGTTCCACACTTGGGCGCATTTAGCCACCCCTGATGGGCCCAACGGTGGTCCGTACCCTCGCGTTTGCGCTATACTCGCCGCCCTTTTTTGACTCACCTGCCAGGCGATTTCCCATGACCCACCAGGCCGCCGAAGTCGCGAAACGCCGCACTTTCGCCATTATTTCCCACCCCGATGCCGGTAAAACCACCATCACCGAGAAGCTGTTGCTGATGGGCAAGGCAATCGCTGTGGCCGGCACGGTGAAGTCGCGCAAATCCGACCGCCATGCAACATCCGACTGGATGGAGATGGAGAAGCAGCGGGGTATTTCCATTACCACGTCGGTCATGCAGTTCCCGTATCGCGACCACATGGTCAACCTGCTCGACACCCCGGGCCACGAAGACTTCTCCGAAGACACCTACCGTACCCTCACGGCGGTGGACTCGGCCTTGATGGTCCTCGACGGCGGTAAGGGCGTCGAGCCACGCACCATCGCGCTGATGGACGTGTGCCGTCTGCGTGACACGCCGATCGTCAGCTTCATCAACAAACTCGACCGCGACATCCGCGACCCCATCGAGCTGTTGGATGAAATCGAAGCGGTCCTGAAAATCAAGGCCGCGCCGATCACCTGGCCGATCGGTTGCTACCGCGACTTCAAGGGTGTGTACCACCTGGCCGACGACTACATCATTGTCTACACCGCCGGCCACGGTCACGAACGCACCGAAACCAAGATCATCGAGAAGCTCGACTCGGACGAAGCCCGCGCCCACCTGGGTGACGAGTACGACCGCTTTGTCGACCAGCTGGAACTGGTGCAGGGCGCCTGCCATGAGTTCAACCAGCAGGAATTCCTCGACGGCCAGTTGACCCCGGTGTTCTTCGGGACGGCCCTGGGCAACTTCGGTGTCGACCATGTGCTCGACGCCGTCGTGGACTGGGCGCCGAAACCCCTGGCCCGTGTCGCCAATGAGCGCACGGTGGAACCGGTCGAAGAAAAATTCACCGGCTTCGTGTTCAAGATCCAGGCGAACATGGACCCCAAGCACCGCGACCGCATTGCCTTCATGCGCATCTGCTCCGGCAAATACGAAAAAGGCATGAAGATGCGCCACGTGCGCACCGGCAAGGACGTGCGCATCGGCGATGCCCTGACGTTTTTCTCCTCCGAGCGTGAGCAACTGGAAGAGGCGTTTGCCGGCGACATCATCGGCCTGCACAACCACGGCACCATCCAGATCGGCGACACCTTCACCGAAGGCGAAGCGCTGGGCTTCACCGGTATCCCGCACTTCGCCCCGGAACTGTTCCGCCGCGTACGCCTGCGTGATCCGCTCAAATCCAAGCAACTGCGCCAGGGCCTGCAGCAATTGGCGGAAGAGGGCGCCACCCAGGTGTTCTTCCCCGAGCGCAGCAACGACATCATCCTCGGCGCCGTCGGTGTGCTGCAGTTCGATGTGGTGGCCAGCCGCCTGAAAGAGGAATACAAGGTCGAGTGCTCCTACGAGCCGATCACCGTGTACTCCGCGCGCTGGATCGAGTGCGGCGATAAGAAGAAGCTGGAAGAGTTCTCCAACAAGGCCGTGGAAAACCTCGCGGTGGACGGCGGCGGCCACCTGACCTACCTGGCCCCGACACGGGTCAACCTGGCATTGATGGAAGAGCGTTGGCCGGACGTGAAATTCCGCGCGACCCGCGAGCACCACTGATTCCTGAGCGCGGCTGAACAAAAAAGTGGGAGGGGTGATCCTCTCCCACTTTTTTGATCTCCAGCAGCCATGGGAATCCGGTAGCTAAGTCGCCAAAAAGAAAGCCCCTCCCGCCAGGCTGATGCGCAACCTGATGGGAAGGGCTGTAAAACTCAAGAGAGGCTCTGGATTGAAAACCCAGAGCCTTTTTTGTGGCGGTCAGGCCACAAACTGCTCCGCGTAGTGGCAAGCCACCTGGCGGTTGTCCAAGGCGCGCAGTTGCGGCTCCTCGGTGCTGCAGCGTGCCGTCGCATACGGGCAGCGCTTGTGGAAAGCACAGCCGGACGGCGGGTTCAGTGGGTTGGGCAACTCGCCGACGATTTTGATCTTCGGCTTGTTCGGGTCCGGGTGGATGGTCGGTGTGGCCGACAGCAGCGCCTGGGTGTAGGGGTGCAGCGGGCGGGCGTAGATATCTTGCTTGGGGCCCACCTCAACCGGGCGACCGAGGTACATCACCATCACGTCATCGGCCACGTGTTGCACCACCGCCAGGTTGTGCGAGATGAACACGTAGGCGGTGTTGAACTCCTGTTGCAGGTCCATGAACAGGTTGAGCACCTGGGCCTGGATTGATACGTCCAGCGCCGAGGTCGGTTCATCCGCCACCAGCACTTTCGGTTGCAGCATCATTGCGCGGGCGAGGGCGATGCGTTGGCGCTGGCCACCCGAGAACATGTGCGGGTAGCGCTGATAATGCTCGGGGCGCAGGCCCACCTGCTTCATCATCGCCTGCACTTTCTCGCGGCGTTCGGCGGCGGACAGGTTGGTGTTGATCAACAGCGGCTCGCCGAGTTGATCGCCGACCTTCTGGCGCGGGTTCAACGACGCGTAGGGGCTCTGGAACACCATCTGCACGTCTTTGCGCAATTGCTTGCGCTGGGCCTTGTCGGCGCCGGCGACTTCCTGGCCGGCGATTTTCAGCGAGCCTGAAGACGGCTCTTCGATCAGCGTCAGCGCACGGGCCAGGGTGGATTTGCCGCAGCCCGACTCGCCGACCACGGCAAGGGTCTTGCCGGCTTCGAGTTCAAATGACACACCATTAAGCGCGCGTACCAACGCATGGCCCTTGAACAGGCCACGGGACACTTCGTAGTGACGGGTAAGGTCGCGGGCGGTAAGAACGACGGCCATTACGCCACCTCCTGGTTCAAGGGGTAGAAGCAGCGCGCAAGGCTGTTGCTTTTCGGATCAAGGCCGGGGCGCTGGGTGCGGCAGTTTTCCTGCACATACGGGCAACGCGGCGACAACAGGCAGCCCTGCGGGCGGTCGTAACGGCCGGGCACGATGCCGGGCAACGTGGCCAGGCGTGTCGCGCCGAGGCTGTGCTCGGGGATCGCCTTGAGCAACGCTTCGCTGTACGGGTGCGCCGGAATGTCGAACAGTTGCGGTACCTGGCCGACTTCCACCGCTTGGCCGGCGTACATCACGCACACGCGCTGGGCGGTTTCCGCGACGACCGCAAGGTCGTGGGTGATCAGCACCAGGCCCATGTTCTGCTCTTTTTGCAGGGCCAGCAGCAGGTCCATGATCTGCGCTTGAATCGTCACGTCCAACGCTGTGGTCGGTTCGTCGGCGATCAATAGCTTCGGCTCGCCGGCAATCGCCATGGCAATGGCCACGCGTTGGCTCATACCACCGGACAGTTGGTGCGGGTAGGCGTCCATGCGGCTGGCGGCGCCCGGTATTTCGACTTTTTCCAGCAGTTCGATGGCGCGCTTGCGGGCTTGCTTGCCGGACATCTTCAGGTGCAGGCGCAACACTTCTTCAATCTGGAAACCCACGGTGTAGCTGGGGTTCAGCGCGGTCATCGGGTCCTGGAACACCATCGCCAGGTCTTTGCCGACGATCTGGCGGCGCTGGCGGTTGCTCAGCTTGAGCATGTCCTTGCCGTCGAAGGTCAGCGCATCGGCGGTGACGATGCCGGGGTGCTCGATCAGGCCCATCAGCGCCATCATGGTCACGGACTTACCCGAACCCGACTCGCCAACGATGGCCAGGACTTCGCCTTTGTCGACCGACAGGTCGAGGCCATCGACCACCGGCACGGCGGTCTTGTCGCCGAAGCGCACATTGAGATTCTTGATTTCTAACAGTGACATGGGAATCTCCTCAGGCGGCGTTCTTGAGTTTCGGGTCCAGCGCATCGCGCAGGCCGTCACCCATCAAGTTGATTGCCAGCACGCTGAGCAAAATAGTCAAACCAGGCAGGCTCACCACCCACCAGGCGCGTTCGATGTAGTCACGGGCCGAGGCCAGCATGGTGCCCCACTCAGGCGTTGGCGGTTGTACGCCCAGGCCAAGGAAGCCCAGCGCCGCGGCGTCGAGGATCGCCGAGGAGAAGCTCAAGGTGGCCTGTACGATCAGCGGCGCCATGCAGTTGGGCAGCACGGTGATGAACATCAGGCGCGGCAGGCCGGCACCGGCGAGGCGCGCGGCGGTCACGTAGTCGCGGTTCAGTTCGCCCATCACGGCCGCGCGGGTCAGGCGCACATAGGACGGCAACGACACGATCGCGATGGCGATCACGGTGTTGATCAGGCCAGGGCCGAGGATCGCGACGATGGCCACGGCCAGCAGCAGCGACGGCAGGGCCAGCATGATGTCCATCAGACGCATGATGGTCGGGCCGAGCAGGCGCGGGAAGAACCCGGCGAACAGGCCTAACAGAATGCCCGGGATCAACGACATCACTACCGATGACAAACCGATCAGCAGCGACAGGCGCGAGCCCTGGATCAGGCGCGAGAGCAGGTCGCGGCCCAGTTCGTCGGTGCCGAGCAGGAACTGGATCTGCCCGCCTTCGAGCCACGACGGCGGGGTGAGCAGGAAGTCGCGGTACTGCTCGCTCGGGTTATGCGGTGCCACCCATGGCGCGAAGATCGCGCAGAACACGATCAGCAGCATGAACAGCAGGCCGGCAACCGCGCCTTTGTTCTTGGAGAAGGCTTGCCAGAATTCTTTGTACGGGGACGGGTACAGCAGGCTTTGATCGACTGCCGACGCTTGTGTAGGTGTGGTCATGGTCATGATCTCAGCGCTGATGACGGATGCGTGGGTTGGCGAAGCCGTAGAGGATATCCACCACGAAGTTCACCAGGATCACCAGGCAGGCGATCAGCAGAATGCCGTTTTGCACCACCGGGTAGTCCCGCGCGCCAATGGCTTCGATCAGCCATTTGCCGATGCCGGGCCACGAGAAGATCGTTTCGGTCAGTACCGCACCGGCCAGCAGGGTGCCGACTTGCAGGCCGACCACGGTGAGCACCGGGATCAGCGCGTTGCGCAGGCCGTGTACGAACACCACGCGTGCCGGCGAAAGGCCCTTGGCCTTGGCGGTGCGGATGTAGTCTTCGCGCAGCACTTCGAGCATCGACGAACGGGTCATCCGCGCGATCACCGCCAACGGGATGGTGCCGAGCACGATGGCCGGCAGGATCAAGTGATGCAGGGCGTCGAAGAACGCGTCCGGCTCGTCAGCCAGCAGCGTGTCGATGAGCATGAAGCCGGTGCGCGGCTCGATGTCGTAGAGCAGGTCGATCCGCCCGGAAACCGGGGTCCAGCCCAGGCTCACCGAGAAGAACATGATCAGGATCAGGCCCCACCAGAAGATCGGCATCGAATAGCCCGCCAGGGAGATGCCCATCACCCCATGGTCGAACAGCGATCCTCGTTTCAATGCCGCGATCACCCCGGCCAACAGGCCCAGGATGCCGGCGAACAACAGGGCGGCCATGGACAGTTCCAGGGTCGCGGGGAAGAGGGCGGTGAACTCGGTCCACACGCTGGTGCGCGTACGCAGCGATTCGCCAAGGTCGCCCTGGGCGAGCTTGCCGACATAGTCCAGGTACTGCGCATACAACGGCTTGTTAAGGCCAAGGCGTTCCATTGCCTGTGCGTGCATCTCGGGGTCGACGCGCCGCTCGCCCATCATGACTTCGACGGGGTCGCCAGGGATCATGCGTATCAACGCAAACGTGAGCAACGTGATGCCGAAAAACGTGGGGATCAATAACCCCAATCGGCGCGCAATAAAACTAAACATCTTGGTGTGTACCTCAATCAGCCGGTTAGGCAGGTCCGGCACCGTCCCTGTGGGCGGTGCCGAGCGTTTTTCTTATTTACTTCACCTGGGTAGTGGCGAAGTTATTGGTGGTCAGAGGGCTTTGGGTATACCCCTCGACGTTTTTACGCATGGCGGTAAACATTTTCGGGTAGGCCATGGGGATCCAGGGTTGGTCCTTGGCGAAAACGTCCAGTGCTTGTTGATAGAGTGCGGCGCGTTCCTGGGGTTCAGCGTCGGCGCGGGCCTTGTCGATCAAGGCCTGAAACTCTTTGTTACACCAACGGGCGTAGTTTTCGCCGTTTTTGGCGGCGTCGCAACTCAGGTTCGGCGTGAGGAAGTTGTCCGGGTCGCCGTTATCACCGGCCCAACCGGCCGAGACCATGTCGTGCTCGCCGGCTTTGGCACGCTTGAGCATTTCGCCCCATTCCATGACCTTGATATTCACTTTCAGGCCGATCTGCGCCAGGTCCGCCTGCATGCGCTGGGCGCCGAGCAGCGGGTTGGGGTTGGTCGGCCCACCGCCGTTACGGGTGAACAGGGTGAACTCGGTGCCTTCCGGTACGCCGGCTTCCTTGAGCAGGGCACGGGCCTTGGCGAGGTCGCGCTCGGGGTTTTTCAGCTTGTCGCTGAAGCCCAGCAGGGTCGGTGGGTACGGGCCGGTGGCGTCGACGGCGTTGCCTTTGCCATACAGCGATTCGTTGTAGCCCTTTTTATCGAACGCGATGTTGATCGCGTGGCGCACCCGCGCGTCGCTCATGTACTTGTGGGTGGTGTTCAACGCGGTGTACGCGGTGGTCATTGCGGCCAGTTCATCGACTTTCAGGTTCGGGTCTTTCTTGATGCTCGGAATGTCATCCGGCTTGGGATACAGCGCGACCTGGCACTCGTTGGCCTTGAGCTTCTGCAGGCGCACGTTGTTGTCGGTGGTGATCGCCAGGATCAGCGGATCGGCCGGCGGCTTGCCACGGAAGTACTCCGGGTTGGCCTTGAAGCGCACCTGGGCGTCCTTGGCGTAGCGGATGAAGATAAACGGCCCGGTGCCGACCGGCTTGGCGTTCAGGTCATCGGTCTTGCCGGACTTGAGCAATTGGTCGGCGTATTCGGCGGAGTGGATCGAGGAGAACGCCATGGCCAAGTCGGCCAAAAACGGTGCTTCAGGACGGGTCAGGGTAAAGACGACGGTGTGATCGTCGGTCTTCTCCACGCTTTTGAGCAGTTCCTTGAAGCCCATGCTTTCAAAGTACGGGTAGCCCACGTTGGACTTGTTGTGCCACGGATGTTTCGGGTCCAGCTGGCGCTGGAAGCTCCAAAGCACGTCGTCGGCATTCAGGTTGCGCGTGGGTTTGAAGTAGTCGGTGGTGTGGAACTTGATGTCGTCACGCAGGTGGAAGGTGTAGGTCAGCCCATCGGCGCTGATCTCTGGCAGGTCTTTGGCCAGCGCGGGGACCACTTCGGTGGTGCCGGGCTTGAAGTCCACCAGGCGGTTGAACATGGTTTCGGCGGCGGCGTCAGCGGTCACGGCCGTGGTGTAAAGAACCGGGTCAAAACCTTCCGGGCTGGCTTCGGTGCAGACCACCAGTGGTTTGGCCGAAACGCCAATCGCCACGCTCAACAGCGCGGCAGCCATGGCGGCTTGTAGCGGGAGCATTTTCATTCGGAACCCTCTGCAATCGATGGGACCAGTAAAACGTAGACGGCGGGCTCGTCCTGAGCCCGCCGTTTACCTGGCGCTAATTAAAGAATTTTAAATGGGATGGTGGTGACCAGACGGAACTCTTTGATGTTGCCGTCAGCCTGTTGAGCGCTGCCACGGTGTTCGACGTAGGTGGCACGAATCGCGGTGGCCTTGAGTGGCCCGCTCTGCACGGCGTACGCCGCGCCTACACCGTATTCCTGGTGTTTCTCGCCATCCATCAAACGCAAGTCGCTGCGCGACTTGCCAGCTTCGCCGTAGGCGGTGCCGGTGTAGTGAGTACCGTCGATGCCCCAGCCGCGTGCCGAGTAGACGTTGAACTTCAGGCCAGGCACGCCGTATTCGGCCATGTTGATGGCGTAGGCCACCTGGAACGACTTCTCGTTCGGGCTGTTGAAGTCGGACGTCAGGGAGTTGGCCAGGTAGATGCCGTTGGTTTCGTGCAGGTAGTCGAAGTACTCGTCACCGTTCACTTCCTGGTATGCGAAGGTCAGGCTGTGAGCCTGGTGAGTCAGGCCCAGGGACAACGAGTAGGTATCGTTGTCGATGTCGCCCATCTTCTTGCTGCCGGTGTCGGTGGTCTTGTAGTAGTTCAGGCCGGTGGTCAGTGCCAGGGTCTGTGCATCACCCAGTTCGTGGGTGGCGCCGAAGTAGTACTGGTTCCAGAAGTCTTCGACGTTGGCCGCGAACACGCTGGTTTTCAGGCTCTTGAACGGCTGGTAGTTGAAGCCCAGGGTCTTGACCTTGTCGGTTGTCTGGCCATTGCCGTATTCGGAGCTGAATTTCGACAGGCTCTGTTCGGTACGCGGCGAAACGCGATCGAAAATGCCGCCCTGGAACGACAGGTTGCTGAACTCTTCGCTGTTGAAGCTCACACCCTGGAAGCTGGAAGGCAGCGCACGGTTGCCGATGGTGTCGACGATGCCGCTGCTGAAGTTCTGGCGACCGGCGGTCAGGGTGGTGTTGGACACGCGGAACTGCATGTTGGCCAGGCCCAGTTTGCTCCACTGATCGACTGCATCGCCGTCCGAGCCGGCCAGGGTGCGGTTGGAACCGCCCTTGATATCACGCTTGCTGCGATCCAGAACCAGCGCGTTGTACAGCGCCACTTCGGTCTTCACGCCCACGGTGCCTTGGGTGAAACCCGAGCTGGCGTTGAGGATCGTGCCTTGTACCCAGTTGGTACGGTTGCGGTCGGTTTCAGTCTTGCCGTGTTTTGTGTACGAGAAGGTGCCGCCACGGTATTTGCTTTCGTGGGAGTACCAGTTACGTGTGGTGCCGCCCAGGGTGAAGTCTTCGATAAAGCCCTTGGCCTCGCTTTGCGCGCTGGTGCCGGCCAGCGTGGTAGGCACGAAGTCCTGGCTGGCGGGTTCGGCATAGGCGGTGGCCGTGATGCTGCTGATGGCCAGGGCCAGAAGCGCTTTGCTGCTCAGTTTCATGGGTTGAAGCTCCTTTGGTTCTCTTTTTTATGCCGGTCTTTTTAGGTGGACCGGCTATTGGGTGTGTAACTCGTTCAAGCTATTGCAAACGTTTGCTGTAGGAAAAATCCCAATAAAAGGCTGCACGTTTGCCGCAGAGCCGTTTGGCTCTGCTGTCATCCGGTTATTTTCTTATGGGGTGATACTGACGCCCGAGAACACGTTGCGGCCGAAGGGGCTTACCTTGAAGCCTTCGACTTTGGCGCTTAACGGCTGGTTGACCGTCGAGTGGGCGACAGGCGTGATCGGCACTTGCTGCTTGAGCAATTGCTGCGCCTGTTTGTACAGAGCAGTCCGTTGTTCACGGTCGGTGACGACCTTGGCTTGCTTGATCAGCTTGTCGTACGCCGGGTCACACCACATGGAGTAGTTGTTCCCGCCGATGGCGTCGCAGCTGTAGAGGGTGCCCAGCCAGTTGTCCGGGTCACCGTTGTCGCCGGTCCAGCCGATCAGGCTGACATCGTGCTCACCATTTTTGGTGCGCTTGATGTATTCGCCCCACTCGTAGCTGACGATCTTCACTTTCAGGCCGATCTTGGCCCAATCGTTCTGTAGCATTTCGGCCATCAGCTTGGCGTTGGGGTTATACGGACGTTGTACCGGCATCGCCCACAGGGTGATCTCGGTGCCTTCCTTCACGCCGGCGGCCTTGAGCAGTTCCTTGGCTTTTTCCGGGTTGTAGGCGGCGTCCTTGATGGTGTCGTCGTAGGACCACTGGGTCGGCGGCATGGCGTTGACCGCCAACTGCCCCGCGCCCTGGTACACGGCGTTCAGGATGCTCTGCTTGTTCACCGCCATGTCCAGCGCCTGGCGCACTTCGAGCTGATCGAACGGCTTGTGGCGCACGTTGTAGGCGATGTAACCGAGGTTAAAGCCCGGCTTGGTCAGCAATTGCAGGTTGGGGTCGGCCTTGAGCGCATCGACGTCAGCCGGGCGCGGATGCAGGGTCACCTGGCATTCGCCGGCCTTGAGTTTCTGCACGCGCACCGAGGCGTCGGTGTTGATGGCGAAGATCAGTTGATCGAGTTGGACCCGGCTCGGGTCCCAGTACTGTTTGTTGCCCGCATAGCGGATCTGCGAGTCTTTCTGGTAGCGCTGGAACACGAACGGGCCGGTGCCGATCGGCTTTTGGTTGATGTCGCTGGGCTTGCCGCTCTTGAGTAACTGCTCGGCGTACTCGGCGGAAAGAATCGCCGCAAAGCTCATGGCGATGTTCTGCACGAACGCGGCGTCCACCGTGTTCAGCGTCATCACCACGGTATGCGCGTCGGTCTTCTCGACCTTGGCGATGTTCTTGTTCAGGCTCATCCCGTTGAAGTACGGAAACTCGGTGGGGTAGGCCTTACGAAACGGGTGGTCGGGGTCCAGCATGCGGTTGAAGGTGAACAGCACGTCGTCGGCATTGAAGTCCCGGGTCGGCTTGAACTCCTTGTTGCTGTGGAATTTCACCCCTTCACGCAGGTGGAAGGTGTAGGTCAGGCCGTCTTCGGAAATATCCCACTTGGTCGCCAGGCCAGGTATCACGTTGGTCGCGCCTTTTTCAAACTCGACCAGGCGGTTATACAGCGGCTCGGCCGCATCGTTGTCGGTGGCGGTGGTGTACTGCGCGGTATCAAAGCCTGCCGGGCTGCCTTCGGAGCAGAACACCAGGCTCTTCTTGTCGGCGGCTTGGCCCATGGTGGTCACCGCCAGCAGGCTGGTGGCAAAGATTGCGGAGAGAGCGGTGGTATGGCGCATGACGATCCCGATCCTTGTTTGTAATTGTCATCAGCGAGCAATCAGCCTGGCTTTCGGCCAGGAGGACATCACTGATCCCACGCACAGCAAGTGCCTTTCCCAAATTGAAGCCTCTGCTGTCCTACGACGTTATGGGCCGAGGACTTCGCAGTAAATGCGCCAAATCGGATTGACCCTGTAGGCAACGGAGTCGCGTACCGCAGTTCATTTCTGTAGGAAGCAGCGACTGCGAACGTGGTCTGTTTCATACGGGCCTGGCGGATGCAATAACGGCGACGTTAGGAAACGTCGCCGCCAGTGGTCCTTACTTGCCGCTTACGCTCACGCCGTAGAAGGAATTCAAGCCAAACGGGCTGATCTTGAAGTCCTGCACGGTCGTGCGCATGGGTTGATACACCGTCGAGTGCGCGATAGGTGTCATCGGGACTGCATCTTTGAGGATATGTTGCGCCTGCTTGTACAGCTCGGTGCGTTTGGCGACATCCGAGGTAGCCTTGGCTTCTTTCACGATGCCATCGAATTTTTTGTCGCACCATTTGGAGAAGTTGTTGCCGTTCAGCGAATCGCAGCCGAACAGCACGTTCAGCCAGTTGTCCGGGTCACCATTGTCGCCGCTCCAGCCAATGATCATGGCCTGGTTCTCGCCGCCTTTGGAACGCTTGATGTACTCGCCCCACTCATAGCTGGTGATCTTGACCTTCAGGCCGATCTTGGACCAGTCGTTCTGCAGCATCTCAGCCATCAGCTTGGCGTTCGGGTTGTACGGACGCTGAACCGGCATGGCCCAGAGCACGATCTCGGTGCCCTCCTTGATGCCGGCTTCCTTGAGCAGCGCCTTGGCTTTCTCCGGGTCGTACTTGGCATCCTTGATGGTGGTGTCGTAGGACCACTGGGTCGGTGGCATGGCGTTGACCGCCAGCTGGCCCGCACCTTGGTAAACGGAGTCGATGATCTGTTGCTTGTTCACCGCCATGTCCAACGCTTGGCGAACGCGCAGGTCAGCCAGTGGGTTGGGCTTGTCGTCGCCTTTGACCTTGTCCATCACGTTGTAAGCCACATAACCGAGGTTGAAACCGGCCTGGTGCGGCAGTTTCAGGTCCTTGTCTTCGCCCAGCGCCTTCAGGTCGGCCGGACGTGGGAACAGGGTGATCTGACATTCGTTTTTCTTGAGCTTCTGGATACGCACCGACGGGTCGGTGGTGATGGCGAAGATCAGGTTGTCGATCTTCACATCGGCAGGGTTCCAGTAGTCCTTGTTGCCGGTGTAGCGAATGTTCGAGTCTTTCTGGTAGCTCTTGAATACGAACGGGCCAGTGCCGATCGGCTTCTGGTTGATGTCCTGTGGCGTGCCGTTCTTCAACAGTTGGGCGGCATATTCAGCCGACTGGATCGACGCGAAGCTCATTGCCAGGTTCTGGATGAAGGCTGCGTCCACGGTGCCAAGGGTGAACTTGACGGTGTGCTCGTCGATTTTCTCGATGTTCTTGATGTTGGTGTCCATCCCCATGTCCGTGAAGTACGGGAACTCGGTGGGGTAGGCCTTACGGAACGGATCGTCTTTATTGATCATCCGGTTGAAGGTGAACAGTACGTCGTCAGCCGAGAATTCACGAGTAGGCTTGAAGTACGGGGTGGTATGGAACTTGACGCCTTCGCGCAGGTGGAAGGTGTACGTCAGGCCATCCGGGGACACGTCCCAGCTGGTGGCCAGGCCCGGAATAACGGCGGTGCCGCCACGTTCGAACTGGCTCAGACGGTTGAACATGGTTTCGGCCGAGGCATCGAAGTCTGTTCCGGTGGTGTACTGGCCTGGATCGAAACCGGCCGGGCTCCCTTCGGAGCAGAACACCAGGTTAGTTGCCGCTTGGGCAAAAGGGGCTGCGGCCATAAGGCCCGCGCTCACTAATAACGGAAGGACTGCGTGTTTAAGCATGTTGGCCTCATGATTTGTTGTCATTTTTGGTGGTGAGGGCGACCTCGTGAGTCGGCCTGCGGATACTTATGCAGGCGCCATACCCATTGCAAGATGCTGAACCGGTGCAAGGCGCAAAGAGTGGGACGAACGTACAGGAATGTCGCAATTATGAAAGTTTCGACATAATTACGTACATTTTGAGGGTTTTTTAGGTGCAAACAGCGCACTAAAACAGCCCAGCCGAGGCGTCTGGCGCACTCGGTTGGTGCGTGTTTGTTACTTATCTAGACTCACGCCATAGAACGGCGTCAGCCCAAAGGGGCTGATCTTGAAATCTTTCACTTCTTTGCGCAGGGGCTGGAAAACCGTCGAGTTCGCAATAGGCGTTATAGGTACCTGTTCCTTAAGGATTTTTTGCGCCTGTTGATACCACTTTATGCGTTGCTCGCGGTCACTGCTCAGCTTGGCTTGCTGAACCAGCTTGTCGTACGCCGGGTTACACCATTTGGCGTAATTGCTGCCCTTGACCGCGGCACAACTGTAGAGCACGCCGAGCCAGTTATCCGGGTCACCGTTATCGCCGGTCCAGCCGTAAATCATCGTGTCGTGCTCGCCATTTTTGGCGCGCTTGATGTATTCGCCCCACTCATAACTGACGATATTGGCCTTGATGCCAATCTTTTCCCAATCCTGCTGGATCATCTGGGCCGACATGCGCGCATTCGGGTTGGACGCGCGTTGTACGGTCATTGCCCATAGGTTGATGGTGGTCCCCGGTGCAACCCCTGCTTCTTTTAGTAGCGCCCGGGCCTTGGCCGGATCGTATGGGGCGTCCTTGATGGTCGGGTCATAAGACCACTGCGCCGGTGGCAGGGCGTTCTGCGCCAATTGTCCGGCGCTTTGGTACACGGCCTTGATGATTGCCGGCTTGTCGATGGCCATGTCCAGTGCCTGGCGCACCTTGAGTTGGTCCAGCGGCGGGCGATTGACGTTGTAGGCCAAAAAGCCCAGGTTGAACCCGGCCTGCTGCAACACGCGCAGGTTCGGGTCCTGTTTCATCACCTCGATGTCGGCGGGGCGTGGGTAGCCGCTGACTTGGCATTCGCCGGCCTTGAGTTTCTGCAGGCGCGACGCCGCATCCGGGGTGATGGCGAATACCAGGTTGTCGAGTTTCACATCCTCGGGCTTCCAGTACTGTTTATTGGCCGAGTAACGAATCTGCGAATCCTTCTGGTAACGCTTGAACACAAATGGCCCGGTACCCACCGGCTTCTGATTGATGTCCGAGGCCGTGCCCTGTTTGAGTAATTGCGCGGCGTATTCGGCCGATTGCACCGAGGCGAAGCTCATGGCCAGGTTTTGCACGAAGGCGGCGTCGACGTTATTCAGGTTGAAACGCACGGTGTGGTCGTCGAGTTTTTCGACATTCTTGATCGTAGTGTTCAAGCCCATGTCGGTGAAATACGGCGATTCGGACGGGTAGGCCTTGCGGAACGGGCTGTCGGCATCCAGCAGGCGGTTGAAAGTGAACAGCACATCGTCCGCATTGAAATCGCGGGTAGGGGTGAAGAAGTCAGTGGTATGAAACTTGACGCCATCACGTAGGTGGAAGGTGTATGCCAGGCCGTCCTGGGACACCTCCCAGCGTGTCGCCAGGCCGGGTTCGACTTCGGTGCCGCCGCGCTTGAACTGGGTCAGGCGGTTGAACACGGTTTCGGCCGACGCATCAAAATCGGTGCCGCTGGTGTACTGGCTCGGGTCGAAACCGGCGGGGCTGGCTTCAGAGCAATAGACCAGGGTGCTGGCGGCGTGGGCCATCGGCATGAACGCCAGCAGCCCGGCGGCGAGGAGGAGCGGTTTTAGCGCGATTCTGTCCATGGAGACTCCTGATAGGGCAGGTATATAAAGGCTGCTCAAACGAAAACGGCGGTCACCGAGGTTACCGCCGTTATGTTGTATCAGGAAGGCGTGGTTACTGTTTTAGATCGACGATGCTCGACGCCGTCAGGGTGAACGGTGCCTTTTTATTAATGGCGTAAGGGTTTGCGTCTTCGTTCAGTTTATTGGTTTCTGCGATATCGAAGGTTCGACGCGCGGTGACCTCCATATCGGGTATGGGCGCCGCATCGTTATCGAGGTCGAGTAAGTTGATGTCAGCCTCCAGTTTGACCTGGGCCGTATGTGTTTGTGGGTCATAAGTAATGATGTAGTGAGTGTCCTTGCCCCGAAATCCCACATGTTCCTGTAATTGGTTGATTTTCAACTCGACCGCTGTGGGCGCGACACTGCCCTGATGCGCGACTTCGGAGATGCGCGAGCGCAAGAGGGGGTCGGGAATGGCACTTTCAAATTGCTTGAGTCGCAGGGCCAGTGTTTCACCATCAGCTTTTCCCGAGGCGTCCAGTTTTACCGTGGTGTAACCGTCGGGTTGCTTTATTTGGACGGTGTAGCGGTCACGGTTCAAATCCTTGAGAAAGTTCTGTGAGTAGGGCGTTTCACTGTGCTCGTTGTGCTGCGCTTTTTCGCTGGAAGAAACCTCGAAGTTGTCCTCTGCAACGCTCCAGGAAACATTGAGCTTGCGTTTAAGAACGTCCCCGTCGTTGAAGTTGCTGATCGATTGCTCGTAAACGGTATCGCTGTTGTAGTTAAAGACTTTGTCAAAACGATCGGCACCGCTGGTCTTGGGATCGCCCAGTACATCGAATCCGTCGGAAAGCCGTGGCTGAATCTTCACGTTCTCTGTGGGGGGCTCGAAGGTGCGCGACTCCAAGGCCATATGCCGCCGCCCTCTATTCCTCGTCGTTGCCAGACCCCGGCTTCGTCAGGCTTGGCGACAATTGCGCTGTGCGCCAGTTTCGACGGGTCAGCCGGGTCCCTGACGCGCAATAAGTAATGCTCGCCGTCGCTGGCATCAGGCTTATCAGCGACGAAATATTTTTTATCCTTGAACTCGATTTCCCGCATACCCGGGAAGGATTGCGCGGGCTCGTTGGTGGGTTCTACATCAGGCGCTGCCTTGGGTGTGGTTGAGGCCAGATCGCGGTTGTTCAACGTTTCGGGGACGCGCGCCAGTTCAAAATCGCTCGTCTGCGGATTTAGCCGCCATCTGAAGTCGCTGTTGTCGGGGGCCACCGGGACACTGCCCAGGCCACGCTCTGCCCCTGCGGTTGCGACCTCGTGCACCAGCTGCAGGCTGCAGATGACGGCTGCGGCATTGCCGCCAACGCGATCCTCGGCCGTCATGCCATAGATGCCATCGTGCACGCCGAAGACGATGTTGCCGGCGTTGCCAACCACGGGCAGGTAGCCGAAGGTATTGCCCCAAAATTCCTTTGCGGCCTTCCAGCTTTGTTGTGAAGAACCAAAGACCTCGGTCTGGTCGTTCCATACCGCGTTTTTGGCGTTCTGAGCCTGGTATTGGGAGGCAACTTTATCCACGTTGGCGTATTTCAACCGATAGTCGGCGTGTCGCCCGCGGGTGTAATTAAAGGTTTCCCGGATCGGTATGGCCTGGTCCTTGAGGAAGTTTTGATACCCAGGATAAGTGGTGTGATTGTCGGCGATTAAATTATCAAGAACCTCGCCAGCCTTTGGCCAATGGGCGTCATGGCCTCCTTGCCGGTCACTGGCATTGAAGCTGAGTTGCAGGTGGTTGCGATTGTTTTTAGCCCAATCGACAAAACCCTTATCGCCATGTATTTCATGGGCGGCGCCATGTCGTAAGTCGATCATCAGGCCTTGATTAGGCCTATTCCTGTAATTGCCGTCATAGGGCGTATAAGGAACAAATGCATAATCCGTCAGTGGGTAGCCATAAATATTGGGAATGATAACTTGGCCGTTCTGCTCCAGTGTTCGCTTGACTGCCGCTTGGGCTTGCGCACTGAGCTTTTCAAAGCTGTCCTTGTTGTTAGCGAGGCTTTGTAAACTGCCCTTTAATACATAGGCATCCGATTTTCCTGAGCGTCGCGCAATGACGCCCGAGGCGTTCCGCATTGGTGTCGCTATCTCTTTTTCCCAATGATCTTGAAGTTTCTTACCGATGGTTTCCAGATCGTTGACCTTGCCCCGGTCTATTTCGTCGATTTCCATAAAATGAAAATTGAGCGGGCCGCCGCGTTCTACTTTGTCGTGAGCAAACGCACCCGCTGCGATTTCCCAAGCAAAATAAGTACGCTTTTCGGTGTCGGTAAGATGTTCTGGTTTGCCCAAGCCCGTATAGGAAGTAAATGTCACTGTGATCTTTTCGTGCGGGTCGACCCCCGCAGCCAATAACCCCCCGCTGAAGTACCCTGCGGGTTCCATGAACTGGCGTGCGCGTTGGAACTTAACGTTTCTTTCGCCTTCGCTGCCGCTTTCTATATTCCGGATCTGCGTTTTTACGCGATCGGCATAAGCACCGATACGCTGCTCCCGCTGATGAATGGACACGCTCGCATCCAGCGCCATCGCGGTGTTCGAACCGTAAATCGTGGCGTTGTAGGGGGCCGATTCAGCTGTGTGCCGAGGCGTTGGAGGCGGCTTTTGCCCAAGCCCGATCGTTTTGTCCTCTGCACTATTTACCTGGCCCGGCAGCTGGTTATCGGCAGAGGCTGATTCATCAATCGATCGAGGAGGGCGGCTATGCGCGGGTGAATGGGCGCCGACCACATAAGGACTCGGATTTATATTCATCCTCGGTTCCTTATTGTCGGAGCGTTTGAAACACGATGGTTTTTTGAGTCGGCGGGTCGCAAGCGGTGTGTGGGGCGGATAGTCATGTGGGTGCTCCTCGGCGGTGATCTGAATACATACCCGCTGCACGCTCCTTGTCAGGCGGGACTGTATGTATGTGTTGAAAACCGCCGCCAGGATTCCCGCATAAACGTCGCAATTAATGACCAAACGTTGCGATTGCACAGCCGATAAAAAACTACTGAATAACTTCGATCACACCATCGGCAGACATCGTGACCTGGCTGGTACCGGCCTCGACCTCAGGGATCGCCGAGTCCTCCATGGCCGCCGCTTTCATCATCATCGCGCCACGGGCGTAAGGTTGTGGGTAGCCATTGGTATTGAAGTTCAAGTTGACGATCTTGTAGCCCTTGCCGCCCAGCGCGTCGGTGGCCAGTTGCGCACGGGCTTTGAATGCAGTGACTGCGTCCTTGAGCAGGGCATCTTCGCTGGCTTTGCGCGTGGCGTCGGCGATGGCGAAATCCATGTTTTGCATTTTCAGGGTGTTAAGCAGTTCGCCGGTGAGTTTGGACAACGCCGGGAAATCCGCGCTTTCGAGGCGCAGTTCGGCGCGCTCACGCCAGCCGGTGATCTTTTGGTTCTTGTTGTCGTAGATCGGGTAGCTGTTACGGCTGCCCTGGCGCAGGGTCACGGCCTTGACTTCGCGGGCCTGGCCCAGGGCCTTGTTGAGAGTGGTGGTGATTTCGGCGGCGAGCTTGGCCGGGTCGGCGTTCTGGGACTCGGTGTAGAGGGTGACGATCATCTTGTCGCGGGCCACTTCCTGGCTGGCTTCGGCGCGCAGGGAGATCTGGTTGTAATGAAGGTCATCGCCAGCCTGTGCCGGAACGCTGGCCAGGGTGCCGACGCTGAGGGTGATGATGGCTGCATTGCGAGTGAAACGTGACATGGAAGCTCCTTGGGCGGTTCGTATCGGTATGACTGTAGACGGTAACGTCGGGTTCTTCGGGTTTACACATCAGCTACAAATTGTCTGGGCGGCGACGAGCGGTCATTTGGGTGGCCTGCGGCAAAGAGCCACACACGCCGTGCCGGCAGGCCTGCTTCGTTTATACTCCTGCCGATCTGCTAGCAGCGCCCACCGGGAGAGCTCATGCTCGCCGCCGTAAAACTGACTTCCGCCACCCGCCAGAACCTCTGGCGCCTGACGTTCATTCGTACCCTGGTACTGGCCGCACAGGCCGGTTCGGTGGGGCTTGCCTATTGGTTCGACCTGCTGCCGCTGCCCTGGCTGCCACTGGGCGTGACCCTCGGGTTCTCCACTGTGCTTTGCGTGTTTACCGCGATCCGGTTGCGCACCACCTGGCCGGTGACCGAGTTGGAATATGCCCTGCAATTGGCCTGCGACTTATTTATCCACAGTGTGTTGCTGTATTTCTCCGGTGGTTCCACCAACCCGTTCGTTTCGTATTACCTGGTGCCGCTGACCATCGCTGCGGTGACGTTGCCGTGGCGCTATTCGGTGGTGCTGTCGGGCATCGCGCTGACCTTGTATACCTTGTTGTTGGCCCAGTTCTATCCGTTGCAGACGTTTCCCATCGCCCGAGAAAACCTGCAGATCTATGGGATGTGGTTGAGTTTTGCGTTGTCCGCCGCCGTGATCACTTTTTTTGCCGCGCGCATGGCCGAAGAGCTGCGCCGCCAGGAAGAACTGCGCGCTATCCGCCGTGAAGAGGGGCTGCGTGACCAGCAACTGCTGGCCGTCGCCACCCAGGCCGCGGGTGCCGCTCACGAGTTGGGCACGCCGCTGGCCACCATGAGCGTTTTGCTCAACGAAATGACGCAGGACCACCACGACCCCGTCCTGCAAGAAGATCTCGGCGTATTGCGCGAGCAGGTCAAGCAATGCAAGCAAACCTTGCAGCAACTGGTGCGTGCCGCCGAAGCCAATCGCCGCCTGGCGGTGGAGATGCAGGACGTCACCCACTGGCTCGATGAGGCCCTGAACCGCTGGCACCTGATGCGTCCCGAGGCCAGCTACCGCTTCCATCTGCTGGGGCAGGGTACCGTGCCGCGCATGGCACCGCCGCCGGACCTGACCCAGGCGCTGCTCAACCTGCTCAACAATGCCGCCGACGCTTGCCCCGAAGGCCTGGGCGTGCAGTTGGACTGGGATATGGAAAACGTGACCATCAGCATTCGCGACCACGGTGCCGGCGTGCCGCTGGCCATTGCCGAGCAGATCGGCAAGCCGTTCTTTACCACCAAGGGCAAAGGTTTCGGCCTGGGCCTGTTTTTGAGCAAGGCCAGCGTGACCCGCGCGGGCGGCTCAGTGAAGCTCTATAGTCATGAGGAAGGTGGCACGCTCACCGAGCTGCGCCTGCCCCGTGTCGCACGAGGAGATATCGATGAGTGACGAGATCCAAGTCGAAGGCGAAGAACTGCCGCACCTGTTGCTGGTAGATGACGACGCCACTTTTACCCGCGTGATGGCGCGCGCCATGAGCCGTCGCGGTTTCCGTGTAAGCACCGCCGGTTCCGCCGAAGAAGGCCTGACCATCGCCCAGGCCGACCTGCCGGACTACGCCGCGCTCGACCTGAAAATGGACGGCGATTCCGGCCTGGTGCTGCTGCCCAAGTTGTTGGAACTGGACCCGGAAATGCGCGTGGTGATCCTCACCGGTTACTCCAGCATTGCCACCGCCGTCGAGGCTATCAAGCGCGGCGCCTGCAACTACCTGTGCAAACCGGCGGATGCCGATGATGTACTGGCCGCCTTGCTTTCCGAGCACGCCGATCTCGACACCCTGGTGCCGGAAAACCCAATGTCGGTAGACCGCTTGCAGTGGGAACACATCCAGCGCGTGCTGACCGAACACGAAGGCAATATCTCCGCCACCGCCCGCGCCCTGGGCATGCACCGCCGCACCCTGCAACGCAAGTTGCAAAAACGTCCGGTACGACGCTGAACCTAGGCTGAACGACCCGCTTCAGGCCGCACGGAGCCCTGAACCGATCAATTATGATCGGTTCAAACGCCTGTCACTTCTTTCCTACCGAGCCTGAACGATGAATCAGAACGCTGAGTACTCCGCGGTCAATGACGCAGTGCGTGGGCAATTCTTGCGCCGAACCTGGGCGATGATCACGCCTTACTGGCGCAGTGAAGAGAAGGGCAAGGCCTGGCTGCTGCTGGCCGTGGTGATTGGTTTGTCGCTGTTCAGCGTCGCCATTTCGGTGTGGCTCAACCATTGGTACAAGGACTTCTACAACGCCCTGGAGAAAAAGGACACCGCTGCGTTCTGGCAGCAGATCGTCTATTTCTGCGGTATCGCCACGGTGGCGATTCTGGGCGCGGTGTACCGCCTCTACCTGACCCAGATGCTGACTATTCGCTGGCGTGCGTGGCTTACCGACAAGCACTTTGCACGTTGGCTGGGCGACAAAAATTACTACCAGTTGGAGCAGGGCGGCTACACCGATAACCCGGACCAGCGGATCTCCGAAGACCTCAACAGCTTTACTTCCAACACCCTGAGCCTGGGCCTTGGGCTGTTGCGCAATGTCGTCAGCCTGGTGTCGTTTTCGGTGATTTTGTGGGGCGTGTCGGGCAGCATTGATGTGTTCGGCATCACCATTCCCGGCTATATGTTTTGGTGCGCGTTGCTCTACGCCGCTGTCGGCAGTTGGCTGACGCACCTGATCGGGCGTCGTTTGATCGGCTTGAGTAACCAGCAACAACGTTTCGAAGCGGACCTGCGTTTCTCCATGGTGCGGGTGCGGGAGAGTGCCGAAAGCATCGCCCTGTACAACGGCGAGCCTAACGAGACGCAGCGTCTGAGCGCGCGGTTCGGCAAGGTCTGGCATAACTATTGGGACATCATGAAAGTGTCCAAGCGTTTGACGTTTTTCACCGCCGGCTATGAGCAGATTGCAATCATCTTTGCGTTTATCGTCGCGGCGCCGCGGTATTTCGCCGGCAAGATCGAGCTGGGCGAGTTGATGCAAATCAACTCCGCATTCGGCAACGTGCAGGGCAACTTCAGCTGGTTTATCAGCGCGTATTCCGACCTCGCCGGCTGGCGCGCTACCAGCGACCGTCTATTGAGTTTTCAACAGGCCATGACTGACAACGAGCAACGCCCGGCGGCCATCGATGTGAGTGCGCAAGGCGAGCGCCTGGTGGTGCAGGGGTTGGGCATGAACCTGTCCGATGGCCGTCACTTGCTTACCGACGCCAACATGATCGTCGAGCCGGGCCAGCGCCTGATGCTCAGTGGCCGCTCCGGCAGCGGCAAAAGCACCTTGCTGCGTGCAATGGGCCACCTGTGGCCGGCGGGCCACGGCAGCATTCGCCTGCCGGCGGCGCGTTACCTGTTCCTGCCGCAGAAGCCGTACCTGCCGATTGGCACGTTGGCGGCAGTATTAAGTTATCCACAAGACGAGAGCGTGTACCCGGCGCAACGTTATGCACAGGTCCTGGAGACCTGCCGCTTGGCGCACCTGGTGGGGCGTCTCGATGAGGCCAACCACTGGCAACGCATGCTCTCGCCGGGTGAGCAACAACGCCTGGCCTTTGCCCGCGCATTGTTGTTCGCGCCGCAATGGCTGTACATGGACGAAGCCACCTCGGCCATGGACGAGGAGGATGAGGCGACGTTGTATCAGGCACTGATCGATGAGCTGCCGGGCCTTAGCATCGTCAGTGTCGGGCACCGCAGCAGCCTCAAGCGTTTCCATGGGCGGCATGTGCGCATCGAGGGTGGGTGGTTGCAGGAGCAGCCTGTGGCCTGAGGCTCAACAAAAAGCCCGGCTGATCATCGATCAGCCGGGCTTTTTGATTGCTTGAAGCGACTTACTTCTTCAAGCCGTAATGCTCATCCAGCATGCCCGGGGCGTTTGGCGTTTTTGGCGCGTAGTCCCGTGGCGGTTCCTGGTTTTCCCGGGGCGGGGTCAGACGCTCGCGTGGCGTTTGCGGTGCATCGGAATGCAACGCGGCCAGCAGGCGCTGACGGGTAATGTCATCGAGGGCCAGGCGATTGGCGCCATCGGCGAGGTGATCCTGTACGTCCTGATAGCTCTGGGTGAGCTTCTTGACCAGGGTCGCGGTGCTGTTGAAGTGGGTAACAACCTCGTTCTGATAACTGTCAAAACGTTCCTGAATGTCATCCAACTGACGCTGCGTGCGGTTAGGCGCGGCATTCGGCAGCAGGCGAGCAACCAGGAATCCAATGGCGACACCGGCAACCAGGGCAAGAGTCGGCAACAACCAAACTAAGAGCGAGTGTTCCACGAGTCCTTCCTCTATAAACGGCTTTGCTTTACGTTAACGGCTCAAACCTGCGCTGTATACCGCGATTAAGCTCGCAATGATGCCATGCACAGACTTTTAGCTAGACGAGTCGACCCCTTGAGAGGTCACGGAGTTCATCCTTGCTCATGCGTGAAACCCCCGTTTTGATCGATGGCCCGGTGGGCCAACTGGAAGCCTTGTACCTCGACCACCCCGAACCACGTGGCCTGGCGCTGGTCTGCCACCCTAACCCGGTGCAGGGCGGGACCATGCTCAATAAAGTTGTGTCGACCCTGCAACGCACGGCTCGCGATGCCGGTTTGATTACGTTACGTTTTAATTACCGTGGCGTCGGCGCCAGTGCCGGTACGCATGACATGAGCACCGGTGAAGTCGACGATGCCGAAGCGGCCGTCATCTGGCTGCGTGAAAAACACCCCGACCTGCCGATCACCTTGCTCGGGTTTTCCTTTGGTGGCTACGTGGCCGCCAGCCTCGGTGGCCGTCTGGAAGCCAAGGGCGAAAAACTCGCGCACCTGTTCATGGTCGCCGCCGCCGTGATGCGCCTGCGTGATACGGATGTACTGCCCCAAGGCTGCCCATTGACCCTGATCCAGCCCGAAACCGACGAAGTGGTCGACCCGCAACTCGTCTACGACTGGTCCGGCGCCTTGAAACGCCCCCATGAGCTGCTGAAAGTGGCAGAATGCGGGCACTTTTTTCATGGCAAGCTCACCGATCTGAAGGATCTGGTGCTGCCGCGCCTCTCGAATTGATAGCAGTCTGATAAGCGATAAACCCATGACGACGCGTACCCGTATCCTCACCGGCATCACCACCACCGGCACGCCGCACCTGGGCAACTACGCCGGCGCGATCCGCCCCGCGATTCTTGCCAGCCAGGACGCAAATGCCGATTCCTTCTACTTCCTGGCCGACTACCACGCCCTGATCAAATGCGATGACCCGCAGCGCATCCAGCGCTCGCGTATGGAAATCGCCGCGACCTGGCTGGCCGGTGGCCTGGATGTGAACCGTGTAACGTTCTATCGCCAGTCCGACATTCCGGAAATTCCCGAACTGACCTGGTTGCTGACCTGTGTGGCCGCCAAAGGCTTGCTCAACCGCGCGCACGCCTACAAGGCCTCGGTGGACAAGAACGTGGAAACCGGCGAAGACCCGGACGCGGGCATCACCATGGGGCTGTACAGCTACCCGGTGCTGATGGCGGCGGACATTCTGATGTTCAACGCGCACAAAGTGCCGGTCGGCCGCGACCAGATCCAGCACGTGGAAATGGCGCGCGACATCGGCCAGCGTTTCAACCACCTGTTCGGCAACGGCAAAGAATTCTTCACCATGCCTGAGGCGTTGATCGAAGAAAGCGTCGCCACTTTGCCGGGCCTGGATGGCCGCAAGATGTCCAAGAGCTACGACAACACCATCCCGTTGTTCACCAGCGCCAAGGACATGAAGGACGCCATCTCGCGGATCGTCACCGACTCGCGCGCCCCTGGCGAAGCCAAGGACCCGGATAACTCACACCTGTTCACCCTGTACCAGGCGTTTGCCAGCAAGGCCCAGGAAGAGGCGTTCCGCGCCGAACTCCTGCAAGGTCTGGGCTGGGGCGAGGCGAAGAACCGTCTGTTCCAACTGCTCGACGGCCAACTGGGCGAAGCTCGCGAGCGTTACCACCAGTTGATGTCGCGCCCATCGGACATGGAAGACCTCTTGCTGGTAGGCGCCAAAAAAGCCCGTGCCGTGGCGGCGCCGTTCCTGGCCGAGCTGCGTGAAGCGGTGGGCCTGCGTTCGTTCGTCAACCAGGCGGCAGCGCCGGTCGCCAGCAAAAAGAAAGCTGCGAAAGCGGCGCGCTTTGTGAGCTTTCGCGAAGACGACGGCAGCTTTCGCTTCCGCCTGTTGGCTGCCGATGGCGAGCAATTGCTGCTGTCACGCAATTTTGCCGACGGCAAAGCGGCGGGCGCGGTGACCAAGCAACTGCAAAGCGGCGACGCTTTGGATGTACGCCCCGAAGCTCTGAGTTTTAGCGTCTGGCTGGACGGCGCCGTGGTCGCCGACGGCGCCGAGTTCGCCGACGGTGCATCACGTGATGCCGGCATTGAGGCTTTGCGCACTGCGTTGACGCCACTCGAGGATTAACCCGACCAAGGGTTGATTGCCATTATCCGGGGCCGTCGTTACAGTGACGGCCCGTTTTTGTTGCCTTGCTAACGAAATTATGACGCCCCTAGAACGATATCAAGCTGATCTGAAACGCCCTGAGTTCTTCCATGACGCGGCCCAGGAAACGGCGGTGCGTCATTTGCAGCGCCTCTACGACGACCTGCTCGCGGCCTCGCAAAGCAAGCCAGGGATGCTCGGCAAGCTGTTTGGCAAGAAAGACCGCGCACCGGTCAAGGGCCTGTACTTCTGGGGCGGCGTGGGACGCGGCAAGACCTACCTGGTCGATACCTTCTTCGAAGCACTGCCGTTCAAGGAAAAGGTCCGCACTCACTTCCACCGCTTCATGAAGCGCGTGCATGAAGAGATGAAAACCCTGCCGGGCGAGAAAAACCCGCTGACTATCATCGCCAAGCGCTTCTCCGACGAGGCGCGGGTGATCTGCTTCGATGAGTTCTTTGTCTCTGACATCACCGACGCCATGATCCTCGGCACCCTGATGGAAGAGCTGTTCAAAAATGGCGTGACCCTGGTGGCCACCTCGAACATCGTGCCCGACGGCCTGTACAAGGACGGCCTGCAACGCGCGCGCTTCCTGCCGGCCATCGCGTTGATCAAGCAGCACACCGAGATCGTCAACGTCGACAGCGGCGTCGACTACCGCCTGCGTCACCTGGAGCAAGCGGAGCTGTTCCACTTCCCGCTGAACGAAGCGGCCCATGAAAGCTTGAAAAAAGCTTCCGCGCGCTGACACCGGAATGCACCCAGGCGGTGGAAAACGACAAGTTGATGATCGAGAACCGCGAGATCATCGCCCTGCGTACCTGCGATGACGTGGCCTGGTTCGAATTCCGCCAACTGTGCGACGGCCCGCGTAGCCAGAACGACTACATCGAACTGGGCAAGATCTTCCATGCGGTGATCTTGAGTGGCGTGGAGCAGATGAGTGTCACTACTGACGATATCGCGCGGCGTTTTATCAACATGGTCGACGAATTCTACGACCGCAACGTCAAGCTGATCATCTCGGCGGAAGTTGAGCTTAAGGATCTGTACACCGGTGGCCGTTTGAACTTCGAGTTCCAGCGCACCCTGAGCCGCTTGCTGGAGATGCAGTCCCACGAGTTCCTGTCGCGCGGGCACAAGCCTTAAAAGCAACACAAATCAGAATGTGGGAGGGGGCTTGCTCCCGATAGCAGAATGTCAGTCACTGAAGATGTGGACTGACCCACCGCTATCGGGAGCAAGCCCCCTCCCACATTTTTTTACTGTGTTTGTTGGCTGGGGTTATGCCGCCTGCTGGAATTGCTGGCGATACTGGTTCGGCGACAATTCGGTGTGCTGCCTGAACAGCCGCGCAAAGAAACTCGCGTCGTCGTAACCCACCTCATAACTGATGGTCTTGATGCTCTTACGGCTGCCCGAGAGCAGGCCTTTGGCCGTCTCGATTCGCAGGCGTTGCAGGTAGTGCAACGGCTTGTCGCCGGTGGCGGTCTGGAAGCGGCGCATGAAGTTGCGGATGCTCATGCCGTGTTCGCGGGCGACATCCTCGAAGCGGAATTTGTCGGCAAAGTGCTCTTCGAGCCAGTGCTGGATCTGCAGGATGATCACGTCCTGGTGAAGTTTCTGCCCGCCAAAACCGATACGCCCCGGCGCATAGCTGCGTTGCACTTCATACAGAATGTCGCGGGCCACGGCCTGGGCAATGTTGGCGCCGCAGAAGCGCTCGATCAGGTAAATATAGAGGTCGCACGCTGAGGTAGTGCCGCCGGCGCAATACAGGTTATCGGCGTCCGTGAGGTGCTTGTCCTGGTTGAGCTGGACCTTGGGAAAGCGTTCGCTGAAGGCATTGAAGAAGCGCCAATAGGTGGTCGCCTCCTTGCCATCGAGCAACCCGGCTTCGGCCAGCCAGAACACCCCGGTGGCTTCACCGCAGAGCACGGCGCCGCGCGCATGTTGTTCGCGCAACCATGGCAGCACTTGCGGGTAGCGCGTGCAGAGGGCATCGAAGTCATCCCAGAAGGCTGGCAGGACGATGATGTCCGCATCTTCCAGGCCGCCATCCACGGGCATGATCACATCACTGAAGCTGCACACCGATTGCCCGTCGGGGCTGACCAGGCGCGTTGCGAATGCTGGCGTCAGGCCCAGGCCTTGCTGTTTGCCATAGCGCAGGCTGGCGAGGTGGAAGAAATCCTTGGCTTGCATGAGGGTTGAAGCGAATACCCGATCAATGGCCAAAATGCTGACGCGCCGCAGGGGCGTGGAGATTTGGTTAGACATAATTTCATTTATTCTTATAGGGGAAAGTGGTCACCAGACGGCTGGATCGTCTTATTTTTTGTCGCATGTGTCCAGTGTCCCGTGAGCCTTTCGCGGCATAGGCTCTGTAAGCTGATCTTTGTCCGACAATCCATGCAGGTGACCCATGATTCCCAGAACTTTGTTCACTCCGGAACACGAGCTCTTCCGCGAAAGCGTGCGCACTTTCCTCGAAAAAGACGCTGCTCCTTTCCATGGGCAATGGGAAAAGCAGGGTTTCATCGACCGCGATCTGTGGCGCAAGGCGGGGGAGGCCGGAATGCTGTGTTCCCATCTGCCGGAGGAATACGGTGGCCTGGGGGCGGACTTTCTCTACAGTGCGGTGGTGATCGAGGAGATCAGCCGGCTGGGCCTGACCGGCATCGGTTTTTCCCTGCATTCGGATATCGTCGCGCCGTACATCCTGCATTACGGCAGTGAGGCGCTGAAACACAAATACCTACCCAAATTGATCGCCGGCGAAATGGTCACCGCTATCGCCATGACCGAGCCGGGGGCCGGCTCCGACCTGCAAGGGGTCAAGACCAGCGCCGTGTTGGAGGGCGATGAGTATGTAATCAACGGCTCCAAGACGTTCATTACCAACGGCTATCTTGCCGACCTTGTGATCGTGGTGGCCAAGACCGATCCCAAGGCGGGCGCCAAGGGCACCAGCCTGTTTCTGGTGGAGGCCGATACGCCGGGCTTCGCCAAGGGCAAGCGGCTGGAGAAGGTGGGCATGAAGGCTCAGGACACCTCGGAGCTGTTCTTCCAGGATGTGCGCGTGCCCAGGGAAAACCTGCTAGGCCAGGCCGGAATGGGCTTCGCGTATTTGATGCAGGAGTTGCCTCAAGAACGTTTGACGGTGGCGATCGGGGCCTTGTCATCCGCCGAGGCGGCGTTGCAATGGACCTTGGAATACACCCGCGAACGCAAGGCGTTCGGCAAGGCGATTGCCGATTTCCAGAACACACGCTTCAAGCTGGCCGAGATGGCCACCGAGATTCAAATCGGTCGTGTATTCGTCGACCAGTGCATGGCGTTGCACCTGGAAGGCAAGCTGGACGTGCCCACGGCGGCGATGGCCAAGTACTGGGCCACTGACCTGCAGTGCAAGGTGCTGGATGAATGCGTGCAGTTGCACGGTGGCTACGGCTTCATGTGGGAATACCCGATCGCGCGGGCGTGGGCGGATGCGCGGGTGCAGCGAATTTATGCGGGGACCAACGAGATCATGAAAGAGATTATTGCGCGGGCGCTTTGAGTAATCTGGTGTTTGTTTGGGCCTCATCGGGGCAAGCCCCTTCCACACTTGAATGTGTGAACCCAGTCAAATGTGGGGGCTTGCTCCCGATGGCGGCCTAAAGATCAATCACGGCGCGGGGTTTGGATGATCCTTCTGAATCGCCTCAATCCCTTCCAGTACCTCCTTGGACAGTTTCAACTCGGCACTGGCAATGTTGCTATCCAACTGTTCCAGTGATGTGGCGCCAATAATATTGCTGGTCACAAACGGCTGCTGCGTCACGAACGCCAACGCCATCTGCGCTGGGTCCAGGCCGTGCTCGCGCGCCAGGGCGACATAACGGCTGCACGCCGCTTCCGACTGCGGGTTGAAGTAGCGACTGAAGCGGCTGTATTCGGTCAGGCGCGCCTTCGCCGGGCGTGCGCCACCTTCGTACTTGCCGCTGAGCATGCCGAACGCCAGGGGCGAGTAGGCCAGCAGGCCGCATTGCTCGCGAATGGCGACTTCCGCCAGGCCCACTTCAAAGCTGCGGTTGAGCAGGTTGTAGGGGTTCTGGATCGACACCGCGCGCGGCCAGCCACGGGCTTCGGCCAGGGCCAGGAATTTCATGGTGCCCCACGGCGTTTCGTTGGACAGGCCGATGTGGCGGATCTTGCCGGCTTTTACCTGTTCATCCAGCGCTTCGAGGGTTTCTTCAAGCGGTGTGAGGTCGTCTTCGTCCTTGTGCTTGTAGCTCAACTGGCCGAAAAAGTTGGTGCTGCGCTCCGGCCAGTGCAACTGGTAGAGGTCGATCCAGTCGGTTTGCAGGCGCTTGAGGCTGGCGTCGAGGGCTTCGGTGATGTGCTTGCGGTTATGGCGCAGGTGGCCGTCGCGGATGTAGTCAATGGTGTTGCCGGGGCCGGCGATCTTGCTGGCAAGGATCCAGTCGTTGCGGTCGCCACGGCTTTTGAAGTAATTACCGATGTAGCGTTCGGTGGTGGCGTAGGTGTCTGCTTTGGGCGGCACCGGGTACATTTCCGCCGTGTCGAGGAAGTTGATTCCCGCGGACTTGGCCCGCTCGATCTGCGCGAAGGCCTCTGCCTCGCTGTTCTGCTCACCCCAGGTCATGGTGCCCAGGGCTATCGCGCTCACGTTCAGATCCGTACGGCCCAGCTGTCGATAATCCATCGGGTACTCCTTCAGGGAAAACAATCATAAAAGCAGGTTGAATTTTTTTTCGCAATCTGCATAATTGCCCACCTCTTTCTGCAGTGGAAGTGATGCGCCGTCTGCCGAAGAATCTTGCCGTTGAACGGACGCGCCGACCCGAGCCCCCGATAGCGTCTGTATCCGGCTGCCTTTGACTTGTCAAAGTACGCACTATTCAGTAAGATCCGCCGTCTAATTTACAGGGCGGCCCCTGAGGCTATTAAAGAATGACAACTTTTACTGCAAAACCGGAAACAGTTCAGCGCGACTGGTTTGTCGTCGACGCCGCTGGTCAGACCCTGGGTCGTCTGGCCACTGAAGTCGCCAGCCGTCTGCGTGGCAAGCACAAGCCTGAGTACACCCCTCACGTTGACACCGGTGACTACATCGTGATCATCAACGCTGAGCAGGTACGTGTTACCGGCAACAAAGCGCAAGACAAAATGTACTACCGTCACTCCGGTTTCCCAGGCGGTATCAAGTCTTCCAACTTTGAAGGCCTGATCTCCAAGAAGCCTGAAGCCCCGATCGAAATCGCGGTCAAAGGCATGCTGCCTAAGGGCCCACTGGGTCGCGATATGTTTCGCAAGCTGAAAGTCTATGCGGGCGCTGTACACCCTCATGCTGCTCAGCAGCCCCAAGAACTGAAGTTTTAACGGAATAGTTCATTATGTCGGCGACTCAAAATTACGGCACTGGCCGTCGCAAAACCGCAACCGCACGCGTTTTCCTGCGTCCGGGCACTGGTAACATCTCGATCAACAACCGCACTCTGGAAAATTTCTTCGGTCGCGAAACTGCCCGCATGGTAGTTCGTCAGCCGCTGGAACTGACCGAGACCGTTGAAAAGTTCGACATCTACGTCACCGTTATCGGTGGCGGTGTAAGTGGTCAAGCTGGCGCAATCCGCCACGGTATCACTCGCGCTCTGATGCAGTACGACGAAACCCTGCGTGGCGCTCTGCGCAAAGCTGGCTTCGTAACTCGCGATGCCCGTGAAGTTGAACGTAAGAAAGTCGGTCTGCGTAAAGCGCGTAAGCGTCCGCAGTACTCGAAGCGTTAATTCGCTTTACGTTCCACAAAAACGCCCAGCCTCCTTACGGAGCTGGGCGTTTTTTATTGCCTGCGATTTATACACATTTTTCACCGTGACAACTTGCCACATCCGTAGACCCCCTATACTACAAGGCCTGGAGGCTGAGCCTTGGGCAATTCCCTTGTCAGACGTGGGGCTTTTCATTACCATTCGGCAAAATTTTTATAAGTTCAGATTTAATACTTAGTAGACGCCTGATTTAACAGGCCAAAAAGCTGATGGGAGAGGACTGAATGAGCAATGACGGCGTGAATGCAGGCCGGCGTCGCTTCTTGGTAGCAGCCACATCCGTGGTGGGTGCTGCAGGAGCGGTGGGGGCTGCGGTCCCGTTCGTGGGGTCATGGTTTCCCAGTGCCAAGGCGAAAGCCGCAGGTGCACCGGTGAAGGTGAATGTCAGCAAGATCGAGCCAGGCCAGCAGATGATTGCTGAATGGCGCGGCCAGCCGGTGTTCATTGTTCGTCGTACCGAGGAAATCCTGGGAAATCTGAAAAAGATCGAAGGTCAGTTGTCCGACCCGAAATCCGAGAAATCCGACCAACCCGCCTACGCCAAAAACGAAGCACGTTCGATCAAGCCAGAGATTCTGTTGCTGGTCGGTCTGTGTACCCACTTGGGTTGCTCGCCTACCTTCCGCCCGGAAGTCGCTCCTGTCGATCTGGGCAAGGACTGGGTCGGTGGTTATTTCTGCCCATGCCACGGTTCCCATTACGACCTTGCCGGGCGCGTCTACAAGTCCCAACCCGCGCCATTGAACCTGCCCGTGCCACCGCATACCTACGAAACTGACGACCTTATTGTCATTGGCCTCGATAAGGAGAACGCGTGATGAGCAAGTTCATGGATTGGGTCGATGCGCGCTTCCCCGCCACTAAAATGTGGGAAGACCATCTCAGCAAGTACTACGCCCCGAAGAACTTCAACTTCTTCTATTTCTTTGGCTCCCTGGCACTCCTGGTGCTGGTCAACCAGATCGTCACCGGCGTCTGGCTGACGATGAGCTACACCCCTTCGGCGGAAGAGGCGTTTGCCTCCGTCGAATACATCATGCGTGACGTCGAGTACGGCTCGATCCTGCGTCTGCTGCACTCCACCGGTGCGTCGGCGTTCTTCATTGTGGTCTATCTGCATATGTTCCGTGGCCTGCTCTACGGTTCGTATCAGAAGCCTCGTGAGTTGGTGTGGGTGTTCGGCATGCTGATCTACCTGGCGCTGATGGCCGAAGCCTTCATGGGTTACCTGCTGCCGTGGGGCCAGATGTCGTACTGGGGCGCGCAGGTGATCATCTCGCTGTTTGGCGCGATCCCTGTGATCGGCAATGACCTGACCCAGTGGATCCGCGGTGACTACCTGATCTCCGGTATCACCTTGAACCGCTTCTTCGCGTTGCATGTGGTAGCCCTGCCTATCGTGATTCTTGGCCTTGTGGTGTTGCATATCCTGGCGCTGCATGAGGTGGGCTCCAACAACCCGGACGGCGTGGACATCAAGAAGCACAAGGACGAGAACGGCATCCCGCTGGATGGGATTCCATTCCACCCTTACTACACCGTGAAAGACATCGTCGGCGTAGTGGTGTTCTTGTTTGTATTCTGCTCGATCGTGTTCTTTTTCCCGGAGATGGGCGGTTATTTCCTGGAGAAACCTAACTTCGAACAGGCCAACGCCTTCAAGACGCCTGAGCACATTGCCCCGGTCTGGTACTTCACGCCGTTCTACGCGATCTTGCGTGCGATCCCCGACAAGCTCATGGGCGTAATTGCCATGGGTGCGGCCATTGCCGTGCTGTTCGTACTGCCTTGGCTCGACCGAAGCCCGGTCAAGTCCATGCGCTACAAAGGCTGGCTAAGCAAGATCTGGCTGTGGGTGTTCTGCATTGCCTTCGTGATCCTGGGTGTATTGGGCGTACTGGCGCCAACGCCTGAGCGTACGTTGTTGTCGCAGGTCTGCACCTTCCTGTACTTCGCCTACTTCATTCTGATGCCGTTCTACACCCGGCTCGAGAAGACCAAACCGGTTCCGGAAAGGGTGACTGGCTGATGAAAAAATTATTCGTTGCATTGATGCTTGCGGCCTTGCCGCTACTGTCCTTCGCCGCCGAGCACGGTGGCCCGGAGCTGGAAAAAGTCGACATCGATGTGTCTGACAAGGCTGCCCTGCAAGACGGCGCGCGAACGTTCGCCAACTACTGCATGGGCTGCCACAGCGCCAAGTTCCAACGTTACGAGCGCGTCGCCGACGACCTGGGCATTCCCCACGAGTTGATGCTGGAGAAACTGGTGTTCACCGGCGCCAAGATTGGTGACCACATGAACATCGGTATGAAACCGGCAGACGCCAAGGCCTGGTTCGGGGCTGCACCGCCTGACTTGACCCTGGTAGCCCGCGTGCGCGGCACCGACTGGCTCTACGGCTACCTCAAGTCTTTCTACGAAGACCCGGCCCGCCCGTGGGGTGTGAACAACAAAGTGTTCCCGAACGTCGGCATGCCTAACGTTCTGGTCGGCTTGCAGGGTCGCCAAGTGGTAGGATGCAAGCAGGTTCAGGTCGTGGACAATGGCAAGAAGCAATATGATCCGTTGACCGGTACGCCTCTGACTCATGAAGCGTGCGATCAACTGACCATTGTGCCCAAGACCGGTACGCTGAACGAAGAGCAGTTTGACGAGAAGGTCAAGAACCTCGTGACCTTCCTGGCCTACTCGGCCAACCCGGTCAAACTGCAGCACCAGCGCATTGGTACTTACGTCTTGCTGTACCTGGCTTTCTTCTTCGTATTCGCCTATCTGCTCAAACGCGAATACTGGAAAGATGTGCATTGATCCAACCGTAAGCAATTGCTGTTAATCTTGCGCGCCCAGCGGCATCCCTGACCCATAGTGACCTGGTTACCAGGTCCTACAGAGATGCTCTCTGGGCGCGCTCGTTTTTGAGCTTTCGATAATTTCAACAAGCGAGGAGGACCGCCATGGGCGTGACCAATCGGTTGGCCTGTTACTCCGACCCCGCCGACCACTATTCCCACCGAGTACGCATCGTGCTCGCAGAGAAGGGTGTCAGCGCCGAGATCATCAGTGTGGAAGCGGGTCGTCATCCGCCGAAGCTGATCGAAGTGAACCCTTACGGCAGCTTGCCCACCCTGGTCGATCGTGACCTGGCGTTGTGGGAGTCGACCGTGGTGATGGAATACCTGGATGAGCGTTACCCGCATCCGCCTTTGCTGCCGGTGTACCCGGTGGCGCGTGCCAACAGCCGTCTGCTGATCCATCGGATCCAGCGTGACTGGTGTGGGCTGGTGGATGTCATTCTGGATTCGCGCAGCAAAGAGGCGGCCCGTGTCGTGGCGCGCAAGGAATTGCGCGAGAGCCTGACCGGCGTTTCCCCGTTGTTCGCCGATAAGCCTTTTTTCCTCAGCGAGGAACAAAGCCTGGTGGATTGCTGCCTATTACCCATACTCTGGCGCTTGCCGATAATGGGTATTGAACTGCCGCGGCCGGCCAAACCGCTGCTTGATTACATGGAGCGCCAGTTTGCGCGTGAGGCTTTCCAGGCGAGTCTGTCTGGTGTCGAACGCGATATGCGCTAAGGCTTAAGGAGCCGTTGATGAACTCCAGTCGACCTTACCTGGTCCGCGCGCTCTATGAGTGGATTGTGGACAACGATTGCACCCCGCACATGCTGGTCAATTCCGAATTTTCTGCGGTTCAGGTACCGCAGGGTTTTGCCAGTGACGGGCAGATTGTGCTGAACGTATCACCCAGTGCCGTGCGCCACTTGCATATGGACAATGAAGCCGTCAGCTTCGAAGGGCGTTTCGGCGGTGTGCCGCATACGCTGTTCGTGCCGATTGGTGCCATCCTCGGGATCTACGCCCGGGAAAATGGCCAAGGCATGGTGTTCGATCTGGAGTCGCCTTTTGAAGACGACGAAACGATCGACAGCGAAGACGGTGATGATCTGCCACCACCGGATACGGAGCCACCGCGCCCTAGCGGCCGGCCAAGTCTGAAAGTGGTGAAGTAAGCGGTTTTTCCGTCAGACCTGTCTGAAAAATGCCTCGATTGATGTCGGGGCATTTTTTTGCGCGCAGGATATAGATGAAAGTCGTGCCCGGACGGTGATCGTACAACCGCCATGGGCTATGATGCGTGCTCAAGTTCGCCGAGAAAGATGATTCATCATGGAAAACGCCAACACCGCCCCTCGTCTTCCCCGCAAGCGCCGCAGCCTTGCCCAGGAATTGGTCACGGTGTTGTCCGAGCAAATCCGCGATGGTGAGCTCAAACGGGGCGACAAGCTGCCCACTGAGTCGGCGATCATGGAAGCCCATGGTGTAAGCCGCACGGTGGTGCGCGAAGCCATTTCGCGCCTGCAGGCGGCGGGGCAGGTAGAAACCCGCCATGGCATCGGTACCTTTGTGCTGGACACGCCGAGCCCCAGCGGTTTTCGTATCGACCCGGCCACGGTGGTCACGTTGCGTGATGTGTTGGCCATTCTGGAGCTGCGTATCAGCCTGGAAGTGGAATCAGCCGGTCTGGCGGCCCTGCGCCGCAGCGACGAACAACTGGCGGCCATGCGCGCGGCGCTCGATGCGCTGAATGAAAGCGCGGCGCATGCTGGCGATGCGGTGGCGTCCGATTTCGCATTCCACCTGGAGATTGCCCTGTCCACCGGCAACCGCTATTTCACCGACATCATGACCCACCTGGGCACCAGCATCATTCCGCGAACCCGCCTGAACTCGGCGCGCCTGGCCCATGATGACCAGCAGCATTACATGGGCCGTCTGAGCCGCGAGCACGAAGAAATTTATGAAGCGATCGCGCGCCAGGATTCGGATGCGGCGCGCGCGGCGATGCGTTTGCACCTGACCAACAGCCGCGAGCGGCTGCGCCACGCGCATGAAGAGGCGCAGGCACAGCGGGGGTGAATTAGCTAACGCTAAAGCGTAACTTTCAAACGTTCGGAGTCGGCTTCCATTGAAGTTTCTCGCTTCGTTACTCGATAGCCCAGTTCCAACGTTTTGCCTTGAAGGCGTTCCTGCTGGTCTTTAGTCGGCGTAATAACGAGTGTTACCTGCGGGGAGAGTTCTGTAGGAACCCCGAAAACAGATTCGTAGTAGGTAAGGTCGTCTTCCTCATCTGGATTCCTTTCAAACAAAATAGCTTGGACGTTCGCATTTTCCGGCTGCGGCGCGTTAGATGGCAGCTGGAGTTCAATCCGCTCCAATGACGAGGTGATTAAGGTTGGGGCTGGGTAGGTCATGTCGAGGTCTCCTTTTCAGGTATATGTGCCTGTTCATTTATCCGCGATGATCAAGCGCCCGCGAAACTGTCAGAAATCACAGTTCCGACAAATGGTCCCATGCGTACGGTTCACGGAGCGCATGGGACCAGAGTCACTCAACTCAGCGGCGTATTCGGCTTGTAGTCCTTGAGCAACAAATACGTACTCCACCCCCACCAATCGTGAGTCCAGTGCTTGTCGTTCAGGTCATTCACGTCCTTGCGTCGCAGCACCTTGTCACCCTCAACCTTGAACAGCGGCGAAAAGTTATTCGCCGGGTTTTGCGCAGCGTTCAAGTCCGGCACATGCAGCGGCGCCTTGAAGTTGGCCGGGGAGGGCGCCACACCGCTGACAAACGTTGCGAAGATTTCATTGGCGGACGCCTGCACCGCGCGTTTGACCTGCAGCCGATTAGCCGCATCGATGCCGTCGAAGTAGCGTTTATCCCCATAGGCATGCCACTCATCACCCAGGGCATTGCGTACTTTGAGCCCAAACTTGCTGTCTTCATCGTGCATGAAGCGGCTGATCAACGAGCCCAGTTCGCCAGGCGTCACCACCGCCGCCAGCTGTTTGCGGGGTACGCGCAGGTGTCCGGCGGAAAATAGATCGGTTAAAAAGTGATCAGCGAAACTGTTCATGGCATACGCCAACTCCAGTGCCTGGTCGGTACCGGTTTGATGGGCCGCGACGGCTTGTTGCAAGGCTGCCGTGTGCCCTGCCAGGTAGGCCGATAGGGCCCATTCACCGAAGTGGTCAGCGTTGTCCGCCGCCAGCTTCAAATAACGCCCCAGCGGAATCAGCGCCGAAACCGCGCTGCCGCCTCCGGTGATGCGGTTCCATTCCTCGGAAAACGTATCACCGAGGGCATCGTAGGCTTCGTGGGGTTGTTTGCCGTCCTGGATCGCCTGGTTGACCGCGTTGATCTCCTTTTGCATCACCGCGAGGATCTTGCCGGCTTCTTCCCGCGAGGCTGGCAACACCGCCAGCGAGTTGAAGGCCGCCATAAAACGTTGCACACGGTCGGCAGGGGAGGCGCCATCGCTGATGGGGCGGCCGGGAACGCCATAGAAGTCGCCGCCCAGGGCAATCACTTGGCCGTAAGTCAGGGCCAGCCCGTTGGGCAGGTGCAGTTCGACTTGGCGTGCGGGAATGGCCGGCGCGTCCTTGGCGAAGCGCAACAGTGTGTCGTCGCCGATGGCGGTGTGTTCGCTGCCTTCGAAGCGCAGGGGCGGGGATTTTTTTTCGGGTGCTGCGAGTTCAAGACCTGACATGTTAGCTCCTTGCTATGTCGTAGGAATCTTCCTTTTTAACTGTATGCATATACAGTTGTAGCGAGCATAGAGGATAAATTTCCTACGTCAAGAAGCGCGGTATAAACACGCCTCAACGTGAAGGTCGATGAATTGCAGTTGACGAATCTTTTTATAGTTGTACGATGACGTACGACATCATCAAAAACCAACAACAACCTTTCGACAGAAAGTCTTTACCAGGGTGTTCGAATAATGAATCCACAAGAACTGAAGTCCATCCTCTCCCACGGTCTGCTGTCTTTCCCCGTGACCGATTTCAATGCCCAGGGTGACTTCCACCAGGCGGGCTATATCAAGCGCCTTGAGTGGCTGGCCCCTTATGGCGCCACCGCCTTGTTCGCAGCCGGCGGCACCGGTGAGTTTTTCTCCCTGGCCGCCAGCGAATATTCCCAAGTGGTAAAGACCGCTGTTGATACCTGCGCCACCAGCGTGCCGATCCTCGCCGGTGTCGGCGGCTCGACGCGCCAAGCCATCGAATACGCTCAGGAAGCCGAGCGCCTGGGTGCCAAAGGCCTGCTGCTGCTGCCGCACTACCTCACCGAAGCCAGCCAGGACGGTGTTGCCGCCCACGTTGAGGCCGTGTGCAAATCGGTAAAAATCGGTGTGGTGGTCTACAACCGTAACGTGTGCCGCCTGACTGCACCGTTGTTGGAGCGCCTGGCCGAGCGTTGCCCGAACCTGATCGGTTACAAGGATGGCCTGGGTGACATCGAGTTGATGGTGTCGATTCGCCGTCGTTTGGGCGACCGTTTCAGCTACCTCGGCGGCCTGCCGACTGCAGAGGTTTACGCCGCTGCCTACAAGGCCCTGGGCGTGCCGGTGTACTCCTCGGCGGTGTTCAACTTCATCCCGAAAACCGCGATGGACTTCTACCACGCGATTGCCCGCGAAGATCACACCACCGTGGCGAAGATCATTGACGACTTCTTCCTGCCCTACCTGGACATCCGTAACCGCAAGGCCGGTTATGCCGTGAGCATCGTCAAGGCAGGCGCAAAAATCGTCGGCTACGACGCAGGCCCTGTGCGCACCCCGCTGACCGACCTGCTGCCGGAAGAGTACGAGGCCCTGGCCGCGCTGATCGACAAGCAAGGCCCGCAATAACCCATCAACAAGGCCGCTGAGTAATCAGCGGCCTTTTGCGTCAGGAGAAGATTCGTGTCTCAAGCACAGCGTTTTGAAAACTACATCAACGGCCAATGGGTGGCGGGTGCCGACTATTGCGTCAACCTCAACCCGTCGGAGTTGTCTGATGTCATTGGTGAGTACGCCAAGGCCGATTTCGCTCAAGTCAACGCCGCCATCGACGCCGCCCGCGCCGCTTTCCCGGCCTGGTCCACTTCCGGCATCCAGGCGCGTCATGACGCGTTGGACAAAGTCGGCAGCGAAATTCTCGCGCGCCGCGAAGAGCTCGGCACGCTGCTGGCCCGGGAAGAGGGCAAGACCCTGCCCGAGGCCATCGGTGAAGTGACCCGCGCCGGTAACATCTTCAAGTTTTTCGCCGGTGAATGCCTGCGCCTGTCCGGTGATTACGTGCCGTCGGTGCGCCCGGGCGTCAATGTTGAAGTCACCCGCGAAGCCCTGGGCGTGGTCGGCTTGATCACTCCGTGGAACTTCCCGATTGCTATCCCGGCTTGGAAAATCGCTCCGGCCCTGGCCTACGGTAACTGCGTGGTGATCAAGCCGGCCGAGTTGGTGCCGGGCTGCGCCTGGGCCCTGGCGGAGATTATTTCCCGTGCCGGCTTCCCTGCCGGCGTGTTCAACCTGGTGATGGGCAGCGGCCGTGTGGTCGGCGATGTGCTGGTCAACAGCCCGAAGGTCGACGGCATCAGCTTCACCGGTTCCGTGGGTGTGGGGCGTCAGATCGCCGTCAGCTGCGTGTCGCGCCAGGCCAAAGTGCAGTTGGAAATGGGCGGCAAGAACCCGCAGATCATTCTCGATGACGCCGACCTCAAGCAGGCCGTCGAGCTGTCGGTACAGAGTGCGTTCTACTCCACCGGCCAGCGTTGCACGGCATCGAGCCGTTTGATTGTCACCGCCGGCATTCACGACCAATTCGTCGCGGCCATGGCCGAGCGCATGAAGTCGATCAAGGTTGGTCACGCATTGAAAAGCGGTACTGACATTGGCCCGGTAGTGTCCCAGGCGCAGTTGGACCAAGACCTTAAATACATCGACATCGGCCAAAGCGAAGGCGCGCGGCTGGTCAGCGGTGGCGGCGTGGTGACGTGCGACACCGAAGGTTACTACCTGGCGCCGACGCTGTTCGCCGACAGCGAAGCCGCCATGCGCATCAGCCGTGAAGAGATCTTCGGGCCGGTGGCCAACGTGGTGCGCGTGGCGGACTACGAGGCGGCGCTGGCCATGGCCAACGACACCGAGTTCGGCTTGTCGGCGGGCATTGCCACCACCTCGCTGAAGTACGCCAACCACTTCAAGCGCCATTCCCAGGCCGGGATGGTGATGGTCAACCTGCCGACCGCCGGTGTGGATTACCACGTTCCATTCGGTGGCCGGAAGGGCTCGTCCTATGGTTCGCGTGAGCAAGGTCGCTATGCGCAAGAGTTCTACACCGTGGTGAAAACCAGCTACATCGGTTCGTAATACGCAACACCCACGGGAACCGGCTTTCACCTGGAGCGGTTCCCGCGCACACAATTAATTACCCGCAAAAAAAATAATTAGTGGGAGCACCTCCAGATGCAAACGACCAAGCCGACCCACGTCCGCTATTTGATCCTGCTCATGCTGTTCCTGGTGACCACGATCAACTACGCCGACCGGGCCACCATCGCCATCGCCGGCTCCAGCCTGCAAAAAGACCTCGGCATCGACGCGGTCACCCTCGGTTACATCTTCTCCGCATTCGGTTGGGCCTACGTGGCCGGGCAAATTCCCGGTGGCTGGCTGCTGGACCGTTTCGGCTCGAAAAAAGTCTATGCGCTGAGCATTTTCACCTGGTCACTGTTCACCGTGCTGCAAGGCTATGTGGGTGAGTTCGGTGTCTCCACAGCGGTCGTTGCGCTGTTTATGCTGCGCTTTATGGTGGGCTTGGCCGAAGCGCCATCCTTTCCGGGCAATGCGCGTATCGTCGCGGCCTGGTTCCCGACGGCTGAACGCGGTACGGCATCGGCGATCTTCAACTCCGCGCAGTATTTCGCCACGGTGTTGTTCGCGCCGCTGATGGGCTGGATCGTCTACCGCTTCGGCTGGCAGCACGTATTTATCGTGATGGGCGTGATTGGCATCGTGTTCTCGCTGGTCTGGCTGAAAGTTATCCACAGCCCGCGCCAGCACCCGATGATCAACGAAGCAGAGTTCAATCACATCGCGGCCAACGGCGCGATGGTCGATATGGACCAGGACAAGGGCAAGGGTAAAAAAACCGACGGTCCGAAGTGGGATTACATTCGTCAACTGCTGACCAATCGCATGATGCTGGGCGTGTACCTGGGCCAGTACTGCATCAATGGGATCACCTACTTCTTCCTGACGTGGTTCCCGGTGTATCTGGTGCAGGACCGTGGCATGACCATCCTCAAGGCCGGTTTCATCGCCTCGTTGCCGGCGATCTGCGGCTTTATCGGCGGCGTGCTGGGTGGGGTGATTTCCGACTACCTGCTGCGTAAGGGCCATTCCCTGACCTTCGCCCGCAAAGCGCCGATCATTGCCGGTCTGCTGGTTTCCAGCAGCATCATTGCGTGTAACTACGTCGACGTTGAATGGATGGTGGTGGGCTTCATGGCCTTGGCCTTCTTCGGCAAGGGCGTTGGCGCACTGGGTTGGGCGGTAGTGTCCGACACCTCGCCCAAGCAAATCGCCGGCCTCAGTGGCGGCTTGTTCAACACCTTCGGTAACCTGGCGTCGATCACCACGCCGATCGTGATCGGCTACATCATCAGCACCACCGGCTCGTTCAAATGGGCCCTGGTGTTCGTCGGCGCCAACGCGCTGGTGGCGGTGTTCAGTTACCTGGTCATTGTCGGCCCGATCAAGCGTGTAGTACTCAAAGAGCCGCCAAGCAAGGGGCCAGAGTTGACCAACCTAACCCAAGCGCATTCCTGAGAGGCACCGTGATGCAGTTGATTGAACATGCCGACTCGCCACGCTCCATTCGTTTGCACGAGCGCGACAACGTAGTGATCGTGGTGAATGACCAGGGCGTACCGGCCGGGACCGAGTTTCCGGACGGCCTGGTGACCGTGGAATTCATCCCCCAGAGCCACAAGGTGACCCTGGAAGATATCCCGCAAGGTGGTCAGATTATTCGCTACGGCCAGACCATCGGTTACGCCTTGGCGCCGATCCCGCGCGGCAGTTGGGTGCAGGAGGATCAACTGCGCATGCCCACCGCGCCACCCCTGGACAGCTTGCCGCTGTCCACCGAGGTGCCTGAGGCTCAGGCGCCGTTGGAAGGTTTCACGTTCGAGGGCTACCGCAACGCCGATGGCACCGTGGGCACGCGCAATATCCTCGGCATCACCACCACGGTGCAGTGCGTGACCGGGGTGTTGGACCATGCGGTCAAGCGCATCAAGGACGAGCTGCTGCCCAAGTACCCGCACGTCGATGACGTGGTGGCGCTGACCCACAGCTACGGGTGTGGGGTAGCGATTACCGCCACCGACGCCTACATCCCGATCCGCACTGTGCGCAACCTGGCGCGCAACCCGAACCTGGGGGGCGAAGCGTTGGTGATCAGCCTGGGCTGCGAGAAATTGCAGGCCGGGCAGGTGATGCATGACAACGACAGTTCCGTGGACTTGAGCGAGCCGTGGTTGTATCGGCTGCAGGACTCCAGCCACGGATTTACCGAAATGATCGAGCAGATCATGGACCTGGCTGAAACCCGCCTGAAAAAACTCGACCAGCGCCGCCGCGAAACCGTGCCGGCGTCCGAGCTGATTCTGGGCATGCAGTGTGGCGGCAGTGATGCGTTTTCCGGCATCACCGCCAACCCGGCGCTGGGGTATGCCTCGGACCTGTTGCTGCGGGCGGGGGCGACGGTGATGTTTTCCGAAGTTACCGAAGTCCGCGATGCGATCTACCTGCTGACTTCTCGCGCAAAGACGAAGGAAGTAGCCGAAGAGTTGGTGCGGGAAATGGACTGGTACGACCGCTACCTGGCCAAGGGCGAGGCGGATCGCAGCGCCAACACCACGCCGGGCAACAAGAAGGGCGGGTTGTCGAATATCGTCGAGAAGTCCTTGGGCTCCATCGTCAAGTCCGGCAGCAGCGCGATCAACGGCGTGTTGGGCCCAGGCGAGCGGTTCAAGGGCAAGGGTTTGATCTTTTGCGCCACGCCGGCCAGTGATTTTGTGTGCGGCACCCTGCAACTGGCGGCGGGCATGAACCTGCATGTGTTCACTACCGGGCGCGGCACGCCTTACGGGCTGGCGATGGCCCCGGTGGTGAAAGTGTCGACCCGTACGGAATTGGCGCAGCGCTGGCCGGACCTCATCGATATTGATGCCGGGCGCATCGCCACCGGCCGCGCGAGCATCGAAGAGCTGGGTTGGGAGCTGTTTCACTTCTACCTGGACGTGGCCAGCGGCAAGAAGCAGACCTGGGCGGAGCATCACAAGCTGCACAACGACATCACCTTGTTCAACCCGGCGCCGATTACCTGAGACCGAGTTGCCTGCATCGCGGGCAAACCCCCTCCCACCTTTGACCGAGTTCCAGCATGAAAGCGCGATCAAGGGTGGGAGGGGGCTTGCTCCCGATAGCGGTCTCCCAGACGCCGTTGGGCTGTATGGCTTATCATTAGCCACCTAACGACGCCCACCCAAGGTCCCCCGGCATGCTGGCTATCTTCCTCACCACCCTGACCATCACCGCGCCGGTGTTTGCCATGCTGTTTCTCGGTGTGCTGCTCAAGCGCATCAATTGGATCAACGACAACTTTATCCACACGGCCTCGTCCCTGGTGTTCAACGTCACCATGCCGGCGTTGCTGTTCCTGGGCATCCTGCATGCCGACCTGCACTCGGCGCTCAAGCCGGGTTTGCTGATTTACTTTTCGGTCGCCACCCTGGTGAGCTTTGCCCTGGCCTGGGCTTGGGCGATCTTTCGTTGCAAGCGTGAGGACCGTGGGATCTACACCCAAGGCGCGTTTCGCGGCAATAACGGCGTGATCGGCCTGGCACTGGCGGCCAGCATGTACGGTGACTATGGGATCTCGCTCGGGGCCGTCCTCGCAGCGCTGGTGATCCTGTTCTACAACACCCTCTCGACCATTGTGCTGGCGGTGTACAGCCCGGTGATCAAGTCCGACCCCTGGAGTATCTTCAAAAGTGTGGTGGCCAACCCGTTGATCATCAGCGTTATCGTGGCGGCGCCGTTCGCGTATTTTCAGATTGGCCTGCCCGGCTGGCTGGAAAAATCCATGCAGTACCTGGCCGACACCACCTTGCCGTTGGCATTGATCTGCATCGGCGGCACCCTGTCCCTGGCGGCGCTGCGCAAGAGCGGCAACATGGCGTTGAGCGCGAGCTTGATGAAGATGGTCTGGTTGCCGGTGGTCGCCACTTTGGGTGCCTGGCTGCTGGGCTTTCGCGGGCCTGAACTGGGGATTCTGTTCCTGTATTTCGGCGCGCCGACGGCCGCCGCTAGCTTCGTGATGGCCAGGGCGGCCGAGGGCAATCACGAGCTGGCGGCGGCGATTATTGTGATCACCACCCTGATGGCGGCGGTGACCACGAATATCGGTATTTTTGTGCTGCAGGCGGGTGGCTGGATCTAGCCTTCTTTCTGGTAGGTATCGATCACTTCCTGAGCGGCACGAAACGCATCAATCGCCGCCGGCACACCCGCATACACCGCGCAATGCAGCAGCGCTTCGCGAATTTCCTCCACGGTGCAGCCGTTGTTCAGCGCACCACGCACGTGGCCCTTGAGTTCCTGGGGGCACTTGAGCGCGGTGAGGGCGGCGAGGGTGATCAGGCTGCGGGTCTTCAGCGGTAAACCTTCGCGATTCCACACACTGCCCCAGGCATGTTCGTTGACGAAGTCCTGCAGCGGCTGGGTGAACTCGGTGGCGTTGCCCAGGGCGCGGTCGACGAACACGTCGCCCATGACCTGGCGACGCATCTCAACCCCGGGTTTTTTCTGTTCGGTCATTGCGATTCCCTCTTGTGTTGGCCGCGCCAGGCGCGCAGCGAGGTGAACATCAGGAACACCACCAGCGCCGGCAGGACGTAATGCAGCATCAATTGTTCCAGCTTGCCGGCCAGGGGCATGCCGGTGGTGAATGACATCACGTGCAACCCATACGCCAGGTATAACCCCAGCAGCACGAGACCTTCGGCGCGAGTCACACGGTAGCCGGTGTAGAACACCGGCAAGCACAACACCACGACGCCGAGCATCACCGGCAGGTCGAAGTCCAGGGCGTTGGGCGATACCGACAACGGCGACGGCGCCAAGAGCGCGGTCAGCCCCAGTACTCCCAGCAGGTTGAACAGGTTGCTGCCGATCACGTTGCCTACGGCAATTTCCCGTTGGCCGCGCAACGCGGCAATCAGCGAGGTGGCCAGGCATGGCAGCGAAGTGCCGACGCCGATCAGCGTCAGGCCGATAATGCGTTCCGACAAGCCCAGGTCGCTCGCTACATCCACGGCCGCGCCCAGCAGCAGGTGCCCGGCCAGCACCAGCACCAACAACCCGCCGAGCATCAGCAGCACGCTGCTCAGCCAGGGCGCCCGGGCCACCGTATCCAGGCTGCGTGGGCGGCGTGAGTGACGGGTCTGGTAGTGCAACACGCCGAGGTAGGCCAGCAAGGCGGTCAGCAGGCAAAGCCCATCGACCGGCGTCAGCTCTTCATTGGCCGCCAGGGTGAACACCAGCAGGCCGGCGAGGATCATCACCGGGATATCCAGGCGCACCAGTTGCCGCGAGACACGTAACGGAATGATCAGCGCCGACAGGCCGAGGGTCACCAGGATGTTGAAGATACCGCTGCCGATTACGCTGCCCACGGCGATATCGGTGTTGCCGGCCAGGGTGGCCTGCAGGCTGACGGTCATCTGCGGCGCGCTGCTGCCGAAGGCGACGATGGTCAGGCCGATGATCAGCGGGCGCACCTTGAGGCTGGCCGCCAGGCGCACGGCGGCGCGCACCAGGATTTCGGCGCCGGCGATCAGCAGCAGCAGGCCGCTGGCCAGTTCGAGCAGGCTCCAGGGCGAAAGGGCGGTTAATCCGAAAATGGCCAGGCTCCCTCGGTCAGTTGCTCATGGCTTGCACGCGAACCCGCGCGGTGCCGCTGCGCAGCATGCCCAGTTGCTCGGCGGCTTCGCGCGAAAGATCGATCAGGCGTCCACGGGTATGCGGGCCGCGATCATTGATGCGGACCACGACGGATTTGTCGTTGTCGAGATTGGTGACCTTGACCCGCGTGCCGAAGGGCAGTCGCCGGTGGGCGGCGGTCAGGGCGTTCTGGTTGAAGGGTTCACCGCTGGCGGTTTTTTTACCATGGTGCCGAGCGCCGTAATACGAGGCGGTGCCGGTTTCGTCGTAGCCGTTGGGGTCGATGAGGCCGCTGGCGCAACCGGTCAGCAGAGAGAACAAGGCTAAAAGGCCAAGTAAACGCTTCATTCAAGGTATCCCCATATCAAATGTGGGAGGGAGCAAGCCCCCTCCCACAGGAGGTCCGAGTCAAGCATGAAGTCTTGCCCGGATCCTGCATCGCAATCAGCCTTCGAGCTTGCTTTTCAGCAGTTCGTTCACCTGCTGCGGGTTGGCCTTGCCTTTGGAGGCTTTCATGGCCTGGCCGACGAAAAAGCCGAACATCTTGCCGCGCTTGGCTTCGTCCGCCGCGCGATATTGTTCGACCTGCTCGGCGTTGGCCGCCAGCATTTCATCGAGTACGGCCGAAATGGCGCCGCTGTCGGTGACTTGCTTGAGCCCGCGTTTTTCGATGATCTCGTCGGCGCTGCCTTCGCCGGCCGCCATCGCTTCAAACACGGCCTTGGCGATTTTGCCGGAGATGGTGTTGTCCTTGATGCGCAGCAGCATGCCGCCCAATTGTTCGGCGGTCACCGGGGCTTCGTCGATTTCCAGACCTTGCTTGTTCAGCAGGCTGCCCAGCTCAACCATGACCCAGTTGGCCGCCAGCTTGGCGTCACCGGCAATGCTCACAACTTTTTCGAAGTAGTTCGCTTGTTCACGGCTGGAGGCCAAAACGCTGGCATCGTAGACCGACAGGCCGAATTGCTCCTTGAAGCGCTCGCGTTTCTGCTGCGGCAGTTCCGGCAGGGTGGCGCGCACGTCATTGAGGAACGAGTCTTCCAGCACCACCGGCAACAGGTCCGGGTCGGGGAAGTAACGGTAGTCGTTGGCTTCCTCTTTGCTGCGCATGGCGCGGGTTTCGTCTTTGTTCGGGTCGTACAGGCGCGTTTGCTGGATCACCTTGCCGCCGTCCTCGATCAGTTCGATCTGGCGACGCACTTCGGTGTTGATCGCCTTCTCGATGAAACGGAACGAGTTGACGTTCTTGATCTCGCAACGGGTACCGTATTCGGCCTGGCCTTTTGGCCGCACCGACACGTTGCAGTCACAACGCAGCGAGCCTTCGGCCATGTTGCCGTCGCAGATGCCCAGGTAGCGCACCAGCGCGTGGATGGTCTTGACGTAGGCCACCGCTTCCTTGGCGCTGCGCATGTCCGGCTCGGACACGATTTCCAGCAGCGGCGTGCCCGCACGGTTGAGGTCGATACCGGTGGCGCCCGGGAACTCTTCGTGCAGGCTTTTGCCGGCGTCTTCTTCAAGGTGCGCGCGGGTCACACCGACGCGCTTGATGGTGCCGTCTTCCAGGGGAATGTCCAGGTGGCCCTTGCCGACGATCGGCAGTTCCATCTGGCTGATCTGGTAGCCCTTGGGCAGGTCCGGGTAGAAGTAGTTCTTGCGCGCGAACACGTTGTGCTGGCCGATCTCGGCGTCAATCGCCAGGCCGAACATCACCGCCATGCGCACCGCTTCCTGGTTCAGCACCGGCAGTACGCCGGGCATGCCCAGGTCGACCAGGCTGGCCTGGGTGTTGGGCTCGGCGCCGAACGTGGTGGCGCTACCGGAGAAAATCTTCGATTGGGTGGCGAGCTGGGTATGAATCTCCAGCCCGATCACAACTTCCCATTGCATAGTGTTCTCCTCAGAAGCCGGTAGGGGTGCGAGTGTGCCAGTCAGTGTTCAACTGGTACTGGTGCGCCACATTGAGCAGGCGGCCTTCCTGGAAATACGGGGCGAGCAATTGCACGCCGACCGGCAGGCCGTCGACGAAACCTGCAGGCATCGACAAGCCCGGCAAGCCCGCGAGGTTGGCGGTGATGGTGTAGAGGTCTTCCAGGTACTCGGCGATCGGGTCGCCGGTCTTGGCGCCGATCTTCCAGGCCGGGTTCGGCGTGGTCGGGCCGAGGATCACGTCGACTTCTTCAAAGGCTGCCATGAAGTCGTTCTTGATCAGGCGCCGGATTTTCTGCGCCTTGAGGTAGTAGGCATCGTAGTAACCGGCCGACAGAGCGTAGGCTCCGACCATGATCCGGCGCTGCACTTCAGCACCGAAGCCTTCGCCACGGGAGCGCTTGTACAGGTCGGTGAGGTCTTTCGGGTTTTCGCAGCGATAGCCGAAACGCACGCCGTCGAAACGCGACAGGTTGGAGGAGGCTTCCGCCGGTGCGATCACGTAATAGGCAGGAATCGCATGCTGGTTGTTCGGCAAGCTGATGTGCTTGATCACGGCGCCGAGCTTTTCCAGCTCTTTGATACTGTTTTGCACCAACTCGGCGATACGCGGGTCGAGACCGGCGCTGAAGTATTCCTTCGGCACGCCGATGCGCAGGCCCTTGATCGAGGTGTTGAGGTGGGCGCTGTAGTCCGGCACCGGCTCATCGATGCTGGTGGAGTCCTGCGTGTCGAAACCTGCCATGCCTTGCAACAAGATGGCGCAGTCTTCGGCCGTGCGGGCCAATGGGCCGCCCTGATCGAGGCTGGACGCGTAGGCGATCATGCCCCAGCGGGAAACGCGACCGTAGGTCGGCTTCAGACCGGTAAGGTTGGTGAACGCAGCGGGCTGGCGGATGGAGCCGCCGGTGTCGGTGGCCGTGGCCGCCGGCAGGAAGCGGGCGGCAACGGCCGCGGCCGAACCACCGGACGAGCCGCCGGGCACGTGTTCCAGGTTCCACGGGTTTTTCACTGCGCCGTAGTAGCTCGACTCGTTGGCCGACCCCATGGCGAATTCGTCCATGTTGGTCTTGCCCAGGGTCACGGCCCCGGCGGCGGCCAGCTTGGCGACCACGGTGGCGTCGTAGGGCGCCTTGAAGTTGTCGAGCATCTTCGAGCCGCAGCTGGTACGCACGCCCTGGGTGCAGAACAGGTCTTTGTGGGCGATCGGTGCACCCAGCAATGCGCCGTTTTCACCGTTGGCGCGACGTACGTCGGCGGCCTTGGCCTGGCTCAAGGCCAGCTCTTCGGTGAGGCTGATGAAGCTGTTGACCTTGGGGTCGTGCTCGGCGATACGCGCCAGCAGGGTCTTGGTCAGCTCTTCGGAAGAAAACTTTTTATCGGCGAGACCGCGGGCGATCTCGGCCAGAGTCATGTGATGCATGAAAGGCTCTTTCCCTTTAGTCGATGACTTTCGGAACCAGGTACAGGCCGTTTTCGACCGCTGGCGCGATGGACTGATAGGCCTCGCGATGATTGCGCTCGGTCACGAGGTCTGCGCGCAGGCGCTGGCTGGCTTCGAGCGGGTGAGCCAGGGGCTCGATGCCGTCGGTATTGACGGCCTGCATTTGATCAACCAGCCCGAGAATGCTGTTCAGGGCTGCGGTGGTCTGTGGAAGATCGGCATCATTGAGGCCAAGCGAGGCCAGATGAGCGATTTTTTCCACGTCGGAGCGTTCAAGCGCCATGGGAATCTCCAGTGGAAAACAGAACGGAGGCTGTCCGTGTGTTAGATTGTCGGAACACTACCGCATTTCTACGGTCTTACGGCCGCGATTGTGGGGGTTGGTGCACAGAAAGTCGGCCAATTTAGCACATTGGCGCCTTGCCCAAAATCCCTGTCGTTGTTAGAGTTTGCCGCACTTTTTTACCCACGCGTTGCCTAGGGTCCCTTTCCCATGTTCAAGAAACTGCGTGGCATGTTTTCCAGCGATCTTTCCATTGACCTGGGCACTGCCAACACCCTTATTTACGTGCGCGAGCGCGGTATCGTTCTGAATGAGCCATCGGTTGTGGCCATTCGGACCCATGGTAATCAGAAAAGTGTCGTTGCCGTCGGCACCGAGGCCAAGCGCATGCTCGGCCGCACACCTGGCAATATTGCCGCCATTCGTCCGATGAAAGACGGCGTGATCGCCGACTTCAGTGTCTGCGAGAAGATGCTGCAGTACTTCATCAACAAAGTTCACGAAAACAGTTTCCTGCAGCCCAGCCCTCGTGTGCTGATCTGCGTTCCGTGCAAGTCCACCCAGGTAGAGCGTCGTGCTATCCGTGAGTCGGCCCTCGGTGCCGGTGCCCGTGAAGTGTTCCTGATCGAAGAGCCCATGGCCGCTGCGATCGGTGCCGGCCTGCCGGTTGAAGAAGCGCGCGGTTCGATGGTGGTGGATATCGGTGGTGGTACCACTGAAATCGCCCTGATTTCCCTGAACGGTGTGGTGTATGCCGAATCCGTGCGTGTGGGCGGCGACCGCTTCGACGAAGCGATCATCACTTATGTGCGTCGTAACTACGGCAGCCTGATCGGCGAATCCACCGCCGAACGCATCAAGCAGGAAATCGGTACCGCTTACCCGGGCGGCGAAGTTCGCGAAGTCGATGTTCGCGGTCGCAACCTGGCCGAGGGCGTTCCACGTGCCTTCACCCTGAACTCCAATGAAGTGCTGGAAGCTCTGCAAGAGTCCCTGGCCACCATCGTTCAGGCTGTGAAGAGTGCCCTGGAGCAATCGCCGCCGGAACTGGCTTCGGATATCGCCGAGCGCGGGCTGGTACTGACCGGTGGTGGCGCCTTGCTGCGCGACCTCGACAAGTTGCTGGCCCAGGAAACCGGTCTGCCGGTTATCGTCGCCGAAGACCCGCTGACCTGCGTTGCCCGTGGCGGTGGTCGTGCACTGGAAATGATGGATAAACACACCATGGACCTGCTTTCCAGCGAATAAGATCGTTGGTTGCGCCATGTTTTGCCCTCAGGCAGCACTTTGCAGTGCTGCCTGTTGGCGTTTATCTTCTTCAATCTGCATCCAGGCCGGTTAGATGCCGTATGAATAAAGAGAACATTTGCCTGGGAGGAGCGGCTTATTAAACCGCTTTTCGCCAAAGGCCCCTCATTGGGCGTGCGCTTATTGGTGCTGGTCGTGCTTTCGGTCGCGCTGATGGTGGTCGATGCTCGTTTTGCACTGCTCAAGCCCGTGCGTAGCCAGATGTCGCTGGTGTTGATGCAGACCTACTGGATCACCGACCTGCCGCAACGTCTGTTCCAGGGCGTGGCGAGCCAGTTCGGCAGCCGCACCGAGCTCGTCGCCGAAAACGAAAAACTCAAGACCGAAAACCTGCTGTTGCAGGGGCGCATGCAAAAGCTCGCGGCCCTCACCGAGCAGAACGTACGGCTGCGCGAGTTGCTCAATTCTTCCGCGCTGGTCAACGAGAAAGTCGAAGTGGCCGAGTTGATCGGCATGGACCCCAACCCCTTCACACATCGCATCATCATCAACAAGGGTGAGCGCGATGGTGTGGTCCTGGGCCAGCCGGTGCTCGATGCGCGTGGCCTGATGGGCCAAGTGGTGGAGCTGATGCCCTACACCTCGCGGGTATTGCTGCTGACGGATACAACCCACAGCATTCCCGTGCAAGTCAACCGTAACGGCTTGCGCGCCATCGCCAGCGGCACCGGTAACCCCGAGCGCCTTGAACTCCGTCACGTGGCCGACACCGCCGACATCAAGGAAGGCGACCTATTGGTCAGTTCCGGCTTGGGCCAGCGTTTCCCGGCCGGCTACCCGGTGGCGACGGTCAAGGAAGTGATCCATGATTCCGGCCAGCCATTTGCCATCGTGCGCGCCGTTCCCACCGCAGCCCTGAACCGCAGCCGCTACCTGCTGCTGGTGTTCAGTGATAACCGCACCCCGGAAGAGCGCGCCAATGACGCCGCCCAGGCCCAGGAAGCGGAGGACAAGAAGAACGGCACGGCGCCGATCATTCCTGCAACCGTGCCCAAGCCTGCGCCGGCGGCCCCAACTGCACCGGTGGCCACTCCGGCCGCAGCGGCGCCAGTGGCCACGCCGGTCAAGCCTGCAGCGCATAACACCCACCCGGTAAAACCGGCGGCCGCCAAACCGCCGGCCACCACGCCTGCTACCACCACGCCTGCCGTCAAGCCTGCGACTGCAGCCCCGGCGACCACGCGGCAGAGGGAGGAATAATGGCCGGTACTCATTCGCGCAATGGTTGGATCGTGTGGCTGACATTCGCGGTCGGCCTGCTGCTCAGCGTTTCGCCGCTGCCGCAATTCATGGAAATCCTGCGCCCGCTGTGGCTGGCCTTGTTGCTGGCGTTCTGGTCGCTGAACCTGCCACATAAAGTGGGCATGGTCACGGCCATGTTCCTGGGCTTGGCGGAAGATGTGCTGTATGGCACCTTGCTGGGCCAGAACGCGTTGATCCTGACCTTGATCACCTTCCTGGTACTGTCGCTGCAGCAGCGTTTGCGTATGTTCCCGATGTGGCAGCAATGCCTGGTGATCCTGGTGATTTTCGGCCTGGCGCAGCTTGTTCAGTTATGGCTCAGCGCCTTGACCGGCAACCGCCAGCCAACCCTGGCGCTGGTGCTGCCGGCGCTGGTCAGCGCGCTGCTGTGGCCATGGATCAGTTTCGGCCTGCGTGGGCTGCGTCGTCGCTATAAAATCAATTGAATGGATTGCGAGGCTCTGCCTGGTTATCGAACCCTACAGGGAGAGTCTGCATGAATTCGCTTTATCTGGCCTCCGGCTCCCCGAGGCGACGTGAACTGCTGACCCAGATCGGTGTGCCCTTCAAGGTGGTCAGCGCCGCTATTGACGAAACTCCCATCCCCAATGAATCCGCTGTTGCCTATGTCGAGCGTCTTGCGCGCGGCAAGGCGGCGGCGGGTTTTGCTGCGCTTGAGCAAACGTCGGATGCCTGCGTGTTGGGTGCCGACACGGCGGTGATTGTCGACGGCAAGATCCTCGGCAAGCCGGTAGACCAAGCCGACGCCTTGGCGATGTTGATGGCCTTGGCGGGCCGTGAGCATGAGGTGCTCACGGCCATTGCCCTCACCGATGGGCTGCGCTGCGAAACCCGATGTGTCAGGAGTCGTGTACTTTTTCGCGAGGTTTCTGTGGAGGAGGCTACAACCTACTGGCACAGCGGCGAACCGCAAGACAAGGCGGGCGGCTATGCTATTCAAGGGCTTGGCTCGGTGTTTGTCGCCGGGCTCAACGGCAGTTATTCCGCCGTGGTAGGCCTGCCGGTGTGCGAAACCGCGCAACTGCTTGGCCGATTCGGCATACCCTGTTGGCAACACCTTACCGCGCGCTGAACGCGTTACTCCAGCGCCCAGCCTTAAGCGACCGGCCACTATTGTGAAAACGCCTGAACGAGACCCAGCCATGAGTGAAGAGATTCTGATCAATATCACGCCGATGGAATCGCGCGTGGCGGTGGTAGAGAACGGTGTTTTGCAGGAAGTACACGTCGAGCGCACCCAGAAGCGCGGGATCGTTGGCAATATCTACAAAGGCAAGGTAGTGCGCGTGCTGCCGGGGATGCAGGCGGCATTCGTCGACATCGGCCTGGACCGTGCCGCGTTTATCCATGCTTCGGAAATCTCCCTGCGTGAAGGCCCGGCGGTCGAAAGTATCAGCGCCCTGGTGCATGAAGGGCAGAGCCTGGTGGTGCAAGTCACCAAGGACCCCATCGGTTCCAAGGGCGCGCGCCTGACCACGCAACTGTCGATTCCTTCGCGTTATCTGGTGTACATGCCGCGTACCGCCCACGTCGGTATCTCCCTCAAGATCGAGGATGAAGGCGAGCGCGAACGCCTGAAGAAGGTGGTCAGCGACTGCGTGGCCGCCGAAGGCATCAAGGAGGCCGGCGGTTTTATCCTGCGTACCGCCGCGGAAGGCGCCGGGGCCGATGAGATTCTGATGGACATCCGTTACCTGCGACGGCTGTGGGATCAGATCGGCGCCCAGATCAAGACCATCGGCGCGCCAAGTGTCATTTATGAAGACCTGGGCCTGGCCTTGCGCACGCTGCGCGACCTGGTCAGCCCCAAGATTGAGAAAATTCGCATCGACTCGCGGGAAACCTTCCAGCGCACCACGCAATTTGTTGCCGAGCTGATGCCGGAAATTGCCGACCGCCTGGAACACTATCCTGGTGAGCGGCCGATCTTCGACCTGTACGGCGTCGAAGATGAAATCCAGAAGGCACTGGAGCGCAAGGTGCCGCTCAAGTCCGGTGGCTATCTGGTGGTGGACCCGGCGGAAGCCATGACCACCATCGACGTCAACACCGGCGCTTTTGTCGGCCATCGCAACCTCGAAGAGACCATCTTCAAGACCAACCTCGAAGCGGCCACCGCGATTGCGCGCCAACTGCGCCTGCGCAACCTGGGCGGCATCATCATCATCGACTTCATCGACATGGAAGACGAAGAGCACCAGCGCCAGGTGCTGCGCACGCTCGAGAAACAACTGGAACGCGATCACGCCAAGACCAACATCATCGGTATTACCGAGCTGGGACTGGTGCAAATGACCCGCAAACGTACCCGCGAAAGCCTGGAGCAGGTGCTGTGCGAGCCGTGCAGCAGTTGCCAGGGGCGCGGTAAGTTGAAAACTCCGGAAACGGTTTGCTACGAGATTTTCCGGGAAATCTTACGAGAGGCGCGGGCCTACCAGGCCGAAGGTTATAGAGTGCTTGCCAACCAGAAAGTGGTCGACCGCCTGCTGGATGAAGAGTCCGGTAACGTTGCCGAGTTGGAGGGATTTATCGGGCGCACGATTCGCTTCCAGGTAGAAACCATGTATTCCCAGGAACAATACGACGTGGTGCTGCTCTGATCCCCATTCGCTTGCCTTTTTTGATCCCGGCAGACCTTGTCTGCCGCCTGCCTACTGCCTTGAGGGTCGCCTGACATGGAGCGTCTGACACGCTTTTTTGCCGCTTTGACCCGTTGGGGCTTGGGCCTGTGCGCCTTGCTGCTGGTTTTGGCGGCGGTGTACGTGAGCCTGGGGCGTGAGTTGACACCGCTTGTTGCCGAATACCGAGCGCAGGTCGAGGCCAAGGCCCAGGCCGCGGTCGGCATGCCGATGCACATCGGCATGCTTGAAGGGCGCTGGAGCGGTTTCGCACCGGTGGTGCTGGCCCGCGATGTGATGGTGGGCGAAGGCAGCAATGCCTTGCGCCTGGATCAGGTGGAAGTGGTGCCGGATATCTGGGCCAGCCTGATGGCGCGTGAAGTGCGCCTGGCTCACTTGCAAGTCAGTGGCCTGCAACTGAGTGCCAAGGAAGACAGGGACGGCCATTGGGCACTGCAAGGCCTGCCGATGCAGGACGACCAACCGCTTGACCCGCAGCAACTGCTCACGCGCCTGCAGAGGGTCAAGCGCGTGTCGCTGCTCGACAGCCAGGTCACCTTGCAACCGCTCGACCAATCGCCCCTCACCCTTACCTATGTGGGCTTTAGCCTGCATACCGGCATCACCCGCCAACGTCTCGACGCGCGCCTGACCCTGCCCGACGGCCAGCCCCTGGCTGTCAGCCTGCGCAGCCGCATACGTGCCAGTCAATGGAAAGACGCCGAAGTCCAGGCCTACCTCAGCCTGCCGCAGAGCGACTGGGCCAAGTGGATTCCGAGCAAGCTGACCCAGCAGTGGAAGCTCACGCAGTTCAAGGCCGGCGGGGAGTTCTGGCTGAACTGGGGCAAAGGCGCCGTGCAAAGCGCGGTGGTGCGCCTCAACTCGCCGCAGGTCAAGGGCAGTTACGCCGAGCGCAAGCCGGTGCACATCGAAAACCTCGCCCTTACCGCCTACCTGCAACGCAGTGATAGCGGCATGAAGGTGCTGTTTGATTCGTTGGCGATGAACCTGGGCGATACCCGTTGGGAATCGCGCCTGCAATTGCAGCAGAGCCTGGCGACCGACAAGGGCCAGGAGGTCTGGAAACTGCAGGCTGACCGCCTCGACCTGACACCGATCACGCCGCTGCTCAACGCTCTGGCGCCATTGCCGGAAGGCTTCGCCAAAACCGTCGAACATCTCAAGGCCACTGGCCTGCTGCGTAATGTGCTGGTGGATTTTCGTCCCCAGGACACTACCGATCAAAAAGTCAGTTTTGCCGCCAACCTGGAACGGGTGGGCTTTGATGCCTACTTTGGCGCGCCGGCCGCACGCAATGTATCCGGTAGTATCAGCGGCGACCTGGGCCATGGCGAACTGCGCATGGACAGCAAGGATTTCTCCCTGCACCTCGACCCGATCTTCGCCAAGCCCTGGCAATACCTGCAGGCCAATGCGCGGCTGACCTGGAAGCTCGATAAACAAGGCTTCACCCTGATCGCCCCTTATATCAAGGTGCTGGGTGAAGAGGGCAAGATTGCCGCCGACTTCCTTATTCGCCTCAATTTCGACCATAACCAGGAAGACTATATGGACCTGCGGGTCGGCCTGGTCGATGGCGATGGGCGCTTCACCCCCAAATACCTCCCCGCAGTGCTGAGCCCCGCATTGGATGAGTGGCTGCGCACCGCGATTCTCAAGGGCGCGGTAGACCAGGGGTTCTTCCAGTATCAGGGCTCGCTGAGCCATGGTGCGCTGCCGGCCTCGCGCAATATCAGCCTGTTCTTCAAGGTGCATGACGCCGAGTTGGCGTTCCAGCCGGGCTGGCCCCATGTGAGCAAGGTCGATGGCGAGGTGTTTGTCGAGGAGAGCGGCGTCCGCATTCTGGCCGACAAAGGCCAGTTGCTCGACACCCAGGTCAAGGACATCTACGTCAATATTCCCCACGCTCTGCCCGGCAAGGACAGCCATTTACTGCTGACCGGGGCGTTTGCCGGCGGCCTGGGTGATGGCCTGAAAATTCTTCAAGAGGCGCCGATCGGCACCGCTTCGACCTTTGCCGGTTGGAAGGGCGAGGGCGACCTCCAAGGCAAGCTGGACCTGGATATTCCGTTGGCCAAAGGCACTGAGCCCAAGATCGTGGTGGACTTCCAGACCGATAAGGCACGGCTGCAATTGGCGGAACCCACCCTGGACCTGACGCAGCTCAAGGGCGATTTCCGTTTTGACAGCACCAAGGGCCTGAGTGGCGAAAAAATTACCGCCCAGGCGTTTGACCGGCCTATCACCGCGCAGATTTTTGCCGATGGCAAGCCGGGCAATATCAGTACCCGTGTCGCAGCCAAAGGGCAGGTCACGGTCAAGCGACTGATGGACTGGCTAAAAATAACTCAGCCGCTGCCGGTGTCCGGCGACATTCCGTACCAGTTACAACTGAACCTGGACGGTGCCGACAGCCAGTTGATGATCAGTTCCAACCTCAAGGGCGTTGCGCTGGACCTGCCGGCGCCGTTCGGCATGCCGGCCAGCCAGGGGCGTGACAGCGTCTTTCGCATGACCTTGCAAGGCGCCGAGCGCCGGTATTGGTTCGATTATGGTGAACTGGCGAACTTCACCTTCGCCGCGCCGCCGGACAAATTCAATGAGGGCCGTGGCGAGTTGTTCCTCGGAGATGGCGACGCAGTACTGCCGGGCGCCAAGGGTTTGCGCATTCGGGGCGTGCTGTCGGAGCTGGACATCGATCCGTGGAGAAAGCTGGTCAACCAATACGCCGGCAACGATCCGGGCGGCAGCGCCAAGCAACTGTTGAGCAGTGCCGATTTCAAGATTGGCAAGCTCACGGGTTTAGGCACCCAGTTCGATCAGGTCAATTTGCAACTCGATCGCAAAGCCGCGGCGTGGGGCCTGCAGTTCGACAGTCAGCAGGCCAAGGGGCGCGTGAACCTGCCGGATGCCAAGGGCGCACCGATTGCGATCAACCTGCAATACGTAAAACTGCCGGCAGTGGACCCTTCCGTACAGGCGGATGAAAATGCGCCGGACCCACTGGCGAGCATCGACCCCAAGGATATTCCAGCGCTGGATATCGCTATTGACCAGCTGTTCCAGGGCCCGGACCTGGTGGGCGCCTGGTCGCTGAAGATTCGACCTACCGCCAAGGGCCTGGCCTTCAACGATCTGGACTTGGGCCTCAAGGGCATGCTGCTTAAGGGGGCCGGAGGATGGGAAGGAGCACAGGGCGACAGCGGCAGTTGGTACAAGGGGCGCCTGGACGGCAAGAACATCGGCGACGTGCTCAAGGGTTGGGGCTATGCGCCAACGGTAACCAGCGAGGACTTCCATCTGGATGTGGATGGGCGTTGGCCGGGTTCGCCGGCCTGGGTCGGGCCAAAACGCTTCTCCGGCAGCCTGGATGCAACCTTTCGCAAGGGCCAGTTCGTTGAAGTGGAAGGCGGTGCGCAGGCGCTGCGGGTTTTCGGCCTGCTCAACTTCAACTCCATCGGGCGCAGACTGCGCCTGGACTTTTCGGACCTGCTTGGCAAAGGCTTGAGCTATGACCGGGTCAAAGGGTTGTTGGCCGCGAGCAATGGTGTGTTCGTGACCCGCGAACCGATCACATTGACCGGCCCGTCGAGCAACCTGGAGCTCAACGGCACCCTGGACCTTGTGGCTGACCGCGTGGATGCCAAGCTGTTGGTGACGTTGCCGGTGACCAACAACTTGCCGATCGCGGCGCTGATCGTCGGCGCACCGGCCATTGGCGGTGCATTGTTCCTGATCGACAAGCTGATCGGCGACCGGGTTTCGCGTTTTGCCAGCGTGCAATACAAAGTGGAAGGGCCGTGGAAGGACCCGAAAATCAGCTTCGACAAACCATTTGAAAAACCAAACTGAGGGTCTGTGGAGTAGCATGGCCGCATGCCCATTACGGAGTGTCGGCCCATGTCCTTTGCGGTAATTCAAATGGTCAGCCAGAGCGACGTACTGGCCAACCTGGCCCAGGCCCGGCGTTTGCTGGAACAAGCGGCGGCCGGCGGTGCGAAGCTTGCGGTGCTGCCGGAAAACTTCGCCGCCATGGGCCGTCGCGATGTGGCGGATATCGGTCGTGCCGAAGCGCTGGGTGAAGGTCCGATACTGCCCTGGTTGAAACAGACCGCCCGCGACCTCACCTTATGGATAGTGGCTGGCACATTGCCGTTGCCGCCCAGGGATCAACCGCACGCCAAGCCCAATGCCTGTTCGCTGCTGATCGATGATCGCGGCGAAATCGTTGCCCGTTACGACAAGCTGCATTTGTTTGATGTGGATGTGGCGGACGCTCGGGGTCGCTATCGCGAATCCGATGACTATGCTTTCGGAAGCCATGTGGTGGTGGCCGATACGCCGGTCGGTCGCCTGGGCATGACGGTGTGTTACGACCTGCGCTTCCCCGAGTTGTACAGCGAGTTGCGTGCGGCGGGGGCTGAACTGATTTCCGCGCCCTCGGCCTTTACCGCCGTGACCGGAGCGGCGCATTGGGATGTGCTGATCCGCGCCCGCGCCATCGAAACCCAGTGCTATTTGCTGGCGGCAGCCCAGGGCGGTGTGCATCCGGGGCCACGGGAAACCTATGGCCATGCGGCGATTGTCGATCCGTGGGGGCGTGTGTTGTCTCAACAGGATCAAGGCGAAGCGGTGTTGTTGTCCGCGCGCGATAGCAGTGAACAAGCGTCGATACGGGCGCGCATGCCGGTGGTCAACCATCGGCGCTTTTTCTCGCAGGGCGCGCAGCGGCCTGCCTCGCAACGATGAATTTAAGGCCAAACCTATGAGCGAGTTGTTGTCCTCAGTCAGTGAACACCTCCTGGCACCCGGTGGCGTGACCATCGAAAGTTTGCAAACCGTGCTGGGTGATCTCGCCGGGCCGGGTATCGACGCGGCAGACCTGTATTTCCAAGGGCAGATATCCGAGTCCTGGGCGCTGGAAGATGGCATCGTCAAGGAAGGCAGTTTTAATCTCGACCAGGGCGTCGGTGTGCGGGCGCAATCCGGGGAAAAAACCGGTTTTGCCTACAGCAACGCGATCACCCTGGAGGCCTTGGGCCTGGCCGCTCGTGCGGCGCGCTCGATTTCCCGCGCCGGCCAAAACGGTACGGTGCAGGCGTTCAGCACCCAGGACGTGGCCCAGTTGTACGCGCCGGATAACCCACTGGAAGTGATCAGCCGTGCGGAAAAGGTCGAGCTGCTAAAGCGTGTCGACGCGGCCACCCGCGCCCTGGACCCGCGTATCCAGCAGGTTACCGTGAGCATGGCGGGCGTATGGGAACGCATCCTGGTGGCCTCGACCGATGGTGGCCTGGCGGCGGATGTTCGACCGTTGGTGCGCTTCAACGTCAGCGTGATCGTCGAACAGAACGGCCGCCGTGAGCGCGGTGGTCATGGTGGTGGCGGGCGAACCGACTACCGTTATTTCCTCGCCGAAGACCGCGCGATGGGCTATGCCCGTGAAGCGCTGCGTCAGGCGCTGGTGAACTTGGAAGCCATTCCGGCACCGGCGGGTACGTTGCCGGTGGTGTTGGGTTCGGGTTGGTCCGGCGTGTTGTTGCACGAAGCGGTGGGGCATGGCCTGGAAGGCGACTTCAACCGCAAGGGCAGCTCCGCCTATAGCGGGCGCATGGGCGAAATGGTTGCATCCAAGTTGTGCACCATCGTCGATGACGGCACCCTGGCCGGTCGTCGGGGCTCGCTGAGCGTGGACGACGAAGGCACACCCACCGAATGCACCACGCTGATCGAAAACGGTGTGCTCAAGGGCTACATGCAAGACAAGCTCAATGCCCGCCTGATGGGCGTGGCGCGTACCGGTAACGGTCGCCGTGAGTCCTACGCCCATCTGCCGATGCCGCGTATGACCAATACCTACATGCTCGGCGGCGAAAGCGACCCGGCGGAAATCATCGCGTCGGTGAAGCGTGGCATCTATTGCGCCAACCTCGGCGGCGGCCAAGTGGATATCACCAGCGGCAAGTTCGTGTTCTCCACCAGCGAGGCGTACCTGATCGAAGACGGCAAGATTACCGCGCCGGTCAAAGGGGCAACGTTGATTGGCAACGGGCCGGAGGCCATGAGCAAGGTGTCGATGGTCGGTAACGACCTGTCGCTGGACAGCGGCGTGGGCACCTGTGGGAAAGATGGGCAGTCGGTGCCGGTGGGTGTCGGCCAGCCAACGCTGAAGATCGATGCAATCACCGTGGGTGGCACGGGATCGTAAGCGGTGGAGCTTCGGGTGGCGAGGGCCGCCACCCGGGGAAGGGCATCAACGCAGGCCGCGTTGAGTCTCGTCCAGCTCACGGATGTACTTGAAGATTTTACGGCTGGTGGCCGGCGCCTTGTTATGCGCCTGCTCGTGTTGGGCCTGACGGATGAGGGAGCGCAATTGCTGGCGGTCCGCGTCCGGGTAGTCCAGCACGAATTTTTCCAGCACTGCGTCATCGCCCGAAATCAGGCGGTCACGCCAACGCTCCAGGTTGTGGAAGCGTTCATTGTACTGGCGAGTGGAGGCATCGGTTTGATCGAGCAAGGCCAGAATGGCGTCAGTGTCCTGATCACGCATCAGCTTGCCGATAAACATGATGTGCCGTTTACGCGCGATATTCGCGGTGTGCTTGGGCGCGTCCGCAAGTGCCCGGCGCATTTCGTCGGTCAGCGGCAGTTTTGCAATCAAGTCTTTTTTGAGCGTTGTAAGGCGCTCGCCAAGGTCAACCAGAGCATGCAGCTCACGTTTGACCTGGGTTTTGCTTTTCTCCCCATCGAGGGAGTCGTCGTAAGAATCAACCATGGTGGCAGTCCGCAAAGAAACGCCGCCATGATAACCAGTCGGGGGCCGCTTGTCCGGCCCGGTCGCTCGATGGCCTTAACCGAAAGCAGAATTTGAGTGGAGAAAACCATGAGTGCAGCCCAAAGCGTCGGCCCACAAGCGTTACCGGCCCTGCAGGAACAAGTCGAGCAGATCCTTGCCGAGGCCAAGCGCCAGGGGGCCAGTGCGTGTGAAGTCGCGGTGTCGCTGGAGCAGGGGTTGTCAACGTCGGTACGCCAGCGGGAAGTGGAAACCGTTGAGTTCAACCGTGACCAGGGGTTTGGCATCACCTTGTACGTGGGGCAGCGCAAAGGCTCAGCCAGTACCTCGGCCAGTGGCCTGGACGCGATTCGTGAGACCGTGGCCGCCGCGTTGGCCATCGCCAAGCACACCTCCGAGGACGAAAGCTCAGGCCTGGCCGACAAGGCGTTGATGGCCAAGGACTTGAAAGACTTTGATCTGTTCCACGCCTGGGACATCACGCCAGAGCAGGCCATTGAACAGGCACTGACCTGCGAAGCCGCCGCGTTCGATGCTGATGCCCGCATCAAGAACGCTGATGGCACCACATTGAGCACCCATCAGGGTTGCCGCGTATACGGTAACAGCCATGGTTTTATCGGCGGTTATGCGTCCACCCGCCATAGCTTGAGCTGCGTCATGATCGCCGAGGCCAATGGCCAGCAGATGCAGCGTGATTACTGGTATGACGTAAACCGCCAGGGTGAATTGCTGGCAGACCCTGTGAGTATTGGCCAGCGCGCCGCACAACGTGCTGCGAGTCGTTTGGGCGCACGCCCGGTGCCGACCTGTGAGGTGCCCGTGCTGTTTTCGGCGGAACTGGCCGGTGGGTTATTCGGCAGTTTCCTGGGGGCGATTTCCGGCGGCAACCTGTATCGCAAGTCGTCGTTTCTTGAGGGGGCAATTGGCCAGGAGCTGTTTCCGCACTGGCTGACCATCGATGAGCGACCGCACTTGATGCGCGCCATGGGCAGCGCGGCGTTCGATGGTGATGGCTTGGCGACCTATGCCAAACCGTTCGTCGAGAAGGGTGAGTTGGTGTCCTACGTGCTGGGCACCTACGCCGGCCGTAAACTTGGCCTGCCAAGTACTGCCAACTCGGGCGGCGTGCATAACCTGTTCGTAACTCATGGCGACGAAGACCAGGCGGCGCTGCTGCGGCGTATGGGGCGTGGCCTGCTGGTGACCGAATTGATGGGGCACGGCTTGAACATGGTTACCGGTGATTATTCCCGTGGCGCGGCGGGCTTTTGGGTGGAAAACGGTGAGATTCAATTCGCCGTCCAGGAAGTGACCATCGCCGGCAATATGCGCGACATGTTCAAACAAATCGTCGCGGTAGGTAATGACTTGGAATTGCGTAGCAATATTCGCACGGGTTCGGTACTAATCGAGCGGATGACCGTCGCGGGCAGCTGACCGACTCGTTCCACAAATAAGAAGCGCGCTATCCCCGGATAGCGCGCTTTTTTTATGGGCGCAGGAAAAGTGGAAGACCATGTTGGCGTTGCTTTGATTCTCAATATCATTTAATAATAAATATCATTACCGAATGAGTGTGGATCATGAGTTCTGTCCTGCATGAGGATCCGTACCTGGAAAGCTGGCGCTGGATGAGTCGTCAGATTCGCTGCGGCCTCGATCCCAATGAGCCTCGCCTGATCGAACATTACCTCAATGAGGGGCGATACCTGGCGTGCTGCACCGCGACTCATCCGTGGACGATCGCTGAAACCTCTTTCCGTCTGTTGATCGACACCGCCAGCGATATCGCGTTGCCCTGGCATTGGCGCTCCATGTGCCTGGACCAGGCCTGGCGACCGCTGCGTGACCTGGAAAAACTCTCCCACTGTGCCTGCCGCCTCAAGCGCTGGCAGACCTTTGCCTGGCAATTGGCGACGTGCCAATTGCTGCCTTCGATTTCTCACTCCGACTTGGTGCAAGGATCTAACGATGAGTAACACCCGTATCGAACGCGACAGCATGGGCGAACTGCAAGTACCTGCCGAGGCCCTGTATGGCGCCCAAACCCAGCGCGCGGTGAATAACTTTCCGATCAGCCACCAACCCATGCCGGCGCAATTCATTCGTGCGCTGATTCTGGCCAAGGCCGCAGCCGCCAAGGTCAACGTCGACCTCAAGCAGATCAGTGAAGGGCAGGGCAAGGCCATCGTCGATGCCGCCCAGGGTTTGCTTGAAGGTGATTTCATGCCGCATTTCCCGGTGGATATCTTCCAGACCGGTTCCGGCACAAGCTCCAACATGAACGCCAACGAAGTGATCGCTACCCTGGCCAGCCGTTTGCTCGGTGAGGCGGTCAACCCTAACGACCACGTGAACTGTGGGCAAAGCAGCAACGACATCATTCCGACCACCCTCCATGTCAGTGCCGCGCTGGTGCTGCATGAGCAAACATTGCCGGCCCTGCTGCACCTGGTGCAGGTGATCGAGCGCAAAGCCGAAGAGGTTCACCCGTTCATCAAAACCGGGCGCACGCACCTCATGGATGCCATGCCGGTGCGCATGAGCCAGGTGCTCAATGGCTGGGCGCAGCAACTCAAGGCCAATATCGGTCATTTGCAGGACTTGTTGCCAAGCCTGCAAGCCCTGGCACAGGGCGGCACGGCGGTGGGCACCGGGATTAACGCGCATCCTGAATTCGCCGCACGCTTCAGCCAGCAACTAAGCGGGCTGACGGGGGTTAAATTCACCCCCGGCAAGAACCTGTTCGCGTTGATCGGCTCCCAGGACACCGCTGTCGCCGTCTCCGGACAGTTGAAAGCTACCGCCGTGTCGTTGATGAAAATCGCCAATGACCTGCGCTGGATGAACTCCGGCCCGCTTGCCGGTCTGGGTGAAATCGAGCTGGAAGGCTTGCAGCCCGGCTCTTCGATCATGCCGGGCAAGGTCAATCCGGTGATCCCGGAGGCGACTGCGATGGTCGCCGCCCAGGTAATCGGCAATGACACGGTGATCACCGTCGCGGGCCAATCCGGCAACTTCGAGCTGAATGTAATGCTGCCGATCATTGCCCAAAACCTGCTCAGCAGCCTCGAGTTGCTGGCCAATTCCAGCCGCCTGCTGGCAGACAAAGCCATCGCCAGTTTCAAAGTCAACGAAGCCAAGCTCAAGGAAGCGCTGTCGCGCAACCCGATTCTGGTCACCGCACTCAACCCGATCATTGGTTACCAAAAGGCCGCTGAAATCGCCAAACAAGCCTATCAGCAGGGCCGTCCAGTGATTGATGTCGCCCTTGAACACACCGACTTGCCTCGCAGCCAGCTGGAAATCCTGTTGGATCCGGAAAAGCTCACGGCCGGCGGCGTATAACCACAGACCCTGCTTTGGAGGCTCACCATGGAGCACTGGAAACGCACGATCGAACGCGCCAATCGCTGCTTTATGCGGGGCGAACTGGTGGACGCTCGCGAAGCCTATTTGCAGGCCCTGGCCCTGGCCCACGTGTTGTTCGAACGCTGGGCGGATGCTGACGAAGCAGTGGCAGCCTGTGTCATTTCCCATCACAACCTGGCGGACCTGCACCTGCGCCTCAACCAGCCGGAAGAAAGCGCCGAATACCTGTGTGCCATCCACCAGCGCCTGCTGCAGGCCATGCAGGACTTGCGCTTGAGCCCGCAATTACGCGAAGCAGCGCTGCGCCAGAGCAGCAAGACCTACGTCGAACTGTTGAATTTCATCAGCGATCACGGCGAGTACCCGCGTACCCATCGCCTGCTGGGCGGTACTGCGGCGCAGCCGAATACGCCTCAATACGGAGCACATTGATATGACTTACACCCTGCCTGCCTTGCCTTATGCCTACGACGCCCTGGAACCGCATATCGATGCGCAAACCATGGAGATTCACTACACCAAGCATCACCAGACCTACATCAACAACTTGAACGCGGCGGTAGAGGGCACTGAGTTCGCCGGTTGGCCGGTGGAGAAACTGGTGGCCAGCGTTCAGCAACTGCCGGAAAAACTGCGTGCAGCGGTGATCAACCAGGGTGGTGGTCATGCCAACCATTCGTTGTTCTGGGCGGTGATGTCACCTAAAGGGGGGCAAGCCCGAGGGCGCACTGGGCAAGGCGATTGACGACCAGTTGGGCGGCTTCGATAGCTTCAAGGAGGCGTTCACCAAAGCCGCATTGACGCGTTTCGGTAGTGGCTGGGCCTGGCTGAGCGTTACGCCGCAAAAGACCCTGGTGGTGGAAAGCAGCGGCAACCAGGACAGCCCGTTGATGAGCGGCAACACGCCCATCCTTGGCCTGGATGTCTGGGAGCACGCCTACTACTTGCTGTACCAGAACCGTCGTCCTGAATACATCAATGCCTTCTACAGCGTTATCAACTGGCCAGAAGTCGCCGCACGCTATCAGGCCGCTCTGGCCTGACATTCGTCTTCATAACAAGATCTAAGGCCGACTATGGGTACTGAAACACTGGCGATCAGCAGCGTGCGGATGTTTCGTTATGCGTTTGGTTCGCTGCTGCTATTGGCGGGGGCTGCATTGCTGGTGGCCCATGGGCTGGCCTGGCTGGACCTGGCGCCGCGCATCCTGCGCGCGTTGCAGGGCGGGGCGATATGCGCGCTTGGCACGGCGTTGGGCGCGGTTCCGGTGCTGGTGATTCGGCGGATGCCGGTAGCCTTGAGCGATACCTTGCTGGGCTTTGGTGCTGGAGTGATGCTGGCGGCAACCGCCTTTTCGCTGGTCGTGCCGGGTATTACTGCGGCGCAAAGCCTGGGGCTCTCGCCCTGGGGCGCTGGCGGCTTGATCAGCTTGGGCATCATGCTGGGGGCGTTCGGGTTGTATCTGGTCGACCGCAAGGTCTCTGGAGCCAGCCCGGAGATGCTGGTGGGTAGCCCCGACAAACCGGTGATTCCTCCACGCATCTGGCTGTTTGTGTTCGCCATTATCGCTCACAACATTCCGGAAGGCATGGCGGTCGGCGTTTCCGCCGGTGGCGGCATGCCGGATGCCGACAGCCTGGCCATGGGCATTGCTTTGCAGGATGTGCCCGAAGGCCTGGTGATTGCCTTGGTATTGGCGGGGGCGGGGATGTCGCGGGTCAAGGCATTCCTGATCGGCGCGGCCTCAGGTTTGGTAGAGCCGGTATTCGCCGTGCTGTGCGCCTGGTTGGTGAGCCTCGCACAAGTGTTGTTGCCTTTGGGGCTGGCATTGGCGGCTGGGGCGATGTTGCTGGTGGTGACTCACGAAGTCATCCCCGAATCGCGCCGCAATGGCCACGAAAAGCTGGCCAGCCTTGGCTTGTGCATCGGGTTCTGCTTGATGATGGTGATGGATACTGCGTTGGGCTGAGGCCATTGCGGCCTCGTGCCTGAGTCAAAAGCGGGTTTATTCGCCCTCGTCAAAGTAGTTGTTGATCAGCGCCACCAGGGCGTCCAGCGCTTCCTGCTCTTGCTCGCCTTCGGTCTTCAAATGAATCTTTGTGCCCTTGCCGGCAGCCAGCATCATCATGGCCATGATGCTTTTGCCATCGACCATGGTTTCCGGGGTGCGCCCGGCGCGGATCTGGCAGGGAAACTGCCCGGCAACGCCGACGAACTTGGCCGAGGCTCGGGCGTGCAAACCCAGCTTGTTGATGATTTCAATTTCCAGAGCGGGCATCGCGGGGGTGTTCCTTTCAGCTAAGGTCGCGGTGGCGGACCTGGACGTTCTTGAGGGTTTGTTGCAGCACCTGGCCCAGGCGCTCGGTCAGGTAGACGGAGCGGTGGTGGCCGCCTGTGCAGCCAATGGCAATCGTGACATAGGCCCGGTTACTCGCGGCAAAGCGTGGCAACCATTTGAGCAAATAGTTGGAAATGTCCTGGAACATCTCCTCCACATCAGGCTGTGCGGCCAGATACTCAGCCACAGGTTGGTCCAACCCGGACTGCTCGCGCAGTTCAGGTTTCCAGTAGGGGTTGGGCAGACAGCGCACATCGAACACTAGGTCGGCATCCACCGGCATCCCCCGCTTGAAACCAAATGACTCGACCAGAAACGCCGTACCGGGTTCGGGCTGGTTGAGCAGGCGCAACTTGATGGCGTCACGCAATTGATACAGGTTGAGGCTGGTGGTGTTGATCTTGAGGTCGGCCAGGTCAATGATCGGCCCCAGCAGCTTGGTTTCATCCTCGATGGCTTCGGCCAGGGAGCGGTGGGGGCTGCTGAGGGGGTGGCGTCGACGGGTTTCGGAGAAGCGCTTGAGCAGTGTCTCTTCGTCAGCGTCCAGGTACAGCACATCACAATGAATATGTTTGGCGCGCACTTCCTCAAGCAGTTCCGGGAAGCGCGAGAGATGGCTGGGCAAGTTGCGGGCATCAATCGAAACCGCCACCAGGGGTTGCGCCAACTCGGTGTGGATAAGCGCCCGTTCGGCCAGTTCCGGCAGCAGGCCGGCGGGCAGGTTGTCGATGCAATAGAAGCCGCTGTCCTCAAGAACATTGAGGGCGGTGCTTTTACCCGAGCCTGAGCGGCCGCTGACGATGATCAAACGCATGATTACTGCCCGTTTTGTTCATCCAGGACAACTTGATACAGCGCCGCGTTGCTGCTGGCACTGCGCAGTTTGTCGCGTACCTCCTTGCGGTCGAGCATGCTGGCGATCTGCCGGAGCAGTTCCAGGTGCGCATCGGTGGCGGCTTCCGGGACCAGCAGCACAAACAGCAGGTCAACCGGGGCGCCGTCGATGGCGTCAAAATCGATCGGAGCTTCCAGATGCAGCAGGGCGCTCACGGGGGTGTCACAGCCTTTGAGGCGGCAGTGAGGAATGGCGATGCCGTTGCCAAAACCGGTGGAACCGAGTTTTTCACGGGCAACCAGTGCCTCGAAGACAACTTGCATCTCCAGATCCGGCACTTCGCGGGCGATCAGGTTGGCAATTTGTTCAAGGGCTTTTTTCTTGCTGCCGCCCGGCACGTTCACGAGGGAACGGCCGGGGGTCAGGATGGTTTCAAGTCGGATCATGGGGGGAGAGTTAACGACCTGTACCTTGCATCAGGTGCAGATTCTTTTCCTTATGCTTTATGAGTTGGCGGTCCAGCTTGTCGTAGAGCGAGTCAATCGCCGCGTACATGTCCTCATGCTCAGCATTGGCGACGAGCTTGGCATTCGGTACGTGCAGGGTGGCCTCGATTTTCTGCTTGAGCTTATCGACCTCCATGATGACCTGCACGTTGGTGATCTTGTCAAAATGCCCCGCAAGCTTGTTCAGCTTGCTCTCGGTGTACTCACGCAGGGGCTTGGTGACTTCCAGCTGGTGTCCACTGATGTTGACTTGCATACAGCTTCTCCTTCGTTGCCAGTGCATAAAGCGGCAGGCAAAGACGCCTGCCACTGGAACGCTGTGGCCCGCCCGTCACATCAAACGCTTACGCTCGCTGGAAGGCGCGATCCCAAGGGACTCGCGGTACTTGGCGACGGTTCGACGGGCGACCTGAATGCCTTGTGCCTCCAGTAAACCAGCGATCTTGCTGTCACTCAACGGCTTTTTCTGATTTTCCGCGGCAACCAGTTTTTTGATGATCGCGCGGATCGCCGTGGACGAGCATTCGCCGCCTTCGGAGGTGCTGACATGGCTGGAGAAAAAGTATTTGAGCTCATATATACCCCGTGGGGTATGCATGAATTTTTGCGTCGTCACCCGTGAAATCGTTGATTCGTGCATGCCTACCGCCTCGGCGATGTCATGCAGCACCAGAGGCTTCATCGCCTCGTCGCCGTATTCCAGGAAGCCGCGCTGATGCTCGACGATCTGGGTGGCAACTTTCATCAGGGTTTCGTTACGGCTCTGCAGGCTCTTGATGAACCAGCGGGCTTCCTGCAACTGGTTGCGCATGAAGGTGTTGTCGGCGCTGGTGTCGGCGCGGCGCACAAAACCGGCATATTGCGGGTTGACCCGCAGGCGTGGCACCGACTCCTGGTTCAATTCCACCAGCCAGCGTTCGTTGTCCTTGCGCACAATCACGTCAGGGACCACATATTCGGCTTCGCTGGACTCGATCTGCGAGCCCGGGCGCGGGTTGAGGCTTTGCACCAGTTCGATAACCTGGCGCAGGTCATCTTCTTTGAGCTTCATGCGGCGCATCAACTGGCTGTAGTCGCGGCTGCCCAGCAGGTCGATGTAATCGGTGACCAGGCGCTGTGATTCAGCCAGCCAAGGTGTCTTGGCGGGCAGCTGGCGCAGTTGCAGCAACAGGCATTCGCTCAGGGAGCGGGCGCCAATACCCGCAGGCTCGAACTGCTGGATGCGGTGCAGGACGGCTTCGATTTCGTCCAGCTCAATGTCCAGTTCAGGGTCGAAGGCCTCCAGAATCTCCTCGAGCGTCTCGTCCAGATAACCCTGGTTGTTGATGCAATCGATCAGCGTGACGGCGATCAGGCGATCGGTGTCGGACATCGGTGCGAGGTTCAGTTGCCACAACAGATGGCTCTGCAGGCTTTCGCCGGCGGAGGTGCGGGTGGTGAAGTCCCACTCGTCATCATCGTTGCTGGGCAGGCTGCTCGCGCTGGTCTGGTAGACGTCTTCCCAGGCGGTATCCACCGGGAGTTCGTTGGGAATGCGTTCGTTCCAGTCGCCTTCCTCAAGGTTATCCACCGTTGGGGCGGTTTCCTGGTAGGAGGGTTCCTGCACGTCGGAATTGGGTTTTTGCTCGATGTTGTCGGCCAGCGGGTCTGCATTATCGAAGTCGTCGCCTTCTTCCTGGCGTTCGAGCATCGGATTGGACTCCAGGGCCTCCTGGATTTCCTGTTGCAGGTCCAGGGTCGACAATTGGAGCAGGCGGATGGCCTGTTGCAGCTGCGGTGTCATCGTCAGCTGCTGGCCCATTCTCAGGACTAGCGATGGTTTCATGGCAGGGGCTTAACACCTTATTCGCCGGCGCAATGCGCCATCCACGACAGGGCGCGTGAGCGCCAAACATAAGCAAATTATATGCCTGATATCGAGGGCTTTGCCTAGAGCGCGGTAACAATAAAAAAACCGTAGGTTTTTCTTTGGTACGCGCGCTTCGGACAAACGACCTGCCACCCCCTGTTCATACAGGTGGTTTTACAGGCGGAACTCGTGACCCAGGTACACTTCCTTGACCAGTTCGTTGGCCAGGATGGTCGCGGAATCGCCTTCGGCGATCAACTGGCCATCGTTGACGATATACGCGGTTTCGCAGATATCGAGGGTTTCACGCACGTTGTGGTCGGTGATCAATACGCCGATACCCTTGGCCTTGAGGTGATGGATGATCTGCTTGATGTCGCCGACCGAAATCGGGTCGACGCCGGCAAACGGTTCGTCCAGCAGGATGAACTTTGGCGCGGTCGCCAGGGCGCGGGCGATTTCCACGCGACGACGCTCGCCACCGGACAGGCTCATGCCAAGGTTGTCGCGAATGTGGTTGATGTGGAACTCCTGCAGCAGGCTTTCCAGCTCTTGGCGGCGGCCGTCACGGTCGAGTTCCTTGCGGGTCTCAAGGATAGCCATGATGTTGTCGGCAACCGACAGTTTGCGGAAGATCGAGGCTTCTTGCGGGAGATAGCCGATACCGGCGCGAGCACGGCCGTGCATCGGCTGATGGCTGACATCCAGGTCGTCGATCAGTACGCGACCCTGATCTGCCTGGACCAGGCCGACGATCATATAGAAGCATGTGGTCTTGCCGGCGCCGTTGGGGCCGAGCAAGCCGACGATCTGGCCGCTGTCGATCGACAGGCTGACGTCGCGCACGACCTGACGGCTTTTATAGGCCTTGGCCAGATGCTGGGCTTTCAGGGTTGCCATTACTCGGCCTTCTTCTTCGGCTGGATAACCATGTCGATACGCGGACGTGGCGCAGTTACCTTGTTGCCATTGGCTCGACCGGCGTTGGCGATCTGCTTCACGGTGTCATAGGTGATTTTTTCACCTTCCGTGGAGTTGCCATCGGGGCTCAGCACCTTGGCCTGGTCGATCAATACAATGCGGTTCTGCTGGGCATGGTACTGGATGGTCTTGCCGTAGCCCTTCATCGGGCCTGTATCGGTAGCCGACTGCTTCTGTTCGAAGTAAGCCAGGTTGCCCACCGAGGTCACGACGTCAATATCACCGTTTGGGGTGCGCGTCAGTGTCACGGTATTGCCGGTGATCTTCATCGACCCCTGGGTGATGATCACGCCGCCGGTGTAGGTCGCTACACCTTGCTTGTCATCCAGTTGCGCATCGTCAGCCGAGATGTGGATCGGCTGCTGGCTATCGTTCGGCAGAGCCCAGGCGCTCACGCTTCCCAGTGCTGCGCCCAGACTGAGCAAAATAGGGAGAGTTTTAACGAGCCTCATACTGTCCTCTTACGTTCGATAGCAGGTGTATCCTGCTTTCTTTCAAATACGCTTTCATTCCCTTGCCAGTCGATACACCGCCAGCGCCGTCGATTCTAACGTCTTGCTCGGTCTGCGCATATTGCTTCTGCGGGAATACGGTCATGCGACTGGTAGTAATCACCGTGTCGCGTTTCTGGGCGTCAGTGCGTGCAACACGCACCGAATCAATCAGTTCTACCTCGGTACCGTCCGGGTTCACCTCGCCACGCTTGCTGGTGACGTGCCACGGAAACTCAGTGCCGCGATACAGGTTCAGGTCCGGATTGGTCAGCAGGGTGACTTCGGTCGTCTTCAAATGCTCGACCTTGTCCGAGGTCATTTCGTACTGCACCTTGCCGTCCGGCAGGAACTGCACGCTGTAGGCGTTGGTGGCGTAATAGTCGATAGCGCCTTCGTCGACCTGCGCGGCAGGTTGGTCGAGGAAGCGCTCCGGGCTGATATTCCAGTAGCCCACCGCCAGGAATAGCGCGGCGATGACCCCGAATAGCAGGAAGTTGCGAATCTTTTTGCTCAACATAAAACGCTCTATAGGTAGGCGGCGTGGGCCGCTTCAAGGCTGCCCTGGGCACGCAGGATCAGCTCGCAGAACTCGCGGGCAGCGCCTTCTCCGCCACGGGCGGTGGTGATGCCATGGGCGTGTTCGCGAACGAATGCCGCCGCATTGGCGACCGCCATGCCCAGGCCCACTCGGCGAATGACCGGCAAGTCCGGCAGATCATCACCCAGGTAGGCGACCTGCTCATAGCTTAGGTTGAGTTGGCCAAGAAGCTCGTCCAGAACCACCAGTTTATCCTCGCGACCCTGATACAGGTGAGCAATTCCCAGGTTTTGTGCGCGGCGTTCCACAACGGGGGTTTTTCGACCGCTGATAATCGCCGTTTGCACGCCCGCCGCCATCAGCATCTTGATGCCCTGGCCGTCGAGGGTGTTGAACGTCTTGAATTCGCTGCCGTCTTCGAGGAAATACAGGCGCCCGTCAGTCAGCACGCCGTCTACGTCGAAAATCGCCAGTTTGATGTGTTTGCCGCGTTGCAGCAGGTCGCTGGTCATTTACATCACTCCCGCACGCAGCAAGTCGTGCATATTCAGGGCGCCAACCGGATGGTCGTGGCTATCGACCACTACCAGCGCGCCGATCTTGTGGTCTTCCATGATCTTCAATGCTTCGGCTGCCAGCATTTCAGGGCGTGCGGTCTTGCCGTGAGGGGTCATGACCGCGTCGATGGTGGCGGTGTGAATATCGATGGTACGGTCCAGGGTGCGGCGCAAATCACCGTCGGTAAACACGCCGGCCAGGCGACCGTCGGTTTCCAGGATCACGGTCATGCCCAGGCCCTTGCGGGTCATTTCCATCAGCGCGTCCTTCAACAGGGTGCCGCGCTGGACGTGGGGCAATTCATCGCCCGAATGCATGACATTTTCGACTTTCAGCAGCAGGCGGCGGCCCAGGGCTCCGCCAGGATGTGAAAACGCGAAGTCCTCGGCGGTGAACCCGCGGGCTTCCAGCAACGCCACGGCGAGCGCATCGCCCATGACCAGCGCGGCGGTGGTGGAGGAGGTCGGTGCCAGGTTCAGCGGGCAGGCCTCGTGGGCCACGTGAACATTGAGGTTCACCTCGGCGGCCTTGGCCAGCGTCGAGTCCGGGTTGCCGGTGAGGCTGATCATCTGGATCCCGAGGCGCTTGATCAGTGGCAGCAAGGTCACGATTTCGTTGGTGGTGCCGGAGTTGGACAGCGCCAGGATGACGTCATCCTTGGTGATCATGCCCATGTCGCCGTGGCTCGCTTCGGCCGGATGCACGAAGAACGCGGTGGTCCCGGTGCTGGCCAGGGTGGCGGCGATTTTGTTGCCGACATGGCCGGACTTGCCCATGCCGACCACGACAACGCGGCCCTTGCTGGCCAGAATCATCTCGCAGGCGCGTACGAAATCTGCGTCGATATGCGCCAGTAAGCCTTCTACGGCTTCAAGCTCGAGGCGGATGGTGCGTTGCGCGGATTGAATAAGGTCGCTGGATTGGCTCATGTCTGAAATCGTATAGCCTGACGAAAAGTCGGCGATTATAGCGGTAATGATCAATTCCCTCACACAAGTTCGTCAGGCTTTATTCCGCGCTAGCCCGAGATTCATGCCTGGCAACGTTTTTTCACTGTCCCGGATCTGAACAAGCACCGTTCCGGCCTTGGGCGCGTTGTACCAGCAGTGATATAGTTCGCCGCCAGTTCGGTCCGCCCAGCCCACGTGGCTATCTGTTGCGTAACCGTTGAATAGGTTTATCGCATGCGTGGTGTCTGAGTGAAAGGCTGCATCCCAAGGAGTTTAGATGAGTGCCGATAACGCTTACGCGGTCGAGCTGAAGGGACTGACCTTCAAGCGCGGGACGCGCAGCATCTTCAATAATGTCGATATTCGCATTCCCCGTGGCAAGGTCACGGGCATCATGGGGCCGTCCGGTTGCGGCAAGACCACCCTGTTGCGCCTGATGGGCATGCAATTGCGCCCCAGCGCCGGCGAAGTGTGGGTCAACGGCCAGAACCTGCCGACGCTGTCGCGCAGCGATCTGTTCGATGCGCGCAAGCACATGGGTGTGCTGTTCCAGAGCGGTGCGCTGTTCACCGACCTGGATGTGTTCGAGAACGTGGCCTTTCCGCTGCGAGTGCATACCCAGCTGTCTGATGAAATGATTCGTGACATTGTCCTGCTGAAACTGCAGGCCGTGGGCCTTCGCGGAGCTATCGACCTGATGCCCGACGAGCTCTCCGGCGGTATGAAGCGGCGTGTGGCCCTGGCGCGCGCGATTGCCCTCGACCCCCAGATCCTCATGTACGACGAGCCCTTCGTCGGCCAGGACCCGATCGCCATGGGCGTTCTGGTGCGCTTGATCCGCCTGCTCAACGACGCACTGGGCATCACCAGCATCGTGGTGTCCCACGATCTTGCAGAAACCGCGAGCATTGCCGATTACCTCTATGTGGTAGGCGATGGCCAGGTATTGGGGCAGGGCACGCCTGAAGAACTGATGAACGCCGATAACCCGCGCATTCGCCAATTCATGACCGGCGATCCCGATGGCCCTGTGCCTTTTCACTTTCCGGCGGCGGATTACCGCTCAGATCTTCTGGGAAGCGCTGATGCGCAAGACATCTCTAATCGAGAAGGTTCGCCTTTTCGGTCGCTCCGGCATCGACATTGTCGAAGTGCTGGGCCGTTCGACTATTTTCCTGTTCCACGCCTTGCTCGGGCGCGGTGGCATTGGCGGCGGCTTCGGCCTGTTGATCAAGCAGCTGCATTCGGTAGGCGTGATGTCCCTGGTGATCATCGTGGTTTCCGGGATTTTCATCGGCATGGTGCTGGCGTTGCAGGGCTTCAATATCCTTTCCGGCTACGGTTCGGAGCAGGCCGTTGGGCAGATGGTTGCCCTTACGCTGCTACGTGAGCTGGGGCCGGTGGTCACTGCGTTGCTGTTTGCGGGCCGTGCCGGTTCGGCGTTGACCGCCGAGATCGGCAACATGAAGTCCACCGAGCAATTGTCCAGCCTCGAAATGATCGGCGTGGACCCGCTCAAGTACATTGTTGCCCCGCGCCTGTGGGCCGGCTTCATTTCCCTGCCACTGCTGGCGATGATCTTCAGTGTGGTGGGGATCTGGGGCGGTTCCTGGGTGGCGGTCGACTGGCTGGGCGTCTATGACGGCTCGTACTGGGGCAACATGCAGAACAGCGTGACCTTCAGCGGTGACGTGCTCAATGGCATCATAAAGAGCATTGTCTTCGCTTTTGTCGTGACCTGGATCGCCGTTTTCCAAGGCTATGACTGTGAGCCCACCTCAGAAGGGATCAGTCGCGCCACCACCAAGACCGTTGTGTACGCCTCGCTGGCGGTACTGGGTCTTGACTTTATTTTGACCGCCTTGATGTTTGGAGATTTCTGATGCAAAACCGCACTGTGGAAATCGGTGTCGGCCTTTTCTTGCTGGCTGGCATCCTGGCTTTACTGTTGCTGGCCCTGCGAGTCAGCGGCCTTTCGGCCAGCCCCACCGCCGATACTTATAAACTTTACGCATATTTCGACAATATCGCCGGTTTGACTGTCAGAGCTAAAGTGACGATGGCCGGTGTCACCATCGGCAAGGTCACGGCAATCGATCTGGACCGCGACAGCTTCACCGGTCGAGTGACGATGCAACTGGACAAGAAGGTCGATAATCTGCCGACTGACTCCACTGCATCTATCCTCACTGCGGGTCTGCTGGGCGAGAAGTACATCGGTGTCAGCGTGGGCGGGGAGACAGCCCTGCTCAAGGATGGCTCGACCATCCACGACACACAGTCGTCGTTGGTACTGGAAGACCTGATCGGTAAATTCCTGCTCAATACGGTCAATAAAGACGCCAAATGAGGAATGTGTACATGATCTCTACCTTGCGACGTGGCCTCCTGGTACTGCTTGCAGCGCTGCCATTGATGGCTAACGCGGCGGGTTCTGCGCACGAACTGGTGCAGGACACTACTAACAAGATGTTGGCCGACCTGTCGGCCAACAAGGAAAAGTACAAGCAAGATCCCAGTCAGTTCTATAACGCGCTCAATACCATCGTCGGCCCGGTTGTCGATGCCGAAGGTATTTCCCGCAGCATCATGACGGTCAAGTATTCGCGCAAGGCTACCCCGGCGCAGATGCAGACCTTCCAGGAAAACTTCAAGAAAGGCCTGTTCCAGTTCTACGGCAACGCGCTGCTTGAATACAACAACCAGGGCATTACCGTCGCCCCAGCCGGCGATGAGTCGGGTGATCGCACCAGCGTCAACATGAGCGTCAAGGGCAACAATGGCGCCGTTTACCCTGTGCAGTACACGCTGGAGAAGGTCAACGGCGAGTGGAAGCTGCGTAACGTGATCATCAACGGCATCAACATCGGCAAGCTGTTCCGTGACCAGTTCGCCGACGCCATGCAGCGTAATGGCAATGATCTGGACAAGACCATCAACGGTTGGGCCGGTGAAGTCGCCAAGGCCAAGGAAACTTCCGACAAGGAAGCAGGGAAGTCCGCGCAATGACCGAGTCGGCTGTTCGTCTTGGCGACGCCGGGGAGTTGTTCCTCAGCGGCGTGCTGGATTACCGCACCGGGCCGGACCTGCGCAAACAGGGCCAGGCCCTGATCATGGCCAGCAATGCTCCGGCGCTGGTGTTGGATTGCTCGGCGGTGACCAAGTCCAGCAGTGTTGGTTTGTCGTTGCTGTTGTGCTTCATGCGTGACGCAGGCGCGGCCAAAAAGCCGGTCAGCGTCCGCGCTTTGCCGGAAGACATGCGCGAAATCGCCGAAGTTTCCGGGTTAACCGAGCTGCTGGCGCATCCTTAATACACATTATTAAGAAGCCCCCCGTCAGAGTCCTGCTATGCGGGGTTCGCAGGCGCGGGGCTTTTTTGTATGATGTGCGACCCGTGCGCACTGGGCGCCGATAGAGGTTGAGCATGCAGGCCAACGAAGTGAAGAGCTTCCTTGAAGGAAAGCTGCCGGAAACGACTGTTGAAGTTGAAGGCGAAGGCTGCAATTTCCAGCTGAATGTGATTAGCGATGAACTGGCGGCATTGAGCCCGGTCAAGCGTCAGCAGCAGATCTATGCCCATTTGAACCCATGGATCACCGATGGCAGCATCCATGCGGTCACTATGAAATTTTTCAGCCGCGCGGCCTGGGCCGAGCGCACCTGAGCCCCCAAGGCGTCGAGATTCTTATGGATAAATTGATTATTACCGGCGGTGCCCGCCTTGATGGCGAGATCCGCATTTCCGGTGCGAAAAACTCCGCCTTGCCGATCCTGGCAGCGACCCTGCTATGCGATGGCCCGGTAACCGTGGCCAACCTGCCACACCTGCACGACATCACCACCATGATCGAGCTGTTCGGTCGCATGGGCATCGAGCCGGTGATTGACGAGAAGCTGGCGGTCGAAATCGACCCGCGCACCATCAAAACCCTGATCGCCCCGTACGAACTGGTGAAAACCATGCGTGCGTCGATCCTTGTGCTGGGCCCGATGGTTGCTCGTTTCGGCGAAGCCGAAGTGGCGTTGCCCGGTGGGTGCGCCATCGGTTCGCGTCCGGTGGACCTGCACATCCGTGGCCTGGAAGCCATGGGCGCAGTCATTGACGTCGAAGGCGGCTACATCAAGGCCAAGGCACCGGAAGGCGGCCTGCGTGGCGCGAACTTCTTCTTTGATACCGTCAGCGTGACCGGTACCGAGAACATCATGATGGCCGCGGCCCTGGCCAAAGGCCGCAGCGTGCTGCAAAACGCCGCGCGCGAGCCGGAAGTGGTCGACCTGGCCAACTTCCTGAACGCCATGGGTGCGAAGGTTTCCGGTGCTGGCACCGACACCATTACCATCGACGGCGTAGAGCGCCTGCACAGCGCCACCTACAAGGTCATGCCCGACCGCATCGAAACCGGTACCTACCTGGTTGCTGCCGCCGTTACCGGTGGTCGCGTCAAGGTCAAGGACACCGATCCGACTATCCTGGAAGCGGTCCTGGAAAAACTGCGTGAAGCCGGTGCCGAAATCACCACCGGTGAAGACTGGATCGAGCTGAACATGCACGGCAAGCGTCCGAAGGCCGTCAACGTGCGTACCGCTCCGTACCCGGCCTTCCCGACCGACATGCAAGCGCAGTTCATCTCCCTGAACGCCATTGCCGAAGGCACCGGCGCGGTAATCGAGACCATTTTCGAAAACCGTTTCATGCACGTGTATGAACTGCACCGCATGGGCGCGAAGATCCAGGTCGAGGGCAACACTGCCATCGTCACCGGCACCGAGAAGCTCAAGGGCGCGCCGGTGATGGCGACTGACCTGCGCGCTTCGGCCAGCCTGGTCATTTCGGCATTGATCGCTGAAGGCGATACCCTGATCGACCGCATCTACCACATTGACCGTGGTTACGAGTGCATCGAAGAAAAACTGCAGATGCTCGGCGCCAAGATCCGCCGCGTACCGGGCTAGCCCCGGGCTTGCTGTGGTGAGCGGGCAAGCCCGTTCACCACAGCCGGTACCCGCTGGCCGCTCGCTGAATTGGTTTCAAATCGAGGCTGTAATGGCCTCGATCTGTGTCTGGCGCCGTTTGCGTCCGGACAGCAATAGCCTGATGAAGGACTGACGTTTCCCATGTTGACCATCGCACTGTCCAAGGGCCGCATCCTTGACGACACCTTGCCGCTTCTGGCTGAAGCGGGCATCGTGCCGACCGAGAATCCGGACAAGAGCCGCAAGCTGATCATCCCCACGACCCAGGATGACGTCCGTCTGCTGATCGTGCGGGCTACCGACGTGCCGACCTACGTTGAGCATGGTGCAGCCGACCTGGGCGTCGCCGGTAAAGACGTGCTGATGGAGTACGGTGGCCAGGGCCTGTACGAGCCGCTGGACCTGCGTATTGCCCTGTGCAAGCTGATGACCGCCGGCCGTGTCGGTGATGTCGAGCCCAAGGGTCGCCTGCGCGTGGCCACCAAGTTCGTCAACGTCGCCAAGCGCTACTACGCCGAACAAGGCCGTCAGGTCGATATCATCAAACTCTATGGCTCGATGGAGTTGGCGCCATTGATCGGCCTGGCCGACAAGATCATCGACGTGGTCGACACCGGCAACACCCTGCGTGCCAACGGTCTCGAGCCTCAGGACTTTATCGCCGACATCAGTTCCCGCCTGATCGTCAACAAAGCATCGATGAAGATGCAACACGCCCGTATCCAGGCGTTGATCGACACCCTGCGCACCGCCGTGGAGTCTCGACACCGCGGTTGACCTACCCGCGTAGCTGAAAAGCTGCGCCCGTCTATCCGCCTCATAGCCAGAATTCTCAGGTGCCCAAGCGGAAACGACTGCTAGTTTAGGGCGCCTGAGTTTTTGCCAATTCTATTGAGGCCCTCGCTATGACCACGTCCACTGCAATTGCCCGACTCAACGCTGCCGACCCGGATTTCGCCCATCATCTGGATCATTTGCTGAGCTGGGAAAGCGTGTCCGACGACTCGGTCAATCAGCGAGTACTCGACATCATCAAGGCTGTGCGCGAGCGCGGTGACGCAGCGCTGGTGGATTTCACCCGCCAGTTCGACGGCCTGGACGTCAAGTCCATGGCAGACTTGATCCTGCCTCGCGAACGCCTGGAACTGGCCCTGACGCGCATCACCGCACCACAGCGCGAAGCCCTGGAAGTCGCGGCAGCACGCGTGCGCAGCTACCACGAAAAGCAGAAACAGGATTCCTGGAGCTACACCGAGGCCGACGGCACCGTGCTGGGCCAGAAGGTCACGCCGCTGGACCGGGCGGGCCTCTACGTGCCGGGTGGCAAGGCGTCGTACCCGTCATCGGTGTTGATGAACGCGATTCCCGCCAAAGTGGCGGGCGTGACTGAAGTGGTCATGGTGGTACCGACCCCGCGCGGTGAAATCAACGAGCTGGTGCTGGCAGCCGCTTGCATCGCCGGCGTGGACCGGGTGTTCACCATCGGTGGCGCTCAAGCTGTCGCGGCGTTGGCCTATGGCACCGAAAGCGTGCCGAAGGTCGACAAGGTGGTCGGCCCGGGCAACATCTATGTCGCCACCGCCAAACGCCACGTGTTTGGCCAGGTCGGCATCGATATGATCGCCGGCCCCTCGGAAATCCTGGTGGTGTGCGACGGCCAGACCGATCCGGACTGGATCGCCATGGACCTGTTCTCCCAGGCCGAGCACGACGAAGACGCCCAGGCGATCCTCGTCAGCCCGGACGCCGAGTTCCTCGACAAGGTCGCCGCCAGCATTAATAAGCTGCTGCCGACCATGGACCGCGCCGAGATCATCGAGAAGTCAATCAATGGCCGTGGTGCCCTGATCCTGGTGCGTGACATGGAGCAGGCCATCGAAGTGGCCAACCGCATCGCGCCGGAGCACCTGGAACTGTCGGTGGCCGACCCGCAAGCGTGGCTGCCATCGATTCGCCACGCCGGTGCGATCTTCATGGGCCGCCACACCAGCGAAGCCCTGGGCGACTATTGCGCGGGCCCGAACCACGTGTTGCCGACCTCCGGCACCGCGCGATTCTCGTCGCCGCTGGGGGTGTATGACTTCCAGAAGCGCTCGTCGATTATCTTCTGCTCCCCACAGGGTGCCTCCGAACTGGGCAAGACCGCTTCGGTGCTGGCCCGTGGTGAATCCCTGAGCGCTCACGCCCGCAGCGCTGAATACCGCATCCTTGACGACAAGAAAGGTAATTGAGATGAGCAAATTCTGGAGCCCGTTCGTCAAGGACCTGGTGCCTTACGTACCTGGTGAACAGCCGAAGCTGACCAAACTGGTCAAGCTCAACACCAACGAAAACCCCTACGGCCCGTCGCCCAAGGCGCTGGTTGCGATGCAGGGCGAGTTGAACGACAACCTACGCCTGTATCCGGACCCCAACAGCGACCTGCTCAAGCAGGCCGTGGCCAAGTACTACGGGATCGACGCCGGCAAGGTGTTCCTCGGTAACGGTTCCGATGAAGTGTTGGCGCACATCTTCCACGGTCTGTTCCAGCACGACCTGCCGCTGCTGTTCCCGGATATCAGCTACAGCTTCTATCCGGTGTACTGCGGCCTCTATGGCATCAAGTCCGAGCCGGTGCGGTTGGACGAGCAGTTCCAGATCCGTGTTGCGGACTACGCCAGGCCCAACGGCGGGATTATCTTCCCCAACCCGAACGCGCCGACCGGCTGCGTGCTGGCACTGGATGCGGTGGAGCGGATCGTTAAGGCCAGCCCCGACTCGGTGGTGGTGGTCGATGAGGCGTATATCGACTTCGGCGGCGAAACCGCCATCAGCCTGGTGGACCGTTACCCGAACCTGCTGGTGACCCAGACCCTGTCCAAGTCGCGCTCACTGGCCGGTTTGCGCGTGGGCCTGGCCGTGGGCCACCCGGACCTGATCGAGGCGCTGGAGCGGGTCAAGAACAGCTTCAACTCCTACCCGCTGGATCGCCTGGCGATGGTCGGCGCGGCGGCGGCGTTCGACGACCGTGAGTACTTCGACAGGACCTGCCGGTTGGTGATCGACAGCCGCAACACGCTGGTCGCACAGCTGGAGGCTAAAGGCTTTGAGGTGCTGCCTTCGGCCGCCAACTTCATCTTCGCTCGCCACCCACGGCACGATGCAGCCGGATTGGCCGCCAAGCTGCGTGAGCAAGGGGTGATCGTGCGTCACTTCAAGCAGGAGCGAATTGCTCAATTCCTGCGGATCAGCATCGGTACGCCGGAGCAGAACCAGGCGCTGATCGATGGTCTCGGCGAGCTCTAACAGGCGCTGAAATCAAATGTGGGAGGGGGCTTGCTCCCTCCCACATTGGTTTTGTGTTGCTAATTACAGCAACGGCTCATCCGGCTTCTTGTTCTTCCAGCCATCATTGCCCGGCAGCAGCAGGTTCAAACCAATCGCTACCACCGCACACAGGGCGATGCCCTTGAGGCCGAAATCATCCGGGCCGGTGCCGGTACCGACCAGCACGCCGCCAATCCCGAACACCAGGGTTACCGACACAATCACCAGATTGCGCGCCTCTCCAAGGTCGATCTTGTGGCGAATCAGTGTGTTCATGCCAACGGCCGCAATCGAGCCGAACAACAAGCACAGAATCCCGCCCATCACCGGTACCGGAATACTCTGCAGCAGTGCGCCGAACTTGCCGATAAACGCCAGGCTGATGGCAAACACCGCAGCCCAGGTCATGATTTTCGGGTTGTAGTTCTTGGTCAGCATCACCGCGCCGGTCACTTCGGCGTAAGTCGTGTTCGGCGGGCCGCCAAACAGGCCGGCGGCCGTGGTGGCGATGCCGTCACCAAGCAATGTGCGATGCAGGCCAGGCTTCTTCAGATAGTCGCGACCGGTCACGCTACCCACCGCAATCACACCACCGATGTGTTCGATCGCCGGGGCCAGGGCCACCGGGACGATAAACAGGATGGCCTGCCAGTTGAATTCCGGTGCGGTGAAGTGGGGTAGGGCGAACCAGGGTGCAGCGGCGATTTTTGCCGTGTCGACTACGCCAAAGTAGAACGCCATGGCAAAGCCCACCAGCACGCCGGAGATGATCGGCACCAGGCGGAAAATACCTTTGCCGAACACCGCCACGATCAACGTGGTGAGCAGCGCCGGCATCGAGATCATCATTGCCGTCTGGTAATGGATCAGCTCGGCACCGTCTCCGGACTTGCCCATCGCCATGTTCGCGGCAATCGGCGCCATGGCCAGGCCGATGGAAATGATCACCGGCCCGATCACCACCGGCGGCAGCAGCCGGTCGATAAAACCGGTGCCCTTGACCTTCACCGCCAGGCCCAGGAACGTATAAACGAAACCGGCCGCCATCACGCCGCCCATGGTTGCCGCGAGGCCGAACTGGCCCTTGGCAAGGATGATCGGGGTGATAAAGGCAAAGCTCGAGGCCAGGAACACCGGCACCTGCCGGCCTGTCACCACCTGGAACAACAACGTGCCCAGGCCGGCGGTGAACAGTGCGACGTTTGGATCAAGACCGGTGATCAGCGGCATCAACACCAGCGCGCCAAATGCTACAAAAAGCATTTGTGCGCCAGACAGGATCTGGCGCCAAAGCGGGTCGTTGAATTCATCCTGCATGCTCACGCGTCCTTCTGCTTGGTGCCGAAGATCTTGTCGCCGGCATCGCCCAGGCCCGGGATGATGTAGCCGTGTTCGTTCAGGCGTTCATCGATCGAGGCGGTGTAGATCTGCACGTCGGGGTGCGCTTTCTCGACGGCGGCGATGCCTTCGGGGGCGGCGACCAGCACCATCGCACGAATGTCCTTGCAGCCAGCTTTTTTCAGCAGGTCGATGGTGGCGACCATGGAACTGCCGGTGGCGAGCATCGGGTCGATGATCATGGCCAGGCGCTCGTCGATTTCCGGGACAAGTTTTTCCAGGTAGGTGTGGGCCTGCAAGGTTTGCTCATTGCGGGCTACGCCCACGGCGCTGACCTTGGCGCCGGGAATCAGGCTGAGGACGCCTTCGAGCATGCCGATACCGGCGCGCAGGATCGGCACCACGGTGATTTTTTTACCGGCGATTTTTTCCACCTGGACGGGACCGGCCCAACCGGGGATCTCGTAGTTCTCCAGGGGCAAATCCTTGGTGGCTTCGTAAGTGAGCAACGCTCCGACTTCCTGAGCAAGCTCACGGAAATTCTTCGTGCTAATGTCGGCGCGGCGCATAAGGCCGAGCTTGTGTCGGATCAGCGGGTGGCGGATCTCGCGAGTGGGCATGGGAAAGGCTCCGGCGGCGGGCAAAAAAACCGGCCTAGATTAATCTATCCGAGGGTGTTGTCCTATAGACATCTAGCACGTTAGTCCATTAAGGCTTGCTCGGAGCGCACGAGAAGCGTACCTTCGCCCGCTTTTCTTGCCACAGCACCCCTTGGAGAGCGCCATGTCCGCTGATCTCGAGCATATCCGTCAAATCATGCGCGAGGCTGACTGCCTGTACACTGAAGCGCAAGTCGAAGAGGCGATCGCCAAGGTCGGCGCACACATCAGCCGCGAAATGGCCGACACCAATCCGGTGGTTTTCTGCGTGATGAACGGCGGCTTGATCTTCGCCGGCAAATTGCTCACTCACCTGCAATTTCCATTGGAAGCGTCCTACCTGCACGCCACCCGCTACCGCAACGAAACCACCGGCGGCGACCTGTTCTGGAAAGCCAAGCCGGAAGTCTCGTTCATCGACCGCGACGTACTCATCATCGACGACATCCTCGACGAAGGTCACACCCTGGGAGCGATCATCGACTTCTGCAAACACGCCGGCGCACGTAAAGTGCACACCGCCGTGCTGATCGACAAAGACCACGATCGCAAAGCCCGTCCGGACCTGAAAGCCGATTACGTCGGCCTGCCGTGCATCGACCGCTACATCTTTGGTTACGGCATGGACTACAAAGGCTACTGGCGCAATGCCAATGGGATCTACGCCGTCAAAGGGATGTAAGCCATGACCCGTTTTCTTGATCAGACGCTATTTGCCGAACTGGCCGAGAAAGCGGGCGCCAGCCCTCGCGGGCGGCATCACCATAACTTCCACCAAATGCAAGAGCCGTGTCATCGCCTGGCCGTGGGCCTGCAACCGGACACGTACGTGCCACCCCATCGACACTTGAGCGCCGACAAGGCGGAAACCTTGCTGGTGCTTCAGGGGCGCCTGGGGTTGCTGGTGTTCAATGACGCCGGGGAGGTCATCGCCAAGCGTGTAATGCAGGCGGGCGGCGAGTGCTCCGGCGTTGATCTGCCGCCCGGTGTTTTCCACGGCCTGGTGGTGCTGGAACCCGACACGGTCATGTTCGAATGCAAGGCCGGGCCTTATCGTCCGATAGGCGTGGGGGAGCTGGCCGATTGGGCGCCGCGTGAAGGCGACGCCGATGTGCTCGCCTATCAACGCTGGATGCTTGCCCAGTTCGATTGAGCTACAGTGCTGGGCTATCTCGCACGGAGCGGCCCATGAGCCTGTTGATTCGCACCTGCGCCGCCCTGGCGCTGACCCTCAGTTTGCCTCTGGCCGCTGCCCCGGCCCCGATGCACGGCCAATTCTTGCCGCCCGATGACCTCACCCTTCGCACCGAAACGCCTGACCAGCAACAGTTGCTGCAAGTCACCGAGTACGCGGTGGTGGTGGGCAATCAGCGCCAGTCCAACCAGCAACCGATCCCGGTGACCTCGCCGCTGATGATCCGCCTCAAAGGCAAGTCCCTGAATAAAGGCGCGACCATTGCCCAGGTAGTGCTCAACTTCGATGCCGAAAGCAAAAGCCTGAAAAAGCCGGTGTTCGACGATAAGACCAAGACCCTGACGCTGTCTTATCCCGTTGCCCAATACCGCGTGATCATCGACCTGCTGCGCAATGACACGGTATATGTGCAGTTCCTCAGTTATGCCAATGGGCATATCTGGGCGGATTTGCACACCGGGGCGGTCCGTACCCAATAGCAAAAACGCTGAATATCCAAATGTGGGAGGGGTCTCCAGCGCTTTCGAAGCTTGCACGCCGCAGGTAGACTTCAAACCCCGTGTAATGTCTGCAGGCTGGAGTCGGTAATGCGTAAAGATAAGAAACAGGTGATTGGTGACGAGATTGGCGACGACCAGATCAAGTTATTCCTGGACTTCGAGCCGGTCGACGCGACTTCACCGTCCCTGCACAAGCTGATCAAGGCCTACCGTGGCCTGCGTATCGACGACTTCGAGCGGTTCCTGGGTTTTTTCAAGGCGGCCGGCCTGGATCTGGATGGCAAGGATGAGCATGGCCAGACATTTGTTGATCTGATCAAGGACCAGCGCAACGCCGCCGAATACATCGAGCTGATCGATAACGCCCGCGACTGATTCGCCGAGCGAAAAAAACGCCCCGAGGGGCGTTTTTTTATGGCTTGGCAATGCCTTAAGCGTAGCTTTCGGCCTCGTTGCTTTGCTCAACCAGTTCCAGGCTGATGTTGTTTTGCGTGTTGATCTTGCGATACAGCTCGGCATCCGTCTCCAGTACCTTTTCCCGAGCCGGGAAAATCTCCTGCAGCTTGGTCGCCCACTCGCCGGCGGCTTTGGCCGGGAAGCAACGCTCGATCAGTTCCAGCATGATCGACACGGTCACCGAAGCGCCTGGGGATGCGCCCAACAGAGCGGCCAGCGAACCGTCCTTGGCGGCAACCAGCTCGGTGCCGAATTGCAGCACGCCGCCTTTCTTCGGGTCTTTCTTGATGATCTGTACCCGTTGGCCGGCCACTTCCAGGCGCCAGTCTTCGGCTTTCGCCTGCGGGTAGAAGCGGCGCAGGGATTCCAGGCGTTGCTCCATGGATTGGCGAACTTCGCTGACCAGATACTTGGTCAGGTCCATGTTGTCGCGGGCCACGGCCAGCATCGGGCCGATATTGCCGGCGCGAATCGACATCGGCAGGTCGAGGAACGAACCGTGCTTGAGGAACTTGGTGGTGAAACCGGCGTATGGCCCGAACAGCAACGACTTCTTGCCGTCCACCACGCGGGTATCCAGGTGCGGCACGGACATCGGCGGCGAGCCCACGGCGGCCTGGCTGTAGACCTTGGCCTGGTGGTGCTTGACCACTTCGGGGTTGTCGCAACGCAGCCACTGGCCGCTGACCGGGAAGCCGCCGAAGCCTTTGCTCTCTTCGATGCCCGAGGCTTGCAGCAGGGGCAGCGCCGCGCCGCCGGCGCCAAGGAACACGAATTTGGCGTCCACTTCACGGCTATTGCCGCTGTTGACGTCCTTGATGCTCACGGTCCAGCCGGCACCGTTGCGCTTGAGGCCGGTGACGCGCTTGCTGTACTTGACCTGAGCGTCCGGCGAGCTGGTCAGGTGGCCGAGCAACTGGTTGGTCAGGGCGCCGAAGTTGACGTCGGTGCCGTTCATCACACGGGTAGCGGCGATTTTTTCGTCGAGCGGACGCCCCGGCATCATCAGCGGCATCCACTCGGCCATCTCGCTACGGTCTTCGGTGTAGTGCATATCCGAAAACGCGTGGTGCTGGCTGAGGGTTTCAAAGCGCTTCTTGAGGAACGACACGCCTTTTTCGCCCTGCACGAAGCTCAGGTGCGGCACCGGGCTGATAAAGGACTTGGACGAGCCAAAGGTGCCCTTTTTGGTCAGGTACGCCCAGAACTGCTTCGACACCTCAAACTGGGTGTTGATGTGGATGGCTTTCTTGATGTCGATGGAACCATCGGCGGCCTGCGGGGTGTAGTTCAGCTCGCACAGCCCGGCGTGGCCGGTACCGGCGTTGTTCCACGGGTTGGAACTCTCCGCTGCACCCGAGTCCATCAGCTCAACGACTTCCAGCTTGAGGCCGGGGTCGAGCTCTTTGAGCAGAACGGCCAGGGTGGCACTCATGATGCCGGCCCCTACCAGAACTACGTCGACTGCTTCGTTATGCGCCATTTAACGCGTCTCCAAAATCTGCAGCACCAAATTGACGGCATGGCTGCCAGGAGTGACGGGGCGGTTCACGTGATGCCCCAGGTTACCCATGGCCAGGATCGCCATGTCCGTTTCGCAATTCTTTGCAACTTCAGCGCACGCTTCCTGCCTGCCTAATCCGCCTATGAACGCATTCATGGGCGCCTGTGGCAATTCGACTTATGGTCAACGCGTGCGATGGGTGCAATCAATCCGTAGCGGACAGGCTCAAGCTCCCGTTGTCGAGGAGTACTCAATCCTGTGTGGTTGGGCTGTTCCAGACGCTGATGGTGCTTGTACAAACGCCAAACTATTCATTTGCTCGCCACACTCTTGTGAAGTTGTGAAAACCCGTTTTTTCACGCTCTTTTGAAGACGTGAACCTCAAAAAAGGGCTGCCTCAGCCTGGCACCTGGCCCGCGGTACTTTTGCCGACATGCGGCAAAACGGGCAAACAACTCAAGTGGCCGAGCGCAATGGCAGCTCTGGCAGATTCGGTAAAGGCGGGTGGTTTGCAAAGGAAACAGCAAGCGCGCCAGCTTCACTCGATCTGTGTGGGCGGCTCTCTGTGGGCGATTCTTGAGGTTAATACCGAGGCATTAACGTTGCTGCGAGGCCCGATCAGGAGACGTCCTTATAATCGGGGGGAGATTGTAGCGAAGAACGTCAGGGAAATGGACGTGTTTTATGACTTTTATTCGAGTTGTGGTCAGGAGGCCAACGCTTGGCGCGGTTGTGCGTGTATCACCGCTGGGCGAACCCGGGCGCTGGCCGGCAGCGGGCGGTGCATCCAGCATAGCCGGGTCTCGGTCACTTCCACCCAGCCTTCGCCGGCAGGCGGCAGGCTGCACTGCTTGAATGCCAGGCAATGGCCCTTGGCGTCGAGCAAGGCGAACTGGCGATGACGGGTGTGTGACATGAACAGCGATTTGAGAAGGCGCATGGTTTTGTACCGGTTGCGTTACATGCTTGAAGGTTGCCAGTCTGCCATGACATTGAAATGACGGATTTATGCGAAATTGTAATTTCGCCGTGGTTTCAGGTGCTGTTCAGGATGACTGGTGGGTGCCCTGCGCACACCGTTATACTGCCCGCCTGTTTGCACCTAGTCCTGGAGAAATGAGTATGTTGCAACGCCTGTTGTTCGGTTTGATCACTGTGACCAGTTTGACTTTGGTTGGCTGCGCCAACAGCCCGCAACAACTCAGCCCGCAACCTAAGCTCACCACCCAGCTGGCGCCGGTAGGCCACGGCCAGCCGGTGTCGGTGCGTGTAGTGGATGGTCGCCCGTCGCCTACGCTCGGTTCGCGCGGCGGCCTGTACCCGGAGACCGCGCTGATTTCGGTCACCGGCCAGGACGTGCTGCCCAAGCTGCAGGCCCAGGCTGAAGCGGCCGTGCGCCTGTTGGGCTTCACCCCGAGCCCCAACGCCCCGGGCGCTCCCCAGTTGACCATCACCCTGGCGGAGCTGAAGTATCAGTCGCCCAAAGAAGGCCTGTACGTGACTGAAGCCGCCATCGGCGCTACGTTCAAGTCCGACGTCACCGCCGGCACCCGTCGCTACAGTGGTCGCTATGGTGCGTCGCTCAACCAGCGCTTCGGCATGTCGCCCAACCAGGAAACCAACACCAAGCTGGTCAGCGACGTCCTCAGTGACGCGTTGACCCGCCTGTTCAAAGACCCGAGCATCGGCCAGTTGCTCAGCGCGCAATAACCGTTTCGCAAAAAAACCGGGTTTGGTTGAGCCCGGTTTTTTTATGTCTTGAGTTTCATGCGGCTGTGTCGATACGGAAGTCCAGCATGCTTACCCCCGTCAACAGATCGGCTTCCGGCAGGTCGGCATGTTGATGCCCGCCAAGGGCGCAATACACCAGCCAGTGGCGGTCCTGCACGTTGAACGCCAGGCTGCCGACCAGCGCCTCCTGCTCGTCGCTTTGGGCCATCAGATACAGCCGATCCTGGTTGTGTGCGTGCAACATGACAAGCTCCCGAACGTTCGAAGGGCAACAGAGTGGCTTGTTAAGGTGACGTTCAGGTGACGCTGTAAATTACTGGATACATTAACCGTTCATGGGGGATGGAGCGTTTTCGGCGCTGGAGGCCACTATCGTCCAGGTTTGTAGCTGGGCTGATACCCAGTCACTGTTTCGCTGAGGTTTGCGATGGCCCTGCCCGCACTATTGATCAATGCTCTCGCTTTAGCGGTGGCCTGCCCCGGCGCAGCGCTCCTGTTCATTACCCGACTGCGCGAGCAACGCGCGATGGCTGACCTGACCGCGCAAAGTGAGAAGCGCACGATCGACCAACCCATGCTGTTTCTGGATGTGCGCACCGAGCGGGCGCACCGTGTGGCTTATCGAGTCGGTTTTGTGTGTATGGGGCTGGCGCTGAGCATCTCCTGGCTCAGCACCCACCTATAAACGCAGCGCAAACCAAATGTGGGAGGGAGCAAGCCCCCTCCCACATTTTCAAGCTCGGCGTTTACAGGGGAATGCCGGCTTTAACGCGGTACTGGTTGCGCACAGGTGTCGCGTACTGCACCACCAGGTAGGGCCGGTGCTCAGCGGGGCACTCGTTCAAGCGTCGGTCCCATTCCGCCTGCGCCTTGGCCAGTTCATCTGCGGGGAACAGCTCGGCGGCCTTTGGTACCTGCAATTGCGGGTCGGCGTCGCTCCACTGGGCGTAGGCCAGATAGTGCACCGGGAACAACCGATAACCGCCCAGAATCTGCCGGTCCATCTCCACGGCCAGTACTTTGGTGTCTTCGAAACGCTCGGTAATCGGAGGTGCGAAGTTGATATGGACGCGGCCTTTATAGCCGGTGATGCCCAGGGCAATGCTGACGTCATCCTCGCCCTGCGCTTTTACATAAGTGCCCGTGGTTGCGCGGATGTACAACTCGCGCGCCTTGGCCGAATCACACGGGTCGTATTCGTAGCTGATGGACACCGGCGTCAGGTTCAGCGACTGGATCACTTCGGCAAACGGCTCGTCCTTGCGGCTGACGTGAAACATCTTGAGGATCGCCGATTCGGTGCGATCATCCCCATCCTTGGCCCGGCCTTCTGCCTGGGCTATCCAGATCGACTGGCAGTCGTTGCGGATCGAATGATTGATGTAGGCCGACAATAGGTTGAACGCCGCCATCTTCTCCTTTCGCCCAGTGATTGAACGGTGCACGATAAAGCTCTTGTTCAGGCGCATCAGGTCGCTGACGAAGGGCTTTTGCAGCAGGTTGTCACCAATGGCGATGCGTGGCGTCGGCAGGCCGGCGTGATACACGGCGTAGTTGACGAAGGCCGGGTCCATCACGATATCGCGGTGGTTGGCCAAAAACAGGTAGGCGCTGCCGGACTTGAGCTGCTCGACGCCAGTGTAGGTCACGCCGTCGGTCGCCCGGTCGATGGTGTGGTCGACGTAATACTCGACTTTGTCCTGCAGCGTGGCCACGGTGGTGACCCCGGCGAATTCACGGCGCAGCTTGCGAGCGATCATCGGCTTGAGCAACCAGCCCAGGGGGCCGGCGAAGCGCGGGAAGCGGAAGTGGGTCAGGATGTCCAGAAAGGCCTTGTCACTGAACAGCCGGTCCAGCACTGCCGGGACTTCGCTGTCGTTATAAGGTCGGATGGTATCGAATTCGCCCATCATGCTCTCTTGTTAGAAACGGCTAGGGTAAGTAAAGGAAAAACCAGGGTGCGGACCAGGTAATGGGCCAGGCCGAAAATAGCCCTGTAAATAGACCGGCGATTATACGCACAAGTCACTTGGGAGACTGCGATGCTGGAAACTGCGACGTACGATTGTCCTTATTGCGGTGAAAAGGTCGAGACGACGGTGGACTTGTCGGGCGCAGATCAGTGTTATATCGAAGACTGTCAGGTGTGCTGCCGCCCGATTATTTTCGACCTGCAGGTGCATGGTGACGAGTGGATGCTCGACACCCGCAGTGAAAACGAATAGCAGGTGCGCCCATGCAGCGAATCTACGAACCGGAAAACCTGATGGAGGGCGAGCTGTTGCAAAAGATGCTCGCCAGCGAGGGCATCGAGGCGCACCTGGTGGGGCGTCATTTGCTCGGCGGCACCGGCGAATTGCCGATCTTCGGCTTGCTGGGCCTGGAAGTCGATAATGACCGCGCCGCCGATGCCCGCGAGCTGATCACTGCCTATATCGGTGCGCAGCCCGTGCCCGGCGATGAACCCGACAGCTTCCCCGACGTGCTGGTCTGTTAGGCTGTCGGTCGGTTTACCCAAGAGTCGTGTTGCCCCATGTGTGGACGTTATGCCCTGTTTCGCTGGAACCCTTCCTTTGCTGCCTTGCCGGGCTTTCCGGCCGACCAGCAAGCCCAGTGGAACATCTCCCCGAATGATTCCGTGCTGATCCAGCGCGCCGCCGACGGCCAGCGCACCCTGGCCCGCGCCCGCTGGGGCCTGACGCCACCCTGGCTCACCGACCTTTCCCGCACCCCGGCCCATGCCCGCGCCGAAACCCTGGCCGAACAACCGATGTTTCGCGAGGCGTTCCGTCAGCGGCGCTGCCTGCTGCCGGCCAATGGTTTCTACGAGTGGCGTGGCACCCAGCGCAAGCGCCCGTACTGGCTGACACCGGGGGAGGGCTCCACATTGTTTTTTGCCGCGATCTGGGAAGCCTATCCGGTGCAGGAGCAGGTGTGGCTGAGCACGGCAGTGGTCACCCAGGCCGCGCAGAGCCAGCGTCGACCACTGATTCTGGATGTGGCGGGGCAGGCGGCCTGGCTCGACCCCGAGACGCCGCTGCATGTGCTGCAAGGCCTATTGGCCAGTGAACCCGTCGCATTGCGCGAGCGCGTCCTGGCCAATATGGTCAACGATCCCAAGCTCAATGGGCCGGAGTGCCTGACGCCGGCTTAAGCCTGGCGACTGTGGGATGTATCTGAAAATTTGCAGCTACACGTCTGGTGTATCTGGCGTGGATACAAATGAGCGCCTACGATACGCGCCATGTTTCAAGGGCGTTTTTTCAGGGAGAGAGTGTTGATGAAAAAAACAGTGGCGGTAAGCGTACTGGCTGCGGCGATGCTGCTGGCTGGGTGTCAGTCGGTCAATACCACCAGCGGCGGCGCCGTTGGAGTTGAGCGCAAGCAATACATGTTCAGCATGCTGTCGAGTCAGGAAGTTGACCAGATGTATGCCCAGTCCTACCAGCAGACCCTGGGTGAGGCCAGCGGCAAAGGGGTCTTGGACAAGACCAGCGCCAACGCCAAGCGCGTGCAGGCCATCGCCAAGCGCTTGATCGCCCAGGCGCCGACCTTCCGTGCGGATGCCGCCCAGTGGAACTGGGAAGTCAACCTGATCAAGAGCGATGAGATGAACGCCAACTGCGGGCCTGGCGGCAAGATCCTGGTTTACAGCGCGCTGATCGACAATCTCAAACTCACCGATGACGAGCTGGCTGCGGTGATGGGCCATGAAATCGCCCACGCCTTGCGTGAACACGGTCGCGAAGCCATGTCCAAGGCCTACGGTATCGAGATGGCCAAGCAGGGCGCCGGTGCGTTGTTCGGCCTGGGCCAGGACAGCCTGGCACTGGCCGACACCGTGGCCAACTATGGCATGACCTTGCCCAACAGCCGCAGCAATGAAAACGAAGCCGACCTGATCGGCCTGGAGCTATCGGCCCGCGCCGGCTACAACCCGAACGCGGCCATCACGCTGTGGAACAAAATGGCCAAGGCATCGGAAGGTGCGCCGCCTGAGTTCATGAGTACGCACCCCGCGTCCGACAGCCGGATTGCGTCGCTGCAGGCGGCGATTCCGAAGGTGATGCCGCTCTACCAACAGGCCAAGAAGTCCTAAGGCTTGATGAAGACCTAAATGTGGGAGGGTTCTACACCCTCCCACATTGGTTTGGGTTTGCAGGCTTAGCGCCTTAGATCCAGCCACTGCTTTGCATGGCTTTGTACACCGCCACAATCGCCAGCACGAAGAACGCCGTTGCCGCCAATCGACGAATCAACGTCAACGGCAATTTTTCCGCCGCGAAATTCCCCGCCAGAACCACCGGTACGTTGGCAATCAACATGCCCAGGGTGGTACCGATGATGACCAGCCACAGCTCAGGGTATTGCGCCGCCAGCATCACCGTGGCGATCTGCGTCTTGTCACCTATTTCTGCCAGGAAAAATGCAATCAGTGTGGTCAGGAACGGCCCGAACTTGCGTGTGGTGCTGGCTTCGTCGTCGTCGAGCTTGTCGGGCACCAGGGTCCACAGGGCGGTCGCGCAGAAGCTCGCCGCAAGGATCCAGTGCAACACCGCATCCGAGAAGAAACTGCCAAACCAGGCGCCCACGGCACCGGCGGCCGCATGGTTGGCCAGGGTCGCGGCAACGATGCCGGCGATGATCGGCCAGGGCTTGCGGAAGCGAGCGGCGAGAATGAGTGCGAGCAGTTGCGTCTTGTCGCCGATTTCGGCCAAGGCAACGATTGCAGTTGGAACGAGGAGTGAATCCAGCATCAGGTAGGTTTCCAGGGGCGGGTCGACACGGCTATGACACGTACAGCCTTCCCGCCCCGGGTAAGGTGTGCGTGTCATAGGTCTTGTCAAACCCCGGTCCGTCTGTGCGGACTCCTGGGTCGCATACGCCATGGTCTGCTGACCAAGTATGTTGACGTATGCCGGACGAGCGTTCGGCTCGTGGGAGACTACTCCCCTAGGACGGAGCGGATTCTGCCTAGGCAAAATCCATTCGGCAAGCCTTCTTTTTCAAACGCCTGTCAGCCGCGCTTGGCGCGGTAGATGCGAAAACCATTACCTTCGGCCTTGATCGCACACACGCCCAAGTGCTCTTCGATCAGCGGCTGGTACTTGAGGAAACTGTTGGCGACCAGCCGAAGTTCACCGCCTTTTGCCAGGTGTTTGGCTGCTTTTCGCAGCAGGTTCTCGGTGGCGAAATAATCGGTGTGTACCCCGACATGGAACGGTGGGTTGCTCAGAATCGCATTCAACCCCATCGGCGCGGCGTCGATGCCATCGCCGGTCAGCACCTCGGCTTCCAGGCCGTTGGCCGCCAGGGTCAGGCGGCTGCTGGCAGCCGCGAAGGCGTCTACGTCCAGCATCGTCACGCTGTTGTGCGGGTAACGGCGTTTCACCGCAGCCCCCAGCACGCCGGCGCCGCAACCGAAGTCCAGCAGGTGGCCACTCGGCAGTTTGTCCAAGTGCTCCAGCAACAGCTCGGTGCCACGGTCCAGGCGGCCATGGCTGAACACACCCGGCAAGCTCACGACATTGAGTGGACCTTCGGCCAGCGGCACTTCAAAGACTTGCGCCAGACTCTCCAGCGCCACCGCTTGTGGTGCGTTGGCCACGGTGATTTGCCACAGCTGGCAATGCCGCGCGTTGTCGAGCTTGCGCGGCTTGCCCAAGGGGATCATCTGTTTGGCGGCGCTTTCAATACCGCTTTTTTCTCTCCGACCAGAAACAGCTCGGCGCCGGGTAGGCGCGCGGCCACGGCGTTCAGCAGGTAATCGGTGAGGTCCTTGGATTTGGGCAGGAAGATCACCGCTGCATCGAACTCACGCTCTGGCACATTCACGCCAAACTGGCTGCGCTCGGGGAACCGTGCGTCGAGCGCCGCCTGGTCACCGGCGTGCCAGCTCCAGCCGTGGGCGTTGGGCAGGCGGCCCAGCAGGTCGTCGGCGGGCAAACCCACCAACAGCAAATTGCCTTGAAAAAGTTCGGCCTGACGAAGCAGTACTTCACTGCGCGGATCCATGGTCTGCTCCTTGAAAAGGGGCGCAGTTTATCAACTGACGACACGCAGCGGGGCGCCGCTGAAAAAGCCCAAGGCGTTTTCAGTCAGTTGGCCGACGATGCGCTGTCGTGCTTCGCGACTGCCCCAGGCGTTGTGGGGGGTGACGATCAGCCGTGGAATGTCAGCGGCCAGCAACGGGTTGCCGTCGACCGGCGGCTCCACGCTCAGTACGTCGGTGGCCGCGCCACCCAGATGACCGCTGCGCAAGGCCTCAGCCAGGGCCTGTTCGTTGATCAAACCACCGCGCGCCGTATTGACCACCAACGCGCCCGGCTTGAGCAGTGCCAGTTCACGGGCGCCGATAAAGCCGCGGGTGTGCTCGTTGAGCGGGCAGTGCAACGTGAGGGCGTCGACTTGGGGGAGCAACTCATCCAACGGCACGCGATCTGCGCGGGCGGGGCGCCCTGGGATGGCGCCGAGCAGCACGCGCATGCCAAAGGCTTCGGCCAGACGCGCCACAGCACTGCCCAGCTCACCGTGGCCCAGCAGACCAAGGGTCTTGCCTTCCAGTTCGACGATAGGATGGTCCAGCAGGCAGAACTGTTTGGCTTGCTGCCACTTGCCGGCGGTCACGTCCCGTTGATAGTCCTGCAAGCGGGTCGCCAGGTTGAGCAACAGCATGATTGTGTGTTGCGCCACCGAGGGTGTGCCGTAACCCTGGCAGTTACTCACGGTGATGCCATGGGCACGGGCGGCTTGCAGGTCAATGTTGTTGGTGCCGGTGGCCGATACCAGGATCAGCTTGAGCTCCGGGCAGGCCGCCAGGGTCTCGGCGTTGAGCGCAATCTTGTTACTGATGACCGCCTGGACGCCTTGCAGGCGCGCAATCACGTTCTGCGGCGTGGTGTCCGGGTACAACTGCAGGTCACTGAAGCAGTCGCGTAAACCACTGAGGTCGAGGTCCCCCAGGTCCAGGGACGGGTGATCAAGGAAGACGGCGCGGCGATTGTTCGTCATCAACTGTACCTTTTGCAGCAGGGTTCGAAGGCGTAATCTGCCGAGCCTATCAGATGAAATAATCCGTTACTTAATGGAGTGCGTATGTACCTCGCCGAGTTTTTGACCGTGGCCCTGATTCACCTCCTGGCGGTGGCCAGCCCCGGCCCGGATTTCGCCGTGGTGGTGCGTGAAAGCGTGACCCATGGCCGTCGCGCCGGCACCTGGACGGCGCTGGGCGTGGGCTCGGCGATTTTTCTGCACGTGGGGTATTCGTTGCTCGGCATCGGCTTGATCGTGTCCCAGTCCATCGTGCTGTTCAATGCATTGAAATGGGCTGCGGCGGCGTACTTGCTGTACATCGGTTTCAAGGCCCTGCGCGCGCAACCGGCCAAGCCCGCCGCCGAGGGCGAGTTACATCGTGAAGCGGGCGAACGCACCCCACGCGGCGCGTTTACCGCGGGCTTTGTGACCAACGGCCTGAACCCCAAGGCGACGTTGTTCTTTCTGTCGCTGTTCACCGTGGTCATCAACCCGCACACGCCGCTCGCGGTGCAGGCGGGTTACGGTGTGTACCTGGCGGTGGCGACGGCGTTGTGGTTTTGCATGGTAGCCATGTTGTTCAGCCAGCAGCGCGTGCGTGCGGGCTTTGCGCGAATGGGCCACTGGTTCGATCGCACCATGGGCGCGGTGTTGATCGCCATCGGCGTGAAGCTGGCCTTTACCAGCATGAAATAACCGCTGCTCGCTCAAGTAGGCACGGTCAAAATGTGGAAGGGGGCTTGCCCCCGATAGCGGTGGATCAGTTGATAAACATTTGCCTGAAACGCCGCCATCGGGGGCAAGCCCCCTCCCACATTGATCTTTGTGAGTCCAGGATGGTGGCGCAAAGCTAGTATTTGCCGGGCTCTGCAAATCATTCCTTTGGCTGATTTGGCTGAAACATAAGCGCTCTACAGTGCAGATCGTTCAGCCAAGACCGTGCAGTCATAAAAGGGATTCGTATGTTGCAGACCCGTGTTATCCCCCCCGCCGAAGGTGCCTACCAGTACCCGCTGTTGATCAAGCGTTTGCTGATGTCCGGCGCCCGCTACGAAAAAACCCGGGAAATCGTCTATCGCGACAAACTGCGTTACACCTACCCGACGCTGATGGAGCGGGTTGCGCGCCTGGCCAATGTGCTGACCGAGGCCGGGGTCAAGGCCGGTGATACCGTGGCGGTAATGGACTGGGACAGCCATCGCTACCTGGAATGCATGTTCGCCATCCCGATGATCGGCGCGGTGATCCACACCATTAACGTGCGTCTGTCGCCGGAACAGATTCTCTACACCATGAACCATGCCGAGGACCGTTTCGTACTGGTCAACAGTGAGTTCGTGGGGCTTTACCAGGCGATTGCCGGGCAACTGACTACGGTCGACAAGACCCTGCTGCTCACCGACGGGGAGTCCAAAACCGCCGAGTTGCCCAGCCTGGTAGGCGAGTACGAAACGCTGCTGGCCGCCGCCAGCCCTCACTACGACTTCCAGGACTTTGACGAGCATTCCGTCGCCACCACCTTCTATACCACCGGTACCACGGGCAATCCCAAGGGCGTGTATTTCACCCATCGCCAGCTGGTACTGCACACCATCGGCGTGGCGACCATCATGGGCAGCGTCGACAGCGTGCGCCTGCTGGGCACCAACGATGTGTACATGCCGATCACACCGATGTTCCACGTGCATGCCTGGGGCTTGCCGTATGTGGCGACCATGCTCGGCCTCAAGCAGGTTTACCCTGGCCGCTACGACCCGGAATACCTGGTGGAGCTGTGGCGCAAAGAAAAGGTCACCTTCTCTCACTGCGTGCCGACCATCCTGCAAATGGTGCTCAATGCCAAGGCTGCCCAAGGCGTGGATTTCGGGGGCTGGAAAATCGTCATCGGCGGCAGCGCGCTCAACCGTACGCTGTATGAAGCGTCCAAGGCCCGTGGTATCCAGCTGACCGCCGCGTACGGCATGTCCGAGACCGGGCCGCTGGTGTCCTGTGCCCATCTCAACGAAGAACTGCTGGCCGGCGGCGAAGACGAGCGCATCACTTACCGTATCAAGGCGGGGGTGCCGGGGCCGCTGGTGGAAGCGGCGATCATGGATGGCGACGGTAACTTCCTGCCCGCCGACGGTGAGTCCCAGGGCGAGTTGGTGCTGCGCGCGCCGTGGCTGACCGAAGGCTATTACAACGAGCCGCAAAAGGGCGCCGAGCTGTGGGCCGGTGGTTGGATGCACACCGGAGACGTGGCCACGCTGGACGCGTTCGGGGTGATCGATATCCGCGACCGCATCAAGGATGTCATCAAGACCGGTGGCGAGTGGATTTCCTCGCTGGCTCTTGAGGACCTGGTCAGCCGTCACCCGGCGGTACGCGAAGTAGCGGTGGTGGGCATCGCCGATCCGCAGTGGGGCGAGCGCCCGTTTGCGCTGTTGGTGGTGCGTGATGGCCATATGATAGGGGCCCGCGAGCTCAAGGAGCACCTCAAGCCTTTTGTGGAATTGGGCCATTTGAGCAAGTGGGCGATTCCGAGCCAGATCGCCGTTGTTACGGAAATTCCCAAGACCAGCGTCGGCAAGCTCGACAAAAAACGTATCCGCATTGACATCATTGAATGGCAGGCCAACAACAGCACCTTCCTGTCCACCCTCTGACGCCCTTCGCCGTGCCCGTTCGGGCACGGCAATGCTCTATCTTGCGCCTTCACTTGTGATTTACGGATTTTCAGCCATCCTCTCCGCGTCGGCCTTCGCCGGCATGGCGAAAGGACTGTGGCAGACGGGTCGGTGATGCAAATCACACTTTAGAGGGATCAAGCGGTACCCCCTGCTGGCTATAGTCCCACCATGGGTTTTTCAAGGATGCGTCGCTTCGGGCCATGGAGGTTCAGTTGCCAGGCGGCATTGGAATCGTTGTATTCCGGCCGATACAAGCATCACAGAAAGAACTCACTGCCATAACAATAATGCACATGGAGTAGCGTCGATGACCTCAGTAAACCAGTTCTGGCGCCGGGCAAGATTGCCCCTGGCCGTCAGCCTCGCCTCTACGCTCGCCGGGCCTGCATTCGGCGTCAGTTTCAATATCGGTGAAATCGAAGGGAGCTTTGACTCGTCGCTTTCTGTGGGGGCGAGTTGGTCGACGGCCAAGCCCAATCGTGACCTCATTGGCGTCAACAACGGTGGCAAGGGGTTGTCCCAGACTTCCGATGACGGTCACTTGAACTTCAAGCGCGGGGAAACCTTCTCGAAGATCTTCAAGGGTATCCATGACCTTGAGCTGAAGTACGGCGACACCGGTGTGTTTGTGCGTGGCAAGTATTGGTATGACTTCGAACTCAAGGACGAGAGCCGTGAGTTCAAGGACATCAGTGACAACAACCGCAAAGAGGGCGCCAAGTCGTCCGGCGGGCAGATTCTCGATGCATTTGTCTATCACAACTACACCATTGCCGATCAGCCCGGTAACGTGCGGTTCGGTAAGCAAGTAGTGAGCTGGGGTGAAAGTACCTTCATCGGCGGCGGCATCAACTCCATCAACCCGATCGATGTGTCCGCATTCCGTCGTCCGGGAGCCGAGATCAAGGAAGGCCTGATTCCGGTCAACATGTTCTATGTGTCGCAGACCCTCACAGATAACCTGTCGGCGGAAGCGTTCTACCAGTTGGAATGGGACCAGACCGTTACTGATAACTGCGGCACCTTCTTCTCGCAGCCTGATGTTATTTCCGATGGCTGCAGTAACAATTTGCGGGTGCTGAACAGTCGTCGCTTCCTGCCTGGCGCAGTGCTGCCAGCGCTCGCCGCAAATGGCGTCGACGTCAACAACGAGGGCGTATTGGTGCGTCGCGGCCCGGATCGTGATGCGCGTGACAGTGGCCAGTTCGGTGTCGCGTTCCACTACAACTTCGAACCTCTGGACACAGAGTTCGGCGCGTACTTCATGAACTACCACAGTCGTGCGCCGATCTTCAGTGCCCAGGGCGCCCCACAATCGAAATACACCGGCGCAACGCCAGGTGTGCCTGGTCAATTGCGTCCCTTGGTGGTCGCGGGCAACTCCAATTATTTCGTTGAGTACCCGGAAGATATTCGTCTCTATGGCTTGAGTTTCTCCACCACTCTGCCCACGGGTACTGCATGGAGCGGCGAGTTGAGCTATCGCCCTAATGCGCCGGTACAACTGAGCACCACGGACATACTTTTTGCCGGTGTTACGCCGCTTCCGCCGTTCAACAATGCGTCGGTATTGAAAGGGTCGCCGGGGCAGGACTTGCATGGCTATAACCGTAAGGAAGTCACCCAGTTCCAAACTACGTTCACGCACTTCTTCGATCAAGTCATGGGCGCCAGTCGCTTGACCACCGTCGGTGAAATCGGCGTGACCCACGTCGGTGGGCTGGAGAGTAAATCCCAGGCGCGTTATGGCCGCGATCCCGTGTTCGGTCCGGGCCAGTTGCCGGGTGGTTTCTGTACCGCACTCAACAACTCCACCGCTCAAGGCGGCGGCCAGGCCAATGCCTCCAACCTCAACACCAACTGCAACAATGATGGTTTCACCACCGCCACGTCATGGGGCTACCGCGCACGTGCAATCTGGGAATATCCGGATGTGTTCGCCGGCGTCAACCTCAAGCCAAACGTGGCGTGGTCCCACGACGTGAAAGGTTATTCGCCAGGTCCTGGCGGTAACTTCGAAGAAGGTCGCAAGGCGGTCAGCCTGGGCCTGGATGCCGAGTATCAGAACACCTACACCGCCAGCCTGGCTTACACCAACTTCTTTGGTGGTGATTTCAGCACGGTAAATGACCGCGACTTCGTCGCGTTGAGCTTCGGCGCCAACTTCTAAGCACACTTTTTTCAAGTTGCAGGCATTTCAGGAAGAACAAGAACATGAAAATAACCAAAAGTCTGTTGCACGTGGGTGTGCTTGGGCTGTCGATCCTGGCGAGCAATGTCATGGCGGCAGTGTCGGCGGATGAAGCCGCCAAGCTGGGCACGACCCTGACGCCGATGGGCGCGGAAATGGCCGGTAACGCGGCCGGCACCATCCCGAAATGGTCGCCGATGCCGACCAACGCCGGCGCTGTGGATGCCAAAGGTTTCCTCGCCAACCCGTACGCCAGTGAGCAACCGCAGTTCACCATCACCGCGCAGAACGTCGAGCAGTACAAAGACAAGCTGGCGCCGGGGCAGTACGCGATGTTCAAGCGCTACCCGGAAACCTTCAAGATGCCGGTCTACCCGACCCATCGTGGTGCCACGGTGCCGGCGGAGGTGTTCGCCTCCATCAAGAAGAACGCCACCACCACCAACCTGGTGTCCGGCGGCAACGGCCTGGAAAACTTTGAAACCGCCGTGCCGTTCCCGATCCCAAAAAGCGGTGTGGAAGTCATCTGGAACCACATCACCCGTTATCGCGGCGGCAGCGTGACGCGCCTGGTCACCCAGGCTACGCCGCAAACCAACGGTTCCTACAGCCTGGTGTACTTCCGCGATCAGTTTGTGTTCCGCGACAAGATGAAGGATTTCGACCCGAAAAACCCGGGCAACATCCTGTTCTACTTCAAGCAGCAAGTGACGGCGCCGGCACGTCTGGCCGGTGGTGTGCTGCTGGTGCATGAAACCCTGGACCAAGTGAAGGAGCCGCGTTCGGCGTGGGTCTACAACGCCGGCCAGCGCCGTGTGCGCCGGGCACCGCAAGTGTCCTATGACGGCCCGGGTACCGCCGCCGACGGCCTGCGCACCTCCGACAACCTCGACATGTACAACGGTGCGCCGGATCGCTACGACTGGAAACTGGAAGGCAAGAAGGAAATCTACATCGCCTCCAACAGCTACAAGATCGACGATCCCAAGCTCAAGTACGCCGACATCATCAAGGCCGGCCACATCAACCAGGACCTCACGCGCTACGAACTGCGCCGCGTCTGGCATGTGGTCGCCACCTTGAAGGAAGGCCAGCGTCACATCTATGCCAAGCGTGACTTCTACATCGACGAAGACACCTGGCAAGCCGCGGTGATCGATCACTACGATGGTCGTGGCCAACTGTGGCGCGTCGCCGAAGCCCATGGCGAGAACTACTACGACAAGCAAGTGCCGTGGTACGCCCTGGAAACCCTCTACGACCTGCAGTCCGGCCGCTACCTGGCCCTGGGCATGAAGAACGAAGAGAAGCAGGCGTATGACTTCGGCTTCACCGCCACCACCAGCGACTTTACCCCAGCGGCCCTGCGCCAGGATGGTGTTCGCTAAGCAGCAGCGGTAACCCAATGTGGGAGGGGGCTTGCTCCCGATAGCGGTGTGACAGTCAGCATAGGCATTGACTGATCCACCTTTATCGGGAGCACGCCCCCTCCCACTTTTTGTTTGTTGCGATATTTTTTGTCTCAGTTCTTTTTCAGGCAAATGTTGCAAAGATCTACAAAGCAGCGGCTTTTACCGCTAGTCTGCGGACATCTGCAATGCCGACAACAGCCTTCTACAAGAGCCCGGCGATGACTGATCTGTCCCGAATCCAAGGGCCTCCCAGTGCGGTGATCCCAACCCTGGAAGGTCGCTTCTACAGGCCTCCGCTGCCCGACGGCTACGTGCCGCGACCGCGGCTGTGCGAGCGGCTGAGCGCCGGTCTGCAAGGGCGACTGTTGCTGGTCAGCGCACCGGCCGGGTTCGGCAAGAGTTCGTTGGCCGTAGAGTTCTGCCAGAGCCTGCCGGCGCACTGGCAAAGCCTGTGGCTGGGCCTGAGCCCGCGAGACAACGACCCGGGCCGGTTTCTTGAGCGCCTGCTTGAAGGCTTGCAGCAGTACTTCCCGCAACTGGGCAGCCATTCCCTGGGCCTGTTGAAAATGCGCCAGCGGCACCAACCGTTTGCCTTTGAAGAGTGGCTTGACGGCTTGCTTGATGAGTTGGCCGTTCACCTGTCTAGTCGCGCGCCGCTGTTGCTGGTGCTGGATGACTACCATCTGGCCCAGGGCCCGGTGCTGGATCGCTGCCTGCAATTTTTCCTCAACCATTTGCCTGACGGCCTGCTGGTACTGGTGACCAGTCGCCAGCGCCCTGACTGGCACCTGGCACGCTTGCGTCTGTCACGGCACTTGCTGGAGTTGCACGAACAAGACCTGCGTCTGACCCATGCCGAATCCCTGGCGGTGCTGGACCGCCACAGCAGTTCCCTGAAGGGCGAGGCCCTCGACAACCTGATCCGCCGCAGCGAGGGTTGGGTGGCCGGCCTGCGTTTCTGGTTGCTGGCCGCGTCCGAAGCCGGCAACGAAGGCGCGTTGCCGCAAAGCCTGCACGGTGGGGAAGGGCTGATCCGCGACTACCTGCTCGAAGAAGTGATCGACTGCCTGCCCGCCGAAGTGCAGGCGTTCCTGTTCGACACCGCGCCCCAGGAGCGCTTTTGCAGCGAGCTGTGCGATGCCGTGCGCGAAGCCCACGACAGCGCGGAAATCCTGCGTTATCTACAAGCCCATCAAGTGTTTTTGGTGCCTCTGGACGAGCAGGGGCACTGGTACCGTTATCACCACTTATTCTCCGACCTGCTGCGCACCCGACGCGCAAGCAACAACCTATTACCCGCCGCCAGCCTGCACCTGCGCGCGTGTCGTTGGTTCAATGGCCAAGGCCTGATCGACGAGGCGGTGGAGCAGGCGTTGCGCGCCGGCCACCTCGATGTGGCGGCGAACCTGGTGCAGAACCTGTCCGAGGAACAGCTGCTGGCCGAACAGAATGTGGGCATGCTGCTGCGCTGGAAAATGGACCTGCCCGACAGCCTGCTGATCAGCACGCCGCGTCTGATCGTGCTGTACAGCTGGGCATTGGGGCTGGCCTGCCAGTTGGATGCGGCGGAAGAGCTGTCCGGCTACCTCAGCCGCTTCCTGCCGGCGCCGTCGGCCACCGCACAAAAGTCGATGCTGGCCCAGTGGCTGGCGCTGAGCGGAATTATCGCGCGGGGCCGAGGTGATCGTGAGTTGACCCAGCGCTATTGCAGCGAGGCCCTGGAAAGCTTGCCGCAGCGGCGGTACGGCCAGCGCCTGGTGTGCCTGTCGACGCTGTCCAACCTGGCCATCGCCGATGGCGATCTGTGGCGCGCCCGCGGCTTGAACCGTGAATCCTTGGAGCTGGCGCAGCGGGTCGGCAACCCGCTGTTCGAGGCCCTGGCCCACTATGACCGTGCGCGTGTCCTGCAGGCGCGCGGCGAGATCCTGCGTGCCCTCGATGAGGTGCGCCAGGGCCTGCAACGTTTGCAGGGCCTGGCGCCGCAACGCTTGTACGCGGTGCGCGCGCGCCTGTCGTTGTACGAAGGGTACTTGCTGTTGTTACGCAACCAGCCCGACGCCGGCATCAGCCATCTTCGCGCAGGCCTGGCCGAAGCGCGTGCCTGTCGCGACATCAGCGTGCTGATCGGCCATTGCGTGATCGCCAGCTTCGAAGGGCGCCGTGGTGACTTTGCCAAGGCCTTCGCCGAACTGGCCGAGGCGGAGCGCTTGATGCACATTTGGGATGTGCCGCCGATCTACTACCTGGCGATGATCACCCTGATCAAATGCGAACTGTGGCTGGCCCAGGGCCGCACCGACCTGGCCGACGCCTGGCTGACCCGACTGGGGCAGACCTATAACGGTGAGCAGGCCGCCGCCGCGCCGGAGTTTCATCCGCACCTGCCGCAACATATCGGCCTGCAACAAGCCGCGCTCGATGCCGTCCGCCATCAACCCGACGCGGCATTGCAACGGCTCGCTGCACTGGCACAGCGGGCCCATGACAGCGGGCGCCTGATGATTGCCCTGATGGCGCTTACCCAACAGGCGCAGTTGCTGCTCGATGGCGGCCAGGAACTCAAGGCACGGCCGGTGTTGGCCCGGGCGCTTGAAACGGGCGCAGGCGGGGCATTGCAACCCTTCCAGCGCTTGCTGGACAGCTACCCGGACTGGATGCGCGAGCAGTTGGGCAAAGACCCGCACGGCTTACTGAGCCAGAGCCTGTCGGCACTGTTGCCGGCGGCCGTAATAGCCGAAACAGTGTCCAATCACGAAACCCTGAGCGTGCGTGAACTGGCAGTCCTGCAACTCATCGCCCAAGGTTGCTCCAACCAGGAGATCAGCAACCGGTTGTTTATCTCCCTGCACACGGTCAAGACCCACGCCAGCCATATCAACAGCAAACTTGGCGTGGAGCGACGCACCCAGGCGGTCGCGCGGGCGCAGGAGTTGAGGTTGATTGGTTAACGCCTGACCGCTTGCTCACCGGGGGCCGCGAAGCGCCCACCTACTCTGGTTTAATAGTGCAATTATTCTGGCGATAGCCGCCCGAACACCGCATTTGATGTGCACTAGAGGTCCGTTCATGGAAACCGCAACACCATCCCTCATCCGCGAAACCTTCCCCGTCGGCCCTTTGCAGTGCAACTGCACCATCATCGGCGACTCCCTCACCAAAAAAGCCATCGTGGTCGACCCGGGCGGCAATCCGGAATTGATCCTGGCGCGCCTGGATGCGCTGGGTTTGAAGGTGGTGAGCATCATCCATACCCATGCCCACCTGGATCACTTCCTGGCCTCGGGCCAGTTGAAAGAGAAGACCGGCGCCACCTTGCACCTGCACAAGGACGATCAGTTCCTGTGGGACAACCTGGAAATGCAGTGTCAGATGTTTCGCGTGCCTTACACGCCAGTACCGTCTCCGGATCGCTGGCTGGACCACGATGAAGAGTTGGCCTGCGGCTGCGGCGTAGCGTTGCACACTCCGGGCCACACGCCAGGATCGATGAGCTTCTGGTTTGCCGATGCCAAGTTACTGATTGCCGGAGATACGTTGTTTCGACGTGGCGTAGGGCGTACGGATTTGTGGGGCGGGGACCAGGCGACCCTCGTGCGCTCGATCAAGCAGCGCCTCTACACGCTGGATGAGGGCGCCACGGTGGTAGCGGGGCATGGGCCCGATACGCGGCTGGGTGATGAAATGCGCGAGAACCCGTTTGTGCGAGCGTGATGGGCAAGCGAGCAATCTGTTGTAGCAAAACCGCAGGTTGTGTTCAGCCTGCGTCTGCTACGGTTTCACAGCAGCGGCAGGCCGAATCTTTTGTTACGGCTCGGCGCGCGCCAACGGAATCTTTGCCGTTTGTCGTGTTCAAAACTGCGCACAGGTCCATTGCCAATTGTCCTCTGCACCACAGAATGCAAAAGTAGGAGCTCACCTTAATGTTCACTCCGCGTCGTCTGCTTGTTGTCGCCACCGCCGTAGCCATGTTGTCCGGCTGCGCTTCACCTAATCCTTATGATGGCAGCAGCCAGGGACAGGCGAATAACGAATCCGGCGGTATGAGCAAAACCGCCAAGTACGGTGGGCTCGGTGCCCTGGCGGGTGCGTTGGCTGGTGCGGCCATCGACCATAACAACCGTGGCAAGGGCGCGCTGATCGGTGCCGTTGTTGCTGGTGCAGGTGCGGCCGGTTATGGATACTACGCTGACCAGCAAGAGAAAAAGCTGCGCGAAAGCATGGCCAACACCGGGGTTGAAGTGCAGCGCCAGGGCGACCAGATCAAGTTGATCATGCCGGGCAACATCACCTTCGCCACCAACTCGGACGCGATCTCCAGCAGCTTCTACCAGCCGCTGAACAACCTGGCCAACTCCCTCAAGCAGTTCAACCAGAATACGATCCAGATCGTCGGCTACACCGACAGCACCGGTAGCCGGCAGTTGAACATGGACCTGTCCCAGCGTCGTGCGCAGAGCGTGGCCAACTACCTGACGTCCCAAGGTGTGAACGGCGCCAACCTGAGTGCTCGCGGTGCCGGCCCGGACAACCCGATTGCCAGCAACGCCGACGTCAATGGCCGCGCGCAGAACCGTCGCGTAGAGGTCAACCTTGGCCCTATCCCTGGCCAGCAATACGGCCAGCCGTCGGGCCAGCAGCAGGCACCTCAGCAAAACAATCAGTTCCAGGGCAACCCGTACCAGCAGTATCAATAAACGCTGGCCACAAAAAAGGGCGCCGTGCAGTCAATGCACGGCGCCCTTTTTTGTGGCTGTCGGTTACATCAATCGATGTATTCGAACACTTTGACGATCTTCTGTACGCCGGACACGCCTTGCACCAGGTTGGCGGCGCGGGTGGCTTCGGCCTGGGTCAGCAGGCCCATCAGGTAGACGATGCCGTTGTCGGTGACGACTTTGATGCGCGAGCCGGGGATGGCGTTGTCTGTCAGCATCTGCGCCTTGATCTTGGTGGTCAGCAGCGCATCGTTGCTGATGGCCAACAGGGTGATCGGGTCCATCACTTGCAGTTCGTTATGGACCTTCTTGACCCGCTGCACCGAAGCGGCGGCTTGTTCGGCCTGGGCCTTGAGGTCGGCGCGCGGGGTTTGACCAGCCAGCAGTACCACGCCGTTGAAGCTGGTTACGACGATGCGCGATGCACCGTTGCCCAGGTCCGTTGCGGCTTTGGCGATGTTGACTTCAACCTTGGTTTCGATCAACGAGTCGTCAATCTTGCTGCCGAAGGTACGGGTGCCCTTGTCATCCTGAATAGGGGTGTCACGTGTCGCAGTGATTGCCGTGCTGCAGCCGCTGATACCGAGGCACAGCGTAATGGCCAAGAGGCCGAGGCGGTTAACGGTCATTCTTCACTCCCAAACAGTTGGCTGTCGATCAGATCGCACAGGCAGTGGATCGCCAGCAGGTGGACTTCCTGAATACGTGCGGTGACATTGGCCGGGACGCGAATCTCGACATCTTCGGGCAGCAGCAGCGAAGCCATGCCGCCGCCATCGCGTCCGGTCAATGCTACGACAATCATTTCGCGATCATGTGCGGCCTGGATCGCTTGAATAATATTCGCCGAGTTGCCACTGGTGGAAATCGCCAGCAGCACATCGCCTGGTTGGCCCAGGGCGCGGATCTGCTTGGAGAAGATTTCGTTGTAGCTGTAGTCGTTGGCGATCGAGGTGATCGTCGACGAGTCGGTGGTCAAGGCGATGGCCGGCAGGCTCGGGCGCTCACGCTCGAAGCGGTTGAGCAGCTCGGACGAGAAATGCTGGGCGTCGCCGGCCGAACCGCCGTTGCCGCACGAGAGCATTTTGCCTTCGTTTAGCAAGGCATTGACCATGACCTGACTGGCTTGCTCGATGTGCGGTGCAAGTACGTCCATCGCCTGTTGCTTGGTGTCGATACTGGCCTGGAAAAGCTGGCGAATTCGGGATTGCATGTCCATCTGTGTGACCTTAAGTAGCGCGGCTGTTTGGCACAGGAATGTGCAGCCCGCAAAGCAAAGAGCAAAAGTGTGTGGTGAAGATGTCCGGCGAATCAGCTGTCGAAGGCATCTTTGAGCCAGTTCAGATCAGCGTTGCCTGACGGTGTGCTTTCTATGGCAACCACGTCGAAACGGCAGGGGGAATCGGCCCAGCGATGCTCTTTTTGCAGGAAAAACTGCGCGGCGAGTATCAGCTTTTGACGCTTGCGCCCGTCGATACTGGCGAGCGCGCCACCCCATTGTGCGTGTTTTCTGTAGCGGACTTCGACGAATACTACTGTATCGCCGTCAAGCATGACCAGATCAAGCTCGCCGCGTTTACACAACCAGTTCTGCGCCAGAAGGCGCAGACCCTGTCGTTGCAGGTGGTTCAGCGCTTGCAGTTCGGCATCCTTGCCGCTTTGTGCGCTGGACCGCTCGGGCATCAGCGCGGGGTATCCGGCAGACGTTGGATATCGCCACCGACGAACTTCGCCCATGGCATCTGGCGGTCAACGCGTTGGTTGGCGCTGATGCCCAGGTTGCCCGAGAGGCCATCCACACGGGTGTCCGGCAATGCTTTGAGCTGGCCCAGGCGTGGTGCCAGGCGGTAGGCATCGACACCCATCGCGTACAGGCGGCCGAGGCTGCCATTGGCTTGTGGCCATTGTGCGGCAACCTGGTTGCGCAGCGGGTCGGTGGTGTTAAGCAGCCAAGGGGTTTCGCAGAACATCACGTTGGTCATGTCCAGGTACTGGTTTTTGTCACCGCTGGCGCTGAATACGTGGGACGTCGCGTACACCGGTACGTCACCTGCATATTGGAAGTTCAGGGTCGGCTTGATCTGCTGGGCCAGTTGCGGGGTGACGGCCAGGAAGATGAACTCGATGTCCTGGCGACGCGACGGCTGCGCCGCTACGTCAGTGCCGACGGTGTTTTGCAGGCTCTTGGCGCGACCTTCGCTTTTACGCAGTTGGAACAGGTCGGCAATCTGTTGGGCCAGGGCAACCGGCTGATCCACGTACTCTACGCCGACCACGGTGCCGCCATTGGCTTCCCAGTCCTGGCGGAACGCCCTGTAGACGCGCTCACCCCATTCGCCACGCGGCACCATGGCAGCGGCGCGGTGCAAGCCGTCGGCACGGGCACGGCGCGAGACTTCGCGGGCTTCATCCTCGGCGGCCAGGCCGAACTGGAACAGTTGCGCCGGGCCCCGATCGGTCTCGCTGTAGTTAAGCGCCAGGGTGGTGATCGGCAACTGAGCGCGCGCGCTGAGTTGCTTGACCAATGGTTTTTCCAGCGGGCCGACCACCAACTGCACGCCGGCGGCCTGGGCCTTGGCGTAGAACTCGTCGATGGAGTTCAGGCGTGAGCTGTCATAGAACTCGATGACCGGAGGTTTCTGCCCGGCTTGTTCAGCCTGGTAGTGAGCCGCCATGAAGCCTTCGCGCAGCGCTTTGCCGACAGAGGCCAGCGGGCCATCCTGTGGCAGCAGCAGGGCGATCTTGTTAAGTGGTTGGCTGGCCAGTTCCTTGAGCTTGGTCAGCGGAGTGGGCAGTTGCACGGCCGCCGGGTGCCCCGGGTTCTGTGCACGCCAGGTGTCGATAGCGGCCTGCTGTTGCTCCAGCGTGCCGGCGCCCTTGATCGATTGGGCCAGGGTGATCCAGCCGTCCAGCACCGGGTTGCCGCTGGCCTGCAACTGTTCGGCAGGCAGGGCGGCAATCAAGGTCCAGATGGTTTCGTGGTTGCTCTTGGCGGCATCGCCGGTCAGCAATGGCGCCATGGCGACACGCTCACGCGCCGCGGCGAGGGTCTGGCCGTCGGCTTCATAGGCACGGGCATGCACGCTGGCGGTGCGAATCTGCTGTTCCGGCGGCAAATCCTTGAGGTTTTGCAGGCTCGGATGGTTCAAGGCGGTCAGCGCCGCCTTGGGCTGGTTGCGCGCCATGGCCAGTTCGGCAGCCAGGGTGCTGGCAAATACCTGCGCGGCCGGCTTGAGGGTATCCAGGGGCACCTGCGTAAGAATCTGCGACGAGCGGCCAGGGTTGTTCTGTTTGTAGGCCAGGTCCGCCGCACTCAGGCGCAGCAATGCAGCCTTTTCTGGCGTTTTGGCGGTAGTGGCCTGTTCGAGCAGTTGCTCGATACTGGCGTCCGGGGTCCGTGGAAGGTCGCCAAGGCTGGACGAGGGCGAGCTGGCGCAAGCGGCCAGTAAGGCAGCGAGGCAGAGGGCGGAGAGCAGCCGCAGGCAAGCGATCATGTAAGTGTTCCTGATACCGATCAAATTAGCGTGGAAGTGTACCCAAGCACTGGCCCAGGCGCGATGTTACTGGCGTGAAACCGTCGATTTAGGTCGTGCAAATGTTGCTGTCAGTGATCAACGGCTGAAAAGGCATCGGCCGTGATGGCATTTTTTAAAGGCGTCTACGCGCTACAATGCCGCTTTTGCCAACCATCGAGGTGTGCGTTTTGACTGCTCCAGGTCCTTTGAATTCCACTGCAGGCTCGCTTTTTGTCGTGGCGACGCCCATTGGCAACCTGGACGACATCAGTGCGCGGGCGCTGAAAGTGCTGCGCGAGGTTAGATTGATCGCGGCGGAAGACACGCGCCACTCCCAGCGGTTGATGCAGCATTTTGGTATCAGTACGCCATTGGCCGCATGCCACGAGCATAACGAGCGCGAAGAAGGCAGTCGTTTTATCGTGCGCCTGTTGGCCGGTGACGATGTGGCGCTGATTTCCGATGCGGGCACGCCGCTGATCTCAGACCCCGGTTATCACTTGGTTCGCCAGGCGCGGGCCGCGGGTATCAATGTAGTGCCTGTTCCGGGTGCGTGCGCGCTTATCGCGGCATTGTCGGCGGCGGGCCTGCCGTCCGACCGGTTTATTTTCGAAGGTTTCCTGCCGGCCAAGGCAGTGGGGCGGCGCGCACGTCTTCAGGCGGTAAAGGAAGAGCCACGCACGTTGATTTTTTACGAAGCCCCGCACCGTATCCTGGAATGTCTGCAGGACATGGAATTGGTTTTTGGCGGCGATCGCCTGGCGTTGCTGGCGCGTGAACTGACCAAAACCTTTGAAACCCTCAAGGGCCTGCCACTGGAGGAGTTGCGCGCCTTCGTCGAGGGCGACAGCAATCAGCAACGCGGTGAGTGCGTGGTGTTGGTGGCCGGCTGGACGGCGCCGGAGGCTGAAGACGCCGTCGGCAGCGAGGCCATGCGTATTCTGGATCTGCTGCTCAAGGAAATGCCCCTCAAGCGTGCGGCGGCCCTGGCGGCGGAAATTACCGGTCTGCGCAAGAATGTGTTGTATCAAGTGGCGCTGGATAAACAGAAAGCCGAATAGTTCCGAGGTTAAAGCGGTATTACGTCTGAACGTGATGGCCATGCTGCACTTTAATACTTGTCCTGAGGCCGTCGTGCCGTTAACCTGCGCGGCGGAGAGTCGATTGGACAGTCGCTGCCCTCTATGAAAATTAGGGGGAGGAAAGTCCGGGCTCCATAGGGCGAAGTGCCAGGTAATGCCTGGGAGGCGTGAGCCTACGGAAAGTGCCACAGAAAATAACCGCCTAAGCGCTTCGGTGCCGGTAAGGGTGAAAAGGTGCGGTAAGAGCGCACCGCACGACTGGCAACAGTTCGTGGCTAGGTAAACCCCACTTGGAGCAAGACCAAATAGGGTCCCAAGGCGTGGCCCGCGCTGGGACCGGGTAGGTTGCTAAAGGTGTCCAGTGATGGCCATCGTAGACGAATGACTGTTCAAGACAGAACCCGGCTTACAGATCGACTCTCCACCTTTTTCCTTCTGCTCGACTCTCGGGCAGAAAACCGGTAGTAACGCAAGAATCCCTCCCTGCCAAATCATTGGCAGATGCATCTTCGTAATACCAAAAAAATCTTACTCTTAATAAATCACTTTAACTTCGAGTCACAGCGCTTTGAGTTGTTTGTGTTTGCAGGGTCAAAAACTACGTCGAACTCGGGTTTCTCCTCCTTTTACGCTCCTAAATCTCCGTTCTGTAAGGCTTTTCCTTGAATCCGCGCCTTGACGGTGTGGTGGGCGCATTCCTATAGTGTGCGCAAGTGGCGGAAAGTGGCACAAAGTGGGTTTTTTGAACGTAAAACGCTAAAATTTGGAGAAACGCATCTGTGTTTCGCGGAGCTAACGCTATCAGTCTCGATGCAAAAGGCCGTCTCGCCATGCCGAGCCGGTATCGTGACGAGCTGATTTCGCGAAGTTCCGGACAGTTGATCATCACCATCGATGCCGTTGACCCTTGTTTATGTGTTTACCCGCTCGATGAGTGGGAGTTGATTGAAACCAAGTTGCGCGCCCTGCCTTCATTGCGTGAAGAAAACCGCCGTCTTCAGCGTTTGCTGATTGGTAATGCCGTCGACCTCGAGCTCGACGGCAGTGGTCGTTTCCTGGTGCCGCCGCGTCTGCGCGAGTACGCCAAGCTGGACAAACGCGCAATGCTGGTCGGCCAACTGAACAAGTTCCAATTGTGGGACGAAGATGCCTGGGATGCTGTTTCTGCAGCTGACCTGGCGGCTATTCAACAACCGGGCGCCATGCCTGATGAACTGCGTGATTTGATTCTGTGACTATTGATAGCGGCTTTAACCACATCACCGTACTGCTTGACGAAGCCGTTGAGGCTCTCGCCGTGCGCGCGGATGGCTGCTATCTGGATGGCACTTTCGGCAGGGGCGGGCATAGCCGATTGATACTCAGCCAGCTCGGGCCCGACGGAACACTCCTCGGGTTCGACAAAGACCCCCAAGCGATTGCCACCGGGCAAGCGCTAGCGGCCGAAGACGGCCGCTTTGTCGTTGTGCAGCGTAGCTTTGCCGAGCTGGGTGCCGAAGTGGCCGAGCGTGGCATGGCGGGTAAGGTGGCCGGGGTTTTGCTCGATCTGGGCGTGTCCTCGCCACAGCTTGATGATCCGGAGCGCGGCTTCAGTTTCATGAACGACGGCCCGCTCGACATGCGCATGGACCCGACCCGTGGTGTGAGTGCCGCGCAATTTATCGCCACCGCGCCGGTGGAAGAAATCGCCCGTGTGTTCAAGGAATACGGTGAAGAGCGTTTCGCCGGCCGCATGGCTCGCGCCGTGGTCGAGCGCCGCGAGACCCAACCGTTCGAACGCACCGCCGACCTGGCCGAAGTGCTCAAGGTCGCCAACCCCGCGTGGGAAAAGGGCAAGAACCCCGCGACCCGTGCGTTTCAGGGCCTGCGCATTCACGTCAACAATGAATTGGGCGATCTGGAGGCTGGCCTCGAAGCCGCCCTCGAGGCGCTGGAAGTGGGCGGTCGCCTGGTGGTGATCAGCTTCCATTCGCTGGAAGACCGTATCGTCAAATTGTTCATGCGCCGCCTGGTCAAGGGCGAGTCCGACAATCTGCCGCGCAACTTGCCGGTGCGTTTCGAGGCCTTTGTGCCGAAAATCAAAATCCATGGCAAGGCACAGTTCGCTTCCGAAGCCGAGCTGAAGGCCAACCCACGTTCCCGTAGCGCGGTCATGCGTGTCGCGGAGAAGTTGCGGTGAGCAAGCTTTTCGCCAAACCCCTGCCGGGCGGCAGCTTCTTTATGTTGCTGCTGTTTGTCGGCGTGCTGGTGTCCGCGATTGCGGTGTCCTACAGCGCCCACTATAACCGCCAGTTGCTCAACACCCTGTACGGGGAACTGAGCGTGCGCGACAAGGCGCAGGCGGAATGGGGGCGGTTGATCCTGGAGCAAAGCACCTGGACGGCCCATAGCCGTATCGAAGTGCTGGCTACCGAACAGTTGAAAATGCACATTCCGGGCGCGGCCGACGTTCGCATGGTGGCGCCATGATGAAACTCGAAGGCGCACTGTACCCGTGGCGTTTCCGTCTGATGCTCGGCTTGCTGGCATTGATGGTGGGTGCGATCGCCTGGCGGATCGTCGACCTGCAAGTGGTCGACCGCGACTTCCTGATCGGCCAGGGCGACGCCCGTAGCCTGCGGCATATTCCCATTCCCGCGCACCGCGGCCTGATCACCGACCGTAACGGCGAGCCCCTGGCCGTCAGTACGCCGGTCACCACCTTGTGGGCCAATGCCAAGGAACTGCAAGTGGCCAAGGATCGCTGGCCAGCGCTCGCTGCCGCTCTTGGGCAAGACCCGAAGGCCCTGGCCGAGCGCCTGGAAGCCCAGGCCAATAAAGAATTCATCTACCTGGTTCGCGGCCTGACCCCTGAACAAGGCCAGCAAGTGCTCGACCTTAAAGTGCCCGGTGTCTACGGCATCGAGGAATTCCGCCGTTTCTACCCGGCCGGTGAAACCACCGCGCATATGGTCGGCTTTACCGACATCGATGACCACGGTCGCGAAGGTGTGGAGCTGGCCTACGATGAATGGCTGGCCGGAGTGCCCGGCAAGCGACAAGTCATCAAGGATCGGCGCGGCAGGCTGATCAAAGATGTCCAGGTCACCAAGAACGCCAAGGCCGGCAAACCCTTGGCGTTGTCGATTGACCTGCGCCTGCAATACCTGGCCAACCGCGAGTTGCGTAACGCGATCATCGAGAACGGCGCCAAGGCCGGTAGCCTGGTGATCATGGACGTGAAGACCGGCGAGATCCTCGCCATGGTCAACCAGCCGACCTACAACCCGAACAACCGTCGCAACCTGCAACCGGCGATGATGCGCAACCGCGCCATGATCGACGTGTTCGAGCCGGGTTCGACCATGAAAGCGATCTCCATGAGTGCCGCCCTGGAAACCGGACGCTGGAAACCCAGCGACAAGGTCGAGGTGTATCCAGGCACCTTGCAGTTGGGCAAGTACACCATTCGTGACGTGTCGCGCACCGAAGGCCCGGTGCTGGATTTGACAGGTATCCTGATCAACTCCAGTAACGTGGGCATGAGTAAGGTTGCCTTCGATATCGGTGGCGAGACCATCTACCACCTGGCGCAAAAAATCGGCCTGGGCCAGCCCACCGGTCTGGATTTCCCCGGTGAGCGCGTCGGCAACCTGCCGAACTACCGCGACTGGAAAAAAGCCGAGACCGCCACGCTTTCCTACGGTTACGGCCTATCGGTGACGGCGATCCAACTGGCGCATGCCTTTTCGGTATTGGCCAATAATGGCCGCATGGTGCCGTTGAGCCTGATTCACGTCGACGAAGCGCCGAAAGCCACCCAGGTGATTCCGGAAAACGTCGCCAAGACCATGCAGGGCATGCTCCAACAAGTGATCGAAGCGCCACGTGGTGTGTTCCGCGCCCAGGTGCCGGCGTATCACGTGGCAGGCAAGTCCGGCACCGCGCGTAAAACCTCGGTGGGCACCAAGGGCTACGCCGAAAACTCCTACCGTTCGCTGTTCGCCGGCTTCGGCCCGATGAGCGACCCACGCTACGCCATCGTCGTGGTCATCGACGAGCCGAGCAAGGCCGGTTACTTCGGTGGCCTGGTATCGGCGCCGGTGTTCAGCAAAGTGATGTCCGGCACCCTGCGCCTGATGAACATCACGCCGGACAACCTGCCGCCGACCCAACAAGCGAACGCCGTACCTCCGGCCGCTGCAGTCAAAGCCAATGGAGGGCGCGGCTGATGTCTCTTAGCCTGAATAAGATATTTGCCCATGCCGGCCGCGATCTGCTGATTCGCGAGTTGACCCTGGACAGCCGTAATGTGCGCGCCGGTGACCTGTTCCTGGCGGTGCCGGGCGGCAAGTACGATGGCCGTGCGCACATCGCCGATGCCCTGCAGCGCGGCGCGGCGGCGGTGGCCTATGAGGCTGAAGGCGCCACCGTGCTGCCGATCACCGACGTGCCGTTGATTCCGGTCAAGGGCCTGGCCAAGCAATTGTCCGACATCGCCGGGCGTTTTTACGGCGAGCCGAGCCGTCACCTCAATCTGGTGGGCGTGACCGGCACCAACGGCAAGACCAGCGTGACCCAATTGGTCGCTCAGGCTCTCGACCTGCTGGGCCAGCATTGCGGCATTGTCGGTACCCTGGGCACCGGTTTCTACGGCGCGCTGCAAAGCGGCCTGCACACCACGCCGAACCCGATTGCCGTGCAAGCGACCCTGGCCGACCTGAAAAAGGCCGGGGCCAAGGCCGTTGCCATGGAGGTGTCTTCCCACGGTCTGGATCAAGGTCGTGTCACCGCCCTGGCGTTTGACGTGGCAGTGGTGACTAACCTGTCCCGCGACCATCTGGATTACCACGGCACCATGGAGGCGTACGCCGCCGCCAAGGCCAAGCTGTTTGCCTGGAATGACCTGAAGTGCCGGGTGGTCAACCTGGATGACGCGTTCGGCCGCCAGTTGGCCACCGAAGACAGCGAAGCGCGCCTGATCAGCTACAGCCTGCTGGATTCCAGCGCGTACTTGTATTGCCGCGAAGCCCAGTTCAATGACGAGGGCGTACGCGCCACGTTGGTCACGCCCCAGGGCGAACACCACCTGCGTAGCACCTTGCTCGGTCGTTTCAACCTGAGCAACGTACTTGCCGCCATAGGCGCCTTGCTCGGCCTGGATTACGCCCTCGACGAGATCCTCAAGGTGTTGCCGAAACTGGAAGGCCCGGCCGGTCGCATGCAACGCCTGGGTGGCGGCAAGCAGCCGCTGGTGGTGGTCGATTACGCTCACACCCCGGACGCCTTGGAAAAAGTCCTCGAAGCGCTGCGCCCACATGCCAAAGGCAAACTGCTTTGCCTGTTCGGTTGCGGCGGTGATCGCGATCGCGGCAAGCGCCCGCTGATGGCCGAGATTGTCGAGCGTCTGGCCGATGGCGTCCTCGTCACCGACGACAACCCGCGCAGCGAAGACCCGAGCCGGATTTTCGACGATATCCGTACGGGCTTCAAAGACGTGTCCAAGGCCACTTTTATTGCCGGTCGCGGGGCTGCCATTGCCCAACTGATCGCCAGCGCCAGCGTTGACGATGTGGTGGTGCTGGCCGGTAAAGGCCATGAGGACTATCAGGAAATCAACGGCGAGCGTCATGCCTTCTCCGATCTGGTCGAGGCCGCTAACGCCTTGACCGCCTGGGAGGTGGCCCATGCTTAAGGCGATGACGTTCAGCGAACTGGCCCAGGCGCTGTCGGCCCGCGTACTGTCGAGCGACTGCACCTTTAATGGCGTGAGTATTGATAGTCGTAACATTCAGCCGGGGCAGCTGTTCGTCGCCCTGGCCGGCCCGCGTTTCGACGGGCATGACTACCTCAATGATGTCGCCGCCAAAGGTGCCGTCGGTGCGTTGGTGCAGCGTGAAGTGCCTGACTCCGCCTTGCCGCAATTGCTGGTCGCCGACACCCGCCTGGCCCTGGGCCGGCTGGGTGCGCTGAACCGCGCCGCGTTCGCCAAGCCGGTTGCAGCCGTCACCGGCTCCAGCGGCAAGACCACGGTCAAGGAACTGCTCGCCGGTGTGCTGCGCACACGCGGCCCGGTGCTTGCGACCCGTGGCAACCTGAACAACGATTTCGGCGCGCCACTGACCCTGCTCGAACTGGCCCCGGAACATACCGCGGCAGTGATCGAACTGGGCGCTTCGCGCATCGGCGAAATTGCTTACACCGTGGCGCTGACCAAGCCCCACGTGGCGATCATCAACAATGCCGGTACCGCCCACGTCGGTGAGTTCGGTGGCCCGGAAAAAATCGTCGAAGCCAAGGGCGAAATCCTTGAAGGCCTCGACGCTTCGGGCACCGCCGTACTGAACCTCGACGATAAGGCCTTTGAGACTTGGCGTGTACGCGCCGCCGGTCGCAAGGTCCTGACCTTTGCCGTGTCGAACGCGGCCGCCGACTTTCATGCCGGCGACATCACCGTCGACGCCCGTGGCTGCCCGTCCTTCACCTTGCACACCCCGCAAGGTGACGAGCACGTGCAGTTGAACCTGCTCGGCAACCATAACGTCGCCAACGCCCTGGCCGCTGCCGCCGCCGCCCATGCCTTGGGCGTGTCGCTGTTCGGTATCGCGACGGGCCTGGGTGCGGTGCAGCCGGTCAAGGGGCGCACCGTGGCGCAGCTATCGAGCAACGGCATGCGCGTGATTGATGACACTTACAACGCCAACCCGTCTTCCATAAACGCCGCCGTGGATCTGCTCAACAGCTTTGCCGGACGCAAGGTGCTGGTATTGGGCGATATCGGTGAGTTGGGCGATTGGGCCGAACAAGGCCATCGTGACGTCGGCGCGTATGCCGCCGGTAAAGTCGACGCCCTCTACGCGGTCGGCACGAACATGGCGCACGCCGTCAACGCTTTCGGCCCCGGTGCGCAGCATTTCGCCACCCAGGCCGAGCTGATCCAGGCGCTGACGGCCGCCGAACACGACAAACACACAACCATTTTGATCAAGGGATCGCGCAGCGCGGTGATGGAAAACGTCGTCGCAGCCTTGTGTGGCTCAAGTACGGAGAAACATTAATGCTGCTGCTGCTGGCTGAGTATCTGCAACAGTTCCACAAAGGCTTCGCGGTCTTTCAGTACCTGACCCTGCGCGGGATCCTGGGTGTGCTGACCGCGCTGTCGCTGTCGCTGTTTTTAGGGCCGTGGATGATCCGCACCCTGCAGAACCTGCAAATTGGTCAATCGGTTCGTAATGACGGCCCGCAGTCGCACCTGTCCAAGTCCGGCACCCCGACCATGGGCGGCGCGCTGATCCTGTCGTCCATTGGCATCAGCACCTTGCTGTGGGCCGACCTGCACAACCGCTACGTGTGGGTGGTGTTGCTGGTGACCCTGCTGTTCGGCGCCATCGGCTGGGTGGATGACTACCGCAAGGTGATCGAGAAAAACTCCAAGGGGCTGCCGAGCCGCTGGAAGTACTTCTGGCAGTCGGTGTTCGGCCTTGCCGCCGCGATCTTCCTGTACACCACCGCGCCGAGCGCCGTGGAAACCACTTTGATCATTCCGATGCTCAAGGACGCCAGCATCCCCCTGGGCATCGGCTTCGTGGTGTTGACCTACTTTGTGATCGTCGGCTCCAGCAACGCGGTCAACCTGACCGACGGGCTCGACGGCCTGGCGATCATGCCGACGGTGATGGTGGGCGGTGCGCTCGGCATCTTCTGCTACCTGTCGGGTAACGTGAAATTCGCCGAGTACCTGCTGATCCCCTATGTACCGGGCGCGGGTGAGCTGATTGTGTTCTGCGGCGCGCTGATCGGTGCCGGCCTGGGTTTCCTGTGGTTCAACACCTACCCGGCACAAGTCTTCATGGGCGACGTCGGCGCACTGGCGCTGGGCGCGGCCCTGGGCACCATCGCGGTGATCGTTCGCCAGGAAATCGTGTTGTTCATCATGGGCGGTGTGTTCGTGATGGAAACCCTGTCGGTGGTCATCCAGGTGGCGTCCTTCAAGTTGACCGGGCGTCGCGTGTTCCGCATGGCGCCGATTCACCACCATTTTGAACTCAAGGGCTGGCCCGAGCCGCGTGTGATTGTCCGTTTCTGGATCATCACCGTGATTCTGGTACTGGTTGGCCTTGCCACCCTGAAACTGAGGTAGAAACGAGTGTCCCTGATCGCTTCAGACCACTTCCGCATCGTTGTCGGCCTCGGCAAGAGCGGCATGTCCCTGGTTCGCTTCCTGGCGAACCGGGGCACGTCGTTTGCCGTGGCCGACACGCGGGAAAATCCACCGGAGCTGGTCACGCTGCGCCGTGACTACCCGCACGTGGAAGTGCGTTGTGGCGAGTTGGATGTCGAGTTTCTGTGCCGCGCCGATGAGCTTTACGTGAGCCCTGGCCTGGCCCTGGCGACACCGGCCCTGCAAGCAGCAGCGGCGCGTGGCGTGAAGCTGTCCGGCGATATCGACCTGTTCGCGCGCCACGCCAAGGCACCGATCGTGGCCATCAGCGGTTCCAACGCCAAAAGCACCGTGACCACCCTGGTCGGCGACATGGCGATGGCGGCCGGCAAGCGCGTGGCCGTGGGCGGTAACCTCGGCACGCCGGCGCTGGATCTGCTCAGCGACGACATCGAGTTGTATGTAATGGAGCTGTCGAGTTTCCAACTGGAAACCACCCACGACCTGGGCGCCGAAGTCGCGACGGTGTTGAACGTCAGCGAAGACCACATGGACCGTTACAGTGGCCTGCCCGCGTATCACCTGGCCAAGCACCGGATCTTCCGCGGCGCCAAGCAGTTTGTGGTCAACCGCCAGGATGCCCTGAGTCGTCCGCTGATCGGCGAGGGCATGCCCTGCTGGACCTTCGGCCTGGGCAAACCCGACTTCAAGGCCTTCGGCATCCGCGAAGAGAACGGCGAGAAATACCTGGCCTTCGAGTTCCAGAACCTGATGCCGGTGCGCGAGCTGAAAATCCGCGGCGCCCATAACCAATCCAACGCCCTGGCCGCCTTGGCGCTGGGGCATGCCGTGGGCCTGCCGTTCGACGCCATGCTCGCGAGCCTGCGCACCTTCGGCGGCCTGGAACATCGCTGCCAATGGGTGCGCGACCTCAATGGCGTCAGCTATTACAACGACTCCAAGGCCACCAACGTGGGCGCCGCATTGGCCGCCATTGAAGGCCTTGGCGCCGATATCGACGGCAAGCTGGTGCTGATCGCCGGTGGCGACGGCAAGGGCGCTGATTTCAAAGACCTCAAGGCACCGGTGGCCGCGCATTGCCGAGCCGTGGTGTTGATGGGCCGCGATGCCGATTTGATCGCCGCTGCCCTGGGTGATGCGGTGCCGCAAGTGCGCGCCACGTCCCTGGACGATGCCATCGCCCAGTGCCAGGCCCTGGCCCAGCCGGGCGATGCGGTGCTGCTGTCGCCGGCGTGCGCCAGTTTCGACATGTTCAAGAACTACGAAGAGCGCGGCCAGTTGTTCGCTCGCGCCGTGGAGGGCTTGGCATGAGCATCGATTTCAGAAATATCATCAAGCCTTACCCGTCGCCGATCATCACGGGGCGCGGCATTGACCTCGATTTCCCGATGCTCGCCGGTTGCCTCGCGTTGCTGGGCCTGGGCCTGGTGATGATCACCCTCGGCTTCTTCCGAAGTGGCGGCCGTACAGTCGGGCAACACCCTTTACATGATGATCCGGCACTTGGTGTACTTGATCATCGGCCTGGGCGCGTGCATCGTGACCATGATGATCCCCATCGCCACCTGGCAACGCCTGGGTTGGCTGATGCTGATCGGTGCGTTCGGCTTGCTGATCATGGTGATCCTGCCGGGCATCGGCCGCGAGGTGAACGGTTCGATGCGCTGGATCGGCTTCGGTGCGTTCAACGTGCAGCCGTCGGAGATCGCCAAGGTGTTCGTGGTGATCTACCTCGCCGGTTATCTCGTCCGCCGCCAGAAAGAAGTGCGCGAAAGCTGGATGGGCTTCTTCAAGCCGTTCATCGTGCTGCTGCCAATGGCCGGCCTGTTGCTGATGGAACCGGACTTCGGCGCCACCGTCGTGATGATGGGGGCGGCGGCGGCGATGCTGTTCCTGGGCGGCGTGGGCCTGTTCCGCTTCAGTTTGATGGTGGTGCTGGCCGTGGCCGCCGTGACCATCCTGGTGCAGGCGCAACCCTATCGAATGGCGCGTCTGATCACCTTTACCGACCCCTGGTCCGACCAGTTCGGCTCCGGCTACCAATTAACCCAGGCGTTGATCGCCTTTGGTCGCGGCGAGTGGCTGGGCGTGGGCCTGGGCAACAGCGTGCAGAAGCAGTTCTACCTGCCCGAAGCGCACACCGACTTCGTGTTTTCGGTACTCGCCGAAGAGCTGGGCGTGGTGGGTTCGCTGTGCACCGTCGCGCTGTTCGTGTTCGTGTGTGTACGCGGCATGTACATCGGCTTGTGGGCCGAGAGGGCCAAACAATATTTCGCCGCTTACGTGGCGTACGGCTTGTCGTTCCTGTGGATCGGCCAGTTCCTGATCAACATCGGGGTGAACGTCGGCTTGCTGCCGACCAAGGGCCTGACCTTGCCGTTCCTCAGTTATGGCGGCAGTTCGTTGGTGATTTGCTGCGCCTGCCTGGGCTTGTTGCTGCGCATCGAGTGGGAGAGTCGAACCCACCTGGGCAGCGAAGACATGGAGTTCAGCGAAAGCGACTTCGCCGAGGAGCCGACCCATGGGCGCTAATGTGCTGATCATGGCGGGCGGCACCGGGGGCCACGTGTTCCCGGCCCTGGCTTGCGCGCGGGAATTCCAGAACCGTGGCTACACCGTGCATTGGTTGGGTACGCCGCGCGGCATCGAAAACGAATTGGTGCCCACTGCCGGTTTGCCGCTGCATCTGATCAACGTCACCGGCCTGCGCGGCAAGGGCAAATTGTCCCTGCTCAAGGCGCCGTTTGTGTTGCTCAAGGCGGTGTGGCAGGCGCGCAAAGTCATCCGTGAATTGCAGCCGGTGTGTGTGCTCGGTTTTGGCGGTTATGTGACGGGGCCTGGCGGTGTGGCCGCCAAGCTCGCCGGCGTGCCGGTGATCGTGCACGAACAAAATGCCGTCGCCGGTACCGCCAACCGGTTGCTGGTGCCCTTGGCCGCGCGGGTGTGCGAAGCGTTCCCGAACACTTTTGGAGCATCGAGCAAGCGGCGTACCACCGGCAACCCGGTGCGCACCGAACTGTTTATGGACATCGCGCGTCAGGCATTGGCCGGGCGCAAGGCGCATTTGCTGATCCTGGGCGGAAGCCTGGGCGCCGAGCCATTGAACAAGCTGCTGCCGGAAGCGGTGGCGCAACTGCCGGAACAGTTGCGCCCGGAGATCTTCCATCAGGCCGGCAAGAACCACGATGAAGTGACCGCCACGCGCTACCGCGAGGCCGGTGTCGAGGCGAACGTACAGCCTTTCATCAAAGACATGGCCCATGCCTATGGCTGGGCCGACCTGGTGGTCTGTCGCGCTGGTGCGCTGACCGTCAGTGAACTGGCCGCCGCCGGTCTGCCGTCCTTGCTGGTGCCTTTGCCCCATGCGATTGACGATCACCAGACCCGCAACGCCGAATATTTGGCCGGGGAGGGCGCTGCCTTCCTGCTGCCGCAAAGAACGACTGGCGCGGCCGATTTGGCCGCACGCCTGACTGAGGTTTTGATGCAACCCGAACGACTCAACAGCATGGCGAGCACCGCAAGCCGCCTGGCCAAACCTGACGCAACCCGCACCGTGGTCGATATCTGCCTGGAGGTGGCCCATGGTTGAGAATCAGAAAGCCATGCCGCAACCCGAGATGCGCCGCATCCGTCGCATCCACTTCGTTGGTATCGGCGGCGTGGGCATGTGCGGTATTGCCGAAGTCCTGCTGAACCTGGGCTACCAGGTATCCGGCTCGGACTTGAAAGAGTCGCCGGTCACCGAGCGCCTGAAGTCCTTTGGCGCGCAGATCTTTATCGGCCACCGTTCCGAGAACGCCGCCGAGGCCGACGTGCTGGTAGTGTCCAGTGCCGTGAACACCTCCAACCCGGAAGTGGCCACCGCCCTTGAACGCCGTATTCCCGTGGTGCCACGCGCCGAGATGCTCGCCGAGCTGATGCGCTATCGCCACGGCATCGCCGTCGCCGGCACCCACGGCAAGACCACCACCACCAGCCTGATCGCCTCGGTGTTCGCCGCCGGTGGCCTGGACCCGACCTTCGTGATCGGTGGCCGCCTGAATGCAGCCGGCACCAACGCCCAGCTCGGCACCAGCCGTTACCTGATCGCCGAAGCCGATGAAAGCGACGCGAGCTTCCTGCACCTGCAACCGCTGGTCGCCGTGGTGACCAACATCGACGAAGACCACATGGCTACCTACGACGGTGACTTCAACAAGTTGAAGAAAACCTTCGTCGAGTTCCTGCACAACCTGCCGTTCTACGGTTTGGCGGTGGTGTGCCTGGACGACCCGGTGGTGCGTGAGATCCTGCCACAGGTCAAGCGTCCGACCGTGACCTACGGCTTCAGCGAAGACGCCGACGTGCGCGCGATCAATGTACGCCAGGAAGGCATGCAAACCTTCTTTACCGTGCTGCGCCCTGATCGCGAGCCGTTGGATGTGTCGGTGAACATGCCGGGCAACCACAACGTATTGAACTCCCTGGCGACCATCTGCATCGCCTCCGATGAAGGCGTCAGCGACGAAGCCATCGTCGAAGGCCTGTCGCGTTTTGCCGGCGTGGGCCGTCGCTTCCAGGTCTACGGCCAGTTGCCGGTAGACGGCGGTGACGTGATGCTGGTGGATGACTACGGTCACCACCCGACCGAAGTCGCCGCGGTGATCAAGGCCGTGCGGGGTGGCTGGCCGGAGCGTCGCCTGGTCATGGTGTACCAGCCGCACCGCTACAGCCGTACCCGCGACCTGTACGACGACTTCGTCAATGTACTGGCCGATGCCAACGTGCTGCTGTTGATGGAAGTCTACCCGGCCGGTGAAGAACCGATCCCGGGCGCCGACAGCCGCAAGCTGTGCAACAGCATCCGTCAGCGTGGCCAGTTGGACCCGATCTACATCGAGCGCGGTGTGGACCTGGCGCCGATCGTCAAGCCGCTGCTGCGCGCCGGTGACATCCTGCTGTGCCAGGGGGCCGGTGATATCGGCGGCCTTGCGCCGAAGCTGTTGGCGAGCCCGCTGTTTGTCGCGGCGAAGGGGAAGTCGAAATGATCACTGACTACGCCTCCCTGTTCTCAACGGTTACGCCTGCCGACTTCGGTCGCGTGGCCGTGCTGTTCGGCGGCAAGAGCGCCGAACGTGAAGTGTCGCTCAAGTCCGGCAATGCCGTGCTCCAAGCGCTGCAAAGCGCCGGTGTGAACGCGTTCGGCATCGACGTGGGCGATGACTTCCTCGCGCGCTTGCAGGCCGAGAAGATCGACCGCGCCTTTATCATTCTTCACGGCCGTGGCGGTGAAGACGGCAGCATGCAAGGCCTGCTGGAATGCGCCGGCATCCCTTACACCGGCAGCGGCATCCTCGCCTCGGCATTGGCGATGGACAAATTGCGCACCAAGCAGGTGTGGCACAGCCTGGGTATTCCAACCCCGCGTCACAGCGTGCTGTGCAGCGAAGACGATTGTATTTGCGCAGCCAAGGAACTGGGCCTGCCTTTGATCGTCAAACCTGCCCATGAAGGCTCCAGTATCGGCATGGCCAAAGTGAACTCGGCCGCCGAATTGATCGACGCATGGAAAGCGGCAAGTACCTACGATTCGCAAGTGTTGGTGGAACAGTGGATCCAGGGTCCCGAGTACACCATCGCCACCCTGCGTGGCCAGGTATTGCCGCCTATCGCATTGGGCACGCCCCACACGTTTTACGACTACGACGCCAAGTATGTGGCTTCCGATACCCAGTACCGGATCCCATGTGGCCTTGACGCAACCAAGGAACAGCAATTGATGGACCTCACGGCGAAAGCCTGTGAGGCGCTGGGTATCGCCGGTTGGGCGCGGGCAGACGTGATGCAGGACGACCAAGGGAATTTCTGGTTCCTGGAAGTCAACACTGCGCCGGGCATGACCGACCACAGCCTGGTACCCATGGCCGCCCGTGCCGCCGGTCTGGATTTCCAGCAGTTGGTGCTGGCGATCCTGGCCGACAGTATTGAGCCCAGAGGCTAAGACATGAAAGGCGCATCGCTTCGTCATCAGCCCCCTCAAGCACCGAGCCGCAAGCCGGTGCCCCGGGGTGCCAGTCGAATGGTGGCTAAAGAGCCGATGTCGGCGCGCCTGCCGAAAGCCAACTTTGGTTTCCTCAAGGCGCTGTTCTGGCCGGTGATGCTGGTGGTGTTGGGCTTTGGCACGTACGAAGGCGCACAGCGCCTGTTGCCGTATGCCGACCGGCCGATCACCAAGATCAGCGTGCAGGGGGACTTGAGTTACATCAGCCAACAGGCGGTGCAGCAGCGTATCGGCCCGTTCCTGGCGTCGAGTTTCTTCACCATCGACCTGGCCGGCATGCGCGCTGAGCTGGAACAGATGCCGTGGATCGCCCACGCCGAGGTCCGCCGCGTATGGCCGGACCAAGTGACGATCCGCCTGGAAGAACAACTGCCCGTGGCCCGTTGGGGTGACGAGGCGCTGTTGAATAACCAGGGCCAGGCGTTCACCCCGCGTGAGCTGGCCAACTACGAGCACCTGCCGCAGCTGTTCGGGCCGCAGCGGGCGCAGCAGCAAGTGATGCAGCAGTACCAGGCCCTGAGCCAGATGCTGCGGCCACTGGGCTTCTCCATTGCACGCCTGGAACTGCGTGAACGGGGCAGCTGGTTTTTGACGACCGGGGCAGGCAGTTCCGGCCCGGGTATCCAGTTGTTGCTGGGACGCGACCGCTTGGTGGAAAAGATGCGCCGTTTCATCGCCATCTATGACAAGACCTTGAAAGAACAGATTACGAACATTGCGAGCGTCGACCTGCGTTACGCCAACGGCCTTGCCGTCGGCTGGCGTGAACCGGCTGCGCCCACGGCAGCGCAACCCGCTGTCGCGAAGAATTAAGAAGAGGCAGGACCCATGGCAAACGTGCAAAGCGGCAAAATGATCGTCGGTCTCGATATCGGCACCTCCAAGGTGGTGGCGCTGGTGGGCGAGGTCGGGGAAGACGGCACGATCGAAATCGTCGGTATTGGCACGCATCCGTCCCGGGGCCTGAAGAAGGGCGTGGTGGTGAACATCGAGTCCACCGTGCAATCGATCCAGCGCGCCATCGAAGAAGCGCAGCTGATGGCCGGTTGCCGGATCCACTCGGCGTTCGTCGGCGTGGCGGGCAACCATATCCGCAGCCTGAACTCCCACGGCATCGTGGCGATCCGCGACCGCGAAGTCAGTTCGGCCGACCTTGAGCGCGTCCTCGACGCTGCCCAGGCCGTGGCGATCCCGGCCGACCAGCGTGTACTGCATACCTTGCCGCAGGATTACGTGATCGATAACCAGGAAGGCGTTCGCGAGCCCCTGGGTATGTCGGGCGTGCGCCTGGAAGCCAAGGTCCATGTGGTGACCTGCGCCGTCAACGCCGCACAGAACATTGAAAAATGCGTGCGCCGCTGCGGCCTGGAAATCGACGACATCATTCTCGAGCAACTGGCCTCGGCCTACTCGGTACTGACCGACGACGAAAAAGAACTGGGCGTGTGCCTGGTGGACATCGGCGGCGGCACCACCGACATCGCGATCTTCACCGAAGGTGCGATCCGTCACACCGCCGTGATCCCGATTGCCGGCGACCAGGTGACCAACGACATCGCCATGGCGTTGCGCACGCCGACCCAGTACGCCGAAGAAATCAAGATCCGCTACGCCTGTGCCCTGGCCAAGCTGGCCGGTGCCGGTGAAACCATCAAGGTGCCGAGCGTGGGCGATCGTCCGCCGCGCGAGCTGTCGCGCCAGGCCCTGGCCGAAGTGGTCGAGCCGCGCTACGACGAACTGTTCACGCTGATCCAGGCCGAACTGCGTCGCAGCGGCTACGAAGACCTGATCCCGGCCGGCATCGTGCTGACCGGTGGTACCTCGAAGATGGAAGGCGCGGTCGAGCTGGCCGAGGAAATCTTCCACATGCCGGTACGCCTGGGCGTGCCCCATGGTGTCAAAGGCCTGGGCGACGTGGTGCGCAACCCGATTTATTCCACCGGTGTGGGCTTGCTGTTGTACGGGCTGCAAAAGCAGACCGACGGCATTTCCCTGTCGGGCCCGAGCAACCGTGACAGCTACCGCAGTGACGACGAGGCGAAAGCGCCGTTGTTGGAGCGGCTGCAGGCATGGGTCAAAGGCAATTTCTAAAGATTTACCGCAACACCGCAGTAAGCAGTAGGCGAAAAAACTAGAGAAAACGAAAGGAGAGGGAACATGTTTGAACTCGTAGACAACATCCCCGCTAGCCCGGTTATCAAAGTAATCGGTGTCGGCGGTGGCGGCGGCAACGCTGTCAACCACATGGTCAAGAGCAACATTGAAGGCGTTGAATTCATCTGCGCCAACACTGATGCCCAGGCGCTGAAAAGCATCGGCGCGCGGACCATCCTGCAATTGGGCACAGCCGTGACCAAGGGCCTCGGCGCCGGCGCCAATCCGGAAGTCGGCCGTCAAGCCGCCCTGGAAGACCGCGAGCGTATTGCCGAAGTGCTGCAAGGCACCAACATGGTGTTCATCACCACCGGCATGGGCGGCGGTACCGGTACCGGTGCTGCGCCGATCATTGCCGAAGTGGCCAAGGAAATGGGGATCCTGACGGTTGCTGTCGTGACCCGTCCGTTCCCGTTCGAAGGTCGCAAGCGCATGCAGATCGCCGACGAAGGCATCCGTCTGCTGTCTGAAAGCGTCGACTCGTTGATCACCATTCCCAACGAGAAGCTGCTGACCATCCTGGGCAAGGACGCAAGCTTGCTGTCCGCATTCGCCAAGGCTGACGATGTACTGGCCGGTGCCGTTCGCGGTATCTCCGATATCATCAAGCGCCCAGGCATGATCAACGTCGACTTTGCCGACGTCCGTACCGTGATGAGCGAAATGGGCATGGCGATGATGGGCACCGGCTGCGCCAGCGGTCCTAACCGTGCGCGTGAAGCCACCGAAGCGGCCATCCGCAACCCGCTGCTCGAAGACGTGAACCTGCAAGGCGCACGCGGCATCCTGGTGAATATCACCGCAGGTCCCGACCTGTCCCTGGGTGAGTACTCCGACGTGGGTAGCATCATCGAAGCGTTCGCTTCCGAGCACGCCATGGTCAAAGTCGGTACCGTCATCGACCCGGACATGCGCGACGAGCTGCACGTGACCGTGGTTGCAACCGGTCTGGGCGCAAAAATCGAGAAGCCTGTGAAGGTCATCGACAACACGCTGCATAACAGCCAAGCCAGCCACGCGAGCCAAGCGGCTGCCGCCCCAGCGCCTTCGCGCCAGGAACTGCCGTCGGTCAACTACCGTGATCTGGACCGTCCGACCGTGATGCGCAACCAGGCCCAGGCCGGTGCTGCTGCCTCGCGTAGCCCGAATCCGCAAGATGATCTGGACTACCTGGACATCCCGGCATTCCTGCGTCGTCAGGCCGATTGATGGAATGTATCAGGGCTATGAAGGTGATTGGTGTTCAGCAAAGGTCTGGTCTGCTATTATCGCCAGCCTTTGTTGATACCAGTTCGCAATTTGCGCTGAAGCGGTCCAAGCCATGATTAAACAACGCACCCTGAAGAATATTATTCGTGCCACAGGTGTAGGTCTGCACTCCGGTGAGAAGGTCTACCTGACCCTCAAGCCCGCACCTGTCGACACCGGCATCGTGTTTGTGCGTGCCGACCTGGACCCTGTGGTGCAGATTCCTGCTCGCGCGGAAAACGTTGGCGAAACCACTATGTCGACCACGTTGGTCAACGGTGACGTCAAAGTGGACACGGTGGAGCACTTGCTCTCGGCCATGGCCGGTTTGGGCATCGATAACGCCTACGTCGAGCTCTCCGCGTCCGAAGTCCCTATCATGGATGGCAGCGCTGGACCCTTCGTATTCTTGATTCAATCTGCCGGCCTGGAAGAACAGGACGCAGCCAAGAAGTTCATTCGCATTCTGCGGGAAGTGACAGTAGAAGACGGCGACAAGCGCGCCACCTTCGTCCCGTTCGAAGGCTTTAAAGTGAGCTTTGAGATCGATTTCGATCACCCGGTATTCCGTGACCGCACCCAAAGTGCAAGCGTGGATTTTTCCAGCACTTCGTTCGTAAAAGAAGTCAGCCGCGCCCGTACCTTTGGTTTCATGAGTGACATCGAGTACCTGCGCAAGCACAACCTCGCACTCGGCGGCAGCGTTGAAAACGCCATTGTGGTCGACGCGGATGGTGTACTGAACGAAGACGGCCTTCGCTACGAAGACGAATTCGTGAAGCACAAGATCCTCGATGCAATCGGTGACCTCTACCTGCTGGGCAATAGCCTGATAGGCGAGTTCAAAGGCTTCAAGTCGGGCCACGCCCTTAACAACCAGCTGCTGCGCAAGTTGATTGAGCAGACAGACGCTTGGGAAGTCGTGACCTTCGAAGATGCCAGCACCGCACCGATCTCTTACATGCGTCCCGTTGCGGCGGTGTAAGTAACAACTCTCTTTCTTTAGTTTTTAAAGGCTGCCTTCGGGTGGCCTTTTTTTATATCCATTTTTATGTGAGCACGTTTGCGAAGCCGGGTTAGAGCCCGTCCGCATCCACGATCCGATTGCGCCCCGTGTGTTTGGCCTCGTACAAGGCCTGATCGGCGCTGAGCAGCAAAGCCTCCAATGGCGTGCCACTACGCTTGTGCCAAGTGCTCATGCCAATACTCACGGTAATGGGGCGTTGATCCCCGGCCACCCGCGGCAAATGCTCGACGCTGCTGCGAATATGTTCGGCAATCAGCCAGGCGCCCTTGGCATCGGTGTTCGGCAACACCACCGCAAACTCTTCCCCGCCATACCGCGCCGCCAGGTCGGCAGGTCGGCGGATGTTGCTGCCGATCACCTGGGCAACTGTGCGCAAGGCTTCGTCGCCACCTTGATGGCCATGACGATCGTTGAACGCTTTGAAGTGGTCTACGTCGATCATCAGCAGCGTCAGCGGCTCCGTCGAGCGTTGGGCGCGGTCCCATTCCAGGCGCAGGCGCTCATCCAGGGTGCGACGATTGGCCAGGCCGGTCAGGGCGTCGGTGGCTGCCAGTTCTGACAGCACCCGTTCGGCGCGAAAGCGGCGCCGCAGTTCGCGACGCAACATCCAGGTAAGCCATAGCAAGCCGATACAGAGGATGCCGGTCGCGCCGCTGGTCAGCAGGGCCGCACGTCTCCAGGGGGCGAAAACATCGTCACTGGACAAGGCCACCACCACGATCAGCGGCAGCTCGCCAACGTTGGTGAAGGTGTACAGGCGCTCCTTGCCGCTGATGGCCGAGATCGCCTGAAAGCTGCCCATGCCTTCGCGCAGAATGCGTTTGAAATTCGGTCGATCGCTCAAGTCCTTGTCGATCATGTCGCGTTCGAGCAGTGGCTGCTGGGCCAGCAGGATGCCCCTGTTGTTGAGCAGGTTGACGCTGCTGCTGTTGCCGATCGTGAGGGTGCTGAACAACTGATCGAAATACGCCAGGCGCATGGTTGCCACCGCAACGCCGATAAACTCACCGTTGGGGCCTGATACGCGCCGGCTGAATGCCATGCGCCATACCTGCTCGCAGTCGCAATCAATCTTGAACGGCCGACTGATAAACAAGCCGGTCTGCGGCTCTCTCACATGCACCTGGAAATAGTCACGGTCGGCGAAGTTGCGGGGCGTAGGGTGCAGGGTCGAGGAGTCGGCGATGACAGTGCCATCGGCGTCCAGCAGCAACACTTCGCCTTTGAACGGCGCGGCGGTGGATAAATCAAATTGCACCAGGTGTTGAATGCTCGGCGTCACCTGGGCCAGGTCTTCGCGTTGTTTGGCGGCGATCAGCCCTTTGAGCGCCAGGTCGTACAGTTCGACGTTGCGCAACACATCGGCATTGATCAACTGGGCGATGTTGGTGGTCGCGCGCGTGGCCGCCTGCAAGGTGCTGGCATGTTCGCGGATCAACAACGCCGCCACGATCACCACGATCAGGACGACGGTCAGGCCGCTGCCCAGAATCAATAGCAGCTCGGGGTGTGCAGTGCGGGGATGACGACGGCGTTGACTCATCGGGCGGACTTCAGCGGTGTGAATGCTGGCAGTTTAGTTCTACCCGACGAAAATTAAATAGCGGGTTAAAAAGAAAGATCGGCGCCTTAAAACACCGCTGACGGATAGACGACCCACTATGAAGGGCGAGTTGATCAGGCCGGCAGCGTAATGCCAAAGGTATTGCCGTGGCTGTCGCTGTGTACGAACACATCGCCGCCATGCATCAGCGCAATCGCCTTGACGATGGCCAGGCCCAGCCCGTGATTGGCGCCGCTGTTACTGCGCGAGGCGTCCACCCGATAGAAACGCTCGAACAGCCGCGGCAGGTGCTCGCTGGCAATCGCCTCGCCAGGGTTGGTCACGCCGATGGCTACCTGACGGTCCCGCACGTCGATGTTGACTTCGATGACCTGCCCCGGCGCGGTGTGCTGCACCGCATTGCTCAGCAGGTTGATCAGCGCACGGCGCAGGTGGGCTTTTTCGATCTGTACCTGCGCATCGCCCTTGACCTGCACCCGCACCTGGGCGTCCTCAAGGATGAAGTCCAAATAGTCGAGGGTAGTTGCCACTTCATCGGCCAGGGAGCTTTCGATCAGTTTGGTGGCCTTGGTGCCCTGGTCGGCGCTGGCCAGAAACAACATGTCGTTGATAATCGAGCGCAGGCGTTCCAGCTCTTCCAGGTTGGATTCCAGCACCTCCAGGTAATGCTCGGCGGACCGCCCACGCGTCAGCGCCACTTGGGTCTGGCCGATCAGGTTGGTCAATGGCGAGCGCAGTTCATGGGCCACGTCGGCATTGAACGACTCAAGGCGCGAATACGCCTGCTCGACGCGGTCGAGGGTGGCGTTGAACGAGTTGACGAATTGCTTGAGCTCCGGCGGCAATGGCGACAGTTGCAGGCGCCCGGAGAGTTTGGGCGGCGCAAGTTTTTGCGCTTCCTCGGACAGTTTTTCCAGCGGCTTGAGACCGAGGCGCGAGACCCAGAAGCCCAGCAGCGCCGCCAGCACCACGCCGACCAACGCCAGGCTGACCAGCGCCACCAGTAAGTGATGTTGGGTCGCGCGGAAATTTTCGGTGTCGATGGCAATCATGAAGCGCAGTGGCGGGCGTTGCTCCTTGGCCGGGAACTGGCTTACCAGCACTTTGAAGGGGTAAGCGTAGCCGGGCAGGTGCAAGTCGCGTTTACCCGTGGCGCCTTGGGCGAAGGCTCGGATCTGCGCGTCCGGCTCACCGTATTCGTAGCTCGGGTCAGTGCTGACCACCCAGAAACGGATACGCTTGTCTTCCTCCCCCAGCAGCTTGAGCTTGGCCTTGATCTTCAGCCAATGCTCGGGCGTGCCGAAGCGATTGACCGACGACTCCAGCACGCTGTAGCGCGCGTCCAACTCCGCCCCCGGCAACAGGCCGAGGCCACGGTCCACCTGTTGATAGAGCGCGCCGCCGATCAACACAAAGATCAGCAGCGCCACCAAGGTGAACATGCCGCTCAGGCGCAGGGCGATGGAGTTAGTTGACACTGCGGTTCTCCAGCACGTAGCCCATGCCGCGGATGGTGTGCAGCAGCTTATGTTCGAACGGCCCGTCCAGCTTGGCGCGCAGGCGCTTGATCGCGACTTCGACCACGTTGGCGTCGCTGTCGAAATTGATGTCCCAGACCATCTCTGCAATCGCCGTTTTCGACAGGATTTCGCCCTGGCGCCGCGCCAGTACGCTGAGCAGCGAAAACTCTTTGGCGGTCAGGTCCAGGCGCACGCCGTTGCGGCTGGCCTTGCGGCTGATCAAGTCGATCCACAAGTCGGCAACCGTGACTTGCACCGGCTCGTGGCCGCCACTGCGCCGGGTCAGGGCTTGCAGGCGCGCCACCAGCTCCAGGAACGAAAACGGCTTGCCCAGGTAATCGTCGGCGCCTTCGCGCAGGCCGCGAATGCGGTCTTCCACGCGTTCGCGGGCGGTGAGCATGATCACCGGCGTCTGCTTGCGCGCGCGCAAGGCTCGCAGCACGCCAAAGCCGTCGAGGCCGGGCAGCATCACATCGAGCACGATTACCGCGTAATCGTTTTCCAGCGCCAGGTGCAGGCCCTCGACGCCTTCGCGGGCCACGTCGACGGTGTAGCCCTGTTCCGTCAGGCCACGGTGCAGGTAGTCGGCGGTTTTTTCTTCATCTTCAACAATCAGGACGCGCATGACACCGCCTCAATCTGTGGTCGCCAACGCGAGCGTTGGTTTGGGTCGGTGGAAGAATTTTTCGAGGTACAAGTATATGACCGGCGTGGTGAATAGCGTCAGCGCCTGGCTTACCAGCAGGCCGCCGACCACCGCGATGCCCAACGGTTGGCGCAGTTCCGCGCCGGGGCCGCTGCCGAGCATCAGCGGCACCGCGCCGAGCAGGGCGGCGAGCGTGGTCATGATGATGGGGCGGAACCGCGTCACGCAGGCTTCATAAATCGCGTCCTGCGGCGCCAACCCGCGCACGCGCTGGGCTTCCAGGGCGAAGTCGATCATCAGGATGCCGTTCTTCTTGACGATGCCGATCAACAGCACCAGGCCGATCAGCGCCATGATCGAAAAGTCCTGGCCCATCAGCCACAGCATGATCAGCGCGCCCAAACCCGCCGAGGGCAATGTGGAAATAATCGTCAGCGGGTGCACGAAGCTCTCGTACAACACCCCCAAAATAATGTAGACCGCCACCAGCGCCGCGAGGATCAGCCACGGCTGGCTGGCCAGCGAACTCTGGAACGCCTGGGCCGCGCCCTGGAAGTTGCCGATCAGGGTGGCCGGCATGCCGATGTCGTTCTTGGCCTGGTTGAGCATGATCACCGCATCGCCCAACGCCACGCCGGGCGCCAGGTTGAACGACAGGTTGGCGGCCGGGAACATACCGTCATGGCTGATGGACAACGGGCCCACGGTGGGCGGGTCGACCTTGGCCAACGCCGACAGCGGCACCATCTCGTTGGTGAGGGGCGAGCGCAGGTAGAAGTAGTTCAGGCTCTCGGCCTTGCCGCGTTGTTGGGTGTCCAGTTCCAGCACCACCTGGTATTGGTTGATCTCGGTCTGGAACTCGTTGATCTGGCGCTGGCCGAAGGCGTCGTAAAGGGCCTGGTCGACATCGGTGGCGGTCAGGCCGAAGCGGGCGGCGGCCTGCCGGTCGATGCTGATGTGGGTGATGCTGCCGCCCAGTTGCAGGTCGTTGGACAGGTCGCGAAACGCCGGGTTGGCGCGCAGTTTTTCGGTCAGGCGCTGGGTCCAGGTATTGAGCGTCGCGCCGTCGTTGCTCTTGAGCACATATTGGTACTGGGCGCGGCTGGGGCCGGAGCTGAGGTTGATGTCTTGCCCCGCGCGCAGGTACAGCACGATGCCAGGCACCTTTGCCAGTTTCGTACGGATGCGGTCGATGAATTGGCTGGCGGACACATCGCGATTACCGCGATCTTTCAACGCAATCCAGAAGCGGCCGTTGGCGATGGTCTGGTTGCTGCCGGTCACGCCCACCGAATGGGAAAACGCCTGCACCGCCGGGTCGTCCTGGATGATCTGGGCCAGGGCTTTGTGCTTGGCGACCATGTCCGGGTACGACACGTCGGCCGCCGCTTCGCTGGTGCCGAGTACAAAGCCGGTGTCTTGCACCGGAAAGAAACCCTTGGGGGTAAACACGTAGCCGACCACGGCCAGGGCCAACGTCATGATGAAGAGCGCGGCCATGCTGCGTTGATGCGCCAGGGCACGGCGCAGGTTGCGTGCATAACCGGCCAGTAGGCGTTCGCTGAAGCCGGGTTTGTCGTGGCCGGGGTGAGTGGGCGCGCGCATGAACAGTGCGGCCAGGGTCGGCGCCAGGGTCAACGAGACCACCACCGAAATCAGGATGGTCGAGGTCGCCGTCAACGCAAATTCCTTGAACAAGCGCCCGACCACGCCGCCCATGAACAGCAGCGGGATAAAGGCCGCCACCAGCGAGAAGCTGATGGAGACCACGGTAAACCCGATCTCGCCGGCGCCCTTGATCGCCGCTTCGCGCTTGTCGAGCCCGGCTTCCAGGTGGCGATGGATGTTCTCCACCACCACGATGGCATCGTCCACCACAAAGCCCACGGCAATGACGATCGCCACCAGGGTCAGGTTATTCAGGCTGAAACCCATCAGGTACATCAGCGCAAAACTGGCCACCAGCGACACGCCGAGCACGCTGGACACAATCAGCGTCGCCGACAATTGGCGCAGGAACAACGCCATCACCGCCACCACCAGCAGAATCGCGATCAGCAGGGTCACTTCCACTTCATGCAGGGACGCGCGGATGGTCTTGGTACGGTCGCTCAACACGCTGACCTGCACCGAGGCCGGCAACATGGCTTGCAGGCGCGGCAACTCGGCTTGAATGCGGTCCACGGTCTCGACGATATTCGCGCCGGGCTGGCGCGAAATCACCAGATTGACCCCCGGCGTGTCACCGGACCAGGCCTGTACGTAGGCGTTTTCCGAGCCGTTGATGACTTTGGCGATATCGCGCAATTGAACCGGTGCGCCATTTTTGTAGGACACGATCAGTTGGGCGTAGTCCTCGGGGTGAAACAGCTGATCGTTGGTCGAGAGCGTCGATACGCTGTTCTCGCCGTAGATGGCCCCCTTCGCCAGGTTGAGGCTCGATTGCTGGATGGCCAGGCGCACATCGGCGAGCGTCAGGCCAATGGCCGCGAGTTTATCGGGTGACGCCTGCACGCGGATCGCCGGGCGTTGCTGGCCGGTGATGTTGATCTGCCCCACACCGTCGATCTGGCTGATCTGCCGTGCGAGCAGGGTTTCCACGTAGTCGCTCAGTTCGGTGCTGGGCATGCTGTCGGAGCTGACGCTGAGGATCAGCACCGGGCTGTCCGCCGGGTTGACCTTCTTCCAGGTCGGCAGGCTCGGCATGTCGCTGGGCAGTTTGCCGGCTGCGGTGTTGATGGCCGCCTGCACTTCTTGCGCGGCGGTGTCGATGCTCTTGTTGAGGGTAAATTGCAGGGTCAAGAGGCTGGAGCCCAAGGCGCTGCTGGAGGTCATTTGGGTGACGCCGGGGATGGCGCTGAATTGCACCTCCAAAGGCGTGGCCACCGAGGAGGCCATGGTGTCGGGGCTGGCTCCGGGCAATTGTGCGGTCACCTGGATGGTCGGAAATTCCGCCTCGGGCAGTGGCGCGATGGCCAGTCGGGGGAAGGCAATCATCCCGAGCAGCACCAGGGCGAAGGTCAGCAGCAGGGTGGCGACCGGGTGGTCGACACACCATGCCGATGGCGAGCGACTCACGGCTGCACCTTGGCGTCGACCGTCTGGATCAATTGCGGCGGCTCTTTGAGCACCTCCACTTGCGCGCCGGCCTTGAGCCGCGACTGGCCATCGCTGACTAGCACGTCACCGGCCTGTACCCCTTTGATGATGTTGATGTCGCTGTCTTGATAGGCCACTTGCACCGGTACTGCCTCGACCTTGTCGCCTTTGACCCGGTACACGAAGTGCGAGTCCAGGCCGCGTTGCACCACGGTTGGCGGCACCACCAGGGCGTTTTTGTCGAGGGCGGTCTGGATCTTGATGGTCACCAGTTGCCCCGGCCACAGGCGTTGCGACGCGTTGTTGAACGTTGCCTTGGCGCGCAGGGTACCGGTGGTTGAGCTGACCTGGTTGTCGATCAGGCTCAAGTGGCCTTCAGCGAGCAAGTCGCCGGTCCGGCCGTCGGTGTCGGCGCCCAGGTAAGCGTCGACACGGGCTTGGGTGGGGGCGGCGAGCAGGCCTTGCAGGGTGGGCAGCATCTGTTGCGGCAGGGAGAACTCGACGGCAATCGGGTCGATCTGAGTCACCGAAAACAGGCCTTGGGTATCGCTGGTCCGCAGGAAATTACCTTCATCCACATTGCGGATGCCGACGCGGCCACTGACCGGCGAGCGAATCTGAGTGTAGGAAAGCTGTACCTGAGCCGAATCAATCGCCGCCTGGTTGCCCTGGGCGGTCGCCTTCAACTGGTTGACCAGGGCTTGTTGCTGGTCATAGGTCTGCCTGGACACGCCATCGTCCACGCTCAGTTCCTTGTAGCGCTTGAGGTTGACCAGTGCCACTTGCAGTTGTGCCTGGCTCTCACCCAGTTGCGCCCTGGCCTGGTCGAGGCTGGCACGGATCGAGCGATCATCGATTCTGGCCAGGAGGTCACCGGCCTTGACCCATTGCCCTTCCTTGACCAGCAACTGGGTGAGGATGCCGTCGACCTGCGGACGAATCACCACGCTGTGCAGCGATAACACGGTGCCGATACCACTGACAAACCGCGGGACATCCTGTTGCGCCACGCTCACCACCCGTACCGGAGTCGCCGTGGGCGCCGCCAGTTTGGCCTTGGCCGGGCGGGTCAGCGCCCATGCCGCTACCGCCGTTACCACAAGTACACCCACGATCAAGGCGGTTTTTGGTCGAATCTGCATGGATGAGGCGCCGGGGACAAAGGATGGGGAGAGTGAGCGGTCTTTATAACCCTGTGATCCGGTCAGCACGGTGACTGCTAACTGACAGCGCTGTCAGCAAACGCTGGACCATTCGTACAGGCGGTGGTTAAAGATCCGAAGCGCGCAGGTATACTGCGTGCCAGTGCGGCCCGCAAGTCGGCCCCGCCTCATTTTTTGCACGCTCCGGAGCTTCCATGACTTCCCCGACACAACCTCCTGTTGAAGCGGCCGACATCGTCGATCCGGCCAGCGCCGATGGCGTTGAAAAAGCCGAGATCCCGGCGTTCAAGTTTCCGTTCAAACCGGGTGAACTGGCTGGCGCCAAGCAGGCGGCCCAGCCTTGGTACAAGAACGGCGCCAAGAACGGTCACACCAAGTCGCCGGGCATGGCGCCGCCGGGTACACGCCGCTCCATGGGTAAACGCTGAGGTTAAATAGTCGTACGCTGCATCGACTCTTGCCTACAAAACCTGCTGAGATTTCTGATTGTAGGCCTACGTCCGTTTCTTGAAAGCTTGCACAGCCCTTGCTGTCCCGCACGGTTTACCGAGCGGGTGTGGCGAGGCTGCTCTTTTCGGAAAAGGACGTTTCCCGTGGCCCTGATACACATCTGTGTAATGCTTGCCCTGATGTTCTCGGTGGATACCGTGGCGGCCGGCGACTCACCCCGACGCGAAATCCGTTTTGGCGTTGCCGCGCAATTCCCCCCCTTTCAGAGCCGCAACCCGCAAGGGCAGTTGGTAGGCCTGAACATCGAGCTGGGCAACGCGTTGTGCGAGCAGTTGAATGTGCGCTGCACCTGGGTCGACCAGGTGATTGTCGAGGACTTCCGCGCCCTGGAATCCAGGCATTTGGACGCGATCATGGGCATGGCGCCTACCTCGAAACGGCGTCGCTGGGCGAGTTTCACCGATAACCTCTACCCCTTCACCACGCGCCTGGTGGCGCGCAAGACATCGGGCCTGTTGCCCAACGTGCAATCCCTCGAGGGCAAGCGGGTGGGCGTATTGCTGGGCAGTAACCGCGCGACGTTCGTTCTTGCGAAATGGGCGCCGAGAGGGGTTGTCATCAAATGCTTCTGGCTCAATGACGACCTGGTGCGCAGCCTGGTGGCGGGCGAAATCGATGCAACCCTGCAAGGCACCGTGGAAATACGTGAAGCCTTGCTCGACAAGCCCGAGGGCAAGGAATTCGACTTCCTGGGCCCCGCCGTTTCGGCTGCGTTGTTGGGCGATGGCGTGGCAATCGCGGTGCGCAAGCCCGATATCGCCTTGCGCGACGCGCTCAACCGCGCCCTTGAACAACTGATCCGCAATGGCGAGTACCAAAGGATCATCAAGCCCTACCGCCTGGACGCGCCCGTTGCGATGCCCTGAGTTCAGGCAGCCCTGAGCGGGATAAACGCATAATTGGCCGGTACTTCGGTGGCAATCTGCGCTCCCGCATCCAGCAACTGTTCGGCGATATCCATGCCGGACACATGAAATACCCACTCGTTGGCCACGCACGGTTGGTCGCCCGCCCGCTCAAGCGCCTGGGCAAACGCGCCCATGTCCGGCAGGTATGCGGTAAACCCATCGCCCTTGAGTGCGGTGGTGCGTATGCCCAGCAACGCGCACACCGCTTCTTTGGTCTGCACGTCGTCGCGGTCGGCCTGGCGCGAGCGGCCGATCAGCTCGGCCAATTCCAGGTCGACCAACTCGCCACCCACGATCAGCGCAGGGCCCTGTTCCCAGGATTGCGGTGGGCACTCCTTGGCGGCGGGGTTGAGCGGGATGTGCGGGTTGATCTCCATGGGATAAATGCGGCATACCAACGGGCGGCGTTCATAGATGCGGCACAGGTTGTCTGCGTCAAGATTCCGGCAGCGCCCGGCGTTGTAGGCGGCAAAGGTGATCGCCACGAACGCCTCGGTGCTGCCGCTGGGCACCCTCACCGAACGGCGCTCGGCGTGCTCGTGTTGTTGCAGCGCCAAGCCCAGGCCATTGCCGAGGAAACCCTCCACCAGCACGATGACGTTACCGCCGTCCGCCGCCCACATACGGGCTTCGTCGAGGGTCAGGGGCACATGGTGGTCGCTGCAGCATTTGCCGCAGCCGACACAGGAAAAGTGGGTATTCATCGCGGATCTGTCACCAGGCTAGGTCAGGGGGTACGCAGGAACGGTGACGGGTTTTTACCTCTTGGCACCGTTGCAGTGCTCTGGAAGCAAGTTATGCGCCAGCACCTTTCAGTCTTCGCTGAGCACATCCCGCAACACCAACACCATGCCCGCACTTTCATACAGCCGCCGGGCACGCAGGTTGCTCTCCACTACCTTGAGGTCGACGTAAGCTTCGCCGCGTTGTTTGAACACCTGGAAGCTGTGCAGCAACAGCGCGCGGCCCAACCCCTGGCCCTGGGCACACGGGTGCACAGCGAGGTTTTTGATAAAGGCGCTGGTCCAGCATTGGGCCACGCCGAGGATGCCCTGGTCGTTGCTGGCCACCAGGCACAACGCAGGGTCGAACTCCGCATCGGTCACGAACTGCTGCTGCCAGGCCGACAGATGGGGAACGCGGCCGCCGCCCTGGTTCTGGGTCATGCTCAACACCGCGTGAATCGCCGGGGCCAGGTCGTCGCGGTAGTGGTCCAGCCGCGTACAGGCCGGCCACTGTGGCGCGGGCAGGCTGCCGCGCAGGTCGCGGCGCAGCAGCTGGAAGTACTCAGGCACCGCTTACAGGCCCCTGTCGGCCACGTCTTTGGCGGCCACGACCAGGCACTTGGTCAGTTCCGGCGAGGAGAATTTGGTCAGCACTGAGTTGGCCCCGGCCAGGCGGGCTTTTTCGCTGTTCATCGCGCTGTCCAGGGAGGTGTGCAGCAGCACGTACAGGTCTTTGAAGTCCGGCGTTTCGCGCAAGGTGCGGGTGAGGGCGTAACCGTCCATTTCGGACATCTCGATGTCCGACACCACCACGTTGATCTGCGCAGCCGTGCCTTGCAGCTCCAGCAGCACGTCGATGGCTTCCTTGGCGCTGCGCGCGGTGTGGCAGGTCAGGCCGAGGTTGCGCAAGGTGTGCACCGATTGCTGCAGGGCGACCTGGCTGTCATCCACTACCAGAATCCGTGCGTTGCCGAGCACTTCGGCTTCTTCCATGGTCAGGTCGGTGGGCGCCGTTTCAATCGGCGCCGGCGCGATACCGTGGATGACTTTTTCAATATCCAGCACTTGTACCAAGCCGCCTTCCACTTGAGTGACCCCGGTGATAAACGCACGGTTGCCGCCGGAACCGTAGGGCGGCGGGCGGATGTCGGTGGTCAGGCAATGCACGATCTTGCTCACCGCTTGCACGTGCAGGCCTTGTTTGGAACGGCTTACGTCCGTGACGATCAGGCAGCCGCCATCCGGGTCTTCCAGGGGCATTTCGCCCAGGGCACGGCTCAGGTCGATCACCGCCAACGAGTTACCGCGCAGCGTGGCGATGCCTTTGACGTGGGGGTGCGACTCCGGCAGCTTGGTCAGCGGCGGGCAAGGGATAATCTCGCTGACTTTCAGCAGGTTGATGGCCATCAGCTTGCCGCTGCGCAAGGTAAAGAGCAGAAGCGAGAGTGAGTCTGCGCGGGCTTTGGTGGTGGACATAAAAACCTTCTGTGGATCAGGGATGACGATCTTCTATGGAAGGGTATCGACTTGGGAGGGCCAGGCTTTAACCGGATTTTCCGTCGGGCTGGCCCCCTCCCACACTGAGTGTGTGTCAGCCCTTCCAGACTTGCGGGTTCACCAGGTCCTGCGGGCGCTGGCCGAGCAAGGCGCTGCGCAGGTTGTCCAGGGCGCGGTTGGCCATGGCTTCGCGGGTTTCATGGGTGGCCGAGCCGATATGCGGCAGGGTCACGGCATTGCTCAGTTGGAACAGCGGCGACTCGGCCAAGGGTTCCTGCTCATACACATCCAGCCCGGCGCCACGGATGGTCTGGTTTTGCAGGGCCTTGATCAGCGCCGGCTCGTCCACCACCGGACCACGGGAGATATTCACCAGGATCGCGCCGGGCTTCATCAGCTCCAATTCGCGGGTGCTGATCAGGTGACGGGTCTTGTCGCTGAGCGGGACGACCAGGCAGACGAAATCCGCCTCGGCCAGCAACTGGTCCAGGCTGCGCCACTGCGCGCCCAGTTCCTGCTCAAGCGCGGCCTTGCGGCTGTTGCCGCTGTACAGAATCGGCATGTTGAAGCCCAGGCGCCCACGACGGGCGACGGCCGCGCCGATATTGCCCATGCCGACAATGCCCAGTGTCTTGCCGTGCACATCGCAGCCAAACAACGGCGCGCCGACGCTGGCTTTCCATTGGCCGGCCTTGGTCCATGCGTCCAGCTCGGCCACACGGCGCGCGCTGCTCATCAGCAGGGCGAAGGCCAGGTCGGCGGTGCTTTCGGTGAGTACATCGGGGGTGTTGGTGAGCATGATCCCGCGCTCATTGAAGTACGGCAGGTCGTAGTTGTCGTAGCCCACCGACACGCTGGACACCACTTCAAGCTTGCCCGCGCCGTCGAGCTGCGCCCGGCCCAGCTTGCGGCCAACGCCAATCAGGCCGTGGGCGTGGGGCAGGGCTTCGTTGAACTGCGCGTTGATGTCCCCCAGCTTGGGGTTGGGCGCGATCACCTCGAAATCCTGTTGCAGGCGTTCGATCATTGGCGGGGTGATGCGGCTGAAGGCGAGGACAGTCTTTTTCATGGCAGGCGGGCTCATCGACTACGGAAGAATGCCAAGCACGCTAACATTCCCGCCGGCAATTGTCAGGGCGCCCCTGCCACATTGACCCTGTGGTGTTTGTTGGCAATCAGTTCGACAACCGCGCGCCGCCCAAACTGCCACTCAACTCATAGGCCACCAACTCGGCCTGATGTGCCGCGAGAATCTCCGGCAACGAACCGCGCAGGTATTCCACCCACGTCTTGATCTTCGCATCCAGGTACTGGCGCGACGGGTAGATGGCGTACAGGTTCAGTTCCTGGGAACGGTAGTTGGGCATCACCCGCACCAACGTGCCATTGCGCAGGCCTTCGATGGCGGCATACACCGGCAACAGGCCGACGCCCATGCCGCTGGTGATCGCGGTTTTCATCGCGTCCGCCGAGTTCACCAAAAACGGCGAGGTGTTGATCGCCACGCTTTCCTGGCCTTCGGGGCCGTTGAAGGTCCACTTGTCCAGTTGGACCACCGGGCTGACCAGGCGCAGGCACGCGTGGTTGAGCAGATCGCTGGGGCGGTGGGCGCAGCCTTTGGCCTTGACGTAGTCCGGCGAGGCACAGGCGATGCTGTAGGTGATGCCCAGGCGTTGGGAGACGAAACCCGAATCCGGCAGTTCGCTGGCCAGCACGATGGACACGTCGTAGCCCTCGTCGAGCAGGTCGGGCACGCGGTTGGCCAGGGTCAGGTCGAAGGTCACGTCCGGGTGGGTACGGCGGTAACGGGCGATGGCGTCGATCACAAAGTGCTGGCCGATGCCGGTCATGGTGTGCACTTTCAACTGCCCGGCGGGGCGTGCGTGGGCATCGCTGGCCTCGGCTTCGGCTTCTTCGACATAGGCGAGGATCTGCTCACAGCGCAGCAGGTAGCGTTTACCCGCTTCGGTGAGGGCAATGCGCCGGGTGGTGCGGTTGAGCAAGCGGGTTTGCAGGTGGGCCTCCAGATTGGAAACCGCGCGCGAGACGTTGGCCGTGGTGGTGTCCAGTTGCGCGGCGGCGGCGGTGAAGCTGCCGGCGTCGGCCACACAACTGAAGGCGCGCATGTTTTGCAAGGTGTCCATGGAGTGTTCTCTGGGGAGATGCCAAATTGTGACAGAAAGTTACGTCGACCAGTGATCCCTACCAATGGATTATCGCCTTAACGGTAACAAAGAATCACAGGAATGCCCGCTTATCGTCCCCCATGGCGCCGCCTAGAATTGCGCCACCTACCGTGCATCACCACCTCAGGAATTCGCTTGCCGTGCCGCCTCGCATCAGCAGAGAGCTGAAGACTCTCAGTGTTTGGGCTTTATCGTTAGCTATCAGCGGCTGCATCGGAACCGGAGGAATCGCCCCCCAAGGCCAGGCCCTGAATGCCAATACCCTGGCCACCGACGAGGCCATCCAGAGCGCGGCCCGGGATGCCCATTGGCCCACCGCGCACTGGTGGCACGCGTACGGCGACCCGCAACTCGACCGCTGGGTCGAACTGGCCACCCGCGACAGCCCGAGCATGGCCATGGCCGCCGCGCGGGTGCGTGAAGCGCGGGCCATGGCCGGGGTTGCCGAGTCGGCCGAGTCGTTGCAGATCAATAGCGACACCACTCTCAAGCGCCACAACTGGCCGAAGGATCAGTTCTACGGCCCCGGCGAGCTGAGCGGCGCCAACACCTGGGACAACAATTCGTCGTTGGGCCTGAGCTACGCCCTCGACCTGTGGGGCCGCGAACGCAACGCCACCGAGCGGGCCGTGGACCTGGCGCACATGAGCGTCGCCGAGGCGCGCCAGGCCCAGCTCGAACTGCAGAACAACGTGGTGCGCGCCTATATCCAGCTGTCGTTGCACTACGCCAACCGCGATATCGTCGCCGCGACCCTGGCCCAGCAACAGCAGATCCTCGAGCTGGCCAACAAACGCCTGGACGCCGGCATCGGCACGCATTTCGACGTGAGCCAGGCCGAAACGCCATTGCCCGAAACCCATCGCCAACTGGACGCCCTCGACGAGGAAATCGCCCTGAGCCGTAACCAGTTGGCCGCATTGGCGGGCAAAGGGCCGGGCGAGGGCGCGCAGTTGCAACGCCCGAGCCTGTCTCTGGCCGCGCCGTTGAAACTGCCATCGACCCTGCCCGCGCAGTTGCTCGGCCAGCGCCCGGACGTGGTCGCCGGCCGCTGGCAAGTGGCGGCCCAGGCGCGTGGCATCGACGTGGCACAGGCGAGCTTCTACCCCAACGTCGATCTGGTCGGCAGCCTTGGCTACGTGGCCACCGGCGGCGGCATGCTGGCGTTTCTGGCCGGCAAGAAATTCAATTACAGCGTCGGCCCGGCGCTCACCTTGCCGATCTTCGACGGTGGCCGCCTGCGTGCCGAGCTGGGTGAAGCCAGCGCCGGCTATGACCTCGCCGTGGCGCGTTACAACCAGACCCTGGTCAATGCGCTCAAGGGCATCAGCGACCAGTTGATCCGCCGCGAATCCATGGACAAGCAATCGTCATTCGCCGCGCAGTCGGTGGCTTCGGCGCAGAAAACCTATGACATCGCGATGATCGCCTACCAGCGCGGCCTCACCGATTACCTGAATGTGCTCAACGCCCAGACCCTGCTGTTTCGCCAGCAGCAGATCGAGCAGCAGGTACAGGCGGCGCGCCTGAGCGCCCATGCCGAACTGGTGACCGCCCTGGGCGGCGGCCTCGACGCTGGCAAGGACATACCCCAAGACGCCCAGGCTCTCCCCGGCAAAACCCCGGCGGCGCTGGCCGTGTTCGACCACTGAGTAGGTTGCGATGACTCCCTTGCCTGCACCGCTGCGCTGGTTGCATTCCCTTGAATGGCGCCGTGGCTTCTTCGACTGGGCACGCAGCGACGGCGTGACCTGGGTGTATATCTTCAAGGTGCTGATCGCGGCGTTTCTTACCCTGTGGCTGGCCATGCGCCTGGAGCTGCCGCAACCACGCACCGCCATGATCACGGTGTTTATCGTGATGCAGCCGCAAAGCGGCCAAGTGTTCGCCAAGAGTTTTTATCGCTTGCTCGGCACCCTGGCGGGCTCGGCGGTGATGGTGTTGCTGATCGCCTTGTTTGCGCAGAACACCGAATTGTTCCTGGGCGCGCTGGCGATCTGGGTGGGCATTTGCACCGCCGGTGCCACGCGTAACCGCAACTTTCGTGCCTATGGGTTTGTGCTGGCCGGCTATACGGCCGCGATGGTCGGTTTGCCGGCGCTGGCGCACCCCGACGGCGCGTTCATGGCGGCAGTGTGGCGCGTGCTGGAAATCTCCCTGGGGATTGTTTGCTCGACGCTGGTCAGCGCGGCGATCCTGCCGCAGACCGCCAGCGCCGCCATGCGCAATGCCTTGTACCAGCGCTTCGGCGTGTTCGCATTGTTTGTCACCGACGGCCTGCGCGGTCGTAGCCGGCGTGAAGAATTCGAGGCCGGCAACGTGCGGTTTATCGCCCAAGCCGTGGGCCTGGAAGGGCTGCGCAGCATCACCGTGTTTGAAGACCCGCACATGCGTCGGCGCAATGGGCGGCTCAGTCGCCTCAACAGCGAATTCATGAGCATCACGACGCGCTTCAACGCCCTGCACCAACTGTTGGAGCGGCTGCGCACCGACGCCGCCGATCATGTGGTTGTCGCGATCAAACCCGGCTTGCAAGACCTCGCCGAAGTGCTTGACGGTTTTTCCGGCCGCGCGCTCACAAGCCCTGATGCCGCACGGCTGGTTAACCAGCTCAGCGCTTATAAAGACGGCCTGCCCGCCACGGTGCGCAGCCTGCGCGCGGCGTTCCAGCAGGGCCACCCGAGCGAAGCCGAGCAACTGGATTTTCATACCGCCTACGAGTTGCTGTACCGCTTTGTCGATGACCTGCACAACTACGCGCAAACCCACGCCTCACTGGCCGATCACTCCCATGCGCGGGAAGACTGGGACGAACCCTACACCCCGAAAACCAACTGGCTGGCCTGTGCCGCTTCGGGCATCCGCGCCTCCTTTATCCTCATCGTGCTCGGCAGTTACTGGGTGGCGACGGCCTGGCCCAGCGGCGCCACCATGACGTTGATCGCCGCCGCCACGGTCGGCTTGTCCGCCGCCACGCCCAACCCCAAGCGCATGGCGTTCCAGATGGCCTGCGGCACCTTGATCGGTGCGCTGGTGGGCTTTGTCGAGATGTTCTTCGTGTTCCCGTTAATCGACGGCTTCGCGTTGCTGTGCGTGATGCTCGCGCCGGTGATCGTCCTCGGTGCTTTCCTGGCGTCGCGCCCGCAATACGCGGGCGTCGGCGTGGGCCTGTTGATCTTCTTCAGCACCGGCTCGGTGCCGGACAACCTCACGGTCTACAACCCCTACACCTTCATCAACGACTACATCGCCATGGTCATCGGCATGCTGGTGTGCGCGGCCGCCGGCGCGATCATCCTGCCGCCCAACAGCCGCTGGTTGTGGCGCCGCCTGGAGCAGGACCTGCGCGAGCAAGTGGTGTACGCGATCAGCGGCAAGCTCAAGGGCCTGACGTCGAGTTTCGAGAGCCGTACCCGTGACTTGCTGCACCAGGCCTACGGCCTCGCCGTCGGCCAGCCGCACGTGCAACGCGACCTGCTGCGCTGGATGTTCGTGGTGCTCGAAGTCGGCCACGCGATCATCGAGTTGCGCAAGGAACAGGCGATTTTGCCGGTGCACCCGGCGTATGCCGAATCCCAGCCGTGGCGCCAGGCGATCCGCGTGATGGGCCGTTCGCTGGTGCGGCTGTTCCTGCAGCCCAGCGCCAGCAACCTGGAGCGTGGGCTGATCGCCGTCGACCATGCGATCAGCCGCGTGCAGGCCACCGACGAACCCTTCGCCCCGCATTTCGACACCTCGGCCCTGCGTCGGGTGAAGAGCTACCTGCACTTTATCCGCACCTCGTTGCTCGACCCGCAATCGCCGTTGGCGGCCCTCAAAGGAGCCCCGCATGCCCCGTGAAATCGCGTTCCACGGCCTGTACATGCCGACCATGACCCTGATGTTTTTGATTGCCGCCGTGCTGGCCTGGGCGCTGGACCGCTTCCTGGCCGGGTTCGACCTGTACCGTTTTTTCTGGCACCCGGCGTTGCTGCGCCTGAGCCTGTTCGTTTGCCTGTTCGGCGCTTTGGCGCTGAGCGTCTACCGTTGAGAATGCCCCGATGAAAAAGTTTTTCAGCCTGCTCGCCACCTTGCTGGTGTTGGCATTGGCGCTCTGGATTGGCCGCACGCTGTGGGTGCACTACATGCAGACCCCCTGGACCCGCGACGGCCGCGTGCGCGCCGACATCATCAACGTGGCGGCCGACGTCACAGGCGTCGTGGTCGACGTGCCGGTGCGCGACAACCAGTTGGTTAAAAAAGGCGACCTGCTGATGCAGATCGACCCCGAGCACTACCGCATCGCCGTCAAACAGGCGCAAGCGCTGGTGGCGTCGCGCAAAGCCACCTGGGAAATGCGCAAACTCAACGCCCACCGCCGCGCCGACCTCGATGCCCTGGTGATCTCCAGGGAAAACCGCGACGACGCGAGCAACATCGCCGACTCGGCCCAGGCGGATTACCAGCACGCACTGGCCCAGTTGGAAGCCGCCGAACTCAACCTGAAACGCACGCAAGTGCTGGCGGCGGTAGACGGCTATGTCACCAACCTCAACGTGCATCGCGGCGACTATGCGCGCATCGGCGAAGCCAAGATGGCCGTGGTGGATATGAACTCGTTCTGGGTCTATGGCTTCTTTGAAGAGACCAAGTTGCCCCATGTGAAGGTCGGCGATAAAGCCGATATGCAGTTGATGAGCGGCGAGACCCTCAAAGGCCATGTGGAAAGCATCTCGCGGGGTATTTATGACCGCGATAACCCCGAGAGCCGGGAGCTGATCGCCGACGTGAACCCCACGTTCAACTGGGTGAGGTTGGCGCAACGGGTGCCGGTGCGCATTCATATCGATGAAGTGCCGGACGGGGTGTTGTTGGCGGCGGGGATTACTTGCACGGTGATCGTTAGTGCAGTGCAAAAATGAAGAGGTGGGTCTAGCTAAATAGTGCTTTAAACCTGATTTTTCGTCGGCGCTTTACCCTGAGCATGCTGGTATAGCGGCGGTGGTTCTTTGAGTGGAGGACTAGGATGTAAAGCAGGGATGTGAACAAAGGGAATAAGTTGAACAGCGTCGCCGGGTGATTGGCCAGGTAGCCAATCGCTAGCCAGGTATTAACGATGGCGACGGGTTTCAGTATTCGAAATGCGTGACGGAAGCCTTCAAATAGCATTATCTGGCCTGCTAAAAAAATCAGACAAAGTGCCATACCTGTCCCGAAAGAAAACTCAGTCGGTAACTGATTGGCCTTTGCGTAATACGACAAGCTAAGTGCCATGTTGATCGCTATGTTGTTCAGGCTCAGCAGCAGAGCACTGCCCCATGACGGTAAGAACCGATAGGCGTAACGGCGCCAAATTCGATATTCACGGAACGGGTCGACGTTATAAGTCATAGTCGGCAAACTCCTCATACAGACCAATGACTATGTGATTGATATTTCCGGAATGGGTGCTGCCTCCAACGCTCAAGGTCGCTCCAATCTGGTCTTTTATTTGAGTGAGAATGCCCAAACGCAATTGGGGGTTGCTGTAGCGTTTGGGTAGCTGCCCCGCAAGTTGTTTCAGGCGAATCATTTCGCGGGGATGGCGGGGGTTCTGCAGTCGCAGCACTTCGGTCGTCAACTTTGCACGTTCCTGGCGACTCATGCGTCTCAAGATGTCTGTCGAACTACGCCCAGTCGCACGCTTAATGGCCATTACGGTTTTGACGCTAGCGAAGGTGGTGGTACCTGCGCCGACCAATGAAATGCCATCCAGGGCGACGGTCATTGCCTGATACCAGCTTAGGCTGTCGTAATAGTCGTTTGTGGCGGGATTGGTCAATTCGTTGGCGACTCTCCATGAACCATTGACGCACTGGAGGGAACTGGCAGTCGCAGCGCTGTAGGCGACGTAGCTTAATGCAAGGCTGGTACCCGCGCTGAAGGGCGCTGCTGCAATTCCTGATTTGGCAATGATGTAGCCAATTACAGCCCCTCCACAGGAGGCAGCCATCCCCGATGCCTCTCGCCATAGCTGCGACTCACGCGGCGAGCTTGCCGTCAGTTCCGCATAGTCATCGGCAGTCATCATCGGCCCAGCCACCTCCCGCAAAATCACCCGTTTGGGTTTGATACTGCATAACGGTACAAACTCGCGTAACACCGTTACACGATAATCGCTGCCGATATGCACCACCCCGGCCCCGACGATAGCCGGGTCGGCATCGATGGTTCGATAGAGCTTGGGCAAGTCCAGCAGGCTGGTCAGTCGCTGGCGAGTCGTGGTGTGCGCATCCGGCACACCACTTTGCGGGAAATCGCTGGGCATCCTTTCACCTGTGAGTAAATAGAGGTGAAAGAGCCTGGGGATTGGTTACTTGTAATGATGTCAGGCGGGTCGCTGTTTTTTGTAGGATTCGGCCTGGCAGTTACTTCATTGCGCTATAAAAGTCTCATGCAAATGTCGCCACAACAGCGCGCCACTGGCCTGCTTTTCAAACACCACCGTGGCCCGCCGATCCGTCTGTGTACCGCTCTCATCTACCTGACGTTCGCGGTACGTCACCGTCGCACCGCGCGCATGCCGATCAATCCCGGCCATTTCACTCAAGGTGATCTTCAACCCCGGGCGCATGCCGCCCAGGCGCGTGAACAGCGCGTTGACCCCGGCCGCATTCACCCGCGTGCCGGTGGCGGGGGCGACCATGCTGAACTCAGGCGAGAAGCGCGCGAGCAAATGCTGCAGGGTGCCCTCAGGCGCAGCGCCGGCAAACCATTGCTCGATCTCGACGTGGGTCTGGATCACTTCTTCGAAAAACTCGCTGTAGTCGATCATGAGGGTACTCGTTATCAGGCGCTTAATTGGCGAATCACATTCACCAGCACGGGGGCGAAGGGTTTCAGACGGTTGTTTATATCGGGCTGCTCCAGCTCTTCTTTAAGCGCGGTTAATAAGTCGAGGTCTGCTACTTCTAGGTCATCACCGCCCATTGCGTTGTCGTAAAGCAGCGCTTCCAGAATTGACTTTCTAGCACCGAACAAAGCGCGATTGTTTTCACGACGATCGCCAAGATTCAGTACTTGGATAGAGGTCACGGCCCTTTGGCTAAGCCCTTCAACACGACCGGAGAGATAAAATTTCAGCTCGGTTTCGCATTCATCCATCAAGGATGTGAGCGGCAGAGCCTGATGGGCGTGGGCTTTGCCGCACTGTTTGCTGCGGTTGCAACTCGCGACGATGTTGGCGAAATCCAACGAACGATGGGGGGCGGTTTCTCTGGCCTCAACGTGTTCATTGTGAGCGCTGTCCGGTGTTATCTCGTGGCAGCAATACGCGCACAAGCCATGTTGCTCTTCGATACAGGCTTTGCGAATGCACGTCCTTTCTTCCGGGGTTAAATCTGAGTAGCGGCCCTTGGGGTGCGCGCGCTTCCATTTCGTCAGGACTGCCGGTTCATCTCCTTTGGTGATTTTACGCACTGCGCAACTCCAGCTTGCGGATCAGGAGGGCGGCTTTGGCGAGTTCGATATGGCCGGGTTCAAGCTCAGCCGACAGTTCTTTAAAGAGCGTCTTGGCCTCTGGCAGTTTTTTGTCTTGCAGCAGATCCAGCAGGCGATCAAGGCGCGCCTGAACTTCACTGTTTCGCACATCGGTATCCATGACGCTGAGCAGCACTTGATTGGCGTCAAGACCGTAGAGACCGCTGCGCTCTTCCAATTCGCCGTCGTCAAGAACGTAGCTGTAGTGGTCTAATGAAACCGGACACCCATTTAGGCGAGAATGCTCGCCAGATCGAGGTGTCAGATGACCAAACAACGCCGCTCCTTTACTCCTGAATTCAAACGCGAGGCTGCCGACCTCGTGCTCAAACAAAACTACAGCTACATCGAAGCCAGCCGTTCACTCGGCATTGGTGAGTCGGCATTGCGCCGCTGGGTTGACCAGATTCAGAAAGAACATAAAGGCATCACCCCGCAGAGCAAGGCTCTGACTCCGGAACAGCAAAAAATTCAGGAGCTGGAAGCCCGGATTGCTCGGCTTGAGCGAGAGAAATCAATACTAAAAAAGGCTACCGCGCTCTTGATGTCGGAAGATCACGAGCGTTCGCGCTGATTGACCAGTTGAGTGCACATGAGCCGGTTGATTGGCTGTGCAAGGTGTTTGACGTCACGCGCTCGTGTTACTACGCCCAGCGCCTGCGGCGCCGCACGCCCGATGTTGAACGGCTTCGATTGCGAAGTCGCGTCAGTGAGCTGTTCTCGCAAAGTCGCAGCTCTGCGGGCAGTCGCAGCATCTTGTCGCTGATGCGTGAAGACGGTGAGCAACTCGGTCGATTCAAAGTGCGTAGCTTGATGCGCGAGCTTGATTTAGTCAGCAAACAACCTGGCTCCCATGCCTACAAACGAGCAACAGTAGAAAGACTGGATATCCCGAACACATTGAACCGCGAGTTCGACGTGCCAGCGCCCAATCAAGTCTGGTGCGGCGATATCACCTACATTTGGGCGCAAGGAAAGTGGCATTACCTGGCTGTCGTCCTGGATCTTTGTACGCGTCGGATCGTGGGCTGGGCGCTGTCGGAAAAGCCAGACGCTGAGCTGGTGATCAAAGCGCTGGATATGGCTTACGAGCAGCGTGGCAGGCCTTCGGATCTGCTATTCCACTCGGACCAGGGATCGCAATATGCAAGCCGACTCTTTCGCCAGCGGTTGTGGCGATACCGCATGCGCCAGAGCATGAGCCGACGAGGAAACTGCTGGGATAACGCACCGATGGAGCGCGTATTTCGCAGCTTGAAAACAGAATGGATACCGACCGTGGGCTATCGAACTGCGCAGGAAGCACAGCGCGATATCAGCCATTTTTTGATGCATCGCTACAACTGGATTAGGCCTCATCAATTCAACGATGGGTTGGCCCCAGCGCGGGCCGAGGAAAAACTTAACGTCGTGTCCGGGATTAGTTGACCACTACAAGCACAGGACGTCCTTGGTATCGCTGATCACCAGAGGGGAGTGGGTGGTTAGGATGAATTGGCAGTTGGGGAAGGTTTCAGTGAATTGATGGATCAGGCGGCGTTGCCACTTGGGGTGGAGGTGGAGATCGACTTCGTCGATGAGTACTACACCGTCGCCATGTAGTGGATTTTTTAGGGAAGGATTCATCATGGCGAGACGACGAGCTATATCGCCAACCAGAGCCATTATGGATTTTTCGCCTTGTGAAAGTTGAGAGACGTCCAGCGTGTTGCCGGATTTATCGATAGCCATATGCAGATGTGGTCGACGTTGCACACGCAGGTTAGTGAACCCTGGCATGAATGCACCAACGGCGGAACGGACGGTTGCTAACTGTCGATCACGGGATGATGCATGTGATTGTTCTAGGAACTTCCATATCTGACTGTCGAGCGTGCCGATAAATTTTTGCACTTCTGCTAGCGCACTGGCTGAAATACCAGTTTCGTTTTCGCTATCCTCCCGCTCTCGGAACCATTCGAAAAAGCGGCGAAAGTCAACGCCCCTATTTAACGAATTGTCATAGCCATCCAACTGACTGAAGCTGTGACGGGTTTTTATTTTCAAAGGAATTTCAAGGACGGAACGTTCGACTGGATAGTAGGCAATGAGCGGAACAGATGCGTTGCCATCGCGCGTTAGAACGTCCCGATACACATTAGCGAGACTGGACGCATCAGCGAGGTCACTGGTGACCTTTACATTCCGTCCCCGCCTGGACTTTGCTAGGGACCAGTTGAAGTCGACATACAACTCTTCCGTCTCGATTGAAATTGACGCAGCGCTTGAACCGTTGTGTAAGACGCTTTCTTCAATCGGGCTTCCGCTGCCGCTGTCCGATCGAGTTCTTGCAACTAACCAACTGAGAGAAGTGGCTAGCGACCTTAAAATCGTCGTCTTCCCCGCCCCATTATTCCCCACAAACATCGTCACCTTCGACGCGTGCTTTTCGGTAGGCGCAAAGGCGACTTCCAAGTCGGTAAAACGACCGACGTTATTCAGTCGAATTTTTCTGATTTCCATCGCATTACCCTTGTGGGGCCAGTCAGTTTCAAGAGGCAGGCGGTGATTATGGCACTCATCCTGGGGTCGCTTACAACATGCCATCCAAACCAAAGCGCTTCTTCAACACACTTTCCAATAATCCTTTGGGCAGCAACGCCGCCAACAAGGGCAACGCCCGGCTGCCATTACCCGAACGCAACAGCCGTGGCGGCTGTGCCTGTTGCACGGCCTTGAGCACATCCGCCGCAAACACACTGGCTGGCGTCGGCTTGTCCTGTGACGCCTGGCTGCGTGCCCGAATACCTTCGCGCAACGGCCACCACGGCGATTGCTCGTTGATCAACAATTCGGCCTGGGCGCCGGCGTTTTTCGCGAAGCTTGTATTAATGGCTCCGGGCTGGACTTCCATGACTCGAATCCCAAACGGCGCCAGTTCCATGCGCAATGCGTCGCTCAACGCATGCACCGCCGCTTTGGAGGCGCAGTAGGCACCGGCAAATGGCGTCACCAGCACCCCGGAAACGCTGCCTATATTCACCACCAGGCCTTTGCCGCGACGCAGTGCGGGAAAGAACGCCTGGGTCACGCCGACGATGGAAAACACGTTGGTCTCGAATTGGCGCTGCATCGCCTCGGTGCCGCCGTCGAGCAACGGGCCCATGGCGCCGTAGCCGGCGTTGTTGATCAGCACATCCAGCTCGCCCCATTGTTCGGCCAGGCGTTGCAGGGCAGTGTCGTCGTTGACGTCCAGTTGCACGGCGTTGAAGCCCGCGGCACTCAGGTCGGCAACGTCGTCGGGGCGGCGGGCGCTGGCCCATACCTCATAGCCCGCCCCCTTGAAGGCATCGGCCAAAGCGCGGCCGATGCCGCTGGAGCAACCGGTGATGAGTACGTTGGGCATGGCTCAATCCTTTGTCAGTCCGAGAAACTGCCTTGCAGGTGCTCGGCGCGAAATTCCAGGGTTTGCGGGCGGTAGCCGGGGCGCAGCGGTGGGGTGGGCAGGCAGTCTTCCCAGGTGGCGCCGGCCTGCAGCTCGCCGGGGCCGCGATAGCGGGGGGCGGCGTAGACGTTGTCGGCCAGGTTGACCGTATCACCCGGTGCATAGGCCGCGACGCGCCAGCGCAGTTCGGTCAGCGGTACGTCGTTGCCGTTGTTCAGGGTCAGTTTCAGCGGGCGGTCGGCGGGGCAGTCCTGCGGGGCATAGCTGACGCGCAGTTCCAGGCGTGCCAACTGCGCGGCTTCGCGGTTGTCCAGCCAGACCACCCAGACGGCCACGCAACCCAGGCCCGCCAAGGCGGCGAGGGAAACCGGCAGGGCCTTGGCCGGATAGCGCAGCAGCAGGATCAGCCAGGTGAGGATCAGGAGAACGCCGAAGAACATGGAGACCACCTCAAATAGGGAACGAGCATCCTAACTGAAGCTTAGGTGGGATTGGTTACCTTGAGAGGCGGGGGTGATTGGGCTTGCTCCCGATGAGGCCCTGACAGCCAGCGCAAAACCCAAAAAAAAGCCCCCACCCAACCCACTGCGGATAGGGGACGCAATGGGCTGGGCGAGGGCTTCTTGTACGACTGTTTTACTGCGCGATAGTTTTCACCGACACGCCACGTTCAACCGGCGTCGAGCGACCGTAGATATCTTCGAAGCGCTCGATATCGTCTTCGCCCAGGTAGCTGCCCGATTGCACTTCGATGATCTCCAACGGGATCTTGCCCGGGTTGCGCAGGCGGTGCACCGAAGCGATCGGGATGTAGGTGGACTGGTTTTCGCAGAGCAGGAACACGTTGTCGTCACAGGTGACTTCGGCGGTGCCGCTGACCACGATCCAGTGTTCGGCGCGGTGGTGGTGCATCTGCAGGGACAGGCACGCGCCCGGCTTGACCGAGATGTGCTTGACCTGGAAGCGGCCGCCCATGTCCACCGAGTCGTAGGAACCCCACGGGCGGTAGACTTCGCAGTGGTTCTGGGTTTCGCTGCGGCCCTGTTCGTTGAGGGTGTTGACCATTTGCTTGACGCCTTGGACCTTGTCCTTGTGGGCAATCATCATCGCGTCCTTGGTTTCCACCACCACGATGTTGTCCAGGCCAATCACCGACACCAGTTTGCCGTTGCCGTGCACCATGCAGTTGCGGCTGTCCTGGATCACCACGTCGCCTTTGCTCACGTTGCCGTTGGCGTCTTTATCGTTGACCGCCCACAGCGAGGCCCAGCAGCCTACGTCGCTCCAACCGGCGCTCAGTGGTACCACGCAGGCGCGCTGGGTTTTTTCCATCACGGCGTAGTCGATGGAATTGTCCGGGCAGCAGGCGAAGGTGGCATCGTCGAAGGTCACGGTGTCGGGGGTCTGCTCGCTGCGCTCCAGGGTCAGTACGCAGGTGTCGTAGATATCCGGGTCGTGTTTTTTCAGCTCTTCGAGGAAGCGGCTGGCGCGGAACAGGAACATGCCGCTGTTCCAGAAGTAGCCGCCGCTTTTGACGAACTCGACGGCGCGTTTTTCATTCGGTTTTTCTACGAACTGCTCAACGCGGCTGACGCCTTCGGGCAGCAGCGAATCGTTGGTGGACTTGATGTAGCCATAGCCGGTTTCCGGGCGGGTCGCCGGTACGCCGAACAGCACCATCTCGCCACGTTCGGCGGCCACGGTGGCCAGGGCCAGGGCGCGTTGCAGGGCTTTTTGATCGTCGATCACGTGGTCGGCGGGCAGCACCAGCATCAGCTCGTCGCGGCCTTCGTTGACCAGCATCATCGCCGTCAGGGCCACGGCCGGCGCGGTGTTGCGGCCGAACGGTTCCATCAGGATGCGTTGGCATTCGAGCTTACGCGCGCTCAACTGCTCGTTGACGATGAAACGGTGATCCTTGTTGCAGACCACAATCGGGCTGTCCATGCCTTCGAATACCAGGCGTTCCAGGGTTTGCTGGAACAGTGTGTGCTCACCGGTCAGGGCCAGGAACTGCTTGGGGAACTGTTTGCGGGAAAGCGGCCAAAGACGTGAGCCGCTACCACCGGAAAGGATGACTGGAATCATGAGTGTTTCTCCTTAAAAGATAGTTGGAAGCTGCAAGCCACACGCTGCAAGTAACAGCGCTTGGGGTGCAGCTTGAAGCTTGTCGCTCATTACTCGCGCGATCAGCGGGTCGACACCGGGCGTTTCACCCACACTGGCGACAGGCTCGAACCGGAGCCTGTGACATACAGCACCGCCGCTTCACCACGTTCCAACGCAACCGGCTTCACATCGCCGACTTTCTTGTCACCGTCATACAACGCCAGGCTCACTTTCACCGGGTTGATTTCACGCTCGCCACGGCCCTTGGCGGCCACCGACTTGACCACATCGGTCTTGCCGTCGGCGGTTTTCAGGGTCAGAGCCTTGTCGCTGAGGTTCTGCACGCGCACCAGGGACTTCTGCTTGTTCTTGAACGGCGGTTCTTCGATCAGCTGTGGCTGGCCGCTGCCGCTGTTGACCAGGGTGTAGTAGTGGTCGGCGGCGAGTTTGACCGGCACGGTCTGGCTGCCGACCTTGGCGCTGTAGTCACCGCCCGGCATGAAGCTGAAGTCGCTGCTGGCCAGTGGCGCAACCTCGCTGAGGTTGGTGTTGCCAACGGTGGCGCTGACTTCCTGGTTGCTGGCGTTGTAGATACGCACAAAGCTCGAGCCTTTTGGTGCGACAGGGCCGTACAAGGCGGCGTCACCGGCGGCGAAGGCAGACATCGATGCGACGCTCAGGCCGGCAGCGATGGCCAGGGTTTTGGCGAGACGACGAGGAGTTGTAGTGAAAGTCATGTGAGTTACCTCTCTTTCAGTTTTGCGCCCGGTCGGGCGTCTCGGATTTCTGATTTTTTACGGCGGTGTTGATTGCCATGTTTTGTTGGCGCGAACCGGCTTGTTTAAGCTGCGCAACCCACGTGGGGTCGGCATCACCGATTTCGTTGTTGACCGGCAGATAGCGTTCAGGGAACTCCCAGATCAGCACTTGTGGCGGGCTGTTCTTGAAGTCGTCACTTTTGAGGTAGCTGAGCATCGGCAGGATCGGGCCGTGGCCGTCTTCGGCGTAGCTGACCACGTCGCTGCCCAGGGCTTGCTTGAGGGCGCCGACGAAGTTCCAGTTGGGGTTGGCGCTGTAGCTGGTGCCCACCAGGGCCACCGGGGTTTCGCTGTCGTTGAACAGCGCGTCATCACCTTTCTCTTCGGCCAGGTGCGTGACGCGTTTTTGCAGCGGCTCTTTGGGCGGCATCAGGTTTTCGAACAGCGGGTCCAGCGGCAGGAACAGACGCAGGTCGCCCTTATGCGGTTCGGTGGTTTGCGCTTCGGTGACAAAGCGCTGTGGCTCGCCGCTCAGTGGGGTCTTGTCGGCAATCGCCTTGGCCAATTGCTTGGCGGCGATTTCCGCACCGTCCGGTGTCCAGTGGGTGTCGGTGCGCAGGAACACTTGCTTGCCGGCCAGCTTGGCCTGTTGCAGCGGGCCGAGCAGGTCCGGGGCGGGGATTTTGTCTGCCGCCACACGAGCGTGGAAGTCCTGGTACAGGTTGGCGTGGATGCTCGCCGGTTTCACCTCGCCCAGGTGTTCCGGGTACAGGCGCACCTTGGCCGGCACGATTGCCATCACCAACTGAATGCCTTGGGCCTTGAGCTTCTGGCGTACGCCTTCGACCAGCGCGTAGTTGCCTTGCAGGTTCTGGTCTTCGTTGACGGCGGGGTTGAATTCCTCGTCGCTGTACAACCAGTGATCGCGGCCCAGCACCACGCCAGGGCGGCCTTCATTGAACAGCTTGTAGTCCAGCGCCGCCCACAGGTTGGTGCCCAGGCGCTTGATCGGGAACTCATCGTCGTAGTGCGTCTCGACGGCCTTGGTCCAGCGACCGTTGAGCACGGTCGCATCGGCGTTGGTGCTGAAGCCGAAGAAACTGCGCAGCGACCAGGCGCCCAGGGCCAGCAGCAGGGCCATGAACAGGCTGATATAGAGGACGCGTAATGAACGGGTCATGGTCGGCTCCCTCAAAATTGGAAGTAAAGGAACGGCGAGAAACTCTGCGCCGACAGTTTGAGAATCGACGCCACGAACAGCAGCAGCACGGCGGCGCGCATGGCGTAGCGTGGCCAGTCAGCGGTCCAGTAGGCCGGTTGCACGGCGGCGTCGCGGCCCACGCTGAAACCAGGCTGGTGGATGCTGCCGGGGTTGTCGCCCGGCACCGCCTTGATCAGACTCGGGTCGGCCGGCTTGGTTTTTTCGGCAGGGCGGTTGGTGTAGAAGTCGCGCAGGCCGAAGAACGCCAGCGTTGCGTAGGCCACCGCCAGGGTTGCCACTTGCAGGCCGGTGAGATTGGCGCGGTTGAGTTCCGACAACGACCACTCGCCGAAGCTGAACATGGCCCCGTACATACGCCCGGCGACGTGCAGGTTTTCGGCGCGGAAAATCACCCAACCCATCACCACCAGCAGGAAGGTGAAGGCCCAGCGCACCACGTTGAAACTGCGCGGCGCGGTGTTGAGGCCGATTGCTTTTTCAATCGCCAGCCACATGCCGTGCCAGGCACCCCACACGATGTAGGTGATGTTCGCGCCATGCCACAGGCCACCGAGCAGCATGGTCAGGAACAGGTTGCGGTAGGTAGTGAGTGTGCCTTTACGGTTGCCGCCCAGCGTGATGTAGAGGTAGTCACGCAGCCAGGTCGACAGGCTGATGTGCCAGCGGCGCCAGAACTCGGTGATCGACTGGCTGATGTACGGCTGCTTGAAGTTTTCCATGAAGCGGAAACCCATCATCAAGCCCAGGCCGATGGCCATGTCGCTGTAGCCGGAGAAGTCGAAGTACAGCTGCGCGGTGTAGGCCAGCGCACCCAGCCAGGCATCGCCGGTGGTGGGGTTTTGCAGGGCGAAGCAATGGTCGGCCACCACCGCCAGGGTGTCGGCAATGAAGACTTTCTTGATGAAGCCCTGCATGAACCGCGTGCAACCCTCGGAGAATTTATCCAGGGTGTGAGTGCGGTTGTTGAACTGGTCGGCCAGGTCGCGAAAGCGCAGCACGGGGCCGGCGATCAGGTGCGGGAAGATCGCCACGAACGCCGCAAAGTCGATCAGGTTGCGCGTGGCCGGGGTATCGCCACGGTACACGTCGATGATGTAGCTGATGGACTCGAAGATGTAGAACGAGATCCCGATCGGCAACAGCACGTGGGTGAGGATGAACGGCTCCAGGCCCGCCGACTTCATCATCACGTTGATGCTGTCGACGCCGAAGTTGGCGTACTTGAAGTAGCCGAGGATGCACAGGTCGACCGCCACCCCAAGCAGCAGCCAGCGCTGGGCCGGCTTGGTGCGCACGCCGGCCGCACCGACCTTGAGGCCGATCCAGTAGTTCCACAGGGTCACTGCGGCGAACAGCGCCAGGAAGTCCACTCGCCACCAGGCGTAGAACACGTAGCTGGCAATCAGCAGCAGCAGGTTGCGATAGCGTTGCCCGCTCAAGTAGTACAAGCCGAGAAAGATCGGCAAGAACAGAAACAGGAACACATTGGACGAGAAAACCATCCCGATCTCTCCATGTTTAACCAACAGTCAAGGGCCGCAGCCCCCCAAACCCCCCCACGAAAAGACGGGGAGGGCGGTACAACATTCTCACTGCCGAAACCGGCTCTAAATCTGGGAGTGGGCAAGCCCCCTCCCACATTTTTTACCGGGTTCGCTCAGGAGCCTTTGTTGCCTTTTTCGTGCGCCGGGTCGTAGACCTTGGTCAGGTCGCCGCCCAGGCGGAAGGTCTTGAACGGCTGCATCCCGTGCTTGCGCTCGATCACATCCGGGGCGCAGGTGTAGAGGGTGCAGAACGGCTCAAGCCAGGCATATTTCATGTCCTCCTTGAGGTCCTTCATGTCCTGTTCCTTGCCGTTCTTCTGCTCGAAGATCTCCGGGTCCTTGACCCCGGCCAGCACTTTGTCGCCCAGGCGCTTGAGCGCGCTGTTGTTTTCCTGGCGCAGGTCGACACCGTTGACCAAGGCAAAACTGGCGATCATCGACAGCGGCGGCAGGGCGTAGTTGTGGTACGACAAGGCGCGTTGCTGACGCTTCAATTCGTTAGGCAAAAAGCCCTGGTCGTCGACTTGATTGACGCCGACCTTGTATTCCTTGACGGCCCAATCAAACAGGTCGCGACGGTTGGTGGCGATAGAGGTCGCCATCACCGACCAGGCGGCCCAGTAGGAGTGGTTGTTGGTTTTTTCCAGCGGCAGGTTGTCCCAGTCGCTCACCACCTGATCGGCCAGTTTGTTGAACCAGGCTTCGATCAATTGGGACTCCTGCTGGTGGTTGGCCAACGGGTGCGAGTCAGAGAATTTCAGGCGCACATAGGCCGAGGCCATGCTGCCCAACGCCCATTTGCGCATGGATTTACCGGTGTGGTTGAAATCCTTGGACATCAACGCGTCGGCCTTGGCCCACGACACCAGCCAGTTCAGCGTGCATTCGAGCTGCTCCGGGCGGCCGTCGCGCATGAACTGCATCACGCGCTTGCTGGTGTCTTTTTCCAGCTTGGTGATGTCGGCGGTGCTGTCGCGAAAGGCTTTTTCCGACTGCACGTTCAGCGTCGAACGGGCCTTGTCGGAGCCTTCGTACTTGCTGCGAAATTGCAGTGGCCCGGTATAGGGCGTCGGCATGCTGTCGCAGCTTTCCTTGGCGGCGCCGGTCTTGAGCGATTCGATCGGTGCGAAGTAGCCCTGGGGCGGACGCAGCGGGGCGGCGGCGTTGGCTGCGCCGGCGAAGATCGCCAGGCCCAGTAACGATGGAATCCATAACTTCTGCATAAGTAACCTCATTGCCCGAGTGAGGCGGTTTTTGGCCGCCGCTTGGGAATACGTTGCGTGTGCAAATTTTCGCTTCGACCTTCTGCGCGGCCTGGCCCGCTTCCGGGCCCTGGACTTCCACGGCCAGCAGGTTCTGCGCGGCCCAGTCTTCGTCGGTGCGCAGTTCAAAGGCGAAACGCCCGTCTGTTTCGGATGTTTCGGGTTTCTCGATCTTGATGTCCTCGTGGCGCCCGTTCATGTACCAGAGGGTGGCTTGCAGGGTTTTCACCGACGGGTCGGCAAAGCGGATATCGACCTGGTGGTTGGCATTACGCAGGTCTTTGTTCGAACTGTTGACCATCAATTCGTTCTTGCCGGGTTTGAGCGTGGTGCTGGCCGACATCTGCGCGGACTTGCCTTCACAGCCGTTGTCGAGCAGCGCCATCATCTGGCGGTAGATGGTTTCCTGGTCCAGGCGGTACAGCGGCGAGAATTCCCAGATGAGGATCTTCGGCGGGTTTTTCTGGAATTCTTCGCTGCCCAGGTACTGGATCATCGAACCTTCCAGGCCGCCGCCGGGGAACGCGACGTTGAGGATGTCGGCGCCGATTTCCTCTTCCAGGAACCCGGCAAAGTTGTAGTTCTTGCCGCTGTGGCTGGTGCCCACCAGGGTGATCTGTGGGTTGCCCGAATCACCGAACAGGTCGCCGTCGCCCGCTTCGCCCTTGGGCTCGGTGGTGAACTGGTCCATGTACTGGATCGCGTAACTGGTGCCGCACAGTTGCCCGGCCATGTTGTGCAGGGTGCCGGTCTTGCCCATGCGCCCGGAGCGTTTGGTCTCGAATTCGCGCTTGGGAATCTCGGCATATTCGGGCATCTGCTTGACCTTGGCCGCGACGATTTTCGCGGTGCGCTGGGCGCCGTATGGGGTCCAGTGCTGGTCGCCACGGAAGTAGAAGTCGTGGGCCGGCAGTTCATCCGGCAGTTGCTCATTGGTCAATGGCGACAGGTCCGGCACTACGTAGCCCATCTTGGCGAAACGGCCGAGCATGGTTTTGTAGTTACCCAAGGCCTTGTCGAAATCGAACTTGGCTTTTTCCTCGGGGTTGAGCTTGTTGCGGTTCACCAGGCCACGGGTCGGCTGGTAGACCACCACCAGTTCCACGCCCTTGCTCTTGAACGCATCGTGCAACTGTTGCATGCGCTTGTAGCCGGCCGGGGTGGTGTCGAATTCGGTGCGCAGGTCTTCCTGGGTACGGAACAACCAGTCGCCCTGGGCTTGTACCAGGGTGGTGAAGTTCTGCTGGTAGCGCGTGGTGTAGTTCTTCGCGTCATGGGCGGCCGGGCACAGGCTGCAGCACGGTTCGGCGGTGAACGTGGGGGCTTTGACTTCATCGGCGCGCACGCCCTGGCTGGCCGCGAGCAGGCCGAGGGTCAGACCCGAGAGGCTCAGCAATTTGATCATGTGTGGGTGCATAAGGGTCATCCTCAGTCCTGCATTTCGGTCTGGCGTTCGACAGGGTCGATCAGCACGGCTTTCTGCTGGCGTACCAGCAGGTCGAGAATTTCTTCCTGGCGATCGCCAAGGATGCCGGAGAAGCTGATACCGCTGGATTTGGTCGGGGCCAGCATCGACACGCGATACAGTTCGATGCTCAGCGGCGAGTCGATCGACAGCGGCCCACTGCCGTTACCCGCCAGCTCACCGCCGACCACGATCAGCGAGACCTTGGCGTCGAACGGGTCGAGCGCGATGTCGCGGTCGGTGTCGGTCAAATCCTTGATGTGGCCGTATACGCCGGTCAGGCCGTTGGCCATGGCGGTGTTCTCGTACAGCTTGATGTTCACGCTGTTGCGCACGCGGATGCCGTGGCGACGGTTGCTGATCACCTTGTTGCCCCACAGCAGGTTGTCACCGCTCTCATAGAGGGTGATGCCGTCGGTGTGGTTGCGGTAGATCTCGTTGTCGGCGATCAGGTTGTTCACGCTGTTACGGTCGATCACCAGGCCCGAGAGTTTGTTCTCGTAGCTGCGGTTGTTGAAGATGAAACTGTCGTTCACTTCCCGCGAGATGATGATGCCGTGCTTCTTCTTGGTGCCGTAGACGGTGTTGTCCGCGATGATCAGGCCGTGGGAACGGTCGTGGGGGTCAATGCCGTAGACGATGTTGTCTTTGTAGGTGTTGCCCTTGATCACAAAGCCGGTGGTCTCGTAGCAGTAGAAGCCGTACCACATGTCCGAGAATTCGGAATCAATGATCCAGCCGGTCGGTTCCGGGCGCTTGAGCACCTTGGCCATGTTCGGCGTGTACTGGGAAATACTCACCCCGTACGACTTACTGTTGGCGTAGCCGAAACTGGCCATCTTGCTGTTGGCGATGTAGGTCTCGGTGCCACCCCACGCCAGCAGGAACGGGCGGAATTCCTTGGGAGACTTGAACAGCGCCGGGCCGTTGGCCTTCTCGTCCCAACCGGTGATTTTGGTGTCGCGCACAAACAGCTGGCCGTCGTTGATCAGGAACGAACCGGCTTGCTGGGACAGGCGCAGCTCCTGGGTCTTTTTATCGATTTCCAGGATGCCTTTGCGCCCCACCACAATCGGCAACTTGGCCAGGAACACGCCCGGCGAGGTTTCGCTGAGGTACTGCTTGGGCACTTTGCCCAGCAGGTCCTTGAGGTTCATGTAGCCGTCGTCAACGAAGATCGCCTGTGGAATGCCGTGCTGGCGCACCACCCACTCGGCCATCTTGTTATCGCCGCCGATAAAGTCCTTGAGCGCGTCTTCCTGCATCATGCGGCGGATGCTGATTTTGCCCGGCTTGCCGCGCACGATCTTTTTCTCGATGGCGGCGCCGGTGTAGCCCGACAGGTCCGGCAGCGCAGGCTTGGCCATTTCCAGCGGCGCGGTGGGCGGGCTGGAAATGGTGTAAGTCTTGGCCTGTTGCAGTTCTTTGGCGATGGTCGGCGCCTTGACCTGCGGCTCTACATTGGCCATGGCCGAAGTGCTGGCCAGCAGCATGGCTGCAACCAGCAGGCTGACCGAGCCTTTGAAGGCGTGAGGATTCATTGCGCAGGCTCCCATCAGAATCGCCAGACCACGTCGACAAAGGCGCGGTGCATGTAAGAGTCGACTTGGTTGCCATAGGCATCGCCCGGTTTGAACACGCCCGCACGCAAGCGCACCAGGGCCGACGGTTCGTCGATCGACTGGCTCAGCGCGGCAGGCAGCAAGCCTTTCTTGAAGTACTTGGTGACCACCAGGTCCATCTCCTGGCCCAGGTCTTTCTTGCCGTCTTCCAGCGGCAGGGACGTGCTGGACACAATCGCGCCGGTCACGTCATCGGTGTTGTTCTGCACCGCATCGATCCCGTTGCTGCCCACCGGCTTGTTGCCGTCGACGCGCCAGAACTTGTGGTACACCAGGCTGGCGTCATAGTCCTCGCGCAGTTGCCAGGAACCGAACAGGCTCATGGACTGCATGTTGTTCATCTCGCCACGGAACGCTTCGCCGAAGCGGTGTACGCGGGACTGGGTGCCGGTCCAGTTCGAGCGGTTGCTTTGCAGGCCGTTCTGCTCGTACTCGGCGCTGGCGCGCGAATACGCCGCGCCCACTTGCCACTGCGGGTCCAGACGCAGGCGGATGCCCAGGTCGGTGGCCCAACCGCTCACGTCATCGCTGCGCTTGGCATTGGCGGGGCGGCTGCCGTCGGTGGTCAAGGCATTGACCTTGTCGCGGTCGCCCTGCATGCCGGTGATGCTGGCCCAGTAGTTGACGGTGTTGGTGTTGCGCCAGTTGTAGGCGTCGCTGTTGGCTTCGATGCCGAGCCAGGTCAGGTCGCCGTTCTCGCGCTTGTCCAGCGAGTCGGTGGGCACGCCCGGTTGCGGGTAGTCGAGCTTGCCGTTGTCATGGGTGTGGTGACCGCGCAGGCCGATCCACTGGCCCGGCGTCCACTGGTAGGACGCGTCGGCGTAAAGGTGCTGGCGGTCCTTGTCGACCGGCGACAGCTCCTTGAGGTCGGTGCGGTATTCGCTGAAACGTTCGGCGACGCCCACATTGGCCTTGAGCAAGGTGGTGTCGAAGGTCCAGTTCAGTGCTTCGATGTTGGTGTCGCGCCATTGGCCGTCGTCATTGCGCAGACGCTGGCGGCCGAGCTTGAGGATCTCGCCGGGGTAGGGCGTAAAGCCGCTGTAGCCGACCCAGAACTCGCGCATGGCCAGGTAGTTTTTCTTGGTCTTGCGGTCGCTGTTGCTGGTCTGCTGGTTTTCGTCATCGGCCGACTGTTGCAGGGTGTCGGTCTCGATGATGTCGCTGGAAGCAACGGCCTGGCCCATGGCGTAGGCGCTCCAGTTGCCGCTTTCGCCGTAGACCCACGGGCGCAGGTCGATACCCACGCCGTTGACGTCGCCGCCTTTTTGCGTGCCGAGGTCACGGTCGTCTTCGGACTGGCCGGTGATTTTGACTTCCAGGCCGAAGTTCTTGGCTTCGGTCAGCGCGGCCAGGGTCGGGCACGACCACAGCAGGGCGAAGGTCAGGCCGATACCGGCCTTGACGAATGGATTGAGCTTCATAGGGATTCCTCGCCGTCGTCTTCTTCATCCAGGGCGTGCAGTTGCAACGTGCTCTGGGCCAGGGTGCCGCGCGCGGCCAGTTCCTGTTGCACCAGGCGTTGGCCTTGGGCGCGTTGTTCCGGCGTCAGCGGCGCTTCGAGCTGGGCGGCCAGGTCGTTGGCTTCCGGGGTGTCCTGGGCCTTGGCCAACTGGCTGAAGACGTAGGCGTTCAATGGGTCAGGCTTGGTGCCCTTACCCTGGGAAAACAGTTGGGCGATGGCGAAATCGGCGCTGTTCTGGCCGTTGCGCGCAGCGGTGAGCAAGTGGTCCAGGGCCTTTTGCGGGTAGACCTTGCCCAGGTAGCCACGCCGGTAGATCTGGCCGAGGTAGTAATCGGCGGCCACTTCACGGCCCACGGCTTTTTCGAAGTGCGCTTCGGCGGCCTTGGCGTCTGCCGGTACCCACTTGCCTTCGTAGTAGAGCTTGCCCAGCAGCAACTCGGCGCGCGGCTGGTCGGCGGCGCGACCGTTGTCGAGGTACTTCATCATCTGGTCGACGTCGCCCAGTTCGGGGAAGTCGTAGAGCAGTTGCGCCAGGCTGACCCAGGATGCCGGGTAGCCAGGGGCGATTTTTTCCAGCAGGGCCTGGGCGGTTTTCTCGTCCGGGGTACCCAGGGTGGCATCGCCCAGCACGCGGGCGACGCTGTCGACACGTTGTGCGGTGACGGTGCCGCGGCTGTAGCCTGCTTCCATTTGCTTGAGCAGTTCGGCCTGTTGTTCCGGTTGCTGTTTTTTCTGGTAAACCGTGGCCAGTTCGACGTAGCAGATGTCGGTGGTGTTCAGCGCGGCTTTGCAGATGCGCTCCACGTCATCCAAGTGCTGGTCGTAGGTGCCCTGGGTGCGATACAGCAGCACCTGGGCCAGGCCGGCTTCCGGGTAGCCGGCGGCTTGCCATTTTGTGATCTGCTGCTGGGCATTCACGTTCGGGAAGCTGTGCGGGTATTGCAGGTACAGCATCGCCAGCGGAATCAGGGTATTGCCTTCGCCATTGGCAAAGGCTTTTTTCAGCAGGGTTTCGGCTTCATGGTGCTCGGCTTCGGTGCTGCCGGGCTTGGCCACCAGCAGGCGACCCAGGCGGGCCTGGGCACGCGGCGAGGTGTCGGCCGCCGCACGGTAAGTGGCTTCAGCCTGCTTGATTTGCGCAGGATCGCGGGTGCCGACCTGGATATCGGCCAGGCCTACCTGGGCTTCGCTGTACCCCAGCTCTGCCAGTTGCTGGTAATTCTGTTGAGCGGTGACGGTGTCGCCACGCTTCAACGCTTCGTTGGCTAAACGCTGATCTGGCAAACCGGCACAACCGGCCAGGCTCACCGCAATAGCCAGCAACGCCACCGAACCCATGTGAGAGGAGCTTTGCTCCCGCTGCAGGCGACTCGGTGCGTCAGGCAAACCGCGCTGATCCCATCGCGAGCAAGCCCGCTCCCACAGGGACTGTGGCGTTTTTGAGAGAGTCATCACAGGCATGTCCTCGCTTACAGACCGTGAGCCATGGCTTTGTCGATCAGCCAGTTCAGGGAAGGGCCGCGGTCGCTGGTCACTTCGACCGGGCGGCCGGCGTAGGTGCTGTCCAGCGGTGCATCAGGCTTGATCTGTACACGGATGTCGGAGGACAAGTCGGCGCTGTTCAGGCTGGTGCTGCTGACGATGGTGCCGGTGCGCACTTGCTCTTCGTCGGCGACCTGGAAGGTCACCGGAGTGCCTGGGCGCACGTCGCCAAACTGGCGATAGGTGAAGCGTGCTTCGACGTTGGCCTGGCTGCCGCGTGGCACCAACTGGAAGATCACGTCGCCCTTGCTGGCGTACTGGCCGTCGGCAACCAGTTGCTGGGCGACCACGCAATCGCACGGCGAGGTCAGGGTGCCGGTCATTTGCTTGCCGAACAGTTCTTCAACCTTGGCCGGCTGCAGTTGGTCTTCGTCCAGGTGGCCCTTGAGCACATCCAGCATGCTGGTGCTGAAGGTTGCCAGCGGTGCGCCTTTGGCGGCGATCGCGTCACCTTTGAGCAGGCTTTGCACGGTGCCGTCGCGCGGCATGGTTACGTTCATGCCGGGTACGCTGACCAGGCCGGCCTGGGCGTGGCTGACGAAGTACATGCCATAAAGGGATTTGAAGATGAACCCGAACGCGGCCAGGCCGACCAGGAAAATCGCCAGGCTGAACGTCACGGCGCGCAGGCGGCCGAAAAAGCTCATGCCGCTGCCGCCGTCCTTGACCTTGCGCGCCTTGGTGAAATTGTCGCGTTGCAGGGTCGCCAGTACATCGCCCATGGTCACGATGTCGCCGGACAAGTGCGAGGTGATCAGGTGGCGCAGGGTGGAAATGTCCTGGGCGTCGAGGTTCTGGAACTGGCAACCGGTGCGGCCGGTCTGGCGGTCATAGGAGCGGATCTGCAGCTCTACGTCCATCGCCAGCCCCAGGTTATCGATCACAAATTGCAGGCGGCCCTTGTGCACTTGGCCCACGGTAAGCGGCTGGGTAGAGGTGAATGCCAGGCCGCCGGCGGACAGGTCGATCACCCGTGCTTCGGTCGGCGTGCGGTCAGTGTTGAAGAAGCGCAGCTTGGCCGGGATTTTGACCCGTGCATGCTGGCGCTGGGCTTCGGATTCGTGGACAACGTTGACGTTTGCTTGGCTATTCATCGGTGTAATTCCTAGGTTAATTCAGGCTTGGCTGGGTCAGACCATCATCAGCAACACGGCAACGAAGATGCTGCCGGCGGAGAAGGTCATGGTCCGAGACGACCAGGTGTTGAACCAACGTTGAAAGCTGGCCAAATCGCGGGTCAGTTTGGTGTCCTGGCGGGTCCAGGACTGTTGATCAAGGCGGAAGAACACGTAGATCTTCACCAGCGCGCCCATGATCTGGTTGTAATAAAGAATCGCCGGGTAGGCGGGGCCGATTTTGTGGCCGGAGCACGACAGCAGCAGTGTGAGGATCAGGCGAGTGATGCCGATCCACAGCAGGTACGCGAGGATGAACGCGCCGCCGTATTTGAAGGTGGCGATGACGGCCACGGTCAGGCCGAGCAGGGAGGTCCACATCGACACGCGCTGGTCGAACAGCACCACGCTGGTAAACAGGCCCAGGCGGCGTACACCCAGGCCCAGGGCACGGGAGTTCTGGCGCAGGTTGTTGCCGTACCAGCGGAACATCAATTTGCGGCTGGCCTTGATAAAACTCTTTTCGGGCGGGTGTTCCACGGTGTTGATCGCGGCGTCGGGCACGTAGAACGTGTCGTAGCCCAGGCGCATCAGGCTGAACCAGCTGGACTTGTCATCACCGGTGAGAAATTTGAAGCGGCCCAGGCGCCAGTGTTGCAGCGAGTCGCTTTCCACGTCGGCGATAAAGCCGGGGTCGGTCACTACGCTGGCACGGAACACCGACATGCGACCGGTCATGGTCAGCACGCGCTTGGACAGGGCCATGGAGCACATGTTGATGTGGCGCTGGGCGAAGCGCAGTTTGTGCCACTCGCTCATGATGTAGCCGCCGCGTACTTCGCAGAATTCGTTGGTGGTCAGGCCACCGACGTTGCCGAACAGCTGGAACCAAGGCACGGTCTTGCGCACTACGCCTTCGGCAAGCACGGTGTCGCCATCGATCACCGCAACCACGGCGCGGTCGTCCGGCAGGTGGCGGGAGATGGCGCGGAAACCGAAGGCCAGGCCGTCGCGCTTGCCGGTCCCGGCGATGCGCACGAAGTCGAGCTTGACGCGGTCGGGCGGGTTCAGCTTTTCCCAAAGGCTCTTGACCAGCAGCTCATCGGACATTTCCACCAGCGAGCAAACCACGGTAGTCGGGAAGCCGCAGTCGATGGCTTCGCGAATCACCGAGCTGTAGACCTGCGCGGTGGTTAGCGCATCGATGCGAAAACTGGTGACCATCAGGAACACGTGGGACGGGTCGGCGGCTTTGCCCAATTTGCGCACTTTGCGGCGCAGGTGCGGGTACACCACATACAGGAACAGCATGCCGCGAAAGAAATGCGTAGCACCCATCGAGTAGCGCCAGATACCCACGGCGCCAATCAGGAAAATAAAATTCTTCGACTCGGAGTCGAACGTACTCGCCGGCAACAGCAGGGCGAGACCCATCAGCAGGCTCAGGAAGAACAGCCAGCCGGCGGATTGGAGCAGTACGTGTTTTAACTTGGACATAAGCGTCATCCGAAGGTGAAGAAGGTTGCGCGCTGCACGTGCTGGGGATCAGGACACGTGCAGCGCGAAACTTGCCGTTGCTGTTACCAGCAAATGCCTTCGGTACGGCCGGTCGCGCTGGTGGCCTTGGACATGAAGCCCACCAGGTCGATCACTTGCTTGCCGTCCGGAGCGTTCTGCGCCAGGGCGCGGAATTTCTCGTCACGGTTGCCGAGGATGATCACGTCGGAGTTGTTGATCACGTCGTCGAAGTCCGAGTTGAGCAGGGACGACACGTGCGGGATCTTGCCTTCGATGTAGTCCTTGTTGGCCCCGTGTACACGGGCGTATTCGACGTTGCTGTCGTAGATGCTCAGGTCAAAGCCCTTGCCGATCAGCATTTCCGCCAGCTCTACCAGCGGGCTTTCGCGCAGGTCGTCGGTGCCGGCCTTGAAGCTCAGGCCCAGCAGGGCGACTTTGCGCTTGTCGTGGCTGGAGACGATGTCGAAGGCGTTCTGCACCTGGGATTCGTTGCTGCGCATCAGCGAGTTGAGCAGTGGCGCTTCCACGTCCAGGGAGCTGGCGCGGTAGGTGAGGGCGCGCACGTCTTTGGGCAGGCACGAACCGCCGAACGCGAAGCCAGGGCGCATGTAGTACTGGGACAGGTTGAGGGTCTTGTCCTGGCAGACCACTTCCATCACTTCACGGCCGTCGACGCCGACGGCCTTGGCGATGTTGCCGATTTCGTTGGCGAAGGTCACTTTGGTGGCGTGCCACACGTTGCAGGTGTACTTGATCATTTCGGCCACGGCGATGTCCTTGCGGATGATCGGCGCGTCGAGTTCTTCGTACAGCGACTGCAGGACATCGCCGGAGGCTTTGTCGAACTCGCCGATAACGGTCATCGGAGGCAGGTCGTAGTCGGCGATGGCGGTGGATTCACGCAGGAATTCCGGGTTGACCGCGACGCCGAAGTCGACGCCGGCTTTCTTGCCGGAGCAGTCTTCGAGGATCGGGATCACTACGTTCGCGACAGTGCCCGGCAGTACGGTGCTGCGCACCACCACGGTGTGGCGGGTGGCTTTGTCACGCAGGACAAAACCGATCTCGCGGCACACGGCTTCGATGTAGTCGAGTTCCAGGTCACCGTTTTTCTTGCTCGGCGTGCCGACGCAGATCATCGACAGGTCGGTATCGCGGATGGCTTCGGCGAAGTTGGTGGTACCACGCAGTCGACCGGTTGCGATGCCTTGGTTCAACAGTTCGCCCAGACCCGGTTCAACGATCGGCGATTTGCCGGCGTTGATCAGGTCGATCTTTTCCTTGGAGATGTCTACGCCGACCACGTCGTGGCCACGGGCAGACAGGCAACCGGCACAGACTGCGCCAACGTAACCCAAACCAAATATGCTGATGCGCATCGCATTTACCTCGTTGTCATTGAAGACGGTGTTAATTCTGCCAATAGATGGCTGGAGTTCATGTTTGCAAGCGTCACTAATGCCACGGAAGTTAGGCGAGCAGACGCCGACTTACCGCGTACAGGCATGTTTAATAGTGAGTGACTAACTATTGCACTCAAGTTGTGCGCAACGTGGCCTTGTTATTGGGGCTTGCCCTCAAATGCAGCCAGCCTTCCGGGGGGAAGGGCCTGGCGCCGGCGCCGTAGAGCGTTGATAGAGGCAATTAGCCCTTTTTAATCAATCTCTTAAGCGTTAGCACCGACACATTCGGGTAAGCGCTGCCTTGGCCTATAGGGGATAGCAATACATCCTTATCGCCGCCCTCAACTCATATCAGTTGATGATGTGACCCGTGAGTCAAAGTTGATGGGGCAACTTCGCTACTTCCTTGGGTCGTTATGTAAGTCATCTCTTACAGGAGCAGAGAATTTCGTTACCGGTGGTATGAGCGGTGCTTTTGGGTGAAGTTCCTAGCCACTCATCCTGTTTGCCGAAATTTTTTGAAATATTAGCGGAGATGGCACTAGTACTATATTGATAGCACTTGCTATTTGGGCCAGTAGTTACAGGTAGTTGGCGCGATGGGATAGTTTTGTGCCACTAGTGTTCAAAAAAAGTGGTGCCACTACGAAAAAAAACGACGGATGTCGAGTGAAAGAATTGTTAGGTATGCGACAGAATATTTTTTGACGTCAAATAAATGACGATGCGGGGATGAAATGCAATCAAAAAGTGGGAGGGGGCTTGCTCCCGATAGCAGTAAAACAGTCGATATATGAGCCGACTCAAACACCGCCATTGGGGGCAAGCCCTCTCCCACAGGTGCAACTTATCGTCTGAAAGAGGGCGCTAGGCTTCATTCAGGTGCGTAATCGCGCAAAAACACCAGGTTGTCCGGCTTGGACTGCTCCGCATTGAAGCGATAGCCCTGCACGTCGAACTGCTTGAGCCGGGCCGGGTCGCTGATGCGTTCTTCGATGACGAAACGGCTCATCATGCCGCGGGCTTTTTTCGCGTAGAAACTGATGATCTTGTACTGGCCGTTCTTCAGGTCCTTGAACTCGGTATTGATGATTCGTGCATTCAACGCCGTGCGCTTGACCGCCGAGAAGTATTCGTTGGACGCCAGGTTAAGCAGCACGTCATCGCCTTGCTCGGCCAATGCCTGGTTGAGCCACTCGCTGATGCGCGTGCCCCAGAAGGCGTAGAGGTCCTTACCGCGAGCGTTGGCCAGTTTGGTGCCCATCTCCAGGCGATACGGCATCATCAAGTCCAAGGGGCGCAGCAGGCCGTATAGGCCCGAGAGCATGCGCAGGTGGTCCTGGGCGTAGTTGAAATCGGCATCGCTGAAAGTGTCGGCGTTGAGGCCGGTGTACACGTCGCCTTTGAAGGCGAGCAAGGCCTGCTTGGCGTTCTCGGGGGTGAAAGCGGGCGTCCAACTGCCGAAACGCGCAGCGTTGAGGCCACCGATTTTATCGGACACGTGCATCAGCTCGCTGATTTGCGCCGGGCTCAGCTCGCGCAATTGTTCGATCAGTTCCTGGGAATGATCGAGGTATTGCGGCTGGGTGAAGCGCGGGGTTACCGGCTTTGACTCGAAATCGAGGGTCTTGGCGGGGGAAATCACCATCAGCATGAAGTCGTCTCCTGTAATCGTGGGCGCGATTCTAGGGGCTGGGGCGTTTTGACTCCACCTATGATGGCGATAGGCGTGATCCGCTATAGTGGCCGACGACTCTGGAGAGGGAGACCCTGTGTGCGAATAGCGCTTTTATTGTCCGCGTGCCTGTTATGTGTGGGCACCCATGCGGCGCCGGTGGATGTGGCCAGCCTGGACCGTGGTACCTGGCCCGAAAAGCTCACCAGCCCGGCGCTGTTCGATGTGGCCTCGCGCGCGGAAATCCTGATGTTTGCCCACGGCCTGCTGGCCAGCGAAGCCTTGGATGACGCGGCGCTCAAGCAGCGCCTGGGCTTGAAGATCATCAACCGGGCCGCCATCGATGACCTGCGCCGCCAGCTCTGGCAGCGCCTGCTGGAAAACTACACCTTCGCCCAGCAGAGCTGCGAGGTCGATGCCTCGTTCTGTTATCTGGTGGAAAACATGGACGACCTGCGCGAGGAGGCCGGTAAGCTTCAGGTCAGCGAAGACTCCTTCTATATAGGCTGGGCCGCTCCCAGCCATGCCTTCCACGAGCGCTATCTGGACGAGCTGCTGCGCAAGGCCGCGCTGTTCCCGCAGATCAGCAGTGAAGTCGCGCGTTTCGGCGATCACGAGCGCAATGGCGACGAACTCAACGACCGCCTGTTCCTGCTCACCTTCGACGGCGGCCCGGCGCCGGTCAGCGGCAATACCGACTGGCTGGTCGACTACCTGCGCAAGCAGAAGATGAACGCTATGTTCTTCGTCCTCGGCAGCAGCCTGCAAACCCGTGTGCAACGCAGTTCCGCCGCCGAGGTAGAGGCGGTGTACCAGGGCCAGTGTGTCGGCACCCAGGGTTGGCAATACCGGTCCCACAGTCATTGGGTGGACTGGCAAAGCTCGATCACCCGCAGTGCGGCGCTGGTGCAGAACCTGATGCCGGAGAACTACGTGCCGCTGTTCCGTCCGCCCTACGGTCAGCGTCGCGCGGACAGCCAGGGCTTCTTCCAGGCGCAGGGCTTGCAGGTGGCGTTATGGGACATCGATTCCCAGGATGAGCCGGGCAAACTCAAGGCTGAGGAGTCGGCACAACGGGTGTTGACGCTGATGCTGCTGTGGCGCAAAGGCGTGATTGTGTTTCATGACACCCAGGACAAGGCGCGCGTGGCATTACCGCAGTTGCTGCAGGCGACGGGGCAGAGTGGTCTGGGGTGGCAGGACTGCCGCGAGGCATTTCGCTGAGGGGCCCGGCCCTGTTGGGTCTGGGGTATTTTTGGGGATTTTTTTGCAACATTTCGATGCAGGCCGACTTCTGACTTTAACGAGGTACATGGCACTCGGCTAGTGCTATTCGTCATCCTGAAAAATAAACTTCAAAAAAACGTCAAAGTGCTTTTTCCTGTCATGGGTTTTGCGGTATTACGAAGTCAGATCGCCGAAACCTGCATCACAGGTGGCGTCTTACAAGACTCCTCATGTGGGCAATGCACTTGACGTCACTTAAGGTGCATTTCGGTGGTCGAATCGAGGCGCAGCACTGTCGTGGTATTGCGTCGACTGGCTCCCACAAAGGTGACCGAGTATGGATGATCATGGACGCACCCCTTCTTCCGACCAGCCAATCCTTTATGTGCTCGATACCAACGTATTGATCCACGATCCAAACGCTCTGCTTAATTTCGAAGAACACCACGTCGCTATCCCGATGATCGTGCTTGAGGAACTCGACAAACTCAAAAGTGGGCACCACAGCGTTGCCGCCGAATGCCGCCAGGCTATCCGCCTGATCGACAAGACATTGGGCGAAGCGTCACCGGAGGACGTTGAAGTCGGCGTGCCGATCCAGCGTGGCAAAAGCGGGCCCAAGGGCTTGCTGTCGATTCTGATGAGCAAGCGCGGCGAGCCCACCAGCCTGCTGCCGGAAAACCTCAACGACAACAAAATCATCAACCAATTGATCGACCTGCATGCGCGTGACAAGGACCTGCGTGTGGTGCTGGTGACCAAAGACATCAACATGCGCCTCAAGGCCCGAGCGTGTGGGATCGCGGCCGAGGATTACAGTACCGACCAACTGGTCGACGACGTGTCGATGCTGTCCCGTGGTTATCACATGATGACCGGCTCGTTCTGGGACCGCGTGAGCAAGGTCGAAACCCGTCAGGACCATGGCCGCACCTGGCATCAGGTACAACTGATCGACAACCTTCCGGCCGTGCATATCAATGAATTCATCGTCGACGAACAGGGCTTCGTGGGCTGGATCAAAGAGATCCAGGTAGACAAGCTGCTGATCCTCGACCTGCATCAGGAACCCCTGTTGCACCAGGAAGCCTGGGGCCTGAAACCGCGTGACATCTACCAGAGCCTGGCGCTGTACGCGCTGCTCGACCCGGATATCCATCTGGTCAACCTGACCGGCGCCGCTGGCTCGGGGAAAACCATCCTCGCGTTGGCCGCCGCCATCGAGCAGACCATGGTGACCAAGCGTTATCGCCGCATTATCGCCACCCGCAGCGTGCAGGGCCTGGACCAGGAAATCGGCTTCCTGCCCGGCACCGAGGCGGAAAAAATGGAGCCGTGGCTGGGGGCGATCACCGACAACCTCGAAGCCTTGCACATGGATGACGAAAACACCCATGGCAGCGTCGACTACATCCTCAGCAAAGTGCCGTTGCAGTTCAAATCCCTCAACTACATCCGAGGTCGCAGCTTCCAGCAGAGCCTGATTTTGATCGATGAATGCCAGAACCTCACGCCGCACCAGATGAAAACCATCATCACCCGTGCCGGCGCCGGTTCCAAAGTGGTGTGCCTGGGCAACCTGGCACAGATCGACACCCCTTACCTGTCCGCGACCAGCTCCGGGCTGACGTACCTCACGGAACGCTTCAAAGACTTCCCGAACGGCGTGCATATCGCGCTGCAAGGGGTACCGCGCTCGATTCTGGCCGAATACGCCGAATCGCACCTGTAAACGCGATCAATGGGGGAGGGGGCTTGCTCCCGATTGCTGTGGGCCAGTTAACAGAAATGTTGAATGTGCCACCGCTGTCGGGTTCAAGCCCCCTTCCACATTTTGTTCCGTGTTGGGTTTACAATCGCGGCTCCTGATCAGGAGTATCGCTGTGCTGACTCATCTCGATTCCCAAGGCCGCGCCCATATGGTCGACGTCACTGACAAGTCCGTGACGTTCCGTGAAGCGGTGGCTGAAGCGCGGGTGCGCATGTTGCCCGAAACCCTGCAAATGATTGTCGACGGCGCCCATCCCAAGGGTGACGTGTTTGCCGTGGCCCGCATTGCCGGGATCCAGGCCGCGAAAAAAACCAGTGATCTGATCCCCCTGTGTCATCCGCTGATGTTGACGGGCGTCAAGGTCGAACTCAGTGCCGAGGGCGCAGACTGTGTGCATATCGTCGCGCGCTGCAAGCTCTCCGGGCAGACCGGTGTGGAGATGGAAGCATTGACCGCCGCCAGTGTCGCGGCACTGACGATCTACGACATGTGCAAGGCGGTGGATCGCGGCATGACCATCGAAAGTATTCGCCTGCTGGAAAAACTCGGCGGCAAGAGCGGCCATTTCAAGGCGGATGAACAATGAGCGTCAACGTACTGTTTTTTGCGCGCTACGCCGAAGCGGTGGGCTTCGATTCGCTGGAAATGGAAGGCGACTTCGCGACTGTCGACGCGGTGCGCCAGGCATTGGCCGCTGATCCGGAGTTCGCAGTGCTCAACGAAACGAGCCTGATGTGCGCGCGCAACGAGGAGCTGTGCAGCCTCGACGAACCGGTGCAGGCCGGCGATGAAGTGGCGTTTTTCCCGCCCGTGACCGGAGGCTGAACATGGCCATCTGCGTGCAGGTCGAAGCGTTCGATCCCGGGGCTGAAGTCAACGCGATGCACGCGGCCAATGTGGGCGTGGGCGCGGTGGTGAGTTTTGTCGGCTATGTGCGCGACTTCAATGATGGCCGCGACGTGTCGGGGATGTTTCTGGAGCACTACCCCGGCATGACCGAAAAGGCCCTGGCCAAGATTGCCGTTGAGGCTGAGCAGCGCTGGCCGTTGCTCAAGTTGGAGGTGTTGCACCGCGTCGGCGCGCTGGAGCCGGGTGAGCCGATTGTGTTCGTGGCGGCGGCCAGTGCCCATCGCCAGGCGGCATTTGATGCCTGTGCGTTTGTGATGGATTACCTGAAAACGCGGGCACCGTTCTGGAAAAAGGAAAACACGCCCGACGGTGCGCGCTGGGTGGAAGGGCGCGACAGCGACCACGCTGCTGCAGACCGCTGGAAATAGCACGCCAAACACAGATGCAAATGTGGGAGGGTGCAAGCCCCTCCCACATTTTTTAGCGCATTCCAACCGTTAAGGGCGTTTGCGCTCCACGGCCCGCAACAGATGCGTCGGCGGCGTCTCGCAGCTGATCTTGCGCCCCAGCAGCGCCTCGATCGACGGCAACTGGTACGAGTCGTCCTCGCCCGCAAAGCTGATCGACACACCGGCAGCGCCCGCACGACCGGTACGGCCAATGCGGTGCACGTAGTCGTCCGGTACTTCCGGCAGGGTGAAGTTGATCACGTGGCTGATGCCGTCAATGTGAATCCCGCGCCCGGCCACATCGGTGGCCACCAGCACGCGAATCTTGCCTTCGCGGAAACCTTCCAGGGTCTTGATGCGCTTGTGCTGCGGCACATCGCCGGACAGTTGCGCGGCGTTGACGCCATCGCGCACCAGGCGTTCCTCGATGCGGCGCACTTCGTCCTTGCGGTTGGCGAACACCATGACGCGTTCCCAGCCGTTGTCGTTGACCAGGTTGTAGAGCAGCTTGTACTTGTCGGCACCGGCCACGGCATAGATATGCTGTTCGACGTTTTCGCTGGCGACGTTCAGCGCCTCGATCTCGACGATGGACGGGTCGGTGGTCCACTGCTTGGCGAGGTTCATCACGTCTTCGGTGAAGGTCGCGGAGAACAGCAGGGTCTGGCGCTCGCTCTTGGGCGGGGTCTGGCGAATGATCTGGCGCACTTGTGGGATAAAGCCCATGTCGAGCATGCGGTCGGCTTCGTCCAGCACCATGACTTCGACCATATCCAAATGCACGTCGCCGCGCTGGTTGAAGTCCAGCAGGCGGCCCGGCGTGGCCACCAGAATGTCGCAATGGCGGGCTTCGAGGTGCTTGAGCTGCTTGTCGAAGTCCATGCCGCCGACGAACGTCATGACGTTCAGGCCCGTGTACTTGGTCAGGTCGGCGGCGTCTTTGGCGATCTGCACCACCAGCTCGCGAGTGGGAGCGATGATCAGCGCGCGCGGTTCACCCATGTAGCGTTCTTTGGGCGGCGGCGTTTGCAACAGTTGGGTGATGATCGAAATCAGGAACGCGGCGGTCTTGCCGGTACCGGTTTGCGCGCGGCCGATGGCGTCTTTGCCCGCGAGGGTAAAGCCCAGCACTTGTGCCTGGATGGGCGTGCAGTACGGGAAACCCAGGTCCTGGATGGCGTGCATCAGTTCCGGGGCCAGTTTGAAGTCGTGGAAGCGGGTTTTGCCTTCCTGGGGCTCGACGACGAAGTCTTCGAGTTTCCAGGGGATGACGACCGGCTTGGGTGCTCGCTCACGGCGAGGCTTGGGCGCAGGTTCGGCTTTTACCTCAGCAGGTATGGCCTGTGCGGGTGGCGTCACCGTCGGCGTCTTCGGCTGGGCGACAGGTGCTGTCCGGTCTGGCTGTTGGCCGTCATTACGGTTGCCGGGCGTGGGGACAGGAGCACTGGAATCAGGCGCGAGCGGCTCAGCCTCGTTTTTGCCGAACATCTTCTTGAGTGCTTTGAGCACGGTGATCTCATTAATTGGTTAAGGAATATACGCCGGCCAGTGTAATGCAAGAATCGGGCGCGGCGTAGTGCGTCTGTCATACGGCTACCTAAACGCGGCGTTCAGCGCAGGCGGTCGGCCAACCAGGTACCAATATCGTGTATCTCCTGGGGTAACACTTCGTGGCCCATTGGGTATTCCTGCCATGTCACGGTGACACCACGGCTCTTGAGGTGCTCATACGCGGTACGGCCCATGGCGTTCTGCACCACCTCGTCGTATTGGCCGTGCAGGCACAAGGCAGGAATGCGTTGCTGGCTGGCGGACAATTGGAGCTCATCGCCGAAGGTCGGTGCATAAGTGGAGAGGGCGATCACGCCACCCAAAGGGCCTTCCAGGTCCTTGAACGCGGTGTGGAATACCACGGCGCCGCCTTGGGAAAAACCAGCGAGGAAAATCCGCGAGGCGTCTATTCCGGTTCTCTTCTGGTCTTCAATCAGGTCTGTGACCATGTTTGAAGAGGTTTGCAGCTCGTCCAGCGATATCGACCGCGCCGGGCTCATCGCCTTGATGTCGTACCAACTGGGCATTTCGTAGCCGCCATTGATCGTCACCGGACGGGTGGGGGCCTGGGGCAAAACGAAGCGGGTGCTCAGCAGGATTTCCTGTAAGGCTTCGGCTACAGGCAGGAAGTCGTAGCGATCGGCACCCAGGCCATGCAACCAGATTACGCAGGCATCTGCGGGCTTGGCGGGCTGAAGAATCAAGGGTTCGGTCATGTCTGCTCCATAGATGTGCATTCGCTCCGATTGGGTGCATCGGAACGGTGCGTCACTGGTTGATTTGTTAATTAGATGTCGCAACTTTGAATCTTTTGCTCTTGACCATGGGCTGAAACGACTCAGCCGTCACTCTGGTACGGCGCTTGCTATGCACAAAGCGATGTCAGGTCTCTCTCGTGGCGGTAACACTATCAGTGACAGCCGCCTCTGGGATAGCAACTGGACTTATAGCGACAGCCTCATGCCGTTTGACCCCAAAAAAAGCCAACACGGGTCAAGATCGCCTCAAAAGGGTGCGGTGGGGTTCGAGCTCCGACACAACAAGAGCAAAACTGGAGGTTTGAATGAAGGTATTGAAATCCACCCTGGCCATCGTTTCCGCGGCCGCTGTACTGGGTGTCAGTGGTTTCGCCCAAGCCGGCGCCACCCTGGACGCCGTGCAGAAGAAAGGCTTTGTGCAATGTGGCGTGAGTGACGGCCTGCCGGGTTTCTCGGTACCGGATGCCAGCGGCAAGATCCTGGGGATCGATGCTGACGTATGCCGCGCTGTTGCCGCTGCCGTGTTCGGCGACGCGACCAAGGTCAAGTTCAGCCAGTTGAACGCCAAGGAGCGTTTCACCGCGCTTCAGTCGGGCGAAGTAGACATCTTGTCCCGTAACACCACCATGACCAGCTCCCGCGATGCGGGCATGGGCCTGAAATTCCCGGGTTTCATCACCTACTACGACGGCATCGGCTTCCTGGTTAACAACAAACTGGGCGTTAAAAGCGCCAAGGAACTGGACGGTGCAACTATCTGCATCCAGGCCGGTACCACCACTGAACTGAACGTTTCCGACTACTTCCGTGGCAACGGTCTGAAATACACCCCGATCACCTTCGACACCTCCGATGAAAGCGCCAAGTCGCTGGAATCCGGTCGTTGCGACGTGCTGACCTCCGACAAGTCCCAACTGTTCGCCCAGCGCAGCAAGTTGGCCTCGCCGAAGGACTACGTGGTTCTGCCGGAAACCATTTCCAAAGAGCCCCTGGGCCCGGTGGTACGTAACGGTGACGACGAGTGGCTGGCCATCGTGCGCTGGGTAGGCTACGCCATGCTCAACGCCGAAGAAGCCGGTATTACTTCGAAAACGTTGAAGCTGAAGCCAAGTCCACCAAGAACCCGGACGTCGCGCGTCTGCTCGGTGCCGACGGCGAATACGGCAAAGACCTGAAAGTGAAGAAAGACTGGGTCGTGCAGATCGTCAAGCAAGTGGGTAACTACGGTGAAGTGTTCGAGCGCAACCTCGGCAAGAGCACCCCGTTGGAAATCGACCGTGGCCTGAACGCGCTGTGGAACAACGGCGGCATTCAATACGCACCGCCTGTGCGCTGATCGCTGATGGTTCTGTCACCCGGTGGGCCAACCGCCGGGTGATGTTCTGTTCCATTCTTTCCGGGGCACTTCATGCAAAATCAAATCGGCGCACCAAAGCAGAAGCTCAGCTTCAGCGATCCCAAAGTGCGTGCGTGGCTCTTCCAGATCATCACGATTGTGGCGGTGGTCTCGCTGGGCTGGTACCTCTTCAACAATACCCAGACCAACCTTCAACACCGAGGCATTACCTCGGGTTTCGACTTTCTTGAGCGCAGTGCCGGCTTCGGCATCGCGCAGCACTTGATCGACTACACCGAATCGGACAGCTATGCCCGCGTCTTTGTAATCGGCTTGCTCAACACCCTGCTGGTGACCTTCATCGGCGTGATCCTGGCTACCCTGCTCGGCTTTATCGTCGGCGTGGCGCGACTGTCGCCGAACTGGATGATCAACAAGCTGGCGACGGTGTATGTGGAAGTGTTCCGCAACATTCCGCCGCTGCTGCAGATCCTGTTCTGGTACTTCGCGGTGTTCCTGACCATGCCGGGGCCGCGCAACAGCCATAACTTCGGCGATACCTTCTTTGTCAGCAGCCGTGGCCTGAACATGCCGGCGGCGCTGGCCGCCGATGGGTTCTGGCCGTTTGTGGCCAGTGTAGTGCTGGCGATTGTGGCGATCGTGCTGATGACTCGTTGGGCCAACAAGCGCTTTGAAGCCACCGGTGTTCCGTTCCATAAGTTCTGGGCGGGCCTGGCGTTGTTCATCGTGATCCCGGCACTGTGCGCGTTGATCTTCGGCGTGCCGCTGCACTGGGAAATGCCCAAGCTGCAAGGCTTCAACTTTGTCGGCGGCTGGGTGCTTATCCCTGAACTGCTGGCACTGACCCTGGCCCTGACGGTGTACACCGCGGCGTTCATCGCCGAGATCGTGCGTTCGGGCATCAAGTCGGTCAGCCACGGCCAGACCGAAGCCGCGCGTTCCCTGGGCCTGCGCAATGGGCCGACGCTGCGTAAGGTGATCATTCCGCAAGCCTTGCGGGTGATCATTCCGCCGCTGACCAGCCAATACCTGAACCTGGCGAAAAACTCGTCGTTGGCCGCCGGTATCGGTTATCCGGAAATGGTTTCGCTGTTTGCCGGCACGGTGCTCAACCAGACCGGCCAGGCCATCGAAGTCATTGCCATCACCATGAGCGTGTACCTGGCGATCAGCATCAGCATTTCCCTGCTGATGAACTGGTACAACAAGCGCATTGCGCTGATCGAGCGGTGAGGAAACGCACATGAGTTCTCATACTTTCAAACCCGATATGCCGCCGCCGAGCAAAGTCTTCGGCCCGGTGGCATGGATGCGCGCCAACCTGTTTTCCAGTTGGCTCAATACCTTGCTGACTTTGCTGTCGATTTACCTGGTGTACCTGGTGGTGCCGCCGATCCTGCATTGGGCCATCCTCGATGCCAACTGGGTGGGCACCACTCGCGCCGATTGCACCAAGGAAGGCGCCTGCTGGGTGTTCATCCAACAGCGCTTCGGGCAGTTCATGTACGGCTACTACCCCGGCGACCTGCGCTGGCGCGTGGACCTGACCGTGTGGCTGGCGATTGTCGGCGTGGCGCCGTTGTTCCTCTCGCGCTTCCAACACAAGGCCATCTACGGCCTGAGCTTCCTGGTGCTGTACCCGATCGTTGCCTACTTCCTGCTGCACGGTGGCGTGTTCGGCTTGACCAACGTGGCGACCAGCCAGTGGGGCGGCCTGATGCTGACCCTGGTGATCGCCACTGTCGGCATCGCCGGCGCCTTGCCGCTGGGTATTGTGCTGGCACTGGGGCGACGTTCGAACATGCCGGCGATTCGTGTGGTCTGCGTGACCTTCATCGAATTCTGGCGCGGCGTGCCGTTGATCACGGTGCTGTTCATGTCGTCGGTGATGCTGCCGTTGTTCCTGCCTGAAGGCATGAACTTCGACAAGCTGCTGCGGGCGCTGATCGGCGTGATCCTGTTCCAGTCGGCCTATGTGGCCGAAGTGGTGCGCGGCGGGTTGCAGGCGATTCCTAAAGGTCAGTACGAGGCGGCCGCGGCGATGGGCCTGGGTTACTGGCGCAGCATGGGTCTGGTGATTCTGCCGCAAGCCCTGAAGCTGGTGATCCCGGGCATCGTCAACACGTTTATTGCGCTGTTCAAGGACACCAGCCTGGTGATCATCATCGGCCTGTTCGACCTGCTCAACAGCGTCAAGCAAGCTGCCGCCGACCCCAAATGGCTGGGCATGGCCACTGAAGGCTACGTGTTCGCCGCCCTGGTGTTCTGGATTTTCTGTTTTGGTATGTCGCGCTATTCCATGCATCTGGAACGCAAGCTCGACACAGGCCACAAGCGTTAGGAGTTCTTTTTTATGAGCGAAGCAATCAAACAGCCTGTGAGCCCTGAAGGCATTATCCAGATGCAGGGCGTCAACAAGTGGTACGGCCAGTTCCACGTGTTGAAAGACATCAACCTGAACGTCAAGCAGGGCGAGCGTATCGTGCTGTGCGGGCCGTCGGGTTCGGGCAAGTCCACCACCATCCGCTGCCTCAACCGTCTGGAAGAGCACCAGCAGGGCCGCATCGTGGTCGACGGCGTGGAACTGACCAACGACCTCAAGCAGATCGAAGCGATCCGTCGTGAAGTGGGCATGGTGTTCCAGCACTTCAACCTGTTCCCGCACCTGACCATCCTGCAGAACTGCACGTTGGCGCCGATGTGGGTGCGCAAGATGCCCAAGCGCAAGGCCGAAGAAATTGCCATGCACTACCTGGAGCGCGTGCGTATCCCGGAGCAGGCGCACAAGTTTCCGGGGCAACTCTCCGGCGGCCAGCAACAGCGTGTGGCGATTGCCCGTGCCTTGTGCATGAAGCCGAAAATCATGCTGTTCGATGAGCCAACCTCGGCGCTCGATCCGGAAATGGTCAAGGAAGTACTCGACACCATGATCGGCCTGGCCGAAGACGGCATGACCATGTTGTGCGTGACCCACGAAATGGGCTTCGCCCGCACCGTGGCCAACCGCGTGATCTTCATGGACAAGGGCGAGATCGTTGAGCAGGCGGCGCCGAATGACTTCTTCGACAACCCGCAGAATGATCGGACCAAGTTGTTCTTGAGCCAGATTTTGCATTGATCGATGGTTGAAACAATAAACCCGGCCTGGCCGGGTTTATTTTTGTCTGTTCAATAGGCCTTGGGCGCCTCATGCCCTGTGTTCACGGTATGACTTGAGCCTGCGCAGGTCAGTGCCTTCGGCCAATGCCTTGTCTTTGTGGGCAACTCTGAATAGCCTGTAGGAAAATTCATCCTATGATTGGACGAAAGCGCGCACCCATGACAGACATCGCTCCCCTGATTAAACGCTCCCTGGTCGATCAGGCCTTGGAGCAACTGCGTCTGCGCATCGCCGCAGGGGTGTGGGCGGTCGGTGAACGCCTGCCCACCGAGCCGGAGTTGTGCGCCGAGCTGGGCATCAGTCGCAATACCGTGCGCGAAGCCATGCGTGTGTTGGCGTTTTCCGGGTTGATCGAAATCCGCCAGGGTGACGGCAGTTATCTGCGCTCGATGACCGACCCGCTGGGGGCGATGCGCGCGCTGTCCCACTGCACCTTGGAGCAGGCGCAGGAGACGCGGCAGATGCTTGAAGTGGAGGCCATCGGCCTGGCGGCACTGCGGCGTACCGAGCAAGACCTCGAACAGCTGCGGGAGGCGCTGCAGGCCAGCGCCGCGCTGTACCACGGTGAACTGGAGGCCTATATCCGCGCCGACCTGGTGTTCCACACACGCTTGGTGGACGCCGCGCATAACCCGGCGTTGAGCGAGTTGTACCGGTATTTTTCCGCCATCGTCGGGGCGCAGTTGCGCCAGACCCTGAGCATGTCGCCGCGACGCCAGGCGGTGTTCGACCTGCATGTTGCCCTGCTCGACGCCGTGGAACACCAGGACCCGGAACGTGCCAAATCCCTTTGCCGGCAGTTGATCAATGAACCTTGAACCGCAACGCAACACCGAACTGCTGATCGACGCCGAAGCCGACGACGACGTGGTGCAACAGACGCCGCCAACCGTAAGCCGCCCCTGGTTGCTGCTACTGGGCCTGGTGCTGGTGGCGCTGAACCTGCGCCCGGCGTTGTCGAGCCTGGCGCCCTTGCTCAGTGAAGTCTCCAGCAGCCTGGGGTTGTCGGCCGCCAAGGCTGGGCTGCTGACCACGTTGCCGGTGCTGTGCCTGGGCTTGTTCGCGCCCACCGCACCGATCCTGGCGCGGCGCTTTGGGGCTGAGCGGGTGGTGTTGGGCATCCTGCTGACCCTGGCCGCCGGGATCATCCTGCGCAGTGTGCTGGGTGAAGCGGGGTTGTTTCTCGGCAGCCTGATCGCCGGTGCGAGCATCGGCATTATCGGGGTGTTGCTGCCGGGCATCGTCAAGCGGGATTTCGCCAGGCAGGCGGGCGCCATGACCGGCGTCTACACCATGGCGTTGTGCCTGGGGGCTGCGCTGGCGGCGGGGGCTGCGGTGCCACTCAGTGATTACTTCGGCGATAGCTGGGCGATAGGCCTGGGGTTCTGGATGGTGCCGGCGTTGGTCGCGGCGTTGTGCTGGCTGCCGCAGGTCGGGCAACGACACGGCGCGCACCGTGTTGCTTATCGCGTGAAGGGGTTATTGCGCGATCCGTTGGCGTGGCAGGTCACGCTTTATATGGGCCTGCAATCGTCCTTGGCCTACATCGTGTTCGGCTGGCTGCCGTCGATGCTGATCGGCCGTGGCCTGAGCGCCACCGAAGCGGGGCTGGCGCTGTCCGGTTCCATCATCGTGCAATTGTTCAGTTCCCTGGCGGCACCGTGGCTGGCCACGCGGGGTAAAGACCAGCGTTTGGCCATCGTGATCGTGATGTTGCTGACGCTGGGCGGCCTGTTCGGTTGCCTGTATGCACCCCTCGACGGCTTGTGGGGCTGGGCGATTGTGCTCGGCCTGGGGCAGGGCGGTACTTTCAGCCTGGCGCTGACCCTGATCGTACTGCGCTCGCGCGACGCCCATGTGGCCGCGAACCTGTCGAGCATGGCCCAGGGCATCGGATACACCCTGGCCTCCATGGGGCCGCTGGCCGTGGGCCTGGTGCACGATTGGACCGGTGGGTGGGGCGCGACGGGCTGGATTTTCGCAGTGATCGGCGTGGCGGCCATGGTCGCCGGGGTTGGCGCGGGCCGTGCGCGGTACGTAGGCGTGAGCAGCGAAAAGTCTAGCGCCGCCCCCGTGCCCCTAGCCCCGGTCATTTGCGTGGCGAATGTCAGTGGCGTTAGCGGCGCGGGCGGCTTATCGTGCGCCTACCTTTTTGACGCCAGCGGAGCCTGCCCATGAGCGATGCCCATAACGCCCTGATCACCCAGTTCTACACGGCCTTCCAGCGCCTGGACGCCGACGCGATGGCCGCCTGCTACACCGAGGATGTGGTGTTCAGCGACCCGGCCTTCGGTGAGTTGCGCGGGCGCGATGTCGGCGATATGTGGCGCATGCTGACCACGCGTGCCAAGGACTTCTCCCTGACGTTCGACAACGTGCGCAGCGATGATCGCAGCGGCGGTGCGCATTGGGTGGCTACGTACTTGTTCAGTGCCACCGGCAACACCGTGGTCAATGATATTCAGGCGCGGTTTGTGTTGCGCGACGGCAAGATCTGCGAGCACCACGACAGCTTCGACCTGTGGCGCTGGTCGCGCCAGGCATTGGGCACCAAAGGCTTGCTGCTGGGCTGGACACCGCTGGTGAAAAACGCCGTGCGCGCCCAGGCGAACAAAGGCTTGAAGGCATTTCAGGCGAGTCGTTGATAAGCTTGGCGTTCCTCTGGTTTGTTGAATCCGCCTGTGACTGATCCTGTCGAACCCAAACCCTGGTTTGTGTACCTGGTGCGCGCCGCCAATGGCGCGCTGTATTGTGGCATCAGCAATGACCCGGTACGCCGCTTTGCCTCGCACCAGAGCGGCAAGGGCGCGCGGTTTTTCCTCTCCAGCCCGGCGGTGGCGTTGGTCTATACCGAGCAGTGCGCAAGCAAAGGCGAGGCGCTGCGCCAGGAGCGGTTGATCAAGAAATTGAAGAAGAGCGCCAAGGAGTGTCTGGCGGCCAGTGGTTCATTGATCTGACTGATGGGCGGCTATCACACCCACTGAGCCCGTTGCAGGCTAAGCTGCGGGTTCATTTGTCCAGTGGACCCCAGCATGTCTGAGCTAATCCTGCACCACTACCCCACATCCCCCTTCGCGGAAAAAGCCCGGCTGTTGCTGGGGTTCAAAGGCCTGTCCTGGCACTCGGTGCATATCTCGCCGGTGATGCCAAAGCCGGACCTGACTGCCCTCACCGGCGGCTACCGCAAGACCCCGGTGCTGCAAGTGGGTGCCGATATCTATTGCGACACCGCCCTGATCGCCCGCCGTCTGGAGCAGGAAAAATCCGCGCCGGCGTTGTTCCCGCTGGGCCAGGAGATGATCACCCAAACCTTCGCCACCTGGGCCGACAGTGTTGTGTTTGCCCACGCCGTGAGCCTGGTGTTCCAGCCTGAGTCGGTGGCGGTGCGTTTCGGCAAGTTGCCGCCGGAAGCGATCAAGGCGTTCCTCGCGGACCGCGCCGCGCTGTTCAGCGGCGGCACGGCCAGCAAGCTGCCGGCGGAACTGGCCAAGCACCAATGGCCGGCGATCATGGCGCGCCTGGAGCAGCAATTACAGCGTGAACCGGGGGACTTTCTGTTTGGCGAGCCGTGCATTGCCGACTTTGCCCTGGCCCATCCGTTGTGGTTCCTCAAGGCGACGCCCGTGACCGCGCCGTTGGTGGATGCGTATCCGGCCGTGTCGGCGTGGTTGGGCCGCGTGCTCGGTTTTGGTCACGGCACCGCCAGCCAGATGAGCGCCGAGCAAGCATTGGACGTTGCGCGTAACGCCACACCGGCGCCGTTGCCCGCGGAAGTGTTCGAGGACTTGAATGGCTTCCAGCCCGGTCAGCAGGTGAGCATCAGCGCCATCGATTACGGGGTCGACCCGGTCGCCGGCGAATTGCTCTTTGCCGGGCGCGAAGAGCTGATCCTGCGCCGCACCGACGCGCGAGCGGGCACCGTGCATGTGCATTTTCCGCGCTTCGGTTTCCGCATCCAGGCGCACTGATTAAAAATAATTTGCACATAAACGTGAGGTAAAACGGCGGCCCATCCGTGTAGTGCTTGAAACTGCGATTTATTCGCATTAACAGCGTTTTCTACACGGGTTCTCACAGCATGAAGTCGATGGCGGGCGGTTTGGTTAAACAGTGGCTGGGAGCCTCGGTATTGGTGGTGTCGGGGCTAGCGTTGCTGCCGTTGTGCGTGGCACAGGCGCAAGAGCAGCAAAGTGCCCAGTTCAATTTTGCCCTGGCCGCCAAGCCGCTGCCCCAGGCCCTGAGCGACTTCAGCCGGGTGACCGGCATCAGCGTGATCTACACCGACGAAGCGCCCTACGGCCTGAGTGCCCCGGCGGTCAGCGGGCAGATGAGCGCAACCCAGGCCCTGCAACGCCTGTTGGGCAACTCCGGCTTCACCTTCCGCCAAATCGATGCCCGCACATTGGCCCTGGAGCCGCTACCCACCGATGGCGCGCTCAACCTCGGCGCCACCACCATCAGCGGCGTCGGCCAAACCCAGGACAGCACCAGTTACCAGCCGCCGCCCACCAGCTCGGTGATGCGCTCCCATGCGTTGCTGCTGGAAACCCCGCAAACCGTCAATGTGGTCCCGGCGCAGGTCTTGCGTGACCAGACCCCGCGCAACCTGGACGATGCCTTGGGCAATATCAGCGGCATCACCCAGGCCAACACCTTGGCCAGCACTCAGGACGCGGTGATGCTGCGCGGCTTCGGCGACAACCGTAACGGTTCGATCATGCGCGACGGCATGCCGATAGTGCAGGGGCGCGCATTGAACGCCACGGCCGAGCGCGTCGAAGTGCTCAAGGGCCCGTCCTCGTTGCTGTATGGCATCCAGGACCCGGGCGGCGTGGTGAATATCGTCAGTAAAAAGCCCGAGTTGAGCCCCTCCACGTCCCTGACCGTGCGCGGCTCCACCTTTGGCGACGGCAAGAACGGCAGCGGCGGCGGCCTCGACACCACCGGGCCGATCGGTGATTCGGGCCTGGCCTATCGCCTGATCGTCGACCACGAAGACGAAGACTACTGGCGCAACTTCGGCACCCATCGCGAAACGCTGGTTGCCCCGTCCCTGGCCTGGTACGGCGACAGCACCAAGTTGCTGTTCGCCTATGAACACCGCGAGTTTCTCTCGCCGTTCGACCGTGGCACCGCCATCGATAAGTCCAACCACCCGTTGGACATCCCGTCCACCCGGCGTCTGGATGAACCGTTCAACAACATGCAAGGCCGCTCCGACCTGTACCGCTTCGAAGCCGACCATGACGTGAACGACGACTGGAAAGCCCACTTCGGCTATAGCTGGAACCGCGAGACCTACGATGCCAGCCAAGTGCGCGTCAGTGCGGTGAATGACAACGGCACCCTGACCCGCAAAATGGACGGCACCCAGGGCGCGATCACCACCGACCGTTTCGCCACCGCGAGCCTGGAAGGCAAGGTCAACGCACTGGGCATGCAACATGACGTGGTGTTCGGCCTGGACGACGAGTACCGCAAGATCTATCGCGCCGACCTGATCCGCCAGGCCTCGCGCACCACCTTCAACTACAACAACCCGGTGTACGGCAATGAAGTGGCGGGCAGCACGGTCAGTGCCACCGACAGCGCCCAGACCGACCTGCTGCGCAGCGACTCGGTGTTTTTCCAGGACGCGATTCACCTGAACGAGCGGTGGATTTTTGTCGCCGGCGCGCGTTACCAGATGTACGACCAATACGCCGGCAAGGGCGTGCCGTTCAAGGCCAACACCAACGGCAACGGCCAGGCCTGGGTGCCGCGCGCCGGCCTGGTGTATCGCTACACCGACGAGTTGTCGTTCTACGGCAGCTACACCGAGTCGTTCAAACCCAACTCCACCATCGCCGCCCTGGCCGACAACAGCACCTTGACCGGCGACCTGACGCCCGAGGAATCCAAATCATGGGAGTTGGGCGCCAAGCTCGACATCCCTGGGCGCATCACCGCCAGTGCGGCGTTGTTCAATATCGACAAGCGCAACGTCCTGGTCTCGGTGGGCTCCAATGCCAACACGGTCTACAGCATCGCCGGCCAGGTGCGCTCCCGGGGCTTGGAACTGGACGCCAGCGGCCAGCTGACCGACCAGTGGAGCGTGATCGGCAGCTACGCCTTCACCGACGCCGAAGACGTCAAGGACAAGGACCCGACCCTGCAAGGCAACCGCCTGCAGAACGTGGCCAGGCACACCGGCTCGCTGTCGGCGGTGTATGACTTCGGCAACGTGTTCGGCGGCGATCAATTGCGAGTCGGCGCGGGTGCGCGTTATGTGGGCGAGCGCGCAGGCGATGCGGCCAACGACTTCAACTTGCCGGGCTACACCGTGGCGGATGCGTTCGCCACTTACGACACCAAAATTGAAGGGCAGAAGGTCAAGTTCCAGCTCAACGTGAAGAACCTGTTTGACCGCACCTACTACACCTCGGCGGCCAGCCGGTTCTTTGTGTCGATGGGGGATGCACGGCAGGTGTCGGTGTCGAGCACGCTGCAGTTCTAAAAGGGGCAGCGGTGACCTGGGGTTGCGGATCAGCACCGATCCAAAGTGTGGGAGGCCAGCCCGCTCGCCATAAGGGGGCGCAGCTGTTAGCGTTGCCGGCACTGATGGCTTGGCGGGAAACGACACCGATGCACTTTGGACGATGGCTGCACCTGCTGTGCTTGAGCTTGTTACTCAATGGTTGCGCCAGCGTTTCGCCGACCTCCACCTCGGCCACCCTCGATCGAATGCTGGCCGACCCGGCCCTCAACGGCGCCACCGTCTCCCTGATGGTGCGCGACGCCCGCAGCGGCGCCACGCTTTACCAATACAATCCGCGTACGCGGCTGGTGCCTGCCTCGAATCTCAAATTGCTGACCACCGCGGCCGCTATGGAGGTGCTGGGGCCGCAATACCGGTTTTCCACGCAGTTGCGCGGTAACGGCGTGCAGCAAGGCGAGCGCCTGACCGGCAACCTTTACCTGCGTGGCCTGGGCGACCCCACCACGCAGCTCGCCGATTACCAGGCGCTGGCCGCGCAGCTGGCGAGCCAGGGCGTGCGTCAAGTGCAGGGGGACCTGGTATTTGACGACACCTGGTTCGACACCGAACGCTTGGGTGTCGACTGGGCGCAGGACGATGAAAGCACCTACTACGGCGCGCAGATTTCGGCGCTCACGGTGTCGCCCGACACCGATTTTGATGCGGGCACCTTGATCGTCACCGCCAAGGCCCCGGCGACAGCCGGCCAGCCGGTGAGTGTGGTGCTAAGCCCGCCAACCGATTACGTACAACTGAGCAATCGCGCGGTCAGTGGCCCGGGCAATACGTACGGCATCACCCGCCGGCACGGCACCAACCTGCTGCAACTCACCGGTGCGCTGGCGCCGGGCGAGCAACGCCGAGAGTGGGTGAGCGTCTGGGAGCCGACGCAACTGGTGGCCAACCTGTTTGAACAGGCGCTGGCGCAGCAGGGCATCAAGGTGCTGGGTCGACGCGTGATCGGCGGTGCCACCCCGAACACCGCGACGCTGTTGGCAGAGCATCAGTCGGCGCCGTTGCAGGCACTGATCACGCCGCTGCTCAAGCTCTCGAACAACAACATGTCCGAAGCCTTGCTCAAGGCCATGGGGCGCCAGACGGCGAATGCGGGCACCGCCCAGGCGGGCGTGGCAGCGGTGGCGGCGTTCATGCAGCGCCAGGGCCTGGACCCGGCGACGCTGAGCCAGGTGGACGGCTCGGGCTTGTCGCGGCGCAATCTGGTGTCGTCGCAGAACTTGACCGACCTGTTGCTGGCCACGGCCAGACAGCCCTGGTTCGAGGCCTGGTACGACGCGCTGCCGATCGCCGGCAACGTAAACCGCATGAGCGGCGGCAGCCTGCGTTATCGCTTGCGCGGCACGCCCGCTGAAAACAACCTGCACGCCAAGACCGGCTCCATGGCGGGCGTCTCGTCGCTCAGTGGCTACATCCACGATGCCGACGGGCGACGCCTGGTGTTCTCGATGCTCAGCAACAACTACCTGGGCGATGCGGCGCCGATCCGCGCCCTCGAAAACCGCCTGGCTGTGGCCCTGACCCAGTGGCGCGACTGATTCAGGGCTGATAGCCCATGCGCCAACTCACGGCCCGGGTCGCCGCCAGCAAGCGCTGCGCCGCCGGGCCATCTTCGTCGGCGTGGAACAGCGAGGTAGGGCCGACCACCGTCATCACCGCTGCGACGTGCCCGACCGCGTTGAACACCGGTGCCGACAACGCGTCCACGCCCGGCATCAGCAACCCGTGTACAAAATGCAGGCCACGGCGGCGGATCTGCTCGCAGGTGATGGCGTAGGCCCCGTCGTCCGCCAGCGCATGGGCAAGACCTGCCTGCACCTCACGCTCGCGCAGCTCCACGGTTTCCCGCAACGGCAGGAAGGCGCTGAACACCAGCCCGGTGGATGAGCTGAGCAGTGGCAATACCGAGCCCAACTGCGTCACCACCGTGACCGCGCGCACCGCCGGTTCGATCTGCACCACGGTTGCGCCCTGGTTGCCCCATACCGCCAGAAAGCAGGTTTCATTCAACTCGTCGCGCAGTTCCGCCAGGGGCAGGGCGCCGACTTTCAACACGTCCATGCTGCCCAGCGCGGCCAAGCCGACGCGCAAGGCTTCGCGGCCCAGGCCATAGTGGTTGGTGGCGGTGTTCTGTTCGGCAAACCCGGAGGCGATCAAGGCCTGCAGGTAGCGGTGTACCTTGCTCGCTGGCATTTGCACATGTTCGGCCAGGCGCGACAGCGAGGTGGCCGGCGCCAACTCGGCCAGCGCTTTGAGAATGTCGGTACCCACTTCGGCCGAGCGGACTTTCTGTTTACCGGTGTCGCGGGGCTTTTCCATGGAGGGGCGGGAATCCAAGAGATGAATGGGCGTCTTTATAGCTTGACGCTCGATAGTGATCAAATTACGTTATGCGTAAATCGATTACGATAAAAATAACGTGATACAGAGGATGCTCCATGAACCTCGAATACCTGTCGGGCTTCGGCAATGAATTCGCCAGCGAAGCCCTGCCCGGCGCGCTGCCGGTCGGCCAGAACTCCCCGCAAAAAGCGCCGTATGGGCTGTACACCGAACTGTTCTCCGGCACCGCGTTTACCATGGCGCGCAGCGAAGCCCGGCGTACCTGGCTCTACCGCATCCAGCCCTCGGCCAACCACCCGGCGTTCGTCAAGCTGGACCGGCAGTTGGCCGGTGGGCCGCTGGGCGCGGTGACACCCAACCGACTGCGTTGGAACCCGCTGGATATTCAGAGCGAGCCGACCGACTTTATCGACGGCCTCGTCGGCATGGTTGCCAACTCGGCGTCGGAAAACCCGCAGGTATCAGCATTTATCACTACCGCGCCAACCGTTCGATGGAACGCGTGTTCTTCAACGCCGATGGCGAGTGGTTGATCGTTCCGGAGCAGGGCCGCCTGCGTATCGCCACCGAACTGGGGGTGCTGGAGGTGCAACCGCTGGAAATCGCCGTGCTGCCGCGCGGGCTCAAATTCCGCGTCGAACTGCTGGATGCGCAAGCACGCGGTTATATCGCCGAAAACCATGGCGCCCCGTTGCGCCTGCCGGACCTGGGCCCCATCGGCAGCAACGGCCTGGCCAACCCGCGCGACTTCCTCACCCCGGTCGCCCATTACGAAGACCTGAAGATACCCACGACGCTGGTGCAGAAGTTCCTCGGCGAGTTGTGGGCCTGCGAGCTGGATCATTCGCCACTCAACGTGGTGGCCTGGCACGGCAATAACGTGCCGTACAAATACGATCTGCGCCGCTTCAATACGATCGGTACGGTGAGTTTCGATCATCCGGACCCGTCGATCTTCACCGTACTGACGTCGCCGACCAGCACCCACGGCCTGGCCAACCTCGACTTCGTGATCTTCCCGCCACGCTGGATGGTGGCCGAGAACACCTTCCGCCCGCCGTGGTTCCACCGCAACCTGATGAACGAATACATGGGCCTGATCCAGGGCGCCTACGATGCCAAGGCTGAAGGCTTCCTGCCCGGCGGTGCGTCGCTGCACAGCTGCATGAGTGCCCATGGCCCGGACGGCGAGACCCGCACCAAAGCCATCAACGTCGAGCTGGCGCCGCACAAGATCGACAACACCATGGCCTTCATGTTCGAGACCAGCCAAGTGCTGCGTCCCACCCAGTTCGCCCTGGACTGCCCGCAACTGCAACCCGCTTACGACGCGTGCTGGGCCGCGCTGCCCGCCACCTTCAACCCGAACCGGAGATAACCCATGACTCAACAGACGCTAGCCCGCAGCTGGGTGGCTTCGGCCAACGGTCACCGTGATTTCCCGCTGCAGAACCTGCCGCTGGGTATCTTCAGTATCAACGGCTCGGCACCGCGCAGTGGCGTGGCGATTGGTGACTGCATCTTCGATCTTCACGCTGCGTTGGACGCGTTTGACGGCGAGGCCCGTCGTGCCGTTGAAGCGACCGCCGGCGGCCAGTTGAATGCCTTCTTCGAACTGGGCCGTGGCCCGCGCGTGGCTTTGCGTGAACGCCTGCTGGAACTGCTGGCCGAGGGCAGCCCATTGCACGCACGCGAGGCCCAGGTACTGCATCGCGCCGCCGATTGCCAGCTGCATGTGCCGGCGCGGATCAACGACTACACCGATTTCTACGTGGGCATCGAACACGCGCAAAACGTCGGCAAGCTGTTCCGTCCTGACAACCCGTTGCTGCCCAACTACAAGTACGTACCGATTGGCTACCACGGCCGCGCGTCGACCATTCGTGCGTCGGGTGCCGAGGTGCGTCGCCCCAAAGGCCAGACGCTGCCCGCCGGCCAGGCCGAACCGACCTTCGGCCCGTGTGCGCGTTTGGACTACGAATTGGAACTGGGGATCTGGATCGGCCCGGGCAATGCCATGGGCGATTCGATTGCCATTGGTGACGCGGCTGAGCATATCGCCGGTTTCTGCTTGCTCAACGACTGGTCGGCACGCGATATCCAGGCGTGGGAATACCAGCCGCTGGGGCCATTTTTGTCGAAAAGTTTCATCACCACCATCTCGCCCTGGGTGGTCACGGCCGAAGCGCTGGAGCCGTTCCGCAAGGCCCAGCCGGCCCGCCCCGAGGGCGACCCGCAACCGCTGCCGTACCTGCTGGACAAACGTGACCAGGCCAACGGCGCCCTGGATATCGAGTTGGAGGTGCTGCTGACCACCGCCGCCATGCGTGAACAGAACCTGCCGGCCCATCGCCTGGCCCTGAGCAACAGCCTGCATATGTACTGGACCGTGGCGCAGCTGGTGGCGCATCACAGTGTCAACGGCTGCCAGTTGCAGGCCGGTGATCTGTTCGGCACCGGCACGTTGTCCGGGCCGCAGGCGGGGCAGTTCGGCAGCCTGCTGGAGACTACCGAAGGCGGCAAGAAGGTGATCGAATTGCCGTCCGGCGAAGTGCGCAGGTTCCTCGAAGACGGCGACGAGATCATCCTGCGCGCCCGCTGCAAGCGTGAAGGCTTTGCCTCCATCGGCTTCGGCGAATGCCGGGGTACCGTGGTTGCGGCACGTTAAGAGGGGCGGGTGATGGAACTCTATACCTACTACCGCTCCACCGCGTCGTACCGGGTACGCATTGCCTTGGCGCTCAAGGGGCTGGACTGTACGGCGGTGCCGGTCAACTTGCTGTTACCGGCGGGCGGTGCCAATCGCCAGCCGGAATACCTGGCCATCAACCCGCAAGGTCGCGTGCCGGCGTTGCGCCTCGATGACGGTGAGCTGCTGATTCAGTCTTCGGCAATCATCGAGTACCTGGACGAACGTTATCCACAGGTGCCGTTGCTGTCCAAGCACCTGGCCACCCGTGCCCACGAGCGTGGCGTTGCGGCAATTATCGGCTGCGATATCCACCCGCTGCACAACTCCAGCACCCAGAACCTGTTGCGCCAGTGGGGGCATGATGAGGCACAGGTGCTGGAGTGGATCGGTCATTGGATCAGCCAGGGGTTGGGCGCGGTGGAGCAGTTGATTGGCGACACAGGGTTTTGCTTCGGCGAGCAGCCGGGGCTGGCGGATGCGTTCCTGGTTCCGCAGCTATATGCGGCACAGCGCTTCAAGGTGCCGTTGGCGGCCTACCCGCGTATTGGGCGGGTGGCGGCGTTGGCGGCGCAGCATCCGGCGTTCATTCAGGCCCATCCCGCCCACCAACCCGACACCCCATAACGCTCAAGGCGCCCACATTGGATCGGGGCCGCCTACCCATAAAAATAAGCAGGTACCTTGCGATGCACACTCAGATTGCCAGCTTTCGCGCGGCACTCGACGCCCGTCCGGTGTCGCGCTATCAGTGGTTGATCCTCCTGTTACTGGCGTTGCTGCTGGTGACCGATGGCTACGATGCCCAGGTGCTGGGCTATGTGGTGCCGGCGCTGGCCAAGGACTGGGAGCTGGAAAAAGCCGCATTCGGGCCGGTGTTCAGCGCCAACCTGTTGGGGCTCACACTGGGCTCGCTGTTGGTAACGCCCCTGGCCGACCGGTTTGGTGTGCGGCGCATCCTGCTGGGTTGTGTGTTGATCTACGCCAGCCTCACCGTGCTGATGGTGTTCGCCAACTCGCTGACCACGCTGATGGCCGCGCGGTTTACCTGTGGCATCGGCATGGGCGGTGCGATGCCCAGTGCCATGGCGTTGATGTCGGACTATTCGCCGCCACGCCTGCGCACCTTGATGGTGACCCTGGCCGCGTGCGGGTTCTCCTTCGGCGGCGCGGCGGGTGGGTTTGTGGCGGCAGGGTTTATCGACAATTTTGGTTGGCAGGCAGTATTTCTGGCAGGCGGCGTTACGCCGTTGCTGTTGTTGCCGTTTTTGGTGTGGCTGCTGCCTGAATCCTTGCCGCGCCTGTTACGCGACGCATCGCCGTATCTGCGATTGCGCAGCGTCACCGCGCGCATGCTGCCCGATTGGCAACCGCCGCCGGCGAGGGAGGCACAAAACCTGCACGAGCAGGGCAGCAAGCTGACGGTGGTGGAGCTGTTTCGCAACGGTTACGCGCGCCCGACCTTGCTGATCTGGTCGACATTCTTTGTCAGCCTGATCCTGTTGTATTTCATGATCAGTTGGCTGCCATCGTTGTTGCTCGAAAGCGGCCTGGCGCTGAAGCAAGCCAACCTGGTGACCTCGATGTTTCTGTTTGCCGGCACCCTGGGTGCGATCGGCATGGCCTGGTTTGCCGACCGCCTCAAAAGCAAGGTGCGGCTGTTGTCCGGCGTGTTGGCGGCAGCGGCGGTGTGTACCGTTCTGCTGGGGTTGAACCACGACAATCCGCGCTACCTGGTGGCCTGTGTGTTCGCAGCCGGTTTCTGCATCATCGGCGGGCAGTTGACCCTTAACGCCTTCGCCAGCAATTTCTACCCGGCACATGTTCGCGCTACCGGCACGGGCTGGGCGTTGGGCGTGGGACGTTTCGGTTCGATCCTGGGGCCGCTGTTCGGCAGCCTGTTGCTGGCCATGCATATTCCTGTGCAGCAGATTTTTTTCTTCTGCGCGATCCCGGCAGTCATTGCCGCGTTGCTGATCATCCAGGTGCGCGCGCCGGTGATCCAAGCGCCGAAGCTCGCGCTGCATGGCGATATTCTCAAAACGCCGCAGGCTTAGTGCACCACGGAGTTGGGCGGCAGGTGCCCCAGCCGCTCGGTCAGGCGCAGGCGCTGGATGGGGTCTTCGCTGAGCAACAGTGCGTGTTCCAGGTCGAAGCGTTCGGCGTTGGGGCAATCCAGGCGTTGGTACAGGCTGGCCCGCGCCAGGTAATCGGCGGCGTTGGCGCTGCCCAGTTCCAGCACGCGCTCGGCGTCAATCAGGGCGGCTAATGGTTTGTCATTGGAAAGGTGCAGTTGGCGCAGGTTGCGTGACAGCCGTTGCAGGATCGAACGCGGCTCGGCCGTCAGCAGATGATCGGCCTGCAACTTGAGGTTGGGGCCATATTGGCGTTGCAGCAGTTCGCGGCAATCGTTGGGGTACAGGCGCCGGCCGCCGCATGGGTCCAGCAGGTGATCGGCGCCGGGCACCCGCAGTAGGAAATGCCCTGGGAAATTCACCCCGGCCATGGGGATGTGCAGGCGTCGCGCCAGTTCCATGGCGATCAGCCCCATGGCCAGCGGTTGCCCGCGTTTGCGTTGTAACACCTTGTCCAGCAGGGCGGCGGCGGGGCGCAGCGGGGTAAACTCGTCTTGGGCAAAGCCCAGGTCGTTCATGCGCCGCAGTAACGGCTGGCCCAACTCGTCCGCCGGCAACATGGGCATGCCCAGGCTGACCTGTTGTTGCAGCAATGCGAGGTCCTGCAGGATGTCCAGCGGCTGCACCGTCGGGTCGTGCTCGGCGGCGATCCATAGCGCGGCTTCGAACAGCGCCGGTGGCGAACGTTGCAGGCAGGCGAAAAAGGCTTGGCGGGGCTTCATTGCGTTCTCCGGCGGATGCTCCCGTTTTAGCCTTGCCAGGAAAATTCGTCCAGTGCCTTAAGACACATCCTACCTGCTTATGTCGCAAGTCCCGCAAAACCTGGCGGCTTATTCCAGTGCGCTCCGGCAGTTTTCTGCCGCCAGCCTATACTTGGCGACACAAGAAGTGATTCGGGAGCTTGACGATGTTTGCTCTCATGCACAGCACCCGCCTTGAATCGCTGCACCTGAGCATCGACCCGGTCACGGGGCTCAAGGCGATCATTGCCATCCATAACAGTCGCCTGGGGCCCGCTTTGGGCGGCTGTCGCTATATCGCCTACCCCGACGACGAAAGCGCGATGGCGGACGCCGCGCGCCTGGCCCAGGGCATGAGCTACAAGGCGGCCCTGGCCGGGTTGCCGGTGGGCGGTGGCACGGCGGTGATCCTGCGCCCGGCGCATGTGGAAAGCCGCGCTGCGTTGTTTGAAGCCTTCGGGCGGTGTGTCGAGCAACTCAATGGCCGCTACATCACCGCCATCGACAGTGGCACCTCGGTGGCCGACATGGATTGCATCGCCCAGCACACCCGCTTCGTCACCAGCACCACCGCCGCCGGCGACCCTTCGCCTCATGCGGCCATGGGCGTGTTCGCTGGCATCCGCACCACCGCCATGGCGCGCCTGGGAAGCGACAACCTCGAAGGCCTGCGCGTGGCCATCCAGGGCCTGGGCAACGTCGGATATGCCCTGGCCGAGCAACTGCACGCCGCCGGCGCCGAACTGTTGGTCAGCGACATCGACCACGGCAAGGTGCAACTGGCCATGGCACAACTGGGCGCACACCCCATTGCCAACGACGCCTTGCTCAGCACCCCATGCGACATTCTTGCGCCCTGCGGCCTGGGCGCCGTGTTCAACCGCACCAGTGTCGGCCAACTGCGTTGCGCCGCCGTGGCCGGGTCCGCGAGCGCGCAACTGACCAACCTGCAAGTGGCCGACCAGTTGGAAGGCCGCGGTATCCTCTATGCCCCGGATTATGTGATCAACTCCGGCGGCCTGATCTACGTCGCGCTCAAACACAGCGGCGCCGAACTGCCGACCATCACCGCGCACCTGTCCAACATCGGCAAGCGCCTGACCGAGATCTACGCCCATGCCCAAGCGGAAAAACGCTCCCCCGCACGGGTGGCGGACGAACTCGCCGAGCGCCTGCTTTACCCATGAGCAGGCATTAAAAAGGCCCTGAATCATGGACTCAGGGCCTGTTCAATTCGGGCTTTATTCGGCCGCTGCGTTGAGCAATTCGGACAACGCGTCCGGCTGGCTCTTGAACGCCTTGGCAAATACATCGCGGTTCTTCGCCATGTAGATCCCGGCTTCCTCCACCTGCTGCTCGCTCAGGGACGGCACGGCTTTTTGCAACACTTCTGCCAGCAACTCAGCGAGTTCAAGCATTTTGTCATGACGGTCAGCTTCGGCTTTATCCATGAACAAACGCTCCAGATCTCCGGCTGCTGCGGTATACCACTTCGACGGCCATTCACCACCTCACATGCCTTCACGATAGTTGTCTTTTGCTACTACTGTATCTATATACAGCTAAGAGGATATGCCAAACGCCGGGGTTTGGATAGTAGGTTTTTAATGTAGTCGGGAAATGGTCAATCTGTGCCTCATGTCACCCCGCCATCATCTTATACCCGCCTCTGGCCTTTTTTCTGCATGCAGAACAACCGTCACGTCCAACCCGCATTATCCGGTCGAACCGACCTAAGGAAGCACCTTCGTGAAAATCAACTGGGCCGAAAAGCTGCGCCAGCAAGTCCATGGGCTGGCCGAGTCGCTGGGCAATCTGTTTGTGGAGTCGTTCCACTACCTGGCGCTGTTCGCCATTGGCGCGGTGACCGCCTGGGCGGCGGTGATGGAATTTCTGGGGATGCTGGAGAACGGGCACATCAAGATCGATGACATCTTGCTGCTGTTCATCTATCTGGAACTGGGCGCCATGGTCGGGATTTATTTCAAGACCAACCACATGCCCGTGCGTTTCCTGATCTACGTGGCCATCACCGCGCTGACGCGCCTGCTGATCTCTAACGTGTCGCACCACAACCCGCCAGACCTGGGCATCATCTACCTGTGCGGCGGCATTCTGCTGTTGGCTTTCGCGATTCTGGTGGTGCGCTATGCGTCGTCGGCGTTTCCGTCGGTGAAGGTCGAAGGCCCGCGTCGCAAGGGCGAGGCGAGCCTGGAGACGGAGAAAGGTGAGCTTTAAAGCCCGACGCTGAAGGGCAGGGTGCGGCTGGGGGGCCTTTGCAATAGTTTGTGATTGTCGCCATCCGTCATCACGGCCAGGATCTCCATCGCGCTGTGCCCCTGCTCGATGGCGATGCCGAATTGGATGCTCTGCACCAGGCGTTTGAGCCGTTGCGGGTCGTTGCGTTGTTCGGCGCTGATCATGCGCTTGGCCACCACGCCGGTGTCATCGGAAAGGGTGAGCATGATGCTGCCGTCAAGCCGTTGAATGCTCAGGTTGACCCGGTATTTTGGGCTGAAGGTGTCGGTGATGATCTGAAAAGGATTGTCCATGGTGCGTTACCGCCTGATAAGAACATGCAGTCATTGACGACCGGTGTCGGGATTAGTTCGCATTGCCTGACCACCGGCCAAAGTCCATTTCCCTCAGAAGCTCTACAGCAAGGGCCGTGCCGTATAACGCCCTATCAGACCGTGGGATGCTCATGTGGAAGGGGGCTTGCTCCCGATAACGGTGCATTGGCCAATGAATGCTTGGCTCAAAGGCCGCTATCGGGAGCAAGCCCCCTCCCATATGTGTTTTGCGTTGTGCTGGAAGTCGGTGGGCTATTTCAGGGCAGCACGGAGAAAACGATCGCAGACAGCGCAATCAAACCGATCAGCACCACAAACACATTCGATACCTGTCCAGAATACTGGCGCAAAGATGGCACTCGACGAATTGCGTACATCGGCATCAGGAACAGCAAGCACGCGATGATCGGCCCGCCCATGGTCTCGATCATGCCCAGGATGCTCGGGTTGAAAGTGGCCACGGCCCAGCAGGTGAGCACCATGAACAGTGCGGTGCTGCGCTCCAGCCATTTGGCTGACAGCGTGTGGTTGCGCCCGCGCAGGGATTTGACGACCAGGCCTTGGAAGCCTTCGCTCGCACCGATGTAATGGCCGAGGAAGGATTTGGTGATGGCCACCAGCGCGATCAGCGGTGCAGCGTAGGCGATCACCGGGGTCTGGAAGTGGTTGGCCAGGTACGACAGGATCGAAATGTTCTGGGCCTTGGCCGCCGCCAGGTCCGCTGGTGACAGCGCCAGTACGCAACTGAAGCAGAAGAACATCACCGTCAGCACCATCATGCCGTGGGCGGTGGCGAGAATACCGCTGCTTTTGCGCTCGGCCATCGGGCCGTACACGCGTTTTTGGTCGACGGCGAAGGCCGAGATGATTGGCGAATGGTTGAACGAGAACACCATCACCGGGATCGCCAGCCACAGCGTCTGAAAGAACATCGGCAGCGGCATGCCCTCCCTGGCGGAGGCGAAGAATGCGCCGTTCCAATTGGGAATCAAGCTGAATGCCAACAACAGCAGCGCCGCGACGAACGGGTAGACGAGCACGCTCATGGCCTTGACGATCACGCCCTGGCCACAGCGCACAATCGCCATCAGGCCGAGGATCAGCACCAGCGACAGGATCGCCCGGGGCGGCGGCGTCAGGTGCAGTTGGTGTTGCATAAAACTGCCGAGGGTATTGGTCAGCGCCACGCTGTACACCAGCAAAATCGGGAAGATCGCAAAGAAGTACAGCAGGGTGATCAATTTGCCCGCGCCGACGCCGAAGTGTTCTTCGACTACGTCGGTGATATCGCCGGATTTGCCTGACAACACAAAGCGCGTCAGCCCACGGTGGGCGAAGAAGGTCATCGGGAAGGCCAGCAAGGCCAGCACGATCAGCGGCCAGAAGCCGCCGACCCCGGCGTTGATCGGCAAGAACAAGGTGCCCGCGCCGATGGCGGTGCCGTAGAGGCCGAGCATCCAGGTGGTGTCGTGCGGGGTCCAGCCGGTGGTGACGGTGCTTTCTACACGTTCAGGGTTTTCGGCAGCAGGTGTACGTACATCGGTCATCGATATTGCCTCGTTATTATTTTTGCGCGGGCTCACGTTGGGGCGGTCAGGGAATGCTCCTCAGCATTCCACCCAGCTCACGGCCAGGCCGCCCCGTGAAGTTTCTTTGTATTTGTCATGCATGTCGGCGCCAGTGTCGCGCATGGTGCGGATGACCCGGTCGAGGGAAATGAAGTGTTTGCCGTCGCCGCGCAGGGCCATTTGCGTGGCGTTGATCGCCTTGACCGCCGCGATTGCGTTGCGCTCGATGCAGGGCACTTGGACCAAGCCGCCGACCGGGTCACAGGTCAGGCCGAGGTTGTGCTCCAGGCCGATTTCGGCGGCGTTTTCCAGTTGCTCGGGCGTGGCGCCGAGGATGTCGGCCAGCCCGGCGGCGGCCATGGCGCAGGCCGAACCGACTTCGCCCTGGCAGCCGACCTCGGCGCCGGAGATAGAGGCGTTTTTCTTACACAAGATGCCGACGGCGGCTGCGGCCAGGAAGAAGTTGACCACATCGTCATCGGACGCGTCGGCGTTGAACTTCATGTAGTAATGCAGCACTGCCGGGATGATCCCCGCCGCGCCATTGGTCGGCGCGGTGACCATGCGCCCGCCGGCGGCGTTCTCTTCGTTGACGGCGAGGGCGAACAGGTTGACCCACTCCATGGCTGACAAGGTCGAGGTGATGACATTGGGTTTGCCTATTTCCAACAGGCTGCGGTGCAATTTCGCCGCGCGCCGTGGCACATCCAGGCCGCCTGGCAAGATGCCTTCATCGCGCAGGCCTTGCTCCACGCATGCGCGCATCACCGACCAGATATGCAGCAGGCCGCTGCGGATTTCTTCGTCACTGCGCCAGGCGCGTTCGTTGGCCATCATCAGTTCGGAAACGCGCAGGTCATGTTTATTGCACAGGGCCAGCAGTTGCGCCGCACTGGAAAAGTCGTAGGGCAACTCCACATCGCTGGTCGGCGCGATACCGGACGCCGCTTCAGCCGCGTCGATGATGAAACCGCCGCCTACCGAGTAGTACGTTTGCTCGCTGAGCAGGCCGCTGTCGCCATAGGCGTGCAGGGACATGGCGTTGGGGTGGTAGGGCAGGCTTTCGTCCAGCAGTAGGAGATCGGTGTGCCAATCGAAGGCAATGTCTTGTGAGCCGGCCAGCAACAAGCGGCCGGACTCACGCAACCGCTGGATACGGGTGTTGATCGAAGTGGGGGCGACACGGTCCGGCCACTCGCCCATCAAGCCCATCACGCAGGCGCGGTCGGTGGCGTGGCCGACACCAGTGGCGGACAGCGAACCGTATAAGCGCACTTGCACCCGTCGGGTTTCGCTGAGCAATTGCTGATCGCCCAAGGCTTGGGCAAAGGTCGCCGCCGCCCGCATGGGGCCAACGGTATGGGAACTGGACGGGCCGATGCCCACCTTGAATAGATCGAAAACACTGATAGCCATGCTAAAGCCTTACAAGCAATGGAGTAGGAATCGCTGCCATGTTTTGTAGGACGAGCGCAATTGGCGTGATACTGAGCCTCTGGATTGGCACTGACCAACGAATTATCCTAAGACACCCTTTAGCAGGACTAAACTCTATGGCCCGCCCCCTTCATGGTCAGACCTATGTCTGGCTCCATGTGTTTTCATGCGCGGCACGGCATTTGTCGTTCACCCGTTGCGCCGAAGAACTGCACATCACACCGGGGGCGGTGAGCCAGCAAATCCGCCAGTTGGAGGAGCGCTTGGGCTTTCGACTGTTTCACCGGCGAGCCCGTGGCGTGGAACTCAGCGCCGAAGGGCAGCGGCTGGCGGCTACGGTGGGAGAGGCTTACGGCAGCATCGATGCCGAATTGCAGCGGCTGGATGCGGGCATGATCAGCGGCACCTTGCGCCTGCGTTCGATCCCTTCGTTTCTCGGCAAGTGGCTCACCCCGCGTTTACCGCGTTTACAGCAACGTTTCCCGGATATCCAACTGCGCATGGTCGCCGAGGACAGCAGCATTGCGCTGCACGAGGGCGACTTTGACCTGGCCATCGACCTGAACGACGGCAGCTACCCCGGCCTGTTATCTACCGCATTGCTGGATGAGCAGATCTTTCCTGTGTGCGCGCCGAGCTTGCTGCGGGGGCGCCCACCGCTGCATGGCCCGGCCGACCTGGTGCATTTCCCGCTGCTGCACGACATCACCGCCTGGCGTGGGAGTTATGAGTACGCCGAGTGGGAGTTTTACCTGAACGCTATCGGCTACCACGTCGCTGACGTGCGTCGCGGCCACACGTTCAACCGTAACCACCTGACCATCGAAGCCGCCATTGCCGGCATGGGTGTAGCGATTGCGCGACGCACGTTGCTTAACGATGAATTGGAACGCGGCACCTTGATCGTACCGTTCGGCCTGGCCGTGCCCAACCATAAACGCTATGTGTTGCTGTATGCGCCGGGCGCGCTGAGCCATCCGGGCGTGCGGGCGGTACATGACTGGCTGGTGGAGGAAGCGGAGATTTTTCGCGGATTGCATCCCTTGGGAGAGGGGCAATTGTGAGGTTCGCTGAGCGTAAGAAGATGTAACTAACTCCCCACCCTAACAGCGTTTCTGCTTGTCGTCAGGCTTAATTTGTAATGTAGGATTTATCTTTGCAAAGGGGTTGAATTGTTCCTGCAGGTGCTCAATTGTGTAATCAAGAGGTCATGGTTTCACCACCCCGGTGTCGCAGTTGTGACCTCTCGCGAGCTAGCTGAAATAAGGGAAGAACTATGCAAATCCAAGTCAATAGCGATAACCATATTGAAAGCAGCATCCGACTGGAGGAGTGGGTACGTACTACCATTGAGAGCACGCTCGAACGTTACGAAGAAGACCTGACCCGTGTGGAGGTCTACCTGCGGGATGAGAACGGCGACAAGCCCGGTCCCCATGATTTGAGTTGCCGCCTGGAAGCGCGGCCAAAAGGTCATCAAGCTATCTCGGTACTGCACAAGGCCGATACTCTGGAACAGGCGATCGACGGTGCGGCCACCAAGCTGGACCATGCGTTGGAACACCTGTTTGGCAAATTACAAGGCAAGCCTCGCGCTGCCGGGAAGAACCAGCCCATCAACAAAGTGAATGAAGACGCGCTGGAAGAGGAATTCCTGGAAAACGAAAACGCTGTGATCAACGGCTGATCGATTTTTAACCCTCCCTACAAACGGGCCTGCAAATGCAGGCCCGTTTTCGCTCAACGGCCGCGTCGGAAAAAATACCGGCTCAGCACTGCCAAGCCGCCGGCACCCAACCCCGCAAACAGCATGGCCCAACCGGTGCCATTGCGCAGTGCCGCCTGGGCGTCGTTGGCGTTCAGCCCCACCGAGCCCAGTTTGCCGGCGGCAATGCTTTGGCTGATGGCCGGCCAATCCATGGCGGTGCTGTCGGGTAACGTTGCGGCCAGTTGGTGGCTGATCCCCAGCAACAGCACCAGTCCCATCAGGGCGATGTTGAGCGCCAGGGTAATCAGCCGGGCACTGAGGTCGATGCCCGAGGCCATGCCCGCGCGATCCGCCGACACCGAGCCGGTGGTGGTGTTGGTGGTGGGCGAGTTGGTCAGCGCCAGGCCCACCCCGGCGATCACGCAACTGAGCAGCACCAGCCCGATACCCGGCCGTTCGGCCCCGTTGGCCGCAGCCATGGCCAAAAAGCCCGCCCCCATCAAGCCCAGCCCCAGGGGGATGACGCGTTCGGCACCGTAGCGCAGGGCCAGGCGTTCGGCCAATGGCGGCACCAGCAAGGTGGGCAAGGTGTAGGCGAGCAGGGCGCCGCCGGTGGTCAGGGTGTCGTAGCCCAGGCCCGCCTGGAAGTACAGCGGCAGGTAGATCATGAACGGCCAGAAGCTGAAGTTCATGCCGATCGAGCCCATCAACGCGCCATTGAAACGCTGGATGCGAAACACCGAAAAGTCGAACATCGGGTGCGCGCTGCGCCGTTCAACAAGGATGAACAGCACTAACCCTACTACCGCCAAACCCGCCCAGGCGAGCATGGCCGGTGTACCGAAGCCGTGTTCGCTGCCTTGGGTGATGAAGTAAACCAGGGCGAATACCGACAGCGTCAACGTGAGCATGCCGGCGATGTCCAGCCGGTGCGCGGCCGGGTCGCGGGACTCCGCCACGCTGACACGCAACAGCGCCAGGGTGAACAGGGTCAGCGGCACGTGCACCAGGAACACCCAGCGCCAGTCCGCCAGCGCCAGGATCACTGCGCCCACCATCGGCCCGAAGCCCAGGCCCACGCCGGCGATCACGCCCCAGATCGCAAATGCCCGCGCCCGTTCCGCCGGCTCGCGAAACAGGTGCGACAGAATGGCGAACTGGCAGATCATCATTGCGCCGCCGCCGATACCCTGTACAAACCGCGCCACGATCAGCGTGACGGCCGAATCGGCCAGCCCGCATGCCAGCGAGGCCAGCCCAAATACCCACAGGCACAGCACCAGCATGCGCCGCCGGCCAAAGCGGTCGGCCAGCGTACCCGCCGCCATCAGCACGCTGGTGCAGGCCAGGGTGTAGGCGTTCATGATCCACTGGGCGTCCTGAAAGCCCGTGCCCAGTTGTTGCTCCAGGGTGGGCAGGATCACCGGCACGCTGGAGATCTCCAGGCCGAACATCAGGGCCACCAGGCACACGGCGGTGAGGGCGAGATTATTCCTGGCGGTGCTTGGGGCGCGGGAGGTCGATAACGTCGTGGCGGGTGGCATGGGATTCTCCTTTCGATAGTGGGTCGGTTTATTCTCAGGGGAATCTTTTTCTTTATTTGTGATAAGTTTTCCGCGTATAGGGGAATATTGGATGACAAATAAAGCATGGCCACTGCGCGTTTTGATGGCGTTGAACTCTTTTTGCACATCGTCGAAAGCGGCAACCTGACCGAGGCCGCCGAGCGGCTGAACCTCACGCGCTCGGCGGTGGGTAAAGGCTTGGCGCGGTTGGAGGCGCGGTTGGGCACATGCCTGTTGCAGCGTTCTACCCGTCGCCAACGCTTGACCGAAGACGGGCAGGCTTATTACGAGCATTGCTTGCGCGCACTGGCGGAACTCGAGGCGGCCGAATCGGTGTTGGAAAGCGGTCGGCAACAGCCGCGCGGGCGTTTGCGGGTGAGTTTGCCGCTGGCCTTCGGGCATCACTATGCGGCGCCCGCGTTGTGGGGCTTGATGGATCGCTACCCAGCCTTGGAGATCGAAATTTGCTTCGCCGACCGGCTGGTGGACTTGGCGCAGGAGGGCTTCGACGTCGCCGTGCGGATCGGCCCGCTGCCCGACACCGACCGCCTGAGCGCACGGCGCCTGGGGGAACAATCGGTGTGCCTGGCGGCGGCACCGGCGTATATGCAGCGCGTCGGTCCGATTGAGTCCATCGAAGACCTCGCCGCCCATCGCGGCATCGCCTACCGTTACAACACACCGCACCGTTCCCGCGTGGCTTCGCCGTTGCTGGTGGACGATTTGCAGGCCGTGGCCGACGCCGCCATCGCGGGTGTCGGCCTGGCCTGGCTGCCGAGTTGGCTGGTTGCCCATTATGTGCTGCGCGGGCAGTTGGAAGCGGTGCTGCCCGGTTACCGCGAGCAGCCGTCACCCATTCATGTGATCTGGCCGACTGCGACGCATATGCCGGCCAAGACGCGCTGTGCGATCGACGCGCTGGTGGCGGCCACGCCCAGTTGCCTGGCGGGTAGTTGATCAGAACGCAATGGACGTCTGCACATACACCGTGCGCGGCTCACCCACATATTTACCCTTGTTGTTGTCATCGAACGAGCGCGTGAAGTACTGCTTGTTGAAGATGTTTTTCACCCCCACCGCCACATTCAAATCCGACAGTTGCGGGCCGAAGTCATAGGCCGCGCGGCTGCTGAACAGCATGTAGCCGGGGATGCGCCCGTTGGCGCCGTCTGCGCTTTCGGCCTGGGTATTGGCGTTGTCGGCGAACTGGCTGCTCTGGTAGCTGCTGTCCAGGTTGAGCTTCCAGCGGCCTTCGGTGTAGCCCATGCCGAGAGTGCCTTTGTGCTTGGACGAGAAGGGCACGCGGTTGCCTTTGTTCGGGCCGTCTTCACGGATGGTGGCGTCGACATAGGCGTAGGTGGCATACACATCGAAGCCGGCCAGCGCCGGGCTCAAGCCGTCCAACGCATAGTTGACGCTGGTCTCGATGCCTTGGTGGCGGGTTTCGCCACGGGCGATCACCGAGTCGTTGGTCTGGTTGCTTTCGTACTGGTTGTCGAAGTTGATCAGGAACGCACCGATTTCCGCGCGCAGGCTGCCGTTGTCATAGCGCGTGCCCAGTTCCCAGGTGCGGGCTTTTTCCGGTTTCACTTCGCCGCTGGTCACGCGGTTGGGCATCTGGCTGTACTGCACGCTGCCAAATGAGCCTTCGGTATTGGCGTAGAGGTTCCACTCGTCGGTCAGGTGATACAGCACGTTCAACGCCGGCAGGGCGGTGTTGTAGTCACCCTTGTATTTCACGTTGGTAAGGTTGTTGGTCTGCTGGGACTCGATCACCTCGTAGCGAATGCCCGGTGTGAGGGTCCACTTGCCGATATCGATGCGGTCGTCGATGAAGAACGCATTGGCTTCGGTACCGCCGCGTGTGTCGCGGTCGTTGCGGCTGTTGGTGGTGGGGATTTGCTGGTTGTTGGCCGAAATCGGCGTGCGGTAACGCAGTTCGTGGCCGGCCTCGTTGATGTAGCGGTAGCCTACGCCCACTTCATGGCTGGTGGGGCCCAGGTCGAAGCCTTGGGCGAAGCGGGTTTCCAGGCCGCGCACCCAATATTCACGCGGCGACAGCGAGAGGAACGTGCCCTGGTCCAGGTAGCCGCTGCGCAGGGTCTTGGTGAAGAAGCTGTTGACGGTGAATTCACGGCGATCCTGTTCGTAGCGATAGCCCACGTTGAACATCGTACGGCGGCCCCAGAATTTGTCGTAGGGGCGGGTGGACTGGTACGGGTCGGCCTTGTAGTCCGCCACGTTCAAGCCGCCGGGCATATCCGCCTGGCCTTCGTAGTACTGCGCCATGGCGTTGAAGCTGTTGGCGTCGTCAAGTTGGTACTTGCCCTTGAGGATCAGGTCGTCGATTTGTGTATCGCTGCGCTCGCGCCAGTCGCCGCCACGGGTGCCGGAATATAGAATCGCGCCGCCCAGGCCGTTGTCGGCAGTGCCGCCGGCCAGCAGGTTGCCGGTGGTCTTGAAACCGTCGTGGCTGGACGACGGGCTGGTCTCGGTCTGCAAGCCGCCTTTGACGGTGGGCGCATCCGGGATCGCGCGGGTCACGAAATTGACCACGCCGCCGACGTTCTGCGGGCCGTAGCGCACGGCGCCGCCACCGCGCACCACGTCCACCGCGTCCATGTTGCCCATGCTGATCGGCGCGAACGACAGTTGTGGCTGGCCGTACGGCGCAAAGGGCACCGGGATGCCGTCCATCAGCACTGTAGAGCGCGACGCCAGGCGCGGGTTGAGGCCGCGAATGCCGAAGTTCAGCGCCATGTCATGGCTGCCGGTGCCGTTGTTGTCCGGCGCGTTGACGCCGGGGATGCGGTTGAGCACGTCCTTGGCCTGGGTGGCGCCTTGGCGTTCGAATTCTTCGCGGCGGATCACGTCGCGGGCGCCGGGGTGTTCGAACACGTTGGTTTGCGCCGCATCGCCGAGCCAGTCGCCGACCACGCTGGAGGTTGCCAGTTCGACGCTCGCCGGTGCGTTCGCAGGTTGCAGGCTGAAGGCGTTGTCACCTTCGGCACGGGCTTGCAGGCCGGTGCCTTCCAACAATTTTTGCAGGCCTTCGGCGGCGCTGTAATTGCCGGACAGACCACGGCTCTGCATGCCGGCCGTGAGGTCGGAACCGAAGGAAATCAGCACGCCGGCTTCGCGGCCAAACTGGTTCAGCGCTGCCTCAAGCGAGCTTGGGGCGATGTGATACGGCTTGGCGTCGACGGCCATCACACAAGGCAAGACTGTGAAACTGAGGCTGGCGCCCAGGAACAGTTGGCGCAAGGTGCGGGCGATGAGGGTCGGCTGCTGGGGCATGAGGAGCGGTCCTGAGAAGGAAGGTTCAAGGTGGCTTTCCTTCTCTGTCACGCGAGGCGGGGAAAACGGCTCACCGTTTTTTAAATTAATTTCAGGCGCGTGCCTGGACGGTCACCCAATAGCGGGTAAAGCGCCGCACTTTTACCGGCAGGCTGACTTCCAGCAGGTCGAGGATGCGCTCGCTGTTGTCCAGCGGGTAACTGCCGGAGATCAGCAGGTCGGCAACTTGCGGGTCGCAATTGACCTGGCCGCGACGGTAGCGGCCCAGTTCCGCCAGGAAGTCTTGCAGGCGCATATGCGCGGCCACCAGCATGCCGTCGGCCCAGGCGCCGCTGTTGGCGTCGGTTGGGCGTGGGGTGTCCCAGCCCTTGCGAGTGAAGTTGACCTGGCGCGAGGCTTGCACCGTGAGCGGCAGGCCGCTGTAGCTGTTGGGCAGCACCTCGACCTGACCGTCGAGTACCGCCAGTTGGGTGTGGTCATTGAATTGGCGCACGTTCAGGCGTGCCGCCTGGCTGGTGAGCAGGCCCTGGCCGGTGAGTACGTGCAGCGGCGCATTGCCGGCGATGCCGCTCAACATGATCTCGCCTTCGAGCAGGCGGATCAGGCGCTGCTGACCGTCGACATGCACATCCACGGCGCTGCCGGTGTTGAGTTGCAATTGGCTGCCGTCGGCCAATTGCACCTTGCGCCGCTGGCCCACCGGGCTGCGGTAATCGGCGCTCAGCGGTGGCAGGATATGTTGCTGACGCAGGCTCCAGGCCGCGGCCGAGCCGGCGCCGAGGATGAGCAGCAGCTTGAGCGCCTGGCGCCGGCCGGTTGAAGTGGACGCGTTCAGCGCGGCATGCGCCAGGGGCGAGGGCATGCCGCGCAGGCGTTGGTTGACGTGCTGGATATGATCCCACGCGCGCTGGTGTTCGCTGTGGGCGTTCAGCCAGCGCTGCCAGGCCGCTTGCTGGCGCGGGTTGAGGGCGCCTTGCTGCATTTCCATCAGCCAATGCACGGCTTGTTCGGCGACCTGGTTCGAGACATTCATAGGGCAAAGTAGCAGCGCAGGGCGGCTTTATGCAGGTGGCGTTTGACGGTGGCGATGGAAATGCCCAGCTCGGCGCCGATTTGCGCGTAAGTCAGGCCATCGAGTTGGGCCAGCAGGAAGGCGCGTTTGACCTGGACGGGCAGGCCGTCAAGCAGTTGGTCAAGCTCAACCAGGGTTTGCAGGATGATCGCGCGTTCTTCTTCCGACGGTGCCACGTGCTCGGGCATCTGCGCCAGGGCGTCGAGGTAGGCGCGTTCCAGGTCCTGGCGGCGATAGAAGTTGAACAGCACGCGCTTGGCGACCGTGGTGAGAAACGCGCGCGGTTCGATCAACGTAGGGGCTTCGCGGGCGCTGAGCACGCGGATGAAGGTGTCTTGCGCCAGGTCGGCGGCACTTTCCGGGCAGCCGAGTTTGCGTCGCAACCAGCCTGTGAGCCAGTGGTGATGGTCGTTGTACAGGACTTCGACGGTGTTGGACGGGCTCAACGGGAACACTCCACAAGCCTCGACAAGCGTTAGAGAACAAGAATTGTTCGCATTGTAGGGCGCAAGACACGGTTCGGCAATCGGCCTGGGCAGGTGATTCATCCGTTCTTTTTTGCTTATGAGAATATTTATCATTAATATCGCGCACTGACGAACCTGGCGCCTCCCGCATGAAAAGCAAACCCTCACTGCCGCTTGCCTACCGCTTCGCCGTTACCTCGCGCGTGCTGGCCGCTGTCATCGGCGGTTACCTGATGGCGTCCCTGGCCAGTATCTGCCTGGCTCTGTGGCTGCCCACTTCCCGTGCGGATGCGGTAATCACCGGCATGTTGAGTTCCTTTGTGTTCTATCTGCTGGCGATGTTGTGGTGCTTTGCCTGCCGCACCGCGTGGCGCGCCTGGTTGGGTGTGATGCTGCCGAGCGCGGCGTTTGCGACGCTGGCTGGAGTAGGTTTTTGGATGACGCGCACATGAAAGAGGGATTTCGCCAGGCCATGGCCTGGTTGCACACCTGGGCTGGATTGGTCTTCGGCTGGCTGCTGTTTGCGATTTTCCTGACGGGCACCCTTTCCTATTTCAAGGATGAGATCAGTCACTGGATGCAACCCGAAGTGCAGGCCCATGCAGTGGACGATGCGCGCAGCCTCGGCGTCGCGCAAAACTACCTGCAGCACGTTGCGCCCGACGCCGCCCGCTGGATCATCACCTTGCCCAATAGCCGCGACCCTGGGCTCTTGGTGATGTGGCAAGACAAGCTCGACCCCGGCAAACGCGGCAATTTCAATCAAAAGACCCTTGATCCAACCAATGCGCAAGCCGTAGAGGCCCGTGACAGCATGGGCGGCGAGTTTTTCTACCGCTTCCACTTCCAGTTGCAAATGCCGCACCCGTGGGGCCGCTGGTTGTCGACGTTCGCGGCGATGGTGATGTTCCTCGCACTGATCACCGGCATCATCACCCACAAGAAGATTTTCAAGGACTTCTTCACCTTCCGCCCCCGCAAAGGCCAGCGCTCCTGGCTCGACGGGCATAACGCGGTGGGGGTGCTGGTGCTGCCGTTCCACCTGATGATCACCTACAGCAGCTTGGTGATCTTCATGACCATGGTGATGCCGGCGCCGATCCTGGCTTCCTATGGCGGTGATGCCCGTGCCTTCTTCAATGAGGTGTTCCCGGCCAGCAACAATGCGCCGGCCCAGGGTGTGCCGGGCAAGTTGCTGCCGCTGCCGGCGCTGTACGAGCAAGCGCGGGCGCAGTGGGCGGGCGGGCATGTCGGGCGTATCGCGGTGAATAATCCCAGTGATGTGAACGCGTCGGTCAATATGTTCCGCGCAGGTTCCGACAAGGTGGTGCATGACTTCGGCAGTGTCGTGCAATTCAACGGCACCACCGGTGAACTGTTGCAGGTCAGCGACGAGCAGTCGCTGCCGACGCTCGTCGCCGGCGGTTTCTTCGGCCTGCACATGGGGCATTTCGCCGGCCCGGTATTGCGCTGGTTGTACTTTATCTGCGGCTTGGCGGGCACGGCGATGATCGGCACCGGGCTGGTGATATGGCTGGGCAAGCGCCAGCTCAAGCACGCCAAGACGGCCGTGATGCCATTTGAATTGCGGCTGGTGGAAGTGCTGAACATTGCCAGCATGTCCGGCTTGTTGATCGCCATCGCGGCATTCTTTTGGGCCAACCGCCTGCTGCCGGTGAGCTTCGCCGAGCGTTCCGGTTGGGAGGTGCAGACCTTCTTTATCGCCTGGGGCCTGAGCCTGTTGCACGCGGTCCTGCGTCGTGGTCGTCAGGCCTGGGTGGAACAGTTGGGCTTCGCCGCGCTGCTGTTTATGGCCGTACCGCTGCTCAATGCACTCACTACATCCCAACATTTGGGTGTGTCCCTGGTCCGGGGCGACTGGGCCATGGCCGGCTTCGACCTGACCTGCCTGGCCAGCGGCGCATTCCTCGCCTGGGCGGCCTGGAAGATGCAACGCCGCACGGTGCCGCAGCCCAAGGCGCAACGGCCGCGCCCGCTGCACCTCAAGCAGGAGGCGAACTGAATGTTGCTCGCGCTCTTGATGTGTTACGCGGGGTTCACCGCGTTGTGCCTGGCCACAGACCGCCATCACGGCGAACTGCTCCACAGCAAGCCGTCGCCGCGTCGGCGCCAGGGGTTGCGCCTGGCGGGGGTGGGCGCTGCTGGCCATTGCGATCTGGCCCGCCGTGAGCGCCGACGGTTGGGCACTGGGCCTGGTGGAGTGGTGCGCGGTGCTGATGCTCAGCGCGCTGCTGCTGGTGCTGTTGTTGCCTTATCGGCCAAGGCTGGCCTTGATCCTGGCGGGCGTCGGCCTGCTGGTCAGCCCCGTTGCGGCCTTCGCCGCCCTCTGAGCCCTGCCATGATGATCAGCCCCCCATCCGAACCCCAGGACAGCCCGCAGGCTGACGTGGCGGGCGGGCGTGCGCATTTCTTGCAGGTGTTTTTGTCGCAGCGCTCGCAGATGGAAGCCCTGGTCAGCCGGCGCGTGGGCTGTCGCGCCACGGCGGCCGACCTGGTGCAGGACCTGTTCCTGCGCTTCTGGCGCCGCCCGCTGGTGCAGGTCGAAGAACTCAGCACCTACCTGCTGCGCTGCGCCGGCAATATCGCCATCGACCACCTGCGCAGCGAAGGCGCCCGCGTGCGCAGCAGCGAAGGCTGGTTACCCGAGCAGCAGGATCACCAGGGCTGCGAACCCCAGGCCGCGCTGGAGGCGGGCAACGATTTGCGCCATGTTGAGGCCGCCTTGCGCAGCCTGCCCGAGCGCACTCGCCAGATTTTCCTGCTCAACCGTATCCACGGGCGCAAGTACGCGCAAATCGCCAAGGCCATGGGCCTGTCCCAAAGTGCCGTGGAAAAACATATGATGCGTGCCCTCGAAGCCTGCAAGGCCAGCCTTCGTGAACCATCGCCCCCACGTACGCCAGGGAAAGCACCGTGAACGTCACCCCGACGCCCGACCAGGAACACGCCGCCCTGGCCTGGCTGAGCCTGTTGCATGACCAGCCCAGCAGTGGCGACCAGGCAACGTTCAACCGCTGGCTGCGTGCCGACCCCGCCCACGTCGAGGCTTACGCCCAGGCCCAGGTGGCGTGGGAATTGAGCGAAGTGCCCGCGCTTAAACTGGCGGGCGAAGACGCCCTGGCGCTGCAGGGCTATCTCAACGCGATGCATACCTCCAAGCGCTCGCGTGTAATGCGCTGGTCCGGCGCCCTGGCCCTGGCCGCCTGCCTGCTGCTGATGGTGTCGATGGGTGCCGGTTGGCAGCTGTCGCGTTGGGTCGATGACTTTGGCGCCGATTACGTCACGGCGGTCGGGGAGGTGAAAACCGTCACCCTGGCGGATAAATCCCAAGTCACCCTCGACGCCGACAGCGCGATTGCCGTGGATTTCACCCATGGCGAGCGGCATATCCAACTGCGTCGCGGCGCCGGTTTTTTCCGCGTGGCGCATACCGGCCAGTCGTTTGTGGTGGAGGCGGGCAGCGGCGAAGCACGAGTGCTCGGCACGCAGTTTGAAGTGCGCTTGCAACCGGCGGGGGCTGAGGTGACGGTGTTGTCCGGTCGGGTCGGCGTTACGCCGTCCAAACAGGGCCGGCAGCAGATTCTTACGGCAGGCCAGCACGTCGCCTACGCCGATGGCATGGCTGAGCCCCCGCAGGCGGTGGACAGCGAATCGCGCCTGGCCTGGCGCGAAGGTTGGCTCAATTATTACAAGGCGCCGCTGGCTGATGTGATCAAGGACCTGGCGCGCTACTACCCTGGGCGCATCCTGCTGCTCAACGAAGAGATGGGCGCCAGGCGCGTCAGCGGCAGCTTCCCGAGCAAAGACCCGCAAGCGGTGCTTAATGCGTTGCAGGCGGTGCTGGGGTTTGAGCAGCACAACGTGCTGGGGCGGATGATCGTGGTGCGCTGATCACTTCAGCGCCGCCATGATCGCATCTGGGTTGTAATCGCGAATCAGCGTGCCATTGACGTCCACAAACGGAATCCCGCCGCCGCCCAGCGCCTCGTACGCCTTGCGCGCCGAGGCGTCTTTCTCGATATCGAATGCCTTGTACGCAATGCCTTTCTGATCGAGGAAGCGGCGGATCTGTTTGCAGTAACCGCACCACTCGGTAGCGTAGAGCACCACGCGCGCCGAAGCCCGCACCTGCTCCGACGCCACCTGCGACGGGTTGAACAGCCGCTCGAACTTGCCCCAGTTCTGGATCGCCACCACCACCAGTAACACCAACAGGACTTTCTTGAATACGGTGCCCAGCATCAATTACGGCGCTTGAGCTGGTCGGTCAGTTGGGTCGGCAGGCCCTTGATGATCAAGGTGCCGGCGGCTTCGTCGTATTCGATCTTGTCGCCCAGCAGGTGCGCTTCAAAACTGATCGACAGGCCCTCGGCGCGGCCGGTGAAGCGGCGGAACTGGTTGAGGGTGCGCTTATCGGCGGGGATTTCCGGCGAGAGGCCGTAGTCCTTGTTGCGGATGTGGTCGTAAAACGCTTTAGGCCGATCTTCATCGATCAACCCCGAGAGTTCTTCCAGGCCCATGGGTTCGCCGAGCTTGGCCTGGCTGCTGGCGTAGTCCACCAGGGTCTTGGTTTTTTCGCGCGCGGACTCGTCCGGCAGGTCTTCGCTTTCAACGAAGTCACTGAAGGCCTTGAGCAGGGTGCGCGTCTCGCCCGGGCCGTCGACACCTTCCTGGCAGCCGATAAAGTCACGGAAGTACTCCGAGACCTTCTTGCCGTTCTTGCCCTTGATAAACGAAATGTACTGCTTGGACTGTTTGTTGTTCTGCCACTCGGACACGTTGATCCGCGCCGCCAGGTGCAGTTGGCCCAGGTCCAGGTGACGGGACGGGGTCACGTCCAGCTCATCGGTCACCGCCACGCCTTCGCTATGGTGCAGCAGGGCGATGGCCAGGTAGTCGGTCATGCCTTGCTGGTAATGGGCAAACAGCACGTGGCCGCCGGTGGAAAGGTTGGACTCTTCCATCAGCTTTTGCAGGTGCTCGACCGCCGTGCGGCTGAAGGTGGTGAAGTCCTGGCCACCGTCGAAATACTCCTTCAACCAACCGCTGAACGGGTGCGCGCCGGACTCGGCATGGAAGAACCCCCAGGCCTTGCCTTGTTTGGCGTTGTAGCTCTCGTTGAGGTCGGCGAGCATGTTCTCGATGGCCGCCGATTCGGACAGCTCCGAATCACGGGCGTGGAGAACTGCGGGTGTGCCGTCGGGTTTTTTGTCGATCAGGTGGACGATGCAATGACGGATCGGCATAGGCTTCTCGGCTGGTTGAAGGGGAGCGTCTGGCCTCCCCGAAAAGTCGCCCAGTGTACCGCACCCATTGGCCAAGACACGCGTCGAAGGCGGTTTTGACCGCTGTCCGACCGGGCATATGCCTTTTTTTCACGGTTTAGAGCGATAAAGCTGACCAAATGGGTAGGTAGAGGCGGATATTTCCCCGTCTCTGTGCTAGTTTTGCCCCGTCTTACGCCATGTCTCGGCGTTAAGCGTGCATTCAGCATCTGTCAGGTCGAACCAATCCCCGTTTCAAGCATCTATAACCCCGATCTTCGAGGTTATAAGCCTGGGGTGCCAGGCCTAGACGGTCGGGCTCGACGGCTGACACTGCACTCTGCAATCCATATGAATTTGATAGGGAAGGAACACCACAATGGCTATTACTAAAGACCAACTGATCGCTGACCTGGCTGAAGCAGTAGACGCACCGAAAACTACCGTGCGCGCTCTGCTGGACCAACTGAGCCAAGTTGTTGCTGATCAGCTGGAAAACGGCGGCGAAATCACTCTGCCAGGCGTTGGCAAACTGAAAGTGACCGAGCGTCCTGCCCGTACTGGCCGTAACCCTTCGACTGGCGCTGCCATCGAAATCGCTGCCAAGAAAGTTATCAAGCTGGTTGTGGCCAAAGGCCTGACCGACGCTGTTAACAAGTAAGACGCAGCAAAAAAAACCGTGCTCCGGAGCGATCCGGGCACGGTTTTTTGTTGCCTGCGATTTTATCGGGGTAGCTGGCTCATGGTGGTGAGCAAGCTCCCTTACACCACTGGCTTAGTCACGCACCCAGCGCTGGCGCCAGATCTGCTGTTCGTTCTTGGTCTGGAAGGTCCAGGCCACGAAGCGGCTTTGCTTTTGCCCCTGGGACATCTCCACCACCTGGCTTTCCAGCACGCCGGCTTTTTTCAGGGCGGTCTCGATCGCAGGCAAGTTCGACGCTTTGGACACCAGGGTACTGAACCACAACACCTTGTGGGCAAAGTGCGCGCTCTCGGCGATCAACTGCGTCACAAAGCGTGCTTCGCCGCCTTCGCACCACAGTTCAGCCGATTGGCCGCCGAAGTTCAGCACCGGCAATTTACGCTTGGGGTCGGCCTTGCCCAGGGCGCGCCATTTACGCTCGCTGCCTTTGGTGGCTTCGTCCATGGACGCATGGAAGGGCGGGTTGCACATCGTCAGGTCAAAGCGTTCGCCCGGCTCCAGCAGGCCCAACAGAATCTGCTTGGGGTTGGGCTGCTGGCGCAACTGGATGACCTTGCTCAGGTCATTGGACTGCACGATGGCCTTGGCGGCGGACACGGCGATCGGGTCGACCTCCGAGCCGAGGAAATTCCAGCGGTATTCCATGTAGCCAATCAGCGGATAGACGCAGTTGGCGCCCATGCCGATGTCCAGCACCTTGACGATTGAGCCGCGCGGGATCTTGCCGTCATTGGTACTTGCCAGCAGGTCGGCGAGGAAGTGCACGTAGTCGGCACGCCCCGGCACCGGCGGGCACAGGTAGTCCTGCGGGATGTCCCAGTGCTGGATGCCATAGAAAGCCTTGAGCAACGCCCGGTTGAACACGCGCACCGCATCCGGGCTGGCGAAGTCGATGCTCTCCTTGCCATAGGGGTTGAGGATCACATACTGCGCCAGTTCCGGCGTGGTCTTGATCAGCGCCGGGAAGTCGTAACGGCCAGTGTGACGGTTGCGCGGATGCAGGGTAGCCTCTTTGCGCGGTACCACGGGCTTGGCCGTGGCGGCGGTTTTAGGTTTCTTGCGCGGAGGTTTTGGCGTGCTGGGGGCGGTCATGATGATTCTGGTGTTGGCTCAAAGTGGTGGGCATTGTCACACATTCCTGAGATCAACTCGTTCAAATGTGGGAGGGGGCTTGTTCCCGATAGCCGTCTATCAGTCAATACATGTCTGGCTGGCAGACCGCCATCGGGGGCAAGCCCCCTCCCACATTGACCGCGTTGACGGCAGTAGGTGGGAATATCCAGGCAAAAAAAGAGACCCGAAGGTCTCTTTTTCACACGGTTCAGGCCTTACAGGCTGGAAATCCGCGCGTGTTGCTCGGCCAGCTTGCCCAACGCCTGTTCCGCTTCAGCCAGTTTGGCGCGCTCCTTGTCGATTACTTCAGCCGGCGCCTTGTCGACGAACGCCGCGTTGGACAGCTTGCCGCCCACACGTTGCACTTCGCCTTGCAGGCGCAGGATCTCCTTGTCGAGACGGGCCAGTTCCGCGCCCTTGTCGATCAGGCCGGCCATCGGCACCAGCACTTCCATCTCGCCAACCAGTGCGGTGGCGGACAGCGGCGCGTCGGCGCCTTCGGCCAAAACGGTGATCGATTCCAGCTTCGCCAGCTTTTTGAGCAGGGCGTCGTTTTCGCTGAGGCGACGCTGGTCTTCAACGCTGGCGTTCTTCACGAACACCGCCAGTGGTTTGCCTGGCCCGATGTTCATCTCGGCGCGGATGTTGCGCGTGCCGAGCATCAAGGTCTTGAGCCATTCGATATCGCTTTCGGCGGCTTCATCGATGCGCGCTTCATTGGCCACTGGCCAAGGCTGCAGCATGATGGTCTTGCCTTCGATACCGGCCAGCGGCGCCAGGCGCTGCCAGATTTCTTCAGTGATGAACGGCATGAACGGGTGCGCCAGGCGCAGCGCCACTTCCAATACGCGCACCAGGGTGCGACGCGTGCCGCGCTGGCGTTCGACCGGCGCGTTTTCGTCCCACAGTACCGGCTTGGACAGCTCCAGGTACCAGTCGCAATATTGGTTCCAGATGAACTCGTACAAGGCCTGTGCGGCCAGGTCGAAACGGAACTGGTCGAGTTGGCGGGTCACTTCGGCTTCGGTGCGTTGCAGTTGCGAGATGATCCAGCGATCAGCCAGGCTCAGTTCAACGGCTTCGCCGTTCTGGCCGCAGTCTTCGCCTTTATCCAGCACGTAGCGCGCGGCGTTCCAGATTTTGTTGCAGAAGTTGCGATAGCCTTCGACGCGGCCCATGTCGAACTTGATGTCGCGACCGGTGGACGCCAGCGAGCAGAAGGTGAAGCGCAGGGCGTCGGTGCCGTAGCTGGCGATGCCGTCGGCGAATTCGTCGCGGGTCTGCTTCTCGATCTTCTTCGCCAGTTTCGGCTGCATCAGGCCCGAGGTGCGTTTCTGCACCAGGGTTTCCAGGTCAATGCCGTCGATGATGTCCAGCGGGTCCAGCACGTTGCCCTTGGACTTGGACATCTTCTGGCCCTGGCCGTCGCGCACCAGGCCGTGTACGTACACAGTCTTGAACGGTACCTGCGGCGTGCCGTCCTCGTTTTTCACCAAATGCATGGTGAGCATGATCATCCGGGCAACCCAGAAGAAAATGATGTCGAAGCCGGTGACCAGCACATCGGTGGAGTGGAATTTCTTGAGGAATTCGGTCTGCTGCGGCCAACCCAGGGTGGAGAACGTCCACAGGCCCGAACTGAACCAGGTGTCCAGCACGTCGTTGTCCTGTTGCAGCGCGATGTCCGCGCCGAGGTTGTGCTTGGCGCGCACTTCGGCTTCGTCGCGGCCCACATAGACCTTGCCCGACTCGTCGTACCACGCCGGAATGCGGTGGCCCCACCACAGTTGACGGCTGATGCACCAATCCTGGATGTCGCGCATCCACGAGAAGTACATGTTTTCGTACTGTTTAGGCACGAACTGGATGCGGCCATCTTCCACGGCGGCAATCGCAGGCTCGGCCAGCGGTTTGGTGGACACGTACCACTGGTCGGTCAGCCAAGGCTCGATCACGGTGCCGGAGCGGTCGCCCTTCGGCACTTTCAGCGCGTGGTCGTCGACGCTCACCAGCAAACCCACGGCGTCGAAGGCCGCGACGATCTGCTTGCGCGCTTCAAAACGGTCAAGGCCGGCGTATTCGGCCGGGATCTGGCCGTCGATGCTGTCGTTCAGCGTGCCGTCCAGGTTGAATACCTGGCAGGCCGGCAATACGGCGGCATTTTTGTCGAAGATGTTCAGCAGCGGCAGGTTGTGGCGCTTGCCGACTTCGTAGTCGTTGAAATCGTGGGCCGGGGTAATTTTCACGCAGCCGGTGCCGAATTCAGGGTCGCAGTAGTCGTCTGCGATGATCGGGATGCGGCGGCCAACCAGCGGCAGCTCGACAAACTTGCCGATCAGCGCCTGGTAGCGCTCGTCGTTCGGGTTAACCGCTACGGCGGCATCGCCGAGCATGGTTTCCGGACGGGTGGTGGCGACGATCAGGTAATCGTTGCCCTCGGCGGTCTTGGCGCCGTCGGCCAGTGGGTATTTAAGGTTCCACAGGAAGCCTTTCTCGTCGTGGTTTTCCACTTCGAGGTCGGAAATCGCCGTGTGCAACTTGGTATCCCAGTTGACCAGGCGCTTGCCGCGGTAGATCAGGCCGTCTTCATGCAGGCGCACGAAGGCTTCTTTCACGGCGTCCGACAGGCCGTCGTCCATGGTGAAGCGCTCGCGGCTCCAGTCGACGGACGAGCCCAGGCGACGGATCTGCCGACTGATATTGCCGCCCGACTGGTCTTTCCATTCCCAGACTTTTTCCAGGAATTTCTCGCGGCCCAGGTCGTGACGGTTCTGGCCAGTGGCTTCGAGTTGACGCTCCACCAGCATCTGCGTGGCGATACCGGCGTGGTCGGTACCCGGCTGCCACAGGGTGTCGCGACCCTGCATGCGGCGGAAACGGATCAACGCATCCATGATCGCATTGTTGAAGCCATGGCCCATGTGCAGGCTGCCAGTGACGTTCGGTGGCGGGATCATGATGGTGTAGGACTCGCCCGCACCTTGCGGAGCGAAATAGTTCTCGGACTCCCAGGTGTTGTACCAGGAAGTTTCAATTGCGTGCGGCTGGTAGGTCTTATCCATGCGCGGCGGGACCCTAGTTGGCATTTATTCAGGAAAGCCGGCAAGTATAACGGGGGATAGGGCGCAGGGCGAGGTTGAGCTGTGTGCGGGGCAAATGTGGGAGGGGGCTTGCTCCCGATAGCGCGGTGACAGTCAAAAATATTGAGACTGATGCACCCTCATCGGGGGCAAGCCCCTCCCACAGGGGATAGGTGTGGCTTAAGATTGGTACTGGCTAAGCAACCGCTCCATCCGCGCATCCATCCGGCGTTTGATCTCGGTTTCGATATGCGGGGCAAAGTCGTCGATCACGTCTTGCATGATCAATTGCGCGGCGGCGCGCAGTTCGTTGTCCAGGTGCAGCAGCAAGGCGTCGGGTGCCTTATCGGCAGGCGCGGCTTCCACGACGACGGGGGCCTCGACGCTCGGTGCCGGCGCGGCGGGCTTGCCGCCCACCATGTCGAACAACAGCGGAATCTGTACCTCGCCATCGACCGGTTCGGTCAGCAGCGGCGGTTGTAAGTCATCATCACCCAGCAACTTGCGGATCGACTCGAGATCGTCCAGCAGGTGGTCATCTTTTTTTACGGGGTTGGAAGTGTCCATCGTGTGCTCAAAGTCGTTGTAGCCGGTGATCTTGCAAAGGATAGCCCTGTTCGCGGTAGAAACGGAAACTCTCCCGCGCGGCCTGACGAATAGCCGGATCCTCCACCACCACTTCCGCCACGCGGGCGAACGCCTTGGCAAAGGGCGGTACTTTCAGGTCCAGGTTGACCAGCAGGTCGTGGTGAGCGCCGCAACTGTCGCCCAAACCCAGTACAACCAGGCCTTCGGGTTCCGATTCGGCGGGGCCGTGGGGCACGAAGCTCTCGCCCTTGAAGCGCCACAGGCGGGCGTCGAGTTCATCGCGTTGGGCGCCATCGCTGCAATGCAGGTAGATGCGGTGGCCCATGCGCCAGGCTTTTTCGGTGAGCTTGCAGGCAAAGTCCAGGCGCGCGAGCGGGTCGGCGCTGGGCAATATATAGAAGTCGACTTGGGTCATTGCGGTTCCTGAGACCGGAGCGGTGTGTTGGCCGCCCCGGCATCTTCAGTTTCAGGCTTTGGCGCGATCCAGCAGGTACTGGGTCAGCAGGGGAACCGGACGACCGGTGGCGCCCTTGTCCTTGCCGCCGCTGGTCCAGGCGGTGCCGGCGATGTCCAGGTGCGCCCAGTTGAAGTTCTTGGCAAAGCGCGACAGGAAGCAGGCCGCCGTGATGGTGCCGGCTTTCGGGCCGCCGATGTTGGCGATGTCGGCGAACGGGCTGTCCAGTTGCTCCTGGTACTCATCGAACAGCGGCAGTTGCCAGGCGCGGTCGTCGGCGGCCTTGCCGGCACTGAGCAGTTGCTCGATCAGCTCGTCGTTGTTGCCCAGCAGCCCCGAGGTGTGGGAGCCCAGGGCAACGATGCATGCGCCGGTCAGGGTGGCGATGTCGATCACCGCCTGCGGCTTGAAACGCTCGGCGTAGGTCAGCGCATCGCACAGCACCAGGCGGCCTTCGGCGTCGGTGTTGAGGATCTCGACGGTCTGGCCGCTCAGGGTGGTGACGATGTCGCCTGGGCGAGCCGCGCCGCCGCTCGGCATGTTCTCGGCACAGGCCAGGATGCACACCAGGTTGATCGGCAGCTTGAGTTCCAGTACGGCGCGCAGGGTGCCGAACACGCTGGCGGCACCGCCCATGTCGTATTTCATCTCGTCCATGCCCGCGCCCGGCTTGAGGCTGATGCCGCCGGTGTCGAAGGTAATGCCTTTGCCCACCAGGGCGTAAGGCTTCTCGGACTTCTTGCCGCCGTTGTATTGCATCACGATCAGGCGTGGCGGCTGGTCGCTGCCCTGGCCCACGGCGTAGAACGAGCCCATGCCCAGTTCCTTGATCTTTTTCTCGTCCAGGACTTCAACTTTCAGGCCCTTGAACTCTTTACCCAGTGCCTTGGCCTGTTCGCCCAGAAAGGTGGGGTGGCAGATGTTCGGCGGCAGGTTGCCCAGGTCGCGGGTGAACGACATGCCGTTGGCAATGGCGGTAGCGTGGGTCACGGCGCGCTGGACTTCAGCCTGGGCGGCCTTGATGGTCAGCAGGGTGATTTTCTTCAGGGCGCGGGGTTCGGCTTTCTGGCTCTTGAACTGGTCGAAGGTATAACCGCCGTCTACCAGTGACTCGGCCAGCAGGCGGGTCTTGCCGTAGCTGTCGCGGCCTTTGACCACGATTTCATCGAGTGCCAGCGTGGCATCGCCGCCGCCCAGGCCCTTGAGGGTGTTGAGGATGCCGCTGACGATCTTGCGGAATGGGCGGTCGCCCAGTTCTTCGTCCTTGCCCACGCCCACCAGCAATACGCGGTCGGCCTTGAGGTTGGGCAGGCTTTGCAGCAGCAGGCTCTGGCCGACTTTGCCGGCCAGGTCGCCGCGCTTGAGCACCGCGCTGATGGCGCCGCCGCTGAGTTCGTCGAGTTGCTTGGCGGCCACGCCGAGCTTGCGACCTTCGCCGATGGCGACCACGAGGGTGGCGGTTTTCAACGTTTCGGGGCTAACGCTTTTTACAACCAATTCCATTTTCGGGTCCCTTATATAAGGTCTGGGAGCCTGGCGTATGTACCCAGGCTTTAAAGCGTGGCGGCTGAGTCAATCACCCGCGACAAAGGCCGCAGTTTGAACCTCGCAAGCAAAGCCTGACAACCCTTGGCGCATGCTTTGTACCTACGCATGAGGTTGCGCAGTGACAGGCGCGATCAATCACAGGATAATGCGCCATCTTTTTAGCCGGCCCTTGTAAATGGGCTGACTCGGTATGCTTGCTTGTTTGGCCGCCTTAGCCTGACAACCCTGGAGTGTCTGGTTTGATCGTCTTCCGTTATCTGTCCCGCGAAGTCCTATTGACCCTGAGTGCCGTGAGCGCGGTATTGCTGGTCATCATCATGAGTGGGCGTTTCGTCAAATACCTGGCCCAGGCCGCTTCCGGCGCCCTGGACCCGGGCTCGCTTTTCCTGATCATGGGCTTTCGCCTGCCGGGGTTCCTGCAGCTGATTTTGCCGCTGGGCCTGTTCCTCGGGATCCTGCTGGCGTATGGCCGCCTGTACCTCGAAAGCGAAATGACCGTGCTCTCGGCCACCGGCATGAGCCAACAGCGCCTGCTGGGCATGACCATGATCCCGGCCGCCGGCGTCGCGTTGATCGTGGCCTGGCTGAGCCTGAGCCTGGCCCCCCAGGGCGCGATGCAATTTCAGTTGGTATTGAACAAGCAGGATGCGATGACTGAGTTCGACACCCTCGAGCCGGGCCGCTTCCAGGCACTCAATGACGGCACTCGGGTGACCTACACCGAAACCCTCACCGAAGACCGCGCCAACCTGGGCGGGGTGTTCATCTCTGAGAAACGCCTGGGCCAGGACAAGAAGGACCGCGGCATTTCGGTGCTGGTGGCCGACTCGGGCCGCCAGGAAGTGCGCCCGGACGGCAGTCGCTACCTGATCCTGGAAAACGGTTACCGCTATGACGGCAGCCCCGGCCAGGCCGATTACCGCGCCATCAAGTACGACACCTATGGCGTATTGCTCGCCCGCCCGGATGTCAGCAGTGAAGTCACCGACCGCGATGCGATCCCCACGCAAGACCTGTTGGGCAGCAAGGAACTGCGCTCCATCGCCGAGCTGCAATGGCGTATTTCCCTGCCGCTGCTGGTGTTTATCGTGACCCTGATGGCCGTACCGCTGTCGCGCGTCAACCCGCGCCAGGGTCGCTTCCTCAAACTGTTGCCGGCGATCCTGCTGTATATGGCTTACCTCACCATCCTGATCTCCGCCCGTGGCTCCCTGGAAAAAGGCAAGCTGTCGCCAACCCTGGGCTTGTGGTGGGTGCACGGGATCTTCCTGGTGATCGGCCTGGGGCTGCTCTACTGGGAACCTATCCGTTTGAAAATGATGAGCCGTCGCGGCCAGAAGGAGTTGGCTCGTGGTTAAGCTCGACCGCTACATTGGTAGCAGCGTCCTGATCGCCATCCTGGCGGTTCTGGGCATCATCCTGGGCCTGGCCTCGCTGTTCGCCTTCATTGATGAGGTGGGCAACGTCAGCGACACCTACACCGTGTGGGATGTGATGAGCTACGTGGCGCTCACCGCGCCGCGTCGCCTGTACGACATGATGCCGATGGCGGCGTTGATCGGCTGTCTGATCGGCCTGGGCAGCCTGGCCAGCAACAGCGAACTGACCATCATGCGTGCCGCCGGGGTGTCCGTCGGCCGTATCGTCTGGGCGGTGATGAAGCCCATGCTGCTGCTGATGCTGTGCAGCGTGCTGATCGGTGAATATGTCGCGCCGCCGGCTGAAAGCACCGCCCAGGCCAACCGTGCCCTGGCCCAGGGTTCAGGCGATGCGCAAAGTGCCAAGCATGGCCTGTGGCACCGCCAGGGTGACGAGTTCATCCATATCAACGCCGTGCAACCGGGCGGCCTGTTGATCGGCGTCACGCGCTATACCTTCGACAAAGAGCGCCACATGCTGTCGTCCAGCTTCGCCAAACGTGCGCAGTACGGCGACGAAAAATGGCAGCTGAGCGACATCACCACCACCTACTTCCGCAATGTCGGCCAAGGCACCAAGGCCAGCACCGAAGTGATCAATTCGCCCAGCGAAGAATGGGACATCGCGCTCAAGCCCGAATTGCTCAATACCGTGGTGATGATCCCCGAAAGCCTGCCGATCTCCGGGTTGTGGGGCTATATCCACTACTTGAAGGATCAGGGGCTCAATAACGGCCGCTACTGGCTGGCGTTCTGGGTCAAGGTGTTGCAGCCGGTGGTCACCGCCGCGCTGGTGCTGATGGCCATCTCGTTCATCTTCGGTCCGTTGCGTTCCGTGACCCTCGGCCAGCGCGTATTTACCGGCGTGTTGGTGGGTTTCACCTTCCGCATCGCCCAGGACCTGCTTGGCCCATCGAGCCTGGTGTTCGGTTTCTCGCCGCTGTTTGCGGTGCTGGTGCCCACCGCCATCTGCGCCCTTGCCGGGTTCTGGCTGTTGCGCCGGGCCGGTTGATAGCGCGCTTATGAACAAAAAATGCCCCGGTCGAGAGATCGGGGCATTTTTGTTCTGGTCAGCAAAGATGACGTCTGGCCTGAGCATCAGGTACAATTCCCGGCTATTTTTCAGCGGGCAATCTGCCTGCAGCCTTTTTGAGTGTTGATCCGTGAGTGATTTGAGTCATATCCGCAATTTCTCCATCATCGCCCACATTGACCATGGTAAGTCGACGCTGGCCGATCGATTCATCCAGATGTGCGGCGGCCTTGCCGAGCGTGAAATGGAAGCCCAGGTGCTGGATTCCATGGACCTCGAACGCGAGCGCGGGATCACCATCAAGGCCCACAGCGTTACCCTGTACTACACCGCCCGAGACGGCATCAAGTATCAGCTGAACTTCATTGACACCCCTGGCCACGTCGACTTCACCTATGAAGTCAGCCGCTCCCTGGCGGCCTGCGAAGGTGCGCTGCTGGTGGTGGACGCGGGGCAGGGCGTTGAAGCCCAGTCCGTGGCCAACTGCTATACCGCGATCGAGCAAGGCCTGGAAGTCATGCCGGTACTGAACAAGATCGACCTGCCACAGGCCGATCCGGACCGGGTAAAAGAAGAAATCGAAAAAATCATCGGGATTGATGCCACCGACGCCGTCGAGTGCAGCGCCAAGACCGGCCTGGGCGTCGACGAAGTGCTCGAGCGCCTGGTCAAGACCATCCCCGCACCCACCGGCAATATCGAAGATCCGCTGCAGGCGTTGATCATCGACTCCTGGTTCGACAACTACCTGGGCGTCGTTTCCCTGGTACGCGTGCGCCATGGCCGTGTGAAGAAGGGCGACAAGATCCTGGTCAAGTCCACCGGCAAGATCCACCTGGTGGACAGCGTCGGTGTATTCAACCCGAAACACACCGCCACCGTTGACCTGAAAGCCGGTGAAGTCGGCTTCATCATCGCCGGCATCAAGGACATCCACGGTGCCCCGGTGGGTGACACCCTGACCTTGAGCTCCACCCCGGACGTCGACGTGCTGCCAGGCTTCAAGCGTATCCAGCCGCAAGTCTATGCCGGCCTGTTCCCGGTCAGCTCGGACGATTTCGAAGACTTCCGCGAAGCCCTGCAAAAGCTCACCCTCAACGATTCGTCGTTGCAGTACACCCCGGAAAGCTCCGATGCCCTGGGCTTTGGCTTCCGTTGCGGGTTCCTCGGCATGCTGCACATGGAGATCATCCAGGAGCGCCTCGAGCGCGAATACGACCTGGACCTGATCACCACCGCGCCAACCGTTATTTTCGAGTTGTTGCTGAAAAACGGTGAAACGATTTACGTCGACAACCCGTCCAAGCTTCCAGACCTGTCCTCCATTGAAGACATGCGCGAGCCGATCGTGCGGGCCAATATTCTTGTGCCGCAGGAACACCTGGGCAACGTCATTACCCTGTGTATCGAAAAGCGTGGCGTGCAGCACGACATGCTGTTCCTCGGTACCCAGGTGCAAGTGACCTACGATTTGCCGATGAACGAAGTGGTCCTGGACTTCTTCGACCGTCTCAAATCCACCAGTCGCGGCTATGCTTCGCTGGATTACCATTTCGACCGGTACCAATCGGCCAATCTGGTAAAGCTGGACGTATTGATCAACGGCGACAAGGTCGATGCACTGGCACTGATCGTGCACAAGGACAACGCGCACTACAAAGGGCGCCAGTTGACCGAAAAGATGAAAGAACTGATTCCGCGCCAGATGTTCGACGTTGCGATCCAGGCCGCCATTGGCGGGCAGATCATCGCGCGAACCTCCGTCAAGGCTCTCAGAAAGAACGTACTGGCCAAATGCTACGGCGGTGACGTAAGCCGTAAGCGCAAGCTGCTTGAGAAGCAAAAGGCCGGTAAAAAACGCATGAAGCAAGTGGGCAACGTGGAAATTCCACAAGAAGCCTTCCTTGCGGTGCTCAGGTTGGATAGTTAGGTCCTATGTCACTAAATTTCCCGCTGTTGCTGGTCATCGCCGTTGCCGTTTGCGGCCTCCTGGCGTTGCTCGATCTGGTGTTCTTCGCCCCGCGTCGGCGCTCGGCTATCGCGTCCTATCAGGGCAGCGTCAGCCAGCCCGATGCGGTGGTGGTCGAGAAGCTGAACAAAGAGCCTTTGCTGGTTGAATACGGCAAGTCGTTCTTCCCGGTGTTGTTCATCGTGCTGGTGCTGCGTTCGTTCCTGGTGGAGCCGTTTCAGATCCCTTCGGGGTCGATGAAGCCTACCCTGGACGTGGGCGACTTCATCCTGGTGAACAAGTTTTCCTACGGGATTCGCCTGCCGGTGATCGACAAGAAGGTCATCGAAGTCGGCGACCCGCAGCGCGGTGATGTGATGGTGTTCCGCTACCCGAGCGATCCCAACGTCAACTACATCAAGCGTGTCGTGGGCCTGCCGGGCGACGTGATTCGCTACACCAGCGACAAGCGCCTGTTTATCAACGGTGAGTCGGTGGCCGAAAAACTGCTCGGTTCCGAACCGAACAGCCTGGGCAGCGCCGAGCTGTATCAGGAGAAACTCGGTGCGGTAGAGCATGAAATCCGCAAGGAAATGACCCGCTACCGCGCCATGCCTGATGGCCAATGGAAAGTGCCGGCCGGGCACTATTTCATGATGGGCGACAACCGTGACAACTCCAATGACAGCCGCTACTGGGATGACCCCACTATTCCCAAAGAGCTGCTGGGCATGGTTCCCGACCAGAATATCGTCGGCAAGGCCTTCGCGGTCTGGATGAGCTGGCCGGAACCCAAGCTGAGTCACCTGCCTAACTTCTCGCGGGTCGGGCTGATCAAGTAATACAAGCGGCGCTGTGAACACAGCGCCGAGTGCTTTTCTGGGGTTGGGACAAATCTGGCCTGCCCCGTGCGACACCAATCAGGATTTGAATTTGAATACTGCGTCAATCGTCGATGGCCGCCGGTGCCACGAACTCGATATGCATCAACCAGGTATGGCTAAACAGTGACCGTTTCTCTCAGTCGTCTCGAGCGCCAGCTCGGTTACACCTTCAAGGATCAGGAATTGATGATCCTTGCCCTCACACACCGCAGTTTTGCAGGGCGCAACAACGAGCGCCTGGAATTCCTCGGTGATGCCATCCTCAATTTTGTCGCCGGTGAAGCGCTGTTCGAGCGCTTCCCGCAAGCCCGTGAAGGCCAGTTGTCGCGCCTTCGTGCCCGCCTGGTCAAAGGCGAGACCCTGGCCGTGCTGGCCCGTGGTTTCGGCCTGGGCGAATACCTGCGCCTGGGGTCCGGTGAATTGAAGAGCGGTGGTTTCCGCCGCGAATCGATCCTGGCCGATGCCCTCGAGGCGCTGATCGGTGCGATCTACCTGGATGCAGGCATGGAAGCGGCCAAGGAGCGCGTCACCGCGTGGCTGACCTCCGAGATCGAAAGCCTCACCCTGGTCGACACCAACAAAGATCCCAAGACCCGCCTGCAGGAATTTTTGCAGTCGCGCGGGTGCGAACTGCCACGCTACGAAGTGGTGGATATCCAAGGTGAGCCGCATTGCCGCGTGTTCTTCGTGGAATGTGAAATCACCTTACTGAATGAAAAAAGCCGAGGTCAGGGTGTGAGCCGTCGTATTGCCGAACAGGTAGCGGCCGCTGCAGCACTGATTGCCCTGGGCGTGGAGAATGGCCATGACTGATTCAACCGCAACACGCTGTGGCTACGTTGCCATTGTTGGCCGCCCGAACGTGGGCAAGTCCACGCTGCTGAACCACATCCTCGGCCAAAAGCTCGCGATCACCTCGCGCAAGCCGCAGACCACCCGCCACAACATGCTGGGCATCAAGACCGAAGGCAGCGTGCAGGCGGTGTATGTCGACACCCCGGGCATGCACAAGGGCGGCGAAAAAGCCCTCAACCGCTACATGAACAAAACCGCGTCGGCGGCGTTGAAAGACGTCGACGTGGTGATCTTCGTGGTCGACCGCACCAAGTGGACCGACGAAGACCAGATGGTCCTGGAGCGTGTGCAGTACGTGACCGGCCCGTTGATCGTCGCGCTGAACAAGACCGACCGCATCGAAGACAAAGCCGAGCTGATGCCACACCTGAGCTGGCTGCAGGAACAGCTGCCGAACGCGCAGATCATCCCGATCTCGGCGCAGCATGGCCACAACCTGGATGCCCTGGAGCGCGTGATCGCCCAGCACCTGCCGGAGAACGAGCACTTCTTCCCGGAAGACCAGATCACCGACCGCAGCAGCCGCTTCCTTGCCGCCGAACTGGTGCGCGAGAAAATCATGCGCCAGATGGGCGCCGAGCTGCCGTACCAGATCACTGTCGAAATCGAAGAGTTCAAGCAACAGGGCAAGACCCTGCATATCCATGCGCTGATCCTCGTCGAACGCGACGGCCAGAAGAAAATCATCATTGGCGACAAGGGTGAGCGCATCAAGCGCATCGGCACCGAGGCGCGCAAGGACATGGAATTGCTGTTCGATTCCAAGATCATGCTCAACCTGTGGGTGAAGGTGAAAGGTGGCTGGTCCGATGACGAGCGTGCGCTGCGCTCCCTGGGCTATGGCGACCTGTAAGGACACCGCAGGGCAAAAATGTGGGAGGGGGCTTGCCCCCGATAGCGGTGGGTCAGTTAATAGATAAGTGACTGAACCACCGCCATCGGGGGCAAGCCCCCTCCCACATTAGGTTTGTATTGTTTTCAAGATAGAGAACCCATGTCCCAATCCCCACCCCCAGCCAACTCGCCTACGTCCTGCACAGCCGCGCCTACCGCGAGACGAGCGCCCTGGTGGACTTCCTCACGCCCCAGGGCCGCCTGCGCGCAGTGTTGCGCAGCGCGCGGGGCAAGGCGGGCACGCAGGCACGGCCCTTCGTGGCGTTGGACGTGGAGTTTCGTGGCAAGGGCGAGCTGAAAAACGTCGGCCGGCTGGAAAGCGTCGGCACCTCCGCCTGGCTCAATGGCGATGCGCTGTTCAGCGGTCTCTACCTCAATGAACTGCTGATCCGCCTGCTGCCCGCCGAAGACCCGCATCCGGCGGTCTTCGATCATTACGCCGCCACCCTGTTGGCCCTGGCCGAAGGTCGCCCGTTGGAACCGCTGCTGCGCGCATTCGAATGGCGCCTGCTGGATGACCTGGGCTACGGCTTCGAACTGAACAACGACCTGCATGGCGACCCCATCGCCGCCGACGGCATGTACCGTCTGCAAGTGGACGCGGGCCTGGAGCGCGTGTACCTGCTGCAGCCGGGCCTGTTCCAGGGCACCGAATTGCTCGCCATGAGCGAAGCGGACTGGTCGGCCCCTGGCGCGTTGTCGGCCGCCAAGCGCTTGATGCGCCAGGCCCTGGCTGTGCATTTGGGCGGACGGCCGCTGGTCAGCCGCGAGTTGTTTCGAAAGCCCTGACAACCCCGTGTATGCTGTGCAGCGTTTCTTTCCCCTTTCAGGAGCGCTTCCGTGACCACCAGCAATCGCATTCTTCTCGGCGTCAACATCGACCACGTCGCTACCCTGCGCCAGGCTCGGGGCACTCGTTACCCTGACCCGGTCAAGGCCGCGCTGGATGCCGAAGAAGCAGGCGCCGACGGCATCACGGTGCACCTGCGCGAAGACCGCCGCCACATTCAGGAGCGCGACGTGCTGCTGCTCAAGGACGTGCTGCAAACCCGCATGAACTTCGAAATGGGTGTCACCGAAGAAATGATGGCCTTCGCCGAGCGCATTCGTCCGGCGCATATCTGCCTGGTCCCGGAAACCCGCCAGGAACTCACCACCGAAGGCGGTCTGGATGTGGCCGGCCAGGAAGCGCGGATCAAGGCTGCCGTGGAGCGGCTGTCGAAGCTCGGCAGTGAAGTGTCGCTGTTCATCGACGCCGACGAGCGCCAGATCGAAGCCTCGCGCCGGGTCGGCGCGCCGGCCATCGAACTGCACACCGGCCGTTACGCGGATGCCACCACGCCCACTGAAGTGGCCGATGAGCTGCAACGCATCATCGACGGTGTGAACTGCGGGCTTGGCGAAGGCCTGATCGTCAACGCCGGCCATGGCCTGCATTACCACAACGTGGAAGCGGTGGCCGCGATCAAGGGCATCAACGAACTGAACATCGGCCATGCGTTGGTGGCGCACGCGCTGTTCGTCGGCTTCAAAGGCGCGGTTGCCGAGATGAAAGCCCTGATTCTGGCGGCCGCCAAGGGCTGATCGGGCCACTGCGGCAATGCGAAGCCTTACTGTTTAGCCGATGCAGGTGTATCGTATCTGCCCTTTGCAGGCCACTGGCCTGCGGCTGATACGTGAGGTTGTTGTGTCCCGATCCTTTTCCCGTCGACAAATCCTGGGTGGCCTTGCGGGCCTGGCCGTAGTCGGTGCCGGCGCTGGCGGCGCCTACCGCTACTGGCTGGGAAAAGTCGCCGACGCCGAGGCGGGGCACGACTACGAGCTGATTGCCGCACCGTTGGACGTGGAACTGGTGCCGGGCCACAAGACCCCCGCCTGGGCCTTCGGCCCGTCGGCACCGGGCACCGAGTTGCGTGTGCGCCAGGGCGAATGGCTGCGGGTGCGTTTCATCAACCACCTGCCGGTCGCCACCACCATCCACTGGCACGGTATCCGTCTGCCGCTGGAGATGGACGGCGTGCCCTATGTCTCGCAATTGCCGGTGCTGCCGGGCGAATACTTCGACTACAAATTCCGCGTACCCGACGCCGGGAGCTACTGGTATCACCCCCATGTGAACAGCAGTGAAGAACTCGGCCGCGGCCTGGTCGGCCCGCTGATCGTGGAAGAGCGCGAACCCACCGGGTTCAAACACGAGCGGACCCTCAGCCTGAAAAGCTGGCACGTGGACGAAGAGGGCGCCTTCGTGGCCTTCAGCATTGCGCGTGAGGCCGCGCGCGGCGGCACGGCCGGCCGGCTGTCGACCATCAATGGTGTGTCCCAGGCGGTGATCGATTTGCCGGCCGGGCAGATCACGCGCGTACGCCTGCTCAACCTCGACAACACCCTGACCTATCGCCTCAATATTCCGGACGTTGAAGCGCAGATCTACGCATTGGATGGCAACCCCATCGAACCGCGCCCCCTCGGCAAAGAATACTGGTTGGGCCCCGGCATGCGTATCTGCCTGGCGATCAAGGCGCCGCCGGCGGGTGAAGAGTTGTCGATCCGTAACGGCCCGGTGCGCCTGGGCACCTTCCGCTCGGTGGCCAACACCGACGCGCCCACCCAGTGGCCGCCTGCATTGCCGGCCAACCCCGTGGCCGAACCGGACCTGGCCAATGCCGAGAAACTCAACTTCAATTTCGAATGGGTCGGCTCGGTGTCGGTGGACAACGGCAAGCCGCCCAGTTTGTGGCAGATCAACGGCCAGGCCTGGGACATCACCGACAAGACCTGTGCCGATCGCCCGATTGCCAAACTGGAAAAGGGCAAGAGCTACATTTTTGAATTGAAGAACATGACCCAGTACCAGCACCCGATCCACCTGCACGGCATGAGCTTCAAGGTGATCGCCTCGAACCGCCACAAGGTGATCCCGTATTTCACCGACACCTACCTGCTGGGCAAGAACGAGCGCGCTCGGGTGGCGTTGGTGGCGGATAACCCGGGTGTGTGGATGTTCCACTGCCACGTGATCGACCATATGGAAACCGGCCTGATGGCCGCCATCGAGGTGGCGTGATGCGCCAGATCCGCCCCGCCGCGATCATCGACCGCAGCCGCGACCAGCACTTCATGCGCCAAGCGCTGGCCCTCGCCGCCCAAGGCGCCGCGCTGGGCGAAGTGCCGGTGGGCGCGGTGCTGGTGCAGGACGGTGAAATCATCGGCCGCGGCTTCAACTGCCCGATCAGCGGCAACGACCCCAGCGCCCATGCCGAAATGGTCGCCATCCGCGCCGCCGCGCAAGCCATCAGCAACTATCGCCTGGTGGGCAGCACGCTGTATGTGACGCTGGAACCGTGCAGCATGTGCGCGGGTTTGATCGTACATTCGCGCGTGGCGCGGGTGGTGTTCGGTGCGCTGGAGCCCAAGGCGGGTATCGTGCAGAGCCAGGGGCAATTTTTTACCCAGGGGTTTCTCAACCATAAGGTTCTGTATGAAGGCGGCGTATTGGCCGAGGAGTGCGGGACGGTCCTGAGCGAATTCTTCAAAGCCCGAAGAGCAAAAACACCACTGTCTAAAGAACACTGAGGGCCCAATGTGGGAGGGGGCTCTATTGGATCTATACCCGGTTTATTTCCTGGCGATAATCACCGCCCGCATCGGCGCCGGCAGCCCTTCAATCGTTTTGCTGTGATCGTCCGGGTCGAGGAAATCACTCAGCGACTGATACTTCATCCACTCCGTGCCCCGCTGTTCCTCCACCGTGGTCACGCTCACATCCACGCAGCGCACATCGCTGAAACCGGCGCGGCGCAGCCAGAGCATCAACGCCGGCACCGATGGCAGGAACCACACATTACGCATCTGCGCATAGCGGTCTTCCGGCACCAGCACCTGTTGCTGATCACCTTCAACCACCAGGGTTTCCAACACCAACTCGCCGCCCTTGACCAGGGTGTCCTTGAGCGCCAGCAGATGTTCGATCGGCGAGCGGCGGTGATAAAACACACCCATGGAAAACACCGTATCGAAGCCCTCCAGGTTTGCCGGCAAGTCTTCGAACGGGAACGGCAGGTGCCAGGCCTTGGGCTCTGACAGGTAACGCTGCACGGCCTGGAACTGGCAGAAGAACAGCCAGTTGGGGTCCACGCCAATCACGCTGTCGGCGCCGGCGCCGAGCATGCGCCACATGTAGTAACCGTTGCCGCAGCCCACATCGAGGATGCGCTTGCCCTTGAGGTTCAGGTGCGGCGCCACGCGGGACCACTTCCAGTCCGAGCGCCATTCGGTGTCCACATGCACCCCGAACAGGTGGAACGGGCCTTTGCGCCATGGGCTCAACCCCATCAACGCGCTGTGCATTTGCGTGCGGGTGGCGTCGTCGCAGTCGGTGTCCAGGGTCAGGCCATTGAGCAAGTCGACGTCGCTGGGCTGAACCTTGGGCAGTGCATCCAGCGCACTTTGCCAGCGCTCCAGGTCGCCATGACCTTTCTCCATCTTGCTGTCGAGCTGCGCTTGCAGGCCCTGGGCCCAAACGGCCAGGGGAGTGCCGACCAGATGGCGGGCGAGGGGGGACAAATCAATCATGGCAAGGCAATCAACGAGGCAAAGTTAAGACACTGGAACCACGGCACGACTTTCGAAAACCCGGCCGCCAGCAGGCGTTCGCAATGTTCTTCGAGGCTGTCGGGCTTCATGACGTTTTCGATGGCGCTGCGCTTCTGGGCGATTTCCAATTCGCTGTAGCCGTTGGCGCGTTTGAACGCGATATGCAGGTCGGTGAGCAACGCATGTTCTTCAACATCGTTGAAGCGCAGCTTTTCCGAGAGGATCAACGCACCGCCCGGCAGCAGCGCCTGGCGGATACGCCCAAGCAGCGCCAGGCGCTCGGCCGGGGCGATGAATTGCAGGGTGAAATTCAGCGCCACCACCGAGGCCGGCTGGAACTGCAGCGCGAGGATATCGCCCTCGACCACCTCCACCGGCAGCAGCTCCTGGAACATCGAGTCCTGGCCGTTAAGGTATTGACGGCAACGCTCGACCATCGCTGCCGAGTTATCCACAGCGATCACCCGGCAGCCGTCGGTACGTACATGCCGGCGCAACGCCTGGGTCACCGCGCCAAGGGAGGAACCGAGGTCGTAGAGCACACTGTGGGGCTGGGCAAACTGCGCGGCGAGTACGCCAAGGTTTTCGACGATGGTCGGGTAACCCGGCACCGAGCGTTTGATCATGTCCGGGAACACCCGCACCACGTCCTCGTTAAAGGCGAAGTCCGGCACCTGGGGCAGGGGCTGGGCGAATAGGCGATCGGGTTCTTTGCTCACGGTTGTTCCGGCGACGAAGGGGGAAAGGCCGGCATTTTAGCCAAGTTGGCCCTCGTGTGCGCGGGTTGTCTGATGGAAAGCCGAAGCAGTGATACCCCACTGGCCCAGCCAGTACGTGGCGATCAGCAAATACGGCGCCGTATCGAACGCCACCACAAAGCGATTGATGCCAATCAGTGTGTCGGAAAGCACAAACGACACCGCGCCCGCTGCCGCCAGCAGTGCCGAGCGTTGCGGCACCTGGCTGCCGAGGCGGGCGAGGGCGCGCCAGAGCATCGCGCTGATCACCAGGGCGTAAACCACCACGGGAATCAGCAAGTCGCCCAGGCCATGGGCGATCAGGATGCTCAACAGGATCGCGCCCACGCCCAGCGCCAGTACCAACGGCAGCAGGGCCAAACGTCGGCAATCGCTGAAATAGGCTTTGAGGTACGCCAGGTGCGCACACAGAAACGCGCCAAGGCCGAAGATAAACAGGTCGCCCGGCCAGGCGAGCAACACATCGCCCACCAGGGAAAAAATCAGCCCAAGGCTGATCCAGCGTCGATAGTCGGTGGGCGGTGCATCATGCAACCAGCCCAGCAGCGCCAGCACCGGCAAGGGTTTGACCAGCAGGCAGAGCAGCGTGGCATGGGTGGTCAGGCCGTAGACAAACGTGGCGGCGCCCATCAACGCCAGAATCAGCCAGGGCATATCAGTTCACCGTAATGGCGCAGTCGAAGGTCTCGACCGGTTCGGCCTCCGGTTCCCAGGGTTGTTGAGAGGTCAGGCGCAAACGGCCCTGGCCGGCGGCGAAGGCCTGGAAGCGCCAAGTCGACTGGCCACCGCCACCGATCACCCCCGATTCCGTGCTGCTGTAGACCTCGGGGCTCAGCGCGCGCAGCACGCCGCCGGCGGAATCCTGGATGGCCCAGCGGTAGCCGGTGGTGGGGTTGCTTGGCAGCGTCAGGATCAGGGTTTGCCCGTTTTTAAGCTGGAGCGGGCAGGCGCTCTGGTTTTCCACGGTGACGTGTTGCTTCGGCGCGCTGGCGCATGCGGCCAGCAGGGCAAGGCTCAAGGGGAGAAGCAGGCGGGCAGCGGTCATGAGGGCTCCGTTTAGACACGACGAAGGGCGAGCATAACCGAAGATGGGGCAAGGTGTGACAGGCGGGTGGGGTGTTGGCGGGGTGGGCCTCATCGGGGGCAAGCCCCCTCCCACATTTTGATGTGTGAACACATTCAAAAGTGGGAGGGGGCTTGCTCCCGATGCGGCCTTCACAGGCGCTGCAGATTTATCAGAAAAGCACCTTCGCCACATCCGCAAAGCGCTTGGCAAAGTGCACGGTCATGCCTTCCTTCAGGTAGTTCGGCAACTCTTCAAAGCTGCCGCGATTGGGCTCCGGCAAAATCAGCTCATGGATCTTCTGGCGCCGCGCCGCAATCACCTTTTCACGCACACCGCCAATCGGCAGCACGTGCCCGGTCAATGTCAGTTCGCCGGTCATGGCCACGCCTTTTTTCGGCGGCTGGTTGCGCGCCAACGACAACAGCGCACTGGCCATGGTCACGCCGGCGCTCGGGCCGTCCTTCGGTGTGGCGCCTTCCGGTACGTGCAAGTGCACGAAGGCTTCGTCGAAGAACTTCGGATCACCGCCAAACGACTTCAGGTTTGAGCTGATGTAGCTGTAGGCGATTTCGGCGGACTCTTTCATCACTTCACCCAACTGCCCGGTGAGCTTGAAGCCACGGTTGAGCGTGTGGATGCGAGTGGCTTCGATCGGCAATGTCGCGCCGCCCATGCTGGTCCAGGCCAAACCTGTGATCACGCCGGTGCCCGACAGTACCTGCTCGTTGCGAAACACCGGCATTCCCAGGGAGCTTTCCAGATCCTTGTTGCCGATCTTGATCACCGCGTCCGGCTCATCCAGCAGCTTGACTACCGCTTTGCGCACCAGTTTGCCCAACTGTTTTTCCAACTGACGCACCCCGGCTTCGCGGGCGTAGCCGTCGATCAATGCGCGCAGGGCGCCGTCGCTGATGGTCAGGCTGTTTTTCGCCACGCCGGCTTTTTCCAGCTGCTTGGGCCACAGGTGGCGTTTGGCGATGGCGACTTTTTCTTCGGTGATATAGCCCGACAGGCGAATCACTTCCATACGGTCGAGCAACGGGCCGGGGATCGAATCCAGGGTGTTGGCGGTGCACACGAACAGCACTTTGGACAGGTCCAGGCGCAGGTCCAGGTAGTGGTCTAGAAATTCGACGTTCTGCTCCGGGTCCAGGGTTTCCAGCAGCGCGGAGGCCGGGTCGCCCTGGAAGCTCTGGCCCATCTTGTCGATCTCGTCGAGCATGATCACCGGGTTCATCACTTCCACATCTTTAAGCGCCTGCACCAGCTTGCCCGGCAGGGCGCCGATGTAGGTGCGGCGATGGCCCTTGATCTCGGCCTCGTCGCGCATGCCGCCGACGCTGAAGCGGTAGAACGGTCGGCCCAGGGACTCGGCGATGGACTTGCCCACGCTGGTCTTGCCCACGCCCGGCGGGCCAACGAGCAGCACGATGGAACCGGCGACTTCGCCTTTATAGGCTCCCACCGCGAGGAATTCGAGGATACGGCTCTTGATGTCGTCCAGGCCGGCATGGTGTTTATCCAACACCTTGCGCGCATGTTTGAGGTCGAGTTTGTCCTCGCCATAGACGCCCCACGGCACTGCGGTGGCCCAGTCGAGGTAGTTGCGGGTGACCGCGTATTCCGGCGAGCCGGTTTCCAGGATCGACAGTTTATTGAGTTCTTCATCAATACGTTTTTGCGTCTGGGCCGGCAGCACCTTGCCTTGCAGCCGTTGCTCGAACTGTTCGACATCCGCACTGCGGTCGTCCTTGGTCAAGCCCAGCTCTTGCTGGATGACCTTGAGCTGTTCCTTGAGGAAAAACTCGCGCTGGTGCTCACCGATCTTGCGGTTCACCTCGGCGGAAAGTTCTTTTTGCAGGCGCGCGACCTCTACCTCTTTGCGCAGCATCGGCAGCACTTTTTCCATGCGTTTGAGCATGGGCACGCAGTCCAGCACTTCCTGCAATTCGTTACCGGTGGCCGAGGTCAGCGCGGCGGCAAAGTCGGTCAGCGGCGACGGGTCGTTGGGGCTGAAGCGATTGAGGTAGTTTTTCAGCTCTTCGCTGTACAGCGGGTTGAGCGGCAGCAGCTCCTTGATCGCGTTGATCAGCGCCATGCCGTAGGCCTTGACCTCATCGGTCGGCTCGGAGGGCTGGTGCGGGTATTCGACTTCCACCAGGTACGGTGGGCGGTGGTGCTTGAGCCAGGTCTTGATGCGCACCCGCGTCAGGCCCTGCGCAACGAATTGCAGCTTGCCGTTCTCACGGCTGGCGTGGTGCACCTTCACCAGCGTGCCGTACAGCGGCAGGCTGGAGGTGTCGAAGTGGCGCGGATCTTCCGGCGGCGTGTCCATGAAAAACAGCGCGAGGGAATGGTGGTCGGATTTGCTCACCAGCTCCAGGGTCTCGGCCCACGGGTCTTCATTGACGATCACCGGCAACACTTGCGCCGGGAAGAACGGCCGGTTGTGGATCGGGATGATGTAGACCTTGTCCGGCAGGTTTTGCCCAGGCAGGGCCAGGCCCGTATTGGACGAAGGGGATTCAGCGTTTTGGGGGTCGGCGTAGTCGTTGAGGTCGTAATCGGGGAATTCTTGCTGGTCGCTCATGGGGCACCTGCATCAGGAAGTATGGTGCTTAGATGGGGCAGGGCAATGGTGGTTTCAATGGGGGCGGTGACATAGCAACAATTTGCATGAAATTTCGCATGTGACTCGGTCAATGTGGGGGCTTGCTCAGCTGATTTTCTGCAGGTAGGCGGGCAGCGGTTGTTCAGGAAGTACGGAAAGCACCTTCAACCGCTGCAACATCCGCTGGCTGGCCCGTTGCAAATGCTCGCGCAAATTCAACGCCGCCGCATCAAACGCGCCATGCAGCAACAACTCCAGAATCAAGCGATGTTCAGCCAACATCGCCGGATCAGCGCCGATCCCCAGCAAACGGTAGAAAATCCGGCTGATGATCATCGGGCTCTGGCCCTGGCGAATCAGCGCGGCGATCTTGCGGTTCTGCAGCCCGGCCAGGCAGCGCTGGTGCAGGTCCTCTTCGATCTGCTCGATGGCTTCCAGGCTGCATTGCGGGCTGTCCTGGGCGTCGAGCACGCGTTGCAACATGGCTTGGAGCAGGTCGCGGTCCAGGTCCGGTGCGCTTTGGCGCAGGGCTTCGGGCTCCAGGCAGGCGCGCAGTTCGTAGTCTTCGGTGACTTCCCTGGCAGTCAGCGGGCCGGCCAGCCATTGGGAGTAGGGCTCCTTTTCGACCAGGCCACGGTCGCGCAGGCGCATCAGCGCTTCACGCACCACTGCGCGGCTGACGCCGTAATGGGCGGCGGCGGCTTGCTCATCCAGGCGGTAATGGCCGAAAGCGATGCAGGTGGACAGCGCCGCGCCAATCTCCTCAACGATGCGCTCGCCCAGCGGCCGCGTGTCCACCAGTTCACCCTCATCGTTCAGGCCCAACTGCCCATGGCTCAGCGGCAGGCGCAGCGGCTCCATGGCCAGGCCGTCGGGGTTGATCAGGTAACCGCGCCCGTTGAAACGGCAGATCAGGCCTTCGGCGTGCAGCAGGTCCAGCGCCTTGCGCACCGGCACGCGGCTGGTGCCGAACAGCTCGGCCAGCGGGGCTTCCAGCAACACCAGCCCATGGCGCGCCGTGCCGTTGACGATCGCATCACGCAGCACTTGGTGAATCATCGCGTAACGGGAGGCCGAGGCGGACACTGCTTTCATCGCGTTCTCTGAGAATTCTGGGGCATGTAGGGCGGTGGCCGGGGATTCTCTCATAGATGCGCCTGTCACTCTGCGCCACGGTGATGGCACTTTTTTGGGGCCTTGAAGCCGAGAATGTTACTTTTCTGCACCAAAATGTACTTATTAATAAAAGATACATTATTCCATTGAAGGCCTATCGGTCCGCCCCGGCCGTATTTTTTTCGGTCAGCGTACGCATCTAGCCAGCACGTCCAGGCGAAAAAACCGATAAGACCAAAACACCTGCCTGAAGACTGGCACGGAATCTGCCTTTGTAAAATGTACATTTTATTAATATGTACGTTTTATGAGGTGCAGCCCAATGTCAGACGCCACGTCAATGGCCGAGGATTTTGCCAGCGGTCGCAGCGACCCGGTGCAAGCCCTCGAACACGCGATCGACCAAGCGGGACGCTACGCCGGCGTGTTTATCAGCCTGACCCTCGAGCGCGCGCGCCGTGAAGCCGAAGCCGCCGCCGCACGCTGGCGTGCTGGCCAGCCGTTGAGTGTGTTCGATGGCGTGCCCCTGGCCTGGAAAGACCTGTTCGATGTAGCCGGCAGCGTCACCACCGCCGGCGCCGCTTACCGTCGCAACGCGCCCGCCGCCTTGCTCGATGCACCCAGCGTGGGCCTGTTGTGCCGTGCCGGGATGGTCAGCGTCGGCAAGACCAACCTCAGCGAGCTGGCCTATTCGGGCCTCGGCCTCAACCCGCATTTCGGTACGCCGCGCAACCCGCGTGGGGTCGACCAACCGCGCATTCCCGGCGGTTCGTCATCCGGTTCGGCGGTGGCCGTTGCGGCCAATATCGTGCCGATCGCGATGGGTACCGATACCGCCGGCTCCATCCGTATTCCGGCGGCGCTCAATGGCCTGGTCGGTTACCGCAGCAGCAGCCGACGCTACAGCCGTGACGGCGTGTTCCCGCTGGCGCGCACCCTCGATAGCCTCGGCCCACTGACCCGCAGTGTGCGCGATGCACTGGCCATCGATGATCTGTTGCATGGCCGCACCCAAACCCACCGCGCGCGCCCGCTCAAAGGCCAGCGCTTTGTGTTGGCGCAACAGGATGTCGAACCGGCCGTGCGCAATAACCTGCTGCGCGCCGTGGAACAACTCAAGGCCCAGGGCGCGCTGATCGAAGAACGCGAATGCCCGACGTTCCAGGCCACCCTGGCCCTGATCAAGCACCACGGCTGGCTCGGCGCCTTCGAGGCCTTCGCCCTGCACGAAACCTTGCTGGACAGCCACGATGCCGAGCAGCTCGACCCCCGCGTACGCCGTCGCCTCGAAGCGGCGCGGTCGCTGCCCGCCAGCCAACTCATGCACTTGATCGACGCCCGCCAACGCCTGCAACAGCAACTGATCGATGACCTGGATGGCGCCGTCCTCATCACGCCAACCGTCGCCCATGTCGCGCCGGCCCTGGCACCGCTGGAAGCCGACGACGCGCTGTTCGTCAGCACCAACCTCGCCACCCTGCGCCTGACCATGCCCGGCAGTCTGCTCGACATGCCCGGCGTGAACCTGCCCAGTGGCCACGATGCCCTGGGCTTGCCCACCGGGCTGCTGCTCAGCGCCCCGACGGGAGAAGACGCGCGCCTGTTGCGCGCGGCCCTGTCCGTCGAATCCGTACTTAACGTTTAAGGAGACACACCATGGCTAAAGACATCCTCTGTGCATTTGGCGTCGACGTTGACGCCGTCGCCGGCTGGCTCGGCTCCTATGGCGGCGAAGACTCACCGGACGACATCTCCCGTGGCCTGTTCGCCGGTGAAGTCGGCGCGCCGCGCCTGCTCAAATTGTTCGAACGCTACGGCCTGCGCACCACCTGGTTTATCCCTGGCCACTCGATGGAAACCTTCCCCGAGCAGATGAAAGCCGTGGCCGACGCCGGCCACGAAATCGGCGTGCATGGCTACAGCCACGAAAACCCCATCGCGATGACCGCCGAGCAGGAAGAAATCGTGCTCGACAAGTCCATCGACCTGATCACCCAGGTCACTGGCAAACGCCCCACCGGCTACGTCGCGCCCTGGTGGGAATTCAGCAAGGTCACCAACGAGCTGCTGCTGAAAAAAGGCATCAAGTACGACCACAGCCTGATGCACAACGACTTCCATCCCTACTACGTGCGCAAGGGCGACAGCTGGACCAAGATCGACTACAGCCAGCACCCCGACACCTGGATGAAACCCCTGGTGCGCGGCGAAGAAACCGACCTGGTGGAGATCCCGGCCAACTGGTACCTCGACGACCTGCCGCCGATGATGTTCATCAAGAAAGCCCCCAACAGCCACGGCTTCGTCAACCCGCGTCACCTCGAAGAAATGTGGCGCGACCAGTTTGACTGGGTCTACCGCGAACACGAACACGCGGTGTTCACCATGACCATCCACCCCGACGTGTCCGGCCGCCCGCAAGTGCTGTTGATGCTTGAGCGCCTGATCGAACACATCCAGAGCCATGCCGGCGTGCGCTTCGTCACCTTCGACGAAATCGCCGACGACTTTATCCGCCGCCAACCCCGTTCCTGACCTTCTGCCCCCCCACCCTCGAGGCGCGATTATGTCCATCTACAACAAGCTTGATCTGACTGGCTGGAAACCTCGGCAACTGACGTCCCAGGAAGTGCGTTTCGCCACCTGGATCGCGTTTTTCGCCTGGGTGTTTGCGGTGTACGACTTCATCCTGTTCGGCACCTTGCTGCCGGAGATCGGCCGGCACTTCGGTTGGGGCGAAGTGGAGCAAGCACAAATCGCGACCTGGGTGGCGGTGGGGACCGCCGTCGTCGCTTTGGCCATCGGGCCGATCGTCGACAAACTGGGGCGACGCAAAGGGATTATTTTCACCGTGGCCGGTTCCGCATTGTGCTCGGCGCTGACCGCGATTGGCGGGGCCTGGGGCAAGTCGCCGCTGATTCTGATCCGTTCGCTGGGCGGCCTGGGTTATGCCGAAGAAACCGTCAACGCCACCTATTTGACCGAGTTATATGGCGCCTCCGAAGACCCGCGGCTGACCCAGCGTCGCGGCTTTATCTACAGCCTGGTGCAGGGCGGCTGGCCGGTGGGGGCGTTGATCGCCGCCGGCTTGACCGCGCTGTTGCTGCCGATCATCGGCTGGCAGGGCTGCTTCATCTTCGCGGCGATCCCGGCGATTGTGATCGCGATCATGGCGCGCAAGCTCAAGGAAAGCCCGCAGTTCCAGATCCACGAACGCATCAGCCAACTGCGTAAAAGCGGCGCGGTGAGCGAAGCGCAAAACGTCGCCATCACCTACGGCGTCGACTACGACGAACACAGCAAGGCCGGCCTCAAAGCGGCGTTCCGTGGCCCGGCCCGTCGCGCCACGTTGGTGATCGGCGCCGCGCTGTTGCTCAACTGGGCGGCGATCCAGGTGTTCAGTGTGTTGGGTACCTCGGTGATCGTCAGCGTGCACCACATCTCGTTCGAGAACTCGCTGATCATCCTCGTGCTGTCGAACCTGGTGGGTTACTGCGGTTACCTCAGCCACGGCTGGATGGGCGACAAGATTGGCCGGCGCAACGTGATCGGCCTCGGCTGGATGCTCGGCGGCCTGTCGTTTGCCGGGATGCTGTTCGGCCCGAGCAACATGGCGATGGTGGTCGGGCTGTACAGCCTGGGCCTGTTCTTCCTGATCGGGCCGTACTCGGCGGCGCTGTTCTTCATCAGCGAAAGTTTCCCCACCAGCATTCGTGCCACCGGTGGCGCGATCATCCACGCCATGGGCCCGATCGGTGCGGTGGTTGCAGGCTTCGGTGCCACCCAAGTGTTGTCCGCCGGTAGCGATTGGCAGACCGCCGCCCTCTGGTTCGGCGCGGTGCCGTGCTTTTTGTCCGGCATGTTGATGTTTGCCGCGCGCCATGTGCGCCCGGAAACCGTTCAGTAAGGAGTGTGAGATGAGCCGTAAAGTTGCCTTGATCACCGGTGCCGCCAGCGGCATCGGCCAAGCCCTCGCGGTGGCCTACGCGCGAGTGGGCGTGGCGGTGGTGGGCGGGTATTACCCGGCCGGCCCGCATGACCCGCAAAGTACCGTCGCCCTGGTGGAACAGGCCGGTGGCGCGTGCCTGATGCTGGCGTTGGATGTGGGCGATACCGCCTCGGTAGACGCACTGGCCGCGCAAGCCGTGCAGCACTTTGGCCGGCTGGATTACGCGGTGGCCAACGCCGGTTTGCTGCGCCGTGCGCCACTGCTGGAAATGACGGATGCGCTGTGGGACGAGATGCTCAACGTCGACCTGACCGGGGTGATGCGTACCTTCCGCGCCGCGACCCGGCATATGCATGACGGCGGCGCGCTGGTGGCGATTTCCTCGATTGCCGGTGGCGTGTATGGCTGGCAGGAGCACTCACACTATGCCGCCGCCAAGGCCGGTGTGCCGGGGTTATGCCGTTCGCTGGCGGTGGAACTGGCGGCCAGGGGCATTCGTTGCAATGCGGTGATCCCTGGGTTGATCGAGACGCCGCAGTCGCTGGATGCAAAGAACTCGTTGGGCCCGCAGGGCTTGGCCAAAGCGGCGCGCTCGATCCCGCTGGGCCGGGTCGGGCGCGCGGATGAAGTGGCGTCGCTGGTGCAGTTCCTGACCAGTGAAGCCTCAAGTTACCTCACAGGCCAAAGCATCGTCATCGACGGCGGCTTGACCGTACGCTGGCCCGACTGACGGATGTACTCAATCCAACTGTGGGAGGGGCGGTGCGACGATTCGACGTGCTCCCGATAGCGGTGTATCAGTCACAGCGGCTCTAACTGAACCACCGACATCGGGAGCAAGCCCCCTTGTGTCTTGATACGGGATTAAGCTGAGAGTGAGAGGGTGAGTGGCAAGCTGAATGCCCGAAGTGCTTAAAGCACGTGTGGGAGCCCATGCTGCCACTCACTTCTCCGCTCTGGACATGAGCCCGAACAGTTGAACGAGCCCACCTCGAACAGTTACAAGCGTGGGCCAAGCCAGAGCGCTCTCACTTTTAGTGTAAGAGGGTTTGGCTATGTTTTCCTATCCAGCAGGCATTGATGTTTCCAAGGACAGCCTTGAAGCTCGAGTTCATCAGGTTGACGTTGGGGTAAATTGCGCTAACGCCGAAGAAGATTTCCCTGGGTTGATTGGGTGGCTATTGCTTCACCAGGTCGGACGCGTGGTGTTGGAGGCTACTGGCGGTTATGAGCGCAAAGTCATGAAGGCGCTTCAGGCTGCGGGCCTTAATGTCATCTGCGTCAATCCCCGTCGGGCCAAGAGTTTTTCCAGGGCGATGGGGCAACACGCTAAAACCGACCCGATAGACGCAAAGTCTCTTGCGCAGTTCGCAGCGGTTCTCGACTCACCAAGCAGCCGAATCACCAGCCCGGAACATGACGAGTTGCGCGCGTTAGTCCAGCAGCGAGAGAACTTTGTTCAGCAGAGGGACGATGACAGAAGGCGCCTGAAAACAGCCTCCTGCGACGTAGTAAAACCGGCGTTGCAGAGCCATATCGACTACTTGAGCAAGGCTGTGAACGCGATAGAGCAGCTGATTCGCGAAACCGCCAACAGGCTAGACCGCGAAAAGGTCGAACGCCTGTGCTCAGTTAAGGGCATCGGGCTCATTACGGCGGCTAGCCTAATGGCATATCTGCCGGAGCTGGGCGAGATTGGCAGGCGTCCGATCACGGCGCTAGCGGGCCTCGCTCCGTATAACAACGACAGTGGGAAACACCAAGGTGCGCGTCACATTAGCGGCGGGAGGTTTTCCGTGCGTCGCTCGCTCTACATGGCCTGCTGGGTTGTCATCCGGGAACAGCCTGAATTCCAAGCCCGCTATAAAGCACTGCGCGACAAAGGCAAACGCGCAAAAGTTGCGCTAATCGCATGCATGCGTGTTTTGTTAGTCAGGCTGAACGCGATGCTGCGTTATAGAGCCGAATGGAAAGAACACGCTGCCTGAATCGGTAGCGATATGTGGTTGAAGGTCACACGGCTTGAAGCTGTGGGAGCTTGGCTGTCTTAAAAAGCGATGCCAAAGTTAGGGTCATCAAGACAGTTGCTCCCACATTGGACCTGTGTTTGCTTTAGGAGATAGGTATATGCCCCAACTTTCTAACCGCCGCGCCGTCATCACTGGTGCCGGCAGCGGTATCGGCGCCGCCATTGCCCGTGCCTATGCGGCTGAAGGCGCGCGCCTGGTGTTGGCCGACCGCAACGCCGCCAGCCTCGCCGAAACCGCGATCACCTGTCGCAACCTCGGCGCCGAGGTGTTCGAGTGCCTGGCCGATGTCGGCACGGTCGAAGGCGCCCAGGCCAGTGTCGACCGTTGCGTCGAGCACTTCGGCGGCATCGATATCCTGGTCAACAACGCCGGCATGCTCACGCAGGCACGTTGCGTCGACCTGTCCATCGACATGTGGAACGACATGCTGCGCGTCGACCTGACCAGCGTGTTCGTCGCCAGCCAACGTGCCCTGCCGCACATGCTCGCGCAGCGCTGGGGGCGGATCATCAACGTCGCCTCGCAACTGGGTATCAAGGGCGGTGCCGAGCTGACTCACTACGCGGCGGCCAAGGCGGGGGTGATCGGCTTTACCAAGTCCCTGGCCCTGGAAGTGGCCAAGGACAATGTGCTGGTCAACGCCATCGCCCCTGGCCCGATTGAAACGCCGTTGGTGGGCGGGATCAGCGCCGAATGGAAACGCGCCAAGGCCGCCGAACTGCCCCTGGGCCGCTTCGGCCTGGCGGATGAAGTGGCGCCCACCGCCGTGCTGCTCGCCAGCGAACCGGGCGGCAACCTGTTCGTCGGCCAGACCCTGGGCCCCAACTCCGGCGATGTCATGCCATGAGCGGGGTTTAGCCATGTGCGGACTGTGCGGTTTGCTCGGCGAAGACCTGCACTGGAGCGACCCGCTGGGCGATGAATTGCCCAGGCGGCGTGAGCGCCTGCGTCGCATCGCGGCGATCAACCAGGTGCTGGCGGTGTTCCGGCTCAAGGTCGAAGACTTTCAGGGCGCGTCCTACCTGCTGCTCGGTGCGACCGGCAAACAGGCACTGGCCAGCGGCCTGGATCAACTCTGGCTGGCGGCCGAAAGCATGCTTGGCCGGGCGTTGGATCCTCTCGATCCAAGGCTGTTGGATCACTTGGAGTCAGCCCCATGAGCATTGCCCTGAATGTCATCACCGGTTTCCTCGGCAGCGGCAAGACCACCTTGCTCAAGCGCCTGCTGCAAGGTGAAAGCCTGGGCGACACAGCGTTGCTGATCAACGAATTCGGCGATGTCGGCATCGACCATCTGCTGGTGGAAGAGGTCGCGCCGGACACCGTGCTGTTGCCCAGTGGCTGTGTCTGTTGCTCGATTCGTGGCGAACTCAAGGACGCCTTGCTCGGCCTGTTGCAACGCCGCGAGCGTGGCGAAATACCCGCGTTCAAACGCGTCATCCTCGAAACCACCGGCCTGGCCGACCCGGCGCCGATCCTCGCGACGTTGAACAACGACGTGCAACTGCGCGGGCGCTTCCATATCGGCCTTGTTATCACCCTGGTCGACGCCAGCCATGCCGCGCTGCAAGAGCGCCTGCACCCGGAATGGCTGGCCCAGGTCGCCGCCGCCGACCGCTTGCTGCTGAGCAAGACCGACCTGGCCGGCGATTGCACGCCGTTGCGTGCGCACTTGCAGGCGCTCAACGCCGGTACACCGATCCTCATCACCACGGACATCCACAGCGGCGATCAACTGCTGCTGGGCGAGGGGTTGCGCAGCGCCGAACCGGCCGTGGAAGTCAGCCGCTGGCAACTGCACCAGGCCACCAGCGCCAGCCATGGCGCCGCGCAGGTGTGCAGCCTGACTTTCGACCAGCCGCTCGATTGGGTCGGCTTCGGGGTGTGGCTGTCGATGCTGCTAAGATGCCACGGCGAACGAATCCTTCGCGTCAAAGGACTGCTCAACGTGAACGCCAGTAACGCCCCCATCGTCATTCATGGCGTGCAGCATTGCCTGCATGCGCCGGTGCACTTGCCCGCGTGGCCCGGCACCGACCGCCAGTCACGCCTGGTATTTATCCTGCGCGGCCTCGACCCGGCATTGCTGCGCCGTTCCTTTGATGTGTTCTCGCGGCGGTTCGCGGCATGATCACACTGCGCGTCCTGGGTACCTCGGTGACCCTGCTCGAAACCTTGCGCGTGCGCGCCGAACAGGAACTGGGCATTCGCCTGGTCTACCAGGTGCATGACGTCGAACAGGCCCAGCGCATCGCGGTGATGCAGCCCGACAGCTATGACCTGTACGACCAGTGGTTTCACAACGTCGACTTCGTGTGGCCGGCGCGGGCGATCCAGCCCATCGACACCCGGCGTATCGCCTTGTGGCATGAGATCAACGACCTGCCCAAGCGCGGTCGCCTGTCACCCCATGACCGTTTGGGCAGCGGCAGCGTGCCCAGCGAACGCCTGTTCGTGCAGCACGACGGCAGCCTGGGCAGCACGGTTACCGAACGCATCAGCATGTTGCCCCTGACCCACAACGCCGACAGTTTCGCCTACCGCCCCGAGCGCTTGCCCGAGGGTTTTTGCCACGGCAACGAGAGCTGGGGCTGGCTGCTGGACCCGGCCTGGCGCGCGCGCACCGCATTGCAAAGCGATGCCGCCATCGGTGCGCTGGATGCCGCGCTGGCGGTGCAGGGCGCGGGGTTGGCGCACTTCAGGGACATCGGCAATATGAGCATCGAAGAGATCGATGTGCTCGCCGATATCCTGGTGCGCAAACAAAAGGGCGGCCACTTCGCCGCGTTCTGGTCGGACGATGAGGAGGCCGCGCAATTGATGCTCAGCCCCAGCATCGATATCCAGAGCCTGTGGTCGCCGACCTTGATGCGCCTGCATCGCGCGGGCGTGAAATACCGCCTGGCGGTGCCCCGCGAGGGCTATCGCGCCTGGTTCGGTGGCTTGTCACTGTCGCGTCATGCCCAAGGCCCGGTGCTGGATGCGGCGTATGCGTACCTCAATTGGTGGCTGTCCGGCTGGCCCGGCGCGGTGATGGCGCGCCAGGGTTACTACATCGGCAACCCGGCGCGCAGCCGCGACCACCTGAGCAGCGCCGAATGGGACTACTGGTACGCCGGCCTGCCTGCGCGGGAAGAACTGGTGGGCAGCGACGATTTGCCGTTGATCGATATCGGCGAAGTGCGCGATGGCGGGTCGTACGAACAGCGCATGGGGCATATCGCCGTGTGGAACTCGGTGATGGATGAACACAACTATCTGGTGCGGCGCTGGGGGGACTTTATGCGCGCCCGTGGCTGAGGCGTCGACTCAGTGCTCGTCGCCCATCAAACATCGGTGAAGCACCCGATTTTATTGGGTGGACTTATGCGTTTCGCCAGCTAATCTGCTAATTCCAAATATCCAATAAAAATGGATATTTTTTTGACGCCAGGTCAGCTGTTGCAAGGAATGCACATGACAAAGGGACGTAGTGGCAGAAGCAGGCTAACGCTGCCAGAGGGCACTGCCATGACGTGGCGCCATACGTTCCAAACCCGCATCGCCGGGGTGCTGGCGCTGTTGCTGCTGGTGGTGGTGGCCGCCACGTATTTCGCGGTCAAGACCGCCACTACACGTGCGGTGGAGAACCAGGCCCAGGTCCAGTTGAACACCGGTCGCCAGGTGTTCGAACGCTTGCTCGACCTGCGCGGGCGGCGCCTGCAATACGGGCTGGGTTGGCTGACCGCAGACGGCCCGTTCAAGCAGGCCGTGGCCGCAGGCAACCCGGCCAAGGTTCTGGCTGCATTGCGCCGGCACGGCACGGGCATTCGGTCCAGCGAAGTGTTTGTGCTGGGGCTCGACGGCGATGTAATGGTCAGCACCTTGGCGCTCTTCACCCGTGGCCAGACCTTCCCCTACCGCGATGCATTGCGCCAGGCGCGGCGCAGTGGTCTGCAAATGCTCATCGTCGCCATGGACGGGCGCCCCTACTTGCTGGTGCAAGACCAGGTGCTCGACCCACAGCCCATCGCGCGGGTGGTCATGGGGTTTCCCATGGATACGCTGTTTGCCAATGAATTGCGCTCCATGAGCAACCTGGACGTATCGTTCCTCAGCGTGCAGGCCGGCCGGCCCGGCCCGTTGTTCAGCACCCAGCCTGTTGCGCATCAGGCCACCACCTTCAGCCTGCTGCGCGATGCGCCGGCCAACGCGCAGGCGTCAATCCAGCTGTTTTACGGCGAGCGCGTGCTCAGCCAAGTGGTGTCGCTGGCCAATACAGGGGGCGCCGATGAGGTGCGCGTGTTGCTGCAAAGCCCGCTGGAACATGCGCTGGAATCCTTTGCGCCGCTGGACCGGCAGTTCCTCGGGATTGCCCTGGCGGTGCTGGTGGTGTCGTTGGCCGGCGCGCTGTTCCTGGCGCGGCGCGTATCGCGCCCGCTGAATGCACTGGTGGAGGCGGCCGGGCGCATCGGTTCCGGTGATTACCGCACGCCGGTGCGGGTACGCGGCCACGATGAATTCGGCCTGCTGGCGCGCGCGTTCAATGCCATGCAAAGCGGCATCGCCGTGCGTGAGCGGCAACTGGCGCATAACGCGTTGCATGACCCGCTCACCGGCCTGCCCAATCGGGCCCTGGCCATGGAACGCCTGGGCAGTGCGATCAGTGCGCGGCGGCCGGTGGTGTTGCTGTACCTGGGCATCGAGAATTATCGGGCGATCAACGAAGGCTTCGGCCCCGAGGGCGTCGAAATCATGATGCGCGAAGCCAGCCGCTGTTTGTGCATGAGCCTGCTGGCCAGCGATACGGCGGCCCGCATCACCGGCAGCGAGTTTTTGCTGTTGCTGGAAAACACCGAAGTCGACCGCGCCGTGGCCCGCGCCGACCGTCTCTACGCATTGCTCACCGAACCCCAGCACATCGGCCATGACGAACTGCGCCACGAAGTGAGCATCGGCATTGCCGCTTACCCCGCCGACGGCCAGCAGGTGGAAGAGCTGATCAGCCGCGCCGCCATTGCCCGTCACGATGCGGCGGCGTTGCCCGGCTATTTGCAGGTGTACCAGCAGGACCGCGACCTGGCTCACCAGCGCCAGATCACCTTGATCCGCGACCTGCGCCGGGCCGCCGCTGAAGGCGAACTGCACCTGTGTTATCAGCCCAAGCTTGACCTCAAACACGGCCAGGTGCGCCAGGCCGAAGCCTTGCTGCGCTGGCAACACCCGACGTTCGGGCTGGTGTCGCCGGCCGAATTCATCCCCTTGGCCGAACGCACCGGCAGCATGGCCGGCCTGACCCAATGGGTGATCGAAGAGGCCATCCGCCAGAGTGCCGAATGGGCGCGGCGTGGCCTGCTGATCCAGCTGTCGGTGAACATCTCGGTGGATGACTTGGCCGATGATGACCTGGCCATCCGCGTTACCGCCTTGTTGGCGCAATACGCGGTACAGGCCGAGCAATTGATTTTCGAGATCACCGAAAGCGCGATCATGCACAACCCGCAACAGGCCTTGCGCGTGCTGGAGCAACTGCGCGGTTGCGGCATCAGCCTGGCGGTGGATGACTTCGGCACCGGTTATTCGTCGCTGGCGCAGTTGCAGCGCCTGCCGGTGCAGGAATTGAAGATCGACCAGTCCTTCGTGCGCAACCTGGACAGCACCAGCGGCGACGGCGTGATCGTGCGCTCGACCATCGAGATGAGCCACAACCTGGGGCTCAAGGTGGTGGCTGAAGGGGTGGAGTTCGAGCCGAGTTTGAAATTGCTCAAGCAATGGAATTGCGACACGGCGCAGGGGTACCTCATCAGCCGACCATTGAACGCCATGGCGTTCGAGAGGTGGCTGCGGCGTGAGCGTGCGCCCGTCTAGAACCCAGCCGGCGGGCTACAGAATTCCGCCGCGGGGTCGATAACCTCTACAGAGCTTGACCGATCGCATAGGTTTTTTGGCATTGAGTGATGGCATTTTGCCTTGTTTGCGGCATGATGGCTGCGCATTGCAGTCCCAAGGCTGGCCGCTCTTTTTTTATCTGTCGCGGATGCCCCATGGCCCGAATGATTCATGTGTTTTCAGGTGTAGCGCTGGCGCTGCTGGTGGCGTGCCCAGCCTCGGCCGCCACCCTGGAAGTGTTGCTGCGCCAGGCCGACGGCAGCAAGGTGGCGGATGGCGTCGTGACCCTTCAGGGCCCGGCGGGTGCGTTCAACGGTGTGCTCAAGGCCGATATGGACCAGCGTGGCCAACGCTTTGCGCCCCATGTGCTGGCGGTGCACACCGGTACCCAGGTGCGCTTCCCCAACAGCGATAACATCCGCCATCAGGTTTATTCCTTCTCCGCCGCCAAGCGTTTCGAACTGCGCCTGTACGAAGGCACGCCCACCGACCCGTTGCTGTTCGACAAGCCTGGCGTGGTGGTGCTTGGCTGTAACATCCATGACTGGATGCTCGGCTATATCTACGTGACCGACGACCCACGTTTTGGTGTCAGCGACGCCCAAGGCCGAGTGCGCCTGGAACAACTGCCGCCCGGCGATTACCACGCCACGGTGTGGCACCCGCAACTCAAGGATATGCAGCCCCTGGACGGCGGCACCTTGCATATCACCGCCGCCGGCCTCAGCCACAACGTGGTGCTGAGCCTGGAGCCGACCTCCGCCGATATCCCGCCGACGCCGAGTGCGTTTGGCGATGCGTTCAATCGAGCCTCCCGTGAAACTGCGCAGTAGCTTCCAGGCGCGGGTCGCCAGTGTCCTGATCCTGCTGTTGCTGGTGGTGATCGGTGCGCTGTATTTCAGTGTCAAGGTGGCCACCCGTTCAGCGGTGCGCGGCCAGGCACTGGCTCAGTTGGAGGTCGGTTCGCGGGTGTTCGAGCGCTTGCTGGACGTTCGCGGTCGCCGTCTGGCCGATGGCGTGCAACTGTTGGCCGCCGACTTCGGCTTTCGTGATGCGGTGGCCAGCGGCGATTCGGCGACGATGCGCTCGGTGCTGCTCAACCATGGCAAGCGCATCAACGCCAGCGATGTGATCCTGCTGGGCATGGACGGCAAAGTCCTGGCCAGTACGTTGAGCGAAGTGCCCGAGGGCTCGACCTTCCAATACGATCAGTCGCTGCGCGATGCCCGGCGCAACCACCAGGCCATGCTGATCGTGCCACTGCAAGGCCAACCGCACCTGTTGGTGGAAGCCCCGGTGCTGGCGCCGTTGCCGATTGCACGGGTGGTGATGGGCTTTAGCATGGACGGCGCATTTGCCGATGAGTTGCGCTCGTTGAGCAACCTGGAAGTGTCGTTCCTGGCCATCGCTCATGATCGGCCGGGCGAGTTGGTCAGCACCCAGCCGCAGGTGCTGCGCGACAGCATTCTGGCCCTGATGCAGGGCGATACGGCACGCCTTGGGGTGTCCACCACCGATCACCTGGCGCAGCGTTTTCTCAGCCAGTCCCTGGTGCTGGCCAGCGATCAGAACGGCAAGGTCCTGGCGTTGCTGCAAAGCCCGTTGGATGCGGCGATGCAGGCTTTCGTGCCGTTGGACGAAAAGATCCTTGGCATCGCGCTGGTCGCCTTGCTCGCCTCGTTGATCGGTGCCTTGTTGCTGGCGCGCACCGTATCGCGCCCGGTGCAGACGTTGGCGCTGGCGGCCGAACGCATAGGCCAGGGCGATTACCACACGCCGGTGGCCCTGGCGCGCAGTGACGAACTGGGGTTGCTGGCGAATGCGTTCAATGCGATGCAAAGCGGCATCGCCGAACGCGAGCAACAATTGGCGCATAACGCGCTGCACGATAGCCTCACCGGCCTGCCGAACCGCGCGCTGGCCATGGAGCGCCTGGGCAGTGCGATTGCTCTGCAACGGCCGGTGGCGTTGATCTACCTGGGTATCGATAACCTGCGCGCCGCCAGCGAAACCGCCGGGCCTGATGCGGTGGATCAATTGCTGCTGGCCGTCAGCCGCCGCCTGGAAGCAGTGTTGCGCCCCGGCGATACCCTGGCGCACCTGATCGCCGATGAATTCCTGCTGTTGCTCGAAGGCGCGGGCAGCGACGAGGCCGTGGGCATGGCCGACAAGCTGCAACAACTGCTGCTGCGCCCCCAGCGCATCAATGGCCACGACCTGGCGCTGGATTGCCGGCTGGGCATCGCGGCCTACCCGGCCGATGGCGAAAGCCCGCACACCGTGCTCGAACGCGCGGCCATCGCCATGAACGACGCGGCGAAAATGCCCGGCCGCCTGCAGGTTTATGAGCAGGGCCGCGACCTGGTGCACCGCCGCCAGATCACCCTGATCCGCGACCTGCGCCACGCGCCCAGCCAAGGCCAATTGCTGCTGCATTACCAGCCCAAACTGGACATTCGCCAAGGCCATGTACGCCAGGCCGAAGCCTTGCTGCGCTGGCAGCACCCGCAGTTCGGCATGGTCTCGCCGGCAGAGTTCATCCCCCTGGCCGAGCGCTCGGGCAGCATCCAATTGTTGACCCAATGGGTGATCGAGGAGGGCATCCGCCAACTGTGCGAGTGGAACCGTCGCGGCCTGTCTCTACAGCTGTCATTGAATATCTCGGCGGACGATTTGCTCGGTGACGAGCTGGCCCATCGGGTTTCGGCCTTGCTGCGGCGCTATGGCTTGCCGGCCGAACAGTTGCTGTTCGAAATCACCGAAAGTGCCGTGATGCGTGAACCGGAAAAAGCCCTCAAGGTCCTGCACCTGTTACGCGATTGCGGCATCAGCCTGTCGGTGGATGACTTCGGCACCGGCTACTCGTCGCTGGCTCACCTCAAGCGCCTGCCGGTGCAGGAGTTGAAGATCGACCAATCCTTTGTGCGCAACCTCGATGAAACCAGTGAAGACGCGGTGATCGTGCGCTCCACCATCGAGATGAGCCACAACCTGGGCCTCAAGGTCGTCGCCGAGGGCGTCGAGTATGCCCACAGCCTGCGTTTGTTGGAGCGGTGGCAGTGCGACACGGCCCAGGGCTACCTGATCAGCCGGCCGTTGAGCGCCGACGCTTTCGAAGCCTGGGTGGCGTTGCCCCTCAGTGCGCACACTTCCTTGGTTCATTGAGTAGCTGACGTGCGACTTTCTTTTCTGATTGGCAGCCTCGCGGCGCTCACCCTGCACACGGCGTGGGCCGATAACGGCCGCCTGATCGCCACGGGCGGTGCCAGCAGCATCGAGGGCTCGGCGGGCGGTGGTATCACGCCTTGGGCGGTGTTGGCCGGCTACGGCGAACAGCACGAATGGGGCGCCACGGCGTTCGCCACCACGGTCAACCTGCCGGACTATCGGCTGGACGTGGCCGGCTTGGCGCTGGCTTACGACAACCGTGTCGAAGTGTCTTTCGCCCGCCAACGCTTCGACCTCGGCAGCCTGGTGCACAAGCTCAACTTGGCCGAAGACAACCTGGGCCAGGATGTACTGGGTGTGAAGGTGCGGCTGTTTGGCGACGTGATTTACGACCGTTTGCCGCAGGTGTCCCTCGGCCTGGAATACAAACACCAGACCCACTTCGATATCCCCCGCCTGGTGGGGGCCAAGCGCGACAGCGACGTCGAAGGCTACCTCGCCGCCAGCCGTTTGTTCATGGGCGCGGCCTTTGGCTACAACGTGCTGGTCAACACCAGCCTGCGCTACAGCCGCGCCAACGAAACCGGGTTGCTTGGCTTCGGCGGCGATCGTCGCAGCAGCCGCAGCCTGCTCAAGGAAGGCTCGGTGGCGCTGCTGTTCAACCCGCGCTGGGCGCTGGGCGTCGAATACCGTGAGAAGCCCGACAACCTGTCGTTTGCCGGTGAAAGCGATTGGGCGGATGTGTTCGTCGGCTACTTTCCCAACAAGCACGTATCGTTTGTATTGGCCTACGCGCGGCTTGGGGAAATCGCCACGTTGGATAACCAGAACGGCACCTACTTGTCGGTGCAGGGGAGCTTCTGATGCGCGTTCTACCCATCGCGCTGGCGGTGCTGCTCAGCGCCTGCGCCCAACAACCGCCCAAGGACGACAGCCTGTATCGCGATTTGGGCGCCATGCCCGGCATCACGCGGATTGTCGAAGGCATGCTGCTCCACATCGCCCGCGATGAGCGCATCGTCGAACGCTTTCGGCGCATTGACATCCAGCGTTTGCGCAACAAATTGATCGAACAGTTCTGCGTCGAAGCCGGCGGGCCATGTACCTACACCGGAGACAGCATGGCCGAAAGTCACAAGGGCCAGAACGTTAGCCGCAGTGACTTCAATGCGCTGGTGGAGGATTTGATCAAGGCGATGGACAGCGAGGGGATCCCAGTGCCGGTGCAGAATCGGTTGATTGCCAGGTTGGCGGTGATGCGCGGTGAAGTGATCGAACACTAGTCACCTGAACACCAAGGTTCAAATGTGGGAGGGAGCAAGCCCCCTCACACATTTTGATCGTCATCGTCCATTAAAAAGGCGGCTACCTGTTGAGGGTAGCCGCCTTTTGTTTTACCGCCGGTCCTGCTTAGTCCGGCAGTTTGAACGCCATTACATAGTCACCCTGCTTGGTACCCAGGGAACCATGACCCCCCGCCACGACCAGCACGTACTGCTTGCCGTCCTTGCCGGTGTAGGTCATCGGTGTGGTTTGCGCGCCCGCTGGCAGGCGGCCTTCCCACAGTTGCTTGCCGTTTTTCACGTCGTAGGCACGCAGGTACTGGTCGAGGGTACCGCTCAGGAACGCCACGCCACCGGCGGTGGTGAAGGTGCCGCCCAGGCTCGGTACGCCCATGCTCAGGGGGATCGGAACCGGCGAGCTGTCACGCACGGTGCCGTTCTTGTGCATCCAGATGGTTTTGTGGGTGGTCAGGTCGACCGCCGCCACATAACCCCACGCCGGTGCCTGGCACGGCAAGCCCATTGGCGACAGCAACGCTTCGAGGATCACGCCGTACGGCGCGCCTTTGTTCGGCTGCACGCCTTCGGTTTCGCTGACGCGCGGGCCTTGCTTGGCGATGTCGGCGGCCGGGATCAGTTTGGATTTGAACGCCATGAAGCTGGGGTTCACGAACGCGATCTGACGCACCGGGTCGACAGAAATGCCACCCCAGTCGAACACGCCAAAGTTGCCGGGGTACACGATCGAGCCCTGCAGCGATGGCGGGGTGAAAGCACCGTCATAGCGCATGGACTTGAAGTCGATACGGCACAGCATCTGGTCAAACGGCGTCACGCCCCACATGTCGCGCTCTTTGAGCGGCGGCGGCATGAAGTTCAGCTCGGACTTGGGTTGGGTCGGGGAGGTGCGGTCGCCCGCCACTGCGCCCTGCGGTACCGCCACTTCGTGGATCGGCACCACCGGCTGGCCGGTGGCACGGTCCAGCACGTAGATGCTGCCTTGCTTGGTCGACGCCATCACCGCCTGCTTCACGCCGGCTTCGGTCTTGATGTCGATCAGCGACGGTTGGCCGCCCACGTCCATGTCCCACAGGTCATGGTGAGTGAACTGGAAGGTCCACTTCACATGGCCGGTGTCGATATCCAGCGCGGTCAGGCCGGCGGCGTATTTCTCGGAATCGTCGGTACGGTCGCCGCCGTACTGGTCAGGCATCTGGTTGCCCATCGGCAGGTAGAGCATGCCGAGTTTTTCATCCACCGCGAACATGGACCACATGTTCGGCGAGTTGCGGGTGTAGGTCTTGCCTTCGGCCAACGGGGTGGTGTCGCCCGGGTTGCCGCTGTCCCAGTTCCACACCAGCTTGCCGGTGTGTACGTCGAACGCGCGGATCACACCGCTTGGCTCGTCGACCGAGACGTTATCGGTCACGTGGCCGCCGATCACCACCAGGTTCTTGGTCACGGCCGGTGGCGAGGTGGAGTAGTAACCGCCTGGGGCGAAGCTGCCGATGTTGGCGCGCAGGTCGACCTGGCCTTTGTCGCCGAAGTCTTCGCACATCTTGCCGGTGTCGGCGTTCAGGGCGATCAGGCGGGTGTCGGCGGTCGGCACGAAGATGCGTTTCGGGCAGGCAGTCGGCGCGGCAGCTGGGCTGGCGCTGCCGGTGGGGCTCTGTTCGGACGCGTAGGCGGCGTCATCGTGATACGACACGCCACGGCAGGTCATGTGCGCCCACCCCTTGAAGTTCTCGGCACCCTGGGTGCTGATCTTCGGGTCGAAACGCCAGATTTCCTTGCCGGTGTCCGGGTCCAGGGCAATCACTTGGCTGTGCGGGGTACACACGTAGAGCATGCCGTTGACTTTCAGCGGGGTGTTTTCCGCGGTGGTCTCACCTGGGTCGCCCGCACCCGGAATATCGCCGGTGCGGAAGGTCCACGCCGGGACCAGCTTGTGGGCGTTTTCCGGGGTAATCTGCGCCAGCGGCGAGTAGCGGTCGCCGAAGGATGAACGACCGTAGGAATTCCAGTCGCCATCGGCCTGCGACGGCGCGGCATTGGCCATGCCCGGTACCGCGTCGCGGTCCAGTTGGCCTTTGATCTCACCCGGGTTGGTGAACTGGCTGGCGATGGCGGCGGCGCCGGCCAGCACCACGGCCACGCTCAGTGCGCCGGTGCCCAGCGGGGCAGGTTGGCCACGCAGCAACGGACGGCGAAACCACGGCAGCAACATGACCAGGCCCAAGGCAAACAGCAGTGCCAGGCGCGGCACCAACTGCCACCAGTCCAAGCCGACTTCCCACAGTGCCCACACCGTGCTGGCGAACAGCACTACTGCGTACAGGCCAAGCGCGGCGCGACGGATGGCCAGCAACAGGATGCCGGTCAAGGTGATGCCGATACCGGCCAGCAGGTAGTAAAACGACCCGCCGAGCATCGTCAGCTTGATACCGCCGGCCAACAAGGCCAGGCCCATGATCAGCAGCAAGACGCCTAGCAGCCTGGGGAGCAGGCGGCTTGGACTTGAAGCACCATCAGTGCTCATAGTGTGTTTCTCCGTGACGTTGGAATAAAGGTGTAACCCCGTGCTTCATTCACTGTAGATGACGATTCGGCGCGGGCTTGGTTCAGCGTTATTTGGGTTTTTCCGTGGAGCGGCGCTGTTATCCACAGGCCGGCGATTTATCCCCAGGCGCGGTCGGGGGTAAGACAGCGCTGTCTTTGCGTGCGGGAATAATCAGCAAGATGGGGGCGGCCGAGGAAGTGAAACGTTTCAGGTTGTTGCGAAGGATAAAGGGAGTCAGGGCCAAGAGAAAGCCTGAATCGCAAGATGCATCATTTCGGATTTGGTAACAGTGACCCGATGTCGCTGCGAAAACACTTGTGGGAGGAGGGCAAGCCCCCCCTCCCACGGGAATTGCACTGTGGGTTAGAAGGTGGTGCGAAGCCCGAACTGCACGCTGCGCCCCGGCGCCGGGGCGATGTCGCGCAGGATCGAGCTGGCATACCGCACGGTCTGGTTGGTGAGGTTTTCCCCGTTCACAAATGCCAACCATTGGCTGCCACCCATATTGAAGTGGTAACCGGCGCTCGCGCCCAAGGTGGTGTAGCCGTCGGTGCCGCTTTCGTTATCCGGCACACGGCCCTGGCCTGCGGCGTGTTCGACGTCGATACGCGCCTGCCAGCGGTCCAGCTCCCACAGCAACCCGCTGTTCAAGCGCAACGGGGCAATGCGTGGCAAGGCTTCACCGGTGTCGAGGTTGGTGGCGCGGGTGTAATCGCCTGACAGCTCCAGCGCGAACTTGCCGTAGGCGCTTTCACCGAGCTTCCAGTGATCCTGGGCTTCAAACCCGGCAAAACGGGCACGCACGCCGGAATATTCGTACTCAGGGATGCCGCTCGCGTCTTCTTCACCTTCATCGTTCAGCGTACGACCGGTGCCCAGCAGGCCGATGTAATTGGAGAAGTGGCTGTAGAACACGCCGACGCTGCCCTTGTGGGTGCCATTGTCAAAGCGCAGCGCCAGGTCGCTGGACACGGCTTTTTCTTCTTCAGGTTGGCGTCGCCCAGCTCAAAGGTGCCGGTGGCGACGTGGGCGCCGTTGGCGTACAGCTCGTAGAAGGTCGGCGCGCGTTCGGTGTAGCCCAGGGTGGCGGCCACGGACCAGATGGGCGTCAGGGTGTAGACCGCGCCGGACGACAGGCTGCCGGCGGTGAAGTCATTGCTCTTGTCGGCGCCGGCAAAGCGCGCGTTGCCTTTGGCGTCCGGGTCTACGCGGGTGTGTTCCAGGCGCCCGCCGAGGCTGAGTTTGAGGCGTTCGGTGGCCTGCATTTCTTCGAGGATAAACAGCGCGCCGGCATTGGTGTCGGTCTGCGGCACGAACGCTTCTTCGCCCAGGGCCGAGAACTCATTGCGGGTCACCTGCGCGCCCACCACCCCATCGAACGGGCCGATCGGCTGGTGACGCGCTTCAACGCGGGCTTCATAACCTTTGTTCTTGAACACCGTGCCGGTCTCGCCGTCTTCGATTTCGCGGTGCTCGTAGTCGGTGTAGCCGGCGTCGAATTTCACCGAACTGAACGGGCCTTGCAGGTTGCGGATTTCGGAGGCGAACGCGTAGTGATCCTGCTTCATGCGGATGCGCACGGCCTGCTCGGCGGGGGAGCCGTAGTTGCTGTCGTAATTGCTGTAGGACAGCCCGGCGTAACCGTCATCCCAGGTGTAGGAACCGCCCACGGCACCGCCGTCCTGGCGCCCGTCGCTGTTGCCCAGGCGAGCATTTTTGCCGGGGCTGTCTTCGCTGTCCGGCGCATGGCGGCTGCGCGCCTGGCCTGGGATTTTCAGGTCATTGAATTCCCGCGCATTGGCGTCCAGGTGCAGGGCGAACGTGCCGTTGCCGGCTTCCAGTTTGCCTGCGCTGCTGCGGGTGGTGTCGGCGCCGCCGTAGCGCAACTCACCGGCACCGTGGATGCCTTCGATGGCTTGGGTGGGGATGCGATTGTCGAAGGTGTTGACCACGCCGCCGATGGCACTGCCGCCATACAACAACGCCGCCGGGCCGCGCACGATTTCAACGCGCTCAACGTTGACCGGGTCCAGCGGCACCGCGTGGTCGTAGGACAGTGACGAGGCATCCAGCGCGCCCACGCCGTTGCGCAGGATGCGGATGCGGTCGCCATCCTGGCCGCGAATGATCGGCCGGCTGGCGCCTGGGCCGAAATACGAGGACGACACGCCCGGCTGCTTGTTCAGGGTTTCGCCGAGGCTGCCTTTTTGCTGCAGCGTCAGGTCATCGCCTTCGAGCACGGTGGTCGGCGACGCCAGCTGTTCGCTGCCCATCGGGTTGCCGGTGATGACTTGGGGTGGCAGCTCAAGGGCGTGGGCTTCGGAGCAGATCAACAGGGCGGCGGCAAGCGGGGTCAAGCGCCACAGGGAAGAGAGGGACATCGGACATTCCTTGGCAATACGGCGAAAAGATTTGAAAGTAATGGTTACAATATAACATCTCTTTTTCGCCGTAAGCGGGAAGTTTTTATAACTGGCCGGGCGGGGTGATAAGGTGTGCGCCTTCCTCAACCGTTTTTCATAGGCCCCGGCATGACCGCGACAAGCAACGACCCCCTCCACGGCGTGACCCTGCAACACGTCCTCACCACCCTGGTGGAACATTACGAATGGGAAGGCCTTGCCGAGCGCATTGATATCCGCTGCTTCAAGAGCGACCCGAGCATCAAGTCGAGCCTCACGTTCCTGCGTAAAACCCCGTGGGCGCGGGAGAAAGTCGAAGGGTTGTACGTGAAGCTGATGCGCACCAAACGCCCGTTGGACTGAAGGCAATGAAGCGGTTTACGGCAGCGGCCGCACTGGCCGGTTGGGTGGGGTTGGCGATTCAGCAATACCTTATTTTCTATTCGCGCTGGTCCACCGGCGCCAGCCTGCTGGGCGGGCTGATCAACTTTTTCAGTTTCTTTACGGTACTCACCAACACCCTGGCGGTGGTGGTGTTGAGCTACGCCGTGGTGAACCGCGATAGCGCGGCGAAGCGGTTTTTTCTCGCCCCCAGGGTCAGCAGCGCAATCGCGGTGAGCATTCTGGTGGTGGGCCTGGCGTACAGCCTGTTACTGCGGCATTTATGGCAGCCCGAAGGCTTTCAACTGGTCGCCGACGAGCTGCTCCACGACGTCATGCCGGTGCTGTTTTTTATTTACTGGTGGCGCTGTGTGCCCAAGGGCACCTTGCACCTCAAACACATCGGCGCCTGGGTGATTTACCCGCTGGTGTACTTCGCCTATGCGCTGCTGCGTGGGGATTTGCTCGGGCAGTATCAGTACCCGTTCATCGACGTGAGCACCCTCGGTTATCCACAGGTGTTTGTGAATGCCGCAGGGATCTTGGCGGGGTTTGTGTTGATTGCGTTGGCAGTGGTGGGGCTGGATAAGGCGCTCAAGCGAACGCAATAAAACCTGTGGGAGCGAGCAAGCCCGCTCCCACACGGGGGTTTACTCGTCGTCGCTACCTTCGGCGCGCCAGTAACCCACGGCCTTCAGAAAATCTTCATCGACCTGATGGGTGTCCAGCAGCACGCGGCGTACCTGGCGCGACAGCTTGGTTTCGGTGGCGACGAAGCTGTACAGCGTGCCGCTGGGCAGCGTCAGGTTGCGCACGCACTCCAGTAGGTCATCCTGGCCCCGCACCACCCAAATGATGTCGACCTCGGCGGCGCTTTCCAGCGTTTGCCGCTCCGCCAAATCGGCAATCTCAATCACCGCCAGCACCTTGCACCCGGCGGGTAGTTCCTCCAGGCGACGACCGATGGCCGGCAGCGCGGTTTCGTCGCCGATCAGCAGGTAGCTGTCGAAGATATCCGGCACGATCAGCGAGCCCCGTGGCCCGCCGATATACAGGTGTTGCCCCGGCTGGGCCTGTTGCGCCCAGGTGGACGCAGGGCCATCGCCATGCAGCACGAAATCGATATCCAGCTCGCCAAGGTCCAGGTCAAAACGCCGTGGCGTGTAGTCACGCATGGCTGGCTGCGGGCCGTCGCCCTTGACGGTGAAGGTCGGGCTTTGCAGCGCGGCCTGCTCGGCGGCGTTCTGTGGGAACAGCAGCTTGATATGGTCGTCGCTGCCCAGGCTCACGAACCCGGCCAGTTCAGGCCCGCCCAGGGTGATGCGGCGCATGCGCGGGGTGATATCGACCACGCGCAACACCTGCAGGCGGCGGCGTTTGATCTCGTGGGTAACGCGGTGGATGGCGTGTGTATTCATGAGGATTTCCCGTCGGCAATGGCTTGAGCGGTGCCGTTGAGCAGCGCCGCGACACGTGCGATTTCTTCCGGGCTCCAACGCCCGTGGTGTGAATGCAAGGCATGGCGCAGGTTGTGCACCGCCTCGTGGATTTGCGGCGGGCGGTCATGCCCGCGCAGCGAGCGTTTGCTCAGTTGGATGCGCATGCGTACGCCGTCCAGCGCAACCGTCTGTTCACTTAAGAACAGACGTCCGGCGTCGGTGATGGTGTAGCGTTTTTTCCACCTTCGGCGTCGCCGCTGATCAACTCGCTCTCTTCCAGGAAGGTCAGCGTCGGGTAGATCACGCCTGGGCTCGGGGTGTAGGCGCCGTCGAACAGGCCTTCGATCCGGCGGATCAGGTCGTAGCCGTGGCACGGTTGTTCGGCGATGAGCGCCGGCAGCAGCAATTTCAAATCGCCCGGTGCGAACACGCGGGGGCCACGGCCGCCGCGTTCACGGCCGGGGCGTTTTTCGAAGCCGTCAGGGTCGTTGCCGGGGTCGCGGTGGTGAGGGTGATCGCGCATGTTCGTCGCTCTGTGAAAGATTTAGACATAACTTAAGATATATCTTTAGCGCTGAACAGAGGGCCGCGACCAACGGTCGACGGCCGTATGGCGAGGCAGGCCGAGCGTAAAACCGCAAAAAAACCGTGGACGGTTCTCTCTATGTAAGTCTATAACTAGTTATTAGAGTTAAAGCTCCAATTTTGCACTTTCGTTTAACGTGAATAGGCACTTTTGTGGTACCGTTCTGACAGTTTCATACCCACTCAAACAGCAACTTGTTAGTGTGTAGTCCGATTCTTACAGTTGAATTATAAGTTTTGGCAAAAGGCCATGTTTTTCCCGCGAGCGCAGTTTCCTTAAGCTACGCCCGCGTGGGAAGCGGCCTGCATACCTGTTTTTGACATTCATGGATCATTGCCCGGCGTTGCACTAGTTCAACTTTGCGCAACGTAGTTCGTTGTGAGTCAGCTAAAGCCCTGGCTTTGAATTCAACTAGCAACGATCCAATTAATGCTGAAAACCTATAGGTATTGACCCATGTTCAAGAAGTTAGCGATCACTGTTCCACTGGCTGTTATTGCGCTGAGTTCCCAGGTAGCAGTCGCTGCCGGCGAAGCCAGCCATACCGTCAACCTCAGGGCGAACATCCCTACCACCGTGTTCCATGCACAGCCACGTGACCCGAACTGGGGCCGCGACGAAACCATGAACTACAACGTGGTGAGCGGTGAGCTGGCGCCCCTGACCGCCATCTACGACATCCGCAACACCAACGGTTCGGTGCATGCCTACATCGAAGGTGGCCCGGCGATGCTGTTCAACGGCAATACCACCCAGAACATTCCGCTCACCACCACCCTCAACGGCGTGACCCTGACCGGCACCCCGCAGGAAGTGGTCAACGAGGCGGACTCCACGCCGGGCGTGGGTGCTGAAATGCGCATCGTCGCCGCCAAGCCTACGGCCACTCAGCGCGGCGCCTACACCGCAGTGATGCCGGTGGTGTTCGACGCGGTACTGCCAGCACCTTGATGCACATGAGCGCTCGCTGACCGCGAGCGCTGTTTGCAGGCCGGCGTGCCCCTCTCCCTGTGCGCCGGCCTGGTTTTCTTAGTCTCTAGGCATTCAGAGTATTCCGTCCATGTTCCCGATGACCTCCATCGCGGCTGCGCTTGCGCTGTTGATTTGTACGAGTGCCCTGGCTGCGCCTGCCTCGACCCCCGGCAGCCTGATTACCCAGGCCCAAGGCCTGCCCGCAGGGTTTACCGACCACTTTTTCGAGGTGCCGCTGGCCGTGCGCGTGGACCTCGACGAGCAACTGCTCGGCGAAGCGTTGATCGTGCTGTCGCGCGACGACCGCGTCACCCTGCTCGAATTCACCGACACCGGCGACAGCAAGGTCCCGGCCGCGACTCGCGACACCTGGCAAGCGGTGTTGGAAAAAGGTGTCGCGCTGGGCGCCTGCAACCAGTCCTGCCCGGAAAAAATGATCTCGGCGTTCTACAACCTCGAAAGCTCACAGCTGTCGATCCTCACGCAAGACGTCGAACGCAGTGCCGACATCCCGCGTTTCTACGAGCAGCCCGAAGGTGGCAGCCTGGGGTTGATCATCAACAACCAGCTCAACCTCAACGGTGGCCAAGAAGAAAGCCTGGGCGGGCGTTACGGCCTGCAGGCCAGTTCCAGCGTGGGTAATTGGAGCCAGGTGTTCAACCTGCAACTGGCGCGTCAGAGCGGTGATGACGAACCCATGCGCCACGCGATCCACGAGCTTTACACCCAGCGTGAAATGGAAGGGCAGTTCTTCCGCCTGGGCCACTTCACCCCCAATTCCGATGGCCTCACCCGCCAACTGCGCAGCTTCGGCGCCAGCCCCGACACGGCGCTGGGCGTGATGTACGGCAGTTCCGACAGCCTGGCCATCAACAACGCCAAGCCCAGCGTGTACCCGATCTACGTCACCGCCAACCGTCAGGCGGCGGTGGAGATCTACCGCAACGGCTTGCTGATCAACACCCAGGCGGTCGCCGCCGGCCTGCAAACCTTGGATACCCGGCCGTTGCCCGGCGGTATCTACGAGGTGGAAGTGCGCCTGATCGAAGACGGCCTCACCACCAGCACCACCCAGGAGTTGGTGTACAAGCCCAGCAACTGGCGCAATGCCGAAGACCGCTGGCGCTACAACCTGTTCGCCGGGCGCGAGACCAAGCTGCTCAGCAACTGGGATGAACAAGCCTCGGGCGCGATGACCGCCGGCGCGTCGATCAACTACCTGCTGCACCCGCGCGTGATCCTCGGCCTGTCGGCCCGCCAGGTGCGCGAACAACTGCAATACGGCGGTTCGGTCGACTGGACCGTGGCCAACAACACCAGCCTCTACGCCAACCTGTATCAAACCCAGGAACACGGCACCGGCATGGACCTGCAAGGGCTCTATTCCTTTGGCGCGACCAACCTGGTGTTCAGCCACAACCGCAGTTGGCTCGACACCCGCGACACCTACGAAACCCTGCCCGACGGCACCCGTCTGCGGCGCAACACCTTTGTCGGCGAGACGAGCAATACCGCGTTGTCGGTCAACCACCGTTTCGACGCCAAAAACAGCGCGAACATGCGCCTGTCCCACAGCGAGGGCAATATCGAAGGCGCCGGCATCGACCTGGGCTGGAGCCGTCACGACACGTTCCTGGGCAGCGATGCCAACTGGCGTTTCTCGGTGTTCGACCGGCCCGGCACTACCGGTACCAGCGACAAGCGTAATCGCGGGGTCGATGTGTCGCTCAGCGTGAACCTGGGCAGCGACGGCCGGCAGATCTCCGGCAGCCTCGGCAGCCGCACCGCCCGTGACGGCGGGCGCGACAACAACGCCTCGGTCACGTACCGCCAGGACCTCACCGACCACGTGCTGCAAAGCGTCTCGGCCACCGCGATCACCGACACCTACGGCGTCGGCCTGTCGGGCACGGCCAGCTTCAATACCAGTGCGGTCAGCGGCGACGGCTTCCTGCAGCGCAGTTCCTACAACGGCGAACTCACCGGTGGCTTGAACCTCAACAGCACCTTCGTCGCCGGTGCCGGCCAGATGCTGCTCAGCAGCCAGTACCAGGGCAACGGCGCGGGCATGATCATCGACCTTGAAACCGACCTCGACGACATCGCCCTGCGCGCCGACGACCTGGGCGGCGGCAGCACCCTGCTGCGGCCGGGGCGCAACTACGTGCCGGTGTCGGCCTACAAGAGCAGCAGCGTCAGTTTCGACTTCGAAGGCAACTACCCGCCGGCGGCCAACATCCAGCCGACGCGCTCCAGCTATCACCTGAACAAGGGGGGCGTGGACTACCGCAAGATCTCGGTGATGAAGACCGTCACCGTGCTCGGGCGCTTGCTCGACGAACGTGGCGCGCCGCTCAAGGGCCATCACGTGATCAACCACGCCAGCCGTGGGGTCAGCGAAGTGGACGGGTTCTTCTCGATGGAAATGAGCGCCAGCTCGCCGACCCTGCAAGTGCGTTACCAAAACCAGTTGCTCTGCCAGTTCCGCCTCGACCCGAGCAACGCGCCGAATGAAAACGACGTGTTGATGATCGGTGACCTGCGCTGCACGCCGGACACCCTGGCCGAAGCTAACCAAAAGGCCGAAACCGCCGGTTGACGGCGGTTCGGACTGGAATTTCTATGACTTTGATAACCGTCACCAAAAAACTCTTTGCGCCGTGCGCATTGGCGCTGGCCTTGGGCGGCATCAGTCTGCCGGCGCTGGGGTTCGTCGAGAACATCACGGCGGTGTTTCGCCCCGACCCCACCAACCCGATGAGCAACAAGTTCAAGAACACCACGCCGCAAAGCGGGCTGTGCCCCCTGGCACGTCCCGGCCAAGTGCGAGGCGGTCAATACCTTCAGTATCCGTAATACACAATTCAGGGCGGCTTCAAACGGGCCGATTCCCGCGTATGCCGATGACCCGCGCAAGAGCGCCTACTTCAAGATGCCGTCCGCCTGGCGTGACTTGCAAGTCACCCATGTAGGCACGGGAGAGGTAGAAACTGTCCAGATGAGGATTGCGGGTATCGGGGCTCAATGGAGCCTGCCACGACCGCCGGGTGTATCGGCCTGGGGCACGACGTCGGCCGCCTGGAAAGCCTATTGGTATGGAGCGCCGCCTCCCTGTCAGCCCATTAATTACTTCGCGGCGGGGCTGAACTTTGCGTTGTTCTTCTGGATCGTTCCTGAGAACGCGGGCGCCTGCAGCGTCATTGCGGGTACCGAGATTCCGTGGATGAACTATGGCCATCTTGAATATGGCTACGAACTCAAAACCCCTAATCCACTGAGCATGAGCGCGGGCGAATACCGCGGCTCTATCACCTACTCCATGGGCCCGGGTGCCGATTTTGATTTCGGCGACGTGATGATCCCCAACGACAACGTCGCCACCTTCAATTTCACCCTGCAGGTGGAACACATCCTCAAGGTCGACCTTCCGCCCGGTGGCAATCGCATCGAACTGCTGCCCGACGGCGGCTGGCAGGCCTGGCTCAATCGCGGGCGCCAGCCTTCACGGTTGTTTCGCGACCAGACCTTCCGTATCGCCGCCAGCTCGCGCTTCAGGATGAACCTCGAATGCAGCCTGGTGATCGGCAACACCTGCGGCTTGCGCAATGGCGCGGGCGACGAGGTGCCGTTGCAGGTCGCGGTGAGCCTGCCATTCGGCCTGAACGACCAGTACGGGCAAACCGTGAACAAGCTGCCCCTGCGCCTCGACGGCGTGGGCACCGAGCTGTTCCAGGCCGTGCACTACGTGAACAACCGGCCCGGCACCCTGCATTTTGAAGTCGAAAAAGAACAGGTGGGCGAGATGCTCAAGCAGCCCGGCACCACCTATTCGGGGGTGGTCACGGTGGTCTGGGACTCGGAAGTTTAAGCGGGCCATCCGCAACGGCCCGCCGGCACTTTGGCGTGGCGGGCCGCGTTCAATCAATGAGGCGTAAGCAAACATGAAACAGGCAGTGTTAGGGATCGGGTTGGTATTGGCGTCGCTGACGGCACAGGCGGGGCCGGCGATCAACGTGGGCGTGGTGTACGACTACCTGGAAGGCGATCGCAGCTCCTACCTCAAGCGGGTTTACAACGGCGGCACCAGCACCGCGTTTATCAAGGTCAATGTGCTGGAGATTGTCTATAACGCCGACGGCACCTCCAAGGAAGTGCCGGTCGCCTCGATGACCGACGCCAAGGGCAGCGCCACCAACCGCGACGGCCTGATGGCCAGCCCGGCGCGGCTGATCGTACCGGCCGGCGGGCGCCAGGGCACGCGCTTGCTGTATATGGGCCAGCGCGACAAGGAGCGTTATTTCCGCGTGCGGTTCATCCCCGTGGTCCCGGAAAAGGAAGACGACTTCGCCGTGACCGAGGCAGAGCGCAGCGACTACAAAAAAGGCCTGGCGGCCGGGGTCAACGTACTGGCCGGCTACGGCACGGTGTTTTTCGTGCGGCCCAAAGACACGCGTTTCGACACGCAAATCAACGAGACCGCCACCCAGTACAGCCTGCGCAACGCCGGCAACAGCGTGGTGGTGCTCGACGAGTTCCGCGACTGTTCGGTGGCCAACAAAGCCGAGTGTGAGCCCACCACCAAGCACCACATCCTGCCCGGTCGCCAGTTGGTGTTCGAGAAGAAACCCGAGCGCCAGTTCAGCTTCCAGATGGTTGAAGGCCGGGACAAAAAATCGATGACCGTCAACAGCAACGGGTGATGACAATGTTCAAGCAAGTAACGGTAGTGGCTGCGCTGATGGCCCCGGTTTTGTGGGGTGGTCAGGCGCAGGCGTTTCAGGAACGCCAGAGTTTCGATGTGTCGGTGACCATTCCGATCCACGAAGCCTACGTGCTGCCCTCCGAGCCGGACTGGATGGGCCGCGACCAGGTATTGGCCTGGGACCTGGTGACGTCGCGCCTGAGTCACCTGCGTAAGAACTTCGATGTGAAAAACCTCAACGGCGGCGTCGCCGCGCGGTTGGGCGACACCCCGTACCTGCTGAGCGGCCAGAACCGGATTGACCTTCAGGTGCTGTTCAACCGTGTGCCCCTGACCCTGGATTCGACCGAAGTGATCAACGCCGATGAGGCCAGGGCTGGCCGTCGCGCCGAGCTGGAGATCGCCGCCATCGAACCGCAGACCGGTTACAAGGGCGGCGATTACTACGGCACGGTGCATATCGTTTTGATTTTCTGGCGCCTTGATTCAAAGGCGCAGCGCAAGGATGGGGTACCTCATGCAGTGGCACCCGTACGGAGTTCAGATGGTTTTTATCGCAATCAAAAAACACCTGTGCCGAGGGGGCGCTGGTCCTCGGCATGGGCGTGATCAGCTTGCCGGCGCAAGCGTTCGTCGAAGAAATCACCGCCGTGTTTCGCCCCGACCCCACCAACCCGATGAGCAACAAGTTCAAGAACACTACACTACAGAGCGGGCTGTGCCCTTGGCATGTCCCGGCCAAGTGCGAGGCGGTCAATACCTTCAGTATCCGTAATACACAATTCAGGGCGGCTTCAAACGGGCCGATTCCCGCGTATGCCGATGACCCGCGCAAGAGTGCCTACTTCAAGATGCCGTCCGCCTGGCGTGACTTGCAAGTCACCCATGTGGGCACGGGAGAGGTAGAAACTGTCCAGATGAGAATTGCGGGTATCGGGGCTCAATGGAGCCTGCCACGGTCGCCGGGTGTATCGGCCTGGAGCACGACGTCGGCCTCCTGGAATGCCTATTGGTATGGAGCGCCGCCGCCCTGTCAGCCCATTAATTACTTCGCGGCGGGACAGAACTTTGCGTTGTTCTTCTGGATCGTTCCTGAGAACGCGGGCGCCTGCAGTGTCATTGCGGGTACCGAGATTCCGTGGATGAACTATGGCCATCTTGAATATGGCTACGAACTCAAAACCCCTAACCCACTGAGCATGACCGCGGGCGAATACCGCGGCTCTATCACCTACTCCATGGGGCCCGGTGCCGATTTTGACTTCGGCGACGTGATGATCCCCAACGACAACGTCGCCACCTTCAATTTCACCCTGCAGGTGGAACACATCCTCAAGGTCGACCTGCCGCCCGGTGGCAATCGCATCGAGCTGCTGCCCGACGGCGGCTGGCAGGCCTGGCTCAATCGCGGGCGCCAACCGGCGCGGCTGTTTCGTGACCAGACCTTCAACATCTACGCCAGCGGGCGCTTCAAGATGCAACTCGAATGCAGCCTGGTCATCGGCAACACCTGCGGGCTGCGCAATGGCGCGGGCGACGAGGTGCCGTTGCAGGTCGCCGTGAGCCTGCCATTTGGCCTCAACGACCAGTACGGGCAAACCGTGAACAAGCTGCCGCTGCGCCTCGACGGCGTGGGCACCGAGCTATTCCAGGCCGTGCACTATGTGAACAACCGCCCCGGTACCCTGCACTTTGAGGTCCAGAAGGAGCACGTGACCGAGATGCTCAAGCATCCCGGCTCCACCTATTCTGGGGTGGTCACGGTGGTCTGGGACTCGGAGGTTTGAGGCCGCTCTGGCGTTACCTCGGCCCGGTTCAGCAGCAAATGCGTCTGCTCACGCAGCCACTGCTTGCGCAGATCCCCCAGGCTGTTGAGCACCTGGCTGTATAACGCGTCGGGCATCGGCTCGCCGGTCAGCACCTGTGCCTGGCTCAGGTTCAACTGTTCGGCGAGACTGTTCAGGGTGTCGCGCCGGGTGTCGTCAGGTGCCAGCGCATAGGCCTGCTGCTCGCTGTGCAAGTGGTCCAGGCGCTCGAACTGCTCGTCGATGTGCTGCTCATGCTGCGCGTATTCGGTGGGGTACTGTTCGCGCAAAAACTGCTCCCAATACGGCTCAAGCAGCATTTGGTCCACCAGCCCGTCACCTTCGCTCAATGCCTGTACGGCGTTGTAGGCCCGCTCGATATCTGCGTCGCTGACGTCGGAGGTGCGGCGGTACAGCATGTGCTCGTTGATCCAGGGCAAATCCAGCCGTCTGGCCAGGCGGGTCTGGTAGGCCAGGTGCACCTCGACTTCATCCACCGTGCCCGGCTCACTATCGACCCGTTGCGAGGTCAGCAACAGGCCCAGGCCGCCTTGCTCCACCGGCTTGAGGCGATGTGCGATATCGGCGCGGGCCACGTGGTTGACGAACTTGAGCCGCGCCGCGCCCCTGGCCAGGTGGACCAGGCGTTCTTCGCGTTCGGCGCTGGTACGGCTGAAGCCGTTGGCGTTGCTGACCAGCACCTCAACCCCCATGTTGCTGAAAATCTGCTGCCCTGCGTCCGGGCACAGGCCGGGGAAGCTGGACATCATGAACAGCTTTTCGCGCAGTTCAGTGTCGCTTGCCATCGCCAACAGCATGGTCCTGACCTGTGAGCGCAACAGGCCAAGGTTGCGCTGGTAGCGGGCTTCGTCGGTGGGGTCTTCGAAAAAATCCGGCGGTTCCAGCGCCTTGATCACTTCGAAAAAGCCTTGGGAGCCTTTTTCATGTTCCAGGTCGTCCCACACTGTGCGGTAGAGCTTGCGCGCGTTTTCACCCAGGCTTTCCAGCCAGAATTGGTGGTCGCCCTGTGGTTCATAGGTGCGCTGGGGGTCTAGCCCGAACGATTCACGGTAGCTGTCGAACAGGTCCTGGAAGTCTGGGCGCAGGCGTGGTCGGTCCAGGCGGGTGAGGGCGACCACCGCCGCCTCTGCCAGGCCCGGCGTGACCTCGGGCACGCTGGTGATGGGGTTGCCTTGCAGGTGCAGGGTGAACCCGCCGTTGCGCGACTGGGCAAACAGGCCAACCGGCCACTCGCTGATGCCGGTAAAGCCCAGCTCAAGCAGGTTCAAGTCCGGCATCAGGCTGATATCCGGCGTGGCGCCCAAGGGGTTGCTGGCCAGGTTGAGCCGGCGCAGGCGCGAGAGCGGGCGCAACCGCCCCACGGCGTCGGCGTCCAGGGCGATCTGGTTGCCGCTCAGGTCCAGCTCGCGCAGTGAACGCATGTTCCCGATGGCCGTGGGCAGGCTGTGCAGCAGGTTGTCGCTCAGGTCCAGCACGCGCAGGTTGGGGAAGTGCAGCAGGAAGTCGGCGCGGTCGGAGGTGAAGTCACAGTCTTGCAGGTTCAGGTGCGTGACCCGCCGCAGCGGGTTGGGCAAGGTGGGCAGTGAGTCTGGCCGTTGCGCCGTCGACAGGTCCAGCGACGCGCCACCGCGCACGGGGCTGAATTCATCGTGCTTGCGGATGTAACCTTCGTGCCAGGCTTCCATCAGGCGATCGGCGAACAAGGCGCGGGTACGTCGGGCGATAGCTTCGCGGCGGCTGCCGGGGCGGAACTGGGTGGCGGCGCGCACGTAGTCATCCAGCGCGTGAGTAAGGGCTTTGTTCTCGGCTTCCAGGCCCTCCAGCACCTTGAGCCCCTCGGGGCTTTGCGAGGCCAGGGCAAATGGCTTCACGCCCTGTTCGGACATGCCGGGCAGCAAGGTGCGGATACGCTGCTCGACGCTGCCGGGCGAGGTGCCGCGCAAGGAGCTGCTGCCACCGCCGCGCAGCAACACCAGGGGTTCGCGCGCCGCGCGCATGCGAATCGGCGGTTCGGCGAGTACGTGACGACGCTCTGCCGGAGGCGCGATGTGTTCCAGCACCCAGTCTCTGAGGTTGTCGCTGCCGGTGGCCGGTTTGGCCCTGGTCAAGGTGTGGTCCATTGCGCTGTAGAAGTCTGTTGCGCGGTGCAGGCGTTTACCGTCGGCGTCGAAGGTTGTGTAGCGTCCTTGGTCGTCGCGTACCAGCACCCGCACGTCGGGCGCATCGTGGGCGCCGACCTGGGCCCTGAGGTCGCCGAAAAAATCGCCGTCGCGCACTTCGATTTGCAGGCGCCCCAAGGCATCGCTATGGATGCGCAGGGTATTGAGGATCAGGCGCTCGGCCTCGGGTGACAGCGACCGGTCCTGGTGCAACTGTTCGAACAATCGGGTACTGGTCACTTCGAAATTGGCTTCCTGCACCTGGTTTTTCACCGCCAGCGGCAGGCGCTTGTCTTCACTCATTACCGTCAAATCGCTGCCTCGGGTATGCCTGACCAATTGCCGGGCGATACTCAGCGGCAGGTCGGGGTATTGGCTGCGTAGCAACTGGATCTGCGGGTCCGCTGAGGCTTCCTGCGGGTGATAGTGATGGCGGATCAGCGACTCGCTTTGCTGCTTGACGTAATCGGCCAGCCGCTCGCGCAGGGCCTGTACCTGCTGCTCGGCGGGCAGGGTTTCACCGAGCAGTTTATTGGCCTGCGAGGGGTCGAGAAACGCCAGGACTTTCTCCGGTAAACGGCCCGACAACACCTCGGCGGTGCTCAGTTTCAACACATTGCGCCCGCTAGCGTTCGGGTTGCCGAACTCATGAGCCATACCGCTGAGGTCGGCGCGCGGGTACACATGCAGCGCCTTGCTTTTAGGCCAGCCCTTAAGCTCGGTGACCATCTGCTCGAACCAGTAGGCGCTCGGGTCCAGGGCCTGGCCGCCGCGTACCTTCTGGATGTCGCCGTCGACCTGCCTGGCGCTGTTGAAGCGCTTCAAGGTGTCGGCCAACAGCGGCGGGGTCGGTTGGTTGTTGGCGTACAGGTGACGCAAGGCATCGTGGTCAACGCCACTGATCAGGCGCACTTGCTCAAGCTGCGCGTCGCTCAACCCTTGCGTCTGCGGCCCCAGGCGGCGCATCAGTTGGGCGTCGCTCCAGTGCCGTGGCTGCTCGCCTTCCAGCACACAGGCGCCGTCGCCGTTGAGTCTGATCGCCGGGCGGTAGGCCTCGGGGCGCTGCGGATGCAGCAGATGATGGGTTTCGGTGATCGGGTCCTGGCCGACGTGGTAGTGGTGTTCGTCGACTTTCACGACCTGTGGGCCGGTTGTGTCGGGCGGCGCCTTGAGGCGGTAGGGGCTCAGGTCGGGGTTCCACAGGCGGCTTTCACCGGTGTGCAGTTGCACCGGCTTGAGGCCTTCGACAAAGGGCGACAGCTTGAGCTTCGCGATCTCTGCGATCTTGCCGCCCCGGTGAAAAATCAGCCCCTGCACAATGTTTTGCGTCGCCGCCAGCAAGTGTTCCTGGGCCTCGATGCGCTGGCCTTGCGCCCAGTCGACAATGCCTTCGAAGACGTCATCGGCCAACTGATAAGCGGTGTAGGCCAGCATCAATTCCCCCAGCAGCGGCACGAAGGGCGTCAGCACCAGCAGGGCGGCGTTGGTGAGGTCGGTGACGATTTTTTCCAGGTTGTCCCACCACGCCCAGCGCGCCATGCGGTCGGCGTAGGCGGTGGAGATGGCCAGTTCGCGCGCGTCATTGACGACCTTGTCCAGCTTGACCCGGTACAGGTACTGCCACAGGTCATCGCGGGCCGGTGAGCTGGAGCGGTTTTGCACATCCTCGCGCACCGCCTGCAACCGCCATTGCAGGTTGGGGCGGGCCACCGGTTGCGCCTGCCAGGTCGGGCCTTCGACGGGGAGGCCTTGGCGTTCTGCGCCATTCGAACAGGCGCTGCTTGAGGGTGTAGAAAAACCGCCCGCGCTGGTCGTGGGCAATGAACTGGCTGATGAACCGCGCGTAGGCGCCGGGGAATGTATCGGCGTTGGCCGGGGTGCCGAGCAAGCGTTGCACGCAGTCCTGGTGAAACGCCGTGGGCGAGGCGTATTCCTTCAACGGCTGCCCGGGGTCGTTGGGCATGTAAACCAGCAGTCGCGTGAGGCCTTTGGGGTTGGGGGCGGCGATCACCAGCACGCCGGTGAGCCTGCAGCCGAGCAGGTCCAGGGTATGCAACTCCACGCTGCGGCCGTCCAGTTGCAGCAGCGGCGCGTCACTGAGCATGGCCTGGATCAGGTCATAGGCATCCCGGGCGATGTGTTGTTGCGCCAGGGCCATGTGGGCGGCGCTGTTGAGCGCGGCTTTTTGCTGGGCGACCACTTTGTGCCGCAACGACTCGGCCACCGTGACGTTGTCAAAGCCCAGCGCGGTGTTGAGGTGTTTCTGGTAACGCGCGCCGATATCCAGCGAGCGACAGAGCGCCTTGAAGGTCTCGGCGCTGAGTGCCTCACCTGTTGCGCTGTGGGTGAAGGTCAGCAGCCGGTGTTGCCCGCGCGCATCGGCCTTGGATAAAACGCGAAGTCTTCGAAGGTTTCCGAGGCCGAGAAATTGTGCAAAGCGGCATCCAGCAGCGAGACGGTGCGGCTCTTTACGCCGAGCTTCACGTCGAGGCTCCACCACGGCAGATCGGCGGGGGCGTAGAGGCGGATCAAGGTCTGCGTCACGTCGATATCGCCATAGGGGAGCAGGGCCGTTTTGAGCCGCGGCTCGGCAAAGGCGCGCAGGTCGTTGAGCGCGGCGAGTTTCTGGTCGAGGGTGTTCTGGGTCGACCAATGTTCACCCAGGGCGGTTTTGAAGGCGTTGCGTAACTCAGGCGGCGGCGCCGCGTCGGCGGGGCTTGTGGCAGTGAGCGCGGTGAGGCGTGGCAAGGCGGTTTCGGCGAGCCAGGCGGGGATTTTCTGCCGGATGAAGGCGTGGTGTGTGCCGAGGTTTTCGGCCACGGGAGGTACGGGGGGAAGCCATGATCGGATGATCCTTGAAGTGCAATGGGATCATCCGATTATCTGCATGACGCGTTGGAATAAAAGCGTGAAATCTGGGTGTAAAAAGCGCCGATCAGCGGCGTTTGCGCCGACTAATCAGGAGTGAAAAGTAGCTATTTACAGCCCGGCATTTTGCAGCGCTTCGCGTGTGAGGCGAATGCCCAGTTCCCGGTAGGGGCGCTGCACCTCTTCATACAATTTTTGCACGGTGGCATCCGACAAGGCGTGGTCGACCAGGATCGTGCTGTCGGCAATCTTCAGGCCCATGCGCTTGAACTCGTTAAGCCTGCGCACGATCTGGGTGCGCAACTGGGCCTTGCGCTCGGGCGTGGTCTCGGTGGCGGCCCATTCTTTTTGCTCGTCGAGCAAGTCCGCAAGTTCGCCGCCGGCGTCTTCGCGTTCGCAGTCGTCGCGCGGCGTATTGATCGGCATGCTTGTCTTCCAGGTGATCGCGCCAGAAGTCTTGATCAAGCACCCCCTTGACCGCCCCGTCATTGGCCGCGGCGCTGATCACCGATTGGTAGGCGGCATCCAGTTGGTCGCGGGTCACTTTGGCGGTGTTACGGTAGGCCATGTGTTCGGACAGCCAAGGCAGGTCCAGCCGCGTCTTCAGGCCCGTCTGGTAAGCGAGATACACCTGCACCTCGTCGACCTCCAGCGCGCCGCTGCCGAACCCCAGCCCCAGGCCACCCTGTGCCACGGGTTGGGTGCGCCGGATGATGTCTTGCTTGGCGAACTCATTGAGCTGCTTCAATCGCCAGGTCTGCCAGGCCAGTTCGACCAGCTTGTTGTCCCGCGTGGCCAGGCCTTGCTCGGTTGAATCCTGAAGGATATCGGCCAGTAGCGTTTCGATCCCCAGCTTGTTGAAGACCTGCGCACCCGCATCGGCACAATTGACGGGGGCACTGGCTTCGGCGAAGAACCGTTCGCGCAGTTGGGGGTCACGGTCGATGGCGACCAGCACGTCCCAGACCCGGTCTTTGAGGTCTTTGCGGCCTTTCTTGAACAGCTTTCGGTCTGCCTCGGTCTGCATGACTTGCGACGGCCGGAGCAGCTTGAGGATCTCAAAAAAGCCTTGAGAGCCGGGCTGGTTTTCCAGTGTGTTCCACAGCGCTCTGGCCTCGTCGAGCAGTTCTGGTTTCATCTCGTCCAGCCAATACTCGCTGTCTTCCGGGTCCCCCGCGGGCAGGGTGCGATAGGGGTCGATGCCGGAGGCGCGTCGGTAAGCGACGAAACGGGCATCGTCGGCATTGGTCAGCGCGGCGCGGTCCAGCCAGCTATGAGCGATCACGTCTATCGCGGGTGAGCCTTCGGGCAGGACCGGTATCTGTTTGACGCCGGTGTTCAGAAGGTTCAGCTCCAGCGGGTGTGCGCGCGGCACTTCCATACCCAGCGGCCATTCGGTCACGCCTGTATTGCGCAGTACCAGTTGCTTGAGGTGAGGCAGGCTACGCAGATCGGGGGCCACCTTCAGGTCCGGGTGGTCCTGCAGGTTGAGGTACTCAAGGTTCCGGCATTCGTACAGTTGCGTGAAGTCCATGTGGCTCCAGGTAATCGGGTTGTGGCTCAGGTCGACGGTCACCAGATCGCGCAGGGTGGTCATTTGCGTGGGCACGCTGAAGAGTACGTTATTGCTCAGGTCCAGGCCGCGCAGGTTGGGAAAGTTGTCCAGAAACCCGACGTCGCCGGACATGAACCCGGTGCTCATCAGATTCAACACGGTGACGTGGTCGAAGTTGGCCCGCATCCTCCCCAGGCTTCGGATATAGCGCCCCAACCATTTCTCGGACAAATCCAGTAGCCGTCCGCGCGGCATCAAGCCCTGGGCGGTGACACGGCCATCCGCGCGCGCCTCCCAGCACTCGACCAGGTCGTCGATGATGCGGTCGCGCATATAGGTTTCGTTCTCGGCCTGTTCGCTGTATTGCGCGGCCTGGGTGGGGCGCCGTTTCCAGCGCTTGAAGTCTTCCTGCAACTGGCGTTTTTCGGTTTCCAGGGCCTCCAGGATCTGGTCGCCGTTTTCCAGGGCGGCGAGTTCGTCGAGCAGGGTTTGCGCCGGTTCCGCACGCAGCCGCGGGAACAGTTTGGCGACACGTTCTTGCGAGGTCGGCGGGGTGGCGGGGGTGAACAGCCGGCGGAAGGCGCCGAACATCGGTTTTTGCAGCAGTTTTTGCGTCACGCGTGGGTCGGGCTTGCGCAGGCTCGGGGCCTCCAGCGCGGTACGCCGCTCGGCCGGCGCCTGCAGCTGGTCTTTGAGCCACAGCTTGAACAACCTTCCCTCGCCGGGTACGTAGTCGACGCTGTCGGCGGGCAAGGCCCGCAGCAGCGCTTCGAACAGGTCATAGTGCGCGGCGGGTGTTTGCCCCCGCACCTGGTAGCGGCCGTCGTCTTTGCGCAACAACACGATTTGCGTGCCGGCATCCTGCGGCCCGGCCTGGGCGCGCAAGCGACCGGCGGGTGAGTGCTGGTAAAGGCTGATGTTCACATCGCCGAGGGTATCGCGATGGCGGCGCAGGATGTTCAGCACCATGCGCTCGGTGTCCGGCGTGATCAGCTCATCGTTGTAGAACCCTTCATAGGCATGGCTGGCGATGCTTTCGTTTTGCAGCTCAGTGGCCAGGTTGCTCACCCGCAAGGGGATGCGCTGCTCATCGCCCATCGCCTTCACTTCGTCGGGTGACACGCGCAGCATCAGGCGTTGTATCAACTCGGCCGGCAACTGGGGGTAGCGCGTGCGCAGCAGTTGCGCAGGCGCGGTGTTAAGCACTTCATGGGTGCTGTAGAGGTGGTTGAAGATCGAGATGTGCTCGCTGGCCACTTTGGTCGCCAACAGGTCGCGCAGCGCTGCGGTGCGTGCCGCCGGGGTGTCGGGCAGGGGCGCGGGCAGCAGGGCTTGCAGTTCGGCCTCGGTTAGAAACCCCACGAGCCGTTCGGGCAGCGCGCCGGCGTTGATGTCTTGATGGCTGATGTTGAGCGTGTGGGCCGCATCGCTCGCCGTGCCGTAGGTGATGTGATAACCGGTTAAATCGGGCTCGTAAAATACCTTGATGGCTTTATCCGACGGCCAGTTTTTCAGCTCGCTGCTCAATTGTGCCGACCAGTTGAACTCTTCCTGCGTGAGCCCGCCGTTGCGGATTTTCTGGGGCAATTGCTTGGCCTGGTCAAACATGTGCATGCGCGTGAGCGTATCGGCCAACAGCGGCGGGGTGGGCTTGAGTTCGACATACATCTGGCGCAGCGCGCTGTCGTCGGTGCCGCTGATGCTGCAGGCCTGTTCCACTTGCCGGGCGTCCAGCGCCTGGGTGCCGTGCCCGAGGCGGCCGCGCAGTTGCGCGTCGTCCCACGCCCAGGGGTCTTCACCCTCATGCACCCAGGCGCCGCTGCCGTTGGGTTCGATCAACGGCGAATAGGCGCCGCGCCGGCTCGCATGCTGGATACGGTGGGTGTTGCTCTGCGCATCGTGTTCGAGCACCAGGTGCCGCTCTTCCAGGCGCACGACTGTTTGCCCTTGATGTGCATGCAGGCCCAGCGCATCGGGCCGGCTGCCCTCGGGCAGGTGCAGGTCGTTGCGTACATAAGGCGTCAGGTCGGGGTTCCACAAGCGCGTTTGGCCATTCACTTGTACCGCTTTGAGGCTGTTAACAAAGGCAGAAGGTTTGAACAGCACCTCCTTGGCCAGCACCCCGCCGGTGCCCATCAGCGCGAGCTGCAAGACGTCGGTGACCACACTGATCACGTGCTGCGCCGCTTCACCGGCCTGGCCTTCGCTGAGATCGACGATGCCTTCGAGCACTTCGTCGGTCAGTTGATACAGGGTGTAGGCCAGCATCAATTCGCCCAGCCCCGGCACGAACGGGGTGACGACCAGCAGCGCCACGTTGAACAGGTCCGACGCGATCTTCAGCACGTTGTCCCACCAGCTGCGGCGCTCCTGGCTGTCGGCCTGGGCGGTGGAAACGGCAAGGCTGCGCCCATCGTTGAGGATTTTGTTGAAGCTGGCCTGATACAGATGCGGCCACAGCGCGCCTTTTATCTTCGTTGCCTCGAATTTCAGGAATGGCTTGTCGACCGGGTCCTCACACCACGCGGGGGCCGGGTCCAGGGGGCTGCGCTCATGCCATTGCACCCTGTACAGGTGCTCGGTCAGCGTGGCGAAGAACAGACCGCGCCGCGCGTGCGGCACGAACTGGCTGAAAAACTGTTGGTAGGTGTGTTGTGGCAAGTGTTTGCTGGAAGGCAGCGGCGCGTTCAGTTGCAAGCGGCGCGACAAGTCCATCACGAACTCGCTGCTGGAGGCGTACTGCTTGAGCGGGCTGGCCGGGTCGTTGGGGATATACGCGATGACCTTCGCCACGCTGGCCGCGCGGTCCAGGTCGGTAGAGATCAACAGGATCCCGGTCAGCGGAGTGTCGAGCATGCTCAGTTGATAGAACGTGGCGCGTTGCTCCGTGCCGTCGAGTACCCCCATCACCACTGCATAGGCTGCTGCTTGCAGGTCGTTGTTCATCAACGCCATCTGCGCGGCGGCCTTGAGCGTGGCCTTCTGGCTGGCGGTGACCAGCCCTTGCAGGTAACCCTGGGCCACCGGCTCATCGGGCAACAGGAATTGCTTGAGATGCTGTTGATAGCGCGCACCCAGGTCCAGCTCGCGGCACAGGGTCTTGAACTGCTCAAGGCTCATCCTGCGTTCGTGGTGCACGATGCTGAAGTGGCCCCGGTAGTCGGGGCGGGTGATGTAGCAGGAGTACCGTTCGAAGGTTTCGTGGCCGGCAAAATTATGCAGCGCCGCGTCCAGTAGCGACACGTCTCGGGAGGTCACGCCATTGGACAGTTCCAGGGCGTACCAGGGCAGTTCTTTCGGTGTGTAAATGCGCAGGTAAGTGGTTTTGACGTCCAGGTCCAGCGCGTATTGGTCTTTGATGGCGCGCTTGAGCAACGGCTCGGCGAAGGCATACACGTCCTGCACCGGGTGCAGTTTTTTATCCAAGGTGTTTTGCGCGGCCCAGGCCTGGCCGTTGAGGGCCTTCAAGGTGGCATGCTGCTGCGCGGTAGCGGTGGCGTACCAGGCGGGCCGTTGCAGCACCAACTCGCTAAGCGGGTGAAGGCGTTCCAGGTCGGCGTTTTTCAGCCAGTCGGGCGCGGTGTTGTTGATCAGTGCGTAATGCGGGCCTTTGTCGCTTTGGGCCACGCGTTGGGTGCGGGGAAGTTCGGGCATGGGGCGGGTTTTCCGGTGGGGTTAAATCATCAGCCTATCCCTCGAAAAATGGATAAAAGTGCAAATAATTGGCGCACTCATCGGTTATTGAACCGCGCAGCGCAGAGGCCCGGCGGGTTGCAGATACGGCATCAGCAGCGGGGCCATGCCCTTGAGCACCTGCACCGGCAATGCGGAGGTAAATTTGAAGTTCTGCGCGGTGCTGCCCGGTACGAACGCGGTCAGCGTGCCGAAGTGGTGGTCGCCGATGTAGAACACAAAGGTGGCGGTGCGGTTGATCGACTTGGAGCTGAGAATCCGCCCGCCCGCGCCGATCGCTTCGATGCGGTTGTCGCCGGTGCCGGTCTTGCCGCCCATGGCCAGCGGCGTGCCGTCGTCCAGTTTGAAGCTGCCGGCCACGCGTTTTGCGGTACCGGCGTCCACCACTTGGGACAACGCCCCGCGCAGGGCCGTCGCGACTTCAGACGGCATCACCCGGCGCGCCCGGTTGGGGTCGTTGATCAAGCGCACCTCGTAGGGCGTGCCGGCGGCAAAGTGCAGGCTGTCGATACGCAGCACCGGGATGCGCACGCCGTCGTTAAGGATGATGCCCATCAACTCGGCCAGCGCGGCGGGGCGGTCGCCGGAGCTGCCGATGGCGGTGGCCAGCGACGGCACCAGATGGTCGAAGGGGTAACCGACGGCCTTCCAGCGTTGGTGGATATCCAGGAACGCTTCGACTTCCAGCATGGTGCGGATGCGGCTGTCGCGGGCGTTTTGATGGCGGCTCTTGAACAGCCAGCTGTAGACTTCCTGGCGCTCGAACTGGCTGGCTTTGACGATCTCGCTGAACGTCGCGTCGGGGTGATTGATCAGGTAGCCCAGCAGCCACAGGTCCAGCGGGTGCACCTTGGCGATGTAGCCTTGGTCGGGCAGGTCGTAGGCGCCGGGGCCGTAACTGTCGTAGAGCGCGTCGAGGCGCTTGTCGGTCAGCGGCTGTTGGTTTTTCGCGCCGGCCAGGCGCGAGCGGACGAAGCGGTTGAAGCTCTCGCGGCTGGCCTCGGGCAGCAAATAGCGGTGCACCGCCGCCAGGCGAATGGCCGTGGGGTGCAGGCCGTCGAGGAACGTTTCGAGGCGCGCCTGGGTGTCTTTTTTCTGGTACTTCTTCCAGAACTTGAGCAAAAACGTGGTGCCCTCGCGGTCGGCGAATTGCGCCAGGTATTCCTGGCGGCGCGGTTCGCTGTCGTCCTTGAGCAACTGCGCACTGTTGTTGGCGCTGGTGTAGGTGCTGTAGCGCACCAGGTCACGCATCAGGCGGATGAACGGCAAGTTGATCGATTCGCGCAAGGCGTCGCGCAGGGTCGGGTTGCGGCCGTTGTCTTCGTTGCGAAAGTTGTGGAAACGGTGCAGGCCGCCGCCGGTGAAAAACGCCTCGCCGGGGCTGGCCGAATAGGTGCGGTTGAGCGCCGCGTCGAGCATGTCGGCCAACGGCTTGCCGGGGTTTTGCCGCAGGTAATCCAGGGCCCAGCGGCTGATGTTGTCGTGTTCGGCGACCTCGATTTTTTTCAGCGCGGCGGGTGTCGAGGCCGCGTAGCGATCATGCAGTTGCGCGACGATTTGCAGGTAAGTGGTGAGCACCCGCAGTTTGGCGGTAGAGCCCAGTTCCAGTTTGCTGCCTTCGTTGATGTCGAAGGGTTGGTCGGTGTTGTCGGTTTGCACCCGCACGCGGGCGCCATCGGCGGTGCGTTCGAACAGCGTAAAGCTGTAGCGCACTTAGGGCGTGCTGGCCGGGGTGAGCAGGCGCTCGCCCAGCAGGCCGACCTGGGCGGCGTAGACCGGGTCGGCGAGGTGTTTGAGGTACGCCGTGACCTGTTCCTGCAACTGCCCCTGCAAGGTGCTGGTGGCCGACAAATCAAGGCGGTCCAGGTCGTACAGCGGGCGGTCAAGCAAAGCCGCCAACCGGCTGCGGGCAGCGCTGATGCCTTTGTTGGTGTCGATCATCTGCAGGGTCGGCTGTTGTTGCCAATCGCGGTAGCGCACCTTGCTCGCCAGTGCCGCCGTCAACAATGCCGGTTCCAGCACGCCGTTCTGGGCCAGCAGGCGCAAGTGGCTGTCGGTCAGTTGCGCCAGGTCGTCGCGACCCTTGGTCAGGTAATAGGAGGGCCTGCGCTGGGCGATCATCAACGACAGCACTTGGCGCAGGGCCAGGCCGCGTTGCGCCAGGCTGGGTGCGTCTTGCGCGCGGCTGCTCAAGGCCTGGTTGACCTGCACGAAGTCGGCGCCGTACCACACGCGCAAGCCTTCGGCCATGCCGTGCACCTCGCCGTGGCCGGGCACCGCCGACAACGGCACGCTGTTGAGGTAGTCACGCACGATGGCTTGCCGGGCGTGCACGGTGTCGGGGCCGTTGGCGTAGGCGCGCACGCTGGCGGAGAGCATCTGGCGGATCTTTTCGCCGCCGCTTTGGGTCAGACCGTCGGGTGAGTGGCGGTATTTTTCCAATTGGGTCGCCAGGGTACTGCCGCCCGCGCTCTGGCCGGGCAGGTTCAGCACCCGCGCCACTTGCGACCATGCCGCCATGCCGAAACGCGGCCAGTCGACCGCCGGGTTGGCCTGGGGGCGCGCAGGGTCGAGCAGGTCGCGGTTCTCGATGAACAGCAAACTGTTGACCACCAGCGGCGGGATGGCGGCGAAGTCGCTGTAAAGCTGCTGCGGGTAGTTGAAGTGGTACAGCGGTGCGGCGCGGCAATCGGTGATCGACAGGCCCGCCTGGATTTTTTCCGCATAGGGCACGAACAGGCCGTGGCGCGTGTAATCGAGCAAGGCAGCGGAGAAGCGCGCCTGCTCGACGATCACATAATCGCGCTTGATCAACCGCGGCAGCAATTGCGGCAGGTCGCTGTAGCCCAGGCGTTTGTCAAAAGGGCCGGCGCCGGGGTACACCTGGGCGTCGCTGGCGCCTGGGGCGAGGCGATAGTCGAGGTCGGCGGCCCACCGGCTCAGCTGGCGGGCCTGCCAGCGGGAGGTGTCCATTTCGCGGGAAAGGGCATAGCCCAGGGCGGCGAGGACCATCAGCACGATCAGCCAGAACAGCCGCCGCCCGTAACGGCGCGGGGGCGTTTTTTGCGGCAGATAATCCGGGCCGACGTCAAGAATCGCAGCCTTGCTCGAATCGGTGTGCCGAAGAGCGCCCATAGTCGATTGATCCCTTCAAGCAGATTGATCGGACTTGTCTGAAGCTTAGTCGCAGATTGGCGCCGCTCAGGAATTTTTGTCGGCGCCGGCGCCACGCAAGGCTGGCGGAATCGCCCGTGCCAGAGCGCTTACGACCAAGGCAGGGGAATGACCGTGCACCAAGGCTGTGCAATACTCGCCGGCGTTTTGGCTCACAAAGCCGCAGCGCCGGCGTGAAGTGACGGCTGATCGGCCAATGCTCCGCCACTCATCTCCAATAACAAGACGAGGTTGTAACCTTATGCCCGTAGGCAATCACCTGCCCCACGGCGAGACCGCTCAAGGCGGCCCGCTCAAACGCGAACTCGGCGAACGGCATATTCGCTTGATGGCGCTCGGTGCCTGTATCGGCGTCGGTCTGTTTTTAGGTTCGGCCAAGGCCATCGAAATGGCCGGCCCGGCGATCATGCTTTCCTACATCATTGGCGGCCTGGCGATTCTGGTGATCATGCGCGCCCTCGGTGAGATGGCCGTACACAACCCGGTGGCCGGCTCGTTCAGCCGCTACGCCCAGGACTATCTCGGCCCGTTGGCGGGTTTTCTCACCGGCTGGAACTACTGGTTCCTGTGGCTGGTAACGTGCGTCGCCGAGATCACCGCCGTGGCCGTGTATATGGGCGTGTGGTTCCCCGATGTGCCGCGCTGGATCTGGGCGCTGGCCGCCCTGGTGAGCATGGGCACCATCAACCTGATCGCGGTAAAGGCCTTCGGTGAATTCGAATTCTGGTTCGCCCTGATCAAGATCGTCACGATCATCGCCATGGTCATCGGCGGCGTCGGCATCATCGCTTTCGGTTTCGGCAACGATGGCGTGGCGTTGGGCGTCTCCAACCTGTGGGCCCATGGCGGCTTTATGCCCAATGGCGTGACCGGTGTGTTGATGTCGTTGCAAATGGTGATGTTCGCGTACCTGGGCGTGGAGATGATCGGCCTCACCGCCGGCGAAGCGCGCAACCCGCAAAAGACCATACCGAATGCCATCGGCTCGGTGTTCTGGCGCATCCTGTTGTTCTATGTCGGCGCGTTGTTCGTGATCCTGTCGATCTACCCGTGGAATGAAATCGGCACCCAGGGCAGCCCCTTCGTGATGACCTTCGAGCGCCTGGGCATCAAGACGGCGGCGGGAATCATCAACTTCGTGGTGATCACGGCGGCGTTGTCGTCCTGCAACGGCGGCATTTTCAGTACCGGGCGCATGCTCTACAGCCTGGCGCAAAACGGCCAGGCGCCGGCGACGTTCGCCACCACCTCCCGCAACGGCGTACCGCGCCGGGCGCTGCTGCTGTCGATTTTTGCCTTGCTGCTGGGTGTGTTGCTCAACTACCTGGTGCCCGAAAAAGTCTTTGTGTGGGTAACCTCGATTGCCACCTTCGGCGCGATCTGGACCTGGGTGATGATCCTGCTGGCGCAACTCAAATTCCGCCGGAGCCTCAGCCCGGCCGAACAAAAGGCCCTGAAATACCGCATGTGGCTCTACCCCGTCAGCTCGTACCTGGCCCTGGCCTTCCTGGTGCTGGTGGTGGGCTTGATGGCGTACTTCCCGGACACGCGCGTGGCGTTGTACATCGGCCCCGCGTTCCTGGTGCTGCTGACCGTGTTGTTCTACGTGTTCAAGTTGCAGCCGAGCCAAACGGCGGCACGCTCAGAGGCCTGACCGCCCAATGCCTAACAAAAAGCCCCTGGATCGGGGCTTTTTGTTTTTTTTGCAGGTGGGTTTTTGGGCTTGAATGCCGGCCTTTCGTCGGTACCTGCCTATCTGTAACTGAATTAAGACTAAAATCGGTCGCACTGCCAGGCGAGGGCCAACCCATGAAGTTTTCATCTCAGATAAAACCGATCAGCTATTTGAAAAGCCACACGGCTGAAATCGTTAAAACGCTCACAGAAAGCCGCGAACCACTGGTTATCACCCAAAACGGTGAAGCCAAGCTGGTGGTAATGGATGTAAAAAGTTTCGAAGAACAGGCAGAAACCATGGCCTTGTTGAAGCTGCTGGCCTTGGGTAATCGACAGATTGAACACCAGCAGTTTCAGGACCTGGAGGACGTGTTCGCGGAACTGGACAAGGATGATGGTCAATGACGTTCAGAGTCGTGATGTTGCATTCGGCCAAAAGCGACCTGAAAGACATTAAGTCCTACCTGATCGGTCAGTTTTCGACATCGACCTGGCAACACACCTATGAGTCGTTGAAGCAGGCCCTGCGCTGTCTCGAAACGCTGCCTTATGCGGGCCCGGTACCTGAAGAGATTGAGAGGTTGAATCTCATCCAGTATCGGCAGGTGGTCAGCGGGATGAACCGGATCATCTACGAAATTCGCGACAATACGGTCTACATCCACATCATTGCCGACACCCGAAAAAACCTGCAGGCGCTGCTGTTGAAACGACTCATGAAGTAAAAAGAGGCCTAGGCACTCTGAGGGTGTTGGCTCAACCGCTTGTTCAGCTCCAGCCAGGCCGCCAGCAGCGCCATCAAGCCGGCGCCCACCAGCGCCGTGAAAAGCTGCATGACGAAGGCATCACCGGCCAGCGCGTTGACCATGTCCGCCAACGGCGCCAGCAGCACGCCCAGGCAAAACACCTCCAGGGAAAAACGCCCCATGCGGCAGGTTTGCCGGGCCAGCCAATACTCTGTCCAGGCGCGGCCCGGCAGCAGTTTGGCGGTGACATAGGCCAGTGCCAAAAAGTGCAGCAAGCGCACCGGCGACAAGTCGGTCTTGCTGATCGGGTAGAGCAGGTTGCTGAGTGCGGGCGGCATCCACGCGTCGTGGACCTCGGGCCAACGCCAGGACAGGGTGATCACGCCTGCGGCAAGCACATAGGCGGCGGCCACGATGAACAGCGGTTGCCTGCACAGCCCACGGGGTTTCACCGGGCGCGGCCGGCCGGCATGTAGCGCCGCCGCGCCGCCGAGTACAAACAGCAACTGCCAGGTCACCGGGTTGAAGTACCACACACCGTCGGCAATCGCGCGCAGGTTCCAGCCCATCCAGGGCGCCAGTAAATACACCGTGGCCGACACGGCCACCACCGCCCCCGTGTAGCGCAGCATCAACGGCAGCACCAGCGACAGGCCGGCCAGCAGCACGATATACAGCGGCAGCGGGTCCATCAGGTTGGGTTTGAAGCGCAGCAACAACTCATCGGTCAGGGCTTGCTGCGGGTTGGTGATGAAGTGCGTCAAGCCCATCTCCTGGACCAGGTCGCGGGTTTCCACCTTGCTGTTGGCGAAGAACACGATGCCCATCAGGATCGCCAACAAAAAGATATGCACCACGTACAACACCCAGGTGCGCCGCAGGATCTTCAGGCCGGCCATCCAATAACCCTCGCGCTGCAAGACCTTGCCATAGGCCAGTACCGAGGCGTAGCCGGCGAGGAACACGAACACCTCCGCCGCATCGCTGAAGCCGATATTGCGCAGGGTAATCTGGCCGAGCGGGTTGTGGGGCACGTGATCCCAGAAAATGAAGATCAACGCCAGGCCGCGAAAAAAATCGATGCGCGGGTCGCGTCCGTTCAGCATGGCAGCGGGCTCTTGAACAAAGGGTTTAGTAAGGACCGAAAGGCGTCGCCGATGTCATACGCCGTGCGTCGGGCGGGCGCAGGTTGGCGGGATTTGTAAGCAATTGCAAAGGTTGGGTATTACAGAATGTCTCAATTGCGCAGGCGGCGCACCTGTTAGATCTGACAGTAGACGCACCGCTCGGGGCTGTGGCTTGCTGAGCTCAGCCGCAATAGGACGACGGTATGAACAGACTGTGGAAGGGCTTCTCCAGCTACACAGTGATTGGCATCGCCAACACGGTGATCCATTGGCAGCTGTTTTTCGTGTTCAGGGCCGCGTTCGAGTTCAGTCAGGCCATGAGCAACCTCTTCGCCTTTTGCGTGGCGGCGTCGTTCTCCTTTTATATGAATGCGCTCTACACCTTCGCCATGCCGGCCTCGCTGCCCCGCTATGGGCTGTTCATGTTGTGCCTGGGCGGTTTGAGCCTGGGCGTGGGCTGGCTGGGCGACCACTGGCGCGTGCCCGGGCTGGTCACGGTGCTGGTGTTTTCGCTGGTGAGCCTGGTCTGGGGGTTCCTGCTTTCGCGCCTGGTGGTGTTTCGTGAGCGTGCGCGGTGAGGATCTCGCTGGTGGTGCCGCTGTTTAACGAGGAACAGGCGGTGGGCGAGTTCTACCGCGTCGTTCGCCAGGAGTCGACGCTGCATGGCCACACCGTGCAGATGGTGCTGATCAACGATGGCAGCACCGACCGCACCGCCGAATACGCCGGCGCGATTGCCCTGGCCGACAGCAACGTGGTGCTGATCAACTTCTCGCGCAACTTCGGCAAGGAAGCGGCACTGTTCGCCGGGCTGGAGTACGCCACGGGTGACGCCGTTATCCCCATGGACGCGGACCTGCAAGACCCGGTCGAGGTCATCCCGCAGTTGGTTGCCGAATGGCAAAAAGGCGCTGATGTGGTGCTGGCCAAACGTCGCAATCGCGTCAGCGACGGCTACCTCAAGCGCCACAGCGCGTCGCTGTTCTATCACCTGCTCAACCGCATCGCCTACACCCACATCGAAGAAAACGTCGGCGACTTCCGGCTGATGGACCGCAAGGTGGTGGACGTGATCAAGGCGTTGCCCGAGCAGCAATTGTTTATGAAGGGCGTGCTGTCCTGGGCGGGCTTTCGCGTGGCCATCGTCGAATACGACCGCGCCCCCCGCAGCAACGGCCAGAGCAAGTTCAACGCGTGGAAACTGTGGAACCTGGCGTTGGACGGCATCACCTCATTCAGCACCGTGCCGCTGCGGTTGTGGAGTTATATCGGCGGTTGTATCTCGCTGCTGGCGCTGGTGTATGCGGGGTTTCTGGTGATGGACAAAGTGCTGTTCGGCAATGACGTGCCGGGGTATCCGTCGGTGATGACGGCGATCTTGTTTCTGGGTGGGGTGCAACTGATAGGAATCGGCATATTGGGGGAGTATGTGGGGCGCATTTATATGGAGGCCAAGCATCGGCCGCGGTATGTGGTGCAAGAGGTAGTGAGGCAGGCCGTCCAAGGAAATGAATGTGAGGACGTGAGCAATGTGGGCCAATAGGGTATTGAGCAGGCGGGAAGTCTTTGGTTTTTTCCTAGCAGCGTCGATGCTGTATGCGTTTCCTGTTATTCATGCCGATTTCCGGTATATCGACGACAACTGGCGATCGCTGTTATTGGAATATGATCTTTGGCGCGACCAGGGCCGAATCTTGCTGGATTTTATGCTCAAGGGCCTTTCGTTCGCGCCGGCCAAGATAAATATGTTCCCACTGCCTCTGTTGATAGCCATGTTCGTCATTGCTACAGCGATGACCAGTGTGACGTTGTACTTCTTTTCGCGACCCTCGCTGATGACCTGCCTGGTGTTCTTACCGCTATTGTGCAATCCGTTTTTCCTGGGGAATCTGACCTATCAATATGATGGGCCAGGAATGGTGTTGGCGGTGGCAGCCGCTCTCTATGCACTCACCAATAATGCCAAATCCACGGGCTTGCGCTGTGCCGTCTCGGCCCTGTTGATTGCTGTTGTCCTGGGGTTATATCAACTGACCGTAAGTGTATTTGTGGGGCTGTGCGTCGTTGAGTTTGTGTGGAGTGTTAGAAACAAACTTCCGGTCAAGGATGTGTTGTCGGCGGTTCTAGTCCGGGGCCTGCAACTGATAGTGGGCGGGGTGATTTATTTCCTCACGGCCTTTCAGTCTGCGAGCAGTGAGCGCTGCCGGTTCCTGCCGCTGGACAGCTACTGGCTGGAGCAAGTCGGCGCCAAGCTGATGTTTACCCTGGACAAGGTGATGCTGTTATTCAACCCCGTGCTGTGGGCTATTGCCGTTGTACTGTTGGCGGCTGCGGCTACCAGCTATTTGATCGTGGTCAAGCAGATTCCCGAGATGACGGGAAGCATCCTTGGCAAAGCGGTGATAAGCGTCTTGTATCTTTTGGTCGTTCCAATCCTCGCTTTATGTGTGCCTGGCGTCATGTTGCTGCTCGTCGGGGATGATGTGGATGCGCGAAACTATATTGGATTTTCGGTGCTGCTGGTGTTTGTGTTTTTGCTGAGTCATGAGTTGTTTATTCGCGTGTTCAAGAGCGCAACCTGTGTCTTAGTGGTGCCGACGGTTTTCATGTTTTCGTTGTGCTATGCCTATGGTCAGGTGCTGATAGCGAAGAAGGAATTGCAAACTGCAACGGCCACTTATATTGCCTATGACCTGATGTCATACAACGAGCTTAATACCAAGAAGGTGTTTTACTATTTGTCCCATCCGGTGTCGGTCAATTGGATTCCTGGCGCCCACGGCGCAATGACGCAGATGCCGGTGCAGCGTTATATTTTAAGTAGCTCGAATGCCATGTTGTTTCCGGAATTTTTTCCAAGGATCGGTATAACCAACGTTGTGAATGGCTACTTCAAGGGTTTTCAGGCCGAGATAAATGCGCTGAAAACACAGCCGTGCAAGACCGTTGTGAATAATCCGTTTTATGCAATCTGCGTGGTCGGTGACAGTGGTTTTATTACGCTCAAGTACAGGGCCGATCCCGAGGACTACACGGAGCAGTTCAAGCGAGATTGACGCACAGTCGCCCATCGTTGGATGGGCGCATGTATTCGCGTTATGCCGCTTCCACTTCTCGCGGCTCAAAACTATCCGCCCGCGCCATCTGCCACATGCGTGAATAAAACTGGCCGTTCACTTCACCCGTGAGCAATTCACCGGGTTTGAGGAAGATGTGCAACTGCGAAAACAGTTTGATCTCGGTGGCCGACATGCGCCGTACCAGGTGCTTGGCCGAGAGTTGCGAAGGGTGATCCAGCCCGGCCGCCGCGAGCATTTCGGCCAGGGCCTTGAGCGTGTTGCGGTGGAAGTTGAACACCCGCTGGGCCTTGTCCGGCACCACCAGCGCGCGTTGGCGCAGTGGGTCCTGGGTGGCGACGCCGGTGGGGCATTTGTTGGTGTGGCAGCTTTGCGACTGAATGCAGCCGATGGCGAACATAAAGCCGCGCGCCGAGTTGGCCCAGTCGGCGCCGATGGCCAGGACACTGGCGATGTCGAATGCGCTGACGATCTTGCCGCTGGCGCCCAGCTTGATCTTGTCGCGCAGGTTCAGGCCCACCAGGGTGTTGTGTACGAACAACAGGCCTTCACGCAGCGGCACGCCGATATGGTCGGTGAACTCCACGGGCGCGGCACCGGTGCCGCCTTCCTTGCCGTCGACCACGATGAAGTCGGGCAGGATGCCGGTTTCGAGCATGGCCTTGGCGATGCCCATGAATTCCCACGGGTGGCCCAGGCAGAACTTGAAGCCCACCGGTTTGCCGCCGGACAGTTCACGCAGTTGGGCAATGAACTGCATCAGCTCGATCGGCGTGGAAAACGCACTGTGGCGCGACGGTGAGACACAGTCTTCACCCATCAGGATGCCGCGGGTTTCGGCGATTTCCTGGGTCACTTTGTGCTTGGGCAGGATCCCGCCATGGCCGGGTTTGGCGCCTTGGCTCATCTTGATTTCGATCATGCGTACCTGCGGGTCCTGCGCCTGCGCGGCGAAGCGTTCCGGGTCGAAACGACCGTCGCGGGTGCGGCAGCCGAAGTAGCCGCTGCCCAGTTCCCAGGTCAGGTCGCCGCCGTTTTCGCGGTGGTACGGGCTGATGCTGCCTTCGCCGGTGTCGTGGGCGAAGTTACCCAGCTGGGCGCCTTTGTTGAGCGCGCGGATTGCATTGGCGCTCAATGAGCCAAAACTCATCGCCGAAATATTGAACACCGAGGCCGAGTACGGCTGCGTGCACTGCGGGCCGCCGACCATGACGCGAAACGCGCTGGGGTCGCTCAGCGGCGCGGGGCGCATGGAGTGGCCGATAAATTCGAAGCCCGACTGGTACACATCGATCAAGGTGCCGAAGGGTTTGTCGGCGGTTTCATTCTTGGCGCGCGAATACACCAGCGAGCGTTGGGCCCGGGAGAAGGGCAGGGCGTCGCTGTCGGATTCGAGCAGGTACTGGCGGATTTCCGGGCGGATGGCTTCCACCAGGTAACGGATATTGCCCAGGATCGGGTAGTTGCGGCGTACCGCGTGGGGGCTTTGCAGCAGGTCGAACAGGCCGATCAGGCTCAGCAGGCCGGTGACCAGGCTGATGGGCCATAGCCATTCATGTTCGATAAAGGGGAGGCTGGCGAGGGTGAAAATGACGCACACGGCAAAGAAGGCGTAGCGGCTTAGCAAGGACAGGCTCATACGGTTTCCTTGGGTTCGGACTCTGCAGGTCGATGCGGCATTCTGCGCCTGTCAGCCGATTGAAAACAGCGTGTGTGCTTTCAACCAGGCATTTGCGCAGCTGCGCACAGACCGTGCGGGCTGTTTTTATCCACGACGTTCGCGTTTGAGCCGGGCCCTACGCCGCCGTCTGCCGAATCGGCAACACCACCCGAAACGTAGTGCCCTTGCCCAGCTCGCTGCTCACCGAGATATCGCCGCGGTGTTTCTTGACGATGCCGTAGGAGAGTGACAACCCCAGGCCCGTGCCTTCGCCCACCGGTTTGGTGGTGAAAAACGGGTCGAAGATTTTCTGCACCGTGTCCGGGCTGATCCCGCAGCCGTTGTCCGCTACCTCCAGCCAGATGTTCTCGCCCTCCACGCCATTGCTGATGGTAATGGTGCCGCGTTCCGGCCCCATGGCTTGCGCCGCGTTGACCACCAGGTTCATCACCACTTGATTGAGCTGCGAGGCCAGGCATTCGATTTCCGGCAGCGGCGTGTAGTGTTTCACCACGTCGGCCTTGTACTTGAGTTCGCTGGCGACGATGTTCAGCGTGGAATCGATGCCTTGTTGCAGATTGGCGAATTGCCAGGTCTGGTCGTTGTCCACCCGCGAGAAGTTCTTCAGGTCCTTGACGATCTGCACCACGCGGCCGATGCCTTCCTTGGATTCGCGGATCAGGATCGGAATGTCGTCCTTGAGAAAATCCAGCTCAAGCTCATTGCGCAAGGCTTTGAGCTGATCGCGTTGTTCGCCCGGCGCAAGGCTTTCTTCGGCGCGCAGGTAAGCGTCCAGCATCTGTTGCAGCTGGGTGAAGTAGCCGTCCAGGGTGCTGAGGTTAGATGAGATAAACCCCACGGGGTTGTTGATCTCATGGGCCACGCCTGCTGCCAGTTGCCCCAGCGAGGCGAGTTTTTCCGACTGCACCAGTTGGCTTTCGAGTTGCTTGCGTTCGTCGATTTCCACTTGCAGCGCCTGGGTGCGCTGTTCAACCAACTGTTCCAGGTGCGCGGTTTGCAGCGAGGCGCGACGGGCCATGTCCCATTTGTTGGCCAGGGTATTGGCCATCTGCTGCACTTCGATGTTATCGAACGGTTTTTTCAGGATCAGTAAACGGTCGTGGCCGTTCAGGCGGTGCAGCAGTTCGTCCCAGGAATAATCCGAATACGCGGTGCACACCACCACTTGCAGGCCGGGGTCGACTTTCCACAACTCTTCGATGGTCTTGGCGCCGTCCCAGCCCTGGGGCATGCGCATGTCGACAAATGCCAGGGCATAGGGGCGTTTGTCGGCCATCGCGGTGGTCAACAATTGCAAGCCTTCTTCGCCGCCATAGGCCGAGTGCAAGTCAAAGGGTTGCGCCGTGGGGGCATTGGTGTCACCGAAGAGCGCCGACTCCATGTCATCCAGCGCCTGGTTGGTCTCAACGGCGGGCATCAGGATTTTGCGGAAGTCATCGTGAATCGACGGGGTGTCGTCGATCAGCAAAATGCGCCGGTTAGGGGGTTGGTTCATAGGGGGCTTCCGGCAGGGGTCATAGGGATCGTCAAGGTAAACACCGCGCCCAGGCCGGGCCCGTCGCTGTGTGCGCTGAGCTGGCCATGCATTTCCACGGCGGCCAGGGCGCAGCTGTGCAAACCGAAGCCGTGGCCTTCCTTGCGGGTGGTAAAACCGTGGGTAAAGATGCGCGTCATGTTTTCGGCGGGGATGCCTTCGCCGTCGTCCTTCACGCTGATCTGCACGGTGTTGTCTTCCAGTTGCTTGACCGCCAGGGTTATCTGCCGCGCCCGGTCGCTGAGGTTGGACATGGCGTACTTGGCGTTGCTGATCAGGTTGACCATGATCAGCAGCAGGCGATGTTTGTCCGCCATGATCTCCGGGACCTGCCCATACTCCTTGACCACCGTGACGTTGTGACGGCTCAGCGCGCCGGCGTTCATGCGCAGGGCGTCTTCCATCAAGGCGCTGATGTGTACCGGTTCCAGCAGGGTGGACGCACCGGCATAGGATTGCTGGGTCGAGACGATGTCCTTGATGTGGTCGACGCTTTTGCTCAGCTGTGCCAGCTCGTCGGTCATGCCTTGCTGTTCGACGGCAATGGCCTCCACCAGTTGGTTGAGATAGTCGGGCAGCAGCTTGCCTTTTTCATGCTCAGTGAGAAACGCGCCCAGGTCACCCCGGTGCTCGTTGATCAACTGCATGGCCTTGCCCAGGCCCAGCGCTTTGCTGCTGCGCAGCTTGCGGGTAACGATGTCGGCGGAGATGTTCACGCTGTTGAGTACGTTGCCGACGTTGTGCAGCACGTTGGTGGCGATCTCCGCCATGCCCGCCTGGCGCGCGCTGTCGAGCAGTTCGCTCTGTGCATCCTTGAGTTGCTGGGTGCGCCGCTCCACCCGTTGTTCGAGGGTTTCGTTGGCCGCCTGCAAGGCGCGGTTGACCCGGTTGATCTCGGCGAAGCTACGCAGCAGGCGCACCGCCAGGTACACCAGCACCACCACCAGTAAGGTCGAGAAAATCAGCAGGTAGCGGTGGTATTGATCGTCGCTCAGGTCCGCCGCTTGCTGGTCCTGGTCGAGGTGGGTGGTCAAGTCGTCCAGGCGCTCGGCCACAGGCACGGCGGCAATGCGTTCGAGCAAGGTATTAACCACCGGCTGTTCGCGCAGAATCAGCGAGATGTGGTTGCTGAGGATCTCCACCGGGGCCTGGAAATCGCTGGGCAGGCGCTCTTTGTTGATCGCCAGTTTGCCCAGGCCCACGAGGATATCGGCGGCGCGTTCGTCGCTGGTGACCTGGGCGAACTCCAGGCTACTGAGCAGCAGGTCGTAGGTGTCGCTGGCCACGCCTTGCAGTTGCAGCCGGCCTTCCCCGTCGATGCGATTGAACTCCGCCTGGATGTCGTCTTCGGCGGTGGGTAGAAACGCGAGCGAGTTGCGCAGCACCGCGTTGTGGGACTTGAACTGGTCCACCAACCGCGCTTTTTCCTGGATCGCGACCTGGTAAGCCGCGTGGCTGGCCTGCCAGCGCGCCAGGTCTTGCAGGCTGTGGTACGTCCCCCGGTTGTTGAGGTCGGCCCACAGTCGGGTCATTTCCGCCAGCGGTGTCACCAGTGGGTCGTAGTTGTGGGTGATCGCGATACGGGCCTTGAGCACCTCGCTGTCCCACTGCGCATTGAGCTGCTGCAACTGGCGGATCAAGTCCCGCGACTGGGTGTAGCTGGCCGTCTGGTCACGGGATGATTTGAGGTACAGAAACGTTAGCGTCGAGGCCAGCAACAGGGCGACCAGGCCGAGCAATAACAAGCTGGTGTGGCGGCGGATGAAGCTCATGACGGTCTGCTCATAAAGGCTTGCCCGCCCATTCGCCGGTCAGGGTCTTGAGAAACTGAATAATCAAGTCTTTGTCTTCCTGGCTCGGGTTGCGCCCCAACTGGTACTTGAACATCACATCCACCGCCTCAGCCAGGGTGTTGGCTGACGCATCGTGAAAGTACGGCGCGGTCACGGCGACATTGCGCAGGCTGGGTACCTTGAATACGTGGCGGTCGTCCTCGTCCTGGGTCAACAGGTAGCGCCCCAGGTCCGCTTCGATCGGGTTGCCACGCGCTTTGAAGTAGTCGCCCATTACGCCGAACTTCTGAAACATATTGCCGCCGATGTTGATGCCCTGGTGGCAGGCGATGCAGCCGTATTCCTTGAAGCGCTGGTAACCGTATTTTTCCTGGGTGGTGAGTATATCGGTATTGCCCAGCAGGTATTGGTCAAAGCGCGAGTTGGGCGTGAGCAGCGTGCGCTCATAGCTGGCCAGGGCGTTTTGCACATTGGCGGCGGTGACGCCGTCGGGGTAGGCCTGGCTGAAGGCGCGCTGGTAGAGGGGCAGGTCGGTGAGGTTGTGCACCACGGTTTTCCAGTCGCTGCCCATTTCCACGGGGCTGATGACCACCTGTTCGATCTGCGCTTCCAGCGTGTCCACCCGGCCATTCCAGAACTGCTTGAAATTCAGGCTGGCGTTGAACACCGAGGGAGTGTTGATTTCCACCGGTTTGCCGTCGAAGCCAAGGGAGAACGGCTTGTCATCGGCGCCGCCGGTCTCCAGGCGATGGCAACTGGCGCAGGACAGCGTGTTGTTCACCGACAGGCGCGGCTCGTTGAACAGTCGGCGGCCCAACTCGACCTTGGCCGCGTCCAACACCGGAACCGCCGGTAAGGGTTTGAGTGCCTCGTCCAGCGGCGCGGCCATCGCCGGCAAGGCAAAGCCCACGATGAGGGCCAGGCCGAAACCGTAAATCGAGACTTCGCTCAAGCGAGCACTCCTTGCAAGCGTGGGGCTATAGACGGGTTATCGGCATGGCGCAGCCCATCTGCAGTAACTGGGCGAAATCTTTTGCCGGTACCGCCTTGCTGAACAGGAAACCCTGGCCTTCTTCGCAGTCCTGGGCCCTGAGGAAGTCCAGTTGTTCGGCGGTCTCCACGCCTTCGGCGATGATGTTCAGTTCCAGGCTTTTGCCCATGCCGATGATCGCGCTGATCAACTGTGCGTCCTGGCTGTTGACGTTCAAGCCGCGCACAAACGATTGGTCGATTTTCAGCACGTCGATGGGAAAACGTCGCAGGTAACTGAGGCTGGAGTAACCGGTACCGAAATCATCCAGGGCCAGGCGTACGCCCATGGCCTTGATCTTGTGCAGGGTCTCCACGGTGTCGTCGACGTTTTGCATCAGCACGCTTTCGGTGATCTCCAGTTCCAACTGGTGGGCGGGCAGCCCGGTTTCCTTGAGGATCGTGGCCAGATTGTCGATAAAGTCGCGCTGGCGAAAGTCGATGGCCGAGATATTCACCGAGACGGGCAACGCCGGCAGCCCCATCGCATTCCAGCTTTGCACTTGCTCGCAGGCCTGGCGCAGGACCCATTGGGTGAGGCGGACAATCAAGCCGCTGTCTTCGGCCACCGGGATGAAGTCGGTCGGGTTGACCCAGCCCGAGCGCGGCTGAAACCAGCGTATCAGCGCCTCGGCACCGACGATCTGCCCGGACTTGAGGGCCAGCTTGGGCTGGTAGTGCAGCACGAACTCATCGCGCTCCAGCGCCTGGCGAATGGCGCTTTCCAGGTTTTGCTGGTGCTGGGCGCGCAAGTTCATGTCTTCGGTATAAAAACTGAAATCGTCCGGGCCGCGTTCCTTGCTGGTGTGCATCGCGGTTTCGGCCTGCTTGATCAGCACCACGGCATTGGTGCTGTCATTGGGGTAAATGCTGATGCCCAGGCTGGCGGTGACACTCAGGTCATGCCCGGCGACATGGCGGGTGGCGCTGATGGCCATGAGCACCTTCTGCGCAATGTGCTGGGTTTGCTGGGGATGCAGCACATCATTGAGCAGGATCACGAACTCATCGGAGCCGTAGCGAAACACCGAGTCTGATTCGCGCACGCTGGCGGCCAGGCTCTGGCTGACCAGCTGGAGCACCTCGTCGCCCACCGGATACCCCAAGGCATTGTTGATGCGCTTGAAGCGGTCGAGCCCGATAAACATCACCGCCAATTGCGTGTCATGCCGCCGGCCGAGGGCCATGGCCTGGGTCAGCCGGTCACCGAGCAGCGTGCTGTTGGGCAACTGGGTGAGGGCGTCGTACTGCAACAGGTGCGAGACCTTGAGCAGCTCCTGCACGCGTTCTTCGATGGTGCGCTCCAGGCTGATGACCTTGAGCGCGGCGTCCTGGGCGAGCTGCCATTTCCAGGTCAGGGCGCTGGCCATCTGGCGGATTTCCAGCTGGTCGAAGGGTTTTTTCAGGATCAGCAACTGGTCGTTGAACTTCAACCGCGCTTCGATCGCCTCGAAGGAATAATCCGAATAGGCGGTACACAACGCGATTTGCAGGTTGGGATCGACGTTCCACAGCTGTTCGATGGTTTGCAGGCCATCCCAGCCGGGCGGCATGCGCATGTCGATAAACACCATGGCATAGGGGGCGTTGGCGGCCAGGGCCTGGTTCACCAGGGCCAGGGCTTCCTGGCCCTGGTAGGCGGAGTCGAGCATGAACGCCTGGCGTGGGGGCGTGGTGGTGCCGAACAGGGTTTCTTCAAGGGTGTCCAGGGACTGCTCGTGCGCGGCCTCGGCACACAGGATCTTGCGGAAATCCGTATGGATGGAGGCGGTGTCATCGACGATCAAAATGCGCCGGTTGGCGCGTGCCGAACCCGAGTTCATGGCGCAATCCCCAACGGCAAAAGGTTCGACGGCATAACGAGTCCTTCCTTGGTTCTACTTCTGAGCGGGGGGCAGGGCTGCTTTGACAGCATAGTCCAGCTCCCTTGAAATTGACGGCCAGTTGGCGTCAAATCAACCCCGCGCCAAAAGCGAGGGAAGACGGCTTGGCACACGGGTTCAATCTAGCTCAATTCAGTTTAATGTGAAGGCGCCGCAGGCATGGAAGAACAACTCGCTACCAAACCCACGATTTTGCTGGTCGACGATGAAGAGTCGATCCTAAACAGCCTGCGCCGTCTGTTACGCGGCCAGCCTTTCGATGTGGTACTCGCCGGCGGCGGTGCCCAGGCCCTGGAGATCATGGCGGCCCAGCCCATCGACCTGGTGATGAGCGACGCACGCATGCCCGGCATGGACGGCGCGCAGTTGTTGGCCGAGGTGCACCGGTTGTACCCCACCACCAGTCGTATCCTGCTGACCGGTTATGCCGACGTGCCGACGATCATCAAGGCGATCAACGACGGGCAGATCCACCGCTATATCGCCAAGCCCTGGAACGACGAAGAGCTCAAGCTGATCCTGCAACAGGCCCTGGAACACCAGCGCCTGGAACGCTTGACCCATGCGCAGAACGAGCAACTCAAGACGCTCAATGCCACCCTGGAAAAACGCGTGGCCGCGCGCACCAGTGAGCTGCAACAGACCGCCGACATGCTCGACCTGGCCTACGACGAGCTCAAGCGCAGCTACGTGACCGGCACCGAAGTGTTTTCGCTATTGGCCAACCTGCGCCTGCCCAAGGCCAAACAGACCAACCGCGCGCTGATCGAACTGGTGCGCGTGTACTGCGCCGCCCAGTTTATCGACGAAGCCACGTCGCGTGACCTGGCGATGGCCGCCGCGCTGTACAACATCGGCAAGCTGAGCTGGAGCGACAGCATGCTGAACGAGCCGGCCGACAAGCTCTATAGCACTGATCGCGAGCGGTACCGTGGCTACCCGACCCAGAGCGAGTCGCTGTTGATGACCCTGGAGCCGATGAAGGATGCGGCGCGGATGATTCGCCATCACCAGGAACGTTGGGACGGCACTGGCTTTCCCGACCGCCTCAAGGGCGACGCGATTCCGTTTGGCTCGCGCCTGCTGAAACTCGCGGTGGATTTCATTGAGCTGCAGAAGGGGCTGATCCTTGAGCGCCATTTGAACAGCGATGAAGCGCTGCTTTATATCCGCAAATATGCCGGGCGCCTTTACGACCCGGACCTGGTCGAAGACTTCGTCCTGGCCTGCGCCACGTTCCTCAGCGACGTGACCCTGGGCGACCCGACCGTTAAAGCCTTGAGCACCCGCGAGCTGGAGGCCGGCATGGTGCTGGCGCGCAACCTCAATGCCGATAACGGCATGCTGCTGCTCAACGCCGGCAAGGTGCTGAACCTGCCGCTGGTGGACAAACTCATCGCGTTCGAAGCGATGGAAGGCGCCAAGTACAGCGTATTTATCAAGGAACCGGACGAGGCGTGAGCTGCGTTCCCTCATTGTTTGAATCGATGGCTTTTATCCTATGCCCACGACTATCCGCATCGCCGCCGCGCTCCTGATCAATGCCGACGGCCAGACCCTGCTGGTGCGCAAGCGCGGCACTCAGGCCTTTATGCAACCGGGCGGCAAGATCGACGCCGGCGAACAACCCGCGCAAGCCTTGGCGCGTGAATTGCACGAAGAACTGAACCTGCACATCGACCCGGAACACGCCCTTTACCTCGGGCAGTTCTCGGCGCCGGCGGCCAACGAGCCGGGTTGCACCGTACACGCTGAAATGTTCCAGGTTCAGGTCGACGGGGCGCTGAGCCCGGCTGCCGAGATCGAAGAAGTCTGCTGGATCGACCCGGCGGGCGACGGCGGCCTGCACCTGGCGCCACTGACGCGGGACCTGATCCTGCCGTTCTATCGCGCCTCACTGGCTACGCCGGCCTGATGCTCATACGCGCGCTGGTGGCCAGTGATGCCCAGGCTTATCGGGCATTGATGCTTGAGGCGTATGGGGTTTATCCCCAAGCGTTCACCTCCAGCGTGGCCGAGCGCGCGTCGATGCCGTTGAGCTGGTGGGAAAAACGCCTGGACAACCCGCTGGACCGGCTGTTCGGCGCGTTTGCGGATGACCGGCTGGCGGGCATCGTCGGCCTGGCCTTCGAACCCCGGGAAAAGGCCCGGCACAAGGTGACGTTGTTCGGTATGTACGTGAACGCGGCCTATCAGCGCCACGGCCTGGGCCGTCGGTTGGTGGAGGCGGCGCTGGGTGAGGCGCGCCAACGGGCGGGCCTCAAGGTGATTCAACTGACCGTCACCGCCGGCAACGATGCCGCGTTTGCGCTCTATCAACGGTGCGGTTTTATCCAGTACGGCCTGGAGCCGTTGGCCGTGCGGGTGGGCCTTGAGTACTTCGACAAGATCCACATGTGGCGCGAACTCCAACCCGATTGATTCAGACAGCGGGTTAATCAGCGCACCGCGCTCACCCCATCCAAGGTCGAAAACGACGTGTCCTTGGCCGTCAGCAAAAAGTCGCGCATGTAGGGCGCGTCCAGCATGTCCGCACGGATCCCCGCATATAACGTCGCAAACAGGCCTTTTTCGCCCAGGCGCTTGGCCTTCACGTAGCCGCGCGAGCTGTATTCATGCAGCGCCCAATGGGGCATGCCGCACACGCCACGGCCGCTGGCCACCAGTTGCATCATCATTACCGTCAGCTCCGACGTGCGCACCTGAGCCGGTTCCACGTCGGCCGGTTCCAGGAAACGGGTGAAGATGTCCAGGCGGTCACGTTCCACCGGGTAGGTGATCAGCGTTTCGGTGAGCAGGTCTTCGGGCACGATATACGCCTTGGTCGCCAGCGCGTGCTGGTTGGCCACGGCCAGCATGGCTTCGTAGGTAAACAGCGGCACATAGGTGATGCCCGGCAGTTCCAGCGGGTCGGAGGTCACCACCAGGTCCAGGTCGCCGCGGGCCAAGGCCGGCAATGGCGCAAAGGCAAAACCGGAGGCCAGGTCCAGCTCGACTTCGGGCCAGGCATCGCGGAACTGGTCGATGGTCGGCATCAGCCACTGAAAGCAACTGTGGCATTCGATGGCCATGTGCAACCGCCCGGCCGTGCCGCCGGCCAACCGCGCGATATCGCGCTCGGCGCCGCGCAGCAAGGGCAGGGTCGCGTCGGCCAGTTGCAGCAGGCGCAGACCGGCGCTGGTGAAGCGCAGCGGCTTGGTCTTGCGCACGAACAACGGCATGCCCAGGCGCTCTTCCAGCTCCTTGAACTGGTGGGACAATGCCGATTGCGTCAGGTGCAGGCGCTCGGCGGCTTCCACCAGGCTGTCGGCTTCGCGCAGGGCGTGCAGGGTCTTGAGGTGACGGATCTCGAGCACAGGCTCTCCATGAAGACAATTTGTGATGAAAACGAATAGCGTGAGTTTGTCTCATGTTGCAAAGCGTGTCGACCATGACCACTGGGCACACTTCATCAAACTGTCATCGAACTGTGGCAGCGCGCTTGAACAAAGTTCATCAGACTCGCGCTCTACTGGGGTTCTGCGTTTCGGTGTTTTTCATGCGTGTGTTGCTTTTATTGGCCGCCTTCCTGTTCGGCCTGCCGTCTTTTGCGGCGTCTCGATGTGATGTCAATGTCCCGACCCAAACGGTTGATCTGGAAACGGTGAGCATCGCCTACCAGAGTATCGGCCGTGCGTCCGACCCGGCCTTGCTGCTGGTGATGGGCCTGGGCGGGCAATTGATCCACTGGCCGGATGAAGTGGTCGTCGCCCTGTGCCAGCAGGGCTTTCGGGTGATCCGCTATGACAACCGCGATGTGGGCCTGTCCACTTGGCGCCAGCCGCCGGCCACTGCCAATCTCACGTTCGAAGTGCTGCGCTACAAACTCGGCCTGCCGGTGGCGGCGCCTTACACGCTGACCGATATGGCCGATGACGCCCTGGGGTTGATGGATGCGCTGCAGATTCGACAATTCCACGTGCTGGGCGCGAGCATGGGCGGCATGATCGCCCAGCATCTTGCGGCCATGGCGCCGCAGCGGGTGGAGAGCCTCACGCTGGTCATGACCAGCTCCGGCGCCGAAGGCTTGCCGGCACCGAGTGCGGCGCTGGTACAGCTACTGTCACGGCGTGGCGCGCCCAACCGTGAAGTGGCCCTGGAGCAACAGGCCGATTTGCTTGCCGCACTCGGCAGCCCGACGGTAAAGGACGACCGCCAGGCGTTGCTGCACCAGGCGGCGCTGTCCTACGACCGCGCCTTCAACCCGGACGGCGTGAAGCGCCAAATCATGGCGATCCTCGCCGAACCCAGCCGCGTGCCGCTGCTCAACCAACTGCGCGTGCCGACCCTGGTGGTGCACGGCACCGCCGACCCGTTGTTGCCGGTGATGCACGGCGTGCACCTGGCCGCGCATATCCAGGGCAGCCAGCTGAAGCTGATTCCCGGCATGGCCCATCGTTTCCAGGAAGCGTTCAAGGCGCCGCTGCTGACGGCGGTGTTGCCGTACCTGCAAGCCCATCGTGAAGATGCGGCGCACTGGGCGCAGATTGAACCGGTGGCGCCTGCGAAGCTGTTGTGAGGTGGTGTATGGTGCAACCTTTGCGGCACATTTTGCCTACGAGGTTGCCTGTCATGAGTACTCCCCTGAAAATCGATTTCGTCAGCGACGTGTCCTGCCCCTGGTGCATCATCGGCCTGCGCGGGCTGACCGAAGCCCTCGACCAGTTGGGCGCCGAGGTGCAGGCCGAGATTCATTTCCAGCCGTTCGAACTGAACCCGAATATGCCCGCCATCGGTCAGAACATCGTTGAGCACATCACCGAAAAATACGGCTCCAGCGCCGAAGAATCCCAGGCCAACCGCGCGCGCATCCGCGACATGGGCGCCGCGCTGGGCTTCGCGTTCCGCACCGATGGCCAGAGCCGCATCTACAACACCTTCGACGCGCACCGCCTGCTGCATTGGGCCGGGTTGGAAGGCTTGCAGTACAACCTCAAGGAGGCGCTGTTCAAGGCCTACTTCAGCGATGGCCAGAACCCGTCCGACCACGCCACCCTGGCGATCATCGCTGAAAGCGTCGGCCTGGACATCCAGCGCGCCGCCGCGATCTTGGCCTCGGATGAATACGCTGCCGAGGTACGCGAGCAGGAGCAGCTGTGGATCTCCCGTGGCGTGAGCTCGGTGCCGACCATCGTGTTCAACGACCAATACGCGGTGAGCGGCGGCCAGCCGGCTGAAGCGTTCGTGGGCGCGATTCGCCAGATCATCAACGAAGCAAAATCCTGAATGTGGGAGGGGGCAAGCCCCCTCCCACATTTGTTTCTCACTGTCCTTGAGTTAAGCGCTGGCCCGCCCCTTGCATTGACCCCCTAAAGCCATAGGGGAAACACTGCCTTGAACATTCTCGACCTCGACCATAGCCTCACGGCCCAGGCGCCGATTGCCCGGCGTTTGGCCAGTGGCCGTGCCACCCGTATCGACCTGTTGGACCTGGGCCCCAAGCTGCGCCTGTGGTCCACCGAAAAAACCTGGAAACGCTTCGCCGAACGCCTGGCCGGACGGCCACGGCCCACGGATGCGCGGCCGGAAATCCTGTTTGTCGGCTCCGGCGACTATCACCATCTCACGCCTGCGTTTCTTGCCGATCTCAAGGAACCCATCAGCCTGATCCACTTCGACAACCACCCCGACTGGGTGCGTTTTGCGCCCAAGCGTCACTGTGGTTCGTGGGTCAACCGCGCGCTGAAAATGCCGGCGATCAAACGCATCGTCACCCTGGGCCCGTGCAGCGATGACCTGCATAACCCGCAACTGCGCGGCGGCAACCTGGGCGCCCTCAAGCGTGGGCAGTTGCAGCTGTTTCCCTGGCAGCACCCGCCGTCGAAAGTGTGGGGCAGGGTGGGCGATGGCGCCGGTCACCAGCAGCAGGAAAACCATCTGCACTGGCGCAACCTGGCGCAGTTGGATTGGGCGGCCTTCCTCGAACAGATGATCAGCGGCCTGCCCACCGAGGCGATCTGGATCACCATCGACAAAGACGTCTTGGCCTGCGAAGACGCGGCCACCAACTGGGACCAGGGCGGCATGCGCCTGACGCATTTGCTGCAAGCGCTGCGGGCGTTGGCGGCGCGCAAGCGCATCATCGGCATCGACGTGTGCGGCGAGTTCGCCACGCCGGCGTTCAGCAATGCGTTCAAACGCTGGGAGGCCAAGTCCGACCAGCCGCCGCCGCAGCGTTGGACGCCTGAGGACCTGCAGCGCAATGCCGCGACCAATGAAGCCTTGATCGAGCTGTTTGAGGAGCTGTTCCCGTGAGCCTGACCGTGGTGTTGTTGGTAGCGTTTTCTATCGTGCTCGATGTGATCGGCCAGCTGTGTTTCAAACTCGGCCTGGACCGTTTGCCGGAGCTGGAAGGCGGCTTTCGCCTGAATGCGTTCTGGGGCCAGGTGTTCAATGCGCCGTTGCTATGGGCCGGGATCGGCGCCTACGTCATCGAGTTTTTCGTGTGGCTGGAAGCCTTGTCCCGTGCGCCGTTGAGCCTGTTGTTTCCGGCGGCGGCGCTGGCCTATTGCGGGGTGGTGCTGGTGGGCAAGGTGGTGCTGGGGGAAACCGTCAGCCGCCGGCGCTGGCTGGGCACGTTGGTGATCACCCTGGGGGTGATGCTGGTGGCCGTTGCCGGGAGCCAGGCATGACGACGCAGACGTGGTTGCATGGGCGGTTCGGCACGATTGTGCTGTGGGCCTTGTTGATCTGCACCGAGAGCGCCGGGCAGTTGTTTACCAAGCTCGCCGGTGACCAGTTGGGGCAGATGGATTTCAATTGGCAGTGGCTGGCCGACGTGGCGCGTAACCCGGGGATACTGGCGGCGATTGCCTGTTACATCGGCGCGTTTTTCGTGTGGATGCTGATCCTGCGGCGCAGCAGCCTGTCGCTGGCGTTCCCGCTGAGTTCGCTGGTGTTTGTGGTGGTGTTGCTCGGGTCGTGGCTGGGGCTGGGCGAACATATCAGCGCGCTGCACTGGGTGGGCGTGGCGGTGATTATCGGCGGGATTGCGCTGTTGGCCGAGGGCGAAGAGAACTGAAATAGTGCTATGAGATGGGGGCGAATGTGGGAGGGGGCTTGCTCCCGATAGCAGTGGTTCAGCCGATACATGCATGACTGATACACAGCTATCGGGAGCAAGCCCCTTCCACATTTTGTACCTTTGTATCTCCAGACCTCAGGTGAATCATTCGAAGGTATAGCTGATCGCCGTCTGCACTTGCCCCTGATTCACTTCACCGGTCTGGCGCACGATGCTGCTGTCCGCCGCCGAACCCACCAGGTGTACCCAGCTGGCGCTGGTCAGCAGCGACCAGTTGGGCGTCAGCGGAAACTGGAAACTCTGGCTCAGGGTCACGTTCTGGAAACCGCCGCTGGCGTTGTAGGCCTTGAAACCCGTGGCCGCCGCTTCGTTATCATCCACCCCGAAAAACGTTTGGGTCTGGCGCGCATCGGCGAAGTGCGCTACCAGGCCGCTGCTGCCGATGACCCCGCCGCCCAGCGGGTAACCCAACTCGCCACCGACCTTGCCCAGCGCGCCGCTCTGCGCGTGGCCACCGCCGACCGCCTGGCCCAACCGCGCATAAACGCGCCAGAAGTCAGCCGGCGCGTATTGGATGAAACCTCCGACCTCCGCCATGTCCGACACATTGCGCAGCCCCTGCAATGAGCCGTTGGTGGTGCGCCCCTGCAAGTAATTGATATACGGGCCGGCGGTCAGCCCGTGGCTGTTCAAGGCGCTCCAGGTCAGGCCGTCATCGGTGCCCAGGCTGACATTGCCCCAGTCCAGGTCGAGATAGGGCACGGGCCGGGTTTCGTAGCGGCTGCCGGTGGGGTCGTGGGGTTGATAGCTGACGCCTGCGCCGACGTCACCGGTGATGCCTTGGGCCTGCGCGGTGAGGCTCAATAAGCCGGCCAGTGCAGCGCATGTGATCCGCAACATGGTCACAGTTCCTTAGGTGAGTACACGCGCATGAACGCGCAAACCCGCGCGCCTGTGCAAGCACTCATCTTGTTTGTAGCAAGCTACAAAAATTGTAGCTTGCACGACACAAATCCCCCGCGCGCACCGCGCAAAGCCCCGGCCCCGCTGGGATATGGCCAATTGGCACAATCCCTGCTCTAGCCCTGGTGCAAGCGCAGACAGCGCACTCCATCAAGGTAACCGCAATGATCGACTGGCATATCGTGTGCGACTTCGACGGGACCATCACCCCCACCGACGTCATCGACAACGTCCTCCAACGCTTCGCCGGCCCCGAATGGGAAACCATCGAACAGCAATGGCTGGATGGGCACATCGGTTCACGCGAATGCCTGAGCCGCCAACTGGCGCTGATCAAGGCCACGCCCGCCGAGTTACTGGCCTATTTCGACAGCGTCGAGATCGACCCGGACTTTCCGGACTTCGTCGATCACGTGATCGGCCTGGGCGCGTCCCTCGAAGTGGTCAGCGATGGCATCGAGCAAGGCATCGCGCGGATTCTGTCGCGCAACTACGTGACCCTGCTGCCGATCCTCGCCAACCGCCTGCGCCAGGTTGACCAGAACAGCTGGCGCATCGACTTCCCCTATTCGAGCGATGCCTGCCGCGCGGCGTCCGGCAACTGCAAATGCAAGTCCACGCCGCGCAACAAACGCGTGCTGGTGATCGGCGACGGCAAGTCCGACATGTGCGTGGCCTCCACCGCCGACTTTGTGTTCGCCAAGGGCAGCCTCGCCGAGTACTGCATCGCCAACCGTATTCCCCATGCGCGCTTCGATTGCTTCGCCCAACTGCCTGCGCTGCTCGCGCAGCTGCCGCAAAGCGTCGCCGCCAATGCCACCGCCTTTACGACGGCTGACCTCTTTATTGAAAATCAGGAACTCTTGCACCATGTCTGATATCCGCATCGCCACCGCCGAAGACCAGATCCTTCTGGATAAAGAAGCCAAGTACTGCTCCTACGGCGACACCGTCCACTACATCGAGCCGCCGCGTATTTTCAGCCGTTGCGAAGGCTCCTACGTGTGGGACACCGAAGACCAGGCCTACCTCGACCTGCAAATGTGGTACTCGGCGGTCAACTTCGGCTACGCCAACCCGCGCCTGAACAATGCGCTGAAGCAGCAGATCGACACCCTGCCGCAAATCGCCAGCCAGTACCTGCACAAGGGCAAGATCGAGCTGTCGGAAATGATCGCGGTGGACGCCAAGAACAAATTCGGCCTCGACGGTCGCGTGCATTTCAACGTCGGCGGTTCGCAGTCCATCGAGGACTCCCTGAAAGTGGTGCGCAACGCCACCAACGGCAAGAGCCTGATGTTCGCCTTCGAAGGCGGCTACCACGGGCGTACGCTGGGCGCCTCGTCGATCACCTCCAGCTACCGTTACCGTCGTCGCTACGGCCACTTTGGCGAACGCGCGCAGTTCATCCCGTTCCCGTACCACTTCCGTGGCCCCAAGGGCATGACGAAAGAAGAATACGGCAGCCACTGCGTGCAGCAATTCGCCCGCCTGTTCGAAACCGAATACAACGGCGTGTGGGACCCGAAAGTCGGCAGCAGCGAATACGCCGCCTTCTATGTGGAGCCGATCCAGGGCACCGGCGGCTACGTGATCCCACCGATGAACTTTTACCGCGAGCTCAAGCATGTGCTGGACCAGCACGGCATTTTGATGGTGTCCGATGAAATCCAGATGGGCTTCTACCGCACCGGCAAACTCTGGTCGATCGAGCACTTTGACGTACAACCGGATGTGATCGTGTTCGGCAAGGCGCTGACCAACGGGCTCAACCCGCTGGGTGGTATCTGGGCCCGTGAAGAGCTGATCAACCCGAAGATTTTCCCGCCGGGCTCCACCCATTCCACCTTCGCCTCCAACCCGCTGGGTACGGCGGTAGGCCTGGAAATGTTCAAGATGACCAACGAAGTCGACTACGGCGCGATGGTCATGGCCAAGGGCAAATTTTTCCTCGAAGGCCTGCAAGACCTGCAAAAACGCTTCCCGATCATCGGCGACGTCGACGGCCTGGGCCTGGCCCTGCGTTGCGAAATCTGCGCGCCGGATGGTTTCACGCCGGACAAGGCGACCCTGGACTACATGGTCGAAGAAGGCATGAAGGGCGACATGCTGGTGGATGGCCAGAAACTCGGCCTGATCCTCGACGTGGGCGGTTACTACAAAAACGTGATCACCCTGGCGCCGTCCCTGGAAATCAGCTACCCGGAAATCGAACTGGGCCTGAAGCTGCTGGAGCAACTGCTGGTGCGAGCGACCCACCGGTGAACAGCGCAGGGATCGACCTCGGCGAAGGGGATGCCGGCTTCGTTCTCGGTGCCGGGCCGGTCGGGATCCTGTTGATCCACGGCCTGACCGGCACGCCGACCGAACTGCGCCAGGTCGCCAAGGGCCTGGCCAGGGCGGGCAATTGCACGGTGTACGTGCCCACCCTGGCCGGGCACTGCGGTGACAACAGCGACCTGCAGGCCACCGGCTGGCGGGACTGGTACGAAGGCGTGCGCAAGACCTTCGTGCAGATCAAGCGGCGCCACGCGCAGGTGTTTGTCGGTGGTTTGTCCATGGGCGCGGTGATGTCGATGTACCTGGCCTCCGAGCATCCGGGCCAGGTCGCCGGCTTGCTGATGTACTCCACTACGTTGAAGTACGACGGTTGGAGCATCAGCAAAATGGCGTTTATCACGCCGTTGCTGATCCGCATTCCCTTCGGTGTGCGCCTGTTCCGCTTCACCGAGAAGCCTCCGTACGGCATCAAGAATGAACGGCTGCGGGCGATCGTCGAACGGCAGATGAAGGAGGGCGAGAGCAGCGAAGCGGGGTTGTTGACCATGGAAGGCGTCACCGTGCGCGAGTTGCACTGGATGAACGCGGTGGTCAAGAAACGCATGCCCGGCATCCAGGTTCCGGCCCTGGTGCTGCACTCCATCGAGGACGACATCACCAGCCGCTGGAACGCCGACTACGTGGAGCGCCACCTCGGCGGGCCGGTGACCAAGATCCTGTTGGATAACTGCTACCACATGATCACCGTCGACCTGCAATACCGGCGGGTGATTGAGTTGAGTGCGGAGTTTATCGAGCGGAACACAAGCTCCCACAGCCTGCACACCGTCGATTGCCGCTCGGCATAAGGGAAATACGTGATCACCACCCAAGCCTTCCCGACCATCCGGGCCCTCCAGCGCAGTGCCTGGAACGATTGCTTCCCGGGTGCCCTGGAGGACTGGGACTATTACGTCGCCGTGGAAAACGCCGCCATCGAGGATTTCCAATGGCGTTACCTGGCGGTTTACCAAGACGGGACCCTGGTGGCGGTCGCGCCCGCGTTCATCACGCATTACCGCCTCGACACCACGGTGTCCGGCGCCGGCAAGCGCTTGACCGACCGCCTGGAGCGCCTGTGGCCGGGTGTTTTGCAATTGGGGCTGTACGCCATCGGCTCGCCGGTGGCCGAGCGCTGCGATGCCGGGTTCGCCAGCCACGTGCCCGCGGCGCGGCGTGCGCTGTTGCTCCGGCATGTGCTGGAGGCCGCGCGCCACGATGCCGATGACTTCGGTATCGGCCTGCTGGCGGTCAAGGACGCGCCGAGCAACGACCCGCACTGGGTCGACAGTTGCCGTGCCAACGGTTTCCAGACGATGCCGAGTTTGCCCACGGGCGTATTGCCGTTGCCCTATGGTTCGGTGGACGCCTACCTCGGCTCGCTGGGCAAATCCACACGCAAGGACCTGCGCCGCAAACTGCGCGCGCCCGGCCCACGCGTAGAGTGGCGGCGCACTATCGACGATGTGCTGCCCGAGGTCATGCGCCTGTACGAAGCCACCCTGAGCCGCGCCGAGTTGCAGTTCGAACGCTTGCCCGCCAGCTATTTCACCGGCGTGCTTGAGCGCCTTGGGTCGCGCGCGGTGTGTGCGCTTTACTGGGTGGATGAGCGCTTGGTGGCGTTCAACCTGATGCTGGTGGACGAACAGCGGCTGGTCGACAAGTTTTTCGGGCATGACGTGGAGGCCACTCGCGACTACAACCTGTACTTGCGCAGTTGGCTGACCAACGTCGACTACTGTATTCAACACAATATTGCGCTGTACGAGTGCGGCCAGGCCGGGTATGCCAGTAAGCTGCGCCTGGGCTGCGAGTTCCGGGGCAACAGCTTGTTCTTTCGCCATCGCAACCGGCTGGTCAACGGCCTGCTCAAGCTTGTAAAACTGTTCATTCGACCGGATCGTTCCGACCCTGCCATGGCTGCTGCGATAAGCGAAACCTGATGATCACCAAGACCCGCCAGAAAGCCCGCCCTTTTGCCATTTCGCGCTGGAGTGTCCAGCGCAAGCTGGTGCTGGCGTTCTGGTTGGTGAGTGTGGTTCCCACCATGATCGCGGCGGAGCTGGCCGCCACTACGCTGTCGCAGATCTTCGACAGTAACGTGCGCATCTGGCTGCAGGAGTCGACCAAGATCGTCAAGGACGAGATCGGCGACATCCTTCACGACAACGCGCGCATGGCCAAGCTGTTCTTGCGCTACACCAGTGCGCCGGATAACCGCCAAGCCGTCCGGCACGACCGGCTGACGGCCGACATTGCCGATGCCACGGATATCGACGTGGTGGCGCTGATTCGCGCCAGTGATCACAAAGTGGTCTTTACCACCGCCGCCGATGACATCGTGCAGCAGATCAGCCTGGCCAAGAACACGGTGCTGCAAACGGTCAAGGTGGGCGGGGCCACCACCGGTATTGTGGTCTCCACCTTCGAGACCAGCCGGGACGGCGTCGACTATCTGTTGCTGGTCGGTACCTACCTGGACAGCAGTTTCCTCACCAGCGTGGCCGATGTGCATTCCCTCGACCTGCGCCTGTACCTGGCCAACCCGGACGGGTTCACGGAAATCTTTTCGACCCAGCGCTTCGAGGACCACCCCGCGCGCATCCCCAAGAATGTCGAAACCGCCATGCGCGCCACCCGCCAGCCCAGCGAGCAGTTCACCAATAACTACAGCGGCTTGTACTGGCCGATCTTCAACGATGCCGGCGACTTGCAAGGCGTGATCTTCAGCGGCCTGCTGCGCCACAGCAGCCTGGTGGGGCTGGTCAACCAGAGCAACCTGTTCGTGCTGATTTTCCTGGTCAGCTCGGCGCTGTCGCTGGCGGCGGGGGTGCTGGTGTCGCGACGCCTGACCCGGCCTTTGCGAGATTTGTCCCAAGGCGTGGGGGCGGTGATCTCCGGCAACTACACGCACCGCGTGGCGGTCAGCGGCGGCGACGAGCTGGCGCAATTGAGCAGCACCTTCAACCATATGACCGAGCGCCTGGGGGAGTTGCATTACCTCGAAGCCCAACTGCGCCGACGTGACCGCCTGCATGCGCTGGGTGAAGTCGCCATGGGCCTGGCCCACGAAATCCGCAACCCCCTGGGCATCATCAAGACCGCCACCCAGTTGTTGCACCGCCGCGCCGACCTGCCGGACACCGACAAACGCCACCTGGAATATGTGGTCAGCGAAGTCAGCCGCATCAACGACCTGATCACCGAATTCCTCGATTTCGCCAAGCCCAACCCACCCTTGCGCGTGGTGCAGCCGGCGCGCCCGCTGGTGGAGGAGATCCTCGGCTTCTGTGCGCCGGAGCTGGCGACGCATAACATCGATGCGCAGGTCGACGACCAGGCGCCGGGGGCGATGATGTATGCCGACGCCAAGCAACTCAAACAGGCCTGCCTCAACCTGATTCTCAACGCGATTGATGCGATGCCCGATGGCGGGCGCCTGACGGTGGGGATTCGTACGGTCGGCGACAACACGGTCATCAGCATTGCCGATTCCGGCCAGGGCATTGCGCCCGACATGATCGAGCGCATCTTCACGCCCTTCGTCACCACCAAGGCCTCGGGCACGGGGTTGGGGCTGGCCAAGGTCTATTCGATCATGGAAAGTCACGACGGCAGCATCGAATGCACCAGCGAGAAAGATGCCGGCGCCACGTTCAGCCTGTACATTCCGGCGATGGGCGAAGACGACGAGGACACACATGACGCATAACATTCTGGTAGTCGACGACGAACCCAAGCTGTGCGACCTGCTGGCATCGGCCCTGGGCCAGAACGGCATCCAGGTGTTTATCGCCGGCAACGGCCTGCACGCGCTCAAGGTGCTGGAGCAGGAAGCCATCGACCTGGTGATCAGCGACTGGCGCATGCCAGGCATGGACGGCCCGGCGCTGCTGGCCGAGATCAAAGTGCGCTACCCCCATGTGCCGGTGATCGTGATGACCGCCTACAGCACCGTCAAGAACGCCGTGCAGTCGATGCGCAACGGCGCCTATGACTACATCGCCAAGCCGTTCGATATCGACGAGCTGGACATCACCGTGGCCAAGGCCCTGCAATTTCGCGACATCCTGCGCGACAACGCCCGCCTGCGTGCCGAGCTGGATGAGCATGCGCAATTCGACAGCCTGGTGGGCGACAGCCCGGCGTTTCGCAAGGTGCTGCACGCGGTGGACTCGGTGCGCGACAGCAGCGCCACCATCTTGCTGACCGGCGAAAGCGGCACCGGCAAGGAAATGGTCGCCCGGGCTATCCATAAGCATGGCTGCCGCGCCGACCAGCCCTTTGTCGCCGTCAACTGCGCGGCAATCCCCGAAGGCCTGCTGGAAAGCGAGATGTTCGGCCATCGCAAGGGCGCGTTTACCGGCGCCGTGGCTGATCGGGTAGGGCGCTTTATGCAGGCCGACAAGGGCACGCTGTTTCTTGACGAGGTCGGTGACATGCCACTGGCGTTGCAAGCCAAGATCCTGCGTGCCTTGCAGGAGCGAGTGATCGAGCCGGTGGGCGACCCGCGCGAGCGCAAGGTGGATGTGCGGGTGATCGCCGCCACCAACAAGAATTTGCTGGATGCGGTGGCCAACAAGGAATTTCGCGAAGACCTGTATTACCGCCTCAATGTGTTCCCGATCCCATTGCCGGCCTTGCGCGAACGCGTGGAAGACATCGCGCCGCTGGCCCGGCATTTCGCCCAGACCCTCAGCGCCACCGCCGGCAAACGCATCACCGGTTTCAGCGCCGAGGCGTTGCAGGCCATGGCGGCGTACCACTGGCCGGGCAATATCCGCGAGCTGCAAAACTGCGTGGAACGCGCAACCATTGTGGCGGCATCACCGCTCATCGAGGATATCGACTTGCCGGGTTACCTGTTTGCATCCAAGCCGAGCGGGGCGGGCGGTGTTGCGGCGGTGTTGAGCGACGGGCCGGGGATCCCCCAAGACCTGGACGCGGCGCTGGCGGAGGTGGAGAAGGCCTATATTCTGGCGGCATTGCACGAGAGCAACGGCGTGCAGGCCGCGGCGGCGGCGAAGATCGGAATTTCGGAGAGGAGCTTCTGGTATCGCTTGAAAAAGCTCGGTATCCAGGTGGACAAGATCGTTCGCTGACATAACCGGGATAGCAATGTGGGAGTTGGGTCAGGTATGGACGCGTACCCAGATACTCACCAGGATCGTTGCGGCCATCAGCCACGCAACGGCTGCGACCGCTAAAGAGGCCTCCAGCCGCATTCGGTCCACCATCACATACAGCGTCGCCAGGTATACGAAGTACGGAATGATCGACCACATCCCAAACAGGATGGTGGTCTTCAGGTCTTCCACCGAACGGCCCTTGCCGACGATGTAATGGGCGATCAGCGCAAAGGTGGGAAACAGCGGCACCAACCCCGCGATGTAGTAGTTCCGGGTTTTGGCCAGTGCGGCCAGGATCAGCACCACCGCCGCGCCAAGGGCGGCTTTCAAAAACAGATCCATCAGTGACTCAACCCATATTTTTTGACTTTGTCGAACAGGGTGGTCTTGGCCATCCCCAGCTCCTGGCTGGCTTGGGTCAAGTTGCCGCCGCTGCGTTGCAGGGCGTCGCTGAGCAGGTTGCGTTCGAAGGCTTCCACCGCTTCGGTAAAGGCCAGGCCGTGGCCGGTGCTGCCGGCGCCGCTTTTTTTGAAAGCGGGCAGGCCCAGGGCGAAACGCTCGGCGACGTTGCGCAGTTCACGCACATTGCCGGGCCAGTCGTGGCTCATCAGGCTGGACAGGGTCTGGTTGTCCAGCTCCGGCGCGGTGCGGTCGAAGCGCAGGGATGACTGCTGCAGGAAGTGTTCGAACAGCTGCAGGATATCTTCGCGGCGTTCGCGCAGCGGCGGCAGTTCCAGGGTTACCACGTTGAGGCGGTAGTACAGGTCGCTGCGGAACTGGCTGGCGCGGCTCAGCTCGTCGAGGTCGGACTTGGTGGCGGCGATCACCCGGCAATCCACCGCCACGCTCTGGTTGGAGCCCAGGCGTTCCAAGGTGCGTTCCTGCAACACCCGCAGCAATTTGATCTGCAGGTTGATCGGCATGCTTTCCACTTCATCAAGGAACAGCGTGCCTTCGTGGGCGTGTTCGATCTTGCCGATACGCCGCTTGCCCGCGCCGGTGAAGGCGTTGGCTTCGTGGCCGAAAATCTCGCTTTCGAAGAGGTTCTCCGGCAGGCCGCCGCAGTTGAGTGCAACGAACTGGTGGGCATGGCGCCGACTGAAATCATGCAAGCAACGGGCGACCAGTTCCTTGCCGGTGCCGGTCTCACCTTCGATCAGCACGTTGGCCGAGGTGTCGGCGACGTTGGCGATCAGTTCGCGCAGGTTCTGCATGGCCGGGGAGCGGCCGATGATGCGGCCTTCGAGGGAGTCGCGCTCGGCCAACTGGCGGCGCAGCGACCAGACTTCCCGCGCCAGCCCGCGTTGTTCCAGGGCGCGGCGGGCGACGTCGACCAGGCGTTCGGGGGAGAAGGGTTTTTCCATGAAATCGTAGGCGCCGTTGCGCATGGCGCCAACGGCCATGGAGATATCGCCATGCCCGGTGATCAACACCACCGGCAGGCTTTTATCCAGGGCCTTGAGGCGGGTGAGCAGTTCCAGGCCATCGATGCCCGGCAGGCGAATGTCGCTGATCACGATGCCCGCGAAGTTCTCGCCGACGCGTTTGAGCGCCTCTTCGGCGCTGCCCACGCCCACGCTGGGGATATCTTCCAGTGCCAGGGCCTGCTGGCAGCCGAGCAGCACATGGGGGTCGTCTTCGACGATCAGCACGGTGAGGTCTTGAGGATCAATATTCATGTCGACTCAGCTGGTTGAGCGCCCGCCAATGGCAGGCTCAGGACAAAGGCAGTACCACCACTGGCCGGGTGTTCCACGGCAAGGTTACCGCCGGTGGCCGCCGCAAGGCTGGCGGACAGCGTAAGGCCCAGGCCCAGGCCTTGCTCGCCGGGCTTGGTGGTGAAGAACGGTTCGAACAAATGCTTGCGCGCTTCGGGGGGGATGCCGTGGCCGTTGTCGCGCACATGCAGGCGGTATTTGCCCTCGCTGCTGCTGCCCTCCAGCCACAGTTCGGGCGCCGGTTGCGCCTGCATGGCGTCGAGGGCGTTGCCGATCAGGTTGACCAGGATCTGCTCCAGGCGCGTCTGGTCAATCTGCAATTGGGCGTTGGCGAAGTCGCGGTGCAGGGTCAGCGGCAGGCCGTCCAAGCGCGCGCCGAGCACCTGGAACGCGGCATCCACCGCTTTGGCGAGGCTGGCCTCGCCCTGGTCGTCACCGCGCCGGGCAAAGGAGCGCAGGCTGGCGGTGATGCGGCCCATGCGGTCGATCAGTTCGTTGATGGTCTTGAGGTTCGCGGTGGCCGTGTCCAGAGCGCCGCGCTCGAGGAAACGCACGGTGTTTCCGGACAAGGTGCGCAGCGCGGCCAACGGCTGGTTCAGCTCATGGGCGATGCTGGTGGACATCTGGCCGATGGCTGCGAGCTTGCCGGCCTGCACCAGTTCGTCCTGGGCGCGGCGCAGGGTTTCTTCGGCCTGGCGCCGTTCGCGTATCTGGCCCTTGAGCCGTTCGTTGCTGGCGCGCAGGTCGGCGGTGCGTTCGGTAATCCGTCGCTCCAGTTGGCTGTTGGCTTCCTGCAGGGCTTCGCGCGCGGCGAGACGGGTGGCGATGACTTTGCGCCGCTCGTTCCAGGCGATCAGCAACAACGCCACCAGGCCGAACGCCACGGCCACCAGGATGCCCTGGTTGATGGCCGCGCGGCGCAGCTCGTTGAGCGGGGTGAGCAGGGTGAAATTCCACGGTGTGTCGTTGAGCGGGCGGGTTTGCGCCAGGTAGCTGACGGCTTGCTCGTCGTTGACCACTTCGCTGTTGGCCGGGAAGGTCAGTTTCTCGGTGCCTTCGTTGAGCCGCTCGCGGGCCAATGGCTCCAGTTCGTTCAACGTGGCCCAGTAATATTGCAGGCTGTGGGCCAGGCGGTCCTTGGTCTCATCGCTCAGCGGTCGCACCGCCTTGAGCCGGCGGGCCGGGTCGCTGGAGAGGATGATGATGCCGTTCTCGTCGCTCACAAAGGCTTCGAGGCGCGCGCGCTGCCAGCGTTCTTCCAGGGCTTCGAGGCGCACTTTGACGACAGCGACGCCGATGATCTTGCCGTGTTCTTCCAGGCCATGGGCCAGGTAATAGCCAGGTTCGCCATTGGTGCTGCCGATGCCGTAAAAGCGTCCGGGCCTGCCGCGTACGGCGTTCTGGAAATAGGCGCGAAAGGACAGGTCTTCGCCCTGATAACTGTCGGCGTCGCGCCAGTTACTGGTGGCCAGTACGCGCCCGGTGGTGTCCATTACGTAGATGGCCTGGCTGCGGCTGCGCCGGTTCAGGCCTTCAAGGTAATCATTAACGGTTTGCCGGGTTTCCTGGTTGGGGTCGGCCAGTAGCGTGGAGACGCTGGACTCCAATTCCAACAGGCTGGGCAGGTAGGTGTATTTGCTGATTTCGCTCTCGACGGTGTGGGCATGCAGCTCCAACTGGCGTTCGCCATTGTCGCTGAGGGCGCGGATGCCGTAGTACTCGCTGACGCAGAAGCCGATATAACCCAGGCCGATCATCAGCGCGATGATCAACGGCGGCAGGAACAGTTGGCGGATCAGACGAGGTTTCACGGCAAGTGATGGCGGTGCGGCGCGAAATTGGTTGGGGTCGCATTTCATCACAGATGCCTTGGGTCAACCAGAGCTGCCATCCTGCGCGGTCCAGTGTGGGAGGGGGCTTGCCCCCGATAGCAGTGTGTCAGTCGCAACATCTGTTACTGATCCACCGCTATCGGGGGCAAGCCCCCTCCCACATTGGCCCTGTTTCGGCAGGGGGAAGCTGTGGGCTTAGTGCTGCAGGATTTTTTCAAGGAAGTGCTGCGCGCGCTCGGAGCGGGCGCTGATGTCGCCGAAGAACTCTTCTTTCGGGCAGTCTTCGATGATCTTGCCGGCGTCCATGAAGATCACGCGGTCGGCCACTTTGCGGGCAAAGCCCATTTCGTGGGTCACGCACATCATGGTCATGCCTTCCTGGGCCAGTTGCACCATCACGTCCAGTACTTCGTTGACCATTTCCGGGTCCAGGGCCGAGGTCGGTTCGTCGAACAGCATGACGATCGGGTCCATGGCCAGGGCGCGGGCGATAGCCACACGTTGCTGCTGGCCGCCGGAGAGCTGGCCAGGATGCTTGTGGGCGTGTGCCGAAAGGCCCACGCGCTCAAGCAGTTGCAGGCCTTTCTTGGTGGCTTCTTCCTTGCTGCGGCCAAGCACCTTGATCTGCGCGATGGTCAGGTTTTCAGTGATGGTCAGGTGCGGGAACAGTTCGAAGTGCTGGAACACCATGCCCACGCGTGAACGCAGTTTCGGCAGGTTGGTCTTCGGGTCGGCGATAGAGGTGCCGTCGACCACGATGTCGCCCTTCTGGAACGGTTCCAGCGCGTTGACGCACTTGATCAGGGTGGATTTGCCCGAACCCGACGGCCCGCACACCACGATCACTTCGCCTTTTTTGACATCAGTGCTGCAATCGGTCAGCACCTGGAAGTCGCCATACCACTTGTTGATGTTCTTGATAGAGATCATACGGCAAACCTTTTTTGCAGACGCTTGACCAGCAGCGAGGCGGAAAAGCTGATGATGAAGTAGACAACACCGGCGAAGATCAGGAACTCATTGGAACGGCCGATGATGTCGCCGTTGGAGCGGGCGGAGTTGAGGAAGTCCACCAGGCCCACGGTGTAGACCAGCGAGGTGTCCTGGAACAGGATGATGCTCTGTTGCAACAGCAACGGGGTCATCTTGCGGAACGCCTGGGGCAGGATGATCAGGCGCATGGTCTGGCCATAGGTCATGCCCATCGCCTGTGCCGCCGCCATCTGGCCCTTGGGGATCGACTGCACGCCGGCCCGCACGATTTCGCAGAAGTACGCGGCTTCGAACATCATGAAGGCCACGACGCAGGAGGTGAACGCACCGATCGGGGTATCTTCGCCGGTGATCCAGCGCAGCACGAACGGCACCGCCAGGTAGAACCAGGTGATCACCAGCAGCAGCGGGATCGAGCGGAAGTAGTTCACATAGGCGCCGGCCACGCGCGACAGCAGTTTGCTGGACGACAGGCGCATCAGGGCGAGGATCGTGCCCAGGATGATGCCGCCGACCACGCCCATGACCATCAGCTTCAAGGTCATGACCATGCCGTTCCACAGGCCTGGGATAGCGGGGATGATGCCGCTGAAATCGAATTCCATTATTTACCCCCACGGAGATCAGGCCGGGCACCGCCACTTTCTTCTCGACCAGGCGCATCAGCAGCATCAGGCTCATGTTCAAGGTGAAGTAGATCAGCGTGGCCAGGGTGAAGGCTTCAAACAGGTTGGCCGAGAACTCGGCGGTCTGCTTGGTTTGCGCCAGCAATTCCATCAAGCCGATCAAGGACGCCACGGAGGAGTTCTTGAACACGTTGAGAAATTCCGAGGTGAGCGGCGGAATGATGATGCGGTAGGCCTGGGGCAGCAGCACGTCCCAGTAAATCTGCGGCAGCTTGAAGCCCATGGCGCGCGCGGCGGATTCCTGGCCGCGTGGCAGCGCCTGGATACCGGTACGCACTTGCTCGCACACGCGGGCGGCGGTGAAGAGGCCCAGGCACACGACGACGCTCAGGTAGGCCGAGGTGGTCGGGTTGAGGTCTTGTTTGTACCAGTCCTGCAGGTTCTGCGGCAGCAGGTCGGGTATCAGGAAATACCAGATGAACAGCTGAACCAGCAGCGGCACGTTGCGAAACAGTTCCACGTAGCAGGTCGCGATGCCCGATACGATGCGGTTTGGCACCGTGCGCATGACCCCCAGAATGGAGCCCAGCAGCAAGGCGATAATCCATGCCACGACGGCGATGGCGATGGTCCAGCCCAGCCCGGAGATGTACCAGTCGAGATAAGTCTCGCTGCCCACGCCGGTGGACTTGAAGAACACGCCCCAGTCCCAGTTGTAATTCATTAGGGTCTCCCCCGAAATCGATCGATGTACAAGCACCCGCTTGGGGAAAATCCGTTCCCACCCGGCGATGAACGCCAGGCACACACGATCGGCTCGAAAACCGCCAGGTCGAGTGTTCCAAGTTATAGCCAGCAGGTAGTAACAGACACCTGAGGGAGGGTTGGCTCCCTCAGGGGATAAGGTTAGTCAGGAATCAGATTTTTACGTCAGGCGCCGGCTTGTCGGTCGGGTTCTTGATCAGTTCCTTGACCTTGTCGCTCATCGGGAAGTTGAGGTTCAGGCCTTTGGTGGGATCGCGCTTTCGAACCACTTGGCGTAGATCTTGTTGATCTCGCCGGACTTGTACAGGCCGGCGATGGCGTCGTCGACTGCCTTCTTGAAGGCCGGGTCGTCTTTGCGAACCATGCACGCATAGGCTTCGAAGGACTGTGGAGTACCGGTGATCACCCAGTCATCCGGCTTCTTGGCCTTGGCTTCTTCACCCGCCAACAGCGCGTCATCCATCATGAACGCGACAGCGCGGCCGCTTTCGAGCATCTGGAAGGATTCGCCGTGGTCTTTGGCGGAGATGACGTTCATGCCCATCTGCTTGTCGGCGTTCATCGCCTTGATGATGCGCTCGGACGTGGTACCGGCGGTGGTCACGACGTTCTTGCCTTTGAGGTCGGCGAAGTCGGCGTAGCTTGGCTTGCCGTCTTTATCTTTTTTGACCAGCAGACGGGTGCCGATTTCGAAGATGTTGGTGGTGAAGGCGACTTGTTGAGCGCGTTCAGCGTTGTTGGTGGTGGAACCGCACTCGATGTCGACAGTGCCGTTCTGAACCAACGGAATACGGGTCTGCGAGGTGACCAGGTTGTACTTGGCCTGCAGATCGGGTTTGTTCAGGTCTTTTTTCAGGGCTTCAACGATGGCCAGCTGAATGTCGTGGGAGTAGCCCACCGGTTTGCCCGAACCATCCGCGATGTAGGAAAACGGAATGGAACTGTCGCGGTGACCGAGGGTGATGGTGCCGGAGTCGTTGATTTTCTTCAGTGTGCCGGTGAGTTCGGCTGCAAAAACTGGAGTGCTGATCAGAGCGGCAGCGATAGCTGCGCCCAGGATATGGGGAACGATGCGCATCAATACTTCCTCGACATTTGTTTTTTTTATGAAGCCGGTTAAACGGCTCTGTTGTACAGCGAATGCCCGTGACGGCTCCTGAGGGGTTCAGGCAATCGTCCAGAAGTGTAGAGCATGAGTCGTGCCAGGCCAGAAGTAAAAGGTTAAGCGGCTGATTTATATAATAATTATCTTTGTTTGGCGGAGGATTTATAACGCTTGAGTCCGGCAAACCGAATAGCCCTGGATATGGCGTTCGGAAAACCGAATGCCTGGCAGGTATAAAAAAAGCCCCTGGACCTCACGGTGCAGGGGCTTGGGGAGCGAGGGCCTGTCAGGCCGCCTGGGTCTTGCTGCGATTTTGCTCAACCTTGCACAGGTAGTGTTTCAGGTTGTCCTGTTCTTGCGGGGTGGTGAACAGGCCGAGCTTGGTTCGGCGCCACAACACGTCCTCGGCTTGGGTTGCCCATTCTTCGGTGCACAGGTAGTCGACTTCGCGGGTGTACAGGCCGCCCCCCAGGTGGTCGCCCAGATCGGCCAGCGACTGCACGCCCTCCAGCAGGCGCCAGGTGCGGCTGCCATAGGTGGTGGACCAGCGGCGCGCAATCTCGCTCGGCAACCAGTCGAATGTGTTGCCGATGGCATCGGCCAGGGCTTCTGGGGTGGTCATGTCTTCGCCGCCCGGCAGGCTGGCCTTGGCGGTCCAACTCGGGCGCATCTGGGTGAAATACGGGGCCAGTTGCGCCATGGCCGATTCGGCGAGCTTGCGATAGGTGGTCAGCTTGCCACCGAATACCGACAGGATCGGCGCCTCGCCCGTGCCGCCGGACAACGACAAGGTGTAGTCACGCGTGATGGCCGATGGGTTGTCTGACTCGTCGTTGCACAGCGGGCGTACGCCGGAGTAGGTGTGGACGATGTCGTCGCGACTCAGTTGCTTCTTGAAGTGCGCGTTGACCACATTGAGCATGTAGTCGGTTTCGCCTTCGGTAATCGCAACGGCGGCCGGGTCGCCGGTGTATTCGCGGTCGGTGGTACCGATGATGGTCAGGTGGTTCAGGTACGGAATGGTGAAGACGATGCGCTGGTCTTCGTTCTGCAGGATATGTGCGTGGGCGCCTTCGTACAGTTTAGGCACGATCAGGTGGCTGCCCTGGATCAGGCGGATGCCGTAGGGCGAGTCCAGCTTCAGGTCGTCCTTGATGAACTTGGCGACCCATGGGCCGGCGGCATTTACCAGCGCACGGGCGCGGATCGAGAACAGGCTGCCGTCCGCGCGTTCCATGTTCATGTCCCACATGCCGTTGCTGCGGTGTGCGCTGATGCAGCGGGTCTGGGTGTGAATGTGCGCGCCTTTTTCGCGGGCGGCCATGGCGTTGAGCACCACCAGGCGGGCGTCATCGACCCAGCAGTCGGAGTATTCGAAGCCTTTGGTGATTTCGCTTTTCAGCGGGCTGTCGGCGCCGAACTTGAGGCTTTTGGAGCCGGCGAGCTTTTCGCGCTTGCCCAAGTGGTCGTACAGGAACAGGCCGGCACGAATCATCCAGGCCGGACGCAGGTGCGGGCGGTGCGGCAATACAAAACGCATCTGCTTAACGATGTGCGGGGCCTTGGCCAGTAGCACTTCACGTTCGGCCAGGGCTTCGCGCACCAGGCGGAATTCGTAATGTTCCAGGTAGCGCAGGCCACCGTGGATCAGCTTGCTGCTGGCAGAGGAGGTATGGCTGGCCAGGTCGTCCTTTTCGCAAAGGAATACCGACAAACCGCGCCCGGCTGCGTCTGCTGCAATGCCGACGCCGTTGATTCCACCGCCGATAACGGCGACGTCATAGACTTCGGCAAGCGGTGGAGCAGGCAAGGTAGAGGGGTTCATCGGCTGGCCTCGCGATCTTTTCGTATTGGAATTCGAACATGAATGTTCATTTGCGAAAATGGTAGCTGATAAACGCGGGCACAGCCAGTCGACTTCGATTGAAAAAACTCATCGAAGGGCGGGAAAAGGAAAATTTGTGAACATGAGCCTGGGGCGGGCTCAAGAAAAAGGGTGCAGGATAAATCGCTATCGGGAGCAAGCCCCCTTGTGTCTTGATACGGGATTAAGCTGAGAGTGAGAGGGTGAGTGGCAAGCTGAATGCCCGAAGTGCTTAAAGCACGTGTGGGAGCCCATGCTGCCACTCACTTCTCCGCTCTGGACATGAGCCCGAACAGTTGAACGAGCCCACCTCGAACAGTTACAAGCGTGGGCCAAGCCAGAGCGCTCTCACTTTTAGTGTAAGAGGGTTTGGCTATGTTTTCCTATCCAGCAGGCATTGATGTTTCCAAGGACAGCCTTGAAGCTCGAGTTCATCAGGTTGACGTTGGGGTAAATTGCGCTAACGCCGAAGAAGATTTCCCTGGGTTGATTGGGTGGCTATTGCTTCACCAGGTCGGACGCGTGGTGTTGGAGGCTACTGGCGGTTATGAGCGCAAAGTCATGAAGGCGCTTCAGGCTGCGGGCCTTAATGTCATCTGCGTCAATCCCCGTCGGGCCAAGAGTTTTTCCAGGGCGATGGGGCAACACGCTAAAACCGACCCGATAGACGCAAAGTCTCTTGCGCAGTTCGCAGCGGTTCTCGACTCACCAAGCAGCCGAATCACCAGCCCGGAACATGACGAGTTGCGCGCGTTAGTCCAGCAGCGAGAGAACTTTGTTCAGCAGAGGGACGATGACAGAAGGCGCCTGAAAACAGCCTCCTGCGACGTAGTAAAACCGGCGTTGCAGAGCCATATCGACTACTTGAGCAAGGCTGTGAACGCGATAGAGCAGCTGATTCGCGAAACCGCCAACAGGCTAGACCGCGAAAAGGTCGAACGCCTGTGCTCAGTTAAGGGCATCGGGCTCATTACGGCGGCTAGCCTAATGGCATATCTGCCGGAGCTGGGCGAGATTGGCAGGCGTCCGATCACGGCGCTAGCGGGCCTCGCTCCGTATAACAACGACAGTGGGAAACACCAAGGTGCGCGTCACATTAGCGGCGGGAGGTTTTCCGTGCGTCGCTCGCTCTACATGGCCTGCTGGGTTGTCATCCGGGAACAGCCTGAATTCCAAGCCCGCTATAAAGCACTGCGCGACAAAGGCAAACGCGCAAAAGTTGCGCTAATCGCATGCATGCGTGTTTTGTTAGTCAGGCTGAACGCGATGCTGCGTTATAGAGCCGAATGGAAAGAACACGCTGCCTGAATCGGTAGCGATATGTGGTTGAAGGTCACACGGCTTGAAGCTGTGGGAGCTTGGCTGTCTTAAAAAGCGATGCCAAAGTTAGGGTCATCAAGACAGTTGCTCCCACATTGGACTGAGTTCACAGCTCAAAAGGCGGGAGGGGGCTTGCCCCGATGATGTCAGCGCAGACGCTAAACGACTTCCAGCCGAACTTTATGCTCATTGAGCAACTGCACCAACGCGGGCACCGGCTGCTGGTCAGTCACCAGGCAGTCCACCAGGCTGATCGGCCCCAGGCGAATCATGGCGTTGCGCCCGAATTTACTGGAGTCGGCGGCCAGGATCACCTGGCGCGCATTGGCAATGATCGCTTGGGAAACCCGCACTTCCTGATAATCGAAATCGAGCAGGCTGCCGTCTTCGTCGATACCGCTGATGCCAACCAGGGCGAAGTCGACCTTGAACTGGTTGATGAAGTCGACACTGGCCTGGCCCACCACGCCGCCGTCACGCCTTACGTTGCCGCCGGTGAGCAGCACGTCGAAGTCATCCTTTGCGCTGAGCATGGTGGCGACGTTGAGGTTGTTGGTGATGATTTTCAGGTGGTTGTGATTCAGCAACGCGCGGGCGATGGATTCGGTGGTGGTGCCGATGTTGATGAACAGCGAGGCGTGATCGGGGATTTGTGCGGCGATGGCTTCGCCGATGCGCTGTTTCTCATCGCGCATCTGGTCGGCACGCATGGCGTACGCGGTGTTTTCGACGCTGGAGTCATAGGCTGCGCCGCCGTGGTAACGACGCAGCAGGTTGGCGTCCGCCAGTTGGTTGATATCGCGGCGGATGGTTTGCGGGGTGACAACGAATAGCTGCGCCATTTCCTCGATACTGACGTAGCCGCGTTCGCGTACCAGTTCGAGGATTTGTTGCTGGCGGGGAGGCAGATTCATGGGGCGTCCTTTGGGCTGCCATACAAAAGTGGCCCATGATGACGCAGGAATCGACTCCCTGCCAGTTACAACCCTAAGTGGATTTTGCCCTTGGCTTATTCGGCGCCTTCGTGCGGTTCCCAGTCGCGCGTGCGGCTGACCGCTTTTTGCCAGCCGGCGTAGAGTTTCTCTTTGGCGGCTTCGTCCAGTTGCGGTGCGAATTCGCGCTCGATCACGGCCTTGCCGCGCAATTCATCCAGGCTGCCCCAGACGCCGCAGGCCAAACCGGCCAGGTAGGCGGCGCCGAGTGCGGTGGTTTCGCGCATTTGCGGGCGCTCGACCTGGGTGCCGAGGATGTCGGCCTGGAATTGCATCAGGAAGTTGTTGGCCACCGCGCCGCCGTCCACACGCAAGGCTTTGAGGCGTTCGCCGGAGTCCTGTTGCATGGCGTCGAGTACGTCGCGGGTCTGGTAGGCAATCGACTCCAGGGCTGCGCGAATAATGTGATCCACGCGTACGCCACGAGTAAGGCCGAACAGCGCGCCACGGGCATAGGGGTCCCAGTACGGAGCGCCCAGGCCGGTGAACGCCGGGACCAGGTACACGCCGTTGCTGTCCTTGACCTTGCCGGCAAAGTACTCGGTGTCGTGGGCGTCGTTGATGATCTTCAGCTCGTCGCGCAACCACTGCACGGTGGAGCCGCCGTTGAAGACCGCGCCTTCCAGGGCGTAGGCCACTTCGCCACGCGGACCGCAGGCGATGGTGGTGAGCATGCCGTGCTTGGATTTGACCGCTTTGTCGCCGGTGTTCATCAGCAGGAAGCAGCCGGTGCCGTAGGTGTTCTTGGCTTGGCCGGCTTCTACGCACATTTGGCCGAAGAGCGCCGCTTGCTGGTCACCGGCGATACCGCCGATGGCGATGCCGCTTTTGGTGCGGCCATAGATTTCCGAGGACGACTTAACTTGCGGCAGCATTTCGCGCGGAATGTCGAGGATCTCCAGCATCTTCGAATCCCATTCCAGCGTATGGATGTTGAAGAGCATGGTGCGCGAGGCGTTGGTGTAGTCGGTGACGTGGGTTTTGCCGCCGGTAAATTTCCAGATCAGCCAGCTGTCGACGGTGCCGAACAGCAACTCGCCGTTGCGCGCACGTTCGCGGCTGCCTTCGACGTTGTCGAGGATCCATTTGAGCTTGGTGCCGGAGAAGTACGGGTCGGTGACCAGGCCGGTGGTGTCGCTGATGTACTGCTCGTGGCCGTCGCGCTTGAGCTGCTGGCAGATCTCGGTGCTGCGGCGGCACTGCCAGACGATGGCGTTGTAGATCGGGCGGCCGGTGACCTTGTCCCAGACCACGGTGGTTTCACGCTGGTTGGTGATGCCGATGGCGGCGACCTGGTCATGGTGCAGGCCGGCCTGGGCCAAGGCTTCAACCATCACCGCGCTCTGGGTGGCAAAAATCTCCATGGGGTCGTGTTCGACCCAGCCCGCCTGTGGGTAATGCTGGGCGAATTCACGCTGGGCGGTGCACACCACGTTGGCGTTACGATCAAAGATGATCGCCCGGGAGCTGGTGGTGCCTTGGTCGAGAGCAATGATGTAGTTCTTATTCTGAAGGTCGGTCATGTCGATTGCCTTGCACGAAAATAAGGAAGTCAGAAATCAGCCTGGGCCTCAAAGGGCAGCAGGGCCAGGCTGGCGCTTTCAGGAAATACGGGTGTTGCCGTTGACAGCCGTGTCAGGTGTTTCAGCTATAGCAGGTGCGGCGTTCGGCAGGTGACGGGCGATCAGCCCGCGATAGGCCGCGGCGCCGAGGCATGCGCCCACGATAGGCGCGAAAACCGGCACCAGGAAGTAAGGAATATCGCGGCCACCAGTAAAGGCCATTTCACCCCAACCCGCGAAAAAGGTCATCAGCTTGGGCCCGAAATCCCGTGCGGGGTTCATCGCGAAGCCGGTCAGCGGGCCCATGGCACTGCCGATCACAGCAATCAACAGGCCAATCAGCAGTGGGGCCAGTGGGCCGCGTGGCAGGCCGTTGTTGTCATCGGTCAGGGCCATGATGACGCCCATCAGGATGGCGGTGATGACCATTTCCACCAGGAACGCCTGGGCGGTGCTCAGCAGTGCGTGAGGGTAGGTGGAGAACACCGACGCCAACTCCAGGCTGGCTTGTGTACCGCGCACCAGGTGGTGGGTTTGTTCGTAATCGAAAAACAGGTTGCTGTAGAGGGTGTACACCAAGGCGGCCGAGCAGAAGGCGCCGGCGATCTGGGCGAGGATGTAGAAGGGCAGTTTGCGCTTGTCGAAGTCGGCGAAGATGCACAGTGCAATACTGACGGCCGGGTTGAGGTGCGCCCCGGAAATGCCGGCGCTCAGGTAGATCGCCATGCTGACGCCGATGCCCCAGATGATGCTGATTTCCCACAAGCCAAAGCTGGCACCCGCGACCTTGAGCGCAGCGACACATCCGGTACCGAAGAAGATCAGCAGCGCAGTTCCGAGAAATTCGGCCATGCATTGGCTCGAAAGTGAAGGCTGTTGAAGAGCAGTTGTCATGGAAAACCTCAGTTGTTGTTCTTGTCTGGCGCACGGCCTCAACGGGCTGTTGCGCGATTTTCACCGTGACGAGGATCCCCATCCAAACCACGGCTTACTGCTCGAATGCTGCGGCTATACGTATGCAGTATTCGGAAACGAAAAAATATAGACAAGAATGACGGTTGTCAAAGGTCGAAAGTGAACTGTTGGTCACTTTCGAACTATTGGTTTGATGAATGATCACGCTTTACATGAGCCGGTGTAATGAGATAAATCGCCGCACTAGAGCGTTTTACGTGGGCTTGGCCTAGAATCGGCCCTCTGTTTGTCTCGCCTGGAGCCTTCATGACCCCTGCATTGGATTTGTTGAAAAAAGTTCGTGCCGAACATCGTATCCACAGTTATGAACACGATCCCAAGGCGGCTTCGTATGGCCTGGAGGCTGCGGAAAAATTGGGCCTGGACCCGGCGCACGTGTTCAAGACGCTGCTGGCGAGCAGCGAGAAGGGCGAATTATTGGTGGCGGTAGTGCCGGTCGTCGGAAGTCTGGATTTGAAAGCGCTGGCGCATGCGGCTGGCGTGAAAAAAGTCGAAATGGCCGACCCGGCGGCGGCGCAGCGCTCTACGGGCTATCTGTTGGGCGGCATCAGCCCGTTGGGGCAGAAGAAGCGCCTGCGCACGTTTATCGATGAAACGGCGCAGCCGTTGGCGACGATTTACGTGAGTGCGGGGAGGCGGGGGTTGGAGGTGGAGCTGTCGGCGCAGGTGCTGGCTGAACATACCCAGGCTAAATTCGCAGAAATTGGCCGGGCATAATCCAGGCTACTGGAGATCCAGTGTGGGAGGGGGCAAGCCCTCTCCCAGATTTCGCCCCGGTTTCTTCAAATACTCAACTGACCGGGCTGTAGCGCCGTACGCCTGACTCGGAACGAGGTACTTGCGCAGCGACGCTGCCTGATGCCTGGAACAGCACCAAATGCTCAGCCGCCACACGGATCCCCACATCGGCGCCGACCTGATGGTCCGCATGGCTGGGGAAAATCGATTCCAGCTGCGCGCCGGTCGGCAGTTGCAAACGGTACAACGTGGATGCGCCGAGGAAGGTTTTGCCGACGATCCGTGCTTTCAAGGCGCTGTCCGGCGCATAAACAATGTCGTCCGGGCGTAACAGCACATCCACTGCGCCACCGGTGGGCCAGGTATAGGCGCGATTGCCGCGCAGGTCGCCCAGTTCGGTACTCACGGATTCAGGCGAGCTCAACTGCCCACGAATGAAGTAGCCCTGGCCGATAAAACTGGCGACATACGGCGTCTGCGGTTCGTGATAGAGGTTGTAGGGCGTGTCCCATTGCTCGAGTCGACCCTCCTTGAAAACACCCACCTGATCGCTGACGGCGAACGCTTCTTCCTGGTCATGGGTAACCAGGATCGCACTGGTACCGCGCGCCTTGAGAATGTCACGTACCTCATGGCTGAGCTTGCGCCGCAGTTCGCCATCAAGGTTGGAAAAAGGTTCGTCCAACAACAGCAGTTGCGGCTCCGGCGCCAGGGCGCGGGCGAGGGCGACACGTTGTTGCTGGCCGCCCGAGAGTTCATGGGGGAAACGCTTGCCCAGGTTCTTCAGGTTGACCAGTTCCAGCAACTCGGCGACCACGCGCTCCTTTTGCGGATGCTTGCGGATGCCGAACGCGATGTTGTCGGCCACGCTGAGGTGAGGAAACAGCGCGTAGTCCTGGAACACCATGCCGATACGACGTTTCTCGGGAGCCAGGGTAAAACCGGCGCTGGAGATCACTTCGCCGGCCAGGCTGATTTCGCCTTCATGCACCGGCTCAAAGCCCGCGATGGCACGCAGCGTGGTGGTCTTGCCACAGCCCGAGGACCCGAGCAGGCAACCGATGTCACCTGCGTTGAGGTGCAGGTTGAGGTTTTGCACCACCCGTTGGTCTTGATAGCCGCATGCCAGATTGCGCAGGTTCAGCAGTAATGGATGGCTCATGCGTGGTGGTACGCCGGTTCGACGAGGAATTCGAGCAGGGCCTTTTGGGCGTGCAGGCGGTTTTCGGCCTGGTCCCAGGCGACTGAACGCGGGTCGTCGAGCAGGTCGAGGCTGATTTCTTCGCCACGGTGGGCAGGCAGGCAGTGCATGAACAACACGTCCGGCGCGGCCGTGTCGAGCAGGGCGCGCGTTACCTGGTACGGCGCAAAAAGTGCCAGGCGCTTGGCGGTTTCGTCCTCCTGACCCATGGAGGTCCAGACGTCGGTGCTGACCAGATGGGCACCCACTACGGCATCTTTCGGATCGCGCAACAACTGCACGCGCCCATCGGCCTTGGCCATGAACTCGGCATTGGGCTCGTAACCCTCAGGGCAGGCGATGCGCAGGTGGAAGTCGAACTGGATCGCCGCTTCTATATAGCTGTTGCACATATTGTTGCCGTCGCCGATCCAGGCCACGGTCTTGCCCTGAATGGAGCCACGGTGTTCGAGGAAGGTTTGCATGTCGGCCAGCAGTTGGCAGGGATGCAGGTCATCGGACAGGCCGTTGATCACCGGTACGCGCGAGTTGGCGGCAAATTCGGTCAGGTTGCTGTGAGCAAAGGTACGGATCATTACCGCATCGAGCATGCGCGACATGACGATGGCGCAGTCGCTGATCGGCTCGCCACGACCCAGCTGGGTGTCGCGCGGTGACAGGAAGATGGCCTGGCCACCGAGTTGGATCATGCCGGCTTCGAAAGACAGGCGGGTGCGGGTGGACGATTTCTCGAAAATCATCCCGAGAACGCGGTTTTTCAAGGGCTCGAACAGTACGCCGCGGTTACGCAGGTCTTTAAGCTCAATGCCTCGACGAATCACGCCGACCAGCTCTTCGGGCGTGCAATCCATCAGGGAGAGAAAGTGCCTTGCGCTCATCATTAACTACCTTTTTGCAACAGACCGCAGATACTCAAAGCCTTGTTTATTGTGACAACGGGCGAGACCTGCGGCGAAAGCCGCACGGGGCGACGAAATAGGGGAAGGCGCGATATTGACATTAAATGTCGCGTCTTACCAATAGGGCTACGTTTTTAGGGGTGTTCAAGAAGGGCGCGAGAGCGCTTTTGAAGACGATTTCCTGACAGCAGCGAGCCATTTGTACACTGGCCTCGCAACCTTTTGCAATGCGCGGCGGCGGGCCTGGGCCAGGCTGCGTCGGTTTCGGGGGCTGTGCGCGCGGTTCTGTAACATTTGCTCACGCTTGCCCATGGCCTGGCCTGATGCCTGTGGATTCACACGGCGAACGATGCTGGTGCGTCTCAGGGGCGCGGCCCATAGTGAGGCCAAAGCCCCTATAAAGAGACTGGCCATGACCAAGACTCTCCATCACCGTGCATGCCATCTGTGTGAAGCCATCTGTGGCCTGACCCTGGAAACCACCCGCGCCGAAGATGGCAGCCTGGCGATTACTTCGATCAAGGGCGACCCTCAAGACACATTCAGCCGTGGCCACATCTGCCCCAAGGCCGTGGCCTTGCAGGATATCCAGAATGACCCGGACCGGCTGCACCAACCCATGCTGCGGGTGGGCAGTGAATGGCGGCCGATCGCCTGGGACGAGGCGTTTGCCCTCGTGGCCGAGCGCCTTGCGGGCATCCAGGCTCGGCACGGGCAGAATGCGGTGGCGGTGTACCAGGGCAACCCCAGCGTGCACAACTATGGGCTGATGACCCACAGCAATTACTTCCTCGGCCTGCTCAAGACGCGCAACCGGTTTTCCGCAACCTCCGTAGACCAATTGCCTCATCACCTCACCAGTCATCTGATGTACGGCCATGGCCTGTTATTGCCGATCCCGGATATCGATCACACCGACTTTATGCTGATCCTGGGCGGCAACCCGTTGGCGTCCAACGGCAGCATCATGACCGTGCCGGATGTGGAGAAACGGCTCAAGGCGATCCAGGCCAGGGGCGGCAAAGTGGTCGTGGTCGACCCACGGCGCAGCGAGACGGCGGCGATTGCCGACCAGCATCTGTTTGTGCGACCGGGGGCGACGCGGCGCTGTTGTTCGGGCTGCTCAACACCTTGTTCAGCGAGAACCTGACGCGCGACACTCATTTGTCGGTTGAGGGGCTGGATGATGTGCGCCGTGCGATCGCCGGGTTCACGGCCCAAGCCATGAGCCACCAGTGTGCCGTGCCCGCCGAGCAGATCCGCCAGTTGGCACGGGATTTCGCCGCTGCGGACAAGGCCGTTTGCTATGGGCGCATGGGCGTCTCGACGCAGGCATTTGGCACCTTGTGTCATTGGCTGGTGCAACTGATCAACCTGGTCACCGGCAACCTGGACCGGGTCGGCGGCGCGCTGTGCACCTCTCCGGCGGTGGACCTGGTGGCTTCCACCGGCGGCGGGCATTTCAATCGCTGGCAGAGCCGCGTGTCCGGGCGTCCGGAATATGGTGGCGAATTGCCGGTGTCGGCCCTGGCCGAAGAAATGCTCACCGAAGGCGAAGGGCAAATCCGCGCCTTGGTCACGGTGGCAGGCAATCCGGTGTTGTCGACGCCCAATGGTCGCCAATTGGAGCAGGCCCTGGATGGGTTGGAGTTCATGGTCAGCGTCGACCTGTACATCAATGAGACGACGCGCTATGCCGACCTGATTTTGCCGTCCACATCGGCGCTGGAAAACGATCACTACGACACCACGTTCAACATGTTTGCGGTGCGCAATGTCACGCGCTTCAATAGGGCGATCCTGCCTAAACCTGATGGCGCTTTGCATGATTGGGAGATCTTTGTCGGTCTGGCCAAGGCGTTCGCGGCGCAGACCGGCGTGGCGCTCAAACCCACCATGCCTCCGGCACAGATGATCGATTTCGGACTGCGCGCCGGTGTGTACGGGGATGCGTCCAGCCATAAATTGTCGGTGGCGATGCTGGCCGACCATCCTCATGGTGTGGATTTGGGCGCGCTGCGTCCCAACCTCTGTGCGCGTTTGAAAACGGCGGACGGCAAGGTACAGGCGGCACCGTCTGTGATTCTCGCCGACCTGGCACGTTTTGCCACGCAGCCGGTGCCGGTGGCCGACGAGTTGCTGCTGATTGGCCGTCGTCACGTGCGCAGCAATAACTCCTGGATGCATAACTACCATCGGCTGGTGAAGGGCAAGCCTCGGCATCAATTGCTGATGCACCCCGACGACCTTGCCCGCCGCCAATTGAGCGATGGCCAGCGGGTGCGCGTCAGTTCGCGCATCGGCATGGTCGAGGTAGAGGTGATGGCGAGCCTGGATATGATGCCCGGCGTGGTCAGCTTGCCCCATGGTTGGGGGCACGGCCGCCCGGGGGTGCAGATGAGCATTGCCAGCGGGCAGCCGGGAGCAAGCGCCAATGACCTGACCGATGAACGGCAGTTGGATGAGCTTTCGGGCAACGCGGCCCTGAATGGTGTGCCAGTGCAAGTGGCGGCGGCTTGAGGTGGCTGAGCACCCTGCTGGAATTTTGCGTTACAATGCGCCACCGTGCCGACCCGTGAGTCGCAAAGTTCCTGCAGAGGTGTTACATGGATATCATCGAAACGATCAAAGAGCAGATTGCCAATAACACCATTCTGCTTTACATGAAGGGCGCTCCTAACGCTCCTCAGTGCGGTTTCTCCGCGAAGGCGTCCCAGGCTGTTATGCAGTGCGGCGAGAAGTTCGCTTACGTGGATATCCTGCAAAACCCTGAAATCCGCGCCAACCTGCCCAAGTACGCCAACTGGCCGACTTTCCCGCAACTGTGGGTGGCGGGTGAGCTGGTCGGCGGCAGCGACATCATTACCGAAATGGCGGCTGATGGTTCGTTGCAAGCGTTGATCAAAGACGCAGCGACAAAAGCGGCAGGCAAGACTGAAGCTTGATGCTGTTGTAAAAGGCCACGCAATAAAAAAGCCCCGCTTCTCATACGAGAGCGGGGCTTTTTTGTACCTGTGGGCGAAGGGTTATTCACCCATCTGCGATTGCAGGTAATTTTCCAGGGTGACCTTGTCGATCAGGCCCAGTTGGGTCTCCAGCCAGTCGATATGTTCTTCCTGGTCTTCCAGGATATCTTCCAGCAGTTCGCGGCTGCCGAAGTCGCCTTGGGCTTCGCAATGCGCGATGGCGGCCTTGAGGTCGCTGTGGCTCTTGCGTTCAAAGCCCAGGTCGCTGCCGATCATTTCCTGGGTGTGCTCGCCGATATTCAGTTTGCCCAGGTCCTGCACGTTCGGCAGGCCTTCCAGGAACAGGATGCGTTTGATCAGCGCGTCCGCGTCTTTCATGGCCTTGATCGATTCTTTGTATTCGCGCTTGCCGAGCTTTTCCAGGCCCCAATCGTCATACATGCGTGCATGCAGAAAGTACTGATTGATCGCGACCAGTTCATTGGCAAGGATTTTGTTGAGTTGCTGGATGACTGAGATGTCGCCTTTCATGACTGGGGTCCTGCCCTGTAATAGCTGTGTATAGGGCGGAGTTTGAGCGGCGAAAACCTTAGTGTCAAACCTAAGTTATTGAATAATAAATGAAAATTAATCGGAATAAGAATGTTTGTGTTCCGCGTCTTGGCGCTAACTAATTGAATTACAGGCATAAAAAAACCGGACACTAAGTCCGGTTCTTTAAAACACGCGTTATCAGGCGTGTGTAAATTCAGTTGAATAGGGGAGCGCGGCCTGGGCTGTCTGCAGCTGCGTCAGGGTTTCCCGTACCACTTGCTTGGCGAGGCAAGCACATTTACCACACTGGCTGGCAACGCCGGTGGTTTCACGCACTTCCTTGTAGCTGCAGCAACCTTCGTAGATTGCTTCGCGGATTTGTCCGTCGGTGACGCCGGTACACAGGCACACATACATAAGGGAGAACCGTCGCGGGTTTAAGGCTTAAGTGCGATGGATCTTAATGTTAACGAGAATGATTGTCAAAGTAGATTCGTAGGCTATTTACCGCCATCGCCCTCGCGCTGACGAACGGTTTTTTCCGTGTATGATGGTCGGTCTTCACGAAGCGTGACTGCGTCACAGGCCTGTCGCTTAAACGCGGCAGACTCATGACCGGTCCTTTTACTTCAATCGTCACCCCTGCATCAGGAGATACCCAATGAGCGTACTCGTCGGCAAACAAGCCCCGGATTTCGACGTACCGGCCGTTCTCGGCAATGGCGAAATCGTCGACAGCTTTAAACTGTCCGAAGCCATCAAAGGCAAATACGGCCTGGTGTTCTTCTACCCACTGGACTTTACCTTCGTCTGCCCTTCGGAGCTGATCGCTCTGGACCACCGCATGGACGATTTCAAAGCGCGTAATGTTGAAGTGGTTGCCGTTTCCATCGACTCCCATTTCACTCACAACGCCTGGCGTAACACGGCCATCAACGATGGCGGCATCGGCAAAGTCAAATACACCATGGCTGCCGATATGAAGCACGACATCGCCAAGGCCTACGACGTTGAGTCCGAAGGCGGCGTGGCATTCCGTGGCGCGTTCCTGATCGACGACAAGGGCGTTGTGCGCTCGCAGATCATCAACGACCTGCCGCTGGGCCGTAACATGGAAGAGCTGATCCGCCTGGTCGACGCCCTGCAATTCCACGAAGAGCACGGCGAAGTCTGCCCGGCCAACTGGAAGAAAGGCGACAAGGGCATGAACGCTTCGCCGGAAGGTGTTGCAGCCTACCTGACCGAGAACGCCGGCAAGCTGTAAGCCGGATTCAAGGTAAAAAAACCGGCCTGTGAAGGCCGGTTTTTTGTGGGAGGGGGTTTGCTCCCGATTGCAGTGCATCAACCCATGGATACATCACCGACACGCCGCCATCGGGAGCAAGCTCCCTCCCACATTGGGTACGCGGCGCGTTCAGGAGACTCTCAGTCGTTGAAGTCTTCCCAGCCGCCCATCTGTTTCCAGCGGTTGACGATGCCGCAGAACAGCTCCGCAGTCTTCTCGGTGTCGTAGCGGGCCGAATGGGCCTCGCGCCCGTCGAAGTCGATACCGGCTGCCTGGCAGGCTTTGGCCAGTACAGTCTGGCCGTACGCCAGACCGGCGAGGGTCGCGGTGTCGAAGCTGGAGAATGGGTGGAACGGGTTACGCTTCATGTCCAGGCGCGCCACGGCGGCATTCAGGAAACCCAGGTCGAAGCTGCTGTTATGCCCGACCAGGATCGCGCGCTTGCAGCCGTTGGCCTTCAGCGCCTTGCGCACGCCACGGAAGATATCGGCCAGGGCCGTTTCTTCACTTACCGCCATGCGCAGTGGGTGATCGAGCTTGATGCCGGTGAATTCCAGGGCTGCGGCTTCGATGTTCGCGCCTTCGAACGGCTCGACGCGGAAGAAGTGGGTGTGTTCTGGGTACACAAAGCCCTGTTCATCCATGCCGATAGTGGTGGCGGCAATTTCCAGCAGGGCGTCGGTGGCGCAATTGAACCCACCGGTTTCTACGTCAATAACGACCGGCAGGTAGCCGCGAAAACGTTCGGCCATCGGGTGGCGCGAGCCGCCGCCGCCGCCGTGTTCCTGGTCGTCGTCGTAATGGTCTTCACTCACTTGGTTTCCTCCAGCAGGCGCCAGCGCAGTGTTTCACCGGCGCGCAGCGGGATAACGGTCAGCTCGCCAAAGGGCAGGCTGGCAGGGGCGGTCCAGTCTTCACGGACCAGGGTAATGCGGTCGGTATTCGCCGGCAGGCCATAGAACTTCGGGCCGTTGAGGCTGGCGAAACCTTCGAGTTTGTCCAGTGCATTGCGTTGTTCGAACGCTTCGGCGTACAGCTCGATGGCGGCGTACGCGGTGTAGCAACCGGCACAGCCGCACGCGGCTTCCTTGGCGTGTTGAGCGTGGGGCGCGGAGTCGGTGCCGAGGAAGAACTTCGGATTGCCGCTGGTCGCGGCATCCAGCAAGGCCACTTGGTGGGTGTTGCGCTTGAGGATCGGCAGGCAATAGAAATGCGGCCGAATCCCGCCCACCAGCATGTGGTTGCGGTTGTAGAGCAGGTGGTGCGCGGTGATGGTCGCGCCGACGTTGGCCGAAGCCTCGGTGACGAATTGCACGGCATCGGCGGTGGTGATGTGCTCGAACACCACCTTCAAGGTCGGGAACAGCTCGACCACACGGCGCATATGCTCGTCGATGAAGACCTTCTCGCGGTCGAACACGTCCACGTCGCCACGGGTAACTTCACCGTGGATCAGCAGCGGCATGCCCACTTCAGCCATGGCTTCGATGGCCGGCAGGATTTTATCGATGCTGGTTACGCCGGAGTCGGAGTTGGTGGTCGCGCCGGCCGGGTACAGCTTGGCGGCGTGCACAAAACCGCTGGCCTTGGCCTGGCGAATTTCTTCGGGCTGGGTGCGATCGGTCAGGTAGAGCACCATCAACGGCTCAAAGCGGCTGCCGGCCGGTCGTGCAGCGAGGATTCGCTGGCGATAGGCGTCGGCTTCAGCGGCATTGCGTACCGGTGGTACCAGGTTAGGCATGATGATGGCGCGGCCAAACGTACGCGCAACATCGGCCACGGTTTGAGGTAACGCAGCACCATCGCGAAGATGAATATGCCAGTCGTCGGGACGCAGCAGGGTCAGGCGGTCGGACATTGGGGATTCCAGGCGGGTCAATCTGGTGGGAATGCTACCGGAAAAGACTCTTGCAGGCACTCGCTATCAAGTTTTGCAGGATGCATCCGATAGCCTTTCGTATGCCTTATCGATGTATGACGCTTTGAAGTGTTGTAGAAACCAGTGGAGCCTCCCGTGCGCCAGCATTATCTAGCCCTGCTCAGTGTGTTCGCCAGCCTGCCTGCGATGGCCCTCACGTTCCAGACACGTCTGGAGAACATTGAGTGGAAGGTGGAAGGCGACAAGTTCGAGTGCCGACTGACCCAGCCGATCACCGACTTCGGTTCGGGTGAGTTCGTACGCCGGGCCGGTGAGCAAGCGACTTTCCGTCTGAAAGCCTATGGCGGCTCGCTGGGCGCCGGGTCGGCCACCCTACTGGCCGCTGCTGCTCCCTGGCAGCCGGGGCGTGGCGACATCAACCTCGGTGCCGTGCGCGCCGGCAGTGGCGATGTGCTTTTTAACAGCTCCCAGGCTCAGGCTGGTCGCCTGTTCAATGGCTTGCTCGAAGGGCGCTCGCCGACTGTTCGGCATTATGCGCGTGAGGGCGGCTACTCGGAAATTCGCCTGTTGCCGGTCAAGTTCAACAAGGCCTACAGCGATTATCAGCTGTGCACCGCCAAGCTGTTGCCGATGAATTACGATCAGGTCAAGCAGACCGAAGTCGGCTTCCCCGGCGGCGGTATCGAATTGGATGCAGCGGCCAAACAGAAATTGTCGGTGATTCTCGAATTCATGAAGGCGGATCCAACCGTCAACCATATCGAGTTGAACGGTCATTCGGACAACAGTGGCAACCGCCTGAGCAATCGCGATGTGTCGCGTCGTCGCGCATTGGCGGTGATGGATTACTTCAAGGCCAACGGCATTCAGGAATCCCAGGTCACCCTGCGTTTCCATGGCGAAAGCTACCCCTTGGTGCCCAACACCAATGCCGCCAACCGGGCCCGCAACCGCCGTGTGAATATTCAGCTTGAGCGGGTAGCGGCTCCGGAGAAACCGGCTCCCCAGGCCAGTGGCCCGAGCAATCCTGCGCACACTTCATAACGGCAGTCATAAGTGTGCTCGTAGCGTGCGACCATCGGTCGCCCGCTCGACATAATCTGTCGCTTTATCTTCATTTGCTGTCGCGCCCCTGTAAATCCACGGTTTTGGTCGGTAGAATCGACGCCTTTCCGTACAACCCCGTGGAGTGATGGCATGGCCGACGTAAACAAGGTCGTTCTCGCGTATTCCGGCGGCCTGGACACTTCGGTGATCCTCAAGTGGCTGCAGGATACTTATAACTGTGAAGTGGTGACCTTCACCGCTGACCTGGGTCAGGGCGAAGAGGTCGAGCCAGCACGTGCCAAGGCGCAAGCCATGGGCGTGAAAGAGATCTACATTGACGACCTGCGCGAAGAGTTCGTCCGCGATTTCGTTTTCCCGATGTTTCGCGCCAACACCGTCTACGAAGGCGAGTACCTGCTGGGTACCTCCATCGCACGTCCGCTGATCGCCAAGCGCCTGATCGAAATCGCCAATGAAACCGGTGCTGACGCTATTTCCCATGGCGCTACCGGTAAGGGTAACGACCAGGTGCGTTTCGAACTGGGCGCCTATGCTCTCAAACCAGGCGTGAAAGTAATTGCACCTTGGCGTGAATGGGACCTGCTGTCCCGTGAAAAATTGATGGATTACGCTGAAAAGCATGCGATCCCGATCGAGCGCCACGGCAAGAAGAAGTCCCCGTACTCGATGGACGCCAACCTGCTGCACATCTCCTATGAAGGCGGCGTGCTGGAAGACACCTGGACCGAGCACGAAGAAGACATGTGGAAATGGACCGTCTCTCCGGAGAACGCTCCAGACAAACCGCAGTACCTGGAACTGACCTACCGCAACGGCGACATCGTGGCACTGGACGGCGTCGAAATGACCCCGGCCACCGTGCTTGCGACCCTGAACCGTATCGGCGGCGAACACGGCATCGGCCGCCTCGACATCGTCGAGAACCGTTACGTGGGCATGAAGTCCCGTGGTTGCTACGAAACCCCGGGCGGCACCATCATGCTGCGCGCTCACCGCGCCATCGAGTCCATTACCCTGGATCGTGAAGTGGCTCACCTCAAAGACGAGCTGATGCCCAAGTACGCCAGCCTGATCTACACCGGCTACTGGTGGAGCCCTGAGCGTCTGATGTTGCAACAGATGATCGATGCCTCCCAGGCCCCCGTGAATGGCGTTGTGCGCCTGAAGCTGTACAAGGGCAATGTGATTGTCACCGGGCGTAAGTCCGATGATTCGCTGTTCGATGCCAACATCGCCACTTTCGAAGAGGATGGCGGTGCTTACAACCAGGCGGACGCAGCTGGTTTTATCAAGTTGAATGCCTTGCGCATGCGCATCGCTGCCAACAAAGGCCGCTCGTTGTTCTGATTGTTGTATCCGCAGTGAAGGATGGCCCCTTAAAAGGGGCCATTTTTTTTGGCCGAAAGCCTTGGATAAATACGCGTTGTTTATCCATTTAATGATTGCTCAAGTTCGTGTGGGACCGATTTTGTATCGGCCCTAAAGCGGGTTGTTTTAAAGGGGAATGAATTTTTACACCTGTGTAGGAACTGGTCTTACAGAAAGTTCACTTATGAAACTGTGGTGAGTCTATTTGCCGCTGAAAGTTCTGTAGGAAACAAGGATCTAATAAATATGTTAAAGGGAACTGAAACACACTATTTGTTTTCACGCGGTCCCGCTCCTGAATGCCCCGTGCAGCAGGGTTTGCCTGAACGCCATGCGCGGCGCGTTTACCGCCGCCCCTTAATCGTCGGGTCATTTCCCTCAAAATATGTAAGCCCCCGGAAAGGTCTGAAAGGCTCTGTAAAGCAAGACACATCTGAGTCGGCGTTTTTTTGTAGGGTATTTCTTTTATCTCTGTGGGTTACGTCTCTGCTTGCTGTTGCTCGGGGGGAACGCTATGCCAACTAGGAAACGACTAGGCTATTGTGTTTGCTCTAAATAATTCGAACAGCGAAATTGACTTTCTCATGAATAAAGTGCTGATCGTGGATGATCATCCCGTCATTCGTCTTGCTGTGCGTATGCTAATGGAACGTCATGGTTATGAGGTCGTTGCCGAGACCGACAACGGTGTCGACGCGTTGCAACTTGCACGGGAGCATATGCCGGACATTGTTATATTGGATATTGGGATTCCCAAACTCGATGGCCTGGAGGTTATTTGCCGGCTGTCTTCAACCAAACAATCTGTGCCGTTCAAGGTGCTGGTGCTGACCTCTCAGGCTCCTGGCCATTTTTCCATGCGGTGCATGCAGGCAGGCGCTGCCGGCTACGTGTGCAAACAACAGGACCTGACCGAGTTGCTGAGTGCGATCAAGGCTGTTCTGTCAGGCTACAGCTACTTTCCAAACCAGGCGCTCAATTCCGTGCGCTCCACCATGGGCAACGCCAGCGAAGCCGATATGGTCGAGCGCCTTTCGGGCAGAGAGATGATGGTGTTGCAACAATTGGCACGGGGCAAGACCAACAAGGAGATCGCCGACGGTATGTTCCTCAGCAACAAGACCGTCAGCACCTACAAGACTCGCCTGTTGCTCAAGCTCAATGCTCGGTCGCTGGTTGACTTGATCGAGTTGGCGCAGCGTAACGGACTGGTATAGGGGGGACGCAACTCCCGAATAACCAGGGCAACCGGCAGAAAAAAGCCTCCGTCAGGGAGGCTTCCGGTCGTTGGTCGCTTGTTCAGAGGTCGAAGTCGTAATCGGCCAATTGTTTTTGCAAGCGTCGCTCTTCCAGAAGATTGTCGATGGTGCGGCGTTTGCTTAGATTGGTTTTTGCCACCTCTACAGGGGCTTCTGCCACATCGTCATCCGACTCAACGAGGTCGTCTTCTACTTCCAGTTGTTCCTTGCCAGTGCTCATAAGGTTAACTCCAGGCTAAGACTGCCGTTGGCGCTCCTTATAACGAGAATTGATGAAGCGGTAAAAAAGATTTTTTCAATCGACTCATCGACAAAGTTAATGATCGCTCAATCGTCGGACGTCTTGTCCTTGTATTCGCACAGGTCTTCGATGCGGCAACTCCCGCAACGTGGCTTGCGGGCTTGGCAAACGTAGCGCCCATGAAGAATCAGCCAATGGTGGGAGTCCAGCAGATAGGGTTTGGGCACGAACTTCATGAGCTGCTTTTCTACTTCCACCACGTTGTTGCCGCGAGCGATACCGGTACGGTTGCTCACCCGGAAAATGTGCGTGTCCACGGCCATGGTCAGTTGCCGAAACGCGGTATTGAGTACCACATTGGCGGTCTTTCGCCCCACACCCGGCAACGCTTCCAGCGCTTCGCGCGTTTGCGGTACTTCACTGCCATGCTGTTCTATCAATAGGCGGCAGGTCTCGATGACATTCTTGGCCTTGCTGTTGTACAGGCCGATGGTCTTGATGTATTGCGACAAACCCTCCACACCCAAGGCATAGATCGCCTCTGGCGTATTGGCGACGGGATACAGCTTTGCGGTGGCCTTGTTGACGCCAACATCCGTGGACTGCGCCGACAGAATTATCGCAATCAGCAACTCGAACGGTGACGAGTAGGCGAGTTCGGTCTTGGGTTCCGGATTGTCTTCGTGAAACCGGCGGAAAATTTCCAGACGTTTTGCGGCATTCATGGGGCGCAGGGCTCCTTACGCTCGATCAGCGTTGTATCGAGTAGTGGGTCAAGCACCATGGGTATCTACCTGGCGCTGTGCTTCATCCAATCGGTGTTGCGCTTGGGCCAACTGTTGCGGGTCGGCATGCTGATCCTGGGCTTTTTTCAGCTCGGCGCGGCGCATAGCCAGCTGAATCTTGGCGCGTTTTAGATCGGCATTACTGGAGGGCGGCGTCGGCGTGATTGTATGGCTCGCCTCTAGGGCGGCCAGTGTCTGCTCCGACGTTTCGAACTGTTGCTGTAGCGTAATCAATTGCGATTGTTGCTCAAAGGTCGGTGGATGCCCAAACGCCTTCAAGGACTTGTGCAACTGGGCGCGGCTCATCGCGACATTGATCTTGGCTTTCTTTACCGCCGCGTCCCGGGCAGCCTGTGCTTCGTCAAGTTGAACGGGCTCTATCGCCGGCGATCGCTTGAGCCTGGCAAGGCGCTCGGCCAATTTGTGTTCTTCTTCCTGGTGTAGGCGCGCGTTACGTTGTTCGAAGCGCTGCCGTGCGCGGTTGCGCTTGAAATCGCGTTGGCGGCGCTCCTCGTCGCTCTTCGCCAGGCCGCCCACAATCGCCAGGACTGTCGTTGGTGGGCGCATTTCGATGCAGTCTACTGGGCAGGGCGCTACGCACAGGTCGCAGCCCGTGCACTCGTCGATGATCACTGTGTGCATCAACTTGGCCGCGCCGACGATTGCGTCCACCGGGCACGCCTGGATGCACTTGGTACAGCCGATGCATTCAGCTTCACGGATATACGCCACCTGTGCAGGCGCCTCGCCCCGGGTTGTATCCAGCTTCAGTACCGGCACGCTCAGCAACTGCGACAACCCGATAATGGTTTCCTGGCCGCCCGGCGGGCACTTGTTGATCGCCTCACCCTGGGCAATACCCTCGGCGTAAGGCCTGCAGCCCGGATGCCCGCATTTGCCGCATTGGGTCTGTGGCAGGAGCGCGTCGATACGTTGAATGAGGTTCATGCGTTGGTCATTGCGTTGAAACCCAGGAGCGTCACCCGAGTGATGACAATCCCCTGGGCATGCCGGTTAAACAAACAGAACCTGATTATCCGGCAACCAAGAGAGGGGCACTAGCTGAAAAGCCCTGTCGCCGAGACGACAGGGCTGTTGGGCAGGGCTTACTTGATGCGCTGGCCCGGCTTGGCGCCGCTGTCAGGGCTCAGCAGGTAGATCTCTTCACCGCCGGGGCCGGCCGCCATCACCATGCCTTCGGAAATACCGAACTTCATTTTCCGAGGCTTGAGGTTGGCGATCATCATGGTCAGGCGACCATCGAGTTTGGACGGGTCCGGATAAGCGCTTTTGATTCCGGAAAATACGTTGCGTTGCTCGTCACCGATATCCAATGTCAGACGCAGCAGCTTGTCGGCACCTTCCACCGCTTCGGCCTTGACGATCAGCGCGACGCGCAGGTCCACGGCGGCGAAGGCGTCGAACTCGATTTCTGGAGAAATCGGGTCCTTGGCCAATTCACCATTACCTGCCGGTGCCGTCGAGCCGGTATCGGTCTGGCTGGCAACCAGGTCTTCTTTCGAGGCGTCGGTCATGGCCTGGACTTTTACCGGGTCGATACGGGTCATCAGCGGCTTGAACTCGTTCAACGTGTGATTGCTGAGCAAGGTGGCGTGGTCGTTCCAGGTCAACGGCGCCACATTCAGGAACGCTTCGGCGTCGGCGGCCAGCAACGGCAACACCGGCTTGAGGAAGATCACCAGTTGGCGGAATAGGTTGACGCCGGTGGCGCAGATCGCCTGGACTTCAGCCTGCTTGCCTTCCTGCTTGTTCAACGACCACGGTGCCTTGTCGGCGATCCAGGCGTTGGCGCGGTCAGCCAGGCCCATGATTTCGCGCATGGCGCGGGCGAAGTCGCGTGCTTCATAGGCGTCGGCGATGCTTGGCGCGGCGGCCAGGAACGCGTCGGTCAGTTCCGGCGCAGCGTTTTCGGCGACCAGTACACCGGCGTTACCCTTGTGGATAAAACCAGCGCATCGGCTGGCGATGTTGACGACTTTGCCCACGAGGTCCGAGTTGACCTTCTGTATGAAGTCTTCCAGGTTCAGGTCCAGGTCATCGACGCCACGGCCCAGCTTGGAGGCGTAGTAGTAGCGCAGGTATTCAGGCGACAGGTGGTCCAGGTAGGTGCGCGCCTTGATAAAGGTGCCGCGCGACTTGGACATTTTCTGACCGTTGACCGTCAGGTAGCCATGCACGTTGATGCCGGTCGGCTTGCGGTAGCCCGAGCCTTCGAGCATCGCCGGCCAGAACAGCGCGTGGAAATTGACGATGTCCTTGCCGATGAAGTGGTACAGCTCGGCGGTGGAGTCTTTGCCCCAGAACGCATCGAAGTCCAGCTGCGGCGTACGCTCGCACAGGTTCTTGAAACTGGCCATGTAACCGATCGGCGCGTCCAGCCACACATAGAAGTACTTGCCCGGCTCACCCGGGATCTCGAAGCCGAAATACGGCGCATCGCGGGAGATGTCCCACTGCTGCAGACCACTGTCGAGCCATTCGGAGAGTTTGTTGGCCACGGCGTCCTGCAAGGTGCCGCTGCGGGTCCAGGTTTGCAGCATTTGCTGGAAATCCGGGAGCTTGAAGAAGAAGTGCTGGGAGTCCTTGAGCACCGGCGTGGCGCCGGAAATCGCCGACTTCGGATCCTTCAGGTCGGTCGGTGCGTAGGTGGCGCCGCATTTTTCGCAGTTGTCGCCGTACTGGTCTTCGGTGCCGCATTTCGGGCAGGTGCCCTTGATGAAGCGGTCGGCCAGGAACATTTTCTTTTCCGGGTCGAAATACTGGGTCACCGAACGCTGGTCGATGTGCCCCGCTTCCTTCAATCGCAGGTAGATCTGGCTCGACAGCTCGCGGTTTTCTTCGCAGTGGGTCGAATGGAAGTTGTCGAAGTCCACCAGGAACTCGGCAAAGTCGGCGCTGTGTTCAGCCTGCACGTTGGCGATCAGTTGTTCCGGGGTGATGCCTTCCTTTTCGGCGCGCAACATGATGGCCGAACCGTGGGCGTCGTCCGCGCAGACATAGATGCATTGGTTGCCGCGATGTTTCTGGAAACGCACCCACATATCGGTCTGGATGTACTCAAGCATATGGCCAAGATGGATGGAACCATTGGCATAGGGCAGGGCGCTGGTGACGAGGATCTTGCGTGGCTCGGACATGGGGCTCGGCTACTTGATGAAACGGAGGTCGGCCACTATAAAGCGCCGGCGGATATATTTCACCCCGTGGCGCTGTTTCCGAATCTTCCGAACCTTCGAAAGCATGCCGTTAATTCGCCGGAACGGTTAGGATAGCCGCCTGTTTCAGTCAGTCTTTTTCGGGAGTAGCTCATGAGCGCCGTGAATCGCGCAGCGGTGGAAGCCGTTCTTCGCCAGTACACCGACCCCTATTTGAACCAGGACCCGGTCAGTGCCGGCTGTGTGCGTGGCATCGAGGTCCAGGGCGATCAGGTGTCAGTGCAAATGGAACTGGGCTACGCCGCCGGCTTGTTCAAGAGCGGCTGGGCGCAGATGCTGCAAATGGCCATCGAAAACCTCGACGGCGTGCGCTCGGCCAAGGTTGACATTCAATGCGTGATCGCGCCGCACAAGGCCCAGGCGCAGATCCCGGGCCTGGCCAACGTTAAAAACGTTGTCGCGGTGGCGTCCGGCAAGGGCGGCGTGGGTAAATCCACCACAGCGGCCAACCTGGCGCTGGCCCTGGCCCGTGAGGGTGCGCGCGTGGGCATCCTCGACGCGGACATTTACGGGCCCAGCCAGGGCGTGATGTTTGGCATTGCCGAAGGCACGCGGCCCAAGGTCAAGGACCAGAAGTGGTTCGTGCCGATCGAGTCCCTGGGCGTGGAAGTGATGTCCATGGCCTTCCTCACCGACGACAACACGCCGATGGTGTGGCGTGGGCCGATGGTGTCCGGGGCGTTGCTGCAATTGGTCACCCAGACCGCCTGGGGCGACTTGGATTACCTGGTGATCGACATGCCGCCAGGCACCGGTGATATCCAACTGACCCTGGCGCAGAAAGTCCCGGTGGCCGGCTCCGTGATCGTGACCACCCTCAAGACCTGGCGCTATTGGACGCGAAAAAGGGCGTTGAGATGTTCCGCAAGGTCAACATTCCGGTGTTGGGTGTGGTGGAGAACATGGCCGTGCACATCTGCTCCAACTGCGGTCACGCCGAGCATCTGTTCGGTGAAGGTGGTGGCGAAAAGCTGGCGACCCAGTACGGGGTGGAACTGTTGGCCTCGCTACCGTTGTCGATGCAGATTCGCGAACAGGCTGACGGCGGTAAGCCAACGGTGATGGCAGAGCCGGATAGCCAGATCGCCCTGATTTATCAGGAACTGGCTCGTCATGTGGGCGCGCGGATCGTGTTGCAGGAAGCCGCTGCCCCGGCGATGCCGACGATTACCGTCAGCGACGACTGAGATTGTTTAAGGTAAAAGGCCTCGACAGTGTCGGGGCTTTTTTACGCCTGGCAGAGGGGCAATGTGCGCTGATTACCCCTTTACGCAATTGTTCGTGTAAGCAATGGCTTACTTTTTCGTAAGCGTTTGGGGTTTTTATTCGCCGTATCCGTCTCGAAATTGCGAACGTGTTTTCTATCTTATTGAAATATAAGAATTATTTTCTGGTGTCTAAGCGGGTAAGCCCATCAGTGCGCTGGTAGCATCTCGTTGAACTTCCCTTGGAACTCTCTAACATCAGCCCTGTGTCCACGGATTGGCACGGCCATCACGGAACGATGGTTCAAGGAATATCGCGGGATGCGATTCATCAGGATGATGAAAAGGAATACAGGGACTAGGGAAAAAATGTGGGCGGGTCATACCGCCCCTTTTTTCGCCTGTAGGAAAGTGAACGCAGGCACCAGAATGCAAAAAAGGCCCTTGAGGGCCTTTTTTTGTTGGGCATGTCGGCGTTTTAGCGCTCTAGTTGCTCAATCTTATTGGGTTTGCCATCCCACTCAGCGGCATCCGGCATCGGATCTTTGCGCTCGGTGATGTTCGGCCACACTTCTGCCAGCTCGACGTTCAACTGGATGAACTGTTCCATACCCGCAGGCACTTCGTCCTCGGAGAAAATCGCAACGGCCGGGCATTCTGGCTCACACAGGGCGCAGTCAATGCACTCGTCCGGGTGGATAACCAGGAAGTTCGGGCCTTCGTAGAAGCAGTCCACCGGACACACTTCTACGCAGTCGGTGTACTTGCACTTGATGCAGTTGTCGGTGACGACGAAGGTCATTTCTAATTTTCTCCTCAGGCGGCGGCAGCGAAACCCTTTATGGCAGGGCTCGCGAGGTTCGGGAGCGATAGTCTGCAGGCCAGGCTAAAAGCCTGCAGCATCCCAAACCGCGCGAGAGTCTACCAGCTTGCAAGCGTCTGCGTTATATCCGAGTCTTCAGTGCATATAACATTTCGAGCGCTTTACGCGGAGTCAAGTCATCCAGATCAAGCTTTGCCAACTCATCCAGCACCGGATGGGGCAGGCTGGCGAACAGGTCGCTCTGGTGTGGCGCCGAGGGCTTGCGGTTGCTCTTGGCAGGGCTGGCGACCACGGTTTCGTGCGGCATGGCCGTGGTTTCCAGGCGGCTGAGGTGCTCGCGGGCGCGCAGGATAACGTCGTTCGGCACACCCGCCAGTTGCGCCACGGCCAGGCCGTAACTCTGGCTGGCCGGCCCTGGCAGCACATGGTGCAGGAATACAATGCGCTCGTTGTGCTCGGTGGCATTGAGGTGCACGTTGGCCACCAGCGGCTCGCTTTCAGGCAACACGGTCAGTTCGAAATAGTGGGTGGCGAACAGCGTATAGGCGCGCAGATGGGCCAAGCGCTCGGCCGCCGCCCATGCCAGGGACAGGCCGTCAAAGGTACTAGTGCCGCGACCCACCTCGTCCATCAGCACCAGGCTGCGTTCGGTGGCATTGTGCAGGATGTTTGCGGTTTCACTCATTTCGACCATGAAAGTCGAACGACCACCGGCCAAGTCATCGCTGGAGCCGATCCGCGTGAAAATACGGTCGACCAGGGACAGCTCGCAACTGGCCGCCGGCACAAAGCTGCCGATGTGCGCCAGCAACACGATCAACGCGGTCTGGCGCATGTAGGTGGATTTACCGCCCATGTTCGGGCCAGTGATCACCAGCATGCGGGTGTCGTCGTCCAGCGACAGGTCGTTGGCGACGAACGGCGTGGTCAACACCTGCTCCACCACGGGGTGGCGTCCCTGCACGATGCGCATGCACGGTTCGCCGACAAAGCGCGGGCAGTTCAGGTCCAGGTTCAGCGCACGTTCCGCGAAGTTGCTCAGTACGTCCAGTTCCGACAGGGCTGCCGCAGTGTCTTGCAGCGGCGCCAGTTGGCCGATCAAGTCCTCCAGCAGCGCCTCGTAGAGCATCTTTTCGCGGGCGAGCGCACGGCTCTTGGCCGACAGCGCCTTGTCTTCGAACTCTTTCAGCTCCGGGGTGATAAAACGCTCGGCTCCCTTGAGGGTCTGGCGGCGCTGATAATCAATCGGCGCCTGCTCGGCCTGTTTGCTCGGCAGCTCAATAAAGTAGCCATGCACGCGGTTGTAGCCGACCTTCAGGTTGGCCAGGCCGGTACGGGCTTTTTCGCGGGCTTCCAGGTCGATCAGGAATTGCCCGGCGTTTTCGCTCAGGGCTTGCAGCTCGTCCAACTCACTGTCGTAACCGGTCTTGAGCACTCCGCCGTCGCGGATGATCGCCGGCGGGTTGTCGATGATCGCTTTGTCCAGCAGCGCCGCGAGTTCTGGGTAAGTGCTGCTGGTGACGGCCAACTGTTGCAGGTGCGGTGCGTCCAGGTCGGTCATCGCTGCTTGCAGTTGCGGCAGCGCGCCGAGTGCGTCGCGCAGGCGCGCCAGGTCACGGGGGCGCGCGTTACGCAGGCCGATACGCGCCAGGATGCGCTCGATATCGCCGATTTCTTTCAGTTGGGGTTGCAGCTTTTCAAAGCGATAGCCGTCCAGCAGGCACGTGATAGAGGACTGACGCGCTTGCAGCACCTTCAAGTCCCGCAGCGGACGGTTCAGCCAACGGGTCAGCAAGCGGCTGCCCATGGCCGTTTGGCAGCGATCGACCACCGATTGCAGGGTATTGTCGCGTCCGCCGGACAGGTTGGTGTCCAGCTCCAGATTGCGACGGCTGGCGCCATCCAGCACGACGGTGTCATCCAGGCGTTCGTGGCGCAGGCTACGCAAGTGCGGCAGGGCGGTGCGCTGGGTTTCCTTGGCATAGCTGAGCAGGCAACCGGCGGCGCCGATGGCGAGGGTCAGGGTTTCGCAACCGAAACCCTTGAGGTCCTGTACGGAAAATTGCTGGCACAGGCTCTTTAACGCCGAATCGCGCTCAAAATCCCACGGCGCGCGCCGCTTGGTCCCACGACGTTTTTCCGCCGGCAGGTCTTTTGGCCAATCATCCGGGATCATCAACTCCACCGGATTGATCCGCTCCAACTCCGCCAGCAGGTTCTCCCAGCCCTTGATCTCCAGCACCGTGAAATTACCGCTGGTGATATCCAGCACCGCCAGTCCGAACAAGCGTTCATCGCCCAGTACCGCGGCGATCAGGTTATCGCGACGCTCATCCAGCAGCGCTTCGTCACTCACCGTACCCGGCGTAATGATGCGCACCACCTGACGCTCCACCGGCCCCTTGCTGGTGGCGGGGTCACCGATCTGCTCACAGATCACCACCGACTCACCCAGTTTCACCAACTTGGCCAGGTAACCTTCCAGTGAGTGGTAAGGAATCCCACACATCGGAATCGCCTGCCCCGCCGACTGCCCGCGCGCGGTCAGGGTGATGTCCAGCAGCTTGGCGGCCTTCTTCGCATCTTCGTAGAAGATCTCGTAGAAATCGCCCATGCGATAGAACATCAACTGATCAGGGTGCTGGTTTTTCAGGCGCCAGTACTGCTGCATCATCGGGGTGTGTGAGGAAAGGTCAGACATTCAATACCTTACGAAGATTTGTCTAATAGATGACTCAAGATCGTCTAATACTACCGTGTATCGACGCGCTATGAAAAAGGCTACGAATGATAAACGCTCATCAGTATGAAGGAATTTTGTAGCCCATTTCTTTTAAGTCTTGCAGCGCATAAACTGATGGTGTAAATGTGCCATCACTGATGGCACGGATGAAATTGGTTGAGAGGGAGCTGATAATGGGTTTGCCTAAGCTTGAGTCTTGGCAGGTTGAGGCACTGAGATTTTCACTTTTCTTTGCTGTGCCTGTTAACGCACAACATCAGAAATGGTGGGAAAGTTTTGCGGGGCGAGAGGCCGAAGCCAAGGTAAATAAACCACATCTTGGTGAATATACTGAAACTGGCAGCTTTTTAGATGGGCAATGTGAGTTAAAGATTTTATTCAATAGGGTTGACTGGGCTGTATCATTCCCATTTGCAGGACTTCCCCATTCACCCTCGCACTTAGAGCTTAAAGTGCTTCTTGCGGAATGGTTAATGGCTATTAGTCGATGGATGAATAACGAAGGTTTCACGCCTCAGAGAATAGCGCTGGGCGTTGCGATGATTGTTCCTGTAGCTAGTGAAAAATTTTCCAACTCTGTTATAGAAAGTTTTTTTCCTTTTGTTGATTTTACAAGTAAAAATTTGATTGATATCGCTATTCAAGTCAACTCTCCAACTCCTTCGTTAAGGCTCCCTGGCTTGTCGATTAATAGGCTTGTAAGGCTTAATACAGCTACGCGGCAGGTTGTAAATATGGCGGCGTCAGGAGTGCCGGTTGTAGAGGCGGATACTGTGCTGAGGTGTGATCTTGATATAAATACATCTCCTCAATGGATTAATTTATTTGGCGTTCGGTCAGCTATAGATATTGTTGAGGAAATGATTGGGGATGTTGAAGTTATCTTAACTAAGAGTATTTAGTTGTGAATAATTCAGTGTATGAGACGTTTTCTCTTGGTTGGATAGAAGAGCAAGCAACTCCCGATTTGGGCGGCGCGGTTTATATTGAGAATCGTAGTTTGGCTGAAAAGCACTGCTTAAGTGAAGGTGGGAGGTCTCCAAATATTACTAATGTGCGCGAAGAGTTATGCACTAAATATTCAAGCGCCACATATCATATGTCCTTAACAACAAAGTATTCGGCGTTGCTCAGCTCTGTTGATCTCACTCTTGGGAACCACAAAAAAGCCCAGGAACTCCTGTATCACTGGGAAGGGAACCAGCACGGGCGCATTGCTTCAGTATTTGCGGTCTTTTTTATTGAAAGAAATTACGCCGCTATGAACCTAGAAGCCATTAACTCACTGATGCTTACAACATCGGTAAAGAGGCTTACTGAGTGGTCCATGGTTGCAATGTTGCGAGCTTCATTTTCAGCTAAACAATCTCTTCCGGCTTGGGAGGTGTTTTATAAACAAGTCAAGCTGCAATTAAAAGACAATCCGCGCATTAGTAGGCTTCTGGCGGGTCTGGATGACTGATTTTAATTTCAAAGGATGCTGGGGCTTACCATGGGTTTGGAGTTGCATAAGTTTGACGTTGAATTGCCTGAAGATGTAAGCTTGGCTCTCGTTATCTGTGGGGATCTTGGCGTTGAAGAGCAGCGTCATACTGGTTTTGTTGTGCGCAATATGATGGGTGAAACTTACCTGTTTCATCTCGCCACGCATAATGATTTCAGAAAGGGTCAAGTTAGCTTAAGCTATAATTACTTGTTGATTCCCTACCTCGAGCCTGCCGTAGAAGTACCAATCGTGGCGTTTCTTTTTTTACTGCATCATGACACTCAAGGTAGAATTTCTTATTCTACAGAGTACCAGGATCGAGATTATTTCGATGGCGATGGTAAGCTTGTTTTAGTTAAGCCGAGTGATGGCTTTACTTGTGCTACCTTTGTTTTGGAGACTATGCGAAAGTATGGGATGGACTTAGTTGATCGTTCGACATGGCCGATTAACGAGAAGGACGCAGAATGGCAAAGGAATATAATCGGCCGAGTCGGTCTTAATCTTGAGGAATTCCTTGCTCAGATTGAAAATATCGGAGAATATCCTCGATTCCGTCCCGAGCAGGCTCTTGGGGCTGCTCACTATTACGAGGGTAAGAAGCTCTCCTATAACGTAGTGCATCCAGCAGGTTTGGAAGTGATTTACGAGATGGCGCGGCTCCGCGCATAAACACCTCAAGTGTTTTTTGGCATCATTGGTGGTAGTCCTACATTAGTTTTTCGCAGGCGTAGATATCGCTGTGTCATCCTGGCATCGGTGTGGCCACCGAGCTTCTGTGCGTCGTTGCCCTGGTCGTCGGTATCGGAAAGTGACTTGGCGCGCAGGTCGTGCAGGCTCGCGTCCTCGACCCCAGCCTTCTTGCAACTGATCGCGAAGGCGTCCTTCACCGAGCTGTAGTGCACTGGCTTTCCGCCGCGCGGCGAGCAGAAAAGGGTGAGCCCGCGGATCTTCCGAGGGAGCGCTCTGGCCCTGGCGATCAGGTCTTCTAGGTCGGGTGTCATCTGCACCAGCAGCCTCGCATTCGTCTTCTCCTGCTTGAACGCGATTCCTTCGGGGCTGATGTCGACCAGCCGGATGGCCAGCACGTCGCCGATCCGCTGGCCGGTCAGATAGCACATCTCGTAAATGACCCGCATGTTGTCGCTGGAGTTTTCGCAAATCGCCTGGAATTCACCGTGGGTAATGTAGCGGTCGCGCCTGTGTTCAAGATGGCGCCGAATGCCGGTGCACGGATTTGAGTCAACGATCTGTTGCTCCAAGGCGTAGGTGAACACCGCCCGAAGCACCGAGATCACCCGATTTGACATGTTTGGCGTGTCCGCCATGTGCATTTTGAGCGCTACGACGTGTCGCTGGAGAACCTCGCGCGGCTCAAAGTCGGCGAAGTTTTCCTTCAGCCGCTCGCAGGCTGCTTCGTACTGCTTCAGTGTGTTCGGCTTCAGCGCGGGCTTTGTCCTGGTGCGCATGTATTCGAGCGCATCGTCGATCAGCTTCGGCATTCCGCCCTGGCTTCCCTTATCCAGCAGCTTGGCGTATTCGGCCAGGGATGCCTGGAAGTCAGTGCCCAGGCGCTTCCATTTGCCTTTGCGGACTAGGTAGTAAGCGCCATGCTTCTGGTACATGCACGCCGGCAGGTGCCGGTCCTTCTTGCGCGGACGCATCAATCTTCACCTCAACCCAGCCGAAGCTCTGGCCCTTTCCTTGATTGAATACCGCCAAGTCGCCCGATGACAACTTGGCGCAACACCTTCGGGTGCCCATCGCCACCTATCGCGAACCCGTATCGTTCTGCGGTCAGCCACTTTATCTGTGCCCCTGGCTTCTTGTAGCCGGTCAGGTCGGCAACTTCCTCTGCTGTCAGAAACATTCCTACCTCTATCGCGTGGTGGCGTCCGGGTTCATGCAGTGCTCGCGTTTTGCTGAAAGTGTTCAGCCAGCACTCGGCGCGCGTCGATGCCGCACGATGCCGACATCGCGTAGATCTGCCCGAATGTGGTTTCTCGGCGCTGCAGGGCGTTGAACAGCTCGATCAGGCGCTGGGCCTTGGTACCGTTGCGGCGGGTCATAGCTGTAGCCTCTCTTCACTTGGTGCTGGGGTGGCGGGCAAGAGTGCGTTTTTCTGCACCGAACTGGCCGGAGAGGCCCGGTTTTCCTCGTGTGAGGGGCTGGCGGCCTTCTGGTGCTGGAACGAGTTATCCGGCAGACAACTGATACCGGTGTTGTTCAATATCCAGCAGGTGACGCCGCGGGCGCTGTCGTGCTGGACGTCGATCAACTGCTCGCCGGCGGTGGCATGACCGGCGATCAAAAGTAGGGCTACCGCTTGCAGCACTGCACGATTCAACTGGTGTCGATTCATTGGCTTCACTTTCTCCAGGCCGAACGAGTCCCGGCCGCGTTGTCGGCTTTCGCGAAAATCAGGTTGGGTTAGGTGATCGGCATCCGCTGATCCACTGGACTACGCCCGACAGAAGGCGCACGCCGCTGGATCAGGCGATGAATACACCTTGTTTTCCGTCCTCCTGATGGTGCTCGTCTTGCGGATCTGGAGTGACTGGGGCTGAACCCGCGAAGCTGATCAGCCCTCTGCGGAAAGCTTCCGCGATCATTGCTGTTCGACTAGAGACGCGAAACTTAAAGAAAATTCGCTCTATCGTTTTTTTGACTGTGCCTGGGGCGCAACCAATAGCTTTAGCTATTTCCTTTGTGCTGAGCCCTGCACATATGGCAAGGGCGGCACGCAGCTCTTGCTCAGCAAGGACGCCGATTGTCCCCTGCAGCTTGCCGAAATTGATAATGGTGCTCATCTATTTACCCGTCACTGTGCAATGCTGATGGATGAAAATATAAGTAAATTTATATAAGTCTTCAAGCAGTATTTTGATTATTTTTACCAGGATGCTGGTTTTTCTAATCTGCAGGCGAAAAAAAGCCCGGCGGACCGGGCTTTAAGAGCTGTGCTTGTCCAGCACTAGTAAAAGGATGCACCCCAGAAAACTCGGCCCATGATGCGGATTTTGGCATCTTCCATCTCTCGCACCGTGTACGTCTCGTCAGGATGCTCATAAGTGTTGTAGCTTTTCATGCGGATGCCGCCACCAGGCAGTCGATAGAGCGCCTTAACCCTAATCTGTCCTCCGTGGTCTATCACATACATGCGACCGTCGACTACTTGAGTCTCCCGTAGATGAGCAACCACGGTGCCACCGTCTTGCAGGACGGGTGCCATTGAGTTGCCAGATATGGCTACCGCCACAACGTACTGAGGCAAAACTCCCTGCTTTGAGAGTATTTCAATGTTGAGGTCGAGGTGAACTTTTACGCTAATTTCAACGACCGTCTTCGACGGATCCTGGGGGTCGTCGAGCTCGATTAAGTACGGTATTTCCTCGGTCAGAAGAGAATTTGAGGGGGCATATCTGCTTGCACTCCTCAGCTCTTCGATTCTATCCCGCAGTGCGGCGTTGAGCGCTGCATCATCTTCATGCTCGCCTAGCAGGATCTCGTCAAGCTCACTACTGAAGTAAGTCGCAACGTCTTCAGGAGAGAGCATTTCGCCTTCTCCGGACGCCAGCCAAGTGCTGTTCACTCCGCACGCTCGCGCTATCTGAACCAGATAGGAGGAGCGTAGCGTTTTCCCAGACTCAAGCTGACTGATGGCTGTCTGCGCAATTCCAACGGACTCAGCAAGCTGGGACTGCGTAAGTCCTGCCTTCTTGCGAGCCTTTTTGATTCGGTCGGATAGGTTCATCCGCTGATCCTATAAAGATGCTTATGGGGTTGCAAAGAAGTTTGCTTCTGTGCAGTCTATAAAAAGACTTATCGGAGGCCCTATTCATGGCTGAAAATATCAGCGCACTAATTAATCACTTCGGAAGCCAGTCCTCTACGGCCAAGGCTCTGGGAGTTTCTCAGGCAACGGTTTCTTATTGGCTGTCCGGCTTTCAAAAAGTGAGCCCTAAAAAAGCGCTTCTCGCTGAGGCTGTCACTCATGGCGCCATTAGGGCTTCCGCGCTATGCGACCTGATTGCTCAGGTAGAGGCTCGCCACAAGGTAAGTGAATCATCACCTGAATTTACGAATCCTGCATCTGGGCCTAATGGCTCTGTATGTGCGTCCAGTTCCAATGTCAGCTATTCATCCAATGCAGGACGAGAGGGATGAAAACTTCCGCATGCGAAAACTTTAAATATTCCGCGCATGCGCTGATTTTTGAAGTTTTTGTATGTCGTTTAGGCCAAATTGTATGCCTTTCACGCCAAAACCTCTTAAGGCCGAATTTTTACTCGTTATCGGGGGCATTCGCCCAGCACTACTTAGGTAAAGACAGCAAATTTTGGAGAAATCACGTGATGTCGCAGGCATGCACTCCTAGGAATACGCCCCTTCTGAGGCCCGCACTTAATGTGATCTTACGGATATGCATGTTCCCGGCGAAAAAGGAAGGCCCTCGCCAGGGCCTGTTCAGCGACTTCCATTGGTTGGCTTTTGCCTGCCAAATGAAAAGGAATCCGGCATGAGCCAGCACACTCCGCCTCTATTTTTGTTGTCGGGCTAAATCGCAGGCAACAAAAAGGCCCGCATTCGCGAGCCTTCTTAACCAGTCCACGCCAATGGACTTTTTTGAATCTTCGTTCTCGGAGAACGATTTCATGCACCCAAAAAATAGCACCACCCATCAAACAGCGCAACTCCCGAAGCTAAAACCTTGTGCGTTCGGGATGGAATACACCGACCTTTTTTGCATCAATCCGGACGCAAATTTGATCGGCGCACTCTCTGTGGCATCCGATCTGTCGGACGGTATCAGCCAGTTGTGCAGCCGTTTGGCCTATGCAATCAACGACGGAGAGATCGCTTACCTGTCTGAGGTTCGCACTCTGGGATTCATTGGAGATGTCGTTTCTGCGCTTACTCGGTCGGCAGAGCGCGGGCTCAAAGCAGCCTATGAAGAGGGGGCTATTCAATGAGCACCCACTTCCAGTCGATCACAGAGTTTGCCGAAGAAGTAGAGTTCCAGGTCTTAGCGACCATTGATGTTTGTAATTGGGTTGCAGCCATCGCTCGCGCCATCGCTCGTGATGTTGAATCTGGCGCGGGGGCAGATGTAACCGTGCTGACCGACCTTGCGAAGTATTTCGACGACATAGGCGCCTCCAGCTTGGAGGCGGCGTTTGAACAGTTCAAAAAGATCGCCCAGATCTGTCCCTCGCCACAGAACGTGAAATCCGAAAACGTGTCGCAGGAAAGCGGGGTGGCTGGCCATGAGTCGTAAAACCGTCCTTCCCGATCGCTTGGAAAGCGCGCTACTCACGATCAGCCAACTGAGCAAGATCCTGATCAACAACGAGGCGTTGCGTGGCAGTGAGCCGGAACCTCAGCTTGACCACCTGGATGTCGACGCGGTCATGCGGGCAGTGCTGCTGATCTCCGCCCAGGCGCACGACGACTTCTGCGAAATCATGAACTCCGCGGAGGCTCGGCCATGACTATCGTCATCATCAAAGACGGCGATGCCGTCACTACGACCTTGGCAATTGCCGAGGGAACGCTCGCCGATCATGCAAGTGTCATCAAGCTTGTCCGCACCTATCAGGCGGACATGGAGGAATTCGGACTTCTGGATTTCAAATCCGAAAGTACGGGAGGGCGCCCAACCGAGTACGCCTTCCTCAACGAGCCTCAATCAACCCTGCTGTTGACCTACATGCGCAATACGGAAATCGTCCGGGCTTTCAAGAAGAAATTGGTGCGCGAGTTTTGGGAGATGGTCCAGCAGCGCAACCGCCCTATGACGCCCGCCGAACAGTTGCTCGCCAACGCCCAGGTGATGGTGGATATGGAGCGGCGCCAGGACCGGATCGACCAAGCGGTGTCCGGGATCGAGCGGCGCGTTGAGGACTTGAGCCAGACAATGGTCTGGGATCATTGCCCACAGAACTGCCAGTCGCTTACCCGCATCAAGGAAACGATGCTGGCGCGCCACGGCCTGTCCGGCGCTGTCGTCGACTACGTGCTGAAGGTCTGGCCAAACCAGCCGAACCCCGCCGGCATGGTCCGCAACGGCCACGAGGAAGCATTGGGCTCGCAGTACCTGGTCTGGTCAAAGAGCCACGTCACGGCCGCATTCCACCGCTTCGTATCCGAATCCACGATGGTCACCGCCACCCAGGCGACCCACCCATATTTTGAGGGCCGGTTCCGCCTGGTCCAGAAGGTGTCCCAATGAGCAAAGTGCTCAAATTTCCGCAGCCACAAGCCACTGTGCACATCAACGACGAAACCATGAGCCTTCTCACCAACGAGCAGCTGGCATATCGCATTTGGGATCAGATCGACAGCGCGGTAGAGATGATTGGCTGCCCGGACGATAAGGAGTCACGTGACAATTGGCACTTCAACCAACAGGAGGCTTTTGGCAGCGCGCTTGAGGCACAGATATGCGCTCGGGTGCTGGCACGCCGAATCCTCGGGATAGATCCACGTGAGGTTCAAACCGAGCAAACCCGGCACCTGCGGGAGAAATACGGAATTCCAAACGATGGGGGTGAAGCATGAAACAGCAAGTTATTGCCGAGCGGCAAGTTCACCACGATCAGCCTTATTTCGAGCAGTTCGACAACCTCACGCTGGCGGCCATGGCATTCAACCTGACCGACGACGCTTACGACGAGCTGACCCACACACAGGATCTCCGGCTTGACGCTGACACTGCGTGGAATTTGGCAGCGTCCATCGCCAACGCGCAACTGGCTCTTCGTGTTCTGGTGTTGCGGCTTAGCAGCACTCCCGAGGAAGCGCAGCGGGCGGGCGTGTATCCGATGGCAGGGGAGACTCTGCAATGACCGCTACCATGGAATCAACTGCCCGAAACCCGGGTAGTTTGCCCGCCGTCGCCGAAGTGGTGGCCGGCCCCTGGCCCTGCTACTCCAACTGCCGCCATCTGCCCGAGCGCGAGCGCTGGGAGATCTACGGCTTGGCCAAGGCTGGTCGTGGCGCCCTGAAGGATCGCGGCGTGGTCATGACTGAGAGCTATGACGCGTTCATTGCCCGTATTACGCGGGAGATGGATCTATGAGCATGGATCTGATGGTCAAGGCCATGAAAACGAAGGTCGGTAACCCGCTTCGTAAATTGGTGCTGGTCAAGTTGGCCGACAACGCCAGTGATCAGGGCGAGTGCTGGCCGTCGTACCAGCACATTGCCGATCAATGTGAGATCGGTCGCTCGACGGTAAAGCTGCACGTTCGCGAGCTAGAAAAGGCCGGTTTTCTCCGTCGTGAGTACCGCCGTAAAGGTGAGTTGAATCAGTCGAACGTCTTCCACTTGACTCTCGAAGGTGGGGCGGCAGCTGCCCTAGTGGGTGGGGCACCAGATAACCCACCTGGGGCAGGAGATAACCCAGGGGGTGGGGCAGGAGCTGCCCCCAGAACCAGTCACTCTTCTGAACCAGTCAAGGAACCTAAAACCTTGTGTGCATCGGAAGTGGAATTGGCTGAAGCCTTCGAGGTGTTCTGGAAGCTGTACCCCAACAAGAAATCGAAGAAGGACGCTCGCAAGGCATGGGAGAAGCTCAAGCCATCCATCGAGCTTCGCCAGACCTTGATGACCTCCCTGGCCAGCCACCGCGTTTCTCGCGACTGGACCAAGGACGACGGGCAATACGTGCCGATGGCGTCGACCTGGCTCAACGGCGAGCGCTGGACTGATGTGCTCAAGCCGGCCAGCAGCACCAAATCTCGCCATACCAACCTCGATCAGATCAACCATGAAGACGGCCTCGATCAGCAGGTCGACGGCTCCTATCGAATTGCGAGTGTGACCCCATGACGACAAAACCCAAGTACACCCTGGAGACCCGGGCGGGCGAATGCCCCGAACATGGCACTTTTCCCAACAATCTGGTGAAACAATTCGGCACCGACCCGGTTTGGTTCGGTTGCCCGCGCTGCCAGTTCGATGGACGACATTCGCAAGATCTTGATCTGCGCTCGAAGGCGACGGGGATCCACCGTGAAAGACTGCTGAATGAGCGCCTGCTCGACGCAGGCATTCCCGATCGATTCATGGGCTGCACGCTGGAAAACTGGAGTGCAGTCGCACCAGCACAGGTTCAGGCGCTGGCAGCGTGCAGCGGCTTCGTTGAGGCGTTCGAAGAAAACTTTGCTGTAGGCCGGTCCGCGATGCTGCTGGGCACAGTGGGCACGGGCAAAACGCACCTGGGTAACGCGATGCTGCAGGCAGTTATTCGTGAGCACGCACTCGCTGGGCTTGTCGGGCTCTATGCTACCGCCGGCTCAATCATCCGCGACGTGAAGGCCACCTTCGGCAATCGCGGACGTACTGAGGCTGATGTCTACGCCGACCTGATTCGTCCTGATCTGCTGGTCATCGATGAAGTCGGTGTCCAGCACGGCACCGACTTCGAGCGTCAGGTGTTGTTCGAGGTGATCAATGGCCGGTACGAGAGGATCAAGCCCACCATCGTGGTGAGCAACCTGGGAGTGACAGAGCTGCGCCAGTGCCTGGGTGACCGAGCTGTAGATCGCCTGCGCGACAAGAGCGGCGTAGTGGTGGTGTTTCGCTGGGCATCTGCGCGGGGGGCCGTATGAGTCGCGAACTGTTTAGCATCGAAGCCGAGCATGGCGTCCTGGGTGCAATCATGCTGAAGCCCGAACTTTTCGATGAGGTAACCAGCAAGGTCAGTGTTTCCGACTTCTATGATCTGGAGAATGCGGCGCTGTTCAAGGCAATCATCGACTGCCAGGCAACTGGCGACCCGATTGATCCGGTCACTGTAGGGCTATGGCGCCCAACCCTGCCAAGCGGTGCCAGCATGTTGGCCTTCGCCGTAGAGATCGCCACGAAAGTGCCAAGCACCGCCAATTGGAAGGCCTATGCCAGACACGTCCGAGAGCGGGCAATACTTCGTCGGGTGATTGAGGCTGGCGACGTGATTCGCGAGCAAGCCACCGAAGACCTTCCGCTTGCGGAGATCATTGCACTTGCCCAGCAGGCCACCGCCGACCTTCGCGATTTGGATGATGATGGCCAACGTGATTACTACAGGGCCAGCGAGATCCTGCCGGGCGTGGTGGATACCATTGATTCAAAGTTCAACAAGACGATGCCCACCGGTCTTTCGACCGGGCTCGCGAAACTTGACGAACTGGTGCGTGGCCTGCGCCCAGGAAACATGATCGTCGTCGCCGGCCTCACAGGGTCGGGCAAGACCATCCTAGGCCTGCAGATCGCTCAGCACGTCACTTGCAAACTTGATGGCGTTGGCTTGGCTTTCTCCATGGAAATGACCAAGGAGGAATTGATCACGCGCGGCCTGGCTTCGCTAGGTAGCGTCAATCTCAGCAAGTTGGACAGTGGCGAACTTGAGGACCATGACTGGCCAAAGCTTTCCAACGCGGTCAGCGTCCTCAACAAAGCCAAGCTGTTCGTCAATGACCAGGCCGGCATGACGATGCCACGCATCCGCTCAATTGCCCGCCAGTGCCAGCGCAGGGAGGGGCTCAGCGTGTTGCTGGTCGATTACGTCCAGTTGATCGGCGCCGAGGGTAGTGCCAATCGCTCTATCGAGGTTGGGAAGATTTCCACAGCCCTCAAGAACCTGGCCAAGGAACTCAAGATCCCGGTGATCGTGCTGGCCCAGCTCAACCGCGGTTCAACTAACCGTCCAGACAAGCGTCCTCGCCCGAGCGATATCCGTGACTCCGGACAGATCGAGCAGGACGCTGACGTTGTGATTCTGGTGCATCGGGACATGGAAAGCGAAGAGGGCCAGAACGGAGTAACCGAACTCATCGTCGGTAAGGTCAGGCACGCCAAGGTCGGTTCGTGCCTTGTTCAGCAGCAGGGTAAGTACGTCAGGTTTGTTGATTTCGGAGGTAAAGCGCCAAGCACCGAAGAGGTGGAGATGGGACGCGTATTGAAATTCACCGGCCGCGCAAAGGGGAGAAAAGATCATGAGTAACGTCACAGCGGCATTGCCGCGCAAAAGCATGAGCGACCTAGAGCGGCGCTTTCTTAAGATCGCTGGTGAGGAGCTGGCCGAGGTCAAAGTTGGCGGGCCGAGCGCGCTGGCTTACCTGCTGGACATGGTGGCCAGTTGGCACGGCAGCCGGGCCCAGATCGGTTTCCATGACTTCGGGCAACGCTGGCTTATCGAGGGCAATGCAAAGAACAAACCCGCTGACCGGTTGCTGCGTGACCTGTTTGGCCTGAGTGATCCAGACCCGAGGAAAGCCGCATGAAGAAGCGCACCTACACCGACAAACCCCTGGGTGATACCGAATACCTATTGGAACAATGGGGCTGGTGGCGGATGGATGGGATGGGCGTGCCTCGGTACGTATCTCCGCTGTACGCTCTAATCCGGGACAACAACGTCACCGAAGGTGGGATCAAGAATTACTGTGTCACTGATGACGTGGCTCTCGTGGTGGATCGGGCGGTTGCCAAGCTAGCTACACGGGACGCGCAGATGGGCAACTTTATTTGGCTGTACTTCGGCGCGAAGTGGCCAGCGCTTCGGATTGCCAAGGATAACGACATGGGGGAGGCTAAGGCGCGGGAGTTAATCAAGGCCGGAGTGGCTTGGGTTGACTGCGCTATCGAGGCTTTCCGCGAAGCAGCGTAGAAATACCTTTCCACGCGGATAAACTCCTGTTTTCATGGCACCGTGTTCAGCTTTTCAAGCGCGACACCACATCGAAAGCCCGGCCATTGAGTCGGGCTTTTTTATGCGCGGTGCCTATTCAGGGTTAGCAATAGTGCGGTATAGCGAAGGTTCGATAATCACCGGAGCTACCCGCATGAAGCGCGACAAAGAACTTGCCCTAAGAATGCTCCAGTTGGTTCAGGAGAATGCTGACACTGCCGGTATGGATCTCGTGCACTTACGGTCCGCTCTCCCTGGGCGCCACCAGGCGTGGACTGTTGAGATGGTTTACCACTTAAATCTTCTTGTCGATGCCGGATACCTAACAAAGAAGAGCGCCACAGATACTGAATCAGCGTCTATTCAGTTGACCTGGTCTGGTCACGACCAAATTGAGTATTTGATGAAATAGATTTTCCAAATTTACTTGGGCTTGCCTTTGGCAGGCCTTTTTTTTGCGATTTTGTTGCGTGAAGCCATAGCCAGGGTGGGCCTTCGGGCGGGCCTGGACGCGGTATCGCCGGCAGTCACGCGTTACGAAAGAACACCGGCAGCATGAGCAGTCCATACCTGTGCTTCACGGGCTGGCTCAGGCGGGCAGCGTGGGAAGACACGCATTTGCGGGTAGCGTAGGTCGCTAGACAGCCTTCCAAGCTTTCGACCAGGGTTCGATTCCCTGTATCCGCTCCAAATTCCAAGGCTCGCCATATCGGCGGGCCTTTTCTCGTTATGAGGCACAGCAAATGTCCGGCTCTATCCAATCCAGCGACTACGTGCCGGGCGTTTCCGGCTGGAAACTCAATACCCTCACCGGTGAGTTCGAGATCAACTCTTGCGCCATGGGTAGAGCGGCGAATGCACCAGAGCGCCAGATGGTGTCGGTCGAAGTGACCAGCTGGAGCAAGTACGACTTGCCCAAGAATGCCGCCAACCTGCTCCAGTTCATGCAGGCCGAGCTGCAGAAGGTCCCCGAGCAGTATCGCCACGCCGCCGAGTTCGAAGAGTTCGATGCGAGCTACGGCGATGAGTCGTTAAATTCCCGCCTGTTCCTGAGCTACGCCCGACTCGAAACCGAGGAAGAGCTGGCCGATCGCCTGGAGAAGGCTAAGGTTGCCGGTACACGGGTCAGCATCAAGAACGGCTTGATGACTGTCATTCACGATGGCGTTGTACGGTACAAGATCGGCAAGCTGGACCAGCCAGAGGCTGAACAACCTGAGCCATTCAAGGTTGATGGCGACCAGGTCTACATCAGCGAGGCCACGATTCATGACGGCATCATAAAGTCGCCATGGCCCGCTGCCTGGGGCGTGCGGATGCAGCTCGGCGAGAACGGCAAGTTGTACGTCGCGGGCATGGACGTTGGATTGCCATCGCAGTTCGTGGTTTCAGCTGATCGCTTCGCCATCAACGGGCGCAGCGCCTCGGATATCCTGGAAATGCTCGCCGACAAGATCAGCAAGACTGAGCTTGGCCAGGACCTAAAAGGGCAGATTGACCCGCTGGGCTCTAATCTAGACGAACAAGTCAAGGCAGTGATCCGCAAGGAGCTCATGCCTGGCGGTCTGCTGCACCGCTCGCGATAACTTCCGGCTCGCCACTGTGCGGGCCTTTTCGTTTTCGGCTCCACCACGCCCATTGCTCCGAGCTGGGAGTGCTGCTGGAGCCGGATCTATTCACTCCCCGAAAGGGAGGAACCTGAGATGCCGAACATGCCAGACAAGCCAGACACCTGGGCATTGATGCTTGCGTGGCTGAGCCAGCATTCGCCAATCATCTATGCGGCTCTGCTGTCCTGCGCCATGGCTGTCCTGCGTATCACCTACGGCGGCGGTACACGGCGCCAGATGTTGGTGGAGGGCGCGATCTGCGGCGGCCTGACTCTAACCATCATCAGTGGCCTGGACTTCTTCGGGTTGCCCCAGAGCATGGCCACCTTCGCAGGTGGCTGGGTTGGCTTCCTGGGTGTCGAGAAGATCCGAAACATCGCGGATCGGGTCACCGACTTCAAGTTGCCCACCCGCAAGGCTGAGTGAGTCAAGTTCAGGTGGGCGCCGTGGCAATCCACATTCAGCGGCGTCCCGTCGAGCCATAGCAAGCTCGTAGAGATTGTTGGTAATCGTTCATCTGGCGGATGTTTCGCTCGATTTGTTGAGCGGAGTGGTTGTTGTTTTCTAAGTAGTTAATGTCGTTCCGAATGGTATCAATATCTCGCTTTAGAGGCATGCAACGGTCGTTCTCCAGTTCCGCAACACGTGATTGAGCAGACGTGAGTAGCTCGCCTCTGGCGTCGTAGGCCTTACTCCATTTTTCAATATTTGCGACCAATCGATCATTTGCCTCTTTGTAGTCCGCGACACGCTGCACAAGAGTCCCGTTCGCAGCCTCTTGCTTGCCATAACTAACCGAAGCAACGGCAATGCCGCTGATCACGGAGAAAAGCAGTGAGAAAAAAGTAACGGTTAACCAAGACGGGGCTGGAGTCTGGGTCTGAGCTGTTTGAGTCATGGGTTCCTGCCATGGAAGTAATTTGGCCAAGGAGTTTAAAGCATGTGTAAAGGCTGCGCCGCCCGGCGCGAGTGGCTAAACAAGATGAGGAGGCTGGCATATGAGCGAGCAAGTGAGTTGTTTACTGGTCGAGCTACTGGCCGAGCAGAAGAAGCAGACAGCCCTGCTCGAGCAGATAGCCAAGCAACAGATCCTGATGATCGAGGTTCTGGCGGACGAGCAGGGTGAGCAAGACCCGGACGCGATGCCGCTGACCTACATGGATGGGAGCAAGGTGACCTGATGGCCAAGATACCCAGCCTCAAGTCCAGGCTCACGCCCGTCGCTATCCGCCAGGTATCGTCAGTTGCTGAGGCCTCCGGTGCTGATAGCTGGGGATCTGGCCGAGGCGGCCGGCCATGGCGCCGCAAGCGTGAAGCGATCCTGATCCGTGACAACTACACCTGCCGAGTATGCGGGCTAACCACCAAAGACCTTGAGGTTGACCACATCGTCAACGTTGCCCAGGGCGGCACCGATGAAGACGGCAACCTACAGGCGATCTGCATCCCATGCCACAAGGCCAAGACGGCGCGCGAGTCGGCTGCACATCGAGGCTGATAGGCGAATCTGCACGTCACAGGCGTGCTGCACGGTGCAAGTGACGTGCTACACGAGGGGGAGGGTGGGTCGAAAGTTCACGACCTTTTTTCTCGGACACCACTCCCCCTCTCACGCGCAGATTATTTCCCCTTTTGAGGTTTTTGTTAATGGCGTTAACACCTAAACAGCGCGCCTTTGTCGTCGCCGTGCAAGGTGGCGCCTCGAATAAGGAGGCAGCGATAGCTGCTGGTTACGCGGTCTCTAGCGCTTCAGTCGCCGGCTCGAGACTGGTTAAACACCCAAACGTTATGGCTGCACTCGTCAAGGCCGGCGTTAACAAAAATGTTAATGCTCCATCCGGTAAGACAGTTTCACCAGTCGGCGCCGAGCAGCAGCCTGAAGAGCCGCTTGAGGGCGGATTCGATTTGGCTAGAGCCCTGAGACACTCCGACCCGAAGGATTTCCTTTTGGCGGTCATGAACGATCTCGAAAGCGAAGCGAAGCTGCGTGTCGACGCCGCCAAGGCGCTGATGCCTTTCGTTCACTCCCGCAAGGGCGAGGGCGGAAAGAAGGATGCAGCGAAGGAAGCCGCGGAAAAGGCCGCTGGCAAATTCTCCAGGCAGGCCCCGCCCAAATTGGTAGCGGCAAACGGTAAGCAGGTCTAACTATGGAATGGTCGACCGCATGCCCTGACTGGGAGCAACGCCTGATCGACCACGAGTCGATTATCCCGCCACCGATTTTTGTAGACGAAGCCGAGCGTGCGCTTCAGATATTCAATGAACTGCGCGTACCAGACTTGCCTGGTAAGCCACGGATGGCCGACTGCTGCGATGAGTGGGTGTTCGACTACGTCCGCTGCATTTTCGGAGCCTACGACTCCGAAACCGGAAAGCAGCTGATCCGGGAGTTCGGCCTGCTGATCAGCAAGAAGAACACGAAGAGCACCATCGCCGCAGGGATCATGCTCACCGCATTGATTCTGTGCTGGCGCGAGGAAGAGGAGCATCTGATCCTGGCGCCGACCCGGGAGGTCGCTGACAACGCCTTCAAGCCAGCGGCCGCGATGGTCCGTGCCGACGAAGAGCTTTCGGCAATGTTCCATGTGCAGGATCACATCAGGACGATCACCGACCGCACCACGCGGAACTCACTGAAGGTTGTTGCAGCTGACACCGATACCGTCTCAGGCAAGAAGGCCGGCAAGGTGCTGGTTGATGAGCTTTGGGTGTTCGGCAAGCGTGCTAATGCGGAATCCATGTTCATGGAAGCCCTGGGCGGTCAGATCTCTCGCGAAGAGGGGTGGGTTATTTACTTGACGACCCAGAGCGACGAGCCGCCGGCGGGCGTATTCAAGGAGCGCCTGAAGTACTGGCGCGATGTGCGCGACGGGAAGGTTATCGACCGAAAAACGCTGGGCGTTCTCTATGAGTTCCCGGCTCAAATGGTGGTGAGCAAGGGTTATCTAAACCCGGAAAACTTCTACATCACCAACCCGAACATCGGGCGCTCTGTAAGTGCGGAGTGGCTAGAAGACCAGCTCAAGAAGAGGCTGGGTACTTCAGATGGATCCCTGCAGAAGTTCCTGGCCAAGCATCTGAATATCGAAATTGGTCTGAACTTAAGGACCGACCGCTGGGCGGGGGCTGATCACTGGGAAGCCGCCGGCGACAAGTCGCTCACCTTTGATGAGCTGCTGCGGCGCTCCGAGGTGATTGTGGTAGGCATCGACGGCGGCGGCCTTGATGACTTGTTGGGCCTGAGTTTGATCGGCCGCGAGCGTGAAACTCGGCGCTGGTTGCACTGGGCGCACGCTTGGGCCCACCAGATCGCACTCGACCGGCGCAAGGATATCGTTTCAAACCTGCGCGACTTCGAGGCTGATGGCGATCTAACGATTGTTGAGCGGCCTGGTGATGATGTCCTGCAGGTCGCAGACATCATCTGCGAAGTTAGGGATGCGGGCCTACTGCCGGACAAGCAGGCAATAGGCGTCGATGCGGCCGGTATCGGCGATATCGTTGATGAGCTGACCACGGAAGATCGCGGTATCACGATGGAGCAAATCGTTTCGATCTCCCAGGGCTGGCGGCTCAATGGTGCAATCAAGACCACTGAGCGAAAGGTTGCCGGCGGTGAGTTCGTTCACGGTGGTACACGGCTGATGGCCTGGTCTGTCGGTAATGCCAGGACGGTGGCGGTAGGCAACGCGATTGCAATCAACAAGCAAGTGAGCGGGTCGGCAAAGATTGACCCGCTCATGGCTACCTTCGACGCAACTACGCTCATAGCGCTGAACCCGGTGGGTTGCGGTGATCTACAGGGCTTTTTCGACAATCCAATTATGGTGGGGCTTTGATGGCGCGCGAAAAGAAACCCGGGCGAATCAAGGCCACTCTTCAAAATTGGCTTGGTGTGCCCATCGGCTTAAAGGATGGTTCGTTCTGGCAGGAGTGGTTCGGCAGCTCGGTCAGTGGCCAGCACGTATCGGTTGATAAAGCCATGCAGCTGTCCACGGTATGGGCCTGCGTTCGCTTGCTTTCGGAGTCGGTATCGACGTTGCCGCTGAAGCTGTACCGGCGCCTGCCTGATGGCTCAAGGGCTCCGGCAACTGACCACCCACTTTACCGGCTGCTGTGTCGGGTGCCGAACTCGGAAATGACCCCGCAGCGTTTCATGCTTCTGGTGGTGGCCAGCATCTGCCTTCGCGGCAACGCCTTCGTCGAGAAGAGGATGCTGGCGGGCCGGATCATCGCGCTGGTACCGCTTCTGCCGCAGTGCATGCGAGTTAAGCGCCAGGACAATGGCCGGCTCAAGTACACCTACACCGAGAACGGCGTGGAGCGCGACGTCCCTGAAAAGACACTTATGCATATCCGTGGCTTTGGCCTGGACGGGGTGTGCGGGATGCTCCCTGTAACGACCGGTAAGGAGATCTTCGGATCAGCCATGGCGGTAGAAGAGGCAGCCGCCAAGGTCTTTGCCCAGGGCATGCAGGCCTCCGGGATACTCTCCAGCGACAAGACGCTCACCCCGGCGCAGCGCGAGCAGCTCCGGAGCAGCCTCGGTTCGTTCATGGGCTCCAAGAACGCCGGCAAGATCATGGTTGCTGAGGCGGGCCTCAAGTACCAGGGGATCACCATGAACCCCGAAGCCTCGCAAATGCTGGAGTCACGCTCGTTTAGCATTGAAGAGATGTGCCGGTGGTTCCGGGTGCCGCCCTTCATGGTCGGTCACATGGATAAGCAGTCCAGCTGGGCCAGTTCGGTGGAAGCGCAGAACCTGCATTTCCTGACCAACAGTTTGCGCCCGCTACTGGTGAACATTGAGCAGGAAATCACCCGATGCCTGATCGGTGAAGCTGACGCTGACGAGTTCTTCGCTGAGTTCGCTGTTGAGGGCCTTCTGCGCGCCGACAGCGCCGGTCGTGGCGCCTGGTACAACACAGCTCTGCAAAACGGCTGGATGTGCCGTAACGAGGTACGTCGCCTGGAAAATATGGCTCCAATCCCGGGTGGCGATACGTTCACTGTTCAGTCGGCGCTCGTGCCGCTTGATCAGCTCGGCAAACAGTCTGCAGGCATGTCGCCGGCGGCAACAGCCTTCATGTTGCGCATCACGGCCGCAAATCAGAGCGGGGACAAGGAGGCAATCAAGGAAGCCTTCGATCTGGCGACCAAGGCGCTTGATGCCGGAAACCCCGATGGGCCAATGATGGCCCACGCACTGATATCTCTGCCGCGGCTTCTCGCCGCTTGATCCTGGAGTAACCAATGACCCTAAAGACCATTCCGGCGGCGCCGGAGGCTCGGCCGCGCGCGCAGGTTCACTGCGACCTGACGCCGAAGGCCTTGGAGCGGTGGAATCCATCGATCAAGGCGGCAAGCACGGATGACAACTCCATCACGATTTACGACCCGATTGGGTTTGATTGGTGGACGGGCGAGGGCGTAACTGCAAAGCGGATCAGCGCCGCGCTTCGCTCTATCGGTGACAGCGATGTGACCGTGAAGATCAACAGCCCAGGTGGCGACGTGTTTGAAGGGCTGGCCATCTACAACCTGCTGCGCGAGCACAAGGGCAAGGTGACGGTGCAAATCCTCGGCCTCGCCGCCTCGGCCGCGTCATTCATCGCTATGGCGGCTGATGAAATCCAGATCGCGCGCGCCGGCTTCCTGATGATTCACAACAGCTGGACCATGGCCGCCGGTGACCGCAACGACATTCGAGAGGTCGCCGACTTCCTCGAGCAGATTGACGGAACACTCGCTGATATCTACGCCGTACGCACCGGTGACCCCATTGAGGCCATGCGCAAGCTCATGGACGTCGAGACCTGGATGGGCGGCGCTGCTGCAATCGATGCGGGGTTTGCAGACAGCCTTCTGGCATCTGACGCAGCAGTCGAAGATGCCAGTGCATCGGCGCCTCACCAGGTCGCTGCCCGCCGCATGGATCTGATCCTTGCCAAACAGGGCATGCCGCGCTCCGAGCGCCGCGCCCTTATTCAAGAACTCAAGGCTGGTACGCCTGGCGCTACCACCTCCGGCAAGCAGAACGCTGCCGCAACCCCGGCCAACCTGGCCAATCCCATTGCCGAACTACAGGCCGCGCTTTCGCGGTTCTCGGCAGCAGCTATTCAAACCGGAGAAAAACCATGAGCGACACTACTGCCGAGCTGTTGAAGAACGTCTCCAACGAGCTTAAGAAGGCCACTGACGAATTCAGCAAGCAGGCTGAAAACGCGCTGTCGGAAGCCAAGAAAGCTGGCTCGCTTTCTACCGAAACCAAGGCCGCTGTCGATGAGATGGCCCTGAAGTTCAACAGCCTGACCGAAGCCGAGAAGCAGCTGAAGGCCCAGCTCGGCGAACTGGAACAGGAGTTCGCCCGAATTCCTACCCAGGCCGCCGCCGCTCAGAGCGAAACCCTCGGCGGCACTGTCATCAAAAGCGAAGCTCTGGCCGAGTTCGCAAAGAGCATTCAAGGCAACCGCCGCGTAAGCGTGCCAGTTCACGCCGCGTTGCTTAGCACCGGCGTTGCCGAAGGCGTATTGGAGCCACAGCGCCTGCCAGGTATCGATGTGATGCCGAAGCAGCGACTGTTCATCCGTGATCTGATCGCGCCGGGCCGCACCACTTCCACGGCAATCTTCTGGGTGCAACAGACCGGCTTCACCAACGCCGCACGCGTTGTCGCTGAAAACACCCAGAAACCGTACAGCGACATCCAGTTCAACACTAAGATCACGCCGGTTACCACCATCGCGCATATGTTCAAGGCCTCGAAGCAGATCTTGGACGACTTCGCCCAACTGCAATCGACCATCGACGCAGAAATGCGCTACGGCCTGAAATACGCCGAAGAGTCGGAGATCTTGTTCGGCGACGGCACTGGTGTGCACCTGCACGGCATCGTGCCGCAAGCAGAAGCTTATTCGGCAGCGTTCGAGCCTGACGCTATGACCCAGATCGACCAGCTGCGCCTGGCCATGCTCCAGTCGCAACTGGCGCGCTTGCCGGCCAGCGGTCACGTGCTCCACTTCACCGATTGGGCGAAGATCGAGCTCACCAAGGACACCCTGGGTCGCTACATCATCGGCAACCCGCTGAGCCTCGCTGGTCCCACTCTGTGGGGCCTGCCAGTTGTTGCAACCGAACTGGCGGCGTTCCTGGGCAAGTTCCTGACCGGTGCATTCCAGACTGGCGCTCAGATCTTCGATCGCGAGGACGCCAACGTGGTGATCTCCACCGAGAACGCCGACGACTTCGAGAAGAACATGATCTCGATCCGTTGCGAAGAGCGTCTGGCGCTGGCTGTTAAGCGTCCGGAAGCGTTCATCTACGGCACCTTCGCCACTCCAACCCCTTGATATAGCGGGGCCGCCAAATAGGCGGCCCCCGGAGGTCCAAATGAAACTGAAGACCCTCAAACCGCTTTACTTGGGTGGCAAGACGTTGACGGAGGGATCGCTGTTCATCACAGATGAGCAGCACGGCCGCCAGCTTCTGCAAAAAAACTACGCAGTCGAGTGCGATGACGACGGCGAGCCACTGGTGGACCTGACTGAGCAGAATGACTCACCCGATCCGCTGAACAGCGAAAAGGCAGCAGGCAAACCGGGCGGCAAGAAGAAAGGCGCCTGATATGACAGTCATCCCGATTGAAGTAGCAATGCAGCACTTGCGGGCCGAGGTCGAGGATCAGGCCTATGTCGCGCTGGTGCTGGAGGCTGCGGAGGATAGTGCGGCGCAGTACCTCAATCGTCGCTTCTATGCCGATGCTGACGCACTTGCTTCTGCCGTGCTGGCTGGAGACGCGGGGACTGATCCGATCCTGGTCAACCCCTCGATCCGTGCTGCTTGCCTGTTGATTGCTGGCAACCTCTACGAAAATCGTGAAGACGCAGTTGCTGGCGGGTCCTTCAGCGAAATGCCATCCGGCTCCAAGTCTCTTTTGACGCCGTATCGCGTCGAGTGGGGTGTTTGATGCAAGCCGGGAAACTGCGTCACCGCGTCGAAATTCAGCACAAAATCACGCCGCGTGATCCTGTAACTGGTGACTTTCTTGACCCGTCCTGGGTGGAGTTTGCCAAGGCCTGGGCGGCTGTTGAAGATTTGTCGGCGCGGGACATGGTCGCGGCCAAGGCTGGTCAGTCCCAAGTAACTGGCAGGATGCTGATTCGTTACCGCGCGGGCGTTCTCCCGACGATGCGTATTGTCCACCGAGGCGAGATATACAGCATCCAAGGGCCGCCGCTCGCCGACAGAAAATCAGGGCTTGAGTACCTGACGCTTCTTGTGTCGAAGGGGATGAAGGATGGCTAGTTCTATTTCCGCGCAGCTTCAGGGTGTCGCGGCCACCATCGAAAGGATGCGAAACCTTGCTCCGCGCCTCCAGAAAAAAGGCCTGCGCCGCGCGGCGCGCGAAGCCATGAACATCATTCGCGATGACGTTAAAGCCCGGGCCAAGGCGCTGGATGATCCCGACACCAAGGAAAAAATCTGGCGCAACGTCATTACCCAGGAGGCCACCAAGCAATCCAGGCGCGAGGGCGGCGTGGTAATGCGCGTCGGCATAAGAGGCGGCGCCGGGTCAAACCAGCACAGCAAGGATGCGGCCGGAAACCCGGGCGGCGACACTAGGCACTGGCGCTATATCGAGTTCGGTACCCAGTTCACGCCGCCGGCACCTTTCATGCGTCCGGCTTTCTCTCAAAACGTCAATGCGGTCACAGAACAGTTTGTCACGAGCCTTGGCCGTGAGATTGACGCTGCGCTCAGGGGCAATTGATGGATCCGCCTATTTTTCGAATCTGCTCAACCGAGCCGACGGTAACCGCGCTTATCGGTTCTGGCATCGACTGCCGCCTTTATTCGTTTGGCGAAGCGCCAGAGGGTGTGGCGAAGCCCTACGTGGTATGGAACCTGATTGACGGGAATCCAGAAAACTACCTCGCGGGCCGACCGGACGCCGACGGCTACACGTTGCAGGTCGACGTGTACGCGGCCAGTACTGGCGCAGCGACACGGGTCACCGAGGCGTTGCGGGATGCACTGGAGCTGAACGCCAACATCACCCGCTGGGGCGGCTCGGGACGAGACCCGACAACAAAGGACTATCACCGCAGTTTTGATATCGACTGGATCACCCTTCGATAGAGCATCACCCCAATCAACCCGCCGAGTGCGGGTTTTTTTATGCCCGACATTTGGAGAAAGCCATGTCGATTCTTACCCAAGGCACCCAGGTTTACGCGTTGGTGCCGAGTGCGGCTGACCCCGCAGTTTTTGTGGTGCTTGAGATTGAGTGCGCAACCGCTTTCAGTCCAGGCGGTAACCCAGCTGATCAGATCGAGGTCACTTGCCTGAGCGACAAGGTTCGTCGTTATCTGCGCGGACTGCGCACTCCAGGGCAAGCGTCTTTGACGCTCAACGCAGACCCGCGTAACGCGTCCCACGTCCGCCTTCATCAGCTTTCGGAAGATGACAGCATCGAGAGCGTAGCGTGGGCTGTGGGCTGGTCAGACGGTACCGATATTCCGCCAACACTCAACGCCGGCGGCGATGACTTTGTGCTTCCGCCTTCGCGGACCTGGTTCGTCTTCGACGGCTACGTCTCGGACTTCCCGTTCGACTTCGCAGCCAACGCCGTGGTAAGCACCGCCGCCACCATTCAGCGCTCGGGCGGTTCCGCCTGGATTCGCAAAACAGCGTAAGGGGATCGCATGAACCTGGCTCAGTTGAAAAAGAAAGGGGGCGTCATTGCTGACGCCCTGGTGCAGCGCGAAGTGGAATGGAAGCACTTCGACGCTAAAGGCAAGGAGGTGACCGACAAGTTCAAGATTCACATCCGTCGCCATGCTTTCGGCGTGATGGAGGCCATGTTCGCCGGTGGCGAGGCCGAGCGTTTTAAAAACGCCAGATACCTCTCGGCGAGCGTCATGCTGGGCGACACCGGTAATGAGGAGTTGCCGTTCGAGGATGCGGTAAACCTCGATTCGGGCCTCGGCGTGGTGCTTCTGCAGGCGGTGAACGAGGTCAATAACCCGGTAAAAAACTGACCCCCGCCGATGAGTTGTTGCACGAACTGGTGCTCAACGGAGTCGGCGGGTGCACCATCGCTGAGGCAAAGGCCAACCTCTCATATGCGGAGGTTTTGGCCTGGTCTGCTTATCGGGATAAATACGGGACGTTGAACGTAGGCCGACGCATGGAGTTGTCGACGGCGATCATTGCTCTGCAGGTGAACCGAGGGGCTGGGGGCAAGGCTGAGCTAGTTGATTTTATGCCGCATGCTGACGCCCAAGCCTTGGCGCTTGAGAAAGCAATGGCTGAGTGGGTGTAATCGCCGCTAGGGATGGTGGTAGTTTGTTCCAAATTAAAAAGGAGATACGTGATGCGGAAGATTATCACCCTGGTGGCAGCGTTCTCTCTGGCGGCGTGCGCAACGCAATATGGAAAACCGGTAACTCATGGCCAACTTGATCAAATAAAACAAAGCGTTACTACCGAAAATGACTTGGCCAACAGTTCGGTAGACCGCTGGCAAAATCCCGGAACTCAGACGGAACGCAAGTAATGTCCTGGGGGTACGCGAAAGTTGGCTTTGTTGGATCTAGCTACAGCAATCAAGCGCTTAGTGTGGTTCTGGATTCTTCTGGAAAAGTGGTCAGCTTCACGATCACTGAGACGGCCAACCCGTATCGGTAAATCCTTATTGTTGTAATGCAAAAACCAAACTCACTCCGGTGAGTTTTTTTATGCCTGGAGAAAAGTAAATGGCATCGCGCTCGCTTGGTACGCTCACCCTGGACCTGATCGCGCGAATTGGCGGTTTCCAGCAGGGTATGGATCGGGCCTCACGGTCTGTTGCCAGCACTGGGGCGGCGGCTGATGCCGCATCAGTGCGAATCAACGCACTACAGGGTCAATTCCTATCGCTATCAAGCGTTGCATCAAAGATTGCTGGCCCTTTGGCTGCGGCATTCAGCCTGAACAGCGTCTATCAGGCCACTGAGGCCTACAGCTCCTTAACCAATCGTCTCAAGCTAGTAACGAACGGGTCGGACGAACTGGTTGCCGCTCAGAAAGCGGTCTTCGATATCGCCCAAAACTCTCGGCAGCCATTGTCAGCAACTGCTGAGCTTTATCAGCGAATTGCCACAAATCAGACTGCTCTCAAGTTGTCTGGAGAGGGTGTTGCCGGGGTCGTTGGGACGATCAGCAAGACCCTGGCAATCTCGGGCGCTTCAGCGGAGAGTGCTAACGCGGCGCTTATCCAGCTGGGGCAGGCTTTTGCGTCCGGCGTGCTGCGCGGTGAAGAACTGAACTCCGTGATGGAGCAGGCCCCGGCTTTGTCCCAGGCAATTGCGGCAGGGATGGGCAAAACCGTTGGGCAACTGCGCACGATGGGAGCTGCCGGGGAGCTTACTGCGCAGGCAGTGGTCAAGGCGCTACAAAGCCAAGCGGGCGCGGTGGACACCCTGTTCTCCAAGACTGCCACGACAATCGGCAACAGCTTTACCGCCATCAGCAACTCAATGACGCGGTTCATTGGTGAGTTGGATCAGGCAACCGGTGCAAGTGCGAAGGTAGCCGCTGAGTTCGTCGGATTGTCAAAAGCGATCGACGGAAGTTTGCCGGGTGCGCTGACCTCGTTGCGAAACAATTCCGACGCGCTCGCGCAAGCTATGGCAACTGGTCTATACGTGGCGCTTGGTCGAGTCGCCGGTGGATTCGCTCAGCAAGGGGCTCAAGCTCTCTACGCTGCTGCCTCAAATCAAACGCTGTTGACCGCCACTGCCGCTACAGCAAAGGGCGACTTGTACGCTGCCCAGGCCAAGCAAATTGATGCGAAGGCTTTGCTCCAACGTGCCAATCTTGAAATCACCTCCGCACAAGGAAAGGTAGCTTCAGACCGTGTCAGGCAGGGATCTGAACTCGCAAACATCACTACGGTTCAGGCGTCCCTGGCAGCAGAGCGCTTGCTGGAGCAGCAGCGGCTGGCGGCACAAATAAATGATACCGGCCGGGCCGCGTCGATCTCGCGAATTGCGGAACTTCGACTCGCTGAAGCTGCAGTCACAAAGAAAGTTGAGCAGGCAGAGCGCTCTCTTGCCTCTACTACCGTGGCCACCTCGGTGGAGATACAGGCGGCATATGCGAAAAGAACAGCGGCTGCATTAGCGTACGGAGAAACCACTGCGGTCGTTAATGCTGCTGCGGTTGCATCCGACAGAGCTGCCGCTGCCGCCAGTATCGCCGGTCGTGCATTTGGTGTGATGGCCACAGCAGGCCGTGGATTACTGGCCTTGATGGGCGGCCCGGTTGGCCTGCTTTTCGTTGCTGGCGCCGTAGCACTCTCGTTCGCCGACTTCCGCTCCAGCACCGAGAAGGCGGCACAAGGCCTGGAAGGGCTGAAGGGGCCACTCGACGATGTTATTGCGAAATTCCAGCAGCTGACCCGCGACCAAAAAGCTGCAGCCCTCATCCGCTGGGGAGAAGCTGAGGCTGAAGGGATTAAGGCCGCGAGCGAGGAATATGACAAGCTCCAGAAAATTCTCAAGACGGGTTTGGTTGGCCCCCGTTCAAGCGCAAGTGGTACTGCTATTTTTCAGGAGTACTCGAAGAGGATCTCGGAGGCTTCAGCCGCCGGCAAAGACCTTTCACCGATCCTTGATGAGCTGAGATCGAACAGCCTGGTGGACCCCAAGGTAGTTGATTCTCTGGTCAAGCAAGCTGGTGCTTTATCTGTTGTGAAGTCCAGCGCCACCGAGGCGCGAGAGCGCCTCAATGCACTCAATGGGGAGATGAACAAGGGGGCGTCCCCTACGGCCGCGTCCACCCAGGCAACAACAGGAATGACCGCCGCCGGGGAGAAATACCTCAAAACCCTGCAAACTCAACTTGGAAAACTCCAAGACAATAACGATGACGTAAAGGAGGCAAACCGTTATATCGCTGAGCACAAAGAGCTCTCCGAGGCCGACAAGACTGCAATCATGTCCGCCGCCTACGCGTCCAAGGCCCAGGCCGACGCGAATAAAGCTGCGACGAAAGAAACCCAGAGCCATACCTCCGCGCTCAAGGCGAACCTCAAAACCTTTGAGGACGCCGAGGAAAACTACAAGCGCCAGATAGCCCTGATCGACGAAACATCCGGGAAAAAGCAGAAAGCGACCGAGGTTGAGAAGCTGGCGTTTGAAATCGCCAGCGGCAACTACGCCAAGCTCAGTGAGGCCAGGCAGAAAGAACTGCAAGGGCTGGCCGCTGATCTCGATGCGAAGAAAGCGCTCGTAAAGGCCAATCAGGACGCCGCGAAGCTCGCCGCTCTGGGCTACAACCTCAAAGAAAGCAATCAGTCGGCCAAGGATGGTTTCGACCAGGAGCTGGCTGGTGCTGGGGAGGGTGACAAGTACAAGGCACGTCTGAAAGAGTTTCTGTCGATTGACCAGGACTTCAACAAACAGCGCCGGGAAATGTACAAGGAGTACAAGGACGCAACGCTGGCTGGCGATCCTGATGCACAGGAGAACTACGACAAGGAAACCGCTCTCTTGGAAGAGGCCCTGGCCGAGAGAATCGTCATTCAACAGGACTACTACAACCAACTCGACGAAGCTCAATCGAACTGGATGGATGGTGTCAGCAGCGCATGGCAGAACTACGTCGACGCGGCAACGGACTATTCAGCGATGGCGGCCGATGCGACTTCTTCCGTCCTGGGTGGAGCAAAGAGCAGCCTCAGCACTTTCCTCTCTGATGTTGCAAGTGGAGCAGAAGACGCTGGTGATGCTCTGGGTGACTTGGTAGCTAACTTCGCCAAGTCAACCTTGCAGGCTCTTTCCGATATGGCTGCGCAGTGGCTGGTCTACCAGGCGGTGCAGATGCTGGTGGGCAAGACCACCCAGGCAAGTGCGGTGCCGACGCTGGTGGCCAATGCCCAGGCAACAGCATTCCAGGCCAGCCTAGCAGCGTTCGCCTCTACAGCTGCAATCCCTATCGTGGGGCCAGCTGCTGCGCCGGCTGCCGCCGCGGCCGCTGCTGCTGCCACAGCGCCGATGGTTGCCGGGGTAGCAAGTGCTGCGTTGGCCGGTATGGCGCATGACGGTATGGGTAACATTCCGAAGGAAGGCACTTGGCTTCTCGACGGCGGTGAGCGGGTCGTGGCGCCGGCTCAGAACAAGGACCTTACCAACTTCCTGGCCCGGCAAACCGCGGCAACTGAAAGCGTCGGCAGCGAACGTGCTGGTGGTGGGGGCGGGATTCACATCAGCGCTCCCGTCACGGTCCAGGCTCAGCCAGGAATGAGTGGCGATGATGCTCGGAAACAAGGGGAGGCTGCAGGCCAGGGGCTGGTGGCTGAGATTCGCCGTGTGCTTCAGGGTGAAATGGGGCAGGGCGGTTTGCTCTGGAGGCGAGTCTGATGGTGGAAGTATTCAGCTATTGCGTTCAATTGGGCAGCGATGGGGATGTCGACCAGCGCACCTGGGAAAACGACTTCGGTGATGGCTACACACAAGCCGGTGGCATTGGCATTAATACCAAGAGCGAGGTTTGGAACCTGACGCACTCTGGACTTTTGGTTCCTGGTGAAGAGCTGTACCAAGTTCGTGATTTTATCGACAGGCATGAGGGCTATAAGTCATTCCTTTGGACTCCGCCAGCGGGTATCCAAGGCCGGTACCGATGTAAGGGCTACAAGCCGAAGCCTCTCGGCGCAGGCCTTTGGACGCTCTCGTTCACGTTCAAGCAGACCTACACACCTTAATCGAAACCCTAACCAAACCCCGCCAAGTGCGGGGTTTATTGTTTCTGAGGTCGTATGAATTACAACACAGACATTCAAAAGCTCGAGCCGGGTAACCAAATCAGGCTCTACGAGCTGGACGCTACGCGCCTTGGCGCCACGATCTGGCGCTTCCACGGCCACGCCCAGGAAGGCGACATCATCTGGCAGGGACAGCTTTATTCGCCGCTTCAGATTGATGCCAAGGGCTTCGACATCCGCGGAGACGGCCGGCCCGCCACTCCAACGTTGCAGGTGGACGACGAACTCGGTGGCGTGCGCGGGGCGATCACCGCGCTGTGCTTCCAGTTTCGCGACTTGGCTGGCGCCCGGGTGAAGGTGATCGAAACGTTCCGCCACTTCCTGGATGCCGCGAACTTCCCCGACGGCAACCCGGAAGCCAGCGACCAGTCGAAAACGAACCTCTGGTTTATCGAACAGAAGACCGAGGCACTGCCGAGCATCTCGGTCACGTTCTCGCTGTCTAGCCCCACTGATATGGAAGGGCAGATGTTGCCTTCCCAGCAGATCACCAAGCTCTGCCGGTGGGCGTGCCGTGGCGGGTACCGGCAGGAGGCCTGCGCCTACACCGGAACCGCGATGTTCGACAAAAAGAACCAGCCCACCGACAACCCTGCACTGGATCGCTGCGGGGGCTGGTGGAGCAGCTGCAAGCTTCGGGGTAACACCCGCCGGTTCGGTGGATCCATGGGCGCGAGCCTTATCGCAAGTTCGAGGTAGCGATGCGCATCAATCAAAAACTGCAGGACAAGATCCGCGCTCACGCTGAGCGAGCCTATCCGGCGGAAGCCTGTGGGGTGGTTATCAGGTCGGCCGCAGGGCGCGAGTACGTGCCCTGCGGGAACCTGGCCACCATGCCCCGCGATCACTTCCAGATTGATCACAAGGACTTGGCCAAGGCGGAGGATCGCGGCGAGGTGCTGGCGATCATCCATAGCCATCCGGACAAGGCGCCGGCGCCAAGCATGGCGGATCGCGTTAGCTGCGAACTGCATGAATTGCCATGGGGGATTGTCGGCTGGCCCGGTGGTGACTTCGAATGGTTCAAGCCGACGGGATTCCAGGCGCCTCTGTTAGGTCGCGACTTTTCTCATGGCCTACTGGACTGCTGGGCAGCCTGCCGCGACTGGTACGCACGTGAGGCTGGCTTGCAGCTGCCGAACTTTGAGCGCTCCGATCTTTGGTGGGAGCAAAAGGGCGGCCCAAGTCTGTACGAGGACAACTTCGCGGCGGCCGGTTTCTATCAGGTAAACGAGGCGCAGCGCGGCGATATGGTGGTGCTGCAGATTCCGACGCCCGGGCGGGAGTGCTATTTCCCTAACCACGCAGTTATCTACCTGGGCAACGAACCCGCGTTGATCAGCGAGCCCGCGCCAAAACTCGGCGGCTCCGGCCCATTCATTTACCACCACATGCCCGGCCGCCTGGCTGTCCGTGAAATCTACGGCTGGTCGATGGCCAACCGGGTCAAGCTGATCCTCAGGCACAAGGACTACCGCCCATGACTATGCGCACCATCAAGCTCGGCGGTGTGCTGGGCAAGAAGTTCGGCAAAGAATACCGCCTCGATCTGAATGGCATTCACGACGCCACGGCCGCCCTGTGCGCGATGAAGCCGGGATTCGAGAAATTCATGCGTACGGCTCACGAGCGCGGCATGGTCTTCGCGGTGTTTGTTGACGAGCGTAACGTCGGTGAGCAGGAGCTTGAATTGGTGGGCCGGACTGAAGGCGATATTCGCATTCAGCCGGTAATTCAGGGTAGCAAGCAGGCCGGCATGTTCCAGACGCTTCTCGGCGTGGTTCTGATCGTGGCTGGCTTGTTCACCGGTGGCACCACTTCAACCCTGGGTATGGGGCTGCTCGCTGCAGGTGCAGCCGTTGGCCTGGGCGGTGTGGTGCAAATGCTGTCACCGACCACCAAGGCCAGCGCCGAGGGAAAGAACAATGATGGCAACAACCCGAGCTACGGCTTCGGCGGGGCGGTTACGACCATCGCGCAGGGCAATCCATATCCTCTGCTCTATGGGGAAAGAAAGATCGGCGGTGCTGTCGAGTCAGGAGGAATATACACTCAAGATAATATTTAGATTTATAAGGGAGTTGAGCTAAATTTTGTCGTTGCCTTTAGTATTTTTTTTGGTTTTGTTATTGGTTAAGTTGTCTGGTACTTGAGGTTTTAGTTCAGGCCTGCTGTCATCCGGTTCTGACTCTTGTTCGTTTTTTAGATCTTCAGCTTTGAGTATCCAGTTAGACATTGTTCCAATTACAATCTCGGCCGCCTTGCTTGATGTGAAAGCGACATACTTACCTAGCTCGTACCTTTTGAGGGGTTGTTGTTCTTTTTCTATGTCAAGATTGATTTTTGCGAGTTCGAGGCCTGCTTTTAAACTTTCTGCCTCCTCTGGAGAGTTTACGGAAAAGTGAACTAGGTAGTCATCTATTACGTACCAAACTTTAACAATTTCGGCCCTTGAAGCTTGTCCGTTGCTGTCTGTTGGGGTGACTCGGAAATTTTTCATGCTGAGGCTTCCCTATCTTTTTAGAAATTAAATGTACGTATGACTGAACACTATAACCAAATATCGAGCCTGGTTCTAATTTGCCCTGATCTTCCGGGTTTTTGTATTTTGGAGGGTGCATGAGCGCATCAGAAAAGAAAATACGCGGTTTAACGTTGCGCATGCGACGTACCGTTGCTGGCAGCAAGGGCGGCCAAGGCAAGCAGAAGCAGCCCAGCATCGCCTCCAACAGTGTGCCCTCGATCTCTACAGCACGAGTCACTTATTTGTGGAGTTGGGGTCCTATCATCGGGCCGGTCGATGGTTTGCGTTCAGTCGATCTGAATGGTACCCAAGTCATGGCGCCTGATGGCTCGATCAACTACCCAAGCGTGAAGTGGCAGTTCCGTTCCGGAGAGTTGAATCAAGAGCGTTTGGAGGGGATACAAGAATCTAGTAACGAGATCGATGTCAAGAAAGAACTGATATTCGGCACGCCTTGGCTGCACACCATCACCAACTCGATGATTGATGCCGTACGCATTCGTCTGAGCTGGCCAACCCTTCGCAGCCAGGACGCCTCCGGCAACATCAACGGCGTGCGGATTGATTACGCCGTAGATATTTCCACCGACAACGGCCCGTACCTTGAGGTACTGGTGTCGGCTGTAGATCGTAAGAACATCACGGAGTACGAGCGCGCTCACCGACTGGAATTACCGACCGGCAACCGCTGGACTATGCGTGTGCGCCGCCTGACCCCAAACGCTAACTCTGATCTGGTCGTTGATCAGATGATCGTCAAGGCTATCGCCGAAGTTGTCGACAGCGATCAGGAATACCCGCTCACAGCTGTTAGCTGCCTGGAGTATGACGCCCAAACGTTCGGCGGTGATATCGCCAAGATCGCTGTGCTGATGCGTGGACGAATCATCCGCGTGCCTACCAACTACGACCCGTCGACGCGCACCTACGCAACGTCGGGAACTGGTACAAGCAACGGTATTTGGGACGGCACTTTCAAGGAGGCCTACACCAACAACCCGGCGTGGATCTTCTACGACCTAGTGCTGCACCCGTATTACGGACTTGGCGACCGGATCGACGCGACAATGGTTGATCGCTGGTCGCTCTATCGCATCGCGCAGTACTGCGATCAGATGGTGCCGGACGGGAAAGGGGGCATGGAGCCGCGATTCACCTGCAATCTGTATTTCCAGAAGCAGGCCGAGGCATATGCCGTGCTTCAGGACCTGGCCTCTATCTTTCACGGCCTGGCCTACTGGGACGGCAGCCAGATCGTGGTCAATGCTGATATGCCCGGCGACCCGGTGTACACGTACAACCAAACACAGATACTGAACAACGGCGCCATCAAGTACGAAGGCACCCGCGCGCGCGATCGGCACACGCTCTACATGGTGTCCTGGGATAATCCAGATCAGGGCTTCGAAACCGACAAGGAGCCGGTATTCGATGATGAGGCCATGGTCGAACTGGGCGGTATTGTCCGCGATACCACCATTGGCGCGATTGGTTGCACCTCTCTTGGCCAGGCGCAGCGCGCCGGGCAGTGGGCGGCGCTGACAGAAAAGCTACAGACCCAAGGTGGTGTGTTTCGGGTCGGGCTCGACGGTGATATTCCAAAGCCTGGCCAGGTCATCGCCGTGGCTGACCCTATGCTGGTTGGCCGGAACAACGGCGGTCGTATAGCTGAGGCTGCCGGTCGCGTTGTCACGCTTGATCGCGATACGACCGTGCCTGTTGGCGCTCGATTGATGGTCAACCTGCCCAGTGGGAAGTCCGAAGGCCGCGTCGTGAAGTCAGTTGCGGGCCGTAACGTTACTGTCATGGCAGATTTTAGCGAACAGCCACAGGCCGAGTGCGGCTGGATTCTCGACTACGAAGACCTGAAGCTCATGCAGTTCTACGTCCGCAACGTCACGCGTCCGGAGTGGCACCAGTTTCAGCTCGAAGTAATTCAGCACGATCCCAGCAAGTTTGACGCTGTTGACAGTGGGGCCGTGGTCGATCCTCGCCCGATCACCGGTATCCCGGTAGGCAGTCAGGATGCACCGGCCCGAGTAATGCTCAGCCAAAATGTTGTTATCGAGCAGGGCATTGCTGTGACGGTCATGTCTATCGCATGGGACGCTGCTCCCAACGCCGTGGCTTATGACGTGGAATGGAAGTGGGGCGCGCGCGAGTGGATCACTGTCCCTCGGACCGCTGAACTGATGGTCGACGTGCGCGGGATTTACTCCGGCCAGTACATGGCCCGGGTGCGGGCGGTAAGTGCGCTCAACGTTTCCTCGATTCCAACCACGTCGGCACTGATCAACCTGGAAGGGAAGGTCGGCTTGCCGCCGGCCGTAGCATTCCTGTCCACCACCAGCGAACTGTTCGGCATCGGCATTCGCTGGGGTTTCCCTGCTGGCGCCGAGGACACCCAGCGCACCGAGCTGTGGTATGGCCCTGCGAACGACCTGGCGGCGGCGACCAAGCTGGCCGACCTGGCTTATCCGCAGGCGGATTACCGTATGCAGTCTCTCCTGGCGGGCGCCACCCTGTTCTTCTGGGCGCGCCTGGTGGACCGTACCGGCAACATCGGGCCGTTCTACCCTGTTGTGAATGGTGTGATGGGTCAGGCTGGCTCGGATGCCACGCCCGTCCTTCAACTGCTTACGGGGAAATTAACGAAGTCCGAGTTGGGCGAGGATCTACTCAGCGACATTGAGAAGATCCAAGACCTTCAGGACCAGATCGACGCATTGGACGGGCTCGGCGCATACGTTCCGGGTCAGGTCTATCTGAAAGGGCAGATGGTGGTGGCGGGTGATCGCATCTACCAGGCGAAGGATCAGGTACCAGTTAGCAACCCGCCCCCCAATGCCACGTACTGGGAGGACGTAGGGCAGTCGTTGGAGGCAGCCAACGGTTTGGCGCAGCAGGTCAGCACCAATACCACCGATATTTCCAAGATCGGTGGCGTGGTCACTGCGCAGGCCGCTACCACAAACGCGCTGCGTGCTGCGGCGCGTGACGATAGCGGTAGCGGAGCCAAAGCGGATGCGTTGAAAGGTTGGGCCAGCACCTCGGCAATCGCCGTTCAAGAAAAGGTAATCGCATCAAACGAAGAGGCTTCGGCGCAGCGCCTCACAACGTTGGATTCAAAGGTTAACCAGAACGCTGCAAACGTGACGCTTCTGGAAAGCACGGTGGCCAACAATAAACAGGCATCTGCGCAACAAGTGGCACAGGTAAGTGCCGAGGTCGCCTCTGCCAAAGACGGAGTTGCTACCAACAAAGCAGCGATTCAACAGACGAGCTCTGCACTCGCCGATACCAATGACAAGCTGTCGACTATTTGGTCGGTGAGGATGGAGACCACCGCCGGCGGCCAGAAGTACGCCGCGTCGTTTGGCCTGGGCCTGCAGGTCGATCCGTCTGGAGTGTCGTCGCAGTTCGTGGTCAGGGCTGACACGTTCATGCTGCTGAACCTGGCAAGCGGTACGCCGGTGTCACCCTTCGCGGTTACTGGTGGGCAGACATTCATCAACTCTGCATTTATCCAAGACAGTACGATCACCAACGCCAAGATTGGCGCATATATCAGTTCCACAAACTACATCGCAGGGCAGCAAGGCTGGATCCTCAACAAGGACGGAACTTTTGAAATCAACGGAATTGTCCCGGGGCAGGGGGCGTTCAATGATGACAAATCGATCTCTGCGGTTCTGGGATGTGAACAACGTCAAGCGGGTTCAAATTGGAGACCTCACAGAATGAGTTCAGGTATGCGGCTATGGAGTTCTGCGGGGAACCTGGTGCTTGATGAAAACTCATTCACGGTAAGGGTCGTTTATTCGGCCCTGGTTTCACAATCAGGAAGGAGTCTGTACATCCCAATCCCCGGCGTAACCATTGCTACCTGCACGGGCGTCTGCCTCCCAAACGGAAACTGGTCGAGCAGTTCGAGCAGTCAGGATGCGGGCAACTGCCAGTTTGACGTCCAAGTCATGGATCGCGGCGTAACGGTCTGGTTCTGCAAGCGTGATATGCCGACGGGCAGAATCGGGGTATCAACACAAAGACTGCTAGTACTGAGATACAGATAATGACGTACGGTTTAACTTTTACGAATAATGCGGACGTAGTTACGCTGGACTCCGAATTCTCAAGACTAGTCGTCTTGTATTCGGCCAGGTACTCGGGAGGCGCCGCATTCCCCTACCCAATAACATCAGCAGAAGCCCCCTAATATTTGTAAGGCCAGATGCAACCGCGGCCTTTCAATGGGTTCGCCTTCTAGGCTCACCAGGGAACTGGACAGGTTGGACCAATAACGCGGGCGGAACAGGGACATACTTCCTGGCTGCATACCAATCAAGGGAGACGGACACGTACGGAATGCGCTTATGGGACGGCGGAGCCAAGCTTTTGTTTGACAGCGGAACGCCTTGCGCGCAATTCACGAATGTAATTACCGGATGGAACTACTTAGGCGCTTCTAACCCGTCCGTCGGCAGATGGGTTTACAACTGGAACACGTCCGTTCCATTGAATACCGGTAACTACATGTTGATAAACAATATTGCGATGGATATGCCGGGACGAGATACTTACTCCAAGTTAAGTTGCACATGGAATTTTGCTAACAACACCATCACGGCGACACTACAGAATATAGGCGACTACGGCAGCGGAAGTTTTTTCCTGCCCCTTCTGTTTGCTAAGCCCGTTTCCTAGTCAGCTATAGCTGCAAAAAATATTAATTTTTGGGAGTAACTTATGGTTTGGCAAAGAACCGGGACAGTTGCTGTCCAGAACGGCAGCACGACAGTCACAGGAACAGGTGTGGATTTCGCCGCATCCTCCAGGGTGGGTGACTCGTTCATCGGCCCGGATGGCGTCAGCTATGAGGTTGCCAACGTCGCGAGTGGCACAGTGATCTCGATCCTGCCTCCTTACAAAGGCCCGACCGCCAGCGGCGCGGCTTACGCAATCATGCCGGTGCAGGGCTACGACAAGATGCTGTCTGATGCCTTCAATAATTTGAACAATCAGTTTGGGCCAAAGTTGGCGGCGCTGGGCACTACTGGTAACTATGACATTTTGCCGCTGACCAAGGGCGGAACCGGTGCAACAGATCAGCCAGGCGCAAGAACGGCTCTGGGGCTCGGAACCGCAGCAACTTCAACGCTAGTTACATCGCCAACGGACGCTACGGCGGGGCGGTCTCTAACCGTTGGCTATGGCGGCCTAGGCTCTAAGGACAACGCTCCATTTGTGGGGGTCGGGCTTAACCCGGACTCTTACAGGACGGGTGCGATAAGCATATGGGGGCAATTCGTAATTGCAGGTGTCGGTTCTTTTACTGGTTTTCTATCAGTAATCCCAGCTGACAACCTTAATCTGTGGCAGTCGATGGTAAATGGGGCCACAGGTGCAAGGTATGAGCGCGTCCAGTCCGGAGGCACATGGGGTGCGTGGACTCCCGTAATATCCGGCGCAAATGCAACGCTAGACCCTGCAATTGGCGGCCTGATGTGGGCTGGCGCCGTAAGCGGTTTCAGCATTTTCAAGTATGCGAATGGGCAGATGTGCATGCTCGGTACTGCCCCGACTACCGGAAACCTCCCAGCAAACTCGATAAACTACCTCACAGTTACCATCCCAAGCGGCCTTGTTTCAAACACCGGCCTGGCGCGGCCAGTGGCTTCGGTGCGAGCTACAGCCGCCAACGACCATTACGGGATCATCTCTTGTGACCTGGCGACCCCAACCAGCATTAGCATCATCTTGCGGTCAGGCGCCACCGCTCAAACTTACAACGTCAACGTCTCTGTATGGGGGCAGTGGAAATAATGAAAATTAAACTATGGGCTGATCTGGTTAGCTGGCCTCTTGAAGCGTCCGTGTCTGGTGACGTCATCACGATCAACGGTGAGGCTATCGATCTTTCCGGCATACCCGATGGTTACCGACTGCCAGGAGGTGCGGTAGGCAATAAGTTCTTCGTTGAATCCGAGTTCGTCGAGCGAAAGGGCAAGACACTGCACTTTACGCTGCGCCTTCCGGTTTCCTGGGATAGCCCAGAGGAATATCGGAACCCAGCAGGGCCAATCATCCTGGATGCACGCAGCGGCCCGGTAAAATTCCCAGACACAACGCCAATCAAGCCTACGACCGCCGAGGTTATCGAGCCTGGCGAGCAATTGGAGGTAGCACAAGATGGTGGATCTATCGAAGCTTGAGTTGGTGAAAACCGACCAGGACGTTAAGGATCAAGTGGACTTGGACCGGGCGCGTGCGTACCTGCGCGAAACTGACTGGCATGCCTTTGCGCTGTTTGAGGATGGAACGCCCATCCCTGAGGATGTTCGATTGGCGCGCACCGCTGCGCGAGCGATTATCAGCCGCCTGAGTCCGGCTACCGCGGACTGAGCCGTAGCGCAATACCACGACCGCCTTGAGCGGTTTTTTTCCGCCTGGAGAAAAGTATGTCCATCAACGAGCAGCAGTTGCTGCAGATCCTCCCGAACGCCGGCCGCCAAGCCGGCGTTTTTGTTCCTGCACTGAACGCCGCCATGAATCGTTACGGGATTGTCGGCACCGCCCGCGCGGCTGCATTCATCGCCCAGGTTGGTCACGAGTCGGGGCAACTTCGGTACGTTCGCGAGATATGGGGCCCAACCGCCCAGCAGCTCGGATATGAGGGCCGCGCCGATCTTGGCAACACAGTGAAGGGGGACGGCTCCAAGTACCGTGGACGCGGCCTGATCCAGATCACCGGCCGGGCGAACTACGAGGCGTGCGGGGAGGCGCTGGGCCTGGACGTGATCAATCAGCCTGATCAGCTCGAGCAGCCGCAATACGCCGCAATGTCGGCGGCGTGGTTCTGGTCGACCAAGGGCCTGAACACGCTGGCCGATCAGGGCGAGTTCGTGAAGATCACCCGACGCATCAATGGTGGACTTACTGGCCAGGACGACCGCCAGGCACTGTATGACAAGGCGCTGCAGGTGCTGGCATGACGCCGGTGCAGAAGCTGGCCGGTCTGGTGGTGCTGATCCTGGTGCTGATGGCGGCGGCATCCTGTGTTACCTGGCAGGTGCAGGACTTGCGAATGGGTAAGAAACTCGCCGAGCAGGCCGGGCTGCACAAGGATGACCTGGCCGCGATCAGCAATGCCGCCGCCGCCCAGGCCCGCACCCAGCAGGACAAGCGCCTGGCCACCGAACAGCAGCTCGCCACCCAGGACCAACAACACACCAAGGAATTATCCGATGCCCAACGCAATCAGGCTCGGCTGCGCGATCGCCTTGCCACTTCTGATCTGCGGCTGTCAGTCCTTCTCGAGGATTCAGCCAGTGGCTGCAACGTGCCTACCGCCAGCGCCGCCGCCGGCGTGGTTCATGCAGCCCGTCGAGCCCAACTTGACCCAGCGCATGCTCAACGAATTATCGGCATCACCGATGCCGGTGACCAAGGACTGATCGCGTTGCGGGCCTGCCAGGCGTACGTCAGGGTTGTGGCTCAGTGATTTTTCTAAGCTCTACGTGTAGCTGCTGATTTTCCTTGAATAGCTGGTCGCACGCTGGCCGCCACATCCGTCAAGGGAATGGATCTAGCATCCACTTATCTATTTCTGACTGCCGCCAGGCCACTGAGTTAGGGCCGATCTGCATTTGCCTCGGAAAGGTGCCTTCTTTGATTCTTCGATAAATCGTGGCGGTGCTCAAACCTGTGATATGGATAACCTCTTTGAGACGCAGGAAGCGATCGATGCCATGTGCCATAGTCATGTTTGTCTCCTTACCGAGGCAGATGGTGGCAGTCGGTAACAGAAGATGATCACTTCTCCTTGGGCACCCGTCGTCGAACATCCTTCGCCTTGGTCCTCTTCCCAAGGATGTCAGCAACCAACCTATGAAATTCTTCTGAGGTTTTCGGGGTGTGGGTGAAATTACCAATGGAGAGTTGCGATGGTTCTGTCTTTGCGCTCTTGGCTACGGAGTGCGCCGCCATGTGCGCCTCTGCCCATTGGTCGAGTTCAATGCGGTCGAAGCCAATGCCCCGCTCACCTATCGGGAACTCACGAACATAGGGCCGCACAGTTCTGTTAAAGACGCCTCGGCACATTCCAAGATAGACGGGTGCCTGGTGAGCCCTGAGAAATCGCGGCTGGATGGTAGATTTGCTCATTCGATCCGTGTTCAAAAGTGAGGCGCGACCTCGTCGATTTGCGCAGCGAGCGTCACGACGATTGTTTGGAAAGAGGTCGCGCCAGAGCTAAATCCTAGCATCGCCCTGCTGGACGTGATGGCCGGCTGATCAACGGCCGATGCTTTTCAAGGTAGGAGGAACCCGCCGTTTCCTTCCAGGCCTTTTAGGCTTGGTCTGGATATTGCCATCCCTACAATCGATTATGAACTGCATGACATCCGTTTTAAGCCAGCAAATTCTGTTGCCCATTTTGAAACTTTTAGGGAGCCAAGCAGCATCAGTCTGAAGCCCACTTCTAATCGAAGATTCAGATCGGCCAAGCATCTTGGCCAGCTCAGGTACGTAAAGAATTTCGGTTAGATCGCTCATATGCCCTCCTGCAGTTCCTAGCCTTCATTGTTCCGCCGTAGTCGTGCCAAGCCCTGCTTGATGTGGTCGGCGTTCTCTCCGATGGTCTCCAGGGCGCCGCGGACATTCTCGTCTACGTGAGGGCCGCCATGGTTCGCGGTCCACATCGACAGCTCCATGATCGCTGCCTCCAGGGCGAGTTGGTTTTCGTAGATGCGTTCCAAGACATCAGGAAGAGAGTATTCGGGCGAGTGCATTGCTATGTCTCCATTCGATGGTGCGATGAGCGTAGCCCATCCAAAAGCGGGCGGGCTCGGCAAATTGCAGGCAAAGAAAAGCCCGCGATGGGGAGGGCGGGCTGAAAGAGTTTCATAAGGAGCTGGGGGAACCATAGACCCTCTGCTGTGAAAAGAACGTGAATGGCCATGCTCAGTAGGTCGCTGCGATCGCCTGGGCCAGTTGCATGTCGGACATGAGAGGAGAGGGATACTTCGAATGGTAGTACCGGGATGCCTGCTCAAACTCCGCGCCACGAATCTTGCCGTCTGAGCCAATGAAAGCCAGGGCATCAGTCTTGGCGGATTTGAAGATCTTTGGTGGCTCGGTCGTGAGAGATGTAGTCGCTCCAATTAAAATGGTTGGCGAGGAGATTGTGATAAATATCCCGGCAGCGATAGGGTTGACGTCATCACCTGATACGGGCTGCGTGCTGACCGATGCCAATAAGGCGATTACCAGAGTCTTCCGTGAGTCCATTCTTCACCGCTTCCATTGCGCCCAGAGGGCACCACCATAGCAGAGGAGGCCGCTCGCCAGAACAAGAAGCCCGGCAAAGGGCCGGGCTTGTTGACTTTATTTTGGACGAGGAGAAATAGGTGGGCTTGAAAATTTCCCCATATCACGCGCATCCATCTCTGCTTGGCTGCAACCCATGCGCTTGGCCCGTTCTCGGAGCGCCCAGTTTTCTCCGCCCCAATCTGCCGGTCTGCCTTGCAATTCAAGGACAAATTCATGTCCTTTAATGACGTTGCTTGTTCCAGCACACTCCCAAACTCGCTGCGCGTCAGACGTTGGCATTGGCTCATTTAAAGTGGCCTTGGCGCTCTCGGATAGCGAGGGAGGCGTATTGGCGCAGCCCGCGAGAGCAAGCGCGAGCAAAATCGGGGAATAGCGCATTTAGATTCCTTTTTTCACAGTTTATCCGTACGACTTTCGAAAGCTGTAATGCCTACGGCAGGGTGTTAATTTTGATCGGTATTACTACCCGCGAGATTAAATTGACGCTATCACTATTGAGCGCTGAGCCGCTTCATGGACCATCTCACAGTATCATGAGGAGCCGGGGTTCCATCAGCCCAAACGGAGTTCCCACTTTGCTCCATTTCCAGACTATCACCGCTAAAGTACCCGGTGAAACTTTGTGTAACCGTGAGTTGTAGAACCCCTTCACTGTTTTTATTAACAATATGCCGCTCGCCTTTTATCCAATCACCTTTGCGCATGAAGATAACGGGGTCATCAACGCCGGGGTGTTCATTGGTGTAATAGGCCCATCGCTTAAAAACTACTGCTTGCGGTTCTGTAGTACGCCACCATGTGAAGCTGCTGGCGTCTTTGAAATAAACATAGACATGATATCGCGAGCCCGGGCCTTCGTTATCTGCGTACCACAGCCCCTTCGGCACGGGGACAACGGGAGCAGTGGCGCAACCCAAGAGAAGCAAGCTCAGAAAAAAGGAGATGAGTTTTTTTTCATAAAGTCCATTTTCAGTTACAAGGAGGATTACCTAAATGCGTTTAGCCTACGCCAGCATAGAAGTGGTTCAGCGCTATCAGTTCGAACACAGCCACGAAAACACAGAGTACAACGAATCTAGGGCTGAAGACTCGCTTGCGGCCTGATGAGCCCCAGCTTAGCCCGGCCGCGTCGGAATAACCGGGGATCATCATAAGCAACGCGATACAAGCAATGACCCCAACCTTGCTCCAGAAGCTTTGCTCTCGCCATGCAGTCATTTGCGCTGTTCCGCTGCCCGAATTATCCGGCCGTCCTTCACCTCGTCCGCATAACCCGCCATCTGATCCTCGACAGCTTGAAACCTAGTGGCGATCTCGATCAGCTCGCGAGCGTCATCTTCCTGGCCAGCCTCAGAAAGCTTTACGGCGGCCTGCATCAGGTCTACGCCTGACCATTTGAGCAGGGCCGCAGCGTCTTTCAGGTCGCGGCGCAGCTGCTGGTTGGGTTTGGTGAGGGGCATGATCACGTATCTCGTTTCGCTTCGCCAGTCAAAATCCATTGCACGAGCCGACCAGTTACCTTGTCATACAGGACTGACAAGAAAAGCCCAATTATCACAAGGTAGCTACCGTAAAAGACTGCCGGGTACTCCTTAACGCGATATTTATTCCAGCTGATCACATCTAGCCACCGCTCAAAAAAGCGGTCCGGACTCAGGTAGCGCCCGCCCATATTGTAAAGACCAATAGATAGGATAATCAGTCCTCCCAGCAACAGAACAATACCTATGCGCTTTGTGACGGTATTTGTGAACTCTGCCACGCTGGCCTCCCGTCTGCTGACCATGCCATGCGGCATGGCCGGTCTCTGATCCATAAAATTACTGTAGCGCCTTCAAATACCAAGCGCACAGCATACTATGCTCGAAATAGTCGCGCTGGTAGACACCGGCGCAAACGCTTGAAGCCGCTAGTACTGGAGGAGCGACACTATGGCTGGTCATTTGGAGTCGATGTTTATCAGCTCTCAGGACCTTGCAGAGCTTACCGCTAGTGCACGCTCGGCTATCCAGATTCGATGGTTACGTACGAATGGAATCCCATTCATCCTAGGTGGTGACGGCATGCCCAAAGTCGCTCGGCAGGCATTACTGCACAAGTTTGGTCTAGCTGGACCCGCTGCCGAAATACCACTGGAGCCTCAGGCCAGGCGAGTGATGTACAGCATGAAGCGTTATGAGGCTTTCCTTGAGAGGCACTGGTCACCATTTCTCGAGCCTGTAAATAGTCCAAGCAAAAAGCCGGCTCACAGAAAGAAACCAATTCAAGGAAAGAAAGAGACTATTTATCAATTGGTCTGATCCACTCACAACGGCAGACCTATTAAGAGCCAGCTCAAGCATAGCCATCACCGACACCGGCGACCACGGACTGATCGCGTTGCGTGCATGCCAGGCGTACGTCAGACCTGAGACGTGCTGGCAACTCTCAGTCTTGGAACCCCAATGTCTGTCTTACGGTTTCAGTTAATAAAAGAGTGACTATTGGAGTTGCTACAGTTACTGCGTTCGCCAGATCTCCGAGGGCGCCCAGTACCTTCTTTCCTATGTCCGTTGTCTGGAGAGCACTCAAGTATTCTTTGTCAAAAAAACTGTGGCCAAGCGCTTGTTCTATTGCGTCTGTCACGGGGATCTTTCCGCCAAGTCTATATTCTTGGAGGGCGGTTACAATCAATCTGAGCGACCTAACTAGGTACTCTTTAACTTTTAGCTCCAAGTCGCTGTCCAGTACTTCTAATATCAAAGTGTTCAATGTTTCTATGTGTGAATCAACATCTGCGCTGGATATGGGGTCGGGTATTTTTAAGTCGAGTAAGTCCACTGCTGAAGTCAAGTGGTCAATAGCAGTGTCATTGATGTTGTCCACGAAAGTATGAAAGCCACTTAACATATTTTGCTGTTGAAAAGCTTTGTCTAATGTGGACTTCCAGAAATATGTTGGTCTGCTCTGCTTAGGAAAAGGGCGAGCATCACCTTGTGTGTTTCTTCGGACAGGCGCATCATTTTAGCCAGCCGCTCGTATGTGAGCGCTACGTTATTACTAGTTTTGAAAACTTTCCCCCAAACGGCCAATGTATTCTCAGATCTTGACTGATCACGGGCCTCAATCAAGATATCTAGAAGTCTTGCGGCCGGATTTCCATTTAACATTTTGCTGTCCGTTTTGTCGGTTTGTATTGTGAGTGATCTAAAGTCAGCTGCTTTTTTGTTGTTCGACCTTTCAAGTCTCGCGTTTCTGCACCAGTTCGCAGGAGGACAGTAGCAAATAGCCAGCTATGTGCCAATCCGCGCTACGTGACCCGAGATCGCAAAAGGTAACGCGCGACACTCAATATCTGTCTAAAACTAGTTCGACTTATCCCGGCACCATTGGCCCAAACACGCGCTATCCCTCGGGTAAGTTTTAGACAGTGAATCGCTGGAGGCCACGTAGTCACTGGCGCAATACCCTCCCCAGCCCATACTGCTGCATCATCGGGGTGTGGGAGGACAGATCGGACGTATTTTTACTCATTGGGTAGTAGGCAAATTCGTTGAAAGTGATGGGGCAAAGGGCGCGCTTGGCCCAGCAGTTTTTGCGATGGCGGCAAGGTTAACATGCGAGGTCGGCCCTTCGCAGGTCGCAAACGGAGAGGCAAAATATGAAAGGGTATGACTCAACCACGTGGGTTACAAATTCAGGTCATACACCGTAGAAGTGGTTCAGCAGTATCAGCTCACATACGGCTACAAAAATGCACAACACAATGAAGCCGGGGCTGAAGACGCGCTTGCGGTGGGACGAGCCCTCTCCCAGAGAACTTAGGTCTGCACCATCGGACACTACGGCCATAAGTGCCAGGAGGCCGAGGATCCAGGCCTTGGTCCAGAAACTATAGGTTCGCCATTGACTCATCCTTGCCGCCCATCCCGTCGATATCTGCGATGTAGAAAAGGTTAACACTCAAGCCTGACCTTCGCAGGTCTGCTAAAAGGTATGCCGAGTGCATAAATAATGCATTTTGATGCAGGTCAGCATTTGCCAACCCCTTAAACACCCGGCACTATCCTCGTTATGCAAAAACGCAACGTTTCTATCGTCTTAAGAGAACTGCTGGGCCGCGACCGGATCTCCCCCACGGAGCTTTACCGGCGCACCGGAGTGCCTCAATCCACGCTGTCCCGGATCCTCAGCGGCAAAATCGTTGATCCATCGGACAAGCACATTTCCCGTATCGCCGAGTATTTTTGCGTCAGCACCGATCAACTGCGCGGACGTGTGGCGCTGGGCGTTTCGCGCGAAGAGGGGCGCGACCCGATGCATTCGGAACTCAAGGACATAAGCCTGTGGGACGATGACACCCCCGTGAATGATGACGAGGTATCGATCCCCTTTTTGCGCGAGGTTGAATTGGCTGCTGGATCAGGAAGATTCGTCATTGAGGAAAGCGAAAAGGCCAGCCTGCGTTTTGGAAAGCGCAGCCTGCGGCATAACGGAGTGCAGTTCGACCAGGCCAAATGTGTGACGGTGCGCGGCAATAGTATGTTGCCGGTGCTGCGCGATGGCGCGACGGTCGGAGTGAATGCCGGAAAAAGCGCGATTGGCGACATTGTCGATGGCGACCTGTATGCCATTAATCACAATGGCCAGTTGCGGGTTAAACAGCTCTATCGCCTGCCCTCGGGTATTCGCCTGCGCAGTTTCAATCGTGATGAGCACCCGGATGAAGACTACAGCTTCCAGGATATTCAGGATGAGCAGATCAGCATCCTCGGCCATGTGTTCTGGTGGGGCATGTACGCCCGCTAACCATCTTCTGTCAGACGAAGCCCGCCAACGTGCGGGCTTTTTTACCTGTAAAAAATCACTAAACCCTAAGCCTGTCGGGCTATAAATGCGTATGTGCATTTTGCCGAGAGAAATAAATGCATTAATGCATTGACTGTATATGCATCCAGTAATACTCTTCATCTCAAGCCAGCCAACAAGGTCTGGTGGAGGCGGCAAGGATGCTGCCTAGGAAGACAGGGAAGGCACGCAACATCGGCAAGGACGCCATCCGAGCGATGGCAAGGACGCCAGGCAACACCGGCAAGGATGCCGACGCTCTTTAGTTACAAGGTTGTATCCAGATAAACAGTAATGAATCGGCTTTGACGGTTCGGAAGGTTGGTCTGGGTGTACAGCTTGAAGCATCAGAACAGTTATCCGGCAGACAAGGATCGTGGTCGGAAAAACATCAAGGACCAATCCGTAACGCGCCAGTAGCGCCGAAGGACCGTATTACTGAAAAGCCTGGGCAACCGGGCTTTTTGGAATGCCTGCCTATACGGAATTACCCAGACACCGGCATGTTGCCGGCGTTGCTCAGCCAGGAGGCGCGACATGACAACCGAGCAGCAAGCGTTAGCGGAAATGCCTATCTGGCTGGTGATCGTACTGGCGCTGATCGGCGCAGTGTCCGGCGAAATGTGGCGCGCCGACAAGGAGGGCGCTCGCGGTTGGTCCCTGGTACGGCGCCTGGCGCTGCGATCCGGAGCGTGCATGGTCTGCGGTGTTTCGGCGTTGATGTTGTGCTACGCCGCGGGTATGTCGATCTGGACCGCCGGCGCGATTGGTTGCCTCACCGCCATGGCGGGGGCCGACGTCGCCATCGGCCTTTATGAGCGTTGGGCGGCCAAGCGTATCGGCGTCAACCAGGGCCCACCTTCCCGGCCGGATCAGCAATAACTGTGTGCTTTTTAGTCGAAGGGGGGCGTGCCTGCCAGGCCTATGTGCGTGGCGTCGCCTGTTAGCGTCTTGATTCAGTCTGTCGCTTGCGTGTGCGATTCGCTCCTGTAGGGTAGGCGAACGCCCGCCCACTTCTGGAGACGCCCGTGAACGACATCACCCCACTTGCTGCTGAACTAGGCCGACGTTTGCAGGTGCTCAATGCCCATGTCACCACCGCTGAGTCCTGTACGGGCGGCGGGATCGCCGAAGCCATCACGCGGGTTCCGGGGAGTTCTGCCTGGTTCGAAGCGGGGTACGTCACCTACTCCAATCGGCAGAAGACCCGGCAGTTGAACGTGCCGGAGGATTTGTTTCCAAAAGTGGGCGCGGTCAGTCGGGAAGTGGTGGAGGCCATGGTGCGCGGCGCTCAGGAAAAAAGCCTGGCGCGGTTTGCCGTGGCGGTCAGCGGTGTGGCGGGGCCGGACGGCGGCTCGCCGGACAAGCCGGTGGGCACTGTATGGCTCGCGTTCGGTGTGGGCGATGAGGTGACCGCCGAGCTTGAGCACTTCGCCGGCAACCGCGACGAGGTCCGCCGACAAACGGTAAAGGCCGCCCTTGAGGGCTTGTTGCGACGAGCTGCAGCAGAAATAGAAAATCAGGGGTAGGCGATCTCCGATCTTTGTGGAACAATACTGTCTACTTATACAGGTGTTGGCCGTCAGGCCTTATTGATTACGTGAGGACTTTAATGGACGACAACAAGAAGAAAGCCTTGGCTGCGGCCCTGGGTCAGATCGAACGTCAATTCGGCAAGGGTGCCGTAATGCGTATGGGCGATCATGACCGTCAGGCGATCCCGGCTATTTCCACTGGCTCTCTGGGTCTGGACATTGCGCTCGGCATTGGCGGTCTGCCAAAAGGCCGTATCGTTGAAATCTACGGTCCTGAATCTTCGGGTAAAACTACCCTGACCCTGTCGGTGATCGCCCAGGCACAGAAAATGGGCGCCACCTGTGCGTTCGTCGATGCCGAACATGCCCTGGACCCTGAATACGCCGGCAAGCTGGGTGTCAACGTTGACGACCTGCTGGTTTCCCAGCCGGATACTGGTGAGCAAGCCCTGGAAATCACTGACATGCTGGTGCGCTCCAACGCCATCGACGTGATCGTGGTTGACTCCGTGGCTGCCCTGGTACCGAAGGCGGAAATCGAAGGCGAAATGGGCGACATGCACGTGGGCCTGCAAGCCCGTCTGATGTCCCAGGCGTTGCGTAAAATCACCGGCAACATCAAGAACGCGAACTGCCTGGTGATCTTCATCAACCAGATCCGTATGAAGATCGGCGTAATGTTCGGCAGCCCGGAAACCACCACCGGTGGTAACGCGCTGAAGTTCTACGCTTCGGTCCGTCTGGACATCCGTCGTACCGGCGCGGTGAAGGAAGGTGACGAGGTTGTCGGTAGCGAAACCCGCGTCAAGGTTGTGAAGAACAAAGTGGCTCCACCATTCCGTCAGGCCGAGTTCCAGATTCTCTACGGTAAGGGTATCTACCTGAACGGCGAGATGATCGATCTGGGCGTGCTGCACGGTTTCGTTGAGAAGTCCGGTGCCTGGTATGCCTACAACGGCAGCAAGATCGGACAAGGCAAGGCCAACTCGGCCAAGTTCCTGGCAGATAACCCGGACATCGCTGCCACGCTTGAAAAGCAGATCCGCGACAAGCTGCTGACGGCCGCGCCAGACGTGAAAGCAGCCGCCAACCGCGAGCCGGTTGAAGAAGTAGAAGAAGCCGACACTGACATCTGAAGCAAACGATGACAGTTGTACTGGATACACTCGTCGCCGTTCGGCGCACTGCGATGGACCTGCTCGCTCGACGCGAGCACGGTCGAGTCGAGCTGACGCGTAAACTGCGTCAGCGCGGCGCAGACCCCGAGATGATCGATACAGCACTCGACCGGTTGACGGAAGAAGGGTTGTTGTCGGAATCCCGTTACCTTGAGAGTTTTGTCTCCTACCGCGCCCGCTCCGGTTACGGCCCTGCGCGAATTCGTGAAGAGTTGAGCCAGCGTGGTCTGCAACGTGCCGATATCGACCTTGCCCTGCGCGAGTGCGGTATCAGTTGGCAGGCGCAGTTGGAAGACACTTGGCGGCGCAAGTTCTCTGGCCAGATGCCCATCGATGCCAAGGAGCGAGCGAAACAAGGCCGCTTCCTGAGTTATCGCGGATTTTCTATGGAGATGATCAGCCGCTTGTTGAGCGGCCGAGACATGGATGACTGAGTTGACTGTGGCGAGGGAGCTTGCTCCCGCAGAGCTGCACAGCAGCCCTAAATCCTCCATCACCGACCTGATTCGCCACAAAAAAGACCCACTATGAAAATAGTGGGTCTTTTTTTGCGCTTAAAAATCAAGCCGTTTCCGGCGCCACCCGCTGCTGTGTCTTCCCTTGAGCCGATGCCCAGTTCTCCGGCAAGTTGATGTAATCCACCAACTCTCGCAACCGGCCCTGATCTCGCCCATTGAAGTTGAACACCAGCCGTGTCAAATGGCTGAATTTTGGCTCGTCATGATCCTCACCCGTATAGGCAAGTTGCTGGAATTCCCCGCTCAATCGCAGGCTGGCAAATTCACTCTGCAGATATTTAAGCGCTCGATCACTCAGCGGGTGATTCATACGCACCACAAACTCGCGCTTCAACCAGCGCGTGGAATGGAAGTTCGCATAAAACTGATTGATTTCCTCCACCGCTTCTTCAGCGCTGTATACCAAGCGCACTAACTTGAGGTCGGTCGGCAAGATATAGCGATTGGCTTCTAATTGGTTACGGATAAAGTCCAGGGCACCTTGCCAAAACCCGCCACCTGGCGCGTCCAGCAATACCACCGGTACCAGCGGACTCTTGCCGGTCTGGATCAGGGTCAGCACTTCCAGCGCTTCATCCAGTGTGCCGAAGCCGCCCGGGCACAGTACCAACGCATCGGCTTCCTTGACGAAAAACAGCTTGCGCGTAAAGAAGAAGTGGAACGACAGCAGATTCTCGGTGCCATCAATGGTCGGGTTGGCGTGCTGTTCAAACGGCAGGGTGATATTGAACCCCAGGCTGTGCTCCAGGCCGGCGCCTTCATGCGCCGCGGCCATTATGCCCCCGCCGCCGCCGGTGATTACCATCAAGTCGGAGCGTGCCAGCGCGGCGCCCACTTCACGGGCCAGGGCATACAGGGGACTTTCCACGGGCGTGCGCGCGGAGCCGAATACCGTGACTTTGCGTCGGCCCTTGAACTGTTCGAGCACGCGAAAGGCATGGTCCAGTTCGCGGATGGCTTGCAGGGTGATCTTGGCGTTCCAACGGTTGCGGTCGTCCTGGGCCATGCGTAGCACGGTGAGGATCATGTCGCGATACAGAGGGATATTCGGGCTGTTGGGGGCGATCAGATGGAGTTGCGCTTCGACCTGTTGCGTGAGGTCGGCTCCACTTTCTTCAAAGTGCCGGAGCAGGCTGTCATTCGGTTCGTATGGCATTCAACGTCTCCTTCTTACAGGGCCCGGATGGCCGACGAGCGATTCGCCGGAGGCTACGACACTGCATGTGTCGCTGCTTGCCGCAGAGGGCAACCTTCTTTTGCCCTGAAAATGTTACAGAACAGCATGAGAAATGCTGTGAGTGAGCTGTGGGGGATGGCCTGATGATGGGCTGAAAAACCCTTGCCTGGCAACCGCTTATTGGTCACTCACACGGAGTCTAGCTGCAGGCGGAGCGTTGAAGCGGGGGAAGTGCGCGTCACTGGCCAGCAACGCGCGAAGTCAGGCAGAGGTTACTTTTTCTTCTTGGCTGAAGCGGGGGCAGGGCAATCCGCTTCCACGAACTTCACCGACGCCACCGGGCGGTTAGTTTTGTTCTCGGTGATTTCGTAGCGCATGACCGCGCCCTTGGCCATCAGCTCGCGATAACCCTTGTTCAGGCACACGCTCTGGCCCAGCTGGAAATACACAGCCTTAGGGTTGGCCCGCATCTGTTCGGCGCGGTCGGGCAGTACGCTGAGGTGATCGATCAGTTGCATGCCTTCAACGGTGTAGGCCACTTCCAGGGTTTTTTCATCGATTTCCCGGGGCAGGTCCTTGTTGCTTTCGGTTGCGACGCTTTGCAGCTTCCTGTTCATTTGCGCCTCCAGCAGCGAGGCCGCCTGGGCGCCTACGGGCAAAACCAGCGCAAGCGCAATGGATGGGGCGGCAAGGCGCAGCATGGAACGCAGCATGAAACTCTCCTGATTCGGTTACTGGTGCATAGACCAGCCACTGCGCTGTGCGTTCAGTGGCGGGCAATTATAGGTGAGCCCTTGCCACTACAGCCAGGCGTATCGCTGGTAAACTGCCGCCACTTCAACCTTTCTTGAGCTATCCCGTGTCGATCTCTCCGTCCCTGCGGCGCATCCGATGAACCACGCCGTCTCCCGCCTGCGTACCCAGCGTCTGGCGCGTGCTATCAAGCCCTTCGTCAACCGGGGCTCCCGTGCCGAACGCTGCCCCGGTTGCCGGGTGATCCCCGAGTACTGCCTGTGCGATTGGCGGCCCAGGGTCCAGGCCAAGTCCGCCATGTGCCTGCTGATGCATGATGTCGAGCCGATGAAGCCCAGCAACACTGGCTGGTTGATCGCCGATGTCATCGAAGACACGACCGCCTTCGCGTGGTCGCGAACCGAAGTCGATCCCGAGTTGCTCACCTTGCTCGCTGACCCGCAATGGCAGCCCTATATCGTGTTCCCCGGCGAATTCGTGGCGCCTGAACGGGTGGTCGGTGAGGTCAAGGTGGAAGAGGGCAAGCGCCCGTTGTTTATCCTGCTGGATGGCACTTGGAGTGAAGCGCGCAAGATGTTTCGCAAGAGCCCTTATTTGGAGCATTTGCCGGTCCTGAGCCTGGCGCCTGAGCAACTGTCGCGTTACAAACTGCGCCGGTCCAAGCGCGATGATCATTTCTGCACCGCCGAAGTCGCCGCCTTGTGTCTGGAGTTGGCCGCCGACGGTGCCGCCAGCGAAGTACTGGACGCCTACCTCGACGTCTTCAGCACTCATTACCTGGCCGCCAAGTTCCAGATGCCTTTGGACCCGACTGATATCGTCCATACTCGACTGGCGCCCTATATACCGAGCGTATAGCCAGACGACGTTTGCATGATGGCACCGTAAAGCCACTCGCCGCTAAAATGCCCACTGGGCGTGGTGCTTGACCCCCCAGGCTACGCTGGGCATGCTGGGCGCCGATTGGGGCGCAACCGTGACTTTTCGACGTCGTTCCAGGCGCTTTTGACGTCGAGTTTGCCCTGTGGCAATGGCTGCCTGGCCGCTGCCGTGTGTACTGGCGAACCCTGAACCCATCAGGGCTGCCTTAAAAAACAGGATCATTTAATCAATGGCCACATACGAAATCCTGATAGCCGATGACCATCCGCTGTTTCGCAGTGCGCTGCATCAAGCGGTGACCCTGGGCCTTGGCCCGGACGTGCGCCTGGTCGAAGTGGCCAGCATTGCCGAGTTGGAGACCCGCCTCGCCGAAAAGTCCGACTGGGATCTGGTGCTGCTCGACCTGAACATGCCCGGTGCCTACGGTTTTTCGGGGTTGGTGTTGTTACGCGGGCAATACCCGCAGATCCCGGTGGTGATGGTCTCGGCCCAGGAAGACGCCGACGTGGTGGTGCGCTCCAAAGAGTTTGGCGCTAGCGGTTTCATTCCCAAGTCCAGCGCCATGGACGATATTCAGAACGCCGTGCGCAAAGTGCTCGATGGCGATGTGTCCTGGCCGCCGCAGGCGTTCGAAGAAATCAACGTGTCCGACGAAGCCAAGGCTGCCCGTGACGGCCTCGCCAGTTTGACGCCCCAGCAGTTCCGGGTATTGACCATGGTCTGCGAGGGCTTGTTGAACAAGCAGATTGCCTACGAGCTGAGCGTGTCGGAAGCGACCATCAAGGCGCATGTGACAGCAATTTTCCGCAAACTGAATGTGCGGACGCGGACTCAGGCGGCGCTGCTTTTGCAACAACTTGAGTCAATTTCGTCGCAATAAAATGTCACGGGTTCACGCTTTTTTGACTTTGCGTGATCTAGCTTCCCCACTTCTTTGGTTCAGTTGCCTACGTCTATGTCGCCTTTCAAGGGTCAAACCGGTATCAAACGTATCTTCAATGCGGGGGGCTATTCCCTGGATGGCCTGCGCGCGGCCTTCACTGGCGAGGCGGCTTTCCGTCAGTTGGTGCTGCTCAACGTGATCCTGATCCCGCTGAGCTTTTTCCTGAACGTCAGCCGGGTCGAGCGCGCTTTGCTGATTGCGGTATGCCTGTTGGCCCTGATTGTCGAGTTGCTCAACTCGGCGGTGGAAGCGGCCATCGATCGCATCTCTCTGGACCGCCACCCCCTGTCGAAAAACGCCAAGGACATGGGCAGCGCCGCGCAATTCGTCGCGCTGACCATGATCACTCTGGTATGGGCAGTGATCCTGGTCTGAGCCTCAGGCAATGTTCGGCAGTACGATCTCGTCGCTGCGTTGAACCCCTGCGGTGAAAGCGCGGCACAGCTCCAAAAACTCGCGCATCGCCGAGGTCTGGTACTTCTGCTTGTGCCAGATGAAGTAGAACTGTCGCGCCAGGTCCAGGTCCGGGGTCTCCACCGGCACCAGGCTGCCGCGCCGAAACGCGTCGCGCAGCGCCAGGCGCGAGATGCAGCCAATCCCCAATCCGGATTCCACGGCGCGCTTGATCGCTTCGGTGTGTTCCAGCTCCAGGCGGATATTCAGTGCGCTGCGGTGATGGCGCATGGCCTGGTCGAAAGTCAGGCGCGTGCCTGAGCCTTGTTCGCGCAGGATCCACGCTTCATGGGTCAGCTCTTGCATCGTTGCCACGCCGCGTTTGGCCAGGTGATGCTGCGGCGCGCAAAACACCACCAACTCATCTTCGACCCAGGTTTGCACTTCGATGTCCGGATGGCTGCAGTCGCCTTCGATTAGACCCAGGTCAATTTCGTAATGCGCAACCTGGTGCACGATATTGGCAGTGTTTTGCACATGCAGCTTCACTTGGCTTTCCGGGTGCTGCTGCATGAAGCTGCCGATCAACAGCGTCGCCAGGTAATTACCGATGGTCAAGGTGGCGCCGACTGCCAGGGAGCCGAAGCCGGACTTGCCATTGAGCAAGTCCTCGATCTCCTTGGCCTGGTCCAGCAATGCCACCGCCTGCGGTAATAGCTGATGGCCGAGCGCGTTGAGGCTCAGGCGTTTACCGGCACGGTCGAATAATTGGCAGCTGGATTGGCGCTCCAACTCGGTAATCGACGTGCTGGCCGCAGATTGGGATAAGGCCAGAAGGCCAGCAGCGCGTGAGACGCTTTCCTGCTGGGCGACGGCGACGAAGACTTGCAGTTGACGGAGAGTAAATCGCATATCGATATAACCGATAACCCTTATCTTAATAATCCAGTTAACAGATATTGTCGCCGCCATTAGAATGCTGTGCAATTGCGCGCTTCATCTCTGGCGCAGACCCACTTCCAGGAGTCCCCCGTACATGAGCAACATGAACCACGAGCGTGTCCTCAGTGTTCATCACTGGAACGACACTCTGTTCAGCTTCAAGTGCACCCGTGATCCGGGCCTGCGCTTCGAGAACGGTCAGTTCGTGATGATCGGCCTGCAACAGCCCAACGGCCGCCCGCTCATGCGTGCTTACTCCATTGCCAGCCCGAACTGGGAAGAACATCTGGAGTTCTTCAGCATCAAGGTGCCGGATGGCCCGCTGACTTCCCAATTGCAGCACTTGAAGGAAGGCGACGAGATCATCATCAGCAAAAAGCCGACAGGCACCCTGGTGCTTGACGATTTGAAGCCGGGCAAACACCTGTACTTGCTCAGCACGGGTACCGGTTTGGCGCCGTTCATGAGCGTGATCCAGGACCCAGAGACCTACGAACGCTTCGAAAAAGTGATCCTGTGCCACGGCGTGCGTTACGTCAACGAAGTCGCCTACCGCGAATTCATTACCGAGCACCTGCCGCAGAACGAATTCTTCGGCGAGGCCCTGCGTGACAAGCTGATCTACTACCCGACCGTGACCCGCGAGCCCTTCGAGAACGAAGGCCGCCTGACCGACCTGATGCGCAGCGGCAAACTGTTCCGCGACATCGGCCTGCCGCCGATCAACCCCGAGGACGACCGCGCCATGCTGTGTGGCAGCCCAAGCATGTTGGATGAGACCAGCGAAGTGCTGAACAGCTTCGGCCTGAAAGTTTCGCCACGGATGCGTGAGCCGGGTGACTACTTGATCGAGCGTGCGTTCGTCGAGAAGTAAAACAGTCAGGCCATGTGCTGACTTCGCAACACAGTAGAACCCAATGTGGGAGGGGCTTGCCCCTTCCACATTGGGTTTCCGGTTTATCCGGCAGGCACCACTTCCAATACACAAATGACGCCAGCTTCAGGGTAGTGCCACCGCACATCCACATCCCAGAACTGCGCTCCGTATTCGCGCTCAGGCCCAGGCGTTTGATACGCCGGCCGTGGATCTTGCGCCAAGCACTGATCAATCAACTCCACCAACGGTTCACCAAGGCGCTGCGCATGGCCTTGTGCCTGCTGCAGCGCTGTCTTCAGCCACTGCACCGCAATCAACGCCGGCGCACCACTGGCGATGCCATTGGTGGCCGTGTCGACAATATCGGCATACGGCACATACGGCTTGATATCCAAAACCGGTGTGCCATCGAGCAAATCGATCCCGGAAATCCATAGCCGGCCCGCTTCCACCTTGTCCAGCTTGACCACCGACTGGCCGATGCCGTTGGGCCGATGGGTCGCACGGGTGGCAAATACGCCCATGGACGTGTTGCCGCCCAGGCGAGGCGGGCGCACTTTGAGGCGTGGTGTGTCTTCCAGGGCCTGGTGGAACAGGAACAGCAGCCACACATGGCTGACCTGCTCCAAGCCCTGCACCGCCTCACCACCGTCGAACGGCGCCACCAACTCCAGCACGCCCCGGGCTGCAGGCGCCAGTTGCGGTTGGCGCGGGATGGCGAACTTCTCCTTGAAGCAGGAGCGAACGAAGCCGACGGGCGAGACTTGATAGCTCATGGTTTACGCACGAACCCGCAGGGTCAGCCCCTTGAGGAAGTTGCGCAGCAACTGGTCACCACAGGTGCGGTAGTTGGTGTGGCCGAACTTGCGAAACAGCGCGCTCAGTTCCGGCTTGGACACCGGGAATTCGGCGGCCTTGAGGATGGCATGCATGTCGTCTTCCTTGAGTTCGAAGGCCACGCGCAGCTTCTTGAGGATGATGTTGTTGGTCACCGGCGTTTCGATCGGCTGCGGTGGACGGCTTTCGTCCTTGCCGCGCTTGAAGATCACCAGGCCGTCCAGAAAGTGGGCCATGACGTCGTCCGGGCAGAACACAAAGCCTTCTTCTTCGTCTTTCTTGAGGTAGGTCAGCAGGTCGTCCTTGGTCACGTCCATGCCGCCGAGCTTGATGATCTCGACCATCTTGTTGTCGCTGATGTCGAGCATGTAGCGCACGCTGCGCAGTACGTCGTTGTGAATCATGGTGGGCAATCCTGGTATTCAACTGAGGGCACCGCCTATCGGGCGGTACCGAGAAAAGGGGAGCGGCTTAGAACTTCTCTTTGCCGGACAGGTAACGCCATTGACCGACCGGCACCTTGCCGATGGACACGCCGCCGATGCGGATGCGGCGAATGGCCACAACCTTCAGGCCAACGGCTTCGCAGAACAACGCGATCACGCCGGGCTGTGGGTTTTTCATCGCAAAGCGCAGGCGGTTTTCGTTCTGCCAGCTGGCTTTGACCGCTGGCAGCTCTTTGCCTTTGTAGGTCAGGCCGTGGTTGAGGCGGTTGAGCCCGTGGGCAACCATGTCGCCCTCGACCTCCACCACGTATTCCTGCTCGATCTTGGCTGCATCGGCGGTCAACTTGCGCAGAATTTTCCAGTCCTGGGTAAAGACCAGCAGGCCGCTGGCCTTGGCCTGCAGGTCGGCGCTGGCGGTCAGGCGCAGGAAGTGGCCCTTGAGCGGGCGCTTGCTGAAGCGGTGTTCTTCGGACAGGGTGTCGGCGCTGATCGAGGCCATGGCCGTCTCGGCATCCACGCCGGCAGGGGCGTGAAGCAGGATGGTCACCGGCTCCGGCGCGGTGGCCTTGGCCTCGGGGTCGAGTTCGACCTTCTCGGTGGTGACCTTGAACTGCGGCTCGTCGATCACTTCGCCGTCCACCGAGACCCAGCCGCCTTCGATAAACAGCTCAGCCTCCCGACGGGAGCAACCGACCAGTTCGATAAGGCGTTTGGAGAGGCGTATGGGGTCAGTCATGACAAGGGCCGTAACAAAAGGGGGCGGCTATTGTACCTGCCTGGCGCCGGTTAATCCCGGCCCCATTTCAGCGCGGTGCTCTATTGATCAAACGCAATTCAAAATGGCGCGGTGTGGGTCAGCCACGGCATCGTTGCTGCTGCTGGCGCAAACGCAGATGCAGCAACGGATAAGGCTGGCCCAGGCCGTCATGCGCCGAACGACCGATTACTTCGAACCCAAACTTTAAATAAAACCCCAGGGCCTGGGGGTTCTGTTCGTTGACGTCCAGTTCCTCGGCGTTCATATGCTCAACCGCATACCCCAGCAGTTGCCGGCCGAGGCCCTGGCCACGGTGCTGTGGGTCGATAAACAGCATCTCCACTTTGCCCGCTGCTACGCCGGCAAACCCGGTGATGCGCTGGCGCGAGTCCTTGGTGCAGATCAGCATCACGGCGTCGAGGTAGCGGGTCAGCACCAACTCTTTGAGCAACACGATGTAACTGTCCGGCAAGAAATCGTGGGTGGCCCGCACCGAAGCCTCCCGAATCCGCGCCAATGCTGGGTAGTCACTGGTTTTAGGTGTGTGGATAACCGAATGCTGACGCATGCCCGCTGCCCCTCGCTGTGAACGGTGCTGATGGGCGAAACAATAGACCTAAAAAAGCCCTGCATCTTGTCCAGAAGCAGGGCTTTTTTATTCTTTACCGATCAGGCGCGTTTTTCCGCCCACAAGTCGTACTCGTCGGCATCGGTCACCGTGCACCACACCTTGTCGCCCGGCTTCAAGCCGCTGGCGTCGTCGATAAACACGTTACCGTCGATTTCCGGCGCGTCGAAGAAGCAGCGGCCAACGGCACCTTGCTCGTCGACTTCGTCGATCAATACTTCGATTTCCTTACCGATGCGCAGTTGCAGGCGCGCCGAGCTGATCGCCTGTTGGTGCGCCATGAAGCGTTCCCACCGGTCTTGCTTGACGTCGTCCGGCACCACGGCCAGGTCCAGCAGGTTGGCGGGGGCGCCTTCCACTGGCGAATACTGGAAGCAGCCGACGCGGTCCAACTGGGCCTCGGTCAGCCAGTCCAGCAGGTACTGGAAGTCTTCTTCGGTTTCGCCGGGGAAGCCGACGATGAAGGTGGAGCGGATGATCAGCTCAGGGCAGATCTGGCGCCAGTTCTTGATGCGCGCCAGGGTCTTGTCTTCGAAGGCCGGGCGTTTCATGGCCTTGAGCACTTTCGGGCTGGCGTGCTGGAACGGAATGTCCAGGTACGGCAGGATCTTGCCAGCGGCCATCAGCGGAATCAGCTCATCGACGTGCGGGTACGGGTAAACGTAATGCAGGCGCACCCACACGCCCAGGCTGCTGAGGGCTTCGCACAGTTCGGTCATGCGGGTCTTCACCGGCGCGCCGTTCCAGAAACCGGTGCGGTATTTCACGTCGACGCCGTAGGCGCTGGTGTCCTGGGAGATCACCAACAGCTCTTTGACGCCGGATTTGACCAGGCGCTGGGCCTCGTCCAGCACATCGCCCACCGGGCGGCTGACCAGTTTGCCGCGCATCGACGGGATGATGCAGAAACTGCAGCTGTGGTTGCAGCCTTCGGAAATCTTCAGGTACGCGTAGTGGCGTGGCGTCAGCTTGATGCCTTGCGGCGGCACCAGGTCGATCAGCGGGTTGTGGTCCTGGCGCGGCGGCACCACGTCGTGCACGGCGTTGACCACCTGCTCGTACTGCTGCGGGCCGGTCACCGCCAGCACGCTGGGGTGCACGTTGCGGATATTGCCTTCTTCCACGCCCATGCAGCCGGTCACGATGACCTTGCCGTTTTCCTTGATCGCTTCGCCGATCACTTCCAGCGACTCAGCCTTGGCCGAGTCGATGAAACCGCAGGTGTTGACCACCACCACATCGGCGTCCTGGTAAGTGGACACGACGTCATAGCCTTCCATACGCAGTTGCGTAAGGATGCGCTCGGAGTCGACGAGCGCCTTCGGGCAACCCAGGGAAACAAAGCCAACCTTGGGGTTGGCTTTTGCGATGGTGGTGGACATGTCTAACCTCGGTATTGAATGACGCCGCCGGTCGTGCACGACGAGGCAACGGACGGGCGCTTGGCGCGCCTCTGATCAAAAAGTGCGCAATTCTAGCGACGGGCAAAGCAATTGACCAGCTTTATGCAGGGAAATGCGACGAGTGCTGCGCTGGGTAATTCGCAGTGCGGCTACTTACGCTTTTAAGCGTGAACATCTTGCTCTGTACGGTGAGATACGACTTTGGACATCCCCACGCCCAACGCCTGAAGCACTTTGAGCAGGGTGGAGAGCTTCGGGTCGCCGCCGACTGCAATGGACCGGTACAGATTTGCCCGATTGAGTCCCGTGTTCTGGGACAGGTTGAGCATCCCTCCACGCGCTTCCACCACTCGACGGACAGCGACAAGAAAGGCGTCCTCACCACCCGCTTCATCGATTTCTTCAAGTGCGGCGGATAGATACTCCAGAGCGAAGGCTTCGTTGTCTCGGAGCATTTCAAGGACGCTGTCTTCATGAGAGCGAGTACGAATAGTCATTTTTGCTGCACCTTATAGGATTTCCAGAGAGCCTTGGCTTGCTCGATGTCGTTCTGCTGCCTGGCCTTTGAGCCACCGCCCAACAGGAAAACAATTTTTCGGTCCTGGAGTGCGTAATACACGCGAAACCCAGGCCCAAAGTCGAGCTTCATTTCAAAGACCCCATCACCCACCGGCTCGGTTATTCCGAAGTAACCGAGTGACGCTCGGTCCACTCGGGTGGTGATTCTTGCTCTAGAACGATTGTCTTGAACGGTGTCTAGCCAGGCTTGGTAGATATCCACGCCATTGGCGGACAGCACGTGTTTCACTTCGTACATAAGGAATGTACCTTAAAAGAGACATGTCGATGATTGAGTTTCTATATCGACTGCGATCGCCGTGCGCGGGCACGTTTGATAGAGCGAACCAAGCCGGCCAAGGATTTCTTAATCGCATCGTTAAGGTAGGCACCGCCGAGTCGCGCCAAAATATACGGTCGGTGGTAAGTGTGATCAATGCAGGCAAAAAGGCTCCAAAAGGCTGTGTCAGTCATAACTGATCGCCTAAAGCAGCCTCTAAAGCACTTGAGCAGGGAAATGCGACGAGTGCTGCGCTATGCTTCGCGCCGTTACCCACCGGGAAAACCCGTGGGTCAACAAAACGTCTGTTACGAGAAGTAAAACAGCGCATGCTAGGGTCAGCTTAGAGGCGTTGTTTATAAAAGACCGCAGGTCAAAGGGCAGGAGTGGTTGATGGGTCAGGCAAGTAGTCAGGCAGCGGGTGCCGAGCATTCCAACGTCAAGCCGATTGGCATGCTGGTGGCAGCGGTTGGGGTGGTTTACGGCGATATCGGGACCAGCCCGCTCTATACCCTTAAAGAGGTGTTCACCGGCGGTTATGGGGTTCAGGTCAATCATGATGGTGTGCTTGGGATCCTGGCGCTGATCTTCTGGTCGCTGATCTGGGTGGTGTCGATCAAATACATGTTGTTTGTGCTGCGCGCCGACAACCAGGGGGAGGGCGGCATCATGGCCCTGACGGCGCTGGCTCGACGGGCGGCAGGGGAGCGCAGGAAGTTGCGCAGTTTCCTGGTGGTCTGTGGCCTGTGCGGCGCGGCGCTGTTCTACGGCGACAGCATGATCACCCCGGCGATCTCCGTATTGTCGGCGGTAGAAGGCCTGGAACTGGCGTTCGATGGCCTGGAAAAATGGGTCGTGCCCATTGCGCTGGTGGTGCTGGTGGCGCTGTTCCTGATCCAGAAGCACGGCACCGACCGTATCGGCAAGTTATTCGGACCGGTGATGGTGACCTGGTTCCTGGTGCTGGGCGGCCTGGGCATCTATGGCATCTCCCAGCATCCGGAAGTGCTCAAGGCCTTGAACCCGATCTGGGCCGTGCGGTTCTTCGAAGCTCACCCAGGCATTGGCGTGGCCATCCTTGGCGCCGTGGTGCTGGCATTGACCGGCGCTGAAGCGCTGTATGCCGATATGGGCCATTTTGGCCGCAAGCCCATCGCTCGCGCCTGGTTCATGCTGGTGCTGCCGGCGCTGGTGCTCAATTATTTCGGCCAGGGTGCCCTGCTGCTGGGCGACCCGGAAGCCGCGCGTAACCCGTTCTACCTGCTGGCGCCGAGCTGGGCGCTGATCCCGCTGGTGGGGTTGTCGACCCTGGCTACGGTGATCGCCTCCCAAGCGGTGATTTCCGGGGCGTTCTCGTTGACGCGCCAGGCGATCCAGCTGGGTTACATCCCGCGCATGCATATTCAACACACCTCCAGCGCCGAACAGGGCCAGATCTATATCGGCGCGGTGAACTGGTCGCTGATGGTCGGCGTGATCCTGCTGGTGCTGGGCTTCGAGTCCTCCAACGCGTTGGCCTCGGCTTACGGTGTGGCCGTGACGGGCACCATGCTGATGACCACCATCCTGGTCTCGGCCGTGATGCTGCTGCTGTGGAAATGGCCACCGGTGCTGGCCGTGCCGGTACTGCTTTGCTGCCTGTTGGTCGACGGGCTGTATTTTGCGGCCAACGTGCCGAAAATCATCCAGGGCGGCGCTTTCCCCGTGGTCGCGGGGATCGTGCTGTTCGTGTTGATGACGACCTGGAAGCGCGGCAAGCAATTGCTGGTAGATCGCCTCGACGAAGGCGGCCTGCCGCTGCCGATCTTTATCAGCAGCATCCGCGTGCAACCGCCCCATCGCGTGCAGGGCACGGCGGTGTTCTTGACCGCGCGGCCGGATGCAGTGCCCCATGCGCTGTTGCACAACCTGCTGCATAACCAGGTGCTGCACGAGCAAGTGGTGCTGCTGACGGTGGTGTACGAAGACATTCCGCGCGTACCGGCCTCTCGGCGTTTCGAGGTGGATGCCTACGGTGAAGGTTTCTTCCGTGTGATTCTGCATTTCGGCTTCACCGACGAGCCGGATGTGCCTCAAGCGCTGAAACTGTGCCATCTGGACGATCTGGATTTCAGCCCGATGCGCACCACCTACTTCCTCAGTCGCGAAACGGTGATTGCCTCCAAACTCGAGGGCATGGCGCGCTGGCGCGAAGGTTTGTTTGCCTTCATGTTGAAGAACGCCAACGGCAACCTGCGCTTCTTCAAACTCCCGGTAAACCGAGTGATCGAGCTGGGCACCCAGGTCGAAATGTAGCCTGGCGCTGTACGGGGGCCGGCAATCGGCTCCCGTTTTGTCTTCTGAACCCTGTGCAATCGAGCGTTGTCGACTAGGCTCTACTCACCGTTAGAGAGTCTTGAAGCTCGCCCACAGAACCCGGAAGAGGTGCGCCATGAGTCAGCTGCTCGAACCCTATACCCTGCGTCAATTGACCCTGCTCAACCGCATTGCGGTGTCACCGATGTGCCAATACTCCAGTGACGATGGCCTGGCCAATGATTGGCACCTGGTCCACCTCGGCAGTCGTGCCGTCGGCGGGGCCGGGCTGATATTCACCGAGGCCACCGCCGTGACCGCCGACGGCCGCATCACCGCCCAGGACCTGGGCCTGTGGAATGACCAGCAGATTGAACCGCTGCAACGGATCACCCGTTTCATTGCCGCCCAGGGCGCGGTGGCGGGGATTCAACTGGCCCATGCCGGGCGCAAGGCCAGCACCCACCGGCCATGGATCGGCAAGCATGGCAGTGTCAAGCCCGAGGATGGTGGCTGGGTGCCGGTAGCGCCTTCGCCGATTGCCTTCGACCCGCAACACACCCAACCCAAGCAGCTGGATGAAGGGCAGATCCAGCAAGTGGTCGCCGACTTTGTCGCCGCCGCCAAACGCGCATTGACGGCGGGTTTCGAGGTGGTAGAGATCCACGCCGCGCATGGTTACCTGTTGCACCAATTTCTCTCGCCCCTCAGCAACCAGCGCCAGGACCAGTACGGCGGCTCGTTTGAAAATCGCATCCGCCTGGTGCTTGAGGTAACCAGGGCCGTGCGCGAAGTCTGGCCCCAAGAATTGCCGCTGTTCGTACGGGTGTCGGCCACCGACTGGGTGGAAGACGGCTGGAACCCCGATGAAACCGTGGAACTGGCGCGCCGCCTGAGAGATTTGGGCGTGGACCTGATCGACGTTTCCTCCGGTGGCACCGCCGCCAATGCCGAGATCCCCACTGGCCCCGGCTACCAGACACGGTTTGCCGAGCGCGTGCGCAAAGAGTCGGGCATCGCCACCGGCACCGTGGGCATGATCACCGAACCGGCCCAGGCCGAGCACATCCTGCGCACTTGCCAGGCCGATATCATCTTCCTGGCCCGCGAACTGCTGCGCGACCCGTACTGGCCGTTGCACGCCGACGATGACCTGGGCGGGCGCAAAGCGATCTGGCCGGCGCAGTACCAACGGGCGACTCATCGGGACCAGCCGATTCATGAGTCTGACTTGCGCGATTGAGTTTTTCTCGGCAGTCGTAAACCCACCCTGAGCCGGTGGGTTTTTTTTGCGTATGGTCGTGGGATTTGGCTGTAGGTATTTGTTACCGAAGGGGTTTTTTAAGTGAATGCTCTAAAAAAATCCCACACGTAACGAGATTGTTTCTACGCTTAGGGTAGGACTGGTTGCTGGCCCAAGAAGTCAGTCTTGTCCAGGGAGGCGTAGCGCTTCACAGGAGGCAGTGGGTGGGTGGGCGCCGTGAGTATTTGATCGAGATCAGGAGAAGCAGTCCATGGCCAAGTCCTATGGTGTAGCGGGTGTGGTGGCGTCTTTTTTGGCCCGCAGGCTGTCCTTGCGTGGTCGCAGGTTGAGTTCGGATGAGGCCGAATTGCTTACGCAGTATCGCGCTTTGAACGAAAACGATCAGGTGGCGATGCGTTATCTGGTGGGAGCGATGAAGAGTGTGTCGCGGTTTTAGGGCCAACGTAGAACCAGGGTGGGAGGTGGCTTGCTCCCGATGCGGTGTACCGGTCGGCTAACCCGTCACTGACACATCACTCTCGAGAGCAAGCCCTTCTCACATGGGTATCAGGTGTACTTGCGCAGCTCCGGCGCCGGCGGGAAGTACTGATACAGCCAGGTTTCACTCAAGGTGCGGTCCTGCGTGCGGATAAACAGGCGCAGCTCCACCGGTTCAACGCTGTCGCTGGTCGGGTACCAGTCGAACAGGATGCGGTAGCCCTTGATGTTGTCCAGCACCAGCACGCTGAAGTCTTTCACTTCACCGTGGGAGCAGGTCACCACGGGTTCGATCCCGGTGCCCGCGGGCAGACGCTCCAGACCTCCGCCCTTGAAATCCACCGCAAAGCGGCGTGCCCACACGCTGGGGTAATGTTCGCCCGGCGCCCAGCCTTCGGTGAACCCGCCCATGCCGGAACGGGTTGCATCGACTTGCGCCAACGGTGTGCTCACCGGTGGCAGGGCGCTCCAGTACAGCTTGTAGCCATAGTTGAGCGAGTCACCGGCGGCCACCGGCTGTTCCGGGGTCCAAAAGGCCACGATATTGTCCAGGGTCTCGCCGGTGGTGGGGATTTCCAGCAGGTCGATCGAGCCTTCGCCCCAGGCGGTGGTCGGTTCTACCCACAGGCTTGGGCGCTTGCTGTACCAGTCCACGGTGTCCTGGTAGCTGGCGAACTCATGGTCGGTCTGCACCAGGCCGAAGCCTTTCGGGTCTTTGTCGGTGAAGGTGTTGAACTGCAGCTTGGCCGGGTTATTCAGCGGGCGGCAGATCCACTCGCCATTGCCGCGCCACATCGCCAAGCGGTCCGAGTCGTGGATCTGTGGGTGGATGGTGTCGCACATCCGACGCTCATGGGTGCCGCAACTGAACATGCTGGTCATCGGTGCGATGCCCAGTTGTTCGATGGTGGTACGTGCATTGATATGCGCATCGATGGCCATCACCACCTGGCTGGCCTGGCAGTCGATATCGAAACGGTAGGCGCCGGTGGCGCTCGGCGAGTCGAGCAGGGCGTAGACCACGAAGCGGGTGGCGTCCTTGTCCGGGGTTTCGAACCAGAACTGCGTGAAGTCGGGGAATTCCTCGCGTTTTTTTGCATAGGTGTCGATGGCCAGGCCACGTGCCGACAGGCCGTATTGGCCGGTGGCATCCACCGCGCGGAAGTAACTGGCGCCGAGGAACGACAGCACGTCATGGCGATCCAGTTCCGGTGCCTTGAACAGCTTGAAGCCGGAGAAGCCCAGGTCGCCGGTCAGCTGTTGGGTGTCGACGGTGGTTTTTTCATAGTTGAACAGTGACGGACGAAAGTGCACCTCCCGCGCTTCACGGGTCTTGGGGTCGACGCTGTGCATGCGCACCGGCGTCTTGAAACCCATGCCGACGTGAAAGAACTGCACGTCCAGTTGGCCGTTCAACTCTTTCCACAGCGAATGCTTGCCGTCGTAGCCGATGGCGTTGAAATTCTGCGGGGTCATGCTCGCCAGGGTTGGCGGCAGCACCTGTTTGGTGTCTTTGTACGCGGTCCCGGCGAGTTGCTTGGCCTGGGCTTTCAGCGTGTCGAAGTCGAACGCCACGGCCTTGCCATCGGCGGCGCGGTTACCCGCCCAAGCCTGCGCGGCCAGCAGGCCGCTGGCCGATAAACCGGTGTAAGCCGCAATGGCCATGGACGCTTTGAGCAAATTCCTGCGATGCATAGAGACAACCTGTCGTGAGCAAATCCCGCGCCGTACCTGGCACGTGCTGGATCAGAAATTACGGTTCGGACATGCCTTCGGCCAAACGCAACGGACATTAAACAGACGCCGGATAGCTTAAGCGGTTCGGTGGGGAAGGAAAATTGATTGATGGCGGGGTGATGGCCGTGCATATGAAACAAGACGTTTCCGAGCCTGTGAGGGGAATACCCTACCCAGAAATCATGCAGATAAAAAACGGGGAGGGACTTGCTCCCTCCCCCATTGGCTTCAGTGCTTGAACATCACATGGCGAACGGTGGTGTAGTCCTCCAGCCCATACATGGACATGTCCTTGCCATACCCCGACAGTTTCTGACCGCCATGGGGCATTTCGCTGACGAGCATAAAGTGGGTATTTACCCAGGTGCAGCCGTACTGCAAGCGTGCGGCCAAGCGATGGGCTCGCCCTACATCGGCGGTCCATATGGATGACGCCAGGCCGTAGTCCGAATCATTGGCCCAGTTCAGCACCTGGGCTTCGTCGGCGAACTTGGTCACCGACACCACCGGCCCAAACACCTCGCGGCGCACGATCTCGTCGTCCTGCTGCGCATCGGCCAATACCGTCGGCTCAAAGAAGAACCCATTGCCTTGCACGGCCTTGCCACCCGTGACCAGGCGGATATGTGGCTGCGCCACGGCACGTTCGACAAACCCGGCGACGCGGTCGCGGTGCTGCGCGGTGATCAACGGGCCCAACTCGGTGGCCGGGTCATCCTGCAAGCCGTACTTGATGCTCGACACGGCGATGCCGAGTTTCTCGACGAAGGCATCGTAGATATCCGCCTGGGCATAAATGCGGCACGCGGCGGTGCAGTCCTGGCCGGCGTTGTAAAAGCCGAAGGTGCGGATGCCTTCCACGGCGGCGTCGATGTCTGCGTCGTTGAAGATAATCACCGGGGCCTTGCCACCCAGCTCCATGTGCATGCGCTTCACGCTGTCAGCGGTGCTGGAAATGATATTCGCGCCGGTGGCGATGGAGCCGGTCAACGACACCATGCGCACTTTCGGGTGGCTGACCAATGGGCTGCCCACCGTAGGCCCACGACCGAACACCAGGTTGAGCACGCCAGCCGGAAAAATCCGCGCCGCCAGCTCAACCATGCGCAACGCCGTCAGCGGGGTTTGCTCCGACGGTTTGAGCACCACGGTATTACCGGCGGCCAGGGCCGGGGCGATTTTCCAGGCGACCATCATCAGTGGGTAGTTCCACGGCGCGATAGAGGCGATCACGCCCACCGGATCGCGGCGGATCATCGACGTATGGCCCGGCAGGTATTCACCGCCCGCCGAGCCGCTCATGCAGCGGCTGGCGCCGGCAAAAAAGCGGAACACGTCGGCAATCGCCGGTATCTCGTCGTTCAGTGCGGCGTTGTACGGCTTGCCGCAGTTGTCCGATTCGAGCTTGGCCAGCTCAGCGCCGTGGGCTTCGATCGCGTCCGCCAGTTTCAGCAGCAGCAGCGAACGGTCCTTCGGCGCGGTTTGCGACCAGCTTTCAAAGGCCGCGTCGGCGGCACGCACGGCGGCGTCGACCTGGGCTTCGCTGGCTTCGTTGATTTCCACCAGCACCCGGCCCAATGACGGGTTGAATACGGCCTGGGCCGGGCCTTCGCCTTGTACCAGTTGGCCGTTGATCAGCAGTTTGGTTTGCATGGTTCAGCTCTCCTCAAACGAATGTTATTTCCCTGAAGAAACCGGCTCTAAATGTGGGAGGGGGCTTGCCCCCGATGGCAGTACATCAGACAGCCCTGTATTGACTGAAATACAGCTATCGGGAGCAAGCCCCCTTCCACATTGGAATCGCATTCCTCCAGTCAAGTTATTTACCGCCACTACCGGCCACGCTTTCCCCGCCACGTGTCAGGTAATAGGCCCCCAGAATCGGGACCATCGTCACCAGCATCACCAGCATCGCCACCACGTTAGTCACCGGCACGTCCCGTGGGCGGCTGAGCTGGTTGAGCAGCCAAAGCGGCAAGGTGCGCTCGTGGCCGGCGGTGAAGGTGGTGACGATGATTTCGTCAAACGACAGCGCAAAGGCGAGCATGCCGCCGGCCAGCAGCGCCGAGCCCAGGTTGGGCATGATGATGTAGCGAAAGGTCTGCCAGCCGTCGGCGCCCAGGTCCATCGAGGCTTCGATCAGGCTGTGGGAGGTACGGCGCAACCGTGCGATCACGTTGTTGTAGACGATCACCACGCAGAACGTTGCGTGGCCGACGATGATGGTGAACATCCCAGGCTCGATGCCCAGCGTCTTGAACGTGGCCAGCAAGGCGATACCGGTGATGATCCCCGGCAGCGCAATCGGCAGGATCAGCATCAGCGACACACCTTGCTTGCCGAAGAACTCCCGGCGATACAACGCCGCCGACGCCAGCGTGCCGAGCACCATGGCAATCAGGGTGGCAATCGCGGCGATCTGCAGCGACAGCTTGATCGCTTCCAGCACATCCGGCCGGGCGAAGGCCACGCTGAACCACTTCAAGGTAAACCCCTGGGGCGGGAAGCTGAACGCGGCCTCTTCGGTATTGAAGGCGTAGAGGAAGATGATCAGGATCGGGAAGTGCAGAAACACCAGGCCGCCCCAGGCTGCGATTTTCAGGCCCAGTGATGATTGGTCAGAGTGCATCGAAGGCCCCCAGGCGTTTGACGATGGACAGGTACACGGCGATCAACACGATCGGCACCAGGGTGAACGCCGCGGCCATGGGCATATTGCCGATGGCGCCTTGCTGGGCGTAGACCATGCCGCCGACAAAGTAGCCCGGCGGGCCCACCAGTTGCGGCACGATGAAATCGCCCAGGGTCAGTGAAAACGTAAAGATCGAACCGGCGGCGATCCCTGGCACCGACAACGGCAGAATCACCTGCATAAAGGTCTGGCGCGGCTTGGCGCCCAGGTCGGCCGAGGCTTGCAGCAGCGACGGCGGCAACCGCTCCAGCGCTGCCTGGATCGGCAGGATCATGAACGGCAGCCAGATATACACAAACACCATGAACCGCCCGAGGTGCGAGGTGCTCAAGGTACTGCCGCCCACGCCGGGAATGCCCAGCACGAACTGCAACAGCGGCTCCAGCCCCAGGTGCTGCACGAACCACTGCGCCACGCCGCCCTTGGCCAGCAGCAGGGTCCAGGCGTACGCCTTGACGATATAGCTGGCCCACATCGGCATCATCACCGCGATATAGAAAAACGCCTTGGTCTTGCCCGTGGTGTAGCGCGCCATGTAGTAGGCGATAGGGAAGGCCACGATCGCGCTGGCGATCGACACCACGATGGCCATGCTCAAGGTGCGCAGGATGATGTCGAAGTTCGACGGCTGGAACAGCGCGGCGAAGTTGGCCAGGGTCAGGTCCGGCGTGACCGCCATGGTGAAATCGTCGAAGGTGTAGAAACCTTGCCAGAGCAGGGTCAGCAGCGAACCCAGGTAGATCGCGCCGAACCAGATCAACGGCGGTATCAGCAACATCGCCAGGTAGAGGTTGGGCTTGCGGTACAGCAGGTTGGAAAACCTGCGCAGCGGCGGTTGTCGGGAAACGGCCAGGCTCATCTCACACCTCGCCTGTGCTGTCGGCCAGCGGCGTCATGGCTTGCCGCGCCCAGCGTGCGGTGATGGTCTGGCCGACCTGATGCGCACTGCTGGTATCGAGCCACTGGTTGTTGGCCTGGCTGATGTTCAGCGCCTGGCCGTTTGCCAGTTTCAACTCGTAGCGCGTGGCACTGCCCTGGTACTGGATGTCGTGGAGCACACCGCTGATTTCCACGTCACCGGCCGCCACCGGGCCTTCGGCAAAACGCACGTGTTCCGGGCGGATCGAAAACGCCTGCGCACTGCCGCTCAGCAGCTGGGCCAGCTCGCCGCGAATCACGTTGGAGGTGCCGACAAACTCCGCCACGAACGCGGTGGCCGGTTTCATATAGAGGTTGCGCGGGGTGTCGACCTGTTCGATGCGGCCTTTGTTGAATACCGCCACGCGGTCGGACATTGACAGCGCTTCGGTCTGGTCGTGGGTCACGAAGATAAACGTGATGCCCAATTGCCGTTGCAGCTTTTTCAGCTCGCTTTGCATCTGTTCGCGCAGCTTGAGGTCGAGGGCGCCCAACGGTTCGTCGAGCAGCAACACCCGCGGGCGATTGACCAGCGCGCGGGCCAGGGCTACGCGTTGGCGTTGGCCGCCGGAGAGTTGCACCGGTTTGCGCTCGCCATAGCCGCCCAGGGCCACCATGGCCAGGGTTTCTTCGGCACGGCTCAGGCGCTCGGCCTTGCCCACGCCTTTGACTTTGAGGCCGTAGGCCACGTTGTCGCGCACGTTCATGTGGGGGAACAGCGCGTAATCCTGGAACACGGTGTTGACGTCGCGCTGGTAGGGCGGCAAGCCGGCGGCTTCCTCGCCATGAATACGGATCGAGCCCGCGCTCGGCTGCTCGAAGCCTGCGATCAGGCGCAGGCAGGTGGTCTTGCCCGAGCCCGAAGGGCCGAGCATGGAAAAGAACTCGCCGTCCTGGATATCGATGCAAACCCGGTCAACGGCCTTTACTTCGCCGAACTGACGAGAAACGTGGGTGAATTGGACTGCAAGCGTCATGGTGCGGTGCTCCAAAAAAGCATGGGCCGTCGCAGCGGCCCGGCCTGGGCTTCTGAAAAAACAACAGATCTGTGAATACGGTCAGTGTGGGAGGGAGCAAGCCCCTTCCCACAGGGGCCTATGTTGTCTGAAGGGCCTCAGCGCCCACCCATGATCGCGATGTAATCCTGGGTCCAGCGGCTGTACGGCACGAACTTGCCGCCTTCGGCCTGCGGGGTTTTCCAGAAGGCGATCTTGTCGAACTGGTCGAACCCGTTGGTCTTGCAGCCTTCGGCGCCGAGCAGTTCGCTCTCTTTACACGCTGCGGGCACCGCCGGCAGCGAGCCGAACCAGGCGGCTACATCGCCCTGGACCTTGGGTTGCAGCGACCAGTCCATCCACTTGTAGGCGCAGTTGGGGTGTTTGGCCTCGCTGTGCAACATGGTGGTGTCGGCCCAACCGGTGGCGCCTTCTTTCGGGATGGTCGAGGCGATCGGCTGCTTCTCGTTTTGCAGGCCGTTGACCTGATACGGCCAGGCGCTGGAGGCCACCACGCCTTCGTTTTTGAAGTCACTCATTTGCACGGTGGTGTCGTGCCAGTAGCGGTGGATCAGCGGTTGCTGGGCGCGCAACACGTCGAGCACGGCCTTGTATTGGGTTTCGGTCAGTTCGTACGGGTTCTGGATACCCAGCTCCGGCTTGGTCGACTTGAGGTACAGCGCCGCATCGGCGATGTAGATCGGGCCGTCATAGGCCTGCACGCGACCCTTGTTCGGTTTGCCGTCCGGCAGGTTCTGCGCCTTGAACAGCACATCCCAACTGGTGGGCGCGGTCTTGAACACGTTGGTGTTGTACATCAATACGTTCGGGCCCCATTGGTAAGGGGTGCCGTAGGTTTGCTGGCCTACCACGTACCACGGCCCGTCCTTGAGGCGCGGGTCGATGTTTTTCCAGTTGGCGATCAACGCGGTGTTGATCGGTTGCACCCGTTTGCCGGCGATCAAGCGCAGCGATGCGTCACCCGACGCGGTGACCAGGTCGTAACCCCCCTTGGCCATCAGGCTTACCATTTCGTCCGAGGTGGCGGCGGTTTTCACGTTGACCTTGCAGCCGGTTTCCTTCTCGAAACCGGTGACCCAGTCGTAGGCCTTGTCGCTTTCGCCGCGTTCGATATAGCCGGGCCAGGCGACGATATCCAACTGGCCTTCACCTGCGCCAACGGCCTTGAGCGGTTCGGCGGCCTGAACGCTGACGCTGGCCAGCAGCGCGGTGGTCAAGGCGCTGAGTAATGCTGTCTTGTGCGCGGACATGGGGGTTCCCTCTTCTTTAATTATGGTCGGGGCAGTGTTTTGAACCGGTGACGCATGAGCGTAGTTGTTGTTTTAAAGATGCTGGCCGTGGCGAGCCATGATGTGGCGCACCACGCTGTAGTCCTGTAGCGAATCGCTGGACAGATCCTTGCCATACCCCGAACGCTTCAAGCCGCCGTGGGGCATCTCGCTGACCAGCATGAAATGGCTGTTGATCCAGGTGCAGCCGTATTGCAGGCGCGCCGCCACTTGCATGGCCTTGTCCAGGTTTTGCGTCCACACCGACGAGGCCAGGCCGTATTCGGACTCGTTGGCCCAGTCCACCGCGTGTTCCAGCTCGTCAAACCGCGTCACGGTGACCACCGGGCCGAACACTTCGCGCTGCACGATTTCATCATTCTGTTTACAGCCGGCGAGCAAGGTCGGCTGGTAATAAAAGCCCGCCCCGGAATGCACGGCGGCACCGGTGACGCGTTCGATATGCGGCTGGCCGAGGGCGCGTTCGACAAAACTGGCCACGCGGTCGCGCTGGCGCGTGCTGATCAGCGGGCCCAGTTCATTGTCGGCATCGCGCTTGCCGGCAAAACGCAGGCTGCTGACCGCTGCGCCCAGTTCGGCGACCAAGGTGTCGTGGATACCGGCCTGGGCGTAAATACGGCACGCGGCGGTGCAATCCTGGCCAGCGTTGTAATAACCGTAAGCGCGCACGCCCTCGACCACGGCTTGCAGGTCGGCGTCGTTGCACACAATGACCGGGGCCTTGCCGCCCAGTTCCAAATGGGTGCGCTTGAGGGTCTTGGCGGCGGCCTGGAGGATCTTTTGCCCGGTGACGATATCGCCGGTCAGCGAGACCATGCGTACTTTCGGGTGACTGACCAAGTGGCTGCCGACGCCTTCCCCGCCGCCACACAGGATGTTGATCACCCCGCGTGGTAACAAATCCTTCAGGGCCGGCGCCAGGGCGAGGATCGACAACGGCGTGTGCTCCGACGGCTTGAACACTAAGGTGTTGCCGGCGGCCAGTGCCGGGGCGATTTTCCAGGCGGCCATCATCAACGGGTAATTCCATGGGGCGATGGACGCCACCACGCCAATCGGGTCGCGCCGCACCATGCTGGTGTAGCCCGGCAGGTATTCGCCGCTGAGCTGGCCGGTTTGGCAACGTACGGCACCGGCGAAGAAGCGGAACACGTCGACGGTGGCACTCAAGTCATCCTGGCGCGCCAGGTGCAGCGGCTTGCCGCAGTTCAGGGATTCCAGGCGGGCCAGGTAGTCGGCTTGTTTTTCGATGGCATCGGCGATGCCGAGCAGGATGTTGGAGCGTTGCTGCGGCGTGGTGCGCGACCAACCGGCAAATGCACGGTGGGCGGCCAGAATGGCGCTTTCGACTTGCTCGGGGCTGGCTTCGGCGATCTGGGTGAGCACTTCGCCGGTGGCCGGGTTGAGGATCGGCTCGACAAACCCTTGGCCAGGGACCAGTTCGCCGTCGATCAGCAACGCAGTGAGCAGCGGAGTGGGCGCGCCGGACATTTTTCGTGATCTCTTTTCTTGTGCGGTCATGGGCGTTCTCTTACAAGGCGCCTGACCTTCTCTTAGGGGATCAACAGAGACTAGAGGCCAGGCACGAGCTCAACAAATACTAAATACTGAATGCAGCATTCGATTAAATAGATGGCTTGCGTGGGTGTGGCTGCTCCCGGGCCACGGTAAGGAATGGGTCGACCAGCGCGGGCCTTGCCGTGCCACGGCGCCAGGCCAGGCCTACGTCGAGGGTCTGGCTGAGGTCGGCAATGGGCCGCGCTTCAATGATGTCGCCCTCCAGTGACCAGGGCCGGTAGGTCATGTCGGGCTGGATCGACACGCCCAGGCCTGCGGCAACCAGGCTACGCACGGCTTCCGTCGATGCCGTGCGCAATGTGACGCGCGGTTGCAACCCTGCGCTGGTCCACAGGCGCTGGGCGTTGTGGCCCATTTCGTCGACGTTCAGTTGGATCAGCGGCTCGCGCGCCACATCGGCGAGGTTGATGCTGTCGTGCTCCAGCAGCGGATGTTGCGCCGGCAGCCACAGGCGATGGGGCGAATGGGTCAGCACTTCGGTCTGCAACGCATGGCGGTCTTCCAGGTTGGAGAGGATCAGCACGCCCACGTCGATCTCGCCGCTGACCAGCAAATGCTCGATATACGGGCGCTCGTCTTCCATCACGCGCAGTTCCACATTGGGGTAGGCACGCTGGAAACGGGTGAGCAGGTCCGCCAGGTAATAGCCGGCGACCAGGCTGGTCACGCCGATGATCAGCTGCCCAGCCACCTGGTCGGTGCTCTGTTGCAGGCTGCGCTTGGCGTTGTCGACGGTGGCGAGGATCAGGTGCGCCTGGCGCAGGAACTGGTGGCCCTGGTGGGTCAGCGTCATGCCCTTGGCGTGGCGGTTGAACAGGTTGACGCCGATTTCCTGCTCCAATTGCTGGATCGCCAGGGTCAGGGTCGATTGGGAGATGAACGCGGTTTGCGCGGCGGCGGAGATCGAACCGGTCTCGGCCACGGCAATGAAGTGCCGGATTTGACGCAGGGTCATCATGCTGGAATTACCGGTGGGGTGTTTTTATAGATTTGATCGAGTGTATATCGATTTTAGCGAACGGCACCGGCGTTACATCTGGAAGCACTCTAGATCGGGGTTTTTTGGCACTTAGTTTTACGCTGGTGGCCTATTGGTCCTATGAACCCAAGTGTCTGGAGGCTTTTATGAACACCCGTGGATTGCTCGATCAGTTGCTCAAATCGGGCCAGGACATGTTGCAAAACAAAGCTGGCGGCCAACGTAAGCAGGACGATAAAGGCGCATTGGGCGGTTTGCTCGGCAGCGGTGGGCTGGGCAGCCTGCTCGGCGGCGCGGGTGGCGGTGCCTTGGCGGCCGGCGCCATGGGCCTGTTGCTGGGCAACAAAAAGGCGCGCAAATTCGGCGGCAAGGCCCTCACTTATGGCGGGCTGGCGGCGCTGGGCGTGATCGCCTACAAGGCCTACGGCAACTGGCAGGCCAATCAGGCCGGCGCCCCTCGGGGCGAACCGCAAACCATTGACCGCCTGCCACCGGCCCAGGTCGAGCAACACAGCCAGGGCATCCTCAAGGCGCTGGTGGCCGCGGCAAAAGCCGACGGGCATGTGGACGAGCGCGAGCGCGCACTGATCGAGGGTGAATTCACCAAACTGGACAATGACCGCGAACTGCAAAGCTGGCTGCACGCCGAACTGAACAAACCGCTGGACCCGGCCGACGTGGCGCGAGCGGCCGGCACCCCGGAAATGGCCGCCGAGATGTATATCGCCAGCGTGATGTTGGTGGACGAAGAAAACTTCATGGAAAAGGCCTATCTGGACGAATTGGCGCGTCAACTCAAGCTTGAACCAGGTTTGAAACTGGAGCTGGAAAAGCAAGTGCGCCAAGCCACCCTCTGAGCCTTTGCGCTTATATCAGGCACCCCGTCTGGTGCAATACCCCGGGGTGTTTTTGCAATTTGCGAGCGCTGCATCCAAACCCATTGATTTATGAGGGCTTGCGCTCGGCTATACTGCCCTCCATTTGAATGGCCCTCCGAGGAATTACTGTGAAGAACTGGACCTTGCGCCAACGCATCTTGGCAAGCTTTGCGGTCATTATCGCCATCATGCTGCTCATGGTTGTGGTCTCGTATTCGCGGTTGATGAAGATCGAATCCAGCGAAGTCGCGGTGCGCGACGATGCGGTGCCGGGGGTGTACCTCAGTTCGATGATCCGCAGCGCGTGGGTCGACAGTTACCTGCATACCCTGGAACTTCTGGGCCTGCGCGAAGATAAAAAGCTCAGCGATGCCGACAAGGCCGAGTTCATAAGCTTCGAAACGCGCATGCTGCAGCAGATGGCGCTCTACGAGAAAACCATCGCCGCCGGTGACGACCGTTCCGAGTTCGACAAATTCGAAACCTTGCACCAGCTCTACAACAAGAGCCTGGCCACCGTGAAAGAAAGCTTGCAGCGCGGTGACATCGCGGCCGCGCGCAAAGAGTTCGACACGCAACTGACACCGGCCTGGACCGCAGGCCGGATGAAGCTCAACGACATCATTACCGAAAACAAGAACGTCGCCGACCGTGCGACCAACGCCATTGATGATGCGGTGTCCGCTGCGAAAATCAGCATGTTCCTGTCGCTGCTCGTGGCCCTCTTCGCCGCCGGCCTGTGCGGCCTGCTGCTGATGCGCGCAATCATGGCGCCGATGCAGCGTATCGTCGAAATCCTTGAGGTCATGCGGACCGGTGACCTGAGCAAGCGCCTGAACCTTGAGCGCAAGGACGAATTCGGCGCCGTGGAAACCGGCTTCAACGACATGATGACCGAACTGACGGCCCTGGTGTCCCAGGCCCAGCGCTCGTCGGTACAGGTGACCACCTCGGTGACAGAGATTGCCGCCACCTCCAAGCAGCAGCAGGCCACGGCCACTGAAACCGCTGCCACCACCACCGAAATCGGCGCCACCTCGCGGGAAATCGCCGCCACGTCCAAAGACTTGGTCCGCACCATGACCGAAGTGTCCACCGCCGCCGACCAGGCTTCGGTGGCCGCCGGTTCCGGCCAGCAGGGCCTGGCCCGCATGGAAGAGACCATGCACTCGGTGATGGGCGCCGCCGACTTGGTGAACGCCAAGCTGGCGATCCTCAACGAGAAGGCCGGCAACATCAACCAAGTGGTGGTGACCATCGTCAAGGTGGCCGACCAGACCAACCTGTTGTCGCTCAACGCGGCCATCGAGGCCGAGAAGGCCGGTGAATATGGACGCGGTTTTGCCGTGGTCGCCACTGAAGTGCGCCGCCTGGCCGACCAGACCGCCGTGGCCACCTACGACATCGAGCAGATGGTGCGCGAGATCCAGTCGGCGGTCTCCGCCGGGGTGATGGGCATGGACAAGTTTTCCGAGGAGGTGCGCCGTGGCATGTTCGAAGTGCAGCAGGTGGGCGAGCAACTCTCGCAGATCATCCACCAGGTGCAGGCGCTGGCGCCGCGCGTGGTGATGGTCAACGAAGGCATGCAGGCCCAGGCCACCGGTGCCGAGCAGATCAACCACGCGTTGGTGCAACTGGGCGATGCCAGCAGCCAGACGGTGGAGTCCCTGCGCCAGGCCAGTTTTGCGATTGATGAGCTGAGCCAGGTTGCGGTGGGCCTGCGCGGCGGCGTTTCGCGTTTCAAAGTCTGATGAGCGACCTCGCGGCTAAACGCGGCGCCGTCCCGGCAGCGAAAAAGGCGTTGTTCCTGGTGTTTCACATCGGCAGTGAACGGTATGCCCTCAAGGCCACCGAAGTGGCCGAAGTGCTGCCACGCCTGCCGCCTAAGCCGATCGCCCATGCACCGCTGTGGGTCTCGGGCATCTTTGCCCATCGCGGCGCGCTGGTGCCGGTGATCGACCTCAGCGCATTGACCTTCGGCACCCCGGCCCAGGCCCGCACCAGCACGCGGCTGGTGCTGGTCAATTACCAGCCGCACCCGTGGATAGAAGCGCGCTGGCTGGGGCTGATCCTGGAGCAGGCCACCGACACCCTGCGTTGCGACCCGGCGCAGTTCCAGCCCTACGGCCTGGACAACCGCCAGGCGCCGTACCTGGGGCCCGTGCGCGAAGACGCGCAGGGCCTGATGCAGTGGATCAGCGTGAATGACCTGCTCACCGATGAAGTGCGCGCCTTGTTGTTTTCTGCCGAGCTGAGCCTATGAGCCACGACCCACGCTTCTTTGTCTTCTTGAAAGAACGTATCGGCCTGGACGTCGCATCGGTCGGCGAAGCGATCATTGAGCGCGCGGTGCGCCAACGCAGCCAGGCGGTGCAGGCGCAAACCGCAGGCGAGTACTGGCAGCACCTGCAAAGCAGCGAAGATGAACAGCAAGCGCTGATCGAAGCGGTGATCGTCCCCGAAACCTGGTTTTTCCGTTACCCCGAGTCCTTTGCAACCCTGGCCCGACTGGCCAAGGCGCGCCTGCTTGAGATCAAGCAGATGCGCGCGCTGCGCATCCTCAGCCTGCCGTGTTCGACCGGCGAAGAACCCTATTCGATCGCCATGGCCTTGCTCGATGCGGGCCTGGCGCCGCACCAGTTCAAGGTGCAGGGAATGGACGTCAGCCCGCTGTCGGTGGAGCGCGCGCGACGGGGTGTGTACGGCAAGAACTCCTTTCGCGGTGGCGACTTGGCGTTTCGCGAGCGCCATTTTGTGGAGTGCGGCGACGGTTACCACATCGCCGACCGCGTGCGCGAACAGGTGCGCTTGCAAGTCGGCAACCTGCTCGACCCGGCGCTGCTGGCCCATGAGGCGAGCTATGACTTCGTGTTTTGCCGCAACCTGCTGATCTATTTCGACCAGCCGACCCAGCAGCAAGTGTTCGATGTGCTCAAGGGCCTGACCCACGTGGACGGGGTGCTGTTTATCGGCCCGGCCGAGGGCAGCCTGCTGGGGCGCCATGGCATGCGCTCGATTGGCGTGCCGCAGTCATTCGCGTTCAGCCGGCATGCGGAGCCGGTGGCGCCTGCGCCAACCTTTGTGCCCATGCCCCTGCCGCCGCGCAGTGCGGCACCCATCCCCGTCAAGCCGCGACCGTTCAGCACCGCCAGCGCGCACGTCGTGCCGATCAAGCCGGCGCTCGCCGATGCAAGCACCTTGCTCAGCCGTATCGCCACCCTGGCCAATGAGGGCAAAAGTGCCGAGGCGCGGGCCGCGTGCGATCAGTATTTGAGCAGCCACCCGCCGGCCGCCCAGGTGTTTTACTGGCTGGGGCTGCTCAGCGATGTGGACGGCAGCGCCCTGCAAGCCCAGGGGTATTATCGAAAAGCCTTGTACCTGGAACCCCAGCATCCGCAGGCCTTGATGCACCTGGCCGCGTTGCTTGAGTCCCAGGGCGACAGCGCGGGGGCGCGCCGTTTGCAGGCGCGGGCCGCCCGTAGCGAGCGAGCTGACAGTGAGTCCAAACGATGAGTAGCCCTGACGCGCTCGACACCGCCGGCCTCGACCTGACGCTGGCCGATACCCAAGCCATCGACGATTGCTGGAACCGCATCGGTATTCACGGCGACAAGTCGTGCCCGCTGCTGGTGGATCACATCCATTGTCGCAATTGCTCGGTTTACTCGGCGGCCGCTACGCGCTTGCTGGACCGTTATGCCTTGCAGCAGGATGACCGCCGCCCGACGGCCGCCAAGGTCGACGAAGAGATCGTGACCCGCTCCTTGCTGATGTTTCGCCTCGGCGAAGAATGGCTGGGGATTGCCACCCGCTGCCTGGTGGAAGTGGCACCGTTGCAACCGATCCACTCGCTGCCGCACCAGCGTTCGCGCGCGCTGCTCGGCGTGGCCAATGTGCGTGGCGCGCTGGTGGCGTGCCTGTCGCTGGTGGAACTGCTGGGCCTGGACACCACCGGCAACGGCACCGGCGGTGGGCGAGTCATGTCGCGCATGTTGATCATCGCCGCGCAGGATGGGCCGGTGGTGGTGCCGGTGGATGAAGTGGACGGCATCCACGCTATCGACGAGCGCACCCTGGACGCCGCGTCGGCCTCGGGCGCCCAGGCCAGCGCACGCTTTACCCAGGGGGTATTGCAGTGGAAGGGCCGCAGCCTGCGTTGGCTGGACGAGGCGCAATTGTTGTCCGCCGTGACTCGGAGCCTCACATGACCCCCGACCAGATGCGCGATGCCTCGCTGCTGGAACTGTTCAGCCTGGAAGCCGATGCGCAGACCCAGGTGCTGAGCGCGGGGCTGCTGGCCCTGGAACGTAACCCGACCCAGGCCGACCAGCTCGAGGCCTGCATGCGTGCGGCGCACTCGCTCAAGGGCGCGGCGCGCATTGTCGGCATAGACGCCGGGGTGAGCGTGTCGCATGTGATGGAGGACTGCCTGGTCAGTGCCCAGGAAGGCCGCCTGTACCTGCAACCCGAACATATCGACGCCTTGCTGCAAGGCACCGACCTGCTGATGCGCATAGCCACGCCGGGCAACAGCCTGGGCCCGGCGGATATCGACGCTTATGTGGTGCTGATGGAGCGCCTGCTCGACCCCTCGCAGCCGACCGCCAAAGTCGCGCCGCCGCCCGCCGTACCCGCCCCCGTCGTTGAAGCGCTGGCGCCGGACCCGGAGCCTGCGCCGCCGGTCGTCGGCGACACGCCACGCCAGAACAAACACATGACCGAAGGCGGCGAGCGCGTATTGCGTGTGACCGCCGAGCGCTTGAACAGCCTGTTGGACTTGTCCAGCAAGTCGTTGGTGGAAACCCAGCGCCTCAAGCCCTACCTGGCCGGCATGCAGCGCCTCAAGCGCATTCAAAGCCAGAGCGTGCGCGCCCTCGACGTCCTGGACGGCCAGCTCAAGCCGCTGGCCCTGAACCTTGAAGCCCAGGAAGCCCTGGCCGATACCCGCCGCTTGCTGAACGAAGCCCAGGCCTTGCTGGCGGAAAAAGTCGCCGAACTGGATGAGTTCGGCTGGCAGGCCGGGCAACGTGCCCAGGTGCTCTACGACACCGCACTGGCGTGCCGCATGCGCCCGTTTGCCGATGTGCTGGCCGGGCAAACGCGCATGGTGCGGGACCTGGGCCGCAGCCTGGGCAAGCAGGTGCGCCTGGAGATCGAAGGCGAAAAAACCCAGGTCGACCGCGACGTGCTGGAAAAGCTCGAAGCGCCACTCACCCATTTGCTCCGCAATGCCGTCGACCACGGCATCGAAACCCCTGAACAGCGCCTGCTGGCGGGTAAACCGGCCGAAGGGCTGATCCGCCTGCGCGCGTCCCACCAGGCCGGGTTGCTGGTGCTGGAACTGAGCGACGATGGCAATGGTGTCGACCTGGAGCGCCTGCGCGGCAGCATTGTGGATCGCCACCTTTCGACCCTGGAAACGGCGCTGAACCTGAGCGAAGAGGAACTGCTGACGTTCCTGTTCCTGCCGGGCTTCAGCCTGCGCGACAAGGTCACCGAAGTGTCCGGGCGCGGCGTCGGGCTGGACGCGGTGCAGCATATGGTGCGCCAGTTACGCGGCGCGGTGGTGCTGGAGCAGACGGCGGGGCAGGGCAGCCGGTTCCATCTGGAGGTGCCGCTGACCTTGTCGGTGGTGCGCAGCCTGGTGGTGGAAGTCGGCGAAGAAGCCTACGCGTTTCCATTGGCGCACATCGAGCGCATGTGCGACCTGGCCCCCGAAGACATCGTGCAACTGGAAGGCCGCCAGCATTTCTGGCACGAAGGCCGGCATGTCGGCCTGGTCGCCGCCAGCCAATTGTTACAGCGCCCGCCGGGGCAGAACAATGATCAAACCTTGAAGGTGGTGGTGATACGCGAGCGCGATGCGGTGTACGGTATCGCCGTGGAGCGTTTTGTCGGCGAACGCACCCTGGTGGTGTTGCCGTTGGATGCGCGTTTGGGCAAGGTCCAGGATATTTCCGCCGGTGCCTTGTTGGACGACGGCTCGGTGGTGCTGATCGTCGATGTGGAAGACATGCTGCGTTCGGTGGACAAATTGCTCAACACCGGTCGCCTGGAACGTATCGCCCGGCGCAGCCAGCAGGCCACCGAGGCGCCGCGCAAACGCGTGCTGGTGGTGGACGACTCGCTCACCGTGCGGGAGTTGCAACGTAAATTGCTGCTTAATCGTGGTTACGAAGTGGCTGTGGCGGTCGACGGTATGGACGGTTGGAACGCCTTGCGCTCCGAAGACTTCGACCTTTTGATCACTGACATTGATATGCCTCGCATGGACGGTATTGAATTGGTCACACTCTTGCGCCGTGATACTCGCCTGCAATCATTGCCGGTGATGGTGGTGTCGTACAAAGACCGAGAAGAAGATCGTCGCCGTGGCCTGGACGCCGGCGCCGATTACTACCTGGCCAAGGCCAGTTTCCACGATGACGCGCTGCTCGATGCCGTGGTCGAGTTGATCGGAGGCGCGCGGGCATGAAGATCGCGATCGTCAATGACATGCCCCTGGCGGTAGAGGCGTTGCGCCGTGCCTTGAGCTTCGAACCCGCGCACCAACTGGTGTGGGTGGCCGCCAATGGCCTGGAAGCGGTGCGGTGCTGCGCCGAGCTGACGCCGGACCTGATCCTGATGGACCTGATCATGCCGGTGATGGACGGGGTGGAGGCCACGCGACAGATCATGGCCGAGACGCCGTGCGCGATCCTGCTGGTGACCGTCGACCGCCAGGCCAATATGGGCCGGGTCTTCGAAGCCATGGGGCATGGCGCCCTGGACGTGGTGGACACCCCGGCGCTGGGCGTGGGCAACCCCAAGGATGCGGCGGCGCCGTTACTGCGCAAAATCCTCAATATCGGCTGGTTGATCGGCCAGCGTGGCAGTCGCGTACGGGCCGAAACCACGCCGGCGCGCCATACCGGCAAACGCCAGAGCCTGGTGGCTATCGGCTCCTCGGCCGGTGGCCCCGCAGCCCTGGAGATCCTGCTCAAGGGCTTGCCCCGCGACTTTTGCGCCGCCATTGTGCTGGTGCAACACGTGGATCAGGTGTTCGCCGCCGGCATGGCTGAGTGGCTGAGCAGTGCCTCCGGGTTGCCGGTGCGCCTGGCCCGTGAAGGCGAACCGCCGCAAGGCGGGGTAGTGCTGCTGGCGGGTACCAACCACCATATTCGGTTACTCAAAAACGGAACGCTGGCCTACACCGCCGAGCCGGTGAATGAGATTTACCGGCCGTCGATCGACGTTTTTTTCGAAAGCGTGGCCAGCTACTGGAGTGGCGATGCGGTCGGCGTACTGCTGACCGGCATGGGCCGCGACGGTGCTCAAGGCCTCAAGTTGATGCGGGAACAAGGATATTTGACCATCGCCCAGGATCAGCAAAGCTGCGCGGTGTATGGCATGCCCAAAGCGGCGGCGGCAATTGATGCCGCTGTTGAAATTCGCCCACTGGATAGAATTGCGCCCCGGTTGCTGGAGGTCTTTGCACAATGAGCAGGGTCTTTGGCAGCGCTGGCTTGCAGGCAGTAATTCAGGTGACTGCACATGAATGATTTACAGATCGATGGCATCAAGACTGACGAAAACGCCGCCATGGTATTGCTGGTCGACGACCAGGCCATGATCGGCGAAGCCGTGCGACGCGGCCTGGCCCATGAAGAGAATATTGATTTCCACTTCTGCGCCGACCCGCACCAGGCGATTGCCCAGGCCATTCGCATCAAACCGACGGTTATCCTGCAGGACCTGGTCATGCCAGGCCTCGACGGCCTGACCCTGGTGCGTGAATACCGCAACCACCCGGCCACGCAGAACATCCCGATCATCGTGCTTTCCACCAAGGAAGACCCGTTGATCAAGAGCGCGGCGTTTTCGGCCGGGGCCAACGATTACCTGGTCAAACTGCCGGACAACATCGAACTGGTGGCACGTATCCGCTATCACTCGCGCTCCTATATGACCCTGTTGCAGCGCGATGCGGCTTATCGTGCGCTGCGGGTCAGCCAGCAACAGCTGCTGGACACCAACCTTGTGCTGCAACGGCTGATGAACTCCGATGGCCTGACGGGGCTGTCGAACCGTCGCCACTTCGACGAATACCTGGAACTGGAGTGGCGCCGCGCCATGCGTGACCAGACCCAGCTATCGCTGCTGATGATCGACGTGGACTTCTTCAAGACCTACAACGACAGCTTCGGCCACGTCGAGGGCGATGAAGCGCTGCGCAAAGTCGCTGACACCATCCGTGGAGCAAGCAGTCGCCCCTCGGACCTGCCGGCGCGCTATGGCGGCGAAGAGTTTGCCCTGGTGTTGCCGAACACCTCGCCGGGTGGGGCGCGTCTGGTGGCCGAGAAGCTGCGCATGGCCGTGGCCGCGCTGAAGATCCCGCACATAGCCCCGGTTGAAGGCTCGAGCCTGACCGTCAGTATCGGGCTGTCGACGATGACACCGGTGCAGGGCACCGATTGCCGAAAATTGATCATGGCGGCGGACAAGGGCTTGTATACCGCCAAGCACAACGGGCGCAATCTGGTCGGCATCGAGTAATTCGAGGCGGGCACAGCTTCATCAACTGACAGGCCCTCATCGGGAGCAAGCCCCCACATGTGATCGCGGTTATTCGGTGAATCGTGTGTAAACACTGGCCTTTTCGCCAAGCGGGCTGCCGCTCCCGCCCGTTTGCCGTTATACTCGCCGGCTTTCAAAAGTTCGCCAACGAGTGCTGCCCGCCATGGAAATCAACCCGATCCTTAACACCATCAAGGACCTGTCCGAGCGCTCCGAAACTATTCGGGGGTATCTTTGACTACGATCAAAAGCATGAGCGTCTGACCGAAGTCAATCGCGAGCTTGAAGATCCGAGTGTCTGGAACAAACCTGAATACGCCCAGGAACTGGGCCGCGAGCGCGCTGCGCTGGCGCAGATCGTCGATACCCTCGACGAGCTGAACACCGGTCTGGCCGATTGCCGTGACCTGCTGGACATGGCCGTCGAAGAAGACGACGAAGGCGCAGTGGGCGATGTCGTCGCCGAGCTGGCCCGTCTCGAGGAAAACCTCGCCAAGCTCGAATTCCGCCGCATGTTCAGCCACGAAATGGACCCGAACAACGCCTACCTGGACATCCAGGCCGGTTCCGGCGGCACCGAAGCCCAGGACTGGGCCAACATCCTGCTGCGCATGTACCTGCGCTGGGCCGACAAGCGCGGTTTCGACGCGACCATCATGGAACTGTCGGCCGGCGAAGTCGCGGGTATCAAAGGCGCTACCGTGCACATCAAGGGTGAATACGCCTTTGGCTGGTTGCGTACCGAGATCGGCGTACACCGTCTGGTGCGCAAGAGCCCGTTCGACTCCGGCAACCGCCGCCACACCTCGTTCTCGGCCGTGTTCGTTTCGCCAGAGATCGACGACAAAGTCGAAATCGAGATCAACCCGGCCGACCTGCGTATCGACACCTACCGCTCCTCCGGTGCCGGTGGCCAGCACGTAAACACCACCGACTCGGCCGTACGTATTACCCACGTACCGACCAACACCGTGGTCAGTTGCCAGAACGAGCGCTCCCAGCACGCGAACAAGGACACCGCCATGAAAATGCTGCGGGCCAAGTTGTACGAGCAGGAAATGCAGAAGCGCAACGCCGCTTCCCAGGCGCTGGAAGACACCAAGTCGGACATCGGCTGGGGTCACCAGATCCGTTCTTATGTGCTCGACGCGTCGCGGATCAAGGATCTGCGTACCAACATCGAACGCAGCGACTGCGACAAGGTGCTCGACGGCGATATCGACGAATACCTGGAAGCCAGCTTGAAATCAGGGCTGTAAACCGTCAGCCAAGACCCAAGTCCCCCGCCACCAGTGGGGGCAACGAACCTGTAATGGAATTTCAAAAGACATGAGCGACCAACAACTCGACCCGCAAGCCCTGCAACAGGAAGAAAACTCCCTGATCGCCCTGCGCAAGGAAAAGCTTGCTGCCGAGCGCGCCAAGGGTAACGCCTTCCCCAACGACTTCCGCCGCGACAACTACTGCGATGCCTTGCAGAAGCAGTATGCGGACAAGACCAAGGAAGAGCTGGCAGAGGCTGCGATCCCGGTCAAGGTGGCGGGTCGCATCATGCTCAACCGTGGCTCGTTCATGGTGATCCAGGACATGACCGGGCGTATCCAGGTCTACGTCAACCGCAAAACCTTGCCTGAAGAAACCCTGGCCTCGGTGAAAACCTGGGACATGGGCGACATCATCGCAGCCGAAGGCACCCTGGCCCGTTCGGGCAAGGGCGACCTGTATGTCGAAATGACCAGCGTGCGCCTGCTGACCAAGTCCCTGCGCCCCCTGCCGGACAAGCACCACGGCCTGACCGACACCGAGCAGCGCTACCGCCAGCGCTACGTTGACCTGATCGTCAACGAAGACGTGCGCCAGACCTTCCGCGTGCGTTCGCAAGTCATCGCCCACATCCGCAGCTTCCTGATGCAGCGCGACTTCCTGGAAGTGGAAACCCCGATGCTGCAAACCATCCCCGGTGGTGCCGCGGCCAAACCGTTCGAAACCCACCACAACGCCCTGGACATGGAAATGTTCCTGCGCATCGCGCCTGAGTTGTACCTCAAGCGTCTGGTGGTGGGCGGCTTCGAAAAGGTTTTCGAGATCAACCGCAACTTCCGTAACGAAGGCGTCTCGACCCGTCACAACCCTGAATTCACCATGTTGGAGTTCTACCAGGCCTACGCCGACTACGAAGACAACATGGACCTCACCGAAGAACTGTTCCGCGAGCTGGCGCAGTTGGTCCTGGGCAGCACCGACGTGCCGTACGGCGACAAGGTGTTCCACTTCGGCGAACCGTTCGTGCGCCTTTCAGTGTTCGATTCGATCCTCAAGTACAACCCTGAACTGACCGCTGACGACCTCAACGACATCGACAAGGCTCGTGCCATTGCCAAGAAAGCCGGCGCCAAGGTGCTGGGCTTCGAAGGTCTGGGCAAGCTGCAAGTGATGATTTTCGAAGAGTTGGTGGAGCACAAGCTGGAACAGCCGCACTTCATTACCCAGTACCCGTTCGAAGTGTCGCCGCTGGCGCGTCGCAACGACGACAACCCGAACGTCACCGACCGTTTCGAGCTGTTCATCGGTGGCCGCGAAATCGCCAACGCCTACTCCGAGCTTAACGACGCCGAAGATCAGGCCGAGCGCTTCATGGCGCAGGTGGCCGACAAGGACGCCGGCGACGACGAGGCGATGCACTACGACGCTGACTTCGTACGTGCCCTGGAATACGGCATGCCGCCAACGGCCGGCGAAGGCATCGGCATCGACCGTCTGGTGATGTTGTTGACCAACTCGCCATCGATCCGCGATGTGATCTTGTTCCCGCATATGCGGCCACAAGCGTAACCGTAGCGAAATCCGAAGCCGCCTTTTATAAGGCGGCTTTTTTATGTGGCGTTTATAAGCGTCAAGCAAACGACGCCAGGTTTTTTACTCTCAAGGATGTGTTTGGTGAACCGCGTAACCGCACAAGAAGGCGCCGCCGGCATCGCTGCTGCCGTGGCTGAAAGCGTCCAGTACCAGGGCCGCAAGGCCAGCCGTCGAGGCAGCGAACAGCGCCGACAAGACATTCTCGACGCGGCCATGCGCATCGTGGTGCGCGATGGCGTGCGTGCCGTGCGCCATCGGGCGGTGGCGGCGGAGGCGGGGGTGCCGTTGTCGGCCACCACCTATTACTTCAAGGACATCGACGACCTGCTCACCGATACCTTCGCCCAGTACGTGGAGCGCAGCGCCGCGTACATGGGCAAGCTGTGGGTACGCAACGAAGGCTTGCTGCGCGAGATGGTCGCCTATGGCGATGGCAGCGCCGCGTCGCGCTCGCAGTTGGCCGATGACATTGCGCGGTTGACCGCCGACTACGTGCTGCGCCAACTGACCAACCGTCGCGACTACCTGATGGCCGAGCTGGCCTTCCGCCAGGAAGCGCTGCTGAACCCCCGCCTGGCTGAACTGGTGCGCTCTCACCAGCAGATCCTGTTGCAGGGCACCGGGCAGTTTTTTCAGGTATTGGGCTCCCGCGAGCCGCAACAGGACGCCAAGGTGTTGACGGCGATTATCAGTCGGATGGAATATCAGGGCCTGCTGGGCGGCGCAGAGCCTCTGACCGGTGAAGAGATGCTTGAGATTCTCAAGCGCTACATGCATTTGGTGTTGGCCTCGGTCTAGCCTGGCCCCATGCACGATCTGCTTTATGTGGGAGCTGGTGTGTCGGCGCCTCACATCTGACGGGGTATTACATGAAAACCTGGCGTATCGCGGTAGTCGCCTTGTCGTTACTGTTGCTCAGCGGTTGCCTGGTGACCTTCAAGTCGCCGCTGGCAACGCAGGATACGGCGCCGGCTGAACTACTGGGCAAGTGGGCCAGCAAAAACGCCTGGGGCGAGCCGCTCAACCTGCACATCACCCGCGCGGGCGAGCAGCGATATAAAGCCGTGAGCTACCCTGTCGCCAAGCCGGGCCAGCGGGATGAGTACCTGTTCAGCGTGTCGCGCCATGGCAGCCGCTGGTATCTGTCGGCACCTTTGCCGGCCAAGCTGGGCGGGCATTTTATTCTGGCGGGCTTCGAAATCAACGAAAAGCACGAATTGGTGGTCTACAACCTCGATCTGGAGCAAATCCACCAAGCCATCGGCCAGCAGGCATTGCGCGGCCACACCGTAGAAACCGTCGAAGGCGACGGCGTATTGGTGGACAGCCCGATGGAGCAGGTGTTTGCCTACCTGGATAACCCGGCCAACGCCGATGTGTTCGTTGAAGCCGTGCGCTACCAGCGTGCGGGCAAATAACGTTTAAAGAAGGAAGCACCCGGTGGACGATTACCAGCAGACGATACGCAGCTTGTCCGATCGCATTGTGCTGGCGCAAACACCGATTCGCGTGCTCGACGCCGTGAAGTGGGACGACAACATTCGCCAGGGCTTTCTCAAGGCCAAGGGCAAGGCGATGCCTGCGGTGGACCGCGACTATTACCTGAACCGGCCGCTGTCGTTCGACTCCAGCGCGGTGAAGCTGGAGTTCCAGAACATCGAGCGTGACATCACCCGCCGGCTCGGCCAGTTCAGCCCGGTGGGGCAGATCATGCGCCGCATGTGCCGTGAATATCGCATGGTGGTGCGCATGCTCGAAGCACGCGGCACCGAGGACTTCGGCCTGATCTCCCAGGAACTCTACGGCGCCGCCTCCGACGCCTTCCACGCCGGTGACCCGACCCTGGCCGACCTTGGCCTGATGCTCTCCGACTACCTGAACAATATCGACGGGCGTGGTGATCTCAAGGACGAAGCCAAGACCCTCACCGCCAAAGACGCCGTCGCGCTGTTGCAAACCCGCCTGAACAAGGTGTTTGGCGAGGCCGAGGAAACCATCCGCGTGTTTGAGTCCGACGGTATCGTCGCCGACGCGGCGGCGGGGGCCGACTACATCAAGATCCGCGCCGACGCGATGTTCAACAGCCGTGACGTGCGTGCCCTGGAAGTGCATGAAGGCCTGGTCCACGTCGGCACTACCTTGAACGGCCAGAACCAGCCGATCTGCACGTTCCTGTCCAAGGGCCCGCCGTCGTCCACCGTGACCCAGGAGGGCCTGGCGATCCTGATGGAGATCATCACGTTCGCGTCCTACCCCAGCCGCCTGCGCAAACTGACCAACCGCACCCGCGCCATCCATATGGTGGAGGAGGGCGCCGACTTCCTGCAGGTGTTCGAGTTCTTCCGCGAGCAAGGCTTTGAAATGGCCGAGAGCTATGGCAACGCGAGTCGGGTGTTCCGTGGTTCGGTGCCCAATGGCCTGCCGTTTACCAAGGATTTGTCCTACCTCAAGGGCTTTATCATGGTCTACAACTACATCCAGCTGGCCGTGCGTAAGGGCAAGCTGGAGCAAGTGCCGTTGCTGTTCTGCGGCAAGACCACCCTGGAAGACATGCGCACCCTGCGCCAACTGGTCGACGAAGGCCTGGTGGTGCCGCCCAAGTACCTGCCCGAACAGTTCCGCGACATGAATGCGCTGGCGGCGTGGATGTGCTTCTCCAACTTCCTCAACCACCTGAGCCTGGACCGGATTGAGGCGGATTACTCCAACATCCTGTAACAGATATGACAGACGAAACCGGCTCACTGTGGGAGGGAACAAGCCCCCTCCCACAGTGGATCTGCACAAGTCGGCATATTCCAACTCAATCACGAGGCTTCAACGGATGAGAATCCTCGGCATTCTGTGCCTGCTACTCACACTGAACGGCTGCAGCTCACTGCTGTTCTACCCCGAACCGGGCCTGCCGTTCACACCGCAAAAGGCCGGGCTTGCCTACCGCGACGTCACCCTTACCACCGCCGATGGCGTGAAGTTGCACGCGTGGTGGCTGCCGGCCAAGCCGGGCGTGCCGCTCAAGGGCACGGTGCTGCACCTGCACGGCAACGGCGGTAACCTGGCCTGGCACCTGGGGGGAGTTGGTGGCTGCCCGAGCAGGGCTATCAAGTGTTGCTGCTGGACTATCGCGGGTACGGCTTGTCGGAGGGCAAACCCTCGCTTCCCGCGATCTACCAGGATGTAGACGCCGCCTTCAGTTGGATCGACGAGGCTCCCGAAACCCAGGGCCAACCGTTGATCGTCCTCGGCCAGAGCCTGGGCGGCGCGCTGGCGGTGCATTACCTGGCGGCGCACCCCGAGCGCCAGGCCAGGCTCAAGGCGCTGGTGCTGGACGGCGTGCCCGCCAGTTATCGTGACGTAGGACAATTCGCCCTGAGCACCTCCTGGTTAACATGGCCGTTCCAAGTGCCTTTGTCCTGGCTGGTGCCGGATGCCGACAGCGCAATCAACGCCATGCCCCAACTGACCGGCGTGCCGAAACTGTTGTTCCACAGCCTGGATGATCCGATCGTGCCGCTGGCCAATGGCATCCGCCTGTACCAGGCCGCGCCGCCGCCCAGGGTGTTGCAACTGACGCGCGGTGGGCATGTGCAGACCTTTGCCGACAAAACCTGGCAAACCGTGATGCTGCGCTATCTGGATGACCCGCAACACTTCAATGGCCTGCGTCGCCTGGGCGAAATCGCGAACTACCCCCACTTCTAAAGTTGATTGATCAGAGAGCCCGCAATGAGCGAAGAACGCAACATGATCCCGCTGATCCTCACTGGCATCGGCACCATCATCGGTACCGTCGGTTGCCTGTGGTACTACGGCTACCTGCACTTTGCCAAGCCGCAGGATGCGCTGCTGCTCAGTGACTTCACCATGCTCAAGACCGTACCCGGCGAGGACTACAAGATCTCCCTGACCCCGGCGGCCCAAGTGGCGCAATGTGTGGACGGTGTGCTGGTGATGTTCGACACCGAGCAAAAGGGCCTGAGTGGCGTACTGGTGAACAACAAGAAGCAAGCCGTGCGCTGCATGGGGCAGGAAACCCCGCAACTGCAGCAATAGGAGGATCGCGCCAATAGCTGGAAACATCTGGAACCGTTTTTCGTAGGGCGCCACTGACGGGTCTGTCAGTGCGACTGGCAGATCACTTACGAATACGGAACTTTGGAGAGTAAAAGATGGATATCGCTGCCATAGGCAAGATGTTGAGAATGGCCAGGGGCCATGAACGACTGGGACAGGACGCCGCCCAAGGCACTGTCCAGCGCCAGGAAAAAATAGACCCGGACGTGCTCAAGAAACTGATGGAGATGCTTTCGGATGGCGCTCAGGGCGGTGGCGGTGCTGACGGTCAAGTGGATCAAGAGCGGATCAGCAAGATGATGTCGGGGCGCCAGGGTATGGAAGCGCTGATGCCGGACAGTGACAACGGTCGCCAAATAGTGAGCTGACCCAAAAAAACCCACCGTCAGGTGGGTTTTTTTTCAGGCTGGATCAATCAGTTCGTCATCGACGAACGTGGCTTGACCGGCTGGTTGTCGTTGGAAATGGTCACTTCAACGCGACGGTTCATGGCACGGCCCGACACGCTGCCGTTATCGGCAACCGGGTATTCCTTGCCGTAACCGGTGGTCACGATGCGGCGCGGGTCAACGCCCATCTTGATCAGCGCGACCTGCACCGACGCGGCGCGACGCTCCGACAGGCTCTGGTTGTAGGCATCGCTGCCAGTGCTGTCGGTGTAGCCTTCAACGATCACCTGACGATCAGGGTTTTCCTGAAGGAACTGCGCCAGTTTGTTGATGTTCACCAGGCCGCTGGATTTGAGGTCGGCCTTGTTGGTGGCGAACAGCACATCACCAAAGGTCACCAGGGTGCCGCGATCGGTTTGCTTGGCATTCAAGCTGTCTTGCAGTTGCTTGATCTGTGCATCACGGGCATCCAGAAGGGCGCGGGCGCGTTCGTCACCGGCGTTTTTCAGCTTGGCTTCGGACTCGCGCAGCACGATGGTGTCTTTGGCTACTTCAACCCGCTGGTTGGTCAGGTAGGCCAGTTGGTCGACCTTCTTCTGGTCTTCCTTGTCGCGGTACGCCTTGTCGGCCTTGTCCAGCCAGTCTTGGGCGTCCTTGGTTTCCAGAGCGGCAACCTTGGTTGCGTTCGGGTTGGCTTGCAGGGCCGAGAAGTTGGTTCGTGCGTTTTCCAGGTTCGCGTTCGGCGGGGTAGAGCACGCCGCCAGGGCAACGCTCATCGCCAACAGGGCAGGGATCATCAATTGTTTACGCATAATCGTGTCGTCCTTTCAATTCGATATCGGGTGCGATGCAGTCAAGGCGCGTGGCTTATTTCTGCTGGATAGCCGCCGGGCGCATGCCTTCCTTACGCAGCTCGTCAACAGCCTTCTGGGAATCCTTCACGGCCTGCTCAGCCTTGGCGGCCTGGGCTTTGCGCTCTGCAACGCGAGCGTCCCACTCGGCTTGTTCAGCCAGGCGACGGGCTTCATCGTAGTTTTTGTCATGCATAGCCAGTTCAGCTTGCTTGAGCTTGTCTTGGGCCGACTTCATTTCTACGGCCGCGTACTCAGTGCCGCCGGCGCTCACAGCGCTGTTGACCGCCGATTGAGTCACCGCGTATTGCTCGGTCGGAGGGTTGCCGGCGCAGCCAGCCAAAACGAAGCTGGTGCCGATTGCCAGCGCGGCCAATTTGAGCCCGCGCAAGTGGTTAAACGTGGATTTGGCAGTGCTGGTCTTCATCGTCTTCAACTCCATTGGATAACTCCTAAAAAACTTCAAAATCCATCGCTGTGGGTCAACGGTTCAGGGCTCGACGGTAACGCTCATGGTGCCCTTTTAAACGACCGTTCCAAGTGATGGCTTACTGGCTGTGACTGGCGGCTTTTTTGAATAGTTCAGAGAAGATGGCGATTTGCCTAAAAAAATATCTGACTGAATGGTCAGCGTAAAAACTTGGAACTTTCGGCAGGCGCAGCGGTACGCCGGGCCTTTACCAAGGCCCGGCGTAAAAGGGTGTGGCGGGGTTTTATCAGTGCTTGGGTTTGTCGGCGCCGGCAGCCATATCGTGCAGGTAACGCCGTGACAAGGTGAGAAAGCGCGGGGTAGGGCCGACGTCTTCGTACAGCGGATCGCCTTCCTCATCGGTGGCGATGACGTGCTGGCCCTTGATATAGGGAAAGCTGGCTTCCAACTCTTCAAGGGCGGCGCCGATCAGCTCGCCGAGCAGTTCTTCGGGGTGGCGCTTGGGATACATTTCGGCGATGGCCGCCAGCCGCGCGGCAGCTTCTACATCCAGGTGGATCGCGTACTCGGTCTTGGTCAGGCGACCCTTGGCGTTCTCTTCCCAATGCTGGGCCAGTTCTCGAATTTTCATGGCAACCTCAATAAAACCCACGATAGCGGGCGGTGATGAGTGACCAGTCGCCCGCGTGGATAAACGCGACGACTCAACAGTGAGACTAGCTGCACGCCGCAAGGTTTAAAGTCTTGTCATAAAACGAGGCTGGCGGCACTCTGACACACCTGCGCGTCCCGGATTTCTGGCTGGAGATTGGCTGATGAGTGATATCGATGCACGCTTGCGTGAGGATGTTCACCTGCTGGGTGAACTGCTGGGCAACACCATTCGAGAGCAGTACGGCGCTGATTTTCTCGACAAGATCGAGCAGATCCGTAAAGGCGCCAAGGCCGACCGCCGCGGCGCCGGCGATGAACTGAGCAGCAGCCTCAACCAATTGCAGGAAGACGAACTGCTGCCGGTGGCCCGGGCGTTCAACCAGTTTCTCAACCTGGCCAATATCGCCGAACAGTACCAGTTGATTCACCGCCGCGATGAGTCGCAACCGGCGCCGTTCGAGTCTCGGGTGTTGCCGCAACTGCTGGCGCGCCTGCAAAGCGAAGGTCACAGCAACGAGTCCCTGGCCCGTCAATTGGGGCGCCTGGAGATCGAACTGGTCCTCACCGCCCACCCCACCGAAGTGGCGCGCCGCACCCTGATCCAGAAATACGATGCCATCGCCGCGCAATTGGCGCTGCAGGACCACCGCGACCTCACCACGGCCGAGCGCGAACAGATCCGCCAGCGCCTGCAACGGTTGATCGCCGAAGCCTGGCACACCGAAGAAATCCGCCGCACCCGGCCCACCCCGGTGGACGAAGCCAAGTGGGGCTTTGCCGTCATCGAGCATTCGTTGTGGCACGCCATCCCCAATTATTTGCGCAAGGCTGACCAGGCCTTGCACGCCGCCACCGGCCTGCGCCTGCCGCTTGAGGCCGCGCCGATCCGGTTTGCGTCCTGGATGGGCGGCGACCGTGATGGCAACCCGAACGTGACCGCACCGGTGACGCGCGAAGTGTTGTTGCTGGCGCGCTGGATGGCCGCCGATTTGTACCTGCGCGATATCGATCACCTGGCGTCCGAACTGTCGATGCAAAAAGCCAGCCCGGCATTGCAGGCCAAGGTCGGCGACAGCGTCGAGCCCTACCGCGCCTTGCTCAAGCAACTGCGCGAACGCCTGCGCGCCACGCGCCAGTGGGCCCATACCGCGTTGGGCAGCAGTACGCCGGCACCGGCTGAAGTGTTGCAGAACAACCGCGATCTGTTGGAGCCGCTGGAGCTGTGCTACCAGTCGCTGCATGAATGCGGCATGGGGGTGATCGCCGATGGCCCGTTGCTCGATTGCCTGCGCCGGGCCGTGACGTTTGGCTTGTTCCTGGTGCGCCTGGACGTGCGACAGGATTCCAGTCGCCATTGCGCGGCAATGACTGAAATCACCGATTACCTGGGCCTGGGCCGCTATGAGGACTGGGACGAAGACGCACGCATCAGCTTCCTGATGAAGGAACTGGCCAACCGTCGTCCGCTGCTGCCGGGTTATTTCAAACCGTCGGCGGATACCGCTGAAGTATTGAATACCTGCAAGGAGATCGCTGCCGCACCGGCCGCCTCGTTGGGCTCCTACGTCATCTCCATGGCCGGCGCCGCCTCGGATGTGCTGGCGGTGCAACTGTTGCTTAAAGAGTCGGGCGTGCAACGGCCGATGCGCGTGGTGCCGCTGTTCGAAACCCTGGCCGACCTGGATAACGCCGGCCCCGTGATCGAGCGATTGTTGCTGCTGCCGGGTTACCGCGCGCGGTTGCAGGGGCCGCAGGAAGTGATGATCGGCTACTCCGACTCGGCCAAGGATGCCGGCACCACCGCCGCCGCCTGGGCGCAATATCGGGCGCAGGAACGGCTGGTGGACATCTGCCGCGAACAACAGGTGGAACTGCTGTTGTTCCATGGTCGCGGCGGCACCGTCGGGCGCGGTGGCGGCCCGGCTCACGCGGCGATTCTGTCGCAGCCGCCGGGTTCGGTGGCGGGGCGTTTCCGTACGACTGAACAAGGCGAAATGATCCGCTTCAAGTTCGGCCTGCCGGACATCGCCGAACAGAACCTCAATCTTTACCTGGCGGCGGTGCTGGAGGCGACGCTGTTGCCTCCGCCGCCACCCGAGCCTGCCTGGCGGCATTTGATGGACGAATTGGCCGCGGACGGTGTCAGCGCCTACCGCGCCGTGGTGCGGGAAAACCCGCAATTCGTCGAGTATTTCCGCCAGTCCACCCCAGAGCAGGAACTCGGCCGTTTGCCGTTGGGCAGCCGCCCGGCCAAGCGCCGGGCCGGTGGTATCGAAAGCCTGCGTGCCATCCCGTGGATCTTCGGCTGGACCCAGACCCGCCTGATGCTGCCCGCCTGGCTGGGCTGGGAAGCCGCCTTGAGCAAGGCCCTGGAGCGTGGCGAGGGCGAACTGCTGGGACAGATGCGCGAGCAGTGGCCGTTCTTCCGTACGCGCATCGATATGCTGGAAATGGTGTTGGCCAAGGCCGATGCCGATATCGCGCGTTTATACGATGAGCGCCTGGTGCAGCCCGACCTGTTGCCATTGGGTGCGCATTTGCGCGACCTATTGTCGCAGGCCTGCGACGTGGTGCTTGGCCTGACCGGCCAGTCGCAACTGCTGGCCCATAGCCCTGACACTCTGGAGTTCATCCGCCTGCGCAACACCTACCTCGACCCGCTGCACTTGTTGCAGGCCGAGTTGCTGGCACGTTCGCGCCAGCAGGAAGCGGCACAGGACAGCCCTCTGGAACAGGCGCTGCTGGTCTCCGTGGCCGGTATCGCCGCTGGTTTGCGCAACACCGGTTGAGGTTTTCGGCGTGTTCTCAATGGCTTGCAGCTAAACCGCGACGGCTGCCCCGAAACGGGCGGTCGTTGTTTGAACGGTCGGGTTGCACCCAGGCACACCCTACCTATGGCGCATGCGTGGCACGGGTTCCTGCGACTTTTGGCGGCTTGTGTGGTTAAGGCCTGCTGTGTATCTTGATCAGCCTTTGGCCGTTTGGGCGGCCTCGGCTCACATTTTTAAGAGCCATATTTTTACGAGATTGGCCCCACGCGGCGAATCCGAGCGTCATCTCTATAAAAAATTGAGGAGCACATCGATGCGCGTCATTCTGCTGGGAGCTCCCGGGGCCGGTAAAGGTACTCAGGCTAAGTTCATCACCGAGAAATTCGGCATTCCACAAATCTCCACCGGCGACATGCTGCGCGCGGCCGTAAAGGCCGGCACCGAGCTGGGCCTGATCGCCAAGAGCGTGATGGACAGCGGCGGCCTGGTCTCCGATGACCTGATCATCAACCTGGTCAAGGAACGCATCAGCCAGCAAGACTGCAAGAACGGTTTCCTGTTTGACGGTTTCCCACGCACCATTCCCCAGGCCGAAGCCCTGGTGAAGGCGGGCGTCGAGCTGGACGCCGTGGTCGAAATCGCCGTTGAAGACGAAGAAATCGTTCAGCGCATTGCCGGCCGTCGCGTTCACGAAGGTTCGGGCCGCGTGTATCACGTTGTCTACAACCCGCCAAAGGTTGAAGGCAAGGACGATGTCACCGGTGAAGACCTGGTACAGCGCAAAGACGACACCGAAGAAACCGTGCGTCATCGCCTGTCGGTCTACCATTCGCAGACCAAGCCGCTGGTGGACTTCTACCAGAAGCTGTCCGCTGCCCAGGGCAAGCCGAAGTACAGCCACATTCCTGGCGTTGGCTCGGTGGAAGCGATTACTGCCAAGGTGCTTGAAGCACTGAAATAACCCTTGCGCTCAGCTTCACAGACAACGGCCCGCTTGCGGGCCGTTGTTGTTTATACTGGCGCACTTTTTTCGACTTGGACACCCACACCGATGAGCACCCTGCTGGCCCTGGACACCGCGACTGAAGCTTGCTCCGTTGCCTTGCTGCACGACGGCAAAGTAACCAGCCACTACGAGGTGATCCCGCGCCTGCACGCGCAGAAGCTGTTGCCGATGATCAAGCAGTTGCTGGAAGACGCGGGCACCACCCTGGCCGCCGTCGATGCCATCGCCTTTGGTCGTGGCCCGGGTGCCTTCACCGGTGTGCGCATCGCCATTGGCGTGGTGCAGGGCCTGGCGTTTGCGCTGGAGCGGCCAGTATTGCCGGTGTCCAACCTCGCGGTGCTGGCCCAGCGCGCGTTGCGCGAACAAGGGGCCTTGCAAGTGGCCGCAGCCATCGACGCGCGAATGGACGAGGTCTATTGGGGCTGCTACCGCGAAACGGCTGGCGAGATGCGCCTGGTGGGGGTGGAGGCGGTGCAGCCCCCGAGTCCTCGGTGCTACCTGAGGGCGCCGGCGGTGACTGGTTTGGTGCTGGCACCGGCTGGGGCTATGGCGAGCGTATCGGCGTGCAACTGGCTGGCCAGGACGTCACGATGTTGCCTCACGCCGAAGACCTGCTGACGCTGGCACGCTTTGCTTTTGAGCGGGGCGAGGCGATTGCTGCTGATCAGGCGGCACCGGTTTACCTGCGCGATAAAGTCGCGCAGACCAAGGCGGAACGAGGAATTATTTGACGCCAAAAATGATGGCAATTTGGGGCAAAAGTCGCCAATCGTCAGAATTTGCCCCCGTTTTTAAACCTTTTTCAAATTATGTGTTCTAGTTATCACCAGAGCATTTGCGCACAACGGACAGTGCTGCCAAAATGCCATCACTGATAGCGAGTTCGCGCCCATGCGTATTGATGGATTTTCCTCACAGTCGTACCCAATCAAGCGTAAGCCGCGTAAGGCAAACGCCACGGTGGACGACTCCGTCGAGGATTCGCCGGATTTCATCGAAGTGCAGTCCGACGCGCAGGCCAGTTCTCAAGCACGCATCAGCGGCCTTCCAGCCCGTCAGCAAGACATGATCTTCCCGCGCTCCATGAGCAAAAGCGTTGCCACTGCCCTGGCCAGTTACCTGACCACCGCCAGCTTTGTCGAATGGGATATGGAAGTGCTGGGCCTCGACATCCATATCTGATGCGTCTGCCTTACTACCTCGGTTGCCCGTCCTGGAGTGAAAACGCCTGGCGCGAGTACCTGTACCCCGCCGATGCTCACTCCAGCGATTACCTTGCGCTGTATTCCCAGGTCTTCAACGCGGTTGAAGGCAACACCACGTTTTATGCCCGCCCCTCGGCCGCCACGGTGCAGCGCTGGGCCGACATCATGCCCGCAGATTTCCGCTTCACCGCCAAGTTCCCCGGTGATATCAGCCATGGTGGCGATTTGCGTGAGCAATTGCCGGCGGCGCAGAGTTTTGTTGGCTTGATGAGCCCACTGGGTGAGCGGGTTTCACCGCTGTGGCTGCAATTGTCGGCGAGTTTTTCGCCGCAGCGCCTGGCTGAGCTGGCCGGTTTTATTGAGGGCCTGGAGCGTCCGATGGCGGTGGAAGTACGCCACCCGGCGTTCTTCGCCAAGGGCGATGCCGAACGCATGCTCAACCGTTTGCTGCGTGACCGTGGTGTGGAACGCATCTGCCTCGACCCACGTGCACTGTTCAGTTGCACCTCGACCTCGGCGGCGGTGCTGCATGCCCAATCAAAAAAGCCCAAGGTGCCGCCGCGTCCGGCCGCGCTGACGCTGTTTCCGCAGGTGCGGTTTATCGGCCACCCCGAGCTTGAGGCGAATGACCCCTTCCTGGTTCCCTGGGTAGAAAAAATCGCCGGTTGGATCGAAGAGGGCCGCACACCCTATGTGTTCCTGCACACCTCCGACAACCGCCTGGCCGCGCAACTGGCGCTGCGGTTCCACGAAAAACTGCGCGAGCGCCTACCCGGCCTGCCGGCGCTGCCTACGCTCAATCGCACTCCCGAAGTGGAACAACTGGGGTTACTCTAGGCTCCTTTTTCCGCCAGGAGCCAGACATGGATGCTCAAACCCTTCGCGCCGAAACCTTCAAGGCCCTGCACGAGCGTGACCGTGCGTTCGTCATGCCCAACCCATGGGACGCCGGCTCCGCCGTGATGCTGGCCAGCCTGGGTTTCGAAGCGTTGGCCACCACCAGTGCCGGCTATGCGTTCAGCCTGGGGCGCCCGGACGCGGAAGGCGCGCTGTCCCTGGAAGATACCTTGCTCAATGCCTCGATGATCGCCAACGCCACCGCGTTGCCGGTAGCGGCCGATCTGGAAAACGGCTTCGGCGACGCCCCCGATGACTGCGCCCGCACCATCCTGCGTGCCGCGGCCACCGGCATTGTCGGCGGCTCGATCGAAGATGCCACGGGTGTTGCCGCCGACCCGATCTATTCCTTCGACCTCTCTGTTGAACGTGTGGAAGCTGCTGTCGCGGCTGCCCACAGCCTGCCATTCCCCTTCACCCTGACCGCCCGTGCGGAAAACCTCCTGCATGGCCGCCTGGATTTGCCCGACACTGTTCGCCGCCTGCAAGCCTACGCCGAGGCCGGTGCCGACGTGCTGTATGCGCCCGGCTTGCGCAGTGCCGAGGAAGTGCTGGCGGTGGTCAAGGCTGTGGCGCCCAAACCGGTGAATGTGTTGATGTCCGGCGGGCTCAAACTCAGCGTGGCGCAATTGAACGCGATGGGCGTCAAGCGCATCAGTGTCGGTTCGGCAATGGCGCTGGCGGCCTATGGCGAGTTTTATCGCGCGGCTCAGGAGGTTTATGAGTTGGGCACATTCAGTTTTACCGAGCGCTCGATGCCGTTCAGCCGGGCCAACCAGTTCTTCAAAGGTTAAGCCGTGCGTTTTTTCAACGTCATGGGGGCGCTGCTGGTGCTCGGCGGCGTTGTTGCCGTTGGGGTCTGGCGCGGCTGGGTGCCGGTACCGGATCAATGGAACCCCTGGGCGCCGCTGGATGTACGCGCCACCCCCAACCTGCTGACCCGCTACAAACTGGGGCGTCTGGCAAATGACCCCGCGTTGTGCGAACAGGTGCTGGAAACTTCCGGCCTGCATGTGAGCCATCAAGCTGATACGCCCGCCGACGTTGCCTGTCCCTTGCGCAATACCTTGCGCGTGCAGGGCGCGGCGGTCGGCTTGAGCGGCAGCTTTCTCGCCAGTTGCCCGTTGGCCGTGGCGTTCGCCCTGTTCGAGCGTCACAGCCTGCAACCGGCGGCCCAGGCGATATTTGGCCAGGCGGTGACGCGGGTCGATCATTTGGGCAGTTTTGCCTGTCGCAACATGTATAACCGTGCCGAAGGGCGGCTGAGCCAGCATGCCTCGGCCAACGCCTTGGATATCGCCGGGTTTCGCCTGGCGGATGGGCGCAGCATCAGCGTGCTCAAGGAATGGCCGGGGGAGGGCGACAAGGCGCGCTTCCTGCGACAGGTACGCGACAGCGCCTGCGATGATTTCAACGTGGTGTTGGGGCCAGACTACAACGCCGCGCACCGCAACCATTTCCACCTGGACATGGGCCCCTGGTGGGTGTGTCGCTGAAGGTCAGGCGGCCAGGCGCAGGTTCTGGGTGACCAGCGGGCGTGCCCAATGGTAGTCAAAGTCCAGGGCCTGTTGTTGCGCCAGCAGCTCCTCGGTCGGGTACGGCGTGGCGGGAGGTGGCAGCAGGTCCAGCTCGAACTCGGCAATCGGCAGATGCAATGGGCGTGGTTGCGGCGCCGGGCCTGGCTCGGGCAATGGCTGGCCGGCGCTCAGCACGATGGGGCGTACCCAACCGCTTTCAAAATTCTGCTGGCGTTGCTGGGCGACGATCTCTTCTTGCGGGAATGGCGTGGCGGCCGGTGGCAGCAACTCGGTGTCGAATTCGGCGATGGGCAGGAACAGCGGCTCAGGCGGGGCGATGATGGTGTCTTTCACGTCGCACTCACGCTGGGTGAGGATCTGCGCCAGCAGGTCGGCGCCTTCGCTGGGTTCTACCGCCGGGTCCATCGCAGCCGACGCCTGGGCAGCCGGCACGCCTGGCGTATCGCCAAGCTGCTCGGCCAACGCGCGGGCGAAGAAGTCCTGCCACACATGGCTCACCCCGGCCAGCGCTTGGGTATTGCGCAGGCCGTAGTGGTTGTGGGTCGGCAGTACACCGATGGTTAGGGGGAGAATGTCTGACATTTTTTTCGGTCGACGCTCAGCTCTGGCAAAATACCTGACTGTGATTTTTATCGGCCGTTGTTTGCCGATCCTTAATATTTTTGAGCGTAGCGATTGATGAGCGAACATCCAGCGGCCAGCCGCATCCAGGTCGAGGCTTTGGCCGAAGGTTTCCAGGCTCGCGCCGAGCAATGGGCTTCGTTGCTTGGTCTGCCTTTACAGCTCGCGGATGCGGAGTTTTCCCTGCAGGTCGGGGAACATGGCCTGCAACTGCAACAGCTCGGGCCTGACGCACCGGGGCCGGTGCGTGTGGACTTTGTCGAGGGTGGCGCCGCGCACCGGCGTTTATACGGTGGCGGCAGCGGGCAGATGATCGCCAAGGCCGTTGGCGTTGCCCAAGGCGTGCGCCCACGCGTACTGGATGCCACGGCCGGCCTGGGCAAGGATGCGTTCGTACTGGCCAGCCTCGGTTGCGACATGAGCCTGATCGAACGCCAGCCGCTGATCGGCGCCTTGCTTGAAGACGGCCTGGCGCGCGGCGCGGAGGATTTCGAAGTGGCGCCCATCGTGGCACGCATGAAGCTGCTCAAGGGCAACTCCATCGAGGTGATGCGTCATTGGGAAGGCGAGCCGCCGCAGGTTATCTACCTCGACCCCATGTTCCCTCATCGTGAGAAAACTGCCCTGGTGAAGAAAGAAATGCGCCTGTTCCGGCCGTTGGTGGGCGATGATCCGGACGCGCCGGCCCTGTTGGCCGCGGCACTGGCCCTGGCCAGCCACCGCGTGGTGGTCAAGCGCCCACGCAAGGCGCCCTGCATCGAAGGGCCCAAGCCGAGCCATGCGCTGGATGGCAAGTCCAGCCGCTATGACATCTATCCGAAGAAAGCGCTCAAGCCTTGATGTTCAAGGCCTGTAGGCCCGCATAAACAACCCCACCACGTCCTGCACATGCGCTTCGGCGGCTTCTTCAGTCAGTTGCCCGCCGCAGCCATACAGCAAGCAGAAATTCGCCGTGCCCTTGAGCAGGCAAAAAAAGTGCTCGGCGGCCTTAAAGGGTTTGTCGATGCTCAGGGCGCCGCTTTGGTCGATCTTACCGAGCAGGCGCTCCATGCCTTGCAGCATGCGCATCGGGCCGGCTTCGAAAAAGATCCGCGACAGTTTCGCGTCCTGATTGCCGGTGGTCATCATCAGGCGATGCAGGTTGACCGACTCCTCACTGTTGATCAGGCGATGAAAGCCCCGTGCGATGTTCAACAGCACCGTCTTGACGGGCATGCCGTCGGGCAGCTCGAAGTACATGACCGGTAATTGCTCTTCGCACTTGGCCACGACGGCGGCGGTGAATAGCGTCTCTTTGTCGGTGAAGTGGCTGTAGACGGTCAGTTTCGATACGCCGGCTTCAAGGGCCACGGCATCCATGCTGGTGTTGGCGTAACCATGACTCAAAAACAGAAATTTCGCTGCTTCGAGGATCGCCTGGCGTTTTGCCATGTCCTTGGGGCGCCCGGGGCTGTTGGTGTTCAATGGATTGTCGGACATTTTCACCTTTAATACTGGACTGGTGAGTTTGGTATTAATAACATACTGGCCAGTATAATTATTCCTAGCTCCATTTGCGAAAGGTCCTTCAGCATGCGCAGTACTTTCCTGCCCCTTGCGTTGCCTGTCAGCCTGGTCTTCCTATTGGCCGCCTGCGGCCATGAAGAAGCGGCCCAGACCACCGTCCGCCCGGCCATGGTGGTGCAGCCGCAGCCATCGGCGCAGTCGACGGACAGCTACCCCGGCGAAGTACGTGCCCGCTATGAACCGGACCTGGCCTTTCGCATCGGCGGCAAAGTCAGCAAACGGTTGGTGGAAGAGGGCGAGCGCGTCAAGGCCAACCAAGCCCTGGCGGAACTCGACCCCCAGGACGTGCGCCTGCAATTGGAAGCCACCCGTGCCCAAGTGGCCGCCGCCGAGGCCAACCTGAGCCTGGTGCGCGCTGAACGTGACCGCTACAAAACCCTGATGGACCGTCAGATGGTCAGCCGTTCGCAGTACGACAATTCCGAAAACCTCTACCGATCCGGTGAAGCGCGCCTCAAGCAGATCAAGGCCGAGTTCGATGTGGCCAGCAACCAGGCCGGTTATGCCGTGCTTCGTGCGCCGCAGGACGGTGTGGTTGCCAAACGTGCGGTGGAAGTCGGCCAGGTGGTGTCCGCCGGGCAAACCGTGTTCACCCTGGCCACCGATGGCGAGCGGGAGGTCCTGATCAGCCTGCCGGAGCAGGGGTTTGGCCGCTTCAAGATCGGCCAGCCGGTGGCGGTGGAGTTGTGGAGCCAGCCGGACCAGCGCTTTGCCGGGCGCATTCGTGAGCTGTCACCGGCTGCCGATCCCAAGTCGCGCACGTTTGCTGCACGCGTTGCGTTCACCGGTGGCAAGGTGCCGGCGGAACTGGGCCAGAGCGCCCGCGTATTTATCCAGGCCGACGGTGTTATTCCACTGTCGGTGCCGTTGTCGGCCCTCAGCGCGGAGAATGGCGCGTCCTACGTTTGGCGTGTGCAGCCGGACAACACCCTCAAGCGCGTGCCGGTGCGTATCGGCGCGTTCGGCGAAAAAACCGTCCCGGTGCTGGAAGGCCTGACCCCCACCGACTGGGTAGTCGCGGCGGGCGTGCACGTGCTCCACGAGGGCCAGCAAGTGCGCCCGGTGGATCGCTCCAACCGTGTGGTCAATCTAGCGGCCAAGGAGTAGTCCCTGATGGGTTTCAATCTTTCCGAATGGGCGTTGCGTAATCGCCAGATCGTACTGTTCCTGATGATCCTGCTGGCGGTGGTCGGCACTTTGTCCTACACCAAACTGGGGCAAAGCGAAGATCCGCCGTTCACCTTCAAGGCCATGGTGATCAAGACCAACTGGCCGGGTGCTACCGCCCAGGAAGTCTCGCGCCAGGTCACCGAGCGCATCGAGAAAAAACTGATGGAGACCGGCGAGTACGAACGCATCGTTTCGTTTTCGCGTCCCGGTGAGTCCACGGTCACCTTCATTGCTCGCGACTCCATGCACTCCGTGCAGATTCCCGAGTTGTGGTACCAGGTGCGCAAGAAAATCAGCGACATCCGCCAGACCTTGCCGCCGGACATCCAGGGGCCGTTTTTCAACGATGAATTCGGTACCACCTTCGGCAACATCTATGCCCTGACTGGCGACGGCTTCGACTACGCCGTGCTCAAGGACTACGCCGACCGCATCCAGATTCAACTGCAACGTGTGCCGGATGTGGGCAAGGTCGAACTGCTTGGCCTACAGGACGAGAAGATCTGGATCGAACTGTCCAACCTCAAGCTCGCTACCCTCGGCCTGCCGTTGGCGGCGGTGCAGCAGGCGTTGCAGGAACAGAATGCGGTGTCCACCGCCGGCTTCTTTGAAACCCCGAGCGAGCGCGTGCAACTGCGCGTGTCGGGTAACTTCAAAACGGTGGAAGAGATCCGTAACTTCCCGATTCGCGTCGGCGACCGCACCTTCCGCATTGGCGATGTGGCCGACATCCATCGGGGTTTCAATGACCCACCGGCGCCGCGCATGCGTTATATGGGCGCGGATGCCATCGGCCTGGCCGTGGCCATGCGCGACGGCGGCGACATTCTGGTACTGGGCAAGGCCCTTGAGGGTGAATTCGCACGCCTGCAGAAGAACCTTCCGGCCGGCATGGAGCTGCGCAAGGTATCGGACCAACCGGCAGCGGTGAAAACCAGTGTCGGAGAGTTCGTCCAGGTGTTGGCCGAGGCCTTGGCGATTGTCTTGCTGGTGAGCTTCTTCTCCCTTGGCGTACGCACCGGCATGGTGGTGGCCCTGGCGATTCCGCTGGTGTTGGCGATGACCTTTGCCACCATGTATTACCTCGGCATCGGCCTGCACAAGATCTCTCTCGGTGCGCTGGTATTGGCCTTGGGCCTGCTGGTGGACGACGCGATCATCGCCGTGGAAATGATGGCGATCAAAATGGAGCAGGGCTATGACCGGCTTAAAGCCGCGAGTTTCGCCTGGACCAGTACCGCCTTCCCGATGCTCACCGGTACGCTGATCACCGCCGCCGGCTTCCTGCCGATTGCCACCGCGCAATCCAGTACCGGCGAATACACGCGCTCTATTTTCCAGGTGGTGACCATCGCGTTGCTCGCCTCGTGGGTCGCCGCTGTGGTGTTTGTGCCGTATCTGGGGGAAAAGCTCCTGCCTGACCTGGCGAAGATTCACGCGGCCAAACACGGCGCGGATGGCCCTGACCCCTACGGCACACCGTTTTACCAGCGCGTCAGACGTTTGGTGGAATGGTGCGTGCGCCGGCGCAAAACCGTGATCGTGTTGACCTTGCTACTGTTTATCGGCTCGGTGGCCTTGTTCCGCTTTGTGCCGCAGCAGTTCTTCCCGGCTTCCGGTCGCCTGGAGTTGATGGTTGATCTGAAACTGGCCGAAGGCGCCTCCCTGAGCAACACCGCCGACCAGGTAAAACGTCTGGAAGGATTGCTCAAGGCCCACGCCGGCGTCGAAAACTATGTGGCCTATGTCGGCACCGGCTCGCCACGTTTCTACCTGCCCCTGGACCAGCAACTGCCGGCGGCCAGCTTCGCGCAGTTTGTAGTGCTGGCTAAAACCATCGAAGAACGCGAAGGCCTGCGTACCTGGTTGATCGAAACCCTCGACGAACAATTCCCCGCACTGCGCGGGCGCGTCACCCGGTTGGAGAACGGACCGCCTGTGGGTTATCCGGTGCAGTTTCGTGTAACCGGCGAGCACATCGAAGAGGTCCGCGCCCTGGCTCGGAAAGTGGCGGCCAAGGTCCGCGAAAATTCCCACGTCGCCAATGTGCATCTGGACTGGGAAGAACCGAGCAAAATCGTCTACCTGAATATCGACCAGGACCGCGCCAGGGCGTTGGGGGTCAGTACCGCCAACCTGGCCAAATTCCTGCAGAGCTCGCTGACCGGCTCCAGCGTCAGCCAGTACCGGGAAGACAACGAGTTGATCGAGATCCTGTTGCGCGGCACGGTTCATGAACGCACCGAGTTGTCGCTGCTGCCAAGCCTGGCCGTGCCGACCGACAACGGCAAAAGCGTCGCGCTGTCGCAGATCGCCACCCTCGAATACGGCTTCGAGGAGGGCATTATCTGGCACCGTAACCGCCTGCCGACCGTGACCGTGCGCGCCGATATCTATGGCAAGGAGCAACCGGCGACCCTGGTCCAGCAGATCCTGCCAACGCTCGCCGACGTACGTGCCGAACTGCCGGACGGTTATCAGCTGGAGGTCGGCGGCACCGTCGAAGACTCCGCCCGTGGGCAGAACTCGGTGAAGGCCGGGGTACCGCTGTTTATCGTGGTGGTGCTGACCTTGCTCATGCTGCAACTGCGCAGCTTCTCGCGCAGCGCCATGGTGTTCTTGACCGCGCCGCTGGGCCTGATCGGTGTGACGCTGTTCCTGCTGGTGTTCCGCCAGCCGTTCGGTTTCGTGGCGATGCTCGGCACCATCGCCCTGTCGGGCATGATCATGCGCAACTCGGTGATCCTGGTGGACCAGATCGAGCAAGACATCAAGGCCGGCCTGGCACCGTGGCAAGCCATTATCGAGGCCACCGTGCGGCGCTTTCGCCCGATTGTGCTGACGGCACTCGCGGCGGTGCTGGCGATGATCCCGCTGTCGCGCAGCGTGTTCTTCGGGCCGATGGCGGTAGCGATCATGGGTGGGTTGATTGTGGCGACGGCGTTGACACTATTGTTCCTGCCGGCGCTGTATGCTGCGTGGTTCCGAGTGAGGAAGGACGTCGCGTAATCATGTTGGCCACTGTTTCAGCCCTGTTGCTGCTGCTGCTCGCCCCAGGCCCCACCAATACCCTGTTGTTTCGCGCCGGGGTGTTGTTCGGGCTTCGGGCTTCGTGGCTGTTGGTGTTTATCGAATGCCTGGCGTACCTGCTCCAAGTGTCGGTGTGGGGCGTCGCGCTGCTCTACCTGGGGGCTTATTCACCTTGGGCATTGCAAGCGACGCAACTGGCCGCCGCCTGCTACCTGTTGTATGTCTCGTACAAGCTCTGGCAACGCAAAAACAGCGCCCTCGACCCACGGCACGACCGCTTCTCTGGGCTTTATTTTTTCTGGCTGACGGTCATGAACCCCAAGGGGCTGTTGATCGTATCCTTCATCGCGCCGGCCAGCACCTTTGCCACGCTGCAAGGTTATGTCACGTTCATGGGCACGCTGGCGCTGGTGGTGATACCGGTGGGGGCGGCCTGGATCGTGCTGGGCAGTCGCTTTGCAGCGATTCAAAACCTGGCTCACGCCGTTGAGGATCAATCGCGCAACGTCCGTGGCGATCGGTTGTTTTGCCACGCTCATGATGGGGCGGTTGGCCGAGGCGGTTATGCATTGATTGGCCGGCGTTTCACATGCTGATGCAAACACGCCTCAGGCCAGGTGGAACGTTCATGGGTTTCACTCCACTCAGATTTGCCTGATGGACAGGCACAGGTCTTGGTTCCGCCCGTTGGCGGCCGGCCTGATTTCACTGAGTTCAAGGAGTGTCAGATGTCGTTTTTCAGCGCAATTGCTGCGTTCAAGGGTGCATTTCTGGGGGCGTTGCTGGGTGGCTACTTGCCGCGCGAAGGCACTGCTCCAGCTTTACAGCAAAGACCAGGAGGCGAGGCTCATCGCCCCCATCCAACCCGGCCAGGTTATGGGCGGCCGCACCCCACGCGTCCCGCTTGTGCCACACCGCATCACCCGCATACGCACCCGATCAGCCATCCTCAATTGCCGAGCCGGCCGTTGTTTGCGTTGTTTAACCGCTAAGCGTCAGGCGTAAGACCACTGCGCCCAGTTTCGCAGGAAGCGGCCTGGGCGCAGTGAGGAAGGGGTTACAGCGCGCCGAACACCTTCTTCGCCAGGCTGGTGGCCGCCGCCGCCGGATTCTTGCGAATGGTTTCTTCCTGTTCGGCAATCATCTTGAACAAACCGTCCAGCGCCTGCTCGGTCACGTAGTTTTCGACGTTGGCGCTCTTGGCATCCACTGCGCCGAATGCCGCCGCCTTGCCTGCCAGGGCGTTGTACTGCTGAGCCACGCCGACCTTGTCGGTGGCGGCCTTGACGATGGGCAGGAACTTGGCGCGAATCTCTTCGCGGCTGGTTTTATTCAGGTACTGGGTTGCCGAGTCCTGGCCACCGCTGAGGATGCCCTTGGCGTCGGTGACGCTCATTTTTTTCACGGCATTGACCAGGATCGGCTGAGCCTGGGTCACTGCTGTTTCCGCCGCTTTGTTCATGCTGGTTTCCAGTTGCGTGACCTGGTCACCCATACCGAACATTTTCAGCTTGTCGGCGACTTTGCCCAACTTGCCGGGCAGGCCGATCTTGACCTCGGGGTTGTTGCTGAAGCCGCCGGGTGTGCCCAGTTGTTTCACGGCGATCTGTGCGCCTTGGGTGAGGGCATCCTTGAGGCCGCCGCTGGCGTCGCCTTGGGACAGGCTGCCAAGGTCCAGGGCCATGGCGTTGGCACCGAGCAGCAGGCCGGCACACAGGGCGGTAAGGCGAAGGGAGTTACGGAGCATGGGCGCTTCCTTATGATCGAATTCAGTGGGCCACGGCATCGACGCGCAGGCGCAGAGGTTGTGGGTCCTGGCCGTTGAGCTGAACAGCGTGCCGTTCGGTAGTGGTAAACAGTAGCTTGCCGTCCAGTTCGATGCGAGCGCTCACCGAATAAGTGTGGCCGGGCTTGACCTGCGCCGGGTCGTAGCTCAGGTGAAACGGCAGGGGCACCTGGCCTTTGACCGGGCCTTTCTGTTCGGCGAGGGTCACGGCCGGCGCGTCCATCAGGGATACGTCTTGCAGGCTGACGCTCAAGGTCGCGGCCGCAGGAAGAGCGATGCGTTGCAGGTAGAACACCTCGCCGTCGAGGCTTGCCTGGGGGGAGTGGTGCACGGATTGGCAGGCTCCAAGCAGGGCGGTAAGGCCCAGCAGGATAATTTTTTTCATGGTGCGGCTCCTTTCAATGGCGCCTGCATCCAACGGGCGCCTGTTTAAATCTAGCGGTTTTCTTGCGCCTCGACTGACGCTTCGGCTGCGCCGTCCACACGGTGCAGGGCCACTTGGCGGATCGACAGGCGAATGTCGGCCGGCAACACGCGTTTGGCGGCGCCTTCGGCCAGTTCGCCGAGCAATGCGTGGTAGCTCAACTTGCCGGCTTCGTCGCGGCGCAGCACATCCTGCTCTAGCAACGTCTGAATAAAATGTCGGAAAAGGCTCTTATCGAAGAACTCCGGAGCATTGAGGCCATGCAGGATCGACAGGCGCTGGGCCATGATCGTGCACAGGTCCTCCAGTTCTTCGGCGCTGATACTGTTCTGGCCGCTGTTGAGCAGCAGCGAAATCGCCATGTAGAAGCGTTGCAGGGTCTGGGCGATGCTCTTGGACAGCAGCGTCAGCAACACGAAGTGCCGCGAACTCGGCGCCGGGCGCAGGTACACGTCTTTTTCGAAGCGCAGCAGGCCCTGTTCGACAAACGCTTGCAGCCACTGGTCGATGACCGCGTCGAGCTCTTCCAGCGACCAGCGAATAAACAGCTCCGATTGCAGGTACGGGTACAGCGCGTGGGTATAGCGCAGGATCTGCTCGCGGTTCATGCGCGAACTGCTCTGGAAGAAACTCGCCAGCAACGCCGGCAGGGCGAAGATGTGCAGCACGTTGTTGCGGTAGTAGGTCATCAGGACGGCGTTCTGCTCGTCCAGGTACAGGATCTTGCCCAGGGCGTCGCTCTGTTCCGACAGCAGGTTCATGTCCTTGACGTGCTTGATCAGCGCCAGGCCATCGCCTTCCGGCAGGGTGGTGTGCGGCGAATAAGGCACGCGGCGCAACAGCGCCAGGTACAGGTCCAACTGGCGGGCCATGGCCTGTTCGTCCAGGGCCAGGCGCGTGGTCGACAGCAGGGCCAGGGCCACCAGGTTCACCGGGTTCACCGCTGCGGCTTCGTTCAAGTGGCGGGCCACTTGTTCGCCGAGGCGGTTGGTGGTTTCGTTGAGCCAGGCCGGTTTGTAGTTCGGGCCCAGCTCCTGGGCGCGCCAGTCGGGTTGTTCGTTGTCGAGAAACTCAGCCAGCTTGATCGGCTCGCCGAAGTTGACCGCCACCTGGCCGAAACGCTGCTTGAGCGCGCCGACCACTTTGAAGATGTCGAAGATCGATTCTTTCTTCTTGCTCGCACCGCGCAACTCACCGAGGTAAGTACGGCCTTCCAGTACGCGTTCATAGCCGATATACACCGGCACGAACACAATCGGCATGCGCGAGGAGCGCAGGAAACTGCGCAGGGTAATCGCCAGCATCCCGGTTTTCGGCTGCAGCATGCGGCCGGTGCGCGAACGCCCGCCTTCCACGAAGTACTCCACCGGGAAGCCCTTGGTGAACAACGTGTGCAGGTATTCGTTGAACACCGAGGTGTACAGCGGGTTGCCCTTGAAGGTGCGGCGCATGAAAAACGCACCGCCACGGCGCAGCAGGCTGCCGATTACCGGCATGTTCAGGTTGATGCCGGCCGCGATATGCGGCGGCGTCAGGCCATTTTTGAACAGCAGGTACGACAGCAGCAGGTAGTCGATATGGCTGCGGTGGCAGGGTACGTAGATCACCTCATAGCCCTGGGCAACCTTTTGCACACCTTCGATGTTATTGACCTTGATGCCGTCGTAGATCTTGTTCCAGAACCAGCTCAGCACCACCTCCAAAAAGCGGATCGCGGTGTAGGTGTAATCCGAGGCGATTTCGTTGCCATAGCGCAGGGCCTGGGCCTTGGCTTTTTCCGGGCTGATTTTTTCGCGCTCGGCTTCATCAAGAATGGCCTGGCGCACCAGCGGCATATTCACCAGGCCCTTCACCAGGTTGCGGCGATGGGACAGGTCGGGGCCGATCACGGCGGTCTTCAGGTTACGAAAGTGCACACGCAGTATGCGTTGGGCCATGCGCACGGTGCGTTCGTGCCCTTTATTGTGCTCGATCAACTCACGCAGGTTGATAGGCGCAGAGAATTGCACACGGGTCTTGCGACCCAGGATCAGGATGCTCAACAAACGGCGTAGACGGCCGGTGACGGCCCAGCTGTCGGCAAACAGCAGTTTCCACGGGCTGGACTCGCTCGCCGGGGTCTGCCCCCAGAACACACTGACCGGAATGATTTGTGCATTCTCTTCGGCGTGTTCGCTCAGGGTGTTGACCAGGCGGGTCAGGGTCGGCGGCGCGCCGCGCTTGTCCTGGCGGCCGAGCCAGTCGGGTTCCGGCGTGAGGTAGAAGAACGCTGCCGGTTCCATCAGCGGGCCTACCGATACCGGCAGCACCGGGCGCGGCAAGCCGGCCTTGGTGCACTCGGCATCGACCACGGCCAGCTCGGTGAGGGAGGGCGATTGCAGGACGTAAAACACCGGCCGGCTGCGGTCCAGGTTAAGGGTAAGGGACGACTGGTTGATCGTCTCCGAGCGAACCCAGAGGTACAACAGTCGGCGCAAGGTGCCAAATACCAGACGGCGGAACGGGGAGCGGGTCATAGGCGAGCTGCTTGAAGTGGAAAAAACCGAGCGGGCGCTCGGGCGGGTAGTGTGCCGTATTCGCCGAAAATCGGCAAAAAAGCAGCGATGTAAACTTGAGTTGATCGTTTTTGAGCCTGTCTTATACTCGGCAGTTCAACGCGAACCGGCTCAACAATAAAAAAACCGAAGTGGGAGTGAGACAAATGGCAACGCGCGAAACCGGGAATGTGAAGTGGTTCAACGATGCAAAAGGCTATGGGTTCATTCAGCGTGAAGACGGCAAGGATGTGTTCGTGCATTACCGCGCCATTCGCGGGGACGGGCATCGCTCGTTGGCCGAAGGCCAGCAGGTGGAATACGCCGTGGTGAGCGGTGAGAAGGGCTTGCAGGCCGAGGATGTGGTCGGTTTGTAATGCGGGCTTTTGTTACACCGCAGAACCCATGTGGGAGGGGCTTGCTCCCGATGGCTGAGTGTCAGTCACTGAATACATTGACTGACCCACCGCCATCGGGAGCAAGCCCCCTTCCACATTTTTGATTGGGTGTTCAGCTTAAGATCAGGCGGTTTTCCAGGTGATCTGCTCTTCACCGTCTGCGCTGATGCGAATCCAGATGTCAGCGCTTTCCTCGCCTTCTTCCTCAATCCACGTGCCCGGTGCACAACGCACTTCGACGTTCAGCGCGGCAAAGGCCGCCCGGGCGCAGGCGATGTCGTCGTCCCACGGGGTCTGGTCGCTTTCCAGATACAGGCTGTTCCATTTGCCGACAGCCTTGGGCAGCCAGGTTACCGGCATATTGCCGGCCTTGCATTTGTAGGTCTGGCCCTTCTGGACCCAGTCGGTGCATGGGCCGAGGGCGGCGCCGAGCCAGGCGGCGATGGCCTTGTGGTCGACGTCAGCGTCCTTCAGGTAAATCTCGATATCGGGTTGGCGCATGGATGTTCCTCGTTGCGGGATTCGAAAATCCATTCGCGGATGTAGAAAAGTCGGTTATTGAAGCACGAAATAGTCGTAGCGCATCGACACGGTGACCAGCAGCGGCTCGGCAGCCTCGATCACCTCGCTACGGCGCTCGGCGCTGGCACGCCAGCCGTGGGGCGTCATGGCCAGCAGGTTGGCGCGGTCCTGGGGTTCATCCAGGCGCAGAGTGAATTCCAGGGTCTCGCTGTGCGCCAGGCTCATACCCTCGGGCACCAGGGCCAGGTGCTTGTCGTCGGTGTACTCGCGCACTTCGTCGTACAGGCGCTCGCGCAATTGCATCAGATGGCCGCGGGTGGGGCCGACCTTCATCAAGCCGCCGCCAGGGCTGAGCAGGCGCTTGGCTTCCTGCCAGTCCAGCGGGCTGAACACACTGGCAAGGAACTGGCAGCTGGCATCGGCCAACGGCACGCGGGCCATGCTGGCGATCAACCAGGTCAGCGCCGGGTTGCGCTTGCAGGCGCGCTTGACCGCTTCCTTGGAAATATCCAGCGCGTAACCGTCGGCCTGGGGCAGGGCGTCGGCGATTTGCGCCGTGTAGTAACCCTCGCCACAGCCGATGTCGACCCAGCGCTGCGGCGCGCGTTCGGCGGCCAATTGCGCCAGGCGCCTGGCCACCGGGGCGTAGTGCCCGGCGTTGAGGAAGTCGCGGCGCGCCTCGACCATGGCCAGGTTGTCGCCCGGATCGCGGCTGTTCTTGTGCTGCACCGGCAACAGGTTCAGGTAACCCTGGCGCGCGCGGTCGAAACGGTGCCCGGCCGGGCACGCCACGCCATTGTCCACCGCGTTGAGCGGGGCGCTGCAAATGGGGCAAGCGAGCATCAGGCGAGCAACTTGATCAGGGTCTGGTAGTAGATTTCGGTCAGCACATCGAGGTCGCTGGCGAGAATGCGCTCGTTGACCTGATGAATCGTCGCGTTGACCGGGCCCAACTCGACCACTTGGGTTCCGAGGGTGGCGATGAAACGCCCGTCCGAGGTGCCGCCGCTGGTGGACGCCTGGGTCTCGCGCCCGGTGATCGCCTTGATGCTGGCGGAGACGGCATCGAGCAACGCGCCCGGTTCGGTGAGAAACGGCAGGCCCGACAGCGCCCACTCCACGTGCCAGTCCAGGCCATGCTTGTCGAGGATCTGCGCGACGCGCTGTTGCAGGCCTTCGACGGTGGATTCGGTGGAGAAACGGAAGTTGAATACCGCCGTCAGGTCGCCGGGAATCACGTTGGTGGCCCCGGTGCCGGAGTTGAGGTTGGAGATCTGGAAGCTGGTCGGCGGGAAGAACCCGTTGCCGTCGTCCCAATGCTCCGCGGCCAATTCGGCCAGGGCCGGCGCGGCCAGGTGGATCGGGTTTTTCGCCAGGTGCGGGTAGGCCACGTGGCCTTGTACACCGCGCACGGTCAGGGTGGCGCCGAGTGAGCCACGGCGGCCGTTCTTGACCACGTCGCCCACCAGGGTAGTGCTCGACGGTTCGCCGACGATGCACCAGTCCAGGCGCTCTTGCGCGCGGCCAGGCGTTCGATGACCGCTTTGGTGCCGTGGTGCGCCGGGCCTTCTTCATCGCTGGTGATCAGGAAGGCGACCGAGCCCTTGTGGTCCGGGTAGTCGGTGACGAAGCGCTCGGCAGCCACCAGCATCGCCGCCAGGCTGCCTTTCATGTCGGCCGCGCCACGCCCGCACAGCATGCCGTTTTCATCGATCAGCGCGTCGAACGGGTCGTTCTGCCAGGCCTGCACCGGGCCGGTCGGCACCACGTCGGTGTGGCCGGCAAAGCACAGCACCGGGCCTTCGTGTTTGCCATGGGTGGCCCAGAAATTGTCTACCTCGAAGATGCGCATCGGCTCCAGCGCAAAACCAGCGTCGCCCAGGCGCTGCATCATCAGCTTCTGGCAATCGGCGTCGATCGGCGTGACCGAGGGGCGCCGGATCAGGTCGATGGCAAGTTGAAGGGTCGGCGAAAGGTCGGCATGGGCCGTCATGGGGGAAACTCCGGAAAGCGTATTTGGGAGAGCCGGGCGGGCGCACAAAAGGGCCGTTATCTTATAGCAAAACGGCGGCCAAGGGCCGCCGTTTAGTGCATTGCGCAAGTTTTTACACCGCGCTTGCAGGCTCCACTGCGGCCGCCGGTTTGGGCAGCGACGACAGGAACGCCATGATCAACGCCGCCACATACGGCAGCGATTGCACCAGCAGCATCACCACCCAGAAGCGTATGTCATTGCTCGGCAGGCCCTGCACCAGGTAGATCCCCAGCGCCGCGCCCCACAACAGCAGCATGATGAACATCTCTTCGCGGGCTTCGGAAATAGCCACCCAGAAGCCGTGGTTATCCGCGTTTTTCGGTGTACGAAAGAACGGAATACTGCTGGTGAAGAAGCCATACAGCACCGCCTTGGCGATGGTGTGGGACAACGCCAAGCCGGCCAGGGCCGCGCAGAACGCGTCCTTGAGGTTTACGCCTACCGCACGGCGGTACAGGAAGATGATCTTGCCCACCTTGAACACGAACAACGCCAGGGGCGGGATCGCGAAAATCAGCAGCGGCGGGTCGACCCGCGTCGGCACGATGATCATCGCCGCCGACCACAACAGCGCACCGACGGTAAAGAAGATGTTCATGCCATCCGCCACCCACGGCAACCAGCCCGCGAGGAAGTGGTAGCGCTGGCCACGGGTCAGCTCGGTGTCCTTGCCGCGCAAGAGGCTGGCGGTGTGACGCTTGATGATTTGGATCGCGCCGTAGGCCCAGCGGAAACGCTGTTTCTTGAAGTCGATAAAGGTGTCCGGCATCAGGCCTTTGCCGTAGCTGTCGTGGTAATACGCGGCCGACAGGCCTTTCTCGAATACGCGCAGGCCCAATTCGGCGTCTTCACAGATGCACCAGTCGGCCCAGCCCAGTTCTTCGAGCACCGAACGACGGGTCATGGTCATGGTGCCGTGCTGGATGATCGCGTCGCGGTCGTTACGGGTGACCATGCCGATATGGAAGAAGCCTTTGTATTCCGCGTAGCAGAGCTTCTTGAAGGTGCTTTCGTTCTGGTCGCGGTAATCCTGCGGCGACTGCACCACGGCGATTTTCGGGTCGGCGAAGTGCGGCACCATGTGCTTGAGCCAGTTTGGCGACACGCAGTAGTCCGAGTCGATCACTGCGATCACTTCGGCATCCTTGGCCGTGTGCGGGATCAGGTAGTTCAGTGCGCCGCCCTTGAAACCGGCCAGCGGGGCGACGTGGAAGAACTTGAAGCGCGGGCCCAGGGTTTCGCAGTAGTCGCGCACCGGTTCCCAAACGGCAGGGTCCTTGGTGTTGTTGTCGATGATCAGGACTTCGTAGTCCGGGTAATCGAGGGCGGCCAGGGCATCGAGGGTCTGTTTGACCATTTCCGGCGGTTCGTTGTAGCACGGCACGTGGATCGACACTTTCGGGCGGTAGTGCGAATCCCCTTCAACCGGCAGGAATTCACGCCGACGCTTGTGGGTCCACACCGCTTCGGCCAGTTCGTGGGCTTCGGTGAGCAGCACGATAAATACGCCCAGGGCGCCGAGCGCCAGGAGGATACCCACGGTGACGCTGAACCAGGTGCTGTATTGCTGACTGTAGTCGTAGCCGATCCACACCAGCACCGAACCGCACAGGAACGCAATAAACGTCAGGAAGGTACGGCCACGTTGGCGCAGGGCCGAGCCGTCGATCATCAGCAACGTCAGGGACAGCAGCGCGAGCACCACCGAGCCGATGGCCAGCACGCGCCATTGCGGGATCGCGACCACAGGCCCTTCAAAGTTGAATTTCTGCTGGCGCGCAGCATTGAACACCCCCCAATAGGCGCCTGCCGAACCTTCGTCGCTGACTTTCCACGGCTGATCGAAGGCCTCGATCACGAAGTAGTTGTAGCCCTGGCGATTAAGCTTGTTCACCAGGGTGCGTAGGTAAATCGCCTGGTCTGCGGGGGACGTTTCGTTGCCACCGCGCATGCGTCCGTTACTCGGCCAGCCCACTTCCGACAGCAGCAACGGCTTTTTCGGGAACAGTTTCTTCAGGTCCTTGGCACGGTCAAGTACGTACTGGCCGGCCTTGTCCATGGGGATGAACTCCCAGAACGGCAGGATGTGCGCGGCGATCAGGTCGACGTGCTTGGCCAGTTGCGGGTTTTTTTCCCAGATGTGCCATTGCTCGGAGGTAGTCACCGGCACTTTCACGGCGGCGCGCACGCGGTCCAGCAGCACGATCAGTGCCTCTGGGGTGATCTCTTCACGGAACAGCGCTTCGTTACCCACCACCACTCGTACGACGCTGCGCGAGGTGTTGGCGATCTCGATGGCGCGCTGGATCTCGCGTTCGTTGCGTTCCAGGTCCGGGCTGATCCAGATCCCGAGGGTCACGCGCAGGCCGAACTCTTCCGCCAGCTTGGGGATGTCCCCCAGGGTGCCGTCGACCGAATAGGTGCGGATGTTGTCCGTCAGCTTGCTCATGATCGCAAGGTCCTGACGCATCTGCTCATCGGTGGGGTACTGGTTTTTCTGCGGGTACTGGCCTTGCTGGAACGGCGAGTAGGAAAACCCCGAGATCTGCTCAGGCCAGTTGGGAGCGGTGACCGGGCGGTTGATCAGCGCCCAGAAGCCGGTGAACAGCGCGGCAATTGCCAGCACCACCACCAGGTTGAGTCCAAATTTACGCGATGCCATGGTTATGTCGGGTTCCAAAAGGTGTGGAACGAAAAGAGGTGCCGGCCTGCGCCGAACGGCGCGCATCCTACACCGGCCTTTCCCCGAGCGTACAGCAGACAGAGAAAAGCCGGACGTTAGTCAGCGAAAGACCATCTAAGTTCTTTACTTGTAGCTTGTCGTTTCGAACTTGTCGCTGCGTAGTCCATAATGCGCGCCGGTTTTTGGGGTAATGGTCATGAGTACAGAAGATCCGCGGTTTGCAGGCGTCGCCCGCTTGTATGGCATTGAAGGCCTGGAGCGCTTGAAAGCGGCCCACGTGGCGATCGTCGGTGTCGGCGGCGTAGGCTCCTGGGCAGCCGAGGCCATGGCCCGTTGCGGGGTGGGTGAAATTTCGCTGTTTGACCTCGATGACGTCTGCGTGAGCAACAGCAACCGCCAGTTGCACGCGCTGGACAGCACCGTGGGCAAGCCCAAGGTCGAGGTGATGGCCGAGCGCCTGCGCGGCATCAACCCGGACTGCACGGTGCATGCGGTGGCGGATTTCGTGACCCGCGACACCATGGCCGAGTACATCACCCCAAACATCGATTGCGTGATCGACTGCATCGACGCCGTTAACGCCAAGGCCGCGCTGATTGCCTGGTGCAAGCGTCGCAAGATCCAGATCATCACCACTGGCGGCGCCGGCGGGCAAATCGACCCGACGCTGATCCAGGTGTGCGACCTGAACCGCACCTTCAACGACCCGCTGGCTTCGAAAGTGCGCTCTACGTTGCGCCGCGACTATGGTTTCTCCCGCACCGTGACCCGCCATTACAGCGTGCCGTGCGTGTTTTCCACCGAGCAACTGCGCTATCCCAAGCCGGACGGCAGTATCTGTCTGCAGAAGAGTTTTGTCGGCGACGGGGTGAAGCTGGACTGCGCCGGGGGCTTTGGCGCGGTGATGATGGTCACGGCGACCTTCGGCATGGTGGCGGCCACCAAGGCGGTGGACAAGATTGTCGCCGGGGTGCGCCGGCCTTCAGAGCGGGTCAAGCCCGCCTGAATGTCAGTGTGGCGAGTGGCTGAGTTCGCGCATGCGCTGCAGGACGGCATTCAAGCCATTGCTGCGCGACGGCGACAGTTGGCGTGAAAGCCCCAGTTGGTTGAACCAGTCAGGCAAATCCACCGCCTGCAACTCAGCCGCCGACAACCCATTAACCCGCGCCAGCAACAACGCCACCAGCCCCCGGATCATTCGCGCATCACTGCTGGCGGCAAACTGCCAATGGCCGTCGTGCAAGCGCCCTACCAACCACACCAGGCTTTCGCAGCCCTGCACCAGGTTGGCATCGACCTTCTCTTCATCGGCCAAGGCGGGCAGACGCTCGCCCCATTGCATCAGCAGGCGCGCACGTTGTTCCCAACTGCCGACTGACTGAAATGCCGCCAGCGCCGCGACTGCGTCGATTGGCACGCTCATCGCAACATATCCAGCGCCTGGTCCAGTGCGTCAAAGAAGCGCTCCAAGTCGTCTGAATCGTTGTACAGCGCCAGGGATACACGGATCGCTCCTGACAAATGCAGCGCTTTGAACAGTGGCATTGCACAGTGATGGCCGGCACGCACGGCGATGCCTTGTTCGGTCAGCAGGTGCGCAAGGTCGGCGTTATGCACGCTTTCTACCACAAAGCTGACTAACGCCACCTGCGGCGCGCCCAGCACGTGCACGCCATTGCGCGCTTTCAGCCGCGTAAGAGGTAGTCGTGCAGGGCGGCTTCGTGGGCCACGACGGCCTGCTGGTCCAGTGAACTCAGGTAATCGAGGCTCGCGCCCAAGCCGATCACGCTGGCGATCGGCGGCGTGCCGGCTTCGAAGCCCAGCGGCGCGGGGCGAAAGCTCGCGCTGTGGTAGTCGGCCTGTTGCACCATCTCGCCGCCGAATTGCCAGTGACGCAGATGATGCAGGGCTTCGTTGCGGCCATACAGCACGCCGACGCCGTCGGGGCCGTAGAGCTTGTGGCTGGAAAACACATAAAAGTCGCAGCCCAGCGCCTGCACATCGTGGCGGCCATGGACGATACCCTGGGCCCCGTCGATCACGCTCAGGGCGCCGTGGGCCTTGACGCGCGCGAGCAGGGCTTCCAGCGGTTGCCAGGCGCCGAGTACGTTAGAGAGCTGGCTCACCGCCAGCAGGCGCGTACGTGGGCCGATCAGCTCGGCGGCGGCATGCAGGTCGATCACGCCGTCATCGCCCAGTGGCAACACCACCAGCTGCAGCGCGCGGCGTTTGGCCAGTTGCTGCCAGGGCAGCAGGTTGGCGTGGTGTTCCAGGGCGCTGATCACAATCTCATCGCCCGCATTGAATAAGTGCTCAAGGCCGTAAGCCAAGAGGTTCAGCGCAGAGGTCGCGCCGTGAGTAAACACGATTTGCCCGGTGTCGCCTGCATTCAGCCACTGCGCAACCTTGCTGCGACTGTCCTCGAAGGCCTGGGTGGCATGAGCCCCAGGCAAATGCTGGGCACGGTGCACATTGGCTGCGCCATTGGCGTAGTAATGGCTGATGGCATCCAGCAGGGCTTGGGGTTTTTGCGTGGTGGCGGCGTTATCCAGATAGGTCTGGTCTTGCCGTTGCAGGGTGGCGATGGCCGGGAAATCGGCGCGCCAGGGGAGGGCACAAGCATGGTGGTCAAGACTCGTATAAACGGGCCGCCCCGGAAGGCGCGGCCCGTTAGTGGCATCGAGTGGCTGCTTAGTTGTGAGCGTGCAGCGCTTCGTTCAGTTCGATCGCCGATTTGTGGGTTTTGCACTCCACGGCACCGGTCTCGGAGTTACGGCGGAACAGCAGGTCCGGCTGGCCGGCCAGTTCGCGCGCCTTGACTACCTTGACCAGTTGGTTTTTCTCGTCGAGCAGTGCGACCTTGGTGCCGGCGGTGACGTACAGGCCCGACTCCACGGTGTTGCGGTCGCCCAACGGGATACCGATACCGGCGTTGGCGCCGATCAGGCAGCCTTCGCCAACCTTGATCACGATGTTGCCGCCGCCCGACAGGGTGCCCATGGTGGAGCAACCGCCGCCCAGGTCCGAACCCTTGCCGACGAACACGCCGGCCGACACACGGCCCTCGATCATGCCCGGGCCTTCGGTGCCCGCGTTGAAATTGACGAAGCCTTCGTGCATCACGGTGGTGCCTTCGCCTACATAGGCACCCAGGCGCAGGCGGGCGGCATCAGCGATACGCACACCGGCCGGCACCACGTAGTCGGTCATTTTCGGGAATTTGTCCACCGAGAACACTTCCAGCAGGTCGCCACGCAGGCGCGCTTCGAGCTGGCGCTCGGCCAGTTCCGCGATGTCGATCGCGCCCTGGCTGGTCCAGGCCACGTTCGGCAACTGTGGGAACACACCGGCCAGGTTCAGGCCGTGAGGCTTGACCAGGCGATGGGACAGCAGGTGCAGTTTGAGGTAGGCCTCAGGGGTGGAGGTCAGCGCGGTGTCTTCGGCCAGCAGAGTGGCGACCAGCGGCGTGTGGCTTTCGGCCAGGCGGCTCAGCAGGGCCGCTTGGGCAGCATCGACGCCTTTAAGTGCGTCAGCCAGTTGCAGGGCCTGGGTCACGGTGAAGGTGATGGCCTGGTTGCCTTGGGTGTAACCGAGGATCGGTGCGATAGCCGCCACGATTTCAGCCGATGGGTTGAGCAACGGTTGTGCGTAAAACACTTCCAGCCAAGCACCTTGGCGGTTCTGAGTGCCGACGCCGAAGCCCAGGCTGAACAGGGAATTGGACATGCTGTTACCTCTACAAAATGGAAGGGCTGGCCTACTTGAGGGCCGCCGAATAACTTTCTGGCTTGAAGCCAATCAGGGTTCTGTCACCGAGATCGAGCACTGGGCGCTTGATCATCGAGGGTTGTGCGAGCATCAATTCAATGGCTTTCGACTGATCGAGATCGGCTTTGCGTTCGTCTTCGAGTTTGCGAAAGGTGGTGCCCGCACGGTTCAACACCACCTGCCAACCGTGCTCGTTGCACCATTGGGTCAGGTGTTCGCGGTCGATACCGGCCGTTTTGTAGTCGTGGAATTCATAGCTCACCGCGTGCTCATCGAGCCAGGTGCGCGCCTTTTTCATGGTGTCGCAGGCTTTGATGCCGAAAAGGTGCAAGGTTTTGCTTGAAGCGGTCAAGGAATTGCCCCCCTTTGGACTGATGAAAACGAAAGGTTACGGATTATGCCACGACCAGCGGCTTTGGGTGCCGATCGTCCTGCGCGCTGCGACTTTTGTGCAAAAGCCATCGCGTAGCCTGGGTGGGTACCATAGCCGGGAAATATGGCACTTCAACGGCTACGTGTTGCCTGATGTGTCGTAGTAAGTCGATTGTCCGGGAAATCCGCGTTATGCAAACCGCCTACACCGTTCTTATCCTGCTGATGCTGGTCAGCGTTTCGCGTTTGGTGGGGCGTGTCATCCCGCTGCCGCTACCCCTGGTGCAAATTGCCGCCGGCGCCTTGCTGGCCTGGCCCACGCTGGGGTTGCATGTGGCGCTGGACCCGGAGTTGTTTCTGTTTCTGTTCTTGCCGCCATTGCTGTTCTCCGACGGTTGGCGCATGCCCAAGCGCGAGTTGTGGCGCCTGCGCGGGCCGATCCTGACGTTGGCGGTGGGTCTGGTGCTGTTTACCGTGGTGGGTGCCGGTTACTTCATCCATTGGCTATTGCCTACCATCCCTTTACCGGTCGCCTTCGCCCTGGCGGCGGTTTTATCACCGACAGATGCCGTAGCGGTGTCGGCCATTTCCCAGAACCGTTTGCCCAAGCCGTTGATGCATATGCTTCAGGGCGAGGCGCTGATGAATGACGCGTCGGGCCTGGTGACGTTCAAGTTCGCCCTGGCGGCGGCGTTGACCGGGGTGTTTTCCCTTGCCGACGCCAGCCTGACCTTTGTGTTGGTAGCGGTGGGCGGCCTGGCGGTTGGTGTAGCGCTGAGCTGGCTGGTCGGTCGTTTGCGAGCCTGGATGATCGCCCGTGGTTGGGATGATCCTGCGACCCATGTGGTGTTCATGTTGTTGCTGCCATTTGCCGCGTATGTATTGGCTGAGCGTCTGGGGGCCTCGGGGATTCTGTCGGCGGTGGCGGCGGGCATGATGCAAAGCTGGCTCGACCTGCTGCCACGCCAGACGAGCACGCGCCTGCTCAACCGCAGCGTGTGGGCGTTGTTGGAGTTTGCGTTCAATGGCTTGATCTTCTTGCTGCTGGGCCTGCAATTACCGGACATTATCAAGGCCGTGGTGAGCCATGAGTCGACGCTGTGGCCGGCGCTGCTCTATCGCGGCCTGGAGGTGCTGGGGATCTTCCTGGTGCTGGTGGTATTGCGTTTTATCTGGGTGCAGAGCATCTGGCGGTTGTCGGGGTTATTGCGTCGCCTGCGGGGGAAAAGCGAGCTGACATTGGTGCCCACTGCGCGATCCTGTTGGCTCTTGACGGTCGGCGGTGTGCGCGGTGCCGTGACCTTGGCGGGTGTGATGTCGGTGCCGTTGTTGCTGGCGCCGGGCAAAGACTTTCCCGAGCGCGATTTGCTGATTTTATTGCCGCCGGCGTGATCCTGTTTTCGTTGGTCGCCGCCTGCATCGCCTTGCCATTGTTACTGCGCGGCATCGAAAAGAGCCCCGACGAGAAGCGGCATAACGAAGTGCGTGAAGCCTGGAAAAAAACCGCCGTGGCCGCGATTCATGCCCTTGAAGCTGAAGAGCCTGGCGAAAGTGAAACCCCGGACGCCGCCCAGGCCGCGCTGGCCGCCGAACTCAAGGCGCGGCTGATGTCGGAATATCGCCATCAGTTGGACGTGTTCAACGACTCGGCCGAAGCCCAGGCGCTGGCGCGTCAGATGGATTTGCTGGAGCGAAAGTTGCGACTCAAGGCCCTGCGCGCGCAACGCTTGGAGCTGTACAGCCTGAGCCGTCATCACCAGATCGGTGATGACGTATTGCGCGAAGTGTTGGCGGATCTGGATATGAGCGAGGCGAATCTGGGCGTGATGAAATAGCGGCCGGCAGGCTCTGCACGCCGTCAGGGGTCAGCTGTACAGCCTGCGCGCGATGGCTTTGTCGCCGTCAGAACGCCAGTGTTGGGTATCGACACCTTTGGCGTCGTGGGTTACGTAACCGGGGTACGCGTAGTGCATGACGGATTGATTGTCATAGCGTGTGACCTCCAACCGATCACCCACCGGCAGTTCCAGGATCTGGCTATAGACCAGTTCTCTGGGGAAAATGTCTTCGAGTCATCGTTGCGCTCCAAATGCATCGTGGGCTCGTTCAGGGGGATGTTGCCCGCGTCGGTGCCGATCACGGACCAGTTTCCCTTCAGACTTTCGTCGTCGCAAATGCGGATATCACCCTCTCTGCTTCTGACGATGCGAAATTGCAGGGCCGGAGTGTTGTGGGCCCACTCCTGGATTGCATCTACCGCCAAGGCGGTGCTTTTTTGATCTTTCAAATCCAACGAAACGGTAATAACGCCGGGAGGCCAGAGCTTGCGGTTATCGGCCAGGCCTCTTTTCACTCGCGAGGTGCCGGCAGAAGCTGGCGGTTCGTGGTCGATGGGCGACAGGTTGGAAGGGAGGTTGACCGAGTGTTGGGATGTCAGACGCATGCGTTCTACTCTTGTGGTAATGCGCCGAGTAGTGGCAAGCGCGTGGCAGCTGGTTCCCTGTGCTATCGCGCCGGGCGCCCGCACTGCATTGCACAGTGCGGGTTTTGCAAGGGTTACGACCTGCGCTGAATAAACGCGCGAATCCGTTCAGCCGCTTCGACGCACTCGGCCAGCGGCGCAACCAGTGCCAGGCGCACTCGCCCGGCGCCCGGGTTGAAGCCATCCACTTCGCGCGACAGATACGAGCCCGGCACCACGGTCACGTGTTCCTCCACGAACAGGTCACGGCAGAAGGCGGCGTCGTCGCCATTCACATTCGGCCACAGGTAAAAACCGCCGTCGGGGTGTTGCACGTCCAGCACCGGCTTGAGGATCGCCAGCACGGCGTCGAATTTCTCGCGGTACAGGTCGCGGTTGGCCAGTACGTGGGCCTCGTCCTGCCAGGCGGCGATGCTGGCCAACTGGGTTTGTACCGGCATCGCGCAGCCATGGTAGGTGCGGTAGAGCAGGAAGGCCTTGAGGATATCGGCATCACCGGCGACAAAACCAGAACGCAGGCCGGGCAGGTTGGAACGCTTGGACAGGCTGTGAAATACCACGCAACGCTTGAAGTCCTGGCGACCCAGTTCAACGCAGGCGCTCAGCAGGCCCGGCGGCGGGGTTTGTTCGTCGAAGTACAGCTCGCTATAGCACTCGTCGGCGGCGATGACGAAGTCGTATTCGTCGGCCAGGGCGATGAGTTTTTTCAGGGTCTCGACCGGGATCAGTGCACCGGTCGGGTTACCGGGGGAGCACAGGAACAGGATCTGGCAGCGTTTCCAGATATTCGCCGACACCGCATCAAAGTCCGGGTTGAAGCCATTTTTGTCCAGGCAAGGCAGGTAGTGTGGCTTGGCCCCGGCCAGGAACGCGGCGCCTTCATAGATTTGGTAGAAGGGGTTCGGGCTGACCACCAATGCATTGTCGCCACGGTTGACCACGGTCTGGGTGAAGGCGAACAGCGCTTCGCGAGTGCCATTGACCGGCAGGATATGGCGCGCCGGGTCCAGCCACCCCTTGGGCACATCGAAGCGGCGTTCGCACCAGGCGCCGATGGCCTCGCGCAAGGCCGGGATGCCCAATGTGGTGGGGTATACCGCCATCTGGTCGAGGTTGTTGCTGAGCGCCTCGGCGACAAAGGTCGGCGACTTGTGCTTGGGCTCGCCGATGGACAGCGCAATCGGGCGCTTGTCCGGGTTCGGTGTGACGCTGCCGAGCAGGGCGCGCAGTTTCTCGAATGGGTAGGGCTGCAGCTGGTTCAGGGCGTTGTTCATGGGAATCTCGTGCAAGGCGTTAAAAACTGGAATGAGGTTTAGATCGTCAGGCGCGTCAGCTCGACACCGGGTTCCTGAGTCACGCTCAACTGCTGCACGATGGCTTCCTGCAATCGTAGGCACAGCTCAGGATCGGACAGCGGCTGGTTGTCGGCGTCGGTAATGAAGAACACGTCTTCCACGCGCTCGCCGAGGGTTGCAATCTTGGCGTTCTGCAGCGACAGGTCGAATTCCAGGAAGATCCCACCGATGCGTGCCAGCAGGCCTGGGCGGTCCGGTGCGCTGAGTTCCAGCACCGTGACCGGGCGTTGCGCATCATTGGAGATGGTCACCTGGGGCGCGAAGGCAAAGTGCTTGAGCTGGCGGGGCACACGACGCTGAATGATGGTGGGGTAGTCGTCCGGGTTGCGCAGGGCTTCGGTGAGGCCTTCGCGAATCTTTTTCACCCGCGCCGGGTTGTCGCCGATGGAGTCGCCGTCGGTGTCGAGCACGATGTAGGTGTCGAGGGTGAACTGGCTGCTGGAGGTGATCACGCGTGCGTCATGGATGTTCAGGTTGAGCTGGTCCATGGCGGCCACGGTTACGGCGAAAAAGTCATGCTGGTCGGGGGCGTAGATGAAGATTTGCGTGCCCCCTTCGAACTCGCGCTGGGTGGTTTCCTTGATCAGCACCAACGGGCCGCCATCGGCCGGCTGCTGCAGGATCGCGTCGGTGTGCCAGGCCACGTCGCCTGCGGTGTGGCGCAGGAAGTAGTCGTCGCCCAGTTGCGACCACAATTGCTCGACATCGTCCGGGTCGTTGCCGCCGCGCACCAGAATATCCAGCGCCGCGCTTTGGGTGCGGCGGATCTGCTCTTCGCGGTCCACCGGGTTTTCCAGGCCACGGCGCAGGGCACGCTTGGTCTCGGTATACAACTGGCGCAACAGGCTGGCGCGCCACGAGTTCCATAGCGTCGGGTTGGTGGCGTTGATATCGGAGACCGTCAGCACGTACAGATAGTCGAGGCGGGTTTCATTGCCGACGATCTGCGCAAAGTCGTGGATCACCTGCGGGTCTGACAAGTCCTTGCGCTGGGCGGTGGTCGACATCACCAAGTGGTTCTGCACCAGCCAGACGATCAGGCGGCTGTCCCATTGCGGCAGCTGATGACGCTGGCAGAACGCCTCGGCGTCGACCGCGCCGACTTCCGAGTGGTCGCCATGCCGGCCCTTGCCGATGTCGTGATACAGGCCGGCCAGGTAGATCAGTTCCGGCTTGGGCAGCTTGGCCATCAACTTACTGGCCAGCGGGAATTTCTCTGATACCTGGGTGTACTGCAGCTTACGCAGGTGCTTGATCAGGTTCAGGGTGTGGGCGTCTACCGTATAGATGTGGAACAGGTCGTGCTGCATTTGCCCGACGATAAAGCCGAATTCCGGCAGGTAGCGCCCAAGGATGCCGTAGCGGTTCATGCGGCGCAGGTTGCGGTGGATGCCGATCTTGCACTTGAACAGCTCGATGAAGAGGCTGATGTTACGGATGTCGTTGCGAAAGTCGTCGTCGATCAGGTGCCGGTTTTCCCGCAGCAGGCGGATGGTGTCGGCGCGTACGCCTTTGATTTCCGGCTGCTGGGCCATCAGCACGAAGATTTCCAGCATGGCGAACGGGGTACGCCGGAACACGCTGTCGTTGCGCGCCTCGATATAACCGTCATGCAACTGGAAGCGCGCATTGATCGGCTGCGGCGGCGCTTCGTCTTCGGGGGCCAGGATCACTTCTTCGAAGTGCTGGATGATCAGGTCGCTGAGCTGGGCAATGCTCATGACCACCCGGTAGTACTGCTGCATGAAGCTTTCGATGCTGGTCTTGGCGTCCTCGCCTTCGAAACCCAGCAGGGTGGCGATGGAGCGCTGGTGGTCGAACAGCAGGCGGTCTTCCGAGCGCCCGGCGAGCATGTGCAGGGCGTAGCGCACCTTCCACAAAAACTCCTGGGACGAAGCCAGCAGGGCGTTTTCGCTCTCCACCAAAAAGCCTTCGCCGGCCAGGGCGCGCAGGTTCAGGGTGCCGTACTGGCGACGGGCGACCCACAAAATCGTCTGGATGTCGCGCAGCCCGCCCGGCGAGCCTTTGACGTTGGGCTCCAGGTTGTATTCGGTGTCGTTGTATTTGTGATGCCGGGCCTTCTGCTCGGCACGCTTGGCCAGGAAGAACTCCTTGCTCGGCCACATATGCGCGGTGCTGGTGACTTCGAGCATGCGCTGGCGCAGGCGCTCGGGGCCGCAGATGGTGCGGCTTTCCATCAGGTTGGTGACGACCGTCAAGTCGGCACGGGCTTCTTCGGCGCATTCGTCGACCGAACGAACGCTCTGGCCGACTTCCAGGCCGATGTCCCACAACAGTGTAAGAAACCGCTCAATGGAATCGCGAAAGATCTCATGGTCGGCGCTGTCCAGCAGGATCAGTAGGTCAATATCGGAGTAGGGATGCAGCTCGCCCCGACCGTAGCCACCGACCGCTACCAGCGCGATATCGGCATCTTCGCTCCAACTGAACTGTTCCCAGGCCTTTTGCAGGATGTTGTCGACAAACCAGGCGCGGTCTTCGATCAGCCGGCGGATGTCCTGGCCGCTGCGAAAGCGCTCATCGAGCACCTCGCGAGCCTGGCGGATCGCCTTTTTGAATGCGGCGATGGGGCTCGCCTTCAGGGCTAGCTCGGCCTGGAACTGGCCACGGTCGAAGAGTTCGGGATCCACCTGGGGCATCGATCGGCTTTCCTTTCTATCTGTCAGTCAGTCACAACACGCTGTGGGGGAAAACCTGGGCAACCTTCAGGCTGAAACGCGTGGATCGTGTCGTCGGCGCGCAGGGTGAAGATCTCGTAACCGGTCTCGGTGACCAGCAAGGTGTGTTCCCACTGGGCGGATAGCTTGCGGTCCTTGGTGATGGCGGTCCAGCCGTCGCCCAGTACCTTGGTGTCGGCCTTGCCCTGGTTGATCATCGGCTCGATGGTGAAAGTCATGCCCGCCTTGAGTTCCATGCCGGTGCCGGCACGGCCGTAATGCAGGATCTGCGGCTCTTCGTGAAAGACTGTGCCGATACCGTGGCCGCAGAACTCGCGTACCACCGAGAAACCGTTCTTTTCGGCGTGCTTCTGGATGACTTCACCGATATCGCCCAGGCGGCAGCCAGGCTTGACGATTTCAATGGCTTTGTACATGCATTCCTGAGTCACCTGGGACAGGCGCTCGGCCCAGACCGGCACGGTGCCGACGTGGAACATGCGGCTGGTGTCGCCGAAGTAGCGGTCCTTGATCACGGTGACGTCGATGTTCAGCGTGTCGCCATCCTTCAATGGCTTGTCGCCCGGAATGCCGTGGCAGACCACGTGGTTGACCGAGGTGCAGATCGACTTGGGGAAGCCTTTATAGTTGAGCGGGGCAGGGATGGCCTTTTGCACATTGACTATATAGTCGTGGCAGATCTGGTTCAGCTCTTCGGTGGTGACGCCGGGCTTGACGTGCTCGGCAATCATTTCCAGCACGTCGGCAGCCAGCTTGCCGGCAATGCGCATGCCGGCGATGTCTTCGGCGGTTTTCAAACTAACGGTCATACAGGCTCTCTCTAGCGCGACGCGCTGAAATCAATACGGTTTACGGGCGTGCGACAAAAGGTTACAGAATTCGCACAAGCCACAAAAAAACGCGATTCTACCAGACGCGGGTGGTAAACCATGAGCCCCTGACGATCGCTTCTCTCTATAGGGTGGGGTTAAATCCGCTCTATTCAACGGGTTGCCTATACGCCGCTCACGTCAGGTGTGATTGCGGGTTTCGTTTTCGCCCTTCGTGTGGTATAAAATGCGCCGCTTTCCGGGGATGCCCCGAAAGGCTTAAATCCACACACGTGTCGACACGATGACCTGGGTGCCGGAGGCCTTGATGCCGCTGGTTGGTCATTGGGATACGTGGAGGCCAAACCCGACTTATTAAGGAACTATCATGTCCCAAGTCAACATGCGCGATATGCTGAAGGCCGGTGTGCACTTCGGTCACCAGACCCGTTACTGGAACCCGAAAATGGGTAAGTACATTTTCGGCGCGCGTAACAAGATCCACATCATCAACCTTGAAAAAACCCTGCCAATGTTCAACGAAGCTCTGACTTTCGTAGAGCGCCTGGCCCAGGGCAAAAACAAGATTCTGTTCGTCGGCACCAAGCGTTCCGCTGGCAAGATCGTTGCTGAAGAAGCAGCACGTTGCGGTTCGCCGTACGTCGATCACCGCTGGTTGGGCGGCATGCTGACCAACTTCAAAACCATCCGTGCTTCCATCAAGCGTCTGCGTGACCTTGAAGTGCAAGCCGAAGACGGTACTTTCGCCAAGCTGACCAAGAAAGAAGCGCTGATGCGCTCCCGTGACCTGGAAAAGCTCGATCGTTCGCTGGGTGGCATCAAGGACATGGGCGGTCTGCCTGACGCACTGTTCGTTATCGACGTTGATCACGAGCGCATCGCGATCACCGAAGCCAACAAGCTGGGCATCCCTGTTATCGGCGTTGTCGATACCAACAGCAGCCCGGAAGGCGTTGACTACATCATCCCAGGCAACGATGACGCAATCCGCGCTATCCAGCTGTACATGGGTTCGATGGCTGACGCTGTAATCCGTGGTCGCAACCACGTTGCTGGTGGTACCGAGCAGTTCGTTGAAGAAGCTCCGGTAGCCGCAGCTGAGTAAGTGACGCCCTGGCGTTGACTCAGTAAGCAAAAAAGGGGGCTTGGCCCCCTTTTTGCCACCTCGAAAACCATTTGTCGGCAGCGCAGCTACAACATCTGTAACGTGCAGCGGCTAACAAGGGTGGTTCGGGAAGAATTGATCCCCCGTTCGATCGGGTGGAATGGTTGAAAACCTATCCAAGAGGAATTTGAAAATGGCAGCAATTACTGCAGCGTTGGTTAAAGAACTGCGTGAGCGTACCGGCGAAGGCATGATGGATTGCAAGAAGGCCCTGGAAAAGGCTGACGGCGACATCGAAAAAGCCATTGATGACATGCGTGCTTCCGGCGCCATCAAGGCTGCCAAGAAAGCAGGCAACGTGGCTGCTGAAGGCGCTATCGCTCTGAAAGAAGACGGCAAGTCTGCTGTTCTGCTGGAAGTGAACTCCCAGACCGACTTCCTGGCTCTGCAGGACGACTTCAAGGCATTTGTTGCTGCCAGCGTTGAAAAAGCGTTCGCCGACAAACTAACTGACGCCGCTCCGCTGATCGCCGCTCAAGAAGCTGATCGCCTGGTACTGGTCGGCAAGGTTGGCGAAAACGTCAACATCCGTCGCCTGGTGCGCGTTGAAGGTGATGTGGTTGGTGGTTACCTGCACGGCAACAAGATCGGTGTTGCGGTTGTGCTCAAAGGCGGTAACGTTGAACTGGCCAAAGACATCGCTATGCACGTAGCGGCCAGCAACCCTGAGTTCCTGCTGCCTTCGGAAGTTTCTGCCGAAGCCATCGAGCGTGAAAAAGCTGTGTTCCTGCAGCTGAACGAAGAAAAAATCAAAGGCAAGCCAGAAAACATTGTTGAGAACATGGTCAAAGGCCGTATCAGCAAGTTCCTGGCCGAAGCAAGCCTGGTTGAGCAGGCGTTCGTCAAGAATCCTGAAATCAAGGTTGGCGAGCTGGCTAAGAAAGCCGGTGCTGAAATCGTTTCCTTCACTTACTTCAAAGTAGGCGAAGGCATCGAGAAGCCGGTCGACAACTTCGCTGAAGAAGTTGCTGCCCAGCTGGCTGCCGCTAAGCAATAAGACAGTTTTCAACTGTCGCCCGAAAGAGGCTGCCCGCTCACGCGCGCAGCCTCTTTTCAAATGGGCAGGCCAATTTTATTTGGCTTCCCCTCGGAACTGGCTTACAAAGCCGTGTTCCGATGGCGCTGTGATAGCGTCCAGCTAGAGTGAATGCAAGCCGTAAACGGCTCGCCAAGAATTTTTAAAATACGCCGCAGGAGAGATTCGCAATGGCTCAGCAGGGCAGTGGTTATCAGGCTCGCTATAAACGCATTCTACTCAAGCTCAGCGGCGAGGCCCTGATGGGCTCGGAAGAGTTCGGGATTGATCCCAAGGTGCTCGACCGTATGGCGCTGGAAGTCGGCCAACTGGTCGGTATCGGCGTACAAGTCGGCCTGGTGATTGGCGGCGGCAACCTGTTCCGCGGCGCGGCACTGAGTGCGGCCGGCATGGATCGGGTTACCGGCGACCACATGGGCATGCTGGCCACTGTGATGAACGCCCTGGCAATGCGCGACGCCCTGGAGCGTGCCAATATCTCGGCAATCGTGATGTCGGCTATTTCCATGGTCGGCGTGACCGATCACTATGATCGCCGCAAAGCCATGCGCCACCTGAACGCCAAGGAAGTGGTGATCTTCGCCGCTGGCACGGGTAACCCGTTCTTCACCACCGACTCGGCAGCGTGCCTGCGCGCCATCGAGATCGATGCTGACGTGGTGCTCAAGGCTACCAAGGTGGATGGCGTGTACACCGCAGACCCATTCAAAGACCCGCATGCCGAGAAGTTCGATCATCTGACCTACGATGAAGTGCTGGATCGCAAGCTGGGTGTGATGGACCTGACGGCTATTTGCCTGTGCCGCGACCACAAGATGCCGCTGCGCGTATTTAACATGAACAAGCCCGGCGCCCTGCTGAATATCGTACACGGCGGCGCGGAAGGGACTCTGATCGAGGAAGGCCAACAATGATCAACGAAATCAAGAAAGACGCCCAAGCGCGTATGCAAAAATCCCTGGAGTCTCTGAGCCACGCATTCGGCCAGATTCGTACCGGCAAGGCGCACCCAAGCATCCTGGGCAGCGTGATGGTGCCGTACTACGGCACTGACACTCCGCTGAGCGGCGTGGCCAACGTGACCGTTAAGGATTCGCGCACCCTGCAGGTCGTAGCGTTTGAGCGCAACATGCTCGCCGCTGTCGACAAGGCCATCCAGAGCGCCGGCCTGAACCTCAACCCGACCAACCTGGGTGAGTTGCTGCTGATCTCCATGCCTGCCCTGACTGAGGAAACCCGCAAGGGCTTCACCAAGCAGGCGCGCAGCGCGGCTGAAGATGCACGCGTTGCTGTGCGTAACATCCGTCGCGATGCCTTGGGTGACCTGAAAAAACTGGTCAAGGACAAGGAAATCAGCGAAGACGAAGAGCGTCGTGCCGTTGCCGATATCGACAAGCTGACCAAAGATGCCGAGGCCCAGATCACCAAGGCCACGGAAGAAAAAGAAAAGGACCTGATGGCCGTATAAGGGGTCAGGACACCTTCATGGAAAAGACCAAGCAGACTGTACCCTCAGTGGTGCCGCGCCATGTCGCGATCATCATGGATGGGAATAATCGCTGGGCGAAAAAACGCTTTATGCCAGGTGTCGCCGGGCATAAAGCGGGTGTCGATGCGGTGCGGGCGGTGATCGAGGTGTGCGCTGAGGCGAAGGTCGAGGTATTGACCCTGTTCGCCTTCTCCAGTGAAAACTGGCAGCGCCCGGTCGACGAAGTCACGGCTTTGATGGACTTGTTCTTCAAAGCGTTGCGTCGCGAGGCCAAGCGCCTCAACGATAACAACATCAGCCTGCGCATCATCGGTGACCGCTCGCGGTTCCACCCTGAATTGCAGGCGGCTATGCGTGAAGCCGAGGCCATTACGGCGGGTGCGGACCGTTTTGTGCTGCAGATTGCAGCCAACTACGGTGGCCAGTGGGATATCGCCCAGGCCGCGCAACGGCTGGCCCGTGAAGTGCAGGCCGGTCATCTGCGGCCCGAGGACATCACGCCTGAACTGTTGCAAACCTGTCTGGTAACCGGCGACCTGCCGTTGCCGGACTTGTGCATCCGTACCGGTGGCGAGCATCGCATCAGCAATTTCCTTTGTGGCAGCTGGCTTACACCGAGCTGTACTTCTCCGACCTGTTCTGGCCGGACTTCAAACACGATGCCATGCGCACTGCGCTGGCAGATTTCGCTTCCCGTCAGCGGCGTTTCGGTAAAACGAGCGAGCAGATCGAAGCTGGAGCCCGGGTTTAAATGCTAAAACAACGAATCATCACAGCACTGATCCTGTTGCCGATCGCCTTGTGTGGGTTTTTCCTGCTCGATGGTTCCGGTTTCGCCCTGTTTATCGGTCTGGTCGTCACCCTGGGTGCCTGGGAGTGGGCGCGCCTGGCAGGTTTCAGCGCGCAGCTGCCACGCGTGGCCTACGCCGCTGCCGTGGCAGTGTTGCTGTTCCTGATGCATACCCTGTCGAGCATCGTCGTGCCCTGGGTGTTGGGCGCTGCGGTGTTGTGGTGGGCGCTTGCGACCTACCTGGTGTTGACGTACCCGCGTACCAGCGCGCAGTGGTCCAGCGTGGCCAGCAAGTTGGTGATCGGTTTGTTGATTCTGTTGCCTGCCTGGCAAGGGCTGGTGGAAATCAAGAATTCGCCGATGGGCAACTGGCTGATCATGGCGGTGATGGTGCTGGTGTGGGGGGCCGATATCGGTGCCTACTTTTCGGGGCGAGCATTCGGCAAGCGCAAGCTGGCGCCCGCAGTCAGTCCCGGTAAAAGCTGGGAAGGCGTATACGGCGGTCTCGCGCTGACCTTGCTGATCACCGTGGTGGTGGGTGTGGTGCGCGATTGGCCGGTGAAGGAAATCTTCCTGGCCCTGGTGGGCACGGCCATTGTCGTCTTCATCTCGGTCGTGGGCGACCTCACCGAAAGCATGTTCAAGCGCCAGGCCGGGATCAAGGACAGCAGTAACCTTCTGCCGGGTCATGGTGGCGTGCTGGACCGTATCGACAGCCTCACCGCGGCCATTCCGATCTTTGCCGTACTGTTGTGGATGACCGCTTCGTGAGCCGCCTGCAACAAGTAACCGTGCTGGGTGCCACCGGTTCGGTGGGCCTGAGCACCCTGGATGTGATCGCTCGTCACCCGCAGCGCTATCAAGTCTTTGCTCTCACCGGGTTTACTCGCCTGGCCCAGTTGCTGGCCCTGTGCGTACGCCATGCGCCGCGCTTTGCCGTGGTGCCTGAGGCGGGCGACGCGCAAGGTCTGCAGGAGGATCTGCGGGCTGCCGGGTTGGCTACGCGTGTGCTGGTGGGGGAGGAGGGCTTATGCCAGGTCTCGGCCGACGCCGAGGTGGACACCGTGGTGGCTGCTATCGTCGGTGCCGCGGGCCTGCGCCCGACCTTGGCGGCCGTCGACGCCGGTAAGAAAATCCTGCTGGCCAATAAAGAAGCACTGGTGATGTCTGGCGCGCTTTTTATGCAGGCCGTGCGTAAAAGCGGTGCCGTGTTGCTGCCGCTGGATAGCGAGCATAACGCCATCTTCCAGTGCATGCCTGGTGACTATGCCCGTGGCTTGAGTCAGGTAGGCGTGCGCCGCATCCTGTTGACCGCTTCCGGTGGCCCGTTCCGGCAAACTCCGTTGAGCGAGCTGGAGCATGTGTCGCCAGATCAGGCGTGTGCGCATCCCAACTGGTCCATGGGGCGCAAAATCTCCGTGGATTCGGCAAGCATGATGAACAAGGGCCTTGAGTTGATCGAGGCGTGCTGGCTGTTCGATGCGCGGCCTGATCAGGTCGAGGTGGTGATCCACCCGCAAAGCGTGATTCATTCCTTGGTTGACTACGTGGACGGCTCGGTATTGGCGCAGTTGGGAAACCCCGATATGCGCACGCCGATTGCCAACGCCCTGGCCTGGCCGGAGCGAATTGATTCCGGTGTGGCTCCCTGGACCTGTTTGCAATTGCCCGCCTGGACTTCGAGGCGCCGGACGAGCAGCGCTTCCTTGCCTGCGCCTGGCGCGGCAGGCGGCGGAGGCGGGTAATAGCGCGCCGGCGATGCTCAATGCGGCAAATGAAGTGGCGGTGGCGGCATTTCTCGAACGGCGCATCCGCTTTCCACAGATCGCGAGTATCATCGAGGACGTCCTGAGCCTTGAGCCAGTTGTGGCGGTGGATGATCTGGATGCGGTATTCGAGGCGGATGCCAAGGCCCGGGCGCTTGCCGAACACTGGTTGAGCCGCAACGCGCGTTAGCCTGTGGGGGCGTTTGCGCCTCCAGGCACTGGATTGGAATGCGGAGAAATTAGATGAGTGCGCTTTACATGATTGTCGGCACCCTGGTTGCTCTGGGTGTACTGGTTACCTTTCACGAATTCGGTCACTTCTGGGTGGCGCGTCGTTGCGGCGTCAAGGTATTGCGCTTTTCCGTTGGTTTCGGCATGCCGCTGGTTCGCTGGCATGATCGTCGTGGCACCGAGTTTGTAATCGCGGCCATCCCGCTGGGTGGTTACGTCAAGATGCTCGACGAGCGCGAAGGGGAGGTGCCGGCTGATCAGTTGGACCAATCCTTCAATCGCAAGACCGTTCGTCAGCGTATTGCCATCGTCGCCGCCGGCCCGATCGCCAACTTCCTGTTGGCGATGCTGTTTTTCTGGGTCCTGGCCATGCTGGGGAGCCAGCAGGTACGTCCGGTTATCGGCGCGGTTGAGGCGGACAGTATTGCGGCCAAGGCCGGTCTGGTAGCGGGGCAGGAAATTGTTTCCATTGATGGCGAGCCGACCACGGGGTGGGGCGCCGTCAATTTGCAGTTGGTGCGTCGCCTGGGTGAAAGCGGCACCGTCAATGTCGTGGTGCGTGAGCAGGATTCCACTGCTGAAACCCCGCGTGCACTGGCCTTGGACCATTGGCTCAAAGGGGCCGATGAGCCTGATCCGATCAAGTCCCTGGGTATTCGTCCGTGGCGACCTGCACTGCCGCCGGTGCTCGCCGAGCTGGATCCGAAAGGTCCGGCCCAGGCCGCAGGTCTGAAAACCGGTGACCGTTTGTTGGCGCTCGATGGCCAGGCGCTGGGCGATTGGCAGCAAGTGGTCGACCTGGTGCGTGTCCGTCCTGATACCAAGATTTTGCTGAAAGTTGAGCGCGATGGTGCTCAGATTGACGTGCCGGTGACTCTGGCGGTTCGCGGGGAAGCCAAGGCGGCCGGGGGTTACCTGGGGGCTGGAGTCAAAGGTGTCGAGTGGCCGCCATCCATGGTGCGTGAGGTGAGTTTCGGGCCGTTGGCGGCAATTGGCGAAGGCGCGAAACGCACCTGGACCATGAGTGTGCTGACCCTCGAATCCCTCAAGAAAATGTTGTTCGGTGAGCTCTCGGTAAAAAACTTGAGTGGACCGATAACCATTGCTAAAGTGGCGGGCGCTTCTGCCCAGTCGGGTGTCGCGGATTTCCTGAATTTCCTGGCTTATCTGAGTATCAGCCTGGGGGTTCTGAATTTGCTGCCCATTCCCGTATTGGATGGGGGGCATCTGTTGTTTTATCTGGTCGAGTGGGTGCGTGGTCGCCCCTTGTCGGATCGGGTGCAGGGTTGGGGGATACAGATCGGTATCAGTTTGGTGGTCGGGGTGATGTTATTAGCCTTGGTCAACGATCTGGGTCGACTGTAACGCTTCGCTGAATTGCGAATCTGCCGCATTTTGCGGCAGTTTGTTTATTGCCAGTTGGAATAAGAAAGGACTTCATGAAACGTCTGCTGCTAACTGCGGTTCTCACCGTATTGATGATCGCCGAAGTTCACGCCGAGTCCTTCACCATCTCCGATATTCGCGTCAACGGCCTCCAGCGGGTTTCCGCGGGTAGCGTCTTTGGTGCCTTGCCGTTGAACGTCGGGGAACAGGCTGATGACCGTCGCCTGGTGGAATCCACTCGTGCGCTGTTCAAAACCGGGTTCTTTCAAGACATCCAACTGGGTCGCGAAGGCAACGTCCTGGTCATCACCGTCGTCGAGCGACCTTCCGTCGCCAGTATCGAGATCGAAGGCAACAAAGCGATCTCCACTGAAGACCTGATGAAGGGCCTCAAGCAATCCGGCCTGGCCGAGGGCGAGATCTTCCAGCGCGCCACCCTTGAAGGTGTGCGTAACGAACTGCAACGCCAATACGTTGCCCAGGGCCGCTACTCCGCGACCGTGGAAACGGAAGTGGTGCCGCAACCTCGCAACCGTGTCGGCCTCAAGGTCAACATCAACGAAGGTACCGTGGCGGCGATCCAGCACATCAACGTGGTGGGCAACACCAAGTTTGCCGATGAAGACCTGATCGACCTGTTCGAACTCAAGACCACCAACTGGCTGTCGTTCTTCAAGAACGATGACAAGTACGCCCGTGAAAAACTCTCCGGTGACCTGGAACGTCTGCGTTCCTACTACCTGGATCGCGGCTATATCAACATGGATATCGCCTCCACCCAGGTATCCATCACCCCGGACAAGAAACACGTCTATATCACCGTCAACGTCAACGAAGGCGAGAAATACAAGGTTCGTGACGTGAAGCTGAGCGGCGACTTGAAAGTACCTGAAGACCAGGTCAAGTCACTGCTGTTGGTGCAGAAAGACCAGGTATTCTCGCGCAAGCTGATGACCACTACGTCCGAACTGATCACCCGCCGCCTGGGTAACGAAGGCTATACCTTCGCCAACGTCAATGGCGTACCGACTCCGCACGATGAAGACCATACCGTGGACATCACTTTTGTGGTCGACCCGGGCAAGCGTGCCTATGTAAACCGCATCAATTTCCGTGGCAACACCAAGTCCGCCGACGAAGTGCTGCGTCGTGAAATGCGCCAGATGGAAGGTGGCTGGGCGTCGACTTACCTGATCGACCAGTCCAAGACCCGTCTGGAACGCCTGGGCTTCTTCAAGGAAGTCAACGTCGAAACGCCAGCCGTACCCGGTGTGGACGACCAGGTCGACGTGAACTACGCCGTAGAGGAACAAGCCTCGGGTTCGATCACCGCCAGCGTTGGTTTTGCACAGAGTGCCGGCCTGATCCTGGGTGGTTCCATCACCCAGAACAACTTCCTCGGTACCGGTAACCGTGTGTCCATCGGCCTGACCCGAAGCGAATACCAGAGCCGCTATAACTTCGGTTATACCGACCCCTACTGGACTGCTGACGGTGTGAGCCTTGGCTACAACGCCTTCTATCGCACCACCGACTACAAAGATCTCGATGTTGATGTTGCAAGCTATGCAATCGACAGCCTGGGTGCCGGCGTCAACGTCGGTTACCCGATCAGCGAGACGTCGCGTTTGACGTTCGGCCTGACCGCGCAACAGGATGAGATCAAGACCGGTGTGTACACCGTGGATGAAATCTTCGACTTTACCCGTCGCGAAGGCGATAAGTTCCTGAACTTCAAGGCGTCTGCCGGCTGGTCCGAGTCGACCCTGAACAAAGGCGTGTTGGCAACCCGTGGTCACTCCCAGAGCCTGACCCTGGAAACCACCACGCCGGGCAGTGACCTGTCGTTCTTCAAACTCGACTACCGTGGCCAGTTGTTCCAGCCGCTGAGCGATAACTACACGATGCGCCTGCACACTGAGCTGGGTTATGGCGACGGTTATGGTTCGACCAATGGCCTGCCGTTCTATGAAAACTACTACGCGGGTGGTTTCAACTCCGTACGTGGCTTCAAGGACAGCACCCTGGGGCCGCGTGGTACACCAAGCCGTGGTGTTGGCGTGACCGGTAACCAAGGCACTACGGTCGACTCCGACAATGACCCGCTGCCATTCGGTGGTAACGTGTTGATCCAGGGCGGTGCGGAAATTCTGTTCCCGCTGCCGTTTGTTAAAGATCAGCGGTCGCTGCGTACGTCGGTCTTCTGGGACGTGGGTAACGTGTTCGACTCCAAGTGCGAACAGGTCACCAACCCAAGCGGCGTGAAGTCCAACACTCAGTGCAACGACGTGAGCCTCAGCAATCTGGCGAGCTCCGTGGGTGTGGGTGTGACCTGGGTGACTGCGCTTGGCCCGTTGAGCTTTGCTCTGGCCATGCCGATCAAGAAACCGGATAACGCTGAAACCCAGATTTTCCAATTCTCCCTCGGCCAGACGTTCTAAGCGTCTGACCCAAGATAACGACAACGGATTCTGTAGGAGTTGCATTGTGCGTAAGTTGACTCAATTGGTTCTGCTGGCCACCGTGCTGGTAACCACCCCGGCCTTCGCCGAAATGAAAATCGCCGTTCTGAACTATCAGATGGCTCTGCTCGAATCCGACGCGGCCAAGAAGTACGCCGTGGATGCCGAGAAAAAATTCGGTCCGCAACTGACCAAGCTCAAGACTCTGGAAAGCAGTGCCAAGGGCATCCAGGATCGTCTGGTAGCCGGTGGTGACAAGATGCAGCAAGGCGAGCGCGAGCGTCTGGAGCTTGAATTCAAGCAAAAGGCCCGTGACTACCAGTTCCAGTCCAAGGAACTGAACGAAGCCAAGGCTGTTGCCGACCGCGAAATGCTTAAGCAGCTCAAGCCTAAACTCGACAGCGCAGTGGAAGAAGTCATCAAGAAAGGTGCCTTTGACCTGGTGTTCGAGCGTGGCGCAGTGATCGACGTCAAGCCTCAATACGACATCACCCGTCAGGTGATCGAGCGCATGAATCAGCTGAAGTAAGCCATGACCGCGATTATCAGGCTCGGCGAGTTGGCCGAGTTCCTGGGGGCTACCTTGCGTGGCTCCCCGGAGAAGGAAATTACTGGGCTAGCCACCTTGCAGGAGGCTGGCCCAGCTCAGTTGAGCTTCCTCGCAAATCCTCAATACCGTAAATACCTCATCGACAGCCGCGCTGCAGCCGTATTGCTGAAGGCCGCTGATGCTGAAGGGTTTGCCGGGGATGCGCTGGTGGTGGCCGACCCCTACCTGGCCTATGCGCGGGTGTCGCACCTGTTTGATCCGAAACCCAAGGCTGCCGGTGGTATTCATCCGTCGGCGGTCATCGCCGATGATGCCCAGGTTGACCCTGCGGCGAGCATTGGTGCGTTTACGGTGATCGAGAGTGGCGCCCGTATCGCGGCCGGTGTAACGGTTGGTGCGCATTGTTTTATTGGCGCACGCTGCGAAATCGGTGCGGATGGTTGGTTGGCCCCGCGCGTGACCTTGTACCACGATGTGCGTATCGGTGAGCGTGTGGTAATTCAATCCGGTGCTGTGATCGGTGGTGAAGGCTTTGGCTTTGCCAATGCCAAAGGTGTCTGGCACAAGATTGCCCAGGTCGGCGGCGTATTGATCGGCGACGACGTGGAAATCGGGGTGAACACGGCTGTCGATCGCGGGGCCCTGGCCGATACCGTGATCGGTAATGGTGTGAAGCTCGACAACCAGATCCAGATCGCTCACAACGTTCAGATTGGCGATCACACCGCCATGGCCGCATGCGTGGGGATTTCCGGCAGCACCAAGATCGGCAAGCATTGCATGCTCGCCGGTGGCGTAGGGCTGGTGGGGCATATCGATATTTGCGACAACGTATTCATCACCGGCATGACCATGGTCACTCACTCGATTACCGAGCCTGGGGCCTACTCTTCCGGTACCGCCATGCAGCCTGCGGCTGAATGGCGTAAAAGTGCAGCGCGTTTGAGGCAGCTCGACGACATGGCTCGACGTCTCAAACAGCTGGAAAAGCGTGTTGGGGACGTGACCCCTGGCGGTAATGCTTCATCAGAAGGCTGATACCATTTCCATATCAAGTGTGCACAGCCGCTAGACTTGCCTCCTTGATTTGCTAGCGGGGCGTGCGTTATTCGCCCGCCCCCAATCTTTATTACAGGCTTCCCCCGAAATGATGGACATCAACGAGATTCGCGAATACCTGCCTCACCGTTACCCGTTCCTGCTGGTGGACCGCGTAGTGGACCTCAATGTTGAGGAAAAGCGCATTCGTGCCTACAAGAATGTCAGCATCAACGAACCGTTCTTCAACGGTCACTTCCCTGCGCATCCAATCATGCCAGGCGTATTGATCATCGAAGCAATGGCCCAGGCTGCCGGTATCCTTGGTTTCAAAATGCTCGACCTCAAGCCTGCCGATGGCACGCTTTACTATTTCGTGGGCTCCGACAAGTTGCGTTTCCGCAACCCGGTTACCCCGGGTGACCAGTTGATCCTGGAAGCCAAGTTCATCAGCTGCAAGCGCCAGATCTGGAAATTCGAATGCCAGGCCTCGGTAGACGGCAAGCCGGTATGCTCCGCCGAGATCATCTGCGCGGAACGCAAACTATGAGTTTGATTGACCCTCGCGCAATCATCGATCCGTCGGCCGTTCTGGCCGCCGACGTTGAGGTCGGCCCTTGGTCGATCATCGGCGCAGGTGTGGAAATCGGCGAGGGGACTGTCATCGGGCCGCACGTGATCCTTAAAGGTCCGACCCGCATTGGCAAACACAATCGTATCTACCAGTTCTCGTCGGTAGGCGAAGACACCCCGGACATGAAGTACAAGGGTGAAGAAACACGTTTGGTAATCGGTGACCACAACATCATCCGTGAAGGCGTGACCATTCACCGCGGTACTGTGCAGGATCGTGCGGAAACCACCCTGGGTGATCACAACCTGGTGATGGCCTATGCCCATATCGGCCACGACAGTGTGATCGGCAACCACTGCATCCTGGTCAACAACACTGCGTTGGCGGGCCATGTGCACGTTGATGATTGGGCGATCCTGTCCGGTTTCACCCTGGTACATCAGTACTGCCATATCGGCGCCCACAGCTTTTCCGGCATGGGTACCGCCATCGGCAAGGACGTTCCGGCGTTCGTCACGGTGTTCGGCAACCCGGCCGAGGCCCGTAGCATGAATTTTGAAGGCATGCGCCGTCGTGGTTTCAGCGAAGATGCGATCCATGCGCTGCGCCGCGCCTATAAGGTGGTGTATCGCCAAGGGTTGACGGTAGACCAGGCATTGACCCAACTGACCGAGCCGGCAGCGTTGTTCCCGGAAGTCGCGGTGTTCCGTGACTCGATCCAGGCGTCGACTCGCGGCATCACCCGCTGACCATGGCCAATCTGCGTATCGCGCTGGTGGCGGGAGAGGCTTCCGGCGATATTCTGGGCGCAGGTCTTATGCGGGCTCTCAAGGCCCAGCACCCTGCGGTTGAGTTTATTGGCGTCGGCGGTCCGCTGATGCAGGCTGAAGGCCTCACGTCTTACTTCCCCATGGAGCGCCTGTCGGTCATGGGCCTGGTGGAAGTGCTGGGTCGCCTGCGTGAGCTGCTCGCTCGGCGCAAGCTGCTGATCCAGACGCTTATCGAAGAAAAGCCTGACGTCTTCATTGGCATCGACGCGCCGGACTTCACCCTCAATATCGAACTCAAGTTGCGTCAGGCCGGCATCAAGACCGTTCACTACGTCAGCCCGTCTGTGTGGGCCTGGCGGCAGAAACGTGTGCTGAAGATCCGTGAAGGTTGTGACCTGATGCTGACGTTGCTGCCCTTCGAGGCCCGTTTCTACGAAGAGAAGGGCGTGCCGGTTCGGTTTGTCGGGCACACATTGGCCGACACCATCCCTTTGCAGGCAGACCGCACAGCTGCGCGTGCCGAACTGGGCTTGCCCGACGGTCCACTCGTCGCATTGATGCCTGGCAGTCGCGGTGGCGAGGTTGGTCGTTTGGCCAGTGTGTTTTTCGATGCCGCCGAGCGACTGCAAGTGTTGAAGCCAGGCGTGCGTTTCGTGTTGCCCTGCGCCAGCCCGCAGCGTCGTGCGCAGATCGAAACGCTGCTGGAAGGTCGCACCCTGCCGTTGACCTTGCTCGACGGCCAGTCGCACCTGGCGTTGGCGGCCTGTGATGCGGTGCTGATCGCCTCGGGTACAGCGACGTTGGAGGCTTTGCTGTACAAGCGTCCGATGGTCGTGGCCTACCGTCTGGCGCCGCTGACGTTCTGGATTCTCAAGCGCATGGTCAAGAGTCCCTACATCTCTTTGCCCAATTTGCTGGCCCAACGCCTGTTGGTACCGGAGTTGTTGCAGGACGATGCAACGCCCCAAGCCTTGGCGCAAACCCTGCTCCCCTTGATCGACGGCGGCGAAGAACAGACCCGCGGATTTGACGAGATTCATCGCACCTTGCGTCGTGACGCGTCAAACCAGGCGGCAAACGCCGTATTGAGCTTGATTGGCCATAAACAGGAAGCCTTATGAGCACGCAGATGGGGCTGGATTTCAGCCTGGTTGCCGAGGCCCACGAACTGGTGGCCGGGGTTGATGAGGTGGGGCGCGGGCCTTTATGTGGCGCCGTGGTTACTGCGGCGGTGATCCTTGATCCGAGCCGTCCGATCCTCGGCCTCAACGACTCGAAAAAACTCACCGAAGCGCGCCGTGAAAAGCTCTTCGACGAGATATGTGAGAAGGCCTTGAGCTGGCATATCGCCCGGGCCGAAGTCGAAGAAATCGACCAGTTGAATATTCTCCACGCCACCATGCTCGCCATGCAGCGTGCGGTGGAAGGCCTGCATATCACGCCAAAAATGGCGATGATCGATGGCAATCGTTGCCCGAAACTGACCATGCCCTCCGAGGCGGTGGTCAAGGGTGATAGCAAGGTGCCGGCCATTGCGGCTGCCTCAATCCTGGCCAAGGTCAGCCGTGATCGTGAAATGGCGGCTTTCGAATTGATCTACCCCGGCTATGGCATCGGCGGCCATAAAGGCTACCCGACCCCCGTTCATCTGGAAGCCCTGGCCCGCCTTGGCCCCACGCCGATCCATCGTCGCTCGTTTGCCCCTGTACGGCTGGCTTACGAGACGCGCGGGAGTCTCATCGAGGTTTAGTCGCGAGGCTGATGTTTTTGCCAAGGCCCGGTACAATCCGGGCCTTGTTGTTTCCACGTATAAGACAGGATCACTATGCCGGCTTCATTCGTTCACCTACGCCTGCACACTGAGTACTCCCTGGTCGACGGCCTGGTACGGATCAAACCGCTGGTCAAAACCCTGGTGGGCATGAACATGCCTGCGGTCGCGGTGACCGATCAGAACAACATGTGTTCCCTGGTCAAGTTCTACAAGAACGCCATGGGTGCCGGCATCAAGCCGATCTGCGGCGCCGACCTGTGGCTGTCCAACAAAGATCCGGATAATGCCCTGAGCCGCATCAGCCTGTTGGCGATGAACGGCGTGGGGTATCGCAACCTCACCGAACTGATCTCCCGTGGTTTTATCGAGGGCCAGCGCAACGGTTCGATCATTATCGAGCGCGAATGGGTCGCCGAGGCCAGCGAAGGCCTGATCATGCTGTCGGCCGCCAAAGAGGGCGAGATCGGGATCGCACTGCTGGGTGGCAACCCCCATGAAGCCGAAGTGCTGGCGAAGGAGTGGATGCAGGTCTTTCCCGATCGGTTCTACCTCGAAGTGCAGCGCACCAACCGTCCTAATGATGAAGAGCACCTGCACGCCGCCGTGGCGTTGGCCGACAAGCTGGGCGCACCGTTGGTGGCGACCAATGATGTGCGCTTTATCAAGAAGGAAGATTTCGAAGCCCACGAAACCCGCGTGTGCATCGGCGAAGGCCGGGCCCTGGATGACCCGCGTCGCTCCAAGAACTACAGCGAAGAGCAGTACCTCAAAAGCGCCGAGGAAATGGCCGAGTTGTTCAGCGACCTGCCCGAGGCCCTGGAAAACTCCGTCGAGATCGCCAAGCGCTGCAACATCGAAGTGAAGCTGGGCAAGCACTTCCTGCCCAACTTCCCGATCCCCGACGGCATGACCATCGACGAGTACTTTCGCAAAGTGTCGTTTGACGGCCTGGAAGAACGCCTCTCGGTCCTGCTGCCCAAAGACACCACCGAAGATTACGAAGCCAAGCGCCAGGTCTACGTTGACCGGCTGAATTTCGAGCTGGATATCATCATCCAGATGGGCTTCCCCGGTTACTTCCTGATCGTAATGGACTTTATCCAGTGGGCCAAAAGCAACGGCGTACCGGTCGGCCCGGGTCGTGGGTCGGGTGCCGGCTCGCTGGTGGCCTATGTGCAGAAAATCACCGACCTCGACCCCCTGGAATATGACCTGCTGTTCGAGCGGTTCCTGAACCCGGAACGGGTTTCCATGCCCGACTTCGACGTCGACTTCTGCATGGACGGTCGCGACCGCGTGATCGAATACGTGGCCGAGAAATATGGCCGCAACGCGGTCAGCCAGATCATCACCTTCGGTTCGATGGCCGCCAAGGCGGTAATCCGTGATGTGGCGCGAGTGCAGGGCAAGTCCTATGGCCTGGCGGATCGTCTGTCGAAGATGATCCCGTTCGAAGTCGGCATGACCCTCGAGAAGGCCTACGAGCAGGAAGAAATCCTGCGCGACTTCATCAAGGTCGATGAGGAAGCCGCCGAAATCTGGGACATGGCGCGCAAGCTCGAAGGTGTGGTGCGTAACGTGGGTAAACACGCCGGTGGCGTGGTGATCGCGCCTACCAAGCTCACCGACTTTTCGCCGATCTATTGCGACGAAGAGGGCGATGGCCTGGTTACCCAGTTTGACAAGGACGATGTGGAGGCGGCCGGCCTGGTGAAGTTCGACTTCCTTGGCCTGCGAACCCTGACGATCATCGACTGGGCGCTCAAGACCATCAACCGCGACCGCGCCAAGGTCGGTGAAGAGCCGCTGGATATCGCGTTTATCCCGCTGGATGACAAGCCGACCTACAGCTTGCTGCAAAAGGCTGAAACCACGGCGGTATTCCAGCTTGAATCGCGTGGCATGAAAGAACTGATCAAAAAGCTCAAGCCCGACTGCCTGGAAGACTTGATCGCACTGGTGGCCCTGTTCCGTCCTGGCCCGCTGCAGTCAGGCATGGTTGATGACTTCATCAACCGCAAGCACGGGCGCGCCGAACTGGCTTACCCGCATTCGGACTACCAATACGAAGGCCTCAAGCCCGTACTGGCGCCGACCTACGGCATCATCCTGTACCAGGAACAGGTGATGCAGATCGCTCAGGTGATGGCGGGTTATACCCTCGGCGGCGCGGACATGCTGCGTCGAGCCATGGGTAAAAAGAAACCCGAGGAAATGGCCAAGCAGCGCGGTGGTTTCATTGAGGGTTGCGCCACCAACAATATCGATGCCGACCTGGCCGGTAACATTTTCGACCTGGTGGAAAAATTCGCCGGTTACGGCTTCAACAAATCCCACTCCGCCGCGTATGGCCTGGTGTCCTACCAGACCGCTTGGCTGAAAGCCCACTACCCGGCGCCGTTCATGGCGGCGGTACTGTCGGCCGACATGCACAACACCGACAAGGTCGTAACCTTGATCGAGGAAGTGCGCACCATGAAGCTGCGCCTCGACGCGCCGGATGTGAACGCGTCGGAGTTCAAGTTCACGGTGAATGACGAAGGCCGCATCATCTATGGCCTTGGTGCGATCAAGGGCGTGGGCGAAGGCCCGGTGGAAGCGATTACCGAAGCGCGCCAGGACGGCCCGTTCACGGACCTTTTCGACTTCTGCGCGCGGGTTGACCTCAAGCGCATCAACAAGCGCACCCTGGATGGCTTGATCCGCAGCGGCGCGCTGGACCGTCTGGGCCCGTATTTCCATGACGAGCCCAAGGCGTATCAAGCGAATATCGACCGCAACCGCGCGGTGCTGCTCACCGCCATGGAAGAAGCGATCAAGGCCGCCGAACAGACCGCCCGCACCCACGACAGCGGCCACGCCGACCTGTTTGGCGGGCTGTTCGTTGAAGAAGACGCGGACGTGTACGCCAACCACCGCAAGGCCAAGGAGCTGACCCTCAAGGAACGCCTCAAAGGTGAAAAAGACACCTTGGGCCTGTACCTCACCGGTCACCCGATTGATGAATACGAAGGCGAGATCCGCCGCTTTGCGCGTCAGCGCATCATCGACCTCAAGCCTGCACGCGACACCCAGACCGTCGCCGGCATGATCATCGCCTTGCGAGTGATGAAGAACAAAAAGGGCGACAAGATGGGTTTCATTACCCTCGACGATCGCTCGGGCCGGATCGAAGCGTCGCTGTTTGCCGACGCCTTCCACTCCGCGCAGTCGTTGTTGCAGACCGATGCCATGGTGGTGGTCGAGGGGGAGGTCAGTAATGATGACTTCTCCGGCGGCCTGCGCCTGCGCATCAAGCGCGTGATGAGCATGGAAGACGCGCGTACCAACCTGGCCGAGAGCCTGCGTTTGAAGGTGAAAACCGAAGCGCTCAAAGGCGATCAGCTACGCTGGTTGGGCGACCTGCTCAAGCGTCACCGTGGTGCGTGCCCCGTGACCATGGAGTACACCGGCAACGACGCCAAGGCGATGTTGCAGTTTGGTGAGACCTGGCGAATTGATCCTGCTGATGGCTTGATTCAAGCATTGCGTGACCAGTTCGGCCGTGACAACGTCTTCCTCCAATACCGTTGATGCGTCGGTGATGGCATTGTGCCTGATCTCGACTGAACATTTAATCTCGACCTGAACGCGCCTCTCCCTTAAGGTAAGGCGCGAATAGACAACCGGCTGGCCAGGTACCCCTTGGCCGTCGACCCAAGACGGACGCTTATGAACCCGAATTTTCTTGATTTCGAACAGCCGATCGCTGACCTGCAAGCCAAGATCGAAGAACTGCGCCTGGTCGGCAATGACAATTCGCTGAATATCGGCGATGAGATCGCTCGCCTGCAAGACAAGAGCAGCACGCTCACCGAAGACATCTTCGGCAAGCTGACCAGTTGGCAGATCGCGCGCCTGGCTCGCCATCCGCGCCGTCCGTACACCCTGGACTACATCCAGCATATCTTCACCGAGTTCGACGAGTTGCACGGCGATCGCCACTTCTCTGACGACGCGGCCATCGTGGGCGGTATCGCTCGCCTGGACGACCAGCCGGTCATGATCATCGGTCACCAGAAAGGCCGTGAAGTGCGTGAGAAAGTACGTCGCAACTTCGGCATGCCGCGTCCGGAGGGCTACCGCAAGGCTTGTCGCCTGATGGAAATGGCCGAACGCTTCAAAATGCCGATCCTGACCTTCATCGATACGCCGGGTGCTTACCCAGGCATCGACGCCGAAGAGCGCAACCAGAGCGAAGCGATTGCCTGGAACCTGCGTGTCATGTCCCGCCTGAAGACCCCGATCATCGCCACCGTGATCGGTGAGGGTGGTTCCGGCGGTGCGTTGGCCATCGGCGTCTGCGACCAACTGAACATGTTGCAATATTCGACCTACGCAGTGATCTCGCCGGAAGGTTGCGCCTCGATCCTGTGGAAAACCGCAGAAAAGGCGCCCGATGCTGCCGAAGCCATGGGCATCACCGCTGATCGCCTCAAAGGCCTGGGGATCGTCGACAAAGTCATCGCCGAGCCACTGGGTGGCGCGCACCGCGACCCGGCCGCTGCCGCCGCGACCATCCGTGCCGAGTTGAGTTCGCAACTGGCGATGCTCAAGAAGCTGGATAGCGAAGCGCTGTTGGCCCGTCGTTACGAGCGTCTGATGAGCTACGGCCTCTAAGCCGACGCTGGCACTTAATGTGGGAGGGAGCTTGCTCCCGATGGCGGTGGATCAGCTTGCACATGCGGTGGCTGACACTGCGCTATCGGGAGCAAGCCCCTCCCACATTTGCTTTGTGTATGCTGGTAAACCTATTCCAGATTTGCAGCGTTGATGTGTGATGAAACCGGATGTTGCCGCAAGACTCCTGCAAGCCCTGGCCCCCTGGCGCAATGCCCCGGCCTGGCACATCGCATTTTCCGGTGGGCTTGATTCCACCGTCCTGCTGCATCTTCTCGCCTCCCTGGCAAACACCCAAACCCTACCGCCCCTTCGCGCCGTCCATGTCCACCACGGCCTGCAAGCTGCTGCCGACGCATGGCCAGCTCATTGCCAAGCGGTCTGCGACAGCTTGGGCGTACCCTTGCGCCTCATGCGTGTGCAGGTGAGTCCGGGCGCCAGCCTTGAACGTGCGGCGCGGGATGCGCGCTATCAGGCGTTCATGCAGGCAATGGGGGCAGGGGAGGTGCTTTTCACCGGCCAGCATCGCGACGATCAGGCCGAAACGCTGCTGTTTCGCCTGCTGCGCGGTGCCGGTGTGCGAGGGTTGGCGGCGATGCCTGAGCACCGCCCCTTGGCGCAGGGCCACTTGGTGCGGCCGTTGCTGGCATTTTCCCGTAGCGAACTGGAAGCCTACGCGCAACAGCATCAATTGCACTGGATCGAGGATCCCTCCAACGTTGATCCACGGTTTTCCCGCAATTACCTGCGTCACCGTGTACTTCCCAGCCTTACGGAGCGCTGGCCGCAGGCGATCACCCAGCTGGCTCGCACGGCTGAACACATGGCTGAGGCTCAAGGGCTGCTCGACGAGTTGGCGCAGATGGACCTGCAGCGCGCCGGTCAGCCTTCTGCGTTTCCCTGGTTGCCTCTGCCGTCCCTGGCGCTTGAACCATTACGCCAATTGTCCGATGCCCGCCAGCGTAACGTTTTGCGGTATTGGCTGACGCCACTGACCCGTTTGCCCGACAGCGATCACTGGACCGGTTGGAACGCCCTGCGCGATGCCAAGGGTGACGCACAGCCTCTATGGCGCCTGGCCGACGGCCAAATGCAGCGTAGCGGTGAACGCATCTGGTGGTTGCCCACAACCTGGTCGACGTTTTCCGACGCCTCGGTGAGCTGGCCCGATCCCCAACAACCACTCGAGTTGATGGGCAATGGCCAACTTGGATTTATCGGCCGGGCCCCCGAAGGCCCGTTGGTGGTCCGCTATCGCCAGGGGGGCGAAATCTTCGATGTGCCGGGGCGAGGTCGGCGTGATCTCAAGCGCCTGCTCAATGAAAGTGGTTTGCCGGGCTTCGTCCGTGGCAGATTGCCGCTGGTCTATCGGGGCGAGCAATTGCTGGCTGTGCCAAGCGTCGCGGGGGCATGGACCCGCTCGGTGGATGACGGGCAATTGGATTGGTTGCCACAGAGCTGCGATCAAGGTTTGAGCTGATAGCGCCTTTCCGGTAGACTACGCTCCCTTCTTGATACAACTTCTGTGGATTCGCCTGAATCGCAGCAGTTGCCGATTACCAAGCAGTCTTTGCTGGGCGATTCCAAAAAATGTGTAGCGATCAACGTACCGGTGTTTCATTGCTGGTCTGTCACCACGCGGCGGTTTTTTTGAAAGGTGCACTGTGATTAATGCAGGTGATCGGGGGCTTCGGCCTCTCTTCGCTTTCCCCGGCGGCTCGGACCGCTTTAACGCAGACTTCTAGGGTTTTTCATGACGCGCTACATATTCGTCACGGGCGGTGTTGTTTCTTCATTGGGGAAAGGCATTGCCTCCGCTTCATTGGCGGCCATCCTGGAGGCGCGGGGGCTTAAAGTCACCATGCTCAAGCTGGACCCGTACATCAACGTCGACCCGGGCACCATGAGCCCGTTCCAGCACGGTGAGGTGTTCGTCACACACGACGGCGCCGAGACCGACCTGGACCTGGGCCACTACGAGCGGTTCATCCGCACGACCATGACCCAGAACAACAACTTCACCACCGGCCGTGTCTACGAGCACGTGCTGCGCAAGGAGCGCCGTGGTGACTACCTGGGTGCAACCATCCAGGTGATCCCGCACATCACCGACGAAATCAAGCGCCGCATCATCAAGGGCGCGGGCGATGCCGACGTGGCGATGGTCGAGATTGGTGGCACCGTGGGTGACATCGAATCCCAGCCGTTCCTCGAAGCCATCCGCCAACTGCGTTTCGAAGTCGGCGCCAAGCGCGCGATGCTGATGCACCTCACCCTGGTGCCATACATCGCCACCGCCGGCGAAACCAAAACCAAGCCTACCCAGCACTCGGTCAAGGAACTACGTTCCATCGGCCTGCAGCCAGACGTGCTGGTGTGCCGCTCCGATCATCCGATCGACATTTCCTCGCGTCGCAAGATCGCCCAGTTCACCAACGTTGAAGAACGTGCGGTGATTGCCCTGGAAGACGCAGACACCATCTACAAGATCCCGGGCATCCTGCATTCACAAGGCCTGGATGATTTTGTGGTCGAGCGTTTCGGCCTGCAATGCAACGGCGCGGATCTGTCCGAGTGGGAAGCCGTGGTCGATGCCAAGCTCAACCCTGAGCACGAAGTCACCATCGCCATGGTCGGCAAGTACATGGAGCTGCTGGATGCGTACAAGTCGCTGATCGAAGCGATGAGCCACGCCGGCATCAGCAACCGTACCAAGGTCAACCTGCGTTATATCGATTCCGAAGACATCGAGAACCAGGGCACCGCGCTGCTCGAAGGGGTCGACGCGATCCTCGTGCCAGGCGGTTTCGGCCTGCGTGGCGTGGAAGGCAAGATCACCGCCGTGCAGTACGCTCGTGAGAACAAGGTGCCGTACCTGGGTATCTGCCTGGGCATGCAAGTGGCCGTCATCGAGTTCGCCCGTAACGTGCTGGGCTGGAAAGACGCCAACTCCACCGAGTTCGACAGCAAGAGCGGCCACCCGGTCGTGGGCCTGATCACCGAGTGGGAAGACGCCACCGGCGCGGTCGAGACCCGTACCGAAAGCTCCGACCTGGGCGGCACCATGCGCCTTGGCGCGCAAGACTGCCTGCTGGAAGCCGGTTCTTTGGTTCACGATTGCTATGGCAAGGACGTGATCGTCGAGCGTCACCGTCATCGCTACGAAGTGAACAACAACCTGCTGCCGCAGATCAAAGCCGCCGGCCTGAAGATTTCCGGTCGCTCCGGTGATGGCGCGCTGGTTGAAGTGGTCGAAGCACCGGATCATCCATGGTTCGTCGCTTGCCAGTTCCACCCGGAGTTCACCTCGACGCCACGTGACGGCCACCCGTTGTTCAGCGGTTTCGTCAAGGCGGCACTGACGCAACACCAGAAGAAGGCGTAAACCTGATGGCCCAGAAGATCATTCGCGTAGGCGACATCGAGATCGCCAACGACAAGCCCATGGTGCTGTTCGGCGGCATGAACGTGCTGGAAAGCCGCGACATGGCGATGCAGGTCTGCGAAGAGTACGTCAAGGTTACCGAGAAACTGGGTATCCCTTATGTGTTCAAGGCCAGCTTCGACAAGGCCAACCGTTCGTCCGTGACCTCCTATCGCGGCCCGGGCCTTGAAGAAGGCATGCGGATCTTCCAGGACATCAAGCAAGCCTTCGGCGTGCCGATCATCACCGACGTCCACGAGCCTGAACAGGCTGCCGTGGTCGCCGAGGTGTGCGACATCATCCAGCTGCCGGCCTTCCTGTCGCGCCAGACCGACCTGGTCGTGGCGATGGCCAAGACCGGCGCCGTGATCAATATCAAGAAAGCCCAGTTCCTTGCGCCTCAGGAGATGAAACACATCCTGAACAAGTGCGTGGAAGCGGGTAACGACCAGTTGATTCTCTGCGAGCGGGGTTCGAGCTTCGGCTACAACAACCTCGTGGTGGACATGCTCGGTTTCGGCATCATGAAGCAGTTCGAATACCCGGTGTTCTTCGACGTGACCCACGCGCTGCAAATGCCCGGTGGTCGTGCAGACTCCGCTGGTGGTCGCCGCGCCCAGGTGCTGGACCTGGCCAAGGCGGGTCTCAGCCAGTCCCTGGCTGGCCTGTTCCTGGAAGCCCACCCGGATCCGGACAACGCCAAATGCGACGGCCCCTGCGCTCTGCGCCTGGACAAGCTGGAGCCATTCCTGGCCCAGCTCAAGCAGTTGGACGAACTGGTCAAGAGTTTTCCGACGGTAGAGACCGCGTAAGCGGCGTTTCTCCGGTAGACTTTCCCACGCTTTCTGCTCAGGCCGTCGGGCCTGAGCCTTGTCGCCTGCAAGCCTGCCCCGTTGTTCCACCCTTGCGGTCGGTCAAAAGTTTCCCTTCAGCTGCGTCGTTTTCGTCAACTTTGGAGTGTTTACAACAATGGCAAAAATCGTCGACATCAAAGGTCGTGAAGTTCTCGACTCCCGTGGCAACCCCACCGTCGAAGCCGACGTGCTTCTCGATAACGGCATCATCGGCAGCGCCTGCGCGCCATCCGGTGCTTCCACAGGTTCGCGCGAAGCGCTGGAACTGCGTGATGGCGACAAGAGCCGTTACCTGGGCAAGGGTGTCCTCAAGGCTGTAGCCAACATCAATGGCCCGATCCGTGACCTGCTGCTGGGCAAAGACCCGCTGGACCAGAAAGCCCTGGACCACGCGATGATCAAGCTCGACGGCACTGAAAACAAAGGCAGCCTGGGCGCCAACGCCATCCTCGCCGTGTCCCTGGCTGCCGCCAAGGCTGCCGCCCAGGATCAGGACCTGCCGCTGTACGCGCACATTGCCAACCTGAACGGCACGCCGGGTGTTTACTCGATGCCCGTGCCGATGATGAACATCATCAACGGTGGCGAGCACGCCGATAACAACGTCGATATCCAGGAATTCATGGTGCAGCCGGTTGGCGCCAAGTCCTTCTCCGAAGGCCTGCGCATGGGCACCGAGATTTTCCATCACCTCAAGGCCGTACTGAAGGCCCGTGGCCTGAGCACCGCCGTAGGTGACGAAGGTGGTTTCGCGCCGAACCTGGCGTCCAACGAAGATGCGCTGAAAGTCATTTCCGAAGCCGTGGCCAACGCTGGCTACACGCTGGGCACCGACGTGACCCTGGCCCTGGACTGCGCAGCCAGCGAGTTCTATGAAGACGGCAAGTACAACCTGTCCGGTGAAGGCCAGGTGTTCAACTCCGAAGGCTTCGCTGAGTACCTCAAGGGCCTGACCCAGCGCTATCCGATCATTTCGATCGAAGACGGCCTGGACGAGTCCGACTGGGATGGCTGGAAGATCCTCACCGACAAAATCGGCGAAAAAGTCCAATTGGTGGGCGACGACCTGTTCGTGACTAACACCAAGATCCTCAAAGAAGGCATCGATAAAAAGATCGCCAACTCGATCCTCATCAAGTTCAACCAGATCGGCACCCTGACCGAAACCCTGGAAGCCATCCAGATGGCCAAGGCTGCGGGCTACACCGCCGTGATCTCCCACCGCTCGGGCGAAACCGAAGATTCGACCATTGCCGACCTGGCCGTGGGCACCTCGGCGGGCCAGATCAAGACCGGTTCCCTGTGCCGTTCCGATCGTGTTTCCAAGTACAACCAATTGCTGCGTATCGAAGAGCAATTGGCCGGCAAGGCGAAGTACAACGGTCGCGGCGAGTTTCGCGGTTGATCGCTACTGGTTGGTAGGGCGTGGTAAAAGTCAGCGGATTGCGTCGGAAAGTTCACGATAGTGAACATTTCGGCGTTAATCTGATGGCTATCAAGCACAAGCCTGGTTCTTCCAGGCTTCGTGCTATCAGTTGCTTCAAAAGTGATGCATGGCTGTCTTTTTTCACTGGATACCCGATATTCGATGCGCAGTCCCAATTGGTTGTTCCTCGTCTTGCTCTTGTTGCTGGCTGGCCTGCAGTACCGCCTGTGGGTGGGTAATGGCAGCTTTGCGCAGGTAAAAGACCTGACCCAGCAAATTGCCGACCAGCACGCCGAAAACGAACGCCTGTTGGAGCGCAACCGCGTCCTTGATGCCGAAGTGCTTGAGTTGAAAAAAGGTACGGAGACCGTTGAAGAGCGGGCTCGCCATGAATTGGGCATGGTCAAGGAGGGCGAAACCCTCTACCAGTTGGCCCAATGAGTCAGTGTTTGCCGGCCTTCTGGGCCGTGATTCCTGCCGCGGGCGTCGGTGCCCGTATGGCCGCGGACCGTCCCAAGCAGTATTTGCAGTTGGGTGGCCGCACTATTCTTGAACACAGCCTTGGCTGTTTCCTTGATCACCCAGACCTCAAGGGGCTGGTGGTCAGTCTGGCTTCTGATGATCCCTATTGGCCCACGCTGGCCTGTTCTGTCGACCCCCGTATCCAGCGTGCGGACGGTGGTTCAGAGCGCTCGGGGTCGGTGCTCAATGCATTGCTGCAGTTGAACGCCTTGGGCGCCAGTGATGATGACTGGGTGTTGGTGCATGATGCTGCCCGGCCGAATTTGAGCCGCGATGATCTCGACAAACTGTTACGCGAGCTGGCCGATGATCCTGTCGGTGGCCTGCTGGCCGTACCGGCTCGCGACACCCTTAAACGCGTCGACAGGCACGGTCGGGTGGTGGAAACCGTCGACCGCCGCTTGATCTGGCAAGCCTACACACCGCAAATGTTCCGCCTCGGTGCCTTGCACCGCGCATTGGCCGACAGCCTGGTGGCCGACGCAGTCATCACCGACGAAGCCTCGGCGATGGAGTGGTCCGGCCAGGCGCCGCGCCTGATCGAAGGGCGCTCGGACAATATCAAGGTGACCCGACCGGAGGATCTTGAGTGGCTTAGGTTGCGGTGGGCGAATCGGCGCTAGTCGGTTAAACCGTGTCCAGCGCAAACACCGAATAATCACCCGCTGTACTCCGGCCGCCCAGCCAACCCTTCCTTCAAAAAATCCACCAACTTCCTGACCTTCGGCGACAAATGCCGCTGTTGCGGATACAACGCCCACACTGCCGTGTTCGGCGGCTGGTGGGCCTCCAGCAACGACACCAACGCCCCGCTGTGCAAATGTTGCAGCACGTAATAGTCCGGTAACTGGCACAACCCCACCCCCTGCAGCGCCGCATCCAGCACCGCTTGCCCACTGTTGCAGCGCCAGTTTCCCTGTACTCGCTGGGAAAATTCGCGCCCATCCTGAGCCAGTTGCCAGATATCCGAACTGCCGATCAGGCAGTTATGCCGACTCAGTTCCGACAAGCTATGCGGGCGCCCGTACCGTTCCAGATAGGACGGCGATGCGCACAAATACATGCGTCGGGGCGCCAGGCGGCTGGCGACCATCCTTGAATCAGAAAGACGCCCCAGGCGAATCGCCAGGTCCAAGCCTTCGTGTACCAGGTCGAGCTGGCGATTGCTCAGTTCGATATCCACCCGCAACTGCGGATAAAGCCCCATGAACCGCGTCACCAGCGGCACGATGAAGCGTTCGCCATAAGCCACTGCGCAGGTCATGCGCAACATGCCTTTGGGTTCGCTGGCCAGGTCGCCCACCGCGCGCAGCGCTTCTTCGCGGCCGTCTTGCAGGCGCTGGCAATGTTGCAGGAACGTTTGCCCGGCTTCGGTCAGGGTGACTTTGCGGGTACTGCGATACAGCAAACGGGTTTGCAATCGCTCTTCCAGGCGTGCGACCTGTCGGCTGATATGGGATGACGACACGCCCAGACGCTCGGCTGCCGCCGTGAATTGGCTGCACTCAGCCACGGCGACGAACTCGTCGATGCCTTCCCAGCGGTTTTCCTGCGTCATGATTATCCCTGTACAGCAATAATGTTTTGCTTTGTGCTGGATTATTAATCACTGAGCCATGTTTTACACTGCTCTTCTCAATTTTCAGTGCCTGGAGAAAACCGGATGATCAAGTCACGCGCCGCTGTCGCCTTTGAAGCCAAAAAACCGCTGGAGATCGTGGAAGTGGAGGTCGCCATGCCCAAGGCTGGCGAAGTGCTGCTGCGCGTGGTGGCTTCCGGCGTATGCCACACCGACGCCTATACCCTGTCGGGCGCTGACCCGGAAGGTATTTTCCCATCGATCCTGGGCCATGAAGGCGGTGCGGTGGTTGAAGCCGTCGGCGAAGGCGTGACCTCGGTGGCCGTCGGCGATCACGTGATCCCGCTGTACACCCCTGAATGCGGCAAATGTAAATTCTGCCTGTCGGGCAAGACCAACCTGTGCCAGGCCATTCGTGCCACTCAGGGCAAGGGCTTGATGCCGGATGGCACTACGCGTTTTTCCTACAAGGGTCAGCCGATTTTCCATTACATGGGGACTTCGACCTTCTCCGAATACACCGTACTGCCGGAAATTTCCGTGGCGAAAATTCCTAAAGAAGCCCCGCTGGAAAAAGTCTGCCTGCTGGGTTGCGGCGTCACCACTGGTATTGGCGCGGTAATCAATACCGCCAAGGTCAAGCCGGGCGACACGGTGGCGATCTTCGGTCTCGGCGGTATCGGCTTGTCGGCGGTGATCGGCGCGGTCAAGGCCAAGGCCGGTCGCATCATCGCCATCGATATCAACCCGGCCAAGTTTGAAATCGCCAAGCAATTGGGTGCCACCGACTGCATCAACCCAAAAGACTATGACCGCCCGATCCAGGACGTGATTGTCGATTTGACCGACGGTGGCGTCGACTTCTCCTTTGAGTGCATCGGCAATGTGCAACTGATGCGCGCCGCCCTCGAGTGCTGCCATAAAGGTTGGGGCGAGTCGGTAATCATTGGCGTGGCCGGGGCCGGCCAGGAAATCGCCACCCGTCCATTCCAGCTGGTGACGGGGCGCGTCTGGCGCGGTTCGGCCTTCGGCGGCGTGCGCGGCCGTACCGAATTGCCAAGCTACGTGGAGATGGCTCAGACCGGCGAGATCCCGCTGGATACTTTCATTACCCACACCATGGGCCTGGAAGACATCAACAAAGCGTTCGACCTGATGCATGAAGGCAAGAGCATTCGCACCGTCATCCATTTCTGAGGTCGGCCATGAGTCTGGAAAACCTGTCGTGCCAGAAGAGCTTCGGCGGCTGGCATAAACGTTACAAGCATCACTCGGATGTGCTCGGTTGCGACATGACCTTTGCCGTCTACCTGCCGCCGCAAGCGGAGCAGGGCGGCAAGCTGCCGGTGCTGTACTGGCTGTCCGGGTTGACCTGCACCGATGAAAACTTCATGCAGAAGGCCGGCGCCCAACGCATGGCCGCCGAGCTGGGGCTGATCATCGTCGCGCCGGACACCAGCCCGCGCGGGCCCGGTGTGCCGGGTGACCCGGACAACGCCTGGGACTTCGGCCTGGGCGCGGGCTTTTATCTGAATGCCACCCAGGAACCTTGGGCTAAGCACTATCGGATGCATGACTACGTGGTGCAGGAATTGCCGGCATTGGTTGAAGCGCATTTCCCGGCGTCGGACAAACGCGGTATCAGTGGCCACTCCATGGGCGGCCACGGTGCATTGGTGTGTGCCTTGCGTAACCCGGGGCGTTACCTGTCGGTGTCGGCGTTTTCGCCGATCAACAACCCGATGGATTGCCCTTGGGGCCAGAAAGCCTTCTCCCGTTACCTGGGCGACGAGCGCTCGAAGTGGCGTGAATGGGACGCCTGCGTACTGATCAGCGAAGCCTCGCAAAAGCTGCCGCTGCTGGTGGACCAGGGCGACCGCGACGATTTCCTCGCGGTGCAGCTCAAGCCTGAAGCCTTGCAGCAGGCGGCCAAGGCAGCCGGGCATCCGCTCGAACTGCGCCTGCAACCGGGCTATGACCACAGCTACTTCTTCATCGCGAGCTTCATCGAAGACCATTTGCGGCACCATGGCCGTGCTTTGCTCGGTTAATGTGCGGCAAAAGTAGGTAGAATCACGCCCTGAATAAAATCGGGGCGTTTTTTTATGCGTATTGGCCACGGCTACGATGTGCACCGTTTCGCTGAAGGCGATTTCATCACCCTGGGCGGCGTGCGCATTGCGCACCACCACGGGTTGCTGGCTCATTCCGACGGCGACGTTGTGTTGCATGCCTTGAGCGATGCCTTGCTCGGCGCGGCGGCGTTGGGGGATATCGGCAAGCACTTTCCGGATACCGACCCGACGTTCAAGGGCGCGGACAGCCGGGTGTTGCTGCGGCATGTGGTCGGCCTGATCCATGCCAAGGGCTGGAAGGTCGGCAACGTCGACAACACCATCGTGGCCCAGGCCCCGAAAATGGCGCCCCATATCGAATCGATGCGCGCACTGATTGCCGCAGACCTGCAAATTGAATTGGATCAAGTGAGCGTGAAAGCCACCACCACCGAAAAGCTCGGGTTTACCGGTCGTGAAGAGGGCATCGCGGTGCACTCCGTCGCCTTGTTGCTGCGCGCATGAATGATCTGCAACTGTTGGGCCCGCGAGCCTATGGCGAAGCCTTGGGCAGCGCCGTCCTGAAGGCCACCGCTGAAGATTTCCAAGTGGACGAAGTGCTGGATATCCCCCTGACCGGCGACGGCGAGCACCTGTGGTTATGGGTGGAAAAACGTGGCCTCAACACCGAGGAAGCCGCGCGCCGTATCGCCAAGGCCGCCGGCGTGCCGTTGCGCACCGTCAGCTATGCGGGGCTCAAGGATCGCCAGGCGCTGACCCGCCAGTGGTTCAGCGTGCAGTTGCCGGGCAAGGCTGACCCGGACATGAAGGGTGCCGAAAACGACACTCTCAAGATCCTTAAAACCGCTCGCCACAGGCGCAAGCTGCAACGGGGCGCGCATTCGGCCAATGGTTTCACCCTGCGCCTGACCCAGTTGGCCGGCGATACCGCCGCCATCGACGCACGCTTGCAACAGATTGCACAACACGGCATCCCCAATTACTTCGGCGCCCAGCGTTTTGGCCATAACGGCGGTAACGTGGTTGACGCCCGTGAGTGGGCCGCTCGCAAGGCTTTGCCCGAACAGCGCAATGTGCGTTCGCGACTGTTGTCCACCGCGCGCAGTTTTCTCTTTAATAAGGTGCTGGCCGCACGCGTGGCCGACGGTTCGTGGCAACGGGCCCAGGTTGGCGACTTGCTGGCATTTACCGACAGCCGCAGTTTTTTCCCGGCTGGCGAAGCTGAATGCAGCGACCCGCGCCTGGCAATCCTGGACCTGCACCCGACCGGGCCGCAGTGGGGGGAGGGCGATTCGCCCGCAACCGGCGCGACCCATGAACTTGAGCAGGCGATCGCCGCAAGCGAAGCCGATCTGCGTGATTGGCTGGTGAATGCCGGCATGAGCCAGGAACGTCGCATTCTGCGGCTGCCCATTGGCGGGTTGACGTGGCATTATCCCGGGCCTGACATTCTGCAATTGGAATTCGTCCTGCCGGCCGGATGCTTCGCCACTGTCTTGGTGCGCGAGCTTGTTGATCTGGTGCCGGTGGGGCAGACGGACAGCCCATGCGTATTCTGATATCAAACGATGACGGTGCCACCGCACCCGGTCTTGCCGCGCTTCATGCTGCGCTGGCGGATTACGCCGAGTGCGTGGTGGTTGCCCCCGACCAGGACAAGAGCGGCGCCGGCAGTTCGCTGACGCTCGACCGTCCCCTGCATCCGCAGGTTCTGGCCAATGGCTTTATCAGCGTAAACGGTACCCCTACCGACTGCGTACACCCTGGCGATCAACACCCTGTTGGACCGGGAACCGGACCTGGTGGTGTCGGGTATCAACCTCGGCGCCAACCTGGGCGATGACGTGCTGTATTCCGGCACCGTGGCGGCAGCTCTTGAAGGGCGCTTCCTAGGCCGTACCTCGTTCGCGTTTTCCCTGGCGTCGCGCCAACTCGACAACCTGCCCACCGCCGCCTATTTCGCGCGCAAGCTGGTGGAGGCCCACGGGTCCCTGGACTTGCCGCCGCGCACGGTGCTCAACGTCAATATCCCCAATTTGCCCCTCGACCACATTCGCGGCATCCAGCTGACACGCCTGGGCCATCGCGCCCGGGCAGCGGCCCCGCTGAAAGTGGTCGACCCGCGCGGCAAGGAAGGGTATTGGATCGCTGCCGCGGGCGACGCCGAAGACGGTGGCGAGGGCACGGACTTTCATGCGGTGATGCAAGGTTATGTGTCGATTACCCCGTTGCAACTCGATCGCACTTTCAGTGATGCCTTCCGTGGTCTCGATGGCTGGCTGGAGGGGCTGCGCTGATGGCTCGTGAACAAGACGACCTGCTGCGTCGCGGTATCGGGATGACTTCCCAGCGTACCCGTGAGCGTTTGATCCAGCGCCTGTACGAAGAAGGCCTGTCCAACGCCCAGGTGCTGGAAGTGATCCGCCGCACGCCGCGCCATCTTTTCGTCGATGAGGCCTTGGCCCATCGCGCCTATGAAGACACGGCGTTACCCATCGGCCATAACCAGACCATCTCCCAGCCCTACATGGTTGCGCGCATGAGCGAGCTGCTGTTGGCGGCGGGGCCGCTGGATAAGGTGCTGGAGATCGGCACCGGCTCCGGCTATCAGACCGCGGTACTGTCGCAGTTGGTGGAGCGGGTGTTCTCGGTGGAGCGCATCAAGGTGTTGCAGGATCGCGCCAAGGAGCGTCTGGTTGAGCTCAACCTGCGCAACGTGGTGTTCCGCTGGGGCGATGGCTGGGAAGGCTGGCCGGCGCTGGCGCCATACAACGGCATCATCGTCACCGCCGTGGCCACCGACGTACCGCAGGCGTTGCTCGACCAGTTGGCCCCCGGTGGGCGCCTGGTCATCCCGGTGGGCTCCGGTGAAGTGCAACAATTGATGCTTATTGTGCGTGAAGAAGAGGGGTTCTCTCGGCACGTGCTGGGGGCCGTGCGCTTTGTTCCGTTGCTCAACGGCCCGCTGGCCTGATCAATTTTTGCCGACAGTGAATTCTGCTGGTGTGGATGTGTCTTACAGCGGGGTCTATCAAGTCAACATGATGGGCGCAGCGATTCAACACGCTGGATGATTCGTTTCAGTCGTGTGCCGGTAAAACTTCAATGCCCAGTTATACTTGCGACATATTTCAAGCCTGATACAGGCATACATGTTCAGCCACCACAAAGGGAGCGGCGGGTGAGTCTCACAGGTCTTGCGCAGCGTATGGGTAAAACAAGTTTTCAGCGACTGGTGCTTGGCCTTGTCTTCGGTTCCTTGTTGGTAGGCTGTTCCAGCTCGCCAAGCAGTGGCGCGCGGGTCGTCGATCGTAATAATGCCGCCCCACAAAAGCCGACGGTCACCACCGGCCAGTACGTGGTGCGCAAGGGCGATACATTGTTCTCGATCGCCTTTCGTTACGGTTGGGACTACAAGGCGCTTGCAGCCCGTAACAACATTCCTGTGCCCTACACGATTCATCCGGGTCAGACGATTCGCTTTGACGGCCGCACCGGCTCAACGCCCACGGCAGTTGTGACAAACACCGGATCTTCGCCGTCGTCTTCGAGCAAAACCACCGTCTTTACAAGGCCTGCCGGCACGGTTGCGGCGACGCCTGCAAGCAAGCCGGCACCCGCGCCGCTGCCACCTGCGGGGCCTGCGCCGACCGGTTGGGGATGGCCCTCAAATGGAGTGTTGATTGGAAAATTCTCTTCAAACGGTAGTTTGAATAAAGGCATTGATATCGCCGGGGATTTGGGACAGCCTGTTTTAGCTGCGTCTGATGGGACAGTGGTGTACGCCGGGAGTGGTTTGCGGGGCTACGGCGAGCTGGTCATCATCAAACACAGCGATACCTACGTCAGTGCCTACGGTCATAACCGCAGGCTTTTGGTTCGGGAGGGGCAACAGGTCAAAGTCGGACAGACAATTGCCGAAATGGGGTCAACTGGTACGGACCGGGTGAAACTGCACTTTGAGATTCGCCGTCAAGGGAAGCCTGTAGATCCGCTGCAATTCCTACCCCGTCGTTGATGTGTTGCACAGCCTGTTCCTTACGTAGAAGGAACAGGCTCCAGCGTTGCCAAGGATAAAGGCGTCGCTTGAGCTTGAGGTCGAACTCACCAAAGGACTATAACAATGGCTCTCAGTAAAGAAGCGCCGGAGTTTGACATCGACGATGAGGTTCTCCTTATGGAGACCGGTATCGCTATGGAATCGATGTCGAATGAGGGACCTGTAACACCTTCAGTTCGCACCAAATCCAAGAACTCCACCGCGTTAAAGCAACATAAGTACATTGATTACACACGGGCGCTCGACGCGACCCAGTTGTACCTCAATGAAATCGGCTTTTCCCCTCTGCTCACTCCCGAAGAAGAAGTCCATTTTGCGCGTTTATCGCAAAAGGGTGATCCGGCTGGGCGCAAACGCATGATTGAAAGCAACCTGCGCCTGGTGGTGAAAATCGCCCGACGCTACGTCAATCGTGGGTTGTCCCTGTTGGACCTGATCGAGGAGGGCAACCTGGGCCTGATCCGGGCGGTGGAGAAGTTCGACCCTGAGCGGGGCTTTCGCTTTTCAACCTATGCCACTTGGTGGATTCGCCAGACCATCGAACGGGCGATCATGAATCAGACCCGTACCATTCGGTTGCCGATCCATGTGGTCAAAGAGCTGAACGTCTACCTGCGGGCAGCGCGTGAGCTGACTCAAAAACTCGATCATGAACCCTCGCCCGAAGAAATTGCCAACCTGCTGGAAAAACCGGTGGGTGAGGTCAAGCGCATGCTCGGTCTGAACGAGCGCGTGTCTTCGGTCGATGTCTCGCTGGGTCCGGACTCGGACAAAACCCTGCTGGACACCCTGACGGATGATCGCCCTACGGATCCTTGCGAACTGTTGCAGGACGATGATCTGTCGCAAAGCATTGACCAGTGGTTGTCTGAGCTTACGGACAAGCAGCGCGAGGTGGTGATTCGCCGCTTCGGCCTGCGTGGCCATGAGAGCAGTACCCTGGAGGACGTAGGCCTGGAGATCGGCCTGACCCGTGAGCGGGTGCGGCAGATCCAGGTCGAAGGGCTCAAGCGCTTGCGTGAGATCCTGGAGAAGAACGGCTTGTCGAGTGAGTCGTTGTTTCAATAACGACGCAGCCTGAAAGCTTGAATGTGAGAGGGGGCTTGCTCCCGATTGTTGAGTGACAGTCAATGGATGCATTGACTGATTCACCGCTATCGGGAGCAAGCCCCCTCTCACATTTTTTATGCCTGGCGTTTGTTCGGGTATTTCAAAAAAATCCAGGCATAAAAAAACCCCGCTTTTAAGGGCGGGGTCTTTTCGACTAAGTCAGTACAAGTTAGATAACTTGAACTTCTTCAGCTTGCATGCCTTTCTGACCGCGGGTAGCGATGAAAGAAACCTGTTGGCCTTCTTTCAGGCTTTTGAAGCCGTCGGATTGGATAGCTTTGAAGTGAACGAACAGGTCGTCACCGGATTGTGGAGTGATGAAGCCGAAGCCTTTTTCATCGTTGAACCACTTAACGGTACCAGTTTGGCGATTAGACATGGTGTAACTCCTTGAACAAAGTTAACTGCGACTCAGGAAAAGCCCTGGCCGAGACTGAGTGCAAAGAGCAGGAAAAATTCTTGGAGATGGTTGGATCGAAATTCAACATATCGTGTAGAGATTCTCAGTGACACAAGCAACACAGTGACGCCACCTTAACCGTTTTTCCGGAACGTGCCAATGGTATTTCCGAAGGTTTCTCTAATTTCGTGACTGGCGGTGGTATTTACGGTCGCCGGGCACCGTCGTCCGGGTACCGGCCCCCGCGGGCTGCGGCCTATGCCGGGCAGGGCATTCATCAAGAAAACCCCCACGGCCTTTGAACCCCAACGTCTGCCCCGGTAAGATGCCACACAGAATTTTTCCACCTCGCTATTCAGGACACCCGCCATGAGCATCAAATCGGACAAGTGGATTCGCCGCATGGCGCAAGAGCACGGCATGATCGAGCCGTTTGTCGAGCGCCAGATTCGTGGCGAAGGCGACGAGCGTGTGATTTCGTACGGGGTTTCCAGCTACGGCTACGATGTGCGTTGCGCCGATGAATTCAAGGTGTTCACCAATATCAATTCGGCGATCGTCGATCCGAAAAACTTCGACGAAAAGAGCTTCGTCGACGTCAAGAGTGACGTGTGCATCATCCCGCCAAACTCTTTCGCCCTGGCGCGCACTGTGGAGTTCTTCCGTATTCCCCGCGACGTGCTGACCATTTGCCTGGGCAAAAGCACCTACGCGCGCTGCGGCATCATCGTTAACGTGACACCGCTTGAGCCCGAGTGGGAAGGTCATGTAACCCTGGAGTTCTCCAACACCACCACGCTGCCGGCGAAGATCTACGCCAATGAAGGCGTGGCTCAGATGCTGTTCCTGCAGTCCGATGAGGCTTGTGAAGTGTCCTACAAAGACCGTGCCGGCAAGTATCAGGGCCAGCGCGGCGTCACCTTGCCGCGCGCTTGATCGAAAGGTCCTACGCACAAAGGGAATTAGTCTGCAGAAAGTGACTCTATTGGGTGTACTGCCTCGGCGCGTGTAAAGCGCGCCGAGCCACGCTTGAGGAGTGCCTTATGAAAATCAACCCGCGAATCAGCGCAGAACTTGCCCGGCTTGAACCCAACCAGATTGGTGTTCTGGCCTGGTCCCTGATGGCCGACCCCACTTATGCGGGCGGCATCCCCGGCCAACCCGAGCCGGATTACCCGCAGCCTGCCGAACCTGGTGAGCCGACCCTTCCGGACGAGCCGCCACCCGCGCCTGTTGCCTGATACCTGGATGGCCAGTGGGGGCTTTCAGTGTACTGGCCAGACCTGCTGGTCGCCGATCACGAAAATTCGGTGATCATCGTCCTGCTCCACCGCGTATCCGCCGGTAAACGCTCCAAACGCCGGCAGCAAACTGACCCGCGTACCCAACTGAAAGCACGGCAGGCGCAAACGTTGGTGCCCCTTGCCGCGCAGGCGATACGCCGGATGCGCATGCCCCGCCAGCACATGATGGCTGGCATGGGCGTGCGGTTCGTGTTGCAGGGCGAAAGGGCCGAGCAGCAGCGGCTCGGCCACCACCTCGATCCTCAAGCCGGCAGGTGGATCGCCCGCGCGTTTATCGTGATTGCCGCGGATCAGGGTCATGGGCAGGTCGCGATGGCGCGCCCGCCAGGCATCGAGCGCGCCCAGGGTGCCGCTGGCATGGGAGCCGGGGCCGTGCAGAAAGTCACCCAGAAAGATCAGCTGTTGGCAGGGATAAGTCGCCAGCAGCCGGTCCAATCGCCGCAAATTCTCGGTGGTAGTGCCTTGCGGTACCGGTTGCCCCAGGCTGCGATAGGCAGACGCCTTGCCGAAATGCGCATCGGCGATCAGCAGGCATTGGCGCGCAGGCCAATACACCGCCTTATCCGCCAGCAGCCAAAGTTCTTCACCCTCAAGCGTCACTGAGCAATGCATCAACGTTTCCCGTTATCCGCGACTTTCTCCAGGTCCTTGACCATCCGCGCGATGCGCTCCGACAGCTTTTCCGAACTCATGCTCTCGCGCATCCGCTCCACCAACAGCGGGAAGGCCAGCGGCGTAGCGCGCTCGATGACGTGTAAGTCCAGTTTCAGCGCAGACAGACGAGATAAGGTCTCTTCCAGCCGACGAATGTCCAACTCATCACGTAGGACTTCTTCTCCAGCTTGGGCCAGCAACAGGTTCTGCGGGTCATATTGCTTGAACACTTCAAAGAACAAACCGCTGGACGCCTGCACTTGCCGGGTACTTTTCGGCGCGCCCGGGTAGCCAGCAAATACCAGCCCGGCAATCCGCGCGATTTCGCGAAAGCGGCGCAAGGCCAGTTCCCCGGCATTCAGGCTGGCCGCCACGTCCGCGAGCAAGTTTTTCGGGCTCAGCAGCGCGTTGTTCAACACAACCGGCCACTCCACCGCCGTGGCACTCAACAGCTCCAGGCCGTAATCGTTGACCGCAATGGAGAAGGTCACCGGTTGCACCTGGCCGACCCGCCACGCCAGCAGGCTTGCCAGCCCCACGTGCACTTGCCGCCCGGCGAACGGGTAGAGGAACAGGTGCCACCCCTCCCGCGATGTCAACGCTTCGGCCAGCAGATGCTCGCGTGTGGGCAAGCCCGACCAGCGCAACTGCGTTTGCAACAAGGGTTGCACCGCTTGCATCTCCGGGCCTTCGAAATGCCCGCGCGCCGCCGCTTCGAAGCGCTCCACCACGGCTTGGGCCAGTTCGTTGGAAAGCGGCATCCGCCCGCCATTCCAGCGCGGCACGGCGGCTTTCTTGACGGTGCTGCGGCGCACATAGGCGGTCATGTTTTCCACGCGCACCAGTTCCAACAAGCGCCCGGCGAACAGGAAGCCATCACCGGGCTTGAGCCGCGCGATAAAACCTTCTTCGACGCTACCCAGGTTCTTGCCGCCGCCGCCTTTGCTCCAGAACTTCAACTGGATGCTCGCATCGCTGACAATGGTGCCGACGCTCATGCGATGGCGCCGCGCCAGTCGTGCGTCGGGGACGCGCCACACGCCGTGCTCATCGGGTTCCACGCGGCGGTAATCCGGATAAGCCGTCAGCGACAGGCCGCCATGGCGCACAAACCCCAGGGCCCAGGCCCAATCGGCGTCGGTGAGGTCGCGATAAGCCCAGGCACCGCGCACTTCCTCCAGCAGCGCATCCGGCGTAAAACCACCCCCCAGCGCCATGCTGACCAAGTGCTGTACGAGCACATCCAGCGGCTTGTAGGGTGATTCGCGGGCTTCGATGCGTCGCGCGGCAATCGCGTCCTGGGCTGCCGCCGCTTCCACCAATTCCAGGCTGTGTGTGGGCACCAGCGTCACCCGTGACGGCCGCCCCGGTGCATGGCCGGAGCGCCCCGCGCGTTGCATCAGGCGCGCCACGCCTTTGGCTGAACCGATCTGCAACACCCGCTCCACCGGCAGAAAATCCACCCCCAAATCCAGGCTGGATGTGCATACCACGGCTTTGAGTTGCCCGTCTTTCAAGGCCCGCTCCACCCAGTCACGGGTTTCCCGCGAGAGCGAACCATGGTGCAGGGCAATCACGCCGGCCCAATCCGGCCGCGCCTCCAATAGCGCCTGGTACCAGATTTCCGACTGTGCCCGGGTATTGGTAAACACCAGGCAACTGCGGCTCCCGTCCACCTGCGCCACGACTTGCGGCAGCATCTTCAAGCCGATATGCCCAGCCCAGGGAAAACGCTCGGCAATCGGTGGCAATAAGGTGTCGACTGTCAGCTGTTTGGCCGTTTGCCCCTGCACATTGACCCCACCGCCCTGTGGGACTAAGACCTCTAGCGCGTGGGCCTGGTTACCCAGGGTCGCCGAGATCCCCCATACCATCAACCCCGGATGCCAACGTCGCAACCGCGCCAATGCCAATTGCAACTGCACGCCACGCTTGTTGCCGATCAATTCATGCCATTCATCCACGACGACCATGCGCAGGTGCGCCAGGCTCACCTCGCTGTCGGCGCGGGCCAGCATCAGCGTGAGGCTTTCGGGCGTGGTGACCAGTGCGCTCGGCTGGCGACGCGTCTGACGGGCGCGCTCGCTGCTGCTGGTGTCACCTGTGCGCAGGCCGACGCTCCAGGGAATCTGCAAGGCTTCAAGCGGCGCTTGCAGGGCGCGCGCGGTGTCGGCCGCCAGCGCACGCATGGGCGTGATCCACAACACCGTCAGCGGTTCGGCGGTTGGTTTGCGTTTACCGGCAACGGGCACGCGGGTGATGGCCAAGCGATTGAGTGCGGCGAACCACAGCGCATAGGTTTTGCCGGCGCCGGTGCTGGCATGCAGTAACCCGGACTGGCCGTGCTTGACCGCCGCCCACACGTCTTTTTGAAAGGCGAACGGCTTCCAGCCTTTGGCGGCAAACCATTGCTTGGCGAAGTCGGTGGGTTTTGCCATACGGCGGCTGACATTCCGAAGGGTCTATTGCCACAGACCCTCCAGGCACCGCAAAGGTTTACTTCAAATTGCCACTCAGAAATTGTTGCAGGCGTTCGCTTTTCGGATTACCCAACACGTCTTCCGGCGCCCCTTGCTCCTCCACCAGGCCCTTGTGCAGGAACAGCACCTGGCTCGACACCTTGCGCGCAAAGCTCATCTCGTGGGTGACCATGATCATGGTGCGACCCTCTTCGGCCAGGCCCTGGATCACCTTCAGCACTTCACCCACCAGTTCCGGGTCCAGCGCGGAGGTCGGTTCGTCGAACAGCATGACCTCGGGCTCCATCGCCAATGCACGAGCAATGGCCACCCGTTGCTGCTGGCCGCCGGAGAGAAACGCCGGGTATTGATCGGCCACTCGCGCCGGCAGGCCGACTTTGTCGAGGTAACGACGGGCACGGTCTTCGGCGTCCTTCTTGTTGCAGCCCAGCACCCGGCGCGGGGCCATGATGATGTTTTCCAGCACGCTCATGTGACTCCACAGGTTGAAGTGCTGGAATACCATCGCCAGTCGCGTGCGCAGGCGCTGCAGCTCGGCTTCGTCGGCCACGCGCATGCCGTGGCGGTCGCTGACCATGCGGATCTGCTGGCCGTCCAGCGTCATGGCGCCGTCATTGGGGGTTTCCAAAAAGTTGATGCAGCGTAAAAAGGTACTCTTGCCCGATCCGCTGGCGCCGATCAGGCTGATCACGTCACCGGTCTTGGCCTTGAGCGAGACACCTTTGAGCACCTCATTGTCGCCATAGCTTTTATGCAGGCCTTCAACGGTCAATTTGTACATGGGGCGTGCATCCTCAAGGCGAAAGTAGATAGCCGCTACGGTAAGCCTGGGTCCCGGCGACATGGCCGATGACCATTCCGGCAGTGGCCATGCGGCGTAGCGAACGGGCGTAAAGCAGGCCTGCGTCTCCGGCAGTGCACGGGCGTTACGCGGTCGGTAATGGGGTCGATGATTTCGGCGATCAGTTGCCCGGCCTCCAGGTATTCACCGGGCAGGGCGCTGAACACCAGCAAGCCGCCCACCGGCGTGGCCACCGGCTCGACGCCGGCCAGCGGGGTGGCCGGGTAGGGCAGCGCGGGCAGTGGCGCCGGGTCGCCGGTAATGGCGCCGAAGTGGATCAGGTAGTCGATGATCGCCTGGCAATCGAGGCGGGCCAGGCCGTGGTTCACATCGCCCTGGCCGCGCAGTTCGACGGTCACCGAAAAGCTGCCCATGGGAATCGGGAAGCGCTCGCCGAAGCGTTGTTGCAACTGCCACCACACCAGGGTGAAACATTCGTCGAAGGACTGCCCACCGGAATCGGTGGCCAGCAAGTTGGCCTCCGAGCCGATATAGCGCGCCAACGGCTCCACCTGCGGCCAGGCTTCGGGGGTGGTGTACAGGTGGGCCACGGCTTCGAAGTCGCAATGCAGGTCCAGCACCATGTCGGCCTCGCAGGCCAGGCGTTGCAACACCAAGCGCTGGGACTGCAATTGGGTCGCGGCGTGTTGCTCGGCCAGGGCGGTGCTCAATGCCGCGCGGATCAGCCGGGCATTGTGTTGCGCATCATCGCCGAGCAATGCCTCGACCCGATCGCCGACGGCTTCGCCGAGGTCGACAAACAGGCGGTTGAAGTTCTGCCCGCTTTCCAGCTCGTAGCGGCCCAGCGGCGTGTCCATCAGCACCTGTTCCAGGCCCGCCGGGTTGGCGATGGGCACCAGTACGATCTCGCTCGACAATCGCCCGGCCGCTTCCAGCTCGGCCAGGCGCACCTTCAAGTGCCAGGCCACCAACATGCCCGGCAACTCATCGGCATGCAGCGATGACTGGATATAAACCTTGCCTTCGGCCTGGGCAGGGCCGAAGTGGAAGCTGTGAATCTGCCGCGCGGTACCTGGCACCGGCGCGATCAGTTCATGCACCTGATGACGCATAGGATCTCCTTAGTGGCTCGGCCCGAGGAAGGCCAGCCAGCGCCGCTCCGCCAGCCGAAACAGGCCGACCAGGGCGAAGGTCACGGCCAGGTAGATCAGCGCCGCGATGCCGAACGATTGAAAGGTCATGAAGGTGGCCGAGTTGGCGTCCCGCGCGACTTTGAGAATGTCCGGGATCGTCGCGGTAAACGCCACGGTGGTCGAATGCAGCATCAGGATCACTTCGTTACTGTAGTAAGGCAACGAGCGGCGCAGGGCCGAGGGCATGATCACGTAGGCGTACAGCTTCCAGCCGCTAAGGCCGTAGGCTTTGGCCGCCTCGACTTCGCCGTGGGCCATGCTGCGGATCGCCCCGGCGAAAATCTCCGTGGTATAGGCGCAGGTGTTGAGGGCGAACGCCAGGATCGTGCAGTTCATCGCATCGCGAAAGAACGCATCCAGCACCGGTTGGGCGCGCACGGCGGCGATGCTGTAGATGCCGGTGTAGCAAATCAGCAGCTGTATATAGAGGGGCGTGCCGCGAAACAGGTAGGTATAGAACTGCACCGGCCAACGCACCAGCCGCTTGTGCGACACGCGGGCAATGGACAACGGGATCGACACCAGAAAGCCGATCACCAGCGCGGCGCTGAGCAACCACAGGGTCATGGCCAGGCCGGTGATGTGTTGGCCGTCGCTATAAAGGAACGGGCGCCAGTATTCCTGCAAGAGTTCGATCATCGCACGGCCTCCCGGGCGCCCGCGGAGTAGCGGCGTTCAAGACGGCGCAAGACAAAGTTGGAGGCGCTGGTGATCAGCAAGTAGATCAGCGCGGCGAGGACCAGGAAATAGAACAGCTGATAGGTGCTTTTGCCCGCGTCCTGGGCGGCTTTGACCAGGTCGGCCAGGCCGATGATCGACACCAGCGCGGTGGCCTTGAGCATCACCATCCAGTTATTGCCGATGCCGGGCAGGGCAAAGCGCATCATCTGTGGGAAGGTCACATAGCGAAACCGCTGGCCGCGCTTGAGGCCATACGCGGTGGCGGCTTCCAACTGACCACGGGGGACGGCCAGGATCGCGCCGCGAAACGTCTCGGTGAAATAGGCACCATAGATGAAGCCCAGGGTGATGACCCCGGCGCTGAATGGGTCGATCTCGATGTATTCCCATTCCATAAAGTCGGTAAGACCGGTGAGCCAGGTTTGCAGGCTGTAGAAAATCAGCAGCATCAGGACCAGGTCGGGCACCCCGCGAATCAGCGTGGTGTAGAGCTGGGCGGGAATGCGCAGGAAGGGCAGGCTGGACAGTTTGGCGCTGGCGCCGAGCAGGCCCAGCAATACGCTGACGGCCAGGGACAGCACCGACAACTTAAGGGTCATCCAGGTGCCTTGCAGCAACAGCGGGCCGAAACCCTTCAAGCTGAACGCGCTCAGCCCGAGGGTTTGCAACAGATCTTCGAACATAAATCAGGACCTATGGCGATAAAAAAGCGCCCCTCCAGAGGAGGGGCGCCCCGGGCATTACTTGCCGCTGTACAGGTTCAGATCGCCAAAGTGTTTCTTCTGGATAGTGGCGTAGGTGCCATCATCGTGTAACGCTTTGATACCTTTATCCAAAAGCGCCTTGAGTTCAGTGTTACCTTTTTTGATACCGACTGCGGTTTTCGATGGCAGCAGCGGGTCGTCAATGGCCGCACTCACTTCGTAGCCGGCACCGGCTGGCGACTTCAAAAAACCCAGTTCGGCTTGCAGCATGTCCTGCACGGACGCGTCGAGGCGGCCGGACGTCAGGTCAGCGTAAACCTGGTCCTGGTTGGCGTAGGCCTTGGTGGTCACACCGGCCTTGTCCAGCACAGCCTTGGCGTAGGCTTCCTGAATGGTGCCTTGCTCATAGCCCACGGATTTGCCCTTGAGCGATTCAGGGGTGGAGTAACCCGCGCCTTTCTTGAACACCAGCGACGTGGGGCCGGAGAACAGTTCATTGGAGAAGTCGATGGCCTTTTCGCGCGCCGGGGTCACGGTCATGGACGAAATCACACCGTCAAACTTGTTGGCTTTCAGGCCCGGAATCATGCCGTCGAAGTCACTTTCGACCCACTTGCACTTCACTTTCAGCTCAGCGCAGATGGCATTGCCCAGGTCGATATCGAAGCCCACCAGGCTGCCGTCGGCGGCTTTGGATTCAAACGGCGCGTAGGACGGATCGACACCAAAACGCAATTCCTTGTATTCCTTGGCCAAGGCGGAACCTGCGGCCATGCACAGTGCCAGTGCAGAAAGGGTCAGCAATGCTTTTTTCATTATGTAATCCCTGGAAACCAAGATAAGCGCTTGTGGCGCGTGTAGGACTGTTACTGAACGGTGTCAGACGGATCACTGGTAGCAATTTCTGCACCATAGTTCCGGATTTGTTTCCGAATACTCGTTTTAAAAGGTAGGACTAGGAAGTTTGGAGTGTAGGAGGTGCCCGAAAATGGGCATTGAAAATTGAGTGCACTTTTTCGGGGCGTGTGGGAGGGGGCTCCCACCAGGGTTCTGCGTCAGGCCAATAGGTCTTGTAGGGTGGCCAAATTATCCGCCTCATCCACGGCCTTATCCTGGCGCCAGCGCAGCATCCTCGGAAAGCGCACCGCAATCCCGCTTTTGTGGCGCTTGGACAAGGCAATACCTTCAAACCCCAGCTCAAACACCATGCTCGGCGTCACGCTGCTGACCGGGCCGAATTTTTCCACCGTGGTTTTGCGCACAATGGCGTCGACCTTGCGCATTTCTTCGTCGGTCAGCCCGCTATACGCCTTGGCGAACGGCACCAGGCTGCGCTCGCTGCCGGGCGGGCCGTCCCACACGGCGAAGGTGTAGTCGCTGTATAAACTGGCGCGCCGACCATGCCCGCGTTGGGCGTAGATCAACACCGCATCGACGCTGAACGGGTCGACTTTCCACTTCCACCACAAGCCCATGTCCTTAGTGCGGCCCACGCCGTAAAGGCCGTTGCGGTCCTTGAGCATCATGCCTTCCACGCCAAGGCTGCGCGAGGCTTCGCGTTGCTGGGCCAGTTCCTCCCAGGTCGCGCCCGTCAATACAGGCGAGGGCTGCAAGACGGGCTGGTTGCACTGGGCAATCACCTGTTCCAGTCGGGCGCGACGTTCGGCTTGGGGCTGGTTGCGCCAGTCGCAGCCCTGATACTCCAGCAGGTCGTAGGCGAGCACCGCGACCGGCGCCTCTTCGAGGACTTTTTGCTCAGGGTTTTGCGGCCGATACGCTGCTGCAACAGTGCAAAGGGTTGCACCGAGTCCTTCCACACCACGATTTCGCCGTCGATCACCGTGCCATCGGGCAAGCCACTCACCAGGCTGTGGAGTTCGGGGAAGCGTTCGGTTACCAGCTCCTCGCCCCGCGACCAGACCCACAACCGGCCTTCGCGCTTGACCAATTGCGCGCGGATGCCATCCCACTTCCATTCCACCTGCCAGTCGGCGGGTGAGCCGAGCAGCGCCTCAAACTGCTCCACCGGTTGCGATAGGGCATGGGCGAGAAAAAACGGATAAGGCTGCCCACCGCGTTGCGCATGTTCGTCAGACGATTCGGCGGCGATCAGCTTGAGGTAACCCTCAGGCGTGGGCCGGTTGGACAGGTCGGTGTAGCCGACCAAACGCTGGGCCACGCGCTTGCTGTCCAGCTCGGCCAAGGCGGCGAGGGCGCGGGTGACCAACAGTTTGGACACGCCGACGCGAAAGCTGCCGGTGATCAATTTGATGCACACCATCAGGCTGGGTTGATCCAGTTGTGCCCACAAAGTCGGCAAACGTGCGGCCAGGTCCTGGGGAGACAGGCCGCGCAAGGGTAGGAGTTTTTCTTCCAGCCACACGGCCAGGCCGTCTTCTGAGGTGTAGGTCGATTCTGGCAGCAGCAGGGAAATTGTCTCGGCCAAATCCCCCACCGCTTGGTAGCTTTCCTCGAACAACCACGGCTCGATGCCCGAGGCTTCGCTGGCCATGTCGCGCAGCAGGCGTGTCGGTACCAATTGCCGGGGGCGCCCGCCCGCCAGGAAGTACACGGCCCATGCAGCATCTTGCGCGGGGGCTTGCCGCAGGTAAGCCTGCAACGCCGCGAGCTTGGCGTTACTGGACGTGGTGGCGTCGAGGTTGGCGTACAGTTCGGCGAAGGCCTTCATGCGCTGGCTTCCTCTTCGTCATCGCCGTATTCAGTGCTGAACCCCTGGGCGTCCAGGCCTTTTTCCCGCAGGTGCCGCACCAATACGCCTACAGAACCGTGGGTGACCATCACCCGCTCTGCGCCGGTTTGTTCGATAGCCCACAACAGGCCCGGCCAATCGGCGTGATCGGACAGCACAAAGCCACGGTCCACGCCACGCCGCCGCCGTGTGCCCCGCAGGCGCATCCAGCCGCTGGCGAACGCATCACTGTAATCGCCGAAGCGGCGTATCCAACTGCTGCCGCCGGCGGAGGGCGGGGCAATGATCAGGGCTTGGCGCAGCAAGGGGTCGGTCTTTTTGAAATCACCGGCATAGAGGGTTTCGGGGATATAGACGCCGGCCTCGCGGTACACCCGGTTCAAGGGTTCGACCGCGCCGTGGCTGAGGATCGGGCCGATGCCGGCATCGATGCCGTGCAGGATGCGCTGCGCCTTGCCGAAGGAATAGCAGAACAGCACGCTGGCCTTGCCGGCCGCGATGTTCGCCTGCCACCAGTCATTGATCCCGGCGAAGATCTGCGCCTGGGGCTGCCAGCGGTAGATCGGCAGGCCAAAGGTCGACTCGGTGATAAAGGTGTGGCAACGCACCGGTTCGAAAGGCGCGCAGGTGCCATCGGGTTCGACCTTGTAGTCGCCGGACGCGACCCAGACTTCGCCCTGGTATTCCAGGCGCACCTGCGCCGAGCCGAGTACATGCCCGGCGGGGTGGAAACTCAGGGTGACGCCGTGATGCAGCAGTTTTTCACCGTAGGCCAGGGTTTGCAGGTTGATGTCCTGGCCCAGACGTGAGCGCAGGATGCCTTCGCCGGGGGCCGCCGCCAGGTAATGCTCGTTGCCGGTACGGGCGTGATCGCCGTGGGCGTGGGTGATGACCGCGCGTTCCACCGGGCGCCAGGGGTCGATGTAGACATCTGCGGCGGGGCAATAGAGGCCTTCGGGGCGGGCGATGACGAGGTCCATGGGGTGACCGGGGAGGTGGGCTTGTTACTTATGAGATGAGGCCGGACACGGAAGTTCTATCTGAATGCATGGGATCCCAATGTGGGAGGGGGCAAGCCCCCTCCCACATTGGGTGGCTGTTATTTCCCCGGTGTCAGGGTCAACCGCGCCTTCCCATACACCTTCTCAAAGTTCTGCGGCTGCATCGGGAAGCTCAGGTATTGCGCCTTGAGCGAGGGGTCGATGCCGTTGGCATAGTTGGGGCTGGCCGGGTTGCCCGATTGGCCGATGCCGCCCTGGCCCATCATCGGTTCCGCCTGGCCGAAGTCGACGATCATGCGCAGCGCCGGCACTTGGGTGGTGTTGAAGTCCTGGCCCCAGCTATACGGCGCGGGGTTCAGGGTGTTGTGGTCGCCACCGGACGCCAGCGGGCCACGAATGATCTGGCCGGCGGCATTCTTCCAGGTGGTGCTGTGGAGTTTGCCCCACTGCCAGGCCTTGTGATCGGCGCCCAGTTGGCTGTCGCCGGCGGTGATCGCGGTGGCCAGGCTGCGGGCGAGGATCGCCGGTTTGTCTTCTTTGGTGGCGGTGCGCACGTCATCCCAGAACGGGCTGTCTTCACGGCCCAGCAGGTGGTCGGCCTGAGCGGCATAGGACAGGTTGGCGTTGCTCACGAAGGCTTTCCAACTGGCGCTGTTTTCCGGGCCGAGTTCGTCGAGGAAGATCTGCCGGGTGCTTTCCTGCAGGAACAATTCGTACAGCGCGGCGTCGGCGGATGTCGAGGCAAGGCGGCCGTCGAACGCCATCAGGCGATTCAACGCTTCGCGTGCCTTGGCCTGTTCGACCACCGGCAATGCGTCGATTGCCTGCTTCAACGGCAGGGCCATGCCCGGTGCCTGGAATATGGTCTTGAGCTTGGCGGCGAAGGTGGTGGTCTGGTCGTATTGCATGGCGATCAGGCTGCGGTTGTCATGCTTGCCGGCATTGGCCAGTTGCGCCAGGCGCTCGCTGCGCTCCGGCGCGTCCCACGAGTTGGACAATTGCATGCCATAGCCGCGCGGCGCGGTGCGCTGGTTGGCGGTGCCGATCCAGCCCTGGGCCGGGTCCTGGTCATAGGGGTGCAACATCGCGTCGGCGTATCCGTCCCAGTCAAAACGCGTGTCCCAACCAGGGGAGGGCAGCAGGCCTTCACCTTCGCGGCGGTTAGGGAAGCGGCCGGTGACCTGCCAACCAATATTGGTGGCATCGGCAAACACCATGTTCAAGGCGATGGCGCGGATTTCCCGGGTGGCATCCGAAGCCTTGGCGACGTTTTGCGCGCGAGACAGGTCGAAGAACGCATCCAGGCTCTTGTCATCTTTGAAGTCGGCGGTTTGCAGGGCCAGGCCCAGGCCGCTGGTCAGGGCCTGGCTGCTGTTGAGCAGGGCGCCATGACGGGTTTCGTACACCACTTCGCGAATCGAGCGCTGGCCTTTGATAAAGAAGGTTTCGTTACGCACGCCGGCCGGCAGCCATTTACCGTTGTTCTCGTAGTACAGCGCATTGCCCTGGCGCTTGACCTTCTCCAGGAACAGGTCCTGGGTGTCGCCCTTGACCGTGCTCATGCTCCACGCCACTTTGCCGTTGAACCCGGACAGCAGGGTCGGCAGGCCGGCAATCGAGGCGCCAACGGCCTGGTATTTCGGTGCGCGGATCTGTACGTAGTTCCACGGCGACGGGGCCTGTGGCTGCGCGGCGAGGTCGCCGGCCAACAGGCTTTTGCCGCTACGGCTGCGTTGCGGGCCGATCGCCCAGTTGCTCGAGGTGGTGACCGCCAGCGAATTGAGGCTGCCCAGTTGCTGGCTGACCGTGTCCAACCCGGCCAAGCCGGTGATCTGGCTGAGGTTCACGCCTTTGAGTTTGTCGGCTTCGGCCAGGGGGATCGGTTCATCCGGTGCGCTGGGGGTGAGCCAGGCCAGTTTGTCGACCCCGACTTTTTGCGCCAGCACCAGGGAGGCCAGCTCTTCGCGCAGGTTGGCCGACTCGCTGAAATTGAGCAGGCAGAACAACAGCGCCGAATCTTCCGGCTTCCAGTACTCGGGCTTGTAGCCGGTCTGGGCCAGGTCTGGCGGCAGCTTGTCGCGATAGCGGAACAGGTAGGCGTTGACGCCTCGGGCATACACTTCGAAGAAGCGCTTGAGGCGCGGCGAAGAGGCGCTGTACAGCTCGCCGGCGCTTTTTTTCAGGTTGACCGCCCGCATGAAGCGGTCGATATCTAGCACCTCGGCCCCGGACATTTCCGCCAGACGGCCCTGGGCCAGCAGGCGCAAGGTGACCATTTGGGTGATGCGGTCACTGGCGTGCACATAACCGAGGCTGAACAGCGCGTCGTGGAAGGTGTTGCTTTCGATCAGCGGCATGCCCTGGGCATTGCGGCGCACCGACACATTCTGTGCCAGACCTTTGATCGGCTGCACGCCGGTAACCGGCGGCAGGGTGTCCTGGGTGCTCTGGAGCTGGCAACCGGCCAGGCTTAAAGCACTGGCCACTGCCGCGGCTACGCCGAACCGGGGAAGAAAATGTGAGAGGGCTGGCGAGGCCATGGCAAAGCTCCTGCGGGGGTAGCGTCAGTAAAGGCGCTACGTTAGTGAGCGCGGTGAAACGACGCAAGCGGGAGTTGTGGCCGGGCGTGAAATCTTGGGATTTGCGCAAATTAATGTGGGAGGGAGCACGCCTCTCCCACATCAGGCATCAGGATTATCTGTGTGGCTTACGCGCCATGGCACTTCTTGAACTTCTTTTCGCTGCCGCATGGGCAAGGATCGTTGCGGCCAACATCCTTCAGGGCGTTGCGCACCGGTTCTTGGTGGGCGTGGCCGCAGTTCGGGCCGTGGACATGACCATGGTCGTGATCATGGTGATCGTGATCGTGGTTGCAGTCAGGACCGTGGACATGGGGTTGCTGAGTCATCGATGTTGCTCCGGAATAAAATCGCCGGGGATTATCTCGCCATTGTGGGCCACCTGCACGTCATAACCGATGAATAATCCGGTTTTCAGCTCGCCTTCCAGACGATAAGGCACGGGTTTGCGGGGTTTTTTCAGCATCTGCACCACATCCCGTATCTGCGGCCAGAGGTTGGTGCGCACCGATACCTTGAAAAACCCATGGCCGCGAGGAGGCACGGTGAGCCATTCGTTGGACTCGCCTTCGGTGAGCACAAAGTCGTCCAGGGTCACTTTGTAGATCAGGCCACGCACGGTCAGGTCGGCGTCGTCGCGATTGTCTATGCGAAAGTACAGCTTGAATTTCTGCTCCAGCAGCTTGGCCCGCACCACTTCGACCTTGACCAGGGAGACATGGGGCGGCGGCGAATCGTCTTCGAACCACGACGTACACCCGGTCAGGCCGAACGTTAACGCCAGCATCAAGCTGTAGATCCGGAGCATGGCGTGGGTCCTTGGGGGTCAGAGATAGCTGGAGCAGCACTTCTTGAATTTTTGCCCGCTGCCGCACAGGCACGCATCGTTGCGTCCGGTTTTCACGTCCACCGTCGGGTCGATGAAGTACCAGCGCCCGTCATTCTGTACGAAAGACGACTGCTCGCGGTGACTATGTTCGCCGCTGCTGTCATGCCAGCGTGCGGTAAAGGTCACGAAGGCATGTTCCGGCTGGCCGCCGAATACCTCGGAGCTTTCCACTTCAAGGCCGAGCCAGGTGCTTTGCGCGCTCCAGGCGCCGATGGCGTCACGGTCGAGGCCGGCCTGTTGCGCGGGCAACGTAGTGGCAACCAGATAGTCCACCAGGCCCAGCACATAGGCGCTGTAGCGCGAACGCATCAGTGCGCTGGCGCAGGGCGCGGGATGGCCGGCGTGATAATGGCCGCAGCAGGCGTCCAGCAGGTTGCCACTGCCGCAGGGGCAAATGGATGTACTCATTGGGTTACCACCAATACTTGCCAAAGTTTTCCGGGTTGGCCCAGAACCGCGCGTTAAGCCAGTCCGGCACCTGTTTATAGTCAAGCAGATCATAGGTAAACAGCGTCAACACCTGTTCATCACGCTGGAAGCGTTCGCCGGCCTCCAGGGCCAGTGAGAAGAAGTCGGTGTCCTTCCAGTCGCAGGCCGCCAGGTCTACCAGCACCGCAATGCGGCTGGCATTGAGGTTGCGAATACCGCCGAGCAAGGTCAGGCCTTGCGGTTTTGACAGGTGCTCCAGGCAGTCGACCACCAGCGCCAGGTCAAAACGCTGCGCGGCCAACTCCGCAGGCAGCGCCCCGGGCCCGGCGACGGACACCTGCGTCTCGGGATGCGCTTCTATGAACGCATCCAGCGCCGGAAACCGGCTGGCGCCCAACAATAACAGGCGTTTTGGCTGGTGCAGATCCAGCAAGGCGGCCAGCGCCTGCTGGGGTGTACGGGCAGAAATACCAGCGGTCATCACAGATCCTCACATCAGAACCCTAGAGACTAGCGCGGCTGAGCGTGTGGGCCTAGAGCGGGCGGCGGCGAAAAGTCCTACATGGAGCGCAAAGCTCAATGAATACGGGGGCGTGGCGTAGTGGCGCAGTTGAAAAGAGCGGTCTTTACTTGCTTTGTCGGCCCCCGCCGACGCCCTCAGGAGAAAACAGATGAGCATCATGCGGACAGCTCTACCCTTGGTTCTGCTAACCGGAGTATTGACAGGTTGCGCAGGTTTGCAAAAAACCGACTGGCCTACCTGTGCCGCTGTCGGCGGTGTGACCGGTGCGGCGATCGGCGCAACGGAAAGCTCAGCCTACGCGGGCTATGGCGCGCTGTTGATCGGCGGTATGGCCGGCGCCTATTGCTGGGTACATGGCGACGGCGATGAGGACGGCGACGGTGTGCCGGACAGCCGCGACAAATGCCCAGGTACGCCCAAAGGCGTACAGGTGGATGCCGATGGTTGCCCTCCTGCGCCCCCGGCGGCGGTGGTTGAGGACGTCGTGGCGGTCAAAGAAGAAACCATCGTGATTCGCGATGTGCACTTCCAGTTCGACTCGGCCAAGTTGACGGCGGCCGACAAAACCAAGCTCGACACCATCGCCACTCGTTTGAAACAGGAAGCGCCCAGCGCCCAACTGCGGGTCAGCGGGCATACCGACAGCGTCGGCGCAGAGGCCTATAACCAGAAACTATCGCAAAAGCGTGCGCATTCGGTCACGGAGTACCTGATCGGTGCCGGCGTGCCGCGCAGCAATTTTGTGTCGGTGACCGGCGCGGGTGAAAGCCATCCGGTGGCCGACAACAAAACCGCTGACGGCCGCGCACTGAACCGTCGCACGGAAATCCAGATCAACCGCTGATAACCCTTGCCCCCGTGGTTTCCACGGGGGCATTGTCGGCGATCCTCGTTGAAGCCTCCCTTTATTAACTTTTTTGATCCTTCACTGGCAAAGCGCCTGTAGAAGTCGTTACTGTGCGTCCAAAGAAAAATTCAAAAAATACTCAGGAGCCCCATGATGCGTAAGGTTTTCCTGCTGGCCCTGTTGGTCAGCCCCGTTGCCCTGGCTCAGAGCGTCAGCGTTGAAACCAACTCCTTGATGCGCCTGCCCAGCAGCACCGGTGTGTTGCAACTGGAGCGCCTGGAGGTGGCGGATTACGGCACATTGCTGATTCCGGCGACCATCAGCCAGGTCACTGTGGATCAACTGCATTTGGGGCGCGACGCCCGCATCACCATTGTGCCCGGCAATACTGCGTTGCAATTGCAGGTGGGGGCTGCGCAACTCGAGCATGGCAGCCAGATTACCTCGCGCGGCGCCCCCGGTACCCACGAGAAACCCGCCAAGGCCGGACGTGACCTGACCTTGCGGATCAATAAGCTGACGGCTGAAGAACTGTCGGTGGATGCCCGTGGTGGCAGCGGGGCCAAGGGCTATGCCGGGCTGGACGGCGCCAACGGCGAAGACCCAGGTTGCACCTGGGGCTCGGCCGGGCGCGGCTTCAATGGCGATAACGGCGGCGATGGCCTGCCGGGCGCGGCGGGGGCGCAAGTGCGTGTCGAGTTGCCGAAGGACTTCCCGGCACAACAGATCAAGGTCTGGGTGGACGGCGGTGCGGGCGGTTTGCCCGGCACGGCGGGTAAACCCGGCAAGGGCGGCGAATCCAAAGGCTGCCTGGTGTACCGCGCCGATGGTGGTGAGAAGGGGCGGCCAGGGTTGGAAGGGCAACCGGGGCCGGTGGGGCCTGCGGGTTCTGTGACGATCCAGAGGCTTTGATTCGGTTGCTCTGAGGCCATCGCGGGCGTGCCCCGCGATGGGTCCCTCTAACGCTGCTTCAGAACATCGGCCGAGCCGAAGCAATCGCCACCACGATCAAGCCCACACTCAAATTAATCCCCACCAACTTGCGGATCTGCCCCAGCGCAGTCGCGCCCGCCGGCCAATCCTGCGCCGCCACGGCTGCCTTCAGCTCCGGGAGCTTCAACGCCTGGATGCGGATAAACAACGCCGTCATCACCAGATACAACCCCATCATCACCTGTACATAGCGCGGCGCGGTTTCAAACCCGCTGAAGCGCAGGTGCAACAGGCCCACACCGCTGATCGGTAAAATCAGCACCGCAACCCACACCCATACGAAAAAACGTTGAAACACATTTACCCACAGCGTGAGGCGGGCAGGGCCTTCAAGTGCCGCCACAGCGGCGGGGCGCAGGATCATCCAGGCGAAAAACATACCGCCGACCCAGATCAGGGCGGCCAATACATGCAGGGTGTAAGCGAGGCTAAACGCGGTCATGGTGGTACTCCGTTCTGCGCGGGATTAATTAGCGGGGTATGATAGCGGCCGATCCGAACCACTGAAAATTTATCCAGCGTTTTTTGCGCCCGACTATTCATGATCAGCACTGAACTCAAAACCACGATCCAGGGCGCCTATTCGCGTTTTCTCGAAGCCAAAAGCTTGAAACCGCGCTATGGCCAACGCCTGATGATCGCCGAAGTGGCCAAGGTCCTCGGGGATATCGACACCGACGATGAAGGTCGCCGCGAAGGTGAGCCCGCGGTCGTGGCCGTCGAGGCCGGCACCGGTACAGGCAAGACCGTGGCCTATAGCCTGGCGGCGATTCCGACCGCCAAGGCCGCCGGCAAGCGCCTGGTGATCGCCACCGCCACCGTCGCCCTGCAGGAGCAGATCGTCTACAAAGACCTGCCCGACCTGATGCGCAACAGCGGCCTGAACTTTACCTTCGCCCTGGCCAAGGGGCGTGGCCGCTATATGTGCCTGTCCAAGCTCGACGTGTTGTTGCAGGAAGGCCACGCGCAAACCGCCACGGCGTCGCTGTTCGAAGAAGAAGGCTTCAAGATCGAGGTTGATGAAGTCAGCCAGAAGCTGTTTACCAGCATGATCGAGAAACTGGCCGGCAACAAATGGGACGGCGACCGCGACAGCTGGCCCACCGCCCTGGAAGACGCCGACTGGGCGCGCCTGACCACCGACCACAGCCAATGCACCAATCGCCATTGCCCCAACTTTGGCCAGTGCGCTTTCTACAAGGCCCGCGAGGGTATGGGCAAGGTCGACGTGATTGTCACCAACCACGACATGGTGCTGGCCGACCTGGCCCTGGGCGGCGGCGCCGTGCTGCCCGACCCGCGCGACACCCTCTACGTGTTCGACGAAGGCCATCACCTGCCGGACAAGGCCATCGGCCACTTTGCCCACTACACGCGCCTGCGCTCCACCGCCGACTGGCTGGAGTCCACCGCCAAGAACCTCACCAAGCTGCTGGCCCAGCACCCGCTGCCCGGCGATTTGGGCAAGCTGATCGAACAAGTGCCGGAGCTGGCGCGGGAGATCAAGACCCAACAGCAATTCATGTTCAGTGCCTGCGAACAGGTGGCCGACTTCAAGCCCGGCGAAGACGTGGAAGGCCGCGAGCGGCCGCGCCACCGTTTTGTCGGCGGGATGATCCCCGAGCACATGCGCGAAATGGGCATCGAGCTGAAGAAGGGTTTTTCACGCTTGACCGACCTGTTCACGCGCCTGACCGACCTGCTCAAGGAAGGCATGGATGGCGAAGTCAATATCGGTATCGCCAGCAACCAGGCCGAAGAATGGTACCCGCTGTTCGGCAGCCTGTTGTCCCGCGCCCAGGGTAACTGGGAGTTGTGGACCGCCTTTACCGTTGAAGACCCTGAAGACAACCCGCCCATGGCCCGTTGGCTGACCCTGTCGGAAAGCGGTGCGTTGTTTGATATCGAAGTCAACGCCAGCCCGATCCTCGCCGCCGAAATGCTGCGCCGCAACCTGTGGAACGTGGCTTACGGCTGCCTGGTGACTTCCGCCACGCTGACCGCCCTGGGCACCTTCGATCGCTTCCGCATGCGCGCCGGGTTGCCGAAAAAAGCCGTCACTGCGGTAGTGCCGAGCCCCTTCCACCACGCGGATGCCGGCGTGCTGCGGGTACCCGATCTCAAGGCCGACCCACGTGACGCAGCGGCGCACACCGCTGCGATCATCCGCGACCTGCCGGAGCTGGTGCAAGGTTCGCGCGGCACCCTGGTGCTGTTCTCCTCACGCAAACAAATGCAGGACGTGTTCGACGGCCTGGATCGCGACTGGCGCAAGCAGGTGTTTATCCAGGGCAACCTGTCCAAACAGGAAACCCTCAACAAACACAAGGCACGGGTAGATGGTGGCGACTCCAGCGTGCTGTTCGGCCTGGCGAGTTTTGCCGAGGGCGTGGACTTGCCCGGTGCCTACTGTGAACACGTGGTGATCGCCAAAATCCCGTTTTCGGTGCCGGATGATCCGGTCGAGGCGGCGTTGGCCGAATGGATCGAAGCGCGTGGCGGTAACCCGTTCATGGAAATCTCCGTGCCGGATGCCTCTCTGAAACTGGTGCAGGCCTGCGGGCGCTTGCTGCGTACCGAAGAAGACCGCGGCACTATCACCTTGCTCGACCGTCGCTTGGTCACTCAGCGCTACGGCAAAGCTATCCTTAATGCTTTGCCGCCCTTCAGGCGCGAAATTTCTTAAGCCACCGTGGGCGGTTTCGCCCACTTCGTGGTCTATCTCATGTCGTTCATCAGGCCGTTCATCGGCCCTTTGGGAGAACCTTGCTCGTATGATTCGCACGCTGCCCGCCCTTTTTGCCTTGTTGTTCGCGGCGCCCTTGATGGCCGCGCCCGCCGGGCAACAAACGCTGTTCAACTTCGTCCGGCCTGCCGATGTGGTCAAGGTGGCGACCCAGGACGCCAGCCTGCCGCAATACAACGCCGAACAAACCCCTGAAGGCGAGGTGCTTCGTCGTATCACGTTCAACCCTGCCGCCGAGCCGAGCCTGGTGCTCAGCCCGCAAAGCGGCGTGTGGGACTGGTCGCAGTCCGGTGCCATGAGCCTGCGGATCCAGAGTGCCATGGACTGGGCATTGACCCTCTACGTCAAGGTGCAGAGCAATGACGGCCGAACGTTGGTCAGTCGCATCGACCTGCCGGCCGGTCCGGCCCAGACCCTGCTGGTTCCGTTACAAGCCAACTCACCACTGAGCCAGGGCATGAAAGCCGGCCCGCCGATGCCGATCACCGTGGATGGCCAACGCGTGTTGCTGGCCGCCAGCGCCGGTGAAATCGACCGCAGCCAGGTGGTCTCGGTGACCTTGTCGATGCTCAAGCCCAACGCGGCCCAGAGCATTCTGTTGGAGCGCTTTGGCGTGCAGGACAGTGAGCCGGTGCTAAAGGCGGCCTACAGCGAATTGGTGGATGCTTACGGGCAATCTACCCGTGCGCGTTGGCCCGAGAAGGTCAGCAGCGACGAACAGCTCAAGGCCGCCGCAGCCAGGGAACACACCCAGCTCCAAGGTTGGCTGGCCGCGCGGGACAAATCCTCACTGGATCAATACGGTGGCTGGAGCAAGGGCCCGGCGTTCAAGGCCAGCGGGTTCTTCCGCACCGAAAAGCGCGACGGTCGCTGGTACCTGGTAACTCCGCTGGGCCATCCGTTTTATTCCCTGGGCGTCAATACCGTGGCCCCGGACAACAGCCAGACCTACGTAGCCGGCCGTGAGTGGATGTTTGCCGCATTGCCCAAGGCCGGTGAGCCGTTCGACAAGTATTACGGCAGCGGCGACAACCGCACCGGTAATGGTGCGGGCGAAGGGCGCAGTTTCGGTGCCGGCCGTTGGTACGACTTTTATGCGGCCAACCTGCAGCGCACCTATGGTGGCGAAGGCTTCGACCCGAAACGTTGGGTCAGCCATACCCTCGACCGTCTGCAAGCCTGGGGTTTCAACACCGTCGGCAATTGGAGCGACGATGCGCTGGCCGCCGCCGACCGCGTGCCCTACACCTTGCCGCTGTCGATCGTCGGCGACTACGCCAGCATCAGTACCGGCACCGATTGGTGGGGCGGCATGCCCGACCCGTTCGACCCGCGCTTCGCCATGGCCACCGAGCGCGCCGTGGCCATTGCCGCCCGCGATCATCGTGATGACCCGTGGCTGATCGGCTTCTTTGCCGATAACGAACTGGCCTGGGCCGGCCCCGGTGATGACCCCAAATCCCGTTACGCCTTGGCCTACGGTACGTTGCGCATGACCACCGACGTACCGGCCAAGCGTGCGTTTCTCAAGCAATTGCGCGACAAGTACCGCAACGAAGCGGGCTTGTCGAAAGCCTGGGGCATTCAGTTGGCGGGCTGGGAACTGATGGAAGATCCCGGTTTCGAGCCACCGATGCCTAGCCCTGAGCACCCGGAAATCGAAGCGGACTTCAAATACTTCCAGAAGACCTTCGCCGACGCTTACTTCAAGACCCTTTCCGATTCGCTCAAGTGGCATGCCCCCAATCAGCTGCTGCTGGGCGGTCGTTACGCGGTGAGCACCCCGGAAGCGGTTGCTTCCTGCGCACAGTATTGCGACGTGTTGAGCTTCAACATGTACACCCTCAAGCCACAGGACGGTTATGACTTCGCGGCGCTGCGCGCACTGGACAAGCCGGTGCTGATCACTGAGTTCAACTTTGGCTCGGCCGATCGTGGCCCGTTCTGGGGCGGCGTGACCCAACTGGCCAAGGAAGACGATCGCGGCGTGGCGTACGCCAACTTCCTCAAGCAGGCCATGGCCGAACCGTCGATTGTCGGTGTGCATTGGTTCCAGTACCTGGACCAGCCGGTGACCGGCCGTTTGCTTGACGGGGAAAACGGACACTTCGGCCTGGTGGGCATTACCGATGTGCCGTATCAGGGCTTTGTCGACAGCGTGCGCAAAAGCAACCTGGCGGCGGTCGATCAACTGGGTAGGCAAGCGCAGAAAACCCAGGCCGCCGACGTGGTTCGCGAAAGCGAGGGCGGCAAGCCGGGGCATGCAGGCCAAGGCGCGGGGCAGGGCGCCGGGCACGCCGGCGGGCATTCGGGAAATGGCCATTGATTGCGCGTTGACGGGTTCACAAAACCCACCAGGGCTGGAACAATGTCGGCCACTTTTCATGGTGTTTTTCGAGGGGGCTTAGGTGCAGGTTCAGGGTCATTACGAGCTCCAGTTCGAAGCGGTGCGTGAAGCGTTCGCCGCGTTGTTCGATGACCCGCAGGAGCGTGGCGCCGGGCTGTGTATTCAGGTCGGCGGTGAGACGGTCGTCGACCTGTGGGCCGGTACCGCTGACAAGGACGGCGCCGAGGCCTGGCACAGCGACACTATCGTCAATCTGTTCTCCTGCACCAAGACCTTCACCGCCGTCACGGCCCTGCAACTGGTGGCCGAGGGCAAACTGCAATTGGACGCGCCGGTGGCCCGGTATTGGCCGCAATTCGCCGCAGCCGGCAAAGAGGCCATCACCCTGCGCCAGTTACTCTGCCACCAGGCCGGGTTGCCGGCGATCCGCGAGATGCTGCCCGCCGAAGCCCTTTATGACTGGCAGTTGATGGTCGATACCCTGGCCGCCGAAGCGCCGTGGTGGACGCCGGGCCAGGGCCATGGCTACGAGGCCATCACCTACGGCTGGCTGGTCGGTGAATTGCTGCGCCGCGCTGACGGGTGTGGGCCGGGTGAGTCCATCGTGGCGCGGGTGGCACGCCCGCTGGGGCTGGACTTTCATGTGGGGCTGGCGGACGCAGAGTTTCATCGCGTAGCCCATATAGCGCGCAGCAAAGGCAACATGGGCGACGAAGCTGCGCAACGTTTACTGCAAGTAATGATGCGTGAGCCGACTGCAATGACGACGCGGGCATTTGCCAACCCACCGTCCATTCTGACCAGTACTAATAAGCCAGAATGGCGACGCATGCAGCAGCCGGCGGCAAATGGTCACGGTAATGCACGCAGCCTGGCCGGTTTTTATAGTGGTTTGTTAGACGGTAGTTTGCTTGAAGCCGACATGCTCGAAGAGTTGACCCGTGAACACAGTATCGGGCCGGACAAAACATTATTGACCAACACCCGTTTTGGCCTGGGCTGCATGTTGGACCAACCGCAGTTGCCCAATGCGACGTTCGGCCTTGGCCCGCGTGCTTTCGGGCATCCTGGCGCGGGTGGTTCGGTCGGGTTTGCCGACCCGGAGCATGATGTAGCCTTTGGTTTCGTAACTAATACATTGGGACCCTATGTACTTATGGACCCGCGCGCGCAGAAGTTGGTCGGAATATTGGCCGGTTGTCTGTAAACCCCTTGCTGTTTCACAATTTTTTGTTACAAAGGCAACTATAAGAAGGCGCTGAACGAAATTTTGTAACTTTAAAGTTCTGTAAGCGTCTGTTTAACGGGTCATCCAGACCCCCGTTTCTTTTCTCATTTTGTGGATATCTCATGTTATCGAACAAGTCCTTGGCACTGGCTCTTTGCCTCACCATTACCGGCTGCGCACAAACGCCACAAAATGATGCCGAAGGTGGGCATTGGTGGTCATTTGGATCTGATAAGGCCGTTACCAAGGACGCAGTCACCCAAACCGACGCCAAGCCGGATGCCAAGCCCGCCGCTGGCGCCAAGCCTGCCGCACCGGTAGCCGCCACCGCCGCTCCCGCTCCCGCCGTAGCGCCGGCCGCGAAAACCGACACCGGCTCCAGCTGGTGGCCGTTTGGTTCCAAAACCGCTGATGAAAAGGCCGCTGACGCCAAGGCTGACCTGAAGGCCGATCTGAAGGCCGCCGAGCCAGCCCCGTCCGTTGCCAAAAACGAGACTGAAACCCACTGGTGGTGGCCGTTCGAAAGCAAACCCAAGCCACTGGCCAAGGTCGATGTGACCAACGTGCCGATGCCTGACCCGAAAATCACCCAGGCCTGGCTGGATGACTATGAGCCGCGCCTGCGCGCCGCCATCAAGGACAGCAACCTGCAACTGGAACGTCGCGACAACGTGCTGGTGGTCATTGCTCCGGTAGACGGTTCCTACAACCCGAAGCGTCCTGCCATGCTGCTGCCGGTTACCCTCGGTCCGTTCACACGCGTGGCCAAGGCGGTTGAAGCCGACCCGAAAACCGCCGTTCTGGTTCTGGGCCACGTCGATGCCACTGGCACGGCGCCAGCCAGCCAGGCGTTGAGCAAGGAGCGCGCGCAATCCATCGCTTCGATTTTCAGCCTCAGCGGCCTGAAGCAGGATCGCCTGATGCTGCGTGGCATGGGGGACCTGATGCCGCGTGCCGCCAACGACAGCTCCCAGGGCCGTGCCCTGAACCGTCGCATGGAAATCATGTTCACTCAACGCAGCACCATGTTGGCGTTGCTGAGCAAGTACAACTCGGGCAAGACCCCGCCTGTGGCTGAAATGGTCGCGGTGCAGAACGTTCCCGCCCCGGCACCGGCTGCAAAAGCCCCGGCAAAAAAGGCCGCCGCCAGCAAGGCAACCACCAAGAAAGCCGCCGCCAAACCAGCCGCCAAGAAGGCCCCGGCCAAGCCAGCAGCGAAGAAACCCGCGCCGGCCAAAGCCAAGGCCGATGCACCGGCGAACGACCAGGCAAAAACTGATTTGCTGAACCAGAAGGATAAAGCCGCATGACTCAGGCACTGGCCGATATGCGCCGTGACTACACACGGGACGGTTTGAGCGAGGCCCAGGCCCCGAGCGAGCCGTTTGCGTTATTCCACCAGTGGTTTGCCGATGCGGTGAACACCGAGCAGCCGCCGGTGGAAGCCAACGCCATGACCCTGGCCACGGTCGACCAGGACGGTCGCCCGCACTGCCGTATCCTGTTGCTCAAAGGCCTGGATGCGCAGGGCTTTACCTTCTTCACCAACTATCAGAGCGCCAAGGGCCAACAGCTCGCGGCGCGGCCGTTTGCGGCCATGACCTTTTTCTGGCCGACCCTGGAGCGCCAGGTGCGTATCGAAGGGCGGGTGGTCAAGGTCACGCCCGAAGAGTCGGACGCGTATTATCAGGTCCGCCCACTGGGCAGCCGTCTGGGGGCCTGGGCGTCGCCGCAGAGCCAGGTCATTCGTGACCGTGAAGAACTGCAAGACTTGCTCAAGGCCACCGAACAGCGTTTCAGCGATACCCAGCCTGACTGCCCCGAGCATTGGGGTGGCTATCGCCTGTTGCCCGAGCGCATCGAGTTCTGGCAAGGCCGCGCCAGTCGCCTGCATGACCGCCTGAACTACCGCCTGCAAGGGGCCGACTGGACCCGCGAGCGCCTGGCGCCCTGAGCGGCACCTTTCGTCACCTCACCTGAATGATGCACATCACCCCGACGTCTCTATAACGAGGCATCGGGTGTGTAGTGCTGCGCGGCGTTTTTCAGCCAGCCCGGCAAGTCGCCGCGTTTGATTTTCAAGGTGCGAGCCTGCTCCAACTGTTGCAGCATGAAGGCCCGCTTGAGCGGATCATCGCCGGCCAGAGACAGTGCGAGGTCGCGGTCTACCCACCGTTTGATCCGCAGGTACAGCCAGCCATGGAAATACAGGCCGGCTAGAGTAGTGACTACAATGATGAAGTAATCCATGAACGTCCCTGTTGAGAAGAGTGCTACCGTTCGTCGAGGTTTTTGGTGCTGGCAGTCTGTACTAAGGCTGAATGAAAGCAATTTTCTGCCGCGCTTGCCGTGACAGGCGTCAAGCCGCAGCGTCTAATGAATACCTGTCCTTTGGAGTTGATGCTATGCGTAAGTCCGTTTTACTGGTTGCCTGCTTTACCACCCTGTCCTTGCTGTTGGGTGGCTGCGCCTCGAGTCTGACCGGCGACTCGTACTCCCGTGATGAAGCGCGTCGTGTACAGACTGTGCGCATGGGTACCATCGAATCCCTGCGTCCGGTGAAAATCGAAGGCACCAAGACCCCAATCGGCGGCGCGGCCGGTGCTGTCATTGGTGGCGTGGGCGGCAGCGCCATTGGCGGTGGCCGTGGCAGTATCGTCACTGCCGTGATCGGCGCCGTTGCCGGCGGCCTGCTGGGTTCGGCCACCGAAGAAGGCCTGACCCGCACACAAGGCGTGGAAATCACCGTTCGTGAAGACGACGGCAGCATGCGCGCCTACGTACAGGCCGTGCAGGAAAATGAAATCTTCCGCATTGGCGACCGCGTGCGCATCATGACCGTCGACGGCACCAGCCGCGTTACTCGCTGAACATCGGTTGTAGAAACACAAAGCCCCAACCGGGTGACCGGTTGGGGTTTTTGTTGAATGGCTTTTCGGAAGGTGTCAGGTAAACATTTCGATGTCATCCATTGCACTTCCAATGACACCGCTGAGCGCAGGGCATTTACGCATAGCTTGTTGCAGTGCCGGCATTACCTTGTCCATGTCCAATGTCCCAAATCGACGTGCAATGTGGCCTATGGCAACTATGGCAACTATGGCAGCTGACGCGATGTCTTCGTTGTCGTCACGCATATGTTGTAAGCAAACGCTTTGTGCCCAGGTACAATCGGTTTCGTTGAGGCCCACTGAAATTAGTGCTGTGGTGACTTTGCTTACGTCACCAGTGGCAAGATCAGTCACTGATTCATCGTGAGTCAAGTCAGGATCGTGATAGCGCATATTCATTTCAGGTCTCCTAGGACTCTTCCTTTGCGGTTAGTTTTTCCAGCCCTTATCAATGCGTTTTTCATATGTTGGTTAAGTGCGCTCCATGGTCGTACGTGGCCGTGAAAAGTGTCATCTGTTGACTTGTCAACAATCACAAACTCCTTCGTATGCGGGTCAATACCTATCTGGCGAGGCTCTCCAGGCTTGACCAACACTGAGTCGTTCAAAGCGTCCAGGCCGTTAGTGGGTTTTTTACTTTTAACCGAGTTGCCCTTCTTGCTGTGATAAGGCGCATCCTCATACTTCCAGCTCACAACGACATACAGGGGCCTGACACCGGAGTCCGCCGGGAAGACAAGAATGAAATCCCTGTAATCAGGCGGATAAATCGGGTCCACGATGATAGCGGCGGCTTTTTCGGTCGGCGGATACACCCATATGTGTGGTGTCGATGGCGCCGCTTCCAGTGCTGGTATTCCGAGTGTATCGGCGGTGTCTGCGGCGGGTGTCCAGATCAGCTCAATGCCATCCCCCAAGTGGGCGATGTACTGCGTGTCGGATACCTCAAACTGCACGACGTCGATCATCTCCCAGCCGGGATTTTTTCCGGTATAGAAGGCATACCCCTTGAGCGTGCCGTCGTCGCGTTGCTCGATATGCAGGCGTACCCGAGTGCGCGCCCTGGCCATGGAGCGCAATTCACGCACCCCACCTTGGGCAGTTCAGGCGGTGGCGATTCAACCTGAAAGTACGCGTCTTCGGCAATCTGACGGTCGATCGATTCTCGTTGAGCTTGTTGCCGGATTGCCGTCCAGGCCGCTGACTCAGCCTCAGTCATGGGTTCAAGTCGGCGATATCCGCCGGTACCCGTGCCGTAGGACCGCCAGACTTTAAATACGTCCTTGTTGTTTGCCATTTGCCCTCCTGGCGTGATGCTTAACGAAATCCGGCGTAGAAGCCGGGTGCTGACGTTAGAGCAAGCCGAGGAGGGTGGGTGTAGGAAGGAACTGCTAAAGAGGGAGGAATCGGATGAATCAGGAGCCGGCTTGCCGGCTCCTGCAAACGGTCAGGCTTTTTTGCGACTCGCCATCGCCGTTACCGCATAACCCATACAGGCCGCCAGTATCGACCCGGTCAGGATGCCCATTCGATCCTCGCCGGCAAACTCGCTGGCGCCCGGTACGAACGCCAGGGAGCCGACGAACAGGCTCATGGTGAAGCCGATGCCGCACAGGATCGCCACGCCGAACACCTGGCCCCAGCTGGCGCCGCTGGGCAATGCCGCGAGGCCGGTCTTGATGGCCAGCCAGGTCAGGCCGAATACGCCGATGGTCTTGCCGATCAGCAGGCCGGCGGCGATGCCCATGGGGACGTGATGGGTGAAACTATCGAGGCTGACGCCGGTGAGGGATACGCCGGCATTGGCAAACGCGAACAGCGGCAGGATGGCATAGGCCACCCACGGATGCAGGGCGTGTTCGAGCGTCAGCAGCGGTGAGGTCTCGGCGTTTTTGGTGCGCATCGGAATGCAGAACGCGAGCGTCACGCCGGCCAGTGTGGCGTGGACGCCACTCTTGAGTACACACACCCACAGGATCAGGCCGATGATCAGGTAGGGGCCGAGCTTGATCACACCGAGGCGGTTCATCGCGATCAACGCCACCAGGCAGGCGCCCGCACCCGCCAGGGCCGCGCCGGACAGATCGGCGGAATAAAACACCGCGATAACGATGATCGCACCAAGGTCATCGATGATGGCGAGGGTCATCAGGAACAGTTTCAGCGACACGGGTACACGCTTGCCCAGCAGCGCCAGCACGCCCAATGCAAAGGCAATGTCGGTGGCCATCGGGATCGCCCAGCCCGAGAGCGCGGCGGGATAGTCTTTGTTGATGGCCCAGTAGATCAGCGCCGGCACCACCATACCGCCGATGGCGGCAGCGCCAGGCAGGACAACCTGGGATGGTTTGGACAGGTGGCCATCGAGCAGTTCGCGCTTGACCTCCAGGCCGATCAGCAGGAAGAACAGCGCCATCAGGCCATCGTTGATCCACAGCAGGGCCGGCTTGGCGATTTTCAGCGCGCCAATCTGCGCCACCACCGGTACATCCAGAAACGCGGCGTACAGGTGTGACAACGGTGAGTTGTTGACGATCAGCGCGAGAGCGGCGGCGGCGATCAATAACAGACCGCTGGCGGCTTCCAGCTGGAAGAAACGGGTGAACGTGCTACGCAGAGCCAAGGGATGCTCTCCAATCCGGATTCAATAGGTGGGTACCCTAACCCGTACCGTTAGTTGTTAAAACAAAAGTTATATTCTTATTTGTTATAAAAATGGACAGATTTGGCGTTGCGCCTTGGCCCGGCAATTGTGTGACCAATTGAGTCGTTACTGTATCGGTATGCGGTGTTGGAAACATCTTAAAATTCTGATTGAAAATCCTTAGAGATCCCCCTTATGAGCGACCACCGTCCCTGGGCCCGCGAAGCCATTCGCATCATTGAAGCCGACTTCCAGCGCAGCGCCGATACACACCTCATCCCCTTGCCGCTGCCGGGTTTGCCTGGCATCGAGTTGTATTTCAAGGACGAGTCGAGCCACCCCACCGGCAGCCTGAAACACCGGTTGGCCCGCTCGCTGTTCCTGTACGCGCTGTGCAATGGCTGGCTCAAGCCGGGAGCGCCCGTGATCGAAGCGTCCAGCGGTTCTACCGCGATTTCCGAAGCGTATTTCGCACGGCTGCTCGGCCTGCCATTTATTGCCGTCATGCCTGCCACCACGTCCCAGGAAAAGATCGCACAGATTGCTTTCTATGGCGGCAAGAGCCATCTGGTACAGGATCCGACGCAGATCTACGCCGAATCCGAACGCTTGGCGCAGGAAAGTGGTGGTCACTTCATGGACCAGTTCACCTACGCCGAACGCGCCACCGACTGGCGCGCTAACAACAACATCGCTGAGTCGATCTTCCAGCAGCTGCGTTTTGAACGGCATCCCGAGCCGAGCTGGCTGATTTCCAGCCCCGGCACGGGCGGCACCACGGCCACCCTCGGTCGATACGTGCGTTATCGCCAGCATTGCACGCGCGTGTTGTGCGCCGATGCCGAGCGGTCGGTATTTTTTGATTACTACCAGACGGGTGATGCCAGCCTGCGCCTGGACTGTGGTTCACGGATCGAAGGCATTGGCCGGCCACGGGTCGAGGCGTCGTTTTTGCCGAAGGTGATCGATGCAATGGTCAAGGTGCCGGATGCGTTGTCATTGGCGGCCATGCATTACCTGGCCGAGCGGTTGGGGCGCCGGGTCGGTGGTTCCAGCGGGACCAACCTGATCGGCGCGTTGATGGCGGCGCAGCAGATGAAAGCCGCCGGCGAGTCGGGCTCGATCGTGGCGATCTTGTGTGATGGCGGCGAGCGGTATGCCACTACCTATTACGATCAGGCGTGGTTGGCGGCGCAGGGGTATGCGCTGCCAGGGTTGATCGCGGCCGTTGCGGCCAGCGTGGAGCGGGGCGAGCCATTGCCGGATAGCATCCTGCGCGCGAATATCTGAAAACAACGCAAAACCAAATGTGGGAGGCTTGCTCCCACATTCAACATGCGGCGTTTCTCACGCCTCGATACCCAACATATCCCGCGCCAGCGCCTCGGCAATCCGGATCCCGTCGACACCCGCCGAGAGAATCCCACCGGCATAGCCGGCACCTTCACCGGCCGGGAACAGGCCTTTCACGTTCAGGCTTTGCATCGATTCGTTACGGGTAATCCGCAGCGGCGAGGAGGTGCGCGTTTCGATGCCCGTCAATACTGCATCGTGCAGGGAGTAGCCCTTGATCTGTTTCTCGAACGCCGGCAGTGCTTCTCGGATCGCCTCAATGGCGAACTCCGGCAGCGCCAGGGCCAGGTCGCCCAACGAAACGCCCGGTTTGTAGGACGGTTCCACGCTGCCAAGGGCCGTGGATGGCTTGCCCGCGATGAAGTCACCCACCAGCTGTGCCGGGGCCTCGTAGTTGCTGCCGCCGAGGATATAAGCGTGGGACTCCAGGCGTTCCTGCAATTCGATACCTGCCAACGGGCCACCTGGGTAGTCCACTTCAGGTGTGATGCCGACCACGATGCCCGAGTTGGCGTTGCGCTCGTTACGCGAGTATTGGCTCATGCCGTTGGTCACGACGCGGTTCGGCTCGGAGGTGGCGGCTACCACGGTGCCGCCCGGGCACATGCAGAAGCTGTAGACCGAGCGGCCGTTCTTGGCGTGGTGTACCAGCTTGTAGTCGGCGGCGCCCAGTTTCGGGTGCCCGGCGTATTTACCCAGGCGTGCCGCGTCGATCAGCGACTGCGGGTGCTCGATACGGAAGCCCACCGAGAACGGCTTGGCCTCCATGTACACGCCACGGCTGTGCAGCATGCGGAACGTGTCGCGGGCGCTGTGGCCCAAGGCGAGGATCACGTGCCTGGACAGGAGTTGTTCGCCGCTGTCCAACACCACGCCATTCAACTGGCCATCATCGATCAGCACGTCGGTAACCCGCTGCTCGAAGCGCACTTCGCCACCCAGGGCGATGATCTGCTGGCGCATGTTCTCCACTACGCCGGTCAGGCGGAACGTACCGATATGCGGCTTGCTGACGTAGAGGATCTCTTCCGGCGCACCGGCCTTGACGAACTCGTGCAGCACTTTGCGGCCGTGGAATTTCGGGTCTTTGATCTGGCTGTAGAGCTTGCCGTCGGAGAAGGTGCCGGCGCCGCCTTCACCAAACTGTACGTTGGACTCAGGGTTGAGCACACTTTTGCGCCACAGGCCCCAGGTGTCCTTGGTGCGCTGGCGCACTTCCTTGCCGCGTTCGAGGATGATCGGCTTGAAGCCCATTTGCGCCAGCAGCAGCCCGGCGAAGATCCCGCAGGGGCCAAAACCCACCACGATCGGCCGCTCGACCAGACCTTCCGGCGCCTGGCCCACCACTTTGTAGCTGATGTCCGGGGCCGGGTTGACGTTACGGTCATCGGCAAACTTGAGCAGCAGGGCGGCTTCACCCTTTACGTTCAGGTCGATGGTGTAGATGAAGCACAGCTCCGAGGTTTTCTTGCGGGCGTCGTAGCTGCGCTTGAACAGGGTGAAATCGAGCAAGTCATCACTGGCGATGCCCAGGCGCTGCACAATGGCGGGCCGCAGGTCTTCTTCGGGATGGTCGATGGGCAGCTTGAGTTCGGTGATTCGTAACATGACGGGATCCGGTAGGCGGCGGGCTTCGATGCCGGCTGTTTTAGCAAACCGGCGATTATAAGCCCCAATGGCCGGTTTCCGTCATGTTAAAACAGCGCAGGGCCGATTCAGTCGTCGCGCGAACCGCCAAACGCCGCGCAGCCCTGCTGCACCTGGCCGTTGACGCGCAACTGCGCGGTCATGTGTTGCAGGCTGCCGCTGACACTGTCGACGCAACGTTGCGGGGCCACCCACAGCTCAATGTGCTGGTTATCGGCTTCGGTCATCAGGTTGAAGCGGCCGTCACCGATTTGCTCTTCCACATAAGGCACCGCCAGGGGTGGCTGGCCTTCGCGCTCCAGCACCATGCCCTTGGCCGTCACGTTCATTGCCCAGGCTGGCTTGTGGCCATTGGCGCGCAGGATCATGCGTTTGAAGTCCGGATCGTCACAGGCCGCGGTCGACCGCTCGACACGGTACAACTGCTGCAGCTCCACTTCGCCCTGGGTGCCGGCGGCGACCCCGGAAAATTTGCCGCGCAGGTCGGCAAACAGTACGCCCTGCTGGCCGGCCAAAGAGGCCGCTTCCTGCAGGATGTTGGTGCCGCCGGTGTCCTTGACCAGGTAGTTGCGCTGATCGCGGCACGGCTGGAACAACAGCTTGCCACCGACCGCCGTGAGTTGCCCCTGCATGCGGGTCAGCCCGACGGTAGACGGCTTGGCCGGCTCGCTTTCGAACATCTGGCAAGCGGCGAACAAAGGAAGCAAGGCACATAAAGCGAGGGTACGGACGGCACGCATAAGGGGTCTCCAGACAAGTGCCGCCACGTTACGCAGGCTGGCGATGCATCACAAGCCCGCCTGCCAGCTTCAGGCGTTTCTGACAGACGTGGCATTCAACCCACGATGAATGTCTGACCCGTCTGCAAGCCTTCCACACTTTTGGCGTAGGCCAAGGCCACATCGGCGCCGCTGGCCGGTTTGTAGCCGCGGAAATAGGGTGCATAGCTGCCCATGGCCTCCACCAGCACCGTCGGGCTGACGGCATTGACGCGCAAGCCCCGTGGCAGTTCGATCGCGGCCGCTTTCACAAAAGCGTCGATTGCGCCGTTGACCAGCGCGGCCGACGCGCCGGTACGAATCGGGTCACGGTTGAGGATGCCGCTGGTCAAGGTGAACGACGCACCGTCGTTGGCGTATTCGCGGCCGATCAACAGCAGATTCACCTGGCCCATCAGCTTGTCACGCAGGCCCAGCTCGAAATCGCTTTCGCTCATGTCGCCCAGTGCCACGAAATTCACGCGGCCTGCCGCACACACCAGGGCATCGAACTTACCGGTCTGTTCGAACAGTTTGCGGATCGAGGCGCTGTCACTGATATCTACCTGAAAGTCACCGCTGTTGCGGCCGATGCTGATCACCTCGTGACGCTGGGCCAGTTCCGCCTTGACCTGCGATCCGACGGTGCCGCTGGCGCCAATCAATAGAATTTTCATGATGCAGTTACTCCAGGGGTCAATGAGGGTCCAGTCTAGGGTGGCTTTTCAGGTGAATAAACGTGCTAATAGGCAACCTTTGGTTTTCAATTGGAAACAATCCATGAGCGAGATGGATGACCTGGCAGCCTTTGCCGTGCTTATCGAAGCCGGCAGCTTTACCGTGGCGGCCGAGCAACTGGGCTGCAGTAAAGGGCAGTTGTCCAAGCGCATCAGCCAGTTGGAGGCGCAGTTTGGCGTGGTGCTGCTGCATCGCACCACCCGCAAACTGAGCCTCACGGCAGCCGGCGCGGCGTTGTTGCCGCAGGCCCAGGCGCTGGTGGTACAGGTGGATCGCGCCCGTCAGGCCTTGGCGCGACTCAAGGATGATTTGGCCGGGCCGGTGCGTATGACAGTTCCCGTTTCGTTAGGCGATACATTCTTCGATGGGTTGTTGCTGGAATTTTCCAGGCAGTACCCCCAGGTGCAGATCGAGCTGGAACTCAACAACAGCTACCGCGACCTGGCGCGGGACGGTTTTGACCTGGGGGTGCGTTCGGGCGCGCTTGAAAACCAGCGCCTGGTGGCCAGGCCGCTGCTGGCCTGGCACGAAATGACCTGTGCCAGCCCGGCCTATCTGGACCAGTACGGCGAACCCCAGACTCCCGCCGACCTGGCCGTCCACAACTGCCTGCTCAACAGCCACTACAGTGGCCGCGAAGAGTGGCTGTATCACCAACAACATGAGCTATTGCGCGTGCGGGTCAGCGGCACGTTCGCCTCCAACCATTACAATTTGTTGAAGAAGGCCGCCTTGGTGGGCGCCGGTATCGCCCGCCTGCCGTCCTACGTGCTGCCGGCGGAGTTGGCTGACGGCCGATTACGCTGGTTGTTGCGGGATTACCAGACGCGGAGCCTGCCGATGTACCTGGTGCATCCCTATCAAGGGGGTTGCCGCGTCGCACCCAAGTGCTGGCAGACTACCTGGTGGATTGGTTCAAGCGCAGCGGCGAGGCGTTGGATCGGCTTTAGCGATAGCGGCGTGCAATCAGTTGGTCGATGGACAAACGCCCCGGTCCCTTGGCGACCAACAGCAGCATCAAGGCGACCCAAGTGCCGTGGGTGGGGTAAGCGTCGGGGTAGACGAATAGCTGAATGACCAGTGTCATACCGATCAAGGCCAGGGCCGAGAAGCGCGTGGCGAACCCCACCAGGATCAGCACCGGGAAGAAGTGTTCGGCGAATGCCGCCATATGCGCGGCCACCTGCGGCGACAGCAACGGCACGTGGTATTCGCTGCGAAACAGCGGCAAGGTGGAGGCGGCAAGCCTGGGTTCGCCGAGCTGGAAGGTGCCGCTGACCAGGTCAATGGCAAAACCTTCAACCTTGGTTTGCCCGGACTTCCAGAACACGGCGGCAATGGAGAACCGTGCGATAAAGGCGATCAGGCTGTAGGGGATTTTTTCAAAAACGGCGATGACCTGTTTGATCAGGCACGAAGGGCGGATATTCATAGCGATACCTTTTGTTCTGGAAGGAGTTGAGTGATGGCGTCGTGGCTGATCAGCAGCGACAGGCATTGCTGCAGGTTGAAGTCGGCCGAGGCTTCGAGGGCCTGCGCCACGGCCATTTCCAATGCCGTGCCCTGGTTCAGACTGTCGATAAACGCCGCCGCGCCGCTGTCGATGGCAAACACCTTGACCTCCAGCCCGTGGCGCAAGACCAGTGCGGCTTGAGCATGCCAGGGGTTCAAGGTGGCCACGGCGCCCTCGACCTGGTGCGCTGCCCAAATCGCGACAATGGCGTAGGGCGAAGTGAGCGTGGCGAGGGACGGGTGCAGTTGCAGGCGCAGTTGCCCGAGGTCTGTTGAGCCTTGCAGTTGCTGGAGCACGCTGAGCGGGTCGAGTGGCCGGGCGTCCGCTGCGTGATAGGCGCGCACTCGATGGCGCTCCAGGCGTGCGATGTCCGCCAGGTAAGGCACGCTGGCGGCAGGTTTGAAGCCCTGGATGAAATCGGCGAATGTGCTGCCGTACTCGCTGATCAACGGGCTGCCGGGTGGCGATGTTTGTACGTAAACGCTGGCCATTGCGCGAAAAAATCATCGCCCACCAGTTGCAGGGTGACGGGGTAAGCAGCCACCAATGCGTTGATCAATGAGCTGTGCACATTGTTGCGGTACACCGCAAAGCGGCTTTGCGGGTCGGCTCCGTTGCTGCTGAACAGGCCGTCGGGGCAAGGCTGGTCGGGCGCCAACAAGGCGTTGGCAAATATGGTTTGAACGCTCATGAGCGTGCCTGCGTCAGATGCCATTCGGCCCGCCGGGCTTCGGTCATCAATACACCGAAGGCGGGCACGTGGTTGTCGCGCTCGATCAGCGTGGCCATCGGGCCGATGCGCGCCAGTACTTGCTCGTACAGATGCCATACGGTGCTGGCAACGGGCGCGCCGTGATCATCGATCAGCAGGCGATCACCCAGGCTGTCGGTGTCTTCGGCAAAACCGGCCAGATGAATCTCACCCACCGCGTGCAGTGGCAAGGCGTTGATGTAGGCCAACGGGTCGCGCTGATGGTTGATGCACGACACATACACGTTGTTTACATCGAGCAGCAGGCCGCAACCGGTACGTCGGATGATCTCGCTGAGAAACTCGGTTTCGTCCAGGGTGGAGCGTTGGAACTGCAGGTAGGTAGACGGATTTTCCAGCAGCATCCGTCGCTTGAGGGCACTTTGTACCTGGTCGACGTGGGCGCACACCCGGTCCAGGGTATCGGCGTCGTAGGCCAGGGGCAGCAGGTCATTGAGAAACACCTCGCCATGGCTCGACCAGGCCAGGTGTTCGGAAAAGGACTGAGGTTGATAGCGCTCGATCAGCCTGCTCAAACGTGTCAGGTGCTCGGCATTCAGCGGGCCTTCGCCGCCGATGGACAGGCCCACGCCGTGCAATGACAGCGGGTACTGCTCGCGGATCAACCCCAGGTAGTGATGAAACGGGCCGCCGGCCACCATATAGTTTTCGGCGTGCACTTCAAAAAAACCGATGTCGGGGCAGGTATGGAGCACTTCGCTGAAGTGCTCGCGCTTGAGCCCCAGCCCCGCCCGAGAGGGGAGGCCGGGCGCCTGGGCCTGGGAGACGGCTGTCGGGGATGAACGGGGCATCATCGGTGCTCAGGCTGTGGTGGCGGTTCAGGACTTGGCGGTGAAGGCCGCTTCCTGGCCAAAGCCGGTCGGCGAGGTGGAGCTTGGGGTTTGGGTGCAAGTACCGGCGGGGACCAGTTTCCAGGCGTTGGCCTGGTCTTTGGTTTTCGAGGTGCCGGCGCAGGAAGTGCCGGCGCCCGCGGCGCAATCGTTCTTGCCGGCTTCAGCGACGCCGAAGCATTTTTGCATGTCGTCGGCGGCGTGGGCGGTGCCTGTCAGGGCGGACAGGCTCAGGGCGGAACCCAGGGCCAGGACGAGGGTAGCGGCGGACAGTTTGGTGGTCATGGTGTTTCTCCAGCAGTGGTTGAATGCGCAGGCTCGATTGCCTGCATGCACCACTAGAGACGGGGGGACTGAGTTCGTTACAACCTCAGTCAAAAAAACTTCATAGCACACAAAACAAATGTGGGAGGGGCAACACCCCTCCCACATTTTTTGCGCCGGTATCTACAGCAACCGTGGGTTAACCGCCCAAATAGGCCTCGCGCACCTTCGGATCGGTCAGCAACTGCTCACCCGTGCCTTGCATCACTACCCGGCCGTTTTCCAGTACGTAGGCGCGGTCGGCGATTTTTAGCGCCTGGTTGGCGTTCTGTTCCACCAGAAACACGGTCACACCGTCTTTGCGCAGCTGTTCGATGATGTCGAAAATCTGCTGGATGATGATCGGCGCCAGGCCCAGGGACGGTTCGTCCAGCAGCAACAGCTTGGGTTTGCTCATCAGTGCGCGGCCGATGGCGAGCATTTGCTGCTCGCCGCCGGACATGGTGCCGCCGCGTTGGCTGAAGCGCTCCTTGAGCCGGGGGAACAGGTGCAGCACCTTGTCCATCTGCTCTTGGTAGTCGCCCTTGTCGGTGAAGAACCCGCCCATGGCCAGGTTCTCTTCGACGGTCAGGCGCGAGAACACACGACGGCCTTCCGGCACCACCGCAATGCTCTTGCGCATGATCTGCGACGACTGCTGGCCCACCAGTTCTTCACCCAGGTAGCGGATGCTGCCGCTGTGCGCCTGGGGCGAACCGCACAAGGTCATCAGCAGGGTGGACTTGCCGGCGCCGTTGGCGCCGATCAGGGTCACGATCTCACCCTGGCGCACTTCCACATTGACGCTGTGCAGGGCCTGGATCTTGCCGTAAAAAGTGGAAACGTTTTCGAATTGCAGCATTTTACGCTTCCCCCAAATAGGCTTTGATCACTTCAGGATTGTCGCGGATCTGCTCCGGCGTCCCGTCGGCCAGTGGCGTGCCCTGGTTGATCACCACGATATGGTCGGAAATGCTCATGACCAGTTTCATGTCGTGTTCGATCAACAGCACCGTGGCGTTGTTTTCCTCACGCAGCACGCTGATCAGCGCCTTGAGGTCTTCGGTTTCCTTGGGGTTCAGGCCGGCGGCCGGTTCGTCGAGCATCAGGATCCGCGGGCGGGTCATCATGCAGCGGGCGATTTCCAGGCGACGTTGCTGCCCATAGGCCAGGGTGCCGGCAGGGCGGTTGGCAAACTCGGTGAGGTTGACCTTGTCCAGCCAGTACTCCGCATATTCCATGGCCTCGCGCTCGCTTTTGCGGAACGCGGGGGTCTTGAACAGGCCGGCGAAGAAGTTGGTGTTCAAGTGACGGTGCTGGGCGATCAGCAGGTTTTCGACCGCCGTCATGTCCTTGAACAACCGCACGTTCTGGAAGGTCCGCACCACGCCCTTGCGGGCGATCTCGTGACCGGCCAGGCCCTGGATCGGCTGGCCGTCCAGCAGGATGCTGCCGCCGCTCGGCTTGTAAAAACCGGTGAGGCAGTTGAACACCGTGGTTTTGCCCGCGCCGTTGGGGCCGATCAACGCAACCACTTGTTTCTCTTTCACGGTCAGGGCTACGCCGTTGACCGCCAGCAAGCCGCCGAAGCGCATGCTCAAGTTTTCGACTTTCAGGATCTCGCGGCTCATTTGCGCAGCTCCATGTGAGGACGTTGCATGGGCAGCAGGCCTTGAGGGCGCCAGATCATCATCAGCACCATCATGGCGCCGAACATCAACATGCGGTATTCGCTGAACTCACGCATCATTTCCGGCAGCAGGATCATCACGATCGCGGCCAGGATCACGCCCAGCTGTGAGCCCATGCCACCCAATACCACGATGGCGAGGATGATCGCCGACTCGATAAAGGTGAACGACTCCGGGGTCACCAGGCCCTGGCGAGCCGCGAAGAAGCTACCGGCGAAACCGGCGAACGCAGCACCCAGGGTGAACGCGGAGAGCTTGATGATGGTCGGGTTCAGCCCCAGCGCGCGGCAGGCGATCTCATCTTCGCGCAGCGCTTCCCACGCACGGCCGATTGGCATGCGCAGCAGGCGGTTGATCACGAACAGGGCGGCCAATGCCAGCAACAGCGCCACCAGGTACAGGAACACCACTTTGCTCACCGGGTTGTAGGCGATCCCGAAGTACTCGTGGAAGGTCTGCATGCCTTCAGCGGCGCTGCGGTCGAACGACAGCCCGAAGAACGTTGGCTTGGGGATGCTGCTGATGCCGTTGGGGCCACCGGTGATATCGGTGAGGTTACGCAGGAACAGGCGAATGATCTCGCCGAAGCCCAGGGTCACGATCGCCAGATAGTCACCGCGCAGACGCAGCACCGGGAAGCCCAGCAGGAACCCGAACGTGGCGGCTGCCATGCCGGCCAATGGCAGGCAGATCCAGAAGCTCCAGCCCAGGTAGTGCGAGAGCAGCGCGTAGGTGTAGGCACCCACGGCATAGAAGCCCACATAACCCAGGTCAAGCAGGCCGGCCAGACCCACCACGATGTTCAGGCCCAGGCCCAGTAACACGTAGATCAGGATCAGGGTGGCGATGTCGACGGCGCCGCGCGAGCCGAAGAACGGCCAGATCAGCGCGGCCACGATCAGGCCGATGATGATGTAGCGCTGGGTGCGCGGCAGGGTCAGGAATTGGCTGACCTTGGGCGACACCAACGGAGCGCGGTTGCCCTTGAACAAGGCACCGACCTGCTGGGTGAATAGCACACGCAGGAACATCAGCACCGAGCACAGGGCAATGATGGTCAGGGTCACGGGACCTGTGCCATGCACTTCAAGGTTGATCCCGACAATGCTCAGCTTGAGGCCGAGTACCGGGAAGGCCACGGCCCACACCAGCAGGGCGCTGAAGAACGCCGATTTAAGATATCTGCTCATACTTTCTCAACCTCCGGACGGCCCAGGATGCCGGTCGGACGGAACAACAGCACCAGAACCAACAGGCCGAACGCCACGACGTCCTTGTACTGGTCGCCGAAGATATCGGCGCCGAACGCTTCGGCCACACCCAGCACCAGCCCGCCGAGCATCGCGCCCGGGATACTGCCGATGCCGCCCAATACCGCCGCAGTAAAGGCCTTGAGGCCTACCAGGAAACCGGCGTTGGGGTTGATCACCCCGTACTGCATGCTCAGCAGTACCGCCGCGACGGCTGCCAGCGCGGCGCCGATCACGAAGGTCAGGGCGATGATGTTGTTGGTGTTGATGCCCAGCAGGTTGGCCATCTTGATGTCTTCAGCGCACGCCCGGCAGGCGCGCCCCAGACGGGAGCGGGAGATGAACAGGGTCAGGCCGAGCATGGCCACCAGGGTGACGACGAAGACCAGCACTTGCATGTAGGAAATCAGGACTTCTTCCGCGCCACCCGGGCCGAAGGAGAAGCTCCCCGGGATCAGGTTGGGGATGGATTTATCCTTGGAGTCCTGGGACAGCAATACGGTGTTCTGCAGGAAAATCGACATGCCGATGGCGGAAATCAACGGGATCAAACGGTTGCTGCCACGCAGGGGGCGGTAGGCAACGCGCTCGATACTGTAGCCATAGGCACTGGTCACGACGATCGACGCAAGGAACGCGGCGGTCATCAACAGCGGCAGGGAGTGGATACCCATCATGGCCAGCCCGGCAAGGGCGATGAAGGCCACGTAGGAACCAATCATGTACACCTCGCCATGGGCGAAGTTGATCATTCCAATGATGCCGTAAACCATTGTGTAGCCAATGGCTATCAAGGCATAGGTGCTGCCAATGGTCAGGCCATTAACCAGCTGTTGGAAAAAATGATAGATCTCAGGCATTACAGCGCTCCTAAAAACCCGATACGCATTTCACTGGTGGAGTCATGTTCCGGCCCCGTGCTGTGTTCTGTGAGCACATTTGCACAAAGCGTTTGCCAGCGAACCGCTGGTGACGGTTTTAAGATTTTCAGGTGAGCCAGCGCCCGGATCGCGGGTGACAGGCCCATAAACCTCGTAAAACAAAGCCCACTGCTTTCACAGTGGGCTTGTAGGGCCAGTAACGCCTGGCTTACTGAGGGGAAACTTCGGTTTTAGGTTTGCCGAAGTGCCATTCGTAGACCACGAACTTGAAGTCCTTCAGGTCGCCCTTGGCGTCGAAGCTCAGGTCGCCGGTTGGGGTCTTGAAGGTACCGGCGTGAATGGCTTCGGCCACTTTGGCGGTGTCTTCGCTCTTGGCTGCCTTGATACCACCGGCGATGACTTCAATGGCCGAGTAGGCCGGGAATACGAACGGACCGGTTGGGTCCTGCTTGTTCTTGGCGAACTCTTCAACGATGGCTTTGTTGGCAGGGTCGGTGTCGAAGGACTTCGGCAGGGTGACCAGCAGGCCTTCGGAGGCGTCTTGGGCGATTTGCGAGATGGAGTCGTTGCCGACGCCCTCTGGGCCCATGAACTTGGCGTTCAGGCCTTTTTCCTTGGACTGGCGCAGGATCAGGCCCAGCTCTGGGTGGTAGCCGCCGTAGTAGACGAAGTCGACGTTGGCTTGCTTGAGTTTCTGGATGATCGAGGAGAAGTCCTTGTCACCGGCGTTCAGGCCTTCGAAGACGGCAACCTTCACGCCTTTCTTCTCAAGGGTCTGCTTGACGGCGGTGGCGATACCTTCACCGTATTGTTGCTTGTCGTGCAGCACGGCAACGATTTTCGGCTTCACGTGGTCGGCGATGTAGTTGCCGGCCGCCGGGCCCTGGGCGCTGTCGAGGCCGATGGTACGGAAGATCAGCTTGTAGCCACGGGAAGTAATCTCCGGGCTGGTAGCGGCAGGAGTAATCATGATGACGCCTTCGTCTTCATAAATATCCGACGCGGGCTGAGTGGAGCTGGAGCAGAGGTGACCGACCACGAACTTGACGCCGTCGTTGACCACTTTGTTGGCCACGGCAACGGCTTGTTTAGGATCGCAAGCGTCGTCGTATTCCTTGGCTTCAAGCATCTTGCCGTCAACGCCGCCCTTGGCGTTGATGTCGGCGATGGCTTGTTTGGCACCCATGAACTGCATGTCACCGTATTGCGTTACAGGACCGGTCTTGGGGCCGGCGATGCCGATCTTGATGGTGTCAGCTGCGAACGAATGGCCGGCAACCCCAGCCAGGACCATAGCGGCAAACAGTTTGGAAATCTGCTTAGTAGCCTTATTCATAGTGCTCCACTCTTACTGTTGTATTTTTTATAGTTCTAGCGGCCTCGTGAGCTGCTGAACCGGATCAGATATCTCGGATATCCCCCCGGCAGTGCCCTGGCAACTGTACCGGTACAGTGTAGAGCGCCGGTTGATCGCTTGAAAAGCTGGCTGCTGGGGGCAAAACCCGGGTGTGTCGCATAAATGAAAGAAAGAGACAGAATAGCGGCGGGGTGGTGCCAGACTTTCGGGCAATCCTTGGCGTTCCTGACACTTTCTCTCGATGACTCATTTGCAACTGGGTTTTTCTACCTGGGCTGCGACGTTATGATTGCGCCGATTTTTTCCCAAGGTGGATTCCCATGACGCAAGAACCTAGCACCCTCTATGCCAAGCTGCTCGGTGAAACCGCCGAAATTTCCTGGAAGGAGCTTGAACCGTTCTTTGCCAAGGGTGCCCTATTGTGGGTCGACGCCGGTCTGGATTTGATCGAGGCGGCCGAAGGAATGGCCGAGGATAACCGCGACAAAGTCGCCGCCTGGCTGGCCGCCGGGAGCCTTGGCGAAGTGTCTGCCACGCGGGCATTGGACCTGGTTGAGCGCGATCCGAGCCTGTGGGCGGTGGTGGTTTCGCCGTGGATTCTGATCCAGGAAAGGGCAGCGTAAGAAAAGTCCGCACGAAAAAGGTGCGTGATCCTGGTGCGGCAAGTGTGTAGCGGAGTAACCGCCGAGCCCGTGATGGCACCTTGCCGTAGAGAAAGGTCACAGGTCAGGGTGACGTAAACGTCACGGGAACAGTTACAAGAGCGGCCGAGACGGCGGGCAATTGTTTCCAAGTATTCCAGGCTGAGAAAATCAGTTGCCGGGTCTAGCGCCCGTTCGCGAACAAGCCCGCGCCCCCACATGACCGAATCTCAGTGCACATGCGGTCAGGTAGGGGCGCGGGCTTGCTCGCGAACGGGCGCTTTGGTCTAAGCGGTCTTGCCCGTATGGTTATTCAGCGAAATAACCTTGGTCTTGCCGATGCGATGACGGTAAATCTCGCGCAGGTACTTAATCGCCTTCTTCACGCAATCGCGTGACAGGCGAATGTCATTGATCGACACAAACTTGTCTTTGTCGTTGATCAGCTCGCGGTACTTCTTCTCATACATCGGCTTGATCGCATACCAGTTGGTGTCGAGGATCTTGGCCGGGTTCTCGAATTCGTTGAGCAACTCGTCGATGCGGTCTTCATCGAAGTCCTCATGGATGATGAAGTCCAGGATCGAGTTGTCCAGCGTATCGTCGAAGCGGTACGGGTTACGGGCGAAGCAGCGCTTGATAAAGGCCACGATCAGCGTCAGGAAATCATCCGACAGGCAGGGGCTTTTGGCGATCAGGGTGGTCAGCGAAAGGTTGGCCGACGCGCCGATCACCAGCGCGTAACGTTTGAGCGTGGTGTTGGGGAACAGGCTGTTGAGGTGGGTCTTGAGCCGGTTCAGGTCCATATAGGACAGCTTGTAGTCCTTGGGCAGCGAGACGATGGACACCACCGACGAGCAGTTCTTGAAGAAGTGCAGGTCGTGCAGCGCCGCCGCGTCGTAGCCGGAGTTCTTGTACTGCTCCAGAGACGCCTTGTAACGCTTGGATTCGATCGGCAACAGGCTGATGCCTTCGATGGCCTGGGTGACCTTGTTGAAGTGCGGCAAGTCGATGGAGCGGAAGAACAGGTCGTCGATGTTCAGGCGCTGCGGCTCTTTTTCGAACACTTTGAACTTGTCATTCGACGGCGCCGGGGTTTCCGGGACGACGGATTCGGCGTAGGCAATTGCCACCGGGCCCGCCAGGCTCATAAACAGGTCGTTGGCATCCAGACGGATGGTTTCGCCGATGTCGATGCCGGCGCGACGGAAGTAGTTCTGGTCGTAGTCGGTGGTCACGGCCTGGGCGGTGAGAATGTTGAAGATCTGTTGGGAGATGTACTGGTTGGCGTGTTTTTCCATGGCATTGACGTCAATGTTCTGGATGTTGCCGTCATCGCTCTCTTCGGCGTACCGCATGATGTCGTTGGAAATCAGCATCATCGCGTTCCACGGGCGGATACGGCCTTTCACGCTGGCTTCGCTGCTGTCTTCATTGGCGAAGTTGTACGAGAAGTCCCATTCCTCCGACAGGTACTTGCACAGCAGTCGCCCGGCGTTGATGTGCAGCGCCTCGGACATTTCACTGCGGTGATCGGAAATATTCGGCAGCACGCAGATGCCGCTGGTAAAGATCGGCTCGAACACAAATGCGTGGCCGCTCTTGCTGTCGTGCTCGTCGGCGGGCTTGGTGTCGAACGTTTTGTTCATGTACGAGTGCTGCTGGGCCAGGCCGAACTCCGAGGCCATGCCCGAGCCGGTACCGCCGCCGGCGCTGAAAATCGAAAAATACAGGCGCGACTGGTTGGCCTTGATGCCGCACGAGTCGATCAGGTACGAGTGGATCATCTTCCAGTCGGGGCTGGAGAAGCGCTGGGTGTCTTTGTTGAGGATGATCTTGGCCAGGTACTGGCCGAGGATCGGCGCGTTACCGGCGCCGCCGGCATGGACTTCGGAGAGGTCCATGATTTTCATCTTGCTGTAGTCGCGCAGGAACCCGCTTTTTTCGCCCTTGCGCGAAAAGCGGATGCGCCCGGCAATGTCTTTGTCCAGGTCGCCCAGCATCACCAGTGGCTCCACCAGGAACACCGGTTTGCTGGGTTTGCCGCCGCCCAGGCGCAGGTTATTGCGGATCCACTGGGTGGGGCTGTAGCCCTGGGTCTTTTTAAATTGAAGTTTGTCTTCGTTACTGAATTCGTTCAGGTAGAACTTGCGCGCGTTATAGACCAACTCCGCCACGTCCAGCGCAATGTTGGAACCGCAGCGGCCCAGGCCGATCAGGCACACCGAGGGAAATTCCTGTTCGCTGCGCGGATCGCTGTCGCCTTCAAGATGGGGCGGGCGCGGGAACACCATGTCGCGCAGGCCGTCGAGGTTGTCGAGGATGCGGTCAGTATTGGTTTCGGTGAAGTACAGGTACTGCTGGGTGGCCAGCGGGCGTGTGGTGCTCAATGACTTTGAACCTGAGGGTTTGTCCGCAGGAGCTGTGGGCAACACGTCGGATACCACGGTGGCAGGGTTATTTTTAGAAGTCATTGTGCGCCATGTGCCTGGGCGGATGGCTGAAAAGAATCAAATGGCCATCACGGAATGGGTGTTCGCGACTTTGCAGTGCGTCCTTGTCCGGCGTGTTCGGGCGTGTCCCTGTGTTCTCAAGGAAAACCTGGCCGGACTCTGATGAATCGGCCGTTTGTCGGCGATCTTTAGCTAACTGATGGCGAAATGCCAAAGTTTGGGCGTCAGCGTATTGGCCGGACGATGAAAGCACCGCTTCGACCAGGGGCTGGCTCGCTTGGCGAACGCGCCTTTTGGGCACCCGCCGTAGCGAGCGAACGAAGCGGGTTGTGTCTGTCGATGCCTTGCATTACGCCAATAATGTCACTGACGGGCACCGCCGGGCTCAGTAGATAGCCTTGAATGAAATCACAGCCGTGGTCATGCAATAGCTCGAACTGGGCCTGGGTTTCCACGCCCTCGGTCACGACCCGCAAGTGCAGGGTGTGGGCGATGCCGATAATCGCCTGGACGATCTCGAGGTCAGCGCTCGACTTGGGAATGTCTTGGATAAACGATCGATCGATCTTCAACATGTTGAGCGGAAGGCGCTTGAGGTAGGCGAGCGAGGAGTAACCGGTACCAAAGTCATCGATGGCCAGCGACACGCCCAGGGCGCGGAGTTGGCGCAGCAACGCGAGGGTGCTGCTGATATTTCCCATCAAGGCGTTTTCAGTGACTTCCAGTTCCAGGCGGTTTGCAGCGATCCCGCTGAAGCGCAGGGCATCTTCGATTTCGTCCGCCAGTTCATCACGGGCCAGGTTCAGGGCCGAGCAATTTATGGCCATCGTCAGTTCGGTGTAACCCTTGTCGGAGAGCAGGCTCAAGTCATGACAGGCCTGGCGCAGGACCCAGTGATCCAGTTCAGCGATCAACCCATTGCTTTCGGCGATGCCGATAAAGCGGTCCGGGGCCAGCAAACCATGCTGCGGGTGCTGCCAGCGCACTAAGGCTTCCAGGCGCGTTACCTTGCCCAGTTGCATGTCGAAGATCGGTTGGTAAAACAGCACCAGTTGTTTCTGGGTGTGCAGGGCACTGCGCAGCTCTTCTTCCAATTGCAGCTCGAGGAAGGCCCGGGTCTTCAGGTTGGAGCTGAAGAAATGCAAGCTGTTACGCCCGGCGTCTTTGGACTGGTACAGCGCCATGTCGGCGGTTTTGAGCAGTTCTTCGCAGGTCTGGCCGTCGTCGGGAAACAGGCTGATGCCAATACTGGTGGTCATCACCATGCGGCGGCCGGCCAGTTCGACCGGCTCTTTCATTTTTTGCAAAATGCGTTGAGCCAGGTGCCGGGCTTCGTCGCGGTGGTGAATGCTGATCAGGATGCAGAATTCATCGCCGCCAAACCGTGCGACTACGTCCGCATGGCTTCGCACAGAGCCTTTGATATGGCCGGCCAGTACGGTGAGCAGTTGGTCACCGGCGTCATGACCGAGGCTGTCGTTGATACGCTTGAAGTGGTCGATATCGAGGAAGATAACCGCCAGCATGCCACCTGAAACGGTTTTTTCCGCGATTTTCTCTGCAAAAATCTGGTTGAAGCCTCGGCGATTGAGCAAATCGGTCAGCGCGTCGTAATGCGCGACCTGTTGCAGTGAGACGCGGGCCTGGTCCAGTTCGCTGAGCAGCGTATTGACCCGACGCAGGTCGCGCTCCTTGTGTTGCAGCTTCTTGTCCGCCAGGGCCGCGCTGATGCTGCTGCCGATCACCAGCAGGGTGATCACCGCCACCGACAGGCCTAGTTGCGTGGGGTTATCGGCCAGGGGCAATGATAGGTCCGCCCCGTCCGGCACCAGCATCTGCATGGCGGCCATGCCGGTGAAATGCATGCTCAGAATGCCCGCGCCCAACACCAGGCTGGCGGCGTATTTGAGCAATTGATGAAACATGCCCGCGCCGGTGCGCAGGTAGCTCGACAACAATAGCGCGGCCAGGCTGGCCCCAATGGCGATAACCACTGAGGCGAAGAAGCGCCCGGTCTCAAAATACACCAGGGCCTGGGAGCGCATGGCCGACATACCGACGTAATGCATCAAGGCAATGCCCAGCCCCATCCACAGCGATGCCAGCAGGTATTGATGCAGCTGCAGGTTCGTATGGCTGAGGGTGCGCATGGCGAACAACGAGGCGATCAGGGCGATGACCAGCGAGGCGAACGTTGTGATCAATTCGTAATGAATGGCGATGGGCGCCTGGAGGGCCAGCATGCTGATGAAGTGGGTGGACCAGATACCGCCTGCCAGGCAGCTGGCACCGAGCCAGCGCCAGTGGCGACGGGCGGTGGGGTCTTCGACATGGCCGACCCGCTCAGCCATGTCCAGCGTGCCGAAGCCAGCTGCGCAGGCGACCAAATAAGCCAGCAGCACCAGAAAAGGGTTATGGCTGCAATTGAGCAATAAGTGCCCGTTTTCTGGAAGGTCGGTGAAAAAAATCAGCCCCAGCCATTCCATAGCACGCCCCGTCATAGCTCCCACGTCACTGCCTAGGGCGGTGACCTATGGGCTCGAGTATAGAAGCCGCGCGGGATTTTCCACGGATAATGGCACTTTGCCTTTAACTAATTTGGCATCGCATCCATAGCGTTCGCTGCTAAGCGCTGATGGGCAGGTCCAAATCGAATGGGGCTTGCAGCGGCGGCAGGCCGAATGCGGCGCGCGCGGCATCGCAATCGACGTTGTGTTCACCCTGGCTCCACGATGCATCGAATTCTCGGCAAGGGCTTGCGCGTTGCTCATAAATCGAGCAACGCGTGCCTTTGCCCACTTCGCCCTCAAGGCTGCAGCATCGTGCGGGTTTTTGGTCGGTGCCGATCATCGCCACGCGGGTGGGGTTGATCTGCACCACCAGGTCATCGGGCACGGTGCCGCCCGATGAGGCGCACTCGCCCCAGAAGAAAGACACACGAAAGTATGAACAGCAGGCACCGCAACTCAGACACGGACTGGCTTCGGACATGGGCGTCATCAATAAAAAGTAAGGGAGGGGAACGACGGGAAGGCTCGCCATTCTATCCATGCCATGGCCATTAGGAAGGGGGCACACACATATATTTTTGTCAGGAAAGTCCCGTAACGACGGGCGAAATTACGCCCTATCAGCCTTACGAATCATTACAGACAACCGTCGCGCGCCTGACTATGTTGCAGGTACCTGAGCAGGATGCATCGGGCATCGCAGCTCTCATAACAATAAAAGAGACGGACCCATGCAGAACTCGACCCAAGCGGCGAATGCCTGGCGCATTCTGTTCCTGCTGTTCCTCGCCAACCTGTTCAACTTCTTCGATCGCACCATCCCCGCGATCATCATCGAGCCAATCCGCATGGAGTGGCACCTGAGCGACTTCCAGCTCGGCATCATCGGCACCGCCTTCACCATCGTCTACGCCATCGCCGGGTTGCCGCTGGGGCGCATGGCCGACACCGGTTCGCGCAGCAAACTGATGGGGTGGGGCCTGTTTGCCTGGAGCGGGCTGACGGCGATCAACGGGCTCGTCGGCAGTTTCTGGAGTTTTTTGCTGGTGCGCATGGGCATTGGTATCGGCGAAGCCAGTTATGCGCCGGCCGCCAACTCGCTGATCGGCGATTTGTTCCCGGCGCACCGCCGGGCCCGGGCCATGGGGATTTTCATGCTGGGCCTGCCGCTGGGGCTGTTGTTGGCGTTCTTCACCATCGGCGCAATGGTCAAGGCGTTCGACAGCTGGCGTGCGCCGTTCTTTATTGCCGCGGTGCCGGGGCTGATCCTCGCGGTCTTCATGTTCTATATCAAGGAGCCCAAGCGCGGTGCGGCCGAAACCGTGCAAGTGTCCCAGGAACGCGTCGACCGCCCGATTCGCCGCGTCCTGGCGGTACCGACCTTCCTCTGGCTGGTGTTGGCGGGGCTGTGTTTTAACTTCGCCACCTATGCGTGCAATTCGTTTCTGGTGCCGATGCTGCAACGTTATTTCCTCATGCCGTTGCAGGACGCGGCGGTGGCCACTGGCGTCATCGTCGGCTTGACCGGCCTGGTGGGCCTGACCCTGGGCGGCTGGATTGCCGACAAGATCCATCAACGCATCGCCAATGGACGGCTGTTGTTCGCCGCGTTCAGCCTGATCATTTCCACCGTCACCACCGCTTGGGCCTTGCATGCCGGGCGCATCGAGATTGGTGTGTTCGTGGCTCTGTTCAGTGTGGGTTGGTTGTTCGCTTACAACTTCTATACCTGCGTGTACACGGCCATCCAGGATGTGGTTGAGCCACGCCTGCGGGCGACCGCGATGGCGTTGTTCTTTGCCGGGTTGTATTTGCTCGGCGGCGGCATGGGGCCGATCGTGGTGGGCGGCTTGTCCGATCACTTTGCCCATTCGGCGATGTACGCAGCGGGGGCTGAACAGATGACCGAGGCTTATAAAGCGGTGGGCCTGCACGACGCCATGTACCTGATCCCGGTGGCGCTGTTCTTGACCATGCTGTTTCTGTTCCAGGCCTCGCGCAGTTTTGTGCGCGATGCCAAGCGGATGAAAGAGGGGTTGAGTGCGGTTGAGGTGCCGGTTGCGGTGGCTACGGCCTGAGACAGTGGTGACGCTATCGGGAGCAAGCCCCCTCCCACATGGATACGCGGTCAAATGTGGGGGCTTGCTCCCGATGAGGCCCTCAAGGCCAATAAAAAGACCCGCATTGCGGGCCTTTTTTTGACTCAAATGCTGATCAACCCGCCACCAGCACCCGAATCGCTTCCAGTCGCAGCGCTGCCTTGTCGAGCATGGCCAGGCCTTGCTCGCGCTGGTGGCGCAGGGCAACCAGTTCGCTGTCACGCACGGTCGGGTTGACCGCTTGCAAGGCGCTCAGGCGTGCCAGCTCTTCGTCGGTGTCCGCTGCCAGGCGGCGCTTGGCCTCGGCCACGCGTTCGGCGTGGCGCGGGGTGATCTTCTCTTCACCGGCGTTGATGCGCGGGGTGAGTTGATCGCGTTGGGCCTGTACGAACTTGTTGGCGCTGGCGCGGGGCACGCTTTCGAGTTGGTCGTTCAAGGTTTCGAACGAGACGCGGCCGGAAAGGTCATTGCCGTTGGTGTCCAGCAGGCAGCGCAGCGCAGCCGGCGGCAGGTAGCGGCCCAGTTGCAGCGAGCGCGGCGCAACCACTTCGCTGACGTAGAGCAGTTCGAGCAATACGGTGCCCGGCTTGAGCGCCTTGTTCTTGATCAGCGCCACGGCGGTGTTGCCCATGGAGCCGGACAACACCAGGTCCATGCCGCCCTGCACCATCGGGTGTTCCCAGGTGATGAACTGCATGTCTTCGCGTGACAGCGCCTGGTTACGGTCGTAGGTGATGGTCACGCCTTCGTCGTCGCCCAGGGGGAAGCTGGCGTCGAGCATTTTTTCGCTCGGCTTGAGGATCAGTGCATTTTCCGAGTGGTCTTCGCTGTCGATGCCGAACGCGTCGAACAGGGTTTCCATATAGATCGGCAGGGCGAACTGATCGTCCTGCTCAAGGATGTCTTCGACCAGCGCATCGCCTTCACCCGCGCCGCCGGAATTAAGCTCCAGCAGGCGGTCGCGACCAGTGTGCAGTTCCTGCTCCAGGCGCTCACGCTCGGCGCGGGCTTCGTCGATCAGGGCTTGCCACTCGCCGTCGTCGGCGCTTTCCAGCAGCGGCAACAGGCGTGGCCCAAACTGATGCTGCAGGGCGTTGCCGGTCGGGCAGGTGTTGAGGAACGCATTCAGCGCTTCGTGGTACCACTGGAACAGGCGCTCTTGCGGGCTGGTTTCCAGGTACGGTACGTGCAATTCGATCACATGCTTCTGGCCGATCCGGTCCAGACGGCCGATGCGCTGTTCCAACAGGTCGGGGTGCGACGGCAGGTCGAACAGCACCAAGTGGTGGGCGAACTGGAAGTTGCGACCTTCGCTGCCGATTTCCGAGCAGATCAGCACCTGGGCGCCGAATTCTTCATCGGCAAAGTAGGCCGCCGCGCGGTCGCGCTCGAGGATGTTCATGCCCTCGTGGAACACCGTGGCCGGGATGCCGGAACGCACGCGCAGGGCGTCTTCCAGGTCCATGGCGGTTTCGGCGTGGGCGCAGATCACCAGCACCTTGGTGCGCTTGAGCATTTTCAGCTGGTCGATCAGCCACTCCACCCGTGGGTCGAAGCGCCACCAGCGGTTTTCTTCCTCGATGTCCGGCTGCGATTGGAAGCTGACTTCCGGGTACAGCTCGGCGTGTTCGCCCAGTGGCAGTTCCAGGTATTCGTCCGGGTTCGGCATCGGGTAGGCGTGCAGCTTGCGCTCGGGGAAGCCTTGCACGGCGGCGCGGGTATTGCGGAACAGCACGCGGCCGGTGCCGTGGCGGTCGAGCAGCTCACGCACCAGGCGTGCACCGGCTTCGGTGTCGCCATCGTTGACGGCGCTGAGCAGCGCTTCGCCTTCGTTGCCGAGGAAACCCTGGATGGTCTTGTGCGCCGCCGGTGACAGGCGGCCCTTATCGAGTAGCTCCTGCACGGCTTCGGCCACCGGGCGATAGTTTTCGCTTTCGGCGCGGAAGGCTTGCAGGTCATGGAAACGGTTCGGATCCAACAGGCGCAGGCGCGCGAAGTGGCTGTCCTGGCCCAGTTGCTCCGGAGTAGCGGTGAGCAGCAGCACGCCAGGAATCACCTCGGCCAGTTGCTCCACCAGTGCGTATTCCGCGCTGGCCTTTTCTTCATGCCAGACCAGGTGGTGGGCTTCGTCGACTACCAGCAGGTCCCAGCCGGCGGCGAACAGCGCGTCCTGGGCCTTCTCATCGTCCACCAGCCATTCCAGGGCCACCAGGGCCAACTGGGTGTCTTCGAACGGGTTGGCGGCATCGCTTTCGATAAAGCGTTCTTCATCGAACAACGCAACCTGCAGGTTGAAGCGGCGGCGCATTTCCACCAGCCATTGGTGCTGCAGGTTTTCCGGTACCAGGATCAACACACGGTTGGCGCGGCCCGACAGCAACTGGCGGTGGATGACCAGGCCGGCTTCGATGGTCTTGCCCAGGCCCACTTCGTCGGCCAGCAACACCCGTGGCGCGATGCGGTCAGCCACTTCGCGGGCGATGTGCAGTTGGTGGGCAATAGGTTGCGCACGCACGCCACCCAGGCCCCACAGCGAGGACTGCAATTGGCGGCTGGTGTGCTCCAGAGTGTGGTAGCGCAGCGAGAACCAGGCCAGCGGGTCGATCTGCCCGGCGAACAGACGGTCGCTGGCCAGGCGGAACTGGATGAAGTTGGAGAGCTGGGTTTCCGGCAGGGTGACCTGCTCGTTCTGCCCGTTGAGGCCGTGGTAGACCAGCAAGCCGTCGACGTCGTCGACTTCCTGTACGGTCATTTTCCAGCCTTCGAAATGGGTGATGGAGTCGCCCGGCGAGAACCTCACGCGGGTCAGGGGCGCATTCCGTAGCGCATACTGGCGAGTGTCGCCAGTGGCCGGATAGAGCACGGTCAACAAGCGGCCGTCCTGTGCCAGAACGGTGCCTAACCCCAGCTCTGCTTCGCTGTCACTAATCCAGCGTTGCCCCGGTTGATACTGCTGCGCCATGCTGCCTGACTCCCGCCGTGAAAAAGCCGACTATCTTAACGGAACAAGGTCCTCAGCCAAAGGACTCTGACAAAAACTACTCCGTTTGAGGGCGGCGGCGAGCCGTGAATCGACAGGTGGCGGGCACTTGCGAGTGTCGACTGGGTCACAGGTTGGCGAACGGGTGTTCAAGTCGCCCTGCGTTGCGCCGACAGCCTGTTGATCAGGAGAAGAAAGATTATGTTGCCACCTATGCTGCCCGTGAGCGTTGTGCCGGTTACGTCACAACTCGACCCGGTCCGCCAGAAACCGGATATCCCGCCCGTGGTCCCCGTGCAAGCGGGCGCCAACGAAAGCACGATCGACCTGAAAAAGGGCGATGCCGAGCAGTCGACCTTTTTGCTGCGTGAAGAACAGCGCCGCCAGCAGGAACAACAGAAACGCCGGCGCGAAGCCGACGAGGACCCCGACCAGCACCTGGCGATCCCCGGCGACCTGCTCAACGCCGATAACACGGTACCCGTGGTGCCGCTGATCGAAGATGCACCGCGCCAGGGCTTGTGGGTGGACGTCGAGGTTTAACCGCGCAGTTCCCGCAGGCCAGCCATCAGCCGTTCGATGTCGTGATCGTTATTGAGGGGGCTGACGGAGATTCGCGCAATGCTGGGCAGGCCGCGCGCCTGCATATCCAGTGGGGTGTAGGCCACGCCGTTGGCACCGATATTGATCCGCTTCAAACCCAATTGTCGCTTCAGTTCAAAGGCGTCCCAACCTGCGAGGTTGAACGCGATCAAGCCGGATTGCTTCGCGCCCAGGTCATGCAGGCAAATGCCCGGAATCTCACACAGAGCTGCGCGGATTCGCGCGCTGGTTCGGGAGACGTGTTCCCACACGCGCTCAATCCCCAATCGATTCATCTCCTGCAGTGCATTGCCCAACCCCGCCAACAAGGCGAAAGACACCTCACTGGTTTCAAAACGCCGGGCGTCGTCGCGCAGGTCGAACCCCTGGGGGCTCCAGGGTGCCGAAAATACGTCGCGCTGAGCAGGGTTCAACCGCTGCAGGAAATCCGGGCGTACGTACAGCAATGCTGTGCCCCGAGGCCCGCGCAGGTGTTTGCGACCGGCTGACTTGAGCACATCGCAATGCAGCGCCTGCACATCCACGGGCACTTGGCCCACGGCTTGGCCGGCGTCGATGAAATAGGGGATGGCATGGCGCCTGGCCACTTCGCCGATGGCCTGCGCGGGGTTGATCAGGCCGCTGTTGGCCGGCAGCCAGGTGAGGTCGATCAGCTTTACGTGCGCGTCGATCATTGACGCCAGCGCCAGCGGGCAGGCCGCGCCGGTTTCATCGCAGGGGATCACTTCCACGCGCGCGCCCGCCTGCACGGCCAACTGCATGCTTGCCAGGTTGCCGCCCCATTCATGACGGCCCACCAGAATACGGTCGCCCGGCTGCCAGGGGCCCAAGGCCTGGAACGCCATATTCCAGGCGGCCGAACCGCTGCCGGCGAAGGCTACCGCGCGGGTGGGTGCGTTGAGCAATTGCGCGGCGGCACTGCGGGCGTTTTCCATCAGCACGGCGCCCTGTTCACCCGCCTCCATGGGGCCGTCGCGGGCTTCGCGTTGCAGTTGATCGATGATGGCATCGAGGGTTGCCTGGCTCGGTAGGGAGGCTCCGGCATGGTTGAAGTGCACGATGCCCGATTGGCAGCCGGGGGTGGCGGCCCGCAATTGCCGCACGTCGAGCGGGCTCATGGGCGCAGCTCGAAAATCGCGTCAACCTCCACCGCTACGCCGGCCGGCAGGCTGCAAACACCCACCGCCGTGCGCACATGGCGGCCCTTTTCACCGAGGACATTGACCAATAGGTTCGACGCACCGTTGGCCACCATACCTTGGCGCTGGAAATCGGCGCTGCTGGCGATAAACACGCCCAGGCGCAGGGAGTCGCTCATGATCTCAATCCTTCGGGTTCTAAAGGCGCGAGCATGTGGTGCTCGGGAGGCGGCGACAAACGGATAGAACTCACTCGACGTATCGAAATAACTCAAGCATCGCCGCAGGCTTGTTTCAACCACTGGCCAAAGCAGTCGGCCGCTTCGTTGGTGGCGCCTTGAGGGCTGATCAGCCAGTAGCCGATGTCGCTGTGGTAGGGCGGCCAGTCGAAAGCCTCGACCAGGCTGCCGTCCTGGAGCCGGCGCTCGATCAGGCGGTGACGCCCCATGGCAATGCCTTGGCCGGCCACGGCGGCTTCGACCACGATGTTGTAGTCGTGCAGCATCACGCGGGGGTGGAGTTGCAGGTCGACTTGATAATGCCGGGACCAATCCGTCCACTCGAACGGCCTGTGCGAGGTGGCCATCAACAGCGGTGCGTTGTGCGGTCGGCTGGCCTTGAACGCGGGGCTGCACACCGGTGAGATCACTTCCGGCATCAGTCGCTTGGCCTTTACATCGGGCCAATCGCCTTTGCCGTAACGAATGGCGAGGTCGACGTGCGCAGCGGCAACGTTGGCCAGTTGAATCGCCGGGAGCAGTTCCACCTGGATGTGCGGGTAGCGGCTGAGAAACCCGGCCAGGCGCGGGGCCAGCCACAGCGTGGCGAAGGACGCCAGCAGGCCGATGCGCAACACCGTGGTGCCGGGGGCTACCCGTTGCGCGCGGGTCGCGGCAGCGATGATGTCGAGGGCGGGACGGATTTCGTTGTAGTACTGCTGGCCATCGGCGGTCAGGTCGATGGCGCGGGTGCGTCGTACAAACAGCGATTTGCCCAAGTATTGCTCAAGCTTGTGTACCTGATGGCTGAGGGCACTCTGGGTCACCGACAACTCATCCGCCGCCTTGATAAAGCTCAAGTGCCGGGCCACGGCCTCAAAGGCGCGCAGGGCCAGCAACGGCGGAAGGTCTTTGTGCAGTGCCACCTGAATGGGCTTCCTGGGTCGGGTCGAGAATGTCGATTTTGGGCGAGGGCCTGCCTTTTGTCTTGCGCTGATTTGCCGTCAGGCGGGAGAGGCCGCATTATTGGGCCATTCCCGCCACGACGTAAGCCAAGCCATGAGTGAAGACGACAAGTTGATTGACCTGAGTGCCGAACGCGCCAAGCGAGTTCATGACCTCAATGACAAGCGCCTGAATGAAGTTCGCCAAGCGTTTGAGCAGGCGATGCCCTTAGGGAAAGCCAAGAAAAAATCAAAAAACAAACCTAAAAAGCGTTGAACCCCCCTGCATCTATTGATGCAGGTCAGTTATTGCCCTTCTTTACGCCCTGTTGTGGGCGACATTGATCCTCGTCAATTTTCCAACCCGCCTTCTCCATTAACTTAGCCCTATCGCAACAGGGCAAGCACAGGAGGCCGGTCATGTTTATCGATAATGTGGTATTCGCCGGAGTGCTGACTGTAAGCCTCATGGTGCTGTTTTTTGTAGGGTTTGGATTTTTTATCTGGAAAGACGCGAACAAGCGTAAAAAACCATAGGTTTTTCCGGGTTACATGAGCACGCAAGGCATTTTGGGCGACTTCGGTCGCCTTTTTTTTGCCTGTTATTTGATACATGAAGCGGGGGCGCGGGCTCCCGCAGTTGGACAATGGTGCGTTTGAAACACGCAATAAAAAAGGTGCGACCCTTGCGGATCGCACCTTTTTTTATTGCAGCGGACTATCAGCTGCCGAGCGCCTTTGATGCCAACCAGAACAACCCGGCCGACAGGCCAACGGTTGCCGGCAGCGTCAACACCCAAGCCATCAGGATGGTCTTGACCGTGCCGCCTTGCAGGCCGCTTTTGTTGGCAACCATGGTACCGGCCACGCCGGAAGACAGTACGTGGGTGGTGGATACCGGCAGGGCGAAGATGTTGGCAAAACCAATCATCGTCGCGGTGGTGATTTGCGCCGACATGCCCTGGGCATAGGTCATGCCCTGCTTGCCGATCTTCTCGCCGATGGTCAGGACCACGCGCTTCCAACCCACCATGGTGCCCAGGCCCAGGGCCAGTGCTACCGCAAGGATCACCCAGAACGGTGCGTACTCGGTGGTGGCGGTCAGGTCTTTGCGCAGCTTGTCCAGGTCAGCCTTCTCACGCGCTTCCAGGCCCGGTAGCTTGCCGACTTTCTTCGCGGTGTCATCCAGGCAGAGCAGGTAGCGGCGCACTTCGATACGCTGGTCGGAGGTCAACGAGTGGTAGTCGGAGACACCCTTTAACGTGCTGACGAGCGCATTGATGGTCGGCTCGGTCTGCTGCGGGTTGCACTGGAACTTGCCCGGCAGGTCATCCTTCACGCTTTTACCCAGTGCCAGGAATTCGCCGAGCGTGGCGTTATTGCGCTGGTAGAACTGGCTCAAATGCACGGTGGCGTCGCGGGTACGTTCGATCTGGTAGGTGGTGCTGCCCAGGTCGAGTACGAACTGGGCCGGCACGATACCGATCAGCACCAGCATGATCAGGCCGATACCTTTCTGGCCATCGTTGGAGCCGTGCACGAAGCTTACGGCCATGGCAGAGATCACCAGCACCAGGCGGTTCCAGAACGGCGGGTGCTTCTTGTCGTCGAGCTTGCGGCGCTGGTCCGGCGTCTTGTGCATTTTCGACAGCGGGCGCCACCACTTCAGGCCGATCAGCACCAGGGCTGCGACCAGGAAGCCGGCCATCGGCGAGAACACCAGGGAGGCGCCGATATCAATAGCCTTCTGCCAGTTCACACCGTCAGCCAAGGGGATATCGTTGATCAGGGCGTTGGCGAGGCCGACACCGAGGATTGAGCCGATCAGCGTGTGGGAGCTGGAAGCGGGGATACCGAAGTACCACGTGCCCAGGTTCCAGGTGATCGCCGCTGCCAACAACGAGAAGACCATGGCCAGACCGTGGCCGGTGTTCACGTTGATCAGCAACTCAACCGGCAGCAAGTGCACGATGGCGTAGGCGACACCGACACCACCGAGCAACACGCCGAGGAAGTTGAACACCCCGGAGAAGAACACGGCCAGATGCGGCGGCATGGCTTTGGTATAGATGACTGTGGCCACCGCGTTAGCGGTGTCATGAAAGCCATTGATGAACTCGAAGGCGAGGACAAAGGCCAGGGCGAGCAACAGGCTCACGAGAACCCAAGCATCCAGTCCGCTGAATAAATCGATCATGAAGGTTTTCTGACCCGGTCGTAAGGGGGCGCGATTATGCCAGAAAACCTCGGTAATCGATGCACTAGCTGCTCATCGGTAACAATCTTCAGTGAAAAAAACCGGGTAGAAGCGGGCTGTCCCAGGGTTTTCGGGGCTTTGGCAAGCCTTTGATTTATAACGCGCCGGGGCGAAAAGGCAGGGTTTTGTCATCAAAACGTCATGTCTGAAATATTTGTAAGAAATTTTACAGGTGATTAAGGGCGCGGGATTGCCGGCTGCCAGCATGGCGAGCAGCCGAGGCCGGCCCTGGGCTCAAACCGAAGCGCTTATGGCTCTTCGGCTTTGAGTTCCTGTTCAATCTTTTGGATTTCCTGGGCAAATGCCTGGTCGAGCAAGCTGGCGCGTTTGCGCCATGGTTTGCGCTCAGGTTCAGGCTGGGCGGCGTAGGTGGTGACTTCCCCGCCGTAAACGTCCTTGTAACGTTGCTCCTGGCGCTCAAGTTCCGCGCGCAGTTCATCTTTCGTCACATTGTTACCTAATTGAGTTGAGTGTAATTACAGTGCAACGTTATGCCTGACTGGCACCTTCGCGTTGTCCAAAGTTGAACCGTGGGTGTTCAACTTTGAATGAGGCGAGATTACTGGGTGTCGGCAGCCTTTCGAGGCGGGTAGTTGCAACCGCCGATGCACTGCATGTGCATGGCCTGGCGAACGTGGGCCCCGATAAAGGGTGACCCGCGCACAGGGTGCATTATAGCGGCGCATTTGAATAACACTATCGGCATAAAGTTAAAAAGCGTCAACGTTGTATGAGCGTTTTATTACACCAACGCGTGGGTAGTTTGCAGGCGTTCTGGCGTCGTAGATTGTATAAAGTGGTCAGAGTTAACAACTTCTCCTTAACGCTGCGGTGGGTTTACGCGGTTTTCTCGCTCGTAGCCCATGGGCGGCAGCCAAATTGCGATAATCGCCGGATCGTCCGATAATCGCCCAATGTTCTTGGCGCTGCCTTGTGCATCGCGGCCGACGCGGCTTGTAATAGCAGCCCCATCCCTCCAGTGGTTGACAATAAGAGAATAGGACCCCCACATGAACGATCAATTGCGCAACTCTTTCGCGTCAGTGGCGCCGCCGATCGTTGCATCGCCAGCCAAGCGCATCCAGGCTTTCACGGGTGATCCGGACTTTATGACTTCCCTGGCCCGTGGCCTGGCCGTGGTGCAGGCTTTTCAAGAACGCAAGCGCCACCTGACCATCGCCCAGATCAGCCATCGCACCGAAATCCCACGCGCCGCCGTACGCCGTTGCCTGCACACCCTGATCAAACTCGGCTACGCCACCACCGACGGGCGTACCTATTCGCTGTTGCCCAAGGTCCTGACCCTGGGCCATGCCTACCTCTCGTCCACGCCGCTGGCGGTGTCGGCGCAACCTTATCTGGACCGCATGAGCGAGCAGCTTCACGAAGCCTGCAACATGGCCACCCTCGAAGGTGATGACATTCTCTACATCGCTCGTTCGGCCACGACCCAGCGCCTGATTTCGGTCGACCTGTCAGTGGGAGGGCGGTTGCCGGCCTATTGCACCTCCATGGGGCGCATCCTGCTCGCGGCGCTGGATGACGCGTCACTGCAGGACTACCTCGACCACGCCGATCTGCCCACCAAGACCAGCCGCACCCTGACCACCCCCGAAGCGCTGTTCGAGTGCCTGCAACAAGTGCGTCAGCAGGGCTGGTGTATCGTCGACCAGGAACTGGAACAGGGCCTGCGTTCGATTGCCGTACCGGTGTATGACGCGTCTGGCCAAGTGCTGGCGGCGCTCAATGTCAGCACCCACGCCGGACGGGTCAGCCGCAGCGAGCTGGAACAGCGCTTCCTGCCGAGCATGCTCAGTGCCAGCCGTGAGTTGAGCGCGCAGCTGTTTGCCTAAGGTGTTCGGTGACCGCACAGATCCCGGCGTGATCAATTGACGGTGTTTCCCCAGGCTTATTAATGTGCGGCAGCGCTCTTGCCAGTGCCCCCAATAATAATGACGACCCCAGGTGGTCGGCCCGCCATCGGTGTGGAATAAAAATAATGAATCAGCCTTCTGTCGGTTCCACCCTGGACGTACAGTCCTTTATCAACGCCCAGCCACTGTCACGCTATCAGTGGCGCGTGGTGATTCTGTGTTTCCTGATTGTGTTCCTCGATGGCCTCGACACCGCCGCCATGGGCTTTATCGCGCCTGCGCTGTCTCAGGATTGGGGCATCGACCGCGCCAGCCTCGGGCCGGTGATGAGCGCCGCGTTGATCGGCATGGTGTTTGGCGCGCTGGGTTCCGGCCCGCTGGCCGACCGCTTCGGCCGCAAGGTGGTGCTGGTGGGCGCGGTGCTGGTGTTTGGCGCGTTCAGCCTGGCGTCGGCCTACAGCAGCAACGTCGATCAACTGCTGGTGCTGCGCTTCCTGACCGGGCTGGGCCTGGGGGCGGGGATGCCCAACGCCACCACGCTGCTGTCCGAATACACCCCTGAACGCCATAAGTCGCTGCTGGTAACCAGCATGTTCTGCGGGTTCAACCTGGGCATGGCCGGTGGTGGGTTTATCTCGGCCAAGCTGATACCAGCGTTCGGCTGGCACAGCCTGTTGCTGATCGGTGGCATCCTGCCGTTGATCCTGGCCGTGGTGCTGCTGGTGTGGTTGCCGGAATCGGCGCGTTACCTGGTGGTGCGCAATCGCGGCGCAGACAAGGTGCGCAAAACACTGTCACCCATCGAGCCCCATATCGTGGGTCAAGCCACCCATTTCAGCGTGCCCGAGCAAAAAACCGTAAAGGCCCGCAATGTGCTGGCGGTGATTTTCGCCGGCACCTACAGCGCCGGCACCTTGTTGCTGTGGCTCACCTACTTTATGGGCCTGGTGATTGTTTACCTGCTGACCAGTTGGCTGCCGACCCTGATGCGTGACAGCGGCGCCAGCATGGAGCAGGCCGCGTTTATCGGTGCGTTGTTCCAGTTTGGTGGCGTGCTGAGCGCTGTCGGCGTCGGCTGGGCGATGGACCGTTTCAACCCTCACAAGGTCATCGGCACTTTCTACCTGCTGGCCGGGGTGTTTGCCTACGCGGTCGGGCAGAGCCTGGGCAACATCACGCTGCTGGCCACCCTGGTGCTGGTTGCCGGGATGTGTGTCAACGGTGCGCAATCGGCGATGCCGTCCCTGGCCGCACGCTTCTACCCGACCCAGGGCCGCGCCACGGGCGTGTCGTGGATGCTCGGCATCGGCCGCTTCGGCGCCATTCTCGGTGCGTGGATGGGCGCCACCTTGCTCGGCCTGGGCTGGAATTTCGAACAGGTACTCACCGCCTTGGTGATCCCGGCCGCGTTGGCCACCGCAGCGGTCGTTATCAAAGGCATGGTCAGCCACGCCGACGCTACCTGAAGCCTGACGCCAGCAAGTGTGGGACGAGTTCGCACAAGTGAGTAGCTTGATAACAATCGGTTCGATAATCGAACGGTTAGTCGATTATCGGATTGTTTGGCCCATTTGCCCGGCTTAATCTGCAGTCACTTCGGCGCCGCCTGCGCGCCTTTTTCGATCAACACCGGGAGCCCAACCCCATGGCTGAAATTCTCACCCTGCGTGATGCGGTCAAGCGCTTCGTGAACGACGGCGATACCGTCGCCCTCGAAGGTTTTACCCATCTGATCCCTACTGCCGCAGGCCATGAAATCATTCGTCAGGGCAAGAAAGACCTGACGTTGGTGCGTATGACGCCTGACTTGATCTACGACCAGTTGATTGGCGCCGGTTGTGCACGCAAGTTGATTTTTTCCTGGGGCGGCAACCCCGGCGTGGGGTCCCTGCACCGGCTGCGTGACGCGGTTGAAAAGCAATGGCCGCTGCCGCTGGAGATCGAAGAACACAGCCATGCCGACCTGGCCAACGCCTACGTCGCCGGCGCGTCCGGCCTGCCGTTCGCGGTGCTGCGCGCCTACGCTGGCTCCGACCTGCCCAAGGTCAACCCGCTGATCAAAAGCGTGACCTGCCCATTTACCGGCGAAGTGCTGGCAGCGGTCCCGTCGGTACGCCCGGACATCACCGTGATCCATGCACAGAAGGCCGACCGCAAGGGCAACGTGCTGCTCTGGGGCATCCTCGGTGTGCAGAAGGAAGCGGCCCTGGCGGCCAAGCGTTGCATCGTCACCGTGGAAGAAATCGTCGACGACCTGAATGCCCCGATGAACAGCTGCGTCCTGCCCACCTGGGCCCTGACCGCGGTATGCCATGTACCCGGTGGCGCACACCCGTCCTACGCTCACGGTTACAACGAACGCGATAACCGCTTCTACCAGGCGTGGGACCCGATTGCCCGCGACCGTGGGACCTTTACCGCATGGATTGACGAATACATCCACGGCACTGCCGACTTCAGTGAATTCCAGGCCAAACTGGCCACCGCGCAGGAGGCCAACTAATGGCTTACTCGACCAATGAAATGATGACCGTCGCCGCCGCGCGCCGCCTGAAGAACGGTTCGGTGTGCTTCGTGGGTATCGGCTTGCCGTCGAAAGCGGCCAACCTGGCGCGCCTGACGTCGTCGCCCGATGTGGTGCTGATCTACGAGTCCGGCCCGATTGGCGCCAAGCCTTCGGTACTGCCGCTGTCCATCGGTGACGGCGAGCTGGCGGAAACCGCCGACACCGTGGTGCCGACCGGTGAGATTTTTCGCTACTGGCTGCAGGGCGGGCGCATTGACGTGGGGTTTCTCGGCGCGGCCCAGGTTGATCGTTTCGGCAACATCAACACCACCGTGGTCGGTGACTATCACCGGCCCAAAGTGCGCCTGCCGGGTGCCGGTGGCGCGCCCGAGATCGCCGGCTCGGCCAAGAGCGTACTGATCATACTCAAGCAGTCTTCGCGTTCGTTTGTCGACAAGCTGGATTTCATTACCTCCGTAGGCCACGGCGAAGGCGGCGATTCACGCAAGCGCCTGGGCCTGCCGGGAGCCGGTCCTGTCGGGATTATTACCGACCTGTGCATCATGGAGCCGGAGGAGGGCACCCATGAGTTTGTGGTCACCGCGCTGCACCCGGGCGTGACCCGCGAACAAGTCGTGGCGGCCACCGGTTGGGCGATTCGGTTTGCCGACCAGGTTGATACCACCGCCGAACCCACCGAGCTAGAACTCACGGCCCTGCGTGACCTCGAAGCGCGCACCGCCGCCGCCCATGGCCAAGCGCCAGGAGAAGCCTGATGCGCGACGTATTTATCTGTGATGCCATCCGCACCCCCATCGGCCGTTTCGGCGGGGGGCTGGCCACGGTGCGTGCCGACGACCTGGCCGCCCTGCCGATCAAGGCGCTGATGGAGCGCAACCCGTCGGTGCAGTGGAGCGCGGTGGACGAGGTGTTCCTCGGCTGCGCCAACCAGGCCGGCGAAGACAACCGCAACGTCGCCCGCATGGCGCTGTTGCTCGCGGGCCTGCCGGAGAGTATTCCGGGCGTGACCCTCAATCGTTTGTGCGCCTCGGGCATGGACGCCATCGGTACTGCCTTCCGTGCCATCGCCAGCGGCGAGATGGAGCTGGCGATTGCCGGCGGCGTCGAGTCGATGTCCCGTGCGCCGTTCGTGATGGGCAAGGCCGACGCGGCGTTCTCGCGCACCATGAAGCTGGAGGACACCACCATCGGCTGGCGCTTTATCAACCCGTTGATGAAAGCCCAGTACGGCGTGGATGCGATGCCGCAGACCGCCGATAACGTGGCCGACGATTACAACGTGTCGCGCGCCGACCAGGACGCTTTCGCCCTGCGTAGCCAGCAACGTACCGCTGCCGCGCAGGCCGCCGGCTACTTTGCCGAAGAAATCGTGCCGGTGCGGGTTGCGCATAAAAAAGGCGAAACCGTGGTGGAGCGCGATGAGCATCCGCGTGACACCACCCTCGACGCCCTGGCCAAACTCAAGCCGGTCAACGGCCCGGACAAGACCGTCACCGCCGGCAACGCGTCGGGTGTCAATGATGGCGCCGCCGCGCTGATTCTGGCCTCGGCCGAAGCGGTCAAAAAACATGGCCTTACCGCCCGCGCCAGGGTATTGGGCATGGCCAGCGCCGGTGTCGCACCGCGCGTGATGGGCATTGGCCCGGTGCCGGCAGTGCGCAAGTTGGTCGAGCGCCTGGGCCTGGCCGTCACCGATTTTGACGTGATCGAGCTCAACGAAGCCTTCGCCAGCCAAGGCCTGGCGGTGCTGCGTGAGCTGGGCATCGCCGACGACGCGCCGCAGGTCAACCCGAACGGTGGCGCCATCGCCCTTGGCCACCCGTTGGGCATGAGCGGAGCGCGGCTGGTACTGACGGCCCTGCATCAGTTGGAAAAAACCGGCGGCCGCAAAGGCCTGGCGACCATGTGTGTGGGCGTCGGCCAAGGCCTGGCCCTGGCGATTGAACGCGTCTAATAAGAGAGGATTGCTCCATGAGTGACAAGCCCGGTTACCGGCGCCCGCAAGCGGGCACCCAACCTGATTACCTGCACCCGGCCTACCAGTCGACGAACCTGCGTTCGCCGTCTCAGCCCTTGGTGTTTTTGCCCCATTCCCTGTCGGAAATCACCGGCCCGACCATCGGCGCCGAGCGGATCAATGCGCAGGACAACGACCTTACCGCCCAGCATGAAGGCGAGCCTCAGGGCGAGCGCATCATCATCCACGGCCGGGTGCTGGATGAAAACGGCCTGCCGGTGCCGGGCATTCTGGTGGAGATCTGGCAGGCCAACGCCGCCGGACGCTACAACCATAAACGCGACTTGCATAACGCGCCGCTGGACCCGAACTTCACCGGCACCGGGCGCACTGTCACCGACGCCGACGGCTGGTATCAGTTCCAGACCATCAAGCCCGGCGCCTACCCGTGGGGCAACCACCACAACGCGTGGCGCCCGGCGCACATCCACTTTTCACTGTTCGGCCCCAGCGTGCTGACGCGTCTGGTGACGCAGATGTATTTCCCCGGCGACCCGTTGCTGGAATACGACCCGATCTACAACTGTGTGCCTGATACCAGCGCCAAGGAACGCCTGATCGCGCGTTTCGACCTGGAGAAAACCATTCCTTCCTATGCCCTCGGCTACCGCTGGGACATCGTCCTGCGCGGCCGCGACGCCACGCCGATGGAGAAATGAGATGAGTCTTTACGCAACCACGTCCCATACCGTAGGGCCGTATTACCACATCGGCCTGACCTGGCTGAACCGCGAAGACCTGACCAGCGCCGCCACCCTCGGTGAGCGCGTGGCGATCAGTGGGCAAGTGGTGGACGGCAACGGTGATGCGGTCAACGACGCCATGCTCGAAGTCTGGCAGGCCAATGCCGCCGGCAAATACGACCACCCCGAGGACGAGCAGGACAAAGCCGTCGACCCGAACTTCGAAGGCTTTGGCCGCGTGCCGGTGGACGCCGAAGGGCGCTTCCGGTTTACCACGATCAAGCCGGGCAGCGTGCCGGGCCTTCAAGGCACGACCCAGGCGCCGCATTTGGTGGTGCTGGTGTTTGCGCGTGGCTTGGTCAAGCACCTGCTCACGCGGATTTACTTCGACGGGGAAGCGTTGAATGGCGATGACCCGTTGCTGGCCTGTGTGCCGGCAGAGCGGCGGGGCACCTTGATTGCCCAGCCGGATGGGGCGGGGGTATATCAGTGGAATGTGATCCTGCAGGGGACCGATAAGGAAACGGTGTTCTTCGATTATTGAGTCGCTTGTCAGGCCCTATCGGGGGCAAGCCCCCGATAGGGCCGCTTCAGAAGGCACCTACCCAAATGTCTGCTTGCGGAACATGGTTGTTGCAAAGTATGTCTAGGCTATAACCGTTCCCACTGAGTGAAAACGCCATGACCACAGAAACCAGTCATTACACCGGAGAAGAACGCAGCAAACGGATCTTTGCGATTGTTGGTGCGTCCTCCGGTAACTTGGTCGAATGGTTCGACTTCTACGTCTATGCCTTCTGCGCCATCTACTTTGCCCCGGCGTTTTTTCCGTCGGACAACCCCACCGTCCAGTTGGTCAACACCGCCGGTGTATTCGCCGCCGGGTTCCTTATGCGCCCCATCGGCGGCTGGCTGTTTGGTCGCGTAGCCGATAAACACGGGCGCAAAAACTCGATGATGATTTCGGTGCTGATGATGTGCGCCGGCTCGTTGGTCATCGCGTTTTTGCCCACCTACAACGACATTGGCGTGTGGGCGCCGATCCTGCTGCTGGTAGCGCGCCTGTTCCAGGGCTTGTCCGTGGGCGGCGAGTACGGCACCACCGCCACGTATATGAGTGAAGTCGCGCTCAAGGGCCAGCGCGGGTTCTTTGCGTCCTTCCAATATGTGACGCTGATCGGCGGCCAGTTGCTGGCCGTGCTGGTGGTGGTGATCCTGCAGCAGATCCTCACCGAGCAAGAGCTGCGTGCCTGGGGCTGGCGCGTTCCGTTTGTGATCGGCGCGATTGCGGCGGTTATCTCACTGTTGCTGCGGCGTACCCTGAAAGAAACCACCAGCAAGGAAATGCGCGAAGACAAGGACGCCGGCAGCGTCGCTGCGCTGTTTCGCGACCACAAGGCGGCGTTTATCACGGTGCTGGGCTACACCGCCGGTGGTTCGCTGATTTTCTACACCTTTACCACGTACATGCAGAAGTACCTGGTGAACACCGTGGGCATGCACGCCAAGACCTCCAGCTACATCATGACCGGCGCATTGTTCCTCTATATGTGCATGCAGCCGGTATTCGGCATGCTGGCGGACAAGATCGGCCGACGTAATTCGATGTTGTGGTTCGCAGGCCTGGGGACGTTGTTCACCGTGCCGATCCTGCTGACCCTCAAAACCGTGAGCAGCCCGTTCCTGGCATTCGTGCTGATCACCTTGGCGCTGGCCATCGTCAGCTTCTACACCTCGATCAGCGGCCTGGTGAAAGCGGAAATGTTTCCTCCCCAGGTCCGTGCCCTCGGCGTCGGCCTGGCGTATGCGGTGGCCAACGCGATCTTTGGCGGTTCGGCGGAGTTCGTCGCCCTGGGGTTGAAATCCATGGGCATGGAAAACACCTTTTACTGGTACGTCACTGCGATGATGGCCGTGGCCTTCCTGTTCAGTTTGCGCTTGCCCAAGCAGGCGGCGTACCTGCACCACGATTTGTAAGGGATACGTTATGACGCTGCGCACGAGCAACCAATTGTTCGACGCTTACTTCACGGCCGACAGCATGGCCGAAGTGTTCTGCGACCAGGGCCGCTTGCAGGGCATGCTGGATGTCGAGGCCGGCCTGGCTCGCGCACAGGCCCAGGTCGGGTTGATCCCCCAGGCCGCCGTGGCGCCGATTGCCCAGGCGTGCCTGGCGTCGCTGTATGACGTCGATGCCTTGGGCGCGGCGATTGCCACGGCGGGGAATTCGGCGATTCCGTTGGTCAAGGCGTTGGGCAAATTGATTGCCGCTGAAGACGCCGGCGCCGAGCGTTATGTGCATCTGGGCGCGACCAGCCAGGACGTGATGGACACCGGCCTGGTGCTGCAACTGCGCCGCGCCGTGGAACTGATCGAAACCGACCTGGCTCGGCTGGGCGCGGTTCTCGCTGACCAGGCGCAGCGTTACGCCGATGTGCCATTGGCCGGGCGTACCTGGTTGCAGCATGCAACGCCGGTGACCCTGGGCATGAAAATCGCCGGTTGGCTGGGGGCGGTCAGCCGCAACCGGCAACGTCTTGTCGAGTTGAAGCCGCGCTTGCTGGTGCTGCAGTTCGGCGGCGCGTCCGGCACCTTGGCCGCGCTCGGCGACCAAGCCCTGCCGGTGGCCGAAGCGTTGGCGGCGCAATTGCAACTGACCTTGCCCGAACAACCTTGGCACACCCAGCGTGATCGCCTGGTGGAGTTCGCCGGCGTGCTGGGCTTGATCGCCGGTAGCCTCGGCAAGCTGGGCAGGGATATCAGCCTGTTGATGCAAACCGAAGCGGCGGAAGTGTTTGAACCGTCGGCGCCGGGCAAAGGCGGCTCCTCGACCATGCCCCACAAGCGCAACCCGGTGGGCGCCGCCGTGCTGATCGGCGCGGCTACCTGCGTGCCGGGGTTGGTCTCGACGATGCTCAGCGCCATGCCCCAGGAGCACGAACGCAGCCTGGGCCTGTGGCACGCCGAATGGGAAACCTTGCCGCAGATTTGCCGGCTGGTATCCGGCGCCCTGCAACAGGCGCTGCTGATAAGCGAAGGGTTGGAAGTCGACCCCGAGCGCATGCGGCAGAACCTTGACCTGACCCAAGGCCTGGTATTGGCCGAAGCGGTGAGCATCGTGCTGGCCCAACGCCTGGGCCGCGAAACCGCGCACCATTTGCTTGAGCAGTGCTGCAAACGTGCCGTCGCAGAGGGTCGCCACCTGCGCGCGGTGCTGGCGGATGAACCGCAGGTCACCGCCCAGCTGTCAGCCGCCGAGCTGGACCGCCTGCTCGACCCGGCCCACTACCTGGGCCAGGCGCGCACCTGGGTCACTCGCGCAGTAACCGAACACTTTCAATTGACTGCCTGAGGAGGCCACTGTGGCTTATGTACAACTCGCCGACGGCGAACTGCATTACCAACTCGACGGGCCCGTCGACGCACCGGTGTTGGTGCTCTCCAACTCCCTGGGCACCGACCTGCATATGTGGGATATCCAGATCCCGGCCTTTACCGAGCATTTTCGCGTGTTGCGGTTCGACACCCGTGGCCATGGCAAATCCCTGGTCACCGAAGGGCCCTACAGCATCGAGCAGTTGGGGCGCGACGTGCTTGCTTTGTTGGATGCGCAGGGCATTCAACGCGCGCATTTTTGCGGGTTGTCGATGGGCGGCTTGATCGGCCAATGGCTGGGGATCAACGCCGGCGAGCGCTTGGAGCGCCTGGTGGTGTGTAACACCGCCGCCAAAATCGGCACGCCGGACATCTGGAACCCACGCATCGAAATGGTACTGCGCGACGGCGCGGCGGCCATGGTTGCGCTGCGTGATGCGTCCATCGCGCGCTGGTTCACCGCCGATTTTGCCGCGGTCAACCCGCACCAGGCCAAGCAGATCACCGACATGCTGGCGGCCACGTCGCCGCCAGGCTATGCGGCCAATTGCGCCGCCGTGCGGGATGCCGATTTCCGTGAGCAACTGGCGGCAATCCAGGCGCCGACCCTGGTGATTGCCGGCACTGAAGACGCCGTTACACCGCCGGCCGGTGGCCACTTTATCCAGAGCCATGTACGGGGCGCGGAGTATGCCGAGTTCTATGCGGCGCATCTGTCCAATGTCCAGGCCGGTGCTGCGTTCAGCGACCGGGTGATTGAATTTCTGCTGGCCCGCTAAGGAGCATTTTGTGGACGAGAAACAACGTTATGCCGAAGGCCTGCAGGTGCGCCGCGAAGTGTTGGGCGATGCCCACGTCGACCGCAGCCTCAATGCCCTGACCGAGTTCAACAGCGAGTTCCAGGAAATGATCACCCGCCACGCCTGGGGTGCTATCTGGACCCGCCCGGGCCTGCCGCGGCACACCCGCAGCCTGATCACCATCGCCATGTTGATCGGCATGAACCGCGCCGAAGAACTCAAGCTGCACCTGCGCGCCGCCGCCAGCAATGGCGTGACCCGGGCCGAGATCAAGGAGGTGCTGATGCAGAGCGCGATCTACTGCGGGATCCCGGCGGCGAATGCCACTTTCCATCTGGCGGAGTCGGTGTGGGATGAGCTTGGCGTGGAGTCCCGCCAGGACTGAAATACGGTAGAAAAAGTGGGAGGGGGCTTGCTCCCGATAGCGGTGTGTCAGTCGATATATGTACTGACTGATACTCCGCTATCGGGAGCAAGCCCCCTCCCACATGTGTGTTCTTCACAAGGACTGTAGATTTCAGTGGGAATCGCCATCCCACACCCAGTTCCATACCCCCGGCAGGTGCACTGGCTCGCTCACATCCTTCACCGTCCGCGCCAGCGCCGCGCGTTCCAGGGCGCCATGGTCGGTGTAGAACGGCTCGGCAGCCGTCTTCATGCCATTGACGCGGGCGCTGTCCATCAGGATTTGCAGGTATTCCTGCATATGCCTTGCGGTGTAGCGGTTGATGTCGTGGAAGGTCACCACCACCGGTATCACGCCGTCCACCGTCGGCAATTCACCCAGGGCAATGCGCTCGCGCACCACCGACAGTTGCCGATACAGGTTGGCGCGGCGACGCGGGCTGGCGTTGAAGCCCCAGATCTTGCCGTCGTTGGCGCTCAGGTCGGTCAGCAACACCTGCATGCCGTGGCGCTGATAGGCGGCGAAGGTGCGGCGGTCATAGTTCCAGAAGGGCGGGCGCACCAGCACCGGCGGCGCGCCGGTGATGGCGGCAATGTCTGCGGCGCCCTGGGTGAGGGTGCTTTCCAGCTCGGCGTTGTTCAGCCAGCGGTGGTTGGTATGAAACGCGGTAGCCGTGTGGAACGCCAGGACATGGCCGCCGGCGTACTCCCGTTCCATGGTCTTGCGGCCCCGTGAACTGCCGCCGGAACGGGTTGCTTCGGTCTGCAGGAAGAACACGGCCTTGATACCCGGCAATACCGGGTTGTCGGCCAGGTCGGCCACCACCGAACGGCTCGGGTTGTTGTAGCCCGACGCACTGGGGCCGTCATCGAAGGTCAGCAAAAACCGGATCGGCGCCTGGGCTTGCAGGCGTTGCGCGGTCTGTGGCGTCAAGGCGATGGGCGCGCCAATGCAGCCACTGAGGCTCATGGCCAGGGCAAGCACGGCGGATGCGATGGCAAAGGATTTCATGGTGGGCGCAGGCTCGAATAAGAGGCCGCTGCTGTGTGGATCAGCAGCGGCAGGCGCGCACGATACAGTAAGTGCCGCGCGGGTTTACAGCAGACTTATCGGGTAACTGACGATCAACCGGTTTTCATCGAACTCGTTGTTGCTGTAGTCGCGGCGCATGCTGGAATTGCGCAGACGTACCGTCAGGTTCTTCAGGCTGCCGCTTTGCACGGTGTAGCCCAATTCACTCTCACGCCCCCACTCCTTGCCATCGGTGACAGTGGCGGTGTGTACGTTGCTGCCGCTGATATAGCGGTTCATCAGCGTCAGGCCCGGCACGCCGAGGGCGGCGAAGTTGTAATCGTGGCGCACTTGCCAGGATTTCTCCTGGGCGTTGTCGTAGCTGGAGTTGTAGCTGTCGTTGGCCAGGGTGCCGCCGCTGGTGCCGTTGACGCGCATCCAGGCACTGTCGCCGGTGAGTTTTTGCAGGCCCACATAGAAGGTGTTACCGCCGTATTTGGCCGAGAGCAGACCGGACCAGGTCTTGTTGTCCAGCTTGCCGGCGCGGGCGCTGCCGTCGTCCTCGCCATAGAAGAAGCCGAGGTTGGCGCCCAGGGTCCAGGCACCGAGGGGCTGGCTGTGGATCAGGTTGATGAACTGCTGGCGGTAGATGTCCTTGAGCTGGGCATTCCACAGGCCAACCTGGGTGCGTTTGTCGTTGAACGTGTATTCGCCGCCCTGGAAGTTGAAACGGTCGGAGGTGAATGCGGTTTTACCGGTCATCGACAGGTCGTTCATGCTGCTGTCGTCACGCGGGCTGTTGGCGCGGAACTGGCCACCATAGAGGGTCAGGCCGTCGATTTCCTTTGACGTGATCTGCCCGCCGCGCAAGGTCTGCGGCAACGAGCGCCCATCGTCCGCGCGCAGTATCGGCAGCACCGGCATCCATTCGCCGACCTTCACTTCGGTCTTTGACATGCGCGCTTTGAACGCTACGCCAAGACGGCCGAACTCATCCGCCGGGCGGCCGTCATGGTCCAGCGGCAGCAGCTGGGTGCCACCCGTGCCGCGACCGCCATCGAGCTTGAGCGAGTACAGGCCCAACACGTCCACGCCAAAACCTACTGTGCCCTGGGTAAAGCCGGACTTGGCGTCGAGGATGAAACTCTGGGTCCACTCCTGTGCGCCGCCCTGGCTCTTGGTGGGGTTGGTGAAGTTACGGTTGATGAAGAAGTTGCGCAGGTTGAGGTTGGCGCTGGCGTCTTCGAGAAAACCCTGTTCCTGGGCGAAGACAGGCAAGGCAACACTGGCGACAGCGGTGGCCAGCAACAGCTGGCGAGGGCGGAACGTGCTCATGGCGGTGGACCTGTTGTTATTGGGGTTATGCAGGTGGCGGCCATGGTGCGTGGCGGTGCGGGGGCGGTTCAATTGGGGGAGGGCGGGTTGTGGGCGATGATCGAACGCAAGTTGCCGGGCGCTGAGGCCCGGCCGTGGCGGTCAGGGTTTGGGCGGAGTGAGGTGGGTCCAGGGGATCGCCGGCAAGTAATGCTGGGCGGCGATGATCAGCGCCACCATCACCGCCACGAACACCGCTTGCAGCGGGCTCCAGAATGCCCAGTGCAGGCCGTTCAGCCAGGGGTAACCTTCGCTGAGTTTCTGGCTCATCTGGCCGATGCGTTTCGTGTGCAGCAGGTTGATCAGCAGCGCGCCGGCATAGGTCACGGCGCCGAGTACGCCGAGCATCAAGGCACAGGCGATCAGCATGATCGCCTGGGGAACGCCGTGACGAATCACCAGCCAATAGTCGTTGGGGTTGAGTCGTTTGGGAATCAGGTACTGGCTCAGCCAGACGTCCGGCACCCGATACACCGAGCTCATGACCGCCCAGAACTGAGTGACGCGGAAGGCCACAAGGGCCGGCACGAATGACATCAGCATGAACAGAACCACCGACATCAGGTCCAGCTTGCCCGGGGTGTCGTGGGCAATGTTCAGGCCGATGGCGAGGGCGAGGATTGCCCACAGTCGGATAAACACCTGGGTGTAGATCGGCCGCGGCACGAACTTGCGCCAGAAAAACACATCGGCCTGAGGCAAGCGTTCAACCAGTTGCGGGTAGCGCCAGGTCAGGGTCTGGGCCAGGTGCTGGCAGGCATTCCACTCGTTCTCGCCAAACCCATTGATCATGTTGTTTTGCTGAGTGGCCGTCATGGGCGTCAGCAGCAAGCGTGCGGCCATGGCGTCGGCAGAGGTGCGTCGCGTGTCCTGGGCCTTGTCCTGCAAGTGGGCGTAGAAGCTTTCCTGTTCGCAGCGCCCCACCAGTTCGCGCCACATCCACGCCGGCTCCGGGTACACGCCTTTCTGGTCGTCCCAGGCGAAGGCCTGGCACACGCGCTCGAACAGCGGCACGCTCCACTGGGTATCGTGGAGCAGTTGCAAAATGATGCGTTGCCATTGTTGTTGCAGGTCGAACACCCGCAGCCACGCTTGGTTGTTGTAGTGAGTGAGCTGGCTGATGAACTCGCGCTCGGCCTTTTGCTCCAGCAATTCCTGCAAGGTGCGGCGGTAGTCTTGCAACAGCTCGCCGGTCAGCGCTTCGTGCTGCCAGGGGGTCATGGCGATCTGTTGCCACGGCGTCAGCCAGTCCAGGTGTTGCACCGCCCACTGGGCGATGGCGCTGCGCTCGCCGGGCGTATCGAAGCAATGGCGCAGCAGGCCGGCCTGGAAGGCCTCGGTGCAGTGCTGTTGCTGGGCCTGGGCCCAGCGCGCGTCGAGGTTGTGTGTGGTGAGGCCGCTGAGCAGGGCGTGGGCCGGGTCCGGCGCCGGGGCTTCGTAGGGGGCCGGTTGCAGGGGCCGGATGTCCATCAGCTCGGCCAAATCGTTGAGGTTGGCATAGGTCGGTTCGACCACCGGCACTTCGACGCGTTCGTGTGGCTCGCGGTCAGCTCGCCAGCGTGCCTCGCTCAAGGCTTGCTCGTAGGCTTCGCGCAGGCGCTGGAAGCCTGCGGCGTCGTCGTCCGGACGGCAGCTTTTGAGCAGCCGCGCATAGCTGCGCTTGATGGTGCGCTCGTCGGCATCTTCGGGCAGTTGCAGTACGTTCCAATACTCCATCGGGTCCTCCCTCAGCGCCAGAAGCCGTTGTCCAACTGCTCGAGTTGACGGGTCAGTTCGCTGCGGGCCTCGCGGATGCGGCGTTCGTCCTGGGTATCGAGCACTTGCTGGAACTGCGCCGCCCAGTGGCCGAGTTGCTCGCGCAGTTCGCCGAGGTTTTCCTGATAGAGCCGCTCAAGGCGCGCGGTAAGCACGGTGTTGACCTGCTGGTCGCGCGGGTGAACCTTCAACTGCGCCAGGGCTTGCAGGCGTTGCTGGATCTCCTGCGGGCTGAGCACGCCAGGGTTGTTCTCGATCACCAATGAGTGTTGCTCGCCGGTCAGCGGGATATTCACCTGGGCTTCCAACAGGCCGTTGTTGTCGTAGGTGAAGCGCACGTCCAGCGAGACCTCACCGGCCTTGCGCTTGGGCACGCTGATGTCCAGTTGGCCCAGTTCGATGTTGTCTTTGACCAGGCGGCTTTCGCCCTGATAGATCTTGAGCAGCACGCGGGTCTGGTCGTCGTACAGGGTGACCACGCTCTTGACCCGGCTCACCGGCACGCTGCTGTTGCGTTCGATCAACGGCAGGTAGTGGCCGCTTTCGATATGGCCGCCGTACTGGTTTGAGGTTTCGATGCCCAGGGTGTAGGGGCACACGTCGGTCAGCACTACTTCTTCCAGGGCAGCGGAACGCGCCTTGAGCGCGGCCTGGATCGCGGCGCCGTGGGCGACCACCTGGTCCGGGTCGAGGCTGATGGAAGGGAAGCGGCCGAACAATCCCGCGGCGAGTTTGCGCACCAGCGGCATGCGCGTGGTGCCGCCTACCAGCAATATTTCATCGAGGTCGCCGACGCGAATCCGCGCATCGCGCAGGGCGCGTTCGATCGGCGCGCGCAGGCGCTCCAGCAGCGGCGTGTAGAGTTTGGCCAGCTCTTGCTGGGTGATGGTCTTGACCCACTGCTGGCCGTCGACACGCAGTGCGAATTCGGCGCTGTCGTCCTGGCCCAGGGCTTTGCGCACGCGCTCGGCCTCCCGGCGCAGGGCGTGCAGCACGCTGCTGGTGGGTGGGAAGTCGGCGGCGTTGCGTTGGCTGTCGACGAAGTGCTCCAGCAGCAGGGTGTCGAAGTCTTCGCCACCGAGGAAGTTGTCGCCGGCGCTGGCGCGTACTTCCATCACGCCGTCGAACAGCTCGATGATCGACACGTCAAAGGTGCCGCCGCCGAGGTCGAAGACCAGGAATGATGTCTCTTTGTCACGCTGGTGCAGGCCGTAGGCCAGGGCGGCGGCGGTGGGCTCGTTGATCAGTTTTTCAACGTTGAGCCCGGCCAGCTCACCGGCGATGCGCGTGGCTTTGCGTTGGCCGTCGCTGAAGTAGGCGGGCACGCTGATCACGGCTTCGGTGACCGTATGGCCGTAGGTGCGCTCGATGTCTTCCTTGAGGCTTTTGAGCACCAATGCCGAGAGTTCTTCGGGGCGGAACGAGCGGTCGCCCAGGCGTACTTCGGTGGCACTGCCCATGTAGCGCTTGAACAGCGAAGTGGTCAGGTGCGGGTGGGTATGCAGGCGCTCTTTGGCGGCCTGGCCGACCAGCACACGGCCTTGATCATCCAGCCCGACCACGCTTGGCGTGAGCAGATGGCCAAGGGCGTTAGGCACCAATTCGGCGGCGTCACCCCGCCAGACAGCGGCGAGACTGTTGGTGGTCCCCAGGTCGATTCCTACGATCATTACGACAAGCTCCCTCTGTGGTCTGTAAGAATCAGTAACTAATTTTACCCTGAAAGGTTGGCGGAAAAGCAAGGCGGCAGGTTTAGGGCGGCTTGATGCAATTCCATGTGGGATGGGGCTTGCTCCCGATGGCAGTGGGTCAGCTGCAGATGAGCTGACTGACAGACCGCCATCGGGAGCAAGCCCCCACATTTAATCGATGGTGTAAAAAATGGCATAAAAAAACCGCCTCCTGGTGAGGAGGCGGTTTTTTTGTTTACAGCAGCACGATCAGAACAACTTCAGCGCCGGTGCTTCTTCTTTCAACGGCTCGTTCTTCGCGGTCTGCTCGTTCCAGCCGCCACCGAGGGCCTTGTACAGGTTGACCTCGGCGGTCAGTTGCGCCAGGCGGTCGGTGATCAGCGATTGCTGGGCGCTGAACAGTTGGCGCTGGGCATCAAGGAAGGTCAGGTTGCTGTCGACACCAATGCGGTAGCGGCGCTCGGCCAGGCGGTAGTAATCCTGGTTGGCCGCGACGAAGCCGCGCTGGGCGTCCAGTTGCTGCTTGTAGGTCTCACGCGCGGCGAGGCCGTCGGACACTTCCTGAAAGCCCGTCTGGATGGCCTTCTCGTAGTTGGCCACGTTGATCTCTTTCTGGATCTTCGAGTAGTCCAGGCTGGCGCGCAGGCTACCGGCGTTGAAGATCGGGATGTTGATCTGCGGCGCGAACGACCAGGTACCCGAACCGCCCTTGAACAGGCCGCCCAGTGTCGGGCTGGCGGTACCGGCGCTGGCCGTCAGGCTGATGCTCGGAAAGAACGCGGCACGGGCCGCGCCGATGTTGGCGTTGGCCGCCTTGAGGTTGTACTCGGCCTGCACGATGTCGGGGCGACGTTGCAACAGGTCCGATGGCAACCCGGCCGGTACTTCGCTGAGCAGGTCATCCGACAGCGGCTTGCTGGCGATATTCGCCGGCAGGCCGGTGCCCAGCAGCAGGGTCAGGCTGTTTTCGTCCTGGGCCACCTGGCGGGTATAGCGCGCCAGGGCTACCCGGGCGTTTTCCACCGAGGTGCGCGCCTGGCTGAGGTCGAGGGCCGAAGCCACGCCGACTTCGTTGCTGCGCGAGGTGAGCTTGAAGCTCTGCTCATACGCGCCCAGGGTGTCCTGGGTGAGCTTGAGCAGTTCCTTGTCGGCCTGCCAGGTCAGATAGGCGTTGGCCACGCTGGCCACCAGGCTGATCTGGGTGCTGCGCCGCGCTTCTTCAGTGGCGAAGTATTTTTGCAGTGCTTCTTCACTCAGGCTGCGCACGCGGCCGAACAGGTCCAGCTCATAGGAACTGATCCCCAGGCCCGCCGAGTACTGGCTGGCGATGGTCGCCTGACCGGACTGCGACAGCTTGGCCGGCGTACGCGAACGACTGCCGTTGCCCGTGGCCGAGACGGCCGGGAACAGGTCGGCGCGCTGGATCTGGTACTGCGCGGCATAGGCGTCGATGTTCAGGGCCGCGACACGCAGGTCGCGGTTGTTCACCAGCGCGGTCTGGATCAGCTGTTGCAGCGCGGGGTCATGGAAAAACTGCTTCCAGCCCTGCTCGGCAGCGGCCTGGTTCGGCGCCTGGGCCGACGAATACGCCGGGCCCTGCGGGAACTGTGCCGCCACCGGCGCGTCGGGGCGCTGGTAGTCAGGTATAAGCGAGCAGCCACTGAGCACGAATGCCGTGACGGCTAAGGAAAGTAGCGACTTGCTCATTGGCCAGCCTCTTTAGGAGTTTGCTTGGGTTCAGTCTGTTTGCGTTCGCCTGCGGCGGACACGGTTGCAAAGAACAATGGCACCCAGAAGATCGCCAGGACCGTGGCCGTGATCATACCGCCGATCACACCGGTACCGATCGCGTGCTGGCTGCCGGAGCCGGCGCCCGAGGAGATCGCCAGCGGCAACACGCCGAGCACGAATGCCATGGAGGTCATGATGATCGGGCGCAGACGCATACGGGATGCTTCGATGGCCGATTCGACAATGCCTTTGCCTTGTTCATGCAGCTCTTTGGCGAACTCGACGATCAGGATGGCGTTTTTCGCCGCCAGGCCCACCGTCACCAACAAGCCGACCTGGAAGAACACGTCGTTGGACAGGCCGCGCAGGCTGGTTGCGATCAACGCACCCACCACACCCAACGGCACTACCAGTACCACCGCGATCGGGATCGACCAGCTTTCGTACAACGCCGCGAGGCAGAGGAACACCACCAGTAGCGACAGGGCGTACAACGCCGGTGCCTGCGAGCCGGACAGCCGTTCTTCGTACGACAGGCCCGTCCAGGCATAGCCTACGCCCGCCGGCAATTGCTTGGCGATGCGTTCGACTTCGGCCATGGCATCACCGGTACTGTAGCCCGGTGCCGGCGTACCGAGGATTTCCATTGCCGCAACACCGTTGTAGCGCGAGAGCTTGGGCGAGCCGTAGATCCACTTGCCCGAAGAAATGGCTGACAGGGGCACCATCTTCCCGGAGTCGCTGCGTACGAACCACTTGTTCAGGTCTTCCGGGGACATCCGGCTGGCAGCGTCGCCCTGCACGTACACCTTCTTCACACGACCACGGTCGATGAAGTCGTTGACGTAGCTGCCACCCAGGGCAATCGCCAGGGTCTGGTTGATGCTCGACAGCGTAATGCCTTGGGCGCTGGCCTTCTCGTCGTCGACGGTGAGTTCGTACTGCGGCTCATCGTTCACGCCGTTGGGGCGCACACCGGCCAGGATCTTGCTCTGGGCGGCCATGCCGAGGAACTGGTTGCGCGCTTGCATCAGCTTTTCGTGGCCGACACCGCCCTGGTCTTGCAGGAACACGTCGAAACCGGTGGCGTTACCCAACTCCAGGACCGAAGGCGGCACGATGGCGAAAACCATGGCGTCCTTGAAGGCCCCGAAGAAGTAACCCTGGGCACGCTTGGCCACTTCGAATACCGACTGCGAAGCATCGCGTTCATCCCATGGCTTGAGCATCACGAACGCGAGGCCCGAGCTTTGGCCACGGCCAGCGAAGTTGAAGCCGTTGACGGTAAAGACCGATTTCACGGCCTTGCCTTCGCCGGGCTCGCCTTCCTTGTCGTTGAGCAGGAAAGCCCGCATGTCGTCGATGACTTTTTGCGTACGTTCAGCGGATGAACCGACCGGGGTCTGTACCTGGGCGAAGATCACACCCTGGTCTTCCTCGGGCAGGAACGCGCTTGGAATGCGGGTGAACAGCCAGATCATGCCGACGAAGATGATCAGGTACACGAAGAACGCCGGGTACTTGTGCTTGATCATGTTGCCCACGCCGCGCTCGTAGCTGATAACGCCACGGTCGAAGGTGCGGTTGAACCAGCCGAAGAAACCACGCTTGGGTTGGCCGTGCTTCTCGGGGTCGATCGGCTTGAGCATGGTGGCGCACAGGGCCGGGGTGAAGATCAGCGCAACCAGTACCGACAGCGCCATGGCCGAAACGATGGTGATGGAGAACTGTTTGTAGATCACACCGGTGGAACCGCCGAAGAACGCCATCGGCAGCAATACCGCCGACAGTACCAGGGCGATACCCACCAGGGCGCCCTGGATCTGGCCCATGGACTTGACCGTCGCTTCTTTGGGCGACAGATGCTCCTCGGCCATCACCCGCTCAACGTTCTCTACCACCACGATGGCATCGTCCACCAGCAAGCCGATGGCCAGGATCATGCCGAACATGGTCAGGGTGTTGATGGTGAAACCGAACGCCGCCAGGATCCCGAAGGTACCCAGCAATACCACCGGTACGGTCATGGTGGTGATGATGGTGGCGCGGAAGTTCTGCAGGAACAGGAACATCACCAGGAACACCAGCACGATCGCTTCGACCAGGGTGTGCACCACGCCGGAGATCGATTCGGTTACCACTGGCGTGGTGTCATACGGCACCACTGCCTTCATGCCTGGCGGGAAGAACGGCTCCAGGGACGCCACGGTGGCACGGATGGCCTTGGCGGTGTCCAGGGCGTTGGCGCCCGAGGCCAGTTTGATCGCCATGCCCGACGCCGGCTTGCCGTTGAACTGCGCACTGATGCTGTAGTTCTGGCCGCCCAGTTCGATACGCGAGATGTCACGCAGGCGAACCTGCGAGCCGTCGGCGTTGACCTTCATCAGGATCTTGCCGAACTCTTCCGCGGTTTGCAGGCGGGTCTTGCCGATGATGGTTGCGTTCAGCTGGGTACCGGGCAGGGCGGGCAGGCCGCCCAATTGGCCAGTGGCCACTTGCACGTTCTGCGCGGAAATGGCGGTGCTGACGTCGACCGGGGTCAACTGGTAGTTGTTCAGCTTGGCCGGGTCCAGCCAGATACGCATGGCGTACTGCGAACCGAACACCTGGAAGTCACCGACACCCGCGGTACGGGAAATCGGGTCCTGGATGTTGGACACGATGTAGTTGGAGAGGTCGTCCTTGGTCATGCTGCCGTCTTCCGACACCAGACCGATCACCATCAGGAAGTTCTTCACCGACTTGGTCACGCGGATACCCTGCTGCTGCACTTCTTGCGGCAGCAATGGGGTCGCCAGGTTCAGCTTGTTCTGCACCTGAACCTGGGCGATGTCCGGGTTGGTACCCTGGTTGAACGTCGCGGTGATGGTCATGCTGCCGTCGGAGTTACTGTCCGAGGCGACATAACGCAGGTTGTCGATACCGTTGAGCTGTTGCTCGATGACCTGCACCACGGTGTCCTGCACGGTTTGTGCGGACGCGCCTGGGTAGGTCACCTGGATATCAATAGCGGTCGGCGCGATGGCTGGGTACTGGTTGATGGGCAACTTCAGGATCGACAGGGTCCCGACCAGCATGATCACCAGGGCAATTACCCAGGCAAAAATGGGACGGTCGATAAAAAATTTCGACATGGGTTACTCCCCTTTGCCAGCAGCGGCAGCAGGAGCGGAACCGGCGGGCTTGGCGTTGTCAGCGTCCTTGACCTGGACTTCGATGCCCGGCTTGATGAATTGCAGGCCTTCGGTGATCACGCGGTCACCGGCGTTCAGGCCTTTTTCCACCAGCCAGTAAGCACCGTCAGTGCGGTTGGCCACCAGGGTGCGTTGCTCGACCTTGTTGTCCTTGTTCACCACCAGCGCCGTCGGAATGCCCTTGATGTCGCGGGTCACGCCTTGCTGTGGCGCCAGGATGGCCTTGCTGTTCACACCGGCTTGCAATTGGGCGTGTACGAACATGCCCGGCAACAGGGTGTGGTCAGGGTTGGGGAACACGGCGCGCAGCGTCACGGAACCGGTGGTCTGGTCGACCGACACTTCGGAGAACTCCAGCTTGCCTTCCTGGCCGTAGTCGCTGCCGTCTTCCAGGGTCAGCTTGACCTTGGCGGCATTGGCGCCGGCTTTTTCCAACTGGCCGCTTTCCAGGTCGCGGCGCAGTTTGAGCATTTCAGCCGACGACTGCGTGACGTCGACGTAGATCGGATCCAGTTGCTGGATCACGGCCATCGCATCGGCCTGGCCATTGCTGACCAGTGCGCCTTCGGTCACCGAAGAACGGCCGATACGCCCAGAGATCGGCGCGAACACTTTGGTGTAGCGCACGTTGATCTGGGCCGTTTGAACGTTTGCTTCGGCGGTCATGCGGTTGGCGACGGCGGTGTCGTATTCCTGGCGGCTGACGGCTTGTTCATCGACCAACTGCTTGTAGCGGTCGGTGATGGATTTGGTCTGGGTCAGGGTGGCTTGTGCGCTTTTCAGGGTCGCGTCGTACACCGACGGGTCGATCTGATAGAGCTGCTGGCCTTCCTTCACGTCTGCGCCTTCCTTGAACAGGCGCTTGAGAATGATGCCGTTGACCTGTGGGCGAACTTCCGCGATGCGGTAGGCGGTGGTGCGGCCAGGCAGCTCGGATGTCAGGGTATAGGCTTGCGGTTGAATGGTGACCACGCCGACCTGAGGGGTTTGAGCGGGCGGAGCCGCTTCTTCCTTTTTACATCCGCTGAGCAGCGATGCCAGGGCGACGGCAGTGACCAGAGCGGTAACAGCTGGCTTAAGTTGCATGAAGATCCTCGGGTCAGGCGCGCAGAGTGCGCACAAGCAGTGTGGAAGGGTAAAAAACAAACGGTGAGTAGATAAGTAGCTTGCTACGCAATATACTTACGTTCATGGTTGTTTGTAAACTCTTGACAGGTTTCGCGCTTTGTTGACAAAGCAACGCCCGAAACCTCGATTCCATTACGTTCGGCACCCGTGACGGTGTCGTCCCACAAATATTTTGATGATCGTCCGCGTCTATTAACGTTGCGTTAACGATAGTCTCAAGTGTCTTGATTGAGGTTTTACTGCCATGGTTCGTCGCACCAAAGAGGAAGCTCAGGAAACGCGCAGCCAGATTCTCGATGCCGCCGAGCAAGCCTTCTATGAGCGCGGCGTCGCGCGCACCACGTTGGCCGACATCGCCGCGTTGGCCGGTGTGACGCGGGGCGCCATTTACTGGCACTTCAGCAATAAATCCGATCTGCTGCGGGCGCTGCTCGATACGTTGCATGAACCGCTGGATGAATTGGCCAGGGCCAGTGAAAGCGAGGATGAACTCGACCCACTGGGCTGCATGCGCAAGCTGCTGATTCATCTGTTTCATCAAGTGGCCCTGGACCCGAAAACCCGGCGCATCAACGAGATTTTGTTTCATAAGTGCGAATTCACCGATGAAATGTGCGACATGCGCCGCCAGCGCCAAACCCATAGCCTGGAATGCAACTTGCGCATCGGCCTGACACTGCGTAACGCGGTCCATCGCGGGCAGCTTCCGCAAAACCTCGACACTACCCGGGGCGCTGTTTGCATCCATGCCTACATCAACGGGCTGATTGGCCAGTGGTTGCTGGTGCCCGACAGCTTTCAGTTACATCAGGAAGCCGAACGCTGGGTGGATGCAGGGCTCGACATGCTGCGCCTGAGCCCTAGCCTGCGCAATTGAGACAAAATGCGTAATTGCATCAGGTTGTGTCAACAGTAAAGCCTAAGGACAGTCAATCGTCCTTCTGCCTGATTGGTGGGGTGACTTTATATACGGGCTGGCAGGCGGTTGATAGGTAGTCGCCTAAGTATTTTGTAGCGATATTGTTGCCGCTATGTGAAGCAATGTTTCAAAGGTGAAACATACAGTCAAAAATGTGGGAGGGGGCTTGCTCCCGATGGCAGTGGATCAGTCAACACATACAGTGACTGACCCGCCGCCATCGGGAGCAAGCCCCCTCCCACATTTGGTTTTGCGTCTGAGGTGATTACAGCGTCGGGTAATCGATGTAACCCACCGGGCCCTTGCCGTAGAAGGTTTCCGGATGCGCTTCGTTGAGCGGCGCATCGGCCTTCAGGCGCGCAGGCAGGTCCGGGTTGGCAATGAACGGCACGCCAAACGCTACGGCGTCCGCTTTACCCTCGGCCAGCCAGGCATTGGCGCTGTCCTTGGTGAAGCGCTCATTGGCGATGTACACGCCGCCGAAGGCTTTCTTCAGTTGCGGGCCGAGGCTGTCGGCGCCTTCTTTCTCGCGGGAGCAAATAAACGCGATGCCGCGCTTGCCCAGTTCGCTGGCGACGTAGGTAAAGGTTTGCGCCAGGTTGTCGTCGCCCATGTCGTGAGCATCCGCACGCGGTGCCAGGTGCACGCCCACACGGCCGGCGCCCCAGACTTCGATGGCCGCATCGGTCACTTCCAGCAACAGGCGTGCACGGTTTTCCAGGGAGCCGCCATAGTTGTCGGTACGCTGGTTGGTGCTGCTTTGCAGGAACTGGTCGAGCAGGTAGCCGTTGGCGCCGTGGATTTCCACGCCGTCAAAGCCGGCCGCCTTGGCGTTTTCGGCACCGGTGCGGTAAGCGTCGACGATCTCGGCGATTTCCGCGGTTTCCAGGGCGCGCGGCGTCGGGTAGTCGGCCAGCGGGCGCACCAGGCTGACATGGCCTTTGGCCTGGATCGCGCTAGGGGCTACCGGGGTCTCGCCGTTCAGGTACGACTCATGGGAGATGCGGCCCACGTGCCACAGTTGCAGGAAAATCTTGCCGCCCGCGCCGTGAACGGCCTTGGTCACGTTGGCCCAGCCGCGTACCTGGTCGTTGGACCAGATGCCCGGCGTGTCCGGGTAGCCCACGCCCAGCGGCGTCACGGACGTGGCTTCGCTGAGGATCAGCCCGGCTGAGGCGCGTTGCACGTAGTACTCGGCCATCAGCGCGTTGGGCACCCGGCCTTCATCGGCACGGCAACGGGTCAGCGGTGCCATGATGATGCGGTTCGACAGTTGCAGGTCGCCCAGTGTGATCGGATCGAAAATAGTCGTCATGAAATAACACCTTTCAAGTGAGTTGATCAGTTGGTCGCAGGGGCCAGGTCGGCGTTGCCGCTCTGACGGAAAGTAATCAGGGTTACCAGCAGGGCGAGGATCGCCAGCGCCGCCGCCGCCAAAGGCACGCTGGCCAGGCCGAAGCCGTGGGCGATCACGCTGCCGCCAACCCAGGCGCCGAGGGCGTTGCCGATGTTGAAGGCGCCGATGTTCAACGTGGACACCAGGTTCGGTGCGGCCTTGCCGAAGGTCACCACGTTGATCTGCAACGCGGGCACGGCGGCGAACGAGGCGGTGGCCCACAGGAACAAAGTGATTTCGGTCGGGATCACCGCGACGCTGGTCCAGCTCAACGCCGTGGACACCACCGCCATGCTGATAAACACGCCGATCAACGTGGCCGCCAGGCGCTTGTCCGCCAGCTTGCCGCCGATGATGTTGCCCACGGTGAGGCCCAGGCCGATCAGCAGCAGCGTCCAGGTCACGCCTTTGGGCGACACGCCGGTGACATCACCGAGCAGCGGTGCCACATAGGTGAAAAGGGTGAACATGGAGGCGGCGAACAGTGCGGTCATGCTCAGCGACAACCAGATACCGGCACCCTTGAGGGCCGCCAGTTCGGCGCGCATGTTGAGTTTCTCTTCGTCACGCTTGGCGGGCAGGAAACGGATCAGGCCGATCAACGCCACCACACCAATCACCGTCACCGCCCAGAACGTCGAGCGCCAGCCGGCTTCCTGGCCCAGCGCGGTACCCAGCGGTACGCCGAGCACGTTGGCCAGGGTCAGGCCGGTGAACATCAAGGCCACGGCCGATGCGCGCTTGTTGGCCGGCACCAGGTTAGCCGCCACCACCGAACCGATGCCGAAGAACGCGCCATGGCACAGCGCGGTGACCACCCGGGCAAACATCAGCACGTTGTAGTCGCTGGCCAGGGCGCAGAGCAGGTTGCCGATAATGAAAATACCCATCAACGCTACCAGTGCGGCCTTGCGCGGCAGCTTGGCGGTGGCCAGCGCCATGAACGGTGCGCCGATGGCCACGCCCAGGGCATAGCCGGTGACCAGCCAACCGGCGCCGGGGATCGATACGCCGAGGTCCGCCGCAACATCGGGCAGCAGGCCCATGATGACGAATTCGGTGGTGCCGATAGCGAAGGCGCTCAAGGCCAGGATAAGCAGCGAGAGGGCATTTTCGTGTCCTTTACAGCGGCGCGCTGAATTCAGCGCTGAGTTCAGTGGTAAGCGCCGCGAGGAAGGCTTGGATCGTTTCCTCGTTGCGCCGGAAAAAATGCCACTGCCCGGCCTTCTGGCTGCTGATCAATCCCGCCCGTTGCAAGGTGGCCAGGTGGGCCGACACCGTCGACTGGGACAAGCCGCAGCGTTGGTCGATCTGCCCGGCGCAGATGCCGTATTCGTGGTTGTGCAGTTGCTCGGGGAATTGCACTTTCGGGTCTTTGAGCCAGGTGAGAATGTCTCGTCGTACTGGGTGCGCCAGGGCTTTTATTATTTCGTCGAGGTCGATGGACATGGCAGTTGCTCGTTTCGTAAAGCGTTATATCGCGATGAGGCGAACTTTAAATCGCTACATCCCGATATACCAATATGATTTTGATCTGAGACCCTTCTGAATCGGTATATCGGGTTATAACGATACGTGGTTGGCAGTGCTAGACTGCGCGCCATGAATTATCTCGCACATCTGCATCTGGGCGGCCAACTTCCAGCACAACTGCTGGGTAGTCTTTATGGCGACTTCGTCAAAGGTCGCCTGCAGGGCCAGTTCAGCCTGCCAATCGAATCGGCGATCCAGTTGCATCGTTCCATCGACCGCTTCACCGACAGCCACCCGCTGGTAGGGGCGGCGTTATCGCGCTTCAGCCTTACGCGCAGGCGCTATGCGGGGATCGTCCTCGATGTGTTTTTCGACCACTGCCTGGCGCGGGATTGGGCGCTGTATGCCGACCAGCCGCTGGAGCATTTCACTTCGCAGGTGTACCGCGTGCTCGCGGCCGAACCGCAACTGCCGGGGCGGCTGGCGCAGATTGCACCGTATATGGCAGCGGACGATTGGCTGGGCTCGTACCGTGAGTTCGCGGTGATGGAGCAGGTGCTGCGCGGGATTTCGCGGCGGTTGACTCAGCCGCAGGCGTTGGAACATGCGATGCAGGAGTTGCGTGTGTTGTATGAGCCGCTGAGTGAGGACTTCCGGATGTTCTATCCACAATTGCAGGCATTTGCACAAGACCAACTGACTACTGAGATCTAGCTGTGGGAGGGGCTTGCCCCCGATGGCGGTGGGTCAGTCACTGTATAGGTTGACTGAACTACTGCTATCGGGAGCAAGCCCCCTCCCACATTGGAACCGTGTTTAGCTCATATCAGGCGGCGAACGCTGGCCGAACAGCCACTTGTTCGGTCTCCGGCAACGGCCCGAATAACGCCTTCTGCACCGCCTGCTGCGCCTGATACGCCAGCGCCGCGCGTTCCTGCCCGGCGCAGGCAATCGGTTTGAGTACGTGGATTTCCACATCGCCCTGATCGTTGGCAAACAAGCGCATCAGGTGCGACAGCAAATCGTCATCGCCAATAAACGGCGCCAGCGCATCCACTTGCCCGTCGCGCAGGTAGCGGATCGCCACCGGTTGCAGCGATACGTGCGCGTCGATTGCGCTGGCCAGCAAACGCCCGTGGAACGTGCGCAGGCTGCGCCCGTCGGTGGTGGTGCCTTCGGGGAACATCAGCAGCGGGTGCTGTTGTTCCAAGTGACGGGTCATCTGCTTGCGGATCAGTTGGCTGTCACCCGAACCGCGACGGATAAACAGGCTGCCTGCCTTGGCGGCCAGCCAACCGGCGACCGGCCAGGTGCGCACTTCCGCCTTGGACAGGAACGACATCGGCGCCACCGCGCCCAGCAGTGGAATATCGGTCCAGGACACGTGGTTGCTCACCCACAGCATCGGCTGCGTCGGCAACTCGCCGTGCACCGTCACGCGAAAGGGCAGGGCGTTGGTCAGCCGGGCCATAAAGAACCGCGACCAACGCTGGCGACGCACCATCGAATTGGCCACGCCCAAGCGTTCGAACAGGCCAAATACACTGGCCATGCTCAAGCCCAGCGCCACCACCACCAGCACGCGGGCGATGCGCCCGTAGATGCGTAGCCGGCTCATCACATGGCCGCCTTGAAGTGACGTGCGTAACGCGGGCAGAGCTCGTCGCGCTTGAGCAGGATGAACACGTCGGCGACCTGGAAGTCTTCGTCCCAGCATGGCTCGCCGCAGATCTTCGCGCCCAGGCGCATATAGGCCTTGAGCAGCGGTGGCATTTCGGCAATTACGTTGGACGGCAAGTCCAGCGCCGGCAGCGGTTTTTTCGGTTCGGCGCGCAGGTGTTCGTTGCACAGGTAGCGTTCGCGCAGGCGCTGCATGATGGCGTGGGCCTGGATACCGCCGTCGTGCATCGGAATGCTCGCGCAACCCATCAAATAGCTGTAGCCGCCCTGGTTGAGCACTTCGGCCAACTCGCCCCACAACACCGCGATGGTGCCGCCGTTGCGGTAAGCCGGGTCGACGCAGGTGCGGCCGATTTCCAGGATCGGCCCTTGCAGGTGCAGCAGGCCATGCAGGCTGAATTCTTCCTCGCTGTAGAACCGGCCCAGGGTGCTGGCGGCCTGGTGGTCGAGCAAACGGGTGGTGGCGACCAATCGACCGCTGTTCAAATCCCGCACGCCGATGTGGCTGCAGTGAACATCATAGTCATCCATGTCCAGGCCATGTTCCGCGCCTTTCAGCTTGGCGTTGAATTCGCCGCTGAACACGTTGAACCGCAGGGCCTGGGCTTCCTGCAAAGCGTTGGCGCCAACCAGGCGTTCGGCTTGCAGGCGGCGTTCATTGCCGGTGTCGCTGATGCGGGCGATCTGAGTCATGGCGAATCTCCGAGTGCCAGCCACTTTCGGCCGGTCGACTTGTTTGTCCAAACTCAGGCTATGTAGCCCCGGTGTCATCTCCATGAAGTTATGGTGACGCTTGGATGACAGCCCCCTCTGTCGTCAATCTGTCATGCGCCTGGGCTAGGCTCGCGGGCTCGAATGCCCCCTTGAGTCTGCGTCCATGGTCAGAGGCTTGTTGTGTGTTGCCCTGCTGTTCATCACCGTTACCGCCCGCGCTGAAACCTGGCCCGACACGGACTGGGTCAAGGGCCCGCCACTGTCCGGCCCCGCCGTCGAAGCCCTCGAAACCTACGCATTCCCTGCGCGTGATGACGCCACCCGCCAAGGCATTCGCACCGACGCGTTGCTGGTGATTCGCGACGGCCAGGTCATTTATGAACGCTACGCCGCGCCCACCACCGCCAGCACGCCGCACCTGACCTGGTCGATCAGTAAAAGCCTGATGGCCACCGTGCTCGGCGTGGCCTACGGCGATAACCGCTTCAAACTCAGCGACCCCGTGGCGCGTTTTTACCCGCCAATGAAACAGCACCCGACGGTGACCATGGCCGACCTGCTGCACTGGGCCTCGGGCCTGGACTGGCAGGAAGACTACGAATACGCGCCGCTGAAATCTTCGGTGGTCGCGATGCTCTACACCCGAGGCCGCAGCGATATGGCCGAGTTCGCCGCCAACTCCGACTCATTCAGCGCCCCCGGTCAGGCCTTCCGTTACTCCAGTGGCGACAGCAATTTATTGTCCGCCGCGCTCAAGGGCATGCTCGGCCACAAGGCCTACATGAGTTACCCGTGGGATGTGCTGTTCCAGCCGCTGGGCATTCGCAACGCCACCTGGGAAACCGATGCCGACGAAACCTTCGTCGCCTCGTCCTACGCCTACCTCACCGCCCGCGACCTGGCTCGCGTAGGGTTGTTGATGGCACGTGACGGGCGTTGGCACCAGCAGCAATTGCTGCCCAAGGAGTGGGTCGCCTTCAACCGCCAGCCGTTCGCTCACTACAACACCGGCCAGGACGAAGCCGTTCCCGGCGGCCACTGGTGGCTTAACCAGGGCACGCCAAAGCCTTGGCCCGACGCCCCCGCCGACACCTTCGCCGCCCTTGGCCACTGGGGCCAGGCACTGTTCATAATGCCCGCCGAACACGTGGTGATCGTGCGCTACGGCGATGATCGCGACGGTACTTATCGTCACAACGAACTGCTTAAACGCGTACTCGCAGCGGTGCAGCCATGATCCGTCGTCGGCCGTTTACCAGCCTGTTCCTGCTGCTGTTGCTCGCCTTGCTCGGCTGGGGGTGGCACGAGCGCGTCAACCTGCAGGCCTTCCCCGACATCATCGCGGCGTACAGCGCCAAGGAATACTGCTCGTGCCGGTACGTGGCGAATAACCCGGCGCCGTATTGCCTGGGGTATGTAAAGCAATACGTACCCACCAGCGCGTTCAGGGATAACCCGCAGCGCAGCGAGGTGACGGCGACTGGGTTGGGGCGCACGCACACGGCGCGGTGGATGGGCGAGCGGCAGGGGTGTCGGTTGACCCCCTGATTCAGCCCTTCTCCCACATTTGGATTTGCGCCGCTCGTGACATGCGCTTAAGGTTCGTCCAGGTTTTTCGCCCCACGAGTTTTTATGTTCAACGCGTCTGTGTTCAAACCCCTGGCCTTCACCTTGCTGGCCGGTGCCGCCGTGCCCGCCCACGCCGACTGGTACCTGGACAACGAGTCCTCACGCCTGTCGTTTGTCACCACCAAAAACACCGAGATCGCCGAAGTGCAGCGCTTTCTGGTGCTGCACGGCAAGGTCGATGGCAAGGGCGCCGCGCAGTTGGAAGTGGAGTTGGAGTCGGTCAACAGCGGCATCCCGCTGCGTGACGAGCGCATGCGCAATAGCCTGTTCCAGATCAAGACCTTCCCCGAAGCGCTTATCAACACGCAGATCAACCTGCAACCCATCAACGAACTTGCCCCCGGCGCGCAATTGGAATTGCGTTTGCCGCTGAGCGTGACCCTGCACGGCAAAACCCAGACCTACAGCGCCGAATTACTCGCCACGCGCCTGGATGACCGGCGCTTCCAAGTGGTCACCCTGGAACCTGTGGTGTTGCATGCCGAGGATTTCGACCTCGCGCCGGGTGTGGCGGCGTTGCGCAAGGCGGCGGGGCTCAAGTCGATCAGTTTGTCGGTGCCGGTGGGTGCGGTGCTGATTTTTACGGCGCGCTGAAGTGAGTGGCGCGGTGTTCCCGTGGCGCAGCGCCAACCGTTTCGAGTTGCTGATCGACGGGCCGCGTTTTTTTCCGCAGATGCTGGTGGGCATTGCCCGCGCCGAACGTCAGGTTGATCTGGAGTTGTATTTGGTGGAGGCCGGTGCCTGCGCCGAAGCCATGGTGCAGGCGTTGGTGCTGGCCGCCGAGCGCGGCGTGCGGGTGCGCTGCCTGTTCGATGATTACGGCAGCCTGGCGTTTACCCTCGGGCTGCGTAAGCGCTTGATCGAGGTGGGTGTGGAGTTGCGTTTTTACAATCGCCTGAACTGGCGGCGCTGGATGCGCAACCTGTATCGCGACCACCGCAAGTTGCTGTTGATTGACCAGAGCATCGCCGTGGTTGGCGGTACCGGCGTTACCGATGAATTCTGGACGCCAGGGCAGGACACCGCCGACTGGCATGAAGTCATGGTGCAGATCAGCGGCCCGCTGGTACTGGACTGGCAAGCGCTGTTCGACCGGCAATGGCACGCCAACGTGGCTCGCCGGGAGTGGAAGCCGGCCACCCACTTTGGGTTGCCGCGCCTGCCCAAGCTGCCGGCCACCGGGCCTGGGCTGGGTCGCGTCGCGTATGCCGACGCCCGTCAACACCGCGACATTCTGCAATCGTTGATCCGTGCACTTAACAACAGCAAGGCACGCATCTGGCTGGCCACGCCTTACTTCCTGCCCACGTGGGGCGTGCGCCGTGCGTTGCGCCGAGCGGCCGGGCGTGGGGTGGATGTGCGTTTGCTGCTCACCGGCCCGCGTACCGATCACCCCTCCGTGCGTTACGCCGGGCACCGTTATTACCCGCGTTTGCTGCGCTCGGGCGTGCGGATATTTGAATACCAACCGTGTTTTCTGCACCTGAAGATGGTGCTGGTGGACGACTGGGTCAGCATCGGTTCGTGCAATTTCGACCACTGGAATCTGCGGTTCAATCTGGAAGCCAACCTTGAGGCGTTGGACCCTGAGTTGACGCAGGCGGTCGCGGGCAGTTTCGAGCGTGATTTCGGGCAAAGCCAGGCGGTGAGCCTGGAGGCCTGGAAAGCACGGCCATTGTGGCGGCGGGTTAAGCAGCGGGTGTGGGGCTGGATTGATCGGTTGGTGGTCAACCTGTTGGATCGGCGGGGGTAAGGCACCCCCGCCGGTGGCTTAAAACTGCAGCGTGTACTGGGCGGTGAGGCTTTGGTCGCGCGTGCGTTCGCCCCGCTGCCGAGTGAAGCTCAGGTCGATGGCACTCGCGCGGGTCAGGCGCGCGGTGGCGCCCAACTCCATGCGGGTACTGAGGCGATCCAGCGGCGCACCGCTGACAGTCATCACCCCTGCGCCATCCCAGGCGGCCTGGGTGGAAGGCTGCAGGTCGCCGCTGGCATGGGTGTAGGCCAGAGCGCCACGCACGCTCAGCCATGATGGGCCGATTTGCGCCTTGCCCAGGTCGAGGTTGAGTCGCACACCGCCGGTGGTCAGGTTGACGCTTTCTTTCGAACCTTTGCCGCGCAGTGCCGCCATGCCGCCTCGCTCTTTGTAACCCTTGCTGCGCTGCTGCACGTTGGCCAGTTGCACATAGGGCTGCCAATCCCAGAAGTCATGGATGAACCTGTAGTTGGCTTCGGCAAACGTCTGCACCGTGCGGCTGGCGTAGTGGGCGGACAGGCGGTTCTCTACGCCGGGGAAGCTGACGCGGCGCTTGGTCTGGATGTCGTGTTGCGCATAGGCGATGCCGCCATAGAGGCCGAACGCGTCCCAGGTGTGCCCGGCGTGCAGGCCCAACTGGTAGGTGTCGACAGTCGCTTTGCCGCGTGGCCCGGCCTTGATTTCGGTGCTACCGGTGCCGGCCACCAGCCCCATGCGAGTGCCTTGTTCCAGTTGATGATCGAAACCGACCAGCAGGCCCGTGCTGCTGTGCGACGTGCGTGCGCTGCCGTTATCGCCTGCCAGTTGGCCGGATTGGCGGGGCAGCAGCACCCAGGCGCCACGGCTCGCCGCATCTGATTCGTCGGCGCGGCTGTCGTGCGCAACGCGTTGACGCTCAAGCACCGCCTGGCGCAGCACACGGCTGTTTTCGATCAACACCGCCTGGGTGCTGGCATGCAGTTCGCCGCTCAACTGGTCGAGGGCGGACGGCGCCTGGTCCGGAAACAGTGCTGTCAGGCGTTGCAGCAACGGGGTGGGCGAGGTTTGCGCGTCTGCCGCAGCGGCGACGGCGCGTTGGTTGGCAGTGTCGGCCGCTGACGCCAGGGAGCGCCCACGGCCGAATTCCACCAGCAAGTCATTGCCCTGCTTGAGCTGCGAAACACTCAGGAAGGGGGAGAACTCACGATGGTCAATCGAGGCAAACTCGCCGTTCAACGTGCCTTTGGCCTGCAGGACGTTGTAGCGCTGGCCCAAGGGGGAGCTGTTGGGCGATGCGTTCAGGTACAGCGTGCCGCCGTTGATCGAAGCCTGCCGGCTGACCTGCAGGTTTGCCGCAGCGGGCTGAGCCACCAGGCCGGTCATCAAGGTTGCGCCGCCGGCTTGCTGATAATCACCCTCTACAGCCAGCGTGCCATTGAGGCGCAGGACACCGCCGTCGAGTGCGACGTCGCCCTTGAGACGGTTGGTACCGTCCAGTTCCAGAACGCCTTCCTTGAGCGTGGCCCCGGCAAAACTGTTATTACCGCTCAGGCGCAGCCAGCCGATACCGGTTTTTTCCAGGCGTCCGGGGCCGCTGATATCGTTGCGCCAGTCGTCCCAGGCAGCGCCTTGCCAGACGATGGCGCCGCCGGCAGGACGGTCCATATTCACCACGGTATCGACGCGCAATTGGCCGGGCCCATCGATGGCTTTTTTCAGGTTCATCAGGCCCCAGCCGTAGACGTCGTCCACGCCCGGCTCGCCGAGGTCGGTGGCCGTGGTCAGCAGTACGTCGCGGATCTGCGGGTTGCTGAGGTAAGGGAAGCGCTCCATCAGCAACGCCAGCCCGCCGGTGACGTGGGGGGCGGCCATGGAGGTGCCTGACTGAGTCGAGTAAGCGAGTTCGGGTGTGTCGCCGGTCACTTTGAAACCGTCGACCGCGCCTTCGTCGTCGTAGTGATTTTCGGTGTTTACCGAGCCTGCCACCCAGGTGGATTGGATGCCCGTTCCCGGTGCGGCCAGGCACCAGTCTTTGCTGAAACCACAGCGGTAGGAACGATCGCTCAAGGTCAGCTCTTTATTTAAATTGACCACGCTTAACCAATACGGCTCAAGCTCTGCCATGGCGCGTGGCAGGCTGGCATGGAGTCCGGGAAAGGGCGCCGCTTGCGGGGACATGTTTTCTACCCGGGTATTGCCCGCTGCCCAGACTTGCAGCATGCCGTATTTGACCGCGCTGTCGGCAATGGCCTTGAGCTCTGGGTATTGGAGGTTACTGGTGTTGTTTAACAACGCGTCCAGCGCTGCTTCATCCGCCGGCAATGTCGGGGCGCCCCAACTGTGGTTGACCACACGCACGCCCTGCCTGTGCAGGTCGGCGTAGGCGAGGTCGACCGCTTCGCGCGTCATATTGGCGACCATGAAGGGTGATTCACCAGGCGTCCCTTGGTAGGTATTGCTGAACCGGCGCACCGCACTCACGGTGGCGGCGTAGGCAACGCCCTGTGCGCCTTCGCCATTTCGATTGGCCAGCGCGATACCCGCAACGTGAGTACCGTGCGGGTCGTATCGATTGCCCACGTTCTTGAGGTAGTTGTCCAATTCCTCTCTGGTGAGGTCACCATTTTCAATGGCCTCTTCCAGGGCGAGCAACGCTTCGGGTGGCAGTGCATCCACAACGTTTACGGCACCACGGTCACCTTCGCTGTAGAAGCAGCCGTCGTACAGCACGGTATCGCTCATGCACCTAGGGTCTGCCAGACGCACGCCATTATTGGGCTTGCCCGCAAACTCGCTATGACGCAGGTCGGTTCCGGAGTCATATACCCCCAGGCGCACACCGGAGCCGCTTAATCCTCTGGCATAGGCGTAATCGGCACCTACGGCGCCCAGCCCCCAGTTACGTTTGAATTCTTCGCTGCGCCAACTGGCCGCGTCGTGCAGCCGGCCTTGTTCCACGTAATTTGCAGCATCAACGGGCGTACCCGAGAGGCCGCCAAGGACACAGAGGGCGAACGCATTCCGCTTGAACGATGATGGATCGAACGTCTTTCGAGTTGCCGCTCGGGCGTTTTTCGTGGGCGACATAGTCCACACACCTGCACATGAAATTGGGCGGACAGGGTGTGCGAGTACGCAGGGGGCTTGATGTAGGACTTGGCTTGGAGAGGTGAGCGAAAGTTAACTTAGCGCGGCTCGACACGGGCGAGCACGCGGCCCCCTCTTTTGCTGAAGAGGGGGCCGCGGGTATTACAACAATTCGAACGTCTGCTGCTGCACGTCCTGGGAGTCCAACCCGATCTGCACATTGAACTCACCCGGTTCCGCCGCGTACTTGAGCTGGGTGTTATAGAACTTCAAGTCTTCTTCGGTAATGGTGAAGTGCAGGGTGCGCTCTTCGCCGGCCTTGAGCATGATTTTCTGGAAGTTCTTCAGCTCTTTGATCGGGCGGATCATCGAGCCGGCCACGTCTTGGATATACAGCTGCACCACGGTCTCGCCGTCGACCTTGCCGGTGTTTTGCACGGTGACGCTGGCGTCGAGCTTGCCGGTCTTGTTCAGGGTGGTGGACGACAGCGCCATGTCCGACAGGCTGAAGGTGGTGTAGCTCAGGCCGTAGCCGAATGGAAACAGCGGCCCGGTGGTGTCATCGAAATACTGCGAGGTGTAGTTGCCCGGCTTGCCTGGGGTGAACGGCCGGCCGATGGTCAGGTGGTTGTAGTAGGTCGGAATCTGCCCCACGGAGCGTGGGAAGGTGATCGGCAGCTTGCCCGACGGGTTGTAGTCACCGAACAGCACATCGGCGATGGCGTTGCCGCCTTCGGTGCCGGCGAACCAGGTTTCCAGGATGGCGTCGGCCTGTTGGTTCTCTTCGAGGATCGACAATGGACGACCATTCATCAGCACCAATACCAGCGGTTTGCCGGTGGCCTTGAGGGCTTTGATCAGGTCGCGCTGACTTTGCGGGATGTTCAGGTCGGTGCGGCTCGACGACTCGTGGGACATGCCACGGGACTCGCCAACGGCGGCGACCACTACGTCGGCCTCCTTGGCGGCCTTGACCGCTTCGTCGATCATTACCTGCGGCGCGCGCTTGTCATCCACCACTTCCGGGGCATCGAAGTTGAGGAAATTGAGGTAGTCGACCACCGCCTTGTCGTTGGTGATGTTGGCGCCACGGGCGTAGATGATTTTGCCTTTCTCGCCGATCACCGCGTTCAGGCCGTCAAGCAGGGTCACCGATTGTTCGGGTTTGCCGGCAGCCGCCCAACTGCCCATCATGTCGATCGGCGCCTTGGCCAGCGGGCCGACGAGGGCGATGGTCGCGGATTTTTTCAGGGGCAGGGTGTGGTTGTGGTTTTTCAGCAGCACCAGGCTGCGGCGCGCGATATCACGCGCATCGGCGCGGTGCAGGCGGCTTTCGGCGTAGGTGTCGGCCGGGTCGTCCTCGGCCTTGCCGATACGCAGGTACGGGTCCTTGAACAGGCCCATGTCATATTTGGCGCCGAGCACTTCACGCACGGCGTTGTCGATGTCGCTCTGCTCGATCTCGCCGGACTTGAGCAACCCTGGCAGCTCCTTGCCGTACAGCGAGTCGTTCATGCTCATGTCGATGCCGGCCTTGATCGCCAGCTTGGCGGCTTCACGCCCGTCCTTGGCCACACCGTGTTTGATCAGCTCGAAGATCGCGCCATGGTCGCTCACGGCCAGGCCCTTGAAACCCCAGTCCTTGCGCAGCAGGTCGTTCATCAGCCAGGTGTTGGCGGTGGCGGGCACGCCGTTGATCGAGTTGAGCGCCACCATCACGCCGCCGGCTCCGGCCTTGATTGCCGCGTGGTAAGGGGGCAGGTAGTCCTGGTACATCTTGACCGGGCTCATGTCGACCACGTTGTAGTCGCGCCCGCCTTCCACCGCGCCATACAGGGCGAAGTGCTTGACGCTGGCCATGATGCTGTCGGCGTTCGCGGGGCTGGCGCCCTGGAAGGCGCGCACCATCACTTGGGCAATGCGCGAGACCAGGTAGGTGTCTTCACCGAAACCTTCGGACGTGCGCCCCCAGCGTGGGTCGCGGGAGATGTCGACCATCGGCGCGAAGGTGATGTCGAGGCTGTCGGCGGCGGCTTCCTGGGCGGCGATGCGCCCGGAGCGGCCGATGGCGTCCATGTCCCAGCTGGACGCCAGGGCCAGGCTGATCGGGAAAATGGTGCGGTGGCCGTGGATCACGTCATAGGCGAAGAACATCGGGATCTTCAGGCGGCTGCGCATGGCCGCGTCCTGCATCGGACGGTTTTCCGGGCGGGTGATGGAGTTGAACGTGCCACCGATGCGGCCGGCGGCGATTTCCTTGCGGATCAGCTCACGGGGCATTTCGGGGCCGATGCTGATCAGGCGCAATTGGCCGATCTTTTCATCCAGGGTCATCTGCTTGAGCAGGTCGCTGACGAAGGCGTCCTTGTCTTTAAGCGCAGCAGGCTTTGTTTCTGCCCATACGGGGTGACTGGCCAGAGTGGCAACAAGGCCGAGCAAACACAGCTTTTTCATGAATATCCTTTTTCGGCTCACTGCACAGCATCATGGGCGCCGTCGGCCAAAATGTGGGGAGCGTCTATTGTTGTTCGGGTGTTGTTCAGATAAATGCAGCACACTCTGAACTCTTTTTCGCGCTGGGCATCTTTGTAGCTGATTGGCTCGATGCATTCCAGTGGTGGCGGATTATGCCCCAAGCGCGTGGTTTATAGGGTTAGTCGTCAAATTCCATCAAAGATTGGGCAGGAGATACACCATGCAAGCAGCACACGGTTACCGCTGGGGCTTCAAGGCCGCGGCTTTGCTATTGATCAGCACCGTGCTGAGCGGTTGCGGCATCAATAACATCCCCACGCTGGATGAGCAGGCCAAAGCCGCCTGGGGCCAGGTGCAGAACCAGTACCAGCGCCGCGCCGACCTGATCCCCAACCTGGTGGAAGTGGTCAAGGGCTACGCCGCCCACGAGCAGGACACCCTCACTGCCGTGATCGAGGCGCGGGCCAAGGCCACCTCGATCCAAGTGGACGCCAGCACCCTCGACAACCCGGAAAAACTCAAGCAGTTCCAGCAAGCCCAGGACGGTTTGAGCGGCGCCCTCAGCCGCTTGATGGTGGTGTCCGAGCGTTACCCGGACCTTAAGGCCAACCAGAACTTCCTGGCCCTGCAATCGCAACTTGAAGGCACCGAAAACCGCATTGCCGTGGCCCGTCGTGATTTCATCCAGGCTGTGCAGGCCTACAACACCGAGATCCGCACCTTCCCCGGTCGCCTGTGGCACAGCGTGATGTACAGCGACTTGCCGATCCGCGCCACGTTTGAAGCCACCAGCGCCGATGCCGATAAAGCACCGCAAGTGAAGTTCAAATAAGGCTGCACTGAGGTGTCGATGCGTTTATTACGGATAGGCCTGGCGCTGTGGCTGTTGGCCTGCGTGGGCGCGGCCCAGGCGGCGTTGACCTTCCCGGCGTTGACCGGGCGGGTGGTGGATAACGCCCAGATGCTCGACCCGGCGACGCGCCAGCAGCTAACCCAACAGTTGCAGGCGCTGGAGCAAACCTCCGGTGACCAGATCGTGGTGGTTACCGTGCCCGACCTGCAGGGCGTGCCCATTGAAGACTACGGTTATCAATTGGGGCGTGCGTGGGGCATTGGCCAGAAGGGCAAGGACAACGGCGCACTGTTGATCGTCGCCCGCGATGAGCGCAAATTGCGCATCGAAGTGGGTTACGGCCTGGAAGGCGTGCTCACCGACGCGCAGTCTTGGGTGATCGTCAACCAGGTCATTGTTCCCAAATTCAAGGCCGGCAACTTCAGCCAGGGCATCAGCGACGGCGTGGCCGCGATGATCCAGGTGGTGGGCGGCGAGCCGCTGGCGGTGCCCGCCCATGTGGCGGATGCCAATTTCGCCAAGGATAATCCCGGGTTTTCCATTGGCCTGTTCGTGCTGCTGATCGGCGTGTTGTGGCTGTGCAACCGCATGGGCCTGCCGGTGGGGGCGATCTTGCTGGCGCTGCTCAGCAGCGGGCGCGGCGGCGGGGGAGGCGGTGGTGGCGGTGGTTTCCGTGGCGGTGGTGGCGGTTTTGGCGGCGGCGGCGCTTCAGGTGGCTGGTGATGACAATAACGAGAAAAGAGCATGTACAACCATGGCATTACTGACTGAACACGAGCAACGCCAAGTCGCCGAAGCCATCGCCCGGGTCGAGCAACAGACCGACGCCGAACTGGTGACGGTACTGGCCGCGCGTGCCGATGATTACGCCTACATCCCGTTGTTGTGGGCCAGCTTGATCGCGTTGGTGGTGCCAGGTGTGGTGCATTACCTGTCGGGCTACCTGACCATGTACACCTTGTTGCTGGCGCAATGGGCGACGTTCATTGTGTTGTGCCTGGTGTTTCGCCTGCCCAAGGTCACCACGCGGCTTATCCCCCGGTCGGTGCGCCACTGGCGTGCTTCGAACCTGGCACGTCGCCAATTCCTCGAACAGAACCTGCACCACACCCTGGGCAGTACCGGCGTGCTGATTTTTGTCAGCGAGGCCGAGCGGTATGTGGAGATCCTGGTGGATGAGGGCATTTCCAAGCGCCTGGATAACAGCAGTTGGGATGCCATCGTCAAGGCGTTTACCCAGCAGGTGAAACAGGGGCAGACGCTGGCCGGGTTTATCGCTTGCATTGAAGCCTGTGGCGAGTTGCTCAAGGTGCATGTGCCGGTGACGCAGGCTCGCAATGAGTTGCCCAATCGCCTGGTGGTACTCGAATAGCCCAGCCACCACTGAGCAAAAGTGTGGGAGGGGGCTTGCTCCCTCCCACATTGGATCTACAGTGGCTCAGGAATTTACCACTGATCAAATAACCCCGTGCCCTTAACCCCCATCCCCCCTAAAATGCCTGGTATTCCCTGCCCGAGGCGTTTTTGTTCATGTCTGTCACCGCTCAACCGGATCATCACGCCCAGTTCATCGAACTGCTGAGCACAAACCTGGCGCAGAACGCCTTTATCAAACTGGTACTGGCCAAGTACGTGGGTGACGAAGCCGAACTGCAACGGCTGATCATCAAGCCTGTGACGGTCAAGGAGCAGGCATGCCTGTCCTTCGTTTACCGCTACAAAACTCGCGACATCACCAAGAACTTGCCTTTGGCCGACGGGGTGGCAGCGATTGCCGAACTGCTGCCGGCAGCGTTCAAGAACGCGCATTTGCTGGCGCTGACCGATGAAGCGCAGTTGGAATACAGCAAGAAGAACAAAAGTTCGCTGTTCAAAAGCAAGCCGCAGCAACTGCGTGAGGCGCCCTCGGCCGAACATAACCGCGAGAAGCATCGCTTTCTCGACCTGAGCCGCCCGTTCCTCGCCGACCTGGGCGTGACCGACGCCAAGCAGGCGTTGATCCCGTCGATGTCGCGCAAGTGGAAGCAGATCAACAAGTTCATCGAAGTGTTCAGCCATGCCCTGACCTCGTCACCGCTGAAGCTTGCGCAACCGGTGCGCGTCGCCGACTTCGGCTCGGGCAAGGGCTACCTTACGTTCGCGATCCACGACTACCTGCGCAATACCCTCAAGGCCGAAGGCGAAGTCACCGGCGTGGAACTGCGCGAAGACATGGTAACCCTGTGCAACGCCGCCGCCGCCCGCCTGGAACACCCGGGGCTGGTGTTCAAGTGTGGTGACGTGCGCAGCGTGGCGCCCAGCGAGTTGGACGTGATGATCGCCCTGCATGCCTGCGACATTGCCACCGACTACGCGATCCACACCGGTATCCGTTCCGGCGCGTCGATCATCATGTGCTCGCCGTGCTGCCACAAACAGATCCGCCTGCAGATCCAGAGCCCGGTGTTGCTCAAGCCGATGCTGCAATACGGCCTGCACCTGGGCCAGCAGGCGGAAATGGTCACCGACAGCTTGCGTGCGTTGTTCCTTGAAGCCTGTGGTTACGAGACCAAGGTGTTCGAGTTCATCTCTTTGGAACACACCAACAAGAACAAGATGATCCTGGCGGTCAAGCGCGCCGAGCCGGTGGACAACGCGCAGTTGCTGGAGAAGATTCAAGAGCTCAAGGCGTTCTACCACATCAGCGAACACTGCCTGGAAACCCTGCTGCGCGCGGATGGGTTGCTGGGCTGAACACAGCACCTCACCGTTAGACGGTGTGTACCTTGGGAATGGGCGCAGGCTGCACCGCTGTCTTGCGCCCCAACATCACCGTCACGATCACCCCACACGCAAACACCCACGTAATCGGTTCGATATGTTCCCCGAAGAACAATGCCGAAAACGCGATGGTGAAGAAGATTTGCAGCAACTGAATCTGGCTGACCCGCGCAATGCCGCCCATGGCCAACCCGGCGTACCAGGCAAAGAACCCCAGGAACTGCGAGAACAGCGACACATAGCCAAACGCCCACCAGGTGCGCATGGAAATCACACCTTGATGCTGCGCCGCCAGGTACCACACCGGGCCGATCAGTACCGGTGTCGACAGCACCAGTGCCCAGCAGATTACCTGCCAGCCGCCCATTTCCTTGGCCAGGCGGCCGCCTTCGGCATAGCCCAGGCCGCCTACCGCAATGGCGCCGAGCATCAACAGATCGCCCGCCTGGATACTGCCGGCCCCGGTGATCAACGCGTAACCGAGCACCAACCCGCTGCCCAACGCCGCGCAAGCCCAGAAGGCTTTGGATGGCCGCTCATGGGACAACCACGCCGCGTACAGCGCCACGCAGAGCGGTTGCAGGCCATTGACCAGCGCACCATGGGACGCCGGCAAGGTTTGCATGGCCCAGGCCGACAGCACCGGGAAGCCCAGAATCACCCCGGCGATCACCAGGCACAGCCCGCGCACCTGGCGCCAGCTAGGCCAGCGCTCGCGGCGCCACAGCAGCAGCGCGGCCGCCGGCACTGCCGCAAACAGCGCACGGCCGAGGCCGTTGAGCAGCGGGTGGATCTCCTGCACCACGATACGAGTGAAGGGCAGGGTCAGGCTGAAGATGATGACGCCCAACAGGCCGAGGGCCATGCCGGTGTTTTCGCGCGAGTTCATGGGGTAACCGAAATCCAGAGGGCTTCAAGGGAAGCCCATCTAGCCACAACCCCCGCCGAACGCGGGCCTACAGCTGGGCGCGGATTTATCCGTACAGTTTTAGAAGAAGCGGGTGACGCTGATCTTGGCGTTGCGGCCTTCGCTGTAGACACCTTCGCCGCTGAGCGCAGGTTGGTAGCTGCGGTTGAACAGGTTGTCTACGGTGAAGTTGAATTCGGTGCCTTTGAGGCCTGCCTGTTGCGGTTTCCAGTTGGCGAACAGGCCCTGGGTGTCGTAGCTGGCGTTTTCGGTTTGGTCATAGATAAAGTCGCCGATGGTTGAGTTCAAGCCGCCAGAGTAGATGTCGGTGGGTACGCGATCGGTCTTGCGTACGAACTGGCCCTGCCAGCCCACTTGCGCGTTCCAGCTCGGAATCTTGGTGCCCAATACCACGACCCATTTGGCCGGGGGGATATCCCGTGCCCATACGTGACGGTCGGTAGCCCAGGGGTTGGTGTAGGGGTTATCGCGTTTACCTGTAGCCCAGGAGTAAGTCAGGGAGCCGAACAGGTACGTCGAGTCGTAGTAGCCCTCCAGTTCGACACCCTTGATAGTCATGCCGCCGACGTTGCGATAGTTGGTTCTGGACGCCGTGTCGGTACACACCGTATCGATATTGCCCGGCACCGTCATTTGCCGTTCGCAGCCAATGCCGGTGGCCTTCATGATTTCGTCTTCGATACGGTTGTGGAACAGGGTGGTGCGCAGTTGCAGGTTGTCATCGCGGGTAAAGACACCGGAAAAATGGGTGACGTTGCCCGCTGTGATGGCCGTAATGCGCTCCGGTTCGAGGTTGAGGCTGGTGGCGCTGCGAGTGCTGTTGGCACCTTTGACCTCGTATTGTTCATCAATGACCGGCGCACGCCACGTGCGGTTCCAGCTGGCGAAGAACGCCACATCCGGGGTCACGTTCCAGAACGCGGCCAGGCGCGGCGACCATCCTGTATAGGTGCGGTCGCTGTAGTCATGGCCGACACGCGGGTCCGGGTTGCTGTAGTACGGCGCATCATTGGCTTCGCCGCGGTTGCGCACATGGTCGTAACGCAGGGACGGGGTGATTGTTACGTCGCCGAGTGTTACGGCGTCCTGCACATAGAAAGCGTTGGTATCGGCCTTGCCGTGAGGCATGAAGTAGGGCTGGAAATGCCCATAGTTGTATCTAGCGGTGTTGTAGGTCGCCCCCGGCATCCAACTTTCGGTTTCGCGGCTGTGCTTGCGGATCTGCACGCCGGTGGTGACCGCGTGTTCCAGCGGGCCGGTGGTCAGCAGGCTTATATTGCGTACCTCAAGTATTCGATCGGTGTAAGACGTTTCCATCTTGCGTCCACCGGTACTCAGGCCTATGACGGCGTTCTCGGCGCGCTCGTCAGTCTGGTCGGTCTGAGAGAATGAGTAGCTGAGTTTCAGGTCGATCAACGGATTGTTCAGCGGCTGGTATTGGTATTTGCCCGACCAGGTGGTGTCGACGGTTTCTCGGTCGGCCAGAAGACGTTTCAGCGCGCCTTCGTAGCCATACCGGTTGATGGTCGATTGCGTGGGTGGTGACGGGTAGCTTTTAGCCGAAAACGGCGCCATGCGTTCGCTTTTGGCGCTGGAGTAGGACAGTCCCATGCTGTGTTCGTCGGTGAAGTGAGCATTGAACTTCAACAGCTCGCCTTCTACATCCTGTGCACTGTTGGGTAGGCGCTTGGGGTTTATAGGGTATTCATTGCGCGGGTCCGGCGGCGTGCCTGCCAGCTTCATGTCTGCGCCGTCGCGCTTGGTCAGGTAGATCAGGCCGTCCATGCGCCCGTCATCGGTGCGACCATACAGCGCGCCGCTGTACACCTGCTCGTGGGTATTGCTGGAGTAGCCGTACTTGGTCATTGCTCCGGCATTGCGCCCGTCCTGGAGCAGGTCCGGTGCATCTTTTGTGGTCATGTTGACCGTGCCGCCGAAACCGCCGTTGCCGTTGAATGGCGAGTAGGGGCCTTTCTCTACCTCAATGCTTTTGATCAGCTCCGGCTCGATAAAAACCGTGCCTTGTTGATAGCGTTCGAAGCCGCTTTTGGTCGCGCCATCCACGGTCATGGGCACATCTTCGGCGTCGCCCATGCCTCGAATGTTGATGGTCTGGCCGCCTGGCTTGGGTGAGCCGCCCATGAATATCCCAGGTAGGGTCTGCAGCAGCGATGGAATGTTGTCGGGCTGGTATCGATCGATATCCGCCTGGCTCAAGGTGGAACGCCCTACGGTGCTGGAGTCGACTTCATTGCCGGTGCCGATCACGCTCAGGGCGTCCAGCTGGATCGCGCCGCTGTTGGTGGTCTTGGCCTCTTCGGGCCTTACCACGTAGGTGCTGCCGACCTTGATCAAGGTGAATTCGCCGTTTTTCAGCAGGGTGCGGATCGCCACTTCCGGCGTGAAGTCACCGCTGAGGGCCGGCGCCTTTACGTTCTTGAGCAACTCTTCATCGAACAGCAGCTGGATTTTTGCCTGCTGCGCCACTTGGCTCAAGGATGTTGCCAATGGCTGCGCAGGCAGCTGCAGCGTGAGCGAGTCGGCTTGGGCGCTGAGGCTTAAGGCCAGGCAGGTGGCGATGAGGGTCGGTCGAAGAAACAGGTGCGAAGCATGGCAAGGCGCGCGAAACATGAAATCCCCCGGTGCGGCCAAATGGCCAGAAAGGTGCGCGTATCAAACGCAGACCGGAGGAAGACGGAGCAGGCAAAAAAAACCACACCTGCGAATGAAAAATATTCTCATGTGTGGCTTTCAGCGAGTTATTTGCTCGATTCAATCCGTACGATGCCATCGGCCGAGACCACGGTTTTCACCGGCAGCAGGGCCGGTAATGCGTTGAGCAGGGCGTCTGGATCGTTCACATCAAGATTGCCCGAGACCTTCAGGTGCGCCACGGCGTTGCTGACCTGCATCGGTGCCTGGGGGCGGTACAGGCTCAGTTCATCGATCAGGCCGGCCAGCTCACGGTTGCGAAACGACAAGTGGCCACCGCGCCAGTCGGCGACCTCTTCGCCGGTGAGGGTTTGTTGTTGCACGGTGCCCTGGGCGTAGCTGTAGTTGGCGCGTTGCCGGGCGCCAAGCAGGGTGGCCGGGCTTTTTGCGTCCGGCTCGAAGGCGACCTCTCCATGGGCGACGCTGACCACTAGCTGTTGCGGGCTGCGCCGCACGTCAAACCCGGTGCCCACTACCCGCACGCTGGCCTCGCCGGCTTGCACGAACAGCGGCCGTTCCTTGTCGGCGGCCACTTCGATGTACAGCTGGCCTTTGTCCAGATGCACGATGCGTTGGTGCGCGGTGAAATCCACGCGCAGGCGCGTATTGGCATTCACATACAAGGTACTGCCATCCGGCAGGGGCAAGGTGCGCATGCCCTTGGCATGCGCCGCGACCTGGGTGTGGTAAAGCGTGCGGGGCGCGCCTATCTGGGTGGCCAGTACGGCGCACAGCAACCCGGCGGCCACGGCCAGGGTAGGGCGCCACACGGAGGTTTTGCGCGTCGGCAGCGCCACGGGTTTGTTCAGTTGCTGCAATTGGGCCAGGTCGGCCCACAGTTGTTCGAACTCGGCATAGGCGCGCGCGTGCGCGGGTGTTGCCAGCCAGGCGGCAAAGGCCTTGCGGTCGGCACGGTCGGCGTCGTTGCGATGGCGGGCAAACCAACTGGCGGCCTGGGCATCGATGGCGTCGCTGTCTTCGATGTCGAGGGCGTCGGTGTCGCTCAGGCGGTTCATTCTGGCTGCTCCGTGCCGGGTTCGGTGTGAAGGCGTCGCTTGCAATGCAGCAGGGCAAAGGCGATGTGCTTTTCCACCATGCTGGTCGAAATGCCCATGCGCTCGGCGATCTGCGCCTGGCTCAGGCCTTCGAAGCGGTGCAGCATAAGGGCTTCTCGCCTGCGGGGCGAGAGTTCGGCGAGGACTTCTTTCAACTGTTCCAGGCGTTGCAGGCGCAGCGCCGCGGCCATGGGTTCGTTTTGCTCGTCGGTGACAGGTTCCGCGTCTATGTCATCGTGACCCGCATGGACGGTGTGCCGTACCTTCTGTTTGCGCCAGTGATCACGCAGCAGGTTGCGCGCCATCTGGAACAGAAACGCCCGTGGCTGCTCGACGTTGGCCCGGTCGCGGTAGTTGAGCCATTGCGCAAAGACATCCTGGGTCATGTCGGCCGCGTCGTTGACGTTGTCGGTGCGTTTGCGCAGGAAATACAGAATGTCCGTATAAAACCCGCGAAAGGCATCGGCCGACAACGGGTCGGGCTTGGGACGAGACATGGATATCCTTCTTGACGAAGCACGGCTTGGAAAGGTCGCGAATGATATCGAGAATTATTGCTATTTGTCTCTATTTAAAAGGTGGGAAGGGCCCCCTCCCACACTCGATCGCCGCTTCAGCGCAGCAATGTTCTCAGCTGTTCTATTGCCGCTTCGCCCAATGGAAACACCGGCAAGCGCGGATCGCCCACCTCCAGCCCGGTCAAGCGCAAGCCCGCCTTGATCGTCGCCGGCAACCCACCTTTGAGGATGAAGTCCAGCAACGGTAACTGGCGATAAAACAAATCCCGCGCCTTGGTCAGGTCGTTGGCCAATACGGCGTCATACAACGCGAGGTTCAGCTGTGGGATCAGGTTAGGCGCCGCCGTGCACCAGCCTTTGGCGCCCGCCGCGAAGGCTTCCAGCGCCAGCGGGTTGCAGCCGTTGTAGAACGGCACGTCGCTGTGGCGATGCAACTGATGCATGCGTTGAATATCCCCGGTGCTTTCCTTGACCATCGTGACGTTACTCACCTGCTTGATGATGCGCAGGATCAAATCCACCGACATGTCCGTGCCGCTGGTGGCCGGGTTGTTGTAGAGCATGATCGGCACGCCGATGCTGTCGCCGATCGCCGCGTAGTGGGCGAGGATTTCCGCCTCGCTGAGTTTCCAGTACGAGGTCGGCAGCACCATCACCACATCGGCGCCGTTGGCCTCGGCGTACCGGGCACGGCGCACGGCTTTGGTGGTGGTCAGGTCGGACACGCTGACGATAGTCGGTACGCGCCGGGCGATCTTTGCCAGGCTGTAGGCGCTGACTTCATCCCACTCGGCATCGCTCAAATACGCGCCTTCGCCGGTGCTGCCCAAGGGGGCGATGGCATGCACGCCGCTGTCGATCAAACGGTCGATGGAGCGCCCGAGGGCATCCAGGTCGATGCGCTGGCCGTCGGCGCTGAACGCAGTGATGGTGTAGCCGATGATGCCGTGAATAGTTGGGCTGGACATGGAAAGTCTCCGGTCGAAAAAGGGCAGGTCAGTTCAGGCAATCGGCGTGTTGGCGCAGGTTCTGCCGGGCGTAGTAATTGAACGCGGCGCCATCACGCTTGGGCCGGGAGATCCAGTCGTGGGCTTCGCGCCCAAGCGCCGGCAGGATTGGCTTGATGGTGCCCGCCGCCATTGCCAGCAACTGCAACTTGGCCGCGCGCTCGATCAACTGCGCGATCACGCAGGCTTGCTCGATGCTCGCGCCGGTGGACAATTGGCCATGGTGCGAGAGCAGAATCGCGCGTTTATCGCCCAGGGCCGCGGTGATGATTTCGCCTTCTTCATTGCCCACCGGCACCCCTGGCCAGGTTTCCAGGAAGGCGCAGTCTTCGTACAGTGGGCACAGATCCATATGCGACACCTGCAACGGTACTTCCAGCATCGACAATGCCGCGATATGCGTCGGGTGCGTGTGAATAATGCAATTCACATCCGGGCGGCCACGGTACACCCAACTGTGAAAACGGTTCGCCGGGTTGGGGATGCCATGACCTTCCAGCACTTCGAGGTCTTCGTTCACCAGCAACAGGTTGCTGGCGGTGATCTCGTCAAAACCCAGGCCCAGTGGTTGAGTGTAATAGGTGCCCGGTTGCGGCCCGCGCGCGGTGATCTGTCCGGCCAGACCGGAGTCGTGGCCGTTCTCGAACAGGATGCGGCAAGTGAGCGCCAGCTTTTGCCGGTCGGTCCACGTATTATCCGCCAGGGTGTTTTGCATCTGGACCAGCGCTTGCTTGACCAGTTGGTCTTTGGGGAGTGCTAATGTCTTGGCCATATCGGTGTCCTTTGGGTGGTTCAATGGACGTCGGATTTGCTGTTTCCCGCTGCTCGCAAGGTCGTTGGGTGAAGGCAAATGACACTAATGATGCTATATGACACTTTGTGTCATTGGCAAGCGCAGCCTATCGTTTCTTGCATGGATTAACTGCAGCACATGTCTATCCGTTTGAAATTATTGAGAAAAAACTTGGCGTAACCTTGGAGACCCTGGCCGAAAAATCCGGGATGACCAAGAGCTACTTGTCCAAGGTCGAGCGCGGGCTCAATACGCCGTCCATCGCCGCCGCGCTGAAACTGGCCAAGGCGTTGAACGTGAACGTCGAAGAACTGTTCAGCGAAGACCGTGTCAGCCTCGACAGCTACAGCCTGGTACGCAGCCACGAGCGGCCCGACACCTCACCGGGTTACGCGGTACTTGCCCATCAGGTCAGCGAACGCAGCCTGTTGCCGTTCCTCATCTACCCGCCGGCGCAATTCAGCGACAAGACCTTCAAGGAGCACCTCGGGGAAGAGTTTTTGTTTGTGCATGAAGGTTCGGTCGAGGTGGATTTCATGAATGAGCGAGTGATTCTGGAGCGCGGTGACGCGCTGCATTTCAACGCGCAAAAAGCCCCACCGGATTCGCTCGGTGGGGGAGGTGCAGGCGCAGTTGCTGGTGGTGGTGCACAGCGCCGAGGAATGATAGCGATGGGGCTTGAAATCAGCGCTCGACCGGCACCGACAACGCCGGATTACCCAATGCATGGGTGCGCGCCGCAAAAAACTTCAGCTGCACGCCGGTGCCGTCAAACAACTCCGAGTAGCGCCGCTTCTGCTGGCGGATAAACCCCTCGCTGCGCCCCGATACCGAGATCGCCAGGGTCGTCAGCCGGGCCTGGCGAATCGCATCCACCAAGTGTTTGTCCTGCGGCCCCAACTCATGGCCGAAAACGCACAGCGCGCCCTCGTGGTTCAACAATTGCTCATAGCAGAACGACAGGTAATCGGAGCTGCGGATAGTTTTGAGCTTCTCTTGCACCTGGCCTTCGCTGACGAACAGCGGCACGTCGTCGAGGGTCTTGATCGTATGGTTGATGGCAAAGCTGCTGAGCAAGGTGCTGTCGGTGGACGGCAATTTGCGCGCGGTGCCGTCGAGGTTGCGCACCAGGTGCAGGCCGCCGTGCAGGTACAGAATGCGCGTGGCGTCGCAGTGGGTGTGGCGCAGGTCGAAGCTGGCGTCGGCGCTGCCGAATAGATCGTCGATGCCGGGGGCATGCAGGGTCGCCCAGTAATTGAGCAGGTCGTAATTGCTGGTGAACACCGTCGAGTAGTGCTTCAACTCGGCGTTGATCGTCGCCAGCGTCGATGGCTGCACCAGACGCCACGGGATGTGCACGCTGTGGATGGTATTGATCAAGGCTTCCTTGATTGCGTAGTAGCGATTGCGCGGTGCGGCCGAACTGACCGCCAGGGCCTTGTTGACCCGGCTGGTGGTTTTCAGCGCCCCCAGGGCCTGCTCGAAGCTACGGGTTTGCAGGGCGTCGAACACGCTGAGTTCGGATTGGCTCAGGGGTTTTTCTTCCACGGTGCGTGCGTTTTCAAACAGCGAGTCGTAGGCGAAGTCTTCCCAAATCGTGCGGCTTGCGCCGTTGCCGATCAAAATCCCGCTGAAGTGGATGGCGCTGCGCAGTGCGCTCCAGTCTTCAAGGTGGGCGTCAATAGCTTGGAAGTCCTTCATTGCGGCGGGTCTACTCAAATCGGCTGGGTGGTGACTTTATCACGAGCCGGCGTTGATCCTGATCAAGATGCCGCTGGCGCGCGAGGTCGATGCTGTAGGCATAAACGTTATCCGAGGATTCGCCATGAGCAGCACCTTTTTCATTCCCGCCGTCAACATCATGGGCACCGACTGCCTCGACGAAGCCATGAACGCGATTCGCAACTACGGCTTTCGCAAGGCGCTGATTGTCACTGACGCCGGCCTGGCCAAGGCGGGCGTGGCGAGCATGATCGCCGAGAAACTGGCGATGCAGGACATCGATTCGGTGATCTACGACGGCGCCAAGCCCAACCCCAATGTGGAAAACGTCGAGAAAGGCCTGGCGCTGTTGCAGCAAAGTGCCTGTGATTTCGTGGTGTCTTTGGGCGGCGGTTCGCCCCATGACTGTGCCAAGGGCATCGCCCTGTGCGCGACCAACGGCGGGCACATTGGCGACTATGAAGGTGTCGACCAATCAGCCAAGCCGCAACTGCCCTTGGTGGCCATCAACACCACCGCCGGCACCGCCAGTGAGATGACCCGTTTCTGCATCATCACTGACGAAACCCGTCACGTGAAAATGGCCATTGTTGACCGCAACGTCACGCCGCTGCTGTCGGTCAACGACCCCTCGTTGATGGTCGGCATGCCCAAGGGCCTCACCGCCGCCACCGGTATGGACGCCTTGACCCATGCCATCGAAGCCTACGTGTCCACCGCCGCCACGCCGATCACCGATGCGTGCGCCATCAAGGCGATAGAGTTGATCAGCGCCAATCTGCGCCTGGCCGTACGCGACGGCAGTGACAAGGCCGCCCGGGAAAACATGGCGTACGCGCAGTTCCTCGCCGGCATGGCCTTCAACAACGCATCCCTGGGGTTCGTGCACGCCATGGCGCACCAACTGGGTGGTTTCTACGACTTGCCCCACGGCGTGTGCAATGCGGTGCTGCTGCCCCATGTGCAGAGCTTCAACGCCAGCGTCTGCGCCAGACGCCTGAGCGACGTGGGCCGCGCATTGGGCGCTGACACCAGGGGCATCAGCCATGAAGAGGGCGCCCAAGCGGCCATCGCCGCCATTCGCAGCCTGGCCCAGGATGTTGAAATTCCCGCCGGCCTGCGCGAACTGGGGGCCAAATTGCAGGATATTCCGCTGCTGGCCGGCAATGCCCTCAAGGATGCGTGTGGGCTCACCAACCCACGACGCGCGGATCAGCGGCAGATCGAGGAGATCTTTCGCAGCGCGTTTTGAATAGGGGCAGCGGCACGCTGCACGCGTTAAGCTACAAGTCGAATGCGTTTAACTTGAGCTTGCGGCGTGCCGCTGAGGTCCCCTTATGAGAGTTCTGTTATTCGGCGCCACCGGCATGGTTGGCCAGGGCGTCCTGCGTGAATGCCTGTTGGCCGCCGACGTGCAGGAGGTCGTCGCCGTCGGCCGCACGCCGTTGCCTCAGGAGCACGGCAAGCTGCACCAGGTATTGCACAGCGACATGCTCGATTTCCATCCCCTGGAAAACCTGCTGCAAGGCTTTGATGCGTGCTTCTTTTGCCTCGGCGTTTCGTCGGCAGGCATGAATGAAACCCGCTACACCCACCTCACCTATGACCTCACGCTGGTTGCCGCCAGCACCTTGGCGCGGCTCAATCCTCAGATGACGTTTATCTATGTGTCCGGCGCCGGTACCGACCGTTCCGAAGCGGGCAAGTCGATGTGGGCGCGGGTCAAGGGCAAGACCGAAAATGCGTTGCTGCGCTTGCCGTTCAAGGCCGTGTACCTGTTCCGGCCGGGGCTGATCCAGCCGCTGCACGGCGTGCGCTCGAAGACGCCGCTGTATCAAGGTTTTTATGCCGTCCTGGGCCCGTTGCTGTCGCTGGTGCGCCGTGTCAGGCCGGGCTGGGTGGTGAGTACCGAGACGGTCGGCCGGGCGATGTTGCAGGCGGTGCGTCAGGGCGCGCCGCAACCGGTGGTGGAGCAGGCCGATCTCCATCGCTTGGCCGGCGAGCGTCACTGATGTTGCACAAAAGCCTGGTGCGCCGCCTCGACCTGATCACCTTGCAGTTGTTTGTCTCGGTGTTCGAGGAGGGTACGCTGACCCGCGCCGCCGCCCGCGAAGCCATTGCGGTATCGGCCGCCAGCAAGCGCCTGATGGATCTGGAGCATGTGTTGGGCGTGAGCCTGTTCGTGCGCCGCGCCAAGGGCATGGACCTGACGGCCGCCGGCGAAACCCTGTTGCACCACGCACGGCAGATGCTGTTCAACGTCGAAAAAATGGGCATGGAGCTGGGCGAGCACAGCCACGGTGTGCGCGGTTATGTGCGGATGCTGGCCAATCTCTCGGCGATCATTCAGTTCCTTCCGGAAGATTTGCGGGATTTTTCCGGGCTGCATCCCGAAGTGAAGACCGACCTGGAAGAACGCCCTAGTACCGGCGTTGTGCAAGGCGTGCTGGATGGCGTGGCGGACCTGGGCATCTGTTCCTGCGATACCGATACCAAGGGCCTGCTCAGCGTGACCTATCGCCACGACAAACTGATGGTACTGATGCCCGCTCATCATCCGCTGGCCGCGCGCGACAGTTTGGCTTTCGCCGAGACGTTGGGCAGTGACTACGTGGGGCTGCATGTTGCCAGTTCCATCAATATGCGCACCCATGCCGCCGCGCGCGAGGCCGGCAAGATGTTGCGCCTGCGCATTCATGTGCCGGGCTTTGATGCAATGTGCCGCATGGTCCAGGCGAATATGGGCATCGGTATCCTGCCGCAGAAGGCCTACGAACTGTTTGGACGTGCGCTGGGCCTGCACGCGGTGCCGCTGACCGACGCCTGGTCGGACCGCCGATTGATCCTCGTGGCGCGTGACGAGGCGCAGTTGTCGCCGGTGAGCCGTTTGTTGTTCGATTATCTGAGCCTCTCGATGCCTGCCCTTGAGCGGCCTGTGAGTTCTGTCCTACAGACTATTCGCTGAGCGTTCGCGTTTTGCGAACGAACCTTGCCGACTGACGGTTGGATTTCTCTAATGCCGGTCCTCTAGCCTTGGTTCACATTCCAAGAATAAGAGGTACACCTCATGACGACTCCCCTGAGCGGCATCAAGGTGATCGAGATCGGCACCCTGATCGCCGCACCGTTTGCCGCACGGTTGATGGCCGAGTTTGGCGCCGAAGTGATCAAGATCGAATCCCTGGGCCAGGGCGATCCGCTTCGCAAATGGCGAAAGCTGCATGAAGGCACGTCGTTGTGGTGGTACCTGCAATCGCGCAACAAGAAGTCGTTGGCCCTGAACCTCAAGTCCAGCGAAGGCCTGGGGCTTATCAAGCAACTGCTCGGCGACGCCGACGTCCTCATCGAAAACCTGCGCCCCGGCGGCCTGGAAAAACTCGGCCTGGGCTGGGACGTATTGCACTCTCTAAACCCCAAGCTGACGCTGGTGCGCATCTCTGGCTACGGCCAGACCGGCCCCTATCGCGACCGCCCGGGGTTTGGTGCTATCGGAGAGGCCATGGGCGGCATTCGCTACACCACCGGCAACCCGGATTCGCCGCCGGCGCGGGTGGGGGTGAGCCTGGGTGACTCCCTTGCGTCCCTGCACGGTGTGATCGGTGCCTTGATGTCCTTGCTGCGGGTCAAGACCGGCCAGGGTGATGGGCAGGTGGTCGATGTGTCCCTGGCCGAAAGTGTGTTCAACGTGATGGAAAGCCTGGTGCCCGAATACGACATGCTCGGCCATGTGCGTGAACGCAGCGGCGGCGCGTTGCCCGGCATTGCACCGTCCAATACCTACCTGACCGCCGATGGCGCCTACGTGGTGATTGCCGGCAACAGCGACCCGATCTACAAGCGCCTGATGACCGCCATCGGCCGCTCCGACCTGGCCGAAGCCGCTGAGTTTGCCCACAACGATGGCCGCGCGGCCAAAAGCGCCGTGCTGGATGCCGCCATCACCCACTGGACCAGCAGCCTGCCCATCGAACAAGTGCTCAGCGCGCTGGAAGCCGCTGAAGTACCGGCCGGGCGCATTTACTCGGTGGCGGACATCGTCAGCGATCCGCACTACCAGGCGCGCGACATGTTGCTCAACGCCCAGTTGCCCGGCGGCGTGTCGGTGAAGATGCCCGGCATCGTGCCCAAGCTCTCCGAGACACCGGGCGCCGTGAACTGGCAAGGCCCGGCGCTGGGCCAGCACACCGACGACATCCTCAGTGGGCTGGGCCTCGCCGACGCCGATATCCAACGCTTAAAAAATACGGGGGTGGTGCAATGATCCAGGATTATTCCGAGCCATTGATCGTGCAGGAAGTCTCGCCGCGCGATGGCCTGCAAATCGAACCGACCTGGGTCGAGACGGCCGACAAGATCGCGCTGATCGACCAACTCTCTCTCGCCGGGTTTTCACGGATCGAGGCGGGCTCGTTCGTCTCGCCCAAGGCCATCCCGGCGCTGCGTGACGGCGAGCAAGTGTTCCACGGCATCGAACGCAAAGCGGGTGTGATCTATGTCGCGTTGATCCCCAACCTCAAGGGCGCCCAGCGCGCCATCGAGTCCCGCGCCGATGAACTGAACCTGGTGATGTCCGCCAGCCAGACCCACAACCTGGCCAATATGCGCATGCGCTGCGAAGCATCGTTGGCGGCGTTTGCCGAGGTGGTGAGGTTTGCCGCCGACCATCCGGTGCGCCTCAACGGCAGCATCGCCACCACCTTCGGCTGCCCGTTCGAAGGCAAGGTCGACGAAGACCGCGTGCTGCAGATCGTGCAGGCCTATCGCGAGCTGGGCATCCAGGGCATCACCCTGGCTGACACCACCGGCATGGCCAACCCGCGTCAGGTGCAGCGTTTGGTGAAACGCGTGCTGCAACACGTGCCGGCCAGCGACCTGACCCTGCATTTCCACAACACCCGTGGCCTGGGTTTGTGCAATGTGCTGGCCGCCTACGAGGCCGGCGCACGGCGTTTTGACGCGGCGCTCGGCGGCCTTGGCGGCTGCCCGTTTGCGCCGGGGGCGTCGGGCAATATCTGTACCGAAGACCTGGTCAACCTGTGTGAGGAAGTGGGGATTCACACCGGTATCGACCTGCCGCATCTGCTGACCCTGTCGCGCCGTTTGCCGGCGCTATTGGGCCATGAGTTACCCGGCCAGGTGGTCAAGGCCGGGCGCAACAGTGACCTGCATTCACCTGCGGCTTACATCGCCACGTTGTAACGCCATACCAGACAACAAAAACAATCGGACGCCCATGAGCGGTCCGCTGGAGAAGCACAATGAGCACTGATACGTTAGAGACTGGCGCGCACCCGGTCGGCAAAGACGACGCCATTAAAGCGGTGGTTAAAAAGGTCGCCTGGCGCCTGATGCCGCTGATCATGGTGTGCTACCTGTTCGCGTTTTTTGACCGGATCAACATCAGTTTCGCCAAGTTTCAATTGCAAGCCGACCTGGGCTTGAGCAATACCGCGTATGGCCTGGGGGCGGGTCTTTTCGTGGTGGGTTACGTCCTCTTCGAAGTGCCGAGCAACATGATGCTGTACAAGTTCGGCGCACGGCGCTGGATCGCACGGATCATGGTGTCGTGGGGGCTGGCGACCGCCGCCATGGTGTTCGTCACCGCGGAGTGGCAGTTCTACGCGCTGCGTTTTCTGATCGGCGCCATGGAGGCCGGTTTTGCCCCTGGCGTGCTGTATTACCTGACGCTTTGGTTCCCGCAGGATTTCCGTGGGCGCATCACGTCAATGCTGTTCCTGGCTTCGGCGTTTTCCGGGCTGGTGGGCGCGCCGTTTTCCGGGCTGGTGCTGGAACACATGGATGGCGTGCTGCAGATACGCGGCTGGCACTGGTTGTTCCTGCTGGGGGGCCTTCCGTGCCTGCTGTTGGCGTGGATGGTGCTGACGCAACTCAAGGACCGCATTGAAGATGCACATTGGCTGAGCGCCGACGAAAAGGCCCTGTTGGCCAGCCGCATCGCGGTGCATGAAGTGCACAAGAAAGGCTCGTTGCTCCAGGCTGTGCGCATCCCGGGTTTCCTGATGCTGGGGCTGATCTATTTCCTGATCCAGGTGGCGTCCTACGGCCTCAACTTCTGGGCGCCACAGTTGATCCGAAGCGCGGGTATCGAAAGCCCGATGGTGATTGGCTTGTTGACCGCCATCCCGTACATCTGCGGGGCCATCACCATGGTCGTGGTGGGGCGTTGGTCGGACGCCACAGGTGAGCGTCGCAAGTTCGTCAGTGGGTTGGTGGTGTTGGGGGCGATTGGCTTCTTCTGCGCTGGGATCTTTGATAACCACACCACCTTCCTGATCATTGCGCTGGGTTTGCTGGGGGCCGGCATTATTGCCTCGATCCCGACGTTCTGGACGTTGCCGCCCAAATTGCTGGCAGGTGCCGGCGCCGGTGCGGCGGGCGGATCGCGTTGATCAATACCCTGGGGCAACTGGGCGGTATCGTCAGCCCGGTAATGGTGGGGCGCATCAAGGACATCACCGGCAGCACCACGCCGGCGCTGTATGTCATTGGCGTGTGCGCGTTGGTTGCCGCGGCGCTGCTGATGTGGGGCCTGCCGCAAAAAATGCTTACCTCCGACAAGCGCTGACCTCGTTTCACGCAGCGGCCAAGGCTTTGGCCGGCGCGTTGGCGAACTGAATCAACGCCACTGCGGCCATCAACAACAGCGCCCCGACGACACGGGGCGTTGTCAGTTGGCGCTGCGCCAGGCCGAACAGGCCGAAGTGGTCGAGCAGCAGCGATGCCAGCATCTGCCCGGCCAGGGCCAAGGCAATAAACCCCGATGCCCCCAGCTTGGGCAACAGCATCAACGCCAGGGAAATAAAACACACGCCAAATGCACCGCCAGCCCACATCCACAAGGGTGCCTGGGTGATAAACGCCAGGCTCGGCAAGGGCAGTCGCAGGGCGATAATCACGGGCAACAACACGATGATACTCACCAGCAACGAGGCCAAAGTGGCCCACAACGGGTGGCCGAGCCCGCGCCCGAGGTTGGCGTTAATCGCACTTTGAAACGGCACCACCGCGCCAGCCATCAGCGCCAGCGCGCCCAAACCTGCCCAATGCCACATCGTCATGTCGAAACTCCTAGAGGTTTTGCTGGACTCTAAGTTATTCGTCGCGCAAATTTAAATTCAAAGTTTTTATGCTGAGTATGCAGCTGATGAATGACCTGCGCCGTATCGACCTCAACCTGTTGGTGATCCTCGACGTCTTGCTGAGTGAGCAACATGTCACCCGCGCCGCCGAACGCCTGCACCTCAGCCAACCGGCGGTCAGCCATGCGCTGGCGCGCTCGCGTGACCTGTTGGGTGACCCGTTGTTGGTGCGCCAGGGCGGCGCATTGGTGCCGACCGCGCGTGCGCTGGAGCTGGCTGCCCCACTGGCCGAAGCCCTGGCCCAGGTGCAGGCACTGCTGGCGCCGAATCGCTTCGACCCAGCCTCGACCAAACGCCGTTTTCGCGTGGCGATGTCGGACTACAGCGCGGCAATTTTCCTACCCAAGTTGATCCGTGTGCTGCGTCGTGAAGCGCCGGGCATCGACTTGCAGATCATCCAGGCCAGCCGTGAGGGCATGGTGGACGGCGTGCTCAATGGCGATCTCGACCTGGCCGCCGGGGTATTTCCCGACATGCCCTGCGAGCTGCGTACTACGCCATTATTCGAAGAGCACTATACCTGCCTGGTGGACCGCAATAGCCTGCCGGAAAACGCCACGCTCGATTTGCCTACCTACCTGGCGCGTCCCCACGTGCTGTTGGAAATGCGCGGCAGCGGTACCCCGGAAATCGAACGGGCGCTGACGGCGATTCGCGAGCGGCGCCATGTGGCAGTCAGCCTGCCGCACTGGGGCGTGGCGCCGCAGTTGATTGAAGGCACGGACTTGATCCTGACGGTGTCGTCGCGGGGGTTGCTGAATATCGATCAGCAGCATTTGCTGGCCGTGCCACCGCCGTTTCATATCCCGGCGTTTGCGTTTGAGCTGGCGATGGCACGCGCGGCGCGGCGGGGATTCGGGGTTGCAGTGGTTGATTGGGCGGGTGCAGGGCGTATTGACGTAACCCGCTCGTGGCATTTGCACTCCTTGGTAGAACAGGCAGAATCCCTCCACGTTCAACCTCTCCAGAGTCGCCGCCATGACCCCATCCCTGCTGCTCGCGGTCCTTGCTTCAGGCTTTATCTATGGCATCACGCCTGGCCCTGGTGTGCTGGCTGTGTTCGGCATCGGCGCCGCCCGAGGCCGTCGCGCCGGGGCGGGTTTTCTTTGCGGGCATTTGCTGGGGGATGTGGTGTGGTGCAGCACGGCGCTGATCGCGATTGTCGGCGCGCGGGAAGTGGGCAGCAGTGCGTTTGATGTGCTGGGCGTGCTCAGTGGGCTGTACCTGTTCTGGCTTGGCTGGCGCGCGATTCGCACCCGCCAACGTAGCGGTGATGCGCCACAGGGCGCGGCGCGGCATCCGTTCTGGCACGGCATCGTGTTCGGCTTGACCAACCCCAAGGCTTACCCGGTGGCGGTTGCAACCTTCACTGCGTTGCTGTCCAGTCGTGCCGAGATGCTGACCTGGGCGATGCTGCCGGGGTTGATTGTTTTGAGCTTTATCGGCGGCCTATTGGCCTATGCGATCCTGGTCGGCGTGGTCGGCGCGCAGCGCGTGCGCACGGTGTATCAACGTCATGAAATCCTTATCACCAAGCTCTGCGGCGTGATGTTTATCGGTTTCGCCATCAATGCCTTGGCGCATGCATTACCCGACCTGTTCGGCAGTAAACCGGTCTGATGCGGCAACGACCGTTCGTCGTGCGGGCAAGTTTTTTCTAAACCTTTACCGTCCTGAAAATTCGAATTCAGGGCGGGGCGTGTTCCCCCGCACTTATTTTTGCCCTGGAGGAACCCATCATGAGCCGCATGGCTATCCGGTTACGCACCGCCAGTTTCGCGATGCTGCTGGGCCTCGGCGCCAGCAATGCTTTCGCCCAGTCGCCTGCTGAATTCATCGAGCAGGCATCGGCCAAAGGCATGGCCGATATCGAAACCAGTCGCATGGCCCACGCCAAAACCTCGTCCCAGGAAATCAAGGACTACACCATCGAGGTAATCAACGAGCGCACCCTTGCCAACCAGCACCTGGCCGCCATTGCCAAGAAGCTCGACCTGCCTGTGGCGCCGCGCGAGAAGATCGTCGACAAAGCCGAGACCCTGATGCCTGAACTCAAGGACGGCGACTCCTTTGATGCCGCCTACACCGCGCAACAAGTCAAGGAAAATGAAGACGCTATCGCCCTGTTCAAGCAGGAGGCGCTGCTTCGGATGTCCCGGAAATCAAAGCCCTGGTGGACGAAACACTGCCTAAGCTGGAAGAGCGTTTGCACAAAGCCCGTGCTTTGGCATCGACCTACGGCAAAGGTCATCAAGGCGACGGTTGAGGCCTTGGGTTGAAATAAAAAACGGCGGTTGGATTTGATTCAACCGCCGTTTTTTTTGCCTGGCTCAGAATGCCAGAGCCGCCTGGCCTGTGCCTTCCAGCGCGAGCAAATATTGCTTGGCTTGCAGCCCTCCGGCGAAGCCGGTGAGGCCGCCCGACGCACCGATCACTCGATGGCAGGGGGCAATGATCGAGATCGGGTTACGCCCGTTGGCGGCGCCGACCGCACGCACGGCTTTGGGGTTGCCGATCTGTCGGGCGATCTGGCTGTAGCTGCGGGTTTCACCGAAGGGGATGGTGAGAAGTGCCTGCCAGACTTGCTTTTGAAAGTCGGTGCCGGTGAAGTCCAGTTCCAGCTCGAATGTGCTGCGTGTGCCGGCGAAGTACTCCCGCAACTGGCGCTCGGCTTCCAGCAGCACCCGGCTGTCGTTTGCCTCGCGCAATTCGCCCAGGCGCACTCGGTTGGCGCGCTCGCACTCCCACAAAATGGCGCTGAGTTTGCCATCACGCGCCACCAGGGTGAGCTGGCCGACGGGGGAGGGCATGAGCTTGTAGTCGTAGGGCATGGATGGGCTCCTCAAAAGGCCGGTTCAAACGGTTACGTCGTGACTGTAGTTCTATCAGCCGGGTGGGAAACTACGTTTCTTGCGATCAAATTCTGCAGGGTCTAAAAGCTCCAGTACGCCCAGTTTGAATAATGCGGTTACACGCATAACCAGACGATGTAATACAGGGCTTTGAGCACTGAGGGTGTCGACATTGCCAGAAACGAGACCCCATTGAGCGCGGTGATGATCGCGGCGAACAGGGTCACGCGTCGACTGGCATGGCGCCTGGCTAACTGTACAGTCGATGACCGGTATTTCGGTAGGGGTCAAGGACGTGTATGAGTGCGCGCAGAGGGCGCAGGAGAGAGGTATTGCGGGGTTTTTCGATGGTATTACAGCGTGTGTGGTGCCTCTGTGAGGACTGTCAGAAACGCGTCGATCAACACATTTTTTGTTTCAGCGCGAGTGAGTACGAGCAACTGTGCACACGCCTCCAATTCCATCATCGGCCTGTACGTCACACCTTTGTTCATCAGGCTTTGCGCACATTCGGGTACCAGCGCCACGCCTTGCCCGGCTGCCACCAGCGCGATGATCGAGGTGATCTGCCGCCCGGTAGGCCCCCGTCGCAAGGGCCGGTCGTGGAGGCGGTAAAGCGCTTCGATGGATTGGTTCAGCCCCGAGCCGTAGTCCGCCGGAAACAGAATCAGCGGATACGCGCTCAACTGTGCGAGGCTGATCTGCGCCAGGTTCGCCAGCGGGCTGTCGGTGGACACCGCCGCGACCAAGCGCTCTTCACCCAGCGACAGCGCCTGCACGTCTTTGCGTTGCGGCAACAGCCGGCTCAGGCCCATATCCAAGCGCCCATCCGCCACCTGTGCGCCCAGGTTGCCGGAGGCGCACTCCACCAAGGTCAACTGCACGTCGGGAAAGCGTTGGGCGAAGGCCTGGATCGCCTGGCTGAACAGATCCGATAGGGCGATCGAACTGGCATAGCCCAGCGCCAGTTGCCCGGCGGTGCCCGCGGCCAGTTTATCCGCCATGACCTGAGCCAGCGCCACCTGTTCCAGCACACCACGTGCGTAGGGCAGGAACGACCGGCCTTGCGCGGTGAGGGCCACTGTGCGGCTGGTGCGATCGAAGAGCTTGAAGCCCAACGCGGTCTCCAGCGCCGAAATGTGACGTGTCAGCGGCGGCTGGGCCAGGTGCAGGCGAATGGCCGCGCGGCCGAAGTGCAATTCTTCGGCGACTGTCAGAAAGTAACGCAGCTTGCGTAGGTCGAGCATCCAGGTCCTTGGGTATCAATCGGTCGTCATTCGGTATTGGTGCAAAACCTTTCGGCCATTCTATAAAGGCCTTTCAACATAAAACGAGAGGTTTCATGAAACCGCGCCTGCATTGTGCCCGCCTTGCCCTCTTCCTGTGTGGTTGCGCGGCGTTTCTCAACCTGTACGCCACCCAGAGCATCTTGCAAATCTTTGCCGCGCAGTTTCAGATCAGCGCGAAGGCTGCCGGGTGGAGTATCACCGTGACCACGCTGGCGGTGGCGCTCACTGCGCCGTTTGTCAGCCGCCTGACTGGGCGTTTCGAGCAGCGCGCGGTCATCGCCGCGGCCGCGCTGCTGCTGGCGTTGCCGACGCTGATGACCGCGTATGCCGACAGTTTTGCCGAAGTGCTGGTGTGGCGCTTCGTAGAAGGCATGTTGATACCGGTGGTGTTTGCCACCAGCGTGGCTTACATCGGCGACCGTTGGAGCGGCGGTACCGTCACTGAAGTCACCAGCCTGTATGTCGCCGGCACGGTGTTGGGCGGGTTTGCCGGGCGTTTTGTCACCGGCGTGATGACTGAATATGTCGGTTGGCGCGAAGCCTTTGAATTGCTTGCGGCGTTGAGCCTCATGGTTGGCGGGTTTATTCAGTTCCTGCTGCCGGCCAATCGTGCGCGAGCAAAGCGGCTCAGTGGGTCCGTTTCAGGTGTTTTTCGTCAACCGTTGTTGGCCGCCTATGCCGTAGGCTTTTGCGTGTTGTTCTCTCAGGTCGCGACATTCACCTACGCGGGCTTGTACCTTGGCCTACCGCCGTTCAACCTCGGGCCTGCGGCCTTAGGTACGCTGTACATGGTGTTCCTGCTGGCGCTGGTTGTGATCCCTATCGCAGGGCGCCTCAGTAAAGCCCGCCCGCATGGCCAATTGCTGACGGGTGCTGCGTTGCTTGGCGTAAGTGGGTCGGCTCTGACCCTGGTGCCATCTTTGTGGTGCATCGTGACCGGCCTCGCCCTGAGCTCCACCGGCGTATTCCTCGCCCAGGCCGCTGCCAACGCCTTCACCACCGCGACCGCTCGCGATAACAAAGCCGCTGCCGTTGGGGTCTACCTCACGTGTTACTACTTGGGTGGCAGTTGCGGCGCTATCGCTCCGGCGTTGATCTGGGAGCAGTGGGGCTGGGCGGGGTGTGTGGCGCTGATCATGGGTTTTCAGCTGCTGACTCTGGTCATAGCGCTGACCGGGTGGCGGCCAGCGCAGCCTCTACGGGAGCGAACATCGTGACGTTATCCGGCGCCGCTTGCCCCTGAAGGCGCCTATCAAGGGCAGCGCAGCCAAGAGACACCACGATCTTAAAAGGGCGCCGCCAGCGAAAAAGGAATGCGTAACGCACCGATCGCCCCTTCACGGGTACCGCACATTTCGTCATGTACGCACTGCTGCACCAGCACACACGGGAATGGCGGCACTTGCTGCAACAGGTCGCGTAAATGCGTGCTCGACCGGATGCGCAAAGTCTTGCCGCTGTCGTCCAGTAACGTCATCTCGAGGTGCGCAAGTTTTATACGCGCAATATAGAAACCGCCTTCCAACGACAGTAACTCCAACTCACGTATTTCGCCTTTTTCGGCCAGTGCGGTCAGCCTGCGCAGATTCATGATTCACCTTCGCTGTGGGTGTTATTGGCGTCGAAAGAACAGCGTGACCTGGCCCCACTCCACGCCGAATTTGGACATGCTCGACCGGTTGATCATCGTGTCTTCATCCATCAAGTACATCCAGTCGTCAAAGCTCACTTCGTACACCGACCCGTCCACGGGCAGGTTGAGGCGGTAGCGCCAACGCAATGCGTTCCCGGCCACTTCGCCGATGGCCTCACCGACCACATCCCCGGCCCGTCCGCGCCAGCGCCCCGGGCCATCGGGCGTGAGCGTCCATACGCGTTGCTGGCGCGTGCCATCGCTGTACAGGAATTTTTCGTCGAGAATAAGGTTGTTGCCCTCGCGATGACTGGCAATATCCACCTCAAAACGCTTGGCGACTTCGCCCGAGCGTTTCTCGAATATTCCCCAGGCCTTGACGGGTTTACTGAAGAAGCGCTCCAAGTCCAATTGCGGCTTTTGGTCGGCATAGTGCTCGACACCGACGTTACCGCAGCTGCACAGGCTCAATAGCAGGAACAGTGAAACCAGCAGGCGCTTCATTGCCTGGCTCCTTGATCGTGCGAGGCGTCATGCCAGCGCTCAAGGTCTTATAGTTGTACAGAATTTTGTGTTTGTATAGATTTTTGGTCAAGGAACTACTGAGCCCCTTTATCGGCCACGCAGCCTTCTCGGACTTTCAATGGGTCAGGACGGCTGCGAGAAGCTTGGGGGGTTGTGTCAGCGGCAATCTGGATTTGATGCTGGTTCGAGCAGCGCGTTAGCTAAGTTTCAATGCGCTATAGCTTATGTAAGGCGACTCTAAAGGAGGGCAGTAGAGTCGCGATGCAGTGGAAAGTCGATTTATTATTTATTGGTTGTTTTCGGTAGGTTTATTTTTTTATGAAGCTTTCTCGCTACGTCTTGCCTAGTGAGCATGACCAGCATGCAAAATACGGAAAATATCGAGATGGCGACAATGCTCAGTAAGATGCCTCGTTGCCCTTTTAGCCCATCGGCGATATGCGTGCGGTAGTTGTCGAGCAAGAAGAACGAGCAAATAGTATCTAACTGGTCTGTTGTGAATCCAAGTTCGGAGAAGGCTTCAAGCGACTCAGTCGATTGGCATTCCGTATTTGATAGCGTTGGTTCGGATTTGAAAAAGTAGAATTTTGCATTCTCTTTTGAAAGATAAAATGACGGGGCTTCGGGGGCGTCTTTCAACGAGACCATCAGGTAGGGTGAGTTTGTGACAGGTACGATGAAAGAAATGATAATAAAAAAGAATATAAGCAATCCAACGGTGATGTTTTGGGTGAGCTTGGAAAATAGCGTTTCTTTAAATGTTAATGTACTGAAGTTATTCCAATTTATGTAGTTTCTTACTTTTGCCACGTCCCTGTGACAAAAGCCATGCTTTTTGATCCACTCTTCAGCAAGTTTTGTCTCGGTCAGATTTTGCGCGGGTATATTAAATTCGAAACGGTAGTACTCAACCTCGCGCAAGTTTTTTCGAACGAGTTCATATTCTTCATCTTCGAATTTAGTAGAACCCCCAAAAAAGCGCCACATGAGGTCGCGCAAAAATATTAGTGAACCTGAGCGCTTGTAGATATAAAAAATCAACGCGCAGATTGCAATTCCACTCAGCATGCTTGCCAGCGTGGCGTAGTTCTGGAAGGTCCAGTCTACGATGTTGGCGTCGATATTTGCATTGGGTTGTGACACAGCGTCATCCTTGGCTTGATTTTGATAAAAATTAGGGTTTTGGCAATTCTGTTATGAAGGTGTGCATGTCCAACTTATCCCTAAGTTGTACGGCTAGCGCTACGCAATGAGCGTACACGACCGCAGAGAGCGCAGGTTGCCGGGCAGGTCGCTGATGTGGAAACGTAGGGGGGATGATGCGGAAAAACGAGGGGAACGCAAAAAGTGGAGCGGGTAGAGGGAATCGAACCCTCAACTAAAGCTTGGGAAGCTTTCGTTTTGCCACTAAACTATACCCGCTCAGAGCGGCTGACTTTGTACCAGATGTTCGCCTGGATTTGAAGTTTTTCTTTGGAAATGTGCAAGTTATGACGAGGGAGCGCGCTCCCTCGCCACCGTCAGGTGCCGCCTCAAACCGCAAATGCATGCTGTGTCTGGCCTTGGCTGTAACGCAACCGGCTGATCGGCCGCTGCGGTTTCAAAAGCCCACGACCGCGTCCCGACTGTCCCGGCATGCCGCTTTGTGTTCCATGTCCAGAAAATGTCCTGTCGCCGCAATGGTGCTGAAGCTGCTGTTGACCACATGCTGGCCAAACAGCTTGGCATCCTGGGCGCTGGTGTATTCGTCCCATTCACCGTTCAAAAACAACACCGGAATGTCGATGGCCTTGGCTGCCTTGAGGTAGCACAGGCGATCGCTGTTGAGCACTTGGCTGATATGGAAGTGCATCTGCCCGTATTCGTGTTCGGCCAGGCTGCTGACATGTTTGTAGTTGAAACGTTTGAACAGCGACGGCAGGTGTTTGCCGATGGTGCTGTTGACGAGGTGCCCCACGCGATCGCGGTCGAGGTTACCGAGGTAGTCGACGCCGCGTTCCAGGTAGTCGCGCATGGGCGCATTGATGACGGGCGAGAACGAGCTGATCACCGCTCTTTCCACACGGCGCGGGCGGTGGGCGAGGGCGACCAGGGTGGCGGCGCCGCCCCATGAGAATGACAGCACGTGTTCGGCGGCGAAGTGATCGATCAACTCCAGAAGGATCTGGCCTTCGACTTCCTTCGTCAGCATTTGCTCATGGCGGTTATGGATTTTGGAGCGGCCAGCGTAGGGCTGGTCGTACAAAACCACATTGAATTGCGGGTGCAGGCTTTTCACGGTTTGGGCGAAGGATGCCGTGGTGGCCATGGAGCCGTTGACCAGGATGATGGTCTTTTCAGCAGCGTCCGCGCGATAGAACTCCGTGTAAACCCGATACTGACCCTGTATATCCAACACAGCGATTTCTGGCCTCATGTCGTAAGACTCCTGGCAAGCGGGTAGGGCGCGCAGATAACTCTGCACGAGCTTTGTGACAGGTAGGCATACGCCTGGAAAAGGAAGGCCCATGTCGGTCCGATGACGGCTGGCCGGCGGGTGTTGTTATGGCGGGCTGTTTGCCTGGAGGGCCCGCAGATCAAGCGCGGGCGATGGCAAGGTAGGTCTTGGAGGTTATAGGCGACTCGCCAGTCATCATTGGGCTGGTGAATGGGAGTCAAGCACAGACTCGGTATCACGCAAGTGGTTAAAAAGAGATTTGGCTTTCACCGGCCGAACGGTCTTCAAACCTGATGGATTTCCTCAACGGTCAACGCGCGATATTCGCCCGGCGCGAGTGCAGGATCCAACTCAAGCGGCCCCATGCGTTCGCGATGCAAGCCAATCACTTTATTGTTGAAGTACCCGAACATGCGCTTCACCTGGTGGTAACGCCCTTCGATGATGCTCAAGCGCGCCGTCGTCGGCCCCAGCACTGCCAGCTCGGCAGGTTGGGTGGTGAGGTCTTCAAACGCGAAGTACAGGCCGGCGGCAAACGTCGCCGCGTAATCGGGGCCGATAACGTCTTCAGTTTCTACCCGGTACACCTTGGGCAGTTTGGTCGTCGGTTGCGTGAGACGCCGCGACCACTGGCCGTCATTGGTGATCAACATCAGCCCGGTGGTATTGAAGTCCAGGCGCCCGGCAATATGCAGCTCGTTTTTATCCGGCTCACGCAGTAAGTCGAGGACCGTGGGGTGTTGCGGGTCCGACGTTGCGCTCACGCACCCCCTGGGGCTTGTGCAGCATAAAATAACGCGCCGGTTTGCCCGCCTGCAGCACTTCAGCATCAAGGCATACGCGGCTGAATTCGCGGACTTCGTAGTGAGGGTCGCTGACCGTCACGCCATCCACGCTGATCCGTCGTTCAACCAACAACCGTCGCGCTTGCTGGCGATTGAACCGCGGCAAGTTGCTGAGGAAGCGATCAACCCGCATTGCGGTTGCGCAACTGTTCGTCCACTTGGGCGCAACGTGGGCACAGGCAAGCCTGGTTGCGCACTTCATCGGGCAGTGCTTGGAGCACCGCAGGGTCGATGGTGACGCTGTAGCACCAGCAGGCCTGGTCGGCGGTACGCGGGTCGGCCAGGGAGCAGTCGTTGCGGGCGCCGCAGGCGGGACAAAGGGTTGGCGTGGTCATGGGGCGGGCTGCATCGGGCATGGTTCGCTTGGACCTGCACGATACAGCGCCCACCCTCGACCGGCTACTTACAAATGGAACTTGCTGACCAGCCCATTGAACGAAGTGGCCAGGCGCGACAGGGCCTGGATGTCTGGGTGCGATGGGCCTGTGCTCGCACCTCACCGGCGCGAGCTGCTTGGATTGCCGCGTTGAGCGCCAGCAGCTTGGTCTGGTCGGTAATGCTGCGGATCACATCATGTATCAAGTTGTTACCGAAACGCACCAGATTCGGTTTTTGATGTCAGATATTTCGTCATTCAGTGAAAGCTGAATGCCGCCCTTCAGCGTCGCTGGAGGTGCTCTTTCGCGGTCCAGGAGGCCGCCATGTATCGACGACTGCTGCTCAGCGCTTTACTCGGTCTAACCCTTTGCGCTTGTGTGCCCTACTACGATGGAGGCCAAAGCTACTATCGATCCGAGGTCTACACCTCACCGGCGCCGGCGTACTACTACGGTGGTGGCTCCGCGTACCCGTACCGCCGGGATTACTACCCGTCGCCACGCTATTACGCGCCTGCACCGCGTTACTACTCTGCGCCACGTTATTACCAGCCTGCACCGCGCTACTATCCGTCGGGACCAAGGGCCGGTTATCGGCCTTACCCGAACCAGGGCTGGGGCGATCGTTGGGGCAACGGTGGGCGTGGGCGCGGTGAGCATGGACGCGGCGGTCATGGCGGTGACCGGGGTGGTCACCGTTGACAGGTCCCATGACAAAGCGGCGCATGAAGCGCCGCTTTTTTGTGGGCCGATATCTCAATAATCGGACAAGTCGGCCAACGGGTGGCGACCTTCCCACGCCTTGGTAAAGTGCGCCTGCACTACGGTTTCCGGGATCTTGTCGATGTCCGTCCAATGCCAGTGGGGCTTCTGGTCCTTGTCGATCAACCGCGCGCACGCCTTCGCTGAATTCCGGGTGACGGCAACAATTGAGGCTCAGCGTGTATTCCATCTGGAACACTTGGGCCAGGGACAAATGGCGGGCGCGCTGGATTTGTTCCCATACCAGGTGGGCGGTCAGTGGGCAGCCTTCGCTCATGGTTTTGCCGGCGCGGCTGAATAATGGGTCGGCGTGATCGCGCAATTGGCTGATGGCGCGCCAGGCGCCGTGTACATCCCCCACATCCAGCCACGCGTCGATCTGCGCCCGGCGGGGCAGCCATTGCGCTTCGGGTAGCTGGCCCACGGCCTCCTGAGCCAGGGCCTTGAGCAGGCTGTTGAGCTGCATCGCGGTCTGTTCCTGCCAGTTCAGTTGCAACAAGCCGTCGAGCAGTTCGTCTTGTTGATCGTCGCGCAGGAAACGGTCGGCCAGGCCCAAATCCAAGGCATCTCTACCGTTGAGATGGGCGCCGGTGAGCCCGAGGAACACCCCCAGTTTCCCCGGCAGGCGCGACAGAAACCAACTGGCACCCACGTCCGGATACAAGCCGATGCTGATCTCGGGCATGGCCAACCGACTGCTCGGCGTAACGATGCGTATGGCCGCGCTCTGCAGCAGGCCCATGCCACCGCCCAGCACGTAGCCGTGGCCCCAGCAGATCAGCGGTTTTGGATAGGTATGCAGGCGATAGTCGAGACGGTATTCCGCAGCAAAGAACTGCGAGGCCAGTGCCGGTACTTCGCCTGGCTGCTCAAGGCAGGCCAGGGCCAGGCTGCGCACTTCGCCACCCGCGCAAAACGCTTTGGGGCCGTTGCCGCGCACTAACACGCAGACGATTTGCGGGTCTTTGGCCCAGGCATCCAGGCGCTCGCCCAGGGCCAGGATCATCGGCAGGGAGAGGGCATTGAGAGACTTTTCAGCATCGAGGCTGGCGATGCCGATACGGGCGCCGGCGCTGCCGGTCAGCTCTTGGAAGTGCAGGTTCATCATGACCTCATTCAAGAAGGTGAAGGATGAGTATGGTCGCGCCAAGGGAAAGTGCGGTTGGTGTGTTAGATCAATTGACAAGCGGGGTCAGCTTTCCTAGGGTTCGCCCATTCTTTTTTACACGATGACCTCACGATGACCGAAGGCGACCGCATCAAACTCGAACCCAGCTGGAAACACGCCCTGCGCGATGAATTCGACAAGCCTTACATGACTCAGTTGCGCGAGTTCCTGCGCCAGGAGCACGCCGCCGGCAAAGAGATCTACCCGCCCGGCCCGCTGATTTTCAATGCGCTTAACTCAACCCCGCTGGACAACGTCAAAGTGGTGATCCTCGGGCAAGACCCCTACCACGGCCCTGGCCAGGCCCACGGTTTGTGCTTCTCGGTGCAGCCGGGCGTGCCGGCGCCACCGTCGTTGGTCAATATCTATAAAGAACTCAAGCGCGACCTGAACATCGACATCCCCAACCACGGCTACCTGCAAAATTGGGCCGACCAAGGGGTGCTGATGCTCAACACCACCATGACCGTTGAACGCGCCAACGCCAACGCCCATGCGGGCAAGGGCTGGCAGTTCTTTACCGATCGGATTATCGAAGTGGTCAGCGAGCATCAGCCGCATCTGGTGTTTTTGCTGTGGGGCGCCCATGCGCAAAGCAAGCAGAAGCTGATCGATGCCACCAAGCACTTGGTGCTGACGTCGGTGCATCCGTCGCCGTTGTCGGCGTATCGCGGGTTTTTGGGGTGCGGTCATTTCAGCCGCACCAACAAGTTTCTTGAGCAGAACGGCGAAACGCCGATTGAATGGCGGTTGCCACCGCTCTGAGGGCTCAGGCCTTATCCGGCTGGCGGTTCCAATGCCGGAACAATGGCTCCGCCAAAAACAATACAAACAACAAGCGCATCACTTGCATCGCCGTGACCAACGGCACAGACAGTTGCAGGGTCTCGGCCGTGAGGCTCATCTCGGCAATGCCGCCCGGCATCATGCCCAGGGTCAGGGAGCGCAGGTCGAGGTGGGTCAGGGCACTCAAGCCCACCGCCGCCAGTGTCGCCAAGGCCATGGTCAGCGCCGTACCGATCAGGGTGCGCCCCATGAATGACGGCGCGCTGCGAAAAAACTGACGGTTGAAGTGGCAACCCAGGCCGCTGCCGATCAGCCATTGGCCAATCTGGCTGCCGCCGTCGGGCAGGCCGATATGCAGGTCCCACACCACGCTGGCGGTGGCGCTGACCAACAACGGTCCGAACAACCACGGGTTTGGCTGATGCAAACGCTGCCAGCCCCACGCCACCAGCGCGCCGACGGGAAACAGCAACGCCAGCCAGGCCCAACTGACCGGTGCCGGATGAAACTGCGGCGCGCCGCCTCCCAGCAAATACTTGAAGATCGCCGGTACACACAGCACCACCACCAGCACCCGCAAACTCTGGCCCGCCGCGACACGGCTGAGCACCGCGCCATTGCGGGCGCCGAGGTTGACCATCTCGCCGGAGCCGCCCGGCATGCTGGAGAAAAACGCGGTGGCTCGGTCTTCACCACTGCGGCGCATCAGCCACACACCGACCACGCTCGACAGGCTGGTGACCAGCGCGCCGAAGAAGATCAGGCCGAAGTGGCTCATCACCTGCTCGATCACCAGCGGCGTGAAATGCAGCCCGATGCCGATGCCCACCACCCATTGGCCGCATTTTCGCCCGCCGGGAATTTCGGCCAATTGCCACGGCGTGAGGCAGCGCACCAGGATGATCGCCAGCAGCGAGCCGACCATGTACGGCAACGGCCAGCCGACGAGGCTGGCCAGGTAACCGCCGGCCAGGCCGACCAGCGGTGTTGCCCACCATTGTTTAAAGGTGACCTCAGACATCGGCCAGTGCACGACGCTGTTGCACACGTTTACGCCAGATACGCAGCAGCGGTACGAACAGCATGATCGCGGTCAATACCCAGACGCCGAAGGTGATCGGGCTCGACCAGAGGATCTCCAGCGCACCGTTGGAGATCGACAGCGCGCGCCGCAGGTTCTGCTCCATCAGGCCACCGAGGATAAAGCCCAGCAGCAGCGGCGACAGCGGAAAGTCGAGCTTGCGCAGGATGTAGCCGAAGATGCCGATGGCGATCATCAGGAACAGATCGAAGGTGGTGGCATGCACTGCATAGACGCCTATCGCAGTGATAATGGCGATCACCGGCACCAGTGCCCAGTTCGGCACGGCGAGGATACGCGTAAAGATGCGGATCATCGGGATGTTGAGGATCACCAGCATAATGTTGGCGATAAACAACGACGCGATCAGGCCCCAGACAATGTCCGGTTGCTGTTGGAACAGCAGCGGGCCCGGCGTGATGTTGTACAGCGACAGGGCACCGATCATCACCGCCGTGGTACCCGAGCCTGGAACGCCGAGGGTCAGCATCGGCACCATGGCGCCGCAGACTGACGCGCCGATGGCTGTTTCCGGCGCGGCCAGGCCACGCATATCGCCTTGGCCGAATTTGCCGCTGGCACCCGCGATACGTTTCTCAGTCATGTAGGCCACGGCCGAAGCCATGGTCGCTCCGGCACCCGGCAACACACCGATGATGAAGCCCGACACGCCGCAACGGATATTCACGGTCAACACCGACAAGGCTTCCTTGACGTTGAACATCATGCGTCCGGTGGCTTTCACCGCTTCCTGACCACGGTGGGTTTTTTCCAGGAGCAGCAGAATCTCACTGATGGAGAACAGGCCCAGCACCAACACCACGAACTGGATGCCGTCGGTGAGGTGGATGTTGTCGCCGGTAAAACGGTACACGCCACTGTTGGCGTCGATGCCGACGGCCGAGAGGAACAGGCCAATCAGCGCCGCTACAAAGGTCTTGAGGGGCTTGTCGCCGGCCATGCCGCCCAGGCAGACAATCGCGAACACCATGAGTACGAAATATTCCGCCGGACCGAAGGCAATCGCCCATTTGGCCAGCAGCGGGGCAAACAGCACCATGCCGCAGGTGGCGATAAACGCGCCGATGAACGAACTCCACGCCGACAACGACAGCGCTACGCCGGCCAGGCCTTTACGGGCCATTGGGTAGCCGTCGAGGGTGGTCATCACGGTGGAGGCTTCACCCGGAATGTTGAGCAGGATCGAGCTGATACGGCCGCCGTATTCACAGCCCAGGTACACCGCCGCCAACAGGATCAGTGCCGACTCCGGCGGCAGGCCCAGGGCGAACGCGATGGGGATCAACAGCGCCACGCCGTTGATCGGGCCCAGGCCCGGCAACAGGCCGACCACCGTACCTATCAAGGTGCCGCACAGCGCGGTCACCAGGTTATAGGGGCTCAGCGCGATGCCGAAGCCCTGGCCCAAATAGCCAAAAGTATCCATATCAGTTCTCCAGAACGTCGAGCAGACCGAGGGGCAGCGGTACGTCCATGGTTTTATCGAACAACAGATAAAGACCGACGCTCATCAAGGTGATGATCACCGCACCGGGCAACCAGCGGCCGCCGTACAGCCGTGCCATCGGTATACCGATCAGCATGCTGCTGAGGATGAAACCCAGGGATTCGAAAGTGCCGGCAAACACCAGCAACAACACCACACAGATCGCGATCTTGATCAGTGTCGGTCGGTCCAGCGCGGGTTCGTCGTCGGTGTGTTTGGTCGGTTGCGGGCGAATCAGCATATAAACAAGCGCCAGCCCCATCAGCCCGAGCAGCAGCAATGGGAAGGCCCTGGGCCCTACGGGCTCGTAGGAAAAGGCCGCCTGATACGGCCAGGCCATCAGCGCCAAGCCGACACAGGCCAGTAACAGCACGGCCGCGAAAATGCGTTGTAAGAGCATGGGAAACTCCTGGGCCACGTCTGTGCTGCGCAAAGACGTGGCTGCGCGAACAGGGGGGGGGCGTTTACTGGATCAGGCCAAACTCTTTGGCCAACACTTTGTAGTCAGCCACCTGCTTCTTCACGTAGGTGTCCAGCTCCGGGCCGGTCATGGCGAACGGGAACAGCTCGCGTTGGTCACGCAGCTTGGCGAACTCGTCGGAGGCCAGCAGTTTGTCGAAGGCGTCTTTCCACCAGGCGTACTCGGCATCGCTGACTTTTGGCCCCAGGTAGAAACCGCGTACCACCGGCCAGACGATGTCGTAGCCTTGCTCCTTGGCGGTCGGGATGTCTTTCATTTCGGGCTCGTCCAGGCGCTTCTCGGAGAACACCGCCAACAGGCGCATGTCACCGCTGAGGATGTGCGGCATGGAGTCGGAGATGTCGGTACTGCCGACCTGGATGTGACCCCCGAGCAGAGCGGTGGCGATTTCACCGCCGCCTTCAAGGGCCACGTAACGCAACTCGCGCGGGTTGATCCCGGCGGCCTTGGCGATCAGGGCGGTTTGCATCCAGTCCTGGCTGCCGACGGTGCCGCCGGAACCGATCACTACGCTACCCGGATCTTTCTTCAAGGCTTTTACGAGGTCGTCAAGAGACTTGTAGGGCGAATCGCTTTTCACCGCGATGGCGCCGTAGCTGGTGCCGACCGCGGCCAACCAGCGCACCGCGCTTTCGTCGAAACGCCCGAACTTGCCCTGGGCCAGGTTCAGCAGCGAACCACTGGACCAGGCCACCAGGGTGCCGGCGTCGGCAGGGCGCTGGGCGACCACCGCGTTGTAGGCCACCGCGCCCACGCCGCCGGGCATGTAGGTCACGCGCATCGGCTTGCTCAGCAACTTCTCGTTGACCAGCGCGCTTTGCGCCAGTTTGCACGTCAGGTCAAAACCACCGCCGGGGGAGGCCGGGGCGATGCATTCCGGGCGCTTGGGCTCATCGGCGGCCAGCAGTTGGCCGGCAAACAGCATGCAGCCGGCGGCGAGGGCCAATTTACGCAGTGAAGGGGTCATGGTTATCTCCATCGTTGTTGTTATGGGGTTCTACTTACCAGAGCGCGACGCTGTAGCTCACCAGTACACGCATTTCGTCCGCATCGCGGGCCGAGTAGTTGGAGCGGTACGTGGCATTGCGCAGGCGCACGGCCACGTCCTTGAACGTACCGGTTTGCACCACGTACTTGATCTCGGTGTTGCGCTCCCATTCTTTGCCGGTGTCGCCGTTCTTGAGTTTGATGTTGTCACCCGACAGGTAACGGCTCATGAAACTCAGGCCGGGGATGCCCAACTTGGCGAAGTCGTAGTCGTAGCGCGCCTGCCAGGAGCGCTCTTGGGCACCGGCGAAGTCGTTGATCTGCACAAAGTTGACCAGGTACGGGTCACTGCCGTCCACATACGGGAAGGCGCTGTCGCCGGACATGTGCTGGTAGCCGGCGCTGAGCTTGTGACCATTAAGGGCATAGCTGAACAGGCCGTTGAGGGAAGTGTTGTCGATCTTGCCGCCACGGGCTGAACCGGTGTCATCACTGATGGCCAGGCGCAGGTCGGTGGCGAAGGTGCCGGGGCCCATGGGGCGGGCGGCGACCAGGCCGAGGAAGTGCTGGCGGTAGACGTCGTCGAGCTGGGCGAAGTGGTAGCTGCCGGTGATTTTGTCGGCGAACTTGTAGTCCACGCCACCGAAGTTGAAATGCTTGCCGGTGGCGCCGCTGAGGAAGCGGCTGTTCTTGTTGTTGAGGGCGATGTCTTCGTAGTTGCTGTCGTCGCGGTCTTTGGCTTTATCCAGCCGACCACCGGTGAATACCAGGTTCTTGAATTCCTTGGAGGTCAGCAGGCCACCATTGAAGGTTTGCGGCAGGATGCGCCCGTCGTTGGGCTTGAGGATCGGCAGTTCAGGCATCAGCGAGCCGATTTTCAACTCGGTGGCGGAAATTTTCACTTTGCCGGTCAGGCCCAGTTTGGAGTATTCATCGGCGGCGCGGCCATCGTCGTGAGTGGGCAGCAGGCCGGTGCCGGTGCGGTCGGGGCTTGAGTCGAGCTTGACGCCGAGCATGCCCAGGGCGTCCACGCCAAAACCGACGGTGCCGTCGGTGTAGCCCGATTGCAGGTTGAGCATGAAGCCCTGAGCCCATTCGTCGCGCTTGGATTGCTGGGCACTGGTGCCGTCGCGGAAGTCGCGGTTGAAGTACATGTTGCGGGTTTCCAGGGTCGCGCTACTGTCTTCGAAGAAGGCAGCCTGGCTAAGCGGCGAAAAGCCGGCAAGTGCGGCGGCGCTGGCAAGGGCGGTCTGGGTCAGGCGGGAAAAACGAACAGGCGGGCAAGCGTGGGGCTGTGTCGACAGCATCGTGGTGCACTCCGTTATTGTTCTTATTTTGGCGAAAACGCTTCGAGGCGTTTTTCGGGCGCTACGGTTGAGGTAGCTGGGCGGGCATGGCCTACCTTGTCTGGATGCTAAAGGGCGAAGCTTTCATCAACCTTTCAATCGCCTTTCAATGTTTTCGGGCTTCACAGGGCAGGCGGCGCCTGTAAACTGCCTCGCAAAGCGTGGCACTGACCACTTTCGAATAAGGTAGAAATCCATGCGTGTCCTCCTGGTTGAAGACCATTTGCAACTCGCCGAAAGTGTTGCCCAAGCGCTCAAGAGCACGGGGTTGACCGTCGACGTGCTGCACGATGGAGTGGCCGCGGACCTGGCCTTGAGCAGTGAGGAATACGCGGCGGCGATCCTCGATGTGGGGTTGCCGCGCATGGATGGTTTTGAGGTGCTTGCGCGTTTACGCGCCCGTGGAAAAAACCTGCCCGTGCTGATGTTGACCGCGCGCAGTGATGTCAAAGACCGCGTGCATGGCCTGAACCTGGGGCTGATGATTACCTGGCCAAGCCGTTCGAACTGACGGAGTTGGAAGCGCGGGTCAAGGCGTTGTTGCGCCGCAGTGTGCTGGGCGGTGAGCGCCAACAGTCCTGCGGCGTGCTGGTATACGACCTCGATACGCGGCGGTTCACCGTAGGTGGCGAACTGGATGACGTTGACCTCCCGCGAGCAGGCCGTGCTTGAAGCGTTGATCGCGCGCCCGGGCCGGGTGATGAGCAAGGAGCAGCTCGCGTCCCAGGTGTTCGGCCTGGATGAAGAAGCGAGCCCCGACGCCATCGAAATCTACGTGCACCGGCTGCGCAAGAAACTCGACGGCCAACCTATCGCCATCGTGACTTTCCGCGGCCTCGGCTACCTGCTGGAAGCTCGCGATGCATAAGCCCAGCAGCCTGCGCTGGCGCCTGCTGTGGAACCTGGCGCTGCTGCTGGTGTTGTTGATGCTGGCCAGCGGCATGAGCGCCTACTGGAACGGTCGCGAGGCGGCCGACACCGCCTATGACCGCACACTGCTGGCTTCGGCGCGGACCATCGCCGCCGGCCTGACCCAGGTGGACGGTACCCTCAGCGCCAACGTGCCCTACGTGGCCCTGGACACCTTCGCCTACGACAGCGCCGGGCGCATCTATTACCAGGTCAATGACATCCACCAGAAGCTGATCTCCGGTTACGAGAACCTGCCCGGCCCGCCGCCCGGCACGCCGCGAACCGATGACTATCCGGCGCTGGCACGGTTTTACAACGCCAAGTATCAAGGCCAGCAAGTGCGGGTAGTGAGCTTGCTGAAGGCCGTCTCCGAACCGAACATGAACGGTATGGCGGAAATCCGCGTGGCCGAAACCGATGAAGCGCGGGTGAGCATGGCCCGCAGCCTGATGGCCGACACCTTGCTACGCCTGGGCATGCTCGCCATCGGCGCGTTGCTGCTGGTGTGGTTCGCCGTGAGCGCGGCGCTGCGTCCACTGGAACGCCTGCGCACTGCGGTGGAAGAGCGCCAGCCCGACGACCTGCGGCCATTGCCGTTGGTGGAGGTGCAACATGAATTCGGCCCGTTGGTGCGTTCGCTCAACCACTTCACCGAGCGCCTGCGCGGCCAGTTTGAGCGCCAGGCGCAGTTTATTGCCGATGCATCCCACGAACTGCGCACCCCGTTGGCGGCACTCAAGGCGCGCCTGGAGCTGGGCCTGCGCGCCGAAGACCCGGCGACCTGGCGCAGCACGCTGGAAACGGCCGCGCAGAACACCGATAAGCTGACCCATTTGGCCAACCAATTGCTGTCCCTGGCGCGTATCGAAAACGGTGCCCGGGCGATTGCCGAAGGCGGCGCGCAATTGCTGGACCTAGGCCAATTGGCCCGTGAACTGGGCATGGCGATGGCGCCGTTGGCTCACGCGCGAGGCGTAGCGCTGGCGCTGGAGGCCGATGAACCGGTGTGGTTGCGCGGCGAACCGACGTTGCTCAATGAGCTGCTGAGCAACCTGGTGGACAACGCCCTGGCCCACACGCCACCCGGCGGCAATGTGATTTTACGGGTCACGGCGCCAGCGGTACTGGAAGTTGAAGATGACGGGCCGGGGATTCCGGCCGACGAGCGTGATCGTGTGTTCGAGCGATTCTATCGGCGTAGCCAGCAGGGCATGGGGTCTGGCCTGGGGCTGGCGATTGTCGGCGAAATCTGCCGGGCGCATCTGGCGCAGATCAGCCTGCACGATGGCGAACTGGCGGGGTTGAAGGTGCGGGTGAGTTTTATCGCCGGTTGATCAGTAGAACATCGACCGTGCTTCATCCAGCTCCGCTCGTAGCTTCTCGCTGTAGGGGTCAATTGACAGTTTCTTCATCGCCGGCACGCTTGAGACATCCACTCTGGCCAGCGGATGATCCGTATCGCAATGGCAATACAGCACGGCGACCTGCACCAGATCGATGTAGTCGAGGCTGGCAGAGTCGCGTTCTCAGGTTCAGGTACTGGCCCGGCAGCTTGGCCAGCATTTCCGGGAAGTCCCAGCGACTGAGCAGTTTGTCGCCCAACACCGGATGGATGCTGTCGATCATGTGGTTGAGGCTGACGGGGTCGGAAAGCAGCTCATAGTGGTCTTCGGCGTAGGTAAGGATCGGCAGCACGCCGATCTGGTGCACCAGGCCGCCCAGCGCCGCCTGGTCCGGCTTGAGCTGGCTGTGGCTGCGAGACAAGGCATAACTGACGCCCGCCACTTCCAGGCTGCGGCGCCACACATCGCGCATCTTCTGTTCGACGGTTTCGGAGCGGGCATGGAAGATCTGTTCCATCACCAGGCCGATGGCCAGGTTGCTGCTGTAGTTGGTGCCCAGCCGGGTAATGGCGGTGTGCAGGTCGGTGACTTCCTGGGTCGCGCGCAACAACGGGCTGTTGACCACTTTGATCAGGCGCGCCGACAGCGCGGTATCGCGACCGATCACTTTGCTCAAATGGTTGATGCTGATTTCCGGGTCTTCGGCGGCCTGACGGATGTTCAGGGCCACTTCCGGCAATGTCGGCAGAACCAGGTCATCGTTATCGATGGCCTTAACCAACGCCTGTTGGACTTTTTCCGCCAGTTTGTTCATTCATGCTCTCTAGGGTGTTGCAAAAAGGTGCGGCGACTAACGCTGGATCTCTCGATCACGGTCGAGGGTGTAGGGCAGATCAAGCAGGTGCAAGCCAGGACCTTCCAGCGTGCCTACATGCACATCGCCACTATCGGCTGCTTCGGCTTGTAATACCGCCAGAAGTTCAATCACTTGGTCAGCTTTCGCTGCAAGCACCACTTCGCCGATCGCGCTGTTGTGGCTGGGGGAAAACAGCGGAGTGCCTGGCTCGGGCATGGTGTCGCATCAAGGCTCAGGTGGTACAGGCGACGCTTGAGTTTGCCTAGGTACTGCATGCGCGCGACGATCTCCTGGCCGGTGTAGCAGCCTTTCTTGAAGCTCACGCCGCCCACGGCCTGCAGATTGAGCATCTGCGGGATGAACAGTTCGCGTGTCTGCGCCATCACCTGGCCGATGCCGGCGCGGATTTGGCCCAGCAGCCATTCGTTCAACTCGGCTTGCTGCAAGTGCGCGGCCAATTGGCTGCGCACGGCGTCGGCCCGCTCCGCAGGCACCCAGAGTTCGGCACGGCCGGGGGAGACGCGGAGGGCGATCAATGCGTCCGCGCGCACCACGCTGTCGGTCTCGGCCGGCAGCGCAAGACCCAGACTGGAAAGGGCGTGATCACCATTGGCTACACCGAAGCGCGCCCAGGCGGGGCTTTCGTCGGTGAGTTTGGATTTGGAGAATACGGCGTACTTCTTTAAGTCGGCCAGTTGCGGTTCCAGCAACTCGCTGGCCATCGCCAACAGCACGCCATCGCCTTGCAGCAGGATGCGGAAGCTCGACTGCATGCGGCCTTTTTGCGTGCAGCGCGCACCGAGGCTGGCGTGGGCGTCACTCAGGTAATTGAGGTTGCAGGTGAGTTGGCCCTGCAGAAACTTGGCAGCGTCGGCGCCGCGGACGGCGAGAACGCCTTCGTGGGACAGGGGCAGAAAAAAGCGGAGTCGGCCATGGGTCATCGCAGGTCAAAAAGTCATGGGTGCATCATAGAGGGGCGCCCGGCAAATGGATAGTTTCGATATGGGGCGACCAAAGCCGACTGTTCCGCTGTACTCGGGCCTGTATACTGACGCGCTATTTGAGGAGCGTTCCATGGTCGAAGACGTAGAAATCAATCGCCTGTACTGGCACAGCCGCCGCGGCATGCTGGAGTTGGATGTGTTGCTGGTGCCTTTTACCAAAGAGGTCTATGCGACGCTCAACCCAGTGGACCGCGACCTTTATGTACGGCTGCTGACGTGCGAAGACCAGGACATGTTCGGCTGGTTCATGGAGCGTGCCGAATCTGAGGACCCTGAGTTGCAGCGCATGGTTCTGGATGATTCTGGATCGTGTCCAGCCCAAATAATCGCTTTGAATGCCGCTGGCAGGCCTCACGGTTGCTGCTCGCGGTGTATCTGCTTGCCCAGGTAGTCGCCCTGGGGGCTCTGCTGGTGCTGGACCTGCCTTTTGCTTTCCTTGGCGGGTTCCTGTGCCTGGCTCACGCCGCCTGGGTGCTGCCGCGCCATGTCCTGTTGACTCACCGCTCATCGATTCGGGGCCTGCGCCGTGATGAAGATGGCTGGCAGCTATTGAGTCACGAGCGAGGCTGGCACAGCGTGCAATTGCGGCCCGACAGCCTGGCCTTGCCGCTGCTCGTGGTGCTGCGCTATCGCGTGCAAGGCGAATGGTGGGTGCGATCGATCTGTGTACCAAAGCGACTCGCAGGCCGCCGATGTGCATCGGCGCCTGCGGGTTCGTCTGAAGTTCAGCCGGCGTAGGTGGTTGGCACCAGAATAGTGTCCCGGGCCTCGGGCAACATCTGCGGGTAGTCGAGGGTGTAATGCAGGCCCCGGCTTTCCTTGCGCTCCATGGCCGAGCGGATCATCAACTCGGCCACCTGGGCCAGGTTGCGCAGTTCGATCAGGTCGCGGCTGACCTTGTAATTACTATAGAACTCATCGATTTCATCCAGCAGCAGGCGCACTCGGTGCTGCGCGCGTTGCAGGCGCTTGTTGGTGCGCACGATCCCGACGTAGTCCCACATGAAGCGCCGCAGCTCATCCCAGTTGTGCGCGATGATCACGTCCTCGTCCGAGTCGGTCACTTGGCTGGCGTCCCAGCGCGGCAGTGCGGCCGGCACCGGTATGCGCGGCAGTTGCTCGAGAATGTCCGCCGCCGCCGAGCGGGCGTACACGAAGCATCTCGAGCAGCGAATTGCTGGCCATGCGGTTGGCGCCGTGCAGGCCGGTGAAGCTGGTTTCGCCGATCGCATACAGGCCGGGTACGTCTGTACGACCGTGCTGGTCGACCATCACGCCGCCACAGGTGTAGTGCGCCGCCGGTACGACGGGGATCGGGCCTTTAGTGATGTCGATGTTGAACGCCAGGCAGCGCTCGTAGACGGTGGGGAAGTGGGCCTTGATGAAGGCTTCGGGCTTGTGGCTGATGTCCAGGTACACGCAGTCGACACCCAGGCGCTTCATCTCGTGGTCGATGGCGCGAGCGACAATATCGCGCGGGGCCAACTCGGCGCGCGGATCGAAGCGCTGCATGAAGCGTTCGCCGTTGGGCAGTTTCAGGTGTGCGCCTTCGCCTCGCAGGGCTTCGGTGATCAGGAAGCTCTTGGCTTGCGGGTGATACAGGCAGGTGGGGTGGAACTGGTTGAATTCCAGGTTGGCCACCCGGCAGCCCGAGCGCCAAGCCATGGCGATGCCATCCCCGCAAGCGCCGTCCGGATTGCTGGTATAGAGGTAGACCTTGGCCGCGCCGCCCGAGGCAAGAATGGTGAAGCGCGCACCGTAGGTGTCGACCTCGCCGCTGGTGCGGTTGAGCACATAGGCGCCGAGGCAGCGCTCGCCCGGCAGGCCCAGGCGTTTCTCGGTGATCAGGTCGACGGCGACGCGCTGTTCGAGCAATTCGATGTTGGGACGTTGGCGGGCCTGTTCGAGCAGTGTCTTGAAAATAGCGGCGCCGGTGGCGTCGGCCGCATGGATGATGCGGCGATGACTGTGGCCGCCCTCGCGCGTTAGATGGAACTCGAAGCCGCCGTCATCGCTGCCCGCGTGTTCATCGCGAGTGAAGGGCACGCCTTGGTCGATCAGCCACTGGATTGCCTCGCGGCTATGCTCGACGGTAAAGCGAACAGCGTCTTCGTTGCACAGGCCGCCGCCGGCGTTAAGGGTATCTTCGACGTGAGATTGCACTGTGTCGGTGTCGTCCAGCACGGCGGCTACACCGCCCTGGGCCCAGAAGGTCGAACCATTGGCCAGGTCGCCCTTGCTCAGTACTGCAATGCGCAGGTGGCCGGGGAGGGTCAGCGCAAGGCTCAACCCGGCCGCGCCGCTGCCAATCACCAGAACATCGTGTTGAAACTGTTGGCTCATTTGAAGGATTCCGCAAAAAGCGATCCAAAGGGGCTGGCGCAAACAGGACGCCCGGATCGGCGAATCAAAGGGTCACACGGCCCACTAGTATATAGAGGGGGGGAGCGGCACAATAGTCAGGCATTCGTGGCAATGTGAGATTACGGTGCACGGCTTGGGTAAAATCAACCGGTTATTGAAACGGGAACTTTTTGCATAGGCCCTGACTCAATAGCAGGTTGCCCGAAAGCTGGGAAAACGTTGAGTTTATTGGCCCGTCGGGAGCAGTGGACGCGTCAGAAAACCGGCGACAAGATTATTCGCGCAGCCGGCGTTGCCCGCGCTGCGTTTTTCGTGTGTGCCAAATCAGTGCATGCCGGAAACTTGCTTGAAGGGGGAGAACTTTTGCGAAAAGTCCGAGTCTATGTTTGCAAGCCTGATCGTTTAGTTATGCAAGCCTCCTTAAAGCACAACGAGGAGTGTTCATGCTAACCCAGGAAGAGGATCAGCAGCTGGTCGAGCGCGTACAACGCGGCGACAAGCGAGCATTTGATCTGCTAGTGCTGAAATACCAGCACAAAATTCTCGGGTTGATCGTGCGGTTTGTGCACGACACCCATGAAGCGCAGGACGTTGCACAGGAAGCCTTTATCAAGGCATACCGTGCACTAGGCAATTTCCGCGGTGACAGTGCGTTTTACACGTGGCTGTATCGCATCGCCATCAACACGGCGAAGAACTATCTGGTGTCTCGCGGACGCCGCCCGCCGGATAGTGATGTGAGTTCAGAAGATGCAGAATTTTACGATGGTGATCACGGCCTCAAAGATCTCGAGTCGCCGGAGCGTGCATTGCTGCGCGATGAGATCGAAGGCACCGTTCATCGCACTATTCAGCAACTGCCAGAAGATTTACGTACGGCGTTAACTTTACGTGAATTTGATGGTCTGAGTTACGAAGACATTGCGAGCGTCATGCAGTGTCCGGTGGGGACTGTAAGGTCCCGGATTTTCCGGGCCCGGGAAGCCATCGATAAAGCCTTGCAACCGTTGTTGCAGGAAAACTAAAGACAGCGGCGACAGCCAAGAGAGGAACCGCCATGAGTCGTGATGCCCTGCAGGAATCGCTGTCCGCAGTGATGGATAACGAAGCGGATGAACTGGAACTTCGTCGAGTGCTCAATGCATTTGATGATGCCGAAACCCGTGATACCTGGTCTCGTTACCAAGTCGCTCGGGCGGTGATGCACAAGGATCTTCTAATCCCTCGTCTGGATATTGCTGCGGCCGTTTCTGCTGCGTTGGCCGATGAAGCCGTTCCGGCAAAAGCTGCTCGTGGTCCTTGGCGTAGCCTGGGCCGTCTGGCGGTCGCTGCCTCGGTAACTGTTGCAGTGCTGGCCGGTGTTCGCTTGTACAACCAGGACGAAATTGCCGGTGCCGAACTGGCTCAGCAGACGCAGCAACCGGTCATGGCCGGCCCGCAAGTCAAAGGCCCAGCAGTACTGGCCGGCTACAAGGAAAGCTCCGACACCACCGGCCCCATGGCTAACGGTGTATTGCAAGGGCAATCCGGCTGGCAAGACCAGCGTCTTCCAGGCTACCTGCGCCAACACGCACAGGAATCGGCCTTGAAAGGCACTGAAAGCGCTCTGCCATACGCTCGCGCTGCAAGCCTGGAAAACCGCTAAACCACTAAGGGGCTCTATGCGCGCCATACCGCTCCTTACGCTTTTGCTCAGTGGCTGGTTTGCACTCCCCGCCCATGCCGATGAAGCCCAAGACTGGCTGACACGGCTTGGGCGTGCAGAGCAGCAGCAAAGCTTCCAAGGGACGTTCGTCTACGAGCGTAACGGCAGTTTTTCTACCCATGACATCTGGCATCGTGTCCAGAACGGTCAGGTCCGTGAGCGGCTCTTGCAGCTTGATGGTTCCGCCCAGGAAGTCGTGCGGGTAGATGGCCGAACCCAATGCGTCAGTGGCACCCTTGTCGCCGGCCTTGGCAATTCGCGTGATGCATCTTCACGCGCGCTTGACCCACAGAAACTCAATCAATTCTATGAACTGGCTGTCATTGGCAAATCCCGCGTGGCTGGTCGAAATGCGGTGATTGTTTCAATCGCGCCCCGTGATCAGTACCGCTACGGTTTCGAGCTGCATCTGGATCGGGAAACCGCGCTACCGCTCAAGTCTCTTTTGCTCAATGACAAAGGGCAGTTGTTGGAGCGTTTTCAATTCACACGTTTGAACACATCTAAGCCGCCCGATGATAGCGACTTGCTGCCCAGCAAGGAGTGCACGCCTATTTCTGTGGTTGATGGCAGGGCGCCGGCCGTTGAGTCCACCGAGGCGTGGCATTTGGAATGGTTGCCGCCTGGCTTTCAACTGACCAATAGCACTTCGCGCAAAGACACCCACACCAAAGCCACCGTCGATAGCTTGATGTATGAAGATGGGCTGGCGCGTTTCTCGGTTTTTCTTGAGCCGATCAGTGATGTGGGCATCACCGAGACGCGTACCCAGTTGGGCCCCACGGTCGCGGTGTCCCGTCGGTTGAACACGGTGGATGGGGAAATGATGGTAACGGTGGTGGGGGAAATCCCGATCGGTACGGCCGAACGTATCGCGCTGTCGGTGCGCGGTGAAAAAAAGGCGATCACTCAGCCGTGAGCCGTTAATCCTATGTTCATCCAGCGCTTTCATTGTTGGTCTGTGCCACGTTGGCTACCGAGAGACATGAAATGTCCGGATCAGCATTTTCACTTGCAAAAATCTCTCATGTTTTTTATAGGTCAGGGCTTCTCGGCTCTGGCCTTGTTTTGTTCGCGGAACAAAGACGTCGGTCGCAGTTTTCGGCGTTTCTTGAACCCTGTCGCTCAACCCTGCTCGTCGTAACGGGAGCTGTATGTCGATACCACGTTTGAAATCCTACCTATCCATAGTCGCCACGGTGCTGGTGCTGGGGCAGGCTGTGACCGCGCAAGCGGTCGAGCTGCCTGACTTCACTCAATTGGTTGAGCAAGCCTCGCCAGCCGTGGTGAACATCAGCACCACGCAGAAGCTGCCGGATCGCAAGGTCTCGAACCAGCAGATGCCCGATCTGGAGGGCCTGCCGCCAATGCTGCGCGAGTTCTTTGAGCGTGGCATGCCTCAACCGCGCGCGCCTCGTGGCGGTGGCCAGCGTGAAGCGCAGTCGCTGGGCTCGGGCTTCATCATTTCGCCCGATGGCTACATCCTCACCAATAACCATGTGATTGCCGACGCCGACGAGATTCTCGTGCGCCTGGCCGATCGCAGTGAGTTGAAAGCCAAGCTGGTGGGCACCGACCCGCGCTCCGACGTGGCGCTCCTGAAGATCGAGGGCAAGGACTTGCCAGTGCTCAAGCTGGGCAAGTCTCAAGACTTGAAGGCCGGGCAGTGGGTCGTGGCCATCGGTTCGCCGTTTGGCTTTGACCACACCGTGACCCAAGGCATTGTCAGTGCCATCGGCCGCAGCCTGCCGAATGAAAACTACGTGCCGTTCATCCAGACCGACGTGCCAATCAACCCAGGCAACTCCGGCGGTCCGCTGTTCAACCTGGCGGGCGAAGTGGTAGGCATCAACTCGCAGATCTACACCCGTTCCGGTGGTTTCATGGGCGTGTCGTTCGCTATCCCGATCGACGTGGCCATGGATGTTTCCAATCAGCTGAAAAGCGGCGGCAAGGTGAGCCGCGGCTGGTTGGGCGTGGTGATCCAGGAAGTGAACAAGGACCTGGCTGAGTCCTTCGGCCTCGACAAGCCGGCCGGTGCGTTGGTTGCGCAGATCCAGGACGGCGGTCCGGCTGCCAAGGGTGGCCTGCAAGTTGGTGACGTGATCCTGAGCATGAACGGCCAGCCGATCATCATGTCGGCAGACCTGCCACACCTGGTCGGCGCACTTAAGGCGGGCAGCAAAGCCAAGCTGGAAGTGATCCGTGATGGCAAACGCCAGAATGTGGAGCTCACCGTTGGCGCCATTCCTGAAGAAGGCGCAACGCTGGATGCTCTGGGCAACACCAAGCCGGGCGCCGAGCGCAGCAGCAACCGCTTGGGCATTGCCGTGGCGGAGTTGACCGATGAGCAGAAGAAGGCGTTCGACCTCAAGAGCGGTGTCGTGATCAAGGAAGTGCAGGACGGTCCTGCCGCCTTGATCGGCCTGCAGCCGGGCGATGTGATCACACACCTGAACAATCAGGCGATTGAAACGACCAAGCAATTCACGGATATCGCCAAGGCATTGCCGAAGAACCGCTCCGTGTCGATGCGCGTGTTGCGTGAAGGGCGTGCCAGCTTTATCACCTTCAAGCTGGCTGAATAACTTCCACGGCCCGATAAAAAGCCCCGCCTTCGTTAAACGAAGGCGGGGCTTTTTTGTATCGGGTTTTAGCCCATCATCCCCTTGACCAAGCGTTCCTGTTCGATCAGCTCACGCTGGCGTGCGTCGATACGCGACGAAAGGGGGAAGTTGCTGCCGGCGCGACGTTTGGCAAAATCCAACTGTTGGATCGCCTGCTGAAAGTCGCCCACCAGGGCAAAGTACTCGGCGCGTGCCTGATGCAGACCAATGATGTTGCCGGACAATCCACGAGTCTCCGCGACCTGGTACCACACGTCAGGATCATCCGGGCGGGACTTGAGCAAGCCATCCAACGCTTTTTCGGCATCGGCGGTGCGGTTCTGTTTAAGCAGCAGGTCTACGCGCATCTGATTTAGCGGATAGTTGCCGGGGTATTGGCTCAGCATCCGATCGGTGCGTTGCTGGGCGTCGGGTAAACGGTTGTTATCGATATCGAGCTGAATCTGCGCCAGGTTATAGGTAATGTCGTTGGGCGCCTTGGCCAGTAAGGCTTGCAGGCTATCCCGCGCTTGCTTGAACTGCGAGGCTTTGATTTGGGCGATAGCCAGGCCGTAGCGCGCCACATCGTTTTTCGGGTTCTCGTCCAATTGCGCTTGGAAGCGCTTGGCTGCGAGTCCTGATGTGTCCTCATATTGCAGTTGCACCCGGGCGCGAATCAGTTGGTAGCGCAGGCTGTCTTCCTTGCCGCCGGGCTTGGATTGTTCGGCGCGGTTGCGAGTGTCGGCGATCCGCGATTCGGTGACCGGGTGGGTCAGCAGGAACTCCGGTGGTTTGGCGTCGAAGCGGTACTGGCGACCCAGCCGCTCGAACATGGTCGGCATGGAGCGAGGGTCATAGCCAGCTTTTTCCAGGTTGACGATACCGATGCGGTCCGCTTCTTGTTCATTTTGCCGAGAGAACCGTCGCTGCTCCTGGATGGCGGCGGCCTGGGTGCCGGCAATCGCGGCAATGCCGGCATCGCCGGCACCTGCCGCCGCTGCAATGATGCCGCCGAGCAGGGCTGCCATCATTGGGATCTGCATGCGTTGTTGCGCTTCAACGCCACGAGCGAAGTGACGCTGGGACAAGTGAGCCAATTCGTGGGCCATTACCGAGGCGTATTCCCCCTCGGTCTGGGCATTGAGGAACAGGCCGCCGTTCACGCCCACGATGCCGCCTGGCGCGGCAAAAGCGTTGAGTTGCGGGCTGTTGATCAGGATGAACTCCAGGCGCCGGTCATTGACCTGGCTGGTCTCCACCAGTTTGTACACGCTGGTTTCGACGTAGTCCTTGAGTTGCGGGTCGTTCAGTTGCGAAACCTGCCCACGTAGGTAGGCCAGCCAGGCACGGCCCAATTGATATTCCTGTTGCGGCGAGACAATGGCAGAGCTGGCGTCGCCAAGCGACGGCAGGTCGTCGGCGAAGCCTGGGGAGGCCAGCAGGCAAGCCAGCGTCAGCAGAGTGGGGCGCAAAAAAGTCATGCACAAAGCCTTTCAACAAAGAGCTTACTGTAGCCGGACACTGAGCTTCGGACCAGATATTCTAAGCACCCCCGAACGCTTGCCCGGAGTAAAACCATGACCGACGCTGTAGCCTTTGATGCCGAACTCGATGCCAGCGGCCTCAATTGCCCGTTGCCCTTGCTCAAGGCCAAGCTGGAGCTCAATCGATTGGCCAGTGGCGCCGTGCTCAAGGTAATCGCCACGGACGCAGGGTCACAGCGTGATTTCCGTACATTTGCCAAGTTGGCCGGGCACACGTTGCTGCACGAAGAAGACGCCGCCGGTGTGTACCGTTACTGGTTGCGCAAGGCCTGAACCGTTTGCTCCCATCGCTCGAGGTTGATTGATGTTCAAAGTGTTACGAGACTGGATCCAGCGCTACTTCTCCGATGAAGAAGCCGTGGTGCTGGCCGTCCTGCTGTTTCTGGCCTTTACGGCGGTGCTCACCTTGGGTGGCATGCTCGCGCCGGTATTGGCGGGAATGGTGCTGGCGTATCTGATGCAAGGCCTGGTCACCACCTTGGAACGCTTGCGCTTGCCGGGCGGGGCGGCGGTAGGGCTAGTGTTTGCCTTGTTCATGGGGCTGCTGGTGGTGTTTATCGTGGTGGTGTTGCCGCTGCTGTGGCATCAACTGATCACGCTGTTCAATGAACTGCCCGGCATGCTCGCCAAGTGGCAGTCGCTGTTGCTGCTACTGCCGGAGCGCTACCCGCACCTGGTGTCAGATGAGCAGGTGCTGCAGGCCATTGAAGTGGCGCGCGGTGAAATCGGAAAGTTCGGGCAATGGGCGCTGACCTTTTCCCTGTCCAGCCTGCCGCTGCTGGTCAACATCATGATCTATCTGGTGTTGGTGCCGATCCTGGTGTTTTTCTTTCTCAAGGACCGCGCAATGATCGGCCGCTGGGTGAGTGGCTACCTGCCGCGCGAAAGGGCGCTGATTACCCGAGTGGCCGAGGAGATGAACCGGCAGATCGCCAACTATATCCGTGGCAAGGTCATTGAGATCATTATCTGCGGCGGCGTGACCTACATCGCGTTTATCGCCCTGGACCTGAACTACGCAGCGCTGCTGGCATTGCTGGTCGGCATTTCAGTGGTGGTGCCGTATGTCGGCGCAGTGGTGGTGACGGTGCCGGTCACCCTGATCGCCCTGTTCCAGTGGGGCTGGAGCGACCAGTTCATCTACCTGATGGCGGTGTACGGGATTATCCAGACGCTGGATGGCAACGTGCTGGTTCCGCTGCTGTTCTCGGAGGCGGTCAACCTGCACCCGGTAGCGATCATTTGCGCGGTGTTGCTGTTTGGCGGGTTGTGGGGGTTCTGGGGAGTGTTCTTTGCGATACCCCTGGCGACGCTGTTCAAGGCGGTGCTGGATGCGTGGCCGCGACGGGAGCCAGTGGTGGCGCCGCTGCTGTAGCGGCATCACCCTTTCTAGTGAGCGGGGCAAGCCCGCTCGTTACATCAGGCCTTGTTCAGTGCCTGCGCTGCCGCCAGAACGGCATCCACATGCCCTGGCACTTTCACGCCGCGCCATTCCTGGCGCAGTACACCCTGGCTGTCGATCAGGAAAGTGCTGCGATCCACGCCCAGGTATTCCTTGCCGTATAGCTTCTTCAGCTTGATCACATCAAACAGCTGACAGACCGCTTCGTCCTTGTCGCTGATCAGCTCAAAGGGAAACGCCTGCTTGCCCTTGAAGTTCTCGTGGGACTTCACGCTGTCGCGCGACACGCCGAATACTTCGGTGTTGGCCGCCTTGAACGCCGCGTACTGGTCACGAAAACCCTGGCCTTCGGTGGTGCAGCCTGGGGTGCTGTCCTTCGGGTAGAAGTAGATCACCACTTGCTTGCCCTTGAGCGCGGCCAAGCTGAAGGTCTGCCCGCTGGTGGCCTGGGCGTCGAAATCGGCGACCGGTTTATCGATGACTACCGCCATGAGTACTTCCTTACATTGGGTTCTGTGGGCGCCATGGCTCGATCAGTGCGTCGAGGTTCAGGGCATCGGCGAAATCCAGGAACTGGTCGCGCAACCAGCTGATTTGCACCCCGGCCGGCAATGTCACGGTAAAGGTGGCGTTGAGCATGGTTCCGCCTGTTTGCGGGGCCTGGTAGGTATCGCAGGTGAGGTTTTCCAGCTCGACGTTATGGTCGATAAAGAACTGGCACAGCTCATTGACGATGTCCGAGCGGTAGGCCGAACTTACGTAGGCCACGTAAGGCAAGGCTTGTGGGCGATTTTCCAGGGCGGCGCTGCGCACCACGTTGACGGTGAAATTGTGCTTCTTGGCCAGGCCCGGCAGGCCGGTCTCCAGACGCGCCAGCGCATCCCAGGTGCCGGATATCTGCAACACCAGCGCGCTGCACTCGCCGTGGCGGGTTAGGCGGGAGGTCACGACGGCGCAGCGGTTTTCATGGCTGGCGCGGCACAGGACGTTGGTCAGCTCCATGGGGTTGGCGCCGAGGGCACTGATAACAAGGAATTGTTCGCGAACTGTGGGGGTGGACATGCAGCCTTCCTAAACGATGAGCGGTCGATACTATGGGGGCCGTATCGATCAAAGGATCAAGGGTAGCGAAAAGCATCGCTAAGGGATAGGAGGTGGCGTTTTCATTGCGTGATCGGCTGGATTTCACCCCGTTCAAAGCCATGCTCTGGCCCGATGATGGCATTGCCCATCGTTTAGTTGCGCCAGAACGCATCCACACGCGGTACTTTGCTTGTACAAGCATCTTGGCGCCAGTACCATTACGGCTCTCTTTTTCCGGCAGGAGCGGTTGCATGATTGCGGGCAGTATGGTGGCACTGGTCACACCCATGGATGCACAAGGTAATCTCGACTGGGACAGCCTGGGCAAACTGGTGGACTTTCACCTGCAAGAAGGCACCAACGCCATTGTGGCCGTCGGCACCACAGGTGAGTCGGCCACCCTTGATGTGGAAGAACACATCCAGGTGATCGAATTCGTGGTCAAGCGTGTTGCGGGCCGTATCGCCGTCATCGCCGGTACGGGCGCCAACTCGACGCGTGAAGCGATCGAGCTGACCAAGAACGCCAAGAAGGCCGGCGCCGACGCCTGCCTGCTGGTGACCCCGTACTACAACAAGCCGACCCAGGAAGGCTTGTACCAGCACTTCAAAGCCATCGCCGAAGCCGTCCAGATCCCGCAGATCCTCTATAACGTACCGGGTCGTACCGCGTGCGATATGAAGGCCGAGACGGTGATCCGCCTGTCCACCGTGCCGAACATCATCGGTATCAAGGAGGCCACCGGCGACCTGCAGCGCGCCAAGGACATCCTGGCCGGCGTGAGCAGCGATTTCCTGCTGTATTCCGGTGACGACGCCACCGCTGTCGAGCTGATCCTGTTGGGCGGCAAGGGCAACATCTCCGTGACCGCCAACGTGGCCCCGCGTGCCATGAGCGACATGTGCGCCGCCGCCATCGCCGGTGACGCCGTGACCGCCCGGGCGATCCACGAGAAGCTGATGCCGCTCAACAAGACACTCTTTATCGAATCCAACCCTATTCCCGTGAAGTGGGCACTGACTGAAATGGGCATGATGCCGGACGGTATCCGTCTGCCGCTCACCCGTCTCAGCGAAGCCTGTCACGAACCGCTGCGACAGGCCCTGCGCCAGTCCGGCGTCCTGGTTTAATTGAGGAAGCACTACGCATGAAGCGATTGGCCGGACTTTCCGCACTTGCCTTGATTATCTCCAGCACCAGTGGCTGCGGTTGGATCTGGGGCCCGGAAGGCTACTTCCGTGACCGCGGCAGCGATTACCTGGAAGCACAACCCACCAAACCGATGGAATTGCCGCCGGGCGTCAACGTCGCCAAGCGCCTTGATCCGTTGCTGCCGATCCCGCGCAACGTTGCCGACGACACCACCAAGGGTGAGTACGTGGTGCCTCGTCCGCAGCCGATCTCGGCCGTGGCGGATGCCAGCGACTACAGCCTGCAGAAGAGCGGTGACTCGCGCTGGATCGTGGCTCAACGCCCTCCCGCGGAAGTTTGGCCGGTGGCTGTGCAGTTCTTCCAGGACAACGGCTTTCGCATCTACGAGCAGCGCCCGCAGACCGGGGAATTCACCACGGCATGGCAGCAAGGCAGCGAACTGTCCGCCACTATGGCCAAGCGCCTGCAGGCCGGCGGTGTAGCCGCCGACAGCGAAGCGCGCGTGCGTGTGCGCATCGAGCCAGGCGTGCAGCGCAATACCAGTGAAGTCTACGTAGTCAGCGCCGAGCGTCCCGCCGGCAGCACCGCCGATGTCGCCTTCACCAACCGTTCGGTCAACACCGGCGTCGATTCGGCGCTGGTCGACGAGATGTTGGCCAGCATGAGCCGTATTTCCGAGAAGGGCGGTTCCGTTTCCCTGCTCGCCGCACGTGATTACGACACCCCGAGCCGCGTCAGCCTCACCGAAGACGGCAGCGGCAACGTGGTGCTGAACCTGGGTGAAGACCTGGACCGTGCCTGGGCCAGCGTGGGTCGTGCCCTGGAGCAAGGCCCGTGGCGTGTTGAAGACATCAACCGCAGCCTGGGCCTTTACTACATCAACGTGGCTGAAAAGGCCGAGCGCAAAGACGACGAGCCTGGTTTCTTCGGCAAGCTGTTCGGCAGCCAGCCGACCAAGGAAGAAATCGAGACCCGCGCCGAGCGTTATCAGGTGCGTTTGAGCAAAGTTGGCGAAAGCGTGCAAGTCACCGTCGAGAAGAACATCAACACCGTTGCGCCGGCTGAAACAGCCCGCAAAGTGCTGGGCGTGATTCAGGACAACCTGGGCTGATCCGATGCGTTTTGCTGTTCTCGGTAGCGGTAGCCAAGGGAACGGCACGCTGGTCGCCCACGACGACACGTACATACTGGTGGATTGTGGTTTCTCGTTAAAAGAAACCGAGCGGCGCCTGCTGCGCCTGGGGGTTCACCCCGCGCAGCTGAGTGCGATTCTGGTGACCCACGAACATGCCGACCACGTGCATGGCGTGGGTTTGCTGTCTCGGCGCTACAATCTTGCGGTGTACTTAAGTCGCGGCACCTTGCGCGGGATGCGCAAACCCATTGAACCCGCAGGTTTCCTGGCCGGTGGCGAGCAACTCCAGATCGGCGCCTTGAGCATTGACGTGATTGCCGTGGCGCATGATGCGCAGGAGCCAACGCAGTATGTCTTCAGTGATGGGCAGCGGCGCTTCGGCGTACTGACCGACCTGGGTTCCTATTGCAGCAAGGTGCTGGACGGCTATCGAGACCTCGACGCATTGATGATCGAGTCCAACCACTGCCGAGACCTGCTGGCTCGCGGTCATTACCCGTACTTCCTCAAGCAGCGGGTGGGCGGCGAACTGGGACATTTGAACAACCACCAGGCGGCGTACCTGGTGTATGAGTTGGGCTGGCAAGACCTGCAACACCTGGTCCTGGCCCACCTGAGCAGCAAGAACAACCTGCCGACGCTTGCCCGGCAATGTTTTGTCGACACCCTAGGGTGTGACCCGGACTGGCTGCAATTGGCCGATCAAGATTTAGGGCTCGACTGGCGACACATCGCCTAGCCCACCTCACTCAAAGCGGAGCCCATCATGGAAAAACGTGAAGAACTCTACCGCGGCAAAGCCAAGTCGGTTTACAAGACCGACGACGCTAACCGCCTGATCTTGCTGTTTCGCAACGACACTTCGGCGTTCGACGGCAAGCGCATCGAACAGCTGGACCGAAAAGGCATGGTGAACAACAAGTTCAACGCCTTCATCATGCAGAAACTCGAAGAGGCCGGCATTCCGACCCAATTCGACAAACTGCTGGGCGACAACGAGTGCCTGGTGAAGAAGCTGGACATGATCCCGGTCGAATGCGTCGTGCGTAACTATGCCGCCGGCAGCCTGGTCAAGCGACTGGGCGTGGAGGAGGGCCTCAAGCTCAACCCTTACACCTTCGAACTGTTCCTGAAGGACGACGCCAAGGGCGACCCGTTCATCAACGAATCCCACGTCGTGGCGTTCGGCTGGGGCACCGCTGAACAACTGGCGCGCATGAAGGAGTTGTCCCTCAAGGTCAACGACGTGCTGAGCAAGCTGTTCGACGACGCAGGCCTGCTGCTGGTGGACTTCAAGCTGGAATTCGGCGTATTCCACGACGGCTCCATCGTCCTGGGTGACGAATTCAGCCCGGACGGTTGCCGCCTGTGGGACAAGGACACCAAGAAGAAGATGGACAAAGACCGCTTCCGCCAGGGCCTCGGTGACGTCATCGAAGCCTACGAAGAAGTCGCCAATCGTCTAGGCGTACCGCTTTAATCGACGCAAGCATCTGATAGCACGGAAAAAAATCGCTTCGGCGCTTTGCATCCACGAGTCATGCTGTTATGATGCGCGCCGTTGGAGAGATGCCAGAGTGGCCGAATGGGACGGATTCGAAATCCGTTGTACCTTCACCGGTACCTAGGGTTCGAATCCCTATCTCTCCGCCATTATTGAAAAACGAAAAACCCCGATAACTTAAATGTTGTTGGGGTTTTTTGTTTTAGGGCAGAAACTTCCTGCCATTCAGCGCGCATATCCCAGCGAAAGGCGCGCTCCAGTCAGCTACACCCAAACCTCAGTAAATACCCCTAGCACCCGGCGCGGTTAATTCTGCTAATGCATGATATCTTTGTGCCATCACGCGTCGTGATTGGCCACGGGGGATGTTATGAAGACGTTATCGATGGTGGTTGTGCTGATGGTATTGGCCGCGAGCCCGATGTTTGCAATGGGTTGCCCGAAGGGCACGCATCCGGTTGGCGGGACCGGGTCGCATCACAAAGGTGGCACTTGTCAGTAGTCAACCGGTGAAGTGTCACTGCTGGTGAGCCTCTGCTCAGATGACTGAAAAAAGCCCGCTGATCTCAATGCTCAGCAGGCTTTTCGTGCATTGGAGGGTCGATTCCTAAAGTCCGCCTCCTTCTGGTCGAAATGCTGTCATACGATGTCGTATCCCAAAATAAGAGTATCCCGCCTAAATGTCCCTTCGCAGCCTGTCTATCGCCCGCCGTGCGGGCCTGGGTTTTGCCTTGATTGCTTTGCTCGTGGCCCTGTTGGGTTTTTTTGCGCTATCGAACATGGCGAGCATCCGCGCCAGTGCGGTACAGGTTGAAAGCGGGCTAGTGCCCAAGATGCGGTTGGTCGCTGATATTCGTGAAATCATGCTGCGCATTCGTACGATCTCTTTGCGAATGGCGCTGGACCCGAACCCTGCGGGCATCCCGCAATACCGCAGTCAGATGGACACTCGCAGCCAGGACCTGACGAAACGGCTGGCCGATTTGGAGGCTGTGATCGACACGCCTGAAGTCCGTACGCTCTACGACCAGTTCCAGGTCTCGCTTCGCCAATACCAGCAAGCTTTGGCTCAATCATTCGTGCTGGCCGACAAGCAGCAGGGCGCCGAACTTAACAAGTTGCTGTTGGTGGATATGAAAACCGTGGTCGATGGCTCCGGCGCTCAACTCAATGCGCTCGCCGATTACTACAACGCCCAGATCAACCAACAGGGGCAAGCGGCGGAGTCGCAGTACAGCCGCTCGCGCACCATGGTGTTCGGTTTTGTGCTCCTTGCCGCGTTGAGCACCGTGGTGCTGGCGTGGTTACTCACGCGCAGTATTGTCGGCCCGTTGAGCCAGGCCGTTCGGGCTGCCGAGAACGTTGCCCAGGGTGACCTGACGCAAACGGTGGCGGTGACTGGCGACGATGAAGTCACTCGCCTGCTGGTGGCTCTCAAGAGCATGCAAGCCAACCTGCGCGGGACCTTGCAACTGATTCGCCAGTCAGCGGGGCAGATGGCGTCGTCTGCCACCGACCTGAATGGCATCACCGATCAAAGCAGTCGCAGCCTGCAAAAGCAGACGGCGGAAATCGAGCAGGCCGCTACCGCGGTCAACGAGATGACCTCGGCGGCGGACGAAGTGGCGCGCAATGCGGTGTCCACCTCCGAGTCCACGCGGCTGTCCAACGAAACCGCGCGCGAAGGCCAGCATCGCGTGGGCGAGACCGTCAGCGCGATTCAAGCCCTGAGCACCAATATCGGCGAAACCTCGACCCTGGTGCAGAACCTGGCGGAGCAGTCACGGGATATCGGCAAGGTCCTCGATGTGATTCGCTCTATCGCCGAGCAGACCAACTTGCTGGCGCTCAACGCGGCGATCGAGGCTGCGCGCGCCGGTGAGTCCGGGCGTGGCTTTGCGGTGGTAGCCGACGAAGTGCGTGCGCTGGCCCATCGCACCCAGCAATCGACCCTGGAAATTGATCAGATGGTGACCGCCATGCGCATCGGCTCCAATGATGCATTGACTTCAATGCAGTCCAGTACCCAGCGTGCCACCGACACCCTGGCCCTGGCGGAGGGGGCGGGGGGGGCCTTGAGCCAGATCACCGACTCTATCGACCAGATTCACCAACGCAACCTGGTGATTGCCAGCGCTGCCGAGGAACAAGCCCAGGTGGCCAAGGAAGTGGATCGCAACATCGTGAACATTCGCGACCTGTCGGCGCAATCGTCTTCCGGTGCCGGGCAGATCAATGGTTCCAGCCAGGAGCTGGCGCGGCTGGCGGTTGCACTCAACGAAGCGGTGGCACGCTTTCAGGTGTAGCAAGCGCGTGCCACCGACCACGGGTGGGTGGCACGCAGGTCGTGAGGCGCCGAGGCGACGTTACATCGCCTGCTGAACCACCTGCCCACGGTTGCCGGCGCGGCGATACAACGCCAGGGTCGAGCACAGGGCACACAGCGCGGCGAACATCATCCAGTAAGCCGGCGAGGCCTTGTCTGCGGTGATGTGGATAAACCAGGTGGAAATGGCCGGGGTAAAGCCACCAAACACCGCGGTCGCCAGGCTGTAGGCGAGGGAGAAGCCTGCCACGCGCACTTCCACCGGCATGATTTCGGTGAGCGCCGGGATCATCGCGCCGTTGTACATGCCATAGAGGAAGGAGAACCACAGCAGCGTCTCCAACATATGCGCAAAGCTTGGGGCATTCACCACGTAGGACAGGGCTGGATAAGCCGTGAGAACGGTCAGCACAGTCATGGCCAGCAGCACCGGCTTGCGGCCGAAGCGATCGCTCAATGTGCCGCCGATGGGCAGCCAGACAAAGTTCGACACGGCTACCAGCAAGGTCACCAGCAGGGCGTCGGAGGTGCTCAGTTGCAGCACGGTCTTGCCGAAGGTCGGCGCATACACGGTGATCAGGTAAAACGCAGTCGTGGTCATGGCTACCATCAGCATGCCGCCGATCACCACGGTCCAGTTCTTTGCCAGGGTCGCCATCACTTCGCGCATGGTCGGGCGATGCTGGCGCTTGGCGAACTCTTCGGTTTCCTGCAGGTTGCGGCGCAGCAGGAAAATGAACGGAATAATCACGCAACCGATGGCAAACGGAATGCGCCAGCCCCAGTCGGCAACCACGGCCGGCTCCATCCACACGTTCAGGCCGTAACCCAGGGCAGCGGCGACCACGATGGAAATCTGCTGACTGCCCGACTGCCAACTGGTGTAGAACCCTTTGCGGCCCGGGGTGGCCATTTCCGCCAGGTACACCGACACACCGCCCAGTTCCGCCCCGGCCGAGAAGCCTTGCAACAGGCGACCGAGCAGCACCAGCAACGGTGCCCACAGGCCAATGGTGTGGTAGCCCGGCACCAGCACGATCAACAGCGTGCCGCTGGCCATGATCGACAAGGTCACGATCAGGCCTTTACGGCGCCCCACGTCATCGATGTAGGCCCCCAGGATCACCGCACCCAGCGGGCGCATCAGGAAACCTGCGCCGAACACGGCGAACGTCATCATCAATGAGGCAAACTCATTGGCGGCGGGGAAGAACGCGGCGGCGATGTAGGTGGCGTAGAAGCCGAACAGAAAGAAGTCGAACTGTTCAAGAAAGTTGCCCGAAGTAACGCGGAAAACCGCACCAATTTTCGAGCTGGCAGAATCGGGCCGGGAAGGGCTAGTCATGGTTATGTGTCTCCAGCGTTCTTTTAAAGTGCTTGTTTCGCTTACGACCTGAGATAGTGGCTGACACATTTAGAAATGATAAGTGAATATTTTTCTTTTTATTTTTGTGAGCCGCTTACCGGACGGGCACAGCGTTCAAATCATCCAGCCTGTTCTATGCTTAAAGGTGTGACCAATTCTTACGGATGGGAGATGGCTATGGGTAACGAACGCAAGCAACAAGACGAGCCGGAACGCGAACAACCCCAGCGGCAGCACGAAGAGGAGAAACCGCAGACCTGGAAGCACCCGGACGACGGGACGGAGCTTTCTGAGCGGGATCAGGAGTTTCCGCTCAAGCCTTGAGCCGCGGGCCTTGCGGCGTATCGGCAGATAGGCGCATAGACGCCGCGCGCCGCGCTTTCTACACTGCGGCCTGTCGTGGGGAAGAGGCAGGCGCCGATGAATCGCAATGAATTACGCAAGGCCGACATCAACCTGATGGTGGTCTTCGAAGCACTGATGCTGGAGCGCAATGTCACGCGGGTGGCCGAGAAGCTGTTTCTCGGCCAGCCGACCATCAGTTCTGCCCTCAACCGCTTGCGCACCTTGTTCAACGACCCGTTGTTCATTCGGGTCGGCCACCGCATGGAGCCCACGGCGCGCGCCGAGGAGATCATCCTGCACCTGTCACCGGCCCTGGATTCGTTGTCCTCGGCGCTGAGCCTGACCCACGATTTCGACCCGTCCATCAGCACCATGACCTTTCGTATCGGCCTGTCCGACGATGTGGAATTCGGCCTGCTGCCGCCGTTGCTGCGCGCCTTGCGCCAGGAAGCGCCGCAGGTGGTGTTTGTGGTGCAACACGTGGATTACTGGCGCATTCCTGACCTGCTGGCCTCCGGTGACATTACCGTCGGCATCACCCAAACCCGTGGGCTGCCGGCGAATGCCAAGCGCAAATTGCTGCGCCATATCCGCCCGCGACTGCTGCGCGCCGATGCCTCGGACACGCCGCTGACCCTCGATGAATATTGCTCACGCCCCCACGTGCTGGTGTCTCACACCGCCAACGTGTCGGGCTTTGCCGATGAGTGGCTGGCAGAAATCGGCCGCAAGCGTCATGTGGTGCTGTCGGTGCCGCAATACAGCGCCTTGCCCGCATTGCTGGCCGGTACCGACCTGATCGCCAGCCTGCCGGACTACACCGCCGAAGCCATGGCGGTGTCGGGCAACCTGTTCTGTGAGCCGTTTCCGTTCGAAACACCGACGTTGGACTTGTCCATGGTCTGGCTCAGCCACGTGGACACCGACCCGGCCGAGCGCTGGGTACGCTCGCGGTTGGAGGCGTTTGTGAGTGATCGAGGGCTTGGGGCCAAGGCTTGAAGCGTTTATCCGTGGTATACATCTAAGAATCTTCCTACAAGAACTCGGAGACACCCATGCCCCACCTGCACCTCGAATACACCGCCAACCTTACAGGCCTGGCCGTCGAAAAGGCCTTGTTGCGGCTTAACAATGTGTTGATGGCATCCGGGCAGTTCGGTTCTGAATTCGATATCAAAAGCCGCGCGGTGAAAGTCGAGAGTTTCCAGGTGGGTACATCGCTCAGTTCACGCGGCTTTATCGCGGTGAAGCTGTCGTTGCTCAGCGGGCGGTCGGCGCAGGTCAAACAGCAGTTGTCCCAGAGCCTGTTGGCGGCATTGCAGGATCTGGGCGACTGGCCGGCTGACGTGCAGGTTCAACTCAGTGTTCAACTGGTCGACATGGATCGCGACGCTTATAGCAAAGTCGCAATCGGCTGATACGCATTAACACGGCGGGTGGGGGAGCAAGCTCCCTCACCACCGGTGTTCAGAGCAGACCTTGCTCGGCACACACCTTCACCACTTGCTCGCGAAACCAGGTATTGGCGCTGTCCTGTTCACTGGTTTCATTCCATTGCATATCCAGCGTGAACCCAGGCAACCCGTTGGGCGCCTCGCAGTGGCCGTAGGCGGGGGCCAGAGCCAGCAGCTTTTGCACGCGGCGGGGCAGGGTGACGATAAAGTCGGTGCCGGTGATCATCTTTAAGGCTGCGCTGTAGCTGTTGGCCCGGGCGATCACGTGGCGCTTGTGGGCCTGGCGGGCGAGCCAGCCGTCGATCATGTTGGTATCGGACGTCCATGGCGTGGGGAATACGTGGCGCCGCTCGACGAACGATTGCAGGCTGAACGCGGGCTCCCGGGGAGCCGAGCGTTTGTCGAACACGCACACCAAATCGTCTTCCAGCAGCATCTGGGTCTTGAAGTCTTTATGGGCGCGGTGAAAATGCGGGCCGAAACAGATCACCAGGTCCAGGCGGCCTTCGCGCAGGTCGTCGGCGGGGATGTCGGTTTCCAGTTTCTGCACATTGACGATCACCGGCAGGTCGGCGCGGTCGAAGGTTTTCAACAGGCGCGGCAGGATCAATTGCTCGAAGTATTCCGGAGCACAAATATTGAAGGTCACGGCCTTCTGCGTGGGATCGAAGGCCTGGCCACCGGCGTGGCACAGGTTGATGCTTTCGAGGATCTTTTGCACATGGCCGTACATGGTCGTGGCCTTGTGCGTAGGACGCATGCCCGCCCGAGTGTTGATAAACAACTCGTCTTCAAAACTGGTGCGCAGCTTCTTCAGGCTGTAGCTCACGGTGGACTGGCTGACGAACAGCGTTTCTGAAACATCGGTAACGCTGCTCTGATCGTAGACGGCGATAAACACCATCAAGTCCTGCATATCGAGTTTTCTGAGCAAGTTACTGTTTAGCATCCATTCCGTCCGTAAACCCGCTGTACCGAACTCAGTACACAACAGCGCAAAAGCTTAACGGAACGGGCGTGCCAATAGAAAGCGCTGTAGGTTTTTTCTATGTTTTTGGTGGGACAAATACTGTTTGCAACACGACGTCAGCGGATATGTTGCGCGTAATGCCTGGGGTCAAAGCGCATGACGATCAACAGCATCACCACCACAACCGCCGTCAGCGCCCACCAGGCCCATTCGAAGCTGCCCAATTGGTCGCGAATCATCCCGGCGATCAGCGGCGACAAGCCGGCAATCAGGTAGCCGATACCTTGTACGAACGCGGTCAGCCCACCGGCACGGCGCGGGTTGTCCAGGTGGTCCAGGGAAAGGATCAGGCTCATCGGGAACAGCCCGCCGATGCCCAGGCCGAGCAGGCATGGCCATAACAGGCTCAGCTGGTGCGGGCTCAGGATCAGCCCACAGAAGCCGATGATGATCAGCACCAGCAACACCGCCACCACGCTGCGTTTATCCCGGCGCCGATTGGCAATGGCCGGGGTAACCAGGCCGGACACGACTTCCATCGCCGTCAGGAAACCCAGCAGTAAACCGGCGTTTTGTTCGCTCCAGCCTTGCTCGACGTAGTACGGCGCCAGCCAGGCGAGTACACAGGTGTAGGACGCTGTGCCAAGGCCAAAGATCGCCAGCAGCCAGGCGCGACCATTACCGAAAAAAGCTTCCTGTGCGCCTGAACCGGCGTGGGGTAACGGTGGCAGCACCGAGCGCTGGGCGTACCAGACGACCACCGCCACCAGCGCCAGCACTGCCCAGATCGCCAAGCCGATGCGCCAACTGCCGGTGTGCACTTGCACGAAGGGCGAGAACGCTGCCGCCAGCGCCGCGCCGCCCATGATGGCGGTGACATACAGGCCCATGAACAGGGAAACATTGTTGCTGAAGCGCGACTTGATCAGCGCCGGCATCAACGCCTGGATCATCGCAATACCGATACCCGCCGCGATGGCGCTGACGATCAGCTCCAGCGCCGAATCGAGGAACAACCGCGACAACGTCGCCACGCCAATCACCACCAGCGACAACACAATGCTGCGGTGCTCGCCAACACGCTTGGCCAGGCCCATGCCAAAGAACATCGCCAGGCCCATGGCCATCACCGGCAGCATGGTCAGCAACGCCGCGCTGCTGAAACTCAACGGCACATCGCCGCGAATCGACGCCAACAAGGGGCCTACCGCCGCCATCGATGGGCGCAGGTTAAGGGCGACCAGTACCACGCTGATCATCAGCCAGAGGGCGGTGGTGGGTTTTGCCTGAACGTTTTCCATGGGCCTGCCTTGGGTGAACAAGGGGCAATCAGGCCATGGTTGGGGGAGTGGGGCAAATGAGAAAGTCGCAGGCACTATTGAAAAATTGCAGTGACCGCAAGAGCACCTATCAAAATGTGGGAGGGGGCTTGCTCCCGATAGCGGTGGTTCAGTGGTTACATCCTGACTGATCCACGGCTATCGGGAGCAAGCCCCCTCCCACATTTTTGACCGCGTTGGGTCAGTAACCGACGGTAAAGCGTTGGCGCGAGTGCTTCGGTGTTTCCACTTCATCGAGCATGGCGATGGCATAGTCGGCAAAGCTGATCGAGCTTTTACCGTCACTGCCCACCAGCAAATTATCCTGGCCCAGGCGGAATTTACCGGTGCGTTCGGTGCCATCGAACAGCGCCGATGGCGACAGGAACGTCCAATCCACATTGTGCTTCCTGGCGCAGGGCCTCCAGGAATTCAGCACCTGCGCTGGCCTCGGCCTTGTACTCGGCAGGGAACCCCTCGCTGTCGATCACCCGGCCGCCACCCGGCAGCAACAGCGAGCCCGCGCCGCCCACCACCAGCAAGCGTGGTACGCCGGCCTTTTTCACCGGGCCGATCACGGCACTGGCGGGGAGGGTGGCGAAGTGCGCGGCACTGATCACCACATCGCTACCGCTGATTGCCTGTTGCAGGGCTTCGGCGTTCAGCGCATCGACCTGTTTAACGGTGACGTCCGGGCGCGCGGCCAGCTTGTCGGTATTACGCGCAATAGCCACCACGCTATGTCCGCGACGCAGCGCTTCTTCCAGCAGTTGACTACCCGCACGGCCAGTGGCCCCAATAATTGCGATTGTGCTCATGATGTTCTCCAGTCCGGTTAAGGTTTGAACGGTTTCACCACTTCATTTCGCCCTTGGCGACTTTGGCGCTCAGCTCCAGCGAGCTTTCGTCAGCCAGGGTCGGGTAACGCTTTTTCATGGCCGCGATCAGCGCGGCGGAGTCCTTGGCCTTGGCGGTTTCGAGGTCGAACGCCTTGATGTAGTCGGCGGTAAATGCCACCGAGGCCGGCGACGGTGTGCCCAGGTAGTGGCCGGGGACCACGGTGCGCGGCTTCAGGTCTGCAATGCGTTGCAGGGTGGCCAGCCAGTCTTTGTGAGACTGCGAACTTTGGGTGTCGGCCATCCACACGTGGATGTTCTCGGCGACGACTACTCCACCGACCACGGCTTTTATCGAGGGGATCCACACAAAGCTGCGATCCGGCTGCGGGCCGTCCAGGCCGATTACGTCCAGCTGCTGGCCTTCGAGCGTCAGGCTATGGCCTTGTAACACCTGCGGCACGATGGTCTTGGCCGGTTTGTCGGCGCCCATTTTCGGGCCCCAGAACGCCAATTTGCCGGCCACGGTGGCGTTGATATGGTCGACCACCGGTTGCGGCGCCACTACCTTGGCTTTCGGGAACGCGGCGGTGAGGGTGTCGAGGCCGAAGTAATAATCCGGGTCGCCGTGGCTGATGTAGATGGTGGTCAGGTTTTTGCCGCAGGCGCGGATCTTCTGCACCAACTGCTCGGCCTGGCCTTTGCCGAATTGCGCGTCCACCAGGATCGCGTCCTTGGCGCCGCTGACCAGCACCGAGGTCACCGGGAAGATCGCCGCCTCGCCAGGGTTGTACACGTCCAGGCTCAGGTCGGCCGCTGCCGCATGGGCGGCAAATGCCAGGGCGGCGGTGGCCAGGGTCAAGCGCTTGAAGGTTGAGAACATCGGGCAGCTCCAGCAATCGGTTCAAAGAGTGCACAGAGCTTAGTTGCACCAAACACGACTAAAAATGCGATGCTGGGACATAGTTTGTTTCTGAAATCGGGCAAATCATGGATCGTCTTCAAGCAATGCGGGTATTCGTCACCGTGGTGGACCTGGGCAGCCAGTCTGCCGCGGCTGATCATCTGGACCTGTCGCGCCCGGTGGTGTCGCGCTATTTGGCCGAGTTGGAAGACTGGGTCGGCGCGCGCCTGCTGCACCGCACCACGCGCAAACTGAGCCTCACGGCCGCCGGCAGCGAAACCTTGCCGCGCTGCCGGCAACTTTTGGAACTGTGCGGTGACATGCAGGCCGCCGTCAGCGAACCCGACGATGCGCCTCGCGGCCTGCTGCGCTTGAGCGTCAGCACTTCATTTGGCCAGGCGCAATTGGCCGAGGCCATTGCCGAATACGTCAAGCGCTACCCCTTGGTCACGGTCGACCTGCAAATGCTCGACCGCACGGTGAACCTGGTGGATGAGCGCATCGACCTGGCCATCCGCACTAGCAACGACCTGGACCCCAACCTGATCGCCCGGCGCCTGACCGTGTGTCGCTCGGTGGTGTGCGCGTCCCCGGCGTATCTGCTGGAGCATCCGGCGCCGCAAAAAGTCGAAGACCTGGCGCGGCACAACTGCCTGACCCACTCGTATTTCGGCAAAAGCCTGTGGCATTTCGAAGAGCAGGGTGAGCACGTGTCGGTGCCAGTGCACGGCAATATCACGGCCAACGAGGCCAGCACCCTGCTGCGCGTGACGCTGGCCGGGGCCGGGGTGGCGATGCTGCCCAGTTACCAGGCCGGCGATCACATCCGCCGCGGCGAATTGGTGAAACTGCTGCCCCAGGCCGACCCCCGGCAAATGAACATCTACGCGGTGTATGCCTCGCGTAAACACATGCCCTCGGCGCTGCGCAGCCTGCTGGATTTCCTGGTGCTGAGGTTCCCCGAAGAGCCGGCGTGGGATATCGGTCTCTAGGGCGACATAACCCTGTTGAATGTCGCCCAATAATGGCAACTCGCCCTGGCTGGCCTATGCTTTAAACAGCACCGTGTGGATCCGTCCAGAGGTCTGTGCCATGAGCATCAAAACCAGAAAATACCTGATGATTTTCACCCTCTGCGCCTTGGCCAGCGCACTCTACGGGACTGCCGCCTACCGGGTGGAACAGACCCGTATGCAGCCGACCTTCGCGATCAGCTGCCATCAGGACCACTGCGTTCCCCACTCCGGCAGTTTCAGTGCACTCAGGTAAGCGGCGGTTCAGCCTTGAGTTGCTCGCGAAACGCCTTGGGTGAGAACCCGACCCGTCGGCGAAACAGCCGAGAGAAGTTGGTGGGGTCGGAAAAACCCAGCACCTCCGACATTTCATTGATGGTCATGCTGGTGTAAGTCAGCAAGCGCTTGGCTTCCAGCAACTGGCGGTCATGCATGATCTGCAACGCTGGCTGCCCACCCAGCTCGCGACAGGTTCCATTCAGGTGTGAGACCGAAATACCCAGCTTGTGGGCCAAGTCCTCGATCTTCGGGTGTTCGCGGTAATGCTGTTCGACCAGTTGGGTAAAGCGCCGGAAATACTCGCTGCCCCGTGGTGCGCGCGGGTGGCGACGTTGGATGGCCTGGCGGCTGATCCACACCAGCAGCACGCTGATCAAGGCGTGCATCATCATGTCCCGTGCCGGTTGTTCGTTGGCGTATTCCGCTTGCAGGCGGGCGAACTGGCTGTTGAGGTAGTCGCTGTCCGCGCCCGCCGGGTAACTGCCCAACGCCTGCAGGCCGCCTGCCGTGGCGCCCAACTGGGCCTGCAAATGGCTGACCAGCGGCGCCGCCAGGGTCACCACATAGCCTTCGACATCTTCGGCAAAGCGAAATCCGTGCACGCATAACGGCGGCAATACCTGCAGCGTGGCTTCGTTGAGCGTGGTGCGCTGGCCCTCGATTTCCAGCTGTGCCTGGCCTTTGTGTACATACAACAACTGGCACAGATCCGCGTGCCGGTGGGGCTGGATTTCCCACTGGTATTCCCGACTGCGGCGGGAAATGGTTTCGCAGTGCAACAAATCGGGGGTCGGCCATTGCTGGCTTTCTCCGTAAAGCTTGAAGACCGGAATCGCGGTTTTAGTCATGGTTTCAATCCGACACTCAGGATAGTTGTTCGGTAATCGCCCCAATTGGCAAAAAGCGCAGGCTTTGGCTAAGTTTTCACCTTCTTATGCCGCCCACTCAAGTGAAAAATGTCAGCTACCTCAGCAATGACAACTCTTTCACCTGATCCGTTCGGGTGTAACGTGCGGGCGATAAAAATAATGAAAACGCTGAAAACCCAAGTCGCCATCATTGGCGCCGGTCCCTCCGGACTGCTGCTCGGCCAGCTGCTGCATAACGCCGGGATCCAGACGCTTATCCTGGAGCGCCAGAGCGCCGATTACGTGCAAGGCCGTATCCGCGCCGGGGTGCTGGAACAAGGCATGGTCGACCTGCTGCGCGAGGCCGGTGTCAGCCAGCGCATGGAGGCCGAAGGCCTGGTGCATGATGGCTTCGAACTGGCGCTCAATGGCCAGCTCACCCATATCGACCTCAAGGCGCTTACCGGCGGCCAATCGGTGATGGTCTACGGCCAGACCGAAGTCACCCGTGACCTGATGGCCGCTCGCGCCGCCGCCGGGGCCCAGACTTTTTACGAAGCCAGCCATGTGCAGCCCCACGACCTGAAAACCGATCGCCCCTGGCTGACCTTCGAGCACCAGGGCCAGGCGTATCGCCTGGACTGCGACTACATCGCCGGTTGCGATGGTTTCCACGGCGTGGCGCGCCAGTCGATCCCTGCAGAGTCATTGAAAGTCTTCGAGCGCGTCTACCCCTTTGGCTGGTTGGGCATCCTCGCCGACACGCCACCGGTGCACGATGAACTGGTGTACGCCAAGCACCCGCGTGGCTTTGCCCTGTGCAGCATGCGTTCGCCCACCCGCAGCCGCTATTACCTGCAAGTGCCGGCCGAGGAGCCGCTGGATGAGTGGTCTGACGCGCGCTTTTGGGACGAACTGAAAACCCGTCTGCCCAGCGCCCTGGCCGCACAGCTGGTCACCGGCCCCTCGATTGAAAAAAGCATCGCGCCGCTGCGCAGTTTCGTGGTGGAGCCGATGCAATACGGGCGCCTGTTCCTGCTCGGGGATGCGGCGCATATCGTGCCGCCCACCGGTGCCAAGGGCCTGAACCTGGCCGCCAGTGACGTGAGCACCCTGTTCCGGATCCTGCTCAAGGTGTATGGCGAAGGACGCGTGGATTTGCTGGAACGCTACTCCGCCATTTGCCTGCGCCGCGTGTGGAAGGCCGAGCGGTTCTCCTGGTGGATGACCTCGATGCTGCATCAATTCCCGGAGGCCGATGGCTTCAGCCAGCGCATTGCCCAGAGCGAGCTGGAGTACTTCATTCACTCCGAAGCCGGGCGTAAAACCATCGCGGAAAATTACGTCGGGCTTCCTTACGAGGCTATCGAATAGCCTGCTATCGTATCGAGCATTGCCGTGGGCTGCCGTTGCCTGCCGGCCTGGCTCGAAGGTTCTACCGTGACTCAGCTCAATCAGCCCGCACCGCCGCTCCCGGCGGTGCGCAGTATCCTCGCTTCGTTGATGATGGCGATCTTCCTTGGCGCCCTGGACCAGACCATCGTCGCAGTGTCCATGCCCGCCATCTCCGCGCGGTTCCACGATGTCAACCTGCTGGCCTGGGTGATCTCCGGCTACATGGTGGCCATGACCGTGGCGGTGCCGATCTACGGCAAGCTGGGCGACCTGTACGGGCGCCGCCCGATGATGCTGATCGGCATGGGCCTGTTCACCGTGGCGTCGCTGTTTTGCGGCCTGGCCCAAAGCATGGAGCAACTGGTGCTGGCGCGGGTGCTGCAAGGCATCGGGGCGGGGGGGATGATCTCGGTGAGCCAGGCGATCATCGGCGACATCATCGCGCCCCGTGAACGCGGGCGTTACCAGGGCTATTTCAGCAGCATGTATGCGGTCGCCAGCGTGGCCGGGCCGGTGCTGGGCGGTTACATGACCGAATATCTGTCGTGGCGCTGGGTGTTCCTGATCAACCTGCCGCTGGGCGCCGGCGCCTGGTACGTGGCCTATCGCACCCTGGTGGGGCTGCCGATGCCGCAGCGCAAGCCGATCATCGATTACCTCGGCACCGTGCTGATGATCATCGGCCTGACCGCCTTGCTGCTGGGCATCACCGAAATCGGCCAGGGCCGGCCTTGGCGTGACAGCCAGGTGCTCGGCCTGCTGGCGTGCGCGCTGGTGGCGTTGACGCTGTTTGTGTGGCACGAACGCCGTGCGCCGGAGCCCTTACTGCCGATGCACCTGTTCGCCAACCGCAGCGCGGTGTTGTGCTGGTGCACGATTTTCTTCACCAGCTTCCAGGCCATTTCCCTGACAGTGTTGATGCCGCTGCGCTTTCAGGCCGTGACCGGCGGCGGTGCCGACAGCGCGGCCTTGCACTTGCTGCCCCTGGCGATGGGCCTGCCGATGGGCGCGTATACCGCCGGGCGCATGACCTCGGTGACTGGGCGCTATAAACCGATGATCCTCAGCGGTGCGCTGTTGAGCCCGCTGGCGATTATGGGCATGGCTGTGAGTGCGCCTCAGGACGTGCTGCTCACCGGCGTGTTCATGCTGCTGTGCGGGATCGCCGCCGGCATGCAATTTCCGACCTCGCTGGTGGGCTCGCAAAACTCGGTGCAACAGCGCGACATCGGCGTTGCCACCAGCACCACTAACCTGTTCCGCTCCCTTGGTGGCGCGGTGGGCGTGGCCTGTATGTCGGCGTTGCTGCTGGCGTTGTTGCAGGACTCCAGCTTCGCCCACCTGGCCAGCGGTGCGCTGGTGGCCGAGGGCAGTTCCGGCAACGTGTTGTTGGACGGGCTGAACGCCTCTCCAGGCCCGGCGCAGGATGCCTTGCGCGGGGAACTGGCGGTGACGTTCCGGCATTTGCTGATGGTGAGTGCAGCGGTGTCTCTATTGGGGCTCGCGGCCGCCATCGCCATGCCGAATCGGGTACTGCGCGGCCGCGAAGACAAGGCCAGATAACGGACACCATAGAGATCAAAATGTGGGAGGGGGCCTGCCCCCCCCACATTTTTTTACCGCATTTCAGCTTCAGGGGCTGTAGTAACCCACCGCCACCATGAAGTGCCCGCTCTTGCGGATATAAGCATGTTTGTTCTCGACCTTATCGGTCACCGGGTTTTTCCAGCGGTACTTGTATTCCCCCTGGTCCTGCTCGGCCATCAGCTTGAGAATCGGCTCGCCCACCGGTTTGCCATCCGGGTCCTTGATCTTGCTGAAGTCCGTGTTGATCAGTCTCAGGTTGGTGCCGTGGGCCACGTAGCGTCGGGTGTTCAGGTCCACCACAAACACATACAGGTCGTCCTGCAGGAAGCCACCCTGCAATGAGTTGATGGCCTTGAGCGTGCCGGCCTCATCCTTGACCAGCGCGTTCACCGCCTTGTTGCGCAGGGCGCGCGCCTGTTCCGGCGTGGCCCGTGGCAGGTAATAACCCACCGCGAGGATGCGTTCGCCGACGCGCTGATAAAACACATGCTTGTGCTCGACCTTGCCGTCGTTCCAGTTCTGCCAGCGGTAGTCGGCCTGCTGGATACCCTGGCCTTCGGGTACCTTGAGGGCGTCCTTGAATGACTGGCGCAAGTCCGGCCCCAATACTTCAGACACGTCGCGGCCGATCAAGGCCGAAGAGGGCCCGCCGCTGGCCAGCAACACACCTTGGGTATCGACCACGAATACGTAGCGGTCCTGGTCGATAAATTCGCCCTGGCGGCTGAACGCGGCGAATGCCTTGTCGCCATGGCTCTGGTAGTAAGCCAGGGCTTTTTCCAGCAGGGCCTTGGCCGCCTCGGCGTCTTGAGCCTGAGTTGGATTGGCGTGCACCTGGCTGAAACACAACAACAGCAGCCAGGTGATCCGCAACAGTGCCTTCATGACCCGTCCCTCGTTTTGTTGATTTCCAAGAGCGTAGACGGTGCCGGCTGATCAGAGCGGTTTGTCGGGAGGTATTTACCCTCCAACTGCCTGCCGCCGCGCCGCGTGCCCGTTGATCAAGGCGCCGCCAGCCACTGCTTGACGATGGCTTGGTACTCGCCTGTGGCCACGCTCAGGTGCAGCCACTGGTCGACATAGCTTTTCCAGGCCATATCGTCGCGCGGCAGCAAAAAGGCTTTTTCGCTGTACTGCATCTGCCGCTGCGGGTTGACCGCACACAGCCCGGGCTTGAGTTTTTGCTGGTAACGCGCTTCGCTGGCGTCGGTGATCATCACATCGGCTTTGCCGGCGAGCAGTTCGTCGAAGATGGTCACGTTGTCGTGCAGGCGGATCTGCGCCTGGCCCAGGTGGGCGCGGGCGAACACTTCGTTGGTGCCGCCGGCCGGCTCGATCACCCGTACCTGCGGCTGGTTGATCTGTTCGACGGTCTGGTAGCGCTGCACATCGGCGCAGCGCACCAGCGGGATCTTGCCGTCTTCGCCGAGAGACTGGCTGAAGAACGCCTTTTTCTGGCGCTCCAGCGACACCGAAATACCGCCTACGGCGATATCACAGCGCTTGGCAAGAAAGTCCGGCATCAGGGTTTTCCAGGTGGTGGGCACCCAGATGAGCTTGGCAGTGAGGCTCTTGGCCAGGGACTCGGCCATGGCAATGTCGATGCCTTCATAGGTGCCGTCGGCGCGCAGGGAGGTATAGGGCTTGTAGTCGCCGGTGGTGCACACGGTGAGGGTGCCGCGTTGCAGCACTTCATCCAGGCGCGACGGGGCGGTGTCGGCCAGGGCGCTGGTGGCCAGGGTTGCCAGTACACACAGGGCGAGCGGAGCTTTCATGCGGTCGAGTCCTTGGGGCATGGTCGGGGGCAGCCATTATTTCCAGCGCGGGGCAGGGTGGCAAGGCGCGGCGAATGTTTAGCCGGGTTGCAACCACACTCCGGCATCCCCTGAATTTAACCGCCTGCCCAGGCGTGTGACGCTGCGGGCCTGTACCTCACCGTGATTCGCCCATGGACGGTTCCGCTGATACGCACCTTGCGACACTGCCGTCCACGCTGGCGTTCTGGGCGTTGTTTCACTGTCGGCATGCACGCCCTCCAGACACCTCTCTCCTACGTTGATCTACCCCATGGATGACGCGCGCCTGTGCGCATCTGCCCGGCGGCGCCCGCGCGCCCGCCAGCCGCAACCGTATGAGAACCGCCATGAGTGTGTTTGCCAGCCTGCACGAAGCCCAATCCTTCCTTGAGCACAACCCCGACATCGAGATGTTCGAGCTGTTCATCCTCGACAACAACGGCGTACCGCGCGGCAAGTTGCTGCACCGGGATGAACTGTTGGCGGTGTATCAATGCGGGCGCCCGTTGCCCAGCACCATCCTGGGCCTGACCATCAATGGCGACGACGTGGAAAACTCCGGCCTGGTGTGGGACGTGGGCGACATCGACTGCCGCGCCTACCCGATCAGCGGCAGTTTGCAACGCATGCCCTGGCGCCTGATCCCGACCGCCGCGGTGCAAGTCAGCATGCACCCCACTGAAGGCCTGCCCGCCACCGTGGCCGACCCTCGGCATTTGCTGGCCAGGGTAATCGACGCGCTCAAGGCCGACGGCTATTACCCGGTGATGGCGGCCGAGTTGGAGTTCTATCTGCTCGACCAGAAACCCGATGGCAACGGCCGCCCCCAACCGGCGCGGGATGTCGACGGCGGTCGCCCGCGTTCGACCCAGGTCTACGGGTTGCGCGAACTGGAGCAGATCGAACCCTTCCTCGCTGACCTCTACAGCGCCTGCAAGCTGCAAGGCATTCCGGCGCGCACGGCGATTTCCGAGTACGCCCCGGGCCAGGTGGAAATCACTCTGCAACACCGCGCCGATGCCCTGCAGGCGATGGACGAAGCCGTGCGCTACAAGCGCCTGGTCAAGGGCGTGGCCCACAAGCACGGGATGAGCGCCTGCTTCATGGCCAAGCCGTTCGACGACCTGGCGGGCACCGGCATGCATATGCACGTGAGCCTGGCGGATGCCGAGGGCAACAACCTGTTCGCCAGCGAGGCCGGCGACGGTACGCCGCTGCTGCGGCATGCGGTGGGCGGCATGCTCGGCACGTTGCTCGACTCGCTGCTGATGTTCTGCCCCAACGCCAACTCCTATCGGCGCTTCCAGGCCAACAGCTACGCACCCCTGGCCGCCACATGGGGGGTGGACAACCGCACCGTCAGCCTGCGCGTGCCGGGCGGCCCGGCCAGCTCCCGGCACATCGAGCACCGTATCTGTGGCGCCGACGCCAATCCCTACCTGGCCGCCGCCGCGATCCTGCTCGGCATCCACCGGGGAATCCGCGAACAATGCGACCCCGGCGCGCCGGTCGAGGGTAACGGTTACGCCCAGGCCAAGAGCCTTTTGCCCACCGACTGGCTCACCACCCTGCGCGCGCTGGAAGATTCCAGCTGGGCCAGGGAGGCATTCGGCAGCGAGTTCCTTGGCGTGTACCTGGCGGTCAAACGTGCTGAATATCGCCAGTTCATGGGTGAGGTGGGGGAGCAGGATTGGCGTTGGTATTTGCATCAGGCCTGAGCCGATCAACGGGCGTGATGGCTTCGACCTTTTTTCACGTTGCAGTGGTTAAGCTGCGAATCAAGGTCGTTCACTCCCGTTTAACCCTTATGAGCCGATGATGTCGCCACAACCTCCCTCCTCGATCGAGATCGAATACGCCGAACGCTGTGACCGCGAACACGCCAGGGCCTGCGGCGACACGCGCCCGCCTGGGCTACGCCGCCGCCTGGCGTCGTGGCGCGACGAGTGGTTGGTACGCCAGGCGCTCAAAGTGGCCGGCGAACCGGGGCTGATCCTCGACCTGGCCTGCGGCGCGGGGCGGTTCTGGCCGGTGTTGGCCGAGCACGTCAACCGGGTGATCCTGGCGTCGGACAACTCCCAGGCCATGCTCGATCACGCCTGTACCCATCACCCGGCGGCATTGCTCAAGCGGATCAAGACCTTTCAGGGCTCGGCGTTTTCCATTGGTCTGTCGGCGAATGCGGTGGATTGCATCTTCTGCCTGGAGTTGTTTCGTCATGTGCCCAGCAGTGAAGGGCGACTGGCGTTGCTGCGCGAGTTTCACCGGGTCAGCCGCGACACGGTGATTGTCTCCGTCAACTCGCGTACGGCGGTGGACGATGAGTTTCGCCAGGCCGGCTTCAAAGTCCTGAATTACCAGGAATTCATTCCGGGCTCCGCGCTGTGGCGTGTCTACGTGCTGCGTAAGAAAGGATAACCATCCCCTGTAGGGCTATTCTTCGTCTCCTGTCTGAGTTTTCATGGTTGCCTGTGCACTGTGGATGCTCGCAAGTCCCTTTCGCGATATATACTGCGCGCCATTCTTCAAGGGAGAGCCGTGTGGCCATCGATATTCACTGGATCTGCGACAACGATAGCCTCGGCCAGCACTGCGCCGAATGGCAGCAGTTGCCATTCGTCGCCCTCGACACCGAATTCATGCGGGTCGACACCTTTTATCCCATTGCCGGGTTGATCCAGATCGGCGATGGCGCACGCGCTTACCTGATCGATCCCCTGACCATTGACAACTGGCAACCCTTGGCCGCGCTGCTGGAAAACCCAGCGGTGATCAAGGTGGTGCACGCCTGCAGCGAAGACCTCGAAGTCTTGCTGCGTCTGACCGGCAGCCTGCCGGTGCCGTTGTTCGACACCCAATTGGCGGCGGCTTACCTGAACCTCGGCTTTTCCATGGGCTATTCGCGCCTGGTGCAAGCCGTGCTCGACATCGAACTGCCCAAGGGTGAGACGCGTTCGGACTGGTTGCAGCGGCCATTGTCCGAGACGCAAATCAGCTACGCCGCCGAAGACGCGGTGCATTTGGCCGAGGTCTACATTCGCCTGCGCCCGCAGCTGTCCGACGACAAATACGCCTGGGTGCTGGAGGACGGTGCCGAACTGGTGGCCAACCTGCGCCGCGAAGTCGACCCGTACGAGGTGTACCGCGACGCCAAGCTGGCCTGGAAACTGTCCCGCGCTCAACTTGCCGTGCTGCGAGAGCTGTGCGCCTGGCGCGAGCAGCAAGCCCGCGCCCGCGACCTGCCGCGCAACCGAATCGTTCGCGAGCACTCGTTGTGGCCCCTGGCCAAGTCCCAGCCGGACAACCTCGCCGCACTGGGCAAGATCGAAGACATGCACCCGCGCACCGTGCGCCAGGATGGCCAGTTCCTGCTGGACTTGATCAAACGTGCCGGCAGCCTGCCCATGGACCAATGGCCGCCCGCCGTGGCTGAACCGCTGCCGGTGGATGCCGCCGCGCTGATCAAGCAACTGCGTGCCCTGGGCCAAACGTTCGCCGAGCGCCTGGACATGGCGCCGGAACTGATGCTGCGCAAGAAAACCCTCGAAGCCCTGGTTAAAAGTGGCTACCCCGATGGGCCTTACCAATTGCCAGACTCGCTGCGTGGCTGGCGCCGCGAGTTGATGGGCCAGGCGCTGCTCGACAGCCTGGCCACTGCCGGAGAACAGCCTTGAAACGTATCTGCTCCATCTATCGCAGCTTGAAAAAGACGGCATGTACCTCTACGTGCTCAAAAGCGATGCCCTCGAGCGCGTGCCCGAGCCCTTGATGGCCGCCTTCGGCAAGCCGCACCACGCGTTCGACATGGTGCTGACGCCCGAGCGCAAGCTGTCGCGCGAAGACATCGCCGTGGTCCTGGAAAACCTCGACACGCAGGGCTACCACCTGCAAATGCCGCCGGCCGAGGACGAGTACATCGAACACTTGCCCGAAGAGCTGCTGCGTCGCAACGACCCGATGTGATCGACCGGTGCTCTGTCCTGGGCACCTGCTTCAATGAAATCGTATTAGTGGGCGGTGGCCGTAAGGATGCGGGCGGCCGTCTGCACTGTTTTTGAAAGGTTTGAACCATGCGCGTTCTGATTGCTGAACAGGATCACCCGCTCTACGCACAATTGCTCAACGACGTGGCGCCGGACCTTGAGGTGCTCACCAGCGGCGACTCGGCCGAACTGTCGCGCCTGGCCGCCGATTGCCCGGTGTGGCTGGGCCAGCCGGACCTGTTGGCAACGCTGTTGCGCCAGGGCCATCGTCCGCAATGGCTGCAATCGACCTGGGCTGGCATTACGCCGCTGCTGGCCGAAGGCTTGCCGCGCGATTATCGCCTGACCCGCGCGGTCGGCATTTTTGGCCAGGTCATGGCCGAATTTGTCCTCACCTACATGCTGGGCCATGAGCGCGAAGTGCTGGCGCGGTTGGTCAGCCAGGTCGAACGCAAGTGGGACAACCGCACGGGCCAGAGCCTGGCGGGGCGCAAGGTGTTGATCGTCGGCACGGGCGATATCGGCCAGAGCGTCGCCGAGTTCCTCGTACCCTTTGGCGTGAAGCTGTACGGCATCGCCAGTACCGCGCGCGAGCAAGCACCCTTTATCGAAGTGGCCGGGCTCGAACAACTGGGCCGGCTGGTAGGGGAGGTGGACTACGTGATCAACCTGCTGCCCAACACGCCTAATACCCACGATGTGTATAACGCCGCGCTGTTCAAGCAGTTCAAGCCGACGGGCTTGCTCATCAACGTGGGCCGTGGTGTGGCGGTGGTCGATGCCGACCTGGTCGAGGCATTGAAAGAAGGGCACCTGGCCGGCGCGGTGATCGACGTGTGCCGCCAGGAACCGCTGCCGCAGCGCCACCCGTTCTGGACCGCCTGGGGCCTGTTGTTGACCGGGCACAGTTCCGCGCCGACGTCGCCGCCGATGATGGTCGAGTTGTTTTTACAGAACCTGCGTGCCTACCGGACCAAGGAAACGCTGCGCGGGGAAGTTGATTTCGCACGGGGTTACTGACACGACGCAATACCAATGTGGGAGGCCTACAGGCTGAAGTCACCTTCGCAAACCAGCTCGCTCAACGGCTTGCGCGGGCTTGGCGCTTCACGATCTTGCAGGTACTCCGGCAAGGTCGACTTGTCTCCCAGCTTGCCAATCGCCACGGCGGCATGCAGTGCATAACCGTCTGGAATCTTCAGCTCCTTGCGCGTCAGGTCCTGATCGAAGCCGGCCATGCCGTGGGTGTGCCAGCCGCTGAGGCTGGCTTGCAGCGCCAGGTGCCCCCAGGCCGAGCCGGTGTCGAAGGTATGCCACAGCGCCGGGGTTTCTTCGGTGGCGCCCGGAGCGATGAAGTCGGTTTTCGAGGCGATGATCACCAGGGCCGACGCATGCTGCGCCCAGCCGCGGTTGAATTCATTGAGCAGGCCCAGGAAACGCGCCCAGTCTGCCGTGTCGCGGCGCGCATAGAGGAAACGCCATGGCTGCGAGTTATAGGCCGACGGCGCCCAGCGTGCGGCTTCGAAGAAACTCAGCAGGGTGTCTTTCGGGATGCTCTCGCCGGTGAACGCGCGCGGCGACCAGCGGTCGGTGAATTGAGTGTGGATCGAGTGGTCGGCAACACGTGGATTGGCGCTCATGGGCGGCTCCTGAAGGACGATTCGGCGTTCCAAGCTACTGCGCGCCCACTGGGCTGACAAGTCTTGTAACGCCGCCAGTCGTAAGCACTTGGTTCCGAAGGCCTTGGGTACTAGACTGGCGACCTTTTCACCTACCGATACTGATGTAGAACCATGGCCGCCAAAGTCGAACCTTTCTGGATACGCAAAACCCTCGAACACCTCGATCAGGAGGAGTGGGAGTCGTTGTGCGACGGCTGTGGCCTGTGCTGCCTGCAGAAACTTGAGGATGAAGAGGACAACAGCGTCTATTACACGCGAATCGCCTGCAAACTCCTTGACCTGAAAACCTGCCAGTGCACCGACTACCCCAACCGGCGCGCCTCGGTCCCCGACTGTATCCAGCTCACCCCAGGCCAGGCCGACCAGTTCAAATGGCTGCCGCCCACCTGCGGCTACCGTCTGGTCAGCGAGCGCAAGGACCTGCCGCTGTGGCACCACCTGGTCTGCGGTGACCGCGACGCCGTGCACCACGAACGCATTTCCCAGTCCGGGCGCATGCTCAGTGAAGGCAGCGTGCCCGAAGACGACTGGGAGGATTACCTGATCTTCCGCGCGGGCTGAACAAGGAGTGTGTATGAAGCTGGGAACCCGGCTGGCGGCAGGCCTGGTGCTGCTGGTGCTGAGCGCTCCGGCCTGGTGCGCCAACAAAGTCGACCTGGACTATCACGTCAAGCTGCTGCCCCAGAGCGATCAGGCGCAGGTGCGTGTGAGCCTGGCCCAGGGCTCGGCGGTGCGCAGCCTGGACTTCGACCTTGGCCGCGACGGTCGCTACAGCGATTTCAAGGCCGACGGCCGGTGGCAGGTCACGGGCAGCCGCGGCGTGTGGCAGCCCAGCGCCGACAAGGCCAGCCTCAGCTACCGCGTACGCCTGACCCAGGCGCTCAAGCCGGGCAGCTATGAAGCGCGTATCACCCCGGGCTGGGCGCTGTTTCGCGGCGAAGACCTGGTGCCTGGCGCGCGGCTGGACCAGCAGGACGGCGTCGAGTTGGTCGCGCGGCTGGTGTTCGAACTGCCGGCCGGCTGGAAAAGCATCGAAACCGCCTGGCCGCGCATCGGCAAAAACAAGTTCCGTATCGACAACGTGTCCCGCCTGTTCGACCGCCCCACCGGCTGGATGCTCGCCGGCACGCTCGGCAGCCGCCGCGTGCGCCTGGGCGAAACCGAAGTCACCGTGGCGTCGCCCAAGGGCCAGGCCATGCATCGCATGGATGTGCTGACGTTGCTGACGTTCGTCTGGCCGCAGGTGGAAGCCGTGTTCCCGCGCCATCCGGGCAAACTATTGGTGGTGGGGGCGAGTGACCCGATGCGCCGTGGCGCATTTGCGGCGCATGACTCGATTTACCTCAACAGCCGCACGCCGTTGGTCAGCGAAAACGGCAGCAGCCCGTTGATGCGTGAAGTGGTGCAAGCCATTGGCCGTTTCAACGACCACGACACCAGTGACTGGATCAGCGAAGGATTGGCGCAGTACTACGCCATCGATCTGCTGCGGCGTGCCGGCGGCATCACCGATGAGCGCTATAAAGCGATACAGGTGCGCTTGGCCAGGAAGGCCAGGACGTGACCACCCTGCGCGGCGAACACGTCAGCGGCGCGACGGTGTCACGGGCGGTGTTGGTGATGCAGGAGCTGGACCGCGAGATTCGCGTGAAAACCCATAACAAGCGCTCGCTGGACGATTTGGCGCAGGCGGTGATGCGGGCCGATAGCGTCAATACCCAAGGCTTCGTTCAATTGGCCGAGAGCATCCTGGGCGAATCGTCGGTGGTGCTCGATTCCAAACTCCTGCGCTGATTCGTAGCCCTGCACAAAACGAAATGTGGGAGGGGGCTTGCTCCCGATAGCGGTGGTTCAGTCACTGATGTATTGACTGACACACTGCTATCGGGAGCAAGCCCCCCTCCCACATTGGAATCTCCAATAGTCTGGAGGCCGAGGTCAGCCGGTGGTCTTCACCGCTTTTTCAGCCGCCACTTCCGCCTTGGTCTTCAAGTTTTTCAACTCTTCACCCGCGCGCTCAATCTTGGTACGCACGCTGTTCATTTCCTGGCGACCCTGCTCCAGCTTATCCTTGAGCGAGCTGTGCCCGGTAAAACCACGGGCCAGCGCCACGCCGCCGATCGCCACTTGGATCAAACCGAAAATCCCGCCACGCCGCAGGCCTTTGCCCACCATCATCACGCCACCGGCCACCGAGCCGATGCGCTCCCAGCCATGCACGTTTTGCGTGGGTGGGGACTGAAGTGGCGCGGGTTCGATGATAGGTCGCACGGTTTTGCTGTCGCTCATAATCTGTCTCCAACAAGGGCAAGTGTAAGTAGCTGACTGTCGGCGAGAGCCGGATGTTCCCGAAAACTCAGTACTTGGGGCCCGAGCGGGTGTTATTGCCCTTGGCCATGCGGTCGTAGAGCACCACATTGACGGTGGCGGCGAGGTTCATGCAGCCGGTAGTGGGGATGTACACCACGTCTTCGCACCAGTCGCGAATCTCTTTATCCAGCGAGCCGTCTTCCGGGCCGAAGATATACAGCGCACGGTCGGGGTGGGTGTACTCGGGCAGCGGGCGGGCGCCTTCAACCAGCTCCACCGCAACCGGGATGCAGCCCAGGGGCAGGATTTTTTTCAGGTCATCGATACCGATCAGCGGAATGTCGTGGTGGACCTTCTTGGTGTCGGTGATGAAGTCTCGGGCGCGCTCGTAGCGCACGCCGGTGTAGAACACCGAGGCCACGCCGTAGCAGCCGGCGGCACGCATGACCGAACCGACGTTTTCGGGAGATTTGGGGTTATACAGGCCGATGCAGCTGTAGCGTTTATTGCCCACGGGGGAAGGTGCCTTGGAGAAAAGCGGCGATTATACGGCCTGAAGGTGATGTATTGCTTGGGCCACCGCTCTCGGGAGCCAGCCCCTTCCCACCGTTTGAACGTATTCACCCATCAACGTGTGGAGGGGGCTGGCTCCCGATGAGGCCGCAAGGGCCTCTTCAGTCGTCTTTCTTCATCAACCCGGCCAACGCCGCAAACGGGTTGTGCGTGGCCTTGGCAATGGTCGGGCTGCTGGTGGAGCCTTCGCCGAAGTACTGTTGGTCGGTGTAGCGCGAATGTTCGTTGTCGTGACAATACAGGCACAGCAATTCCCAGTTGGAGCCGTCCTGGGGGTTGTCATCATGGTTGTGGTTACGGTGGTGAACGGTGAGTTCGCTCAGGCGTTTACCGGCGAATTCACGGGCGCAACGGCCACATACGTGGGGGTACATCTTCAGGGCTTTGTCGCGATAGCCCATTTCCCGGTCGCGCTGGGCATCGGCGAGGATGCGGTCCAGCTTGGCGGTGTGGGAGGGCGGGTTGGTCGAGCTCATCATGGCTCCTGGCTGTCTGGTGGGTCACGGATAAGCTTGATTCTAGCCGCCGGCGCGCGTTTGTAGTATCAGTTCATTCAATTCATCAGGAGCTGAACCCTATGCGCCGGTACACCTGGATACTTGCACTGCTACTCGGCGCCCTGGCGGCTCAGGCCCAGGCGTTGTCGACGCCCAGGCCCGGGCAGGTGATCGAGGTCGCCCTTGAGCAACTGCACCCGACCCAGGCCGTGGTCGGGTTCGACCAGATCTATTACAGCCTCGGGTTGTTTGCCGACAAACCTACCAAAGCCTTCGATGAATACTGCGAGACCAACGGTCAGGGCGAGGCCGACAAGGTGCCCAAGAACGCCAAGCTGCTCCAGCCCACCAGCTTCACCTGCAAAGACCCGGTAGGCGCGCACCCCGAGGACATGAAAACCGTGGTTGTCGGCCCCGGAGGCCAGTTGTACCTGACCGACGGTCATCACAGTTTCACCACATTATGGGAAGCCCCCGGTGGTGGCCCGCAGCTGAAAATGTGGGTCAAGGTCACCGACGATTTCAGCAACAGCCCGGACCTCGCCACCTTCTGGCAACGCATGGAAGCGGCCCGCAAGGTTTGGCTCAAGAACAATCAGGGGCAACCCCTGCACCCCGGGCAACTGCCGGCGCACCTGGGGTTCAAGAACTTGCAGGACGACACCTTTCGCAGCCTGGTGTATTTCACCCGCAAGGCTGCCTACGGCAAGCCGGACGCGGGGGAGGTCGCACCGGAATTTCTGGAGTTCTATTGGGGCAACTGGCTGCGCACGCAAATGGATCTGGGCCAGTACGACCTGAACAAAAAAAGCGGCTACAGGGACGCTATCGAAGCGGTGGCCAAACGCATGGTCAGCCTGGCACCGGGCGCACAGGTCGGGAACAGCGGCTTCACCGCCCAGCAACTGGGCGGCATGACCCAGCTGGACCGCGATGAACTGGAAAAGACCTTCGATAAGAAAATCCCGTACGTGATCGACTACCGCAATTCCCATAACTGACCAGGGATCAACAATGTGGAAGGGGGCTGGCTCCCACATTGATCTTCAGTGTTGTGCTCAGCCCTTGAGCTTTTCCGCAATCCAGATGGTGTGCCGGGTGCCTTTGTTGCCATGGGCGAACACCTGCACTTCCTCGGCCTTGAAGCCGGCCTTGCGCAGTTTTTCGCTGAACAGCCTGTCGGCGCTGGCCGACCACACCGCCAGTACGCCCTTGGGGCGCAGGGCCTTGGCGCAGGCGGCCAGGCCACCGGCGGAGTAGAGCCAGCTGTTGGCTTTTTGCGTGAGGCCTTCGGGGCCGTTGTCGACGTCGAGCATGATCGCATCAAAGCCCTGAGGCTCGGCTTGCAGCACCTTGGCTACGTCTTCCAGGCGGATCACCGTGCGCGGGTCGAGCAACGGGCGCCCGGATTTTTCCCCAGTGGGCCACGGTTCCACTCCACGACGCCGGGCACCAGTTCGGCCACCACCACTTCGGCGGTCTTGCCCAAATGCTTGAGCGCCGACGCCAGGGTAAAGCCCATGCCCAAGCCACCGATCAGCACCCGTGAAGCCGGGCGGCCAGCGACCTTGCGGCAGGGGATTTCGGCCAGCGCGTCTTCGGAACCGTGCATGCGCGTGTTCATCAGTTGGCCGCCATCACCGCCCTGGATCTTGATGACAAAATCCTCACCGTATTCGAACAGGCACAAGGCACCGCCGTTGTCGGGGATCGGGGTGGTGTCCAGCAGAACGAAACGTTTCATGGAAATCTCATTGGGAAGGGCATTCTTGCGCGGTTGGGAGTAGCCTTACGACATTCCGGTCAGGCCATGGAGCCATCGATGAAGTGCAGCATTCTAACGGTCATTGTGTTGAGCGCGCTCGCCTGCGGTGGGGTACGGGCTCAGGAGTTGCAAACCGTACCGGTCGCACCCGCGCCAACCCCCGGTGCGCCGGGCACGCCGACACCGACGCTGTACCCGCAAGTCACCCCGCCGGCACTGCCCAAGACCAACGGCTCGCCGCCCTTGACGCCTATTGTGCTGCCCGCGCCGCCGAAGGACCAGACCGTGCCTGGCCTGCAGCAGAACGACAGCAAGCCGAAGACGCCCGGCGGTTAAAACTGTTGATTGAGTAATTGGCCATCCGCCATGCGCAGGCGCTTGGACAAGGCAATCGCAATCGCCCGGATGATCTTGGCGGCAATCCTGGGCGCTTCGTTGAGCATCTTTTCCAGGGAGTCCTTGCCCAGGTTCAGCAGCACGCAGTCACTGGCGGCCACGCAACTGGCGGAACGTCGCTCGCCGTCGAGTACCGCCATTTCACCGAAGGCCCGGCCACTGCGCAGGGTGGCGATGGTCAGGCGTTGCCCGTCATGGTTGGTTTTTTGCACCGCCACCTGGCCGCTGTGGATGATGCACATGAAGGTGCCGGCATCGCCTTCGAGGAAAATCGCTTCATCGCGGGCTATGGTGCTGATGTTGAAGTAGCCGGCGGCGATGTGGAAATCTTCCGGCAACAGAGGGTCAAACAGGCCGCAATCCATGAGCATTTCGCGGATTTCTGTTTGTAGGGAAGAACTCATCAAAGTCGGTAGTGCCATGGCTGCAATCTTGATCCATCAATCCGTGGGCGGTCCTGTGTTCAGACAAAACCGCCGCCCTTAGTTCCTTAAACCAGCCCCAGCGCCTTGAACACAAATGCATATTCGAGCGCTACGTCACGTAATCCCTGGTAACGACCGCTCATCCCCCCGTGGCCGGCACCGAGTTCGGTCTTGAGCAACAGCAGGTTGTCGTCCGTCTTGGTGTCACGCAGCTTGGCCACCCATTTGGCCGCTTCCCAGTACTGCACGCGGCTGTCGTTGTAGCCGGCGATCACCAGCAGGTGCGGGTAGGCCTGGGGCCGGACGTTTTCGTACGGCGCATAGGCCTTGATGCGTTCATACACCTCGGGCTCTTCGGGGTTGCCCCATTCGTCGTACTCGGTGATGGTCAGCGGCAGTTCCGGGTCGAGCATGGTGTTGAGCACATCGACAAACGGCACTTCGGCAATCGCCGCCTGGAACAGCTCAGGGCGCTGGTTGAGCACCGCGCCGATCAACAAGCCACCGGCACTGCCGCCACTGATCGCCAACTGTTTGGAGGTGGTCAGGCCGTTGTTGATCAGGTGTTCGGCGCAGGCGATAAAGTCGCTGAAGGTGTTCTGCTTGTGGGCCTGCTTACCGTTGCGGTACCAGGCTTCACCCAACTCGCCGCCGCCGCGCACGTGGGCGATGGCAAACGCCACGCCACGGTCGAGCAGGCTCAGGCGTGCGTGGGAAAACCATGGGTCGAGGCTCGAGCCGTAGGCGCCGTAGCCGTACAGGTACAGCGGCGCGGCTTTACCGAGCTGGTCGCGCTTGACCACCAGGCTGATCGGCACCTGGGTGCCATCGGCGGAAGTGGCCCACAGGCGTTGGCTTACGTAATCGTCGGCGTTGAACACGCCCAGCACCGGAGTTTCCTTGAGCACCTGTTGCGCGCCGCTGGCCAGCTCCAATTGACGCACCTGGGCCGGGCGGTTGAGGGCCTCGTAACGCAGGCGAATCTTGTCGCTGGCGAACTCCAGGCTGTTCTGTACGTAAAGGCTGTAGGCGGCGTCGGGCAATTCCACGCGATACGCCGGCACGCCCTGCGGGTGCACTTCGATCACCGGCAGGCCACCGATGCGCAGGCTCAGGGTCATGGCACCGGTATTGAGGCTCACACCGTCGAGCATCACGTCATCGCTGTGGGGGATCAGGTTTTGCCACTCAGCCTCGGTGGGCACGTCGCCAATGTCGGTGGCCACGAACAGCGCGTAGTTGATGCCGTCCCGGTTGCTGCGGATAAACCAGGTCCAGGCACCATTGAGTTGGCCGTGGTCGACATCGTATTCGTGGTCCTCGACCCGAGGCGCCAGGCAGGTAAAGGCCAGGTGCGGCTGGTCGGCGTCCAACGCCCAGACTTCGCTGGTGGTCTTGCTGCCCAGGGTCAGCAGCAACTGGCGTTCGGAGCTGGAACGGTAGCAATGCAGGAAGAAACGTCCGTCGGGCTCGTGGAACACTTCCTGCGCCGCCGTGCCGTCCAGGCGATAGCGGTAGAGTTTGTGCGGGCGGTGGGTGTCGTCCAGTTCGCCGAAGAACAGGGTCAGGCTGTCATTGGCCCAGGTCATGCTGCCGTCGCAGTCCTGAAACTCCAGTTCGCTGATCTTGCCGTTGGCCAATTCCTTCACAAACAGGGTGTAGATCTCGTCACCGCTGGTGTCGAGGCTGTAGGCCAGGCGCTGGTGGTCGGGGCTGATGCTGAACGCGCCGAGGGAGAAGAAGCCGCCGTTGGCCAGTTCGTTCGGGTCCAGTAGCAGCTCTTCGCTGCGCTCGTCCACCTGGTTGCTGTCGTCGGCCGGGCGGCGGCAGCGGTAGTGGCGGGCGTACTCGTCGCCAGCGGTGGTGCGCGTGTAATACAGGTACGGCCCCCATGGCGAGGGCAGCGACAGGTCGGTTTCGAGGATGCGGCCCTTGATCTCTTCGAACAGGCTTTCACGCAATGCGGCCTGATCGGCGAGTTGGGCGTCCTGCCAGGCGTTTTCGGCCTTGAGGTAATCGAGTACTTCGCGGTTGTCACGCTCTTGCAGCCAGGCGTACGGGTCTTGGCCTGGGGCCTTGCGGGCGATCGGGGCGGTCGATATAGGCATGGATCACTCTCTGTCTGGCGGACGGTGGCAGGCATTGCAGCCGCCACACGCAAAAGCCGTTATCATAGCCGCCTGTTTGCCTACCTTGCCATGGACACCATGACCGAGAACGACTATCTGACCGCGTGGGGCCTTTACGCCTTTGCCGCTTTGGGCTGCCTGTTGGTGTGGTGGCGCATGACCCGCTGGATCTGGCGCTGGCTGCGCGAGCCGCTGCAATTGCTGATGGCGGTGCTGTTGTTCAGCCCGACCATCGTCGACCCGGTCAAGACCCAGTTTGCACCGGCCGTGGCCATCACCGCCCTGGACCTGGTGCTCAAGGTCGGCAACAACGCCTGGCGGGCGATTTCCGATTTGTTCATGTACACGATGATCGCCTTTGGCGTGTATCTCATCATTGTCTTGATCCGCTGGCCCATCGAGCGCGCGGCCAATGCGCGCCGTGAGCGCAAGGCCGCTACGGATGCCGCCCTGGCCGCCGAGCCGCACGAGGATGACGACGAGCCATTCCGTCGCCCGGCGCCGGGCGGCATGCGGGTCGAACCGCGCCTTTAACGTTGCAGCGAGAGCCCTGGCATGTGTGAATTATTGGGCATGAGTGCCAACGTCCCCACCGATATCGTGTTCAGCTTTACCGGGCTGATGCAGCGCGGCGGGCGCACCGGCCCCCACCGCGACGGTTGGGGCATCGCCTTCTATGAGGGGCGCGGCCTGCGTCTGTTCCAGGACCCGGCCGCCAGCAGTGAGTCTGAAGTCGCGCTGCTGGTGCAGCGTTACCCGATCAAGAGTGAAGTGGTCATTGGCCATATTCGCCAGGCCAACGTGGGCAAGGTGAGCCTGGCCAACACCCACCCCTTCGTGCGCGAACTGTGGGGGCGCAACTGGTGTTTTGCGCATAACGGCCAACTGGCGGATTTCAGCCCGCGAGCCACCTTTTACCGGCCGGTGGGCGATACCGACAGCGAAGCGGCCTTCTGCGATTTGCTCAACCGTGTGCGCGAAGCCTTCCCGGAGCCTGTGGACATCGAGCAAATGCTGCCCGACCTGATCGCGGCCTGTGCCGAATACCGCAGCAAAGGCGTATTCAATTGCCTGCTCAGCGATGGCGACTGGCTGTTCTGCTACTGCTCGACCAAATTGGCCCAGATCACCCGCCGCGCCCCGTTTGGCCCGGCGCGCTTGAAGGATGTCGACGTGATCGTTGATTTTCAGGCCGAAACCACCCCCAATGACGTGGTGACGGTGATCGCCACCGAGCCGTTGACCGACAATGAAAACTGGACCCGCTACGAACCGGGCCAATGGAGCTTGTGGCGACGCGGTGAATGCGTCAGCCAGGGCATTACCGAGTAAGGATATCGACCATGCTGCTCAGCTATCTGCGGTTGGTGCTGTTTGCCATTGGCCTGTTGGTCGGGGTGCAAGTGCCGGGGTTTATCAACGACTACGCCAAGCGCGTCGAAGCTCACCTGATCGAAGCCCAAACCGGCTTGCGCGGGTTTGAATCCACCGCGCAGCAGTTTTTCAAGGGCGACTTGCACGCGTTGGTGGCGCACTACCGCGCCAGCGATGACCCGGTGTTCCAGAGCGACGCCAACAGCCTGGGCGCCATGCTCGATCGCCAGGTGGCATTGGACAAGCAATTCCAGGCCATGCAAGGCCCGTGGTACATCCGCGCGCTGCAAGTGGCGGTGGCGGCCGACCCGGATATCCGCCTGGAAACCTGGAACGGCTACAGCTACCAGATTCTGCTGACGCCAGAGGCGATGGGTTGGGGCCTGGGCGGGGCGATGTTGTTGTCGTTCGGGTTGGAATGCCTGTTCCGCCTGATCGATTGGATCGTGCTGGGCGGCAAGCGCATGCGCCAGAGCCGGCCGATCGAAGAGCGTGACCTCAAAGGCCTCTAAAGACCCAACTCGGTCAAACTGTGGGAGGGGCAAGCTCCCTCCCACATTTTTAATCGTGTTTCGTCAGGGCAGGCAGCACCATCCGCTCTTCGCCGACTTCCTCGGCATACCGCGCCACCGCCTTCTGACACAACCCCACAATCTCCTCCACCAGCTCCACGCCCACGCGCCACGACACTACCACCTGCAAGTGCGGCAAGCGCTGCGCCAGCGGCAACACCACCAATTCCCCGCGCGCCAGTTCTTCGCTGACCAGCACCGGCGGCAATGCGCCAATTCCAAACCCGTCGCGCAGCAAGCGCGTGATCGCCGACACCGAATTCACGCAGTTCATGCGCGGCGCGGCCACGCCGTTGGCCTGCATCAGGCTCAGTACATCCTGGTGCGGGTGGGAGTTTTTCGAGTAGGTGATGATGCGCTCCTGGGCCAGTTCGGCGAGGGACGCGTAGTCGCGGTTATAGATCGACCGGCTGGCGACGATCCAGGCCATGGGATGGCTGCACAGCTCCAGGCTGCGCACGGTTTCGAGTCGCAGCAGGTCGGTTTGCAGGATCAGGTCGAGGAAGCCTTTTTGCAGCTGATCGCTGAGGTTGAGCGCGGTATCGGCGACCAATTCGATTTCCACCAGCGGGAAATGCTCCATCAGTTCCGCCACGAACGGGCTCAGCCACGTGTGGATGACGGTGTCCATCGCGCCGATGCGAATCCGCCCGACCTTGCTGCTGGTGGTTTCCAGGGACTGTTTCAAACCCTGCATGGTCACCATCATCTGCTCGGCGTAATCGAGCACCTTCACACCGTCCGGGGTCAGGCTCACACCGCGCGAATCACGCAGAAACAGCTTCACGCCCAGCTCGCTTTCCAGCACTGCGATGCGGCTGGAAATCGAAGCCTGGGTGGTGAACAGCTTTTCGGCGGTCAGGCGAAAGCTCTTGAGCCTGGCCACCCAGACGAAGGTTTCGAGGAACTTCAAATTCATGGGATCAACTTTTTCTTATGCATGGATCGGTTTTTATTAGTTGGACGCCGTTGCCGGCCAGCGCCAAAATCGAGCCATTCCACGATAAGCGTGGTTGGGTTTCAGGACAACAGCGTTGCGGGATCTTGGTAAAAGATCCCACACTACAAAAAAACAAAGCCTACAGGAGCGACCAGCGTGAGCCGCCTTTACTCAATTGCGACATCGGCGAGAGCTTTGGCAACTGGACCATGGGTCTGGACGCCGAAGTCATGCCGTTCATCGATTGCGCCAACGTGGCGTGCGGCTTCCACGCCGGTGACCCGAGCATCATGCGCAAGACCGTCAGCCTGGCACTCAAGCATGGCGTCCAAGTCGGCGCGCACACGGCGTATCAAGACCTGCAAGGCTTCGGTCGGCGCTCCATGCAGTACACACCCCAGGAAATCCAGGACCTGTTGCACTATCAGATCGGCGCGCTTGACGGTATTTGCCGGGCGCAGGGTGGTCGGGTCAGCTACGTAAAGCCCCACGGCGCGATGTACAACGACATGATGGCCAACCCCGTGCAGTTGCGCGCGGTGATCCAGGCCGTCGCCGCCTATGGCGAGTTGCCGCTGATGCTGCTGGCCACCCGTGACAACAGCGCCGCCCAAGCCTTGGGCGACGAGTACGGCGTGACCCTGTGGTTCGAGGCGTTCGCTGACCGCGCCTATCACAACAACGGCCAGTTGGTGTCCCGGCAGTTGCCGGGCGCGGTGCATCACGATTCCGACACCATCGTGCAACAGGCCCTGACCCTCTCCCGTGGCCAACCGCTCACCGCCAGTGACGGCAGCCCTTTGGTCTTGCAGGCCAACACCTTGTGTGTACACGGCGACAATGCCAGTTCCGTCGCGGCGGTGAAGCGTATCCGCGAGGCGTTGAAGCCAGCATGAAGCCACGCATTGAAGTGGTAGCCATCGACTGCCTGATGGTGCGTCTGTTTAACGTGATCGCCGAAGCCAACATGCCGTGGATGCTCGCCGCCACCCAGCGCCTGCGCAGCGGGTTCGGCGCGGCGCTGGTGGATCTGGTGCCGTCGTACACCACCTTGATGGTGCATTACGACCTCACCGCGTTGAACCCGGCCCAGGCACGCGAACTGATCGACCAGGCCCTGACCGACCTGCAAGCCCAGGCCCAGGGCAGCGGCCAGTGCCATGTGCTGCCGGTGTGGTACGACCTGAGCGTCGGCCCTGAGCTGAGCTTGCTCAGCCAACGCAGCGGCCTGGCGGTAAGCGAGGTAGTCCGTCGCCACAGCGCTCACCAATACCAGGTGTTCGCCCTCGGTTTCGCTCCCGGTTTCGCCTTTATGGGCCTGGTGGACGAGATCCTCGCCGCGCCGCGCCTCAACACCCCGCGCAAGCGCGTGGCCGCCGGCAGCGTTGGGATTGCCGAACGGCAGACCGCGGCATACCCGGTGGTCTCCCCCGGTGGCTGGAACCTGATCGGCCGCACCCCGGCCAAACTGTTCGACCGCGAGCGTGACGGTTATAGCCTGATGCAACCCGGTGACACGGTGCGTTTTGAACCCGTCGAGCGTGCCGAATTCATCAACTTGGGTGGCGATGACACACCGTTGGAGGCGCAACCATGAGCCGCTTGATCATCGAGGCCAGCACGCCGTTGTGCCTACTGCAGGACGCCGGCCGCTTTGGCGTGCGCCACCTGGGCGTGACCCAGGGCGGCGCGCTGGATTGGGTGTCGATGTCCTGGGCCAACTGGCTGCTGGGCAATGCATTGGATGCGCCGGTGGTGGAAATCACCTTGGGCGGGTTTACCGTGCAGGCCGAGGATTATTGCCTGCTGGCCCTGGCCGGAGCGGATCTGGGCGCGTACATCGACGAGCGCGCCATCAGCCCTGGACGCAGTTTTATCTTGCAAAAGGGCCAGCGTCTGCGCTTTACCCAGCCATTCAGCGGCGCGCGGGCATACCTGGCGGCGCCGGGTGGGTTCCAGGCGCCGGCTGTGCTGGGCAGTTGCGCCACGGTAGTGCGCGAGGAATTGGGCGGCCTGGACGGTTTTGGCAAAGCCTTGGGCGAAGGCGGGCGGTTGGCTTATTCGGGCACAGGCGGGGCGATGAAAATGCTCAGCGAGCCCGCCTTGCCCGCTAAAGCAGCGCTGCAGGTAATCGTCGGCGCGCAAATTGGCCAGTTCAGTGGGCAAAGCCTGTTTGATGCGTTCAACACCGACTGGGCCTTGGACAGCCGCGCCGACCGCATGGGCATGCGCTTGCTGGGTACGCCATTGCAGTACCAGGGGCCGTCGTTGATTTCCGAAGGGATCCCGCTTGGCGCGATCCAGGTACCGCCCGATGGGCAGCCGATTGTTTTGCTCAATGATCGGCAAACCATTGGCGGGTACCCGCGTCTGGGCGCGTTGACGCCTTTATCGCTGGCGCGACTGGCGCAATGTTTGCCGGGGGAAAAGGTGAGGTTGGCGCCGGTGGTGCAGGAGACGGCGCATCGGCAGCACATCGAATTTCTGCAGCGGCTGAGCACCGCCTGAAAAACACCGAGGTCCAAATGTGGGAGGGGCCCCCTCCCACATTGGATTACCTGAATTATCTGGATGTGTGGTTACTTGGAGAGAAACCGCATCCCTTCCTCAAGCCCGCGCAGCGTCAGCGGGTACATCTGGTCCTCCACCAACTCGCGCACAATCCCCGTCGAGGCCGTAAAGTCCCAGGTGTCTTTCGGATACGGATTAATCCAGATCAGCTTCTTGTACTTGGCCATGAAGCGCTGCATCCACACATACCCCGGCTCTTCGTTCCAGTGCTCGACGCTGCCGCCGGCCTGGGTGATTTCGTACGGCGCCATCGACGCATCGCCGATAAAGATCACTTTGTAATCGGCACCGTACTTGTGCAGCAGGTCTTGGGTGGAGGTGCGCTCCGAGGTGCGGCGCAGGTTGTTTTTCCACACGGATTCGTACACGAAATTGTGGAAGTAGAAATATTCCAGGTGCTTGAACTCGGTCTTGCACGCCGAGAACAGCTCTTCGCAGATCTTCACGTGGGCGTCCATCGAGCCGCCGATGTCGAACAGCAGCAACAGCTTGATGGTGTTGCGCCGCTCCGGGCGCATCTGGATATTCAGCAGGCCGGCATCGCGGGCGGTGTGGTCGATGGTGCCGTCGATATCCAATTCGTCCGCCGCGCCTTGGCGGGCGAATTTACGCAGGCGGCGCAGGGCGATCTTGATATTGCGCGTGCCCAGTTCAACCTGGTCGTCGAGGTTTTTGTACTCGCGCTGGTCCCAGACCTTCACCGCCTTGCCCTGACGCTTGCCGGCGTCGCCGACGCGAATGCCTTCGGGGTTGTAGCCGCCTGAACCAAAGGGGCTGGTGCCGCCGGTGCCGATCCATTTGTTGCCACCGGCGTGGCGTTCCTTCTGTTCTTCCAGGCGTTTCTTGAATTCTTCGATCAGCTTGTCGAGGCCACCGAGGGATTGGATCTGTGCACGTTCCTCATCGCTGAGCGAACGTTCGAACTCCTTGCGCAGCCAGTCTTCGGGAATCAGCGCCTGCAGGTGGTCGTCGAGCTTTTCCAGGCCGTTGAAGTAGGCCCCGAAAGCCCGGTCGAACTTGTCGAAATGCCGCTCGTCCTTGACCAGGATCGCCCGGGCCAGGTAGTAGAACTCGTCCATGTCGGCGAAGGTCACGCGCTGCTTGAGCGCGTTGATCAGGTCGAGCAGCTCGCGCACCGACACCGGCACCTTGGCGGCGCGCATCTCGTTGAACAGGTTGAGCAACATCAGCGGTTACCGCGACGGCTCATGAACGCCAGACGCTCCAGCAATTGCACGTCTTGCTCGTTCTTGACCAGGGCACCGGCCAGCGGCGGGATGGCCTTGGTCGGGTCGCGCTCGCGCAGCACCGCTTCGCCAATGTTGTCGGCCATCAGCAATTTGAGCCAATCGACCAGTTCGGAGGTGGACGGCTTTTTCTTCAGGCCCGGTACCTTGCGCACGTCGAAGAACACGTCCAGCGCTTCGCTGACCAGGTCTTTCTTGATGTCCGGGTAGTGCACGTCGACGATCTTTTGCAACGTGGTGCGGTCGGGGAAGGCGATGTAGTGGAAGAAGCAGCGGCGCAGGAACGCGTCCGGCAGCTCTTTTTCGTTGTTGGAGGTGATGATGATGATCGGGCGTTTCTTGGCCTTGATGGTCTCGTCGATTTCGTAGACGTAGAACTCCATCTTGTCGAGTTCTTGCAACAGGTCGTTGGGGAATTCGATGTCGGCCTTGTCGATTTCGTCGATCAGCAGGATCACCCGCTCGTCGGACTCGAAGGCCTCCCAGAGCTTGCCCTTCTTCAGGTAGTTGCGCACGTCGTGCACCTTGTCCACGCCCAGTTGCGAGTCGCGCAGGCGGCTGACCGCGTCGTACTCATACAGGCCCTGATGCGCCTTGGTGGTGGACTTGATGTGCCAGGTGATCAACGTGGCGCCGAAAGACTCGGCCAGCTGCTCGGCGAGCATGGTCTTGCCGGTGCCCGGTTCGCCCTTGACCAGCAACGGACGCTCCAGGGTAATGGCGGCGTTGACGGCCAGTTTCAGGTCATCGGTAGCCACATAGGCCTGGGTGCCTTCGAACTTCATCGGTGTTTCCTCGAATTCCTCAATGCCCGGACTATACCGCGCAGCCCCGGCGACTGTGAACGCAGACGGGTTATTCAGTCTCTGAATGGCCGGTCAGCTTTACATCAATCCGCTGACGGCTTGGGTTGTTCATAGCGTGCGTTGAAGGCCTGGATAAAACCGTTGCGCAGGATCGCCAAAAATGCGGAGAAGGCGCTGATATCTTGCTGATGCACGCTGCCGCTGAGTTCGACGCGGGTGGCGAACTGGTTTTTGCGCTGGTTTTTCAACACGGTCTCGCTGGCGCCCACAACGGCCTCCCAGATCGAGCGGAAGATGTTTTTGTCTTTGTTTTCCACATCCTGCTGCCAGTCAAATACCTCTACATCGCGCATCAGCGGCTTGATGTAGCCGGTCAATTGGCCTTTGTCGGCCTGGGCTTCGATGACCACGTCCCCGGTGCCCGCCCTGAAATCGAACTTGCCGTAGGCCGAGGCAAAGTCATTCATGCGCTTGAGCTGCAAGTTTTTGGCGCGAAAGCGGAATTCGAAGTCTTCGAAATTGCTCAGCGGGTCGAAGGTGGCGCTGGCCTCCAGCGGTGCCTGGCCTTGCAGCAGGGCTTTGCCGTCGAAGCGTGCGTCGCGCTTGCCTTTGAGGTCGACCACGTTGGTCAAGTTGTAGAAGCTGGCGTTGACCTCGGTAGCGTTGATGTTCACCGGCGGTTGGGAGTTGAAGTTATGGAACGCGACCTTGCCATTCTGGATGCGCACCTCATCCAGAGTGATCGGCAACAGTTTGCCCAGTTGCTCGCGCCAGTCGGTGCCCTTACCGGTCTGGGACGCCTGCTTGTTGGCGCCGCCGTCGACAAAATTAACTTGCGGGTCGATAAACAGCACGGTGGCCACCACCGCATGGTCGTACCACAAGGAGTGCCAGCTCACTGCCAGGTCGATCAGCGGTGCCTTGACGAACGGTACCGGCACCTTGCCGTCGACCTTGACGATCTGCAGCCCGTTGATCTTGTAGGCGCCGCGCCACAGGGCCAGGTCCACATCGGTGATCTGGCCACGGTAGTCGCCCATGTCCGCAAGCTTGTCATTCAAGTAATTGCGCACCAGGTAGGGCAGGGCGATAGTCAAGGCAACCAGAACCACCACCAGCCCGGCGATGGTCAGGAGCGGCCAACTGTAGCGACGTTTCATGGGAAGGGTCCTCTGTGCCATATAGGGGATGGACTGTTGCGATGGGCGCAACGTTCCTCCGACTGGACGCCTTGGAAGACGAGGCATACCCTTGTTGCCTTCCTGAAATTGCCCAATAGGACCCGTCATGAGCCGCATTTTTGCTGACAACGCGCATTCGATCGGTAACACGCCCCTGGTTCAGATCAACCGCATCGCCCCGCGTGGCGTGACCATCCTGGCCAAGATCGAAGGACGTAACCCGGGTTATTCGGTGAAGTGCCGCATCGGCGCCAATATGATCTGGGACGCGGAAAGCAGTGGCCGACTCAAGCCCGGCATGACCATCGTCGAACCCACCTCGGGCAATACCGGCATCGGCCTGGCGTTCGTCGCCGCCGCGCGTGGCTACAAGCTGCTGCTGACCATGCCGGCATCCATGAGCATCGAGCGCCGCAAGGTGCTCAAGGCCCTCGGCGCCGAACTGGTGCTGACCGAGCCGGCCAAAGGGATGAAGGGCGCCATCGAGAAAGCTGCTGAAATCGTGGCTGGCGACCCGGCTACCTACTTTATGCCCGGCCAGTTCGAAAACCCGGCGAACCCTGCGATCCATGAAAAAACCACCGGCCCGGAAATCTGGAATGACACCGACGGCGCGGTAGACGTGCTGGTGGCCGGCGTGGGCACTGGCGGTACCATCACGGGCGTGTCGCGCTACATCAAGAACACCGCGGGCAAGCCGATTCTGTCGGTGGCCGTGGAGCCGATCGTGTCGCCGGTGATCACCCAGGCCCTGGCCGGTCAGGAGATCAAGCCGAGCCCGCACAAGATCCAGGGGATCGGCGCCGGTTTCGTGCCGAAAAACCTCGACCTGTCGATGGTTGACCGCGTGGAGCTGGTGAGTGACGACGAGTCCAAGGCCATGGCCCTGCGCCTGATGCAGGAGGAGGGGATTCTGTGCGGTATTTCCTGCGGCGCGGCGATGGCGGTGGCGGTGCGACTGGCCGAGAAGCCGGAAATGCAGGGCAAGACCATCGTGGTGATTCTGCCGGATTCGGGTGAGCGCTACCTGTCGAGCATGCTGTTCAGCGATTTGTTTACCGAGCAGGAAAACCAGGCTTGATTTGGGTCAGCGCCGATAGCCAGGGCCTTCTGCATACTGGCCCAACTGTTTATCATGGCCAGCTGCTATGTCTGCTGTTGGCTAGGCGCTTATTTTCAGGAGTTGCTGCATGACCGTTTCGTTGGCCGCCAAGTTGTCGGTGTTGCTGTTGTTTATCGGCAGCACGCTGTATGTGCACCTGCGCGGTAAGGCCCGTTTGCCGATGTTGCGCCAGTTCGTCAACCATTCGGCGCTGTTCGCCCCGTACAACGCCTTGATGTACCTGTTCTCGGCGGTGCCCTCCAAACCCTATCTGGACCGCAGCAAGTTCCCTGAACTGGATGTGCTCAAGGACAACTGGGAAGTGATTCGCGAGGAGGCCATGCACCTGTTTGACGAGGGTTACATCCGCGCCGCCGAAAAGAACAACGACGCCGGTTTCGGTTCGTTCTTCAAGAAGGGTTGGAAGCGTTTCTACCTCAAGTGGTATGACAAGCCGCTGCCATCCGCCGAGGCGCTGTGCCCTAAAACCGTGGCACTGGTGAGCAGCATTCCCAACGTCAAGGGCGCCATGTTCGCGCTGTTGCCGGGCGGCAGCCACCTCAACCCGCACCGCGATCCGTTTGCCGGTTCCCTGCGTTATCACCTGGGGCTGTCCACGCCCAATTCCGACGACTGCCGCATCTTCGTCGACGGCCAGATTTATGCCTGGCGCGACGGCGAAGATGTGATGTTCGACGAAACCTACGTGCACTGGGTGAAGAACGAAACCGAGCAGACCCGCGTGATCCTGTTCTGCGATATCGAACGCCCGCTGAGCAACCGCCTGATGACCCGCGTCAATCGCTGGGTCAGCAAGCAACTGGGGCGTGCCACCGCGCCGCAGAACCTGGATGACGAGCGTGTCGGTGGGATCAACCAGGCCTATGCCTGGAGCAAGACCTTCAGCGATAAGTTCAGCGGCCAGGTCAAACAGTGGAAGCGCAAGCATCCCAAGGCTTACCGCATTGCGCGGCCGGTGTTGGCGGTGGTTGTCCTCGTACTGCTGTGGAAGTGGTTGTTCGGCTGAGCCGAAGCGTTAAACGCGGTCAAAATGTGGGAGGGGGCTTGCTCCCGATAGCGGGGGTTCAGTCACTGATGTATTGACTGACAGACCGCCATCGGGGGCAAGCCCCCTCCCACATTGGTTTGCGTCGTTCTTCAAGAGGCGATCAACTGGCGCAGCACGTAGTGCAAAATCCCGCCTGACTTGAAGTACTCCACTTCATTGAGCGTGTCGATCCGGCACAGCACCTCGACCTTCTCGCTGCTGCCATCCTCCCGCGTAACCACCAGCGTCAGGTTCATGCGCGGCACGATCTCCACGTCCGTCAGGCCGAGGATGTCGATCTTCTCTTTGCCGGTCAGCTTGAGTGTCTTGCGGTTCTGGTCCAGCTTGAACTGCAACGGCAGCACACCCATGCCCACCAGGTTGGAGCGGTGAATGCGCTCGAAGCTTTCGGCAATCACCGCCTTGACCCCCAGCAGGTTGGTACCCTTGGCCGCCCAGTCGCGGCTTGAGCCAGTGCCGTATTCTTGCCCGGCGATCACCACCAGCGGCGTGCCCGAGGCCTGGTATTTCATCGAAGCGTCGTAGATCGGCATTTTCTCGCCGGTGGGGATATACAGCGTGTTGCCGCCTTCCTCGCCGCCGAGCATTTCGTTACGAATACGGATATTGGCGAAGGTGCCCCGCATCATCACTTCATGGTTGCCCCGGCGTGAGCCGTAGGAGTTGAAGTCACGCGGTTCCACGCCTTGCTCGCGCAGGTAGCGGCCGGCGGGGCTGTCGGTCTTGATGTTGCCGGCGGGCGAGATATGGTCGGTGGTGACCGAGTCCCCCAGCAGGGCCAGCACGTTGGCGCCTTTGACGTCCGCGATCACCGGCAACGGGCCGGCGATGTTGTCGAAGAACGGCGGGTGCTGAATGTAAGTGGAATCCGGCTGCCATACGTAGGTTGCGGCCTGCGGAACTTCAATGGCCTGCCACTGCGCGTCGCCGGCAAATACCTCGGCATATTCCTTGTGGAACATGCCGGTGCTGACCTGCGCCACGGCGTCGGCGATCTCCTGGCTGCTTGGCCAGATGTCCTTGAGGTACACCGGTTTGCCGTTTTTATCGTTACCCAGCGGCTCGCTGCTGATATCGATGCGCACGGTGCCGGCCAGGGCATAAGCGACCACCAGCGGCGGCGAGGCCAGCCAGTTGGTTTTTACCAGGGGGTGCACGCGGCCTTCGAAGTTGCGGTTGCCGGACAGCACCGAGGCGACGCTGAGGTCGGCTTTCTGGATGGCTTTTTCGATCGGTTCGGGCAACGGGCCGGAGTTGCCGATACAGGTGGTGCAGCCGTAGCCCACCAGATCGAAGCCGAGGGCGTCCAGGTATTGCGTGAGCCCGGCGGCCTTGTAGTAGTCGGTGACCACTTTGGAACCGGGCGCCAGGGAGCTTTTGACCCAGGGTTTGCGGGCCAGGCCTTTTTCCACGGCTTTTTTGGCGACCAGCCCGGCGGCCATCATCACGCTGGGGTTGGAAGTGTTGGTGCACGACGTAATTGCGGCAATCACCACCGCGCCGTTTTTCAGGCGATAGGTGCTGCCTTCATATTCGTAATCGGCTTCGCCCACCAGGTCGGCATTGCCTACGGCCACACCGCCGCCGCCTTCGCTTTCCAGGCGGCCTTCTTCCTTGCTGGTGGGTTTGAATTGCAGGTCGAGAAAGTCACTGAAGGCCTGGCCGACATGGGGCAGGGCCACGCGGTCCTGCGGGCGTTTCGGCCCGGCCAGGCTGGCTTCGACGCTGCCCATGTCCAGGGCCAGGCTGTCGGTGAAGACGGGTTCCTGACCGGCATGGCGCCACAGGCCCTGAGCCTTGGTGTAGGCCTCCACCAGTTTCACGGTTTCGGCCGGGCGGCCGGACAGGCGCAGATAGTCGAGAGTGACCTCATCCACCGGGAAGAAACCGCACGTGGCGCCGTATTCCGGAGCCATGTTGGCGATGGTCGCGCGATCCGCCAGGGGCAGGTCGGCCAGGCCGTCACCGTAGAACTCGACGAATTTACCCACCACGCCCTTTTTACGCAGCATCTGGGTCACGGTCAGCACCAGGTCGGTGGCGGTGATGCCTTCTTTCAATTTGCCGGTGAGCTTGAAGCCGATCACTTCCGGGATCAGCATCGACACCGGCTGGCCGAGCATCGCCGCTTCCGCCTCGATACCGCCGACGCCCCAGCCGAGTACGCCGAGGCCGTTGATCATGGTGGTGTGCGAGTCGGTGCCTACCAGGGTGTCGGGGAAGGCATAGGTGCGGCCGTCTTCGTCTTTGGTCCAGACGGTGCGGCCCAGATATTCGAGGTTGACCTGATGGCAGATACCGGTGCCGGGCGGCACCACGCTGAAGTTGTCAAAGGCGCTCTGGCCCCAGCGCAGGAAGGCGTAGCGTTCGCCGTTGCGCTGCATTTCGATGTCGACGTTTTGCTCGAAGGCGTCGGCGTTGCCGAACTTGTCGACCATCACCGAGTGGTCGATCACCAGGTCCACCGGCGACAGCGGGTTGATGCGCTGCGGGTCGCCCCCGGCCTTGGCCACGGCGGCGCGCATGGCGGCCAGGTCGACCACGGCGGGCACGCCGGTGAAGTCTTGCATCAGCACGCGGGCGGGGCGGTATTGGATCTCGCGGTCGGACTGGCGCTCTTTGAGCCAGGCGGCAATGGCCTTGAGGTCGGCGCCGGTGACGGTCTTGTCGTCTTCCCAGCGCAGCAGGTTTTCCAGCAGCACCTTGAGCGACATTGGCAACTGGTCCAGGTCGCCCAGGCTCTTGGCGGCTTCGGGCAGGCTGAAGTAGTGGTAGGTTTTGCTGTCTATTTGCAGGGTCTTAAGGGTTCTCAGGCTATCAAGCGATGACATGACGCAACTCCTTATGGTCCGCACGGCTACGGACCTGACGGGACGAACAGAGCTTTAAAACTAGCTCTGTTTTGATTAGCAGGCTAATAACTGGACTCTATCGCTGAGTCCAAGGTTCCGAACTCGGCTATCATGCGCGCGTTTTCATGACAGGCATGGCGATAGCGCAACGCCGGTTGATTCACCAGGAGATGCAATGAACACCCTTTTTATGCACTGCCGCCCGGGGTTTGAAGGCGAAGTCTGTTCCGAGATCGCGGAACACGCCGCGCGCTTGAACGTGTCCGGCTACGCCAAGGCCAAGACTGGCAGCGCCTGCGCCGAATTCGTCTGCACCGAAGAGGACGGCGCCCAGCGCCTGATGCACGGCCAACGTTTTGCCGAGCTGATCTTCCCCCGGCAGTGGGCGCGCGGGGTGTTCATCGACCTGCCGGAAACCGACCGCATCAGCGTCATCCTCACCCACCTGCAAAGCTTCCCAGTCTGCGGCAGCCTGTGGCTGGAGATGGTCGACACCAACGATGGCAAGGAGCTGTCGAATTTCTGCAAAAAGTTCGAAGTGCACCTGCGCAAAGCCTTGTTGAATGCCGGCAAGCTGGTGGACGACCCGAGCAAGCCGCGCCTGTTGCTGACGTTCAAGAGTGGCCGCGAAGTGTTCATGGGCCTGGCCGAGTCGAACAACTCGGCGATGTGGCCGATGGGCATTCCCCGCCTGAAGTTTCCGCGTGAAGCGCCGAGCCGCTCGACGCTCAAGCTGGAAGAGGCCTGGCACCACTTTATCCCCCGCGACCAGTGGGACGAGCGCTTGCATGGCGACATGACCGGCGTCGACCTCGGTGCCGCACCGGGCGGCTGGACGTGGCAGTTGGTCAACCGTGGCATGCTGGTGACGGCCATCGACAACGGCCCCATGGCTGAAAGCCTGATGGACACTGGCCTGGTACAACACCTGATGGCCGACGGCTTTACCTTCGTGCCCAAGCAACCGGTGGACTGGATGGTGTGTGACATCGTCGAGAAACCCGCGCGCAACGCCGCGCTGCTGGAAACCTGGATCGGCGAGGGGCATTGTCGCGAAGCGGTGGTGAACCTGAAGTTGCCGATGAAACAGCGTTATGCCGAAGTGAAGCGCCTGCTGGAGCGCATCGAAGACGGCTTCAAGGCGCGCGGCATTCGCGTGGAAATCGGCTGCAAGCAGCTGTACCACGACCGCGAGGAAGTGACGTGCCACCTGCGTCGGCTGGTGGATGTGAAGAAAACCAAGGCCCGCTGAACTGAGCGCCGGTTTCAGGAGTAGACAATGAGCGATATTTTCAACACCGCCGTTGATGGCACCCTCGACGCAACGGGCCTCAATTGCCCGGAGCCGGTGATGATGCTGCACCAGCACATCCGCGACCTGCCGGCTGGCGGTTTGCTCAAGGTGATCGCGACCGACCCGTCGACCCGTCGCGATATCCCCAAGTTCTGCGTGTTCCTTGACCACGAGTTGGTGGATCAGCAGGAACAGGCCGGTACCTACCTGTATTGGATCCGCAAGAAGGCCGATTAACCCCGCGCCTTGTCGGCCCGGATGCGCCGGCGTGCGCTGCGCGCCAGGCGCACCAGCAGCATCCCCGCCGCGCAACTCAGGCCCACGATCAGCCCCTGCCATAACCCGCTCGGGCCGCTGGGTTCGCCGAGCCAATCGGTCAGCCCCAGGGCATAGCCCACCGGCAGCCCCACGCCCCAATAGGCAAACAAGGTCAGCACCATGGTCACCCGAGTGTCCTGGTAGCCGCGCAAGGCGCCGGCGGCGGTGACCTGGATCGAGTCCGAGAACTGAAACAACGCGGAAAACACGATCAGCGTCGACGCCAGGTGGATCACTATCGGGTCCGGCGTATAGATGGCCGCGATCTGCTCGCGAAACACCAACATCAGGCTGCACGACAGGCAGGCATACGCCAGCGCGGTGCCCATGCCGACCCCAGCGGCGAAGCGAGCTTCACGCGCCTCGCCACGCCCCAGGGCCTGGCCGACGCGCACGGTGACCGCCATGCTCAGGGAGTAGGGGATCATGAACACCAGCGAACTGACGTTCAGCGCGATCTGATGCCCCGACACCACCGTGGCGCCCAGGCTGCCGAGCAGCAGGGCGATCACGGCAAAGATGCTCGATTCGGCAAAGATCGCCACGCCAATCGGCAGGCCAATCCCCAATACGCGTTTGATCACCGCCCATTGCGGCCAGTCGAAGCGTTTGAACAATTCGCTGCTCTGGTACGCCGCTCCCCAGCGCGTCCAGACGGCCAGGCCGAGCATCATCACCCACATCGCAATGGCCGTGGCCCAGCCGCAGCCCACGCCGCCCATGGCCGGCACGCCAAAGTGGCCGTAGATGAAGATGTAGTTCAGTGGAATATTCAGCGCCAGGCCGACCAGCCCCATCACCATGCTGGGCCGGGTGCGGCCCAGGCCGTCGCTGAAGCAGCGCAGCACGTAATACAGCGCCACCGCCGGCATGCCGGCCGCAATGCCATGCAGATAGCCCATGGACGGTTCGATCAGGTCGGCTTCGACCTTCATCGCCTGCAGGATCGGTTCGGCACACAGCAGCAGCAAGGCGCCGATGGCCCCCACGACCACCGCCAACCACAATGACTGACGTACCAGCGGGCCGATTTCACTAAAGTGACCTGCGCCGTAGCGCTGGGCGACTTTCGGCGTGGTGGCCAGCAGGGTGCCCGTCATCAGCAGGTACACCGGGATCCAGATCGAGTTGCCCAGGCCCACCGCCGCCAGATCCTGAGGGCTGACCCGCCCGGCCATCACCGCGTCGACGAAACTCATGGCGGTGGTGGCCAGTTGGCCGATCATGATCGGCAGGGCGAGTGTCAGCAGGTCGCGCACTTCCCGGCGGATGCGGGCGGGGCGGGTGAGTGGGGCGATGGCAGTGTTCACGTACAGGTGTCCGATAGAAGGGGCGCAAGGACGGCGGATTCTACGCTTTGACGCAACGGTCAGGAAAAAACCTGTGTTAGCGATTTGTAAGCACTCCCAAGATCAGTGCCCCTCCCACATTGGATCTTCGCAAGCCTGTACACTGCCGGTCCGCCAAAGGAGCCTGCCATGCTGATTGTTGCCGACGAAAATATCCCGCTACTCGATGCATTTTTCCAAGGGTTTGGCGAGATTCGCCGGGTGCCCGGCCGCTCCATGGATCGCGCCAGCGTCGAGCAGGCCGATGTGTTGCTGGTGCGTTCGGTGACCAACGTCAACCGTGCGCTGCTGGAGGGTTCCAAGGTGCGCTTTGTGGGAACTTGCACCATCGGCACCGACCACTTGGACCTGGACTACTTCAAGCAGGCCGGTATCCAGTGGGCCAGTGCCCCTGGCTGCAATGCCCGTGGGGTGGTGGACTACGTGCTGGGCAGCCTGCAGACCCTGGCCGAGATCGAAGGCGCCGACCTCGCCACGCGCACCTATGGCATCGTCGGTGCCGGTGAAGTGGGCGGGCGCCTGGTCAAGGTGCTCAAGGGCCTGGGCTGGAATGTGCTGGTGTGTGACCCGCCACGGCAGAGCGCCGAAGGTGGCGAGTATGTGAGCCTGGCGCAGGTCATCGAACAGTGCGATGTGATCAGCCTGCACACGCCGCTGATCAAGTCCGGTAACGGCGCCACCTGGCATTTGCTTGATCGCCAACGCCTTGAACAGCTCAAGCCCGGCACCTGGCTGATCAACGCCAGCCGTGGCCCGGTGGTGGACAACGCCGCGCTGCGCGAGGTGTTGCTGGAACGCGAAGACCTGCAAGCGGTGCTGGACGTGTGGGAGGGCGAGCCCGAGGTGGACGTCGACCTCGCCGACCTGTGCGTGCTGGCCACGCCGCATATCGCCGGTTACAGCCTTGAAGGCCGGCAGCGCGGCACGGCGCAGATTTATCAGGCGTTCTGTGCGTACCTGGGCCAGGCGCCAGGCATTCTACTGAATGACCTGCTGCCGCCCCTGTGGCTGGCCGAGGTGCACTTGAATGCAACAACCGACCCGGCGTGGGCGTTGGCGACCTTGTGCCGCAGTGTCTACGACCCGCGCCGCGACGATGCGGATTTTCGTCGCAGCCTTGTAGGAACAGTGCAAGAACAGCGCGAGGCGTTTGACCTGCTGCGCAAGCACTACCCCGCACGCCGTGAAATCGAGGGGTTGAAGGTGCGGATCAACGGCGAATCCGCCGGGCTGTCGCAGATCGTCTCGGCCTTGGGCGCTGAACTGATCTGACGCGCATAAAAAACCCGGCCATCTAGGCCGGGTCTGAAAGAGCGTGGGCGCTTCAGCCTTGCTGGGCAGGTTTGACCAGGCGCTGTTCCAGCTCGCTGCAGGCTTGCTGGATCATTTCTTCGGTAATCTGCACTTCGCGGCCCTTGGCGTCGATGTACGAGCAAGGCAGTTGCTGCGGTTGGCGGATGACTTCAATTTTGGCATCGCTGCTGTGTTGCAAGGTCATGGCCTGTCTCCTCATCAGGTTGTGTACCTATTCTAAAACCCTCGCGTGACCACGCTGTTACAACTCCTTGGCGGGTCGGCGGTTCGAACGCTCAGTCCACCAGAAACGGCGGCCAATTGCCAGCCAGGCATTAGACCAATAGCCTCTAGCGGCCCGCATCGGTTGGCATAATTAACCTGACTCATTGTTATTTGCCAGAGTTCCCCCAATGTTGAGGGGTAGGTTCCTCATCGGTGATGCCTTCTATGTTCTCTACCCGTCAACGCCGCGCGATTCGCCTGGCCAGCCGCTTTATCGCGCCCTACCGCTGGCAGGCGCTGGGTGCCTTGCTGGCGCTGATCGTCACCGCCGGCATCACCTTGTCCATGGGCCAAGGCATTCGCCTGCTGGTGGACCAAGGGTTCATGACCCAGTCGCCGCACTTGCTCAACCAATCTATCGGCCTGTTCATGGTGCTGGTGCTGGGCCTGGCGGTGGGCACCTTTACGCGGTTTTACCTGGTGTCGTGGATCGGCGAGCGGGTGGTGGCGGACATTCGGCGCCAGGTGTTCAACCACCTGATCTACCTGCACCCCGGTTTCTACGAGAACAACCGCAGCTCGGAAATCCAGTCGCGGTTGACCACCGACACCACGTTGCTGCAATCGGTGATCGGCTCATCGCTGTCACTGTTCCTGCGCAATGCCTTGATGGTGATCGGCGGCATTGTGCTGTTGTTTGTGACCAACCCCAAGCTCACCAGCATCGTGGTGGTGGCGCTGCCGCTGGTGCTGGCGCCGATTCTGATTTTCGGCCGGCGTGTGCGCAGCCTGTCGCGCCTGAGCCAGGACCGTATTGCCGATGTGGGCAGCTACGTGGCCGAAACCCTCGGCCAGATCAAGACCGTGCAAGCCTATAACCACCAAGTGCAGGACGAGCAGCGCTTTGCCGTGACGGTGGAAGAGGCGTTCGCCACCGCGCGCAAGCGCATTGCGCAACGCGCCTGGCTGATCACATTGGTGATCATGCTGGTGCTCGGCGCCGTGGGTGTGATGCTGTGGGTGGGCGGTATGGACGTGATCAGCGGGCGCATTTCCGGCGGCGAGCTGGCGGCGTTTGTGTTCTACAGCCTGATCGTCGGCAGCGCCGTCGGTACGTTGAGCGAAGTGCTGGGCGAGTTGCAGCGCGCGGCCGGCGCAGCCGAGCGCATCGGTGAACTGCTGCAGTCCAGCAACGACATCCAGGCACCCGCCACCGCCGCCGTGAAATTGCCGCAGCGGGTCAGCGGCCGCATGGAATTGCAGGACCTGCGGTTTTCCTACCCTTCAAGGCCTGACAGTTACGCCGTCGATGGCCTGAGCCTGACCATCAACCCCGGCGAAACCCTGGCGCTGGTCGGCCCGTCCGGCGCCGGCAAATCGACGATCTTCGACCTGCTGCTGCGCTTCTACGACCCCCAGCAGGGGCGCATCCTGCTCGAAGGCCAGCCGCTGACCGCACTCGACCCCATGGACCTGCGCCGCCATTTCGCCCTGGTGTCGCAGAGCCCTGCGTTGTTTTTTGGCAGCGTCGAAGAAAACATCCGCTACGGCAACCCAGGCGCCACCCGCGAGCAGGTGGAAGCCGCCGCGCGCATCGCCCACGCCCACGATTTCATCCTGCAAATGCCTAACGGTTACCAGACCCATCTGGGCGATGGCGGCATGGGCCTCTCCGGCGGCCAGCGCCAACGCCTGGCCATCGCCCGCGCCTTGCTGGTGGATGCGCCGATCCTGCTGCTGGACGAAGCCACCAGCGCCCTGGATGCACAGAGTGAGCACTTGATCCAACAAGCCCTGCCGCAATTGATGCAGGGACGTACCACCCTGGTCATCGCCCATCGCCTGGCCACCGTGAAAAATGCAGACCGGATTGCCGTGATGGACCAGGGCAAGCTGGTGGCGGTGGGCACGCATCAGCAGTTGATCGCGAGCAATCCGCTGTATGCGCGGTTGGCGGCGTTGCAGTTCAGTGGTGGCGAGCGCTAACGAGCCTCACAGTTCAGACATTACAAATAACCAAATGTGGGAGGGGTTTCGTTCTGCCAAGGGTGCCTTACTGGTCGTCAAAGTACCGCTCATGCCAATCCACCAACGGCTGTGGCGAGTTGAGCTTCTGCCCGTAGATCACCGAATAAGACAGCACGTTCTGCACATACTGGCGGGTTTCGTCGAATGGAATGCTTTCCACCCACACGTCGAAACTCAGGTGGTCCGCACCGCGCAGCCACTGGCGCACGCGGCCGGGGCCGGCATTATAGGCGGCGGAGGCGAGCACGCGGTTGCCGTTGAACTGGCTGTGCACCTGGCTCAGGTAGGCAGCGCCGAGCTGGATGTTTTTATCCGGGTCCAGCACTTGGGCCGGGGAGGCCAGCGGGATGCTGAACTTGCGTGCGGTGTCCTTGGCGGTGCCGGGCATCAGTTGCATCAGCCCGCTGGCGCCGACGCCGGAGCGGGCGTCGTCCATGAAGGCGCTTTCCTGGCGGGTGATAGCAAACACCCAGCTTGAATGCAGGCCACGGACTTTGGCTTCGCGCACCAGGGTATCGCGGTGGGCCATTGGGAAGCGGATGTCCAAGTCGTCCCAGTATTGCGCCTGGCTGATGGTGCGGATGGCCGGGAAATACCACTTCATGTCATAGGCCAGCTTGGCCTGGGCGACCATTTCGTCACGGTTGAAGTGGCGGCTGACGTGGTACCACTCGCGGCGGCCATCAACCACCTGGCCACGCGCGTAAAACTCCAGGGCGCGGCGTACGCCAGGGGTATTGCGCACTTTGTTGATCAGCGCCTGGCTCATCACCAGTGGCTTGTTGTTCAACTGGTAAGGGGCCTTGGAGCGGTCCGCGGCGAGGAAACCGTAGAAGTCCCGCTCGCGTGACAGGTTCTTGTACAGCACCAGGGCTTGCGGGTTTTTCGGTTCGGCCAGTTCCAGGCTGCGGGCCTGCCAGTAGCGCCAGCGGTTGGTGGTGGCGAGGTCTTGTGGGAGTTTGCGGGTCAACTGGTAGGCATCTTCCCAGCGGGCCAGGCGCAGCAGCAGGCGCAGGCGCCATTCGGAGACGGTGTTGTCGCGCAGTTCCGGGTCGTACTTGGTCATCACGTCAAGGGCGCGCGGGTCGAAGCGTTTGGCCAGGGTCAGGCCGATTTCGCGGGCGATCGACACTTTTTCGTCACGGGAGAAGTGCATGCTGCTGGCGTAGCCGTCGAGCAGGGCCATGGCCTTGTCCGGGTCCTGGCGTGCCAGGCGGCGCAAGCCCAGGCCGACGGCATCCGACATCGCCTCGGTGGCCGGCAGGAAGCGCGATGGGTCGCTGAGCATGTCGGGCTTCTGCGCCACGTCCACCATCAGGCGGCCTTGGGCACCCAGGGTGGGCAAGGTTTTCACCAGGCTATTGGCCAGCGCGTAGTTGCGCGCTTCGGCGGCGAGCTTGGCGCGGTCCCAGATCTTCTGTTCGGTGAGCTGGCCGTCCGCCGCCCATTGGCCGAAGGTGGCATCGCAGGCGGCAGGCTGGGATTTACCGGTCATCCACAGCTTTTCAGCGGTCTTGTAGCCTTCGGCCTTCAGGTTGTGGGTGAGTTGGTATTGGCCGTGCAGGCAGTCCAGTTCGACGAAATTGAGCTTGGAGTCGTAGTACTTTTCAAAGGTCTGCCAGTCGCCCCGTTCCGCCAGCCAGCGCAACCAGCGCAGTTTCATCCAGTTGGCCTGGGGTAGGTCGCCATTTTTGGCAAGGAACTGTTCGATTTCCGGGTTGCTCGCGGTTTTCAGGCGGGCGGTCAGTTCGTCGTAGGCCAGGTAGGGGGTCAGCGGGTAGTCGGCCAGGGCCTGGCTGTATTGCATGTACGGGCCGCTGTCGCCCTTGGCGAGGGCGCGTTTGGCTTCATCGTAATATTGACGTTGGGTGGTGAGGTCCACGGCCTGGGCGGATTGAACGGCGGTGGCGGAAAGAAGCAGACAAGATAAAAAGTTGAAAAGGCGACTGCGCATGAGACGTCCGTGCAGAGAAATCACGACTAGCACCGGCACCGCCGACACTGATTGCCCCTAGCTTAGCCTTTTGCCAGCGACCGGCGAAAGCTTTGCCGGGCGGTTCATTCAAGTTCATCGGAAATGTCCTACAGAACGTGTCGACAGAGAAAATGCGGGCCGCATCCCACCCTCAACTCAGGTAGAATGCGCGCCCAGTTTTTGGAGAAGCGTATGACCCTGCTCAAATTCAGCGATGTGTCCCTTGCTTTCGGCGCTATGCCGTTGTTGGACAAGGTGTCCTGGCAGATCGCCCGTGGTGAGCGGGTGTGCATCATCGGCCGCAACGGCACCGGCAAGTCCAGCATGATGAAGCTGGTAAAAGGCGACCAGAAGCCCGATGACGGTTCTGTGTGGCGCGCGCCGGGCCTCAAGATTGGCGAATTGCCCCAGGAATTACCGGTGGCCGACGGACGGACAGTGTTCGACGTGGTTGCCGAAGGCCTGGACGGCGTGGGCGAGTTGCTCGCGCAATACCACCACCTGGCGCAGAACTGCGTCACCGAAGAAGACCTGGACAAGCTGATGCATGTTCAGCAGGACCTCGAGGCCCGTGACGGCTGGCGCCTGCAGCAACTGGTCGACAGCACCCTGAGCCGCCTGCAATTGCCGGCCGACAAGACCCTCGCCCAATTGTCCGGCGGCTGGCGTCGTCGCGTGCTGCTGGCCCAGGCGCTGGTGTCCGAGCCGGACCTGCTGCTGCTCGACGAACCGACCAACCACCTGGACATCGGGGCCATCGCCTGGCTGGAAGAAGCCCTCAAGGATTTCCAGGGCGCCGTGCTGTTCATCACGCACGACCGTTCCTTCCTGCAGAACCTGGCCACGCGCATCCTTGAACTGGACCGCGGCGGCCTGATCGACTGGAACGGCGACTACGCCAGCTTCCTGGTACACAAGGAAGCCGCGCTGGCCGCCGAAGAAACCGCCAACGCGCTGTTCGACAAGAAACTGGCCCAGGAAGAAGTCTGGATCCGCCAGGGCATCAAGGCCCGCCGCACCCGTAACGAAGGCCGCGTACGTGCGCTGAAAGCCTTGCGCGTTGAGCGCAGCGAACGTCGCGAGCGCACCGGCAAGGCCAATATCCAGCTGGATACCGCCGACAAGTCGGGCAAGCAGGTGATGGTGCTGGAGAACGTCAGCTTCCACCACCCGGACGGCCCGTTCCTGATCAAGGACTTCTCCATGGTCCTGCAGCGCGGCGACCGTATCGGCCTGTTGGGCGCCAACGGTACCGGCAAGACCACCTTGCTCAAGTTGATGCTCAGTGGCTTGCAACCGACCAGCGGCACCGTGGAGGAAGGTACGCGCATCGACGTGGCCTACTTCGACCAGTTGCGTCATCAACTGGACCTGGAAAAAACCGTGATCGATAACGTGGCCGAGGGTCGCGACTTCATCGATATCGACGGCCAGAGCCGCCACGTGTTGAGTTACCTGGGCGACTTCCTGTTCAGCCCGCAGCGTGCACGTACGCCGGTCAAGGCCTTGTCCGGTGGCGAGCGTGCGCGTTTGCTGCTGGCCAAGCTGTTCAGCAAACCGGCAAACCTGCTGGTGCTCGACGAACCGACCAACGACCTCGATGTGGAAACCCTCGAACTGCTGGAAGAAGTGCTGTTGACCTTCAACGGTACCGTGCTGATGGTCAGTCACGACCGGGCATTCCTCGATAACGTGGTTACCAGCACGCTGGTCTTCGAAGGTGAAGGCAAGGTGCGCGAGTACGTCGGTGGTTACCAGGACTGGCTGCGCCAGGGTGGTTCGCCGCGTTTGCTGGGCGTGACTGAAAGTAAGTCGGGCAAAGCCGACCTGACGTCGGCCGTGGTCGCCCCTGTGGCAGCTGCGCCGGTTCCGGAGACAGCGCCGACGGCCAATAAGAAGAAGCTCAGCTATAAGCTGCAGCGCGAACTGGAAGCCTTGCCGGGCGATATCGACGCCAAGGAACAGCAGATCGCCGCCGTAGAAGCAGAAATGGCTGACGCGGGTTTCTACCAGCGCCCTGCGGCGGAAACCGCCAAGGTCATCGCTTCCCTGGAGACGCTGAACCAGGAGCTGGAAGTGTTGGTGGAGCGTTGGGCTGAGTTGGATGGCTGAGTGATGGCGGTCTGATAAAAAGCCCGGCGCTCGTTTGATTGAGCGTCGGGCTTTTTTATATGAAATGCAGTTCAAATGTGGGAGGAAGCCCCCTCCCACGTTGGATCTTCATCGGTCTTACTTGTCTTTGACCAGTTTGACGGCCAACACATCGCACGGCGCGCCGTGCAGTACATCATTGGCAGTAGAACCCAGCAACAACGCCAAACCGTGACGACCATGGCTACCCACCACGATCAAGTCGCAAGCCTTTTCCTTGGCCAAGTGATGGATTTCCTGGCGCGGTTGGCCGTATGTCAGGTGGCAGTCTTCCTTTTTCAGGTGCGGGTATTTGAGAATCAAACGGTCCAGGCGCTCCTTGGCCTGGTCGAATTGTTGTTGCTGCAACTGGGAAAGGTCCATCGGCACGTCACCGCCAAAGGCCATGGCCATGGGCTCGACGATATGCACCAGCGACAGTATGGCGCCATTGGCCAATGCAGATTCCTGTGCGCGCTTGATCACTGGATCGCACTCTTCGGTCAGGTCGACAGCGACCAGAATATGTTCGTAGGGCATGAGGCGTTCCTCCAGGGGGACTGCAATAAATTCAGTATGGCTGCTTTCAAGCGGATCGGCTTGCGTCAGGTCAAATCCGCTCATCAGAAAAATCGGGAGTACACATATGACGGTCTGGATAGTGGTGTCAATCCTTGTCGTGGTTTTGAGCCCTCTGGCATGGCTGCGCCCTTCGCGCCATCAGAGCGGGCGCATGGCCTTGCGCATGGAGGCGCGCCGCATTGGCCTGGCCATGCAACTGGCGCCTCAGGAGTGGCCCCACTGGCTCAAGCATGAGCCGCCAAGCCCGTGCGCGCAGTACTGCCGGCCACGGCGCGGCGGTACGCCGGCGATCTGGAGTTATTGGCAGTTGGAGCCAGGTGTGTGGGTCAATCAGTGGCGCGAAGTGTGTGTGGATGAAAGGTTGTTGCCGCATTTTGCGACGTTGCCGACCAACGTCTACAAAGTCGACGCCGACAAACAAATGATCGCCCTGTATTGGGGCGAGAAGGGTGAGGCAAGTGACTTGCTGGCCATCGATGCACTGCTCAAGGCATTGGCTTGATAGCACTTGGTTAAAATAAGCAGGCAATAAAAAGCCCGACATCATCATCGGGCTGGAGTTGGCCAGGCAGGCCGGTAAATCAGGGTTTGGCGCGTCGGATGTTGGTCCGCGCGCGGTACGGTTGCCGCAAGCCTAGCGGCATATCGCGTTCTGTACAGTCTTTCGTAAAATTTTTGAATTATTGATTTCGTGAATAGTTAGATATTGGCGAGGCGCGCGCCTGGGGCGAGGTTCTGAAAATGACTGGAAAGTCGCCTTTTTCCTAGCCTTTCGGGCGATTGACAATTGCCCTGAATTGGATGAAGGTGGCGTACCCAAATCAAACGGGCGTATGAATTGAGCGTTTGTCTGTCAGACCGTTCATACAGAATCCCGACTATCGCATTGGCGGGTGTGCCTGGCGGATTGGCGTGAGCATTGATGCAACTGTCAGTGTCAAACCAGAGGCCAGCGTCCAATGTGTACTGTTCAGCTTCCATATCGTGGAGATCAGTTGATGATTTACGAAGGTAAAGCCATCACGGTTAAGGCTCTTGAAAGTGGCATCGTCGAATTGAAATTCGACCTCAAGGGTGAGTCCGTCAACAAATTCAATCGTCTAACCCTGAACGAACTGCGTCAGGCCGTAGACGCCATCAAAGCAGATGCTTCGGTCAAGGGTGTGATCGTTTCCAGCGGCAAGGACGTGTTCATCGTCGGCGCTGACATCACCGAATTCGTCGACAACTTCAAGCTGCCCGATGCCGAGCTGGTGGCTGGCAACCTCGAAGCCAACAAGATTTTCAGCGATTTCGAAGACCTCAATGTGCCGACCGTTGCCGCCATCAATGGCATCGCACTGGGCGGCGGCCTCGAAATGTGCCTGGCGGCGGATTTTCGCGTCATGGCGGCCACTGCCAAAATCGGCCTGCCTGAAGTCAAGCTGGGCATCTACCCAGGTTTTGGCGGCACCGTGCGCCTGCCACGCCTGATTGGCGCGGACAACGCGATCGAGTGGATTGCCGCCGGCAAGGAAAACAAAGCGGAAGACGCGCTGAAAGTCGGTGCCGTCGACGCTGTGGTTGCCCCGGACAAACTGGCCGAAGCCGCGCTTAACCTGATCAAGGGCGCCATCAGCGGCGAATTTGACTATAAGGCCAAGCGTCAGCCGAAGCTGGAAAAACTCAAGCTCAACGCCATCGAACAAATGATGTCGTTCGAGACCGCCAAAGGTTTCGTGGCTGGCCAGGCCGGCCCGAACTACCCGGCGCCGGTTGAAGCGATCAAGACCATCCAGAAAGCCGCGAACTTCGGTCGCGACAAAGCCCTGGAAGTAGAAGCGGCAGGCTTCGTCAAACTGGCGAAAACCTCGGCTGCCCAAAGCCTGATCGGCCTGTTCCTGAACGATCAGGAACTGAAGAAAAAAGCCAAGGCCTACGACGAAATCGCCAAAGACGTGAAACAGGCCGCCGTGCTCGGCGCCGGGATCATGGGCGGCGGTATCGCCTATCAGTCGGCGTCCAAAGGCACGCCGATCCTGATGAAGGACATCAACGAGCACGGCATCGAGCAGGGCCTGGCGGAAGCCGCCAAACTGCTGGTGGGCCGCGTTGATAAAGGTCGCATGACTGCTGCGAAAATGGCCGAAGTGCTTAACGGTATTCGTCCTACGCTGTCCTACGGCGATTTCGGTCATGTCGACCTGGTGGTCGAAGCGGTTGTCGAGAACCCGAAGGTCAAGCAGGCCGTGCTGGCTGAAGTGGAAGCCCAGGTCAAAGACGACACCATCCTGGCCTCCAACACCTCGACCATTTCCATCTCGCTGCTGGCCAAGGCTCTCAAGCGTCCGGAAAACTTCGTCGGCATGCACTTCTTCAACCCGGTGCACATGATGCCGCTGGTGGAAGTGATCCGTGGCGAGAAGTCCAGCGAGCTGGCCGTTGCCACTACCGTTGCCTACGCCAAGAAAATGGGCAAGAACCCGATCGTGGTCAACGACTGCCCGGGCTTTCTGGTCAACCGCGTACTGTTCCCGTACTTCGGCGGTTTCGCCAAGCTGGTCAGTGCCGGCGTGGACTTTGTGCGTATCGACAAGGTCATGGAAAAATTCGGCTGGCCAATGGGCCCGGCGTACCTGATGGACGTGGTCGGCATCGACACCGGTCATCACGGTCGTGACGTGATGGCTGAAGGTTTCCCGGACCGCATGAAGGACGACCGTCGCTCGGCTGTCGACGCACTTTACGACGCCAAGCGCCTGGGCCAGAAGAACGGCAAGGGGTTCTACGCCTACGAGGCCGACAAGAAGGGCAAGCAGAAGAAAGTTGCTGACCCGTCGGTGCACGAAGTACTGGCGCCGGTTATCTATGAGCAGCGTGAGGTGTCCGACGAGGACATCATCAACTGGATGATGATCGCGCTGTGCCTGGAAACCGTGCGTTGCCTGGAAGACGGTATCGTCGAGACCGCCGCCGAAGCCGATATGGGCCTGGTGTACGGTATTGGTTTCCCTCCATTCCGTGGCGGTGCGCTGCGTTACATCGACTCGATCGGTGTGGCTGAATTCGTTGCCCTGGCTGATCAATACGCTGATTTGGGCCCGCTGTACCACCCGACCGCGAAGCTGCGTGAAATGGCCAAGAACGGCCAGAGCTTCTTCGGTTAAGCGCCCAAACGACTAGAGCGAGAATATTTATGAGCTTGAATCCAAGAGACGTGGTGATTGTCGACTTCGGTCGCACACCGATGGGCCGCTCCAAGGGCGGCATGCACCGCAACACCCGTGCCGAAGACATGTCGGCGCACTTGATCAGCAAACTGCTGGAACGCAACGTCAAGGTCGACCCGAATGAAGTCGAGGACGTGATCTGGGGTTGCGTCAACCAGACCCTGGAGCAGGGCTGGAACATTGCGCGCATGGCTTCCTTGATGACTCAGATCCCGCACACTGCGGCGGGTCAGACCGTGAGCCGCCTGTGCGGTTCGTCGATGAGCGCGTTGCACACTGCCGCCCAGGCGATCATGACCGGCAATGGTGATGTGTTCGTGGTCGGCGGCGTGGAGCACATGGGCCACGTCAGCATGATGCACGGCGTCGACCCTAACCCGCACATGTCGCTGTACGCGGCAAAAGCCTCGGGCATGATGGGCCTGACCGCGGAAATGCTCGGCAAAATGCATGGCATTACCCGCGAAGCCCAGGACGCGTTCGGCGTGCGCTCTCACCAGCTCGCCCACAAGGCCACCGTGGAAGGCAAGTTCAAGGATGAAATCATCCCGATGAACGGCTACGACGAAAACGGTTTCCTGAAACTGTTTGACTATGACGAAACCATTCGTCCGGACACCACCCTGGAAAGCCTGGCGGCACTTAAACCTGCCTTCAATCCAAAGGGCGGCACCGTGACTGCCGGTACTTCGTCGCAAATCACCGACGGCGCTTCGTGCATGATCGTGATGTCGGCGCAGCGTGCCCAGGACCTGGGTATACAGCCGCTGGCGGTGATCCGCTCGATGGCGGTGGCGGGGGTGGACCCTGCGATCATGGGTTATGGTCCTGTACCGGCCACGCAAAAAGCCTTGAAGCGTGCGGGCCTTTCCATCTCCGATATCGACTTCTTCGAGCTCAACGAAGCTTTCGCCGCACAGGCCCTGCCGGTGCTGAAAGATTTGAAAGTACTCGACAAGATGAACGAGAAGGTTAACCTGCACGGCGGTGCGATCGCCCTGGGCCACCCATTCGGTTGCTCCGGTGCGCGGATTTCTGGCACTTTGCTCAATGTGATGAAGCAGAATGGCGGCAACCTCGGGGTAGCTACCATGTGCATTGGCCTCGGCCAAGGCATTTCCACCGTCTTCGAACGCGTCTGAGCGTTGGGTTGACGGAAGCCGGGGCCCAGTGCCCCGGTTTTTGTTTTTGGGCAGTTTTGTATTTTTTTTTAAACAAATTTTGTAAGAGGGCCGGAGCATGAAAGTCGAACCAGGGCTCTACCAACATTATAAGGGGCCGCAGTACCGTGTTTTCAGTGTGGCGCGGCACTCCGAAACCGAAGAGGAAGTGGTGTTCTACCAAGCTCTGTATGGTGATTACGGCTTTTGGGTGCGCCCCTTGAGCATGTTCCTGGAGTCCGTCGAAGTTGACGGCGAGCAGGTCCCGCGCTTTGCTTTGGTCCAGGCCGAACCCAGTGTTTTTTCAGGGCAATAACGGCAGGTCGCGCAGAATGCTGCGCTTGACCTCACCCGGTTGCCACTATATATAGCGTTGCCGCGTCAGGCGCCAACTGCCTTTCACTTCTCGAATTCAGGAATTTTCCGATCCATGGGCAAATCGCTGGTCATTGTGGAATCCCCGGCTAAGGCCAAGACCATCAACAAGTACTTGGGCAACGAGTACGTGGTGAAGTCGAGTATCGGCCATATCCGAGACCTGCCCACCAGCGGTTCGGCTAGCGCCAGCAAGGAGCCTGCCGCCAAGCGCGGCAAGGCGGCTGCGGGTGAAGGTCCGGTACTCACGCCAAAAGAGAAAGCGCGCAAGCAACTGGTCTCGCGCATGGGTGTGGACCCGGATCATGGCTGGAAGGCCAAGTACGAAATCCTTCCGGGCAAGGAAAAGGTCATCGAAGAGCTGCGCCGGCTCGCCAAAGATGCCGACACCATCTATCTCGCAACGGACTTGGACCGCGAAGGGGAAGCCATTGCCTGGCACCTGCGCGAAGCCATCGGCGGGGATGACAGCCGCTATAAACGCGTGGTGTTTAACGAAATCACCAAAAAAGCCATCCAGGAAGCCTTCTCCAAGCCGGGCGAGTTGGATATCGACCGCGTCAACGCCCAGCAGGCGCGACGTTTTCTCGACCGCGTCGTGGGCTACATGGTCTCGCCGCTGCTGTGGGCCAAGATCGCTCGTGGCCTGTCCGCCGGTCGTGTGCAATCGGTAGCAGTCAAGCTGGTGGTGGAGCGCGAACGTGAGATTCGTGCGTTCAACCCCGAAGAGTACTGGGAAGTCCACGCTGACCTCGGCACCGCCAAGGGCGCCAACGTGCGCTTTGAAGTGGCCCGCGAGAAAGGCGAGGCCTTCAAGCCGCTGAACGAAGCCCAGGCCATGGCCGCGCTGGAAAAGCTCAAGGCATCCAGTTACAGCATCGTCAAGCGTGAAGACAAACCGACCAGCAGCAAGCCGTCGGCGCCGTTCATCACCTCCACCCTGCAACAGGCCGCGAGTAACCGCCTGGGCTTCGGTGTGAAGAAAACCATGATGATGGCCCAGCGTCTGTACGAAGCCGGCTACATCACGTACATGCGTACCGACTCCACCAACCTGTCGCAAGACGCGGTGGCGATGGCGCGCACCTATATTGAAAGCGAATTCGGCAAGAAGTACCTGCCGGAGAAGCCAAACGTCTACAGCAGCAAGGAAGGCGCCCAGGAGGCTCACGAAGCGATTCGTCCTTCCGACGCCAACACCACGCCGGCCAAGCTGAGCGGCATGGAGCGTGATGCTGAGCGCCTCTATGAGCTGATCTGGCGCCAGTTCCTGGCTTGCCAGATGCTGCCGGCGCAATACCTGTCCACCACCGTGAGCGTGGGCGCCGGCGACTTCGAGCTGCGTGCCAAGGGCCGTATCCTCAAGTTCGACGGCTATACCCGTGTGATGCCGCAAATCGCCAAACCGGGCGATGACGATGTGCTACCGGACATGGCCCAGGGCGACACGTTGAAGCTGATCAAGCTCGATCCGTCGCAGCACTTCACCAAGCCGCCGGCGCGTTACTCGGAAGCCAGCCTGGTCAAGGAAATGGAAAAACGCGGTATCGGTCGTCCTTCGACCTACGCGGCCATCATTTCCACCATCCAGGACCGTGGCTACGTGGCGCTGCACAACCGTCGGTTCTATTCGGAAAAGATGGGTGACATCGTCACCGAGCGTCTGTCCGAGAGTTTCTCCAACCTGATGGACTACGGCTTCACCGCCGGCATGGAAGAGAACCTCGATGACGTGGCCCAGGGCGAGCGTGACTGGAAAAACGTGCTGGACGAGTTCTACGGCGACTTCAAAAAGAAACTCGAAGTGGCCGAAAGCCCTGACAGCGGCATGCGTGCCAACCAGCCGGTGATGACCGACATCCCGTGCCAGACCTGCGGCCGCCCGATGCAGATTCGTACCGCATCCACCGGTGTGTTCCTCGGTTGCTCGGGCTACAGCCTGCCGCCAAAAGAGCGCTGCAAGGCCACGGTCAACCTGGTGCCGGGTGATGAAATCGCTGCCGATGACGAAGGTGAATCCGAGTCGCTGGTATTGCGTGGCAAGCACCGTTGCCCGATCTGCAGCACGGCGATGGATGCCTACCTGCTCGACGAGAAGCACAAGTTGCATATCTGCGGTAACAACCCGGATTGCAACGGCTACGAGATTGAAGAGGGCACTTATCGCATCAAGGGCTACGAAGGTCCGAGCCTGGAATGCGACAAGTGCGGCAGCGAGATGCAGCTCAAGACCGGCCGTTTCGGCAAGTTCTTCGGCTGCACCAACCCGACCTGCAAGAACACCCGCAAACTGCTCAAAAGCGGTGACGCAGCGCCGCCGAAGATGGACCCGGTGAAGATGCCTGAACTCAAGTGCGAGAAGGTCAACGACACCTACATCCTGCGTGACGGTGCCTCGGGGTTGTTCCTGGCTGCCAGCCAGTTCCCGAAAAACCGCGAGACCCGTGCACCGCTGGTGTTGGAGATCGTGCCGCACAAGGATGAGATCGATCCGAAGTACCACTTCCTGTGTGAAGCGCCGAAGAAGGATCCGGATGGTCGTCCAGCCGTGATCCGCTACAGCCGTAAAACCAAGGAGCAGTACGTGCAGACCGAAGTGGACGGTAAGCCTACCGGCTGGAAAGCGTTCTACGACGGTGGCAAGTGGAAAGTCGAGGACAAGCGCCAGGGCGCTTGATCCGCCGGAGACGCCGACGCTTGAGTGTGGGAGGGGCTTGCTCCCGATAGCGGTGCATCAGTCTATATACACGTCGACTGGTATACCGCTATCGGGAGCAAGCCCCTTTTGCATCTGCGTGGTTCTGTAAGTGAAGTTTCTTCTCACGTAAGCGGCCGTTCATGGCACTTGCAGTGGGCTCGGCTGATCCGTGACACTGTTCAGCCAGCATCCTGCCTCATTCGTTGTGGAGATTGCCGTATGGCCAACGAACTCTATACCCGTACCAATCAGAAAATTTACTTCGCGGGTTTGTCTCTGGAGGCCCTTGGCCGTGCGGAGGAAGGCAAGGAGATGAATGCTATCGCGCTGGTCCAGGCAGGGCGCGAGGCGGCGTTGTTCCACTTGTACGGCGCCTTGCTCGGGCTGTGCCATGAGATCGCAGGGTTCTACCGTTTGCCCCAGGCCGGTTCGCCTCGTGCGGAAATGATCATGAACCATGAAGTGTTGGAGTCCATGGCCATCCCCGAATTGGCCGAGCTGGTAGAGATGGCTCAGAGCCCCGACAGCTGGGTGGCGCGTTTGCTCAAGGCCCATGCTGATATGTTCCAGCCGCCGCGTGTTCCCCATGTGCCTAAGGGTGACGTCACTCAACCGCTGATCGTAGCGGTAGCCTTGGACGAGGAGGAGCCCCAGCCACTGAGTCGGGCGGAGCTGGAAGGTTGGCGGCAAGAGCTGAAGAAGATGGCACTGCGCTTTCGTGAAGGTCTTAACGAGTGCTAATAGCGGCTCGGACTCAAAAAGCACCGTTCATCAAGCTGTAAAGAAACCTGTTCAGATCCTCAGCGAGGCTGGGTGTATGACTGATATAATCCCGGCCTTTCGTGGAGAACAGACTTTTATGCCGACGTCCTTTCTGGAAATTGTTGAACTGCCTGACGGTCGAATCGAACTGCGCCGGGCCGAGGACGAAGGTTCTCTGGTTACTCTGGATTTTTCCGAAGACGCCAAAGTGTTTCTGCAAGGCCAGCACGTGGAAGTGGCAAAAGCCATGTTGAGCGTGGGTGTGCAGATGGCCGGTCGGTTGGCGGAAGGCGAACCGGAAAAAGACGACGGACCGCGGATTCTTCACTGAGTCTCGTGGTGAACGGGCTTTAGTGGCGAGCCCGATCACTACAGGCCAAGCCTGTGATTTTATCCCAATCGAATATTCAAACTCTGCGCATCCCCTGTGCGTGCAGCACTGATCAACTGCTGTTTGGCCGTCGCGTTCAACGGGTTCAACCAGCTCACCACCGTGTGGCTACGCCCCAGGCGCAGCGCTTCACAAGTCAACTGCTGGGCGCTTTGCGTACCGCGTGGTTGCAGTAGCAGGATGCGCTCGCGGTTCAGGCCGGCATCCCGCAGCCAGGCCTGGGTGAGGCTGGCGGGCGGGGCGATCAACGTTAGCCAGCGGGCATCCTGCTCTTCGCTCAACTCACGCAGTATCGGTGCCAGCAGGCTCAGGCAGCTTCCGGCAGCGCCGCGCAACGACAGTTCACTGAACGCCTCAGGTTCGGCGCTCCAGGGCGCCTCGACTGTTTCCTTGAGAGTAGGCACAAGGGGTTGGGCCATAAAGGCTTCGAACAGCGACAGTTGCGTGTGTTGTGGGGTGTGCACGAGCTGCATGATGCCTCCTTTAGCGGCGAATAACGCCGACGCTCAGGCCTTCGATCACCAGGTCCTGGTCTTTCAGATTCACTTCAATCGGGGCGAATTCAGGGTTCTCGGCCAGCAGCCAGACCTTGCTGCCTTCACGCTTGAAGCGTTTGACCGTGACTTCATCACCGATACGCGCGACGACGATCTGGCCATTGCGGGCCTCGCGGGTGGTGTGAACGGCCAGCAGGTCGCCATCGAAGATACCCACGTCCTTCATGCTCATGCCATGTACCCGCAACAGATAGTCGGCGCGCGGGTGGAAGAAGGTCGGGTTGATGTTGCAGGATTCCTCGACGTGCTGCTGCGCCAGGATCGGCGCACCGGCGGCGACGCGGCCAATGATCGGCAGTGTCGATTCGTCGGTCTTGGCTTCGAAACCAGGGATGCGAATACCTCGCGAGGCACCGGGGGTCATTTCGATCGCACCTTTGCGAGCGAGGGCCTTGAGGTGTTCTTCGGCGGCATTGGGGGACTTGAACCCCAGTTCCAGCGCAATCTCGGCTCGTGTCGGCGGATAACCGTTGTCATCGAGGCAGCGCTTGATAAAAGCCAGAATCTCAGCTTGGCGTGGCGTCAGTTTTAGCATGTTGATCGCTCTGTCTTTTTATACAGTGACTGGGATTATATACAGTGAACGGCGCTTGGCAATCATCCTTTTACATGACTCCGCTGGACGGTCATTGGTCCGCCGTCCTACGCCGTTGAGATAGCGCTGCCTACAGACCTGAAAGGATGTGATTAAATAGCGCTCAAATAGATGACTGCCCGGCCGCAAAACGAACCTGCAGGCTTGACAAGACACACCCTGAAACGTATGTTTCAAACAAGTGTTTGTCAGGCGGAGTAGCCATGGCCCAGTCGGAAACCGTTGAACGCATTCTCGATGCTGCCGAGCAATTGTTCGCGGAAAAAGGATTTGCCGAAACTTCATTGCGGCTTATCACCAGCAAGGCCGGGGTCAACCTTGCCGCAGTGAACTACCATTTCGGCTCGAAAAAGGCCCTGATCCAGGCGGTGTTCTCGCGCTTTTTGGGCCCGTTCTGCGCCAGTCTCGACCGCGAACTGGAGCGCCGCCAAGCCAAGGCCGACAACAAGCCCAGCCTGGAAGAACTGCTGGAAATCCTCGTCGAGCAGGCCTTGGTGGTTCAGCCTCGCAGCGGCAATGACCTGTCGATCTTCATGCGTTTGTTGGGCTTGGCGTTCAGCCAGAGCCAGGGTCACTTGCGTCGTTATTTGGAAGACATGTACGGCAAGGTGTTCCGTCGCTATATGCTGCTGGTCAACGACGCCGCGCCGCGTATTCCGCCGATCGAATTGTTCTGGCGCGTGCACTTCATGCTCGGTGCGGCCGCGTTCAGCATGTCCGGGATCAAGGCGTTGCGCGCGATTGCCGAGACCGATTTTGGCGTCAACACGTCCATCGAGCAGGTGATGCGCCTGATGGTGCCGTTCCTCGCCGCCGGCATGCGCGCCGAAACCGGTGTGACCGACCCGACCATGGCCGCCGCACAGTTGCGCCCACGCAGCAAAACCGTGCCGGTTCCCGCCAAGGTTTGACCGCTCCGGGTGTGCGCGGCCGCTTGCATCCGCTAAGCTAGCCGCCATGCCGATTTCAGCTATTTACTCGCAACCCGTTGTACCTCGCTGTGCTTATTGCGCCGCTTGAGGGCAACGGGTTGTGCGCGTTATTTAAGGAAGGTTTATGACTGCTGCCCTGCAAGGTTCTTTGATGGTCGACGTTGCCGGTACCTGGCTGACGGCCGAGGATCGCCACCTGTTGCGCCAGCCGGAAGTGGGTGGCGTGATCATTTTTGCGCGCAATATCGAACACCCGCGCCAAGTGCGGGAGCTGAGTGCGGCGGTTCGCGCGGTGCGCCCGGACCTGCTGCTGGCTGTCGACCAAGAGGGCGGTCGGGTACAGCGCCTGCGCCAGGGCTTTGTGCGTCTGCCGGCCATGCGCGCGTTGGCGGACAACCCCAACGCTGAGTACCTGGCCGAACAGTGCGGCTGGGTCATGGCCACCGAAGTGCTGGCCGTCGGCCTGGACCTGAGCTTCGCCCCGGTGCTGGACCTGGACTACCAGCGCAGCGCCGTGGTGGGCACGCGTTCTTTCGAGGGCGATCCCGAGCGCGCCGCCGTGCTTGCCGGGGCGTTTATTCGTGGCATGAACAGCGCGGGTATGGCCGCTACCGGCAAGCATTTCCCAGGCCACGGTTGGGCTGAGGCCGATTCCCACGTCGCCATTCCCAATGACGAACGCAGCCTGGAACAGATTCGCGCGAATGACCTGATACCTTTCGCACGTTTGAGCAAGCAACTGGCGGCGGTGATGCCGGCGCATGTGATCTACCCGCAGGTCGACGCCCAGCCCGCCGGCTTTTCGCGCCGCTGGCTGCAGGAGATTCTGCGTGGCGAGCTGCAATTTGACGGGGTGATTTTCAGCGATGATCTGTCCATGGCCGGTGCCCATGTGGTTGGTGACGCAGCCAGTCGCATAGAAGCGGCGCTGACCGCCGGTTGCGACATGGGGTTGGTGTGCAATGATCGCGCGGCTGCCGAGCTGGCACTCACCGCAGCGCAGCGCATGAATGTCAAGCCGTCGGCACGGATCGCGCGCATGCGCGGCCAGGGGATCGCTTCACCGGACTACAAGCAGGATCCGCGTTGGTTGGCGGCGCTGACTGCTCTGAGGGCCGCCCAACTCATCGAATGATTGGGCATCCGGCGCACTCTAACCGCGCTTCTCTTGTTTAGTGGGCAACGGCGCAAACAGCGCTTCGATATCTTCGTTGCCCAACTGCCAGTCCCCGGTGGTACGTCCATCCAGCACGCCCGCTGCCAAGTCGGATTTTTCTTTCTGCAGGTGCTGGATTTTCTCCTCCACCGTGCCGCGGGCAATCATCTTGTAGACAAATACCGGCTTCTCTTGCCCGATGCGATACGCACGGTCGGTGGCCTGGTTTTCCGTGGCCGGGTTCCACCAAGGGTCGTAGTGGATCACGGTATCGGCTTCGGTCAGGTTCAGGCCGACACCGCCTGCCTTCAGGCTGATCAGAAAAATCTGCAGCTTGCCGCTTTGGAAATCCTTCACCGGTGTGCGTCGATCACGGGTCTGGCCGGTCAGCAGGGCGTAGGCAATCCCGCGTTTTTTCAGTTCTGCTTCGATCAGGCTCAGCATCGAGGTGAACTGGGAAAACAACAGGATGCGCCGGCCTTCGGCAAACAGCTCCTCAAGCATTTCCAGCAGGCTGTCGAGTTTGCCCGAGGTGCTGCCACGGGCGGGCAGGGTAGCGTCGTTGATCAGGCGCAAATCGCAACACACCTGGCGCAGCTTGAGCAGCGCCTCAAGAATGATGATCTGGCTGCGCGCCACGCCCTTGCGGGTGATCTCGTCGCGGACTTTTTTGTCCATGGCCAGGCGCATGGTTTCGTACACGTCGCGCTGCGCTTCGTTGAGGTCCACCCAGTGGATGATCTCGGTCTTGGGCGGCAATTCCGTGGCCACCTGTTCCTTGGTACGCCGCAGCAGGAACGGCTTGATCCGACCATTGAGGTGCTGCAATCGCACCTCGCTGCCGCGTTTTTCGATGGGCACGCGGTAATCGCGGTTGAAGCTTTTTACGTCGCCCAGCCAGCCCGGCAACAGGAAGTGGAACAGCGACCACAGCTCACCCAAGTGGTTTTCCAGTGGCGTGCCACTCAGGCACAGGCGTTGCCGCGCGTTCAGCTCGCTTGCGGCCTGGGCGGCCTTGCTGGAGGGGTTCTTGATGTACTGGGCTTCATCGAGAATCAGCACATGCAAGGGCAGGGCGGCCAGCCGTTCGATGTCCTTGGGCAGCAGCGCATAGGTGGTCAGCAGCAGGTCGTAATCCTGCAGGTTGTCGAAATGCTTCTTGCGCCCGGCACCGTACAGCGCCAGCACTTTCAATTGTGGAGTGAAGTGCGCCGCCTCATCGAGCCAATTGGGGATCAGGCTCGTGGGCATGACCACCATGCACGGCCGATCCAGGCGCCCGGCGATCTTTTCGCTCAGCATATGTGCCAAGGTCTGCAGGGTTTTGCCCAGGCCCATGTCATCCGCGAGAATGCCACCGACGTCGAGCTGGCGCAGCGACTGCATCCAGCTCAAGCCTTCCAGCTGATAGGGGCGCAGCGTCGCATTCAAGCCTTCGGGCGCCACACACGTGAAGTCTTTGATATCCCGCAGGCGCTGGGCGAAGTGGCGGATCTTCTCGCCACCCTCCCACTGCAGGGGCAGGTCTTGCAGAGGGTTCAAGCGAATCGCATCGGCCTTGGCCAGGCGCAGGGTGGTGGTGCCGGGCTCTTGCAGGTAGAACTCGCCCAATGTGGCCAGCACCGGTTTCAGGCGGCCGTAGGGCAGTGCCACTTGCAGGGGGCCGTGGCCGCCGTTGGGCAAGCCGGGAATGTTCACCAGGATCAGTTCGTCATCGCGGCGGCGCGCGACTTTTTCCGGGTTGAGGATCTCGATGTGGGAGCGCATCAGGTTCAGCAGGATCGGTAGCAGGCTCAGGCGTTCACCGTTGACGATGATCCCCAGCTCCAGGTCGAACCAGTCACGCTCGGGCCCTTCATCGACGGTGGCGTACCAGTCATCGACCGGGCTCAGGTCGAAGCCGAAATCCTCATCGATCTGCAACTCCCACCCCGCGCTGCGCAAGGTGGGCGATGCATTGAGGGTGAAGTTCAGCCAGGCGCTGTCATTGACCATCTCGAACAGCTCGCCGGCGCTTTCAGGCAAGGCCTTGCTTTGGCGCGTGGCGATTTTGAAGCCCAGCAGGCGCAGTTGCTCGCGATAGCGCTGCTCCAGCTCGGGATGCCGCTTGATGCGCAGGCTCTGGGTTTCCTGGCGCACAATAATGTCGGCGTTCTTCTGCCCGCTGACATAGTTGCCCAAATAGTTGAACGACAGCGCCGCGCGGTGCTGGATATAGCGCTGCATCTTGCCGTTGCGCGGCTCAAACGCACTGAATTCGACACTGGCCAGCCACAGGCGCGGGATCGGTAGCACATCGTCCATCACCACTTGCGGCAGCACCACGCGGTTATCCAGCACGGCCTGGAGTTTTTGCAACAACTCGGCATCCTGGGCCGCTGCCGGGTAGGCCAGGGTTTCCTGGACTTTGAGCAGCACGGCCGCGATGTGTTTGCAGTTGGTGTGCACCGGGCAGGTACAGCGGCTGTCCACCAGGATCAACGTGCCCTTGGCTGACTCGCGCAGTGAAATGGTCTGCCGATAAACGTTGCCGCCCGAGCCTTCGCAATTGGCGATGATGGTGCTGTCGCCGGATTCGACGATGCGCACGCGGTTCTCCAAGGCATACCGCCGCCCGCGCTCCAGGCTTTGCTCTTTGAAGCGATTGGCCCACGAAGGGGCCAGGGGCTTGGTCAACGACGACGTCAGGGGCATGGCGCTGGATCAGTCCTGGATGTCGGGCGGTGGTGCGCTGGGTGGCTTGGCGGTCAGCGAGGTAATCTTGATCAGCAGCGCCAGGTGGCCGCCATCCAGGTAATTGAGCTGATTGTTCTTGGTGCGCACGTCGGTCTGGCTCAGGTGTTCGCTGGCGATCACGCTGGCGTTGCTGTCGAACTGGTTGACCCAGAACTGCGCATCGATATCGGTGAAGCGGCCCAGTTGCAGGCTCAATGTGCCCTCAATGGGAAACTGGCCGAACTGCTCCTGACCGTCGGTGATCGCGATTTTCACCGGCTGCTCGCCCAGGTTCTGCTCCCAGGTTTTATGCGCCAGCACGGTGTAGCTGCTATCGGCATTGAGCTTGTCGACGATGTTGTTCAGGCGCGGCGGGCTCATTTTATCGCCCAGGCGCACGGCGCCGGCATCCCAGTTTTCCGGCGCGGCGCGGCTGTTGATCACGGGCTCCGCGTTCTGGCGTACCAAAATCATTTCTACCAGGTACGGGCTGTCGGCGAAGGCCGAAGGCGCCACGACTACCAACAACAAGCTCAGCATGCGGAACAAGCGCATTGGGGCGTCCTTCAAACAGATTTCGGAATGAGGCGCTCAAACAACGCCTCCAGGGTATTGAAGCGTTCTTCGGCACGTTCCATCGGCACCATGAATTTGAACAGCGTAGCCCCTTCGAACTTGTAGCGGTTGGGCTGGCCCTGGATCAACTTGATCAGCACCAAGGGATCTACCGGCGTCTGCGCTTCGAACTCGATACGCCCGCCCTGAGGCCCGGCGTCGACTTTCTTTATTCCCAACTGCTCGGCCTGCAGTTTGAGCAGCGTCAGGCGCACAAGGTTCTTGGTCGGTTCCGGCAGCAGGCCGAAGCGGTCGATCATCTCGACCTGCAAATCCTTGAGGCCTTCTTCGTCGGTGGCCGAGGCGATGCGCTTGTACAGGATCAGCCGCGCGTGCACGTCGGGCAGATAGTCTTCGGGAATCAAGGCCGGTAGGCGCAGGTTGATTTCCGGGCCACCGCCCAGGGGGTGGTCGAGGTTCGGTTGTTCACCCTTGCGGATGGCTTTCACGGCGCGCTCGAGCATTTCCATATAAAGGGTGAAACCCACCGCCTGGATCTGCCCGCTCTGGCCGTCGCCCAGCAGTTCGCCGGCGCCACGGATTTCGAGGTCGTTGGTGGCCAGCACAAACCCTGCGCCCAGGTCCTGGGTGTTGGCGATAGCTTCCAGGCGCTTTTCTGCGTCGGAGGTGATCTGTTGGCGCGGCGGCGTCAGCAGGTAGGCATAAGCCTGGTGGTGACTGCGCCCAACGCGGCCGCGCAGCTGATGCAGTTGCGCCAGGCCGAACTTGTCGGCGCGCTCGATGATGATGGTATTGGCGCTCGGCACGTCGATGCCGGTCTCGATGATGGTCGAGGCGATCAGCACGTTGAAGCGCTTGTGGTAGAAGTCGCTCATCACCTGTTCGAGTTCGCGCTCGCGCATCTGCCCGTGGCCGATGGCGATGCGTGCTTCGGGCACCAGTTCGGCGAGGTCGGCGGCGCATTTCTCGATGGTCTTCACGTCGTTGTGCAGGTAGTACACCTGGCCGCCGCGCAGCAGTTCGCGCAGCAGGGCTTCTTTGACCGTGCTTTTGTTCTGTTCCATGACGAAGGTGCGCACCGACAGGCGTCGCGCCGGCGGCGTGGCGATGATCGACAGGTCGCGCATGCCCGACACGGCCATGTTCAGGGTGCGTGGGATTGGCGTTGCAGTGAGCGTAAGAATGTCGACTTCACTGCGCAGGGCCTTGAGCTGTTCTTTTTGCCGTACGCCAAAGCGGTGTTCTTCGTCGATGATCACCAGGCCCAGGTTCTTGATCTTCACATCGTCCGACAGCAGCTTGTGGGTGCCGATCACGATGTCGATCTTGCCTTCGGCCAAATCGGCGACGGCCGCGTTCACTTCCTTGGCCGACTTGAAGCGGCTCATCACTTCGACGGTTACCGGCCAGTCGGCAAAGCGATCGCGGAAGCTGTTGTAGTGCTGCTGGGCGAGCAGAGTGGTCGGTACCAGGATCGCCACTTGGCGGCCGCCGTGCACGGCAATAAAGGCGGCGCGCATGGCCACTTCGGTTTTGCCGAAGCCTACGTCGCCGCAGACCAGGCGGTCCATCGGCTTGGGCGCGAGCATGTCGGCGCGCACCGCTTCGATGGTGGTTTGCTGGTCTGGGGTTTCTTCGAAGGCGAAGCCGGCGCTGAAGGTGGCGTAGTCGGCTTTCGGGTCGGCGAACGCATACCCTTCGCGGGCCGCGCGGCGCGCATAAATGTCGAGCAGTTCGGCGGCCACGTCGCGCACCTGTTCGGCGGCCTTGCGCTTGGCTTTCTGCCAAGTCTCGGAGCCCAGGCGGTGCAGCGGTGCCAGGGCGTCGTCGCTGCCGGTGTAGCGGGCGATCAGGTGCAGGTTGGCCACTGGCACGTAGAGTTTGGCGCCCTCGGCGTATTCCATGGTAAGGAATTCGGCTGCCTGGTTATCGATCTCCAGGGTCTGCAAACCGAGGTAGCGACCGACGCCGTGGTCGATATGCACCACCGGCGCGCCTTCGCGCAACTCTGTGAGGTTCTTGATCACCGCGTCGTTGTTGGCGTCGGCGCGTTTTTCACGGCGACGACGCTGCATCACGCGCTGGCCGAACAGTGGGCTCTCGGCGATCAGGGCCAGGGCCGGGTCGTCCAGCAACAAGCCTTCATCCAGGGGTGCGATGGTGATCGCCAGGCGCTCTTTGCTGCTGATGAAGTCCGGCCAGCTGTCGACGGTTTTCGGCCGCAGCTTCAGGCGCTCCAGCAGCTCCAGCAGCACTTCACGGCGCCCGGCGGATTCGGCGGTAAACAGCACGCGGCCGGGGAAGCCACCCAGGAAGTTCGACAGCGCTTCCAGCGGCTGGTTGGCCTTGGCTTCAATCGCCAGGTTTGGCAACGCTTGCGCCGGGAAACGTTCGCGGCCACCGCCTGCGTCCACGTCCTGTTGGCTGGCGACCACGCGCGGCCAGTTTTTGAGGCGTGCGAAGCAGTCTTCCACCGGCAGGAACAGTTCGGCGGGTGGCAGTAAAGGCCGGGAGGGTCGACGCGGCGTTCTTCGTAGCGGTTGCGCACGTCGTTCCAGAAGTTCTCGGCCGCTTGCTCAATGCCTGGCAGCGAGAACACTTGGGTGTCCTGGGGCAGGTAATCGAACAGGGTCGAGGTTTCGTCGAAGAACAACGGCAGGTAGTACTCGATACCGGCCGGCGTAATCCCGCTGCTCAAGTCCTGGAAGATCGGGCAGCGGCGGAAGTCCACGTCGAAGCGCTCGCGAAAGCGCGCCTTGAAACGGGTGACCGCATCTTTTTGCAGTGGAAATTCCCGCGCCGGCAACAGCTTGACCGATTCCACCTTGTCGATGGAACGCTGGTTTTCCGGATCGAAGGTGCGCAGGGTCTCGATTTCGTCATCGAACAGGTCGATGCGGTACGGTAACTTGCTGCCCATCGGGAACAGGTCGATCAGGGCGCCGCGCACCGCGAACTCGCCGTGCTCGTACACCGTGTCGACGCAACGGTAACCGCTGGCTTCCAGGCGTGTGCGCATCTGTTCCACATCGAGCTTCTGGCCGATATCCAGCACCAGGCTGCTGCCCAGCAGGAACTTGGTCGGCGCCAGGCGATGCAGCGCCGTGGTGATCGGCACCACCAGCACGCCGTGGGCCAGTTCCGGCAAGCGGTACAGGCTGGCGATGCGCTGGGAGATGATGTCCTGGTGCGGCGAGAACAGGTCGTAGGGCAGGGTTTCCCAGTCGGGAAAATGCAGCACCGGCAAATCGGGGGCGAAGAAGCTCAGCTCCTGCTCCAACCGTTCGGCACTTTGGCTGTCGGCGGTGAGCAGCAGGGTAAAGCGCTTGGCTGCGCTGGCAGCCTCGGCGATGGCCAGGCTCAGGGCGGCACCGGGCAGGTTGCCCCAATGCTGTTTACCTGCCGCGGCAGGGAGTAGCGGTAGACGCAGAACGGGCACGGAAGGTTGAGCTCCAAGCGTTGCGACAAAGTCGGTAATTGTAGCGGCCCGAGGTGCCGCCTGTCAGTTGCTGACTGTGTGTAATGCGGTTTGTAGGAAATGTAGTGGTTAAGACAAACAATGCAGCCTTTTGACTCAATATGTAGTGCCAAACGGCGCGGATATTTCGGAGGGTTACGGACAAGTCGGCAGGCTTGTGCCAATGGTGGCCTTCTGAAGCCCGCGTATTTCCTGGCCTGTGGCGGGGTGGTATTTTTTTGCAAGGGCTTTTTGTTGCCCGTCGCGCATTGCTCAACGCGCAGTCGGGCGACATAATGTAGCCCCTTTTTTCAGCCCCTACATGTGGAAGGTTCCCGTGACTCAGAAGCCCGACCAGTGTCTTGGTGAATGGATCGACCGTGAAGCACTCGCAGAAGCGATGATCCCGCTTATCGGTCAGCTGTACCGCAATAACAATGTGGTGAGCTCGATCTATGGCCGCAGCCTGATCAACCAGTCTGTCATCGCGATTCTCAAGGCGCACCGCTTTGCGCGCCATCGCTCCGCCGACGACAGCGAACTCTCCGTCCACGAAACATTCCCACTGCTCAAGGCCATGAGTGAGCTCAAGCTCGGCGCGGCCTCGGTAGACCTGGGCAAGTTGGCGTACAAATTCCGCAACGAAGGCAATGGCCGCAGCGCCGAGCAGTTCGTGCGTGAAGAAATGGCCGATGTGGTTGGCCAGCAAAACGCGGCGGCCCGCAAAGGCACCGACGTTGTGCTGTACGGCTTCGGTCGTATCGGCCGCCTGCTGGCGCGCATCCTGATCGAAAAAACCGGCGGCGGCGACGGCCTGCGCCTGCGTGCGATCGTGGTGCGCAAAGGCGCCGAAAACGACCTGACCAAACGCGCCAGCCTGTTGCGTCGCGATTCGGTACACGGCTCGTTCAACGGCACCATCACCATTGACGAAGAAAACAACACCATCACCGCCAACGGTAACCTGATCCAGGTGATCTACGCGAAAAACCCGACTGAGGTGGATTACACCCAGTACGGCATCCAGAACGCCCTGCTGGTGGACAACACCGGCGTATGGCGTGATGCCGAGGGCCTGGGCCAGCACCTCGCATGCCCGGGTGTTGACCGTGTTGTGCTGACCGCGCCTGGCAAGGGCAAGCTCAAGAACATCGTGCACGGTATCAACCACGCCGAAATCACCGCTGACGACAAGATCGTGTCCGCCGCTTCCTGCACCACCAACGCCATCGTGCCGGTGCTCAAGGCAGTGAACGACAAGTTCGGCATCGTTAACGGTCACGTTGAAACCGTTCACTCGTACACCAACGACCAGAACCTGATCGACAACTTCCACAAAGGCGATCGCCGTGGTCGCAGCGCCGCGTTGAACATGGTGATCACCGAGACCGGTGCCGCCACCGCTGCTGCCAAGGCCCTGCCTGAGCTGGCCGGCAAGCTGACCGGTAACGCGATCCGCGTGCCGACGCCGAACGTGTCGATGGCCATTCTCAACCTGAACCTTGAGAAAGCCGCCACCCGTGAAGAGATGAACGAGTACCTGCGCTACATGGCGCTGCACTCCGACCTGCACAAGCAGATCGACTTCGTCAACTCGCAGGAAGTGGTGTCCACCGACTTCGTGGGCTCGCGCCACGCCGGTGTGGTGGACGCGGAAGCGACCATCACCCAGGACAACCGCGTTGTGCTGTACGTGTGGTACGACAACGAGTTCGGCTACAGCTGCCAGGTGGTTCGCGTGATGGAAGACATGGCCGGGGTCAACCCGCCTGCGTTTCCGCGCTAAGCCTGAGTGCTGAATGAAAAAGCCCCGACTGGTTCGGGGCTTTTTTATGGCTGGTGGTTTGTGGTGTGGGTATGGGCCTCATCGGGAGCAAGCCCCCTCCCACAGTTTGATTTGTGAATATATTCAAATGTGGGAAGAGGCTTGATAGCTCAGCCGACGCATCAATTGAGCAACTGCCCACGCAAACTGTCCGACAACCCTTTCGGTGCCAGCCAGATACCCATATAGGCTTTCGCCAATTCAGTATCTCGACTGCTGAACACCACCTGGCCATTGATCTCCAGGTTCAAACCGCGCCCCGACCGAAAATCCAGGGCGTAACGATCCCCGCTGCGGATATTGCGAAAGCGCGCATGCAGTTGATCCAGCTCAGGCTTCAAACGAGCACTGGCTTGCTGGCGCTCCAACGTCGCGGTGGCGGCTTTGATCACATCCTTTCGGTCGATGTCGCGAAAGTAATACAACACAAGGCGCAGGTCCTGTTGTTGGGCCCAGGCCTGTCTGGCGCTCACATCCGCAGAGGCATACAACGCGGCTGCGTATACATCGGCCCACAGATACGTGAGCACCGCCTGGTTTTTGCGGGCCAGGCCCTCGAACTGTGCGGGGAAATCAGCATGCTTGAGTCGATCCGCATCGTTGGCGTGAGCCGTGATCGACATCATCAGCATCAAACAGATAAAGAGTTGTCGCATAATGGCTCATCCTGAAATTGGCGCTGATTTGCGTCATGTAGTATGGCAATACTGGCCTACGACGCGACCAAGGGTTAATGTGCGCGGCGTTGAGCCTTATATAGACTGTGCCCCGGTTCACACACTTGAGCCAAATTGTCCTTCATGCCCGCTGGCCGCGGCATGATTTAGCCCGGCGTCCAACCGTACGCCTGGCCTGTTCTGAGGAGTACGCATGGCTGTCTACAACTACGACGTGGTGGTACTGGGTTCCGGCCCGGCTGGAGAAGGTGCGGCGATGAATGCCGCCAAAGCTGGGCGCAAGGTCGCGATGGTCGATAGCCGTCGCCAGGTCGGCGGTAACTGCACCCACCTGGGCACCATCCCGTCCAAGGCCTTGCGTCACTCGGTCCGCCAGATCATGCAGTTCAACACCAACCCGATGTTCCGGGCCATTGGTGAGCCGCGCTGGTTCTCGTTCCCGGACGTATTGAAAAGCGCCGAAAAAGTCATTTCCAAGCAAGTCGCTTCGCGCACCGGCTACTACGCCCGTAACCGTGTCGACCTGTTCTTCGGCACCGGCAGCTTCGCCGACGAGCAAACCATTGAAGTGGTGTGCTCCAACGGCGTGGTCGAGAAACTGGTGGCCAAGCACATCATCATCGCCACCGGTTCGCGCCCGTATCGCCCGGCGGACATCGATTTCCACCACCCGCGTATCTACGATAGCGACACCATCCTGAGCCTGGGCCACACCCCGCGCAAACTGATTATCTACGGCGCCGGCGTGATCGGCTGTGAATATGCCTCGATCTTCAGCGGCCTGGGTGTGCTGGTGGAGCTGGTGGACAACCGCGACCAGTTGCTGAGCTTCCTCGACTCGGAAATTTCCCAGGCGTTGAGCTACCACTTCAGCAACAACAACATCACCGTGCGCCACAACGAAGAGTACGAGCGCGTCGAAGGCCTGGACAACGGTGTGATCCTGCACCTCAAGTCCGGCAAGAAGATCAAGGCCGACGCCTTGCTGTGGTGCAACGGCCGTACCGGCAACACCGACAAGCTGGGCATGGAAAACATCGGGGTCAAGGTCAACAGCCGTGGCCAGATCGAGGTGGATGAGAACTATCGCACCTGCGTGCCGAACATCTACGGCGCCGGTGATGTGATCGGTTGGCCGAGCCTGGCCAGTGCGGCGCATGACCAGGGCCGTTCGGCGGCCGGCAGCATTGTCGATAATGGCAGCTGGCGTTACGTCAACGATGTGCCGACCGGGATCTACACGATTCCCGAGATCAGCCTCGATCGGCAAGAACGAGCACGAGTTGACCAAGGCCAAGGTGCCTTACGAAGTAGGCAAGGCGTTCTTCAAGAGCATGGCGCGTGCGCAGATCGCCGGCGAGCCGCAAGGCATGCTGAAGATCCTGTTCCACCGCGAGACCCTGGAAGTGCTCGGCGTGCATTGCTTTGGCTATCAGGCTTCAGAAATCGTGCACATCGGCCAGGCGATCATGAACCAGCCGGGTGAGCAAAATACCCTCAAGTATTTTGTGAACACCACGTTCAACTACCCGACCATGGCCGAAGCCTATCGGGTCGCCGCCTACGACGGCCTCAACCGGCTTTTTGAGCGGCTCCGGCCGGTGGCCTGAGCCGGCCGGGGAGACCGATTTCAGTAATTCCCGAGGGTGGCAGTGGCCAAACCGGGAAAGTCTGTAATCAGGCTATCTACGCCGAAGTCCGCGAGCCTGCGCATCAGTGCAGGTTCGTTGACCGTCCACACGGACACGTGCAAACCCTGGCGCTGGGCTTTTTCCAGGCGCTCAGGGGTGCACAGCGTCCAGTTCAACGCCAGGTACTCACACCCATAGTTCTGCGCGACCTTTAACGGGTCGAGCCAGGCGTATTCGGCCACCAGGCCGCGCGACAGGTCCGGTGTGAGTTCAACCGCCGCCTTGAGTACTTCCCGCGAGCTCGAGGTCACGGTGACCTTATCCATCAGGCCGAAACGTACCGCCATTTCACGGATCGCCAGCACGGTGGTCGCGGCGCGGGTGCGCGAAGCGCTTTTGACTTCCAGTTGCCAGTGATCGAAATCGCACTGTTCGAACAGTTCTTCCAAGCGTGGAATCGGGCACGGCGTGACCCAACCCGGGCCGCCTTTACGGGCGTCCATCTTTACCAGGTCGGCCGCCGAGTATTCGACGACCTTGCCACGCCGGTCGGTCGTGCGCTTGAGGGTCGGGTCGTGGATGACCATCAACTCGCCGTCCATGGACAGGTGCAAATCCAGTTCGCAACGGCGTACACCGTGCTTGAGGCATTCCTGAAAGCTGCTCAGGGTGTTTTCCGGTGCTTCGCCTTTGGCACCGCGATGGCCGTAAATCAGGGTCACAGTTGCTCCTTAATGCCAGGTCTTCTGGCCAGGTCAATACGAAATCAGGTGTCTTGGGCGTCGCTCTTTTCCCGCGCCAGTCGGCGTTGCTGGGCTTGTTTCTGCAGAATGTAGCGCGCCAGCAGTTGGCGTTGGGCATCGGTCATGGCTTCGAATTCAGTGCCGACATCAAACCCGTCGCCCTTGGGGTCGCAGTGGGCCACCTTGCGCGCAGCAGCAGGCCGAGTGCCTGGGGCATCAGCACCAGCTTGACGGCCAGGTGGGTGTCGGTGGCGAGTGGGGCAGGGTGTTGAAAGTCGATACCGCCTTCGGAAATGATCACCGGCTGCGGGGCCCCGACCTCGTCCAGCAGGCCGCGGGCCATGATCTGGCTGAGCAAATCCAGGCGTTTGTTCTGTACGCGCAGGAAGGCCGCGAGGGTGCGATCCTTCTCGCTGAGCTGGCGCAACAGGTGTTGGGCTTCGAATTCACTGAGGTGCAGCTCGCTGAGCAGGTTGAACAGCGGCGAATCATCCAGCAACACTTCCTTGCTCGCCGCTTCGGGGGCAGACAGGCTTTTGATTTGGAGTGCGATCATGTCATCGATACGGTAGTATTCGCGGCGCTCTTCTTCATCTAATGTCGACATGGCGAACCCCAGGTAACGGTAATGGTCTGAGTGTAAAGCTGCTTATCAGACCCCGCCACCGGGACGTCTTCTTTTCCTCCGAACAAGCCCCGACATGTTCAGACCTCTCTTCGTATTTATTGGCACGCGTTATACCCGTGCAAAGCGTCGCAATCATTTTGTGTCGTTCATTTCCTTGACCTCGATGATCGGTCTCGCCCTGGGCGTGGTCGTGATGATCGTGGTGCTGTCGGTGATGAATGGCTTCGATCATGAGATGCGCACCCGCGTGCTGGGCATGGTGCCCCACGCAACCATCGAGGGCGATGCGCCCATCAGCGACTGGCAAAGCCTGGCCGCCAAGGTCAAGCAGAACCCCAAGGTGGTGGCCGTCGCGCCGTTCACCCAGATGCAGGGGCTGCTGACCAACGACGGCAAGGTGCAGAAGATCCTGCTCAATGCCATCGACCCGGCCCAGGAGCGCAACGTCTCGATCATCGACAAGTTCATGCTGCAGGGCAAACTCGATGACCTGGCGCCCGGCAGTTTCGGCATCGTGATTGGCGACAAGGCCGCGGCCAAGCTCGGCGTGGGCCTGGGCGACAAGTTGACGTTCGTCGCGCCGGAAGTCACCGTGACCCCGGCCGGCATGTTCCCGCGCATGAAGCGCTTTACCGTGGTCGGTACCTTCCACGTTGGCGCCGGCGAAATCGATGGCTACCTGGGCCTGACCAACCTCACCGACCTGGCGCGCCTGCATCGCTGGCAGCCGGACCAGGTGCAGGGCCTGCGCTTGAAGTTCTCCGACCTGTTCGACGCCCCGCGCGGTGCCTGGGAAATCGCCCAGCACCTGGGTGAAAGCCAATATTACGCTCGCGACTGGACCCGTACCCACGGCAACCTGTACCAGGCCATCCGAATGGAAAAAGCCATGATCGGCCTGCTGTTGCTGCTGATCGTCGCGGTTGCTGCCTTCAACATCATTTCCACGCTGGTGATGGTGGTGAACGACAAGAAGGGTGACATCGCCATCCTGCGCACCTTGGGCGCAACGCCGGGGCAGATCATGGCGATCTTCATGGTGCAAGGCACCGTGATTGGCGTGGTCGGAACGCTGATCGGCACGGCGGTCGGTATTCTGGCGGCGCTGAACGTCAGCGCCGCCATCGCCTTGCTGGAAAAAGTGATCGGCCACAAGTTTCTCAACGCCGATGTCTACTTCATCGACTATTTGCCGTCCCAGGTTCAGGCCCAGGACGTGTTGATGGTGGGCGGCGCCGCGTTGGTCTTGAGTTTCCTTGCCACCCTGTATCCAGCCTGGCGCGCGGCACGTACCCAGCCAGCACAGGCCTTACGTTATGAGTGAATCGGGCATGAGTGAAAAAGCAATCCTGAGCTGCCGCAACCTGGGCAAATCCTATGAGGAAGGTCCGGAGTCGGTGGTGGTGCTGTCCAATCTGCAGTTGGAGCTGCATCCGGGCGAGCGCGTGGCGATCGTCGGCAGTTCCGGTTCCGGCAAAAGTACCTTGCTGAACCTGCTGGGTGGCCTCGATACGCCGTCCCAGGGCAGCGTCTGGCTGGCCGGTGAAGAGCTGTCGGCCCTGGGCGAAAAGGCGCGTGGCCAATTGCGTAACCGCTCGTTGGGCTTTGTGTACCAGTTTCACCACCTGTTGCCGGAGTTCACCGCCCTGGAAAACGTGTGCATGCCGTTGTTGATCGGCAAGACCGCAATCCCCGAAGCGCGCCAGCGTGCCAAGGCCCTGCTGGAACGCGTCGGCCTGGGCCATCGCTTGGAGCATAAGCCGGCCGAGTTGTCCGGCGGTGAGCGTCAGCGTGTGGCGATTGCCCGTGCCCTGGTGAACAACCCAGGCTTGGTGATGCTCGACGAGCCGACCGGCAACCTCGACTCCCACACCGCTCAGGGCATCAAGGATTTGATGCTGGAACTGAGCACCCAGATGCGCACCGCGTTCCTGGTGGTGACCCATGACATGAGCATGGCCCGTCAGATGGACCGTGTGCTGCACCTGCAGGAAGGTCATCTGGTCGCCATCTGACCTGTTTCAAGCCCGGCGTTCGACGCCGGGTTTTCTATTTTTTCAACGGTGCCCGCGAATGTTCAGACCGTTATCGATTTTTATCGGCACGCGCTATACCCGCGCCAAGCGCCGCAACCGTTTTGTTTCGTTTATTTCGATGACCTCGATGATCGGCCTCGCCCTGGGCGTGCTGGCGATGATCGTGGTGCTGTCGGTGATGAACGGTTTCCAGCGCGAAATGAGCTCGCGCATCCTCGGCATGGTGCCGCATGCCACCATCGTCGGCGTGAACCCGATCGATGATTGGCAGCCGGTGGCCGCCGCCGCGATGAAGAACCCGCAAGTGACCGCCGCTGTTCCGTTCACACAAATGGACGGCATGTTCTCCTACAAAGGCGCGATGCAGCCCATCGAGATCAGCGGTATCGACCCGGCCCAGGAAGGCAAGGTGTCTATCGTGGCGCAGCACATCGTGCGGGGCAAACTGGATGACCTGAAGCCCGGCGAGTTCGGCGTGGTGGTGGGCGAAATCACGGCGCGGCGTTTTCGCCTGAACGTGGGTGACAAGCTCACGTTGATCGTGCCCGAAATCAGCAGCGCACCGGGGGGGATCACCCCGCGTATGCAGCGGTTGAACGTGGTCGGGATCTTCAAGGTCGGCGCCGAGCTGGATGGTTCCATGGCGTTGATTCATATGGCCGACGCGGCGCAAATCCAACATTGGCAGCCCAACCAGGTGCAGAGCGTGCGCCTGGCGGTGAAAGACCTGTATGCGGCGCCAAGCGTCTCGGCGGCTATCGCTACCGGCCTGGGCGCGGCTTACAAGGCCGATGACTGGACCCACACTCAGGGCAGCCTGTTCAGCGCGATGAAAATGGAAAAGACCATGATCGGCCTGTTGCTGCTGATGATCGTCGCCGTGGCCGCGTTCAACATCATCGCCACCTTGATCATGGTGGTGAACGACAAGGGCGCGGACATCGCGATTTTGCGCACCATCGGCGCCACGCCACGGCAGATCATGGCGATCTTCATGGTGCAGGGCACCGTGATCGGTATCGTCGGCACCCTGATAGGTGGGGTGCTGGGGGTGATTGCGGCGCTCAACGTCAGTGAGCTGGTGGGTTGGGTCGAGCGGGTGAGTGGGCAGCATATCTTCAGTTCGGACGTGTATTTCGTCAGCAACCTGCCTTCGGAGCTGCAAGGCGCGGATGTGCTGCTGATCTGCACGGCCGGGTTTGTGTTGAGCTTCCTGGCGACGCTGTACCCGGCGTATCGGGCGGCGAAGATTGAGCCGGCGCATGCGCTGAGGTATTCGTAAGCCTTTAGATTGCAATCGGGGGCTTGCCCCCGATTGGGCCGGTACAGCTTGCCTCAATCTCCAGCCGGCAACTCAATCACAAACCGCGTCAACCCCGCCTCAGACTCACAAAAAATCCGCCCTCCGTGCGCCCGCACAATCGACTGGGTAATCGCCAGGCCCAGCCCCGCATGCTCGCTGCTACCTTCATAGCGCGCCGGATCGGCCCGGTAGAACCGATTGAACAGTTTGGGTAACAGCTGCGCCGGAATCCCGTCGCCGGTGTTCGCCACCGTCAGCGTTACGCCCTTTGCGTGTTCGCTCAGGCTCACGCGAACTTCGCCGCCCGCCGGGGTAAACCTGAGCGCGTTATCCAGTAGGTTCGACAGCGCCCGGCGCAGCATGCCGCGATCCCCAGCCGTATGGGCGCTACCTTCGCGTACCAGCGAAACCTGTGCGTCTTCCGCCAGCAATGCAAAAAATTCCAGCAGCGCCTCTGCCTCATCCGCCAGTGCCAAGGGTTCACGCTTGGGCATCAACAAGCCGTGGTCGGCCTTGGCCAGGTACAGCATGTCGTTGACCAGTTGGGCCATCCATTGCAGCTCTTCGAGGTTGCTGTGCAGCGCTTCACGGTAATCCTCCAGCGGGCGCGGCTGGGTAAGGATGACCTGGGTCTGGGTCAGCAGGTTCGACAACGGGGTGCGCAGTTCATGCGCGATATCGGCGGAGAACGCCGAAAGGCGCTGGAACGCATCGTCCAGGCGGCCAAGCATGGCGTTGAAGGCCTGGGCCAGTTCCGCCAGCTCCATCGGCATGTGCTGTTGAGGCAGGCGCTGGGTCAGGGAATGGGCGGACACACCGGCGGCCACTTCACCCATGCGCCGCAACGGGCGCAACCCGCTGCGTGCGGCCCAGGCACCCAACAGCGCGGTGGCCAGGGCGGACAGCCCGACGGTGAGCCAGATCAAATGCTGCATGCGCTGCAGGAAATGCTGGTGGTGGGTGATGTCGAGCATCAAGCTCAGTTGCGGCGAGCCGGGCTGGCCTGGCGTCAACGGCGCGTTGTATACACGGTAATCGGTGTCGGCCGTTTGCAGGCTGTACAGGCCGGGCGCCGTCGGCAGGTTGACGCTCGGCGCATCGTCCAGCCAGCGTCGACCGTCAGTGCTGATACGCAGCCTCAGGTCGGGCTGGCGCGTGAGTTCGGCGCGCAATTGCGCTTCACGTTGAGCGAAGGTTTCCAGTGAGTCGACGCCTTGCAAGGTGCTGCGCAGCGCCATGAGTTTGCTGTCGAGCTGTTGCTGGTCCAGCTCGATAAAATGCGCCTCGCTGGCATGGTTGAACAGCACGCCGGCGACCAGCGAGACCATGGCTGTGCAAGCGGCAAACAGCAGCGCCAGGCGGCTGGCGAGGGACAGGCGCTTGATCACGGCAAGCGCTCCTCAAGCACGTACCCCATGCCGCGCACGGTGTGGATCAGCTTGTTGGGGAAGTTGTCGTCCACTTTCAGACGCAGGCGGCGGATCGCCACTTCGATGATGTTGGTATCGCTGTCGAAATTCATGTCCCACACCTGGGATGCGATCAAGGTCTTGGGCAGCACTTCGCCCTGGCGCCGCAGCAGCAGCTCCAGCAGGGAGAATTCCTTGGCGGTAAGGTCGATGCGTTGGCCGTCACGCTCAACGCGGCGGCGGATCAGGTCCAGGCGCAGGTCAGCCAGTTGCAGGGTAGTTTCCTGGGGTGTACTGCCGCCGCGGCGCAACAGGCTGCGCACGCGCGCGAGCAGTTCGGAAAAGGCAAAGGGCTTGACCAGGTAGTCATCGGCACCCAGCTCCAGACCGTGCACGCGGTCTTCCACGGCATCGCGCGCGGTGAGAAACAGCACCGGAATGTCCAGGCCGGCGCTGCGTACCGCTTGCAGGATTTGCCAGCCGTCGCGGCCGGGCAGCATCACATCGAGGATCAGCAAGTCATAGTCACCGGTCAGCGCCAGATGCTGGCCGTTGGTGCCGTCGGCCACCAGTTCGGTGGTAAAACCCGCCTCGGCCAGGCCCTGGCGCAGGTAGTGGCCGGTTTTTGGTTGGTCTTCGACGATCAGCAGTTTCATGGGCGGCTCTTGGCAACGGGTGACGAAGGGCTTTATACCGTGGGTGCCAGGCGAAGGGCGCAACCTGACAAAGTTGTAATCTAGCAGTCAGCTGGCTGGCAGCGGCGTCATCTTAGAGTGCAGCCCAAGATGCTTATAGATTTTTGGAGAAGAGCCATGACGTTGCGTACCCCCTTGCTGTTGGCTGGTTGCCTGTTGGCGTTGAGTGTCAACGCAATGGCCGATACGGCCCACGCCTACGCGTTTGGCCAGCCGGCAACGGCGGATAAAGCCACGCGGACCGTGGAAGTCACGCTGCAGGATATTTCCTTTTCGCCTAAGTCCCTGGCTGTAAAAGCCGGTGAGACGGTGCGCTTTGTACTGGTCAATAAGGGCCGATTGCTGCATGAATTCAACCTTGGTGACGCGGCGATGCATGCCGAGCACCAGAAGGAAATGATGCAGATGCAGGCCAGTGGCATGCTTACGTCCACCGGGATGGGCAAGATGGACCACGGCGCGATGGGCCATGGTGATATGGGCGGCATGAAACATGATGACCCTAACAGCGTGCTGGTCGAGCCCGGTAAAACCGCTGAGCTGACCTGGACCTTCACCCAGGCGACTGGACTTGAGTTCGCCTGCAACCTGCCCGGGCATTACCAGGCGGGTATGGTCGGCAAGGTGACCGTTGAGTGAGGCGCAGCTTAAGAGCGGGGGCAAAGGCTGGTAGACTGGCGCGGTTAATTTAGCCAGGTTTCCGCCATGCATCCCGCAGCCGAACATTCGCCGCTGGGCAAGTCCAGTGAATACATCTCCACTTACACCCCTTCGTTGCTGTTCCCGATCCCTCGTGCCGCCAAGTGGGCCGAGCTGGGCCTGAGTGCCGAGACCCTGCCTTACAAAGGTGTGGATTTCTGGAACTGCTTCGAATTGTCCTGGTTGCTGCCGTCGGGCAAGCCGGTGGTGGCGATCGGTGAGTTCAGCATTCCCGCCGACTCGCCGAATATCATCGAGTCCAAGTCGTTCAAGCTGTACCTCAATTCGTTGAACCAGACGGCGTTTACCGACACTAGCAGCCTGGAGGCGACCCTGCGCACTGACCTCAGTGCCGCCGCCGGCAAGCCGGTGAGCGTGCGTATCCGCAGCCTGGTCGAGGTCGAGGCCGAAGGTGTGATGGCGTTGCCGGGTGTGTGTATCGACGACCTGGACATCAACGTCAGCAGCTACGAACACCCCCGTCCGGAGTTGCTGCGCTGCGATGCCTCGCGTGTGGTGGAGGAGAGCGTGCACAGCCACCTGCTCAAATCCAACTGCCCGGTCACCAGCCAGCCTGATTGGGGCAGTGTGGTGGTGGAGTACCGTGGCCGCGCGCTGGATCACGCCAGCTTGCTGGAATACGTGGTGAGCTTTCGTCAGCACTCGGATTTTCATGAGCAGTGCGTGGAGCGCATCTTCCTCGACTTGCAGCGCCTGCTGAAGCCGGAAAAATTGACGGTGTATGCGCGGTATGTGCGCCGCGGTGGGTTGGATATCAACCCGTATCGCAGTACCGAGGATGTGGCGTTCCAGAACGTGCGTCTGGCACGGCAATAAGCCTTCACGCAACACCCAATGTGGGAGGGGGCTTGTTCCCGATGGCGGGGTGTCAGTCACGGTATTTGTGCCTGACCCACTGCTATCGGGAGCAAGCCCCCTCCCACATTTTGCATCTGCGCTTGGCTGGCGGGCGGGTTAGATGCCCATGTTGCCCAGGCTGATCATGATATTGCGCAATGTCCCGGAAATGACTGGGTGCTCAGCGTCAAACTCTATAGCCGCTTGACTCACGTCGTCGGAAATACTGGGCGACTGGGTGGCCGGTTCCAGTTCAAGTTGCACTTCAAACTTGGCAATCAAGGCTTCCAGTGCTTCACGTTTTTCTTCCGGCAGTGGCGGGTCCTGTTCCAATTGCCCGCGCAGGATCTCGACCTGTTCTTCCAGTTTTTTGCGATCAGGCATGACGTTCTTTCCTTTTATCGATAGGCACTGGCATAGACCGCGGCACGCCGTGAAAGGTCTACGGGCTGACGTGTAGATTAATCCACCGGCGCCGACTGTGCATGATCTCGATCAGGGCTTCTCGCCTTTGAGCCGGCGCAGGCTGATGTCCGCCAGGCAGGTGCCCAGCTCGCCGAGGTGATCGATCACCGAGTGCACCCCCAGCCCATACAGCGCCACGGTAGCCTTGCCGCGCTTGTGTTCGCGTTCTTTGTCGCTCAGCGCTTGCCACTGCTCGGGCGCCAGGCCGCACAGTGAACCGCAGGAGGCCAGGCCGATAGTCCACAACCCTGCGTTCAGGCCCGATTGCAACAGGCGCGGCTCGCCGCTGACCAATACGCAGCCTTCCAGGCGTTCGATGTTCAATTCCATCAAGGCTTGCCAACAAGCATGGGGCGCAGGCCAGCGGATGGAGGAGGGCGAGGCGGCCTTGAGCCAGTCGGGTAGCGCGGCGGCCAGTGGGGTCGTTATCGACGGGGGTAGCTCATCCAGCCAGGCGCAGGGTATGCCTTGTTCCTTGAGGTGGCGCAGGACTTTCAGGGCACCAGGTGTGGCTTGGGAACTCAGGGCGCAAGAGTCGGTGCGCGCCTGGGAACCGAAGTCCACCAGGCAGCCACTCAGGCCAAACAACACAGCAGTCAAGGCGGGGGCGCTGGCGATGGCTATCTCGGCGTGAGGCATGTCGACATCCCTGAAATAGCTGTGACGCTATCGGGGCAGGATGACAGGCCGATGACAGTCCGGCTAATTGTAGGAATTTTGTCCATTTTAGTTAAGACGTTTCCTAGCGACTGCCTAAATGGGCGCTTCCGTCATATACTGACAGCCTTATTCAGGGCATAGCGCCCATGACAGACCATTCAAGGAGCTAAAGCTATGCGCTGGAGCCACTATTTCGCTCAGCTGTCGGTGTGTGCCACTGTCTTGCTGGCCCCGTTCGCCGTCCAGGCTGCGGAAGATGACCCATGGGAAAGCATCAACCGCCCGATCTTCACCTTCAACGACACTGTTGACACCTATGCCCTCAAGCCCCTGGCCCAAGGTTATCAGTGGGTCACCCCGCAATTTGTCGAAGACGGTATCCACAACTTCTTCCGCAACATCGGCGATGTCGGCAACCTGGCCAACAACGTGCTGCAGCTCAAGCCTCATAACGCTGGCGTCGACACCGCCCGTTTGCTGGTCAATACCACCTTTGGCGTGCTGGGCTTCATTGATGTAGGCACCAAAATGGGGCTGCAGCGCAGCGACGAAGACTTCGGCCAGACCCTGGGTTACTGGGGGGTCGGCAGCGGTCCGTACGTGATGCTTCCGTTGCTGGGCCCGAGCACATTGCGTGATGCGCCGTCCAAATACGTGGACAGCTACACCCAGCCGTACCGCTATATGGATGATGTGTCCGTGCGCAACAGCGTCATGGGCCTGAACATTGTCGACACTCGCGCCAGCCTGCTCGACAGCGAGCGGCTGATCACTGGTGACAAGTACACCTTCATCCGTAACGCTTACCTGCAGAACCGCGAGTTCAAGGTCAAGGATGGCAAGGTTGTCGACGACTTTTAAGCTGTGACGTTTTGAAACGAAAAAAGGCGATCCTGGGTGATCGCCTTTTTTATGCGCGCACTTCAGCGCATTTTCAGGATCTTGAGGCCGAGCTGCTGCTCATCACCCACCGTTTTAGCCCACACCACTTCAGTGTCCGCCTCCAGCCCCTTGAGCGCGGGGTGCTCCGATTCGATACGCACCGTCAGTGGGTCACCCACGTTGAACTGACGAGGCGCCTGCACCTGCATGCCCGAGCTTGAAAGGTCCACACAGACGCCTGCAATCTCCTGACCTGCGTGGATCAGCGTCACATCGGCCTCCACTTTCATGCGGATGAAATCGCGTTTTTCAGCGTAGTCGCGCTCGTGTTCGCTCATGGGTTCCATCCTTACATTGTGTTGTGGTTGTGGCTGTTCTTATAACTCCCGGTGATTTGCGGTGTAAAGACGCCCGGCGACCATCGGCGTGAGCTTGAAACGCCTGTCGGATGGGAGTACCGTCTGCGCCTTAGAAGGGCACCTCTGCTTTACAGTTGTGCGTGGGCAAAACGCCTATGCTTTGTAGGACAGAGAGGCTAGAAAGCGAATCCAGTAGTGTGAGCCCGGCCATTGCCGAGCCGCCTACGCCAACCTAATTCTGGCGCCGTTTGCCCACATGCAAAAAACCAGTGCCACGCTGCTGATAATCGATGACGACGAAGTAGTGCGTGCGAGCCTCGCGGCCTATTTGGAAGACAGCGGCTTCAGCGTATTGCAGGCCAGCAATGGTCAACAGGGTCTCCAGGTATTCGAGCGCGACCAGCCCGACCTCGTGATCTGCGACCTGCGCATGCCCCAGATGGGCGGCCTCGAGCTGATCCGCCAGGTGACCGAGCTTGCCCCGCAGACGCCGGTAATTGTCGTGTCCGGTGCCGGGGTCATGAGCGATGCTGTCGAGGCTTTGCGCCTGGGTGCCGCCGACTATCTGATCAAACCCCTGGAAGACCTGGCGGTGCTGGAGCATTCGGTGCGCCGCGCCCTGGATCGTGCGCGTTTGCTATTGGAGAACCAGCGCTACCGCGAAAAGCTCGAGACCGCCAACCGCGAGCTCGAAGCCAGCCTGAACCTGCTTCAGGAAGACCAGAACGCCGGTCGCCAGGTGCAGATGAACATGCTGCCGGTGAGCCCTTGGACCATTGATGAGTTCCAGTTCGCACACCAGATCATCCCCTCGTTGTACCTCTCAGGGGACTTTGTCGACTATTTTCGCGTGGATGAGCGGCGTGTCGCGTTCTACCTGGCCGACGTGTCCGGCCACGGTGCGTCTTCTGCCTTTGTAACCGTGTTGTTGAAGTTCATGACCACACGGCTGTTGTTCGAATCCAAGCGCAATGGCACCTTGCCGGAGTTCACCCCTTCGCAAGTGCTGGGCCACATCAACCGAGGCCTGATCAGCTGCAAGCTGGGTAAGCACGTGACGATGGTCGGCGGCGTTATTGATGAAGAAACGGGTCTTTTGACCTACAGCATTGGCGGTCACCTGCCGATGCCTGTTTTATACACTCCCGACAGTGTGCGCTACCTGGAAGGGCGTGGTCTGCCCGTAGGCTTGTTCAATGAGGCTACGTACGAAGACCACATCCTGGAGCTGCCGCCGACCTTCAGCCTAACGCTGATGTCCGACGGTATCCTGGACCTTTTGCCAGAGCCTACACTCAAAGAGAAAGAAGCCGCCTTGCCCCAACGGGTCAAGTCGGCGGGCGGCAGCCTGGATGGCCTGCGGCAGGTTTTTGGATTGGCCACGCTAGGGGAGATGCCGGATGATATCGCCCTATTGGTGTTGAGCAGGAATCTTTGATGAGTACCGGAAGAATCCAATTCGCCGAGCAAGATGGGACTTTTGTCCTGAAGTTTGTCGGTGAAGTGCGCCTGACCTTGTGTTCGGCACTGGATGCGACGATTGAGCGGATCTTCACTGCGCTGAATTTCTCGGCGATCGTGATCGATCTGACCGAAACCCGTAGCATTGATAGCACCACGCTGGGCTTGCTGGCCAAGTTATCCATTCTGTCGCGGCAGAAGGTCGGCTTGCTGCCGACCGTCGTCACTACCCACGAAGACATCACCCGGCTGCTGCAGTCCATGGGTTTCGACCAAGTGTTCAACATTGTTGACCGCCCGATCCCCTGCCCGGAATGCCTGACCGACCTGCCGTCCCAGGACCAGTCCGAAGAAGTGGTGCGGGTCAAAGTGCTGGAAGCGCACAAGATCCTGATGGGTCTCAACGAGTCCAATCGCGAAGCCTTCCACGACCTCGTCAACGCCCTCGAGCGTCACTGACGTCCTTCCTGTCGAAACACGTCCCACAGTTGGAGTCTGCTCGGCTTGAGACTGGCGAAGACACAAAAAAGGGCGGCACCCTCACAGGTGCCGCCCTTTTTTGCTGCTATCTGCCCTTACAGCTTGGCAGACAACAACGCCTCCAGCTTCTCCTGATCCCGAGCAAACTGACGAATACCCTCCGCCAGTTTCTCAGTCGCCATCGCATCCTCGTTGGACTCCCAACGGAACTGCGCTTCAGTCATATGCACTCGCGCTTCACCCGCATGCCCTGGCGACAATTTGCGTTCCAGCTTGCCTTCATCCGCCGCCAGTTTTTCCAGCAGGTCCGGGCTGATGGTCAGGCGGTCACACCCGGCCAACTCTTCGATCTGGCTCAGGTTGCGGAAGCTCGCACCCATCACCACGGTCTTGTAGCCATTGGCCTTGTAGTAGTTGTAGATACGCGTCACCGACTGCACGCCCGGATCATCGGAACCGGTGTAGTCGTTGCCATTGGCCTTCTTGTACCAGTCATAGATACGGCCCACGAACGGCGAAATCAGGAACACGCCGGCCTCTGCGCACGCAACCGCCTGGGCGAAGGAGAACAGCAGTGTCAGGTTGGTCTGGATGCCTTCTTTTTCCAGCTTCTCCGCCGCACGAATACCTTCCCAGGTGGAGGCGATCTTGATCAGCACGCGGTCACGGCCAACCCCGGCTTTTTCGTACAGGTCGATCAGACGGTGCGCACGCTTGAGAATAGCGCCCTCGTCGAACGACAAGCGCGCATCCACCTCGGTGGATATACGGCCCGGCACTACTTTGAGGATCTCTTGACCCACCGCCACCGCGAAACGGTCGCTGGCCAGGCCCACATCGCCATTGCAATCCTGCACGCACTCATCCAGCAGCTTGGCATAGCCCGGAATCGACGCAGCCTTGAGCAACAGCGAAGGGTTGGTGGTCGCATCCTGCGGCTTGAGCTTGGCGAGGGTAGAAAAATCGCCGGTATCGGCTACGACAGTCGTGAATTGCTTGAGTTGTTCCAGCTTGGAAGTCATGGGCGTGCTCTGTCCTATGGGTCTGGTGACATTACCCGAGCGCTGGCAGGCGCTCAAGGCGCAAATGCGTTCGATCGTTTGCGCGGGCAACAACCTGAAAACAGCCGTTTGAAAGCCCGGCCGTACTGCTCAATAGGAGGGCAAAATGCAGGGCAGGTTCAACCCAAATGCCCGATGACACGTGGATAAAACTGTGCAAACCGGCTTGCCTGCCCCCGCACAAAATGTGCGAGGGGGCGTGCTCCCGATAGCAGTGTGTCAGCCAATCCACAACTAACTGACCCCCCTGCAAGCAATCGGGTTAACGCCCTTCCAGCAAAGCCCCAGCCTGATCCAGCAATGCCAACGGATCCGCCGCCTTATGAATATCCACCGACAACAACTGCCTGAACCTGCGCGCCCCTGGGAAACCGGTGCCCAGCCCCAGGACATGCCGAGTGATGTGATGCATCACACCACCACTCGCCAGATGCTCAGCAATATAAGGCCGCAACTGCGCCAGTACCTGCGCCCGACCCACCACCGGCGCCTCACTCCCGAACAACCGCTGATCCACCTCCGCCAGCAGATACGGGTTGTGATAAGCCTCGCGCCCCAGCATCACGCCATCAAACGTCTGCAAATGCTCCTGGCACTGTTCCAGCGTCTTGATCCCGCCGTTAAGCACAATCTCTAACTCAGGAAAATCCCGCTTCAACTGCGCCGCCACGTCATAGCGCAACGGCGGAATGTCGCGATTCTCCTTGGGCGACAGCCCCTCCAGAATCGCAATCCGCGCATGCACGGTGAAACTCGTGCAACCGGCGTCCTTCACCTGCCCGACGAAATCACACAGCTCGGCATAACTGTCCCGGCCATTGATGCCGATGCGATGCTTCACCGTCACCGGAATCGACACCGCATCGCGCATCGCCTTCACGCAATCGGCCACTAACGCAGGATGCGCCATCAGGATCGCGCCGATCATATTGTTCTGCACCCGATCGCTGGGGCAGCCGACGTTCAGGTTCACTTCGTCATAGCCGGCGGCTTCAGCCATGCGCGCACACGCGGCCAGGTCGGCGGGCACACTGCCGCCCAACTGGAGCGCCAGAGGATGCTCGGCTTCGTTGTGGCGCAGGAAGCGGTCATGGTCGCCATGGAGAATCGCGCCGGTGGTGACCATCTCGGTGTAGAGCAAGGCGTGTTTGGAGAGCAGGCGCAGGAAGAACCGGCAGTGGCGGTCGGTCCAATCCATCATGGGAGCGACGGAGAAGCGGCGGGAGAGTGGGGCGGTTTGTAGGGGCATTGGGTGTCTGAGTCAGCGAGGCGAATAGTGCGCAGTTTATCAGGGATGGATGTTGGGTGTTGGGAGGTGTGGTCTGTGCCCTTCACCTCGTCGTAAGGGCGGTTTCGCCGAGGGTCTGACCTTCAGTACTTTTTATATGTAAATGACTAAAATTTAAAGAAAACTAGTTTTCAAGTGGATGATCCTGAAAAGCTTGAAATTTTGTCAATGTTCGTGGCGGGTCTGCAAAGCGGAAAAATCTATCGAGCTTAGATAGTATTAGAAAGTTTGGGCTCTCTCTGGAGAAGGACTTTTATGCTGGGAAGTCAAGAAAAGATGCAGTTCCTAAGATAGTGGAGTTGGTCGCGAAGATGCCTGTTGATGATGTGAGGAAGTTTGTGCGGCGAGTTATTGATACTAAAGAAGACGCTGGCATGCTCGATAAAGGCTACCAAAATTTGGCGGAGTTTTTATTGCGTAACTGAATTTGTTAAGTCGTGTATCGGATGTCGAGTTTGGATGGTTAAGATCTTGGGAAGTTTCTCACAGTTCTCTCGGCTTGCCCCCTCAGACCTCCCATCGCTAACCTCCTTAAGCCGCTGCCAACCCAGCGGCCGGATGTGGAAGTCCGACCAAGCTGAAGGCGCTCAATCGCCCATAAACACCTACCGGCGTTTTTTTACGTCTGTATGATTGCTTATGGCGGCTGTGCGCGGGGCACTTCGGTGCGCCGGGTCCTTTAGCCCTGGTCTTCCACACCTGCGTACAGCTGCCACCTCTCATGTGGAAGTGAGATAGGCAGTTCCTTAAACGCTAAAGGAGCTTCGCCATGTACGAAGCCACACCTAACCCGCCTTATGCTTCAAGCGCCACATCCTCTGATCTCAATCTTCAAACCGCAGCCCAGCGAGCAATCGAGCATCACTTGCCGCCATCTGACGACGGTACCGTTAGCGAACGCCCAAGCGGCACCCTCTTTCTGGTCAATCCAACCATCGACCCCGAAACCCTCCTAGCCAACGCCGCCGAAAACCTCGCATCCGCCAACCAAATGGCCGCAACCCTGGCTTTTGACCTCGAAGACCCGCACCGCGCCATCATCCTGGGCATCCACCAACTCATCGACCTAAGCGCTCTACTCATCGCCCGCGCCCAAGAGCAAGTCGCGCCTGCTGCCAACCCCGCCGCCTTACCCCAAGGCGGCAACCTGAACCCCTGCTGTCACCGCGCAAAGTTTCATAATTCCCTGCGTATTTGCGGACTACGCTACTGTTCAAGAGAGGCCCCCCCGTACCTCCAGCCCATAGGGAACTGAAAACATGATCTCGAACCTGGTTAAAGTCGTGCTGATTGCTGGCACGTTGCTGTTGGGTGCTTGTTCGACGGGAACGTCGGGCGGGAGTGGTGACCCTTGTTTTACTGGCGGATGCCAGGCGTTTGGGGACCATAGCCCGAGCAAGGCGGCCAAGATGAATTTTGGCGGGAGTGGGCTGGGGAGCAGTTATGGGGAGTATGGGTCGGGGTTGTTGCATGATGATTGATGAATGGTGGGTCAGTCATTGGGGTAGTGACTGACCTATTGCTATCGGGGGCAAGCCCCCTACCACATTGGATCTATAATCGGCGCAAAACTAGCGTCGTTAGTGGCCGCCTTTCATGCGCCGGGCAATCAGGTAGAGGCCCAGGCCGATCAGCGCCGTCACTGCGCCGATGTACCCAGTGCTGGTCCAGCCCAACCCCGCCGTAATCGCCATCCCGCCAAACCACGGCCCCAGTGCATTCGCCAGGTTGAACGCCGCGTGGTTGGACGCGGCCGCCAGGCTCGGTGCCTCGTGCGCAATGTCCATCAGGCGGATCTGCAACGGCGCAGCCAAGGCCACCATGGTGCCGACCAGGCCCATGCTCAATAGCACGCCCCACAGTGACGACGCCGCAAAGGGGAAGAACAGCAACACCGCAATCGACCACACCAATATCAAACCCACCGCGCGAAATTGCAGGCGGTCAAACAGCTTGCCGCCAGCGATGTTGCCGATGATCCCACCCACGCCAAACGCGGCGAGGCCGAAGGGGATCCACTGCGGCGAGACTTTGGTCACTTCCAGCATGGTCGGCGCCAGGTAGCTGAATACGCAGAACATCCCGGCAAAACCAATCGCACCAATGGACAACGCCATCCACACCTGCGGTTTGGTGAAGGCGCGCATTTCCTTGCGTGGGTCACTGCGTTCTTCGTCGTGGCGGTGCGGCACGAACTGCCAGACGAGGGCGATGGTGCACAGGGCAATCACGCTCACCAGCCCGAACGCCGAGCGCCAGCCCAGGTGTTGGCCGAGGAAGGTGGCGATGGGGTTGCCCAGCAGCATGGCCAGGGTCAGGCCCATCATTACCCGGGCCACGGCGCCGGCGCGTTTGTCGGTGGGCACCATGCTGGAGGCGACGACGGCGGCGATGCCGAAGTAGGCACCGTGGGGCAGGCCGCTGATAAAGCGGAAGGCCACCAATGAGCTGAAGCTCGGAGTAAACGCCGTGGCGAAGTTGCCCAGGGCATACAGGCCCATCAACAACAGCAGCATATGTTTGCGCAGTAGCTTGGCGCCGAGGATGGCCAGCAACGGGGCACCGACCATGACGCCCAGCGCGTAGGCGCTGATGGCGTGGCCCACCTGGGGTTCGCTCAAGCCCAGGTTCTGGGCGATGTCGGGCATCAAACCCATGATGGCGAATTCGCCGGTACCGATTGCGAAAGCGCCCACGGCCATGGCCGCTTCCATTTTGGCGGCACTGCGCGCAGGCAGCACGTGCCCGAGTGTTTGGTGGGTAGACATGGATTGCTCTGTTGGATAGGGGCACGAAAGTCAGTCGCCGATGCTACGCACGCGACGGTGAAGGTGTCTAGAACCGCCGCACGCGCGAGAGTTCCGGGCCTGTGACGCCACGTCGCGCTCGATGCACTTGACACTGGCGCGGCGAAACCCGCGATTCAGAGCTGTCAATTGGCCAAACGGCGCATAAACGCTGTTTGCCGTGATATTCTGCGCGCCGTCTTGGGCTAGTCTTTCCTGGTGCGTACACCCGTATACGTCCCGGCGATTGGCTGTCGTCCAGGTAGCTGAAGCCAATAATGATAAGAAGTCAGCGCAGAAGGGACATAAAAGTGAGGTCGATACGTCGGCCTTGTGTGCCCACCCTACGGCCTGAAGAGTCAGGGGCGGTAGGGCGGATGGCGTTTTATCATAGGTGCTACTGATGTTTAAAAAAGTAAACACTGCCTTGCTGGGGCTGGCGTTGTCGATGGGGATCTCGACCGTCCACGCGCAAGAGGCAAAGAAAGTCGATGTGCTGCTGATCGGCGGCGGCATCATGAGTGCGACCCTGGGTGTCTGGCTCAACGAGCTGGAACCGGACTGGTCGATGGAAATGGTCGAACGCCTCGATGGCGTGGCCGAAGAAAGCTCCAACGGCTGGAACAACGCCGGTACCGGTCACTCGGCCCTGGCTGAGTTGAACTACACCCCGGAAGACAAGAACGGCAACGTTGAGATCCCCAAAGCGGTCGAGATCAACGAAGCGTTCCAGATCTCCCGTCAGTTCTGGTCCTGGCAGGTCCAGCAGGGCGTGCTGAAGAACCCGCGCTCGTTCATCAACTCCACACCGCACATGAGCTTTGTGTGGGGCGATGACAACATCAAGTTTCTCAAGAAGCGTTACGAAGCGCTGCAGGCCAGCCCGCTGTTCGCCGGCATGCAGTACTCCGAAGACCCGGCGCAGATCGCCAAGTGGGTGCCGCTGATGATGGAAGGGCGTGACCCGAACCAGAAAATCGCGGCCACCTGGAGCCCGCTGGGTACCGACATGAACTTCGGCGAGATCACCCGCCAGTTCGTTGCCCACCTGCAGACCACGCCCAAGTTCGACCTGAAACTGTCGAGCGAAGTGCAGGACATCACCAAGAACGATGACGGTTCGTGGCGTGTCAGCTACAAAAACCTGAAAGACGGCACCAAGACTGAAACCGACGCCAAGTTCGTGTTCATCGGCGCCGGCGGCGGTGCCCTGCACCTGCTGCAAAAGTCGGGCATTCCTGAAGCCAAGGAATACGCCGGCTTCCCGGTGGGTGGTTCGTTCCTGGTGACCGATAACCCAACCGTGGCCGAGCAACACCTGGCCAAGGCCTACGGTAAAGCTTCGGTCGGTTCGCCGCCGATGTCGGTTCCGCACCTGGACACCCGCGTGCTGGATGGCAAGCGCGTGATCCTGTTTGGCCCATTCGCAACCTTCTCCACCAAGTTCCTCAAAGAAGGCTCGTACCTGGACCTGCTGACCAGCACCACCACCCACAACATCTGGCCAATGACCAAAGTCGGTATTCGTGAATACCCACTGGTCGAGTACCTTGCCGGCCAACTGATGCTGTCGGACGACGACCGCTTCAAGGCGCTGCAAGAGTACTTCCCGAATGCCAAGAAAGAAGACTGGCGCCTGTGGCAAGCCGGTCAGCGCGTGCAGATCATCAAGCGTGACGAAGAGCAGGGCGGCGTCCTGAAACTCGGTACCGAAGTGGTCAGCTCCGCCGACAACACCATCGCGGGCCTGTTGGGTGCATCGCCAGGCGCGTCGACCGCGGCTCCGATCATGCTGACCGTGCTGCAGAAGGTGTTCAAGGACAAGGTCGCGACCCCTGAGTGGCAGGCAAAACTGCACCAGATCGTACCGAGCTACGGCACCAAACTGAACGACAGCCCTGAAGCGGTTGCCAAGGAATGGGCCTACACCGCTGGCGTTCTGCAACTGCCAACGCCGCCTGTGATTCCGGCCAGGACCGCTCCGGCGGCGACCGAGACGGCCAAGCCTGCGGCCCAGCCGAGCAAGCCGGCGTCTGATCTGGCGCTGTAAACAAAGCTGTGCAAAAGCCCGCTGAACCGGTGACGGTCAGCGGGCTTTTTCATGGCGTGGTGTTTAGGGGCGAGGGCGCGAGCGCGCGACGGGAGGCAGTTCAACCGTGCGTTCAGCCGCCGCCAGCGCCGCCTTCAAGCCGGCTTGGTCCAGCGGCACGCAATACGCAGGCTTGGCCCGCTCAAACCGCCAGCTGTCATCCAGCCCACCCGCATCCACGGCATCAAAACCGAGTTCGTCGAGCAACTGGATCACGTGTGCCTTCGCGGCGGCGTCGTCCGCGGCCACCGGCAGGGCACGGCGGTCGGGCGCGCCGTGGGGGCGGGCATCCTGTGTCAGCTCGGGCGCGAAGATCGCATTGAATACCTTCACTACGTGCGAGTGGGGAAGGTGGTCAGCCAGCAGTCGGCTGGTGGTGGTTTCAAAGCGATCCAGCACCGGGATATGCCCGTCGCGGTCAGGGTAGTAATTATTGGCGTCCATCACTGTTTTGCCTTCCAGCCATTGAGCCGGGACGCTGCGGTAATGCTCCAGGGGAATCGCCACGAGGGCGATATCGCCGAATCGAGCGGCGTCTTCGGCGCTGCCCACTTGCACGCCGAGTATCCCGCTTACCACGCTGCTCATGGTGTGGGGGCCGCGTGAGTTGCTCAACATCACCTCATGCCCGGCCGCCAGTGCCAGTTGAGCCACGGCGCGCCCGATAAAGCCTGCTCCAATAACGCCAATCTTCATGATTGTGCTCCTGTGAATGGGGGGGAGCCGTTATGATGATTGGCAACCAATGGGTGATAAATCGTCATTCTGGTGTGGATGTTGTTACTGGGAGTGGGGAATGATGGATCGCCTATCAAGTATGAATGCGTTCGTGACGGCGGCTGAGCTGGGCTCCTACGCGCGTGCCGCTGAGCGCCTGGGCATGTCGCCGCAGATGGTGGCCAAACATGTCGCCGCGCTGGAATTGCGCCTGGGTGCACGGTTGCTCAACCGCACCACGCGCCGGCAAAGCCTGACGGAGTTGGGGAGCGCGTACTACGAACGCTGCAAACACATCCTCACAGAGGCCGAGGCCGCCGATTCCCTGGCGCAGATCATGAACGACACCCCGCGCGGCAAGTTGAAAATCACCGCGCCGGTCACGTTTGGCTCCCACAGCTTGATGCCGCTGATTACCGGGTTCCTGCGTGACCACCCGGATGTGGAAATCGACCTGCACCTGACGGATCGGTTTGTCGACCTGGTGGAGGAGGGGTACGAAGCGGCCTTTCGTATCGGGCCCCTGGCAACCACCGGCCTCACGGCCAGGCCGCTGGCGCCTTATCGCCTGGTGGTCTGCGCGGCGCCGGCCTACCTGGCGGCCCGCGGTACACCGGCGGTGCCGGCAGACCTTGAGCATCACGAATGCCTGGGATATGCCTTCTGGTCGCGCCCGGCCGATCGCGAGTGGGTGTTTTTCCAGGGGGCGACCGCGCACAGGGTGCAGGTTGCCAGCCGTTTGCAGATCAATGAAAGCCGGGCCCTGATGTCGGCCGCGCTGGATGGTTTCGGCATTGTCCTTGGCCCGGAGGATTTTCTGCGCGGGGCCTTGGCCAGGGGCGAGTTGGTGCGGGTACTGCCGGACTTTGACGCGCCGAGCCGGTCGATGCATTTGGTCTACACCGCCAACCGGCAGCGTACGGCCAAGCTGCGGCGATTTGTCGAGGCAGTGGTTCAGCGCTTCGGTCCCGCGTGATGCCCTTTGCTTGAGCGGCGACCGGCGGTTTCCCGCCGATCAGCGCCAACGACCGACTGTCGCTTGCACTTCTTGATGCCCTCGGGTTCAGCAATCTGACAGACACCGCCTGTTAAAAAAGTACCCAGGCCAAGCAGGAGCGCGGCTGAAACACAGGGGGATTTTTTACTGGTGCACGTGTTGGGCGTCAGCGCCCGAGGGGTTTTTATGTTGTTACGTTATGCGGCATTGGCGGCGGTCGTCGTCGCGGCATCCGGGTGTGTGCAAGAGCGCGTTGTGCATGAGCGTCGGCCGGTGCAACGTGAATATGTCGAGGTGGTGGCGCCGCAACCGCCGCCGGTGCAGGTGATTGAGGTCGAGCCACCGGTACGTGAAGGCTACTTGTGGTCACGCGGCTATTGGCGCTGGGAAGGCGGGCGCTATGTGGCGGTGCACGGCCATTGGGAGCCGGTGCGCGAAGGCTATCGCTATGTGCATCCGCACTGGGTGCAACGCAGCGATGGGTATCACTGGCAGGTAGGGGGCTGGGTTCGCTGAACCTACGCTGGTGGCAGAGCGGCCGCTCACGAAGCAGGTTGTTGGCAGGTCGGGCCAGGCAATGTGGCCAGGGCAGCAAGAAGAAGCGTGCGCACGTGGGCTTTCTCTCCATCGGAAGGTGAAGGCGATTTCTACCAAAGCCTGCCAATCGTCGCAACGCCTGCCAGATGACTTCGGCATGTTCGACGGTCAACTCACGGGTGCGCAAGAGCGTTTCCAGCACGGTGACGACTTCGCTCTTGGTCGATGGGCAGCTTTATAAAACCCACACCAGTTCCACCACGCACACCAGGCTGACAAAGCCTGGCGAAAGGGTGGCGAGGGATTCGATCAGGGCGGATGCCTTGGGGGACTGGACAGGATCATCCTGGGTGACATAGCGCACGAGTACGTTGGTATCCAGCCCGATCCTCCAGCGTTAGCTCACTGCACCACGCGGTAGCACGGTACATACGCCGCGCCGCCCGGCAACTTCATGCGGTGCTGGGCGACGAATGCCTGAAGCAGTTCGTCCAGCGGCTGCATGATGGCCGGGTCGCCGTGGATCTCGTAAGGACCGTTCTGTTCGATCAGGCGGATACCCTTGTCCTTCACGTTCCCCGCCACGATCCCCGAGAACGCCCGGCGCAGGTTGGCCGCCAGCTCATGGGGCGGCAATGCATGGTTGAGTTGCAGGCTGGCCATGTTTTCGTGGGTGGGGTCGAACGGGCGCTGGAAGCCTTCATCGATCTTCAGCAGCCAGTTGAAGTGGAAGGCGTCGTTGCGCTCGCGGCGGAACTGTTTCACCGCCTTGAGACCTGCGGTCATCTGGCGCGCCACTTCGGCCGGGTCGTCGATGATGATCTGGTAGTGCGCCTGCGCCGCTTCACCGAGGGTGGCGCCGACGAACGCATGCAATTGTTGCAGGTACGGCGCGGCCTGTTTCGGCCCGGTGAGGACGACCGGGAACGGTACGTCGCGGTTGTCCGGGTGCATCAGGATGCCCAGCAGGTACAGGAACTCTTCCGCCGTACCGGCGCCGCCCGGGAAGATGATGATGCCGTGGCCGACCCGCACGAAGGCTTCCAGGCGCTTCTCGATGTCGGGCAGGATCACCAGTTCATTGACGATGGGGTTCGGGGCTTCGGCGGCGATGATGCCCGGCTCGGTCAGGCCCAGGTAGCGCCCGCTGGTAATACGTTGTTTGGCGTGGGAAATGGTCGCGCCCTTCATCGGGCCTTTCATTACGCCAGGGCCGCAACCGGTGCACACATCGAGACTGCGCAGGCCCAGTTCGTGGCCGACCTTCTTGGTGTATTTGTATTCTTCGGTATTGATCGAATGCCCGCCCCAGCACACCACGATCTTCGGCTCGACACCCGGGCGCAACGTACGGGCGTTGCGCAGCAGGTGAAACACATAGTCGGTGATGCCCTGGGAGTTGCTCAGGTCGATGCGCTGGCTGTCCAGTTCGTTCTCGGTGTAGACGATATCGCGCAGGGCGCTGAACAACATCTCACGGGTGCTGGCGATCATTTCGCCGTCGACAAAAGCGTCGGCCGGAGCATTCAGCAGCTCCAGGCGCACGCCACGGTCCTGCTGGTGGATGCGCACTTCAAAGTCTTTGTAGGCGTCGAGGATGGTCTTGGCGTTATCGATATGCGCGCCGGTGTTGAGGATTGCCAGGGCGCACTGGCGGAACAGGGTGTAGATGCTGCCGGTACCGGCTTCGCTCAGTTGCTGGACTTCGCGTTGGGAAAGGGTTTCGAGGCTGCCCTTGGGGCTGACGGAGGCGTTGATGACTTGACGTTGGGGCATTCTGATTCCTTGAAAGCACAGCCACCGCACCCGGTGAGGCGCGATGGCTTGAGAATGGTGGGCGCGGTTGAAGCGCACGAGCCGACTATTTACCTCAGGCGCAAGGCCGAGCGCAAATACCGTCCAACACCATCATGCCGCAGAACTTACTGAATCAGCTTCCAGTTTTTGTAGAAAACCCGACGCAGGGTAAAGACCATCCCGGCAAACCCGGCAATCACAGCGTTAAGCACCGTCGGCACTGGAGTGGGCCGCACGATATCGATAAACAGGCAGTAGCGCTTGGCATCGTTCTTGTTGAAGGACGCGTGCATCAGCGTGTCATCAAAGATGAACAACGGGTCGTCATGCCAGTAATGCTTATGCTTGCCCACTTGGATGTACACGCCGTCGTGATGGGGCGCCGGCGCCATGTTGTAAAGCACGCGGAACATCATGCGCAGGGGGCCGAAGTGAAACGAGGTCGAGCGGTTTTCATTGAACACCGACACGCCGATGGTCTTCACGAACGGCAGTTTTTTGCGCAGTTCGGGAATATCCAGCGTGGTTTCAATTGACCGCCCGTACCATTGGAAAAACAACATGCCGCGCTTTTTCTCGGCCATGCGTTCATCCAGGTAACCGATGATTTCATCTTTATGGGCCATGGCGTCGTCGAGGACCTGTTGCAGGTCTTCACGCCAGGCGGGTGGCAGGTCGCTCATCGTGTAAACATGGCGGTTGCGCGAGCTCAACAGGTCGAACAAGGTGTTGAACGGCGCCAGTAGCCAGGTGTTGCGGCCGCTGCCGATAAAATACTTCTTGAACGTAGGGGCGTCATACAAACCGTTACGCAGGAAGTCGTAAATACCGCACACCAGCACCAGGCAGAGGAATACCAGGGTGGTTTCTGGGAACACATCAATGATCAACAGGACGGCGAGTACCCAGGCAACCGATACCATTTTTTTACGCAAGGCCAGCGTGTTCATGCAACTTCGCTCCAGCAGGACGCCATTCGACAGTTCCGGATCCGTGGCCGCGAGTGGTTGGGTTTTGAAACATATTGAAACAACTGCGTCATAATAAGCCGTTCCGCGCCGCAAAGGCGTTTTTTAATAGTGCGAAATTGTGAAAACCCTGCACATTTTTAAGCGCTGCCGGCCGTGTTTGGATTGGATTTTGTAAACAGAAGATTTGCGACTATCGTGACGCTTCGGTTTTTCGGGCGTCATAGACCGGTACGATTGAAGTTGAATGGCCACCACTGGCCTTCGGCACCTTGGAAGAGGCAGAAATTTTATGATCATCAAACCGCGGGTTCGTGGCTTTATCTGTGTGACCGCTCACCCTGTTGGCTGTGAGGCGAACGTCAAGGAACAGATCGACTACGTAACCAAACACGGCGCAATCAAAGGTGGCCCGAAGAAGGTGCTGGTTCTTGGCGCTTCCACCGGCTACGGCCTGGCCGCGCGCATCAGTGCTGCGTTTGGCTGCGGCGCCGACACCCTGGGCGTGTTTTTTGAGAAAGAAGGCGAAGAAGGCAAGCTGAGCACCGCCGGCTGGTACAACAGCGCCGCGTTCGAGAAGTTTGCCGTTGAAAAAGGCCTGTATGCCAAAAGCATCAACGGCGACGCCTTCTCCGACGAGATCAAGCGCCTGACCATCGAGACCATCAAAAAAGACCTGGGCAAGATCGACCTGGTGGTCTACAGCCTGGCCGCGCCACGCCGTACCGACCCGCAAGGCGTGGTGCACACCTCCACCCTCAAGCCAATCGGCAAGGCCGTGACCCTGCGCGGGATCAACACCGACAAGGGCGTGGTGGTCGACACCACGCTTGAGCCTGCGACCCAGGAAGAAATCGACGGTACCGTGAAGGTCATGGGCGGCGAAGACTGGCAGCTGTGGATCGACGCCCTGCGTGACGCCGACGTATTGGCCGAAGGCGCCAAGACCACCGCGTTCACCTACCTCGGCGAGAAGCTGACCCAGGACATCTACTGGAACGGCTCCATCGGCGAAGCCAAGAAAGACCTGGACAAGAAAGTCCTGACCCTGCGTGACAACCTCGCCGCGCTCAAGGGCGATGCCCGCGTGTCGGTACTCAAGGCCGTGGTCACCCAGGCCAGCTCGGCGATCCCGATCATGCCGCTGTACCTGTCGCTGCTGTTCAAGGTGATGAAAGAGCAGGGCACTCATGAAGGCTGCATCGAGCAGGTCTACGGCCTGTTCAAGGACAGCCTGTACGGCAGCCAGCCGAAACTCGACGCCGACGGCCGCCTGCGTGCCGACCTGGCCGAGCTGGAGCCGAAAGTCCAGGACGCCGTGGCAAACCTGTGGAACCAGGTCACCGACGAGAACGTCAACGAGATCAGCGATTTTGCCGGCTACAAGGCAGAGTTCATGCGGTTGTTCGGCTTTGAAGTCAAGGGTGTGGACTACGATGCTGATGTGAACCCGACCGTCAAAATCAACGGTCTGGTCCAAGCCTAAACGCGGTTGAACATGTGAGAGGGGGCTTGCTCCCGATAGCGAGGGGTCAGCTAGCGATAAGCTGTCTGGCCCGACGCAATCGGGAGCAAGCCCCCTCCCACGTTTGGTTGTGTACATTTCAGAAAATTCTTACGCTTCGGCGCGCAGTTCCCGCTTTTCAGATCTGCCAGACTCCTTCGGCTATCAAGCCGCGCCAACGGAGGATCTGATGACGATTCGTGCAGTAGTTTTTGATTTCGGCGGTGTTCTGTTCGACTGGAGCCCGCACCATCTGTACCGCAAGCTGATTGCCGACGACCACGAACGGCAATGGTTTCTCGACACCATTTGTACCCAGGCCTGGAACACCGAGCAGGACGCCGGGCGCACGCTCGCCGACGCAACGCGCACCCTCATCGACCAATACCCGTGCCATGAAACCTTGATCCAGGCTTATTACGAGCGTTGGCACGAGATGCTGCGCGGCCCGTTGCCGGAAGGGGTGGCGATTCTCAATGCGCTGCATGCTGCCCATATGCCCCTGTTCGGGCTCACCAACTGGTCTGCCGAAACCTTTCCCTATGCGCGGGCCCATTACCCATTCCTGCAGTGTTTTCGCAACATTGTGGTGTCCGGCGAATTGAAACTCATCAAGCCCGATCCGGCGATCTACCACGCCAGCCTGGCTCAGGTGCGTGCCTGCCTGCCGGATATCCGCCCCGCAGAAGTGGTGTTTATCGATGACGTGGCCGGCAATATCGACGCCGCCGTCGCGTTGGGTTGGCAGGGCATTCACCATGTGTCGGCCGAGCATACCGCCGCACGATTGCGTGAGCTGGGCGTGAGCTGGGCGTGAGCTTTTAGCGCGCCCACTTTTCCATGACGAAATCGACAAACGCCCGCAGTTTCGGCAGGCGGTAACGGTCCTGGCCGTAGAGCAAATGCATGGGCCGGCTGGGCAGTTGATAGTCGGTCAGCAAGGCCACGAGCTTGCCGCTCTGCAGGTCGGGCTGCACCAGGGCATCGGGCAGCATGACGATGCCCATGCCTTGCACCGCCACTTGGCGCAGGGCCTGGGAGCTGTTGATGGTCAATGAGCCGGACACCGGAATCTCCACTTCGCCTTGCTCCCCGGTCATGCGCCATAGCTTGTCGGCATTGCGCCAATCGTCGGTGGAGGGGTAGGCGAACGCCAGGCAGTCGTGCTGTTGCAGGTCTTCAGGGCGAGCGGGCGTGCCGCGCTGCGCCAGGTAGTCCGGGGACGCGCAGAGGGTGATGGTGTAATCCTGCAGGGGCCGGGCGATCAGGCTTGAAGGTTCCAGTTCACCCAGGCGGATCGCTACGTCGAAGCCGCTGTCGACCAGGTCCATGCGTTCATTGCTGAGTACGACATAGAGCTTGAGCAGCGGGTAGCGCTGGGAGAACTCGCTCAAGGCCGGCGCCAGGCGCTCGGTGCCGAACGCCGGAGGGGCGGTGATGCGCAAGGTGCCTTTGGGCACGTCACTGTGCGCTTGTTCCGCCAATTGCTCGGAGTCGGCCACCAGCCCCAGTACTTCAAGGCAGCGCTGGTAATACTGGCCGCCGAATTCCGTGAGGCTTTGTTTGCGCGTGGTGCGCTTGAGCAGGCTGACACCCAGGCGTTGCTCCAAGGCGCGCAAGTGATTGCCGACCATCGTGGTCGACATCCCGCAGGCATGGGCGGCGGCGGTCATGCTGCCGGCCTCGACCACTTTTACGTACACCGACATCGCCTGGAACAGATCCATTATCAATCCCTGATTTAAAGTCATTGCAGAAAGGCGCAGTTTATCCAGTTGGGGTGGTTAACGATACTTCAGCTACCCCTACGATGCACTGGAGCTTGCCACCATGACCGCCACCTGCCTGATGACGACCTACCAACCCTTGGCCTTGAGCTTTACTCGCGGCCTGGGCACGCGCCTGTGGGATCAGCAGGGGCGCGAATACCTGGATGCGGTGGCAGGCGTGGCGGTGACCAATGTCGGGCACTCTCACCCGAAACTGGTGACGGCCATCAGCGAACAGGCCGGCTTGTTATTGCACACATCCAACCTCTACAGCATCGACTGGCAGCAACGCCTGGCCCGGCGCCTCACTCAGCTGTCGGGCCTGGACCGCGCCTTCTTCAACAACTCCGGCGCCGAAGCCAACGAGGCCGCACTGAAGCTGGCGCGGTTGCATGGCTGGAAAAAAGGCATCGAAGAGCCGCTGGTGGTGGTGATGGAAAACGCCTTCCATGGCCGCACCCTCGGCACCATGGCGGCCAGCGATGGGCCGTCGGTACGCCTTGGGTTTCAACGTTTGCCCGGCGATTTTCTCAAGGTCCGGTTCGGTGATCTGGCGGCCATTGAAGCGATCACCCAAACGTTTGGCTCGCGGATCGCGGCGGTCTTGCTGGAGCCGATCCAGGGCGAAAGCGGCGTCATGCCGGCGCCCGCGGGTTACCTGCGCGCCCTGCGCGATCACTGCACCCGGCATGGCTGGCTGATGATGCTCGATGAAATCCAGACCGGTATCGGCCGTACCGGTACCTGGTTTGCATTCCAGCACGAAGGTATCGTGCCGGACGTGATGACCCTGGCCAAAGGCCTGGGCAACGGGGTACCCATCGGCGCCTGCCTGGCTCGCACGGCGGTGGCCCAGTTGTTCACGCCGGGCAGTCACGGCAGCACGTTCGGTGGCAACCCGCTGGCCTGCCGAGTAGGCTGCACCGTGCTCGACATTATCGAAGAGCAAGGCCTGTTGCAGAACGCGGCGCAACAGGGGGAACGCTTGCTGGCGCGGTTGCGGGTGGAATTGGATGAACATCCGCAGGTACTGGCGATTCGGGGGCGGGGCCTGATGATCGGCATCGAACTGGCCAGCCCCAGTCGCGACCTGACGCAGCGCGCCGCCCACGAGCATGGGCTGTTGATCAATGTGACGCGGGGCAAAGTCATTCGCCTGTTGCCGCCCCTGACCCTGGAGGCCAAGGAGGTCGAGATGATCGTACGGGCCATCACCCGGCTATTGGATTGAAGTGCGCTGAAACTGGGGGCTTATAGGTCATGCCCATTCAGCCATTCCTGATTCATCGTCTCGGTGTCTCCCAGATACGCCAGCAACCACGCCATGGCCGGGGACAGCTTGTCCTGTGCCCAGGCCACGCACGACGGGCTGGCGGGGAAGGGCCGGGTCAGTTGCAGCGCCACCAGTTCGCCGCGTTCGATCCACGGCAATACCTGATGCGCCGGTGCCATGCCGACGCACAGGCCATCGCGCAGGCAATCGATGGCCGACGCCCAGTTCGGTACGACCAGGCGACGTTGGTTATCCAGGGTCCAGGTGTCGCGCTTGGGCAGGTTGCGCGACGTGTCGGTCATGCACAGCGAGGCGAACGGGCGCAGTTGGTCATCGCTGAGCAACCCTTCAATGTTGGCCAAGGGATGCGTTGCACTGACGACACACAGCCAGTTCAACAACCCCATGTCGCGAAAGCTAAAGCGGCTGGCCACCGGCACTGCGCTGGTGGCGCCGATCACAATGTCGGTACGCTCGTCGGCCAAGGCATCCCACACGCCGTTGTACACCTCGTACTCCAGCAGCAACTCCACCTCGGGGAACCGCCGATAGAAATCCAGCACCAACTGCCGGCAGCGCTGAGGTTTGACGATAGAGTCCACCGCCACCTTCAACTGGCCACTCCAGCCGTTGGCCACCTGCTGGCACAAACGCCGGGTGCCGAGCATTTTTTTCATCACGCCACGGGCTTCGTCGATAAACAGGCGGCCGGCGGGGGTCAGTTCGACGTCGCGATGGCGCCGCACAAACAATGGCACTGCCAGCCACTCCTCAATCTGACGTACCGTATAGCTGATGGCCGACGGCACGCGATGCAATTCCTGGGCGGCGGCGCTGAAACTGCCATGGCGCGCTACCGCGTCGACTACCTCCAGGGAGTATTCAGACCACATACGGGCTGCCTTCAAATTTTTTGATGATAGTGTCCAATTATTATCGCTTCACACAAAATATGTCAGCTTCATAATGGCTGCCAGTCAGCAAATGGTTTGATGGCAGATTCAACAAGGTTTCGATGAAAAATTCTTTTGGGTTCACTTGGTACCTGGCGGGGCTGAGCATGCTTGGTTATCTCGCCATGGACATGTACTTGCCGGCGTTCGGCGCCATGGGCGAGCAATTGCAGATCGGCGCTGGCGCGGTGGGCGCCAGCTTGAGCATCTTCCTCGCCGGTTTTGCGTTGGGGCAGTTGTTGTGGGGGCCGTTGTCCGACCGACTGGGGCGCAAGCCGATTTTGCTGGTGGGGTTGAGTCTGTTCGTACTGGCCTGCGCGGGTATGTTCTGGGTCGAGACGGCGCCGCTGCTCCTGGCCTTGCGCTTTCTGCAGGCGATTGGTGTGTGCTCGGCTGCCGTGAGCTGGCAAGCGTTGGTGATTGATCGTTACCCGGCCGACAAGGCGCACCGGGTGTTCGCCAGCATCATGCCGTTGATGTCACTGTCGCCCGCCCTGGCGCCGCTGTTGGGCGCGATGGTGCTGAATCACTTGGGGTGGCAGGCGATTTTCGGGGTGTTGCTGGGGGTGTCGCTGCTGTTGCTGCTGCCGACGGTGTGCCTGCGCCGTACGCCAAAAAATGTGACGCATACGCCGTCGCGCCTCGGTTATGCGCAGTTGTTCAGGTCTCGGGTGTTCAGCGGCAACGTGATGATCTTCGCCGCCTGCTCCGCCAGTTTCTTCGCCTGGCTGACGGCTTCGCCGTTCATCCTTGGCGACATGGGCTACAGCCCCAATGACATCGGCCTGAGCTATGTGCCGCCAACCCTGGCGTTTCTGGTGGGTGGCTACAGTTGTCGCAGTGCCTTGCAGCGTTTCCAGGGCAAGACATTACTGCCCTGGCTGCTGGTGGCTTACTGCATCAGCATGGTGGCGTTGTACATGGTCGCCACCTGGACTGTGCCGACCCTCACCACCTTACTGATTCCGTTCTGCTTGATGGCGCTGGTCAACGGCGCCAGTTACCCGATCGTGGTAGCGAATGCGCTGATGCCCTTTTCGGAAAATTCCGGCAAGGCCGCAGCACTGCAAAACACCTTGCAGTTGGGGCTGTGCTTCCTCAGCAGCCTGCTGGTGTCATCGATGATCGAACAACCGTTGTTGATCACGGTGATGGTGATGCTGGCGACTGCGCCGTTGGCGGTGTTGGGCTATTGGCTGGCGCGGCCGAAGGCGGACCCCGCCGAACTGGCCAATGCCTGAACTGAGAATGCGTAAAAATGTGGGAGGGGGTTGCTCCCTCCCACATGTGGATTGAGTGAATGAAGTGCATCGCTAGAACGTCACTTCCATGTTCAGCGTCGGCGTGGAGGTGCGGCTCCCCCGGCCACCGTCCACACCGAACTTGTTGTGCCAGTATTCATAACCTACCCCAAGGTACAGGTTCGGCTTCACGCTCTTGCCTGGCCGCACCGCCACCATCAGCGCCGTGCGCATCAGCGCTTCCGGCGCCGTGTCACGGCCATGATAGTCCTCGCCTTTTTCCCCGACGTAATTGATAAACCCCTGGAATTTAGCCGCGTGGTTGGCGATCTCGAACGGGCGCATCCAGGTCAGGTTGAGCAGGTAGGTGTCATCAAACGTGTGGTTCGATTCTTGCGCGCCGGGGATGCCGGTGTGGTTCTTTTCCTTGTAGTACATCAGGCTCAAATCCAGCACACCGACGCTGTTGAATTTCAGCGTGGGGCCAAACACCAGCGCGCGTTTTCTGGCCGAGGCGAAGTTGTTGTTGCGGTTGGCATCAAAACCCAGGGTCAACGCGTAATCCTTGATCAGCCCGGTGCCCGGCGGCATGTCGAAGACGCGTGAGGCATACAGCTGGTGCCGATACACCGCGTACACCTCGCTGCCGCCATGGTCGGTGCCCTTGCGCGGGTCGCGGCTGTCGGACAGGAACACATCCAGGTTGAGGAAATTGCTGCCGTAGCGGTAGCCGCTGGCGTGGGTGAAGCTGTAGATGCGCTTGCTGAAGTCGTCGGGGTTATTGGGATTGGTGAATTGCTGGCCGTAGCGAAAGCCGACGCTGTTGTTCATCCATTCCATGGCAACGGCCTCGCCGCCGCCGAGGAGGGTCAGTGCAACGGTGGCGCCCTGTAATGCCTTTTTCATTGTTCTAGGTCCTTTGGCGTTCTGGCTCATCGCGGCCGAGTGGTTTTTGTAACGCCGATGGAGGGTATCTTGTTCGGTTGATTGTATACAACTCTATGGACATCTAGTCCTCACATTGCATACAGTGGCCGCACAACAAAAACAGAGAACCCCTCACCATGACTATCCCGAAGGCGTCACCGCAGCGGCCGGAAGATGAGAATCTTGGCGTCGCCGCCAACATGGCTTACGGCCTGCAGCATGTGCTCACCATGTACGGCGGCATCGTCGCGGTACCCCTGATCGTTGGCCAGGCGGCTGGGTTATCCCCAGCGGATATTGGCTTGTTGATCGCCGCGTCGTTGTTTGCCGGTGGCCTGGCCACCCTGTTGCAAACCCTTGGCCTGCCGTTCTTTGGGTGTCAGTTGCCGCTGGTGCAGGGCGTGTCGTTTGCCGGTGTGGCCACCATGGTCGCGATTGTCGGCAGCGACGGTGCTGGCGGGGTGCCTGCGATTCTCGGGGCGGTGATGGCTGCGTCGTTCATCGGGCTGCTGATCACGCCGGTGTTCTCCAGGATCACCAAGTTCTTCCCACCCTTGGTCACGGGTATCGTGATCACCACCATCGGCCTGACCCTGATGCCCGTTGCGGCGCGCTGGGCCATGGGCGGCAACAGCCGCGCGGCGGATTTCGGCAGCATGCCCAATATCGGCCTGGCCGCCTTGACGCTGGTGTTGGTGCTGCTGCTAAGCAAGATCGGCAGCGCGACCATCTCACGCTTGTCCATCCTGTTGGCGATGGTGATCGGCACCCTGATTGCGGTGTTGCTCGGCATGGCGGACTTCTCCGGCGTGACCCAGGGGCCGATGTTCGGTTTTCCCACACCCTTCCATTTCGGCATGCCGACCTTCCACCTCGCCGCGATCATTTCCATGTGCATCGTGGTGATGGTGACCCTGGTGGAAACTTCTGCCGACATCCTGGCCGTGGGCGAAATCATCGACACCAAGGTCGACTCCAAACGCCTGGGTAACGGCCTTCGCGCCGATATGCTGTCGAGTATGTTTGCGCCGATCTTCGGTTCGTTCACCCAGAGCGCGTTCGCCCAGAACGTCGGCCTGGTGGCGGTGACCGGGGTGAAGAGTCGCTTTGTGGTCGCCACCGGTGGTCTGTTTCTGGTCATCCTCGGCCTGCTGCCGTTCATGGGCCGGGTGATCGCGGCAGTGCCGACGTCAGTGCTGGGCGGCGCCGGGATTGTGCTGTTCGGCACCGTGGCGGCCAGCGGTATTCGCACCTTGTCCAAGGTGGATTACCGCAACAACATGAATTTGATTATCGTCGCCACGTCCATTGGTTTCGGCATGATTCCTATCGCCGCGCCAAGTTTCTATGATCAGTTCCCCAGCTGGTTCGCGACCATTTTCCATTCGGGCATCAGTTCGTCGGCGATCATGGCGATAGCGTTGAACCTGGCGTTCAACCATTTCACGGCGGGCAACTCGGACCAGCAGTCGGTGTTTGTGGCGGGGACCGAGCGCAGCTTGTGCTTCCACGATGTGGCGGCGCTGCGTGATGGGGACTATTTCAGGGGCGGCAAGTTGTTCGATGCCGAGGGCAAGGAGATTCCGTTGATGGAGCAAGCCTCAAGGCACGCATCGAAACCTGAGACCTCCGAGGTCTGAATGTGTGGGAGGGGCACGCCCCTCCCACACATTGAACTCAGCCGGCCTTGCGCTCTGCGTGCGGCACCGGACACGCCTCATCCAGAAACTTCACCACTGTGCCCATGCACGCCTGGCGTTCTTCCACATGGGGCATGTGGCTGGAGTCTTCAAACAGCGCCCAGCGCACATCCGCAATTTCATCCAGGAACGGCTTGACCACCAGCGGTGTAGCCTCGTCATGCCGACCGGAAATCACCAGGGTTGGTACCTTGATCGCCGACAGGCGGCCAATGGATTTCCAATCCTTCAAACTGCCGATCACATGGAACTCGGTCGGGCCGCTCATCGCGTGGTACACCGTGGGGTCCGAGTCGACCTGGGCGAAAGTGCGCGCCACCTCTTCCGGCCACGGATTGACGCGGCACACATGCTGGTCATAGAACACTCGCGAGGCGGCGAGGTATTCCGGGTCCTGGTAGGTGCCGGCGGCTTCATGCTTGAGCAGGGTTTCATGCACGCCTTCTGGCAACAATTTGCGCAGGCGGTTGGCTTCGCTGACCCAGGTGCGCATACAGGTCGGTGAGTTGGCCGGGATAAACGCGCGCAGCCCCTTAGGTTGCAGAATCGCGTGTTCACTGCCGAGCATGCCGCCCCAGGACTGGCCGAGGATCGCGTAGTTGTCGCTGATTTGCAGATGATCCAGCAGGTTGTCCAGTTCTTTGAGGAACAGGTCGACGGTCCAGAAAGACGCGGCTTCATCGGGTAGGTGCGTGGAGCGGCCATTGCCCAGTTGGTCGTAGTGGATCACGGCGTGGCCGCTGGCGGCGACATCCTTGAAGGCGTCGACGTAATCATGGGTGCAACCGGGGCCGCCGTGGATGATGACCAACGGCGTGCGGCCGCTGGCCAGGTCGCCGGTGACGCGGTACCAGGTCTGGTAGGCGCCGAACGTTGCATACCCTTCGTGGATCTTTTCGATGAACTCCATTTCGTACCCTGCTCTGAAGAAAACGATCAGGGGCACGATAATCCGCCGGCAACATTTAAGTAACTAGCAAAACAGCTAGGTTTTGCCGAGGAGTCAGTCGTCGAGCAGGCGGTAATGGGTGGCGCGAACCACAGCCTGTACGCGGTTTTTGGCGCCCAGTTTGTGCATCGCCGAGGCCAGGTGCAGGGTGACCACGGCCAGTGACCGGCTCAACTGCGTGGCGATTTCAGCGGCGGTGAGGCCTTCGGCCGCCCATTTCAGGCATTCGCGTTCGCGTTTGGTCAGGTGGATATGTGGGTAGGTGCGCAGTTCCTTGCTGAATAACGGGTAGGCCGCTTCCTGCAAGGCGTGGGAAATCAGGCTGAAATCCGACAACGTGTGCTGCGCCTCTTGCAGCACGGTCTGGGCCTTGCCGGTGCGCAGGCCGGTCAACGAGGCAAAACCGCCGCGGGGCAGGTGGATGGGCACACTCACGCCGCAGGTCAGTTGCTGGTCGTGCAGGTAGGTTGAAACTGGCGCGTGGCAGGGGTCGATGATCTTCTGCAGCGGGGTATCGGCCTTGGCTTCGTAGGACCACACAAACGGTGACACCGTGCTCAGGGCCAGATGCTGCACCGGGTCTATCTGGTAAAAACCTTCGCTGCACCACAAGGTGTGCCAGCCTGGCGGTGTATTGCGCAGTTCCAGCACCGAGGGGGTGATCAATGCACCATCCTGATCGATCGGCACCGGGGTGTAGTCATACACCAAGGCATCGAAACCCAACTGCTGGGCGAGGATAAAAGCGTTGTCCATCTGCTCGTCCAGGCTCCTGCCCGGCATCAGACGATTATTGACGGCAGTTAGCTTGGCCAGCATCCGTTCTGCTCCCGAATTCATTTGAATCTCGACTTCCTGCAAGTAGAATGCCACGCCCCGGCGAAGGACAGCCAGGCCAAACCTATAAGAAATACTAGGTTATGGACGCACGGCATCCTCGGTAGTGTTGGCGTGGTAAACGGCCACTACCCACCAGGCCGATAACACAAGGAATGTATGCATGTGGCGTGAAATTGCCCCCGACCAGCGGTACACCGTGCAAGTCGACGGCCACAACCTCGCGGTCTACAGCTTTGGCGAAGGCGATGAGGTGCTCTTGTGCCTCAACGGCGGGCCGGGCTTGCCGTGTGACTACTTGCGCGACGCCCATGGCTGGCTCAAGGACCATAACCTGCGAGTGGTTGCATTCGATCAGCTTGGCACGGGCGCATCAGCCAGACCGACCGATGTTTCCCTGTGGGAAATCCGCCGTTATGTCGAAGAAGTCGAAACCGTGCGCCAGGCCCTCGGTCTGGGCCGCGTGCATTTGCTTGGGCATTCATGGGGTGGCTGGTTGGGCATCGAATACGCCATTTATTACCCCGCCGCACTCAAAAGCCTGATCCTCGAGAACACCGTCGGCGACATTCCGCACCTGTCCCAGGAGCTCGAACGCCTGCGCGGCGCGCTGGGCAGCGAAACCGTGGCCATGATGCAACGCCACGAAGCCATGGGTACCCTCGACCACCCGCAGTATCAGGCCGCAATCACCTTGCTCAACTACCGCCACGTGTGCCGCCTGGATGAGTGGCCCGAGCCGGTCAAACGCTCCCTCGGCGACTGGAACATGGGGCCGTACGAAACCATGCAGGGCCCCAACGAGTTTCTCTACGTCGGCAACCTCAAGGACTGGAACCGCCTCAAGGAGATGGCCGATTTCACCATGCCCATACTGATCACCACCGGCCAGCACGACGAACTCACCCCCGCCTGCGCCATGCGCATGAAAATGGCCGCCAGACACGCCCAATTGCACGTCTTTCCCAACAGCAGCCATATGCCGTTTTATGAAGAACCCCAGGCGTATTTCCCGGTGCTGCTCGACTTTCTCGCTCGTCATCGAGGCTGACCGATGAACCTGGCGCGCTACCGTTTTGTGCTGTCCCGGCCGCTGCAATTGCTGCCGGTGCTGTTTGGCATCAGCCTGATCACCTTTGTGCTGGTGCGCTCGATCCCCGGCGATCCGGCGCGCGCCTTGCTCGGTTCACGCAGCACGCCGGATGCCTTGCTGAAAATCCGCGCCCAGTACGGCCTTGATCAGCCGTTGTGGCTGCAATATTTCTACTTCCTGAAGAACCTGCTCAAGGGCGACCTCGGGCAATCGCTGCTGTACAAGGTCGACGCCTTGAAACTGATCGTCACCCGCATCGAACCGACCTTGGTGCTGGTGCTCGGCAGTGTCCTGCTGGCACTGCTGATTGCGCTGCCATTGGCGACGTTGGCCGCGCGCAACCAAGGCCGCTGGGCGGATAACCTGATCCGCGTGTTCACCACCGTTGGCCTGGGTATGCCGGCCTTTTGGCTGGGCTTGATGCTGATTTTGCTGCTCAGTGTCCAATGGGGGCTGTTCCCTGTGTCGGGCTACGGGCGCACCTGGCTGGACAAGGCGCACCACATGGTGTTGCCGTGCCTGACTATCGCGCTGGCGCTGTCGGCGGTGCTGGTACGCAACCTGCGGGCGAGCATGTTGATGGAGTTGCAGGCCGATCACGTCACTGCGGCCAGGGCGCGCGGGTTGTCGGAGGCAGCGGTGTTTCGCCGGCATGTGTTGCCCAACTCCCTGGTGCCGGCGGTCAACCTGCTGGCGGTGAATATCGGCTGGCTGATCAGCGGCACGGTGGTGATTGAAAGCCTGTTTGCCATTCCCGGTATTGGCCAGCTATTGGTCCGCGGCATCTTTACCCGCGATTACATGGTGGTGCAGGGCGTGGCCATGGTGCTGGCCTGCGCGACGGTGGTGGTCAACTTCCTCGCGGACGTGGCGACCGTGGCCCTCGACCCGCGGGTGAATATGCGATGAGCAGCCGCCCACTGATTGCCCCTTGGCGCTTGCGTCTGCGTTTTGGTTTTCGCAATGGTCGGCTGACGGCGGCGTGGGGGCTGTCGATCCTGCTGGCGTGGTTTGGCCTCGCGCTGTTTGCGCCGTGGATTGCGCCGTATGACCCGATTGCGCAGAACACCGATATCAGTTTGCTCGGCCCTCACCTGGCCCATCCATTCGGCACCGATAACTACGGCCGAGACATTCTGTCGCGGGTGATCTGGGGCGCGCGCATCGACCTGCAACTGGCGATTATCGGGGTGATCTTCCCGTTCATGATCGGCACCTTTATCGGCGCGGTGTCGGGCTATATCGGCGGGCGTTTCGACAGCCTCTGCATGCGTGTGATCGATGTGGTCCTGGCGTTCCCGTTCCTGGTGCTGATGCTGGCGATCATGGCCATCCTCGGCCCGGGCTTGAAGAGTTTCTATATCGCCATGGCGCTGGTGGGATGGGTCTCGTATGCACGGCTGATCCGTTCGCAGATCCTGGTGCTCAAGGAAAGCGACTTCGCCCTGGCCGCCAAGAGCCTGGGTTTTGGCCATGGGCGCATCCTGTTCCGGCACTTGCTGCCCAATGCCCTGTTTGGCTCGATTGTGTTTTCCATGTCGGATGCGGTGTTGGTGCTGCTGAATGGCGCGGCCGTGAGTTATCTGGGCCTCGGCGTGCAGCCGCCCACCGCCGAGTGGGGCACCATGGTCGCCGAAGGGCAGGCGTTTATTACCACTGCGTGGTGGATCTGCACTTTTCCGGGGCTGGCCATCGTGACCCTGGCCATGGGCTTCAGCCTGCTGGCCGATGGCGTGGCGCAAGTGTTGGGGGAGCGCTCATGAGCCTGTTACAGGTGCGCGACCTGAGTGTGATCGCCAACAATGCCGGGCGCGATGTGACCCTGGTCGACCGCGTGTCGTTTGACCTGGCCGAAGGCGAAATCCTTGGTTTGGTGGGCGAGAGCGGCTCGGGCAAGACCATGGCCTGTCGTGGCCTGATGCGCCTGCTGCCGTCGCCCGGTTTGCGGGTACAAGGCGCGGCGGTGCGCCTGGCCGGCCAGGACCTTCTGCAATTGGACGAGGCCGGCATGCGCGCGGTGCGTGGCGGGCAACTGGGCATGATTTTCCAGAACCCCAGCAGCCACCTGGACCCGCTGATGCGCATCGGCGAACAAATCGCCGAAGGTATTCGCCTGCATCAAGGCGCGTCGAAAAAAGACGCACGCCTGGCGGCCATCGACGTGCTGCGCCAAGTGGGTATTCCCGACCCCCAGGCGCGGGTCGACAACTACCCTCACGAGTTTTCCGGCGGCATGCGCCAACGCGCAATGATCGCAGTGGCCCTGGGCTGCAAGCCGAAGGTATTGATCGCCGACGAGCCGACCACGGCGCTTGATGTGACCGTGCAGGCGCAAATCCTGCGGTTGTTGCTGGCGCTGCGTGACCGGCACGGGTTGTCGATCATCATGATCACCCACGACCTCGGCGTGGTGGCGCAAACCTGTGATTCCATCGCGGTGATGTACGCCGGGCGCCTGTGCGAGCACGGCAACAAGTACGACGTACTGGCGCATCCGCAACATCCCTACACCGCTGGCCTGATCGACTGCCAGCCGGCCCACAGCAGCGGCCACGCCCTGTTGCGCACCATCGCCGGCCAACCGCCCTTGCTCGATGCATTACCCGCCGGCTGCCGCTTCAACCCGCGCTGCCCGCAGGTCGGCGCCTTGTGTACCGAACGCTTGCCTGAAGGCGTGCGGGTGGCTTGTCACTATCCGTTGGGAGCGCGCCCATGAGCCTGTTGCAGATCAAGGACCTGGAGGTACGTTTTGCCGCGTCCGGCACTGGCCTGTTGGGCCTGAACAAACAGTGGGTGAGGGCGGTGAACGGGGTTTCGCTGAACCTCGCCGCAGGCCAAACCCTCGGCTTGGTGGGCGAGTCCGGCAGCGGCAAAAGCACCCTCGGCCGCGCGATTTTGCACCTCAACCCGATCAGCGCCGGGCAGGTGCTGTTCGACGGGGTCGACATGGCCCATGGCAGCGCGATCGACATCACGCGCCTGCGCCAGGAAACGGCAATGATCTTCCAGGACCCCTACGCCGCGCTGAACCCGCGCCATACCATTGGCGAAACCATCGCCGAAGTTTTGCGCGTGCAGCGCAAAGTGACCGCAGAGCACATTCCCGCCCGCGTCAATGAACTGCTGGAGTTGGTGGGGCTGCGCCCTGAGTTGGCCGGCCGCAAACCCGGCTCCCTCAGCGGCGGGCAATGCCAGCGCGTCGGTATCGCCCGGGCCCTGGCGGTAGAACCCCGCCTGATCATCGCCGATGAGTGCGTGGCGGCGCTGGATGTGTCGATCCAGGGCCAGATCATCAACCTGCTGTTGGAACTGCAACAGCGTATGAACCTGGCGATCCTGTTCATCGCCCATGACCTGGCCATTGTGCGGCGCCTGTGCGACCGCGTGGCGGTGATGTACCTGGGCAAGATCGTCGAGGAAGGCCCGGTGGAGGCGGTGTTCACCACACCGCGTCATCCGTACACGGCGGCGTTGATCCAGGCGATTCCGCAGATCGATCCGCATCGGCCATTGCCTGCCGAGCCCTTGCCGGGCGAGCCGCCCAGCCCACTGAACTTACCCACCGGTTGTGCCTTTCACCCGCGTTGCGGCTATGCGCGCGCCATGTGTTCCGTGGTGTTGCCGCCGACCCATTTTCTGCACGAGCATCGGTACAGTTGCGTGCTTGAAGAGCCATTGACCCTTTCTGCCGTCCATAAACAAGGAGTTATGACATGCAATCGCGCCACTTGAAGTTGCTCGCCGCCGCCACGCTGACCGCTTGGTCCCTCACTGCCGGCCTGGCCCAGGCCGCTGGCGTTTTGACCATCGGCTGCCGTGAAGACAGCACCACGTTTGACCCGATCAAAAGCGCGCAGAACCGCGATACCTGGGTGTTCGCCAACGTCTACGACACCCTGGTCCGCGTGGATAACCTGGGCACCAAGATGGTGCCGGGCCTGGCGCAAAGCTGGGAGATTTCCAAGGACGGCCTGACCTACACCTTCAAACTGCGCGACGCGAAGTTCTCCGACGGCACCTCGATCACTGCTGATGACGCGGCATTCAGCCTGTTGCGCATCCGCGATAACAAAGCCTCGCTGTGGGCAGACCCTTTCAACCTGATCGATACGGCCAAGGCCGCAGACGCGAAAACCCTGGTGGTGACCCTCAAGACCCCGGCGGTCGCCTTTCTCTCGCAATTGGCGTCGCCGACCGTGTCGATCCTGTCGGAAAAAGCCATGACCAAAATGGGCGAAGACGCCTACTCGGAAAACCCGGTGACCTCCGGGGCGTTTACCGTGGATGAGTGGCGCAAGGGCGATCGGGTAATCCTCAAGAAAAACCCGAACTTCTGGCAGGCCACGAACGTCAGCCTCGACGGCGTGGAATGGGTCTCGGTGACCGATGACAACACGCGCATGCGCATGGTGCAGAACAACGAACTCGACACGGCGATCTTCGTACCGTTCTCGCGGGTTGACGAATTGAAGAAAGACAAGAACGTGGTGATCCATGCCGACCCGTCCACCCGTGAAGATCACCTGCTGATCAACCACGCCCACGGCCTGCTGGCCAAACCCGAAGTGCGTCAGGCGCTGGACATGGCCATCGACAAACAATCGCTGGTCAAGACCGCCACTTATGGTCAAGGCACCGTGGCCTATTCCTACATTCCCAAAGGCTCGCTGTACCACTACGCCAACAACCTGCAACGCCCATACGACCCGGCCGAGGCCAAGAAATTGCTGGCCGCTGCCGGCGCCGAGGGTTTGAAGCTGAACTACGTGGTCAACGCCGGCAACGAAGCCGACGAGCAGATTGCGGTGATCATCAAGGATCAGCTGGCCAAGGTCGGCGTCACCGCCAACCTGCAAAAGGTCGACCCAACCCAAAGCTGGCAGATGCTGGTGGACGGTGAATACGATATTTCGGTGATGTACTGGACCAACGACATCCTCGACCCGGACCAGAAAACCACCTTCGTGCTGGGCCACGACACCAACCAGAACTACATGACCCGCTACAAGAACGACAAGGTCAAGGACCTGGTCGCGGCAGCGCGCATCGAGGCCGACCCGGTCAAGCGCGAGCAGATGTATGTGGAGTTGCAGAAACTGGCCAAACAGGATGTGAACTGGATCGATCTGTACTACAGCCCGTACATCAATATCTCACGCAAGAATGTGAGTCACTTCCTGCAGAACCCGCTCGGCCGTTTCACGCTTGAAGAAGTGGTAAAAAACTAGGAAGCACCGCTGTAAAAAAATGTGAGAGGGGGCTTGCTCCCGATAGCGGTGAGCCAGTCACAGATGCAGTGACTGACACCCTGCTATCGAGAGCAAGCCCCCTCCCACCTGTTGTTCCGGTGGTGTCAGGGTTTACTGCGCATCAAACGCCTGCCCATTGATGCCGGTACTGTCCGGCCCCATCAGGTAAAGGTATACCGGCATGATCTCTTGCGGTGCCGGCCTTTCCATCGGGTTTTCTCCCGGATACGCCTGGGCCCGCATGCTGGTGCGCGTACCGCCTGGGTTGATGCTGTTGGCGCGCACCGCCGCCACGTCCTCAAGCTCGTCGGCCAGGGTTTGCATCAAGCCTTCAGTGGCAAACTTCGACACACCGTAAGCCCCCCAATACGCACGGCCCTTGCGCCCGACGCTGCTGGAGGTGAACACCACCGACGCATCCTGGGACAACTTGAGCAGCGGCAGCAAAGTGCTGGTGAGCATGAACATCGCGTTGACGTTGATGTGCATCACCCGCATGAAATTCTCACCAGACAACTGCTCGATCGGCGTACGCGGGCCAATGATCGAGGCGTTGTGCAACAGGCCATCGAGGCGGCCGAATTCTTTTTCGATCATCGCCGCCAGCTCATCGTACTGATGGGGCAGGGCGGTCTCCAGGTTGAACGGGATGACCACCGGTTGCGGGTGGCCCGCCGCTTCGATTTCGTCATACACCTGCGCCAGGTTGGCTTCGGTCTTGCCCAGCAACAGCACGGTGGCACCATGAGCGGCATAGGTTTTCGCCGCTGCCGCGCCAATCCCGCGACCGGCGCCGGTCACCAGGATGACCCGGCCTTTGAGCAGATCTGGGGGGGCGGAGTAATCAAACATAAATAACCTCGAATTTGAAAACACTGAAGATCCAATGTGGGAGGGGGTTGCTCCCTCCCACATTTGGGGCTTCATCGGTCAGTTGGATCGGTGAGCCATCAGCAACTGCACAACGCGTTATCCAGCACCTTGCGCAATTCCAGCGGGTGATCCACCACCACATCCGCGCCCCAGTGGCGCGGGTTGTCGTCCGGGTGGATATAGCCGTAGGTGACCGCCGCCGTGCGGGTGCCGGCGTCACGGCCGGATTCGATATCGCGCAGGTCATCGCCCACGAACAGCACGCTGGCCGGGTCGAGGCCGAGCATCTTGCATGCGAGGATCATCGGTTCCGGGTCTGGTTTGCTGTTGGTCACGTGGTCCGGGCAGATCAGCACGGCCGAGCGCTCGGCCAGGCCCAATTGCTGCATGATCGGTTCGGCGAAGCGCACGGGTTTGTTGGTGACCACGCCCCAGATCAGGTGGGCCTTTTCGATGTCTTCCAGCAGCTCGGCCATGCCGTCGAACAAGCGGCTGTGAACCGCGCAGCCCTTCAGGTAGCGCTCCAGAAATTCCAGGCGCAGTTCCTCGAAACCTGGCGACTCCGGGTCCATCGAGAAGGTCACGGCGACCATCGCACGGGCGCCACCGGAAATTTCATCGCGGATGTGTTCGGGGTTGATCGGCGCCAGGCCACGGTCGGCGCGCATGGCCTGGCAGATGGCGATAAAGTCCGGCGCGGTGTCCAGCAGCGTACCGTCCATGTCGAAGAGAACCGCTCGCAACTTCACTGGCTTACTCCTCGCGCAGGGTCTGGATCATGTAGTTGACGTCGACGTCGCTGGCCAGCTTGTAGTGCTTGGTCAGCGGGTTGTAGGTCAGGCCGATGATGTCCTTGACGGTCAGGCCGGCCTGGCGGCTCCACGCGCCCAGCTCGGACGGGCGGATGAATTTCTTGAAGTCATGGGTGCCGCGCGGCAGCAGCTTCATGATGTATTCGGCGCCGATGATCGCGAACAGGTAAGCCTTGGGGTTGCGGTTGATGGTGGAGAAGAACACCTGGCCGCCGGGCTTGACCATACGGAAGCAGGCGCGGATCACCGAAGACGGGTCCGGTACGTGTTCGAGCATCTCGAGGCACGTCACCACGTCGAACTGCTCGGGCATTTCCTCGGCCAGGGCTTCGGCGGTGATCTGGCGATATTCCACGCTCACGCCGGATTCCAGTTGGTGCAGTTGGGCCACGGCCAGAGGCGCTTCGCCCATGTCGATGCCCATCACCGTGGCACCGCGCTGGGCCATGGCTTCGCTCAGGATGCCGCCGCCGCACCCGACATCCAGGACCTTCTTGCCGGCCAGGTTGACGCGCTCGTCGATCCAGTTGACCCGCAGTGGGTTGATGTCGTGCAGGGGCTTAAATTCGCTTTCACGGTCCCACCAGCGGTGAGCCAGGGCTTCGAATTTGGCGATTTCGGCGTGGTCGACGTTGCTCATGGTGGTTCCTCTGAAGCTGATAATCGGTTTGTCGGCGTTGAACGCGGGTTCAACGCCGACGTTATTCGCGGTGGCCGCTGATGCGTTGGCCCCAGGCAATGGCCGTGGCGGTCAACTGTTGTTCATCCAGGCGGGTCAGTTGCCGGTCGTCGAGCAACTGCTTGCCGGCGACCCAAAGGTGTTTCACGCAATCGCGTCCGGTGGCGTAGATAAGCTGTGAGACCGGATCGTAGATCGGTTGTTGCGCCAGCCCCGACAGGTCGAACGCGACAATGTCCGCGGCCTTGCCGATTTCCAGCGAGCCAATCTGGCTTTCCAGGCCCATGGCGCGGGCACCGTTGAGCGTGGCCATGCGCAGGGCGCGGTGGGCGTCCAGGGCGGTGGCCGACCCGGCGACGGCCTTGGCCAGCATCGCCGCCGTGCGGGTTTCGCCCAGCAGGTCCAGGTCATTATTGCTGGCGGCGCCGTCGGTGCCGATGGCCACATTGACCCCAGCCTGCCACAGACGCTCCACCGGGCAGAAGCCGCTGGCCAGTTTGAGGTTCGATTCCGGGCAATGGATGACGCTGGTGTTGCTTTCTACCAGTAAAGCCAGGTCGTCTTCGCTGATTTGGGTCATGTGAACGGCCTGGAAGCGTGGGCCCAACAGGCCGAGGCGGCTCAGGCGCGCCAGTGGCCGCTCGCCGGTGCTCTCGATCGCTTGCTGCACTTCAACGGCGGTTTCATGCACATGCATGTGGATTGCGGCGTCGAGTTCTTCGGCGATGACCCGGATCTTTTCCAGGTTGTCGTCGCACACGGTGTAGGGCGCGTGTGGGCCGAAGGTAATCTTGATGCGGGGATGATGCTTGAGGTCGCTGAACAGCTCGATGCCCTGGCGAATCGCCTCATCGGCACTGCTGGCGCCGGGAATCGGGAAATCGAGGATCGGAATGGCAATTTGCGCGCGCATGCCGCTGTTGTGCACGCAGTCACTGGCGACCTTGGGGTAGAAGTACATGTCGCTGAAGCAGGTGATGCCGCCCTTGAGTTGCTCGGCAATGGCCAGATCGGTGCCGTCACGCACGAAGGCTTCATCGACCCATTTGGCTTCGGCGGGCCAGATGTGTTTTTCCAGCCAGGTCATCAGTGGCAGGTCGTCGGCCAGCCCGCGAAACAGGCTCATTGCGGCATGCCCGTGAGCGTTGATCAAGCCGGGGCTGAGGAGCATGCCCGGTAGCTCGCGCACTTCGGTGGCCGCCAGTTTCAGCGCCGCCGCGCGTGGCCCGATGAATGCAATGCGCCCATCTCGAATGCCCAGGCCATGCTCCTTGAGCACCACGCCGGCGGGTTCGACCGGTACCAGCCAGGTTGGCAGCAACAGCAAGTCGAGCGGGGCGGCAGTGGCGGTCATCGCAGGCTTCTTCCTGGGCAGCTATATAAAGAAGGGCGAAGTATACCCGAGCGTCCTGGCTGGCGGATCGCTATAATCGGCGGCTTTTGTTCATGAGTGCGGAGTAAGGGATGCGCGATCGACTGTTGGCTGCGGAGAAAGTGAAGGCCATCGATTGGCGCGACGGCACGCTGTACCTGCTCGATCAGCGCGCCTTGCCGTCCCGGGAAAGCTGGGTGGCCTGCTCCACGGCTGACGAAGTGGCTGCAGCCATTCGTTCGATGGTCGTGCGTGGTGCGCCGGCCATTGGGATCAGCGCGGCTTATGGCCTGGTGCTTGCCGCCCGTGAACGCATCGCAGAGGGCGGTGACTGGCAGGCTGCGTGGGAAGAAGACTACGCACTCCTGGCCGATAGCCGTCCGACTGCATCCAACCTGTTCTGGGCCCTCAAGCGCATGCGCGACCGCCTGGACCGCATCACAAAACACGCCGACCCGCTGGCGCTGCTCGAAGCCGAAGCGATTGCGATCCACCAAACCGACCGCGAAGCCAACCTGACCATGGCTCAACTTGGCGTTGAGCTGATCCGCAAGCACCAGGGCAATGCCCAGGCGATCCTCACTCACGGCAATGCCGGCGCCTTGGCCTGCGGTGGCGTGGGCACGGCTCTGGGGGTGATCCGCGCCGCGTTCCTGGAAGGCATGGTCGAGCAGGTTTACGCCAACGAAACCCGGCCGTGGTTGCAAGGTTCACGGCTGACCGCCTGGGAGCTGGTGGGCGAGGGTATCCCGGTCATGATCAATGCCGACTCGGCCGGTGCGCATATTCTCAAGTCCAAGGGCGTGACCTGGGTGATCGTCGGCGCGGATTGCATCGCGGCCAATGGCGACGTCATCAGCAAGATCGGCACGTATCAACTGGCCGTGTGTGCGATGCACCACGGTGTGCGCTTTATGGTGGTGGCCGCGAGTTCGACCCTCGACTTGATGATGGCGACCGGCGATGACGTTGCCCTTGAAGAGCGTGATGCGGGCGAGCTGCTGGAAGTGGCCGGCCAGCGTTTCGCTGCCGATGTGAGCGCCTACAACCCGGTGTTTGACGTGACCCCCGCCGACCTCATTGACGTGATCGTGACCGAAAAAGGCATCGTTGAACGGCCCGACACTGCCAAGCTGGCCCAACTGATGTGCCGTAAACGCCTGCATTGAGGGCCGTGGTGTCTGTGAAATGACTATCGGGAGCAAGCTCCCTCCCACATTTTGACTGTGTTCACCCTTCAAGTGTGGGAGGGGCTTGCCCCCGATTGGCCCTTAAAGTCAATAAAACTCCCGGATCCACCCTCAAAAAACAGCACCACCCCACCTCTGAGCCTCTCTCGTCCCCCTCAAGCCTGTCATCCGTCAACTTACTATGCTCCATGCGCATCAGGGGGATAGGTGCGTGGCGGCGATTGTGATAACATCCGGCGGTTTCCAGGGCTGCCCCAAGGGGTGGCCTATAACGCGCAGATCCGTGTCATAACTCGTTGATTTGTCGTAAGTCGTTGCCAGGCACTCTGTCGGCAGCGGCGAGCTTCGTTCGTCCCATATGGATGTGACGAGGTTTCACCCGAAAAAGGAATCAGGCTTCTCATGGGCGAACTGGCCAAAGAAATCCTCCCGGTCAATATCGAAGACGAGCTGAAACAGTCCTACCTCGACTACGCGATGAGCGTAATTGTCGGTCGGGCACTGCCTGATGCGCGCGATGGCTTGAAGCCCGTGCACCGGCGTGTGCTGTTCGCGATGAGCGAGCTGGGTAACGACTGGAACAAGCCGTACAAGAAATCTGCCCGTGTTGTCGGTGACGTGATCGGTAAGTATCACCCTCACGGCGACACTGCGGTGTACGACACCATCGTTCGGATGGCCCAGCCGTTTTCCCTGCGCTACCTGCTGGTAGACGGCCAGGGTAACTTCGGTTCGGTCGACGGCGACAACGCCGCGGCCATGCGATACACCGAAGTGCGCATGACCAAGCTGGCGCACGAGCTGCTGGCCGACCTGCATAAAGAAACCGTGGACTGGGTGCCGAACTACGACGGCACCGAAATGATCCCGGCTGTAATGCCCACCAAGATCCCCAACCTGCTGGTCAACGGTTCCAGCGGTATCGCCGTGGGCATGGCCACCAACATCCCGCCGCACAACCTCGGTGAAGTCATCGACGGTTGCCTGGCCCTCATCGACAACCCCGAGCTGACCGTCGATGAGCTGATGCAGTACATCCCTGGCCCGGACTTCCCGACCGCCGCGATCATCAACGGTCGCGCCGGCATCATCGAAGCCTACCGCACCGGCCGTGGCCGCATTTACATGCGCGCCCGCTCGATCATCGAAGACATCGACAAGGTCGGTGGTCGCCAGCAGATCGTCATCACCGAACTGCCGTACCAGTTGAACAAGGCGCGCCTGATCGAGAAGATCGCCGAGCTGGTTAAAGAGAAGAAGCTCGAAGGCATCACCGAGCTGCGCGACGAGTCCGACAAAGACGGTATGCGCGTGGTGATCGAGCTGCGTCGTGGCGAAGTGCCGGAGGTGATCCTCAACAACCTCTACGCCCAGACCCAGCTGCAAAGCGTGTTTGGTATCAACGTCGTCGCGCTGATCGACGGTCGCCCGCGCATCCTGAACCTCAAGGATCTGCTGGAAGCCTTCGTGCGTCACCGTCGCGAAGTGGTCACCCGCCGTACCGTGTTTGAACTGCGCAAGGCTCGCGAACGCGGCCACATCCTGGAAGGCCAGGCGGTTGCGCTGTCGAACATCGACCCGGTGATCGCCCTGATCAAAGCTTCGCCGACGCCGTCGGAAGCCAAGGAAGCGCTGATCAAGATGCCATGGGAATCCAGCGCCGTAGTGGCGATGGTTGAACGTGCCGGCGCCGATTCCTGCCGTCCGGAGACCCTGGATCCGCAATACGGCCTGCGTGACGGCAAGTACTTCCTGTCGCCGGAACAGGCCCAGGCCATCCTGGAACTGCGTCTGCACCGCTTGACCGGCCTGGAACACGAGAAACTGCTGGCCGAGTACCAGGAGATTCTCAACCAGATCGGCGAGCTGATCCGCATCCTCAACAGCGCCGTGCGCCTGATGGAAGTGATCCGCGAAGAACTGGAAGTGATCCGCGCCGAATACGGCGACGTGCGCCGCACCGAAATCCTCGATGCGCGCCTCGACCTGACCCTGGGTGACATGATCCCGGAAGAAGAGCGCGTAGTGACCATCTCTCACGGTGGCTACGCCAAGACCCAGCCGCTGGCCGCGTACCAGGCTCAGCGTCGTGGTGGTAAGGGTAAATCGGCTACTGGCGTGAAGGATGAGGACTACATCGCTCACCTGCTGGTCGCCAACAGCCACACCACGCTGCTGCTGTTCTCCAGCAAGGGCAAGGTGTACTGGCTCAAGACCTACGAAATCCCGGAGGCCTCCCGTGCCGCCCGTGGTCGTCCGTTGGTCAACCTGCTGCCGCTGGACAGCGATGAATACATCACCACCATGCTGCCGGTCGAGGAGTACACCGAAGGTCACTTCATCTTCATGGCGACCGCCAAAGGCACCGTGAAGAAGACCCCGCTGGAGTCCTTCAGCCGCCAGCGCAGCGTGGGCTTGATCGCCCTGGAGCTGGATGAAGGCGACGTGCTGATCTCCGCAGCCATCACTGACGGCGAGCGCGAAGTCATGCTGTTCTCCGACGGCGGCAAAGTCACGCGCTTCAAGGAATCCGACGTTCGCGCCATGGGCCGTACTGCCCGCGGTGTGCGTGGCATGCGCCTGCCGGAAGGGCAGAAGCTGATTTCGATGCTGATTCCGGAAGAAGGCAGCCAGATCCTCACCGCTTCGGCGCGCGGTTATGGCAAGCGCACCGCTATCAGCGAGTTCCCGGAGTACAAGCGTGGCGGCCAGGGCGTTATCGCCATGGTCAGCAACGACCGCAACGGTCGTCTGGTCGGCGCGGTGCAGGTGCTCGATGGCGAGGAGATCATGCTGATTTCCGACCAGGGCACCCTCGTACGTACTCGTGTGGCCGAAGTGTCGAGCCTGGGCCGTAACACCCAGGGCGTGACGCTGATCAAGCTGGCTAGCGACGAAACACTGGTAGGCCTGGAGCGCGTCCAGGAACCATCGGAAGTCGAAGGCGAAGAGCTGGAAGGGGAAGCGTTTGAAGGCGAGGTGATCGCAGCAGGCGATGACAACGTCGACGAGCCGACCCTCGACGCTGCCGCAGACGAAGAAGAACCGCAGGAATAAGCGGGCACACAGGGGGCGGATGAAGATTCGCCCCCTTGTTGTTTGTCCCTTATGAAAGTATTGAATACCCGTTTATTGCACCACCCCACCAGATCAGAGTGAGATTGGATGTGAGCAAGAGAGCCTATAACTTCTGTGCCGGTCCCGCGGCGCTTCCTGAAGCAGTCCTGCAGCGTGCGCAGGGTGAACTCCTCGACTGGCATGGAAAAGGCCTCTCCGTGATGGAAATGAGCCATCGCAGCGATGAGTTCGTGTCCATTGCCACCAAGGCCGAGCAGGATCTGCGCGACTTGCTGGGCATCCCATCGAACTACAAAGTGCTGTTCCTGCAAGGCGGCGCCAGCCAGCAGTTCGCGCAAATCCCGCTGAATCTGTTGCCGGAAGGCGGCACCGCCGACTATATCGATACCGGTATCTGGGGCCAGAAGGCCATCGAAGAAGCGTCGCGCTACGGGCATGTCAACGTGGCAGGCACCGCCAAGCCCTACGACTACTTCGCCATTCCCGGTCAGAACGAGTGGAAGCTATCGAAGGACGCGGCCTACGTGCACTACGTTGCGAACGAAACCATCGGTGGCCTGGAGTTCGACTGGGTGCCGCAAGTGGGGGACGTGCCGCTGGTGTGCGACATGTCCTCGGACATCCTTTCGCGCCCGATCGACGTCTCCAAGTACGGCATGATCTATGCCGGCGCGCAGAAGAACATCGGCCCTAGCGGCATCCTGGTCAATATCATCCGCGAAGACCTGCTGGGCCGCGCGCGCTCGCTGTGCCCGACCATGCTCAACTACAAGGTCGCGGCCGATAACGGCTCGATGTACAACACGCCGCCGGCGTTCGCCTGGTACCTGTCGGGCCTGGTGTTCGAATGGCTCAAGGAGCAGGGCGGCGTGGCGGCCATGGGCAAGCTCAACGAAGAGAAAAAGCGCGTCCTGTACGACTTTATCGACGCCAGCGGCCTGTACAGCAACCCGATCAACCTCACCGACCGCTCATGGATGAACGTACCGTTCCGCCTGGCGGACGACCGCCTGGACAAGCCGTTCCTGGCCGGCGCCGACGAGCGCGGCCTGCTGAACCTCAAGGGCCACCGCTCGGTGGGCGGCATGCGTGCCTCCATCTATAACGCCGTCGACATTCACGCGATCAACGCGCTGGTTGCCTACATGGCAGAGTTCGAAAAGGAACACGGCTAATGTCTGAACAAGAGCTCAAGGCCCTGCGCGTGCGCATTGACAGCCTGGACGAGAAAGTCCTGGAACTGATCAGTGAGCGCGCGCGCTGCGCCCAGGAAGTGGCGCGGGTGAAGATGGCGTCCCTGGCGGAAGGTGAGGTGCCGGTGTTCTACCGTCCCGAGCGTGAAGCCCAGGTACTCAAGCGGGTGATGGAGCGCAACAAGGGGCCGTTGGGCAACGAAGAAATGGCGCGGTTGTTCCGTGAAATCATGTCTTCGTGCCTGGCCCTGGAACAGCCGCTCAAGGTCGCCTACCTCGGGCCCGAGGGCACATTCACCCAGGCGGCGGCCATGAAGCACTTTGGCCACGCGGTGATCAGCAAGCCGATGGCAGCCATCGACGAAGTGTTCCGTGAAGTGGCGGCCGGCGCGGTGAATTTTGGCGTAGTGCCGGTGGAAAACTCCACCGAAGGCGCGGTCAACCACACGCTGGACAGCTTCCTCGAGCACGACATGGTGATCTGTGGCGAAGTCGAGTTGCGTATCCACCATCACTTGTTGGTGGGGGAGAACACCAAGACCGACAGCATCAGTCGTATCTATTCCCATGCCCAATCCCTGGCTCAGTGCCGCAAGTGGCTGGACGCCCATTATCCGAATGTCGAGCGGGTGGCGGTGTCCAGCAATGCCGAAGCGGCCAAGCGGGTCAAGGGTGAGTGGAATTCGGCGGCGATCGCCGGTGATATGGCGGCGGGCCTTTACGGGCTGACGCGCCTGGCCGAGAAAATCGAGGACCGCCCGGACAACTCCACGCGTTTCCTGATGATCGGCAGCCAGGAAGTGCCGCCGACCGGCGATGACAAGACGTCGATCATTGTCTCCATGAGCAACAAGCCCGGCGCGTTGCATGAGTTGCTGGTGCCATTCCACGACAACGGGATTGACCTGACACGCATCGAGACGCGGCCTTCGCGCAGCGGTAAATGGACCTACGTGTTCTTTATTGATTTCATCGGCCATCACCGCGACCCGCTGGTCAAGGGCGTGCTGGAGAAAATAAGTCAGGAAGCCGTGGCGCTCAAGGTGCTCGGTTCTTACCCGAAAGCGGTTTTGTGAGGCGTTAACATGAGTGGCAACTTCCTCGCCCTGGCTCAGCCGGGCGTGCAACAACTGTCGCCTTACGTACCGGGCAAGCCTGTGGACGAGCTGGCGCGTGAGTTGAACCTGGATCCTTCAAAGATCGTCAAGCTAGCCAGCAATGAGAACCCGCTCGGCCCGAGCCCCAAAGTGTTGGTGGCGATTCGTGAAGAGCTGGCCGAGCTGACCCGCTACCCGGACGGCAATGGTTTTGCTCTTAAATCGCTGCTGGCGCAAAAGTGTCGTGTCGAGCTGAACCAGGTGACCCTGGGTAATGGCTCCAACGACATCCTCGAGCTGGTCGGCCGTGCCTACCTGGCGCCGGGCCTGAATGCGGTGTTCAGCGAGCACGCGTTTGCGGTTTATCCGATCGTCACCCAGGCCGTTGGCGCTCAAGCCCGCGTGATTCCTGCCAAAGACTGGGGCCACGATCTGCCCGCGATGCTGGCGGCCATCGATGCCCAGACGCGCGTAGTGTTTATCGCCAACCCGAACAACCCGACCGGTACCTGGTTTGATGCAGCGGCGCTGAATGAATTCCTGCAAGACGTGCCGGAGCATGTGCTGGTGGTGCTGGATGAGGCCTACATCGAGTACGCCGAAGGCAGCGACCTGCCGGATGGGCTGGACTTCCTGGCGGCCTACCCGAACCTGCTGGTGTCGCGCACCTTCTCCAAGGCCTATGGCCTGGCGTCGTTGCGCGTTGGTTATGGTTTGTCCACGGCGGTGGTGGCTGATGTGCTGAACCGCGTGCGCCAACCGTTCAACGTCAACAGCCTGGCCCTGACGGCGGCGTGTGCGGCGTTGAAAGATGCCGAGTACCTGGCAGAAGGTCGACGCATTAATGAAAGCGGCATGTTGCAGTTGCAGGATGGCTTCCGTGATTTGGGCCTGGGCTGGATTCCGTCCAAGGGCAACTTCATTTGCGTCGACCTCGGCCAGGTGGCGGCCCCGGTGTTCCAGGGGCTGTTGCGTGAAGGCGTGATCGTGCGTCCGGTGGCCAACTACGGTATGCCGAACCACCTGCGCATCACCATCGGTTTGCCGGCTGAAAACAGCCGCTTCCTGGAGGCGCTGGCCAAGGTTCTGGCTCGTGGTTGATGTCACTGCATTGCAACCTGTTGTGCCTATGATCGGTCGCCTGGTGGTGGTCGGCCTGGGGTTGATCGGCGGCTCCTTCGCCAAAGGCCTACGCGAAAGCGGGCTATGCGGCGAAGTGGTCGGTGTGGACCTGGACCCGCAATCGCGCAAGCTGGCCGTTGAGTTGGGGGTGGTGGATCGGTGTGAGGCCGACCTGGCGTTCGCATGCCAGGGCGCCGACGTGATCCAGCTCGCCGTGCCGATCCTGGCCATGGAAAAACTGTTGGCGTTGCTGGCCGGCATGGAGTTGGGCGGCGCGATTCTCACGGATGTCGGCAGTGCCAAGGGCAATGTGGTGCGCGCCGCGCAACTGGCCTTTGGCGGCATGCCTGCGCGCTTTGTGCCGGGCCATCCGATTGCAGGCTCCGAGCAGAGCGGGGTGGAGGCGTCCAATGCGCAGTTGTTCCGTCGGCATAAAGTGATCCTCACGCCGTTGGCGCAAACCGATCCGGCCGCGTTGGCGGTGGTAGATCGTCTCTGGCGTGAGCTGGGAGCGGATGTCGAGCATATGCAGGTCGAGCGTCATGACGAGGTCTTGGCTGCGACCAGCCATCTGCCGCATTTGCTGGCGTTCGGCCTGGTGGATTCTTTGGCCAAGCGCAACGAGAACCTGGATATTTTCCGTTACGCCGCCGGTGGCTTTCGCGACTTTACGCGGATTGCCGGCAGTGATCCGGTGATGTGGCACGACATCTTCCTCGCCAATCGCGAAGCGGTGTTGCGCACTCTGGACACTTTTCGCAGTGACCTCGACGCTTTGCGCGACGCGGTCGATGCGGGGGACGGCCATCAATTATTGGGCGTGTTTACGCGTGCACGAGTGGCGCGAGAGCACTTCAGCAAGATCCTGGCGCGCCGGGCCTATATGGAAACAGCTGTGAATGCCGATGAGCTGACCTTCATCGCCAACCCGGGCGGTCGCTTGAGCGGGCGTATCCGCGTGCCGGGCGACAAGTCGATCTCCCATCGGTCGATCATGCTGGGTTCGTTGGCTGAAGGCGTGACCGAAGTCGAAGGTTTCCTTGAAGGTGAAGATGCCTTGGCCACCTTGCAGGCGTTTCGCGACATGGGGGTGGTCATCGAGGGCCCGCACCATGGGCGCGTGACCATTCATGGCGTGGGTTTGCATGGTTTGAAGGCTGCACCGGGGCCGATTTATCTGGGGAACTCCGGTACGTCCATGCGCTTGTTGGCCGGGTTGCTGGCGGCGCAAAGTTTCGACAGCGTGTTGACGGGCGACGCGTCGCTGTCCAAGCGCCCGATGAATCGCGTGGCCAAGCCCTTGCGGGAAATGGGGGCGTTGATCGAGACAGGCCCGCAAGGATGTCCGCCGCTGACCATCCGTGGTGGGCAATCGTTGAAAGGCATGAATTATGCGCTGCCGATGGCCAGTGCTCAGGTCAAGTCCTGTCTGTTGCTTGCCGGGTTGTACGCCAAAGGCGTCACCGCGGTGACGGAGCCTGCGCCGACCCGCGACCATACTGAGCGCATGTTGCGCGGGTTTGGTTATCCGGTGGCAGTGCAGGGCGCTACCGTATCGCTGGAATCGGGCCATGTACTGACAGCGACCCACATTGAAGTGCCGGGGGATATTTCTTCAGCGGCGTTCTTCCTGGTGGCCGCTTCGATTGCCGAAGGCTCCGAGTTGTTGCTGGAGCACGTGGGAATCAATCCGACCCGAACCGGTGTGATCGATATTCTGCGGTTGATGGGCGCCGATATCACCCTGGAAAACCCACGCGAAGTGGGTGGCGAGCCGGTTGCTGACCTGCGTGTACGTGCGGCTGCGCTGAAGGGTATCGAGATTCCTCAAGCGCTGGTGCCGTTGGCTATCGATGAGTTTCCAGTGCTGTTTGTGGCGGCGGCCTGCGCTGAGGGCCGGACCGTTTTGCGTGGCGCTGAAGAGTTGCGTGTGAAGGAGTCCGACCGAATCCAGGTGATGGCCGACGGTCTGCTGGCGCTGGGGGTGAAGTGTGAACCGACCCCTGATGGGATTATCATTGACGGCGGCCCGATAGGCGGCGGTGATGTACACGCCCACGGCGATCACCGCATTGCCATGGCGTTCAGCGTCGCTTCCCTGCGGGCAACGGCGCCGATTCGTATCCATGACTGCGCCAATGTTGCTACGTCTTTTCCGAACTTTCTTACACTGTGTGCCCATGTCGGCATGCGTGTTGCCCAAGAGGCTCAATTGTGAATATCAAAGCTCCGGTGATTACCATCGACGGGCCAAGCGGCTCGGGCAAAGGCACGATCGCCGGCATCCTGGCCAAGCGCCTGGGCTGGTGCCTGCTGGATTCCGGCGCGCTCTATCGCCTGCTGGCATTTGCCGCACGTAATCATGGCGTCGACCTGACCAACGAAGAGTCTCTGAAGCTACTGGCGGCGCACCTTGATGTGCAGTTCGTTGGGGCGACGGAAGGCCATCCCCAGCGCATCATCCTCGAAGGTGATGATGTGACCGATGATCTGCGCAACGAGCAGGTCGGCTCCTGGGCGTCCCAGGTTGCCGCGCTGCCGGCGGTGCGTGATGCGCTGCTGCAGCGTCAGCGGGCTTTTCAGGAACCTCCGGGCCTGGTGGCCGACGGTCGCGACATGGGCACGGTGGTATTTCCCGAGGCGCCGCTGAAGATTTTCCTGACAGCCAGCGCCGAGGAACGGGCTCGCCGCCGCTACTTGCAGTTGAAGGGCAAAGTCGATGGTGTTAGTCTGTCGAGTCTGCTAGATGAGATCCGTGCACGCGATGAGCGTGATACCCAGCGCGCAGTAGCCCCGCTAAAGCCGGCGGCTGATGCCATCCAGCTGGATTCCACGGAGCTGTCCATCGAGCAGGTGCTGGAACGCATCTTGAGCGAAATCGCCATTCGCGATATCGCCGGGTGATCAAGAAGGCCGCAGGGGACCAGTCATAGTCCTGCGGTGGCTTCTTTTAACTGAAACTGACCCACACCGTCTGGGGTGTGGAGATGGGCGTATTCTTCGCCCTTATCAACAGGAATTAAAATGAGCGAAAGCTTTGCGGAACTCTTTGAAGAAAGCCTAAAAACCCTGAACCTTCAGGCAGGCTCCATCATCACCGGTGTTATCGTTGATATCGATTACCAAGCTCGCTGGGTAACCGTTCACGCTGGTCTGAAGTCTGAAGCTCTGATCCCGCTGGAACAGTTCTACAACGATGCTGGCGATCTGACAATCAATGTCGGTGACGAAGTTCACGTTGCTCTGGACTCGGTTGAAGACGGTTTCGGTGAAACCAAGCTGTCCCGTGAAAAAGCCAAGCGCGCTGAATGCTGGATTGTTCTCGAAGCAGCCTTCGCAGCTGAAGAAGTGGTCAAGGGCGTTATCAACGGTAAGGTTAAAGGCGGCTTCACTGTCGACGTTAACGGCATCCGTGCGTTCCTGCCAGGTTCTTTGGTCGATGTTCGTCCAGTGCGCGACACCACGCACCTGGAAGGCAAGGAACTCGAATTCAAGGTCATCAAACTCGACCAGAAGCGCAACAACGTTGTCGTTTCCCGTCGCAGCGTCCTGGAAGCAGAAAACTCCGCCGAGCGTGAAGCTCTGCTGGAATCCCTGCAGGAAGGCCAACAAGTCAAAGGTATCGTCAAGAACCTCACCGATTACGGCGCATTCGTCGATCTGGGTGGCGTCGATGGCCTGCTGCACATTACCGACATGGCTTGGAAGCGTATCAAGCATCCTTCCGAAATCGTCAACGTTGGCGACGAGATCGATGTCAAGGTTCTGAAATACGATCGCGAACGCAACCGTGTTTCCCTGGGCCTGAAGCAACTGGGTGAAGATCCATGGGTTGCTATCAAAGCCCGTTATCCAGAAAGCACTCGCGTTACCGCGCGTGTAACCAACCTGACCGACTACGGCTGCTTCGCTGAGCTGGAAGAAGGCGTGGAAGGCCTGGTACACGTTTCCGAAATGGACTGGACCAACAAGAACATCCACCCTTCGAAAGTCGTACAAGTCGGCGACGAAGTGGAAGTTATGGTTCTGGACATCGACGAAGAGCGTCGTCGTATCTCCCTGGGCATCAAGCAGTGCAAATCTAACCCATGGGAAGATTTCTCTGGCCAGTTCAACAAGGGCGATAAAATCTCCGGCACCATCAAGTCGATCACCGATTTCGGTATCTTCATTGGTCTGGACGGCGGCATCGACGGCCTGGTTCACCTGTCCGACATCTCCTGGAACGAAGTTGGCGAAGAAGCTGTTCGTCGTTTCAAGAAGGGCGACGAGCTGGACACCGTTATCCTGTCGGTTGACCCAGAGCGCGAGCGCATCTCCCTGGGCATCAAGCAACTGGAAAGCGATCCGTTCTCCGAGTACGTTCAAGAGAACGACAAGGGCGCCATCGTTAAAGGCACTGTGAAAGAAGTTGACGCTAAAGGCGCCATCATCGTTCTGGCCGACGATATCGAAGCGACTCTGAAAGCCTCCGAAATCAGCCGTGACCGCGTTGAAGATGCGCGCAACGTTCTGAAAGAAGGTCAGGAAGTAGAAGCCAAGATCATCAGCGTTGACCGCAAGAGCCGCGTAATCCAGCTCTCCATCAAGTCCAAAGACGAAGTGGAAGAGAAAGAAGCAATCCAGAGCCTGAAATCGGCTCCGGAAGCTGCACAAGGCGAGACCACTATGGCCTCCCTGCTGCGCGAAGCTATGGCTAAGCAGAACTAAGTTCTGTAAGGCTGTAAAAAGGGCGACTTCGGTCGCCCTTTTTTGTGCCTGCAATTTGTTGAATCAACAAGCGAGAACCAAGGCATTTAGCTCGGGGTCAGAACTGACTATAGTCTTGGTAAAAGCGTTGCCCGTTTTGTTGTTGTTTTAATAAGGATTTCAATGAACAAGCTTATCGTAATATTCGCAGTGGTAATGCTTGCAGGCTGCTCAGTCACCAGCGCCAAAACTCACGCTAGGCGCGGCGTCAGCGGCATAGAGGTCGACTGCTCCGGTCTTGGCAACGGCTGGGATAAGTGCGAGAGGCGCGCCGCTCGTGAATGCAAGATGCAGGGCTATAAGGTCATCACTCGATCCAGCGACGCCAAGGATGAGGAGGGCGACTACCTGTTCGGCTGGAACCCCGCCGGCGCGGTTACTCGCAAGATGCTCGTCATATGCAATTGAGAGGTTTTGTGTTCTATTCAGGTGTTTATTTAACCAGCAGATAAGTTTATGCATGGGCTGTTCAAATTCATCAAGTCATGCTAAAACCTTCGAAGCGCTTTTCCTAGCTGCTTGAAAAAGAAGGGAAAAATATGACGAAGTCGGAGTTGATCGAACGAATTGTCACCCATCAAGGGCTGCTCTCATCCAAGGATGTGGAGTTGGCTATTAAGACCATGCTTGAGCAAATGTCCCAGTGCCTGGCTACCGGGGATCGGATTGAGATCCGTGGATTTGGGAGTTTTTCGCTGCACTATCGTGCGCCACGGGTAGGGCGCAATCCTAAGACTGGGCAATCGGTAAGTCTGGATGGGAAATTTGTGCCTCATTTCAAGCCGGGGAAGGAACTGCGGGATCGGGTGAATGAAGATGAGGAAGAAGGCGTCTGAGTGGCTTTAGGGTGGGAGTAAGTCATGCGTGGGATTAAACGTGTTTTTCTGATGTTGGTAGTGCTAGCTGTTGCACTGATGGTTGCAGCTTTTGTGTTGGAGAACCAACAAGGCGTCTCTCTTTCGTTCCTGGGGTGGGCCACCATGCAACTGCCAGTGGCCGTTTATGTCGTCGCTGCGCTAATCGTCGGGTTGTTGATAGGTCCCTTTTTTTGCGTATTGGCAGCCAGTGTCCGCCGTAATAAGCGAGCGTCGGCTGCGCGCGGATAAAGTTCCTCCTCGCGACCGCTTCTCCCTATGGGTTGTGTAGGGGGCTATTTTCCTTCCGGGTAATCGTCAAGTGAGGCCCGCATTATTTGGAGGGGCTCTACTGAAAGCGCGCCCTTCCTCTTGCTCAGTCGAGTTAATCGATACCTTGAGCTTAGGATTTTCTTCATAAAAATCAGTCAGTTGCGGATAGATTGCCTAGGGTTGGCGTTATAAAAGCGCCACGTCAAGGTTCAAAGCGCACCGGTTATCGGGTAAAATGCAGCCCATCAACGATAGCTGGCGTCTTGCGTTTTCAGTGCTAGTAGTTAGGCGGGATTCGGCCGGCGATCTGCTACTGTGAATACCCTCATATCTGTGTGAAAACTCCTCCAGTTTTGTGTTCGAACAAATGCCGAGGCAGCAATTAATCGGCTCGCGATCAATTCTATTTGCGGGTCTTGTCTTTAAGCAATATTTGGCTTAAGCCCAGTAAGCAAAAGAATTTTACGGTGAGCGCGATGCAGATTCCATTTAATAAACCACCCTATACGGGTAACGAAGATCAATATGTAATACGTGCCATGCGCAGTGCCAAGATGTCTGGTGACGGTGAGTTTACCATTGGTTGTCAGCGTTGGTTTGAGAAAACATTCTCTTGTGAAAAAGCGTTATTGACACCTTCGTGCACTCAAGCGCTCGAAATGGCTGCTATCTTGATAGATATACAGCCGGGTGACGAAGTCATCATGCCAAGCTATACCTTTGTAAGTACTGCTAACGCATTTGTACTTCGAGGCGCGAAGATTGTTTTTGTAGATATTCGGCCAGACACAATGAATATTGATGAAACGCTTATCGAAGCGGCGATCACTACAAAAACTAAGGCGATTGTGCCCGTTCATTATGCCGGTGTTGCCTGTGACATGGATGTGATCATGGATATTGCGCAGCGACATGACTTGTTTGTCGTGGAAGATGCTGCTCAGGGCATGATGTCGACTTATAAAGGGCGTTGGCTAGGGACCATCGGGCATTTGGCTGCTTATAGTTTTCATGAAACAAAAAACTACACCAGTGGCGGTGAAGGTGGTTTGTTGTTAATCAATGATAAGCGCTTTATTGGTCGCGCCGAAATCATTAGGGAAAAGGGTACTAATCGCAGCCAGTTCTTTAGAGGTATGATTGATAAATATACATGGGTTGATATTGGTAGTAGTTATTTGCCGGGGGAATTGCAGGCCGCTTATTTATTTGGGCAATTAGAATACGCGACGCTCATTAATGATTCTAGACTCAGTATTTGGCAGCACTACCGTACGGCCTTCGCAGAGTTGGCGGCGACGGGACTGATTGAAGTTCCGACCATTCCAAATGGCTGTGTGGCCAATGCGCATATGTTTTATATCAAAGTAAAAGATATCGCTGCACGCGGGGCAGTTCTCAGCCATTTGAAGGATGCCAGCGTGGGGGCGGTTTTTCATTATGTTCCACTTCACAGCGCGCCTGCAGGTGTTTTGCTCGGTCGATTCAACGGTGAAGACCGTTTTACTACCAGGGAAAGCGAGCGTCTTATTCGTTTGCCTGTCTGGCATGGTATGACAGAGGCTGAGATCCAGCATGTTATCAATTCCGTGATAGGTGCAGTTAATGCCCTCGGCCGGTAAGTTGGATGGCTCAAACCGAGGTATGCTGATCGGCGCTTTTTTTACAAGCGCTGCTCAAGCGTCAAAGATATTGGTTGGCTTCTGTTTACTAAAATTAATCGCTGTGTACATGGGGGCGGATGGCCTCGGCAAGCTGGGTCATTTCATGAGCTTGGTATCTATCGCTGTGTTGCTGGCAGGGGGCGGTATAAGCCACGGCGTAATCAAGTACGTCGCGGAGTTTAAAGAAAGTCATTTTAAAATGTACAAATTGTTCTCGACGTCAATATTCTACGCCTTGGGTTTTTGCCTTGTGGCGTTTGTTTTTCTGCTTGTTTTTTCAGAAAAAATTTCGACGCTAATATTCGGGCGGCGTGAAGACTTCTGGATTGTTATAGTGCTGGCCTTTGCTCAATTTGTATTTGCGTTCAATATTTTGTTCTCCGGTTTTTTTAACGGTCTAGGGAAACTGAAGGTAAACGCCAGCGTTCAGGTTATTTCCAATATTCTTGTGCTCCCCATAATCTGGTGGTTAATTTCTGCATGGGGTGTGTCTGGTGCAGCGATGGCAATGGTGTCATTGTTTACCATGCCCGCGCTCATTTCTTTGTTTTTTCTGAGGAGGATGTCGATTTTCAGAATGGTCAAGTGGCAGAAGTTTGATATAACACTTGGCAGGAATTTTTCCCGATTCGGATTGATGCTGCTTGTCAGCGCCTTAATGTTTCCAGTGGTCGAAATAATCATCAGGGAATCGCTAATAACGCAGGTGGGCTATGCCCAGGCGGGAATTTGGCAAGGGAGTATCAAGCTCTCGAGCGCGTATATTGGTTTTTTCAGCGTTTTTTTAGCATCATATTACATGCCGCTGGTGTCATCGACTCAAGATAAAGCAGCGGTTAAAGCCCAGGTAGTGAAATTTCTTCTATTGGTAATGGCGGCTTTCTTAGCTGGCGGTAGTGTTCTTTATTTTGGGCGTAGTTTTTTTATCCCAGCATTATTATCTTCCGAATTTCATGAATTGGAAGGCTATATAATTTATCAGTTGATTGGCGATTTTTTTAAAGTCTCTGCTTATGTTGTTGGTTTCGTCGCGGTGGCGAAGGCGGCAACGAAACTATATATCTTGGCTGAAGTGCTGCAGGCGCTACTTTTTATCGGCTTGACATTTACTGTAGGGCGCGAAGTGGGTGGGGTGCACGGTGTCATGTATGCTTACATGCTAGCATATATCATATACTTTATGATTTCGATGGCCGGTTTTATTTATTGGGCACGTAACTGATGGGCATGCAGTTTTTTCTCCCGCTGTATCTCGTATTCGGATTTCTGGTCATCGTCGCCGCGTGGGACATACTGGGTGAACAGAAACTGCCGCAAGCGGTTGTTTCTGCTCTGATGGGGGTGCCGCTTTTCCTATTGGCAACCTTCAGGGTGGCCGGTGTGGGCAATGACGATCTTGCTTACCTGACAATGCTGCATGAAATTCCTTCAATTTTGGAATGCAGCAATATTTATTGTGATTACAGCTATACAACATTTAATATCGAATTCGGTTTCTTTATGCTTCTCTCAACGCTCGCGGCGTTAGCGAGAAACTCTTATATTTTATTTGGGGTCAGTTCACTGGCGGCGATAAGTTTCAATGTCAGGAGTATTCGGTATTTCTCTCCTTACTTTGCCTTGGGTATGCTGATTTACTTTACGCATTTTTATCTTGCGAAGGACTTGAACGCGATACGTCTGGGGATAGCCTCTGGCATAGTATTTTTAGCCGCGACGTATCTTCATAAAAAACAATATATGCTGTTGGCGTTTTATCTTGCGCTGGCGATGACTGTACACGTGTCGTCGGCTTTTTTTATAGTTCCTGTCGTGTTGTATATGCTCAGGCCAACACGCGTGATGTATCTGTTGCTCACGGTAGTTCTTGTTTTGATGACATCCTTTGTTGACTCGAAATGGTTGTTGCGGCAAATGGCGTTCATCAGTTTTATCAGTGAAAAAATTGACTCATATCTAACCACTGAAAAGTACGGCTACGCATTGCCACTTTTTGATATGGTCAATATTAAGAATTTACTTCTGATTATAGCTGGGTGGGTGTGGTGGAAAAAGCTGGAGGTAAGCTATCCCACTTTCAATCTCGTTTTTTGCGTTTTTTATTGCGCGACGTTCTTGCGAATTGTCTTGGGCGACTTTGCAATTCTTGCAGGTCGCGGGTACGCGAGTATATCAATGTTTGAATATATACTGTTGCCTATGATTGCAGTGCATCTTTTTGGCAAGAGAAATGGCTTCTTGATTGTCGCTGTCTACGCCCTCGGTGCACTTTATTTGAATCTGAGCAGCAATTTAAGGTGGACGGGCGGTTCTGAAATTTTTTTGATTTTTTATAATTTTTCTCGGTGAGTGTATGAAGAATATTTTGCTTGTATTGGGTGGCTTGGCCATTGGTGGCGTTGAGACCTATGTTGTCAGGTTGTCTAAATACCTCAGTCAGTCCGGGTGTAATGTAACAGTTACATTACTTTCGAATAAGTATGACGCAGGCCTGTTCAATGAGTTGTCTAATTACGCTACAGTCAATATCGTAGAACATCTGCCATTTTTTCCTGCGTCCAGTTGGATAAATGCGCTGTTGCCCGTGCCAAAGGATCCGGTTATATACGATGTCGTGCATGTGGTGGACGTGTTAACGTTGGCTTATGTTTTTTTGAATAAGGCGCGGTTGAAGTTCACTTTCCTTAGTATTGGTATCTATCACTCTATGGAAATCAGTTGGTGGCGGGGTCGAAATATATATTTCAGAAAGAAAATGCTCGAATTGTATGATAAAAACGTCCACTTGACGCTGTTTCCTAATGAGCGAACCGCGGAGATGGCAGCGGCGCTTTCTAATGTCGATGTGGCGACGCTGGATGTATTGCCGCTGGGGGTATCCTTTGAAAGCTATAGTACTCGTCAGCCACTTCAGTCGTCTCTGCGCATCGTTTCCATAGGCCGTTTAGTCGATTTTAAAGTTTATAATAAGCATGTCATCGCACAGCTGTCAGAGCTTCGTAAACGTGCAAATTTTGAGTATTTTATCTACGGCGCCGGTCCAGAGCACGCTGCGCTTATCTCGCTGGCTGAGACATGCGGTGTCAGTGATTATGTGCACTTTATGGGCGAAGTGGAGTATGCCGAGCTCCCCAGCATTTTCGACGGCGCGTTTTGTTTCGTGGGCTCTGGTACGACGATCATTGAAGCATCTGCAGCCGGTATTCCTTCGGTGGTGGGCATTGAATCCATAGAGTTACCGCTGACGTGTGGTCTATTTTCGGATGTCTCAGGGTATTCCTACAACGAAGTGTCAGCGACTACAGTGAGAGTAGGGATTCGGGAAACAATCGAGATGTTACATAGTATGAGTCCTGAGGGATACAGCGAAGTTTCTGATAAACATCGGCAAAAAGCCAAATCGTTTGATATCGTTGAAACATCAAAGCGGTTTGTTGAGCTGTCTAATCGGACCCCTGTATTTGATATTTCAATTAATCGCTGGGTTGCCATGTTGTCATTTGTCAAGTCAGTTATTCTTCAGGGGCCTAAAGCGCTTAAGTCCCGATTTGATAGTGTGGGATGATATGTCTTTGAATATAGCGATTGTCACTCAGTATTTTTATCCTGAGAGCTTCATTATCAATGATGTTGCCGAGGAGTTGGCGTGCTTCGGGCACACTGTTGAAGTCTTTACAGGACAACCTAATTATCCCGAAGGCGATACCTACAAAGGTTATGACTCCACTGCTTGTAGTGAGCAGATCTACAAGGACAGAGTAAAAGTTCATAGGGTTCCGTTGAGGCCCAGAAAGTCAGGTGGCGCTAAAAACTTGCTTCTCAACTACCTTTCCTTTGTGGCAAATGGCGTTAGGTACTTCCCGAAACAAAACGCTGGTAAGCAATTTGACGCAATCATCGTTTTTGCGGTTTCGCCGATTACAGCAGCTATTCCTGCCATCGTGTTAAAACGTTCCAGCAAGGCTCACTTGATGGTTTGGGTGCAGGATTTGTGGCCGGAAACGCTCAAGGCAACAGGGTTTATCAAAAATCCAATGCTGTTGAAGGCAATAGGTGTCTTGGTGCGTTTTATCTACGCACGGGCGGACACGGTCCTGGTTCAATCTGAAGCGTTCATTTCCTCTGCGTCCAAGTACGTGGCGAAAGACAAGCTCGTCTACTACCCCAACTCTTACCGCGTTGCAGCCACGCAAGCGAATGCTGTTGATGGCGTGCCGCTTGAGGTCCGCCAGTTATTGCTGTCGAATTTTTGCGTGGTCTTTGCCGGGAACCTTGGGTTTGCACAGTCCTTGGAGACTATTGTCGATGCCGCCAAGGCTCTGGTGCACCTGGATTGCAAGATTGTCGTGGTGGGCAGTGGTAGCCGTTTGGATTGGATGCAGGAACAAAAACGCCAGCACCATCTGCACAATCTGGAACTCGTAGGCCGTTTGCCCTCCTCAGCTATGCCCGAATTGTTCGCAAAAAGTGGGGCGTTACTGGTGACACTCAAGCGAGAAGAGATATTCGCATTGACCATACCCAGTAAGATCCAAGCCTATATGGCAGCAGGCAAGCCTATTCTGGCTGCTCTGGATGGCGAAGGGGCCAGGATTTTGGCCCAGGCGGGGGCTGGCTTATGTTCGCAAGCAGAGGATGCCGCAGCGCTGGCCAAGAACATTGAGGCGCTCTACGAGGCTACGCCGGAAAAAAGAGCCGCCTACGGAGCGGCGGCATTCAGGTTTTTCTGTGACAATTACGAAATGAAGACGCAATGCCATCGATTGGTACAAATTATTGAAAACCGTATTGCCAACTCTTAGAGATCAATCATGAAAATATTAGTGCTGGGCGTGACGGGAATGCTTGGAAGTACCGTGTTCAAGTACATTTCCAATCACACTTCACATAGCGTTTTCGGTACTATGCGTGGCAAAGGCGGGGCCAATTACTTCGAAGAGAAGCACGCGTGCTGCTTTTATTCGGATGTTGATGTTTTGGATTACGAGTCTTTGGTAGCGGTGTTTGAAAAAAACCGTCCTGACGTGGTGATCAACTGTGTCGGCCTGATCAAGCAATTAGCCCAAGCCAAAGATCCCCTGTCGACGCTGCCGCTCAATTCAATGCTGCCGCATCGCCTGTCCAAGTTATGCCAATTGATTAACGCACGGCTGATTCATATCAGTACCGACTGCGTATTTACTGGAACGAAGGGCATGTACCTCGAATCCGATACGTCGGATGCAGTGGACCTTTACGGTAAATCCAAATTCATTGGTGAGGTGAATGATCAGCCTCATGCGATAACGTTGCGCACTTCGATTATTGGCCATGAGTTAGCAAGTAGTGCATCTCTGGTCGACTGGTTTCTGTCCCAGGAAGGTTCGGTAAAGGGCTTCACGAAAGCTATTTTTTCCGGTGTGCCTACCGTAGAGCTGGCTCGTATCATCGCTGAGTTTGTACTGCCAAAACCAGAGTTATCCGGTCTTTATCACGTCTCTGCCAAACCAATTGATAAATTTACGCTGCTGACCGAAATCGCTAAGGTCTACCAGAAAAATATCGATATTATTCCCGATAACCAATTAGCGATCGATCGTTCCCTTGACTCGACGCGCTTTCGGGAGGCCGTGGGTTATAATCCGCCGTCATGGCCGGAGCTGATTCAGTTTATGCGCGCACAGCGATAAATTAGGAGGTTTTATGTTTGATAACAAAATTTTGATGATTACCGGTGGCACTGGTTCTTTCGGTAATACCGTTTTAAAGCGCTTTCTCGACACCCAAGTAAAAGAAATTCGGGTATTCAGTCGCGACGAGAAAAAACAGGAAGATATGCGCATTGCGTTGGGCAATGACAAAGTCAAGTTCTATATTGGTGATGTGCGTGACTACGCGAGCATTTCCCAAGCCATGGTGGGCGTCAATTATATCTTTCACGCGGCGGCACTCAAGCAGGTTCCGTCCTGTGAGTTTTACCCAATGGAGGCTGTCAAAACCAACGTTCTGGGTACAGAGAACGTGCTCAACGCGGCCATTGCGAACAATGTAGAACGTGTCGTGGTGTTGAGCACTGACAAAGCGGTGTACCCGATCAACGCCATGGGTATTTCCAAGGCTATGGCGGAAAAGCTGGTGGTTGCCAAGTCCAGAATGATCCCACAAGGCGGCCCGGTTATTTGCTCCACGCGTTACGGCAATGTCATGGCCTCGCGGGGTTCGGTCATCCCGTTGTTCGTCAATCAGCTGAAACAAGGCGGCGAATTGACGGTTACCGATCCCAATATGACCCGCTTCTTGATGTCGCTGGAAGACTCCGTGGACTTGGTGTTGCATGCTTTCGAGTTTGCCGAGCAAGGCGATATTTTCGTGCAAAAGGCTCCGGCCTCTACGGTAGAGGATTTGGCGCAAGCGCTGAAAGAACTGTTCAAGCGTTTAAATGCGATTAAAGTTATTGGCACTCGACACGGTGAGAAACTTTATGAGTCGCTGATTTCGCGGGAGGAAATGGCCAAGGCCGAGGACATGGGGCGCTACTATCGGATTCCGGCGGATAATCGCGACTTGAATTATGAGAAGTACTTTGTCGAAGGCGAAACGCATATTTCCGAGTTGGATGATTACACCTCCCATAATACAGAACGTTTGGACGTCGAAGGTGTTAAAACGCTGTTGTTGAAGTTGGAGTTTATTCAGGAGCAGCTCAATGCTTAAGGTCATGACGCTAGTCGGTACTCGCCCGGAACTTATTAAGATGAGTCGGGTGATCGCAGAACTCGATAAACAGACTCAGCATATTTTGGTTCACTCGGGCCAGAATTATGACTATGAGCTTAATCAAGTGTTTTTTGACGAGCTGGACATTCGCAAGCCCGACCACTTTTTAGGCGCCGTTGGCGAAACTGCGGCTCAGACAATTGCAGAGGTGATCGCCAAATCAGACGCGCTTTTTGAGTTGGAAAAACCCGACGCCCTGTTGCTCTACGGGGATACGAATACGTGTCTGGCGGTTATATCCGCCAAACGTCGAAAAATCCCGGTATTCCACATGGAGGCGGGGAATCGCTGTTTCGACCAGCGTGTACCCGAGGAACTCAACCGCAAAGTGCTGGACCATTTGAGTGATATCAATATGGTACTCACCGAGCATGCACGTCGTTATTTACTGGATGAAGGTGTGCGTCCCGAGACCATTATCAAGACCGGGTCGCATATGGCGGAAGTCTTGCAGCATTACATGCCCAAAATTGAAGCATCGGATGTTCTGGTTCGAGAAGGGCTGGTCGCGGGGCAATATTTTATTGTCAGCGCGCACCGTGAGGAAAACGTTGATACCCCAGACAATTTGAAGGATTTGCTCGGTTCACTGAAGGCACTGGCAGACGAATACCACTATCAGGTCATCGTCTCTACTCACCCTCGCACCCGCAAGCGCCTTGAGGCACTGGGCGAGTCTCTGGATCATCCGCTGATTCGCTTCGTAAAGCCGTTTGGCCTGCTCGACTACATCAAATTGCAGATGGAGGCGTTTTGCGTGGTGTCCGACAGCGGTACTATCACCGAAGAAGCCTCGTTGCTGAACTTGCCGGCAGTCACCATCCGCAATGCTCATGAGCGACCAGAGGGCATGGATGCAGGCACGCTGATAATGTGTGGGTTGAGAGCCGAGCGCGTTCTTGATTCGGTGCGTATCGTCACCACGCAACATGTTCGTGGCGAGCGGGCGCTTGCGGTGGTCGATGATTATCTTGGCGGTGCTGTATCCAAGAAAGTCGTGCGTATTGTGCACAGTTATACTGATTATATTAATCGCACTGTTTGGTCTAAGTCGTAGGCAAGGAGCTTTACGTGCACATTTTCGTCACTGGAGCTTCGGGATTTGTCGGCAGCCGGTTGGTTCAAGTGTTAGCCGCTCGTGCTGACACTCGTGTCACTGTTGCCGCAAGGGGCCGTCATCTTACCTGCGCAACGGCCGAGCGGGTGGTTCGATTCGAGGACCTTGCAACGGCGAGTTTCTCGGCGGAACTGTCTGGGGTGGACGCAGTGGTCCATTGCGCCGCTCGTGTTCACGTCATGAACGACTTGGAAGCTAACCCCCTTCACGCATTCCGCGTGGTCAATGTCGAAGGCACGCTTAACGTGGCGCGTCAGGCTGCGGAGGCTGGGGTACGTCGCTTTGTGTTTCTCAGCTCGATCAAGGTCAACGGCGAAGGCACCGAGCCCGGTGTGCCGTTTACTGCTGATCAGCCAGGCAACCCGGTAGACCCTTACGGGGTTTCAAAGATGGAAGCCGAGCAGCGCCTTCGGGAGTTGGCCCTAACGACGGGTATGGAGGTGGTGATCATTCGCCCCGTACTGGTGTATGGGCCAGGTGTGAAAGCTAATTTTCTGAGCATGATGCGTTGGCTGCATAAGGGGTTACCTTTGCCTTTTGGCGCCATTCATAACGCTCGCAGCCTTGTAGCGTTGGATAACCTGGTTGATCTGACCGTTCTGTGTCTGAGTCATCCGGCGGCTGCCAACCAGACCTTTATGGTCAGCGATGGCGAAGATTTGTCCACCACCGCCCTGTTACGCAAGATGGCATCAGCGTTGGAAAGGCCGGCGCGTCTGCTTCCCGTCCCTGCCGTTTTACTGAATGCCGCTGCCCGCATGCTAGGCAAGCGCAGCTTGTCTCAACGGTTGTGTGGTTCATTGCAGGTTGATATCGCCAAAACGCGTGCCGTTCTGGGGTGGACGCCGCCATTGTCAGTGGAACAGGCGTTGAGGCTCACTGCCTCGGATTACATGGAAAATGAAAAGAAATGAGTGAAGGGTGGATTGTTCTTGTTGTTGCATTAACCTCATTTTTGATGACTGCTGTACTTAGGCGTTATGCGCTTTCGCGAAGCATTATGGATATCCCGAATGCGCGCAGTTCGCATTCGATTCCCACGCCACGCGGTGGTGGTGTTGCAATCGTGCTGGCGTTTCTGGCGGTGACTCCTGTTTTGGGGTGGCTGGATTTGGTTTCGGCCCATACGTTGATCGCAATGGGAGGAGCCGGCGCGCTGGTAGCCGTACTGGGTTTTATGGATGATCATGGCCATATCGCTGCCCGCTGGCGCCTGACTGGCCATTTCGCATCAGCGATCTGGGCGTTGTTCTGGATGGACGGACTTGGCCCGCTGACGGTGTTCGGCTGGGAACTGCATCTGGGGCTGATCGGGAATATTCTGGCCGCTGTGTTTCTGGTCTGGATGCTCAACCTCTATAATTTTATGGATGGTATAGATGGGATTGCCAGTGTTGAAGCCATCTGCGCGTGCCTTGGTGGCTGTTTGCTCTTTGCGTTGAGTGGTCATCAGGACATGATTTGGTTACCGCTGCTCTTAGCTGCTGCGGTGAGCGCGTTCCTGGTTTGGAATTTCCCACCTGCCAAAATTTTCATGGGGGATGCCGGAAGCGGATTTCTGGGCATTATCTTGGGTTGTTTTGCGATTCAGGCCGGTTGGGTTCAATCATCGTTTTTCTGGGCCTGGTTGATTTTGTTGGGTGTGTTTGTGGTTGATGCAACGTTCACTCTGGTGCGCCGCCTGCTACGGGGCGATAAGGTCTACGAAGCGCATCGCAGTCATGCCTATCAGTTTGCTTCACGCAAGTTCGGTAGACACCTGCCAGTGACGTTGGCGGTGGCGGCCATTAATATCGTTTGGTTGTTGCCCATTGCACTCGGTGTTGTTCTATATGGATGGGATGGAACGTGGGCTCTGGTTGTCGCTTATCTACCGCTGATCTTCCTGGCGATCAAGTTTCATGCTGGAGAACTTGAGCGATCAGACGTTATTGACTGAGCCGCACGTGCAGCCGGGCAGAACGCCTCGAAGGGCTCATGGATGGCTTTACCAAGGCAAAGCATTAGGATGTTAAGAGGTGTTTGAAAACGCTATGGATAAGTTAAGGGCCTACTTGGTCGCTTTGCCTAGACGAAAAAAACGACTGATTCAGGTCGGCACGGATGTGTTTGTCGTTTGGGCTGCCTTATGGCTTGCTTTCGTTGTACGCCTGGGCATCGATGAATTGGCCAACCCGGTTCGTCTTCACCTCTGGTTGTTCATTGCCGCTCCAGTGATTTCAATTCCGCTGTTCATTCGCTTTGGTATGTACCGTGCTGTGATGCGCTACTTCGGCAACGACGCATTGATCGCGATTATCAAGGCGGTCAGCTTGTCTTCGCTCATTCTTGGCGTGGTGGTTTACTGGTACAGCAACCATCAAAATGTGGTTCCGCGCTCCATTATTTTCAACTACTGGTGGCTCAGTCTGATCATGGTAGGCGGCGTGCGACTTGGCATGCGCCAATACTTCTTGGGTGATTGGTTTTCCGCTGCGCAACATGTGCCGTTTACTAATCGTGAGGATGGGCTGCCGCGCGTCGCCATCTACGGCGCAGGCGCTGCCGGCAATCAATTGGTAGCCGCCTTGCGAATGGGGCGTGTTATGCGGCCGGTGGCTTTTATTGATGATGATTCTAGTATTTCCGAGCGCGTTATTTCCGGGCTGCAAGTGTATAAGCCCAAGCACATTCAACGCATGATCGATGCCACGGGGGCGCAGGAAATACTGCTGGCTATTCCATCCTCCAACCGCGGTCGCCGCCGTGAAATCCTCGGGTTTCTTGAAGGTTTCCCTCTGCATGTGCGCAGTGTTCCCGGCTTCATGGACTTGGCCAGTGGCAGGGTGAAGGTCGACGATATCCAGGAAGTCGATATTGCAGACCTTTTGGGTCGGGACACGGTGCCAGCCCAGCACGAATTGCTCGAACGCTGTATCAAAGGGCAGAACGTGATGGTAACGGGGGCGGGTGGGTCAATTGGTTCAGAACTGTGCCGGCAGATTCTTCCACTGCGCCCTAAATCGCTGCTGCTGTTCGAACACAGTGAGTTCAATTTATACAGCATCCTTTGCGAACTCGAAGAGCGTATTAACCGCGAGTCGCTACCGGTCAAAATTTTACCCATCCTGGGTTCGGTGCGTAACCAATCCAAGTTGCTCGATGTCATGAAAGCCTGGCACATCAGCACTGTTTATCACGCTGCCGCGTACAAACATGTGCCGATGGTGGAGCACAACATCGCCGAAGGCGTGTTGAATAATGTCATGGGCACACTGAATACGGCGCAAGCCGCATTGCAGACGGGCGTCGCCAATTTCGTGCTGATCTCTACCGATAAGGCGGTCCGCCCGACCAATGTGATGGGCAGTACGAAGCGCCTCGCCGAACTGACGCTGCAAGCCCTTAGTCGAGAGGTAGCCCCCGTATTGTTTGGCGACAATTCAAACGTCTCGCGCGTTAACAAGACCCGATTCACCATGGTGCGTTTCGGCAATGTCCTTGGCTCCTCTGGCTCGGTGATTCCGCTGTTCCACAGGCAAATCAAGTCGGGTGGCCCGGTGACCGTCACTCACCCGAAAATCACCCGCTACTTCATGACTATTCCGGAAGCTGCGCAGTTGGTAATTCAGGCCGGTTCCATGGGCTTGGGCGGCGACGTATTCGTGCTAGACATGGGCGAGCCGGTGAAGATTGTCGAGCTCGCTGAGAAGATGATTCATTTGTCGGGCCTCAGTGTGCGCTCTGATAAAAACCCTCATGGCGATATCGCCATCGAGTTTTCAGGACTGCGCCCCGGTGAAAAGCTTTACGAAGAATTACTTATCGGCGACAACGTAGTTGCAACTCAGCACCCGATGATCATGAGCGCCAATGAAGATCATCTGGCTTGGGATCTTCTCAAAGGTAAGTTGAACGAACTGTTGGGGGCCTTGGATCAGGACGATTACTCCCGTGTTCGACAGCTGCTGCGCGACACGGTAAGTGGCTATTCGCCGGATGGTGAAATCGTCGATCTTATTTTTCAACAGCGCCGTTTGGAGCCTTAAGCTCACACTCTGTAACGCCTGGGTTTTTGACTCCTTCCAGACATCGCCTAAGTTTGAAAAGCAGCTTCGGAAAGCTGCTTCTCTTCTACCGATGTCATGGAGCGTCACCAATGCAAAATACCTACATCTCTTCCCTGATCTTTGCCGTCGTCACCGCGTTTTCGGTTGCGACCACCGCAGCCCCTTCCATCAAACCCGAAGCCCCAGCCCCTGTCTCGGCGCAGATGAGCCAGGCCGAGCAATCCGCCAAAGTCAATCTCAACGCCGCTGATGCCGAAACCCTGCGTCGCGACCTGTTCGGTATTGGTGCCGCCAAAGCCAAGGCAATCATCGCTTACCGCGAAAGTAACGGCCCGTTTACGGCGGTGGACGAGTTACTGGAAGTAAAAGGCATCGGTAAAGCGTTGCTGGAAAAGAACCGCGAAAGGCTTGTTGTCAATTAAGTAAAGGGGGCCGGTCGTTGGCCGGCCTTTTTGCCATTTCGAAACCTGTGCCTTAGGTCTTCCCCGCAGCCTGTTCATGACGCGGTTCGCCAATTCTGCGTTTTCCACTTCTCGCCAACCCCAATGCGACCATCAGGGTCGACATTGTCGCCAAGCGCTTTTGCTCACATCCATTCCCTGATGCCGTTTTACATAGCCGTTAGAAAAAAACATAGCGCAGCCTCGGTTACAGACTCGCAGGTTAACCACTCTGTATTTCCTCTCGTGCGCCGGCCTTGGCATGAAAAGTGATTACATCTACCCGAAAGATTGTTCAACAATCCCGAGGTAGCCATGACGCTCAGTTTGTCTTTAGCCGACCAGATAGCTCTGGAGTTGCGCGCCGATATCATCGGTGGGCGGCTGTTGCCGGGTATGGCGTTGGTGGAGGTGGAATTGGTCAAGGCCTATAACGCGTCGCGCAATACCATCCGGGAAGCCTTGCATCGCCTGGGGCAGGAAGGGCTGACCCGCTATGTGCGCAATAAGGGGGTGGTGGTCCGACGATTGGAGCGCGCAGAGGTGCGGGATTTATTCGTCGTCCGTCGCACCCTTGAATTGCAGGCCATAGCCCTGAGCGGTGCGCTTACCCTGCAGCAATCGGAGTGCATGCAAAACGCGATTGACGCCACCACCCTGGCTCGCGAACGTGAAGATTGGCGAGCCGTGGCGACTCACAGTTTGCTGTTCCATCAGCAGATTGTGGGGTTGATGCGCAACCCGTTGTTCGAAGAGTTTTTCGCCCAAGTCATCGCGCAACTGCGCCTGGTGTTTTGCGCGGCGCCTGATGAGCAGCGTTTTCAATCGCCCTGGCTGGAGCGTGACCGTGAGATTTATCAATTATTGGTCCAGCAAGACAAGCCGGCGGCAGGGGAGGCGATGAGCTTGTACCTGGATGATTCGGAACGCCTGTCATTGGCCCTGTTTTCCTATCCCTGATCGAGGACTTGCACCATGTACAAAGACTATCCGGCCGCTTATCAGGTCAGTAAGGGTTCAGCGCTGCAGGTCGACACTGCGTTTTATGAGCGTATTCGTGATCGGGCGGATAAACGTACGTTGATCGAGCAGTTCGAGGTACCGATTCGAACGGGCAAAGCGTGGAAGGTGCCGGCAGGGCATGTGTTTCGTGTGACCACGCCGGTGGGGCCGCAGGTGGGGGATTTTAACGTGTGGAATGCCCATGATCCGCGCGAGCGTCTGTGGGCGGCGCGTACTCGCCAGTTGCAGGGGGCGCATGTCAGCACCCATGATCGGCTGTGGTCGAACCTGCCATTTTTGCGGCCTCTGGTAACCATCACCGATGACAGCCTGGCCAGTTACGGCATCGATGAACACGGCGGGCGCCTGCACGATTTGCTGGGCACGCGTTGCGATCCCTATGTGAACCGCATGTTGACCGGTGAGGACTTCCATCACCATTGCCATTCGAACCTGACCCGTGCGGTATTACCCCACGGTCTGACAGAGTTTGATGTGCATGACGTGCTGAATATCTTCCAATGTACGGGCCTGAATCACGACGACATGTATTTCATGAAGGCGTGCCCGGCGCAGAAGGGCGATTACCTGGAGTTTTTTGCCGAGATAGATGTGTTGTGCGCGCTGTCGACGTGCCCGGGTGGGGATTTGTCGCTGCCCATGTGGGGGCCGGATGCACAGGACCCGCTGACGGTCTGCCGTCCGCTTGGGGTTGAGATCTATAAGCTGGAGGATGAACTATTGAGCGGCTGGAGCCAGCCGGAGCGTGCTGCCTATAAGGGGCAGCACGGGTTGCATATCGCCAAGGCGGACTGGGAGTAAGCAGCCCTAGCGATCCTGCGCATCCTTGGCATCCGCCTGGGCGTTGCGCTCGGCTACGCGTTTGCGTTGTTCGTCGGTGAGTTCCACCTTGTTGGCGCTGTCACGCAGCATCATCAGCCCACCGACGATCGACCCGATCGCAACCACCATAATCAACCACGCATACCACGGCATAAGGCTCTCCTTGAGGCAGCTTGCCGTGGGAGAATTTTCCCACGGCAATAGCTGCTTTGAGTAACGGGCTTTCTGAGTAGTTCAGTGTAGGCCCGTTCTGCCTCGAAACCTTAGAGCCCGGTCAACATTGCGTCCACCGGTGCATCGGCACGGTCCTGCGCGGTCAGTTGGAAATAGATAAAACCCACCGCCATAAAGCCCAGGAAGATCAGGCCGATCAGCGTGTTGAACCAGGCCATCGCCACCAGGCACACCACCGCCAGTACCAGCGCAATGCCGGGCACGATTGGATAACCCGGTGCGCGGAAGGTGCGTTCCAGCAGCGGTTCGGTCTTACGCAGTTTGAATAGGCTGAGCATGCTCATGATGTACATCACGATGGCGCCGAAGACGGCCATGGTGATCATCGCCGCGGTCAGGGTCATGCCGCCCAGGTTGATCAGGCCGTCGCTGTAGATGGCGGCAATACCGACGACACCACCGGCGATGATGGCGCGGTGCGGTGTCTGAAAACGCGACAGCTTGGCGAGGAAAGACGGCAGGTAACCGGCGCGAGCCAGGGCAAAGAACTGGCGAGAGTAGCCGAGGATAATCCCGTGGAAGCTTGCCACCAGACCGAACAGGCCGATCCACACCAGCATGTGCAGCCAGCCGGAGCTGTCGCCCACCACGGTTTTCATCGCCTGTGGCAGCGGGTCGTTGATGTTCGACAGGGTGCGCCAGTCACCCACGCCGCCGGCGAAGAACATCACGCCCATGGCCAGGATCACCAGGGTGAGGATGCCGCTGATGTAGGCCTTTGGAATGGTGCGCTTCGGATCTTTCGCTTCCTCGGCGGCCATGGCCGCGCCTTCGATGGCGAGGAAGAACCAGATGGCAAACGGAATTGCCGCAAACATCCCGGCAATCGCCGGGGCGCCAAACGTGTCGGAACCGGCCCAGCCGTTCAGTGCGAAATTGCTGAAGCTGAAGGCTGGCGCGACTACACCCATGAACACCAACAGCTCGGCCACGGCGAGCACGCACACCACCAGTTCGAATGTGGCGGCGAGTTTCACACCGAGGATATTCAGGCCCATAAACACGATATAAGCGCCGACGGCCGCGTGTTTGGGGTCCAGTGCCGGAAACTGCACATTCAGATACGCGCCGATGGCCAAGGCGATGGCCGGTGGCGCAAAGACAAATTCGATCAGTGTGGCGAGGCCGGCAATCAAGCCGCCTTTCTCACCAAAGGCGCGGCGGCTGTAGGCAAACGGGCCGCCTGCATGGGGAATTGCGGTGGTCAGCTCGGTGAAACTGAAGATAAAGCAGGTGTACATCGCGGCGACCATCAACGAGGTCACCAGAAAGCCCAAGGTCCCGGCCACGCCCCAGCCGTAGCTCCAGCCGAAATACTCCCCGGAAATCACCAGCCCGACGGCAATGCCCCATAAGTGCAGGGTGCCCAAGGTGGGTTTGAGTTGTGTGTTCATTGTGCTGCGCTCCCGGAACGGTTTGGAATGATTCAAGGTGTTGCAGCGGCCATGCCAGCCTGAGAATCATTGTCGTAAAGCGACGCAACTGTCGCCTGGGGGACGGTTTGGCGTTTGAAATTTCTCGGCGTTGCACCAGAGGGGTGCGGCGGTGACTGTGCCGGCGCTATCGGGAGCAAGCTCCCTCCCACATGTTGACCGGATACATCCTTGGAATACGGTTCAATGTGGGAAGGGGCTTGCTCCCGATAACGCCCGCCCAAACGCCGAATACCCCGGCGTAAACCCCGCATAAACCCACTCTTTACGCCATCTTTACGCCCCGCCTACCCCCATGCTCTCGTTCCTTTACGCCACTCCTGCGGACAATTGCCCCACACGCGGCACTCGCCGCTAAACGGAGAGACTTCCATGAGCGTTCTGGACGGGGTGTCACTGCTATTGGCCGTGGCGCTGTTCATTTATCTGCTGGTTGCGCTGTTACGCGCGGATCGGAACTAGGAGCGGGCTATGCACAGTTATGACTATTGGCTGATCATCGCCTTCTTTGCCGTGGTGCTGGTGCCGGCGCCGTTCCTGGGGCGGTTCTATTACAAGGTGATGGAAGGCCAGCGCACGTGGCTCAGCCCGCTGCTGGGGCCTGTCGAGCGGGCCTGTTATCGCCTGGCCGGCGTGGACGCGCAGCAGGAACAAAGCTGGCGCAAATACATGTTGGCGTTGCTCGCGTTCAACCTTGCGGGCTTTTTGCTGCTGTTCGCGATTTTGCTGTTCCAGGGATCTCTCCCACTGAACCCGCAGAAATTGCCGGGCCAGGAATGGACGCTGGCCTTCAACACCGCAGTCAGTTTCATGACCAACACTAACTGGCAGAACTACAGCGGCGAAGCGTCCCTGAGTTACCTCAGCCAGATGGCCGGCCTGACCGTGCAGAACTTCGTCAGTGCAGCCACTGGTCTGGCAGTCCTGGTCGCGTTATGCCGTGGGATCGGTCGCAAATCTTCTCAGACTCTCGGTAACTTCTGGGTCGATATGACCCGCGCCACCCTCTACGGGCTGTTGCCGTTGTGCCTGGTGCTGGCACTGTTCCTGGTGTGGCAGGGCGTACCGCAGACCTTCGCCCATTACGTCGATGCCGTGACGATGCAAGGCGTGGATCAGGTGATCCCGCTGGGCCCGGCGGCCAGTCAGATCGCGATCAAGCAATTGGGTACCAACGGCGGCGGCTTCTTCGGGGTCAACTCGGCGCATCCGTTTGAAGACCCGACTGCGTGGGCCAACCTGTTCGAAGTGGCCTCGATCATCCTGATCCCGGTGGCGCTGGTGTTTACCTTTGGCCATTACGTCAAAGACCTGCGTCAGAGCCGCGCGATTCTTGGCTGCATGCTGGCGCTGTTCCTGATCGGCGGCGCGACGTCGCTGTGGTCCGAGTACCAGCCCAACCCGAGCCTGAACAACCCGGCCGTGGAGCAAACCGCGCCGCTGGAAGGTAAGGAAGCGCGCTTCGGCACCACGGGTACGGTGCTCTGGTCGGTGACCACCACGGCGGCGTCCAACGGTTCGGTCAATGGCATGCAAGACAGCCTCAGCCCTCTGAGTGGGATGGTGGCGCTGGTCAACATGATGGTCGGCGAAGTGATCTTCGGCGGCGTCGGCGCGGGTATGTACGGCATGTTGCTCAACGTGTTGATCGCCGTGTTCCTCGCCGGCCTGATGATCGGGCGTACGCCGGAATACCTCGGCAAGAAGCTCCAGGCCAAGGAAGTGCAACTGCTCGTCGTGACCTTGTTGGTGATGCCGGTTGGCGTGCTCGTGCTCGGTGCCATTGCTGCCAGCCTGCCAGGCCCAGCCGGTGCCATCAGCAACCCTGGCCCCCATGGCTTCAGCCAACTGCTCTACGCCTACACCTCAGCCAGTGCCAACAACGGCTCGGCGTTTGCTGGCTTCAGCGCCAACACGCCGTTCCATAACCTGATGCTCGGCCTGGGCATGTTGATCGGGCGCTTCGGCTACATCCTCCCGGTACTGGCCCTGGCCGGCAGCCTGGCGATGAAAAAGAGCGCACCGATTGGCCAGAACAGCTTCCCCACCCACGGACCGCTGTTCGTGACCCTGTTGACCGTGACCATTTTGCTGGTGGGCGGCCTGACTTTCCTGCCGACGCTGGCACTGGGCCCTATCGCCGAACACTTGAGCATGGGCTTCTGAGAAGGGATATGAACATGAATATGCCTGCAAAAAACGCGGCCCCGGTCAAACCCCAGGAGCCTGCCAAAACCGCCATCTCTGCTCTGTGGCGTCCGGCGCTGGTCCAGGCGTTCGTCAAGCTTGACCCGCGCCAGCTGAAGCGCTCGCCGGTGATGCTGGTGGTCGAATTGACTGCGATCCTCACCACGGTGCTGTGCTTCGTGCCTGACACCACCGTGCCGACTTTCGTTGCCGTGCAGATCGCCGTGTGGCTGTGGTTCACCGTGCTGTTCGCCAACTTCGCCGAAGCCTTGGCCGAAGGCCGTGGCAAGGCCCGCGCCGACAGCCTCAAGGCCGGCAGCGAGGGCCTCAGTGCACGGCGCAAGGAGGCCGACGGCAGTTTCAAGGTGGTGCCTGCCACCAGCCTGCGCAAAGGCGATGTGGTGCGTGTTGCCGCTGGGGAGATGATCCCCGGTGACGGCGAGGTCATCGAAGGCATCGCGGCGGTCAACGAAGCGGCGATCACTGGCGAATCCGCTCCGGTGATCCGCGAGTCCGGCGGCGACCGCTCGGCAGTCACCGGTAACACGCGGCTGGTCTCGGACTGGCTGCTGATCCGCATCACCGCCAACCCCGGCGAGTCGACCCTGGACCGCATGATCGCGTTGGTCGAAGGCGCCAAACGCCAGAAAACCCCCAACGAAGTGGCGCTGGATATCCTGCTGATCGGCCTGACGCTGATCTTCCTGTTGGTGGTGGTAACCCTGCAGCCGTTCGCCCACTTCGCCAATGGCAGTTTGCCGCTGGTGTTTCTGGTCGCACTGCTGGTGACGCTGATTCCTACCACCATCGGCGGCTTGTTGTCGGCCATCGGCATCGCCGGTATGGACCGCCTGGTGCGCCTCAATGTGATCGCCAAATCCGGCCGCGCCGTGGAAGCTGCCGGCGACGTGCATGTGTTGCTGCTGGACAAGACCGGCACCATCACCTTTGGTAACCGGCGTTGCGCGGCGGTGGTCGCGGCGCCGGGCGTCAGCGGGCGTGAGGTGGCCGAAGGCGCGCTGTTCGCCTCCCTGGCGGACGACACGGCGGAAGGCAAATCCATTGTCGAGTACCTGCGCGCCCTGCATCCCCAGGCCGAGCCGTCCCTGGATGAGTTGACCGCCGTGCCGTTCAGTGCCGAAACCCGTTTGTCCGGTGTCGACTACCAGGGCCGCATATTCCGCAAAGGCGCGGTGGACTCGCTGCTCGCATTCATCGGCCAGCCACGCGGTGATTTGCCACCGGCGTTGTCGCGGGAAATCGACAAAATCGCCCAAAGCGGGGGCACGCCGTTGCTGGTGTGCGCCGATGGCAAATTGCTGGGTGCGATTCATCTGAAGGACGTGGTCAAGCCCGGCATCCGTGAACGCTTCGCCGAGCTGCGCAAGTTAGGTATTCGTACGGTAATGGTCACCGGCGACAACCCACTGACCGCCGCCGCGATCGCCGCTGAAGCGGGTGTGGATGACGTACTGGCGGAAGCCACTCCGGAGAAAAAACTCGCACGCATTCGCCATGAACAGAACGATGGCCGACTGGTCGCGATGTGCGGCGACGGAGCCAACGACGCCCCGGCGCTGGCGCAGGCTGACGTCGGCATGGCCATGAACGACGGCACCCAGGCCGCCCGCGAAGCCGCCAACATGGTCGACCTCGACAGCGACCCCACCAAGCTGTTGGACGTGGTGCAGATCGGCAAGGAATTGCTGGTCACTCGTGGCGCATTGACCACCTTTTCCATCGCCAACGACGTGGCCAAGTACTTCGCGATCCTGCCGGCGCTGTTCGCCTCGATCTATCCGCAACTGGGCGTGCTCAACGTGATGCACCTGCAAAGCCCGCAGAGCGCGATCCTCTCAGCCATCGTGTTCAACGCGCTGATTATCGTGGTGCTGATTCCGCTGGCACTGCGTGGTGTGCGGGTACAGGCGGCGAGTGCGGCGGCGTTACTGCGACGCAACCTGCTGATCTATGGGCTGGGCGGGCTGTTGGTGCCGTTCGTGGGCATCAAGGCCATCGACATGCTGTTGACCGCGTTGCACCTGGTGTAACCCGAACGGTGCTTATGTGGCGAGGGAGCACACTCGCTCGCCACAGGGTTTCTCGACTCAATTGAGGATTTGAATATGTCCAACATCATCCGTCCGGCCCTGAGCCTGCTGGTGCTCATGACCCTGGTCACCGGCGTCGCCTACCCTCTGGTGGTGACCGGCGTCGCTCAGGTCGCTTTTCCCGACCAGGCCAATGGCAGCCTGGTGCGCGATGCCAGTGGCAAAGTGCGCGGCTCCAGCCTGATCGCCCAGGACTTTAGCGGTGACAGCTGGTTCCACCCGCGTCCTTCGGCCGGCGCCTTTGCGACGGTTTCCAGCAGCGCCAGTAACCTCGGCCCGAGCAACCCGGCGCTGGCCACCCGCGTGTTCGACGACGCCAACAAACAGCAGGTGCCCGGCCAGGGCCCGGTGCCTTTAGCCTCGCTGACTACCTCCGGCAGCGGTCTTGATCCACACTTGCCACCCGAGGCGATTGCCTATCAACTGGCGCGGGTGGCGGCGGCGCGGAATCTGCCGGTGTCGACCTTGCAACGGCTGTTGGATGAGCACACCGAAAGCCCGTTGGTGGGCCCGCCGGTGGTGAATGTACTGGCACTGAACATGGCCCTGGAAAAACTCTGAACCCTTGTGGGAGGGGCGGTGCGACGATTCGACTTGCTCCCACATTTTGATCGTGATTGAACTGACGATATCAACACCTGAAGGAACCCCACGCATGAGCGACTCCGGCCGCGCCGACGCCCTGTTAGCCGACTTACCCCGCAACGGCCGTGGCCGGCTCAAGGTCTTCCTCGGCGCCGCGCCCGGCGTGGGCAAGACCTACGCCATGCTTCAGGCCGCCCACACTCAACTGCGCCAGGGCGTGAAGCTGATCGCCGGCGTCGTCGAAACCCACGGCCGCGCCGAGACCGAGGCCCTGCTCAGCGGTCTGCCGCAGCAACCGTTGCTGCGCAGCGAGTACCGTGGCGTGATGCTCGAAGAAATGGATCTCGACGGCCTGCTCGCCGCCAAGCCCAAGCTGGTACTGGTGGATGAACTGGCCCACAGCAATGCTCCCGGCAGCCGCCATGAAAAGCGCTGGCAAGACATTCAGGAACTGCTCGCCGCCGGTATCAACGTGTTCACCACGGTCAACGTTCAGCATCTGGAAAGCCTCAACGATCAGGTGCGCGGCATCACTGGCGTGCAAGTGCGTGAAACCTTGCCCGACTGGGTGCTGCAAGAGGCCGATGAACTGCTGCTGATCGATCTGCCTTCGCGCGAGCTGCTGGAGCGCCTGCGTGATGGCAAGGTGTATGTGCCGGAACAGGCGCGTGCCGCTATCGACGCGTTTTTCACCCAGACCAACCTGATGGCCTTGCGCGAGCTGGCGATGCAGACCGCCGCGGCCCATGTCGACGACGACTTGGCCCAGGGTTATCGCCAACTTGGCCAGGCCGCCCCGGCGGTGCGCGGCCGTTTACTGGTGGGCGTGGATGGCGACGCGCAGGCCGAACGCCTGGTGCGGCATGCCAGCCGTGTGGCGCAGCGTCGGCACCTGCCGTGGAGCCTGGTGCATATCGATAACGGCCGTGCGCGGGATGAGCAGTCGCGCCTGCGCTTGCAAAACGCTCAGCAACTGGCCGAGCGCCTGGGTGGGGAGGTGGTGTTGCTACGGGCGGGGGAGGTGGCCAAGACGCTTATCCAGCACGCCCTCGAACGTCGCGCCAGCCTGTTGTTGGTGGGGCAGTCGCGAATGCGTTGGCATCGTCGCCTGTTTGGTGGCGGCCTGGCGTCGCGCCTGCTGCGCAATGCCCGAAGCCTGGAAATCAACGTGCTCGACAGCGACGACACGCCGGCATCGCCACGCTTGCCCGAGGTGCGTGGGTTGGTGTGGTTCGATTACGCCCTGGCGGTGGTTGCCACCGTCGTGGCCGCCGCCATGGCGTGGGCGGTGTCCAGTGTGTTGCCGCTGCCGAATATCTCGCTGGTGTTTCTCGCCGCCGTGCTGCTGGTCGCGGTGCGTAGCAGCCTGGGACCGTCCCTGGTGTGTGCGGCGTTGTCATTTCTCACATACGACTTTCTGTTTATCCCGCCGAATTTTTCCTTCGCCATCCAGCGCGAAGAAGACGTGCTGACCCTGCTGTTTTTCCTGCTGATGGCCGCGCTCACCGGCAACCTCGCCGCCCGCCAGCGCCGACAACTGCAAGCCTTGCGAGACACACAGGAAGAAACCAGCGAACTGCTCGACCTGTCGCGCAAACTCACCGCCGCCACCGATCGTCAGGCGGTGGTCAGCGCTGCGGCCCATCACCTGGAGGGCTGGAGCGACCTGGACCTGTGCCTGCTCAATCGCGATGGTCAGGGTGGCTGGAAAATTGAGACGGGCGGCCCGCTGACCCTCAGCGAATCTGAACGCGCTGCCGCCGACTGGGCCTGGCAGCATGATCAACCCGCTGGCATGGGCACTGGCACCTTGCCGTTTGGGCGCTGGTGGTGGTGGCCGTTGTCGGGTGAAGAAGGCCCGTTGGGCTTGCTCGGTGTCAGCGCCAAACCAGGGCTGGAGCTGAGCGGCCAACGTCGGCGTTTGCTCACGGCCTTGAGCCAGCCGCTGGCTCAGGCGCTGGCCCGGGCTCAATTGGCGCAGGAACTGGAGTCCGCGCGCTTGCACGGCGAAACCGAGCAGCTGCGCAGCGCCTTGCTCGCCTCTGTGTCCCATGATTTACGCACGCCGTTGACGTCCATGCGCGGCAGCATCGACAGCCTGCTGGCGCTGGGGGAGGTCATCCCCTTGGAGGATCGCCGCGAGTTGCTCGAAGGCACCCGCGACGAGGCCGAACGCCTCGACCGCTATATCCAGAACCTGTTGGACATGACACGCCTGGGCCACGGCGCCCTGAAGCTGGCGCGCGATTGGGTGTCGCCCGGCGATATCGTCGGCAGCGCCCTCGGCCGCTTGCGAGCGGTGCTGGCGCCGTTGCAGGTGAGCACCGACGTGCCGCCCGAGTTGCCGTTGTTGTACGTGCATGCGGCGCTGATCGAGCAGGCCCTGGTGAATGTGCTGGAAAACGCCGCGCGTTTTTCGCCGCCCCAGGGCCGTTTGAAATTGAGCGCGGGGGTGTTGGATAACCAGCTGTTTTTCGCCGTGGCCGATGAGGGGCCTGGGATTCCCGAGGACGAGCGCGTGAAGATTTTCGATATGTTCTACACCGCTGCGCGCGGCGATCGAGGCGGGCAGGGCACGGGCCTGGGGCTGGCGATTTGCCAGGGCATGGTCGGCGCGCACGGTGGGCACATCAGCGTGGCCGATGGCATCGAAGGGCGCGGTACCTGCATAACGCTGTTCCTGCCGTTACCGACACAGCCTGGCCTGGAGCGCGACTCGTGAGCTACCCTCTTTGCACCTCGTATTTTGATTGGACACCATGAGCCAGACCGCGACGATTTTGGTCATTGATGACGAACCGCAGATCCGCAAATTCTTGCGCATCAGCCTGGCCTCCCAGGGCTACAAAGTGATCGAGGCCGGTACCGGTAACGAAGGCCTGGCCCAGGCAGCATTGAACAAACCGGACCTGCTGGTGCTCGACCTCGGGCTGCCGGACATGGACGGCCAGCAGGTGCTACGTGAGTTTCGCGAATGGTCGACGGTGCCGGTGCTGGTATTGTCGGTGCGCGCCAGCGAAGGGCAGAAAGTCGAAGCCCTCGACGGTGGCGCCAACGATTACGTGACCAAACCGTTTGGCATCCAGGAGTTCCTCGCTCGGGTGCGCGCATTGCTGCGCCAGGCGCCAGCGGGGGAGGCGCAGGAAGCGGCGTTGAATTTTGGCCCGTTGACGGTGGACCTGGCCTATCGCCGCGTGTTGCTGGACGGTGCCGAAGTGGCGCTGACCCGCAAGGAATATGCAGTGCTGGCGCAGCTGGCGCGGCATGCGGGACGGGTGATTACGCAGCAGCAACTGCTCAAGGATATCTGGGGCCCTACCCATACCGAAGACAGCCACTACTTGCGTATCGTGGTGGGCCATCTACGCCAGAAGCTGGCGGATGACCCCACTCAGCCACGGTTTATCGTGACCGAGGCGGGGGTGGGGTATCGCTTGCTCAGTGCTTGAGCCTGATGCATTTCGTTGTCTGAACCGCCGCTATCGCGTTCAAGGCTGCTCACTCTCATATCGATCCAATGTGTCACTGGCAATCTCCCGCCCCAGGGCGATCAATTCCGGCGCCTTGTAGAACTCGAAGAACCGGCACACCCGCTTCGGCACGTTGATCAACACATCGGGCGGGTAGCCCGCGATCTTGTACTGGGCCAGCGACGTTTGCATCACTTCGAAACTCTGGTTGATCAGGTCCAGCAGCGACGCCGGCCCCACGTTGTCGATGATGAACGACCCGGTGGCCGACTTCGGCGCGCCGGGTTTTTCCGGCGCGGCGGCGGGTTGCTGGGATTCGGGTTCGGCCGATTCCAGCCACGGGTTGATCTCGGCGGCCTGGGCGTGCAGGGCTTCCTGCTCGAGTTTCATCAACTGCTCGGCCTGCTTGCGACGAAACGGCAGGTGCGAACCCAATGACTTGGCCAGGCTGTTAAAGCGACTCTTGAACGCGGGCGGGCGTTGGATTACCGGCAACTGGTAGTGCTTCTGGTTGGTGGCGTTGAGGTTGACCGCAATGATCAGGTCGCAGTGGCTCGACACCACCGGCACGATCGGCAACGGGTTGAGCAGGCCGCCGTCCACCAGCATGCGGTTGCCCTGCATTACCGGGGTGAACAGGCTGGGGATCGCCGCCGAAGCGCGCATGGCCTGATGCAGGCAGCCTTCCTGGAACCAGATCTCCTGCTGGTTGGTGAGGTCGGTGGCCACGGCAGTGTAGGGAATGCGCAGCTCTTCGATATTGATATCGCCGACGATCTTGCGGATCTGCCCGAAGACTTTCTCGCCGCGAATTGCGCCCAGGCGAAAACTCACGTCCACCAGGCGCAGTACGTCCAGGTAATCGAGGCTTTCAATCCAGCGGCGGTATTCATCCAGCTTGCCGGCGGCGTAAATCCCGCCTACCACGGCGCCCATGGAACAACCGGCGATACAGGCGATGTCGTAGCCACGCCGTTCGATCTCTTCGATCACTCCGATATGGGCGTAGCCCCGGGCGCCGCCGGAGCCCAGCACCAAGGCAACACGTTTCTTCATGGTCCATGTCCTTTATCGGCAGGTGCCCACAATGCACCTATTGAGGGGGCGGCTTCAATCTTCGCTGAGCTGCGCAATATTTTTCCAGAAAAACCACTAGGCTCGGGTATGCTCTGGCAATAGGTACTACCGATTTCAGGCTATGGACAAGGCACTTTTTGTCGTAGGTAACGTCTACACGCTACGACTGTTTTTCTATTTTTGAGGTGTCATCGATGAAAGCCTGGATGTGTGTGCCTGTGATCATGCTGGCCCTGGCCGGTTGTGCCGGGAAGACTGCCTACCGCGACAGCTGCGGCTCGCAACTGGACGCCGCCTGGAAAGAGCTCGATCTGGCCAAGGCAGAAGGGTTTGCCGGCACCGTCAGTTACTCCAAGGCTTTATCCCTGTTGACGGGCGCCAAGACCCAGCAACAGTTTGAAGCGTTTGAAGGTTGCTCCAACAAGGCTGAGAAGGCGCGGTTCTATATCCGTGAGTCGCGCGCCGGGCGTTGAGGTATAGCAAGTAGGATTTTTCATCGGAAAGTGAGGGCAGGATGTCAGCGTTGGTCGATCAGTTAGTCGCTCAGGTCATTGGCCTGGAAGTAGGGTTACTGAGCTGCCAGGCTCGCCTTGCTGCCGTCACCGACGATGAAGCCTTGCATGATTTGCGTACCACCGTGCGGCGCCTGCGCAGCCTGTTGCGCCCCTTGCGTGGGTTGCCAGGCGTCGAACAGCTTGAAATGGCCGCCGCCGCGGTCGGCCAATTGACCACGCCGCTGCGTGACCGTGAAGTGTTGGCGGCCTATCTGCATCAGCATGGTCATCACGCAGCGGCGGATCGGCGCTTGCGCCTGCAACCCGATGCGTATCGCCAGGTGGCGCAAAGTGCTCAACTTGCGCAATTGCTGCTGATCCTGGATGCCTTCCCGCGTTTTATTCGCGCCTCAGAACATCAGAAACTCCTCAAGGGCTTGCGCTCGCGCGTCGAGAAACGTCTGGCCAAGCAATGGCAGGCACTCGACGAGGCCCTGAAGGATCCCGACCATGATCGCCACCGCCTGCGCTTGTTGATCAAGCGTGTGCGCTACGCTGCCGAGGCCTATCCCGAACTGGACAGATTGCCTGCCAACGCCATGTCGCGCCTGAAGAAAGCCCAGGCAGCCCTGGGCGATTGGCACGACTGCTGGCAGTGGCTGGCCCAGGCCGAACAGCAAGCCGACCTGCAACCCTGCGTGGCGATATGGCATAAAACCATGGTCAAGGCCGAGGGGCAGGCGGATCGTGTGCTGGACAAACTCAGCGCCGAATGTTTCTGAATCGGTCCGGCTTTTGGCCGGAATGAGCGCTGTACCTCGCCGGTCCGATGGTTAAGATCCCCCATCTGTTCTTTTGACGTGAGGTCGCCATGCGCTTCAGTGATTTGCTCGACGCCGCCCGTAGCAACCCGTTGGATGTGACCATCCCCGCCGAATGGGCACAGGGGCGCGCGACTTTTGGCGGCCTGGTCGCCGCTTTGCAATATGAAGCATTGCGCGCCCAGGTGCCTGCCGATCGTCCATTGCGCTCGCTGGCGGTGACCTTCGTCGGCCCGGTGGCGCCTGACGTGCCCGCCAGTTACCACGTCGAGGTGTTGCGCGAGGGCAAAGCGGTCAGCCAACTGCTCGGGCGCGTGGTGCAGAACGGTGAAACGGCGACGCTGGTGCAGGCCAGCTTCGGTGCGTCCCGTGAGTCAGAAATTGATGTGGCAAGTGAAGCGCCGCCAGTGTTCAAACATTGGGACGAGTGCCAGGAACTGCCCTATATCAAGGGCGTAACCCCTGAATTCATGCGGCATATGGCAATGCGTTGGAGTGTCGGCGGGCTGCCATTTACCGGCAATAAATCCCGCGATATGGGTGGCTGGGTACGCTTGCGTGGCGATGTAAAAGAAGAGCCGCTGAGCGAAGCGCACATCCTGGCCTTGGTCGACGCCTGGCCTCCGGCCTTGCTCCCGCACCTGAAGAAACCGGCGCCGGGCAGCACGTTGACTTGGACCATCGAATTCATCCAGCCGCTGCAAGAGCTGACGACGCTCGACTGGTGCCAATACCACGTCAATATCGAACACGCCCGCGACGGCTACGGCCATGCCGCCGCCGCGCTGTGGAGCCCAACCGGCGAGTTGATCGCCCTCAGCCGCCAGACCGTGGTGGTCTTCGCCTGAACCTCAATGCCGATGGCGTTGCCGCCAGGCGCGCCACCAGCCCCCGCTTAACACAAAGCGCGGAAACGTCACGAACTGCTCGACCACCAGGCGCTGCACCGCATCCTTACGATCACTGAACGGCTCACTCGCCTCGGCTTCCAGGCTATGGCCGTGACGCTGCAGCGCCAGGCCCGCGAGGAGACCGACGATGCCTACCGCGAAACTGGCCAGGCTCAGGCTGAACACACCCGACACGATCAACAGAAAACCAATGATGAACAGCGGCACGGCAATCATATGCAGCGCCAGATTGGTCGGGTGCTGATGGTTCTGCGGGTAGTTACGCCATTGCCAGGCGGGGAGATTGGGATGACGTTTGCCCATGATGGTGAATCCTCTGTCCGTTGAAACAACATGCAGAGAGCTTAGGTGAGCGCCGGCGGGGTGGCGAATTGGGGTTGGCTATGGGGGGCATAGTTACCTTTTTGCGAATAAATTTTATACCTTTTATCGAATATCGTCCGACCAATTATGATCTTCCGGTCCAGCGCAATTTATATAAACCGAGGGGCCTTTCAGAGACAGCCATCTGGCCTTGAATTGAATAGAGGCTTCCTTTGACTCTGCGATGAAAAAATAATGACCGTCCTCATGCTTTATTGTTGCGGAAAATACTTCCCTGTGAGGAATGTTCACTATTCGCAGGTTGCTTATTTCAGAGCAGCTAAGTCCAAGCCGACATGTGTTGTATCCTTTATCCTTCCATTTTTCGGGAAGGTGATCGGGAAACTCGGGTATGTCAAAACCTATCCCTAAGTCAGGCTGGTCGTTTTCTATGCTCAATGCGTGTATATAAATTTTTCCGATTTTGATTGGGTGGCTGAATATTTTGTTAAAAAAGATCGTTCCATCAAGATCGTTCCAATGTTTCATTTTTTTTGTCCTTGAACAGGTAATGGTCTTTCGTCCCGGGAATATGTCCGGTTCGTGGTGTATCGATAGGGCGCAAATTAAAGTGAGCACCTTGATCCCCCACCCCGTTTTCGCCAAATTTATGCCCTGCGGAATGGTCTTGGATTAATATCGCGGAGCCATCTGCTCTCGTATAGTGGTAGACCCTTGTATTAATCGGTTTGCCTGAATTGTTCAAAATTTTTCGACCGCTCATATCCGACATTTTTACGATATCGTATTGTTTTTTTACTCCTGAGCGCTGGTCTGTCAGCACGTCTGGTTGCTGTGACATTGGTATATTGGCAGCTCTTTTCGCCTCCCTAAATGCTCCTTTTCGAGAAATCTCAGGTGTGCCCGGTTCGGCAGGAGAAGTGCAGGATGATTGTCTCTTTCCTGAACCTGGACAGTTGGCACTCAGACCTAGCGGATCCACCCATCCCGTAGGATTGGGCACGTACCTGTACGCGTTGATCCCTCCCGCCAACTTCACCGGGTCCGGCGTGAGGTAGCGACCAATATCCGGATTGTAGTAGCGATGGCGGTTGTAGTGCAGTCCGCTTTCCTGGTCGAAATATTGGCCTTGAAAACGTAGCGGGTTGTCGATTTTGCCTATGTCGAGGCGGCTGATCTGGCCGTAGGCGCGGTAATGGGCGGACCAGACGATTTCGCCGTCTGGGTCTGTGAGTTCCTGCGCTGTGCCGAGGTGGTCGAGTTGGTAGTGGTAGGACGTGGTTTCTTTGGGACCAAACCCTTTCAGTAAAGCCAGCGGCCGAAAGCTGTCCGGCTCGTAGAGGTAACTGCGATGGCGATCCGCATGGTGTTCGGCGATCAGCTTGTCGCCTTGCCAGAAAAACTCCGTCGTTCTGCCATCAACGGTCTTGCTGATGCGCCGCCCAAACGGGTCATAGCGGTAGCTGGCGGTTTGGCCGTTGGGCTGGGTAATGCCGATCAGCCGGTGCTGGCAGTCGTAGCGGTACTCGGTGACTAACGCATGCCCACGTCCACGCCGTTCGCGGATGAGGTTGCCGAAGGCGTCATAGTCGTAATGCCGGTCGCCCTGGATCATCAGGCGGTTACCCGCCACGATGTCCGGGCCGGGGCGGTCGTGCATCAGCAGGTTGCCGGTCGGGTTGTGGCCGAAACGTTCCTGCAGGTCCTGCGAGTGGTCGGCGCGGGTGAGGCGGCCTAGTGGGTCGTAGCGGTAGTGGTGTTCGCCTTTGCGGGTGTCGTTCAGGCGAGTGAGGTTGCCGGCTTTGTCGTAGTCGTAGTGGCGTTGGTAGAGGTGGTTTTCCTGCTGCGTGACGCTGTGCGCATGCAGGCGGTGTTGGTCGTCGTAGTGGTAGTGGCTGAGCAGTTGACCTTGTTGGCGTTGGTGCTCTTGGCCGGCTTTGAAAAGGTGGGAAGTCAGCAGTGTGCCGTTCAACTCAACGGTGGCGAGATGGCCGCCTTTGGCATGGTTGAAGGTCAGGCGATTGTTATCCGGCAAGCGCAGGTGTTGCAGTTGACCGCAGGCGTCGTAGCCATAACGCAAGGTGCCCCAGCCTTGATGCTCGGCGGTGAGGCGGTTTTGTGTGTCGTACTCGTAGGCCAGCGCCCAGTGGCCGTCGTCGACGCTGAGGAGGTTGCCTTGGCGGTCGTAGGTGTAATCGACCTTGTTGCCGTCGGGCAGGGTTTTTCGTACGAGTCGGCCGGCGTGGTCGCGCTGGTAAAAGGTAACTAGCTGACTGCTATCGTCGCCGTGTTCGGTTTTTTCCTGAAGGTTGCCGTTAAGGTCGTAGACGTAGGCGGTGCGCTGGCCGTCAAAGCCGATTTCCTGCTGGATCAGGCCGTTGGGGTGGTAGTTGAGCCGGTAGGTTTCGCCGACTTCGTTTTCGATTTCGGTGAGCAACAGCCGAGCGTTGTCGTAGCGGTAGTTGACCTGGCTGCCATCGGCGTTGAGGCGGCGGCTGATCAGGTGCAGGCCGTCGGCGTATTCGTAGCGGGTGACGTGGCCGAGTTCGTCGCGTTCGGCGGTGATTTTTCCGTAGGGGTTGTAGCTGTATTCTCGCGTGGCACCGCCTGGCAACACGATGCGAATCAATCGGCCGACGCTGTCCCATTGGTATTGGGTCAGCGCGCCTTGTTCATCCTCGCGGGCAATCTGGCGGCCCAGATCGTCGTAGCGATAACGCTTGGTGTCGCCATTGGGCAGTTGCTCTTCAATGAGCTGACCGCGTTCGTTCCACACCAGCCGATGACAGCTGTGGTCGGGATACCAAACGCCCGTTAGTTGCCCGTACTTGTTGTAGCTGTAGTCCGTCACCTCACCATCGGGATCGGTCCTACGCGTCAGGTCGCCCTGGTCGTTACGCTCATATTTCCAAACCGCCTCGCCACGCCGCACGACCCGTACGAAACCGTTGTCATGCTCGTAGGAAGTAGGCTCGTCATCGCCGGGAAACACCGCCACCAAGCGTCCGGCATCGTCGTACTGATACGCCGTCACCGCCCCCAGCGGATCCTGCTCGACCGTCAGTCGCCCCTTGGCGTCGTAGGATTTGAAGTGCTGGGCGCCGTCCGGATCGGTGCGTTGCACCAGCCGCGCGCGGTCATCGTGGACGTACACTTCCTGGCTGCCATCGGCGTTATGCACGACCACGCGGCCGTCGTCGCCCCAGGCATAACGCGTGTCCATCTGAGAAAAGCTGGCCCAGTGCCGCACGCATCGCGCTGCCTTGCCGGACCGCTCCCATTCCCAAAAGAAGCTCGCGCCACCGGCCAAGCCCCGCTCAAGAATCACATGCTGCTCGTCGTACCGATAAACCTCGCTTTCGCCGACGGCATTGGTCGCCGAGACCAGTCGTCCTAATTCGTCATAGGCGTAGGAAACAACGTTTTGTTCGGTGATCCATTCGTAGGGCTGGCGGTCTTTGCTGCGCTGAACCTGGTAGTCCACCGCGACGATGCGGTCCCGTTCATAACGCAAGCACAACGAGCGGCCGGCGCCGGTATCCAGGCGCTCGATGCGGCCCAACACATCCCGCGCAATCCGCAGGCGGTTGTCATACGCATCGCTGATCGAGACCAGCACCCCGTCGCGAAAGTGATAAAACCGTGAGGCCTGGGCCAGCACTAACTCATCCGGCGAAGCCCCCAAATAGATCGCCGCTTCGGCCAGGCTGTTGGTGATCGCCGGTCGCGCCTCGGTAGGCAGCGGAAACTCAGTCGACCGGTTTTCATGGTCGGTCCACACCACCGAATCGCCCGAAACAGAAAGCCGCTGCGCCAGCGAATGACTCCAGCCAAACCCCAGCCCAACATCCACTTCCACCGCGCTGGTGCGGTACAAACGGGTCCACTCAAACGGCAATATCCCGTCCAAAACACCATCGGTGAGGGTGAGCAATTCCTCCCCAGTGACCATCGACACCGGGCAGCCATTGGTCGCTGTTTTGTCCGCCGAAGTCGCCGCGTCACCCTTGGGATTCGTAGCCACGACCGGCACATCATCGACAGACTCCTGCCGAACCAACGCCGTCTGCTGGGACTTGTTACGAACCAACGGAACAGGGTTCGAAACCACCTGCTCCCCAGCCTTCAACGGCGCAACCGGAATCGTCTTGATCGGCGTTGGCGCGCTGCCCAGCAGCAATGGTTTAGCCGTCTCGACATGCAGTTCCAATCTCGGCCCCACAAGGTGCTTGGCGAGCAACTCCAACAACCCTCGCACCCGTACGGACTTGATGGAACTCAGCGTTTGGGCGCCCAAGCGCAGTGCCACGCCGGTGCCCGCCGTCGCCCAAATCAGCAGCAGATTGATCAACACCTCACCGGTGATCTCGCCGAGTACTTCGTACATCTCAGGCGGCGGCAACAGGCGTATCCAACTGACCATCGCTGTCAGGTAGATGAAGAGCAGCGGCTCATCACTAAGCACCAGCAAACCGTTGGCAATCGCGTCGCTGCCGAGCGCCAGCAGCGCATCGAGTTCAGCCTGGGAGATGTACGCCAACAGCTTCTCGCTGTTGGCCTTGAGATCCGCCAGCAGCTCATACACCTGCGTAACGTTGTCCCACAGGTTGTAGAGCGCCTGAGCCAAACCGCTGGAAAACGCCATGCCCTGCATCGCGCTGCGTTGCAACGATGTAGCGTTGGCAAACTCGTCCCACTGGGGTTTGAAAGTCTTGGCCCATTCATCACGCAGGCGCGTTTCCAGCTCCGCGATCACCGACTGATAAGACGCATACAGCGCCTTGACGTGATCCTTGGAAACGTCGGGATAAAACGTAATTTGGTATTGTTGGTCGCGGGTACATTCCTGGATTTCAAGAATGCCGCTGGGGCCGATGGTTCGATGGATGGGCGGTCCCGTCGGGTTGCCATCCTGGTCGATGGCCTGCAGCACTACCGGCGTGTTGCCGATAGGCACCGACCGTGTGCTTTCGAACATGTGCAGCAAGGTGAGCGAGCCCTGGGCATCACACTTGGCGACGACAGCGCTGGGCTCTCTGGAAGAAACCGGCGCGATCAATGCAACCTCTTCGCCGACTTTGAAAACCTGCTCCACCTCAAGCGCCGAGCCACTCCAGACGCTTTCGGCCCAGTCGTCAAAGGTGTTGAGACATGCCCGCAAATCACGCAAGACGCCTTCAACGTCCGGCGCCTTGGCATCCATGGGGGCCAGGACCAGGCTGGCAATGACCGGAATCAAGAGGCAGCCCCACTGAGCAGGGCATTAACGGGTAGGTACATCGGCGGTCCCTCGCACTGAATGATCAGGCGAGAGACTTTGGAGAGGTTCGTCAGGTAAAGAAGTCGGCGCTATTCGCCAGGACGGTTAGGAGGTTTCGCCAAAACGGCGGGTAAACGCAGGGTCGATCGTAGGAGTCGGATTACAGGTTGGTCGGTCCTACAGTTTCAGCTGGCCAATCGCCTTGCTCAACTCACCCGCCAGGGTGGCCAGCTCCTGGCTGGTGGTGGCCGAGTCCACGGTTTGCCGCACCGTGTTCTCAGTCACATCGCGGATGCTCACCACCGCGCGGTTCATCTCTTCGGCCACATGGCTTTGTTGTTCGGCGGCGACGGCGATCTGGGTGTTGCTCTCGCGCATCTGCGCCACGGCACCGGTGATTTCGGCGAGAGCGGCGCCGGCTTCCTGAGCCTGCTGCACGCAATCGTCGGCCTTGAACGAGCTTTCCTGCATGAAGTCCACGGCGTCGCGGGTGCCGGCTTGCAGCGCCGAGACCATGTGAGTGATTTCATCGGTGGAGCTTTGTACGCGTTTGGCGAGGTTGCGCACTTCGTCGGCGACCACGGCAAAGCCACGGCCCATTTCCCCGGCGCGAGCGGCCTCGATGGCGGCGTTGAGGGCCAGCAGGTTGGTCTGTTCGGCGATGCTGTGGATCACACTGACCACGCCATTGATTTTCTGGCTGTCTTCGGCCAGTTTCTGGATCATTTCGGCGGTCTGTTGCACGCCGCTGGACAGGCCCGCGATAGAGTGTTGCACGCGGGTTACTACGGCCTGGCCGCTGCCGGCGAGGGTGTCGGCGGTCTGGGATAAATCGCGGGTGGCGCCGGCATGCTGGGCGATGTGGTGGACGGTAGTGGTCATCTCGTTGATGGCAGTGGCGGCCTGGTCGGTTTCGCTTTGCTGGCCGAGCATGCCGTGTTGCACCTCGTTCATGCTGCCGGCCAGGCGTGCGGCGCCCTCGTCCAGTTGCCGGGCGGTGCGCGCCACAGTGTTGACGACCCGCTGGTAACCGGCCTGCATGGCATTGAATGCGCTGGCCATCTGGCCGACTTCGTCCTTGCAGGCCAACGGCACGCGGGCCGACAGGTCGCCGGTTTTCTCCACGTGTAGCATCACGTCCTTGAGGGTGTTGAGTTGGCTGAGCAGGAAGCGGATCAGCAACTGCGAAGCGCCGAGCATGGCGAGCATCAGGATGAGGACCGCCACCGCATAGTTGGCGAAGCGTTCGCCGAAGACCTGGCTCAGGCTGGGGGCGTGAGCAAGCACGGCGATATATTGCCCGTCAGGACGGGCGACCACTTCAGCGCCCAGCAGCGGGTTTTCACCGAACAGCGGCATAGGGTTGAGTTCGACCCAGCCGGTGCTGCTGCTCAGGGCGGACAGATCCAGGTCGCCAAGCTGTGGGACTTGGCCGCGTGCAAAAGCCAGCCAATGCTCGCCCTTGGGCAACGGTTTGTCGGCCGGCCAGGCGCCGAGCAGTTGCCCTTGGGCCTGCGCCGAGGCCTGGGACGCTGTGCTGCGCGCTTGTTGTTCGAGCTGCACGGCGTACAGGACCAGCAGCAGGGTGGTGATAAAGGCGACCGCGTTCACGGCCCAGAATTTGTACTTCAGCGAGATATTGCTAAGCCAGGCACCCATGGAAGGTTTTCTCTGATAGCGGAAACAGCATTGGCAAGGTGCCATTATTGTGCCGCTACTCAGAAATCCGGTTTTGACATGGGTCAATGCGCCGCATCAATCCACGCTAGGCAACCCAAAAAACGCCCGGGAGCAGGCGGTGCTGTGGCGGGCCAGGTCTTCCATCCTTTCGTTACGGTGCAGGGCGACTTCGCGCAGTACTTCGGTCAGGTAGGCCGGTTCGTTGCGGCCGTTCTTTGGCTTGGGTCGCAGGGTGCGCGGCAGCAGGTAGGGTGCATCGCTCTCCAGCATCAGGCGGCCGCGGGGAATTTCCCTGACCAGTGGATGCAGGTGCGTCCCACGGCGCTCGTCGCAGATCCAGCCGGTGATGCCGATGTGCAAGTCGAGGTCGAGATAGCCGAACAACGCCTGCTGTTCGCCGGTGAAGCAATGCACCACGGCTGCGCTGAGGTGGTCGCGGTAGCCCTTGAGGATGTCCAGCAAGCGCTGGTTGGCGTCGCGCTCGTGAAGAAATACCGGCAGTTTCAGTTCCACGGCCAGGGCCAGGTGTTCTTCGAGGACCTTTTCCTGTTGCGGGCGCGGCGAGAAGTCCCGGTTGAAATCCAGGCCGCATTCGCCCACCGCCCGCACACGGCTTTCGCTGAGCAAACCGCGCAAGCGTTGGGCGCTGTCATCATTCCAGTCACTGGCGCAATGGGGGTGGATGCCGGCGGTGCTGAACAGGCGTTGGCCGCTTTCATCGAGGTTTACGCACAGCTCCAAAGCCTGTTCGCTGCCGTCGACGCTGGTGCCGGTGAGCACCAACTGGTGCACGCCGGCGGCATAGGCGCGGTCGAGAACGGCCTGGTGCTTGTCGTCGAAACTGGGGTTGGTCAGGTTGACGCCGATATCAATGAGTTGCATGGTGCTATCTCCGCCTGCGGCCGGAAAGCATATCAGAGCTGTAGATTTATAAGAAAATCGAAGAACTACAACGAGTTATAGCTGTCTTTGAACGTCGCAAGTGACATCGTGATTGGCTGGCTGCCTTGCACTGTGCCACCGTTGCGCGCAAAGCCTGCGCTTAAAGCGCTCTGTTTCTGACTCCCAGCGCCTCGTTTTCGCGAGGGCACTGGCCAGTATTCTTTCCGGAGAGCGGATGATCCGACCCTCGGCGTTGCTTGTGTTGTGCCTGACATTACTGCTGCCCATGGCGGCGGTCGCGCGTCTGGACGGGCCGCTGGAAGTGACCAAGCCCGGCAAGGTGCGCGACCTGGCGCAGATCCGCGCCAGCCGCACCTTGCGTGTTTTGGTCAACCAGAGTCGCAACAGTTCCGGCGAAGTACAGGGCCAGGCCATCGGTGTCGAGTACCATCGCCTGCGGGCCTTCGAGCAATACCTCAATGGCCACGCCCGTGATGGCCAGGAAATCAACCTCAAGATCATTCCCAAGGCCAAGGACCAGTTGCTCGGCGCGCTGGCACGTGGCGAAGGCGACCTCGTGGCACCTGGCGAGTTGCTCGATGTAACCGCCGCTCACAAGATCACCACCAGCGATCCGATTGCCAGCGGCATACCCTTGTGGCTGGTTGGCGTAAAAGGCGAAAAACGCTTTACCAAGCTGGAGCAGTTGTCTGGGCGCACGCTGGCGCTGACCACCGGCAGTGCGGCGGCGGACGCCATCAACCAGGTCAACCAGAAGTTGGCGTTGCACAAGCAGCCGCCGATCAAAGTGGAATGGGTCGACCCGACCCTGGCCGTGGAAGATGTGCTGGAGATGGTCCAGGCGGGCATCTTTCATCTGACCATTGTCGAAAAGCCGATTGCCGAGCGCTGGTCGAAGGTCCTGCCCAAACTGCGTTTCGACAAGCAGGTGGTGATCAGTGAGCCGGGCGACGAGTACTGGTTTGTGAGCCAGGACGCTTCGATGCTGCGAGCCAGTATTGATCGATTTCTCAAGACTTACCGAACGCCGTCCGACCAGGATGTGGCCTTTCAACGTATCTACCGTCGCCTCTACCAAGTCCGTAATCCACTGGCCCGTGTCGACCGCCAACGCCTGGAAAAACTGCGCCCGGTGTTGCAAAAGCACGCCCGGGAGCAGGGTATGGACTGGTTGAACCTTGCGGCACTGGCTTTCAAGGAGTCCGCTTTCGACCCCGGTGCACGCAACAGCGGTGGCCCCACCGGCCTGATGCAGATCACACCCTCGGCGGCGCAACGGGTGGGCGTCAACAATATTGAAAACCTCGACAGCAATGTGCAGGCGGGCGCACGTTACCTGGCGTTGATCCGGCGCAAATTTTTTGCCAGCCCCAAGCTTAACGAGCGCGAACGCATGGCGTTTGTGCTGGCGGCCTACAACATGGGGCCGGAGCGGGTGCAGGGCATGCGTACCGAGGCCAAGCGCCGGGGGCTTAATCCGAACCAGTGGTTCTTCCAGGTCGAACGCATCGCCATGGAGCAGGTGGGGATGGGCGGGGTCAGCTATGTTAATAGCGTCAACAAGTATTATTTGGCGTTTGACCGGGAGCGGGAGTCTCTGGAGCCCCCGGTGGCGAAAGTGGCATCACGCGAGTGATCAGGTTTATCGATATTAATTAAGCATTTTTTCGGCTTTTATCATTGCTTAAACTGATTAATATAGCGGCCAACCAACCCCTACTCCGAAAAGGATTCTCAGCATGAGCCCAATGATCAAAAGTCTTCTGTCCACCCGTGCCGGCTACGGCCTGACTATTTTGCGCATTGTTGTCGGCATCATCTTCGCCGCGCACGGGTCGCAAAAACTCTTTGGCTGGTTCGGCGGCTACGGTCTGGCGGGCACTGCCCAGTGGATGGAAAGCATTGGCCTGGCACCGGGTACCCTGATGGCGCTGCTGTCGGGTGGCACCGAGTTCTTTGCCGGCCTGGCGTTGATCATTGGCTTGCTGGTACGCCCGGCGGCGTTGGGCCTGACCATCCTGTCGCTGGTGGCGATCTTCTCGGTGCATATCCATAACGGTCTGTTCATGGCCAATAACGGTTACGAGTTCGCACTGGCCTTGTTGGGCGGCTCGCTGGCAGTGTTGCTGGAAGGTGCCGGCAAACTGTCTGCCGACCGGGCCATCGCCAACTGATTGCCTGCTGACACATCGAAAAGGCCCGCCATGCGGGCCTTTTCGTTGCCTGGGATTCTTGACACCGGCCCATCGGCTTCTCTAGGATGCCGTTCATGCGCCGATTTAAACAGCTAATTGCGGGGCGCCACTGGGACTCGATGCAGCCCGACAGAAGCTTGTTCTCGCCTGACGAGAGCACTTCGAAATACCGCTAAAGCGCTGGTTCGGTGTTGCCTCTCACCTGCCCGCAGACTTTTGAGGCAGAGACACGACACGATGAATGCACTACGCCCCCTGATACGCCTGGCCCCGATCACCGCGGACCTCACTCAACGCAATCCAAAGATTCTCCTGGGTGGCAAGCACCAGCCGACGCTATTGCGTTATCTGGACGGCTGGCCACGTCGCACCGGGCGCCCTTCAGCGTTCCTGATTCAGTTCGTTGAGGATGGCGATTCTCTTGCGCGCTTTGCCAGTGATAGCTTTGACCTTGCGGTTATCCAGGCGCCATGTGCCGATGAAGCGGATGAAGTGATCCGTCAGTTGACCCGAATCGCCCGCCAGGGGTTGATTGCCCGTCGTTGATAGCGCGTCAGTATAAGACCGCTTCATGCCGCAGCCGGCGACGCTGGCGCAGGAAGATAAACCAGGCGAGCAGGCACCATGTCAGTGGCATCGCCAAGCTCAACACCCCCTTTATCGTCTGCTCCATGCGATGCACGGGGGCATACGTCTTTACCTTCAAAGCATGTAATTCGATAGGCAAACGCAGGCGCTCTTTATTGAGCGCCTGTAAGGTTGAGTTCGTATCCACAGCCTGGGGCCCGGGAGCCAGCGCTTGTGGGCTCAGCCGTTGCCATTCCCGTTCTGTTCGCTGTAGACGCTGCTCCAACTCAATCGCCTGTTGATGATAGGCGCGTGCGGCATCATCACGCAGTCGCCCCAGCTTACTTGTCGACCCCTGCGCCGCTGCGCGTGGGCGGATATTGGCGAGCGTATCGGGGGCCGCCAAGTTATCCAGTGTATTGAGTACAAACAGCGCATTGCTGTCGGATGCCCAGTTGCTGACTTGATCCGTGAGCAGGTCTGTGTCGGTGACTACCACCACATGGATGTTCGCCGCTTGCTGCAAACCGGGCGGCTGTCCCGCCATGCCGTCGAGAAAGGCTGAGTAAGCCGGCCCTTCAATACGGGCCGCGATCACGTGGCGTTGCGCTGCAGTGGAGGCTTCTTCGAATACCGAACTGAACGTGGTTGCTGAAGCGAAACGCTCGGTTTCCAGCAGTGCGGAGTGCCTTGAGCTTTGTAGGAGAGGGGTGAAGGTTGTGCGCGCTTTTTTGCGCTGAAAAAGGGCGCCGCTGCTCGATACCGTCACGGTATTCACTTTCCGGGTGCTGATATCGTGTGTATTCATTGCTTGTCGGGGCAGATTCAACCTGGTCGGATGCTGCACGGTGGGCTTGCCGGCACCCTGTGTCTGCGACATTGCATAGTGGTTATCGATGAGCAATTTGTCCGCTGGCAATTGTATGCCCCATGCGGCGAGCAGTTCATCCAGCTTGGGATTGACCACCGATGGGGTTGAGTCCTGTTCGTTTATCGGGTCGATAAACATCATGAGCCTGCCGCCCTTCAGTACAAACTGCTCAATGGCATACAACGTCCGTTCGGACAGCGCTTGCGGATACACAACCATCAGCGTTTGGACATTCTCCGGCACGCGATCGGTGGTCGTTCCCAAGTTGACCACCTTGAAGTGCTGCTGGAGTTCCCCCAATAGCCGGCCCGATGTTTCGTCGAGGGTCAGCCCTGGCAGCAGCCCTACGGTAGGAGGTTGCGGGTGCTGCAACCGGGAGATCAACTGGCTGATCTCATATTCAAGCAACGGCTCCCTATCCAGACTGAATGACTCTATCCGTTGTGCTCCGCGATTCGCACGCGTGCCAATCAGCCCCATGAAACCCGTCTCGCCGTTGAGGCCGAACAACCCGGCTTTGTAGGCGTCTTCTGAAAAAGGCTCGGGGTCGATAACGTGCAGGTTGATCATGCCTTTCGCTGCCTTTTCGTATTCCCGAAGCCGATCTTCAATGCGCTTGCCGTAGCGTTTCAAGGCATCGCTGCGTGTTGGGGTGTTGTGTGCGTTGAAGTAATACAAGTCCAGAGGGCTATTCAGGGATACCAATAACGAGTGGACCGAAGGGGATAGGGTATGGATTTTTTTTCAGAAAAGTCCCACCGGATATCAGGGATTTTTGCTACCCAAACCAGATTAAAAGCGAGGAACAGCAGCAATATGACAGTAAGTGTCATGCCCGTACGCAAAGTGGATCGCATGGTGATCTGTCCTCCTCAGCGGTGTTTATGGTTGAGAATGACAGTTGTCGCAGTGAGAAAGGCGACAATAATGCTGATGAAGTAAGCCGCGTCATGAAGTGTCAGTTTGCCGTTGTCGATAGTGCTGAAGCGTGATAGTGGGTTGAGAACAGTTAAACTGTCGATCAACCACACAGGTGCCTGATGTTCAAGATTATCGATGGCCGTAGACAAGCCACTGGCGATCAACAGCAAACATAACGTGAGTATGAAAATAATTATATGCTGGCGTGTAAAGGAACATATAAAACAGCCTACCGCCAAATAACTGCCCGCTAACAGCCAGCTCGCTATAAATTGAGACGCGATAAGCCCGTTATCTGCGGTGCCGAGATAGTTAGCCACGATGACGAGAGGGAACGTTGAGATCAAGGCCGCCGATGCCACGGCCCAGGCGGCCAGGAATTTGCCAATAGCCAGTTCTGACGCAGTGATGGGAAGTATTTTGACCACGTCGAGAAAACCGGCATTGGATTCCTCTGCCCAGAGTTGCGTCGTCAGGGTAGGCATCAGCACCAAATAGAGCCAGGGATGCAGTTGGAAGAAAACCTGCAGATCAAGCGTGTCTTGCTCCAGCCAGCGGTGTGCATAAAGCCCCAGCGTGACGGACATGAGCAAAAACAGAGCAATGCTCAAGTAGGTCGCAGGCGTTGAGGCATAACTGGTGAGTTGATGCTTGAAAATAACGGGCAACAGTCTCACAGGCGCCTCTCCTGGCTCGGATATGGAACCACCTCGTTCACGCGACCGGGCTCCAGATCCAATGTGTTGATTTTCCAGCCACGGTTGGCAATGAGTGTGTGAATGTGGGTGTAGATGGTGTGCCCGGGCATGGCCAGAACGGTGACGGTGCCCGGTGCATGTTGATGTTCTTCAATACCCGCGACTCCAGGCAGCACAGCGAGGGCCAGCAAGTCCAAGGGGGTATCGGCGGTGAGGGTGACCGCCTGGAAATGACGGGAATCACGTTGCAGTTTCTGCAAGGGGGCGTCCGTCACCAGGCGGCCGTCGGCGATAACCAGCGCACGCGTGCAGAACTGCGACAGTTCATCAGGGTTACGCGACGCGATGACCAGCGTCATGTCCTGCTTCAACGACTGGATCAGCCCGGTGAATGCATGTTTCTGATCAGGCGCGAGGCCTTCCGTTGGTTCGTCCATCAGCAACACAAGGGGCGTGTTCAAAATGGCCTGGGCGATCCCGACTTTGCGCTTCAACCCGATGGACAAGGCGTCGAGGGGGGCATTGAGCGCCGTCAGCAATTCCAGGCGCGTGGCGGCTTGTTCCACGCGTGCACGCTGTTCGGCGCCTTTAAATCCATACGTCGCTGCGATGTAGTAAAGGAATTCTTTTACGGTCAGAGTGGCATGGCTAACGTGTCGGTAAAGTTGATAACCAACCAGTCTTTTGACTTCGCGCGTTTGAGTACGTGTATCCAAGCCTTGAATATTTATATTTCCACTGGAGGGGAATATTGAAGCCGACATTAAATTCAAAAGTGTCGTTTTGGCAATGGGGTCATCCCCAAATAATCCCAAGCATTCGCGGGGCTTTGCGTTGAATGAAATATCGCTAAGTCTATTCTTTTTGTTCAGGTATTTTGTCAGGTTGCTTATTTCGATCACGGGTTTTACCGAATAAGTGTGTATGACGCAGGTGCTGAGATTTGAAAAAGAGTACGGTTAATGGTCTCGTTTGGGAATGTCCATTGGTATTAATAAGAAAAATCCTACGTGCGTGTCGGGCGCGTCACTGAAACAATTGGTGTGTATTTTTAAATGTCTCAGTGAGGCCTGATTATCATGATGCTTCTACGTACGTTAGTTCTTGAACGCAATGGCCAAGATGTTCCTGTCAACGGCGCGTTGCTGTGTGGTTTTGCTGTCGGTCAGATTGCCTCTAACTTTATTGCCTACAGCCTGGATGAGGAGGTTGAGCCTGGTAGTTCACGGGTGTATATCGCGACCTTGCGCAAAAAAGCCGAACGGTATTTTTTGGGCGGTGTTGAGTCCAAGGAAGACCTGCAAATAGCCATGCATGTGTTCAAGCAGATCCTGATACTGGCGGCCGCACTGGAGACCAAGGCTGGCGGTACCAATGAAACCCAGGTGCCGTACCATTTTGTTGATCTGAAGGGCAGTAAGTTGCCGCCTGCCAGGCCAGAGGATCATCACTCGCTGATCATCAAGAAAGCGCTGGTGATGAAAGTGATCACCTTGGGCATATCCGCGCCCACTTTGCCGGCCATTGAAAGCGCTACGTTGATCGTGCCGTCCATTCGCTTCTCATCGCAAATGGTCTCGCCGCCCAGAGCGCCAAGCCGACCTGAACCTGCCCCGCAGGCACTGCCCGAGCGAAGGCTTGAAGAGCCAGTACCGGCCCTCGTCGAGACGCCATCCGTGGTGCCATCGCAAATAGCGTCCATTTCCACGGCTGAGCCCGACTTGTCAATGCAGCCAGGGCTGGCGGCGCCACTGGACCAGAGCGCTTTGTTCCAGGTGGACAGCACGCTCACCAACCTTGCTCGTGTTGCGCAGGAGTTGACCCAGCAGAAACTCGCTGCGGTCGAGCAGGAGACAGTATTGGCTCAATGGAAGGCTCGGCTGCAGCGCGAGCAGGATCAAGTGGACGACACCGCGCGAGCCCAAGAGCAGCGCAACCTTGAACTGCAGGAGCAGGCGTCGGCAGTCAACCGGAAGGCCGAAGCATTGAATGTGATGACGTCGCAGTTATTAAGCTTGCGCCAGAGTCTGCAAGGCGTGCTGCATGAACTGGATCAGGCTTTGGATCGTTAGAACTGCCCTGGCTACTTTTCTCGGTTCATTTATTATCAATGCCAGCCAGTCGACGCCGGAGCGTGAGCCCTGGCGTATCGGCACCGATGGACATTGCCTGGGGATGCAAGCGTTTGAGTACCAAGCTGATTACCAAAGAAGGTCATGAAGCGCTGAAGAAGGAACTGGATTACCTGTGGCGAGAGAAGCGCCCGGATACCACGCGAAAGGTAACGTGGGCTGCGTCTCTGGGGGATCGCAGCGAGAACGCCGACTACCAGTACAACAAGAAACTGCTGCGTGAGATCGACCGCCGTGTGCGCTACTTGCGCAAACGCCTGGAAGACATGCGCGTGGTGGAGTACGTGCCCGAGCAGGAAGGGAAGGTGTTTTTCGGTGCCTGGGTGGAAATCGAAAACGAGCAGGGCGAGACCAAGCGTTTTCGTATCGTCGGTTATGACGAAATTTATGATCGCATGGACTACATCTCCATCGATTCGCCGATGGCACGCGCGCTGTTACGCAAAGAGGTTGACGATGAGGCCATCGTGCAGACCCCAGGTGGCGAAGTCTGTTGGTGGATTACGGCCATTGAGTACGTGAAGTAAACAGCATTGGCCCGCGCCCCTTGGGGGCGCGGGCTAATCAAGTTTTCAGCCTTCGCGCAATACCGTCAGTGGGCTGGCATTCAGCGCGCGACGTGTGCCGAATACCCCGGCGGCGCCGATCAGTACGGCGCCGATCACCGGCAGCAGCAACAGCCACGGGTGCGGGTGCCAGGCCAGGTCGAAGGCGTAGCGGTAGAGCACCCAGGTCACCAGCTCGGTGCCCAATGCCGCCAGCAAACCACTTACCGCGCCCAGCAAGCCGAACTCGATGCGTCGGGCCTTCACCAGTAGCGCGCGTTCCGCGCCCAGCGCTCGCAGCAGCGCGCCCTGGCGGATGCGTTCATCCAGTGTGGCCTGCAAGCCTGAGAACAACACCGCCATCCCGGCTGCCAGTACGAACAACAGCACATATTCCACCGCCAAGGTTACTTGGGCGAGGATGCTGCGCAATTGCTCCAGCAGGGCTTCGACCTGCAGGATGGTCACTGCGGGGAAGGCCCGCGACAGGTCGACGATCTGCTGGTCATGACCCGGCGCCAGGTAAAAACTGGTCAGGTAGGTGGCGGGCAGATTCTTCAAGGTGCCCGGCTGAAAAATCATAAAGAAGTTGGGCTGGAAGTTATCCCAGTTGATGGTGCGAAGGCTGGTCACCCGAGCTTCGCGGTTTTCCCCGCCACCGTGAACACCAAGTGGTCGTTGAGCTTGAGCTTGAGGCTTTGCGCGACCTTGGCCTCCACCGAGACGCCGGGAATGTCATCGGTGGGTTGCTGCGACCACCACGAGCCCGCGGTCAGGGCGTTGCCGGGCGGTAGGTCGGCGGCCCAGGTCAGGCTCAGGTCGCGTTGTACCGCGCGGTCACCGCTGGAGTCCTTGCTGACAATCTCTTGCACCGGTTCGCCATTGATGCTGATCAGTCGCCCTGGTACTACGGGGTACAACGGCGCGGATTGCGCCTGGACTTCAAGCAGGCGGGCGCCAAAGGCGTCCTTGTCGGCCGGCAGGATATTCAGGGCGAAATAGTTGGGTGCGTCCTTGGGCAACTGGTTTTGCCAGGTGTCGAGTAATTCGCCACGCAGCAGGGCGATCAGGCCCATGGATAGCAGGATCAAGCCAAACGCCAGGGACTGGCCTGCCGCCGCGAGGGGGTGGCGCAGCAACTGGCCCAGGCCCAGGCGCCAGGGCAGGGATGCTCGAGCCAACAGGCGCCGCAGGCTTTGCAACAACAGCAGGAGCAAGCCGCCCAGCACCAATGCAGCCACCACGCCACCGCCCAGCAGGGCGAAGGTCAACACCAAGTCGAGACTCAGGCGCCACATGATCAGGCCCAGGGCAAACAGCGCGGCGCCGTAGACCATCCACGTGCTGGACGGAATAGGCAGCAAGTCGCGTCGCAATACCCGCAGCGGTGGCACGCGACCCAGCGCGGCCAGCGGCGGCAGCGCGAAACCAGCGAGCGCGACCAGCCCGGTGCCGACCCCGGCAACGGCCGGTAACAGGCCGCCAGGTGGGACATCGGCTGGCAACAAGTCGTGCAGGAAGTAGAACAGGCCAAACTGCGCAAGCCAGCCGAGCAGGGCGCCGGCCAGGCTCGCCAACAGGCCCAGCACAGTCAGTTGCAGGCTGAACAGCATCATGGCTTCACGTCGCGACAAACCCAGGCAGCGCAACAGTGCGCTGGCGTCGAAGCGTCGGGTGGCGAAGCGGTTGGCGGACAAGGCCACAGCCACACCGGCCAACAGCACCGCCACCAGGCTGGCCATGTTCAGGTAGCGTTCGGCCTTGCCGAGGGCGCCGCCGATCTGCTGGTTGCCGTCCCGTGAATCCTGCAGGCGCTGGTTGGCCGCAAGGCCGGGTTTGATCAGGTCACGATAGGTTTGCAGTGCGGTGCTGTCTTGCGGCCCGCGCCATAACTCGCGATAACTGACGCGGCTGCCGGGCTGGACCACGCCCGTGGCGTCAAGGTCCGCCAGGTTGATCATTACCCGAGGCGTGAGGCTATAGAAATTGCCGGCGCGATCGGGTTCATAGGTCAGCACACGGGCCAGGCGCAGGGTTTTCATGCCCACATCGATACTGTCGCCCACCTTGAGTTCGAGCGCTGTCAGCAACCGAGCCTCCACCCAGGCTTCGCCGGGTTTCGGGCCGCCCCCGCCGTTTCATCCGCGAAGGGGGCCGCGGCGCTCTTGAGCTCGCCACGCAGCGGATACTGCTCGTTGACGGCCTTGATGCTGGACAGCTGGATGCCGTTGTCGGTGGCAATGACGCTGGAAAACTCCACCACGCGAGCATGGTTCAGGCCCAGTTCGGTGCCGGATTTGATTTGTTCGGGGCGGGCCGGCGAGCTGCCTTCAAGCACCAGGTCGGCGCCCAGGAACTCGGTGGCGCGTAACAGCATGGCGCTATTGAGGCGCGCGCCGAAGTAACCGATGGCGGTACTGGCGGCTACCGCTACCAGCAGGGCGAAAAACAACACACGCAATTCGCCCGCGCGGGCGTCGCGCAGTAATTGGCGCATGGCAAGACTGAACAGGCGCAACAGCGGCAAACGTGCCATCAAGGCTCCAGGGGTGCGACCATCAGGCCGGCTTCAAGGCGGATGAGACGTCGGCAGCGGTGGGCCAGGCGCTCGTCATGGGTGACCAGCACCAGGGTCGTGCCGCTCTCTTTATTGAGTTCGAACAACAAGTCGCTGATGCGCTCTCCGGTGTGGCTGTCGAGGTTGCCGGTGGGTTCATCGGCAAACAGCACGTCCGGTTCGGCGGCAAACGCACGGGCAATCGCTACCCGCTGTTGTTCGCCACCAGACAATTGGCGCGGCGAATGGGTCAGGCGCTGGCCCAGGCCTACGCGTTCCAGCAGATGTTTGGCGCGCTCGCGGGCGTCTTTGCGGCCGTCCAGTTCCAGCGGCAGCATGACGTTTTCCAATGCATTGAGGCTGTCGAGCAACTGGAACGACTGGAACACAAAGCCTACGTGTTCGGCGCGGATGCGCGCCCGTTGGTCTTCGTCGAGTGTGCTGAGGGCTTGCCCGGCCAGGATGACCTCGCCGCTGCTTGGCAGGTCGAGGCCGGCCAGCAGGCCGAGGAGGGTGGATTTGCCTGAGCCGGAGCTGCCGACAATAGCCAGGCTATCGCCTGTGTTCAGTTCCAGGCTCAGTTCGTGCAGGATAGTCAGTTCACCTTCCGCGCTGGGAACCACTTTGCTAAGGTCCCGCGCGATGAGAATGCTTGCGCCCATGGAGAATCCGATGCGAATGTGGTTTTTGAGTGCTGGCCTGGCCTTGATGTGCATGGCCCAGAACGCAGCGGCGGGTACAGTCCTGATCGTTGGCGATAGTATCAGTGCCGGTTTCGGCCTGGATACCAGCAAAGGTTGGGTTGCCTTGCTGGAGCAACGGCTCAAGAAGGAGGGTTTCGACGATAAAGTGGTCAACGCCTCCATCAGCGGTGATACCAGCGCCGGAGGCCTGGCACGGCTGCCCGCGGCGCTTGCAGAGCATAAGCCGGACGTGGTGGTTATCGAGTTGGGTGGCAACGATGGCCTGCGCGGACAGCCGCCGGCGCAATTGCAACAAAATCTTGCTTCGATGATCCAGAAGTCCCAGGACAGCGGCGCGAAGGTGTTGTTGCTGGGCATGCAGATTCCGCCCAATTACGGTAAACGTTATGTCGATTCTTTCGCCAAGGTATTCAGTGACGTGGCGGAGCAGAAAAAGGTGCCGTTGGTGCCGTTTTTCCTTGAAGGCATTGGTGGCCATCCGGAGCTGATGCAGGCTGATGGGCTGCACCCGGCGGTCGCCGCGCAAGGCAAGTTGCTGGAAAATGTCTGGCCGACGCTAAAACCCCTGCTGTGACGCTTTTCTACCGGCAGGCTTTCGGCTAAGGTGGCGCCCCCCGATCTGGAGCCCCTGATGTCGCGTCCTGCCTGGTCCTTGTTTAACTACCAACTGATCGAGCCTGACGAGCAGCTGGATCTGTTCGCCTGCCAGGAAGTGCGGGTGCATTTGGTGACGCGACAGTTGGAATTGGGCGGCTCCATTGATCGCACGCTGTGCGGCACGTTATTGCCGGCGCAACCACGCTGGTCGGTGGTCGACCGTTCGATCTTTCAGGACCAGCGCCTGTGCCTCTTGTGCCGCGCGATCCTGGAGTCCCAAAAGCGTGGCACGCCGCCAATCTGGCCGGAGCTGCGTTTCGAACTCTAGTAGCTTCTACACGCTTGCAGCTACAAGCTCGCTTCACGTATACAATCGATTTTTACCTACCCGTCGTTCTGCGAAGGATTTTCCGGATGTTGTCGCGCCTTTCCGTCGTTACCTGCTGCCTGTCTCTTGCTGCACTTTGTGCGGCCGGTTCTGCATCCGCTTTGCAGTTGCCTTTGCCGCCGCCGGGTGAAGACATCGTCGGGCAAGTGCAGGTGATCAAGGCCAAGTACGAAGACACCTTTGCCGACCTGGGCACCACTTACGACTTGGGGTATTCGGAGATGGTTGCCGCCAACCCGGGAGTCGATGCCTGGTTGCCGGGGGCGGGCACCGAGGTCGTGTTGCCGACACGCTTCATCCTGCCACCGGGGCCGCGTGAGGGCATCGTGATCAACCTGGCGGAGTATCGGCTCTATTATTTCCCCAAGGGCCAGAACGTGGTCTACACCTTCCCGCTTGGGATTGGTCGTGAGGGCTGGGGGTCGCCGATTGCCCATACCAGCATCATCGCCAAGACGCCGAACCCGACCTGGACGCCGCCCGCCTCGATCAAGGCAGAACACGCCGCCAACGGCGACCCGCTGCCCAATGTGGTACCGGCCGGCCCGGACAACCCCTTGGGGCCGTTCAAGTTCACCCTGGGCACGCCGGGTTACCTGATTCACGGTTCCAACATGAAGTTCGGCATCGGCACGCGTACCAGCCATGGTTGCTTCCGCATGTTCAACAACAACGTGCTGGAGATGGCCGGCATGGTGCCGGTGGGCACTTCGGTGCGCATCATCAACGATGCGTACAAGTTCGGCAGCAGCGGCGGCAAGGTCTATCTGGAGGCGCATACGCCGTTGAACGACGATGGCACGCCGTCGGTGGTCGACAAGCACACGGCGGTGATCAACGCTTTGCTCAAGCGTGAAGACCTGGCCAATAACCTGCGGGTCAATTGGGACCAAGTGCGTGATGTGGTGGCGGCGGAAGATGGTTTGCCCACCGAAATCGGGGTGCCGGGTGCAGCGCCTATAGCCTCGAGCACGCCGATCGATCTGCAGCAATAAACCCGAGCGAACAACCATGTTTGAGGGGGCTTGCTCCCGATAGCGGTCGGTCAGTACCTGATGTGCTGGCGGCTACACTGCTATCGGGAGCAAGCCCTTCATGCATTCAGGCAATAAAAAAGCCGACCCATAAATGGATCGGCTTGATAACAACCCCGAGGGATTATTACTTGCGGCTAGCTTTTTCAAGCATGCGCAGAGCGCGCTCGTTAGCTTCGTCAGCAGTCTGTTGTGCTTTTTGAGCAGCAGCCAGAGCTTCATCAGCTTTACGATAGGCTTCGTCTGCACGGGCCTGGGAGCGAGCTGCTGCGTCTTCAGTTGCAGTCAGACGAGCTTCGGTTTCTTTGGAGACGCTGCTGCAACCGGTAGCCAGAACTGCGGCCAGAGCCAGAGCAGAGAATTTCAGAACGTTGTTCATCGTGTTCCCCTTCAAGGACTTTCTATTAAATGGCTACTTTCTCAGAGTGAGCTAATAGCCGGCGTACATACTACCCATTACTTGTAGTAAGTAAACTGACGTAGCGCAAGAAGCAAAAAAAATTCTCGCGGCGAATCTATTTTGGCTAACCTTTTGGGGATTTGTATAAAAAGTGTCCAATTTTTTTCATTGGAGGCAAACGCTACCCAGGCTGAAAGGGCCGGCCCGCATGTGTTGAGCCGCGTGAATAGATGAAATTTTATATATCTGCGCCGACACTTTCGTTCAGTTGGGTGTTGCCGGGTCGCGTATCTTTCACGCATGTAGAGGTGACTTTAAGAGCGCCTGTTCGTCTCAAGGTTCAACTGCCGGCAATGTTCAGGCTTTCGATCACAGATGGGTCGGGGGCTCTTTCTATATCCACCAGCGGCAGGGGATGACGAGTGCGCCTTGAGCAATCGCGGGATTGGTGCCTACTATTCCCTACGTGCTGGTTGTGAGCGCTAAAGGTTTTCTCGTTGTCGAAACCGGCACGGGGTGGCGTAGATGTTCCTTCGCCGGAAAAACATCGGTAAGGTAGGGGTCAGAAACCAAGACCCGCGAGGAGTAGTGATGAGCGAGGCGTTGTCCATCCACCATGACCAGGCTGGTCATCAGTTCGAGACCAATGTGGACGGTCATCGTGCCTATCTGACCTATATGGACCTCGGGAAGCAGACCCTGGATATCTATCGGACCTTCGTGCCCAACGCACTGCGGGGCCGTGGCATCGCGGCGGCATTGACCGAAGAGGCCTTGAAGTTTGCCGAAGAGGCAGGCTACACGGTGATTCCATCCTGTTCCTATGTCGAACGCTACATGGAGCGCCATCAGCGCCATGCCGCGAAGCTGTAAGGAATAAACTGCGCACACAAAAACGCCGGGCTTAGCCCGGCGTTTTTGTGTCGCAATTCAGGTGCGTTTGCGTTTGGGCAATACGTCCTTGAGCTTGGCGTGCATGCTGCGCAGGGTGTTTTCGGTGGCGGCCCAATCGATGCAGGCATCGGTAATCGACACGCCGTACTGCAAGTCGGCCAAGTCCTTTGGAATGGCCTGGCAACCCCAGTTCAGGTGGCTCTCGACCATCAGGCCGATGATTGACTGGTTGCCTTCCAGGATCTGGTTGGCGACGTTTTCCATCACCAGTGGTTGCAGGGCCGGGTCCTTGTTGGAGTTGGCGTGACTGCAATCGACCATAATGTTTGGCTTGATCTTGGCCTTGTTCAGCGCCTGTTCGCACAGGGCAACGCTGACGGAGTCATAATTTGGCTTGCCGTTGCCGCCGCGCAGCACCACGTGACCATAGGCATTGCCCTTGGTGGTGACGATGGAGACGCCACCTTCCTGGTTGATACCCAGGAAACGGTGAGGGCTGGAGACCGATTGCAGCGCGTTGATCGCCACGGTCAGGCCGCCGTCGGTGCCGTTCTTGAAGCCGACGGCCGAGGACAGGCCGGACGCCATTTCGCGGTGGGTCTGGGATTCGGTGGTGCGCGCGCCGATGGCCGACCAACTGATCAGGTCCTGCAGGTATTGCGGAGAAATCGGGTCCAGCGCTTCGGTGGCGGTGGGGAGCCCCATCTCGGCCAGGTCCAGCAGCAATTTGCGACCGATGTGCAAACCGTCCTGGATCTTGAACGAGTCGTCCAGGTACGGGTCGTTGATCAAGCCTTTCCAACCGACAGTGGTACGCGGCTTCTCGAAATAGACGCGCATCACCAGGTACAGGGTGTCGGACACTTCCGCCGCCAGCACCTTGAGGCGCTCGGCGTATTCGTGGGCGGCCTTGAGGTCGTGGATCGAGCAAGGGCCGATGACGACGAAGAGGCGGTGGTCGGTGCCGTCAAGAATCTCACGGATGACTTCGCGGCCTTTGGTGACGGTCTGCAGGGCAGCCTCGCTCAAAGGAATTTCGCGCTTGAGCTGATCAGGTGTGATCAGGGTCTCGTTGGATTCGACGTTTAGGTCATTGATCGGTAAATCAGCCATCGTGTTACTCGTCAGGGTCACGGGTGCCGGCCGCCAGCCATCCCCGTGCGGCGGAGCACAGCATGATTTGGATGCAGGGGGAGGAACCTTAGCGCGTAACACGGGGCCGCGACAATGGGCAAAGCCCGCTTTAATCCAGTGCCGGCCGCACAAATGCCTCATGGGAGAACTCGCCGGCATGGCGCGACACCCACTCGCGGGCCAAGGCTTCGACTTGCGCGGGGGTTGGCTCGGCATCTTCGTGCTGGCGGCAGTAGCGTTCCATCCGGCATGCTTGCTCACCCATTCGCGCACCGAACAACGCATGTTCATCGGTAAATGAAATACCGACGCGGTAGCCGCTTTCGACCTTGCGGCACCACGCCACGTAGCCCGGATAACGCGCAGTGGCGCCCAGGGATGGGATATGCAGATCCACCGCTGTGCCCTGGCGCCAGGCACGTGGGCAATTGCAGGCGATGCCGCCCAGGCCGATAGTGTGCAGGCGTTGGCGGGGAAGGGCGGGGGAAGGACGTTGGATCAACAGTGCGGCGACATCATCAGGGTGAGGTAAAAAACGACCCATGTACACGGACTCCGAGCACCGTCCAGTTGACGGCGGCAGCAGCAGTATAGTGAAGGAACAGGAATTGACCGACCTGGATATTGACCAGCAATTGCTGGGATTGCCAGGCATTTCGCTGGTGGTGTTCACCAGTGTGGGCTGTTCCAGTTGCCGTTGGGCGCGCCAGCAATTACCCGGCTGGCAACTGCCGGTAGACCGCGTGTGCTGGGTGGATGCCGGGCACAACGGCGGCGCGGTCGAGCGTTACCAAATTTTTCATTTGCCCGCGTTGTTCGTGGTGTGCGAGGGTCAATTCCTCGGACAGCTACAGGCCCGCCTTACGTCTGCCGACCTTACCGACGCGATCAATCAAGCGCTTACCCGCACACCAGAGGACTTGCCATGACCACTCAATCCCCGCGCATCGGCATCATCGGTACCGGCGCCATCGGTGGTTTCTACGGTGTGATGCTGGCGCGCGCCGGGTTCGATGTGCACTTCCTGTTGCGCAGCGAGTACGCCCAAGTCAACGAGCACGGCTTGCGCCTGAACAGCACGCTGCACGGCGAATTGCACCTGCACCCGGTGCAGGCCTACGCCCAGGCCGCCGACATGCCGCCGTGCGACTGGTTGCTGGTGGGCACCAAATCCACGGGCAATGTCGACCTGGCGCCGACCATTGCTCAGGTCGCGGCTCCCGACGCCAAAGTGATCTTGCTGCAGAACGGCCTGGATGTGGAAGACAGCCTGCGTGAGCACCTGCCGGCGTCGCTGCATCTGCTCGGTGGCCTGTGCTACATCGGTGTGCACCGCTCGGGCCCGGGTGTGGTCGAGCACCAGGCGCTGGGGCGCGTCAATCTGGGCTACCACAGCGGCACGGCGGCCAACGATGAGGCCCGCCAGAAGGCCATTGTCGAAGCCGGCGCTGCGTTGTTTCATACAGCCGGCATCGAATCCCAGGCCATGGCCAATGTGCATCAGGCGCGCTGGCACAAACTGGTGTGGAACGTGCCTTATAACGGTCTCTCGGTATTGTTGGGCAGCGGCACCACCGCGATGATGGCGGACGAGTCCAGCCGCGCGTTGATCCAGGCGCTGATGGCCGAAGTGGTGCAGGGCGCCCATGCCTGCGGCCATGATATTCCCCAGAGTTACGCCGAGCAGATGTTCACCATGACCGAGAGCATGGAGGATTACCTGCCGAGCATGTACCACGATCACGTGCACAAACGCCCGTTGGAGCTGGCGGCAATCTATGCTCGACCTCTGGCGGCCGCGACGGCCGCCGGTTGCGAGTTGCCGCGCATACAGGCGCTGTACCAGGCCTTGAGTTTTATTGATCGGCACAACCGCTGAGTCGGGGGGAAGCGTCATGGCAACGGGATTGGGCGACAAACTGGTGCTGGCGATTTCGTCGCGGGCACTGTTCGACCTGAGCGACAGCCACAAGGTCTACCTGGCCCAAGGGGTGGAGGCGTACCGCAAATACCAGATCGAGCACGAGGAGGAAATCCTCGAACCCGGCGATGCCTTCCCGCTGGTCAAGAAACTGCTGAGCCTCAACGCCAGCCTGGGGCGCGCCCGGGTCGAGGTGGTGTTGGTGTCGCGTAACAGCGCAGACACCGGCCTGCGTGTGTTCAACTCGATCCAGCATTACGGCCTGGATATTTCCCGCGCCGCTTTCGTAGGCGGGCGTAGTCCTTATCCTTATTTGGCGGCATTTGGTTGCCACCTGTTTCTTTCGACCCATGCTGAAGATGTGCGCAGTGCCCTGGACGCCGGCTTCGCGGCCGCGACCATTTTGTCCGGCGGCGCGCGTCGTGCTTGCAGTGAAGAGTTGCGCATCGCCTTTGACGGTGACGCGGTGTTGTTTTCCGATGAGTCCGAGCGTGTCTACCAGGCCGGCGGCTTGGCGGCGTTCCAGGCCAGCGAGCGCGAATCGGCCCGACAGCCCTTGCATGGCGGCCCCTTCAAGGGGTTCCTGGCGGCGCTCAACTTGTTGCAGCGCGAGTTTCCAGACGATGCCTGCCCGATCCGCACGGCGCTGGTTACCGCCCGCTCGGCGCCGTCTCACGAGCGCGTGATTCGCACACTGCGTGAGTGGGATATCCGTTTGGACGAGTCGTTGTTTCTCGGTGGGCTGGAGAAATCCGCGTTTCTGGAAGCGTTTGCCGCCGATGTGTTTTTCGACGACCAGGCCGGTCACTGCGAAAAAGCCAGGGAAGTGGTGGCCACCGGGCATGTGCCCCATGGCATCAGTAACGAAGTGAGGATTCAGGCCGAGCCCTGAGGGCGCTGCTAAGCTCATTCAATCTCCTCCAGCCTGGCAGTCCAGGAGGTTTTATGATTCGTTCGATGCTGTATGCCACAGACCTCGGTCTGTATGCCCCGTATGTGATGCAGCATGCACTGGCGCTGGCGCGAACGTTCAAGGCGGACCTGTATGTGATCCACGTGGTCGAGCCAATCGGGCTGTTCGCTGAGTCGGTGTTGCAAAGTTACCTGGATGAAAAGGCCTTGATTGAGTGGCAGAGCCAGGGGATGACCACAGTATTGGCGACTATCGAGCAACGGGTGCTCGACAGTTTTCGCGAGGAATTGGGAGAGGGCGGGCAGGACCTGCAGTTGATCCGCTCGGTACGGGTGATCCAGGGGGACCCATGCGAGGTGATTCTCGACCAACTGCGCAAACTTTCCGTCGACTTGTTGATCGTAGGAAGTCACAGCGATGCAACGCCAGCCGCCACGCCCCTTGGGCGCACCGCTGCACGTGTGTTGCAGCTGTCTACGGTGCCGGTTTACCTGGTGCCGTCGTTACAACGTCGACGCAGTGATGACGTGTGAAGGGTGAAAACGATAAAAAAGTTCTAGATTTATCTGTCTGACCTTTAATATAGTTATATACCGTCGCTGATACCCGTGGCGTCTATCTGCTTTGAGGGACACATATGAAGCTCCAACAACTGCGCTACATCTGGGAAGTGGCGCACCACGACCTCAACGTTTCCGCTACCGCTCAAAGCCTTTACACCTCGCAACCCGGTATCAGCAAGCAGATCCGCCTGCTCGAAGATGAGTTGGGCGTCGAAGTGTTCGCGCGCAGCGGCAAGCACCTGACCCGTGTCACCCCGGCCGGTGAGCGCATCATCACCACCGCCGGCGAGATCCTGCGTAAAGTCGAAAGCATCAAGCAGATCGCCCAGGAGTTCTCCAACGAGAAAAAGGGCACCCTGTCGATCGCCACCACGCACACTCAGGCACGGTATGCATTGCCGCCGGTGATCCGCGATTTCATCAAGCAATACCCCGACGTGGCCCTGCACATGCACCAGGGTTCGCCGATGCAGATTGCCGAGATGGCCGCTGATGGCACCGTGGATTTCGCCATCGCCACCGAAGCCCTCGAGCTGTTTGGCGACCTGGTCATGATGCCGTGCTACCGCTGGAACCGCTGCGTGGTCGTCCCTCAGGGCCACCCATTGGCCAAGCTGCCGAAGCTGACCCTGGAAGCCCTGGCTGAATACCCGATCGTCACCTACGTTTTTGGTTTTACCGGGCGTTCCAAGCTCGACGAAGCCTTCAGCCATCGCGGCCTTACGCCTAAAGTGGTGTTCACCGCCGCCGACGCCGATGTGATCAAGACTTACGTGCGCCTGGGCCTGGGCGTGGGGATCGTCGCCAAGATGGCGGTCGACACCAACCTCGACAAAGACCTGGTGGTGCTCGATGCCAGCGAGCTGTTCGAGTCCAGCGTGACCAAGATCGGCTTCCGTCGTGGCACCTTCCTGCGTGGCTTCATGTGCGATTTCATCGAAAAATTCGCGCCGCACCTGACCCGTGAAGTCATGGCCAAGGCGATTCAGTGCCATAACAAACAGGAACTGGAAGAGCTGTTTGACGGCGTAGAACTGCCTGTCCACTAACGGCGTCAGCGGGCCTCGGTGACAGTGAAGTGTTGCTGGGCGCCCGCCACCAGAATCTCCACCTCATCATCGATGCGCTTGCCCAGCAGGTTTTTGCCCAAGGGGGAGCGCGCCGTGATGACGGTTACCGGTTGCCCGACCACATCCACCTTCAACCCCGCTGCATCGGGTGCCAGGAACAGCCATTGCTGGCGCCCGTTCTCATCCTCCAGACCCACTAGCGCACCGAGTTCGATCCCGCGCTGATCATCGTATGCGCGCAACTGAAGGTTCTGGCACAGCGCCAGCGACTGCCGGATCTCTTCGACCCGCTTGGCCTGTCCGGCCGCCAGATAAGAAGCCTCCAACCCCAGGGTGTCGTATTTGTTTTCCGCGATGTTTTCTTCGTGGGTCGCGGTTTCGTAGGCGGTTTGGGCCGCACGTTGGGCGGTCTCCAGGTCGACGTTGAGTTTTTCCAGGATCAGTTGGAGAACGGCGTGTTTATTCATGGGGTAATGGGTCATCAATCGCAGAATTGCAGGACATTCGCCCGGCTTTTTTCATTCGGGGCGTTCTGGTCCTGTTGCAGCCAGAACTGGCATTTGGGGTTGGACAGGTTGCGCGCATTGTTACGTACCTGGTCCAGGGTTTGCTGCTGTTCCTGCTTTTGCAGGTTCTGTTGGTACTGCTCAAACATGCGGTTGGGCGGCTCCGGCGCAGCAGCGGCCGGTTTGCCCAACTGCTGAACCGCTTGGGCGACGGGGGCCAGGCTGTGTGGGAACAGGTAGCGCGATGCCAGCCAGGCGGTCAGCACAATAGCGATAAACCCCAGCCACAGGCCAAAAGCCACGGCAGCACTGAGCTTGAACAGCGACAACGGACGTTCGGACATGATGGCCTCCTGGCAGGCATTGACGGCGTGGCCGCGATTGTCGCACAGCCACTGTGCAGAATAATCGCGATCAAGCCTTCTGCATCAGCGCTTTTATGCGGACAATCGAGCCTTTGAGTGTTGGAGCCCGGAATGAAAGCCCGCTGGGATATTTTTTGCAGCGTTGTCGATAACTACGGCGACATCGGCGTGACCTGGCGCCTGGCCCGGCAATTGGTGGCGGAGCACGGCTGTGCCGTGTGCTTGTGGGTCGATGACCTGCGCGCCTTTGAGCGCATGTGCCCCGACATTGACGTGCAGTCGGCCCAACAATGGCAAGACGGCGTCGAAGTACGCCACTGGCCGGCCGAATGGTCGGCAACGCCGGCGGCCGACGTGGTGATTGCCGCGTTCGCCTGCCAGTTACCGCCTGACTATATGGAAGCCATGGCCGAGCGTGAGCGCACGCCGTTGTGGATGAATCTGGATTACCTGAGCGCCGAGGACTGGGTGGTGGGCTGTCATCGCCTGCCGTCGGTGAAGTTCAAGGGGGTGCAGAAGTACTTCTTTTCCCTGGCTTCCGCGCCGGTACCGGTGGTCTGTTGCGTGAGGCGGGGTTGCTTGAGCAACGTCAGGCATTTCAGGCGGATGCCACAGCACAGCGACAATTCTTGCAGGGGTTGGGTGTATTTCCGGCAGCCGGTGCGCGGTTGTATTCCCTGTTTGCCTACGAAAACGCCGGCCTGGCCGGTTGGCTGGACGTCTTGTCGACGGACGGGCATGCCACTCATCTATTGGTGCCGGAGGGGCGCATCCTCGGCGACGTACAACGTTGGCTCGGTGTAGAGCGGCTGGCGGCGGGGGATGTGCATCAACGCGACGGCCTGACCGTGCAGGTGCTGCCGTTCGTGCGCCAGGAGCAATATGACCGCTTGCTGTGGTGCTGCGACTTCAATGCCGTGCGCGGTGAAGACTCGTTCGTGCGCGCCCAGTGGGCCGGGCGGCCGTTGCTGTGGCATATCTATCGCCAGGACGAAGACATCCATCTCGACAAGCTCGATGCTTTTCTTGCGTTGTACACCGCGGCGTTATCGCCGGCCGCCAAGGCTGCACTGGTTGCGCTCTGGCAAGCCTGGAACACCGAAGGCGATATGGTGCAGCCGTGGAAAATGCTGCTGGAGCACTGGCCGCAAGTGAGTCGGCACGCCCAAACGTGGCCTCTGGAACAGGCCTTGCAGGCCGATCTTGCGACGGCGCTGGTACAGTTTTATGAAAGTTGGATATGATACGCCACCTTGAATTTTGTAAATCCCATCCAAATTTCGGATATATGCAATGAAAACTGGTAAAGAACTGAAACCCGGTACAGTGATCCGTCTTGAAAACGACCCTTGGCTGGTTCAGAAAGCTGAGTTCACCAAGTCTGGTCGTAACAGCGCAATCATGAAGACCAAGCTGAAGAACCTGCTGACCGGTTACAAAACCGAGATCGTCTACAGCGCCGATGACAAACTGGACGACGTGATCCTCGACCGTAAAGAAGCGACCCTGTCGTTCATCAGCGGCGACACCTACACGTTCATGGACACCACCGACTACACCATGTACGAGCTGAACGCTGAAGACATCGAAGCCGTTCTGCCGTTCGTGGAAGAAGGCATGACCGACGTCTGCGAAGCTATCTTCTTCGAAGAGCGCCTGGTTTCCGTAGAACTGCCGACCACTATCGTTCGTACCGTTGACTACACCGAAGGTTCCGCTCGCGGCGACACTTCTGGCAAGGTGATGAAACCAGCCAAACTGAAAAACGGTACCGAACTGCAAGTTGCAGATTTTATCGAAATCGGTGATGACATCGAGATCGACACCCGCGAAGGCGGTTCGTACAAAGGTCGCGCCAAGAAGTAATTCTGGCCCTGCCGTACGAAGCAAAAAACCCGACCATGAGTCGGGTTTTTTATGAGCGCAGGTTTTACTTCAGGTGTTGCTTGAGCTCATCCGAGGCTTGCAGCATTGCCGAACGCACCGCCGGCACCTGGCTGACCACGTTGAGCAAACCGTAGTCGTGGATCATGCCGTTGTAGCGCACCGCGGTCACCGGCACACCGGCCGCATCCAGCTGGCGGGCATAGGCTTCACCTTCATCACGCAGCACGTCGGCACCGGCGGTCTGCACCAGCGCGGGCGGCAAGCCCTTGAGTTGTTCGGCGGTGGCCCGCAGCGGCGAGGCATAGATCTCGGCGCGTTGCTTGGCATCGGTGGTGTAGTTGTCCCAGAACCACTTCATCATGTTCCTGGTGAGGAAGTGCCCTTCGGCGTATTGGTTGTAGGACCCCGTGTCGAAGTTGGCGTCGGTCACCGGCCATAGCAGCAGTTGGAACTTGATGGCCGGCGTGCCCTTGTCCTTGGCCATCAGGCTGACCACGGCTGCCATGTTGCCGCCGACGCTGTTGCCCGCTACCGCGAGGCGCTTGCCGTCTACGTTGATCTCTTTGCCGTGCTCGGCCACCCACTGGGTTGCACCATAAGCCTGGTTGATCGCCACCGGGTAATGCGCTTCAGGGGATGGCGTGTAATTGACAAACACCGCCACCGCCCCTGAACCCACCACCAGATCTCGCACCAGACGCTCATGGGTCGGGTAATCCCCAAGCACCCAGCCGCCGCCGTGGAAGAACATGAACACTGGCAATGTGCCCTTGACCCCGGCCGGACGCACGATCGTCAGCTCCAGTGGCTTGCCATCGACCTGGATGGTCTTCTGGCTCACATCGGCCTTGGGCAGCGTCAGCTTTACGCCGGCCTGGGCGCCGGTCAGCACCGCGCGGGCGTCCTTGGGCGTCAGCTGCTCGATCGGCTTGCCCGTGCCGGCGTTCAACACATCCAGAAAAGCCTGGGTGTTGTGCTCGACATCGCCGCCGGCGGCGAAGGCGTTGCTGATGGACAGGGCGAGCAGGGTACCGGTGAGCGCTTTACCAATAGTGTTCATGTTCTTCTCCTGAGGGCGGTAGAGGTGATCAGACGGTCACGTGCAGGCGGACATCGACGTTGCCACGGGTGGCGTTGGAGTACGGGCACACCTGGTGAGCGGCGTCGACCAGGCTTTGCGCATCATCCTGGGCCAGGCCCGGCAGGCTGATGTGCAGGTCGATATCCAGGCCGAAACCGCCGGGGATCTGGCCGATGCCCACGTGGGCGGTGATCGAGGCGTCATCCGGGATTTTGCGTTTGGTCTGGCTGGCCACGAATTTCAGTGCGCCGATGAAGCAGGCCGAGTAACCGGCGGCGAACAGTTGTTCCGGGTTGGTGGCCTGGCCGCCGGCGCCGCCCAGTTCTTTCGGAGTGGAAAGCTTGACGTCGAGGATGTTATCGCTGGAAACAGCACGACCATCACGGGCCGCCGGTGGCGGTGGCTACTGCGGTATAGAGCGTTTGCATGGGGTTTTCCTCTTGTGGTGTTTTGCGCTAAACATTTGCGCGCTAAGTAGTTGGTGAGGCGAATGTATAACGCTAATGTTTAGCGCGCAAGATAAATCTACAAATATTTTTTCTGTGCCCCTGAAACCAGTGTGGGAGGGGGCTTGCTCCCGATAGCAGTGCGTCAGTCAATCCCTATGTCACTGACCCAGCGCTATCGGGAGCAAGCCCCTTGTGTCTTGATACGGGATTAAGCTGAGAGTGAGAGGGTGAGTGGCAAGCTGAATGCCCGAAGTGCTTAAAGCACGTGTGGGAGCCCATGCTGCCACTCACTTCTCCGCTCTGGACATGAGCCCGAACAGTTGAACGAGCCCACCTCGAACAGTTACAAGCGTGGGCCAAGCCAGAGCGCTCTCACTTTTAGTGTAAGAGGGTTTGGCTATGTTTTCCTATCCAGCAGGCATTGATGTTTCCAAGGACAGCCTTGAAGCTCGAGTTCATCAGGTTGACGTTGGGGTAAATTGCGCTAACGCCGAAGAAGATTTCCCTGGGTTGATTGGGTGGCTATTGCTTCACCAGGTCGGACGCGTGGTGTTGGAGGCTACTGGCGGTTATGAGCGCAAAGTCATGAAGGCGCTTCAGGCTGCGGGCCTTAATGTCATCTGCGTCAATCCCCGTCGGGCCAAGAGTTTTTCCAGGGCGATGGGGCAACACGCTAAAACCGACCCGATAGACGCAAAGTCTCTTGCGCAGTTCGCAGCGGTTCTCGACTCACCAAGCAGCCGAATCACCAGCCCGGAACATGACGAGTTGCGTGCGTTAGTCCAGCAGCGAGAGAACTTTGTTCAGCAGAGGGACGATGACAGAAGGCGCCTGAAAACAGCCTCCTGCGACGTAGTAAAACCGGCGTTGCAGAGCCATATCGACTACTTGAGCAAGGCTGTGAACGCGATAGAGCAGCTGATTCGCGAAACCGCCAACAGGCTAGACCGCGAAAAGGTCGAACGCCTGTGCTCAGTTAAGGGCATCGGGCTCATTACGGCGGCTAGCCTAATGGCATATCTGCCGGAGCTGGGCGAGATTGGCAGGCGTCCGATCACGGCGCTAGCGGGCCTCGCTCCGTATAACAACGACAGTGGGAAACACCAAGGTGCGCGTCACATTAGCGGCGGAAGGTTTTCCGTGCGTCGCTCGCTCTACATGGCCTGCTGGGTTGTCATCCGGGAACAGCCTGAATTCCAAGCCCGCTATAAAGCACTGCGCGACAAAGGCAAACGCGCAAAAGTTGCGCTAATTGCATGCATGCGTGTTTTGTTAGTCAGGCTGAACGCGATGCTGCGTTATAGAGCCGAATGGAAAGAACACGCTGCCTGAATCGGTAGCGATATGTGGTTGAAGGTCACACGGCTTGAAGCTGTGGGAGCTTGGCTGTCTTAAAAAGCGATGCCAAAGTTAGGGTCATCAAGACAGTTGCTCCCACATTTTTTTGCGTGCTTTATCGCCTGTCAGAGCGCGTTTTGCAGGTTGTTGCGCAGGGCAATCAATTCACCTTGCAGCTTGCGCAGTTGGTCCAACTCCAGCCCGCTGGCGCCGAGGATGCAGTGGGGAATGCCCATGGCCTTGTCCTGCAAGGCGCGCCCGGCGTCGGTCAATTCCACGACCACCACGCGTTCGTCTTCACGGCTGCGGGTGCGGCTGAGCAGGCCTTCGACCTCCAGGCGTTTAAGCAAAGGTGTCAGGGAGCCGGGATCGGTCAGCAGGCGGCTGCTGATTTCGCCGACGGTCAAACCGTCCTCTTCCCACAGCACCATCATGGCCAGGTACTGTGGGTAGGTCAGGCCGAGAGCCTGCAGCAGGGGCTTGTAGACCTTGGTCATCAACAGCGACGTGGAATGCAGGGCGAAACACAGCTGATTGTTCAGCATCAGGGATTCGCATGGGTCAGGGTTCTTGCTCATGGCGGGGCCTTTAAAAAACGTGTCCGGCCTGGAATCTAGCGGGCAAATGTTTAATGCGCCAGATAATTCTGGCCGAACGGTCAGGCCAGGCCGCTTTGCAGTGCCAGGTCCCAGGGCGGAACCGGGCTGAAACGGGATTTGAGGTACTCCAGCAATAAACGGCTGCGCGCATTGGGCTGTTGTTCCAGGCGCAGGGCATAGATCCCGGTGGTTTCCGGGCTGGGCAGGCCATTTTCGCAAAAGAGGGGCAGCAGTTCGCCACGCACCAGGTACTCGCTGGCCAGCCAGGTCGGCAAGTGGGCGATACCCAAACCGGCCAGCGCGCCGCAAAGCAGGGCCTCGGCGTTGTTGGCGCTCATGCGGATACGTTGCGGGCGGTACGTCGCACGGCGCCCGTCCAGCTCAAAGCGCCAGGCGAACATCGGCGCCAGGCCATCCCAGTCCAGGCCGTCGTGTTCATTCAGCTCGCGGGGATGGGTCGGCGTGCCACGGCTTTTCAGGTAGGCCGGGCTGGCGCAGGCGATGCGTACGATGCTGGCCAGGGGCGTGGCGATCAGTCGGGTATCGACGATATGCCCGGCGCGTAGCACCAGATCGACTTTGCCCAAATGCGCGCCTTGCATGTCCACAAAGCTGTCGATCAGATGCAGGTGCACATCCAGGCCGGGGTACACCTTCAGAAAGTCTGCAATCACCGGCGCCAGGTGCCGCCGACCAAACGCCGCCGGTGCGTCCACCCGGATCAACCCCTCGGGCGCATGGCTCAGGGAAACCGCTTCGGCGCGCGCCAGTTGTAACTCACTGACGATCCGCCGCGCGCGCTCGGCGAACGCCAAGCCGGCGGGCGTTGGCACCACGGCATGGGTGCTGCGTTGGAACAGGCGGCTGCCCACCGAGCTTTCCAGGCTGTCGATACGCCGCGCCACCGCCGAGGGCGTCAGCGGATGGCGGCGGGCGGCGGCGGAAAAACTGCCGGTCTCCAATACATCCAGAAACAGGCTCAACTGGTCGGTAAGGGTGTTGGGGTTCATGAGCAAACGCTTATGCGAGATTGGCACAGCCATTGTGCGTTGCTGTGCCTTTGCGCGCCAGAGCCGACTGCGTAGCATGCAAGGCCTGGGTTTATGGAGTGATGCGTGGTGTTGGATTTAGCGATGTACCTGGTATTGGGCGCGGCCTTGGGCACGGTGGGCGGGCTGTTTGGGATTGGCGGCGGGCTGATCGCCATCCCGGTGCTGGGCGTGCTGTTCGGCCTGGATCAGCAGATCGCCCAGGGCACCGCGCTGGTGATGGTGGTGCCGAACGTGATGCTTGCGCTGTGGCGGTATCACCAGCGCAACCGGATTGAATTGCGCCATGCGTTGCCGCTGGGGGTGATGGGTTTCACCTTTGCCTGGCTCGGGTCGATCTGGGCAGTAGGCCTGGATGCTGGTGCCATGCGTATCGGTTTTATTGCCTTTCTGGTGGCGCTGTCGGCCTACAACCTGGTGCGCATGTTCACCCGCAATGCGCCGCCGACAGCACAGATGCGTTACTCCTGGCCATGGCTTGGGGTGTTGGGCGCCGCTTCCGGCTCCATGGGCGGTTTGTTTGGGGTCGGCGGCGCGGTGGTTGCGACACCGGTGCTGACAAGTATTTTCGGCACCACCCAAGTCGTCGCCCAAGGCTTGTCCTTGGCCCTGGCGCTGCCCAGCACCGGTGTGACGCTGGTGACCTACGCCTGGCACCACGAAGTCGACTGGATGATCGGCATCCCCCTGGCCATCGGTGGCCTGCTCAGCATCAGTTGGGGGGTGAAGGTCGCCCATGCATTGCCGGAGCGTCTGCTGCGCGGCCTGTTCTGCGGCTTCCTGGTGCTCTGCGCGGTGATGCTCACCTTTAAAGTTTGAAGTCTTCGAGGATGTAATCGGCCAGGCATTCGGTGATGGGCGACGCCATCGCCGGGTTGCGTAGCAGGCGCAGGTTCATCGAAGGCAATGGCGGAAAGCCTTCGTTGCTGCCCAGTATCCGCAAGTCTTCGGTCACCAGGCTTTCCATGCTGGCCATGACCGCCAGCCCGGCGCCGACCACGCTCTGAATCGCCGCGCAATTGGAGCTGTGATAGGCCAGGCGGTAGTCGAGCCCGGCCGCATCCAATGCCGTTTGGATCCACTGGGTACCGAAGCAATCGGTCCCCGAAACGGCTAAAGGCACGACCTGGTGCTCATCCACGCAAAAACTCTGCGCCGCTGCCCATACCAGGCGCTCAGTGCGCAACAGTTCTCCAATGTCATCGCCGGGCTGGCGGCTGATCACGGTCAAGGCCAAATCCCTGCGTTGCATTAATACTTGCGACGACTCGCAGTGCATCTCGATCTGGATCAGCGGATAAGCCTTGGAAAACCGTTTGAGAATCCCAGGAAGAAAGCGCATCACATAATCATCCGGCGTGCCGATGCGCACCAGGCCCACCATGTGCGGTTCGCGCAGGGTGTTGAACACTTCGCTGTGCAGTTTGAGGATGCGCCGCGCATACCCGAGCAGCACCTGGCCTTCGGGAGTCAGCCGCACCTGCCGGCCATCGCGCTCGAACAGCTTGCGTTGCAGCACGTCTTCTTCCAAGCGCTTCATCTGCATGCTCACGGCTGATTGCGTGCGGTTGACCTGCTCGCCGGCGCGGGTAAAACCGCCTTGGTCGGCGATGGCGACGAAGGTGCGCAGCACATCGGTGTCGATACTCGGGTAGCTGGACAATTGATCAAACTCTGAGATGTATTGCATTAAAAACATTCGTTGGATTGATCATAAGGCCGGGCACACACTTCCGTCATCCCCAAGGGAGGGCGAGAAGATGAAAGGTCAACAAGGTTTTGTATTGATGGCTAAACGGCCGCTAGTCGGGCTGTTCCACACCCTGGCGCGTTGGCAGGCCTTGCACCGCGAGCGCCAGATGCTGGCGAGCATGAGCGACGATGCGCTCAAGGACATCGGCCTCAACCGCGCCGATGTGGAGCACGAAAATCATCGGCATTTCTGGGAAGACCCGCTGCGAAAATGACGCGGGATGCAGTAGGGTAGGTCGCGCGCACTCAAGGAGATGTACATGCTCGCCGACCTGGCATTTTCCCTCAAGCAAGCTCGACGCATGGCTCTGGCGGCCCAGGGCTTTTCCGGGCGCCAGGCGCCTGCGCTGATCAAGGCTGCGCACCTTAACCGCCTGATCGAACGCCTGGGCGTGTTGCAGATCGATTCTGTCAACGCGGTGGTGCGCTCTCATTACCTGCCGCTGTTTTCCCGGCTGGGCAGTTATTCCCCGTTGATACTTGAACAGGCGGCCTGGAGCCAGGGACGACGGCGTTCGTTGTTCGAGTATTGGGGGCATGAGGCGTCATTGCTGCCCATGGCGCTGTACCCGTTGATGCGTTGGCGCATGGCGCGGGCGCAGCGCGGGCAAGGCATTTACTCGCAAATGGCGCGTTTTGGGCGCGAGCGGCAGGCGACTATCGAGCGTGTGTTGAAGACCGTCGAACAACAGGGCGCGCTGGGCGCGGGCAGTTTGTCCACCCGTGAAGAGCGCGCCGGCCCCTGGTGGGACTGGAGCGATGAAAAACATGCGCTGGAATGGCTGTTCGCCGCCGGCCTGGTCACCGTCGCGGGGCGACGCGGGTTCGAACGGCTCTACGATCTACCCGAACGTGTCATCCCCGCCGACATCCTGCAACGCGCGCCCCTGACCGAAGCCGAGGCCCAGCGCGGCCTGCTGTTGCACAGCGCGACAGCCCTGGGCGTGGGCACCGAAAAAGACCTGCGCGATTATTTTCGCCTGGACCCCGCCGATAGCCGCAGTCGCTTGGCTGAATTGGTCGAGGATGGCCAGTTGCTCGCGTGTCAGGTGCAGGGCTGGAAGCAAGCGGCGTACTGTCTCCCCGAGCCGAAGGTGCCACGCAAGGTGGCAGCCAGCGCCTTGCTGTCGCCCTTCGATTCGTTGATCTGGGAGCGCAGCCGCACCGAGCGTTTATTTGATTTCCATTACCGGCTGGAGATCTACACCCCGCAACACAAGCGGGTGTATGGCTACTACGTGCTGCCGTTTTTGCATCACGAGCGGATTGCCGCGCGGATCGACCTGCGTGCCGAACGCGCCAACGGGCGCCTGGCGGTGCATGCGGTACACGAAGAAGAACCGGGGCTGGATGAGGAAGGCCTGCTGGCGCTTGCGCTGAACCTGCGGCAAATGGCGAGCTGGCTTGGGCTGGAGCAGGTCCAGCTCAATTGCCAAAGGCCGAGTGCCGCCCGGTTAAGGGCGGCGATGATCAGGCTGGAGATTGATTTCTAGGGGCTGATCGCGGGCTTGCCCGCGAGGGCGTCAGTTCAGTCGGCAAGTCTCTCAGCGCTTGACCTGCTTCAAGGTCTCGGCAATCAGAAACGCCAGCTCCAGCGACTGATCGGCGTTCATCCGTGGGTCGCAATGGGTGTGGTAGCGGTCGGACAAGCCGTCTTCGGTGATCGGTCGCGCGCCGCCGATGCACTCGGTGACGTTCTGCCCGGTCATCTCGATATGAATCCCGCCGGCATAGGTGCCCTCGGCCTGGTGTACCTGGAAGAACTCCTTCACTTCACCGAGGATCTGCGCAAAGTCGCGGGTCTTGTAGCCGCTGCTGGCCTTGATGGTGTTGCCGTGCATCGGGTCCGAACTCCACAGCACCTGTTTGCCCTCGCGCTGCACGGCGCGGATCAGGTCTGGCAAATGATCGCCGACCTTGCCGGCGCCCATGCGCGCGATCAAGTTGAGGCGGCCGGGGTCGTTGTCCGGGTTGAGGATATCGATCAGGCGGATCAGGTCATCGGGGTTCATGCTCGGGCCGACCTTGACGCCGATCGGGTTGTTCACCCCGCGCAGGAATTCCACGTGAGCGCCATCCAACTGACGGGTGCGGTCGCCGATCCACAGCATGTGGGCCGAGCAGTCGTAGTAGTCATTGGTCAGGCTGTCGCGGCGCACGAAGGCTTGTTCATAGTTGAGCAGCAACGCTTCGTGGGCGGTGAAAAAGCTGGTTTCGCGCAGTTGCGGCGAGCCGTCCATGCCGCAGGCGCGCATGAACGCCAGGGTTTCATCGATGCGGTCGGCCAGTTGGCTGTATTTCTCGGCCAGCGCAGAGTTGGCGATAAAGTCCAGGTTCCACTTGTGCACCTGATGCAAGTCGGCAAAGCCGCCCTGGGCAAAGGCACGCAGCAAGTTGAGGGTGGCGGTGGACTGATGGTAGGACTGCAGCAGGCGGTCCGGGTCCGGCACGCGGCTTTTTTCGTCGAAGCCGATGCCGTTGACGATATCGCCACGGTAGGCGGGCAGGGTGATGCCGTCGATGGTCTCATCGTTGGCCGAGCGCGGCTTGGCGAACTGGCCGGCCATGCGCCCGACTTTCACCACCGGGCAGCCGGCGGCGAAAGTCATGACGATCGCCATCTGCAGCAGCACCTTGAAGGTGTCGCGGATTTTCGCGGCGGAAAACTCGACGAAACTCTCGGCGCAATCGCCGCCTTGCAGCAGGAAGGCGCGGCCCTGGGTCACCTCGGAAAACTGACGGCGCAACTCGCGCGCTTCCCCGGCAAACACCAATGGCGGGTAGCTGGCCAGGCTCTGCTCTACCTGCAACAGGTGTGCGGCGTCCGGGTACTGGGGTTGTTGCTGGATCGGCAGGGCGCGCCAGCTGTCGGGGCTCCAGGGTTGGCTCATCATGAACTCGATTGGGTGATTGACGGTCGGGCGCCAATGTTATCAGCAATTAGTGCGTGACCTGCTGCTGCCGGTTGGCCGACAATCGCGCCTTTGCCGTGCGGTAAACCCTTTAGGAGTAGTGATGACCGAGGAGCGTGTCGAGCGCCTGCTGGCTGAAGTCCATGATGATTTCGGCATGATCCGCGTGCTCGAAGTGGCCGATTACCGTTTTCTCGAGTTCGGCGATGCCATCGAGCAAAGCTGCGTGTTCACCGCCGATCCGAGTTGGCTGGAGTACGACTACACCCGCGCGATGCTGATCGGCGCGTTGTGCCATGAACAGCCGGAGAGTGCATTGTTCCTCGGTTTGGGCGCCGGTACGTTGACCCAGGCCTGCCTCAAGTTCCTGCCGCTGGAGGACGTCGAAGCCATCGAACTGCGCCCCGATGTGCCGCGCCTGGCCATTGAATTCATGGGGTTGGATGACGATCCGCGGTTGTACATCCGCATCGGCGACGCCCTGGATTTGTTGGAGACCGCTGAATCGGCTGACCTGATTTTCGTCGACCTGTATACCGATGTCGGCCCCGGAGTCGGGCACCTGGCCTGGACTTTCCTGGAAAACTGTCAGAAAAACTCAACCCCGGCGGCTGGCTGGTGATCAACCAGTGGGCCACCGACGATGGCAAGCCCCTGGGGGCGGCCTTGTTGCGTGGGTTGTATCACCGGCATTACTGGGAACTGCCGGTGAAGGAGGGCAATGTGATTCTGTTGGTGCCTTCGGAGCTTGATCAGGAACTCGACCTTGGCGCGCTCACGGCCCGCGCCGAGGCGCTGGCGCCGCGTTTGGGGTATTCGTTGCAGGCGTTGATCAAGGCGATTCGGCCGGCGACCTAGTTGTCTGTCCTGACGCCATCGGGGGCTTGCTCCCCGATGGCGGCCGTACAGCCAACTCAAATCCCTTGAACACTCCCGGCCGCTTCTCGACCATTGCCCGCACCCCTTCCCTGGCATCTTCGCTGTTAAACAATTTGTCCACCATCGGCGGCAAGGCTGCGGCGGCCACCGTCTCGCCTTCCATGCGCGCCAACCGTGCCGACATCAACGTAGCCTGCACGCCCAGCGGTGCCTGGCGGGCGATGCGGCTGGCCAGTTCGATGGCACGCGGTAGCAGGTCCTCGCTGGCCATCACTTCCTGCACCAGCCCCAGGCGCAGCGCTTCATGGGCATCGAATTCATCGCCGGTAAGCAGCCAACGCATGGCGTTACCCCAGCCGGCGATCTGATGAAAGCGCAATGTCGCGCCGCCAAACGGAAAGATCCCACGCTGTACTTCCATCTGCGCAAAGCGCGTATTGCTCGCGCACAGGTTGATATCAGCCGCCAGCATCAACTCGATACCGAGCGTCAGGCAGTAACCCTGGGCGGCGACAATCACCGGCTTGCTCACGCGTGGGCCGGCAAATACGCCCCATGGGTCACAGCCTCCCAGTGGCGGCTGCCAGCCCCCGGCCATCACGGCGCTGACATTGGCCAGGTCCAGGCCGGCGGTGAAGTGGTCGCCGTGAGCAAATACCACCGCGACGCGTGCAGCCTCGTTTCGATCAAATTCGCCATACGCCAGGCTCAATTGGTTGAGCAACTCCAAGTCAAAGGCGTTGCGCTTGGCCACCCGGTCCAGGCCCAACAGCAGGACATGGCCCTGGAGTTCACGACTGACACGGCTGCTGCTGGCTAGATTCATCGGGGGTGCCCTCGGGTGCGGGGGAAGGGTTTCGGACCAAAGGTCTTCAGGGTTGGGTGAACCGTTTAAGCTTTATGACCAACAGCGCCGGGCCTTTAAAAATAGACCCTGGCGGTGTTATCTGCAAAGACTGTGATTCAGCGCGGTTTATCGGCGCTTGCTGATAAAAAAAGCTCCCTTTTTCAGGTATTTCCGGTATAGTGCGCGCCGGCCTTTAACCGGGCCGCGTTTAGGTAGCGCAATTCCCCGAAGTCAGCTTCGGCTGCACGTCCGCACAGCGGACTCTTCCTTGACGAATCTTTTTCATTCATTCGTTTTCGCAAATCCCCGCCGACAAAGCAGCCAGGGCGACTCTTGAGTCTCAACACGGCATGCGCAGCTTTGGAGCATGGGTCTTTGCGGATGCACTTAGAGGCAGACCCATGACCCAGGAAACCGGCGGCTTCGCCGCTTTTAATCTTAACCCGAACATTCTTGCTGCCGTCATTGCGACCGGCTACGAAGAACCTTCGGCTATTCAGCAGCAATCGATCCCGATCATCATGGCCGGCCAGGACATGATTGGCCAGGCGCAAACCGGTACCGGTAAAACCGCCGCGTTCGCCCTGCCTATCCTGCACTGCATCGATCCTGCAAAGCGCGAACCGCAAGCCCTGATCCTGGCGCCAACCCGTGAGTTGGCGCTGCAAGTAGCAACCGCTTTCGAAACCTACGCCAAGCAAATGCCAGGCGTAACCGTTGTGGCCGTTTACGGCGGCGCGCCTATGGGCCCACAACTGAAAGCCATCCGTAACGGCGCACAGATCGTTGTCGCCACCCCGGGCCGTCTGTGCGACCACCTGCGTCGCGACGAAAAAGTCCTGTCGACCGTGAACCACCTGGTGCTCGACGAAGCTGACGAAATGCTCAAGCTGGGCTTCATGGATGACTTGGAAGTCATCTTCAAGGCTCTGCCACCGACCCGTCAGACCGTACTGTTCTCGGCTACCCTGCCACAGTCGATCCGTGCCATTGCCGAACGCCACCTGCGCGATCCGCAACACGTGAAGATCCAGACCAAGACCCAGACCGTTACCGCGATCGAACAGGCTCACCTGTTGGTTCACGCTGACCAGAAGACCTCGGCTGTATTGAGCCTGCTGGAAGTCGAAGACTTCGATGCCCTGATCATGTTCGTGCGCACCAAGCAAGCGACCCTGGACCTGGCCAGTGCCCTGGAAGCCAAAGGCTATAAAGCCGCTGCGCTGAACGGTGACATTGCCCAGAACCAGCGTGAGCGCGTCATCGATTCCCTCAAGGATGGTCGCCTGGACATCGTTGTGGCAACCGACGTAGCCGCTCGTGGTCTAGACGTTCCACGTATCACCCACGTGTTCAACGTTGACATGCCTTACGATCCGGAGTCCTACGTTCACCGTATCGGCCGTACCGGCCGTGCGGGTCGCGAAGGTCGCGCACTGCTGCTGGTGACTCCACGTGAGCGCCGCATGCTGCAAGTGATCGAGCGCGTAACCGGTCAGAAAGTCGCCGAAGTCCGCCTGCCGGATGCCCAGGCCGTTCTTGATGCCCGCATCAAGAAACTGACCAACAGCCTGGCACCGCTGGTGGCTGACGCCGAATCGACCCACGGCGATCTGCTGGACCGCCTGACCGCCGATATCGGGTGCACCCGCGTGCCCTGGCCGCAGCCCTGCTGCGCAAAGCTACCAACGGTCAGGCCCTGACCCTGGCCGCCATCGAGAAAGAACGCCCGCTGGTACCGAACAACGCGCCACGCGGTGATCGTCCAGAGCGTACCGGCGACCGCCCGGACCGTGGCGATCGTGAGCGTCGTGCTCCGGTTCCATTGGCTGAAGGTCGTGCTCGTTGCCGTACCGCGCTGGGCGCGCGTGACGGTATCGCCGCCAAGAACCTACTGGGCGCTATCCTCAATGAGGGTGGCCTGGCACGTGAAGCCATCGGTCGCATCCAGGTTCGTGACAGCTTCTCGTTGGTAGAGCTGCCGGAAGACGGTCTGGAAAAACTGCTGACCAAGCTGAAAGACACTCGCGTGGCCGGTAAGCAGTTGAAGCTGCGTCGCTACCGCGAAGATTGATCCGCCTCTTGGCTGATTGATCGCAGATAAAAAATCCCCGACTGGTTCGGGGATTTTTTTGTCTGGAAATTCGGGATCTGCGTCAGCCGAAGCGATAGATGTCCATTCCCAGGGCGCCCATGGTGAAGCCTTGGTGCGCGATGTTGAACTGACCGCCGGCACCGCGCGCAAAGTACAGCGGCAACAGATGCTCATCGCTGGGGTGGCTGCGCACGGCATGTGGGGCCTGGCGCCGGTAATCGTGCAGCGCGGCTTCATCATCGGCAGTCAGCTTGTCTACCATCCAATCGCGAAAGTCGCGTGCCCAGGGCTCGATGCTTTCAGGCCCGGCATGCCAGTCCAGCTCTCCCAGGTTATGGGTGATGCTGCCGGAACCGATCAGCAGCATGTCTTGTTCACGCAGCCCCGCCAAGGCGTGTCCGACTCGGGTTTGCAGGGCAGGGCCCATTCGGCTGGGCAGGGAAACCTGGACCACCGGGATATCCGCCTCGGGGTACATCAGCGACAGCGGCACCCAGGCGCCGTGGTCGAAAGGGCGTCTTGTCATCGATTCGAGCTGCCAGGCCATCGGCGTGCAAGCGTTCGACGATCTCGCCCGCCAGCTGCGGGTCGCCCGGTGCCGGGTATTGCACGGCAAACAGCTCGCGAGGGAAGCTGCCGAAGTCGTGCCAGGTTTCGGGCGCCGCACTGCCGCTGACCAGCAGTTCATGGCTTTCCCAGTGTGCCGACACCACCACAATCGCCTTCGGGCGGGTTATTTGCGCCGCCAAACGTTGCAGCGCCGGGCCACTGGCGCCGGGTTGCAGGGCGAGCATCGGCGAACCGTGAGAGATAAACAGGCTAGGGAGCATAAGAGGGGTCCTGAGCGTTAACATGAGCCCATCTTCAATCAGATCATTGATCTAAATCTAATATAAGTTTTAGCGCTATTTGATCGATTTTTCAGAGGTGACCCCATGGAGCCCACATTTTGGCAAGAGCGCTGGGCGCGCAATCGAGATCGGCTTTCACTTGTCCGAGGTCAACCCTTACCTACTCCAGTATTGGCCGCAACTGGACTTGGCTGAAGGCGCCAAGGTGCTGGTGCCATTGTGTGGCAAAAGCCTGGACCTGATCTGGCTGGCCAGTCATGGGCACCCTGTGCTCGGTATAGAACTGTCGGAGCTGGCGGTTGAAGCGTTCTTTGACGAGCAGAATCTGACGCCTCGCATCACTCGACGGGGCGAATTCAAGGTGTACCAGGCGGGTTCGATTGAACTGTGGTGCGGTGACTTCTTCGCCCTGGCTGCAGACGCAGTGGCCGATTGCACCGCGCTCTACGACCGTGCCGCGTTGATTGCCTTGCCGCCATTGATGCGCGCGCGGTACGCCGAGCATCTAAGCGGCCTGTTGCAGCAGGGCTGCCAAGGGTTACTGGTCACCCTCGACTACGACCAGACGCAAAAGGCCGGCCCACCCTTTGCAGTAACGGATGACGAAGTGAGGGTTCTGTTCGGGTCGCACTGGACCCTGCGGAAGCTTGCAGAGCAAGACATCCTGAGCGAGAGCTGGAAGTTCGTGCAGGACGGCGTCACGCACCTCGACGAGCGGGTCTACAGGCTCGTGCTGGAATAAACCGGGGCTCACAAAAAAGGAGCGATCCAGTCGCTCCTTTTGTGTTTGCCGATGCTATCAGCCGCGACGACGCAGTGCGTCGATGCGTTCTTCCAGCGGCGGGTGGCTCATGAACATGCGAGCCAGGCCTTGCTTGATGCCGCCGTTGATGCCGAAGGCGGTCAGGCTGTCGGGCATATGCACCGGCAGGCCCTGTTCGGAGCGCAGGCGTTGCAGTGCGCCGATCATTGCGCTGGTGCCCGCCAGGCGTGCGCCGGCTTCGTCTGCGCGGAACTCGCGTTTGCGCGAGAACCACATCACGATGGCGCTGGCCAGGAAGCCCAGTATCACTTCAGCGAAGATGGTCGCCACGAAGTAGGCGATGCCGCGACCGCCTTCATTCTTGAAGATCACCTTGTCGACAAAGTTACCGATGATCCGCGCGAAGAACATGACAAAGGTGTTCACCACGCCCTGCACCAATGCCAGGGTGACCATGTCGCCATTGGCCACGTGACCGATTTCATGGGCCAGCACCGCTTTTACTTCATCGGGCGAAAAACGCTCCAGAAGCCCCTGGCTCACGGCCACAAGGGCGTCGTTCTTATTCCAGCCCGTGGCGAAGGCGTTGGCTTCATAAGCAGGGAAAATCCCCACCTCGGGCATTTTGATACCTGCTTCTTGAGACAACTGCTCCACGGTTTGCATCAGCCATTGTTCATGGCGAGTGCGTGGTTGAGTGATGATCTGGGTGCTGGTGCTCATCTTCGCCATCCACTTGGAGATGAACAGCGAGAAAAGCGAGCCGGCAAAACCAAAGACCGCACAGAAGATCAGCAGCTGATTGAGGTTCAGATCAACCCCGTTGGCCGCCATGAACCCGTTGAACCCGAAAAGGCTCAGGGTGACACTGGCAATCAGCACGACCGCCAGGTTAGTGGCCAAGAACAGCAGGATGCGCATCATGGTTGTAGATTTCTCCTCATGCTTAATATGTCGCTTACTGCGGGGTATATAAGGTGCAGCCTGGGGTGATTCAACCGGGCGACTATTTCAAACTGTGTCCTACAGCCTGGATGTAGAGCCCTGAAGGGATTTTCCGACCCGGAATATAACCCCTGATTAGCCTCCGGTTGCCTCACAGCCCTGCAATTATAGGGGGCCGGCGGCTGAAGAGGGGCAACTCAAGGGCTTCGAACGGCCACGCACAGAGAAGTGTTGCCAGATAATCGCTGTACGACCGGATGTCGCTCGTACAGCGCGATTTTCGCTACTGGCGATAGGACTTGAGGAAATGGCCGATACGACCAATGGCCATTTCCAGGTCGTCCACACGCGGCAAGGTCACCACGCGGAAGTGATCCGGCCATGGCCAGTTGAACGCGGTGCCCTGGACCACCAGCAGTTTTTCCGACAGCAGCAGGTCGAGCACGAACTTCTCATCATTGAGGATCGGGCAGACTTTCGGGTCGATCCGGGGAAAGGCGTACAACGCGCCCATGGGTTTTACGCAGCTCACGCCCGGGATTGCGTTGAGCAGCTCCCAGGTACGGTTGCGTTGTTCCAGCAGGCGGCCCTGGGGCAGTATCAGGTCGTTGATGCTCTGGTAACCGCCCAGGGCGGTCTGGATCGCGTGCTGGCTCGGCACATTGGCGCACAGGCGCATATTGGCCAGCATATCGATGCCCTCGATGTAGCTCTGGGCATTGTGTTTCGGGCCGGAGATGGCGATCCAGCCGGAGCGGAACCCCGCCACGCGGTAGGACTTGGACAACCCGTTGAACGTCAGGCACAACAGGTCCGGTGCCAGGGAGGCGGTGCAGATGTGCACGGCGTCATCGTAGAGGATCTTGTCGTAGATCTCGTCGGAAAACACCACCAGGTTGTGCTGGCGCGCCAGTTCGAGCATGCCCAGCAGCACTTCCTTGGAATACACCGCGCCGGTAGGGTTGTTCGGGTTGATGATCACCAGGGCCTTGGTGTTAGGGGTGATCTTGGCCTTGATGTCGGCCAGGTCCGGGAACCAGTCGGCGCCCTCATCGCACAGGTAGTGCACCGGGTGGCCGCCGGCCAGGGTCACGGCAGCGGTCCACAGCGGGTAGTCAGGTGCGGGCACCAGCACTTCGTCGCCGTTGTTGAGCAGTGCCTGCATGGACATCACGATCAGCTCGGACACGCCATTGCCCAGGTAGATGTCTTCGATGCCGACACCTTCCACCTGCTTTTGCTGGTAGTACTGCATCACCGCCTTGCGCGCGCTGAACAGGCCCTTGGAGTCGCTGTAGCCCTGGGCGGTAGGCAGGTTGCGGATCACGTCCTGCAGGATCTCGTCGGGCGCTTCGAAACCAAAGGGCGCCGGGTTGCCGATGTTCAGCTTGAGGATGCGATGGCCTTCCTCTTCCAGGCGTTTGGCGTGCTTGAGCACTGGGCCGCGAATGTCATAGCAGACGTTGGCGAGCTTGTTCGATTTGCTGACCTGCATGGCGATGTGATCCTGAAAATGAACGATCCAGACGGCGTGGACACTACCGTACTGTGAAATCCCGCGAGGCGCGCACCCATAAATACGTTTGAATGCCGATAGCGCGGGTGCCAGACTGGCGTTTTGAAGAGGCGCAATCATACGTGCCGCCTGATCCATGGAAAAGACACAGATCAGGCTTTTTCAGTTGCCGAGGTGTACCGATGGAAAAGTTGCAGAAGACCGTTGAAGAATGGAAGGCCATGCTCGATCCGGAGCAGTACAACGTGTGCCGCCTCAAGGGCACCGAGCGACCTTTCAGCGGCAAGTACAACGCAACCAAGACCGACGGCGTGTACCACTGCATTTGCTGCAATGAGCCGCTGTTCGATTCCAAGGCCAAGTTTGACTCCGGCTGCGGCTGGCCCAGCTTCTATGAGCCGATCGCCGACAGCGCGATGGTCGAGATCCGTGACGTCAGCCACGGCATGATTCGCACCGAAGTCACCTGTGCCAAATGCGACGCGCACCTGGGCCATGTGTTCCCGGATGGCCCGCCGCCGACAGGCTTGCGTTACTGCATCAACTCGGTGTGCCTGGACCTGGTGCCGCGCTAAGCCATGATCGCCCCCAGCCTTTGCATTTGCGTGCGGGGGCGATCTATAACGGGTTATAAGTGTGGTCAATTAAATTGCACACAATTGAATTGCTCGCTATTTTTATCGCCTTTCTCTGACGTCGAGGCACTGCCATGAGCGACAACCTGCTGAGCATCCCCTGCACCACCATCAAGGGCGAGCAAAAGACCTTGGCCGACTTCTCGGGCAAGGCTGTGCTGGTGGTCAACACTGCCAGCAAATGTGGCTTCACCCCGCAGTACAAGGGCCTTGAACAGCTCTGGCAGCAATACAAGGATCAGGGCCTGGTGGTGCTGGGGTTCCCCTGCAACCAGTTCGGCAAGCAAGAGCCGGGTGACGAAGGCGCTATTTCCGAGTTCTGCGAGCTGAACTTCGGTGTCAGTTTCCCGTTGTTCAAAAAGATCGACGTCAATGGCAGCGACGCCCACCCGCTGTTCGTCCAACTGAAGAAACGCGCGCCGGGCTTGCTCGGCTCCAAGGGTATCAAGTGGAACTTCACCAAGTTCCTCGTCGGCCATGACGGCCAGGTGGTCAAGCGCTTCGGCCCGACTACCAAGCCCCAGGACCTGACTCAAGAGATCGAAGCGCTGCTCAAATGACCGATTTGCCCGCTGTATCCCTGGCGCTGGACAACCAGCTGTGCTTCAAGCTCTACGCGGCTTCACGCGCGGTAACCCGCGCCTACAAGCCGATGCTCGATCAGTTGGGCCTGACGTACCCGCAATATTTGGCGATGTTGGTGTTGTGGGAGTGGCACGACGCTCCCCCGGCACAACCTACGGTCAAGGCCTTGGGTGAGCGTCTGATGCTCGACTCAGGCACGTTGACACCCTTGCTCAAGCGCCTGGAGCAACTGGCGTGGGTGCGACGCCGACGCAGTGCCCAGGATGAACGCGAAGTGCACCTGAGCCTGAGTGACACCGGCGCGCAACTGCGTGATCGGACCCTCGCCCTGAAGGCCCGGCTGTTGTGCGACAGCGGCGTCGACCTGAACCAGGCCGACGCCCTGCGCGACGGTCTGGATCAATTGCTGGCACAGGTCACAGCGCTGTCGTGGTCGGCACCCACAGGTCCAGCAGGGCGTTGAGTTCTTCGCGGCGGAACGGCTTGGCCAGGTAATCGTTCATTCCCGCCGCACGGCAGCGCTCGCGTTCTTCGGACATGGCGTTGGCCGTCAACGCGACAATCGGTAATTCCGGCCAGCGTCCGCTGTGGCGTATCTGCCGGCTGGCCTCGTAGCCGTCCATCACCGGCATGTTGCAGTCCATCAACACCATGTCGAAGCGTTGTTCTTCGAGAAATCTGAGCGCTTCGCCACCGTGGGCGGCCACGATCACTTCGCAACCCAGCTTGCTGAGCATGCCTTTGGCCACCAATTGGTTGACGGGGTTGTCCTCCACCAGCAGGATTCGCGCCCGATGTGCGAGCGGGGCGGCGTCCAGCTGGATCGGGTCAAGTACCAGGTGCGCGTCGGTGCGCAAGTTGCGTTGCAGGATCTGGTGCAACGCGCTGCGGCTCAAAGGGCGTGCCTGTTGCTGCAGCGGCGCCAGGGCGGCGACTTCTTCGCTGGGCATAAAGTTGCCGTAGGCCGTCACCAGCAAAATGGGCGCGGTAATACCCGGCCGTATGCGGAACAGGCATTCCGGGCAGTCGGTAATCAGCAGGTCGGGCGTTTGCCCGCTCAAGTCGTCATCCAGGGTTAAGCAACGCGGTGCCAGCCCCCAACTGGGCAGCAGGGTCGTGAGCAACTCCGCCAGGCCACTGCCGGTATTGGTGATGACGATCACTGCGCCTGTGAGCGGCGCGAGTTGGGCCGCCGGTAGGTGGGTGGGCAGTGGCAGGTCTGCGCAGAACTGGCTGCCAAAGCCCACTTCCGAGCTGATGCTCAAGCGTCCCTTCATCGCGTCACACAGGTTATGCGTCAACGCCAGGCCCAGGCCGGTACCGCCAAACTGGCGAGTGATCCCTGCGCCCGCCTGGGTGAACGGTTGGAAAATTTTCGCCTGGGCTTCCTGCGCAATGCCGATGCCGGTATCACACACTTCAACGCGCACTCCGCCGTCATGGGTGCGCAGGCGCACGTCCACCCGGCCGAAGCGTGTGAACTTCAACGCGTTGGACAGTAGGTTACTGACAATTTGCCGTACCCGGGTCGGGTCGCCCAGTACCTGGGATGGAAACTGCGGGTCGATCAGGCACGTCAGCTCGACGCTTGGCGCGGCGTTCTGCGACAGCAGGTTGGCGGTGTCTTCCACCAGCGCCCCCAAGTCGAACGGGATGTGCTCCAGCTCCAGTTGGCCGGCGTCGAATTTGGACAGGTCGAGAATATCGTTGAGCAACTCCACCAGTACTTTGCCGGAGTCATGGGCGATGGACAGTTGCTGACGTTGTTCGGCGTTCAGCGGGCTGTCCAGCGACAGCGCGATCATACCCAACAGGCCATTGAGCGGCGTGCGAATCTCGTGGCTCATATTGGCCAGGAACGCCGCCCGGGCCTGAGCCATGCCTAATGCACTCATCTTTGCGGCTTCCAACTCATCGTTGGACTGGCTCAAGCGCTGGTTGCTGGCCTTGAGCTCCAGGGTGCGCGCGGAGACGATGTTCTCCAGTTGCCCCAGATATTCCGTCAACCGGTCTTCCGCATGGCGGCGCTGTTGGATCTCGGTTTCCAGCGTGTCGAATTGCTGGTTGGCGACGTTTACCAGCACGCCGATTTCATCGTGTTCATGCCCCGGCGGGCAGTCCAGGCGGGTCTGTTTGCGAGTGCTCAGCTCACCGATAATGCGCACCAGCGGTTGCGTCAGCATCACGTAGAACAAGCCCAGCAGGATGCCGGTCAGCAAAAGGCTGCGGGCAAAACCGTTGAGCAGGGTTATCTCGGCGCGACGCAGGAAGCGGCTGCCAAACGCGTAGGTGTCGACGTCCAGCCGCAGCACGCCAAGGGACTCGTTGGGCATGTGGCTCAGGAACAGCCGGTCTTCGAACTGGCGGTTGGCGCCGAACAAAAAGTCGCTGATGGGACGATAGGTGCTTTCTTTGCGCGGCCGGTCGACATCGGCCAGCACCACACCGTTGTTGTCGATCAACTGCACGTGCGTAATGGCGGGGGAGTACAACAAGCCCAACGTCAGTTCCTGGGCCAGTTCGGCATCGATGTTGTAGGCAATGCGTGACGCGGGGTTGTGGCTGATTTCAATCAACGAGCGAATTTCACGGTTGATGGATGCGTCTTCGCTGGCATAATCAATGCCGATTTGGATCAGGCTGAGCAAGGTTCCCAAGACGAAACCGACCAGCACAGTCAATCTGGCTTGTTTATAAGACAAGCGGTGGGCGAACTTGATATCCATCGAGTGTTGAACCACGTTACGTTTCCCTTCGCCCGGCAAGCATAGCTGAACATCCACAAGCGTTTGCTGCCCGGCATGAATCGTTCTTTACGCAGCCCTGTACGGCCTGTCGCAGGGTTGCCAATACGCCATCTTTTGCAGGAAGTTGCCAGAGGAATAATTGTGGATTCTCGATTGAATGCCTTTCTTGAGCGCGCTGACGCCGTGCTCGCCCGCCTGGAACCCTTATTGCCCGCGCCACGGCAAACCATCGACTGGAACCAGTGCCTCGCCGCCCGCTGGCAGCGCGAAGGCCGCAGCGGTTTTCTGTTGCCGCTGGAGGTGAGCCTGGATATGCGCTTGTCCGACTTGATCGGCGTGGACAAGCAACGTGAAACACTGGCGCGCAATACTCAACAATTCCTCGATGGCCTGCCCGCCAACCATGCGTTGCTGTGGGGTTCGCGTGGCACCGGCAAATCGTCGATGGTGCGCGCCTTGCTGGCCCAGCATGCCCAGGCCGGTTTGCGCCTGATCGAGATCGAGCGTGACCATCTGGCCGACCTGCCGCGGGTGGTCGAGCAACTGCTCAAGCTGCCGCAGCGGTTCATTCTGTTCTGTGACGACCTTTCGTTCGAGGCCGGTGAAGGCGACTACCGCGTACTCAAGAGTGTGCTGGACGGCTCCCTGGAGCAGGCGCCGGAAAACGTGCTGCTGTACGCCACGTCCAACCGCCGCCACCTGGTGCCGGAAAACCAGAGCGACAACGACAATTGGAAGCGTGTGGAGGGTGAACTGCACCCCAGCGAAGCGGTGGAAGACAAGATTGCCTTGTCTGACCGTTTTGGCTTGTGGCTGTCGTTCTATCCCTTTACTCAAGAGCACTTCCTGGAGGTGGTGGAGCACTGGGTGGGTGAGCTGGCCGGCAAGGCCGGTTTGCAATGGCAGCGGGATGAAGCGCTCGACATTCTTGCCGTGCGCTGGGCGACCGGGCGCGGCAACCGCAATGGCCGTTGCGCGTATCAATTCGCCCGCTATTGGGTGGGCCTGAAACTGCTGGAGCGTCAACCATGATCGATTTACAGCAGGCCGGCACCGGCCTGGACGGCTACGCCATGCTCTGCGCACAGCTGGAGTCGCTGTTGGCCGATGAGCGTGATTTCATCGCCAATAGCGCGCAGTTTTCCGCCTTTCTGTTTAACCAGCTGGACGATCTGAACTGGGCCGGCTTTTATCTCAATCGTAATGATGAGCTGGTGCTGGGGCCGTTTCAGGGCCAGATCGCCTGTGTCCGTATTCCGTTCGGGCGAGGGGTGTGGGGCTGCAGCGGCGTCGCGGCAAACCCAGCGGGTGGAGGATGTACACGCGTTCCCCGGGCATATCGCCTGTGACAGTGCATCCAACAGTGAGTTGGTAGTGCCGTTGGTGAAGGCCGGCCAACTGATCGGCGTTCTCGACCTGGACAGTCCTTCGCTGGCCCGCTTTACCCCGCAGGACCAAGTGGGTATTGAACAGCTGGCGGCGATTTTCCTGCGCCTGACCGATTGCTGATCCGGCAGGGGCGGTCTTGGGACCGCCCTCCGTTATTGGTCATTCAGTTCCCCGAGCTGGATGTGCAGCCTCTCTTCCAATTCCAACATCAGCTTTTCCAGGGTTTTCACGGCGGCTTCGATCGAGGGTGGGTCATCGCCGCGCGCACAGGCCTGCTCGATGACTTCGCATTGCGCGGCCAATGAGCGGGCTTGAACGATGCGGGCGGCGCCCTTGATCTTGTGGGCCTGCTCGATAATCTCCTGGGGCTTGGCCGGCGGCGCCATCAGCGTGAGCAATTGCTGTCGGTCATGCCGGCTGCTGTTCAACAGCTCCTCCAGCAAGCGTCGGCGCATGTCTGGGTCGCCGCCGGTCAGGGCATCGAAGTTGCCGAGGTCGAGCATCGGGCCAGCCGGTTTAGGGTGGATATGGGCCAATTGCCGCTCCAATGCCGTGAGGCTGATGGGCTTGAACAGGCAATCGTTCATGCCCGCCTGGGCGCAGCGCTGCTTCTCTTCGGGCTGGGCATTGGCGGTAAAGCCCAACACCACGCAAGGTGTGAGTTGTTCGCGCTGCTCGTATTCGCGGATAGAACGGCTCAACTCGTAGCCATTCATGATCGGCATGTTGCAGTCGGCGATTACCAGATCGAAGTGCGCCTGGCGCCAGGCCTGGAAGCCCATCGCACCGTTCTGGGCCGCGGTGAACTGGTGGCCCAGGAAACCGAGCTGCTGACACATCAGCAAGCGGTTCGCCGGGTGATCGTCCACCACCAGCACACTGAGCACCGGTGCGGTCGCCGTCGCCTCGGGCTTGGGTTCGGTGCTCGCCAGCTCAGGTTGAAGGCGCGTCATCTTCAGGCTGACGTGCACTTGGGTGCCCACCATCGGCACGCTGCTCAGGCTCAATTGGCCGCCCATCATTTCGCACAGGCTGCGACAGATCACCAGCCCCAGACCCGCACCGCTCCTGGCCAGTTGCCCGGAGTTGTCGGCCTGGGCAAAGGGTTCGAACAGGCGCGCCTGATCGTCCCGGCTGATGCCGATACCGGTGTCTTCCACCACCAATTTCATTTCGACCTGTTGCGGCAGTTGGGTGGGCAATACCTCCACCTTGATTTTCACCTGGCCACGCTCGGTGAACTTGATGGCATTGCTCACCAGGTTCGACAGCACCTGCTTGAAGCGCAGTGGATCGATCAGCACTTCGGTATGGACCAGGTCGGGCTTGAACTCCAGCAACAAACTGAGGGTTTTCTGGCGGGCCAGGCCGTCGAAGACGCGCACCACCGACTCAATCACCTCGCGCAGGTTGACGCGTTCCGGCGCCAGGCTCAGGCGGCCGGACTCGATACGCGCGATGTCGAGGATATCGCCGATCAGTTCCAGCAGATCCTTGGCTGAGTTGTAGGCCACTTCGATGGCCGGCCGATCCAGGTGGCCCTGGTCGGCTCGCTTGAGAGTCAGCTCGAGCATGCCGATCACCGCGTTCATCGGCGTGCGTATTTCATGGCTCATAGTGGCGAGGAACGTACTCTTGGCGCGATTGGCTTCATCGGCTTGCTCCTTGGCGGCGCGCAGTTCATCGAATAGTTGGCGTCGTTCGCTGATGTCTATCCAGCCCCCGATGATGCCTTGGACTTCACCGACGGAATCGCGGTACGGCAGGATCCAGTGGTAGATCGTCAGCTTCTTGCCATGAATGTGCAGGGTTCGGTCCAGGATCAGCGGGTTGCCCTCGGCGACCACGCGCTGGTAGTCGGCGTGATATTGCGCCGCCTCCGCCGCCTGGGCGGTGCCGATCTGGGTCACGGTTTTACCGATCACGTCTTCACGCTTGACGTCGAACACTTGCAGGTAGCTGTCATTGCAGGTCTGCAGCAAGCCCTGTCGGTCACGCACATAGATCGGGTGCGGGGTTTCATTGACGAGGGCGCGCATGAACTCGAACTGATCATTGAGCGCGCGTTCGGCCATCTTCCGATGCTTGATCTGGCGGCGCATGTAAGCGTTCCAGATCAGGGACGTCAGCAGCAGCAGCCCGGTCCCGATGATGATGCGCGCGATCAATTGGTGGTAATCGCGCCAGTAGCTGTCGGAGTCGACGCTGTAGCCTCGCCAGCGACTATTGATCACCCCCAGTTCATCCGGCGCGATGCTGAGCAGGGCCTTGTCGAGAATCGAGCTGAGTTCGTTAGCGCTGCGTGAGGTCGCCAGCGCAAAAGTGGCGGGCATCGTCCCGATGCTGAAGCTGATTTGAGTTTTGTCCTGGAACACCCGCGATGACAGGAAATAGTTGGCGACCACCAGGGTATTGACCGCACCCTCCACCTCGCCTTTTACCAGTAGTTCGGTCGACTTGAAGGAGTCACCTGTTTCAACCAGATGAATCTTCGGAAAATTCTCGCGCAGGAATTTTTCCAACGGGCTGCCTACGGTGATCGCCAGCCGTTTGCCTTCCATTTCTTCCAGGCCAGTGGGAGCTTGGTTCTCCTTGCGCGTCAACATCACGTAGGAGTTTTCCAGATAGGGGCGACTGAAGTTCAGCTGGGTTTCTCGTTCGGTGCTGGGAACGATGGCGCCGATGATGTCCGCTTTGCCGGCCTCGATTTGGTTGATCATCGCGTCCACATCCCGGCCGCGCTGGATGTCGAAGCGCAACCCGGTGCGCAGGCGAATCAGCTCCAGGAGGTCGGCGGTGATGCCGCGAAAATTGCCTTCGGCATCGAAGAACGTCAACGGCGCATAGGCTTCGTTGACGATCACCCTGACCACCGGGTTGTCCTTCAGCCAACGCTCTTCGCGAAGGGTCAGTTGCAGCTTGTGGTCAGTCAGCAAGATATCGCTGCCGGCACTCCAGCGCTTGGCAATCGCTTCCCGTTCATTGATGGGCACGGCCATTAATACCGCGTTGACGATGCTCAACAGGGTGCGCTGGTGCTGGGGCACGGCAAAACTGAAACCGTAGGCTTCATGCTTGCTGAAGTTGGCCATGCGGATGTTTTTCAGGTAGCCCTTGTTGATCAGGTAATGGGTGGAAATGGTATCGCCCAGGAACACGTCGGCCTGGTCGAATGCCACCGCATTCAGGGCGTTTTGATAGGAGGGGTAGGCGCGGATGATTGCCTCTGGGTACAGCTTCACTACCTCGTCCAGCGGCAGGTAGTGGTAGACCAGGGCTAGGCGCAGTTGCGCCAGGCCATCACTGAGGCTGCGGGTTTCGCCCTCGCGGGTGACCAGTACCGGCTGATCCACGGCATAGGGTTCTGACAAGGTCAGGTTGGGGTTCGCCGCTTCAAAACCGTTGGAGGAACCCAGCAAATCGATATCGCCTGTTTCCAGGGCGCGTATGGCGGCCTCACGGGACGGATATCGCAACACTTTCACCGGAAGGTCCAGTGCCTGAGCCAGCAGGCCAGCGTAGTCGGCGGTAAGGCCTTCATAGTCGCGACCGCTTGAGGTGAGGTCGAAGGGCGGATAGTCGGGTGATGCGGCCCCCAGCAGTAGTTCGCGTTTGTTCTGCAACCACAGGCGTTGCGCCTTGTCCAGATTGGGCTCCAGTTGTATGGCGCTTGCGCGACTCAACAAGTTGAAGTGTTCCGGGCTTGTTTGAGTGTTTGCAGGCACAGCGGTGCTGAAGCACAAACCGGCACTCAATATATTCAGATAGTCCTTTATACACCTGGGCATCCGCTTTCTCACACTAGCGCGTTTCGTTTTGCCATCTCGATAAGTTCTACCAAGGACTTGGCTTGAAGTTTCTGCATCAGCCGCTTTTTATAAGTGCTTACTGTCTTGTTGCTCAAGAACATACCTTTTGCAATTTCCTTATTGGTGCGGCCTTGTGCAAAAAGTTGCAATACCATTAGTTCGCGATCGTTGACCGCTTTGAACAGTTCGAGTTCTTTGGAGTCGATGCCGGCGGCATTCAATGCCTGGCTGGGGAAGTAGTTGTAACCGGATAGCACGGCACGGATAGCGCTCAGCAGCTCGCTCAGGTCGCCTTCCTTGCACACATACCCATCGGCGCCCGACCGCATGCATCGCGTGGCGAAGAGTGTCGGCGACTGGGCCGTCAGCACCAGCGTTTTCATTGAGGCATTCATGGCGTTGAATCGGCAGAGCACTTCCAGCCCGTCCAGTTTTGGAATGCTGATATCGAGGATGATCAGGTCCGGCAGGCATTCGCGCACCATTTGTATGGCGTCGCATCCGTTATCCGTTTCACCCACTACTTTGTAGCCCTCATGTTCCAACAACATTCGGATGGCAAGCCTTATAACCGGATGGTCATCGATAATAAAAACGGTGTTCATAGTCACATTCCATGCTGGTGCAAATAAAGCGGGCACATTAGCTCAGAAGAGGGTGTGGAGCATGAGCACGAAGGGGGGCAGATATAAAACAGGAAAGGTCCTACATAAAAAAAGGTGAAGACTTACGAGTTGCTAAGGCTTTCTGAAGCGGCATTCCGGTGTTTTGCAACTAGCTGGCTGAATGCTGATGCGATGGATTAGGTGAAGATAAGCCGGAATGTTTTCGACGGGTTAATAGGTTTAACGTCCTACATTCAGGCCGGGCTCAATGCTCGGATCAAGCATGAAAGTTCATGTTTGTTTAAGGGTTTTGGCAAGTAGCCGAGCAGGGGAAGGCCTCGTTCCAAGGCTTGGGTTTGCAGCATGGAAAGTTCTGCCAAGGGCAAGCCACTGAGCAGGATCGCGGTGTTGATAAAGCGTTGGCGACTGGCGATGTCTATCAACTCAAGCCCAGGCAGGTCGGGCAGGCATTGGTCGCACAGGAGGATGTCGAAGGGCGCCTCGGCCAGCGTCATCAAGCGGATCGCTTGTTCGGCGTTTTCCGCCGGTGTCAGTTGCTCGAAGCCAAAACTTCTAAGCAGGCACTGGGTGGCCAACAGTTGAAAGGGATGGTCCTCCACCAACAGGATACGAAGGGGGTAACTGGGCATAGAAAGTACACGATGAGTCAAGCGTCGATGGGGACGCAGGGCAGTTATCCACGTTTGCCCGGAGCGTGCGCGATTATTCTCCGGGTGTTTGTGCGAATTCGATCAGGCCGCTCTGTTCCCTGTGTAGGGGGATTCTTTGAAGGCGGCAGACGGCTTGATCAATTCCGTTACTGAGGGCTGGAGCGCCCGGTCATCTCTCGCGCCATCTCGGTGGCATAGCTGTCGGTCATGCCGGCGATGAAGTCGATCATGCGTAGGAACGAGGTGTGCAATGGCCATGCAGGGTTGGGCGCATTGTTGCCAAGCAGGTCGAGAATGCGCCGGTTCTTGAAGGACGGCGTGCGTCCGCCATGTTGCTCCAGCGCCGCACCGCAAAAGGCGTTCAACAGAATCTCCAGCGTGGTGTAGGCGCCGATTTCATGCAGGGTCTTGCGCTTGTCCTGGAAGATTTTCTTGCGCGCCATGTCTTTGGCATCCAGTACACAGCGTTTGGCCGGGCCGTGCATATGCTCCACCAGGTCGCCGGGGAGGGTACCGGCCAGCAGGGCGTCCTGCTGCTCGACGAACGCGTGCGCGGCGGCGTTGGTCAGGTGCTCAATGGCTTTGCCGCGCAAAATCGCCAGCTTGCGGCGGCGTGAGTCCAGTGGGCCCAGTTGCCGATAAGTCTGCGGCAGGTCGTCGCCCACCAGGTTAAGCAGCAGCGACTCGACTTCGGCATAGTCCAACAGGTCCATTTCCAGGCCGTCTTCCAGGTCGATCAAGGCATAGCAGATGTCATCCGCGGCCTCCATCAGATACACCAGCGGGTGACGGGCCCAGCGTTGTTCTTCGAGTTGCGGCAGGCCGAGTTTGTGGGCGATCTGTTCGAGGATCGGCAGCTCGCTCTGATAACAGCCGAATTTGTGTTTTTTGTAGCCCAGGGAGTCGGCGTGGCGGGCGGTCCAGGGGTATTTCAGGTAAGTCCCCAGGGTGGCGTAGGTCAGCCGTGTGCCGCCATCGAACTGGTGATATTCAAGCTGCGTCAGCACCCGGAAGCCCTGGGCGTTCCCTTCGAAGTTGAGAAAGTCATTGCGCTCGGCACCGCTCATGTCGTCCAGCCAGCCGCGCCCCGCCGCCTGTTGAAACCAATGGCGGATGGCATCTTCGCCGGAATGCCCGAAGGGTGGGTTGCCGATGTCATGGGCCAGGCAAGCCGATTGCACCACCATGCCCAGGTCGCTCGGGTCGCACCAATCGGGCAAGGCGCCGCGCAGGGTTTCGCCAACGCGCATGCCCAGGGAGCGGCCTACGCAACTGACTTCCAGCGAGTGGGTCAGGCGCGTGTGGATATGGTCGTTACTCGACACCGGATGCACTTGGGTCTTGCGGCCCAGGCGGCGGAACGCACCGGAGAAAATAATGCGGTCATGGTCTTTGTGAAACGGGCTGCGGCCCAATTCTTCCGGGCTGTGGAGGGGTTTTCCAAGACGTTCGCGGGTAAGCAGGGTGGGCCAATCCAAGGCGAGTACTCTCCGGGCGGTAAATGACCCTCCCAGCTTCCCGGTTCCGCCTTGGCGGGGCAAGCGAAAATCTACAGGCCGGCGGCGTCAATATCGATTAACAGCAGGCGCTGACCGTTATCGAAGAATTGTCCGGCGGTGAGGCAGTACTGGTTGGTGGTGGCGTCGCGGTAGGTCGAGGACAGGGTCAGGCGCCGTTCCTCCCAACCTTCGGCCAGCAAGTGATAGAAGTACGGGCGCCACGACCAGTTATGGCCCAGGTAGCGGCTGTCGGACTGCCAGGCGTCCTGGCGCCACTCGAAGTTGGGCGTCAACTGCGTTCCATGCCGGTCGCACTGATAAAAGCGCAGCAACCAGGGGAAGTCCGGTAGCTGCGGCAGCAGGGCCAGCGGCGCCTGGCCTTGGGCCCAGGTTTGCAGGATCTTCATCAGTTCGGTCAGTTGCTGGCGCAGGTGCATGAGGCGTCCGCGCTCCGCCAGTTTTTGCTGCACATACGCCGTGCGCAGTTGCGCAAAACGCGGTACGAAGGCGTCGGTGGCGAACCAGTCCAACTGCGCCTGGGCAAACAGATAGCCCTGCACATACCGCGAGCCGCATTCCAGGGCGAAGCTCAGTTGCGCCTCGGTCTCCACGCCTTCGGCGATGATCCAGCAACCGGTCTTTTCCGCCATCTGCGCCAGCGCCCGCACCACGTCGCTGCTCGGTCCGCCTCGGGCGGCGGCCTGGAACAGGCGCATGTCCAGCTTGAGAATGTCCGGTTGCAAGGCCAGTACCCGGTCGAGCTGGGAGTAGCCAGCGCCGAAATCGTCAATGGCAATACGTGCGCCCGCCGCGCGATAGCGCGCCACCACGTCGGCCAGGCGCTGTATATCGCCGCCCAGCTCGGTGATCTCGAACACAATGCGCGCAGGGTCGACGCCATGCCTGTGTATCTGTTTCAGGCTCGGCAACGCCTGGCCCGGGCGCAGGCGGTTGATCCAGCGCGGCGACATATTCAGGCTCAGGAACCAATCGTCGGGGGCTTCATGCAGGCGGCTCAGCGCGTTGTCGCGTATCTGCCGGTCGAGGCGGCGCAACGCCACGCCCGGTGTGCGCGGGTCGTCGAACAGCGGGCCCACGGATTGCAAACGGCCGTCCGGCTGGCGCAGTCGGCCCAGGGCCTCGACGCCGGCAATGCGCCCGGTGGCGGTATCGATAAACGGCTGGAAGCAGGCGAGCGGTTGCCCGTCGATCACGGGGCCTCCTTAAGCGAGGTGGCGAAAAAAAGGCCCGACCCTCATTAAAGAGGGCCGGGCCGATTCTGTTTGCAAGAATGCAGCCAGCAGGGCTCAAGCTTTACGCGAAGAGCTGGCCATCGCCAATTTGATCAACGGGATCAAACCGGCACCCAGGCGCACCAGGCGCGTAAGGCTGCTGAGGCTGCCGCCCTTGGCGCCCTTGCCGGTAAAGAAGCCCATCAGCGTCACCGCCGCCACGCCCCACAGCGGCGCGTGCTTGATGCCCAGGCTGTCCTGCCAGTTGTGGCGCATATCGCGGACTTTGTGCAGGGGCGCGAGCAATTGTTGCGACTCGTGACGGATTTCCTGGCGGTGCATTTCCATGCGCAGGCGGATCAACGCCTTGCGCATTTCCCGGCGGGAGGTGGTGTGGGGGATTTCAGTCAGGCTCATGGCAGCAGGCGCTCCCGATCATTGGCCAGCTCTTCGAGCGTGGCGTGGAAGGGCGTGGATTCATCGAACACCGCCGCCTTCAGGCGCACCCCGCAGAACGCGGCGGCGAGGGTATAAAACACGCATAGACAGATGATCCCGGTGAGGCGATAGCCGGTGTCCCATACCAGAATCATTACCAGCGTCGACAACCCCACCAGCAACAGCAGGGCAAACACCAGCGCCAGGCCTGCAAACAGCAGCAGGCTGACGGTACGCGCCTTTTGTTCCTGCAGTTCGATGCCAAACAATTCGACGTGGCTGTGCAGCAGCCCTAGAACGGCCGCGCCCAGGCGTCGTGAGGTAGAACGTGTGCCCGTGGACGAGCCGCTTTCGTCGATAGACATAGTGTTAGCGCCTTGTAGCCAGCAGGCCGATCAGAAACCCCACGCCAGCGGCAATGCCCACCGCCTGCCAAGGGTTGGCCTGCACGTAATCTTCAGTGGCGGTTACCGCTGCCTGGCCGCGTTCGCGCAGGGAGTCTTCGGTCAGTTGCAGGGTTTCGCGGGCTTTGAGCAGGCTTTCATGGATCTTGCTGCGCAGTTCGTCGGCCTGGTCACCGGCCAGGATCGCGGTGTCGTCCAGCAACTTTTCGGTGTCACTGACCAGGGTTTGAAAATCCGCCATCAATATTTCCTGCGCGGTCTGTGCTGTTTTTCTGGCCATGGTATCTCCGTGATGGGCTGATCTGTACGTGTGGTTTCGAGTCACCGGCATCGGTGAAGGTTCAGTGCAATTGTCTGGTACAGCTTTTGCTTTGCCTTGGTGCGCAGGCCCTGAAGGCTGCGCTGAATCTGGGCGGTAAGGCCTCAAGCCATCAAAAACCTTACCTTAAATAACTCAAACTCGCGGAAAAACCCTGTCGGCCACGGCTTTTCAGGTTGATCGCTGCGCTAAAGCGGTTCACGCCTTCTGCAGAGGGGCGGGGCCGTCGGTGCCAATTTAGTGCGCGCAACCCTGGCTCGAACCGCTTTGGTGCTTTTTGTGTTTAACACAGGCCTGCCAACCTCCATGGAAAATTTGCAAAGCGCGGTGGACACTCTGGTCCACAGCTCCAACACCCTGTTTATCCTGATCGGTGCGGTCATGGTACTGGCCATGCACGCCGGCTTCGCGTTCCTCGAAGTCGGCACGGTGCGCCAGAAAAACCAAGTCAACGCCCTGTCCAAGATCCTCAGCGACTTCGCCATCTCCACCCTGGCCTATTTCTTTATAGGCTATTGGATCTCGTACGGCGTGAGCTTCATGCAACCGGCGGCCGTGATCAGCGCCGACCACGGTTACGGTTTGGTGAAGTTCTTCTTCCTGCTGACGTTTGCCGCAGCGATCCCGGCGATTATTTCCGGAGGCATTGCCGAGCGTGCAAAATTCGCCCCGCAGCTGTGTGCCACTGCGTTGATCGTGGCGTTTATCTACCCGTTCTTTGAAGGCATGGTCTGGAACGGCAATTTCGGCCTGCAAGCCTGGTTGCTTGCCGCCTTTGGTGCCAGTTTCCATGACTTCGCAGGTTCCGTGGTGGTGCACGCCATGGGCGGCTGGCTGGCGCTGGCGGCGGTGTTGCTGCTCGGCCCGCGCAATGGGCGCTACCGCGAAGGGCGCCTGGTGGCCTTTGCACCGTCGAGTATTCCGTTCCTGGCGCTGGGGTCGTGGATCCTCATCGTCGGCTGGTTCGGCTTTAACGTGATGAGTGCGCAGACCCTGAGCGGCGTCAGCGGGCTGGTGGCGGTCAACTCGTTGATGGCCATGGTCGGTGGCACCGTCGCCGCGCTGGTGATCGGCCGCAATGACCCAGGCTTTCTGCATAACGGTCCGCTGGCCGGGCTGGTGGCGATCTGCGCCGGTTCCGACTTGATGCATCCGGTGGGCGCGCTGGTGACCGGTGTGGTCGCCGGCGGCTTGTTTGTGTGGTGTTTTATTGCGGCCCAGGATCGCTGGAAGCTCGACGACGTGCTGGGCGTATGGCCGCTGCACGGTTTGTGCGGCGTATGGGGTGGCATCGCCTGCGGCATCTTTGGCCAGACGGCGCTGGGCGGGTTGGGCGGCGTGAGCCTGATCAGCCAGTTGATCGGCACCGGCCTGGGCGTAGCCGTGGCGTTTGGCGGCGGCCTGCTGGTGTACGGTGTGATCAAGCGCGCAAGCGGGCTGCGCCTGAGCCAGGAGCAGGAGTACTACGGCGCGGACCTGTCGATCCACAAGATCGGCGCGGTCAGTCAGGATTGATCGGCGCCTCGTCGTCATTGCCGGGGTGGGAGTAAAAACCGTGCAGCAGGCGGTAGCGGGTTTGCCGCACTTCATCGACCCGGGCCTGTACCTGTTGGTCCGGCAGGCCCAGCAGGATTAAGGCGTGGGAGGCGAGCATCAGGCTCGACTCCAACAACTCGGGCACCACTTCACTGGCGCCCGCGGCTTTCAGCTCAGCCAGTTGGCTGTCATCGCGGGTACGCACCAGGATCGGCACGTCGGGGTTGATTCGGCGTGCCTCCTTCAACACCAGCAGGGCGACATCGCTGTTGTCCACGGCGATCACCACCAACCGCGCGCGCTCCAGGCCCACCGCACTGAGCAGCGCGCCTCGGCGGCAGTCGCCGTAATGCACGCTGCTGTCTTCGGTGGCCGCCTCCTGCACCCGTTCCGGGTCGTCATCCAGGGCGATAAACGCCTGCCGCTCGCGGTGCAGAAAACGCCCGATGGACTGCCCGACACGGCCATAGCCGCAGATCACCGCATGCCCGTGCAACTGCGCGTTGAGCGCGGTGATTGCTTCCAGTTGCACCTGTTGGTTGGGTTTGCGGTGCAGGCGCAGGGCAATCGCCGGCGCGGCGCGCAACAACAGCGGAGTCAGCAGCATCGAGCAGAAGGTCGCGGCGAGCAGCACGCCATTGAACTGGTCCGGAATCAGTTGGCTCTGCTGCATCTGCGCCATCAGCGCAAAACAGAACTCACCGCCCTGGGCCAGGGCCAGGCCGCTGCGCCAGGCGGTTTCACTGTCGCTGCCGCGCAGCTTGACCAGCACGGCGACCACGGCGCCCTTGATAAGCATCAAGGTGAGGGTCAGGCCGAGGATCAGCAGGCCGTGGCTGAGGAATAACTGCAGGTCGATGAGCATGCCGATACTGACGAAAAACAGCCCCAGGAGGATGTCGCGAAACGGTCGGATATCCGCTTCGATCTGGTGGCGATAATGGCTTTCGCCGAGCAGCATGCCGGCCAGGAACGCACCAAGGGCCGGAGACAGGCCGAGCAAGTGCGTGAGCCAGGCGGTCAACAACACAATCACCAGCGCCAACAGCACAAACAGCTCGGCCGAATGGGACGCGGCGACTTCGTGAAACAGGCGCGGTAACAACCAGCGACTGGCCAGCAGCAGGCCCACGAACAGCACCCCGGTTTTACCCAGGGTCAGCGGCAAGGCCCAGTACCAGGCGTGGTCACTGCTGCCGGCAAACACGGGCACCAGGGTCAGCAGCAACACGGCCACCACGTCCTGGAACAGCAGCACGCCGATCGCATTCTGGCCATGGCTGCTGAAGATTTCCCCGAGGCTGGTCAGCTCCTTGCTGACGATGGCCGTAGACGACAACGCCAGCCCCGCACCGAGCAGCAAGGCGATGCCTGGCGCCACGCCCAAGGCCATCAACATACCGCCCAGCAGCACCGCGCAACCCAGCACTTGCAAACTGCCCAGGCCGAATACGACGCGGCGCAGGGCCAGCATCTTGGTCAGGGAAAACTCCAAACCCAGGGAAAACAGCAGGAACACCACGCCCAACTCCGCGAGGTCGGGCAGCTCTTCGCTGTCATTCACCCAATCCAGAGCCGTCGGCCCCACGGCCAGGCCCACACACAGGTAGCCCAGCACGGGAGGCAGTTGCAGCCGGCGAAACAGCGCAATCACCACCAGGGAGGAGGCCAGAATGATCAGCAGGTTGGCAAACACGAGCATCTCCGTTGCAGGGTGAGCGGGCAAAAAGCCGCGAGAATCGCTGAATCAGTTATAGGCCATGCTGATCTGGGTCAATTTTTTTTGTGGGTCACAGCGCCAGGGCGGCTTTAGAATGCTCACTCGTCCCCTGCCAGGTCTATTCGCCATGCTTCCTGAATGCCAGCTGTTCGGCACCCTGGGTTGCCATCTGTGTGAGATTGCTGAAGCTGAAATAATGCCGCTCGTCGAACACGGACTGCTCGTTGAATTGGTCGACATCACCGACCCCGACGACCTGACCGAGGCCTATGGCCTAAGAATTCCGGTGCTTCGACGCAGGGACACGGGCGCGGAACTGGACTGGCCGTTCGACACTGAACAGGTTGTCGCCTTCCTTCGCTGAGGTTTATGCGATGGCGGGTTTCCAAATATTAAGTTACTGTATGTTTGTACAGCGATTGAATAGAGGGAACGCCCGTGGTGAATGTTGAACAACTGAAAAGCAGCGTCAATCGCATGTCTGCCGACGTCGTGCGCGATGCGGTGAACGAGCTGCGCCTCGATGGCTTGGTCACGGAAGGCAAGACGCCGTTTAACAAGGTGCATTTCAATACCTGCTTTGCCGAGATCGAAGCGTTGTTCCAGCGCGCCGGTTACCACAAGCAGTTGGACGTAGTGGGCTACCAGGGCTTGCTCTACGCCTTGTACGATCCGGGCCGCTGGGAAGCAGTGGACGTACTGCGCTGGCTCAAGGAGTTCACCGAGGCCGCCAGTGCGTCGCCGATCCTGCGGGCGCAATTGGCCAAGGCGTGATATCCGCCCTAGGCCGAATCCCGCTTCATGCGGGATAATGCCCGCCGGTTTTCTCAAGGCTTCGAGCATCGGCATGTCCACTTCCGGTTTTTCCGCGTCCCAGCATCAAGCCAGCACGTTGTACTTGCCTCCAGGCCGTTGGGCGACGGTGCTCGACTGCCTGTGCGAACACTTCCCGGCCGTCAGCCGCGCACACTGGCTGGACCGCATCGCCCGCGGTCGGGTGCTGGATATCAGCGGCAGCCCGATCCGCCAGGACCTCGCGTACAAAGAGGGGCTGTGCATCTACTACTTCCGCGAAGTGCCGAACGAAAAGGTAATACCGGTTCAGGAAACCATCCTGTACGCCGATGAACACCTGGTGGTGGCGGACAAACCACACTTCTTGCCGGTGACGCCTGCCGGTGAGTATGTCGAGCAAACCCTGTTGCGCCGCCTCATCCGCCGCCTGGACAACCCCTCGCTGGTGCCGCTGCATCGCATCGACCGGCATACCGCCGGGTTGGTGCTGTTCTCGGCCAATCCAGCCAGTCGTTCGGCCTATCAGCAGCTGTTTCCCACACGCCGGATCGATAAATTCTACGAAGCCATCGCCCCGGCCCTGCCTGGGCTGACGTTCCCGTTGGTGCACAAAAGCCGCCTGGTGGAGGGCGAACCCTTTTTCCGCATGCAGGAAGGCGAAGGTGCCAGCAACACCGAAACGGCGGTGCAGGTGCGGGAAAAACACGCCGGCCTGTGGCGCTACGGCCTGTTCCCCGTGACCGGCAAGAAGCACCAGTTGCGCGTGCACATGGCCGCGCTCGGCGCGAGCATCTGCAACGACCCGTTCTACCCGCAGGTGATCCAGGACGCCGTGGACGACTACGCCAACCCCCTCAAACTGCTGGCCCAGGGCGTGCGATTTGTCGACCCGGTGACCGGTCAAACGCGCAGTTTCCGCAGCCGGATCACGCTCGACTGGTAACCCCCGGAAACGACAAGGCCCGCGCGAGGCGGGCCTTGATGGCAAACGTTAAGACTTACAGGTCTTTAACGGTACGCACCTGATCCTTGTTGATACGGGTACGCTTGCCGTCCAGTTGTTCGAATTCATAGAAACCCGAATCTTCGTTGTATTTCGGGGTGTCGACGGCCTGGATTTCGCGACCGTCATTCAGGGTGATCACTGTTGGCGAGGCGCAACCGGCGAGGGTAGCGAGGCCCAGTGCAAGCATGAAAGCGGCGATGGTCCGTTGAGTCATGGGTGTTGTCTCCAAGAGAATACTTTTAAGTGCTGACCTTGAGACGTGTAAGACGTCATCAAAGTTCCTTGTGCGAAGGTTCATTCTGACACGTCGGACCTTGGGTGCAACAGCTCAGGCGTATTCAGGTTGGCCAAGCGTGGGTCATCCGCCGCGCATTCCACGCCGATGCCACCCAGTTGCAGGAAGATCTGGCGCGGGCTGCGCTCACCGGCGTGCCAAGCCTGTTCTATCTCGGCGCGCAGGTAGGTCGGGATGATGCAGATCAACGGTTCCCAGAATTCGCCGTGACGCACCATGACCGGCCACAGCGGGTTGCGCTCCAGCGTGTCACGCAGGGCGTTGAGTAAGTCAGCGTCAATAGTCGGCACATCACACGGCAGTACCAGCAGACGCGAGTGGCGTGCCGCCGCCAAACCGGCGCGGATGCCCGCGAGGGGGCCCAGGAAGTCCGGGCTGTCGTCGCTCACCAGTTGATCGGCATAGGGGGCGTAGCGGTCGTGATTGCGGTTGCACGAGATAATCAGGTCGTCTGTCAGCGGGCGCGTCAGGCGCTGCAAGTGGGCGATCAGGGGTTGGCCGCGCCACTTCACCAGGCCCTTATCCTGGCCCCCCATGCGTTGGCCACGGCCACCGGCCAATAGCAGAATCGAACAGGGCAGGCGCGAAGAATCAAGAGACATGGCGGTTCCGCTGCGGCAGGTAAATGGGGGCCTGTGATATAACACCGGGCTGTTCCTTCGACAACCGGACCGTGCCATGAAAGCCAAGGCTGATGCGCCCTTCGTACCCCTGAATATTGCTGTACTGACTGTCAGCGACACCCGCACCCTGGACACCGATACCTCGGGCCAGGTCTTCGTCGACCGCCTGAGCGCCGCCGGCCACCACCTGGCCGAGCGCGTACTGCTCAAGGACGACCTCTACAAAATCCGCGCCCAGGTAGCCCACTGGATCGCCGAAGACGTGGTGCAAGTGGTGCTGATCACCGGCGGCACCGGTTTCACCGGCCGCGACAGCACCCCCGAAGCCGTGAGCTGCCTGCTGGACAAACAGGTCGATGGCTTTGGCGAACTGTTCCGCCAGATCTCCGTGGCCGATATCGGCACCTCCACCGTGCAATCGCGCGCCCTGGCCGGCCTGGCCAACGGTACGCTGGTGTGCTGTCTGCCGGGCTCCACCAATGCGGTGCGCACCGGCTGGGACGGCATCCTTGCCGAGCAACTGGATAACCGCCATCGCCCGTGCAACTTCGTGCCGCATCTGAAACAGGCCGAGCCTTGTGAATCCCGTGGGTAAGCCCGGCAAGACCGGCACTCTGATGCCGGTGGAAACCGCACTGCAGCAGCTGCTGGCGCTGGCCGAAGCCGCGCCGATCCGTGAGCCGCACGCTTTGCCGCTGGCTGAATGCGATGGTCGGGTCTTGGCGCAGGACCTGGTCTCCACTCTCGACCTGCCGCCCTGGCCCAACAGCGCCATGGACGGTTACGCACTGCGCCTGGCCGACTGGACCGGCGAGCCGCTGGTGGTGAGCCAGCGCATTTTCGCCGGCACTGCGCCTGAGCCCTTGGCGCCCGGCACCTGCGCGCGCATCTTCACCGGCGCGCCGGTGCCGGCGGGCGCCGACTGCGTCGAAATGCAGGAAAACGCCGTGCTCCACGCCGACGCGCGCGTGAGCTTTACCGAACCCCTGCATCTTCATCAGAACATTCGCCCCCAGGGCCAGGAAACCACGGTCGGCGAATGCGTGTTGTCGGCCGGTACACGCCTGGGCCCGATCGAACTGGGCCTGGCCGCCTCCCTGGGCCGTGACAGCTTGGCGGTGGTGCGGCGCGTGCGCGTGGCGGTGTTGTCCACGGGCGATGAGCTGATCGAACCCGGTTTGCCGCTGAGCCCGGGCCAGATCTACAACAGCAACCGCCGCGTGCTGTGCAGTTGGTTGGCACGCATGGGCTGCGAAGTGCTCGACGCCGGGATCCTGCCGGATGACCTCGAACAGACCCGCACACGGTTGGCGAGCCTGGGCAGCGTCGACCTGATCCTGTCCACCGGCGGCGTGTCGGTGGGCGAAGCGGATTTCCTCGGTGTCGCCCTGCGCGAAGAGGGCGAGTTGGCGCTGTGGAAGCTGGCGATCAAACCGGGCAAGCCGTTGACCGTCGGCCATTTCCGTGGTGTGCCGGTGATCGGCCTGCCGGGTAATCCGGCCTCGACCCTGGTGACCTTCGCATTGCTGGCGCGGCCTTACATCCTGCGGCGCCAAGGCGTGGCCGACGTGGAACCGTTGCGCTTGGAGGTGCCGGTGGGCTTTGAGTGGCCCAAGCCGGGCAATCGCCGCGAGTATCTGCGCGGGCGTATCGAGCAGGGCCAGGCGATCATCTACCGCAACCAAAGCTCCGGCGTGCTGCGCAGCGCGGCGTGGGCCGAGGGGTTTGTGGAAGTGGTGGAAGGGACGACGCTCAAGGTCGGCGATCGAGTCAATTTCGTTCCCCTGAGTGAAGTCCTGAACTGAACACAAATCCAACTGTGGGAGGGGGCTTGCTCCCGATAGCAGGGCTCAGCCATGCATCCGTAACTGACCCACCGCTATCGGGAGCCAGCCCCCTCCGACATTTTGGACGTGTGCGTGCCTATGGCTATTCAGTAATCGTCGCCGCGCTCCGTCACATCCCGCTCCACCGGCCCCGCATCCGGGTCATACCCTACCGGGAACTTGCCCTTTAACGTCCAGGCAAACGCGATGATCTCGGCAATCGTGCGGTACAGCTCCTCGGGAATGCTGTCGCCCAGTTCCATGCGCGCCAGCAGTTTTACCAGCTCGGCGTTTTCATAGATCGGCACTTCATTTTCCCGCGCCAGCTTGAGGATCGCTTCGGCCAGGGCATCGTCGCCTTTGGCGGTGAGGGTGGGGGCCTGCTGGCCGTCGTATTTGAGGGCAATCGCCTGGCGTGGTGATTCGGTGTTCTTCATGCGGTTTCATCCACCCAGCGTTGCTCCAGTCCGGTCTTCGGCCCGCGTGGCGGGGTACCCAGGTGGCAATCCAGGTCGCCGACGTTGATGCCCGATGTCACCAGGCGCTCGCGCAGGCTGCCCAAATGGCTTTCGATCAAACTCGCCGTGAACGGCCGCGTTGCCCAGAGCTGGCTGGACAGCTTGCCCTGGCTCAGTTGCGCCTGCACCTGCAACGGCCCCAGCGGCTCCATGTCGAAGGCCAGTTCGACGCGCCAGAGCATCTGCTTGGCCTCTTTATTCGCCTTGCGTTCCGGCTGTTCCTTCTCCTGCGCCGGTTCTTCGCGCTGGAATTTGACCTGCAGCGGCACGATGTCCTGCAGGGTGCGCATGGGGATTTCCAACTGCCAGGTGGTCTGCAGGCGGCCATCGGCGGTGGTGCCGGTTTGTTCCAGGCTCGACAGTTGATGGCTTTGCAGGCGGGAAATCGCGCCGGCGGCCAGGCGCAGCAGGTTTTCCAGGTCGCCTTCGCCTTCCAGTTTGGCCATGAGCCGCTCCGGCAGCGGGAAGCCCACCGGTGCCTGCCGGGCGCTGACCTGGCCGAGGGTGTTGAGCGGGCTGCGCACGAAATTCGGCATGACCTGGGCCAGGGTGTTGGCGGCGAGGATGGCGTTCAGGTTGGTGGCGGTGGGCAGGGCGGGCAGCAGATCGGCGACCAGGCGCAGCAGCGCGCCTTTCATATCCAGCGGCGGTACCTGGGGGTTTTGCCCGGCGAGTAACTTGGCTTCCAGAAACGCGCCGCTGTTCTGGATCACCTGGGCCAGCACCTTGGGGTTGCTCACCTGTGCCAGGTCGGGCAGGGCGGCGAGCAAACGATCCGCCGCGGCGCGCAGGTCGGCCGAGGTGCTGTCGCCGCGCGGCAGGTTCTGCAAGGTCGTGAACACTGCATCCAGCGAGCCTTGGCGACTCTGCTGGGTAGCCAGCTGTTGCGCGACGGCCAATTGATCCTTGAGCCCGCTCAGCGGCACAAAGCTCAAGGTTTGCGCGTCCTGCACCACGGCGCTGAGCAGGCTACCCACGCGCAAGGGCTGGGGGCTTTCCACGGTCAGCGTCGCACCCGCCAGGGCGTTGTTGAGCACGGTCACCAGCGAGCGGTAGATCGCCGGCTGCGTGGTGCCCTGGGGCAGCATCTGAGTGGTCAGCACCTTGGCTTGCAACAACGTGCCCATCGGCATCCGGTCGATGTCGATGCGGGTCAGGGCCGCCACATTGGCGCTTAAGGCCTGCTGCAAACTGAGGGTCAGGTTGCCCGCTGGCGTCTGGCTCACGGCCACATTGCTGCCCAGCGGCAACGGTTGGGCACTGCTGGCCTGCACCAGGGTCTGGCGGCCGCCCTCAAGGGTCAATTTGAGCAATAACTGAAAGGCTTCGCCGCCTTGTTTAAGGGCGATGACTTCGGCGTTCGCGGTTTTCCCCGGATCGATCAAACCGATCTGCGGCTCCAGCAGTTTGAGCAAGGCTCCCGGTGCAGGCGCGGGGCTTTGCCCGGCGGCAGGAGGGGGAGCAAGCGTAGGAAGGTTGATCTCGCCGGTCATCGTGCGCATCGTCTCTGGGAAATAGCCCTCTTTAGCGTAGGGCATCGCATGTATAATGCCGCCCGTCTGTAAAGAGAGCGGTAAAAACCTCACAACTATTTGATCCAGCTCTCTAAAATCGGTCGCCAAAGCCGTTATTGTGCATCTCTCTTTAACGGCCGCTGCACCGCCGACTTGAACCGTAAAGGCCCGCGATCTCTTGACCAGCCCTCTTCTTGAAGCCGTAGCGCTCTCCTGTGAACGCGACCTGCGCCTGTTGTTCGAGCACCTCGAACTGCGACTGGCGGGCAGTGACATGGTGCAGGTCAGCGGGCCCAACGGCAGCGGCAAGACCAGTTTGTTACGTTTGCTGGCCGGGTTGATGCAGCCTACGGCCGGTGTTGTACGCCTCAACGGCAAACCGCTCAATGAGCAACGTACTACGCTGGCGCGCAACCTGATCTGGATCGGCCACGCCGCCGGTATCAAGGACGTGCTCACCGCCGAAGAAAACCTCAGTTGGCTCAGCGCCCTGCATCACCCCGCCTCGCGTGACGCCATCTGGCAGGCACTCGCGGCCGTGGGCCTCAAGGGCTTCGAAGACGTTCCCTGTCACACCCTGTCCGCCGGCCAACAGCGCCGCGTGGCCCTGGCCCGCTTGTACCTGCCGGGCCCGCCGCTGTGGATTCTCGACGAACCCTTCACCGCCCTGGATAAACAAGGCGTCGCCCAGCTTGAAGAACACTTGGCGCGCCATTGCGAGCAGGGCGGCACGGTACTGCTCACCACTCATCACACCCTCACCCGTATGCCTGCCGGTTACCGCGATCTGGACCTGGGGCGGTGGTCGGCATGAGCGTATTCGCCTTGTTGGTCGCTCGCGAAGCGCGCCTGCTGTGCCGTCGTCCGGCCGAACTGGCCAACCCGCTGGTGTTCTTCGCCATCGTCATCGCGCTGTTCCCGTTGGCGGTCGGCCCTGAGACTAAACTGTTGCAAACCTTGTCTCCGGGGCTGGTGTGGGTGGCGGCGCTTTTATCGGTCCTGCTCTCGCTGGACGGGCTGTTTCGCAGTGATTTCGAAGACGGTTCCCTGGAGCAGTGGGTCCTTTCGTCGCACCCCTTGCCACTTCTGGTACTGGCCAAGGTACTGGCACACTGGGCTTTTTCCGGTTTGGCGCTAGTCTTGCTTTCGCCGCTGCTGGCCATGATGCTCGGCTTGCCCGTGGAGTGCCTGCCGGTATTGCTGCTGTCGTTGTTGCTCGGTACGCCGGTGCTCAGCCTGTTGGGGGCGGTGGGCGCAGCGTTGACCGTGGGTTTGAAGCGCGGCGGCCTGTTGCTGGCCTTGTTGATTCTGCCTTTGTACATCCCGGTACTGATCCTCGGCAGCGGCGCTTTGCAAGCCGCGCTCATGGGCATGCCGGCGACCGGTTACCTCCTGTGGCTTGGCAGCCTGACCGCCCTGGCGGTAACCCTGACACCCTTTGCCATAGCGGCCGGCCTGAAGATCAGCGTCGGCGAATAATGAGGTCTGGTCAGGCTTTGCACGCCTGGCCAGTAAAGACCCTACGCTTCTTGCAACGACAAGAAGCAACCGTGAGAAACAGCAATGAACTGGACCTGGTTTCACAAGCTCGGCTCGCCCAAATGGTTTTACGGCATCAGCGGCAAGCTGCTGCCATGGTTGAGCGTCGCCGCCGTGTTGCTGATCGGCATCGGTCTGGTCTGGGGCCTGGCCTTTGCGCCGCCGGACTACCAGCAAGGCAATAGCTTTCGCATCATCTATATCCACGTGCCCGCCGCGATGCTGGCCCAGTCCTGCTACGTGATGCTGGCGGTGTGCGGCATCGTCGGCCTGGTGTGGAAGATGAAACTGGCCGACGTGGCCCTGCAATGCGCGGCGCCTATCGGTGCGTGGATGACGGCCGTGGCGCTGGTCACCGGCGCTATCTGGGGCAAACCCACCTGGGGTTCATGGTGGGTGTGGGATGCGCGACTAACGTCCATGTTGATCCTGCTGTTCCTGTACTTCGGTCTGATTGCCCTGGGCAACGCGATCAGCAATCGTGACAGCGCCGCCAAGGCCTGCGCGGTCCTGGCGATTGTTGGCGTGATCAACATCCCGATCATCAAATACTCGGTGGAGTGGTGGAACACCCTGCACCAGGGCGCCACGTTCACCCTCACCGAAAAACCGGCGATGCCCGTGGAGATGTGGGCACCGCTGCTGCTGATGGTGCTGGGGTTCTACTGCTTCTTCGGGGCGGTGCTGCTGATGCGCATGCGCCTCGAAGTGCTCAAGCGTGAAGCCCGCACCAGTTGGGTCAAGGCCCACGTGCAAAGCAGCCTGGGAGTGCGCGGATGAGTTTTGCTTCTTTCAGTGATTTTCTCGCCATGGGCCACCATGGCCTGTATGTCTGGACGGCCTATGGCATCTGCCTGGCGGTGCTGGCCCTCAACGTCGCCGCGCCGATCCTGGCCCGCAAGCGTTACCTGCAACAAGAGGCGCGTCGTCTGCGCCGGGAGACCGAAAAGTGAATCCGCTGCGTAGAAAGCGTCTGTTGATCATCCTCGCCATCATGGCCGGCGTCGGCATTGCCGTGGCCCTGGCCCTGAGCGCCCTGCAGCAGAACATCAATCTGTTCTACACCCCGACCCAGATCGCGAATGGCGAAGCGCCTGTCGATACCCGCATCCGCGCCGGCGGCATGGTCGAGAAGGGCTCGCTCAAGCGCTCCGGCGACTCCCTGGACGTGACCTTCGTGGTCACCGACTTCAACAAGGCCGTGACCATCACCTACCGGGGCATCCTCCCGGACCTGTTCCGCGAAGGCCAGGGCATCGTCGCCCTGGGCAAGCTCAACGCCGACGGCGTGGTGGTGGCCGATGAAGTGCTGGCCAAGCACGATGAAAAATACATGCCGCCGGAGGTCACCAAGGCGCTCAAGGACAGCGGCCAATCCGCGCCAACACCCGCGAAGGAGGGCTGAGTGATGATGCCCGCATTGTTTATTCCCGAATTGGGCCAGTTGGCGATGATCCTCGCGCTGTGCTTCGCCATCGTACAGGCCGTGGTGCCGTTGCTCGGCGCCTGGCGTGGCGACCGCCTGTGGATGAGCCTGGCGCAGCCGACCGCCTGGGGCCAGTTCGCCTTCCTGCTGTTCGCGTTTGGCTGCCTGACCTACGCTTTCATGACCGACGACTTTTCCGTCGCCTATGTCGCCAATAACTCCAACAGCGCGCTGCCGTGGTACTACAAGTTCAGCGCCGTGTGGGGCGCCCACGAAGGCTCGTTGCTGCTGTGGGCGCTGATCCTCGGCGGCTGGACCTTCGCCGTGTCGGTGTTCTCGCGCCAACTGCCGCAGGTGATGCTGGCGCGGGTACTGGCGGTGATGGGCATGATCAGCATCGGTTTCCTGCTGTTCCTGATCATGACCTCCAACCCCTTCAGCCGCATCCTGCCGCAGATCCCGGCCAACGGGCATGACCTCAACCCCTTGCTGCAAGACATCGGCCTGATCGTGCACCCGCCGATGCTCTACATGGGTTACGTGGGGTTCTCGGTGGCCTTCGCGTTTGCCATCGCCGCCTTGCTCGGTGGGCGCCTGGATGCGGCCTGGGCGCGCTGGTCGCGGCCATGGACCATCGTCGCCTGGGCCTTCCTCGGCATCGGTATCACCCTGGGCTCGTGGTGGGCCTATTACGAACTCGGCTGGGGCGGTTGGTGGTTCTGGGACCCGGTGGAAAACGCCTCGTTCATGCCCTGGCTGGTGGGCACGGCGCTGATTCACTCGCTGGCCGTCACCGAAAAACGCGGCGTGTTCAAAAGCTGGACCGTGTTGCTCGCCATCGCGGCGTTTTCCCTCAGCCTGCTCGGCACCTTCCTCGTGCGTTCGGGCGTGTTGACCTCGGTCCATGCGTTTGCCTCCGACCCCGCGCGCGGCGTGTTTATCCTGATATTCCTGCTGTTCGTGGTGGGCGGTTCGCTGACCCTGTTTGCCCTGCGCGCGCCGGTGGTCAAGAGCCAGGTGGGCTTCAACCTGTGGTCGCGGGAAACCCTGTTGCTGGGCAATAACCTGGTGCTGGTGGTGGCCGCGTCGATGATTTTGCTTGGCACCTTGTACCCGCTGGTGCTGGATGCCTTGAGCGGCGCCAAGTTGTCCGTTGGCCCGCCGTATTTCAACGCGTTGTTTATTCCGTTGATGGGCCTGTTGATGGTGGTGATGGCGGTGGGCGTGCTGGTGCGCTGGAAAGACACCCCGGTGAAATGGCTGGCCGGCATGCTGATGCCGGTGCTGTTGGGCAGTGTTGCCCTGGCGGTGATCGCCGGCGTGGCCTATGGCGATTTCAACTGGGCGGTAATGGCCACGTTCCTGCTGGCGGCCTGGGTGTTGCTGGCCGGCGTGCGTGATATCGCCGACAAGACCCGCCACAAAGGCCTGATCAAAGGGCTGCCGACGCTGACCCGCAGTTACTGGGGCATGCAAATCGCCCACCTCGGCATCGCCGTATGCGCCCTGGGCGTGGTGCTCTCCAGCCAGAACAGTGCCGAGCGCGACCTGCGCCTGGCGCCGGGCGAGTCCATGGACCTGGCCGGCTATCAGTTCATCTTCGAAGGCGCCAAGCACTTCGAGGGGCCTAACTTCACGTCAGACAAAGGCACCGTGCGCGTAGTACGCAACGGTAAGGAAATCGCCGTGCTGCACCCGGAAAAACGCCTGTACACCGTGCAGAGTTCGATGATGACCGAGGCGGGTATCGACGCCGGTTTCACCCGTGACCTGTATGTGGCATTGGGCGAGCCGCTGGGCGAGGGTGCCTGGGCGGTGCGCGTACATGTAAAACCGTTTGTGCGCTGGATCTGGTTCGGCGGCTTGCTTACCGGGTTTGGTGGGTTGCTCGCGGCGCTGGACCGGCGTTATCGGGTCAAGGTCAAGAGCCGGGTGCGTGACGCCCTCGGCATGGGAGCGACGGTATGAAGCGTTGGTTGATGGTGTTGCCGCTGGCGGCGTTTCTGGTGGTGGCGGTGTTCCTCTATCGCGGCTTGTACCTGGACCCGGCCGAGTTGCCGTCGGCAATGATCGGCAAGCCGTTCCCCGAGTTTTCGCTGCCCAACGTGCAGGGCGACAAAACCCTGACCCGTGCTGACCTCTTGGGCAAACCGGCGCTGGTCAACGTGTGGGGCACCTGGTGCATCTCCTGCCGCGTCGAGCACCCCGTGCTGAACAAACTGGCCGACAAAGGCGTGGTGATCTACGGCATCAACTACAAGGACGACAACGCGGCGGCCCTGAAATGGCTGGCGGAGTTCCACAACCCGTACCAGTTGGATATCCGCGATGAAGACGGCAACCTCGGTTTGAACCTGGGCGTGTACGGCGCGCCGGAAACCTTCTTTATTGATGCCAAGGGCGTGATCCGCGACAAATACGTGGGCGTGATCGACGAAGTGGTGTGGCGCGAGCAACTGGCCGCCAAGTACCAGGCGCTGGTCGATGAGGCCAAGCCATGAAGCGTCTGTTAGCCGCTGCTGTCCTGGCCCTGGGGCTGGTCGGTGTGGCCCACGCCGCCATCGACACCTATGAATTCGCCAACGACGCCGAGCGTGAGCGCTTTCGCGACCTGACCAAGGAACTGCGCTGCCCCAAGTGCCAGAACCAGGACATTGCCGACTCCAACGCACCCATCGCCGCCGACCTGCGCAAAGAGATCTTCCGCATGCTGGGGGAGGGCAAGAACAACCAGCAGATCATCGACTTCATGGTCGACCGCTACGGTGATTTCGTGCGTTACAAACCGGCGCTCACCGGCAAGACCGCGCTGCTCTGGTTTGGCCCCGCCGGGCTGCTGCTGGCCGGTGTGGTGGTGATGGCCGTGATCGTCCGCCGCCGCCGCGCCGCGCCTGCCGATGGCAGTGACGCGCTGTCCCCTGAAGAACGCAAACGTCTCGACCAATTGCTGGACACCAAGACTGATGATTGATTTCTGGCTCGCAGCCGGCTTGCTGCTTCTGATTGCCCTGAGTTTTCTGTTGATCCCCGTGTTGCGGGGCCGTCGTGCCCAGCGTGAAGAGGATCGCACCGCGCTGAACGTGGCGCTGTATCAAGAGCGCGTCGCCGAATTACAAATGCAGCAGGACGAAGGCGTATTGAACGCCGCGCAACTCGAAACCGGCCGCGCCGAAGCCGCCCGCGAATTGCTCGCCGATACCGAAGGCATGGAAAAACCCCGCGAATCGCGCCTGGGCAAACCGCTGCCATTGCTCGCCGCCGTGCTGGTGCCCGTGTTGGGCCTGGGGCTCTACCTGCACTTCGGCGCCAGCGACAAGGTCGAACTGACTCGCGAATTCTCCCAGCCGCCGGTGTCCCTGCAAGACATGACCCAGCGCCTGGAGCGCGCCGCCGCCGCCCAGCCGGACTCGGCCGAAGGCCTGTACTTCCTCGGCCGCGCGTATATGGCCCAGGACCGTGCCGCCGATGCCGCCAAGGTCTTCGAACGCACCGTGGCCCTGGCCGGTCGCCAGCCGGAACTGCTCGGCCAATGGGCCCAGGCGCAGTACTTTGCCGACAACAAACAGTGGTCGCCCAACGTGCAGGCGCTGACCGATGAAGCGTTGAAGCTTGACCCGAACGAAGTCACCAGCTTGGGTCTACTGGGCATTGCCGCCTTTGAAGGCCAGCGTTATCAGGACGCGATTGATTACTGGGGCCGCCTGCTGGCGCAGTTACCCGCGCAGGATAATTCCCGCGCTGCGCTGCAAGGCGGCATCGACCGTGCGACGGAAAAACTCAAAGAGAGCGGCGGCACCGTCGCACAAAAGGCGCGGCTTAAAGTGCGCGTGGACCTGGCCGCCAACGTGAAGGCCAACGCCCTGCCGACCGACAGCGTATTCATCTTCGCCCGCGCCGTCAGCGGCCCGCCGGCGCCGTTGGCGGCTAAACGCGTCACCGTTGCCGAGTTGCCCATCACCGTCGAACTGGGCGATGCCGACGCAATGATGCCGCAGTTGAAACTGTCCAACTTCCCTGAAGTCCAACTGGTTGCGCGCATCTCCCGGGCCGGTCAGCCGACCAAGGGCGAGTGGATCGGCCGCAGCCAACCCCTGGCCAGCAGCACCACTGCGCAGCAGCAACTGACCATCGACAGTCCGGACCAGTAATTCGAGGAAACACCATGACCGCATTCGCACGCATTACCCTGCTCAGCCTCGTATTAGGCCTGAGTGCCTGTGCGGTCCACCGTCCACCTCCGAGCCCCACCGGCCCCACCATCCCGCCGTCGGGCCCGTCCAGCCAGCCGAGCAAACAACCTTCCGGCCCAGTCACTCCGGCGCCAAAACCGCTACCGACCAAATCGCCGACATTCGCCCCACCGCCCGGCGCCGCCAGCCATTGGGACGGCAAGATGCAGGTCTACGTGCTCGACGACCAGCCGGACACCTTCTACCGCCAGCGCACCTATTACCGCTGGAGCAACGGCTGGAGCCGCTCCATCAGCCCGAGCGGCCCGTGGGAAGACACCGACGTGCAGGGCGTACCGCCGGGGTTGAGCAAGCAGTACGCGCAATGACAAAAGGCGACCTCCACGAGGTCGCCTTTTTAATATCTGTGAAATGCATCCTTCCAAACACCGGGGTCAAAATGCGGCATTGCTCAGGCCTGTTTCGGTGCCGAGACCGGGGGGGCCTAACAAGAAGTTCTCGACTTGACATGCAATCAACTGTGGGAGGGGGCTTGCTCCCGATTACGGTGGATCAGTTATACGGATACTGACTGACACACCGATATCGGGAGCAAGTGGCACCGCCCCTCCGTCAGGGAACATCCAAGCTCCATCGCCACGGCGCAAGCACCCCTTTGCGTATACGCAGAACGTGATGCACGGCATGTCGCACTCCGGTAATGTGGCCGCCGCGGGCCTGGCTTCCGAGCGCGTGCTGGGTGAACTTTCCCGTGCCGACTACCCAGCGCCGTGGTCCAAGAAGTCTGAAAACAAGCAAAGAGAGTGTGGTGATGGCAGGCAGGTTGATCTATCTCATCGGGCCTTCGGGTTCGGGCAAGGACAGCCTGCTGGACGCGGCACGCCCACGGTTGGCCGAGCGTGGCTGCCGCATTGCGCGCCGGGTGATCACGCGTTCGCCGGAGGCGGTAGGCGAAGCCGCCCAGGGCGTGAGCCCGACGCAGTTTGCGGTGATGGAGGCCGAGGGCGCATTTGCCCTCAGCTGGCAGGCCAACGGCCTGTGCTACGGCATTCCCAAGGCGATTGACGAATGGCTGGCGGCGGGGGAGGACGTGTTGGTCAATGGCTCCCGCGCGCACCTGGCGCAAACCCGCGAGCGTTACCCGACGTTGCTGGTGCTGTTGCTGACGGTGGATCAAACCGTATTGCGCCAGCGCTTGCTCGCGCGCGGGCGTGAGTCGCTGGCGGATATCGAGGAACGCCTGGCGCGCAACACACGGTTCACCGAGGAGCTGATCGCCGCCAATGGCGCGGGGTTGTGCGTGCTGGATAACTCCGGCCCGCTGGAGCACACGGTCGAGCGTTTGCTCTGCTGCCTGGGCTAGGGGCGTAGCCTGACGGAGCTTGGATCAACTGTCGGACGTGATGAAGTCTCAGCCAACAGTTGGTCCGCTCCTGATGCGAGCTCGGTGGGAGTTGCGATCAGGCCACTGCCGCAACCGTCTGCCGTGACGCACTGAAGAACCGCCACAACGCCACCAGCGGCAACGCACTGCCCACCACCACTACCCCCAGCCAGCCGCCGTGTTCATACACACTGCTGGCAATCGCCGAACCGAAGGCGCCGCCGATGAAGATGCTGGTCATGTACAGCGCGTTCAGGCGGCTGCGGCTGTGGGCGTCAAGGGCGTAGACGGCGCGTTGGCCGATGACCATGTTCATCTGCACGCAGAAGTCCAGCACCACGCCGGTCACCGCCAGGCCGATCACACTGAACAGCGGGTGTATGAAGGCCGGCAGGAAGCTCAGCGCCGCAAACAGCATGGCCAGCAGCGAAGCACGGTGAGTGTGGCCGGCATCGGCCAGGCGCCCGGCGATGGGCGCAGCGACAGCGCCCAGGGCACCGACCAGGGCAAACAGGGCGATCTCGCTTTGGCTCAGGCCATGATTGCGCGCCAGTTCCAGCGGGGCTGCGGTCCAGAACAGGCTGAAGGCGGCAAACATGCAGCCTTGGTAAAACGCGCGCTGGCGCAATACCGGCTGGCGACGCAACAGGGTGCCCAGCGAGCCCAGCAACTGGCCGTAGCTGGCGCTGTGGTCGGGTTGGCGCTTGGGAATGGTCAGCATCAGCACCACGCTGATGAACGCCATCAACGCTGCGGCGGCCATGAACATTGCGCGCCAACCGAAGTGATCCGCCACCACGCTGGACACCGGGCGTGCCAGCAGGATACCGAGCAGCAGGCCGCCCATGATGCTACCGACCACCCGGCCACGGGATTCGGCGGGTGCCAGGTGCGCGGCCAGCGGGATCAGGATCTGTACCGACACCGAACTGAAGCCGATCAGTAATGACACCAGCAAAAACAGGTTCGGCTGCTCGGTAAATGCAGCGCCCAACAGGCTGGCAATCGCCACGACGGTAGTGAGGATCATCAGCTTGCGGTTTTCCAGCAGGTCGCCCAACGGCACCAGGAAGAACAAGCCCAACGCATAGCCGATCTGCGTCAGCGACACGATCAGGCTGGCCATTGCCGGCGTGAGGCCGATGTCCGGGGCAATCAATTCGATGATCGGCTGCGCGTAGTAAATGTTGGCGACAATCGCGCCGCAGCAAAACGCAAACAGCATCACCATGCCTCGGGTCATGGTGGTTGTAGCGTGGGAAGTTGCGTTCATGGTGTTCTCATAAAAGCGAAGGAAGATGGCGAGCGAGAGTAAAGACAAGGCTCCATGCTGAGTAGGCCGTTTGTGGTGATATCACCTATGCCTGGTGATGATACATTCAGAAACAACTACACAAAAACCAAATGTGGGAGGGGGCTTGCTCCCGATAGCGGTGCGTCAGTCAATACATGTGCTGACTGACACACTGCTATCGGGAGCAAGCCCCCTCCCACAGGTTTACCGCGTTTTGTCAGTTATTGACCGGAGTAAATCTGGTCAAACACCCCGCCATCATTGAAGTGGGTCTTCTGCACGGTGCGCCAGTCACCAAAGGTCTTCTCCACCGACAGGAAGTCGACTTTGGGGAAACGGTCGGTGTACTTGGCCAGCACCTTCGGGTCACGTGGGCGCAGGTAGTTGTTGGCGGCGATTTCCTGGCCCTGTGGCGACCACAGGTACTTCAGGTAGTCTTCGGCGGCGGCGCGGGTGCCTTTCTTATCGACCACTTTGTCGACCACCGACACCGGTGGCTCGGCTTCGGCGGAGACGCTTGGGTAGATCACTTCGAACTGATCACGCCCGAACTCCCGGGCGATCATTTCGGCCTCGTTCTCGAACGTCACCAGTACGTCGCCGATCTGGTTGGTCATGAACGTGGTGGTGGCGGCGCGGCCGCCGGTGTCGAGCACAGGCGCCTGCTTGAACAGTTTGCCCACGAAGGCCTTGGCCTTTTCTTCATCGCCGCCGTTCTTGAGCACATAGCCCCAGGCCGACAGGTAGGTGTAGCGGCCGTTACCCGAAGTCTTCGGGTTGGGCACGATCACCTGCACGCCATCCTTGAGCAGGTCCGGCCAGTCTTTCAGGGCTTTTGGGTTGCCCTTGCGCACGATAAACACAGTGGCCGAGGTGAACGGCGCGCTGTTGTCCGGCAGGCGCGTGACCCAGTTGTCCGGCACCAGTTTGCCGTTATCGGCCAGGGCGTTGATGTCGGTGGCCATGTTCATGGTGATCACGTCAGCCGGCAGGCCGTCGATCACTGAGCGCGCTTGTTTGCTGGAGCCGCCGAAGGACATCTGCACCGTCAGCTTGTCGTCCGGGTGCTCGGCCTCCCAGTGCTTTTGGAAGGCGGCGTTGTAGTCCTTGTAGAAATCGCGCATCACGTCGTAGGAGACGTTGAGCAGGGTGGTCGCTGCCTGGGCGGAGCCCGCCAGGGCCAGGCCGGCGGCCAATAGAGAGGCGCTGAGGATTTTTTTCACTGCTCATTCCTTGTTGTTCGAGAGAAGGGTAAGGCCATTTGCCAGCGACTATAGCCGGGGCGCCATAGTCGCTTAAAGATTAAAAAGAACTTTGCTTATTCCACTTTCTTAAACAGATTGCTGCCGCAGCGTGAACAGAATGCCGCGCTGGGCTCATGGCTGTTTTTTTTGCACACCGGGCAATCGGTTTGCAACTGCTCGCCGCGCATGGCACTGGCCAGTTCGGCGGTAAAAATCCCGGTGGGTACCGCGATGATCGAGTAACCGGTGATCATCACCAGCGACGAAATCACCTGGCCCAGCGGGGTTTTGGGCACGATATCGCCAAAGCCCACGGTGGTCAGGGTGACGATGGCCCAGTAGATGCCCTTGGGGATGCTGGTAAACCCGTGTTGCGGGCCTTCGATTACATACATCAAGGTGCCGAACACCGTGACCAGGGTGCACACGCTGACCAGGAACACCACGATCTTCTGCTTGCTGCCGCGCAGCGCCGCCATCAGGTAATTGGCCTGCTTGAGGTACGGGCTGAGCTTGAGCACGCGGAAGATACGCAGCATGCGGATGATGCGGATGATCAGCAGGTATTGAGCGTCGCTGTAATACAGGGCGAGGATGCCGGGCACGATGGCCAGCAAATCCACCAGCCCGTAAAAGCTGAAGGCATAGCGCAACGGCTTGGGCGAGCAATACAGGCGCAGCCCGTACTCGATCAGGAAAATCACGGTGAAGCCCCACTCGATATACGCCAGCACATCCGCGTAGTTCTGGTGGATCTGGTCGATGCTGTCGAGCATCACGATCACAAGGCTGGCCAGGATGATCAGCAGCAGGATGCCGTCAAAGCGCCGCCCAGCCGGCGTATCGCTCTGAAAAACCATGACGTAGAGGCGCTGGCGCCAGTCGTTGTTGCTGTCCATAAGTCCCGCCCGAATCGAATATCGAGCAAGCCTAGGGCGATTCGAAGGGGCTGTCCATGCGCGGTTGCGCAAGCACTCGGCGGCCGGCGCGCACCAGCCAGCAGGCGAGGATAAACGGCGCGGTGAGCGCCGGCACGGGCAGGCTGGCAAAGCCCGGCGTCAGCAGAATCGCCAGCAGGATGCCGAGCAGTGGCAACCAGGGTTGGCGGCGTGCCGGGCTCAAGGCCAGGGCCGCGAGGGCCGGGTTGTAGCTGTGCAGGCCCAACAGGGTAGCGGTGTTATCGCCCAGCAGCAGGCCGGCCGATACGCCGCTGATCGCACCGGCCAGCGCCCACGCGGCGGCGCGCCGGTCGGCCAGCCACAGGCCGATGGCAATCAAGGCGCCGGCCAGGGGCTGGTCCAGCAGCATGACTTGCGCCAGGCCGGTGAGAGGCGCAGCGAGCAGGGTCAAGACCTCGGGTTCGCTGAAGGCGACCGGGGGTGGCGGGATGCTGCCCAACAGCAGCCACCCCAGCAGGACAAACGGCGCGGTGTAGGCGGGCAGGTTCTCGGGATGTGGCGCGCGTTTTAGCCACTGTCGTGTGAGGATCGCACTCAGGCCGCCGCACGCCAGGATCAACGGCGGCACCAAGGCTGACCAGGTAAAGTGCTGGCTGATCAATACGCCCAGCAATACGCCGTTGTAGCTATATAGACCCGCCTGGCGTTCAGCCTTGGGATAGCCCCGGCGCTGAGCGGTGAGCAGCCCCGCCAGCCCACCCAGCAGCGCACCGCCAAGCACGGCCGGGGCGCCGATCAGGATCGCCAGCAGGCACAGCAGGCCACACAGCGGGTGGCGCTGCAGGAAAATCTGGCTGAAACCGTTGAGCAGGGCTTCGGCCCAGTCGGGGCAGGTTGGGTTGTGCATGATGGGTTGTCAGTGAGACCGAGTTGCCCTCATCGGGAGCAAGCCCCCCTCCCACACTTGATTGGGTTCACATTCATAGGTGTGAAAACAGTCCAGTGTGGGAGGGGGCTTGCTCCCGATAAGGCCCTTACCGGCGCTAAATCAGCGTCTCGATACGCAGCGAGTTGGTCGACCCCAACTGCCCGAACGGCACCCCGGCGGTAATCACCAACGTATCCCCGCGCTGCGCCATGCCCTGGGCCTGGGCGATTTCCAGCGCGGTGGAACACACTTCATCCACCTGGCGCAGCCGGTCATTGACCACCGAATGCACGCCCCACGCCACGCTCAAGCGGCGTGCCGTGGACAGGTTCGGCGTAAGGTTGAGGATCGGCGCCACCGGCCGCTCTCGCGCCGCGCGCAGGCTGGAGTTGCCCGACTCGCTGTAGTTCACCAGCACGGCTACCGGCAGGATGCTGCTGATGCGGCGGATCGCACAGCTGATCGCGTCCGAGACTGTCGCATCGGCTTTTGGGCGGCTGACGTCCAGTTGAGCCTGGTAATCCGGCCCACGCTCCACTTGGCGAATGATCTTGCTCATCATCTGCACGGCTTCCAGCGGGTACTCGCCCGATGCGGTTTCCGCCGAGAGCATCACCGCGTCCGCGCCTTCGGCCACCGCGTTGGCCACATCGGTGACTTCGGCGCGGGTCGGCGCGGGTGAAAAGCGCATGGATTCGAGCATCTGCGTGGCCACCACCACCGGCTTACCCAGTTGGCGGCAGGTGCGGATGATGTCTTTCTGGATCTGCGGCACGCTCTCGGCCGGCACTTCCACGCCCAGGTCGCCTCTGGCCACCATGATCGCGTCGCTCAGTTCGGCGATTTCCCGCAGGCGCTGCACGGCCGAAGGTTTCTCGATCTTGGCCATCAGAAACGCCTTGTCACCGATCAACTCGCGGGCTTCGCGAATGTCTTCCGGACGTTGCACGAACGACAGCGCTACCCAGTCCACACCCAGCTCCAGGCCGAAGCTCAGGTCACGTCGGTCCTTGGCGGTCAGTGGGCTCAGTTCCAACAACGCTTGTGGGACGTTCACGCCTTTGCGATCAGACAGTTCGCCGCCATTGAGCACCGTGGTGTCGATGGCATCGGCATGCTTGGTCATCACCCGCAGGCGCAACTTGCCATCGTCGAGCAGCAGGTCCATGCCCGGCTCCAGGGCCGCGATGATCTGCGGATGGGGCAGGTTGACCCGGCGCTGGTCGCCGGGGGTTTCATCCAGGTCCAGGCGCAACGCCTGGCCGCGCACCAGTTGCACCTTGCCCTTGGCGAAACGCCCGACCCGCAGTTTGGGCCCTTGCAGGTCCATGAGAATGCCCAGCGGGTAATTGAGCTGGCGCTCCACCTGGCGGATCCACTGATAACGCCGAGCATGGTCGGCGTGGTCGCCGTGGCTGAAGTTGAGGCGAAAGATATTCACCCCGGCTTCCACCAGTTCGCGGATGGCGTCGACCCCGTCGGTGGCCGGGCCCAGGGTGGCCAGGATTTTGACCTTCTTGTCAGGCGTCATGGTTGGCAGTCTCAAGGATCAGGATGGCGCGAAAATCGTTGACGTTGGTGCGGGTCGGCTCGGTGATGATCAAGCCGTCGAGCGCGGCGAAATAGCCGTAGCCGTTGTTGTTGTCCAGCTCATCAGCGGCGCTCAGGCCCAAGGCCTCGGCGCGCGAATAACTGCACGGGGTCATGATTGCGCCGGCGTTGTCTTCCGAGCCGTCGATGCCGTCGGTATCGCCGGCCAGGGCATACACGCCGGGCAAGCCCTTGAGGCTGTCGGTGAGGCTCAGCAGGAATTCGGCGTTGCGCCCGCCGCGCCCGTTGCCGCGCACGGTCACCGTGGTTTCACCGCCGGAAAGGATCACGCACGGCGCCGCCAACGGCTGGCCGTGCTGCACGATTTGCCGGGCGATCCCGGCGTGCACTTTGGCCACGTCCCGCGCTTCGCCTTCCAGGTCGCCGAGGATCAGCGGGCTGAAGCCGGCCTGACGCACTTTGACCGCCACCGCTTCCAGGGATTGCTGAGGGCGGGCGATCAATTGGAAGTGGCTGCGGGCGAGCACCGGGTCACCGGGCTTGACGGTTTCCGAGGCCGGATTCTGCAACCAACTGCGCACTGACGCCGGAGCCTCAATGCCGTAGCGCTTGAGAATCGCCAGCGCCTGTTGCGAGGTGCTTGGGTCGCCGACGGTAGGGCCGGAGGCGATCACCGTGGCCTGGTCGCCCGGCACATCGGAGATCGCGTAGGTGTACACCGTCGCCGGCCACGCCGCTTTGGCCAACCGGCCGCCTTTGATCGCCGAGAGGTGCTTGCGCACGCAATTCATCTCGCCGATGGTCGCGCCGGACTTGAGCAGGGCTTTGTTGAGGGTTTGTTTGTCGGCCAGGGTGATGCCTTCGGCGGGCAGCGCCAGCAGCGCCGAGCCGCCACCGGAGAGCAGGAAAATCACGCGGTCGTCTTCGCCAAGGTTACTGATCAACGCCAACACGCGGGTGGCCACGGCCAGGCCGGCGGCATCGGGAACCGGGTGCGCGGCTTCCACCACTTCAATTTTTTTGCACGGCGCGCCGTGGCCGTAGCGGGTCACCACCAGGCCCGAGACCTCGCCCTGCCAGCAGTTTTCGACGACGAGCGCCATGGCTGCCGCGGCTTTGCCGGCGCCGATCACGATGACGCGACCGCTGCGGTCGGCGGGCAGAAAGGGTTCAAGCACTTGCCGGGGGTGGGCAGCGTCGATGGCTGTGGCAAACAGCTCGCGAAGCAGGTGTTGCGGATCGGCCGACATAAGCGGGCTCCCGGGGGATTTTTGTTATTGGAGGTGCATCAAGTTTTGGATTGAAATGCGATCAACCTGTGGGAGGGGGCTTGCCCCCTCCCACAGGTTGATCGCATTTCACATCAGGAGTTATTCATCGCGAATCGAAAAATTCGCCATATGCTCCAGGCCCTTGATCAGCGCCGAGTGGTCCCAGTTACCGCCGCCAATTGCCGCGCAGGTGCTGAACACCTGCTGGGTGCCGGCGGTGTTCGGCAGGTTGATTCCCAACTCCTTGGCACCGGCCAGGGCCAGGTTCAGATCCTTCTGGTGCAGGTTGATGCGAAAGCCCGGATCGAACGTGCCTTTGATCATGCGTTCGCCATGCACTTCCAGGATCTTCGACGAAGCAAAGCCACCCATCAGCGCTTCACGCACCTTGGCCGGGTCGGCGCCGTTCTTGGCGGCGAACAGCAGCGCTTCGGCCACCGCCTGGATGTTCAGCGCGACGATGATCTGGTTGGCGACCTTGGCGGTCTGGCCGTCGCCATTGCCGCCGACCAGGGTGATGTTCTTGCCCATGCTCTGCAATAACGCGAGGGCGCGTTCGAAGGTCCGCGGCTCGCCACCGACCATAATGCTCAAGGTGCCGGCCTTGGCGCCGACTTCACCGCCGGACACCGGCGCATCGAGGTACTGCGCGCCGTGCTGGTTGATCTTCTCGGCGAAGGCCTTGGTGGCGGTGGGGGAGATCGAACTCATGTCGATCACCACCTTGTTTGGCGACAGGCCGGCAGCCACGCCATCGGCGCGGAACAGCACGTCCTCCACCTGCGGAGTGTCGGGCACCATGACGATGATGAACTCGGCTTCCTGCGCGACATGTTGCGGGGTGGCGAGGGCCACGGCGCCGGCGTCGATCAGCGCTTGCGGAGCCTTGCCGTGATGTTCGGACAGAAACAGTTGGTGACCTGCTTTTTGCAGGTTCGCGGCCATGGGTTCGCCCATGATGCCGGTGCCGATAAAGCCGATTTTAGCCATGATGAAATCCTCTTGTAATGACACCGCAGGTCCCCTGTGGGAGGGGGCATGCTCCCGATAGCGGTGTACCAGCCGACACACCTGTTGAATCAGAGACCCCTCGGGGGCAAGCCCCCTGCCACATTGGGCTTTGTGTTGTGTTTGTTAGATGGCGTTATGGGTTTTGAGCCAACCCAGTCCCGCTTCGGTGGTGGTCAACGGCTTGTACTCGCAGCCGACCCAGCCGGTGTAGCCAATGCGGTCCAAATGCTCGAACAGGAAGCGGTAGTTGATCTCCCCGGTCCCCGGCTCGTTGCGGCCGGGGTTGTCGGCCAGTTGGACGTGATTGATCTCACCCAGGTGCGCGGACAGGGTGCGGGCCAGGTCACCTTCCATGATTTGCATGTGATAGAGGTCGTATTGCAGGAACAGGTTGTCACTGCCCACCTGCTCGCGAATCGACAGGGCCTGCGCCGTGTTATTCAGGTAAAAGCCTGGAATGTCGCGGGTGTTGATCGCCTCCATCACCAGCTTGATACCCGCCGCTTGCAGTTTGTCGGCGGCGTATTTGAGGTTGGCGACGAAGGTCTTTTGCAGCATTTGATCATCCACCCCCTCTGGCCGAATGCCCGCCAGGCAGTTGATCTGGGTGTTACCCAAAACCTGGGCGTAGGCGATGGCCAGCTTGACCCCGGCGCGGAACTCCTCGACCCGGTCCGGATGGCACGCCAGGCCGCGCTCGCCTTTGGCCCAGTCCCCGGCCGGCAGGTTGAACAGCACCTGGGTCAGGCCATTGGCATCGAGTTGCGCCTTGATCTCGGCGGAGCTGAACTCATACGGGAACAGGTATTCCACACCCTCGAACCCGGCCTCGGCGGCCGCTTTGAAGCGGGCGAGGAAGTCCTGCTCGGTAAACAGCATGGACAGGTTGGCGGCAAAACGTGGCATAGGGTTCTCCTTAATCGAGCAGGGATATGGCAGTGGGCGCATCGTTGCCGACCAGTGCCAGGTCTTCAAATTCGTTGACGGCGTTGATTTCGGTGCCCATCGAAATATTGGTCACGCGCTCCAGGATGATCTCCACGATCACCGGCACCTTGAACTCTTCGATCATCGCCTGGGCTTTGCGTAACGCCGGCTGGATCTGGCCCGGTTCGAACACGCGCAGGGCCTTGCAACCCAGACCTTCGGCGACGGCGACGTGGTCGACGCCATAACCGTTGAGTTCCGGCGCGTTGAGGTTGTCGAAAGACAGCTGCACGCAGTAGTCCATTTCAAACCCGCGCTGGGCCTGGCGGATCAGCCCCAGGTAGGAGTTGTTCACCACCACGTGGATGTACGGCAGCTTGAACTGTGCGCCCACGGCCAGTTCTTCGATCATGAACTGGAAATCGTAGTCGCCGGACAACGCCACTACCTTGCGGCTCGGGTCGGCCTTGACCACGCCGAGCGCGGCGGGGATGGTCCAGCCCAAGGGACCTGCCTGGCCGCAGTTGATCCAGTGGCGCGGCTTGTAGACATGCAGGAATTGCGCGCCGGCAATCTGCGACAAGCCGATGGTGCTGACGTAGCAGGTGTCTTTTCCGAACACCTGGTTCATCTCTTCGTACACGCGTTGCGGTTTGACGGGGACGTTGTCGAAGTGGGTCTTGCGGTGCAGGGTGGCCTTGCGCTGTTGGCACTCATGCAGCCAGGCGCTGCGGTCCTTGAGCTTGCCGGCGGCTTTCCACTCGCGGGCGACTTCGATAAACATCGTCAGCGCGGAACCGGCGTCGGAAACGATGCCCAGGTCCGGGGTGAATACCCGGCCGATCTGCGTCGGTTCGATGTCGACGTGAATGAATTTACGCCCCTCGGTGTAGACCTCCACCGAACCCGTGTGGCGGTTGGCCCAGCGGTTACCGATACCCAGCACCATGTCCGACTTGAGCATCGTCGCGTTGCCATACCGGTGGGAGGTCTGGAGGCCGACCATGCCTACCATTAACGGGTGGTCGTCAGGGAGGGTGCCCCAGCCCATCAGGGTCGGAATCACCGGGATACCGGTGAGTTCGGCAAATTCAACCAGCAACTCGCTGGCGTTGGCATTGATCACGCCGCCGCCGCTGACCAGCAGCGGGCGCTCGGCGGTGTCGAGCAGGGCCAGGGCTTTTTCCACCTGGACGCGGGTGGCCAGCGGTTTGGCCAATGGCAGCGGTTGGTAGGCGTCGATGTCGAATTCGATCTCGGCCATCTGCACGTCGAACGGCAGGTCGATCAGCACCGGGCCCGGACGGCCGGAGCGCATCTCATAGAAGGCTTTCTGGAACGCGTAGGGCACTTGGCCAGGTTCGAGGACGGTGGTCGCCCACTTGGTCACCGGCTTGACGATGCTGGTGATGTCCACGGCCTGGAAGTCTTCCTTATGCAGGCGGGCACGCGGCGCCTGGCCGGTGATGCACAGGATCGGGATCGAGTCGGCCGAGGCGCTGTACAGGCCGGTGACCATGTCGGTGCCCGCCGGGCCCGAGGTGCCGATGCACACGCCGATATTGCCGGCCTTGGTGCGGGTGTAACCCTCGGCCATGTGCGAGGCGCCTTCAACGTGGCGAGCAAGGACGTGATCGATGCCACCCACCTTCTGCAAGGCTGAGTACAGGGGGTTGATCGCGGCGCCAGGGATACCGAAGGCGGTGTCCACGCCTTCGCGGCGCATGACAAGGACGGCGGCTTCGATTGCTCTCATTTTGCTCATGTTTTGGTGCCTCTTGCGTTTTGTAATTGTATACAAGTTGTGTTTGGTAGAAGTGTATTCACGACAAGCGACGCAGGTCAATTCATTTTATTGATGGGTGTTTGCGCGTGACGGAAGGCGTTTTTTCGACAGATGGAAGGCATTGGAGAAAATATTGTATACAAAAATATAAGTCATTGTGTTCTATTTGTTGTGCCGAGCATCTGATCAAACAGACCTCCACCCGTATTCTCAATAACAAAAGAAGGACGGCACCATGAGCGCTTTAACCTTGAAACTCGCCAGCCAATTGGCCAGCGATGCCCTCAACGCCGGGCGCACCATCGCGGCCGCGCCGCTGACCATCGCCGTGCTCGACAGCGGCGGCCACTTGATCACGCTGCAACGCGAAGACGGCGCCAGCCTGCTGCGCCCGCACATTGCCATCGGCAAGGCCTGGGGCGCGATTGCCCTGGGCAAGGGCTCGCGCTTGCTGGCGCTGGACGCACAGCAACGCCCGGCGTTTATCGCTGCGCTGAACAGCCTGGGGCAGGGCAGCGTCGTGCCGGCGCCGGGTGGCGTGCTGATTCGCGATCACGGCGGTGTGGTGTTGGGGGCTATCGGGATAAGCGGGGATACGTCGGATATTGACGAGCAGTGTGCGATTACGGCGATTGAGGGGGTGGGGTTGCGGGCGGATGCGGGGGTGTCAGCTTGAGTATTGAGTGACTGTCAGGACCTCATCGGGAGCAAGCCCCCTCCCACAGTTTTGACCGTGTTCACCGTTCAAATGGGGGAGGGGCTTGCTCCCGATGGGCAAAGGCCCTTCGGTGTATCAGTCCGGCTCGCAGCCCTTGAGCACCAACCGGATAATCGTCTGCGCCGCCGCTTCATAATCGGCTTCATCCAGCTTGGCCTTGCCGGTTACCGCGGAGATCTGCCAGTCGAAATCGGCGTAGGTCTGGGTCGCGGCCCAGATGCTGAACATCAGGTGATGAGGGTCAATGGCGGCTATCAAACCGCGATCCACCCAGCTCTGGATGCACTCGATATTGTGCCTGGCCTGGGCATTGAGCTGTTCGACCTGCTCGGCGCTCAGGTGAGGGGCGCCGTGCATGATTTCGCTGGCGAACACTTTTGAGGCAAACGGCAGGTCGCGGGAGATGCGGATTTTCGAGCGGATGTAGTTGCCGAGCACCACCGAAGGGGCGCCGTCTGGGTTGAACGGTGTGGAGGCCGCCAGGATCGGCTCGATAATACTTTCGAGCACCTCGCGGTAGAGGTTGTCCTTGGATTTGAAGTAGTAATAGACGTTGGGCTTGGGCAGCCCGGCCTTGGCGGCGATGTCGCTGGTTTTGGTCGCGGCGAAGCCCTTGTCGGCAAACTCCTCGCTGGCCGCCCGCAGGATTTTTCTTTGTTGCGCTCGCGAATGCTGCTCATAAACCAGGAACTTCCTTGCCAAGACCGGCGGTTGCGCATGGTAGCACCGGCCATCCGCGAGCCTCAACAATGTGCCCGCAAAGCTTTGCGCCGCGTTATGCTCGCGCCATCTTTCTTTATACGGATGCCCGATTCATGGCAGGAAGCAGCTTGTTGGTGTTGATCGACGATATCGCCGCGGTACTCGATGACGTCGCCCTGATGACAAAAATGGCCGCGAAGAAGACGTCCGGCGTGCTGGGCGACGACCTTGCGCTTAACGCCCAGCAGGTCAGCGGCGTGCGTGCCGAGCGGGAAATCCCCGTGGTATGGGCGGTGGCCAAGGGCTCGTTCGTCAATAAGCTGATCCTGGTGCCCACGGCGCTGCTGATCAGCGCGTTTGCACCCTGGGCGGTCACACCGCTGTTGATGCTCGGCGGCGCGTATCTGTGTTTTGAGGGGTTCGAAAAACTCGCGCATAAATTCCTGCACAGCAAGGCAGAAGATCAAACCGAACATGCCCAATTGGTCGAAGCCGTGGCCGACCCGGCGACCGACCTGGTGGCCTTCGAAAAGGACAAGATCAAAGGCGCGATCCGCACCGACTTCATTCTCTCGGCGGAAATCATCGCCATCACTCTCGGCATCGTGGCCGATGCGCAACTGACGCAGCAGGTGATCGTGTTGTCCGGTATCGCCATTGTGATGACGGCGGGCGTGTATGGGCTGGTGGCCGGTATCGTCAAGCTGGATGACCTGGGCCTGTGGCTCACGCAGAAGCCCGGCCAGGTGGCGCGCAGTATCGGTGGCGGCATCCTGCGTGCGGCGCCGTACATGATGAAGAGCCTGTCGGTGATCGGCACGGCGGCGATGTTCATGGTCGGTGGCGGCATCCTGACCCACGGCGTGCCGGTGGTGCATCACTGGATCGAGACGGTGAGCCAAAGTGTCGGTGGCCTGGCGTGGTTGATGCCGACGTTGCTCAATGCGGTGGCGGGGATTATTGCGGGAGCGGTAGTATGTGCGGGCGTAATAAGCGTGAGTAGAATTTTGAAAGCGTTAAGGGCGTAATAGTGATAAAGGCCGCAATGTAAGCGCGTTGCGGCCCCCTGACTTACAGCTCCGGCGCTCGATCGAATGCGCTGAGGTGTGCATCCAGTGACCAGATGTAAACCCGCTGTCCGCGATGCAATGAGCAAAGGCGTTTCCAATCATGGATGATCGAAAGGTCTCCTAGGCCGCTGCCTGTCGCCGCGTGTTCGGGAAACTCAGATAGCCAGGCAGCCATTTCTTTCTCGCTGAGAAAACTGATCGGCTTGAACGGCGATCCTCCTTTGAGTGCTTCACTTACCTGCTTTACAAATCTCTGTGCGCAGGCACGTCGCTCTCGGCCGTCACCGTTCTGACCAATATGGTTGCCCGTCTCCAAGATAGTCGCCATGGGTAGAAACAAGGTTTCTTTCAAGCGCTCTCTTAGCTGCGCCATGACGGCCTGGTGCTGCAATGCCTTGGAGGGAACGTTGAGGATTTCCATGAAAATAGAGGTGTCCAGAAGGCAGACCGCTGTCATTCCCGTACCCCCGTTGTGCTTGCTTCCAGTTGTTCAAACCAATCCATCGCTTTGGTTTCTCGCTCCTGCTCTGTGGTTTTATCTTTGAGAAAGCGATCCAGAATACGTCTGGTCATAAGTTGGCCGAGTGGACCCTGGGCCACGAGTTCTGGGTAGCGGTCCAGATCGCCCAACCGTACAAGACGACTGTCGCCTTCATCGGGATCGCGATAGCAGGCGACGACGTCCGCTAACGCACTATCAGGCAGAGCGTCCAATAGTGCCGGGTTGTGCGAGGTCAGCAATACCCGTAGCTTTCGCTCAGAAGCAATGACTTCAAGTTGGCGTACCAGTGTTTCTGCCCGGCTGGGATGAACACCATTGTCGATTTCTTCAATGATGACTAACGAGCCTGTCGGCGCTGTGAGCAGCGTTGCGCCTATTGCCAGTACGCGCAGTGTCCCGTCCGAGAGCAACGGTGCATCTACATTACGGCTTGATTGACCGAAGGTTTCGACCAGACGGACCATTACATCGTTGCGATCGGTCTCAATGAATTGGATATCGGTAATATCTTGTTCGGGCAAGGATTTTATAAACCCAAGCAACTTATTTTTCTCTTCAGTCGTCTGTGAAAGCCTATATAAAACTGCGGAAAGGTTGCTGCCGTCTTCCTTTATTTGATCATCCTTCAGATAGACGTAATCGCGCATAAGCGCAGGCCGTGGATCAAGAAATACTACGTTTCGTAAGGTTTCACGCAGCGCCTTGGTCACCAGCGGTATAACTCTCTGGGACTCAAGGTGACTGGCTTTAAATCTGCCAGGTGTTTCAATCTGATAAAAAATAGCCTGTCGATTGGAGCATGAAATATGGGGCTTGTTTCTACCTCGGGCAAAGTTGTTATAGGCCACACTGATTTCGTCAGTGTGCGGGCTTGAAATGCCGTCTACTTGATACAGTGGAAACTTCTCACCTTTTTTTTCGACCTTTTCTCCGGTAACAACCAATTGATCAGCGATGAGGGCAATTGAGATTTCAAAGTCGTCCCAACCCTCTTTTGCTTCTCCAAAATGGGCACCCAGGCTGACGCTATTTTTGAGATTTCGAAATAAGTCATTGGCTTGACCGCGGACAACTGCATCACCGCTCTGGATCGAACGCGTAATGTCATCCAGACGGGAACCTTTTGCCAGCCAATTGAGAAGCCGTATAGCTTCGAGAACGTTGCTTTTGCCGGAAGCATTTGCTCCGATCAAAAATGTCAGGGCTGCCAGCGGAAGTGTAGCGTTGTCATAGCTCTTAAAATTCTTCAGATCGATCGACATCAACATGTCCGAACCTCGTTGATTGGCGGAGGGGGTTCGCTGGTCCGAAGCCTACAGTTTTGGGGGCTGCTTCGCTACTGGGTCGATGGGCGTTACTTGAGGTGTTCACGGGCGTTGATAGAAACAAAAAAGGCCACTCGATCACTCGTATGGCCTTCTTTTTCAGCTTGATAGATTTACTCGGCAATCTGCAACTTGCGCGATTCGGTGTAGATATACCGCACCTTCTCGTACTCGAACGGCGAGTTCATCTGGCCGTAGCGAAAGCTGGTCTGGTAGCGCTTGTCCACGGCACGCAGGGCCCAGATTTCCGGATGGTTGGAGCTGACTTCGGAGACGTTGAGGAAGTTGATCTGGGACTCTGCGGTGTAGTCCACCAGCAAGCCGCCGGTGTCGCGCAGGTTCGATGGGCCGAAGATCGGCAGCACCAGGTACGCGCCGCCGGGTACGCCATAGAAGCCCAGGGTCTGGCCGAAGTCTTCGCTCTGGCGCGGCAGGCCCATGGCGGTGGCCGGGTCCCACAGCCCGGCGATGCCGACGGTGGTGTTGAGCAGCAGGCGGCCGGTGGTTTCCAGGGAGCGATGACCCTTGAGCTGCAGCAGGCTGTTCCAACAGGTTGGGCACGTCGCCAAGGTTGTTGAAGAAGTTGCTGACACCGGTGCGCAGGAAGCTTGGGGTGACATAGCGGTAACCGTCGACCACGGGCAAAAATACCCATTGGTCGAAGCGGTAGTTGAAGTGGTACACGCGACGGTTCCACGATTCCAATGGGTCATACACGTTGAGCGCAGTGAGCGATGAACGCTCGAATTCGCGCTGGTCCAGGCCTGGGTTGAACTTGAGCTTGGTCAGCGGCTCCTTGAAACCATCGGCATCGACCGTCACCGGCTCGTGGGCCTTGCTGTTGTCGGCATTGGCGACGCCTGCGCACATCAGCGCGGCGAGCAGCAAAAGATATTTAGCCACGGAAGAACTCCAGCATGGCGTCGGCGTTGACGCGGTAATTGAGGTTGCCGCAATGGCCGCCCAGCGGGTAGACGGTCAGGCGATCGCCGAAGGTTTTACGCAGGAAGCCGAGGTCGCCTGGGCCCAGGATCACGTCGTCGGCGTTGTGCATCACGGCGATTTTCGGGCTGGTATGCAGGTAGTCCTTAAGGGCGTACAGGCTGACCTGGTCAACCAGTTGCAGCAGGCTGCCGCCGTCGGAGCGCGCGCGCCACATCGGGATCACCTGCTCGGTGAGGTAGCAGTCGAAGTCGCACTGCAGCGCACGCTTGAGGAATGGCGTAAGGCTGGTGCTTTCGGTGATCGGGTACTTCGGCGGGATGATCAGGCCGCGGCGGTTGATCAGGTCCGAGGTGAAGGCGATGTCGGCCGCCGAGAAGCGGAACGAGGTGCCGATCAGCATGGCCATCTGTTCGTTGGTCAGGTGTTGCTTGGATTGCTGGAAGTCGTAGAGCAGGGCGTCGTTGAGGTCGATGTAGCCCTTTTGCTGGAAGTAGCGGGTCAGCTTGTTCAGCACCAGCTCATAGAAGGTGGTGGTGTTGTTGATGCCCTTCACCTCGGTCTGCACCAGCTTGTCGAGGTTGGTGATCGAGGTATAGAGGTTGACCGGCGGGTTCAGCAGCAAGACTTTCTTGAAGTTGAAGCTGCGGCGGGTTTCGTCGAGCTTGCTGACGAATGCCGCATCCAGGGCGCCCAGGCTGTAGCCGGTGAGGTAGAAGTCGGTCACTGGCAGCGAGGCGTTCTGCGCGCGCACGGCTTGCATCACGCGGTACATGTCCTCGGCGTCTTCCTGGGTGATGCCCGGGGTGGCGAAGCGCGAGGCAGCGCTGATGAAGTCAAAGCTGGTGGGCGACGACAGCTGCACCACGTGGTAGCCGGCCTGGTAATACAGCTTTTTCAGGTATTCGTTGATGCTGCTGTCAAACCGCGCACCGGTGCCCGCGATCAGGAAGATCAGCGGTGCGGCGCGGTCTTGCTTGGCGATGCGATAGGTGAGTTTCTTCACTGCCCAGAAGTTGTCCGGCAGGCTGAACTCGCGCTCGGGGCGCATGGTCAGGGTGTAGTCGGACTGGTTGATCTCGTCGTCGGTCGGCAACGTGGGCCGAAGGTCAGGCGGGGTGGTGGCGATGGTCGCTTCGAACGGGTTGGTCAAGGGGTAGCCATAGCTGGCTTGGTCAATGTCGACCGCCAGTGCTGACGCACTCAAAAAAGGCTGCCCAGTAAGGCAGCACAGCGCAAGGAACGGAGCATGACTTAATCCCTAAGAGGAAACGTGCTGAATGAAGTTCGCAGGCTATGACCACCGCGTAGCGTCCGAAGTGCCAGTACTCGGCACGAAAAGTCGGAAATAAACGTCAGAATCGGGGTAATAGTAGCCAGACGATACACTTTGCCACGCATTGGTGAACACTAATTGTGTGTATGTACCTTGCTAACGGCCGTCGGGGCATTAAGCTGAGCGCCGTTTTTGCCTATCGGAGTGCCTCATGTCCCGTCGTTTGCCGCTGATTTTGCTGCTTATTGCCCTGCCGCTCTGGCTGGCCGCCAGTTATGGCGCGCGCTACGGTTTTATGGAAGATGGCCGGTGGGTGGGCATTTGCGTGGATGAGGCCAGTCGCTGGGAATGCCAGTTGCGCTCGAACCTGGGGTTGATGATCCACTTCCAGGTGCTGGGCTGGGCGGCATTGATCACCTCGGTACTCGCGTTTTTTGTGCCGGGGCGCGCGGGGTGGGGGTTGGCGGTGTTGGGCTTGGTGTTCGGGGTGCCGGCGCTGGCGTTGTACAACACCAAATTTGCCGTGTTTGCGGTGGTGATTGCGGGGTTGCGGCTGGTCAGGAAGCCTCGCGGCGCCTGATAAGGCCAATCGGGGGCAAGGCGAATCGTCGTGCCGCCCCTCCCACCTGAGCACGCACTCCAAAGGTGAGAGGGTGGCTTGCCGATAGCGCTCTTAAGCCTTGCGCACCCGCAGGCAACGCCACAAGGCTGCAACCATCAACAGACTGACTGCCGCCCAACCCCATGCCTGTTGGTTCAACAGACCTTCCCGATACAGCTGCGGCGCAATGCCGGCCCCGATAATGAAGGTCAGCAACGCAATCTCCCGACGCGGCCCGGTCACCGGGCGCACCAGGTAAATCAACGCCGGTAGCACCAGTGCCGCACTCGGGAAGCTGCGGTAGCGCGGGTCGAACACCAGCGCCAGCATCATCACCGCGCCTGCGAACCCTGCGATTGCGACCAGCCAGCCCGCACGATGCTCCAGCCAGTTGAAGGCACGCTGGCGCCATCCTTCGCGGGCGCCCAAGGCCAAGGCGGCGTGAGCCAGCACCAGCAGGTTCAACAGCACCAGCAAGCCTGCCCATACCCACTCATCATTAAAACGGGCCGTGATACGGGTGAGTTCAGCAAAGGTGCCGATGGAACACGCGGCGACGGCGCCGAGCAGCGGCAGCGCGAGTGCGTTGCGCGCGCTGCGCACGCGACCACCGAGTGCCAACGTAGCCAACAGGATGGCGCCGCCCACGCCCAGCCATAGCGGCCAATAAGGCACATTGGTCACCGGCCCGGCGAGGATGCCCTTGTCCTGGCGGTCGGCGTCGAACAGGCCCCAATACCCGCCCACGGCCCCTTCACTGGCACGCTTCCACGGCTGGTCGAAGGCTTCGATCAGGTTGTAGCGCCAGCCATTGGCTTCGGCCATCGCCACGAAGCCGCGCATGAATTTGGCTTCATTGACCCGGCTCGGCACCGCCGTTTCGCGCTGGCGACCTTCGCTGGGCCAGCCGGTTTCGCCGATCAGCACATCCTTGGGCGCGAATTTGTTGCCGAAGGTCTGGCGCACTTCGCCCACATGCTTAAGGGCCTGGTCGATGCCGGACGGGTCATCTTCCCAGTACGGCAACAGGTGGATGGTGAGGAAATCCACCGCCGGGGCGATTTCCGGGTGTTGCAGCCAGAACTCCCAGACATCCGCATAGGTCACCGGTTGCTTGATTTGGCCTTTGACTTTTTGGATCAGTCGCACCAGTTGCGTGGCGGTGACCTCTTTGCGCAGCAAGGCTTCATTGCCGACGATCACCGAAGTCACGACATCGGGGTTGGCGTTGGCCGAGGCAATCAACTGATCGACTTCCTTTTCGGTCGCCACCGGGTCGCTGCTGACCCAGGCGCCGATCATCAGCTTCAACCCATGTTTGCGCGCCAGGCCAGGCAAGGCTTCCAGCCCGGTCATGGAGTACGTGCGGATGCATTCGAAGCGCGTGGCCAGCAGCGCCAGGTCGGCGTCCATGCGTGCAGGGCGCAGTGTGAAAGGCTGGTCGAACGGCGATTGGTCCTTGTCGAACGGCGTGTAGGACGCACATTGCAGCTTGTGGCTGGCACTGGCCACGTCCGGCAGCACCACCGGCCGGCCGAGGCCGTACCAGTAGCCGGCAATGGCCAGCAGGCCAAGGATCAGAGCGAAGCAATAGGGCAGGGCAGGGAAGCGGGCAGTCGCGGGCATGGTCGGCTTATCTGGGGGAGCAAAGGCGCGCATCTTACCCGGATTTGGCCCTCGCCAGTGGCAGCAGCATGTTTTTGACATGCAAACTTCGGGCGGGATTTTGACGCCATGTCCTCATAATCGTCCTGCTGGCGATGTGATGTCGTTTCTTGCTTACCTGAGGTCGCTGACAGAGCAGGTCGATGAACCCGGCAGGTTGATGATCAGGCTGTCAGCACTCCACTGATACCGCAGCCACCGGATCGATGCGCGTGAAGGGGGCGTGGTGCACCACATAACAACAGGTTGACGTCGCTCGGCATCCGTCGGGCGCAGCACTTTCGGGGAAGTACGATGAAGATGCGACGACTCTTGGGCGCGGCTGCCACTCTGGTAGTTGCGATGAGCTCCACACTGGCCAGTGCCGACAGCAAAACCCTGAGCATCGGCTACGTGGATGGCTGGTCGGACAGCGTTGCCACCACCCACGTGGCGGCAGAAGTGATCAAACAAAAGCTCGGTTATGACGTGAAACTGCAAGCGGTCGCCACCGGGATCATGTGGCAGGGCGTTGCCACCGGCAAACTCGACGCCATGCTCTCCGCCTGGCTGCCGGTGACCCACGGTGAGTACTGGACCAAGAACAAGGACAAGGTGGTCGACTACGGCCCCAACTTCAAAGATGCCAAGATCGGCTTGATCGTGCCGGAGTACGTCAAGGCCAAGTCCATCGAAGACCTCAAGACCGACACCACCTTCAAGAACAAGATCGTCGGTATCGACGCCGGTTCAGGCGTAATGCTCAAGACCGACGAAGCCATCAAGCAGTACGGTCTCGATTACAAACTGCAAGCCAGTTCGGGTGCGGCGATGATCGCTGAACTGACGCGTGCCGAAGATAAGCAGGAATCCATTGCCGTCACCGGTTGGGTACCACACTGGATGTTCGCCAAGTGGAAACTGCGTTTCCTGGACGACCCAAAAGGGATTTATGGTGCTGCTGAGACCGTCAACAGCATCGGCAGCAAGGGCCTGGAGAAGAAAGCGCCGGAAGTCGCGGCCTTCCTGAAAAAATTCCAGTGGGCCTCCAAGGATGAAATCGGTGAAGTCATGCTCGCCATCCAGGAGGGCGCCAAGCCTGAAGCAGCGGCCAAGGATTGGGTCGCCAAGCACCCTGAGCGTGTGGCCGAGTGGACCGCTAAGTAATTCACTACCTTGATGCAATCCCTTGTGGGAGGGGGTTTGCTGCCGATTGCGGTGTGCCAGTTAAGCAATATTGACTGACATGCCGCAGTCGGGAGCAAGCCCCCTCCCACATTGGTTTCACCCTCCCGCAAATGTTTCTGCGCCCTCCCAATCCCTCGCTACACTCGATCTACTACTAAGGTCGTCTGGAACCTGTTCGGCAGCCGCATACAGTGGCCATGTTCCAATAATAAAAAAGCTGTGCTGCGAGGATAAAAACAATGAACGACAGCATTTACCTCTCGATTCAAAACAGCCCGCGTTTCAAGGAGCTGGTGAGAAAAAGGGAAAGGTTCGCCTGGATTCTCTCGGCGATCATGCTAGGGCTTTACTCCGCTTTCATCCTGTTGATCGCTTACGGGCCACAAGTACTGGGGGCCAAGCTCAGCCCTGGTTCGTCGATTACCTGGGGCATTCCCCTGGGCGTCGGGCTGATTGTGTCCGCTTTCATTTTGACCGGCATTTACGTGCGTCGGGCCAATGGCGAGTTTGACGACCTGAACAATGCGATTCTCAAGGAGGCTGCGCAATGATCCGTCGTCTACTGGCAGTATTCGGCGCTTCGCTTTTTGCTCCTGCCGTTTGGGCGGCGGACGCATTGACCGGTGAAGTGCACAAGCAGCCGCTGAACATCTCGGCCATCGTGATGTTCATCGCGTTCGTCGGTGCCACCCTGTGCATCACTTACTGGGCTTCCAAGCGTAACAAGTCGGCGGCCGACTACTATGCGGCCGGCGGCAAGATCACCGGTTTCCAGAACGGCCTGGCGATTGCCGGTGACTACATGTCGGCGGCGTCCTTCCTGGGGATTTCCGCGCTGGTGTATACCTCTGGCTATGACGGCTTGATCTACTCGATCGGCTTCCTGGTGGGCTGGCCGATCATTCTGTTCCTGATCGCCGAGCGCCTGCGTAACCTGGGTAAATACACCTTTGCCGACGTGGCGTCCTACCGCCTCGGGCAAACCCAGATCCGCAGCCTGTCGGCCTGTGGTTCGCTGGTGGTGGTGGCGTTCTACCTGATCGCGCAGATGGTCGGCGCGGGCAAGCTGATCCAACTGCTGTTCGGCCTGGACTACCATGTAGCGGTGATCCTGGTCGGCATCCTGATGTGCATGTACGTGCTGTTCGGCGGCATGCTGGCCACCACGTGGGTGCAGATCATCAAGGCAGTGTTGCTGCTGTCCGGTGCTTCGTTCATGGCGCTGATGGTGATGAAGCACGTCAACTTCGACTTCAACATGCTGTTTTCCGAGGCGATCAAGGTTCACCCTAAAGGTGAAGCGATCATGAGCCCTGGCGGCCTGGTGAAAGACCCGATCTCGGCATTCTCCCTGGGCCTGGCACTGATGTTCGGTACCGCCGGCCTGCCGCACATCCTGATGCGCTTCTTCACTGTAAGCGACGCCAAGGAAGCGCGTAAGAGCGTGCTGTACGCCACCGGTTTCATCGGCTACTTCTATATCCTGACCTTTATCATCGGCTTTGGCGCGATCCTGCTGGTGAGCACCAACCCGATGTTCAAGGATGCTGCCGGCGCACTGTTGGGCGGTAACAACATGGCGGCGGTGCACCTGGCCAACGCAGTGGGCGGCAGTATCTTCCTGGGCTTCATCTCGGCCGTGGCCTTCGCCACCATCCTGGCGGTGGTTGCCGGTTTGACCCTGGCCGGTGCTTCGGCGGTGTCCCATGACCTGTATGCCAGTGTGATCAAGAAGGGCAAGGCCAACGATAAGGACGAGATTCGTGTGTCGAAGATCACCACCGTGGCCTTGGGCGTGCTGGCCATCGGTCTGGGTATCCTGTTCGAAAGCCAGAACATCGCGTTCATGGTGGGCCTGGCGTTCTCGATTGCCGCCAGCTGTAACTTCCCGGTGTTGCTGCTTTCCATGTACTGGAAAAACCTCACCACCCGTGGCGCGATGATCGGCGGCTGGCTGGGCCTGATCAGTGCCGTGGGCCTGATGGTGCTGGGTCCGACCATCTGGGTGTCGATCCTGCACCATGAAAAAGCGATCTTCCCGTACGAATACCCGGCGCTGTTCTCGATGATCATCGCGTTCGTGGGTATCTGGTTCTTCTCCATCACCGACAAGTCGGCGGCGGCAGAGAAAGAGCGTGCACTGTACTTCCCGCAGTTTGTGCGTTCGCAGACTGGCCTGGGGGCGAGTGGGGCGGTTAACCACTAAGGTTGTCGCTGGATAAGAAGTGCCCCGGTCGCAAGGCCGGGGTATTTTTTTTATCTGGGGTTCTGGGGTGTCTGGGCTATGGCTTGCTCCCGATAGCGGTAGATCAGGAGACACAAATAAGAACGGCCTCCACTAAGGGAGGCCGTTTTCAGTACAACTTAAGCTGATTGCTTACTTGCGATCTTCCAGCTTGGTAATGTCGCGCGACTCGTAGCCGGTGTACAGCTGGCGCGGGCGGCCAATCTTGTACGGGCTGGAGAGCATTTCTTTCCAGTGGGAGATCCAGCCCACGGTCCGCGCCAGGGCGAAGATCACGGTGAACATGCTGGTTGGAATGCCGATCGCCTTGAGGATGATCCCCGAGTAGAAATCGACGTTCGGGTACAGCGAGCGCTCGATGAAGTACGGGTCGGTCAAGGCGATCTCTTCCAGGCGCATGGCCAGTTCGAGTTGCGGATCGTTCTTGATGCCCAGTTCCTTCAACACTTCGTCGCAGGTCTGCTTCATCACGGTGGCGCGCGGGTCGCGGTTCTTGTAGACCCGGTGACCGAAGCCCATCAACTTGAACGGATCGTTCTTGTCCTTGGCCTTGGCGATGAAGGTGTCGATGTTGGAGACATCGCCGATTTCATCGAGCATGGTCAATACGGCTTCGTTCGCGCCGCCGTGGGCAGGGCCCCACAGCGCGGCGATGCCGGCGGCGATGCAGGCGAACGGGTTGGCACCCGAAGAGCCCGCCAGGCGCACGGTGGACGTCGAGGCGTTCTGCTCGTGGTCGGCATGGAGGATGAAGATCCGGTCCATGGCCTTGGCGAGTACCGGGCTGATCGGTTTGATCTCGCACGGGGTGTTGAACATCATGTGCAGGAAGTTTTCCGCGTACGTCAGGTCGTTGCGCGGGTACATCATGGGTTGACCCATGGAGTACTTGTAAACCATTGCGGCCAGGGTCGGCATCTTGGCAACCAGGCGGATCGCGGAGATTTCGCGATGCTGCGGGTTATTGATGTCGAGGGAGTCGTGATAGAAGGCCGACAGGGCGCCGACCACGCCGCACATGACGGCCATCGGGTGGGCGTCGCGACGGAAGCCGTTGAAGAAGGTCTTCAACTGCTCGTGAACCATGGTGTGGTTCTTCACGGTGCTGACGAACTGGGCTTTTTGCTCGGCTGTTGGCAATTCGCCATTTAGCAGCAGGTAGCAGGTTTCCAGGTAGTCCGACTTTTCAGCCAGTTGCTCGATCGGGTAGCCCCGGTGCAGCAGAATGCCATTGTCGCCGTCGATATAGGTGATCTTCGACTCGCAAGAGGCGGTCGACATGAAGCCTGGGTCGAAAGTGAAACGGCCCGTGGCCGTCAGGCCCCGTACGTCGATTACATCGGGACCAACGGTGCCGGTTAAAATGGGCAGCTCGACGGGGGCTGCGCCCTCGATGATCAACTGCGCTTTTTTGTCAGCCATGTGGCCTCCTATTTATGCTTCAAATCATCAGACAGACCCCCCACGCAGGGCCCGCACCACTATAGTGAGATAAATTCAGATGTCAATTTGCCTAAAGTCTTGCTCCAGAAGGCTTTAACCGTACTTTTTCGTCGAAATTAACTGCCATTTACGCCTTTTATCCCGCCAGCGCAATCCGCTATTAGGGTGAGGTGCGCGCGTTGTCATTAGTAACCTAACTGTCTATACTCGGCCACCGACCGCCAAGGGCTTTTGGGCTTGCTTTCATTGGGGGTCGCACTCCTGGGTGGTGCTTACCTGACCAGTCGCACTCCCCAACAACTTTGCCCTGATTGTTAGGGGCTCTTCAGTGTGAAAAAAAGCCGTGAATAGCCAACGACCTGTAAACCTAGACCTAAGGACCATCAAACTCCCCATCACCGGCGTTACGTCGTTCCTGCACCGTGTTTCCGGCATCATCCTGTTCCTGGGCTTGGGCATCATGCTTTATGCATTGAGCAAATCCCTGGGTTCCGAGGAAGGTTACGCCGAGGTGAAGGCATGCTTGACCAGCCCGCTGGCCAAGTTCGTAGCATGGGGCCTCCTGTCCGCTCTGCTGTATCACCTGGTAGCCGGTGTGCGCCACTTGATCATGGATATGGGCATCGGTGAGACGCTGGAAGGCGGCCGCCTGGGCTCGAAAATCATCATCGCCATTTCCGTGGTGCTGATCGTTCTGGCAGGAGTTTGGATATGGTAACCAGCGTAACGAATCTGTCGCGTTCGGGCCTCTATGACTGGATGGCACAGCGTGTGTCTGCGGTCGTTCTCGCGGCTTATTTCATTTTCCTGATCGGATACCTCGTCGCAAATCCGGGCATCGGCTATGAGCAATGGCACGGCCTGTTTTCCCACAATGCGATGCGAATCTTCAGTCTGCTGGCCCTTGTAGCCCTGGGCGCTCACGCCTGGGTCGGCATGTGGACCATCGCGACCGACTACCTCACGCCGATGGCGCTGGGCAAGTCCGCGACCGCAGTCCGTTTCCTCTTCCAGGCTGTATGCGGCGTCGCGATGTTCGCTTACTTCGTCTGGGGTGTGCAGATTCTTTGGGGTATCTGATTCATGGCTAACATTCCTACTATTTCCTTCGACGCCATCATTATTGGTGGCGGCGGTGCTGGCATGCGCGCAGCGCTGCAGCTGGCCCAGGGTGGTCACAAGACTGCCGTGATCACCAAGGTGTTCCCGACGCGGTCCCACACCGTTTCGGCCCAGGGTGGCATCACTTGCGCCATCGCCTCCGCCGACCCGAACGATGACTGGCGCTGGCACATGTACGACACCGTCAAGGGCTCCGACTACATCGGTGACCAGGACGCTATCGAATACATGTGTCAGGAAGGCCCTGCCGCGGTGTTCGAGCTGGACCACATGGGTCTGCCGTTCTCCCGTACCGAGCAAGGTCGTATCTACCAGCGTCCATTCGGCGGCCAGTCGAAGGATTACGGTAAAGGCGGCCAGGCTGCCCGTACCTGCGCAGCTTCCGACCGTACCGGTCACGCGCTGTTGCACACCCTTTATCAAGGCAACCTGAAAGCCGGTACTACGTTCCTGAACGAGTACTACGCGGTCGACCTGGTAAAGAACGCCGACGGCGCATTTGTTGGCGTGATCGCCATCTGCATCGAAACCGGTGAAACCACCTACATCCGCGCCAAGGCTACCGTGCTGGCGACCGGCGGTGCAGGCCGTATCTACGCCTCGACCACCAACGCCCTGATCAACACCGGTGACGGCGTCGGCATGGCTCTGCGTGCAGGCGTGCCGGTACAAGACATCGAAATGTGGCAGTTCCACCCAACCGGCATCGCCGGCGCCGGTGTACTGGTAACCGAAGGTTGCCGTGGCGAAGGTGGCTACCTGATCAACAAGCACGGCGAGCGTTTCATGGAGCGTTATGCTCCGAACGCCAAGGACCTTGCCGGTCGTGACGTGGTTGCCCGTTCGATGGTTAAAGAAATCATCGCCGGCAACGGCTGTGGCCCTAACGGCGATCACGTACTGCTGAAACTCGATCACCTGGGTGAAGAAGTACTGCACAGCCGCCTGCCAGGTATCTGCGAGCTGTCCAAGACCTTTGCCCACGTTGACCCAGTGGTTGCTCCGGTTCCGGTTGTTCCAACCTGCCACTACATGATGGGCGGCGTGCCGACCAACATTCATGGCCAGGCGATCACCCAGAACGCCGAAGGCGTGGACGAGATCATTCATGGCCTGTTCGCCGTAGGCGAAGTGGCGTGCGTATCGGTTCACGGTGCCAACCGCCTGGGCGGCAACTCGCTGCTCGACCTGGTGGTATTCGGTCGCGCTGCCGGCCTGCACTTGGAAAAAGCCCTGACCGACGGCATCGAATACGATGACGCCACCGACGCCAACATCGAGACCGCCCTCGCGCGCCTGAACGCTCTGAACGAGCGTACCGATGGTGAAGACGTGGCGACCCTGCGTCGTGAACTGCAAAGCTGCATGCAGAACTACTTCGGTGTGTTCCGTACCGGCGAATACATGCAGAAGGGTATCGCCCAGTTGGCTGACCTGCGCAAGCGCATCGCCAACGTCAAGATCAACGATAAGAGCCAGGCGTTCAACACTGCTCGTATCGAAGCCCTTGAACTGCAAAACCTGCTGGAAGTGGCTGAAGCGACTGCGATCGCCGCCGAGGTTCGTAAAGAATCTCGTGGTGCCCACGCTCGTGAAGACTTTGAAGATCGCGACGACGAAAACTGGTTGTGCCACACCCTGTATTTCCCGGGTGACAAGCGCGTAACCAAGCGTGCCGTGAACTTCTCGCCGAAGACGGTGCCGACGTTTGAACCGAAGATTCGGACTTACTAAGGGTGGCTGCCATGTTGAAAGTCAGTGTTTATCGCTACAACCCTGATCAGGACGCCGCGCCGTTCATGCAGGAATTCCAGGTCGATACCGGTGGTAAAGACCTGATGGTGCTGGATGTATTGGCACTGATCAAAGAGCAGGACGAAGGTTTCTCCTATCGTCGCTCTTGCCGTGAAGGTGTGTGCGGTTCCGACGGCATGAACATCAACGGCAAAAACGGCCTGGCGTGCATCACGCCGCTGTCGGCCGTGGTCAAAGGCAACAAGCTGATCGTTCGTCCTCTGCCAGGTTTGCCGGTTATCCGTGACCTGGTCGTCGATATGAGCATCTTCTACAAGCAATACGAGAAAGTTAAGCCGTTCCTGCAGAACGATACGCCGGCTCCGGCCATCGAACGTCTGCAGTCCCCTGAAGAACGTGAAAAGCTCGACGGTCTGTACGAGTGCATCCTGTGCGCCTGCTGCTCGACTTCGTGCCCGTCCTTCTGGTGGAACCCGGACAAGTTCCTGGGCCCAGCTGCACTGCTGCAAGCGTACCGCTTCCTGGCAGACAGCCGTGACACCAAGACGTCCGAGCGTCTGGCTTCGCTGGATGACCCGTTCAGCGTATTCCGCTGCCGCGGGATCATGAACTGCGTCAACGTATGTCCTAAAGGCCTGAACCCGACTAAGGCCATTGGTCACATCCGTAACATGTTGCTGCAAAGCGGCGTGTAACTGACGTTGCAATAGAGCAGGACCGTTGTGCCCGTAAATGCTGCGGCGCAGGCTTCAACCGGCGCCGTAGTTTTAACTTGAGCAGCGACTTACAAAGCCGCAGCTCTTATTTTGAAGAAATGAGACAAGCAGGGGCATTCGGGTTGGTACCCGAACTATCAGCGTGATCCTAAGTGGCTTGTTTTGGTCGCTGCACTTGGCCTTTTGCAAGCAAACTCGGTGTTTTCGCCGGTGGTGTCCCCAAATCGAGGGTGACCAAGCATGCAAGAAAGCGTGATGCAGCGCATGTGGAACAGCGGCTATCTTTCAGGTGGTAACGCTGCCTATGTGGAAGAGCTTTATGAGCTCTACCTGCACGACCCTAACGCTGTGCCAGAAGAATGGCGCACCAAATTTCAGACGTTGTCTTCAGACGGCAACGCTGCCACCGATGTATCGCACGCAACAATTCGCGATCAATTTGTGCTGCTGGCAAAGAACCAGCGCCGCGCCCAACCGGTTTCCGCCGGCAGCGTGAGCAGTGAGCATGAGAAGAAGCAAGTTGAAGTACTGCGACTGATCCAGGCCTACCGCATGCGCGGCCACCAGGCGGCCCAGCTTGACCCGCTGGGGCTCTGGCAGCGTCCTGCACCGGCTGACCTGTCGATCAATCATTACGGCTTGACCAATGCCGATCTTGATACGACCTTCCGTGCCGGCGACCTGTTCATCGGCAAAGAGGAAGCGAGCCTACGCGAAATTCACGAAGCGTTGCAGCAGACATATTGCCGCACCATTGGCGCTGAATTCACGCACATCACCGATTCCGAGCAACGCCACTGGTTCCAGCATCGTCTGGAAGGCGTGCGTGGCCGTCCGGTGCTGTCCGCCGACGTGCGCAGCCACCTGCTTGAGCGCGTCACCGCAGCCGAAGGCCTGGAAAAATACCTGGGTACCAAATACCCGGGTACCAAGCGTTTTGGTCTGGAAGGCGGCGAAAGCCTGATCCCGATGCTCGACGAGCTGATCCAGCGTTCCGGTTCCTACGGTACCAAGGAAATCGTGATCGGCATGGCTCACCGTGGTCGTTTGAACGTGTTGGTCAACACCTTCGGCAAGAACCCGCGCGAGCTGTTCGACGAGTTCGAAGGCAAGAAGAAGGTCGAGTTGGGTTCCGGTGACGTTAAATACCACCAGGGCTTCTCGTCCAACGTGATGACCACCGGCGGTGAAGTTCACCTGGCCATGGCCTTCAACCCATCCCACCTGGAAATCGTTTCTCCGGTGGTCGAGGGTTCGGTCCGTGCTCGTCAGGACCGTCGCAACGACACCACCGGTGAAAAGGTTCTGCCGATTTCCATCCACGGCGACGCGGCGTTCGCCGGTCAAGGCGTGGTTCTGGAAACGTTCCAGATGTCGCAGACCCGCGGTTTCAAGACCGGCGGTACTGTTCACATCGTCATCAACAACCAGGTTGGCTTCACCATCAGCAACCCGCTGGATGCGCGCTCCACCGAGTACGCCACCGACGTTGCCAAGATGATCCAGGCGCCGATCCTCCATGTGAATGGTGATGATCCGGAAGCCGTGCTGTTCGTGACCCAACTGGCTGTCGACTACCGCATGCAGTTCAAGCGTGACGTGGTGATCGACCTCGTGTGCTACCGCCGTCGCGGTCACAACGAAGCCGACGAACCGAGCGGCACCCAGCCGTTGATGTACCAGCAGATCACCAAGCAGCGCACCACCCGTGAGCTGTACGCCGAAAGCCTGACCAAGGCCGGTGTGATGGATGAGGCGCGTGTTCAGGCGAAGATCGATGAATACCGCAACGCCCTGGATAACGGCCTGCATGTAGTAAAAAGCCTGGTCAAAGAGCCGAACAAAGAGTTGTTCGTGGACTGGCGTCCGTACCTGGGTCACACCTGGACCGCGCGTCACGACACCTCGTTCGACCTCAAGACCCTGCAGGAACTGTCCGCCAAGCTGCTGGAAATCCCAGAAGGCTTCGTGGTGCAGCGCCAGGTTGCGAAGATCTACGAAGACCGTCAGAAGATGCAAGCCGGTGGCCTGCCGATCAACTGGGGCTACGCCGAAACCATGGCGTACGCGACCCTGGCGTTCGAAGGTCACCCGATCCGCATGACCGGTCAGGACATCGGCCGCGGTACGTTCTCGCACCGTCATGCGGTGCTGCACAACCAGAAAGACGCGGGCACCTACATCCCGTTGCAGAACCTGTACGAAGGCCAGCCACGTTTCGACCTGTACGATTCGTTCCTGTCCGAAGAAGCCGTGCTGGCGTTCGAATACGGTTACTCCACCACCACGCCTAACGCGCTGGTGATCTGGGAAGCCCAGTTCGGCGACTTCGCCAACGGTGCCCAGGTGGTTATCGACCAGTTCATCACCAGCGGCGAGCACAAGTGGGGCCGCCTGTGCGGTCTGACCATGCTGCTGCCACACGGTTATGAAGGTCAGGGGCCTGAGCACTCCTCGGCCCGTCTGGAGCGTTACCTGCAACTGTGCGCCGAGCACAATATCCAGGTGTGCGTGCCGACGACCCCGGCCCAGATCTACCACTTGCTGCGTCGCCAGGTGATCCGCCCGCTGCGCAAGCCGCTGGTCGTGCTGACGCCCAAGTCGCTGTTGCGTCACAAATTGGCCATCTCGACCCTGGAAGATCTGGCCGAAGGTTCGTTCCAGACCGTTATTCCGGAAATCGACACGCTGGACGCCGCCAAGGTCACTCGCTTGATCCTGTGCAGCGGCAAGGTCTACTACGATTTGCTGGAAAAACGCCGTGCCGAAGGCCGCGAAGACATCGCCATTGTGCGTATCGAGCAGCTTTACCTGTTCCCGGAAGATGACCTCATGGAGATCATCGCGCCTTATACCAACCTCACGAACGTGGTCTGGTGTCAGGAAGAACCGATGAACCAGGGCGCCTGGTACAGCAGCCAGCATCACTTGCGTCGCAGCATCGGCAATCACAACAAGGCCCTGGGCCTGGAGTATGCCGGTCGTGATGCTTCTGCTGCGCCTGCGTGTGGCTATGCGTCGATGCACGCCGAGCAGCAGGAAAAACTGCTGCAAGATGCTTTCACTGTTTAACGCCTTCGCGCTGACTGAAACCGAATTTTAAGGACCCACAGATAATGGCTATCGAAATCAAAGCCCCGTCATTCCCGGAATCGGTTGCCGATGGCACCGTTGCCACTTGGCACAAGAAACCAGGTGAGGCCGTCAAGCGTGACGACCTGATCGTCGACATCGAGACCGATAAAGTCGTTCTGGAAGTGTTGGCCGAAGCTGACGGCGTGCTGGGCGCAATCGTTGCCGAAGAAGGCGCTACCGTTCTGTCGAACCAGGTACTGGGTTCGATCGAAGAGGGCAGCGCCGCAGCAGCACCTGCCGCCGCTGCAGCCCCGGCTGCCTCGGCACCGGCTGCCGCTCCGGCCGCTGGCGGTGAAGATCCAATCGCCGCACCGGCTGCTCGTCAGCTGGCTGAAGAAAACGGCATCAACCTGGCGTCCATCAAAGGCACCGGCAAAGACGGCCGCGTGACCAAGGAAGACGTGGTTGCCGCTGTTGAAGCCAAAGAAAAACGCGCCAGCCGCCGCACCTGCCAAGGCTGCCGCACCGGCTGCCGCCGCGCCTGTGTTCGCCGCTGGCGATCGCACCGAGAAGCGCGTGCCGATGACCCGCGTACGTGCCACCGTGGCCAAGCGCCTGGTTGAAGCACAATCGAACATGGCGATGCTGACCACGTTCAACGAAGTCGACATGACCGAAGTCATGGCGCTGCGTTCGAAGTACAAGGACCTGTTCGAGAAGTCCCACAACGGCGTGCGCCTGGGCTTCATGTCGTTCTTCGTGAAAGCGGCTACCGAAGCGCTGAAACGCTACCCGGCCGTCAACGCTTCCATCGATGGCACCGACATCGTTTACCATGGCTACGCGGATATCGGCGTTGCCGTATCCAGCGACCGTGGCCTGGTGGTTCCGGTTCTGCGTAACGCCGAGCTGATGAGCCTGGCCGAAATCGAAGGCGGCATCGCCGGCTTCGGCAAGAAAGCCCGTGACGGCAAGCTGACCATCGATGAGATGACCGGTGGTACCTTCACCATCACCAACGGTGGTACCTTCGGTTCGATGATGTCGACGCCGATCGTCAACCCGCCACAAGCCGCGATCCTGGGCATGCACAACATCATCCAGCGTCCGATGGCCATCAATGGCCAAGTCGTGATCCGCCCAATGATGTACCTGGCACTGTCTTACGATCACCGCCTGATCGATGGTAAAGAAGCCGTGACTTTCCTGGTGACCATCAAGAACCTGCTGGAAGACCCGGCTCGTCTGCTGCTGGATATCTGATAGAAGCAGCTGCAGGCTCCGTGGCGGGTCGCCCATGAGGCGGCCTTGCCCGGAGCTTGCGGCTTGAAAGCTTGCTGCTACAATAGAGGAACTATTTTCATGTCGCAGAAATTTGACGTTGTAGTGATTGGTGCAGGCCCTGGCGGCTATGTTGCCGCCATCAAGGCCGCACAACTGGGCCTCTCGACTGCTTGCATCGAAAAATACACCGACAAGGAAGGCAAACTGGCATTGGGCGGTACTTGCCTGAACGTTGGTTGCATTCCTTCCAAGGCGCTGCTGGACAGCTCCTGGAAATTCCACGAAGCGCAAGACGGTTTTGCCATCCACGGCATCAACCACGCTGGCGTGACCATGGACGTGCCAGCGATGGTAGGCCGTAAAGCCAACATCGTCAAAGGCCTGACTTCCGGCGTTGCAACCCTGTTCAAGGCCAACGGCGTAACGTCCCTGCAAGGCCACGGCAAACTGCTGGCCGGCAAGAAAGTTGAAATCACCAAGCCAGACGGTTCGGTAGAAGTCATCGAAGCCGAAAACGTGATCCTGGCGCCAGGTTCGCGTCCAATCGACATTCCACCGGCCCCGGTTGACCAGAACGTGATCGTCGATTCGACCGGCGCCCTGGAATTCCAGGCTGTGCCTAAGCGTCTGGGCGTAATCGGCGCCGGCGTGATCGGCCTGGAGCTGGGTTCGGTCTGGTCCCGCCTGGGTTCCGAAGTGACCGTGCTGGAAGCCCTGGACACGTTCCTGCTGGCTGCCGACACCGCAGTGTCCAAAGAAGCGCTGAAAACCCTGACCAAGCAAGGTCTGGACATCAAGCTGGGCGCTCGCGTGACCGGTTCGAAGGTCAACGGCGAAGAAGTGGTCGTGACCTACACCGACAAGGATGGCGAACAAACCATCACGTTCGACAAGCTGATCGTAGCCGTTGGTCGCCGTCCAGTGACCACCGACCTGCTGGCGGCTGACAGCGGCGTGAACATCGACGAGCGTGGCTTCATCCACGTTGACGATCACTGCGCAACCACCGTGCCTGGCGTGTACGCCATTGGCGACGTGGTTCGCGGCATGATGCTGGCGCACAAGGCGTCCGAAGAAGGCATCATGGTTGTCGAGCGCATCAAGGGCCACAAAACCCAGATGAACTACGACCTGATCCCATCGGTCATCTATACCCACCCGGAAATTGCATGGGTCGGCAAGAACGAACAGCAGTTGAAAGCTGAAGGCGTTGAAGTTAACGTCGGCACCTTCCCGTTTGCCGCTTCTGGCCGTGCCATGGCAGCCAACGACACCGGTGGTTTTGTCAAAGTCATCGCTGATGCCAAGACTGACCGCGTATTGGGCGTCCACGTGATTGGCCCGAGCGCTGCAGAACTGGTTCAGCAAGGCGCAATCGGTATGGAATTCGGCACCAGTGCCGAGGACCTGGGCATGATGGTCTTCTCCCATCCGACCCTGTCCGAAGCGTTGCACGAAGCTGCGTTGGCAGTGAATGGCGGCGCCATCCACATCGCCAACCGCAAGAAGCGCTAAGCGAGATAATAAGAAACCACGGCGGAGTTGCCCGTCGTGAGCCTTGCGCGCAAGACTCACCGCGGAATATCCGCTGGACGCAGCCTTGCGCAGCTTTACGGGCCATAAGCCCCGCAAGTTGCGCAAGCAGCAGTCACAGGTGGCGCGGCACTCATAATGAGCGCAGCGCCGAATGCGCAGTACCTAACGAAGACGGTAAAAAGCATGAATCTTCACGAGTATCAGGGTAAGCAGCTGTTCGCTGAATACGGCCTGCCAGTTTCCAAGGGCTACGCAGTAGACACCCCGGAAGCAGCAGCAGAAGCTTGCGACAAAATCGGTGGCACCGAGTGGGTTGTCAAAGCCCAGGTCCACGCAGGTGGTCGCGGTAAAGCGGGCGGCGTTAAGCTGGTTCGCAGCAAAGAAGACGCCAAGGCCTTCGCACAGCAGTGGCTGGGCAAGCGTCTGGTGACTTACCAGACTGATGCCAATGGCCAGCCAGTCACCAAGATCCTGGTTGAATCGTGCACTGATATCGCTAAAGAGCTGTACCTGGGCGCTGTCGTTGACCGTTCGAGCCGTCGCATCGTGTTCATGGCTTCCACCGAAGGTGGCGTGGACATCGAGAAGATCGCTCACGAAACCCCAGAAAAAATTCTGAAAGCCACTATCGATCCACTGGTTGGCGCTCAGCCATTCCAAGGTCGCGAGCTGGCTTTCCAGCTGGGCCTGGAAGGCAAGCAAGTTGCCCAGTTCGCCAAGATCTTCGTAGGTCTGGCCAAACTGTTCCAGGATCACGATCTGGCCCTGCTGGAAGTGAACCCGCTGGTGATCAAGGCTGACGGCGATCTGCACTGCCTGGACGCCAAGATCAACATCGACGCCAACGCCATGTACCGTCAGCCTAAGCTGAAGACTTTCCACGATCCGTCGCAAGACGATCCGCGCGAAGCGCACGCTGCCAAGTTCGAACTGAACTACGTAGCCCTGGAAGGCAACATCGGTTGCATGGTCAACGGTGCCGGCCTGGCCATGGGTACCATGGACATCGTCAACCTGCATGGCGGCAAACCAGCCAACTTCCTCGACGTGGGCGGTGGTGCTACCAAGGAACGCGTTACCGAAGCGTTCAAGATCATCCTGTCCGACTCCAACGTCGCTGCAGTATTGGTCAACATCTTCGGCGGCATCGTTCGTTGCGACATGATTGCCGAAGGCATCATCGGTGCAGTGAAAGAAGTCGGCGTTAAAATCCCGGTTGTTGTTCGCCTTGAAGGCAACAACGCTGAACTGGGCGCTAAAGTACTGGCAGAAAGCGGTTTGAACATCATCGCGGCTACCAGCCTGACCGACGCTGCTCAACAAGTTGTCAAAGCTGCGGAGGGCAAATAATGAGCGTCCTGATCAATAAAGACACCAAAGTTATCTGCCAGGGTATTACCGGTTCGCAAGGTAGTTTCCACACCCAGCAAGCCATCGAATACGGCACCAAGATGGTTGGCGGCGTAACTCCGGGCAAAGGCGGCACCGAGCACCTGGGCCTGCCAGTGTTCAACACCGTGAAAGACGCTGTAGCTGCCACTGGCGCCACCGCCAGCGTGATCTACGTTCCAGCTCCTTTCTGCAAGGACTCCATCCTGGAAGCGGCATTCGGCGGCATCAAGCTGATCGTCTGCATCACCGAAGGCATTCCTACCCTGGACATGCTGGACGCTAAAGTTAAGTGCGACGAGCTGGGCGTAGTCCTGATCGGCCCTAACTGCCCAGGCGTGATCACTCCAGGCGAATGCAAGATCGGCATCATGCCAGGTCACATCCACTTGCCAGGCAAAGTCGGTATCGTTTCGCGCTCCGGCACCCTGACCTACGAAGCTGTGAAGCAGACCACTGACGCCGGTTTCGGTCAGTCGACTTGCGTCGGCATCGGCGGTGACCCGATCCCAGGCTCCAACTTCATCGACATCCTGAAGCTGTTCCAGGAAGACCCGAAGACCGAAGCGATCGTCATGATCGGTGAAATCGGCGGTTCGGCTGAAGAAGAAGCGGCAGCCTACATCAAGGCTCACGTGACCAAGCCGGTTGTTTCCTACATCGCTGGTGTGACTGCCCCTGCGGGCAAGCGCATGGGCCATGCTGGCGCAATCATCTCCGGCGGCAAAGGCACTGCAGACGAGAAATTCGCTGCACTGCAAGACGCAGGTGTAAAAACCGTGCGTTCGCTGGCGGACATCGGCAAGGCCCTGGCCGAGCTGACGGGTTGGGCTGTCAAGCAAGCCTCGCGCTTAACTGACGCTTCACCACACAAAGGCCACCTTCGGGTGGCCTTTGTGCGTTTAAGGGCAGCTGTAAGCGGCAAGCTTTAGCTGCAAGACAACACAGTGCGGCCAGTCGTGCCGCTTAAAGCTTGCCGCTGCTCTTACAAAAACGCGACATAGAGATGTCGCTTATCGGACAGTGCGCCCCGCAACAGTGCGTTTGTCAGCTCAATTCTGTACCCTAGCCGCCTCTTTATGCGCCCGCATCCCAAAAGGCCGCTGCGCGCCAGACCGGTCGGTCCCCACAAGGGCCGGCAGTATTTCCCTCATCCATAGGGAATCCCTCTCTAAATTCCGATTCAGTAGTGTGGTATTTCCTCAAATGAAAGTGTTGAAAAGCCAGGACATCCTGGCGTTGGGTTTTATGACCTTTGCCCTGTTCGTGGGCGCCGGCAACATCATCTTCCCGCCTATCGTGGGTTTGCAGGCGGGGCCTGACGTCTGGATGGCGGCGCTGGGCTTTCTGATCACCGCAGTAGGCTTGCCGGTGGTTACCGTAATCGCCCTGGCCAAGGTCGGCGGTGGCATGGACGCGTTGAGCAGCCCGATCGGCAAGATCGCCGGTGGCCTGCTCGCGGCGGCGGCGTATCTGGCGGTAGGGCCGCTGTTCGCCACCCCGCGTACCGCGACCGTGTCCTTTGAAGTCGGCCTGGCGCCGTTGACGGGTGAAAGCCCGCTGGCGCTGTTCCTTTACAGCTCGGTCTACTTCCTGGTCGTGTTCTTCGTTTCGCTGTACCCGGGTCGACTGCTGGACACCGTGGGTCGTTTTCTTGCGCCGTTGAAGATCATTGCGCTGGCCATCCTCGGCATCGCCGCGTTTGCCTTGCCGGCCGGCGACGTGGGTGTCGCCACTCCGGAATACGTCGCCGCGCCGTTCTCCCAGGGCTTTATCAATGGCTACCTGACCATGGATACCCTGGGCGCGCTGGTATTCGGCATTGTGATCGTCAACGCCATTCGCTCCCGTGGCGTCGAATCGCCCAAGCTGATCACCCGCTACGCGATCATCGCCGGCCTGATTGCCGGCATGGGCCTGGCCCTCGTCTATGTGAGCCTGTTTCGCCTGGGTTCGGGCAGCCATGAAGTGGCCGCCGGCGCTGCGAATGGCGCCGCTGTGCTGCACGCCTACGTGCAACACACCTTTGGCTCCCTGGGTAGCGGCTTCCTCGCCGTACTGATCTCTCTGGCGTGCCTGGTGACCGCCGTCGGCCTGACCTGCGCCTGCGCCGAGTATTTCAGCCGTGTGCTGCCACTGTCCTACAAGACACTGGTGGTGATCCTGGCGTTGTTCTCGTTGTTTGTATCCAACCTGGGCCTGACCAAGCTGATTGCCTTCTCGATCCCGGTACTGACCGCCATCTACCCGCCGTGCATCGTGCTGGTGGCCTTGAGTTTCTGCAAAGACTTCTGGCAGGAGCAGGGCCGTATCGTTGGCCCGGTGATGCTGGTGTCGTTCATCTTCGGCTGCATCGACGCGCTCAAGGGGGCAGGGCTGGCGGGCTGGATGCCGGCGCAGTTGGCGAACTTGCCACTGAGCGAGCAAGGCCTGGCCTGGCTGATACCGTCGGTGATGGTGTTGGTGGTAGCGGTGGGGATTGACCGTATGCTCGGCAAGCGCAGCGAAGCGATCGCGTAACGACCGGTTTCGCGCAGTACTGAAATGCCCCGTATCAATCGATACGGGGCATTTTATGTTTGAGAGGCGACAACCTTCTAGAGTTGGCACGCTTTCAACAGGTGGAAGGGGGCTTGCCCGATGAGGGTGTGTCAGTGGATAAACCTGTAACTGTCCCACCGCCATCGGGGCAAACTCCCTTCCACATTCGTACTGCATTCCGCCAGCCAATACCGTGTAAAAAGGACCCGCATGTCATTCGTCGAAACCAATCAGATCCATCTGCTTGCCGCCCTCTGGTTTGTGCTGTGCTGGGGCGGCTATACCCGTTATGCCACTTGGAAGGCCCGCGACACGGCATGCCTGGCCAGTGTGTTGCATCTGTACCGCGAAGACTGGATGCGTCGCATGCTGCTGCGGGACAACCGTATCGCCGATGCCAGTGTGATCGGTAACCTGGAGCGCAATGCCTCGTTCTTTGCCTCCAGTACCCTGATCATCCTCGCCGGCATTCTCACCGTGCTCGGTGCATCCGAGCGGGCCGTGTCGTTGCTGGCGGACATTCCCATGGTGCAACAGGCATCCCAGGGCATGTCGGAAATCAAGCTATTGTGCCTGGCGCTGGTGTTTGTCTACGCGTTCTTCACGTTCAGTTGGTGCATGCGCCAATACAACTTTGCGGCAGTGCTGGTGGGGTCGGCGCCAATGATCGGTGAACGGCTGGTGTCGGAGCAGGAGCGCAGGGCGTTTGCGTTGCGCGCGGCACGGGTGATTTCCATGGCGGCCAACCAGTTCAACTTTGGCCTGCGCGCCTATTACTTCGGCATGACCATGCTGGCGTGGTTCGTCAGCCCTTGGTTGTTCATGTTGATGAGCGCGGGGGTGGTGTTCGTGCTGTATCGCCGCGAGTTTCATTCCGACGTCTTGCAAGTGATGGTGTATACGCAAACGGATACGACGGCGCCTGATACCGTCAAAGAGACGGCTCTAGTCCACTTGCGCGTATTAACGCTGCGAATAAAAACGGCAGACAAAGTAAAGCCCGCTATCTAAGCGGGCTTTCTTTTTGCAGCCAGCTATTTCAAGCCGCGGTATCAAGAACCGGTGGCAGGGGTAGCAGGTGCTGCTTCTTTCGCGGCGGCTTCGTTCGATTCAGCCTGAGCTTTGGCAGCATCGGCGTTTTCTTTCGCAGCGTCGTTCACTTTATCCTGAGCCTTGGCCATGTCTTTCTGAGCTTGCTCAGAATGTGCCGCAGCGTCTTGGGCTTTGTCTTCGGATTTTTTGTCGCAGGCAGCGAGACCGAGGGCAGCGGCCAACATCATGGAAATAGCTAAAGTCTTGCGCATGGGGTGTTTCTCCTTATTGAAGATATCTACTGGCCTTTCGAGCCCGAGGGCTCAGTTTTAGTTCCTTTTATGACGCAGATATATAAACCGCGTTGTTCAAGGAACTTTCTCGCGCACCGCCTACTGCGCGAATCAACACTAATAAGAGTCTGGATCGAATGACCGAAAACCTATTGTTAGAGCGTGCGACGCGATTTGTATCGGCCCTGCGCCATTGCCAGGTACTGGGTATTAACGTGCACGAGGCTGGCGAGGAGGGCATGACGCTGGTGTTGCCTTACACCCCGGCGATCGTGGGTGACCCCACCACCGGCGTCATCCACGGCGGCGCCCTGACCTCGTTGATGGATACCGCCTGCGGCATGGCCACCTTGTGCGTGCTGCCGGAATTCGAGGTGTGCCCGACCCTCGACCTGCGCATCGACTACATGCATCCCGCTGAACCGCACAAACCGGTCTACGGTTTCGCTCAGTGCTACCGGGTGACCACCGACGTGATCTTCACTCGTGGTGTCGCCTACCAGGACGACCCGCAGCAACCCATCGCCCATGTGGTCGGCACGTTCATACGCATGGGTAAGCGTCTCAGCGGCACCCAAGGCTTTCGCAGCACGATCAAGGGAGAGCAGGCATGACGCACCGATTCAAGACCCGCCTCGAACAAGCCCATGAACGCGCAGATTATGAGGCGCTGCTCAACCTGATCCCCTATGCCAAGCTGATCGGCATCGAATGCACGCGCCTGGGCGACGAATTGCTGTTTCGTCTGCCCGCCAACAAGGACAACATCGGTAACCCCATATTGCCGGCGCTGCACGGTGGCGTGATTGCAGGCTTCATGGAGCTGTCGGCCGCGCTGCACCTGCTGGTGTTTACCGGCGCCCCCGGCCTGCCGAAGATCATCGATTTCTCCCTGGATTACCTGCGTGCGGGCCAGTTCCGCGACACCTACGCCAAGTGCCAGGTTTGGCGCCAAGGCCGCCGGGTGGCGAATGTGGCGATCACCGCCTGGCAAAGCACGCCGGCGGAACCCATTGCCACCGCCCGTGCGCATTTCAAGATTGAGGAAACGAGCCGCCCTTGAAATCCTGGTCTTAGGCCCCAACTCTGATGACAACCCGCCGCTAACCCTTTCGGGGGCGGCCACTGCCATCCAATTGGAGTTTGATGACCATGAGTGTGGAAACTCAAAAGGAAACCCTGGGCTTCCAGACCGAGGTGAAGCAACTGCTGCACCTCATGATCCATTCGCTGTATTCCAACAAGGAAATCTTCCTTCGCGAATTGATCTCGAACGCTTCTGACGCTGTCGACAAATTACGTTTCGAAGCCCTGTCCAAGCCCGAGTGGCTGGAAGGTGGCGCCGAACTGAAAATCCGTGTGAGCTTCGACAAAGACGCCAAGACCGTCACGCTCGAAGACAACGGTATCGGCATGAGCCGTGACGATGCGATTACCCACCTGGGCACCATCGCTAAATCCGGCACCGCCGATTTCATGAAAAACCTGTCGGGCGACCAGAAGAAAGACTCGCACCTGATCGGCCAGTTCGGCGTGGGCTTCTACTCGGCCTTCATCGTGGCCGACAAGGTTGAAGTATTCAGCCGTCGTGCCGGCCTTGATGCCAGCGAAGGTGTGCATTGGGCCTCTAAGGGCGAGGGCGAGTTTGAAATCGCCACCATCGATAAGGCCGACCGCGGTACGCGTATCGTGTTGCACCTCAAAGACGGTGAAGACGAATTCGCCGACGGCTGGCGCCTGCGCAACATCATCAAAAAGTACTCCGACCACATCGCGCTGCCGATTGAACTGCCCAAAGAACAAGCGGCCGCCGAAGGCGAAGAGGCCCCTGCCCAGGAATGGGAAGTGGTCAACCGCGCCAGCGCCCTGTGGACCCGTCCTCGCACTGAAGTGAAGGATGAGGAATACCAGGAGTTCTACAAGCACATCGCCCACGATTACGAGAACCCGCTGAGCTGGAGCCATAACAAGGTCGAAGGCAAGCTCGAGTACAGCTCGCTGCTGTACGTGCCGGCTCGTGCGCCGTTCGACCTGTACCAGCGTGAAGCGCCCAAAGGCCTCAAGCTCTATGTCCAGCGCGTGTTCGTGATGGATCAGGCGGAATCGTTCCTGCCGCTGTACCTGCGCTTTATCAAAGGCGTGGTCGACTCCAATGACCTGTCGCTGAACGTGTCGCGGGAAATCCTGCAGAAAGACCCGATCATCGACTCCATGAAGTCGGCGTTGACCAAGCGCGTCCTCGACATGCTGGAAAAACTGGCGAAGAACGAGCCTGAGCAATACAAAGGCTTCTGGAAAAACTTCGGCCAGGTCATGAAAGAAGGCCCGGCGGAAGATTTCGCCAACAAAGAGAAAATCGCCGGCCTGCTGCGTTTTGCCTCCACTCAGGGCGAAGAGGGCGAGCAGATTGTGTCGCTGGCCGAGTACCTGGCGCGCGCCAAGGAAGGTCAGGACAAGATCTACTACCTGACCGGCGAAACCTACGCCCAGGTCAAGAACAGCCCGCACCTTGAAGTCTTCCGCAAAAAAGGCATTGAAGTGTTGCTGCTGACCGACCGTATCGATGAGTGGCTGATGAGCTATCTCAGCGAGTTCGACGGTAAAACCTTCGTCGACGTGGCCCGTGGTGACCTGGACCTGGGTAACCTGGACTCCGAAGAAGAGAAGAAAGAAGCCGAAGAAGTCGCCAAGGCCAAAGAAGGCCTGGTTGAGCGGATCAAGACTGCCCTGGGCGATGCCGTCAGCGAAGTGCGGGTTTCCCACCGTCTGACCGATTCCCCGGCGATCCTGGCCATCGGCGAGCAGGACCTGGGCATGCAGATGCGTCAGATCCTCGAAGCCAGCGGGCAGAAGGTTCCGGATTCCAAGCCGATCTTCGAGTTCAACCCGGCTCACCCGCTGATCGAGAAACTCGACGGCGAGCAGAGCGAAGAGCGGTTTGGCGACCTGTCGCACATCCTCTTCGACCAGGCGGCCCTGGCCGCTGGCGACAGCCTCAAAGACCCGGCCGCTTATGTGCGCCGACTGAACAAGCTGTTGGTTGAACTGTCGGTTTAACACCGTTGTAGAAAAACCCGCTTCGGCGGGTTTTTTCGTTCTAGTGCACCTCAACTGGAGAGAATGATGAGCCAAGTCACTGTGCGTTCCGTGGTCTATCAGATTGATGGCCAGTCTTATGAGAGCCGCCTGGCGTTCGATGCGAGCCAAAAAGGGCCGTTGCCGGGCTTGCTGATGGCCCCGAACTGGATGGGCGTGAGTGCCGGCGCGGAAGAAATCGCCAAGACCGTCGCGAGCAAGGGCTACGTGGTGCTGATTGCCGATCTGTACGGGCAAACCGTGCGTCCATCGAATGGCGATGAGGCCGGTGCGGCGATGATGCCGTTGAAAAATGACCGCCCATTGTTGAACAAGCGCATGCAGGCGGCCCTTGAGCAACTGCAAAGCCAGACTGAAGCGGCTGTTGATACGTCCAGGCTGGCGACCTTCGGCTTCTGCTTTGGCGGTTGCTGCTCCTTGGAGCTGGCCCGCACGGGCGCGCCATTGAAGGCAGCGGTATCGTTCCACGGCACCCTCGACACGCCAAACCCGGCAGATGCCAATAACATCAAGGGTTCGGTGCTGGTGCTGCATGGCGCCTCCGACCCGTTGGTGCCCAAAGAGCAACTGCCGGCCTTTGAAGACGAAATGAACGCCGCCGGTGTGGATTGGCAACTGCTGAGCTACGGTGGCGCGGTGCATTCCTTCACCGACCCGCACGCCAATGTGCCGGGCAAGATGATGTACGACGCGAAGACTGCTGCACGGGCGTTCCGCTCGATGCATAACTTGTTGGATGAAGTGTTCAAGGGTTGATTCTCTAGCGCCTGTTCCGACCCCATCGGGAGCAAGCCCCCTCCCACACTTGATTGGTATACACCTTCAAATGTGGAAGGGGGCTTGCTTCCGATGGCTATCTCGCAGGCAACTCAATTCTTTCGGATTCCCCCGGCACCGTCGGCCAATCCCCAGCCGCCCAACGCTGCCTGGCTTGCTCGATCACTGCGGGATCACTCGCGACAAAATTCCAGTTGATCCGCCTCGGTCCATCCAATGGCGCGCCGCCAAACACCACCAGGTGGCAATCGGACTCGGCAAACAACGTCATCGCCTGGCCGCTCGGCAATATCACCAGGCTATGTGCCTGCAACAGTTCGCCGTCGAGCTGCGCTTCTCCCTCCAGCACATACACCGCGCGTTCCTGATGCTCGTCCGGGATCGGCAGGGTGGTGGCCGTCTGCATGCGCACCTCGGCATACAGCGTGGGCGACAGCACCGGCACCGGTGATTCGAGGCAGAACCCGTTGCCCGCGATCATGCGAGTCCACACGCCCAGGTTGTCGCTCACCGGCAGGCTGTTGGCGGGGTGATGGCTGTAATGGCCTGGTCCGGTTTCGTGGTCCCTGGGCGAGGCCAGCCATACTTGCAACCCATGCAGGCTGAAACCACTGGCCTTGAGGGCTTCTGGTGTGCGCTCGACGTGGGCAATTGCGCTGCCGGCAGTCATCCAGCTCACATCGCCGGCCTGCACCACTTGGTCGGAGCCCAGGCTATCCTTGTGCTGCAACGCGCCTTCAAACAGGTAGGTGAGGGTGGACAGGCCGATATGCGGGTGCTGGCGGATATTCATGCCGCTGCCCGGTGCGTAGCGGGTGGACAGCATATGGTCGAAAAATACAAAAGGTCCGACGCTACGGCATTCGCGCGAGGGCAGCGGGCGCAGGATCGGCTGGCCTTCAACCTCTTCCTGGCGAGGGCGGATCACGGTGAGGAGGGTCATGGTGCGTCCCAATCTGAGCGGGTTAGTTGGCCGTGAGCATAACCCGCTCGACGAGAGGTTGCTGCTATTGGCTGAACGCACCTTCCGATAGCGTGGTCTCGATGCTGATCTCGGCGGTGGTCATCAGCTTGTGCACCGGGCATTTGTCGGCAACGCGGTGCAACTCGTCGCGCTGTGCGTCGGTGAGCACACCCTTGAGGGTCAGCTTGACGCCGAGTTTGTATTTGCCCTTTTGTTCCTCGGCGGCGTCGTGGGTCACTTCCACGGTGACGCCGGTGAGCGGGATGTTTTTCTTCTGCGCATACAGCCTGACGGTCAGGGCTTTACAGGACGCCAATGCCGCGTCGAAGTAATCGTGGGGGGAGGGCGCGGAGTCGTCGCCGCCCAGGCTTTTGGGCAGGTCGGTAAACAACTCGTGGTTATTGATGTTGACGCTGTGGCGAAAATTTTCAGCGTTCAGTGTATTCACGGTAACAGGCATGGCAAACCTCACAGGGTGGCAGGATGTAGGTCATGCAGTTATAGAGCATGCGGGCCTTGGGGTGTTCCACGTTTTTGCATGATGAACCTCGGCGCGCAAGGCAAGGTCTACTCGTACTCGCCCTGATCGAGGTTGTATCGTGCTCTGGACCCGCCTGAGTGTTGCCCTGTTGTTCGCCGCCAGCAGCCTTGCCGTGCAGGCCCGCGACTATGCCTACAGCGACGCGCACCTGCATTACGTGGATTTTTTCCAGGAAACGGCGGGCATGGAAAAATTGCTCAAGGCCATGCACGAAAATCGCATTGAGCACGTGATGATTTCCGGCATCCCCGTGGCGAAAAAGTGGCACGAAGACGAACCCAAGCGCCCGCGCTACTACGCGGGCGATGACGCAGATGCCTATTGGTACAGCGCCACCGACGTTATTGTCGCCGCGGCCGTGAATAAGCTGACGCCTGAACAGCGCCAGCACTTTCATCCGTTTCTAAGCGGTTTCAACCCCAACGACAAGAATTCCGACGCGCATATCCAGCGCATGCTCGACCTTAACCCAGGCCTGTGGCAGGGCATCGGTGAGGTGTTTACCCGCCACGATGACCTCACGGCCCTGACGTCCGGCGACACCCCTCGCGCCAACAACGAAGCCATGACGCGCATTTACCACCTGGCCGCCGAAAACGACTTGCCGGTGATGCTGCACTCCAACATCACCTCCAAGCGCGAGCGCAACCCGTTGTACCTGGCCGAAATCGAAGAGCCACTGCGCAACCACCCGCACACACGGTTTATCTGGGCGCACGCGGGTACCAGCAAAGAGATCCATCGACATCAGGTGCAGATGGATTTTTTGCTGCCCACCTTGAGCCGCCTGCTGGAGGCTTACCCCAATCTGTACATCGACCTGTCCTGGAGCATGCTCACGCCGTATTTGCTTGATGACGCAGGCGTGCCTCGTGCGGAGTGGGTCGAGCTGGTGGAGCGCTTTCCGGAGCGGTTTATGTTGGGCTCGGACGTAGTGGGGCGTTTCAACAAATTGGGTAAGGAAATGCGCCGCTTTGAGCCTTTCCTGGACGCCTTGCCTGAGGACATCGCCCGCAAGGTGGCCCGCGATAACTTCCTGGCCATCCTGCCCAAGCGCTGAATGCAATGAAGGTGCGGTAAAGGCGAGGCGGTTCCACATGGGCTCACCCATAAAAAAGCCCCGAACCAGTCGGGGCTTTTTCATGGGGCTACAGGGCTTACTGACCCTGCCAGCGTTTCAGCACCAGGGTGGCGTTAGTGCCACCGAAGCCGAAGCTGTTGCTCATCACGGTGTCGATTTTCGCGTTTTCAACGGTCTTGGTCAGGATCGGCATATCGGCGACGACCGGGTCGATCTCGTCGATGTTGGCCGAGCCGGCCATGAAGTTGCCTTCCATCATCAACAGGCAGTAGATCGCTTCATGAACACCGGCGGCGCCCAGGGAGTGACCGGACAGGCTCTTGGTGGAACTGATTTTCGGAGCCTTGTCGCCAAATACCGCACGCACGCCTTCCATTTCCTTGGCGTCGCCGACCGGAGTCGAAGTGCCGTGGGTGTTCAGGTAGTCGATTGGGGTGTCGACGGTGGACATCGCCATCTGCATGCAACGGATGGCGCCTTCACCGCTTGGCGCAACCATGTCGTAGCCGTCGGACGTTGCGCCGTAGCCAACGATTTCCGCGTAGATCTTGGCACCACGGGCCAGAGCGTGTTCCAGCTCTTCAACCACCACCATGCCGCCGCCGCCGGCGATGACGAAACCGTCACGCTTGGCATCGTAGGCACGGGAGGCTTTTTCCGGGGTTTCGTTGTACTGGGTGGACAGTGCGCCCATGGCGTCGAACAGGAACGACTGGCTCCAATGCTCTTCTTCACCGCCGCCGGCGAATACGATGTCCTGCTTGCCCAACTGGATCTGCTCTACGGCGGTACCGATGCAGTGAGCACTGGTGGCGCAGGCGGAGGAGATCGAGTAGTTCACGCCCTTGATCTGGAACGGCGTGGCCAGGCAGGCCGAAACGGTGCTGCCCATGGTCCGCGTTACACGGTAGGGGCCAACGCGCTTCACGCCTTTTTCGCGCAGGATGTCCAGCGCTTCCATCTGGTTGAGGGTTGATGCGCCGCCGGAGCCGGCGATCAGGCCGGTGCGTACGTTCGATACCTGGTCTTCGCTCAGGCCTGAGTCGGCGATGGCGTCTTTCATGGCCAGGTAGGCGTAGGCGGCAGCGTGGCCGACGAAGCGATAGATCTTGCGATCAATCAGTTCTTCGAGGGGCAGGTCGATGGAGCCGGAAACCTGGCTACGCAGACCCATTTCGGCATATTCCGGGTTGAAGCGGATGCCAGGGCGACTTGCACGCAGGTTAGCGGTGACGGTCTCTTTGTCATTGCCCAGGCAAGAAACGATGCCCAGACCAGTGATAACGACGCGGCGCATGCGGATAACCCTTAAAAGTTGTCAGTGGAAGTGAATACGCCGACCCGAAGGCCTTCGGCAGTATAGATCTCGCGACCGTCGACAGTCACCGAACCGTCGGCGATGGCCAGGTTCAGCTTGCCCTTGAGGACGCGCTTGATTTGAATGTTGTAGGTGACTTTCTTGGCGGTCGGCAAGACCTGGCCAAAGAACTTCACTTCGCCCGAACCCAGGGCGCGACCGCGGCCCGGCAGGCCTTGCCAGCCCAGGTAGAAGCCGACCAGTTGCCACATGGCGTCGAGGCCCAGGCAGCCTGGCATCACGGGGTCACCTTCGAAGTGGCAGGCGAAGAACCACAGGTCCGGGTTGATATCCAGCTCGGCGACCAATTCACCTTTGCCGTACTTGCCACCCTCTTCGCTGATATGGGTGATGCGATCCACCATCAGCATGTTCGGGGCGGGCAATTGCGCGTTACCTGGGCCGAACAGCTCACCGCGACTGCAGCGCAGCAGGTCTTCCCGAGTAAAGGCGTTTTGTTTGGTCATGCGAGCTCCTCAATAATCCCATGCGGCAGGGTAGGGCAAATCTTCCCGAACCGAATGAAGCGTTCATGCCTCATGTCGGCAGCCTACACATAGACTATTGCGTTGTAGTGAAAGTCACAGCTTCAAGGCACTGAATGTACACTTGTTCACTGAAATTTTAAACCGGGTCTGTTTATAGGCCCGTTCGGGTGCCTAAGACTGCCGCACTTTCGTCTTTCACGCCAGTCGCAGTTGGCTGATGGCGCGGCGCTACTGTACCCAGCGCTGCAGGATTTGCTGCAACTCGGTGCGTTTGAACGGCTTGGCCAGGTAATCGTTCATTCCCGCTGCCAGGCAGGCTTCGCGGTCGCCCTGCAAGGCATTGGCGGTCAACGCGATGATCGGCAGGTCGGCGCAGCCCGGCAACTGGCGAATCTGCCGAGTGGCTTCATAGCCGTCGATCAATGGCAGGCGGCAGTCCATCAGGATGGCCGTGAAAATCAGGCTTTCGGCACTGCGGATCGCTTCGGCGCCGTCGGTAGCCAAGCTCACTTCAAAACCCAGGCTGCGTAGCATGGCTTCGACCACCGCGCGGTTGACCGGGTTGTCCTCTACCAGCAGCACATGGCGGCCATCACCGGCACTGGCTTTGCCCTCGGCATCCGAGGCAATGGCGGGCAGGCTGTGCTGGTCGATGGCCAGAGGGATTTCCAGGGTAAACACTGACCCACGGCCTTCTTCACTCTGGGCGCGCAGGGTGCCGCCCATGCGTTCGGCCAGGGTGCGGGCGATGGGCAGGCCCAGGCCGGTACCCCTGCAACGTCTTGAAATGGAACTGTCGGCCTGCTGGAACGCATCGAACATCAACTCCAGGCGTTCGGTGGAAATACCAATGCCACTGTCGCGCACGGTACAGGTGAACCACACCAGCTCATGGTCCAGGGGCTGACAGTGCGGCTCGACGCTGACGCTGCCGTGCTCGGTGAATTTCAGCGCATTGCCGATCAGGTTCACCAGGATCTGGCGGATGCGCGTCGGATCGCCCTGCACCCGCAAGGTCTCCATGCCCGGCGGAATCGGTAGCTTCAGCTCCAGCCCGCGCTGCTGTGCGCTGTGCTGGAAGGCCTGGGCGCAACTGTTGATCAGGTCGGCCAGGTTGAACGGAATGTGTTCCAGCTCCAGCGCCGCACGCTCGATGCGCGAAAAGTCGAGGATGTCGTTGATGACCTTGAGCAAGTGTTCGGTGGACTCGGAGGCCAGCGCCGCATATTCGGCCTGTTCCTCGGTCATTTCGGTGGTTTCCAGCAACTGCAGCATGCCCAGCACGCCGTTCATCGGCGTGCGCAGTTCGTGGCTCATCATTGCCAGGAAGTCCGACTTGGCATTGTTGGCGCGCTCGGCTTCTTCGCGGGTCTGGATCAACTGGGCCATGGCCTGCTGCTGTTCGCGGCTGGCCTGGTTGAGGCCTTCGGCGAGGTTATTGATATGTCGAGACAGGTCGCCCAGCTCGGAGTCATCCACAATCGGCAGCGGCGTCTTGTAGTCGCCTTGTTGGATGGCCTTGACCGCATGGCCCATGGCGCTGATCGGTTGCGACAGGCTGGCGGCAAGGCGCCGGGCCAGCAGGAAGGTAAACAGCAGGGCGAACAGCGCGAGGATGCCGGCCTTGAACAGGATCTCCTGTTGGCGCTGGCTGAAGGCATCGTTGGACATGCCGACGATCACCCGGCCCAGGTAATCGGCGCGCGGCGCCTTGGGTTCGTTGAGGTTGTCCTGGAAAAAGTCATTGCCCAACTGGATATGCTGCAGGCGAATCGGCGCCTGGAACACTTTTACCGACAGCGAGCGGTCGTGTTTTTCCGACGGTTGCTCCACGTACACCAGGATGTGTTCGGTGCTGTCCTGAATCTCCAGGAAACGCACGTGCGGTGTGGCCAGGGTGGCGCGCAGCAAACTTTCGAGCACCTCGTTGTTGCCGGAAATCACCCCATACTCGGTGGCGGGGGCCAACTGGTTGGCGATCAATTGACCGGTGTGGTCCAGTTCCTGGCGCAGGTCCTGGATACGCACGAAGGTAAAGAAGCTGATCAACAGCAGTGTCAGCAACAGCGCCGGGCCCAGGGTGATGAGCTGGGTGCGGGTATTGATGTCCCAACGACGGCGCAAGGTCATGGGCGTTTTTCTCCTTCGGCCAGGCGGGCGGCCACGCCGGCTTCGTCTATCTGTTCGATGCCCAGTGAGCGCGCGACTTGTGGGTTGGCCACGACTTTGAAGTGTTCCGGGTACAGCGTGCGTGGCCAATTGGCCGGCGGGTGATCCAACAGGCGGTCGAGCACAGCCAGCCAGTCGGTCTGGTCGCTGTAGGTGCTGGCCAGGCTGCCGGCCCGTACAAACCCTGCATTGGGCCCCACCAGGGGCAATTGCTGGGCGTAGCTGCTCAGCAACAGATTTTTCGCGGTTTTCGGGTTGTATAACTGCGGGTCGTCCAGGCCCAGCAGTACGTCGCTGTTCCTGAACAGCGTTTGCAGCGGGCGACTGTCGCTGGTGTTGTCCCAGCGCTGGGGCACTATCTCCAGCTCCAGTGCCGACGCCCGGTGGCGCAGCTCGGGCAGCAGGAATTCGCTTTCGGCACCATAGAGCACACCGATGCGCCGCGCCTGGGGCAGGATGCTGGTGATTAGCTGCAACTGACGTTCCAGCGGTGGATCGCTCCATAACAGGCTGATGCGCGCGTGCTGCGCGACACCTGGCCGCTGATGGGCTTGCAGCCGGCTGATACGCAGCACCAGGGTCGGTGGCCCTTGGGGGTCTTGCAGGCGCCAGTCGAGGCCGGGCAGGTCCAGCAGGATCAGGCGCGTGCCGGCAGGCAGCCGGTTGGGTGCCGGCAAGTCTTTGAGGGCGGTAAAGGTGATGCGGTCTTCAGGGCGCTGCGCGGCCAGGGCGTGGGTAAAGGCCTGCACGCCGGCAGCGTCGTCGGCGGCGGTCAGCAGGATGTCGGCGCTCCACGCGGGCGTGGCCAGCAGCAGGCAGGCGAGCAGCACGGCGCGTCGCCACAGCGTATGGATAAAGAAGAAGGTCATCCGTGACGAGTCGCCCATGTCAGAACTCTAACTCCGCGCTGAAGTAGAGCACATGGCGATGGTCGTAATGGTTGTCGGCCCAGGTGGTGGGCTGGTTATCGAGGCGTTGTTGCAACATGCCGGCCAGCTCCACATTGGCTTTGCCCAGGGCAATGCGCTTGGCCACCCGCAGGTCGACCCGTTCGAAGCGATATTGGTTGAGTGCGTCGTCGCCATAGTAGAACAGCGCGCTGGACCAACCCTGGCCCCACTCGCGCAACCAGCCGGCCGAGCCACTGTTACGCGCGGTTTGCGCTTTGTCCAGCGGGTTGCTGGTCGTGGCGTCCACGTAAGCGTAGGTCAGCCGCAGGCGGTCGGCGTTGCTCAGGCGCCAGTCGAACTGCGACTCCGCCCCGGTGAACCGCGAACGGTTGGCGTTGCTGGCGATGTACTGGTTGTTGCGCAGGGGCGAGCTGATCATGTTGGTGATTTCGTCGTAGAACAGCTTCACGTCCATGTTCAGCCCGATGTCGGCAAAACCGTTGTAGCCCAGTTCCCGCGAGCGCATCAGTTCTTTGTCGAGGTTGCCCGGGCCGCGGGTCTTCACGAAGTACTGCCCGGTGTTCTGCCCATAGGTGGGGGAACTGAGGTTGGTGACGCGGTAGCTCCAGTTGACGTTGTTCTCGAACATGTCCGGCGAGCGGATCGCTTCGGAATACACCGCGCGCAGGCCGTGGCGCGGGTTGATCAGGTAGTTGACGGCCACTCGGGGCGTCAAGGAATGACCGCTCAGGTGCGTGTCTTCATACATGGCGCCGCCTTGCAGCAACCAATGCTCGCTGGCACGCCATTCCAACTGGCCGAACAGGCGCCAGGTGGTGTCGTCCAGGGTGCCGTTGAAGTAAGTGTCGGAGTCGGCGCGGTCGTAGCGGTAGTTGATGCCGCTGACCAGGCGCAGGCTGTCGGACAGGCTGAGGGTGTCCTGGATCTCCAGGTCGTATCGGCTTTCGCGGGTGCTTTGGTCGATGTCACCGCACACGCTCTGGTTGGCGCCGTTGCGCCATTGATCGAGCACCTGGTTGGCCAAGGCCTGCTCGGCGGCGCTGCCGGGTGGGGCGCTGCTGAAGGTATCCATATGCCGGGCCAGAAGCTCGGCGTAGTTGGGGTTGAGCTGCCACAACTGGGTCAGCTCGGGACTGAACGAGACCTTGGCGTCGCAGGCTTTCCAGATTTGCCGGCGGTCCCACTGCTGGGCCGAGCCTTGCACATACAGGCTGTGTTCGGGGTTGAAGTCGACGTTCCAGCGCAGGGAGCCTGCGTAGTCCTTGGCGCTGACGTCGGAGTTGTCGCCACCTTCGTTAATCCCCGCAAATACCGGTGTGTAGGTGTACGGGCGTTGGTTGGTGCCTTCCTTGGCGTCCAGCTGCCAGTCGATGCTCTGCTGCGCATTCAACGTCTGGCTCACTGCCAGGCTGAAGCGGTTGAGGCGGCGGCCGTCGCGGCGGTCGGCGCCGGCGGCATCGCTGTCAAAGCCCTCGTCCTGTTGCCCTGACAAGGTCAGGCGCAAATCACCGGTTTCCCAACCCACGCCCTGGCTGGCGTAAAAGTCGTTGATTCCGCGTTCGCCGCGAATGACTTTTACCCGCGAGCCATGGCTGTTGGCCGGCGAGCGCGTAAGAATATTCACCACTGCCATCAGCGCATTGGCGCCGTAGCTGACGGTGTTGGGGCCACGGAATACCTCGATGCGCTCGATATCCTCCATGGCCACCGGAATGTCGCTCCAGTCCACCGTGGCCAGGCCCGCGCGATACACCGAGCGGCCGTCGATCAACACTTGCATGCGTCGCGCATCGCTGGCGCTGGTGCCGTGGTAGTTCACCGCCGCTTGGTTGCCGGTGGTGTAGCCGACCATCATCCCCGGCACCAGGCGCAGCAGTTCGCTGACGTCCCGCGCGCCGCTGGCCTTGATCAATTCGCTGTCGATCACGGTCATGCTGCCGGGCACGGCGGCGGCCGACTGCTTGAGGCGGGTGGCGGTCAAGACCTGCGGCAGCGGCTGGCTGTCGAGGAACAGGTCGTCGGCCAGCACGGCGCCACTGCAGAGCAGCATCAGCAATACAGATGAACGGGGAGGAGGGCCCAGAGACACGACACGGCCTTGATAATGACGGGTAGCCGCCCATGTTAACCGAGGCGGGGCCATTTGCCAGTCGTCGCCCTTGCAATTACTTCACACAGACATGGCATTTTCCGACAGGCGCACGAATTGACACGGGGGCTGGCCGCAAACGGGCCGCTCCGTATAATGCCGCCATCGCCACTGGTATGGATTAACGGATTGCATATGACTGAACAGCGCCCTATTGCGGTCCTGGGAGGCGGAAGTTTTGGTACCGCCGTGGCTAACCTGCTGGCCGAGAACGGCCACGCGGTGCGCCAGTGGATGCGTGATCCCGAGCAAGCCGAGGCCATTCGCGTGCATCGCGAAAACCCTCGTTACCTTAAAGGCATCAAGATTCATCCGGCGGTCGAACCGGTTACCGACCTGCTGGCCACCCTGACCGACTGCGAGCTGTGTTTTGTCGCGCTGCCGTCCAGCGCGTTGCGCTCAGTGCTGGCGCCTCACGCCGAACGCCTGGCGGGCAAAATGCTGGTCAGCCTGACCAAGGGCATCGAGGCGCAGACCTTCAAGCTGATGAGCGAAATCCTTGAAGACATCGCCCCCCAGGCGCGCATTGGTGTGCTGTCGGGGCCGAACCTGGCACGGGAAGTGGCCGAGCATGCGCTGACCGCCACCGTGGTCGCCAGTGAAGATGAGGCCTTGTGCGAGCGCGTCCAGGCGGTGTTGCACGGGCGTACGTTCCGGGTGTATGCCAGCGGCGATCGCTTCGGCGTCGAACTGGGGGCGCGCTCAAGAACGTCTACGCGATCATCGCCGGCATGGCGGTGGCCCTGGGCATGGGCGAAAACACCAAGAGCATGCTGATCACCCGGGCGCTGGCGGAGATGACCCGCTTCGCGGTGAACCAGGGGGCCAACCCGATGACTTTCCTGGGGCTGGCGGGCGTGGGCGACTTGATCGTCACCTGCTCGTCGCCGAAAAGCCGCAACTACCAGGTGGGGTTCGCCCTGGGCCAGGGCTTGAGCCTGGACGACGCGGTGACGCGTCTTGGCGAAGTGGCCGAAGGGGTCAACACGCTCAAGGTGCTCAAGGCCAAGGCTCAGGAAGTGGGCGTGTATATGCCGCTGGTCGCCGGGCTGCACGCGATCCTGTTCGAAGGGCGCACCTTGAATCAGGTCATCGAGTTGCTGATGCGCGCCGAGCCGAAAACCGATGTCGACTTTATTTCCACCAGTGGTTTCAACTGAGGAACGCGTCATGAACGATCCGAAAGCAGCCCCCCAATACGAATCCATTGTTCTGCGCATTCTCTGGATGCTGGTGTTTGCCCTGGTGTGGCAAGTGGCGCAGTTCCTCCTTGGCGCGCTGGTCGTGGTGCAATTGATCTACCGCCTGGTGTACGGCGCGCCGAGCCTGGGCCTGATGAACTTCGGCGACAGCCTCAGCCAGTTCCTGGCGCAGATCGGCCGCTTCGGCAGCTTTCACAGCGAACAAAAGCCTTGGCCTTTCGCCGATTGGCCCACCCCGCGCGCACCGGAGGGCGAGGCCGCCCACAGCGTGCCGCCGGCGCCGCACCCGGTGCGTGATGAAGAGCCGAAACTGTGAAGCTGTGGATTTTGCGCCACGGTGAGGCCGAGGGGCATGCCCCTACCGACGCTGAACGCAACCTCACCGAGCATGGCCGCGCCGAAGTGCTGCGCAGCGCCGCGCACCTGATCGGCCAGCCGATCACGGCGATCATCGCCAGCCCCTACGTACGGGCGCAGCAGACCGCGCAACTGGTGCGCGAAGCCCTTGGTTTTGAACCTCAGGTCCGCACCGTGCCGTGGCTGACCCCGGAGGGCAACCCACTGGAGGTGCTGCAAAAACTCGAGACCGATGACACTGTGCTGCTGGTCAGCCATCAGCCATTGGTCGGCAGCCTGATCAGCTTTTTGCAGCATGGCCATCAACGCCAGCCGCAGCCGATGTACACCGCCAGCCTGGCGGAATTGGAGGGCGACTTCCCGCTGGCGGGGCTGATGAGCCTGGTGAGCGTGAAGAACCCCTAGGCGCTGGCGCTGCTTTGTGTGTGCTATACCGTAGACCAAGCAAGTGCTTGGTTGGCTATGGTCGGATCACAAAGGAGCGCGTCCCATGCCCGTCGCTGTTCGTTTGCCGTTGCACGTCTTCTTCGAACGTGAGGCGCGCCATCCGCGCCAGCGCTTTCTGGTTCAGCCCTTCGCGGGGGCGAGGTGCAGACGCTCACCTGGAGTGAAGTAGGCCACCAGGCCCGTTGCGCTGCGCGCTGGCTGCGCGAGCGGGAATTGCCGGCGGGTTCGCACATTGCCCTGATCTCGAAAAACTGTGCGCACTGGGTCATCGCCGACCTGGCGATCTGGATGGCCGGGCATGTCTCGGTGCCGCTTTACCCCAACCTCACGGCTGACTCGGTTGCCCATGTGCTCAGGCATTCCGAAGCGGCGCTGGTGTTTGTCGGCAAGCTCGACGATTGGCCCGCCATGGCCCCTGGCGTACCTGGCGGCTTGCCGACCATCAGCCTGCCGCTGTGCCCGGGTGGCGCGTTCGACTTCAACTGGGCCGACCTCCAAGCCTGCCCGCCGATCCAGGACAACCCCGCGCCTGCGGCCGCCGACCTGGCAACCATCATCTATACCTCCGGCACCACCGGCCTGCCTAAAGGCGTGATGCACAGTTTCGGTGCCCTGGGCTTCGCCGCTACCCGCGGCGCCGAATTGTTTGGCCTGGGGGAGGGTGACCGCTTGCTGTCGTACTTGCCGCTGTGCCACGTGGCGGAGCGTATGTTCGTGGAGATGGCCGCGATCTATACCGGGCAAACCGTGTTTTTCGCCGAGAGCCTGGACACGTTTTTGGCGGACTTGCGCAGGGCACGCCCGACCGCGCTGTTTGGCGTGCCGCGTATCTGGACCAAATTCCAGATGGGGGTGTACGCCAAGACCCCGCAGAAGCGCCTCGACACCTTGCTGCGCCTGCCGTTTATCGGCAAGTACGTTGGCCATAAGGTGCTTGCCGGCTTGGGCCTGGATGCGTTGCGTATTGCGCTGTCCGGCGCGGCGCCGGTGCCGCAAGCCCTGCTGCGCTGGTATTGGCGGCTGGGCCTGGACGTGCTTGAGGTGTATGGCATGACCGAGAGCTGCGGTTATTCCCATGTGTGCCGCCCGGGCGCGCAGAAAATCGGTTGGATCGGCCCGCCGTGCCCGAGCGTCGAGGTGCGGATCGAACCGTCGGGAGAAGTGCAGGTGCGCAGCGACGCGACCATGCTCGGCTATTTCAAAGACCCGCAAAAAACCGCTGAGACACTCACTGCCGATGGTTTCCTGCGCACGGGCGACAAAGGCGAGCAGGATGCCGACGGCCGCCTGCGCCTGACCGGGCGGCTCAAGGAGATCTTCAAGACCAGCAAAGGCAAATATGTGGCCCCGGCGCCGATCGAAAACCGCCTGGCCGAACATGCGAGCATCGAGCAGGTGTGCGTGGTGGGTGATGGCCTCGCGGCGCCGATAGGGCTGTGCGTGCTGTCGGCGGCAGGCCATGACCGACAAGCGTTGCGCGCTAGCCTTGAGCGCTGGCTGGAACACGTCAACCAGGCGCTGGATAAGCACGAGCGCCTGCGTCAGTTGGTGTTGGTCAGCGACAATTGGGGCGTGGAAAACGGCTTCCTGACGCCAACCTTGAAGATCAAGCGCAACGTCATCGAGTCGACCTACGGCGCGCAATTGCAGCGTTGGAGCGAGCGTTCCGAGACCGTTGTGTGGCAGGATTAGGCCCATCATAAAACCAACAAGGACTACCCCATGAGCCTGTGGCGCACGCAACCGAATATCGAACAGCTCAATGCCGCGCAGAAAAACACCATCGGTGAACTGCTGGACATTCGCTTTGAAAGCTTCGACGACGACTCCCTGACCGCCAGCATGGTGGTCGATCACCGCACCCATCAGCCCTACGGCCTGCTGCACGGTGGCGCCTCGGTGGTGCTGGCCGAGAGCGTCGGTTCCATGGCCGCCTATTTGTGCATCGACCCCAGGAAGTTCTACTGCGTGGGCCTGGAGGTGAACGCCAACCACTTGCGCGGCGTGCGCAGCGGGCGCGTGACGGCGGTGGCCAAGGCGATCCATATCGGCCGCACCACCCAGGTGTGGGACATTCGCCTGACCACCGAGGATGGCAAGGCCAACTGCGTTTCGCGCCTGACCATGGCCGTGGTGCCCCTGGGCGAGAACCCGCCGGCGCGATAGGCGTGGCGTGAGTGTCATCATTCCTGGCAGTTACAGTCATTGCTGTGCCGACCTGGCGTTGTGACAATCCACTTTTGTTTTGGAGAGGGGGCCGGTATGTCGCAGCACGTGTTTTTTGCCCACGCCAATGGCTTCCCATCGGCCACCTACGGCAAGCTGTTTGCCGCCCTGGCCCCGCAATACAGCGTGGCTCACTTGCCGCAGCACGGCCACGACCCCAGGTTTCCCGTGGACGATAACTGGCAGAACCTGGTGGATGAATTGATCCACCATCTGGAACAACAGCCGGAACCAGTATGGGGCGTGGGCCACTCCTTGGGGGGCGTGTTGCATTTGCACGCGGCCCTGCGCCGGCCGCAACTGTATCGCGGGGTGGTAATGCTCGACTCGCCGGTACTGACCCGTGCGGACCGCTGGGTGATACGCGCGGCCAAGCGTTTCGGCTTTATCGACCGCCTGACCCCGGCGGGGCGCACCCTGGGCCGGCGTGAGGAGTTCAGCGACCTGGACGCCGCGCGCAGTTACTTCGCCGGCAAGACGCTGTTTCGTGGCTTCGACCCCGATTGCTTCGAGGCTTACCTGCAACATGGCCTGTACCAGGCGGGTGATCGCCTGCGTTTGCGTTTCGACCCGGCCACTGAAATCAGCATTTACCGTGGTGTGCCCCACACCAGCCCCGGCCAGGTACGCCAGTTGAAGGTGCCCTTGGCGGTGGTGCGCGGCCGCCAGAGCCGCGTGGTGATGCGTCACCATGCCAGCGGCGTAGACCGCCTGCCGATGGGAGAGATGCTCACCATGCCGGGCGGACATATGTTCCCGCTTGAACGTCCGCAAGACACGGCGACCTTGATCAAGACCCTGTTCGCCCGCTGGCAGGCCCGCGAGCGCAGTTGCGCATGAGCACGCCGGTCGAAGAAGTCCGCCTGAGCCTGGCGCATATCGAATTGGCCGCGCATTTGTCTGGCCCGGAGGATGGCGTGCCGGTGATCGCCCTGCATGGCTGGCTGGACAACGCCAACAGCTTTGCGCGCCTGGCGCCCAAGCTCGAAGGCTTGCGCATCGTGGCGCTGGACATGGCGGGCCATGGGCATTCGGCGCACCGTCCAACCGGCGCGGGTTATGCATTGTGGGATTACGTCTTCGATGTGTTGCAAGTGGCCGAGCAACTGGGTTGGAAACGTTTTGCATTACTTGGCCATTCCCTCGGCGCCATCGTTTCTCTGGTGCTGGCCGGTGCCTTGCCGGAACGGGTCACGCACTTGGGGTTGATCGACGGTGTGATCCCTCCGACGGCCAGTGGCGAGAACGCGGCCGAGCGCCTGGGCATGGCGTTGCAGGCGCAATTGAACCTGCAAGGCAAGCGCAAGCCGGTGTACACCACCCTGGATCGCGCCGTCGAGGCGAGGATGAAAGGCTTGGTGGCCGTCAGCCGTGAAGCCGCCGAACTGCTGGCCCAGCGTGGTTTGATGCCGGTGCCGGGCGGTTATACCTGGCGCACCGATAGCCGCTTGACCCTGGCTTCGCCGATGCGTCTGACCGACGAACAGGCCATGGCTTTCGTGCGTCGTGTCGCTTGCCCTGCGCAGTTGGTGGTGGCAGCCGACGGCATGCTGGCGAAACATCCGGAATTGCTTTCCCAGCTCCCCTTTAGCGTGACGACGCTGCCAGGTGGCCATCATTTGCACCTGAATGATGAGCCCGGTGCGGTTCTTGTTGCAGACTGTTTCAATCGGTTCTTCTCCGCGCCTTGACTTGGCGCGGTCAACTGCCGAGGCTGGGCGGATTGAAAGGGAGTCAACCATGAACAATCTCAACACCGCTGCGACCTACGATGGCCAAGGCGCGTTGATCTTATGAGCGTGCGTAACGGATGTATCCGTATCTTCGGGTTGAGCCTTCTCAGCCCCTGGGTGTTTGCCGCCGACGTACCGGGTAGCCAGGACCTGCCTGCCGTGGCCCGTCAGGTCGATGCGCAAATCGTCGATTACCGCCCCGCCGAAGAAAAAGAACGTATCTACCCCATGGGCGCGATCCGCAAGATCAGCGGCCAATTGCGTTATGAAGGCCAGGCCACCGCGCGCGGCCAAACCACCGCCATTACCTATGAAATGCCCGCCGAACACAGCTCCAGCGCTGCGTTTACCGCCACCCGCGAGGCATTGCAGGCCAACGGCGCGCAACTGTTGTTCTGGTGCCAGGCCCGCGATTGCGGCGAAAGCAGCCTGTGGGCCAACGAGATTTTCGGCAACGCCAAGTTGGTGGGTGCCGATGGCCAGCAGGAATACCTGCTGCTGCGTCTGGCCGCACCGCAGGACAATGCCTTGGTAGCGTTGTACGGCATCACCCGCGGTAACCGCCGCGCTTATCTGCATGTAGAGCAAATGAACGCGAGCGCGCCGCTGGGGGCTCTGTTGCCCACCTCGGCGACGTTGTTGCGCGAGTTGAAAAGCACCGGCGAGCTGGACTTTCCCGCACTCGGCGCAGAGCCGGACGCCACCTGGCTGACCTTGATCTCCCGTGGCTTGAACCTCGACACCACGTTGCGCGTCAGCCTGGCCGGCCCGCATGCCGAGGCCTGGCGCCAGGCCTTGGTCGACACAGGCGTGCGCGCCGCCCGTTTGGAAACCGGTACCGCTGAAACCAAAGGCCTGCACCTGCATCTGATACGCTGACCGCTACCAGGCGAACGGACCCGCGCCGTTCGCCTAAGCTCTCTTCCTACAGTCTTCTTCTCGAGATACCCATGCTCAATAACGATCGCCTGCTGGTGCAAATCCTGCTGCTGGTGTTGTTTGGTGCCAGCTTCTGGGTGATGGCGCCATTTTGGTCGGCGCTGTTCTGGGGCGCGGTACTGGCATTTGCCAGTTGGCCGCTGATGGTGCTGCTGACGCGCTGGCTGGGCGGCCGCGAATCGTTGGCGGCCGGCATCCTGACCCTGGGTTGGATGCTGCTGGTGGCGGTGCCGCTGGTGTGGCTGGGGTTCAACCTGGCGGACCATGTGCGCGACGCCGTGGCATTGATCAAGGATATTCAGGTCGACGGCCTGCCCGAGGCGCCGACCTGGCTGGGTTCGATCCCTTTTGTGGGGGAGCGCCTGGTCGGGATGTGGAACAGCATCGATCAGCAGGGCGCGGCGTTGATGGTCAGCCTCAAGCCTTACCTGGGCCAGGTGGGCAACTGGTTGCTGGCGCGCAGTGCGCAGATCGGCGGCGGCATCCTTGAACTGACCTTGAGCCTGGTGTTCGTATTCTTTTTCTATCGCGATGGCCCACGGTTGGCGATGTTCGTGCACCGCCTGTTGGAGCGCCTGATCGGTGACCGCGCGGGGTACTACATCGAACTGGTGGCCGGTACGGTGCAACGGGTGGTCAACGGCGTGATCGGCACCGCCGCCGCCCAAGCCGTGCTGGCGCTGATCGGCTTCCTGATCGCCGGTGTGCCGGGCGCGCTGGTGCTGGGGATCGTCACGTTCCTGCTCAGCCTGATCCCCATGGGCCCGCCGCTGGTGTGGATCCCGGCCACGGCCTGGCTGGCATGGAAGGGCGACTACACCTACGCGGTGTTCCTGGGCGTGTGGGGCACGTTCATCATCAGCGGCGTGGACAACGTGCTCAAGCCGTACCTGATCAGCCGTGGCGGCAACCTGCCGCTGGTGATCGTGTTGCTCGGGGTATTCGGCGGTTTGATCGCCTTTGGCTTTATCGGCCTGTTTATCGGCCCCACCCTGTTGGCCGTGGCGTACAGCCTGCTGACGGATTGGAGCGCCACCCAGGCGCAGGGGCGCCGCGAAGACAAACCGTCGTAGTGGCTACCGGGTCAGGTGCGGGGTAACCACATCACCGCCGTCAAGCCGCCGCCTGGGGTCTCCTCCAGGCTCAGGCGGCCGCCGAGGCGTTCCACGGCGTCCTTGGCAATCGTCATGCCCAAACCCACGCCGCCGGAATTGCGATTGCGGGAGCCTTCGAGCCGATAGAACGGCTCGAACACCGCCTCGCGCTTGTCGGCGGCAATGCCCGGGCCCTGGTCGATCACCCGAATTACCAAGGCTTCGCTGCTGTCCGCCAGCTCGATATGTGCCGTGCCGGCATAGCGCAACGCATTGTCGATCAGGTTGTTCAAGCAGGAGCGCAAGGCCATGGGCTGCACCTGCAGTGGGGCGCAGGTGCCGGTGAATTGCACATCCGACCCCTGGTCCTGGGCGTTTTCACTCGTCGACTCCACCAGGGCTTGCACGTCCAGCCAGTGTCGGGTTTCGCTGGTGCGCTGTTCGTGCAGGTAGCTCAGGGTGGCGTCGAGCATACCGATCATGTCGTCCAGGTCCTGGCGCATCTGGCCCTGCAATTTTGTATCGTCGATCTGCTCCAGGCGCAGCTTGAGGCGTGACAGCGGAGTGCGCAGGTCGTGGGAGACAGCGCCGAGCATGCGCCCGCGCTGGCTGACCTGTTCGCGAATGCGCTTTTGCATCAGGTTGAAGGTCGAGGCTGCCTGGCGCGCTTCCCGTGGGCCGGATTCGTCGAGGGGCGGGCTGTCGAGGTCCAGGCTCAAGCGTTCTGCCGCTTCGCTCAGGCGCTGGATCGGTCGGCTCAACAATTTGGCACCGTACCAGGCCGCAATAATCAGCGAGAAAAATTGAAAGGTCAGGGGCACGACCGGGCCGCCGAACCAAGGGCGGGGGGCTTTTCGCGCAGCGGCATGCTGCTCGCGCCCGGCTGCTCGATAAAACGCTCCGGCGGTGGAGGCGGTTGCCCGTAGTGGTGAAACCAGAAGAACGCCAGCGCATGGGCCAGCACAATCGCCACCAGCAACACGCCGAACAACCGACCAAACAGTGTGTTGAAGGGCGCACGCATCAACCGATATCCCGTGCGTCGAACAGATAGCCTTCGCCGCGCACGGTCTTGATCAACTGCGGGGCCTTGGGGTCGTCCCCCAGTTTCTGGCGCAGGCGCGAGACGAGCAGGTCGATGCTGCGATCAAATGCTTCGATGGAACGCCCACGGGCCGCATCCAGCAATTGCTCGCGGCTCAGCACCCGGCGCGGGCGCTCGATAAACACCCACAACAGACGGAACTCGGCGTTGGACAGCGGCACCACCAGGCCGTTGTCGGCCACCAACTGGCGCAGCACGCTGTTGAGGCGCCAGTTGTCGAAGCGGATATTGGCGCGTTGCTCGGTACGGTCATCCCGCACCCGGCGCAGGATGGTCTGGATACGCGCCACCAGCTCGCGCGGCTCGAACGGCTTGGACATGTAGTCGTCGGCGCCCAGCTCCAGGCCGATGATACGATCGGTGGGCTCGCAGCGGGCGGTGAGCATCAGGATCGGGATATCCGACTCCGCGCGCAGCCAGCGGCACAGCGACAGGCCGTCTTCGCCTGGCAGCATCAGGTCGAGCACCACCACGTCAAAGGTTTCGGCCTGCATGGCCAGGCGCATCGCGGTGCCGTCAGTGGCGCCGGTGGCGAAGATATTGAAGCGGGCCAGGTAGTCGATCAGCAATTCGCGGATCGGCACATCGTCATCGACGATCAGCGCGCGGGTGTTCCAACGTTTTTCATCGGCGATTACCGCGCCTTTCTGTTCGCCGTTCACTGGGACAAAGGGGGTCTGCATAGTGCGATCGTCTGCCTGGTTGTTGCGGTCAGCATAGGCGCCCAGCCCCATGGCTGGAAGTGCTGGTCGGTAGGTCGTGCGAGCGAGGCTAGCGGCGGGGCGTGTTGGGGGCATGTCGTGAATGTATCGGCTTTGACATAATGCCCGCCAATGCCCGCCGGGTAGCGCTTGGTCAGTATTTACCGATCATCGGATCCCGCAACGGCGCCGCTTGCGCTACAATCCGCGCCGATTTCGACTTGCCTGAGAGCCCATCCCAATGTCCGTCTGCCAGACTCCTATCATCGTCGCCCTGGATTACCCCACCCGTGACGCCGCACTGAAGCTGGCTGACCAGTTGGACCCCGCGCTTTGCCGGGTCAAGGTCGGCAAGGAACTGTTCACCAGTTGCGCCGCGGAAATCGTCGGCACCCTGCGTGACAAAGGCTTTGAAGTGTTCCTCGACCTGAAATTCCACGATATCCCCAACACCACCGCGATGGCGGTCAAGGCTGCCGCCGAAATGGGCGTGTGGATGGTCAACGTGCACTGCTCAGGCGGCCTGCGCATGATGAGTGCCTGCCGCGAAGTGCTGGAACAGCGCAGCGGCCCCAAGCCCCTGCTGATCGGTGTGACCGTGCTGACCAGCATGGAACGCGAAGACCTGGCGGCGATCGGCCTGGACATCGAGCCCCAGGAGCAGGTACTGCGCCTGGCCGCCCTGGCAAAGAAAGCCGGCCTTGATGGCCTGGTGTGCTCGGCCCTGGAAGCCCAGGCGCTGAAGACCGCTCACCCGTCGTTGCAATTGGTGACGCCGGGTATCCGTCCCGCAGGCAGCGCCCACGACGATCAGCGCCGTATCCTGACCCCGCGCCAGGCGCTGGACGCGGGTTCCGACTATCTGGTGATCGGTCGTCCGATCAGCCAGGCGGCCGATCCGGCCAAGGCGTTGGCGGCGGTAGTGGCCGAGATCGCCTGACCTTGGGGCATACGCGGTAAAAAAACAGGGGAGCGAGCCAAGCCCGCTCCCCTGTTGAGAGGTTCCAGGGTGGTTCAGTTGACCTTGAGTACCAACTTGCCGAAGTTCTCGCCGTTGAATAGCTTCATCAGCGTCTCCGGGAAGGTCTCCAGCCCGTCTACGATGTCTTCTTTGCTCTTGAGCTTGCCCTGGGCCATCCAACCGGCCATCTCCTGCCCGGCAGCGGCAAAGTTCGCCGCATGATCCATCACCACAAAGCCTTCCATGCGCGCGCGATTGACCAGCAGTGCCAAGTAATTGGCCGGGCCTTTCACGGCTTCCTTGTTGTTGTACTGGCTGATGGCGCCGCAAATCACCACCCGTGCCTTCAGCGCCAGGCGGCTGAGCACCGCGTCGAGAATGTCGCCGCCGACGTTATCGAAATACACATCCACGCCTTTGGGGCATTCACGTTTGAGGGCGGCGGGTACGTCTTCGTTCTTGTAGTCGATGGCGGCGTCGAAGCCCAGTTCATCCACCAGGAACTTGCACTTGTCGGCACCGCCGGCAATGCCGATCACGCGGCAGCCCTTGAGTTTGGCGATTTGCCCGGCAATGCTGCCCACCGCGCCGGCCGCGCCGGAGATCACCACGGTTTCGCCGGCTTTGGGCGCGCCGGTGTCCAGCAGGGCAAAGTAGGCGGTCATGCCAGTCATGCCCAACGCGGACAGGTAGCGGGGCAGAGGCGCTAGTGACGGATCAACCTTATAGAAACCCCGCGGTTCGCCGACGAAGTAATCCTGCACGCCCAGGGCACCGTTCACGTAGTCCCCGACGGCGAAGTTGGGGTGGTTCGACGCAATTACTTTACCCACGCCCAACGCGCGCATGACTTCGCCGATACCGACGGGCGGAATGTAGGACTTGCCCTCATTCATCCAGCCGCGCATGGCCGGGTCGAGGGACAGGTATTCGTTGTGTACCAACACTTGCCCGTCCGCCGGCGTGCCCACCGGCACTTCCTGGTAGGTGAAGGTGTCCCGGGTGGCTGCGCCGACCGGGCGTTTGGCGAGCAGGAATTGGCGATTGGTCTGGGCGGTCATGGCAGCGGCTCTTTAGAAATGAAGCATGAGTGATAGACCTTCCAGGGCCTGCGGGCAAGGTTCGTGCTGGGGGCGAATGCTTGTCGATAGGTGTCATTGATAGTCGGCCCTGGCGGCTTATCACCCGCACTCATGCAGCGCTAACCGGCCGTTTGATAGTGCTGACGTGCAAGTCCCGGCGTTGGCTAGACTCGCGCCACCGCTATTTCTTCCACAGGACATTCCCATGAGCATGACGTTTTCCGGCCAGGTCGCCCTGGTGACCGGCGCCGCCGCCGGTATTGGCCGCGCCACCGCGCTGGCGTTCGCCGCAGAAGGTTTGAAGGTCGTGGTTGCCGACCTGGATGTGGCGGGCGGCGAGGGCACTGTGGCGTTGATCCGGCAAGCTGGCGGTGAGGCCCTGTTCGTGCGCTGCAATGTCACGCTGGAGGCGGACGTGCAACAACTGATGGCGCAAACCGTCAACGCCTATGGCCGTCTTGACTACGCCTTCAATAACGCCGGGATCGAGATCGAGAAAGGCAAGCTGGCGGACGGCAGCCTGGATGAGTTCGACGCCATCATGGGCGTCAACGTCAAGGGGGTGTGGCTGTGCATGAAGTATCAGTTGCCGTTGCTGCTGGCCCAGGGCGGCGGTGCCATCGTCAATACCGCATCGGTGGCGGGCTTGGGCGCGGCGCCGAAAATGAGCATTTATGCGGCTTCCAAACACGCCGTGATCGGCCTGACCAAGTCGGCGGCCATCGAGTATGCGAAGAAGAAAGTCCGCATCAACGCGGTGTGCCCGGCGGTGATCGACACCGATATGTTCCGCCGCGCCTATGAGGCCGACCCCCGCAAGGCCGAATTCGCTGCGGCCATGCACCCGGTTGGGCGGATCGGCAAAGTCGAGGAAATCGCCAGCGCCGTGTTGTACCTGTGCAGCGATGGCGCTGCGTTCACCACCGGCCACGCCCTGGCGGTCGACGGTGGCGCGACGGCGATCTAGGACCTTGCGCCGCACCCTATTCGAAAAAGTCTGGGGTGCTGTGGGGCTTTTCCAAAGCTGGCAAAACGCTGTGATCGAATGTGTATCATTAGGTAAATAAGCTAATAAAATCAATAATTTAATAGATTTTTGCCGCCGGCCACTACGGGCTTCTGTGCTTAACTCTTCGGGTTGAAATCAGACAGTTGAAGTGAGTGGCTCATGGATTTAGGGATCGATCGACAAGCCCTTGTACCGGTGGTGCAGCAAATCGTCAGCGCGGTGGCGCAATGGATCCGCAAGGACGGGGTGAGTCCCGGCACGCGCCTGCCGTCCATCCGGCAGGTGGCCCTGGATAACCTGCTTAGCCAATCCAGCGTCATCGAGGCCTTCGAGCGGATGGTCGCTCAAGGGTTGCTGGCACCGAGGCAGGGCTCGGGGTTTGTGGTGGCCCAGCCGCCTGTCTCGCACGAGGGCCACTGGTATGAGGGCGCGGAGCGCGATTGGGGGGCGTTTGCCGATAACCCCGTGGGCGAGCTTAAACTCGGCTGCGGCTGGCTGCCGGATACCTGGCATGAAAGCGATGACATCAGTTATGCCATTCGTGAAGTCACCCGCTCCGACACGGCGGGCCTGTTCAACTACAGCACCCCGTTGGGTTTGCCCGTGCTGCGCGAGCAACTGCTCAAGCACCTTACCCGGGTTCACATCGCCACCAGCCTTGATCGCATCCTCACGACCGCAGGCGCCAGCCATGCCCAGGACCTGTTGATACGCACGTTACTTCGGGCCGGTGACAGCGTGGTGGTGGAAACGCCGGGGTATGGCAACCTCTATCGGCAATTGGCGTTCCAGGGCGTGCACCTGCTGGAAGTGCCGCGCACCCGAGGCGGCCCGGACCTGCCGGCGCTGGAAACGCTGTTGCAGCAGCATCGCCCCAAATGCCTGTTCATTCACAGCCTGTATCACAACCCCACCGGGACCAGCCTCGGTCGGGCGGTGGCCGAGCGCTTGCTGGAGCTGGCCCATCGCGACAACTTCCTGATCATTGAAGAAGACGTCTACGGGGATCTGCAGCACGCCAGCTGCACACGGCTTTCGGCGCTGCCCCATGGCGATCGCGTGATCTACATCGCAAGTTTTTCCAAGACCCTGAGCAGCGCGTTGCGCGTGGGCTACCTCTGTGCCAGCGCGGCGATCATCGCGCAGTTGGTCAGCCTCAAGACGTTGACCGGTTTCGGCACTTCGCGGTTTGCCGAAGCAGTGGTCGCCGCGCTGCTGGCCAATGGTACGTACCGCAAGTGGGTGCAGCGCTTGCGCAAGCGGCTGCGCACGGAAATGGCCGCCACGTTGCAAGTGCTGGAGGACGAAGAATGGGAGGTGTTCGCCGTGCCCGCCGGCGGCATGTTGTTATGGGCGCGACCGGCCGAGAGTGAGCTGTCGCGGCTACAAGCCTGTGCCCGACGGCTGGGGGTGCTGCTGTCGCCTGGGGCGCTGTTCAGCCCGACCGGTGAACACAGTGAGTGGCTGCGTATAAATGTGGCCTATGCTGCTGATCAGCGGGCCTTGGCCTTGTTCCGTGCCATGGCACCTGCCAGATCGACCTCGACCATCCTGAAAACGACGATCGTGTAGCTTTTTGCCATTATTGTGGCGCCGACGCCTTGTGTTGATGGCCTGGTCGTTGCGAATCTCGTGTCTTGTCAATCGGGCTTGATGGCATCTGCCATTGCAAGAGGATCACGTGCAATGATTTCGGGCGTGCAACGACGTTTCGCCAACCTCGGTATGGCGAAAAAACTGGCTCTTGGATTCACTCTGGTGCTGCTGCTGACGGCCTTGGTAGCGGCTATCGGCGTGTGGTCATTGCAAACCGTTGGTCAGCGTTTCGAAGACCTCAAGGCCATGTCGTCGCTCAACAGCGGTTTGTTCAAGGTGCGCCTGATCGAGCAGGACTATGCATTGCATGCCGACCCCAAGGCGGTCGATGCCTTGCATGAAAGTATCGATGCCCTGGCCGCGCAGGCGGCCAGCCTCAAGGCCCAGTCTGCGGCGAATGTGCCGGTGATGACGGATGTAGAGCAGGCTCTGGCCGCCTACCGCAAGGCGTTCGACGAGTTTGTCGAACTGACCCAGACCAAGGACCTGGCCCTGGAAATGGCCAGTTGGTCGGTGTCCAGTGTGGCCAATAACCTCGACGTGTTGCAGGCCGGGCTGGCGGACGACGGCGCCTATGGTCTCAAGGAAAGCCAAGGCAAGGAGGGCGCCGAGTTTATCGAGCAGGCCGGCCAGGTCAGTCAGGTCTCGCGTTTGATGCTGCAGGCCATGAACGAAGCCCACGTGCGCCTGGACCAGAGCCGCAGGGTCGATGCGGATGACGCCGAGCAAGGCAAGATCGAGCAGGCCGATCAAGCCCTGGCTCAGGTGGAACAGCTGAAAACCGCGGTCAAGGACCCTGGCTACCAGACGGTACTCGGCGAAGTCTCGGGGCATATCGCCGCCTTCAGCGAGAAACTGGGCGAATACACCGGCCTGCTGGCGCAGGAAAAGGTCGTCTACAAACAGTTGCATGATCGGGCCGACCAAGTGGTCAGCCGGGTCAACCAGGCCTATGACGCTGAAGATGTGTCGATGCGGGCACAACTGAAGAAAAGCGCGATGTTGATCATCGGGTCGTCGGCGTTGGCGTTGCTGGTGGGGTTGATTGCGGCCTGGGTGATTACGCGCCTGATCGTCGCGCCGCTGCGCAGTGTGATCGCGGTGGCGCAGCAAATCGCAGCCGGTGATCTGAGTGGGCGCATGGAGGTCAGCCGCCGGGATGAAATCGGGCAGTTGATGCAGGCGATGCAACAGATGGGGAACGGCTTGAGCGATATGGTCAGTGGGCTGCAAGCTGGCATTGAGCAATTGGCCAGCTCGGCGCATTCGTTGTCCAGCGTCACCGAGCAGACCAATGTCGAGGTCAGCAGCCAGAAGGAAGAAACCGAGCAAGTGGCCACGGCGATGAACCAGATGACCGCTACCGTGCACGACGTGGCGCGCAATGCCGAAGAGGCCGCGCAAGCCGCGCAGACGGCGGACGACAAGGTTGACAGCGGCCAACAAGTGGTCCGCCAGAGTTTGCAGCGCATCGAGTTGCTGGCCAATTCGAGCACCAGTGCCAGTGCCAGCATCCAAAGCCTCAGCGCCGAAATCCAGAACATCGGCACGGTGTTGAGCGTCATCAAGAGCGTGGCCGAGCAGACTAACCTGCTGGCCTTGAACGCAGCCATCGAGGCCGCCCGTGCAGGTGAGCAAGGCCGTGGCTTTGCCGTGGTCGCCGATGAGGTCCGGGCGCTGGCCAAGCGGACTCAGCAATCGACCGAAGAAATCGAGAGGCTGGTCAGCACCTTGCGCAGCGCGGCGCAGTCGTCGGTGCAACAGATCCAGCAAAGTGGCGAACTGGTGAAGTTGGCGGTCAGTGATGCCCTGGAAACAGAAAGTGCCTTGGGCAGCATCGCGGCGGCGGTGTCATTGATTCAACAGATGAACCAGCAGATCGCCGCCGCGGCCGAAGAGCAAAGCTCGGTGGCCGAAGAGATCAACCGCAGTGTCACCAGTATCCGTGCCAGCGCCGATCAGTCGGCGTTGAGCATGCAGGGTAACGCCGCGTCCAGCATCCAACTGGCGCAGTTGGGGGCGCAGCTCAAGGGGATGGTGGGGCACTTCCGCCTCTGATCGCCGCCGGGGAGCGGTGAGCAAAGGCGAGGGTGGTCAGGCGTGGTTGGCGAGGAAGGTCAGCAGGGCTTCGTTGACGAAGTCCGGGTTTTCCCGTGCGCTGATATGCCCGGCGTCTGGAATCAATGTCAGGGTACAGCCGATCAGTTCGGCCATTTCCTCGGACTCGTGCGGGGGGCGCGGCTTGTCCTGCTCGCCGCACATCACCAATGTGGTGTCGCGGTCCAGGCTCGGCAGTTGCTTGAGTACATCCTCGCGACTGAAGATCAGGCGGCCCAATGGCACGATACTGTCCAGCAGGCGTTGCCGTGGGAAGCCTTGCAGCGACGAGCGAAAATCCTGATACAGCGCCGACTCGCGGTCTATACCCGGGCGAAAGAAGATGGGGGCAATCACATCCAGCAACGGCTCAGGAATGGCGCCGGCGTCTTCGATCATCTTGAACAGCGAGAAGTAGTATTGGCGCGTGGCTTCGGGTTCGGCCCCGAGGTGGGTGTCCATCAGCACCAGGCTGTTGATGCGCTCGGGCGCCAAGAATGCGAGACGCGCGCCCCACATGCCCCCCACCGAAAGGCCAACCAGGTTGATTTGCGCGATGTCCAACTGATCCAGCAGCGCCAGGGCCTGGCGCGCAAGGTCGTCGAGGGAGTGGGTGTGCGTGGGCAGCGGGCCCGATTCGCCATGCCCCCACAGCTCGGGAACGATGACGCGGTACTGTTGCGACAGGGCCTCGATCTGCGGTGCCCACATATGGCGGTCCCACAGGTAGCTTGACCCCAGCAGGACCACGGGGCCTGTGCCCTGGTCGATATAGTGCAGCGGTTGTCCATCAATCACGGCGAAAGGCATGGCACGACCTCTAACTTCACGGAGTGAGGGGCATGTTTTTACGCGAGTCTTGGGCATGGGGATAGGTGCAAAGTGATGGCATCTCGTGGTGAGCAGGGCTCACCACGAGGGGAGGCTTGGTCAGTCGTAGATGACTTTCTTTTTCCACTCGGCGTCGGCCTCGACCTCTTTCATGCCCTCGGTCAATTCGCTGGCTTCTTCTATCGTCTGTTGGCTGTTGGCCAGCACGGTAGCGTTGGTACGCGCCAGTTGGGCTTCCAGCTGCTGCAGCTGCGCGCTATAGAGCACAGGCTCCGGTTGCTTGCGCAGGTATTGCGCGCCGCGCTCGAAGGCCAGGCGCGCCTGGCCCGGCTGACCCTGCTGCAAGGCGTGCTGGCCGAGGTTATTGAAGAACTCGATGTGCAGCAGCACCAGGATATGGCGAATTTCCTTGATCCAGTGCTTGGCTTCGTTTGCCGGCAGGAAACCGTCCTGGGCGGCGCGAGTGACCTGGCCATGCAGGGCTTCGAGCAAAAAGCGTACGTCCTTGGCCTTGGCTTCGGTCTGGATCGGCGTGGGTGGGTTGTTTACCGGAATGGACTCGCCCTGGGCCACCAGCGCGCTCAACTCGGTGATGCGCGCCTTGTGAGCTGCGCTGGTCTTGTTGAGGTTTAACAGGCGCTGGTTGACGTTGAGCTCCAGGCGGGTCAACAACAGTTTGAGCGCCGGGGTCATGAATTGGCCAGGGAACGTCTCGGTGATTTCACCGCAACGACGCATGCGATCGTTGAGCTCGATCACGGTGCGTTGTTTTTCCAGCTTGTTGTTTTCCACCACGTGGTTCATGTAGCCAATGGCGATCAGTATTGCGATCCCGGCTATTACCAGCAGGGTGATCATGAGTGGTGTCACCGGTGTGACCTCTTTATAGGGTTTACAGTGGAGTGTAGTGACTGGGCCAGCTATCGGATAGGACTGATCGACCAATTGCCCAGGTAGTTTCTTCTATATAGGTACGCGCTCCCTGCATGGATGCACATTGCCATCATTTGCTTGAGCGAACTATAACGTCTTGTCGTGCGCCAGAATATAGGCGCCAAGGCCTGGACGGGCAGAATGCCCATGAAAGCCTGCAAACGCAGGCGAAGTCATTGATTTTAATAAATTTATCCTTGGGGGTTGACGATCTACCAATCCATCCATAGAATGCGCGCCACTTAAAGCGTAAAGCACACAGCAAAACGCGTTGAGTAGTGAATGTTGTACGTGTGTCCCCTTCGTCTAGTGGCCTAGGACACCGCCCTTTCACGGCGGTAACAGGGGTTCGAGTCCCCTAGGGGACGCCATATGCGGGAATAGCTCAGTTGGTAGAGCACGACCTTGCCAAGGTCGGGGTCGCGAGTTCGAGTCTCGTTTCCCGCTCCAATTTTTAAGCAGTGTTGCCTTTGGGCGGCATTGAGTGAAACCAGGGCCACGTCTTCGGGCGAAGCCTCTGGGCACTGAGATACACACCATGTGTTTCAGTAGCGTGTCCCCTTCGTCTAGTGGCCTAGGACACCGCCCTTTCACGGCGGTAACAGGGGTTCGAGTCCCCTAGGGGACGCCATTTGCGGGAATAGCTCAGTTGGTAGAGCACGACCTTGCCAAGGTCGGGGTCGCGAGTTCGAGTCTCGTTTCCCGCTCCAAATTTTAAGCAGTGTTGCCTTTGGGCGACATTGAGTGAAACCAGGGCCGCGTCTTCGGGCGAGGCCTCTGGGCACTGAGATACACACCATGTGTTTCAGTAGCGTGTCCCCTTCGTCTAGTGGCCTAGGACACCGCCCTTTCACGGCGGTAACAGGGGTTCGAGTCCCCTAGGGGACGCCATTTGCGGGAATAGCTCAGTTGGTAGAGCACGACCTTGCCAAGGTCGGGGTCGCGAGTTCGAGTCTCGTTTCCCGCTCCATATTCAACAAAAACGCCGATCAGTGATGATCGGCGTTTTTGTTTGTGCTTGATTTATAAAGACCTCGTCGTCAGAGCTTGGGCATTTGCCCGATTCGCCCCATCATCTCGGTCACGTTCTGCAAATCCAGGAGGAACTGGTCGACTGTCTTGAATTCACCGTTGGTGTGGCCGGTATATTTGGTATCGAGTCTGGCAAGGCCGAATTGCACGCCGTTGGGCAGGTCATGGACCGATGTAGCGGCTGCGGACGCGCCGAACTTGGGCTCCATGCCAAGGTTCTCGGTGGCCACGGCCAGCAATGCTTTGACCCATTCACCCTCGGGGTTGCGGTGCATCGGCTCGGCAATCGAGCAATCGATGGTCATCGCCACCCCGGTCTGTTGGCTCCAGGCTTGCAGCTTTTCATCGATATCGGTTTTGAGTACTTCTGTGGCCCTGCCCTTCGGCACTCGCAGATTGACCGTCACGGTGAAAGCTCTTTCGTCCATACCGATATAGGTCAAGGAGGTGGTCAGTGGCCCCATGAATGTATCGGTAAAGCCAATCCCCAGTTTGTTGCCCAGATAATCCAGGCCCCAGTTGTCGGTGGCGTAGCGCGCTGCGTCAGTGATGTGGTTGCGCTTGAGGGCGATTTTTCCCGCCAACTCGTGGATCAGGCCCAATATCCTGGCGACGGGGTTTACACCTGACTCGGGTTCCGAGGAATGGGCCGCAACCCCCGTAACCGTTAGCTTGACGTCCTTGCCGACGACCTCGGCGGTCACCTCGAAGTCGCCGCCATTGCCCTTGGCATAGTCGGCGCCAGTCTTTTGCAGGACGGCCGCCAATTGTGCCGGGTTGTCATCGGCAAAAGTCGCGACGGCCGTCCGCGGGATCTGGTTCGCGGCAAGTCCTCCCGTCACGGAGGTGATTTCGGCGCCCTTGCCCTGTGCGTCGCGCCGGGGGAAATGGGTAACTAGCGTGCCGTAGCCCTTCTCGGCGATCACCACGGGATAGCCGCCATCGAGTGCGATGTTGTAGTTGGGGGTTGGGTTGCGTGAAAAGTAGTAGGCGATCGCATCGCCGGCGATCTCCTCGGTGGTATCCACCAGTAGTTTGAAACTGCGTACCTGCGGCAGTTGTTCTTCCTTGATGACTTTCATTGCATATAGCGCCACGACGATCCCGTTTTTGTCATCCTCCGTGCCTCGGCCATACAGGCGGTTACCTACCTGAGTAACCTGGAATGGATCGAGGCGTGTGCCGTCTTCAAGCACCCAGTCCTCTGGATTGGCTGGTACCACGTCGGCATGCGCATGGATTCCCACGACCTCGTTGCCGCTATCGCCCAAGGATATTTCATATACGCGGTTGTCGACGTTGCGAAATGTCAGGTTGAACGATCGGGCAATGCGTTCGAGGGTGTAGGCGAACCGAAGGAACTCGGGATTTTCATGCTGAGCGACGCCTTCCACGCGGAAGGTTGGGATGGCCACCAGTTCACCCAGGGTATCGATGGCTGCATCACGGTATTTGAGTCGTGCATACAAGCCAAGCAGTCGATGAAGCTGGTTTTGCTGCTCGTTGGTAAGGTCCTTGGCATCGAGGAAGGCATTGATTGCCGGTGCGAGTGTTTGGCTGACGGCGAGGCTGCTGGTGCCCAGGCGTCTCAGGAACTCACGAAAATCGGTGAACGATGTCTCACTGAAAGTCGAGAGAATGACTGAACTCTGCTGCTGGGTAATGTTGGCGTATGTGGGCAGGGAGAATGTTGAAAGGCTGCCGGCGAGCGCAGTGGCGGCGAGCAGTGCTTTGAGTGGGTTGTTCATTATTATGGCACTCCTATCTGCGTAGGTAGTTGGAGAGGCCTGTCGAAACTAGCACCCAATGCCATGGAAAGTGGTGTCGAACAGCAGCCTGAAAGACTCATAGGGGCTGAGGTCGAGCAAAACAGGAGGTTTCCTACGCATGTTCTGCCCAGACAAGAACGCCGCTCTGAGGGGGAGCGGCGTTTTCATATGGGTGAGAGCAGAGGTTTCAGAGTTTCGGCAACTGCCCCACACGCCCCATCATTTCCGTGACGATCTGCAGGTCCAGCAAGAACTGCTCGACCGTCTTGAACTCATTGTCGGTATGCCCGGTGTACTTCACCTCCGGCCGCGCCAGGCCGAATTGCACGCCGTTCGGCAGCTCATGCACCGAGGTTGCGCCGGCCGAGGTGCCGAACCTGTGTTCCATGCCCAGGTTTTCACTGGCTACCGCGAGCAAGGCCTTCACCCATTCACCTTCCGGGTTGCGGAACATCGGCTCGGCGACCGAGTAAGTGAAGTTCACGTTGACCTTGGTCTGCTTGTCCCAGGCGCTCAGCTTCTCGGCGATCTGGGCCTTGAGTTTCTCCGGGGACTTGCCCTTCGGCACCCGCAGGTTCACCGCCAGCTTGAAAGTGTTGTCATCCAGGCCGACAAAGGTCAGTGAGGTGGTCAATGGCCCCATGAATTCATCGGAGAAACCCACGCCCAATTTACCGCCCAGATAATCCAGGCCCCAGTTATCGGACGCATACCGCGCAGCGTCGGTGATGTGGTTGTGCTTGAGGGCGATCTTGCCGTCGACGCTGTGGATCAGCTCCAGCATGCGCGCCACCGGGTTGATACCGGATTCCGGCTCGGAGGAGTGGGCCGACACACCGGTGACGGTCAGTTTGACGTCCTTGCCGTCGACCTTGGCGGTGACCTCGAAGTCGCCCCCGTTGCGCTTGGCGTATTCGGTGCCGGCCGTTTGCAGGCTGGCCGCCAATTGCGCAGGCGTGTCGCTGATAAAGGTGGCGACCGAGGCCGACGGAATCTGGTTGGTCGCCATGCCGCCCGTCATTGCGACGATTTCTGCACCTTTGCCTTCGCCCGTGCGACGCGGGAACGTGGCCATGACGGTGCCATACCCCTTCTCGGCAATCACCACCGGGTAGCCGCCATCCAGCGCCAGGTTGTATTGCGGTGTGGGGTTGTGTTCAAAGTAATAAGGGATCGCGTCGCCGGAGGTCTCCTCGGTGGTGTCCACCAGCAGCTTGAAGTTGCGCGCCAGCGGCAGCTTTTCTTCTTTGATCACCTTCATCGCGTACATCGCTACCACGATGCCGTTCTTGTCGTCCTCGGTGCCGCGACCGTACATGCGGTCGCCGATCAACGTGACCTTGAACGGGTCGAGTTTGGTGCCGTCCTTGAGCACCCAGTTTTCCGGCGTCACCGGCACTACGTCGGCGTGTGCGTGAATGCCGACCACTTCGTCGCCGCTGCCTCCCAGCGAGATTTCGTACACGCGGTTATCGACGTTGCGGAAGTCCAGGTTGAAGGTCTTGGCCAGGGCCTGGATCTTGTCGGCGATCTTGAGGAACTCCGGGTTTTGGTATTGCGGCACGCCGTCCACATTGAACGTCGGAATTTCCACCAGCTCGCGCAGGGTTTCCAGGGCTGCCTTGCCGTATTTCACCCGCGTATAAATGCCCAGCAGGCGGTTGATCTCGTTTTGCTGGTCGGCGCTCAAGGTTTGGTTATCGAGGAAGGCGCCGATCGCCGGGCCCACGTCATCGGTTTTGCCCAGGTCGCCCTTGGCCAGGGTGCCGAGGAAACCACGAAAATCGGTGACGGACGTTTCGTTGAACTGTTTGAGAATCGCCGTACTTTGTGACGGCGTGATATTAGCGAAGGCGGGCGAGGTCACTAACGAAAGGCCAGCCGCGAACAGGGTGGCCGCCGCCAATTGCTTGAGTGGAAAGTGCATTGTTGAAAGCATTCCTTTGCAAGGTGGGAGTAGGGCGTTTCTGATCGATCTGTCAGAAACATTTCTACACACTACCACTACTCGGGTGGCCATGGTCAAGGCTGGCCAGGGTATGGCCACACCCCTCAATCGAGGGTGTAACGCACCGACAGTGCGCCCTTTTTCTCTGATAAGGCCAGGATCGTCACTTGGCCCAATTCGCTGAGCGTTTGCACGTGGGTACCGCCGCAGGCATAGACGGGCAATTCACCGAAGCCCACTTCACGGGTGCCGTCTTCCAGGGCCGTATGGCGTGGGAAGTCCGCCGCGATCCATTGGTTGACTTGCTGTTGAATCACTTCGGCATTCATCGCTTGAGCGGCCTCGCCGCGGATAAAGGTGATTTTGCCTTCACCTGGCCAGTGGTGCGCCTTGATCGGCTTCCAGCCCAGGGTTTCACCAGCGTTGCCGATCAAGTGCCCGGCCGAATGCAGGCGGCTATGCAGGGCGCGGCGTTGTGCATCGACGCGCACGGTGATTGGCCCGGGCGCCACGGGTTGGTCGAGGTAATGCACCACGCAATCGGCCTCAAGGGCCACGCGCAGTACGTTGCTTTCGCCGAGCTGGCCGGTGTCGAAGGGCTGGCCGCCGCCCTGCGGGTGAAAAATCGTCGACCGCAGGATCACCGCAAACTGGCCCTCGCGGGGTATGCAACTGATCACTTCAAGTTCGGCGGTCAGGTGGTCATGGGTGAAAAACAGGCGCTCGGTCATTTCTACATCCGCATCAGGGTTCTGTGGGCAGTATAAATAGTGCGCCGATGAGTGATAATCCGCGCAGTTATCAATGGACCTGTGCGTTATGAGCATCAATCTTCCTTTACCGCTACTGGGCGAAATGGCAATTTTCGTCAAAGTGGTGGAAACCGGCAGCTTCTCCGAAGCGGCGCGACAGTTGAGCGTTTCGCCGTCGGCGGTGAGCCGCAGTATTTCGCGCCTGGAGAAGGCCCTGGCCACGCGCTTGCTGCAACGCACCACGCGCAAATTGCGCCTGAGCGAAGGCGGTGAAGAAGTCTTCAAGCGCTGCAAGGAGATGGTCAGTGCGGCGCGCTCGGTAATGGAGGTCAGTGGCCAGTTCACTCATGAAGCCGAGGGCCTGGTGCGGGTCAGCGTGCCCAAGGCGGTGGGGCGGTTTGTGGTGCATCCGCATATGCCGGCGTTCCTGCGGCGCTATCCCAAGGTGGATGTGCAGTTAATCCTGGAAGACCGGCATGTGGACCTGATCGACGATAACGTCGACCTGAGCATCCGCATTACCGACAGCCCGCCGCCGGGGCTGGTGGGGCGACAGTTGTTGCCGATCGAGCATTTGCTCTGCGCGACGCCGCACTATCTGGCCGAACACGGCACGCCGGCGCATCCCCATGATTTGCTGCAGCACAGTTGCATTTACCTTGGCGAAACCCCGGCTGACTCACGCTGGAAATTTCGTCAGGGCGGCAAGGCCGTCACCGTCGGCGTGCGCGGGCGCTATGCGGCGAATCACACCGGCGTGCGGCTGGATGCGGTGTTGCAGCATGTGGGTATCGCTAGCCTGCCGTACTTTACGGCGCGTCATGCGCTGGAGGAGGGGCGATTGGTCCAGGTGTTGCCAGGGTGGGATTTTATTGCGTCCTACCATGGCGACGCATGGTTGCTGCATTCGCCCACGCGCTACCTGCCGCCGAAGTTGCGGGTGTTTATCGACTATCTGGTGGAGTGCATGGCGAAGGAGCCGACATTGCGTCGACGGTAGAAACGCAATGGAAATGTGTGCGGGCGTGCTCGCACACAGACTGGAATTCAGCATTCTCCAGATCAGTGCTTGCTCTGATCCTGGGGCATCGCCATCAACTGCTTTTCCTGGTTCCAATCGAACGGTTCGTCGTTCTGTTCGGCTTCATAGCGACGCTCTTCCAGGGCCTGGTACAGGTCCAGTTCTTCGTCGGGCATAAAGTGCAGGCAATCGCCGCCAAAGAACCACAGCAGGTCGCGCGGCACCAGGTGGGCAATTTGCGGGTAGCGCAGGATGACCTGGCTCATCAGGTCCTGGCCCAGGTACTGGCTCTCGATCGGGTCGATGGGCAGCAGAGCGCGCAATTCGTCAAAGCGCTCCAGGAACAGGGTGTGGCTTTCCTCGGGCACCTGTTCGGCTTCGCCGACGGCAACCAGGATGCTGCGCAGGTGGTCGAGCAAGACGAGATGATCGGCAACGACGTTGGACACGAGATAAGTCCTCTAAAGCAAAAACGGGCGCGAGAGTATATAGCTCAAGCGCCCGTATTTATATGACCGCTCGACTCAGCGGGTTTTGCCCTCTGCCTGGCTCAGTTCTTCCTTGCTGAAATCATCCACGTCGATCACCTTGCGTCGCGCCGCTTCGGCGTCACGCAGGGCCTGCGCTTCGGCCGGTTGCAGCACGCCGGCGTGCAGCGCGGCGTCAATGGCATGCTCGCCGGCGGCCGGTTTGACCTGGCCGCTTTTCAGCGCGGTGTGGAGTTTTTTCTGCAGCGGATGGCTGGCGCCGAGCAGATCGTAAGCCTGTTGCAGCGCGCCTACCGGATCGTCCGCCGATTGCGGGCGGTAGCAGCCGGCCAGCAATTCTTCCAGGGTCGGGTCGCCTTTGGCGCGGCCGATCACCGCAGCCACTTGGGCATCCAGTGCATCCGACGGCCCGGTGTGGCGACGGCCGAACGGGAACACGATCACCCGCAGCAGGCAGCCGAGCACCTTGTTCGGGAAGTTGCTCAGCAATTCATCCAGTGCGCGTTCCGATTCGCCAAGGCTTTCTTCCATGGCCCAGGCAAACAGCGGTTCCAGATGGTCGGGCGAATCCAGGTCGTGATAACGCTTGAGCGCCGCCGACGCCAGGTACATGTGGCTCAGCACATCGCCCAAGCGTGCCGACAGGCGTTCGCGGCGTTTCAGCTCGCCGCCCAGCAGCATCATGCTCAAGTCGGCGAGCAGGGCGAACGCGGCGGCCTGGCGATTGAGTGCACGGAAATAGCCTTGGCTCAAGCGGTTGCCGGGGGCTTTCTCGAAATGCCCAACGCCGAGATTCAGTACCAGGGTGCTGGCAGCGTTGCCCACGGCAAAACCAATATGCTGCATCAGCAGGCCATCGAACTCTTTCAGCGCCTGGTCGTGGTCTTCACGACCGGCCAGGGCCATTTCCTTGAGCACGAACGGATGGCAGCGGATGGCGCCCTGGCCGAAGATCATCAGGTTGCGCGAGAGGATATTCGCGCCTTCCACCGTGATGAAAATGGGCGCGCCTTGCCAGCTGCGGCCCAGGTAGTTGTTCGGGCCCATGATGATGCCCTTGCCGCCGTGCACGTCCATGGCGTGGCTGATGCACTCGCGGCCGCGCTCGGTGAGGTGGTATTTGAGGATCGCCGACAGCACTGAGGGTTTCTCGCCCAGGTCGACGGCGTTGGCGGTGAGCATGCGGGCGCTGTCCATCAGCCAGGCGTTACCGCCGATACGCGCCAGGGCTTCCTGGATTCCTTCGAAAGCCGACAGCGGCACATTGAACTGCTCGCGCACCTGAGCATATTGGCCGGTCACCAGGCTGGTGAACTTGGCCGCGCCGGTGCCGACCGCCGGCAGGGAAATTGAACGGCCTACTGACAGGCAATTCATCAGCATCATCCAGCCCTTGCCGAGCATTTCCTGGCCGCCGATGAGGTAGTCCAGGGGGATGAACACATCCTTGCCGGAGTTGGGGCCGTTCATGAAGGCGGCGCCGAGCGGCAGGTGGCGACGGCCGATTTCCACGCCAGGGGTATCGGTAGGAATCAACGCGAGGCTGATGCCCAGGTCTTCTTCTTCACCCAGCAGGTGGTCCGGGTCATAGGCCTTGAAGGCGAGCCCGAGCAAGGTCGCGACCGGGCCGAGGGTGATGTAGCGTTTTTCCCAGTTCAGGCGCAGGCCCAGGGTTTCCTGGCCTTCCCATTCACCTTTGCAGATCACGCCGGTGTCGGGCATGGCGCCTGCGTCGGAGCCCGCCAGCGGGCCGGTGAGGGCGAAACACGGGATGTCGTCGCCACGCGCAAGGCGCGGCAGGTAGTGGTTGCGTTGCTCATCGGTGCCGTAATGCAGCAGCAGTTCGGCCGGGCCGAGGGAGTTGGGCACCATCACAGTGGACGCCAGGTCGCCGCTGCGTGTGGCCAGCTTCATCGCGACCTGGGAGTGGGCGTAGGCGGAGAAGCCCTTGCCGCCGTATTCCTTGGGGATGATCAGGGCAAAGAAACCGTGGGTCTTGATGTGCTCCCAGGCGGCGGGCGGCAGGTCCATGGCCTGGCCGATTTCCCAGTCGCTGACCATGGCGCAGAGTTCTTCGGTGGGGCCGTCGATGAAGGCCTGTTCTTCTTCGGTCAATCGGGCCTTGGGGTAGGCCAGCAATTTGTCCCAGTCGGGGCGACCGCTGAACAGCTCGCCGTCCCACCACACGGTGCCGGCGTCGATGGCGTCGCGCTCGGTTTCGGACATCGGCGGCAGGACTTTCTGAAACCAACTGAACAGTGGTTTGGTGAAGTATTGGCGGCGCAGGTCGGGCAGCAACAAGGGCGCGGCGACGATGGCGATCAACACCCAGAAGATCAGCAGCAGCCAACCCGGTGCATGGCTCCAGGCCCCCATCGCCAACAAGTAAACGGCAACCACGCCCAAGGCGGGCAGGGGCGCCGTGCGGCGGTGCGCCAGGTAAGCAACGCCGACCACCAGAACCAGTATCCACAACAACAGCATATTCAATCCTCCGTGAACCAGGGCGAAACCACCAAGGAGCTTAGTCGGCATCCTAGAAAGCGCGGTGGTCGGGGTGTAACGAGTTGTACGGGAGGCAACGATCAGCAGGCGCCGACATTTGGCCGAATCGTCGTTATCTCTGCGGCAGGCCGGTCGTTAGACTTCAGGCTTCCTTTGGAGATAAAGCTCATGGAAACGTACCTGAGTCCCAGCCGCTTCATCGATAGTGACCACCCTGCGGTGGTGGAGTTCGCCGAAAAAAACCGCGGAACCCATGCGAATTTACGTGACCAGGCAGTCAGTCTCTATCTCGCCGTACGCGAGGCTGTGCGCTACAACCCCTACACCTTCAGCCGCGACCCCGGCACGTTGAACGCCAGCTTCGCCCTGGCTACCCGCGAGAGCTACTGTGTGCCCAAGGCCACCTTGCTCGCCGCCTGCGCCCGCCATTGCGGTATCCCCGCGCGCATCGGCCTGGCGGATGTGCGTAATCACCTGTCGACCCCGCGTCTGCTCGCGTTGCTCAAGAGTGATGTGTTCGCCATGCACGGTTACACCGAGCTGTACCTGGACGGTGGCTGGGTCAAGGCCACGCCGGCGTTCAATCAGCAATTGTGTGAGCTATTCGATGTGCCGCCGCTGGAATTCGATGGGGTTAACGACAGCGTGTTCCATGCGTTCAATCGCCAAGGCCAGCGTTCGATGGAGTACGTGCTGGACCATGGGCAATTTGCCGATGTGCCCGAAGAAATGTTCTTCGCCCATATTCAGAAATGTTACCCGCACCTGTTTGCCGAACACATGCCGAGCCTGCTGGGCGACTTGCAGAGCGATTTAAGCCGTGGGTGAACCGGCGTATGCTGCTGCGTTCATCAAGCCATGTTCACCACAATAAGGCGCGGTCATGCTGAAGATCTGGGGTCGTAAAAATTCATCCAATGTCAGGAAAGCACTGTGGTGCGCCGAGGAGCTCGGCCTGGACTATGAGGCAATTGATGCGGGCGGGGCTTTTGGTGTGGTCGATACCCCGCAGTACCGGGCGCTGAACCCCAATGGCCGGGTGCCGATGATTCAGGACGGCGACTTTGCGTTGTGGGAATCCAACACCATTGTGCGTTACCTCTGCGCCAAGCACGCGTCGGCGTTTTACCCAAGCGACCTGCAAGCCCGTGCCAATGCCGAAAAGTGGATGGACTGGACCACCTCGACCCTGGCCGAGCCCTTCAAGATCGTGTTCTGGGGGGTATTGCGTACCCCCGCAGAAAAACAGGACTGGCACGCCATCCACGCAGGACGCCAAGCCTGCATTGATGCGCTCCAGACGGTCGAGCAGGCCCTCGCCGGGCAGCCTTACCTGTCCGGCGACGCTTTCGGCATGGGGGACATCCCCTTGGGCTGTTTCATTTACGCCTGGTTCGAAATGCCCATCGAACGTCCTGCAATGCCCCATCTAGAGGCCTGGTACCAACGCCTGCAGCAGCGGCCGGCGTATCGCAAAGCGGTCATGACCGTGTTGACTTAATACTGACTATTAATACAGGTGACTGTACTTGTGCGACGCGGGCACGCACCATGCTCGCCATGCGCCGCGGGTTGAACTACCTGCGGTGCGCCCCTCATCTATTCTTTCTATTCCCTTCTTTGGTGCGTATTCCGATATGAGTTCCGCTCTGTCCATCCGGCAGCTAACCAAAACCTACGGCAACGGTTTCCAGGCCCTGAGTGGTATCGATCTGGACGTCGCCGAAGGTGACTTCTTCGCCTTGCTCGGCCCCAACGGCGCAGGCAAATCCACCACCATCGGTATCCTCTCGACCCTGGTGAACAAGACCAGCGGCACGGTGAATATTTTCGGTCATGACCTGGATAAATCCCCGGCGGCGCTCAAGCGCTCTATCGGCGTGGTGCCCCAGGAATTCAACTTCAACCAGTTCGAAAAGACCTTCGACATCGTCGTGACCCAGGCCGGTTACTACGGCATCCCGATGAAAGTCGCCAAGGAACGCGCCGAGCAATACCTGACCCAACTGGGCCTGTGGGACAAGCGCGATGTGCCTTCGCGCTCGCTGTCCGGTGGTATGAAACGCCGCTTGATGATCGCCCGCGCACTGGTGCACGAACCGCGCCTGCTGATCCTCGATGAGCCCACCGCCGGCGTGGACATCGAGCTGCGTCGCTCGATGTGGACCTTCCTCACCGAGCTGAACGAGAAGGGCATCACCATCATCCTCACCACCCATTACCTGGAAGAGGCTGAGCAGCTGTGCCGCAATATCGGCATCATCGACCACGGCACCATCGTCGAGAACACCAGCATGCGTAACCTGCTGGGCCAGTTGCATGTGGAAACCTTCCTGCTCGACCTGAAGAACAATCTGTCGGTGCCGCCGCAACTGCTCGGCTACCCGAGCCGCCTGGTGGACAGCCACACCCTGGAAGTCCAGGTCGACAAAGCCATGGGCATTACCGCGCTGTTCACGCAGTTGGCAACCCAGAACATCGAAGTGCTGAGCCTGCGTAACAAAACCAATCGCCTTGAGGAGTTGTTCGTGTCCCTGGTGGAGAAAAATCTGACGAAGGTGGCGGTATGAGTTCCGAACTGCAACCTAACCTCGTTGCGCTGCAAACCATCGTCTACCGCGAAGTGAAGCGCTTTACCCGGATCTGGCCGCAGACGTTGCTGCCGCCGGCGATCACCATGGTCCTGTATTTCGTGATCTTCGGTAACCTGATCGGTCGGCAGATCGGCGACATGGGTGGTTTCACCTACATGGAGTACATCGTGCCGGGCCTGATCATGATGTCAGTGATCACCAACTCCTACGGCAACGTGGTGTCGAGTTTCTTCGGCAGCAAGTTCCAGCGCTCCATCGAAGAATTGATGGTGTCGCCGGTGTCGCCGCACACCATTCTGATCGGCTACACCTTGGGTGGCGTGCTGCGCGGTTTGATGGTCGGGGTGATCGTGACGCTGTTGTCACTGTTCTTCACGCAGCTGCAAGTGCATCACCTCGGGGTGACGATTCTGGTGGTGGTGCTCACGGCGACGATCTTCTCGCTGCTGGGGTTTATCAACGCCGTGTTTGCACGCAACTTCGATGATATTTCGATCATCCCAACCTTCGTGCTGACGCCGCTGACCTACCTGGGCGGCGTGTTCTATTCCATCACCTTGCTGCCACCGTTCTGGCAGACCGTGTCACTGGCCAACCCGGTGCTGCACATGGTCAACGCCTTCCGCTACGGCATCCTGGGTGTGTCGGATATCAAGATCAGCGTGGCGATCACCTTCATGATCGTGGCCACCGTGGTGTTGTATATCGGTTGCGCGCGGTTGCTGGTGAGTGGGCGTGGGATGCGTACGTAAGTACTGATCTGAACGCGGTAAAAAATGTCGGAGGGGGCTTACATCCCGATAGCGGTGGCGCAGTCAAAACTATGTGGACTGTTACACCGCCATCGGGGCAAGCCCCCTCCCACATTTGGTTTTGTATGAGGCCTTATGACTTCAGCGCCAGCTCGATCAGCTCGTGCAGTTGTTCAACTTCCAACGGTGCGCTTGAAAACAGAATGCGAAACACCGTCGGCGCCGCCAGCAGGTTGATCAAACGGTCCACGCTCGGTGGCGCCTGGTCCGGGTAGCGGTCGACAATCGCCTGCAACTGCCCACTCAAGATGCTCACGCAATATCCTGGCGTCACGCTGCACTGCACGTCACGCATCATGTTGCGCCCCGGCGCCGAACTCATTTCATCCAGATATTGCTCGGCCCAGGCTTGCAGGTCACCGCGCAGGCTGCCGGTGTTGGCCGGTTCGCTGTCGGGGCGCATGCGCGCCAGGGCCACGTCGGCGAGCAGCACCGACAGGTCGCCCCAGCGTCGGTAGATGGTCGACGGGGTGACGCCTGCGCGCGCGGCTATCATCGGCACGGTCACGCTCGTGCGTTCATGGGTCTCCAGCAGTTCGCGCACTGCCGAATGAACGGATTCTTGTACCCGGGCACTACGGCCTCCCGGGCGGAGGCCTTCTTTAATCACCATGTTTGTGACCTTAACACAAAGAATTTGCTTTAAGTGCTGGCCGGTCGCACACTCCACAAAAGCAAAATATTAGCTTTAGCGGAGCGTGCCCATGCCCAACCTGACGTCTCATCGTTCCAGTCTGGTGTTCCTCGCGATCACCTTGCTCACATTCCTGGCCGCCTCCAGCGCGCCGACGCCGTTGTACCCTCTGTATCAGGAAGGCCTGCATTTCTCGGCAGGCATGCTCACGCTGATCTTTGGCGTGTACGCCTTGAGCCTGCTGGCGGCGCTGCTGACCGTGGGGTCGTTGTCGGACCATCTGGGGCGTAGGCCGGTGATTTTTGCCGCGCTGGTCCTGAACATGCTGGCGATGCTGCTATTTATCAATGAAAGCAGCGTGGCCTGGCTGATTGCCGCGCGTACATTGCAGGGCTTTGCCACCGGCATGGCCACGGCGGCGCTGGGGGCGGCGTTGCTCGATACCGATCGCCAGCAAGGGCCGCTGATCAACAGTGTGGCGCCGATGTTGGGGATGGCGTGCGGGGCGATGGGATGCAGCCTGCTGGTGGAGTTTGCACCGTTCCCGACCACCTTGATTTACGCGGTGCTGTTCAGCCTGATGCTGTTACAAGCCTTGTATGTAGTGCGCTTGCCGGAAACCGTCAGCCGGATACCGGGAGCGCTGGCCTCGCTGTGGCCCACCTTGCACGTGCCGGCCCAGGCTCGCCGCGCGTTATGGGTGGCGTTGCCGGTAGACGTCGCGGTATGGGCCATGGGAGGTTTTTATCTGTCCCTCGCGCCGTCGCTGGTGCGGGCGGCGACCGGCTCCACATCCCATCTGATCGGTGGCGGGTTGGTGGCCGTGCTGACATTGAGCGCAGCGCTGATGATCTACAGCCTGCGCAATCGCTCGGCCGACAGGCTCCTGCGCCTGGGGGCTGTATTGCTGGCGGTGGGTGTGGCGTTGATCCTGAGCGCTGTGCACGCCGGCAGCTTGCCGTTATTTTTTGTCGCCACGCTGATCGCCGGCAGTGGCTTCGGAACCGGGTTCCTTGGGGCTGTGCGCAGCGTCGTACCGCTGGCCTTGCCCCACGAGCGGGCGGGTTTGATGTCGGCGTTCTATGTGCTGAGTTACCTGGCGTTCTGCGTGCCATCACTGTTGGCGGGTAATCTGATCCGCAGCGTTGGTTTGATTGCCACTACGGATGCGTATGGGGCGCTGTTGATCGGGCTGACACTCAGTGCCTTGGTCGCGCTGCTCATGCAGGATTCTTCCAGGCGCAAGGCGACATCCAGCCCTTGATCCGGTAATAATCGCCGATTCAAAAAGCCGTGAGATTCAAGCGTGAAGATCATCCGCAGCAAGGACTTCACCGGCAGCCGTGCCTGGGAAGCATTGGATATTGCCAACATGAACGGCATCACCACCCGTTTGCACTGGACCGACCAGCCGTATCGCTGGCACACCAACGACGGTGAAGAAGTGTTTGTGGTGCTGGATGGGCGGGTAAACATGTACTACCGCGACCATGGTTTTGAGCAGGTGGCGGAGCTGGCGGTGGGGGATATTTTCTACGCCAGCGTCGGCACCGAGCACGTGGCTCATCCCCAGGGCCCTGCGCGAATTCTGGTGATAGAAAGCGAGGGCAGTGTTTAGCGCTTATCGGCAAAATAGATAACAGTTAGAGATATTACCCGTTATATAGATATTCGATCAGGTTCTACCATGGTCCCACCCTCATGCGAGGAAGAGGATTGCCATCATGACCTGCTCGACTACTGCCCGCTTCAAACCCTTCAGCCACCTGACCCGCCCTCAGGAAGTGATTCGCCAGTTCACCCCCAACTGGTTTGCCGCGACCATGGGCACCGGGGTGCTGGCGCTGGCCTTGGCGCAGTTGCCCGTCACTCTGCCAGGTGTGCAGGCGCTCGCCGAAGGGCTTTGGCTGTTGACCATTGGCCTGTTCCTGCTGTTCAGCGTTTTGTATGCGGCGCGGTGGGTGATGTTTTTTCACGAGGCGCGCCGGATCTTCGGGCATTCCACGGTTTCGATGTTTTTCGGCACCATTCCCATGGGCCTGGCAACCATTCTTAACGGCTTGTTGCTGTTCGGCCTGCCGCGCTGGGGTGCCGATGTGATTCCGCTGGCCGAAGCGCTGTGGTGGCTGGACGTGGCCATGGCGCTGGCCTGCGGTGTGCTGATCCCGTTCATGATGTTTACCCGTCAGGAACACAGCATCGACCGGATGACCGCCGTGTGGCTGCTGCCTGTAGTCGCCGCTGAAGTCGCCGCAGCCAGCGGTGGCTTGCTCGCGCCACACCTGGCAGATGCCCATGGGCAATTGGTGATGCTGGTGACCAGCTACGTGCTATGGGCGTTTTCCCTGCCGGTGGCGTTCAGCATCCTGACTATCCTGATGCTGCGCATGGCCCTGCATAAATTGCCCCACGCCAATATGGCCGCGTCGAGTTGGCTGGCGCTCGGTCCCATCGGCACCGGGGCCCTTGGGATGTTGTTGCTGGGCGGCGATGCTCCCGTCATCTTTGCCGCCAATGGCTTGCCCGGCGTCGGTGAAATTGCCGGCGGCCTTGGCCTGATCGCGGGTATCACCCTGTGGGGCTTCGGCCTGTGGTGGATGCTGATCGCGGTGCTGATCACCCTGCGTTACTTGCGCGCCGGTATCCCGTTCAACCTCGGTTGGTGGGGGTTTACCTTCCCATTGGGGGTGTATGCCCTGGCCACGCTGAAACTGGCAGCCGTGCTGCACCTGGGCTTCTTCGGCGTAATGGGCTGCGTGTTGGTAGTGGCCTTGGCGCTGATGTGGTGGGTTGTCGCCAAGCGCACCGTGCAAGGCGCCTACAAAGGTGAGCTTTTTGTTTCACCCTGCATTGCAGGATTAGGGAATAAGTGAGCGCGATTAGGTAAAGTCGTGGCCTGATAAATAACGGCCACGCAGGAACACGGACGATGAGCCACCCCTCGCAATTTACCTTGCTGCGCACACGGCGCTTTTTGCCGTTCTTCGTTACCCAGTTGCTGGGCGCTTTCAACGACAACATCTTCAAGCAGTCGTTGATCCTGGCCATTCTCTACAAGCTCACCATCGACGGTGACCGCTCTATCTGGGTCAACCTGTGCGCGCTGCTGTTTATCCTGCCGTTTTTCCTGTTCTCGGCGTTGGCCGGGCAGTTTGGCGAGAAATTCAACAAGGATGCGCTGATCCGCGCGATTAAGATCGGCGAGATCGTGATCATGGCCGTGGGCGCCACAGGCTTCCTGACCAACCATCTGGAGCTGATGCTGCTGGCGCTGTTTGCCATGGGCACGCACTCGGCGCTGTTCGGCCCGGTCAAGTATTCGATCATGCCCCAGGCCCTGCACGACGACGAGTTGGTGGGCGGCAACGGCTTGGTGGAAATGGGCACCTTCCTGGCTATTCTGGCCGGCACTATCGGTGCGGGAGTGATGATGTCGTCCGCCCACTATGCGCCTGTGGTGTCCGTGGCGATTGTTGGCGTCGCGGTGCTGGGTTACCTGGCCAGTCGCAGCATTCCCCGTGCGGCGGCGTCGACCCCGCAGCTGCGCCTGGACTGGAACATCTTCACCCAGTCCTGGGCCACCTTGCGCATGGGCCTGGGCCAGACGCCGGCGGTGTCGCGCTCGATCGTCGGCAACTCATGGTTCTGGTTCGTCGGGGCGATCTACCTGACGCAGATCCCCGCGTACGCCAAAGAGTGGTTGTATGGCGACGAAACCGTGGTGACGTTGATCCTCACCGTGTTTTCGGTGGGCATCGCCCTCGGTTCGATGCTCTGCGAGAAACTTTCCGGGCGTAAGGTGGAAATCGGCCTGGTGCCCTTTGGCTCATTCGGCCTGACGGTGTTCGGCCTGTTGCTGTGGTGGCATTCCGGCGGCTTCGTGCAGAACATCCAGGCCAACGACTGGCTGGCGGTGCTCAGTGTCGGCCAGGCGTGGTGGGTGTTGTTCGATATCCTCGGCCTGGGGGTGTTCGGCGGTTTCTATATCGTGCCGCTGTATGCGCTGATCCAGTCGCGTACCGCCGAGCACGAGCGCGCACGGGTGATTGCCGCCAACAACATCCTCAACGCGCTGTTCATGGTGGTGTCGGCGATTGTGTCGATCGTGCTGCTGAGCGTGGCCAAGCTGTCGATCCCCGAACTGTTCCTGGTGGTGTCGCTGCTCAACGTCGCGGTCAACACCTACATCTTCAAGATCGTCCCCGAGTTCACCATGCGTTTCATGATCTGGCTGCTCAGCCATTCCATGTACCGGGTGGAACATCGCAACCTGCAGGCCATTCCTGATGAAGGCGCGGCGTTGCTGGTGTGCAATCACGTGTCGTTTGTCGATGCATTGTTGATTGGCGGCGCAGTGCGTCGGCCGATTCGTTTTGTCATGTACTACAAGATCTACCGCCTGCCGGTACTCAATTTTATCTTCCGCACCGCCGGTGCGATTCCGATTGCCGGGCGCAATGAAGACATCCAGATCTACGAAAAGGCCTTCACACGGATTGCGCAGTACCTGAAGGACGGCGAACTGGTGTGCATCTTCCCGGAAGGCAAGCTGACCGCCGATGGCGAGATGAATGAGTTTCGTGGCGGGGTGACACGCATTCTGGAAGAGACGGCGGTGCCGGTGATCCCGATGGCGTTGCAGGGGCTGTGGGGAAGTTTCTTCAGTCGCGATCCAAACAAGGGGTTTTTCCACCGGATTTGGTCGCGGGTGGTGTTGGTGGCCGGGGAGCCGATTGCCGCGCAGGCTGCAACGCCTGTGCAGTTGCAGGCTGTGGTGGGCGGTTTGCGGGGGAGTGTCCGGTAGCCCTGCATGGGTTGGGTCGGCCTCATCGCGAGCAAGCCCCACATTCACACATCAAAATGTGGGGCTCGCTCTGGGAAGCGGCAGTGGCCTAAGTGCTGATCTTGAGACCAATGAGCCCGCAAATGATCAAGGCCACACTGGCCAACCGAAACAACGCCATGGATTCACCAAACAGGACAATGCCCGCAATCACCGTACCCACGGCGCCTACGCCAGTCCATACGGCATAGGCGGTACCCAGTGGCAGCTCTTTGACTGCCAGCCCCAGCAGGCCGAGGCTGACGGCCATGGCGACAATCGTGAGGGCAGTGGGCAGCGGCTTGCTGAAACCGTCGGTGTACTTAAGGCCCACGGCCCAGCCGACTTCGAACAACCCGGCAAAAAACAGAATGATCCAGGACATGATGACCTCGCTTCTTCAGGCGGGGTCGTCCCCGGATTCAACGCTCGTTGGCGTCGCGAGGTCGTCCCCGCGAAGCCCGTAGAGTGCCGAAAACGGATCGGGCGATCAAGTTTGCGGAGTGTTCTCCACCATGCGCCGGTCTTCCTTTTCGCTCATGCGACGGAAGTAGGTCGACAGCAATGCCCCGGAAATATTGTGCCAGACGCTGAACAGCGCACTCGGCACCGCCGCCAGTGGCGAGAAGTGCGCGCTGGCCAGCGCAGCGCCCAGCCCGGAGTTCTGCATGCCCACCTCCAGCGCCAGCGACTTGCGTTGCGCCAATGGCAACCTGAACACGCGGCCTGTGAAGTAACCCAGCAAGAAACCGAAGCTGTTGTGCAACATCACCACGGCCATGATCAACAGGCCCGACTCGGCGATCTTCGCCTGGCTGGCGGCAACCACCGCCGCAACGATGATCACGATGCTGATCACCGACACCAGCGGCAACACCTCCACGGCATGACGCACCCGCTCGCCGAGCAGGCGTTGTGCAACCACGCCGAGCACGATCGGCAGCAGCACCACTTGCAGGATCGACCAGAACAGTTCCATGAACGACACGGGCAACCAGGCCGAGGCCAGCAGCCAGATCAGCGCCGGCGTGAGCAGTGGGGCGAGGAGGGTGGTGACGGCCGCGATGGCCACCGACAGCGCCAAATCGCCGCGTGCCAGCCACGTCATTACATTGGACGAGGTGCCGCTTGGGCAGCACCCGACGAGGATCACGCCGACGGCTATTTCCGGCGGCAGGTGGAACACTTGGCACAACAACCAGGCCACGCCCGGCATGATCACAAAGTGCGCAACCACGCCGAGCGCCACTCGCCATGGGTGGCGCGCGACTTCGGCGAAGTCATCGAGTTTGAGGGTCAGCCCCATGCCGAACATCACCAGGCCCAGCAGCGGGACGATGGCGCTTTTCAGGCCGACGAACCAACCGGGTTCAAGGAAGGCCAGCACGGCAAAAATCAGCACCCAGTAGGCGAAGGTATTGCCGACGAAGCGGCTCAGGGCGGCGAGTGCGCGCATGGGGATGTCCTTGTTATCAGATTCTTGAAGTTGAACACCTATCAAATGTGGCAGGGAGCAAGCCCCCTCCCACAGTTTGATTCACATGGCTTTAAATGCCCTGTGGGGTCTCTTCGCCGCCCAACGCTTCAACCAACGCCGGCAGGAATTCGCCGAAGGTCAGCATCATCAGGGTAAAGCTGGCATCCAGTTGGCCCAGGGCCTCGTCGCCGCCATCCTGTTCCGCCTGGTCTTGCAACAGGTCTTCGAACTTCAGGCGTTTGACGGTCATTTTGTCGTCGAGCATGAAGGACAGCTTGTCCTGCCACGCCAGGGACAGTTGCGTCACGACCTTGCCGGTGGTCAGGTGCAGTTGGATCTCTTCGCCGGTCAGGTCCTGGCGCTTGCAGCGCACGATGCCGCCGTCTTCATGAGTGTCGCGCAGTTCGCACTCGTCGAGGACAAAAAAGTCATCGGCGGGTTTTGGGTGGTCACCCAGTCGGTCATGATCGCCGTCGGTGCGGTTTTTACGGTGAGGGGGCGTACCGGCAGGGTGCCGATCACTTCACGCAGGGTCGACAGCAAGTCTTCGGCGCGTTTGGGGCTGGCCGAGTTCACCAGGATCAAGCCTTGTTTCGGCGCGATGGCGGCGAAGGTCGACGAGCGACGGATAAACGCGCGCGGCAGGAAGGCCTGGATGATTTCATCCTTGAGCTGGTCGCGTTCCTTCTTATAGACCTTGCGCATCTGCTCGGCCTCGATCTCTTCGACTTTCTCTTTGAGCGCGTCACGTACCACGCTACCCGGCAAAATGCGTTCTTCCTTGCGTGCGGCGATCAGCAAGAAATCTCCGCTGACGTGTACCAGGGGAGCGTCTTCGCCTTTACCAAAAGGCGCGACGAAACCGTAAGTGGTCAACTCCTGGCTTGCACAAGGGCGCGCCAGTTTGGTGGCCATTGCAGTCTCCAACGCCTCGGCATCAACAGGCAGATCTTGGGTCAGGCGATAGATAAGCAGGTTCTTGAACCACATGGGGTGAGTCTCTCCTTTATACAAAGGGGGGCATTATTCTCTTGATAACGCCCCAGGCCAACCCTGCCTAAGCCATTGGAAGGCCTCAAAAAAGATTTAAGAAAGTGCTTGCCAGACCCAGGGTCGCTCCGTAGAATGCGCGCCACACCGAGACGAAGGGTGATTAGCTCAGCTGGGAGAGCATCTGCCTTACAAGCAGAGGGTCGGCGGTTCGATCCCGTCATCACCCACCATTCGCTTCATGTGTTACGCGCAGCGGTAGTTCAGTCGGTTAGAATACCGGCCTGTCACGCCGGGGGTCGCGGGTTCGAGTCCCGTCCGCTGCGCCATATTCGGTAACCTGGAACGCTGAACGCCAGGTCACCACAGAAAGCCCGCTCATTGAGCGGGCTTTTTTTCGTCTGCAGCATTTCGCATTTCATCCTTGATGCAAAAGGCCAACCTGGGGCGGCGTAGACGTTCAACGGTGAACATTGCTGCAAGCAGATCAGTGTGAAACAGCCATCCAGCCCGCACAGCCAGTCATTACGCCGGCGGATGTTCTGTTCAGACGCTTCATTGCCTTGGGTGACTGGAGGGCGCACTTGATTCGCGATGCGGTAACCAGGTAAGCCAATTGGATGGTCAGATCAATCCCAATGCCGAGTGCGGTGATAAAGAGGACTTCGGGCCAGGACAGAGCCGTCAGATCAAATGCATGAGGCAACACCGCGCCGAAAAATACCACCGCCTTTGGATTGCTCAGGGTCAGCACAGCGCCTGCAAGAAGGCCTCGGCCCACTGAGCGCTTGGGAGGTGCTTGAGGTTGTTCGGTGCTCTTGCACCATAGGCTCCATGCGATGAACAGAATAAAGGCAACACCCAGCCATTTCACCGCGATGAACACATGCTCGAACTGCAGTGCCAGCGCCGTAAGACCGAGGGTGGCAACCACCAGCCAGGCCGCATTTCCCAGCACCATACCGCCGATGAAGGGTATCGTAGACCTTGCGCCGCGCGACACCACTTGGCCGAGCAGGGCTCCCTGAGCAGGGCCGGGGATTGCGGCTGCAATGGCGAATGGCACGACAAATAACCAGATTGAAGCAGTAGCGCTCACGTTCGAAGCCTCCCTATTGCCTGGTACATAAAGCGAAATATTCGCACCGGGTGAGCAGCGAAACAACACGGTCGTTTGCTCCCTGTGCCCCGATCAAGACCTCGATCCGAAAACAGACCTGATCATCGAGGCATCGTTGGGCCCCGATGATCCATCACAAACCTGCGAGCAAGGGCATGTTGGCTACCGATCGATGTTGGCCTTACACCTGCTGCCCTGCCTCACACTCAAGACATCTCGCCCACCCCCTGGGCACGCTTGCCGAGTTTCATCAGCCAGTAGTAACTCAGGGCGGGTACCAGCAACCCGACCATCCACGCCAGGTCTACGCCATCCAGGGCGTTGGCCACCGGGCCGACATACAACGTGGTGTTCATGAAGGGGATTTCCAGCGCGATCGCCAGCACGAAACTGCCGCAAGCGATCCAGTTGATGCGTCCGTAGATCCCGTCCTTGTCGAAGATGTCATCGATCCGGTATTGCCCTTTGCGCAGGCAGTAGTAATCCACCAGATTGATTGCCGTCCAAGGGATCAGGAAGTAGCTCATGAAGAAAATGAAATTGAGGAAAAAGTTGATGAAGTCGTCCTGACTGATGGTGCACAAGGCTGTGGCCACCAGGCTGATCAGCAGCATGAACAGGCCGCGTACACGAGGTGTCACCTTGAGCTGGGCAAAGGGTTCGATCACGGTGATGGTCGACATAAAGGCGCCGTACAGGTTGAACACATTGATCGACACCTGGCCATAGACGATGAAGGCGAACAGCAGCAGCGCGCCGCTCCCAAACAGGCCGGCGATATGGCTGCCGACGTTACTGGAAAAGCCCGTGATACCGACGCTGAGAATCGCCCCTAAAATCATCATCCAGGCACCGCCGCTGACCGTGCCGACGTAGCTGTACCAGAACACTTTTGCGGTTGGCGTGCTACTCGGCAAGTAACGCGAGTAGTCGGCCACGTACGGCGCGTAGGACAGTTGCCAGGTCACGGCGATGCTCACCGCCACCAGGAACTTCGACAACGAGAAGTCGGTTGGCAGCCATTGCTCCGCAGGAATTGGCAACTGGAGCGCTGACACGGTCGCGCCGATAAACACCAGCAGCGAAAGGATCGACAGCAGCTTCTGCAAGCGGTGAATCAGGCGATAACCGTAGAGCGCGACGACAAAGCACAATGCCCCGATCAGGTAGATGTTGCCGGTGGCCGGCAACGGGCTGACGGACTCCAATGCCTGGGCGGCGAGCAAGGTGTTGCTGACGAAAAACCCCAGGTAGATCAGCATCACGAACAGCAGCGGCAATACCGCCCCCAGCACGCCGAATTGCGCCCGACTCTGGATCATTTGCGGGATGCCCAGTTTCGGTCCCTGGGCAGAATGGGAGGCCATGAAGATGGCCCCCAGCAGCGAACCGATGATGATCGCCAGCGCGCTCCAGAACAGATTGAGCCCCATCACGACCGGCAACACGCCGGACGCAATGGTGGTGATGTTCATGTTGGCGCCAAACCAGATGAAGAACAGCGAGCCGGGTTGGCCATGGCGTTCAGCCTCAGGGATGAAATCGATGCTTCTTTTTTCAACTTGCATGGCGATTACTCCTGAGTCCGGGCGAGATGGGTTTGCAAGCGGGCGATGGTGCGTTCCAGCTCATGGGGCTGGTGGGCGAACAGGTCTGGGCGCTCGGGGATCAGGCTTAGATAATCGCGGTTCTCCAGGGCTCGCAGGCATTCGGCGCCGGTGAGGATTTCCATGGCGTAGATCCAGTTGGCCATCATCAGCAGCGCCGAGTAATGCCCCGCCAGTGTGGTCGTGGTGCAGGCATCGCTGACCAGCCGAATCTGATAACCCAGGGCGAAGGCGTCGAACACCGTGCTGAGCACGCAAACATCGGTCAACACGCCGCAGACGATCAGGGTATCGACCCCGAGCGCCTTGAGCCGGCCATCCAGGTCGGTGCGGTGGAAGGCGCTGTAACGGCTCTTGTCGATAACGAGCTCATCAGGCTGCGGCGCCAAAAGTTCGAGGATTTCCACGTGGCGGGTGCCCGCGCGATAGCTGCTGGGGCCGCCGTCGGCCGCTCGCGGTTCGCCGCGCGGCAGGTCACTGCCGTCGGCCTGATTGATGTGACGGGTATAGATGACAGGCACCCGCTGGCGGCGGGCGGTCTTGAGCAGGGCGACGGTGTTGGCCGCCACGGTGTCGAAGTGTTCCAGGACGAATCCGTCCTCCTGCTGCATGTCGATGATCAACAGCGCGTTTTTATTATTCATTGAGCAAACCTGATCATGGGCCGAAGCACAAAGCACCGGGCACGCCTCGTTTTGAAGAGACGCGGGTGCGTGAATTCCAGTTCGGGTCAGCTCAATAAACGGGTTGCCAGAAACCGTTCTGCTTGGCAGTCACGCTGGCGCGCAGGCGCTTGAAATGCAGATGTGAAACGGTCGATTCGCCGCGCAGGTAAGCCTGCTCGGCGCCGGAGGGAAGGGCGAGTGATGGGCGGCGATCATTGATCATTGGAATCGACCCCACACGTCAGGCGGCCCCTGGCTTTGCGTCCGAGGGGCCGGGGTGGTGGACTTTCAGCGGAACGCCGGGACCACGTGTTTGATGAACAGCTCCAGGGATTTTTTCTTTTCCGCGTGAGGCAGGCTGTTATCGCACCAGAAGCTGAATTCGTCGACACCCAATTGCTGGTAGTACTTGATGCGCGGGATGATTTCTTCCGGGGTGCCGATCATGGCGGTCTTGTGCAGGCTCTCCAGTTGGAACTCCGGGCGCTCGGCGAACTTCTCTTCCGGGCTCGGTTCCAGGAAGCCGTTGACCGGCGTTACCTTGTTGCCGAACCAGGCATCGAAGGTGCGATAGAAACGCGAGATCGCCTTGGCCCCGACTTTCCAGCCCTCGGGGTTGTCGGCCGCGTGAACGTGGGTGTGACGCAGCACCATCAGTTGCGGGCGTGGCACGTCCGGGTTGTTATCCAGCGCGGCCTGGAATTTGTTCTTCAGATCGAGGACTTCTTCGTCGCCCTTCATCAGCGGCGTGACCATGACGTTGCAGCCGTTGGCCACGGCGAAGTTATGCGAGTCCGGATCGCGAGCGGCGATCCACATAGGCGGATTAGGCTTCTGGATCGGCTTGGGCACGCTGGTGGAGGTCGGGAATTTCCAGATATCGCCATCGTGGGCGTAATCGCCTTGCCACAGGGCGCGCACCACCGGAACCATCTCGCGCAGCGCCTGGCCGCCGGAGGAGGCGGGCATGCCACCGGCCATTCGGTCGAACTCCACCTGATAAGCGCCACGGGCCAGACCGACTTCCATGCGACCGTTACTGATCACGTCCAGCAAGGCGCATTCGCCCGCGACCCGCAACGGGTGCCAGAACGGCGCGATGATGGTGCCGGCGCCGAGGTGAATGGTGGTGGTCTTGGCGGCCAGGTAGGCCAACAGCGGCATCGGGCTCGGCGAGATGGTG